>NZ_JAJTTH010000009.1 GCF_021341665.1 Pseudomonas sp. Au-Pse12 | reverse complement strand
AACGGCCCGTAGAGACACAAAGATCGTGAAGACGACACAAGTTCGGCTGGCGATCGCCAAGCAAGGCCCTGCGGGCCTTTTCGCAGCTTCGCCAGGGCTCAGCAGCGGCTACAGGTAGATACAAACCCAGGTGTGGTCAGGCGCGGTAGTCGGGGGCGATACGCTCCAGCAGGCGCAGCAGCGCCGCCCAGGCCAGTTGCATGGCGTCCGGGTCGTTGAGTTCGCCTTCCTGCAGTGGCCGGCCCGGGTCGTTGAACTGGCGTTCGGTGTGGGCGCAGACCGCGTCCGGCGGCAGGACGATCTCCCCCGCCGCCTGGGCCGCCAGCTGGATCTCGCAGGCTTTCTCCAGGTAGTACATGCGCAAAAACGCCTGGCTCACGGTTTCGCCCACAGTGAGCAGGCCATGGTTGCGCAGCATCAGCACGCTCTTGTCGCCCAGATCAGCCACCAGTCGTTGCTGTTCGCCCAGGTCCAGGGCCACGCCTTCGTAGTCGTGATAGGCCACGCGGCCATAGAACTCCATGGAGATCTGGTTCACCGGCAGCAAGCCGCATTTGAGCGCCGCCACCGCGCAACCGGCCTTGGTGTGGGTGTGCAGCACGCACTGGGCGTCTTCGCGGGCGCCATGAATCGCGCTATGAATCACGAAACCCGCCGGGTTCACCGGGTACGGCGACGGCTCCACGGCCTCGCCGTTGAGGTCGATCTTCACCAGGTTGGAGGCGGTGATTTCCTCGAACATCAGGCCGTAGGGGTTGATCAGAAAGTGATGCTCGGGCCCGGGCAGGCGCACCGAGATGTGGGTGAAGATCAGGTCGGTCATGCGAAAGTGCGCGATCAGCCGGTAGCAGGCCGCCAGCTCTTGCCGCAGACGCTGTTCGGTGGCGCTGCGCTCGGCGTTGGCGTGGGGGCTGGGAGCGATATTGTTCATTGTTGGAGTCCTCCAGGCGGGTGGGTGGGGCAATCTGGGCGGGCAAACAATAGGACCGGACGCCCGCAGGCGTCCAGCCCGGTGCGCTTACTTGCTGGCCCAGGCGTTGAAGCGCTCTTCCAGCTCTTCGCCATGATCGACCCAGAACTCCACGTTCATCGCCAGGGCGTCCTTGAGGTTCTGTTCCGAGGTCGGCACCCACTGCGCCAGGGCCGGGTCGAGCTTGGCCGCGGCCAGGGTGTTGGTCGGGCCATAGGGGATCTGCTTGACGTAGTCGACCTGGACCTCGGGGCGGTTGGCGAAGGCGATGAAACGCTTGGCCTGATCCACGTGTTTCGAGCCCTTGATGATCGCCCAGTAGTCCATGCCGTACAGGCTGCCGGGCCAGACCACTGCCAACGGCGCGCCGGCCTGGGCGGCCACGGCGATGCGGCCGCTGTAGGTCGAGGTCATCACCACATCGCCGGCGGCCAGCCACTGCCCCGGCTGGGCCCCGGCTTCCCACCACTGGATGTAGGGCTTGAGTTCGGTCAGCTTGGCGAAGGCCCGCTCCACCCCTTGCGGCGTGGCCAGGACCTTGTACACGTCCTCGACCTTGACCCCATCGGCCATCAGCGCGAACTCCAGGTTGTACACCGCGCGCTTGCGCAGGCCGCGCTTGCCGGGGAACTGCTTGACGTCCCAGAAATCCGCCCAGGACGCCGGCGCCTTGGCCAGCTTGTTGCGGTCGTAGGCGATGGCCACGCTCCACACCAGCACCGCCGAGCCGCAGGGCTGGGCGGCGTCGGCAATCAACTGCTCGGCGCGGCCCAGGGCCTTCCAGTCCAGGGGCTCGTACATGCCCTCCTCGCAGCCGCGCATCAGGTCCGGGCCTTCGATCTGCACCAGGTCCCAATCGACGTTGCCGGTGTCGACCATGACCTTGATCCGGGCCATTTCGCCGTTGTATTCGCTCTGGATCAGCTTGCTGCCATCGGCCTTGCTGAAGGGTTGGAACAACGCCACGTCCTGGGCTTTTTGTCCGGCTCCGCCGTACGCCACGACCACCATGTCGGGGGCTGCCTGGGCAGTGCCCTGGCCCAGGGTCAAACCCAGGGCCAGGCTCAGGGCCAGGAGAGAACAACCGTGCTTGCGGGTGAGCGCTTTCATCTGTGAATCCTCGTCGCGGTGCCACACCGGCAGGCGCCGGCACGGCCCTTTTTTATTGTTGTGAGGTTCGCGCCAAAAGCGGGCGCAGATCGAAACTACTGCAAGCCTTAGTAAAAAAACAAGTTGATTTTTTACTGGCGGTAAATTTTGATAGCCAAACAATAACAACGCCAAGGCTGTGCTCCCCTGCCCTTGGCCCGCCTGGAGTCACCGCAATGACCAGCGCCTTCCCGCACCTGTTCGCACCCTTGCAGATCCGTGGCAAACGCCTGAAGAACCGCATCATGTCCAGCGGCCACGACACCTCGATGCCCACCGACAACCTGGTCAACGAACAGCTGATTGCCTACCACCGCGCCCGGGCCGAAGGCGGCGTCGGCCTGATCGTGCTGCAGGTGGCCGGGGTCCACGACAGTGCGCGCTACACCAGCCACGTGCTGATGGCCACCGACGACGCCTGCATCGACGGCTACCGGCGCCTGGCGGAAACCTGCCACGCCCACGGCACGGTGGTGCTGTCGCAGATCTTCCACCCGGGGCGGGAAATCATGGAGTCCGCCGACGGCCTGCTGGCCGTGGCCTACGCCCCTTCGGCGGTGCCCAACGAACGCTTCCGGGTCATGCCCCGGGCCCTGGACCAGGCCATGATCGACGAGATCATCCAGGGCTACGCCGACGCCGCCCGGCGCCTGCATCAGGCCGGCCTGGACGGCGTGGAGCTGGTGGCCAGCCACGGCTACCTGCCGGCGCAGTTCATCAACCCGCGGGTCAACCGCCGCACCGACGGCTACAACGGCGAACTGGAACAGCGCCTGCGCTTTATCCGGGAAATCCTCGACGCCATGCGCGCCAGCACCGATCAAGACTTCATCATCGGCCTGCGCATTTCCGCCGATGAACGCGACCCCGAAGGCCTCACCGAAGACGAATCCCTGGCCGCCGTGCAACTGCTGCAAGGGCAACTGGACTACGTGCACATAGTCGCCGGCACCTCCGCCTCCCTCGGCGGCGCGGTGCACATCGTCCCGCCCATGGCGGTGGAAGCGGCTTATCTGGCCCGGGAAGCTGGCACCTTCAAAGCCGGGCTATCGATCCCGCTGTTCGTCACCGGGCGCATCAATCAGCCCCAGGAAGCCGAAGCCATCATCGCCAAGGGCCAGGCCGATGTGTGCGGCATGACCCGCGCGCTGATCTGCGACCCGCAAATGCCCAACAAGAGCGACAGCGGCCACGCCGAAGACGTACGCGCCTGCATCGCCTGCAACCAGGCGTGCATCGGCCACTTCCACAAGGGCCTGCCGATCTCCTGCATCCAGCACCCGGAAACCGGCCGCGAACTGCTCTACGGCCAACCCAAGCCCAGCGCCCGCGGCAAACGCATCCTGGTGGTGGGCGGCGGCCCGGCCGGGATGAAAGCCGCCGCCGTCGCCGCGCAACGCGGCCACCACGTCACCCTCTACGAAGCCAGCGCGCAACTGGGCGGCCAGATCCAACTGGCGCAACTGCTGCCCCGGCGCAGCGAATTCGGCGGCGCCAGCACCAACCTGCAACGGGAAATGCAACTGGCCGGTGTCGAAGTGGTGCGCAACACCCGAGTCGACCGCGCCCTGATCGAGCGCGAAAACCCCGACCACGTGATCATCGCCACCGGCGCCCAACCCTACTGGCCGAACTTCGAACGCGGCGGCGAGCTGCAAGTGGTGGACGCCTGGCAAGTACTGCGCGATGAAGTGCAACTGGGCCGCAGCGTGGTGGTGGCCGACTGGCGCTGCGACTGGATCGGCCCCGGCATCGCCGAACGCCTGGTACGCGCCGGGCACCAGGTGCAACTGGCGGTCAACGGCACCCACTGCGGCGAAAGCCTGCCGCTGTACGTGCGCGACCAGCTGGCCGGCGAACTGCACAAGCTGGCGATCCCGATCATCCCCTACGCCCGCCTCTACGGCTGCGACGACAGCACCGTGTACCTGCAACACACCGCCAGCGGCGAACCCATGCTCCTGGAAAACGTCGACAGCCTGGTGCTGTGCCAAGGCCACCAATCGGTGGACGACCTCGGCCAACAACTCAAGGGCCTGGTGCCCTTCCAGCGTATCGGCGACTGCCTGGCACCGCGCACCGTGGAAGAAGCCATCCATGAAGGCTTGAAAGTCGCCTGGGCGCTTTGAGGCTGCTTTATACTCCAGGGCTTTTGCAGGACGGGTGCCCGGACGCGCCCGTTCACCTGGTCCGGAGCCCGCCATGAATCAAAGCAGCAAGACGCCGCCCGAGCCCGGCAGCGACAACCAAGCCCCTGGCGGCCCACAGTTCCTTGGCACCCGTATCCGCGGCCTGCGCAAACGCCGCGGCCTGACCCTGAGCGAACTGGCCCAGCAGAGCGAACTCACCGCCGGCTATATCAGCCAACTGGAGCGCAACCTCGCCTACCCCTCCATCCCCGCCCTGTTCAACATCGCCCGCAGCCTGGGCGTGACCATCCAGTGGTTCTTCGCCAGCGAAACCCAGACCGCGCCCGAGGATCAGGGGTACGTGGTGCGCAAGAAACAGCGGCTGCAGGTGAATTATGAGAACGGGATTATTGATCAGCTGTTAACCCCGCAACCGACCCGGCAGCTGGAGTTTTTGCACTCACGCTTTCCGCCGGGGACGTACAGCAAGGAGAGTTACAGCCATGAAGGCGAAGAAGCCGGGTATGTGCTGTCGGGGAGTTTTGAGCTGTGGGTGGGGGAACGGTATTTTCAGCTGAGTGAGGGGGATAGCTTTAGCTTTTCCAGCCAGGAACCGCATAAGTATGGGAATCCAGGGGAGGAGGATGCGGTGGTGTTGTGGGTGATTACGCCGCCGACGTTTTGAGGTAGGTAATTCTGAGCGGTAGCGCCCTGCACCGCTCTTTTGCTTGCTGATGATCAGCCGTCACGGGCTGGGAAGTAGAACTGCTGCCGTAACCACTCTCTGAACTGGACCTCGGTCAGTGGAGCGGGTCGCTCGCCCATCTCATTCCAGGCGTGGTTAATCATGTGTTCCCAGTGTCGGGCGAGCTCCATTAGTGGCGCTGCTGCTCCCCAGAAGTGTCCGGCCTCCAGCGTTGCCCTGACTCGACCGTTCAGCTCAGCGAGAGTCGTGACTCCTTCCAGATAGCGCCGCCCGGCCTCTAGCAAATGTCTGAATTCGGTGAGTTCAACGGTCATGTCTGCTCCCTTAAACAAAGCACGTGGATAAACAGCCTTTTAGATTGATGCGGAGAATGTCTGCTCTTCTGAAGCTAAAGACCGGCGAAAAGTAGTTAAGCTCTGACCTAAAAACAATAAGCTATGCGATCATGTACAACTTATTCTGTTCGTCGGATTTCGGCCCATAGTTGAGAATGGCGACGCGTAGAAAAACTCAAACCCAACTGCAACAGTTATGATCTAAACCTTGATGCCAACCGTAATATCACTGCATCGCTTGGCCGAAAAATTGAGTGACTGGGTCAGTACCCTCTTAGCATCTAAGGACCCATCAATATAAAAACCAAATCAATCAGCGCCAGTACCAATCGGAGACTGAATTGTTGTCATTGTCTCCGCCAACTCTTTATCAATTTTTAGTTTTTTTAGTAAAAGCTTTTCTTTATCTGAACGGGTTCTCCACAATATATATAGTTTAACTAGATTTTTAAAATAACCGCTTTTCCGGCAAGTGAGTATCCATGGCATTACGTCTTCACAAGCACCTAAAAAAGTTACTCCTACAGAATTGTATGCAACCGCCTCGTCAGCGACTCTCGATGTGAAGTACGTGGAAAATGACTCCATTAGATTAAGAAAGTCCAAACTATCAAGCGCTTTGTCAAAATCAGGAAGAACGTTTGGTTTTGACCTAGATGCTACGATTTGATTATTTTGTACAGCGACAGTCCATCCTTCGAAAAACTTAACATTGTGCTCTTTTATTTTTCTATGAAACTCATTTTGTCTTGGGATTATTTTGTCCGAATAGTAAGAGCACTGCTCTGAAGTCAGTTTCAAAGCGTCGCGTTTTGCCTGTGTGGCTGCGGTACTTTTGAGGATGGAAATTTGCTGCAACCCTATATATGCAAATATTGCCAACCCAATTGCAGAAATGAAATATAAAAGCTCTGCCAGTGGCTTTAGCTGACCAATGAAGCCATTGATTTCTTCCACGCTTACCTCTCTCTACGTATTTAGTTTCGCCATTTAAAACAAATGATCTTCTGATTTTTAAATTTTATACTTAAAGCTATAACCACCCTCATAAATAAACGATATGAGAAGCTGGAAAAAACTACGCTTAATCCAAGACACCCTTCAACTTAAGGCTGCTTTCGGCCAAAAGCGGTCGCTAATTCTCACAAGTTTACGCCGATAATGAATTGCGCATAACTCACTACCACATTCCTACCACTAAGGTGTTGCAGCATGTTTTAGCAGCCATCGTTTACATAACATGCTGCTGTGATTAGCATTTTTTGAAAGGAGTCGAAAAACCAAGCGAGACTAAATTACTCCGCTTTTTTCTAGATATTCTTTTAACTCAGAAACTCTAATGAACGAGTTTTTACCTTCCGGGCTGCCAGCGGCACCTTGAGCTGCAATTCCAACTACGTGGTAGCTCGAATTAATTACGGGCCCACCACTATTTCCAGAATACAATGTCTTATCAACTTCACTATGCATCACACCACTCAACGGATATTTATTGGTAAGTCTACACTTCAATACTCCGACATCACTACTTCCCTCTTTGAAATTTGGGAAGCCTAGAACCGCTACACGATCACCAATGTTGGGCTCTCTAACATCCTCCAGCGAGAACACTTCTAGACCCGCGGGAGGATCTACGATTTTCAACACCGCAAGATCAAGGTCTTTATTACGAATGATTACCTTTGCCTCATAAATATTTTCGTCCCCCATCCTCCTGATCAAGCATTCATCAACCTCAACTCTTACACCATCGCCAAATAGCTCAGCAAGCACATGCTCACAAGTTACCAATAAGCGACCGCCTATCAGGAACGCACTACCTTGGCTATTGACAAGCCTGCCATTTATCTCCTCATTAATCTCAATAACCCAACACTTGTCCTTTATGAATTTTCCAACCTTAAAATTATCTGAGTCTTCACGAGTAGCAATTGGAGCATTAGGAACTTTGGAGTTAATCGGTAGCATATTGTATCTGTGCGCAAGCCTTCTGTAGACCTCTGACTCATCACCAACTACTTGTTTGATGTAAAGTAATCGCCCTTGCAGATGAGTCTCAATACTTGCAGTAGAATTTTGGTTTTTTTCTTTGAAAACCGAGTTCGAAACTTCTAGGCCAAGCTTCTCTATCGAGTGTATCAAAGCCGCAGTTTTTCTAATGTATGGCCGGGGTACATTTGGCTTTTGATTAGTCACGAGCCCAGTTACGAGCTGCCGCTCACGAGCGCCCTGTAATCTAACTTTATCTTCGTTGATTTTGAAACCGTGAGTTTCGATTACAGCAGCGAGCTCATGCCCGACCTTGCTACTGTAATGATTTGGCCTACCATTAAGCTCTCGCCACTCTACCACTTCTTTAGGAACATGCTCTATCGGGCTATAGAATGAAAACGTCATATCGTCAGCATAGCGTGTATAAACTGCGCGATGACGCTTTGCCAACGAATAAAGGTCTCTATCTAAGCTGGCACATAGCATGTTTGATATAACTGGAGAGCTTGGAGCACCCTGGGGCAATACACCATCTACAGTGGTTAAGTGCGCAATTACTGATGCGGTCGCTGGGGAAAGCGAATAAGGCTTCGCCATTAACATCCCACGGACACGCCCGAAAGTTATAGTTCCGAAAAAGTTCTCCAAATCGACATTGAAAACGTATTTTTTTCTGCAATGAGGCCGGGCGTTGGCGACAATTGATTGCCCAACTAAAAATGCCTTAACTGGTGCCCGTGGTTTGTAGAGTTTTGAAAGCAAGCCCGCTATCCGCCCTTGAATAGTTTTAAGCTTGTCGGTTGGTGCCAATATTTTTCGTTTTCCGCCATTTTTCTTCGGAATTTCAAATGCAAAATAATGCCGCTTCATTTCTCCACGGTAGTAAAAATGCTTGATTTTTCCGTAGCTCGTCCCAAGAAGTGTTGCCAGCTCTTCAGGAGCAGTATATGGATTGAGGGCCAATAAGTTTAGGAAAAAGCCTCCATTCATATTTCACCCTATTCCTTTAAAGATAATTCCCCAGAGTCGCAAAGGGCTGTTGCTTGTAGCATTTTTGAGCTGGGTCGCATTTGAACAACCCTATTTAATACCTGAATGGAGGCCCGAAAAGCCTACTTTACCGCCTTCGAAACTGCAAGCAATTCGCCAGCACAATGAGGTCATTGACTTCGCAGCCACGTTCAGTGAATCGCTCATGATTTCGTAGGCAGCGTTGCCGGTAGCAGTTGGCCGACTGCTGCTGGACGTAAAGGGCTGCATTGGTTCGGTAACAGCCTTCGCAACAAACAGAAAATGACCCAGGCTGTGTGAAAACGTTTTAGAGCGAATTTGACAGTCAGAACTGCAACAAAAATCGCGTTGCGAGGCAAATATGCTCTGATCTACTTTGCTTCTATCTACTCCGTGCGATGTTGTCCTAACTCAGAGTCGCTCCCATCCCTTCTATCCCTCCACCCAAACCCCACATCATCAATCACCGCCTTCCCCATCTCCGCCAAAAAATACGCCGCCCACGCATACCTCTCCCCCTGCTCTTCCATAGCCGCATCCAGCGCTAACTTCTTGGCGTAGTACAACAGCGTCGAAGCCTGCTCCAACGCCTGCTGCAAAGGCACATCCGCATTGACGCGAAACAACGTTAGTTCAGGATCGGCACATTGGCCAAAAGTGACAAAACCTTGGGTTTTGATTGAATTTGAATGGCTCATCGAGCACCTCCCGCCAGGGTCTGGCAGCAGAGGCTTTTGAGCGGAGGAAGGTGAAAGGAACGACAGCAAATTTCGGACAGATTACCGGCAGACATGATTGAAACTCCCAGATCAACAATGTGCCTGCATCTGATCGGGTTCTCAGGCCCGGTCGCTGATTTTGCAGCGACCGCAGCAGACTAGGCGGCTGTTCACATTGGGGCAATGTCTAAACCGTCGCCGGTTATGTCCAGGGCTTTTGCCCACAGGTATGCTCGGCACGTTATTGCAGATAAGGATATCCAGCCCCCCATGACCGCCCGCGAACAGCTCCATCGCAATGGCTATACCCTGCTGCGCCAAGCCATCCCACTCGACTGGCTGGCGGACCTGCGCGCCACCTTCGATGCTGGGGTAAAGCCGTCGGACCAATGGCCCGTGCCCCGTGGCTGGGACTGGCGCCATTCGCAGTTGGATATGGATGTGCGGGTGCAGGCCCTATGCCGCTTGCCCCAGGTGCTGGCGGTGGTGGGCGAGTTGATCGGCGAGCGTTTCTTTCTCGCCCAGGTGGAGGGGCGTGAGCCCGTGGCCGGGGGCGGTCATCAGGTGTTGCACCGTGACTTGTCGGTGCAACGGCCGGGGGATGTGGTCAATGCCATCGCCTATCTCGACGACTACGGGCCGCAGAACGGCGCGACGCGGCTGGTTCCCGGCAGTCATCGCCCCGCTGCGCAGGAGCCGCCGTTCGACTTCGCCGACGAATCACGCGCGATGCAGCTGTCCGGTGCTGCGGGGGACATTCTGCTGTTCGATGTCGATCTGGTGCACGGGGCCTGCCGCAACCCGAGTGGCGCGCGTCGGCGTTCGCTGCTGATCAGTTATTTTGCCGAGCCGCTGTACGCCAGCCAGCAGCAAACCGCGAGCCTGCGCAATGTTCAGATGGACACCCGCGAGCGCTTCGATCCCAAGGATTTTGCCCTCGTGGGCTGAGGGCCCGCCCCCTGTCTTATGAACTCTGGATGATCAGGGCCCCGGCCATCAGGTCTTCGTCATCAATGCCTTGCTTCAATAGCAGGTAGCCGGTTCCGCCGACCAAAATGCCCTTGTGCCCTGGAGCGGCCCTGTTCAACCGGGAGTTGTTGATCTGCAGCACATAGTTCAAGCCTGGGCGTGTCTCTTGATCCTGAATCCAGGCGGGTATTCCGGCGATTTTAGCCAGGCCGTTTTCGTCGCTGTCCTGCCCCGGATTTTCAACCACGGCGATTCGCCGCGCCGGGGTGATGGGCTGTCCGTAACCATCCACCTGTCGCGCCGCGGGCCTGTAGGCCAGCACCTTGCCGCCCTCTTGCATGGCCTGCTCGATGTAGGTGTCGCTGACGATTGAGTAAGGCGTAAACAGCGAAACCACCAGCTCGTCATTCAATTGCATGCCGGCAAGGTATCGATTGATAACGCTGGCCGGCAGGCTGGCAAGGTGCAGCAAGGGGGCGCCCGTCGAGTCCGTGGGCCAAGGGATGGACTCAGGCAGGTAGGGGTTGCCGCCGAGGTAGGCGGAGCCCTGGTCGGGCTCTTCGGGCAAAAACACTAGTTCGTTAAACAGGGGCTGTTCCTCTCAGGCGTGCCGTTGCCCAGGTGGTTGCGTGGGCGCGGGTCTTGGGGCTGTTTTCAGTCCGCCAGGCGGCTGGCCAAACGTTGTAATGCCTGGGCCAGTTCCAGGGCCTGTTCTGCCGTCAGCTCCACGGGGTCGTTGTGTTCGGTGCAGGCCTTGAGATGAATGGCACTGCCCTGCTCTATCCATAGGCGCACGGCGCCCTCGCTGCTCTCGACATAATCCGTTGTGCGCTCAGCCGGCATGTTCATTCACCTTGTGCGTAGGCCGTGGCCAGTTCCAGCAGGCGGGTGAAATTGGCGATGGCGAAATACAGGTCATCGCGGGTGTCGCCGTCCCATTCTTCGACGGCTTCGCGGGTGGCCTTGAGTGAGGCGATGCGGGTTTTGATCTCGGCGATTTCCTCGGCGCCGCACTGGGTGGCGATGGCCTCCCAGCGTTCCTGGGGAATGTTTTGCTGGACCGAAAGCCCGGCTTTGGCTTGGGCAATCAGTGCGGTGAGTTGGCTCATGGGGTATTCGTCCTGAAACAACGGCCTTCGAATCGGAGCGCGATCGCGGGCTGGAATGTGCAGAGGCGCAGCTTGTGCGTTAGGCGCTTTGAGGCGGGTCACTTTATCGGGTTCAAGCCCAAACAACGACCTCAAGAATGGAGCCAAACCCATGTCCTGCATACCACTGGAGCACTGGTTGCTGGCCTCTAGGCCTGGGGTGCCTACCGGCTATGACCGATAGCGAACCTCAACGGCTCGCTTTCAGCGTTTCAAACATCGCCTCGGCGGCCAGGGCGTGGACTTTGCGGGTCGGGTGCCATTCATCCCAGTAGTAATGGACATCGGGATCCGCACACACGGGTTTGACGTCTGGATAGGTGGCTTGGCACGGGGTATCCAGATCCTTCAGGCCCGCCGCCTCGGGTGCCGCGCGAAGTTTGTTGCTGAAGGCCAGGTGGTCGAAGTAACTAAGACTGACGTGATGGGCGTTAGCCAGTGTTGTCAGCACGGCGGGCAGTTTTTGTTCGAGTATCTGTTGGTATTGTGTTGCGTTCTTGACTTGATTGCCCTGCACCACAGCCGGCACATGGCTCAAATCCGTAGTCCCCACCACCATCACGTGTTTCGCGCCTGCTGCGATCAGCGCCTCGGTGCTCTTCTGTATGTTCGCCACGCTGTTCTGGCCAAGCACGTCAATCGTTTCTGGATGCGAGAAGTCGGCCCATTCAAAAAAGTCGTTGGCTGAGATGAAAATGAAATAGAGCGCATTCGGATCCGCCTTGTGTGTTTTGGCGGCTTGCAAATGATCGGCGATTTGGCCGAAAACCCCAGTGTCGCGAGAGGGCTGCATCCAGGCGTAGTAGTTGCCGTTGCCGCTTTTGGCGCCGCCAATCGCGTAGTCGGTCAAGGGGGTTTTCAAGGCCTGCGCCAAGTGCTCGACGGCGGTGGGGCCATTGCTCCAGCGTCCCTGCCAATACAACGAACCGGGTAGCGCCTGTGCATCTTTGACCTTCTGCGCGGCCATTGTTCGGGTGAAGGTTTCACCCGCACCGTTGTCGGAGTAGCTGTCACCGAAAGCATAGAGATGATCGTAGCCAGGGCCGCCAAAGGCGGTTGATGCCGTCATTGTCATTAGAGCGACCAAGCACGCACGTCGAATCATCGAAAGTCTCCCAGGTGGTCGTCCTAGACTACCGCTGGCGACGTTTTGCCTTGCCACGGTTGCGACCTGCATTTAGCTGGGGGCGCAAAGAGTGTGCACGCAGGCTTTTTTATCCCGCCTGTTGCCTCGGGTGCTTGGCAGAACCCCACGGGTCGGCTTCAATGACCGCCCCTTTTCATGTTCAGGAGCTAGAAGGATGCAGCTTTATTACCGTTGGGCGGCCGCATGGGTCATGGCGTGGGTACTGGGAACCGGGCTGGCCCAGGCCGAGGAACGGCCACAGGTGGCGGACAAGATCCTGGCCTACACCGGGCCACACGGCGTGAAGGTCTGGACCTTGCGCATTGGTGAGCGCAGCGCCCATCAGGCGTTGGTGCAGGTGGAAGACGCCGACCACGACTGGAACATGCGCATTCAGAAAATGAGCGTGGAGCAAACCGACCGCGACACCCGTTACTTCACTCAGGTGGATGGGCAGAAGTTCGTGGTGCTGCTGCTTCAGGAAGGCTATGGCGAGCTGCATCTGCCAGGTGAGGCCAAGCCGCTGAAGGTGGGCTATGACAGCAACCTGTCCAGCTATGGCGATGCCCAGGCGTTTCTCAATGAGTACCTCAAGGCCCAGTAGAGCCTCTGGCGGGCGCTGTGGGTGCAGCGCCCGCGGATTCAAGGGTGGTCGCGGCCAGAAGGCTGCGACCGCGTTGCTGGGAACGCCTTACTGGGGAGGTGGCTGTGGCGTTTTTGGGGCCGCTTCGCAGCCCAGCGGGAGCAAGCTCCCTCGCCACAGGTGACCAGTCCTTGTGAGGTGTTGGGGTTTCCCCAGCCTCGCGCCTTTTTCTAGTGCAGATCGAACCGGTCCAGGTTCATCACCTTGTCCCAGGCGGCGACAAAGTCACGCACGAACTTCTCTCCCGCATCCGCCGCTGCATACACCTCGGCCAAAGCCCGCAGTTGCGAGTTGGAGCCCAACAGCAGGTCGACCCGGGTGCCGCTCCATGTGTATTGCCCGGTGGCGCGGTCGCTGCCTTGGTACAGCTCGCGGGCCTCGGACTGGGGCTTCCATTGGGTGCCCATGTCCAGCAGGTTGACGAAGAAGTCGTTGCTCAGGGTGCCCGGGCGCGCGGTGAACACGCCGTGGGGCGCTTGCCCGACGTTGGCCCCCAGCACCCGCAGGCCGCCCAGCAGCACGGTCAGTTGCGGGGCGGTGAGGGTCAGCAGTTGCGCCTTGTCCACTAGCAGGGCTTCAGCGGTGACGCCGGAAACCGGCTTGAGGTAGTTACGAAAGCCATCGGCCACGGGTTCCAGCACCGCGAAGGAGTCGACATCGGTCTGTTCCTGGCTGGCGTCCATGCGCCCCGGGGTGAACGGCACGCTGACGCTGTAGCCGGCATTGTTTGCCGCCAACTCCACCGCCGCGCAGCCGCCGAGGACGATCAGGTCGGCCAGGGACACGCGCTTGCCATTGCTTTGCGCGCTGTTGAAGGCGCTCTGGATGGCTTCCAGGCCTTGCAGCACCTGGGCCAGTTGCTGCGGCTGGTTGACCTCCCAGTCTTTTTGCGGGGCCAGGCGAATCCGCGCGCCGTTGGCGCCGCCGCGCTTGTCCGAGCCGCGAAAGGTCGAGGCCGAGGCCCAAGCGGTGGACACCAGTTGCGCCACCGACAGGCCGGAATTGAGGAGCTGCGCCTTGAGCTGCTGGATGTCCTGGGCGTCGATCAGCGGGTGGTTCAGCGCCGGAATCGGGTCTTGCCAGATCAGTTCTTCGGCCGGCACTTCCGGCCCCAGGTAGCGGGCGCGCGGGCCCATGTCGCGGTGGGTGAGCTTGAACCAGGCGCGGGAGAAGGCTTCGGCCAACTGCTCGGGGTGCTGGTGGAAGCGCCGGGAGATCGCCTCGTAGGCCGGGTCGAAACGCAGCGACAGGTCGGTGGTGAGCATCGACGGCCTGCGGCGTTTATTCGGGTCGGCGGGGTCCGGCACGCTGTCGGCCCCGGCGCCGCCCTTGGGTCGCCATTGATGGGCGCCGGCGGGGCTGGTGGTCAGTTCCCAGTCGTAGCCGAACAGGTGATCGAAGAAGTCGTTGCTCCAGCGGGTCGGGGTGGTGGTCCAGATCACTTCCAGACCGCTGGTGATGGCGTCGCCACCGACACCCGTGCCGAAGCTGCTGCGCCAGCCCAGGCCCTGTTCTTCCAGGCCGGCGGCTTCCGGCTCGGGGCCGACATGGCTGGCCGGGCCGGCGCCATGGGTCTTGCCGAAGGTGTGGCCACCGGCGATCAGGGCCACGGTTTCTTCATCGTCCATGGCCATGCGGGCGAAGGTTTCGCGGATATCCCGGGCCGCCGCCAGCGGGTCGGGGTTGCCGTTGGGGCCTTCCGGGTTGACGTAGATCAGGCCCATCTGCACCGCCCCCAGGGGGTTCTCCAGCTCGCGGTCGCCGCTGTAGCGCTGGTCGCCGAGCCAGGTGGTTTCGCTGCCCCAGTAGACGTTGTCTTCCGGCTCCCAGACGTCCTGGCGGCCTCCGCCGAAGCCGAAGGTTTTAAAGCCCATGGATTCCAGGGCGACGTTGCCGGTGAGGATGATCAGGTCGGCCCAGGAGAGCTTGCGCCCGTACTTCTGCTTGATCGGCCAGATCAGCCGCCGCGCCTTGTCCAGGCTGACGTTGTCCGGCCAGCTGTTGAGCGGGGCGAAGCGCTGCTGCCCGCCCCCGGCGCCGCCGCGGCCATCGGCAATGCGGTAGGTGCCGGCGCTGTGCCAGGCCATGCGGATGAACAGCGGGCCGTAGTGGCCGAAATCCGCCGGCCACCAGGGTTGGGAGTCGGTCATCAAGGCCAGCAGGTCGCGCTTCACGGCGGCCAGGTCCAGGGTCTTGAATTCGGCGGCGTAGTCGAAGCCCTCGGCCATCGGGTCGGACAGGTGCGAGTGCTGGTGGAGGATCTTCAGGTTCAGTTGGCCGGGCCACCAGTCACGGTTGCTGGTGCCTTCGCCGGCGGTGTGTTTGAACGGGCACTTGGATTCGTTGGACATGATTCACTCCTTCGGTCATCCCTGCCCGGCCGCTCGACTGGGGCCCAAGGCTGGATGTGCGTATGAACAGCGTAGTGAACGGCAACCGAAGGTAAAAATAGCTGCGCTGCATGACCGCGCCATAAAAAAACCATGACCGTTGCCAGGCGGTGGCACAGGGCGCCAGTGTGGCGCCCTGCCCTTGAACCCCGTCCCTTAGCTCTGAGCGTCGAAGCCCGGGTGGAAGCTGACTTCGCCACTCGGGTACGAGCCGTGGAATGCCTGGGCCTGGAAGTACTCGGGCGGCACTCCAGCCAGCTGCGGCCCCTGCCCGGCCTTGAAGCCGAAGCGCGAGTAGTAGCCGGGGTCGCCCAGCACCACGCAGCCGGCTGCCCCCTGCGCCTGCAACTGCTTGAGCAGTTGGCGGATCAACTGGCCGCCAATGCCCTGGCCCTGACGCGCCGGCAGCACCGACACCGGCGCCAGCCCGTACCAAGCGGGCTCGCCGCTGCTCAGGGTGACGGGTGAAATCGCGGCATGGCCAACCACTACGCCCGCCTCTTCGGCCACCAGGGACAGGGTCAAGGCGCCGGCTTCGCGCAAGGCATTCACGATGTACTGCTCGGTGTGGCTAGTGTGCTCGGCGTCGAGAAAGGCCTCGCGGGTCAGCTGTTCGATGGCGGGGATGTCGCTCGGGCGTTCGTTTCTAATCATCAGGCTCATAGAGATCCGGGTATCTGCGGTAAACAAGGGTTCACCCGGCGGCGTCGAGACGACGCTGGGTATCGGCATCGATCTGCGCGCGCAGGGCCTGGAACAGGGGGCTGGCATCGGTATAGCGCCGACCGTAGCCGAGGTTGAAGCCGTAGTCGAAATCCGCCGGGTTCTGGCCCTGGGTGTGTTGCAGCAGGGTTTCCAGCTTGTCCAGGGCCTTGACCGCGCGCGCCTCGGGGCTGGCGGCAGCTTCATATTCGTCCCACAACTGCAGCAGGCGCTCGCGGGCCGGGGTGTCCAGGGCCTGGGCCAGCAGTTGCAGGTCCTCGCGCTCCTGCTGGCTCTTGTGCGGATGGGCGGCCTGGGCCACCGCCGGGATATCGCCATGGATGGCTTCCCCCAGGTCGTGGACGATGCACAGTTTCAGCACCCGCAGCAGGTCCAGTTGCCCCAGCTGATCCTCGAACAGCAACGCCATCAGGCACAGGCGCCAGCTGTGCTCGGCGGTGCTTTCCTGGCGGCCGCTGGAGGTGTGGGCGCTGCGCAGCACGTCCTTGAGTTTTTCCGCTTCACGGAGAAATTCAAGGCGGCCGCTGAGGAGTTCGCTGTTCATGGGGAAACCTGCGCAGGTGGGCGGGAGAACGCTGCGCCAGAGCGCTGCGGAGTGGCCCACCAGACTAGTCAGCAAGGGCGTCCAGGTCCACGGATAAAATATGCGTGGCGTGCCTCGACAAGCGCGTCAGAGGGTTTCCACCAGCCGCACGGCGTTGCCGTCGGACAGGTTGAGGCGGGTCCAGCGGCACTGGCTGGGGGCGATGGGCACGATGGCCGAATCGTTGTGGCCGCTGAAGAACTCCAGGGACGGCGGCGCCAGCACTTCGCGCCAGCCCAGGTCATCCAGGGCGGCTTCATTGCGCACGATTTCCTCGGTGCAGAAGCCCCACAGGGATTGGCCCAGCAGCTCGCTCAAGGGCACGCCGAACTGTGCGGCGCGGGTTGGCGAACAGGCCAGCAGGCGGTGGGTCAGGTCGCACACCAGGTGCACGGCGCGCGGGCTGTCGTTCACCAGCCGCGCCAGGGCCTGATCGGCGGCGGCGCTGAGGTTGGCTGCCAGCAATTGCTCCAGGCGCGCCCGCTCCGCCGGTTCCATGGCTTGCCGGCCGTTTTCCCAGCGGGAAATGCTCGACTGCGCCACGCCGAACAGCTCGGCGGCGTGCTGCTGCTTGACCCGGTGCAACAGGCGCCAGCGCCTGAGGGCCAGGCCCAGATGGGGTGAGGTGAACAGGGCTGCGGACATGGCGTGAGCGATGCGAGTCAAGGGGCTGGCAGTTTCGCAGCCACAGCGCTTGGCGGGCAACCTGCGCTGACCAACGCCATTGGCCCGGCGCGTCACAAGTTGCTGGACAGCGTGACCAAAGCCCCGAAAAATCAGCGCCTTTGCCCTGTCCTTTACAGGCTGGGCGTCTGTGCCAAGGAGTTCGGCCCAATGCTCAATGTCTTGTTTGTCTGCAGCCAGAACAAGCTGCGCAGCCCCACCGCCGAGCAGGTGTTTGCCGACTGGCCAGGAATCCAGACCGCATCGGCCGGGCTCAATCACGATGCCGAAGTACCCCTGGGCCCGGAGCTGGTGCAATGGGCCGGGCTGATTGTGGTGATGGAAACCCGCCACCGGGAAAAACTGCGCAAGCGCTTCAAGGCGCAGTTGAACAACCAGCAAATTGTCTGCCTGAACATTCCCGATGATTACGACTTCATGGACCCGGAGCTGATTCAGTTGCTGCGGCAGAAGGTGCCGCAGTTTCTCCCCAATGCCAGCGAGGCCCGCTGATATGGCTTTGATATTCAGAGCCCCGCCGGAGCTGCGGCTGGAGCTGCGCAAGACCCCATCGGCTGGCGAGCCTGCGGCTCGTTCGCAGCCTTCGGCAGCGGCTACACGAGGCGGATGCGGGGCGGGGTCAGGCGCGGTGTGCGGTGCCAAGGGCGGCGATCAGTTTCGCCGAGGCGTTGTACAGCGGCGTGCTGCCCTGCACCAGAATCTGCGCGCTACGCCGGTAGGCGGCGCCGTCGATCAGCAGTTCCCCGGCCACCTGCCGGGCATTGATCAGGGTCTCCAGCACCCCGGCGGGGTTTTCAATCGCCAACGGGTATTCGCCCTTCGCTTCACCTATCACCGGTGCCCGTGGCAACAGGGCGTGGGCCACGGTGCCTTCGGCCAGGCAGGCCGCCGCCAGGCAGCAGCCGCCGGACACCGCCAGGGACGGGTGGGCGTTCTGGGGGGTGAAGTAGCGGGTGGCGATATCACCGCCTTCTCGCGCCGGGCTGACGATGCAGATCTTGGGAATGGTTTCGCTGCGCCGCAGGTCGTCGGCGCTCATCAGGCGGCCATCGCGCTGGCGCAGGCCCATGCGCAGGCCGCCTTGCACCATCAGCTCCAGCAGGCGCGCCTTGAACTGTGGGTCGGCGTCCAGTTCGGCCGGGCTTTCCTGCCCGGTCTTGCCCAGGTCCGCCGCGCGAAGGATGACCATCGGCACCGCCACGTCGATGCAGGTGGCGGCAATCCCATCCAGCAGGTCGACCCGTTGCCCGCTAGGAAACAGCGCGCCGGTCTTGGCCCCCACCGGATTGTCGAGAAACAGGTCGACCCCGGGAAACACCCCGTTGACCCCGGGAATCCGCGTGTCGCTGAGCAGCCGGCCGTCGTGCAGGCTCAGGCGCGCATACATCGTGGTCTGGGTGTTGCTGTTGAAGATCTCGATCTGCCCACCGCCCTCCCCGGGCTGCAGCCAGCCGCGCTGCAGGGCATACAGCGGCAATGCCGCCGACATGTTGCCGCAGTTGACGCTCCAGTCGATGGCGCTCTTGCCCGCCGCCAGTTGCGCCAGGGTGCTGATCATCCGCGTCTCGCCGGGGCGGCGTTCGACGATGAACACTTTGTTGCTGGTGGGCCCGCCGCGGCCCAGGCCGGTGATCTGGGTATTGCCCGGCCACTCGCCGGCCAGGGGCACGCCCATCAGGTGGCGCAGCAATTCTTCCACCAGGGCTTCGTCCGCGGGCAGCGCTTCGCGGGCCAGGATCAGCCCGGTGGAGGTGCCGCCCCGGGCGTGGCACACGGGAAATTCAGGGACAGCAGCAGGCTTAGGCAAATCGGACATGGCGGGCGCCTCCACGGTGGGCGAAAGGAGCGGCCCCAGCTCGGGCGGGCAACGGGCCGCAGCGCCGCATGATAAACCCTGGCGGCGGGTCCCGGGGCGCCAGCATGGCGCGCCGCGCATCGCCTGATGCGGTGCTTGCTCGCAGCACCCGAACCCCGTATTTTCTGGCGCCGCCGCGTGGCCCCTGGCCGCGCAAGGGTTCAACCCACCGCCCATGGACCAGGAGCGATGCCATGCCCCAAGCCCCCCAGCAACTGCTGTTTCTGCCCGGTGCCTCGGGCAATCGTCAATTCTGGCAACCCCTGGCCGCGCAGCTGCGCCATCCGGCGCGGCAGGTGCACCTGGGCTGGCCGGGCTTCGGCGATACCCCGGCACAGCCAGACGTGCAGGGCATGGACGACTTGCTGGACCTGGTGCTGCGGCGCATCGACCGGCCCACTGCGCTGGTGGCCCAGTCCATGGGCGGCATCCTCGCGGTGCGGGCGGCCCTGGCGCGGCCGGAGCTGATCACCCATCTGGTGTTGAGCGTCACCTCCGGTGGCGTGGACATGGGCGAGTTGGGCGCCACGGACTGGCGCGGCGACTATGCCGCGGCCTACCCGCAGTTGCCCCGCTGGTTCGTCGATGACCACAGCGACCTCGGCCCGCGCCTGGGGGAACTGGGCATGCCGGTCTTGCTGCTGTGGGGCGACTGCGACCCCATCAGCCCGGTGGCGGTGGGCCAACGCCTGGCCAGCCTGCTGCCAAAGGCCCGCCTGCGCATCGTGCCGGGCGCCGAGCATGACCTGGGCCTGACCCACGCCGAGCTGGTCGCGCCCTGGCTGGAAGAGCATTTGCAACGGCTGGGCCAGGGCTGAGGCCGTGGAGTCCGGTGACACCGCTCGTCCACCGCCGAGCTTTTTTCAACCCGGCGGTTTGACTAACAGTCTTCAGGATCTAGATTCCACTCGCGACTGCATGGAAGTGCATCAAGCCCGCTGTCGGACTGCCGGGCCAGCGTACTGATGCTCGGTGGTCGCGCCCCGGAAACGTGCTTGCCAATGTGCCTGGGCAACCCGGGCACCCAACGCGACAGCAGGGAGCTGGACATGAGCGACGTAGACATCATGATCACCATCGATGTGGACACTATCCTGGGCAGCGAGGGCCAGACCTTCGACTCAGGCGTGTTCCATATCGAGAAAACGAACCCGAACACCCCCTCTCACCTCTACAACTACACCAACCGGTCGGGACGACTCTCCAGCCAGGCGATCTACATGGTGGCCCGGCGCGACGCGACCAACCAGACCTCCGAGGGAACCGACGAACTGGTGGTCAACGTCCGCGAGGGTGACCATATCCGCTGGCGCACCACCAGCCTGTCCAAGGGGCTGGACCACGCCGTGCTGCTGTACAAATACACCCAGACCAGCCCGGTGGTGACCTCGCAAAACCCCGACTATGTGCAGAACATCCAGCCGAAGGTTCTCGACCAGACGCCCCTGCCCATCATCAACGTGAACAACCCTTCCGGGCAGCCCATCGCGCAAGTGGTGAGGAACTTCTACTGGGAAGGTGACGCCATTCGCCAAGGCAGCATTACCTACACCTGGGCCTTCATGATCGTCGACCGCAACAACAAAATTGTCGGCTACTGCGATTGGGACCCCTATATCAACATCAGTTGACCCGGATTGCGCCTCTCCCTGTTGCGCCAGGGAGAGGCGCTGCACCGCCACCTCGCCTCTGTACCCTCCTCGGCCCGCCCTAGACCCGCCACACGCACCACACTTGCCTCGCGCCACGCACGCGCTTTATTTTGTCGACCCAGCTCCCGTCGCCTGCGGAGCCGTTCTCTCATCCCTGCCCCGGAGCCCGTATGGACCTCGCGACCCTGAGCCTGTTCGTCCCCGCCTGTTTCGCCTTGAACATGGCCCCCGGCCCGAACAACCTGCTGTCGGTGAGCAACGCCACCCGCTATGGCTATCGCCGCTCCTGCCTGGCCGGCGCCGGCCGCCTGCTGGCGTTCGCCGCCATGATCGCCCTGGCCGCCGCCGGCCTGGCGGTGGTGCTGCAAACCTCGGAGTTGCTGTTCCAGGCGATCAAGGTCCTGGGCGCGGGCTACCTGCTGTACCTGGCCTGGCAACTGTGGCGCGCCAACCCCGGCACCGAAGTGAACGGCCACGCCCCCAAGGTCGGGCTATGGGCCCTGGCCCGCCAGGAGTTCCTGGTGGCGGCGGGCAACCCCAAGGCGGTGCTGATCTTCACCGCCTTCCTGCCGCAGTTCGTCGATCCGGCGCAGCCGATGGGGCCGCAGTTCCTGGTGCTGGGCGCGCTGTTTCTGGGGCTGGAGTGGATCGCCATCTGCGCCTACGCCTACATGGGCCTGCACATGCGCCGCTGGCTCGCCGAACCGCGCGGCAAGCGCCTGTTCAATCGCGCCTGCGCGCTGCTGTTGTCGGGGGCGGCGTCGGTGCTGCTGATGGCGCGTCGCGGCTAGAATTGTCCCTTCAGTCGGGCGGTGACCGCCCGACTGCTCGACCAGCCACTCCCACTGGCGCGCCAGCCAGTCACGTCGCGGGCGACGCCCCTCAGCTTGGGCCCCCCGCACCCATGGGGCGTGGTGTCTTCAGCCCCGGTTCCACCTGGCTGTCCGCCGGGACCTCGATGCCCCAGTCGCCCTCCAGGTACCAGTCGTCACCGAGCATCTCCGCCGGGTGCATGGTGCGATCGGAACCGTTGCCGCAGGCCAGGGCATTGGCCGCGCAGTAGCGGTCGCAGCCCCAGCAGATCCGCTCGGGGTGCTTGGGGCGCAGGGGAAAGGGCTTGGCCATGGCGGCTCCCGCAAACTGGGTGGAGGAGCCTGCACACTAAATCGCCCGGGGCCGGCGGGCGTTGACCCCGATCACAACGGCAGGGTGCGGTCCTGGATCACCTGCTTCATCACCAGGGTCGAGGTCAGGCGCTGGACATTGGGCAGGGTCGACAGGCGTTCGTCGTACAGCCGCTGGAACGCCGGCAGGTCGCGGGTGATCACCTGCAGCAGGTAGTCGGGCTCGCCGAACAGGCGTTGCGCCTCGACGATCTGGACAATGCCCTGCAAGGCATTTTCAAAGGCCGCCACCGCCTGGTGGTCGCCTTCGCGCAGGGTGACGAACACCATGGCCGAGAAATTCAGGCCCAGGGCGCTGGGCGCCAGTTGCGCGCGATAACCGAGGATCACCCCGGACTGTTCCAGTGCCCGCACCCGGCGATGGCAGGGCGAGAGGCTGAGGCCGACCCGATCCGCCAGGTCGGTGACCGACAGGCGCCCATCGGCTTGCAGCTCGGCAAGAATCTTCTGATCAATCCGGTCCATTCCAACAATCCTTCCCAATCAAAGAGCAATCACTGGAATATTAGAGAAAATATCCCCCGCGCTCTTCAATATTCTTTCTCCGAGCCTGAAAGCCACCGTTCGCCGCGCTGCTGCCCGGCGAGCGTCCACCTGATGCCCGTGAGAAAGCCCCATGCCCTGCTCCATGCCCTGCTGCTCCATTACCCCACCGCCCGCGCCGTTGCCGGACACCGCGCGCCGTGTCATCCACGCCCTTTGCGCCCAGTCGAGGTAAGCCGCCATGGAACCGAGCATGCTGGCCGCGTTCTGGGCGGTGTCGCTGTTGTTCGTGATCACCCCCGGCGCCGACTGGGCCTACGCCATTTCCGCCGGGCTCAACGGCCGGGTGGTGATTCCCGCGGTGTCCGGGCTGTTGAGCGGGCACTTGCTGGCCACACTGGTGGTGGCCGCCGGGGTCGGCGGGCTGCTGGCACGCTACCCGCTGGCCCTCTCCACCCTGACCGTGGCCGGTGCCGGCTACCTGCTGTGGCTGGGCATCGGCCTGCTGCGCCATCCGTCCACGCCCCAGGCCGGCGCGGCCCAGGCCAGTACCTCCTGGGCCCGCTGGTCGTTCAAGGGCCTGTGCGTGAGCGGCCTCAACCCCAAGGTCTTCCTGCTGTTCCTGGCCTTGCTGCCGCAGTTCACCAGCCCCACGGCCGCCTGGCCGGTGCCGCTGCAGATCCTCGCCCTGGGCCTGTTGCATGCCGTCAGTTGCGGGCTGGTCTACCTGCTGGTGGGTTTCGGTTCGCGGAGCGTGTTGCAGGCGCGCCCGGTGGCCGCGCTGTGGGTCGGTCGCCTGTCGGGCGGGTTGATGATCCTGATTGCGCTGGTGTTGCTGGCGGAACAGCACCTGGCGTGAGGAAGCCCCATGCACAGCTTCAGACAGCGCGCGGCCCAAGGGCTGCAACAAGGTGACCGCTTCAGCCTCTCGCGGTGCTTCACCCGCGAGGACATCCAGCGCTTCGCCGAGGTGTCCCGGGACTACAACCCGGTGCATTTCGATGCGGCTTTCGCCCAATCCCGAGGTTTTCGCCAACCGGTGTCCCATGGCCTGCTGACCGCCAGCCTGGTGACCGAGGTCGGCGGGCAGATCGGCTGGCTGGCGTCGGCGATGAGCTTCCAGTTCCGCCGTCCGGTCTATCCGGGGGATACCGTGACCTGCCACTGGTTGATCACCGAGGTGGATGCCCGGGGCCGGGCCACGGCGGTCATCACCCTGACCCACGAGGACGGCGCAATCGTGCTGGAAGGCGAAACCCGCGGGGTCCTTCCCGGCAAACAGGAACGGCAGTTGCTCAGCCAGATGCTCGCCGAGGGCGACCCCGGCAATCCTCTGGCGCACTCCGGCGCACAGGTGCTCAAGGACGATGCCCCTCGATAAACAACTCCCGCAGTTGTCGACGCATCCAGGCATGGGCATCGCTGCGGGCGTACTTGCCATGGCTGTAGAGCTTCAGGGTGTAAGGCGGGATCGTGAACGGCGGCGGATACAGCGCAATGGCCGCCGCGGATTGCAGGGCCTGGGCCGCCTGGCGCGGAATGGTCATGATCAGCTCGGTGCCGGCAATGATGAAGGGCGCAATCATCACCGCCGGCAACTGCAAGGCGACGTCCCGTTGCAGGCCCATGCCTTGCAGCACCAGGTCCACCACCCCCCGCGCCTCGCCCCAGGGCGTGATGACCGCATGCCGTTCCGCCAGGTAGCCCGCAAGATCGGGCGCACCCTGGATTCGCGGGTGCGCCCGGCTGGCAATGACCACGTACTCGTCGCTCAGCCAGTCCTCGCTGTCCACGCCGGCGGGCAGCGTATCACGAGCCTCGCTGTAGCCCAGGGCGAAATCCACCGCGCCGCACGCCAGGTCCTCGATGGAGACCTTGCGATCGGAGTAGACCACCCGCAGGCATAATTTCGGTGCAACCTGTTGCAGCCGGCCGAGCAGTGTCGGCAACAGCTGGAAAGCGGTGTAGTCGGTGGCGGCGAAGACGAAAGTTCGCTGGCTGGTGGCGGGGTCGAAGGGTTCCCACTGGCCCAACTGGTCGGAGAGCAGCTTCAGGCTTTCAGCCACGGTCTGCGCCAGCAGATCGGCACGCTGGGTGGGGTGCATGCGGTTGCCCTGGCGGATGAACAACTCGTCGTTGAGGGCATCGCGCAGGCGCGCCAGGGCATGGCTGAATGCCGAAGCACTGATTGCCAGCTCGCTGGCGGCCAGGGCCACGGTACGGTGGCGATACAAGGCATCGAAGGTCAATAGCAGGTTGAGGTCGAGACGGCGCAGCAGTGGATGCATGGTTTTCATTAAACCCTGAAGAAAATGCAGTACATGCAGTTTATGCCATCCCTTAGCATCGACACTCTTGTTATCCAACGGACTGATGCCCCTTGAACCTGCACATTCGCCCCGCCCACCCCAACGATGCCCCACAGATCCTGGCCTTCATCAGCCAACTGGCCGAGTACGAAAAAGCCCTGCATGAGGTCAAGGCCCGCGTCGCCGACCTTGAGCAAAGCCTGTTTGGCGAACAGGCCAGCGCCCGCGCGCTGATCTGCCTGAAGGACGCTCAACCGATCGGCTTTGCCGTGTATTTCTTCAGCTACTCCACCTGGCTGGGGCGTAATGGCCTCTACCTGGAGGATCTCTACATCAGCCCCGAGCATCGCGGCTGCGGCGCCGGCAAGCTCATGCTCAAGCACCTGGCCCGGGAAGCCTGCGCCAAGGGTTGCGGGCGTTTCGAGTGGAGCGTGCTGGACTGGAACGAGCCGGCCATCGAGTTCTACCAGTCCATGGGCGCGCGCCCACAGGCCGAATGGGTGCGCTATCGCATGGACGGCGACACCCTGGAGAGCTTTGCCCAATCCTGATGATGCCGGGGCAGGCTGGCGGTTCGTCGCGCTGACCTGGGCAGGCCGCGACAGGCCTGTTCCTCACCGGCCAGCAAGCGCGGCAACACCTGCGGATCGTCGTGGTTCGATAGCAGCGTGACCGGCTGCTGTAATTCCATGTCCCTGGCGCTCCCGAATGGGAAAGTTCGCCCCCGTCACAGGAAGGGTAAGGACCAGGCGGGGAAACGGATGCGGCCGACTGCATATTTTTCTCTGCCAGCTTCTGCAGGGTCGCTATGATGGTTCCCCATGACCCCTAGCACGCCCATCCGCCAACCCTGTCCGCCCGGCGCCTGCATCTGCGAGCGCGAGCAGTTGCTGGACACCCAAGGAGCCGACCTGCGCATCCTCTTGCTCACGCGCCAGGAGGAAAAGCGCCTGCTCGAACGCCTGGAAAACCTCAAGGACCTGGCCGACCTGGAACACATGCAGCGCCAGATGCTGGAGAAACTCGGCATCCGGGTGCAGATCACCCCTAGCGACAACGAGGTGCGCAGCATGCGCGGCATCGCCATTTCCCTGGGCGAGTTGCCCGGGCTGTGCCGCAAGACCCGGCAATCGATTCCGGCCGCCATTCGCCGGGCCATGGAGAACCGCCCGGAAATCGCCTACCGCCTGCTGGACGCCCAGGACCTGCTGCGCGGCACCTGAACCCCGCTCACCCAGGCCTCGCGCTGGCCGCTTGAGGCTTGCAGCCTGGCGCGTGAACCCGGAAACTTGCCGCTGCTTTTTCCAGGACTCCCCTCATGCAAAACACCCCACTGAACGCCGCCGACTTCGAGCTGATCGAAGACACCCTGCTCAAGTACGGCGACGACCACTCGGTGCTCAATCCCTGCGAGCTGGACGGTTACTTCACCGCGCTGGTATCAGGCCCGGCTCAAGTCGATATCGCCGAATGGTTCCCGGGCATCTGGGGCGGCGAAAACCCGGCCTGGGAAACCCCGGAGGAATGCCGACAGTTCATCGACCTGTGCGTGCGCCACATCAACACCCTGGCTGCGCAATTGACCCAGGCCCCGGAAGCGTTCAAGGCGCGCTTCGAACAGACCGAGCACCAGGGCCAGGACCTGCTGTTGGCCGAAGAATGGTGCTTCGGCTACCTGCGCGGCGTGGCCGTGGGCAACTGGCCGGAGATGCCGGCGCCGCAGGTCCGGACCCTGCAGTTGATCATCGACTGCGCCGAACAGGACAACTTCGAACTGCCGGCCGACCTGAACCTGGAGCAGCATCGCCAGCAAGTGGCGGCCATCGAACCGGCCGCGCGCACGCTGCATGCCTATTGGGCGGCGCAGCGCTGAAATAAACCGCGCCCCATGAAAAACGCCGCGGGCTCCGACCGGAGCCCGCGGCGTTTTTGTCTGCGCCCGGCAAGCGGCGCGGGGCTTACAGCAATTTGCGCTGCACCGCCTCATCCAGGGTGCTGCGGGCCAGTTGCTGGACCACGTCGCGAGTGTCCGCCTGGAAGGGAATGGCGACGATCAGCAGCAACTGCATCCAGGTGCGCACCGACTCGCTCTTGCGAATCCGCCCCAGCTCCTTGCCGTCCTTGTCCTTGAACACCGTCTCCAGGGTGAAGGTGTTCTTCGCCGTGGACGGAATAACAAAGAAGGTGGCGCCGGTGATGATGGCCGAGGCCATGCTGAACTGTTCGTTGTTGTACAGGGTGGCTTCGGCATACAGGTCCGATTCGACCTTGTCGGTGCTGACCCGGGCAAAGCGCCCGGACTGGCGGTAGGCATCGGCCACCACGGTTTCCCAGGCGGCCGCCGGAGCGCCGGCGGCGGCATTGGCCGGGCCGCCGTTGACCTGGTACATGGCGGTGGTGCGGACAAAGGCGCTGGGCTTTTGCTCGGCGGTCTGTGCCGCCGGCGGCCAGGTGCCGACAGCGCTCAATTCGTGTTGCGAGTAGGACACGCAGCCGCTCAGCAGCACCGCCGCGAGCACCAGGGTGTGCTTGATGAAACCCGACATGGGACTCTCCTTAGTGTTGCGCCAACCGGGCGGTGGCGTTGTCCAGCAACTTGGCAACCAGTTCGTTCAGCTGCTTGGCGCCCTGGGTCGGGGCCCAGTACTCGCGGCCGTACAGGCCGACGTTGCGCTCGAACTTGAGCTGCTCCTTGGCACTGGCCAGTTCCTTGCCGTTGCGGTCGACGATCGACAGGTCGCCGGCCAGATCGAAGGTGTCGACGTAGATCGGACCGTTGACCCAGATCCACACGGTCAGGGTCAGCAAGGCCCCGGGCAGGTAGCCCGGGTGCGGCCCGCGATGGCCCTTGAGGGAGGTCATGTTGAATTTCAGCACCACGTCTTCCTCGCCCAGGCGGGTGGGGAATTCGCTGAGCTGCTGGAAGTAGCCGGCGCTCTTGACGTAGGGGGTCAGCTGGGCCGTGAGCGAACGGCTGATGGCGGTGCGCGTGGCGTCGTCGATACCGCTGGCGGTGACTTGCACATCGGCGATTTGCGCGGTGCGCGGGCTGCTGATGGGCGCGGGATGCAACGGCGCGCCCAGCGGGCCGGTGACGTTGTAGGAGACACAGCCGGTCAGCGCCAGGGTGGCGATGAGGGCGGTGGCCCCGAGGAGGGTTCTGAACACGAAATATCCTTATTGAGGGACGGACAGCACCAACGTCTCGACCCAGGGCTCCATAACTTTAGGAAAACCTTGAAGTTAATTGCGCAGCCCGGGGGTTCTGGCATCAGCAATAGCCATCGCAGGCCTCCAGCAGATTGAGCAGGTGCTCCTGGGGCATCGAGAGCGACTCACGCTCCTCAGGCGTCGGCTCGCGCCACTCAAGCTCGGGGTCGGTCTCCACAATCAGCAGTGCCACCTGGAGCTCATTGAAGAAGGCGAGAATGTCGCGCAGTTCCTGCTCGCGCTGCACATGGTCGTTGTGAAACAGCTTGGCGCTGTAGAAGAAGCCCTCGGCGCCACGGCGCAAATAGCCCTGGGCAACACTCAGGGACAGGCCCAGGCGTTGATGGAGAAACTTCACCAGCGCCAGGCTGGTGGTGGGCGTCGTCGTGGCGAGGCTGATGCGGGACATGACAGGTTCCTTGAAAAACCACGGGGAATGACAGCGCGCCTATTCGGGGCGCCACAGTTCGAGCCCTTGCACATGGCGTTCGATGTCATCCATGCCGTCCTCCCCCAGGGTGCAGTCGAAGGGTTCGCTGAGGATCCTGCGCACCCGGGCCAGGCGCTGGGTGACCTGCTGGCCATCGATGAAATCGGTGGTCGCGCGCTGGTAGTCGGCCACGGGCTTGTCCCTGTAATAGGCGCCCATCTTGTGCAGCGAGATCAACACGAACTCCAGTTCCGCCAGGGCCTGCAGGGCCTGCTCGCCTGACAGCGTGATGGTGCGGTTGCTTTCCAGCATCGAATACTTCCTTGGCTCTCAACAATTGGACAGACCGCCGCCACCTGAGTAGCGTGCGGCGCTCACTTCAATCCGACAGGCCCCCAAACATGCTGATCAGGGACTATCAAAGCAGCGATCTGCAAGCGTTGCTGGCGCTCTGGCTGGACGTTTCGATCCAGGCCCACCACTTTATCGACCCCGACTTCTGGCGCTCCAAGGTCGAGGACATGCGCAGCCTCTACATTCCCCATGCCCAGACCCGCGTGGCCGAACGCGACGGCCAGCTCCTGGGCTTCTACTGCCTGCATGAGGATCGACTGGCGGCGATTTTCGTCGCTGTGCAGCACCAGGGCCTGGGCTTGGGCACGCAGCTGCTGGCCGATGCCCGCGAGCGCCGCTCACGCCTGGAGCTGGCGGTGTATGCCGCCAACCTGCCGAGCATCGGCTTTTACCGCCGGCAGGGGTTCCAGGTGATCGGCAACGGCATCGACCCCGATACCGGGCAGGCCGAGCTGATCATGGCTTGGCCGGGGCCAGCTTGAGTCGGGTGGGATCGACCCCGCAGGCCATGTTGCGCAACTCGCCCAGCAACGACTGGCGGGGAAACGCGGCCCATTGCGCCTGATCTTCCTTGCGCGTGACCTCCACGCCCTGGGCGAACGGCTCGGAGAAGTACACCCGGCCGAACTGCGCCGACTCATCCTTCTCGCAGTTGATCACCCGGGTCGCCCGCGAGCTGTGGATCGGCGGCTTGCCACCGCCCAGCTCGGCGGGCTTGGCGTAGTTGTTGACCAGATAGAACTGCCGCAGGTTCGGGTTGTTCTGGTAGAGGGCCAGCGAGTTGGCGGCAAAGTAGGTGGCCAGTTCCGGGCTTTCCAGCACCTTGAACATGCCGTCCGGACGCTGCGGCGCCGGGGCCTGGGTGCCCGAATGGGCGCAACCGGCGAGCACGACCACCGCGCTCACGCTCAGCAGTTTGTTCATCGGCCCGCTCCCTGGGCCAGGTCCGGCCGCTCCTGGTCGAGCAGTGCCTGATCGACCGTGCCCTGCAGCGAGCAGAGCAAGCGGGTCTTGCCGTCTTCGTCGCTGAGCATGAGGATCTTTTCCGCGGAGCCCGGCGCCGGGGCGATGCCCGAGGCGGCGGCCGGGTTGTCCTGCCAGGGCGCCGTGGCGTTGAGTTTGATCTGTGGCCGGGAGATGAAGTATTCACCGGCCTCCTGCCAGCCGACCTGGGGCAGCGCGGCCATCACCGCGGCGCGGCTGGCATCGATGTCGAAGCCCCAGAAGTGGAAGCTGCCCTGCTCGCCCAGGTCGAACTGGCGGTCGTAGTAGCCGGTCAGGCGCAGGCCGCCATCGCTCAACGGGCGGGAAAACGCCTGCGCTGCCGTGGAGCTGTTCAGGCGGTCGGTGACCGGCACCCAGGCGATGCCCTGGCGCTGATTCTCGGCGAGCTTGACCACCTGCCCGAGTTCGGCGCGCTGCTGGTACAGGGCCTTGAAGAAACCCGGCTGGCAGTCCAGCAGGCTCTCGCTGAGGCTGGCGGCCTGGGCAGTGCCGGCACTCAGCCCCAGGAGCAGGGCCAGCAGCGGCGAGGTAGAAAGGCGGGGCAAGGGGCGCGTCCGGTGCATGGTCTGGAACATCCTGAGCAGGCGAAAAAACGCGACTCTACCTGCGCAGGCCGTGCCGAGACAAATCCGCTTGCAAGCGCCCGGCCTGCGCCGCAGAGCGGCGGCGCCGCGTCAGAGGAAAATGCTGCCCTTGAGGTACAAGGCGCCGTAGCCGCTGATGATCACCCGCCCGTTATCCAGCACCTGACACTCCAGCTGGCCCTTGCGCGCCCCGCCCTGCTGCGCCCGCAACTGGCGCTTGCCCAGGCGCGCGGCCCAGTAAGGCGCCAGCGAGGTGTGCGCGGAACCGGTGACCGGGTCTTCATTGACCCCGACCCGTGGGCCGAACCAGCGCGAGACGAAATCGAATTCCCGGGACGGCGCGGTCACGGCGATGCCGCGCACATCGAACGCGGCCAGGGCCGCGAAATCGGGTTGCAGCGCCTCCACCAGGCGTTCGTCGTCCACCACCAGCAGATAGTCGTCGGTGCGGTACAGGGCCTCGGCCGCGGGCAGGCCCAGGGCTTGCAGCAGGGCCGCAGGAATCGCCACGGCCTCGGGCTGCTTGGCGGGGAAGTCCATGGACAGCAGGCCGCCCTCGCGGCTCACCCGCAACTCGCCGCTGCGGGTGGCAAAGCGCAGCACGTCGCGGCGCTCGCCCAACTGCTCGAACAGCACCCAGGCCGCCGCCAGGGTGGCGTGCCCGCACAGGTCGACTTCCACCGTGGGGGTGAACCAGCGCAGTTCGAAGACCTCGCCCCGGGGCACGAAATAGGCGGTTTCCGACAGGTTGTTCTCCAGGGCGATGCGCTGCAGCACCGCGTCCGGCAACCAGGCGTCCAGGGGGCACACCGCCGCCGGGTTGCCACCGAAGACGTGGGAGGTAAAGGCATCCACTTGAAAGATATCGAGCTGCATCGCGGTCATTCCTCGGCGCCTTCGGCGCGGATCTGTTCCAGGTAGTTGTAGACGGTGTAGCGGGTCACCCCGAGGGCCGCGGCGGCCTTCTCGATCCCGCCCTTGACGATGAACACCCCGCGCTCCTGCATCTGGCGCACGGCGTCGAGCTTGTGTTGCTTGCTCATGCGCGCCCCGTTTCCCGGGCAGGCACCCTGGATGATCTGCGCCAGCAACTGTTCCATGTCGGGGGCTGCGTCGCGGCGCGGCGCAGGCGCGCTGCCCAGGCCCAGCAACTGGCCCAGGCAGGCGTGGGCGGCGGCGATGCCGCTCAGGTCGCTGTTGCTGCACAGGCTGGCGAAAGGCTGCCCGCTGCGGTCGCGAAAGATCACCGTGGAACTGCGCAGCTCGCGGCCGTCCGGGGCCAGGGTCGGGTAGTTCTCCAGTACCAGCGGGGTACTCGCGGAGCGGTCCTGCAGGGCGCGCAGCACGGCGGCAAAGCCCAGGTCATGACGCGGCCCGCCCAGCACCGGGTCGCCCACCCGGCGCCCGGTGACATGGCCGTTGGCGATGGCGACGATCGACGATTCCGGGCGATCAAGGTCATGCAGGACGATTTCCACATGCTGGCCCACCACGCTGGCGAGCATCTGCAAGGTGCTGGCGAGCACCTGCAGGACCAGTTGGCGCTCGGCAAGCAGGGCATCGGAAGGCAAGTTCATCGGCGTTTACCCAAGAAGGCGGTCCGGAAAAATATCAACACAATGTTGAATATTCAACTTTTAGTTGATTGCGCTTCCCTGTCCAGCCAGCACCTTGCCGCAATTGCGGCAATTGCACCGCCCGGTACATTGCGGCAATATTCGCAAATGTAAAACATTCTCATTAAATACTTCCCTTCAAGTGCCCCCCATGACCCCCACCCTGCTCCTCGTGGAAGACGACGCCCGACTGCGCGACGATCTGCACCGGCATTTCCGCCAGCGCGGCTTTGCCGTCACCCCTTGCAGCGACGGCCGCCAGGGCTTGGCAGCGGTGCGTGCCGGCCCCTTCGACCTGGTGCTGCTGGACATCATGCTGCCGGGCATGGACGGCCTGGCCCTGCTGGAAGCCCTGCGCCAGGAACAGGGCACGCCGGTGATGCTGATGTCGGCCCTGGGCGCCGAGCAGGACCGCATCACCGGCTTCACCCGGGGCGCCGACGACTACCTGCCCAAGCCCTTCAGCCTGGCCGAGCTGGATGCCCGCGCCGACGCCCTGCTGCGGCGCATGGCCCGGGTGCAACAACCGCCGGCCACGCGCCAGGACCGGCTGCTGAGCTTCGACGAGCAGGCCCAGGACGTGCTGCTCCAGGGCCGCGCCGCCGGCCTCACCGGTTCCGAATACCGGCTGCTGGTGACCCTGCGCGAGCACCCCGGGGAAACCCTGAGCAAGCCCTTTCTCTATCAGCAGGTGCTGCACCGCCTCTACACCCGCCTGGATCGCGGCCTGGATGTGCACGTGTGCAACCTGCGGCGCAAGCTCGCGGAGCTCGGGGTGCAGCACCTGCAGATCCAGGCGGTGCGCGGCGCCGGCTACCTCCTGGTGGAAGCGGAGCGCCATTGATGCGCCGCCATCCCCTGCTGTGGAAACTGGCCGGCCTGCAGATCGGCTTCTGCCTGCTGCTGACCTGGATCATCTGGACCTGGGGCCTGTCGGCCGAGCGCAGCACCTACTTCCTCGACCCCGCCGACCGCCAGTACCTGGCCCGCTACGCGCAGCAGGCCGAGGCCGCCTGGCAACAGGGCGGCGCGGCGGCGGTGGACGCCTTCGAAAAACACCTGGCGGCCGAGGAGCACACCTGGGTCGCGGTGCTTGGCGAGCGCCTGCAACGCCTGGGCAGCACCCCGCTGAGCGCCGACGACGCCAGCCACCTGACCTTCATGCGCAAGCTCGACTGGCCCATGAGCCGGCGCCTGCAGGACGAGCTGCCCTACGTCAGCATCGAATTCCCCGAGCACCCGGAACAAGGCCGGCTGGTGCTGCAACTGCCCGAGCGCCTGCTGCCCGGCGGCCTGACGCCCTGGACCCATGTGCTCAGCCACGGCGTGGTGCCGACCCTGCTGGCCGCCCTGCTCGGCCTGTTGCTCTATCGCCACCTGGTGCTGCCGCTGAACCGCCTGCGCGACCGCGCCGATGCCTTGCGCGCCGACGACCTGGACAGCCAGGGCCTGGGCACGCCGCTGGTGAAGCGCCACGACGAGCTGGGGGAGCTGGCCCTGGCCTTCGAGCACATGGCCGAGCGCCTGCGCCAGAGCCTGGCCCAGCAGCGCCTGCTGCTGCGCACCTTGTCCCATGAGTTGCGCACGCCCCTGGCGCGGCTGCGCATCGCCCATGACAGCCGCTTGCCGCCGGAACAATTGCGCCAGCGCCTGGACCGGGAAGTCACCGACATGCAGCGCCTGCTGGAAGACACCCTGGACCTGGCCTGGCTCGACACCGAACGCCCGCAACTGCCCACCGAAGCGGTGCAGGTGCTGTCGATCTGGGAAGCCCTGCGCGAGGACGCCTGCTTCGAAAGCGGCTGGCAGGCCGAGCGCCTGCCGTGCCTGCTGGACGCCGACTGCCGGGTCCAGGTGCACCTGGACAGCATTGCCCAGGCCCTGGAAAACCTGCTGCGCAATGCCATTCGCTATTCCCCCGCCGGCGGCCAGGTGAGCCTGCGCGGCTGGCGCGAAGGCGCCTGCTGGCACCTGTGCCTGGAAGACCAGGGGCCAGGGGTCGCCGAGCAGGACCTGCAACGGATGTTCCAGCCCTACCAACGCCTGGACTCGGCCCAGGGCGAAGGGTTCGGCCTGGGCCTGGCCATCGCCCGGCGCGCCGTGGAGCTGCACCAGGGGCGGATCTGGGCCAGCAATGGCAACCCCGGGTTGTGCCTGCACCTGCTGCTGCCCGCCGCCTAGGCCCGCGACCTGGAAGTGTTTAGAAAGTTAATGCGCTTTACTCGCAATTAGCAGTCATTATCATTCGTGATCTTCTGTTTCTGCCTCTGCCCCGGAGATCACCGATGTCCATGCGTTCGCTGCGTCCTTTCGCCCCTTTCCTGCTGTCTGGCTGCTGCCTGCTCAGCCATGCCGTGCAGGCCGCCAATGCAGGCTCTGCCCCACCGGCCCTGGAGCTGGAACCCCAGAACGTCATCGCCACCGCCAAGGAAGAAACCAAGCAGGCCCCCGGGGTTTCGGTGATCACCGCCGAGGACATCCAGAAACGCCCGCCGGCCAACGACCTGTCGCAGATCATCCGCACCATGCCCGGGGTCAACCTCACCGGTAACTCCACCAGCGGCCAGCGCGGCAACAACCGGCAGATCGACATCCGTGGCATGGGCCCGGAAAACACCCTGATCCTGGTGGACGGCAAGCCGGTGGGCAGCCGCAACGCGGTGCGCTACGGCTGGCGTGGCGAGCGCGACAGCCGCGGCGACACCAACTGGGTGCCGGCCGACCAGGTGGAACGCATCGAGGTGATCCGCGGCCCGGCGGCGGCCCGCTACGGCAACGGCGCCGCTGGCGGGGTGATCAATATCGTCACCAAGCGGGCCGGCACTCAGCCCCACGGCAACGTCACGCTCTACAGCTCGTTCCCGACCCACAAGGACGAAGGCGCGACCCAGCGCGCCAGCTTCGGCCTCAACGGCCCGCTGACCGAGACCTTGAGCTACCGGGTCTACGGCAACGTGGCCAAGACCGACGCCGACGACGCCGACATCAACGCCGGCCATGAATCCCTGCGCATCGGCAACCAGGTCGGCACCCTGCCCGCTGGCCGCGAAGGCGTGCGCAACAAGGACCTCAACGGCCTCTTGAGCTGGCAGCTGACCCCGGACCAGAGCCTGGACTTCGAAGCCGGCTTCAGCCGCCAGGGCAACCTCTACACCGGCGATACCCAGAACACCAACAGCAACAGCACGGTGAAAAACCTGCTGGGCCACGAGACCAACCGCAGCTACCGCCAGAGCTATTCGCTGACCCATCGCGGCGAATGGGACTTCGGCAGTTCCATGGCCTACCTGCAATACGAGAAAACCCGCAACACGCGGATCAACGAAGGCCTGGCCGGCGGCACCGAAGGCATCTTCAGCAACAGCGAGTTCTACACCGCAGTGCTGCGCGACCTGACCGCCCACGGTGAAGTCAACCTGCCGCTGCACGCCGGCTTCGAACAGAACCTGACCCTGGGCAGCGAATGGTCGCAGCAGAAACTCGACGACCCCAGCGCCAACACCCAGAGCACCAGCGAAGGCGGCGCGGTCAGCGGCCTGAGCAGCAGCAACCGCAGCACCCAGTCCAGCGCGCAGATCTTCTCGCTGTTCGCCGAAGACAACATCGAACTGCGCCCGGGCACCATGCTCACCCCGGGCCTGCGTTTCGACCATCACAGCATCGTTGGCGACAACTGGAGCCCATCGCTCAACCTGTCCCACGCCCTGAGCGACACCCTGACCCTCAAGGCCGGCATCGCCCGGGCCTACAAGGCGCCGAACCTGTACCAGCTCAACGCCGACTACCTGCTCTACAGCCGCGGCCAGGGCTGCTACGGCCAGAGCACCAGCTGCTACCTGCAAGGCAACGACCAGCTCAAGGCGGAAACCAGCGTCAACAAGGAACTGGGCCTGGAATACAAGGCCGACGGCTGGGTCGCCGGCCTGACCTACTTTCGCAACGACTACAAGAACAAGGTCGAATCCGGCCTGGCCCCGGTGAGCCGGGCCAGCGGCGGCAGCGGTGCCTACCGCAACGCGGCGATCTACCAGTGGGAAAACGTGCCCAAGGCCCTGGTGGAAGGCCTGGAAGGCACCCTGACCATTCCCCTGGCCAGCCAACTGACCTGGAACAACAACTTCACCTACATGCTGCAATCGAAGAACAAGCAGACCGGCGACTACCTCTCGGTGACCCCGCGCTACACCCTCAACTCGATGCTCGACTGGCAGGCCACCCAGGACCTGTCGCTGCAGGCCAGCGTGGCCTGGTACGGCCAGCAGACGCCGAAGAAGTACGACTACCACGGCGACCGCGTCACCGGCAGCGCCACCCAGCAACTGGCGCCGTACGCCATTGCCGGGGTCAGCGGCACCTACGCCCTGACCCGCCACCTGAGCCTGACCGCCGGGGTCGACAACCTGTTCGACAAGCGCCTGTTCCGTGAAGGCAATGCCCAGGGCGTGACCAACATCGCCGGGGCCGGCGCCGCCACCTACAACGAACCCGGGCGCACCCTGTACACCAGCCTGACCGCTTCGTTCTGAGCCATCACCAAGAACCCGCCGAGAACGCCTGATGAGAACTTTTTTCCTGCCCCTGGCCCTGGCCCTAACCCTGGCCTGGAGCCTTGCGGGAGCGGCGCTGGCCGCCCCCGCCCCGGACCAACCCATGGACCGCAGCCTGCTGCAACGCCAGGACCTGCCCTACCGCTTCAGCACCCTGCAACTGGATTCCGCCGACGGCCAGCGCCACTACCAGCTGTGGATCGGCCAGCCGTTGCAGGCGCCACCGCCACAGGGCTACCCGGTGCTGTGGATGCTCGATGGCAACGCCGCCCTCGGCGCCCTCGACCCCGAGCAGCTCAAGCGCCTGGACCGGGGCCCGGCGCCGCTGCTGGTGGCGGTGGGTTACCAGACCCCGCTGCGCATCGAGCGCAACGCCCGCACCTACGACTACACCCCGCAGCAGCCGGGCCTGGCGCAGCAGCAAGACCCGCTGACCGGGCAACCCAGCGGCGGCGCGCAGGCCTTCCTGCAACTGCTGCGCGAACGCCTGCGCCCGGCCGTGGCGGCCCAGGCGCCGATCGATGCCACGCAACAGACCCTGTGGGGCCATTCCTACGGCGGCCTGCTGGTGCTACAGGCGCTGTTCAGCCAGCCCCAGGCGTTTCGTCACTACGCCGCCGCGAGCCCTTCGCTGTGGTGGGGTGACGGGCTGATCCTGTCGCAGGCCCAGGGCCTGGCCGAGCGCCTGCAAGGCCACCGTGCCCAGCTGCTGCTGATGCGCGGTGGCGCCGAGCCGGGCAACCCGCGCCAGCCACCGGGGCCCGAGGCCGACCAGCGCGCCCGGCAGTTGCAGGCGCAACTGGCTCAGGTGCCGGGGCTGGCCCTGGACTACCACAGCTTCGAAAAACTCAGCCATGGCGAAACCCTGGCGGCTTCGCTGCACTACGTGCTGGAGCGGCTCTACCTGTCGGCGCCCGCAGACTGAGGCCGCCGCGCCCGGGCCGCGAGTTTCATCGCAAGAGACCGGGTGCAGGCAACCGGACGGCGGGCTAATCTGCCGCTCGTCCCCCTTGCCCCGGATCGCCGATGCCCAACTGCCCCGCCAGCAAATGTCTTGCCGCACTGGATGCCGACTGGGCGGCGCTGATCGCCGCCGTCGGCCCCTGCCTGCACCAGCCCCGCCCGGAGCGCGAGCCTTACCAGGCCCTGGTCCGCGCGGTGGCCTACCAGCAACTGCATGCTCGCGCCGGCGACGCGATACTCGGCCGGCTGCGCGGCCTGTTTCCCGAGCAGGCGTTCCCCACGCCCCGGCAACTGGCCGGCGCCAGCCTGGAGAGCCTGCGCGGTTGCGGCTTTTCCGCGCGCAAGGTGGCGACCCTGCAAGGCATTGCCCAGGCCACCCTGGACGGCCGCGTACCGGATGCCCGGGATGCGCGCAAGATGGACGACGAACACCTGATCGAACGCCTGACCGCGCTGCCCGGAATCGGCCGCTGGACCGTGGAGATGCTGCTGATCTACAGCCTGGAGCGCGAGGACATCTTGCCGGTGGACGATTTTGGCGTGCGCGAAGGCTACCGCCGCCTCAAGGGCCTGGAGCAAGCGCCCAGCCCCCGCCAGCTGCGCGAGCTCGGCCAGGCCTGGCGCCCCTGGCGCACCACCGCCGCCTGGTACCTGTGGCGCGTGCCGCCGCGCCAACCCAACTTGTAGCCGCGTTCGCGGACGGCGGTGGCAGGTGGCGTTTACACAGAGCGGCTACGGCAACGTTCACATGCCCAACCAGTTGGGCAAGGCCAGGGAGATCAGCGGGACGTAGGTCACCAGGATCAGGAACAGCAGCAGGATCATCAGCCACGGCATCGCCGCGCGAATGGTCTGGCCCAGGGTCAGGCCGGTCACCGCCGAGGTCACGAACAGGTTCAGGCCCACCGGTGGATGCACCAGGCCGATCTCCATGTTGACCACCATGACAATCCCCAGGTGAATCGGGTCGATCCCCAGCTTCATGGCAATCGGGAAGAAGATCGGCGCCAGGATCAGCACGATCGCCGAAGGCTCCATGAAGCTGCCCGCCACCAGCAGCACCACGTTGACCATCAGCAGGAAACCGATCGGTGTCAGGCCTTCGGAGATCACCCAGGCAGTGATTTCCTGGGGGATCTGCTCAGTGGTCAGCACGTGGGCGAAGAGCATGGCGTTGGCGATGATGAACATCAGCATGATCGACAGCCGCCCCGACTCCAGCAGCACCTTGGGGCAGTCGCGCAGCTTCATGTCGCGGTACACGAACAGCGCGACAAAGGCCGAGTACACCGCCGCCACCGCCGCCGCTTCGGTGGGGGTGAACATGCCGCTGTAGATGCCGCCGAGGATGATCACCAGCAACAGCAGGCCCCAGAACGCCCGGCGCGCAGCGCTCAGCCACTGACCAAAGGTGGCCCGGGGCTGCGCCGGCAGCTTCTTCACCCGCGCCACGATGTAGATCGCCACCATCAGCAGCAGGCCCAGCAGCAGCCCGGGAATCACCCCGGCCATGAACAGCTTGCCCACCGACGTCTCGGTGGCGGCCGAGTACACCACCATGACGATCGACGGCGGAATCAGGATGCCCAGGGTCCCGGCGTTGCAGATGATCCCGGCGCCGAACTCCTTCGGATAACCGGAGCGCACCATGCCCGCCACGGCAATCGAGCCCACCGCCGCCACGGTGGCCGGCGAGGAACCGGACAGCGCCGCGAACAGCATGCAGGCCAGCACCGCGGCAATCGCCAGGCCGCCGCGTATGTGCCCGACGCAGGCGTTGGCGAAATCGATCAGGCGCTGGGCCACGCCGCCGGTGGTCATGAAGGCCCCGGACAGCAGGAAGAACGGAATCGCCAGGAAGGTGTAGGCGTCGGAGGTTTCGAACAGCTTGATCGCCAGGGAGCTGAGGGAATCCTGGCTGAACATCAGGATCGACATCGCCCCCGACAGCCCCAGGGCAATGGCTATCGGCACGCCGAGGAACATGAAGACCAACAGCAAGGCAAACAGACAGAGCACGGCCATCAGTGACGCTCCTCATGGCTGCCCGCCAGTTTGCTGGCCTCGCCCGCCTCGTCGGCCAGGCCCAGGCCGACCTGCCGGCGGGTGAAGAGGCGGTAGAAGATTTCCAGGTAGCGCAGCAGCACCAGGGCGAAGCCGATGGGCACGATCACCACGATGTGGCTGACCCGGATGCCGAAACGGTCCAGGTCTTCGGCGCCGATATGGGCGGCCATGATCGCGCTCAGCCACTTGAAGCTGGCCACCATGAACAGCCCGGCATACAGCAGGCAGCACAGGCAGGCCAGCAGCGCCAGGTAGCGCTGCACCGGGCGCGGGGTCAGGCGCACCAGGGCGTCCACCCCCAGGTGCCCGGCCGTGCGCACGCCATAGGACATGCCGAAGAAGATCAGCCAGCCGAACAGTGCCTTGGTCAGCGCCACGCTCCAGGTCATGTCCTGGGCCAGGCCCATGCTGATGTCGCCCAGGGCATTGAAGAAGGCGCTGCTGGCCGCCCAGCGATCGGCCAGGGCAAAGAACAGCGTGTAGATGTTGTTGAGCATCACGTAGACAAAGGTCACCAGGGTCATGGTCGCCAGCAGCAGGGCAATCAGGCCCTCCTCCAGGTGCTCCCAGATACGTCTCAGGGACTGCATAGAGATACCTCGCAAAACGGGCGGGACCGTCCGCAGCGGGACGGCCAGAGGGCATTCAGTGGCGCTGGTTGGCGGCGTCGGCGGCCTTGATCAGGTCGGCGCCGATCTGCGCCTCGAACTGGCTCCACACCGGGCGCATGCTGTCGCGCCAGGCCTGGCGCTGCTGCCCGCTGAGCGCGATGATTTCACTGGTCCTGGCGTCGACGATCTTCTGCCTGGCGCTCTGGTTCAGGGCTTCGGCCTGCCTGTTCACCTCCAGCGACACCTCGGCCATGATCGCTTCCAGCTCGCCGCGCACATCCGCCGGCAGGCCGTTCCAGAAGCTCGCGTTGGTGATCACCATGTAGTCGATCAAGCCGTGGTTGGACTCGGTGAAGTACTTCTGCACCTCGTTGACCTTCTGGCTTTCATAGTTCGACCAGGTGTTCTCGGTGCCGTTGACGGTGCCGGTCTGCAGGCCCTGGTAGACCTCGGCGAAACTCATCTTGCGCGGGTTGGCGCGCAGCGCCTTGAACTGCTCTTCGAGCACGCTGGAAGCCTGCACGCGGAACTTCAGGCCGCGGGCGTCCTTGGGCTCGTGCAGGGGCTTGTTGGCCGACAGCTGCTTCAGGCCGTTGTGCCAGTAGGCCAGGCCGAGAATGCCCTTGCCCTGCATGGCGGTCAGCAGCTGCTTGCCCTCGGCGGCCTGGAAGCGGTCCACCGCCGCCAGGTCATCGAACAGGAACGGCAGGTCGTAGATCTGGATCTGCCGGGTGTACTGCTCGAACTTGGCCAGGGACGGCGCCAGCATCTGCACGTCCCCCAGCAGCAGCGCCTCCATTTCCTTGCCATCGCCGAACAGCGACGAGTTGGGATAGACCTCGACCTTGACCCGCCCCGGCAGGCGTTCCTCGGCGAGTTTCTTGAACAGCAGCGCACCCTGGCCCTTGGGGGTGTTCTCGGCCACCACGTGGGCGAACTTGATGATGATCGGGTTGCCGGTGGATTCGGCGGCCTGGGCCAGCCCGGCAGCGAACAATGCAGCCGCGCAGAACAGCGCTCGAGAGAGCTTGAACATGGACGTCACCCTTTTATTGTTGTGATGACAGGCAGAGTGCCCAAGGCGCGGCGTATAGAGAATTTCGAATTTTTGATACCCGCGTTCACCCCCGCCGAACGCCCCTCCCTGTGCAGGCGCCGGCTTGCCGGTGAACAGGCCCTCAAGCCTTGCACCGCCCTCGCCGACGCCTTCGCTGGCGAGCCCGCGCCTACAGGGGGCAATTGAACCGCGGGCGCGTAACCCCTAAAGTCACGCCTCCCGATATCACCTTGAGATCGCCGATGGCCGCTCTTCGCCTGACTACCCTGCATACCACTCAAGCGGTGCTGGACGCCTTTCGTGACAGCGATGTGCCCGCCGACGTGCTGCTGGAGGGCAGCGGCATCCAGCTGGCGGACCTGGAACTGCCCAACAGCCTGATCAACATCAGCCAGGAAATGCGCGTGTTCAGCAACGCCGTGCAGTTTCGCCAGGACCTGGGGCTGGTGCTGGGGCGCAACCTGCACATCAGCGCCTACGGCATGTTCGGCCTGACCCTGCTGACCAGCGCCACGCTGCGCGAAGGCTGGTCCCTGGCGCTGCGCTACCCCTTGCTGCTGGGCACCTTCTTCCACCTCGACCTGGAGCTGCGCGACGGCCTGGCCTGGCTCACCGCCGACCAGTACAGCGAAAGCGAGCTCGAAGTGTTCAACACCGACTTCTGCATGTCGTCCTACCGGGTCACCTGCCAGGACCTGCTGGGCTGCACGCTGCCGCTGCGCGAGGTGCACCTCAAGCACCCGCCGCAACCCTACCTGGACAGCTACGAGCAGGCCTTCAACTGCCCGGTACGCTTCAATGCCGGGCGCAATGCCATCGGCTTCGATCCGGAATGGCTGGACCGGCGCCTGCCCCTGGCAGACCTGGTGACCCAGAACGACATGCTGCAACGCTGCATCCGTCTCAACGAGGAACTCAGCGCGCGGCCGACCTGGATCGATCAGGTGCGGCGCATCCTCAACGAACAGCTGCACGCGGTGCCGGATTTCGACAGCCTGGCGCGTCAGGTGCACTGCTCCCCAAGCACCCTGCGCCGGCGCCTGCGGGCCCAGGACACCAGCTACCAGCAACTGCTGGACGAGCTGCGCTATGCCCGCGCGCAACAGTTGCTGGGCCAGCACAGCCTGCCCATCTACCGCATCGCCGAAGCCCTGGGCTTCAAGGAAACCGCGAGTTTCCGCCACGCCTTCCAGCGCTGGAGCGGCGTCGCGCCAGGGCGTTTCCGGCAGTTGGCCGGCCAGCTCGGCCCGCTCTCGGACTGTGCTGAAGATTGACGCTAAATATCCCCTATTGACCGTTCCCAACATTCTCTCTGGGCGCCATCCGGCCAAGAATGACTCCCCCGGAAGGCCCCGCTCATTTCAGACATGGAGTTGTCAGATGAAATCGCTGCATACCGCCCTCACCCGCCTGGCCCTGAGCTGCTCCCTGAGCGCCCTGGCCCTGACCGCCAGCTTCAGCGCCCACGCCGCCCCCGAGCGCACGGTGAACATCTTCAACTGGTCGGAATACATTGCCCCCAACACCATCAAGGACTTCCAGTCCGGCAGCGGGATCAAGGTCAAGTACGACATCTTCGAAAGCAACGAAGTGCTCGAAGCCAAGCTGCTGACCGGCAACAGCGGCTACGACGTGGTGGTGCCTTCCAGCGGTTTCGTCAGCAAGCAGATCACCGCCGGGGCCTTCCAGCCCCTGGACCGCGGCCAACTGCCGAACTGGAAAAACCTCGACCCGGCGGTGATGAAGCTGCTGGAGCAGAGCGACCCGGGCAACCGCTACGTGATCCCCTACATGTGGGGCACCAACCTGATCGGCTACAACCGCGACAAGGTCCAGGAACTGCTGGGCACCGACGCGCCGGTCAACAGCTGGGACCTGGTGTTCAAGGAAGAGAACCTGAAGAAGCTCAGCCAGTGCGGCGTGACCTTCCTCGACTCGCCGGCCGAAATGCTGCCCCTGGCCCTGCACTACCTGGGCCTGGACCCCAACAGCCAGAACCCCGAGGACTACCGCAAGGCCGAGGCCCTGCTGCTCAAGCTGCGTCCTTACGTGCGCTACTTCCACAGCGCCAAGTGGATGGGTGATATCGCCAACGGCAACATCTGCGTGGCGGTGGGTTATTCCGGCGGTTTCCTGCAGGCGGCCAACCGCGCCAACGAAGCCAAGAACGGCGTGCACATCGAAATGCGCATTCCCAAGGAAGGCACCCTGGTGTGGATCGACACCGTGGCCATCCCCGCCGGCGCCAAGCACGTGGACACCGCCCACGCCTTTCTCAATTACCTGATGGAGCCCAAAGTGATCGCTTCCATCAGCAACTATGTCGGCTACCCCAACGGCGTGACCGATTCCAAGCCGTTCATCCAGCAGTCGCTGCTGGACAACCCGGACCTGTTCCCCAGCGCCGAGACCATGACCCGCCTGTACCCCCTGGCACCGTTGCCGGCCAAGGCCGAACGCACCCGTACCCGGACCTGGGTCAAGGTCACCAGTGGCCGCTGAGTCACTCACCCCGAGGGCCCGCCAGGACGTCGCCAACGGCGTCCATGCAGCCCTCCCACGCCGTGGCGCAGCCCGCGCCCGGCGTGCCTGAACAAAGAGTCGAATATGTCGTTGCCCACTTCCAGCCAAGCGGCGCTGCACCAGCAGTCGATCGAGGCACTGCTGCGTGGTTTTGCCAGCCAGCAGTTCACCCCGGTGGACGTGCTGCAGGCGCTCCTGGCGCAGATCGAGCGCCATGAGCCGCAGCTCAACGCGCTCTGCGAACGCCAGGATCAGGCCGCGCTGCTGGCCGCCCAGGCGTCCACCGCGCGCTGGGCGGCCGGGCAGCCCATGGGCCGGCTCGACGGCATTGCGATTCTGGTCAAGGACAACCACGACATTCAGGGCTGGCACACCTGCAACGGCTCCAGGGCCCTGGCCGGACGCCCGCCACAACAGCACGACAGCGCCCTGGTGGCGCGGCTGCGCGAGGCCGGGGCGATCTTTATCGCCAAGACCACCCTGCCGGAGCTGGCCACCACGCCACTCACCGACAGCCCGCTGACCGGCATCACCCGCAACCCCTGGAACCTGGCCCTGCATGCCGGTGGCAGCAGTGGCGGCAGCACCGCCGCGGTGGCTGCGGGTTACGCGCCGGCGGCCACCGGCAACGACGCTGCCGGGTCGATCCGCACCCCGGCGAGCTTTTGCGGGGTGATTGGTTTCAAGCCCAGCCATGGCCTGGTGTCCGCCAGCCCGAGCATCGACCCCGGTGGCCTGTCCGCCGAAGGGCCGATTGCCCGGCATGTACGCGATATCGCCCTGCTGCTGGAACTGATGAGCCACCACGAGCCTGACGAGCCCTTCGCCTGGCCCCGCCCGGCGCAGGCGTTCCTCAGGCATATCGAGGACGGCGTGGCCGGCCTGCGCATCGCCTTCAGCCCCGACCTGGGGCATGCCGCCCATGTCGACCCACAGATTGCCGCCAGTTGCCTGGCCGCCGCCCGGTTGCTGCAACAGGCCGGGGCCAGCGTGGTCCAGGCTTCGCCGGATATCGGCCAGCCCGCGCCCAACTACCTGCGGGCCTGGCCGGTGGAAGCGGCCAGCGCCGCGGCCCAGGAGGTACCTGCCGAGCGCCAGCATTTGCTGGGCGACTTTATCCAGCAGTGCCAGGTACGGGCGCGCCAGCTCAGCGCCCTGGACTACGCCTGCGCGATACAGGAACGGCATCAGGTCGCGCAGCAGCTGCATGCTTTTCTCGGTGACTACGACCTGCTGCTGACCCCGACCGCCGTGATCGAGCCGTTCGCCGTGGAACGCCAGCTGCCACCGGACTGGCCGGAGCAGATCAGCGCGATGTGGCAGCCCACCACCTTCCCGTTCAACTTCAGCCGCCAGCCGGCGCTGAGCATGCCCTGCGGCCTGAGCGCCGCGGGCTTGCCCATCGGCCTGCAGATCGTGGCCCGCTTCGGCCGTGATGAACTGGTGCTGCGGGCCGCCCGGGCCCTGGAAAAATTGCTGCCCGAGGGGCTGTTCGCCCAGCCCCACGGGCTACACGACGCCCCGCGGGCGTGACCGCACTGAACAACCCGCTGACGCCCCAAGACAGCGTCGCTTTACGGACAAGGAGGTGGAACATGGATTCTTCTAGCAGTTGGTACCAAGACACCCAATTCGACCATGACATCTACGTGATGATCATCCGTGAGCCCAGCTCGCCGAGCCTGTACGCCCATCAGTCCGGCGCCAGCTACAGCTACGTCGGCCGGCTCACCGGCCACGGCCAGCACCCGTGCTTTTCCGTGCACTTCGCCTGCCCGCCCTACGGCAACGACTACGCCAGCACCGAAGCCGCGCTGCAGGCCGGCCTGGCCCATGGTCGGGCGCTGATCGAACATTGGCGCACCCGTGGGCGCAAGCCGCCGGCGCGCACCGCCGAAGTGGCGCTGTCCAGCTACAGCAACTGATCGCCGCCCGGTTGCATGGCTGGCCGGTAGGGCCGCGGCTGTCGTAGGCTGCGCGCTCATCCGGCCATGCGCCATCACCGAGGAGCGTCGATCCATGCCCTACATCAATCTGCAGATCACCCGGGGCGCCACGCGCCAGCAGAAGGCCCAGCTGGTCAAGGAATTCACCGAATCGCTGGTGCGGGTACTGGGCAAGAAACCCGAGCACACGCACATCGTGATCCAGGAAATCGAGCACAGCGATTGGGGCTTTGCCGGCGAGCTCAGCGACGGCGAACAGGCCTGAGCCCGCTTATTCGTCGGCCGCCAGTGACCTCAGGTAGTGCGTGGCCTGTTGGTACTTCTGCAGGCGTCGCGCATCTTCGGGCCCAGGCTCGGGGATGCGCGACAGGTCGCTGTTTTCCGCCAGGTCCGCCAGCTTCACCTGCCGCGCCAAGGGGTTCACCCCGGCGCGGCGGATGAACGCCGGGTAATCCTCGCCTTCCACCTTGGTCAGCGCCAGCAGCGCCGCCAGCACTTCCTCGCTGAAACCTTCGCGCCGCAATTGCTCCGGGGTGATCGGGCTGTCTTCCAGCACATCGTGCAGCACCGCGACGATGCGCGCCTCCGGCTGGGTCAGGCGCAGCATGACCCGCAGCGGGTGCAGGATGTAGGGCGCGCCGCCCTTGTCGACTTGCCCGGCATGGGCCTCGGCGGCCAGCGCGATGGCGCGCTCCAGGCTGCTCATCGCCGCGGGCTCAGGGTTTTTACGCTGGCTGTCGGGTTGTGCATGGGCCACCTCACGAAGGAAAAGACCGGCCCATGCTACTCGCCCCGCCGCCCGGGCGCAGCGGCTTCAGGCCAGGGCCAGCAGGCGCTCGGCGCGCAGCAGCACCGGGGCATCGACCATCTGCCCGTCAACCTGATACGCCCCGGCGCCGTCGCGGCCGCCCTCCACCACCCGCCGGGCCCAGGCCAGTTCCTCGGGACTGGGGGCCAGCGCCTGATGAATCACCGGTACCTGGGCCGGGTGGATGCACAGGGCGCCGGCAAAGCCCATGGCGTAGGCGTGCCGGATCGAGGCCGCCAGGCCCGGGCTGTCGGCAATTCCGGGGAACACGCCGTCCAGCGGCGCCTGCAGCCCCGCCGCCCGGGAATGCACGATCAACGCCAGCCGCGCCTGGTCCAGGGCGAACTGCGCCGCCGCCGAACCGCTGCTGAGGTTGAGGTCCAGGGCCAGGTCCAGACCGCCGAACGACAGGCGCTGGACCCCGGGCGCCGCAGCGATCGCGGCCAGGGCCAGCAGGCCCCGGGCGCTCTCGATGATTGGCCACACCGGCCGGCCGCAGGCCGCCACCCGCGCCACCTGGGCCGCGCTTTCGACTTTGGGCAGGAGCATGCCGGTGACTGCGGCCTGGGCCTGACAGAACGCCAGGTCGGCCGCGTGCTGCGGGTGCTCCGGCGCGTTGATTCGGACCCAGACCCGGGCAGCGGGCTGCGCCACCAGAAAGCGCCCCAGCTGTTCGCGGGCCTGGACCTTGAGGGGTTCTTCGACGGCGTCCTCGAAATCGACGATCACCGCATCGGCGCCACTGGCCAGGGCCTTGGCGAAACGTTCGGGGCGGCTGCCGGGGACGAACAGCGCGGAGCGGACAATGGAATCGGACATGCTGTGTTCCTTGTTGGGGTGGCGGCGCCAGGTCGATCGCGGGGCCGCTGCGCGACCCGGCGCGGCGACAGGGTTCAAATGACGCCGCGGGTGTGCATTTGCTGGATGTGCTCGGGGCTCAGGCCCAGTTCGCCCAGGATCGCCGCGCTGTGCTGGCCCAGCGCTGGAACGGCGTCCATGCGCGGGGCGAAGGCGTTGTTGCGCGCCGGCGGCAGCAGCGCCGGCAAGCGGCCCGCCGGGCTGTCGACCTGGCGCCAGGCATCCCGCGCCGCCAGTTGCGGGTGCTGCCACACGCCTTGCATGTCGTTGACCCGGGCATTGGCGATCTGTGCCTGCTCCAGCCGCTCGCTCACCTGGCTGACGCTGAGCCGGGCAAAGTGCTCGACGATGATCTGGCGCAGCACCTCGCGGTTGGCCGAGCGCTTGAAGTTGGCGCTGAAACGCGCATCCGTGGCCAGTTCGGGTTGCTCCAGCACCTTGTCGCAGAACGCCGCCCACTCCCGCTCGTTCTGCAGGCCGAGCATCACCGTGCCGCCATCGCCCACCGGAAACGGCCCGTAGGGGTAGATGGTGGAATGCGCCGCGCCCGCTCGCGGCGGCGGCTCGGCGCCGGCGAAGGCGTAGTACATCGGGTAACCCATCCACTCCACCAGGCTTTCCAGCATGCTGATGTCGAGGCGGCTGCCGAGCCCGGTGCGCCCACGCAGCAGCAGCGCCGAGAGAATGCCGCTGTAGGCGTACATGCCGGCGGCGATGTCGGCGATCGAGCAGCCGGCCTTGGCCATCTGCTCGGGTTCGGCGCCGCCGGTCACCGAGAGGAAGCCGCCTTCGCTCTGGATCAGCAGGTCATAGGCCTTCTTGCGCTCATAGGGGCCGCCTTCGCCATAGCCGGAAATGTCACAGACGATCAACCGTGGAAAACGCTCATGCAGGGCTTCGAAGGACAACCCCATGCGCGCCGCCGCGCCCGGTGCGAGGTTCTGCACCAGCACGTCGGCCTCGGCCAGCAGGCCCTCCAGCAGGCCTTCGGCTTCCGGCTGCTTGAGGTCCAGGGTCAGGCTTTCCTTGGAGCGGTTGGTCCACACGAAGTGCGAGGCCAGGCCGTTGACGCGCTGGTCGTAGCCGCGGGCGAAATCGCCGCTGCCGGGGCGCTCGACCTTGATCACCCGGGCCCCCAGGTCCGCCAGCTGGCGGGTGCAGAACGGCGCGGCAATCGCGTGTTCCAGGCTGACCACGGTGATGCCGTCGAGCGGTCGTGGCGCTGCTGTGTTGTCGGTCATGTTCAGTCCTCGCGCGGATTCAGAGCAGTGAGTTCAGGTCGTCGACTTCACGCAGGGCCCAGACCCGGCGGATCAAGGCATCGCCCTGCTGCGGGGTGCGGGCGCCGGAGAACTGCAACAGGCGCTGGAACTTGTCTTCCAGCTCGGCCCGGGACAGGCCGTTGCCAGGGTCGCCCTTGGGCTCGTCGATGGCCCCGTGCAGGGTGCGGCCATCCAGGCACTGCACCTCGACCCGGCCCAGCCAGCGCGCTGGATAGGCCGCATCGACTTCAGGGTCCAGCTGCATGCCGACCTTGTCGCGAAACGCCGCGACCCGGGGGTCGTGCAGCGCATGGTGCTGGAACTCCGGCAAGCCGGCCTTGCCGTGCACGGCGATCAGGCCGAGCACGGTGCCCATGGAGAACTTCGCCTGGTGCACGCTCTGCGGCACCTGGACCCGGCCCAGCACGTCGATGGCGCCCTGGTGCACCCAGGTCACGACCCGGGCGATCTGCCGGTGTTCCAGGCCTTCGCGCTGCATCACCTCAAGCAAGGCATCGGCGGCAGGATGGGTGTGGCGGCACGAGGCGTGGAACTTGAACGAGGTTTCCAGCAGCGCCCAGCGGCGGCCCAGGCCCTGGCTGAGGCGCGCGGGTTCAGCATCCCGGGACATGCCAGCGGCCATGCCCTGCTCGCCTTCGAGGATATTGCGCGCGCCGCTCAGGCCGTCCCGGGTCAGGTAGGCCGCCAGCAGGCCGTCGGCGGCGGCCTTGGCGCTGTGCAGTTGCTTGGAATCGGCGGCGTCACGCAGGAACTCCCAGAGCCCGGCGGCCTGGGTCCCGGCGCTGCCCAGCAGCTGGATGAACTGCTCGCTGTCGAACTCCATCAGCTTGCCCACCGCCACCGCGGCGGCCAGGGTGCCGACGGTGGCCGTGGTGTGGAAGATCCGGTAGTGGGAACGGCCCATGAATTCACCGATGCGGATCCCCGCCTCATAACCGGCCACCGCCGCCAGCAGCAGCTCGCGGCCGGACTTGCCCAGGTCCTGGGCCGCCGCCAGCGCCGCCGGGAACACCACGGTGGCCGGGTGCAGCACGGAGCTGTTGTGCAAATCGTCCTGCTCCACCAGGTGCGACGAGGCGGCGTTGACCAGCGCGGCGAAGTACGCCGAGCTGCCGGCCCCATTGACCAGGATGCGCGCCGGGCCGCTGGCCGGCCCCATGTGCCGGGCATAGGCCTCGAACAACGGGATCGGGTGCGCGCCCTGGGCCGCCAGGGCCGAGCCCAGCCAGTCGAGGAACAGCTCTTCGCTGCGCAGCAGGACGCTTTGCGGCAGGTCGGCGTAGCGCAGGCCGGCGAGGAACCCGGCCAGATCGTGGGTATGGCTCATTCGGGGCTCCTTAGAAACTGCGGGGCAGTTCCAGCAAATGCTCGGCGACGTAGGACAGGATCAGGTTGGTGGAGATCGGCGCCACCTGGTACAGCCGGGTCTCGCGGAATTTGCGCTCGACGTCGTACTCGCAGGCAAAGCCAAAGCCGCCATGGGTCTGCAGGCAGGCGTTGGCCGCTTCCCAGGAGGCCTTGGCCGCCAGGTACTTGGCCATGTTGGCGCTGGCCCCGGCATTGCACCCGCTGTCGTATTCCGCGCAGGCACGCCAGCGCATCAGGTCGGCGGCCTCGATCTCGATATGCGCCTCGGCAATCGGGAACTGCACGCCCTGGTTCTGCCCGATGGGCCGGCCGAACACCACGCGGTCGCGGGCATAGGCGCTGGCCTTCTCGATGAACCAGCGGCCGTCGCCGATGCACTCGGCGGCGATCAGTGTGCGCTCGGCGTTGAGGCCGTCGAGGATGTACTTGAAGCCCTTGCCTTCCTCGCCGATCAGGCTGTCGGCCGGCAGCTCCAGGTTGTCGAAGAACAGCTCGTTGGTCTCGTGGTTGACCATGTTGGCGATGGGCTGCACGGTCAGGCCGTGGCCGATGGCCTGGCGCAGGTCCACGAGGAAGATCGACATGCCTTCGGACTTCTTGCGCACCTCGGCCAGCGGCGTGGTGCGGGCCAGCAGGATCATCAGGTCCGAATGCTGGATCCGCGAGATCCACACCTTCTGCCCGTTGATCACGTAGCGGTCGCCACGGCGGACGGCGGTGGTCTTGATCGCGGTGGTGTCGGTGCCCGTGGTGGGCTCGGTGACGCCCATCGATTGCAGGCGCAATTCGCCGCTGGCGAGCTTGGGCAGGTAATGGCGCTTCTGCGCTTCGCTGCCGTGACGCAACAGGGTGAACATGTTGTACATCTGCCCGTGCACGGTGCCGGAGTTGCCGCCGCAGCGGTTCACCTCCTCAAGAATCACCGAGGCTTCGGCCAGCCCCAGGCCGGAGCCGCCGTACTCGGTGGGGATCATCGCCGCCAGCCAGCCGGCCTCGGTCAGGGCCTTGACGAAGGCTTCCGGGAAGCCCTTGCGCTCATCGATGCCGCGCCAGTAGGCGGCGTCGAACTCGGCGCACAGGGCACGCACGCCCTCACGGATGGCATTGAGTTGTTCGGTGTCTTGGGGGGTCATCAATCGGCACTCCGCCTTGGCTTATTGTTGGAATTTCAGTCGAACTGCACGGCGCCACGCTGGGCCAGCCCGCCACCGTCGCCGGCCCAGAGCTCGGCCTGGCCGGGCGCGCTGATGCGCCCGCCGACCTCGAACGGCTGCGGGGCAATCAACGGCCGCAGGCCGCGGTAGGCGAAATGGCGCAGGCGCGCCTCGGGGTTGGCCCGGCAGAAGGCCCCCAGGCTCAGGGTGGCAATCAGCGGGCCGTGCACCACCAGCCCCGGGTAACCCTCGGTGGCGGTGACGTAGGGATAGTCGTAATGGATCCGATGGCCGTTGAAGGTCACCGCGCTGTAGCGAAACAGCAGGGTCGGGGTCGGCGCCACCGGCTCGCGCCACTCAGCCTCGGGCAGGGGTTGGCCACTGCTCAGCTTGGGCGGGGTTGGCTCGCGGTAGACGATGTCCTGTTCTTCGCGCAGCGCCAGCCGGCCATCCTGGAAATACTCGTGGCACAGGGTCACGAACAGCAGCTGGCCGCTGCGCCCGGCCTTTTCCTCGACCTGGGCGATGGTGCTGACGCAATGGGCAGCGGCGCCGGCCAGCAGCGGCGCGTGAAACTCCAGGCGGCCACCGGCCCACATGCGGTTGCGGTTGTCGGCCGGTGGCAGGAAGCCGCCACGGGCCGGATGGCCATCGCCGCCCAGGGCCGCGGCCGGCTGGGGCTGCTGGAAAAAACACCAGTGCCAGAGCGGCGGCAGGGCTTCGCCCGGGGCCGGGGCGGCCTGGCCGAAGGTGGCGGCGATGCGGGTCAGCAAGTTGGCGCTGAGGTGGTCGTCGATCCGCTGGCTGCGGCCGATCCAGGCGCTGGGGTCGGTGACGCTCATAGAGGCAGGGTCCTGTGGCACGAAGGTGATGGCGGCCATCATGCAAGGGTGTGGCGCGTATGGAGAATTTGCATTTCTATAAACCGGCGTTCGTTTATGCTGAACGCCGCTTGCCACTCTCCTCTCCCTCAACCCCAGGAGCCCGGACATGCATTTCGATCTGGCAGACCTGCGCCTGTTCATCCATATCGCCGAATCCCCGAGCCTGACCCAGGGCGCGCGCCGCGCCTTTCTCTCGCCGGCCGCCGCCAGCGCGCGGATCAAGGCCCTGGAGGGCCAGCTCGACACCCGCCTGCTGTACCGCGACAGCCGTGGCGTGGAAGTCACCCCGGCTGGCGAACGCTTGCTGCAGCACGCGCGGCTGATCATGCGCCAGGTGGATTACCTGAAAAGCGAGTTCACCCAGTACGGCGGCGACTCCTCCGGGCATATCCGCATCTTCGCCAACACCACGGCGGTCACCGAGTTTCTGCCGGAGGTGCTGGCCGGATTTCTCTCGGTGCGCCCGGGGGTCACGGTGGATCTGCAGGAACGCCTGTCCCGGGACATCGTCCGTGGCGTGCTGGACGGCACCAGCGACATGGGCATCATCGCCGGCCCGGTGGAAGCCGCCGGCCTGCAAGTGCTGCACTTCAGCACCGACCACCTGGTGCTGACGGTGCCGGTGGACCACCCGCTGGCCGGCCAGGCCTCGGTGACCCTGGAACAGACCCTGGCCTACCAGCACATCGGCCTGCATGAAGGCAGCACCTTGCTGAGCTTCCTGCGCGAGCACGTGGAGCGCCTGGGCAAGCAACTGTCGCTGCGCATCCAGGTGTCGAGCTTCGAGGCCATCTGCCGCATGGTCGAAGCCGGGGTCGGCATCGGCATCATTCCCGAGTCGGCGGCGCTGCGGCACAGCCGCACCATGCAACTGGTAACGGTGAAGCTCGACGAGAGCTGGGCGCTGCGCGAGCGCAGCATCATCGTCCGCGAACTCGAAGCGCTGCCGGGCACCATCCGCGCCCTGATCAACACTCTGATGCCCGAAGCCTGCCCAACGCCCGCCGCCGGGCAGCCGGCATGACCGGTGATCGACAACGCCCAAGGCGCAAGCAGAGACATTGATGCCGATCAAGTGCAGCGGTCGCCGGTGCAGTCAACCTGAGGCCAATCAGGGCTGTTCGTACAGCCCGCCCTTTGGCTCTCCGGAGACTTGATCATGTCCAGCACTGCTCTCGATATCCTCGCCCACCCGCCCTTCCCGGCGCAGCAAGGCCAATACTGGATCGACGCCTTGAACGACGGCAGCCATGTGCTGATCCGCCCGCTGCGTCCTCAGGACCGGGAGCGAGAAAAAGCCTTTATCGAAAACCTCTCCCCGGCCACCCGGCACCAGCGTTTTCTCGGTGAAGTCAAGGAAGTCGGCGATCGCCTGCTGGATCAACTGATGGATGTCGGCACCCCGCAGCGGGTGGCCTACGTGGCCCTGGTCCACGACAACGGCGAACTGCGCGAAGTGGGCATCAGCCGTTATGCCCAGGTCGACGACCAGCCTTGGCGCTGCGAGTTCGCCGTGACCATCGCCGATGAATGGCAAGGCAAGGGCCTCGGCGCGCTGCTGATGCAGCACCTGATCGACGAAGCCCGCACCCATGGTTTCCAGCAGCTGTACTCGGTGGACTCCGCCGGCAACTACAGCATGCGCCGACTGGCCAAACAGCTGGGCATGCGCAGCGCCATCGACCCCGACGACGCCACCCAGGTGATCCACAGCCTGGCCCTGTAACCTCCCCCGCGCCGCGCCGCGCCTCAGCCCGAGGCGCGGCCGCATTGCCCGCAAAACCGGGCCCCCGCCGCCAACGACGCGCCACATTGCACACAGCCCAAGGGCACCAGCGACGCCGCGCATTGCTGGCAGAAACGCGCCGCCGACGGGTTCAACGCCCGGCACTGGCCGCAGGCAAGGCCACCGCCCTCGGCGCCATGCCCCGCCCCCCGATGCCCGCCCCGGGAGGCGCCATGCCCACCACCGTGATGCCCTGCCAACAGTCGTCTGAAAAAGCTCATGTCGTTCACTCCGTCTGGGTATGAACGCCAGTAAAAACCCTGCAGTAACTACAGAATCAAGCCACCCTCGACAGTCACTCGCAGAGGATTCCCGTAGCCATGGCGCGGACAAGCATCACCCCCAGGGGGCTATTCAATCGCTTGCCCGGTGGCACCCGCGCCTGGGGCTGGAGGCCTGAGCGCACCTGGGGTTAACACTCTTTGACAGTTTCCCGACAAAGCTGCCAAAGACTGTTTCGCCGCCCTTCCCTAGCATCCGCAGCTCCATTGGACTCTCGGGTGCTGCATGTCGCGCAAACTTCTCGGCCTGCCGTTAGTCGGCATTCTGTTGAGCAACCTCGGCTGCAACGGCCAGCCCCCCGCGCCCCCTTCGATCGCGCCTGGCGATTACGCCAGCATCATCGGCTACCTGAAGCAGCACATTCCGCAACAGATGGCCGAGCACCAGGTGCCCGGGCTGTCGATCGCCCTGGTCGACGGCCAGCAACTGATCTGGGCCCGAGGGTTCGGCTTCGCCGACCAGGCTCGCGGCCTGCAAGTGACCGAGAACACGGCGTTTCGCGCCGGCGCCCTGTCGCAACTGCTGACCGCTACCGCGGTGATGCAGCTGGTGGAGCAAGGGCGCCTGCAACTGGACGCGCCGTTGCAGGACACCCTCAAGGAGTTCTATGTCCGCTCGCGCTTTCACGAGGACCAGAATGCCGCCGACCGCTCGGTCACGCTGCGCCGCCTGCTCAGCCACCAGGGCGGTATTCCCGCCGAGTACCTGCGCGAGTCACGTACGCCAAACGCCCTCGGCGAACTGCCGGGCAAGATCAGCGGGCTGTGGCTGAGCAACGCCCCCGGCACCCAGACCGCTTACTCCAAGCTCGGTTACGCGCTGCTCGGCGCGGCGGTGGAGCGCAGCAGCGGGGTGAGTTTCGAACAGCAGTTGCAGACCAGCCTGCTGCGCCCGCTGGGCATGAGCCAGTCGAGCTTCGTTGGCGACAGCCGCGCCCAGCCATACCGGGCCAAAGGCTATGAGGAAGGTTCGCACAGCGGCGATGCACTGATCCGCGACGTCTCCGCCGAGGGGCTGTGGACCAGCCCGCGGGACCTCAGCCATTACCTGCAGATGCTCTTCGCCCAGGGCCGCTACAACAACCGCCAACTGCTGTCGGGCGCCTCGATCAATGAAATGGTGCGCTCGCAGAACGCCGGCAATCCGCTGGATTTCGACTGCCAGGTGGGCCTTGGCTGGTTCCTTTCGCCCTGCGGCGAGGAATGGGTGCAACCGGGTATCCGGACCTGGCAGCACAGCGGCTTCGGCGAAGGCTTCCACGCCCAGGTCAGCGTGCTCGCCGAGCAGCAGCTGGCGGTGATCGTGATGAGCAATGCGGACAGCGGCGAAGCCCTGGCCCAGCCCCTGGTGCCGCAGGTCTTGCGCATGCTGCTGCAGGCCCACGGCGACCCCGCGCGGCCGCCGGCCGCCACCCCGCAGAGCAAGCGCCGACGAATTCCGGAAACCGCCGATCGCCAGCACCTGGCGGGTTTCTACGCCACCCGCTGGGGCGTGCTGCGGGTTCGCGATCAGCACCGGCGCCTGTACGCCGAGCTGGCCGGCAAGCGCTATGAGCTGCTGCGCGACGAACAAGGCTGGCTGCGGGCCCGGAGCAGATTCCTCGGCCTCTGGCCCGAGGACCTCGGCACCCTGGGCCAGTTGCAACTGGACGTGATGACGGTCCAGGGCCGCCGGGTGTTCACCGCCAAGAGCCACGGCCAGTTGCTGGCCGTGGGCGAACGCATCGACCCGGTGCCGCTGCCGGACAACTGGCTGGCCACGGTCGGCACCTACCAGACCCTTAACGACGACTCGGACGACGCGGTCATCCAGGGCGTGAGCATCGCCCTGGAGGACGGTTTCCTGATGATCCGCTGCTTCCAGGCAGGCCGCGCCCTCAGCGACTACATCCTCGCCCCCGTGGACAACGCCCACGCGGTGATCGCCGGCAACGGCCCCGGCCTGGGCGACACCGTGCGCCGCCAGATCAACGGGGTGAACGTCCTGGGCTACTCATTCAAACGCACCTACAACACCCACCACCTGAGGTTCTGACTCGACATGAACACCCTGAAACGTTCCACCACCGCCTTGTGCGCCAGCGCCCTGGGCCTGAGCCTGGCCAGCGCCACGCTGCACGCCGAAGACTGGAAATACGGCGTGCAAGCCGGGGTGGCCAGCCTGCCGCGCTACAGCGGCAGTGACGAACACGCCCTGACGCCGATTCTCGGCGGCGAAATCGTCAGCCCCTGGGGCCTGTTCCTCAATACCGACCAGGGCCTGGGCTGGGGCAACGAATGGGGTGGCCTGTCGTTCAGCACCTGGGTTGGCCCGAGTGAGGCGCGGCACGACAAGAACCACCTGGGCCAGGGCTCCAAGCGCCTCAAGGGCATGGGCGAGATCAAGTCCCGGGCGCAGTTCGGCGCGCACCTGGGCTACGACCTGGGTCCTTTCGAACTGGGCGCCACGCTGACCCACGCAGTGAAGAAGAACGACAACCGCGACACCGGCTCGGCCTACAGCGCGCTGGAACTGAGCATTGGCAGCAATCTCTACCAGGGCCGCTTCGGCAGCCTGGATGCCAGCCTCAACAGCTTGTTCGGCAACGATGACTACATGCGGACCTGGTACGGGGTGAGCGACACCCAGGCGGCCAACAGCCGCTTCAGCGCCTACCGCGCCAAGGGTGGACGGGTCAGCAGCGGCGCCGACCTGGCCTGGACCCTGCCCATCAATGAGCAGACCAAGGTCTCGACCCTGCTGTCGATGAAGTACCTGAGCAAGGAAGCCGGTGACAGCCCGATCGTCGATCGGCGCATGCAGACCGGCATCGCCACTCAGCTTGAGTACAGTTTCTAAGCCACGAATGACGCGGCCCGTGGTCACGGGCCGTGTTGCTACGCAAGTGCCAGGCCGAGGCGCCGCCGGCTCTCAGTCGAGGTGAGCCCAGGTCATGCGGAACGATGCCCCGCCCCACTCCGAATCCAGCACTTCAACCTTGCCGCCGTGCCATTGCGACACGCGCCGCACCAGCGCCAGGCCCAGGCCGAAACCACCAGTACGCCGGTCACGGCTGGCGTCGAGACGGGAAAACGGCTCGAAGATTTTCTCTCGACCGTCCACTGGAACGCCCGGGCCGTCGTCGTTGACCCGCACCTCGTAGCCGTGATCCAGGCGCACCAGCGACACCTCGACCCGGCGGTCGGCGTAGCGGATGGCATTGCGCAGCAGGTTGATCACCGCCCGGGCCATGAAGCGCGGCTCGATGCGCACGTACTCCACCTGGCAGGAGCGAATCAGCAGTTGCACCCCCGCCGCCTCGGCCTCCAGGGCCACGCTGCCGACCACGCTGTCGAGCCAGCTCTGGGCCTGGATGTTCTCCCGGTTGATCGCCGCCGCACCGTGTTCCAGGCTGGCGTAGCTGAGGAGTTCGGAAACCATGTCCTCCAGTTCACCCAGGTCGGCGTACATGTCGGCGATCAGCTCGCGGTTTTCCTCCGGGTCCGGCTGTTGCTGGAGCTGGTCCAGCTCGAAGGACAGGCGGGCGATGGGCGTACGCAATTCGTGGGACACCGCATTGGTCAGTTCGCGCTGATTGGCGATCAGGCCCTCGATGCGCGCGGCCATGCGGTTGAAGTGCTGCGCCAGGTCGCGAATGTTCGAGCGCCGCGACAGGTGCAGGCGAGTGCCCAGGTCATTGCCGCCAAAGCGTTCGGCGGCCAGGCGCAGGCGCTCCAGGTCGCGCCAGTGCGGGCGCACCCAGAAATACAGGACGATGGCCAGCAGCGTGCCGAGCAAGGCATAGGCGGCGATGTTGTAGAGCAGGGTCAGCGGCGGGTCTTCCGGCAGCTTGATGCTCAGCAGCTGGGTGCCGCCGTCGATGCTGGAAATGAATTCATTGAAATCATCGCGGACCACCAGTTGGTTGGAGTCCAGCAGGGCCTGCTCGCGCTCATTGAGGCCCAGCTCGCCCGCTTGCACCAGCTTGAGCGCCAGCCCGTAATGGGGCTTGAGCAGCTCCAGCTGGCGCTTGCGCCCGGCCTCGTCGAAAGGCCGCAGCTGTTCGCTGAGGCTGTAGGCCGGCCCACGCACCGCATCGCGGTTGTAGGACTCGATCAGGTCCGCCGCCAGGTAGTTGAGGAAGATGTGCTGCACGGCGGTCATGGCCCCGGCGAAGCCCAGGGCCAGGAACAGGTAGAGCCCGAGAAACAGACGCAGCATTCACACCTCCCAGGCAAACGGATTGAACAGGTAGCCCTTGCCCCACACGGTCTTGATGCACACCGGCTCACGCGGGTTGTCCTTGAGCTTGCCGCGCAACTTGCTGATGTAGACATCGACGCTGCGGTTGAGGCCATCGAACTCGATGCCGCGCATGCGGTTGAGGATGTCGTCCCGGGACAGGGTCTTGCCCGCCGCGCTGGCCAGCAGCCAGAGCAGCTCGAACTCCATGGTGGTCAGCTCGACCGGATCGCCGGACAGACGCACTTCGCGGCTGCTGCGGTCGATGCTCAGCACGCCGAACTCCAGGGCCCCGCGCAGTGCCGCCGACTCCGGCACCTGACGCCGTTGCAGGGCGCGCAAGCGGGCCAGCAGCACCGCCGGCTTGATCGGCTTGATCACATAGTCGTCGGCGCCGGATTCCAGGCCGAGGATGTGGTCCAGGTCGTCTTCCTTGGCGGTGAGAATGACGATCGGGGTGTCGGCCACGGCGCGGATTTCCCGGCACACGTGCAGGCCGCTCTGCCCCGGCAACATCAGGTCGAGCACCACCAGTTTCGGTTTGAATTCGAGAAACGCCGCCAGGGCTATATCGCCGCGGTGGACCGTCAGCACTTCAAAGCCATGCTGGGACAGGAAGTTGGCGATCAGCCCCGCGAGCTTTTCGTCGTCTTCCACCAGCAGTACCTTGCCAAGACCCAGGTTTTCCATAGATGCCAGTCTGTGAACGCACAATTTGAGTGCGCGCATTATAGAGGGCAACGGGTTAAAGAAAGGCTAACGCGAGCCACAAAACCGGGGACATGCCGCGGTTTTGCGCAATGTTTCATTCTTTTAAGAGTTTTTAACAATTTGCCCCTGCTTTTACACAAGGGCCGCGACCGCCGTGCCTTACCAGGCCGGCACGCCACTGTGGAAACGGAACTCCTGGTCCGGCGACTCGATCAGTTCCTGCTCGGCCGCCCGTACCCGCTCGATCACCTGGGCAATGTCCTTGGCCTCGCCGTACTGGTAGGCCAGCTTCAGGTAACCCTGGTAATGCCGGGCCTCGCTTTTCAGCAGGCCGAAGTAGAACCTGCCCAGTTCCTCGTCCAGGTGCGGCACCAGGGCTTCAAAACGCTCGCAACTGCGGGCCTCGATAAAGGCGCCGACCACCAGGGTGTCCACCAGCTTCACCGGTTCGTGGCTACGCACCACTTTGCGCAGGCCCGAGGCGTAGCGCCCGGCGTGCAGCTGGCGCAGCTCGATCTTGCGCTTCTTCATCAGGCGCAGGACCTGTTCATGGTGCACCAGCTCTTCCCGGGCCAGGCGCGACATCATGTTGATCAGGTCGACATGCGAGTGGTACTTGGCGATCAGGCTCAAGGCGGTGCTGGCGGCCTTGAACTCGCAGTTCTTATGGTCGATCAGCAGGGTTTCCTGGTCGGCCAGCGCCGCCTGGACCCAGGCGTCGGGAGTCCGGCAGCCCAGAAAGTCGGGAATTTCAGGAAAGTTCATCGGTGCATTTCCGAACAAGCCGCGATGCCCGCAAAGCGGCAGGCGGCACTATCAGTGATCGATAACATGAGGCTCACGAGACCCGGGGCTTCATAGCGAAAGGCCGGCGATTATACCGGCCACGCCGCAGACCACCAGCGGCCGCGATTGATATGCATCAACATCCGGCCCGTGCGCCAGCAACTATAGTTGTGCACGGTAGCCGTCCATCCCTTCCTGGAGATCCCGATCATGCAAAGCATCCGCAGTATCCTGGTGGTCATCGATCCCACGCCGGGCGAAAGTCTCGCCCTCAAGCGCGCCAAGCTGATTGCCGGGGTCACCCAGGCCCACTTGCACCTGCTGGTCTGCGACAAAAAGCACGAGCATTCGGCGCTGCTCAGCGTACTCAAGAGCAGCCTCACCAGCGAAGGCTACAGCGTCACCACCGAGCAGGCCTGGAACGAGACCCTGCATGAAACCATCATCGATGTGCAGCAGGCCGAGGGCTGCGGCCTGGTGATCAAGCAACACCTGCCGGACAACCCGCTGAAGAAAGCCCTGCTGACCCCGGCGGACTGGAAGCTGCTGCGCTACTGCCCGACCCCGGTGCTGCTGGTCAAGACCGCCACGCCGTGGACCGGCGGCGTGGTCATGGCGGCCATCGATGTCGGCAACATGGATGGCGAGCACCGCGCCCTGCACGCCAGCATCGTCGACCACGGCTTCGACATCGCCAGCCTGGCCAAGGCCCAGTTGCACGTGATGAGCGCCCATCCGTCACCGATGCTTTCGGCGGCCGACCCGGTGTTTCAACTCAAGGAAACCATCGAGAAGCGCTATCGCGAGCAGTGCCAGGCGTTCCAGGCCGAGTTCGACATCGACGATAACCACCTGCACATAGAAGAAGGCCCGGCGGATGTGCTGATTCCCCACCTGGCCCACAAGCTGAGCGCGGTGCTGACCATCATCGGCACCGTGGCCCGCACGGGGATTTCCGGGGCGTTGATCGGCAACACCGCCGAAGTGGTGCTCGACGCCCTGGACAGCGACGTGCTGGTGCTCAAGCCGGCGGACATCATGGACCACCTGGAGGAGCTGGCGGCCAAGGCCTGAGCCCTACCCCAAAAGCCCCCCTGCAGGAGCCCGCTTGCTGGCGAACAGGCCCGCCGCCTGCGCTGGCAAGCCGGCGCCTACAGAATGATTGGCGAGTGACTCAGCCCAGCGCGTCCTTGAGAAAACCGGGGGCGATGTAGCGCTGGTAGTGGGCTTCCGACAGCAGGAAGAATTCCCGATCGATGGCGTCGCGCAACTCCGGCAGCGCCCAATCGCGAAACTCCGGCAGTAGCACCATGCCGTAGGCGTCCAGCTGGTTGATCACCCGCGCACCGCGGGCAATCAGTTGGTAGGCCCAGCAGTATTCGGACTGGTGCGGCACGAAACGGATCTTGCGTTGCTCCAGCTGCTCGCGCAGGCGCGCCGGGTCGAAGACTTCCAGCTTGGCCGCCATCACCTGCACCAGCAGTTGCTCAAGGCGCAGCCAGACCGCGCGCTTTTCCTCCTCGTTGTAACCGTTCCAGTTGATCACTTCGTGGTGGAAACGCTTGCAGCCGCGGCACACCAGGTCACCGTAGACAGTGGAACAGAGGCCGACGCAGGGGGTCTTGATGGTCTGATTGGGCATAGAGAAACAACACACGCAAAAGCAAAACAGGGCGGCATGTTAGCCCTTTGTCTAACATTGATCACCCCTCAAACTTTAATACGCCAACTTACGTTCAGACTTTTTTTACCGTAGAATCAGCCAGCCTTTTTAGGCGCCAATGTCCGTTTGAAGCTGTTTTCAAAGCGTCACGAGCACAGTCGTTCCTTCAGAGCGGTGTTGGCGAGGGGTTTTTCCAGCGGGGAAAAATCCAGCGCCAACCCTCATCAGCTCCCCGTTCTGCAGGCGTAAAACTTTGAAAGCAGCTTCTGTAAGGAATTGCCGGCAATTCTGGCTAAGTGGCCCACAACGCCACGCAGCGCATGAGTACGGCAATTTCGGGATGAGCGTCCCGGACACCCATTTGGGACCACTGATGAGGGTAATAACTGTGCTTGAAGCCTACCGCAAACATATCGAAGAGCGTGCAGCACTGGGTATCGTTCCCCAGCCGCTTAACGCCGAACAAACTGCAGGCCTGGTCGAGCTGCTGAAGAATCCCCCGGCTGGCGAAGAAGCTTTCCTCGTTGACCTGATCACCAACCGCGTTCCACCTGGAGTCGACGAAGCCGCCTACGTCAAGGCCGGTTTCCTCTCCGCACTGGCCAAAGGTGAGGCCACCTCGCCCCTGATCGACAAGAAGCGCGCTGTTGAACTGCTGGGCACCATGCAGGGCGGCTACAACATCGTGACCCTGGTGGACCTGCTGGACAACGCCGAGCTGGCCCCTGTGGCCGCCGCTCAACTCAAGCACACCCTGCTGATGTTCGACGCCTTCCACGACGTCGCGGAAAAAGCCAAGAACGGCAACGTTCACGCCCAAGGCGTACTGCAATCCTGGGCCGATGGCGAGTGGTTCAAGAACCGCCCGGTTCTGGCCGACAAGATCAGCCTGCGGGTGTTCAAGGTCACCGGCGAAACCAACACCGACGACCTCTCCCCTGCGCCTGACGCCTGGTCCCGCCCGGACATCCCGCTGCACGCCCTGGCCATGCTGAAAATGGCCCGTGACGGCATCGTTCCGGATCAGCAAGGCGCCATCGGCCCGATGAAACAGATCGAGCAGATGCGCAACGACGGCTTCCCGATCGCCTACGTCGGCGACGTGGTGGGCACCGGTTCGTCGCGTAAATCGGCGACCAACTCGGTTCTGTGGTTCTTCGGCGACGACGTGCCTTACGTGCCGAACAAGCGCGCTGGCGGTTTCTGCTTCGGCAGCAAGATCGCTCCTATCTTCTACAACACCATGGAAGACGCCGGCGCCCTGCCGATCGAATTCGACGTGTCGAAGATGAACATGGGCGACGTGATCGACCTGTACCCGCACGCTGGCAAAGTCACCAAGCACAACAGCGACGAAGTCCTGGCCACCTTCGAAATGAAGACCCCAGTGCTGCTCGACGAAGTCCGTGCTGGCGGCCGTATCCCACTGATCATCGGCCGTGGCCTGACCGAGAAGGCGCGCGCCGAACTGGGCCTGCCGCCATCCGACCTGTTCAAGAAGCCTGAAGCCCCCGCTGAAAGCACCAAGGGTTTCACCCTGGCGCAGAAAATGGTCGGCAAGGCTTGCGGCGTGACTGGCGTGCGTCCAGGCACCTACTGCGAACCTAAGATGACCACCGTCGGCTCCCAGGACACCACTGGCCCGATGACCCGTGACGAACTGAAGGACCTGGCTTGCCTGGGCTTCTCCACCGACCTGGTGATGCAGTCGTTCTGCCACACCGCGGCTTATCCGAAGCCGATCGACGTCACCACTCACCACACCCTGCCCGACTTCATCATGACCCGTGGCGGCGTGTCCCTGCGTCCGGGCGACGGCATCATCCACAGCTGGCTGAACCGCATGCTGCTGCCGGACACCGTCGGCACCGGTGGTGACTCGCACACCCGTTTCCCGATCGGCATCTCGTTCCCGGCCGGTTCCGGCCTGGTGGCTTTCGCCGCCGCCACTGGCGTCATGCCACTGGACATGCCGGAATCGATCCTGGTTCGCTTCAAGGGCAAGCTGCAACCTGGCGTCACCCTGCGTGACCTGGTCCACGCCATCCCTTACTACGCGATCCAGAAAGGCCTGCTGACCGTCGAGAAGAAAGGCAAGAAGAACGCCTTCTCCGGCCGCATCCTGGAGATCGAAGGTCTGGAAACCCTGACCGTCGAGCAAGCCTTCGAACTGTCCGACGCCTCGGCCGAACGTTCGGCTGCCGGTTGCACCATCAAGCTGTCCAAAGAGTCGATCGCCGAGTACCTGAAGTCCAACATCACCCTGCTGCGCTGGATGATCGGCGAAGGCTACGGCGATGCCCGTACCCTGGAGCGTCGCGCGCAAGCGATGGAAGCCTGGCTGGCCAACCCAGAACTGCTGGAAGCCGACAAGGACGCCGAGTACGCCGAAGTCATCGAGATCGACCTGGCCGACGTCAAGGAGCCTGTGCTCTGCGCGCCGAACGACCCGGACGACGCTCGCCTGCTGTCCAGCGTCGCTGGCCAGAAGATCGACGAAGTGTTCATCGGTTCCTGCATGACCAACATCGGTCACTTCCGCGCGGCCGGTAAGCTGCTGGATCAGGTCAAGGGCCAGCTGCCAACCCGTCTGTGGCTGTCGCCGCCGACCAAGATGGACGCTCACCAACTGACCGAAGAAGGCTACTACGGCATCTACGGCAAGGCTGGCGCGCGCATGGAAATGCCGGGCTGCTCGCTGTGCATGGGTAACCAGGCACGTGTAGAGCCGAACTCGACCGTAGTATCGACGTCGACCCGTAACTTCCCGAACCGTCTGGGCGATGGCGCCAACGTCTACCTGGCTTCGGCCGAGCTGGCGTCGGTGGCTTCGATCCTGGGTCGCCTGCCGACCGTCGAGGAGTACATGGAATACGCCGGCAAGATCGACAGCATGGCGGCGGACGTGTACCGCTACCTGAGCTTCGACCAGATCGCCGAGTTCCGTGAAGCGGCCGCCAACGCCAACATCCCGGTGGTGCAAGCCTAAGGCTGTAGCGTTGTAAGAAAGAACGCCGCGTATTCCACGATACGCGGCGTTTTTTTATGCCTGGGAAAACGCCCCGGCCTTCAAGCCCCGCAGGCTTTCCTGCAGCGTGTCATCGACGCTGGTGCCGCTGAGCAGCACCCGGTACTCGCGGCTCGACGGCAAGGCCGCCAGGGCATCCTTGGCCCTGTGCTTGAGCCGGGCCAGGGCCAGATGCTTGTGCTCCAGGCTGACCTGACGGAAGAACTCGTCCAGGGCCTCGATGCTGGTGCCGTCCAGGTCCGGCGACTCTTCCAGGCTGAGAATGACGCTGTGGATCGGCACCTGCACCTGCCGGATCAGGCGCAAGGCGCCACCCAGAATGCGCTCGGCGTTGGCGAAGAACAGCGCCTCCCCCGGCCGCAGAATCAGCACCCCCGGCACCTGTCGGGCCTGGGGATGGCGGCTCAGGTCGACAAAGTCGTGGCCGCTGCCCAATTGGCCGAGAATCTGGATATCCGCCGCCGACAGCTGGCGCAGCATCAACAGAATGCTCACCCCCACCGACAGCAACAGGCCGTCCAGCACCCCCAGCACCAGCACCGCGGTGACCGCGCAGATCACCAGGAAGCGATCCCGGCGCCAGATGAAATAACGCCCCAGCGGCTGCAGGCTGAGGCCATGGCCCAGGGCATACATGACGATCGCCGCCAGCACCGGCTCCGGGGTCAGGGCGATGTACGGCAAGACCGTCAGCACGATCAGCAGCATCACCGCCGCCGCGGTCAGCCCCGCCAGCCGTGACCGCGCGCCCGCCGCCTCATTGGCCGAGGTCGCCGAATAACCGGCACCGGCCGGCATGCCGTGAAACAGCCCGGACACCAGGTTGGCGGCGCCCAGGGCCAGCAAGTCACGGTTGGAGGAGACCCGGTCGCCATGCTTGAGGGCCATGGAGCTGATGGAGCCATAGGACTCGGCATACAGGATCATCACCAGGGCAAACGCCAGCTCGCCCAGGCGCAGCCAGTCGGCAAACGGCAGGTCCGGCAGGCTCGGCACGTCCAGCTTGAGTTCGATGACGCCGATCAGCGCCACCCCGTGGGCCGGCAGGTCAAGCCACTGCCCGGCGCCAATACCGAGCAGCACCGCCACCAGCCCACCGGGCACGTAGGGAATCCGCGAACAGATCACCAGCACCAGCAGCGCCAGCGCCGCCACCGCCGCCCCGGCCCAGTTCCACTGCGGCCATTGCTCAAGCAACTGCGGCAGGAAGCGCACCAGATTGCCGGTGCTCAAGTGCACCCCGACCACGGTGGCGAACTGCTTGAGAATGATGGTCACCGCCAGGCCGAAGGCAAAGCCGCGCAACACCGGCTTGGCGATGAACGCGGTCACCCCGCCCAGGCGAAACAGCCCCGCCAGGATAAAGAAGGCCCCGGTCAGCAGCACCAGTGCGAACCCCAGGTTAAGGCGCAGTTGCGCATCACCATCGGACAGCGACAGCGTCGCCGCCGCCAGCACCGCCGCCGATGACGAGGTGGCCGCCACGATGGCAAAGCGGCTGGTGCCGAACAGGCCGTAGCACAGCAACCCGGCGAACAGGGCGATGACCCCGGCCTGGGGCGGCAAGGCGGCGATGCTCGAATAGGCCACCGCTTCAGGTAAAAGCAGCCCGGCGATGGACAGACCGGCCAACAGGTCACGGCTGCGGCGAGGCACAGCGACGGGGGCGCCAGCGAGTGGCCCTTGATCAGTCGACAATCTGGCCCACCCACCCTGGCAAGTAACGTGCGTCCTGGCCGCGCGCCAGCTTCATGGCCCGGGCCTGAACCTTGGCCCCCAGCTTGCCCAGCGCCTGGCTATCGATGCGCCGGCGGAAAAAATCCGCCCAGAGAAACTCGCTGAACGGCGTGGCGTCCTTGGCGAAACCGCCAGCGCGGCGCAGCAGCCCGGCCAGGCTGCGGTAGGGATCATCCTGCAGGTCACTGATGCGTGCGGGAATACGCTCGAACGAGCGGCGCACGCCCTGGGCGTCATAGGGATGAGCCCACTGATTGAAAGCCATCACCTCCCAGAAACTTGCCGGGTCGACAAAGGACAGGTCCTTGAGCACCAGCAGCGGCACCTCTTTTACCTCTTCCTGCAACAGCGCCAGGCCGAAATGATGATGGTCGACGATGTAGTAGCGCTGCCGCGGGCCGAGCACGCAGGGAAACCAGTGGTTTTCCAGGGCCTGGGCCCGCGCCTTGCGCTTGAACTGCTGCCACTCCTGGCGCTTGGCATTGACTTCGGCCAGGCCCACGGTGAGTTGGGTCGGGTGCAACTGATCTAGCCTGGCACGCATCAGCTGCGGGTGGGCACGGGCCATGAAATGACTCCAGACAGAAACAAAATCATTAGCTTAGACCTTTATTCAAGCCGACAAAGGATCCCGGTCAATGCCATGAACGACAACGCCGCCGGTGCACTCAAGCAGCGGCGGCGTTCTCTGTAGGCGCTGGCTGGCCAGCGCCGGGGCGTCGCACTCAAGAAGCCAGCGAGTACACCAGGGCGGTAATGGCCACCAGGCCCACCAGGGTCACGAAGACGTTGGACGCCTGGCCGCGATAGCGAGCCATGGCCGGCACCTTGCGGATGGCGTACATCGGCATCAGGAACAGGATCGCCGCGATGACCGGGCCGCCGAGGGTCTCGATCATCCCCAGGATGCTCGGGTTGAGGGTCGCCACCGCCCAGCAGATCACCAGCATGAACGCCGCGGTCACGCGGTCCAGGGCCTTGGCCCCGGGACGCCGGCCGCTCTTGACGATCAGCCCCTTGAGGCCTTCGCTGGCGCCGATGTAGTGGCCCAGGAACGACTTGGCGATGGCCACGAAGGCAATCAGCGGCGCGGCAAAGGCGATGGTCGGGTTGCTGAAGTGGTTGGCCAGGTAGGACAGGATCGACAGGTTCTGCGCCTTGGCTTCCGCCAGCTGCGCCGGCGACAGGGTCAGCACGCAGCTGAAGACGAAGAACAGCACCATGGCCACCATCAGCAGGTGGGCGCGGGACAGGATCTGCGAGCTGCGCTCTTCGGCGTGCAGGCCGTAGCGACGCTTCTGGTCCACGGCAAAGGCCGAGATGATCGGCGAGTGGTTGAACGAGAACACCATGACCGGGATCGCCAGCCACAGGGTGTGCAGGAAGGCCGAAGGTGCCGGCACGTCAGTGGCGGTGGCGAGGATGCCGCCGTTCCAGTGCGGAATCAGGAACACCGCGAGGAACGCCAGGGCAACGATGAACGGGTAGACCATCAGGCTCATGGCCTTGACGATCACCTGCTCGCCGCAGCGCACCACGGCCAGCAGGCCGAGGATCAGCACCAGGGACAGGATCGCCCGCGGCGGCGGCGCGATGTGCAGCTGGTGCTCCATGAAGCTGCCGACGGTGTTGGTCAGGGCCACGCTGTAGATCAGCAGGATCGGGAAGATGGCAAAGAAGTACAGCAAGGTGATCAGGGCACCGGCCTTGATCCCGAAATGCTCCTCCACCACTTCCGTGATGTCCGCGCCATCGCGACCGGACAGCACGAAGCGGGTCAGGCCGCGGTGTGCGAAGAAGGTCATGGGGAACGCCAGCAGCGCCAGGATCAGCAGCGGCCAGAAGCCGCCGAGGCCGGCATTGATGGGCAGAAACAGGGTACCGGCACCGATGGCGGTACCAAACAGGCCCAGCATCCAGGTGGTGTCTTGGCGGTTCCAGCTGCTCAGGGTCGCTGGGGCCGCCGTTTCAAAGCGTTGATCAACGCTGTTGGCCTGATCATTCATCCGGTGGGATCTCCACATTCCGGTCATTTGCCATTCGGTCAGGGCGCGTCGGAGTACCCGACAGACAGAACCCCGACCGAAATAGAGGGGGCGCGATTGTCCGGGATTCCGCGGGCGCTGCATAGACTCAGCTGAGGAACGGTTTATGCGCTGCAGGGATATTTTCTACTGGGTGGCGAAGCGTCTGGCCCGGCCCTCTCACGCCCAAACCCGTTTCCGTGGGGCTGGTTTGCCAGCGCAGGCGTGCGCAACGGCGATGCACGTCCGATGAGTCTGTTCGCCGACGAGCCGGCGCCCGCAGGGTTGCGTTGACAGGGCTCACGGACAGACGGCATGATCGGACCCCATGAATATCTACGCGCTCAACCCTACCTCCACTACCACGACTGCTTCCGGCGGGTCGTGTGGTGGCTGTGCAGGGTAAGGCAAGCACAGTAAAACCAAGGCCCCGCCAGCAATGGACGGGGCCTTTTGTTTCTCCGTCCAGCTGGCACTACAAGGAGAGACAAGATGCCTTTATCCAACGCCAAGCGTGCCCTGCTGGTCATCGACATGCAGGTCGGCCTGTTCAATGGACCGGACAAGCCCTACAAGCGCGAACAGACCCTGGAAAACATCAATCAGCTGATCCGCCGCGCCCGCCAGGCCGGGGCGCCGATCTTCGCCGTGCGCCATACCGGCCCCGCCGATTCGCCGATCGCCGCCGGCAGCCCGTTCTGGCAGTTGCTGCCGACCCTGGAAGTGGATGAGGAACTGGACTGCGTGCTGGACAAGACCCGCCCCAGCTGTTTTGTCGGCACCGGGCTAGCCGAACGCCTGCAGGAAGCCCAGGTCAAGGAACTGCTGGTCGTCGGCATGAAGACCCAGTACTGCGTCGACGCCACTTGCCGCGCCGCCGGCGACCTGGGCTTTGCCGTGCTGTTGGTGGAAGACGCCCACACCTGCATGGACACTCCCGTGCTGGGGGCGAAAAAGATCATCGCCCACCATAACGCCACCCTGAACGGGCCCTTCGTGCGCCTGATCAAGACCCCTGACGTGAGCTTCTGATTCAAGCCGTTTCCGCCACTGCCCCGGGGACGCCGATGCGCGCGTTCGGCCCCGGGAACAGTGCCGGCCAGGATTGCCAAAATCCCCGTCAACCCCCACCCTTGAGCCCTCGCCCCGGTCTGCTGCGCCCCCTGGCGCCTGCTGGCGGACCGTCGCTGGATAGCCATCCCTGCGCCGTTCATCTATTCCCGAGGAGCCCCTTGATGCGCGCCACCGTCCTGGTCCTGGTTGAAAACGTCAACGCCTACCTGCCGCACCTCGAAGACCTGGGTTTCAGGCTGATCCTGGCGCCCACTGCGCAAGCCCGGGCCCAGGCGATCCGGGACCACGCCGGACAGATCGACGCGGTGCTGACCCGCGGCCCGCTGGGCCTGAACGCGACGGAAATCGCCGCCCTGCCGCGGTTGCAGATCATCTGCGTGATCGGCGCCGGTTATGAACAAGTCGACCTGCAAGCGGCGAGCAATCGCGGCATCGCGGTCACCAACGGTGCCGGGGTCAACGCGCCCTCGGTGGCCGACCATGCGCTGGCCCTGCTGCTGTCCCTGGTGCGCGGCATTCCCCAGGCCGATGCCGCGGTGCGCCAGGGCCAATGGCCAAAAGTCATGCGCCCGTCCCTGGCCGGCATGCGCCTGGGCATCCTCGGCCTGGGTGCCGTGGGCCAGGCCATTGCCCGGCGCTGCGCCCTGGGGTTCGACATGCCGGTGAGTTACCACAGCCGCCAGCCGCGCGCGGACCAGCCTTATCGCTTCTGCCCGACCCTGGTGGAACTGGCCCGTGACGTGGATGTGCTGGTGATCGCCACGCCCGGCGGCGCCGAGACCCGGCACCTGGTGGACCATCAGGTGCTGGAGGCGCTGGGCCCCGAGGGCTTTGTGGTGAACATTGCCCGGGCCAGCGTGGTGGACAGCAGCGCGCTGCTCCAGGCCCTGCAGCAACGGCGAATTGCCGGCGCGGCCCTGGACGTGTTCGACGACGAGCCACAAGTCCCGGACGCCCTCAAGGTGCTCGACAACGTCGTGCTCACGCCCCATGTCGCCGGCCTGTCGCCCCAGGCCAGCCGCGACACCGTGGAGAGGGTCGGCCACAACCTGCTGGCCCACTTCGAAGGCCGGCCGCTGCTGACTCCGCTGGCCCTGCCACCCCCAAGCTGACACCGCCCCGAGCAGCACCTATGCTCCCTGCGGGCCCGTGTGGGAGCTGGCTTGCCAGCGACCCGCCCGCCTCGACGGCCCTTGCGCCTGCGGGATTGAGGGCCGGCCGATGAAGATTCAAACGCTTGTATCAAAAGCAATGATTGTCCAGCAACACGCGCACCTATAAAGGCCCGTTGCGATTGTGAGAGGCCGGTAGGCGCATTAGATTAACCAATAATCTCTGGCCTCCAGAATAAGCAGAAGGGATAAGCATGGCGCTTACAGACCAGTCCACCCGCACTCGCTCCGGCGAGGAACTCGACGCCAACCTGATCGATCCGTACCTCAAGGCGCACATCCCAGGCCTCAGCGGCACGCCGCGCATCAGCCAGTTCCCGGGCGGGGCTTCGAACCTCACCTACCTGCTGGAATACCCTGACCAGGAATTCGTCCTGCGGCGCCCGCCGTTCGGCCACAAGGCCAAGTCGGCCCACGACATGGGCCGTGAGTTCCGCATTCTCAACCAGCTCAAGGACGGTTTCCCCTACTGCCCCAAGGCGTACGTGCATTGCACCGACGAGTCGGTGATCGGCGCCGAGTTCTATGTCATGGAACGGGTCAAGGGCATCATCCTGCGCTCCGACCTGCCGCCGGAGCTGGGCCTTGACGCCGGCCAGACCGAAGCGCTGTGCAAGAGCTTCATCGACCGCTTCGTCGAACTGCACCGGGTTGACTACAACGCCTGCGGCCTCGGCGACCTGGGCAAGCCGGAAGGCTACGTGCAGCGCCAGATCAAGGGCTGGAGCGAACGCTACGAGAAAGCCCTGACCCCGGACGCGCCGCATTGGGACACCGTGAAGGCCTGGCTCAACGAGAAGATGCCCGCCGACCACCCGACCTCGAGCATCGTGCACAACGACTACCGCTTCGACAACGTGATCCTCGACCCCAACAACCCGATGCAGATCATCGGCGTGCTGGACTGGGAGCTGACCACCCTGGGCGACCCGCTGATGGACCTGGGCAACAGCCTGGCCTACTGGATCGAAGCCGCCGACCCGGCGCCGGTGCAACTGATGCGCCGCCAGCCGAGCAACGCCCCGGGGATGCTCACCCGCCAGCAGTTCGTCGACTACTACGCCGAGCGCTCGGGCATCGAGATCGGCAATTTCGACTTCTACTACACCTACGGCCTGTTCCGCCTGGCCGGCATCGTGCAGCAGATCTACTACCGCTTCTACCACGGCCAGACCCAGGACAAACGCTTCGCGCAGTTCATTCACATGAACAAGCTGCTGGAGCAGATGAGCCTGCAGGTCATCGATCAATCCAGCCTCTGACCGCGCCCCGGCGCTCGACAACCCAACCAGGGAAAAACCATGTCCAAGACTCAGTTGTTCGACCTCGACGGCAAGATCGCTTTCGTTTCCGGCGCCAGCCGCGGCATCGGTGAGGCCATTGCCAAGTTGCTGGCCCAGCAAGGGGCCCATGTGATCGTGTCGAGCCGCAAGCTCGAAGGCTGCCAGCACGTGGCCGACGCGATCATCGCCGACGGCGGCAAGGCCACGGCAATTGCCTGCCACATCGGCGAAATGGAACAGATCAGCCAGGTCTTCGCCGGCATCCGCGAACAGTTCGGGCGCCTGGACATCCTGGTCAACAACGCCGCCACCAACCCGCAGTTCTGCAACGTCCTGGACACGGACCTCGGGGCTTTCCAGAAGACCGTCGACGTCAACATCCGCGGCTACTTCTTCATGTCGGTGGAAGCCGGCAAGCTGATGCGCGAGAACGGTGGCGGCAGCATCATCAACGTGGCCTCGATCAACGGCATCTCGCCGGGGATCTTCCAGGGCATCTACTCGGTGACCAAGGCCGCGGTGATCAACATGACCAAGGTCTTCGCCAAGGAATGCGCGCCGTTCGGCATCCGCTGCAACGCCCTGCTACCGGGCCTGACCGACACCAAGTTCGCCTCGGCGCTGGTGAAGAACGACGCCATCCTCAAGACCGCCCTGGCGCAGATCCCCCTCAAGCGCGTGGCCGACCCCAGCGAAATGGCCGGCGCGGTGCTCTACCTGGCCAGCGACGCCTCCAGCTACACCACGGGCATTTCGCTGAACGTGGACGGCGGCTTCCTCTCCTGAGGCCCGCTTGCCCCCCCCAAAAAGGCAGCCCTCGGGCTGCCTTTTTGTTGTTCTGCAGGGCTGCCTCGAAATTTTAATTCCAACAATTGCAATTAACGAATATTTATTCCATAACTAGCACTCCCTAGAACAATAATTCTGCAGGAGCGGTTATGGACGAACTTGGCATTGGCTTGATCGGCACCGGCTTCATGGGCCGGGCTCACGCCCTGGCGTTTCGCAGCGTCGGCGCGGCCTTCGAACTGCCGGTGCGCCTGCACCTGGCCGCCCTGGCCGATGCCGATGCGCAGCGCGCCGAGCACTGTGCCGGCGCCTGGGGCTTTGCCCAGGCCCACGCCGACTGGCAAGACCTGATCGCCGATCCCCGGGTCAATCTGGTGGCCATCACCACCCCCAATCACCTGCACTTCCCCATGGCCATGGCGGCGTTGGCGGCGGGCAAGGCGGTGTACTGCGAAAAACCCCTGGCGGTCAGCGTCGAGCAGGCCCGGCAGATGCACCACGCGGCCCAGGCCGCCGGGGTGGTGACCCGGGTCGGCTACAACTACCAGCACAACCCGATGATCGTCCTGGCCCGGCAGCTGATCGGCCAGGGTGAGCTGGGGCAGTTGGTGAGTTTCCAGGGCGAGTTCAGCGAAGACTTCATGGCCGACCCGGACTCGCCCTGGTCCTGGCGTTGCGACCCGCAGCACGCCGGCGGCGCCCTGGCGGACCTGGGCAGCCACCTGCTGGCCATGGCGCGCTTTCTCATGGGGCCGGTGCAGGCAGTGTGCGCCGACACCCAGACCGTGCACCTGCAACGCCCCGCCCACAGCGGCAGCCCGCAACGGCGCGGCATAGAGGTCGACGACCAGGCCCACGCCCTGCTGCGCTTTGCCAATGGCGCCCGGGGTTGCGTGAGCAGCAGCTGGATCAAGCACGGCTACAAGAACCACCTGAGCTTCGAGATCAGCGGCACCCTCGGCACCCTGGCGTTCGACCAGGAACGGCTCAACGAACTGCGCCTGTACCGGGTCGGGCAGAAAGGCTTCCAGCGCCTGCTGGCCGGGCCCGACCTGCCCGGCTACGCCGCCTTCAGCCCGGCCCCCGGGCATCAACTGGGCTACAACGAACTCAAGACCCTGGAGGTTCACGAACTGATCATGGCCCTGTACGGCCAGGGCCGGGACGGCACGGATTTCGCTGAAGCCTGGGAAGTAGAACGCCTGGCCGCAGCGATCCGCACCGCCGCCCAGGAACAGCGCTGGGTCACCTTCCTGTAGCCGCTGCTGAGCCCGCGAAGCTGCGCGAAGGTCCGCAGGACCTTGCTTGACGATCACCCGCCAAACCCGCAGCGGCCTCAAGATCCCCGCGTCTCCTGCGGAGCCGTTCGCAGCCTGCGGCAGCGGCTACACAACCCCGATCGGCATTGCCTGTAGCCGCTGCTGAGCCACGGCGAAGCTGCGCAAAGGTCCGCAGGACCTTGCTTGATGATCGCCCGCCGAACCCGCAGCGGCCTCAAGATCCCCGCGTCTCCTACGGAGCCGTTCGCAGCCTGCGGCAGCGGCTACACAACCCCGATCGGCATTGCCTGTAGCCGCTGCTGAGCCACGGCGAAGCTGCGCAAAGGTCCGCAGGACCTTGCTTGACGATCGCCCGCCGAACCCGCAGCGGCCTTTAGTACGCCGCGGCCCTGCGGGCCGTTCGCAGCCTGCGGCAGCGGCTACAACGGCAATGCGGCCAGGCGCGCGGCCAGGGCCTTGGCTTGCAGGGCGACGTCGGTGACGGCGGTGCTTTCCCACCACAGGCCGCGCAAGGGCGGGCCCAGGGCGAACAGGCGCTCGGATGCCTGGCCCTGGGCATCGTGCACGGCGCCGTCCGCCGTGGCGCTGATGCCCAGGGCCAGCGGCCCGGGGGTGACCAGGCCGCGAGCCAGCAGTTGCCGCGGCAAAGGCCGCGCCACCCGGCGCCAGTCGTATTCAATGCCGCTGGAGTTGATCAATGCATCCCCCGCCAGCCGCACGCTGTCCTGGCGGCCGCGGTAGCGCAGGCGGATCACCAGGCGGCCTTCGGCGTCCAGCTCCAGCCCCTGGTAGGACGCAGCATGCACCCGCAACCGGCCCTCCTCTTGCAGGCGCGCCACCAGCTCCGCGCTCAAGGGCGGCGAGCGATGGTGATGGCTTTCCCACCAGGGCCGCACATGACGCACGAACTGGCGTTTCTGCGCCTCGCTGGCCTGGCTCCACAAGCGCCCGATATGCGCCCGCACCGTGTCCAGCGGTGCTTGCCAGTCAATACCCCGGGCCTGCGCCGCCTGGCACTGGCGCCGCAGTGCCCGGAGCAACTGCCGGGGGCTGCGCAGGCTCGGGTCGGCGGCCAGAAAATCCTCCCAGGCCGGTGGCTGGCGACGCACGTGCGGCAGCAGCCCATGGCGGGAAAACACCTCGATCGGCCCGCGATGCCCGGCCTGCTCCAGGGACACCACGGCGTCGACCATGGTCAGCCCGGAGCCGATGATCAGCACCGTGGCCTGCGGGTCGAGGCGGGCCATGGCGGCCACGTCCCAGGGGTCCAGGGCGGCGGCGTTAAGGCCACTGGACCGGGTCTGTGGCGTGCGCGCCGCCGGGAACATGCCGGTGGCCAGTACCGCCACCGCGCCGCGCAGTTGCCGGCCATCGGCCAGGGTCAGGAGTACACCGTCGGGGTCGGTTTCCAGGTCCACCGCCTCGCCCTGCACATGGCTCACCGCAGAGCCCTGCGCCCGGCCCTGCGCTTGCGCCTCGGCCAGCCGCTGCTGGACATAGACACCAAACAGCCCGCGGGGCGGAAACAGTTCGCTGACCGGCACGTGCTGGCGGTCCGACTCGGGCCAGCCGCCCTCGGCAATGTGCCGGGTCAGCCATTGGGTCAGGTCGTCGGCGTTGTCCGGGTCGACGCTCATGCGCGCGGCGTTGCCGTTCAGGGTATGCCCCAGTTCCACGGCGCTGTAGGCCTCGCCACGCCCGAGTTCGCTGCGCGGCTCGATCACCAGGATCCGCCGCTGGCCCGGCAGGCGCAGCAAGTGGGCAGCCAGCAAGGCGCCGCTGAGGCCGCCACCGACAATCAGGATTTGCGCATCACGGGTGGCAGGGTGTGCCTGTCCGTTGTGGAGTTGGCTCATGGAATGCTCACGGTCAGTGTTTGCCCAGGTAGAAATCCTGCAGATCGCCTCGGGCCAGCAGTTGCTCGGCGCTGCCGGACAGGGCCACGCGGCCGGTGTCCAACAGGTAGGCGTGCGAAGCGTATTTGAGCGCCAGACTAATGCTTTGCTCGGCGATCAGAAAGCTCACTCCTGCCTCGCGATTAAGCTGGGCGACGATCTGAAAAATCTCCTGGACGATAATAGGCGCCAAGCCCATGGAAGGTTCGTCGAGCAGTACCAAAGTAGGACGGGTCATCAACGCCCGGCCGATGGCCAGCATCTGCTGCTCGCCGCCGGACGTCAGCCCGGCCCGCACCTTGCGCTTGGTCAGCAGGCGCGGAAACCAGTGGTAGATCCGCTCCAGGTCCTGTTCCAGCTGGCGCCGGCCAAGGCCGCGGACAAAGCCGCCGCTGCGTAGGTTGTCTTCCACCGTCAACTGCGGGAACACGTGACGCCCCTCCAGCACATGGACCATGCCCTGGCGCACCCGCTGGCTGGGCTCGACACCGGCCAGGTCCTGCCCGGCGAAGGCAATGCTGCCTCGGCCCAGCTGCGCCCGTTCGGCCCGTACCAGCCCGGAAATGGCCTTGAGGGTGGTGCTCTTGCCGGCGCCGTTGGCCCCCAGCAAGGCAACGATCGCCCCCTGGGGCACGCTCAGCGAGACCCCGGCCAGGGCCAGGATCGAGCCGTCGTAGATCACCTCGATGTCCTGCACCTGCAACAAGGTCTCGGCCGTCGGGGCCGTGGCGCTGTGGCTCATGGCTCACTCATCCCCGTTGCAGGTGCGCGGCACCAGGTGTTTTTCCTTGGCGAAGGCCGCGGCCTTCTCGTCGATCAGCGGCCGCAGCAGCGCGCGGTCGGCGGCGATCCAGTCGCTGATCAGGGTCCAGTTGGCGCCGTCCCATTGCTGCACCCGGGCCGCGCCACCGCCTTCGTGATCGCGGCAAGACAGCTTGAGGTTCTGCATCAAGCCCAGGTAGCCCATGTCCTTGAGGCGCGCGTCGTCGATGTTCAAGTGCTCCAGGCCCCAGCGGCCTTCCTCGCCATTGAGCGGGCGCTTGCCGAACTGGCCCTGGGCGGTGCGGATCGCCTCCACCGCCACCGCGGCGTTCACCAGCCCGGAGTTGTAGTACACGCTGCCGAAGTTCTTCAGGTCCTTGAGGTCGCTCTTGCCCGTATCGAGGATGTACTGCTTGAGGCGCTTGTGGATCTCGAAGTCGCTGCCCGCCGGGTACGGCGTCAACGCCAGGTAACCCTTGGCGGCGGCGCCGGCGGGCAGCACGTCTTCACTGGAGCTGGCCCAGATGTCGCCGATGATGTGGTCCACCGGGAAGCCGAAGCGCGCGGCGGTCTTCACCGCCACCGGGGTCGACACGCCCCAGGTGCGCAGGAACACCCAGTCCGGGTTCTGCTGGCGGATCTGCCGCCATTGCGCCGATTGCTCGTTGCCCGGGTCGGCCACCGGGATCTGGATGTTCTCGAAACCGTATTTTTCCGCCAGTAGCTTCAGCGGCCCGAGGGTTTCCCGGCCATAGGCGGAGTCGTGATAGACCGTGGCGATCTTCTTGCCCTTGAGCTTGTCAAACCCGCCCTCGCGCTGGGCGATGTAGTTCACCAGGGTCGAGGCCTCGCTGTAGAAGGTCAGCATCACCGGGAAGTTGTAGGGGAACACCGTGCCATCGGTGGCTTCGGTGCGGCCGTAGCCGAGGGTGATCAGCGGGATCTTGTCCACCTCGGCGCGCTCGCTCAAGGCATAGGCCGCCGGCGCCCCGTTGGGCTGATAGACCGCCACCGGCGCACCGTCCAGGCCCTTCTTGAAGCGCTCGTAGCACTCGATGCCCTTCTCCGCGGTCCATTCGGTCTCGCATTCCTGCCACACCAGCTTGACCCCGTTGATCCCGCCTTCCACCTGATTGATGTAGTTCAGGTAGTCGATCATCCCGGCCCACACCTGCACCCCGCTGGAGGCGTAGGCACCGACCCGGTAGGTGGCCAGGGGGAAGAACTGCTGGTCCGGCGCGGCCTGGGCCTGCGGGGTCAGCGCCGCCGACAGCAGCAACGCCGCACCGGCCAGGGAAGCTTTCAAGGATGCACGCATGTTGTCTCTCTAGGTCTTGAGTGGAATTCAGAAGCGCAGCGGCCAGTGCCGCAGGCGCTCGCGCAGGTTGCTCAGCAGGCGGATCAGGCCCTCGGGTTCCTTGATCAGGAACAGGATGATCAGCACGCCAAAGATGATTTTCTGCAGGTTCTGCAATTGCCCGGCATCCACCGCCCCGCCCAGCAGCCACTGCCCGGCATGGCTGAGGAAGATCGGCAGCAGGCTGATGAAGGCCGCGCCGACAAAGTTGCCGGCCACGCTGCCCATGCCACCGATAATGATGATGAAGAGGATCTGGAACGAACGATTGATATCGAAGCTGCTGGCGCTGGCGGTGCCCAGGTAGGCGAAGGCCCACAGCGCCCCGGCGATGCCCAGGTAGAACGAACTGACGGCAAACGCCAGGCGCTTGTAGCGGGCCACCGGAATGCCGATCACGGCGGCAGCGGTGTCCATGTCGCGGATCGCCATCCAGTTGCGGCCGACCTGGCTCTGCACCAGGTTCTGCGCCACCCAGGTCAACAGCAGCACCGTCACCAGGGTCAGCAGGTAACGGCCCTGCGGGTGATTCAGGTCGTGGCCCAGCAGGTTCAACTGCGGCGCCGAAATGGTCCCCGAGGAGCCGTAGTTGTAGAACCAGGGAAACTTGACGAACAGCCACTCCAGGAAAAACTGCGCCGCCAGGGTGCTGACCATCAGGTAGAAGCCCTTGATCCGCGAACTCGGCAAGCCGAACAGCCAGCCCACCAGGGCGCTGATCAGGCCGCCGCCCAGCAGCGCCAGGGGCAGCCCGAGCTCCGGCAGGCGCAGCAGAAAACCGTAGGTGGCAAAGGCCCCGACCGCCATGAAGCCGGCGGCGCCCACCGAGGTCTGGCCGGTGTAGCCGGTCAGCAGGTTGAGCCCGAGCCCGGCCAGGGACAGCACCAGGAACGGAATCAGGATTGCGCTGAGCCAATAGTCGTTGCCAAGCAGCGGCACTACGCCGAAGGCCAGCAGCAACAGGCCGGCCAGGCCCCAGGGCAGGCGGCGCTGGACCAGCAGCAACGGCGCGCTGGGCTGTGTCAGAAGAATGGACATCAATTCACACTCGCTCGATGGCCCGCTCGCCGAACAGGCCGGCGGGACGGATGTAGAGGAAGGCCAGGGCCAGGACATAGGCGAACCAGGGGCTGATGCCGCCGCCAAGCAGCGGGCCGAGGTAGACCTCCGCCAGGTTCTCCGCGGCGCCGACGATCAGGCCGCCGGCAATCGCCCCGCCGATCGAGGTAAAGCCGCCGATGATCAGCACCGGCAACGCCTTGAGCACCACCAGCGACAAGGAAAACTGCACCCCCTGGCGGGCGCCCCAGAGCAGCCCGGCCACCAGCCCCACCACCCCGGCCACGGCCCAGACGATCTGCCAGATGCGGTTGAGGTTGATGCCGATGGACAGCGCCGCCGTGGTGTCGTCGGCCACCGCCCGCAGCGAAATGCCGATGCGGGTCTTGTTGAACAGCAGCGCCAGGACCACCACCAGCACCACAGCGGTGGCCGCGGCGATCAGGTCGAACTGGCTGACCATCAGCGGCCCGAGGAACAGCGGTACGTCGTCGATGCCCAGGTCCAGGGCCCGCACCTGGGAACCCATCAGCCCCTGGGCCAGGCCCTCGATGATGAACGACAGGCCCAGGGTGGCCATGAACAGGGTGATCTGCGAGCGGTTGACCAGCGGCCGCAGCACCAGGCGCTCGATCAACCAGGCGCCAAGGATCATCACCAGCACCGTCAGCAACAATGCCAGGGCGAAGGGCACGCCCTGCTCGTGCAGGCTGACGAAGGTCAGCGCGGCGAACAGCAGCATCGAGCCCTGGGCGAAGTTGAACACGCCGCTGGCCTTGTAGATCAGCACGAAACCGATGGCCACCAGTGAATACAGGGTGCCGGCGAGCAGGCCACCAAGCAGGGTTTCCAAGAAGAACGTCATGCGTGCACGGCCCCCAGGTAAGCGGCGATCACCTCGGGATTGGCCTGGACCTCGGCCGGTGTGCCATCGCCCACCTTGCGCCCGTAGTCGAGCACCACCACGTGGTCGCACAGGTCCATGACCACCGCCATGTCGTGCTCGATCAGCACCACGGTGGTGCCCAGGTCACGGTTGATGTCGGCGATGAACCGGGCCATTTCCTGCTTTTCTTCGGCGTTCATTCCGGCCATGGGTTCGTCCAGCAGCAACAAGCTCGGGCCGGCGATCAGCGCCCGGCCCAGCTCCACGCGCTTTTGCAGGCCGTAGGCCAAGTTGCCCACCGGCACGTCGCGCAACGCCTGCAACTCAAGGAACTGCAAGATGCCCTCGGCCATCTGGCGGAAGGCCCGGGCTTCGCGGCGCGCCCGGGGCAAGCCCAGGGCCTGCTCGATAAAGCCGCTACGGGCATGCCGCGAAAGCCCGGTGAGCAGGTTGTCGAGCACGCTCATCTTCTTGAACAGGGCATTGTTCTGGAAGGTCCGGCCGATGCCCCGCCGGGCGGCCCGCAGCGGGTCGATCCGGGTGAAGGGCTGCCGGTCGAAGACCACCGCGCCGGAGTCGAAGCGATAGACCCCGTTGAGCACGTTGAGCAGCGAGCTCTTGCCGGCGCCGTTGGGGCCGATCAGGGCGCAGATCTCGCCACGGCGCACCTCGAACGACAGCCGATTGATGGCGTTGACCCCCTTGAACGACAGGGAGATGTCACTGACTTGCAGAATGGGTTCGGCGTGGCTCATGCAATGTTCCGTGTGAATTCGGCGATCCAGGCCGGGGTTGCCGGTTGCGGCGTGGCCTGCGGGGCCTGCCAGATGAACTGCAGGCGGGAAAAGCCCAGCAGGTGCCGTACACGCTGCTTGAGCAGCCGAGGCAGCAGCTGCTGCGGATGGGCCAAGGCCCATTCGCACAGGCGACGGCGCCAGCTGCCGGGCGGCGCCAGGCGGCTTTCGATGTCGTCTGCCAGGCGTTGCAGGCGCTGGGGCGACAGCAACAGCCCGCTGGGGGCCACCTCGCGCCGGTCGTGGTGGGCCGAGCCACGGCTTTCGGCAAAGGCCAGGCACTGGCCGCTGTCCAGCCACTGCTCCAGCAGCACCGTCAGGCCGCCTTGCCACTGCGTGCCCTCCTCGCTCCACAACTGGCCCGCGCTGACCGGCGCTCGCCAATAGGCCTGGCGCCGGGGCGGTTCGCCACGACCGAGCAACTGGCTGAACTCCAGCAAGGGCTGATGCGCGCCTTGCGGCAAACGCGGCAAGGCTTGCCCGACAATCAGCAAGCGTGGGGCCAGCGCGTTTTCACCGGCGGCGACCCAATCCAGCACCTGCTGGCGGGAATGCACGAAGGCGTGGCTCGGCTGCAGGCGCCACAAGCGCTGGCGCAGTGCTTCTGGCGCCAGCTCGGGGTCCAGGCTCAGCACCTCGGCGCCGATGCTGTGGGCGGCCAGGGCCAGCAGGAGCAGATCCGGCTCGAACAGGGCACTGACCACCAGCCGCGAGTCGGCGCTCAAGCCCTGCTGGCGCAGGCCATCGGCCAGACGCTCGACAGCCCGCAGCGCGTCGATCCAGCGCCAGGCGTACCAATGGCCGTGGCGCTTGTGGCGCAACGCGTTGTGCAACGGGCGGGCCTGGGCCCAATGGCGCAACTGCTCCAGGGCACCGCTCAACTGCAAGCGGTCCTTGGGGGCTGACGCATCCGCGGTGGGCGGACGCTTGAGTTCATGCACGCTCATGAATTGACCTCGACAACTTGGCAAACGCGTGCGGTGGTCCGCTGGCTGGACGTTAATGGGCCTGCTGGCCACTGCTGGCCGTTCAAGCGAAAGCGCGAGCGAAAAAAAAATCCCCTCCCTTAACTGATCGGCAGGCAGGGTTGGACCGGCTTCAGGCGCGGGCGCGTTGCGCCGCTTCCTGGGGTTGGCCGCCAAGGTCGCGCCAGGCGCTGCCCGGGTGGCTGTCGGGCAGGCGGGGGCCGGCGCCAAAGAGCTTTTCCCGCAGGGTGCCCGGGGCGTATTCGGTCTTGTACACGCCACGCTTTTGCAGCTCCGGCACCAGCAGTTCCACGGCATCGACAAAGCTTTCGTGGGTCAGTGCGTACGCCAGGTTGAAACCGTCGACATCGGTCTCCTCCACCCATTCCTGAAGCAGGTCGGCGACGGTTTCCGGGCTGCCGACGAACAACGGGCCGAAGCCGCCGATGCCGACCCAGTCGGCCAGTTCGTGGGGCGTCCAGACCTTGTTCGGGTCCGCCGTGGAGAAGGCTTCCACCGCCGACTGGATGGCGTTGGTGTGCACGTGCTTGAGGGGCTCGTCGGGCTTGAAGCGGCTGAAATCGATGCCGGTCCAGCCGGAAATCAGCGCCATGGCGCCTTCATAGCTGACCCAGGACTTGTATTCCTCGAACTTGGCCTTGGCCAGGGCGTCGGTCTCGCCGAGGATCACCGTCTGCAGGTTGAAGATCAGGATCTTCGACGGGTCGCGCCCGGCCTCGGCCGCGCGGCGGCGGATGTCAGCCACGGTTTTCTTCAGCAGCACCTTGGACGGCGCGGCGACGAACACGCATTCGGCGTGCTCGGCGGCGAACTGTTTGCCGCGGCTGGATGCCCCGGCCTGGTAGAGCACCGGGGTGCGTTGCGGCGACGGCTCGCACAGGTGGATGCCCGGCACCTGGAAGTGTTTGCCGACGTGGCGGATCTCGTGGATCTTGCTCGGGTCGCTGAAAATCCGCCGCTCGCGATCACGCAGGATCGCGCCGTCTTCCCAGCTGCCCTCCCAGAGTTTGTAGCAAACCTCCAGGTATTCCTCGGCGTAGTCATAACGGGCGTCATGTTCGGTCTGGGCCTGTTGCCCGAGGTTCTTGGCCCCGCTCTCCAGGTAGGAGGTGACGATGTTCCAGCCGGCGCGGCCACGGGTCAGGTGATCCAGGGTCGACAGGCGCCGGGCGAAGGGGTACGGGTGCTCGAACGACAGCGACGCGGTCAGGCCAAAGCCCAGGTGCTCGGTAACCAGCGCCATGGGCGGAATCAGTTGCAGCGGGTCGTTCACCGGCACCTGGGTCGCCTGGCGGATCGCCGCCTCGCCATTGCCGTTGTAGACGTCATAGATGCCCAGCACATCGGCGATGAACAGCCCGTCGAACTTGCCCTTTTCGAGAATCCTGGCCAGGTCGGTCCAGTACTCCAGGTCCTTGTACTGCCAGGAACGGTCCCGGGGGTGGGCCCAGAGGCCCGGCGACTGGTGGCCGACGCAGTTCATGTCGAAGGCATTGAGGCGGATTTCACGGGACATCACACAGCACTCCTGAAACCTTGGGGTGGCACGCCGTTGAGGCGGTAGTTGCCGATCAGTTGGTATTTCCAGCGCAGCGGGTCATCCAGGGCCTGCGGCAGCGGGCTGCGCTGGCCGCTGAGTTCGAACTCGGCATCACTGGTGGCCAGCAGCGCCTGGCTGGCGGCAATCGCGGCTTCGGCCAGGGCCACGCTGATCTCCGCCGGGTCCTGGTGTTCCTGCAGCTGACGCTGGGCGCGCTCCTGCAGGGCCGCGGCAACTTCGATGCGGATCTTCAGATCGCCAAAGCGGCTGATCACATAGGGGTCGTCGCTGGCCCTGGCCAGGCCGCTGCCGCTCCAGGGCCGGGCCTGCTCGCGGACGAAGTCCAGGGTCTGCTGCAACAGCGCGCGGGCTCGCTGCAGGGTTTCGGCGCTGTGCTCCAGGGCCGCTTGCGGGGTGTCGGGGCGGGTCAATGCATTCATGGCGCAGTCCTTCAGTTCCAGGCGTGGCGGGCCGGCTTGACGCCGTTGAGCAGGTGGTTGCCGATCAGGTGGTATTTCCAGCGGGCCGGGTCGTGCAGGGTGTGGGTCCGGGCGTTGCGCCAGTGACGGTCGAGGTTGTACTTGGCCGACACCGAGCGGGTGCCGGCCAGCTCGAAGAGTTTGCTGGCGGCGAGCAAGGCGTTTTCCGCCGACAGCACCTTGGCCTGGGCCACCACCAACGAAGCCTGGGCGACGCTGTCTTCACTGGGGCTGGCCAGGGCCTGGTCGACGGCCTCGGCGGCCTTGACCAGGATCGCCTCGGTGCCGTGCACGCGCCATTCCAGGTCGCCGATGGCGGCGATGGTGAACGGGTCCTGCCAGCCGTGATCCAGGCCGCTGTCGATCCACGGCCGCGATTGCCGGGCATGCTGCTTGGCGTCTTCCAGGGCGGCGACGGCGATGCCGGTGTCCACCGCGGCCTGGATGATCTGCGAGATGGGACCGTCGGCGGTGGGTTGGTCGAAGGCCCGGTGGGCCGGGATCACCGCGCTGCGCGGCACCTGCACCGCCTTGAGGCTGACCCCGCCGCTGGCGGTGGTGCGCTGGCCGAAGCCGTCCCAGCTGTCGATGACCGTGAGGCCGGGGTTGTCGCGCTCGATAAAGGCAATGTGCGCCTGGTTGTGCTCATCCACCGCCACCGTCGGGACGATGTGGGCGAACAAGGCGCCGGTGCAGTAGAACTTCTCGCCGTCGATCTGCGCCTGCTCGCCGGTAAAGCGGATCTGCGTTTCAAAGGCTCCGACGTGTTTGCTGCCGGCTTCGGAAAACGCATTGCCGAAACGGTAGCCCTGCAGCACCTTGGCGAAGTAATAGCGCTTCTGCTCTTCGCTGGCGGTCTGCAGCAGGATGTCCACCACGCCGAGGTGGTTCTGCGGCAACTGGCCAAGAGACGGATCGGCGCCAGAGATGATCTTGATCACCTCCACCAGGGTGGCGTAGGACACCCCGGCACCGCCGTACTCCCGGGGGATGGTGATACCCCACAGGCCACTGGCGGAAAATTCGTCGAGCTCGGCTCGCGGCAAACGCCGTTCGCGATCACGCTGCGCCGCTTCCACGGCAAAGCGCCGCGCCAGGGCGCGGGCCACGCTGATGGCTTGCGCATCGCTCTGGATGATCTGGGCACTGGGGGGTTGGGCTGTGGCTGTCATGGGCCGACTCCGCTTCCTGAAAATCAACATGAACGCCCGTCGCGGGAGTTCCTGCCAGGACAATTGCAGGAGTCGTGCCTAAATATAAATTTCTTGTATATCAGATAGTTAAGATTGAATTCAGCCAAACAACATCAACTGAAAACAGGCAAATTGTCCAACTGCTGTTGCTGGGCGAACAGCCGTGGCCAGGCCCTGGCAGTCAGATCACCACGTTGCGCACGAAGCGCGTGGCCCGGCTGCCGTCGTTGCGATAGCCGTGGGGCACATGGCTGGCGAACATGAAGAAGTCACCGCTTTCCAGGCGCCGCTGGTGGTCGCCGAAAAACACCGTCAGGCAACCTTCGAAGACATAGATCTGCTCGCTCCAGCCCACCGCGTCGCACTCCGAGTGGTAGACCTCGCCGGGCTCCAGGCTCCATTCCCAGAGTTCCACTTCCCGGCAGGCCTCGGCCTTGGCCAGCAACACCGCCTTGCTGCCGGGAATGGCACCGGCCCAGGCCAGCTCGTTGATGCGGCTCGGGTCCCGGGAATCCGGGGCCTGGATCAGGTCGCTGAAGGCCACGTTCAAGGCTTCGGCCACCCGGTCCAGGGTGCCGAGGCTGACGTTCTTCTCCCCCGCCTCGATGGCCACCAGCATCCGCCGGCTGACGTCGGACTTTTCCGCCAAAGCGCTCTGGCTCAGCCCCGCGGCATGGCGCAGGCGCCGGACATTGAGGCTGACATGTTGCAGGACCGAGGCCCGCTGGACGTTATCTTTGTGCACTATATTGCTCACTCCCGGGGCCTGCGCAGTATACTGCCCAACTTCCGGCGCATTGTGCGTCCCCCCTCAGGTAGCACGCAAGGCCATGACACCGACGCCCTCCCGCGGATTCCAGTTCAAATTGAGCAAGGCCGAAGCCGTGCTGGTGCTGATCACCATGATCTGGGGCGGCACCTTCCTGCTGGTGCAAACAGCCATGAGCGTCAGCGGGCCGATGTTCTTCGTCGGCCTGCGCTTTGCCGCGGCGGCGTGCATCGTCGGCTTGTTTTCCGTGCGCCACTTGCGCGGCCTGACCCTGTTCGAACTGTGCGCCGGCAGCTTCATCGGCACCGCCATCATGCTCGGCTACGGCCTGCAGACCGTGGGCCTGCAAAGCATTCCCAGCAGCCAGTCGGCGTTCATCACCGCCCTGTACGTGCCCTTCGTGCCCCTGCTGCAATGGCTGTTCATGGGCAAGCGCCCGGGGCTGCTGCCGAGCATCGGCATCATGCTGGCGTTCAGCGGGCTGATGCTGCTGTCCGGGCCCAGCGGCGCGTCGCTGGATTTCAGCCCCGGGGAGATCGCCACCCTGATCAGTACCGTGGCCATTGCCGCGGAGATCATCCTGATCAGCAGCTTCGGCGGGCGGGTCGATGTGCGCCGGGTCACCGTGGTGCAACTGGCGGTCACCTCGCTGCTGGCGTTTGCCATGGTGCTGCCGACCGGCGAAACCCTGCCGGGGTTTTCCTGGCTGCTGCTGGCCAGCGCCCTGGGCCTGGGGGCTGCCAGCGCGGCGATCCAGCTGGCGATGAACTGGGCGCAGAAAAGCGTTTCGCCGACCCGCGCCACCCTGATCTATGCCGGTGAGCCGGTGTGGGCCGGGATTGTCGGGCGGATCGCCGGGGAGCGGTTACCGGGGCTGGCGCTGCTGGGTGGGGTGTTGATCGTGCTGGCGGTGATCATCAGCGAATGGAAGCCCAAGGGCCGGGCCGCGGATGCCGATCAACCGGCAATGGCCGACCAGGCCGCGAACGGACTGTAGGAGCCGGCTTGCCGGCCCCTGCGCTGGCAAGCCGGCTCTTACAGCGCGGGGTCCCCGGGGGCGTAGAGCCAGGTCGGGGCGATCAGCGAGCCCTGGTGCTTGGGCTCCAGCCGCACCGGGTCATGCTCGGGCGTGCCGCGGAAATAGAAATAGGCGTGGTAGAGCGCATGCCCCTCGGCCAGCGCGTGGTCGAAGTAAAGCACCGTGCCCGGCGGCAGCTGGTAGCTGTGCTCATCGCCCAAGGGGCCTTCGATGATCAGCGCCTGGCGGGTCTGGAGCATGTCGGGACGGTCGAGATAATGCTCCAGGCCAATGCCCAGCGCCGCGCCGAAGGCGGTGAACAGTAAAGCGAAACATCCGCGTCGAATCATCCGACCCATGGTCGTTCCTTGAATGAGGTGCATCGTTGTCGATCCTTGCAGCCGGTTGGCCTGGGCAGGGCATTGGCCCCACAGCGCCCAGTGAATGGGCGCATCGGGCGTTTGTCTCCTACCTTTGAAAGCGCATGTAACATTTCTTTGGGGGGCCGGGCCGCGCATGGCGGTTGGTGATCGGGGGCCTGGCACGTATTATGCGTCATACTTTTCCGCAGATTAGAAGCCTATGTCCCTGATAGTTCTACTGCTTCTGCCGTTCATAGGCAGCTGTCTGGCGGCCCTGTTGCCGCACAACGCACGTAACACCGAATCTCTGCTGGCTGGCCTGGTGGCGCTCATTGGCACCCTCCAGGTGGCTTTGCTGTACCCGCAGATCGCCGACGGCGGGGTGATTCGCGAGGAGTATGCCTGGCTGCCAAGCCTGGGGCTGAACTTCGTGCTGCGCCTGGACGGCTTTGCCTGGCTGTTCTCGCTGCTGGTGCTGGGCATCGGCAGCCTGGTGGCGCTCTACGCGCGTTATTACATGTCGCCGCAGGATCCGGTGCCGCGCTTCTTTGCCTTCTTCCTGGCCTTCATGGGCGCCATGCTCGGCTTGGTGATCTCCGGCAACCTGATCCAGATGGTGTTCTTCTGGGAGCTCACCAGCCTGTTCTCGTTCCTGCTGATCGGCTACTGGCACCATCGCTCCGATGCCCGCCGCGGCGCCTACATGGCCTTGATGGTCACTGGCGCCGGGGGCTTGTGCCTGCTGGCGGGGGTCATGCTGCTCGGCCATGTGGTCGGCAGCTACGACCTGGATCAGGTGCTAGCTGCCGGAGACAAGATTCGGGCTCATGCCCTCTACCCAATCCTGTTGCCCCTGATCCTGCTGGGCGCCCTGAGCAAGAGCGCACAGTTCCCCTTCCACTTCTGGCTGCCCCATGCCATGGCCGCGCCGACGCCGGTCTCGGCCTACCTGCACTCCGCGACCATGGTCAAGGCCGGGGTGTTTCTCCTGGCCCGCCTGTGGCCGTCGTTGTCCGGCACCGAAGAATGGTTCTACATCGTCAGCGGCGCCGGGGCCTGCACCCTGGTGCTGGGCGCCTACTGCGCGATGTTCCAGAACGACCTGAAGGGCCTGCTGGCCTACTCCACCATCAGCCACCTGGGGCTGATCACCCTGCTGCTGGGCCTGAACAGCCCGCTGGCGGCGGTGGCGGCGGTGTTCCACATCCTCAACCACGCCACCTTCAAGGCCTCGCTGTTCATGGCCGCCGGGATCATCGACCACGAAAGCGGCAGCCGCGACATCCGCAAGCTCAACGGCCTGATCAAGCTGATGCCGTTCACCGCCACCCTGGCCATGGTGGCCAGTGCTTCCATGGCCGGGGTGCCGCTGCTCAACGGTTTCCTGTCCAAGGAGATGTTCTTCGCCGAGACGGTGTTCATCAACTCCAGCGCCTGGGTGGAAACCGCCCTGCCGGTGATCGCCACCATCGCCGGGACCTTCAGTGTCGCCTACGCCCTGCGCTTCACCGTCGACGTGTTCTTCGGCGAACCGGCCACCGACCTGCCGCACACGCCCCACGAGCCACCACGCTGGATGCGCGCGCCCGTGGAGCTGCTGGTGTTCACCTGCCTGCTGGTGGGCATCTTCCCGGCGCAGATCATCGGCCCGCTGCTCGCCGCGGCGGCGCTGCCCGTGGTGGGCGGCACCCTGCCCGAATACAGCCTGGCGATCTGGCACGGCCTCAATGCACCGATGATCATGAGCCTGATCGCCATGTGCGGCGGTATCGTGCTCTACCTGCTGCTGCACAAGCCGCTGGTGGCCGGGCGTTTCGCCTATCCGCCGGGCGTCGGCCGCCTCAACGGCAAGCTGTTGTTCGAACGCAGCCTGGTGGGCATGACCCGCCTGGCCCGGCGCCTGGAACGCCGGTTGAGCACCAAGCGCCTGCAGACCCAGCTGTTCGTGCTGATCCTCGCGGCGGTGATCGCCGGGCTGATCCCCATGCTCTACAGCCAGCTGAGCTGGGGCGACCGGCCGAAGATCCCCGGCTCGATCGTCTTCGTGACCTTCTGGCTGCTGGCCATCGCCTGCGCCCTGGGCGCCGCCTGGCAAGCCAAGTACCACCGTCTGGCGGCCCTGACCATGGTCAGCGTCTGCGGCCTGATGACCTGCGTGACCTTCGTCTGGTTCTCGGCGCCGGACCTGGCCCTGACCCAGCTGGTGGTGGAAGTGGTGACCACGGTGCTGATCCTCCTCGGCCTGCGCTGGTTGCCACGGCGGATCGAGGATGTCTCGCCGCTGCCCAGCAGCGTGCCCAAGGCGCGCATTCGCCGCCTGCGCGACCTGAGCCTGTCGGTGGCCGTGGGCCTGGGCATGGCGGTGCTGTCCTACGCCATGCTGACCCGCCCCACGCCCAACCACATTTCCTCGTTCTACCTCAGCCGTGCGCTGCCTGAAGGCGGCGGCACCAACGTGGTCAACGTGACCCTGGTGGACTTCCGCAGCTTCGACACCCTGGGCGAGATCACCGTGCTGGCGGCGGTGGCGCTGACCGTGTTCGCCCTGCTGCGCCGCTTCCGCCCGCCCAAGGAAAGCATGCAATTGCCGGCGCAACAGCGCCTGCTGGCCCCGGACGTGGTCACCGACCTGGTCAACCCGCGCCAGGCCAGCGATACCGCCCTGGGCTTCATGATGGTGCCGGCGGTGCTGGTGCGCCTGCTGCTGCCGATCGCCCTGGTAGTGTCCTTCTACCTGTTCATGCGCGGGCACAACCTGCCGGGCGGCGGCTTCGTCGCCGGGCTGGTGATGTCGGTGGCGTTCATCCTCCAGTACATGGTGGCCGGCACCCAGTGGGTCGAGGCCCAGATGAGCCTGCGGCCGCTGCGCTGGATGGGTACCGGCCTGCTGTTCGCCCTGGCCACCGGCCTTGGCGCCCTGGCCTGGGGCTACCCGTTCCTGACCACGCACACGGTGCATGTGGACCTGCCGCTGTTCGGTGACATCCATATCGCCAGTGCGCTGTTCTTCGACATTGGCGTGTACGCGGTGGTGGTGGGCGCAACCCTGCTGATCCTCACGGCCCTGGCGCACCAATCGGTGCGGGCCCACAAGCCGGCCAGCCAGTCAAAAACCACGATCCACAACGGAGCCGCCTGATGGAAGAAGTCATCGCAATCGCCATTGGGGTCCTCGCCGCGTCCGGCGTCTGGCTGGTGCTGCGCCCGCGGACCTTCCAGGTGGTGATGGGCCTGTGCCTGCTGTCCTACGCGGTCAACCTGTTCATTTTCAGCATGGGCAGCCTGTTCATCGGCAAGGAGCCGATCGTCAAGGACGGCGTGCCCCAGGACCTGCTGCACTACACCGACCCGCTGCCCCAGGCGCTGGTGCTCACCGCCATCGTCATCAGCTTCGCCATGACCGCGCTGTTTCTGGTGGTGCTCCTGGCCTCGCGGGGCCTGACCGGCACTGACCACGTCGACGGCCGGGAGCCCAAGGAATGAGTTCGTTGTCGCACCTGATCGTCGCCCCCATCCTCCTGCCACTGCTGACGGCTGCGGTGATGTTGCTGCTGGGGGAAAAGCACCGCCCGCTGAAGGCCCGCATCAACCTGTTCTCGACCCTGCTGGGCCTGGCCCTGGCGGTGTACCTGCTGTACTGGACCCAGGCCCAGGGCGCCACCGGCTCGTTCGGTGTGTACCTGCCCAGTAACTGGCAGGTGCCGTTCGGCATCGCCCTGGTGGTGGATCGCCTGTCGGCGCTGATGCTGGTGCTCACCGGGATCATCGGGGTCAGCGCGCTGCTGTTCGCCATGGCCCGCTGGGACGGCGCCGGGGCCAGCTTCCACGCGCTGTTCCAGATCCAGCTGATGGGCCTCTACGGGGCCTTCCTGACCGCCGACCTGTTCAACCTGTTCGTGTTCTTCGAGGTGCTGCTGGCGGCTTCCTACGGCCTGATGCTGCACGGCTCGGGGCGCGCGCGGGTGTCCTCGGGGCTGCACTACATCACCATCAACCTGCTGGCCTCGTCGCTGTTCCTGATCGGCACGGCGATGATCTACGGGGTCACCGGGACCCTGAACATGGCCGACCTGGCGATGAAGATCCCGCTGGTGCCGGAAGCCGACCGCGGCCTGCTGCACGCCGGCACGGCGATCCTGGCCATCGCCTTCCTGGCCAAGGCCGGCATGTGGCCGCTGAACTTCTGGCTGGTGCCGGCCTACTCCTCGGCCAGCGCCCCGGTGGCGGCGCTGTTCGCCATCATGACCAAGGTCGGGATCTATACCGTGCTGCGCCTGTGGACCCTGCTGTTTTCCGGGCAGGCCGGGGCCTCGGCCCACTTCGGCAACCAGTGGCTGGTGTACGGCGGCATGGCGACGATCTTCTGCGCGGCCTTGGCGATCCTCCCGGCCCAGCGCCTGGAGCGCATGGCCGCCCTGAGCATCCTGGTGTCGGCGGGTATCCTGATCTCGGTGATCGGTTTCGCCCAGCCAGCGCTCACCGGCGCGGCGCTGTTCTACCTGTTCAGCTCGACCCTGGCCCTGTGCGCGCTGTTCCTGCTGGCGGAACTGATCGAGCGTTCGCGTTCGGCGGTTGAAGTGCCCCTGGAGGACGAAGGTGAAATCCTCCCACGGCCCATGGAAGCGCTTCCCCCTCCCCGGGGCAGCAACCTCGACGATGAACAGCAAGTGGTGGTAGGCCAGGTGATCCCCTGGACCATGGCCTTCCTCGGCCTGAGCTTCATTGCCTGCGCCCTGCTGATCATCGGCATGCCGCCGCTGTCGGGCTTTATCGGCAAGCTCAACCTGATCGCCGCCCTGCTCAATCCCCTGGGCCTGGGTGCCAGCGACGGGGCGCCGATCACGGTGGCGGCCTGGTGCTTCCTGGCGCTGTTGATTCTCTCCGGCCTGGCCTCGCTGATCGCCTTTGCGCGCCTGGGCATCCAGCGTTTCTGGAGCCCGGAGGAGCGCCCTTCACCGGTGCTGCGGCGCCTGGAGTGCGTGCCGATCGTGGTGCTGCTGGGGCTCTGCGTGCTGCTCAGCTTCAAGGCCGAGCCGCTGCTGCGCTTCACCCAGGCCACCGCCGACAGCCTCAACCACCCGGAGCATTATGTGATGGCGGTACTCGGCACCCGTACCGTGCTCAGCCCTGAGTCCAAGGCCGCCGCGGCGGCGGAGGTGCAACCATGAAGCGCCTGTTTCCCGCGCCCTTCCTGTCCCTGGCGCTGTGGCTACTGTGGCTGGTGCTGAACCTGTCCGTCAGCCCCGGCAACCTGCTGCTGGGAGCCCTGCTGGGCTTCCTCGCGCCGCTGCTGATGCGGCCACTGCGGCCGCTGCCGATCCGTATCCGCCGCCCCGGCACCGTCCTGCGCCTGTTCCTGCTGGTGGGCCGCGATGTGCTGGTGTCGAACCTGCTGGTGGCCTGGGGCGTGCTCAATAACGGCCGGCGCCCGGTGCGCTCGGCCTTCGTCAAGATCCCCCTCGACCTGCGTGACCCCAACGGCCTGGCGGCGCTGTCCACCATCACCACGGTGGTGCCGGGCACGGTCTGGTCCGAGCTGTCCCTGGACCGCAGCCTGCTCTTGCTGCACGTCTTCGACCTGAAGGACGAGGCGCAATTCATCCAGCACTTCAAGGCCACGTACGAGCGCCCGCTGATGGAGATTTTCGAATGAGCGTCCTCTTGACCAACGCGATCCTGCTGAGCCTGTTCCTGTTTTCCCTGGCCATGGTCCTGACCCTGGTACGCCTGTTCAAGGGCCCTTCGGCCCAGGACCGAGTCCTGGCCCTGGATTACCTGTACATCCTGGCGATGCTGATGATGCTGGTGCTGGGCATCCGCTACGCCAGTGATACCTACTTCGAGGCGGCGCTGCTGATTGCCCTGTTCGGCTTTGTCGGCTCCTTCGCCCTGGCCAAATTCCTCCTGCGCGGCGAGGTGATCGAATGAACAGCCTGGAACAACTGCCCCTCTGGGTGGAAGTGCTGGTGGCCCTGCTGCTGGTGATCAGCAGCCTGTTTGCGCTGATTGGCGCCCTGGGCATCCTGCGCATGAAAAGCTACTTCCAGCGCATGCACCCGCCGGCCCTGGCGTCGACCATGGGCTCCTGGGCCGTGGCGCTGGCATCGATCCTGTACTTTTCCACGCTCAAATCCGGGCCGGTGCTGCACGCCTGGCTGATCCCGGTGCTGATGTCGATCACGGTGCCGGTGACCACGCTGCTGCTGGCCCGCGCGGCGCTGTTTCGCAAGCGCATGGCCGGTGACGACGTGCCGGCGGAAATCAGCAGCAAGCGCAGCGAAACCGGCAACTGAGCATCACCCTGGACGCAGGAGCCGGCGGGTCGGCGAAGAGGCCTTGGCGCCTTGCCCCCATCGGCTGGCGCCTGCTGTGAACAGGCCGCGCTTCAGGCCCAGGCCAGGACCAGCAGCCCGGCCCCCAGCACCACGCATAGAGGGGAGTAGAACAGGGTGTCGAGGCGGGCGAATCTCGAATCCCGGACCTCCTTGAAAAACCCCACCAGCTCCGAGTCGCCAATGGCCCGGGCGAACATCAGCAGGGCAATGGCGCTGATCACCCACTGCAGGGACGGATGGCTCACCGTCGGCAAGTAAAGCCCGACCCGCAGGCACACCAGCATCGCCACCAGCAACAGGCCCACCGCCACCAGCATCGTCGCCAGGGCCGGCGGGCGAAACGCCGGCTGGGTCATTCCGGGCAGCGGCCCCGGCACTTCGGGGATCACCGCAGCGCTGCCGCGCTTGCCCCCGGCGGCCCAATACAGATGGATCAGACTGATCAACAGGAAGCTGCCAGCCACCCCCTGTGCGAGCAGAAGATTCATGTTCAGACGTCCTTGTAAAAAATTCGTAAAGAGAATGGACCCGAATCAGCACTTTTGTAAGTACGCTCGTCGCCTTCGGTGATAAAGTGCCGCCCCATGAAATTTGCCCGTTCCGATCGCTCGCTCGTTGCCTGGATGCTGTATTGCTGCGTCCTGTTCAACGTGTTTGCCTGCAGCATCGGCCACGGACAGATGGTTGGCCTGCAGCTCAACGGTGTCGGCGGGCAATTCTGCAGCGTCAACCCCGCGACCCAGGCTTCGCTGCCGCAGCCAGCCGAGCAGGACTCGCTGCCGACCCTGGCCAAGGCCTTCGGCTGCCCACTGTGCTCCACTGGCGGCATGGGCCCGGCGCTCAACTCCAGCCTGACCCTGGCCCTGCTGCCACAGCCCCAGGCACCGCCCGCCCGCGCCCTGGCCAAGACCGACCTCCCCGCCCGCTCCACCTGGCCCGCGGCCCATCCCCGGGCACCGCCTCTCGCCTGATTCTTGCTCGTGCTCAACCTGCCCACTGCGCTGTCGCGCGGCGCGCGTTCGTGGGCCTTTTCCTAGCCAAGAATTCAGGATGCACCGATGAAACACCTTCCTTTGCTGGCGAGCCTGCTGGGCTGCCTGTCCATCAACGCCTGGGGCCAGCCGGACCTCGAACTGGCCCCCACCACCATTGGCGCCGATGAAACCGAGGCCGAGCCGGGCCTGAACCTGGAGCAGTCCAGCGGCATGGCCTCGCGCCTGGGCCTGAGCCTGCGCGAGACCCCCGCCTCGGTGGCCGTGGCCAGCCGCCAGGACCTTGAGCGGCGCGGCGCGCGGACCTTCCAGGAGGCGGCCAACGCCCTGCCCGGGGTCAACGCCAGCGCACCGCCGGGGTTCGGCGGCTTCGTCTCCTACCGCGGCTTTACCAGCAGCCAGATCACCCAGATGTTCAACGGCATCAATGTCGCCACCGGCCTGGCGCGGCCGGTGGACGCCTGGATCTATGACCGGGTGGAACTGGTGGGCGGGCCCTCGTCGCTGATCAATGGCGCCGGCTCCGTGGGCGGCTCGTTGAACTATGTAACCAAGCTCGCGGAGCGTCGCGAACAGGCGGTCGAAGGCGTGCTCGGCTACGGCAGCTACGACACCACGCAAACCGCCTTCGGGGTCAATCACGCCCTCAGCCCGGCCGGCGCCCAGGTGCAGCACTACGCGCGCTTCGACGTCAGTCACAACACCAGCAACGGCTACATCGACCGCCAGGAAAGGGACGCCTGGAGCCTGGCCTTCTCGCTGCTCAGCGACCTGACCCCGGACTTGTCCCACACCCTGGCCGTGGAGTACCAGGACGAGCACGAAGACAGCCCCTACTGGGGCACCCCGGTGCGCAACCCCAAGGCCGGCGAGTTGAAGATCGACAAGCACAACCGCTTCAATAACTACAACGTCGCCGATGGCCTGTATGAACAGCGCACGGTGTGGCTGCGCTCGATCATCGACTACCGGATCAACCCCAGCACCTCCCTGCGCAACACCCTCTATCACCTGGACAGCCAGCGCGACTACCGCAACCTGGAAACCTACCAGTACAACGCCAGCAACAGCCAGGTGAACCGTTCCACCGCCTACCTGGTGCGGCACCAGGGCCAGCAGGACGGCAACCAGTTCGAGCTGCGCCATGACGATCAGCTGTTCGGCCTCGACACCACCTGGTCCGGGGGCTTCGAATACAAGGTCAACAGCACCACCAACTCACCGTGGAACGTGCCGGCCAGCAACAGCGTCGATCCCGGCAATTTCCAGCCGGGGTATTTCTATGACCTGAAGGGCACCCGCCAGGGCTGGGCCAAGGACAAGACCAACCAGGTCACCACCCGCGCCCTGTTCGTCGAAAACCGCCTGGCCCTGACCGACAAGCTGTCCCTGCTCAGCGGCCTGCGCTACGACGCCATCGACCTGGACGTGACCAACCACCGGGCAATCACCGCCAGCAACCCGCGCCACCTCAAGCGCAGCTGGGAGCCGGTCACCGGGCGCCTGGGCTTGACCTGGCAGTTCCTGCCCAGCGCCAACGTCTACGTGCAATACAGCACCGCCGCCGAACAGCCCAGCGGCACCCAGAACTTCGAGGTGTCCACCGGCAAGCAATGGGAAGTGGGCAGCAAGTTCGACTACCTGGACGGCCGCGGCTCGGCGACCGTCGCCGCCTATCGCATCGAGCGCAAGGACTTTGCCGTGACCGACCCACTGGATCCGGCCAACAGCATTCCGGTGGGCCAGCAGACCTCCAGAGGCCTCGAACTGGCCAGCTCGCTACGGGTGACGCCCAAGCTGCTGGCGGAAGCCAACTTCGCCTGGGTGGCTGCCGAATATGACGAGTTCAACGAGAAGATCGCCAGCGGCGCGGTGGTCTCGCGCCGGGGCAACACCCCGACCAACGTCCCCGACCGGCTGGCCAACCTGTGGCTGACCTATGACCTGTCGCCCAGCTGGCAGACCGGGGTCGACGCGCGCTACGTGGCCTCGGTGTACGCCGACAACGCCAACACCTTGCGGATGCCGGCCTACACCCTGTACGGCAGTTTCCTGCGCTACAAGGTCGACAGCCACACCAGCGTGACCGGCCGGGTGCGCAACCTGACCAACGAGGTCTATGGCCAGTTTGCCCATGTCTCGCCAGCCTATTACCTGGGCCAGCCGCGAACCTTCGAGGTCGCCGTGCAGACCCGCTTCTAGCCCCCGCCCTGTAGGCGCTGGCTTGCCTGCGAAGGCGTCAGTCGATGTGGCAACGGCTCACGGGCCGGTTCGTCGGCAAGCCGGTCCTGCAAGGGGATGCTGTCTCAAGGCGCCTGCAGGCGCTGCAGTTCGCGGCGCACCATGCTGGCGTAGGCCGCCGGTTGCAGGTGGTACAACTGGGCAGCCACCCAGTTCAGCCAGGCGCCCTGGAGCACGCTCTTTTGCGCGAACAGGCGCTGGGCTTCGGCGCTCGCGGCCTGTTGATGCTGTTGGTGGAACTCGGCGCGGCTCTGGCTCATCACTCGCTGGCCTTGAAGCTCACCAGTTCGCCCTTGCGCCATTTGGCGGCCTTGGCGGTGACCGCCTTCAGGGTCTTGGTCAAACCGTCCTGCAACTGCTCGTGGGCGGCAAACACCGTCACCGTCGAGTGCCCTTCCTTGAACACGATGCCCTGCCCCAGGGGGCTGCTGACAAAGGCGTAGTCGCCCAGGCCATACACCGTCAGCTTGATCTCGCGAAAGCGGATCTCCAGCTTGCCGCCCTCGCGGCTGGGCAGCACGGCGGCGCGAAAATGATCGCCGACCTTGAGTTCCAGGCGCGGCTTGTCGTCCACCACCAGGGCCGTCTCGGTGTCGATCTCGGCGATGTAGATGCCTTCGGCGGACTGTTCAGTGATGTAGACGAAACGAGATTGGAACTGCTTGACCAACTTTGCGCGCAAATCACCCAACACGAACAACGCGTGCATTTCAAGATTACTTACTGCCAAGGAACGCTCCCCGATACTCAAAATGATGCTGCCCGGAAAAAAACGCGCAGCACAAAAAAACCGCCATGACGGCGTAGTCACCTCAATCAGTTACCCAATACAGACAAGTGAAGCTGGCACTCCTGGCCACGGCGCTGGCGCCGGCACCGAGCATCGGGCATTTCGCCGAGGCATCAGGCACATGTCGAAGGCTTGAGGAGTGGGCTCTGGCACCCGCAAAGCGTGGCGGCGCGTGTTCGGGGGTGGGTGCTGAAACAGGCCTGCGGGCCGGATACACCCGGGTCACGATTCCCCCGGTCGGCAGCCACTTCGGGTTGCAGAGGCAATTCTAGAGCAACTTTGTGCGTTTCGACTATTTAAAGCGCACGCTCACCGCGTGCCCATCCCCTTCTGAACAAGGCCGCCGTTGAATATCGGCGGCAATGTTACCCAACACAAGAAGCCGGAAGTTTCAGATTAGAACGTGAGAATAATCCCTGCGTGAATGCAAATGACATAACTCAGCCCGCCGCAACGCAACAACTGCCATACTCCGCCACTGATTGAATGCCCTCCCGGGGGCGTTCAACCTCTCACACATCTCCAAGGGAAGACTGGAAGTGACCGAACTAGATATTGGCGAGTTTTTCATTCGTGGCGAGTGCAGAGAAGTCGAAGGCGAGTTCCAGGCCGTGATTGCCATGCGCGCCAAACCTCCACTGACCCAGATCACCTTCCACCAGGTGGAACGCGACCGCTGGTTCAAGACCTCGGAAGACGCCGCAGCGGCAGCCAGGGCATCGGCCAAGGCCCTCAAGCTGGCCATCGACCAGGGCGCACTGAACGCCTGACAGACAGCGCCAGTCAAGGATCCGACAGCGCGACCGATACAAAGGCGAGTTCCGTTTAAGAGCATCATGATGATCAACTTGAATCCTGCGACTCGCCTTGCCGACCTCCTCACGCCGACGCCAGGCACCGCGGTGCTGGAAGCCTCGGACGACGGCGAAACCCTGGTCTTGAGCCGTTCCAGCGCACAAACCCCGGAAGAGGCGCTGTTGCTGGCGCAGAGAAAACGCATCCGCCAACTGAAAAAGCAGATCGAGCTGCTGCAACAGAAACTGCGGCGGGCCACGGTCCGGCTGGCCTCGATCAAGGGTGGCCATTCCGGCTCCGACACCGGCCAGGCCATGGCCCTGTCGTCCGCCCGCGCCCAGGTCATGGCGTACAGCACCTCCCTGTCCATGGCCCAGAGTGCGTTGTTCCAGGCCCAGAGCGGAACCCTGGCCTGAGCCTGCGCCAGGCCGGTTAAGCCGAATGCCGCAAAGCGGGTGGCAGCACCTGCAGTTGTTGCTGCCAGGCCAGCCGGCACTCCTCGGCCTCTGTGCGACTGGCAAACGCCGTGCCGCGCCGTTCGCCATTGACCAGTACCACCCAGCAGGCGCGACGGCCCAGAGCCCGCAGGCCGGCCGGCACGCCGCTGCCAATCATCACCGCTACATCGACTTTGCTGTACATGGCGCGACCTCCAGGAAACTAGTTAGCTGCCTAACGATGTTGGCATACTAATAGCTTCCCGGCGTCTGGAACAGCCTGTTCCTGCAGTGCAGCGTTACCGCTCGCGCAACAATCGGCGTCAGCCCTTGCTCGGCGCCCGTTCCGGCTTGTAGCCCAGGCGCAGCCCGCCCCAATGCCGGCCGCGGACCATGATCGGCACCGAAAGGTCGTGCATCAGCTCGCCAGTATCGCGGGTGTAGGTCTGCAAGAGCAGCGGCTGCTGGTGGCTGCCGCAGCGGATCCCGGTGCGGTCGGCGAACTTGCGCTTGCTGCGGTTGTGCAGGTTGTCCACCTGGGGATCGCCGGTCAGCGGCTGGGAGAAAATCTTGTTGTGGGTCGGCACATAGCCTTCCTGGGTACAGGCAATGGCGAACACCAGGCCATCGTGGCGCGGCAGCAGGGACTCCTGGATCGGCGGTAGCACCTGGTCGGTGTAGCGGTCGAACCGGGTCTGGTACTTGGCCGGCTCGGTATTGGCAATCAACTGATACTGGCGGTCGAACAGGTCGTCGAGGCTGATGCGGTTCTGCTCCAGGTCGGCCTCGAACTGCTCGGCAATGCGCCGCGCGCCCTCGCGGGCCAGGTCATAGATGCGCTGGTGATAGTCATCCAGGCCCACTGCCGCCAGGCGCTCGCTGATGGTTTCCGCCTGCCCCTCCATCTGCACCGCTGCCTGGGCCAGGCTGCGGGTCTGCTGGTCGCTGACTGCCAGGTCGCTGCGCATCTGCTCCACGGCATGAAACAGGCTGTCCAATTGTTCACGGTTGGTCTCGGCGCCCCGGGCAATCTCGCTGACCTGCCCTTCCACCCCGGCCGCCAGGCGCGCGATGTTCTCCAGGTGACGGCCGGTGTGCTCCACCTGCTCGACCCCCAGGTTGAGGTCGTCGGACAGCTGGCGGATCTGTTCCACCACGTCGCTGGTGCGCTGCTGGATATCCGCCACCATCACCCCGACTTCATCGGTGGCCGCGGCGGTGCGCCCGGCCAGCCCGCGGACTTCGTCGGCGACCACGGCAAAGCCACGCCCGTGTTCCCCGGCCCGGGCCGCCTCGATGGCCGCATTCAGCGCCAGCAGGTTGGTCTGGCTGGCGATGGACTGGATCACCAGGGTCACCCGCTGGATCTCCTCGCTGCGCTGGCTCAGGGCTTCGATCAGCTCGCGACTGCCATTGGCGCGCTGGCTGAGCAGGTGCATGCGGCTGATCGATTCCCCCAGCACCGTGCGCCCCTCGGCGCTGCTGGCATGGGCCTCGCTGGCGGCGCCCAGGGCCTGCTGGCTGAGTTGCGAGGTGACCTGCTCGGTCTTGATCATCACCTCGGCGTTGCCGACGATGCGCGCCGCCGCGTCCAGCTGCGATTGCAGCTTGCCGGCCAACTGGGTCACCGAGTAAGCCACGCCAGCGGCGGACAATGCGTTATGGGTGGTGCTGTAGGACAGGTCGCGGGTCAGCGTCGCCAGCTCATTGTCAGTTGTCGCCGGCGCCTCGGCCACCTTGCGCGAGCGCAAGCGCGGCAGCCAGACCACCAGCACCGCCAGCGGCAGGCACAGGTACAGCGGCCAGCCGCCCAGGGCCTGGCCCGCGAACAGCAGCATCAGCGCCGCGCTTTGCAACGACGGTAGCCACCAGCGGGCGGCGGTTTCGGGTGTGGCCAGCGGCTGCGCGAGCGGCGCCGCTAGAGATCCATCTCTTGACATGTTTAGCACCCCACATCGTTCTAATTGTTTGCGGCATTAGACGCCACTATAAGGCCATTAACCATGGTCCCTTAGTAGGAAGAAGAGCAGCGGCAAGCGGCAAGCAGCAAGCTTCAAGCCGCAAGCGGCATGTGCGAGGCATTATTCAGAGTCTGCAGAGGGGGATATTGCAGTAGATCAAGGGAAGTGGAGGCAGGGGCAGTGTGGCGGGGGCGCTGGCTCGCGCCCCAGTGCGCAGCGCTGGCTAGGCTGCGCACCCGGAGGCAAGGATGCACTTGAAACGCTTGCGGCTTGAAGCTGCAAGCTTGCGGCTGCTTTTAAGCCTGACGCTGGTGCTTGTCGATCTGCTCGTGGCGCTCTTGGGCTTCGATGCAGTACTTGGTGGTCGGGCTGATCAGCAGGCGCTTGAGGCCGATCGGCTCGCCGCTGTCGTCGCACCAGCCGAAGCTGTCGTCGCTGATCCGGCCCAGGGCCTGCTCCAGTTGCGGCAGCATGCGTTGGTCGCGATCAATGGCGTTGACCAGCCAGGTGCGCTCTTCTTCAACGGAAGCGGCGTCGGCCGGGTCAGCCGGGGTATCCAGGCTTTCAATGGCGATCCGGTTCTGTTCGATGCGCTCGTGGGTTTCCACCTTCATGGCTTGCAACAGGTCGCTGAAAAAAGCGTGCTGCTCGGCATTCATGTAGTCATCCGCCGGCATGGCCAGCAACTTTTCCTTGGTCATTGATTTCTCTATAAAAAATACGTGCATTAAGGCGAATTCAAACTGTTTCCGGTTGACCCGTCAGGTCATCAGAAAGGCGCCATACCTTCCAAGCGCCACCCGGCACTCAATTTACGAGGGGCGGCAGTCTAAGGCCGGTTTGAGGGCGCAGCAACTGAAATGACAGCGAATCTGTCCGACAAACCGCGCAAAGCCCGCAATTGCGGGCTTTGGTGGTGCTTATCGGAGTGTGTTTATAACAAAAAATTCCATACAAGCGAGTCTGTTAGAAGACAAACGGCAGTGCCGAACAGCGGATTCGAGCCTTTTTCCCCCTTTCTTCCCCCCGGTTGGAGCCGGCTTGCCGGCGAACAGGCCGCTGGATCAGCGCTTGAGCTTACGCTTGTTGCGGTACTGGTCGATGACCACCGCCACCACGATGATCAGGCCCTTGATGATGTCCTGGATGTAGGCATCCACGCCAACGAAGGTGAAGCCGCTGGCCATGACCCCGAGGATCAGCGCGCCAATCACCGTGCCGGTGATGCGCCCCACCCCGCCGGCCAGGCTGGTGCCACCGATCACCGCGGCGGCGATCGCGTCCAGTTCATAGGACATGCCCATCCCCGCCTGCCCGGTGGCGGCCCGCGCCGAGGCCACCACCCCGGCCAGCCCGGCCAGCAGCCCGGCGATGCTGTAGACGATCACCAAATGCCGCTTGACGTTGATCCCCGAGGTGCGCGCCGCCTGCATGTTGCCGCCGATGGCGTAGGTGTACTTGCCGTATTTGGTGTAGCGCAGGGCGATGTGGAAGATCACCGCCACCACCAGGAAGATAATCACCGGCATGGCCCCATGACCGATGGCGGTGTAGGAATCCGAGAGCATGCTCACCGGCTGGCCTTCGGTGTAGTAACGGGCCAGGCCACGGGCCGAAACCATCATGCCCAGGGTGGCAATGAAGGGCGGAATGCCGGTGATGGCGATGATGCTGCCGTTGATCGCCCCCGCCAGCAGACCCACCCCCAGCCCGGCCACCACCGGTATCCACACCGGCAGGTCGGTCAGGGACGGGAACACCGCCCGGGCAAAGTCCGAGGTCTGCGCCAGGCTGGCGGCGATCATCGCCGACAGCGCCAGCACCGAGCCCGAGGACAGGTCGATACCGGTGGTGATGATCACCTGGGTCACGCCGATGGCCAGCAGGCCGATGATCGAAACCTGCAGGATCATCAGCACCAGGCGCTGGGAGTTCAGCAGGAAGCTCTGGTCACGAACGATCCAGCCGAACAGCTCGAACACCAGGCCGATGCCGATCAGTACCAGGAAGATACTCAGCTCGGTGGGAAAGCGCCGGCGCGTTCTGGCGGGCGCCACGGCCGGTTTGTTTTCAGACATCACGTTCATAACCACTCACCTTTGTTATTGCCTGGCCGCGGCAGATCACTGTGCCGGCGGCCGCCATCGGTTGAAGAATCAATGCACCGCCGACATCCCCGACGCCAGCTGCATGACCCGTTCCTGGGTCGCCTCGCTGCGGTCGAGGGTGCCCATGAGTTCACCTTCATGCATGACCATGACCCGGTCGCTCATGCCCAGGACTTCCGGCAGCTCCGAAGAAATCATGATCACCGCCATGCCTTCGCTGGCGAGGAAGGCGATCAGCCGATAGATCTCGGCCTTGGCCCCGACGTCGATGCCCCGGGTCGGCTCGTCGAGAATCAGGATCCGCGGGTTGGTCATCAGCCAGCGCGCCAGCAACGCCTTCTGCTGATTGCCCCCGGACAAGGTGTCGATGCATTGCTCCAGGGACGGGGTCTTGACCCGCAGTTTCTTGCACATGTCCTCGCACAAGGCGCGCAAGGCCTTCTGCTGGACAAAACCGCCGCCGGCGTAATGCGGCAGCACCGCCACTTCCATGTTTTCCAGGACCGACAGGCAGGGGAACAGGCCGCTGAGCTTGCGATCCTCGGTCAACAGGGCAAAGCCCTTCTGGATCGCCCGGTGCGGGTCGCTGATGCGCAGGGGCTGGCCGTCGAGGTGAATCTCGCCGGCGTCACTGGGGGTGATGCCGAACAGGGTTTCGGCGACATTGGTCCGCCCCGAGCCCATCAGCCCGGCGATGCCGAGGATCTCCCCGGCGTGCAGGTCGAAGGACACGCCGTCGAACACCCCGTCCAGGCGCAGGTCGCGGACCTTGAGCAGCAGGTCGCCAATGGGTTTCTCGCGCTGGGGAAACAGCTGGCTCAGCTCGCGCCCCACCATCATCGAGATCAAGCTGTCGCCGTCCAGGCTGTCGGCCCGTTGCAGGCCGATGTAGGCGCCATCGCGGAACACCGCCACCTCATCGGCGATGGCGAACACTTCGTTCATCTTGTGGGTGATGTAGATGATGCCCTTACCCTGAGCCTTGAGGTCGGCAATGATCGAGAACAGGTGCGCCACCTCCTTGTCGGTGATGGCCGAGGTCGGCTCATCCATGATCAGCACGTCGGAGTCGTAGGACACTGCCTTGGCGATCTCCACCATCTGCCGCTCGGCGATGCTCAGGTTGCCCACCTGCTCCTCGGGGTCCAGTTCGATGCGCAGGCGCGCCAGCAACTGCGCGGTGCAGCGGTGCATGGCGCGGTGATCGATCAGGCGCAGGCCATTGAGCTGCTCGCGACCGATCCAGATGTTCTCGGCAATGCTCATGTGCGGCATCAGGTTGAGTTCCTGATGGATCATGGCAATGCCCGATTGCAGGGCCTGCAGGGGCGTGTCGAAGACCACCGGCCGGCCCTTGAGGCGCAGTTCACCGGCATCCGGCTGATAGATGCCGGCGATGATCTTCATCAGCGTCGACTTGCCGGCGCCGTTCTCGCCCATCAGCGCCAGCACCGTTCCCGGGCGTACCCGCAATTGCACATCGGACAGGGCCACCACACCGGGAAAGCCCTTGCTGACGTTGATCACCTCCAGCAGGTAAGGTTCTTCAGTCGACGGCGTGGCAGGCTGGATAGCCGCCAGCGGGGTGCTCGTGGCAGTCGCGCAAGAGAACATGATCAGGTACTCCATCGGCCAGGCCGCCCAAGGCCGCCTCGCCACTTATTGTTGTTATGGAACCGCTTGTTGTTATGAAACCGCTGGCTCAGGTGCGCGGCATTACTTGAACTGGTCGACGTTTTCCGGGGTGATCAGGCGATACGGCACCCACACGGCCGGCTCCACCGGCTCATGCTTGATCATCTTCACCGCGGTATCGATGGAACCGTCCGCCTGGCCCTTGGCGTCCTGGAACACCGAGAGCGCCAACTCGCCCTTCTTCACCGCGCGCAGGCCATCGGGGGTGCCGTCGACCCCGGCGATCAGCACACTGCCCTTCTCGACCCCGGCCTGCTTCAGCGCCATGGCGGCGCCAATGGCCATTTCATCGTTGTTGGACACCACCGCGTCGAACTTGCGGCCCTGGGTCAGCCAGTCGTTGACCAGGGTCATGCCCTTGTCCCGCAGCCAGACCCCGGTCTGCTCCTGGTCGACCTTGATCCCCGGGTACTGCGCCAGCACCTCCTTGACCCCCTTGGTGCGGTTGGTGGTGGAGTTGTTCGCCAGATCGCCGAGCAGGATCACGATGTCGCCCTTGCCGCCCATTTTCTTGGCCAGGTACTGCATCTGCATTTGCCCGGCTTCCAGGTCGTTGGAAGCCACGGTGACCACGCCCTTGGGCAGGTTCAGGTCATCCGGGCGACGGTTGACGTACACCAGGGGGATGCCGGCCTTGACCGCGGCCTCGGTGATTTTCCGGGTGGCCGCGGTGTCCACCGGGTTGACCACGATGGCGTCGACTTTCTGGCTGATGAAGTTCTCGACCTGGCTCAATTGCTTGACCACGTCGCTGCGGGCGTCCTCGAACTGCAGCTTGACCCCGTCGGGCAGCGACTTGGCTTTCTGGTCCATCGACTCGCGCAGGTAGGTCAGCCAGGTGTCATCGAACTGCGACATGCTCACGCCGATCTTGATGTCGGCCAGCGCCGCCCCGCTGGTCAGCAACAGCGACAGCGCGAGCGAGGCAAAACGGATCTTGGTGTTCATAACAGGTCTTTCTCCACATTCTTGTAGGTTTTATGGATAAAGCGCAGGACGACTCAGAGCGGCAGGCGCACCACGGGTGCGCCGGGAACGCAGCACAGCAGCGCATCGTTGCGCTCTACGCAGAGAAAGCCGAGGCAGGTCAGGAAGATGGCAGAACGGCTGGGCCGAGGCGCAGCGGCGCTTGGCGCGGGTGGAAGGCGCAACAGCGAACGTACAGCGTGAACAACGCAGTTGAAGGTTTTCATCGACGGTACCTGTTTGTTTTTGTGGGTCGGTGCTCACCGCGCTCAAAGCCTGCTTGAGGGGTTTGCAACCTAGCTAGTCGGCAACCTGAAAACGACTTTATTGGAAAATAATTTCTATATCAACTCATTTTAGAATTTTATTCTAAATCGGTTTTCCCCCTGAAAACCGCTGCTGCGCACCCTGGCCTCGTGCTGCCTACCACGGCCCTGCAGGAGCAGGCTGGCCAGCGAAAGCCCCCCTCCAAGGGCTCCTTCGCCGGCAAGGCTGGAGCTCAGGCGTAGAAGCCGGGACGCTCTGGCAGCTCGATCTTGACGATCTGGCCGCTGTTTTGCGCTTGGATACAGGCGTCGGCCGCCACGGCGGCGGCAAAGCCGTCCCAGGCCGAAGGCCCGCCCACCCGACCGGCGCGCACGCCGTCGATAAAGGCCTGCAGCTCGACGTCATAGGCGGCGATAAAGCGCTCCTTCCAGTCCATCAGGATGGCGTTGGACAGCTTGGCTTCGCTGCGCAACTGCACCTGGGACGGCTCCGGCAATCTGGCGATGCCGCTCTCCCCGACCACTTCGCACTGAATGTCGTAGCCGTACTGGCAGTTGACGAAGACCTCGACGTCGATCCGCGTGCCACGGGCGGTTTCCAACAGCACCACCTGCGGGTCGCGCAAATGGGCCAGGGCCTTGCTGGTCTTGCGCGGGAACACCACCTGCACCGACACATAGTCGTCGGCCAGCAGCCAGCGCAGCACGTCCAGTTCGTGGATCAGGGTGTCGGTGATGGCCATGTCGGTCTTGTAGTTCTCCCCCACCCGCGGGTTGCGGTGGGCGCAGTGCAGCATCAGCGGCTCGCCGATCTGGCCGCTGTCGATCACCGCCTTCAAGGCCTGGTAGCCGGCATCGTAGGGGCGCATGAAGCCCACCTGCACCAGGCGCTTGCCGTGGGCGATCTCGGCCTCGACGATGCGCCGGCAACCGGCGGCGGTCACCGCCAGGGGCTTTTCACAGAACACCGGCTTGCCCGCGGCAATCGCCGCCAGCACGAACTCCTCGTGGCTCGGCCCCCAGGAGGTGACCAGCAGCGCCTCGACGTCCGCCGCCTTGATCAGCGCGTGGCCATCCGGGTAGACCTCGGCGCCAAGCTTGTAGTCGCTGACCACCTTGGCCGCCGACGCCAGGTTGATGTCGGTGACCGCCACCACCTGGCTGCCCAGCAAGGTCTGGCTGCAACGACGGATATGATCTTGGCCGATGGCCCCGGTCCCGATAACGCCAAGTTTCAAAGACATGCAGATACTCCTGTTGTTGTTCGTTGCAGAGCGATCAGTACGGCCGGGCCTGGGCCAGGCGTTCATTCAGGGCCTTGGCCGCCGCCTCGGTGCGCGCGCTGGTGGACACCTGGGCCACGCCCACACGCCACCAGGACAGGTAGCTGTGGATCATGGTCTTGGGCAGGACCTTGATGTCGATCAGGGTCGATACCGTCTGGGTCCGGGCATCGGCCAGGGCCGCCAGCAACTGCTCCTCGTTGCTGACCTTGTAGGTCTTGCAGCCGTAGGCCGCGGCACTCATGGCGAAGTCCACCGGCACAAAGCCGCCGTCGAGCTTGCCGCTCGAAGGGTTGCGGTAGCGGAACTCGGTGCCGAAGCTGTCCATGCCATGGCCCATCTGCAGGTTGTTGATGCAGCCGAAGGTCATGTTGTCCAGCAGCACCACGTTGATCTTGCGCCGCTCCTGGATCGAGGTGACCAGCTCCGAATGCAGCATCAGGTAGGAACCGTCGCCCACCAGGGCGTACACCTCGCGATCCGGCTCGGCGAGCTTGACCCCCAGGGCCGCGTTGACCTCATAGCCCATGCACGAATAGCCGTATTCCACGTGGTAGCTGTTGACCGCCTTGCTGCGCCAGCTGCGCTGCAGGTCGCCGGGCAGGCTGCCGGCGGCGGCGACGATGATGCCGTCCGCGGGCAGCGCCTGGTTAAGCAGCCCGAGCACTCGGCTCTGGGTCAGGCAGGAGCCGGTCAGCTCGATGAATTCACGCAGCACCGCCGGGTCCAGGTGGTCGTTGATTTCCGGCACGAAGTCCTGGTCCTGGTATTGCAGCTGGTAGAGCCGCTCGACCTCGGCCTGCAACTGCGCCTTGGCCTCGCTGACCTGCTCGCCCCAGGCCGCCCGGTAACCGCTGCGGCCCAGCGTTTCGCCCAGGGCCTGCAAGCCGGCCTGGGCATCGGCCAGCAGCTGCACGCCCTCCATCTTGAGGCTGTCGCCAGGGCAGACATTGAGGTTGAGAAACTGCACCCCGGGGTGCTGGAACAGCCATTTCGACGAGGTGGTGAAGTCGCTGTAGCGGGTGCCGACGCCAATGATCAGGTCGGCTTCCTGGGCCAGCAGGTTGGCCGCCAGGCAGCCGGTTTCGCCGATCCCGCCGACGTTCAGCGGGTGCTCGGAGACCACCGCGCTCTTGCCCGCCTGGGTTTCCGCGAAGGGAATGCCAAAGCGTTCGGCAAAGGCCTGCAAGGCCCGGTTGGCCCCGGAATACTTGACCCCGCCGCCGCAGATGATCAGCGGCTTGCGCTTGCCCTCGAACAGCGCCAGGGCATCGCCGAGCATGGCCTCGGTGGCCGGACGGCGGTCGATGCGGTGCACGCGCCGGACGAGAAAGGCGTCCGGGTAATCGTAGGCTTCGCCCTGCACATCCTGGGGCAGCGCCAGGGTCACGGCGCCGGTCTGCGCCGGGTCGGTGAGCACGCGCATGGCGTGGATCGCCGCGCTCATCAGTTGCTCGGGCCGGTTGATCCGGTCCCAGTATTGGCTCACGGCCTTGAAGGCATCGTTGGTGCTGATGCTCAGGTCATGGAACTGCTCGATCTGCTGCAACACCGGGTCCGGCTGGCGGCTGGCGTAGACGTCCCCCGGCAGCAGCAACAGCGGGATGCGGTTGGCGCTGGCGGTGGCCGCCGCGGTCAGCATGTTCGCCGCGCCGGGGCCCACCGACGAGGTGCAGGCGTAGATCTTGCGCCGCAGGTGCTGCTTGGCGAAACCGATGGCGGCGTGGGCCATGCCCTGCTCATTGCGGCCCTGGTGCACCAGCAGCTCGCCACTGTCCTGCTCCAGGGCCTGGCCCAGGCCAAGCACGTTGCCGTGGCCGAAAATGGTGAAGACCCCGGCGATGAACTTGCTCTGGACCCCATCCACCTCGACGTATTGGTTATCGAGGAATTTCACCAGGGCCTGGGCCATGGTCAGTCGTGTCGTACTCATGGTTTGCACCTTAATGTTGATGTGTCGCCCACACGCCCGATCTGTTGTTCAGGCCAGGGCTTGCTGCAAGTGGGCAATGCTCGCGCCGAGCGCCTGGCGGATGTCTGCCAGCCCGTGCACGCCCTCGGCAAAGGGTTCGAAGGACAAGTAGCCGCTGTAGCCAGCGCTGCGCAAGGTATCGATCTGCGCCGCATTGCCGAGGAGGTCCGCCTCGCCCACCAGCACCCGGTGGCCGTCGCGCATGCTGCCAAGCGGCACCTGGCGATCCTCGACCCCGGAGATGTGCACCAGCCCGGTCAGCTCGGGGAAGAACTCATGCTCGCCGGCCAGGTGGTGGTGGAAGGTGTCGTGCACCAGGCGCAACACATCCAGGCCGCCGATGGCGCGGATCGCCGCCACCGCCGTGCGCTTGTGGCGCAGTGCGCATTCCTCAAAGCCCAGGGGCTCGATCAACCCCAGCAGGCCGTGCTCGCGCAGGATCGGCGCCAGTTCGCTCAGGGCCGTGCGCAAAGCGCTGCTGCGCTGGGCCTCGCTGCGCGGGTCGGCAGGATCATTGAGCGGGCACAGCACCAGCCCCTCGGCGCCACAGCCACGGGCATAGGCGGCCAGTTTCAGGGCCTGCCGGCGACGCTCGTCGTTCCACACATCGAAGGGGTACAGGGCGTTGATCGACAACACCTTGAGCCCTTCGGCCGCGCACAACTGGCGGACCCGTTCGGGCGGCGTGCCGTCCTCGATTTCCACGCCCGCAAGGTCATTGCGGATCTCAATGGCATCGACCTTCAGCGTCAGCGCCAGGTCGATGAACTGCGGCAGTGACAAACCCGGTGCAACCATACGATTCAGGGCGAAACGCAGGGGCTGGCTCATGCTTGTGGTTCTCCAAAATCCATCGCGTCGAGGCAGTTACTTGGCGGTCGGCATGCTGAACTCCGGCCCCTTGGCGATGCTCTCGGGCCAGCGCTGCATCACGCTCTTGTAGCGGCTGTAGAAACGCAGGCCTTCCTCGCCGTAGGCATGGTGGTCGCCGAACAGCGAACGCTTCCAGCCACCGAAGGAATGCCAAGCCATGGGCACCGGAATCGGCACGTTGATGCCGACCATGCCGACCTTGATGCTGCGGGCAAAGGCCCGGGCCACGCCGCCGTCACGGGTGAAGCAGGACACGCCGTTGCCGAACTCGTGGGCGTTGATCAGCGCCACCGCGCTGGCGAAGTCGGGCACCCGCACAATGCCCAGCACCGGCCCGAAGATTTCCTGCTGGTAGATGCTCATCTCGGGAGTGACCTGGTCGAACAGGGTGGCGCCGACAAAAAAGCCCTGCTCCGCCCCCGGCACCTTGAAGCCGCGTCCGTCCACCAGCAACTGCGCGCCCTGGGCCACGCCCTGGTCGATAAAGCCTTCGACCCGGGCCTGGTGTTCGGCGGTCACCAGCGGCCCCATGTCGCTGTCGCTGTGCAGGCCGTTGCCGACCTTGAGCCGGTCGATGCGCGGCAGCAGCCTGGCGATCAATTCATCGGCCACCTCGCCCACCGCCACGGCGATGGAGATCGCCATGCAGCGCTCGCCGGCCGAGCCGTAGGCCGCGCCGATCAGCGCATCGGCGGCCTGCTCCAGGTCGGCGTCGGGCATCACGATCATGTGGTTCTTGGCCCCGCCCAGGGCCTGCACGCGCTTGCCCCGGGCGCTGGCCTGCTGGTGGATGTACTCGGCGATCGGCGTCGAACCGACAAAGGAAATCGCCTCGATGTGCGGATGCTGGAGCAAGCCGTCGACCGCGCTCTTGTCGCCCTGGACCACGTTGAACACGCCCTCGGGCAAGCCGGCCTCGCTCAGCAGGCGCGCCATCAGCAGGCTGGCGGACGGGTCGCGCTCGGACGGTTTGAGGATGAAGCAGTTACCGGCGATCAGGGCGAGGGGGATCATCCACAGCGGCACCATCACCGGGAAGTTGAACGGCGTCACCCCGGCGCACACCCCCAGCGGCTGGCGCAGGTTCCAGTTGTCGATGCCACCGCCGATGTTGTCGCTGAAGTCGGTTTTCAGCAGGCTCGGCGCGCCACAGGCGTATTCGACGATCTCGATGCCGCGGGTCACTTCGCCCATGGCGTCGGCCAGCACCTTGCCGTGCTCGCGGGTGATGATCTGCGCCAGCTCCTGGTGGTGCCGGTCCAGCAGCTCCTTGAACTTGAACATCACCCGCGCGCGGCGCAGGGAGGACTGTTCGGACCAGGCCGGGAACGCCTTCAGCGCCGACGCCACGGCCGCGTCCACGGTCTGCTGGCTGGCCAGCGCCACGCGCGCCTGGACCGCGCCCGTGGCCGGGTTGAACACCGGGCTGAAACGCTCGCTGGCGGCCTGCACCTGGCCGTCGATGTAATGGCCGATTACCGGGGTGTCGCTCATTGTTCTTGTTCTCCGTGAAGGGTCCAGTCGGGGTTCAAAGATCCAGCAGCCAGCTGTGCTGCGGGTCGTTATGGAACTGCCAGACGCGCTTCGGCCCGGCCATGACGTTCAGGTAATAGGACTCGTAGCCGTAAGGCACGCTGACTGGGTGATAGCCCTTGGGCACCACCACCAGATCGCTGTTTTCCACGGCCATGGCCTGGTCAATGCTGCGGTCGTCGGTGTAGACCCGCTGGAACACGAAGCCCTGGGGCGGGTTGACCTGGTGGTAGTAGGTTTCCTCCAGAAAGCTCTGGTGCGGCAGGTCATCGGTGTCGTGCTTGTGCGGCGGGTAGCTGGAGGAATGCCCGGACGGCGTGCGCACCTCCACCACCAGCAGGGAATGGGCCGGCTCGCTGTCGGGCAGGATGTCGCACACATAACGGGTATTGGCGCCCTTGCCGCGCACGCTGCGCTTGCACTGTTCCGGGCGGATCAACCGCGCGCCGGGGCTGCCCTCAAGGGCGCCCGGGGCGGCGCAGACCGCGATCTGCACGTCGCTCAAGGCCGTGACCTGGGCCTGGCTGCCCGGCGGCAGATAGACGGCAAAGGGCGACTTGTCCTCGAACACCGATTGCCGGTCGCCCAGGTTGGACCACTGGAAGGCGCCCTGGGACGACTCGCCCTGCACATCGATGCGGCCGCTGAGCAGCACCAGGCACAGCTCCTGGTCTCCGGCGCTGAGCGGCTGGCTGTCCCCCAGGCTCAGGCGGTAGGCACTGAACCCCACGTACTCCAGGGCGCCTTCCGGCAGCTGGACCAGGGTCCGGCCTTGGGCCGCGCTTTTAACCAGCAGATTCATTGGCCTGTCCTCGTAGATGGCACCGCGGCGTCCAGCAGCGCCCGCAGGGTGTCGTAGCCTTTTTTCGCGTAGACGTAGCTCGGCGCCACGGCCGGGTCCTGCTCGGCTTCCACCACCAGCCAGCCCTGGTAGCCCGCCTGCAGCAGCACGTCGAGCAAGGCGGCGAAGTCGATGTCGCCATCGCCGGGCACGGTGAAGGTGCCGTTGACGATGCAGTCCGGAAAGCTCCACAGGTTGTTGCGCGCCAGTTGCACCACCGCTTTGCGCACGTCCTTGAAATGCACGTGGCAGACCCGGCGCACATGCTTGCGCAGCACCTCCAGGGGTTCGCCGCCGCCCATGTAGCAATGGCCCGAATCGAACAGCAGGCCGACTTCCTCGCCGCTCAGGCGCATCAGCTGGTCGATGTCCGCCGGCGATTCGACGTAGGCGCCCATGTGGTGGTGATAAGCCAGGCGCACACCCTGGGACAGGGTGAAACGCGCCAGCGTCGTGAGTTTGTCGGCGTAGTCCTGCCAGGCCTGGGCGCTGTGGAACCGCGGGCGCTCGACCAGACGCACCGGCGAGCCCTGGATCGAGTCGGCCACTTCGCCGTAGACCAGCACCGAGGCGCCGTTGTGCTTGAGCAGCTCGACGTGGCCGGCGATGGCGTCGATTTCCTCGGCCGCCGAACGCCGGGCCAGGCGCCCGGAATACCAGCCCGACACCAGCGCCAGGTCATAGGGGCGCAACACCGCGGCCACGCCCTGGGCGTCTTTGGGGAATTTGCCGTTGAGTTCAAAGCCTTGGTAACCGATGTCGCGGCCTTCGCTGAGGGCGGTGCTCAGGGGTGTTTCACCGCCCAGGGCCGGCAGGTCGTCGTTGCTCCAGGAGATCGGGTTGATGCCAATTCGGATCGCGGGCATGGCTGCACCTTTTGTTGTTGTTCGAATCAAGGGTGAAAACGGCCCCTGCCTGCAGGGGCTTCCCGTGGCGAGGGAGCGTGCTCCCGTTCGGGGGCTCAGCCCCCGCAAATCGGCTGGCGCGGTGTATCCGTTGCAGTGGGTTGGCCGGGTTGGGGCCGCTGCGCGACCCAGCGGGAGCACGCTCCCTCGCCACACAGCGGGCGCCAATCACCCACGGGCGCTGCGCCAGGCGTTGATCAGTTGTTCGAAGGTGCCCTGCACTTGGCGGATCAGGGTGGCGTCGTCGATCTCCCCCGCCAGCCAGGCACGGCTGGGCTCCTGGAAGATCGTGCGGCCCACGGCGAACCCGCGGCAGGTGCGGCTGTCGGCGGCTTGCCGGAAGCCCTCGGCGAGGGCTTCGGCCGAGGCATTCAGGCCCAGCAGCACCACGCCACGGCAATACGGGTCGCGTTCCTGGATCAGCTCGTCGAGCTTTTTCCATTCCTCGGCCGACTGCGCCTCGATCTTCCACCACGCGGGGTAGATGCCCAGGTTGTACAGGCGCTTGAGGCTGCGGTAGAGCACCTCGGGATGGGCGCCGGGCAGGTCCTTGGGCGGGATGATTTCCAGCAGCAGTTCATGCCCGCTGACCTGGGACGCCTGGTACAGGCCGCGGATCTGCGCTTCCTGCTCCAGGCGCAGCAGGGGTTCGTCGTCCGGGTGGAATTGCACCAGGCATTTGATGATCTGCTCCTGGGGCCAGGCGATCAGGTTGCTGCCCACCGAGCGCCCGTGCTCGAAGGCCAGGGGCCGCGAGCCCTGGACTTCCACCGGCCGCGCCACCCACCAGCCGCGCCCGGTGGCGGCGTTCAGCGCCTCCTGGCCGAAGCGCTGGTCGGCCAGCAGGCCGACATCGGCCTCGATGCCCCGGCGCCGCAGGTCGGCTTCGACCCGTTGCACCGCTTCTATGAAGAGTTGCTTGAGCTGACCGATGGCCTTGAGCTCGCGACCACTGCGCTGCGCCAGTTCCACCAGTTGCCCACGGTGGTCGAAGGCGAAGACGAACAGGGGCTTCCAGGCCTTGCGCGGCACGCTGACCTGATGCAGGCGTTGCAGGACCGGGTCCTGATCAGGACGGGTGATCGGCACCGGGCTGCTGAACAGGTAGTCCAGTTCGGCCCGGGTCGGCATCGCCGGGGCGCAGGCATGGCGCGACACCACCAGGCCGCCGCAGGCGTTGGCCAGCTGGCAGCAGCGCTCATCGCTGGCCTCTTCCAGCCAGCCACTGAGGAAACCGGACATGAAGGCATCGCCGGCGCCCAGCACGTTGAGCACTTCCACGCGCACGCCGGGGTAGACCGCCGCGTCGCCAAGACTCGGGGGAATCGCGCCGTGGATCACCGTGCAGCCCTGCGGGCCGAGCTTGACCACCAGGGTCGCGGTGCTCAGGGAACGCACGGTGCGCAACGCCGTCAGCAGGTCGTCGCTGCCACCGGCAATCAGGAACTCCTCTTCGGTGCCGACGATCAGGTCGAAACGCCCCAGGATGCCCTGCACATGCTGGCTGACCTGCTGGTCGGCAACGAACCGGGTCTCGCCATCGGCCTTGCCCGCCAGGCCCCAGAGCACCGGCCGGTAGTCGATGTCCAGGACCCGCTTGACCCCGTGCTTCTCGGCGTAGTCCAGGGCCTGGAGGCTGGCCTGGTAGACGCCGTCGGTGGAGAAATGGGTGCCGGTGATCAGCAGGGCCTTGCTGGAGGCAATGAAGGCTTCGTCGATGTCGGCGGCGCACAGCGCCATGTCCGCGCAGTTCTCGCGGTAGAACACCAGGGGGAAGGTTTCGCGGTCCTTGAGGCCCAGCAGGACCAGGGCGGTGAGGCGCTGCGGATCGACCTTGACCGCGCTGACGTCACAGCCTTCGCGCACCAGCGACTCCAGCAGGAAGCGCCCCATGTGATCGTCGCCGACCCGGCTCAGCATCGCCGACTTGAGGCCCAGGCGCGCGGTGCCGAAGGCGATGTTCGCCGACGAGCCGCCGAGGTATTTGGCAAAGCTGCTGACGTCCTCCAGCCGCGCCCCGACCTGCTGCGCATAGAGGTCGACGCCCAGGCGTCCGAGGCAAATCAGATCCAATTGACGCCCACTGGCAAAACGAGTCTGGCCCATGCTGGCTCCTGTTATTTTTATCAGCCTGCGCTCGCCGCCGTTGTCAGGTGCCGAGCACTCTTGGTCAGCGCAGACTAAAACGTCTCCCAGCCTCAATCAATATTTTTTCTATATATTTTTTACATGGAATATATTTTCCATTAAACTTTTTTCAAGCCTGAGCCAGACGCCCTGCATCGTTTCAGCAATGCCCCGGCCGGCACCCGCCCGAAGATTTTATGGGCCCCTACCCTGTAGACTGCCGGCTGCCCACCTATTGTCAGGGGACGGACCCACAGCCTTCCCCATCAGTACAAGCCAGAAGGATTTTCTATGTCCCGCACCGATCAGCCGGCCTTGTCCGAGAGCACGCCCGAGAGCGACCTCGCCAGCCCTCCGGCGAATGCCGAGCGGCTGCTGCAGTTGATCACCGAGGAATACGAAGGCCTGCCGCGCCAGCTCAAGCGCATCGCCAGCTACATGAGCCAGCAGAGCGACCGGATCATGGTCGACCGCATCAGCGACATCGCCCGGGAATGCGAGGTCCACCCTTCAGCCATCGTGCGTTTCTCGCAGCGTTTCGGCTTCAGCGGCTTCAGTGAAATGCAGGCGCTGTTCCGCCAGGCCTACACTCACAAGGCCACGCCGGTGCAGAACTACCAGCAGCGCATCCGCAGCATGATCGCCAACAAGTCGCAAAAGGCCAGCGACGGCGACCTGGCGCGCGAATGCATCAATGCCACCCTGTCGGGGATCGAGCGCCTGGGCCTGGAACTGGACGACGCGGCCTTCGAGCAGGCGGTGGACCTGGTGGTCAATGCCGACAACATCTATGTGGTGGGGGTGCGCCGTTCCTTCGCCGTGGCCGACTACCTGGTGTACAACCTGCAGCACACCAACAAGCGCATCCACCTGGTGTCGGGCCTGGGCGGCAGCTACCGCGAGCAGATGCGCAGCATCCGCCCCAACGACCTGGTGATCGCCATCAGCTTCACCCCCTACGCCAAGGAAACCCAGCACTGCCTGCGCATTGCCCAGCACAACCAGGCCCAGACCCTGATCATCACCGACAGCACCCTGTCACCCCTGGCCAAGCGCGCCAACAGCGTGCTGCTGGTCAACGAAGGCAGCTCCTTCGCCTTCCGCTCGCTGAGCGCCACCTTGTGCCTGTGCCAGGCGCTGTTCATCGCCGTGGCCTATCGCCTGGAACTGAAGATGGACGAGATTCACGAACAGGGCGGCTTCGACGACTAGCCCGGGGCCGGCCCATGGCTATGGGCCTGCAGGGCACCGGGCACGCCCCGGCGTTGCAGGCCGCCCTGCTCGACCCAGCCCAGGGTCTGGCGGTACGCCCGTTGCAGCAGCGTCTCGGTCTGGTTGAAGTCGAACACCGATACCCCCAGCGGGCACAGCGGGTCGACCACATGGATCGCCACCCGCGGCGCATAGAGTTCGATGTCGCGCACCAGCTGGCGCATGCTCAACAGGTTCAAGGTGTGCAGGGCCAGGGCCAGCATCCCCGCCGGCGGCGCCGGGCAGGCGCAGCCAAAACCGGTGGGCAAGACAATCACTCGAGTGGCCCCCAGGCCCACCGCGGCGGCAATCGGCGTATTGCTCGCGACCCCGCCATCCACCAGCAGCTTGTCGCCGATGCGCACCCAGGGAAACACCAGGGGAATCGCCGCGCTGGCCAGCAGCGCCTGCTCGGTGTCGCCACTGGAAAGCACTTCCTGGGCCCCCGTCAGCAGGTTGGTGGTGACGATATGCAGCGCCAGCCGGCTGTCTTCGATACGCGCGACCGGCAACGCCCGCTGCACCAGCCGGGACAGGGCCGTGGACGGCAGCAGGCAACCGCGATGGCGTAGCAGGCCGATCAGGCTGTCGAACCAGGAAAACGGAAACACGTCGCCCTTGCGCAAGCCGCGCCAGAAGTCCGCCAGCTCGGCCACGCCCCGGGCATCGGGCCGCGCGGCAAAGTAAGCGCCGTTGATGGCGCCCACCGAGGCCCCCACCACCAGATCGAACTCCTGCCCCAGTTCCACCAGGGCTTGCAGCATGCCGACCTGGACCGCCCCGAGGCTGCCGCCCCCGGAAAGCACCAGCGCGGTTCTGTCCTGACCCATGACCGACCTCCCGCGCCGTTGTCGACGCTCTAGAAGCTCAGCATAGTCGCCCGTCAACCACCGGCAGCAACCGCCCCAGCGGCTCTACTCGTAGATCTTGCGCAGTACAGGAACACCGCGAACGCCGCCAGGGCGAGGCCTGCGCCACCCCCTGGGTTGATTCAGGGCACCGCCTGCAAAGCCAGGCCCTTGCGCAGCAGCTCCTTGCGCAGGATCGGCCGGGCCAGGCAATGCACGCCGTCCTGGGCGCTGCACTCTAGCAGCCGCTCAAGCTTGCGGGCACTGCCCGGGCTGCCGGTCAGCAGGTAGCTTCTGCCCTCGCTGAGGCTGATCAGGTTCAGCAACCAGTCATCGCCCCACTGCCCCAGCACCTGCTCGATCAGGCGGCGCTGGCGCGCCAGCAGACCCTCGCCCTGCCACAGCGTGAGCTGGGCAAAGCGCCGCGGCAGGTTGCTGGACGCTTCGAGCACCTTCAAATCCTTGAGCAGGGCCTGGGGCAACTGCGCTTCGATCTGCTGCTGGCATTGCTGGAAATACGCTTCGGGCCACCAGGGCCCCAGGCCGGCATGCGCGGCCAGGGCGGCATAGGCCTGGCGGTCGGCCGTGGTACAGCTGCGGCCGCTGAAGTTCAGGGTGTTGTCGAGGATGCCCGCCGCCAGCAATTGCGCGCTGTCGCGGCTGATCCGCGGCAGCAGGCCGGCGTCGCGCCAGCGCTCATAGACCTGGGTGCAGGCGGCGCCGATCGGGCGGATATCCGCGTATTTGCCCAGGCGCTCGTCCCAGAACGCCTCGAACCCCGGGTGATGGTCGATGACCTCCACCACCCGCGCGAGGTCCACCAGCGGGTCCAGGTGCAGGTGGTTGGAAATGTCCACCAGGACGAACTGATCGGCGCTCTCGGGGACGTGGCTGTCCAGGCCCTTGAGGCGGTCTCTGAAGCCTTGGGGAATGCTCTCGTTGAGCGGCGCGCTGCCCAGGGCCCGGGCCGGGCGGCCGCTGAGGTTGAGCAATTCGGCGTAGGCGATGCAGCCGGCGTAGGCGTCGATATCCAGATAGGCCGCGCCGGCGGTGACAATGATCATGACGTCCGTGTAATCCACAAAGGCCCGAGGCCGGAGCGTCGAGGGTGCCCGAGCCACATGACAGGCAGATGACAGCCCATGCTCAGCGCGCTTGCTCTTGCGCCTGCCGCGCCGCGGCCACCAGCAGCGCCGCCAGCTGCGATCCGCTGAAACGGATCTGCGCCAGGCTCAGGGCCGCGTAGCCGATGATCACCGCCGCCGGCCGGCGCGCCGCCTGGCAGTGCTCGGCCAGCCCCTGCAGCAGCAGGCCCTGCTCGGCAGCGTGCTGGCGAAAGCGCGTCTCGTCGCTGCCCGGTGGCAGCTCCAGGAGCAGATGCAGCCCGGCCTGCTGGCCGCTGATGCGGTAGCAGCCCGGCGCCTCCCGAGCGAGGATCGCCAGCAGCAGGTCGCGGCGTTCCTGATAGGCCTGACGCGCCGCCCGCAGGTTACGCAGGAAGGCGCCGCTGGCGATGTAGTCGGCCAGGGCCAGTTGCTCGATCACCCCGACCGAGCGCCCGGTGCTCTGCAAGGTCGCCAGCAAGCGCGGGCGCAGGCTTTCGGGCAGCAGCATAAAGCCCACCCGCAAGCCGGCGAACAGGGTCTTGTTGAAGCTGCCGCAGTAGATCACCCGGTCGTCCCGGTCCAGCGACTTGAGGGCTGCCAGCGGCGCGCTCTGGTAGTTGAATTCGCTGTCGTAGTCGTCCTCCACCACCCAGGCCTGGCTGTGCCGCGCCCATTCCAGCAGGGCCAGGCGCCGCGACACCGGCAGGGTCATGCCCAAAGGCGCCTGGTGGGCCGGGGTCACGTAGACCAGGCGTGCATCGCGGTGCTCTTGCAGGCGCTCGGTGTCGATGCCCTCCTCCTGCAGCGGGATCGGCACCAGGCGCGCCCCGGCCAGGGCAAACAGATCCTTGGCCGAGAGGTAGCCGGGGTCTTCGAGGCACACCTTGTCACCCGGGCGCAGCAGGCTGCGGGCCAGCAGGTCGAGGCCATGGCGGATGCCGGTGGTGATCATCACTTGCCCGGCATGGCAGGCGATGCCCCGGTGCTGCCCCAGGTACTCGGCGATCTGCTGGCGCAGCGCCGGCAGCCCGCCGGGGTCGGCGTCGCACAGCGACTGCGCCGAGGCACTGCCCAGGGCCCGGGTCAGGGAGCGGGTCCAGTGCTGCAGGGGAAACAGCGCCGGGTCAGCCAGCCGCGCAACAAAGGGCTGGCCGGCACGCACGCCCAGCGGCGGGTACGGCGGTTCAAGGTCACGGGCGGCGGGCGCCGCAACCGCCGCCGGGGCGCTCAGGTAAAGATCCGGCACCACCGCGCAGACCCGGGTCCCGGAACCGCTGGTGCGGCTCACGTAGCCTTCGCTGCGCAGGCGGTCGAAGACCACTTCCAGGGTGCCCCGGGACAGGCCCCAGCGCTGGGCCAGGGTGCGGGTCGAAGGCAAGCGGCAGCCGGCCGGCAGGCGTTTTTCCAGGATCGCCTGGCGCAACGCGGCGTAGGCACTGTCCTGCTTGCCCTGAGCGCCCTCCATGGGCAGTGGCAGGTCGAGGGGCACGGGGTGTTTTCCACGGCTCATAGTGGTCCAGTCAAACGGGCTCTAAACGGTGCTCGGCATTAAACCATAAAGACCTTAATTTCAGCGCCGTACCCACTTGCCCCGAGCCCGCCATGCCCCCGGTTGCCGACGCCCCGCCCCGCTCCATCGCTGTTGCACGCCCCCTCGCCCCCTGGCTCTGGACCCTGTTGCTGCTGGTGGTGGTCTGCCTGCCGCGCATCAGCATCGACCTGTACCTGCCAGCGCTGCCGGCCATGGCCGACCAACTGCGGGCCAGCGATGCGCAGCTGCAACTGACCCTGAGCCTGTACATGCTCGGCTACGCCCTGTCGATGCTGCTGGGCGGGCCGCTGTGCGACCGCTATGGCCGGCGCCCGGTGCTGCTGGCGGGCACCGCGCTGTTCCTGCTGGCCAGCCTGGCCTGCATGCTCGCCACCTGCGTCGAAATGCTGATGGCCGCGCGCCTGCTGCAGGCGTTGGGCGGTTGCTGCGGCACCCTGATCGGCCGGGTCATGGTCCGCGACCGCTGCGCGCCCGAAGAGCAGCCGCGCCTGCTCGGGCTGCTGTCCATGGGCATTGCCCTGTCGCCGATGCTGGCGCCGCCGCTGGGCAGCCTGATCGACCACCTGCTGGGCTGGCGCGGGTTGTTCCTGTGCCTGAGCCTGGTGGCCGCGGCGGCCTGGTTGCTGATGTACAAACGGCTTGCCGAAACCCGCCCGCCGCAGCTCGCCCCGGTGCCTGGCAAACACTTGCCGCGCCTGTACCTGCGCCTGTTGGGCGAGCGCTATTTCATGCGCTATTCCCTGGCCATCGGCTGCCTGTACTGCACCTACTTCCCCTTCATCCTGCAATCGTCGGCGCTGTTGCAACGCCAGCTGGGGCTGTCGCCCACGGCCTACGCCCTGGTATTCGCCGCCACCGTGGCCGGCTACCTGCTGGGTTCGCGGCTGTTCCAGCGCCTGGGCGCGCGCCACGGCGCCGACCGCCTGATAGCCCGGGCCTGCCTGTTGAACCTGGCGGGCGCCGGCCTGCTGCTGCTCGCTCGCAGCCTGTGGCCCGACAGCCTGTGGGCGATCGTCCTGCCGATGCTGCCGCTGATGTGCTCGGTGGGCCTGGCGATACCCGCCTGCCAGCTGGCGATCCTGCAACCCTATGCGGCGGTGGCGGGCACCGCTTCGGGGCTGTTCTTCTTTATCCAGATGGCCCTGACCGCCGGCTGCGGCTTGCTCGCCAGCCGGCTGGCGGACCACCCGGCCGGCTCGCTGCAGGCCCTGACCGGCCTGTCCAGCCTCGCCCTGGGCCTGGTCTGGTGGTGCCTGCGGCCACGGCAGCCCTAGCACCTGTGATAACGCGACGCGCAACCTGCCGGTCGCCGATTACCTGCATGGCTGTAGCCGCTGCTGAGCCCGCGAAGCTGCGCAAAGGTCCGCAGGACCTTGCTTGACGATCTCCAGCCAAACTCGCAGCGGCCTCAAGAGCGCTGCGGCCCTTCGACGGAGTGCCGCCCAGCCCGTTCGCAGCCTGCGGCAGCGGCTACACCTATTCCCGATCGGCATTGGCCCGTAGCCGCTGCCGAGCCATGGCAAGGAGCTGTGCAAGGCCGATTCAATGCCGCTACATTAGCCGCGCCGTTCCCATCCGTTGTGCCGTTCAAGACAAGGAAATACGTGATGAAGCTTATTGGAATGCTCGATTCACCCTATGTGCGCCGCGTCGCCATCAGCCTCAAGAGCCTGGGCCTGCCCTTCGAGCACCACTCGATCTCGGTGTTCAGCACCTTTGAGCAGTTCAAGGCCATCAACCCGGTGGTCAAGGCGCCAAGCCTGGTCTGCGACGGAGGTGAAGTGCTGATGGATTCGAGCCTGATCCTCGACTACCTGGAAACCCTGGCCGGCCCGCAACGGAGCCTGATGCCCGCGGCCCTGCCGGAGCGTTTGCATGAGTTGCGCTTGATCGGCCTGGCCCTGGCGGCCTGCGAGAAATCGGTGCAGATCGTCTACGAAAGAAACCTGCGTCCGGCCGAAAAACAGCACGGCCCCTGGCTGGAGCGGATCGGCGGCCAATTGCAGGCCGCCTATGCCGAGTTGGAGCGCGAGTTGCAGCAGCGGCCGCTGCCCCGGGATGGAACCCTGAGCCAGGCCGGCATCAGCCTGGCGGTGGCCTGGAGTTTCAGCCAGATGATGGTGGCGGACCAGTTCACCCCCGAGCAGTTCCCGGCGGTGCGCGGTTTTGCCGAGTACGCCGAACAGCTGCCGGTATTCCTCGACACCCCCGCCACCTGACCGCGCAACCCGATACCACCGCCGCCCGCAAGCCTTGTGGCGCCATTGAAAACGCCAGCGCCCACGACAAGCCGGGCCCTGGTGCGGGCGATCAGGCCGGTTCGGGCTGTTTTTTCACCGGGGCGGTGGCGAAACGCTGGGCCAGGAACGGGGTGATGTCCAGTGGCAGGGCTTCATCGTTCACCAGTTTGTCCAGCAGCACGCCGGTGATCGCCGAGGTCAGGATGCCGGTGCGGAAGTGCCCGCAAGCATTGAGGTAACCCTCGACCCCGTCCATCGGCCCAAGGATCGGCAGCTCGTCCGGAGAACCCGGGCGCAACCCCGCCCAGCACCGCTTGAGGTTGACGTTCGCCAGCTCCGGTACGCAGCGCACCGCGCCCTGCACCAGGCCGTTGATCTCCGGGTAGGTAGTGCTGACGTCGAAGCCCTTGTCCTCGGTGGTGCTGCCAATCAGGATTTCGCCGTTGTCCTTCTGCGCCATGTAGCAGTCGCTGGTGGTCAGGCAGCCGTTGAGCAGCTTGGGCATGCGCTCGGTGAGCAGGATCTGGCCCTTCACCGGTTTCACCGGAATCTCGATCCCGGTGGCCTGCAGGCTGAGGTCGGCGGCCCAGGCGCCGGTGGCGTTGATCAAGGTCGAGCAGTGGAACAGCCCGGCCTCGGCGGTCTGCACGCCGCTGACCCGGCTGCCCTGGTGCAGCACCCCGGTGACGTTGGTGTTGAAGTACACATCCACGCCGTTCTGCCGTGCGCCCTCGGTGTAGGCATCCGTCAGGCGGAACGGGTTGACCTGGTGGTCGCAGAGGAACTCCAGGGCCCCCTGGGCTTCATGACTGACATTGGGCTCCGCGGCGCGCAGGGCCGCCTGGTCGAGCCAGCGCACCTGGGCCGACAAGTGCGGGATGCAGCCGACGATGTGCTCGGCGTACAGCCGGTCTTCCTCGTCATAGATGACGAACTTGAGCCCGGTCTGTTCGAACTTGAAGTCCATGCCGTGCAGGCCCATCAGCTCGCGGTGCAGGCGTGGGTACAGCTCGTTGGATTGCAGGGCGAAGTCGAAGAACGACTGCGGCAGGATGTGCGGGGTGCTGGAGTCCACCACCACCGCCGAACCCTGGGCCTCGCGCTTGCGGTTGGCCGACATCATGCGAAAGAAGATCACCCCGCAGCCCAGGCCCACCGACTCGCCGATGGCCCACAGGCCGCCAGCCGAGGCGCGGCTGGCGTTGCCGGGGCGCTTGGCGTCGATCAGCGCGACCTTGAGGTGCTTGCGCTTGGACAACTGGTAGGCGCAGGACGCGCCGATCACACCGCCACCGGCAATGACCACGTCGTAATACTTACTCATGCTGGGAGACCTCCTGGTCAGATGGCGGGAACGCGGAAAACGGAATCGGGTCGAGGGGGAAGCGCGGGCGGATCCAGCCCACGTCCTTGCGGCCGGTGGCCTGGCGCAGGCGGTCGCTGCAATACCCCACGCACATGCGCCCCTGGCAGTCGCCCATGCTCACCCGGGTGCGCATTTTCAGGCTGGCCATGTCCTGCACCCCCTGGCTCAGGGCGCGCTCGATGTCGTTGCGGGTGGTGTGCTCGCAACGGCAGATCACCGTGTCGCCCTTGGGCAGCTCTACCTGCCCGGCGCCACGCGCGGTGTAGCGGTCCACCGCGCCGCGAAAACGCAGGATCGACGCCAGCTTGCGCTCGTAGCCCTGACGCCGTTGCAGGGCCGCTTCGTTGCTCAGCACGCCGCGCTGCATGAGGATCGACAGCGCAGCGATGCGCCCGCTGAGCATGGCCGCTTCGCCACCACGGATGCCGCCCATGTCACCGGCCAGGTGAATGTGTGGCTCGCTGCTCTGCTGCCAGGCGTTGGCGTTGGCGCGCAGGTAGCCGTCATCGCTGAAGTTGTGGTCCAGGCCCATCTGCTGGCTCAACTGGGTGCGTGGAATGAAGCCATAGCCGACCGCCAGGGTCTGGGCGGCAATGCGCTCGGCCTTGGCCATGTCCGGCTGCCAGTCGCTGGAATAAGGCGCCACGGTGACCACGCTCAAGGCGTCCTGGCCCTGGGCCTCAACCACGCCCCAGCCATAACGCAGCGTGATGCCGTGCAGCTTGAGGTAGGCGAGCATGCTCAGGCCGTCGAGAAACAGCTGCGGCTTGTTGAGCATGGCCAGGCTCTGCTTGGCGATCTTGCCCAGCGCGCAGGCCTCGTAGACCCCCGCCACGCGCACGCCGGAGGCATGCAGCTGGCACGCCACCAGCGGCAGCAACGGGCCGGTTCCGGCAATCACCACCGGGCTCTGGGGCTTGACCACCCCGCTCTTGATCTGCAATTGCAGGCCGCCCAGCAACTTGACCCCGGGCAGGGTCCAGCCCGGGAACGGCACGCTGCGTTCATGGCAACCGGCGGCCAGCAGCAGCTGCCCGTAGCTGACCTGTTGCACCTGCTCCTCGCCATCGAGCAGCACCAGGCTGTGGGTGCCCTCGGCCCCGACCACGCGGCTGTTGAGGCGCACGTCGATCATTTGTTCGTGATCGGAAAAATCGCCGTGCAGCTTGGCCAGCATTTCGCAGTAGCGCGGCCCCAGGTAATCCAGTTGCACGCCATCGCGCAGCGGCCCGCGATAGACCACGCCGCCCAGGCGCGAAGCTTCTTCGATCAGGGTGCTGCGCACCCCGTGCGCGGCCAGTTCGATGGCCGCGGCCATGCCCGCCGGCCCACCGCCGACGATCACCGGGTGATGGCTCATAACGTGGGCTCCGTCTCGCTGATGCGGTTGCTCAGGGTCTGCACCTGCATCCCCGGTTTGACCAGGGTCTGGCAGGCACGGCGCTTGTGCCGGCCGTCGATCTGCACCAGGCAGCAATGGCACACGCCCATGCCGCAGTAGGCACCGACCAGTTGCCCGTGATCGTTGCGCGCCACTTGGCGCAGGCCGGTGGCCTGGATCACGCTGAGAACTGTTTCACCCAGGGCGGCAGTGACCGGCTGGCCGTTGAGGCTGATGGTCATGTCCGCATGCTGCAGCGGCTGAATATCGAAGTTGCGGTCTATCTGACGCATTGCGGTTCATCCGTGAGAAGTAAGTGGGGTTGCCGGCATCCTGCCGTCCAGAGTCCTGGGGCAAGGACGTGGTAACACCGCGGTTCCGAAAACTCTGTCAGAACCGAGCGCGGGCCAATCTAGTGCTTTTGTCCGACAGGAATATTGATCTGGGCCAAGCAAAACGCCGGAGCGCACCAACGCAGTGCCCAGGCACGCTCGAATGGGTCCGAGCGGCAAGCGAAAAACGGCTGTCGGCAGGCACCGGCAGCGGCGGATGGACAACAGGAAAACGGTGTCGGAGACGGGGTGTCAGCGCATGAAGATGGAGATCAGGATATTCACCGGGAGCGGCACACCGAGGAACCACAGCAGTAATGAGCGCATGGAAAATATCCTGGATCGTGCAATTGACCGAGCAGAGGCTTTCGTGGCGGGCACTCGGTAAGAATCACCCCTGGTCTTTGGCCCGCAGGTAGTAATACAGATCCCGGGCCTTGAGCCAGGCCAGGCGGAACAGCATCGCGAACAGCCAGTAGGCCAACAGGAATTGCCCTGCAACGATGGCCGGGAGCTCCAGCGCCAGGGGCACAACACACATTGGCAGGCTTGTCCAGGCACCGAAACGCCGGCCGCCTATCAGCAGCAGCCCGGGGATGATCGTAGTCACCAGGGTGAGTTGGGTAATCCTGGTGCTCATATCCAGCAACAGGCTCCAGCTGTACTTCGGATTGGCATCGAACATGGCGATCGCCGTAGGCACGCTGGTGAGCATCGGCACTACGCTGTTGAGCAGCAGACTCACCAACAGCAACAGCCCCAGGCGCTTGCAAAGAATCGTTTTTTTCATCGCGACAACCTTGTCCAAAAAATTTCCGATACAGCCTAACGGCGCTTGTAGCTCTTGTTGCCACTGGGGGTCAGGCAGTACACCCCGCCCCGCGGCCCGGTGCAGAAACTGCCGCTGCCGCAGGTGCAGCCCTGGGCATCGCGCAGCAGTGGCTCGGCGCGGGGAGTGGAGGAACGCTGGCCGAACATCAGCGCGCAGTTTTTCTTCGAGCCGCTGATGGAGCCGTCATTGCACAGGAACAGCTCGCCATCGCAGCGGGCGATGCCGCCTTTGCTTCCGGAGCAGGGTTGATTGGCCGCCTGCGCCGCCGCGCTGCACAGCAGCATCAGGCACACCGCGATAAAGGGCTTCCAGCCGACCCGGGTCAGGGCACTCATGGTGACGCCTCCTGGCAAAAAGTGGCCGGATGATATCAAGCTTCAGCCCCCCTGACTCGCAGGACGCCGACCAGCCCCGCGCCTAGATGAAAGTTTTTTTAGAATCCCGCCGGCGGTTTCTTGGCAAAATGCCCGCCTGTGTCACGAACCGCTAAGCAGGTAACACCTATGACCCGCATTCTGACCATCGAAGACGACGCCGTGACGGCCCGGGAGATCGTCGCCGAACTGAGCAGCCACGGCCTCGACGTGGACTGGGTGGACAATGGCCGCGAAGGCCTGGTGCGCGCCGTGAGCGGCGACTACGACCTGATCACCCTGGACCGCATGCTGCCGGAGCTGGACGGCCTGGCCATCGTCACCACCCTGCGCACCATTGGCGTGTCGACGCCGATCCTGATGATCAGCGCCCTCTCCGATGTCGATGAACGGGTGCGCGGCCTGCGCGCCGGTGGCGACGACTACCTGACCAAGCCCTTCGCCTCCGACGAGATGGCGGCCCGGGTCGAGGTGCTGCTGCGGCGCAAGAACACGGTCAAGGATTTCGATACCAGCCTGCGGGTGGCCGACCTGGAACTGAACCTGATCAGCCGCGAGGCAACCCGCGCCGACCAGTTGCTGAGCCTGCTGCCCACCGAATACAAGCTGCTGGAATTCCTCATGCGCAACACCGGGCAGATCCTCTCGCGGATGATGATCTTCGAAGAGGTCTGGGGCTATCACTTCGACCCGGGGACCAACCTGATCGACGTGCACATCGGCCGCCTGCGCAAGAAGATCGACCCGCCCGGCATGACCCCGTTGATCCGCACCGTGCGAGGCTCGGGTTATGTCATTGCTGAACCCCTCTAAGGGCTGGCGTTCCTCCAGCAGCCGCCTGCTGGCGCTCTACAGCACGCTGTTCGTGGCCTGGAGCTGCATCCTCATGGGGGTGCTGTACTACGAAGTCTCGACCTACCTGGACAGCCTGGCCAAGCACTCGCTGATGCAGCGCCAGCACCTGTTCGCACGCTTCGAGGGCGAGCAGCTGGTGGAAGCCCTGGCCACCAGCATGACCTTCGACATGCGCGCCATCGACGCCTACGGTCTGTTCGACGAACAGCGCCGGCCGCTGAGCGGGCCGATCCGCCTGATCCCCGACGACCTGCCCCTGGACGGCACGATCCACGAATTGAAGAACTGCATCGACTCCGACGACCCGAACCTGCCGCGCGACAGCTGCGACGCGGTGGCCACCCACACCCGCGACGGCCGCTGGCTGGTGCTGGTGCGCGACAACGGCTCGCTGTTCGCGGTGACCCGGATCATTCTCCACGCGCTGCTGTGGGGCATTTCCCTGACCATCATTCCCGGCGCCGCCGGCTGGCACCTGCTGCGCCGCCGGCCGTTGCGGCGTATCCGCCAGATCCAGGCCAGCGCCGAGGCCATCGTCGCCGGCGACCTGACCCGGCGCCTGCCGCTGTCGGACCGGCGCGACGAACTGGACATGCTGGCGGCCATCGTCAACGCCATGCTCGAACGCATCGAGCGGCTGATGCATGAGGTCAAGGGCGTGTGCGACAACATCGCCCACGACCTGCGCACCCCGCTGACCCGCCTGCGGGCCCAGCTCTACCGCCTGCAGCAACAGGCCGAGGAAGGTTCACCCCAGGCCCTGCAGATGGACCAGTTGCTGGCCGAGGCCGACACCCTGATGGCGCGCTTTCGCGGCCTGCTGCGGATTTCCGAACTGGAGGACCAGCAACGGCGCTCGGGTTTCCTGGTGCTCGACCCCCTGCCCCTGCTGCATGAGCTGCATGACTTCTACCTGCCGCTGGCCGAGGAAGGCCAACTGACCCTGGTGCTGGAGGTGCCCACGAGCCTGCCCAGCCTGACCGGCGACCGCGCCCTGCTGTTCGAGGCGCTGGCCAACCTGCTGAGCAACTCGATCAAGTTCACCCCGCCGGGCGGCGAAGTGATACTGCGTGGCCTCGACGATGGCGGCAGCCCGCGCCTGGAAGTGCTGGACAGCGGTCCCGGCATTCCCCCGGCGGAACGGGCGGCGGTGTTCCGGCGTTTCTACCGGGTCGACGAGAACAACGCCCAGGGCGGCTTTGGCCTGGGCCTGTCGATCGTGGCGGCGATTGTCAGCCTGCACGGTTTCAAGCTCGAAGTGGGCAGCAGCGAACGCGGCGGCGCGCGCCTGAGCCTGGATTGCCGGCCAAGCCTGATCACCGAAAACTGACCCACCCCGTCCCTGTAGCCGCTGCTGAGCCCGCGAAGCTGCGAAAAGGTCCGCAGGACCTTGCCTGGCGATTCCCCGACGAACCTCTAGCGGGCTTCAAATCGCCGCGTCTCCTGCGACGCAGTGCCGCCCAGAGCGTTCGCAGCCTGCGGCAGCGGCTACAGCTGGCCAAGGGAATTGCTGTCCAGCTCGTAGAGCAGTTCATCGATAAGCCGCAACACTTCGGCCTCGCTCTGCAGGGACTTGATGCGCAGCCCGCTGACCACCAGATCGACCCGGCCGCTGTCGGGCTCGAACACCCGCAGGGTCAGGATGCCGTCGCCGGCGTGGCTGAAACTGCAGGCCAGGGGCGCCAGGCGCTGTTCGATACAGGCGCGCCATTGCGCCTGGGTCAGCACCGCCGGCGCCTGGCCGGTCATGCTGCCCTTGTGCTGTTCATCACCCATGCGGGCTGTCCTTGTACTGTGGTTGAGCGGTGCCCCAGACCCGCTGCACGAACCTGGGGCCGATCACAGGGTAAAAAACACCCGCCACGCACAGAAGGCGCATTTGCACGGGTTGCACTGGTGCATTTGCACCAGCTCCAGCGTCACCGACTGCTGGCCGTGCCGACAAACAGCCCGCGCTCCCGGGCCCAGACAATCGCTTCGCCGCGGCTGTGCACATCGAGCTTGGAGTAAAGGGTGGCCACGTGGTTGCGCACGGTGTTGGGGGCCAGGCGCAGTTGCGCGGCGATTTCCTTGTCGGCCAGCCCCTGGTAGATCAGCCCCAGCACTTCGCGCTCGCGGGCGGTCAGGTCGGCGGAAGTCACCGCGGGCGCCTCAGCGCCGCGGGTGTTGCGCACGTTGGCGAGCTTTTCGATCAGGGTCTGGCTGAACCAGGAGGCGTCGCGCATCACTTCCTCGATGGCGCTCACCAGTTCCTGCTCGGAGCGCTTGCGCTCGCTGATGTCCATCAGCACCAGCAGGTAGCAGGGGCGGCCCTGGATGCTCACGGTGTCGGCATAGGCCACGCAGTCGACTTGCTCGGCGCCCTTCTTGCGCACCCTGAGGTCCAGGCCCATGACGTTGCCGCTCTTCTCCAGCCGGCCGAACAAAGCCTCGGCCGCCCGGGGCTCGGCGATAAAGCCGATGTCCTGCACGGTCTTGCCCAGCAATTCTTCGCTGCTGTAGCCGCAGGTGCCGAGAAAGGCTTCGTTGACATCGACGATCTGCTGCTCGGCGCTGCACACCAGGGTCGGCACCGGGGTCAGGCGGAACGATTTGGCGAACCGTTCCTCACTCTGGCGCAGGGCGATCTCGGCCTTGCGCCGTGGCTCCAGGTCCATGAAGGAAAACAGCATGCAGTCCTCGTCGCTGATGTCCAGGGGCTGGCCGGCGACGATCACCAGCTTGCTGCCGCCGTCCGGCAAGCGCAGCTCGGCCTGCATCTGTGGAATGGTCGCGCCCTGCCCCAGGCGCTCGACGGCCAGGTCCTTGTGCTCGGCGTCTTCCAGCACATCCAGCTCGTACACCGAACGGCCGATCACCTGGTCACGGGCATAACCGGTCATTTCCAGGAAGCCCTGGTTGACCTTGATGTAGCGCAGGTCACTGAGGCGGCAGATCACCGCGGGCGCCGGATTGGCATTGAAGGTCTTTTCAAAGCGCTGCTCGGCGCTGGCCCAGTCGGTGGCGTCACTGAGGATCAGCACCAGGGATTCCGGCGCGCCGTTGCGATCTTCGAGGATCATGCTGCGCACCCGGTGCACCCACTGCCGGGGTTCGCCGTCGATCTCGGCCTGGACTTCGACCACCACGTCGCTGAAACGCTCGCCGGCGGCCACCCGGTTGATCGGGTAGCTGTCCAGGGCCAGCGGGTGGTTGTTGCGGTAGCGCAAGGCATAGCGTCGGGCGTATTCGCCGACATTGCCGCCCAGTTGCTCGACTGCGGCGACCCCGTGCATGGCCAGCGCCGCCTCGTTGGCCCAGAGCAGGCTGCGGGCCTGGTCGGTTTCGATCAGGATCACCCCGTCGGACAGGCCGGCGATGATCTGCTGCAACTGACGGCGATTGGTTTCGGTGGCAAGTACGGCCTGGCTCATGGCATCTCCAGAATGACCCGGCGGCGCGGCGCCCTGGCCACGCGCCGGAAAAAGGCGACTGCAACTACGACCACGGCCGCTCGCCAGGGTGCCCGGCTTCTGGTGCGCAGGCGGCGGGACACTGGAGCCTTCATGCACCCGGGGTTAAGCTGCTGCGCCGGTCCGACCGCCCACCAGGAGTGAAGCATGATCACCATCCGTGAAGCCGACAGTGATGATATCGACGCGCTGCAAGCCATAGGTTGCGCCACCTACCGCGAGCACTTTGCCTCGATCTGGACGGCTGACGGCCTGCAACTGTTTCTCGACCAGGACTTCTCCCCCGCCCGCCTCGCCGCCTCCCTGGCGGCCCGCGACCAGCACCTGTGGCTGCTGGCCCTGGACCCGCAGCAGCAACCCATCGGCTTCGCCAAGCTCAACTGGGCCCGGCCGGTTCCCGGCAGCGACCGCCGCGGGGCCGAACTGCAGAAGATCTACCTGCTCAAGTCCCAGGCTGGCCTGGGCCATGGCCGGCGCCTGCTCGAGCAGGTGTTGCAGCGCGCCGCTGCCGCCGGCGAGAGCTGCCTGTGGCTGGACGTGCTCAAGAGCAACAGCGGCGCCCGGCGCTTTTATGAAAGCGCCGGGCTGCAGCAGATCAGCGAAGTGCCGTTCAGCACCGACCTGCAACAGATCGGCATGTGGGTAATGGCCTGCGACCTGCCACGCCCGGCCTGATTGCCCGATGCCCTTCCAGGGGTAGCCTTCTGCTGCCCCGGCCCTCTCCCTTGTCCGCCCCGCCCGCCAAGGCCCGAACACGCGGCACCGGCCCTGCGCCGACTAGTCCGAATAGACGATGCCCGCCCCCCGTCAGATTTCCCATAGTCCACTTCCCCCTCCTCCCCCCAACCAACGGTATCTCGACGCAAAACGGACATTCAGAGGCAGTAATGAAAAAAACAACAACGCCTTGCTCGCGCACCGCCCTGCTCGCAACTTCCGTTTCCCTGCTCTTGTGCACCCCACCGCTGGCGGCCCTGGAATTCGAATTCAACGACGAGTTCAAGGTGCAGAACAGCAACGTAGTGTCCTACGGACTGGCTTGGCGCACCGCCAAGCCGGCCCATGCCCTGAGCGGACGCAACAATGCCAACGGCAACGATGGCAACAACGCCTTCAAGCGCGGCAACCTGATCAGCCATCGCCTGGGCGTTGTCAGCGACGCCGATTTCAGCTTCCGTCAGGACTACGGGCTGTTCGTGCGCGCCAGCGCCTTCTATGACGATGTCTACCACCGGCGCAACAGTAATAGCAGCGGGACCTCCAACTGCTTCGCCGCCGGGCAGTGCGCGCGCGCCGACCAGTTTTCCTCGGACACCCGCGACATGCACGGCGGCACCGTGGAAATGCTCGACAACTACCTCTACGGCACCTGGCAGGTTGGCGGCCGCCCCCTGAACCTGCGCCTGGGGCGCCAGGTGGTGTACTGGGGCGAGAGCGTCTACAACGGCAACGGCATCGCCTCGGCGATGAACCCGGTGGATGCCAGCAAATCCAACGTACCCGGGGTCGAGGTCAAGGAACGCACGCTGCCGACCGGACAATTGTTCGCCTCCTACGGCCTCAGCGAAGCGCTGGACCTGCAGTTCTACTACCAGTACGAGTGGAAGAAGACCCGGCTCAACGCGGTGGGCAGCTACTTCTCCACCAGCGACCTGATCGACGAAGGCGGCTACAGCAACTCCACCGGTCAACTGCTGCGCCTGAAGGACGACAAACCCCGTGACAGTGGGCAATTCGGCCTGGGCCTGCGCTATGTGGCCCAGAGCCTGAACAACACCGAGTTCGGCCTCTACCGCCTGCGCTACCACAGCAAGACGCCCGTGGTGGACAACCTGAGCCGGCGTGGCGCCTACCAGGCCCGCTATTACGAGGATATCCAGCTCTACGGCGCCAGCTTCGCCACCGTGGTCGGCGACACCAACATCAACGGTGAACTCAGCGTCCAGAACCGCCTGCCCCTGGCGGTGAACCTCGGCGGTGCGCGCCATACCACCCGTGGCAAGACCGCTCAGGTGCTGCTGTCGATGACCCACGGCTTCGGCCAGACGCCCTTCTCCGATACCTTCAGCCTCACCGGCGAGGTCGGCTACAACCGTGTCTTGAGCGTCGACAAGGCCTACCTGGCGCGACGCGCGCCCAGCGACCAACTGTGGAACGACCGCTCGGCCTGGGGCTACACCCTCAGGGCCAGTGCGCGCTACATCGAGGTCATGCCCGGCTGGGACCTGACCATTCCCCTGACGTTCAACCAGGGAGTCAACGGCAACTCCTCGCTAGGCAGTTACAACCAGGGCAGAAACCGCCTGTCCCTGGGCGGCACCCTGGAATACCTCGGCAACCTGTCCCTGGAGGCCACCTACAACGCCTACCTGGGCAGCCCGCGCTACAACAGCCTGGCCGACCGCGACCATATCGCCCTGAACGCCAAGTACAGCTTCTAACTCATCCCGCCGACAACGAGAGCACGATCATGCCCCGTGAACTGCAATCACCCGCCCTGTTACTCGCCTGCCTGCTTGGCTTGAGCCCCGTGGCCTTGGCCGGACTCAGCGAAGCCGAACTGAACCGACTGGACCAGGACCTCACCCCTATCGGCGCCGAGCGCGCCGGTAACGCCGACGGCAGTATTCCGGCCTGGTCCGGCCAATGGCGCGGAGCCCCTGCTCATGTCGCCTTTGCCGGCAGCGGTTCGCTCTATCCTGACCCCTACGCCGACGAGCGCCCGCTGTTCAGCATTACCGCGCAGAACCTAGAGCAGTACCAGGACCGCCTCAGCGACGGCCAGGTTGCCCTGTTCAAGCGCTACCCGCGCAGCTACCGGATGGACATCTACCCCAGCCACCGCGACTTTCGCCCCAGCGCGAACATCGAAGCGCACATCCGTGAAAACGGCCGCACAGCCCAGCTCAGCGAGGATGGCAACGGCGTGACCGGGGCCTGGGGCGGATCGCCGTTCCCGATCCCGAAAAACGGCAATCAACTGATCAAGAACCACATTCTGCAAGGACGCGGACCCGGTGAGGAAGGCATCTACAGCCTGATCGTGACCCTGACCAACGGCAAGCAGGCGCGCCAGGTTCAGCACCACCAGACGTTCAACATCTGGACCAACCCGGACAGCCACCGGCAAAACGACAGCGATGCCATTACCGGCCACTTCATGCACAAGACCCTGGAGCCGGCCCGGGAGCTGGGCAAGATCACCTTCGGCCACGGCTTCGTCAACCCGGTGGCCAATGCCCAGCAAAGCTGGCAGTACGACCCAGGCAGCCGCAGGGTGCGGCGGGCGCCCAACGTTGGCTACGACAACCCCTCCAGCGGCGCCAGCGGCAGCCTGCGGGTCAACGATGACAGCCGTATGTTCAACGGCGGCACCGACCGCTACCAGTGGACCATCATCGGCAAGCGCGAGCTGTTCATCCCCTACCACAACTACCGGATCAACGATCCCGCCATCACCCTGGCTAAGCTCACCGAAACCATTGGCCACCCCAACCCCGAGACATTGCGCTATGAACTGCACCGGGTATGGGTACTGGAGGCCAGCCTCAAGCCCGGCAACCGTCATGTGTATGCCAAACGCCGCTTCTACATCGACGAAGACACCTGGGGCGCGGTCATCGCCGACAGCTACGACGCCCGCAACCACCTCTGGCGCACCAACCTGCAAACCACCTTCTACGCCTATGACACCCAGAGCTATCAGCCTGGGCCATCGGTGTACCACGACCTGATTTCCGGGGCCTATCTGGTGGATCGCCTGACCAACGAACATGGGCCGATCCGCCTGGCGGGCTTCACCCACGATGCCGGTGATTTCACCCCCGCTGCCGTGCGCAAGCGTGCCAAATGAACACTCACGGAGAGCGCAACATGACCCGATTCGACCTGGTCCTCGGGGCCGCCCTGCTGTGCACCATCGCCGCGACCAACGCGGCCCCTGCCGAGCAGCCAGCGCTCCGGCAAGACCTGCCCGCCGCGGAACGCCAAACCCTGCGCGCCCTGGACCTGGCAAGCGCACCCAACCTGCGGGACCTGGGCGGCTACCGCACCACCGACGGGCGCAGCGTGAAGTGGGGCCTGCTGTACCGTGGTGGAGCCCTGGACAAACTCAGTGCCGAAGATCAACACAGCCTGCAACGCCTGCAACTGCAACGTGTGGTGGACCTGCGCAGCCTCCAGGAAATCGCCGACGCCCCCGACCGACTGCCGCCGAAGCTGATGAAGCGGCGGGTCGAGATGCCGATCAGTGCTGGCAACCTCGATATCCGCGAGCTGACCCGACGCCTCCACAGTGGCGACACCGCCGATCTGCAACTGGACGATATGCTGGTCAGTGTCAACACCCAGTTCGTCCGCGAGCAGAGCCCGATCTTCCGCGCTTGGCTGCATGGCCTGCTCGATGAACAGGGCACGCCGATTCTTTACCACTGTACCGCCGGCAAGGACCGCACCGGCTTCGCCTCGGCCATTGTCTTGCTGGCCCTAGGGGTGCCGGAAGCCACGGTGATGGAGGATTACCTGAAGTCCAACCGCTACCTGGCGCAGAAGAACCAGCAGATCGTCGAACAGGTCCGCGTCAACTCCAAGGGCCGCGCCGATCTGGCAGCCCTGCAGCCCTTGCTGGGCGTGGAGCCGCGTTACCTGCAAGCCGCGTTTGCGGCCATGCGCGAGCAGTACGGATCAGTGGAAAACTACCTGCGCGAGGGACTGGGGGTCGATGCCGCGTTTCGCTCGCGCCTGCAGAGCAAGTTCCTCGAAACCGCCGCACCCTGAGGGCCGCCGGAGGTGCGCCGGGTGAGCGTCACCCGGGCGCCCAGCGGCACTCAACGCGTGGCAATGCCCAGGTTCTTCAGGCGCCGGTACAGCGTGCGCTCACTCAGGCCCAGGGCCTTGGCCAACTCGCTGCGCGAGCCGTCGAACACTTCCAGGGCATGGGCCAACTGCTCCAGGTCCTTGCCGGCCCGACGCCGGGTCACCGGGGCCGGGGCCGGGGCCTGAGGGCTGCGCAGTTCCGCTGGCAGGTCCTGCAGGCGGATCACCCCGTCATCGCTGAACAAGCGGGCCCGTTCAAGGATGTTGCGCAGCTCGCGAATGTTCCCTGGGTAGGTGTACAGCCGCAGTTGTTCCAGGGCCTGGGGATCGACCCGCGGCACCACCCCGGGATCGAGGCGGCGCAGCAGGCTGTCAATCAGCAGCGGCAGGTCGTCGCTGCGTTCGCGCAGCGCCGGCAGGCGGATCGGGAAGGCGCTGATGCGGTAGTACAGGTCCTGGCGGAAGCTGCCGGCGGCGACCATTTCCTTGAGCGGCTTGTGGGTGGCCGCCACCAGGCGGAAATCCGAGTGCACGGTGCGCAGGCTGCCCACTGGGCGGAAGCTGCCGGACTCGATCAGGCGCAGCAGCTTGACCTGCATGGCCAGGGGCACCTCGCCGATTTCGTCAAGAAACAGGGTGCCGCCGTGGGCCGCTTCCGCCAGGCCGATCTTGCGTTGCAGGGCGCCGGTAAAGGCGCCCTTTTCATAGCCGAACAATTCGCTTTCCAGCAGGGTTTCGGTGAGCCCGGTGCAGTCCACCACCACCAGCGGCCCGCTGGCCCTGGGGCTGCCATCGTGCAGGGCCCGGGCGAACAACTCCTTGCCGGTGCCGGACTCGCCCTGCAGCAACACCGGAATCGGCGCCGGAGCCGCCCGCTGCAAGGCGCTCAAGGCTTCGTTGAAGGCCGACGAGCGTCCCACCAGGCCTTTCTGCTGGGGCTGCACCGAAGCCACCGCCACCGAACTCAGGCGTTCGACGTAGGCCACCACGGTACCGGCCTCGCCGATGATCGGCCGCAACTCCACGTCCACGTGCTCCGGGCCACGAGGCGTGTGGTGGATGTGCAGCATGCGCTCCGGCACCTGGCTGTCATGGGCCTTGCGCATCGGGCAATGCTCGCCGGCCTGATCGCAGGGCACGGCGAACTGGTGGGAGACGCGGTAGCACTTGGCGCCGACGTGGGGCTTGCCGGCCACGCCGAACTGACGCTGGTAGGCGGTGTTGGCAGCGATGATGTTGTAGTCGGTGTCGAGCACGATGGTCGGTTGCGGGTCGTGTTCGAGGTAGGACACCAGGGCAGACATGGACGGCTGGGCAAGGTCGGTGGCGATCAGGGACATGGGCAACTCCGGGGCAGTGGCGGCAGCTTAAAGCACGCCGCGGCTTTCTGCCATTTTCTGCCACAGGCTGCCATACCACTGCCAAATGACGCTGGCAGTCGCGGCAGAAAACGCCTGATGGCAACCTCTGCGGCCTTCTACTTCAATGAACAGGTGGCCAATCCGGGTATTTGAGGTTGGCACGTTTATTGACAGTCCAAGGGACGAGCGACAGCGCAGACTGCCCTCACCTTCATTGCCTGGAGTGCCCCATGATCATCAGCGACACGCTGCGTGTAGAAGCTTTTTTCGACAGTCAGACCTGGACCATCAGCTACCTGGTGATGGACCAGGCCAGCCGCCGCTGCGCGCTGATCGACAGCGTGCTGGACTACGACCCGAAATCCGGCCGCACCCGCACCGACTCCGCCGACCGCCTGATCGCTCGGGTGCGCGAGCTGGAAGCCCGGGTCGACTGGATCCTGGAAACCCACGTGCACGCCGACCACCTGTCCGCCGCGGCCTACCTCAAGGACCAGCTGGGGGCCCAGGTGGCCATCGGCAATCAGATCACCCGGGTGCAGAAAGTCTTTGCCGCGCTGTTCAACGAGGCCCCGGCCTTTGCCCGCGACGGCAGTCAGTTCGACGTGCTGCTGGAAGACGGCGCCGAGTTCGCCATCGGCGGCCTCGGCGCCCGCGCCCTGCACACCCCGGGGCACACCCCGGCCTGCATGACCTACCTGGTGCAGGTCGGCGACGAGTGCGTGGCCTTTGTCGGCGATACCCTGTTCATGCCCGACTACGGCACCGCCCGCTGCGACTTCCCCGGAGCCGATGCGCGGACCCTGTATCGCTCGATCGGCAAGATCCTCGCCCTGCCCCCGCAGACCCGGCTGTTCATGTGCCACGACTACCTGCCCAACGGCCGCGAACTGCAATACATGACCACCGTCGCCGAGCAGCGCGCCAACAACATCCACATCCATCAGGGCATCGACGAAGACAGCTTCGTGAAGATGCGCGAAGCCCGCGACGCGACCCTCGACATGCCGGTGCTGATCCTGCCTTCGGTGCAGGTCAACATGCGCAGCGGGCACTTTCCCGAGCCCGAAGACAACGGCGTGAGCTACCTGAAGATTCCCCTGAACACCCTATAACTATTACTGACTCCACACGGAGACCTTGCCATGCGTCCCTTCAACCCGGCCCTGCGCCCCGTCGACGGCAGCCACCAGGTGCTGATCGTCGGTGGCGGTGCCGCCGGCATCGCCGTTGCCGCCAGCCTCTTGACCCGCGATCCGCACCTGGACGTGGCCCTCATCGACCCCGCCAAGCACCACTACTACCAACCCGGCTGGACCCTGGTGGGCGCAGGGGTATTCAGCGCCGCGTCCACCGAGCGGACCATGGCCGAGCTGATTCCCCAGGGCGTCAAATGGATCCAGCACGCGGTCAGCCAGTTCGAGCCGCAACACAATGCCCTGGTACTGGACAACGGCCACGTGCTGGCCTACGACCAGTTGATCGTCTGCCCCGGGCTCAAGCTCGACTGGGCGGCCATCGACGGCCTGCCCCAGGCCCTGGGCAACCACGGCGTAACCTCCAACTACCGCTACGACCTGGCGCCCTACACCTGGCAACGGGTGCAGCAGCTGCAACAGGGCGAGGCGCTGTTCAGCCAGCCGCCCATGCCGATCAAGTGCGCCGGGGCGCCGCAGAAGGCCATGTACCTGTCCTGCGACCACTGGCTGCGCCACGGGCGCCTGGGGGCGATCAAGCCGCGCTTCCTGAATGCCGGCGGCGTGCTGTTCGGCGTGGCCGACTATGTGCCGGCGCTGATGGAATACGTGAAGAAGTACGCCATCGAGCTGGATTTCGGCCACAACCTGGTGGCGGTGAACGGCCCGGCGCAGCGCGCGACCTTCGTTCGCACCCTGGCCGACGGCCGCCAGGAAACCCTGGAGCGCGCCTTCGACCTGCTGCACGTGGTGCCACCGCAATGCGCTCCGGACTTCATCCGCCACAGCCCGCTGGCGGACGCCGCCGGCTGGATCGACGTCGATCCCCACAGCCTGCGCCACACGCGGTTCGTCAACATCCACGGCCTGGGCGACGCCACCAACACCAGCAACGCCAAGACCGCCGCCGCGGCGCGCAAGCAGGCGCCGGTGGTGGCCAACAACGTGCTGGTGGCCCTCAAGCGCCTGACCCGGCTGGCCGCCTATGACGGCTACGGTTCCTGCCCGCTGACCGTGGAACGGGGCAAGATCGTCCTCGCCGAATTCACCTACGGTGGCAAGCTGGCGCCGAGCTTTCCGCGCTGGCTGCTGGACGGCCGCCAGCCGACCCGCCGCGCCTGGTGGCTGAAGGAACGGATTCTGCCGCCGCTGTACTGGCGCGGCATGCTCAAGGGCCATGAATGGCTGGCGCAACCGACCCTGGCCACGGACACCCCGAAAGCATGAACGAACACAGTCTTTTGGGCGCCGGGCTGGGGGCGGTCATTGGCGCGATCCTGGCGCTGACTGGAGCCGGCGGCGGCATTCTCGCGGTGCCGCTGCTGGTCTTCGGCCTGGGCCTGAGCATGGTCGAGGCTGCCCCTATCGGCCTGCTGGCGGTGGGCCTGGCCGCCAGCGTCGGCGCGGTGCTGGGCTTGCGCCAGGGCATCGTGCGCTACCGCGCGGCGGGGTTCGTCGCCAGCATCGGCATCCTCATGGCGCCGCTGGGGCTGTGGCTGGCCCACCGCCTGCCCAACCTGCCCCTGGCGCTGCTGTTTTCCCTGGTGCTGCTGTATGCCTGCGGGCGCATCCTGCGCAAGGCCAGCCTGGAATTGAAACAGGGCCAGGCGGCGCCGCGTCCGGCGTTCCTGCCCTGCGTGCTCAACCCGGCCCAGGGTCGCCTGCGCTGGACCCTGCCCTGCGCCCGGGCATTGACCTTCACCGGCATGCTCTCGGGGCTGCTGTCGGGGTTGCTCGGCGTGGGCGGCGGCTTCGTGATCATCCCGGCCCTGAGCCGCTACACCAACCTGGACAGCAAGAGCATCGTCGCCACCTCATTGGCGGTGATTGCCCTGGTGTCCCTGGGCAGCGTGATCACCGCCAGCCTCAGCGGGGTGATGCACTGGGCGGTGGGCGCGCCCTTTGCCCTGGGCGCGGTAGTGGGCCTGGTGCTGGGCCGGCAGGTGGCCAGCCACCTGGCCGGGCCGCGCCTGCAACAACTGTTCGCCGTCACCGGCATGCTCGCGGCGCTGCTGCTGGCGGGCGGGGCCCTGGGCTGGCTGTCCCATTGAGGCCCTTTCGCCGGTCAGCCGGCTCCCACAACAACGGGTACACAGCACCTTTAGCCGCTGGCTTGCCAGCGAAGACGTCGCCACCGACGCTGCGCTTCCAAGGTGGAATAACAGGGCCATGCAGAGGAAATCGATATGCTCTTTGATGCCGTACATTTCACCCCGGGCTCGGCCCTGGCCGGAGGCGCGTTGATCGGCCTCGCGGCCGGGCTGCTGATCGTCGCCAACGGGCGCATCGCCGGAATCAGCGGCCTGCTCGGCAGCCTGCTGCAACCGGGCAGCGAAGGTTGGGGCGAAAAAGCCCTGTTCATCCTCGGGCTGTTGCTGGCGCCCCTGCTCTGGGGCCTGTTTCACGCCCTGCCCGTCGCCGAGTTCCAGGGCGGCCTGCTCGGCCTGATCAGCGCCGGCCTGCTGGTGGGCATCGGCACCCGCTATGGCGCCGGTTGCACCAGCGGCCACGGGGTCTGCGGCATTTCCCGGCTGTCGCCACGTTCACTCGTCGCCACCCTGTGCTTCATGGGCACCGGCTTCGCCACGGTCTGGGTATTGCGCCACGGACTGGGGCTGCTGCCATGAGAAAACTCAGCGCATTTTTTGCCGGCCTGCTGTTCGGCATCGGCCTGCTGCTGGCAGGCATGGCCAACCCGGCCAAGGTCCTGGGTTTTCTCGACCTGGCCGGCACCTGGGACCCGTCCCTGGCGCTGGTGATGCTCGGCGCCATCGCGGTGGCCTGGTGGCCCTTCCATTGGGCCATGGGCCGCTCGCGCTCAGTGCTCGGAGCGCCCATGCAGATCCCCGCCAAGCGCAGCGTCGATCGACGCCTGATCGGCGGCAGCCTGCTGTTCGGCATCGGCTGGGGCATTGCCGGGATCTGCCCGGGACCGGCCCTGGTGCTGTTGCCGGGCGGCCACTGGCAAGCCTGGGTGTTCGTCCTGGCCATGCTCCTGGGCATGCTGCTGTTCCAGCGCCTGGAGGCCCGTCGGCAGCCCTGAGCGGCACTGCTACGAGGGAAACCACCGGGGAAACATTGACCTCTGCCGGTCCACCGCGCGGGTGGCGACCATGACCTGGACCTGTATCCCCCAGGAGTGCGCCATGTCCACCACCCAGTCCCTTGAACTCTGCCTCTGGCGCAAGATCGGCCGCTGCGCCTCACGCATCGGCCGGGCCTTGATCCAGAAATCCCTGTGGCTCTACTACGCCGCGCAACGACCGCAAACCCCGATCTGGGCCAAGACCACCATCTACGCTGCCCTGGGCTACTTCGTGCTGCCCGTGGACATCATCCCCGACCTGATCCCCGGGGTCGGGTACGCGGATGACCTTGGGCTGCTGGCCGGCTCGGTGGTGGCCGTGGCCGCCCACATCAACGCCGAAGTCAAGGAGCAAGCCAGCGCACGCCTGGCCGACTGGTTCGGCAGCGAACCGGAATAAGCCTGGGGGCCGCGCCTGAGTGCGCATTCGACTCACCAGGGCGGTGCAGCCCCGGACACAATGGCCGCCCGACTCACCGCGCCTGCGTGTCCAGGGCATAGAACTCCTGCAGCTTGGCCTGCAGCAGTTGCTTGTCCGGCAACTGGGTCCGGTACTCGGCGATCAACGCCGGTGACAGTGAACGGTTGAGGGCATATTCCACCACCTCGTCATCCTTGCTGGCACAGAGCAACACGCCCAGGGCCGGGTTTTCGTGGGGTTTGCGCACCTGGCGATCCAGGGCCTCCAGGTAGAAGTCCAGCTTGCCCAGGTACTCCGGCTCGAAGCGCCCCACCTTGAGTTCAACGGCCACCAGGCAATTCAACCCGCGATGGAACAGCAGCAGATCCAGAACGAAATCGCGCCCGCCAACCTGCAAGGGGTAGCCCGAAGCGACAAAGCAGAAGTCGCGGCCCATCTCGATCAGAAAATCCTTGAGTTGACGCACCAGCCCCTGATGCAGGTCGGCCTCGTCATGCCCCGGGGGCAGGTCGAGAAACTCCACCATGTAGGCATCCTTGAAGACCTTCAGGGCCTCGGGACGGGCCTGTTTCAAGGTGGCCGTGGCATTGGCCGGGTGGGTCAGCGTGCGTTCGAACAGGGCGGATTTGATCTGCCGTTCCAACTCGCGGGTCGACCACTGCTCCTGAATGGCCATGCGCAGATAAAACTCGCGCTCTTGCGCGCATTTACCTTGCGCAAGAATGATCAGGTTCTGGGTCCAGGGTAATTGTGTCAGCACTGCTGACACTTTCTCCTCCCCTCGATAGACCTCATAGAACTGACGCATGCGGAACAGGTTACGCCGGGTAAACCCCCGCAGCCCCGGCTGCTGCCGCGCCAGGTAATCCGCCAATTGCTGGACCACGCCATCGCCCCACTCCGCCGCCTCGATCTTGCGGCTGATATAGGCCCCGACCTGCCAATACAGTTCCACCAATTGGCTATTCACCGCTCGCACCGCCCGCTGGCGCGCAGTGCTGATCATGTGCGCCACTTCGCTGAATGCCACATCGGTGGAGGTGATTGCCGCTTGCGCATCAGGCTTCATAGAGAACGCTCGGTTGGCTGGAGACAGGCCTCTATCATCCCGTGGCTCACCTTGAACCTGTAGTCAGCCCGGTCTCTTTCCCTTGAGCGAAATGTCCTGATTTCAGCGACGCAAACAGGCCTGTCAGCCGGGCATGCAATTGAAGTCGTGGGTACTGGCCACCTGCCTGCCCTGGGCGTCATACAAACGCGCCGATACCGCGGTCCCCAGGCTCGACTCCACCAGTCTGTAATGCTCACCGGCCTTGAAGCCGCCGTAGCTGAGATGGCCATTGCAATCTTGCTGGTTGGCATCACCGACGTTCTCTTCAAACAGGGTCACGTCCAGGCGGTGAGCACCGGGCTTGACCTGGAAATAACGCCCATCATCGACCTTGTGCCCGTCCACCCGTTCGGCCATCAGGTCGTTGGGCGCCTCTTCCTGCAGGCCGATCCAGGCCTCGCCGGGGTCGGGCTGGGGCATGGGGCCAGCACAAGCAGAGAGCAGGGCCACCAGGCCCAGGGCAGGAATCAGCAGCAGCGGTTTAAATGTCATGACGCAGTACCTCGGCAGTCAAAAAAAGGGGGTTACAGGCAATTGAAAGGCTGGCTCCGGGCCACTGGCCGGCCCTGGTCATCCAGCAGCGCCGCGCTCACGTCCTGGCCCTGGCTCGACTCCACCAACCGGTAATGCCCGCCCGCCTGGAACCCTGTGTAGTCCAGGCGTCCCAGGCACTCGGGCTGCGCCGAGTTGCCGTTGGCCCCTTGCAACAGGGCCATCTGCAAGCGGTGCTGGCCCGGGCTGACCTGGAAATAACGGCCGTCGCTCAAGCGCTGGCCGTCGACGCTGTCGGCCAGCAAGTCGTTGGGGGATTCTTCGGAAAGATCGATCCAGGCCTGCTGCGGATCGGCCTTGGGCACGGGCCCGGCACAGGCCGAGAGCAGGCACGCCAGGCCCAGGCCCGGCAGCAGCAACAGCGGTTTGAGGGACATGAAAAAAACCTCGCAAGTGACAGAAACAGGTGCGACGCCGGCCGGAAAAAAATCGGCTGCGTCGATGGCCATCAAGCTTGTAGAGGCCCCGGCGCGAGAACAAATGAATCCACATGAAAGGAAATACAGGCCTTAGCTAAAACTTCCTTCACCTGGCTGAAAGCCGCGTGTTAGGTGGGTCGCTGCAGGCTGCCGAGGTTTGCAATCCCACTCCCTCGGAGGTTTTCGGCATGCTCGGGCTGGTCAAGACCGCACTGCTCAAGCCCTACACGTTTATCGTGCTGGCGATATTCATCTGCATCATCGGGCCCCTGACGGCCCTGCGTACCCCCACCGATGTATTCCCCGACATCGGCATTCCGGTGGTGGCGGTGGTCTGGCAGTACAACGGCCTGTCGCCGGACGCCATGGCCGGGCGGGTGATCTACACCTACGAGCGCTCCCTGAGCACCACGGTCAACGACATCGAGCACATCGAATCGCAGTCGCTGCCGGGCATGGGCATCGTCAAGATCTTCTTCCAGCCCGGGGTCGATATCCGCACCGCCAACGCCCAGGTGACCGCCGTTTCACAAACCGTGCTCAAGCAGATGCCGCCGGGCATCACCCCGCCGCTGATCCTCAACTACAGCGCCTCGACGGTGCCAATCCTGCAGATGGCCTTCTCCAGCCCGACCCTGTCGGAGGCGAAGATTCGCGACCTGGTGCAGAACAACATCCGCCTGCCCCTGAGCGCCCTGCCCGGCCTGGCCATGCCCACCCCCATGGGCGGCAAGCAGCGCCAAATCACCCTCGACCTGGACCCGCAAGCCCTGGCCGCCAAGGGCCTGTCGGCCCAGGACGTGGGCAATGCCCTGGCGGCGCAGAACCAGATCATCCCGGTGGGCACCGCCAAGCTCGGCAGCGATGAATACACGGTGCTGCTGAACAACAGCCCGACCGCCATCGAGGAGCTCAACGACCTGCCGATCAAGACCGTGGACGGCGCGCTGATCACCATCGGCCAGGTGGCCCACGTGCGCGACGGTTCGCCACCGCAGACCAATATCGTGCGGGTCGACGGACGCCGGGCGGTGCTGATGCCGGCGCTGAAGAACGGCAATATCTCCACTCTGTCCATCGTCGACGGCATCCGCCAGATGCTGCCGCGAATCAACGAAACCCTGCCGCCGGCGCTGAAGACTTCGCTGCTGGGGGACGCCTCGGTGTTCGTCAAGCAGTCGGTGGGCAGCGTGGCCCGTGAGGGCATCATCGCCGCCCTGCTGACCAGCGCGATGATCCTGCTGTTCCTCGGCAGTTGGCGCTCGACCCTGATCATTGCCGCCTCGATTCCCCTGGCGGTGCTTTCCGCGATTGCCCTGCTGGCGGTCAGCGGCCAGACCCTCAACGTCATGACCCTGGGCGGCCTGGCCCTGGCGGTGGGGATCCTGGTGGACGACGCCACGGTGACCATCGAGAACATCAACTGGCACCTGGAACAGGGCAAGGCGGTGCAGGACGCGATCCTCGACGGCGCCAAACAGATCGTCGGCCCGGCCTTCGTCTCGCTGCTGTGCATCTGCATCGTCTTCGTGCCGATGTTCCTGCTGCAGGGCATCGCCGGCTATCTGTTCCGGCCCATGGCCCTGGCGGTGATCTTTGCCATGGCCAGCTCGTTTATCCTCTCGCGGACCCTGGTGCCCACACTGGCCATGTACCTGCTCAAGCCCCACGCGCCGGAAGCCGGGCCCGGGCATCACCCGGAAGATGCCTTCATCAACCACCACGAAGGCGAACAGCACGCCCAGCCACGTAGCGCTCTAGTGCGCGGGCTACTGGCCTTCCAACAAGGTTTCGAGGCGCGTTTTTCCAACATTCGCGACACCTACCACGGCCTGCTGCAGCTGGCCCTGGGCCGGCGCAAGAGCTTCATCCTCGGCTTCCTCGCCTGCGTGCTGGCGTCCTTCGCCCTGCTGCCAAGCCTGGGCCAGGACTTCTTCCCCGCCACCGACGCCGGCGCCCTGGCCCTGCATGTGCGCCTGCCCCTGGGCACGCGGATCGAGGAAAGCGCGGCGGCCTTCGACCGCATCGAAGCGCGCATCCGCGAGGTGATCCCGCCGGAGCAGCTGGACAGCATCATCGACAACATCGGCATCCCCCTGAGCGGCATCGACATGGCCTACAGCAACAGCGGCACCATCGGCCCGCAGGACGGCGATATCCAGGTCACCCTGAAACCCGGCCACGCCCCCAGCGCCGACTACGTGAAGCAACTGCGCCAAGCCCTGCCGGAAAGCTTCCCCGGCAGCCAGTTCGCCTTTTTGCCGGCGGACATCAGCAGCCAGATCCTCAACTTCGGCGCCCCGGCCCCGCTGGACGTGAAAATCTCCGGGCCCGACACCGAAGCCAACCGCGCCTTCGCCCTGGAACTGCAACGGCGCCTGCAGCATGTGCCGGGCATCGCCGACCTGCGCATCCAGCAGTCCACCGGCTACCCGTCCTTGCAGGTCAAGGTCGATCGCCTGCGGGCCAATGGCCTGGGGATCACCGAGCGCGACGTGACCAACAGCATGGTCGCCTCCCTGGCCGGCAGCTCCCAGGTGGCGCCGACCTTCTGGCTCAACCCGAAGAACGGCGTGTCCTACTCCATCGTCGCCGCCACCCCGCAGTACCGCCTGGACAGCCTGCCGGCCCTGGAAGCGCTGCCGGTCACCGGCAGCAACGGCCAGTCGCAGATCCTCGGCGGCCTGGCAGATATTTCCCGGGTCGAGAGCCCGGCGGTGGTCAGCCACTACAACATCCAGCCCACCCTGGACCTGTACGCCAACGTCCAGGGGCGCGATCTGGGCGCCGTGGCCCACGACATGCAAAAGGTCCTGGACGACGCCGCAGCCCTGCGGCCCAAGGGCGCCACGGTCAGCCTGCACGGGCAGATCGACGCCCTGCACCAGGCCTTCAGCGGCCTGAGCCTGGGCCTGCTGGGGGCGGTGGTGCTGATCTACCTGCTGATCGTGGTCAACTTCCAGTCCTGGGTCGATCCGTTCGTGATCATCACCGCCCTGCCGGCGGCCCTGGCCGGAATCGTCTGGATGCTGTTCTTGAGTGGCACCGCGCTGTCGGTGCCGGCGCTGACCGGGGCCATCCTGTGCATGGGGGTGGCCACCGCCAACTCGATCCTGGTGGTGAGTTTTTGCCGCGAGCGCCTGGCGGAGCACGGCGACGCCCTCAAGGCCGCGCTGGAGGCCGGCTACACACGCTTTCGCCCAGTGTGCATGACCGCCCTGGCGATGATCATCGGCATGCTGCCCCTGGCCCTGTCCGAAGAACAGAACGCGCCCCTGGGCCGCGCGGTGATCGGCGGGCTGCTGCTCGCCACCGTCGCCACCCTGATTTTTGTCCCCGTGGTCTTCAGCCTGGTCCACGGCCGCCGTCCCCAATCCGCTGTTGCTGGAGAAAACACCCATGTCGCCTGATCACACCCCTTCGCGCAAACGCCTGATGCTGCTGGGCATAGGCAGTCTGAGCCTGGCCGCCTTGCTGGTGGCCAGCGGCCTGGCGGCGCGCATCCGGCATGAACGGGCCGTGGTCGCCTGGACCGAAACCGCCGCCGTGCCGCAGGTGCTGGTGTTCCAGCCGCAGCACAACCTACTGGGCGACACCCTGCGCCTGCCGGCGCACCTGGAAGCCTGGAGCAAGGCGCCGATCCACGCCCGGGTCAGCGGCTACCTCAAGGACTGGAGCCAGGACATAGGCGCCAAGGTGGCCGCCGGGCAGGTACTGGCCCATATCGACAGCCCCGACCTGGATCAGCAAGTGGCCCAGGCCCGGGCGCGGATGATCCAGCAGCAGGCCAATGCAAGGCTGGCGCAGACCACCGCCGAGCGCTGGCAGCACCTGTTGGCCAGCCACTCGGTGTCGCGCCAGGAAGCCGATGAAAAAAGCTCCAACGCCGCCGCTGCCAAGGCCAATGCCCAGGCAGCCGCCGCCGACTACGCACGGCTCACGGCGCTGGAAGACTACAAGACCATTCGCGCGCCATTCGCCGGCACCCTCACCGCCCGCCACACCGACATCGGCCAGTTGATCAAGGCCGACAACGACAGCGACCCCGAGCTGTTCGACCTGGCGGACACCCACAAACTGCGGCTCTACGTGCCGATTCCGCAGAACTACGCCAGCGTCATCCGCCCCGGCCTGCAAGCGCAGCTGACCGTGCCCGAGCACCCGGGCCAGCACTTCAGCGCGCAACTGGTGGGCGACTCCACCGCCATCGACCCGCGCTCCGGCACCCTGCTGGCGCAGTTCGTCGCCGCCAACCCCGACAGCGCCCTGATGCCCGGCGACTATGCCGAAGCCACCCTGGCCATCCCTGCCGACACCCACGGCGTGAGCATCCCCGCCAGCGCCCTGATCTTCCGTGCCCAGGGCACCCAAGTGGCATTGATCGACGGCTCCCGGCACGTGCACCTGCGCAGCATCCATATCGGCCTCGACCTGGGCGAGCGACTGGTGATCGACCAGGGCCTGCAAGCCACGGATCAAGTCATCGACAACCCACCGGACGCCCTGCGCGAAGGTGACCTGGTGCAACTGGCCGACGCCGGAGGTGAGCATGCGCCCAAGGCTTAAGCCCCTCGCCGCCCTGCTGGTGCTGGCCCTGCACGGCTGCTCCCTGGCGCCCCGCTACCAGGTGCCGGCCATCGACCTGCCGGCGCAATACCGCGAACAGAGCAGCGATGGCCCCTGGCACCCGGCCGCCACGCCCCAGGGGCTCGCCGAGCACTGGTGGCTACTGTTCCAGGACCCGCGTCTGGACGACCTGCAACAGCGCCTGCTCCGCGCCAACCCCGACCTGGCGGCAGCCCTGGCCCACTACGACAGCGCCCAGGCCTACGCCAGCCAACTGCACGCCGGGCTGTTCCCGCAGATCAGCGCCAGCGCCCAGCCCTTGCGCCAGCGCCAGTCGGACAGCCGGCCGCTGCGGGGCAGCACGCAACCGTCGATCTACAACAGCAACAGCGCCGGTTTTGCCCTGAGTTTCGACCTCGACCTGTGGGGGCGCATCCGCAATCAAGCGGCAGCCGGCGACGCCCAGGCCCAAGCCTCCGGGGATGACCTGGAAGCAGCGCGCCTGAGCCTGCAAAAACAGTTGGCGAGCCTGTATGTGCAACTCACTGGCCTGGATGCCCAGAGCCGGATCTTGAGCCACTCCCTGGAGGATTACGCCCAGGCCCTGCAACTGACCCGCGACCGTTATCAAGGGCAGATCGCCTCGGAACTGGACCTGACCCGGGCCCAGAGCCAACTGGCCAGCGCCGAGGCGGAACTGGACGAAGTGCGGGCCCAGCGCAACCTCAGCGAACACGCCATTGGCGAACTGGTGGGCGAACCCGCCAGCCGCTTCAGCCTGGCGCCCTCTTCGCGACTGCTGAGCCTGCCGAGTATTCCCCAGCAACTGCCCAGCACCCTGCTGCAACGCCGGCCGGACATTGCCGCCGCCGAACGCCGGGTGTACGCCGCCAATGCCGGCATCGGCGTGGCCCGCGCCGCCTGGTACCCGGATTTCAGCCTGACCGGAATGCTCGGTGGGCAGACCCAGGGCGTGGGCAACCTGCTGGCGGCGGGCAATCGCTATTGGGCCTTGGGCCCCCTGATGAACCTGCCGATCTTTGATGGCGGGCGGCTAAGCGCCAATGAACGCCAGGCCCATGCCGAGTTCGAAGAAGCCGCCGCCCATTACCGTGGGCAAGTGCTGCGGGCGGTGCGCGAGGTGGAGGACAACCTGGGGCAACTGCGGGATCTGCGCCAGGAAGCGCTGGATCAGCAGGCAGCGGTGAATGCAGCGCAGCACACCCAGACCTTGGCCATGAACAGCTATCAGGCCGGGGCGGTGAGTTATCTGGATGTGGTGACGGCGCAGACTGCAGCGCTGCAGGCGCAGCGGGGGTTGCAGGCACTGCAGACGAGGCAGTTGCAGGCGAGCGTGGGGTTGGTGGTGGCCTTGGGAGGAGGAGAATCAGCGGCAAGTTTGTAGCGGCAAGCGGCAAGCTAAAAGCTTGAGGTTTGCCGCCTCGCCCTATGAGTCGCCAACCGTTGCTGATAGTGTTGAGCGGCAAAGAGTAGTTATCATACCCACCGCCACAACAGGGAGTTGAAAGTGATGTGAATAGCCGGCAACTCATCGCTCAAATCGAAGCAGATGGTTGGTATCTGGTCAGGGTCAAGGGCAGTCACCACCACTTCAAACATCCGTCTAAGCCAGGCCTGGTCACCATCCCCCATCCCAAAAAAGATCTACTGGCCAAAACGGTAAGCAGCATATTGAAACAAGCCCGGCTCTAACCACCCAGGCTCAAGGCTCCCAGGTCCGAAGGAGGATCAGTCCATGCTCTATCCCATTGCCATTCTTCCCGGTGACGACCAACACGCATGGGGTGTGGAAGTACCCGATATTCCAGGCTGCTTCTCCGCTGGCGACGACCTCGACGACGCCATGGCCATGGCCCGCGAAGCCATCGAAGGCCACCTGGAATTACTGGCCGAAGAAGGAGCAGCCATTCCCACAGCCCGCACAGTGACCCTCCACGCCGCTAACCCCCAATATCAAGGCTGCACTTGGGCCGTGATTGATATCGACATCACTCGCTACATGGGCAAGGCGGAAAAACTCAACATCACGCTGCCGGGCTATTTGCTGAATCGAATTGATGAATATGTGAAACATCATCCAGAACAGAAAAGCCGATCGGGCTTTTTGGCTCAGGCCGCGTTGAGGGTCTTGCAGGGCGTTTGAGGATTTTGATTGAAAGGCTGAGGGTCCAGGCTTTGGCTTTGCTCTCCCTTCAGGAGGCCGGAGCGAGGCGCCGGATGCAGGGGCAAGCAGATCAAGATCAAAAGCCAGAGCAAGATCAACATCTGACGGCGGCCTGCCGGCCGGCCTTGTTTCATTTGTCCTTCACAGGGCGATGCTGCTCTTGGGATGGTCGAAGGTCCTGCGGACCTTTTCGCAGCTTCGCAGCTTCGCAGGCTCAGCAGCGGCTACAGAACGCACATACTCTGTAGCCGCTGCCGCAGGCTGCGAACGCTCTGGGCGGCACTCCGTCGTAGGAGACGCTAAACCTGCATCCCCAATGCTCCTGGCATGCCGCGCCGCCTGGTTTTGCGAGCGCGAGCGCTCGTTCGCAGCCTTCGGCAGCGGCTACAAGGAGCCAGCCCGCGCCTCAGGGCTTTGGCTTTTGATCTTGATCTTCCTGCCCCTTCAGGAGGCCGAACGCAGGCGTTGCGCAGGGGGCAGCTCGGCAAGGATGCCGAGCTAGCCGCCATCAGGCCATGGATGGCCTGTGGCGGCGTGCCCCCCGGAGCAATGCCGGAGCGAGGCGCCGGATGCGGGGGCAGGAGCCCTTTGGTTACTTTGGGCTGGGCCGGCATTCCGGCTTTTCCAAAGTGAGTCGCCGTAAGGGCGAAACCCTAAGTGGCCGTGACCGCAGCAATGGATATGTACTCCATCAAAACCAGCAACCAATAGTCGACACAACCACTCAAACATCGCCTTCAATGCTCGGTTGCACCGCTCTGGCATCCCCCCTATAGTTCGCCCTCGCGGCAAAATCCGCGAGCGACCTTGGCCGGTCGAATATAGGAACGCATCAGCGTCCAAAACATCATTGCAGGCGCTTTTTTTGTGCCTGTGATTTTGTCTCATGGCGGCTGTGCGTGGGACACCTTCGGGTGTGCCGGTTTCCTATAGCCGGTCGGCCAACCCGCGTACAGCTGCCACCCTAATTCGCTTGGCCGCGGAAGGTGGCAGCTCAATTTATAGGAGCTACACCGATGACTGACCATCACCTCCCCCGCTTCACCCCCATCGACACCCACGACACCGAACACCCGGTGTTCTACCTCGACACCCAAGCCCCCTTGAGCGACCTGGCCAGCAGCGCCGCCCACCGTTTCACCGTGGTCCGCGACCTGATGGACAGCCTGTCCACCTTGGAGCTGAAAGACATCAGCGATTGCGATCTGACCCGCATCACCCGTGGCGTGCACCTGCTGACACGAGAAGGCTGCGCGGTGTTGGAAGTGATTCAGTGGCGGGTCGCGTAGGAGCCTTGTTCGCGGACCTGTGGCGAGGGAGCTTGCTCCCGATTGGGCCTCAACTCCATGCCACCTGATGCACCGCGTGCATCAGGGTTTGGGGCCGCTGCGCAGCCCAGCGGGAGCAAGCTCCCTCGCCACGAAGAGCAGGCAGCAACTAAGACTCCAAGCTCCAAGCTTGCGGCTTGCGGCTTGCGGCTTGCGGCTTGCAGCTTGCAGCTTGCAGCTTCTAGATGTGGCAAGTGCTCAGGCCATTCTTTTCCAGGTAGCGCTGGTGCGCTTCATCCGCCAGTTCGAAGCGGCCCAGGGGCACGATCACCGTGGCCACGGGTTTGTTGAGGCGTCCGGAGTCTTGTAGGGCGGTCTTGGCCGCCCTCGCCTGTTCGGCCTGCACGGCGTTGGTGTGGAAGATCGCCGAGCGATATTTCACCCCGCCATGCTCGCCCTGGCGATCCACCGAGGTGGGATCGTGCAGGCCCCAGAAGTGCTCGATCAGGCGGGTATAAGCCAACACCTGCGGGTCAAAATCCACCTGCACCACTTCTATCTGCAAGGCTTCGTCCGCCGCTTCCACGGCGTAGCCGACGCGGCTGTCCACTACTCCAGGCAAGGCCCTGAACGCGGCTTCCGCGCCCCAGAAACACCCGGCGCCAAAGGTCGCCTGTTCGAGGCTGTTCACCGGCGCCCCACTCATTGCGCCACTCCCACTTTTTCACCGCTGGCACCCAGCCAGCCATCGACGATCTGCGGGTGCGCCGCGACCCATTCCTTGGCCGCCTGCGCCGCCGGTTGCTGTTCTTTTTCAATCTTGAGGATCAGGTCATTCAGGGCCTGAGGCTCGATGCTGAAGTTCTCCAGGAACGCGGCAATTCGCGGTGCGCGTTTTTGCAGGGCGCTGGAGGCCAGGACATACACCCGGGCATCCGGGTAGGCGCAGGTGATCTTGCTCTTGCTCAGCCAGTCGGCATCCACTGTCGGGCTGATGAATTTCCAGCAGCCATCGGCCTTGTACAGCGGGTCGCCCTTCTTGTTGTCCTGGGCATAGCCGTCGAACGCCGGTTCATCCAGGCGGCGCAGGTCGAAGGCGGAGAAGATCCAGTCCGGGGTGTAGGCGTAGAACACCACGCCGCGCTGGGCCTTGTAGGCCGCGGCGAGCTTGGCGTAGGTCACCGAGGCTTCGGTGGACACCGATTCGAATTTGTCGGCAAAGCCGAAGTCCTTGGCCTTGATCTCGCCGATGTAGGTGGACTCCCAGCCCGCCGGGCCCACCAGCAGTTGCGCCTTGCCGCCGCCCAGGGGTTCGAAGAGTTTCGCCACTTCAGGCTTTTGCAGGTCGTAGACCGATTTCACGCCGTATTTATCTTGCAGGTAGCCGGGGATATAGAAGCCCTGCACCCCGAGGTACGGCTGCTTGTTGGGCACCAGGGAGCGGGTGCCGCCGGTGACATATTTGGCCCAGGCGGCAGACTGGTTGGGCAGCCAGATATCGGTCAGCACGTCCACCGAGCCATCGCCCTTGGCAGCGGCGGCAAACAGCACCGGCACGTCACCGGCCAGGTAGGAAACGTCGCCATCGAGGCGGCTCTTGATCACTTCGCCGAGGATGTTCTGGATGGCGATGGCGCCGGTCCAGTTCTGTTCGCCGATAACGATCTTGTCCTTGGCCAGCACCGGCAGGGACAGACCCAACAACAGCGCGGCGGCGCCAAGGGTACGGGTAAACGACTTGTTCAAGGGACACCTCATGATTGATGCAATGTGCGATCCCGCTGGCGCAGGGTCGCTTGAATGATGCGGTCGGGAATCAACGCGCAGAACACGATCGCGGCGCCGGCCAACATGCCCTCGCCGCCCTTGATGTTGCGCAGCGCGGTCATCACGTCGTAGCCCAGCCCGCCGGCGCCGATCAGCGCCGCCACCACCACCATCGACAGGCTCATCACTAGGGTCTGGTTGATCCCCAGCAGCAAGGAGCCGGCGGCCAGGGGCAGCTCGACCTTGGTCAGGATCTGCCACGGTGTGGCGCCGTGGGCCAGGGCCGCTTCGACGGCGGTCTTGGGCACTTCCTGAATCCCCAGGGCGGTAAGGCGGATCATCGGCGCCAGGGCGAAGATCACCGTGGCGATCACCGCCGGGGTCTTGCCCACCGAGAAGAACGCCACCGCCGGGATCAGGTACACGAAGGTCGGCAGGGTCTGCATCACGTCCAGCAAGGGGGTGATCAGGCGCCGGGCCAGGGCGCGCTTGGCCAGGAGGATGCCGGCGGGCACGCCGATCAACAGCGAGATCAACACCGAGGAACCCACCAGGGCCAAGGTGGCGATGGTCCGCTCCCAGAAGCCGAACAGGCCGATGTAAACCAAGGCCGCGGCGCTGGTCAGGGCCAGGGCGGCGCCGGCGCTGCGCCAGGCCAGCAGCACCAGGGCCAGGGCCGGCACCGGCCAGGGCAGCCAGCCCAGCAGGCTTTCGATGCTTTCGATCACCGTGCGCACGGCCACTATCACGCCGACGAAGGTGCTCTCAAAGGTGACCTGGGACCAGCCGATCAACTGGTCGATGGCCGCCGCGGTGCCCAGCAGCACTTGGCGGTCGGCGGGAAACTGCAGCCAGGGACCAGAGGCATCGGCGGCCAGTACCCGCCACAGCACCAGGGCCTGGCACAGCAGCAATACCAGCCACGGCAGGCGCCAGTCGGAACGGCCCTGGCGGCTGGGGCGCCGGGCCAGGGTCAGGCTCAACAGGCGGCTGCACAGCAGGCCGAGCAGCGCCAGGACGCCCCAGGCAAGGCTGGCCGTGGCCAGCCCCTGGCCCAGGGCCGCGGCGGCGCCCAGCTCCAGGGCGAAGCACAGCCAATACAGGCCACCACGACCGCTGGCAGCCAGGGCCGCCGGCCCCAGCAGCAGGGTCTGGGCCAAGGACAATCCAGGGCTGGCTGGAGCCGGCGCTACCCCACGCTTGACCGGGGTCGGCAAGACCGTCACCGGCGTGTCGCTGCGGGCCCCGTGGTCCTGAAAGAAGTCCGCCACTTCGGCATCCGCCGGTTGCTCCAGCAACTCGCTGGGGGTGCCCAGCTGGATCAGTTGGCCGTGGCGCAGCACGGCGATGCGGTCCGCCAGGCGCAAGGCTTCTGCCGGGTCGTGGGTCACCAGCAAAGTGGTGATGCCGCGCTCACGCACCACCCGCAGAAAGTGGCTTTGCAGGTCGCGGCGGATGGTCGGGTCGAGGGCACTGAAGGGTTCGTCCATCAGCAGGATGTCCGGTTCGCTGACCAGGGCCCGGGCCAGGCCGACCCGCTGCTGCATGCCGCCGGACAGTTCATGGGGGTAATGCTCGCCCCAGCCGTCCAGGCCCATGGCTTGCAGTTGCAGATCGGCCGCGGCGTGGCGCTGGGCCTCGGGCTCGCCACGCAGTTCCAAGGGCAAGGCGACGTTGTCGCGCACGCTGCGATGGGGCAACAGGCCGAAATGCTGGAACACCATGCCGATGCGCCGGGAACGCAGGGTGCGCAGTTCCTCGGCCGAGAGTTGGCTGATGGCCGCACCGTCGATCAGCACCTCGCCGCTGCTGGGCTCGATCAGCCGGTTGATATGCCGCAGCAAGGTGGATTTGCCACTGCCGGAAGTGCCCATCAGGCACAGCACTTCGCCACGGCGCACCTTGAGGCTGACCTGCTGCACCGCAGGCGGAGCGGACTGGCCACGGCGGCGGGCGTAGTGCTTGGTCAGGTGGCGCAACTCCAGCACCACGTCGGCGTTAGCCGCGGGCGGGCTGGACCAGGCTGGGACGGCAAAGGCCTCTTGGGGGTGAACGGCAGACACGGGAACTCCTGACGCCGGGCGCGGGATGGCGTAGCCGGCGGTGAACAAGAAAAAAGAGGGGGCCTGTTCGCCGGCAAGCCGGCTCCTACAACGGCATCGCGTGGTGCATGTAGGAGCTGGCTTGCCAGCGAAGGCAATCTAACCAGCGATCACAACTTCTTGGGGCTCCACAACTGCACCGCCCGGGCATCCACTGGCTTGGGCAAGAGCTTTTCCTGGTAGAAGGCATCGGCGATTTTCTGCTGCTCGCCCAGGGCGTCCGGCTTGACCGCTTCGACCTGGTAGGTGCGGCGGCTGTTGGCCAGTTCCACGGTCGGTACATCCAGGTTGCCCCACAGCGGGCCCAGCAGTTTCGCCGCCTCGGCCGGATGCGCCTTGACCCAGGCGCCGGTCTTCTGCAGCTCGGCAAACACCTGGTTCAGCACCTCGGGATGGGCCTTGGCGTAGTCGCCGGATGCCAGGTAGTAACGGCGATAGCTGGCCAGCCCCTGGCCGTCGTGCAGCACCCGCGCGCCCTGCTGGCGCTGGGCGCTGGCGACGAAGGGTTCCCAGGTGACCCAGGCATCGACCTTGGCGGTTTCCAGCGCCGCGCGGCCGTCGGCCGGGGTCAGGTACACCGGCTGGATATCGGCAAAACTCAAACCCGCTTCGCGCAAGGCAGCGATCAGCAGGTAATGGCTGCCGGCGGCCTTGGTCACGGCGATGCGCTTGCCCTTGAGGTCGGCCAGGGACTTGAGCGGCGAGTCCTTGGCAATGACGATGGACTGGGCGGCGGGCGATGGGGTTTCGGTGGCGAAATAGGTCAGCTTGGCCCCGGCGGCCTGGGCGAAGACCGGCACCGTGTCGGCGACATCGGCGCTGATATCGACATTGCCCACATTCAACGATTCCGCCAGCGGCAAGCCACTGGTGAATTCGTGCCAGGTGATCTTCACCCCCTGCCCCGCCAGCTGTTTTTCCAGGGTGCCCTGGGCCTTGAGCAAGGCCAGCAGGGTCGAGGATTTCTGGTAGCCGATGCGCAGGTCGGTGTCGGCCTGGGCATTGAGGGCCATGCCCAGCGCCAGACCGGCCAGGGCGGTGATCGACAAGCTACGACGCAAAGCAAAGGGCAGGCGCATGGGAGCGAACCTTCTCGGAGACAGGAAAGTCGCTAAAAGCTAATCGATCTAATAAATCGAAAATAAATACTTTTTAGGAATTAGCTTAGGTTCGTGCGAGCGACCGCCCCTAACGGTCACAAGGCTTGGAACCGCCGAACTCGGTTTTGCGCAGGCAGAAGAAGCCGTTTTTCTTCAGGGTCAGCGGCGCCACGGCACAAGGCAGCACGGCCTGATTGACCTCAATCGACACCCGCTCGCCCTGCAACTCGCGCTCGTCCAGCCGCAGCTCGCAACTGCCCGCCTGGTTGCCGGCTGAGTAGCCGATATGGCTGATCACCCGGTTGTCCAGCTTGATCACCAGGGGGTTCTGCGCCGCCGAACAGGCCGAGAGGCTGGGGTGGCGGGCGTTGATGCTCAGATGGTTGTCATCGCCGGTGGCCGCCGGGACCAGGGGGATGAACAGCAGCGACATCAGATGGTGGGACGGCGCGGAGGTCAGCTTCACATACAGCGGTTCCGGCCCGCAGGCCAGCTTGAACGCGGTGCCCTGGTCATATTTTCCCTGGCTGGCGTCCTGCCAACCGCCGAGGCTGTCGGCCTTCCAGTCGTGGCCCCATTTGTAATCGATACAGCCACCCAGGCTCAGAGCCAGGGCCAGACAAAGCGCCATCCTGTGCATAGTCGGCATCCCGTGCGAAAAGTTCGCCAGTGTACGCCAGCCAAGCACCTGACGATGCCCCTTGCCGGCGAAGGTGTCGGCGGCGCACATCTGGCGGGCCCCTTCGCCGGCAGGCCGGCTCCTACGGTTGGCGTTGGGCGATGGATTGGGAGGCGGCGAGCATGGCGCGCAGCAGCACGGCGCAGCCGGCCGCCAGGTCGTCGGGGTCGGCGTTCTCGATTTCGTTGTGGCTGATGCCGCCTTCGCAGGGCACGAAGATCATCCCCGCCGGGCCCAGCTCGGCGACAAAGATCGCGTCGTGCCCGGCGCCGCTGACGATGTCCATGTGGGACAGGCCCAACCCTTGTGCGGCGCCGCGCACCGCATCGACGCACACCGGGTCGAAGTACAGCGGCGGGAAGTCCGCGGTGGGGGTCAGTTCGAAGCTCAGGCCGTGCTCTTCGCAGGTGTTGTCGATCACCTGGCGCACCTCGGTAATCATCGAGTCCAGGCGCGCCGGCTCCAGGTGGCGGAAGTCCAGGGTCATGCGCACCTCCCCCGGGATCACATTGCGCGATCCTGGATAGGCTTGCAGGCAGCCGACGGTGCCGCAGGCGTGAGGCTGGTGACCGAGGGCGGCGCGGTTGACCGCCGCGACCACGGCGGCGGCGCCCACCAGGGCGTCCTTGCGCAGGTGCATGGGGGTCGGGCCGGCGTGGGCTTCGACGCCCCGCAGCTTGAGGTCGAACCACTTCTGGCCCAGGGCGCCGAGCACCACGCCAATGGTCTTGCGCTCGTCTTCCAGGATCGGCCCCTGCTCGATATGCGCTTCGAAATAGGCGCCCACCGGATGGCCACTGACCGGGCGCGTGCCGGCATAGCCGATGGCGTTCAGCGCCTCGCCGACGCTGACGCCCTCGGCGTCGGTCTTGGCCAGGGTGTCTTGCAGGGTGAACTTCTCGGCGAACACCCCGGAACCCATCATGCACGGCGGGAAGCGCGAGCCTTCTTCGTTGGTCCACACCACCACTTCCAGGGGCGCCTCGGTCTCCAGCTTGAGGTCATTGAGGGTGCGCAGCACTTCCACTCCGGCCAGCACGCCGAAGCAGCCGTCGAACTTGCCGCCGGTGGGCTGGGTGTCAATGTGGCTGCCGGTCATCACTGGCGGCAACTGCGGATTGCGCCCGGGGCGGCGGGCGAAGATGTTGCCGATGCCGTCCACCGTGACCGTGCAGCCGGCCGCTTCGCACCATTGCACGAACAGATCCCGGGCCTGGCGGTCGAGGTCGGTCAGGGCCAGGCGACAAACCCCACCCTTGACCGTGGCGCCGAGCCGGGCCAACTCCATGAGCGACTGCCAGAGGCGGTCGCGGTTGATGTGCTGATGACTGGATTGCAGAACCTCGACGGCAGCGTTCATGGTGATCCCCTCGGGCTTTTTCTGGTTGTGGTTGACGAGATCGGGCTCGTCTTGAGTGTCGCGGTTTTCGGTGCTCACCTGTAGGAGCGAGCTTGCTCGCGATTAGCCAGCAGACGTTACGCAATCCCCAGAGAGACCGCGTTGTTTGTACGTTCATCGCGAGCAAGCTCGCTCCTACAGGGTCGGGGTCTTGGCGGCCAGGCTCTGCGGGCTGCGCAGGCTGCATAGGCCGTAGTAGATCAAGCCGCCCAGGGCCGAGCCGGTGAACCAGCCGTAGCTGTAGAACCAGTTGAAGGCGCTGCTGCCCAGGGACATCAGGGTCAGGGCCACCGGGACACCGAAGGCGATGAAGCCGTACCAGTTCCACGCCGGGTAGACGTCATCGCGGTACAGGCCGGCCAGGTCCAGGCGCTGTTTCTTGATGATGAAATAGTCCACCACCATGATCCCGGCAATCGGCCCCAGCAGGCTGGAGTAGCCCAGCAGCCAGTTGGAATACACGGTCTCCAGGCTGACGTCGGAAATCAACAGGCCGAGCTTTTTCAGCAATTCGTGGCCCATCAGCGCCAGCCCCACCAGGCCGGTGAGGATCACTGCGGTGGTGCGGCCGATCAGCTTCGGCGCCAGGTTCTGGAAGTCGTTGGTGGGCGAGACGATGTTGGCCGCGGTGTTGGTGGACAAGGTGGCGATGATGATCAGCGCCATGGCCAGGGCCACCCAGCCCGGGCTCTGGATGTGGCCGATCAGGCTCACCGGGTCGGACACCGTGACCCCCACCAGTTTCACCGAGGCAGCGGTCATCACCACCCCCAGGGCGGCGAACAGGAACATGGTCAGCGGCAGGCCGAAGATCTGCCCGAGGATCTGGTCCTTCTGGCTCTTCGCGTAGCGGCTGAAGTCGGGAATGTTCAGCGACAAGGTGGCCCAGAAGCCGACCATGGCGGTGAGCCCGGCCATGAAGTAACCGGTGACGCTAGCGCCCTCAGGACGCTTGGGCGGGATCGCCAGCAACTCAGTCAGCGACACGCTGGGCAAGGCCCACACCAGCAGGCCGATGCCCACTGCCACCAGCAGCGGTGCGGAGAGGGTTTCCAGCCACTTGATCGACTCGGCGCCGCGCAGCACCACCCACAGGTTGAGGGTCCAGAAGATCATGAAACCAATCACTTCGCCGGTGCCGCCCAGGGCCTTCCAGCCCTCGAAGATCGAACCCAGGAACAGGTGGATCGCCAGCCCGCCGAACATCGTCTGGATGCCGAACCAGCCGCAGGCCACCAAGGCGCGGATCAGGCACGGCACGTTGGAGCCGATGATGCCGAACGACGAGCGCAGCAATACCGGGAACGGAATGCCGTACTTGGTGCCGGCGAAGGCGTTGAGGGTCAGGGGAATCAGCACCACGATATTGGCCAGGAGGATCGCCAGCAGCGCCTCGCCGACGCTGAGGCCGAAGTAAGCGGTGAGCACCCCGCCCAGGGTGTAGGTGGGCACGCAGATCGACATGCCGATCCACAGTGCGGTGATATGCCATTTGTTCCAGGTGCGTTCCTGGACCTGGGTCGGTGCGATGTCGTGGTTGTAACGGGGGCTGTCGAGTACGTCGCTGCCGGCGTCCAGCTCGTACAAGCCGGCGCGCTCGGTCACCTGTGATCTGATCTGTTGCATGGCCGCTCCACTGTTCTTTTGATTATTTTGCTCATCAGGCCAGCGCACCCAGGAACAGCGCGCCGGACGATGGCCGGAGAACTTACGACTTCCGCCCCCCTGGCCAGCGATCTGCGGCGGCACTCAATAACGATGCCAACTACTGCCGGATACGCATCTGCACGGTGTGCGGAATCCATGTAAACAACTGATGTGATTCAGTTTTATTCAGTCAACTTTGAAGCCTTCGGTTAGTTGCCAGTTCACTCAGGCCGGGGGTTTGGCAAGTTGTCCGTTCGGTCAGGACCCAAAGCAGTGCACGGTTATTTTATTAGTTGTCTTCCGCTCTTCGCAGCGCCTCCTCAAGCAGCTGATTTGACATAGGAAATCTCGACTATTTTTCGATCCTGTCAAGTGCGTCAAAATGGTGATGGCGCGCACCATTTTGCGGAATTTGATTTTTATTCGTTTAATTTCAATGGCTTAGATTAGATATATGCTTATAAAAAATATTCTTGCTGTTTCTTTGAACTGCGGCTAGCTTCTATTCCTGACACCACTGGCAGGATTATTAAGTTGTCAGTGCGTTCAATAAAAAAGTTAGAACCGGCAACAGCCGGTCATGCCTGCGAGGAACTCGGAATGTCTCTGTTGATCCGTGGCGCCACCGTTATTACCCATGATGAAAGTTATAAAGCCGATGTACTCTGCGCAGACGGCGTGATTCGCGCCATCGGCAACCATCTGGATATTCCCGCCGGCTGTGAAGTGCTCGATGGCAGCGGCCAATACCTGATGCCCGGCGGCATCGACCCCCATACCCACATGCAACTGCCCTTCATGGGCACCGTGGCCAGCGAAGACTTCTTCAGCGGCACCGCGGCAGGTCTCGCAGGCGGCACCACCTCGATCATCGATTTCGTGATTCCCAACCCGCAGCAGTCGCTGCTGGAGGCCTTCCACCAGTGGCGCGGCTGGGCCGAAAAGTCCGCCAGCGATTACGGTTTCCACGTGGCCATCACCTGGTGGAGCGAACAGGTGCGCGAGGAAATGGCCGAGCTGGTGCAGCACCACGGCATCAACAGCTTCAAGCACTTCATGGCCTACAAGAACGCCATCATGGCCGCCGACGACACCCTGGTGGCCAGCTTCGAGCGCTGCCTGGAACTGGGGGCGGTGCCCACGGTGCACGCGGAAAACGGCGAGCTGGTGTATCACCTGCAACGCAAGCTGCTGGCCCAGGGCATCACCGGGCCAGAGGCCCACCCGCTGTCACGGCCCTCGCAAGTGGAAGGCGAAGCCGCCAGCCGGGCGATCCGTATCGCCGAAACCCTGGGCACGCCGCTGTACCTGGTGCACGTGTCGACCCAGGAAGCCCTGGACGAAATCAGCTACGCCCGGGGCAAGGGCCAGCCGGTGTATGGCGAGGTCCTGGCCGGGCACCTGCTGCTGGACGACAGCGTGTACCGCGACCCGGACTGGCAGACCGCCGCCGGCTACGTGATGAGCCCGCCGTTCCGCCCACGCGGCCATCAGGAAGCGCTGTGGCGCGGCCTGCAATCGGGCAACCTGCACACCACCGCCACCGACCACTGCTGCTTCTGCGCCGAGCAGAAGGCCGCCGGCCGCGACGATTTCAGCAAGATCCCCAACGGCACCGCCGGCATCGAAGACCGCATGGCCGTGCTGTGGGATGAAGGGGTGAACAGCGGGCGCCTGTCGATGCAGGCGTTCGTCGCCCTGACCTCCACCAACACCGCGAAGATCTTCAACCTCTACCCGCGCAAGGGCGCGATCCGTGTCGGCGCCGATGCCGACCTGGTGCTCTGGGACCCGCAAGGCAGCCGCACCATCTCCGCCAAGACCCACCACCAGCAGGTGGACTTCAACATCTTCGAAGGCAAGACCGTGCGCGGCGTGCCCAGCCACACCATCAGCCAGGGCAAGCTGGTGTGGGCCGACGGCGACCTGCGGGCCGAACGCGGCGCCGGGCGCTACATCGAACGCCCGGCCTACCCGGCGGTGTTCGACCTCTTGAGCAAGCGCGCCGAGCGGCACAAGCCGACCGCCGTCAAACGCTGACCCCGGAATGCCCCAATGCAATCCACGCTCTGTGTAGCCGCTGCCGCAGGCTGCGAACGAGCGGCACGCTCGCGGCGTTCTTGCGGCCACTAGAGGGTTGGCGGGAGACCGTCAAGCAAGGCCCAGCGGGCCTTTTCGCAGCCTCGCAGGCTCGGCAGCGGCTACAGGACGGCAGGACGGCAGGACAGCTCGCAGTTTCGTGAACACCCATGCCCGTCAGAGGCAGATGAAGAACCGTGAGGCCAAAACCGTGATCAAGACCTTGAACCACTTGCCCCACCCGACCCTGGACGGCGCCACCCTCGCCGGCCATTTCAGCGATCTGGCGCCGCCGCTCAATGCCCGCCAGGCCCACCTGGAAGCCTCGCGCTGCCTGTATTGCTACGACGCGCCCTGCGTCAATGCGTGCCCCAGCGAGATCGATATTCCTTCGTTCATCCGCAATATCCACACCGACAACGTCCAGGGCGCGGCGCAGAAGATTCTCTCGGCCAATATCCTCGGCGGCAGCTGCGCCCGGGTCTGCCCCACGGAAATCCTCTGCCAGCAGGCCTGCGTGCGCAACAACGCCCAGGAGTGCGCGCCGGTGCTGATCGGCCTGCTGCAGCGCTATGCCCTGGACAACGCGCACTTCACCCAGCACCCGTTCCAGCGCGCCGCGCCCACCGGCAAGCGCATCGCCGTGGTCGGTGCCGGCCCGGCGGGTTTGTCCTGCGCCCACCGCTGCGCCCTGCATGGCCATGAGGTGGTGATTTTCGAAGCCCGGGACAAGGCCGGCGGCCTCAACGAATACGGGATCGCCAAGTACAAGCTGGTGGACGACTTCGCCCAGCAGGAGCTGGAATTTCTCCTCGGGGTGGGCGGCATCGAGATCCGCCATGGGCAGAAGCTCGGCGACAACCTGAGCCTGACCCAACTGCATCAGGAGTACGACGCGGTGTTCCTCGGCCTCGGGCTGGCCGCCAGCAAGCAGCTTGGGCTGGAGCATGAACAAGCCCCCGGGCTGCTGGCCGCCACCGACTACATCCGTGAACTGCGCCAGGCCGACGACCTCAGCCAGTTGCCCCTGGCCAATCGCTGCATTGTCCTCGGCGCCGGCAACACCGCCATCGACATGGCGGTGCAGATGGCGCGCCTGGGGGCCAGCGATGTCAACCTGGTGTACCGCCGGGGCGTCGAGGACATGGGCGCCACCGAGCACGAACAGGAGATCGCCAAGGCCAATCAGGTGCGCCTGCTGACCTGGGCCGCCCCCGAGCAGGTGCTGCTGGATGACCAGGGCCGGGTGCGCGGCATGCGCTTTGCCCGTACCCGGCTGGTGGAAGGCCGCCTGCAAACCACCGGCGACACCTTCGAACTGGCCGCCGATGCGATCTTCAAGGCCATCGGCCAGGGCTTCGACGGCGCCGCGCTGAGCGATCCGCTGGCCCGCGAGCTGCAACGCTGCGGCGAGCGCATCCAGGTGGACGAACAGCTGCGCACCAGCATTCCCGGGGTCTACGCCGGTGGCGACTGCGTCAGCCTCGGCCAGGACCTGACCGTGCAGGCGGTACAACACGGCAAGCTGGCCGCAGAAGCCATGCATGCCCGACTGATGCTCAACCAGGAGGCTGCGTAAATGGCCGATCTATCGATTGTGTTTGCCGGTATCAAGGCCCCCAACCCCTTCTGGCTGGCCTCCGCGCCGCCAACCGACAAGGCCTACAACGTGGTCCGCGCCTTCGAGGCCGGCTGGGGCGGCGTGGTCTGGAAAACCCTCGGGGAAGACCCGGCGGCGGTCAACGTGTCGTCGCGCTATTCGGCGCACTTCGGGCCCAACCGCGAGGTCATGGGCATCAACAATATCGAGCTGATCACCGACCGCTCCCTGGAGATCAACCTCCAGGAAATCACCCAGGTGAAGAAGGACTGGCCGGACCGGGCGCTGATCGTGTCGCTGATGGTGCCCTGCGTCGAAGAGTCGTGGAAAGCCATCCTGCCCCGGGTGGAAGCCACCGGCGCCGACGGCATCGAGCTGAATTTCGGCTGCCCCCACGGCATGCCGGAACGCGGCATGGGCGCGGCGGTGGGCCAAGTGCCGGAATACGTCGAGCAGGTGACCCGCTGGTGCAAGACCTACTGCTCGCTGCCAGTGATCGTCAAGCTGACGCCGAACATCACCGATATCCGCATGGCGGCCCGCGCCGCCCATCGCGGTGGCGCGGATGCGGTATCGCTGATCAACACCATCAACTCCATCACCAGCGTCGACCTGGAGCGCATGGTGGCCCACCCGATGGTGGGCAGCCAGAGCACCCACGGCGGCTACTGCGGTTCGGCGGTCAAGCCGATTGCCCTGAACATGGTGGCCGAGATCGCCCGCGACCCGCAGACCCGCGGCCTGCCGATCTGCGGCATTGGCGGCATCGGCAACTGGCGCGACGCCGCCGAGTTCGTGGCTCTGGGCTGCGGCGCGGTGCAGGTGTGCACGGCGGCGATGCTGCATGGCTTTCGCATCGTCGACGAGATGAAGGACGGCCTGTCGCGGTGGATGGACAGCCAGGGCTACCACAGCCTGCAGGACTTCTCCGGGCGCGCGGTGGGCAACACCACCGACTGGAAGTACCTGGACATCAACTACCAGGTGATCGCGAAAATTGACCAAGAGGCGTGCATCGGTTGCGGCCGTTGTCATATTGCCTGCGAAGACACTTCCCATCAGGCGATTGCCAGCATCCGCCAGGCCGACGGCACCCATAAATATGAGGTGATCGACGACGAATGCGTGGGTTGTAACCTGTGCCAGATCACCTGCCCGGTGCAGGACTGCATCGAGATGATGCCCCAGGACACCGGCAAGCCGTTCCTCGACTGGCAGCACGACCCGCGCAATCCCTATGGAGAAGCAGCTGCAAGCGGCAAGTTTTAAGCCGCAAGTTGCAAGCTTCAAGCTCCTGGCTTGAAGCTTGCCTCTGCTTGCTTCTACTTGCAGCTTGCAGCTTGCAGCTGCTTCTATGGTTCGAGGCCAATGCCGCGCAGGATGACGCGGGTGACGGTCTGCACCGCGCGTTCGAATTGCAGGTCCGACAGCGGCTGGTGGTCGTTGAGGATCATCACCTGGTGGTCGAAGTCGGCGTAGTGCTGGGTCGAGGCCCAGATCATGTACAGCAGGCTGGAGGGTTCCACCGCCAGGATCCGCCCGTCTTCGACCCATTGGCGGATCTTCGCTTCCTTCATCTTCGCCCAGTCGTACAGGCTGGCATCCAGCGCCGCGCCCAGGGTCGGCGCGCCATGGATGATTTCGTTGGCCCAGACCTTGGAGCCATAGGGCCGGCTGCGCGAATGCTGCATCTTGGCGCGGATGTAGCTGCTGAGCACTACGCGCGGGTCGTCGAACATCTCGAAGCACAGGGCGTCCTGCTTCCACACGTCCAGCAGGTCCATGAGCACGGCGCTGTACAGCTCGTTCTTGGTGCTGAAGTAGTAATGCAGGTTGGAACGCGGCAGTTGCACTTCTTCGGCGATGTCGGCCATGGCGGTGCCGGCATAACCCTTTTCAGCGAAGATTTTCTCGGCACCCAGGAGGATTTTTTCCACGTTGCTGCGACGAATCTCGATCTTGTGATTGCCCATGAGGGCTCCTACGAAAACAGTCTGCGGCAAGACTAGCATCCGCCCGCGCACCGCGGGGAGCTGTCAGGCCTGCGACATTGCGGGCCTGCATGGGTCTTTCGCCACCCGGCGGTATTGGGTAGGATCGGCCTCCCGCTCATTTGCAGCAGCCACTGCGGTGCTCCGTCCAGGCGTTAACTCGCGACACGGGCATACAGGTCTCTGCCCGAATGCCGGCCCTGCCCCACCGCCGGCCATCTGTCCTGTTACCGATGGAACACACCCATGACGATTCGCCCTCGCGTCGCTGCGGACGACGCCCTGCTGACCGCTCTCTGGGAGCGTTCGGTACGCGCCACCCATGACTTTATTGCTGAAGACGACATCCAGCGCCTGTACCCGCTGGTACGCGACAGCTACCTGCCAGCCCTTGAGACCTGGGTCTGGGAGAACCCCGACGCCAGCCCCGCAGGCTTTATCGCCACCAGCGACGACACCGTACAGATGCTGTTCATCGAGCCGGCCCAACGCGGCCAGGGCATCGGTCGAACGCTTCTGGATCACGTTCGCCGTCCCGGCCTCAAGGTCGACGTCAATGAACAGAACCCCCAGGCCCACGGTTTCTATCGCCACTACGGTTTCGTCGATTGCGGCCGCTCGGAAACCGACGGCGAAGGCCGACCGTTTCCGATCATCCACCTGCAGTTGCACGATCATTGAACTCTGCCCTCTTGATTAAAGGTAACCCTCCCATGTCACTGAAAAGCCTCTTCACCACCACCGCCTTGCTCGCCTCGCTGCTGGGGGCCTCCTCGGTCTTCGCCCACGCCCACCTGAAAAGCTCGACCCCGGCGGCCGACAGCAGCGTGGTCGCGCCCAATGAACTGCGCCTGGTGTTCACCGAAGGCGTGGAAGCGGCCTTCACCCAAGTGAAGATCAGCAAGGACGGTGCGCCCCTGGACGTGAAAAGCCTCGCCACCGAAGGCGCGGACAAGAAGACCCTGATCGTCATCCCGGCCGCCACGCCGCTGCGCGCCGGTGAATACAAGGTGCAATGGCACGCGGTGTCGGTGGACACCCACAAGAGCGAAGGCAGCTACAGCTTCAAGGTGAGCCCGTAAGCCATGGCGTCATGGCTGGTGCTGTGCCGCTTCGTGCACTTTGCGGTGTTCCTGACCCTGGTGGGTGCCTGGGTGTTTCGCCCGCTGTTGCTGGGCCGTGATTCAGCACAGAACGGCCACGGCGCGGTGCATCGACAGCTCGATAGGCTCAGCCGCTGGCTGGCGCTGATCGGCCTGGGCAGCGGCCTGTGCTGGCTACTGTTGATCACCGCCAGCATGGCCGGCTCCTGGTCGGCGGCGCTGGACCCGGCGACGGTGCAGTTGGTGCTGGGCAAGACCTTCTTCGGCCAGGTCTGGACCTGGCACCTGCTGCTCAACCTGCTGTTGCTGGGGCTGCTGCTGACCCCGCTGGGCCGGCGCCTGCCTTTGCAACTGGGGCTGGGCGCCCTGCTGCTGGCGACCCTGGCGCCCGTGGGCCACGGCGCCATGCTCGATGGGCTGGCGGGGCAGATGCTGATCCTCAATCAGATCGTGCACTTAAGCTGTGTCGCCATCTGGTTGGGGGGCTTGCTGGTGTTGTTGCTGGTGTTGCGGCAACCCGCGGGGCTGTCTGTCGAGCCCTTGTTGAAGCGCTTCAGCGGCGTGGGTTATGGCCTGGTAAGCGGCTTGCTGCTAACCGGCCTGATCAACGTGCGAGTGCTCACCGGGCAATGGTGGCCGACGCCCTTGTTCAGCGGCTTTGCCCTGATCCTGCTGATCAAGGGACTGCTGGTGGTCGGCATGCTCGGGCTGGCGCTGTTCAACCGCCTGCGAATCCGCGGCTGCGACCAGCGCCTGTCGAGCCTGCGCAACAGCGTGCAGCTGGAATGGCTGCTGGGCGTGGCCGCAGTGGCCGCCGTCTCGTTATTGGGCACCTTGCCGCCGATGCAGGCGGCATAACCTCCCGCGCACCGCGCCCCTGTAGCCGCTGCCGCAGGCTGCGAAAAGGTCCGCAGGACCTTCAGCGATCTCAAGGCCTCCCCCCCTGATCTTGAGCATTGCGCTGCGGCGCCATCCTTGGCGTCTGCTACGCAGCCGGTCGCAGCCTGCGGCAGCGGCTCCGCGGCAAGAGGCTTCAAGGCGTGACGGAGGTGTCGATGCTGACCACCACCGACAGCCCCGGCCGCAACCGCTCCAACTCCGGCTGATCCGGGTCGACGCTGATCCGCACCGGCACCCGCTGGGCAATCTTGACGAAGTTGCCGGTGGCGTTGTCGGCCTGCAGCAAGGCGAATTCGGAACCGGTGGCCGGGGAAATCCGCTGCACCTTGCCGGTGAATCTGCGGTGGTTCAGGGCGTCCACGGTGAAGCTCACCGGCTGCCCAACCCGGACATTGTCCATCTGGGTTTCCTTCATGTTGGCAATCACCCACAGCTGGTTCGGCACCAGGGCCATCAGTTGCGCGCCGGAGTTGACGTAGGCCCCCAGGCGCACGCCGATCTGCCCCAGCTGGCCGTCCCGCGGGGCGAGGATGCGGGTGTTGGACAGGTCGATGCGCGCCAGCTCCACCGCGGCTTCGGCGCTGGCCACCGCCGCTTCCAGGGAGCCGCGGTTGACGATCACGCTCTGCAGGTCCTGGCGGGCAATGTCCAGTTGCGCCTGGGCCTGGGCCACGGCGGCCACGGTCTGGGCATTGGCCGCGCGGGTCACGTCCAGCTCACGCTGGGACACCGAACCGTCGGCGATCAGCGCCTGGTTGCGTTGCAGGTCGGCCGTGCTCTTGCGCGCCTGGGCCTGGCTGTCGACCAGGGCGGCCTGGCGCAGCTTGATCGTGGCTTCGGCGCTGTTGCGCTGTTGCAGGGCATTGGCCAGGGCGGCTTTCTGCACCGCCAGTTGCGCCAGGGACTGGTCCAGGCGCTGGCGATAGATGCGGTCGTCGAGGCGCACCAGCAGGTCGCCGGCCTTGACCTGCTGGAAGTCCTGCACCGGCACTTCGAACACATAACCACTCATCTGCGGGCCGATGATGGTCACCTGGCCGCGCACCAGTGCGTTCTCGGTGCTTTCGATGGCGCTGGAAAACGGCGGCAACTGCCAGGCATAGAGCACGATCAGCACGCCGACGATGGCAATGGCGGCAAAGCCCAGGGACGAGAGGATACGCACCGCCAGCGGTCGTGGCTCGGTGGCGGGCATGCTCGGCGGGCCGCCGGGCTCCGGGGTCGAGGCAATGGCGTTGGTGGTGGGGTTGACGGTTTCGCTCATGAAGTTGGGGCACCACTTTGTTGAACGGGAGCCGTGGGCGCGACCGCTCGGGTCGTGCTCATCAGCCACAGGCTGCGGATGAATATCCAGAGCATGGTCAGTACGGCAATCACCGCGATCAGCATGAATACATCGTTATAGGCCAGCACATTGGCCTCGCGGGTAGCGGCGCTGGCCAGGCTGCGAATGCCTTGCAGGGTGCGCAGGTCCGGGTCGGCGATGACCTTGCCGTAGGCCGCGCCGCCGCTCTGCACCCGGGCCAGGACCTGGGGATCGAGCAGGGTCAACTGCTCGACGATATGGCTGGAATGGTACTTCTCGCGCACGATCTGGAAGGTCCCGAGCAAGGCCGAGCCGATCAGCCCGCCGAGGTTCTGGCAGATGCCGAACAGCACTGAGAAACTCACCAGGTTGCGCGGGTTGGTCAACACGTTGCGGGTGCCCAGGACCATGGTCGGGCCGAGAAAGAAGGTGCCGCCGAAGGCCAGCAGGAACTGGCTCAGGTACATGTTGGCCGGACGCGTGAGGTTGCTCGAGAAGCTGTCCATCACCGAACCCACGGCCATCAGCGCCAGGGAAATCACCAGCGGCATCAGCAGGTGCGCCGGGTTGATGGTCAGCGCGCTGGTGGCCAGCCCGGCAATGCTGCCCAGCAGCATCACCCCGTAGAGCAGGCGCATCTGCTGGCTGCTCATGTTCAGTGCCTGGAGAAACCCTACGGCGCCGGTGGACTGTTCCGACAGCACCATGCGAATCAGTATCACTGCCAGGGCCAGGCGGATCATCGCCCCGCTGCCCAGCCAGCGGGTCATCAGCATCGGGTTGCTGCGGTTATGTTCAATGCACAGCCCGGCCAGGATCAGCACGATGGAGCCGGCACTGGCGTAGCCGATCCACGGTGCCTCCAGCCACCAGTCGATGCGCCCCAGGGACAGCACCGCGCACAGCAGCGCGACACCGCTGGCCAGCAAGGCAAAGGTCAGGAAGTCGAGTTTCTCGAAGGTGCGAAAGCGGTCCCCCGGCGGCAGCTTGAGCATGAACACGCAGCCCAGGGAGGTCAGCGCCAGGCCCAGTTCGAACAGGTACAGGCCGCGCCATTCGGCGATCTGCAGCAGGTCCTCGGAAAACAGCCGGGCCAGGGGCAAGGCCAGCTGCGAAGTGCCGAGCCCCAGCACCAGGGCCTTGAGCCGCCATTTCGCCGGGAAGGCCTGGACCATGTAGTACAGGCCCAGGGAGCTCAGCGCCGCACCGACCATGCCATGGGCCGCGCGCACGGCGATGGCCGAGCTCAGGTCGTTGACGAACAGGTGGCCGAAGGTCACCAGGGCGTAGAGCACCAGGAACACTTCGGTGAAGGCGCGCAGGCCGAACTGCTGGCGAAACTTCACCAGCAACAGGTTCATCGACACGTTGGTCATCACATAGGCCGCCGGCAGCCAGGCCATTTCCGCGGTGGTCGCGCCCAGCGCCCCTTGCAGGTACGGCAGGTTGGCGATCACCAGCGAGTTGCCCAGGCCGCCGGTAATCGCCACCAGCAAGCCCACCAGCGCATAGGCCAGGCGCTTGTGGCCGGGGTGCAGCGGTGTCGAGGGGGAACCGGGCAAGCTGGGCTTTTCGTGGGGCTGCCAGTTGCGCGGGGCGTAGTGATCCATGCCGTGACCTTGTGCTGTGCCGACCGCTGTTGCAGCGCTGGGCGATGTTCCCGGTGGTCCGGCAGTGTGCCGGAAAATCCCGTCCTTCAGGCAGCACCGCCGCCCGCAGGATGAATTTTATTTTAAGGCGCTGGCGCTGGTGGCTTTTTTTCGGAATCCTGATTCGCTGGCACCTGTCGTTTCCCGCCCTCGCCTGTCGGAGCCCGAATGCCCCTGAACTTTTTGAAGATGCACGCCAATGGCGACGACTTCGTGCTGATCGATGCCCGTGGCCGCGACAACCCGATCACCGCCGAACGGGCCCGGGCCCTGGGCGATCGCCGGCGCGGCATTGGTTTCAATCAGTTGGTGGTCCTCGGCGATTGCCGCGAGAGCGCGGCGCTACTGACCTTCTACAACGCCGATGGTTCCAGTCTGGCTACCTGCGGCAGCGCCACCCGTGGCGCCGCCGACCTGCTGATGGAGGAAGGCGCGACCCGCTCGGTGCAGGTGCGGACCGCCCGGGGCCTGCTGCACTGCCAGCGCCTGGACGATCAGTCGGTGTCGGTGGAGATGGGCTTGCCGGCGTTTGCCTGGCAGGCGATTCCCCTGGCCCAGGCCCTGGACAGCCTGAGCCTGCCGCTGCCGGGGCAGCCGGCGGCGTGCAGCATGGGCAATCCCCATTGCAGCCTTTTTGTCGACGACCTGGAACGGCTGGACATTGCCACGCTGGGCCCGCAGATCGAGAAGCACCCCATGTTCCCGCAGCGGACCAACGTGCATTTCATTCAGGTGATCGACCGCCAGACCATCCGCTTGCGCATCTGGGAGCGCCACGGCGCAATCCCCCTGGGCTCCGGCTCCTGCTCCTGCGCGGCGGCGGTCAACGGTATCCGCCGTGGCTTGCTGGACAGCCCGGTGCGAGTGCTGTGCGACGGCGGGCCGGTGACGGTGAGCTGGGACGGCCAGGGCCAGGTGCACCTGGCCGGCAGCGTGACCCGGGTGTTCAGCGGGTCATGGTGAAGGGATGAACCTTTCCTACATCCAGCCCAGCCATTTCCACCAGGTCATGGCGAACACCAGCATCAGCAGGTAGCCGATCAGCGTCACCAGCAGCCCGACCTTGGCGAACTGCCGGGCATTGAAGGTCTCGGTGCCCAGGCAGACCATGTTCTGCGGCGCGTTGATCGGCAGGATGAAGCCATAGCTGACGACAAAGCCCAGGAGCATGGTCATGCCCAGGCGGCTGAACTCGCCCGGCAGGGTCTGCAGCACGGCGATGAGGATCGGCAGCAGCGCCGAAGTCAGTGCCGTGGCGCTGGCGAACCCCAGGTGAATGAGGATCAGGAACGCCGCGAGAATGGCGAACACCGCCAACGGCCCGACCTGGTCCAGGCCGGTATGGGCCACCACCTGCCCGCCCAGCCATTGCCCGGCGTGGGTGCTGAGCAGCGCCGAGCCGAGGCTGATGCCGACCCCGAAGACAATCACCGTGCCCCAGGGAATGCGCGACTGCACGTCCTTCCAGGTCATGATGCCGACCCGCGGCAGCAGCAGGATCACCAGCCCGGCGTAGGTGGTGGTCGTGGTGTCGAAGGGATGCAGCTTGCCTTCGGTGGACCAGGCCAGGAGCAGCAGCACCGACACCGCCAGCAGGCGCTTCTGCGGCCCGGTCATGGGCCCGATGTCCGCCAGGGACTGGGCCACCGCTTCCTTGCCGCCGGGAATGCTGTCGGTTTCCGGCGGCAGCAGTTTCAGCACCAGCCACAGCAGCACCAGGGACATGATCACCGCCCAGGGCGCGCCGGCGATCAACCAGTCGAGCCAGGCCACGCGCTGGCCGAGCATCTTGTCCATGAAGCCCACGGTCAGCAGGTTCTGCGCCGCGGCGGTCTGGATCCCGACGTTCCAGATGCTGGTGCCCTGGGCCACGACGATCATCAGCCCGGCGGCGATATTGGAGCGCTTGTCGACGCCGAAGGCGGCAATCACCCCCATCATGATCGGCACCACGCAGGCGCTGCGCGCCGTGGCGCTGGGCACCAGCAGGCTGAGCAGAATGGTCACGGCGATGGCGCCGAGGAGGATGCGCCGGGTGCTGGTGCCGACCCGGGTCAGGGTCACCAGGGCGATGCGCCGGTCGAGGCCGGTGTGGGTCATGGCCGCGGCAATGAACAAGGCGCCGGCCACCAGGGCCAGGGCCGAGTTGGAAAACCCGGTGAGGGCCAGGCTGATGGCCGCCGAGCTGCCATAGAGCTGGGTCGGGTCCTGCAGGGTCGGCGCGGTGCCGATCAGGAACGCCATCAACGCGGTGATCATGATCGCGCTGGCCTCGTAGGACACCGCTTCGCTGATCCACACCACCACCGCGAAGGCGAGGATCGCCAGCATCCGATGCCCCGCGACCGGCAGGTCGGCGGGCAACGGCAGGAGCAGTACGGCGACCAGCGCCAGTACGCCGATCAATAACCCGATGGGCAAGCGTGCCCGCGCCTCGGAGGCTTGACTGACAGGGGGGGTCATGTGGGGGTATTCCTTCTTCTCCGGTTAGGCGTGCCTAGCATGCCAGGGGATCCATTCGAGGGCCTTGATGAAGGTCAAGGCAGGCGGGCCGGGGCTCTTTTAGACTGCGACAAAGACGCCTGCGCAATAACCTCGTCCGGCCTGATCGATTGCCTGAGAAAATAAAAAAAGAAACACTTTTTTACATTTCTACAGATTTTTCACTTCAATGAGATCAAATTGGCATTAGGGCGACAGGGAGTCGAAGTCTCAGCAGTACCACTCCAAACAAGCAGGTGCCTTATGGTGACAAGAAACATCAAATTGACCTTACGAGCGCTGCTCAGCTTCGGCTCGATCTGCGTTTTATTGGTAGGCCTGGGAGGACTGTCCCTGTGGAAGATGGGGCAGATCCATGATGCCGCGGTGGACCTGCAAACCAACTGGCTGCCCAGCGTGCGGCAAGCCACCCTGATCGAATCCAACACCCTGCGCCTGCGCCTTGAGACCCTGCACTTCATTACCGAGAACACCAGCGAAAAAGGCGCTTCGCGGACCCGCCTCGACACCCTCAGGGACAACCTGAACCAGGCCATCAAGGACTATGCGCCACTGGTCTCCAGCCCGTCGGAACAAACGATCTACGATCAAGTGCGCAGTGGCGCCCAGGCCTACCTGGACAAGTTCGCCGTGCTGATGGAAAGCAGCAAGACCAGCAGTTCGGAGGAAGCGGTCAACTATGCCAACCAGGTCACGGTGCCCCTGGCCAACACGCTGCAAACCAGCATCGATGAGCTGATCAAGCTCAACGAGCGTGGCGCCGCCCAATCAGGCAAGGACGCTGGCGCCCAGTTCAGCTCCGGGCTGACCGTGACCGGCGTGATCATTGTCGTGGCGATCCTGCTGACCGCGCTGATCGCGGTGTTCTTCACCCGCAGCATCATCCTGCCAGTGCAGACCCTGCTGGCGACCACGCGAAAAATCGCCGAGGGCGACCTGCGTACCCAGGTTGAAGTCAGCGGCCAGGACGAACTCACCGAGCTGCAGACCGCCACCCGGGCCATGCTCGACAGCCTGAAGTCGACCATCCGCCACATCGCCGATTCCTCCACCCAACTGGCGTCGGCCGCCGAGGAAATGAGCGCCATCACCCGCGAGTCCAACGCCGGCATCCAGCAGCAGAGCATGGAGACCGAACAGGCCGCCACGGCCGTCAACGAAATGACCGCCGCCGTCGAAGAAGTGGCGCGCAACGCGGTGTCCGCCTCGCAATCGACCCAGGAATCCGAGCGATCCGCCGGGCTGGGCAAGGAGCGGGTCGAACAGACCATCCACTCCATCGAGAAACTCACCGGCACGGTGGAAAACACCCGGGTGGAAATGGCCGGGCTGGCGCAACAGGCCCAGGACATCACCAAGGTCCTGGATGTGATTCGCGCCATTGCCGAACAGACCAACCTGCTGGCGCTCAACGCCGCCATCGAAGCCGCCCGCGCCGGCGAACAAGGCCGCGGCTTTGCCGTGGTGGCCGATGAAGTGCGCGCCCTGGCCCACCGCACCCAGCTCTCGACCCAGGAAATCGAGCAGATGATCCAGGGCATCCAGAGCGGTTCGAACAAGGCCATGCTGTCCATGCAACAAAGCAGCGAGGACGCCAGCCAGACCCTGGCCATCGCCCATGAAGCCGGCTCGGCCATCGGCCACATTACCCAGGCCATCAGCCACATCAATGAACGCAACCTGATGATCGCCACGGCCTCGGAGGAACAGGCCCAGGTGGCGCGCTCGGTGGACCAGAACCTGATGAGCATCCGCGACCTGTCGGTGCAGAGCTCGTCCGCCGCCAGCCAGACCTCCATCGCCAGCAGCGAGTTGTCGAACCTGGCGGTGGGCCTGAACAAGCTGGTGGCCCGCTTCTCCCTGTGAACCGGGCCCAGGCCCGGATAGACGTCAGGTAGAACACGCGCTGGCGCTGTTCACCGGCCAGCCGGTTCCTGCAAGGAGCCGGTTGGCCGGCGATGCTCCACCGCCCTGAAATGGAGTGCTGGCCATGTTGAAACACATCTCCATCCACCAGCTGCAAATGGGCATGTACATCCATCAATTCTGTGGTTCCTGGCTGGACCACTCGTTCTGGAAGGCCGGCTTTGTCCTCGACAGCCGTGACGACCTGCAACGCCTGCAACGCTCCAACCTCAGCACACTGTGGATCGACACCGCCAAGGGACGCGACCTGCCCGAAGCCAGTCCGGCGCCAACACCAAGCGCCCCGCCACCGCCACCGCTACAACCAGCCAGCACGACCACGCCCCGGGTGAGCATGGACGAAGAAGTCCAACGCGCCCTCAAGCTCTGCGCCGACTCGCGCAAGGCGGTGATGGCAATGTTCCAGGAAGTGCGCATGGGGCAGGCCCTGCACATGCATCAAGCCGAGGAACTGGTGCTGCAGATGCGCCAGTCGCTGCTGCGCCATCCCGATGCACTGATCAGCCTGGCACGCCTGAAGAGCGCCGATGACTACACCTACATGCACTCGGTGGCGGTCTGCGCGCTGATGCTGGCCACCGCCCGCCAACTGGGCTTGTCGGAGGACTACATCCGCCTGGCGGGGATTGCCGGGCTGCTGCATGACGTGGGCAAGCTGACCATCCCCGACAGCATCCTCAACAAACCGCAAAAGCTCTCGGACAGCGAATTCGAACAGGTCAAGCTGCACCCCGAAGCCGGCGGCGTGATCCTGCGGCAAAGTCCTGACGTGGATGCGCTGGTGCTGGACGTGTGCCTGCACCACCACGAAAAGGCCGACGGCTCGGGCTATCCGCACCGGCTGGCGGGCAATCAGATCAGCCTGTTCGCGCAGATGGGCGCGGTGTGCGACGTGTACGACGCGGTGACCTCCAACCGCCCCTACAACCGAGGCTGGGACCCGGCCGAGGCGATCCAGCGCATGTCCACCTGGAAAGGTCACTTCGACCAACGGGTGTTCCAGGCCTTCGTCAAGAGCGTGGGCATCTACCCGGTGGGCGCGCTGGTGCGCCTGGAAAGCGGGCGCCTGGCGGTGGTGATCGAACAGAACCCCAAATCGTTGCTGACGCCCAAGGTCAGGGTGTTTTTCTCCACCCGCTCCAACCTGCCCCTGGAACAGAACGTGGTCGACCTGGCCAAGGTCCAGGGCCAGGATCGCATCGTCGCCCGCGAAGCCCCGGAAGACTGGGAATTCAAGAACCTGGAGCGGCTCTGGAACAGGGGCCCGGCCTGAACCTCAGGCGCCCAGGGTCAGGCCGTTGGCCGGCAGCGGCAAGGCGGTCTTGTAGCGCACCTGCTTGAGGGCAAAGCTGGAACGGATATTGGCCACCCCAGGCACCTTGGTCAGAAAGTCCATCATGAAACGCTCCAGGGCCTGGATGGTCGGCACCAGCACGCGGATCAGGTAGTCCGGGTCGCCGGCCATCAGGTAGCACTCCATGACTTCCGGACGATCGGCGATGGCCTCTTCGAAGTGCTGCAAGGCCTCTTCCACCTGCTTCTCCAGGCTGACGTGAATGAACACGTTGACGTGCAGCCCCAACAGGTCGGCATCCAGCAGGGTCACCTGCTCGCGGATCAGCCCCAGCTCCTCCATGGCCTTGACCCGGTTGAAACACGGCGTGGGCGAAAGATTCACCGAACGGGCCAGGTCGGCGTTGGTGATGCGGGCATTCTCCTGAAGACTGTTGAGAATGCCGATGTCGGTACGGTCGAGTTTGCGCATGAGATAAAACAACCTGTTTTTTATGTTTATGCAGTTTTTTTATCTGCAAATAACTTCCAGCGCAATGAAACAGAGATAAATATTCTTCTACGCCCGGCCTATGATGTTTGTAGGACAAGATTTCCCTTACCCAGGGAATGACTGTCAGCTAGCGCGCCCAATTACAAGAAATCCACAAGATCGAGCGTAGAAAGCCATGACCACCGCGTATGAACCGCTACGCCTGCACGTTCCCGAACCCTCGGGCCGTCCCGGCTGCAAGACCGACTTCACCTACCTGCGTCTGAACGATGCCGGGCTGGCCCGCAAACCCCCTATCGATATCGAACCCGCCGACAGCGCCGACCTGGCCCGAGGCCTGATTCGCGTGCTCGACGACCAGGGCAACGCCCTCGGCGACTGGGCCGCGGACGTGCCGCTGGAGATCCTTCGCCAGGGCATGCGCGCCATGCTCAAGACGCGGATCTTCGACAACCGCATGGTGGTCGCCCAACGCCAGAAGAAGATGTCCTTCTACATGCAGAGCCTGGGCGAGGAAGCCATTGGCAGCGCCCAGGCCCTGGCCCTGAACATCGACGACATGTGCTTCCCCACCTACCGCCAGCAGAGCATCCTGATGGCCCGGGAAGTGCCGCTGGTGGAGATGATCTGCCAACTGCTGTCCAACGAGCGCGATCCGCTCAAGGGGCGCCAGTTGCCAATCATGTACTCGGTGAAGGAATCCGGGTTCTTCACCATTTCCGGCAACCTGGCGACCCAGTTCGTGCAGGGCGTGGGCTGGGGCATGGCCTCGGCGATCAAGGGCGATACCAAGATCGCCTCGGCCTGGATCGGCGACGGCGCCACCGCCGAGTCGGACTTCCACACCGCGCTGACCTTCGCCCACGTGTACCGCGCGCCGGTGATCCTCAACGTGGTCAACAACCAGTGGGCGATCTCCACCTTCCAGGCCATCGCTGGCGGTGAGGCCACCACCTTCGCCGGACGCGGCGTGGGTTGCGGCATCGCCTCCCTGCGGGTCGACGGCAACGACTTCATCGCGGTCTACGCCGCCTCGCGCTGGGCCGCCGAACGCGCCCGCCGCAACCTCGGGCCGACCCTGATCGAGTGGGTCACCTACCGCGCCGGCCCGCACTCCACCTCCGACGACCCGTCGAAGTACCGTCCGGCCGACGACTGGAGCCACTTCCCCCTGGGCGATCCGATTGCCCGCCTCAAGCAGCACCTGATCAAGATCGGCCAGTGGTCCGAAGAGGAACACGCCGCGGTCAGCGCCGAGCTCGAAGCCCAGGTCATTGCCGCGCAGAAGGAAGCCGAGCAGTACGGCACCCTCGCCGGCGGCCAGATCCCCAGCGCCGCGACCATGTTCGAGGACGTCTACAAGGACATGCCCGAGCACTTGAAACGCCAACGCCAGGAACTGGGGGTCTGAAATGAACGATCACAACAACAATATCCAGCTGGACACCGCCATGACCACCACCACCATGACCATGATCCAGGCCCTGCGCTCGGCCATGGATGTGATGCTCGAGCGTGACGACAACGTCGTGGTGTTCGGCCAGGACGTCGGCTACTTCGGCGGCGTGTTCCGCTGCACCGAGGGCCTGCAGGCCAAGTACGGCACCTCGCGGGTGTTCGACGCGCCGATCTCGGAAAGCGGCATCGTCGGCGCCGCCATCGGCATGGGCGCCTACGGCCTGCGCCCGGTGGCGGAAATCCAGTTCGCCGACTACGTCTACCCGGCTTCCGACCAGATCATTTCCGAAGCCGCGCGCCTGCGTTATCGCTCCGCCGGCCAGTTCACCGCGCCGATGACCCTGCGCATGCCTTGCGGCGGCGGCATCTATGGCGGCCAGACCCACAGCCAGAGCATCGAGGCGATGTTCACCCAGGTCTGCGGCCTGCGCACCGTGATGCCCTCCAACCCCTACGACGCCAAGGGCCTGCTGATCGCCTCCATCGAAAACGATGACCCGGTGATCTTCCTCGAACCCAAGCGCCTGTATAACGGCCCGTTCGATGGCCATCACGACCGCCCGGTGACCCCGTGGTCGAAACACCCGGCGGCCCAGGTGCCGGACGGCTACTACAAGGTGCCGCTGGACGTGGCGGCCATCACCCGCCCGGGCAAGGACGTCACCGTGCTCACCTACGGCACCACCGTCTATGTGTCGCAAGTGGCGGCCGAGGAAACCGGCATCGACGCCGAGGTCATCGACCTGCGCAGCCTGTGGCCCCTGGACCTGGACACCATCGTCAAGTCGGTGAAGAAGACCGGCCGTTGCGTGGTGGTGCACGAAGCCACCCGTACCTGCGGGTTCGGCGCCGAGCTGGTGTCGCTGGTGCAGGAACACTGCTTCCACCACCTGGAAGCCCCGATCGAGCGCGTCACCGGTTGGGATACGCCGTATCCCCACGCGCAGGAGTGGGCATATTTCCCAGGGCCGTCCCGAGTGGGCGCGGCGCTGCAACGGGTCATGGAGGTCTGAATGGGCACGCACGTTATCAAGATGCCGGACATCGGCGAAGGCATCGCAGAAGTGGAACTGGCGCAGTGGCACGTAAAAGTCGGCGACCAGGTGGTGGAAGACCAGGTCCTGGCAGACGTGATGACCGACAAGGCGATGGTCGACATCCCCTCCCCGGTGCACGGCACGGTCATTTCCCTGGGTGGCGAACCCGGTGAAGTGATGGCGGTGGGCAGCATCCTCATCAGCATCGAAGTCGAAGGCGCGGGCAACCTCAAGGAGTCCGCCCAGGCCGCCGCGCCGGCGGCAAAAGCGCCGGACGCTATTAATAAGCCGGCTGCCGCGCCGGTGGCCGAAGCACCCAAGGCGGAAAAACCCGTCGTCAGCCAAGCAGCCTGCCGCCCCGCGCCCCAGGCGCCCGTGGCCCGGGAGGCCGACGAACGCCCCCTGGCCTCGCCCGCCGTGCGCAAGCACGCCCTGGACCTGGGCATCCAGCTGCGTCTGGTGCAAGGCAGCGGCCCGGCCGGGCGCATCCTGCACGAAGACCTGGAGGCCTACCTGGCCCAGGACAGCCAGCCGCTCAAGGGCTACTCGGCCCCGGGCGCCGGTTATGCCGAACGCCACGACGAAGAGCAGATCCAGGTGATCGGCATGCGCCGCAAGATCGCCCAGCGCATGCAGGAATCCAAGCACCGCGCCGCGCACTTCAGCTATGTCGAGGAAGTGGACGTTACCGCCCTGGAAGAGCTGCGCCTGCACCTCAATGAAAAGCACGGCGCCACCCGCGGCAAGCTGACCCTGCTGCCGTTCCTGGTGCGGGCCATGGTCGTCGCCCTGCGCGACTTCCCGCAGATCAACGCGCGCTACGACGACGAAGCCCAGGTCATCACCCGCCTCGGCGCGGTGCATGTCGGGGTCGCCACCCAGAGCGACGTCGGCCTGATGGTGCCGGTGGTGCGTCACGCCGAAGCCCGCAGCCTGTGGGGCAACGCCGAGGAAATCTCACGCCTGGCCAAGGCCGCCCGCAGCGGCAAGGCGGCCCGCGATGAACTGTCCGGTTCCACCATCACCCTCACCAGCCTCGGCGCCCTGGGCGGGATCGTCAGCACCCCGGTGCTGAACCTGCCGGAAGTGGCGATTGTCGGGGTCAACCGCATCGTCGAGCGGCCGATGGTGATCAAGGGCCAGATCGTGATCCGCAAGATGATGAACCTCTCCAGCTCCTTCGATCACCGAGTGGTCGATGGCATGGACGCTGCGCAATTCATCCAGGCCATTCGCGGCCTGCTCGAACAACCCGCCACGCTGTTTGTGGACTGACTTTCAGAGGAGCAGGCATGCAACAGACTCTCAACACCCAACTGCTGATCATCGGCGGCGGGCCTGGCGGTTACGTGGCGGCGATCCGTGCCGGCCAGCTGGGCATTTCCACCATCCTGGTGGAAGGCCAGGCCCTGGGCGGCACCTGCCTGAACATCGGCTGCATCCCGTCCAAGGCGCTGATTCATGTCGCCGAGCAGTTCCACCAGACCCGCCACCACAGCCAGGGCTCGGCCCTGGGCATCGAAGTGGCGGCGCCGACCCTGAACATCGGCAAGAGCGTGGAATGGAAGGACGGCATCGTCGACCGCCTGACCACCGGGGTCGCCGCGCTGTTGAAGAAAAACAAGGTCCAGGTGATTCAGGGCTGGGCCAAGATCATCGACGGCAAGACCGTGGAGATCGAAGGCACCGAGACCCGCATCCAGTGCGAGCACCTGCTGCTGGCCACCGGTTCGAAAAGCGTCAACCTGCCGATGCTGCCCATCGGCGGGCCGATCATCTCCTCCACCGAGGCCCTGGCGCCCAAGACCCTGCCCAAGCGCCTGACCGTGGTCGGCGGCGGCTACATCGGCCTGGAACTGGGCATTGCCTACCGCAAGCTCGGGGTCGAGGTCAGCGTGGTCGAGGCCCAGGAACGCATCCTGCCGGCCTATGACGCGGAACTGACCCAGCCGGTGCTGGAGTCGGTGAAACAACTGGGGATCACGCTCTACCTCAAGCACAGCGTGCTGGGCTTCGATGCCGCCAGCAGCAGCCTGCAGGTGCGCGAGCCCAATGGCGACACCCTGAACCTGGCCACCGACCAGGTGCTGGTGGCGGTGGGCCGCAAGCCCAACACCCAGGGCTGGAACCTGGAAAGCCTGAACCTGGACATGAACGGCGCGGCGATCAAGATCGACCACCGCTGCCAGACCAGCATGCGCAACGTCTGGGCCATCGGCGACCTCAGCGGCGAACCGATGCTCGCGCACCGCGCCATGGCCCAGGGCGAGATGGTCGCCGAACTGATCGCCGGCAAGCACCGCGAGTTCAACCCGGCGGCGATCCCGGCGGTGTGCTTCACCGACCCGGAACTGGTGGTGGTGGGCAAGACCCCGGACGAAGCCAAGTCGGCCGGCCTGGATTGCATCGTCAGCAGCTTCCCGTTCGCGGCCAATGGCCGGGCCATGACCCTGGAATCGAAAAGCGGTTTCGTGCGGGTGGTGGCGCGGCGGGACAATCACCTGATTGTCGGCTGGCAGGCGGTGGGGGTCGGGGTGTCCGAATTGTCCACGGCGTTTGGCCAATCCCTGGAAATGGGCGCGCGCCTGGAAGACATCGGCGGCACCATCCACGCCCACCCGACCCTGGGTGAAGCGGTCCAGGAAGCGGCGCTGCGGGCACTGGGCCACGCCCTGCATTTATAGAAGCCCCCAGTTATAGAAGCCACAGTAGGTGCACATGGCTGTATCGAGAGCGTTTCATGAGCTGGCTAAGTTTTTTTGCTCACCCGCCCTTAGTCCGGGATGCGATCCGCCCCCGGAATGCAGTATTGTTGTGCCCATCCAAAAAAACGTCAGAAACCTTGAGCCGTTCCGGCGGTGGTCAAGTGATAGAGGGTGTCATGGGTAACGAAAGCATCAATTGGGACAAGCTGGGTTTTGACTACATCAAGACAGACAAGCGCTATCTGTCGCACTGGCGTAACGGCGAGTGGGACGCAGGCACCCTGACTGAAGACAACGTGCTGCACATCAGCGAGGGCTCCACCGCCCTGCACTACGGTCAGCAATGCTTCGAAGGCCTGAAGGCCTACCGCTGCAAGGACGGCTCGATCAACCTGTTCCGCCCAGACCAGAACGCCGCGCGCATGCAGCGCAGCTGCGCCCGCCTGCTGATGCCGCAGGTGTCCACCGAACAGTTCATCGAAGCCTGCAAGGCCGTGGTCAAGGCCAACGAGCGCTTCATTCCGCCGTACGGCACCGGTGGTGCGCTGTACCTGCGTCCGTTCGTGATCGGCGTCGGCGACAACATCGGCGTGCGTACCGCGCCGGAGTTCATCTTCTCGATCTTCGCCATCCCGGTCGGCGCCTACTTCAAGGGCGGCCTGACCCCGCACAACTTCCTGATCTCCAGCTACGACCGCGCAGCCCCGCAAGGCACCGGCGCGGCCAAGGTCGGTGGCAACTATGCCGCCAGCCTGATGCCCGGCTCCCAGGCCAAGAAAGCCAGCTTCGCCGACTGCATCTACCTCGACCCGCTGACCCACAGCAAGATCGAGGAAGTCGGTTCGGCGAACTTCTTCGGCATCACTCACGATGACAAATTCGTCACCCCCAACTCGCCCTCGGTGCTGCCGGGTATCACCCGCCTGTCGCTGATCGAGCTGGCCAAGACCCGCCTGGGCCTGGAAGTGGTCGAAGGCGACGTGTTCATCGACAAGCTCTCGGACTTCAAGGAAGCCGGCGCCTGCGGCACCGCCGCGGTGATCACGCCGATCGGCGGCATCCAGTACCAGGACAAGCTGCACGTGTTCTACAGCGAAAAAGACGTCGGCCCGATCACCCAGAAGCTCTACAAAGAGCTGACCGGCGTGCAGACCGGCGACGTTGAAGCGCCAGCGGGCTGGATCGTCAAGGTCTGATTCGCCATTAGCTGCACCCAAGCCCGCCCCTGCTTGCCAGGGGCGGGCTTTTTCATTGCTCAGCCTCCGGCAATCCGCTTGCCTGGCCGCGCGGCCACCTGGCTGGCCTGGCCGTCGCGCTGCTTGCCGTGGCGCGCTTCGCTGATCAGCGCCGGAATCAGCGGCCCCTCCGGCAGGTGCTTCCAGAACCGCGCCGGCAAATGCCCCTGCATGACCTTGGGGTTGAGCCGCGCCGGGTTGAAGATGTGGCTGTAATAGGCCAGCCACAGCTCGCCCCCGGGGTCGTCGCCGGCCTGGGCCAGTTGTTGCCAGCCAAGGGGGCACTGGCGCTGGTGGTGCAGTTGCTCGCCGTCGAAATACACCCCGTCCCGGGGCGTGGCGATCATCCAGCGGTGGCGCCCCATGCGCCCGATGAAATGCCGGCTGGCGTGGGCCAGGATGTCGTGGGCCGGCTCGTGCCAGGCCACGTATTCAGGTTGCTCGGCCAGGCGTGAGCGGCCCTCGGGCAGCCTGACGAAACGCACAAAGGCATGCAGGTGATGGGCCTCGCGGTCGACTTGCTTGATCCGCCGCTGCAACTCGCTGCCCAGTTGATCGCCGCTGAGCATGGCCGTGCGGTCGCCATGGCTGACCCGCCACAGCACCTCGTAGAGCAGGCTCCAGCGCTGCTCGCCGCGATAGCAGGCGGCTCGCTGCAACAGCTCCAGCAGGGCCTGGGGAATGCGCGCGCGAAAGGGGCCGGGCTGTTCGGGGCAGTTCTCGTCGCTGGCGAACAGGTCGGCTTCCCGCCCCCCGGCCCAGCTGACCCGGCTCGGATCGATGGAATGGCTGAGCAGCCAGCGCGCCTGCTGGCGCCAAGTGTCGAACAGGTCGTCGCAATCCAGGCTGATCATCCCCAGAGCCCCATCTGCTGCGGTTGCGGCCGGTCCCGCAGTTGCTGATAGAGCAGCGCGCTGCTGGTTTCCGCCTGCTGCGGGTGATAGTCGCTGGTGATGAAAAACGGCTTGGCCTTGCTCAGCACGCAACGCATGCGCGCCAGGTCCTCGAAGCGGATGCGCCGCTCGCGGCGCAGCTCCACCAGGCGCTGGGTGGTGCGCAGGCCGATCCCCGGAATACGCGAGATCAGCGCCGGTTCGGCGCGGTTCAGGTCCAGCGGAAACAGGCTGCGGTTGTCCAGCGCCCAGGCCAGTTTGGGGTCGATATCCAGGGCCAGGTGCCCCGGCCCCTTGAAGAGTTCGTTGGCACTGAAGCCGTAGCTGCGCAAGAGGAAATCGGCCTGGTACAGGCGGTGCTCGCGCATCAGCGGCGGCGCGGCCAGGGGAACGCTTTTCGGGCTGTCGGGAATCGGGCTGAACGCCGAGTAATAGACCCGGCGCAGGCGGAAATTGCCGTACAGCGACTCGGCACTGTGGAGGATGGTGCTGTCATCGGTGTCGTCGGCACCGACAATCATCTGGGTGCTCTGCCCGGCCGGGGCGAAACGCGGCGCCCGGGGTTCGTTGAGCACGGTCTGCTCGCCGGTATAGATGGTGCGCATGGCCTGCTTGATCGAGCCCAGGTGTTTTTCCGGGGCCAGGGCCTGCAGGCCCTGATCGGTGGGCAATTCGACATTGACGCTGAGGCGGTCGGCATAGCGCCCGGCTTCCTCGATCAGCAGCGGGTCGGCGTCGGGGATGGTCTTGAGGTGGATGTAGCCGCGGAACTCGTGCTCCTCGCGCAGCAGCCGGGCCACCCGCACCAGTTGCTCCATGGTGTAGTCCGCCGAGCGGATGATGCCGGAGCTGAGGAACAGCCCGCTGACGCAATTGCGCCGGTAGAAATCCAGGGTCAGGCGCACCACTTCCTCGGGGCTGAAGCGTGCCCGGGGCACATCGCTGGAGCGGCGGTTGACGCAGTACTGGCAGTCATAGAGGCAGAAATTGGTCAGCAGCACCTTGAGCAACGAGACACAGCGCCCGTCCGGCGTATAGCTGTGGCAGATGCCCATGCCATTGCTCGAACCCAGCCCGCTTCTGCCTTCCGAGCTGCGCTTGGGCGCGCCGCTGCTGGCGCAGGAAGCGTCGTACTTGGCGGCGTCGGCGAGGATGCTCAGCTTGTCGATCAATTGCATGGCGAGGCCCGAATACTGTTTTTATATACAGTACAGAGTAAAACCCCGGAACCACAAGAGAGTGGCCAGAGGCAAAATGAAAAAAACCTCTCGCCACCCCATCGGCAGCCTGGAGCTATTGGTGAAAATCCTTAAGATACGCCCGCGCCCATGACCTCTGGAAAGGACTCTGCTCCATGCCTCGTCTCTACCGTTTCTGCCTGTTCGGCATGGCCCTGCTGTCGAGCCTTGCCGCCAATGCCGCGCCCACCGACCAGGAACTGATCGACGCCCTGTACGCCAAAGTCCAGGCCCGGCAGGACTGGCAGGCCCAGGCCAGGCAATGCCCCAGCGACAACATGCCGGCCAGGACCGCGACACGGGCCACGCAGGCCAACCGCTGCGAAACCCCGGAGCAGCTGGGGGCCTGCCTGCAGCGCTGCGAAGCCGGCGACGGCAACGATTGCTACTGGCTGGCAACCACCCTGCAACAGGCCAAAGGGCCCGCCGCAGGCTATGAACCGCTGTACCAGCGCGCTTGCAGCCTGGGCCTGGTCTCCGGCTGCACCAACCGCGCCGCCGGCATGCTCACCGCCGACGCCGACAACCAGGCCATCCGGCACTGTGCGGTGCAGACCTTCAACAAGGCCTGTGAGCTGAATGATCCCTGGGCCTGCACCCTGTACGGCTTCCACCTGAGCCGGGGCATCGGCGTAGCGCCCGACGCCGACCTGGCGCTGAAGGTGCTGGATAAATCCTGCAAGTACGGCCCCACCGACCCGGCCTGCAGCGGCGCTCGCCAGTTGCAGGAAGAAATCCGCGAGGCCATTCGCGCGGCGCGGCCCTGACAGCGTTCGGGGGATGCTTTCGCCGGCCAGCCGGCTGCTGCGCAACGCGTGCCGGCGAACCCTCCCTCAAAAGTACTTCAGCCACCCCAGGTCGCGACGCCGTGCCTTGAGCCGGGCAAAGGCCCGCACCGGCGGGTAGAGCAGCACCGCCAGCAGCGGCGTGATCAGCCACAGCCAGCCCAGCGAGTCGAAGCCGAAATAGGCCCCCTGGTTGCGTCCCAGCAGCGCCACGGCCAGCAGGTACAGGCCCTTGAGCACATACAGGTGCAGCAGGTAGAAGAACATCGGCGCGCCACCAAACACCCCGAGCACCGCGACCCAGCGGCGTGCCTGGCAACGCTCCAGGGCGCGCAGCACCAACAGCCCCACGCCCAGCGTCAGGGCGATGAACAGCAGCGACGGTGGGTACTTGGTGATGTTGAAAAAGCTCATCAGCGTTTGCAGGCCGCTGTCGCCACTGGCCCAGGGCCGCTCGCCGTATCCATTGAGCAGGCGCAGCAGGACAAACCCCGCCAGCGCCGCCAGCCCGCACAGCAGCAACCGCCGCTGGCGCCGCTCGCTATCGGCCTCGGCGATGAACCACGGCCCCAGCCCATAGCCCAGGCCAATGACGCCGATCCACGGCAACAGCGGATAGGAGGTGCGCAGGCGCAAGGCATCGCCGAACTCGATCCAGCCCCGGTCATGCAGGATCGCCCAAGGCACGTGCAGCGCCTCACCCGCGGCGAAATGCACGCCATCGAGCAGGTTGTGCCCGCCGATCAGCAGCAGGCTCAGCACCAGCAGCACCGCGCGCGGCAACCACAGCAGCGCCGACAGCGCCAGCATGCTCAGGCCGATGACCCAGATCACCTGCAGGTAGATCACGCTCGGCGGGATCTGCCCGGTCCAGGCGAAGTTCACCAGGGTCAGTTCCAGCAGCACCAGGAACAGCCCGCGCTTGAACAGAAAGGCGCTGGCCTCGCCCCGATGGCCGTGCTTGTGGGCGAACAGGCTGGCCGAGAGCCCGGTCAGCAGCACGAAGACCGGCGCGCACAGGTGCGCCAGGGTACGGCTGAAAAACAGCCCGGGCTCGGTGGTGGCCACGTCCATGGGGTCGCTGACCTGCCGGTGAAGGAAGAAGGTTTCGCGGACGTGGTCCAGGAGCATGAACAGCATCACCAGGCCGCGCAGCGCATCGATGCTCAGCAAGCGCGCGCCGAGGCGCACGGGAGGATGGGCTGAAGAGGTCATAGGGAGGGATCGCAGCGTCAGGTTCAGAGAGTGGGCGTCAGCTTGGCTAAGCGGGACAATCGGACGTTACCTTATAACATCCATGTTTGATCCGAAACCTTGTCCGAAACCTTGTTCGCAGCTACTGCCACGGGCACGACACGCTCAAGACCGCGGGCGACCCGACGCCAGCCGCGGCCAGTGGGCCTAGCCTCAGGCGCGTGGCCCGCTCCCGGGCAGGCTCGCCGGCGCGGCAGCGACCTGGGCGTTGCGCTTGAGCCGCTGGCGCAGCCACTCGTAGCCGCTGACCATGACGATGCCCGCCAGCACCAGCAGCGCGCCAACGATGAAGTTCGCCTCCAGGGGTTCATGCAACAGCCAGACGCCGAAGCCGATGCCGAACAGCGGGGTCATGAACGACAGCACCCCGAGCCGCGAGGCCTGGTAGCGACGCAACAGGGTGAACCAGATCAGGAAGCTGGCAAACGACACCACCAGCACCTGGAACCCCAGGCTGGCGATCACCAACGGGGTGAAATGGATACGGGTCTGGCCGAACAGCAACGCCGCCAGGCCGAGCCAGACAAAGGCCCCCAGCAGCTGATATTGCAGGGTCCGGGTGGTGGGGCTGGAGGCCAGCCGCGAACAGCGCACCACCACCGTGGTGGCGCCCCAGGCAACCCCGCCGAGCACCCCGAGAAAATCCCCCAGCAGCACATTGCTGCCGCCGCCTTGGCCGGCCGGGGATGGACCGCTGAAGGCCACGACAATGCCGCCAAAGGCCACGCCAATACCCAGCCATTGCGCGGGCTTTAGGCGCTCGGAAGGCATGAGCCAGTGCAGCCCGAGGGCGGCGAAGATCGGCGCGGTGTAGAGGAAGATCGCCATGTGCGAGGCCGTGGTGTGACGCAGGCCTTCGCCCACCAGAAGAAATTCCAGGGCAAACAGCCCGCCCACCAGCAGGCCCGGGCGCCAGTGACCATCGCCCAGCCCCAGGCGTTCGCCACGCCAGCGCATCAGCAGGCCCACCAGCAACGCCGCGCCGCCGGAACGCAGGGCGATCTGCAGGATCGGCGCGATGTCCTCGGCGGTGGCCTTGAGCGCCACCTGCTGCAGGCCCCAGATCGCGCACAGGCCGAGCATCAGGCCAGCGGCGGTGGCGTCCAGGGGTTGGCGAGTGGCCATGGCGAATCCTTCATCGAGCAAAAGTGATGAAGGATTGTCCGCCTGACAGTTTTCCTAGATATAGTTCTATTCCGCCAGCCCATAACACTTATCCGCCAACCGGTGCCTGCCGTGAACAAAGCCGCGCAACAACTGCACCTGCCGCCGTTCAGCGAAGCCCTGCCGGCGCCGATCTTCTTTCGCGCGGCCAACCTGCCGGCCCATGCCACCTACCCGCGCCACCGCCACCCCTGGGGCGAGTTCGTCTATGCCTACAGCGGGGTGATGGAAATCGAGCTGGGCGACCACCATTACCTGGCGCCGCCGCAGTACGGCATCTGGCTGCCACCGGATGTCGAGCACATGGGCTTCAACCGCCACGAAGCCTGCCACTGCTCGCTGTACCTGGCGCCCGAGCTGTGCACCGCCCTGCCCGCCCGGCACTGCGCCCTGAGCCTCAGCCCGCTGGTCCTGGCCTTGCTCGACGACCTGCGCCAGGCGCCGCCGGGGCTGCCCCAGAGCGCCGAACAACAGCGCCTGCTGCAAGTGCTGGTGGACAAGCTGGGGCACGCCTCCTGCGCCGGCAGCTACCTGCCCTCTTCCGACGACCCGTTGCTGGGACCGGTGCTGCGTACCCTCAAGGCCAACCCCGGCGACCCGCGCTCATTGCCGCAACTGGCCCACGCCGCCAACACCAGCGAACGCACGCTGATGCGCCGCAGCCAGCGCGAGCTGGGCATGTCGCTGATCGAGTGGCGCCAGCGGCTCAAGGTGGTGCAGGCCCTGGCCCTGCTGGAACAGGGCCAGACCGTGGAAAGCATCGGCTTGGACCTGGGCTACAGCAGCGCCTCGGCCTTCATCAGCATGTTCCGGCGAATGATGGGCACCACCCCGGACGAATACCGTCGCCAGTGCATGGGCCGCGACTGACCCCGGACAGCCGCCTATTGATGCTGGAACTGCACCATGGAGCTGACCTGCACCTGCGCGTGCATCTGTTCCGCCCCGCCGCCGCGGCGCATGCCACGCACCGGGCAGGCATCCAGGTAATCCAGGCCCACCGCCAGTTTCAGGTGGCGTTCGGGGCGGGTCAGGCGGTTGGTCACGTCGAAGCTGTACCAGCCGTCGTCGAGCCAGGCTTCGGCCCAGGCATGACTGGCCAGATGGCTGGCGTCCTCGGTGCACAGGTAGCCCGACACATAGCGCGCGGGAATCCCCAGGCTGCGGGCGCAGGCCAGGAACGCGTGGGTATGGTCCTGGCAGACCCCGGCGCCGCCGGCAAAGGCCTGCGCGGCGGTACTGCCCACCCCGGTGGCGCCGGGGCGGTAAGGCATGTGCTCGGCCAGGGCCTGCATCAGCTCGGTCAGCGCGGCGCGGTCGCGGCCTGCGCCGCAGTGCTGCCGGGCAAAGTCGCTCAGCGCCGGGTCGGCCTGGCTCAAGGGGCTGCTGCGCAGGAACGGCAAGGGTGACTGGCTGTCGCCCTCGACTTCGCGTTGCGGGTCGATCTGCACTTCGCCAAAGGCACTGAGGACAATCGCCCCGTGGGGCTCGTCCAGCGTCATGACGTGGAGGATGTTGCCGTAGGGGTCGCGCTGGGCGCGCACCCGCCGTGGCAGCTCCAGGCGCCATTGGAGAATCTGCTGACGCGGGCTGTCCTGGGGCGTCAGGCGCAGGAACTGGATGCTGGTGCAGACTTCATCGGCGTAGCTGTAGGTCGTGTCGTGACGAATGGACAGTTTCATACCACCTCCAGATAGGATTCGTGCACGGTCTGCCCCAGGTGGCGGATCTGGCCGATGCAGTCGGTCAGCCACTGGTGCAGCCCGGAGTCGAGAATCTCGTTGATCCCGGTGTAGCGCAGCCGTGCATTCAGTTCGGCGGCCAGGCGTTGCGCCGGGCGGCCGTTGTGCCCCGGCAGTGCGCCGAGGATCTGGTCCAGTTCCTCGACGCAGGCATGCAGCGAACGCGGCACATCGGCGCGCAACAGCAGCATCTCGGACACCTGTTCGGCTCCCGGGGCATTGCGATAGATCTCGTTGAACGCCTCGAAGGACGACAAGGCGCGGAGCAAGGCGCTCCACTGGTAGTAGCCGCGGGCCGAGTCGTCGCTGACTTCCTCGGATTCCTCGCCGAACATTTCATAGCGCGCGTCCAGCAGGCGCAGGGTGTTGTCGGCGCGCTCGATAAAGGTCCCCAGGCGAATGAAGCGGTAGGCGTCGTTGCGCATGATGGTGCCGGCGGTGGCGCCGCGAAACAGGTGCGAGCGCTCCTTGACCCACTCGCAGAACTGGCTGATGCCATAGCGCCCCAGGCCGTTGCGGGCAATGTTGCGCATCTCCAGCCAGGTGGCGTTGATGTTTTCCCACATGTCGGCGGTGATCCGCCCGCGCACCGCGTGGGCATTGCTGCGCGCCGCCCGCAGGCAGCAATAGATGCTGCCCGGGTTGCTCTCGTCGAGGGCGAAGAAATGCAGCATGCGCTCGCTGTTGAGCGCGCCGTGGCGCTGCTGATAGTCGTCCAGGGTGCCGGCGGCCAGCAGCGACATGGCCAGCTCGGCCTGGCCGTCACCGCGCCCGGCCTGGGGCATCAGCGACAGCGAATAACTGACTTCGAGCATGCGCGCCAGGTTCTCGGCGCGCTCCAGGTAGCGGGACATCCAGTACAGATCGGCTGCGGTTCTTGAAAGCATGGTTCAGTCCTCCACCACCCATGTGTCTTTGGTACCGCCGCCCTGGGACGAGTTGACCACCAGCGAGCCTTCGCGCAACGCGACCCGGGTCAGGCCGCCGGGCACCAGGCGGGTTTCCCGGCCCGAGAGCACGAACGGCCGCAGGTCGATATGGCGCGGCGCGATGCCGCTTTCGACAAAGGTCGGGCAGGTGGACAGCGACAGCGTCGGCTGGGCGATATAGGCCTCCGGGCGGGCCTTGATCCGGGCGCGGAAGTCCTCGATTTCCGCCGCCGTGGCGGCCGGCCCCACCAGCATGCCGTAGCCGCCGGAGCCCTGGGTCTCCTTGACCACCAGGTCCGGCAGGTTGGCCAGCACATGGGACAGCTCGGCGGGCTTGCGGCACTGCCAGGTAGGCACGTTCTTGAGGATCGGCTCTTCGCTCAGGTAGAAGCGGATCATCTCGTCCACATAGGGGTAGATCGACTTGTCGTCGGCCACCCCGGTGCCCACGGCGTTGGCCAGCACCACGTTGCCGCAGCGGTAGGCGGCGATCAGCCCCGGCACCCCGAGCATGGAATCGGGGTTGAACGACAGCGGGTCGAGGTAGGCGTCATCCAGGCGCCGGTAGATCACGTCCACCGCCTGGGCGCCGGCGGTGGTGCGCATGTACACCCGGTCGTCACGGACGAACAGGTCGGCGCCTTCCACCAGCTCCACGCCCATCTCCCGGGCCAGGAACGCATGCTCGAAATAGGCACTGTTGAAACGCCCCGGGGTCAGCACCACCACCGTGGGATGGTCCAGGGGGCTGGCGCTTTTCAGGGTGTCGAGCAACAGGTTCGGGTAATGGTCGATGGGCGCGATGCGCTGCGCGGCGAACAGCTCGGGGAACAGGCGCATCATCATCTTGCGGTCTTCGAGCATGTAGCTGACGCCGCTGGGGGTGCGCAGGTTGTCTTCCAGCACGTAGTAACTGCCGTCGCCATCGCGCACCAGGTCGACCCCGGCGATATGCGCGTAGAGGCCGCGGTGCAGGTCCAGGCCCTGCATGGCCACCTGGTAGCCCTCGTTGGCCAGCACCTGTTCGGCGGGGATGATGCCTTCCTTGAGAATCCGCTGGCCGTGATAGATATCGGCCAGGAACAGGTTCAGCGCCTGTACTCGCTGGATGCAGCCGCGTTCCACGGTGCGCCATTCGCTGGCCTTGATGCTGCGCGGAATGATGTCGAAGGGAATCAGCCGCTCGGTGCCCTGCTCGTCGCCGTACAGGGTGAAGGTGATGCCGGCTCGGTGGAACAGCAGGTCGGCTTCGCGCCGACGCTGGTCCAGTAGTTCCAGCGGGGTGTCCGCCAGCCAGCGGGCGAACCCCTGGTAATGCGCTCGGCAGACACCATCGGCAGCATACATTTCATCAAAAAAAGCGCGGGGCATAGCCAACTCCTTGCCGTGACGTGAACGGCTTTTTATCTGAACCCTGTGTGTGCGTGACCCGGCTTTGAACCTGAGGAGCCAGCGGCCCCGGTGTGGCAGAGCACCTCCTGAGTACCTGCAACGCAGCGGCCCCTGCCGCTCCTTGAAACAGTGATAGCAATCGCTATGCCGCAAATGCACACCGCGCCATCGCCTCATCGGCGCCGGCCAGAAATGGGCAAATAGCGACAAATAGATTCAATAAAGAGACACATAACACCGCGACAAGGCGCGGTTCGAGCAAGCACCAGTGGCCACGGCATCGCCGTGGCTGGCGCTCCACGACCGGAATCGGTGCACAAAGCCGCGTTGCCGCATGCCTTGCCCCGTTATCGGGAGTTTTCCTGCAATGGGGCTGCCCACGCGGCCCCTGCACCGCAGAGAAGCCATGAACCACGGCCTTGGGCGCACCATCGCGGTTCAGCGGCCAGCCGCATGCCGCCCCGAGCGCTTCAGGCCGTGCCTGGCCAGCGCGCCAGAATCCGTTGCAGCGCCTGCTCCGGCGACAACTGCGCGGTATCCAGGCGCAGCGGCGCTGTCGCCCAGGGCTGGTAGTCGTGTTCGAGCACCGATTGCCAGGTCGGCGGGCGCAGGCCGGGCACGTCCACGTGCCGGGTCTCGACCCGGCGTCGATGCTCTTGCGGGTCGCTACAGACCACCTCGATCTCCAGCAGCCCCACCCCCAGCCCGGCCGCGAGGGCCTGCCAGGCCTCGCGGCTTTCCTGCACCGGGTTGACGCAATCGGCCAGCACCCGGTTGCCCAGGGCCAGGTTGGCCTCGGCCAGTTGCAGGGCAATCTGGTAGCCGGCCTTGCCGACATCCGCCAGGCCGGCGTTGCGCAAGCCTTGTTCGATGCTGTCGATGCGCAAGTAGGTCGCCCCCAGGCGCGGCGCCAGGGCACGGGCGATGGTGGTCTTGCCGGTCCCGGGCAATCCGCTGAAAACAATGAGCATGCAAGGCCTCGACCACGTTGAAGGACGCACAGCTTCACCACTCTTGCCGCACGCGTCCAGCCCCGCGCCTGGAGCCGGCGGGTCAAGACACGGCCGAACCCCGCGGCCACGCCAGCCACTGCGACTCGGGCATCGGCCGGGCATACCAGTAGCCCTGGGCCAGGACACACCCCATCTCCACCAGTATCTGGCGCTCCAGTTGGGTCTCCACGCCCTCCACCACCAGCTTCATCTGCAGGCTCTGCGCCAGGGCCAGGGAGGCACCGACCACCGCCCGGCAACGCGGCTGGCGCACCAGTTCGCGAACAAAATGGGCGTCCAGCTTGATCTGGTTGAAAGGCAATTCGCACAGGCGCTGCAAGGAGGAATAGCCCGCGCCGAAATCGTCGATCGCCAGGTTGCACTCCATCATGCGCAGGCGCACCAGATTCTCCAGGCTGATGGCCGGGGCCTGCACCAGGCCAACCTCGGTGATTTCGAAGGTCAGCAGCCGCGGCGGCACCTGATGCCGGTCGATGGCGCGCCGGATATGCCCGACGATGTCGCTGCTCGCCAATTGCCGGGGCAGCAGGTTGAACGCCAGTTCCAGCGCCTCGCCCTGGTCCAGCAGGCGGCGCTGCAGGGCCATGCTCTGGTCCATCTGTTGACGGAACACCTGGTCCAGCAGGCCTTCGGCTTCCAGCTCATCGAGAAACGCCGCCGGGGCCAAAATGCCGCGCTGTGGATGGTGCCAGCGCACCAGCACCTCGGCGCCACTGCAGGTGGCCTGCTGCAGGTCGAACTTGGGCTGGTAATAAGACACGAACTGGCCCTGCTCGACCCCCTGCAGCAACTCGGCGCGGCTCACCCGCTCGACGTGCCGGGGCGCCGCCGGCGCGGGCCCTTGCTGATGGCGCTGCTGATAGCGTTCGAGCATTGCCTGCAAGGCCGTCAGTGACGCCGGCTTGCCCACGTCGCCGAGGACGATCAGGCCGTGCAGGCTGATCATCTGCAGCACCGCGCGGCGCAGATCGGACTCGATCAGGCTGTAGAGGATCACCGCCCGCGCCAGGCCTTCCTCGCTGGCCCGGCGCAGGAACTCCAGGCCGTCCATGCCGGGCATGTGCAGGTCACAGAGCACGATGTCCGCCGCGCCGTGCTCGCGCAGCAGGCTCAGGGCACTGGCGCCGTCGGAGGCCGCCAGCGGGGCGACGACGCCCAGGCGCTGCAATTGCTCCAGGGCCAGCAACTGCTGCACCGGATGGTCTTCCAGAACCAGTATCTTCAGGGTGTTCAAGCGCGGCTCCAGCGTGGGCGGCGACTGCCGAGGTGATCCCGATCATGGGCCCGCCGACTCCATCGAGGGCAGTCGCCGAGCGGAGCCTTGGGAAAGTGCGGATAGACACAAGCGTATCGCTAACCGCAAGCCGGTCAAGGCGCCGCCGATACCTTCGGTCCGCCCGCCTCAGCGCACTTGCCCAAGCCCCGGCATCCCAGGAAAATAAGCCGGTTTTGCGCTCACCCTTGATCTATATTGACTTCCAGCCTTGGCGGTAAGCCCTTGTGTGGCGGGGCACGCAGCCTGCCACTTTGCTCCTCGACTCATCCTTGTGCCGTTACTCGATCAGGAGCCCCGATGCCTCGTTTTATCCTGCCTATGCTGATGTGGCTGATAGGCCTACCGGCCTTGGCCGACACCGCGCAACCCTTGCAACTGCTCAACTATGAATCCCCCCATCACCATGAATTGCCATTGAGCGGCGACGATTGGCAATGGCTGCGCAACAAGCGCGAACTGGTCCTGGGCACCTCGCAGCAAAACCTGCCACCGCTGGAAATGGTCAACGAAGCCAAGGAATACGAAGGCATCACCGCCGACTATGTCGGCCTGCTGGCGGACGCCCTGGGCGTGAAGATCAGCGTCCGCGCCTACGACACTCGCGAGCAGGTATTCAATGCCCTGGCCAAGGGCGAGATCGACTTCATGGGCAGCGTCACGCAGGGCGAGGCCGAGCAACGTCAGCTACTGCGCAGCCAGCGCTATCTGGTCAATCGCCCGACACTGGTCACTCGCCAGGGCGATTCACCGTCGCTGAAAAACGGCTTGCAGGCACGCCGCCTGGCCATCTCCCTGGACACCATCAGCCTGCCCGTGGCCCAGGCCATGTACCCCAAGGCCCGGATCGACAGCTACACCAGCGCCGACGCGGCCATGGCCGCGGTCGCCTTCGGCGATGCCGACGTGCTACTCGCCGATGCGGTCCAGGCGCAGTTCCTGATCTCGCGCAACTACAGCGACTACCTGCGGATCATCTACAGCGGCCCGGCCAGCACCTCCGGCTTCAGCTTTGCCGTGGAGCCTGACAACCGACGGTTGCAGCGCCTGCTCGACAACGCGCTGCAAGCGATCCACAAGGAGCAGGACATCAGCATCCGCAATCGCTGGGGCGACCGCCTGCTGCTGAGCATGGAGAAAACCAGCCTGACGGCCGAGGAACAGCGCTGGATCGAAAAGAACCCGGTGGTGCGCATCGGCATTCACCGCTACCTGCCGCCGATGTCCTACTTCGACGCCGACGGCAATTACCTGGGCATTACCGCCGACCTGCTGGCCATGCTGGAGGCCAAGACCGGGCTGAGCTTCGAGATCACCGCACTGCCCAGCTTCAAGGACCTCAACGAGGCCGTGCGCGCCGGCCAGGTGCAGATGGTTGCCGATCGGGTGCGCACCCCGGAACGCGAAACCTACCTGCAATTCACCCGGCCCTACCTGGTCGGCCCCTACATGCTGATCACCCGCGACGCCGACGACGCGCCGCACAGCCTCGAAGACATGGCCGGCAAGACCCTGCTGATCGGCAGCGGGCATGCCCTGGTGACGCAGCTGCGCCAGCGCTATCCGCAGATCCGCATCAAGGAGGTACAGACCAACTTCGAAGCCCTGTCGCTGCTGCGCGACCACCAGGCCGACGCCGCCGTGCAGGCGGAAATCGCCGTCAGCTTCAACCTGCCGCGCATCCGGGAGGACCAGCTCAAGGTCAGGTCCACCCTCAACCTGCCGTTGCTCAACGAATCCTTCGCCGTGCGCCGCGACCAGCTGGAACTGTTCAGCATCATCGACAAGTCCCTGCGAAGCATCTCGCCCGACGCCATCACCGAGCTCAACAATCGCTGGCGCTCCAAGGCCGCCGTGGCCCCGCCGTCCTGGCGCGACTACCGCACCACCCTCTACCTGGCGGGCGCCGGCTCGATACTCCTGCTGCTGATCTCCCTGGCCTGGGGGTACGCCATGCGCCGTCAGGTCAGCCAGCGCGAACAGGCCGAACACGCCCTCAACGATCAACTGCGCTTCATGGACGCGCTGATCAACGGCACGCCCAACCCGATCTACGTGCGTGACCTGAAACGGCGCCTGGTGATCTGCAACGACAGCTACCTGAAGACCATGGGCGCCGATCGCCAGAGCATGCTGGGGACCGATCTCGAACAACTGTCGGTGCCCGAAGCGGCGCAATTCGCCAAGGATTTCCAGAGCATCTTCGACGGCGGCCCGCCCTTGCTGATTGACCGCACGGTGCACATCCGCGGCCAAGAGATGCGGATCTACCACTGGATGCTGCCCTATCGAAATGCCCAGGGCGAAATCCAGGGCATCATCGGCGGCTGGCTGGACATCAGCGAGCGCCAGCAACTGCTGCAAGAACTGACCCAGGCCAAGGATGAGGCAGACAAGGCCAACCGGGCCAAGACCACCTTCCTGGCCACCATGAGCCATGAGATCCGCACGCCCATGAGCGCGGTGCTGGGCATGCTCGAACTGGCGCTCAAGCGCGCCGATCAGGGCCAGTTCGACCGGCCATCGATCGAGGTGGCCTACAGTTCGGCGCAAAACCTGCTGGAACTGATCGGCGATATTCTCGACATCGCCCGGGTCGAGAGCGGCCACCTGAGCCTGAGCCCGGAGCGGGCCAACCTGCGGGAGCTGGTGGAGCCGGTGTTCCGGGTCTTCGACGGCCTGGCCCGGCAAAAGGGCCTGCGCCTGGAGCTGGACCTGGACAGCAACGCCAGTGACGACGTGCTGGTGGATCCGCTGCGTTTCAAGCAGATCCTCTCCAACCTGATCAGCAACGCCATCAAGTTCACCCAGCAAGGCGGGGTGCAGGTGCGCCTGGCGACCGGGCCCAGCGAGCCGGAGTACCTGGCCTTGCTGCTGACGGTCAAGGACAGCGGCATCGGCATCGCCGCCGACGACCTGCAGCAGCTGTTCAAGCCTTTCAGCCAGGTGCTCGGGCAGCATCAGGACGCCCGTTCCGGCACCGGCCTGGGGTTGGTGATCTGTCGCACCCTGTGCGAAATGATGGGCGGCACCCTGACCCTGCACAGCCAGCCCGGGCACGGCACCGAGGTGCGGGTGCAACTGCGCCTGAGCCGCCTGCCCGCGCTGCCGGCGGCGCTGCCCGTGACCCCGTCGGCGCCGGCGGCGGTCGCCGCCCGGCAGCCGCTGCACATCCTCGTGGTGGATGACAGCCAGGCCAACCGGCAGCTGCTTTGCGAGCAGTTGAAGTACCTGGACTATTCGTTGAGCCAGGCGAGCAATGGCGCCGAGGCGTTCAAGATCTGGCAGCAGGAATCCTTCGATCTGGTGATCACCGACTGCAACATGCCGGTCATGAGCGGCTATCAACTGGCCCAGCACATTCGCGCGGCCGAACGTGAACAGCAGCGCGCGCCGGTGCACATCCTCGGCTTCACCGCCAACGCCCAGCCCGAAGAAGAACAGCGCTGCCGCGACGCTGGCATGAACGGTTGCCTGTTCAAGCCCATCGCCCTGCCCGACCTCGACCTGCGCCTGCGCCAACTGGCCGCCCTGCCCCGCGTGCAGTCACCCGAGCCCAGCGGACGCTACGACATCCAGCAGCTCGACCACCTCACCGGTGGCGACCCCAAGGTCATCCAGCGGGTGTTGCGCGGCTTGCACCAGAGCAACCAGCAAGACCTGATACACATCCGCGAACTGCTGGCCAGCGAGACCAACCAGGGGGTGGCCGACCTGGCCCACCGGATTCGCGGCGCGGCGCGAATCATCAAGGCCCAGGCGTTGATCCAGGAATGCGAATACCTGGAGCAGGCCTGCCTGCTGGGCGCCGCCACCGCCGAGATCAAGGCCGCCCTGGCTCGCTTGGAGCAAGCCATGCTGGGGCTCAATCGCGACTTGCTGGATGCCATGCAGCCTGAATGAGACGAGCTGCTGGCCCTGGGACAGGACCTCGCGGGCTCAGCCCCCGAGGCGTTGCAACTCAATGACCGCCGAGGACGACAGCGGCCGGGCCGGCTGGATCAGGGCCATGCTGAAACGCTTGCTGAGGTAGCGCCCGCCCGTGGCGGTCAGGGTCAGGGCGCGGCTGTCCGGGTCCTGGGTCAGCCACTTGCGCTGCAGCAGGGCCTGCAACAGGGCCGCCCCGAGGGCGCCGCTCAAATGCGGGCGGCGCATGCTCCAATCCAGGCACGGGCAGGCAAAGCGCCGGCGCAAGGCCTTGAGTTCGGCGACCTCGATGCCCAGCCCGCGGAAAAACTCCACGCCACTGTCACTGACCCGATACTCCTGGTCGTCCCCCTCGGCCGGCAGCAGCCAGCCGGCCTCGAACATGCGGTCATGCAGCTGCACCCCGAGGGTGCCCGCCAGGTGGTCGTAGCAGGTGCGGGCAAACTGCAGGCGATCCGGGGTGCGCGGGCTGAAGCTGCGGGTCGAGCCCTGGCCGATCACCATCAGCGCCTCCAGCGCCTGGGCCACCAACGGGTCGCCGAGGCAGTAGTAGCGGTGTCGGCCCTGAACCTGCAAACGTAGCAGGCCGGCATCCTTGAGCTTGGCCAAATGCGCGCTGGCGGTAGAGGTGCTGACTTCGGCGATGGCCGCCAGCTCGGTGCTGGTGCGCGCATGGCCGTCCATCAAGGCACAGAGCATGCGGGTGCGGGCCGGCTCGGCGATGGCCGCCGCGACGTTGGATACCCCCCGATCGTTTTGTACAACATTCATATTTCGCTCCATGACGAATCGTGTCTTCGAAAGGATGAGGATAGTAGCAACCTGCACATCTGCCGAATAAAGAGATAAATCATGGACGCGATCAGAGCGGCTACCCATTTCTCCCCATACGACTTCTATTACGCCCGGCTCCGCGCCCGCGGCGGCCTGACCTACGACTCCGCCCTCGGGCTGTGGCTGGCCAGCAGCGCGGCGGCGGTGGCCGCGGTGCTCGAACACCCCGCCTGCCGCGTGCGGCCGACGCACGAGCAGGTGCCCAAGGCCCTGGCCGACGGGGCGGCAGCACAGGTGTTCGGCCGCCTGATGCGCATGAACGACGGCCCGCGCCAGCGTTGCCCGCGCGCCGCCATCGAGCCCGGCCTGCATGCCCTGGCCGAGGTCGACCTGGGCCCTGAACTCCAGCACTGGCGCCCGCCCCTGAACGCACCGACCCGGGCCGCCGACCTGCATCGCTGGCAGTTTCAGCTGCCGGTGGCGCTGGTGGCCGGCCTGCTCGGGGTGCCCGCCGAGCAGCGTGAAACACTCGCCCGGCATACCCGGGCCTTCGTCGCCTGCTTCTCGCCCTTGAGCGATCAATCGCACCTACAGGCGGCCGATCTAGCGGCCGTGGAGCTGGATCAACAGATGCAGGCGCTGGTCGATGCCCGCGAACACAGCCCACTGCTGCGCGACATCCTCGAGCGGCGCGGCGACCTCGACTCCGCCGACCTGCGGGCCAATCTGCTGGGCCTGCTGGCGCAAACCCATGACGCCTGCGCGGGGCTGATCGGCAACAGCCTGATCGCCTTGCTCGGCGACCCGGCGCTGTGCCAGCACCTGCGCCAGGAACCGCACCGGCTCAGCGGCTGGCTGCTGGCCCGGCAGCGCCTCGACCCGCCGGTGCAGAACACCCGGCGTTTCGTTGCCGAGCCCTGCACCCTGCTGGGCGTGGAACTGCAAGCCGGCGACACGATCCTGGTGCTGCTGGCGGCGGCCAACCACGACCCGGCCCTGGCCGCGGTCACCGGCAGCGACCCGGCGCGGCAGGGCTTCAGCTTTGGCGCGGGAGCCCATCGCTGCCCCGGGCGCGACCTGGCGCTGCGGATTGTCGAGAGCCTGCTGCGAACCCTGCTGCACTCGCCGGAACTGCCGCGGCTGGCGCTGGACTGGCACTACCAGGCTTCGCTCAACGGGCGGATTCCACTGTTCAGCGACCGCCCGCCAGTGACGGCCTGATCGCGGTGATCTTCGAGGTGCTGCGCGAAGACAGCCGCCAGGCACACTGACGCTGCAGCGAGCGACCTTGGCCCGGCGCCGTACTTGGGGTAAAACGTGCGCCCATGGTGACGCACGCAGCGCACCCCATTGCCGAAAAAGGAAGGCCCATGCTGTTTGTGGTGATGCTCGGGGGCAAGCACCCCAGGGCGAAAATCGAAGTCCACGATGTGCAGTTCGTGGTGGCCGACAGCCTTGAAGCGGCCTACCCGGCCCTGCGCCAGGGCTGGTTCGGCAGCCCCGCGGGGCTGCACATCGACTCATGGATGAAGGTCGACGGGGTCGAGGGCTACCGGCTCGAACTCAGCCCCCTGGCCCCGGCGGCGGATGCGCCGCGCCTGTACTTCATCAACCTGGGCGGCTATGAAACCACGACCTTCGGCGAAGCCCACCGCTACCTGCTGGTGGTGGCCCGGAACCCGGCCGAAGCCAAGGCCAAAGGCAAGCAGCAGATGCTTGCCCACTGGCACAAGTCCCACACCGATGCCCTGCTGGATGTCGACGACTGCCTGCCGATCGACCTCGCGGACGGCCGTTATGTGCACCTGGTTCCGGGCCCCCATGAGGGCATCGTGCAGCACAACGACTACCTCATCCTTTCCTGACCTATAGCCGCCGGCTTTGCGGCGCCTGGGCCCATAAACCCCAGCCCGAGGTCATCGATGCGCACCACCTGCTCCAGCAGAAAGGCGCGCAAGCCGTCGATCTGCGGCTGACGCGGGCTGCCCCGCAGCCACACCAGGTAGTAACCGTCGCCCGAGGCCAGCGCCGTGGGAAACGGCAGGCTGACCTGGCCCTGGCGAATATCCTCGGCCACCAGGTGCAGGTCGGCGATGGACAGGCCGTGACCACGCATGGCCGCGGAAATCGCCTGGTCCAGGGTGTCGAAGACAGTGCCACGGTCCAGCCGCACCTGCTCCTGCAGGCCCTGGGCCTGCAACCAGCGGCGCCAGTCACGACGGTCTGCCGAAGGGTGGATCAATGCCGCGCCCTTGAGCCGTTCCAGGGTCCAGGGCTGTACCTGCTCAGCTTCCGGCGGGCCAATGGGGATCAGCCACTCATCGAACAGCTTGCAGGCCTCGACCCCGGTACCGAAGTGCCCGTCGCCCAACAGAATCGCGCAGTCGTAGGGCTCGGCATGCAAATCCACGTGGTCGAAATCCATCCACACGCTGGCCAGTTGCACCGCCAGTTCCGGCTGCTGTTGCTTGAGACGCTCCAGGGCCCGCAGCAACCAGCGCATGGTCAGGGTCGACGGCGCCTTCAGACGCAACTGACCGCTGCCGCCACGCAGTGGCAGGCACGCGTCCTCGATGATCCGAAAGCCGGCCTTGAGCTCCCGAGCCAGGCGCTGCCCGACGTCGGTGAGCACCAGCCGCGGCCCGTGCCGCTCGAACAGGCGGCAGCCGAACTGACTTTCCAGGGTGCGGATATGCCGGCTGATGGCGCTCTGGGTCAGAGACAGCTCTTGCGCGGCGCGGGTGAAGGAGCTGGAACGGGCCGCCACTTCGAAGGCTCGCAAGGCATAGAGCGGCGGCAGGGATTCGACCATCGGCAACGCCTCATCATGATTAAAAATCATAGTAGGTCACAGCTTTTTGCGTTTTTCAACGCCCGACAAAGCCCTCAGGCTAAGGCCTTTGCCCATGATCGAGGAGTTATCCGGTGGATGTGAATATGTCGTTGTTGCTGGCCTATGCCTTGAGCGTGCTGATGCTCGTGGCGACCCCGGGGCCGGTGGTGGCACTGATCGTCAGCACCAGCATGAACGCCGGCCCGCGCCAGGCATGGCTGACCGCCCTGGGCACCAATGCAGCCTCGTTGCTGCTGGCCCTGCTGGCGGTGCTGATGCTCTCCGGGGGTCTGGCGCTGGACCCGCGGCTGATCCACTGGATCAGTGTGCTCGGTTGCGTCTTCATTGCCTGGCTGGCGCTGCAAGGGCTGGCGCAAGCAAGCGCCCAGGGCGCCGTGCCGGCTGCCGAAAAACCACCCGGCAGCGGCGGCAAAGGCCTGGCCAACGGCTTCCTGGTGGGCATCGGCAACCCCAAGGACATCATCTTCTTTGTCTCGTTCTTCCCGCAGTTCATCCAGGTCAGCCGCCGCTTCGAGCACAGTGCGCTGCTCTTGACCCTGGTCTGGGTGCTGATCGATCTGCTGGTGCTGGGGGCCTATATCCTGGTGGCGCGCCAGGGCTTTTCGCTGAAGTACAAACGCCTGGTGACGCTGCTGTCGAGCCTGGTGCTGCTGACGGTGGCCCTGCTGGGGCTGGTCTATTCGCTGTTGGAGCTGTACCGCTCGGGCGCCGCCTGAGGCGCCCGGCGCCGGGCCTCAGACGCTGCGCAGTTCCAGGGTCAGGTGCGACAGCCCCGGCAGCGCAGCCAGGCGCGCACGCACGACCTCGGCACTGAGGGAAGCCTGGGCCACCACGCTGACAATCGCCGCCCGGGCTCCGGGGCCCACTTGCCAGACATGCAGGTCGACGATGCTGGCATCCCCCGGCCCTTCCACCGAGGCGCGGATCTGCCCGGCCACCTGCTCATCGCTGGCATCGAGCAGCACCGCGGCGCTGGACTTGATCAAGGCATAGGACCAGCGGGCAATCACCAATGCGCCGACCAGGCCCATCACCGGATCGAGCCAGACCCAACCCAGGTAGCGCCCGGCCAGCAACGCGGCAATCGCCAGCACCGAGGTCAAGGCATCGGCCAGCACATGCACATAGGCCGAACGCAGGTTGTTGTCGCCCTGGGCCCGGAGATGCTCGTGATGCTCGTGATGCTCGTGATGCTCGTGAGCATGATGATGGCCGTGGCCATGATCGTGGTGGTGATGCCCGTGACCGCCCCCCAGCAGCCAGGCGCTGAGGATGTTCACCAGCAGCCCCACCACCGCGATCAGCGTGGCCTCGGCAAAGGCCACGCGGGTCGGCTGGAACAACCGCACCAGGGATTCGCCGGCAATGCCCAGCGCCACCAGGCCGAGAATGATCGCCGAGGCAAACCCCGCCAGGTCGCCGACCTTGCCAGTGCCGAAACTGAAGCGCCGGTTGCCGGCATTGCGCCGGGCAAAACCGTAAGCCGCCGCGGCGATGCCCAGGGCCCCGGCGTGGGTGGCCATGTGCAGCCCGTCCGCCAGCAAGGCCATGGAACCGGTGAGGTAGCCGGCGACGATCTCCCCCACCATCATCACCACGGTCAACAGCACCACCCACAGCGTGCGCCGGGCGTTGTCATCGTGATCGGCCCCGAGAAACTGATGATCGTGGGCCAGGTGTGCCGCTTGCTGAGACAGATTCATGGCGCGCTCCTACTTGGAATAACGGCGGATGGCGGCCAGCAGCTCGTCCACGCCCTGGGCCCGCTCGGCATCGCTGAGCTCGGGGTTGGCCACGTGCTCCAGGGCATGGGCTTCGATGATCTCGCCCATCAGACCGCTGATGGCGCCCCGAGTGGCGGCCACCAGGTGCAGGGTCTTGCCACACTCGGCGCCGCTTTCCAGTGCGCGTTCAACGGCCTGGACCTGACCAAGAATGCGCCGGACGCGCTTGAGCAGTTCGTCCTTTTGTGCGTGCGTGTGCGACATACCCATACCCCCTATACCTATGAGACGCGCATCTTGCTCCGCCGCCCGGCACAATGCAAGTCGGCAAAGAAACCGACGCCACGGGGCCGACCCTCGGCCCCCAGGTGATGCCCGACTCGGTAAAAAAGCTGCGGTAGCGCTCGCGCAGTGGATTAACATAGCCAAGTGCTATCTCTCCCTCAGGATCCACCTCTCCATGTTGTCCAGAATCTCATGATTGCTGTCTGGTCCCTGCTGTGCGTGACCCTCCTGCTGACCGTGCTGGCGCTGTGGCTTTTGCGCCGTGAACGCCGGGCCCAGGCCCAATTGCAGGCCTATCGAAGACTCGCCGAGGGCGTGCCCGACGATGCCGAGCGGTTCAAGCGCAGCCAGTACTTCGCGCGCATCGGCACCTGGGACTGGGAAGTCGACACCCAGCGCCTGTACTGGTCGGAAGCGATCTACGGCATGTTCGGCTTCAAGGTCGGCGAAGTGGTGCCCTCCTACGAGCTGTTCTGCTCCTGCGTGCACCCCGAGGACCGGGATCGGGTGCGCGCCGGCGAATTGCGCTGCCTGGAAACCGGCGAGAACCATGACGAGGAATACCGCGTGGTGTGGCCCGACGGCAGCATCCACTGGCTGCGCGAGACCGGTAACGTGGTGAAGAACGTGCACGACACCACCATCAAGATGCTCGGCGTGGTGCGCGACATCACCGATGAAAAGGTCTCCACCCGCCAGTTGCAGCAGTTGGCGCACTTCGACCCGCTGACCGGCCTGCCCAACCGCCTGATGCTCGAACAGCGCCTGTCCCGGGCCCTGGAACAGGCGCGGCACAATCAGACCCGGGTGGCCCTGGTGTTCGTCGACCTTAACGGTTTCAAGGCCATCAACGACCAGTACGGCCACGCCGCCGGGGACCGGGTGCTGAGCGCCACGGCCCAGCGCCTGCAAGGCATCCTGCGCAGCAGCGACACCGTGGCGCGGATCGGCGGCGACGAATTCGTGATGGTTCTGGAGGGCCTGTCCCCGGGGCTCGACCTGACGGAAGAAGCCCGGCGCATCGGCGAGAAGATCTTCAGCCAGCTATCGCCGCCGGTGGAGGTGGACAGCCAGCGCCACAGCATCGGCAGCAGCCTGGGCGTGGCGGTGTTTCCCGACCATGCCGGACGCATGGACCAGTTGCTGCACATCGCCGACCTGGCGATGTACGAAGCCAAGCGCAGCGGCAACAACCAGTACCGCCTGGGGCAGTGAAACCCACCCGCCCGGCCTAGGCGTCACCGCCCGCGCCGAGCAGGCGCTCGCGCAAAAAGCTCAGGGCCGCCTGGAACAGCGGGTGCCATTGGGCCGACGGAGGGCTGGCCAGGGGGTGCCAGAAAAACTCGAAGTGATGGCCGCCGTCATCCGCGGTGAAGTGGCTCCAGCTCTCGGGCAGCGGCGCTTGCGCCCGGCACTCATGGAACGCCCACACCTGGCCGGCAAACCCCGAGTGCCAGAGGCCGAGAAAGCGGCTTTCCTCGGCCAGGACGCCCGCCTCTTCCGCCAGTTCGCGGACCGCCCCAGCGGCCGTCGACTCACCCGCCTCCAGCGTGCCCTTGACCAGTTGCAGGCCAGCCAGCGGGTGGTGAAAGGCCAAGACTTCAAGCTCACTGGTGCGGCGCAGCAGCACCGGGCAAGCCTTGTTGGCCGGCGTCGAGGGTGCGGCTGACGTTTGCGCCGGCCCCTCAGTCGTCACGGGTCAGCACTTCCAGCAACTCGATCTCGAAGATCAGGTTCGAGTTGGGCGGGATCGCGCCCATGCTGCGCTCGCCGTAACCCAGGTGCGCCGGCACCAGCAACTTGCGCTTGCCGCCCACCTGCATGCCCATCAGGCCCTGATCCCACCCCTTGATCACCCGCCCAGTGCCGATCACGCACTGGAACGGCTTGCCGCGATCGTAGGAGGAATCGAAGCTGCTGCCGTCTTCCAGAAAGCCCCGGTACTGGGTGGTGATCAGGGCGCCCTTGACCACCGCCTTGCCGTCCCCCGGCTGGATATCGATCACCTGCAATGAGTCGCTCATGCTTCACTCCCGTTCAACGATGGCCCCGACGCGGGACTGCGGCGCGCTTTTTCGCAGAATTGCCGCGGCTTGGCAATCACTGCGGCGCGCCCGGCCCGGGCTGAAGCTGAATGCGCGTGTCGGTGCCGAGCAGCATTTCGCCGAGCGCCGCCCGGACCTCCTCGACGCTGGCCAGCCCGGCGTCCCAGCTGATGTCCAGGCCTGGCACGCCCCGGCACCAGTCCAGGGTGCTGGAGAAGTGCAGGGTCAAGCGCCCCGGGGCCAATTGCAGCTGCTCGATGCCGCCATAGCCGGCCACACCCTGCCCGCCCAGCTCCACGTAATAGGTGTCCATGCCCAGTTGCCGATCCTGCTCGTCGAAGCATTCGGCACGCTGCAACAGCAAGTAGTGCTCGGGCTGCTGCCCATCGTCGGCAAAACCCAGGATCTGCACGTCGTCCTCGGTATAGGCACTGTAGGTGTTGGCATGAAATTTCAAGTTCATCGGCCCTTGCTCCTTTGCGCGGTCACTGACGCAACAGCCCGCTTTCATAATCCAGCCAATCCTGGTCAAAGCACGCCTGCAGGTACTCCAGCACGCTGTCCAACGACACCGAGGCCGGTACATTGACCGCGAAGAAGGCCTGGCTCATGCCCTCCCAGCGGCAACCCAGGGCGTCGATCCGCTCCAGCACCTCCGCAATCCGCTCCCGGCCGGCCTTGAAGAACACCACGCGCAGGGTGCTGTTGCCACTGCTGCGCCCCACCTGCCTGAACCATTTCAGGCCATCGGCCTCGACCTGGACGGCAACCTCGTCGTCATAACAGACGTCCTGGGAATAGAAAGGAAAATTGGCGATACGGTACAGACCGTCCGGCTGCAGCTCAGCCCAGACCCCTTCGCTGGCAACCGGTGGATAGTCGTCGACCACCGTCAACCTGAGCATGATCTTGTCCATCACCTGTCCCTGGTTCATTGAATGAAAGGCCCCCGCTCGACCTTGAGGCCGGCGCACGCCGCGCGCTTTTTCGCAGAATTGCCGGCCCGTGGCAATCCCTGATGGGTACGTGAGCAAAGCGCTGTCACGGCCCGGGACGTTTCCGTTACCATGGCCGCCCCCACGCCCCACCCCGATAAGGACATCCCATGGCCACCGCCGATATCGTCACCCTGGTGCTGCTCGCCTTGCTGGCGCTGTATCTGGTCAGCCTCTACAACCGCCTGACGACCCGGCGCAATCGCCTGCGCAATGCCTTCGCCCAGATCGAAGTGCAACTCAAGCGCCGCTACGACCTGATCCCCAACCTGCTGGAAACCGTCAAGGGCTACCTGCAGCACGAGCGCCAGACCCTGACCGCCCTGGCCGAGGCGCGCAACAGTGCCCGGGACAGCCTGCAAGCGGCCGCCGCGCAACCCGGCGACAGCACGCGCATTGCCCGCCTGGGCCAGGACCAGAGCGCCCTGGATCAGGTCCTCGACCGCCTGCACCTGAGCCTGGAGTCCTACCCGGAGCTCAAGGCCTCGCAGAACATGGCGCAGCTCAGCGAAGAACTGACCAGCACCGAAAACAAGGTCGCCTACGCGCGCCAGGCCTTCAACGACGCCGTGACCGACTACAACCTGTGCAAGCAGCAAGTGCCGGCGCTGTTTTTCGCCGGGCTGTTCGGCCACCGGGCCGACGCCGCGCTGCTGCAATTCGCCGACAGCGCGCAGATCCAGGACGCCAGCAAAGTGTCGTTCCAGTAACCGCGCCGCCTGCCCCCGGAAGCTTGCATGAAGTTCTTTCAACACCAGGCCCGTGCCCGGCGCCACACCCTCAAACTGCTGCTGTTGATGACCCTGGCGGTGGCCACCCTGGTCAGCCTCAGCAGCCTGGGGCTGGGCCTGTTATGGCGCGAGCTGAGCCAGGAGTACGGCCAGCCCAAGGTGCTGAACTGGACCGTCGTCGCGGTCGTGGCGCTGCTCATGCTGCTGGTGGTGGTGCTGGGCAGTTGGTACAAGACCTGGCGCCTGCGGGCCGGCGGCAAGGTGATCGCCGAGCACCTGGGCGGGCGCCTGATCAATGACTCGCCGCGGGGCAGCGAGGAACAGCGCCTGCTGAACATCGTCGAGGAAATGGCCCTGGCCTCGGGTGCGACGATGCCGGCGGTGTATGTGCTGCCGGAAGACGCGATCAATGCCTTCGCCGCCGGGCTGACCCCGGAGCAGGCGGTGCTGGGCATCACCCGTGGCGCCCTCGTCCATCTGGACCGCGACGAGCTGCAGGGCATGGTCGCCCACGAGTTCAGCCACATTCACAACGGCGACATGCGCCTCAACACCCGCTTGCTGGCGGTGATCCACGGCCTGCTGGTGTTCAGCCTGGCCGGCATCGCGGTGCTGCGCCAGGCCGAAAAGCAGCACCTGGGCAGCGACCGCCACCGCTTCTTCTGGCAGATCGTGTTTGCCGTGCTGGGCCTGGCCCTGCTGATCTTCGGCTCCCTGGGCAGCCTGCTGGGCAACCTGATCAAGGCCGCCATCTGCCGCCAGCGCGAGTTTCTCGCCGACGCCTCGGCGGTGCAGTTCACCCGCAACCCCCAGGGCATTGCCGGCGCCCTGAAAAAAATCGGCGGCAGCAGCGCCGGTTCACGCCTGCGCGCCTTCGCCGCCGCCCAGTACAGCCACCTGTATTTCCACCAGGGGGTGAAACTGCGCCTGGAGCGCCTGTTCGCCACCCACCCGCCGCTGGCCGCGCGCATCCAGCGCCTGGATCCGCAGTGGGATGGGCAACTTCCCCCGTTGTAGGAGCGCCCCATGCCCGAACACCAGCCCTCACTCCGGCCGACCCGCCCCGAGGTGCTCCAGGCTGTCGCCAGCCCGCTGGGCAAACGCCTGCGGGCACTGACGCACCTGCAGTATTTCTACAACGGGCAGGCAGACACCGATGACTGCGGCAACCTGCAGTGGGACTGCGAGGACGGCAGCCAGGTGGGCATGTTCCTGCTCAGCGATGGTGAAAGCGTGGGCGCCGATCGATGCGCCATGCCTGTACCTTCAGGGTTTGACCTGGCTCCCGACGCGCGCTGCGAATGGCAAGCCCGCGACCTGCTGCTCAACCTGGACGCCAGCCATCTGCGCGACGCAACCATCGTTCGCCTACAGGGGCTGATCGACACTTGGCCAACACTGGGAGCCACCACGCTCAGCGGCTTTCGGATCTGCTTCGACAGTGGTGACTTCCTGGTCTATTACAACCGTGGGGACGAAGCCGTTGCCCTGCTCAACCGCCTGCCACCCGATAAGGACGACATCGTCAGCCACTGGCAGGACGTGTCTTGCGTACGCTGATCCGAGTCTCAAGCAACACCCCTTTTAGCCTTTAAGCGGCAACCGTTGCCATCGTGCCCTCCGATGACTGAAATCGTCACCGACCGGGTTTTATCATCGCTGGAGCAACGACCCTGCCCGCCCCGTTCGACCTGGAGTCCCCCCGATGCCCCATGAAGGCAACCTGCTACAAGCCGCCGTCGTGTTCCTCTGCGCCGCGGTGCTCATCGTGCCCCTGGCCAAGCGCCTGCAACTGGGGGCCGTGCTCGGCTACCTGCTGGCCGGGGTGCTGATCGGCCCGTCAGTGCTGGGCCTGGTGGGCAACCCGCAAAGCGTCAGTCACATCTCCGAGCTGGGGGTGGTGCTGTTGCTGTTCATCATCGGCCTGGAGCTGTCGCCCAAGCGCCTGTGGGTGATGCGCAAGGCGGTGTTCGGCGTCGGCCTGGCCCAGGTGCTGCTGACCGGCACAGTGATCGGCGTGGTGGCGCTGTTTCTGTTCGGCCAATCGTTGAACAGCGCCATCGTGCTGGGCCTGGGGCTGGCCCTGTCGTCCACCGCCCTGGGCCTGCAGAGCCTGGCCGAACGCAAGGAGCTGAACAGCCCCCACGGGCGCATGGCCTTCGCCATCCTGCTGTTCCAGGACATCGCCGCCATTCCACTGATCGCCATGGTCCCGGTGCTGGCCGGCGGCGATCACCACACCAGCAGCGCCGAGGACCTGCGCCATGGCCTGCAGGTGCTGGGCAGCATTGCCGTGGTGGTGGTCGGCGGGCGCTACCTGCTGCGCCCGGTGTTTCGCATCGTGGCCAAGACCCGCTTGCCGGAAGTGTCCACCGCCACCGCGCTGCTGGTGGTGATCGGCACCGCCTGGCTGATGGACCTGGTGGGCGTGTCCATGGCCCTCGGCGCCTTCCTCGCCGGCTTGCTGCTGGCCGACTCCGAATACCGCCACGAGCTGGAAGCGCAGATCGAGCCTTTCAAGGGCCTGCTGCTGGGGCTGTTCTTCATCAGCGTCGGCATGGGCGCCAATATCGGCCTGCTGCTCAGCGCGCCCATCGCGGTGCTGGGCCTGACCCTGCTGCTGATCGCCCTCAAGCTGCCGCTGTTGTTCGTGGTCGGGCGCCTGGCCGGCGGCCTCGGGCGCGAGAGCGCGGTGCGCCTTGGCGTGGTGCTGGCGGCGGGCGGTGAATTCGCCTTCGTGGTGTTCAAGATCGGCCGCGACCAGGGCCTGTTCGAGCCGCGTCTGTACGACCTGCTGGTGCTGACCATCACTCTGTCCATGGCCCTCACGCCGCTGCTGTTGCTGGCCTGCACGCGCTGGTTGAAACCCAAGGCCAAAGCCGTGGAAATGCCCGCCGAGTACCGCCAGATCGACTCCGACAAACCGCGGGTGGTGATCGCCGGCATGGGCCGCATGGGGCAGATCGTGGCGCGGATCCTGCGGGCGCAGAAGATCCCCTTCGTGGCCCTGGACACCTCGGTGGAAACCATCGAGCTGATCCGCAGCTTCGGCGGCATGCCGGTGTTCTACGGCGACCCGTTGCGCCCGGAGATCCTCAGCGCGGCCAAGGTTGGCGAGGCGGAGTACTTCGTCATCGCCACCGACGACCCGGAGACCAACATCAAGACCGCCGAACAGGTGCACCGGCTCTACCCGCACCTGAAGATCATCGCCCGCGCGCGCAACCGCCAGCACGTGCACCGGCTGGTGGACCTGGGCGCCCAGGCGGTGCGGGAAACCTATTACTCCAGCCTGGAAATGAGCCGCCGGACCCTGGTCGGCCTGGGGCTCAGCCAGGCCCAGGCCGACTCGCGGATCCAGCGTTTCACCCAGCACGACGAACAGTTGCTGGCGGCCCAGCACGCGGTCTACGACGACGCGGCCAAAGTGCTGCAAAGCGCCCAGGAAGCCCGGGGCGAACTGGCCCGGCTGTTCGAGGCCGACGAGCAGGAAGAACAGCTCGAAAGCCCGCTGCCGCCGATGCGCTGAACCGTCCACCCCGCGCCACCTCGTGGGAGCCGGCTGGCCGGCGAAGGCGGCCTTGAGGGCGCCGGGGAATAAGCCGAGGGACGCGGCGCGTTTCAACGACTACCGACAGCTTCTGTCAGGAGCGGTTGTGTACAGTGAGCGCCGCCTCGCCTTTGAATGGATACGCACCATGAGCTCGACCCCAGAGAACGCCCCGGCCCTCAAGGAAATCTTCAACCGGCAACGCCTGGAGCACATCGCCGACGCCATGCTCGCGGTGTACCCGGCCTTCGACCGTCAACGCTTCCTGCAACAGGCCGGCCACAACCTCGCCGAGCGGTCGTTGATGCAGCGTCTGGCGCGGGTCAGCGAGAGCCTGCACCAGGTGCTGGAGCTGGACTACCCCAGCAGCCTGGCGTTGCTTGAGGCCCTGGCGCCGCGCCTGAACAATCGCTTCGTGTGCATCTTCCTGCCGCACTACGTGGCCAGCTACGGCCTGCATGACTTCGAGCGCTCGATGGCGGCGTTGAAGTATTTCACCGGCTTCGGCTCCTCGGAATTCGCCGTGCGGCATTTCCTGCGCCAGGATTGCACCCGCAGCCTGGCCCTGCTGGAGCAATGGGCCGACGACCCGGATGAACACGTGCGCCGCCTGGCCAGCGAAGGCAGCCGCCCGCGCCTGCCCTGGTCGTTTCGCCTGGAACAGTTGCAGGCCGACCCACAGCTGGCGGCGCCGATCCTCGAACGCCTGCGCAATGACCCCAGCCTGTACGTGCGCAAGTCGGTGGCCAACCACCTCAACGACATCACCAAGGATCACCCGCAGTGGGTGCTGCAACGCCTGCAAGGCTGGCCGCTGGAACAGCCCCACAGTGCCTGGATCGCTCGCCACGCGCTGCGCAGCCTGATCAAGCAGGGCGACCGCCAGGCCCTGGCGCTGATCGGCGCCGGGGCCCGGGCGGAAGTCGACGTCAGCCGTTTCCAGGTGGCTCCCGGGCAACTGCGCCTGGGCGACAGCCTCAACCTGTCGCTGACCCTGGTCTCCACCTGCTCGCGCGAACAGCGCCTGGTGGTGGATTACGCCATCGACTACGTCAAGGCCTCCGGCGCCACGGCGAGCAAGGTGTTCAAGCTCAAGACCTTCACCCTGCAAGGCCTGGCCCAGGTGGACCTGGGCCGCAGCCAGCAGATCCGCGAGCTGACTACCCGCCGCCACTACCCGGGGCGCCACGGCGTGCACCTGCTGGTCAATGGCGAGCGCCTGGCCAGTGGGCATTTCGATCTGCTGATCCCCTGAGGGCGCCCGCCGGCTAGCGGCCCGGCAGCATGCGCTTGAGGGTGTTGTCGCCTACCCAGTAGTGGTGGAACAGCCCGGCCGCGGCGTGCAGGCCGATCAGCCAGTAGCCGGCGTTGCCCAGTTGCTCGTGCCAGTGCTTGAAGAAACGCGCCTGGTCCGGGTCCACCGGCACCGGCGCGGCCGGCAGGAAGAACTCGAAGTAAGGCACCGGCTTGCCCGCCGCCGAGAGCATCAGCCAGGCCAGCAGCGGCGTGGCGATCATCAGCCCATACAAAATCAGGTGCATCAGGTGTGACAGCCCGGTCTGCCAGGCCGCCGGCGCCGGGGAGATCGCCGGCCGTGGCTGCAGGCGCGCCAGCAGGCGAATCCACACCAGGGCGAAGATGCTGATCCCGAACAGGCTGTGCAGTCCGAGAAACAGGCCCCGGGCCGTGCTGCCCCGAGGCATCAGGCCCTTGAGTTCGATGCAGGCATAGACGCCGACAAACAGCGCCAGCATCAACCAGTGCATCAGGATCGACAGTCGCGCGTAACGCAGTGGTGTGGATTCAGCAGTCATACACAGTCCTCACAGTGGTTCGGGACGCCCGAGTCATTCAGGTCGTCGCAGGCCCCGCGCAACGCCCTTCGCTGCCCGGGAGCGTCACCTTGCCGGGCCAGCCTTAAGGCAACCTGAAGAACGCTGAAATGTCTTTTTGCCATCTTCAGATTGGGTTAAGAAAGCCTGCCGATACTCCTCCCCAACACGCTTCGGGAGGCTCTATATCCATGCCTGGCTTCGACTGGAACATCCCTCTGCCGCTCAACTTAGGCTGCGACGCCGCCACGCCCCTGACCCTGGCCCGCAGCCTGCCCGGGGAGCCCCAGCGCCCGGCATTCGAAGCCTATGTCAGCCAGCGCTTCCGCCAGGTTCACGGCGCCCACATCCATCACTTCATGCCGCAGCTGTTCGGCCTCAGCGATCACCAGGGCGCGCTGTGCGCCGTCGCCGGGGTGCGCCTGGCCAGCAGCGGCCCGCTGTTTCTGGAGCGCTACCTGGATGCGCCGATCGAGACCCTGATCGACCTCGCCGCGCAACGCCCGGTGGAAAGCCCGGTGGAACGCCAGGGCGTGGTGGAAGTGGGCAACCTGGCGGCCAGCGACACCGGCAGCGCGCGGCTGTCGATCATCGCCACCACCTGGCTGCTGGCCATGGGCGGCCTGGAATGGGTGGCGTTCACCGGCAATGTCGGCCTGGTCAACAGTTTCCATCGTCTGGGCCTGCGCCCCTTGACCCTGTGCGCCGCCGACCCCGAGCGCCTGGGTGAAGACCGTCATCACTGGGGCCGCTACTACCAGAGCCGGCCAGCCGTGCACGTGGGCAGCATCCGTGCGGGGTTCATCCACTTGCGCAACATGGGGATGTTCAACCGCCTGGGCCTGCCGCTGTCGTTCGAGGAGAACAGCCATGTCGCTTGAAGTGCAGCGCTTCAAGGAAGTGCTTCGCCAACACGCCGAAGAAAAAACCATCCATATCGCGCTCTGGGGCGACCGCCTGCGCCTGGACTACGCCACCCTCTACGCCGAGGTGATCTACCGCCAGCAACGCCTGCGCGATGAACAGGTGCAGGTCGTGGCGCTGGCCCTGGACAACGGCCCGGAGCTGCTGCTGTGGGACCTGGCCGCGCTGTTCGAAGGCCTGACCTGCCTGACCCTGCCAGCGTTCTTCACCGACGCCCAGCGCCTGCATTGCCTGGAACAGAGCCATGCCCAACTGCTGGTGGCCGAGGACGGCCAGGAGGCGGCACTGCAAGCCGCCGGTTATCGGCGCCAGGGCGAATTCTGGCGACGGCACTTCGACGGGCCGTCAAGCATGCCCGCGGGCACCGCCAAACTGACCTTCACCTCCGGCACCACCGGCACCCCCAAAGGCGTGTGCCTGAGCGCCGACAGCCTGCTACGGGTGGCCCGGGAGCTGGAACAGGCCAGCCATTCCTGCGGCTCGCGCCATCACCTGGCGCTGCTGCCACTGGGGATCCTGCTGGAAAACCTGGGCTGCTACGCCGCGCTCTATGCCGGCGCCATGCTCAGCCTGCCAAGCCAGAAAGCCCTGGGTATCCAGGGTGCCAGCGGGGTCGACGCGCCGACCCTGCTCGGCTGCCTGGCCCAGCGCCAGCCCGAGAGCCTGATCCTGGTGCCGCAACTGTTGCTATTGCTGGTGGGCGCGACCGAACAACGCCTGTTCAACCCCGCCCACTTGCGCTTTGCCGCGGTGGGCGGGGCCAAGGTTTCCCTGGAGCTGCTGCAGCGCGCCCAGCGCCTGGGCCTGCCGGTGTATGAAGGCTACGGGCTGTCGGAGTGCGCCTCGGTGGTGTGCCTCAACCGTCCCGGCGAGCACCGCCCGGGCAGCGTCGGCCAGCCCCTGGCGCATGTTCGGGTGCACCTGGCGGCCGATGGCGAGGTGCTGATCGAAGGCTCGCTGCTCCTGGGTTACCTGGGCGAAACCGGCCGCGTCGATGGCTGGTGGCACAGCGGCGATATCGGTGAGTTCGACAGCGACGGCTATCTCTATCTCAAGGGCCGCAAGAAGCACCAGTTCGTCACCAGCTACGGGCGCAACGTCAACCCCGAATGGGTCGAGGCCGAGCTGACCCAGCGCAGCCACATTGCCCAGGCCTTCGTCTACGGCGAGGCCCTGCCCCGCAACCATGCCCTGCTCTGGCCGCATCGCGCGGATTGCAGCGACAGCCAGCTGGACGCCGCCGTGGCCCAGGCCAACGAGGCCTTGCCGGATTACGCCCAGGTCCACCACTGGACCCGGCTGCCGCACCCCTTCACCCCGGCCAACGGCCTGCTGACCGACAACGGCCGGCCACGCCGCGAGGCCATCGTCGAACGCTACCGCGACCTGCTCTGCCCGACTGTTCACTCCGAGGAATCACCGTCATGAGTTTTTTCGACCAATTGCAAGCAGCCACCGCCCAAGAGCGCGGGCAACTGTTCAACCTGCCGATCATTCGCCAGGCACTGGCGGGCCAGGTCAGCCTGGAGGGTTACCGGGCCTTCCTGGCCCAGGCCTACTACCACGTGCGCCACACCGTGCCCCTGATGATGGCCTGCGGCGCGCGCCTGCCCGAGCGCCTGGAGTGGCTGCGCGGCGCGGTGTGCGAGTACATCGAGGACGAGTACGGCCATGAACAGTGGGTGCTCAGCGACATCGCGGCCTGCGGCGGCGACCGCGACCGCGTGCGCGATGGCCAGCCCTGCCTGGCCATCGAGTTGATGGTGAGCTTTCTCTACGACCTGATCGCCCGCGGCAATCCGGTGGGGCTGTTCGGCATGGTCAACGTGCTCGAAGGCACCAGCATCGCCCTGGCCACCATGGCCGCCGGGAGCATCCAGGAAAGCCTGCAGCTGCCGCAGAACGCCTTCAGCTACCTGTCCTCCCACGGCTCGCTGGACATCGAGCACATGCAGACCTACCGGCGCCTGATGGACCGCCTGGAAGACCCCGCCGACCAGGCCGCGGTGATCCATGCCTCGAAGGTGGTCTACCACCTCTACAGCGAGATGTTCCGTGGCCTGCCACGCGTCGGGGAGGCTGCCCATGCGCCTCTCTGAAGCCCGCGCGGTGCTCACCGGTGCCAGCGGCGGCATCGGCCTGGCCATTGCCGAGGCCTTGTGCGCCAGCGGCGCCAAGGTGCTGGCCGTGGCCCGGCACAAGGAGCCGCTAGGCCCCCTGCTGGCGCGCTACCCGAACCAGCTGTGCTGGGTCTCGGCGGACCTGACCTTCCTCAGCGACCGGCGCAAGGTGCTGATGGCCGCCGAGGCGATTGGCGGCATCAACTTGCTGATCAACGCCGCCGGGATCAACCACTTCGCCATGCTGGAGCAGCTCGACGATGCCGAGATCAACGCCATGCTGGCGGTCAACATCGGCGCGCCGATGTGCCTGACCCGCCTGCTGCTGCCGCTGCTGCAACAGGCGCCCAGCGCCATGCTGGTGAACGTCGGCTCCACCTACGGCTCCATCGGCTACCCCGGTTATGCCGCCTATTGCGCCAGCAAGTTCGCCCTGCGCGGGTTCTCCGAGGCGCTGCGTCGGGAACTGGCCGACACCCGGGTCAACGTCCTCTATGTTGCGCCGCGTGCCACCCGCACCCGCATGAACAGCCCGGCCGCCCAGGCCTTGAGCGATGCCTTGAAGAGCAACGTCGACGATCCGCAGACCGTGGCCAACGCGGTGCTGCACGCCATCGCCGGCGACCATCGCGAGCTGTACCTGGGCTGGCCGGAGCGTTTTTTCGTGCGCCTCAACAGCTTGCTGCCGAATCTGGTGGACCGTGGCTTGCGCAAACACCTGCCACTGATCCGCCGGCTCAGCGTCCGATCCGAACGGGAGCATCAAGAACCATGAAAAGACGTTTCAGTGCCTGCTTGCTGGCCTGCCTGAGCCTGCCCGCCTGGGCCCTGGACAGCGCCGACCAGCAACGTCTGAGCGGTATCCAGCAAAGCTGGGCGCACATTCAGTACCAGTTGCCGGCCGAGCAGCGGGCCGCCGCCTTCGAACAACTCGCCACGCAAACCCGGGCCTTTACCCAGGAGCGCCCGGCGGTCGCTGAGGCCTGGATCTGGTCGGGCATCGTCACCAGCAGCTGGGCCGGCGCCCAGGGCGGGCTGGGGGCCCTGAGCAAGGCCAAGGCCGCCAAGGCCGACCTGGAACTGGCTCTGGGCCTGGACCCCAAGGCCCTGCAAGGTTCCACCTACACCAGCCTGGGCGCGCTGTATGATCGCGTTCCCGGCTGGCCGATCGGCTTCGGCGACGCCGACAAGGCCGAGCAACTGCTCCAGCAAGCCTTGCAGCAGAACCCCGATGGCCTGGATAGTCTGTACTTCTGGGGCGACCACCTGTATCGCCAGGGCCGCTACGGTGAAGCCCGGGTGGCCCTGCTCAAGGCCTTGCAGGCTGCCCCGCGCGCCGGTCGGGAAGTGGCCGACAAGGGCCGGCGCGAAGAGATCCAGGCGTTGCTGGTCGAGATCGGCAAGAAAATCAAATGATCTGAACGAGACAGGAGTCGATGTGCGTTTACTACTGATCGAGGACGACCAGCCCCTGGGCGAAGGTATCCATCAAGCCTTGACCCGCGAAGGCTACACCGTGGACTGGCTCAAGGACGGCAGCAGCGCGCTGCATGCGCTGCTCAGCGAAACCTTCGACCTGGCCTTGCTGGATCTCGGCCTGCCGCGCCTGGATGGCCTGCAAGTGCTGCGCCGCCTGCGTGACAGCGGCTCGACCCTGCCGGTGCTGATTCTCACCGCGCGCGATGCCACCGAAGATCGGATTGCCGGCCTGGACGCCGGCGCCGACGACTACCTGATCAAACCCTTCGACCTGGACGAACTCAAGGCCCGGCTGCGGGCCCTGCTGCGGCGCAGTGCCGGGCGCGCGCGGGTGCTGATCGAGCACGCCGGCATCAGCCTCGACCCGAGCACGCAGCTGGTGCACTACCACGGCGAACCGGTGGCCCTGACGCCCAAGGAATACCAGTTGCTCTATGAGCTGCTCTCGCCACCGGGCCGGGTGATGACCCGCGAGCGCTTGGTGCAACTGCTCTACGGCTGGAACGAAGAGGCCGAGAGCAACACGCTGGAAGTGCACATCCACCACCTGCGCAAGAAGTTCTGCGCCGACCTGATCCGCACCATCCGCGGCGTCGGCTACCTGATAGAGGAACGCCGATGAGCTCGATCCGCCGGCGCACCCTGACCCTGATCATCGGGCTGTTGCTGGCCGGGCTGCTGATTCTCACCACCTTCAATCTGCACGACAGCAACCACGAGATCGACGAAGTCTACGACGCCCAACTGGCCCAGCATGCACGGTTGCTGCTGGGCATCATGCGCATGCCCAACAGCAGCATCGACCAGGCCCAGCTGTATCACGCCTTCAACCTGGCGCTGAGCCAGGCCATGCCCCAGGTCGATGGCCACCCCTATGAAAGCAAGATCGCCTTCCAGGTGTGGAATCGCAAAGGCAGCTTGCTGGTGCGCACCACCAGCGCTCCCAGCTACGCCCTGCAAACCCTGACCCCGGGGTTCAGCAACGCCCTGGACCCCAACAATCGCCAGTGGCGGACCTTCACCCTGGCCGACCCGGACTCCGGGTTGCGGATCTGGGTCGGCGAACGGGTCGATATCCGCAGCGACCTGGTCAACCGCATCATGCGCCACACCCTGTGGCCGAATATTCTCGGCAGCCTGGTCCTGGCGGTCATGGTCTGGCTGGCGATTGGCTGGGGGCTGCGCCCCTTGGCCAACATGGCCGCGACCCTGCGGGCACGGCCCAGCGGCTCGCTGGAACCGCTGCAGCTCGAACCCCTGCCCAGCGAACTGGAGCCCATGCAGGCGGCGCTCAATCGCATGCTCACGCAGATCCAGGACCTGCTGGGGCGCGAGCGCCGCTTCATCGCCGATGCCGCCCACGAACTGCGCACCCCGCTGTCGGTGTTGCGCGTGCATGCGCAAAACCTGCTGGAGGCCGGCACCGAACAGGAGCGCCGGGCCTCCCTGGAAGCGCTGATTCTCGGGGTCGACCGCGCCACGCGCCTGGTCAACCAGCTACTGACCATGGCCCGCCTGGAGCCCAAGGCTCAGCTGTATGCCGAACACCCCGTGGACCTGGCTCACACCGTGCGCGAAAGCCTGGTGCAACTGACCCCCTGGCTGCTGAGCAAGGGCCTGGAATTGTCGTTCGATGTTGACGAGGGCGAGTATCCGATTCGCACCGAAGCGGCTTCGATAGACATCGCCCTGAACAACCTGATCAGCAACGCGGTGAACTTCTCCCCCGCCCACGGCGTAATCAGCGTGCGCCTGGCCCGGGTCGGCGAGCAGTTCGAGCTGAGCGTGGAGGACCAGGGCCCGGGCATCGATGAAGGGGAGCGCGAGCGGCTGTTCGAACGCTTCTACAGTCGCGGCAACGTTCACGGCGCCGGCCTTGGGCTGACCATCGTCAGCGTCATCGCCCGGCACCTGGGCGGGCAGATCAGCCTCGACAACCTGCCCCAGGGCGGCCTGCGCGCCACCTTGTCGATCCCTTGCAATCAACGCCCACGGCTGAGCAGCGCCTGGATGCCACACCGCGAGCAATAGCCCATGGGCATGCGCCGGGGCTGGGCACTCAGTCCGACGTGGTCTTCCCGGACAGCGCGATCAGGTGCTCGCTGCAGCCGAAGCCGCCCACCGCATCGTCGTACCAGAACACCTCCACCACCGCGATGCAGCCGTCATAGGACTGCCCCACCGGCGTGCCGTCGGCCTTGAACACCCGCAAGTAGCCGCCAACGCTGTAGCGCGAGCTGTCGCCATTACCGGGCATGGTCATGGTGGGAATCCAGGTGCGCCAGCTGAACAGGCGGTACTTCTGGTAGTAGAAGGCCTGGTCGGGGCTGTAGTCGCGGCCCTGATACGGCGTGCCGTAGTAGAACCAGCCGTAGGCCTGGTACGCCAGGAACACCGCCAGTGCGGTGCCGAGCATGAGCTTGATCCTGTTCATCGGGGGGGCGTTCCTTTTACCCGTGGAGACGTCACGCAAGAGGCAGGCCCAGCAGGCGCAGGCAGGCCTGGACAATCGCCTCGGCCAGCGCCCGGCCATCTTCTTCGCCGGCGGCAATCACGTCGTCGGTGGCGCCGTGCACACCGGCGTAGATCAGCGAGGCCATCACGCCCGGCTGCGCCAGGGACCAGCAGCCGGCACGCTGGCCGCCGTCGAGGATACCCAGCAACTGGGTCAGGATCGCGCTCTTTTCCGGGTTGCCGCGGTCGTGGTGATGGTGGTTGGGGTAGACGATGTCGTGCAGGCGGTAAGTGTCGAGGTAGGCCTGCACGCTGGTGCCGATCCAGCAGGAAACCTTGGCCACCCAGTCGTCTTCCGGGCAGGCAGCCACGGCCGTCTCCAGGCGCTGCAGGTAGTTCTGGGTATAGCGCTGCCCCAGGGCCACCAGCAGCTCGTTCTTGGATGGAAAGTAGTGGTAGAAGGTGCCCTTGGCCACGTCGGCGCGCTGGACGATCTCGCTGATGGTGGTGGCTTCCACGCCCTGGCTGAGAAACAGGCTCTCGGCGGCGGTCATCAGCTCTTCCAGGCGCACCTCGGCCGGCTTGGTGCGCGGCCGTGGCTGGGCGGCAGGCTGGGAAACCGGGGAGGACTTCACGCTCATTGATGCATCCGGGCTGCTCGACAAAGGTCGACATTCTAGGGCAACGGCGACGGAAAAGAGAGTTGAGAATCGATATCATTTTCCATTGACCGACGGTCAGTCGAAATACTATGCTCGCCGCGAAAGCCCATTCCAGCCCCTGCGGGAGACTCTTCATGGACCGCTATCGCCGCCCTGCCCTGGTAGCCGCCGCCTACCTCGGGACCTTCCTTGCGTCCCTTGACATCAGCATCGTCAACGTCGCCCTGCCGACCTTGCAGCACGCCCTGGCCACCGGCCTGGGCGGCCTGCAATGGGTGATCAATGCCTACGCCATCTGCCTTTCGGCGTGCATGCTGTCGGCCGGGCCGCTGGGCGACCGCTTCGGCCACAAGCGCTGCTGGCTGATCGGCGTGCTGCTGTTCTGCCTCGGCTCGTTGCTCTGTGCCCTGGCCCAGGAACTCGCGCTGCTGCTGGCCGGGCGCGCGGTGCAGGGGCTGGCCGGGGCCCTGCTGATTCCCGGGGCGATGCCGATCCTCAGCCACGCCTTTCCCGAACCACGGCAGCGGGCCCACGTGATCGGCGGCTGGTCGGCGTTCAGCGCCCTGGCACTGATCCTCGGCCCGTTGCTGGGTGGCCTGCTGCTGGAACACCTGGGCTGGCAGAGCATTTTCCTGATCAACCTGCCCATCGGCCTGCTGGCCCTGCTGCTCGGCGGCTGGGGCATCAGCGAGCGCAAGCATCCCCAGCACGCAGCGCTCGATCCGCTGGGCCAGGTCCTCAGCATGCTCTGCCTCGGGGCCCTGACCTACGGGCTGATCGTCGCCGGCGAAAGTGGCTTCGACAGCCGCGCAGCCCTCGCTTCCTGGCTGCTGGCGAGCCTGGCCCTGCTGGGCCTGATCCTGGTGGAGCGTCGAGTGCAGCGGCCGCTGGTGCCGCTCACGCTGTTGCGCCAGCGGCCCTTCGCGGTGGCCAACCTGGCTTCGTTCATCCTCGGGTTTTCCTGCTACAGCAGCCTGTTCTTCTTCTCGATCTTCCTTCAGCAGATCCAGGGCTGGTCTGCTGCTGACAGCGGCCTGCGCATGCTCCCGCAGTTCGCGGTCACCGGCGTGGTATCGATGCTTTTCGGTCGCCTGCACCGGTACATCCCCCTGCCCTGGCTGATGATCAGCGGCTATGGCCTGGTGGGCCTGGCCATGAGCGCCATGGCCGGCTTCGACGCTCATACGCCCTATTGGCTGGTGGGTTCGCTGTTCGCGCTGCTGGGGCTGGGCATGGGCCTGGCGGTGCCGGCCACTGGGCTGGTGGTCATGGCCTGCGCACCGGCGGAGCGCGCCGGAATCGCCTCGGCCTGCATGAACGCCCTGCGCCAGACCGGCATGAGCGTCGGCATCGCCCTGCTCGGCAGCCTGATGAGCGCCCGGGCAGTGCAGGTGCTCAGCGAGTCCGGCGCGGCGGCCGGGTTCCACGGCGCCGCCAAACTGGCCCGGCAGGCGGTGACCGAGCACCGCCTGCCACTGCACGCCCCGCTGTTCGGCGAACTCTATGGCGCCGCCATGACCAGCGGTTTCCGCCTGGCCATGGCCCTGGCCGGCTGCGCCAGCCTGCTGGCCATGGGGCTGTTGTTGCTGACCCGCCAGCACGTGGCCCGCGCCCCGGTCGTCGAGGCCTGCCAGTAGCGCCGGCGGCGGGGCCGCTCGTTGACAAGCGCCGGGGCGCCGCCGACCATCTGCCGCCGCCCGCACCGGCCGGTGTCCCTATCGAGGAGTGACAAGGGTGAACAGGATGAGCGCATGGCTGTTGTCGCTGACCGCTGCCTGCAGCGCGGCCCAGGCCACGAGCGCGGTCGACGCGGCCCGCCAGTCGCTGAAGAACTACGGCCTGGCCCACTGCCTGGCCGAGCGCTTCACCGAGCCCTCGGCCATGCGTCAGGACGTCGGCCACGCGCTCGGCATGTACGGCGTGCTGGGCGCAGGCCTGTACGACGTGCAGCAGAACGAAGACACCCTGGAAACCCTGCACGATCCCTACACCGCCACCAGCGACTACGTGGCCGCCGCCTACGAGCACGCCTCGGGACGCAGCAAATACAGGCGCGACAAGGTGGTGCTGCATGCCTGCCTTGAGGTCTACAACTCCCGGGCTTTCGATGCCTTCATCCAGACCCAGGACCGCTACATCCGGCCTGACGGCTAAGGCACCGAGCCTGCCCGGCGCATGTCGCAAAGACGTTGTTCGAGGTCGAATCCAGCCTGCCGCCCCGGCGCCAGCTGTCCATACTCAAGGGCCCATTCCCCGGTAATGGAAGACCTCCGTGAACCTGCCATCGGTCCTGTCTGAGAACACCCCGCTCCTGGTCAACCCGCTGCGTCTGGAGCACGACGACCTGCGGCACTTTCAAGAGCGCGGCTTCATCAAGCTGCGCCAACTGCTGACCCCGACAGCCATCGAGCACCTGCGTGAACTGGCCGACAGCCAACTGCGCCCCTGCCGCACCAGCGCCCCCGCCCATGGCGACGGCTTCAGTCGCCTGACCCACCAGCTGGGGCAGATCGGCATCCTCGAACGCCTCTACCGGCAACCGGCCTTCGCCCAGGTGCTGACCCGCCTCACGGGCTGCCGGCTGATCGTCAGCGAGGCCCAGAGCTTCGAGCTGCAGACCGGCCGCTCGGGCTTTGCCTGGCACTACGACTCGCTGAACTTTCGCTACATCCGCCCCCAGGACCCGGCCTTCAGCCTGTGGTTGCCGTTGCAGCCGGTCCGCCCGCAAGGCCAGGGCGGCGGCATGGCCTGGGTGCCGCTGTCACAGTGCTCGGCCCAGGCCAATTTCCAGTTCTCGCGCCTGCTGGCCGAGCGACAGGCCCAGGGCCTGCCGGTCAACGAACTGTCCAACCACCTGCGCCACATCTACTGCCCTCCCGGCGTGCTCAGCGAGAGTTTCGAGCAGCAGCGCATCGAAGACAGCTTCGATCCCGGCGACGCCCTGCTGTTCAGCAAATACCTCTGGCACCGCTCCAGCCCGCTGCTGACCGGCGACCTGCAACGGCGCCAGGCGGTGAGCCTGCGCCTGCTGGACTGGCGCGCGCGCCTCGACCCGCTGCTGCAGGAAGGCGAAACCCGCAGCGCCGGCGGCCTTGGCATGGGTCGTGAAGGCGGGCCACTGAACCCGCAGTCCTACGGCTCGCGCTTTGTCGACATCCAGCCCGGCGCGCCGATCCGCAGTTCGGCCCATTGCGGGCCGATTCTCTGACGCCGCTCAAGCGCGCTCGTCCGGCTGCGGCCCGAGCAGCAAGCCCTGCTCCCGGGCACACAGCTGCACCAGGTAATCCCAGACCACCCGCAGCCGCACCGACTTGTGCAACTCGCGGCGGGTGCTGATCCAGTAGGCGCGCTGGATGCTTTCCGCGGGTAGCAACGGCACCAGCTGCGGATCGGCGGCGGCCATGTAACACGGCAACACGGCGATTCCCAGGCCGGAACGAGCCGCTTCCTGCTGGGCAATGACGCTGGTGCTGTGGAACACCACCTGGGGGTTGCGGCAGAAGCTGTTGAGGAACATCAGTTCCTGGCTGAACAGCAGGTCATCGACATAACCGATCCAGGCATGCCGCCCCAGGTCCTCGCGGTTGCGCAACGGCGGCGCGCGGTCCAGATAGGCCTGGCTGGCGTACAGCGCCAGGCAGTAGTCGGTGAGCTTGCGGGTCACCAGCATGTCGGCATTGGGCCGCTCCAGGTGGATGCTGATCTCCGCCTCACGGTTGAGAATGCTGACAAAGCGCGGCACCGCCACCAGCTCCACTTCCAACCCCGGATAGCGCTCGAACAGGCCATACATGCGGCTGGCGAGGAACTTCACCCCCAGCCCCTCGGTGACGCCGACGCGGATCTTGCCCAGGGGCGCACTGGACTGGGTGATTTCTTCCTGCACCAGCAAGGCGACGTTTTCCATGGCCTCGGCGTGCTTGAGCAGCGCCTCGCCGGCCGGGGTCAGCTCATAGCCCTGGGCGTGCTGGACGAACAGCGCGGTGCCCAGGGCCTTCTCCACCGCCTCGATGTGCCGGGCCACCGTGGCGTGGGTGGTGTTCAGCCGCCGCGCCGCGGTAAGCAGGCGCCCGCTGCGTTGCAGCTCAAGAAAAAAGCGCAGGTCATTCCAGTCGAACATGGGGGTTTCCTTGTCGGAGTCGAAGGCCAACGATGTTAGAAAACGCACAGCGGGTGGGCAAAAACTAACATTCTTTTGACGAAAGCTAACAACTAGGATGAGGCAACAAGAATCAGAACAAGAAGAGGTCACGGATGCTTCCTGCCTTTGACGCCTACGACTACATCGTGGTCGGCGCCGGTCCCGCCGGCTGTCTGCTGGCCAATCGCCTGTCGGCCAATCCCCAGCACCGGGTGCTGCTGCTGGAAGCCGGCGGACGCGACAACTACCCCTGGATCCACATCCCCGTGGGCTACCTGTTCTGCATCGGCAACCCGCGTACCGACTGGTGCTTCAAGACCGAAGCCGAACCGGGCCTGCAGGGCCGCAGCCTGAGCTACCCGCGGGGCAAGGTGCTGGGCGGCTGCTCATCGATCAACGGCATGATCTACATGCGCGGCCAGGCCGCCGACTACGACGGCTGGGCCGCCGCAGGCAACCCGGGCTGGGGCTGGAACGAAGTCCTGCCGCTGTTCAAGAAAAGCGAAAACCACTTTGCCGGGGGCAGCGAACTGCACGGCGCCGCCGGTGAATGGCGGGTCGAGCGCCAGCGCCTGTCATGGCCGATCCTCGATGCCTTCCGCAATGCCGCCGAACAGAGCGGCATCCGCAACATCGACGACTTCAACGGCGGCGACAACGAAGGCTGCGGCTACTTCCAGGTCAACCAGAAGGCCGGGGTACGCTGGAACGCCGCCAAGGCCTTCCTCAAGCCGATCGCCCAGCGCCCCAACCTGGTGGTGCTGACCGGGGTCGAGGTGCAGCGGTTGATCCTCGAAGACGGCCGCGCCACGGCGGTGCGCGCCACCTGCCAGGGGCGCCTGGAACAGTTCAAGGCGCGCCGCGAGATCATTCTCTGCGCCGGCGCCATCGGCTCGCCGAGCATTCTGCAGCGCTCGGGCATCGGCCCGGCGCCGCTCCTGCAACGCTTGGGGGTAGGCGTCAGCCATGCCCTGCCCGGGGTCGGTGAAAACCTCCAGGACCACCTGCAACTGCGCTTGATCTACCAGCTGGAAAACGCCCGCACCCTGAACCAGATCGCCGGCAGCCTGTGGGGCAAGATGGGCATGGGCCTGCGCTACCTGTATGACCGCAGCGGCCCGCTGTCCATGGCCCCCAGCCAGCTCGGCGCCTTTGCCCGCTCGGGCCCGGAGCAGGCCAGGGCCAACCTCGAATACCACGTGCAGCCGCTGTCCCTGGAGCGCTTCGGCGAGCCCTTGCACAGCTTCCCGGCCTTTACCGCCTCGGTCTGCGACCTGCGCCCGCAGAGCCGTGGCCGGGTCGAGATCCGCTCCGTGGAAGCCGGCGCGGCGCCGTTGATCCAGCCTAACTACCTGAGCCACCCCGAGGACCTGCGGGTGGCCGCCGACGCCATCCGCCTGACCCGGCGCATCGTTGGCGCCCCGGCCCTGCAGCCGTTCAAGCCCAGCGAATACCTGCCGGGGCCGCAACTGCAAACCGAAGAGCAACTGCATGAAGCCGCGGCGCGTATCGGCACCACCATCTTCCACCCGGTGGGCACCTGCCGCATGGGCAGCGACGCCCACGCCGTGGTGGACGCGCAACTGCGGGTGCACGGCATTCCCGGGCTGCGCATTGCCGATGCCTCGATCATGCCGCGCATCACCTCGGGCAATACCTGCTCGCCGACCCTGATGATCGCCGAGAAGGCTGCCGAACTGATCCTCGCCAGCGTCCCCAGGAGCAGCGTCCCACACAAGGAACCCGCGACCCCGGCATGAACCTGGGAGCCGGCTTGCCGGCTCCTGCGGTCGGGATGCACACGAGGGTTCATCGCACGGTCGCGGTGAATCGCAACAACGGCGCCGGTCACGGCGTCGGCAGTGGACAACAACAATAATCACTGTAAGGAAGCCCCCCTATGTCAGAGCACGCCCAGTCCCTGAATGCCGCGGTGGACGACTCCATCGTCAAAGGCAGCCAGAAGGTCATCTTCGCTTCGTCCCTCGGCACGGTGTTCGAGTGGTATGACTTCTTTCTCTACGGCGCCCTGGCGGCGGTGATCAGCAAGCAGTTCTTCGCCGGGGTCAACGACACCACGGCGTTCATCTTCGCGCTGATGGCCTTCGCCGCCGGCTTCGTCGTACGCCCGTTCGGCGCCCTGGTGTTCGGCCGCCTGGGGGACATGATCGGGCGCAAGTACACCTTCCTCGCCACCATCATCCTCATGGGCCTGGCGACCTTCGCCGTGGGCCTGCTGCCCAACTACGCCAGCATCGGCATCGCCGCGCCGATCATCCTGGTGGCCCTGCGCATGCTCCAGGGCCTGGCCCTGGGCGGTGAATACGGCGGCGCCGCGACCTATGTCGCCGAACACGCGCCCCAGGGCAAGCGTGGCTTGCACACCAGCTGGATCCAGTCCACCGCGACCCTGGGCCTGCTGCTGTCGTTGCTGGTGGTGCTGGCCTGCCGTTACTTCACGGGCGATCAGTTCGAGGTCTGGGGCTGGCGCTTGCCGTTCCTGCTGTCCATCGTCTTGCTGGGCATTTCCACCTGGATCCGCATGAGCCTGCACGAGTCGCCGGCTTTCCTGAAAATGAAGGAAGAAGGCCGTGCCAGCAAGGCGCCGATCCGCGAGTCCTTCGGCACATGGGAAAACCTCAAGGTGGTGCTGATCGCCCTGTTCAGCATCAACGCCGGGCAGGCGGTGACCTTCTACGCCGCGCAGTTCTACGTTTTGTTCTTCCTCACCCAGTTCCTCAAGATGGACCCGGCCCTGGCCAACAGCCTGCTGATCATCAGCGTGGTGATCGGCGCGCCGATGTTCATCTTCTTCGGCTGGCTCTCGGACAAGGTCGGCCGCAAGCCGGTGCTGATGCTCGGCCTGTTGCTGGCCACGCTGCTGTACTTTCCGATCTTCAAGGCCCTGGCCCACTACGCCAACCCGGCCATCGACCAGGCCAGCCGCCAGGCGCCGATCAGCGTCACCGCCGACCCGGCCACCTGCACCTTCCAGTTCGACCCGGTGGGCAAGGCGCGCTTCGACAGCCCCTGCGACAAGGTCAAGACCTTCCTGGTGAAACAGGGCCTGCCCTACAGCAGTATCGCCGCCCCGGCCGGCAGCCCGGTGCAGGTCAGCGTCGGTGAAGTGAAGATCGAAGGCTTCGACGAAGCCGCCCTGCGCGGCGCGGTGACCCTGGCCGGCTATCCGCAACAGGCCGACACCCAGAACGTCAACAAACCCATGGTGGTGCTGCTGATCGTGGCGCTGATCCTGATTGCCGCCATGTGCTACGGCCCGCTGGCGGCGCTGATGGTGGAGCTGTTTCCGACGCGGATCCGCTACACCTCGATGTCCCTGCCGTACCACATCGGCAACGGCTGGTTCGGCGGTTTCCTGCCGACCGTGTCCTTTGCCCTGGTGGTCTACACCGGCGATATCTTCTATGGCCTGTGGTACCCGGTGCTGATTACCGGGGTCAGCCTGGTGGTGGGGTTGTTGTGCCTGCGCGAAACCCGCGATGTGGACATCAACCACGGCTGATGGCCAAGCCAGCTCCTACAGCAGTCAGTGACATTGGCGGGGCTGTAGGAGCCGGCTGCTCGGCGCAGGCGGACCTCAGGTGTTGTTGCAGCCCTTGGCGATGGAGTCTTCATTGGAGGTGTAGGGCCGCGACGGCTCCAGGTTCCACTCCGGCTTGTTGCGGGCAATGTTGAAGTGGCAGACCAGTTGCCGGCGCATGCTGCCCACGCTGCTGTCGCGGTTGTCCGGGTTGTTCTTCCAGTGCGCGTCCAGGTAGTGGTCGCTGGCCAGTTCGTTGAAGAAGTTGTTGGTCTGGTTGTCCTTGACGTTGCGCCCGCAATCGGTGGGCGTGACTTCCAGGGTCATGACCTTCTTGCCAAAGCCCGGGTCGTCACGCTCGACCCATACCGCGCTCTGCACATACCGCTCGCAGCTGTTCTTTTCGGTGATCGGGTAAATCACCTGCTTCTTGTTGTCGTAGACAAAACTCGCGTCCTGCTGGGGCGTCTGCGGCAGCTTCATGTTGATCAGCGGCAGGTACTGCTGCACGGCCTTGTACCACTGGATCTGGTTCAGGCGCGCGCCTTCCAGGCCGCCGTCCTCGGTGTAGAACAGGGTCAGGATCGAGGGCGACTGCGGCGGTTTTTCCTCCCACTTGGCCAGGCGCAACTCGTTCTGGGTGCCGAAGGATTCGGCGGCGATCTGCGCCATGGAACGAATGCTCTGGTAGAACGCCGGGCCGGCAGCGCTGTTGCGCTCGTCGCGCACATCGAAGGAACACTGGCGCGAGTGATCGCCACGGTTCTGCCGGTAGTGGGCGCCCCACTGCTCGGCGCTGGTCACGCCGATTTCGTGGCAGTATTTCTCGACACTGCCCGGGGTGCGCCGTGAATCGGTGCAGCCCTGCTGCTGGCGGTCGTCGGTGGCGGCGTCGATAGGGAAGGAACAGAGCACCGCGTAGTCCTGGTGGTCCTTGGGGTTGCCGAAGATGGTGTCGAAGATGAAGCCGCTCTGCAGTCCGTAGGCCAGCTTGCGGAACTTCGAATCCTTGCGCAGGTAGGACGCCGACACCCCGCCGCTGGCCTGGCTTTTCGGGCTGATGCTGTAGAACTGATAGTCGGTGGACGGCCAGGTGGCGCGGAACAGCACCCCGGAGCACAGGAACGCCGGCTTCGACGGGCCGCCGCAATCCTGCCGGGTGTCGTTGTACAACTGGTTGAGGCGGGCCACCGTGTCGCTGCCCTGGTCGGCCTGCGCCGTGGACAACAGGCACAGGCTGGCCAGGCCGATGGCACAGGCAATGGGGGTTCTGCGTGCTTTCATGGGGAGACTTCCGTGTGGTGTGTAATCCCGAGCCAGCCAGGTCATGGGCCGGCCATAAGCAGAAGATAGAAGCGCTGGTTGGCCCTGACGGTTTTTCCCTTGCCCTTGTCCCCGATCCCCACCACCCCGGGCAGGAGCATCGAGGCGGCTTGAATAAAGCGCCGCCTTGCGCCACTGTCTCGGCACTTTTTCCGGCGGAGTCCGAACATGCTGTTGATCTTTCCCACGGTGCTGGCCCTGGCCTTGATCCTGGTGTTCTGGCGCCGTCAGAACGCCCTCCGCGCCTTGCGCCGGGAAGCCCATATCCGCAACTTCACCCTGCCGCCGCGGTTGTTCGAACCCCTGCGCACCCAGCATCCACACCTGAACCTCAAGGATTGCCAGTTGGTGGCCCAGGGCTTGCGCCAGTTCTTCCTGGCCTACCTCAAGGGCGGCCAGTACTACGTGTCGATGCCGTCCCAGGTGGTGGACGATCTGTGGCATGAATTCATCCTGCACACCCGGGATTACCAGCAGTTCTGCGACAAGGCCTTCGGCCAGTTCCTCCATCACACGCCCGCCGCGGTGCTCGGCCAGGACGCCGCGCGCAAAAGCGACAACGGCCTGCGTCGGGTCTGGCGCCAGGCCTGCCTGGAAGAGAACATCAACCCCGCCCAACCCAGCCGCCTGCCGCTGCTGTTCGCCCTGGACGCCAAGCTGAAGATCGCCCGGGGCTTTCACTACGTCGCCGACTGCCAGTCCCTGCGGCGCCTGGCGGAAAACGGCAACACGACCACGCTGGTGCACTGCGGCAGCGACCTGCACAGCAGTTCCTTCGACAGCGATGCTTCCGGCAGTGGCAGCGACAGTGACAGCTCGCGTTTCGGCGGCGACGGTGACAGTGGCGGCAGCGATGGCGGCGGGGGCGACAGCAGCGGTTGCGGGGGTGGCGGTTGTGGCGGCGGCGGGGGTGACTGAGGGCTCGTGAAGAGCGGCGCCGGTCGCGCCGCTCCCCTGGCACAGCGCTTGATCAGGCGATGATGTCGGTGACGGCCGCCTGGCCCACGGTACCCACGGCAAAGTCCACCGCGCCATGACCGGTGAGGTCGATCATCAGGCTGGTCTGGTTGGTCTCGGCGTAGTAGGTGAGGATCGCGTCGCCAGCGTGGCCGGTGAAGCCGCTGACGAAGTTCAGGGTGGCACCGCCAGAGGCGAACTGCGGAATGCCGGTGAGGTCGATCTTGTCCTCGCCACTGACGAAATCCATGATCCAGTCCGGCGCGTCGAAGGTCGAATCCGAGGCCGCGCCGAACACGAAGGTATCGGCCCCTGCCCCGCCCCACAGGGTATCGCCGCCGCCACCGCCATAGAGGATGTCGTTGCCGGCACCGCCTTCGAGGATATTGGCCACCGCGTTGCCGATCAGCAGGTCATTGCCCGAGCCACCGATGGCGTTTTCCACGGTCACGCCGTGGGCGATGGAGACGTTGCCCACCAGGCCGCCAACGTCGGAGAAGCCGCCCTCGTTGAGGTTGATCTTCTGGTTCTGGGTGAAGCCGGAGAAGTCCAGGGTGTCGTTGCCACCGCCGTCCCAGACGGCGAACACCAGCTTGTCGGCGTTGGAATGGGCACTGTAGAAATCGCGGCCGGTGTTGGAATTGAAGCCGTACACCGTGTCGTCGGCGCGGGTTTCATGGTTGGCGCCATAGAGCTTCTGCACCGCGACGATATCGTCGAGCAACGGTGCCGAAGCGTAGGCGCCGCTGCCGTCCTTGCTGAAGTTCTGCCCGGTATTGCCCTCGCTCCAGTAGCTCATCAGGCTGTAGCCGCGGGTGTCCTGGGCGTAGGTGACATCGTTGTAGGTGGGGTTGCCGTTGCCGGCGTTGTACACGCCCGGATGGGACAGGCCCAGGGTGTGGCCGATCTCGTGGGTCAGGGTCTGACGGCCGTAGTTGCCGTTGCCCGGGGTTTCGTTGACCCGGTACTGGTCGTTGATCAGGTACCAGGACTGGCCGTCATAGCTGCCGCCGGACGGCAGGTAGGCGAAGGCCGCACCGCCGGTGCTGACGTTGTAGTTGCCGAAAGTCATGTGGCCATCGCCGCCCTTGGCAGCCTCGCTGAAGGTGACGTTAGCCACGTCCGACCAGGACTGCAGGGACAGCAGCGCCTGGGCCTTCTGCAGCGCGCTGAACTCGCTGAAGCTGCCCAGGGCCGGGTTGTAGTTGGCCGGTTTTTCGGTGAGGAAGCTGTAGCTCAGGTCGATCTTGCCGTCGCCATTCTGGTCGTGCCAGGACAGGCCCTTGCGCAGGATCGAATCCGCCGCCTGGTCGGCGGTGAACGAAGGCTTGCCGTTCACCAGCGCGCTGCCGCCACGGTCATACAAGTGGCTGAAGGCCAGAACTTGCTGGTAGGCATGGCTGGCCTGGGAGGCCGACTCGATGCCGTTGCCGACTGCTTCCGAAAGTACTTTTGACATGACTACATCCTTGTTTCAGACAAAAAATTTCCGATAGAACACCTGCGACCCCGCCTGCGAGATCGTCCTATCACTCGCCCATTGAGGCGCAGGAAACCTGACATATCCGTCAACTGAGCGTCCACGGTTTTTTTTGTCCGACAAAAGCCCCGGAACGCTCTGGCACGGGGTAAATATTCCGCTCGCACGAGGTGGCGCCAAGGGATAGGCTAAACACCGAACCAGGGCCGCGCGGCCCTTTTCCAATAGGAGTCTGTGATGCGCAAAATCCTGTTTCTAGGCACCTTGATGCTCCTCGCCGGCTCGGCGCACGCCGAAGGCATTCCGCTGTTCAACGTCTCCTGCCCGGGCAATCTGGCGGTCAGTGCCGACCAGGGCGGCCCGGTCTATATCAATGGCAAACAGGTCAAGAGCAGTGCCGTGGATGACCGGCATTTCCAGGTCAAGACCGCGGACATGAGCCTGTCCATCAGCGTCGAGGAAGACGATTCGGTGACCGTGAAGTACACCGACAAGCACGGCGCCAGCGGTCTGTGCGAAGCCGTCGACGACTGAACAACCTTTTCTCCAGCCTCAAGAGCCGCCCATGCACATCAGCGCAATCCCCTTCGCTACCACCGACTGGTCGACCATCGAACCCACCGAGCATCGCGGCGAAACCGGCAGCGCGTTCTGGCGCACCCGGCAGTTCGGCGCGATCCGCGTGCGCATGGTGGAATACACCCCGGGCTACCTGGCCGACCACTGGTGTTCCAAGGGCCACATCCTGCTGTGCCTGGAAGGCGAGCTGCACACCGAACTGGAGGACGGCCGGCGCTTCGTGCTGACCCCGGGCATGAGCTACCAGGTGGCGGACAACGCCGAGCCGCATCGCTCGTTCAGCCCCCTGGGGGCCAAGCTGTTCGTGGTCGATTGAAGCGCCTCAGAACAGCCCCATCTGGCCACCCACCAGGGTGCTGAAATCGTCCTGCACGAACGGCAGAATGGCGTCTGCCACTGGCTGCAATTGCCGGGTCAGGTAGTGCTCGTAGTCGATCGCGGCGCGGCGGTTTTCCATGGGCTCGGGGCCGGCCAGGGTGATCACGTAGCTGATCCAGCCGCCGTTCTGGTACTGCAACGGGCGACCCTGCTCGCGGTTGTAGTCATCAGCCAGGCGCGCGGCGCGGACATGCGGCGGCACGTTGCGCTCGTAGTCATCCAGCGGGCGGCGCAGGCGCTTGCGGTAGATCAGCAAGTCGTCCAGTTGCCCGCCCAGGGTGCGTTGCACGTAGTCGCGCACATAGTCCTGGTAGGGCTGGCGGTGGAAGATCCGCTGGTACAGCTCCTGCTGAAACTCCCGAGCCAGGGGCGACCAGTCGGTACGCACGGTTTCCAGGCCCTTGTAGACCATCTCCTGGCTGCCATCGGCGCGCTGCACCAGGCCGGCGTAACGCTTTTTGCTGCCCTCCTCGGCGCCGCGGATGGTGGGCATCAGAAAGCGCTTGTAGTGGGTTTCGAACTGCAACTCCAGGGCGCTTTCCAGGCCGTACTGTTGCTGCAGATGCTCGCGCCACCACTGGTTGACGTGAGCCACCAGCGCACGGCCGATCGACGCCGCCTGCTCCTCGTCATGCAGGCTGCCGAGCCAGACGAAGGTCGAGTCGGTATCGCCATAAATCACCTGATGCCCCTGGGCTTCGATCAACTGCCGGGTGCGGGCCATGATCTCGTGGCCGCGCAGGGTGATGGAGGACGCCAGGCGCGGGTCGAAAAAGCGACAACCGCTGGAACCCAGCACCCCGTAGAAGGCGTTCATGATGATCTTCAAGGCCTGGGACAGCGGCGCGTTGTGCTCGCGCTTGGCCACCTCGCGGCCCTCGGCGACCCGGGTCACGATCGAGGGCAGGCAATGCCGGGTGCGGGAGAAGCGCGCGCCGCGAAAACCCGCCACCGAATGCTGCTCGTCCGGTTGGCGCAGGCCTTCCACCAGGCCCACCGGGTCGATCAGGAAACTGCGGATGATCGACGGGTACAGGCTCTTGTAGTCCAGCACCAGCACCGACTCGTAGAGCCCGGGCCGCGAATCCATGACAAAGCCGCCGGGGCTGGCCTGGGGCGGCAGTTCGCCCAGGTTGGGCGCAACAAAACCCTGGCGATGCATCAGCGGCATGTACAGGTGGGTGAAGGCCGCCACCGAACCGCCGCTGCGGTCGGCGGGCAGCCCGGTGACCGTGGCCCGCTCCAGCAGGAAGGTCAGCAGCTCGGTCTTGGCGAAGATCCGCGTCACCAGCTCGCAATCCTTGAGGTTGTAGCGGGCCAGGGCCGGCTTGTCCTCGGCGAACATGCGGTTGATTTCGTCCATGCGCTGGTAGGGGTTGTCGATCGACTTGCCCTCCCCCAGCAGCGTCTGAGCCACGTTTTCCAGGCTGAAGGACGGGAAGCTCCAGGTCGCTGAACGCAGAGCCTCGATGCCGTCGATGATCAAGCGGCCGGCGGCCGAGGCGAAATAGTGGGTACGACTGCCGTGCTCGCGCCACTGCATTTCCTCGCCGCCACGTCCCAGGCGCAGAGGCACCGCCAGGCGCCGGGCATGCTCGTGGAGCACCCGCAGGTCGAACTGCACCAGGTTCCAGCCAATGATCGCGTCAGGGTCGTGGTCGGCCAGCCATTGGTTGAGCTTCTGCAGCAACTGCTCGCGGCTGGCGCAGAACTCCAGGTCGAAATCCACCGCGCTGTCGTCTTCCCGGGCCTTGCCGAGCATGTACACCTGGCGCTGGCCGCAGCCTTCCAGGGCGATGGAGTACAACTCGCCACGTTCGCTGGTCTCGATGTCCAGGGACACCAGCTTGAGGGTTGGGCGGTAGTCCGGCGCCGCCTTCATCTGCGCTTCCAGCAGCAGACCGTCGGGCCCAGGCAGGCCGCCGAAAGACACCGGCGCGGTGATGAAGCGCTCCATCAGGTAGCGCTCGGGCGGCCGGACATCGGCCTCGAATACCTCGACTCCGGCGCGGCGCAGGGTTTTGTCCAGGCGTATCAGCTGATTGTGCTGCGGGCAGTACAGGCCCAGCACCGGGCGCTGATGGAAGTCGCGCAGTTGCAGGGGGCGCAGCTCGACATCCGGGTCGTCCGCCAGCAAGCGTTCGGCCTGGGGACGCTGCACCGCCGGGACAAAGGCGACGGAAGTCTGCAACGGCAAGCGGATCCGCCGCGGCCCCTGATCGGTGGCCAGCCAGAATTCGACTTCCGTGCCCGCCGGCGTGTCGCGCCAGTGCCGGGTCAGGACGAAGCCTTGTTGTACATCCACCACTGCAACCTCAGGAACATTTCAAGGCGCCGATTCTACCTGCCCAGGCCTGCATTGGGGTGGCTGGATAATGGCTTTCCGGCTTTTGTCAGACAATATGTAGTGCTTGAAAAATTTCACTACAAAACCGTTGACGAGAGGATTTCGCCCTTGCATGATGCAGACGTCTCCCCGATCGGGGGACGAGGCAAAGGTGATATGAGCAAGCTCGTCTGACCGCCGAGCTGTGACCCGGATGTGTACTGCCCACAAGGCAGATTGATGAAACTGACCTGGCATTGATCGTCCAGTACAAGGACCGGAAGCCAGCGAAAACTCTTCAAGATGCTTGTGGCCGATGGTGGGAATGTCGGCAGCTTCATCCAGGTTTACGCTGCTTCTCTTCGTTGTGACGCTATTGCGTAGCAGTTAATCAAGGCAACTACACGCATCAGGCTCTGGGCCTTATCTGTATCCGACAGACACCCTCTGTCGCCCTGTTTCCGGTATCAGGGTTCAACTTACCGACGTAGCAAGATGAATTAGCGAATCAACTTAGATAGATCGATAAATGGTCAAGGGGGCTACAAATGAATCTTAATAATCAACCCACTATTGATGAATTGGCACGTATGTTCGCCGCACAGAAAGACAGCCACGACAGCCACATCCTGTGGATTGCCAAGTCGGGCCAAGTGCACATCGACTGCCTGTCGCCCCATCGCCATGAAGCAGAGTTCGACCAGAGCAACCGGGAACTCGCGGCCCGCCTGAAGATGTACCGCCGCGGCCAGGGCTACGTCGGCAAGAAAGCCGCCGCCGACAAGGATTTCATCGGCCGGGTACTGGAGACCCTGAAAGCCGAATGGCAATCGCTGCGGGACAAATCGGAAGTTCGGGTTATTGATCGGTTTTGTTGAGTAGTGCGGTCAATTAGCTGATTAAAATTTTTTGATACAACAACAAAAATGGGGCGCTCTTCAGAGCGCCTCTTTTTATTAACTCAAATTATTCGAATCTCTGCCCAGGGGGCTTGCTTGTCGGCAAAGAGAATCACACGACAGATCCGGGATCTACCCAGCACTACCGCTAGACCTAATAACGGCGCACCTTCTCTTCTGGACTAATTTTTCTTGTAGAAATCGAGCCAATCGACAGAAGAGATCACATCTCTGTGCCTGAGAAATTCGTCATACCTAGCTTTGTTACTACTTTTACTCTCAAGATCAATAGAAACAACCTCACCCGTCCTCTCCTCGACATTTAGAGTCACTGGCTTGATCTTTGGAGGCTTGGCTTCCACGAGCCACCCAACAACTTTTGCCCTATGAAAAATAAAACTATCCCCGCCTCCCAAAGGAGAAATCTTTTCCTCCACGGAAAAAACAACCGCTGAGTCAAAGAACTCAATTCTTTTAGCCTTGTCATGAGCATCTGCGACAATAAACAATCTGTAGTCAATAATTACCAACCATCCCGTCAGTTCGACAAGCCCACCACCAACAGGTCGGATTAAAAGACCATCATACAAAGCTTCCGGGCTCTCCATGCTCTCCCCTTCACAACAGTACTAATATATTTTCACATCATCCTTGCATCAAACCCTGAGATCAGCTCCAGTTAAAATCAGGTTTTATTACACATTCCACTCCAACAGACTCAAGCCGCCTCTTGACTCTTACAACTTCAACTGCCGGACCAGAAAACACTAAATAAGACTCATCCCGAAGGACCTCTCTTGACATCAAAAAATTACAGCTCACCACTTCTGACACTGCCCTTACATGAGCCAGGTCACTATAGTCTCCGCTACAGAAAACTTTATATTCCTGATCATCCACCTCAATATCTGGAAAACGTGTAGTGACCAACGACCAACCACAACAGGAGCACCTTAATCCTTCGCAACGCCCCTCACTCAACAAAGACAGTTCGCCCCCGCAGGAGTCACAGGTTACAAGAGAGGAATTCTTCATCATGACTGTCCTTAATTAAATATTTCAAACCCTCTTCATCTCACAACATCCGACACATTAAAAACCAAAACCTGCAACCACCAATAAACCTTGCACCTAAAGAAAATAAAAAAATACAAACCACCTACACACTACGAGACCGTTATCACGATAGATGGCAAAACCTCTACACCCGTAAAACTTACAACACTTTTTATCTCAAGAACACCGCCAAGGCTTCCTTCGAAGATTCGACAACTCTCATCCACGTCGGTGTTGCCAGATACTCTGCATCTTCCAGGTCTATCCCATGCAAGAGAAACAGTTCATTAATGTTCCTGACAACATCTTCAACCGCTTGCACTTCTGCCTCCCCCAGCAGTACAAGTCCAATCCAGGAGCGGGCATCCGTTGCTAAGCCTGTATCATCGAATAAAAAATGAATGGCATAATCAAGTTCGTCATAAAACGTATCTGAAGCCTCCCTGTGAACCCAGGCTCGATATTGGTAGTTAATATCTGAGAGCCCTCGCAAGTAGCCAATCAACTCCTCCCTCATTGAAGGGAATTTCAACTTTGGAAACACCCACGACTCCATATCCATTCCCCACTTTTACCAATATTGCCGGTGCAATGAACCCGCTAATACCTCAATAGGGACTCTATAACGCCTTCAGCAACCCGCTTCGAACCTTCAGTCAGATAAAATCCTTGACCCAGTTGCAGCTCCCCATAACTCAAAAACCGATGATAGGTGAGTTCAACCTCGACAGAGAGCAGAGAAGCAAAACTGGCACCCTCTGGAATGCCGATTATCCGCACCGCCAAGCCCTCATCCAGAGAGTCCGTACGAAGGTAAGGTGCATAGCCATCACCCTCTGGCATAGTCAAACGCCCACCACTATCTGGGGACAAGAAACTGATACTCGCCCTAAAACCAGCAGTACGCATGTTCAATCCACTCACTCCTGAGCCCCTCCTACTTAGCCAGTAAGCCTCACACAAGCACTCACGCCACAACAGCCAGCCCCAGAATACAAAAAAGCCCGGACCAGGTCCGGGCTCAGTTGAATCGTCAAGACTGTGTTTAATCCGTACAAACACAAGCGTACCGTGCCGCTACAGATACCTCAGAACGCAAAACACGAACACCCAAACGCCCCCCAGAACCCCTGGAAGTCACTCACCGGCACATTGGACATGCGCGCCTTCTGGTGCCCGTGGGCATGCACCGCGCACGGTCCGCTGCATTGGTGCACCTGGTTCTGCAGCGGTGCGTTGGGTTTCCAGTGCCCCGGCACCTTGGCCACCGGCGACCAGTCCGGGGTCACCGGCAGGCTCGGCGGAGCCAGTTTGGCGAAGTCGCCGGCCGCGTGGACCACCTTGCCGTCCACCAGGGTCAGCAGGGATTCGATCCACTTGATCGCCTCTTCCTCGACGCTGAAGTAGTCCGCCGACAGGGCCACCAGGTCCGCCAGTTGCCCGACCTTGATCTGGCCTTTCTTGCCCTGCTCCGAAGAGAACCAGGCGCTGCCGTGGGTGTAGAGCTCCAGCGCGGTGTCGCGGCTCAAGCCCTGGGGATACAGCTCCAGGCCACCCACCGTGCGGCCACTGACCATCCAGTACAGCGAGGTCCAGGGGTTGTAGCTGGACACCCGGGTGGCGTCGGTGCCGGCGCCCACCGGAATGCCTTCGGCGAGCATGCGCTGGATCGGCGGGGTCATCTCGGCGGCCTTGGCGCCGTAGCGTTCGACGAAGTATTCGCCCTGGAAGGCCATGCGGTCCTGGATGGCGATGCCTCCGCCCAGGGCCCGCACCCGCTCGATGTTCTTCGGGCTGATGGTTTCCGCGTGATCGAAGAACCACGGCAGGCCGTTGAAGGGGATGTCGCGGTCGACCTTTTCGAAAACGTCGAGCATCCGCGAGATGGATTCGTCGTAGGTGGCGTGCAGGCGGAACGGCCAGCGCTGCTCCACCAGGTGGCGCACCACCGGTTCCAGCTCTTGCTCCATGGCCTGCGGCAGGTCGGGGCGCGGTTCGAGGAAGTCCTCGAAGTCGGCGGCGGAGAACACCAGCATCTCCCCTGCCCCGTTGTGCCGCAGGAAGTCGTCGCCCTGGCCGTAGGTGACACTGGACGTCCAGTGCTTGAAGTCGGCCAGTTCTTCCTTGGGCTTCTGGGTGAACAGGTTGTAGGCGATGCGCACGGTGAGCTGCTGCTGAGCCGCCAGCTGGTTGATCACCTGATAGTCGTCCGGGTAGTTCTGGAAGCCGCCACCGGCGTCGATGGCGCTGGTGACCCCGAGGCGGTTGAGTTCGCGCATGAACTGGCGGGTGGAGTTGACCTGGTATTCCAGGGGCAGCTTGGGCCCCTTGGCCAGGGTCGCATAGAGGATCATCGCGTTGGGCCGGGCGATCAGCATGCCGGTGGGGTTGCCATTGCCATCGCGAACAATCTCGCCGCCGGGCGGGTTCGGCGTGTTGCGGTCGTAGCCCACCACCCGCAGCGCGGCGCGGTTGAGCAAGGCGCGGTCATACAGGTGCAGGACGAACACCGGGGTGTCCGGCGCCGCCTGGTTCAGTTCCTCCAGGGTCGGCATGCGTTTCTCGGCGAACTGGAATTCGTTCCAGCCGCCCACCACCCGCACCCACTGCGGCGCCGGGGTGCGCAGGGCCTGTTCCTTGAGCAGGCGCAGGGCATCGGCCAGGGACGGCACGCCTTCCCAACGCAGCTCCAGGTTGTAGTTGAGGCCACCGCGGATCAGGTGCAGGTGCGAGTCGTTGAGCCCGGGGATCACCGTGCGCCCCATCAGGTCGATGACCTGGGTGCCGGCGCCGCGCAGGGCCATGGCCTCGGCGTCATTGCCCACGGTAATGAAGCGCCCGTCCTTGATCGCCACCGCGCTCGCCCGGGGCTGGGCCCGGTCCACGGTGTGCAGGCGGCCGTTGAACAGAATCAGGTCGGCAATTGCATTGGGTTTCATGGCGTTGCTCCAAACGAAGGTCGGGAAGGAATCAGGCCGCGCGGCGCGGTTGCAGCCAGCGGCTGAACAGGCGCGTGACCCGGGGCATGAAGACGTAGACCACCAGCAGCACGATGCTCAGGGTGATCAGCACCGTGGCCGGCACATAGCCGCCAAGCCAGGGCAGCAGGGCAAACACCGGCTTCCACAACTGCGGCACCAGGAAGCTCAGCGGCAGGATCACCAGGAAGGTCACGCAGGCCTGTTTCCAGCGTGGCGGTGGCGTTGGCGCCGCGCTGTCCTGGGGGGTGAACCAGAATTCGCGGTCGGCGTTGATTTCGGTCTGGTCGCCGTCGGCCAGCAGGTGCTGGGCCTGCTGTACCAGCTCGCGGCGGTCGGCGGAATCCAGCCAGTTCTGCAACTGCTCGGTGCTGGCAAAGCGCAGCACGCTGGTGAACAGCCCGAGACCGCCGCTGTGGCCGCGGACCACGTCGATGCCCAGGTGTCCCGGGTAGCTGCGGGCCTTGGCGATGATCTGCCGCAGCCAGGTTTCATAGGCCTGTTCCTGGCCCTGCTTGATCCGGTGGCGCACCAGCAGGGTCACGACACCGTCGGTGAGTTCGATGTTCATCAGTAGGCTCCAGCATCGGGAAGGAGGATCACGCCGGCTGCACCCGCGCATCACAGTTAAGGCTCATGGCCGCTGGCTTGCCAGCGAAAGCATTTAGCGCTTTCGCCGGCCAGCCGGCTCCTACAGCTGACGTTGCGGGGCCTTGTGCACCATGCTGTAGGCGTAGTCCACGCCCATGCCGTAGGCGCCGCTGTGCTCCAGCACCAGGCCCATGACCGCCTCGTAGGTGTCCTTGTGCGCCCAGTCACGCTGGTATTCCAGCAGCACCTGCTGCCAGGTCACCGGCACCGCGCCGGCCTGGATCATCCGCTGCACGGCCATGTCGTGGGCTTCCTGGCTGGTGCCGCCGGAGGCATCGGTGACGATGTACACCTCATAACCTTCGGCCAGGGCTTCCAGGGCCGGGAACGTCAGGCAGACCTCGGTCCACAGCGCCGCCATCACCAGTTTCTTGCGCCCGGTGGCCTTCACCGCCTCCACCAGCTTGCGGTCTTCCCAGGAGTTCATCGAGGTGCGTTCGATGGGCTGCTGGCCGGGGAACACCGCCAGCAGTTCCGGCCAGATATAGCCGCTGAAGCTTTCGGTTTCCACCGAGGTGAGGATGCTCGGCACGTTGAAGATCTTGGCCGCCTTGGCCAGGGCCACGGTGTTGTTCTTCAGGGTCTGGCGATCGATCGATTGCACGCCGAAGGCCATCTGCGGCTGGTGGTCGATGAGGATCAGGGCGGAGTTGGCGGGGTTGAGCAATTCACGAATGGACATGGCGCGTTCCTTTTGCAGTCAGAGAGTGAGGGTCGAACATGACCGGCTGATGGCGCTGCTTGCGCCCTGTTGCGTCCGGCTTGGTGGCTAATTTAGGCCTTGGTAGAAATCGGAACAATTCCCTAAAATCAGGAATCATTGATTCTAAATAAGGGACAATCATGGACCGTATCGAATGCATGCGCGCTTTCGTCGTCACCGTTGATGAGAGTGGTTTTGCCGCCGCCGCCCGGGCCATGGACGTGCCCCGCTCCAAGGTCAGCAAACAGATCCAGGCCCTGGAAGAGGCCATTGGCGTGCAACTGCTGCAGCGCACCACCCGCAGCCTGCACCTGACCGAAGCCGGCGCCGAGTACTACGAAAACGCCCGGGAGGTGCTGGCGGCCCTGGACGAGGCCGAACAACGGGCCCGGGACGGTGTCGCCGAACTGCGCGGCGTGTTGCGGGTCAATGCGCCGATGTCTTTCGGCCTGCGCCGGCTCGGGCCGCTGGTGCCGCTGTTCCATGAACAGCACCCGCTGATCGAGTTGCAGCTGGTGCTCAGCGACCAGCAGGTGGATCCGGTGCGCGGCGGTTTCGACGTCACCCTGCGCATCGCCAGCCTGCCGGATTCCTCGATGGTGGCCCGGCAGCTGGCGCCGGCGCCGCGGATCATGGTGGCCGCGCCCAGCTACCTGGCCCGGGCCGGAGTGCCCGGCCACCCCAAGGACCTGAGCAGCCACCAGTGCCTGAACTACGGCTACCTGCAAAGCGGCGTCAGCCTGCAATTGAGCAACGGCAGCGACACCCAGCGGGTGCACGTCACCGGGCCGCTGCACGCCAACAACGGCGACCTGCTGGCCCAGGCCGCCGAGGCCGGCATGGGCATCGCCCTGCTACCGGACTTCATCGTCGAAGAAGCCCTGGCGGCCGGGCGCCTGGTGCCGGTGCTGTGTGAATGGCAGGCGCCGCCCATCAGCGTCAACGTGGTCTACCCCTCGGCGCGACGGGTGCCGCAGAAGACTCGGGTGTTTATTGATTTTCTGGTGGGGCACCTGACTGAAAAAGCCGTGGCCTGAGCCATCTGACGGACGTGCGCCTTCGCCCGCAAGCGGGCTCCTACACTCAGGGGAGTGTTCCCGGCATTGGCGTAGCTCATCATGAAAATTTCCCCCAGGCTGGCCGTCTCCAGCCTTCTCGGCGCCCTCGCCTACCTGGGCCTGGCGATCTGGGGCATTGGCGGTTTCGCCGCCTTCTTCGGCCATCCACCGCTGACCCTGATCACCCTCGCCACCTTGCTGATGGTGGTCGCTTCGCTGTCCAGCGAGGTCAACCTGAGCAGCGGCGTGCGGGAAGATCAGGGCAACCGCTGGGTGCTGCCGGTGTTCGGGGTGATCGGCCTGTTGAGTGGCTTTGTCCCGGCCTACAGCGACCGCATGGATTTCTGCACCTTCGGCGGTGAAGGCCTGCGCTGGCTCGGCGCCTTGCTGTTCATTCTCGGCGGTGTGCTGCGCCTGTGGCCGGTGTTCATCCTCGGCCGGCGCTTCAGCGGCTTGGTGGCGATCCAGCCCGGCCACCAGTTGGTGGTGGACGGCCTCTATCGCCACCTGCGCAACCCCAGTTACCTGGGCCTGTTGGTGAACGCCGTGGGCTGGGCCCTGGCGTTTCGCTCGGGGCTGGGGCTGCTGCTGGCGGCGCTGACCCTGATCCCGCTGATCGCGCGGATCCACGCCGAGGAGGCCTTGTTGCTGGGGCATTTCGGCCAGGAATATGAGGACTATTGCGCTCGCAGCTGGCGCCTGCTGCCGGGTGTCTACTGAAACGCTGTAAAAAAAATCAGACACTTCTACCGACAAGGACGCACCGCTCTAGCACGCGCCTCTGCCCGCGATCGAGGGGCGCTCGCCAGGGGCCTTGGGCCCTTTACCCCCCTTACATTGGCTGGCGGATTCTTGCAGTATTGATCCGCCCTGAGCGTGCGGCGCCCTTTATCCGCACCGCCAGTGCCCGGTTCCTATCAAGAATAATCACCACGAACTCGACAGCGAGATCACCCGGCGATGTACCCCCTGAGCCCGTATCACGGATTCGACAAATCAACTCCCGCGCCCCTGCACTGTGGCCGCGGTGGCGATGTCGACGCTCGGTTCTCGCTGCCCCGCTCACTCCCCGCCACGCCTCATGAGGTTCATGAGGACCGCGCCGCCGTGATCGGTGCGTACTTCCTGGACAGGTCCTGCCCATGAAGCTCCTGGTCAACCTGCCCATGGCCCTGTGCCGTTCCCGCCTGCGCCACTCCTCACGCCCTCCGGACAACTCGCTGCTGGCTTGAGCGCGCCTCCCTGCGCGCACCCTCCAGACCTGATTTCTGCCCTTGCAAACGGCCCGTGCGCGGCGTCGTTGCAGGCCCTGAAAACCTGCGCGCCCCAGTGGCGCCAAGCGAGTACACAGATGAATTTTGCAGCCCTAGACGAGGCCCGTGGTTTCCTGGCCGCCCACCCCGATATCGACATGATCGAGCTGTTCATCCTCGACGCCAACGGCGTGCCCCGAGGCAAGCTGCTGCACCGCGAAGAACTGCTGGCGGTGTATGCAAGCGGCCGGCCCCTGCCCAGCACCATCCTCGGCCTGACCCTCAATGGCGACGATGTCGAGAACTCCGGGCTGGTGTGGGACGTCGGCGACATCGACTGCCGCGCCTACCCGCTGGCCGGCAGCCTGGTGCGCCTGCCCTGGCGGCAGATCCCCACTGCCGCCGTGCAAGTCAGCATGCACCCGCAGGAGGGCCTGCCCGCCAGCATCGCCGACCCGCGCCACCTGCTGATCAAGGTCATCGACGGGCTCAAGGCCGAGGGCTACCACCCGGTGATGGCCTGCGAGCTGGAGTTCTATCTGCTGGATGCCAGGCGCGACGGCAATGGCCGGCCGCAACCGGCCCTGGACGCTGATGGCGGGCGCCCGCGCAGCACCCAGGTCTACGGCCTGCGCGAGCTGGAGCAGATCGAGCCGTTCCTCGCCGACCTCTACGCCGCCTGCAAGCTGCAAGGCATTCCCGCGCGCACGGCGATTTCCGAGTACGCCCCGGGGCAGGTGGAAATCACCCTGGAGCACGGTGACGCCCTGCAGGCCATGGACCAGGCCGTGCGCTACAAGCGCCTGGTCAAGGCCGTAGCCCACAAGCACGGGATGCAGGCGACCTTCATGGCCAAGCCCTTCGACCACCTGGCCGGCACCGGCATGCACATGCACGTGAGCATCGCCGACGCGGCGGGCCGCAACCTGTTCGCCTCCGAGGATCCGGCCGGCACCCCGCTGCTGCGTGAGGCGGTGGGCGGCATGCTCGCGTCTCTGCTGGAATCGCTGCTGCTGTTCTGCCCCAACGCCAACTCCTACCGGCGCTTCCAGAGCAACAGCTACGCGCCCCTGGCCCCCACCTGGGGGGTCGACAACCGCACCGTGAGCCTGCGCGTGCCCGGTGGCCCAGCCAATAGCCGGCACATCGAACACCGCATCTGCGGCGCCGACGCCAACCCCTATCTGGCGGCAGCGGCGATTCTCGCCGGGGTGCATCGCGGCCTGCGCGAACACCTCGACCCGGGCGAACCGGTACAAGGCAACGGCTACGCCCAAGCCACCGAACTGCTGCCCACCGACTGGCTGACCTCGCTGGTGGCCCTGGAGCAATCGGCCTGGGCCCGAGATGCCCTGGGCAGCGAATTCCTCGGTGTGTACCTGGCGGTCAAGCGTGCCGAGTACCGCCAGTTCATGGCCGAAGTCGGCGAGCAGGACTGGCGCTGGTACCTGACGCAGGCCTGAGCCGCAGCAACGATCTGCGGCGCTGGGCTCATGGGCAAGGCGGCCTGAAACCGCTTTGCCGGACCTGAGCTGCGCCCGGCAGATCATCGACAGCTCCTGAAGCGCTGGCGGCTGCCCTGCACGCGGCCGCCCGGTTGATTTTTCCACGAGGATTTTTCCATGACAGCCGCCTTCGATCCGCGGACCCCGGCAGCCGAACGCTGCCCCAGCTACTACAGCGCCACCCTGAACCAGGAAACCCACTACCCGACTCTGCAAGGCACCCATCAGGTGGATGTGGTGATCATCGGCGGCGGCTTCACCGGCGTCGCCAGCGCGGTGGAACTGGCCGAGCGCGGCCTGAAAGTCGCCATCGTCGAAAGCCACAAGATCGGCTGGGGCGCCACCGGGCGCAACGGTGGCCAGGTCACCGGCAGCCTCTCGGGCAACGAGGCCATGCGCAAGCAGATGGGCCGCAGCCTCGGCAAGGAAGTCGACGACTTCATCTGGAACCTGCGCTGGCGCGGGCACCGGATCATCCAGCAGCGGGTGGAGAAATACGCCATCGCCTGCGACCTCAAGCACGGTCACCTGCACGCGGCCTACAAGCCCAGCCACCTGCCGGGCCTGCGGGCCGACTACGAAGAAGCGGTGCGCCGCGGCATGGGCGACGAAGTCAGCCTGCTGGACCGGGGCCAGGTCCGCGGCCTGCTGGAAAGCGAGCTCTATCACGGCGCCATCAAGAACACCCGCAACCTGCACCTGCACCCGCTGAACCTGTGCATCGGCGAAGCCCGGGCCGCCGAAAGCCTGGGAGCGCTGATCTTCGAACACAGCCAGGTGCTGGAAATCGTCCACGGTGAACGCCCCGCGGTGATCACCGCCCAGGGCCGGATCGACGCCAAGCAGGTGCTGTTGGCCGGCGACGTCTACCACAAGCTGGAGCCGAAAAAACTCAAGGGCAAGATCTTCCCGGCCATGGGCGGCATCGTTACCACCGAGCCGTTGGGCGACCTGGCCAAGCGCCTGAACCCGGAGGACCTGGCGGTCTACGACTGCCGCTTCGTGCTCGACTACTACCGCATGACCGCCGACGGCCGCCTGCTGTTCGGCGGCGGCGCCAACTACAGCGGCAAGGATTCGCGGGACATCGCCGGCGAGTTGCGCCCCTGCATCGAGCGCACCTTCCCGGCGCTCAAGGGCGTGGGCATCGACTTCCAGTGGAGCTGCGCCATGGGCATCGTGATCAACCGCATCCCGCAGTTGGGCAAGCTTTCGGACAACGTCTGGTACTGCCAGGGCTACTCCGGGCACGGCGTGGCCACCAGCCACATCATGGGCGAGATCATGGCCGAGGCCCTGACCGGCCACCTCGGCCACTACGACACCTTCGCCGCCTGCCAGCACATCCGCGTGCCCTTTGGCGACCAGTTGGGCAACCCGATGCTGGCGGCGGGCATGTGGTACTACCAGATGCTGGAGAAACTGCGCTGAGGGCCGGGCAACCCTGCACGGCTCGCTGAACCGCCCCCTTGCTCAGCAGGCTGCCCGCCCCTCGAAGGCATGGACCGCCGCGAAACCGCGGGCGGTCCCTGTGCTTCGCCGTACTCAGCCCGCCCTGGCCCAAGGCCCGAGCCCAGCGAGACCGCCGTTATCCGAGTCCTCGACCAGGAAAGAATCGACCGCCTCAATCAAGACCTGACCCGCGCCTGGAGGGCCGATGTTGAAACCACCTGCATCCTCTCGGGCATTGTGCTGCTCCCCTGCCTCATCCTCATCTGCCTGCTGGTCGCTGGCTGGTGCACCACCAAGTGGCGCAACCCCCAGGGCGAACTGGAAGCGGTGGCCATCGGCTTCAATTTTGCCGCGTGTTTTTTCACTGTGTTCTGGTCGTTCTGCGTCAACCTGTACTGGGTGACTGGCCTCACTCTGGCAGCGCCGGGCCTGACCCTGTTGATCCCTGATACAGGCAACGGCCACCACTGGTTCGCCCTGGGGCTACTGCTCAGCGCCGGGGTCTTTGGGGCGTGGGGCAACCTGTGGCGAGAAAAGAACATGCTGTCCCGAGGCTTCATCCAGGTCGACGCCCTGCTGTCCTGCAATCCCGATCAGGCCAAAGTGGCGTGCAAGCGACAGATCGAAGAGGCCGCGCCGGGGTTTGGTCAGTAACCCCATCAGGCCTGCGCTACACAAAGCCCGCCCGTTCTCGTACCATCGGCGCCGCTCACGAGCCGTGCCAGGGAAGGCCAAGTACACACTCATGCCTCCCTGCCTGCGCCTTGTCCCAAGCCACTTTCAGGGTTCCCCATGTTCCGCGTAATCAAGGCTTCGCCCTTGCTGCTGGCCACCAGCATGATTTCTGGCTGCATCAGCCAACCTGCTGCCATCGTCAGCGCCCCTCTACAACCCGCAGCCAACGAACCCACGACCTATCTGGTGGGCGCTATTGGCCCGCAGTACCTGGGCGGCGGCGGTGCCGCCACCAACCTGCGCCTGCTGATTCGCAAGCGCGGCTCAATCAATGGCGCCGCCGCACTCTGGCAGGACGACCCACGGCCAACGCCTAAAGACATCCACGAACCCCGCGCCGCCGGCAGCGTATTTGTCATGCCGCTCAAGCCGGGTGATTACGAGTTCTACAACTTCCAGTTCTGGTCCATGGTCTACACCCCGGGGCTCGGCTCACGCCTGCAGTCCCAGGAGGCACGGGAAGAGTTCGTCCTGCCGCTGCGCCTGGAAGCGGGCAAGGCGTATTACATCGGCGAGTTTCGCTCGGTCTGCAGCCAAGTGACCCAGTGCTTCTTTGCCTGGAGCAATCAAATGCCCCGTGATGCCGCGATTGCCCAGCGCCAGGTGCCGGGGCTGCCGGACCTGCAATGGATGCCGCTGGACCTGGACAAGGCCAAGCCCTTCATCCTTCCCGTCGACAAGCAAACCAGCCCAGCCAACGCCACTGCGGAGCCTCATCCATGAAATCCTGCCTGAGCCTTTGCGCCTTTCTGCTGCTCGCGGGCTGCGCGGCGACCGACACCTTGCCGGACCGTCCGCTGACGGATGGCCAAGCCTATCTGGTGCCCCTGCATGTAATGGTCGATGACCCCTTGCGCGCCGCCGAATTGCGCAACGCCCTGCGTGCCACCGGAGTGTTCGAGAATGTCCAGACCGGCGCCGGTGAACCTGGCGACTACAGCGCCCGGATTCAATTCAAGTCCGACCGCGAGATCCCGCCGATGCCGCTGATCTTCCTCAGTGCCGCCACCCTGTTCCTGATGCCACTGTCCAATGGCATCGATACCCACACCGACATCACCCTGCTGCATGAGGGCAAGGTGCTCAAGCAATACCGCTATCGCAACCTGACGCATAAATACACCTGGCTGCTGGATCAGGGCGGTGAAATGCAAGAGCAGAATATCCAGCGCATCGCCCGCGCCTTTGCCGGCGACCTGCGCCAGGATCAACTGTTGCCAAGCGCGAGTCAGGCCCAATGAACCCCATAGGCGTGACTGCCCTGCTGTGCAGCGCACTGATCATCACCGGTTGTGGCACCCGAATGGCGCCGCTGGACTACCGCAGTCAACATCCCTATGTACCGCTGACCCTGGACCTGGGCCCGGTGAAAAGTCGCTTCGACGAACAGGAGCAACGGGAAACCATTGCCGCCCTGCGTCAAACCGGAGCCTTCTCCTTTCTCGATGGTGGCTACAGCCGCAGCGGCTACCGCCTGCTGATCAGCGAGCCAGGCGGCAAGAGCGCGGGGTTGCTTGGCGCGCTGAATGCCATCACCCTGCTGACCTTCCCCTTGCCCTATTCCTACCAGAGCAACTTGCGCGGCAGCCTGCTCAAGGACGGCCAACTGCTCAAGACCTACGACTACCGTCGTGAAGGCTATAGTGTGGCGGCCTGGTATGTGCCGCCGGTGCAGGTCGAAAGCCGCCGGCAGATGCTCGACGAATTGCTGCGGGACCTGGCGAAGGATCGCCTGATTCCTCAGGAAGAATGACACCCGTGTCCACCTGAAACCTGCCCGGCTTGACGGGGTTCCCGTAGGAACCGGCTCGCCGGCGACAGCGCTCCGGACCGCAAACCGGGCAAAAAACAGACCCTCCGAAGAGGGTCTGTGGATCACATATTCACCTACGGCCGCAGCCTTACAAGTAGCTGATGCTGTACTGCATCGAGCTTTCCACCGCCGTGGCTTCCAGGCCCGAGGCTTCGGCGTAGTAGCGCACGCCCAGCACCTTGCTGACGCCCACGGTGGACTCGCCTTCCTCCACCATGGTCACCCGGCTCAGCTCACCGGACGCCAGGTTGATCGGGGTGGTTTCGTCGAGCAGTTGCAGGCTGACCTTGTTGCTGCCGCCCGGCGCCTCGTTGGCCAGGCGGCCTTCTTGGGTCACGTCACCATTAGGCAGGAAAGTCGCGGCGATGGAACGGGTCGCCTCGGCACTGGTGCAGCCCTTGAGGGTCAGGGTGAAACGTGCCTCACCGGCGGTCTGGCCGATGGAAGCCAGTTCCTTCTTCGAGATCGAAGGCAACAGGACGGTCGGATTGGTCACACCGTTCACTTCCAGGCTGCAGGTTTCATCGACGATCTCGCCGAGGAACTTGATTTCTGCGGCCTGGACTTGAGAGACGGTGGCGATCAGTGCCAGGGCAGTCAGTGTTTTTTTCATGGTCGGTCTTCTTCAGATGGAAAGGGACAATCGCGGGTTGTTCGAGCGACGAGGCTGGGGTTCGCGCTGGAGGAAGGCGATTTTCAGGAGAGTCCGGCCAAGGGTGAATAGGACAATGACTAATCTTGCGAGCCATTCGAGATCCCTGTCGTCTGTCGATAATTCACCGAAAATAGCAGCTTAGTACCAGTCCTATTCAGATCGCCTCCCTCACTCTTTTAACCTTCGCAATCGGATTTTTCCGAGCCGTGACGAGCGTTATGCCGCCATAAAGCCGGCCGCCCCCACGCCTCCGCAGGCCTCCGATTCGCCCCCGCGTATCGACGTCTACCGAACCGTTTCCATCCAGCCCCCGGCCTTGGCCAGGGCGCCCAGAGTTCCTGTCATGTCGAAAAAAAAACCCGTTGCATTCTTTCTCGCCGGCTGCCTCGCCTGGCTGGCCTGTCAGGCACAGGCCAGCGTGGTGATTGTCGGCAGCCGCATCATCTACCCGGCTCAGGCCCAGGAAAAATCCCTGCAGTTGAACAACCGCTCCGACCACCCCAGCCTGGTCCAGGCCTGGGTCGACCGGGGCAACGAAGAGTCCAGCGCGCAAACGGCCGACGCGCCGTTCATTGCCACGCCTCCTGTGTTTCGCATGGAAGGCCACACCGGCCAGACAGTGCGCCTGCGCTTTACCGGGGAACAGTTGCCCGAGGACCGCGAATCACTGTTCTTCCTCAATGTGCTGGAAATTCCCCCGGTCCAGGCTGACCTGGAGGGCCGCAACCAGTTCGTGGTAATGCCTCGCCATCGGCTGAAGGTGTTCTACCGCCCCGCCACCATCGCCCAGCCCCTGGAGCGCCTGCCGGCGCTGCTGGCGTTGCACCTGGCCAGTGAAGGCACTGACTGGCTGATCAACATCAGCAACCCCACTGGCTACTACGCCACCTTTGCCGAAGCCAACCTGCTGGCGGGCGGCCAGAGCGCCCCGCTGCAGTTGCAGAACAGCTTGCCACCCTTCTCCAGCGCGACCTGGCGCGTCGCGCGCAATGCCCTGGCGGGCCAGCCGGATGCGGTGCAACTGCGGCTGGTGACCGATGCCGGCGGCAGCCTGGACAAACGCATTGCCCTCAAGCCCTGAGCAGCCCGCCGACCATGACCCGCGCGCATCGCGGCCTCCCCCTTGGGCTTGCCCTGGCCATGCTGCTGGCAGGGCCGACAATGGCCGACCAAGTACCCACCACGGAGCTGACAGCCGGGGCCGACACGGGCTACAGCTTCAATCCGCGACTGCTGCGGGGCGCCCGTCCCGGCGGCTTGTCGCTGGAGCGTTTCAACCAGGCCCATGCCACGCCGGCCGGGCGCTATTCGGTGGACGTACTGGTCAATGGCATAAGCCTTGGACGCCATGAGCTGCGCTTCGAAGAGGGCTCCGAGCAACCGCTCAAGGCCTGCTTCAACACTGAGCAGTTGCTGGAGCTGGGGGTGCAGGCGCGCTACCTGGAAACAGCACTGGAAGAGGACTGCCCAGGGCTTGCTGTCAGCGTCAGGGGCGCCAGCGAACGGCTGCACTTTTCCACGCTGCGCCTGGAGCTGTCGATCCCCCAGGCGGCGCTGCAAACCCGGCGCCGTGGGCAAGTGCCCAACAGCCAATGGAGCAACGGCGAAAGCATCGGCTTCGTCAACTACAACGCCAGCCACTTCCACCTCAATCAGGCCGGCGACAACAACTACTCCAGCTACCTGGGCATGCGCTCCGGAGCGAACCTGGGGGCCTGGCGCCTGCGCCATCAGGCCAGCCTGAGCGTCAGCAGCGACCAACCCAACCACTGGCGCCACCTGCGCACCTACGCCCAGCGCACCCTGGCCGACTGGGGCAGCGAACTGACCCTGGGGGAAACCTTCACCAGCGGCCAGTTGCTGTCCAGCCTGGGCTATCGCGGCGTGCAACTGGCCAGTGACGAACGCATGCTGCCGGAGTCGCTGCGCGGTTATGCACCCACGGTGCGAGGCATTGCCAACAGCAACGCCCGGGTGGTGATCCGCCAAAACGGCAACGAGCTGTACCAGACCACCGTGGCGCCCGGCCCCTTCAGCATCGACGACCTCTACCCCACCGGTTACGGCGGCGACCTGGATGTGGAAGTGACCGAGGCAGATGGGCAGGTCAGCACCTACCGCGTGCCCTTCTCGGCCATGCCCGATGCGCTGCGCCCGGGCCAGTCGCGCTACTCGGTGGCTGCCGGGCAGGTGCGCAACAACGGCATGAACCTTCCCTACGAACCCTTTGCCGAGGGCTCCTACGAGTATGGCCTGAGCAATGCCTTTACCCTGCGCAGCGCCACCCGGATCGCCGACGGCTACCTGGCAGCCCTGCTCGGCGGGGTCTACAGCCACCCGATCGGCGCCTTCGGCCTGAACACCACGTTTTCCGCGGCCAACCTGCCCGAAGGCCGCAGGACCGGCAAGATGACCCAAGCCTCGTTCAGCCGCACCTTCCAAAGCACCGGCACCAGCCTGTCCCTGGGCAACGCCCGTTACTCCACCGAAGGCTATCGCGAACTGATCGACGCCATCGGCGAACGTGCACGCACCCATGTGCCCGAGGACTGGAGCTCCAGCAGCTACCAGAAGAAAACCCGCTTCGACGTGCAGGTCAGCCAGAACCTCAGTGGCCGCGACTCGTTGTTCATCACCGGCTCGCAGCAGAACTACCGCAATCGCGCGGGCCAGGACCGACAGTTCCAGTTCGGCTACTCGGGCATGTTCGCCAACGGCGTCAGCTACAACCTGTCCATGGCCCGGCAGTTCGACAGCCGTGGGCAGAACAGCGACACCCAGCACATGCTGTCGCTGTCCATGCCCCTGGGGCCATCTCGCAGCACCAAGCTGTCCACCAGCATCAGCCACAGCTCGACCCAGGGCAGCCAGCACCAGGCCAACCTCTCCGGTAGCGTCGGAGAAGGCAAGGACCTGAGTTACGGCCTCAATGCCAGCTACGCCAGAAACAGCCCCGACGGGGTCCTCGGCGGCACCCTGCAACAGCGCCTGAGCAGCGCCACGGTGGGCGGCAGCCTGTCCCATGGCGATGATTTCTGGCAGGCCTCCGCCAGTGCCATGGGCGCCCTGGTCCTGCACTCCGGCGGCGTTACCAGCGGCCCCTACCTGGGGGATACCTTCGCCCTGATCGAAGCCAAAGGCGCCGAGGGGGCCCTGGTGATGAATGGCCAGGGCGCGCGAATCAACCGCGCCGGCTATGCCCTGATGCCCAGCCTGACGCCCTTTCGCTACAACGATATCGGCCTGAGCAGCGACGGCATGCGCAGTAATGTCGAGCTGCAGGAAACCCAGCAGCGCGTGGCGCCCACCGCCGGTGCCGCGGTGCACATGCAGTTCAAGACCCTGGCCGGTTTTGCCGTGCTGGTCCGGGCGCCCCGGCCCCAGGGCGAAAGCCTGCCCATGGGCGCCACGGTGTACGACAGCCAGGGCCGCGAGGTGGGCATGGTGGGCCAGGCCAGCCAGCTCTATGCACGGGTCGCAGAACCCCAGGGCCGGCTCAGCCTGCAATGGGGCGACAACGCCGACGAACAGTGCCAGGTCCACTACCGGATTCCCGAAGCCGACCTGCAGCAACCCATGATCAACCTGAGCGGAACCTGCCTGCCCGGCCAGACCGCCCTTCTGTAGCAACAGGAACCTGCCCCATGCCTTCGATTGCCATTCCCCTGCGATGCTCCAGCGTGCTTGGCCTGGGCCTGCTGCTGGGCCTTGCCTGCAACGCCCAGCCGGCCCAGGCAGAGTGCCGCCAAGTGTGGTCCTACAGCGCCCACGACACCGCCAACGGCAACCTCGGCCTGGCCCCCATCATCCTGACCGCCGAGCAATTTCAGCCCTCCGGCAGCGTGCTGGGCATGGCGAACATTTCCGTGGCGCGCAACGCCAATGTGGACCCCGAGACCATCGCCTACGACTGCCTGCCCGGCGACGGCCCCTTCTACGAATACTTCGCCACCAACGGTACCGACGCCCTGAGCGGCAAGCAGGAAGTCAGCGGCATGCCCGGCTACTTCCATACCCTGTGGCGCAACGTGGCGATAAAGATTACCCACAACCAGAGCGGCCAGACTTTTTCCCGCACCTGGCAGCGCCGCCCCCTCAGCGGCGACTACAACCCGGCCACTGGCCGGGTCGAATTCAAGGCCAGGCATTTCAGCGACGTCACCGTGGAACTGGCCAGGGTTTCCGACAGCGCCGGCCAACCCGGCAGCCTCGCCGAGGGCACCTACACCCTGGCCCGCCCCAACGCCTACATCGCCTTCCAGGGGGGCGGCTTCAGCGCCACCCTGAGCCCCGGCTGTGACCACGGCAACGGCTGCGCCAGCAACCAGCGCCAGCACTGGCCCGCGGCGATAGGCCTATGGAATGGCGTCAGCATCAGCCGCCGCACCACCTGCGCGGTACACGCCGCCACGCCTCTGGTGGACTTCGGCCGAGTCTCGTTGAACCAGCTGCAATCGGGCAACAGCCCCCGGGCCCGGATGAGCATCGAGATCGAGTGCAACAGCCCGGCACTGGACGAACGCAGCAGCGGCGGCCAGGTGACGGTTGGCCTGCAGGTGGCCCCCGACAGCTACCTGGCCCTGCAGCGCCATCACCCGCAGCGGCTCGATCCGGGCGGTGGCGCCCAGGTGCTGCTGTCCAGCGGCTACGGCAGCGACCCGACGGTGGCCACCGGGGTCGGCGTGCAGATCCACGACCAGAACCAGCGCCCGCTGCTGCTCGCCGGCTGGAACCCCAGCGACGCCAGCCCGAGCGGCAACGGCGATGGCTGGTACTCGGCCCAGGCCCCGCTGCTGACCCGCAGCGCCGGCCTGCCCGGCCACACCCGCTACAGCGGGCAATTCAGCGCCACGCTGGTGCCCCTGGCGCAACGGATCACCCCGGGGCGCATCGATGCCACGGTCAACGTGGTGGTGAGGGTCCGATGATCAACCGCCGCCGCTCGCCCGGGTTACTGGCGACGCTGTGCCTGACCCTGGCCAGTCTGTGGCAGGCCGGCGCCGAGGCCGGCCTGCTGGCCTCCGCCACTCGGATCGTCTACCCGGTCGGTGGCCGCGAGCAGGTTCTGGAGGTGAGCAATACCGGCGCTACCCCGGTGCTGGTGCAAAGCTGGGTCGACGATGGCCAGGCCAATGCTGCACCCGAGGACAGCCCCAGCCCCTTTGTCGTCCTGCCGGCGGTGTTCCGCCTGGAGCCCGGCGCTCGCCAGAGCCTGAAAGTCCTGTTCAACGCCAGGCCCTTGCCCCAGGACCGGGAAAGCCTGTTCTGGCTCAACCTGCTGGAGATCCCGCCGACGCCCACCGGCGCGGCGCTGGAAGACCGGCTGATCCTGACAGTACAGACCCAGATGAAAATCCTTCTGCGTCCCACAGCCCTCGGTGAAACCCAGGAACAGGCCGCAGGCCGGCAGGTGTTTACCCTGACCCGCGAAGCCGGGCGCCTGCGTTTGCACTGGCACAATCCGAGCCCCTACCACATCACCCTTGACCACCTGCGCCTGAGCGCTCCCGGCACGCTGCTGACCGTGCCCGGCGATCTGCTCGCGCCCTACGCCAAGGTCACCCTGGATATTCAGCCGACCTCGGGGCCCGGACTGGCCCCCGGCCGCGAAGCCCGGCTGAGCTACCAGTCGATCGGCGACCAGGGCACGCCCCTGGCCCTCGACCAGCGACTGGCCGTGCCTTGAAAACACGCCGGACGTGGTAGATTCGCCCACCGGCCATCAGCGCCGCATGTCCAGAGAATCAGCCATGAACCAAGCGTTGTACCAGGGCGGCTGCCTGTGCGGGCAGGTCCGCTTCGAGGCCCAGGGCCCGGCCGCCAATCCCCATACCTGCTCCTGCACGCTGTGCCAGCGGCACAGCGGCGCATTGACCCTGGCCTGGGTCGAGTTCCCCAGCGCGCAGGTACGCTGGACCGGCCCCGCCGGCGCACCAGCGACCTTCAGGTCATCGGACTATTCAAGCCGGGCGTTCTGCCGGGCATGCGGCAGTTCCCTGGGGGCCATCGACGATCAGCCGACCATTGCCCTGCTCCTGGGCTGCTTCGACGAAAACCGCGACCCGGCCCTGATGCCGGACAGCCACTCGTTCAGCGACCGCTGGCCCGAGGGCTGGCAGCCTGTGCCGGCGACACAAGATAAAGACAGACAGCATGAGTGAAGCATCGTCCCACTGCGGCGCCCCCCTCGCCTCGAATGTCTGGACCTGGTACGGCCAGGACGAGTACCGAAAGATCATCCTGCTGGGAGAGCTGGGCCCGGCCCTGGAGTTCCTGGCCTCGGAGGCCGAGCGCCAGCGCACGGAGGTCGGCTGCTGCGCCGAGTGTGTCCTGTGGTCCAACCACCTGGATTATCTCGAGGGCTTCGTGAAGCACTTTCCGGCGTACCTGGCGCCCACTCTGCACCCGCGTTGAGCGGCTGTGAAGCGCTGTGCCGAGAGGCCTACGGGGTAACGCTGGAGGACAACGGCTTCAAACACCCGCAATGGCTGCCCCTGCGCCAGGAAGCGCGCGAGTTGCTGGGCATGCTGGGTTGGCAGGATGTGCGCGAGCACATGCCCGAGCTGATTGAAGAATGCCGAGCGAGCTTGAGGAAATGGCCGGATTGATGGGCGGGTGGCCGCGCTTGGCAGGCGCGGTTGTTCGCTGGCAAGCCAGTTCCTACGGGCCGGGGGTGATGGAGTAGGAGCCGGCTTGCCGGCGAAGGCGTCGGCTCAGGCGGGAATGCGTGGCAAGGCACGTTTGTGAGCGGTGCGCCGGTAGGCGCTTTCAATCAGTTGTCGCACGCTATCGGGCACCGGTTGGCCCATCAGGTAGGCATCGATTTCTTCGTAGCGGCAACCGTAAGCCGTTTCGTCCAGCTTACCCGGGGCCAGTTCCTCCAGATCCGCGGTGGGCGCCTTGTGCACCAGATGGCCTGGAGCGCCGAGGGCATCGGCCAGCAGCCGCACCTGGGTCTTGGTCAGGCCCGACAGCGGGGCCAGGTCGCAGGCGCCGTCGCCGTACTTGGTGAAAAAACCCATCAGGGCCTCGGCACCGTGGTCGGTGCCCACCACCAGGCCGTTGCTGAAGTTGGCCACGGCGTACTGCGCGATCATCCGCGCCCGGGCCTTGACGTTGCCCTTGGCAAAATCCGTGAGAGCCGGCGAAGGCTGCAGGCCGTCGATCCGCACCTGGCTCATCAGGCCGTCGACGCTGTCGGCAATGTTGCAGGTGCTCACCGCGTCCGCGCCAATGAAGTCCAGGGACGCCTGGGCATCGCCTTCGTCCGCCTGGTTCTTGTAGGGCAGGCGCATGGCGATGAAACGGGCCTCCTGCCCTGCCCCGCGCAGTTGCTCCACCGCCAGCTGGCACAGGCGGCCGGCGGTCAGGGAGTCCACTCCGCCGCTGATGCCCAGCACCAGGCTGCTGCACCCGGACTCGCGCAGCACCTGCTGGATAAAGGCCACGCGTCGGGCGATCTCGGCGGCCTCGCCACCGCGCACCAGTTGCCGGTCGATGCCCAGTTCCCGGGCGATACGTTCTTGGGTTGGGTTGCTCATGTCAGGCCTCCAGGGGCGAGTGGGCAAGATCGACGCTGAACACCTGGGCGGCGTAGCGCAGGAACGACGGGTCTTCGCAGACGTTCTTGATCGGGTCGTCGGAGAACTTCACCACCGGTTCACCATGCACCCGCACCAGCTTCATCACGATGCTCAGCGGCTCGACGCCTTCGACGTCACAGGCCAGGCTGGTACCCATGCCAAAACCGAACCTGGCCTGGCCGTGCACGTGACGCAGGATCGGCAGGCATTTCTCGAAGTTCAGGCCATCGGAGAACATCAGGTCCTTGGTCCGTGGGTCGATGCCCAATTCGCGGTAGCGGGCCAGGACCTGGTCGGCCCAGAGCAGCGGGTCCCCGGAATCCTGGCGCAGGCCGTCGTAAAGCTTGGCGAAGTACAGGTCGAAATCCTTGAGGAAAAAGTCGGTGCTGATGCAGTCGGTCAAGGCAATGCCAAGGCGCCCGCGGTACTCGTGCACCCAGTTTTCCAGGGCCGCGTTCTGGCTCTCCCGCAGCCGTCCCAGTTGCTGGTGCACCATCAGCCACTGGTGGGCCATGGTGCCGATCAGCGGCAGGTCGAACTCATAGGCCAGGTGGGCATTGCTGGTGCCGACGAACACCCCGGGGAAATCGCTGCGCATGATCTTCACCACTTCGCGCTGGGCCTTGAACGACAGGCGCCGGCGGGTGGAGAAATCCGAGACGCGGAACTCGGCAAGTTCATCGCGGCTGGCGTTTTTCTCCAGCCATTCGAACTTCTGGTAGAGCCGGCGGGTGACGTCCTCAAGCTCCACTTCCGGGTACTTGTCGCGGTTGCGCAGCTCGCTGACCATGGCCAGTACCGGCTGTTCGAACATGATGCAGTGCAGCATCGGACCACGGACGCGGATGCTCAGTTGGCCATCGACGGCGGCCACGTGGATGTAGCGCAGGTTGAAGCGGAACAGGCCGAGAAACTGCTCGAAGTCCGGGGTCAGGTATTCACGAAAGCGCTTGTTGAACAGAAAGCGCTGTTCGCCTTCACGCATCTGCAGGCCGGCGAGCTTTTCCAGCTCCTGGCGGATCTCGGGGATCAGGTGCACCAGGGACTCTTTGGAGCGCACGATGAACTGGTATTCCACGTCGACATTGGGGTGCTGGTGCAGCACCGCCTGCATCATGGTGAAGGTGTAGTAGTCGGTGTCCAGCAGGCTCTGAATCACGCCGTTGTTACGGTCGAATGCACTTTCCATGATGACTCCTCAAGCCTTGGCCAGTCTGGCGGTTTCTTCGCGGGTCGCGGCAACCGCGATGCCCGCTCGTTGCATGTCGTCGATCGCCTGGGCAGCACCCTCGGCGCTGATGGCGCGACAGGCCGGCAGGTGGATGATCACCCTGAAGCCAGCGGCGGCCAGCTGCAGCGCGGTGGTCTTGACGCAGAAATCCAGGGCCAGGCCGCCGACGATGACCTGTTGCACGCCCTGGCTGTTGAGGTACTCGATGACCCCGGTGGACAGCTTGCCGTGCAGGTCGTGGTAGCAAGCGCCGTAGGGATGCAGGTCCGGCTCCACGCCCTTCCACACGAAGTAGTCGTAGTCATAGGGCGTGGGCAACTCATCCAGCAGGGTGAAGCCTGCGGTGCCCGGTACGCAGTGGCTGACCCAGGTCAGGTCGGCGTGCTCCAGGCCGGTGGGCTGAAGCATCTGTTCATGTCCGGCCACCACCCAGGGTGCCCGGGGACTGTGGGCGTCCTTGCTGCCAATGCGCAGGCTGGCCAGGGTCGCCATGAAATTCAGTTCGCCACCAATGCGGTCGCCTTCAGCCACGGGCAACTCGTCCGGGCACAGCGGGGTGAAGCTCTTTTGCGCATCGACATCGAAGGAAGCGGTCTTCATCGTTTGGCTGTTCATGCTGGGTCTCTCCTCTGCATGGAGCACAAAGTACATGTCATGTACTTTCATGACAACCCCCTGCGCAGTTTATTTTCATAAACCGCATTAACCTTTCATAGAAATACAGTTGGAAAAGAAGATTTCCCGCAGGTAAAAGCGATGTTAAGGTACACGTCATGTACCAAATGAGAATAAACAGATGTTTGAACTGGCCCTCTATGGCGGCGCCTTCAACCCGCCCCACGCCGGACACGCCCAGGTGATGCTCGAAGCCGCGCGCCACGCGCGCCGGGTCCTTGTGGTGCCCAGCTTCCGTCACCCGGATGGCAAGCGCATGGCTGATTTCGAACAACGGGCCAGCTGGTTACAAGCGATCACCGCGCACCTGCAACCCGAGTGTCACGCCGAGCTGGCGGTCAGCCGCCTGGAGCGCCAGCTGGCCCTGGCCGATCCGCGGCCGGTGTATAGCTTCACCCTGCTGCAACGCCTGGCCGACGACCTGGCCCTGGACGGCAAGCGCATTGCCCTGGTGGTGGGTGAAGACGTGGCGCGGCAGTTGCCCAGGTTCCATCGCGGCGAAGAATTGCTGCAACGCTTTTCCATCCTCTGCATCGAGGAACAGCCCGGGGTGCGCAGCAGTGTGTTGCGCCAATGCCTGGCCCGAGGCGAAACACCACCCAAGCAGTGGCTGGCACCGGGCATGAATCCGCTAAACTACGGCCTCTACGCCGTCCACGGAAGTTGATATGCACGACCGCAGCACCCTCCCCAGCGCCTACCTGCACACCATCGACCTGTGCCTGCTGCGCTACAACCGCGAACACGGCGAACTGGAGATCCTCCTCCATCAACGCGACGCCGAACCCTTTGCCGGGCACTGGGCGCTGCCGGGTATCGTGGTCAACGGCGATGTCGAGGACCGTAGCCTGAACGACGCGGTGGAACGCCTGCGCCGCTCGAACAAGGTCGACATGCCCCTGGCCTGGCTGGAACAGGTGGGCACCGTGGGCGACGCCTTTCGCGACCCGCGCTGCTGGTCGTCCTCGACCTTCTACCTGGGAATCGTCAGCGAGCCGGTACAGCCCGGCGCGCAACAGGGCTTCTTTGCCCTCGACAAGGTCGCCAGCGGCGCCTTCAAGCTGCCCTTCGACCACAACAGCCTGGTGGCTCAGGTGCACGAGCGGCTGTTTTCCAAATCCCTGTACAGCAGCCTGCCGCTGATGTTTCTCGGCAACGAGTTCAGCGCCCCCGAGGCGGTGAGCGTCTTCTCCCTGGTGCTGCAACGCCCGGTGCTCAAGACCAGCATCCGCCAGCGCCTGCTGAAGATGAGCGAGGCCGGCCACCTGCGCGACACCGGGCGCAAGAAGAGCGGCGACGGCGGCCGGCCCCAGGCCACCGTGGAACAGCTCAAGCCCGCCGAGCTGTATTTGTTCGATCGTTGTTTCCTGGAGTAATGCCCCGATGAGTTCCGCCACCGACAACCAATGCCTGCTGGAAACCCCCTACTTCAAGGTGGTCCGTGAAAACGGCTACTTCATCATCAAGGAAGCCCAGGCGGTGAACGGCGTGGTGGCCGTGCCGACCCTGGCCGATGGCCGGCTGATGCTGGTCGAGCTCAAGCGCCGGGCCATCGGCGGCCAGTCCATCGAGTTTCCCCGGGGCGCCATCGATGCCGGGGAAAGCGCCTGTGACGCCGCGGTCCGGGAGCTGCTGGAAGAAACCGGCCGGCAGGCTTCGTCCGTGCGCCAGCTGGGCTTGCTGCACAGCAATACCTCACTGATCGCCAGCGCGGTGGCGGTGTGTCAGGTGCAGGTCACCGAGCAGCAGAGCGCAGCCACCGACGGCGAGGTGGACCATGTGCTGTGGGTCAGCCGCCAGGAGCTGTTGGCCATGATCGCCGCCGGCCAGATCACCGACGCTCACACCCTGTCGGCGGCGATGATGCTGCTGGCCGCCGAATCGGCCTGACGCCCCCACTTCTCCAGGGCAAAGTCGACGAAGCTGCGCAGCTTGGGCAACCGGTAGCGGTCCTGGGCATACAGCAGGTGCATGGTCCGAAACGGCAACTGATAGTCCTGCAGCACCGGCACCAGCCGGCCCTGCTGCAGGTCCTCTTCCACCAGCGCATCGGGCATCATCACCAGCCCCAGGCCGCCGCGAGCCGCGCGGTGCAGGCCGGACGAGGTGTTGGTCAGCAGCGAGCCGGACACCGGAACCAGCACATCGCCCTCGGGCCCACGCAACGGCCACTGGGTGGCGGTGGAGCTCCATTCGTCACCGGCCGGGTAGGCGAACGCCAGGCAGTTGTGCCGCCGCAGGTCTTCCGGCACCTGCGGGGTGCCACAGCGCTCCAGGTACTCCGGCGCGGCGCAGATGGTCAGGGTGTAATCCTGCAGACGCCGGGCAATCAGCGATGAGGTGTCCAGATTGCCCAGGCGCACGGCCACATCGAAGGTGCCGTCGGTCAAGTCGAAGCGCTGGTTGGCCAGCGTCAGTTCCACCTTGACCTGCGGACAGCGCTGCTGGAACTCGCTCAGGGCCGGCGCCAGGCGCTCGGTGCCGAAGGTCAATGGCGCGGTGATGCGCAAGGTGCCGGTGGGTTCGCCCTGGACCTGTTCCGCCAGGCGCTCGGAATCCGCCACCAGCCCCAGCACCGCCAGGCAGCGCTGGTAGTAGTCGCTGCCGAAGTCGGTGAGGCGCTGGCGTCGCGTCGTGCGATTGAGCAGGCGCACCCCCAGGCGCTGCTCCAGGGCCCGCAGGTGGTTGCCCACCATGGTGGTGGACATCCCGCATTCCCGGGCGGCGGCGGTCATGTTCCCCGCCTCCACCACCTTGACGTACACCGACATCGCCTGGAACAGATCCATTATCAACCCTGACTTCAAGATGATTAAAGAAATGGCGAGTTTATCTAGCCTGAATGGCTAACGATACTGGCAGCACAACCCACTGAGATGGAGTCGCCCGCCATGACCGCCGCCTGCCTGATGAGCACTTACCAGCCCCTCGCCCTGAGCTTCTGCAAAGGCCTGGGCAGCCGCCTCTGGGACCAGACCGGGCGCGAATACCTGGACGCCATCGCCGGGGTCGCGGTGACCGGCATCGGCCACTCTCATCCGCGGCTGGTCAGCGCCATCAGCGAACAGGCCGGCCTGCTGCTGCACAGCTCCAACCTCTATGACATCCACTGGCAGCAGCAACTGGCCGCCAAGCTGACCCGCCTGAGCGGCATGGAGCGGGCGTTCTTCAATAATTCCGGGGCCGAGGCCAATGAAACCGCGCTCAAGCTGGCGCGCCTGCACGCCTGGCACAAGGGCATCGAACAGCCCCTGGTGGTGGTCATGCACAACGCTTTCCACGGCCGTACCCTGGCCACCCTCTCCGCCAGTGATGGCCCGGCGGTGCGCCTGGGCTATGGCCAATTGCCGGAAGGTTTTCTCAAGGTGCCGTTCGGCGATCTGGCCGCCCTGGAATCGGTGGTTGCCGAGCACGGTCCGCGCATCAGCGCCGTGCTGATGGAGCCGATCCAGGGCGAAGGCGGTATCCAACTGGCTCCGCCCGGCTACCTCAAGGCCGTGCGCGAACTGTGCACGCGGCGCAACTGGCTGCTGATGCTCGACGAGATCCAGACCGGCATCGGCCGCACCGGGCGCTGGTTCGCCTGCCAGCACGAAGGCGTGGTGCCGGACGTGATGACCCTGGCCAAGGGCCTGGGCAACGGCATTCCCATCGGTGCCTGCCTGGCCCGGGGCAAGGCCGCTGAACTGTTCACCCCAGGCAGCCATGGCAGTACGTTCGGCGGCAATCCGCTGGCTTGCCGAGCGGCCTGCACCGTGCTGGAAATCATCGAAGAGCAGCAGTTGCTGGCCAACGCCGAGCAGCGCGGCGCCCAACTGCTGCGTCGGCTGCGGGAGGAACTGGCAGGGCATCCGGCGGTGCGGGAGGTTCGCGGACTGGGGCTGATGGTAGGGATCGAGCTGGTGCAGCCAGCGCGCCAGCTGGTGCAGATCGCCGCCCGTGATCATGGGCTGCTGATCAATGTCACCCGGGGCACGACCATCCGCCTGCTGCCCCCTCTGGTGATCGATGCCGCGGAAGTGGAGATGATCGTCGACGGGCTACGCCAGGCCCTTGAAGTGCTGTAATCACACCCAGGCCGAGGCGATGCCGGTTGGCAAGCGCCGCGGCTCAGCGCCTGCCCCGGGCTAGCCGCCCCTGCAAGTCAATCGTCCAGCGCCTTGGGCGCCGCCGCAGGCTTGGCTGCCTTGCCGGCCTTGGCATTGGCCGGTTTGGCTTCCGGTTCGGGGGCCGGGGCTGGAGCCGCGGCCTGTTTCTCCGCCGCCGGCAATTGGTCGACCGTACTGAAAAGCTCCTTGAGCTCGATGGCCCCGGAATGCTCCAGTTTCTTCTCGCCGTCCTTGCCCACCAGGATCACCTTGGTCTGCGCCCCGGCGCCGAGCTTGAGACTGCGGATCAGGGCCATGGTGGATTGCGGATCGATGTCCTTGCCATCGCGCTGGCCGATGGTATTGATCACCGTGTACAGGACCATGTTGCGTTCGTTGAAGGCTTGACGGTTGGCCGGCTCATCCAGGGACTTCTTCAGGCTCACCAGGGTCGGGTCCACAGTGCTGGGAGCGATCACGATCAATGGCCGTGACTTGCCCAGGTCCTGAGCCAATGGTCCATCGTTGTCGGCAGCCAGGACGGGGCCGGCAACAGCGAGCAGAGTAGCGAGGGTCAATGACCGAATGAACATGCGTCTCTCCTTATGTTTTCCACGCAGTAATGATTGCGCATTGCGGGAAAAGGTCCAGGCCGAGACTTAAAATCTGACATTTTTATCGACCCGCAAACACCACCCCCTTACGTCAGCAGCGGGCCACTTGCTACGTTCGGGGATGAACGGGCCTAAACGAGAACCTGTAAAAAACGTCGTTTCTATTGGCTGCAGGGCGCAGCCCACCTGAACGATCGGCCCTGGCGTGAATGCTCCGGGCTGTCGCCAGTGCCCCACAGAGGCGGCACTCCAGAGCGGCGAACGGCATCGAAGGGCCAGCGCTCTGAATTGATTTCATATCTTTGCAGTAGCGGCCCTGAATAGACCTCGCTTTCGTCTGCGGTGGCCTGGAAGCTGTTCATGACCCTGTATCAATCGGGTTATTCCTCAACCTGCCAGGCCTGAGCCTGCTGCGATGGCTCCGGCGTCAATCAATAGACCTGAACCCGCCACAGCTCCCTGGATTTCGAGCTGGCCGACATGGCGCTACGCCCGTGAAGGGTCAGCCAGTTATCAACGATGAGCAAATCACCGGCCTTCCATTCGTGGGCGATCATGCATTGCTCGTCATAGATCAACTGATTGATCTCATGGGTTAGTAGAGAACTCTCACTGGCCGAAACACCATCGACTGAAACGCTGAATTTTTGCAGTTCGGAGTCACTGCCTTCCTGATAGCGCAGTATTTGCTCTCCGGTTTCAGGGTGCCGATAAATCAACGGGTAGGTTCTGGGTACGCCGCCAAAATAGGTCATCCGGGTGTCGTAGGTGAGTGTCATCCGGCTCCATTGCGTTTTACGCTCCGGCGCGATCATGTCCAGTACGAGTCGGCCGTCGACCAATGTGGTGCATCCCTCGCCAGGTTGCGGCGGTTGCTTGCAATAAAGCATAAACAGCGAGGCAGCAAACCACTCGTTGTCCTTCACTTTTTCATGGTCCAGAGGAAGCATGCTCAAGTCCCAGTGAAGGGGAGTTTTTTCCAGCGAGTGCACGAACCCGTCAGGTTTGTCCGCCGGTTTCACTACATGCACGGCTCCAAACTTCCAATGGTAGATTTCGCCAAACCTCTGGCTATAGCGGGTCAGCTCCTCCATCTCCTTGAAATCAGAGCCCCGGATACAGACAAATCCAAACTGGCGAACGATCGACTGCATGAAGTCTGCAGAGAGGCTTTCCGGCGCGGTATTTCCCGTCGAAGATATTTCCACGCCAAAGCTGGGTTTCTTGACCAACTTGTACGTGAACTGGCCGTCACTCGGCTTATCCAACTCAAGGTACAACCAGGGAGCACCATCCGAAGTCAAAAGAGCATGAGCATCCTTGTCGACACAGGCGTTGGGCAGCAGTTCAACCGTACCTGAACGTGTCAGCACCGGCACCGAATGCCAAGGTTGAAGCACTTTGGTTGCCCCAGCGACAAAGCCCAGCGTGAACTTCGGGCCAGCATTCGAATACTGGTGTACCGAAAGCCTGACGGCATCAGGAAAGTGCTGTTCGATGAGGGCATTCAGGGCCATTCCCCGGTACATCATTTCGTAGGCTTTCTGACCCAGCGCAGACAGGTATTCATCGTCCGACTGCCCATCTTGCCGATGCAGACGCATGTCATTGTAGAGATAGCCGCAGAGCTTATCGTGGGCAGTACTCAACTCAAGGTTGCACAACGCCCGTCGCTTCAAATCCTCAATCCCCTTGCAAGGCAGACTGGCGTTCTTGATCAGCGCCTTCCTGAGTTTTTCGGCAGTGTCTGCATGGGGAAAGAAATCACTGAGCTCCTTCCAGACAACGGCGTGCAGACCTGCAATGCTTCGCAGCGACTTGTTGTAGGCATCGCACACCGCATCGGGAACGCCCACGATGTCATTAAAGGTAAAACCATCGCTGATGAGGATGATTTGACAACCTGGGGCATACACACTTGCCACGCTCCGGCTCAGTTCCTCAATTCTCTTCAATGCGACGACCTCTCCGTAGTCAGGCATGACGCCAAAAGACTTCTCTACGAAGTTAGGGGATTTACAGGGAAAACCAGCCAAAACAAACTCGATGGGTTCGCCTGCCTCGATATATGGCAACAGCTTTTCCTTAAAGTGGACATGCCCCTCGCTAGCAAACTGATCATTTCTATCCTTGATCAGAAACCCTTCAAAAACATCAGAAATGGCATTCAACTGCAAACACTTACTTCTCATGAGATATCCCTTTCAATTGAACGAGCAAGTTCATTATGAAAACTGCTCCATACGAAAAATCCGTTTAAATCCCACACACCACCAATAAAATCGTCTCGACGCTTTACAGTCCAGCCCAACTCATCCACAGCAAAATTTGCGAGAAACACACTGACACGATAATTGGCAGCGCAATGGATGAAAATTCGCTCATCCGGATACTGCTTAACGATATTCTTGACCACTGCATAATCGTTTAATGTTGGCCTACTAAAATCAACCGGGTGGTGGTGATAGTTCATGCCTAACGATTTCACCAGCCCGGGCTCATCCTCGATTGAGTAGCGCTCGTCATAGGGTGCGATGTTGACGATTGTTGTCACGCCCTGCTCTTGCAACTTACTGATCTGTTCTTCATCGGGCTGCCCACCCGTCCAGATAAAATCAGTCAATATGCGAAAATTCATTATCCCAGCCACTACTTCCACCTCCATGGACCAAGAAACGCCGCTTTAGAATTCCTTTCAAAGCTTGAAAACACCCCCTTCACTCAAAAGCAATATTTCAACTTCCGACCGCCAGCCATCAATCGCTTACATAACCAAATGGCCTGCCACACTTAAACAACAAGTTATTATTTATCTCATCTACCTTGTCTCGCCGCTCCAGTTTTACTCCACCTTTTTCCTCTACCGCCACGGAGTGCCAAGGAGTCCTCCATAAATCACTGCTAGGCACCAGCTTCACGCCTATTTTCCTGGAGCCTCTGATCTGCGGGTGAATTGAAAGGCGAATAGCATCAGGAAACTTCACTTCGAGCAACGCACTCCAGGCTTCGCTTCTCTGCATTACACGGTATGCTGAACTACGCGCTGTTTTCTGAACTAACGTTCTGCTGGCATTGGAAAACACAGGCAGCCCGGAATAGTCCTCACAAAGAAACCGAGTAATTCCCTTATACATACTTTCATAGGCTTTATCCTCCAGCACCAAGCGCTTCAAGGTCATGAAGGAGGTCCCGTACTGCAACAGCAACTCCTCCCGCATGGAACTCAAACAGCCCAACTCTCTGTAGACATCGCGCAGATCATACATAGCAAAGCTGGTGGGATAGCGAATTGCACAGTAGTCCTCGATTTCACTGGTATAGGCTTTCACATCATCATCACTGATTCTGACAATATCGGAAAAGACATAACCATCCGAGCAAATATTGATTCTTGCTCCCGGCGAATACTTCAGCCTTATTTCCTCACATAGCCCATGCAAGTTATCTAGCGCATGAAACTCAGCATAATCAGGCATATTGCTCAGCGTTTTGTTTCTATTGGGAGATTTACCAGGAAAAGCTGGAAGCACCAATTCAACGGCAATACCTCGCCGCACAAAATGCATGATTCGTTGCAGGTGATACATGACTTCCCCTGCAGACTTATCGTCCTTCCCCTCCACTTCAAGCTCTCGCCCTTCATCATCGATAAAACAACAGCGTTTGAAAATTATTTTAATTACTTCCAGAGCAACACTCTCAACCTGAGACTCCAGCGCACTGGCAACTGGAGAATCAGCAGCACCATTCAATCTCATGACGACCACCTCCAACAGACTTACCCATTACAGGCTCACTCAATATTCGAGATCCACCCTCTTGCGCCTCCTGCCCGAGCCACGGTTCTCATACCATTGCCGCCGTAGCTGGACTGACAACGGTCCCAACCCGGAACCAGGCGGCATACAAGGCAGGAACGAAGAACAGGGTCAGCACCGTTGCTACCGCCAGGCCTCCCATGATGGCGATCGCCATCGGTCCCCAAAGGGTCGACAGGGTCAGGGGAATCATTGCCAGGATGGCGGCTAACGCCGTGAGTACGACCGGACGCGTACGGCGCACCGTGGCATCCACGATCGCCTGTTGCGGCTCGCTACCAGCAGCAATATCGCGATCTATCTGGTCCACCAGGATCACTGAATTACGCATGATCATCCCCGCCAGGGCGATCACCCCCAAAGTGGCAACAAACCCAAAAGGCATTCCGGACACCAATAGCGATAGGCTGACGCCAATCATTCCCAAGGGTGCTGTAAGGATGACCATGAACATCCGACTGAAGCTTTGTAGCTGGATCATCAAGAACACGGCCCAAAGCACCAGCATCAGTGGCATCACCGCCTGAATCGCAGAGTCGGCCTTCGCACTCTCTTCGATCGCCCCCCCGGTTTCGATGGAGTAGCCCACTGGCAACCGCTGACGAATGTCTTGCAGCATGGGCTCGATCTGCCGGGAGACATCGGGAGCCTGGGCTCCCGCCAAGACGTCAGCGCGAACGCTGAGCGCGGGCAAGCGGTTACGGGTCCACAATCCACCCTCCTCCAGGACCGGCTCGATCACCGCCACCTGACTCAAGGGAACACTACGGCCACTGGCCGTACGCAGGGTCAAATCGCCGATCTGCAATGCGTTCAAGCGCTCCTGTTCGGTGGCACGCACCACGACATCGATCGACTCGGTCCCTTCACGTACCTGGGAAACCGTAGCGCCACTGACCAGCGTCTGCAGCGTTCGGGAAATATCCTGAGTGTTCAGCCCCAAGGCTCGAGCGCGATCCTGGTCGATGACAAAACGCAGGGACTTGGTGAGTTCGTTCCACTGCAGATTGACGTCACGCAGCTGAGGATGCCCGCGCATAAGGTCACGCACCTCACCGGCTATGCTGCGCACGGTATCGGGGTCGGCCCCACGTACTCGGAACTGCACGGGATAGCCTACCGTCGGCCCCAGTTCCAGACGGTAGACCCGGGTGCGGATGTCCGAAAACTCACTGTCCAAGCGTGCTCTTAAATCGGCAGCCAGGACACTGGCCTGCTTGATCTCATGCGGATAGACAATCAGTTGCGCGTAGTTGAGCTTGGGCGTTTCCGGATCAAGCGCCAGATAGAAGCGCGGTGAGCCGCTACCCACGTAGGCGGTCACGTTCCTTACCCTTTCATCGTGCAACAGGAGTTGCTCTACCTCCTCGGTCTTAGCCAGTGTCGCGGCATAGCTAGCGCCCTCTTCCAAATGCACATCGATGAGAATTTCCTCCCGCGGAGAGTCAGGGAAGAACTGCTGAGGCACCCATTGAAATGCCACGAGGGAGATGACGAAGGTAACAATAGTCGCGGCGATGACTCGCTTTCGATGGTTGACACACCAAGTAATCCTGCCGCTGAACCAATGCTGAAAACGATGCTGCGTCCCCCCTCTCGGCGGGTCGGCAGGATGACGCTCGACATCGGGTAGCAGCTTGGCCCCCAGGAATGGGGTGAACAGGACCGCCACCCACCAGGAAACCAGAAGCGAGATACCCACTACCCAGAATATCGAACCCGTGAATTCACTGGTGGACGACTGCGCGAAACCGACCGGCACGAAGCCGGCTGCAGTAATCAGGGTGCCCGTCAGCATCGGGAACGCGGTGGAGGTCCAGGCAAACGAGGCGGAGCGGATACGATCCCAGCCCTGTTCCATTTTCACCTGCATCATTTCCACCGCGATGATCGCGTCATCCACCAACAGTCCCAGGGCGATGATCAGCGCGCCCAGGGAGATGCGCTGCAGGTTGATACCCAGACACCACATGATGAAGAACGTGATGCCCAGTACCAGAGGCACTGACAACGCCACCACCAGGCCTGTGCGCAAGCCCAGCATGAGCAGGCTGACGCCCAGCACGATGATCAGGGCCAGGAGAAAATGCCCGAGGAACTCATTAACCGAGTGCCGAACCAGAGTCGGCTGGTCGACAATTTTCTCGATCATGATCCCGGCCGGCAGGGAGCGCTGGATCTCGGCGATGCTTTGATCCAGACGTTGGCCCAGTTGAAGAATGTCACCGTTATCCACCATGGACACCGCCAACCCCGTAACACGCTGTGCGTCACGGCGCATGGACATCGTCGGCGGGTCGGTAAAGCCTCGTGAAACCTTGCTCACATCGCCCAGGCGAAAAACTCGTGCTCCGACGTTAACCGCCACGTTCTCGATATCCTCAACCCCGCGTGCAGCACCCTCCACCCGCAGGTAGATACGAGCCCGTGGCCCTTCAATCACACCGGAAGGTTCCACCACGTTCTGCTGCTGCAGGCTGGCGAACAACTGCTGGGGAGCAATGCCCAGTTGAGCCAATTGCACATGGCTGAACTCGATATAGAAACGCTGCTCCTGGACTCCCAGCAGTTGCACTTTGGAGATGTCAGGCACTTGCAGCAGGCGCTCGCGGGCCGCCAGCAGCACCTGCTTCATTTGCCCGTCGTCGAAGCCATCGGCATGAAAAGCATAGATAGAACCGAAGGTGTCGCCAAAGTCATCGTTGAAAAAAGGCCCTTGCACGCCTGCGGGCAAGGTGTGCTGCATGTCCTTCACGCGCTTGCGCGCCTGATACCAGCTTTCACGGATCTGCGCCTTACGCGTCCAGTCCTTGAGCACCAGGAACAGGGTCGCCTGCCCAGGCCGTACGTAGCTGGTGGTGTAGTCGTAGTTCGGGACCTCCTGCAGCGTCCGCTGGATCCTTTCGACCACCTGCCGTTCCAGGTCCAGGGTCGTCGCGCCCGGCCAGGCAACATCGATGGTCATGACCTTGATCGTCAGGCTGGGATCTTCAGCGCGCCCCAACTGGAAATAAGCCACCACCCCCATCAACAGCGACAGAATCATGGTGAAGACCACCAGCGAACCGTGACGCAGCCCCCAGGCCGACAGATTGAACCGGTTCATGGCAATCTCCCGCCCCAGGCTTGAACTTTCTGCTGTTCATCAAGGCGATGCACCCCAGCCGTGACCACTTCCTCACCGGGAACCAGCCCATCAATCACACTAAAGGTATCAGTGGCGAGCGCCCCAACTTTCACCGACCGCAGCCGCACATGCTCGCTACCCGGCGCCAACACCCACACAGCGGGCTGGCGGTCTTTCTGAAACAGTGCTGTCAGGGGCAAACGAATATGTGGCTGGGAAATCGGTGAGTTGATCTGCACGGCGGCGGTCATGCCCAATCGGGCCGAGGCAGGCAAGGAGTCGAGTGTCACGCGCACCCGAAAAGTCCGGGTGGCCGGATCGGCCATAGGAGCAATTTCACGCACTTTGCCTTCAAGTACCTCGGACGCAGAACTCAACAAGGAAACACTCACCGACTGCCCCACGGCAATGGCTGCGACCTGCACTTCAGGCACATCCATTTGCACCTCCCGGCGCCCGGAAAACGCCACCTGCATGATCGGCATGCCTGATTGCACCACTTGCCCCACTTCGGCATGCACTGCGGCCACCGTCACCTCCACGGGTGCCGACAAAGTGCTGTAGATGAGATTGTTGCGAGCCTGCTGCAAGCGGCTGCGGGCGGCCTGAACACCTGCCCGCGCGGTGCTCTGGAGCGTTTCCAAGGCATCGAAGTCGGCCCTGGCGATCGCCCCGCTCTCGACCAGGGTGCGATGGCGCTGGACGTCACGCTCGACTCGCCCAAGGGTTCCTTGCTCCTGAGCCAGCAACGCCTCGGCTTCGTCCACGGCCAGACGGAACGGCACCTCATCCAGACGCACCAGCATCGCCCCGGCCTTGACCTGCGCCCCCACATCCACCGGGCGTTCGACGATACGCCCGGAAACGCGAAACGCCATCTGGCTTTCTACCCGCGGAACCACAGTGCCGGAGAGCACCAAGCCGGACATTGCATCGTGCTCCAGGCGTACCTGGGTCACCCGCACGGCCAATGGATGGTCAACCGCTGCCGGGGCTTCACCGCAGCCGGAAGTGATTGCCGACGACACCACAGCCAAGACCACCATGAGCCCCTTGCGGACACAGCCAGGAGCGGCCATGGAAAAGGAGCCGAACACATTTTTTGTTTTCATGCTTGCTAACTCGCCCGTGGACGGATGCGCTGACTAGCCCAGCGGAAAAGGGCCCATTCTTATTTTGTACTGACCCGCACAAAAGTTGAATTTTGTACCAGTCCGAATAATATTCGTCAATGCAGAATTATCTGAACCCAGAGCAGGAACACTATGACCGACCCCATAAGCAAACCTCGTGGCCGTCCTCGCGCCTATGATCCCGAGCTGGCTCTGGAACGAGCCCTGCAAGCCTTCTGGAAGGGCGGTTTTTCTGGAACCTCGCTGGATGACCTCGCCACCGCCACCGGCATGAACCGGCCGAGCCTGTACGCGGGTCTGGGGGATAAAAGAACCATCTACATCAAGGCCATGCAGCGCTTTCGAGACCATGCCCAAAGGCATTTTGGCCGAGCCCTCGAAGCCCACGCCGGCGATAACTCGTTCGCTGACGTCATCGAGCGTTACCTGAAGGCGGCCATCGAACTTGAAGCAGAGCACCCCGACACCGGCATCAGCGGCTGCGCCGTGGTCTCCACAGCCACCGCGGAGGCCCTGGTGGACCCGCAGATTCGCCAGCTCCTGGACGACGTACTGCACGACATGGATGAACAACTGCTGACCCGGCTGCAGGATGCCGTCGAAGCGGGCGAGCTGCCTGCCAACACCGAAGTCGGCGTCCTGGGGTTTCTCCTGACCTCGACCGCCCATAGCATCGGCATTCGTGCACGTGCCGGCCAGGAGCGCCAGGCCGTCGAAGAGCTGGCCGGGCCCATTGCCCAGATGCTGTTCCATGCCACTCGGAATTCCTGATCGAAAACTCTTCCCTCTAGCTCCGTCAAGTTGCCTCCGCGCCTTGGAACACCTTATTTCAGCCGCCGGGAACATGGGGCGACGCATCAATTGCGAGAGCCGAAAAACAGCGGCAGATCTCGCCATGCAGCCCTACCCCGCCCCATCATTCATGAGGGTTTTATTAGCACGCTGAATAACAAGATGCTATTTGCGGCGAACAGTGAGGAGCACACCGAAAACTGCAACTTCAAGCCTGAAAAGAATGAGCCTGAAAACTGGAGTTAGTTAATAAAAGCCCGTCCGAAAGATAACTTTCAACAACACTCAGAATGTTCATGCGTCATTTTCTAAGCGTCAGAAAATAGGCACTACACCCCCCCCTGAAATACCGACAGCCATTGCTTGCACGGCATATGCCCCCCAAAGATCAAACAATCCGCCACGCGGATTATCTGGAAAATCCCACCAGACAATGATCTGGAACACAATCTCAATTATCCGCATCTTGTTCTTCTATTGCCCTCCGAACTATAGTGCGGCGCGGCACGGACAGCCCGATACAACACAACTATCAAGCGGCAACTCGCCCCACTCCCGAACACTATCCCATGGCGGATTTTTTCGAATGAGCGTCCGATTCCGATGATCCCTCTCCTCGTCTGCGATGACTCGAGCATGGCCAGAAAGCAGGTGCTGCGGACCTTGCCCAGTGAGTGGCAGGTGTCCGTGACCCAGGCATGCAACGGACGCGAAGGCCTGGAAGCCTTGCGCCGGGGGCTGGGCAAGGTGGCGCTGCTGGACTTGACCATGCCGGTGATGGACGGCTACCAGGTCTTGAGCGCGGTGCAGGAGGAAGGCATCGAGGCGCAGATCATCGTCATCTCCGGCGACGTCCAGGAAGAAGCCGTGCGCCGCACCCGCGAGCTGGGCGCCCGGGCCTTCCTCAAGAAGCCCTTCGACCCGCAGCAATTGCGCGCCCTGCTCAACGAGCTGCAACTGCTGGACAGCCCTGCCCCCAAACAACCGGCAGCCCCCTCGCCACCGCCGCTGGTGACCTTCAACGACGCCTTCCGGGAAACCGTCAACGTGTCCATGGGCTACGCCGCGGCGCTGATCGCCAAGGTCCTGGATGTGTTCGTGCACTTGCCGATCCCTCACGTCAACGTGCTCGAAGCCGGCGAGTTGCAGATGCTCCTGGCCGATGCCAACCGCGCCCGGCAACTGACCGCGATCTGCCAAAGCTACATCGGCAGCGGCATCGCCGGCGAAGCCTTGCTGATGTTCTACGACTCCGAGGTGGCCGACATCGCCCAATTGATGGAGCAAGGCACCGATCCCTACCAGGAAATGGAAGTGCTGATCGACCTCTCCAGCGTGTTGATCGGCGCCTGCCTGAGCAGTATCGCCGACCAGCTGGATGTGTTTTTCTCCGTGGGCCATCCTCAGGTGCTGGGCGAGCACACCACCATCGACGAGTTGATCGTGCTCAACCAGCAGCGCTGGCAAAAGACCCAGGCGGTGGAGATCAGCTACAGCCTGGAAGAACAGAACATTCACTTCGACCTGTTGCTGTTGTTCACCGAGGGTTCCATGGCCTTGCTGGAACAGAAACTCGCCTACCTGATGAGTTGAAGCATGCCCAAACGAATGGATTTCAGTGAGCTGCACTGGTTGCTGGCGGTGGTCCAGAGCATCGATGTGGGCATCGTGGTGCTCGACCTCGAATGCCGGGTCCAGGTGTGGAACAGCTTCATGGAGAACCGCTCCGGCGTGCCTTCCAAGCAGGCCATCGACCAGTCGTTCTTCGAGCTATTCCCCGAAGTCGAACGGCCCTGGTTCACCCGCAAGGTCGGGCGCGTGGTGGCCCTGGGCACACCGGCCTTCACCATCTGGAAGCAGCGGCCGTACCTGGTGCACTTCGACAACTACCAGCCGATCACCGGCCAGGGCCAGTTCATGTACCAGAACACCACGCTGCTGCCGCTGCGCTCGTCCAACAGCGAGATCCACCACGTCTGCCTGGTGATCTACGACCTCACGGACGTGGCGATCAACAGCCTGGCGCTGCAGAAGGCCAACCAGCAGTTGCAGCACCTGTCGCGCACCGACCACCTGACCCAGCTCTACAACCGTGGCCACTGGGAACAGCGCCTGCAATTCGAATACAGCCGCCACGGCAACGCCATCGCCCTGCTGATGCTGGACATCGATCACTTCAAGTCGATCAACGACCGTTACGGGCACCAGGCCGGCGATGCGGTGATCAAGCGCCTCTCGGAGCTGATCCACGACCATGTGCGCGAGAGCGATGTGGCCGGCCGTTATGGCGGCGAGGAGTTCGCCATTCTGTTGCCCCACACTGACCTCGCCGGGGCCCGCACCCTGGCCGAACGCCTGCGCCAGTCGGTGCAGGAACAGCAGGTGATCCACAATGGCCAGATCATTGCCTTCACCATCAGCCTGGGCATCGCCTGCCTCGACCGCCCGGCCCGCGATCACCGCTGCCTGATCGAATGGGCGGACCAGGCGCTGTACGCCTCCAAGCACGCCGGGCGCAATAGAGTCAGCACCTACGCGCCTTGAACAGCGGCTCCGGGGCGCTTGAAAAAAAGCCGTCCCCAAGGGATAAACTGCGCGCCTTTCCGGTCCATCCCCGGTCTGCTGCACCTTTTCCAGCGCCACAAGGAGTCCTGAGCGCATGTCCGTACCCAATTCCAGCCTGTCCCCGCAACAGCAATGGCAGAAAGCCGTGCTGATGTACGCCAAACGCATCAATCGTTATATCGACACCGGAATGCGAGAGGGCTTCAAGGGCTTGCACGAGCCGCGCGTGCCCGACACCGAGCACCTGCTGGCGGACTGGCAAACAGCCCTGGAGGCGAGCAATCAGGGGCCCCATGACGAAGCCACGCGCCAAGCCTTTCGCCAGGACTGGCCACCGGCACACTTCCCGCTGTCGCCGCGCCTGGAAAGCCAGGGGCGGATGATCCCGACCCTCGCCCTGTTGCCGGACGGCAGCCTGCTGGCCCGCATCGGTGCGCCCTACGAGGCCGGCTTTGTGGTGCGTATCGACGATGCACGGATCGAGACCCTGGAGCAGGTGGAATGCTTCGGCGTGTGCCCGCAGCGGCGTTATTTCGCCTGGGGCCGGGCTGACGGCATCCAGCTCACCGATGGCTGGAACGGCCCGCAGGTGGCGAGCTTCCCCTGGCCCGATCCCCACGCGAACCTGCCCGCGGGCGTGGAGCTTGAAGACACCGGACGCCCCGCTCCCACCAGCCTGATTCCCTTCCCTGACGGGCGCCGGGTGCTGCTGGTGAGCGCCGACGGCATCTTCGTCCTGGCTGCCGAGGGCGCCACCCGCCTGCTGCGCAGCCTTGAGGACATCCAGCAGGACCTGGCCGAAGGCGTCGCCACCGAGGACCTGAGCATTGGCCTGAGCATGGAACATGGCGCGGTGTCGCCCGACGGCCAATGGATCGCCGTGGGCGAACAAAGCGGCATGCACCTGGTGTTCGATGCCCAGTTGCAACGGGTAGCGCAGATCGGCCCCGCCAGCGAGTACCCGCACTTCGCGCACTTCAACTCACGCGGCGACCGCCTGCTGCTCAATGCCTGCCACTTCTATGGCGGCGCCAGCCTGGGGGTGGCGGTGGCCGACCTGCCGGGGCTGAGCACCGACTTCTACAGCGACGACCCGCGCACCCCGGTGCTGGAGGAAGGCGCCCGGGTGTATGCCGCGGCTTCACGGGGCGACGAGTTCATCATCGGCGACGCCTACGGCTACCTGCGGGCCTTCAGTGAAACCGGCGAGCAGCGCTGGCAGCACTACATCGGCTCGACCCTCACCGCCATGGACATCAGCCCCGATGGCAAGACCCTGGTGGCCGCGACCTATGCCGGAATCATCGTCAAGATCGCCCTGGAGGGCGGGCGCCCGGACTGGCAGATCGGCACTGGCGAACACCATGAACTGCGGCGCTGGCTGTTCTGGAAGGACTTCGCCAAGCCCCTGCTGTGGTAAGGCGGCGTTAAACCGGCGGACGCGAGAAACTCACCTGCATCTGCAGGTGATCCGCGTCGTCGATTGCCCGCAGGTACTCCTCCACGCTGACCTCACCGGCACTGGACCGGGCGCCCGGTGCCGGTACATGGCCGGCCAGCAGCTTGTGCACCACCGCCACCGCCGCGCAGCTGGGGATCTCCGGGCCGTGGTCGTGGGTCGCGGTCAGCTGGGCGTTCATCGTCAGGGGCTGGCCATCCTGCCCCAGGCCATGGACGTCGACATACAGGGCGCTGAGGCCGTCGCCAAAACCTTCGAACCAGGTGCCGCAGCGATGCAGGCGCGCCGCCCAGGGCGCCGGGTCGCGCACCAGGCCGAGCTTCACGGCCTGAGCCAGCAAGGCGTTGGCCAGCCCGGCGATCTTCAGCCCGGCGCCGGCCTTGAAGCTCAGGGTGTGGGCGCCGTAGCGCTCGGCGAACAGGTCCAGGTCCGGCACATCGACATTGGCCACCAGCCGCGTGCCCAGCCTGGGCAGCCTGCGCAGGGTCAGGCCCTGCCAGCCGATCACCGGCTGTGGCCGGCCATCCTTGAGCTGCAGGATCGGCCGGCCGGCATAGGCCAGCACGCCCTGGATGGTGGACAGGCCGGGCATCTTCGCCGAGGAGGAAATACCGTGCTCGATGCGCTCGATGCGGGAAAAATGCCCACGCTGCTCATCGATGATCGCCGCCGACAGGGTCGGCACCGAGCTGCAACCGCTGAGCACCGTCACCCCGGCGGCCCGGGCCGCCTCATCCAGCGTGCCAATGCCGCGCACGAACTGGCGGCAGTCGGCCAGGTCGCAGTAGTTGACCCCGGCCTCGATGCAGCCCTGGGCCACCGCGTAGGACTGGCCCTGGAACGGCCCTCCGGTGTGGATCACCCAATGCACGTCCAGGGCCTTGAGCGCCGGCGCCCACTGCGGGCCCATGGCATCGCCGCACCAGCCTTCACAGGGCTGCCCACCCTCGGTTTGCAGCGCCTGAACCTTGGCCGCGAGCTTGCGCGGGTCACGCCCGGAAATCAGCAGATGCACCCCGGGCGTACGGATCAGATAGCGACAGACGATGCTGCCGAAATTGCCATAACCACCGACCACCAACACCCTGAGCGTCATTACCTGCATCCTTGAACCAAGCCATTGCGCAGCTGCCAAGCTGCCATTCGAGGCGCGGCAGCTTGGTTGATTTGCCAGCGCTCGACAAGTACCCGAACAACGCCAATCCGCGCCTGAAGCCCCCTCGGCAGGCATCCGTAATATTCAGTTAGAAAAAAAATGCCAATGCCGGTCCGGCATAATGCTATGCAAATTCCTCATCAACTACGGCCTTGCAGCGTGATAGCCTCGTCCTGCTATGTCGGCCTCGCATAACAAACCTGCCGGTTCGCGCAACCGAGCGGGATAAAGACGCCTTGCTACCCACCTTGTTTCATCTTCATCTGCCCAACTAACGTTTCGCTGCGAGCCGCTCTTTCCCCGGCTCGCCAAGGGAACTGATTGCAAAATTTGACTCGACCTCAAGGTCGATCTCTCGATCCTATCTCGGAGCTGTTATGTCCAGGCTTTCCCATCAAGATTTGCGCCGCGGTTTCCGTGAACTGATCGCTTCCAACTCCTGCTACCACACCGCTTCCGTGTTCGACCCGATGTCTGCCCGTATCGCCGCCGACCTGGGTTTCGAAGTGGGCATCCTCGGTGGCTCCGTGGCCTCGCTGCAAGTGCTGGCGGCCCCCGACTTCGCCCTGATCACCCTCAGTGAATTCGCCGAACAGGCCACCCGCATCGGCCGCGTGGCCCAATTGCCGGTGATCGCCGACGCCGACCATGGCTATGGCAACGCGCTGAACGTGATGCGCACCGTGGTTGAACTGGAACGCGCCGGCATTGCCGCGCTGACCATCGAAGACACCCTGCTGCCGGCGCAGTTCGGGCGTAAATCCACCGACCTGATTTCGGTCGCCGAAGGCGTCGGCAAGATCCGCGCCGCCCTCGAAGCCCGGGTCGACCCGGAGCTGGCGATCATCGCCCGGACCAATGCCGGGATCCTCCCGGTGCAGGAAATCATCAGCCGCACCCAGCAATACGAACGTGCCGGCGCCGATGCCATCTGCATGGTCGGCATCCGCGATTTCCAACAGCTGGAACAGATCTCCGAGCACCTGACGGTGCCGCTGATGCTGGTGACCTACGGCAACCCGGCGCTACGCGACGACGCACGCCTGGCCGAACTGGGGGTGAAGATTGCGGTGGACGGGCATGCCGCCTACTTCGCCGCGATCAAGGCCACCTACGACTGCCTGCGCGAGCAGCGGCAGATCTTCACCCAGGCTTCGGACCTGAGCGCCACCGAGCTGGCTCATACCTACACCCAGCCCGAGGACTACATCGTCTGGGCCAAGGAGTTCATGAGCGTCAAGGAGTAACACCGGCGATTGGCCGGGGTGAGGCGCAACGCCTCAACCCTGGGCCGATTTCAGCGCACCTTCCACGCAATCGAGGATCTGCCCGATGGTCCAGGGCTTGCGGATGAAGGCCACTGGACAACGCACCCCGGAACTCTCGGGGGTCTCGAAACCCGACATGACCACGATCGGCAACGACGGCCAGCGCGCACCGCACAGGTTGCTCAGGCTGGCGCCATTGAGCGTGCCAGGCATGCTGATATCGGTCAGCAGCAGGGCCACGTCCGCGGCATGCTCCTGCAGGAAGTCCCAGGCCCGATCGGCACTCTCCATGGCCTGGGTGGCAAACCCTTCGTCCTGCAGAATCTCGCAGAGGAACTCCAGCACCGTCGGCTCATCCTCCACCACCAGGATCAAACAGGAGTGGACGCCGGGGTTGACGGGCGGGGCTGGGTTCATGAGGGTGACACTCCGTGACGGATTGAGGCGGCTACAGACATGAGCGCTGACACGAGTTATGAGCGGCGGCGTGAGGATAAATTCATTTACGCTGCAAGGCCGGCGCTTTTTTAGTACCGGTACGATCCGAACGCGGAAACGGCCGCTTCGTTCTTTCACCCACGGCAGGAACCTCTTCAACCATGCAGTTCGATCCCAAGCGCCTGGCCCAGGCCCGGCATGTGGTGGTATTCAGCGGTGCCGGGGTCTCGGCGGAAAGTGGCATCCCGACCTTTCGCGATGCCCTGACCGGCCTGTGGGAACACTTCGACCCGGCGCGCCTGGCCACCGTGCAAGCCTTTCGCGAAGACCCGGCGCTGGTCTGGGGCTGGTATGAATGGCGGCGCCAGAAAGTGCTTCAGGCCCAGCCCAATCCCGCCCATCGGGCGCTGGCCGAACTGGCGCGACGCGTGCCGCGCCTGACCCTGATCACGCAGAACGTCGACGACCTGCACGAGCGCGCCGGCAGCTCTTCGGTGCTGCACCTGCACGGCAGCCTGCACACGCCGAAATGCTTTGCCTGCAACCGCCCGTTCAAGGGCCAGCTGCCCTTCCCCGACCTGCCGGAATACGGCGCCAGCCTGGAGCCGCCACGCTGCACCGGCTGCAACGGCAAGATCCGCCCCGGCGTGGTGTGGTTCGGCGAACCCTTGCCGCAAACGGTCCTCAAGGCCGCCTTCAGGGCTGCCGAAGCATGCGACCTGCTGCTGTCGGTGGGCACTTCCGGGCTGGTGCAGCCGGCGGCGCAGATCCCCCACCTGGCGCTGCAGCAAGGCGCCTGCGTGGTGCATATCAACCCGCAACCCCAGGCCTGTACGGCGCCCGGGGAATACAACCTGGTGGGCAAGGCCGGGCACTGCCTGCCGGAACTTCTGCGCGAGGCCTTTGCCTGACTTCCTGGCGGCTCAAGCCGAGCCGTCGCTTCTGTTCAAGGACGCTTTCACATGCCGCAATCCCCCGACTCTTCATGGTTCGAAGCCGCCTGGGCACAACGTGAAGAACAACTCTACCCGGCGCTGTTCGGCGACCTGGGCCCGGGTATCTACCCGCTGGACATGGCGCTGTTCAGCAAGGTCTTCGGCCAGACCGCGGTCGACCCGCGCTGGCTCAGCCACGGGGTCTTCGAATCACCTCCCACTGCCACGCGCAGCAGTTGGCTGTACGTCACTTCAGGGCTGTCCAATGCCTGGGAAGATACGCAGCCCGAAGCCGACGGCGAGTCCGGCATGGGCCAGGAACTGCTGCTGGAAACCCGCGAGCAGGCGCCCTGGGCCCTGCGCCTGCTGCGTAAATTCTGCGCCTATCAATTGCTGCTGGCCGCCGGCCGTTTCGGCGAACAGCAACCGCTGGGCGAATGGGACCGCATGCGTACCGGGCCACTCATCGACGGCAGCGACAGCCTGCTGCAGGCATTGCTGTTCATCCCCGCGCCGGCCTTTGCCGGGCCTCATCAGCTGCTCAGCGGACGCTTCGAATTCCTGCAGATCGTCGGCCTGACCCTGGACGAACACGCCTGGGGCCAGAGCGCGGGGTATCCGGCCCTGCAGCAACGCCTGGCCCAAGCCGGAGCCTCGCCGGTGATGGACCCGGCACGGGCCAGCGTCTGCTGAGGCGCGATGAAAAATCGGCACCGCCGCGGCGGATCGTCATTTTTCCCGCCACGGCGGGCCAGCATGAGGTAGATTCAAGCAGCGAATAGATTCGCAACGACGTTTGCTTTCTTGCCCCGCCGCTGGAAACCAAGCCCCGTATCGGTGGCTCTGTTCACTGCCCCGCTATTTTTCGCCACTGGCCGCGCATGGTGCGGTGGCGTCGCTTTCAGGAAATGGATGAATGCCGCAAAGACAAGTGATCAATGCTTCGGTGAGCCCGAAAGGCAGCCTGGAGACCCTCTCGCAACGTGAAGTGCAACAACTCAGCGCCGCCGGTTCCGGCAGCATCTACACGCTGTTCCGCCAGTGCGCCCTGGCGATCCTCAACACCGGCGCCCACGTCGACAATGCCAAGACCATCCTCGACGCCTACCACGATTTCGAAGTGCGCATTCACCAGCAGGATCGCGGCGTGCGCCTGGAACTGCTGAACGCGCCGGCCGATGCCTTCGTCGACGGCGAGATGATCGCCAGCACCCGGGAAATGCTCTTCAGCGCCCTGCGCGACATCGTCTACACCGAGAACGAACTGGACAGCCAGCGCATCGACCTGGAAAGCTCCCAGGGCATCACCGACTACGTCTTCCACCTGCTGCGCAACGCCCGCACCCTGCGCCCCGGCGTCGAGCCGAAGATGGTGGTGTGCTGGGGCGGCCACTCGATCAACACCGAGGAATACAAGTACACCAAGAAGGTCGGCCACGAGCTGGGCCTGCGCAAGCTGGACATCTGCACCGGCTGCGGCCCGGGGGTGATGAAGGGCCCGATGAAGGGCGCCACCATCGCCCACGCCAAGCAGCGCATGAGCGGCGGCCGCTACCTGGGCCTGACCGAGCCTGGGATCATCGCCGCCGAAGCGCCGAACCCGATCGTCAACGAGCTGGTGATCCTGCCGGACATCGAGAAGCGCCTGGAGGCCTTCGTCCGCGTCGGCCACGGCATCATCATCTTCCCGGGGGGCGCCGGCACCGCCGAGGAATTCCTCTACCTGCTGGGCATCCTGATGCACCCGGACAACCGCGACCTGCCGTTCCCGGTGATCCTCACCGGGCCCAAGAGCGCGGCGCCGTACCTGGAGCAGCTCAACGCCTTCGTCCTGGCGACCCTGGGTGAAGCCGCGCAGAAGCACTACCAGATCATCATCGACAACCCGCCGGAAGTGGCGCGGCAGATGACCGAGGGGCTCAAGACCGTCAAGCAGTTCCGCCGCGAACGCAACGACGCCTTCCACTTCAACTGGCTGCTGAAGATCGACGAGAGCCTGCAGCGCCCCTTCGACCCGACCCACGAGAACATGGCCAGCCTGCAACTGAACCATGCCCTGGCCCCCCATGAACTGGCAGCCAACCTGCGCCGCGCGTTCTCCGGCATCGTGGCCGGTAACGTCAAGGACCAGGGCATCCGCCTGATCGAACAGAAGGGCCCGTACAGCATCCACGGCGACCCGGCGATCATGCGGCCGCTGGACCAGTTGCTCAAAGCCTTCGTCGAGCAGCACCGGATGAAGCTGCCAGGCGGCGCGGCCTATGTGCCGTGCTACCGCGTAGTCAGCTAAGCCATATCGCGCAGCCCATCACAAACCACGCCACAGCAACGGGCCCCTCGCGGGGCCCGTTGTCATTCTGCGTAGTACGCCTGCCAGATCAGCGCTGCCAACGGGCCATCAACTGGTTGGACGGCAGGCTTTCATCGAGCACCTTGCGCGCGCACTCGGCCCCCGCCACCGGCAGCCCTGCCGGATCCAGCAGGCCGATCTGCACCAGCACGCTGGCCTGGTCCCAATAGATGTGCTCATGGCACAGCTTGTCGCCGCGAAAGCCCACCACCGCCAGCATCGGGATCTCCACGTACTTGCCGGTGGGCTTGACCCCGGGCAGCATCCAGTCGATTTCCGTGCTGTGGGTGAAACAGAGGATGAATTCGTCCACCACCTGCAACGCGCCGACGGTGCGCGACACCGGGATCATGCGGGTGTCCGGCGGGTTGCCGTGGACGAAATGCTGCTCGTAGAAACGGCTCAGATCAGCGGCGCCGACGCCTCCGGTCAGCGTCGGCACGTGATTGACGTAGGGTTCCTTGACCATGGTCGCCATGGTGGCCGGCACGTCCCGGGTAGCGAATTCGTGGCTGACATGGGCATCCCACAGGGCGCAAAGGTCGAAGTCCGGCCCCAGGGCCTTTTTCAGCGCAGCGATGCTGCGCCCATGAGCCAGGGTTGCCGAAGGCTTGTGGTAATGCTCGCTGCCGATGCGGGCAAAGGCGTGGTCGGCGTCCGGGTAGCTATAGATCTCCACCCCGGGGCGCCCGGCCAGGGCCGCGCCGATGCGCTGGCGGGCCGCAGCGTCACAGTAGACATCCTGTTCGGCAAAATGCAGCACCAGGCGCCCGCGGATATGCGCCGCCTCATCCAGGTATTCATCGATGCCCATGCCGTAGTAACCCACGGCGCAGGCGGCATCGGTCCGGGTGGCGGTGAGGTAGGCCAGCTTGCCGCCCATGCAATAGCCGACGTAGCCCACCGCACTGCCGCTGACCGCCTCCAGCCCGCGCAAGGCCGCGATCGAAGCGGCGATGTCCTGCACCGCGCGGTCCAGGTCCAGGCCGCCGAACAAGCCCAGGGCAACCTGAAAATCCGCAGCGCTGTAACCCAGCTCGACCCCGGGCTGCTGACGCCAGAACAGGTCGGGCACCAGGGCCACATAACCTTCCTCGGCATACAGATCAGCGGTGGCGCGCATATTGCCGTTGATGCCGAAAATCTCCTGGCCAATCACCAGCCCCGGCCCCCGGCCGCTGGCGGGCAAGGCCAGATAGCCGCGGAATACGCCCGCACCGTCAGCGGCGCTGATGTCTATGTAGTGCCCCATCTTATTGTTCTCCTCAAGGCTCGGCTCATCACGGCCGGTGCCTATTAGGAACCCGCTGCAAGCGCTTTGCCTACCCCGCAAATGCAAGCGTTTGTCACCGGAGCACAGCGGATCATTGCCTCCGGAAAGCGGCCTTTCAAAATACTGGAACATAATTCCATTTTCTTGCATGATCTGCGCATCCGCACAGCCAGGCGGCGCTGACGGCCGAAAACCCGATCCGGACGATGCCATCGGATCCGGGGCTTCAGCCATCGATCAGCCGTGCCTGGGAATAACAACATGAACAAAGGCCTGCTCCGTGACCCAAGCCCCCACTCCCCCTCTACCGCCCCTGGATTGTGATTTGCTGGTGATCGGCTCCGGCGCCGCGGGCCTGGCCTGCGCGGTGACCGCCGCCTGGCACGGCCTGAAAGTGATAGTAGTGGAAAAGGATTCCACTTTCGGTGGCGCCAGCGCCTGGTCCGGCGGCTGGATGTGGGTGCCCGGCAACCCCCTGGCCCGCCGCGCCGGCATTCATGAAGACCCGCAGCAACCGCGCACCTACCTCAGGCATGAGCTGGGCGAACGCTATGACGCTGCGCGCGTTGACGCCTTTCTGGATAACGGACCGCAGATGGTGGCCTTCTTCGAGCAGCACACGGCCCTGCAATTCGTCGATGGCAATGGCATCCCGGACATCCACGGCCAGGTGCCCGGCGCCGGGGTCGAGGGCCACCAGGTGATCGCCGCGCCCTATGACGCACGAGCCATCGGCCCGTTGCTGAAACGGCTGCGCAAGACCCTGCGGGAAACCTCGTTCATGGGCATGCCGATCATGGCCGGGGCCGACCTCGGGGCCTTTCTCAGCATGACCCGCTCGTTCAAGTCGCTGCTGCATGTCGCCAAGCGTTTTACCCGCCACCTGCGGGATCTGGCGCTGCACGGCCGGGCCATGCACCTGGTGAACGGCGTGGCGCTGATCGGCCGCCTCGGCAAGTCCGCCGAGGACCTGGGGGTCACGCTGCTGGAATCCGCGCCGGCCCGCTCGCTGTTGCAGGATCAACAGCGGGTGCACGGCGCCCTGGTGGACACGCCCCAGGGCCTGCGGGAAATCCGCGCCCGGCGTGGCGTGGTGCTGGCCGCCGGCGGGTTTGCCAATGACCCGGCTCGGCGCCAGACCCTGTTTCCTCGGGCACCAGGGCCGGACGAACACCTGGCCCTGCCGCCACCGAGCTGCTCTGGCGATGGCATCCGCCTCGGCGAAGCCGTCGGCGCGGTCCTTTCCACGGACCTCGCCAGCCCGGCGGCCTGGGCCCCGGTGTCACGGGTGCGGCACGCCGACGGCAGCGTCGGGCACTTTCCCCACATCATCGACCGGGCCAAGCCCGGGCTGATCGGCGTGCTGGCCAACGGCAAGCGTTTCGTCAACGAGGCCGACGGCTACTACGACTACACCGCCGCCATGGTCGAGAAGGTGCCGGCCGGTGAGGAAGTGGCTTCCTGGCTGATCTGCGACCATCGCTTCCAGCGCCGCTACGGCCTGGGGTATGCCCGCCCCTTCCCGTTGCCCGTGGGCCCGCTGGTGCGCAGCGGCTACCTGCAACGGGCCGACTCCATCCAGGCCCTGGCCAACCAATGCGGCATCGACCCACAAGCGTTGATGGCCACGGTGCAGCAGTTCAACCAGCACGCCCGCCACGGCCAGGACCCCGAGTTCGGCCGCGGCTCGACGCCCTACAACCGCAAGCAGGGCGACGCCCTGTACCCCGGCCCCAACCCTTGCGTGGCGCCCATCGAACAGGGGCCGTTCTACGCGGTGAAGGTGCTGCCCGGCAGCTTCGGCACCTTTGCCGGGCTCAAGACCAATGCCCAGGCCCAGGTGCTGGATCTGGCCGGCGCGGCGATTCCCGGGCTGTATGCGGCGGGCACCGACATGGCCAGCGTGATGGGCGGGTTCTACCCCTCCGGCGGCATCAACCTGGGCCCGGCCATGACCTTCGGCTACATCGCCGGGCGCCATGCCGCCGGGGTCGATGCCTATGAAGCCGTGCTGCCTCCCGCCACCGTGGCCAATCCACGCTGAACCGCCTCAGGGCGACCCGCTGCCAGCGGGGTCCTCGCCCGCCACGGGGGCCTGCAACTGGCTTTCGATCTGTCGGCCGAGGTAATACACCCCGGCCATGATCCCGTGCTCGGGGTCATGCAGTTGCCTGGACCAGGCCTGGTCGAATGCCGCCCCCAGGTCCCGCCGGGTCTGGGCCTGCAGCCCCTCCCGGTCATGGTCCTGAACCAGTGCCCGGACCCCGGCCACCCCCACCGAGATCAACGCACCAGCCACCCGCCCCACCGCCGCCGCGACCGCGCCAGCGACACCGCGGGCGGCGAACTGGGCCTGGAGTTTATCGCTGGTCACCTGCGCCACCTGGGACACCCCCGGGGCCGGCGCCCCCTGCTCGGTGGCCGGCGCTCCACGAATCCGCTGCAACAACGGTCCATAGGCGGGCAAGCGGGCGATAGGCTCGACTCGCACCAACTGGGTCAACGAGGCCCGCTGTTCGGCGGCCGGCCCCAGATCGATGGCCAGGACCTGCCCCAGGTGCTGGTCCAGCTGCGACGCCGGCAGTGGGTAACGGCTGCTGATCTGCGCCAGTTGCTGGCGCAGCAACTGCACATAGAACTCCATGGCCTCGCCGGTGATCGCGTCGGCATCGATCTCCCGCGCCACCGGCGCCAGCACCCGTTCCTGGTACTGCTCCTGCAGGTAGGCGGCCAGGCGCCTGGAGGATTGCCCGGCATCGCCCCGATCGTTCAGCGAATACCAGCCCACCTTCAGCGACAGCCACTCCTGGGTCCAGTAGCCGCTGAACCAGGGAATGAACTGCTCGTCGGTCTGCTGGTAGACCCGGGTGCGCCAGTGCTCCATGGAGCCCTGGGCGTAGACCTCGGCCTGGGCGGTAGCGCGACGGGAAGCGTCGAGCAGCTCGTTGTTGACCTGACGCCAGGTGGCCGGGCTGACCGGGGCCGGTGCTTCGGCTTCGGGGGCCCGGTGGGCGCAGCCGGCGAGCGCCAGCAGCAGCGCCAGCAGCCAATGGCGAGAGCAGAGCATCGATCGCCGCAAGGCCAGTTCCTCCCGCAATAGCCGCGCCAGCGCCCGACAGAGCACCATGGCGTTCCAGCAGTATAGGTAGCGCCGCCACGGCGGCTGCGAGCAGCAACCCTCACCCCCGCACCGTAGTGCTGTTCACTTAAGCGGCCGAACGAGCGGGGGGGCTTGTTGTAGTGACAAGGCCTGTTGTGGCGAGGGAGCTTGCTCCCGCTCGGCCGCGTAGCGGTCGTAAATCCTGCCGGCGCGGTTTATCAGGCTCACCGCGTAGACGCGACCGGGGGCGCTGCGCACCCCAGCGGGAGCAAGCTCCCTCGCCACAGGGTAATGCTGTGCACTTGAAGAATGCCTCTTTTGGGGTGGCAGCGAAGCCCAGGAAAAACGGCGCTTGCTCATCTTGAGGAAGCGCCGTTTTTTGTTAAGTGAACAGCATTACACTCCGCACCGGGCTTTTCCTGCCTTGCGAAGAAACACTGCCCGCCCCCGTTCACCCCCGGTATATTGCCCCCCGGCGCTCACGCCACGGACTTGCCCCCCTCCAAGGAACCCTCATGCTCTACCGCATCGCCGCCGACAGCCTGGTGCTGTTTCACCTGTCCTTTATCGTCTTCGTGCTGCTGGGCGGCCTGCTGGTGCTGCGCCACCCACGGCTGATGCTGCTGCACCTGCCGGCCGCGGCCTGGGGCGTGGCGGTGGAAGTGCTGCACCTGGAATGCCCGCTGACCCGCTGGGAAAACCTGCTGCGCCACGCCGCCGGCCAGGATGGCTACGGTGCCGGGTTCATCGAGCACTACCTGATTCCGCTGATCTACCCCGCCGGCCTGACCCCGGGCATCCAGCTGTGGCTGGGCAGCCTGGTGCTGCTGATCAACCTTTCGGTCTACGCCTATCTGGGCCAGCGCTGGGCTCGCCGCCGCCACGCTTGAACCCACCCTGCCGGCGGCAACGGCGCAGCGCTGGCCTCCGCACACTCCCGGCCCCCGGCCAAAAACCGCTGCCACGCCGCTGGAGCCGGCATCAGGCATTTCGCTATATACTTTTGTATATTTCGATTTCGCCCCCCTGAGATTTGCCCATGCCGCGCCCCTCCTCCATCACGCTTTCCCTGCCCCCGCAGGCGCTCGAGGCCGACTCGGCAGCGCCCCGGACAGATCCGCCAGCCCGCCAGGAACGTCGCTCACGCTTGCGTCACCGGCAACTGATCCTCGACGCCGCCCGCAACGAATTTGCCGCCAAGGGCTTCAGCGCCTGCCAGACCCTGGACATTGCGCAGCGCGCCGGGGTGCCCAAGGCCAACTTGTATTACTACTTCCACACCAAGGAAAATCTCTACGCCGAAGTCCTGCAACCGCTGCTGGAGCCCTTGCATCAGGCGTCGCAAGTGCTGCACGAGGACGCCGACCCGGCACCGGCGCTGTCGGCCTACATCGAGGCGCGGATACAGATCGTCGCGGATTTCCCGCTGCGCTCGAAGATTCTCTGCAGTGAATTACTGCACGGCGCGCAGCACTTGCCGGCGGCCTGGCGTGCCCACCTGGAGGCGCAGAATCGCAGTGAAATGGCCTGTTTGCGCAGTTGGGCGGCGCGCGGCCTGATCCGGGCCATCACCCCGGAACACCTGCTGCTGTTCCTTGGCGCGGCGACCCAGACCTACCCCACCCTCGGCTGGCAGATCGCCCTGATGAGCGGCGTTGCCCAACCTTCGAGCCGGGACTTGCAGAACGTCGCCAGAACCCTGACTCGCATGGTCCTGGCCGGCGCGGTACCGGCCTTGGCGAACAACCCGGCCCAGGCCCTGGCGATCTAGCTGGGGTCGGCCTCGTCCAGTCGCTCGCAAGCCTGGGCCAGGGCCTGCCAGGTCGGCTCGTCGGCGGGTATCAGGTGCTCGATGCGCAACGAGGCCACGGTGATGTCCTGGGGCATGCCGAAAGTGGTGAAGGTGGAAAGAAAACGCAGCTCGCCCTGCGGCCCGCGGACCCGGGTCAGCAGCAACGGCGTGGCCAGGTCCGGGGCAGCTGCCGCTTCCCCCGGCCATGGCAGGCTCGCCAGCAAGGTCGCGAGCCCCGGGTCCACCGCAGCCTCCCGCGCGGCCCGCTGCCAGGCCACCTGACGGATCTCCTCGGCGTTGACCAGGCAGTCGCCGAAACCGCCGGGCGCCAACAGCGTCGTCAACAGGTTGAAACCCTGCTCAAGCGCCTGCAACGGCAACCCCAATAGCTGAAACAGGGCGCTGGTTGCGTGGTTGGCCGCCCGTACCTGCCAGTGGCTGTCGATGACAATAGCCGGTGCCGGGTTGTTGGCCTTGAGCAGGTGCATCAGGGCCATGCGCACCGGTTCCAACCCCGGGTCGTTCAACGCCAGGGCGGCGTAGCGCGGTGCATAGCCGGCGGCGAGAAACACCCGGTTGCGGGTTTGCAGCGGGGTGTCCAGGGTGCTCAACACGCTGTGCAGCAGTTCGGGGCTGGGTTGCGCGCGACCGGTCTCGACACAGCTCAGGTGCCGTTGCGACATGCCGGCCTGCAAGGCCAGTTCCAGCTGGCTCAAGCGCGCCTGCTGGCGCAACTGGCGCAGCAACTGTCCCACGGACAGCGAGTCGACGGCGCTAGGTGCATGGGCTTCGAACATGCTTCGGGTCATCCTCTACAGGGCGCTCGGCGCCGGCCTGGGTAATCAGCGCACAGGCTTGAAATAGATCAGTTCGGGGTCGCCCGGATCCAGGTTCTCCACCACCCCGCTGGGCTGGAAACCGGCCTTGGCAATCAGCGCCCGGGCCGCCTGGTTGGAACGGTTGGTGGAGATGAACAGCTTGCCCGTCCGGCAGGCCTGCTGCGCGGCCGCCAGCAGCCGCAGGGCCACGCCCCGACGCTGCTGATCAGGCGCTACCACCACCAGCGAGACAAACCCCTGATCGAAGAAATCATGGCTGAGCAGCAGGTAGCCCAGCACGCGGGCGGACTCCACTTCGACCCAGCACTGGCGCTGTTCAACCGCGCGCTGCAGCGCCTGGCCACGCTCTGGGTGGGCACTGGCATAGGCATCGAAGCCAAGCATCGCCGGCACATCTTCGGGTCGGGCTTCGCGGATCAACCGCGGCGCGCTCGGGTCGGGTGCCTGTTGGCTCATCACTGCTCGCTCCTTGAAGGTGATTGTCATGCCAGGCGCAGCTGACAGGACCGGCCGCCCTGCTGTCTATGACCTGTGAGGTCATTGAGTGGCGACGGGAGTGCCACTTAGCCTGTTTGCCTGCCGTTGTTCAAGGAATTTCACCGTGAGAAAACCACTCTGGCTGCTCTGCCTGGCGCTGTTCGCCGGGCATGAACTGGATGCCGTGGCCCAGTCCGAATGGCGCTTGCTGTATGGCTTGCGCCACCTCGATCCGGCGCTCGGGCAGGCGCTGTTCATCGCCCTGCACGTCCCCCTGGCTGCCGCGTTGATCTGGCTCACCGGGCATTCGCGCCCCGCCGTGCGCCGCAACAGCCAGCGGCTGCTGGCCGGGTTCACCGTGGTCCACGCCGGGCTGCACTTCAATCTGCGCGAGCATCCGCTGTATCTGTTCGATTCGCCGTTGTCCCAGACGCTGATCTTCGCCTGCGGCGCCGCCGGGCTGCTCTACCTGATAGCCGACCTGGGCCGGCAGGCCGCCTCCCCACACACTGACTGATCGAGGACTTCAACATGCACCGCCCCTACCCAGCGCTGCTGGCCCTGCTGGCCTTCAGCGGCTACACCCTGTTCACCCTGCTCCAGGCCGAGCAGTCCCTGCTGCAATTCGGCCTGCAACTGCTGTCGCGGCCCGACACTGCGCAAGTGGTGATCGACCTGTACCTGATGGCGTTGCTGGCCTCGGCCTGGATGCTCGACGACGCCCGCCGCCGAGGGCGCCCAGCACGCTCGGTGCTGCCCTACCTGCTGCTCACCGCCGTGTTCGTTTCTATCGGGCCGCTGCTGTACATCGTGGTCCAAGGTTGGCGGCGTGCCTCGCCGCTGCCGGTGGAGAGCCATCGACAGCATGACGGTGCATAAAGGGGCCCATGATTCATGGACAGCCGCCGAGGAAAAGTCCGCAGCCCGAACCCGCTCTCCAACAGCGCCAGCGCACGACTGCGCGGCAAGGCCGGGCGACCTGGTGTAGGGCTCCGCAGGGCCCAGCCTGGTGCCCTGCGGTTTTCCAAGGGAGAGACGGCCTTTGAGGCGTGGCGAACATGCACTTTCCAGAGCAACAACCCCGTTGAAAACCATTGACTCAAGTCATGAACAAAGTTCACTAAAACAGACAGGATCCGGTGCTTTTTTTGCTCTATTTCTATATTACCCACACTCACATCCCGCTCTAACAATCATCCAAACATAATTTTCAGAAACGACCTTGCGCGGTTGATTTTATGTGCTAGAAATATGTGCTTCCATCACTTACCGCAACTGAGAAAGGCTGACCACTAGTTGTAAACCCGCGATCTTCAATGAATGAATTTCGCTCTTATCAAGCAATGAATGAGTGTTTTCGCTCACCCACCGCCATGCTCATGGCTGAACATTTCAAACAAGGATGTTGTATGAAAATTGTAGGACTTTCAGGAATTCTTCCTTCGCGAATCGTTACTAACCAGGATGTTCTCGACCTGGTTGAAGAACACTCGAAAAACACCTTTCAGGATGACTTGCCAAAAACCCTGAAGACCATAGGAAAACTGCTTGATAAAAGCGGCATCGAAACCCGGCATTGGTTGGCTGCCGGAGAAAAGCCGATGGACTTGATGGTGGCGGCCTTTGACTCAGCCTTGGCCCAGGCCAATATCAACAAGGCCGACCTGGACTTGTTGATTTACCCCAACGTCACCCGGGGCTTCATTGAACCGGCCAACAGCACCTTCATGGCCAAGGCCCTGGGCCTGAACTGCAGGAATTTCGACGTGGTCGACGCCTGCAACGGCTGGGTGACCGCGATGGACGTGATCAACAGCAAGATGGAAGCCGGAGAGATACGCTACGCGGCCATCATCAACATGGAGTTCGGCATGTCTGACGGCGGGCCGGTGATGCCGAAGAACTTCTCTTTACAGTCTCCGTCGGAACTGGCTTACAAGTTCCCAAGTTTTACCATCGGTGAAGCGGCAACGGTCACCATCCTCAGTAATGAATCACCTGGAAACTTCAAGTTCTCTTATATCAACAGGCCTGACCTGAGCGATTTGTCCACTATTTCCCTGCCGGACTGGAAGCTGTTCTGCAATGAAGAAGATACGCCTCGCATTGCCCCAACAGGCGGCCAGTATCAATTCAACTCCTACGCTGCCGCCCTGCATGAAGATGGTCGTAACGAAGCCATAAAAGTGTTCAACATGCATCAGGTCAGCAGCGCGGATATCCATAAAGTATTCATTCATACCGGCTCACCCAAAATGTGGGAACACATTGGTGAACTGATCGGCATTGATCACAAGTTGCATCACGTCGGGCATAAAACGGGCAATATCATTACGGCCTCCATTCCTTATGGAATCTACGATGCCATCAGCCGGGGCAACGCGGAAAAAGACCAGTTCTGCATGGGCTGGGCGGGAAGTGGTGGGATGGTTTTCTCTGCCCTGTCATTCAGGCTGTAAGGCGCCACCGCAAGCCCCCTCATAGGGCGATGACGCTGCTGAACGGCCGTTTCCCGACCCCTGATTAGTTCTCCGGAAACTGCCCGATCAACGTGCCGCACCCTGCGGCACGTTGAACATTCCCCCCGCCAGGCGCCCCTCTCAGATCAGGCGCTGGATCTGCTTGTGGCGCCAGACCCGTTTGAAATAGCAGACCTGCAGCACCAGCATGCTCAGGTACGCCACCGGGAAGGCCATCCACACCCCTTGCAGGCCGAAGTGCGCATCCAGCAGATAAGCCGCCGGCACTTGCACCCCGAGGATGCAGAAGATCGAGATTGCCACCGGCACCAACACCGTGCCGCTGGCGCGCATGATGCCGCCCACCACCGCCTGGAAACCGAACACCAAAATGCTCCAGAGCATGATGTGCAACAGATGTTCAGCTTGCGCCAGGGCTGCCGGGTCGATGATGAACAGCCCCAGCAGCCAGTGGGAAATCAGGTAGCCGAGCAGCACCAGCGCGCCGGTCAGGCACAGGTTGATCAGCAGCCCGGTGCGCAGGATCGGGGTGATCCGTTCCAGGCGCCCGGCGCCAATGGCCTGGGCGCCGAGGATCGACGCGGTAATGGCGATCGACAGCGCCGGGAACTGCACATAGTTGACGATCTGGGTCACTGCGCCATAGGCCGCCGTGGCCTGGGAACCGTGGCGGTTGACCAGGGCCAGGATCACCAGCTCGGAGAGCGAGATCACCACCATCTGCACCCCGGTGGGCAGGCCGATGCGCAGCACTTTGCCGAGGATCGCCCGGTCCAGCCGCATGGCCGCGAACAGCGCCCGGTCAGGCGCCAGCGGGTGCGCCCGGCCACTCAGGCGCCAGACCAGAAAGCCCATGGCCAGGATATTGCCCGCCAGTCCGGCAAAGGCCGCGCTCTGGATGCCCATGGGCGGCAAGCCCAGCCAGCCACGGATCAACGCCGGGGTCAGCAGCAGCCCCGCCAGGGTCGAGACAATCAGCGCCAGCAACGGCGACAGGGTATCGCTGACGCCACGCAGCAGCTGGGTATAGAGCACGAACACCAGCAGCAACGGCATGATCAGCATCATCACCCGGGCATAACCCACCGCCTCGTCCAGCACATCCACGGGCGTGCCCAGGCCCTGCAGGGCCGGCCGGGAGAAGAGCATGCCCAGCACCGCGCCCAGCAGGCCGATCAACGCGCCCAGCAGCAAGGTACTGCCGGCCACCGACTTGACCGCATGCAGTTCCCTGGCGCCCCAGGCCTGGCCGATCAGCACCGAGGCACCAGCCCCCAGGCCGATCACCAGGGCGATGAAGAAGAACACAATGGGGAACATCCCCGACACCGCGGCCAGTGCCTGGGTGCCCAGCAACTGGCCGATGTAGATACCGTTGAGGGTGCCGGAAAATGACTGCAGAAAGTTCGACAGCACCATGGGCAGCAGAAAGACCAGGTACACCTGCCAGAGTGGGCGCTGAGCGGGAATGGACATGGAACAGGCAACCTCGGATCAAGACGACAAAGGGCGCGAAGAACCCCCGCAGCGCGGCGCTCGCGTCGGTCATGGACAGTGCTACGAAGAAGGCCGCGCGGGGTATTCCGGCAGTGCGGCGGCCTGAGGTTTATATCAGCGGTTGACGTCGACTACCACCCGCCCGCGCACCTTGCCCTCAAGCAGCTCGGGGGCCACGGCCAACGCTTCTTGCAGGCTTACCTCGCGCGTGATCTGCTGCAACTGCTGCAGGTCGACCTCAGCGGCCAGGCGCTCCCAGGCATGTACCCGCTCATGGTAGGGACGGGTCACGCTGTTGATCCCCAACAGGCTCACCCCACGCAGGATGAAGGGCGCCACCGAGCCTGGGAAATCCATGCCCTGGGCCAGCCCGCAGGCGGCCACCAGGCCATCGGCGGCGGTGCCGGCACAGACGTTGGCCAGGGTATGGCTACCCACGGAATCGATGGCCGCGGCCCAGCGTTCCCTGGCCAGCGGGCGCCCTGGCTGGGACAGTTCGGCACGCTCGATGATGCGGCTGGCGCCCAGGCCCTTGAGGTAATCGGCCTCTTCCGGGCGGCCGGTGGCGGCGATCACCGAATAGCCCAGTTTCGCCAACAGGCTGATAGCGAAACTGCCGACACCGCCGCTGGCGCCTGTCACCAGAACCTCGCCATGCTCCGGGCTCAACCCGTTCCGCTCTAGAGCCATCAGGCACAGCATGGCGGTGTAGCCGGCGGTGCCGATGGCCATGGCCTGGCGCGCGCTGAAGGCTTCAGGCAAGTGGATCAGCCAGTCGCCCTGCAACCGGGCCCTCTGCGCCAGCCCACCCCAATGGCTTTCACCCACGCCCCAGCCATTGAGCAGCACCTGCTCACCGGGGCGAAAACGCGGATGGCTGCTAGCTTCGACGGTACCCGCCAGATCGATCCCGGGGACCATGGGAAACTGTCGCACCACCGGGCTCTTGCCGGTGATCGCCAGGCCGTCCTTGTAGTTCAGGGTGCTGTAGGCCACCCGCACCGAGACATCACCCTCGGGCAGTTGCGCCTGGTCCAACTCGGTCAGCCGGGCGCGATAACCGGTGGTGTCTTTGTCGATCAGAATGGCCTTGAACATCTTCAGCTCCTGTGGAGAACGATGGTCGATTATTGAGCGCTGGAGGCTGCTGTCAGTAAGTCCAGCACCCCGGGAAACGGGCGCATACATTGTATTGCCGGTCCAGTTGCGTCATGCGCAACAGGTGCTGGTCCAGTTGTTCAAGTTCGATATTGCGCCGTGTCCGGTAGTAGTAGCGGGTCAACCGCTCCTGCAGTGCTTGCAGGTCGCCACGCGCCTGCCGGGTGGTCGGTTGGGTCCAGTCTTCCAGCTGCCGGTCGCTGGCCATGCTGAAACCGCGCCAATAGGTGTCCTTGAACTGGGCCAATAGCTGTGCGGAGGTCCCTTGGGTGTCCAGGGCATAGCGTTCGAGGTTGTCTCTGTATTGCGTCCAGTAGGCCTCAGGCAGGACCGTTATACCCAACGCCTGACGCCGCTCGGCGATTTGCGCCTGCACCGACGGTCTGGCGGCTTGAGGCACGCGCTGGGCGCTTGCATTGAGCTTTGTCGCAAGCTCCAGGGTGTTGCCCACCAGGCGCTCGATAAGAACTCGACGCTGAGGCGTTTCCGGCAGTGGCTTGGGAAAAATCGGGTTGCTACCGGTACAAGCCTGCAAGTTGCCTTCCGGCATCGACATCGGGAAACGCAGGTCCTTGCCATCGATTCGCTTGATGCGTTCGAGCAGCATCGAGCAGCCGCCGGATTCGCTGTTGAAGCGCAGCTCATACTCCGCTCCCGGCTGGGGAGTCAGGTTCACCCCGATGCCACAGAGTCCCGAGGGCGCATTACTGTTGACTCTGAGCAGCGCCTCCTTGCCTGGCTTGAGCTTGATTTCAAGGTAGCCGCGAGCATCAGCCGGTGGCGCCACACTCATGCCAACCCGGCGCCCGGAGTCCACCATCAGGAAGTTGTTGAGCACGCCCGTGGTCTGGCCAAAGCAGTGTTCGGCATCGAAGTAGTCAAGGGTGACATTCGAGGCGTTGGCGACAAAGCGCAGTTTGGCCGCATCCGCTTGTGTGGCATCGGGGTACGTCCCGCTGACACTGCAGGCACTGAGCAACTGGCAGGAAAGCGCGGCGATCAACAGCGTCCGTAGGGCGCTGAGACGACAAATCGACATGGTTCTTCCTTGAAGGGCAAATACGCCAAGCCGAGCATGCTACTCATCCCCTGAAAAAACGTCTATCGACTAACCACAGCTGACGAGCACGCCCATGCGCTGGCTCAGGGCACCTGAGGTGGCCGGGCCGGCGCGGCGTACCACTGCTCTTGCGGCACACTCTTTTGCTGCTGCGGGTCGGCCAGGTAGTGCGGCGACATGATCTGCACGCCGTACTCGTTGAACACATCCTGGATATGCCCGTGCAGCACGCTGAGCAGTAGCGCCCGCGGCCGGGGCTCGCTGGGCAGGGCCTGGGCCACCAGGCGGTACTCGGGGTAGAAATCCGACAGTGCAGTCTGGAATACCTGCGGCACCGGCTCTGCCAGAACGCCCTCGGTGCGCCGCGCGGCCTCCAGCAGCATGGCCTCGACCTGGCGCCAGGGCGTGTCGTAGCCGATGGTCACGGTGGTGTCCACCACGTAGCCCTCCCCCTGCACGGCGCGGGAATAGTTCTTGGTCACCGAACTGGTGATCAGCGAGTTGGGTAGAGTCAGCACTTCGCCCAGGCCGGTACGGATGCGTGTGGTGAACATCCCCAGCTCAGTCACCGTGCCCTCGTAATCGCCGATGCGCACGAACTCCCCCGGGCGCAAGGTGCGGGTGTAAGTCAGGATCAGCCCGGCGGCCGCCTGCCCAACCACGCTGGACGCCCCCAGGGAAATCATCAAGCCGATCAGCACCGAAAGGCCCTTGAAGGCATCGGTGCCGGCCCCCGGCAAATAGGGGTAGGCCATGGCCAGAGCGAACAGCCAGATCGCCAGGGACGTCAGGCGTGTGGTCGGTTGCAGGGTTTCCGGGTTCAGCCAGCTGAAGGTGCCCGGCATGGCCATGCGCTTGAGCAGCCGGCGGCTGAAGACGCTGGCGCCACGGGCAATGAAAAAGATCGCCAGGGCCACTCCCAGCCCAGGTATGGCGCCGATCATGCCTTGCAGCAGGTAACCGGCCAATTCCAGCAGATAGTGGTTGAGGCTTTCGCCCCAGGGCCGGGTGTAGGGAAAACGCGACAACACAAAACCCAGCCACTGGTAGGTGAACAAGGCCACCAGCGCCCAGCGCAACAGGCCGAACACACGGCTCACCAGTGGGTACAGGTAGTGGGCGTCGATCACCGGGGTCTGGCCGACTTTCAGCGCCTGGGTATGCCGGCGCATCAACCCCGGCAGGCGCCCGAGTAACTTGCGCCGCAGCCAGCCCAGCCCCCCGAGCAATGCGACATACAGCAAAGTGGCCAGGGCAGATGCCCCCAGCGCCAACAACAGCGCATGCAGGTCACGGCCTTCCTGGGTTTCGGCAATCACCTGGCGCAGGTTGCTCGCCGCCGCTTCGGCGGCCTGCAGCATCGACTCGAATTGCACCGGGTCGATGTCCTTGGGCGAGAGGATGAAGGCGCGCTTGTCGCCCAGCAGCACCAGGTAGCTTTGCTGGATCGTATCGATGCGCACATTGAGGTCGCGGTCCTCGTCCAGCGCCTCGCTGATCACCGCCCGGGCACGCTTGACCCGTTGTTCGGGGCTCTCGCCCAGCAGCATCGCTCGCAGGACCACCACACTGCGGTTGGCCACCTTGAGCTCGGCGGCCACCGGCGCCGGAGCCGCAGCCTCGTCGGCGGCCCAGGCTGCGCCGGCACACCACAGCACCCAGCCACCCAACAGCATCGCCAACGTCCTGCCTGTCATCTAGTGCCCCCTCAACGTTATCCCTGCGCCCCACACTCGCACCTCGCAGCGTAGCCCAGCGCGTGCGGCCTGCCAGAACGGCCCCGCCACGTGTTGCGGGCGTGGCAGCCCCCTGCCCTGCGGCGTTACCATTGCCCGCCGTTACCCCTCACCGAATGGATTCCCGACCGTGTCCCACCTCCTGGAAAAAGCTGCCGCACGTGGCGATCTCATGGCACTCAACCGCCTGCTGGACGCTGGCGCGGACCTTGAATGGCAGCACAAGAGCACCGGGCGCACGGCCCTGCTGGCCGCCACTATCGCCGGCCACTCGGCCGCCGTGGCACTGCTGCTGGAGCGCCGCGCGAATGTGCTGCAGCCGTGCAAGGCCCTGGGCTACAGCCCGCTGGCCTGGGCCGCGAGCAATGGCGACCTGGCCTGTGCCGAGCTGCTGGTTGCCCATGGCGCCGCACTCGAACAAGCCTCCCCCGACCTGCGACGCACGGCCCTGATGAACGCCGCCCAGGCCGGCCACGAGGCGATGGTGGCCTTGCTGCTGAACGCCGGCGCCGATCCCCGGCCGCTGGACTTTCAGCAGCGCAACGCCTGGTCCCTGGCCCAAGAGAAGTCCCATGCCCAGGTCATGCAACTGCTCGAACAGGCCGGCGCTGGAGCGCCACCGGCCTCCACGCCCGCCCCTCACCTGGCCTGGCCGGAGCCGCCGGAGGGTGGCGACTGCAGTGGCGACCCGGTCACCCAGGTGCGCGCCTATACCCTGGCCGTGGCCGCCTGGGAACAACGCGGCAACGCCGCGGGCCACGAGGCGCTCGATGCCGGCTTCTGGGCCGAACCGCAACAGCTCATCGAACTGTTCTGCACCCAGCGCCCACGAGCCTATCCGCGCGCGTCCTACGGTTTTCCCACGACCTATTCAACAGCCGATGAACTGCTCGGCTGCGAACGGCTCAAGCCCGCCCAGGCTGAAGTGCTGATGCGCGACCCGGCCGCTCGGGCGCTGTGCTACGAGCACCGCTTCCTGCTCAAGCGGGTCGCCGGGCAATGGCGGATCGACAGCGTCAAACGCCGCCTGGCCGGCACCCAGAAATGGGCAAGCGCCATCCTCTAACGCACCCGAACGGACCGCCGTTCCCCCATCAGGACCCTCACCCATGAAATACGACGATGCCTCCTGGCACTACGGCGGCGACTTCCCCGCGGACCTGCCAGCCAGCGCCGGCGCCACCCATATCGGCCTGTTCCTGGCCTGGATGCTGATCAACGGTTTTGCCAGTGAAGAGCTGATGGACGACGCCGCAGAAGACATCAACCAGGTGTGCTCCCGCGCCCTCGATGGCCGGGCATTCCTGTTGCAGGTACTGGATGAAAAACTCAGCGAAGAGGACTTCAACGACGAAGGCAACGCCTTTGCCCTGGCCTACTACCAGGGCCAGGACAACAGCCGCTTTTCCTGCGACTACGAACAGACCCTGGCCCCGGAACCCGACACCGTCTACCGGGTGGAAAACAGCTGGCACACCTATGACCGGCTGGCCGCGGTGTTGGACCAGCGGCTGGCGACCTGGCGCGCCACGGGCCGACCGCAGTACATCGACTGAGCACAGGGGGCCAGGCTCGTGGTTGGCGAATATTGCCTCGCCCGTGGTTAAATGCCGCCCCGAAAAATGACCGGCCCTGCTGATGACACCTCTCGCCCTTGCCACCCTCAACCAGCACTTGCTGACCGCCCTGGCCGCCGCGCCCACCGAGACCCGGCGCCTGTTCCATGGCCGCGGCCGCTGCTGGCCGGGGCTGGAGCAACTGACCGTGGACTGGTTGCAGGGCGTGCTGCTGGTGTCGCTGTTCAAAGAGCCCGAGGCCGGGCAACTGGCCGCCTTGCAGCAACTGCTGACCGACCTGGGCTCGACCCCGCAATGGGCCGCCAGCGGCGCCCGCAGCTTGATGCTGCAACACCGCTACCTGCCCGACAGCCGTGGCGAATGGCTGCTGGGCGAAGCGATTGACAGCTGCACCATCACCGAGGAAGACCTGCGCTACCAGGTGGACCTGGGCAGCAAGCAGAACAACGGGCTGTTTCTCGACATGCGCTATGGGCGCAACTGGGTGCGGGCCAACGCCCAGGGCAAGAACGTCCTGAACCTGTTTGCCTACACCTGCGGCTTTTCCGTGGCGGCGATTGCCGGTGGTGCCGAGCGGGTGGTGAACCTCGACATGTCCCGAGCGGCCTTGAGCCGTGGGCGCGACAACCATCGGCTCAACGGCCATGACACTGGCCGGGTGAGTTTCCTCGGGCATGACCTGTTCAAGTCCTGGAGCAAGGTCAAGCAAGGGGGGCCCTATGACCTGGTGATCATTGACCCGCCGTCGTTCCAGAAAGGCAGTTTTGTCCTCGGCAAGGACTATGCGCGGGTGCTGCGGCGCTTGCCGGAATTGCTGACGGCCAATGGCTGTGTATTGGCGTGCATGAATGACCCGGCGTTTAGCGTGGATTTTCTTTTGGAAGGGGTGACGCAGGAGGCGCCGGGGTTGCGATTTGAACAGCGGTTGGAGAATCCGCCGGAGTTTCCGGATGCGGATGAGCAGTGTGGGTTGAAGGCTTTGGTGTTTCGGCAGGGGGATTAGGGTTGGGTTGGGTTGGGTTGGGTGAATATCCGTTGCTGCGGCCACGGCCACTTACGGTTTCGCCCTTACG
>NZ_JAJTTH010000008.1 GCF_021341665.1 Pseudomonas sp. Au-Pse12 | reverse complement strand
TCGTTAATAAGGCGAATACTCACTGCCTTACCAACTGCTTCTGGCTTCGATGAACTGAAGCGTAACCGCTGTCGAAAACCGTGTAACTCATTGAATCTCAAGGAGTTTTTCGTTTCGACTGCGCCGGAAGTGGGGCGAATTATAGGCCTGTAGAATCTGCCGTCAAGGGTTAATTACGTTTTTGTTGCAGAAGGTGCTTTTTTAGCGATTAAGCGGGGAATGCGACGCATCACTGCCGGCACACGTAGCAGCAACAGCAGCGCACCTATAGAAGCGTAAACCACCCACTCCTTCAAATCAGCCCGGACAATCCAGAGCATATGCAGCAGCCCAAGCCCAAGGATGAGATAAACCAGGCGATGCAGCTTTTTCCAGCGCCCCCCTAGACGACGCTGACTATAGCGATTGGATGTCAGTGCCAATACCAAAAGAAGAAGGAACCCCAAGCTTCCGACAAAGATATAGGGGCGTTTACGCAACTCCACTCCCAACTGAGACCAGTCCAACCCCAGAATGAATACCCCATAGGCACTCAAGTGCAGCACTACATAGGCAAAGCACCATAGACCCAGTTGTCGGCGCACAGCTATCCAGCCCGGCCAGCCAGTGAGCTTCTGCATGGGAGTCATGGCCAAGGTAATCAACAGCAGCACCAGCGTGCCCAAGCCCAGACGATCAACCAGTACCTTGCCCGGGTCGGGGCCCAGGACCGAATCCCAAGCTTCGTACAGCCAATACAGCGGCCAGATGGCCGCCGCAATAAAGACGCCAATACGCCAGAACGAATAACGCATCAGTAGTTCTTCCGCAGATCCATGCCGCTATATAAAGAGGCAACCTCATCCGAGTAACCATTGAACATCTGCGTTTCCCGCACATTGGGACTGAACAGGCTGCTGGGCAGACGACGCTCTCGCGCTTGAGTCCATCGCGGATGATCAACTGTCGGATTCACATTCGCGTAAAAGCCATATTCGTTGGATGCAATACTCTGCCAAGTAGTCTTTGGCTGCTCGTCGACCAAGCTGATACGCACAATAGACTTCACACTTTTGAAGCCATATTTCCATGGCACCACCAGACGCAATGGTGCGCCATTCTGGTTAGGCAGTTCACGCCCATACATCCCTACCGCAAGAATCGCCAGCGGGTTCATCGCTTCATCAATACGCAAGCCTTCAACATAGGGCCAGTCGATCAGGGCAAAACCAGAACGCTGGCCCGGCATGCTCTTAGGATCCTGCAGTGTTTCAAAACGAATGAACTTGGCCTTACTGGTTGGCTCCACCTGTTTGAGCAACGCCGAGATGGGAAAGCCTATCCAGGGAATCACCATCGACCAGGCTTCTACGCAGCGAAGTCGATAAATACGCTCTTCCAACGAATATGGCTTCATGAAGTCTTCGAGGGCATAGCGCCCAGGCTTGGCGACCTCACCGTCCACCACCACACTCCATGGCTCAGTCTTGAGTGCCCCCGCGTTCGCCGCTGGGTCGCCCTTGTCAGTACCGAACTCATAGAAGTTGTTGTAGTGGGTCGCATCCTTGAAAGGCGTGATCGCCTCATCCTTGACTGTTACGGCTTGCCACTGAGTCTTGCTCAGCTTGTCGGAGAACCACGCAGGTGCATGGCCCGGCTCCACATCGGCGTAACGCGCCGCATCCTGCGCAGCCGCCCAACGGGGCAAACCGGCAAAGGCCAGGCCTGCTACCGCACCACCCAGCAAACTGCGTCGAGAGAGATAAAGAGATTCTGGCGTGACATCCGACTCATGACAGTCAGACGCTTTGGGGAATTTGAACAACATGGCAACTCCGCAGCATTGGAGGACAGATGTACCAATAGACTGCGGAGTATGGAGGAAATTACATCACTCGACGCTTTTGCGACGACGCAGGTGCAACAAGTACTGGATAGGGCCCGAAGCCGCATAAGCGAGGAACACCAACAGCAGAATACGTGGCGGATCGCTGAACACCACGGCAAACACCAGCACGACAGCCAGAATTGCCACAAAAGGCACCCGCCCTTTCAGGTCCAGGTCCTTGAAGCTGTTGTACTTGATATTGCTGACCATCAGCATGCCAGCCGCCGCAACCATCAACGCCACCAGGAACGACATCTTCGATCCCTGAATACCGTAATCGCTGAAAGCCCAGACAATCCCCGCCACCACACCCGCAGCAGCCGGGCTGGCGAGACCGATGAAATAACGCTTGTCGGCAGTACCCACCTGAGTATTGAAGCGCGCCAGACGCAAGGCCGCACCCGCCACATAGATGAAGGCGACCATCCAGCCGACCTTGCCCATGTCGCCCAAGGCCCAGCCAAAGGCCAGCAACGCAGGAGCAACCCCGAAGGCAACCATATCGGACAGCGAGTCGTACTCGGCACCGAAAGCACTCTGGGTGTTGGTCATGCGGGCGACTCGCCCATCCAGGCCATCAAGCACCATGGCCACGAATATCGCGATTGCGGCAAAGGCAAAATACTTGCTCGCCCCCGCCGCATCCCCGGCACTCATCGCACTCTGGGCACTCATGGAGCTGATGATGGAATAGAACCCTGCGAACAGGTTCGCAGTGGTGAACAGATTCGGCAGAAGATAGATACCACGATGCCGGACTTTACGGCCTTCAGCGTCATGCCCTTCTTCGACATGCTCATCGATGGGTAGCAGGCTTTCGGCGTCAGAGGCCTGGTTTGGCTCTTCGGGACGTTCGCTCATGGACAATACCTTGCAACGGTGTGAAAAGTTTCGACAGATACTCAGGGCCGCGATTCGGCCACAAAGGATCCAGCTTTATACCAGAACCTACCCGTCCAAACGAAAAAACGCGGCCTAGGCCGCGTTTTCCCTGACAAGACTCGAACTTAGTTCTTGGCTTTGTCGACGATTTTGTTGGCACCGATCCACGGCATCATCGAGCGCAGTTGCTCGCCGATGATTTCGATACCGTGAGCAGCGTTGTTACGACGCTTGGCGGTCATCGATGGGTAGCCGGTAGCGCCTTCGCTGATGAACATCTTGGCGTATTCGCCGTCCTGGATGCGCTTCAGAGCGTTGCGCATGGCCTGACGGGATTCGGCGTTGATGACTTCCGGGCCAGTCACGTACTCGCCGTACTCGGCGTTGTTGGAGATCGAGTAGTTCATGTTGGCGATACCGCCTTCGTACATGAGGTCTACGATCAGTTTCAGTTCGTGCAGGCATTCGAAGTAGGCCATTTCTGGCGCATAGCCCGCTTCAACCAGGGTTTCAAAGCCCGCTTTGACCAGCTCAACGGTACCGCCACACAGAACAGCCTGCTCGCCGAACAGGTCGGTTTCAGTCTCGTCCTTGAAGGTGGTTTCGATGATGCCGGTACGGCCGCCGCCCACGCCTGCTGCGTAGGACAGAGCAACGTTCTTGGCGTTGCCGGAGGCGTCCTGGTAGATGGCGATCAGGTCAGGGATACCGCCGCCCTTGACGAACTCGGAACGCACGGTGTGGCCCGGAGCCTTCGGCGCGATCATGATCACGTCAAGGTCGGCACGCGGTACAACCTGGTTGTAGTGGATCGCGAAGCCGTGGGAGAAGGCCAGGGTGGCGCCTTTTTTGATATTCGGCTCGATTTCGTTCTTGTACAGCTGGGACTGGAATTCGTCCGGGGTCAGGATCATGACCAGGTCGGCGCCGGCAACGGCTGCAGCAACGTCGGTCACTTTCAGGCCGTGGGCTTCTGCCTTGGCAACGGTAGCGGAGCCTTTGCGCAGGCCGACAGTCACATCAACGCCGGAGTCTTTCAGGTTGCAAGCTTGAGCGTGGCCCTGGGAACCGTAGCCGATGATGGCAACTTTCTTACCCTGGATGATCGACAGGTCGCAGTCTTTATCGTAGAAAACTTTCATGAATTTCCCCTATATCAGGCCGTTCCGGCCATTCGCTAATTTGGTTTAGATGCTCAGTACTTTGTCGCCACGGGCAATCCCGGTGACGCCACTGCGTACGGTTTCCAGAATCGATGCGGTGCCGATCGATTGAATGAAGCTGTCGAGCTTGTCGCTGGTACCGGTCAATTGAACGGTATACACGCTAGCGCTGACATCAACGATCTGCCCGCGGTAAATATCGGTGGTGCGCTTGACCTCGGCGCGCTGGGCGCCAGTAGCCTTGATCTTGACCAACATCAGCTCACGCTCGATGTGAGCACTCTCCGACAGGTCCACCAGCTTCACCACCTCAACCAGTTTGTTCAGGTTCTTGGTGATCTGCTCGATGATCTCATCGTGACCAACCGTGGTAAGGGTCAAACGCGACAAAGTCGGGTCTTCGGTCGGTGCCACGGTCAGGCTTTCAATGTTGTAGTTACGCTGCGAGAACAGACCGACTACACGAGACAGAGCGCCCGGTTCGTTTTCCAGAAGCAAGGAAATGATGTGCCGCATGATTAAGTACGCTCCGTCTTGCTCAGCCACATATCGCGCATGGAGCCGTCTTTGATCTGCATCGGGTAGACGTGCTCGCTGGTATCAACCTGGATATCGAGGAATACCAGGCGATCCTTCATGGCGAACGCCTCTTCCATCTTCGGTTTCAGATCCTTCAGGTCCGTGACGCGCATGCCCACATGCCCATAGGCTTCAACCAACTTGACGAAATCAGGCAGCGATTCCATGTAGGAGTGCGAGTGGCGGCTGCCGTAGCTCATGTCCTGCCATTGGCGCACCATGCCCAGCACACCGTTATTCAGGTTGACGATCTTGACCGGCAGACCGTACTGCAAGCAGGTGGACAGCTCCTGAATGTTCATCTGGATACTGCCTTCGCCGGTGACGCAGGCGACATCATTCTCAGGAAAGCTCAGTTTGACGCCCATGGCCGCCGGGAAACCGAAGCCCATGGTGCCCAGGCCACCGGAGTTGATCCAGCGGTTGGGTTTGTTGAACTTGTAATACTGCGCGGCGAACATCTGGTGCTGACCCACGTCGGAGGTGACAAAGGCATCGCCCTTGGTCACTTCGCACAGAGTCTCGATCACGGTCTGCGGCTTGATGATGCTGCCGTCGCCCTTGTCGTAAGGGAACAGGCCGCGATCACCGCGCCACTCGTCAATCTGCTTCCACCAGCTGGCCACCGTGTCCTTGTTCGGGGTCTCGCCGATTTCCTTGAGTGCCGCGACCATTTCGGTCAGCACGCTCTCCACTGGCCCCACGATAGGCACATCGGCCTTGATGGTCTTGGAGATGGAAGCCGGGTCGATATCGACGTGGATGATCTTGGCGTTCGGGCAGAACTTCGGTGCACCGTTGATAACCCGATCATCAAAGCGTGCGCCAACAGCCAGGATCACGTCAGCGTGGTGCATGGTCAGGTTGGCGGTGTAGCTGCCGTGCATGCCGAGCATACCGACGAACTGCCGATCGGTGCCCGGATAGGCACCCAAGCCCATCAGGGTATTGGTCACTGGCAGATTGAGCATCTTGGCCAGTTCGGTCAGCGGTGCGGAACCGCCGCCAAGGATCACCCCGCCGCCGGCATAAAGCACAGGACGCTTGGCCGCCAGGAGCATTTCTGCCGCCTTGCGGATTTGCCCGGAGTGACCACGAACAGCTGGGCTGTAGGAGCGCAGCTTGGCTTTCTTGGGAAAAACGTATTCGAACTTTTCAGCCGGATTGGTCATGTCCTTGGGGATATCGACCACCACCGGGCCAGGACGACCGGATTGCGCCAGGTAGAACGCCTTCTTCATGACTTCCGGGATTTCCGAAGCGTGCTTGATCATGAAGCTGTGCTTCACGATCGGCCGGGAGATACCGATCATGTCGGTTTCCTGGAACGCGTCGGTGCCGACCATGGTGCTAGGCACCTGACCGGAAATGATCACCATTGGAATCGAGTCCATATAGGCGGTGGCAATACCGGTAATGGCATTGGTCGCGCCCGGGCCGGAAGTCACCAGTACCACGCCGGCTTTACCGGTGGCACGGGCATAGCCGTCAGCCATATGGGTTGCCGCTTGTTCATGACGAACCAGGATGTGGGTCACTTCCGGTTCTTTGAACAGGGCATCGTAAACATGAAGGAGAGCACCACCCGGGTACCCGTAGATATACTTGACGCCTTCGTCACGCAAAAAGCGGACGAGCATCTCACCGCCAGATAAAAGCTCCACGTTGTTCACCTCTAAAACGCCAGAATACCGCCCTCAAAAGGGAGCGGGTCTTAATAGGTTTACTTCTCAGCAGAGCATGAGCGACGGTGGTCGCCGACTACGTCAGCACTGACTGAGCAAGTATTGGGAGCGCCCCAAAGTGTTGCGGGGTTTTCCCACCCAGCGCGAGGTAACGCGTTGCGGGTGTAGCACTTCGGCGCGGATGTGCGCCTCATGATCTGCTGAGTGGGTCTGCTTCTGGCAGTCCCTCTACAGCGGACTTTGGATTCTTCTGTTTCGTCCTCTTCAAGTCAAGTCGTCTATGTAGTTAATTCGAACTAAGCGCATGAGAACGCAAGAAAAAACCCAAAATCGACAACTGTCTGCGCTTCAATTGCGCAAACTTCAGCAAGCTTCTCAGAAATACGAAGCCGGACTTTCGTCTGCGCCCTATTGCCAGATTGCCATGCGTCGTATCGGACGACGTCGCGAGAAGTAGCACGCAGGAAAGAACGCGCCCGCTGAAGGGGTGACCTCAGGTGTCAAGAACAGGAGTGCAAGAGAGGAAAGACAGCGACTGCCAGGCGCACCTGGCAGCCGTGATTCAGCGGGTAGCAACGATGAGTTGATCAAACTCTTTGAGCAGGACTCGCAACTGCTGGTCGCGCCCCTGCATCGGGCGAGTGGAGAACACCATCTCAGCCATTTCCTGGATACCGGACGCGCTGGGCAGCGGCAAATCCTGCTCCAGAATCATCTTCATGCGTGGCAGGAAGATCCACTGCAGCCATTGCTCGAACTCCAGGGTGTCCACGGCAAAAGGTTGAGTACTGGCCAGCGCTTCAGCGCTGGGCACAGCCTCGTCCCACAGGCCCTGCACACGCAATTCACGCTCGATCAGCAGCAGCTGTTCGGCGATCTTCGGAAAGCGCTCATCCATCACAGCGAGACTCGGGCTTTCTGACGCGCCTGGGCAGCACCGGCGGCATCACCCTGCTTCTCACGCGCCTGGGCAATCAGCTCCCACAAGCTGGCCTGAAGATCGGGGCGACCATTGGCGAAGCTCAGGCCACGGCGGGCGAACTGTTCGGCCTGGGGAGCATCCCCCTGGGCCATGCGCACCTGCGCCAGACGGTACAACACCTGTGGCTCACGCGGAGCAACACGCTGCGCCCGCTCGAGGCTGGAAGACGCACCGTTCAGATCCCCGCTGGACTGCTGCTGTTGCGCAGTGGTCAACAACGCCAGCACCGGGCCGTCCAGCTGCTCATCGGCAGACAGGCCACCGGCACGCGCCGAAGGGATCCCGCTCGGCGTGGAAGGCATGTTGTAGGTGCCCTGATTGATCGGTGCCGGCTGATAGCCGGAACCGTCCACCGGACCTGGAGTAATAGGCCCGGAACTGACCGGCCCAGGCGTAATAGGCGAGCTGCTGATCGGCGCAGAAGCTGTTGCGCCACCGCCCGGAACCATCACCACTACCCCGGAATCTTCCGGGATGGCCTGTGCTTGAGCCTGCGCCGGGCGCTTGATAGTCGTCTGGCGAAAGCCTCCGGAAGCGGAAATCCGCTCGCTGTTGGACACGGCAGTGCCGGAATCCACGACGGGAATGGAGCCGCGCTGCACACTGGCGCAACCATTGAGCAACGCCAAAGCTGTAATAGCTGGAACCCACCACTTGTTCACGTCAAACCCTCATCGCTTAGTTCATCCAGCCTTTGACCCAATCCATCACATCGCTACCTGCCGGGGTTTCACCACCGCAAGAAGCGCCGGGTGGCGGTTCGCTGCCGCGAATATACGGCATCTGCACGGCCCCCGGACAGTTGGCATCGGAGCCCTGCCCTGTACGCGAATCGACCCAGGCCTGAACCACGTTGTCAGGCTGCGGCATGTCCAGCGGCAGCGGGTCGGCCTTGCGCATGAAACTGGTCCATACCTGCAAGGCACCGGTAGCGCCGGTAAAAGGTGTCTTGCCGTTATCGTCACGCCCCAGCCAGACCACCGCCAGCAGGTCCTGGCTGAAACCGGCGAACCAGCTGTCACGGGAGTCGTTACTGGTACCGGTCTTGCCCGCCAACGTCAGGGTCTTGGGCAACACGTTGTACACCGAGCTGCCGGTGCCCTCGCGCATCACGCGCTGCATCGCGCTTTGAATCAGGTAGATCGAACCGGCATCGAAGCGCTGCTGAATCTGGAACGGATAACGCTTGAGCGGCTCGCCTTCAGCGGTCAACACGCTGCGAATCCCGCGCATCGGCGTATTGAAACCGCCATTGGCCAGCGTCTGGTACATGGTCGCCACTTCCATCGGGCTCATGCCACCCGCCCCCAGCAGCATCGATGGGAAGGCCGGGAACTCGCGGGTAACCCCCAAGCGCCCAAGGGTCTTCAAGACATTCGGCACCCCCACTTCCAGGCCGAGTCGAGCGGTGGACAAGTTGTAGGAATGAGCCAGGCCCTGATACAGAAAAACCGTACCGTGGGAGCGCCGATCATAGTTCTGCGGCTTCCATACCTGGCCGTCTGCGCCCTTCACCGAAAAGGCTTCATCCGACAGCCAACTGGTCAGGGTGTACTGGCTGGGCTTTTCCAGGGCCGTCAGGTAAACCGCCGGCTTGATCAGCGAGCCGATCGGACGCACCGCATCCAACGCCCGGTTGAAGCCGGCAAAACTGGCCTGACGACTGCCGATCATGGCCTGCACCTCGCCGGTTTCCGGGTTGGTCACCACCATCGCCGCCTCGACATCCTCCGAACCCTTGCGCCCGGCCAGGCGCTTGAAGGTGTCATTGACCGAGGCTTCGGCCTTCATCTGCAGGATCGGATCGAAACTGGTGAAGATCCGCAGCCCTTCCTCGGTCAAGTCTTCGTCGCGGTAGTCTTCACGCAATTGGCGCTTGACCAGGTCAAGGAAGCCGGGGAACGAACTGTCCGCCAGGCTGCCGCGCTTGGTCACGCCCAGCGGCATTTTCTTCGCCGCTTCCACCTGTTCGGGCGTAGCCACGCCCTGCTGCGCCAGCAGATCGAGCACCAGGTTGCGTCGCTCCAAAGCACGCTCCGGGTAGCGTCGCGGGTTGTAATAGGAAGGTCCTTTGACCATCCCCACCAACAGCGCCACTTGGTGCAACTTGAGTTCGGACAGTGGCTGGCTGAAGAAGAACTGGCTGGCCAGACCGAAACCGTGCACCGCACGCTGGCCGTCCTGACCGACAAAGACCTCGTTGAGATAGGCCTCGAGAATCTCGCGCTTGTCGTAGTGCAGCTCCAGCAGCAGCGCCATCATCGCTTCATTGAGCTTGCGCGACAGGCTGCGCTCGTTGGTCAGGAAGAAATTCTTCACCAACTGCTGAGTCAGGGTACTACCGCCCTGTCGCATCTGGCCTGACGAGGTGTTGACCCAGATCGCACGGGCAATCGACTTGGGCGACACCCCGAAGTGCGAATAGAAGTCGCGGTCTTCCACCGCCACCAGGGTTTCCAGCAGGTAAGGCGGAACCTGATCGATCTTGATCAGAATCCGGTCTTCAAGGTTTTTCGGATACAGCCCGCCGATCAGCAACGGCTCCAACCGCACCACCGCGAGTTTCGCGCCCTTGCTGCCCGACAGCTCTGCAACATAGTCGCCGGAGAAACGCACGCGCACCGGTTGGGCCTGCTCCAGGCCTTCATAGAACTGGAAGCCACGGGTGTTCAGGTCCACGGTATTGCCATTGACCGAGGCTGCGCCCGGGCCATTGGCGACGCTTTCACGGCGATACCCCAGGGCATCGAGCTCCGTGAGGAAATCGTCCTTGCTGAGCTTTTGTCCGACGAACAGCTCAAGCGGACGCGCGTAGACCTTGGCCGGAATGGTCCAGCGCTTGCCGGAGAACTTTTCCTGAACCACAGCATCGAGGTAAACCGCAAAGCCGGCGAGTACCACCAGACCAACCAGGCTGAGCTTGAGCGCCCAGCCCAGCCAGGGGCGCAGGCCACCAGACGGAGTTTTTTTAGCAGAACGGGGGGATCGGGTACGAGTCATGGCGGCGGATTATACGCACTTTATTCATCGTCAACATGCGCCACCCGAGGTTTGCCTTAGCGCGCCCAGCGGCCATAATGACGCCCTCGATTTTCCCGACTCAGAAGGATCGCCCGTGAGCCAGTCACTGATCGCTGCCCTGCAAAACCCCGCTTTGTATCCTCATCCCGTAGACGGGTTTCAGGTCATCGAAACTCACATCTCCTGGGTCCTGCTCACCGGTCCCTTTGCCTATAAAGTGAAGAAACCGGTCAACTTCGGCTTCCTTGACTTCACCCACCTGGATGCTCGCGCGCACTTCTGCGGCGAAGAGCTGCGCCTCAACCAGCGCCTGACCGAGGACCTGTACCTGGACGTCCTGCCGATCACTGGCAGCGCCGAGGCACCGGTACTGGGCGGCGCTGGTCCGGTGATCGAGTACGCGCTGAAAATGCGCCAGTTTCCACAAAGCCAGCTGCTCAGCACCCTGCAGGCCAACGGCGAACTGACCACTGCGCACATTGACGAGATGGCCAAGCAGATTGCCCACTTCCACCTCAGCGCGCCCAAGGTTCCGGCCGCACACGAAGCCGGCACTCCGGAAAGTGTCATGGCTCCTGTGCGCCAGAACTTCGAGCAGATCCGCCCTTTCCTCAGCGACAAGGCCGACCTGCAACAGCTCGACGCCCTGGAAGCCTGGGCCGAGGCCAGCTTTGAACGCCTCAAGTCGTTGCTGGCCCAGCGCAAGAGCGAAGGTTTCATTCGTGAATGTCATGGTGATATCCACCTGGGCAACGCCACCTTGATCGACGGCAAGGTAGTGATTTTCGACTGCATCGAATTCAACGAACCGTTCCGCTTCACCGACGTCTACGCCGACACCGGCTTCCTCGCCATGGACCTTGAAGACCGCGGCCTGAAAAGCCTGGCGCGCCGCTTCATCAGCCAGTACCTGGAGCTGACCGGCGATTACCAGGGCCTGGAGCTGCTCAACTTCTACAAAGCCTATCGTGCCCTGGTGCGCGCCAAGGTCAGCCTGTTCAGCATGCCGGCCGATGCCACTCCAGTGCAGCGCGCCACCACCCTGCGTCAATACCGCAACTACGCCAACCTGGCGGAGAGCTACAGCACTATTCCATCGCGTTTCCTGGCCATCACTTCGGGCATCTCGGCCGTCGGCAAGAGCCACGTGGCCATGCGCCTGGTGGAGGCCCTGGGCGCCGTTCGCCTGCGCTCCGACGTAGAGCGCAAGCGCTTGTTCGGTGAGCAGCACGTGCCCAACGATCCACATGCCGGCATCTACAGCGGCGAAGCCAGCAACGCTACCTACACTCGCCTGCATGAAATTGCCGAGACCATCCTGCGCGCCGGTTTCCCGGTAGTGATCGATGCGACCTACCTCAAGCGTAGCCAGCGCGATGCCGCCGCCAAGGTAGCCGAAGCCACCGGCACACCTTGCCTGATCATCGATTGCAATGCCCCCGAAGCCGTGGTTGCCAGCTGGCTGGCCCAGCGCCAAGCGGATCAGAACGATCCTTCAGACGCTACCCTGGAAGTGATTGCCATCCAGCAAGCCACTCGCGAGCCCCTGACCGACGAAGAACTGCTGCGCAGTAAACGCGTAGAAACCAACGAAAGCGGCAGCCTGGATGCCCTGGTCGCCAACATTCGTCAGCGCCTCCCAGGCCTGTAAACGGTTATTTCAGCCGTGAAGTGGCAAAGACTTCACGGCTGAAAAACAGTGGCACTATACTGGCGTCATAAATCCAACACTGGTGACGTCGCCATGAGCCAACCGAAACTTCTGGATACTCCGCTTTACGCCCTGCTGCATAAGGACGACATCGTCGGTTTCAACCGCGAGCGTCCGAAAGACAAGCCTGTCGACATGCGCGGCGGAGATTTCCGCGGCCTCGACCTGCGACAGTTGAACGCCCAGGGCATCGACTTCACTGACGCCTACTTCCGTTCCGCCGACCTGCGCGGCCTGGACCTGCGCGACGCCTCGATGGAGGGCGCAAGCCTGGCCCATGCACAGATCTCCGGCGCCTACTTCCCGGTCGAACTGACCGCCGACGAGATCCTCATGTCGGTCAACTTCGGCACGCGCCTGCGTTACAACACCCGCTGAAGCATCCAGCGCCTGCCCTGTCCGGCGCCCCGCTGCGCGCCGGACTGTAGCTCTGCCCCTCCCCCTTCTGCACAAGGCCTGAATACGCCAGTTATCGAGCCTTGGCTGCCTCGCCTTAGAAGCATTTGCGCCAAACCCGACCAAAGAACAGCGCGTTTTCTACTGAGCGCTACACTTCTCTGAGGCTGCCCACTGACCCTTCGGCCATCGCCAGGAGGCTTAATGAATGATGAACTGCAACACCTGAAGAACCTTGGCAAGACATCTGCGCAATGGCTGCATGCAGTGGGCATCCATAGCGCTTCCGACTTGCGACGCCTGGGGGCGGTGGATGCATACCGAGCCGTGCGTACCCGTGGTTTTCGCGCCTCCAAAGTCCTGCTCTACGCCATCGAGGGAGCCCTGATGGACATGCACTGGAACGACCTTCCGGCTGAACGCAAAGAGGCATTGAACAAACAGTTGGACGCTATTTCCTCTCGTCACAAGAACTGACTGGCAGAGCCAAATGTATCTACTGGGGGAACAACCGGCTTACGCCGACGCCTTGATCAATCGACTGCAAAGCATCCCGGTGCAATTGCTGGACGGGCTTTCGCCCTGCGGTCCGGTACTGGAGTTTGGCCCCACGGAGCAACTGTCCAGCGTATTGCCCGACAACCAATTGTTCCTGCTGGAAAGTGGCGTGATCCAGGCCCGTGTTGAAGAGCGGCCCTTGTTCTATCTGCATGAGGGAGATCTGGTCGGGCTACGGCGCGGCATTGCCCCCCCGCAATGGCACCTGTACTGCGACACGCCCCTGCAGTTGACGCCCTATTTGAGAACCGATGTTTTTCAGCACATCCATGCCGATGAACAACGTTCTGAGCTGTTAGTGCAGTACCTGATCGGTCAGACCGCCCTGCTCTGCGATGCCATCGCTCGCCTCAAGCCTCCGGAATTGCGCAGCAACAACGGCTTCAAGCGTGTTGAAGCGGGCGAACTGCTGATAGCCCAGGGAGACGAAGCCGATCATGTATTTGTGATCCTGGAAGGCCATGCACAGGCCTTTGTCGACGGCCACAAGGTGGGCGACGTTCCCAAAGACGAGATTTTCGGCGCCATGGCGGTCTTCACGGGAGAGAAACGCAGCGCCAGCGTGATCGCCAGCGAACCGAGTACAGTCATGCTGATCCCCAAGGACCAGTTCCTCAGCCTGACCCAGAGCAATCCACGCATTGCTCACAGCCTGATCGAAAGCATGGCACGCCGCATCGACCTGCTGAACAAGGAAGTGACCCGGCTCATGACCTTGAGCAACCCGGGCTGAGCCCTGCTTCAGGGCAATTCCAAACAGGTGTTTGGCAAAATATGCAGAAATCTGAAAAGCCGTGTTGACATCTAAATGAGAATCGTTATGATTATCACAACTGGTCGCGAGATCAGTCGATAACCTGGAAGACCAGTGGTTCGGACTCTCAGATTATCTCCTCATCAGGCTAATCACGGTTATTTGACCCGGCTCTTGCCGGGTCTTTTTTTGCCTGTAGAAAGGCACTCCGATCAGCGCCGCAGTTGCGCGCAATAATCCTTGGCCGGCTGAGGAGGCGTGTACCAGACGTAGTCGGCCGACGCCGCAGCGACCTGATGCCCCTGCTCCGCCAGAATCAGCACCGCCACTTCCTGCTTCCGGTCCAGATCCGCCAGATGCAAAGGCACGCCAAGATCCCTGCGCCCATGAAACGCCCCGGCCAGCAACAGCGCTGGAGCCGGGGCCGCCAGCAAGCGCTCGGCCATGCGCCGGTCTCGTTGCTGCTGTACCGCCAGCATCGCTGGCACTTGGCTCTCGGGCAGCTGGCCACAGTGAGAATCACGAATCTGCGCGGCCAAGGCCTCAGTCACCGAACGCGCATTGCTCCGCTCTCCCACCAGGGCTGGCGCTTTGGCGTAGACCGCCCGCAGCTCCTGGCGATCCAGATTAGCGGCGAGCAGGGGATAGGGTTGACGCAAGGCAAAGCTCACCAGCGGACCGTAGAGGCTCCAGTCCCAACCCGCTTGCCAGGCCAGTGCATCAGGCAGGTTGTCGGGCAGGCGCTGACCTGCAACAGAACGCTGTACTTCATCGACTCTTGGTTGTTGATCCGGGTTCAGCATCTCCAGCAGCAGACTGCCCTGCGGTCGTACCTGAGCCATAGAGCGCAAGAGCCAAAGCTGCAGGGCATGATGGTCGGCGTTGTCATGCTGCTCACCGACAATCACCCGCTGCACCGGGGCCAGCCGCTCCACCAGCTCGGCCGGGGTCAACGCCTGGGCAGTGCGCAGATCAATGATGCCGCCCGCACCCGGAGTTACCGGCGGCGGCAGGATCACCGGCCTGCCTTGGCAAGCAACCAGCAGCATGGCCAGCAACAACGGCAGTGCACGCATCATGTTTCTCCTGAAACCGCCTCAACGGGCAATGATCAACGGGTGCCCCCGCTCAGGATGCGCCTGAACCAGCACTTCCAGGCCGAACACCGCCTTCAGCGGCTCAGGGCGCAATACCGTGGCAGGCGACCCCAATGAATGCGGACACCCACCTTCAAGCAGCAAGACCCGGTCACAGTAGCGCGCCGCCAGATTCAGGTCATGCAGGATCACCAGCACCGCTGCGCCACGATCGGCAAAGGCGCGAATAGCCTGCAAGGTAATGTGCTGGTGCAAGGGATCGAGAGCCGAGGTCGGCTCATCCAGCAGCAGGTTGTGCCCTGCCTGGCCCGGCCACAGTTGCGCCAGGACCCGCGCCAAATGTACCCGCTGACGCTCGCCTCCAGACAGTGCCAGATAACTGCGCCCCGACAGATGCGCTACATCGGCAGCATTCAGAGCGGCGTTGATGATCGCCTCGTCACGCACCCGGCCAGTCTGATGCGGCAAACGCCCCAGCCCCACGACCTCCTCGACGCGAAAGGCAAAATCCAGGCTTGAGGACTGGGGCAGTACCGCCAGACGTTGCGCGCGCTCGACGCCCGGCCAATGCAGCAGCTCCCGGTCATCCAGCAGCACACGCCCCTGATGAGCAGCCAACTCGCCACTCAAGGCCCCCAGCAAGCTGCTTTTACCTGCGCCATTGGGCCCCAGCACGCCCAGAACCTCCCCGGGCAGCAATTGCAGATTGATACCGGCCAGAACGTCTTTGCCGCCGCGCCGGACATGCAGGTTCTCGACTCGCAACATCAGGCACGCCCTCGCAACAACAGGTACAGAAAGAACGGCGCGCCGATAAAGGCGGTGACGATGCCGATGGGCAACTCGGCGGGGGCCAGGGCCAGACGCGCCACTAGGTCGGCCAACAGCAACAGGCTGGCACCGGCCAGGATCGAGGCCGGGAGCAACGTCCGGTGATCCGGCCCCGACAGCAGACGCACCAGGTGCGGCACCACCAGGCCGACAAAACCGATCATCCCCGCAGCCGCCACGGCGGCACCTACGCCAAGGGCGGTACAGAACACCAGCTCGCGCTTGAGGCCTTCGACATCAATGCCCAGATGCTTGGCCTCAGACTCACCCAATAGCAGGGCATTCAGCGCTTTGGCCCGCCGCGGCAGCCACAGTGCAACGACCGTGGTCACCAGCAGCAAAGGCCACAAACGCTGATAACTGGCACCGTTCAGGCTGCCAAGATTCCAGAAAGTCAGGGTGCGCAACGTGGCATCGTCCGCCAGATAGGTGAACAACCCCACGGCCGAACTGGCCAACGCGGTCAGGGCAATCCCCGCCAGCAGCATGGTTGCCACATGGGTCTGCCCATTGCGCCGCCCCAGGCGATAAACCAGCGCGGTGACTCCCAGGCCCCCAAGAAAGGCGCACACCGAGAGCAGATAGGGACCGACAGCCTCCGGCAAGCCGCCGAACATCGAACCGCCGACAATAGCAATCGCGGCGCCAAGCGCCGCACCACTGGAAACCCCCACCAGCCCCGGGTCCGCCAGGGGATTGCGAAACAGTCCCTGCATGGCCACGCCGGAAAGGGCCAGAACCCCTCCCACCGCCAGGCCGAGCAGAGTCCGGGGCAAGCGAATCTGCCCAAGAATCAGCTCCGCCTGCTCCAGCCCCCGCCCGTCTATCGGCAAGCCAAGCAGGCGCAGCGAAGCGCGCACGGTATCGAACAAAGGCAGGCTGACCGGCCCCAACGCCAGGGACAGCCAGACCGCCACAAGACACAAGCCTCCCAGCCCAAGAAACAATGTCCGGGGTTTGACCAGACGACTCATTGGGCCGGCTTGGCCTGGGGATAAAAGGCGCCCGACAGACGCTTCAGGCTGTCAGGCAAACGGGGGCCCAGGCCACCCACCAGCAAGGTGGGGTCCAGCTCCACCACGCGCCCGGCCTTGGCCGCCGGCGTGGACGCCAGCACCGGGCTCTCCTTGAACAGAGCAACTCGGGCAGCATCCCCTGTCAAGCTGCGATCGGAGAACACCAGCACCTGCGGATTCAAACCCGCCAGGGACTCAACCGAGAATGGCTTGTAGCCGGTATGAGTGGCCAGGTTGCGAGCGCCGGCCTGCTGCAACAACCAGTCTGCGGCGGTGTCCCTGCCCGCAATCAAGGTTTTGCCACCGGCATGCCCGAGCAACAACAGCACCCCAGGCGCCGTGTGTTGCCTTTGAGCCTGGACGACCCAGGCCTGCTGTTGTTCAAGCTGTTGCTGATACCCCTGGAACAGTTGCCCGGCCTGCTGTTCACGCCCCAACAACCGGCCCAGGTGCTGCAAGGTATGTTGCAAGGTCGGCAGGTCGGCCTGGGCGGAAAACAATTCGACCTTGACCCCGGCGCTGCGGATTTGCGAAAGCACCGGCGGCGGCCCCATTTCCTCGGTGCCCACCAGGATCTGCGGCCGCAAACTGAGGATGCCTTCGGCCGACAACTGACGCTGATAGCCTATGCTCGGCAGCGCCTTGAGCGACTCCGGGTGTTGGCTCGTGGTATCGACGCCCACCAGCTTCGACTCGGCCCCCAAGGCCGTCACCCACTCGGACAAGGCCCCACCGGCGCTGACCCAGCGCTGCGGCAACTCATCGGCGGTGGCCCACTGGCTCGCCAGCAATCCGACACAGAGCGCAATCACGCTGGCATTCAGGCGCATAAGAACATTTCCTTCATTAAAGTAGGGCCCGCGAAGCGGCTATCCATGTGACATGCCGGACAGGCCAGGCATCGAAAGGAACACGCGTTCGGTAACGGGCGGGGCGGCCATTTGATAATTGTTTTCATTTAGCCGTCAAGCACCGACATGTTTCATCCTGCCGCCGGAAAGAAACAGTGACAGCCCGGACGCAGAGCCTTCGGACCAAGAGGATAGACATGAAATTTCTTTGCGCCGGGAGCGATCTGCCCGAAGCCGGCAGCCGCGGCTTCCAGCTCGCAGGGCTGAAGCTGTTTGCCGTACGCCGCGAACAGCAGGCCTATGTCTACGCCAATCGCTGCCCACACCGGGGCGTGGCACTGGAATGGCAAGCCGATCAGTTCCTCGACCCCAGTTCCAGCCTCATCCAGTGCGCCACCCATGGCGCACTGTTTCTGATCGAGAGTGGAGAATGCGTGGCCGGCCCTTGTGCCGGCCAGTTCCTCCAGAGCATCGACTGCCGTGAAGACAGCCAGGGGATCTGGGTCGACCTCTAACCCGCGAGCAGCACCTCAAGGCGCCGGTCGATGCACACTTCCTCGGCCGTCAGACGCACACCGTAAGCCAGCACCTCAACCCCCGCCGCACGAGCTTCACGCAGGGCCGCGGCGTACCCCGGGTCGATTTCCTGCGCGGGACGCACCGCGTCGATGCCCGAAAGGTTGACGCAATACAGTTGAACCGCACGTACGCCCTCCCGTGCCAGGCTCGCCAGTTCACGCATGTGCTTGGCGCCGCGTTGAGTCACCGCATCGGGAAACGCCGCCACCGCCGTGCCGTCGAACCCCAGGGTGACACTTTTGACTTCGACGTATGCCGGGCCTGCGGGGTAGTCCAGGCGAAAATCAATGCGGCTGTTTTCCTGCCCGTAAGGCACCTCGCGCTTGAGCCCGGTGAAGCCGCTCAACTCACTGATCAGCCCCGCCCGCAAGGCTTCCTCGACCAAGCCATTGGCCCGCCCGGTATTCACGCAAGCCAGGCGACCTTGAGGGGTTTCGCTGATTTCCCAGGTGCCCGGCAACTTGCGCTTGGGGTCATTGGAGCGGCTGAACCACACCTGCCCGCCCTCGACCATGCAATTGAGCATCGAGCCGGTGTTGGGACAGTGAATGGTCAACAACTCGCCTGTCGTGGTTTCGATGTCCGCCAGGAAACGCTTGTAGCGGCGCAACAGACGCCCCTCTTCCAGGGGAGGATCGAAACGCATCAGGCCTGCCAGCTCTGCAGGCCACGAGCGATACGCTCAACCGCTTCCTGCAGGCGCTCCAGGCTCTGGGTATAGGCAAAGCGCACATGATGACCAGCCTGATGCCGACCGAAGTCCAGGCCCGGGGTAAAGGCCAGGTGCTCGGTTTCCAGGAAGTGCCGGCAAAAGGCAAAGGCATCGCCACCAAAGGCACTGATGTCCGCGTACAGGTAGAACGCGCCTTCAGGCTCCACGGCAATGCCGAAACCCAGCTCACGCAAGGCCGGAAGCAGGAAATCCCGGCGACGGCCGAATTCGGCGCGGCGCTCTTCCAGGATATCGATGGTTTGCGGCTCGAAGCAGGCCAGGGCTGCGTACTGGGCCATGCTCGGCGCACTGATATAGAGGTTCTGCGCCAACTTCTCCAACTCACCCACGGCGGCCGGTGGTGCCACCAGCCAACCCAGGCGCCAGCCGGTCATGCCGAAATACTTGGAAAAACTGTTCAGGACAAAGGCGCTGTCATCCACTTCCAGAACGCTGGCGGCATCGGTGCCATAGGTCAGGCCGTGGTAGATCTCGTCCACCACCAGATGCCCGTTGCGCGCCTTGACCGCGGCAGACAGGCCCGCCAGCTCGTCACGACTCAGGACCGTACCGGTGGGGTTCGCTGGCGAGGCCACCAGGGCGCCGACGCTGTCGTGATCCCAGTAACGCTCCAGCAGATCCGGCGTCAGTTGGTAGCGCACCTCCGGCCCAACCGGGACCAGCTGCGCAGCCCCCTCGACCAGGCGCAGAAAATGCCGGTTGCACGGATAGCCCGGGTCCGCCAGGAGCCAGTGCTTGCCTGGGTCGACCAACAGGCTGCTGGTCAGCAGCAAGGCGCCGGAACCGCCGGGAGTGATCATGATCCGCTCGGGGTCGATATCCAGGCCATAACGCTGTTGATAGAAACCGGAAATGGCTCCCCGCAGCTCGGGAATTCCGCGGGCCGCGGTGTAGCGCGTCTTGCCGGAGCTCAGCGCCGCCTGCCCGGCCTTGATGATCGGCTCGGCGGTGGTGAAGTCCGGTTCGCCGATTTCCAGGTGAATCACGTCATGGCCGGCGGCCTGCAACTCATTGGCGCGAGCCAGCAAGGCCATGACATGGAAAGGTTCGATAGCGCGACTGCGCGCACTGTAGGGCAGAGCCATTAGCCTTCCTTCATTCGAGGGGGGAGCAAAAGATCGATTCTACCCATCTGATCAAGCCCGAGAGAACCCAGGCTGATCCGAGCGGTCTGTTACGTGCGCCAACAGACGCAAACACAACCCGCAGATTTGACTAAAATCAATGATTGAACGAACCGATCAACAAGCCATGTCAGACTTTTCCCATATCTATGGACGATACAGGACATAGGCTCGACAACCGGGAGTAGCGCGCTCTGGTTTGATCTGGTAAGTTCGCCCGCTTGCAGCCGCAGGGCCGGCAAGTGTCGGAGATGGAGCAATCCTGCGCAATGGATTACAAGAGTAGAGGCGGTCCATTCATGCCCACCCAAGCAAAGCAACAGATTCAATCGATCAGCGGTTTTGAACCTTACGTTGAAACTGCGGGCGAAGAGTACATGGGCAAGCCCATGCGCGAGCACTTCACCAAGATCCTGAACAAGTGGAAACAGGACTTGATGCAGGAAGTCGACCGCACTGTTGATCACATGAAAGACGAAGCGGCCAACTTCCCCGACCCGGCTGACCGTGCCAGCCAGGAAGAAGAGTTCAGCCTCGAACTGCGTGCCCGTGATCGCGAGCGCAAGTTGATCAAGAAGATCGACAAGACCCTGCAACTGATCGAAGACGAAGAATACGGCTGGTGTGAATCCTGTGGCGTCGAGATTGGCATTCGCCGTCTGGAAGCCCGCCCAACCGCCGACATGTGTGTCGACTGCAAGACCCTGGCGGAAATCAAGGAAAAACAAGTCGGCAAGTAATCGCCTGCTTGAACCTGAAACGGAGCGTGCCCACGCTCCGTTTTCGTTTCCGCCTCCCCCAGCAGGAGCGAGCCTGCTCGCAAGAACGATCCCCCCGGCGCCATCGCGACCTCGGGGCCAGACGAAGTAACATCCGCTCCATGACTGCCTCCAGAACTTCCTCGTACATCGGGCGTTTCGCCCCAACCCCCAGCGGCTACCTGCATTTCGGCTCGCTGGTTGCCGCGCTGGCCTCCTATCTCGATGCCCGGGCCGTCGGCGGCCGTTGGCTGCTGCGCATGGAAGACCTCGACCCGCCCCGGGAAGAGCCCGGCGCCCAGGCGGCGATTCTCAAGGCCCTGGAATGCTATGGCTTCGAATGGGACGGACAGATGGTTCGTCAGAGCGATCGCCACGATGCTTACGCCGAAGTCCTCAATCGCCTGTTCCAGCAGGGCCTGGCCTATGCCTGCACCTGCTCGCGCAAGCAGTTGGAGCCCTACCATGGCATTTACCCGGGCCTGTGCCGCAACCTTGGCCATGCCCAGAATGACGCGGCGATCCGCCTGCGGGTGCCGGAGCTGGAGTACCGCTTCGTCGACCGGGTCCAGGGCGAGTATCACCAGCACCTGGGCCGGGAAGTCGGGGACTTCGTGATCCGTCGCCGCGACGGCCTCTATGCTTACCAATTGGCCGTGGTGCTCGACGATGCCTGGCAGGGCATCACCGATATCGTGCGCGGCGCCGACTTGCTGGACTCGACACCGCGCCAGCTGTACCTGCAGGAACTGCTGGGCCTGTCCCAGCCGCGCTATCTGCATGTGCCGCTGATCACCCAGCCGGACGGGCACAAACTGGGCAAGTCCTACCGCTCGCCACCGCTGGCCGAGGATCAGGCACCGCCCCTGCTACTGCGCGCCTTGCGAGCGCTGGGCCAGAAACCGCCGACCGAGCTCGATGGTGCAAGCGTCGCGCAGATCATGGCGTGGGGCATATACCACTGGGACGCCACCCTGATTCCACGCACATTGAGCGTGCCGGAAGCGCAATTGAGCTGACGCTACTTGCAGCTTGGCGCCCATCCGTTACCATCGCCGCACGTTTTCGGGCACGCACACAATAAAGAGAGGCCGAGATGTACATCTATCGCTTGGTCCTGCTCCTAGTAGTGGGGATCTATCTGTTTTCCCCCGCCATCATGGATTGGTGGATCGATGCTACTGGCGCCTGGTATCGCCCGTATCTGCTCTGGCTGATTCTGATCGTCGTGACCTTCATCCTGCAGAGCCAAAAAGATGCCGATGAGCTTTAGCCTGACCCAGATGATCCTGATCAGCGCCGCCTACCTGGCGGTGCTGTTCGGCGTTGCCTGGATCAGTGAGCGCGGGATGATCCCGCGCTCGATCATTCGCCACCCACTGACCTACACCCTGTCGCTTGGGGTCTACGCCAGCGCCTGGGCGTTCTACGGCACGGTCGGCCTGGCCTACCAATACGGCTACGGTTTCCTGTCCAGCTACCTGGGGGTTTCCGGGGCCTTTCTCCTGGCTCCGGTACTGCTCTACCCGATCCTGAAAATCACCCGTACCTACCAACTGTCATCGCTGGCCGACCTGTTCGCCTTCCGCTTTCGCAGTACCTGGGCCGGCGCGCTGACCACCATTTTCATGCTGATCGGCGTACTGCCGCTGCTTGCCCTGCAGATTCAGGCAGTGGCCGACTCCATTGGCATTCTTACCCACGAGCCGGTGCAGCACCGGGTGGCGCTGAGCTTTTGCGCGCTGATCACCCTGTTCACGATTTTCTTCGGCTCGCGACACATCGCGACCCGGGAGAAACACGAAGGCCTGGTCTTCGCCATTGCCTTTGAATCGGTGATCAAGCTGATCGCCATCGGCGGCGTCGGCCTGTATGCGCTGTATGGCGTCTTCGATGGCCCGCAACAGCTGGAGCTCTGGCTGCTGCAGAACCAGACCGCCCTCGCCGCACTGCATACGCCGTTGCAGGAAGGCCCGTGGCGTACGCTGCTGCTGGTGTTCTTCGCCTCGGCGATCGTCATGCCGCACATGTATCACATGACCTTTACCGAGAACCTCAACCCCCGCGCCCTGGTCAGCGCCAGTTGGGGCCTGCCGCTGTTCCTGCTGCTGATGAGCCTGGCGGTGCCGCTGATTCTCTGGGCCGGGCTCAAGCTCGGTGCCACCACCAACCCGGAATACTTCACCCTGGGCATCGGCATCGCCGCCAACAGCCAGGCCCTGGCGCTGCTGGCCTATGTCGGCGGGCTGTCGGCCGCCAGCGGCCTGATCATCGTCACCACTCTGGCGTTGTCGGGGATGGCCCTGAACCACCTGGTGCTGCCGCTCTACCAGCCACCGGCGGAAGGCAACATCTATCGCTGGCTGAAATGGACCCGCCGCGCCCTGATCGTCGCCATCATCATGGCCGGCTATGCCTTCTACCTGCTGCTGGGCGCCGAACAGGACCTGGCCAACCTGGGGATCGTCGCTTTCGTCGCCACCCTGCAGTTTCTTCCGGGTGTGTTGTCGGTACTTTACTGGCCGACAGCTAACCGCCGCGGTTTCATCGCGGGCCTGCTGGCGGGGATCCTGGTGTGGCTGGTGACCATGCTGCTGCCGTTGATCGGCAATCTGCAGGGGTTCTATATCCCCCTGCTGAACATGATCTACGTCCTCGACGACACCAGCTGGCACATGGCGGCTATCGCCTCGCTGGCAGCCAACGTCCTGATGTTCACCCTGATCTCGCTGTTCACCAATGCCAGTGCCGAGGAAGCCAGTGCCGCCGAAGCCTGCGCCGTGGACAACGTACGTCGCCCGCAACGCCGGGAACTGCACGCGGCCTCGCCCCAGGAGTTCGCCACTCAGTTGGCCAAGCCGCTAGGGGCCAAGGCGGCACAGAAGGAAGTGGAGCAGGCACTGCGCGACCTTTACCTCCCCTTCGACGAGCGCCGCCCTTACGCCCTGCGACGCCTGCGGGACCGGATCGAGGCCAACCTGTCCGGCCTGATGGGCCCGAGCGTTGCCCAGGACATGGTGGAAACCTTTCTGCCCTACAAGGCCGGAGGAGAAAACTACGTCACCGAGGACATCCACTTCATCGAAAGCCGGCTGGAGGACTACCACTCACGCCTCACCGGGCTCGCCGCCGAGCTGGATGCGCTGCGTCGCTACCACCGGCAAACCTTGCAGGAGCTGCCGATGGGGGTCTGCTCGCTGGCCAAGGACCAGGAGATCCTCATGTGGAACAAGGCCATGGAGGAGCTCACCGGCATACCGGCCCAGCACGTGGTGGGCTCACGCCTGAGCACCATTACCAATCCGTGGAAGGACCTGCTGCAAGGCTTCATCAACCTGCCGGACGAACACCTGCACAAGCAGCACCTGGCCCTCGATGGCCAGACCCGCTGGCTGAACCTGCACAAGGCCGCCATCGACGAGCCCCTGGCACCGGGCAACAGTGGGCTGGTGCTGCTGGTGGAAGACCTGACCGAAACCCAGACCCTGGAAGACAAGCTGGTGCACTCGGAGCGCCTGGCCAGCATCGGGCGCCTGGCGGCCGGAGTCGCCCACGAAATCGGCAACCCGATTACCGGCATTGCCTGCCTGGCGCAGAACCTGCGAGAAGAACGTGAGGAAGACGGCGAACTGACGGAAATCAGCGAGCAGATCCTCGAACAGACCAAGCGCATCTCGCGCATCGTCCAGTCGCTGATGAGCTTTGCCCACGCCGGCAGCCATCAGCACAACGACGAAGCCGTGTGCCTGGCCGAAGTGGCCCAGGATGCCATCGGCCTGCTGGCGTTGAACCGGCGCAATTTCGAGGTGCAGTTCTTCAACCTGTGCGATCCCGACCACTGGGTCGACGGTGATCCACAGCGCCTGGCCCAGGTTCTGATCAACCTCCTTTCCAATGCTCGCGACGCCTCCCCTCCCGGCAGCGCGGTACGCGTCAAGAGCGAGGCTTTCGAGCACACGGTCGACTTGATCGTGGAGGACGAAGGCAGTGGCATTCCGAAGAACATCATGGACCGATTGTTCGAACCGTTTTTCACCACCAAGGACCCTGGGGAAGGCACCGGTCTGGGCCTTGCGCTGGTCTATTCCATCGTTGAAGAGCATTATGGACAAATCACCATCGACAGCCCGGCCGATCTACAAAGCCAACGCGGCACCCGTATTCGGGTGACTTTACCGCGTCATGTCGAAGCGACGTCCGCTGTGAACTGAGACCGTCGAGAGAATTGAATCAATGCCGCACATTCTGATCGTCGAAGACGAAACCATTATCCGCTCCGCCCTGCGCCGCCTGCTGGAACGCAACCAGTACCAGGTCAGCGAAGCCGGCTCAGTGCAGGAAGCCCAGGAACGCTTCAGCATCCCCACTTTCGATCTGATCGTCAGTGACCTGCGCCTGCCAGGCGCCCCGGGCACCGAATTGATCAAGCTCGGCCAGGGCACCCCGGTGCTGATCATGACCAGCTACGCCAGCCTGCGCTCAGCCGTGGACTCGATGAAAATGGGCGCGGTGGACTACATCGCCAAACCATTCGATCACGATGAAATGCTTCAGGCCGTGGCGCGGATCCTTCGGGATCGGCAAAGCGCCGAAAATGCCCCGGCAGAACGTCCTTCAGGCAAGACCGGCGCCTCTGCGGACAAGGCTGGCGCCAGCAACAACAATGGCGAAATCGGCATTATCGGCTCCTGCGCGCCGATGCAGGATCTGTACAGCAAGATCCGCAAAGTTGCCCCAACTGACTCGAATGTCCTGATCCAGGGTGAGTCCGGTACCGGTAAGGAACTGGTGGCGCGGGCTCTGCACAACCTCTCCAAACGCGCCAAGGCGCCGATGATCTCGGTGAACTGCGCGGCCATTCCGGAAACCCTGATCGAGTCCGAACTGTTCGGCCATGAAAAAGGTGCATTCACCGGGGCCAGTGCCGGTCGCGCGGGCCTGGTGGAAGCTGCGGATGGTGGCACCCTGTTCCTCGACGAAATCGGCGAGCTGCCACTCGAGGCTCAAGCTCGACTACTGCGGGTACTGCAGGAAGGCGAAATCCGCCGAGTGGGCTCAGTACAGTCGCAGAAAGTCGATGTGCGTCTGATTGCGGCCACTCACCGGGACCTGAAGAGCCTGTCGAAAATCGGCCAGTTCCGTGAAGACTTGTACTACCGCCTGCACGTGATCGCCCTGAAGCTCCCAGCCCTGCGTGAGCGCGGTGCCGACGTCAATGAAATTGCCAACGCATTCCTGGCTCGCCAAAGCGCGCGGGTCGGTCGCACCGACCTGAAGTTCGCCGCGGACGCCGAACAAGCTATCCGCCATTATTCCTGGCCAGGAAACGTACGGGAGCTGGAGAACGCTGTCGAACGTGCCGTCATTCTGTGCGAAAGCCCGGAAATCTCTGCCGACCTGCTGGGTATCGACATCGAACTGAGCGACCTGGAAGACGACGACTTCGTCGGTCTGGCCCCACAACCGGGTAACACCAGCCACGAACCGACCGAGGACCTGTCTCTGGAAGACTACTTCCAGCACTTCGTCCTTGAACACCAGGACCACATGACCGAGACCGAACTGGCGCGCAAACTCGGCGTCAGCCGCAAATGCCTCTGGGAGCGTCGTCAGCGCCTGGGCATCCCACGGCGCAAGAGCGGGGTAGCCAGCGAAAGCTGAACCACCGCTGACGAAAGCGCGGGTAACACTCGCTTTTTGTGAAAAACTGTTACCCGCAACATCGTACGTAACAAGAACCGGGGCTAAAGGTAACGAAGCCCCGGTTTTTTTTGCTCTGAAAAACACCCTGCAGCGCGCCTAACCCCTTGTTTTACTGGGGATCGCAAAAGTTGGCACGACACCTGCTATATGTTTGGTACAAGAACAATAACAAGCAATGCACAAGACAATAAAAATAAGACGAATCGACTCACGCATAATAAAAACAACACGGCGGAGGCGCAGCTAACTGATTCTTTTGGAGAGGCGTTGTATTTGGGGCGTGCCCCACAACCAGGCCGAGAACAACAAAAACTGCCCTAAGGCAGAGCCTGAACTGGTTGGATCGAAAGGTCATTGCAACTCAGCGATCAAAGCAATCCGTTTGCTCTTGGCTCCCGATTGGGAGGGTCACACTGGTTAAACCAGGTGACAAGGGCGTTTAACAAAAACAAGAAGCCCGAAACCAATAATAAAAATAGAGCACGCAACTATTCTGGGGGAGCTTCGGCTCCCCTTGTGGTTTCTGCAATTCGCGTTTTCCAGCCCAGACCCTCTCCTCAGCCCCGCAAAACCGCAGCTTCGCGCCTGCCTGTACAAGTCGCGGCAGCTTCCTACACCATCCTTCGACTAAATGCTAGAATCCCCGCCCATCATGCGGCCATTCTTCGTTTTGGCCGAATATTCCTTCAAACAGTGCATCCCATGCTGAAGAAGCTGTTCCAGTCATTTCGTTCTCCCTTGCGTCGTACGCAACATAAACGCAGCACGCCTGAAGTGCTCAATAGCAGCCAGCATTCGCTGCAACGCGCCCAATTCAGCCGGTATGCGGTGAATATCGTCGAACGCCTGCAGAACGCTGGCTACCAGGCCTACCTGGTGGGCGGCTGCGTGCGCGACATGCTGCTCAATATCACCCCCAAGGACTTCGACGTCGCCACCAGCGCCACACCGGAGCAGGTCAAGGCCGAGTTTCGTAACGCGCGCATCATTGGCCGGCGTTTCAAGCTGGTGCACATCCACTTCGGCCGCGAAATCATCGAAGTCGCAACCTTCCGTGCCAATCACCCGCAAAACGATGACGATGAGGACAGCAATCAGTCCTCGCGCAACGAAAGCGGACGCATCCTGCGAGACAACGTCTACGGCACCCTGGAAGAAGACGCGCAACGTCGCGACTTCACCATCAATGCCCTGTACTACGATCCGGTCAGCGAACGCATTCTCGATTACGCCAATGGCGTACACGACATTCGCAACAATCTGATCCGTCTGATCGGCGATCCCCGCCAGCGCTACCAGGAAGACCCGGTACGAATGCTTCGGGCCGTGCGCTTTGCCGCGAAACTGAACTTCGGCATCGAGAAACACACCGCGACCCCGATTCGCGAACTGGCGCCGATGCTGCGAGAAATCCCCTCGGCGCGCCTGTTCGAAGAAGTGCTCAAGCTGTTCCTCTCCGGCTACGCCGCGGACACTTTCGAAATGCTGGTGGACCTGCAACTGTTCGATCCATTGTTCCCGGCCAGCGCCGAAGCCCTGGAATACAACCCGACCTACACGCACACACTGATCAGCGAAGCCTTGATCAACACCGACCTGCGGATCAAGCAGAACAAGCCGGTGACTCCAGCCTTCCTGTTCGCCGCCCTGCTCTGGCCAGCCCTGCCGGCACGGGTGCTGCGCCTGCAGGAACGTGGCATGCCGCCCATTCCGGCCATGCAGGAAGCCGCCCACGAACTGATCGCCGAACAGTGCCAGCGCATTGCTATCCCCAAGCGTTTCACCATGCCGATCCGCGAGATCTGGGACATGCAGGAGCGTCTGCCACGACGCAGCGGCAAGCGCGCCGACCAGTTGCTGGACAACCCACGCTTCCGTGCCGGTTACGACTTCCTGCTGCTGCGTGAAAGCGCCGGCGAACAAACCGATGGCCTGGGCGAATGGTGGACCGACTACCAGGACGCCAATGATGCCGAACGTCGCGACATGATCCGCGACCTCAGCGGCAAGGAAGACGCCAGCGGCGCGCCGCGCAAACGCCGGCGCAGCAGCGGTGCCAAACGCAAGCGCAGCGGTGGCTCCGGCGCATCGGGCGAGTAAGCGGATGGAACGCGTCTATATCGGCATGGGCAGCAACCTGGCAGCCCCCGAAGCACAACTGCGCAGCGCCATCGAGGCCCTCGCGCAGTTGCCCGAAAGCCGCCTGCACGGCGTATCGGCCTTCTATCAAAGCGACTCACTGCTCCCCGGCCAGCCCCGCTACACCAATGCCGTAGCGGCACTGGACAGCAACTTGGCCCCGCTGGCACTGCTGGACGCGTTGCAGGCGATCGAAAACCAGCAAGGCCGCGAGCGAAATGAGCGCTGGGGACCTCGGACCCTGGACCTGGATATCCTGCTGTTCGGTGATCGACTGATCGACGAACCACGCCTCAAAGTCCCTCATTACCACATGCAGGCCCGCGCCTTTGTCCTCTACCCGCTGGCGGAACTGGCCCCTGCCGACCTGCTGCTGGCTGACGGGCGCAGCCTGCAAGCATTGCTCGCGGCGTGCCCATTTGTCGGCCTGGAACGCCTGGCCTGAAAGCTGAAACGCATCAGTAACGGCGGTAACACTGCAGGCGTAACAATGCGGTAACACATCTAATTGACTTCCCGAGTTCTCCTCACGACTATAGGCGTCCCGTTGCCGCCATCACGGCGCTAAAGGGCGCAATTCAAGTGAGGCCGGTTCGTGGCGACCCCGGGAAATGCCAGGCGGAGACAGTTGTGCAGCAGCGGTGGCACCCGCTGGCACGACGCTTCTTCCGGGCACACAATGATGTGCTCGACGCCACAGGCGCGACTCCCGCAAGCCCGTTCAAATCGCTTGGAACCAGGCTGTATAAGCACGACAAAAGACCGTGCGCCGGAATAACGAAGAATCACGCGCGTTACTCGCAGTAGTTTCCAAAGCGCCTGAAATGAGGACCCCTTTTCATGCCAGACATCACTCTGACCACCCTGCAAAGCCTCAAGCAGAAAGGTGAGAAAATCACCATGTTGACCTGCTACGACGCGACCTTCGCCCACACCTGCTGTGAAGCCGGCGTCGAAGTTCTACTGGTAGGCGACTCCCTGGGCATGGTGCTGCAAGGGCACGACAGCACGCTGCCCGTCAGCATCGCCGACATGGCTTATCACGTCGCGGCGGTAAAGCGCGGCAACAATGGGGCGCTGATCCTGGCCGACCTGCCTTTCATGTCCTACGCCACCACTGAGCAGGCGCTGAGCAGCTCGGCCCAGCTGATGCAGGCCGGCGCGCACATGGTCAAGATCGAAGGCGCAGCCTGGCTGGCCGAATCAGTGCGCCAGCTGAACGAGCGCGGCGTGCCGGTTTGCGTGCACATGGGGCTGACCCCACAGACCGTGAACGTGCTGGGCGGCTACAAGGTCCAGGGCCGCAATGAAAGCCAGGCCCGGCAGATGCGTGCCGACGCCATCGCCCTGGAACAGGCTGGCGCGGCCATGCTGTTGCTGGAGTGCGTGCCCAGCGAGCTGGCGGCGGAGATCTCCCAGGCGGTGAAGATTCCAGTGATCGGCATCGGTGCCGGCAGTGCCACCGACGGCCAGGTTCTAGTCCTTCACGACATGCTGGGGCTTTCTCTGAGCGGCCGTTCGCCAAAGTTCGTGAAGAACTTCATGGCCGGCAAGGACAGCATCCAGGCGGCCTTGAGCGCCTACGTCGAAGCCGTCAAAACCGTTACCTTCCCAGGCGCCGAACACGGGTTCTCCGCATGAATACAGTAAAAACCGTGCGCGAGTTGCGCGCTGCGGTCGCCCGCGCGCGCAGTGAAGGCAAGCGGATCGGCTTTGTGCCGACCATGGGCAACCTGCACAGCGGCCACGCCGCCCTGGTGGCCAAGGCCGCCCAGCGTGTGGACTTCGTGGTCGCCAGCATCTTCGTCAACCCACTGCAATTCGGTGCCGGCGAAGACCTGGACAAGTACCCGCGTACCCTCGCCGCCGACCAGGAAAAACTGCTCGAAGCCGGTTGCCACCTGCTGTTTGCCCCCAGCGTCGAAGAGATGTACCCCGACGGCATGGCCGGACAAACCCGGGTCAGCGTTCCACAGCTGTCAGAAGGCCTGTGCGGCGCCAGCCGCCCCGGGCATTTCGAAGGCGTGGCTACCGTGGTCAGCAAGCTGTTCAATATGGTCCAGCCCGACCTCGCGGTATTTGGCCAGAAGGACTACCAGCAACTGGCGGTCATTCGCGCGCTGGTGCATGACCTGAACATGCCGATCCAGATCATCGGCGAGCCAACGGTACGCGCCGCCGACGGCCTGGCGCTGTCTTCGCGCAACGGCTACCTGAGCGAAGAGCAACGTGCCATTGCCCCCGCGCTGTACCGCAGCCTGGGCCAGATCGCCCAGGCCATCAGGAACGGCGAACGCGACTACCCGCGGCTCCTGGCTGAGCAACAGCAGCAGCTCGAAGCCGCCGGCCTGCGCCGCGATTACCTGGAAATCCGCCAGGCCCAGAACCTGCGTCCGGCTACCGCCGAAGACCGCGACCTGGTGATTCTGGTCGCGGCCTATCTGGGCGCGACGCGGCTGATCGACAACCTGCACCTGGACCTCAACACGCCGGCATAAACGCCTGATTGCCCGAACTCCAACCTTCGGGCAAACTGCCGCCGGCTGGGGCCTGCAGCCAATAACTGCGGGCCCCGTTCGAGGATCCGACCCAGGGAACACCCCATGCACGCCATCATGCTCAAGGCCAAGCTGCATCGAGCAGAAGTCACTCACGCCGTGCTTGATTACGAAGGCTCCTGTGCCATCGACAGCGACTGGCTGGACCTCTCCGGCATTCGTGAATACGAGCAGATCCAGATCTATAACGTCGACAATGGCGAGCGCTTCACCACCTATGCCATCCGTGGCGAATCCGGCTCACGCATGATCTCGGTGAACGGCGCAGCAGCGCACAAGGCCAAGGTGGGTGACCGGGTGATCATCTGCGCCTACGCTCACTACAGCGAAGCCGAGCTGCTCGATTTCAAGCCCCGCATGCTGTACATGGCCCCCGGCAACGAGCTGAGCCATACCAGCCATGCGATCCCGGTTCAGCTCGCCTGAAGCCGTCCGTATTTCTACTCACTGAAAACCCGAATGCAGAGCTGACAGGGCCGCCCGGTAGCCAACAGTACTGGCCACCAGTCGGACAAAGCCAAGACAGAACAGCACGCTGGAGTTACTGTTACCTCCCTGAGTGATTAAACGTATCAGCACAAGGCCGGCCGAACGGTTCCTTGAGACCGTGCAAGACGTTCCGGGCTTTTCAGTGTCCAAAAGGCAGTTCAAGCAAAAGGAAAACCGCAGCGATGGCGTACTACCGCACTCCTCACGACGTTACCGCTCTGCCCGCCTGGCAAGCGTTGAAAGACCACCGCCAAGCCATGCAGGATTTCAGCATGCGCGAGGCGTTCAATGCCGATCCACAGCGCTTCAGCCAATTCACCCTGAGCAGCTGCGGACTGTTTCTCGATTACTCGAAGAACCTGATCACCAGCCAGACCCGCGACCTGCTGGTGAACCTGGCCAAGGAAGTCGGCCTGGCCGATGCCATCAAGTCCATGCTCACCGGCGAGCTGGTCAACGCCTCCGAAGGCCGTCCGGCCCTGCACACCGCACTGCGCCGTCCGGTTGGCGACAAGCTGTCGGTGAACGGCGTCAACGTGATGCCGGAAGTGCACAAGGTGCTGAACCAGATCACCGAGCTGGTGGGGCGTATCCACGACGGCCTGTGGCGCGGCTACACCGAGAAGCCCATCACCGACGTGGTGAACATCGGCATCGGCGGCTCCTTCCTCGGCCCGGAACTGGTATCCGAAGCCTTGCTGTCCTACGCCCAGAAAGGCGTGCGCTGCCACTACCTGGCGAACATCGACGGCAGTGAGTTCCATGAGCTTTCGGCGAAGATCCGCGCGGAAACCACGCTGTTCATCGTGTCCTCCAAGTCGTTCAACACCCTCGAAACCCTGAAGAACGCCCAAGCAGCGCGGGCCTGGTATCTGGCACAAGGCGGCTCCGAAGCCGAACTGCATCGCCACTTCATCGCCGTGTCGAGCAACAACGCGGCCGCCGTGGCCTTCGGCATCCGCGAAGAGAACATATTCCCGATGTGGGACTGGGTCGGCGGGCGCTACTCGCTGTGGTCTGCCATCGGCCTGCCGATTGCCCTGGCCATCGGCATGTCCAACTTCAAGGAACTGCTGTCCGGTGCCTACACCATGGACCAGCACTTCCAGAGCGCCCCGTTCGAACAGAACATGCCGGTGCTGCTGGCCCTGCTGGGCGTGTGGTACGGCAACTTCTGGGGCGCGCAAAGCCACGCGATCCTGCCGTACGACCACTACCTGCGCAACATCACCAAGCACCTGCAGCAGCTGGACATGGAATCCAACGGCAAGAGCGTGCGCCAGGACGGCACGCCGGTAGCCACCGACACTGGCCCGGTGATCTGGGGCGGCGTGGGCTGCAACGGCCAGCACGCCTATCACCAGTTGCTGCACCAGGGCACCCAACTGATTCCGGCCGACTTCATCGTGCCGATCGTCAGCTTCAACCCGGTGGCCGACCACCATCAATGGCTGTACGCCAACTGCCTGTCCCAGAGCCAGGCGCTGATGCTGGGCAAGACCCGCGCCGAAGCCGAGAGCGAACTGCGCGAGAAAGGCCTGAGCGAAGCCGAAGTGGCGAAACTCGCGCCGCACAAGGTGATTCCCGGCAACCGTCCGAGCAATACCCTGGTGGTGGAACGCATCAGCCCGCGGCGCCTGGGCGCCCTGGTAGCGCTGTACGAGCACAAGGTCTTCGTGCAAAGCGTGGTCTGGGGCATCAACGCGTTCGACCAGTGGGGCGTAGAGCTCGGCAAGGAGCTGGGCAAAGGTGTCTACAACCGCCTGGTCGGCAGCGATGAAACCCTGGCCGACGACGCATCGACCCAAGGCCTGATCAACTACTTCCGCGGCCGTCACCGCGGCTGATCGACCTTGCCTTCCCAGGAGCCGGCCCAGCCGGCTCCTGTCCGGGCCCCGGCCCTCCCCCCTTGAACCTTCCTGACACTTGTGCGCAACCTTATGGCTTGTCGCAAAACAAGAATAAGGAACCGTCATGTTCGATATCAGCACTTTTCCGAAAGCCGATGCCGTCCGCCGGGCGGCGCAAATGAGTCAGGACGACTACCACCACCTCTACCGTCAATCCATAGAACAGCCGGACCAGTTCTGGGCCGAGCAGGCGAAGCGGTTCCTGCACTGGAGCAGCCCCTGGGACAGCGTGCACAGCCACGACATGCGCACCGGCCAAGCCAGCTGGTTCAGCGGCGGCCAACTCAACGTCAGCTACAACTGCATCGATCGTCATCTGGAAAAACGCGGCCATCAGGCGGCGATCATCTGGGAAGGTGACAACCCCGCGGACTCCCAGCGCATTACCTACCAGCAGTTGCACGACCGGGTCTGTCGCCTGGCCAACGTGTTGAAAAGCCGTGGCGTGAAGAAGGGCGACCGGGTCTGTATCTACATGCCGATGATTCCCGAAGTGGCCTACGCCATGCTCGCCTGCACGCGCATCGGCGCCGTGCATTCGGTGGTGTTCGGCGGCTTCTCGCCGGAAGCCCTGCGCGACCGGATCCTCAATGCCGACTGCCGCACCGTGATCACCGCGGATGAAGGCGTGCGCGGCGGCAAATTGATCCCGCTGAAGAACAACGTCGACAAGGCCCTGCTCAGTTGCCCGGATGTCGGCAGCGTGGTGGTGGTCGAACGCACCCACAACCCGGTGAACTGGGTAGAAGGCCGCGACATTCACTACGAGCAGGCCGTGGCCGCGGCCAGCGACCAGTGCGCGCCCGAGCCGATGGACGCCGAAGACCCGCTGTTCATCCTCTACACCTCCGGCAGCACCGGCAAACCCAAGGGTGTGCTGCACACCACGGGCGGCTACCTGCTGCAGGCGGCCATGACCTTCAAGTACGTCCTGGACTACCGTGACGGCGAGGTTTTCTGGTGCACCGCCGACGTCGGCTGGGTCACCGGCCACAGCTACATCCTCTACGGCCCACTGGCCAACGGCGCGACCACGCTGATCTTCGAGGGCGTGCCCAACTACCCGAGCACCTCGCGCTTCTGGGAAGTGGTGGACAAGCACCAGGTGAATATCTTCTACACCGCGCCCACCGCCCTGCGTGCCCTGATGCGCGAAGGCAGCGCACCGCTGCAGAACTCCTCCCGCGCCAGCCTGCGCTTGCTCGGCAGCGTCGGCGAGCCGATCAACCCGGAAGCCTGGGAGTGGTACTTCAATGTCGTAGGCGAACAGCGCTGCCCGATTGTCGATACCTGGTGGCAGACCGAAACCGGCGGCATCATGCTCAGCCCCCTGGTCAGCGCCCAGCAGATCAAGCCCGGCTGCGCCTCGACCCCGATGTTCGGCGTACAACCGGTACTGCTGGACGACCAGGGCAAGGAAATCCACGGCGCGGGCAGCGGCATCCTGGCAATCAAGGCCAGCTGGCCAGCACAGATCCGCAGCGTCTACGGCGACCCCAAGCGCATGGTCGAAACCTATTTCGCGCCCTACCCCGGCTACTACTTCACCGGCGATGGCGCCCGACGCGACGAAGACGGCAGCTACTGGATCACCGGGCGCATCGACGACGTGATCAACGTTTCCGGGCACCGAATTGGCACCGCCGAAGTGGAAAGCGCCCTGGTGCTCCACGACAGCATTGCCGAAGCGGCGGTGGTTGGTTACCCCCACGACCTCAAGGGCCAGGGGATCTATGCCTTCGTCACACCGATGCAGGGCATCGAGCCCGACGAGGAGTTGAAGAAGGAGCTGCTGGCCCTGGTCAGCCGCGAGATCGGCAGCTTCGCCAAGCCGGAGCTGATCCAGTGGGCTCCAGCCCTGCCGAAAACTCGCTCGGGCAAGATCATGCGGCGTATCCTGCGCAAGATCGCCTGCAACGAACTGGACACCCTGGGTGATACCTCGACCCTGGCGGACCCCAGCGTAGTGGACGGTCTGATCGACAAGCGCCTGAATGCTTGAAACCGGCGCGGCGATAGCCGCGCCCCCTTTTTCAATAGCCACACCGAGCTGTCATGGAATTCATTCGCAGCCGCATCGAAAGCCAAGTCATGAGCCTGTCCGGCCTGTCCCTGGGTCAGCTCGACCTGGAGAACCCCAAAGGCGACCCCGGCCTGTTCGGGCCGGGATCCGTCAGCTGGCAAGTCCACGCCGACTTCAGCAGCATGCTGATTGGCGGCATCAGCGCCTTGCTGATGCAAGCCCTGCATCCCCTGGCCCTGGCCGGCGTCTGGGACCACTCGAACTTTCGCCAGGACATGATCGGCCGCTTGCGCCGTACCGGGCAGTTCATCTCTGGCACCACCTTCGGCTCCCGCCAGGACGCCGAATGGCTGATCGACAAAGTACGCAACATTCACCTGCATATCGTCGGAACCGCCCCCGATGGCCGCCCCTATGCCGCGAGTGATCCCGACCTGCTGACCTGGGTTCACGTGGCGGAAGTCAGCAGTTTTCTGGCTGCGCACCTGCGCTACCTCAACCCCCGGTTGTCCGGCGCCGACCAGGATCGCTACTACGACGAAATCGCCCTGATCGCCGAGCGCCTGGGGGCCCGCGATGTGCCGCGCTCGCGACGGGCCGTGGCTGAGTATCTGCGGGCCATGCGCCCGCAGTTGCTGTGCGATGAGCGCAGCCGCGAAGTCCTGCGCCTGCTGCTGGCGGCCCCCGCTCCGAGCCGCCTGGCCAAGCCCTTCGGCTCGTTGATGATGCAAGCAGGCCTCGACCTGCTGCCGGATTGGGCCAGCGCCATGCTCGAGGTCAACCAGAACCCGCTGCAACGCCAGCTGATTCGCGCCAGCGTCAAACGCAGCACGCCGATGCTGCGCTGGGCGGTACGCGACAGCTCTGTGCACCGGGCGCAACGCCGCATGGGTCTGTAAGAGCCGACGGCTCAGCCTTCACCGCGTAGCGCTAACGACCCGGCCCGTGACCTGCACGGGCCCTCTGGCACAACGTCCCCTGTAGGCGCTGGCTTGCCAGCGCAGGCATCCGTGAGAGCGCTTTCGCCAGCACGCTGGCTCCTACAAGGTGCGCGACGCTGGTAAACTGCCGCGCCTCACTCCTCAGCTCCAAGGCGCCCCGCATGTCCTCCTTGAATCAGGCGCTGCGCGCCGCACTCGATCACCGCCAGGACCTGCTCGCCGAGCTGCATCAGCAAGCCACTGATTGCTATCGTCTGTTCCACGGCAGCCAGGAAGGCGCCGGCGGCCTGACCATCGACCGCTATGGCCCGCAGTTGCTGGTACAGAGCTTTCACCAGACGCTGGAACGCGATGCCCTGCTGCAACTGCACGAAATCATCAACCAGCGGCTGAACCTACCCACCCTGCTGGTCTACAACGATCGCTCTCGGGGCAATTCGCGGATCGATCGTGAAGACTCGGTGTACCGCGCCGACGAGGCAGCCCTGGCAGACCTGGTCGGCCATGAGTGGGGCCTGAACTATCGGGTACGTGGACGCCATGCCGGCCAGGACCCGCTGCTGTTTCTCGACTTGCGCAACGCCCGCGGCTGGGTCAAGCAGCACAGCGCCGGGAAAAGCGTGCTCAACCTCTTCGCCTATACCTGTGGCGTCGGCCTCAGCGCAGCGGCCGGCGGTGCCCGCGAGGTATGCAACCTGGATTTCGCCGAAGGCAACCTGGCCGTCGGCCGGGAAAACGGCCAACTCAACCCGCAACTGCCGGGCATGCAATTCGTGCAGTCGGACTACTTCCCGGCCATCCGCCAACTGGCAGGGCTGCCCATCAGCCAGCGCCGTGGGCAAAAACTGCCCAGCTACCCGCGCCTTGAGCAGCGCCAATACGACCTGGTGCTGCTGGACCCGCCCGCCTGGGCCAAAAGCGCCTTCGGCACCGTCGACCTGCTGCGCGACTACCAGAGCCTGCTGAAACCGGCGCTGCTGGCCACCGCCGAGGATGGCGTGCTGATCTGCTGTAACAATCTGGCCAAGGTCTCGATGCAGGACTGGCGCGAGCAGGTGCTGCGCTGCGCCGAGAAAGCCGGGCGGCCGGTACGCGATTGTCAGGTCCTGGCGCCTGCCGCGGACTTCCCTTCAAAAGACGGACAACCGCCGCTGAAAACCCTGATCCTGCAACTTTGATCAAGGGCAGGAAATCTGAACAATCCTGAAGACTGGAGTGGTTTCGGAACCGTAAACGCGTGCCATACTCCAAGGCACTTCCGATCCAGATAGATGAAGCCTCGCATGACCAAAGGATTGATTCGCGCTCTTTGCGCCTTGTTGACCGCTCTGGCCCTTTACAGTCTGCTGGGCTTTCTGATTCTGCCGGGCATTGCCTTGCGGGTGGCCAACCAGCAGTTGGCCAACTACGCCACGACCCCAGCCCATATCCAGCGCATCGAACTCAACCCCTTCAGCCTGGAGCTGACGGTCTGGGGCCTGACTATCGGTGAGCCGGGCAAGGAGCAGATCGCCTTCGAGCGCCTCTACGCCAATCTGCAACTGGACAGCCTGTGGACCCGTGCCCTGCACCTGGCCGACGTCGAGCTGGACCAGCCCAAGACCGAGATCCTCTTCGACAAGGAAGGCAAGCTCAACCTCCTGGCGCTGTTCAAGCTGCCAGCCAGCGAGCCGACCCCGAGCGACCCCAACGCCAAGCCTTTCCCCGTGCGCGTCGAACGCATCAAGCTGGCCGGCGGCTACCTGCACTTCCAGGACCTGCGCCCCAGCGAGCCCATCGAGTTCATCTACAACAAGCTCGACTTCGAACTGAAAAACCTCAGCACCCTGCCGGACGACAGCGCCGACATGACCCTGGTGGCCACCGGCCCCGAAGGCGGACAGATCGACTGGAGCGGCAACTTCAGCGTGACCCCGCTGACCTCCGAAGGCACCTTGAAAGTCACCGACGGCAAGATGAAAGCCTGGTGGCCCTACGTACGCGATGCGGTGCCGCTGGTGCTGGAAGACGGCGTGGTCAACCTCAGTACCCACTACAGGTTCAGCCTGGCCAAGGAAACCGAACTGCTGCTGGACAACACCGCCATCAGCGTCGCGCCTTTTGCCATCAAGGCTCCGGATGGACGCCCGCTCGCGCGGCTGGAGCGCCTGGACATCAGTGAAACCACGGTGGACCTGGCCAAGCAGCAAGTGACTGTCGGCAAGATCCGCAGCCAGAAACTGGAAACCTGGGCCGCTCGCGAAGCCGACGGCCAACTGGATTGGCAAAAACTTTTCGCCAGCCAGCCAGCCAAGCCGGCGCCAAAGGCCGAGCCGGCCGCCGCCGATGCGCCCAAGCAACCGGCAGCACCGAGCAAGCCCTGGCAGGTACTGCTCAAGGACGTGCAACTGCGCAACTACCAGGTGCACCTGGCCGATCGCCAGGCCAGGCCCGCGGTCGCGCTGGAGCTGGGGCCGCTGAACCTGGACCTGCAGAACTTCGACAGCCTCAACCAGTCGCCCTTTACCCTCAAGCTCGATACCGGCCTGGGCAAGCAAGGCAAAGTCATCGCCAATGGCGAGGTCAACCTCAACCCCATCAGCGCCAGGCTCAAGGTGCAGACCAGGGACATCGACCTGCGCGTCGCCCAGTCCTATATCAGCCCGTTCATCCGCCTGGAATTGCGCAGCGGCATGCTTGGCAGCGACCTGGCGGTGGACCTGAAGAAAGTCGAACCGCTGACCTTCAGCGTCACCGGCCGGGCCAATGTGGACCAGTTGCACACCCTGGACACCCTCAAGACCCGCGACTTCGTGAAGTGGAAGCAGGTGGTGGTGGAAGGCCTGAACTACCAGCACGGTGACAGCCTGACCATCAGCCGGGTCAACCTGATGCAACCCTATGCGCGCTTCATCATCAACGATGACCGCACCACCAATATCGACGACCTGCTGATTCCCCAGCCTGCCGACAGCAGCCCCAAGTCTTCGGCAAAATCGGCCCCCAGTTCGAGCAAGCCACTGGGTATCCACATCGGTGAAATCGCCATCAACGACGGCTCGGCGAACTTCGCCGACCTGAGCCTGACACCGAACTTCGCCACGGCCATCCAGCAACTCAACGGCCATGTCGGCACCATCGACAGCCGCCAGGCCAAACCGGCGGACGTGGACGTCAAGGGCAAGGTCGACCGCTATGCCCCCGTGACCATCAAGGGCAGCGTCAACCCATTCGACCCGATGGCCGCCCTGGATATCGCCACCAGCTTCAAACGGGTGGAACTGACCACCCTGACCCCCTACTCCGGCAAATTCGCCGGCTTTCGCATCCGCAAGGGCCGGCTCAACCTCGACCTGCACTACATGATCACCAAGGGCCAGCTCAAGGCCGAGAACAAACTGGTGGTCGAGCAACTGCAACTGGGTGAAAAGGTCGACAGCCCCGACGCCGTGGACTTGCCGATCCGCCTGGCGGTGGCCCTGCTGAAAGACACCGACGGCAAGATCTCCATCGAACTGCCGATATCCGGCGACTTGAACAACCCGCAGTTCAGCGTGATGCCCATCGTCTGGCAGACCCTGCGCAACCTGGTACTGCGCGCCGCCGAAGCACCGTTCAAGTTCATTGGCGGCCTGATCAGTGGCGGCGGCTCGGAAGACCTCAGCAACGTCTCCTTCGCCCCCGGCTCCAGCGACCTGAGCAAGGAGTCCGAGTCGGCCCTGACCACCCTGGCCAAGGCCCTCAAGGAGCGTCCGACCCTGCGCCTGGAAATCGAAGGCACCAGCGCCCAGAGCAGCGACGGCCCGCTGATCGCCGAACAGCGGCTGGAGCGGGAATACCAATACACCTACTACAAGATCCTCCAGCGCCGCGGCGACAAGGTTCCGGCCCAGGCGTCCCTGTTGCAGGTTCCCGATGACGAGAAAGCACCGTTGCTCGAAGGCATCTACCGCACCCGCCTGAAACAGCAGCCGCCGGCCGAATGGACCCAGCTCAGCCGCGACGAGCGCAGTGCCAAGCTGCGTGAAGGCCTGATCAAGTTCTGGAGCGGCAGCGACGTACTGTTGCGGCAGCTGGGGCAAGAGCGCGCCAGCAGCATCAAGGACTTCCTGGTGGACAAGGGGCAACTGGCCGACGACCGGGTCTACTTTATCGACGCCAACCTGGGCCAGGCAGAAAGCGACGGCCGTGTGGTGACGCCACTGCATCTGGACAGCGAGTAAGCGCCTTGCGCCGGGCCCCATCGGGCCCGGCCGGTATTGCCCGCCCGCAATAGAACAGGCCCCGCCACAGAGTGCCGGGGCCTGTAATGATCACATCCTTGTGATCTTTCGCATGAACTTTTCAGGGAAAACGGCAGACGTATCACTCGGCTCGTCTACCGCCCCCTCTCCCTGTCCAGGCGAGAAGCTTGCCAGTTATTCGGCTTTCAGGCCGTCAGCGGAGACAGCCTTGACGCCCTTGATCTTCTTGGTGATCGCCACGGCGGTGGCTTTCTGCGCCTCGGTAATTGCCACTGTGGACGACAGCGAAACAACGCCCTTGTTGGTTTCAACCTTGATGTCGGTGCCAGGAATGCCTTTCTCGGTTACCAGATCGCTTTTCACCTTGGTAGTGATCCAGGTATCGGAGGTGGCCTCTTTGGCCTTGGTCACTTCACCGGCAGCCACAACCATCGGCGACTGGGTGTTTTGAGTGGTCTGCGCAAACGCGCCGTTGGCCAGGGTCAGGGTCAGAGCGGTAGCCGTTGCAGCAGCGATAGCGAACTTCTTCATACGAGTAACTCCTGTTCTTTTAGAAAACCTGCGCCGTGTCCTGGCAACAGGGTTATGAGGGATATTGCAGGTGCTGTGCCAAGTCCGATCAGTAAAAATATCGATATAAATCAATAACTTAAAAACAACCAAGAAAACCGGAATCATGCAAAATGCATGATGCCCCGCCAATCTGCATGCAACTTGCCGTTTTTCAGCGGCGCGGCGCCGATCGCTCCAATCGTCCTCAGGCACCCTCCGCGCCACAGCCCTTTGGCGCATAGTCCGCCTCCACCGTGGTGGTGCAAGTCCACCCGGTGTTTGCCGAGCGGCTCAGGGTCAGGGTCTTGTTCAACACGGCCCCTGGCGCATTGAGCAAGCTGCAATCGATGCTGCCTTCACCAGTGGCCGCGGTCCCGCCGGCACTCATCTGGCAATTCGAAGTCAGCGCCGTACCGCCGGCCAGGGCCAGGGTCGGGTCGGTTCCCTGGTTGAGCAGGTCCTCGACATTGACCTTCAGCGCCGAAACCTCGGCCAGTGCGGCAATCACCTTGGCCCGCGCCTGGTACTTGGAATACAGGGGCAGCGCCACAGTGGCGAGAATGCCGATGATGGCCACCACCACCAGTAATTCGATCAGGGTAAAACCGGATTGATGTTTCATGGATTGCCTCCTGGCATGAACGAACATTGCATGAGCAACCAGGCCTGAAGCACGCCTTGTGCCAGAGGCCAACCCACGGACTACGCGGCCTGCAGGCGCGATAGCCCAAGGCCTTGAGCACCAGAAGTCGCACAAACTGACAAATTTCGTCACCCGCTGCCCCTGTGTGTCAGGTACCTCGCAGCTAGACTTCGGCAGGTGCATGGCAGCCCGACAGTCGGGCTGCCGCCCCGCCAGGGAACGCCCGGGGACAGGCTAATCCGTCACCTGCTTGAGACCCGCAAGGCACGCGCGCCCCGATATCCACCCTTGCACCAAGGATCGAACCATGGCGGCAAAAGCCCCCACGACCAGCGTCTATCTGTGGAACGGCACCGACAGTCAGGGCCGGACCATGGCCGGAGAACTCAGCGCCGCAAGCCCGGCGCTGATCAGGGCGCAATTGCGCAAGCAGGGCATCACCCCGACCCGAGTCCGGCGCAAACCCAGGGGATGGCTGCGCCGGGGCCAGCGGCTGAGGGCCCGCGACATCGCCCTGTTCACCCGGCAATTGGCTACGCTGCTGCAGGCCGGTGTACCGTTGCTGCAATCCTTCGAAATCATTGCCGAGAGTTTCGAACAACCGCAAATGCGCCAGCTACTGGCCAGCCTCAAGCGCGATATCGAAGCCGGCTCCAGCCTGGCCACGGCGCTGCGCCGGCACCCACGCCATTTCGACCCGCTGTACTGCAACCTGGTGGACGCCGGCGAACAGGCCGGAGCCCTGGATACCCTGCTGGAGCGAGTCGCCCTCTATAAGGAAAAAAGTGAAAGCCTCAAGGCGCGGCTGAAGAAAGCCACGGTCTATCCAATCGCGGTCATTGCCGTGGCCGTGGCAGTCAGCAGCATCCTGCTGCTCAAGGTGGTCCCCCAGTTCCAGAGCTTGTTCGCCGGCTTCCATGCCGAGCTGCCTGCGCTCACCCAGTGGGTGATCGCCCTGTCGCACTTCATCCAGCAGCACGGCGGGCTGCTATTGGGGGCCTGCCTGCTGGGCGGGTGGGTCGCGCGCCAGGCTTATCGGCGCTCGCCGCGCTTGCGTGACCGCCTGGATGTCGGCCTGCTGCAACTGCCCCTGGCCGGCCCGCTGTTGCACAAGTCTGCGGTGGCCCGCTATGCCCGGACCCTGGCCACCACCTTCGCCGCCGGCGTCCCGCTGGTGCAGGCCCTGGACTCGGTGGCCGGAGCCAGTGGCAACAGCGTCTTCAGGCAAGCGGTGGAGCGCATCCGCCAGCAGGTTGGCAGCGGCATGCAATTGAACTTTGCCATGCGCACCAGCGGCGTCTTCCCTACTATGGCGGTCCAGATGACCGCCATTGGTGAAGAATCCGGGACCCTGGATCATCTGCTGGAAAAAGTCGCGAATCATTATGAGGTCGAAGTGGACAACCTGGTGGACAGCCTGACCAGCCTCATGGAGCCGTTGATCATGGTGATCCTCGGCGGTATCGTCGGCGCCCTGGTGGTTGCCATGTACCTGCCTATCTTTCAACTCGGTACAGCGATCTGAACATGCCCCTGACTGAACTCCTGACCCTTTACCCCCTGGCATTCGTGGTCTCGGCCCTGATCCTGGGACTGATCGTCGGCAGTTTTATCAACGTGCTGGTGTGGCGCCTGCCGAAGATGCTCGAGCGCGACTGGCAAGCCCAGGCTCGTGACGTGCTGGGGCTGGAACCTGAGCCTGCGGCCGCGCCCTACAACCTGCTGCTCCCGCACTCGCAGTGCCCGCACTGTGCGCAGCCGATCCGCCCCTGGGAAAACATCCCGCTGCTCAGTTACCTCTGGCTGCGCGGCCGCTGCGCTCACTGCAAGGTCGCCATCAGCCCGCGCTACCCACTGACCGAGCTGGCCTGCGGGCTGATCTCGGCCTTTATCGCTTGGCACTTCGGTTTCGGCTGGGCAGCGGGGCTGATGCTGATCTTGAGCTGGGGACTGCTGGCCATGAGCCTGATCGACGCCGATCACCAATTGCTGCCGGATGCCCTGGTGCTGCCACTGTTGTGGCTGGGGTTGATCGCCAACAGTTTCGGCCTGTTGGTCAGCCTCGGGGATGCGCTGTGGGGAGCGGTATTCGGCTACCTGACCCTGTGGTCGGTGTACTGGCTGTTCAAGCTGCTGACCGGCAAGGACGGCATGGGCCACGGCGACTTCAAGCTGCTGGCGCTGCTCGGGGCCTGGGGCGGCTGGCAGATCCTGCCACTGACCCTGCTGCTGTCCTCCCTGGTGGGGGCAGTTCTCGGCACGGTGATGCTGCGCCTGCGCAGGGAAAAGACCTCGACGCCCATCCCCTTTGGCCCGTATCTGGCGATTGCCGGCTGGATTGCGTTGCTCTGGGGTGGTCAAATGGCCGACTTCTACCTGCAGTTTGTCGGTTACCAATGACTCACTCCGTAAACACACCCTGGACCCTCGGCCTGACCGGCGGCATTGGCAGCGGCAAAAGCGCCGCAGCGCAGCATTTCATCGACCTGGGGGTGCATGTCATCGATGCCGATCACGCCGCCCGCTGGGTGGTGGAGCCCGGCCGCCCGGCCCTGGAGCAGATTGCCCGGCATTTTGGCAACAGCGTGTTGCAGGCCGACGGCCAGCTGGACCGTGCCGCGCTGCGTAAGCTGATCTTCGAAGTGCCCGAACAGCGCCGCTGGCTGGAAGCCCTGCTGCATCCATTGATTGCCGAGGAAATTGTCAGCCACCTGGCCCGCGCGGAATCGCCTTACGCGATTCTGGTATCGCCATTGCTGATCGAATCCGGGCAGTCACGGATGACCCAACGGATTCTGGTGATCGATGTGCCACAGCAATTGCAGATCGAGCGTACCCTGCAGCGCGACCAGATCAGCGAACAGCAGGTCCAGGCGATTCTCCAGGCCCAGGCCAGCCGCGAGGAACGCCTGCGCCACGCCGATGATGTGCTGGTCAACGACCGCGACCAAGCCTGGTTGCGCAGCGAGGTCGAGCGCCTGCATCACTTTTACCTAACTTTGCGTGGAGGCCAGTCATGAGCCAACCCCTGACCGTCGAATGCCCAACCTGTGGCGCCCCCGTGGAATGGACGGCGGCCAACGTCAATCGGCCGTTCTGTTCCGATCGCTGCAAACTGATCGACCTGGGCGCCTGGGCCGCCGAAGAACACAAGATTCCGGTGAGCCCGGATGCCGAGGACGAACTGTTCTCCGAAGACATGCCACCCCGCGCTCATTGAGCGCTCACTTCGCTGACGATCAGGGCCGCATGAAGCTGTAGTCCTGGTCGTCATCGAGGTTTTCCGCAAGAAACTGCAGCTCGTCCGCCAAGTCCTCGATACTGCGTACGCTCTTGCTCTGCTGCACCACTGCACTGAGCAGGGCACGCAGGCTCAACCCTGGTTCAAAGCCTTCCTGCTGAGCATTTTGCAGACTGTCACGCACTTCCTGCCGGGCCCACTGGTAGACACTCATGACCGCACTCCTGAGATTTTTGCCGAGCATGCAGCGCCGCCAAAAACCCTGGATTGATATGGATCAAGAGCGCGGATCCTCATCTTTCCAAGGCGCCGACAGGTAGCGAGTGCGGTTGAAGGTTTCCAGCCATTCCGGGCAGAACACCACCAGGGCGCTGATCACCATGCCGTTGATGAAGGCTTCAGGGAAGATGATCAGCCACAGGTAGCCGACAAAGTCCTCCAGCCATTCAGGCATGGCAAAGCGCTCGTCGAACCACAGCAGGCCCAGGGCGCAGAGCAGGCACAACAGCGCCGAAAGCGCGGCGGCGAAGAATCCCGAGCAGAAGATATAGACGAAGGGATTGCGTGGCTGGGCCCGTTCCACCAGCCAGGCGCAGGCCTCGGTGACCGCCACCGGCAGCAGGATCAGCAGAACGCCATTGACTCCCAGCGCCGCGAGATCCTGACGCCCCAGGGCCAGCAGCCCCAACTGCGCGATCAGCCCGCCAACGATCGCCAACGGCCAGTCCAGCAGCAGGGTGACCGCGGTCATGCCAATGAAGTGGTAGGAGACGCCGGTGTCGAAGTCCCGGCGTACCAGCCACAACAGAAACAAGGCGAATACAGTACCGAACAGCAGATGCTGGCGCCGGCTGTCGGTAAACAGCTCGACCCAGGGCGCGCGCAGCATGGCCCAGATCAGTACCGGCACATACAGCAGCCAACCGCCCATCAAGCTTTCCGGCGACAGCAGCGCCGCACTGATCATGGCAAGGCCCGCTCCAGCGCCGTCGCCAGTTGCTCGGCGGTGGTGAACGCCTGCTGCTCCACCAGTTGCCCATCCTTCAGTTGCAGCCACAGCACCTGGTTCTCGGCGGCCGGATAGCGCGGAGCTACGCGGCCGTCCCGGTCGAGCATCACCCGGTAGGGATAATCACGCATGGCCGGCACGGCGAAGAGTTTGGCGATCACCGTCGGCATGCGCTGGATATCCGCGACAAACACCCCGTGACGCTCCTGCAGATAGCCCTGGGGCCTGTCCTTGAGCGCCGCATTCACCACTTTGGCTGCCTCCATGCTGCGCGCGACCAGCAGAATCCGCGCCTGGGAATCCAGGCTGTAGGGCTGGTCGAACTGATCCAGCAGGGTCCAGGGTGCCAGGCGCTCACCGATCTCCAGGGCCTGGGCCCACAACGGCAACAGGGCCAGCAACAGCATTGACCAGCGCTTCACGGCACACTCCTTATCGAACGGTTGGAAGGCGAACAGTCTACACCGCCCCTGAGCAGGCTCCAGCGAGGGTTACCGTCAACACCGGCAGAGGTTTTTCCGCGGGCGTGGTTTTTAAGGTCATATTTGAGCGCTAAGCTTGGGGGTATGGATGACTCAGATTTTTTGCGCCTGCTTACCATCCAGGCCGAACAAGCCAACGCGTTCCTGTCCAATGCCCGCAAATGGGAGCGTGAGCGTTGGGTCTGCCAGCGCCTGCTGCAAGGCCTGAATATTCCCTATCGCAACGACGAATTCACCGCCGCCGGACAAGAGCCGCCGGACGTGCTGTTTCGCGAAGCCAGTTTCGAAGTGTTCTTCGTCCTTGATGAAGGCCGACGGCTCAATGATGAATGGCGCGACGAACTGCAGCGGCGGCGCAGCGCGTTCTCCCTGAGCCAGCTGGTACGGCGCGAAGCCAAGCCCAAGCGCATCCCGGCCAACGAGCTGTTGCTGCGCCTGGGGCCGACCTTGCGCAAGAAAGCGCACAATTATCAGGAACGCGGGATGAACCTCGGGGAACTGGACATCATTGCCTTTGCCGCCCTGAAACGCGAAGTGCTGGACCTCAACAGCCACTTCCCGCCTCCCACCGAATACCTGCGCCAGGGCTGGCGCTCGCTATCCCTGGTGGGGCCAACCTTCGCCCGCGTGCTGTTCGCCCACCCGGATGCGCCGGAATTCCTGCGCAGCAACCTGGGCCGCAGCATTCTCTTCGACGTCGGCATCAGTTTGTAAAGCCCGTCAATCCGCCCTGTGTCGGCATGGCGCAATCCGCCCGGCAATGGTAAAAAAGCGCACTGCCTGCCAGCACCGGGACCCGGCCTTCGAGCCCCCCGGTGGCAGCGGCTATGCTCCGTTCATGCCGGCTTATACCGCGCTGTAACATTCCTCAAAGTTGCGACGTCTACCTGACGAGGCCTTTTATGAGCAGCCGCCTGAACCCCGACGACCAACGCCATGTCGAAGAATATCTGCAACTGCCCCAGCACCGAGTCGAGCGCCGGCCCTTTCGGCCGTGGATGCTCCTCGTGGTGGTGGTCGCGGTGACTGTCGCACTGGGCCTGTTGAGCCGTTTTATCAGTTACCTGACGCTATGAGCCGCTTCGCGCTCGCTCGGTTGACTGCACCGATTTCTTTTAGCCTTGCGAGATATCCCCATGACTCATCGTATTGTCATCGTTGGCGGCGGCGCCGGCGGCCTGGAGTTGGCGACCCGCCTGGGTAAGACTCTGGGCAAGCGCGGCACCGCCAGTGTGATGCTGGTGGACGCCAACCTGACCCACATCTGGAAACCGCTGCTGCATGAAGTGGCTGCCGGCTCGCTGAACTCCTCCGAAGACGAACTCAACTACGTCGCCCAAGCCAAATGGAACCACTTCGAGTTCCAGCTGGGCCGTATGAGCGGGCTCGATCGTCAGCAGAAGAAGATCCAGCTCGCCGCCACCTACGACGAGGCCGGCGTGGAACTGCTGCCGGCCCGGGAACTGGGTTACGACACCCTGGTGATCGCCGTGGGCAGCACCACCAATGATTTCGGCACCCAGGGCGCGGCCCAGCATTGCCTGTTCCTCGACACTCGCAAGCAAGCCGAACGCTTCCACCAGCAACTGCTCAACCACTACCTGCGCGCTCATGCCGGGCAGACCGATGCCGTGGAGCAGATCAGCGTGGCGATTGTCGGTGCCGGCGCCACCGGCGTGGAACTGGCGGCAGAGCTGCACAATGCCGCCCATGAGCTGGCCGCCTACGGGCTGGACCGGATTCTCCCGGAAAACATGCACATCACCCTGATCGAAGCCGGGCCACGGGTACTCCCGGCCCTGCCCGAGCGCATCAGCGGCCCGGTGCACAAGACCCTGGAAAAACTCGGGGTCAAGGTCCTGACCAATGCCTCGGTCAGCGAAGTGACCGCCGACAGCCTGATCACCGCCGACGGCCAGACCATTCCCGCCAGCCTCAAGGTCTGGGCCGCGGGCATTCGCGCACCGGCTTTCCTCAAGGAGATCGACGGCCTGGAGACCAACCGCATCAACCAGCTGCAGGTGCTGCCGACGCTGCAGACCACCCGCGACGAGAACATCTTCGCGTTCGGCGACTGCGCCGCCTGCCCGCAACCAGGTAGCGACCGCAACGTGCCACCGCGGGCCCAGGCCGCGCACCAGCAAGCATCTTTACTGGCCAAGTCGCTGAAGCTGCGCATCGAAGGCAAGGACCTGCCGACCTACAAGTACACCGACTACGGCTCGCTGATCTCGCTGTCGCGTTTCTCGGCGGTGGGCAACCTGATGGGCAACCTTACCGGCAGCGTGATGCTCGAAGGCTGGCTGGCGCGGATGTTCTACATCTCGCTGTACCGCATGCACCAGATGGCCCTGTATGGGGTCTTTCGCACCGCGATGCTGATGCTCGGCAGCCGCATCGGCCGCGGCACCGACCCACGCTTGAAGCTGCACTGAGCCTCTGAACTGTCCATGGGCCCCGCTACGCCAGGTAGTGGGGCTCATGGGCCACCTACCTGGCGACTACAGGCATTCGTCGAGAAAACTCACCACCGTCCCCATGCAGGCGACCCGTTCCTCGACGTGGGGCATGTGGCTGGAGTTTTCAAACAACGCCCAACGGATGTCGGGGATCTGCTCCAGATAGGGTTGGACCACGGTCGGAGTGGCCTCGTCGTAACGCCCGGAAATCAATAGCGTCGGTACGTTGATGCGTTTCAGGCGCTCGACGATGGTCCAGTCCTTCAGGCTGGCAATGATATGGAATTCATTGGGACCATTCATGGCTCGATACACCGTGGGATTAGCGTCAACCTTGGCAAAGGTGCGGGCCACGTCGTCAGGCCAGGGCTTGATACGGCAGACATGCCGATCATAAAAGACGCGCGAAGCAGCAATGTATTCTGCAGAATCGGTGGTCCCTGCCTGTTCATGCTGCAGCAGAGTTTGCTGCACCTCCTCTGGCAAGGCTTCACGCAAGCGATTGGCCTCCGCGACCCAGGTACGCATATCGGCCGGAGAGTTGGCGATAATCAATGCCTTTAAACCTGCTGGGCGCAGCACTGCATGCTCACTGGCCAGCATCCCTCCCCAGGATTGTCCCAACAGCGCATAGTTATCGCTTATGCCCAGGTGATCCAGAAGGCTGTCCAGTTCCTCAAGAAACAGCTTCACCGTCCAGAATGTTGCAGGCTTGTCCGACACATGAGTGGAGAAGCCATTGCCAAGCTGATCATAGTGAACAACCGCTCTACCGCTGGCAGCCACATCCTTGAATGTATCGACATAGTCATAGGTGCAACCCGGCCCGCCATGCAGAATCACCAAGGGCGTATGCCCATTGAGTAAATCGCCGGTAACGCGATACCAGGTTCTATAAAGACCGAAGGGCGCATAACCTTCGAGTACTTTCTTGTTCGAGTCCATTGTGTGCCACTCCCTGTATTCCACATGGCACACACTATCGACGGGGGAAAGTCGATGTAACTAGAAGAAAGGATAGGTTTTGCCCCGTTTCAGCTATCCAATAGTCGGTAATGCACTGCCCGAGCCACCGCCTGAACCCGGTTCCTGGCACCCAGTTTATGCATGGCTGAGTTCAAGTGCAGAGTCACTGTCGCGACAGACCGGTGTAATCGATCAGCTATTTCAATAGCCGTAAATCCCTCTGCCGCCCACTTCAAACATTCTCGCTCACGCTTGGTCAGTGGCTTCGAAGGATGAGTCCCCTCTCTTTGACTGAGAACAGGATAAGCCGCTTCCTGCAGCGCATAAGCAATCAGGCTGAACTCACCGAGAACGTGGCGCATATCTTGAAGCGCACTTTGGGTCCGTCCGGAGCGCAATCCCGCGAGACTAGCAAAACCGCCTTTTGGAAGGTGGATCGGCACTGATACGCCATGAGCCATCTGAGCATTCTGCAGATAGCTCACAACGGGCGCGTGATGCAGACCAATGACTTGTTTCAAAACCGTTTCTGCCTCTGGTTGATAGGACCAGAGAAACGGTGAAATTGAATTGAGTGCCACTTGCTGCACTGGATCGATCTGGTAGTAACCCTCGCAGCACCACAGTTCCTGCCACTCCGTCGGAGTGTTACGCAAGAGAACCTCAGGCGTAATCAACAAGCCCGCATGATCAAAAGGTACTGGACTGTAGTCGTACACTAAGGCGTCAAAACCTAAATCGGCCGCCAATAGCATGGCTTTATCCAACTGCTCCTCAAGATTCCTTCCTGGTAAAAGACAGTCATTGTATTCAGACAGCTTGATCTGCATCCCTTCAGCTCCCTTGTGGTTTTCATTCTTGACAACCACCCAGTAGAATGCCATGCCTCGGCGAGGGACAGCCAGAGCGAACCTATAAGATTTACTAGCTTACGGCGCTACCGCTTCCTCATTAAGTTGGATCATCAGGTAGCAACTGACAGGATGTTAGTGATGCGGCAGGAAATGGCGGCAGCGCCGCAGTACGACCAGGAGGTCTATAGCTACGGTATCGGGGATGCCTTCCCGGCTCCGAGGGTAAACTCCATCTGCCGACTGTCGGCACGACCACATCGCGCTCGCCTACCCGGCAACCAAACCCCCAGCTACAGCCTTGAGGTCATCTCATGAACCTCGGGCGTTACCGTTTTGTATTATCTCGTCCTCTGCAATTGCTACCGGTACTTTTCGGCATCAGCCTGATGACGTTTGTGCTGGTACGTTCAATTCCTGGAGACCCTGCCCGAATCCTGCTAGGCAGCCGTAGCTCCCCCTATGCGCTGCTGAAGATCAGGGCTCAATACGGTCTTGATCAACCTCTGTGGCAGCAATACTTCTACTTCCTAAAAAACCTGCTCAATGGAGAGCTAGGCCAGTCGTTGCTATACAAGGTCGACACTCTGAAGCTCATCAGTTCGCGCACTGAACCCACTCTGATATTGGTGTTGGGAAGCGTGGTCTTGGCGCTATTGATTGCACTGCCACTGGCCAGTTCAGCCGCGCGCCATCAAGACGGCAAGCGTGATCAATTGATTCGCCTGTTTACTACTGCGGGACTGGGGATGCCTGCCTTCTGGTTGGGAATCATGTTGATACTGTTATTCAGTGTGCAATGGGGACTCTTCCCAGTGTCAGGCTACGGCCGTACCTGGACCGAAAAACTGCATCATCTGGTGCTTCCTTGCCTGACCATCGCCCTGGCCTTGTCGTCTTTGCTGATTCGAAATTTGCGCGCAAGCCTTCTTCAAGAAATGCAGGCTGATCACATTGCTGCGGCCCGTGCCCGAGGCCTGGACGAAGCAGCAATATTTCGTCGACATGTACTACCCAATGCGTTGATTCCCACCATCAACTTATTGGCAGTGAATATTGGCTGGCTGATCAGCGGCACTGTTGTGATTGAAAGTCTCTTCGCAATTCCCGGTATTGGCCAATTGCTGGTACGTGGAATATTCACTCGCGACTATATGGTGGTCCAAGGAGTAACCATGGTGCTCGCTTGCGCCACTGTTATGGTGAACTTCCTTGCTGATGTACTGACAGTTGCCATCGATCCTCGGGTCAAAATCCAATGACCTCGTTACCTGTGGCTGAAAATTGGCGGCTGCATCTGGTATTGAGCAACGGTCGACTGGCGCTAGGACTGGGGATTCTTTGCCTCTGGTTGCTACTGGCGTTACTTGCGCCATGGACTGCACCTTTTGATCCACTGGAACACAATATCGAGTTGCGTTTGAGCGCTCCAAATTTCACCCACCTGTTCGGAACCGACAACTTCGGTCGAGATGTTTTGTCCAGGGTCATCTGGGGCGCTCGAGTAGATCTACAGTTATCACTTCTGGGCGTAATCCTGCCATTTCTGATCGGTACTTCTATAGGCGCGCTAGCGGGCTACATCGGCGGTGGCGTCGATACTCTGTGCATGCGTGTGACCGATATCATCTTGGCCTTTCCCTTCCTGGTCCTCATGCTGGCAATCATGGTGCTGATAGGCCCGGGCCTTGGCAGTTTCTACATTGCCATTGCTCTGGTGGGGTGGGTGTCCTACGCCCGCCTGACCCGCTCACAAATTCTGGTTCTCAAAAATAGCGATTTCGCCCTTGCTGCAAGAAGCCTGGGTTACAGCCATGTACGAATCCTGTTCCGACATTTACTACCGAATGCGCTGTTCAGCTCCATCGTATTTTTCATGTCCGATGCAGTACTGATTCTGTTGAATGGCGCCGCCGTCAGCTACTTGGGCCTCGGGGTGCAGCCCCCTACGGCAGAGTGGGGAACAATGATCGCTGAAGGCCAAAGTCTGATCACGTCGGCGTGGTGGATCTGCACCTTTCCTGGCCTGGCCATCGTCTCCTTGGCTATGGGCTTCAGCCTCATGGCAGATGGTATCGCCGAAATTCTCGGTGAACGCTCATGAATACCCCTCTGCTGCAGGTCGATGAACTTAGCGTTATTGCTCGCTCCAACGGACGCGATGTCACTCTGGTAGACCGTCTCTCATTCACACTCGCCGAAGGAGAAATACTTGGCCTTGTGGGCGAAAGCGGCAGCGGCAAAACGTTGGCCTGCCGTGCACTTATGCGCTTGCTACCCACAGGGAACCTCCATGCCCATGGTCACGCCGTACGGCTCGCCGGCACCAACTTGCTGGAACTGAACGACAACGAAATGCGCGCAATACGTGGCGGCCAACTAGGCATGGTGTTCCAGAACCCAAGCAGCCACCTCGACCCACTGATGTGTGTCGGTGAGCAAATCAGTGAAGGCATTCGCCTTCATCAGGGGGCCACAAAACAGGAAGCTCAGGCGCTGGCCATAGAACTGCTACGCCAGGTCGGCATTCCCGATCCGCAGGCCCGAGCCAAGCATTTTCCTCATGAGTTTTCCGGCGGCATGCGACAACGGGCGATGATCGCTGTGGCCTTGGGCTGCAATCCAAAAGTGTTGATCGCCGATGAGCCGACCACTGCACTGGATGTGACCGTACAAGCGCAGATCTTGCGCCTGCTACTGAACCTCAGAGACCAGCGAGGCCTCTCACTGATCCTGATCAGCCATGACCTGGGAGTAGTAGCCCAGACCGCTGACTCGGTAGCCGTGATGTATGCGGGGAGGCTTTGTGAGCAAGGCAACAAGCATGAAGTACTGACATCACCGCAGCACCCCTACACGGCAGCCTTGATCGATTGCCAGCCCTCCAGAAGCACTGGCTTTAGCGGCCTGAAAACGATCACTGGCCATCCTCCCCAGCCAGACGCACGCCCCCAAGGCTGTCGATTCAGCTCACGCTGCCAACAATCCAAATCGCAATGTATCAACGAGCGCCCAGACTCCCGACCAATCACTGAAAATCAACTAGTTGCCTGCCACTTCCCACTGAGGGCCTCCTTTCCATGAGCCTGCTGCAAGTCACGGACCTGCACGTCCATTTTCCAGCCAGTTCTGGTTGGCTCGGAATGCATAAACGATGGCTGAAAGCAGTCAATGGCGTCTCCTTGAGCCTCGCACGCGGAGAAGTTTTAGGTTTGGTTGGCGAATCAGGAAGTGGCAAGAGCAGCCTCGGGCGAGCGATTCTGTATTTAGAAGAGATACGCAGCGGAACAGTGTCGTTCGACGGCGTCGATATAACCCGTGGTAACAGGTGCGATATTCAACGTCTGCGACATGAAACCGCGATGATTTTCCAAGACCCATACGCCGCCCTCAATCCACGAATGAAAGTTGGCGAAATTCTCGCGGAAGTTTTGCAGGTACATCACAGACTTCCGATAGAACAAAGAACGGATCGAGTGATGGAGTTGCTTAGACTCGTGGGGTTACCCAAAGAGATGGTTTCGCGCCGACCTCACTCCCTGAGCGGAGGTCAATGCCAACGACTGGGAATTGCACGGGCTCTAGCAGTCGAACCCAGACTGATTGTTGCCGATGAATGTGTTTCAGCTCTGGATGTGTCCATTCAAGGGCAGATCATCAATCTGCTGCTGAAACTGCGACAGCAAATGAACCTGGCATTGTTGTTTATCAGCCACGACCTATCAGTGGTTCATCGTGTCTGCGATCGAGTTGCAGTGATGTACATGGGGCAAATCGTAGAAGAGGGTCCTGTGGAAGCCGTATTCAATCGTCCACATCACCCCTATACAGCCGCTTTGATTAGCTCCATTCCCCAGTTGGACCCAAGCAAACCCTTGCCCACTCATCCTCTGCCAGGTGAACCACCCAGCCCATTAAAGCTGCCATCCGGCTGCATGTTTCATCCTCGCTGCCATCTAGCGCTACCTGCTTGTGCCAAGACGCCACCTCCTATCCGGTCTCTACAGAACCGACGCTATAGCTGCGTATTAGATGAAACGCAGTTCTAAAAACTAAAAACACATATCAACAGGGAGTTTGATTATGAAAACAAGACACCGACAGTTACTGGCAGCTGCGTCACTTCTGGCCTGTACATTGACCAGTGGTATTGCTCAAGCGGCCGGAGTTCTAACCATCGGCTGCCGGGAAGAAAGCACTACCTTCGACCCGATCAAAAGCGCTCAGAATCGTGACAGTTGGGTATTCACCAACGTGTACGACGTGCTCGTACGTGTCGACAAGGCTGGAACCAAACTGCTTCCGGGCCTGGCAAAAAGCTGGAGCGTTTCCGACGATGGGCTGACCTATACCTTCAAGCTGCGTCCAGCCAAGTTCTCAGATGGCTCTCCCATCACTGCTCAGGACGCAGTCTTCAGCCTGCTGCGAATTCGCGACGATAAAACTTCGCTGTGGACCGATACCTACACCATTCTCGACAAAGCCGAAGCATCGGATCCTGAGACCCTTGTGCTGACCTTGAAAAGTCCCTCAGTACCCTTCCTCGCTCAACTGGCGTCTCCCAATGCCTCAATCCTGTCACAGCAGGCAATGGCCCGAATGGGAGACGAGGCCTACGCGCAGAAACCCGTTTCATCCGGCGCTTTCATCGTCAAGGAGTGGCTGCAAGGGGACAGGGTGATCTTGGAAAAGAACCCTCACTTCTGGCAAGCCGACACCGTCAGCCTTGATGGCGTGGAATGGATCTCCATACCCGATGACAATACCCGAATGCTCAAAGTCCAGGCTGGGGAACTAGATACCGCGCTCTTCGTACCTTTTTCTCGAGTCGACGCCCTGAGGAAAGATCCAAATCTGGTGGTACATCTGGACCCGTCCACACGAGAAGATCACCTGTTGATCAACCATGAGCACGGACTGCTGGCCAAGCCACAAGTACGTGAGGCTCTGGACTTGGCAATCGACAAGAAGTCCCTAGTGGACGCTGTCACCTTCAGCCATGGTGAGGTGGCCTATTCATACATTCCTAAAGGCGCTATGTACCACTACGCCAATAACCTGCAGCGCCCGTATGATCCAGAAAAAGCCAAGAAAATGCTGGAGCAGGCTGGCGCCAAGGGCCTGAAGCTCAACTACGTGGTCAATGCCGGCAACGAAGCAGACGAACAGATCGCCATACTTGTCCAGAACCAGTTAGCGGCCGTAGGGGTGACAGCCAACCTGCAAAAGGTTGATCCCAGCCAAAGCTGGCAAATGTTGGTCGACGGTAACTACGACCTCTCGGTCATGTATTGGACCGCCGACATCCTCGACCCAGACCAAAAGACCACATTCGTCCTTGGGCACGACACCAACATGAATTACATGACCCGCTACAAAAACCCGCAGGTCAAGGAGCTGGTGGCTGCCGCGCGGGTAGAAATGGACGCCTCCAAGCGCGAACAAATGTACGTCGATCTGCAGAAGTTGGCCAAGCAGGACGTAAACTGGATCGACCTCTACTACAGCCCCTACATCAACATCTCGCGCAAGAACATCGAGAACTTCCAGCAAAGTCCGATGGGGCGTTTCTCCCTGGAGGAAACCGTCAAGAACTGACACTCCGATGCCCCGCAACCAGTGCCAATGGCCTGGTTGCGCGGTTCCTCAGTCCGTGAAAACAGCGCCTGCAGCCACCCCAAGGTCGGTACTGCGCATGCCAACCTCTGCCCTATCTGCTGCAATGCAGTGTCCCGGCCCACCCTGGTGTGGCGCTACGCATCGCTCATAGCAGACAAGGACCCGTGCCATGCAGATGCCCCGGACGCTTCAATTGCGCAACGGTGACAAAACCCCGGCAACCTTCTCCCACGAGGAATACACCCGGCGCCTGGGTGTCCTGCGGGCCTACATGGCTCGGCAGGATATCGACGCGGCGCTGTTCACCTCGTATCACAACATCAACTACTACGCGGACTTCCTGTATTGCTCCTTCGGCCGTCAATACGCCCTGGTGGTGACCCAGGAACACAGCGTGCTGATCAGCGCCAATATCGATGGCGGTCAGCCCGGACGTCGGGCGATCTGCGATGCACAGGTGATCTACACCGACTGGCAGCGGGGCAACTTTTTCGTCGCCGTGAAACAGGCCCTGCCCCTGGCTTCGCGATTGGGGCTGGAGTTCGATCAACTGACACTGCCCAATCACCAGGCCTTCGCCGAGCTGTATCCCCAGGCGCAGTTGCTGGACATCGCCACGCCTTGCATGAACATGCGCATGCTCAAGTCCGCCGAGGAGCACGCGCTGATCCGCCAGGGCGCGCGGATTGCCGATACGGGGGGAGCCGCTGCCATCGAAGCCCTGCACGACCAGGTGCCGGAATACGAAGTGGCCCTGCACGCCACCCAAACCATGGTGCGGGCCATTGCCCAGACCTTCCCGGCGGCCGAGCTGATGGACACCTGGACCTGGTTTCAGTCGGGGCTCAATACCGATGGCGCCCACAACCCGCTGACCTCAAGGCGGGTCAACCCGGGAGAAGTGCTGAGCCTCAACTGCTTCCCGATGATCGCCGGCTACTACACCGCCCTGGAGCGCACGCTGTTCCTCGGGCATTGCCCCGACGCCTGCCTGCGGCTGTGGGAAATCAACGTCCAGGTGCATGAAGCCGGGCTGCAGCTGGTCAAGCCCGGGGCCCGCTGCAGTGACATTGCCCGGCACCTGAACGCGATCTACCAGGAACACGACCTGCTGCAATATCGCACCTTCGGCTACGGCCACTCATTCGGCATCCTCAACCACTACTACGGGCGCGAGACCGGGCTGGAGTTGCGCGAGGACGTGGAGACCCTCCTCGAGCCCGGCATGGTGGTGTCCATCGAACCGATGCTCCGGCTGCCCGAAGGCCTGCCCGGTGCCGGCGGCTATCGGGAGCACGACATCCTGATCGTCAATGAGCACGGTGCAGAGAACATCACCGGGCTGCCGTATGGGCCACGGCATCACATCATCGGCGGCTGAACCTTCACGCCACGCGGTTCGCTGTGTGGCGTTGTTCACTCGCGCGGGGATTTCGCTCAGTCGTAGCTCAAGATAAAACTCAGCGTTGCCACAATGTTGCCGCCCTTGATCGACTGCGTGGCCAGGGCATCCGCCTCTGCCTTGAGGTAGGCCATGAATGAAATCTGATTGGCGCCATTGCTCAGCGGGCCCATCGGATTGCTCTGTTGCAGTGGCAGCAATTGTCCGTCCTGGGTTTCCAGACCGATGAGCACGCCTTCGGCCATGCCCTCACCGGGGGTCGGCTTGAGATAGTCCGGGTAGGCAGCGCTGCTGGGGCCCTCGAACAGGATCTTGACCTGGACCTCGTCCTGCCCGATGTCGCAGTCGAGCAGGTGCAGCACGATGGGCTCGCCGCGGGTGCGACCGCTGCGATAAAGCTCCTTGTCGCTGGCGACGAAACCCGGCGGGTCCTGCTCCCGATCTGCGGGCAACAGGGTACAGGGCTCGGCCACCAGCGCGCCGGAGAAGAACAGGTTCTCGGTGGCGGCGGCAGGCAAGGCGATACTGGCAAAGACGCTCAGCACCAGCAGATAACCGAACCAGAGCAGGCAACGACGGTGTGGCTTCATGGGGGCTCCTAATAGAGTTCGGCAATCAACGAGGCCGAGGCGGAAAACCGGTTATTGGACAATTTCGCCCCCAGGTCCTTGACCGGCACCGCCTCAAGTTTTGGCAAGTCCGCAAGATTGACCAGCCTGGTTTCGTCAATATCAAAGTCTTCGTCACCCAGCCGCAGCTTGATCCCCAGGCCCTGGACGGAGGTCTTCAGGACCTTGGGATCGAAATCCGCCGGCGTGCCCTTGAAGGTCAGCTTCATGCGCCAGACCAGGCCTGCCCCCCCCAGCCCCTCGCACTCGACCTGATAGGGCACCTGCTGGCGGTAGTTCTCGCCATTGATCTTGCTGATCGCGATCTGGCTCTTGAACGCGACCTCCAGGAACTGCCCCTGATCAGTGACCGTACAGGCAGGGGCAATCAGCCTGCCGTGAAACTGCATGTTCTCCTGCCCCAGCCCAAGCCTCGGCAGAGCCGCCAGCAATAGGCTCAACGCCAAAACCACCGGTTCAGTGCGTCCACGATTGTTCATTGATAGTCCACCACCAGGGTTGCTCCGGTCTTGAATTCGCCGGGAGCCAGCGTGCTGCCGCCACCGCGCACCAGCACCGCCTTCAGCTGTGGCGGGACTGCCGGGTTGAAGTTGAACCATTCATCGCGGCCGATGGCGTCGCTGCCGTTCTTCAGGGCTATCCCCAGGTTGTCGGTACCCGTGACCGCCAGCAGCTGGTTGTTGAAGCTTGCCGGGGTGCCAGTGATCCGCATGCGCAGGGCATGGTTCATGGCGCGGCTGCAATCGAGTCCATAGTTGATGGGCACGGTCTTGTAGGCTCCGTCGATCTTGGCGATCTGCACGTCACCGAACGGCACATCGATCAGCGCGGTATTGCTGCCCTGGATCACGCAAGGGATCGCCGCCTTGATCGACCCAATGACGTAGATCTGCATGTCTCCATGGGCCGGCAGCGCCAGCCACAACAGTGGCAGCGCCCAGCCTCTCAGTAGCCATCGGCTGATGTTCATGCCATGCACCTCAGTCGTAGCTCATGCGCAGGTTCAGGTTGGCGCGAAAATGCCCTGGCGACAGGGGCGCCGGCGTGCGCTCGGGAATGATGTAGTACGTCAGTTGATTGCTGCCGGGCGAGACGAACCAGGTGTGCCCGGAGCGCCCCAGGGCCAGCGGTCGCCGCAGCGCATCGCTTAGGCGCAAGCCAAAGCCGCCAGCCCCCTGGACCTTGACCAGTTGCGGGCTGTCGGGATCGGCCACGGCGCTGAAGCGCAGGCTCGCCACCGGTTCGATCGCACTCCAGACCAGCGTGGCGCCCTGCGCCTCACGCCGGCCGCCCTGAGTCCTCACGCAATCGCGCAACTTCAGGGTGACCGCCACCGGGGCGCCCTGATCGCCGGGCCGCGACAACCGCGCAGTACTCAATTCGCCCAGCCAGACTTCCTGATAGGCCGAGCCCACATCCAGGTGACAGGCACTCTCCAGCAATGCGCCGGAGACCTGGAGGATCGCCGTTCGATCGTCACTGGCCACCTGTGCCCTGGCCGATTCGGTGCCGGACAGCGCCAGCAGGGCCAGCAGTGGAAGAACCCGGCCGTGCCCGCCGCTGCAAATCCGTGGGTTGCGCTTCATGCTATTCGCCTCGCCCTGTTGATGTTTCGCCAAGGTTGCAATCAGCCCGGGTTGTTCACGGACTTGGCATTGCACTGACCGCCTGCGCACTGGAACTCCAGCAAAGGCCGGCCACCGTAGTCATTCACATAGGTCAGTACCGGCTTGGCACCGAGGCTCTTGGCGCTGACGTCCAGTAGCAGTTGGCCCTTGGGCTCGATCATGAAGGGCTGGAAACCGTCCACGGTCTTGCCGCCCGCACTGCTGCTGGCATCGATCAGGGTCACGTAGTAAGGCGTGGGGTTGTGCACCGTGTAGCGGTCCCCCGCCAGGCTCAGGGTCAGTTGCTCTTGCCACGGCGCCTGCGTCGGGTTGGCGCCACGGGCGATGGCCGCGGGGCGATAGAACAGCTTGATCCGGGTTTGCAGGGCAATCTGCAGGGTGTTGGGCTTGTCGCTGCGCGGCGGCACTTCCCGCAGGTTGAAGTAGAACAGCGTCTCGCGGTCCTGGGGCAGTTGGCTCACCTGCGCCAGCTTGAGGATTTTCACCTGGCTGCTGGAGCCGGCTTCGAGCCGCTGGATCGGCGGCAACACCACCAGCGGGCTGGTGATCTTCTGATCCTGCTCGTTCTCGATCCAGGCCTGCGCCAGGTACGGCAGCTGGGTGTTCTGGTTGTTGATGTTGAGGCTCACCGACTTATCGTCGCCGTTGAGGATCACTCGCGTGCGGTCCAGCGAAACGGCGGCCTGCAACGAGGGCGCGGCAGCCAGGGCGAGCCAGGCGACAAGGATGAGGTGTTTCTGATCAAGCGATTTCATGGGGGCCACTCGTGGTTATCCGTTGACTAGGGGGGGGGCTTAAGGGTGGACGTCGGTGGACGACCGACAGAGGAACTGCGATTCGACATCCTCGACAGGGGGCGCTTCGGGCAGCACGAAACGGCATTGATCCTTGCCGTCCCAATGCAGGGTCATGGTGGCTCCGGGTTGCATGCCGCTCAGGTACACCAGGCCGTCCTCACTGAGAATCCCGGTCTCCTGGCCGCGGCTGTTACGCACGGTGCTGCCGAAAGGCGGGTGCCGCTGATCGGCCAGAAGCACTCGCACCATGGCCTTGTGCCCGGCGATCACGTCGAAACTGCGGTAGCCGATCGCCCCTTCGGTCAGGGTGAATTCCGCCACCGACTGGGTGGCCTCGACATCGTCGTCCAGGCGGTCGAGGTCAATGCTTGCCTGGTTGCGGTAGTAACTGTTGACGTCGGTAATCACCGCCTTGCCGAAGCGATTGGTACGGCTCGGCACACCGCTGCCACGCACCGGCACGCCGGGCACGCCCTGGGTGTCCACCAGCAAGCGGGTGCCGCCCATGTTGCTGCTGCGGTGCAAGGCGCCGCCTTCGGGGGTCAGGGTCGCGCCGCCCTGCACCGACAACCCCGCGGAGCGGTACTGGCCGGCCTGGTAGCTGGCACTGGCCACCACTTGGGCCTGGCTGCCGTCATGGGTCAGGTAGCCACTGGCGGTATTGCCGGCCTTGGCTGTGCCCGCGCTGAGCATGTAGCTGTTGCGTTCATCCTGACGTTCGAAATAACTCAGGTTGTGGCTGCTGTCGTTGCGGCTGGCGGTCGTGCTGTAGCTGACCGAACCACGCTCGCCCCAAGGCAGGCTGACGGACAGATACGCCCCTTCATCGATGCCGCCGTAGGCCTGGTTGCGATAGGCGGTCAACGACAGGCTGACGTTCTTGACGTTTCCCAGGTTGAAGTAGCGCGACAGCGACAGGCTGTAGCGGTCGCTCGGCGCACTGTTCCAGTAATTCTGGTGGCTGTAGTTGAGATAGAGGCTGATGTTCTGGTCGCGAAAGCTCTTGCTGACGGTGGCCGTGTACATTTCCTTGCTCCGGTTGATCGGCTTGCCGCTGCGCCGGGCATCGATGAACTCGTTCATGCTCATGAAGTCCTCTTCCGAGAAGCGATAACCGGCAAACGTCACCTGGCTGTCGTAATCCTCGAAACGCTTGGAATAACTGGCGCGATAGGACTTGCCCATCAGGCTGTCACCCTGGGGCAACTGCGCCCGGGATTGCGTCACGTCCACCGACAATGCACCGAAGGCCAGCAGGTCACGGCCAACCCCCAGGGCCACCGAGCCATAGTCCTTGGCGGCCAGGCTGCCGCCATACAGCGACCAGCCGTTGCTGACCCCCCAGGAAAATTCCCCGCTACCAAAGGCGGGCCCTTCCAGGCTGTGGTCCCACTCCGACGGTTTGCCCGCCGCCAGGCGATAGCGCACGGTGCCGGGCCGGGTCAGGTACGGAATGCTCGCGGTGTCCACCTGGAACTCCTGGTGGCTGCCGTCCTGCTCCTCGACCTGCACATCCAGCTTGCCGTTGACCGCATCGTTCAGGTCCTGGATGCGGAAAGGGCCAGGGGGCACCTGGGTGTCGTACAGCACCCGCCCCAACTGGCGCACCACCACCCGGGCGTTGGTCCGCGCCACTCCGGTGATTTCCGGGGCATAACCACGCAGGTTGGGCGGCAACATGCTGTCGTTGGTGGCAAGGCTCGCACCGGTAAAGCGGAAGCTGCCGAACAAGGTGGAGTTCAGGTAGTCCTCGCCCACGGCCAGGTTGGCGCGCAACGAAGGCAAAGCGCGCAAGGCGTAGAAACGGCTCCAGTCGAATTGCCGATGCGTCTGTTGCCCGGAGGCCTGTTGCATCTGCGCCTGCCAGTCGGCGCGCAGGCGCCAGGCTCCCAGGTTGAGACCGGCGGTGCCGTTGCCACTGAGCTGGTTGCTGCTGCCCTTGTTCCTCAACTGATCGCTGGTCTGGGCATTGAGGTTGTAATCGAGCAGGACGCCATTAACGCCCTCCTCCCAACGCGATGGCGGGTCCCAGTTGGCCGCGGTGTATTCCAGGGATTCCTGGGGAATACTCAGGTGCAGCGTCGCGGCCCCAAGATCACCGCGCACCTGCATCCCGGGAATGCTGGTGGTATCCAGGCAGGCTCCGCCGTGCCACCAGGCCAGGGTCTTGAGCACCTGCGCCTTCAAGCCCAGTTCACTCACCAGCGCGCTGGAAATACACGCCAGGCTGCCCTTGGGGTCATCGTCCGGAGCGATGAATTGCACCGGTCTTTCGGTCAAGGAATCACGGTTGACCTGAACCACCAGGCTGTATTGGCCGGGCAGAATAAAGTTGGCTCTGGCGAACAGACTAAGATCCAGGCTCTGTTGTTCTTTGACATCCAGAACATCGATATTGAATTGATACTCTTCGGCTGCGCCAGCCATGCCGGCAATACACCACAAAGTAGTGGCAACCCATACTCTGTGTTGACTCACGCGACTCACTTCCCCGGCTATTAATATCGCTGCAGAACACCTCACATCAGAAGTGATTGATTCCGAGCCTGATTGTGGCGTGATAGTCGCCAGCGCTCAGCGAAGTACCACTACCAATAAGTGTCAGCGAATAATTAAGTGCCATGTCTGTGGCGGCAACTTCGCTGCCTTTAACTGGAACTCCGGGTATGACCGAGTTTCCGTTAATATCCTTTATATGTATGGCGATACCTTGGGCGGTACCTTGGGTGGCGAAATGCCCATCGTTGCCGTCGCCCTCGAAAACCACCGTAAACGAGTTGAATAACGACCGCCGGGACAAGGTATTGCTCGAGCCGCAGTTAACGATCTGTATATCAAGTGCCTGTCGGGTCGCAGCGTCACCACTGACCAGCCCATGCACCGGTGTCGGCGCCATGCTGATGGCCTGATACTGGCTTTCGACCTGAATGGCACAGGCCGCATCGAAGATCTCCCCGACCATCTGCAACTGGCCTTTCTGCAGCGGTGGCTGCGCCTGAACCGGCAGCGCACTCCCGGCAATCACCAGCCAGAGCAAGGACCTGGGCCAAACAACCGTCGAGCGTCTCATGACACCTCCGGGAGGCACGCCCGGAGCATGCACACTGCACATGCTCCGAGACGCCCCTGCTAGCTATACCGAGAGTTACTGGTAAGCCAGGGTAAAACCGGCAGTGGCATCGAACGTGCCGCCCACGATGTCAGCCGCAATCACTTCCGTGCCACTTTCACCACCGAGCGCGGTGTCGCCCTGCAGGTAAGCGCTGAAACGCAGGTTGTTGTCGCCTGCCGAGAGGTTGAACACCGAAGACGCTGCACCCAGCTTGATCAGGCTGCCACCGTCGTCGGCGATCGCCAGGCTCGCGCCTTCCACGCCCCCAAGCTTGAGCAGGCCGTCATTGCTGGACTCGGCACCGGTAAAGGTCGCGGTCACGGCCTTCAGCGCACTGTTGTCACAACCCTGCAACTTGATGACGAACTTCTTCAGGGCGGACTTGCCGCCATTTTTCAGGACGCTGCTGGAAATCGAGTCCATGGCCAGGGTTTGAAACTGCGTGTCACTGGTGATGGTGCATGGGGATTCGTTGATTTCACCGGTAAAACGAATCTCGCCCTTGGCGCTGCTGCCTGCCGCCATGCTTGCCGCCGAGGCGGCACCGAGAACTATTGCCGCAACAGCTGCTGTGATTTTGCTGAGTTTCATTCTTGAGTCCTTAATGGAAATCCTTGAGGTTAAATCGCACCCTTCAAGCAATTAACCGACGATTCTTGATTGCAGTTGGAACTTACAAAAAACATCGCCATCAAGTTATTGCTCATCTAGTGCTGGAGCCCATTCTATTTTCGTTAGACGCTCATGCAGATAAGACAAGGGCGATACTCATTTCAGAAATTTCCCAAGCACTACCCGCGATGCCTTAAGAGCTGAAAAGCACCTCTTTTCTCTATCGATGTCCAAGCGTGGAGCGGCCCACAAATAACCCACCCCTCATCCGCCACATTGCATGACGGAAACCGAAGTGTGATTGCCGCAAATTTCAGGCGAAACAGCCCGAGGCGGATACCTGTAGCGGTATCAGGAAATAGAAAGAGCAAAACAAAGGTGACTCGTCAGTGCTTGAGTACAAGGCTGGCGAGCAGTTCGAAGAGGAAACGAGTCAGGGAATCAGTGCATTGCGCTTGGCGAACTCTGCCAGGCCAACTTGCGAACCGAGGCCGAGCTTGTGCAGTAAACGAGTCTTGTAGGTACTGACAGTCTTGTTACTGAGAAACAGCTTTTCACCAATGGCCTTGTTGGAATACCCCTGGGCCAGGTACTGCAACACGATCATCTCGCGATCCGTCAGCGAAGCGATCTGCTCGGCCTCGGACTGTTGTTGCGCCACCGGGGCAGAAACGTCCAGCACCAGCGACGGATAGAAGGTGTAGCCCGCCAATACCGCATTCAAGGCCACCACCAGGTTGTTCAGGTCTTCCTCTTTGTTGACAAAGCCCCGTGCGCCGAGCTGGATGCAGCGTTTGCAAAAGCTTTCCACCGACTGCGAGGTCAGCACCAGTACTTCCGTCGGCAGCCCCAGCGCCTTGATCCGTGAAAGAACCTTGAGGCCATCCAGTTTGGGAATGCCAATGTCGAGAATCACCACATCCGGCACAAGTTCGCGAACCAGTTCCAGTGCGTCCAGCCCATTGTCCGTTTCAGCAACCACCTGCATGTTGTTCTTTTCCAGCAAGACCTTAACGGCGAGCCTCACAACCGGATGATCGTCAACTATCAATACGCTGGGCATTTGCTCATTTCACCTTAGAAGCTTGGCCATCGGCACATATGACGGCCTGGAAAATATACGGGATTGCTCTTGCTGGCAGGTAAATTTCGCAACTACGCGCCAGCCTTAGACCCGCCATCACCTCTTGCGAAATTCAGACTCCCGGCTATTAGCCCAGGTTACAAGCGGTTATTCATACCGACCGAAGGATTCAGGCAATCTGATTTTTCATTAGGAAGTTTCCTACGCAACGAGGGGATTTGCCTCATGGTCCTGCCCCAGGAACCTTACGCAAGATAGCCGACAAACAATGACATGAGCCGGCAATGCACCCCTTGAACGTACTGGTTCTGGAAGATGAACCGCTGCAACGCCTGGTCACCGTCACCGCCCTGAAGAAAGTCATGCTGGGCCAGGTGCATGAGGCCAGCAGTGGCGCTGAAGCGCTTACGCTGCTGGAACGCGCCACCTTCATGGACATCGCCATCTGCGACCTGAAAATGCCCGGCGTGGACGGCCTGACGTTCCTGCGCCACGCCAGCCAAGGCGGCAAGCTGCGCTCCGTCATCCTGTGCAGCCAGATCGACCCGAACCTGCGGCATGCCACCGCCCTGATGATCAAGCGCCTGGGCCTGAACTTTCTCGGCAACCTGGGTAAACCCTTCAGCCTGGAGCGCCTTACCACCTTGTTGACCCGTTATCAGACTCAACGCCACAACCGCCCAAGCCCTTTGCAACAGTCGGAGCTTCCGACCCTGGCCGATGTGATTCGCGGCCTGGACGACGGCGAATTCGAACCCTACTACCAACCCAAGGTGGCGCTCTACGATGCAGCCCTGCAAGGGGTCGAGGCCTTGGCCCGGTGGAATCACCCACAGCTCGGGGTGCTGCCGCCGTCACACTTTCTCTCCATCATGGAGCACTACAACCTGCTGGACCGCTTGTTCTGGCAGGTGCTCGACCAAGGCCTGGCGCTACGGCAAAAGCTCGCGGAGCGAGGCCACGCACTGCGCTTCTCGTTCAATCTGCATCCAGCGCAATTGGCCAGCGAGACGCTGACCGACTCCATTACCTCATTGCTCACACAGTTTCAGGTGCCCTACAGCAGCATCACCTTTGAGATCACTGAAAACAGCCTGCTCGACGCCCCCGCCAGCAGCCTGGAAAACATGGTGCGCCTGCGAGCTCTGGGCTGTGATCTGGCGCTGGATGATTTCGGTGCCGGTTATGCCTCGCTGGATCGCCTATGCGAACTGCCATTCAGCCAGATCAAGCTGGATGGCACCTTCGTGCGCAAACTGCGCCATCAACCCCGAAGCAGCGCGATCATCAGCTCCACCGTGGCGCTGGCCCGCTCGCTGGGCCTGTCACTGATCATCGAAGGGGTCGAGACGCTTGAGCAGAAAGAGCGTCTGCTGGCGCTTGGTTGCCTGGTCGCCCAGGGCTTTCTGTTTGCCCGCCCCATGCCCGAAAGCCACTTTATTGCCTATTGCATGCGCTGAACCGCCCTCCTGCTCATGCCAGGCAAGGATCGGCCACTGCAGCCGGCGGCCTCCGCCTGGGTCTGTTGGCCAGGTCATTCATGAATGACTCAAATTCGCCCCCTATTACTTGAAGTGATCATGCATCCACGACTTATCTGTCTTCTTTTCTGCCTGGCGATCACCTGCACGCAACTGACAGCAGTCCAGGCTTCACACCAATCCAGCAACCTGTACAGCACGGCCCATATCGATCATCACGATCTCACGCTGGCCAGCGAGGACTGGGCCTGGCTGCGCCGCAAATCCGAACTGCACATGGGCGTGGTGGCCACCGAATCACCGCCGTTCAACATCAGCCACGACAACAGCCAGTACGAGGGCATCAACGCCGATATCAGCATGCTGATCGGCCAGGTCCTTGGGATGCGTATCAAACTCAGCGCTTTTGACACCCCTGCTGATGCCCTCCAGGCGCTGCAGGCGGGCAAAATCGACATGCTGAGCAACTACCAGCCCACCCAGCCTGACCCTTCCGTCATATACACCCAGCCCTATGCCGAAAGCCGCCTGGCGCTGTTCAAGCGTCAGGACGAGCCGCGTCACTCACCGGCCAACCTTGCCGGGCTGCGGGTCTCCGTGACCGAAGAACACCGCGCTGAACTGCAGTCCTACTTTCCCCTGGCACGCTTGATGGTCTATCCGACCCACAACGAAGCCATAGCCGCCGCGGCCTTTGGCAATGCCGACTTGTATGTGGACGATGCCTTCAGCGCCTACTACCAGATCAACCGCTCCTACTATGGATTTCTCAAGTTCGAGCGCTTCGTCGAATTTTCCAGGGGCGGCTATGGCTATGTCCTGAAGGCCGACAACCAGCGCCTGTTGCGAATACTCAACCAGGGCATCAACGCCATCGGCCAGGACAAACGCAATGCCTTGAGCCAAAGCTGGGTGGGCAACGGCTTCATTCCCTCGGACGACAAAGTGCAACTGACGCCGGAAGAGTCACAGTGGATCGCCCGCAAGCCCATCGTAAAGCTGCTGATCAACGATGACCTGGCACCCGCGGCATTCTTTGACGCCAATGGCGCGTTTTCCGGAATTGTCGCCGAACTGCTGGACACCATTACCCAGCGCACCGGCCTGCGTTTCCAAGTGGTGGCCCGCAACGGTAGCTACCCACAGCAGATCGAGGCGCTGCAACAATTCCAGGCGGACCTGGCCATCATGAGCGCCAGCCCGCAACGCTCGGAAACCCTGCGCTTCACCCGCCCCTTCATGAACAGCCCTTTCGTGCTGGTCACCGCGACCGACAAGGAAGGCAAGGCCCAGGCACCAGGAGACCTGAACGGTAAACGGCTGGCGATTCCTGCCGGGCATGTCGCCCTGGCGCTCGTCCGCGAGCGCTATCCGAATGCGCAGGTGATCGAGACCGGCGCTTCGCTGGATGCCATGAACAAGGTCTATGCCGGGAGCGCCGAAGCGGCGCTGGTGTCACTGCCCGCTTCGCGCTACTACATAGCTCGCCTGTTCAAGAATCGACTGGCGATCGCCGAGCTGATCCACAGCAATCAGGCCAGCGCCCGATTCACCATGCGCCGCGCGGATTCAGAGCTGCAATCGATCCTCGACAAGGCCTTGCTCAGCCTGCCGCCGGACGATCTGAACGCGCTCACCAACCATTGGCGCTCGCAGCCCGAAATGAGCGGTGAAACCTGGCGCGACTATGAGCTGGTGATCGCGGAAATCGTTTCTGGGGCCTCGCTGCTGCTTCTGCTGACGCTGGCTCGGGTGTTCTACCTGCAACGCCGGGTCAAGGCCGAGAAAACCCTCAACGACCAACTGCGTTTTATCGAGACGCTGACCGAAAACATGCCGCCGGCGCTCTACATCAGGGATATGGAAGGCAAGATGCTCTCCTGCAACCGCAGCTACCTGCAAAGTGTCGGCCTGAGCTGCGAACAGGTCCTGAACAAGACCGTGCAGCAATTGCCGGCAGCCCACTTCGCGGCAGAGCCGGACCTGCATCAGCACTACCTGAGGGCGATCAGTGAAGGCCAGAGCAGCAGCGCCGCGTATGCGGTGCAGTTGCAGGGCAAGGACGCCTGGATCGAGCACTGGATCCAGCCTTTCCAGGACGCCAATGGCGTGACCAAGGGCGTGATTTGCGGCTGGCTGGACATCACCAAGCACCGCGACGTGGTTCAGGAGCTCAAGGAAGCCAAGAACCTTGCCGACGAGGCCAGCCGCGCCAAGACCACGTTCCTGGCAACCATGAGCCACGAAATACGCACCCCCATGAACGCCATCATCGGCATTCTGGAACTGGCGCTGAAACGCGCCGACAGCGATCGAATCGAGCGTTCGAGCATCGAAATCGCCTACGGCTCGGCAAAGAGCCTGCTGGAGCTGATCGGCGATATCCTCGACATCGCCCGCATCGAATCCGGACGCCTGAGCCTGTCGCCCAAACGCGCCAACCTGCGCGAACTGGTGGAGTCGGTAGCCAGGGTGTTCGAAGGCCTGGCCAGGCAGAAGCAACTGAGCCTGATCCTGGAGATCGACTCCAGCATCAACGGCGACGTCCTGGTGGACGGGATGCGCTTCAAGCAGATCCTCTCCAACCTGGTGAGCAACGCCATCAAGTTCACCGAAGCCGGCTTTATCAAGGTGACCATCAGCGGCGATCTGCTGGAAAGCTCGCTGTTGCAGGTCAAGCTGTGTGTCGAAGACTCGGGAATCGGCATTTCCCCCAGTGATCAGCAACGTCTGTTCCAGCCGTTCTCCCAGGTGCAACGCAACGTCCAGAACACCGAAGGCACCGGCCTGGGCCTGGTGATCTGCCGTTCGCTGTGCGAAATGATGGGTGGGCGGGTGGAGATGAACAGCGCCCTCGGGCGCGGCACTCGTGTCGATATCGAACTGCGCCTGCAGGTGCTGGAGCGAGTGCTCAGCCATCAACGCCCGCCCCTGGACAAGAAACGCCACATGTACCGCCAGCAGATTCTGGTGGTGGATGATCACTCGGTGAACCTTCAGGTTCTGCGCCAGCAGTTGGGCTTTCTCGGCCATGACGTGGTCGAGGCGCAAAATGGTGAGCAAGCGCTGCACCTCTGGCGCGCTCAGGACTTCGACCTGATCATCACCGACTGTCACATGCCGATCATGAGCGGCGCCGAGCTGGCCCGGGCGATTCGTCGGGAGGAGCGTGAGCAGGCCAACGAACCGATCATGATCATCGGCCTGACCGCCGACGCCCAGCCTGAGGAGGTGGAGCGCTGCATCCAGGCCGGGATGAATGATTGCCTGATCAAGCCCATCAGCCTGGATGAGCTGGAGGAGCGCCTGTTATCCGTTGAAGAGATCGACGACGAAATACCGGAGCTCACCCCACCGCCCAAGGAAGCCTGCGCTCACTCGCCGCGGGTATTTGACCTGGAATCCCTGCAAACGCTGGTGGGCAGCGAACCTGCGATGTTGCAACACATCCTCAATGAATTGCTCAGCAACAATCACACGGACCAGTTGACCCTGGAGAGCCTGCTGCAGAAACAGGCCACGGCAGAACTCGCGGAACTGGCCCATCGCATCAAAGGCGCGGCGCGGGTGGTAAAAGGCGAACAGCTGGTGGAAAGCTGCCGCCAACTGGAGGACGCCTGCCGGAGCCCGGAGCTGTCGATGGCCCAGGTCTCGGAGTCCGTGGCGCAAGTGATACAGGCCATGGAGACCCTTGAGCGGCATCTGCTTGAGCAGCAGCAGATCTGGGGAAGGACGCCCACCGAGTAATGATCATGGGCACTGCCTGCCAGGCAGTGCCTGTTGCCAACGCTGTCCAGCCATCGGGTTTTCTGCGGGCAAACAAAAAAGGGCACCTCGATGAGGTGCCCTTTTTCGTGAATATGGTCGGGGTAAGGGGATTCGAACTCCTGACATCCTGCTCCCAAAGCAGGCGCGCTACCGGACTGCGCTATACCCCGGTAAAAAAAAGGCACCTTTTAAAGGCGCCTTCTTCGAACAGCGCTTTTGGCTTCTGTTCTTAAGATTCGATTCCAGCCAACTGGTCTCAAAAATGGTGGGTCGTGTGGGATTCGAACCTACGACCAATTGGTTAAAAGCCAACTGCTCTACCAACTGAGCTAACGACCCAAAAATGGTCGGGGTAAGGGGATTCGAACTCCTGACATCCTGCTCCCAAAGCAGGCGCGCTACCGGACTGCGCTATACCCCGGTTTGAAATTGGCTCCGTGACCAGGACTCGAACCTGGGACCCAATGATTAACAGTCATTTGCTCTACCGACTGAGCTATCACGGAACTACATATTTCAAGTTACAACTTTTACTTCATCCTCTTTGGCTTTCCCGTATCGCTACGTTCATGCCTCTGAGGCGCGCTATTTTACAATCTTAAAACTACCTGTCAACCCCTTAAATTGCTTTTAAGACAATGATTTGCGACTTCATTGTCGGTTTCTTCTACATCAGAAAAAACCAGGGGGTGACTGACTGCGGGGCGCACTTTACAAGCCTTTTCCTTACAGTTCAACACCCTAGTGAAAAAAAGGCCTCGCAATGCGAGGCCTCTTCCACAAACCCACCGCGGAGTGATCAGGCGAAGACGATTTCGTCGTCCTGCACCGAGGCGGTGACTGTAGCGCCCGGCAGGAAGCCACCGGACAGAATCAGCTGGGCCAATGGGTTTTCGATCCAGCGTTGAATCGCCCGCTTCAACGGCCGCGCGCCATACACCGGGTCGTAACCCACGGCGATCAGCTTGTCCAAGGCTTCGTCGCTCAACTCCAGGCTCAGCTCGCGCTCTGCCAGACGGCTGCGCAGGCGACCCAGCTGGATCTGCGTAATGCCCGCGATCTGATCCCGTGCCAGAGGCTCGAAGATCACCACCTCATCAACCCGGTTGATGAACTCCGGCCGGAAGTGGGTCGACACCGCGTCCATCACCGCTGCACGTTGTGCTTCGCGATCCCCTACCAGTTCCTGGATCTGTGCCGAGCCCAGGTTGGAGGTCATGACGATCACCGTGTTGCGGAAATCCACGGTACGTCCGTGGCTGTCCGTCAGGCGGCCATCTTCCAGAACCTGCAGCAGGATGTTGAACACATCCGGGTGCGCCTTCTCGACTTCGTCCAGGAGGATCACCGAGTACGGCTTGCGACGCACGGCTTCGGTCAGGTAGCCACCCTCTTCATAACCGACATAGCCGGGTGGTGCACCGATCAGGCGAGCCACGGAATGTTTCTCCATGAACTCGGACATGTCGATCCGCACCATGGCTTCCTCGGTATCGAAGAGGAATTCCGCCAGGGCCTTGCACAGTTCGGTCTTACCCACGCCGGTCGGGCCGAGGAACATGAACGAACCGCTGGGCCGGTTCGGGTCGGACAACCCGGCTCGGGAACGGCGCACAGCGTTGGCCACCGCCACCACGGCTTCGTTCTGGCCAATCACCCGCTCGTGCAGCAGGCTTTCCATCTTCAACAGCTTGTCACGCTCGCCTTCGAGCATTTTCGACACCGGAATGCCGGTCCACTTGGACACCACTTCGGCAATTTCTTCCTCGGTGACCTTGCTGCGCAGCAACTGGTTCTCGCTGTGGCCGTGCTGGTCGACCATCTGCAGGCTGCGCTCCAGGTCCGGGATCACCCCGTACTGCAGCTCGGCCATGCGATTGAGGTCGCCCTTGCGGCGCGCCGCCTCCAGCTCCTGGCGCGACTGCTCGATCTTCTGCTGGATCTGCGCGGAACCCTGCACTTCGGCTTTCTCCGAGGTCCAGACTTCCTCCAGGTCCGCGTACTCACGTTCCAGGCGGACAATCTCTTCCTGGAGTTTTTCCAGGCGCTTGATCGCAGCCTCGTCGTCTTCTTTCTTCAGGGCCTGGGATTCAACCTTGAGCTGAATCAGGCGCCGCTCCAGACGGTCCAGCACTTCCGGCTTGGAGTCGATCTCCATGCGGATGCGGCTGGCGGCCTCGTCGATCAGGTCGATGGCCTTGTCCGGCAGTTGCCGATCGGTGATGTAACGATGGCTGAGCTTGGCCGCGGCAATGATCGCGCCGTCGGTGATCGCCACCTTGTGGTGCACCTCGTAGCGCTCTTTCAGGCCACGCAGGATGGCAATGGTGTCTTCCTCGCTCGGCTCGTCCACCAGCACTTTCTGGAAGCGCCGCTCAAGGGCTGCATCCTTCTCTATATATTGGCGGTACTCGTTGAGCGTGGTAGCGCCCACACAATGCAGCTCGCCACGGGCCAGGGCCGGCTTGAGCATGTTGCCCGCGTCCATCGAGCCTTCGCCTTTACCGGCGCCAACCATGGTGTGCAGCTCGTCGATGAACAGGATGATCTGCCCTTCCTGCTTCGACAGCTCGTTGAGCAGGGACTTCAGCCGCTCTTCGAACTCGCCACGGTATTTGGCGCCAGCGATCAAGGCCCCCATGTCCAGGGACAGCAGGCGCTTGCCTTTCAGGCCATCCGGCACTTCGCCATTGATGATCCGCTGGGCCAGGCCTTCGGCGATGGCGGTTTTACCCACGCCAGGCTCACCGATCAGCACCGGGTTGTTCTTGGTGCGACGTTGCAGCACCTGGATGGTCCGGCGAATTTCGTCGTCACGGCCAATCACCGGGTCGAGCTTGCCGTCTTCGGCGCGCTTGGTCAGGTCCACGGTGTACTTGTCCAGGGCCTGGCGCGACTCCTCGACGTTGGCGTCATTCACCGCCTCGCCGCCGCGCAGGTTGTTGATGGCGTTTTCCAGGGCCTTCTTGCTCACGCCCTGGCCCAGCAACAACTTGCCGAGCTTGCTGTTTTCATCCATGGCGGCGAGCAACACCAGCTCGCTGGAGATGAACTGGTCGCCTTTCTGCTGCGCCAGGCGGTCGGCCTGGTTGAGCAGGCGCGCCAGATCCTGGGACATGTTGACGTCGCCCGTGGGGTTCTGGATTTTCGGCAGCTGGTCGAGCTCTTTGCTCAGTTCCTTGCGCAGGCTGTTGACGTCGAAGCCCACCTGCATCAGCAGCGGCTTGATCGAACCGCCCTGCTGTTCCAGCAGCGCCTGCATCAGGTGCGCCGGTTCAATGGCCGGATGATCGAGGCCAACCGCCAGAGATTGAGAATCGGATAAGGCCAGCTGCAATTTGCTGGTTAATCGGTCTATACGCATTAGTCACCTTCCTTTTGAGCAGGCCGGAGCGATGGACACACCTAAATAGAGAAACCTGCCAGATGCTTCACTAGATGCGGTCGATTCTGGGAGATTCAAGCGCCAGCAGGTTGACGCAGGTCAGATTAGTCTAGCGCTCAAGCCAGATAAGGGAGGCAAAGCGTCCCGTGCGCGGGCTGCGCCGGTAGGAGAAGAAGCGCGGATCGCTCACGGTGCAGTAACCGCCGCCATAGACGGCCGTCACGCCCCGGGCGGCCAGGCGCAGGCGCGCCAGTTGATAGATGTCGGCCATGAAGCGCCCGGCATTGGCGCTCGGCACGAAGGCCTGCTCGGTTGCCGGCAGTTGGCCAACGAACGCTTCACGCACTTCGGCCCCCACTTCAAAGCGCTCCGGGCCAATGGCCGGCCCCAGCCATACCAGAACCTCGGCAGGCGGCGTATCCAGGCAATCGAGGGTGGCTTCCAGCACGCCCGCCGCCAACCCGCGCCAACCGGCGTGGGCCCCTGCGACCCGGGTTCCGGCACGATTGCAGAACAGCGCCGGCAGGCAGTCGGCAGTCATCACCGCACAGGCGATGCCCGGGGTAGCGGACCAACTGGCATCCGCAGTGGCAACGATAGACGGATCAGCATGGGCTACCGCCACCCCGTGCACCTGCTGCAGCCAGGCAGGGGCAATACCGAAGTGTTCGGTCAGGCGACGGCGATTCTCCGCCACCGCCGACGGCTGATCATCGACATGGTCACCCAGGTTAAGGCTGTCGAAGGGCGCCAGGCTGACGCCGCCGGAACGGGTAGTGACGCAGGCTTTGACTCCAGCCGGCGCAGGCCAGTCGGGAATCAGCCAGTCATTCATCCGATGAACGCCTCACGGTCTTGCTTGAGCAGCGACAGCAGCCAGACGAAATCGTCCGGCAATGGCGATTCCCAACTCATGCGAATACCGGTGGTCGGATGATCCAGTTCCAGGAAGCGTGCATGCAGGGCCTGACGCGGGAAGTGCTTCAGCGACTCGACCATGGTCTGGCTCGCCGCCGGCGGAATGCGGAAGCGGCCGCCGTACGCCGGATCGCCCACCAATGGGAAATTGATATGCGCCATGTGCACCCGGATCTGGTGGGTACGGCCGGTTTCCAGCTTGACTCGGACATGGGTGTGGGAACGGAAGCGCTCCAGTACCCGATAGTGGCTGACGGCCTGCTTGCCGCCTTCCATCACTGCCATGCGCTGGCGCTGCTGGCCGTGACGACCGATCGGAGCGTTGATCTTGCCCCCGGCGGTCACTACGCCAATCACGATGCATTCATAGATGCGGCTGACGCTACGGCTCTGCAACTGAGCCACCAACTGGGTCTGCGCCTGGATGGTCTTGGCCACCACCATCAGACCGGTGGTGTCCTTGTCCAGGCGGTGGACGATACCGGCCCGCGGCACATTGATAATGTCCGGAACGTGATGCAGCAGGGCGTTGAGCAAGGTGCCATCAGCGTGGCCGGCGGCCGGGTGCACCACCAGGCCCGCGGGCTTGTTGATCACCAGGATGTCGTCGTCTTCGTAGACGATGTCCAGCTCGATGTCCTGGGCAATCCATTCGCCCTGGGCCTCTTGCTCGGCGGTCAGCTCGAGCATGGCACCGCCGTGCACGATGTCTCGCGGGCGGATGACCGCTCCGTCCACAGTCAGGCGGCCCTCTTTGATCCAGGCGGAAAGGCGCGAGCGCGAATGCTCAGCGAATAGTTGGGCGGCGACTTGATCGAGGCGTTGACCGCCCAGTTCGGACGGCACCTCTGCGCGAAGTTCAATTTTATCGGACATGCTCGGACTGGGCGTCGGCACAGCCTTTGGTTTCGGCTGCGCGCTTGTGGTTAAATACGGCGTCTTTTGCCCCGAGGCTTTCAACGGGGCGCTCATCATAACAGGACGGCCCCGCCCAAGACAGCGGCCGTCATAGGGACGCAAGCCGCCATGCAAGTGAAACACCTGCTGCTGATCGCCATCCTCGCACTGACCGCTGCTTGCTCATCGAAGGAAGTCGTTGACGAAAACCTGAGCGAAGTCGAGTTGTACCAGCAGGCGCAGACCGACCTGGACAACCACAGCTATACCAGCGCCACTGCCAAGCTCAAGGCCCTGGAATCGCGCTATCCCTTTGGTCGCTACGCCGATCAGGCACAGCTCGAGCTGATCTACGCCAACTATAAGAATGCCGAGCCGGAAGCCGCCAAGTCCGCTGCCGAGCGCTTCATTCGCCTGCATCCCCAACACCCGAACGTGGACTACGCCTACTACCTCAAGGGCCTGACCTCCTTCGACCAGGACGTCGGCCTGCTGGCGCGCTTCCTGCCACTGGACATGACCAAGCGTGACCCGGGCGCCGCCCGCGACTCCTACAACGAGTTCGCTCAGCTCACCAGCCGTTTCCCCAACAGCCGCTACGCCCCCGACGCCAAGCAGCGCATGATCTACCTGCGCAACCTGCTGGCGGCCTACGAAATCCACGTGGCCGACTACTACCTGACCCGCCAGGCCTATGTCGCCGCCGCCAACCGCGGCCGCTACGTCGTGGAGAACTTCCAGGAAACCCCATCGGTCGGTGACGGCCTGGCCGTAATGACCGAGGCCTACCAGCGCCTGCACCTGGACGAACTGGCGGCCACCAGCCTGGAAACCCTCAAGCTCAACTACCCGAACCACCCAAGCCTGGTGGACGGCCAGTTTGTGCCGCGCGTGGCTGAAGCCGACAACCGTTCGTGGCTGAGCAAGGCCACCCTGGGCCTGATCGAGTCCCGTCCACCGCTGCCGCCGGGAGAAACCCGCGCCAACCAGGACGTGATGAAACAGTACCAGGACGCCAAGGATGCCATTCCGTCCGAGCTCAAGCCTAAAGACGCCAATGGCGATGCGGTCGAGGAAGAGCAGCACGAGGCCACCGGCAACAACAATAGCGACCGTTCCTGGTTCAGCTACATGACCTTCGGCGTGTTCGACTGATCACCGCCCGCAGGCCAGACAAGGGAGACTTCAAGTCTCCCTTTTTCATGCCCGCACATGGATGGGCCTGTGCGCCCGACCGGCGCTTGGCTAAACTGCCGCATCACTCCTCACAAAGCTGGTTGCCATGGTTCGTCTACTGTTCTGGATCGCTCTGATTGCTGCCGCGGTATGGTTCTGGCGCAAGTTCAAGAGCCCTGCCGCTGCCCCTCGCTCCCCCAACGAACCCACCACGACGCCCATGGTGCGCTGCGCCCATTGCGGCGTGCACCTGCCCCAGGACCGCGCCCTGAGCCAGTCGCAACAGTGGTATTGCAGCCAGGCGCACCTGCAACAAGGGCCGGGCAACCAGGACCGCTAATACCCAGGCCATGCGGTTGAGCAGCCGCGGCAAGGGACTTCGGGACGAAAGATAGCATCTGACACGGGCCGCCCAGGCCCTGACCAGCTCGTCGCCCTCCACAGCCCCGACATTGGCCACAGGCCAGGGACAGCCCCGGCCGAACAATTGGCGACAAAATAGCGCCCCCCTGCACCCACCTGCCGTTCTGCTCTCGCCCAGAGCGTCCCGCCCCCACAGATACGGGCCTTGCGGCGCTCCGTTGGAGCAAATACTGCCTGGGCTTCCATAGGCTGCCGCTTCCCAAAGCCCTGCGCCCCACGCCGTCGGACCTAGACTGAAACTCACGCCCGTCCCACGCGTCTCACTCACGGATGAACATTGCAGCCGCCATGAACCCACGGCAATCAGTGCTGGTGGTCGATGAGGCCACGGAAACCCGCGCTCTTGTGGAAATTGCTCTCGGTCGGATGCGCCTGCACACCCAAAGCGCGCGCACCCTACAGGAAGCTCGCGCCCGCCTGGCCCGCAGCCGCTTCGACCTGTGCCTGACCGGCCTGGAGCTTCCGGACGGCAGCGGGCTGGAGCTGCTTCGGCATATCCGCCAGTTGCATCCCGATCTTCCCGTGGCGCTACTGAGCAACGTTGCCTGCGAACAAACCACCGCCAACGCCTTGCAGGCCGGAGCTTGCAACCTGTTGCACAAGCCTCTGGACCTCAAACAACTGCGCGCCTGGGTAGGCGCGACCCTGCAACGCACACCGCCCCCGGCAACGAGCGACACACCTCTTCAATTACTGGGAGATTCACCGGCCATGGAGACCCTGCGCCGGAACATCGACAAGCTGGCCCACAGCCTGGCGGCGGTCTACATCAGCGGTGAATCCGGCAGTGGCAAGGAACGGGCCGCCCGCCTGATCCACCAGCTTGGCCCCAGGGCCGGGCATGCATTCATTCCGGTCAACTGCGGGGCCATTCCTTCCGAGCTGATGGAAAGTGAGTTTTTCGGGCATTGCAAAGGCAGTTTCAGCGGCGCCGTGGCCGACCAGCCCGGGCTCTTCCAGGCAGCGCACGGTGGCACCCTGTTTCTCGATGAGGTCGCCGACCTGCCCTTGGCCATGCAAGTGAAGCTGCTGCGCGCCCTGCAGGAAAAGTCCATTCGCGCAGTTGGCAGCCCGCAGGAAAAAGCCGTCGACGTGCGAATTCTCTGCGCCACCCACAAGGATCTGAAAAACGAGGTCGAGGCCGGACGCTTTCGCCAGGACCTCTACTACCGCCTGAACGTCATCGAGTTGCGGGTGCCTGCGTTGCGCGAGCGCCGTGGCGACATCCAGGCACTGGCACCGCATATCCTGCTGCGCCTGGCCAGGGACGCAGGCAAGCCTGTCGTCCAGTTACGCCCTGAAGCCCTGCAAGCCCTGGAGCGCTATGACTTCCCCGGCAACGTACGCGAGCTGGAAAACCTGCTGGAGCGAGCGCAAACCCTGTGCGAGGGGCAATGGATAGCAGCGGCCGACCTGCACCTGCCCGCTGCCGCGCCCCTAGAACCCCAGCCATTGCCGGCCGCCACCCACTTGGACCTGACGCTGCACCTGCAACAGGTGGAGCGCCAGCTGCTGCTTCAAGCCCTGGAGGAAACCCGCTGGAACCGCACAGCGGCGGCCCGGCGCCTGGGCCTGTCATTTCGTTCGATGCGTTACCGCATGAAGAAGCTCGGCCTGGACTAGATCCGGCCTGCCGGGGCATATGGCGCCGGGTCGATGATCGGTGGGTTGCCCAGCAGCAGGTCGCAGAACAGTTGGCAGGATGCCGGCGCCAGTACCAGGCCATTGCGGTAGTGCCCACAGTTGAGCCACAGGCCGGCAAAGCCCGGGACCGGTCCGATGTAGGGGATGCCTTCCGGGGAGCCCGGGCGCAAGCCAGCCCAGTGCCCGACCACCTCGGCCTCGGCCAGGGCGGGAATCAACTCGACGGCGGAAGCCTTGAGGCTTTCCAGGGCCTCAGCCGTCGGGGTCTTGTCGAACCCTTCGTGCTCCAGGGTACTGCCGACCAGAATGTGGCCGTCACGCCGGGGAATTGCATAACGCCCCTTGGCCAGGACCATGCAGGACAGGAAGTCGGCGGCGCACTTGTAGAGAATCATCTGCCCTTTCACCGGCTCCACCGGCAACTCCAGCCCCAGGCCGCCCAGCAACTCGCCACTCCAGGCCCCCGCACAGAGCACCACCTGATCCGCGCGGATCTCACCCTGGGAGCTGCTTACTCCCACGACACGCTGGCCATCGAGGATAAAATCACTGACCGCGCACTGCTCATCGATCTGCACATTAGGCAAGGCCTGCAACGCCGCCTTGAGCGACTTGACCAGCCGTGGATTGCGGACATTGGCCACATCGGCCATATAGATAGCCTGTTGATAACCGCCCCCCAGCACCGGCACCGCGTCATGCACCACAGAGATATCCACAGCACTCAGCGGCCGACCTTCACGCTGGGCCCATTCCAGCGCCAGGGCCTGATCTTCCAGATCCAGCCAGTAAAGCCCGGTGACATGCACCTGCGGGTCGACGCCCGTGGCGCTGAACAGTTGCTGTGCCAACTGTGGATAAAAATCCTGCGACCAATGAGCCAGGGCGGTGACCGCCGGGCTGTAGCGCCAAGGGTACAGCGGCGAGACGATCCCGCCGCCGGCCCAGGACGATTCACGCCCCAGGTCCGAGCGTTCCAGAAGTCGCACCTGCTGCCCCTGGGACGCCAGATTGAAGGCGGTGAGCAGGCCGATCACCCCGCCGCCCACCACCAGCACTTGCTGTTGCTTAGCCATAGTCCGATCCAATCATGAGAAAGACAGTGGGCGCCGCGGCCCGAAACAGGTGTTCAGCGTCCCCAGCAATCCTTGGCGGTCAGCCCTTCGGCCTGGCCGCTGATCTGGGTCGCGCCGGTCTGGTCAATGCTGAAGCTGCCGCATTTGTCCGCGGCCATCAGCCCGTCGGCCTTGGGGGTAGCGGTCAGCGAGAAGCCGGTGTCGGTCAGGGTCGCGGTGATGCTGTAGTACTCATTGCCGGCACTCAGGCCTGGGGCGTTGCTGTAGACCCCGGCCTTGGAAAAGTGGCGTTCGAGCTGCTGCGCCTGCTCGGTGAGCAGTACCGCGATTTCACTGCGGTGCGGTTTTTTCAGGTATTCGGTGATGCTGGGGAGGCTCAAGGTAAGGACCAGACCGATGATCGCAATCACGATCATGATTTCGATCAGGGTAAAACCTTGGTTGAATCTGCGCATGGTCAAGAATCTCGCTTACTGGATTTGTCGCCACAGGATGCGCCGGCCACCACCGCCGGGCCTTTCCACCCGGGTGTTGATGCCACCGCTGGAGTCACTGATGATCTTGCCGGCGCCCTGGCCGGCAACCCCGTCACCGTTGTTGCCGTCGGTGCCGAGCACCGCAGCGTCGAGCATCTTACCGCTGAACGCCTCCAGCTCGAGCAATTTCCCGCTGCCACGCCTCGCACAAGCAGCATCAGGCTGCAGTGGCTGGGGGCTGATCAGGCCCTGGGCGTCATCCAGCACCAGGCTCGCCTCGGGCGCCACCACCGCGATACCTGGAAATGGCGCGCAACCTGGATTGAACGCCTTGGCCGCAGGCATCCACCACAGGCCTAGCAGCATGGCCGCCAAGGCTTGCAGGGCAATCCCTCGCCAGCCCGAGCCTCGATCAATACTTGGCATAGATGCTCTCCAGCACGCTGCGCGATTGGCCGTCCAGACCGATGGCCGTCACCCGGTACAAGGTGGCCGCGGTGTTGCTCGGCACGTTCACCGCATCTGTGCTCAGCCCCAGGTTCTGCACCCCGTAGAAACCATCGCCACTGGCGATCCACAGCACCGCGGAGGCGCCATGCAGCCCCGCTGCATTGACCACCGTCGATTCGGCGGGTGGCGCACATTGAACGGGCCCGGCACAGGGCGGCAGGTGAAAGCCATCACGCTGAACCGCGCTTTCCCCCACTCGCAACGCAGCCTCCGCTGCCTGAAACGCACGGTGGTGCAGGGCCAGGCTGGCAGCCATTTTTTCCTGCAGGGTGGCGTTCTGCAGCGATGAAAGCCCGATCATGCTCAGCAATAGCAGGAACACCAGGCTGACCAGCAACGCCATGCCCCGCTCCCCGGTGGGCGCACAACGACGCCGGGGCCTCATCAGGGCAACCTGTTGCGCAAGGCAGCAACCACGCTATAGCTCTGCGGGCGCACGCGGTCCTGCGGGTCGGCCAGGGTCAGGCGCAAGCGCACACTGCGAATCCGTGCCGGATCCAGCGGGTTGCGACTGTAGCTGGAGACAGCCGTATCAGTGGCCGAGCGGGCCATGCCGAAACTCACCTCGAAGGCTTCGACGTTGTCCAGCAGCACTGCCTGCTGCTTGCCCAGGCCACTGCCCAACAGCAACTGGCGATCTTTCAAGCTGTAGAACAGCCGGCGCAAGACGAATACCTGCTCCGCGCCTGTCGCTCGATAGGCTCCTGAATAGACCACGGCGTTGCGCCGACAGTCGCTGACCAGGCTCCAGGTCGGCGCGCCGCCGTCCGCTCCCACATCGGCAGTGATCAGGGTCAGTTTCTGCTCGCCACTGTCCCACTGGATCGGCGTCGCCGCATAGTGCGAGAACTCCCTTGCCGTACTGGCATCGCTGATCGTGCGCAGGCACCCGAACATCCCCGTCATGCGGATTTCCTGAAGCAGCTTGCTCAGGACAAACCGCGCATCTTCCTGCAGGTAGGCCGCCGAGTTCTGGCTCTGGTACGTGCTCTTCGCCGCCATGAATACCTGGGCCGCCCCCAGTACCAGCACCAGGCTCAAGGTCAGCGCCAACATCATCTCCACCAGGCCAAGGCCACTCTCGGCCCGGTTCACGACGAGCCTCCCGGGGCCGCAGCAACCCGGCTGCTGAGCTCCAGGCTGCGCTGACTGCCTTCTGGGCCTTCGGCGCGGGAGTCGTCCCAGGTAATGCGGACGGTGTAGACATGCTGGTTGACGCTGATACTGCCTTTGCCGCTGGGGCCGGCAAAGTGGGCGATATTGGCGGCGAAATCCTGCAGATCCTGATCCCGCACACTGCCTAGGCGCCCCTTGCCCGCCGTCGCCACAGGGTAGTCGGCAGCCGCATTGGCGCGGATCCGATCAAGCATGTCGTAGGCGATAAAGCTGGCCTGGGTGCTCATCCGCGAGCTGTCGGTGTACTGCAGGGCCTTGACCTGCACCGCCGCCGCGCCCAGCAGGCCAACCGCGAGGATCAACAGCGCCACCAAGACCTCGATCAGGGTCATGCCGTCCTGTGCAGGCCGCTCGTTCATCCGCAGTTCTCCGCTGCTATCACTGGTCCATTGAGACAGGCACGGATCACCCGCTGCGGTTGAAATCGATGCTGTCGACTTCTGAGGTTAGCGTCACAGTCACCCCTGGGCTGATAACTGGAACAACCCGCAATACATTGCTCGCCGGCGCCTGTTTCGCCTACAGCATCAGCTCGCGGCTCCAGCTTGCCGCTTGCGGCCGACCAGCCGTACCAGCAGGGTGAAACCCTTTGTACGCAATTTCATCAGCGGTCTTGGACCTGCGATCGGCTATAACAGGCAAGCGCCCGACCTACACACGGGCCGGCGCTCTAACCATTGGCTCAATAAGCACGCACGGATTGCGTGAAACCACCGGTTCCAGGGAAGGAGGCTCCATGCTTGAGAAAGGTTTCAGCCTGATTGAACTGCTGACCACACTGGTCCTGCTGGCGCTGTTGCTGCCGCTTTCCAGCGCCGCGCTGAGTGAGCTGCTGCGCTCCAATCGCCAGCAGGACGCGGCGCAGACCCTCGCCAGCGGGCTGCGCAGTGCCCGGGCGGCGGCGATCCTGCATCAGCACAACGTGCTGATCCACGGCCTGGAGAACGACTGGAGCCGGGGCTGGCGAATCATTCTGGACATCAGCGGCAAGGGCCAGGAAGACCCGCACAACCCGAAGCTGATCGAGCGCCAGAGCGGCGGCCGGGTGCTGATTGTGGGCAATCGCCCGGTGCAACATTTCGTGCGTTTCAGTGCGCTGGGCAACCCGCTCCTGCCCAGTGGCGCATTCCAGGCCGGGACGCTGCATGTCTGCCAGGCTGGCCAGGAGTACAGCCGTCACCAGGTGGTACTGTCACGCAGCGGGCGGGTCAGCCTGCGCAGCGAAAGCGCCGAGCAGGCCTTGTGCGCAGGGGGTGCTTGATCAGATCAGGGAGCGAACCCGCAGCTCCTTGGGCATGGAGAAGGTGATGTTCTCTTCACGGCCTGCCAGCTCGTCGGCACCAGTGGCCCCCCAAGCCTGCAACTGCTGGATCACGCCACGCACCAGCACTTCCGGCGCCGAGGCGCCGGCGGTGATGCCGATGCGCTCGACGCCATCGAACCAACTGCGCTGCAGGTCTTCGGCACCGTCGATCAAGTAGGCCGGGGTGGACATGCGCTCGGCCAGCTCACGCAGGCGGTTGGAGTTGGAGCTGTTGGGGCTGCCCACCACCAGCACTACGTCGCATTCGTCGGCCAGCTGCTTGACCGCATCCTGACGGTTTTGCGTGGCATAGCAGATGTCATCCTTGCGTGGCCCGCCAATGGCCGGGAAACGCGCACGCAGGGCGTCGATCACCCGGCTGGTGTCGTCCATGGACAAGGTGGTCTGGGTCACGAAGGCCAGGCGCTCGGGGTTGCGCACCTGCAGCTCGGCCACGTCCTTCTCGTCTTCCACCAGGTAGATGGCGCCGCCATTGCCGGCATCGTACTGGCCCATGGTGCCTTCGACTTCCGGGTGGCCGGCATGGCCAATGAGGATGCATTCACGACCGTCGCGGCTGTAGCGCGCCACTTCGATATGCACCTTGGTCACCAGCGGGCAGGTGGCGTCGAACACCTTGAGGCCACGACCGGCGGCCTCGCTGCGCACCGCCTGGGACACACCGTGGGCGCTGAAGATGACGATGACGTCATCCGGCACCTGGTCCAGCTCTTCGACGAAGATCGCTCCGCGATTGCGCAGGTCTTCGACGACAAATTTGTTGTGCACCACTTCATGCCGGACGTAGATCGGCGGCCCGAAGACTTCCAGGGCGCGATTGACGATTTCGATCGCCCGGTCCACACCGGCACAGAAGCCACGGGGGTTGGCGAGTTTGATTTGCATGCTGTGCCTCGTGTCTTGCGCGCAAGAAGTTAGATCGTTGTAGACAGCGGATCGCCGGCAAGCCGGCCCCTACAGCATAGGGGACAGCATGCCGGCGATGCTTTTAAAGCGCTTTGACGTCGATGATCTCGACATCAAAGGTCAAGGTCTTGCCAGCCAGCGGGTGGTTGAAGTCGACGGTGACTTGGGCGTCATCGAAGGCTTTGACCACACCGGGCAGCTCGGTATTGGCCGCGTCATTGAAGATCACCAGCAAGCCTTCCGACAATTCCATGTCCTGGAACTGCGAGCGCGGGATGACCTGCACGTTCTGCGGATTGGGCTGGCCAAAGGCGTTTTCCGGCTCGATCGTCAGGTTGCGCTTGTCACCGGCCTTGAAGCCGAACAGCGCCGCCTCGAACCCCGGTAGCAGGTTGCCATCGCCGACCTTGAAGGTCGCCGGGGCCTTGTCGAACGTGCTGTCCACGGTGTCGCCGTTCTCCAGGCGCAATGCGAAGTGCAAAGTGACTTCCGTGTTCTGACCGATGCGTTGTTCAGCCAATACCTGTTCAGTCATGAACGGCTTCTCCGGTTTTCTTGCTCTTGAACATATCCAGGGCCAGCATCACCGCGCCGACGGTAATGGCGCTGTCGGCGAAGTTGAATGCCGGGAAGTACCAGCGGTTCTGCCAGTGCACCAGGATGAAATCGATCACATGACCCAGGGCGATGCGGTCATACAGGTTACCCAGAGCTCCACCCAGCACCAGCGCCAGGGCGATGGCCAGCCAGGTTTCATTGCGCCCCAGGCGCTTGAGCCAGACCACCAGCACTGAGCTGACCACGATCGCGATCAGGGCAAACAGCCAGCGCTGCCAGCCGGAGCTGTCCGCGAGGAAGCTGAAGGCTGCGCCGGTGTTGTAGGCCAGGGTCCAGCTGAAGTAGTCCGGGATCACCACGATCTGCTGGTACATGCTCAGCGAACTTTCGAAGTGCAGCTTGCTGACCTGGTCGATGACCAGGACCAGCACGCTCAACCACAGCCAGCCCAGACGGCCGAAACGGCCTGCGGCATTAGGCATAGTGACGGACCTCGCCTGCGCCGCTGATGTTGTCCACGCAACGACCGCAGATTTCCGGGTGCTCGGGGTGCACGCCGACGTCTTCGCGGCAGTGCCAGCAACGGGCGCACTTGACGAAGCTCGACTTGACCACTTTCAGCTTGAGGCCGCTGACTTCGGTCGCCACCGCGTCCGCCGGGGCCTGCGCCAACGGCGCGACACTGGCAGTGGAGGTGATCAGCACGAAGCGCAGCTCGTTGCTCAGCTTGGCCAGGTCGGCCGACAGTGAATCCTCGGCGTACAGGGTCACTTCGGCCTGCAGGTTGCCACCCACGGCTTTCGCCGCGCGCTGGTTCTCCAGTTCCTTGTTGACCGCGACCTTGACCGCCATGATCCGCTCCCAGTAGGCACGGTCCAGCTCGAAGCCTTCCGGCAGCTCGCTGAGGCCTTCGTACCAGGTGTTGAGCATCACCGATTCGTTGCGCTCGCCCGGCAGGTATTGCCACAGCTCGTCGGCGGTGAAGGCCAGGATCGGCGCGATCCAGCGCACCAGCGCTTCGGAGATGTGGTACAGCGCGGTCTGGCAGGAGCGCCGGGCCTGGCTGTTGGCGCCAGTGGTGTACTGGCGGTCCTTGATGATGTCCAGATAGAAGCCGCCCAGCTCCTGTACGCAGAAGTTGTGCACCTTGGAGTAGACGTTCCAGAAGCGGTATTCGCCGTAGTGCAGTTCCAGCTCGCGCTGCAGCAGCAGGGTACGGTCCACGGCCCAACGGTCCAGGGCCAGCATGTCTTCAGCCGGCAACAGATCGGTGGCCGGGTTGAAGCCGCTGAGGTTGGAGAGCAGGAAGCGCGCGGTGTTACGGATACGCCGGTAGGCGTCGGCGCTGCGCTGCAGGATCTGGTCGGAAACCGCCATCTCGCCAGAGTAGTCGGTGGCCGAAACCCACAGGCGCATGATGTCGGCGCCCAGGGTGTCGTTGACCTTCTGCGGTGCGATCACGTTGCCCAGGGACTTGGACATCTTGCGACCGTTCTCGTCCACGGTGAAACCGTGAGTCAGCAGTTCGCGATACGGCGCATTGCCATCGATGGCGCAGCCGGTGAGCAGCGACGAGTGGAACCAGCCGCGGTGCTGGTCGGAGCCTTCCAGGTACAGGTCGGCTCGCGGACCGCTTTCGTGCCCCATAGGGTGCGAACCGCGCAGCACGTGCCAGTGGGTGGTGCCGGAATCGAACCAGACGTCCAGGGTGTCGCTGATCTTGTCGTACTGGGCAGCTTCGTCGCCCAGCAGTTCAGCGGCGTCCATCTTGAACCAGGCTTCGATGCCTTGCTGTTCAACGCGCTTGGCCACTTCTTCCATCAACTCGACGGTGCGCGGGTGCAGCTCGCCGCTTTCCTTGTTCAGGAAGAACGGGATTGGCACGCCCCAGTTGCGCTGGCGGGAGATGCACCAGTCCGGACGGTTGGCGATCATCGAATGCAGGCGCGCCTGGCCCCAGGCCGGTACGAACTGGGTGTCTTCGATGGCTTGCAGGGCACGCTGGCGCAGGGTGTCGCCGGCTTCCGGCTGCTTGTCCATGCCGACGAACCATTGCGCGGTGGCGCGATAGATCAGCGGCGTCTTGTGGCGCCAGCAGTGCATGTAGCTGTGGCTGATGGTTTCGGTGTGCAGCAGCGCACCGACTTCGCTCAGCTTGTCGACAATGGCCGGGTTGGCCTTCCAGATGAACTGGCCGCCGAAGAACTCCAGCGATGGCGCGTAGACGCCGTTGCTCTGTACCGGATTGAGGATGTCGTCGTTGACCATGCCGTAGCGCTTGCAGGTCACGAAGTCGTCTTCACCGTAGGCCGGGGACGAGTGAACCACACCGGTGCCAGCGCCCAGCTCCACGTATTCGGCCAGGTACACCGGCGACAGGCGATCGTAGAACGGATGACGGAAATTGATCAGTTCCAGGGCCGAACCCGGGGCGGTGGCAATCACCGAGCCTTCCAGGTTGTAGCGAGCCAGGCAGGACTCAACCAGTTCTTCGGCCAGCACCAGCAGGCGCTCGCCGGCATCCACCAGGGCGTAGTTGAATTCCGGATGGACGTTCAGCGCCTGGTTGGCCGGGATGGTCCACGGGGTGGTGGTCCAGATCACGATGGCAGCGGGCTTGGCCAGCTTGGCCAGGCCAAAAGCGCCAGCCAGCTTGGCTTCGTCGGCAATCGGGAAGGCCACGTCGATGGTGGCGGACTTCTTGTCCTGATACTCGACTTCCGCTTCGGCCAGGGCCGAGCCGCAGTCGAAGCACCAGTTCACCGGCTTCAGGCCCTTGAACACGAAACCACCCTTGACCATTTCCGCCAGGGCACGGATCTCGCCAGCCTCGTTGGCGAAGTTCATGGTCTTGTAAGGGTTGGCCCAGTCACCCAGCACGCCCAGGCGGATGAACTCGGCCTTCTGCCCTTCGATCTGCTCGGAGGCGTAGGCGCGGCACAGCTCGCGGGTCTGGTCCGAGGACAGGTTCTTGCCGTGGGTCACCTCGACCTTGTGCTCGATCGGCAGGCCGTGGCAGTCCCAGCCCGGAACATAAGGTGCGTCGAAACCCGCCAGGGTTTTCGAGCGGATGATCATGTCCTTGAGAATCTTGTTGACCGCATGACCGATGTGAATCGAGCCGTTGGCATAGGGAGGACCGTCGTGCAGGACGAACTTGGGACGATCCTTGCCAATCTCGCGCAACTTTCCGTACAGGCCAATGCTGTCCCAACGCTGCAGAATCTGTGGTTCGCGCTGAGGCAGGCCGGCCTTCATTGGGAAGGCGGTGTCCGGAAGGTTTAACGTGGCTTTATAGTCGGTCATTTAAGGCTCTTCATTAGCGATTGGCGCTATGGATACGTGCCACTTGGGCACGGGCGGCGGCAACATCCGCATTGATCGCCGTCTTCAACGCCTCCAGGGAGGCGAAACGCTGCTCTTCACGCAGCTTGTGGTGGAAAACCACCGTCAAACGCCGGTCATACAGATCGCCGGCAAAATCTAAAAGATGAACTTCCAGGTGGGCCTTGCCATCACCTGCAACCGTGGGCCGCACGCCGATATTGGCGACGCCGGGCCGGGTCTCGCCGTCGATTTCGACGCTCACCAGGTACACCCCGGAGAGCGGCACGCGACGACGCTTCAATTGCACGTTGGCAGTCGGCGTGCCCAACTGGCGCGCCAGTTTCTGGCCGTGCAACACCCGCCCGGCAATCCGATACGGGCGCCCGAGCAGACGCTCGGCCAACTCGAAATCGGCGGCGGCCAGGGCATTGCGGACCTGGGTGCTGCTGACGCGCAAGCCATCAAGCTCGACGGTCTGCGCGGCCTCGACGGTAAAACCGTGGGTCGCGCCGGCCTGCTGCAGGAAGTCGAAATCGCCAACCCGGTCGCAGCCGAAGCGGAAGTCATCCCCCACTTCCAGGTGTTGCACCCCCAGACCGTCCACCAGAATTCGCTCGACGAACTCGCTGGCGCTGAGCTTGCTCAAGCGCTGGTTGAAGGCCAGGCACAACACCCGGTCGACACCGGCTTGGGCCAGCAGTTGCAGCTTGTCACGCAAGCGAGCCAGGCGGGCCGGAGCGGTCTCGGGAGCAAAGAACTCCCGCGGCTGGGGCTCGAATATCACCACGCAGCTGGGCACGCCCAACTCGAGCGCACGTTCACGCAGCCGGCCCAGGATAGCCTGGTGGCCACGGTGAACACCGTCAAAGTTGCCAATAGTGGCGACGCAGCCCCGATGCTGGGGGCGCAGATTGTGGAGGCCTCGAACCAGCTGCATAACGCGCTTCTTGCTCATAAAGTGGTCGATTATAACCACACCCGGCGGCCGACGACAGGCAGCACCGTACGCCAATGTGGTTGAACCGACAAAACCGATGTCTGCCCCGCCCTGACGACTAAACAGCCGTCAGTTCAAGGCCTTGCGATTGAAGTGGCGCAAACGGAAGCCCAGCAGGGCCAACATGCCGAAATACGCCACCACCCCAGCCACTACCAGCACGCCCAGGCGCAGAAAACGCTGGAGCATGTGACCTTGATCCCAGGCCGGCATGAAATGCATCAGCCCCAGCAATACCGCGGACATGACCGCCACGGCCAACAGCAGTTTCAAGGTAAAGCGCCCCCAGCCAGGCTGCGGCTGGAACATCTGCTGCTTGCGCAGTTGATAGAACAGCAGGCCTGCGTTGATACAAGCCCCGGCGCTGATCGCCAGGGCAAGGCCTGCGTGCTTCAACGGGCCGATAAAGGCCAGGTTGAGCAACTGGGTGACAACCAGCGTGAAGATGGCGATTTTCACCGGGGTGCGGATGTTCTGCTGTGCATAGAAGCCCGGCGCTAGCACCTTGATCACAATGATCCCCAGCAAACCCACCGCATAAGCCACCAGTGCCCGCTGGGTCATGGACGCGTCGAAAGCGCTGAATTCGCCGTACTGGAACAGCGACACGGTCAGCGGCTCGGCGAGGATCCCCAGGGCCAGGGAGCACGGCAGCACCAGAATGAAACACAGGCGCAGGCCCCAATCGAGAATGCGCGAATACTCATGACGGTCCTGGCTGGCATAGGTCTTGGCCAGGGTCGGCAGCAGGATGGTACCCAGGGCCACGCCCAGCACCCCGGAAGGCAGCTCCATCAAGCGGTCGGCGTAATACATCCAGGACACCGATCCGGCCACCAGGAAGGAGGCGAAGATGGTGTTGATGATCAACGAGATCTGGCTCACGGAGACCCCGAGAATCGCCGGCAGCATCTGCTTCATCACCCGCCAGACCCCGGTATCTCGTAGGTTCAGACGCGGCAGCACCAACATGCCGATCTTCTTCAGGTGCGGCAGCTGATAGAGCAACTGCGCCAGGCCGCCGGCCAGTACCGCCCAGCCCAGGGCCATTACCGGCGGATCAAAGTACGGGGTCAGGAACACCGCGAAGATGATCATGCTGACGTTGAGCAGGGTCGGCACAAAGGCCGGCACCGAGAAGCGGTTCCAAGTGTTGAGGATCGCCCCCGCCAGGGATGACAGCGAGATCAGCAATATATAAGGAAAGGTGACCCGCAGCAGATCGGAGGTCAGGGCGAACTTTTCCGGAGAGTCGACAAAGCCCGGGGCAGTAGCCCAGATCACCCAGGGTGCGGCAATGATGCCCAGGGCCGTCACCAGCGCCAGGACCAGGGTCAGCAAGCCCGAAACATAGGCAATGAAAGTACGAGTGGCCTCTTCCCCCTGCTGGCTTTTGTATTCCGCCAGGATCGGCACGAACGCCTGGGAGAAGGCTCCCTCGGCGAAGATTCGCCGCAACAGGTTGGGCAGTTTGAAGGCGATGAAGAAGGCATCGGTGGCCATCCCGGCGCCAAATGTGCGCGCAATGATGGTGTCACGCACAAACCCCAGTACCCGGGAAAGCATCGTGATAGAGCTGACGGCAGCCAACGACTTGAGCAGGTTCATGAAAAGGTTTTGCGCCTTGTAGATAAACAGCAGGCGAAAAGACACCCACTTATGCGATACTCCGCGCCGCAACAGCACAGAGCCAAAGCTCGCGAGTTTACAGGTCAAGCGCCGGAAATAAATATCCCGCCTCTTCAGATCGACCACTCAGCGGAACGCATCACCTGCCCTTGACAAGACTTCAACTCATCGGCATGATTCGCGGCCTATTTTGTTTGCTATTTCCCAAAAAGTCTTTCGAGGAGCTCGACGGTGGCCAACTCACCTTCCGCCAAAAAACGTGCAAAACAGGCTGAGAAGCGTCGCAGCCACAACGCCAGCCTGCGTTCCATGGTTCGTACCTACATCAAGAATGTGGTTAAAGCCATCGACGCAAAAGACGCTGAAAAAGCGCAAGCTGCTTATGTTCTGGCTGTGCCAGTTATCGACCGCATGGCCGATAAAGGCATCATCCACAAGAACAAGGCCGCTCGCCATAAAGGTCGTCTGAATGGCCACATCAAGGCTCTGAACCTTGCTGCTGCAGCCTAAGCGACACGCTTGTTAAAAAACCGACCCAAGGGTCGGTTTTTTATTGCCTGCGATTTACCCACCTGACAAGCCAGCCCCACCATCAACTGGAGCCAGCCCATCAGGAGACAATCCGCTACTGGTGCGGCCAGGGCAGGATCGGGATTGCCGTCACGGCATTCTGCGGACTGCCCTCGATCAGGCGATCGCTGTAGACCAGATACACCAAGGTATTGCGCTTCTTGTCCAGGAAACGCACCACCTGCATGGTCTTGAACACCAGCGAAGTACGCTCCTTGAACACCTCCTCGCCATCCTTGAGCTCACCCTTGAAGGCGATAGACCCTACCTGGCGACAGGCGATGGACGCCTCGGCACGATCCTCCGCCAGCCCCAGACCACCCTTGAGCCCTCCGGTCTTGGCTCGCGACAGGTAGCACGTCACACCATCAACCTTGGGATCATCGAAGGCCTCGACCACGATCCGATCATTCGGCCCAACGAACTTGAACACCGTGGACACCTGACCAATCTCTTCCGCCGACGCCATGAACGGCATCGCCAAGAGCAAGCCCAATAATCCTTTTGCTACGCGCATTCGCTTTTTCCTTACGCCACTTACACCAGAATCAGGTTATCGCGGTGCACCAGCTCCGGCTCCGCCATGTAACCCAGCACACCAACAATCGCATCCGATGGCTGACCAATGATCTTCTGCGCCTCAAGCGCACTGTAGTTGGCCAGGCCTCGGGCGATCTCACGCCCATCCGGAGCCACGCAAACCACCATCTCGCCACGCCGGAAGCCACCCTGAACCTGCTTGACCCCCACCGGCAACAGGCTCTTGTTGCCCTGGGACAGTGCCGATACAGCCCCTTCATCCAGCACCAAGGTGCCACGGGTCTGCAGATGCCCCGCCAGCCACTGCTTGCGCGCCGCAAGCATGCCGCGCTCCGGCGACAGCAAAGTACCGATGCGCTCGCCAGCCTTGAGGCGATCCAGCACCCGCTCCAGACGACCACCCACAATGACTGTGTGCGCCCCGGAACGCGCCGCCAGCCGCGCCGCGCGCAGCTTGGTCTGCATACCGCCACGCCCCAGCGCACCACCCGTACCACCCGCCACCGCATCCAGCGCCGGATCATCGGCCCGCGCCTCGTAGATCAACTGGGCATCGGGATTGTTGCGCGGGTCAGCATCGAACATGCCGTCACGATCGGTAAGAATCACCAGCAGATCAGCTTCCACCAGGTTGGCCACCAACGCCGCCAGGGTGTCGTTGTCGCCAAAGCGGATCTCGTCGGTCACCACGGTGTCATTCTCATTGATCACCGGAATTACCTTGAGCTCCACCAGCGCGCGCAAGGTACTACGGGCATTCAGGTAACGCTTGCGATCGGACAAGTCGTCATGAGTCAGGAGAATCTGCGCAGTGTGCCGGCCATGCTCAGCAAAGCTCGACTCCCAGGCCTGCACCAGCCCCATCTGACCAATGGCCGCGGCAGCCTGCAGCTCATGCATTGCACTCGGTCGTGCAGTCCAGCCCAGGCGACTCATGCCGGCCGCCACCGCGCCAGAGGAAACCAGCACCAACTCGACGCCAGCCTCATGCAAGGCCACCATCTGCTCGACCCACACGCCCATTGCAGCGCGATCCAGCCCTTTGCCATCCGCCGTCAGCAGCGCGCTGCCGATCTTCACGACCCAGCGTTGCGCACCCGTCACCTTGCTCCGCATCTCATTCAACCTTTGCCAGCGAGCGGCGCGACCGAGCGCCACTCATGGGGTTATTCGTATTTACACCTTGCAGACACCAAAACGCCGCTCGAATGAGCGGCGCCTTGGGAGCTGGCTGGCAGCGATGATAACACCGCGCCAGACCAGATAAACCGTCTTCGCGGGCCAGCCCACCAGGACAGGATCAGTCGCGAACGTAGATGATTTCCGGACCATCCTCGTCATCCACATCCTCTTCATCCCAGTCATCGTCGCCGATGTCATGGACGCTCTTCACACCACTACGACGCAGCGCACGCTGATCATCCAGCGCCTGCAACTGAGCACGCGCCTCGTCTTCGATGCGCTGATCCAGCTCGGCCAGCTCGTCAGCATATGCCGGGTCGGCCGCCAGGCGATCGGCACGATCTTCCAGGTAGCGCATGATGTCGCGACTCAGGCGCTCGGTGCCATCCTTGGAGATAGCCGAAATCACATACACCGGCCCCGTCCACTCCAGACGATCAACGATCTCCTTGACCCGCTCCTCGTGCTCTTCCTCGAGAATCTGGTCGCTCTTGTTCAGCACCAGCCAGCGCTCGCGCTCAGCCAGGGATGGACTGAACTTGACCAGCTCGTTGACGATCACTTCCGCCGCATCCGCAGGGCTGCTTTCATCCAGCGGAGCCATGTCCACCAGGTGCAGCAGGATACGCGTGCGCGCCAAGTGCTTGAGGAAGCGAATCCCCAGGCCAGCACCATCGGAAGCACCTTCGATCAGCCCCGGAATGTCGGCAATCACAAAGCTCTTCCAGCGATCGACGCTGACCACCCCCAGGTTCGGCACCAGCGTGGTGAACGGGTAATCAGCAACCTTGGGCTTGGCCGCGGAAACCGAACGGATAAAGGTACTTTTGCCGGCATTCGGCAAGCCCAGCAGACCAACGTCCGCCAGCACTTTCAGCTCCAGCTTGAGATCGCGCTGCTCACCCGGCTTACCCGGAGTGGTCTGGCGCGGCGCACGGTTGGTACTGGACTTGAAACGAGTGTTACCCAGACCGTGCCAGCCGCCCTGCACCACCATCAGCCGCTGGCCCGCCTTGGTCAGGTCGCCAATCACTTCCTGAGTACCAGCATCGATGATCGTGGTTCCAACCGGAACCCGCAGCTCCAGGTCTTCACCCTTCTTGCCGGTGCAGTCGGTGCTGCCACCGTTGGAACCGCGCTCGGCATCGAAGTGCCGGGTGTAACGGTAGTCCACCAGGGTATTGAGGTTCTCGTCGGCGACCATATAGATCGAGCCACCGTCACCACCATCACCGCCGTTGGGACCACCGTTCTCGATGAATTTTTCCCGACGGAAACTCATGCAGCCATTGCCGCCGTCGCCAGCTTTTACTCGAATCGATACTTCATCAACAAACTTCATGTTCAAACGCCTCTCGCCACACGGGCGAGCTGAAAAGCACTAAGACATAAGACTCTTGCAAAAATGAGCGCAGCGACCTCAATCAACGACCGAAACATCCAACGCTGGCAGCTCGTACAAACAGTTTTGCAAGAGACTCATCCCACAAACGAAAAAGCCCCGTCGCGAGACAGGGCTTTTCCAGCGATCGCGCAATTAAGCTGCGACGACGCTCACGTAACGACGACCGAAGGCGCCTTTTACTTCAAACTTGATCACGCCTTCGATTTTCGCGAAGAGGGTGTGATCTTTACCCATGCCAACGCCGTAGCCAGCGTGGAATTGGGTGCCGCGCTGACGCACGATGATGTTGCCGGCCTTGATGACCTGGCCGCCATACATCTTCACGCCAAGGCGTTTGGCTTCTGAGTCGCGACCGTTACGGGTACTACCACCAGCTTTTTTGTGTGCCATGAGTTCAATTCTCCTAGTGAGGAATTAGGCTGAAATTAAGCCTGAATACCGGTGATTTTGATCTCGGTGAACCACTGGCGGTGGCCCATACGCTTCATGTGGTGCTTACGGCGACGGAACTTGATGATGCGGACTTTATCGTGACGACCTTGGGAGATCACTTCAGCCTTGACGGTTGCGCCAGCAACAACAGGTGCGCCGATGTTCACGTCGTCGCCGTTGGCGACCAACAGAACGCGGTCAAAAGTCACGGATTCGCCAGTAGCGACTTCCAGTTTTTCGATCTTCAGGTATTCACCTTCAGCGACCTTGTATTGCTTACCGCCGGTAACGATTACTGCGTACATGGTATTTCTCCGATAATCCTGCTCACCCAGCTCTTTATAAGAAGAGGTATTGGCTGGCATGGCTGCATGGGGCTGGAACGGCCCAAGTGCAATTGCGTAAGGCAGGTGCTGCCCAGGAAGTTCAGGGTGCGCGATTGTACGCAAGGCTCAATGGCCTTGCAAGTGCCGCTCAGGCAGCGCCAGGTAGCGCAGAGGACCCTGCGGCCAACAACTGAAGCCTCCTGAAACCAGGCTTTAATGACAGCGGGTGACTATACCCCAGTGTTTTACCCTGACAAATTACAGCCCATCGGGGCTCTAACCGCCCGGGACCGCGCCTTGACACCCACGGACGCGGGTCCTAGCATGCCGCGCAACCCTTCTGGAGCACCTGTCGCTGATGCAACCCCAAGCTTTCTACCGCGCGGTGGCGGACGATTTTAGCGCCGTCGACGGCATCATCAAGAAACAGCTGACTTCCCGAGTTCCGCTGGTTTCGAAAATCGGCGATTACATCACCTCGGCCGGAGGCAAGCGCCTGCGTCCTTTATTGGTGCTGTTGTGTGGCAAGGCCCTGGGCCGCGAAGGCGATGACCTGCGCCTGCTGGCCGCCACCATCGAGTTCCTGCACACCGCCACCTTGCTGCACGACGACGTGGTCGACATGTCCGGCATGCGCCGTGGCCGTTCCACCGCCAACGCTATGTGGGGCAACGCACCCAGCGTACTGGTGGGCGACTTCCTGTACTCGCGCTCGTTCGAAATGATGGTCGAGCTGGGCTCGATGCCAGTGATGCGCATCCTGTCCCAGGCCACGCGGATCATCGCCGAAGGCGAAGTCCTGCAGCTGTCCAAGGTGCGTGACGCCAGCACCACCGAAGAAACCTACATGGAGGTCATCCGCGGCAAGACCGCGATGCTCTTCGAAGCCTCGACCCACAGCGCTGCAGCCCTGGCGGGCGCCACCGCGGAACAGGCAGAAGCCCTGCGCACCTTTGGTGACCACCTGGGCGTGGCCTTCCAACTGGTCGATGACCTGCTGGACTACCGCGGCGATGCCGAGACGCTGGGCAAGAACGTCGGTGACGACCTGGCGGAAGGCAAACCGACGCTGCCGCTGATCTACACCATGCGCGAAGGCACCCCAGAGCAGGCGGCCCTGGTTCGCCAGGCCATCCAGAAAGGCGGGATCGAAGATCTGGAAAGCATCCGTGCCGCCGTCGAGGCCTCGGGTTCCCTGGACTACACCGCACAACTGGCACGCGACTATGTCGCTCGCGCCATCACTTGCCTGGAAGCCCTTCCGCCCAGCGAGTACCGCGACGCCCTGGTGGAACTGAGCGAATTCGCTGTCGCCCGCACGCACTAAACAGCCCCGGCTCCTACTCACCCGTAGGAGCCGGCTCGCCAGTGAAGCGCCCCACCGCCCTCTCCCCGACAAAACCCTATACAATGTGCGCTTTTTAGCCATCCTGACTTTGAGGAGCTTAAGTGAGCACTTTGCCACCCTGCCCAAAATGCAATTCCGAATACACCTACGAGGACGGCACCCAGCTGATCTGCCCTGAGTGCGCCCACGAGTGGTCCGCCAGCGGCGAAGCCGAAGCCGTATCCGATGAAGCCGTGAAGAAAGATTCGGTGGGCAACGTACTGCAGGACGGCGACACCATCACCGTGATCAAGGACCTCAAGGTCAAGGGCACCTCGCTGGTGGTCAAGGTCGGCACCAAGGTCAAAAACATCCGCCTGTGCGATGGCGACCACGACATCGACTGCAAGATCGACGGTATCGGCCCGATGAAACTCAAGTCGGAGTTCGTCCGCAAGGTCTGATTCAGCCCCCTCTCGCGCCCGTCGCGAGAGGGTTCCCCCACCCAATTCCCTCCCTGCCCGATCAGCCCGAGCACTTGCCGGCAAAAAGCCAGTCGATTTGATCGAAAACAATTTCCGCACAGAAAAAAGCAGAAACCGCCAATAGGCACTTGCTATTCATTGAATAAGAATTATTCTCATTGAACCCCATTCAAGGAGATGACGACCATGACTTATTTGATTGATGCTTGGCTGGACCGCCCACACCCTTACCTGCGAATCCTGCATCGGGAAACCGGGGAAGTCTGTGCGGTACTGGAAGAAGAAGCCCTGAGCGAGCTGCAGGACCAGGGAGATCTGGACCTGAATGGCTTGAGCTCCAGCGAACCGCTGGTACTCAAGGAATTGGTGCGCAACCTGTTTTTGTTCTGCTATGCCAGAGCCTTGCGGCCGACCGGCGCCGATGGCCAGGGCCTGGGCGCGAAAATCCGTCTATGAAAGCAAAGCCGACAAGGGGCCACGCTTGCCGGCGATGAACAGACTGCGAGTGCGCTGCCGTCATCGCCAGCAAGCTGGCTCCTACGGGGGTTACAGAACGTCCAGCAACTCGACGTCGAACACCAGGACGCTGTGCGGCGGGATGCTGCCCACGCCTTGTGCGCCATAAGCCAGTTCGCTCGGCACGTACAGGCGCCATTTGCTACCGGCGTTCATCAGTTGCAGTGCTTCGGTCCAACCGGCGATCACGCCACCTACCGGGAACTCGGCAGGTTGGCCACGCTCGTAGGAGCTGTCGAACACAGTGCCGTCGATCAGGGTGCCGTGGTAGTGAGTGCGCACGCTGTCTTCACGGGATGGCTTGGCACCCTCGCCCTGGGTCAGCACTTCAAATTGCAGACCGGAAGCCAGCGTGGTGATGCCTTCGCGCTTGGCGTTTTCCGCCAGGAATGCCAGGCCGGCACCTGCAGCCGCTTCGGCTTTGGCAGCCGCTTCAGCCTGCATGATTTCGCGGATGACTTTGAAGCTGGCGGACATTTCTTCCTGGCCAACGCGGCTTGGCTTGCCGGCGAAAGCGTCGGTCAGGCCAGCCAGGATCGCGTCCAGGCTCACGCCTGGTGGAGGATTGTCACGCAGTTGGTCGCCCAGCTGACGGCCAATACCGTAGCTGACGCGAGTTTCGTCGGTGGACAGATTTACTTCGGACATGACACTGCTCCGCTGTGCGGACGGCTCGGGAAAGGCCGTGCAAACACAGGGCCTTCCGGAGCGCCCGGAACCAAAAGGGCGAGCAGACTAGCACAGATGTTCCGCGATAATCAGCGCCGCCCCGGCACTACCAGGAGGAGTGCAGGCTGATCGGCACCTTCAGGCTTTCTTCAGCGCTGGCGGACAAACCGCACATCTCGTCATGCACCGAGGTGTGAATCAAATTGAACGGCAGCTTGGGAAAAGACTGCAAGACTTCCCGGGCATGCTCCACCGAGCGCAAGTGAAACATCTGCCCATGGGCATCGCTCAACGGATACGCCGCTCCGTGCATGCGCGCCTCAAGCAGGTAGATCCCGCCTTCCAGCGAAATCAGGTTCAACTCGTCGACCTTACCGGCAATGGCGTAGGCATTCATTTCCTGCAGGTTCATGAGTGCACCTCGTGCAATTGAAAGCATGACCTCTACAGGGATATGCCCCAGCCGGAAAAAGCACAAGCCACAAACGACGCCGCCCGTCCGTTTCGCAACGGGCGGGCGGCATGGAATGGGCTCACACGCTGGCTCAGTGCTTGGTCAGCTTGTCCAGGTAACCCATGGCAAACGCCGAGATCACGAAGGTCATGTGGATCACCACGTACCACAGCAGGTACTCGGTGGGAGTGTTCTTGGCATCCATGAACACCCGCAGCAGATGGATCGAGGAGATCGCAACAATGGACGCCGCGACTTTCATCTTCAACGACGAAGAGTCCATCTTGCCCAGCCAGCTGAGCTTCTCCTTGTCCTCATCGATGTCCAGTTGCGACACGAAGTTTTCGTAGCCGGAGATCATCACCATCACCAGCAGGCCACCCACCAGCGCCATGTCGATCAGCGACAACAGAACCAGGATCAGGTCGGACTCGGCCATGGAGAACACATTGGGAATGACGTGGAAGACTTCCTGGAAGAACTTCAATGCCAACGCCAACAAGCCCAGGGACAAACCGAAGTAAATCGGCGCCAGCAGCCAGCGTGAGGCATACATAGCATTTTCGATAAAACGTTCCATTGAATCTCGCACCCGGTGTAAAAACGGCGGCGAGTATATCAGCGCGCCAAAAGCCCATAAACCACAGACATTCCCCTGACTCACGGGTTTTTCCGGGCAGGTTTTCTGCTAGTGTCGAAGCCGTTGCCACCGCTCACCGACATTGGACAGGAAGACTGGAAAATGGATTTGCGATTGCCTTTGGCCTGCCTCGGCCTTGGTCTGACGCTGCTGATCTGCAGCGGCTGCTCGCCCAGCGAAGAAAAGAAACAGGCCAGCCTCGAAGAGAGAGCCGCACAGTTTGAAAAATCCCTGGACGCCATCCAGGACCCGAAACTCAGAGAGGCCATCGCCGACCTCGGCGGGTCGCTGCTGCTTCTGGAGCGGGCGCAGATCAAACTCGACAGCAAGCCGATCGAAACCGAATACGGCGACGACAACCTGGCCTTGCTCAAGCACTACCCCAGCACACAAGCCCTGGTGGACACCTACGTCAATGGCCTGTTCGTGGTGCGCAAACCCTCGAACTCCGACTACCTGACCGACCTGCAGCCGGTGTTCCCCTTCAGTTTCAACATGCCCGCGCAGTTCCCCTTTCCCCATGGCCTGGAGTGGCAGTCCGTCACCCTGAGCAACAAGAAAGTCATCGCTTTCCAACCAGAATGGTCGGAAACCGACCCAGGAATTCAACTCAGCCCTTCCAGCTCCAACCTGACCAACCCGGACGACCTGACCGTGAGCTACCCCTTTATCGAGGGCCTGGAAGTGGACAACAAGAATCAGCCACAACCGGTATCGCTGCAGGGCAAGCTGGAAGTGATTGCCCCCGGTCGCACACTGAATTTCGAACTGACTCGGGCTGACATCGGTAAACCGCGCCAGGACGGCAACATCACCCTGACCTTGCTGGCACTGGAGAAGAACGCTGCCGAAATCGAACTGAACAACAGCGCTACGCTGCCTGAAGCAGCCAACGACGCCTCCCTCAACCCCTTGCTGGCGCAGGCTCGCGACAGCAGCGGGCAAATTCTTTCCCGCTCCGGCTCAATCAACGAGAGCGCACAGCAGATTGCCTTTTATCGGCAGCAACTGGCCGAGATGCAACAACAGAAGAGCTGGAGCGACGCCTTCGAGAAGCAACTTGAGGATGAGCAGAACGCCTTCGACCAGGCGCACACCAAGCATTACGCCAAGGTGTATTTCAATGGCCAGATCGACAAGCTGGAGGTTGCCGTACTCGACTTTGCCCAGGCCAGCGTGACCCGCAAGGACCTCGACCTGCCGGTGCACCGCTTCGACCGGCAGACCACCGACAAGACCATCCAGCCGCTGCCGATGCCCGTGGTGGTCTATGACGACCAGGCCGCCAGCTACCTCAAGGGCGCGGAGCTTGATGAAGAGTCATTGAAAAAATCCGTGACCATCAGCCAGTCAGTGGAAGATGCCAGCGCGGCACGCATCGAATTCAGCCACCCAAGGACGTTCAATGACGAACTGCTGGGCTCGGAGTTCAATACCGGCGACACACCGCTGACCTTCTTTACCCAGAACGACAAGGGGCAACGCGGCGAACCCATTGAACTGCCGGACGAAGCCTTCGAAATCGATCCCATGCGCGGCGTCATCACCTACGACCTGAACCTATTTCCGGAAACCCCGGCCTATGCGGTCGGATCGATTCCGCTGTTTCTGGCCAGCATCGAGAAAAAGACCATCAGCGCCCAACAGCTGCCCAAAGGCCTGGAGCTCAAGGGCAATGCCTTGATCGTCGACCAGAAACTCTTTCCCTCAGACGCCTGGCGCTTCTACGCCAAGGACGACAGCGGTCAGTACCTGAAAGAGATTCTCGCCGTCAGCCATGGCAGCGCGAACAACGGCCCTGCGCTGTTCGATGTGCATTACTTCTACGGCCAACCCAGCCAACTGGAAAGCTACCAGCGCAGCGAACTCAACCCCGTCGAATATGGCTTCGAGGTCAAACTCGAAAAGGCCGAACCGACACAGCCTTAGGCTTCACTGTTCGGGGCGGAACTGGAAATCGCCAGCATTGCGCCCCCGCTCACCGTTGATCTGCCGCAACTGGGCCTGTAAATGCAGGCACCAGATCTGCGGATCGTCAGCCAGCTGGTAGCCGTGGGTGGTCAGGCTTTCAACAATCGAATCGAGGATCGACTCCGCCACCACCGGGCCGCAAAACGGACCTTGGGACTTGATCGCTGAAGGTTGTTCGCCGGCCATTCCGGCGGCGAAGAGAAGGGTCCACATACCGTTGTCCCCCGACAAAGGGCGGACAATGCATTCGATACGGGTGACCAGGCCAAGGCATTGGCGAGTGAGGCAAAGGTTGCGCGACATGGCGGCGACCCTCGGTAGAACTACTATTCAGCCTTCAACAGAAGACTGTTTCGATCCAGCGACGACTGTCGTTCTCCTTGCCCTGAGAATAGAAGAAAAGCCTGATAAACAAAGTTGCCCCATCCAACAGGCGCCGAATGGTCTATTTTGAAAAATTGGCGCCAGCGCTCTGGCGTCGATGGCGAGGGACAACGCCCTCGCCATCGCGAGGCATCACGCCGGCTTGGTGTCGGCCAGTGCTTCCTGGGCCATCTCCTTCTCCGCTTCTTTCAGGTCCTCTTCGCTGATCATCTCGGCAATCACCCGCAGCCGCTCCACCACTCGCGCATTGACGCTGCCCTCGGGGAACTGCCCTTCGGCATCCGGTTCACCGGCCGGCTCACCCACCAGCAGGCTCAGGGCCTCATCGGCCTGACGCACGGCATAGACATGGAACTGCCCGGCGCGTACTGCCTGCAAGACCCTCTCGTCGAGCATCAGAGTGGCGACGTTGGCCTGGGGAATGATTGCCCCCTGCTCCCCGGTCAGGCCACGGGCTTCACACAGACGGAAGAAGCCTTCGATCTTCTCGTTGACCCCACCGACAGCCTGCACTTCGCCGAACTGGTTGATCGAACCGGTAATGGCAAAACACTGCTTGAGCGGAGTCTTCGACAGCGCCGAAATCAGCGTGCAGGCCTCGCCCAGCGAAGCGCTGTCACCGTCCACATAGCCGTAGGACTGTTCCAGAGCGATGCTCGCGGAAATCGCCAGGGGGAATTCCTGGGCATAACGGCTGCCCAGGTACCCGGTAAGGATCATCACCCCCTTGGAGTGGATCGGCTGACCGAGATTGACCTCTCGCTCAATGTCGACAATGCCGCTGCCACCGGGATAGACCGTGGCCGAAATTCGCGCAGGCACGCCAAAGGCCGAGTCGCCTACCTCCAGTACCGTCAGGCCGTTGCACTTGCCCACGGCGGCACCGTCGGTGTCGATGAGGATGATGCCGGCCAGCATGTCGTCGAGAATCCGCGCCGAAACCCGCCCGGTGCGCGTGGCCTTGGCCTTGAGTGCACGTTCGATGTGGCCGGCGTCGGTCATTTCATCCGAGGCCAGGTGGCGGATAAAGTCGGCTTCGCTGACCAGTTGGAACAGGTCGCCAATCCGCGCCGACAAACGCCCCTGGTGCTCTGCCAGCCGCGCGCTGTAGGTGGCCAGCCGCGCCACCGCATCGGCGGTCAACGGCGCCATGCCTTCTTCCGAAGTACGGGTTTTCAGCAACTGGGCGAACTGCTCCAGGCTTTCGTCCACCATCGGAATGTCTTCGTCGAAGTCCACCAGTACCCGGAACATCTCTTGGAAGTCCGGATCCAGGTCCTGCAGCGTGTAATACAGCTGGCGGGCACCGATGATGACCACCTTGACCTGCAGCGGGATCATCTGCGGCGTCAGGGTGACCGTGGCCAGGCGGCCCATCTCGCCCAGCGGCGACTCCATCTTCAGCTTGCGCGATTGCAGGGCGCGCTTGAGGGCATCCCAGACAAAGGGTTCGCTGAGCATCTTCTCGGCTTCCAGGATCAGGAAGCCGCCGTTGGCCCGGTGCAAGGCTCCGGGGCGCAATTGCCGGTAAGTGGTGTAGAGCGCGCCCTGGTCAGTGCTGTACTCGATGCGCCCGAACAGGTTGTCGTAGGTCGGGTGCGGCTCGAACACCACCGGAGCACCGCCGCTGGCCGGGTGACCGACCACCAGGCTCGGGCAGTACTGCTCTTCCAGCAGCTTGCGCGCCACCGCGTCGGTCTTGCTGTCGTCCACCAGTTGCTCGACCACGGTCTTCAGCAAATAGACCTGCATGGCCTGCAGATAACCGCAGACTGCGGCATTTTCCGCGTATTTTTCGGACAGCGGCGCGAGCAAGGGTTGCAGGGCCAGGGTGATGGTTTCTTCATTGAGCTGGCGCAACTGGTTGCTCGACTCACGCTTCCATTGCGGCAGGCTCGCCAGTTCTTCGTTGAGGCGTTCTTCCAGGGCAGAGATGTCCTCGTGGAAACGCTCGCGATCAGCCTCGGGCAGCTGGGCGAACTCGGCTTCGTCCAGGGCCTTGCCTTCGAACATCGGGGTGAAGGCGATATTGCTGCTGTCGCGGTACAGCGCCACGTCCTTTTCCAGGGCCAGGCGCTCGATCACGTCCAGGGCACGGTCGTAACGCTGGTTGAAGGCGCGGTCGATGGCGCTCTTCTTCTGCTGGTAGGAAGGGTGTTCGAAGACCGCCGGAAAGGTTGCCAGCAGGTTGTCGATCAAGCCGTTGATGTCGCTGATGAAGCTGCCCGCGGCACCGGCCGGCAGCTCCAGCGCCCGGGGTTCCCGGGGCTCGTCGAAGTTGTTCACATAGACCCAGTCCGACGGGGTCTGCAGGCGTTTGCCTTCGGCCTTCAGGTAGCGTTTGACGAAGGAGAAGCGACCAGTGCCCGGCTCGCCCATGACAAATACGTTGTAACCGGGGCGCGGCATGGCCACGCCGAACTGCAAGGCTTCGACCGCACGCTCCTGGCCAAGCACACCGCGGAAGGGCTCCAGATCATTGGTGGTGGAGAAGCTGAACTGTTCAGCAGAGAAAGGGCGGGTCAGCGCTTCAGGCGCAAGACGCAGGCTGGCAGCAACAGGATCAGGCATCGGGCTTCCTTACATCAGGCGGGGCAGATGGCGGCATTCTGGCGCCGGGTATGCCCGGCTGGCAAGGCGCGGCTCAGGGGAAAGCATAGACAAGCCGCAGGCCAGGGCCCGGGCCAAGTAAAACCGGCTGTTGCAGGCATTGTTTTGTAAAAAATTACGGAACCCAAGGAACCTGCCTAAACTCCAAACTGCGCGGCTGGATAGATAACCGGCCCACTGGCGCCCCCAAGGGCCAGTCTCCCTGTCCATTGGTATGCACACAAAGAGAACAACGCTATGAAACGGATTCTTCTCGGTACTCTTTTCACCGCCGTATCCCTCAACGCCATGGCCCAGGCGCCAGGCGGCCCGGACTGCGGCTGGGGCAACATGCTGTTCGAAGGGCAGCGCGGCACTCCGGCGCACTTCCTCGCCTCCACCACCAACGGCACCTCCGGTAACGCCACGTTCGGCATGACCTCCGGTACCAACGGCTGCTCGACCAATTCCGCGCTGACCTACGGCGGCAAGTCCTGGTTCGCCATGAACGGGATGATGAACGAGCTCTCCGAAGACATGGCCAAGGGTCAAGGCGAAGCCCTGACTACCTACGCCGTGGTACTCGGTGTGGCCCCAGAAGATCGCGCGCACTTTGCCGCGGTCACCCACGAACACTTCCAGCAGATTTTCAGCAAGGCTGACGTGACCGCCGAAGACGTGCACACCAATACCCTGGCCGTGCTGAAGAACGACGCTCGCCTGGCCAAATACGCAACCCCCGCTTAAGCTCGACCCCGCCCGCTCCTCGTGAGGAGCGGGTTTTGTTTTCCGGACCTTGCCCACCTTGGGCCTTTGTATTTCCGACTTAAGTTGCCCACCATGCTCAAACGCCTTGCCTACCTGGCGCTCTGTGTCTGCGCCCCGCTGTATGCCGCGCCCCAGATCGACCCTCAACGTTTGCAGCAACTGGCCAACGACCCCTTCTGGATTTCCATCGGTCATTACGAGACCGCCAAGCTCGGTGGCTGGCGCAGTTACGTCAGCGACCCGAAGTTCTTCCTGGCGGCGGACGGCGCCCATCACCCCGATGCCGAGCTGGCCGCGACCCTGAAAGCCCTCTACGCCCCGGCCGGCGCGGGTGACCGGCATGCCCAGTGCGTCTACCCGTCCCGCACCCGCTGGCTCAAGGCACAACTGGGCCTGAACGATTTGCCGCGGGTGGACTGCGCCGAATTCACCCAGTGGTTCAAGGATGTATCCCCCCACAGCACGGTGATGATCTTCCCCGCCGCCTACCTGAACAGCCCGTCGTCGATGTTCGGCCACACCCTGCTGCGCATCGACCAGGCCGACGTGCAAAGCAACCACACCGCCCTGCTCAGCTACGCGATCAACTTCGGCGCCTACATCGAAGGCTCGGACAACAGCATCCTCTATGCCTGGAAGGGCCTGATGGGGGGCTACCCCGGGCTGTTCGCCCTGGTGCCCTACCAGGAGAAGCTCTCGGAATACCGCAGCCTGGAAAACCGCGACCTGTGGGAGTACCGCCTGAACCTGACCCAGGTTGAAACCGAACGCATGGTGGAACACGTCTGGGAACTCAAGCAGATCAAGTTCGACTACTTTTTCTTCGATGAAAACTGCTCCTACCGCTTGCTGGAGCTGCTGCAAGTGGCCCGCCCCGGCCTGCGCCTGACCGAGCAATTCCCGCTGACGGCGATTCCCACCGACACGGTCAAGGCGGTCAAGGATGCCGGACTGGTGGAGCGGATCGACTATCGCCCGTCCCGGGAGCGGGAGCTGCTCAATCGTGCCCAGCCCCTGGACCCGGAAGAACAGCAATGGGTACTCAAGGTCAGCGCCGACCAGAAGCAACTGCAGGCCCCGGCGTTCAAGGCCCTGCCACGGGATCGCCAGGCGCTGATCGTGGACGCCGCCTACCGCCTTGAACGCTACCGGGCCAACGGCCAGGAGCGAGATCCGGAGCGCTCGCAACGCAGCTTCGAACTGCTGCGGGCGATCAACCAGAACCCGGCGCCCGAGCTGCAGATCCAGCAGCCCGGCCTGCCGGAGGACGGCCACCAGTCGCGTACCTGGCAACTGGGGGTCGGCACCCGGGATGACAAGGCCTTCGCCGAATACGGCCTGCGCATGGCCTACCACGACCTGAACGACAACGCCGAAGGTTTCCCCCTGGGGGCGCAGATCGAGATCCTGCAGATGAAGCTGCGCCAGTACGAAGGCAATCACTGGCAGTTGCAACAGCTGGACCTGGCCACCATCCGCTCCCTGACCCCGCGCAACGAGCTGCTGCACCCCTGGTCCTGGCAGGTCACCGGCGGCCTCGAACGGGTGCCGGGCAAGCACGACGATGAAACCCTGGTCAGCCACGTCAACGGCGGGGCCGGTGGCACCTGGCAGCTGGGCGAGGACACCCTGGGCTTTGTCCTGGGTACGGTGCGCGTCGAGCACAACGCCGACTTTGCCGGTTTCATCGCTCCGGCTGCGGGCTTCAACTCCGGGCTGCTGTGGAAAAATCCGCTGGGCAACTTCAGTGTCGAAGCCAAGGGCGACTACTTCACCAATGGCGAAGTGCGCCGCAGCCTGAGCCTCAACCAGCAGTGGGAACTGTCGCGCAACCTGGGCCTGCGGCTGAGCGCGCAACGGGAGTTCAGCCAACTGGCGACCCCGGTCAACGAGGTCATGCTCGAACTCAAGTGGTATCACTATTAACGGCAGCTGTGAGGGTCAAGCTGCTAGCGACAAGGTTTTCACGCGTCACCGACAATCGCCCTTCTAGACTTCACGCATGTGAAGTCTGGGAGTTCCTCGATGTGGCGTTACGCTTGGGCATTGCTGGCGCTGGCCCTGATCGGTGGTTGTGAGTCGAACCACGAGTATTTGCTCAAGCAAGGCTATCCGCCGGCCTTTGCCGACGGCTTCGATGCCGGTTGTGTCAGTGGACGCCAGGCGGCGGGGTCCATGAGCGGGGAGTTTCGCAAGGACGTGCCGCGCTACCTCAAGGACCCGCAATACGCCGAGGGCTGGGACGACGGTTTCCGCCAATGCCGGGCGATGCTGGAAAATCAGGAGCGCAACGACTATCGAGAACAGCATTGGGACGAGCGGGAACGGGCCTGGCGACAGGAAAAGGACCGTGACGCCGCCCGGGCCTATCGCTCGCCGTAAGTCGTTTTCAGGCAACCGCCCGGCTGAAAAGCCTGCAACCATGGTCCACCCCTCCATTCAAGGAGAACATCATGAGCCGCGCTTTCGTCAACGAAGATCAGGCCGCCGCCCAGGCCGAGCAACCGGTGGAGCGCCAGATCAGCGCCCAGCCCAACTACGTCACGCCCCAGGGCTTTGCCGAATTGCAGGCCAAAGTCGCCCTGCTGCACAGCCAGCACACCGAGCAAAATGATCGGGGGGATGCCGCCGACAAGCAGCGTGTGGCCGAACTTGAGCGTGACCTGCGTTATTTCACCCAGCGCCTGCACAGCGCCCAGGTGGTAACGGCAGCCACTTCAACCGACAAGGTTCAGATCGGCAGCCGGGTGACTTTCGCCGATGAACAGGATCGCCAGCACAGCGTGCAATTGGTCGGGGAGGATCAAGCGGATGCGGCCAGGGGCCTGATCAACTGGGCCTCACCCCTGGGTCGTGCCCTGCTGGGGGCACAACCGGGGGATGAAGTTCTGTGGCAACGACCAGCGGGTAATCAGTTGATCGAAATCATCCGCATCGAGCCGGCCTGAGTCGGCTCAGACCACGCCCTGGGCGAGCATGGCGTCGGCCACCTTGACGAAACCGGCAATGTTCGCGCCCTTCACGTAGTTGATCCGGCCGTTCTCTTCACCGTAGTGCACACAGGCGTGGTGAATCGACTGCATGATGTTGTGCAGCTTGCTGTCCACTTCACCCGCGGTCCACAGCAGGCGCATGGCGTTCTGCGACATCTCCAGCCCGCTCACCGCCACGCCACCCGCGTTGGAGGCCTTGCCCGGGGCGAAGAGAATGCCCGCGTCGATAAAGATATCCACAGCCTCCAGAGTGGTCGGCATGTTGGCGCCTTCGGCGACACAGGTGCAGCCGTTGCGCAGCAGGGTATGAGCAGCCTCGGCGTCCAGTTCGTTCTGCGTCGCGCAGGGCAGCGCGATGTCACACGGCAGGTCCCACGGGGTCTTGCCAGCGCGGAACTCCAGGCCGAAGCGTGCCGCCAGCTCGCTGATCCGGCCACGCTGCACGTTCTTCAGTTCCAGCACCGCCAGCCACTGTTCTTCGCTCAAGCCAGACTCGCAGTACAGGGTGCCTTCGGAGTCGGACAGGGAAATCACCTTGCCCCCCAGGTCCATGACCTTGCGGGCTGCGTACTGGGCCACGTTGCCGGAACCGGAGATTGCCACGCGCTTGCCTTCGACCCGATCGCCACGGCGCTTGAGCATTTCCTCGGCGAAGTACACGCAGCCAAAACCGGTGGCTTCAGGGCGGATCAGGCTGCCGCCGTAGCTGATGCCCTTGCCGGTCAGCACGGAAGTGAACTGGTTGCTCAGGCGTTTGTACTGGCCAAAGAGGAAACCGATTTCCCGGGCACCCACGCCGATGTCCCCGGCCGGGACGTCAACATCCGCACCGATATGCCGGTACAACTCGCTCATGAATGCCTGGCAGAAGCGCATCACCTCGGCATCGCTCTTGCCCTTGGGGTTGAAATCCGAGCCCCCCTTGCCGCCACCCATCGGCAGGGACGTCAGGGAGTTCTTGAAGGTCTGCTCGAAAGCGAGAAACTTCAGCACGCCCATGTTGACCGACGGATGGAAGCGCAAACCGCCCTTGTACGGACCGATGGCGCTGTTCATCTGGATGCGGAAGCCGCGGTTGACGCGGACCTTGCCCTGATCGTCAACCCAGGAAACGCGGAACACCACCGTGCGCTCCGGCTCGCAGATTCGCTCGAGAATGCCGGAGCTCAGGTAGTGCGGATTGGCTTCGAGAAACGGCCAGAGGCTGCGCAGTACTTCTTCCACCGCCTGATGGAACTCAGGCTGGTCCGGGTCGCGCTTTTTCAGGCGGGCGAGGAAATCTTCGACGGATTCGATCATGGGAAGTCTCGGCAAATTTATTGTCGTTAAGGGGAGATTTGCCCGGGACTTTATCAATTCAATCCGCACCGTGACAGCGCAAAATGTCGCAGATCTGAATTTAAATGGTGCAATAAATATAAATGACGACGATTTCCAGGGGTTTTGTGCACTGGTTTAGTGGCAGAAATTGCCGAGGTTGCACGTTTTTGGGGAGCCGTGGAAAACCCGTCGCCGGCTAGCCAGCGAACAAAAAAAACGGAGCCCGAAGGCTCCGTTTCTTTCAAGCTGCGACCCGATCAGGCCAGCTTCTTGTGCCGCACACGGTGCGGTTGCGCTGCGGCTTCGCCCAGGCGCTTCTTGCGATCGGCTTCGTACTCGGTGTAGTTGCCTTCGAAGAACACGGCTTGGGAGTCGTCTTCGTACGCCAGGATGTGAGTGGCCACCCGGTCCAGGAACCACCGATCGTGGGAGATCACAATGGCAGCGCCAGGGAAGTCCAGCAGGGCTTCTTCCAGGGAGCGCAGTGTTTCAACGTCGAGGTCGTTGGACGGTTCGTCGAGCAGCAGGACGTTGCCGCCCTCTTTCAGGGTCAGCGCCAGGTGCAGACGGCCGCGCTCACCACCGGACAGGTCCTTGACGAACTTCTGCTGGTCGCCGCCCTTGAAGTTGAAGCGACCGACGTAGGTACGCGACGGGATCTCATAGTTGCCGATGCGGATCTGGTCGGAACCGTCGGAGATCTGCTGGAACACGGTCTTGCTGCCGTCCAGGTCCTCGCGGCTCTGGTCGACACAGGCCAACTGCACGGTTTCACCGATCTCGATGCTGCCCGAATCCGGGGTTTCCTTGCCCATGAGCATGCGGAACAGGGTCGACTTACCGGCACCGTTACCACCGATCACGCCAACGATGGCGCCTTTGGGCATGCTGAACGACAGGTTGTCGATCAGTACGCGATCGCCATAGCCCTTGGTGACGTTCTTGAACTCGATGACCTTGTCACCCAGGCGCGGACCGGCCGGAATGTAGATCTCGTTGGTTTCGCTGCGCTTCTGGAATTCCTGGGACTGCATTTCCTCGAAGCGTTGCAGACGAGCCTTGGATTTCGACTGGCGAGCCTTGGCGCCCTTGCGCACCCACTCCAGCTCTTCCTTCATGGCCTTTTCATGGGCCGACTGCTGCTTGGATTCCTGGGCCAGACGATCGGACTTGGCTTCCAGCCAACCCGAGTAGTTGCCCTCGTAAGGAATACCGGCGCCGCGGTCGAGCTCGAGAATCCAGCCGGCAACGTTGTCGAGGAAGTAACGGTCGTGCGTGATCGCGACCACGGTGCCCGGGAAATCGTGCAGGAAGTGCTCCAGCCAGGCCACCGAGTCGGCATCCAGGTGGTTGGTCGGTTCGTCGAGCAGCAGCATGTCGGGGGCCGACAGCAGCAGGCGGCACAGGGCCACACGACGCTTCTCACCACCGGACAGGTGCTCGACCTTGGCGTCCCAGGCCGGCAGGCGCAGGGCGTCGGCGGCGACTTCCAACTGACGCTCCAGGTTATGGCCGTCGCTGGCTTGCAGGATGGCTTCAAGCTTGGCCTGCTCGGCGGCCAGCTTGTCGAAGTCGGCATCCGGCTCGGCGTAGGCGGCGTAGACCTCGTCCAGGCGCGCCTGGGCGTCCTTGATCACGCTGACCGCTTCCTCGACCACTTCACGCACGGTCTTGGCCGGGTCCAGCTGTGGTTCCTGAGGCAGGTAGCCGATGTTCAGGTCCGGCATCGGACGGGCTTCGCCCTCGAACTCGGTGTCGACGCCAGCCATGATCTTCAGCAGCGTGGACTTACCCGAGCCGTTGAGGCCCAGCACGCCGATCTTGGCGCCAGGGAAAAAGGACAGGGAGATGTTTTTCAGGATTTCCCGCTTCGGCGGAACAACTTTGCCCAGCCGATGCATGGTGAAGACGTATTGAGCCATGGTGAACCTAGCGTCAGTGACGGATGAATAGAACGGGCCGGGCCCGGGCCAGGCCATGCGCTGCGCCGGCATTGACCATGGTCAATACCGACGGGCGGAAAAAGCCTGATTGTCTGGAGCTGGAACGCTCCCGCGTAACCGGCAAAACTACCTCAATGCACGATCCAGGTCCAGCCAGGCGGGACTGGCACTTTGCCACAACTCAAGGCATGCTAGCCGCCCTTCGGGCGTCCGGCTTATAGTGCACGTCGCGCCAGCCCAGCCAAACCGCAGGATCACAGCTTGTCCAACGTCATTTCGCCACAGCCCGCGCGCGCTAAAGCCTCTGGGCCGGCCTATCCTATGCGAGGCACACTCAAAGGCGCACTGGCAACGCTGGTGCTGTTGCTCCTGGCCCTGTTGTTCTGGCAGTTGCTCGATCAACTGCAGCAGACCCGCAAGGACCAGCACCAGCACGCCATCGACTACAGCGCCGACCTCGCTGACCACCTGAGCCTGAACCTGGCGCTCAATGCCCAGATCACCCTCAACCTGCTGCCCATCGTCGAGGCACCGCAGGACCGCCAGCAACAACAGCAACTGTTACAGAAACTCCAGCGCTCCCTGCCGGACGTACGCAGCGTTGCCCTGCTGGACAGCAAGGGGCAAATCCTCAGCGACAGCGCCGCCGACAGCCAGGACGCCCTGTGGCTTGCCGAACTGGTGCAACGCAGCCACGCCCAGCGCTACTACTACAGCAACCCCGCCGACGGCTCGGTGGTGCACCTGTTGCTGCACCAGGCCAGTGGCGCGACCCACGGCTACTGGGTCCTGCGCCTGGCCCCCAGCTTCCTGCAGGCGCTGGTGAAGCAAAGCGAAGAAGGCTTCAAACCCACCTGGGTGATCGAAAACCGCCTCAGCCGCCAGGTGATCAAGCGCGACGAACGCAGCACCCCGAGCGCGGGCATGCTGGACCCCGACGAAATGGCCAGCAGCGTGCTGCTGGTGCCCTTGAGCAACAGCGACTGGCAACTGCGCGGCCTGTTCGACCAGCGCGCAGTGATCGAGGAACTGCTGCCGGCCTTTATCGGCAAGTGCCTGCTGGGCCTGGCCTTCTCCCTGCTGCCGGTGATCGCCCTGCTGAACATGCGCCGGCGCCAGCGCCAACTGCACGAAGGTCGGCGGCGTTACCAGGACATTTTCGAAGGCACCGGCGTCGCCCTCTGCGTGATGGATATCGCCGGGTTGCCGGGGTTGCTCGACAAGCACCATCTGCACAACAGCGACCAACTCAAGCGCTGGCAAGCCAGCCACCCGGAGCATCGCCAACAGCTGCTGAGCGAGTTGCGCATCACCGAAGTCAACCAGGTGGCCCTGCGCCTGCTCAACGTCGAGTCCAGCGAACAGGCCTGGCAACTGCTGATCGACGGCTGCCCGAATAACAGCAGCGCCATCGGCAGCCAATTGCTCGAAGCGGTGATCAACCAGCAAAAGCAACTGGAGCTGGAAATCAAGCTCAACGACGCCCAGGGCAATGACCAGCACTTGTGGCTGGTGCTGCGCCTGCCTGAAGCCGTCGAGGACTACAGCGCGGTGATCCTCAGCATCAGCGACATCACCAGTCGCAAGCTGATCGAACTGTCGCTGCTGGAGCGCGAGGGCTTCTGGTCCGACGTGGTACGCACCGTGCCCGATCACCTGTACGTGCAGGACGTGATCAGCCAGCGGATGATCTTCAGCAACCACCACCTGGGCCAGACCCTGGGCTACAACAAGACCGAACTGCACCAGATGGGCGAGTACTTCTGGGAGATCCTCCTGCACCCGGAAGACGCCGACCTCTACCACCGCCTGCGCCAGGAACAGCGCCACTCGGCCTATGCCCAGTTGCTGCAATGCCAGTTGCGCTTCCGTCACCGCAGCGGCCAGTGGCGACGCTTCGAGATCCGCGAGCAGGCCCTGGCCCGGGACCGCTACGACCAGGTGACGCGGATCATCGGCGTGGCCAAGGACATCACCGACCAGATCGAGGCCAGCGAGTCGCTGCGTGACAGCGAGCAACGCTACCGCATGCTCGCCGAGAGCATCAGCGACGTGATCTTCTCCACCGACAGCAAGCTCTCGCTGAACTACGTCAGCCCTTCGGTGCATGCCGTGCTGGGCTACGACGTGGAGTGGATCTTCCAGAACGGCTGGCAGTCGACCATCGCCAACCCGCAGCAACTGGCCGGCATCTATGCCCTGATGGACCGGGTCAGCAAGGCCCTGGACAAGCCCGAGCAGTTGGCGCAACTGCGCAGCCAGGTACAGACCCAGCTGTTCCTGTTCGATTGCCTGCGGGCCGACGGCCGCAAGATCCCCATCGAACTGCGCCTGGTGCTGGTGTGGGACGAACACGGCGCTTTCGAAGGCGTACTCGGGGTCGGCCGCGACATCAGCCAGCAGCGCCGGGCGGAAAAAGACCTGCGCATGGCGGCCACGGTATTCGAACACTCGACTTCGGCGATCCTGATCACCGACCCGGCCGGCTATATCGTCCAGGCCAACGAGGCCTTCAGCCGGGTCAGCGGTTACGCGGTGTCCCAGGTGCTCGATCAGTTGCCGAACATGCTCACCGTGGACGACCAGCAAGAAGCCCACCTGCGCTATGTGCTCAAGCAGTTGAACCAGCACAGCACCTGGGAAGGCGAAGTCTGGCTCAAGCGTCGCAATGGCGAGCACTACCCGGCGTGGGTCGGGATCACCGCAGTGCTCGACGACGAAGGCGACCTGGCCAGCTACGTGTGCTTCTTCAGCGACATCAGCGAGCGCAAGGCCAGCGAGCAGCGCATCCACCGCCTGGCCTACTACGATGCCCTGACTCACCTGCCCAACCGCACCCTGTTCCAAGACCGCCTGCACACCGCGCTGCAATCGGCGGAACGGCAGAAATCCTGGGTGGTGCTGATGTTCCTCGACCTGGACCGTTTCAAGCCGATCAATGACTCCCTGGGCCACGCCGCCGGCGACCGCATGCTCAAGGAAATGGCCACGCGCCTGCTGGGTTGCGTCGACAATGACGACACCGTGGCGCGCATGGGCGGCGACGAATTCACCTTGCTCCTGCAACCGCGTTCCAGCCGCGAGATGGCCCTCAACCGGGCGATCCACGTGGCCGAGCAGATCCTCGCCAGCCTGGTCAAACCCTTTGTCCTCGAAGGCCGGGAGTTCTTCGTCACCGCCAGTATCGGCATCGCCCTGAGCCCTCAGGACGGCAACGAACTGAGCCAGTTGATGAAGAACGCCGACACCGCGATGTACCACGCCAAGGAACGCGGCAAGAACAACTTCCAGTTCTATCAGGCGGACATGAACGCCAGCGCCCTGGAGCGCCTGGAGCTGGAAAGCGACCTGCGCCACGCCCTGGAGCAGGAAGAATTCGTGCTTTATTACCAACCGCAGTTCAGCGGCGACGGCAAGCGCCTGACCGGCGCCGAAGCGCTGTTGCGCTGGCGGCATCCGCGGCGCGGCCTGGTGCCGCCGGGGGATTTCATTCCGGTCCTGGAAGAGTTGGGGCTGGTGGTGGATGTCGGCGACTGGGTGATCAGCGAAGCCTGCCGCCAGCTCAAGGCCTGGCACCAGGCCAAGGTGCGGGTGCCGAAGGTCTCGGTGAACATCTCCGCGCGGCAATTTTCCGACGGCCAGCTGGGCATGCGCATTGCCACCATCCTCAAGGACACCGGGCTGCCGCCGGCATGCCTGGAGCTGGAGCTGACCGAAAGTATCCTGATGCGCGAAGTCAGCGAGGCGATGCAGATCCTCGACGGCCTGAAGAATCTCGGCCTGAGCATCGCGGTGGATGACTTCGGTACCGGCTATTCCTCGCTCAACTACCTCAAGCAGTTCCCGATCGACGTGCTGAAAATCGACCGCACCTTCGTCGACGGCCTGCCATCCGGCGAGCAGGATGCGCAGATCGCCCGCGCCATCATCGCCATGGCCCACAGCCTGAACCTGGCGGTAATCGCCGAGGGCGTGGAAACCCACGAACAGCTGGAGTTCCTGCGCGAACATGGTTGCGACGAGGTCCAGGGCTACCTGTTCGGCCGGCCGATGCCGGCCAATCGCTTCGAAGCGCAGTTCAGCAACGACGCCCTGTTCATGTTCGACTAAAAGCAGTGGCAAGCTTCAAGCGGCAAGCTGTAAGAGAAAAGCGATCCGCTGCCAGCTTGCGGCTTGCGGCTTGGAGCTTGCATTTCGTCACTTGAACGCTGCTTCTGTGCGACATGATGTCCTTTCATATGCCATCTAAAACCCATTGGGTTAGAATGCCTCCCTTTTCTGCCCCCGATCCTTGAGGACCGCCATGTTCAGCCGTGATTTGACTATTGCCAAGTACGACGCCGATCTCTTTGCCGCCATGGAGCAAGAAGCTCAGCGCCAGGAAGAGCACATTGAGCTGATCGCTTCGGAAAACTACACCAGCCCAGCGGTGATGGAAGCTCAAGGCTCGGTGCTGACCAACAAGTACGCCGAAGGTTACCCGGGCAAGCGTTACTACGGCGGCTGCGAATACGTCGACGTGGTTGAACAGCTGGCCATCGACCGCGCCAAGGAGCTGTTCGGCGCCGACTACGCCAACGTCCAGCCACACGCTGGCTCCCAGGCCAACGCGGCGGTCTACCTGGCCCTGCTGCAAGGCGGCGACACCATCCTGGGCATGAGCCTGGCCCATGGCGGTCACCTGACCCACGGTGCTGCCGTTTCCTCCTCCGGCAAGCTGTACAACGCCATTCAATACGGCATCGACGCCAACGGCCTGATCGACTACGACGAAGTCGAGCGCCTGGCCCTCGAGCACAAGCCGAAAATGATCGTGGCCGGTTTCTCCGCCTACTCGCAGATCCTCGACTTCCCGCGTTTCCGCGAAATCGCTGACAAGGTTGGCGCCTACCTGTTCGTCGACATGGCCCACGTGGCCGGTCTGGTCGCCGCTGGCGTCTACCCGAACCCAGTGCCATTCGCCGACGTCGTGACCACCACCACCCACAAGACCCTGCGCGGTCCACGTGGCGGCCTGATCCTGGCTCGCGCCAACGCCGACATCGAGAAGAAACTGAACTCCGCGGTATTCCCAGGCGCCCAGGGCGGCCCGCTGGAGCACGTGATCGCCGCTAAGGCGATCTGCTTCAAGGAAGCACTGCAGCCTGAGTTCAAGGCCTACCAGGAACAAGTGGTGAAGAACGCCCAGGCCATGGCCGAAGTGTTCATCGCGCGCGGTTTCGACGTGGTTTCCGGTGGTACCAAGAACCACCTGTTCCTGCTGTCGCTGATCAAACAGGACATCTCCGGTAAAGACGCCGATGCCGCTCTGGGCAAAGCGTTCATCACCGTGAACAAGAACTCCGTGCCAAACGACCCACGCTCCCCGTTCGTCACCTCCGGCCTGCGCTTCGGTACTCCGGCCGTGACCACCCGTGGCTTCAAGGAAGCCGAGTGCAAGGAACTGGCCGGCTGGATCTGCGACATCCTGGCAGACCTTTCCAACGAAGCGGTGATCGACGCCGTGCGTGAGAAGGTCAAGGCCATCTGCAAGAAGCTGCCGGTATACGGCGCTTAATCAGCCCGCAGACCGCAGCATGAAAAGCCCGGCCCAGCGCCGGGCTTTTTTGTGCCTGTGGAAAACTCCCGGGCAGCGCCAGCGGAAGAGGAAAAACCACTGGTCAGACCGGTCATGCCAATTTGCGTCACCCTTCTTGTAAAGCCACAAAACCCGAGCGTAGACTGCGCCTGCACTGGACATACCGGTAAGACCACAATAATTAAGTCCTCCATCCGCTGCGCGTTCCCCGTGCACGGCAGACAGGACACCGACCAGGATTCCTCCCCATGCTCAGATGGTGCTCGCGTTCGATTTTCCTCCAGGTTGTCCTCGGACTGATGCTCGGCATCGTCTGCGGCCTCACCCTCCCCGAATACTCCGCACAACTCAAACCCCTCGGCGACGGCTTTATCAAGCTGATCAAGATGCTCATCGGCCTGATCGTGTTCTGCGTGGTGGTCAGCGGCATCTCCGGTGCCGGCGACCTGAAAAAAGTCGGCCGCATCGGCCTCAAGTCGGTGATCTACTTCGAAATCCTCACCACCGTGGCCCTGGTGATCGGCCTGGTCATGGCCTTCAGCACCGGCATCGGCAGCGGCGCCAATATTCACCTGGAACAGCTGTCCGCCGCCGACATGGGCGACATCGCCCAGCGCGGCCAGCACATGCACACCACCACCCAGTTCCTCATGGACCTGATCCCCACCTCGGTGATCGGCGCCTTTGCCGAAAACAACATCCTCCAGGTGCTGCTGTTCTCGGTGCTGTTCGGCAGCGCCCTGAACCTGGTGGGTGAAGCGGCCTCGGGCATCTCCCGGCTGATCAACGAACTGAGCCACGTGATCTTCCGCATCATGGGCATGATCGTGCGCCTGGCGCCCATCGGCGTGTTCGGCGCCATCGCCTTCACCACCAGCAAGTACGGCCTGGATTCGCTGCAGCACCTGGGCAGCCTGGTGGGCCTGTTCTACCTCACCTGCCTGGCCTTCGTCGCGGTGATCCTGGGCCTGGTGATGCGCCTGTCGGGCCTGCGCATGCTGCCCTTCCTCAAGTACCTGCGCGAAGAACTGCTGATCGTCCTCGGCACCGCCTCCTCCGATGCCGTGCTGCCGCAGATCATGCGCAAGCTTGAACACCTGGGCATCGGCAGCTCGACCGTGGGCCTGGTGATTCCCACCGGCTACTCGTTCAACCTCGATGGTTTCTCCATCTACCTGACCCTGGCCATCGTCTTCATCGCCAACGCCACCGGCACCCCGTTGTCCATGTCGGATCTGTTGACCATCCTCCTGGTGTCGCTGATCACCTCCAAGGGCGCCCACGGGATTCCCGGTTCGGCGCTGGTGATCCTGGCCGCGACCCTGACCGCGATCCCGGCGATCCCGGTGGTGGGCCTGGTACTGGTGCTGGCGGTGGACTGGTTCATGGGCATTGGTCGCGCCCTGACCAACCTGATCGGCAACTGCGTGGCCACCGTGGCCATCGCTCGCTGGGAAAAGGACATCGATGTGCAACGGGCCAACAAGGTGCTCAGTGGCCAACAGGGCTATACCTTCCAGGCGCGCAAACCGGTGGCCGGTGCCCATCAGCAGGAATTTTGATTTGGCCTTGTGCCTGTCACTGGCAGGCACAACACTCGGCGCGGCAACAACGCGCTACCAACCGTTCATGGAGTCAACAGTGATCAGCTCGTCAACAGTGGTGAATTCAGTGGTAGAAAAGCTCCGGGCCGCGCTGGCCCGAGGCCAGTGGCGCTCCGGCGACATGCTGCCAGGGCAACGTGAATTGGCCGAGCAACTGGGCATCAGCCGCCCCAGCCTGCGCGAAGCGGTGATCGTCCTGGAGACCCTGGGCCTGGTGCGCTCCATGCCCGGCAAAGGCGTGGTGGTGCTGGACGCCCCCCTGGACGAAGCGCAGGGCAGCGATAGCGCAGTGGCCGGGGCCAGCCTCGAAGACGTGCTGCAACTGCGCTACACCCTGGAACCGTTCATCGTCGGGCTGGTGGCGCAATCCATCAGCAGCAAGGAAGTTGGCCAGCTGCGCCTGACCCTGATGGACATGCGTGAAGCCCTGGAAGCCGGCGACAGCGAAGCCGGAGTCAACGCCTACATCGCCTTCCATGAGGAACTCTTCACCCTGACCAGCAACCCGATCTTCCAGAACGTGGTGCAGCAGACCAGCAATGCCCTCAAGCAGAGTGCGCAGATCCTGCGCAATTCGCCCGAGCACCTGGCCGAACGCCTGGAGGAAAATGAAGCGGTGGTGCGGGCCATCCGCAACAAGAACAGCGCCCTGGCCAGCGCCGAGATGCGTCGGCACATCCTCCAGGAAGGCCAGCGCATGGGCATCGAACTGAATATTCCGGACGATCACCTGGGCAACAACGCCTCGTAATCACCCCCGAGTCAGCAACTGGACTGGAGACAGGCCATGGTCAGCTACGCCCTGAAAAACAACCCCTTCATCCTGGTGGCCAGCCTGCCGCGGCGTCAGTGCGGCGAAAAAAAGCTGCTGGTGGATGACGTCTACCCACAGATCTTCGACGCCATCCTGGAACAGCGCATCGCCCCCGGCAGCCGCTTCACCGAGGACAGCCTGGGGCAGGCCTTCGGCGTCAGCCGCAGCATCATCCGCCAGGTCCTGGCGCGCTTGTCCCACCAGCAAGTGGTGATCCTGCGGCCCAATTACCGCCCCCAGGTCGCGGCTCCAGACCTGGAACAGACCCGGCAGATCCTGCATGCCCGGCGCCTGACGGAAATCACCCTGGTGCGCCTGGCCTGCCAACAGCCCCGGCGCCAACTGCAGCCGCTGCGCGAATTGATTGCCCAGGAGCGCGAGGCCATTGGCCGCGACCAGCGCGGGCCGGCTATCCGCCTGTCTGGGGAGTTCCACCTGCAATTGGCAGAGCTTGCCGGCAACGGGCCCCTGTCGCAGTTCCTCGGCAGCCTGGTGCCGCTGACCTCCCTGGCCATCGCCCAGTTCGAAGGTCAGGCCCGCAACTACTGCGCCTGGCAGGAACATTCAGGGATCCTTGACGCGCTACAAGAAGCGGACGTGGCAAGCGCCGAAGCCCTGATGAACCGACACCTGGATCACCTGGAGCAGCGCCTGCTAGGCACAGCGCCCGCCGACACCGACCTGTAGGCGCCGGCAAGCCGGCGAAGGGCTCAGCCGCCCAGCATCTTCTCAAAGCCCTGCCGGATCTTCGCTTCCGGCAAATCGTCAGCGATAAACACCATCACGCTCTCGCGCGCTTCGCCTTCGGCCCATTCGCTGTCCCAGTCGAAGCCATAGAGCTTGAGCACGCCCTGGAACACCATGCGCCGGGGCTCATCGATGACATTCAACACGCCCTTGTAGCGCAGCAATTGCCGGCCATGGTCTTCCAGCAACTCATTCATGAATTCGCTCAGGCGATCCAGATCCAGGGCCTGTTCGGTGCGCAGCACCAGGCTGGAAATCCGGTCCACTGACGGCGCCTTGGCGACCGGCCGCAGGCTGAGGCCTCCGCCCAGATCGGCATTCAAGTTGAAGCCCCGCACATCCAGCAGTTCGGCCAGGTCGATCCGGCCGTGCTCCACCACCCGGATCGGCGCCCGGCGGTTGATCCGCGTCAGGCGCTGGCTGAGGGCTTCAAAGGTCGCCTCGTCCACCAGGTCGCGCTTGCTCACCAGCAACCGGTCGGCAAAGCCGACCTGCGCCTGGGCGATGGTCTGGGTCAGGTGGAACTCGGCGTGCTTGGCATCCACCAGGGTGATGATGCCGTCGAGAATGTAGCGTTCACGCAGCTCTTCATCGATGAAGAAGGTCTGCGCCACCGGGGCCGGATCGGCCAGCCCGGTGCACTCGATCACCAGCCGGTCGAAGGCTATCTCGCCGCTGTCCAGGCGCTCCAGCAACAGATACAGGGCCTTGGTCAGGTCGGTGTGGATGGTGCAGCAGACGCAACCGTTGGCCAGGGTCATGACCTGCACGGGCTGCTCGCCGAGCAGCTGGGTGTCGATGCCGGCGTCACTGAACTCGTTCTCGATCACGGCAATTTTCAGGCCGTGCTCGGCCTTGAGCAGGTAGCGCAACAAGGTGGTCTTGCCAGCACCAAGAAAGCCGCTGAGCACGGTGACGGGAATAGGCTTTTGCAAAACAGGATCTCCCACGCAAAAAACGTAGAAGCCGGCTTGTCGGCGATAGCGCCCGAAGAATCGCTATCGCCGACAAGCCGGCTCCTACCTGGGTGTGGCTCAAACGCTGTGTTTCAACAGCACTTCGGACCGCCCTTGCCGCCGTACCGGGCTTCCTGGCGCTCCCGGAAGAACGCCTCGTACGACATCACCGGCTTGTCCGGGTGCTTGGTTTGCATATGCTCGACGTAGTTGTCGTAGTCGGGCATGCCGACCATCAGGCGCGCGGCCTGACCGAGGTATTTACCGAGGCGACTCAGGTCATTGAACATGTTTGCAATCCTCGATTACGCATCCGGCACCGCCTGATAGGGCGATTCTTTATCCGTACGCTCCTTGCTGCCCCAGGCGGCGATGCCGACCTTGAGCGCGTAGAACAGGATGCTGAACACCACCAGCAGGAACAGGGCGGTCAGGGTCGCGTTGGTGTAGGCGTTGAAGATCACGTGCTGCATCTGCGTGATGTCCTTGGCCGGAGCGAGGATCTGGCCGTTGGCCAGGGCATCGCTGTATTTCTTCGCCAGCGCCAGGAAGCCGATCGCCGGGTTGGCGTCGAACAGCTTGATGAAGCCTGCGGTGGTGGTGCAGATCAGCAACCACACGGCCGGCAGCAGAGTGACCCAGATGTAGCGCTGGCGCTTCATCTTGATCAGCACCACGGTGCCGAGCATCAGGGCAATACCGGCCAGCATCTGGTTGGAGATGCCGAACAGCGGCCACAGGGTGTTGATACCGCCCAGCGGATCGATCACGCCCTGGTACAGCAGGTAACCCCAGAGCGCCACGCAGCCTGCGGTGGCAATCAGGTTGGCAGTCCACGACTCGGTGCGCTTCAGGGCCGGAACGAAGGAACCCAGCAGGTCCTGGAGCATGAAGCGCCCGGCACGGGTACCGGCGTCCACCGCGGTGAGAATGAACAGCGCCTCGAACAGGATCGCGAAGTGGTACCAGAACGCCATGGTGTTTTCACCCGGCAGGACGTGGTGGAGAATCTGCGCGATACCCACCGCCAGGGTCGGTGCACCGCCGGCACGGGCCAGGATGGTGTTTTCACCGATGTCCTTGGCCACCGCCTGCAGTTGTTCCGGACTGATCACGAACCCCCAACTGCTGACGGTCTGAGCCACGGCCACCACGTCGCCACCAACGATGGCCGCCGGGCTGTTCATGGCGAAGTACACGCCCGGCTCGATCACCGAGGCCGCAACCATGGCCATGATCGCCACAAAGGACTCCATGAGCATGCCGCCGTAGCCGATGTAGCGGGCGTTGGCTTCGTTATCCAAAAGCTTCGGCGTGGTCCCCGAGGAGATCAGCGCGTGGAAGCCGGACACCGCGCCACAGGCGATGGTGATGAACAGGAACGGGAACAGACCGCCTTTCCACACCGGGCCGGTGCCGTCGGTGAACTGGGTCAGAGCCGGCATCTTCAGCTCGGGCATGGTGATCAGGATGCCGATCGCCAGGGCGATGATGGTGCCGATCTTGAGGAAGGTCGACAGGTAGTCCCGCGGAGCCAGGATCAGCCACACCGGCAGTACCGCGGCGACGAAACCGTAGCCGATCAGCATCCAGGTGATCTGGATACCGGTGAAGGTGAACATCTTGCCCCACACCGGATCCGCCGCCACCTGGCCACCCAGCCAGATGGAGCCGAGCAACAGCAGCACGCCGATCAGCGAAATCTCACCAATGCGACCCGGGCGGATGTAGCGCATGTACACGCCCATGAACACCGCGATCGGGATGGTCGCCATGACCGTGAAGATACCCCACGGGCTCTCGGCCAGGGCCTTGACCACGATCAGCGCCAGCACCGCAAGGATGATGATCATGATCAGGAAGCAACCGAACAGCGCGATGGTCCCCGGGATGCGCCCCATTTCCTCACGGACCATGTCGCCCAGGGAACGACCGTTACGCCGGGTGGACAGGAACAGCACCATGAAGTCTTGCACCGCACCGGCCAGGACCACACCGGCAATCAGCCACAGGGTGCCGGGCAGATAGCCCATCTGCGCCGCCAGGACCGGGCCCACCAGGGGGCCAGCACCGGCAATGGCCGCGAAATGGTGGCCGAAAAGGATGTGCTTGTTGGTCGGCACATAGTCCAGACCGTCGTTGTTGACCACCGCAGGCGTGGCCCGGGCGGGGTCCAGCTGCATGACATTGTTGGCAATGAACAGACTGTAATACCGGTACGCCACCAGATAGATGGCCACTGCGGCAACCACAATCCACAAGGCGTTGATCGCCTCGCCGCGACGCAATGCAACGACGCCGAGGGCGCAAGCTCCTACGATTGCCAGCAGCAGCCAAGGGACATGGCGTAGCGGGCTATTATTATTTTTCATTTTTTTATTCCAGCCAGGAGGATAGAAAAACAGCGTTTCGAGTGTAGCGCTACTGCTCTCAAAGACCAGCCCCCACGTTGGTCTAGAGCCTTCTTTTAAGTTATGAGGCGCTATTTTCTTGCTCTTGATAGGCCTGAACGGTGCGGGATCCCAAAAACCCGGAACCCTGACCAACCGCCATTGCCACCGGGGTCGGTTGTAGCGACAGTCACGAACCGGAGTCTATAGTTCAGAGCACCATGCAGAGGGCCAGCCCATGAGCGAGCAACACGACGACCGCCGACGCTTCAAACGCATCGCCTTCGATGCCCGGACCGAACTCAGCCAAGGCACCCATCGCTGGCCGGTGCGGCTGCTGGACCTGTCGCTGAAAGGCTTGCTGATCGAGCGCCCCGATCCCTGGCTGGGAGACCCGGCGCGCCCTTTCGAGGCCTATGTTCACCTGGGCCTCGACGCCGACGTGCGCATGGACGTGCAACTGGCCCACAACAATCGGGGCCAGCTGGGCTTCGTCTGCCTGCACATCGGCCTGGATTCCATCGAGCACCTCAGGCGCCTGATCGAGTTCAACCTGGGGGACCCGGAAGAGCTGGAGCGCGAGCTCGGGGCGCTGATCGATATCTGATCGCCCCGGCCGGGCGACTCTCCGTCAGGGAAACAGCCCGGGCTCGGGGAACTCGCTTTCCATGTCCCAGTAACCCGCCTGTTGGCGCGTGGCGACGGTCCACTGGCCGTCGGCATAGCGGAAGGTGCGATAGGTCGTGACGAACTCTTCATTGTCCATCGATGAAGCGGATGAGACCTGCTGGATGCTTTCCGTGGCGCCACCAACGGACGGAACAATCCGCCAGGCCGCCTTGCCCGTCTGGGCAAACACCAGCGGCTGCTTCTCGCCGCTTTCACCCTGGCACAGCACCGGGTCCAGCTGGCTCTGCTCCGGCATCAGCACCTCCGTGGCCGGGCCGCTGTAGCTGCCCATGGGTGCGGTCTGGTCGATGGTCAGGAAAAATGCCGGGGACGGCAGGCCGTTGAGCGGGGCCTTCTCCACCGTGGCCATCGGGTAGCCGAGGGACTTTTGCGCCAAGACCTCGCCACCATCGGACACCAGGCGCGCCTGGGCTTCCAGCGGCGCAGCCGGAGGCTCATCCGCCGAGTCGGCAAGGCTGTCGGCATCCAGGCCATTGCCCCAGCTGTCGGCGTGCAGTTGAGGGGTGATGCGCAGGTCCTCCAGCACTTCCAGGACCGAGCCGTCGCCCACCAGCACCTGCTGCGCAACCCGATACCCTTGCGGCACCTCGGCCGTCTGCGCCAGGGCCAGAGTGCAACAGCCCAACAGCCCCCAGCCCATTACCCAGCCCTTGAATCCGCTCATGCCCATAGCACCTGCTTCCTTTCGTAAGAGACCCGCATGATTACTCGAACAGTGCATCCAGCGCCTGCTCCAGACGCGTCACGGCAATGATCTTCAAGCCAGGCGGCGCTTCCTTCGGCGCGTTGCCCTTGGGCACGATGGCCCGCTTGAAGCCATGCTTGGCCGCTTCTTTCAGACGCTCCTGACCGCTGGGCACGGGGCGTACTTCGCCGGACAGGCCGACCTCGCCGAACACCAGCAGATCATGGGGCAGCGGACGATTGCGCAAGCTCGACATCACCGCCGCCATCAGCGCCAGGTCGGAGGCGGTTTCCAGCACCTTGACCCCGCCCACCACGTTGAGGAACACGTCCTGATCGTGAGTCGGAATGCCACCATGGCGATGCAACACCGCCAACAGCATGGCCAGGCGGTTCTGGTCCAGGCCCAGGGTCACCCGGCGCGGGTTGGCCAGGTGGCTGTCATCCACCAGCGCCTGAACTTCCACCAGCATCGGCCGGGTACCTTCCCAAGTGGCCATCACCACGCTGCCCGGCACTTCTTCCTGGGCCCGGGTGAGGAAAATCGCCGAAGGGTTGGAGACTTCCTTCAAGCCGCGGTCGGTCATGCCGAACACCCCCAGCTCATTGACCGCGCCGAAACGGTTCTTCACCGCCCGCAGCAAACGCAGGCGACCGTCGGACTCTCCCTCGAAATACAGCACGGTGTCGACCATGTGCTCCAGCACCCGCGGCCCGGCCAGGGCGCCTTCCTTGGTCACGTGGCCCACCAGGAAGATCGCCGTGCCGCTCTGCTTGGCGTAGCGCACCAGCAAGGCCGCGCTCTCGCGCACCTGGGACACGCCGCCCGGGGCCGACTGCAGCTGCTCGGTGAAAATCGTCTGGATCGAGTCGATCACCATGACCTTGGGCTTTTCCACCCGGGCCGTGGCGATGATGGTTTCGATGCAGGTTTCGGTCATCACCCGCAGTTGATCCTGGGGCAGGCCCAGGCGCCGGGCGCGCATCGCCACCTGCTGCTGGGATTCCTCGCCAGTGACGTAGAGCGCCGGCATGCGCGTGGCGATGTTGCACAGGGTCTGCAACAGGATGGTTGACTTGCCGATCCCCGGGTCACCACCGATCAGCACCACCGAACCGTCCACCAGGCCACCGCCCAGCACCCGGTCGAGTTCACCGGAGGCGGTGGAGAAACGCGGGATTTCCTCGACGCTGACTTCCGCCAGGGTCTTGATCTGCGCCTGCTGCCCGGCCCAGCCGGTGCGCCCGGCAGGCGCCGCGGCGCCGCCGCTTTCGATCATGGTCTCGGTCAGGGTGTTCCAGGCCCCGCACTCACCGCATTGCCCGGCCCACTTGGGAAAGGTGGAGCCGCACTCGGTGCAGCCGTACATGCGCTTGGCCTTGGCCATCTGAACCCCCGGCAAAAACCGCGATGATAGCTCAGCTGGAACGGATCAGCGCGACGGCGCGGTGCGTATCTGCCCGCTGGCCAGCCGCGCGGGGCTATTGCCCAGGGGATCCTCGGCATTCAGGTCGGCGCCCTTGGCCACCAGGGCCTGAAGCAGTTCCTCCCGTTTGAACAGCCCGGCATACATGGCGGCAGTCTGCCCCGCGCCGTTGCGCTGGTCGGGGCTGCAATCGGCGGCCAACAGGCGCCGGGCAATCTGCACCTCGCCCTTGAAGATCGCCCCCATCAAGGCGGTGTTGCCGCGCTTGTCCTGGGCACAGGCGTTGGCGCCGGCGGCCAGCAGGCGCTCCACCGCCGGGCCCTGGCCGTGATAGGCGGCCAGGATCAACGCGGTGTAGCCCTTTTCATCCTGGGTATCGAGGGCGTAACCAGCCTCGATAAAGGTGTTGAGCATTGCCACGTCGCCCCGGCGGGCGGCATCGAAATAGTAGTGTTCCAGCTGAACCTTGACCGCCACCGGGTCGGCACTCGCCGCTTGTTCGGCCGCCGGCTGCGCATAAGCGACAAACGACCAGGCCACTGACAGCAGCGCTATAAAAAGACGCATGGCGCGACTCCTCTGTCGGAAAAAGACGTCACGCCCGGGCGGGCGTGACGGGGTGAGGCTGGCGCGATCAGTCGCTCAGCTTGGCTGCCAGGGCCTTGACCCGGGCCAGGTCGCCCTTGGCCACGCGGGTCACGCCGGTGCCGTACTCGGGGTCGGCCTTATAAAGGAACGACAGGATGATGTGCTTGCTCTCGTCATCAGTGGTGGCCAGCGAGCCGCCAAAGCTGTCGATCAGGTCCTGGCGCTCTTTCTTGCTGAAGGAGCGGTACAGATCCCCTGCCTGCTTGAAGTTCTGCTCGCGCTGGATCTTCGCCTGCTGGGTGCTGCCCGACAGTGCCATCTGGCTGTAGCGCGCGGTCTGCGGTTCTTCACGCGGCATCAGGCGGCTCGGCTGGTAGTTGACCCCGGTGCTGGTGTGGCCCAGGTTCATGGCGCCGTCCTGATTGCCGTTGTTCACCGGGTTCTTCGGCGCGTTGATCGGCAGTTGCAGGGCGTTGGCGCCGAGGCGGTACATCTGGGTATCGGCGTAGGAGAACACTCGGCCTTGCAGCAGGCGGTCTTCCGACGGCTCGATCCCCGGCACCAGGTTGGCCGGTGCCATGGCCACCTGCTCGGTTTCCTGGAAGACGTTGGCCGGGTTGCGGTTCAACACCATCTGCCCGACTTTGCGCTCGGGCACATCCGGCCAGATCTTGGTGGCGTCCAACGGGTCGAAATCAAACTTGGCCAGGTCTTCGGGTTTCAATACCTGGACATACAAGTCCCACTTGGGAAAGTCCCCTTTATTAATGTGGGTTACCAAGTCATTAGTCATATGGCTGTAATCGCGGCCTTGGACCTCTACCACTTGTTTCGGGTCGAGATTCTTCAGACCTTGCAGGCTCTTCCAGTGAAACTTCACGTAGTGCACTTCGCCCTTGGCGTTGATCAACTTGTAGGCGTGCACACCATTACCGTCCATTTCCCGGTAACTGGCCGGAGTGCCGGAGTTGGAATACAGCTCGGTCAACGTACGGGTGGCTTCGGGAACATGGGAGAAGAAATCGAAACGCCGCGAGTCATCGTCAAGGTTGGTGCGCGGGTCCGGTTTGAATGCGTGCACCATGTCCGGGAACTTGATGGCGTCACGAATGAAGAAGGTCGGGAAGTTGTTGCCCACCAGGTCCCAGTTACCGTCCGCGGTATAGAACTTGGTGGCAAAGCCCCGCGGGTCACGCAGGGTTTCCGGGGAGTGGTTGCCATGCACCACTGCCGAGAACCGCACGAACACCGGGGTTACTTCTCCGGCGGCGAAGACCTTGGCGCGGGTCAGGTCGCTGAGGTTGTCGGTCACGGTGAAAGTGCCGTGGGCGCCGGTGCCACGAGCATGCACCACCCGCTCTGGAATGCGCTCGCGGTCAAACCGCTGGAGTTTCTGGATCAGTTGCACATCCTGCAGCAACACCGGGCCGGTGGCGCCCGCGGTCTGTGAATTCTGGTTGTCGCCCACTGCCGCGCCATTGTCGCGGGTCAGCGTGGCAGCCTGTACGGAAAGGGAAAGCATACTGGCGGCCAGTACGCCCAGTACGCGTCGCTGGGAAAAACTCCCAAGGCCAAGAGAAGCGGTCATGTTGTATTCCTCTAGTTATATAAGGCGCATCTCGATGCGCCTGCTAGAGGCTAGTGGCTAAATATTTGAAAGATAAATAGAAAGGCCGTACCCCGTCGATTGACAGAATATTCTGGTTATATCGTTGAAGGCGGGGTATATCGCGCGCGATCTGATGGCACTTTAATAAACTATTTGCCTGTTTATCGGTCGATAACCCCGCGAACTGCAAAATGGGCTGTCGGCAAAAGGCTTTTTGCTGAATTACACTGCCGTAACCAACCTCATCTGTAACAAGGAATAACCTATGGGCGTGCTAAGTGAATTCAAGGCCTTCGCGGTCAAAGGTAACGTGGTCGATATGGCCGTCGGTATCATCATCGGCGCTGCATTCGGCAAGATCGTCTCGTCCTTTGTCGGCGACGTGGTCATGCCGCCAATCGGCCTGCTGATCGGTGGGGTGAACTTCGGGGACCTGGCCGTCACGCTCAAGGCCGCGGCGGGCGATACGCCGGCGGTGGTATTGGCGTACGGCAAGTTCATCCAGAGCATCATCGACTTCATCATCATTGCCTTCGCCATCTTCATGGGCGTCAAGGTGATCAACCGTCTGAAGCGTGAAGAGGCCGTGGCCCCGACACTGCCGCCGGTACCGAGCAAGGAAGAAGAGCTGCTGGGGGAGATCCGCGATCTGCTCAAGGCTCAGAACAACAAGCCCTGAGGCTGACCCTGCAATAAAACAACGGCGCCCTGAAGGCGCCGTTTTCATTACCAGTAGTTTTCCACCGCCACCTGCCCCGGCCGCCGGCTCAGGCTCAGGTTCAGGCCCCGCTGCTTGAGCAGCGCGCGGGTGTCATCGATCATCTGCGGGTTGCCGCAGAGCATCACCCGCGAATGCTCGGGGGTCAGTGCCACGCCAGCGGCACGCTCCAGCTCGCCGCTCTCGATCAGTTGGGTGATGCGCCCGTTGAGGCTGCCCGGGTGCTGCTCGCGGGTCACGGTGCTGATGAATTGCAGCTTGTGGGCCACTTCCGCCAGGTACTCACGCTGCGGCAACTCGGCGAGCAGCTGCTGATAGGCCAGTTCCTTGGCTTCACGCACGCTGTAGACCAGGATGATGCGTTCGAATTTTTCCCACACCTCGAAGTCCTGCAGGATCGACAGGAACGGCGCAATCCCGGTGCCGGTGGATAGCAGCCAGAGGTCGCGACCGTCGACGAAGCGGTCCAGGGTCAGGTAGCCAAAGGCCTGGCGATCCACCAGCAGGCTGTCCCCCACTTCCAGGCGACTCAGCTCGCTGGTGAACTCGCCGCCGGGCACCACGATGGAAAAGAACTCGAGAAACTCATCGAACGGCGACGACACCATGGAATAGGCGCGCCACACCGTACTGCCATCGGCCTTGGTCACCCCGAGACGGGCGAACTGCCCGGCACGAAAGCGAAAACCCGCGTCCCGGGTGGTGCGCAGGGTGAACAGGCTGGAGGTCAACGGCTGGACTTCAAGCAGGGTCTGGCGCGTGTACTTTTCTTCACTGGCGGTCATGACGGGCTCCACAAAAGCGATGCTCTAGTGTCCCGCAAAGCGCCGGACAGAAACACCGGCGGTTTGTAGTGGCATAGAGCGCGGGCAATCCCCGGCAAAAAAACGTACCATTCAGCCCCGCTTCGAACGGCCCGCACCGCCGCTGTTCGAGGGTTCCCGTGCGCGCGACAGCCCCCACCGCCGGGACATTCACCGATTACCTAGAGTCCGCCCCATGCCGCTGCTTGCAAGCCCCTTCGCCCAGCTCGACCTGATCCGCCAGCCCGAACAGCAAAACGAGCCCCTGCAAGCCTTCGACGCGGCGGACGAATACCTGCTCAACCACCTGGCCGAGCAGCAACCGGCCAGCGACACCCGGGTGCTGATCCTCAATGACAGCTTCGGCGCCCTGGCCGCGAGCCTGCTGGGCAAGGTCCAGGTCAGCAGCAGCGGCGATTCGTACTTGGGCGCCCTGGCCCTGGAAAAGAACCTGGTGCGCAACGGCCTGCCCTTCGACGCCCTACGGGTGATACCGGCCAGCGAGCCGTTGCACGGCCCCTTCGACCGGGTGCTGATTCGCGTGCCCAAGACCCTGGCCCTGCTGGAAGAGCAATTGATCCGCCTGCAAGGGCAACTGGCCCCAGGCGCCCAGGTGGTGGCGGCGGCCATGGTCAAGCACCTGCCCCGCGCCGCCGGCGACTTGCTGGAGCGCTACATCGGCCCGGTCCAGGCCTCCCTGGCGGTGAAAAAGGCCCGCCTGCTGATCGCCACGCCAGAAGCCAGGCCTGCGGTCGTGTCGCCCTACCCGACCCGCTATCGCCTGGAGCAGCCGGCCATCGAGCTGCTCAACCACGCCAACGTGTTCTGCCGCGAAGGCCTGGACATCGGCACCCGCGCCTTCCTCCCGCACCTGCCGCAGAACCTCGGCAGCGCCCGGGTCGCGGACCTGGGCTGCGGCAACGGCGTGCTGGCCATCGCCAGCGCCCTGGACAACCCCCAGGCCCATTACACCCTGGTGGACGAATCCTTCATGGCCGTGCAGTCAGCCCGGGAGAACTGGCAGGCGCTGCTCGGTGAGCGCGAGGCCGAAATGCGTGCCGGCGACGGCCTGGCCGGCCAAGCGCCACAGTCCCTGGACGTGGTGCTGTGCAACCCGCCGTTCCACCAGCAGCAGGTGGTGGGCGACTTCCTCGCCTGGCGCATGTTCCAACAGGCCCGGGAGGCGCTGGTAGTGGGCGGCGCGCTGTATATCGTCGGCAACCGCCACCTGGGCTATCACAGCAAGCTGGCGCGGCTGTTCCGCGGCGTCGAACAAGTGGCGGCGACACCCAAGTTCGTGATTTTCAAGGCACGCAAGTAACAGGCAAAAAAAACCCTCCGCTGGCGGAGGGTTGAAACCGTGCCGCAAGGCAACGGGATGGGATGATCAGTGGGTGGTCAGGCCCGCAGCATTCATGAACAGGCGCATCAGGCTGGCCACCACGAACAGGGCCAGCACGCTGCCACCCCAGATCATCACCAGCCAGCCCAGGCGCTGCCACAGCGGCTTCTTTTCCGCCTGTTCGATTTCCTGCAAAGAGTGTTTACCGCTCATGATTGCAACTCCTGCCTAACCCGAATTCCCATAGGGCCCGGCTTGCCAGCGAAAGCGCCGGCAAGCCGGCTCCTGCCTAGTGGTAACCGTCTTCGTGGGTGACCTTGCCGCGGAACACGTAGTAGCTCCAGAAGGTGTAGCCCAGGATGAACGGGATGATGAACAAGGTCCCTACCAGCATGAAGCCCTGGCTCTGCGGCGGCGCGGCGGCGTCCCAGATGGAGATCGACGGCGGCACGATGTTCGGCCACAGGCTGATGCCCAGGCCGCTGTAGCCAAGGAAGATCAGCACCAGGGTCAGCAGGAACGGCGTGTAGTGGGCGTTGCGGGCCACGGCACGCAGCAGGCCGTACATGGTCACCAGCACCAGGATCGGCACCGGCAGGAACCAGAACAGGTTCGGCAGGGTGAACCAGCGCGCGGCAATCTCGGCGTGGGCCAGCGGGGTCCAGATACTGACGACGCCGATCACGGCCAGCACTACATAGGCCAGGGGCCGAGCAATGTCATGCATCTGCTGCTGCAGCTTGCCTTCGGTCTTCATGATCAGCCAGGTGCAGCCGAGCAAGGCATAGGCCACCACCAGCGCCAGGCCGCAGAACAGGGTGAAGGGCGTCAGCCAGTCCAGCGAGCCGCCGGCGAACTGCCGGTTGACCACCGGCAGGCCATCGATGAACGCCCCCAGGGCCACGCCCTGGAAGAAAGTCGCCGCCAGCGAACCGCCGATGAAGGCCTTGTCCCAGATGTGGCGCTTGTCGTCCTTGGCCTTGAAGCGGAACTCGAAGGCCACGCCGCGGAAGATCAACCCCACCAGCATCAGGATCAGCGGCAGGTAGAGCGCCGAGAGCACCACCGAGTAGGCCAGCGGGAAGGCGCCGAACAATGCCGCGCCGCCCAGTACCAGCCAGGTTTCGTTGCCGTCCCAGACTGGGGCGACGGTGTTCATCATCACGTCACGGTCGCGGTCGTCCTTGACGAACGGGAAGAGAATCCCGATCCCCAGGTCGAAGCCGTCCATGACCACGTACATCATGATGCCGAAGATGATAATCACGGCCCAGAGCAGCGGAAGATCAATACCCATGACTCAGTTCCCCTTGTTCAGGCGGGTGCCGTGGTCGGCATCGTGGTCATCGTCGGCTGCGGACAGCGGACGGGCCGGGGTACGTTTCTGCCCGGGACCACCGTGGCTGGTTTCGGCACCTTCGTTGGTGACCGGGCCTTTGCGCACCAAGCGCATCATGTAGCCGATCCCCACGCCGAACAGCGAGAAGTACACCACCACGAACAGCGCCAGGGTGATGCTCATCTGCACAAAGCTGTGCCCGGAAGAGGCGTCCGCCGTACGCATCAGGCCGTAGACCACCCACGGCTGACGGCCGATCTCGGTGGTGAACCAGCCCGCCAGGATCGCGATCAGCCCGGACGGGCCCATCCACAAGGTCAGGTACAGGAACGGCCGCGAGGTGTAGAGGGTGTCGCGCTTGCGCAGCCAGACGCTCCACAGGCCGGTGAAGATCATCAGCATGCCCAGGCCCACCATGATCCGGAACGACCAGAAGACGATGGTCGAGTTGGGCCGGTCCTCGGGCGGGAACTCCTTGAGCGCCGGCACCTGCTTGTCCAGCGAGTGGGTGAGGATCAGGCTGCCCAGGTAGGGGATTTCCACCGCGAAGCGGGTCTTCTCGGCCTTCATGTCCGGCCAGCCGAAGAGGATCAGCGGGGTCGGCTCGTTGCCGACGTTTTCCCAGTGGCCTTCGATCGCGGCAATTTTCGCCGGCTGGTGCTTGAGGGTGTTGAGGCCGTGGAAGTCGCCGATCACCGCCTGCACCGGTGCCACGATCAGGGCCATCCACATCGCCATCGACAGCATGCGACGAATGGCCGGGTTGTCGCGACCCCGCAGCAAGTGCCAGGCTGCCGACGAGCCAACGAAGAACGCCGTGGCGACGAATGCGGCTACGGCCATGTGCGCCAGGCGATAGGGGAATGACGGGTTGAAGATCACCGCCAGCCAATCCACCGGTATCACCTGGCCGTTGACGATTTCATAGCCTTGCGGGGTCTGCATCCAGCTGTTGGACGAGAGGATCCAGAAGGTCGAGATCAGGGTGCCGATGGCCACCATCACCGTGGAGAAAAAGTGCAGCTTGCGCCCGACCTTGTTCCAGCCGAACAGCATGACCCCGAGGAAACCGGCCTCCAAGAAGAAGGCCGTGAGCACTTCATAGGTGAGCAAGGGGCCGGTGACCGAACCGGCAAAGTCCGAGAAACGGCTCCAGTTGGTGCCGAACTGGTAAGCCATCACCAGGCCGGAAACCACGCCCATGCCGAAGTTGACGGCGAAGATCTTCGACCAGAAGTGGTAGAGATCGCGGTAGGTGTCGTCACGGGTCTTCAGCCAGAGGCCTTCGAGTACCGCCAGGTAGCTCGCCAGGCCGATGGTGATTGCCGGGAACAGGATGTGGAACGAGATGGTGAACGCGAACTGAATTCGGGCGAGATCAAGAGCCTCTAAACCGAACATAAGCTTTCCTCTATCAGGTAATACCGGCTGCCGGCCAGAGGCCTGCACCCACTGCCCCCACGGATATGGAGTACGGCGAATTCGGATTCGTTCTTTTTTAAACCATCGCAACGCAGGGAGTCTGGCCCTTTGGCCGCCACATCAACCACCAAGAAAAGGTTTTGATCTGGGTCAAGCAACGTTAAAAGAGTAGTCCTATTTTCACCGCGCAACTCTGTGGTTATTTGCCGCGTGACAGCTTGCCTCACCCTCTCAAGCCCGGGGTTTTCCCGGCGTTTTCCCAGCCAAATCCCTGTGGCCGCTGCCGAGCCTGCGAAGCTGCGAAAGGCCGGGCCGCGTTCGGTATGCAGGGCCTTGCCTAGCGATTGCCCGTCGAACCTGCGGCGTATTCAAGCCCCTGGCGTCTCCTCCGGAGCCGTTCGCAGCCTGCGGCAGCGGCTACAGGGGTTCGCGGCCCGGCATGCGAGCAAAAAAGAAGATAGATGCGTGGCTAACGAATTTCCCACCGACCCGCAACTATTGGTTACATCTTGGTGATAACCTCGTCGCACTCCCCGCTCAGATTGACCGCCCGATGCCCAGCCAAACGCCTCTGTTGCTCCGTCACCATCGCCCGTTCATCGCTTTCTGGCTGGCCCGGATCTTCACCGCCAGCGGTTTCCAGATGCTCACCGTGGCCATCGGCTGGAACCTCTACCAACTGACTGGCAATGTACTCGACCTGGGCCTGGTGGGGCTGGTGGAGTTCGCCCCGCGCGTGCTGTTCATGCTGCACACCGGGCATGTGGCCGACCGCTACGACCGGCGCCGGGTGGCGGCGATCTGCCAGTCGCTGCAAGCCTTGATCGCCCTGGCCCTGGCCGTCGGCAGCCTGACCGACAGCGTCACCCGGGAAATGATCTTCGTCCTGGCCTTCCTCCTCGGCGGCGCCCGCTCCTTCGAAATGCCCACCACCCAGGCCCTGCTGCCGAGCATCGTGCCCACGGCGCTGTTTCCCCGGGCGGTGGCCGCCGCGCAATCGGCGCAACAGTCGGCGACCATCGTCGCCCCGGCCCTGGGCGGGTTGCTGTACGCCTTCGGCAGCGTCTGGGTCTACGGCCCCACCGTGGTCCTGTACCTGATCGCCTGCCTGCTGATGCTCAACCTGCCGGCCCGCCAGACCCCGCTGAACAAGGGCAAGGCCACCCTTGATTCACTGCTGGCGGGCATCCGCTTCATCCGCAGCCGCCCGGACATCCTCGGCGCCATTTCCCTGGACCTGTTCGCAGTCCTGCTGGGTGGCGCCACCGCGCTGCTGCCGGTGTTCGCCAAGGACATCCTGCTCACCGGTCCCTGGGGCCTCGGGCTGCTGCGTTCGGCGCCGGCGGTCGGGGCCTTGCTGATGTCGCTGTGGCTGGCGCGCTTTAGCGTCGAGCGCAAGGTCGGGCGGGTGATGTTCACCGCGGTCGGGGTGTTTGGCGTGGCCACCATCGCCTTCGGCCTCTCGACCTCGTTCTGGTTTTCCCTGGCGGTGCTGGTGGTGCTGGGGGCAGCGGACATGATCAGCATGGTGATCCGCGCGTCCTTCGTGCAGCTGGAAACCCCGGACGACATGCGCGGCCGGGTCAGCGCGGTGAACGGCCTGTTCATCGGCGCTTCGAACCAGCTGGGAGAATTCGAATCCGGGCTGACCGCCCACTGGTTCGGCACCGTGCCGGCGGTGGTCCTGGGCGGGGTCGGCACGCTGCTGGTGACCGGGGTCTGGATCAAGCTGTTCCCGACCCTGGCCCAGCGCGATCGGATGATCGAGCGGGTGGAAGAGGCCAAGGTGTGAAACCTCAGGCGGATTGGCCCTGTAACAGGTTGTTGATCATTCTCTGCAATACAAAACCGCTACGAAGCGTGTAATGTATCACCTTACACTCGCACCCCATGATCAAGTCCTTTCAGCACAAAGGCCTGCGCGCCTTCTATGAAACCGGATCGACTCGTGGAATACGGGCTGAGCATGCACGCCGGCTGGCCCGCCAGCTGTCGTTCATGGATCACGCCAGCGAACCGGCAGACCTCAACCTGCCGGGTTGGCGGCTGCACCCACTCAGGGGCGACCTGCACGGCTATTGGTCCCTGGTGGTGTCCGGCAACTGGCGAGTGATCTTTCGTTTCGTAGGTTCGGATATCGAACTGGTCGATTATCTGGACTACCACTGAACAGGAGGCAGGATCATGCCCATCCACACCCCGCCCCACCCCGGTGACACCCTGCGCCTGGATGTCTTGCCCGAGTTGGGCATCAGCGTAACGGAGCTCGCGCGGCATATCGGCTATGCCCGCCCGCATCTGTCCAAGGTGTTGAATGGCCATGCACCGATCCGCGCTGAACTGGCGGTCCGCCTGGAACGCGCCGGAATCGGCAAGGCCAAGGTCTGGCTGGCGGTGCAGGCCGACTACGACATCTGGCACACCGAACAGGAGTTGCAGCCGGTGATCGAGCCCATCGCGGCTCATGTCGGCTGAGCCCTAAACCAGCAACTCTCCAGCCACCTGGGCGCGCTTGCCGCGGCCGCACAACGCCTCCACCAGGGTCAGGGCAAACGCCACGGCCGCTCCCGAACCTTGAGCGGTGATGCAGTTGCCGTCCACCACCACCGGCTGGTCGACAAAGACGCAGCCCGACAGGTGGTGGCTGGCGCCGGGCAGGCAGGTCATGCGCCGCTGGCGCAGCACCCCGAAGGTTTGCAAGGCCAGGGCCGGCGCTTCGGCGATGCCAGCGAACAGGCGCCCCGCCGCAACCTGGTCCTTGACCAACTGCATCAGCGGTTGGTGGCTCGCCAGGTGCTGGGCACCCACCGCACCGCCAGGCAATACGATCAGGTCGAAGCGCTGGGCCAGCACGTCCACCAGCATGGCGTCGGCGGTCAATCGGGTGCCCCGGGCGCAGGTGAGCATGCGCCGGCCTTCGACGCTGGCGGCCAGCACTTCGATTCCAGCGCGGCGCAAGACATCGATCAGGGTCACGCTTTGCAGGTCATCGATGCCTTCGGCAAGGGTGACCAAGGCTCTGAAGGTCATGGGGATGACTCCATCTGGAGGTCTTTAGAGCTTAGTCAGCTTTGCCGGGCGAGGCTCAGGGCGCCCTCACTTGATATAGATCTGCGCGCCCAGGCTGTTGCCCGGGGCATTGAGCGAGGTGTTGCGAAAACTGAAGGTGCCTTCCTGCTTGCCCGCCAGGTCGAACACATAGATGTAGCCGACGGTGATTCCGGAGTTGCCGCAAGGCACGTAACTGGAGCCGTCCTCGCACACTGGCGAACGGGTGCCGTCGACTTCAAAACCGTCCAGGGTCACATGGGGCTCGCGACCGTAGCCGATCTCCAGCACATAGACCTTGATGTTCGGGCCGCTGTGATCGCACTCGGTTCGTTCACGGCCGTCGGAAACATCCTCCAGGCCGCAGGAAGGTGACAGCACCTTGAGAATCTCCACCCGGCTCAACGGCGGCGCCGAACGCGCCATGGCCGGGGCCGTCAACCAGCAGGCCGCCACGCCGAGCAATGCCAGAGCCGTCATTTTCACTGTGCTGCGCATAAATCCTCCCTTGAAAGCTGGGCGCAGTATGCGCTACTTGCCAGCGGGGCAAAACATCGCCGACGATCGCAGCCATTGGCCCACGCTGCTGGTATGATGCGCGGCTTTTTCCGACCCAGAGCAAATCCGCAGGCACCTTATAAAGTCTGTGCTTTGCTGTTGGAGTCGATACATTCACGGCGCCCGGCGGCGCCACGGGGAGCAGACATGCTGGAAAGGCTGTTTCAACTCAAGGCACACAACACCAACGTGCGCACCGAGATTCTTGCGGGCGTGACCACCTTCCTGGCCATGGCCTACATCCTTTTCGTCAACCCGAGCATCCTCGGCGAGACGGGCATGGACAAAGGCGCGGTGTTCGTTGCCACCTGTCTGGCGGCAGCCATCGGTTCCACCGTCATGGGCCTGATCGCCAACTACCCGATCGCCCTGGCACCGGGCATGGGGCTGAACGCCTTCTTCACCTACACCGTGGTCCTGCACATGGGCCACACCTGGCAAGTGGCGCTGGGTGCGGTGTTCATCTCGGCGGTGCTGTTCTTCCTGCTGTCGATCTTCCGCATCCGCGAATGGATCATCAACAGCATCCCCCTGCCCCTGCGCTCGGCGATTGCCGCCGGCATCGGCCTGTTCCTGGCGCTGATCGCCCTGCATAACGCCGAGATCGTGATTGCCAACAAGTCGACCCTGGTGGGCCTGGGCGACCTGAGCAAACCGGCGCCCATCCTCGCGGCCCTGGGCTTTGCCCTGATCGTGGCCCTGGAAGCCCTGAAAGTGCGCGGCGCGGTGCTGATCGGCATCCTCGCGGTGACCATCGTCTCCATTCTCATGGGCGTCACCCCGTTCGGCGGCGTGACCTCGATGCCACCGTCCCTGGCCCCAACCTTCCTGCAGCTGGACATCAAGGGCGCCCTGGATATCGGCCTGATCAGCGTGATCTTCGCCTTCCTGTTCGTCGACCTGTTCGACAACTCCGGCACCCTGATCGGCGTGGCCAAGCGTGCCGGCCTGATGGGCAAGGACGGCCACATGCCGAAAATGGGCCGGGCGCTGATCGCCGACAGCACCGCGGCCATGGCCGGTTCCCTGCTGGGCACCTCGACCACCACCAGCTACATCGAATCCGCCGCGGGCGTGAGCGCCGGTGGCCGCACCGGCCTGACCGCCATCGTGGTGGCGATCATGTTCCTGCTGGCGCTGTTCTTCTCGCCACTGGCGGCCAGCGTGCCTGCCTTCGCTACCGCACCGGCCCTGCTGTTCGTCGCTGTGCTGATGACCTCGGGCCTGGCGGAAATCGACTGGGACGACATCACCGTCGCCGCTCCTGTGGTGGTCACCGCCCTGGCCATGCCTTTCACTTACTCCATCGCCAACGGCATTGCCTTCGGCTTTATCGCCTGGACCGTGATCAAACTGCTGTCGGGCCGCGCCCGTGAGCTGAACGCGCCCCTGGTGATTCTGTCGATCCTGTTCGTGATCAAGCTCGGTTACCCCGCATGACTTTTGACGCCGCAAGCTACAACAGCCAGTTGAACGACAAGGTCGCGCGCCTGCGTGACCTGCTGGCGCCTTTCGATGCGCCCGAGCCCCAGGTCTTCGACTCGCCCTTGCAGAACTTCCGCCTGCGCGCCGAATTCCGCCTGTGGCGCGAAGCCGGTGAGCGGCACTACGCGATGTTCTCCCAGGACGACAAGCGCACGCCGATCCTCATCGAGGAGTTCCCCATCGCCAGCCAGCGCATCAACCAGTTGATGCCCCGGCTCAAGGCCGCCTGGCAAGCCAGCGCGCCCCTGAGCCACAAGCTGTTCCAGGTGGAGTTCCTCACCACCCTGGCGGGCGATGCGATGATCACCCTGTGCTACCACCGCCCGCTGGACGAGCACTGGCACAAGGCCGCGAGCCAGCTGGCCGCCGACCTCAACGTCAGCGTGATCGGCCGTTCCAAGGGCAAGCGCGAAGTCATCGGCCAGGACTACGTGGTGGAAAAACTCGACGTGGGCGGGCGCACCTTCAGCTACCGCCAGCCCGAGGGTGCCTTCACCCAGCCCAACGGCACGGTGAACCAGAAGATGCTCAACTGGGCCTATGAAGCCCTGGGCGAACGCCAGGACGACCTGCTGGAGCTGTACTGCGGCAACGGCAACTTCACCCTGCCCCTGGCCACCCGGGTGCGCAAGGTGCTGGCCACCGAGATCAGCAAGACCTCGGTGAATGCCGCGCTGAGCAACCTCAGCGAAAACGCGGTGGATAACGTCACCCTGGTGCGCCTGTCCGCCGAAGAGCTGACCGAAGCCCTGAACGACGTGCGTCCGTTCCGCCGCCTGCAGGGCGTGGACCTGAAAAGCTACGAATTCGGCAGTGTGTTCGTCGACCCGCCCCGGGCCGGCATGGACCCGGACACCTGCGAGCTGACCCGGCGTTTTGACAACATCCTGTACATCTCCTGCAACCCCGAGACCCTGGCGGCCAACATCGCCCAACTGCACGACACGCACCGCATCACCCGTTGCGCGCTGTTCGACCAGTTCCCCTGGACCCACCACATGGAATCCGGGGTCCTGCTGACCCGCCGCTGATCCGCCCTGCGTCCACCAACAGCCGTCCTCGTGACGGCTGTTGGCATTCTGGGTAAGCGATTTCCCCCACACCCTTGCGGCTACAGGGTCAGCCCTGGGGGCGAAAGTAACCGGCCAGTTGCTGCAGGTCCTGCTCGTTGAGCAGGCCGGCGTAGTACTTGAGCTGGATCCGTGCCAGCAGGTAGGCGTGCCGGGCATCCGCCAGGTCGCGGCGGGCGGTGAACAGTTGTTGCTCGGCGTCCAGCACATCCAGGTTGACCCGCTCGCCGCCGTGCACGCTTTTCTGGGTCGCGGTCACCAGGGCCTCGGCGGAGCTGACGGCCATTTCATAGGCTCGGACCTTGGCCGCGGCGCTGGTGTTGAGGTTGAACTGCTTGCGCAGCTCGTTGAGGGTGGTGGCGGTCTTGGCATCCAGCTCGTATTGCGCCTGAGACAGCTGGCTGGCCGCTTGGCGGGTCGAGGCCGATACCGAGCCACCGGCAAACAGCGGCAGGCTGACCTGGATGCCCACGGTGTTGGTGTCGTATTTCTGGTTGTAGGCGCTTTCCGAGTCAGAGCTGGTCTGCCGGCTGCTGGCGTACACACTCACCTTGGGCAGGTGCCCGGCGCGCTTGCGCTCCACTTCGTACTCCGCCACTCGCAGTGCCTGCTGTTGGGACGCCAGGTCCGGGTTGTTGGCCATGGCCAGGTCGCGCCAGCTGTCGAAGCGATTGGGCAGCAGCGGCTGGATCTGGAACTGCCGGGTCAGCGGGTCCAGTTCGTCGATCTGCAACGGTTCGCCGACTATGGCTTGCAGCTCGCGCAGGGCCGCATCCTGCTGGTCCTGGGCCTCGATCTCCTGCGCCAGGGCCAGGCTCAGCCGGGCCTGGGTCTCCAGCACATCGGTGCGGGTGCCCTCGCCGCCCTTGAGCAGGCGCTCGTTGAGCTGCAAGCGTTCGGCGTAGGCACGCTTCTGCGCCCGGCTCAGTTCGATGCGTTCCTGGGCCAACAGCGCCTGGCTGTAGGCACTGAGCAGGCGCACCGCCAGTTCCTGGCTCTTGCCGCGAAAGCGTTCGTCGGAAAACAGCGCCTGGGCCGAGCCCTGGCGGTAGCGCGCATAGGCTTCATAGTCCAGCAGCGGTTGCTGCAGGGTCAGGGTCGAGGCGTAGCTGCGGTAGTCCCGGTCATTGGTGACATCACCACGGACCGTTTCCTGGGTCACTTCGGACTGGTTGCGCGAGTTGTTGTAGCTCCAGGACAGGTTCGGCAGCAGTCCGGCACGGCCGATGGCGCGGTTCTCTTCCCCGGCATCGCGTTCCTTGATCGCCGCCTGGAAGGTCGGGTCATTGCGCAAGGCCAGGTCATAGGCATCGAGCAAGCCCAGGGCCTGGGCCGACGGGCTGCCCAACAGGCACAGCAGGGGCAGGTAGCACCAGGCTCGAATCATTCTTCCACCAACGCCATGTGAGTCCGGTCCAGCAAGGGCTTGAACAGGTAATTGAGCATCGAGCGTTCGCCGGTACGGACGAAGGCTTCCACCGGCATCCCCGGGCGGATCTGCAAGCCCTGCAACTGCTGCATGCCCTGGGCGCTGACCGTGGCGCGCAGGGTGTAATAGGGCTCCTCGCTGCGCTCATCCACTTGCCGGTCGGCGGACACCAGGGTCACCTCCCCCGGCACCCTGGGCGTGGTGCTCTGGTTGAAGGCCGAGAACATCAGCTCCACCGGCAGCCCCGGGTGCACCTTGTCCACCAGCTGCACCGGCACCCGCGCCTCCACCAGCAGCGGCTCGTCCTGGGGCACGATGTCCATCAGCGGCTGGCCCGGCTTGATCACCCCACCTTCGGTGTAGACCTCCAGCCCCACCACCACCCCGGCCGCCGGGGCGCGCACCTGGCTGTTGGCCAGTTCGAACTCGGCGGACGCCAGGCGATTGCGCAGGTCTTCAGTGCGCACCCGGGTATCGGCCAACTGGCTGCGCAGGTCTTTCTGGAAATCTTCCGTGGACTGGCGGATGCGCAGGCGCAATTCGAGGATCTGCCGCTGCAACTGGCCGATGCGGCCGAAGTCCTCGGCGATCGAGCCGTCGATCTGCGCGTACAGGCGCTCGCTGTCCAGCAGCCGGTTACGCGGGATGTAGCCGTCCCGGGCCAGTTCCCGCAGGCCTTGCAGCTGTTCGTTCAAGGCACTGCGCTGTTGCCGCTTGCTGGCCTGGGAATCCCGAGTACCGCGCAACTGCGCCTCGGAGCCGGCGATGGTTTCGGCGATCCCTTGCTGCTCCATGGCCAGGGCCTGGCGCCGGCTGCTGAACAGCTGCCGTTGCAAGGCCAGGCTGGCGGCCACGTCCGGCTCATGCGCCAGGGCCTGGAGCTGCGGATCGAAGACGATATCCGTGGCGCCCTCACGCTCGGCATTCAACCGCGCCTCGCTGGCCAGCGACCCCAGGTACTGGCTGCGCAGGGACTGCATCTGGGTGCGCAGCGGGGTTTCGTTGAGGCGCAGCAACACCTGCCCGGCACTGACCCGGTCGCCTTCCCTGACCTCGATCCGCTCGACGATGCCGCCGCCCTGATGCTGTACGGTCTTGCGATGGCCCGAGACCATGACCTTGCCCGACACCGCCACACCCTTGTCCAGCGGCGCCAGGGCGGCCCAGCCGATGAACCCGGCAAAGCCCCCCAGCACCAGGATCCAGCCGAGCCGCGAATACTTCTTGTCGTCCAGGGACAACACATTGCTCGCAGCCGGCCCGGTAACCGGCGCCGCAGGGCCTGTGGATAAGTTCGCCTTCATGCTTTTTTCCCTTCGCCGCCGGCCACGCCCAGGCGGTAGTTCATGTTCAGGCTGGCCACCGGGCTGCTCGCCGGATTGCTCATCGGTACAGCCGGCGGCGGCGCGGCCTTGGCCTTCTGGTTCGCTTCCAGCACCCGCGCCGTAGGGCCGTAGGCCTGCAACTGGCCGTCGCGCAGGATCATCAACTGGTCGGTGAAGGTCAGCACGTTGGGCTTGTGGGTGATCAGCACCAGGGTCCGCTGCCGTTGCTTGAGCTGGCTGATGGCCTGCAACAGCGCCTGCTCGCCGGCCTCATCGAGGTTGGAGTTGGGCTCGTCGAGCACGATCAGCGCCGGCAGGCCGTACAGCGCCCGGGCCAGGCCGATGCGCTGGCGCTGGCCACCGGACACCCCGGCACCGCCCTCGCCAAGGCGCGTGTCATAGCCCTGGGGCAGTTGCAGGATCAGTTCGTGCACCCCGGCCATTTGCGCGGCCTGCAGCACTTGATCCGAATCCAGTTGGCCAAACCGCGCGATGTTCTCGGCGATGCTGCCGGCGAACAGCTGGATGTCCTGGGGCAGGTAGCCGATATGCGGGCCCAGTTGCTGCTTGTCCCACTGGGCCAGGTCCGCGCCATCCAGGCGCACCTTTCCCGTCAGGGGCGTCCAGGCACCCACCAGCAGCCGGGCCAGGGTCGACTTGCCACAACCGGAAGGGCCGATCACCCCCAGCACCTGGCCGGCCTCCAGGGTGAAACCCAGGTTGCTCAGGGCCGGGCGCCGGCTGCCCGGGGCACAGGCACTCAGTTGCTCCACGCTCAACCGGCCCTTGGGCGTGGGCAGGTTCATACGCGCCGGGCGTGGCGGGTTGGCCTGCAACAACTCGGACAAACGCTCGTAGGCCAAACGCGCCGAGCTCCATTGCTTCCATACCGCAATCAACTGGTCGATGGGGCTGAGCACCCGGCCCATGAGGATCGAGCCGGCGATCATCATCCCCGGGGTGATCTGGCCCTGCACCGCCAGCCACGCGCCCAGGCCCAGGACCAGGGACTGCAAGGCCATGCGCACGCCCTTGGACCAGGCGCTGATGGTGGCGGTCTTTTCGCTGGCCAGGTTCTGCTGGGCCAGAAAGCCCTGGTGGCCGACAAACCAGCGCTCGCGCAGGGCGCCGAGCATGCCCATGGCTTCGATCGCATCGGCATTGCGCAGGTTGGCCGTGGCCTGCTGGCTGGTGATGATCGACAACTGGCTGGCCTGGGCCAGCGGCGCCTGGCAGATGTGCTGGTTGATCCAGGCCAGCACCACCAGCAGCACGGCGCCGGCCAGGGCCAGCAGGCCGAGCCAGGGGTGAAAAAGGAAAATCACCAGCAGGTAGACCGGAAACCAGGGCGCATCGAAGAACGCGAACAAGGCGTTACCGGTGGCGAACTGGCGCAGCGCGGTCAGGTCGTTCAGGGCCTGGCCGGCAGCCTGGGGGCTGCCCTTGAGCTGGGCCTCGAACGCGGCGTCATACACCCGCTGGTTCAGGCGCATGTCCATCTGCGTGCCGAGGCGAATCACCAGCTGGCTGCGCACCCACTCCAGCGCGCCCATCAGACCGAACAGGCCGAGGATCATCAGCGTCAGCATCAGCAGGGTCATCTGATTGCCCGAGGCCAGCACCCGGTCGTAGACCTGCAGCATGTACAGGGCCGGGGCCAGCATCAGCAGGTTGATCACCGCCGAGAACAGGCCGATGTTGAAGAAGCCGCCCTTGTAGGCCTTCAGGGCCGCCAGCGTCTCGGAAGCGGCAAGTGGGTTCGGCCGGCTCATCAAGGTGTCCTGTGCAGAATTTAGGGATACACGACCTTCCGCCCAGGCAGGGCGGAACAACAAGAGGCGCGCCCGGCGCGTTGACAGGCACCACGGCGCTCCCCAGAATTTGCCACCGCCGCCGCCCTGGCCTTCGAAAACTCGGGCGACGGAGGTGAGTCAAGCCAGCGAATGGAGGAGCGATCCTGCATTCGCTTTTTTATGCCTCAAACCAGCACTCAGGCGGCCAGGGCCCAGTCCTGGGCCACGTCCTGCACGCCCACCAGGCCGATATCGGCAGCGGCTGCGGCAGCCGGGGTGACGTGGGCAACGCCGGCGGCGGCCAGGTCGTCGAAGGTCGAGTTCAGCGACAGGCTTGGGTCGATCGCCTTGAGCAGGGCGTCGATTTCACCGGCCAGGGCCGAGCTGTCGCCGCTCATCAGGCCGTAGACCACCTTGTGCACTTCACCTGCACGGCCTTCTTCCTTCAGGCTGTTGAGGCCCAGGTTGGTGAAGCTGACTTCCTGGCTGACCAGGTGGTAGTTGCTGCCCGAACCACCGGCGAGGGTGTCGCCCAGGGAGATCGTGTCCACCGAGCCCCACAGGGTATGGCTCGGGTTGCTGAACAGGGTGTAGTGCAGGTTGCCATCGGCGACGAAGGCGGCGTCGCTGGCGGTGCTCTTGATCGCGTACTGGGTGCCGTCGAACGGGCCCGGGTTGAAGCCACCGGTGTTGGTGCCATCGACCACTTCGCCTGGGCGGTGGTTGACGTCACCGAAGTAGGCCGACCAGTCAGTCAGGTATTGCGCAACAGTATTACCGCCGTAGGTAGCGCTGTAAGAGATCGAAATGCTCATGCAAAACTCCAATACATTAGGGGGGTCATTGCCGCAGCACGCCAGTGCCTGCTGCGGTTTTGCCCATCAACGGGCAAAAGCGTTCAGAACTGATATTCCACGGTGCCCTGCAGGGTCCGGCCGCGGCCGAGGGTGAAGGCCAGGACATCGCCGAGGGGCACCAGGTAGGCGCGGTCGGTGACGTTTTCCATGGCCAGGCGCAGGGTCAGTTCTTCAGTGGCCCGGTAGCTGCCATACAGGTCGTAGACGGTGTAGGGCTTCCAGTCGGCCGGGTAGACGCCGGTCTGGCTCACGGTGCCGGTGGCGGAACCGGCGATCGAGTAGCCGGCGCTGTAGCGGGCCCGGGCGCCGATATCCAGCTTGCGTTCGAAAAAGCGCGCACCCAGGGTCAGGGTGCCGCGGTCCATGGGCATGTGTTCGGCCGAACCGAGGATCGCGGCATTGCAGCGGCTGGCCTGGTTGGCGGCCTCATCGGGGCGCATGCCGGTGACGATCGCGCCACGCCCGGTGCCGCTCTTCACCGGCTGGGTCACGCCTCCCAGCCAGGCGACTTTCGTGCAGAAATCGTTGTCGCCGATCATGTGCGTGTAGTTCAGCTGGCCGTAGGCGCGGCCGGCGTCATAGTCCAGCTGGTATTCCACGCCCTTGAAGCGGGTACTGCTGAGGTCGTTGACGTAAGCGCTGTTGCCGATGCCGGGTGAACCGTAGCCGGGCGGCTGCACGCCCATGGCCATATAGATGAAGTCGTCGACCCGAGTATCGAAGTAGGCCACCTTGATTCCCAGGCGGTCATCGTTGAACCAGAGGTTTTCCTTGAACACGTTGACCCCCGCTTCCCAGGTGGTGGAACGCTCCGGCTTGAGAAAAGGGTTGGGGAAGGTGCTCTCCGAGCCGCCGCCGTGGGGCCGGCCGGTGATCATGGTTTCGGTCACCGCCGGTGGCCGCCAGCCCTTGCCGTAGCTGGCGAACAGCTGCAGCCACTCGACCCCGGGCTTGACCGACAGGCCGAAGGTCGGCGAGAAGCGCCCTTCCTGGTTGTCGATGTCGTAGGCCACCGGCACCGAGACCTGCTGGGGCGTCTTGCCGATCACGAAGGTGCGGGTGTTGATCCCGGTCTCGCCCCGCAGGCGGTAGCGGTCATAACGCAGCCCGGCATTGAGGTTCAGCCAGCCGTCGTAGTCGAAATCCAGCCGCGTGAACAGGCTGCCCAGGGCCCGGTCGCCCTCGGGGGTCATGCTCGCCGCCGGCGAGGCGCTGACCGCCGACCCCTTGGGCACCGGCTGGCTGGAGTCGGGGCGGACCTTGTCATAGAAGAACTCCAGCCCGTAGTTGGCCTTGAGCGTGGCCAGCTCGCCCAGGGTCAAGGTCGAGGTGTTCTGCGCCTGCGCGCCATAGGTGTCGGTCTGGTAGGTGATCGAATAGCCGGGGCTGCTGCGGCGGGTCAGGGTGCTCTGGTCGTTGCTGTTGTCGACGTAGTAGAGCTTGGCCTTGAAATCGATCAGCGGGTTGTCCGGGGTGTAGCTGTAGTCGAGCCCGAAGTTCTGCGAATGCACCTTGCTGCTGCCGAGCTTTTCCCAGAGCCGATCCTGGTTCTCGGTGTTCATCATGTTGGCGTCGTCGTAGGACACCTCGGTGGTCAGGTAGCTCAGTTGCAGACGCTGGTCCTGGGGCAGGTTGAGCCCCAGTTTGGCCAGGCGCGAGCGCATCACTGAAGCCGAATAGGCCACCTTGGAGTGCTTCACCCGGTCATTGATCGACGGGTCCATCCAGCTGCCGGTGCGCAATTCACCGATGCCGCCCTTGGTTCCCGGCTGGTAGTCGCCCAGGTGCCGCTCACTGGCGGCCAGCAGCATGTCCCAGGCTTCGGTGCCGATGGCAAAGGCGGAGCTGCCGATGAAATGAGTGCCGTTGCTGCGGCCGCCCAGGCCCGTGGTCAGGCGGATCCGGCCGCCGATCTCCTGGCCGGGCTTGAGCAGGTCGCGGGCTTCGAGGGTGCGAAAGTTGGCGACCCCGCCGATCACCCCGGCGCCGCCCATGGTCGAGGTCGCGCCCTTTTCCACCACCACGTCGGAGAGCAGTTCGGGGTCGACATAGAGGGTGCCGTTGCGCTGCTGGTGGCCGCTTTGCTGATAGTTCTGGCGCATGCCGTCCACCGACATGTTGACCCGGCCATAGTCCTGCAGGCCGCGGATGTTCACCGACAGGCCAGGGTCCTGCTGGCTGACGGCCGAGTACACGCCGGAGGTTTCCTCCAGCATCTCGGCGGCATGCCGCGGTGGATTGCGATCCAGTTGCTCGCGGCCGACCATGCTCACCGAGCGCGGCGCGTTGTATACCCAGTCGCTCTGGCGGCCTTCGAGGTCAGCGGAAACCGTGGTGGGGGCCAGGGCCAGGGCGCCATCACGCGCGGCTTCCACCCGGCTCAGGGTCACCTGGCGCTCACCGGTAAAGCGGTACTCCACCGGGGCATTGCCCAGCAGGCGGGCCAGCCCTTCCTCGGCGCCGTAGCGCCCCTTGAGTGGCGAACTGTGCAAGCCATGCAGGCGCAGGCTGTCGAACAGCACTTGCACCCCGGCCTGCTCGGCAAACAGCAGCACGGCACTGCCCAGGGCCTGGGCGGGAATATCGAAATCCAGCTCGCGTGGCTGCTGGACACTCTGCGGGGCTACGCCGACAGGCTCCGCCGCGTGCAGCAAACCGCTTCCCGCCAACAGTCCTGCTACGCCCAAGTGGATGGCCAGGGCCAACCGGCTTGCGGCGTGAACTCCAGTGCGACTGCCTACCCTCATGTCCCTGATTCCTGCGCTGGCTATTTTTGTTTATGCGAATGCATCTCAATTAGCTAGACGTGCCAGGCAGGAAAACTCAGTAAGGTTTTTTCCAATTATTTTGCACAAGGGTGGAAAAAGGCCCGCAGGCCTCAGTAAATCAGGCTGACGCCGGCCAGGTCGAAACGCTGCACCTGCAGCTCCTGCGTCAGGGTGACCAGGGCCGCATCGAGCATGTCCAGGCGGAAGACCCCACTGACCTGCCGCTGGGCCAGCTCGCTATTGGTCAGCACCACCCGCCCGGGGCGATAGCGATTGAGGCGCTCCACCACCACGCCCAGAGGCTGGCGATCGAACACCAGCACACCGCGCCGCCAACTGGTGGCTCGTTGCAGATCGAGCCCGTCGAGGGCTACCACGCCTGACTGCGGGTCATAGCGCACGCTCTGCCCTTCCTGCAGAACCCGCTCGCCAGTGCCACGCTGCGCCGGGGCATCCAGGCTCACCGCGACACTGTGCTGCAACACCCCGACCCAGGCTTGCTGGTCGCTCTCGCGACCGACCACGAAACGGGTGCCCAGGGCCCGGGTCTGGCCACCAGCACTGCGCACGATGAAGGGACGTTTTTCCTCGCCAGCCATGGGCGCCACGTCAAACACCGCGGAACCGGCCAACAGCTGGACCTGGCGTTTCTCGTCGCTGAAATCCAGGCGAATGGCACTGCCCGAATCCAGCTCCACGGTGCTGCCATCGGCCAGTTGCACGCTGCGCACCTGGCCTTTTCCAGTCAGGTAGTCGGCTTGCAGGTACAGCAGCGCCTGCGGCCCTTGCAGCCAGCCCAGAGCAACCGCCAGCACCAGCACGGCCGCGCTGGCAACTCGTGGCAGGCGTCGGCGGCGCGGTCGATGCTGCGCCGTCGCCGGCCGGCCGGCCTGACGCCGTGGCGCCGCCGTGCCACCCAGCTCCGGGTCCAGACGCAGCTCTCCCAGGGCCTCCCAGGTCTGCCGGGCAAACGCCAGGGCCTCGGAGTGACGCGGGTCGGCAGCCTGCCACTGGGCAAGCTGCGCCTGCTCGACGGCGCTCAGCCCTCCCGCCTGCAAACGCACCGCCCAGTCGGCGGCGGCCTCGGTGATACTGCGCTCTTGCGGACCCTGGCTATTCACGTGTGAATCTCGATTTCTCGTTATATATAAGCAGTGACGTCTGACCCCGACTTTTACCGTAACTCACTCGTCAACCGGCCGACCGTCGGTAGCCTGCAGGCGTTGCATCACATAAGCCAGTGCCCGGGCCAGGTGCTTTTGCACCGAGCTGTCGGAAATGTTCAGGTGCCGGGCCACCTCGGCGTGGGTCATGCCTTCGATACGGTTCAGGCGAAAGATTTCCTGGGTCCGCGGGGGCAGCTCCGTGATCGCCTGTTTCAGTGCCTTGCGCTGTTGCTGCGCCATCGCCTGAGCCTCCAGCCCGGCCGCCTCATCCTCGATCTCAGCCAGCACTTCATGGGGCACGGTCTCGGTCTTGCGCCGCGCTTCCTGACGTACATGGTCGATCAGCAGGTTGTTCGCCGTGCGGTAGAGATAGCCCTGGGAGTTGTCGATACGCTCGCCGCGCCGATGCTCGGCCAGCCGCAGGAAGCTTTCCTGCACCAGATCTGCGGCCAACTGCGGGTCCCGTACCTTGCGCGCCAGATACCCACGCAAGGCAGCGGCATGCTTGAGAAACAGTCCCTTGAGATCCACGTCCGACAAACCGACTCCCTGGAACATGAAGGAAATTGCCGGGCATCTTAAAGTCAGTCGAGAATGATTTTCAATTGATATCAACATTCATTAGCGCTGGGTCACGACGGCTGCCGGCTCTGTACCAGGCCTAGGCCGGCGCCTCGACCTTGCGCGGCCGGCCACCCTTCTTGCCGTTAAGGCGTGCCGCCCGAGTCTTGGCCGCGCTGCTTTGCCGACCATTGCGGGACGCGACCAACTGGGTCGCCAGTTTCATCAGCGGCTCGCTGGCGGACAGCAGCCCGACAATCGACACCTGCAGATCCACGGCTTCATGGCACACCGCCGTGGCGGAAAAACCCAACTGCAGTTGCTGCAATTGGGTGTCGCTCAGCGCCGCCAGCTCCGGGTAGTTTTCCACCGGCAAATGAATCGAGCTGCCGTCGGCAAAGCCCAGGCACAGGCACCCGGACGCATAGCTCAAGGTGCTGACTTGCAAACCCGCTTCCCGACGCGCCTCACCGCGTTCGACCGCTTGCTCCAGCAACGCCTGGGTCAAGGGCACATCGACAGGCACTTCTGCCTTGATGATTTTCATAGTTCGATCTCCACCCCTTGCGCCGCGCCCACCAGGGTCAGGCGAGTCAGGTTTCGTTGTTCCTCATAGTGCGCCGACTCAATCAGGTAAACCGTGCAGCCGGTGCTTGAACGTTCAACCACAGCGTTCGCTTGCCAATCCCACAACTGCTGCTCAAGGCACAGGGTGTGCAACTTGCGCCACCAGATACGCCGGGCCAGATGCACTCGCTGCGCCAAGGCCTGGCGCAAGCCCTCAAGGACAGCCAACGCCGGGCGGCGGCCAAGGGGGACAACGTCCCAGAGCTCGACACTGTTGTGCCAGAAGCTGAATCGAAAACGGGCACTCCAACGACCGCCATCCACATGCACGTGGGGTGGGCAATGTTCATCACGCAACATCACGACGACCGCATAGCCCTTGTAAACGAACACTTTCATACTAACCCATCCGTTAGGTTATTGAGTTCAAGAACTCATGTTTCCATGATTAATCCGACCGCCGGCCTGAACTGGCAGCAGGCGATGACCTGCTTGAGGTTAGCCCCGGAGAAGGCCAGGAAAGCCTCCAGGCAGCCGCAAAGTCGTCAGCATTTATTGCCGGGCCAGGCCTTGCCACGCTCATCGCCCATAACAGCGTTCGATTATCGAACACTTAATCAGCCTTCCCGGCCTCGCCTCTCGGCCATCAATTGACCAAATTAACCAGTTAGTACAATTTACCTTCCCAGTGCCTCGTACCTTCTCCCGAGGCTGACAATAACAACGGAGATCTACCCCCATGCGTCCTATCGTTCTGGTGCTCAACGGCCCGAACCTGAACCTGCTCGGCACTCGTGAACCGGCGACTTACGGCCACGAAACCCTGGCCGATGTCTCTGCCTTGTGCGGCCGTGCCGCCGAGGAATTCGGCCTGGCCGTGGAGTTTCGCCAGACCAACCACGAAGGCGAATTGCTCGATTGGATCCACGCCGCCCGTGGCCGCTGCGCCGGCATCGTGATCAACCCTGCCGCCTGGACTCACACCTCGGTGGCGATCCGCGATGCGCTGGTAGCCAGTGAACTGCCGGTGATCGAAGTGCACCTGTCCAACGTCCATGCCCGCGAACCCTTCCGCCATCACTCCTTTGTCTCGGGCATTGCCCTGGCGGTGATGTGCGGCTTTGGCAGCCACGGTTATCGCCTGGCACTGGAACACTTCAGCCTGCGGCTCAAGGAGCAACGCGCATGAGCAAGCACACTGGCGTACTCGCCGGGCTGATCGGCGCCGGCATCCAGGCTTCGCGCACCCCGGCCCTGCATGAACACGAAGGCGACGCGCAAAACCTGCGCTACCTGTATCGGCTGATCGACCTGGACCAGCTGGGGCTCGACAGCAGCGCCCTGCCCGATCTGCTCAACGCTGCCGAGCGGATGAACTTCACCGGGCTGAACATCACCTTTCCCTGCAAGCAAAGCATTCTGCCGCTGCTGGACGAACTGTCCCCCGAGGCGCGCGGCATTGGCGCGGTCAACACCGTGGTACTCAAGGACGGCAAACGGGTTGGCCACAACACCGACTGCCTGGGTTTTGCCGAAGGGTTCCGCCGTGGCCTGCAAGGCGTGGCCAGACGGCATGTGGTGCAAATGGGGGCCGGCGGCGCCGGTGCCGCCGTGGCCCACGCGCTGCTCAGCGAAGGCGTGGAGCAGCTGAGCATTTTCGATGTGGAGCCGCAGCGGGCACAGAGCCTGGCAGACAACCTCAACCAGCATTTCGGCAGCGGCCGGGCCAGGGCTGGCGGCGATCTGGCGAGCGTCCTGGCAAGCGCCGATGGCCTGGTCAATACCACGCCCATGGGCATGGCCAAGCTGCCGGGCATGCCGGTGCCGGTGGAGTTGTTGCGCGCGCAGCTGTGGGTGGCCGAGATCGTCTACTTCCCGCTGGAAACCGAATTGCTGCGCAACGCCCGCGCCCTGGGTTGCCGGACCCTGGATGGCGGCACCATGGCGGTGTTCCAGGCGGTCAAGGCGTTCGAGCTGTTCAGCGGCCAAAGCGCCGACCCGCAACGGATGCTGGCGCACTTCCACAGCATGAACGGCTGAGATGCGCCTGTAGCCGCTGCCGCAGGCCGCGGCTACAGGTACTGCGTTTACTCGGACTTGAGCTGCAAGCGCGAAAGCAAACCGATCAGCAGCACGTTGAAGAGAATCATCAGCAGGCTGCCAAGCAGGCCGACCAGGCTGATCAGCGAACTCGGCAGCCAGTCAAAGACGCTGAGCCCGGTGAGGGACAACAGGCGCTCGCCGAACCAGAACGTGTCGACCACGATCATCATGATCAGGATGATTTTCAGGGTTGGAACAGGATTACCCATGGTGCCTTCCTTGTCGCGGGGGGGGGGTTGTAGGAGCCGGGGTGGCGAGAGCGATCTTACGGGCGCTTTGGCTGGCAAGCCAGCTCCTACGGGCAAGGGCGTCAGGCTTGCAGGTAGCGCAGCACCGACTCGCAGATCATCTCCCGGTGCCGTTGCTTGATGCCTTCATCCGGCAGGTCGATCTGGAAGATCTCGCCAAAGGTGTGGCGGTTCGAGACCCGATAGAAACAGAACGAGCTGATCAGTAAATGCACGTCCAGCGGGTCCAGGCCGCTACGGAACACACCTTCCTGCGCGCCACGCTCGAGAATCTCGCCCAGGGCATGAAGGATGGTGTTGTTCATCGCCTTGATCACGCCGGACTGCTTCACGTACTCGGCCTTGTGAATGTTCTCGATGCTGACGATGCGCACGAAATCGACGTTGCGGTCGTGGTGGTCGAAGGTGAACTCCACCAGCCGGCGAATCGCCTCCTGCGGCGCCAGTTCCGCCAGGTGCAGGCGGCTCTCGGTGCTGCGGATATCACCGTAGAGTTTCTCCAGCACCTCGACGTACAGCTGTTCCTTGCTGCCGAAGTAGTAATAGATCATGCGCTTGGAGGTGTGGATGCGCTCGGCGATCGCATCCACCCGCGCGCCGGACAAGCCCTGCTGGACGAACTCGACAATGGCTTCTTGAAGGATGTTCTCGCGGGTCTTTTCCGGGTTGTTCTTGCGACTCTTGCGCGGTTCGAGAGCAGGCTCATCGGGCGCAATCGAGCGTTCACTGGTCATTGTCATTCTGGGCTCACGGCCATCACTGCACACGCGGGCGATTATGGGCCGCGTCCTGTCGCGAAAGAAAGCACAGAGGCGGTGGATTGCCGCCTCAGGTTACCAATCCGCTACAACTTGGCCTGGCGCACCGCGCCGCTGCGGGACTTGGCCATGGCCGCCAGGCGCACCGCGACGTTGGCCGCGCCATACCCGGCGTAACCGTTCTTGCGCTGGATGATCTCGAAGAAAAAGCGCCCTTCGAAGGGTTCGGTGTAGACATGGAACAGCTCACCGCCCTGGGCATCGCGGTCATACAGGACGTTGTAGTAAGCCAGCTCGCTGAGGAACTCATCGTCGAAATCAAAGCGCGCGGCCAGGTCGTCGTAGTAATTGAGCGGAATATCCAGCAGCGGCACCCCGGCCTCCTTGGCCCGGCTGACCTCGGCGAAGAGGTCGTCGCAGTCGAAGGCAATGTGATGCACCCCGCTGCCGCGATAGCTGGACAGCGCATGGGAGATCGCGGTGTTGCGGTTTTCCGAGATGTTCAGCGGCAGGCGGATCGAGCTGCAACGGCTGCGCAAGGCGCGGCTTTTCACCAGGCCATACGGGTCGGGCAGCACCACTTCATCGTCGGCCTCGAAGTCCAGCAGGCTCTTGTAGAACAGCACCCAGCTGTCGAGGCTGTCCGCCGGCAGGGCCATGGCCATGTGGTCGATGCGCTTGAGGCCGCCCTTGGCCTGTACCCCTTCGTACAGGTTGAAATCGGTGGCGTACAGGTGCTGGCCGCCCTGGTGCGGGTCCACCAGGTAGATCAGGCTGCCATCAGGCTCGCGCACCGCCGCCAGTTCCAGTTCGTTGGGGCCCACCAGGCCGCGATAAGGCTGGCCCTTGTAGGCGACAGCCCGCTCCAGGGCCTTGGCACTGTCCTTGACCCGGATGGCCGTGGCACACACCGACGGGCCGTGCGCCTCGAAGAAGCTGTGGGCGAAGGAATAGGGCTCGGAGTTGAGGATCAGGTTGATGTCGCCCTGGCGCATCAGGCTGACACTCTTGGAGCGATGCTGCCCGGCCCTGGCAAAACCCAGGCGCTCCAGCCAGCCGCCCAGCTTGGCGCCCAGTGCTTCGTCCACGGCGAATTCGAGAAACTCGGTGCCGCCATAGGCTTCAACCGCCGGCGGGGCGAACAGAATGTCGAGGTTGGCCACCGGCTGTGCTTCCTGCAGCAGGCGCTCGCGGGTCTTCTCCTCCAGGTACAGCAAGGAACGCAGGCCGTCGGCGGCATTGGCCCGTGGCGGCGCGGCGCGAAAACCATCGTTGAAGATTTCCAGGGACAGCGGCCCGGTGTAGCCGCTCTTGATGATCGGCGCCAGAAAGCCCGGCAGGTCGAATTCGCCCTGGCCCGGGAAGCAGCGGAAATGCCGGCTCCACTCCAGCACGTCCATGGCCAGGATCGGCGCGTCGGCCATCTGCACGAAGAAGATCTTGTCCCCCGGAATCTCGGCAATCGCCGCCGGGTCGCCCTTGAGCGAGAGGGTGTGGAAACTGTCCAGCAACACCCCCAGGCTTGGGTGATCGGCGCGGCGCACGATGTCCCAGACCTGTTGGTAGGTATTCACATGACGGCCCCAGGCCAGGGCCTCGTAGCCGATGCGCAAGCCGCGGGCGCCGGCCCGCTCGGCCAGCAAGTGCAGGTCGTCGATGAGGATCTGCCGATCCCCCAGGCTGTCCGCCTGGGCATTGCTGCACACCAGCACCAGGTCAGTGCCCAACTCCTGCATCAGGTCGAACTTGTGCTCGGCGCGTTCCAGGTTGCGCAGCAGGCGCTCGCGGCGGCAGCCCTCAAAATCCCGGAAGGGCTGGAACAGGGTGATGGCGATACCCAGGTCGGCGCACATCTGCCTGATTTCCCGGGGGCTGCCGTCGTAGTAGAGAAGGTCGTTCTCGAAAATCTCCACCCCATCGAACCCGGCGGCGGCGATGGCTTCGAGTTTTTCCGGCAGGGTGCCGCTCAGGGAAACGGTGGCAATGGAACGCTGCATGATTCAACTCCCGGGGAATGATGGCCGGTGGCGCCCGAGCCTTTTATTCGATGTTGCGGATTATTCCACAGCGTGATTTAAAGTGTACGAACCAGTTAGTTTTGTGTTCGATTATCGAACAGAATGCCGATTGGCGAATTGACGATTTTTCAGCCACTGCGCACCATCGACAGCACATTGAGCCGCCCCAAAAACCGTGGCTTCAATCACCCAGACCCAGAACACACCATAAAAAATTCAAAAATCGGGTACATCCTCATGCTTGCACTCAACGCCCCGCCCTGCTCCGCATCCCTTCGGCTCGCGCCTGGAATGGCCTCAATCGGCACCCTGGATCACGACGCGCTACACCCCTGAGCGGATCGTCGTACCTATGGCGTTCGCCGGCCCGGCATCAACGGCACGACGAACCTAACCAGCCGATCAATCACCCAGTCCACGGCTGACATGCCCCTCTGACGATTGATCACGCGCCCTTGAGTTCCGACGAGCCCCGGCTCGTCAGTCATTGAACGGATGGCCCACATGATTCCTTCCCAAAGCTCTCGCATCGCCCCGAGCCTCAGTGTTGCCGGCGGTATCGGCGACAAGATCCGCGGCGCCATGGCGGTCGGCAAGACCCGCTGGGGCATGCTCGCCCTGGTGTTCTTCGCCACCACCCTGAACTACATCGATCGCGCCGCACTGGGCGTGATGCAGCCGATCCTGGCCAAGGAAATGAACTGGACGGCGATGGACTACGCCAACATCAACTTCTGGTTCCAGGTCGGCTACGCCGTGGGCTTCGTGCTCCAGGGACGGCTGATCGACCGGGTCGGTGTGAAGCGGGTGTTCTTCTTCGCCGTGCTGCTCTGGAGCCTGGCCACCGGCGCCCACGGCCTGGCCACTTCGGCGGCGGGCTTCATGGTCTGCCGGTTCATTCTCGGGCTCACCGAAGCCGCCAACTACCCGGCCTGCGTGAAGACCACGCGCCTGTGGTTCCCGGCCGGTGAACGTGCAGTGGCCACCGGCATCTTCAACGCCGGGACCAACGTCGGTGCGATGTTCACGCCGATGCTGCTGCCGCTGATCCTCCATGCCTGGGGCTGGCAGGCGGCGTTCCTGTGCATGGCGGCACTGGGCGGCGTGTGGCTGCTGTTCTGGGGCCTGAAGTACTTCAACCCGGAAGACCACCCCAGCGTCAAAGCCTCTGAACTGGCCTACATCCAGCAGCAAGTGGAGCCCGAAGAGACCCGCGTGCCCTTCAGCCGCATCCTGCGCATGCGCGGCACCTGGGCCTTCGCTATCGCCTACTCGCTGACCGCACCGGTGTTCTGGTTCTACCTGTACTGGCTGCCGCCCTTCCTCAACCAGCAGTACAACCTGGGGATCAACGTCACCCAGATGGGCATCCCGCTGATCATCATCTACCTGACCGCCGACTTCGGCAGCGTCGGGGGCGGCATCCTCTCCTCGTTCCTCATTGGTCGCGGCATGAACCCGATCAAGGCGCGGCTGCTGTCGATGTTCCTGTTCGCCTGCTGCATCATCGGCGTGATCATGGCCGCCGGCACCGCCAACCTGTGGCTCGCGGTGTTCGCCATCTCCCTGGGGATCGGCGCCCACCAGGCCTGGACCGCCAACATCTGGAGCCTGGTGATGGACTACACGCCCAAGCACATGATGAGCACCGTGTTCGGCTTCGGCGGCATGTGCGCGGCCATCGGCGGCATGTTCATGACCCAGATCGTCGGCCACATCCTCACCGCCACCAACAACAACTACACCGTGCTGTTCACCCTGATCCCGGCCATGTACTTCATTGCCCTGACCTGGATGTACTTCATGGCCCCTCGCAAGATTCCGCAAGTAGAAGACTGATGCTCCCTTCGCGCAGGTCCGGTTCCGGGCCTGCGCTTTTTTATCTGTTCCCCTCCCCCCTTTTTTTCCACACTCGGAGAACGTCGCATGACGCTGGGTAACCTGAGCATCGCCAAACGCGCCGTGATCAGCTTCGGCGTGATTGCCCTGCTGGTCCTGCTGCAGGGGCTGTTCGCCCTCAAGCAAGTGGCCGAAGTCCGCGCCACCGGCCAGCACACTGAAAACATTTCCCTGCCCAGCACCCGCTACCTGGGAGAAGTGCGCGATTACGTGCTGAGCATCCGCGTGCTGAGCCTGCGCATGGCCCTCAACCGTGAACCCAAAGTGCTGGAAAGCACCATTGCCCGCCTGCATCAGGTACAGGCCTGGCTCGACCAGGCCCTGGCCAGGTTCGCGCCGCTGGTGGGCGATCACAACCGGGTGCAGTACGAGACATTCCTCGCCACGGTCAAGAGCTACCAACAGGCCCTGGCCCAGTACGAAGCCCTGTCCCAGGACAATCGCAGCACCGAGATGACGGCCCTGCTCAACGGCAAGATCCAGGACTACTCGACCCAGACCGGCGACCAGTTCACCGAACTGATGAACCTTACCGCCGAGGAAGTCAGCCGGTCGGCCCAGCATGCCGACGCGCTGTACACCCAGGTCAAAGTCACGGTGATCGGCGCCCTGCTCGCCGTCGCCCTGTTGACCCTGTGCCTGGCCTGGCTACTGATTCGCAGCATCGTCGTGCCCATCCGCCAGGCCGTGGGCGTGGCCGAGCAAGTGGCCGCCGGCGATCTCAGCCGACCGATCCACAGCGAGGGCCGCGATGAAACCGCGCGCCTGCTCAAGGCCCTGGCCAGCATGCAGGCCAGCCTGCGTGAAACCCTGCAACTGATCAGCAGCACCTCGACCCAGCTGGCCGCCGCCGCGCAACAGATGAGCCAGAGCACCCACCAGGACTCCAGCCGCCTGCAGCAGCAACACAACGAAATCGAGCAAGCGGCCACCGCCGTCAACGAGATGACCGCGGCCGTCGAGGAAGTGGCGCGCAACGCCGTGTCCACCTCCGACACCACCCGCCAGTCCACCGCCCAGGCCACCCAGGGGCAGACCCGGGTGATCGAGACCCTGGACTCGATCCAGGCCATGAGCAGCGATGTCGGCACCGCCCTGCAGCAAGTGCAGACCCTGGCCGAGCAGTCACGGGAAATCGGCAAGGTGCTGGACGTGATCCGCGCCATTGCCGAACAGACCAACCTGCTGGCCCTGAACGCCGCCATCGAGGCCGCGCGGGCCGGGGAAGCCGGGCGCGGTTTTGCCGTAGTGGCAGACGAAGTGCGGGCCCTGGCCCATCGCACCCAGCAGTCAACCCAGGAAATCGAACAGATGATCGGCCGGGTCCAGGGCGACACCGACAGCGTGGTGCAGTCCATGCACGGCAACAGTCAGCGGGTGGCCCAGACCCTGTCCATCGCCGAACAGGCCGGGCTGGCCCTGGGGGAAATCACCCGGGCCATGGAGCAGATCCACGAGCGCAACCTGGTGATCGCCAGCGCCTCGGAAGAGCAGGCCCAGGTGGCCCGTGAAGTGGACCGCAACCTGCTGAACATCCGCGACCTGTCCCTGGAAAGCGCCGACGCCGCCACGCGCACCAACGCCACCAGCCAGGAGCTGTCGCACTTGGCGGCCGGCCTGCAGAACCTGGTGGTGCGCTTCCGTTTCTGAGTGGTCTCAGCGGCGGCGTTGCTGCCAGGCCGCCGCCAGCCCGCTGAGGCAGATCACGGCGATGCCCACTTGGGTAATCGCATCCGGCGTGTGGTTGAACAGCAGCCAGCCCAGCAGCCCGGCAAAGACAATCTGGCAATAGCCGAAGGGCGCCAGCAGCGCCGGCGCCGCATGGCGAAAGGCCTGGGTCAGGAACAGGTGGGCGCTCATGCCGCAAGCTCCCAGCGCCAGCATCAGCACGCCATGGACAATCCCCGGGGTCTGCCAGAAGAACGGCACCAGCGCCGTCATCACCAGGGTGTTGCACAGCCCGGCGAAGAAGTTGCTGGTGGTGGGGCTGTCGTGCTCGGCCAGCTTGCGGGTCAGCAGTTGATAGAAGCAGAAGAACAGCGCCGAGCAGAACGGCAGCAGCACCGCCGGCGTGAAGAGTTCACCGCCCGGATGGACGATGATCAGCACCCCGACAAAACCGCAGATCACCGCCAGCCACTGGCCACGCGTCACCTGTTCGCCGAGCAGGGGCACCGACAACGCGGTGACCAGCACCGGCGCGAGAAAGTTGACCGCCGTGGCCTCGGCCAGGGGGATGAACAGCAGCGCCGAGGTGAACAGCAAGCTGGTGCTGAGCAGGCACAGGGCACGCAGCAATTGCAGCAGCGGTCGCTTGCTGCGCAACACCCGCAGGCCGGATTGCGGCAGGAAGATCCCGGCCATCAGCAAGGTGTGGACCAGGTAACGGGCCCAGACCACCATGATCACCGGGAAGAACCCCGAGAGGTATTTGGACAGGGCGTCGTGGCTGGCGAACAGGAAGGTCGCCAGGACGATCAGCAGAATGCCCTTGAAAGGGTGATTGATCCCGGAAAGGGGCGTGCTGCGAGTCATGGACATTCCTTGGGGTGATTGAAGACAACGCTTCGCGGCCAGCGCCGCTTCAAATCCGAGCCAGCAACTCCCGGGTACTGTCCAGCGCCATTTGCGCCCGCTGCAAGGCGCTCACGCCCTGCTCCAGCAACTGCACCGTGGGAATTTCCAGGCTCAGGGGCAGGTGTTGCGGCAGACACTGGAGCAGCCCCGGCAGATCGCAATCGCCCTGCCCCGGAAAACGCCGTTCGTTACGGGCCTGGCGCAGGATCTCCTGCATGTCGTCCGGACGCGGCCCGGCAACGTCGCACAACTGCGCATAGCGCAGACGCGCCGGAGCGACCTGCGCCAGGTCCGCCAGGCGCGAGCCCGAACGGTCGAAATGGAAGGCGTCCACCAGCACGCAGCCATTGTCACGACCGGCGTTTTCCACCACCCGCACGGCCTGTTCCAAGTTGCGCGCGTCGGTCCAGGGCATGAACTCCAGGTGGGGGTGCAACCCGTATTGCCGCGCCAGATCGCACAGCGCGGCGAAGTTATCGGTCATGCGCGCCTCATCCGGGTCATTGCCCGCCACCAGCAACTCGCTGGCGGCGAACTCGGCACCCACCGCCAGCAACGCTTCGAAGTCACCAACCCGGGTCTGCGGCTTGAGCCGCAGGATCTCCACATCCAGCACCCGCACGCCGCTATCGCGCAGGCGCGCCAGGGTCTGGCGACGCAAACCGGCATCCGCCACCAGCGGGAAGTGATGCTCCTCCGGGGTCGCCGGTTCCAGGCGCAGGCCGACATGGCTGTAGCCGGCACGGGCCGCCACATCCACCATCGCTGGCGGCGACAGCTCCAGTACGGTCAGGCTGGCCAGGGAAAAAATCCGCTCACTCATCAGTTGTTCACTCAATAGGGGTTGGGGTGCAGGCACGCCCCGTGGCGGCGGCCTGGCGAATCGCTTCAATCAGCGCCAGGGTGCGCGCGGCATCGGCGGCACTGACCAGCGGCGCAACTTCGCCGCGGGCGACTTGGACGAAGTGCTGCAACTGCAAGCGCAGGGCCTCGCCCGGATCGAAGGCTTCCTGCTGCATCAGCAAGGGTTGATGCCAACCCTCCCCGGCTTCGGCGTAATGCCAGCGCTTGAGCTGGGGAATGCTCAGCGCGCCCTCGGTGCCGGCCAGCAGGTAGCAAGGCTGATCGGCCTGACGCGGATACACCGGGTTCTCCCCGGCATCCAGCTCCCAGCTCCAGGGCGCGGCCGCGGCATCGGAGCCGGTCAGGCTGCCCAGGGCGCCGTTGTCGAACTGCAACAGCACCGCGGCGCAATCTTCATTGGCGTAGCCGCGCACGCTGTTGCTGGTGATGGCCTGGACCTGGCGCACCTCACCGCACAGGTGGCGCAGCAGGTCGAGGTCGTGGATCAGGTTGGTCAGCAACATGCCGGCCCCGGCCTCGCGGCGCCAGGGGATGTCGAAGTAGCTCTCGGGTTTGCGCAACTGCCAGAGCGCGGTGACGTTAGTCAGGCGGCCCAGGGCGCCGCTGTGCACCAGTGCATGGGCGCGGGCGATCAGCGGGTTGTGACGCCGGTGGTGGCCCACCAGCACCGGTACGCCCGTGTTGCGCGATGCCGCCACCAGCTCGCGCACTTCATCCAGGTTCACGCCCACCGGCTTTTCCAGCAGCACCGGCACGCCTGCGGCCAGGCAATCCAGGGCGGTGCTGACGTGAAGGTTGTTGGGGTTGGCGACGATCACCGCGTCCGGGCGAATCTCCCGCAGCAGGGTCTGGTGATCAGTGAAATGCGGCACCTGCCATTGCGCGGCGACGGCGAAGGCCTGGGGGCCGGGATCGGCCACGGCACAGAGCCGGGCCTCGGCCAGGGTCTTGAGGTGCTGGTAGTGCTGCTGCCCCATGTTGCCGACGCCAATCAGGGCAATGCGCAGTGGCGGGTTCAATGGAAGATCCTCTTGTGATTGTTATAGGGACAATGAATTCCAAATATTTAGAACTCAGTTCCACTTTCATACAAGAGGGATAAAAAATACCGTCCGATTATCGAACGGCTTTGTGCCGAGCCGAGGCTCGTGTAGCCGCTGCCGCAGGCTGCGAACGGCTGTGCAACAGACGCGGCGATATCAAGGCCACCACCCGCCCGACGCAAGATCGCCAAGCAAGGCCCTTCGGGCCTTTGCGCAGCCTCGCAGGCTCGGCAGCGGCTACAGGTTGAACAGTTCGGAAGCCTGGCTGGCGGCCGACAGCTCTTCGGCAAACTGCAGCAGCAACGGCGCCAGTTCATGCAGCCGCGCCAACGGCAGGCGCGCGCTGGGGCCGGCGATGCTGAGCACGCCCACCACCCGGCCATCAATGGGATGGCGCACCACGGCGGCGATCGCCGAGGTGCCGACCGCCGAGCTTTCCTCGACCCAGGCGTAGCCCTGCTCGCGGGCCAGGCGCAGGCGTTCGAGCAACTCGATGTTCGAGCGTGGTGCATTGGGCCCCAGGTCCGCCGGGGGTTCCACGCCCTGGCGTTCCACCAGCGACAAGGCCTCGGCATCGCTCAGGGTAGCCAGCCAGGCATGCCCGGAAGCGGTGTAGAACAGCGGCGCCTCGCGGCCCATGTCCGGGTCGTAGCGCAGGCCGGAACGGGCGCCCTGGGACTTGGCGATCCAGGTCTGGCGCTCGCCCTCGATCACGCCCAGGCGCACCAGCTCGCCGGCCTCCTGGGCCAGGCGATCGAGCACCGGCTGGACAATGTCGGCGCCGCTGACCGCAAGGTAGCGAAAGCCCATGGCCACCAGCCGGGTGGACAGTTGGTAGCGCAGGTTGTCCGGGTTCTGGCGCACATAGCCCAGGCGAATCAACTCCGCCAGCAGGCGATGGGTTGCGCTTTTGGGGATCTCCAGCTGTTCCGCCAGGGTCTGCAAGGGCAGGCCGCGGGGGTCACCGGTAAGACGTTCGAGAACACTGAAGACGCGTTCGATTTGACTGCCAGCCATGGTCGGGTCCCGACAAAATTTGGCCGATTCTAGTGACAACGGGCCGGTTGGGGAACTGCGCGGCAGGGTTCGATTACCGCCCAGAATCGACGCGACCGGACCTGGGGCCCGGCACAACGCCTTGTGCGCAGGTTAGCCGAGCCCGTATATTTTTTGGAACCCACTTCCACAAATCGAGCGCCCAGCGACCGCGCCACGGGCCCTAGTTGGCCGGGCCTCTTCCACCCGACCGTGCTGTACAACCCTCAACTGCCCGCCACCGCTGCAGCCTGTCCTACCCGGCTGTACTGTTTTATCCACAGGGAGATTGCCCATGCCTCACCCCCTAGACTGCCCCGTCCTCACCCACAGCGGCCTGCACCTGCCCAAGCTTGGCCTGGGCACCTGGCCGATGCTCGATCTGGAATGCACACGCGCCGTGGAACAGGCCCTGGAACTGGGTTACCGGCACATCGACACGGCCCAGGCCTACCACAACGAAGAGGCCGTGGGCCTGGCCCTGGCCAACAGCCCGGTACCCCGGGAGCAGATCCACGTCACCACCAAGGTCTGGTGGGATCAGTTGCAGCCCGATGCCATGCGCCACTCGCTGGAACGCAGCCTGAAAGCCCTGCGCAGCGACTACGTCGACCTGTTCCACATCCACTGGCCCGCCAGCGACTGGGAGCTGGAGCGCAGCATCGACACCCTGGTGTCGTTCAAGGAACAAGGCTTGGTGAAGCACATTGGCGTGGCCAACTTTCCCCTGGCCCTGCTGCGCCGGGTGGTCGAGGCATTGGGCGCGCCGCTGTCGGCGATCCAGGTGGAGTACCACGTGCTGCTGGGACAGCGCGGCCTGCTGGATTACGCCCGCGAACGCGACATGGTGCTGACCGCCTATACCCCGCTGGCGCGCAACAAGGTCTCAGAGGTGGCCGAGATCCAGCGCATCGCCGCCAAGCACGGCGTGTTGCCGACCCAGGTGGCGCTCAAATGGTTGCTGGGCCAGGACAACGTCGCGGCGATCCCCAAGGCCAGCAGCCGGGCCAACCAACTGGCCAACCTGGAGTCCCTGAAGATCCGCCTGGACGACGAAGATAGGGCGCTGATCGCCGCCCTGCCCAAGGATCAGCGTCAGGTCAGCCCGGACTTTGCCCCGGCCTGGGACGCTTTCGACCACTGATACCCAGCGTTCCCTGGCGCCACGGCGCGGCGCCAGGGAAGGGTTTCTGGAGGGGCGGCCCTGCGATGTTTCAGAAGTCGAAGAACACCGTCTCGCCTTCACCCTGAATGCGGATATCGAAGCGATAGGCGCGCTGGCCATTGATCTCGCAAGGATGGGCCAGCAGGGTTTCCCGGCGCTGCGGCTGCTCGATCAGGTTCAGCACCGGGCACTGGGCGTTGGCCTCCGGCTCATCGGCAAAATACAGCCGGGTGTGCAGGTGGATATTGATCCCCCGGGCAAACAGCGACAGGTTGATGTGCGGCGCCATGGGCACCCCGGCAGCGTTCTTCACCACCCCGGGCTTGACCGTGTTGAGGGTCCATTCCCCGGCATCGAAGGTGGTGGCGGTGCGGCCAAAGCAGTTGAAGGGTTTTTCCGTGTCGAACACCGGGTCGTAGACCCCGGCAGAATCGGCCTGCCAGAACTCCAGGAAAGAATCACGCACCAGGTGGCCATTACCATCGTAGACGTGGCCGATCAGCAGGATCCGCTCACCCGGCGCATCGGGCTTGGCCATCTGGTTCCAGATTTCCTCGGGGCGGGTCGGGTTACCCGCCGCCGCCAGGGCCAGGCCGATGTGCACGTAGGGGCCGGCCGTTTGCGAAGGGGTTTCAGGCAGCAGTTGAACAGGCATGGCGGGCTCCTCAGCAGTTCTCGAAGTGGGTCTTGCGCTGGCCGCGCAGCACGATGTCGAAGCGATAGGCCAGGCAATCCATGGGGTTGGCGTTGCCCATGTCCAGGCGTGCGATCAGGCTCTGCACCGCGTCCGGGTTGGCGATCGACTTGACGATCGGGCACAGCGGGATCAACGGGTCGCCTTCGAAATACAGCTGGGTGATCAGGCGCGTGGCGATCGACGGGCCGCTGATGGAAAAGTGGATATGCGCCGGGCGCCAGTCGTTGGGGCCGTTGCGCCATGGGTAGGGGCCGGGCTTGATGGTGCGGAAGCTGTAGTAGCCGTCACGGTCGGTGAGGGCCCTGCCGACGCCGCCGAAGTTCGGGTCCAGGGGCGCCAGGTAGCGGTCGTTCTTGTGCCGGTAGCGGCCGCCGGCGTTGGCTTGCCACATCTCCACCAGGGTGTGGGGAATGGGTTTGCCGTACTGGTCGCAGACCCGCCCGGACACAATGATCCGCTCGCCCACCGGCAAGCCGCCGTTATTGAAGTTGAGCAACAGGTCGTTGTCGAAACGCCCGGTGCGCAGGTGGGAAAAGTCCGGGCCACTGGTTTCGCTCAGCGATTGCGGAATGCTCACCAGCGCCTGGCGTGGCGAGCGGGCAACGGAGGTCTTGTAGTCGGGGGTCAGGGCCTTGGGGTGCCAATTACGGTCGCGAATCACGAAGCGACTGCTGTCTGCATCAGACATGTCGATCTCCTGTTGTTTGATTTATGGAGCGCAGCTGACGCAGTTTCAAACAAACCAGGCGCGGGGAAAATTGAAAAGCCGCCCTCCATCCATAACCAAAAGGTTATGGATAACTGCCCTCGTGATACGCCTGCCCCACTTCCCGGAGCACGTCCACCGCCCATTGCGCAGCCAGCGATAGCGGCAGGCTGGCATTGCTGGAAATGCCCACCGACCCGCCGGGCTCGCGCAACCCCAGGTCCAGTTCCTGCAACTCGCCGTTGGCCAGGTCCAGGCGCACCGCATCCAGCGGCGCAATCCACAGCGCATCACTGGACAGGGTGTAGCGCCGGCTCAGGGCCACCGACAGGGTTTCCAGGCGTTGTTGCGACGGGGCGATACCGCACTGAATGAACAGGCTGTCGGCGTGCTTGCGAATGCTGGTGCCGGCCAGCGGCAGGACCAGCGGGTAGGCACTGACCGCGTCGCGGTCCAGGGGCCCGCTCGCCAGGGGATGCTCGGGACGCGCCACCAGGGTCATGGATTCGCTGTACAGGTGCTCGAAGCTCAGGCCGTGGATTTCCGGGCTCTCGGTCATGCGGCCGACAACCAGGTCCAGGTCACCGACTCGCAGTTGCGACAGCAGATGGGCGCTGGGGCCGGTCAATACGCTCACGGTCAGCGCCGAATGCCGTTGGTGCAGGCGTCGCATCACCTCCGGCAGCAGCAGGCTTTCCACGGTGGAAAGCACGCCGATGCGTACCAGCCCGGCGGCATATTCGCCGCCACGCAAGCTGCTGACGCCCTCGCGCAGGGCCTGCACCGAAGGCCCGGCATAACGCAGGAAGGCCCGCCCGGCCTCGGTCAGGCTGAGCCCGGCCTTGCTCCTGGCAAACAGCCGGGTTTCCAGCAGTTCTTCCAGTTCCTTGAGGGTTTTCGACATCGCCGGCTGGCTCACCGCCAGCACGTCGGCGGCCCGAGCCAGGCTGCCTTGGCGGGCCATTTCAAGAAAACACACCAAGTGACGGAATTTGATGCGGGTATCGATGTTCAATAGGGAGCCCCGAATGCGCCTGGACCGGATCGATCCGTAACCGGGCCATGGTAGCGTGCACGAAAATCCCTGACGACCGGACTGGCGCCGGTTCGAGCCACCAGCAACACTGACCAGCAGAAAAAACGAGGACTCCCCCATGCTTTGGAAAAAAGGCCGGCGCAGCGACAACGTCGTCGATGTGCGAGACGACAGCAGCAGTGGCGGTGGCGGCGGAGGCATGCGTTTTGGCGGGGGCAAGGGGTTGAGCCTGACGGCGATCGTGCTGATCGTCGGCATCGGCTGGGCCACCGGCCAGGACCCGCTGCAAATCCTCGGACAACTGCTGGGCGAACAGAGCGGCCAGACCTCGGTGCCGGCCACCACCCAGGCGCGCAAGGCGCCACCGGCCAACGATGAGCAGGCGGAATTCGTGCGCGCCATCCTCGGTGATACCGAAGACACCTGGGGCCAGATCTTCCAGCAGGCCGGCCGCCAGTATCAGGCGCCCAAGCTGATTCTGTTCCGTGGCCGGGTCAACTCCGCGTGCGGCGCGGCGAGTTCCGCCAGCGGGCCGTTCTACTGCCCGGCCGACCGCCAGGTGTACCTGGACATGGACTTCTTCCGGGAAATGGCCCAGCGCTTTTCCGCCGCCGGCGACTTCGCCCAGGCCTACGTGATCGCCCACGAGGTCGGGCACCACGTGCAGACCCTGCTCGGGGTCTCGGCGAAGATCCAGGCCGCGCGCCAGCAAGGCCGACAAATGCAGGGCGATGGCGGGCTGCTGGTGCGCCAGGAACTGCAAGCCGACTGCCTGGCCGGGGTCTGGGCCTATCACGCGCAAAAACGCCTGAACTGGCTGGAACCGGGGGATGTGGAAGAAGCCCTGAACGCCGCCAACGCCATCGGCGACGACCGCCTGCAACAGCAGGGCCAGGGCCGGGTCGTGCCGGACTCCTTCACCCACGGCACTTCGGCGCAGCGGGTGCGCTGGTTCAAGACCGGCTTCAGCCAGGGCCAGGTCGGCCAGTGCGATACCTTCGCCGCCAAGAGCCTGTAGATGCGCCGCCTGCTGGCACTCTTGCTGTGCCTGGGCGGCCTGAGTGCCCAGGCCGCGGCACATGGGGTCAAGGTCATCAGCCCCGAGCGCCTGCCCCTGGAAGGCGGGCAACTGGCCCTGGGCCTGAGCCAGGATTGGCGCCAGCCACTGCCCGGCGTTCAACGCGCGCTGATCATCGTGCATGGCCGGCTGCGCAACGCCCAGACTTACCTGAAGAGTGGCGAAAATGCCGCCGGACAGGCCGGGCAAAGCGCCACAACCCTGGTGATCGCCCCACAGTTTCTCAACCAGAGCGACAGCGCCCGCCATGCTCTGCCGGCCACGCTGCTGCGCTGGCAGGGCAATGCCTGGATGGCTGGCGAACCCGCTGCCGGCCCCGTGGCCATCAGCGCCTACGCGGTGCTGGACGCCCTCCTCCAGCGTCTGCAGGACCGCAGGCTCTTTCCCGCACTCAAGGAAGTGGTGATCGCCGGACACTCCGGCGGCGCCCAAGTGGTGCAGCGTTATGCCCTGACCACCGGCAACCATCCCGAACTGAAAACACTCGGCATCGACCTGCGCTTCGTGATCGCCAATCCGTCGTCCTACGCCTACTTCGATGCCACGCGCCCGGTGGCATTCGAGACGGTCAGCTGCCCAGGCTTCAACGACTGGAAATACGGCCTGAACCGGTTGCCAGTCTATGCGGCCGGGCGCTCCCCGGCGCAACTCGAACAGGGCTACGTGGCGCGCGACATCACCTACCTGCTGGGCCAGCAGGACACCGACCCCAACCACCCGGCCCTGGACAAGAGCTGCGCGGCCGAGACCCAGGGGGCCTACCGGCTGGTTCGCGGGCACAACTACTTCGACTACCTGATGCGGCGTCACCCGCAAGGCCTGCCACAACGGCTGGTGGAAGTGCCCGGAGTCGGGCATGACGGCGACCGGATGTTCACCTCACCCGAGGGGCAGGCGGCGCTGTTCCCGTAGACGTCGGCTTGCCGGCGAACAGGCCCTCAGACCGCAAGCAGCTCGCGCAACTGCGCGCAATCGCGCGCATGCCAGTCGGTCAGCTCCGGCCAGGGGTTATCCGGCAGGTTCACCAGCACCGTGCGCGTTCCCGCCGCGCGCCCGCAGTCCAGGTCGAAGCGGTAGTCACCGACCATCACCATGCGCTGCGGCGCCACGTCCCAGGCCTCGGCCAGCTTGAGCAAACCGCCTGGGTGGGGCTTGGGCGGCGCTTCGTCGCGCCCCAGTACATCCGCCTTGGCGAAGCAGTCCGCCAGGCCGATGGCTTCCAGGGTCACGTGGGCCAGCTCCCGGGCATTGCGCGTGAGGATACCCAGGCGATAACCGCGCCCGGCCAGTTCCCGCACCAGCTCCACCGCGCCCGGCGCCGGGCGCGAACCCAGGGCCAGGTCGCGCTCGTGCTCCAGCAGCCAGGCATGCTTGGCCGCGGATTCGTCCGCCGGCAAGGCCGCCAGGTGCGTGAGGATGTCGTCCTCTGGAGGAATCGACAGCGCCTCGCGGATCGCCGCGAAATCATGCACGGCGATGGTCAGGGTGCCGTCCATGTCGAACACCCAGTGTTTTATCTCTGAAAGACTCATGCCCAATCCTTGCGATGGCGGATCAACCCTTCCTGAGTCACCGAGGCGACCAGCTGCCCGGCGCGGTTGAACACGCTGCCCCGGGAGAAGCCCCGGGAATTGCCGGCCCAAGGGCTGTCCATGGCGTACAGCAGCCAGTCGTCGGCCCGCAGGTCAGCGTGGAACCACAGGGCGTGGTCGAGGCTGGCGACCTGCATGTCCTTCTGCCACACCGACTTGCCGTGGGGCAGCATCGAGGTGGTCAGCAGGCCGAAGTCCGAAGCGTAGGCCAGCAGGTACTTGTGCAGCGCCGGGATGTCCGCCAGGGCGCCGTCGGCGCGGAACCAGACGTACTTCACCGGGTCCATCGGCTGCGGGTTGTAGGGGTCCTTCTCGGTCACCGGGCGCACTTCGATCGGCTTGGGGCACAGCAGTTTCTCGCGCATGTGCTCGGGAATCAGGTGCGCGCGCTGGGTGGTGATTTCCAGCTCCGACGGCAGGTTTTCCGGCCCGACCACCTGGGGCATGCTGTTCTGGTGCTCGAAGCCTTCTTCGTCGTACTGGAAGGAAGCACTGCAAGTGAAGATCGGGTTGCCCTTCTGGATCGCCGTCACCCGCCGGGTGCTGAAGCTGCCGCCGTCACGCACCCGGTCCACCTGGTAGACCACCGGCAAGGCGGCGTCGCCGGGGCGCAGGAAGTAGCCGTGCATGGAGTGCACGTGGCGCGCTTCCTCTACTGTCTGGCTGGCCGCGGACAACGACTGGCCGAGCACCTGGCCGCCAAACAGCTGGCGAAAACCCAGGTCCTGGCTGCGACCGCGAAACAGGTTTTCTTCGATCGCTTCCAGGGTCAACAGATCGACCAGATCATCCAGCACATGACTCATTCAGGTTCTCCTCACACAGGGCAACACCGCGCAATCTCGGCTGCGGCGGTGACATCAATTGGGTCCAGGTATCTCGTCGGCACATTCTAAACGTGCGCGCCTGCTATCCATGCAAGGTTTCCAGCCATTGTTCGCGGCTGATGCGATACAGCACATGCTCGCGCAGCGGGTGATCGCTAGCGAGTTTCGGGTGTTCGAAGTCTTCCTCGACGGCGTGATGCATGCCAATGGCCTGCATGACCTTCTGCGACGGCAGGTTGTTGCGGGTGGTAAAGGCCACGACTTCTTCCAGGGCCAGGCGATCGAAAGCGCAACGCAAGGCGGTCCAGGCCGCTTCGCTGGCATAACCCAGGCCCCAGTGTTCGCGGGCCAGGCGCCAGCCGATCTCCACCGCCGGGGTAAAAGGCGCGTCGAAGCTCACCACGCCCAACCCGGTGAAGCCGATAAAGGCACCTGTGTCCTTGCGCTCCAAGGCCCAGCCACCGAAGCCATGTTCGGCAAAATGCCCGCGGATCTGCCCGATCAGCGCCGCACTTTCCAGGCGGCTCAGGGGGGCGGGAAAATAGCGCATGACCTGCGGATCGGCACACATCGCGGCAAATGCCGGCAAATCATCGTCACGCCACTGGCGCAGCAGCAGGCGCGCACTCTCGAGTTGCAGTATCGGCTCCATCGGGGCCCTCCGTTTCCATGGGTGCAAGTCTACATCGCTGGTAGGATCCTTCACGGGTTCCTCTAAGAAAATGCCATGTCATTGCCACTGATCTATCACGACGACTACAGCCCCGAGTTTCCGCCGGAACACCGCTTCCCCATGGACAAGTTCCGCCTGCTGCGCGACCACCTGGTGGACAGCGGCCTGACCCGCGACGCCGACCTGCTGCGCCCCGAGCTGTGCCCGGCCGACATCCTCGCCCTGGCCCACGACCCCGCCTATATCGAACGCTACATGAGCGGCGAGTTGTCCCGGGAAGACCAGCGGCGCCTCGGCCTGCCCTGGAGCGAAGCCCTGGCCCGGCGCACGGTGCGCGCCGTCGGTGGCTCCCTGCTGGCCGCCGAACAGGCACTGCAACATGGCCTGGCCTGCCACCTGGCCGGCGGCACCCACCACGCCCATTACGACTACCCGGCGGGGTTCTGCATCTTCAACGACCTGGCGGTGATCAGCCATTACCTGCTGCACAGCGGGCGCGTGGGGCGAGTGCTGATCTTCGACTGCGACGTGCACCAGGGCGATGGCACCGCACGGATTCTGCAACATACCTCCGACGCGGTGACCGTCTCGCTGCATTGTGAAAAAAACTTCCCCGCGCGCAAGGCCCAGAGCGACTGGGATATTCCGCTGCCCATGGGCATGGGCGACGCCGACTACCTCAAGGTGGTGGACGACACCCTCAACTACCTGCTGCCGCTGTATCAGCCCGACCTGGTGCTGTACGACGCCGGGGTCGACGTGCACCAGGACGACGCCCTGGGCTACCTCAAGCTCACCGATGCCGGTGTGGCCGAGCGCGATGAACGGGTCATGCGCCACTGCCTGGGCCGCGACATCCCGGTGGTCGGCGTGATCGGCGGCGGCTACAGCAAGGACCGCCAGGCCCTAGCCCGGCGTCACGGCATCCTCCATCACAGCGCACAGCGGGTCTGGGAGTCGTCAGGCTGCTACTGAACCCTTGTGGCCTTACCCACATCCGCTGTGGAACCGCTTGTGGATAACCTGGGAGAAAGCCCCGCCAGCCCTTGTTTTCCGAGGGCTGCGAGCAGTCGCCTGTTTTTTGATCAATGCCATCAGACGGTCACAGTGTTGTGGGTCGCTTACCCCCAATCCCTGTGGAGCCGCCTGTGGATAAGCTGCGTGAAACACGCTGCAGCCCTCTATCGACGGGGCTTGCAGCGCGATGCTTGCTTTTTGATCAGCTGCATCGGGCGCTAGGCGACACCGTAGCGCTTACCCCCAATCGCTGTGGAACCGCCTGTGGACAACCTGCGTGAAAGTCGCCACAACCCACGCAGCGCAAGGCTTGCAGACAATCGACTAGTTTTTGATCAGTTTCATCAGGGTGTCATCCTGGTGTGGGCCGCTTACCCCCAATCCCTGTGGAGCCGCCTGTGGACAACCTGCGCGAAAGTCGCGCCAGCCCACGGGACACAAGGCGCCCAGCCCGATGCTCAGTTTTTGACCAGGCTGTATAGGTCCAGCAAGCCCCCTGCGCCTCGGGTAGAATGCCCGGCCTATTCCACCAGCCCGCCCCTGTCATGACTGCATCGCACTTTTCCACGCCCCACCACGTCGCGATCATCGGCGGCGGCCCCGCCGGCCTGATGGCGGCCGAGGTACTGAGCCAGGCCGGAGTTCGGGTCGACCTGTACGACGGCATGCCATCGGTGGGCCGAAAGTTCCTTCTGGCTGGGGTCGGTGGCATGAACATCACCCACTCCGAAGCCTACCCGGCCTTCCTCTCGCGCTATGCCGAGCGGGCCCCGCAGATCGCCCCGCTGCTGCGCGAATTCGGTGCCGAAGCCTTGTGCCAATGGATTCACGGCCTGGGTATCGACACCTTCGTCGGCAGCTCAGGGCGGGTATTTCCCACCGACATGAAGGCCGCGCCGTTGCTGCGCGCCTGGCTCAAGCGCCTGCGCGACGCTGGGGTGGTTATCCACACCCGGCACCGCTGGCTGGGCTGGAATGCCGACGGCAGCCTGCGCATCCAGCACCCCGAAGGCGAAAGCGCGGTAACGGCGGACGCCACCCTGCTGGCATTGGGCGGAGGCAGTTGGTCGCGCCTGGGCTCCGATGGTGCGTGGCTGCCCCTGCTGCAACAGCGCGGCGTGCAGGTGGCACCCTTGCAACCGAGCAATTGCGGTTTCGAGGTCAATGCCTGGAGCGAGTTGCTGCGCAGCAAATTCGCCGGGGCGCCGCTGAAGAACGTGGCCATCGGCCTCAATGACGACATCCCCCGGCTGGGGGAATGCGTGATCACCGCCAGCGGCATCGAAGGCAGCCTGATCTATGCCCTGTCGGCGCCGATCCGCGACAGCATCCAGCGGCACGGACAAGCGACCGTTCATATCGACCTGCTGCCGGGCAAGCCTCGGGACAAGGTCCAGGTGGCCCTGGCCAAGCCACGTGGCTCGCGCTCCATGGCCAAGCACCTGCAGAGTCAGTTGGGCATCGAGGGGGTCAAAGCAGGGTTGCTGCGGGAGCTGACGGGCGCCGACACCTTCAACGATCCGGCGCGCCTGGCGGCGGCGATCAAGGCGCTGCCCTTGACGCTGGTGCGGTCGCGACCACTGGACGAAGCCATCAGCAGCGCCGGTGGCGTCGCCTTCGAAGCGCTGGATGAACGGCTGATGCTGGCGCCAATCCCGGGGGTGTTCTGCGCCGGGGAAATGCTCGACTGGGAAGCCCCCACCGGCGGTTACCTGCTGACCGCCTGCTTTGCCAGCGGACGGCGGGCCGGGTTGGGAATGCTCGAATGGCTGAACAGCAGCGGCAAGCCTTAAGCTACAAGCGGCAAGTTTCAAGCTCACCTGAACTTGCCGCTTACAACTTGCAGCTTGTAGCTGCTGTTAAGGTTTGCGCTTGCGCGGCCCGGTGTTGAACGCCGGGACCTTGCGCACCGGTTTCACCGCCGGGGCTTCGGCCACTTCGCCACTGTCCACCCACTTGCCCAGGTTGCGCTTGCCGCCACCGCCGGAGGTTTTCGGCTTCTTGGGCTTTTTCGGTTTTTTCACCACCTGGCCACTGGCGTCGGTTTCCGGCACCCGGTGCTCGGGCTCGAAATCCTGTTCTTCATGGCGCTTGAGGGTCTGGCGGGTGAGCATCTCGATCGCCGACAGCAGGTTGACTTCATCGGCGCACACCAGGGAAATCGCCTCGCCAGTGGAGCCGGCACGCCCGGTACGACCGATGCGGTGGATGTAGTCCTCGGCGACGATCGGCAGGTCGAAGTTGACCACCAGCGGCAAGTCTTCGATGTCCAGGCCGCGGGCCGCCACGTCGGTGGCCACCAGGATCTGGATCTCGCTGGCCTTGAACCGGTCCAGGGCGCGCTGGCGCGTGGCCTGGGGCTTGTCACCGTGGATGCCGTCGGCGTTCACACCCTGGCCCTGCAGCTTTTCCACCAGCGCGTCCACGCCGTTGCGGGTCTTGGCGAACACCAGCACCTGCTTCCAGCGGTTCTTGCGCAGCAAGTGGCTGAACAGCTCCGGCTTGCGCTTCTTGTCCACCGGCACCACCCATTGCTTGACCGTGTTGGCGGCCACGTTGCGCGGGCTGACTTCAATGCTCAGCGGGTCGTTGAGCATCTGCCCGGCCAACTGGCGGATGGCGTCGGAGAAGGTCGCGGAAAACAGCAGGGTCTGGCGTTTTTTCGGCAGCGCGGCGTAGATGCTCTTGAGCTCTTCGGAGAACCCCAGGTCGAGCATGCGGTCGGCTTCGTCCAGCACCAGGGTCTGCAACTGGTTGAACTTCACCGCGTTCTGGCGGAACAGGTCCAGCAAGCGTCCCGGGGTCGCCACCAGCAGGTCCACGCCTTTGCGCAGCTTCATCATCTGCGGGTTGATGCTGACCCCGCCGTACACCGCGTAGGTCCGCAGCGGCAGGTGCTCGGCGTACTGGCGCACGCTTTCGTGAACCTGCTCGGCCAGCTCACGGGTCGGCACCAGGATCAGCGCACGCACCGAATTGCTGTCGACTTTCGGCCCCTCCAGGGTCAGCAATTGCAGCAGCGGCAAGGCGAAACCGGCGGTCTTGCCCGTGCCGGTCTGGGCCGCAGCCATCAGGTCACGCCCGCCCAGGACCGCCGGAATGGCTTGCGCCTGCACCGGGGTCGGGGTCTGGTAGCCGAGGGTTTCAAGGGCGCGCAGCAAGGGTTCGATCAGGCCAAGAGTGGCGAATGTCATGGGGGTACCGTAGGAAAAAGTCAGCACAGGGACGCAATGGGCGGCAGTTTACCCTAATTCAGGGGCATGCTCCTGAGCCGTCCCAAGCATGCGCAGCCCGCTCCGGCGAGTGTATCCTCGCCGCACTGGTTGCTACGAAGCGCCAGACAGAACGGCGCAACAGCCCACTTGGCAGTTGCCTGTTCCTTTTGTTTAGCCCCCCAGGAGTCCCACCGCGCATGGATCACCCAAACCCTTTCCAGGCCCCGGCCGCCGAACTGCTTGCCGACAAGCCCGCCGACCAGAATCTGTGCCTCTACAGCATCGCGGCCATCGGCCTGAGCACCTTCATCGGCACCTCGGTGGCGGGCGCCTACTTCATCAGCCAGAACCTCAAGGCACTGGGACGCGAGAGTGAAATAGGCAAAGTCTGGGCCATGGGCATCGGCCTCTTCATCCTCATGAGCATGGCGGGCTTTTTCCTTCCGGAGAGCATCCCCTCGGTGGTCTTCATCCTGCCGCCGATCTACGGGATGAACGCCTACGCACGCCAACTGTTTGGCCCGCAGGTGGTGGAGCACAAGGCCGGCAACGGGCGCTTCGTCTCGCTATGGCCAGTGGCGGGCATCAGCCTGCTGTTTTGCCTGTCCATAGCAGCAGTGGTGCTCGCCATCGCGCTGCTGATCGGGTTCGAATGAGCCGTTGGAGCTGAAACCACAACGCCGGGCATCGCCCGGCGTTGTTTATTGCGACCGCACTGCCCGCCGGGCCGTTCTGACCGACTCGCCGGTCCTTCTCCTGCCCCGCCCGACAGCCCCCGCCATTGGCCAGACCAGCACCGCGCAACGGGGTTTGCCCCCAGGCCAGCAAGTTCCCTAGGACGGGTACTAAAAGCCCGACTCCGGATATACGACGCCTGCGCCGCTGCCTATGATGCCCACCGCCGGCACAACTCCTAATCCACACCATCAGCGCGGACGCTTATACGGTCCTGCTCGCCAGGTTTGCGCCGCGCTGTGTATATCCAGGAATGGTTATGCCGACCTTCAGATTAAACGCCCTGTCCCGTGCCACCCGCCTCTGGGTCGCCAGCCTGGGCACCGCCTTCATGCTTCCGCTCAGTGGTTTGGCGCTGGCCAGTGAAGCGCCCAGCCGCGTTGCACAAGCGCCCATGGAAAGCGTGCTCAGCGGCCACTTCATCAACCTCCAGGCACTGACCGCCAACCCGATGCAGCGCAGCACCGTTGAAGTCGGAACCGACCTGCTGCTGCAGGAAACCGGCATGCGTATTCGCAGTCTAGTGCCGCAACACCAGGACACCTTCAAAGACATCAATGTCATGACCGGACAACTGGAGGGACGTGCCCGTTCCCTGAACGCGCCGGGTGAAATGGTCCTCGCCGCACGGCCCGACGGTAGCTTCATCGCCTTGCTACCGGATGCCAACGTGATGATTCGCGGCAATGCCCAGGGCGAACAGTCATTGATCCGTATCGGCACCAGCCCGACTCACGCCCCCGAAAGCCTCGACTACCTGATCGACGAAAGCAGTGGCGTCCCGGGCCAGCAAGAGTCACGCAGCGGCCAGCGCAGCTTCCAAGCCAATCGCAACGCCGAAGGCGAGATCGTGATCGATCTGCTGGCCGGCTTCTCGCAAAAAGCCGCCGATTACATCGGCGACCACGAAGCCTACGCCATGATCCAGGTCACCTTGGTCAACCGTGCCTTGCAACAATCCAAGGTTCAGGGGGTACGCCTGCGACTGGTGGGCACTCAAGTGATCGCCAATGACTACCCCATCACTGGCGAAACCTTGCGCCAGGTGAGCACCTTGTTCGCCGACGGCATGCGCCGCTATAGCCCGGACGTGGTGGCGGGCTTCATCATGGGCACCCCGGGGGTCGACACGGCGGTGGGTTGGGGCTACGTCAACGGCCGCTACTCGATCAACTACATCAACTCGGTAACCACCTTTCGCCACGAACTGGGCCACAACATCGGTGGCAGCCACTGCTCTGATGGCAGCAGCTATCGCTTCGGCTACAACAACGGCCGGGTCGGCACCATCCTCTGCGGCGACCAGGTGAACTACTACTCAAACCCGGACGTCAACGACAGGCTCGGGATTCCACTGGGTAACGCCGCCACTGCGGACATGGCCAGGGTGTGGCGCGAGAACGCGGCCCGGATGTCGGCCTACAGCCCATCCGTGGTGGCCATTGGGGAAGAACAAGCCACGTCGATCTTGGACCAGAAGGTCAGCCTGGAAAAAAACCAGACACGTTACTACCCGGTCGATGTACCCGAAGGCACTCAGCGCCTGGTGTTCAGCGCTCTGGACGGTCAACTGAGCGAAAAATCCGGCAAGGTCCAACTGTTGCTCAAACACAGTACCCAACCCACCCCCTCCAGCTACGACTACAGGTCGATACGCAACCACGCTGTGTCCCTGGGCGTGAACAACCCACTGCCGGGACGCTGGTATCTGGCGATCAACACCGACAACAAGGCCACACAGGACCTGTCTCTTGAGGGGCACGCCTACAACGTCACCCAGGACACGGCCCAGGGTCGTTACCTGAAGCTGCTGGCCACCTCCGCGGTGGACGGCAAGGACAGCGCCAGCATCGCCGAGCTGCAACTGGTGGACGCCAAGGGCAAACCGCTGCCCCGCGACAGCTGGAAGGTCCACTCCACCAGCAGCGCCGTGGCCGGCTCCGAGGCTCACGTCATCGACGGCAACCCCAGCTCCTATTGGAGCTCCGCCACTGGTGCGCGCTATCCCCATGAAATCGTGCTCAACCTGGGCGCCGACAGTCGCTTCTCGCAACTGCATTACCTGCCCCGCCAGGACGCCGGTATGAGCGGCAATATCAAGGGCTATCAGGTGTATGGCAGCAACAGCCCGAGCGGAGCTTGGACCCTGCTCGCTGACGGCGAATTCAGCGCCGACAACCAGGTCAAGTCGACCGCCCTCAAACCACTGGAAACCGTAAAGCCGCCCATAGCGGTCATCAGCGGCAAGACTGAAGCCAACGCCGGCGACCTGATCGTGCTGGATGCATCCACCTCCAGCGATCCGCAAGGCCACGCCCTGAGCTTCGCCTGGCAGGCCTCGCCCACGCTGGACTTCGACTTCGATGGCGCACGTATCAGCTTTACCGCCCCAGAGCTGCAGGAAGACACCCGGTACGACTTCACCCTGACCCTGAGCAACGGCAAGCAAAGCAGCAGCCGTACCCACACCGTGCTGATCAAGGGCAAGGCCGCCACCAGCAGCTGCAAGCCGCAGTGGACCGTGCGAGGCACTTACGTCGGCAACGATGTGGTGCAGTGGAAAGGTCGTCAGTACCAGGCCCGCTGGTGGACTTCAGGCGCCGAGCCGGGCCTGGCCAGCACCACCGGAGCGGACGGCGCCGGCAAGGTCTGGCGCGACCTCGGCCCCTGCCAGAACGGTGACGATGAGTCGACCAAGCCACCGGTGGAAGAGGTCAAACCACCCGTGGCCATCATCGGTGGCGCCACCCAGGCCAAGGGCGGCGAGTCGGTCACCCTGGACGCCGCAGGCTCCAGTGATCCAGCCGGCCTGGCGCTGAGCTACTCGTGGAGCGTGACGCCAAGCGTGGCCTTCCAGGCCTCGGGCTCGAAACTGACCTTTGTCGCCCCCAAGAGCAACAAGGACATCAGCTACCGCTTCACCCTGGCCCTGAGCAATGGCAGCCATACCGTCAAGCGCGACCACAGCGTGACCGTGCAGGCGGACAACGTGGAAACCCCGAGCGGCTGCCAGGGTGCCTGGAGCCCGCAGGGCACCTACGTGGCCAACGACAAGGTCAGCCACAAGGGGCGTTTCTACGTCGCGCGCTGGTGGACCAAAGGCAACGAACCTAGCGCCACCACTGTCGGTGGCGAAGGCAGCGGCAAGGTCTGGCGTGACGCCGGCGCCTGCAACTGACGCAAGACGGTGACCGTTAGCAGCATCATCCGGTCACCCTTTCCCGGCAATTTCAGGTAAAAGAGTGGGCGGCGACCGTCCGTCGTCCACTCTCTGCCGCCGAGCGCCGCTGGATCCTCCTTTGCGCGTGCCATTGGCAGACCACCGATGCTTTGCCTATGGAGACGTTGATGCGCAACCTTGTCCTGTCCGCATGGATGCTAGCGGGCCTCGCACTTTCCCTGCCCCAGGCGCAGGCCGCCGAACGCGTCGGCTTTCGTGAAGTGACGCTGGCGGACGCCAGCCAGCAACGCCCCCTGCATGTCGCCCTCTGGTACCCCACCGCCACCGCCGCGCCGCTCCTGAGCTCTGCCGAGAACCCGGTTTTCCAGGGCCTGACGAGCATCAAGGACGCCTCTCCTACCAGCACCGCACATCCGTTGGTGGTGCTGTCCCATGGCTATCGTGGCAATTGGCGCAACCTCAGTTGGCTGGTCTCCAGCCTGGTCGACCAGGGCTATATCGTCGCGGCCCCCGACCACCCGGGCACCACCTCATTCGACCAACGCCCCACAGAAGCCGCCAAGCTCTGGGAACGCCCGCACGACTTGAGCCGGGTCATCGACGGGCTCACCGGCGACAACACCTTGGCCGGCACCGTCGACCCGCAACGCATCGCCGCCATCGGTCATTCCCTGGGCGGCTGGACGGTGACCGCGCTGGCCGGTGCCCGCTATAGCCCGCAACGCTACCTTGAGGAATGTCGGCTGCACCCCAACCCGCGCCTGTGCGGGCTGGCGCCGGAACTGGGGATTACCCCGCAGAATCAAGACTCGCTGGGCGCCGACCTGCGCGACACGCGAGTCAAGGCGGTCGTTGCCCTGGACCCGGGGCTGGTCCGCGGGTTTACCCCCGAAAGCCTGTCGGCGGTGCAGACGCCGACCCTGATCCTGGGTGCCGGAACGAACATTGCCGACATGCCGGTTGAGCAGGAGTCGGGCTACCTGGAAGCCCACCTGCCGCCCGCCACATCACACTTGCAGGTGATCGCCGATGCCAGCCACTTCAGCTTCATGCAGGTCTGCAAGCCCGGCGCCACGGCGCTGCTCAAGGAACACGCCCCCGAGGATGAAATCATCTGCAGCGATGGCAACGGACGCAGCCGCGAAGCGATTCACCAGCAAGCGGCCCAGGTCATCGGCGGCTTTCTCGAGCGCAGCCTGGCCGGCCAGCCGCCTGGACAGTGATCAGGCCACCTCTTGCTGGACCGCGGTCTTGGGCTTGCGCCACTGCGGCAGGCCGATCAGCACCACCGCGCTGATGATCACCAGCATGGCCAGGGCTTCTTCGATGCCGATGGTTTCACCGACGAAGACAATGCCCAGCAGCACCGCCACCGCCGGGTTGACATAGGCGTAGCTGGTGGCCGCTGCCGGGCGTACGTGCTTGAGCAGGTACATGTAGGCGTTGAAGGCGATGATCGAGCCGAAACCCGCCAGGTAGGCCAGGGCCAGCCAGCCTTCCATCGGCGGCATGGCGTCCAGGTGTTCACCACTCAGGGCACTGCCGATCATCAGCACCACGCCACCGACGAGCATTTCCGCGGCGCTGGCCATCGCTCCCTGGGGCAATGGCAGGTGCTTGCTCCACACCGAGCCGAAGGCCCAGGCCGCCGCGGCGAACAGCAGCAAGGCGGCCCCCAGCGGGCTCGATTGCAGGTTGGAACCGAGGTTGAGCATGCCGATGCCGATCATCCCGAGGATGATCCCGGCCCACTCCAGACGCGTGTTGCGAGCGCCCCAGAAATAGCCGCAGAGCAGGGTGAACAAAGGCACCGTGGCCACCGCCAGCGCCGCCACTCCAGAGGTCACCCCGGAGTGTTCGGCGAGCGTTACCGCACCGTTGCCGCAGCTCAGCAGCAACACGCCGATGATGCCCGCGGCCTTCCACTGCGCCCAGGTGGGTGCCGGAACGCCGCGCCAGCGCAGGAAGGCGTACATCAGGCTGCCGGCGACAATGAAACGAATGCCGCCGAGCATCAGTGGCGGCCAGTATTCGACGCCAATGCGAATCACCAGGTAGGTCGAACCCCAGATCACGTACAGGGCAAAAAAGGCGGCGATCAACGGCAACGGAAAACGGCTTTGGCCAGGCATGGGAGGCAGCTCGAAGGCAGGCAGGGGGAGATCCATTCTAAAAAGCCGACCGGGGGAACTTAAGTTACAAAACCTGTTTATAACGGCAGTACACTTTCCAAAGCCTGGAGTTAAGGGCTATATACCGTGTTTTCGAAAGACAGGCAGTTTGGGAGCCTTTCATGGACAAGTACGACCGCATGCTCCTGGCCAGCCTGCTGGAAAACGGCCGGGCGAGCTACGCCGAGCTGGCGCGCAAGGTCAACCTTTCGGCGCCGGCGGTGGCCGAGCGCGTGGCCAAGCTGGAAGCCAGCGGGGTGATCACCGGTTACCAGGCCAAGGTCGACATGGCCAAGGTCGGCTTGCCGATCCAGTGCGTGATCGAACTGCGCCTGGCCCAACACGGCAACCAGAAGGCCTATGACGAGTTGATCAAGATTCCCCAGCTCACCGAATGTCACCGGGTCACTGGCGACCCTTGCGTGATCATGCAGGCCGCGGTGGCTTCAATGCCGGAACTGGAGGAGTTGATCAACCGCGTGGCCCAGTTCGGGTTCAGCAAGACCTCCATCGTGCTTTCCAGCGCCATCGAACGGCGGGTGCCGCTGGGGCAACTGGAACACAACGGCAAGTAAGCGTCAGTGGTCAGGCACCGCGATAGCGCTTGAGGTGCTCGGGAACCTTGGCGGCGGGAACCTTCTGCAGCTTGCACAGAAAATCATGCGACAGCTCGCGCAAACCATGGGTGTGCCGCAGTTCACCCGCCAGGTGAGCCACCAGGTTGGCCGCCATTTCCGCGTCGGCCATGGCCCGGTGAGCCTGGCCGGTGTGCGGCAGGCCGGCGTACTGGGTCAGGGTGCCCAGTTTGTGGTTCGGCGCCGCCGGCATCAGGCGTCGCGCCAGCAGCAGGGAACAGGCGAAATTCTGCAAGCGGGTGCGCTTGATCCGCCCCAGCTCGAAATCCCAGAACTTCTGGTCGAACGCCGCGTTGTGCGCCAGCAACGGCGTGGTGCCGACAAACTCGTTGACCTCGTTCATCACCTGCTCCGCCGTCGGCGCGCTGCGCAACATGGCGTTGCTGATGCCGGTCAGCTGTTCGATAAACCCCGGCACCCGCACACCGGCGTTCATCAGGCTCTGGTAACGCTCGACGATGCGCCCCTGCTCAAGGATCACCACGGCGATTTCCGTGGCCCGGCAACTGCTGCTCGGGGAGATCCCGGTGGTTTCAAAGTCGATGACGGCAATACGTTCCAAACCGGTACAGCTCCGTATGAAAATTGATCAGCTTTTCAGCAGCAAGGTGCCTTCGATCGGCACATAGCGGGTGGCCGCGCGAATCAGCGAATTGGCGGTCAGCCCCGGCACGCCATAGGCCACCGCGCTGACCCCGTGCTTGTGGATGATGCGTTCCAGCAGCAGGTCGAAGTCGCCGTCGCCGGAAGCCAGCACCACTTCGTCGACATGGGCCGCGGCGTCCATGATGTCGATGGTGATGCCCACGTCCCAATCGCCCTTGGCCGAGCCGTCGCTGCGCTGGATATAGGGTTTGAGTTTTACCGTGAAGCCCAGGTTGCGCAGGATCTGCTGGAACTGCTGCTGTTTGCTGTCACCACGGTCGATGGCATAGGCATAGGCTTCGACAATCTGCCCCTCCTTGCTGATATCCGCCCACAGCGCCGCGTAGTTGAAGTGGCAACCATAGGCCTGGCGAACGGTGTAGTAGAGGTTCTGGACATCGGCGAACACAGCGATTTTTTTCACCGCTAATCCTCATGGCGCAGCAGCGCAGGGGCTGGAACGGGGCTCAAGACCCGAAAAGTCGCCCAGTATGCCAGTCGCAAGGATCGTTCCGCGAATAATCGGTCCGGGGCAGGTGCCTGTCCCGGACCGACGGAGGGTCAGACGAAGGAATCGTCGTCGGAGAAGAACGAACTGTCGTCGTTGTCGTAGTCGGCGTTGCTGAAGCCGCCCTGGTCGTTGCTGCCCCAGGAGTCGTTGTTGGCCAGGCGCTGCTCGTCATTGCCCCAGCCACTGTTATCGCTGGCCGGTGCCGGCTCTTCCTTGATGACTTCGACGATTTCCTGCGGCTGCTGGTTGCTGTGGAACAGGCTGCTGAGGCCTTGCGCCAGCATCACCCCGCCCGCGACGCCGGCGGCAGTTTTCAGCGCGCCACCGAGGAAACTGCTGCCCGCCGCCGGAGCCTGCTGCGGCGCATAGTTCTGCTGCGGGGCCGCGTAATTGGGCGGCGGCGCGCCAACGTTCTGTTGTGGCGGCGCGCCAAAGGAAGAGCGCGCCGGTTCACGCCAGCCGCCGCCGGACGAAGGCGGCGCAGCACTCTGGACAGGCGCTGGTTGAGGCTCACGGGAACCACCGAAGATGCTCGACAGGAAACCACCGCTGGCCGCCGGTGCCGGAGCGCTGGCCTGGGCCCGGGCCTGTTGCAGTTCGGCCTGCAATTGCTGGACTTGCTGGGTCAGTTGCTGGTTCTGCTCGTTGAGGCTCTTGAGGGCGGCCTCCTGCACCAGGATCGCCTGGGTCATGAAATACCCGGCCCCAGGTTGGCGGGTCAGATGCTCCTTGATCCGCGCCTCTGCCTGGGCATCGCGCGGGGCTGAATCCGTTTCGGCTTGCTGCAACCGTGAAAACAGTCCATCGATCAGGGTTTGCTCTTGGTTGTTCATGGCGACCTCTTTAGATTGCCGGTAGAAATCTGGTCCACAACTCGGACAGAGCTGCGGTACGCACCAGTTATGGGGCTGGCGCGGCGACTTTCAATGGTCTTTACCCAAGGTTTACGTTTGCTCGGTCGGGGCCTGCATCGGTTAAAGTGTCCAACCGCTTCTTCAACTGCGATCTCATCGATGAATCCGTTAGATGTCCTGCGCGACTCCCTGTATTTCTTCCAGCGCAACCTCGGGCGGATCGCCCAGCTGTGCCTGCCCCTGGTGATTTTCGAGGCCCTGCTGCAGCAAGGCGTGAGCAGCGCCCTGGGCCCCGATGCCTTCCCGGGCTACAGCGTGGTGGTGGGCCTGCTGGTGTATCCGCTGTACACCGGTGCGCTGATCCTGTTTCTCGATGCGCGTACCCGTGGCGAATCGCCGCGTACCCGAGACCTGCTGGCCATGGCCCTGAGCCTGTGGCCGCGCTTCGCCCTACTGACGGCGGTCAGCACCCTGCTGATCCTGCTGGGGCTGTCGCTGTATTTCCTGCCGGGACTGTGGCTGATGGTGGTGCTGGCCTTCGCCGAGTACCTGCTGGTGCTCAAGGGCATGGCGCCCTTGGCGGCCATGCGTGAAAGCTTGCGCCTGAGCCGCGGGCATTTCCTGCGCATCCTGGTGTGCATCCTGGCGGTAATGATGCCGCTCTGGCTGCTCAAGGGGGCCAGCGAAGCGGTCTACCCCGAACCACTGAACCCGCTGCTGTCCCTGGCCATCGACAGCGCCTACAGCTTCCTGCAATTGTTCACCAGCGTGGTGCTGTTCCGCCTGTTCATGCTGATCGGCGAACAACCGGACAAGCGCTGAAAACCTCCGCGGCCGCTCTGCCCCTTGGGTGACGGCCGCGCTCTCGGTTATGCTCCGGGCCATCCCGCAACGCCATAAGCCGAGCCGATGATCCGTCTACTTCGCATCACCCTGTTGAGCCTGCTGTTGATCGGCCTGGTGCTGGCCGGGCTGATCTACAGCCTGACCTGGCGCCCGCAGGCCAAGGAAAGCCTGGCGGTCGCCTGCAGTGCCCAGGCCCCGCCGCTGGTGCCGGGCCAGGCCCTGAAGGTGATGACCTGGAACCTGCAATACCTGGCCGGCAAACGTTATGTGTTCTGGAATGACCAGGCGCGGGGCGAAGATGAAAAACCGACCCTGGAAGACATGGCCTTCAGCCTCGACGAAGTGGCCCGGGTGATCCGCGATGAACAACCGGACCTGGTGCTGCTGCAGGAAGTGGACAACGGCGCCAAGGCCAGCGCCTACCAGGATCAACTCAAACTCCTGCAAGAACGCCTGACCGATCTCTACCCCTGCAGCACCCAGGCTTACGACTGGAAAGCCGATTTCGTGCCTTCACCGCACATTTTCGGCAGCGTCGGCCGGCAACTGGCGACCCTCAGCCGCTATCGAATCGAACACGCCGAGCGCCTGCAGCTGCCCATAGCCCAGCACAACGTCATCAACCGCCAGTTCCAGCCCAGGGATGCCCTGCTGCTGAGCTACCTGCCCCTGAGCGACGGCGGCCAGCTGGCGGTGCTCAACACCCACCTGGAGCGCGCACGCAGGCCTGACGAGACTCAACCCAGGCAGGTCGCGGCGCTTGGCAAAGTGCTGGATAAGCTGGAAAGCCGCGGTACGCCCTGGCTGATCGGCGGCGACTTCAACCTGCTGCCCCTGGGCCAGTACCAGCGCCTGAGCGAAGGACAACGCGCACCCTACAACGCCGACAGCCCGCTGCACCTGCTGTGGGACAGATACCCGATGATTCCCAGCAACCCCCAGGCCAGCGGCGTCGACCGCGCGCGCTGGCTGACCCACTACCCCAACGACCCCAGCCTCGACGGCCCGGATCGAACGGTGGACTACCTGTTCTACAGCCCGCGGCTCAAGCGAGTCGAATCCCGGGTGCGCCAGGATGACACCCTGCGCATCTCCGACCATCTGCCGGTGCTGGCCCGGTTCCTGCTGCCGGCTCAATGACCCGCAGGCCTGGGCCCATCAGCGGTAGCGGCGGCCGAGCGGTACCGGGATACCGGGTTACTTGCGCGGTTTGACCCGCGCCGTGGCTTCGGCGATCAGCGGGTCATCCGGCCAGTAGTGCTTGGGGTAACGGCCCTTGAGGTCCTTTTTCACTTCGACGTAGGTGCTGCGCCAGAAGTTCGCCAGATCCTGGGTCACTTGCACGGGGCGCCGCGCCGGCGACAGCAGGTGCAGCTTCACCACTTGGCGGCCACCGGCGATGCGCGGGGTGTCCGACAGACCAAACAGCTCCTGCAGGCGCACCGCCAGAATCGGCGGCTGCTCGCTGTAGTCCAGGCGAATCGACGACCCCGAAGGCACTGCCAGATGATGCGGGGCCAGTTCGTCCAGGCGCTGGGGCAATGGCCAGGGCAGCAGGTTGTGGACAATTCCGGCCAGCTCCAGGTTGGCGAAGTGGCTGAGCCGCGAGACCTTGCCCAGGTAAGGCTGCAACCACTGCTCCAGCCCTTCGAGCAAGGCCGCATCACTGACATCCGGCCATTGGCTCTCGCCCTTGTCCGCCAGATCCAGCTGGCGCAGCAAGCTCACACGGGCCTGCCACTGGCGCAGTTCCGGGGTCCAGGGCAGCAGCTCCAGGCCCTTGCGCCGAACCAGATTGACCAGGGCCTGGCTGCGGGCGGATTCGTCCAGCCCGTTCAGCGGCTCGCGGCTGAGTACCAGCTCGCCGACCTTGCGCTGGCGCTCGGCGCGCAGCACGCCTTCGCGCTCGTCCCAGTCCAGTTGATCAACGGAGCGCACCTGTTCCGCCAGCACCGTATCGAACAGCCCCGGGTCGAAATCCGCGGCCAGATAGATGCGCTCTTCTCGCTGGCCCTGGCGGCTGCCGAGATCGGCGATCACCAGCCAGGGTTGCTTCATCAGGTTGTCGGTTTCGCTGAACAGCGCCGCGCGGCCGTTGGCCAGGCGGTACTCGGCGCCGCCGGGGCGGCGCTGCTGGGCCACGCGATCGGGGTAGGCCAGGGCCAGCAAGGCGCCAAGCCAGCGCGGGTGTTCGGGGTCGCTGACGGGGGCCTCTGGCTGCCCGCGCAGATAGCCGCGGTATTGGCGCGCCAGCTGCCGTGCTCGTTGTACCCCACCCTGGGCACCACGGGCCGCGCGCTCCTCTCCCGACAGCAGCACCAGGCGGCTGTGCAGGTCGGCGCCAGCACCGCGCAGGATGTCCCGCTCGCCCAACAGCGCCGCGACATCGCAGGCCATCTGTGCCAACCCCAGGGACTGGCCACGCAGCAGCAAGTGGGCGATGCGCGGGTGAGCCGGCAACTCGGCCATGGCCTGGCCATGACGAGTCAGGCTGCCATCGTCATTCAACGCCCCCAGGCGCACCAGCAGATCCTGGGCCTGGGCATAGGCGGCACTGGGTGGTGCATCCAGCCATACCAGTTGACTCGGGGTCACACCCCAACGCGCCAACTGCAGGGCCAGGCCGGCCAGGTCCGCCTGGAGGATTTCCGCGCTGGCGTAGGCGGCCAGTTGTTCCTGTTGGTTGGCCGACCACAACCGGTAGCACACACCGGGCTCCAGGCGCCCGGCACGACCAGCACGCTGGGTGGCGCTGGCCCGGGAAATACGCTGGGTATCGAGGCGGGTCATGCCGCTGCCGGGGTCGAAACGCGGCACCCGGGCCAGCCCGGCGTCCACCACCACGCGCACGCCATCGATGGTCAGGCTGGTTTCGGCAATGTTGGTGGCTAGTACCACTTTGCGCTTGCCCGTCGGCGCCGGGTCGATGGCCGCGCGCTGGGCCGCCAGGTCCAGTTCGCCATGCAGCGGGCAGAGCAGAATCTCGCTGCGCTCGCCCAGGGCTTCTGCCAACTGCTGGTGAACCCGACGGATTTCCGCCTGGCCGGGCAGAAACACCAGCAGGCTGCCGCTTTCATCGTTGAGGGCTTCAAGCACGGTCTGCACCACCCTGGGCTCGACGAACTCACCCGGCTGAAAGGGCCGGCCCCAACGCTGGGTCACCGGGTACATGCGCCCCTCGCTGCGCAGGATCGGCGCAGCGTCGAGCAGGGCCGACAGGCGCTCACCTTCCAGGGTGGCCGACATCAGCAGGATCTTCAGCGGCTGCTCGTCACGAAACAGTTCGCGACCATTGAGGCTCAGGGCCAGGGCCAGATCGGCGTCCAGGCTGCGCTCGTGGAACTCATCGAAGATCAGCAGGCCGACGCCTTCCAGGGCCGGGTCGTCCTGCAGGCGCCGGGTGAGGATGCCCTCGGTGACCACCTCGATGCGGGTCCGCGGGCCGACCTTGCTGTCCAGGCGGATGCGATAGCCCACGGTCTCGCCGACTTTCTCCCCCAGTTCGCTGGCCAGGCGTTCGGCAGCGGCCCTGGCGGCCAGGCGCCGGGGTTCGAGCATGAGAATGGTCTGTCCGGCCAGCCAGTCCTGATCCAGAAGCGCCAGGGGCACGCGGGTCGTCTTGCCGGCACCGGGCGGGGCTTCGAGCACCGCTTCATGGCGTGCCGCCAGGGCAGCACGCAGTGCAGGCAAAACTTCATCAATTGGCAAAGAATTCATGCTGGCTCCAAAACAGAGGCGCGAGTATAACGGCGAACTGCCTGGGGTTAATCATGGTCTGAGTGCTGATCGACAAGACTCAACACCCCGCACCATCCTTCGTTGCTTTCGTGCTTGCTAGGAGATTTCCATGCGCATTCCCCACCGTTTCATTGGCGGCATTCTGGTGACCACCCTGCTGACCCAACTCACCGCCTGCGGCTCGATCTTCTTTCCCGACCGGCGCGGCCAGATCGACGGCAAGATCGATCCGGTGGTGGTGGTACTGGACGCCGTTGGCCTGCTGTTCTATGTCATTCCGGGGCTGATTGCCTTTGGCGTCGACTTCGCCACCGGAGCCATCTACCTGGAGCCGGGCAAGACCGCGCAGATCGCCCCGGAAAAACTCCAGCAAGCCATTGGCGCCGACGGTAAAGTCGACAACCGTAAACTGCAGGCCATTCTGGAAAGCGAACTGAGGGGCCACTTCCCCCTGGATGACCCGCGCCTGATCCAGCACAAGGGCAGCGTGCAGCAGTTGGCCCTGTACGGCCTGCAACCTGCCGCCTGACCTCTCCACTCAAGGAATCCGCCGTCGATGACTGGCAACCCGGAACACGCTCGCCTCCTGCGTTTGGCCACCCGCGCCTCGGTCACCGTGGCCGGCATCCTGATTGTGACCAAGGCCGTCGCCTGGTGGCTCAGCGGCTCGGTGAGCATGCTGGCGGGGCTCACCGACTCGGTACTCGACGGTTTCACCTCGCTGCTCAATCTGCTGGCGGTGCACTACGCCCTGCGCCCGGCCGATGACGACCACCGCTACGGCCACGGCAAGGCAGAGTCCCTGGCGGGCATGGCGCAAGCGCTGTTCATTGCCGGCAGTGCGGTGCTGATTGCCTTTCAGGCCACCGAGCGCCTGCACAATCCGGAGCCGGTCGGGGCACCCTGGCTGAGCATCGGGGTGATCGTGCTGTCGCTGGCACTGACCGCGGCGCTGCTGATCCTGCAACACCGGGTGATCCGCGTGACCGGTTCCAACGCGGTGCGGGCCGACTCACTGCACTACCGCTCCGACCTGCTGCTCAATGGCAGCATCCTCCTGGCCCTGGTGCTGTCAGCTTTCGGCTGGCATCAGGTGGACGCCTGGTTCGGCCTGGGGATTGCGGTCTATATCCTCTGGAGCGCGATCCAGATCGCCCGGGAAAGCTTCTCGGTGCTGATGGACCAGGAACTGCCGCCGGACGTCAGCCAGCACATGCTGGAGCTGGCTTGCAGCGTGCCCGGAGTGCTGGGGGCCCATGACCTGCGCACACGAATCTCCGGCAGCCACTGGTTTGTCCAACTGCACCTGGAACTACCCGGAGAACTGACTCTTTCGGTGGCCCATGGCCTCAGCGACCAGGCTGCCGAGGCCATTCAACAGGTTTATCCACGGGCCGAAGTGCTGGTGCACGCCGACCCGCAGGAAGTGGTCCAGGCCGCCAGGGCTCAGTAAGTCACCTCATAGCCGCGCGAGCTCAGGCAGTTGCCCTGGGCCTGGCGGTAGGCCTGAACCACTTGGGGGGCGGGCTGGTAGGTCACGCTCGCTGGGTCGAAGCCGCTCTGCTGCACCGCCCAGCGGTAGCAGTCATAGCGATCCTGGTCGACCTGCTGCGGCGACTGGCCGTTGATCGGGTAGGCCAACACATCGTAGCCATTGCCAGCCGGCTGCTGATCTTCAAGCGCTACGCCCTGCGGCGGCTCGACGACCACATATTGCTGGGTGTCCGCCTCATAGGTGTAGTAGGCCCCGGCTGCCAGGAAGAGCAGCGCGCCGCCTATCCAGATCTCCCGTGCATAGTCGGGCAGGTAACCCACTCGAATCCCATAGGGCGGGTGCACCACCACGTAGCGCGGACCTTGCGGGCGATACCAGTAGCCACCGGAGAAGAAATAGTCCTGACCGCGATACGCGACCCGGTCATTGCGTCCGGGGAATCGGTCGATCATGTACCCGGGGCGATACTGCGGCCCGGGGCCCCAGCCATTGCCATGGCCGTCGGGACGGCCCGGCCAGCGATTGTCATTTGGACGACCGTGGTCGGGCCGCGAACCTGGGCCACCCGCTTGCCAATGCGGGTTGTAGTCGTTGCGTCGGGGAGTGTCCTGATAGTAGCCACGCTGTGGCTCCTGGGTCTGGCGCACGGTGTCCGGGCGCCCCTGGATCGGCAGGTTCGGCGCAGGTCGTGGCTGTTGTTGCTGTGGCTGCTGTGGCTGCGGCACTGGTTGCGGGGCGGGGCGAACCGCTTGATTGGCATCATGCTGCGGATGGTTCTGCCACTGGCCAGCCGGGTTCTGTCCGTTGTGTTCGAACTGACGGCTGTTCTCGCCGCGAATAACCTCATTCTGCGGACGCGGTTGCTGCTCAACGGGTTGCGGACGATTGGGAACGTTCGCCGGGTGGCCCTGGTTATTTTCACCCCGCCCTTCCGGAGCGTGCTCTCGCTGCCCGCCTGAAGGCGCTCCCTGCTGGGGAGGACGGCGCTCGTCCCGCTCATCGGCGAGCACTTGAGCACTGACGCTCACACACAACAAACCAACACCTGCCATACGCCAGATGCGCGACTTCATGCTATTCCTCACTACGGATTGGGGGGGCCTGTAAATAAGACTGAAAAAGCCCTGGGCGGTTCTGCTAGAGATTATCAGTCACAAGACTTATTTCGCAGGCAATAAAAAAGGGCGGCCCGTCGGCCACCCTTTGAGATTTTGTCCGTGCTCGGCGCTTATGACGCCGGCTCACCTCACGCCGTCTTCTGGACAGTGTGTAGCCCGGGGGCCGGCCCAACCCGGTAGGGTTGGCGGCCGCGGCAGGCCTGATTCGGCGGGCCGCAGTGGACTCTATGTCCGGGCAGTGATTCTGGTGATAAGAATAGGCCCGCACCGACGATAGAGGATTGCGAAGATTGCTCGCAAAAACACCACTTGCGCAATTTTTAACTCAAGATAGATAATTCGACGCAATAGTTATGACAAAGGCCTGATTGATGAGCAAACTCGACCGCTACGACCTGAGCATTTTGGCGGAATTGCAACGCGACGCCCGCATCTCCAACCAGGAACTGGCCGAGCGCATCGGCCTGTCGCCCTCGCCCTGCTCGCGTCGGGTCAAGCAACTGGAGGACGATGGCTACATTTCCCGCCAGGTCGCCCTGCTGGACCGCAAGATGCTCGGCCTGAGCCTGACCGCCTACGTCCTGATCGGCATGGACCGGCACACACCGGAGCGCTTCGAGAATTTCGAAGCGGCAATCCGCAACCTGCCCCAGGTGCTGGAGTGCAGCCTGGTGACCGGAGTCGATGCCGACTACCAGCTCAAGGTGGTAGTCCCGGACATGGACCATTACCAGAAGCTGCTGCTCGGCCACCTGACCCGCATCGAGGGCGTGACCAGCGTACGTTCGAGCTTCGTGCTCAATCAGGTGCTCAACAGCACCGAACTGCCGCTGACCCACCTGCGCAACTGAACCTCTGCCCGCACCTACACGAGCCGCCCCGACGCTGTGGCGACATAACGCATGCAGATCAATGCTAGGTCCGCGAACGTTGGCGTATACTCGCCCGGCATTTTTTGCCCTGCCTGCACTGGAGATGATCGATGGACCCAGCAGTATTCGAAGAGTGGATGATGACCGGCCTGGTCAGCATCCTGATCATTTTCATGGGTTTCATCGTCTGGGACCTGGCCAAGAAATCCAAGGCCGGGCGCTTCGGCTCGTTCATCCTGTTCTTCGTGCTGGGCCTGGGCGTGGCCGCGTTCATCATCAAGAGCGTGGTGATCGGCCTGATCGAGTCCGGCGCTTTATAAGCGCGCCGCAACCTCCTTCCACTGTCCCTGGTCCAGGCCGTCCAGGGTCCAATCGCCGATCCTGACCCGCACCAGGCGCAAGGTTGGCAGCCCCACCGCAGCGGTCATGCGCCGTACCTGACGGTTGCGGCCCTCACGTATCACCAGCTCCAGCCAACTGGTGGGCACACTCTTGCGAAAACGCACGGGAGGGTTGCGTGGCCACAGCGTCGGTTCTTCGAGCTGTCGCGCCTCGGCCGGCAGGGTCATGCCATCGTTCAACTGCACCCCCTCGCGCAAGCGCTGCAACTGCTCGGCACTGGGCTCACCCTCGACCTGCACCCAATAGGTCTTGGCCAGCTTGTGCTTGGGGTCGGCAATGCGCGCCTGCAACTGCCCGTCATTGGTCAACAGCAACAGCCCTTCGCTGTCGCGGTCCAGGCGCCCGGCCGGGTAGACCCCGGGAATCGCGATGAAATCCTTGAGCGTGGCCCGCCCTTCGCCATCGCTGAACTGGGTCAGCACATCGAACGGCTTATTGAACAGGATCAGCTTCGGCTCGGCCGGCGCGGCCTTGGCCACACGCTTGGCGGGAGAAGAGGAAAATGGCTTCGCGCCAGGGCGGCGGGCAGCGGGACGGGGCGGACGGGACATGGAATCAGGAACATTCAGCGATCAGGACCGACAATGCTAGTGGCCTGACCGCCAAATGACCATGGCTTAAACGCTTAGCGGAAAGGCGGCTCGTCGAAGCTGCGCAGTTTGCGCGAGTGCAGGGAGTTGAGCTCGCTGCGCATCAGGTCCACCGCCTCGATACCGATCTTCAAGTGCTGGCTGACCGCACGCTCGTAGAAAGCGTTGGCCGCCCCCGGCAGCTTGATTTCACTGTGCAGGGGTTTGTCCGAGACACACAGCAAGGTGCCATACGGCACTCGCAGGCGATAACCCTGGGCAGCGATGGTGCCGCTCTCCATGTCCACCGCCACGGCCCGGGACAGGTTGATCAGCGGACGCTCCTCGGCCCAACGCAACTCCCAGTTGCGGTCGTCATAGGTCAGCACGGTGCCGGTGCGCAGGCGCTTCTTCAGTTGCTCGCCCTTTTCCCCGGTGACATTGGCCGCTGCCTGCTGCAACGCCAGCTGGACTTCGGCCAGGGCCGGAATCGGAATATTCGGCGGCACCACACGGTCGAGAATGCCGTCGCGACGCATGTAGGCGTGGGCCAGCACGTAGTCGCCAATGGTCTGGGACTGCCGCAGCCCCCCACAGTGACCGATCATCAGCCAGCAATGCGGGCGCAGCACCGCCAGGTGATCGGTGATGTTCTTGGCATTGGACGGACCGACACCGATGTTCACCAGAGTCACGCCGTGACCATCGCTGGCCTGCAGGTGGTAGGCCGGCATCTGGTAACGGTGCCAGACCACACCGGCGGCGATGGCCGAAGCCTCGCCGTGGTCCATGCTTTTCTCGATGATCACGTTGCCTGGCAGGACCATGCGCACGAAACGCGGATCACTGCGCAGTTGCTCCAGGCCATGAACGATGAACTGGTCGACATAGCGGTGGTAGTTGGTCAGCAGGATCCACGGCTGCACATGGCGCCAGTCGCTACCGGTGTAGTGCACCAGGCGCCGCAGGGAGAAATCCACCCGCGCGGCATCGAACAGTGCCAGGGGCAGCGGGTGGGTATTTTCCCAATCGTAGAGACCGTCGGCGATGCCATCGGTGGCGGCCGACAGATCGGTGCTGGGGAATACTCGGGCCAGGGCCGCCGCGGTCACGCCGGAACCGGCCAGCTCGTCGCCCTGCTCGACCACATAGGGATAGGGAATGTTCTGCTCACTGACGCCCACTTCCACCGTCACGGTGAAGTCGTGCATCAACGGCACCAGTTGTTCGAGCAGGTAGTTACGGAAAGCGGCGGGATGAGTGACGGTGACGCTGTAAGTGCCCGGCAGCTGAACCTTGGCATAGGCCCGGGTGGTCTGTGGGACTTCGCCGTGGCACTGGTAGGTCAAACGCAATTCAGGGTAGCGAAACAGCGCTCGTTGCTCGGCATCCGGCTCGACGCGGTCCTTGAGGTAGCGCTTGAGCGCCTGGCTCAGCGCCGTGGTGGCCCGCTCATGCAGAGCAGCAAGCCGGTCCACGGCTTGCTCGGCGGTTTGAACGACAATAAAAGCTTCGGTCACGATAAGCATCCTGTGTTCTGAACTTGCAGACGCTCATCTTGCCTGCAACACCGTCCCACGGGAACAGCGCAATCGCCGTAGGCGAGTCAGAAGCCTTGAGGGGTGGAGCGGGCGACAATGGCCGCTACATCCAGGCCTCGCGGCAAGGTGCCATAGACCCGCCCCCCCTGGCCGCCCAGGCGGCTGGCGATGAAGGCATCGCTGACCACCTGGTTGCCGGCTTCCAGCAACAGCTTGGCCTGCAGGCCCAGGGCAACGTCCTCGGTCAATTGACGGGCACGGTATTGAATGTCGGCGGAGTCCTTGAAGCTCTCCTTCAACCCGGCGATATGGGCCGCCAGGCGCTTGTCGCCATGGCCATCGCCCAGCTCGGCGAACAAGGCATCCAGCACGCCCGGCTCTTTCGACAAGGCACGCAGCACATCCAGGCATTGCACGTTGCCGGAACCTTCCCAGGTGGAGTTCACCGGAGCCTCGCGGTACAGCCGCGGCAGGATGCTGTCTTCAACGTAGCCGGCACCGCCCATGCACTCGGCGGCCTCGTTGATCATGGCCGGGGCCCGCTTGCAGATCCAGTACTTGCCCACCGCCGTCACCAGCCGCGAGAACTTCGCCTCCTGGGCATCGTCCTGATGATCCAGGGCTCGCCCCATGCGCATGCTCAGGGCCAGGGCAGCTTCGCTTTCCAGGGCCAGGTCGGCCAGCACGTTCTGCATCAGCGGCTGCTCGCTGAGCACCCGACCGCCTACAGTCCGATGCGTGCAGTGATGACTGGCCTGGGTCAGCGCCTGGCGCATCAGGGAACTGGAGCCGACCATGCAGTCGAAGCGGGTCATGGCCACCATCTCGATGATGGTCGGTACGCCGCGCCCTTCCTCGCCGATCATCCAGGCCAGGGCGCCGCGAAATTCCACTTCGCTGGAAGCGTTGGAGAGGTTGCCGAGCTTGTTCTTCAACCGCTGGATATAAAACTGATTGCGCGTGTCATCGGGGCGGTGACGGGGCAGGAGGAAACAGGTCAGGCCCTTGTCGGTCTGGGCCAGGGTCAGGAAGGCATCGCACATCGGCGCGGAACAGAACCACTTGTGCCCCACCAGTTCATACGCCTGCCCGGGGCCGCCAGCGCCCACCGGATACGCCCGGGTGGTGTTGGCGCGGACATCGGTACCGCCCTGTTTTTCGGTCATCGCCATGCCGATGGTCAGCCCGGCCTTGTGCTGCATGCCGACATTACGCGGGTCGTACTCGGTGGCGAGGATCTTCGGCAACCACTGCTCGGCGATGTCCGGCTGCAGTTTCAACGCCGGCACGCAGGCGAAGGTCATGGTCAGCGGGCAGCCGCTGCCGGCCTCGGCCTGGCTGTGCAGATAGGTCATGGCGGCACGGGCGACATGCGCCCCCGCCTGCGGGTCGGTCCAGGGCAGCGAGGTCAACCCGGCCTCGATCGCCGCACGCATCAGCTGGTGATAGGCGGGGTGGAATTCCACCAGGTCGATCCGGTGACCAAAGCGGTCGTGGCTGGCAAACACCGGCTTGTTCTGATTGGCCAGGAACCCCGCTTCCATCAACGGGCCACCGGCCAGCGCGCCATAGGCATCGACCCGCGACTCAGCCCAGCCGGCCTCGAAGCGGCGCATCCATTGCTGCAGTGGCAGGTCGATCCGGTAGAGGTTGGCGCCGTCCAGAGCTGGCGGCTGATTGGTGACTTCGTGGGTTTCAGCGAACTGGTGGAGGTTCATCGCGGGGCTCCTTCAGGGTGTGCCAAGGCCCCAGTTAAGCACCGCCCCCACCCCGAACAAAGTGGCATACCCGCCTAAATATCGGCGCTTTCGCCTTGTTCCACAGAAAGAACACACCTCGACAACGCCGCTTGCAACGCCTCGAATTTCACCGGTTTTGCGAGGTAGTCGGAGCCTGCTCCCGCCGGGCATCCCTCTTTACCGGGCACGCAGGCCAGCAGGATCGGCAATTGGGAATAACCGGGCAGCGCTTGCGCCTGCAGACGGAACGCTCCCAACTGCGCCATCGACATCTCGCCATCGATCAGTACCGCACTGACCAGCTCACGCCCCAGCAATTGCAGGGCATCCGTGGGGCTGCCAGCAGTGCGTACCTGGTAGCCCAACTTGAGCAGCATGCCGCGCACCACCAATTGATTGACGTCGTTGTCATCCATCAGCAGCACGGTGCAGTCTTGCGGCGCACGCTGCGAGACCGCCACTGGCGAGCGCAGAACCGGCTCCTGGGCATCGAACTCCACCTGCAAGCGGAAGCAGCTGCCTCGGCCTGGCGTCGACTCATGAGTCAAGTGCCCGCCCAGCAATTCCACCAGTTGCCGACAGATCGCCAGGCCTATCCCCAGCCCGCCATATTCGCGAGTCATGGAACCATCGAGCTGGAAGAAACGCTGATACAGGGTCGCATCGTCCAGATTGACGAAACCAATGCCGCTGTCGATCACCTCGAAGCTCAGGCTGACCCGCTGCGCCGGAGCGGAACGGGCCTGCACTCGCAGCATCACGCTGCCCGAGGGCGTGAACTTGATGGCATTGTCCAGCAGGCACTCCAGGCAATGGCTGAGTTTGCAGCGGTCGCCCTGCAAGCGTTCGGGCAGGCCGGGGCCCAGGTCGATCTGAAAGGCCAGCGACTTGGCTGCCGCACTGGCGCCGTACTGCGTCTGCAATGCCGTCAGCAGGGAGCGCAGGCTGAAGGGCTGGCGCTGGGCGCTGAGCTTGCCGGCCTGCAACTCGGTCAGGGTGAGAATGCCGTTGACCATGCGCATCATGTCTCGGGCCGAGCCGGCGGCCGTCTGCTGGTATTGCTCCAGCTCCGGGTCCAGCTCCAGCGTCTGCATCAGCTCCAGGGAACCGATAACACCGTTCATCGGGGTCCGCAGCTCGTGAGTCAAGGTGGCCAGGAACTCATCCTTGAGCCGGTTGCTGTGGGCCAACTGCTGGTTCAGCACTTCAAGCTTCTGCCCGGCCTCCAGCAGTGTCTGCGCCTGCTGTTCACGCATCGAGTTGATGCGGTCGGCCAGGGCCAGGGAAAGCAAGGCTACTTCGATCGCCGAGCCTATCTGGCTGGCGTACATGGTCAGGAACACGTTCGGCAGGTAACCCAGCACCATCAAGGTGTTGACCACGCCGCCGAACAAAAAGGCCGACCAGGCGATGATGAAGTAGCGCGCCACACGCAAGCCGCGGCACCAGGCGACGATACCGGCCACGTAGATCACCACGGTGAACAGCAGCGCCAGGGTGGTGGCCAGGCGCAATGCCAGGGCGTAGCTGGTCATCAGCGAAAGTGCCATGACCAAGGCCCCGAATGCCATCAAGGCCAGCAGTATGCGATCGACCCAGGGGCTGTGACGCGAGGTCTGCAGGAAGCTACGGGCGAACTGGCTGCCGAACAGCCCGGCCGAACCGATGAAGAAGGGCGTCGCGGCATTGGCCCACCAAGGGCTGTTGGGCCAGAAGTACTCCACCGCAGCGCCGTTGACCGACAACTGATAGAGGCCGAAGGAGGCAATATAGAAGATGTAGTAGAGGTAGCTGGTGTCGCGCACGCTGAGGTAGATGAACAGGTTGTACACCAGCATCCCCAGCAGCACCCCGTAGATCAACCCAAGGACGTACAAGCGCAGCGGCTGGGCTTCAAGATAGGCGGTGCTGGACCACAGGCTCACTGGCGCCTGGATTGAGCCTTCGCTGGCCAGGCGCAGATAGACGGTCTTGTGCTCCTGGGGCGAAAAATTCAGATTGAACAGGTAGTTGTTCTGCCGCACCTCTCGGCTGTCGAAAGGCAAGGCATCGCCGGTACGACCCGCCAGGCGATAGCCGCCGGCTTCATCGGGGACGTACAACTCGAGGTGGTCCAGGGGCGGATAAGCCAGTTCCAGCAACCAGCTGCGTTGCGCGTGCGGGTTGGCCGGGCGGTAGTCGAGGTCAATTTTCAGCCAGAATGCCGAGCGCGAATAACCGGCATTCAAGGTGTCTTTATCGTGGGGTTTGAACTGCTCGGCCAAAGGTTGCGCACTGACATCGGCGATTGTCGCCTCCCCGCCCACGTCTTCGAGTACTTGCATCACCCGGCCCAAGGGCAGGCGTTGAGTGAACTCGTCGAACTCGGCGGCGCCAGCCAGCATCGGCAAGCTCAACAGCAACATCAGCAAATAGCGCATTAAAGCCCCAGCGTGGCTTGTCCGGTGGTGTCAAGAAGTCCCCCATTTCCCTTGAGCAGACGCAAAACCGGCATGACCTGTTATTGATTTGAATCCACTCTAGCATAGCCGCTGATGGCCATTGAGCACCATTGAAAAATTTAGTCTAAAGGCTCTAGAACGGGCCTTTCAGCGCAATCCAGCGTGCTAGAGCTGTTGCTTCGGTCAAGTTGGCTGGCCAAGGCAGAGCCAGCCCCCACTTGCACGCCGGGCGCCGCGAAAAAAAACGTTTGGTGGTAAGCTCGCCGCCCATGAATATCTACAGCTCTCGCCCCGTTGTCCTCTGTCTCTCCGGCCACGACCCCAGTGGTGGCGCCGGCTTGCAGGCAGATATCGAAGCCCTGCTGGCTCAGGGTTGTCATGCAGCTCCGGCTGTCACCGCGCTGACCGTGCAGGACACGGTCAACGTCAGCGACTTCCGCGTCCTGGATCGCGAGTGGGTATTGGCCCAGGCCAACGCCGTGCTCAACGATTCCACGGTCGCCGCGGTCAAGCTGGGCATGCTCGGTTCCCTGGAAATGGTCGACACCGTGGTCGAACTGCTCCAGGCCCACCCGCACCTGCCACTGGTCTGCGACCCGGTGCTGCGCGCCGGCGGCGGTGGCCGGCTGGGCAAGGATGAAGTCGGCTATGCCATGCGCGAACGCCTCCTGCCCCTGGCAACCATTGCCACCCCCAACCTTCCCGAAGCCCGAATTCTCGCGGAACTGCCTGAAGGCAGCGCCGACCAATGCGCCGAAAAACTCCTGCCCTTCGTCAAGCACCTGCTGATTACCGGCGGCCACGGCGATGAACATGAAGTGCACAATCGCCTGTACAGCCGTGACGGCCTGCGCGAAACCTATACCTGCCAGCGCCTGCCGGGCAGCTACCACGGCTCCGGCTGCACCCTGGCCAGTGCCCTGGCTGGCCGCCTGGCCCAAGGTGAACACCTGGCCAGTGCGGTGAAATCTGCCCTGGATTACACCTGGCGCACCCTGCGCGATGCCGAGCAGCTTGGCCGCGGCCAGTTCGTTCCGCGACGCCTGCCGCTGGATTTCTGCTCGTAATGTCATGAGGCCTGCTCAATGAAACTACGTGGTCTGTACGCCATCACCGACAGCCAGCTGTTGGCCGGCAAGTTTCTGAAGTATGTGGAGGCAGCGCTGGAAGGCGGTGTCACGCTGTTGCAGTACCGTGACAAAAGCGACGATCAGGCCCGCCGCCTGCGGGAAGCCGAAACCCTGCTGGCCCTGTGCGAGCGCTACAAGACCCGTTTGATCATCAACGATGACGCCGAACTGGCCGCGCGCATCGGTGCCGGCGTGCACCTGGGCCAGACCGACGGCCCATTGACGCCGGCCCGGGCCCTGCTGGGTCGCCAGGCGATCATCGGTTCCACCTGCCACGACCAATTGTCGCTGGCCGAGCAAGCCGCGAAGGAAGGCGCCAGCTATGTCGCTTTCGGTCGCTTTTTCAATTCCACCACCAAACCCGGCGCGCCCACGGCCAGCCTGGAGTTGCTGGATCAGGCCCGGGCCAGCCTGCACCTGCCGATCTGCGTGATCGGCGGCATCACCCTGGATAACGCTGCGCCGCTGGTGCACCACGGCGCCGACCTGCTGGCGGTGGTCCATGGCCTGTTCGGCGCCGATAGCGCCGACGAAGTGACCCGTCGCGCCCGCGCCTTCAACGCCCTATTCAACAGCTGATTTTTTGAGAGCCCGATCATGTCTCGTTCCGAAACACTGTTTGCCAACGCCCAGAAACACATCCCTGGCGGCGTCAACTCGCCAGTGCGCGCCTTCAAGAGCGTGGGCGGCACCCCGCTGTTCTTCAAGCACGCAGAAGGCGCCTACGTTACCGACGAAGACGACAAGCGCTATGTCGACTATGTCGGCTCCTGGGGCCCGATGATCCTCGGCCACAGCCATCCGGACGTACTGGACGCCGTGCGCAAACAACTGGAGCACGGCCTGTCCTATGGCGCACCGACCGCCATGGAAACCGAAATGGCGGATCTCGTGTGCTCCATCGTGCCGTCCATGGAAATGGTACGCATGGTCAGTTCCGGCACCGAAGCCACCATGAGCGCCATCCGCCTGGCCCGTGGTTTCACCGGGCGCGACAGCATCATCAAATTCGAAGGCTGCTACCACGGCCACTCCGACAGCTTGCTGGTCAAGGCCGGCTCCGGCGCCCTGACCCAGGGCGTGCCGAGCTCCGCCGGGGTGCCTGCAGCCTTCGCCAAGCACACCCTGACCTTGCCGTTCAACGACATTGCCGCCGTGGAAAAGATGCTCGCCGAAGTCGGCCAGGAAGTGGCCTGCATCATCGTCGAGCCGGTGGCCGGCAACATGAACTGTGTGCCACCGGCACCGGGCTTCCTCGAAGGCCTGCGTCGCCTCTGCGACCAGCACGGCGTGGTGCTGATTTTCGACGAAGTGATGACCGGTTTCCGCGTCGCCCTCGGTGGCGCCCAGGCCCATTACGGCGTGACACCGGACCTGTCGACCTTTGGCAAGATCATCGGTGGCGGCATGCCAGTAGGCTGCTTCGGCGGCAAGCGCAAGATCATGGAGCACATCGCGCCCCTGGGCCCGGTCTACCAGGCCGGCACCCTGTCCGGTAACCCGCTGGCCATGGCCGCCGGCCTGACTACCCTGCGCCTGATCAGCCGCCCGGGCTTCCACGCCGAACTGAGCGACTACACCAGCCGCCTGCTCGAAGGCTTGCAGCAACGCGCCGATGTGGCGAGCATTCCGTTCGTCACCACCCAGGCGGGCGGCATGTTCGGCCTCTACTTCAGCGGCGCCGACGACATCGTCACCTTCGACGACGTGATGGCCAGCGACGCCAACCTGTTCAAGCGCTTCTTCCACTTGATGCTGGAAGGCGGTGTCTACCTGGCACCAAGCGCCTTCGAAGCGGGCTTCACCTCAATCGCCCACGGTGAGGCCGAGCTGCAACTGACCCTGGATGCGGCAGAGCGTGCATTCGCGGCCTTGAAGTAAGCGCTGCCTGGCGGGTGTGCGAAACATCACGCCCGCTGTGGTCTTTACTGGAATTTTCCCCAGTGAAACCTGGAAAAGCTGAAGATTCCTTGGGATATCGCACCCATGCAGCAGAAAAACGAGTAAAGACTTTGTAAGGTTGGCCCCGCTTATTTCATAATGCGCGCTTATTGGGCCCCACGCTGGGCCCCGCGCCCCTCAGAGGTAAGTCGATTCCCATGAACCGCACCGGCCGCGCCCTGACACTGGGCTGCCTGTTGCTCCTTCAGCCCCTGCTCGCGCATGCACAAGCAGGCGGCAACTCGTTGTTGATCCCGGCGCTGGGTCGCTGCACCCTCGATCCCCAGGCTCAGGACCAGGCCGAGGCACTGGCCGCCTGCCAAAAGGCCGCCGATGAGGGGGATGCCGAGGCGCAATACGAGTTGGGTGAGTTCTACTACGAAGGCAAAGGTGCGCCGCAGGACTTCAATCAAGCCCTGAGCTACTTCGAAAAAGCCTCCTTGCAAGGCCACGCCCAGGCACAATTCAAACTGGGCACCATGTTCTTCCACGGCGAAGGCGTGCCGGCCAACAACGTTCAGGCCTACATCGTGCTGAAGATGGCTGCGGTCAATGGCGCCGAAGAGGCCCTGGACACCGCGGACGAAGTCGCTGAGCACATGCAGCGCGACGAGCTGGAAGTCGCGACCCAGGTACTGGGACAGATTTTCCGCAAATACCTGATGGAATTGCAGAGCGCCGATGGGCGTTCGCCTTTTTCGCCACTGCCGTAAACGCTTTCATGCCCTTCGCTGGCAAGCCTGCCCCCACACTCGAACCGGCTTCTGCGTGAAGTTGCCGACCCGGCTTACTTTTCCGGCATTGGCATCGGAAATGGCATGACGTTGCTCACCCCGCGAGCCTCGCTGATCTTCGGCGTCCCCAGGCGCTCGACCTCATCGATGCGCACGATCGAATGCATCGGCACAAAGCTGCGCACCACACCTTCGAACTGAGCCTTGAGCTTTTCCTCGCTCGGATCGACGACCACTTGCGTGCGCTCGCCAAAGACGAACTCTTCCACTTCCAGGAAGCCCCACAGATCACTCTGATAGATCTGCTTGGCGTACATTTCGAACACCTGGCCCTGGTTGAGGAAAATCACCTTGTAGATTGGAGCTTCACGTTTGGTCATGGCGGGCGGGTAACACATCGGGGGACAAAAATAGGGCGCGAACTATAGCATAGCTACCCGATGCACAACCCTAGGAACCTGTGGGCATGGACCCTATAATGCGCGGTTCTTTGAATCACGTGAGACCGAGGTCCATGGCCAAGAAGCTTTACATCGAAACCCACGGCTGCCAGATGAACGAGTACGACAGCTCGCGCATGGTGGATCTGCTGGGTGAACATCAGGCCCTGGAAGTCACTGCACGTGCCGAGGATGCGGATGTCATCCTGCTCAACACCTGCTCGATCCGCGAACGCGCCCAGGACCGGGTGTATTCCCAGCTCGGACGCTGGCGCGAACTGAAACTGGCCAACCCGGACATGGTGATTGCCGTCGGCGGCTGCGTGGCCAGCCAGGAAGGCGCGGCCATCCGCGACCGTGCACCCTATGTGGACGTGGTCTTTGGCCCACAGACCCTGCACCGCCTGCCGGAAATGATCGACGTTGCGCGCCTCACCAAGCTGCCGCAAGTGGATGTCTCGTTCCCGGAAATCGAAAAGTTCGACCACCTGCCCGAACCGCGCATCGACGGCCCCAGCGCCTACGTCTCGGTGATGGAAGGCTGCAGCAAGTACTGCACCTTCTGCGTCGTGCCCTACACCCGCGGCGAAGAGGTCAGCCGCCCGTTTGACGACGTCATCGCGGAGATCATCCACTTGGCGGAAAACGGCGTCCGCGAGGTGACCCTGCTGGGCCAGAACGTCAACGGCTACCGCGGCCAGACCCACGACGGACGCATGGCCGACCTGGCCGAGCTGATCCGCGTGGTTGCCGCTGTCGATGGCATCGAGCGGATTCGCTACACCACCTCGCACCCTCTGGAGTTCTCCGACAGCCTGATCCAGGCGCACGCAGAAGTGCCGGAACTGGTGAAACACCTGCATTTGCCGGTGCAATCCGGCTCGGACCGGATCCTGGCAGCGATGAAACGCAATCACACCGCCTTGGAGTACAAGTCCAAGCTGCGCAAGTTGCGCGCGGCGGTGCCGGGGATCTGCATCAGCTCGGACTTCATCGTCGGCTTCCCCGGGGAAACCGAAAAGGACTTCCAGCAGACCATGAAACTGATCGAAGACGTCGGCTTCGACTTCTCCTACTCCTTCGTCTACAGCCAGCGGCCGGGAACACCCGCTGCCGACCTGGCCGACGAAACACCGGAGGCCGTGAAGAAGGAGCGGCTCAATGCCCTGCAGCACCGCCTAAACCAGCAGGGGTTTGAAATCAGCCGACAAATGGTCGGCTCGACCCAGCGCATCCTGGTGACCGACTACTCGAAGAAAGACCCGGGCGAACTGCAGGGGCGTACCGAGAACAACCGGATCGTCAACTTCCGCTGCGACGATCCCACACTGATCGGTCAGTTCGCCGACGTGCACATCGATTCGGCGCAGCCCCACTCACTGCGCGGTTCGCTACTGGCATAACAACTGAAATCGCGCAGGAACTGGCTTGCCAGCGAAGAGACCTCCAAGCCCCCCCTTCGCCAGCAAGCCGCTTCCTACGGGAAAGCCCTGACAGTCATTACGCCGCATAAGAGCTTTCGCACCCAGGCCGCTGGCGTTATCCTTGAACCCATCTTAATTGCCGTTGGGCGGCTAAAAACGACCTTGAACGCACCCATAGAACCTCATCGTTTCATCCTCGAACCATTCGAGGCTCGCCGCTTCGCCAATCTGTGCGGGCAATTCGACGAGCATTTGCGCTTGATCGAACAGCGCCTGACGATCGAGATCCGCAACCGCGGCAATCAGTTCGAACTGATTGGCGAACCCAAGCAAACCACCTCCGCGGAAAACCTCCTGCGCCGCCTCTATCGGGAAACCAAGGGCACCGAGCTGTCGCCGGACCTGGTGCACCTGTTCTTGCAGGAATCTGCCGTGGAAGAGCTGGACAACCCCTCGGTGGCCGATGCCGCCGTAGCCCTGCGTACCAAGAAAGGCATGATTCGCCCTCGCGGCCTGAATCAGCAGCGCTACGTCAAAGAAATCCTCGGCAACGACATCAACTTCGGCATTGGCCCGGCCGGTACCGGCAAGACCTACCTGGCGGTAGCCTGCGCCGTGGATGCCCTGGAACGTGAGCAGGTGCGCCGCATCCTGCTGGTGCGCCCTGCGGTGGAAGCGGGCGAAAAACTTGGCTTCCTGCCCGGCGACCTGGCCCAGAAGATCGACCCGTACCTGCGCCCGCTGTACGACGCCCTGTATGAAATGCTCGGCTTTGAACACGTGGCCAAGCTGATCGAGCGCCAGGTCATCGAGATCGCCCCCCTGGCCTACATGCGCGGCCGCACCTTGAACAACAGCTTCATCATCCTCGATGAAAGCCAGAACACCACCGTGGAACAGATGAAGATGTTCCTCACCCGGATCGGTTTCGGCTCCACCGCTGTGATCACCGGCGACATCACCCAGGTCGACCTGCCCAAGGGCACCAAGTCCGGCCTGGCCCACGTGATCAACGTGCTCAAGGATGTGCCCGGTATCAGCTTCACTCACTTCATGCCCAAGGACGTGGTGCGCCACCCGCTGGTGCAACGCATCGTCGAAGCCTACGAGCGCTTCGAACTGCGTGCCGCCGACGAGGCCGCCAAGGCTTCCGCCGACCGAGGCAACCGCCACGATGCTTGAGCTTGACCTGCAGCGCGCCAGCCAACAGCCGGCCCCCAGCGATGAACAATTCCGCCAGTGGTGCGAGCTGGCCCTGCGCCAGCGCACAGCCGATTCGGAACTGACCATCCGCCTGGTGGACGAAGCAGAGGGGCGTGAGCTGAACCACACCTGGCGTCATAAAGATTACGCCACCAATGTGCTGTCATTTCCTGCCGACGTGCCGGATGAGCTGCTGGATATCCCGCTGTTGGGGGACCTGGTTATCTGCATTGCGGTGGTCGAGCGTGAAGCGGCCGAACAAGGCAAGGAACTTCAAGCCCACTGGGCCCATCTGGTGATTCACGGCTGCTTGCATCTGCTGGGTTACGACCATATAGATGACGATGAAGCCGAAGAAATGGAAGCACTGGAACGAACGTTGCTTGCAGAACTGGGTCATCCTGACCCGTATGCAGACGACGAAAGCTGATCAACAACCCCCTGTAACAACCAAGGATTCAGAGCAATCGCTATGAGCGAAGATCGATCGAGCAACGGGCAAAAGTCATGGCTGGGCAAACTGACCCAGGCTTTTGCCCATGAGCCGAAAAACCGCCAGGAGCTGCTGGAGCTGCTGCGCGAAGCCCATCAGAACAAATTGCTGGACAGCGAAGCGCTGGCCATCGTCGAAGGCGCCATCCAGGTGGCTGACCTGCAAGTCCGGGACATCATGGTTCCACGCTCGCAGATGATCAGCATCAAGGCGACCCAGACTCCCCGGGAGTTCCTGCCCGCGGTCATCGACTCCGCGCACTCGCGCTACCCGGTGATCGGCGAAAGCCATGACGACGTGATGGGCGTCCTGCTGGCCAAGGACCTGCTGCCGCTGATCCTCAAGGAGAACGGCGACAGCTTCAACATCAAGGACCTGCTGCGCCCGGCGACCTTCGTCCCCGAGTCCAAGCGCCTGAACGTGCTGCTGCGCGAGTTCCGCGCCAACCATAACCACATGGCCATCGTCATCGACGAATACGGCGGAGTGGCGGGCCTGGTGACCATCGAAGACGTGCTGGAACAGATCGTCGGCGACATCGAGGACGAGCATGACGTCGAGGAAGACAGCTACATCAAACCGCTGCCCAGCGGCGACTTCCTGATCAAGGCGCTGACGCCGATCGAGAACTTCAACGAGTTTTTCGACAGCGACTTCTCCGATGACGAATTCGATACCGTGGGCGGCCTGGTGATGAGTGCTTTCGGTCACTTGCCAAAACGCAACGAAATCACTGAAATCGGCACCTATCGCTTCCGCGTGCTCAACGCCGACAGCCGGCGGATTCATCTGCTGCGCCTGACCCCGATTTCCCGCTGAGGAAACGGGTCATCTGCCCTCCCCCGCTCCGCGACATCGCTTTGAGGCTGCTAACCCGGCCTCAGGCGATAGAGCGCGGGGACGCCTCGGACGGACAGCGCTGCGGAACTCGACGCTCATCTGAATCAACCCAACCATTCTCCTTGTGCCTCACCCGGCATGACACAGGAAAGAGCTGATGAAACGCCTCTTGCAGCGCTCAACCCGCCCCGGATGGTCCGGCAACCTGCTGGCCTTGGTCGCCGGCGCCATCACCACCCTGGCCCTGGCCCCCTATGACATCTGGCCTCTGGCACTGCTGGCCGTGGGTCTGTTCTACGCCGGGCTGCGCGAGCTGACACCGCGCCAGGCGCTGGGTCGCGGCTGGTGCTTCGGCTTCGGCCTGTTCGGCGCCGGCACCAGCTGGATCTATGTCAGCATCCATACCTACGGTGGCGCCTCGGCCCTGCTCGCCGGCCTGCTGATGCTGGCCTTTATCGCTGCGATCGCCTGGTTTTTCGCGCTACCTGCCTGGCTCTGGGCCCGCTGGTTGCGGCGCAACGAAGCACCACTGGCGGACGCCCTGGCATTCGCCGCCCTATGGTTGGGGCAGGAAGCCTTTCGCGGCTGGTTCCTCACCGGCTTTCCCTGGCTGTATTCCGGCTACAGCCAGCTGGACGGCCCCTTGGCCGGGCTCGCCCCATTGGGCGGCATCTGGCTGATTTCCTTCTCCCTGGCACTCACCGCAGCCCTGCTCTACAACCTGCCGCGGCTGATCAAGGCCGGGCGCAAAGGGTTCATCGTTGCCGGCCTGATACTGCTGGCAGCCCCCTGGGTCGCAGGCCTGGCCCTGAAAGGTCACGCCTGGACCAGCCCGGCCGGAGAGCCGCTGTCGGTTGCCGCCATCCAAGGCAACATCGAACAGAGCATGAAATGGGACCCGGCCGAGCTCAATGCCCAACTGGCGCTGTACCGCGACATGAGTTTTCGCAGCAAGCGCGTGGACCTGCTGGTCTGGCCAGAGACCGCAGTACCGGTGCTCAAGGAATCTGCCGAAGGCTACCTGACGATGATGGGCAACTTCGCCGCCGATCGTCATTCCGCCCTGATCACTGGCGTTCCGGTACGCGAGCTGGTCCACCATGAGAAACGCTACTTCAACGGCATCACCGTGACCGGCGAAGGGGACGGCACCTACCTCAAGCAGAAGCTGGTGCCCTTTGGCGAGTACGTGCCCCTGCAGGAGCTGCTTCGTGGCCTGATCGACTTCTTCAACCTGCCGATGTCGGACTTCGCCCGCGGCCCGGCCGACCAGCCACTGTTGCAGGCCAAGGGCTATCAGATTGCACCGTTCATCTGCTACGAAGTGGTCTACCCCGAGTTCGCGGCTGGCCTTTCGGCCCGTAGCGAGCTGTTGCTGACCATCAGCAACGACACCTGGTTCGGCACCTCCATCGGCCCCCTGCAACACTTGCAGATGGCGCAGATGCGCGCCCTGGAAGCCGGGCGCTGGATGATCCGCGCGACCAACAACGGCGTCACCGGCCTGATTGACCCATTCGGCAAGATCACCGTGCAGATTCCACAGTTCGAACGCGGCATCCTGTATGGCGAAGTGGTGCCCATGCACAACCTGACGCCTTATCTGCAATGGCGCTCATGGCCGCTGGTGGTGCTGTGCGTACTGCTGTTTGGCTGGGCGCTGCTGGCCAGCCGGATTGCCAAGACCGTCTAGGAACCTGCGCCGGCAAACCGGCTCTCTACCCCGGGGAGCCGGTGCGGCAATCAGCGATAGAACAGCCGGTAGCCCAACTGCCCGACGGCTTCATTGAGCAACTGGCCACTCTGCCAGATCGATTTGAATTCGGGCATCCAGCCCCCTAGCGGGCGGGCGTTATCCACGCCCAGAAAGCCCACTGGCGCCGGCACCACGACAAACCCGGCATGCTCGAAACTCCAGACCGAACGGGGCATGTGCCAAGCCTGGGTGACTACCACCACGCGCTTGACCCCCAATGGCAACAGAACATCGGCACTGAACTGCGCATTCTCCCAAGTGGTACGGCTGCGACCTTCCTGCCAGCGCACGCTGACAGCGAAGTCATTGAGCAGCGACTCGGCCATCAACGCCGCCTCAGTGGGCGGCGTACCGTAGTGCAGGCCGCCGCTGGTCAGCACTGGCAGCCCTGAAGCCTTGGCCAGACGTGCCGCATAGCGTTCGCGCTCCAGCCCCACCCCGGTGGGCTGATCGGAACCCCAGGCGGGGTCGCCACGTTCGCGCCCCGAACCCAACACCACAATCGCATCCGCCTGCTCGGCCAGGCTCGCCCATTGGCTTTGCGGCAAAGGCGGCAGGCGCTCCAGCCCACGCGCGCCCCATTCCACCACCACCGGCAGGCTCATCAGCCAGAAACCACCCACCCCGAAGGCGAAACACCAACCCGCCAACCGCGGCCGGGAACGACGCAACCCCCAGGCAAGCAGCAGCAACAGCAAGAGAATGCCGGGCGGTAGCAGTAACTGTTTGATGAAATAGCGAAAAGGCATCGAGCATCTCCAACAAGATGCCCGAAGCCTAAAGGGGATACCTGTCCAGCAACAACCAACGCTAGGAACTTTTGCTCTCGAGGCCCTCGGCAACGACCTCGTCAAACCCAATGAAGGGCCCTGGGACCTACTTGAACTGTTGGGATCGGGCTTTCGCCACGGCCTTGACCGGCGCCTGGTCCTTCAACCAAATGATCTCGGCCGAACAAGGCGTGTCCTGGGCTTGCAGGCTGCTCACTGGATTGATCTGCATCTCACGCTGGTTACGGGCCAGATAGGCCCTGATCAATTCGAACTCTGCTCGGCTCAAACCCCGCAGTTCCAGCTCGACAGGCCGCTCGTTGCGTAGTCGATCCGCCGTTTTGACCGCGTCCAGGGCCAGAGCCAGTCGATTCAGCAACCGTTCATACACCTCCGGTTCTGTTTCTTTTCGCTGCGATTCAAGCATCCGTTCACCTCATCGAAGATAAGACTCACTCCCCTTTTTGAGCTTAGTCGGACAGCCGAAAGCAACGCGCCGCCGCGACCAACGGCCCGCCCGAGCAATCAGGGTTTCCCTCGGCAGAGCGCGGTCATGTATGCTACGGCGCTTCCTGTAACTCCACTTCCAGCTCCATCGGGCATTGAAAAACGCCGTATTTGGCGCCATCGCCACCCGAGGTTGCGTTGAAGAGGATTAGGCCACCCCTATTCAGTACAAAAGTAGCCATGCACGAACACTACCAGCCCCGCGAAATCGAAGCCGCCGCCCAGTCGTTCTGGGACGAGCAAAAGTCCTTTGAAGTCAGTGAACAGCCAGGCAAGGAAACGTACTACTGCCTGTCGATGTTCCCTTACCCCAGCGGCAAACTACACATGGGGCACGTGCGCAACTACACCATCGGCGACGTGATTTCCCGCTACCAGCGCATGCAAGGCAAGAACGTTCTGCAACCCATGGGTTGGGACGCCTTCGGCATGCCGGCGGAAAACGCCGCGATGAAGAACAACGTGGCGCCCGCCAAGTGGACCTACGAAAACATCGCCTACATGAAGACCCAGCTGCGCAGCCTGGGGCTGGCGGTGGACTGGTCCCGCGAAGTCACCACCTGCAAGCCGGACTACTACCGCTGGGAACAGTGGCTGTTTACCCGCCTGTTCGAAAAGGGCGTGATCTACCGCAAGAACGGCACCGTGAACTGGGACCCTATCGACCAGACCGTGCTGGCCAACGAACAAGTGATCGACGGCCGCGGCTGGCGTTCCGGCGCGCTGATCGAGAAGCGCGAAATCCCGATGTACTACTTCAAGATCACCGCCTACGCGGATGAGCTGCTGGAGAGTCTCGACGATTTGCCGGGCTGGCCCGAGCAGGTCAAGACCATGCAACGCAACTGGATCGGCAAGTCGCGCGGCATGGAAGTGCAGTTCCCCTACGACCAGGCGTCCATCGGCGAAGCCGGCACCCTGAAAGTCTTCACCACCCGTCCGGACACCCTGATGGGCGCGACCTACGTCGCCGTGGCGGCCGAGCACCCACTGGCCACCCTGGCGGCCCAGAACAACCCCGAGCTGCAGGCCTTCATCGCCGAATGCAAAGGTGGCAGCGTCGCCGAAGCCGACATGGCGACCCAGGAGAAAAAGGGCCTGCCGACCTCGCTGTTCGTCGAGCACCCGTTGACCGGCGAGAAGCTCCCGGTCTGGGTGGCCAACTACGTGCTCATGCACTACGGCGACGGTGCAGTCATGGCCGTGCCGGCTCACGACGAGCGCGACTTCGAATTCGCGACCAAGTACAGCCTGCCGATCAAGGCCGTGGTCCGCACCAGCGCTGGCGATGAGACTCCAGCTCCCTGGCAGGACGCCTACGGCGAACACGGCGAGCTGATCAACTCCGGCGAGTTCAATGGCCTGGACTTCCCCGGCGCATTCGATGCCATCGAAGTGGCGCTGCTGAAGAAGAACCTCGGCCAATCCCGTACCCAGTTCCGCCTGCGCGACTGGGGCATCAGTCGCCAGCGCTACTGGGGCTGCCCGATCCCGATCATTCACTGCGACAGCTGCGGCGATGTACCTGTCCCGCAAGATCAGTTGCCGGTGGTATTGCCGGAAGACGTGGTTCCCGATGGCGCCGGTTCGCCCCTGGCGCGCATGCCTGAGTTCTACGAGTGCAACTGCCCGAAATGCGGCGCACCGGCCAAGCGTGAAACCGACACCATGGACACCTTCGTCGAGTCCTCGTGGTACTACGCTCGCTATGCCTCGCCGCACTATGAAGGCGGCCTGGTGGATCCAGCGGCGGCCAACCACTGGTTGCCGGTGGACCAGTACATCGGCGGCATCGAACACGCCATCCTGCACCTGCTCTATGCGCGTTTCTTCCACAAGCTGATGCGTGACGAAGGCCTGGTGAGCTCCAATGAGCCGTTCAAGAACCTGCTCACTCAGGGCATGGTGATTGCCGAGACGTACTACCGTCGCGAAGCCAATGGCAGCTACACCTGGTACAACCCGGCGGACGTCGAGCTGGAGCGCGACAGCAAGGCCAAGATCATTGGCGCCAAACTCATCTCCGACGGCTTGCCGGTGGAGATCGGTGGCACCGAGAAGATGGCCAAGTCGAAGAACAACGGTGTCGACCCGCAATCGATGATCGAGCAATACGGCGCCGATACTTGCCGCCTGTTCATGATGTTTGCCTCGCCGCCGGACATGAGCCTGGAATGGTCCGACTCCGGCGTCGAGGGTGCACACCGCTTCCTCAAGCGTGTCTGGCGCCTGGCCCAGGCCCATGTCAGCCAAGGGCTGCCGGGAGCCCTGGATGTCGCGACACTGAGCGACGAACAGAAAGTCGTCCGCCGCGCTATCCACCTGGCCATCAAGCAGGCTAGCCAGGACGTCGGCCAGCATCACAAATTCAACACGGCCATCGCCCAAGTGATGACCTTGATGAACGTCCTGGAAAAAGCGCCGCAAGGCAGTGAACAGGACCGCGCCCTGCTGCAGGAGGGCCTGCAGACCGTCGCCCTGCTGCTGGCTCCGATCACTCCGCACATCAGCCACGAGCTGTGGGGCCAATTGGGTCAAAGCGGTGCAATCATCGATGCTGGCTGGCCTGCATTGGACGAAAGCGCGCTGGTACAAGACAGCCTGCAGCTGGTGATTCAGGTCAACGGCAAGCTGCGTGGCCAGATCGAGATGCCGGCCAGCGCCAGTCGCGAAGAGGTCGAAGCCGCCGCTCGCAGCAACGAGAACGTACTGCGCTTCACCGAAAGCCTGACTATTCGCAAGGTCATCGTGGTGCCGGGCAAACTGGTCAACATCGTCGCCAGCTAATTGGATCAGGCGCACGGTCCAGCATCGGGCGCCGAATAAAACCTCCAGGGCCACAAGGTTGGCCCATTTGGTTTCAAGGGGAGCAATACATGATCAAACGTAATCTGCTGGTGATGGGCCTGGCCGTGCTGCTGAGTGCCTGTGGCTTCCAGTTGCGCGGCACGGGAACCCAGGAGCTGACCATCAAGGAACTCGACCTGAGCGCCCGAGATGCCTACGGCATAACAATCAAGATGCTCAAGCAGCAGCTGGAAAACAGCGGTGTGCGGGTCCATGCCGGCGCGCCTTACAAGTTGGTGCTGCTGAGTGAGGACAACTCCCAGCGCACCCTCAGCTACACCGGCGGCGGCAGCTCGGCCGAGTACGAGATCAGCACTGTTCTCAAGTACGAGATCCTGACGCACGACAACCTGCACCTGCTGGACGACAAGCTGGAAGTGCAGAAAGTCATCCTGCATGACGGCAACAACATCACCGGTTCCAGCCAGGAGTCTTCCGAGACCCGCAAGGAAATGAGCCGCGATCTGATCCAGCGCATGCTGATCCGTCTGCAACTGCTGACCCCGGAACAGCTGGCCCAGCTGCAGGCTACCGCCGAAGCCAAGGCCAAGGCAGAAGCCGACGCCCTGGAAGCGGCACGCAAGGCTGAGGCGGAAACCCCGCGCCAGTCCCCTATGGAACTGCCGAACCAGTAAGCCGTGCGGGGCGCTCCGGCGCCCCCTTGGCACCCGCCTATGAAACTCGCACCCGCCCAACTCGGTAAACACCTGCAAGGCTCCCTCGCGCCGGTCTACGTGATCAGCGGCGATGATCCGCTGCTTTGCCAGGAAGCCGCCGACGCTATCCGCTCTGCCATACGCCAGCAGGGGTTCGACGAACGCCAGGTATTCAGTGCCGATGCCAATTTCGACTGGGGCACCCTGCTGCAAGCGGGCGCCAGCATGTCGCTGTTTGCCGAAAAGCGCCTGCTGGAACTGCGCCTGCCCTCGGGCAAGCCCGGTGACAAGGGCGCGGCAGCGCTGATCGAGTACTGCGCACGTCCGGCCGAGGACACGGTGCTGTTGATCAGCCTGCCCAAGCTTGATGGCAGCGCGCAGAAAACCAAATGGGGCAAGGCCCTCGTCGAAGGCGCCCAGACCCAGTTCGTGCAGATCTGGCCGGTGGATGCCAACCAGCTGCCGCAGTGGATTCGCCAGCGTCTGTCCCAGGCAGGGCTGTCCGCCAGCCAGGACGCGGTCGAGCTGATCGCGGCTCGGGTAGAGGGCAATCTGCTAGCCGCCGCCCAGGAAATCGAAAAACTCAAGTTGATGGCCGAAGGCGGGCAGATCACCGTCGAAACAGTCCAGGCAGCGGTGGCTGATAGCGCTCGTTTCGACGTGTTCGGCCTGGTGGATGCGATTCTCAATGGTGAGGCCGCCCATGCCCTGCGCATGCTGGAAGGCCTGCGCGGTGAAGGCGTCGAGCCTCCAGTCATTCTCTGGGCGCTGTCCCGGGAGCTGCGCCTGCTGGCCAACCTGGCCTTGCAGTTCAGCCAGGGCGTGCCGCTGGACAAGGTCTTCAGCCAGGCCCGCCCGCCGGTCTGGGACAAACGCAAACCCCTGATGAGCAAAGCCCTGCAGCGCTACTCCGCACAACGCTGGGGCCAACTGCTGCTGGACGCTCAGCGCATTGACGCGCAGATCAAGGGACAGGCCAGCGGATCACCCTGGAGCAGCCTGAGCCGCCTATCGCTGTTGATGGCCGGCCAGCGCCTGGCACTTCCCCCCGAATAAGCCTGCAGCCCCTTCATTTACAATTTTCTGTTTGCGCAGTGCTGGACAGCGGCCCCACTCTGGCCGATGATTTGCGCCGCAGCCCCCTCCTCTCAATATGAGTACTGCGCATGAGCAAGCCATCCAAGCATGGCCCCAACAAGGCCAAATCCATCGTCGCCCAGCCACTGTTCCGTAGCCGCCAGGAACGCCCGGCCAAGGGCAAAGGCAGCTACCGCCGCGAAGCCTTCCAGTCTAAAAGCTGGGAGGCTTCTTACTTTCTGGCCGCCTGAAGCCCAGAACCCCGTTGGCATGATAAGGTCTGCACCTGATTGTTTTTCTCTCTGGACCCGTGCATGCCCTTTTGTCTTTCCCGTCGTTGGCACATGCGCCAACTGATCGCTGCCTCCAGCCTTATTCTGCTAGTTGCCTGCGCGGAAAAACCCACCGCCGCCGACGCCCAGCCACTGCCCAGCCTTCAGGCAGCCCCTCTTGCAACACCAACCACCGTCGCGCCACTGAACGCCGACAATCTGGACATCCAGCCCACTCAGACTTTTGAGCAATGGTTGAGTGCCTTCCGCGCCGAAGCCCTGGCCGCCGGCATCCGTGCCGATGTCTTCGACCGTGCCTTCGCCGGCGTGACGCCGGACATGAGCGTGATCAAGGCCGACCGCAGCCAACCGGAATTCACCCGCCCCGTCTGGGAATACCTGGATGGCGCACTGTCGCCGGTACGGGTACGCAAGGGCCAGGCGCTGCTTCAGCAATACAGCGACATTCTGCAACGGATCGAACAGCGCTACGGCGTGGACCGTCAGGCGCTGGTGGCGGTATGGGGCATGGAGAGCAATTTCGGTGACTTCCAGGGCAACAAATCGGTGATTCGCTCATTGGCCACCCTGGCCTATGAAGGACGGCGCCCGGCGTTTGCCAATAGCCAATTGATCGCCGCGTTGCAGATCATCCAGCACGGTGATATCCAGCCCGAGAAGATGCTGGGCTCCTGGGCCGGCGCCATGGGTCAGACCCAGTTCATTCCCACCACCTACAACACGCACGCCGTGGACTTCGACGGCGACGGCCGCCGCGACATCTGGAACAGCCCCGCCGATGCGCTGGCCTCTACCGCGCACTATCTGCAGAGTTCAGGCTGGCAGCAGGGCCAGCCTTGGGGCCTTGAGGTCCAGCTCAACAGTGGCTTCGACTATGCCCTGGCCGACGCCTCCACCCGCAAAAGCGTGGCGGAGTGGATGCGCCTGGGCATGACACCGGCCAATGGCAAGGCGCTGCCTTACGGTTCGGAACAACTGTCCGCCTCACTGCTCCTGCCTGCGGGTTATCGCGGCCCGGCATTCCTGATCCTGGACAACTTCCGCGCCGTGCTCAAATACAACAACTCTTCGTCCTACGCCCTGGCCGTGAACCTGCTCTCCGAACGCTTCGGCGGAGCCGGGCAGATCAACGGCAACTGGCCCAAGGACGACCTGCCGCTGAGCCGCTCCGAACGCATTGAACTGCAGACCCTGCTCAGCACCAACAATTACGACGCCGGCAATCCTGATGGCATCATCGGCGCCAATACCCGCAAGGCCATCCGCAGTGCCCAACAAGCGCTGGGCTGGCCCGCAGACGGCTACCCGACCCACAAGCTGCTGGAAAGCCTGCGCAATCGCTAGGCAACGCGCCCGGCGCAGGGAATTACCGACTTCCCTCGCCGACGCCCTGGCTACTTGAAGACCACGTCCTGAGCCAGGGTTAATTCCCTGGCCCCGGCGTCCAGCCTGACCAGCGCCCCCATGGGCAGGGTCAGGTTGGGGTCGCAGTGCCCGCTGCGCCATCCCGCCAGCACCGGAATCCTCAACGGCTCGAAGGTCTGCTTCAGCAGGCCGCACAGCGCATCAAAATCGACACCGGCCACATCCCCCACCAACACCCCACGCAGCTTGGCCAACTTGCCGGCCAGGCGCAGGTGATTGAGCAGACGATCTATGCGATACAGCGGCTCGTTGACGTCCTCGATAAACAGGATGATGCCGTCGGTATTGATCTCGTAAGGCGTGCCAAGGGTACTGGCGATCATCGACAGGTTCCCCCCCAACAAAGATCCCAGCGCAATACCCGGCTCAATGGTGGTCAAGGGGAAAGCCACTGGGTGCGCCAGCAGGCTACCGGCTCGGGCCTGACCCCGAAGCAGGCTGAAAAAGGATGCTTCGGTCGGCGCTTGCTTGTCTCCCAGCAGGTCGGCGTTGAGCATCGGCCCGTGAAAACTCACAAAGCCCGCATAGCGGTTGATCGCCAGATGCAAAGCGGTGATATCGCTGTAGCCGACAAAGGGCTTGGGGTTGCGCCGCAACAGATCGAAGTCGATCTTGTCCAGCAAGCGCGGGCTGCCATAGCCTCCACGCAGACACAGGATGGCGTCGATCTCGCTGTCGGCAAAGGCAGCATGCAAGTCTTTAAGGCGCGCTTCGTCGCTGCCCGCCAGATACCCCTCCTGCAGCCCGACACCCGGGAAGATTCGCAGCGTGTAGCCGCGGGAACGCATCCATTGGTGGGCTTTTTCAGTATCCAGCGCTGCGGGACCGGCAGGTGCAATAAGGCCGATGACGCCTTCTGCGGCCAGCGCCGGCACCGGCAGGTGGGCATTTAGGGCAGCAGTCGGTTGGATAGGCATGCGGATTCTCCCTGTGTGAATTCACTCAAGCACAGTAGCCATGAATGCACTCAAACAGAAGAGGCGGGCTTAAAAATGGCGGGCGCTGCCAAGGGGCTCGAACGAGCCGGGGAAATGCCCGCAAGGCTTGCACCTTGCGGGCGGGCACATCAGGAAACCAGGCCTTCTTTGGCCAGTTTCGCTTGCTCGTCGGCATGGTACGAAGAACGCACCAGCGGGCCGGAAGCAACGTTCTTGAAGCCCATCTTGTAGCCTTCCTCGGCAAACCAGGCGAAGGTGTCCGGGTGCACGAAGCGCTGGACCGGCAAGTGGTTGCGCGAAGGCTGCAGATACTGGCCGAGGGTGAGCATGTCGATGTCATGCTCGCGCATGCGCTTCATCACCTCGATGACTTCATCATCGGTCTCGCCCAAGCCCAACATCAGGCCGGACTTGGTCGGTACATGCGGCACCAGTTGCTTGAACTTCTGCAGCAGGGTCAACGACCACTGGTAGTCCGAGCCAGGGCGCGCCGCCTTGTACAGGCGCGGCACGGTTTCCAGGTTGTGGTTGAACACATCCGGCGGCGTGGCAGCGGTGATTTCCAGGGCAACGTCCATACGGCCGCGGTAGTCGGGAACCAGGGTTTCCAACTGCACGTTCGGCGACAACTTGCGGATTTCACGGATGCAGTCGGCAAAGTGCTGGGCGCCACCGTCACGCAGGTCATCGCGGTCTACCGAGGTGATCACCACGTACTTCAGGCGCAGGTCGGCGATGGCCACCGCCAGGTTCATCGGCTCATCGACATCCAGAGGCTTCGGACGGCCATGGCCAACGTCACAGAACGGGCAGCGACGGGTGCAGATGTCCCCCATGATCATGAAGGTCGCGGTACCACCGGAGAAGCACTCGCCCAGGTTCGGGCAGGACGCCTCTTCGCAAACGCTATGCAGCTTGTGCTTGCGCAGCAGCTGCTTGATCCGGTCGACTTCCGGCGAGACTGGAATGCGTACACGAATCCAGTCCGGCTTCTTCGGCAGCTCGGTGGTCGGAATGATCTTCACCGGAATGCGCGCGACCTTTTCCGCACCGCGCAATTTGACGCCGGTTTCAACTTTCGGACGGGCCGCCCGCTCGGAAACATCCAGCGTCGGGATCAGGGTTTCAACAGCGTCTTGCGCAGTAGTCATATCAGTCGATTCCGCCCGTTAGGGTCGTCTGCTCAGCATAGTCGAGGTGTTTGACGAGCTGCGCACGCAGCCGGGCACTAACCTCGGCAAATTCAATCGGCCCTGCATGGTCGCTCAGTTGGGTCATTGCCAACCCGGCGTAACCACAGGGGTTAATCCGTCGAAACGGCTGCAAATCCATGTCCACGTTCAAGGCCAGGCCGTGAAAGGAGCATCCGTGACGGATACGCAGGCCCAGGGAAGCGATTTTCGCCCCTTCGACGTAGACACCCGGTGCATCGGGCTTGGCCGCCGCCGGCACACCGTAACTGGCGAGCAACTCCACCAGGCATTGCTCCATGCGACTGACCAGGTCACGCACGCCGAATCCCAGCCTGCGCACATCCAGCAGCAAGTAGGCGACCAACTGGCCCGGACCGTGATAAGTCACCTGCCCGCCGCGATCCGCCTGCACCACCGGAATATCGCCCGGCAGCAACAGATGTTCGGCCTTGCCCGCCTGGCCCTGGGTAAACACCGGAGGATGCTGCACCAGCCAGACTTCGTCCGGTGCGCTGGTGCCGCGTTCATTGGTAAAGCGCTGCATGGCCTGCCAGACCGGCTCGTAAGCCATCAGGCCAAGCTCACGAAAGCCCAGCGTCTGTGGCATCACAGCACCATGTGGACGACACCGGTAGCACGCAGGGCACTATTGATATCACGCAGTTGGTCTTCACCGGTGGCGGTGATGTGCAGTTGTACGGTGGTGTACTTGCCATTGCTGCTTTGACGCTCGGCCAGGGACTTGATGTCCAGCTTGGCGTACTTGGCAAGGATCTCGATCACGGTGTCCTTGAAGCCGACAACCGTGTCACCGATCACCTTGATCGGGTAGTCATCGACGGGAAACTCAATCTTGTGCGACTTAACGTCAGTGTCTGTCATGGCAGTAACGGCCTCGTAAGCCGGACGACGGACATGGCCCCCGCTCCACTGGGGAACGAGGGCCATGCAGGTCGTCAATATCAGTTGAACAAGCCGTAGAAGAATAGACGGATGCTATCCCACATGCGGCGGAAGATACCACCTTCGTCGACCGCTTCGAGGGCGATCAGGTCGGCGCTGTGCACCACTTTGTCGTCCAGTTTCACTTCGACTTTACCAATCACGTCACCCTTGGCGATCGGCGCGACCAGGTGCGGGTTCATGGTCATGCTGGCAGCGAGTTTTTTCAACTGGCCTTTAGGCATGGTCATGGTCAGATCTTCCGCCAGACCGGCCTTGACCTGATGAGTGGTGCCCTTCCAGACCTGGGCCTGAGCCAGCTCGGTGCCCTTCTGGTAGAACGTCTGGGTTTCGAAGAAACGGAAACCGTAGGTCAGCAGTTTCTGGGTTTCGGCAGCGCGAGCCTGCTCGCTGTTGGTGCCGAATACCACGGCAATCAGACGCATGCCATCACGTACTGCCGAGGACACCATGCAGTAGCCGGCTTCGTCGGTGTGGCCGGTCTTCAGGCCATCAACCGTCTTGTCGCGCCACAGCAGCAGGTTGCGGTTGGGTTGCTTGATACCGTTCCAGAAGAACTCTTTCTGCGAGTAGATCGCGTAGTGAGCCGGGTCTTCGTGAATGATCGCGCGAGCCAGTACCGCCATGTCGTGGGCCGACGAGTAGTGCTCTGGGTTCGGCAGACCGGTGGGGTTCATGAAGTGGCTGTTGCTCATGCCCAGGTCGGTAGCCGTCTTGTTCATCATGTCGGCAAAGGCGTCTTCGCTGCCGGCGATGTGCTCGGAAACCGCAACACTGGCGTCGTTACCCGACTGGATGATGATCCCGTGCAGCAGGTCACTGACGGTAACTTGCGAACCCACCTTGATGAACATCCGCGAACCACCGGTACGCCAGGCGTTCTCGCTGACGGTTACCGGATCGTTCTCGCCGATCTGGCCACGACGGATTTCCAGGGTCGCGATATAGGCCGTCATCAGCTTGGTCAGGCTGGCAGGTGGCAGACGCTGGTCACCATTGTTCTCCACCAGCACGTTACCGCTGCTGGCGTCCATGAGCACATAGGATTTGGCGGCCAGTTGCGGTGGCGACGGCATCGCTTCGACCGCCCAGGCGACGGGCGTGATGATCAGCGGGACAAGCAGGCACAGGCGTTTGGCAAAGGTGGTGATGTTCATCCGTCTCTCGAAGTTGCTAATGGAAACTTGCCCTTGCGGGCAAAACTATTTCAGACAGCCTTCTAAAGGGCTGTCGCGTGTGCAGTTGTTCACTCACTGACCCTTGCCGGGCTTTTGTTGTTCGACGAGCCAACAACCAGGATCCGCCCCCCAATACCGCAAGCGGACCTTCAATCTTCAATGTTCTTACTCGGCAGTGACCACGCTGGCCTGACCAAGGTTAGCCAAGCGCACGCTGTTCTGCGCTTGCTGGGCCTCGCCCGGCGTACCGAATGGCCCCAGGCGGACCCGGTGCAGCGTCTGCTGATTGCGCACGATCGAGCTGATGAACACCGGAGCGCTCACCATGCCGCTCAGTTTCGACCGCAACAGCTCGGCGGCGTCCGGGTTGGCGAAGGCGCCTACCTGCAGATACTGGCCAGAGGCTGCTGCTGCGGTGTTTTTTACTTGAACCGGAACCACGGCAGCAGCGTGCTGCTGGGGCGGTGGCGTCCATTGTTCGACAGTGCCGGCCGAGGCCGTGACCACCGGCGCGCTATTCTGCGCCACTTGCGGCTCATTGAGCATCAGAGGCGCCGGACGGCCACGCTGGGCCCACCATTGCTGCGGATCGATGCCCTCGACCTTGACTCGGGCGGTGCCGGTCTCGGCATAACCGAGCTTCTTCGCCGCGGCGTAGGAAAGGTCGATGATCCGGTCGGAATAGAATGGACCGCGATCATTGACCCGCAGGATCACGCTGCGATTGTTGTCCAGGTTGGTTACCCGCACATAGCTTGGCAGCGGCAGGGTCTTGTGCGCGGCGCTCATGCCGTACAGGTCATAGACCTCGCCATTGGCGGTGTTCTGGCCATGGAACTTGGTGCCGTACCAGGACGCCGTGCCGGAAGCCACGTAGTTCTTCGATTCCTGGATAGGGAAATAGGTCTTGCCCAATACCGTGTACGGGTTGGCCTTGTACGGGCCGGTATGCAGGGTCGGGGTCGCATCGGGGATACGCGAAACGTCGACGTCCCACCAGGGAGCGCCATCCTTGTGGGCCCGGTTGACGTCCAGACCCGGCATGGAACGCACGGCATTGGAAGATTTCTGCTGCGGCGAACGACTCGTCGAGCAACTGACCACCAGCAAGGACAATGCGGCAAAAGCCACCAGCTTCAGGGGTTTGCGGATTGGCATTGCCAGCATTACTTGACGCCCCGTGCTTGGACCAGCTGTTCAGACAACTGATGTACGGCCATGGCGTACATCACGCTGCGATTATAGCGAGTGATTGCGTAAAAATTCTTCAGGCCCATCCAGTATTCCGGGCCATTGTCGCCTTCCAGGCGGAAAGCGGTGACCGGCATATCATCGCGCAGCGCATCATGACTCGACCAGCCCAGGGCCCGCAACTCCCCGACGGTTTTCGTCGGTTCGATCCCGGTGGTCAAGCCTTCGTCCACCTGATCGCCACGCACATCGGCGCGGCTGACCACCGGCTCGCCGGCCACCCAGCCATGGCGCTTGAAGTAGCTGGCCACACTGCCGATGGCATCGTCCGGGTTGGTCCAGATATTGATGTGCCCGTCACCATCGAAGTCCACCGCATACGCCCGGAAGCTGCTGGGCATGAACTGTGGCAGGCCCATGGCCCCGGCATAGGAGCCCTTGAGGGTCAGCGGGTCGACCTGCTCCTCGCGAGCCAGCAACAGGAACTCGCGCAACTCCTTGCGGAAGAACTCGGCCCGGGGCGGATAGTCGAACCCCAGAGTGGACAATGCATCGATCACCCGGTAATTCCCGGTATTGCGACCGAAAAAGGTTTCAACGCCGATAATCGAGACAATCACCTGGGCCGGCACGCCATATTCCTGCTCGGCGCGGGCCAGCACCGCCTCATGCTGACGCCAGAAATCCACACCGCGGGCAATGCGCGCGTCGGTGATGAACATCGGCCGGTATTCCTTCCACTGCTTGACCCGTTCGGCAGGCCGCGAAATAGCGTCAAGAATCGACTGCTTGCGCTCGGCCTCGCGGAACACAGCCATCAGCTGCTCTCCGGCAAAACCGTAGTCCCGAGTCATTTCGCCAACGAATTCGGCCACTTGCGGCGAACCTTCGTAATCACCGGCGAACGCGGGCTGCGCTGCACCAAGGATGCTTACCAGACCGACCCACGGCGCTTGCCGAGCGGCCCAGCCACGCATTACTTGCATTGAATTCTTCACCTTAATCAAACCTGCGCGATCCACTTGCGATGGGTATGGATCGACATCAAAACCCCAAACGCTGACAGTAGCGTCACCAGCGAAGTTCCTCCGTAGCTAATGAACGGCAACGGCACCCCCACCACCGGCAACAAGCCACTGACCATACCGATGTTGACGAAAACGTAAACAAAAAACGTCATGGTCAGGCTGCCCGCGAGCAACTTGCCGAATAGCGTCTGGGCCTGAGCGGTGATCACCAACCCGCGCCCGATCAGCAGCAGGTAGATCAGCAGCAGCGCACAAATGCCCACTAGGCCGAACTCCTCGCCCATGACCGCGATAATGAAGTCGGTATGGCTTTCCGGCAAAAAGTCCAGGTGCGACTGGGTCCCCAGCAGCCAGCCCTTGCCGAAGACTCCGCCGGAACCGATGGCCGCCTTGGACTGGATAATGTTCCAGCCGGTCCCCAGCGGGTCGCTCTCCGGGTCAAGGAACGTCAGGATCCGCTGCTTCTGGTAGTCATGCATGATGAAGAACCACATGGCGATCGCCACCGGTACCGCCGCCGCCAGCACACTGAGGATCCAGCGCCAGCGCAGGCCGCCCATGAACAGCACGAAGGTGCCACCGGCCAGGATCAGCAATGCCGTGCCCAGGTCCGGCTGACGCACGATCAGGATGAACGGGATACCGATCAGGATCAGGCTGATCCCTACATGCTTGAGATGAGGCGGCAGGGTGCGCTTGGACAAGTACCAGGCAATGGTCGCCGGCATGATGATCTTCATGAACTCCGACGGCTGGAAACGGATCACCCCGGGGATGTTGATCCAGCGGGTCGCGCCCATGGCGTTGTGGCCCATGACGTCCACCACCACCAGCAGCACCACGCCAAACACATAAGCCAGGGGCACCCAACGGGCCATGAACCGCGGCTCGAACTGGGCGATGACGATCATCGAGACCAGGCCGATACCGAACGAAGTGGCCTGCTTGGCCAGCAGATCCCAGCTCTTGCCGCTGGCGGAATACAGCACGAACAGGCTGCCGGCGGCCAGGGTCAGCAACAACACCAGCAACGGACCATCGATATGCAGGCGCTGCAACAATGTCGCGCGACGACGCATCACATCCTCACTGGAGAGGATGCGATCAAAATTACTCTTCACGGGCCGTAGCCTCCGCGCTGATAGGGCTGGCGAACTCAGGCTTGAGCTGGCCGTCCTGGCCGAGAAGCCAGGCATCCATCACCTGACGCACCACTGGAGCCGCGACGCCGGAACCCGACTCACCGTTCTCGACCATGACCGACACCACGATCTTCGGGTTTTCCGCCGGGGCGAAACCGACGAACAAGGCGTGGTCGCGGTGCCGTTCCTGGACCTTGGAGCGGTCGTACTTCTCGCCCTGCTTGATCGCTACCACCTGGGCCGTACCACTCTTGCCGGCAATCCGATACGGCGAACCGACCGCGGCCTTGCGCGCAGTACCGCGCGCACCGTGCATCACCTGCTGCATGCCGTGATTGACCTTCAGCCAATCCGAGGGATCACGCAGGACGATGTCCGGCATCGGGTTGTGATCCACCGGTTTCTCGCCTTCGATGGTCTTGGCCAGGTGCGGCCGGTTCCATCGGCCCTTGCTGGCGACCAGGGCCGTGGCCTGGGCCAGTTGCAGCGGTGTCGACTGCATGTAGCCCTGGCCGATCCCGAGAATCAGAGTCTCTCCAGGGAACCAGGCCTGGCGCCGAGTCGCACGCTTCCATTCGCGTGTCGGCATCAACCCCGGCGACTCCTCGAACATGTCCAGGGAGACCTTCTGGCCGATCCCGAACTTGCTCATGTAGGCGGAAAGACGATCGATCCCCAGCTTGTGGGCCAGGTCATAGAAATAGGTGTCGTTGGACCGCATGATCGCGGTGTCCAGGTCGACATAACCGTCACCGGTGCGGTTCCAGTTGCGGTATTTGTGATCGTAGTTGGGCAGTTGGTAGTAGCCCGGGTCGTACACCCGGGTCGAAGCCGTGACCACTCCGGCATCCAGCCCGGCAATGGCCACCGCCGGCTTGATCGTCGAGCCGGGCGGATACAGGCCGCGCAGCACCCGGTTGAACAGTGGCCGGTCGATCGAATCACGTAACTCGGCATAGGCCTTGAAACTGATGCCCGTGACGAACAGGTTGGGATCGAAGCTCGGCTGGCTGACCATTGCCAGCACTTCACCGGTATTCGGATCCAGCGCTACCACCGCACCACGGCGCCCGCCCAGGGCCAGCTCTGCTGCCTCCTGCAACTTGATGTCCAGGCTCAGGACAATGTCCTTGCCGGGAATCGGGTCAGTACGCTTGAGCACCCGCAATACCCGGCCACGGGCGTTGGTCTCGACCTCTTCGTAACCCACCTGGCCATGCAGTTCCGGCTCGTAGAAGCGCTCGATGCCGGTCTTGCCGATATGGTGGGTGCCGCTGTAGTTGACCGGGTCCAGGGACTTCAGTTCTTTCTCGTTGATCCGCCCCATGTAGCCCACGGAATGCGCAAAGTGCGCGCCCTGAGGGTAATGCCGGACCAACTGCGCCACCACTTCCACCCCGGGCAGACGGAACTGGTTCACCGCGATCCGGGCGATCTGCTCTTCGGTCAGCTCGAACAGGATCGGCACCGGCTCGAAGGGCCGCCGCCCCTGCTTCATGCGCTTTTCGAACAGCACCCGGTCTTCCGGCGTCAGCTCCAGCACCTCGACGATCACGTCGAGGACCTGCTGCCAGTCACCGGAACGCTCGCGGGTCATGCTCAGGCTGAAGCTGGGTCGGTTATCAGCCACCACCACGCCATTACGGTCGAAAATCAACCCGCGAGTCGGGGGAATAGGCTGCACATGAACCCGGTTGTTCTCCGACAGGGTCGAGTGATAGTCGTACTGGATCACCTGCAGGTAATACAGCCGAGCGATCAACACGCCGATCAGGCAAACCACCATGATGGCGCCGAACACGACCCGGCCACGCACCAGACGGGCGTCTTTTTCGTGGTCCTTGATGCGGATCGGCTGGGACATTGGGGGGCGGGCTACTTGTGGTAAGGGTGCCCGGACAGCACGGTCCAGGCGCGATACAGCTGTTCACCGATGAGAATCCGCACCAGCGGGTGCGGCAAGGTCAGCGGCGACAGCGACCAGCGCTGATCGGCCCGCGCGCACACCTCCGGCGCCAGCCCTTCCGGGCCGCCGACCATGAAATTCACGGTGCGCGAATCGAGGCGCCAGCGATCCAGTTCCACCGCCAGCTGCTCGGTGCTCCAGGGTTTGCCATGCACCTCAAGGGTGACGATGCGCTCGTTATGCCCGACCTTGGCCAGCATGGCCTCGCCTTCCTGACGGATGAAGCGAGCCACGTCGGCGTTCTTGCCCCGGGTATTGAGCGGAATTTCCACCAGTTCCAGCGCCAGTTCGGATGGCAGACGCTTGGCGTATTCGTGCCAACCCTCTTCCACCCACTTGGGCATGCGTGAACCGACAGCGATCAGACGCAGGCGCACAGCCGTCCCTTATTGCTGGTCTTTGTTGAGCTTGGTGAAGTGCTCGTGGCCGTGTTCCGGGCTGTGGTGCTTGCCATCGGCCGCGCGGCTCTGCTCGGCGCCCTGCCACAGACGCTCCAGGTCATAGAACTGGCGGGCCGAGGCGGTCATCATGTGCACGATCACGTCGTCCAGGTCCAGCAGCACCCAGTCGCTGTCACCCTTGCCTTCCTCACCCAGTGGACGCACGCCCTGGGCCTTGACCATTTCACGGACCTTTTCCAGCATCGCGCCGATCTGGCGGTTGGAAGTACCGGTAGCGATGATCATGTAGTCAGTGATGCTCTGCTTGTCGCGAACATCGATCACCAGGACGTCCTGGGCCTTGACGTCTTCCAGCGCGGCGACAGCCACCTTGACCAGATCTTCGCCTTTCATTACTTGGTTAGTCATATAAAACTCGTTCAGCTCGTATGTTTGGAGCGCCGCTCAGCACAGGCTGGCAGCGTTCCTTCAGTTCGGCGCACGGTAAAGCCCGTGTGCATCGATGTAGGCCAGGACCGCGTCAGGCACCAGGAAACGTACCGACTTACCGCTGGCCAGCAGTTGACGGATCTGGGTGGCGGACACCGCAAGCGGCGTCTGCCAGACGAATGCAATATGTCCCCCCGGCCCTTGCAGGGCCATTGGGTCGCTCACCGAGCGCGCGGCCAGCAGGTTGCGCAAGGCATCCGGCGGCTCGCTGTCGGCATCCGGGCGTTGCAGCACCAGGATGTGGCAATGCTGGAGTAACTCTTCCCAACGATGCCAGGTGGGCAGGCCGCAAAACGCGTCCCAGCCCAGTAACAGAAACAACTGGTCATCCGCGGCCAACTCGGCCCGCATCTGTTCCAGGGTATCGATGGTGTAGGACGGCTTGTCCCGCTTCAGCTCACGGTCGTCCACCACCAGGGGTGAGACGCCCGCCACCGCCGATTCGACCATCGCCAGACGGTCGAGTGCCGACACCTGCGGTGTATCCCGATGGGGCGGCCTGGCACTGGGTGTCAGGCGCAGCTCATCGAGTTGCATGGATTCCGCCACCTCCAGCGCACCACGCAAGTGGCCGATATGCACTGGATCGAAGGTGCCGCCCAGCAGACCGATACGTTTGCCCATCAAGTGCGCACGTGACCGTCGCCGAAGACTACGTATTTCTCGCTGGTCAGCCCTTCCAGGCCAACCGGGCCGCGAGCGTGCAGCTTGTCGGTGGAAATACCGATCTCAGCGCCCAGGCCGTACTCGAAGCCGTCGGCAAAGCGCGTCGAGGCATTGACCATGACCGAACTGGAGTCCACTTCATTAAGGAAGCGTCGGGCGTCACTGAAGTTTTCGGTGACGATCGAGTCGGTATGGTGCGAGCCATAGGTATTGATGTGCTCGATGGCCTGCTCCAGGTTGTCCAGCACCCGGATCGAGAGAATCGGCGCAGTGTACTCGGTGCGCCAGTCCTCTTCGGTCGCTTGCAGCACATCGGCACCAAGGATGGCGCGGGTTTGCGCACAGCCGCGCAGCTCGACACCCTTGTCGCGATAGATCGCGGCCAGCGGTGGCAATACACGCTCGGCAATGGCGGCATGAACCAGCAGGGTTTCCATGGTGTTGCACGGCGCGTAGCGCTGGGTCTTGGCGTTGTCGGCAATACGGATCGCCTTGTCCAGGTCCGCCGCCACGTCGATATACACGTGGCAGACGCCGTCCAGATGCTTGATCACCGGCACCTTGGCGTCACGGCTGACCCGCTCGATCAGGCTCTTGCCGCCACGGGGCACGATCACGTCGACGAACTCGGGCATGGTGATCAGCGCGCCCACCGCGGCGCGGTCGGTGGTTTCCACCACCTGCACCACGTGGGGCGGCAGATCGGCCGCCGCCAGGCCCTGCTGAATGCAGGTAGCAATGGCACGGTTGGAATGGATGGCCTCGGAACCGCCACGCAGGATGGTGGCGTTGCCCGACTTCAGGCACAGGCTGGCCGCGTCGATGGTCACGTTCGGACGCGACTCGTAGATGATGCCGATCACCCCCAGGGGTACGCGCATCTTGCCCACCTGGATGCCCGAAGGCAGGTAGCGCATGTCGCGGATCTCACCGATGGGGTCAGGCAGCTTGGCCACCTGACGCAGGCCTTCGATCATCTCGTCAATACGCGCAGGCGTCAGCGCCAGGCGATCCAGCAGAGCCGGTTCCAGACCATTGGCCCGGCCGTTGGCCAGGTCCTGCTCGTTGGCCGCGGTCAGTTCCGGTCGTGCCGCGTCCAACGCATCGGCAGCCGCCAGCAGCGCACGGTTCTTCTGCGCAGTGGTGGCACGGGCGATCACCCGGGAAGCTTGGCGGGCAGCGCGACCCAGGCGGGTCATGTAGTCAAGAACGGACTCAGTCATGGTCTGGTGTGGTCTTGGCAAAGAGGAAAGCGGCTGATTATAGCTGTCGCGTCGGCCCACGGACAGCGGTCACAGGCGGATGGTCGAAATGGACTGCAAATACCCAGCGTTCAGCCTGAATTAAGCCTGGAGTTGTTACCATTGCGTCACCTTTTCCGCCAAATCCTTCGCCACCATGTCCATCCTGACCGCTGCGAAACCGCCAAAAGCCCTGCCGGACGGCTTTTTCGACCGTGACGCCCAGCTTTTGGCCCGCGAATTGTTGGGCAAAATCATCCGTCATAAAGTCGGTGATCTCTGGCTATCCGCACGCATTATCGAAACCGAAGCCTATTACTGCGAGGAAAAAGGCAGCCACGCCTCGCTCGGCTACACAGAAAAGCGTAAGGCTTTGTTTCTGGATGGCGGCCACATCTATATGTACTACGCCCGCGGCGGCGACTCGTTGAACTTCAGCGCCCAAGGCCCTGGCAACGCGGTGCTGATCAAATCCGCCTACCCCTGGGTCGATGAAATTTCCGGCCCTGCCAGCCTGGCGCAGATGCTGCTGAACAACCCGGATGCCCGCGGGCGGCCGCGCCCCTCGCAAAAGCTCTGCGCCGGCCAGACCCTGTTGTGCAAGGCTCTGGGCCTCAAGGTTCCGGTCTGGGATGCGAAACGCTTCGATCACGAAATGCTCTTCGTCGAAGATGTCGGCGCCAACGTACCGCACATCCTCCAGACCACCCGCCTGGGCATTCCCCATGGACGCGACGAGCACCTGATGTACCGCTTCGTCGATGCCGGCTATGCCCCCTACTGCACGCGGAACCCGCTGCGTCGCGGCCAGGTCGAAGGGCGCGACTACCTGATCGTCGAGTGACACCGCTGCGCCTGCAGCCCCTCAAAAAACAACAACGGAGTTGAATTTATGGGCCCATGGCTCGACAGCGTGACCGCCTGGCTGACCAGCAACCCGCAATGGCTGGCCGCCGCCGTGTTCATCGTGGCCTGCGTGGAGTGTCTGGCGATCGCCGGCCTGATCGTCCCGGGCACGGTATTGCTGTTCGCGATTGCGGTGCTGGCGGGGAACGGAGCGCTGTCACTGGGGGAAACCCTGCTATTGGGGCTTTTCGGCGGGCTGCTGGGGGACGTCGTGTCCTACCTGCTGGGGCGCCACTTCCATCAGGGCATCCGGCGCCTGCCAGGCCTGCGCCATCACCCGGAATGGATCAGCGGCGCCGAAACCTACTTCCAGCGCTATGGCATCGCCAGCCTGCTGGTGGGGCGCTTCATCGGCCCCCTGCGGCCGATGCTGCCGATGGTGGCTGGTATGTTCGACATGCCATTTGCGCGCTTCTTCGCGGTCAGCCTGCTGGCAGCGGCGGGATGGTCGGTGGCTTACCTACTGCCGGGCTGGGCCACGGGCGCGGCGATTCGCCTGCCGCTGCCCGAAGGCTTCTGGCCCCAGGCGGGCATCGTCATCGGCAGCCTGGCGGTGCTCATCGGCCTGAGCGTCAACAGCAGCTTGCGCCGCCATCGCCGGGCAACGCTGCTGATGTCCGGCCTGAGCCTGCTGCTCCTGGCCGGGCTGTTTATCGGCTACCCGCACCTCGCGCAGTTCGACCAGGGGCTGATCGCCTTGATTCAGGAGCACCGGGAGCCCGCCCTGGACAGGATCATGGTAATGGCCACGCAGATCGGCGAGTTCCGCGCCATGTTCATCATCAGCGCGGTGCTGGTCCTGTTGCTGCTGGCGCTGCGCCAATGGCGTCATGCAGCATTCGCCGGCGCGACCCTGATGTGCACCGCCCTGGCCAATACCGCCAGCAAGTGGTTTTTCGCCCGGGTACGCCCCGAAGTCCTGACCGAGCCGCTCACCAGTTTCAGCATGCCCAGCGGGCACTCTTCGGGGTCCTTTGCGCTGTTCCTGACCCTGGCGGTACTGGCCGGCCGTGGCCAACCGCCACGCATGCGCCTGACCTGGCTGCTGCTGGGCTGCCTGCCGGCGGCCGCGATCGCCGTGTCACGGGTCTACCTGGGTGTGCACTGGCCCACCGATATCCTGGCCGGGGCCATGCTCGCCGCCGGCGTCTGCGCCGCCAGCCTGACCCTGATCCAATGGCAAACCCCGCTCCAGCCATTGCCCGCCAAGGCCTGGTGGCTGGTGCTACCGGTGATGCTGCTGATGTGCGCCCTGATGTCGATGCGGCACCTGCCGCATGCCCTGCTGCGCTACGCCTATTGAGATACGCCTATTGAGAAAGGAAGGTGCGGCCTGTAGCCACGACCACAGGCCGCCAATCAGGAAAACAGCTCGCCCTGCAGCTCATCCAACAGTTGCTGAATGGCATCCAGGCGCTGCTGCGGGTCATCCAGTTGCAAAAGGTCAATCTTGTCCTGCTCGGAAAAAGGCAGCAGGTAAGCCAACTGATTGGCCAGGGACAGTTGCCCGACAGCCTCCACCCCCATGTCCAGGGCCTCGACCATCGGGTGCTCGGCCAAGGCCTTGAGCAGCGCGACCAGGTCGGCATCGTCATCCTGCAACGGCTGCTCGGGAGCCTCTTCCAACCACTGCACCTGGGCCACCGTCAGTTGGTCTTTCTGCACTTCGCTTTGCAGAATGCGAAAACGTCGACCGCCCTTGACCCTGATCCCCAGCAACCCGTTGCCCTGCTGATGGAAGTCGGTGATCAACGCCTCACAGCCAATGTGCGCATACCCCTGGGCAGCCGCTCCGACCTCCTCGCCTTCAAGAATGCACACCACCCCAAAACCGCTGCCCTGCTTCATGCAGCGGCCAATCATGTCGAGGTAACGCGCCTCGAAAATCTGCAGATCGAGGATGCAATCGGGGAACAGCACGGTATTCAGAGGAAAAAGCGCCAGGTTCATACATCCATCCTTAAACCAGCAAAGACACCGCCAATGGCAGCAATACCGCCGTGGCCACGCCCATCAAACTCATTGCCAGCGCCGCAAAGGCGCCGCACTCCTCGCTTTCCTGCAAGGCCACCGAGGTGCCCACCGCGTGAGCGGTCATGCCCAGGGCCATGCCCCGCGCTTCAGGGCCATGAACCCCCAGGCGATCGAGCAGGCCCGGGCCAAAGATTGCCCCGATCACCCCGGTAATCAGCACGAACACCGCCGCCAGCGCTGCGACACCACCAATCTGCTCGGCCACCAGCATGGCGATCGGCGAGGTCACCGACTTGGGCGCCATGGTCATGAGGATCATGTGCTCAGCGCCGAACCACCAGCCCAGCAACACACCCAGGCTGGTGGCCACGACACCACCCACCACCAGCGTAGCCAATATCGGCCAGAACAATTGGCGTATACGCCGCAGGTTGAGGTAAAGCGGCACTGCCAGCGCCACCGTCGCCGGCCCCAGCAAAATGCTCAGGATCTCGGTGCTCTTGCGGTATTCGGCATAGCTCAAGCCGCAACCGAGCAGCACGCCGATCACCAGCAGCATGGACACCAGTACCGGTTGCAGGAACATCCAGCGGGTCTTTTCGAACGCTGCCAGCACCAATTGATAGGCGCCCAGCGTGATGCCAATGCCGAACAGCGGATGATGAATCACCGCCGCCCAGGCTCCCTGCCAATCGAAGCTCATTGGCTGTCCTCCTTGTGGGCCTGACGCTTGACCAGACGCTGCATCAATACCCCGACAAAGGCCATCGAGATCACCAGGGACAACACCAGCGCCCCAGTGATTGCCCAGAAGTCCGCGGCGATATCCCGGGCATACACCATGACCCCAACCGCAGGCGGCACCAACAGCAACGGCAGGTAACGCAACAGGCTGCCGGCCGCAAGATTCAGCGGCTCGCCGACTTCACCGCGCACCACCAGGAAAACCAGCAGCAGCAACAGGCCGATGATGGGCCCGGGGAGCACGGGCAACAGCAGGTGATTGAGCGCCGTACCGAGCAATTGGAACAGCACCAGCCATGTCAAACCGCGTAACAACATACCGCCTCTCCAGCCAGATCCCGTCGCGCATTATAAGCACGCAGGCGCTATGAACCGGCATTCGCCAAAAGCATGGATGTTTACCGGGAAGGATCGCCATGATGATCTACAGTGGAAGTTTCCGAGCGCACGATAGCGCTTCGAATACCCAGAAATCGTTGAACCAAGGAGAGTCTCAATGCCCTATGTTCCTGTTGCGGAGCTCAAAGATTATGTCGGTAAGGAACTCGGACGTTCCGCATGGCTCACCATTGACCAGGAGCGTATCAACCTCTTCGCCGAAGCGACCGGCGACTTCCAGTTCATCCACGTGGACCCGGTGAAGGCCGCGCAGACTCCGTTCGGCAGCACCATTGCCCACGGTTTCCTGACCCTGTCGCTGATTCCCAAGTTGATGGAAGACATCCTGGTGCTGCCCCAGGGCCTGAAGATGGTGGTCAACTACGGCCTGGACAGCGTGCGCTTCATCCAGCCGGTTCCGGTCAACTCCAAGGTACGGCTCAAGGTCGACCTGACTGAAGTCTCCGAGAAGAAACCCGGCCAGTGGCTGCTCAAGGCCACCGCCACCCTGGAAATCGACGGCCAGGAAAAACCGGCCTACATCGCCGAGCCCCTGTCGCTCTGTTTCGTCTGAAACCTTGCCGATGCGAAACAGCGCACGCTGTTTCGCTCAACCTCTCTATATATAAGACACACCGCTGCGGCATACTCGGTCCCCTAATTATCCGGAACCCGTTATGCGCCCACTTGTACCTCTGCTCCTGACCCTGTTGCTCAGCGCTTGCGGCGACGGCGAATCGCTGTTGCCACCCGACGCCCGCCTGCCGGACGGCGGACGCTATCGTGGCGATCTGGTCAATGGCCTGCTGCAAGGACAAGGACGCATCGACTATCCCAACGGCAGCTGGTACGCCGGTCAATTCGACAAAGGCCAGTGGCATGGCCAGGGGGAGTGGCACGGCAGCAATGGCGAGGTCTATCGCGGCCAGTTCCAGCAAGGGCTGTTTCACGGCCAAGGCACCCTCACCACCAAGGACAGCAGCTACAGCGGCGGCTTCAAGCTCGGCCGCCGGGACGGCGAAGGCACCCTCAAAGAAGACGGCATGACCTACCGTGGCGAGTTCAAGGCCGACCTGTACTCGGGCCTGGGGCGCCTGGAGCTCGAAGACGGCAGCCAGTACCAGGGCCAGTTCGCCAAGGGCAAGCCCAACGGCGAAGGCCAGCGCAGCGACGCCAGCGGCAACCAGTTCACCGGCAACTTCCTCAACGGCCAACTGGAAGGCAACGGCACCTTCAACAGCGCCGAAGGCGACATCTATGTCGGTGGCTTCAAGCACAACCAGCTCAACGGCAAGGGCCGCTACGAAAACTCCGACGGCGATGTGTGGATCGGCCAGTTCAAGGAAGGCGCCCTGGGCGGCAAGGGCGAATTGATCGGCGCCGACGGCAGCCATTACGTCGGCACCTTCAGTGACTGGCGTTTCAGCGGTGAGGGCCGCCTCAACCTCAGCGACGGCAGTTTCTACATTGGCGGCTTCGACAGCGACAACTATCAAGGCCGCGGTGTGTTGGTACTGCGCGACGGCAGCGTGCAAAGCGGGGTGTGGAACAACGGCCTGCGGGTTCGCGACGCCGACGGCAAGCTGCTGCCCGACCCGCTGGAAACCGCCCTGCTGGTCCAGGGCCGCCTGCTCAAGGAGGCCCTCGATGCGGTGCCCGCCTCGACTTCGGCCATCGAGCTCTACAGCCTGACCCTGGCCGGCGATGGCAAGCAGAGCGTGTTCCTGCGCGAGTCCGACTACGTCAGCAACATGCTCGCTAGCCGCTTCGGCGCCTACGGCCAGATCCGCCTGGTCAATCACCGCGACCACCTGATGAACCGGCCCATGGCCACCCGGGAAAACCTGCGCCGCGCCGCCCAGACCCTGGCTGAGCGCAGCGGCCCGGAAGACCTGGTGTTCATCTACCTCACCAGCCACGGCACCAGCGACCACGAGCTGGTGCTCGATCAGCCACGCCTGGAGCTGGCGGACCTGCCCGCCGATGAGCTGGCCACAGCCCTGGCCCCGCTGAAGAACCGTGACAAGATCATTGTCATTTCCTCTTGCTACTCCGGCGGCTTCATCCCGGCGCTCAAGGACGAACGAACACTGATCATGACCGCCTCCCAGGCAGACCGAGTGTCTTTCGGCTGCTCGGAAGAAGCCGACTTCACCTACTTTGGCGATGCCCTGTTCGCCCAGGCGCTGAACCAGACCGATGACCTTGAGCACGCCTTCAAGTTGGCCCGGGGAATCGTTGCCGAACGCGAGCAGGCAGACAATTTCGAAGCGTCCGAGCCGCAGATCTGGGCTCCCAAGGGCGTCATTGCGCACTGGCAGCAATTGCGCAAACAGCAGGCACGAAAGGCCCTGCAGAGTGTCTCTATCAGCAGCAAGGAAGCACAGAGCAACTAAGCTGAAACAGTATCAAGGGGGAATGACCATGTACTTGACGCCTCAGCATATCCTGCTCGCCGGCGCCTCTGGCTTGACCGGGGAGCAACTGCTCGATCGCCTGCTCAACGAGCCCACCATCACCCGCGTCCTCGCACCCAGCAGGCGCCCATTGAGCGAACACCCACGCCTGGAGAACCCTGTTGGCGACCCGGTGGTGGTGCTGCCGCAGCTCAGCGGCAAGGTGGAAATTGCCTTCTGCTGCCTGGGCACCACCATCAAGCAGGCCGGTTCCGAAGCCGCTTTTCGCGCAGTGGACCTGGACATGGTGGTGGCCTTCGGCAAGCGCGCGCGGGAAATGGGCGCACGGCACCTGATCGTGATCAGCGCCCTGGGCGCCGATCCCAAGTCGTCGATCTTCTACAACCGGGTCAAAGGGGAAATGGAAGAGGCACTGAAACAGCAAGGCTGGCCACAGCTGACCATCTGCCGGCCCTCACTGCTGCTGGGGGATCGTATCGAGCCGCGCCTGGGCGAGCAGCTGGCCGGGCCGCTGTCGCGACTGATCCCCGGGAAATACCGCGGAATCGAAGCCTGTCAGTTGGCTCGGGCCATGTGGCGCCTGGCGCTTGAAGAACAGAGCGGCACGCGGATCGTCGAGTCCGATGAACTGCGCAAGCTGGGTAAATGAAACATCGCCGCCAGCCCGGCTCCTGCACAGACCTGTAGGAACCGGCCTGCCGGCGAAGCGCTACAACCCGCCCGTCGCCTGAAACCCCACCCCCAATACCGTCAGTACCGACAACGGCAGCAACAGGGTATCGAGCAGAGCGCTGGCCGGCAGATCCACCCCTGGATAGCTCGGTGCCTCGGCGCCAAACCGGTCCATGGCGCAGCAGCCTCCCTGCATCGCATACAGGTCCAGGCGCGTCCCCGAATACACCACCGGAGCCCCGGGTTGAGCCGCATTCAAAGTGCGAGCCGTGGCGCACCCACCGAGTTGCAGGGCAACCAGCATGATCAGCAGGGGCTTATTCATCGCTGCTCAAATGATGCTCGCCCCAGCGCGGCAACATGTCCTGCGGGATATTCAACAGATTGAGAATCCGCGCCACGACAAAATCCACCAGGTCATCGATGGTCTGCGGTTGGTGATAGAAGCCTGGCGAGGCCGGCAGGATGGTCACGCCCATGTTCGACAACTTGAGCATGTGCTCCAGGTGGATGCTGGAATACGGCGCCTCGCGCGGCACCAGGATCAACTGCCGACGCTCCTTGAGGGTCACGTCCGCGGCGCGTTCGATCAGGTTGTTGCAGGCCCCGGTGGCAATCGCCGACAAGGTACCGGTGGAACAGGGCACCACCACCATCGCCGCCGGCGAGCCGGAACCCGAAGCCACCGGCGACATCCAGTCTTCCTTGCCATAGACACGGATCTGCCCCGCCGCCGCACCGGTGTACTCGGTGAGGAAGGCCTGCATCAGCTGCGGCTTGGGTGGCAGGCTGACATCGGTTTCCGTGGCCATGACCAGTTGCGCGGCCTTGGAGATCAGAAAGTGCACCTCCCGGTCTTCACGCACCAGGCAGTCCAGCAGGCGCAGGCCGTACTGGGCGCCAGAAGCGCCGGTCATGGCCAGGGTGATGCGTTCCGGGCCGTTGTTCATCGCAGCGCCTCGGCCAGTTTGCCGTGCAGCCCGCCGAAGCCGCCGTTGCTCATGATCACCACCTGGGTGCCGGGTTTGGCCTGGCTCTTCACCCGTTCGATGATGCCCTCCAGGGAGTCGCTGACGATCGATGGCACACGGCACAACGCCGCAGTGGCGGCCAGGTCCCAGCCCAGGTTGGCCGGGGCGTACCAGATCACCTGATCGGCCTGATTGACACTTTCCGGCAGGCCATCACGATGCGCGCCAAGCTTCATGGAATTGGAGCGCGGTTCGATGATGGCGATCACCGGGGCGTCGCCGACCCGCTTGCGCAGGCCATCCAGCGTCGTGGCGATAGCGGTCGGGTGGTGGGCGAAGTCGTCATAGATGGTCACGCCATGCACTTCGGCGACCTTCTCCATGCGCCGCTTCACGCTCTTGAACGCACTCAGGCCGGCAATCCCCATGGACGGCACCACGCCGACATGGCGGGCCGCGGCCAGGGTTGCCAGGGCATTGGCCACGTTGTGCTGCCCGGTCAGCTCCCACTCCACCACGCCCTGGCTCACGCCTTCGAACATCACCTCGAAGGCCGAGCCGTCGGCACTGAGCAGTTTGACCTGCCACTGGCCACCGGCACCGGTGGTCTGCACCGGGGTCCAGCAGCCCATCTCGATCACCCGCTGCAAGGCCGGCTCGGTGGTGGGATGGATCACCAGGCCTTCGCTGGGAATGGTCCGCACCAGATGATGGAACTGCCGCTCGATGGCCGCCAGATCCGGGAAGATATCCGCATGATCGAACTCAAGGTTATTGAGGATCGCGGTGCGCGGGCGGTAGTGGACGAACTTCGAACGCTTGTCGAAGAAGGCGCTGTCGTATTCATCGGCCTCGATCACGAAGAACGGCGTGCCGCCCAGACGTGCCGAAACGGCGAAGTTCTGCGGCACGCCACCGATCAGGAAGCCCGGGCTCATGCCCGCATGCTCCAGGACCCAGGCCAGCATGCTGCTGGTGGTGGTCTTGCCGTGGGTCCCGGCCACTGCCAATACCCAGCGCCCCTGCAGCACATGGTCCGCCAGCCATTGCGGGCCGGACACATAAGGCAGGCCTTTGTTCAGTACATACTCCACGGCCGGATTGCCCCGGGACATGGCGTTGCCGATCACCACCAGGTCCGGCGCCGGGTCCAGCTGGGCAGGATCGTAACCCTGGGTCAGCTCAATGCCCTGGGCCTGCAACTGGGTGCTCATCGGCGGATAGACGTTGGCGTCGGAACCGGTGACGTGGTGGCCCAGCTCTTTGGCCAGAACCGCCATCGACCCCATGAAAGTGCCGCAGATACCGAGAATATGGATGTGCATAGTCGACCTCGAAAAACATCGGCGCAGGTTAGCCTAGAGGGCTGCAAATCGCACCCATTAGCTGACCGGGAGGCTGCTGCGCGCCGTTGCTGGCACCCGGCAGGTGGCCCGGCGCCAGCGGCTGCAAATGCGGCTTAACGCGCGATACCGTGTTTGCGCAGCTTTCTATAGAGGGTGTTGCGGCTGACCCCCAGCTGTTCGGCGGTATGGGTCATGTGCCAGCGCTGCTGTTCCAGAGCCGCCAGTAGCGCCACCCGCTCGGCGTCATCCAGGGGCCGTTCCTGAACCTCGGCAAGCGCCTCGCTGATCGGCGCCGGGCGATTGTTACGGATCAACGGCGGCAGGTCCTCCAGGCCAATGCGGCCGTTTTCACACAAGGCCGCCAGGGTCCGCAGCACGTTGCGCAATTGCCGCACGTTACCCGGCCAGGGATAACTCAACAGGCTCTGGCGCACCGCGTCCTCCAGCACCACCGCTTGCCCGCCTGCCTCCTCGGCCAGGAGAAAGTCCAGCAGCTGGGATTTGTCGCTGCGATCGCGCAGGGCCGGCAGCGCGATCTCCAGGCCATTGAGCCGGTAATACAGGTCTTCACGGAAACTGCCGTCGCGCACCCGCTCCAGCAGGTCCCGGTGAGTCGCGCTGATGATGCGCACGTTGACCGGCTGCGGCTCACCACCAATCGGCACCACCAGCCGATCCTCCAGCACCCGCAGCAAACGGGTCTGCAAGGCCAGGGGCATGTCGCCGATTTCATCGAGGAACAGGGTGCCGCCATCGGCCTGCTGCAACTTGCCGCGCATGCCTTCCTTGCGCGCGCCGGTAAAACTGCCACCGCGATAACCGAACAGCTCGCTCTCGATCAGGCTTTCCGGAATCGCCGCACAGTTGAGTGCGACAAAGGCCTTGTTCGCCCGCACGCTGCCCTGGTGCACGGCCTTGGCGAAAGCCTCCTTGCCAGAACCGGTCTCGCCATTGATCAGCAACGGTACGTCGCGTTCGAACACCCGCGAAGCCCTGCGAAAATCATTCTGTAGGCCGTCATCCCCCAGGCAGATGCCTGCCGGCCGCGGCGGCGCAATGACCACTGGCGCCCGCAGCACCGGCGCTGACGCCGGCTGCGGCTGGCCGCGCAACAAGGCAAACAGGCGCCTTCCATCCCGGGTGCGCAAGGGCCAACTGGCGCTGGCGTTGATGCTGGCACGGCTGAACAACTCATCCAGGGAGCAATCGAAAAAGCTCTCGACCGGCTTGCCCAGCAAACCGCCACGAATGTGCCCCAGCAAGTTCAGGGCACTCTGGTTCACTGCACAGATCCGGCCTTCGCCGTCGAACGCCAGCAACCCTTCGCTGAACAGCCCCACCGATTCCGCCTGCAGATGAAAGCGCAGCAGCCACTGGTTCTCGAAATAGCGCAGGAAATAGCAGCTCTCGATCATCTTCGCCGAGAGATTGACCAGGGCCATGGTGTGGAACTGGCTCTGCCGGGAAACGTCCTGGCGCGCCGACGATACATCCAGCACCGCCAGCAACTCGCCATGAGGGTCGAACACCGGGCTTGCGGAACAGGTCAGGCCGGTGTGCCGGCCGCGAAAGTGCTCGCCCTGATGAATGGTCAGCGACTGGCGCTCCACCAGGCAGGTACCGATGCCATTGGTGCCCTCCCGCGCCTCGCTCCAGTCGGCCCCCAGCCAGAGGCCCGCATGCTCGAAGATCTTGCGCTCGCTGGGAGCGGTAATGCAGTTGAGGATCACCCCGCGGGCGTCGGTCAGCAGCACCGCATGCCCGGCGCCAGACAACTGTTGATGCAGGTTGGTCATCTCGGTTCCGGCAATCTGCAGCACATCCTGCAACCGCTCGCGGCTCTCCAGCAGACGACCATGTTCAAGCACCGTGGGCGCCATGGCCTGGGCCGGATCGAGATGATAGTCCTCAAGGCAGCGCAGCCAGGAACGGGCGATGGAAGGATCGCTGCCCGGGCCCTGCAGATGGGCCTTGCCCTGGGCCACGGTGAGCACCTGCTGGGCATGCCGGCTCAAGTGATTACTACTGTGCATTTCTTATTATTCTCCTGCTGCGCTGACACGCTCAGACGAAATACCGTCGCCACTGCCGGGCTGCAATCGACTACGAAGGAGGAATGCTCATCAGATTTGTCCGACAAGATTCGACACGCGAACCAGCATCCTCCAGCCGCTGCTCCATTGCAATGCCGGCCTGACCCACAGGTCACAGGTTGTGCCAATAACGTTACAAACTGTCACTTGCCCCTGTACCGGATCCGTCACAACACCGCGCCAGCGCTCGCTCGAAACATTCGCAAACCCTTGATGCATATGGCTTGAGCCACACTGGCCCAACCTTTGCTCTACGCTAGTCATGCGCAATAGCGCGTCCTCCCCCATAAGCATAAAAGCCAGGAGATACCCACCATGCGTTACGCACACCCCGGTACTGAAGGCGCTATCGTTTCGTTCAAGAGCAAGTACGGTAACTACATCAACGGCGAATTCGTCGCGCCGATCAAAGGCCAGTACTTCACCAATACGTCGCCGGTCAATGGCCAGCCGATTGCCGAATTCCCCCGCTCCACCGCCGAAGACATCGACAAGGCGCTGGACGCCGCCCATGCCGCCGCCGACGCCTGGGGCGCCACCTCGGTGCAGGCTCGCTCGCTGATCCTGCTGAAGATCGCCGACCGCATCGAACAGAACCTCGAACTGCTGGCCATCACCGAAACCTGGGACAACGGCAAGGCCGTGCGCGAAACCCTGAACGCCGACATTCCCCTGGCCGCCGACCACTTCCGCTACTTCGCCGGTTGCCTGCGGGCCCAGGAAGGCAGCGCCGCGGAAATCGACGGCAACACCGTGGCCTACCACATCCATGAACCCCTGGGCGTGGTCGGGCAGATCATCCCGTGGAACTTCCCGATCCTGATGGCCGCTTGGAAGCTGGCCCCGGCCCTGGCCGCCGGCAACTGCGTGGTGCTCAAGCCCGCCGAGCAGACACCGCTGGGCATCACCGTGCTGATGGAAGTGATCGGCGACCTGCTGCCGCCGGGCGTGCTCAACGTGGTGCAGGGTTTCGGCCGCGAAGCCGGCGAAGCCCTGGCCACCAGCAAACGCATCGCCAAGATCGCCTTCACCGGCTCGACCCCGGTGGGCTCGCACATCATGAAGTGCGCCGCCGAGAACATCATTCCGTCGACCGTGGAACTGGGCGGCAAGTCGCCGAACATCTTCTTCGAAGACATCATGCAGGCCGAGCCGAAGTTCATCGAGAAGGCCGCCGAAGGCCTGGTGCTGGCATTCTTCAACCAGGGCGAAGTCTGCACCTGCCCGTCCCGCGCCCTGGTGCAGGAGTCGATCTACGACGAATTCATGCAAGTGGTGATGAAGAAGATCGAGCAGATCAAGCGCGGCGACCCGCTGGACACCGACACCATGGTCGGTGCCCAGGCCTCCGAGCAGCAGTTCGACAAGATCCTTTCCTACCTCGACATCGCCAAGAACGAAGGCGCGCAGCTGCTCACCGGCGGCAAGGTGGAGAAACTCGAAGGCGACCTGTCCAGCGGTTACTACATCCAGCCGACCCTGCTCAAGGGCACCAACAAGATGCGCGTGTTCCAGGAAGAAATCTTCGGCCCGGTGGTCAGCGTCACCACCTTCAAGGACGAAGCCGAAGCCCTGGCGATTGCCAACGACACCGAGTTCGGCCTGGGTGCCGGGGTCTGGACCCGCGACATCAACCGTGCCTATCGCATGGGCCGCGGGATCAAGGCCGGCCGCGTGTGGACCAACTGCTACCACCTGTACCCGGCGCACGCCGCGTTCGGTGGCTACAAGAAATCCGGCGTCGGCCGTGAAACCCACAAGATGATGCTCGACCACTACCAGCAGACCAAGAACCTGCTGGTGAGCTACGACATCAACCCGCTGGGCTTCTTCTGATCCATCCTCCCGGCGACCCCGGTCGCCGGGAGGCCTTTTCGCGGCCTTGCCGCACGTGCTCACCTGCTCTGATCCGGTGCCAAAGGCTGGCCGGACGGGACACTGCTGTCGGAAGTTCTGCGCCAAACCAGTCGTGCACAGACCCTGCTTGAAAAACAATAACAAGGGACAAACGCAATGGATCAGATCGGCAACTACGTGCTCTACCTCATCATGCTCTGCGCCGTACTCGGCGCCTTCGCCGCTATCTACGACAGCGAGCGAGGCCTGGGCAAAGAATTCATGGAAGGCATCCACGCCACCGGCTACATCTTTGTACCGGCCGCGGGAATCATGGCTTCCATCCCCTACCTCACCGTGGTCATCGAAACCGTCTTCGGGCCGTTCTTCAACTCCCTGGGCGCCGACCCGGCCCTGGCGGCGACCATGATCATCGCCTCGGACATGGGCGGCTATCAGCTGGCCTCGGCCCTGGCCGCGAGCAAGGAAGCCCTGGTGATGGCGTTGATCACCGGCTTCATGGGCGGCGCCACCATCGTCTTCTCGATCCCCATGGGCCTGGCGATGCTCGACAAGCGCGACCACAAGTACATGGCCCTGGGGATCATGTCCGGCATCCTCACCATCCCCGTCGGGGTGATGATCGCCAGCCTGATCCTGGCCTTCAGCAACCCGGTGGTCCGCGAACTGGTGAGCACCAACGGTGAAGCCAGCTACCAACTGGCCCTGGGCCTGGGCAGCATCTTCGCCAACCTGCTGCCGATCCTGATCTTCGTCGTGGCCCTGGCCCTGGGCCTGCGCTTTTTGCCGGACATGATGATCAAGGGTTTCATCATCTTCGGCCGGGCCATGGACGCAGCGATCAAGCTGGTGCTGGTGTTCTCCATCGTCGAATACTTCACCGGGGCCTTCTCCGCGGTGTTCGGCAGTTGGGGCTTCCACCCGATCATCGCCGATGCCCAGGACCAGACCCGCGCCCTGGAAACCGCCGGCTATATCGGCATCATGCTGGCCGGCGCCTTCCCCATGGTCTACCTGCTGCGCAAATACCTGGGCAAGCCGCTGGAGAACCTCGGTGGCAAGATCGGCCTCAGCGCGGTCGGCAGCGCCGGCATGCTGGCCACCATCGCCAACATCCTGGCGATGTTCCGCCTGGTGCGCTTCATGCCGCCCAAGGACAAGGTGGTGAACATCGCCTTCGGTGTCTGCGCCGCCTTCCTGCTGGGTGACCACCTGTCCTTCACCGCCAACTTCCAGCCGACCATCATCCTGCCGGTGCTGATCGGCAAGATCAGCGCCGGCTTCGTCGCTGTCGGCCTGGCCTACTGGCTGTCGGTGCCCAAGGCGCTGCAACTGGAAGCCCAGGATCGTGCCGCCGGAATCATCGCCCCGGGCGAGTACCTGGGTGGCACCGCGCTGGACACTCCGGAACCTGCGGGCCAGAAGGCCACCGCCTGATTCCGCCGCGGCGAGGAACGCCTGCATGCAAGCCACCACGGGCGGCGCAACGGTATTGCTGCTGGGGCTGGACTTCGGTTCCACCACCAGCAGCGCACTGATTGCCCAGGCCAGCCTCAGCAGCCACTGCATCACCGGGCGCATGGCCCTCAACGAACCCCGGGTGCTGTTTCGCGGCGACCCGGTGTTCACGCCCTTCAAGGATGAGGTCATCGATGAAGCCGCGATCCGCAGCCTGATCGAAACCTGGCTTGAGCAGGCCGACGTGCGCCCGCAGCAGCTGTTTTCCGGCGGGGTGATCATCACCGGCCTGGCCGCCCGACGGCACAACGCCCAGGCGCTGGCGCAACTAGTGGGACAGCTGATCGGCAACGCGCTGATTACCCGTGCCGACGACGGCGGCCTTGAGTCCTGGCTGGCGTTCATGGGCAGCTGTTCGGCCCTGAGCCGCTTTCACGCGCAGCAGCCCATGCTCAACCTGGATATCGGCGGCGGCACCACCAATGCCGCCTGGGGCCTGGACGGCAATGTGCTGGCCAGCGGCTGCCACTTCATCGGCGCCCGGCACCTGCAGTTCCAGCCGGGCAGCTATCGACTCAGCGGCCTGTCGGAGTTCGGGCGGGCCCTGCTCGACCATCTGGCGATCGACAAGACACCCGGGCAGGTCCTCGACGACTCACAACGGTGCGCCGTGCTCGATTGGTACATCGACGCCCTGCTGGCCATTGTCGAGGGCGACCGGCGCTTCTTCGCCAACTCACTGGGCCGACTGACCGAGCAACTGCCGCTGCACCTGCCGGCCTGCGAAGGCGAGGTGGCGCTGACCTTTTCCGGGGGCGTCGGTGAGTTGCTGTATCGGCACTTGCAAGGCGAACCCTTGCCCGGCACCACCCACTACGGCGACCTGGGCATCGACCTGGCCCTGGCCATTGCCCGTCACCCGAGGCTGGTGCGCGACACCGGCCGCCTGCTGCCGGAAAACCGTGGCCGGGCCACGGTCTACGGCCTGACCCTGCACAACACCGAGATTTCCGGCAGCACCCTGTTCCTGCCCCACCCCGAAGCGCTGCCCCTCAAAGACCTGCCCATCGTCGCGCGCCTTTCGGTGCGCGCCTCCCGGCAGCAACTGGAGGCGGCCCTGGAGCTGGCCTTGAGCAGCCGCGAGGGCGCCTGCCTGCAACTGCTCGACGGCGGCCAGGCGCCGGGCCTGGAGGAAATCCGTCAACTGGGTGGCCTGCTGTGCCAGGCCCTGGGCGCCGCCCAGCCCGAACCTCAATGGCCGCTGGTGCTGTTGCTGGAAAGCAACGTCGGCAAGGTCCTGGGCAACTACGCCACGGATTGGGGGCGCAGTTCTTGCAACCTGATCGTCATCGATGAAGTGCGCGAGCGTTCGGCGCACTTCATCAATCTGGGAACACCCCATCAGCACATCGTGCCCGTCGCCTTTTACGGCGTGCACTGATGCCGATGCCGGCCAAGGAGCCTCTTGCCATGTCACTCACCGAACTGCAGCACATCCGCCTTCCCGTCGCCCCGGCCGAGCGTGGCTACAGCACCCGGGTGCTGGATCGCGAGATCGCCTTCGGCAGCCTCAAGGCGGTGCTCGGCGCCGCCGACATCAGCAAGGCCGGCGACCGGGTGGCAGGGCTTGCCGCCGTGGACGAGATCACTCGCGAGGCGGCGCGCAAGGTGCTCTCGGAGCTGACCCTGGCGCACTATTTCGAGCATCCGCTGACCGATCGCCACGGCCACATCGACAGTGTCATGCAGGTCAACTACGACATCGACCACGGAGTGTTCAGCGAAATCGCCGAGCTGACCCTGGGCGCCCTGAAAGATCGCCTGCTGCGCAGCCACGGCAACGACATCCGCCGCATCGGCACGGCCCTGACCGGGGTGATGGCGGCGGCGCTGGCCAAGCTGCTGGACGTGCATGAGCTGATCCTGCTGTCGAAGAAGCTCAAGAGCGGCGCGGCAGCCAAGGCCCGGACCCTGGTGGGCCTGCCCGGCACCCTGTCATCGCGGTTGCAGCCCAACCATCCCACCGACAACCTCAGCGGCATCACCTTGCTGGTCTATACCGGGCTGAGCATGGGCTCGGGAGACGCGTTGATCGGCCTCAATCCGGCCATCGACACGGTGGACAACATCAGCGCCACCCTGCACCACCTGGACAAATTGCGCCGGGAAACCGGAGCGCCAACGCAGATCTGCGTGCTCTCCCACATCAAGACCCAACTGGCCTGCCTCGATCAGGGCGCGCCGGTGGAGATCATGTTCCAGAGCCTGGCCGGCACCGAACGCACCCTGACCGACGAGTTCGATGTCACCGTCGAGTTGCTCGACCAGGCCTGGCGGACCATGGCCGAGCGCGGCCCGCTGCGGGACGTGGCGGAAAACTTCATGTACTTCGAGACCGGCCAGGGCAGCGAACTGACCTACGGCAAGCACGAAGGCATCGACATGGCCACCTGCGAAGCCCTGTGCTACGGGCTGGCCCGGCGCTACCGACCGTACATGGTGAACAACGTCACCGGTTTCATCGGCCCGGAAACCCACCTCGACAACTTCGAGATGACCTATTCCTGCCTGCAGGACCAGTTCATGGGCAAGCTGCTGGGGCTGCCCATGGGCATGGCGCCCTGCTACACCCTGCATTCCCAGGTGACCCTGGAAGGCCAGCAAATGGCCACCGAGCTGCTGACCGCCGCTGGCGCCAACTTCTTCATGGACGTGTACCTGAGCACCGACCGCATGCTCGCCTACTTCGACACCAGCGCCCACGACAACCAGACCCTGCGCGAGGTCCATGACCTGGCACCGGCCCCGGAATACCTGCGCTGGGCCCTGGGCAAGGGGATTTTCCAGGAGGATGCCCACGGCAACGTGGAGCGCGGGCCGAACTGGGGCAACCCGAGGATCTTCTGCGCGTCGGACATCGACTTCCAGCGCCTGCTGGAATCCACCCCGGCCACCTACGGTTTCGACAACGCCGGGCCGCGACCGGCCAACAAGGTGTCACGCACGGTACGGGCCAACCTGGCGGTGGCCCGGGAAGCGATCTACGTCGACCTGCGCCCCGCCGAGATCGGCGCCATTGCTCTGCGCGAGCTGCGCACCGCGGCCCCGGACAAGCTGGCCCACCTGCAAGACCCGGAGCTGGGCGCGCGGCTGACCGAAGAAGTACTGCGGCGCCTGCAACCGGAATACAACGATGTGCAGATCGTGATTTCCGACGGTCTCAGCGCCGAAGCCATCCACCACAACATTCCCGAACTGCTGCCGGTGCTGCTGGACGGCCTGCAGAGCCGTGAACTGCGCATTGGCCAGCCGATCCTCGCGCCCTACGGCCGGGTCAAGCTCGCGGAGTCGGTGGGCGAAGCCCTGCAACCACAACTGATCATCGTGCTGATCGGCGAACGGCCCGGCGGTGATGCCCTGGCCTCGCGGAGCATGTCCGCCTACCTGGGCTACCGCTTGCCGGACGACCAGGCCCGTCGCGCGGCCGCGCAGTTCAGCGGCAACCCGGACATTCGCTACGAATACAGCGTGATCTCGAACATCTACAGCGGTGGCCTGCCACCGCTCGAAGGCGGCAGCCTGGTGGCGGAAAAGGCCTTTGCCATCCTCCATCACCGGGCGGCCGGCAACCGTCTGGAAAACCTGCTGAAGAAGGTGGCATCCTGATGATCCGCCAGCACTCGGCAACGCCCCTACATCGTTGAAACGGAGACTGAGATGGCCCAATTTTCCCACAGCGTAGGTTCTCAGACCTATCGCTTCGACAGCCTCAAGGAAGTCATGGCCAAGGCCAGCCCGGCGCGTTCCGGCGACTTTCTGGCCGGGGTTGCCGCCCTCAACGACGGCGAGCGGGTCGCCGCCCAGATGACCCTGGCGGATATCCCCCTCAAGCACTTTCTCGAAGAGGTGCTGATTCCCTATGAATCCGATGAAGTCACCCGGCTGATCATCGACACCCATGACCGCGAGGCCTTCGCCACGGTCAGCCACCTGACCGTGGGCGGCTTTCGCGACTGGCTGCTCAGCGACGCCGCCGACGAGCAGAGCCTGCGCGCGCTGGCCCCGGGCCTGACCCCGGAAATGGCCGCCGCGGTATCGAAGATCATGCGCGTGCAGGACCTGATCCTGGTGGCGCAGAAGATTCGCGTGGTAACACAGTTTCGCGGCACCCTGGGCCTGCGCGGGCGCCTGTCCACCCGCCTGCAGCCCAACCACCCCACCGACGAACCCGCGGGCATTGCCGCAAGCATTCTCGACGGCCTGCTGTACGGCAACGGCGACGCGATGATCGGCATCAACCCGGCCACCGACAGCATCGCCTCGATCTGCGCCATGCTGGAAATGCTCGACGCCATCATCCAGCGCTACGAAATCCCGACCCAGGCCTGCGTGCTGACCCACGTCACCACCTCCATCGAAGCAATCAACCGCGGCGTGCCACTGGACCTGGTGTTCCAGTCGATCGCCGGCACCGAAGCGGCCAACGCCAGCTTCGGCATCAACCTCAACGTGCTCCAGGAAGGCTACGAGGCCGGCTTGAGCCTGAACCGCGGCACCCTCGGGCAGAACCTGATGTACTTCGAAACCGGCCAGGGCAGCGCCCTGTCGGCCAATGCCCACTTCGGCATCGACCAGCAGACCTGCGAAACCCGCGCCTACGCCGTGGCCCGGCATTTCAAGCCGTTTTTGGTGAACACCGTGGTCGGTTTCATCGGCCCGGAATACCTGTACAACGGCAAGCAGATCATCCGCGCCGGCCTCGAAGACCACTTCTGCGGCAAGCTGCTGGGCGTGCCCATGGGCTGCGACATCTGCTACACCAACCACGCCGAAGCCGACCAGGACGACATGGACAACCTGCTGACCCTGCTGGGCGTGGCCGGGATCAACTTCATCATGGGCATCCCCGGTTCCGACGACATCATGCTCAACTACCAGACCACCTCATTCCACGACGCGCTGTATGCCCGGCAGACCCTTGGCCTGAAACCCGCCCCCGAATTCGAGCAATGGCTGGCCAGGACCGGCATCTTCACCCAGGCCGACGGCAAGGTGCATTTCGGCAATAACCTGCCGCCGGCGTTCCGCCAGGCACTGGCCCAGTTGGGATAAGGAACAGGCTCATGCAAAAACATCCGACCGACTCACAGAACCCCTGGCTGGAACTGCGCCGCCTGACCCCGGCGCGGATTGCCCTGGGTCGCACCGGCACCAGCCTGCCCACCGGCGCCCAACTGGACTTCCAGTTTGCCCACGCCCAGGCCCGCGACGCCGTGCACCTGCCCTTCGACCACTCCGGCCTGAGCGCGCAGTTGGCCGAGCGCGGGCGTGACAGCCTGCTGCTGCACAGCGCCGCCACCGATCGCCACAGCTACCTGCAACGCCCCGACCTGGGTCGCCGGCTCAGCGACGAGTCGGCCCAGAGCCTGCGCGATTACGCCAGCGCCCATCCCGGTGGAGTCGACCTGGCCGTGGTAGTGGCCGACGGCCTGTCGGCCCTGGCGGTGCATCGCCACACCTTGCCGTTCCTGGCCCGCATGGAAGAACAGACCGCCGCCGAAGGCTGGTCGTTGTCACCGGTGGTCCTGGTGGAACAGGGACGGGTGGCCGTGGCCGACGAGGTCGGCCAACTGCTGGGGGCAAAGATGACGGTGATCCTGATCGGCGAACGCCCGGGGCTCAGCTCCCCCGACAGCCTGGGGCTGTATTTCACCTACCAGCCGAAAGTCGGCCTCACCGACGCCTACCGCAACTGCATCTCCAATGTACGCCTGGAGGGCCTGAGCTATGGCATGGCCGCCCACCGCCTGCTGTACCTGATGCGTGAAGCCTGCCGCCGGCAACTGTCAGGGGTGAACCTCAAAGACGAGGCACAAGTGCAGACCCTGGACAGCGACGAGCCGGCGAATATGAAGGGCAATTTCCTCCTGAGCCCGCCACAAGCGTGACGTTGCAAGACGATTGCGCTTTTTTGCCGCTTTGGGCAGCATCGCAACACGGCTGTCCGAGTCATCCAACCTGTGCCGTCACATCCACTTGAAGTTGAGAGCCACCATGCGGATAACTCAAGCAACCCTCGAGCACCTGGATCTGTTGACCCCGCTATTCGTCAAATACCGCGAATTCTATAGCGCCCTGCCCTATCCGGATTCGTCCCGGGCCTTTCTGGAAAAGCGCCTGCGACGCAAGGAGTCGGTGATCTACCTGGCCCTGGCCGATGATGACAGCAACAAGTTGCTGGGCTTTTGCCAGCTGTACCCGAGCTTTTCTTCGCTGTCCCTCAAGCGCGTGTGGATTCTCAACGATATCTACGTCGCCGAAGACGCACGCCGTCAGCTGGTGGCCGATAACCTGATGCGCACCGCGAAGAAAATGGCCAAGGAATCCAATGCCGTGCGCCTTCGAGTGTCCACCAGCAGCAACAACCAAGTGGCGCAGAAAACCTACGAATCCATGGGCTTTCGTGAAGACACCGAGTTCAAGAACTACATCCTGCCACTCGGCGACGACTGATCCTGCAGACAGCGGCCTCAGGGCCGCTTTGTTCTTTTCGGCCCAGGCCCGCGCGCCCTCCCGGCATTCGCTCAGCGACCCGCCAGGCCGAAACGCCCCGCTACAATCTGAACACGCATTTCACTTATCAGCCTTTATAATGCCGACCTTTTCGGATCGTAAGAAAAGCTACATACCCCTGTAGTCTCTTTCTCCGAGTCATCGCACAGGCCTGCCGAGCCAGGCTGTCATCACAGGTGCCCCAATGGATTTCAACCCGATCGACCTAATCCTTCATCTCGACGTTTATCTCGACATGCTGGTGACCAACTACGGGCCCTGGATCTACGCCATCCTGTTCCTGGTGATTTTCTGTGAAACCGGCCTGGTGGTGACGCCGTTCCTGCCCGGGGACTCCCTGCTGTTCATCGCCGGCGCCGTGGCCGCAGGCGGTGGCATGGACCCGGTGCTGCTGGGCGGCCTGCTGATGCTGGCGGCGATCCTCGGCGACAGCACCAACTACGTAATCGGGCGAACAGCGGGAGAGCGGTTGTTCAGCAACCCCAATTCGAAAATCTTCCGCCGCGACTACCTGCAGAAAACCCACGATTTCTATGAAAAGCACGGCGGCAAGACCGTGACCCTGGCGCGTTTCCTGCCGATCATCCGCACCTTCGCGCCCTTCGTCGCCGGCGTGGCGCGCATGCCTTACCCGCGGTTCTTCGCCTTCAGCGTGGCCGGCACCATCCTCTGGGTCGGCGGCCTGGTGACCCTGGGCTACTTCTTCGGCAACGTGCCGTTCATCAAGAAAAACCTCTCGCTGCTGGTGGTGGCCATCATCCTCCTGTCCCTGGTGCCAATGATCATTGGCGTATTGCGCAGCCGTTTGGGCCGCAACGCCGAAAAAGCCGAAACCCGCTAAAGCGCATGTGGTCCCTCAGCGCCTGGCGCCGCAAGCGCCGGCTGGCCAAGCATCCGGTCAGCGATGAAACCTGGCAGCGGGTGCGCCAGCACCTGCCCTTCCTCGACGGCATCAGCGCCGCCGAGGATCAATGGCTGCGCGAAGCCAGCGTGCTGTTTCTCGACGACAAACACCTGACGGCCTTGCCCGGGGTCGAGCTGCATCAGGAACAGCGCCTGCTGCTGGCGGCCCAGGCGCAACTGCCCCTGCTGCACCTGGGAGACCTGAACTGGTATCAGGGTTTCCACGAAATCATCCTTTACCCCGACGACTTCCTCAGCCCCCAGCGCCATCGCGATGCCAGCGGCATCGAGCACGAATGGGATGGCGAGCACAGTGGCGAAGCCTGGCAGCAGGGGCCGATCATCCTCGCCTGGCCCGGAGTCCTGGCCAGCGGGGGCTGGGAAGCCTACAACCTGGTGATCCACGAACTGGCCCACAAGCTGGACATGCTCAACGGCGACGCCAACGGCCTGCCACCGCTGCACAGCGACATGCGGGTCAGCGACTGGGCGCACGTAATGCAGCACGCCTACGACGACCTCAACCGCCAGCTGGACCGCAACCCGGACGCAGAAACCGCCATTGACCCCTATGCGGCGGAAAACCCGGCCGAGTTCTTCGCCGTCACCAGCGAATACTTCTTCAGCGCCCCGGACTTGCTGGTGGCGGCTTATCCGAAAGTCTATGCACAGTTGCAGTTGTTTTATCGGCAGAATCCATTGGCCCGGCTGCAGCAACTTCAAGCTGAAGACCCGGTCTATCAAACGCACCACTAATGTCCTGTCGCGCCATTTAAGCTGTTCATCTGAAGGCCAGTTGAAAGACCACTGCCCCGCCTGCCGACCGATGGCCAAACCGCCGGTCGCACGGCCCGCCCGAACAGCTCTGCGCGACAGTACAACCAAGGTTCTACGACCCTTGGCACGTAGCATCGGTAGCGGAGTGTGTCTATAATCGCCGCCACTTTTTGGTCAATCCGGCCAAGTCATTTGGTCAACTAACGGGGGCAACGCCCAATGAGCTACAGCAAGATTCCGGCGGGCAAAGACCTGCCGAACGACATCTACGTCGCTATCGAAATCCCGGCCAACCACGCGCCGATCAAATACGAAATCGACAAAGACAGCGACTGCCTGTTCGTTGACCGTTTCATGGCCACCCCAATGTTCTACCCGGCCAACTACGGCTTCATCCCCAACACCCTGGCTGACGACGGCGACCCCCTCGACGTGCTGGTCGTGACCCCTTACCCAGTAGCGCCAGGCTCGGTGATCCGCGCCCGTCCAGTGGGCATCCTGAACATGACCGACGACGGCGGCGGCGATGCCAAAGTGATCGCGGTTCCTCACGACAAGCTGTCCCAGCTGTACGTGGACGTGAAGGAATACACCGACCTGCCAGCCCTGCTGCTGGAACAGATCAAGCACTTCTTCGAGAACTACAAAGACCTCGAAAAAGGCAAGTGGGTGAAGATCGACGGTTGGGGCAACGCTGACGCGGCCCGTGCCGAGATCCTGAAGTCGGTCGCGGCCTACAAAGGCTGAGAAGCAGCTGCAAGCTGCTAGCGACACGCTTCAAGAGAAAGCCCCGAGTGATCGGGGCTTTTTTGTGCCCGCGATTTCCCGCAGGAACCGGCTTGCCAGCGAACGGGCTTGCACCAGATACGCATCGCGCAACAAATTCCCACGCACTATTTTCGCCCTCAAGGCCTCTGGATCGCGCTTTGCACTGGGAATTCCCGGCGAACCTGCGTATGCTGCGCCCCACATTTGCGCATCGACCCTTTCTGCGGTCAGATCGCCCGACGAAGCGGATGACTTTCCCGCCCAGTCCCACAGCCAGCCGCAAGAGCTGGGTGTACGTTTTGAAGGCTGGTGCGGTTTACCAAAAATGAACCAAGCCAGTCCCCGAGAAGCCGGCCACAAGCCGGCTTTTTAATGCCTGAAACCCGGGCACGGGAAGCACTGGCCACTCTGACAGCAGGTGCAGGATGCACGACCGACTAAGCTTTGCAGCTCCGCTCCCCCCTCAGGCAACAATACCCGCGCCCTTGACCACGCGCGCCTTGCGGCGGGCCATGCAATGCGCGCTGCTGGCCGCACTGGCAGCCCTTGGCCTCTGCGGCTGTGTCGGTGCCTGGGTGGACATGCCCGAAGAGCAGGTCACAAAAACCGCAGCTCACCAAACACTCATCGGCAACGCCATGACACCGGTCATCACCCGTACGCAGAAGAGCACACCCGAACGCCAGTGGTGTGGCACCACCGTCTGGGCCGTTATTCTGCCCATCCCCCTGAAACTACCGGTTTGCGAGTCCTACAGCGCCACCTCATACGGCAACGATATAGGCGGTATCGAAGCCCCATTGCTGTACTCAAGCCACAAAATCAGCTCGGAGTTTTACGCCTGCGGCCCGTTCATGTTCCTGGGGCCGATCATGCATGGGTACCAGGGCAACGCGGTCTGCGGGGTGTTCCGTTAGGCTCGGAGAGTTGTTGTAGCAACATTCACCGTGGCCCATAAGTTCTCGCTACAATCCCGTCCCTTGATGGCAATTCGCCCACTTTCCGGCAGCCGGCTTTGCTGCCTCGCCCTAGAGACGACGTTAACGAGACCCCAGGACATGGCCCTGCACATCCCGACCCTGCTCGTAGTCTCGGTGTTCATTTTCTTTCTGATGAGCCTGCTGACCTTCCACGCCTGGCTACGGGAAACCCGCGAGCGCCCGCTGGCCTACCTGGGCGCCATGATGCTCCTGGCGGCAGTGGGCATGGTGCTGGTCAGCCTGCGCGGCATGGGTATGGACTACGTGCCGAAGATCCTCGGCAACGTGGTCCTGCTGTTGAGCGCGGCCCTCAACTGGACGGCGATGCGGGTCTTTGCCGGGCGCTCGCCGCATGTCCCGGGCATGCTCGCCGGTGCCGGCATATGGCTAGCGCTGTGCCTGCTCCCGGCGTTCTACCAGTCAATGACGGTGCGGGTCTCGGCCTACTCACTGCTGACAGTCGGCTACGGCCTGCTGACCCTGCTGGAGTTCTGGCGCAGCCGCCGGCAGCTGGAGGTTGCCTATATGCCAGCCTTGCTTCTGACCCTGCTGCACACCACGTACTACAGCGTGCGCGCCGTGATTGACCAGGGCCTGGCCATGGATCAGGCGCTGAAAGGCGACAACACCGGCGCGATGCTTTTCTCCTTGATGCTGTTCGAATCGATGCTCTATGTGATCGGTATTGCCTATGTGACGCTGTCCATGGTCAAGGAGCGGGTTGAACGGCGCTTCAAGGAAGCGGCCTTCTGCGACGCCCTGACCGGTATCGGCAACCGCCGGGCCTTTATGGTCAATGGCGAGCGGCTGCTGATCGAATGCCAGCGTCACGCCGTGCCAATAGCCTTGCTGCTGTGCGACCTGGACCACTTCAAGCGCTTGAACGATGCCTTCGGCCACCACACGGGCGACCAGGCGCTGATTGCCTTCAGCCAGGTACTTTCAGAAAACCTGCGCGGGAAAGGAGTATTTGCCCGTATCGGCGGCGAGGAGTTCGCCTGCCTGTTGGCCTCGACCGATGAACAGGCGGCCTTGCTGGTGGCCGAACGAATTCGCCAGGCCTTTGCCCGGTTGCCGCTGCTGGAACCTGGGCTGCTCAGCGTCAGCATCGGCGTGGTGAGCAGTGAAAGCCTGGGCTACGACCTGCCACGCCTGCTGTCCCTGGCTGATCAAGCGCTGTACAGCGCCAAGGATCAGGGACGTAACCGGGTTACAGGCAGCCTCGCATAGAGCGCTCGAACTGCTGCCGCACTGAACAGCCCGAGCATTGATCCGCTGCGCAGCTCCCGTACGGTTCTATCGATCCGCCGTATAACTGTGACACGCCCCCCAAAGCCCCAGATCAAGGCACTTAGCCAGTATTTCCGGCATCCCTGCGCAAGAATAAAATCGCCGCTCTCCAGGACTCTCGGATGACAAGGAATGTGGAATAAGCAAGCCGCTATCAGTCACTTGAACGCTCACGCTCACGCCGGCAGCACCGGGCGTTGCGCGGCCTATACCCGCCAGGCAATCGAAGCCGGTGGCGGCGGGGTGATTTTGCACAGGAAGCACTCGGCCAAGGACTTCGGCTCATCATTGACCTCCGCCGGTTTTGTCGAGCAGCCGGCCGGCCAGACGCCCGCAGCGGGCGATGTGGTCATCATCCAGCCCATTCCCGGGCACCCCCACGGCCACATGGCGATGTTCAACGGCACCCTCTGGGTGTCAGACTTCAAGCAACTGCACGGTTTCTACCCGGGACATTCCTATCGCGTGCAGAAGCCTGCCTACAAAATCTATCGCCATCCGTAAGGGGTTCCCCATGAGAATGCTGTTCTGCTCGCTGCTGGCGGCGGTCGCCATGCATCAGTCGGTCGCCCTGGCCGACTGCGCCAGTTCGCCCAAGCCTGTCACCCAGGCGTTCTACAGCTGGTACCTGCAAACCTTCAGCGAAGACAAGGACCCGATCACCGACAGCGTCCCGGAGATGAAGAAATACGTCACGGACTCGCTGATCGCCAAGATCAAGAAACAGATGGCCAGCCCCGACGGCCTGGAAGAGGACTACTTCCTCAAGGCCCAGGACTACATGGATGAGTGGCTGACCCAGATCAAGGTCAGCGAGCCACAGATCCAGGGCTCCAGCGCCAAGGAACAAGTGACCCTGGGCAGCACCCCGGACACCACTCAGGTGGTCGATGTGCGGATGGTCAAGGACAAGGGCTGCTGGAAGATCGACGAAGTGATTTCCACTGCGGATCAGAGCGACTGATCCAGCGCCGCGGCGTTGACTCCAGCACCCGCAAGGGTCGTCCAGCCGGGCGACCCGCCATGCTAAGCTGCGCGCCGTTTTGGGCGTCCGCCCGAGACCTCCTTCACTGAACAAGGACTCTCAGTCATGTCGTTGCCGGCCGCAGTACGCCTGCCCCTGTCGTTTCTCTCTCTGTTTACCGCCCTGACGCTGGGCGCCGCCTGGGCCCAGGCCGATGAGCAGCAGGATGTCGCCAAAGGGCGCTGGCAAGGCATGGCGGCCATGGCCAACCTGTACCTGGACGACGCCACGCCAGCCGATTTCATCGAAGCCGGCGACAACGAAAAGAGCCAGCACGACAACTATGCCGGCGCCCTCGCCTACTACCTGACCGCCGCCCGCCTCGACCCGAAGAATGCCTACGCCTCGTACCAGGCCGCTGGCAGCCTGGCCGCCATGGACAAGAACAAGCGCGCCGCCGAGTTCCTCGACCAGGCCCGCGAGCGAGGCTTCTGGCAGTGGGTCATCCTTAAGGAAGACGACGAACTGCAATCCCTGCAGCAGACCCCGGCCTACCAGAAGCTGCTGCAGGCCGCCGAGAAGAATTATCCGGCCAAGGCCAAGGACGCGGGCCTTGCGGCCTTCAGCATTCCCCAAGGCAAAGCCCCGGCCGAGGGCTGGCCGGTGGTGGTCTGGCTGTCGGGTTTCGGCACCGAGGGCAGCGACGGCGTCGATATGCGCGCCGAGCTGGTGGGCGAGAAAGCCGTGCTGGTGGGCATCAACGGCACCCTCAAGCGCGATGAGCATTCGTTCATGTGGCAGCAGAACTCGGTGGCGCCGACCCAGGAAGCGGTCAGCGCGGCGCTGAAGAAGCTGGAAAAGCAGACCCGCATCGATCACTCGCGCATCGCCCTGATGGGCTTCTCACAAGGTGCCGAACACGCCTCGCACCTGATCGCCGAGTACCCGCAGCAATACAGCGGCGCCTTGCTGTTGTCCCCCGGTGGTTACCGGATTCCGTTCGGCGAAACCCAGGCCCGGGACAAGCGCATCGTCATCGTTCATGGCGCCAAGGAGCATGAGAGCAACCAGAAGCTCACCGCCACCACGCAGCAGGCCCTGGAACCCGGCAACCAGGTGCAGAGCCATGAGCATGCTGAAGGCCACACCTTCCAGGCCGACTGGCGCCAGGCGTATCCGGGTTACCTGACATTCGCCCTGAACCTCTGAGCCCCGGCGGCTCTTACTGGGCTGGAGTAATGGGCCCCGGAGCCTTTACCTGGGTCATCAGGTCGTCGTCCCACTGCCCCTCGACCTTGACCTGGGCCAAAGCCCCCAGTTCCATGGCCTCGATCAGGTTGTGGTTGAGGTACACGTAGGTGCCCGGCTGCTTGAAGGTGTAGAGCGCGGCCAACGCCGAACCGCCGGGGATGAACCAGGTTTCCAGGTTGCGTTGTGGCGCGTTGGCGAACTTGCCGGTGGTCCAGACCCAGTCGCCATGGCCGCCAATCAGGTGCGGACGGCTGTCGCGATTGGCCTGGGAATGGATGAACAGCACGCTTTCCCCGACCTTGGCGGTCAGCGCATTGGCCCCGGTCAAAGCGCCAACCCGGCCGTTGAACACCACGTGGCTCGGGGTCAGCTTGCGCATCACTTCACGGGTGTCCTGGTAACTGGAGGCCAGGTCGGGGTAATCCTTGTAATGCCCGTCCTTGTCCTTGGGGATATACAGATCGAACTCGCCGATGGTGTAGGCCCGGTCATAGTGCAAGGGCTTGCCGGCGGGGTCTTTCAAGCCGTCGCGCGGCAGCACCATCAAGGTTCCGCTCATGCCCGAGACGACGTGCCAGGGCACCATGCCCGACGGCGCGCAGTGATAGACAAAGGTGCCGCTACGATCAGCCTTGAAACGCAGCACCACCTCCTGGCCCGGCACGACCTGGGTCAGCGCGGCCCCGCCCAGGGCGCCGGTGGCGGCATGGAAATCGATGTTGTGGGGCATGGTGTTGCTGGCCGGGTTGCTCAAGGTCAGCTCGACGTAGTCGCCCTCGTGCACCACAAGGGTCGGGCCGGGCATGGAGCCGTTGAAGGTCATGGCCTGCAGGGTGGTGCCCTGGTCATCCACCACCATCTTTTTCTCTTCGACGCGCATGTGGAACTGCATCACCTTGGGCGGTCCACTGACCATCTGCTCGTGAGCATGCACCTGGGGCGGCGTCACCAGTTCCACCTTGACCCGTTGCAGGCCGTCCGCACCCGCCGCCAACGCCAGGCCGGAAACACAGCCGCCGGCCACCACACACCACTTCAACCACGATTGAAAAGCACCCATGCTCTGCATTTCCCTGCCAATGAATGGTGATTCATTGCAAGGCAAACACTGGGGGCGCGTATTGTCTCAGGGCAATGAACGGATGGCCGCGAGGGCGCATCCGTTGCGCTCGATCATGGATAACTGAAACTGCGCACCAGCGTCAGCTCCCCTGGCGCGCGCATCGGCACGATGAACGACTCGCTCTTCTCATCCGGCGTGCCCTCTTCGGTAATCACCGTCACCTGGGCCGTCGTCAGGGCTTGCACGGCATTTTCCTGGCCGCCGTCTTCATCGTCGCTGCGATAACCGCCTCCGTAGTAGTTCACATAGACCAGGTACTGGCCCTTGAGCGGGGCCGGCATGGAGAAGATCTCCGGGCCGTAGCCCGTGGTCACGTCCACATCCAGGGTCGCGCCATTGGGGGCAACCCGATCCCCGTACCAGATGTGCGCGCCATCGGGGGTCACCAGGTGCAGGTCAAGGTCGGTGTTGTCGCTGTCCCAGGACAGCAGCACGCGCAACTTGGGCGGGGTCACGCCACCGCCGCTGTTGAGAAACTGCACGCGCTTGCGCTGCTGGCCGTCGGGGCTGCGCACTTCGACGCTGTTGCTGCCGTTGGGAAATGAGTAAGGCCGGTCGAACCCGCCTTGCTCATCGAACTTGAGCGGCATGCTGACGCCGTTGACGATCAGTTTGCCCGGCTCTTTGCTCGCCTTGGACGCGCCTTTGATCTGCCCGCGAATGCGCGCGGTATCGGCCTGTCCCTGAGGGGTGTTGACCGAGGAGGCCGGGTAGTTGACCTCCTGAATGTATTGCTCGCCATCGATGGCGCGGGTACGCCAGCCGCCCTTGGGGGTGTCGAGCTGGATACCGCTGTCGGCCAGGGCCACGGGCAGGCTGAACATTCCACAAAGGAACAGGAGGACCGGGGGAGCAGGAAGTTTCATGGCCTATTCCAATAAAAGATGACGGGCGAGCCCTTCGATGTAGGTTTCATCCTGGCCGTTGGGATGAGCTTCAAAGGCCAGGTGCAGGTATTCGTGAGTCAGGTCGAGGCGGTCTTGCAGCGAGAGCACGCCACGCACGTAGATGCGTTGCCGTTCGCGGTCGACGTAGGGCCGGCCGAAATTCAGGCGGCACACGGCGAACTGGCTGATTTCGTTGTAGCCAATCTCTTGCTCCAGCGGCTGGCGCCAGCGCCGACGCTGGTTCAGCAGCCAATCCTGGGCCGCCGGCAAGGGGTCGCAGGAGGCCACCGGGCTGTCCCAGCGGCTGAGGCTGGCGCGCGGATAGGCATGCAGCAGGATGGCGTCATAGCGCTGACCGGAGCGCGCCTGCTCCACCGCCTGCTGCCAGGACAGCTTGTCCGGCGCCTTCAGGTCCGAGTGATAGGTGACTTGTGTACCAGCCAGCACCAGGTCACTGGTCCAGGCGGCGATGGCCCGGGCCTCGGCGGTGGCTGGGCGCGGCGCCACCCGCTGGCGGTTGCTGCTGTCGTCGATGCTCAGGCACTCGCCGCGGCGCCCGGCGTTCTGCAACAGGTAGGTGCGGATCGCCACGGCCAGGGCCTTGGCGGCTTCCGCCGGTTCACTGCTGGCCTCACGTTGCAGTACCCGCGCCACATATTCCTCACGGTCCAGGCGTGCCACCAGTCGCTGGGCTGCGGGATCACGCTGCAGGAACAGTTCGCCGGCGCTGTGGATATCCAGCTGGTTGCCGTTGGCGAACTCCACCCGGTAATCGCCTTGCAAGGCCCCCGGATTGGCAAGCTGGCCGTTCTGGCTGACGCTTTTCAGCGGATAGCGGGAAAACAGGCTGACTTCCACGCAGCGGCCTTTATCCACAGACGGGTTGTCCGGCAGCACCTGGTTCAGGGCCTGGGCGTAGTCCTTCAGCACTCGCTGGCTGGTGCCGCGCCCGCCCACCCACAGCGGCGTGCCGTCCACCAGCCAGCCGGCGAAACCGCCCTGGCGCGACTGCCGATCCTGATCCGCCAGCCAGCTCCAGGTCTTGACCCGCAAACGTCCGCCCACTTCCCCCACCACGGCGCCGTCACCGGCATTGAGCACCACGTCCAGCAGCACCCGCCGCGCCGTGTCCCGGGCCGGCAGCAGCGCCAGCACCTGCAGCAACTGCGCCACCGGAACCCGGGTCTGCGGTTGCAGCTGGTTCAGGTCCTGCAACCACTCCGGGGCATTGCGGGCTTGCCAGTAGTGGCGCCAGTCAGCAGCGGACAACTGCAAGCGCTGCGGTTCGAAATACAACCCGCAGGAACGCACCAGCGCCTGATCCCGGGCGATGCTGGCGCCCACCGAGCAGCAGTAGACCTCTTCCTTGGACTTGCCCTGGCAGGCATAGGCCGGCTCCTCGGCGCCGGTGTCCACCAGCCAGGCGTAGACGAAGAGTTTCCAGACACTGCCCAGCGGCGCCTGCAGGTCCATGGGCAAGGGTTCGCGCGCCAGTACCTGGGATTTGCTCAGGCTCACCAGCTCACTGTCCGGGGCGCTTTTCCAGGCCAGGCGCAGGGGCTCGTCCTGGGCCGTCGCCAGCCCAGGGAGCAAACACAGGAACAACCAGGCCCAGCGCCGCGCCATGTTATTTGACCGTGACCTGACCCAGGGCCGGGGTGCGTTCCTGAGCCTGATGCTCGGGTGCGTACACCTGGTAGAAGCGAGCCGGCGGCAGGTTGAACTGGCCCTTCTGCGAGAAACGAACCAGGTGGCGCAGGCGCACCTCGCTGCTGTCGTTCAAGGCGTCCAGCGGCACCGCGTAGCTCATCTGCCCCGGTTCGGAACGGGCCTTCTCCAGCGAAGCCGCTTCAGTACCGGCAGGCCCGGCCAGCTTGATGCCCCAGGTGGTGCGCTCGACATCCGCGCCCGGTGGCAACGGCACTTCCAGCATGCCGTACAGCAGTGGCCGGTTGCCTTGGTTGGCGATGATCACTTCATCCAGGTACAGGCCATCGCTGGCGATCGGCTTATTGCCCACCGGCTCCAGCTTGAAGGTGAAGGCCTCGTCGCCCGGCACCAGGCGCAGCAAGCGGCGAGTGATGTTCACCGGCGACGGCGTGCCCATGTCCAGCTTGCTCAGGTAACTCACCGAAGCCTGCAGCGGACGTTCCGGCACGTTGCCCAGAGCCAGTACCGTCGGCACCTGCGGCCCTTGCCACTGCCAGTAGCTTTCACCGCTGGCGCCGTGCTGCTGTTGCCAGCCCTGCCCCGGGTTCAAGGCCACGGCCGGCGTCGACTGGGCGATGCTGCGTTGCAGCCAGGTCAGGGCCAGGGCCCGTTCCAGGGTCGATTGCGACGGCAGCAGGCGTTGCAGCAGGGTCCGCGCAGAGGCCTGATCGAAAGGCTTGAGCGACAGGCTCAGGGCTTGGGTGAACGGCTGCGAGCTCAGATCCACCTGCTGCTGCGCCGCTTCCAGTTGCGCGACAAAGGCCGGCGTAGGCGTGACCTTGGCATCCCGCGCCAGGGCCGCGGTCAGCACTCGGGCAGAGGCCAGGCCGAGGGCCGAGTCCGGATCGTCCATCACCAGGCTGTCACCGCCGTCTTCCTGCAGGCTGGCCGCCGGGCCGTTGCCGACCTTGGCCAGATCGTCCATCAGGCCGCTGACCAGGGTATTGATCGGCAGTTTCATATCACGGGCGAAGGACAGGATCAGCGCCCGTTGCAGCAACGGCGTATTGCCGGCCTGCTTGGCGTAGACCTCCAGCACCCGCTGCCAGTGCTCTGGCGGCAGGTTCAGGTCCAGCACCTTGCTCGCGTTCCAGTCGGCGTAATAGGCGTAGGCGGTGAGGAACGCATCCGGATCGGCATCTTCACCCCACCAGGTGAATGCCGCTTCCGGGCCGGCCATGTGCACCAGGCGCAGACGGCTGTTCTGCATCATCAGTCGCAGCCGATCACGGATCTGCGGGTTGCTGGCCAGCGCCGGGTAGGCAACGCTCAACGGCAGCAACTGGCTGGCGGTCTGTTCTACGCCGCCGTACGGGTATTCCAGCAAGTCATCCAGGGCCGAACGGAACAGCGCTTGCGGGCTGTCGTCCAGGCGCAGGCGAATCTGCGCGGCGTCCGCCGGCAAGCCCAGCGGAGTGCTGGCCGTCACGACATCCAGGCTCTGGGTCTGCACGCTCTGCCAACCGGCCGCGCTGCTCACCAGGCGCACCGCCAGGGTATCCACGGTCTTGCCGCCCTGCACCAGTTCGGCGCTCCACTCGCCATTGCCCGGGGCAATGGCCGGCAGCGCGACGTAATTGATGCCGCTGTTGAGGGTCAACGGCAGGCGCTGGGATTCCCCGGCGTAATGAATGACCAGCTCGGCCTTGGCCGGCTGTTCCGACTGGCTGAAAGCGAATACCCCAAGGTCCGGCTTGTCGCCCGTGCGGAAGCGGGTCGGGCCGCTCCACTTCAGGTACAGGGCCTTGTCGGAACGCACGAACTGTTTCTTCTGCCCCACTTGGCCGTCATCGGCAATGGCCCGGGCGGTGATGCGCCAGCGGGTCAGGGAGTCCGGCATGCGGAAGGTGAAGCGTGCCTTGCCACTGCCATCGGTCACCAGTTCCGGCTGCCAGGCAGCCGTGTCAACGTCTTCACGCCGTGGCCGCTCCAGCACCTTGACCCCACGTTCGCTGCGGTTGGCCTTGCCCGGGGCGGTAGGGCTGCCCGGCAGCGCCACGTCGTAGCTGATGAACGACAGGCTGGCGCTGGTGCGCACGTTGTTGCGCCGTGGGTGGTAGAAGAACTGGTCGATGCTCGGCGCCACTTCCGGCTGCAGGGCGTAGACCATTTCGTCCACCACACTGACCGTCAGGTGCGCGGGCACCGGCTTGCCGGCGAACTGGGTGGACAGGTCCACGGTAACCAGGTCGCCCGGCTGGTATTTGTCCTTGTCGGTGTGGATCGCCACGTCGATCTGCGGCGTCAGCACCTTGATCCCGGCGTTCTGGAAACTGTACTCACCGCCCTTGGTGTAGAGCACGGAGAAGGTCAGGTTCGGCGCGAAACTGTCCTTCACCGGTACCCGGGCGCGGTACTGGGTAGGGCTGAGTTTTTCCACCTTCAGCCAGTCGCCGCCCTTGGACAGCAACGCCGTGGCCTCGACCTTGTCGCGCTCAAGCGAGAGCAGCGCGTCATTGATCGGTTCCGGGAAGGTGATCAGCGCCAGGGCTTCGTCGCCGGCCTTGTACTCGGGCTTGTCGAGAACGATTTCCACGGTGCCCGGCACCGCTTTCACACCTTCACCGGTGACCGAATGGCTGGTGCCGCCCAGTACCCGATCATGCTCGTCGCGCAGGGTCAGGTTGTAGGTGCCAGGGCGCTCGAAGGCCAGGGCAAAGCCATTGTCGGCGCTAGCCAGCGTGCCCTCGCCGGTGGTCTGGTCTTCCATGCGCACCCAGCTGTAGCGGTTGGGCTTGACGTTCTTGCTCTGCTCGCTGGTGTTCTGGTTGGCGTAGCTGAACTGGACCTTGTCACCCGCGGCGCTGAAACGCTGCGGCGCACTCAGGCTGAAGCTGGCCGCGCCACGTTCGATGAGGATTTCCTTGGTGGTCTTGACCCGGTACGCGGCGCCGTCACTGGCGAACACGGTGAGCATGTAGCGGCTTGGTTTGTCCGCCGCCGGCAGGTCGAGCGTGGCGCTGCCCTTGGCGTCGGTGGTCAGCTCGGCACTGGTCAGTTCCACCGGGAACTGGCCCATGTACTGCAGCTCGTTATCCACCATGGACAGCTGCTGGGCGCGCAGGCTCAGTTGCAGCCGTGCATTGGCCACCGGCTTGCCGTCCGGGTACAGCAGCACCAGGTTGCCCTTCACCGGCTCGCCGGTCTTGAAGTCCGGCTTGGCCAGGGCCAGGGAAATTTCAAAGTGCGGCTTGATGTACTCGGCCACGCGGAAGGCACTGCTATAGACCTGCCCCTTGTAGCCAAAACGCAGCTCATAGCCACCGGCCACGGCATTTTCCGGCAGCTGGAAACGGCCTTGGGTGCCGGACTTGGAATCCAGGTTCAGGGTCAGGTTCTGCAAGGCGGTGCCGGCGGCATCCAGCACGCTGACATTCACCGCGCCGGCTCCCGGCTGCACCGAATCACGGGCGTTCTTGAATTCGCGACCGACGATCTTCAGCGAAACCCAGTCCCCCGGGCGATACAACGGCCGGTCGGTGAAGGCATAGAGCTTGGTGTCGTAGATTTCGCTGTCGTAATAGAAGTTCTCGGAGACGAACACCCCGCCTTCCTGGTCCTCACCGATCACGTAGGAACGTTCCGGGCTGACGTGTTTCAGGCGCACCAGGCCCTGTTCGTCCGTGGCGCCGCTGTTCATCACGCCAAGGCCGTCGGTCCACAGCACATTGACCTTGGGCACGGAGTTGCCTTCATGCTTGCCCGCAGCCCAGACCAGCAGCTCGTCGCCGGCGATCTTGCTCACCGCCACGGTGTTGGAAACAAAAACCATGGTGGTGGCGCGGTACTTGCCGACCAGGGCTTCCACCAGGTACAGGCCGGGCTTGAGTTGCCCCAGCGGGATATAGACGTTGCCTGGCGCGACGTTGATGAACTGGCTGGAGGAACCGGACAGGTCAACCCCGGCCGGCGGCTGGATCGGCTTGGCCTGCCACAGCGGATAACGGAACTGGGTCACCAGGGGCAGCCCCGGAATCAGCGCGAATTGCGGCTGAGCGTCATACGCCGTCGGCGCCAGCATCGAATTGCCGACCTTCAGTTCCGGCACTTGCTCGGTGACCTGTTTGCGCGACTCATAGGAGAACGCACGCTGCATCACCCGACGCGACTTGCGGTACCAGTTGTCCCACAGGTAGGCCAGGGTGTTGGACAGCCCCTCGCCCTTGAACTGGCCGTCGCTGACCACCCGGTGCAGGTTCTTCTGGCGCTTGAGGAAGTCCAGCGGCTGGTCGATCCGGTACACCCGGATGTCCGCGCCACCATAGGGTTCCATGCGAAAGCGCCGGTAGTCACGGCCCGGGGCTTCAAGGCGCACCATGGCCTGTTCGTCACTGGCAAAACTGCTGTCGGACAAGAGGAAGAAACTCTCCCCGGACACCGCTGCGTAATCGCTGGACGGCACCGAGTCTTCGGCGTTGACCAGGGCCACGGGGGCCAGCAGGGTCAAGGCCAGGGTCAGGCGAAACAGGAAACGGGACATACGCGATTCGCTCATTGGGTGAGGAAGTTCAGTCGATAGATGCCGATGAAGTTGGGGTTGGCGGGGTCGGGTATCCATCGGGTGTCCTTCCATGTCATCAGTTGCTGCACGCTAGCCGAGCGCATGCCGTTGTCGGTGGGGGTGGTGGTGCCGGTGTGATAGGCGATGTTGCGGCCCATCCAGATCATCAGGTGCTGGTCGTCGCCCTGGTCGAAGAACAACAGGTCGCCGGGGCGCGCCTGGCCCAGGTCACGGCTGACCAGGTGACTGTTGAACTGGATCAGCTTGATCGCATTGACGTAGGGCCCGGTCTGGCCGCCACCCTGCTGCCACTGCTGGGCCAGGCCGCGCTGGCCTTCGCTCAGTTGCAGTTCCGGCGGCAGGTAGCGATTGGACAAACCGTTGGCCCGCAGCCACTTGCTGTCGTGGACCTTGAGCGCTTCGTTGGCGGCAAAACGCACCAGCCCCGCACAGTCCTGCTGATACCAGCGCGGGCTCGGCCCCTGGCTCAGCTGCTCCTGGGCAATGCGCACGAACCAGGCACGGAACACCTGGGACTGCTGCACGTCCAGCGGCGGAGCCTGGGTCGCGCCCACGGCATTGCTCAGCAACAGGGCCAGCAGGCCGAGACTGGTCAGGCGTTTGCGCCATGCACTCACAGCGCGCGCCACTGCAGGGGCAGCCATTGCCAGTGACCGTTGGGCTCGCTGCCTTCGGGCAGGGTCAGGGCGTACTTGCCATAACCGCCGAGGGTGCGCAGCTTGGGCACCAGGTAGGTTTGCGCGGCGTTATTGAACACCGGTTCCATGTCCTGGGGCAGGCTGTCGAAGGTTTCCTGCTGGATCAGTTGGGCCAGCGATTGCGGGCCCAGGTACACCGGCATCAGCGCATCCTTGGGCACCACGTCGGCCAGCGGCGGGAAGCGCTTATCCAGGGTGCCCAGGGCCTTGTTCACCAGCTTGTCGTCCAGGGAGAACACCAGGGTCGAGCCATGGCGAGCCAGGCTGACCTGCATGAAGGCGCGGCCGGTAATGGCTTGCGGGTCCTTGGCTTGCTTGGCCGGGTACTGGCCGAAGTTGGAGCTGACCTGGCGCTGCCACTGGTGCACATCGCCGTTCTGCTGTTCGACCACCGGGAAGATGCGCTCGGGCACCTTGCCCTCGAAGGTACCGACCATGGAACCGAACAGCTTGCCCAGCTCGGCATCGAGCTTGGCGTTGTCCTTGTCCTTGAGACTGGCCACCAGCAGCGGCGTATACAGCCGCGAATCGGCGTACCAGCACAGCCCGGCGGTGCCAGCCATGTGCTCGGTCAGGGTGGCGGCCACCGCTTCTTCAGCGCCCAGCTTGACCAGCAACGGCTTCTGCTGCTCCGCTGCCAGTGGCAGGGCTACGCAGGCGCTGGCGCCCATGGGCATGGCCTGCCAGATCGGCTTGAAGTCGAAGGCCGGCTGGTTGTCCTGCTCTTCCATGGCCAGATAGCTGTGCCAGCCCTTGTCGTCCATGTCGAAGCGCAGGCCGGCGAAGTTGGGGATAAAACGCTGGTAACCCATGGCCAGGACGCCCGCGTTGACCGCCAGTCGCTGCTGCACCTCGGGCTTGCGCGCCTCCAGGCCAAAGGCTTCGGGGAACAGCTTGTCGCCGTTGAGCAATGCTTCCAGGGCCGCGGTGGAAACGGCACCGTGCTCATCGTCGGCACCGCTGCTCAGGTCATACAGCTTGGCCGGGTTGGACAGCACCACCAGCTTGTCGCCGTGGGAGGCGAACGCCAGGGATTTGCTGGCGTTGTAGTTCAGTTGGTACAGCGTCACCGCATCGCCACCGACCTTGAGTTCGGCCAGCTTGCTCAACTGCGTGTCGTCCAGGGCGACCTTGGCCAGAGGTTCCAACAGCTTGGCCAGGCCGCCGCGGTCCATCACCAGCAAGAAGTCCTTGAGGCGCCCGTCGGCGCCGCGCCACAACGCCACGTCAGCCGGCTGGTCGAACAGTTGCTCGATCAGGTTGTCCTGCAGTTTCAGGTCATGCTCGTAGATGATCCGCCGCAGGCTGCCGATCAGGCCCAGGCGGTCGGCGTGGGTCTGGTAATAGAAGACGAAGTCCTCGGTCAGCGTTTCCTTGAGGAAAGGCACCGCCAGCAGGTCCTTGGGCAACTGGGCCAGGGAATGGGTTTCCAGCAGCCCGTCGGGGCGGCTCAGGCCCAGCTTGTCGCCGGCCAGCTCCGCCACCGGGGTCTTGGGCTTGCAGCCCACGCCGGTGACCGCGGCCGCCACCAGGCACAGGCCCATGACCAGGACCGGCCAGCGTCGCTTGCTGGCGGGTTGTTCAGTGCCGGGCACGCCGGCAGCCGGGGATGCGGTGTTTTCGCTCATGATTCACAAAGCCCAATTCATCCGTGGTGCGGGATGTTCAATAGTTGAAAGACTTGACCAGCAACAGGTCGCCGATGGCCCGCATGGGCACGATAAAGGTCTCGCGTTTCTCATCGACGGTGTTTTCGTTAAGGATCAGGTTGATCTGCGAGGTGATCACCTCGTTCTGATTGCTGCCTTCGTCGAAGTTGTAGCCGCCGCTGCCGAAGTTGCCCCAATAGTTCACGTAGATCAGGTAGGTGCCGCGCAGTGGCGCGGTCATGGTGAACATTTCCGGGCCGGGGCCATCGACACCGTCCGGGTCCAGGCCGCCGCCATTGGTCAGGCCGGGGTGGCCGAAGAACGCGTGCTGGCCGTCGGGGGTAATGATGTGCATGTCCAGTTCGGCCTTGGGATCGTCCCAGCCCAGCACCACGCGAATCCGCGGCGGGGTCTTGTTCGGGTTGGCCTCATAGAACTGCACGCGCTTGAGGGATTTGCCCTCGGAACTGCGCACTTCGACACTGTTGGAGCCGGCACCGAACGCATAGGGCCGGGCAAAACGGCCCTGTTCGTCGGTGTAGAGGTTCAGCGGGTTGCCGTTGACCGACAGGCTGTGGGGCTGGCGCAGATGGCCGATGGCCTTGAGCTGGCCCTCGATCAGGGTGCGATTGCGCTGGATACCACGGTCGATCGGTGGCGTCGGGTAGGCCACCCGGTCCTGTTCGGTGCGGTCCAGCAAGCCGGAATAGCGCCAGCCGGCCAGGGGTTCCTGCAGCTCGGCGGAAGGTTCGGCGAACGCCGTACAGGCCACCAGCCAGGTCAGCAGAAGGGAGGAGAGAGCGCGCATGTACTGCGTCCTGCCATGCATGGGAAAACCCTGGCGCCAGATCCTCGGCGCGGCTGCAAATATTCACAATGGGAGCGCCCGGCGACAACGGGCGTTGGAAAGGCCGCAGATTAGCGACTTGGCGCCTGTTACACAATTGGCGAAAAGGGATTTTGCGAGGGAATCGGCACTGCCCTGAAACCCGCGCAGGCAGTGCCATTACGGCGACATCACGCCTCCCCATCGTGCGAGCTGCACGTCGTGTCAGAACCCGTCATGCCCCCCTTGAACCGCCCCGTCCAACGCCTGCCAACGGCCGCTTCTCATTTGCCCGAAACCCCGCTGTCTGCTAGTGTCGCGCCGGTTTAACGTCAACCGGGATAGCCGCCATGGCCCGCAAAAAAGCTGCCTTAGATTTCGAACAATCCCTCGCCGACCTGCAAACCCTGGTCGAGCGTCTGGAGAACGGCGAGCTGTCGCTGGAAGACTCGTTGACCGCCTTTGAACAAGGCATCGGCCTGACCCGTGATTGCCAGGCGGCCCTGGCCCAGGCCGAGCAAAAGGTGCAGATCCTGCTGGAACGCGATGGCGAGCTAGCCGAACAACCCTTCGACGCGGAACAACCAGAATGATTACCGCCTATCAGGCCACCAGTCAGGCCCGCGTCGACGCTGCAATGCACACCCTGTTCACCGCTCCAAGCCCCGAACTTGCCCGCCTTTATGACGCCATGCGCTACAGCGTGATGAATGGCGGCAAGCGCGTGCGCCCGTTGCTGGCCTACGCCGCCTGCGAGGCCCTGGGTGGCCAGCCCGAGCAAGCCAACGGCGCGGCCTGTGCGGTGGAGTTGATTCACGCCTATTCCCTGGTCCACGACGATCTGCCGGCGATGGACGATGACGACCTGCGACGCGGCCAGCCCACGACCCACAAAGCCTTCGACGAAGCCTGCGCGATCCTCGCCGGTGACGGCCTGCAGAGCCTGGCCTTCGGCGCCCTGCTGGACCCGGGCCTGAGCGACGCCAGCGCCGAGATTCGCCTGCGCATGGTCACCACCCTGGCCCAGGCCGCAGGCCCGGCGGGCATGGTCGGCGGCCAGGCCATCGACCTGGGCTCGGTGGGCCTCAAGCTCGACCAGCAGGCCCTGGAGTACATGCATCGGCACAAGACCGGCGCGCTGATCGAAGCCAGCGTGATCCTCGGCGCCCTGGCCAGTGGCCGGGCCGAGCAAGACGAGCTCAAGGCCCTGCAGACCTACGCCAAGGCCATCGGCCTGGCGTTCCAGGTGCAGGACGACATCCTCGACGTCGAAAGTGATACCGCGACCCTGGGCAAGCGCCAGGGCGCCGATATCGCCCGGGACAAACCGACCTACCCGGCGCTGCTGGGTCTCGCTGCGGCCAAGGAATACGCCCTGGAACTGCGCGACCAGGCGCTGCACGCGCTGCGTCCGTTTGACGCAGCGGCCGAGCCGTTGCGCGAGCTGGCGCGGTATATCGTCGAGCGGCGCAACTGATCGACGCGCCGCATATCGGCCAAGTTCGGTGCTCTGCGTGGGCAGCTTGCGATGCATAAGGTAAACTGCCGCCTCTTTCTATACCTATAACGATTCGCCTGATGCCCACGACGTTTCATGAGATTCCCCGCAAACGCCCGACCACCCCGCTGCTCGACCGTGCCCAGACGCCGGACGGCCTGCGCCGGTTAGGTGAAGCCGAGCTGGAAACCCTGGCCGATGAATTGCGCCTGGAATTGCTCTACACGGTCGGCCAGACCGGCGGGCACTTCGGTGCCGGCCTTGGCGTCATCGAGCTGACCATCGCGTTGCATTACGTATTCGACACCCCGGACGACCGGCTGGTGTGGGATGTGGGTCATCAGGCGTATCCGCACAAGATCCTCACCGGTCGTCGCGAGCAGATGGCCACCCTGCGCCAGAAAGACGGCCTGGCCGCCTTCCCGCGGCGCTCCGAGAGTGAGTACGACACCTTTGGCGTCGGCCACTCCAGCACCTCCATCAGTGCCGCGCTGGGCATGGCCATCGCCGCCCGCCTGCAGCACAGCGAGCGCAAGGCCATCGCGGTGATCGGCGACGGCGCCCTGACCGCGGGCATGGCCTTCGAGGCGCTGAACCACGCGCCGGAAGTGGACGCCAACATGCTGGTGATCCTCAACGACAACGACATGTCGATCTCGCGCAATGTCGGCGGGTTGTCCAACTACCTGGCCAAGATTCTCTCCAGCCGCACCTACGCCAGCATGCGCGAAGGCAGCAAGAAAGTGCTGTCGCGCCTGCCCGGTGCCTGGGAAATCGCCCGCCGCACCGAAGAATACGCCAAGGGCATGCTGGTCCCCGGCACCCTGTTCGAAGAGCTGGGCTGGAACTACATCGGCCCCATCGACGGCCACGACCTGCCGACCCTGATCGCCACCCTGCGCAACATGCGCGACCTCAAGGGGCCGCAGTTCCTGCATGTGGTGACCAAGAAGGGCAAGGGCTTCGCCCCGGCGGAAGTCGACCCGATCGGCTACCACGCCATCACCAAGCTGGAGCCCCTGGACGCCCCGGCCGCCGCACCGAAAAAGGCCGGCGGCCCGAAGTATTCCGGCGTGTTTGGCGAGTGGCTGTGCGACATGGCCGCCGCCGACCCACGGCTGGTGGGCATCACCCCGGCAATGAAGGAAGGTTCCGACCTGGTGGCCTTCAGCGAGCGTTTCCCGCTGCGCTACTTCGACGTGGCGATTGCCGAACAGCACGCGGTGACCCTGGCGGCCGGCATGGCCTGCGAAGGCGCCAAGCCGGTGGTAGCGATCTACTCCACCTTCCTGCAGCGCGGTTATGACCAGCTGATCCACGACGTGGCGGTGCAGAACCTCGACGTGCTGTTCGCCATCGACCGTGCCGGGCTGGTGGGCGAAGACGGCCCGACCCACGCTGGCAGCTTCGACCTGTCCTACCTGCGCTGCATCCCCGGCATGCTGGTGATGACCCCAAGCGACGAGAACGAGTTGCGCAAGATGCTCAGCACCGGGCACCTGTACAACGGCCCTGCGGCCGTGCGCTACCCGCGCGGCACCGGCCCCAACGCGCCGATCGACAAGGACCTGGAACCGATCGAGATCGGCAAGGGCGTGATCCGCCGCCAGGGCAAGCAAGTGGCCTTGCTGGTGTTTGGCGTGCAACTGGCCGAAGCCTTGCAAGTGGCCGAGAAACTCGACGCCACCGTGGTCGACATGCGCTTCGTCAAACCCCTGGATGAAGCCCTAGTGCGCGAGATTGCCGGCAGCCATGAACTGCTGGTGACCATCGAGGAGAACGCCATCATGGGCGGCGCCGGTGGAGCGGTCAGCGAGTTCCTGGCCCGCGAAGGCATCCTCAAGCCGATCCTGCACCTGGGCCTGCCGGACGCCTACGTCGAGCACGCCAAACCGGCGCAGATGCTTGCCGAATGCGGCCTCGACGAAGCCGGCATCGAAGCCTCGGTCCGTCAGCGCCTGACGCTGCTGGGCCTGGCTTGACCTATAGCGGCCAACCCTGGCCGCTGATGCACGCCCGCCCTGCGGGCGGCGCTTTTTAGCCTCGCCTTTCCCGGCCTCCCTTACCCTGCGGCGAAGGCCGAGCCGCGCCAACGGAATAGCCATGACACTTTTTCGCCTGGCCCTGCCGCTTTGCCTTCTGCCCTGCGCTGAACTCTTTGCCGACACCCCCGACCGCGATCAGGCCCTGAAACTGCCCGAGATGCTGATCAGTGCCAACCGACAGGTGGAAGCTCGCAACGACAGCAGCGCGGCGAACACGGTGTTCACCCGGGAAGATATCGACCGCCTGCAACCCACCAGCCTGACCGACCTGCTGCAACGGGTGCCCGGGGTGCAGGTTGCACGCAGCGGTGGCCGTGGCAGTCTGCCGGGCATCTATCTGCGCGGCACCGGTTCGGCCCAGAGCCTGGTACTGGTGGATGGCCAGCGCATCAGCAGTTCATCCTCCGGCGACAGCAACCTGCAGTACCTGAATATCCAGCAGATCGAACGGGTGGAAGTGCTGCGTGGCTCGCGCTCGGTGATCTACGGCAGCGATGCCATTGGCGGGGTGATCCAGATCTTTACCCGACGCGGCGCCGACTCGGGACTGCATGGGCGCATGCGCCTCGCCGCTGGCAGCAACCAGACCTGGGAGCGCAGCCTTGGATTGTCTGGCGGTGATCAGCAGACACGCTTCAGCCTCGGCGCCAGCCTGGATGAAAGTGCTGGAATCGACTGGACCCACGAATCGTTCTCCAGCGATGCCGACCATGATGGCTACCGCAACAAGTCGTTGAGCTTCACCCTCAGCCACGCGCTGAACGATGACCTGGAGGTGGGCTTCAACCTGCTGGATAACCGAGGCCGCACGCGCTATGACAACCCCTTCGGGCGCTACGACTCAAGCTATAACGTCTTCGCCCAGGATCCTTACACCGACTTCAGTGTCAGCAACATCAGCGGTTATCTCGATGCTCACATCAATGATTACTGGAAGTCGCGAGTGGAGCTTGGACATAGCGAGAACCGAGACCTCAAGCGCGACAAACTCAGTGACGAACGTAGCGTATTCAATACCTACCGGGACTTGCTGAACTGGCAGAACGATCTACGCCTGGACGAGTACAACAGCCTGATCCTCGGCGCTGACTGGTACGAAGACCAGCTCAATACCAGCCCGGCGCGATTTGCCAAAGACAGCCGCTGGAACCGGGCGACCTTCATCCAGCACCGTTTTCGCGATGACCGCTTCTCCACCGAGTTGGGACTGCGCCGTGATCAGAACCAGCAATATGGCAGCCAGAACACCTGGAGCGGCACCTTTACCCTGCCGCTGAACCCAGACAATGACCTGCTGCTGTCCTATAGCGAAGGCTTCCGGGCGCCCAACTTCAGCGATCTGTACTACCCCGGCTTCAGCAACCCCGATCTCAAGCCGGAACATTCCAAAAGCTATGAATTGCAATGGCGTAGCCAGCTGACGCAAAGCAGTCGCCTGGAGGCCTCGATCTACCGTACCGATATCAAAGACGCGATTATTTATGACCGCGTAGCGCAGCGCCCGGAAAACGTCGGAGCAGCGAGAATCAACGGTTTCGAAGCGGCCCTGAAACAGGAACTGTTCGGCTGGCAGACCAGCATCGGCACCGCAATCATTGATCCGCGCAATCGCAAGGATGGCCATCAACTGCCGCGCCGTGCCCGCCGCACCTTGAACCTGGATCTGGACCGGCAGTTCGACCAATTGGCGCTCGGCGCCAGCTGGCAGCTAGTGAGCAAGAGCTATGAGGACTTGAGCACGAAAAAGCAGGTCCCGATTGGCGGCTACGGTCTGCTCGGACTGCGAAGCAGCTGGGCAATCAATCAGGAAGTGAGGCTGGACCTGAAACTCGACAATGTCTTTGACAAGTCCTATACCCGCACGCTCTACGAATACAACGGCAAGGACTACGGCTACCGTGAAGAAGGCCGCACCTGGATGCTTGGCGTGACCTGGACGCCGGAGCTGTAAGGTTCGACGCCTTCGCCGGCGAGCCGGCACCTACAGTGATGGCGTAGGGGCCGGCGAACAGGGCTCAGCGCTCAGGCGCGATCAACGCACAGAGCTTGGCCGTCGCCGCGATCATTTGCCCGCTGGGTCGCTCCAGCCCCTTGTCCCTCACCAACAACAACCGCCCCTGCTGCACCGCCGCAATCTGCGGCCAGGCTTTCCAGGCATCCAGCTGCCCCTGGGCGGTGGCCAGGATTGCCTGCGGGTTGCGCTGCAACACCGATTCGAGGCTGACCTGGGGCGCTGGCAACGACTGGTCGGCAAACACATTGCGGGCGCCACAGACGCTCAGGGCTTCGCTGATGATCTGGCCACCGCCCACGGTATATAGCGGCCGGTCCCAGACTTGGTAGAACACCGGCAACGCCGGTTCGCGGTGATAGCGGGCACGCAAACCGGCCAGTTGCCCGTCCAACTCGGCGGCCAGTTTACGGCCGGCCGCCGAGTGCCCCAGGCGCTCGCCAATTTCGGCGATCTGCGCCGTCAGTTGCTTGAAGTCATGGGGCTCGGCGACATACGTGGGGATCCCCAGGCGTGCCAGCTGATCGCGCTGGGCCGGGCCGACGCTGCCCGGCCAGAGCAATAGCAAATCCGGTTGAAGGCTCAGCAGACGCTCGATATCCAACTGGCCGTAACGCCCAACCGAAGGCAGGTCCTTGAGCGGTGCCGGCCGCTCACCGGCATCCAGCACGCCCACCAGCAAGTCGGAAGCCCCCAGCTCGACAACGATTTCCGAGAGTGACGGCGCCAGGCTGACCACCCGCTGCGCGGCCAGTGCCGGCATGCCGAGCAGCAGGCACAGGAGCGCCAGCCAGCGTCGCATCAGCCCAGTTGACGCGGAATACGGTAGAGGTAGAACAGCACCGCCGTGGACACGGCCAGGAGCATCAGCGGCACCGCTTCCAGGCCGACGAACACCGCCAGGGCACCGATCCAGGCTGGCAACGATGCCGCCAGGAAGGCGGCACGACGACGGGCTGCCAAGGTGATCCAGGCGGCCGGCTCCTCAGGGGTATCGAGGGCCTTGCCGGCGGCGATCAAGGCATGCTTGTAGCCGTTGAAAAAACGCAGGCTGACGAACATCGAGGCGGTACCGGCGATAAAGAACGGCATCGCCAGCACTGGCATCAATGCCTCGCCCTGGCCAAACACCAGGTTGATCACAAACAGCGGCAGCAAGGCCAGGGCCAGGTACTGCCACCAACTGACGGCCAGGCGCCGCTTGACTTGGCCCCGGGTCACGCGCGGTCAACCTCGCCCTGGTGCTCGTTGCCCATCATGTGGTCGAGCTTGCTGGCCTTGGTTGCCAGGTAGAGCCGGTTGTGCGGGTTGTGCCCGGTGTGCAGCGGCACACGCTCGGCGACCTGAATGCCCATCTCGGTCAGAGCCTTGACCTTGCGCGGGTTGTTGGTCATCAGGCGCAGGGAGTTGACCCCCAGATGTTCGAGCATCGGCAGGCACATGGCGTAGTCGCGCTGGTCCGCGGCGAAGCCCAGGCGCTCGTTGGCTTCCACGGTGTCGGCGCCGCCATCCTGCAACTCGTAGGCGCGCACCTTGTTCAGCAGGCCGATGCCCCGGCCTTCCTGACGCAGGTACAGCAACACCCCGCGACCTTCGCGGGCGATGGCCTGCAGGGCGGCCTCCAGTTGCGAACCGCAGTCGCAACGCTGGCTGAACAGTGCATCGCCAGTCAGGCACTCGGAGTGCAGGCGGCCGAGAACCGGCGCGCCATCGGCGATATCGCCCAGGCTGAGCACCACGTGCTCGCGGCCGGTGGCTTCATCGAGAAAACCATGCATGGTGAATTGCGCAAAAGGCGTAGGCAGCTTGCAAGCAGCAACAAAAACGACGGGCACTGTTGTGCTCCTGATCTGTATGAGGACTGGAGATTCGCAGAGGCGGCATTGTAACAGCAGCCTCCACTGGACGCTTAGGCTGAATTATCGGAGATAAAGATCGATAAGTTTGATCAACGAAGCGCTGGCTGCGGGCTCCCGTCGAACGGATAAGGCTGCTTCCAGCGCTGGAAAATCGGGCGCAAGCGCCCTGTGCTCACCAATTGCGCCATGCGCTGGTCGTACAGCTGACGCAGTTCCCGCCCTCGCGGATTATTGGCAAACCCCAGGTACAGCGGCAGCTCGGCCAGATGGGCACGCTTGAAGAGGCTCGGGTCCTCGGCCTGCCCCAGCACGTAGTCGATCTCGGTCCGGGCATCGATGTAATAGTCGGCGCGGCCATACAGCAGCATCGGCAGGATACCGACACGCCGACGGATCTCGTTGTAGCGACGAATGTTGGGCAGGTAGTCCTGATACTTGTAGCCGCGCACCCAGACCAGCCGGTAACTGCCGATAGTCGCCAGGCTCAGCTCGGGGTTGCTGGCCAGGCCCAGGGCATAGATGTGGTCAGTGTCGTAGTTCCAGTGGGGGTAAAGCACACCCGGCGACTCGTCGCGGTAGGCGCCTACCTGGGCATCCACTTCGCCGCGCTGCACCAGCCCCACCGAGCGGGTATAGGGCACGCTGCACCGCTCGATGGCAATTCCCAGAGGCTCGAACACCTCATGCAGGATATCCCAGGCCAACCCTTCGCCATCGGCTTCGCTGTAGTCGCTCCAGACTTCACTGGCGATGCGAATAGGCTTGGCCTGCGCCGGCAGCTCGCCGGCCCGGACGCCGCAACAGCTCCAGGCGACCAGCAACACCAACAGCACGCGGCAGACACCCATGCCTAATCCCTCAGCTGAAGCACCACACCAGCCCTTGCATCGCCAGCCAGGCAAACACCCCGGCGAGAACGTCATCCAGCATGATGCCGACGCCGCCATGTACATGCCGGTCGATCCAGCGTATCGGCCAGGGCTTGAGAATGTCGAAGAAGCGGAACATCAGGAAGCCTGCGAGCAGCCAGTACCAGCCCTCGGGCACCAGCCACAGGGTGATCCACATGCCGACCATTTCATCCCAGACGATGCCTTCGTGGTCATGCACCCGCAGATCGTCGGCGACCTTGCCGCACAGCCAGAAGCCGAACAGCATGGTGACGCCAAGCATCAGCCAGTAGCCCCAGTCCGGCAGCATCTGCCACAGCGGGATAAAGGGTAGCGCAACCAGCGAACCCCAGGTGCCCGGGGCCTTGGGCAAGGTACCGGAGCCAAAGCCGAAGGCCAGGAAATGCCAGGGGTTGCGCCACACCGAGGGCGGCACGAATTCCGCTGGAACCTGCTTGGGATGATCTGTCACGGTGTCTCCGGAAAGTGTTGATAGCCCCGGGTACCGGGGGTGATGTCCTGCCCGTCGGCATCCAGCAGAGCCACCCCCTGGCCGACCACGGCTCGCCCGATCACGTGCACCGGCCAGCCTGCGGCCAGCAGCGGCGCCAGTTCGGCGGGCGGCAGGGTGAAGGCCAGGACGTAGTCATCACCGCCACTCAAGGCCGCGGAGCGAGCGCCCTGCTGGCCGAGAAAGCCGAGCAACGCCGGCGACAGCGGCAGCCTCTCGACCTCCACCTGCAAGCCGACCATCGAGGCGGCAGCGATGTGGCCGCAGTCGGCCAGCAGGCCATCGGAGATGTCCAGCGCCGCCGTGGCCTTGCCGCGCAGGGCCTGGCCCAGGGCCAATTGCGGCTGCGGCGACCAGTAATGAGCCAGCAGGGGGTCGGCCAGCGCCGGCTCGGCGGCGCGCTGGCCCAGCACCAGCGGCAAGGCACCGGCAGCATTGCCCAGCTCACCGCCGACACACAGCAGGTCGCCCGCCTGGGCGCCGCTGCGGGTCAGGGCCAGGCCCGCGGGCACCCGGCCGAATACCGTCAGGGTCAGGGTCAAGGGACCACGCGTGGTATCGCCGCCGATCAGGCGCACGCCGCAGTTCTGCGCCATGGCATTCAAACCACGGGCATAGTCCTGCAGCCAATCGGTGCTCACCGTCGGCAGGGTCAGGGCCAGGGTAAAGGCCAGCGGGGTGGCGCCCATGGCAGCCAGGTCACTGACGGCCACCGCCAGAGAGCGTTGGCCAAGAAGAAAGGGCTCGCAGGGTTCGGCGAAATGCACACCCGCCACCAGGGTGTCGGTGGAAATCGCCAACTGCTCGCCAGGTGCAACGGCCAGCAAGGCGCAGTCGTCGCCAATCCCCAGGGCAACGCCCTCGCCGCCCTGCGCACAAGGCGCGGCAGCGAAGAAGTTACGGATCAGCTCAAACTCGCCCATGGCAGCCGCAAGCGCAATTCAGCGCTTGAACGCCTTCACTTCAGCCTCACGCAGGCGCGGGGCCAGCTTGTCGAGTACGCCGTTGACGAACTTGTGGCCATCGGTGGAACCGAAGACCTTGGCCAGTTCGATACCTTCGTTGATCACAACCCGGTAAGGCACGTCGACGCGCTTGAGCAGCTCCCAGGTGGACAGGCGCAGAACCGCCAGTTCCACAGGGTCCAGCTCATCGATGGCGAGGTCCAGGCAAGGCACGAGCGCGGTGTCGATCTCGTTCTTGTTGGCCGGAACCCCGTGCAGGATCTCTCGGAAGTAGGCGCCGTCGATGTCCGTGAAATCGTTGTCGACCCGGAACTGCGCTTCGATCTCGTTCAGCGAGTGCTTGGCCATGTGCCATTGGTACAGCGCCTGGGTCGCGAGCTGACGGGCTTCGCGACGCTTGGCGCTCTTGGATGGCTTGCCGGCGTTGGCAGGCTTGGGATCGCGCGGGTTGAAACGATCGCTTTCGTCGCTAATCACTTGGCCTCCAACTGCGCCAGCAGGCTGACCATTTCCAGGGCGGACAGGGCAGCTTCAGCACCTTTGTTGCCGGCCTTGGTGCCGGAACGTTCGATGGCTTGTTCGATCGAGTCAACGGTCAGCACGCCGAAGGCCACTGGCACGCCGAACTCCATGGACACCTGGGCCAGGCCCTTGGTGCACTCGCCGGCCACGTATTCGAAGTGCGGAGTGCCGCCACGAATGACCGCGCCCAGGGCGACGATCGCCGCGAATTCACCCTTTTGTGCGACTTTCTGGGCAACCAACGGAATTTCGAAGGCGCCAGGAGCACGGATGATGGTGATGTCGCTTTCGCTCACGCCGTGGCGAACCAGGGCGTCAACCGCGCCGCTGACCAGGCTTTCGACGACGAAGCTGTTGAAACGGCCGACCACCAGGGCATAGCGGCCTTTAGGGGCGATGAAGGTACCTTCGATGGTCTTCAGGGTCATTCGACAAATCTCTTAAAGAGCCAGAGCGTGTCTAACACACGCTCTTCAGTGATATTTGAACCGCGAATAGGCTGCCAGAAACGAGCGGCTTTTATTCGGAGGGCACGTATTCTACAACTTCCAGGTCGAAACCGGATATCGCATTAAACTTCATCGGCGCACTCATCAGGCGCATTTTGCGTACGCCCAGGTCGCGGAGGATCTGCGAACCGGCACCGACGATGCTGTAGGTGGTGGGTTTCTTCACCGGCTGGTGCTCCGCGGTTTCACGGATGTGCGCCAGCAGTACGTCGCCATCGAGCGGGTGCCCGAGCAGCAGCACCACGCCGCTGCCGGCCTCGGCCACGGTGGCCATGGCCGCGCGCAGGCTCCAGCGGCCCGGTTGCTTGACCATCAGCAGGTCGCGCAGCGGGTCCATGTTGTGCACCCGTACCAGGGTCGGTTCTTCAGCACAGATCTCGCCCAGGGTCAGTGCCATGTGCACGTCGCCTTCCACCGAATCACGATAGGTCACCAGGTTGAACTGGCCCAGTTCGCTGTCCAGGGGCTGCTCGGCAATCCGCTGAACGGTACGCTCGTGGATCATCCGGTAGTGAATCAGGTCGGCGATGGTGCCGATCTTGATGTTGTGCTCGGCGGCGAAGGCTTCCAGCTCGGTGCGACGGGACATGGTGCCGTCGTCGTTCATCACCTCGCAGATCACCCCGCTGGGCTCGAAACCGGCCATGCGCGCCAGGTCGCAGGCAGCTTCGGTGTGGCCAGCACGGGCCAGGGTACCGCCAGGCTGGGCCATCAGCGGGAAGATGTGGCCCGGGCTGACGATGTCTTCAGCCTTGGCGTCCTTGGCGGCGGCCGCTTGCACGGTGCGCGCACGGTCAGCGGCAGAGATGCCGGTGGTCACACCTTCGGTGGCCTCGATGGAGACGGTGAACTTGGTGCCGAAGCCGGAACCGTTGCGCGGCGCCATCAGCGGCAGCTTGAGCAGCTCGCAACGCTCGCGGCTCATGGGCATGCAGATCAGGCCACGGGCGTGCTTGGCCATGAAGTTGATGTGTTCGGCCTTGCAGCACTCGGCGGCCATGATCAGGTCGCCTTCGTTCTCGCGGTCTTCGTCATCCATGAGGATGACCATCTTGCCTTGGCGGATGTCTTCAACCAGTTCTTCGATGCTGTTGAGCGCCACTCGGCACCCCCTTGAGTCAGGATTTGAGATAGCCGTTAGCGGCCAGAAAACTTTCGGTAATGCTGCCGCCGGTGGTGGCTTCGGCCGCCTTGTCACCCAGCAGCAGACGCTCCAGGTAGCGTGCCAGCAGGTCGACCTCAAGGTTGACCTGCCGACCCGGCCGGTAGTCGGCCATGATGGTTTCCGCCAGCGTGTGGGGCACGATGGTCAGCTCGAACTCGGCGCCATTCACCGCGTTGACCGTCAGGCTGGTGCCGTCGACGGTGATCGAGCCTTTATGGGCGATGTACTTGGCCAGTTCTTTCGGTGCACGGATGCGGAACTGGATGGCCCGGGCATTTTCTTCCCGCGCCACCACTTCACCGACACCGTCGACGTGACCGCTGACCAGGTGACCGCCCAGGCGGGTGGTCGGGGTCAGGGCTTTCTCCAGGTTGACCCGGCTGCCGGCTTTCAACTGATGGAAGGCGGTGCAATCCAGGGTCTCGCGGCTGACATCGGCCCAGAAACCATCGCCCGGCAGCTCGACCGCGGTCAGGCAGACGCCGTTCACCGCAATGCTGTCGCCCAGTTTGACGTCGGCCAGATCAAGCTTGCCGGTTTCTACATAGACCCGCACATCTCCGCCTTTTGGGGTCAATGCGCGAATGCTGCCGATGGATTCGATGATGCCGGTGAACATGGAGTCCTCCTCGAGAACAGGGCCGCCGGGTAGGCGAAAGTCGGGAATTATACGCTCGCTGGCGGGGCCGGGATGGCAGTGACTCGCCAGTCATCGCCCACCGCGCGCATTTCGATGATCTTCAGCAACGGTGCCTCGCGCATCTGCGCCAGCGGCCAGTCGAGCAACGGTCGCGCAGAGGAGCCGAGGAACTTGCCGGCGACGAAGATCTGGTACTCGTCCACCAGGCCCAGTTGGGCAAAGGCCCCGGCCAGTCGCGGGCCGGCTTCCACCAGCACCTCGTTGACACCGCGAGCGGCAAGCTCCAGCAACAGGTGACGCAGGTCCACCTGGCCATCGGCGCCGGGCACGATCAGGCATTCCGGGCCATTGGCGTATTGCTCTTCCACGGCTGCGCAGGTGGCCACCAATGCCGGACCCGCCTTGAAGAACGGTGCATCCAGCGGCACCCGCAGGCGCCCGTCGATCAATACCCGCAGGGGCGGCCGGCTGATGGCCAGGGCCGTCTGCTCGGCGTCCAGGCCCAGCTCGGCGGCACGCACGGTCAAGCGCGCATCGTCGGCCAGCACGGTATCGGCACCGGTCAGCACCACGGACGATTCGGCCCGCAGGCGCTGCACCGCAGAGCGTGCGGCAGGCCCGGTGATCCACTGGCTCTCGCCACTGGCCATGGCGGTGCGACCATCCAGGCTCATCGCCAGCTTGACCCGCACATAAGGCAGGCCGTGCTCCATGCGTTTCAGGAAGCCCTTGTTGATCGCCCGAGCCTCGCCTTCCAATACACCGCTGTGGGTATCGATGCCGGCTTCGGCCAGGCGCCGCAGGCCGCGGCCGGCCACTTCCGGGTTCGGGTCCTGCATGGCCGCGACCACCCGCGTCACGCCGGCGCTCACCAGGGCGTCGGCACAAGGCGGGGTGCGGCCATGATGGCTGCACGGTTCGAGGGTCACATAGGCGGTGGCGCCACGGGCCAGCTCACCGGCCGCGCGCAGGGCATGAACTTCAGCGTGAGGCTCACCGGCGCGCACGTGCCAGCCTTCACCGACCACCTGGCCATCACGCACGATGACGCAGCCGACACGCGGGTTGGGATGGGTGGAATAGCGGCCCTTGCGCGCCAGTTCCAAAGCGCGGGCCATGTAATGTGCGTCGAGTACCGCTTGTTCGGCAGGCAGGCTCATTGCTTGGCCGGCTCGCGGGCGAGACGGTCGATCTCTTCGCGGAATTCGTTGAGGTCCTGGAAGCGCCGGTAGACCGAAGCGAAACGGATATAGGCAACTTCATCGAGCTTCTGCAGCTCGGTCATCACCAGTTCACCGACCACCAGGGACTTGACCTCGCGCTCGCCGGTGGCCCGCAGCTTGTGCTTGATGTGCACCAGCGCCGCTTCCAGGCGCTCGACACTCACCGGGCGTTTTTCCAGGGCGCGCTGCATACCGGCGCGCAGTTTTTCTTCGTCGAAGGGCTGACGGCTGCCGTCAGTCTTGATCAGGCGCGGCATCACCAGTTCGGCGGTTTCGAAGGTGGTGAAACGTTCACCACAGGCCAGGCATTCACGCCGGCGGCGCACCTGTTCGCCCTCGGCGACCAGACGCGAGTCGATGACCTTGGTGTCGTTGGCACCGCAGAAGGGACAGTGCATGGTGGCAGGCAACAAAAAAAGGGAGGGCCATGGTAGCGCATCCCACTGGCAAGACAAGCCATAGCCTTTACGGTATACAGACCGACTATTATGTTTCGCACATGGAAATTCGTCTTGTTGGAGCTTCAGATGCCGCTCAGACCGCTCGTTTTGCTCAGTCTCGTCAGCCTGCTGGTCGCTTGCAGCAGCGATGCCCCGAAACCTGCGGCTCCCTCCACTTCACAGCAACAGGCCGTGAAAAAAAACCAGCCGCCTGCCGATCTCGGCCCCCTGCCCGCCTACCAGCGCGAATTGAGCGGCACCCTGGAAGGCGTGCCGGCCGGCGCCGACGTCGAACTGGCGCTGCTGGTGATCGATGAACGCGGTCGCCCGCAACGCCTGCTGGCCAGCAGCAACCTGAGCGGCAGCAACCAGGCCTTGCCGTTCCGCCTGCGCTTTGCCGCCGAGGCCTTCCCGGCCGGCGCCCGGGTCGAGCTGCGTGGCCGTGCCAGCCAGTCCGGCCAGTTGATCCTGCACCTGCCTGCGCAACGCATCGACCAGCCCACCACCCAGTCCCTAGGACAACTGCAATTCGTCAAAGCCCCATGAATGTTCCGCTCGACCTGCAAGGCGCCCTCAGCGAACTGCTGGGGGACGCGCGACTGGTGGCCTGCGAGCTGCCCGAGACCACGCTGAAACTCTGGCTGATCGATGCCCAGAACATGGACCGCGCCTTCACCCTGGAAGAAACCCGACGCATTCTCCACGAGCCGCCCTACTGGAGCTTCTGCTGGGCCAGCGGCCTGGCCCTGGCGCGCTATCTGGCCGAGCAGCCGCATTGGGTGCAGGGCAAGCGGGTGCTGGATTTCGGTGCCGGTTCCGGCGTGGCGGCGATTGCCGCAGCCAAAGCCGGAGCCCTGGAAGTGGTGGCTTGTGACCTGGACCCGCTGGCCATTGCCGCCTGCCGGGCGAACGCCGAACTCAATGGCGTCGAGCTCAGCTATTCCACGGATTTTTTCGCCGAGGCCGATCGCTTCGACCTGATCCTGGTGGCGGACGTGCTCTATGACCGGGCCAACCTGCCGCTACTGGACCAGTTCCTCAGCCGTGGCCGCCAGGCCCTGGTGGCGGATTCCCGGGTCCGGGACTTCCAGCATCCGCTGTATCAGCGCCTGGAAATGCTCAATGCCTTCACTCTGCCCGACCTGGCCGAGCCCTGGGAATTTCGCAACGTGAGCCTGTATCACGCGCAGCGGCAATAGCGATTTTCAGCCTCCCGGCCAGCCTTTATAGTGGTTCCATTCCCGCTTATTCGAGATACCCCATGAGTCAGGAAACGCCGTACATCTTCGACGCCCGCACCGCTGATTTCGACCAGTCGGTGATCGAGAATTCCTTTCACAAACCGGTCCTGGTGGACTTCTGGGCCGAATGGTGCGCGCCCTGCAAGGCGCTGATGCCAATGCTGCAACAGATCGCCGAGAGCTATCAGGGCGAGTTGCTGCTGGCCAAGGTCAACTGCGATGTCGAGCAGGACATCGTCGCCCGCTTCGGCATTCGCAGCCTGCCGACCGTGGTGCTGTTCAAGGACGGCCAGCCGGTGGACGGCTTTGCCGGCGCGCAACCGGAGTCGGCCGTACGGGCCATGCTCGAGCCTCATGTGCAGATGCCGCCACCGCCCGCCGCCGACCCGCTGGAACAGGCCGAAGCGCTGTTTGGCGAAGGCCGTATCGGCGATGCCGAAGCCGTCCTCAAGGTGCTGCTGGGCGAAGACAACAGCAACGCCAAGGCACTGATCCTCTACGCCCGCTGCCTGGCCGAACGTGGCGAGCTGGGCGAAGCCCAGACCGTGCTCGACGCGGTCAAGAGCGATGAGCACAAGGCCGCCCTGGCCGGGGCCAAGGCGCAGATCACCTTCCTCAAGCAGGCCGCGAACCTGCCGGATGCCGCCGAGCTCAAGGCGCGCCTGGCCAAGGACCCGCAAGACGATGAAGCGCTGTACCAACTGGCGATCCAGCAACTGGCACGCCAGCAATATGAAGCGGCGCTGGAAGCCTTGCTCAAGCTGTTCATGCGCAACCGCAGCTACAGCGAAGGCATCGCCCACAAGACCCTGCTGCAGGTGTTCGACCTGCTGGGCAACGACCATTCCCTGGTAACGGCCTACCGCCGCAAGTTGTTCGCCGCGCTGTACTGAGCCTGACGCACCAGCCTGTGTAGGAGCGGGCTTGCCAGCGAAGGCGTTCTGACAGACAGAGCCCTTTCGCCAGCAAGCTGGCCCCTACAGGTTCACTGCACCCAGCTGTAGAGCGGCGTATCGGCGCCGCTGACCACCTTGACCTCGGCACAGTGGCGCAAGCGCACCAGCAATCGCTTGCCCGCCGCCGCGCTACCGGTCAGCCCTTCCAACTGCTCCAGCAACTGCGGCCCGCTGATCTGGCCCGCCTTGCGCAACAGGTCCTTGGCGGCCTGCCACAGGGCATCGTCCTGGCTGGCCGGCTTGGCCGCCGACGCCGCTGCTTCAGGCTTGGCCGCTTGCAGCTGCGCACCCAGCTGCGCGCCCAGTTGCGCCCAATCGCCTTCGTCCAGTTCCAGGGTCAAATCCACCGGCCAGTCGCCGATGCTTCCACGAATCCGCAACATTGCCATGCTCCCGTTTTTTTCTGACAAGCATGCTCCCACGCGTCTTGCGCAACGCCAAGCAGGCGGTCAAACTCAGCGGCCGATTGTTATAAGATCACATAACATTTATTTCATCTTCGCTCCGGAGACTTGCCATGCGTCGTCTGCTACTCGCCCTGCCATTCGCCCTGTTGCCACTGGCCGCCGTCCAGGCCGCGCAAGCCCATGACCACGAGCATGAACACGGCAGCCTCGGCGCCCACGAACATGGAGTCGGGCGCCTGAACGCGGTGCTCGACGGCCAGGCCCTGGAGCTGGAGCTGGAAAGCCCGGCGATGAACCTGGTGGGCTTCGAGCACGCCCCCAGCACCGACGCCGACAAGGCCAAGGTAGCGGCCGCCCGTGCCCAGCTGGAACAACCCCTGGCGCTGTTCAGCCTGCCCAAGGCTGCCGCGTGCGTGGTAGCCAAGCAGGAACTGCACAGCCCGCTGTTCGGTGACAAGCCCGATGCCGATGATCACGATGACGACGACCACGACGACCACGACGAAGAGGCCAAGGGCGCCAACGGCCACGAGCATCACCATGAGCACAGCGAGATCCACGCCCACTACCAGTTCACCTGTGCCAAGCCGGACGCCCTGAAGACCCTCGATCTGGGGCAAGTCTTCAAGACCTTCCCCGCCACCCAGAAAATTCAGGTACAACTCATTTCGCCAAGTGGCCAGCAAGGCGTCGAAGCCAGCGCCAAGGCCGCAACCCTGAAGTTCTGAGCGCCAACCCTGTAGCCGCTCCGGGCGGCTACAACACTTTTTCGATGACCGGCCCACCATGACCCAAGCACTTATCGAACTGTCCAACCTGGGCTTCAACTGGCCCGGTCATCCACCGTTGCTGGATATCCCGAGCTTCCGCCTCGAAGCCGGCGAGACCCTGTTCCTCAAGGGCCCCAGCGGCAGCGGCAAGACCACCCTGCTGGGCCTGCTGGGCGGGGTCCAGAAACCCAACCAGGGCAGCATTCGCCTGCTGGGCCAGGAACTGACCGAACTCTCGGCCGGCGCCCGTGACCGCTTTCGCGTCGATCACACCGGCTACATCTTCCAGCAGTTCAACCTGCTGCCGTTTCTCTCGGTGCGCGAGAACGTTGAACTGCCCTGCCACTTTTCCAAACTGCGGGCCGCTCGCGCCGTGCAACGCCACGGCAGCGTCGACCAGGCCGCCGCCACCTTGCTGGCCCACCTGGGCCTGAAAGACCCCGACCTGCTCGGCCGCCGCGCCGATTCACTGTCCATCGGCCAGCAGCAGCGGGTGGCCGCGGCGCGGGCGCTGATCGGCCAGCCGGAGCTGGTGATCGCCGATGAGCCAACCTCCGCGCTGGACTACGACGCCCGCGAGGCCTTCCTCCAACTGCTGTTCGCCGAATGCCGTGAAGCCGGGTCCAGCCTGCTGTTCGTCAGTCATGACCAGAGCCTGGCTGCGCTGTTCGATCGCAACCTGTCGCTGGCCGAACTCAATCGCGCCGCCAAGCCCGCAGAGGTCTGAGATGTATCTGTTCCGTCTAGCCATGGCCAGCCTGGCTAACCGCCGCTTCACCGCGATCCTCACCGCGTTCGCCATTGCCCTCTCGGTCTGCCTGCTGCTGGCGGTGGAACGGGTACGCACCGAAGCCCGGGCCAGCTTCGCCAGCACCATCAGCGGCACCGACCTGATCGTCGGTGCCCGTTCCGGCTCGGTGAACCTGCTGCTGTACTCGGTGTTCCGCATCGGCAACGCCACCAACAACATCCGCTGGGACAGCTTCGAGCACTTCGCCAACAACCCGAAGGTGAAGTGGGCGATCCCGATTTCGCTGGGCGACTCCCATCGCGGCTACCGGGTCATGGGCACCACCGAGGCCTACTTCCAGCACTACCAGTACGGTCATCAGCAGAGCCTGCAACTGGCCGTGGGCCGGGCCTTCGCCAACGATCCTTTCGAGGTGGTGCTGGGGGCCGAAGTCGCCGATGCCCTGCACTACAAACTGGGGGACCCACTGGTGCTGGCCCACGGCGTTGCAGCCATCAGCCTGGTCAAGCATGACGACAAGCCCTTCACCGTGGTCGGCATTCTCAAGCGCACCGGCACGCCGGTGGACCGCACGCTGCACATCAGCCTGGGCGGCATGGAAGCGATCCACATCGACTGGCACAACGGCGTGCCGGCCCGCGGCGAGGGACGCATCAGCGCCGACCAGGCGCGCAACATGGACCTGACGCCCCAGGCCATCACCGCCTTCATGCTCGGCCTCAACAGCAAGATCTCGACCTTTGCCCTGCAGCGCGAGATCAACGAATTCCGCGGCGAACCGATGCTGGCGATCCTGCCCGGCGTGGCCCTGCAGGAGCTCTGGAGCCTGATGGGCACCGCCGAGAAGGCGCTGTTCGTGGTCTCGCTGTTCGTGGTTCTCACCGGCCTGATCGGCATGCTCACGGCGATCCTCACCAGCCTCAACGAACGGCGTCGGGAGATGGCCATCCTGCGTTCGGTGGGCGCACGCCCCTGGCACATCGCGACCCTGCTGATCCTCGAAGCCTTCGCCCTGGCGCTGTTCGGGGTGCTGGCCGGGCTTGGCCTGCTGTACCTGGGCATCGCCCTGGCCCAGGGCTACGTGCAATCCAGCTACGGCCTGTACCTGCCCCTGTCCTGGCCCAGCCAGTATGAGTGGACGCTGCTGGGCGGTATCCTGATCGCCGCGCTGCTGATGGGCAGCGTGCCGGCCTGGCGCGCCTACCGGCAATCCCTGGCCGATGGCCTGTCGATTCGTTTATGAGCCCTGGTTTATGAAGACCCAACGCTTGCTGCGCACCCTGCTTGCCCTGTCGCTGTTGTTCAGCTCGCCGCTGTGGGCGGCGGGCGCGCCAAAGGACCTGACCTGGTCGGAAATGATCCCGCCGGACGCGCCGCCGGAAGTGCCGAACATGAAGCCGCTGCACGACCTGTCGCAGATGAGCGATGCGCTGGCCGCCGAATCGGCCCCCGCGGCCAAGCAGGACCTGCCCAACGCGCCGGTGGTGAAGAGCCTCGACGGCCAGTCGGTGCGCCTGCCCGGCTACATCGTGCCCCTGGAAGTGAATGAAGCGGGCCGCACCACCGACTTCCTGCTGGTGCCCTACTTCGGCGCCTGCATCCATGTGCCGCCACCGCCGTCGAACCAGATCGTCCACGTCACCAGCGAAGTCGGGGTGAAACTCGATGAGCTGTACCAGCCGTACTGGATCGAAGGCGCCATGCAGGTCAAGCCCTCCACCAGCGAACTGGCGGACGCCGGCTACCAGATGGCGGCGCAGAAGATCTACGTCTACGAGTTGCAGGAGTAAGCGAGGCAGCAGCGCCAGCAAGCCGGCGTCTACAGGGGCGAGGGCAAAAGAGTGCAGAACAAAAGAATAGTTCAGCGCTGCCACCGGGGTTCGCCATTTCATTGAGCTGAGTCAAGGCGGTCAACTTGACGATCCTTACCATTGGACATAGCCAATTTGAATCGTCCTTTGGAGCTCCCATGCACAAGTCTCTGCTTAGCGCTTCCCTGATCGCGCTCGCACTCGCCGCCCCGATTGCCAACGCCCACGAAGCTGGCGACATTCTCGTCCGCGCCGGTGCCATCACCGTAAACCCGAAAGCCGACAGCGGCAGCGTCAAAGTGGACCGTGGCCCAGTAGCAGGCACCAACCTGGGTGGCAAGGCCACCATGAGCAGCGACACTCAGCTGGGTCTGAACTTCGCCTACATGCTCACCAACAACATCGGTATCGAACTGCTGGCCGCCACCCCGTTCGAGCACGATGTAAAACTCAAGAACACCGCCCTGGCACCGGCCAACGGCAAGCTCGGTACCCTCAAGCACCTGCCGCCAACCCTGAGCGTGGTCTACTACCCGCTGGACTCCAAGTCGGTGTTCCAACCCTATGTCGGCGCCGGTATCAACTACACCTGGATCTACGACGAACACGTCGGCAGCCGCGCCAGCGCAGCCGGTTTCGACAACTTCCGCGCCAAGAACTCCTGGGGCCTGGCCTGGCAGGTGGGTGCTGACTACATGCTGACCGACAAGCTGATGCTCAACGCCCAAGTGCGTTACATCGACATCAACACCACCGCCTACGTGGACAACAACAGCGTGGCCCCTGGCACTCGCGCCAAGGTCAACGTCGACGTGGACCCGATGGTCTACATGGTTGGCCTGGGTTACAAGTTCTAACCCCGCCAGCGATAAAAAAGGCGCCTTGCAGGCGCCTTTTTCATGCCTGCAATACCCCTCAGCGGCCCATCAAGCGGGCAAGGCCGACACTCATCGGGGTCGGTTCGGGGAACGTGAAGCGTTGCAGCAGGCGCTGGTTATTGGCCCGCGAATGACGGATATCCCCAGCCCGGGCAGGGCCGTAGCTGATGGGTGGCAGATCCCCGACCACCTCGGCCAGGGCCGCGAGCATCTGCTTGAGGGTGGTGGCCTGGTTCAGGCCGACGTTGACCGCCCCCACTTCCAGTTGCGGCGCGTCGATGGCCTGCACCAGCACTTGCACCAGGTCGCCGACGTAGACGAAGTCCCGGGTCTGCTCGCCATCGCCGAACACGGTGATTGGCAGGCCCTGCTGGGCCCGTTCGCTGAAGATGCTGATCACCCCGGAATAGGGCGACGATGGATCCTGGCGCGGGCCGAAGATGTTGAAGAAACGAAAGATCGCCGGCTCCAGCCCATGTTGGCGCCGGTAGAAATCCAGGTAATGCTCGCTGGCCAGCTTGTCCGAGGCGTAAGGCGTCAACGGCGCCTTGGCCGTGTCTTCATCGATGGACTGGCCTTCGCCGTTGTTGCCATAAACCGCGGCACTGGAAGCGAACAGCACCCGCTTGACGCCATGCTCGCGCATCGCTTCGCAGACGTTCAGGGTGCCGATGAAGTTGCTCTGGTGAGTCTGTACCGGGTCATCCACCGAGGCTTGCACCGACGCCACCGCCGCCAGGTGCGCCACTGCGCAGCACCCCTGCATCACCCGGCTCACCAGGGCCGCGTCGGCAACATCGCCCTCGATCAGTTCGAGCCGTGGGTTATCCAGTGGCAGGTTGCTCGGCTTGCCGGTGGACAAGTCGTCCAGCACCCGCACCGAGTACCCCTTGGCGAGCAACGCATCGGCTAGGTGCGAACCAATGAAACCGGCGCCGCCGGTGATCAATACAGGGCCATCAGCCATGACGATAAAACCTATCCAGTAAAGCCGGGAGCGCGGCACGCCAGGCGCGCGGCTTGATCCCGAAGGTGTGAAGGATTTTCTTGCAGGCCAGTACCGCGTGCTGCGGTTCCTCGGCGGCATCGGCACAGGCGGCATGGGCCTGGGCGGTCGGCGCCTCGATGGCCAGCGGGTGCAGTTGCCGGGCTTCGCTCAGCACTGCCTGGCCGAGGGCCAGAGGGGTGGTCGCTTCCTGGCCGGCGTAGTGGTAAGTGCCCCACAGCGGCGCGGCGCAATCGAGTTGCTTGAGCACCGAGATGATCACCCGCGCGGCGTCGTCCACCGGGGTCGGATTGCCCCGCCGGTCATCCGCCATCAACAGTTCATCGGGGGCTTCGGCGCGGGCCAGGAAACGCCCGAGAATGCCATCCGGGCTGTCGTCCAGCAGCCAGCCGAAACGCACCAGCACGTGTTGCGGGCAAGTGGCGCGCACACTTTGCTCGACCCGCCACAGCGCCTGGCCGCGCAGGCCCAGAGGCACCGGCTCGTCCTTTTCGCTGTAGGCGGTAGCGCGCGAGCCATCGAAGACCCGGTAGCTCGAAGGTTGCAGCAGGATGATGTTGTGATGCTGGCAAAGCTCCGCCAGCCGCTCGACCGCCCGTTCCTGGCCGCTCAAGCGCGCCTCGCTCACGGTCTCCGCCTGAAACCAGTCGAAGTAGTAAGCCAGGTTGATCAAGGCATCCGGGCGGGTGTCGTCGAGCAGTTGCGTGAGGCTCGCGGCATCCCAGCCGTCTTGCGGCGGACGGGGGGCGAGGAAACCGATGTCTTCCTCCGCACCGAGGCGAATCAGCGCCTGCCCAAGGGCATTTCCGCCGCCCAGTAACATAAGGCGCATTCGCATAGAGTCAGCAGGCCCAGTCTGTTCAGAACGATGGTTGGGGTCGGCCAATCCCGTGGGTCTGGCCGTCGAGAATTGCCGGAATCGTTGCATTTTGCGGGTTTGTGGCGCAAGCGTCACTGAGAAAGTGTCGAAGCGGCCGTGGAATCAACGGTGCTTGCAAGTTGCCAGGTGCGGCCGCATAAATCCCTCCATGAACCTCGCCCAATCCATGAACGCGGTGCTGGACGGCTTCCACCCCGCCGTCAGCACCTGGTTCAAGCGCACTTTTGCCGCCGTGACCACGGCCCAGGCTCGCGCCTGGCCGCTGATCGCCCAGCGCCGCTCGACCCTGATCGCCGCGCCCACCGGCTCGGGCAAGACCCTGACCGCCTTTCTCGCGGTGATCGATGACCTGGTGCGCCAGGGGCTGGCCGCCGGCGGCCAACTGCCGGACGCCACCCTGGTGGTGTATGTCTCGCCGCTCAAGGCCCTGAGCAACGACATCCAGATCAACCTGCAGCAACCGCTGGCCGGCATCACCGAGCAATTGCGCCGGATGGGCTTGCCGGAACTGTCGATCAGCACCGCGGTGCGCACCGGCGACACGCCGCAGAAAGACCGCAACGCCATGCGCAAGAATGCGCCGCAGATCCTCGTCACCACCCCGGAATCCCTCTACGTGCTGCTGGGTTCGGATTCCGGCCGCAGCATGCTGGCCAGCACCCGCAGCGTGATCGTCGACGAAATCCACGCCCTGGCCGGCAGCAAGCGCGGCAGCCACCTGGCCCTGAGCCTGGAGCGTTTGCAGGCCCTGTGCGCCGAACCCTTGCTGCGCATCGGCCTGTCGGCCACGCAGAAGCCCATCGATGCCGTGTCGCGCTTTCTGGTGGGCCACGACCGCCCCTGCGAAATCGTCGACATCGGCCATGCCCGCCCCCGTGACCTGGACATCGAAGTGCCGCCGGTGCCGTTGTCGGCGGTGATGGCCAATGACGTTTGGGAACGGGTGTACGAACGCCTCGCCGATCTGGCCCGGGAACACCGCACCACGCTGATTTTCGTCAACACCCGGCGCCTGGCCGAACGCCTGGCCCGGCACCTGAGCGAGCGCCTGGGCAAGCAGGCGGTGGCCGCGCACCACGGCAGCCTGGCCAAGGAACAGCGCCTGGACGCCGAACAACGGCTCAAGGCCGGCGACCTGCAAGTGCTGATCGCCACCGCGTCCCTGGAACTGGGGATCGATATCGGCGAGGTCGACCTGGTGTGCCAGATCGGCTCGCCGCGCTCGATCTCGGCCTTTCTGCAACGGGTCGGCCGCTCCGGCCATCAGGTCGGTGGCACGCCCAAGGGCCGGCTGTTCGCCCTGACCCGCGACGACCTGATCGAATGCGCCGCCCTGCTCGACTGCGTGCGCAGGGGCGAACTGGACAGCCTGCTGATCCCCCATGCACCGCTGGATGTGCTGGCCCAGCAGATCGTCGCCGAAGTCAGTTGCCAGGAATGGTCGGAAGCCGCCTTGCTGCAGATGCTGCGCCGCGCCACGCCCTACGCCGATCTGGATCAGGCCCACTACCAGGCGCTGCTGCAGATGCTCGCCGAGGGCTTCAACGGGCGCCAGGGCCTGCGCAGCGCCTACTTGCACCGCGATGCCCAGACCCGCAGCCTGCGTGGGCGGCGGGGGGCCAAGCTGACCGCCGTGACCAGCGGCGGGACCATTCCCGACAACGCCGACTACAGCGTGCTGCTGGAACCCCAAGGCCTGAACATCGGCAGCGTCAACGAAGACTTCGCCGTGGAAAGCATCGCCGGCGACGTGTTCCAGCTGGGCAACACCTCCTATCGCATCCTGCGGGTGGAAACCGGCAAGGTGCGGGTCGAAGACGCCCAGGGCCAGCCACCGAACATCCCCTTCTGGCTCGGCGAGGCCCCGGGGCGCAGCGCCGAACTGTCCAGCGCCGTGGCGCGCCTGCTGGCCCAGCTGGACGAACGGCTCGGCGCCACGCCCGGGCAACCGCACGCGGCCATCCACTGGCTGCACGACGAACTGGGGCTGAACCTGGCCAGTGCCGAGCAACTGGTGGACTACCTGGCGCCCGCGCGCCTGGCCCTGGGCGCCTTGCCGTCCCAGGACACGCTGATCATGGAGCGGTTCTTCGACGAGTCCGGCGGCACCCAGCTGGTGATCCACAGCCCCTTCGGCAGCCGCATCAACCGCGCCTGGGGCCTGGCCCTGCGCAAGCGCTTCTGCCGTACCTTCAATTTCGAGCTGCAGGCCGCCGCCAGCGAAGACGCGATCGTCCTGTCGCTGTCCACCAGCCACAGCTTCGCCCTGGACGACGTCTGGCGTTACCTGCACAGCAACAGCGCCGAACACATCCTGATCCAGGCATTGCTGGACGCCCCGCTGTTCGGCGTGCGCTGGCGCTGGAACGCCGGCGTGGCCCTGGCCCTGCCGCGCTACAGCGGCGGGCGCAAAGTCCCGCCGCAGATCCAGCGGATGAAAAGCGAAGACCTGATCGCCAGCGTGTTTCCCGACCAGATCGCCTGCCTGGAAAACCTCGCCGGCGAGCGCGAGATTCCCGATCACCCGCTGGTGCAGCAGACCCTAGACGACTGCCTGCACGAAGCCATGGACAGCGAAGGCTGGCTGCACCTGCTGCGGCGCATGGAGCAGGGCCAGGTACGCCTGCTCAGCCGCGATCTGCCGGCGCCCTCGCCCCTGGCGGCGGAAATTCTCAGCGCCAAGCCCTACACCTTTCTCGATGACGCACCGCTGGAGGAACGCCGCACCCAGGCGGTGCTGGCCCGGCGCTGGAGCGACCCGCAAGCCGCCGATGACCTCGGCGCCCTGGATGCCGAAGCGATTGCCGCGGTCGCCAGCGAGGCCTGGCCAGCACCGGCCAATGCCGATGAAATGCATGAAGCGCTGATGAGCCTGGCCTGTATCAGCGCGGCCGAGGCGCAGGCCAACGCTCATTGGCCGGGCTGGTTGCAAACCCTCGCCACCCAGGGCCGCGCCTGCCGCTTGCAGGCCGGGCCCGATGGCGGCTTGTGGCTGGCGCTGGAGCGCATCAGTTGCCTGCGGGCGCTGTATCCCCAGGCCGCCTTGCAACCCGCATTGCTGCCGGTGCCCGGCTTTGACCAAGCCTGGGAGGCGCAAGCGGCGCTGGTGGAACTGCTTCGCGCGCGCCTCAGCGGCTTCGCGCCCTTGACCCTGGCGCAGATCGCCGCGCCCCTGGGGCTGCCCGCGGCGAGCATCCATCAGGCGCTGATCCAGCTGGAGAGCGAAGGCTATGTACTGCGGGGCCGCTTCAGCCCCGCAGGCCTTGAAGAACAATGGTGCGAGCGGCACCTGCTGGCGCGGATCCATCGCTACACGGTGAAACGCCTGCGCCGGGAAATCGAACCGGTGGCCCTGCAGGACTTCATGCGCTTTCTGTTCGACTGGCAGCACCTGTCTCCGGGCACCCAGGGCCAGGGCAGCGCCATGCTGGCCAAGGTGGTCGCGCAGTTCGAAGGCTACCCCGCGGCGGCCTCGGCCTGGGACAGCGACCTGCTGCCGGCGCGCCTGAAGGATTACTCCGCCAACTGGCTGGATGAGCTGTGCCGCAGTGGCAAGGTGGTCTGGAGTCGGATCAACAGCAGTGGCAAAAGCGTCAGCAGCGCCTTGCGCAGTACCCCCATCGTCTTGCTGCCCCGGGCCCGGGCGGCGCTCTGGAGCACCCTGACCTGCCCGCCCGAACGTTGCGAGCTGTCACCCAAGGCGCAGAAGGTCCATGCCGTGCTCAGCGAGCAGGGCGCACTGTTTTTCGATGAACTGCTGCATGAAGCGCACCTGCTGCGCAGCGAATTGGAAACGGTGCTGCAGGAACTGGTGGGAGCCGGGCGAGTGAACGCCGACAGCTTCGCCGGGCTGCGGGCCCTGATCACCCCGGCCAGCAAACGCCAGAACCGCAGCAGCCGACGCGGGCGCGGCGCCTTTGTCGGCGGCATGGACGATGCCGGGCGCTGGGCCTTGCTGCGCCGCACCACGAGCGAAGACTCCAGCGCCACCCTGGAACACGTGGCCATGACCTTGTTGCGACGCTATGGCGTGGTGTTCTGGCGCCTGCTGGAACGCGAGGCCGACTGGCTGCCCAGCTGGCGCGATTTGCTGCGCACCTTCCATCGCCTGGAAGCGCGGGGAGAGATCCGTGGCGGGCGCTTCGTCAGCGGTCTGGCTGGCGAACAATTCGCCCTGCCGGAAGCCATCCCGCTGCTGCGCGAAGTACGCCGCCGCCCCCTCGACGGCAGCCTGATCGCGGTGTGCGGCGTCGACCCGCTGAACCTTGCCGGCACCCTGCTGCCCGGGCCCAAGGTTCCGGCCCTGAGCGGCAACCGCCTGGTGTACCGCGACGGCCTGCCCGCCGCGGCCGACATCGCCGGCACCCAGCACCTGTGGCTGGAGCTGGACACTCAGGCCACCCAGGCGCTGCGCAACAAACTCATCCAGCACTGACCCTTCCCACCCCGCCGGCGCCCGGCGTTACTGTGCCCGGCTAGCCGCCGCGGGAGTGGCACCGAAACGATTGCGGTATTCGCTGGGCGCCAACCCGGTGATTTTCCGGAACAGGCTGCGAAAGGTCGCGGGGTCCTGATAGCCCACGGTCCAGGCGATGTGATCAATGGTGCCGTTGGTGAATTCCAGCAACTCCCGAGCCTTGCCCACCCGCAGGTGCTGGCAGTACTGGGTCGGTTTCAGGCCAGTGGCCGCCCGGAAGCGCCGTAGCAGGGTGCGTTCTTCAAGCCCGGCCTGCTGCGCCATCACCGCCAGCGACACGTCCACCGCGCCATTGGCCTGCAACCAGTGCTGGAGCTTGAGAATCGCCCCATCGCCATGGCTGAGGATCGGCGCGAAATTGCTGCCGCACTGGCTGGCGCTGGCGCTGTGCTCCATCACCAGGAAACGCGCGGTGGCACTGGCGATGCTCGGCCCCAGCAAGCGGTTCACCAGGCGCAGCCCGAGCTCGGCCCAGGCCATCAGCCCGGCGGTGGTGATCAGGTCGCCGTCATCGACGATGGGCTGGTCGGCCTCAAGCCGCACCTGTGGATAACGCTTGGCGAATGCCTGGGCCGAAGTCCAGTGAGTGGTGGCGCTGCGGCCATCGAGCAGGCCGCTTTCGGCCAGCAGGATCGAGCCCACGCAGACCCCGCCCAGGGTGGCCCCGGCGGCGTGCTGCTGGCGTAGCCAACTCATCAAGGCGGGTGATGATTGATGGCTTGAAAACCCCGCCAGCGAAGGTGGAATCAAGACGCCCAGCAAGCCCTCGGGGGCGCCGGCCAGGCTGTCGTAGACCCGCACCGGAGGCTGTTCATCCGTCGCCTGCCAATGGCTGACGCGCAACAGCGGCAACTGCGCTTGCGGCTGTTCGCCAGCAACGCGATTGGCCACCTCGAACAAGTCGGTCAGGCCGTGTACGGCCGCCATCTGCACACCGGGATAGAGCAGTACCCCCAATTCGGCGCGCGTGCCTTGAATGCCCACTGTCAGTTTTCCCCCGGTTAATGTCGGTGCGGCCAATCCCCCAAGGAACGGCCGGTGGCGATACTGGCCCCCACGTTATCCACTCACTCGCAGGTACTTCCCATGGCCAGACAGGCGCTCATCGTAATCGATATCCAGAACGACTACTTCGCCGGCGGCAAGTGGCCACTGATCGGCGTCGACGCCGCAGCGGACAACGCCGCCAGGCTGATCCAGGCATTTCGCCAGAACGCCGAGCCGGTGGTGCACGTCCGCCACGAATTCACCTCCGACGACGCGCCCTTCTTCACCCCCGGCTCCCCCGGCGCACAGTTGCACCCCAAGGTGCTGAACCGCGCCGATGAGCCGGTGGTGCTCAAGCACTTCGTCAACTCGTTCCGCGACACCGAACTGCAATCGGTCCTGGTGCAGCAGGGCATCGAGGAGCTGGTGATCGTCGGCAACATGAGCCATATGTGCGTGGAGGGCACCGCCCGGGCCGCCGCCGACCTGGGCTACCCGGTGAAGGTGATCCACGATGCCTGCGCCACCCTCGACCTGGAGTTCAATGGCCAGCGCATTGCCGCCGCCCAGGTACACAGCACAGCGATGGCGGCGCTGGCGTTCGCCTACGCCAGCGTCCTCTCCACCGAGCAGTTTCTGACAACCGGACAGGCCACTTCGGCTTGAAACCCGGAGCGCGGTGAGCCGTGGCTCACCGCAACTTCATGCCGGGCATTGACGGGAATTAGTTCGCCCTTGTTGGCTCGCGGGTTATTACAGAAGGTGCCGAAAGTTACAGGCCTGGCAACTTAATCACAGACAATGCGAATGCTTCTCGCTACCGAAACAAGTAAAACCAAGCCAACTACTCGGGCGAATGTTATTTATCCAGGCAAATAACCGCCGACTAATAAGCAAACCACTAAATAGCTGACCAATAGAAATCAAGCGTTAATCCGTTATTTCAAAACCTGATTTGAAACATTTACAAGATTCCACCAACGCGCATAAATACAGCCCTTGCAAAACACTTGATCCACCTCTACTAGATGGCATTCTTTTATATTTCAAAAGTTCATAATATTTATAGCGAACGCGAATAAAATCCCACCTCCTTCGCACTCCCCCCCGATTCCATTGAGCGGCGCCGCACCCCGGCAAAGCGTCTCCAGTGCGACGCCCAGATCCCCCCTGATTAATCCCGCACTTTTTCCAGCTGGCACAGCATTGCCCGACAGGCTTGTTGATTGAACTTACTTGCAAAACCCTTGACCTTGACTAAGTTGATAGCTACTCGCCACTGAAGAGTTATTCAGCCGCCAGAACCTCAATAACAATCGTCGAGGTATTCAATAACCGGACGCCCTCCCACCGTACCCTGCTGACACTGACACGGAATTTAGTCATATCAATCAAGAGGGATGCTTGATGAAGCGCAGCTCGTTGCCTGGTGCCTTTTCGTTCAAGGGTGCGGCCGAAAACTACTGGCTCTCGTTATTGGTGTTCTCGACCCTGGTGATCGTCAGTTTTCTGCTGTTTGAACAGCAGATCCAACAACTGCTGAACCACCTGGGCACCTTCCTTCCCAGCGACCCGGTACAACGCCTGAGCCTGGCCCTGCTGCTGGTCACGCTGCTGGCGCTGGACGTGCTGCTGCCCGTGCCTTCCAGCCTGGTGGCCTTGCTGGCGGTGGCGGCGCTGGGGGCCATTGGCGGCTACCTGGTGATTTTCGTCGGCCTGTGCCTGGGGGCCAGCCTCGGCTATTGGCTGGGGGCCGGTTATTTTCGCCTGCTGTCCAACTGGCTAGGGCTCAGAAGCTGGCAACCCGGGCAACTGGCCTATCGCCTCAGTACGCTGTCGCTGGTGTGCTTGCGCGGCGTGCCGGTGCTGGCGGAAACCTCGGTACTGGCGGCCGGCATGCAACGCTATCCGCTGCGCCAGTTCCTGCTGGTCACCACCCTGGCCAATGCCGGGCTGGCCCTGGCCTACGCCGCCATCGGCAGCCTGCTGGTGGAGCAGCACGCACTGCTGGCGACCATTCTTGCCAGCATGGTACTGCCCGGGCTGTTCCTCGGCGCCCGCAGCCTGTTCAAAGAACGTCTGGCCCAGCCACCGCTCGACCAGGCTCAGCCTCTGCAGGGCCGCTTCCAGGTGAGCTACCACTACCCGGTGCTGTTCACCGACCACATCTTCCAGGCGGACAACCCGTGCCTGCACCAGCAACTGACCCGGCAGAGCCAGGGGCCGATCACGGTGCTGGTGTTTGCCGATGAACAATTGCTGCTGTGCTCACCCCAATTGCCGCAACAGATCAACGACTACTTCAGCGCCCACGCCGCCGACCTGCATCTGCAGGCCGCACCGATCGCGGTGCCGGCCGGCGAGTTGAGCAAAACCCCGGATGTGCTCCAGCAGCTGTACGCGCACATGCTGGAACACGGCCTGGATCGCCATTGCTATGTGCTGGCCCTGGGCGGCGGCGCGGTGCTGGATGCGGTGGGCTATGCCTGCGCCACCTTCCACCGGGGCATGCGCCTGATCCGCATCCCGTCCACCGTGCTGGCGCAGAACGATGCCGGCATCGGGGTGAAGAACGGCATCAACGCCTTCGCCCAGAAAAACCTGCTGGGGGCCTTTTACCCGGCCACGGCGGTGATCAATGACTTCCAGCTGCTGCTCAGCCTTTCCCAGCGAGACCAGATGGCCGGGCTGGCCGAGGCGGTAAAAGTCGCGGTGATCAAGGACGCGGCCTTCTTCCAGTGGATGGAGCAGCAAGTGGACGCCCTGGCTAGTTTCGAGCACCGGGCCAGCCGCTACGCCATCCGCCGCTGCGCCGAGCTGCACCTGGGGCATATCACCGGCGCCGGCGATCCGTTCGAGCGCGGCAATGGCCGGCCCCTGGATTACGGACACTGGGCCGCCCACAAGCTGGAAAACCTCAGCCAGCACCGCTTGCGCCACGGTGAAGCCGTGGCCGTGGGCATGGCCCTGGATGCGCTGTATGCCAACGCCTGCGGCCTGCTGTCCGACGCCGACTGCCAGCGCCTGCTGCAACTGCTGGACAAGCTCGGCTTCAACCTGTGCCCGCCGGAACTGAGCCTGCGCGATGCCCAGGGCCGCTCGCCGATCCTCCAGGGCCTGGAAGAGTTTCGCCAGCACCTGGGCGGCCAGCTGTCGATCCCCATGCTCAGCCGCCTGGGCCAGTCGGTGGACGTGCACCACATTGAGCTGCCGCTGATGGAACAGGCCCTGCTGCGCCTGGCGGGTTTCGGCGGGCCGGATTTCGCCTGGGGTTCGAGGTGCGTGCAATGACTCACTCGGCGCTGACCACCTGGCTGACCCTGGGGCGGGTGTCCAACCTGCCGACGGTGTGGACCAACGCCCTGGCCGCCGCGCTGCTGGCCAGCAGCGTCACCACCCTGGCGCCGCCCTCGCCGCTGGTCTGGAGCTTGCTGCTGGTGGCGCTCTCGGCGCTGTACCTGGCGGGCATGCTGCTCAACGACCTGCTGGATGCCGACTGGGACCAGCGGCATCACAACCCGCGGCCGATCGTCCTCGGCCTGGTCAGCCGCACCCAGGTCAGCCTGGCCACCGCCGCGCTGTTGCTGCTGGCGGCGCTGGCGGTCCTCGGCCTGAGCCGGCTGATCGCCCAGCCCCACTGGCTGCTGGCCAGTGCCGGCTTGCTGCTGCTGTTCATCCTTGGCTACAACCTGCTGCATAAAAAGTACCCGCACAGCGTCTGGCTGATGGGCGGCTGCCGTTCGGCCCTGTACCTGACCGCCGCCGCCAGCCTGGCCATGCCGCCCCAGCCGTTGTGGCTGTGCGCCGCGCTGCTGGGCACCTACATTGCCGGGTTGACCTACCTGGCCCGCCTGGAGCATCGCAACCAGTTGCTCAGCCGCCTGCCGCTGCTGCTCATGCTCAGCCCCCTGCTCCTGGCCGCCTACGCCGACAACCCTGTGTTCTGGCTGGTCCTGCTGCTGTGGCTGGGCTGGCTGGGCTGGCATTACCAACGCCATCTGGCCAACCCGCAGCACCGGCAGATCCGCGCCTTCATTGGTGCCGGGCTGGCCGCCCTGCCACTGTTCGATGCCCTGGTGCTGGCCGTGGCCAATCAGCCCCTGGGCAGCCTGCTGTGTGTGCTGGTGTTCTTTCTGCTGCCCCACCTTCAACGCTGGATCAAGCCGACATGAGCATGGACGCCCTTTCCTTCGCGCAACCTGCGCTCGCCATTCGTCATGCAGCCTTCGCCGAGCGCCAGCAAGTGCTGGAGCGGCATCTGGACGATGAGAGCCGCCGCTGGTGGCAACAAGCCCGGGAGCAACTGGCCCGAGCGCCTTCGGCCAATACCTTGGTACTGCTCAGCAGCCAGTGCCGGCGCCGCCTCGGGGATGCGCCCCTGGCCGCCAGCCCGCACTCCAGCCGCACCCAACTGGCTCGGGCGCTGCTGCTGGCCCAGTGGCTGGAACAACAGGCCGGCGCCGAGCAACTGGCGTTGCTGCGCCAGCTGTTTCTCTGGGGCGACGACCAGGAAAAAGCCGCGCTGCTCAAAGCCCTGGATGACCTCGACAGCCAGGGTGCCAGCCTCGACCTGGCGCTCCAGGCCGGGCGCACCAACAACCGCGAGGTGTTCGCCGCCCTCGCCCTGGACAACCCCTTTGCCGCGCGCCACTACCCGGACCGGGCCTTCCATCAACTGGTGCTCAAGGCCCTGGGCATGGGCCTGGACAGCCGCCGCATCGATGGCCTGGCCGAGCGCCGCAGCGTCGACCTCAACCAGCTGGCCCTGGACCTGATGGAAGAACAACTGGCCGCCGAGCGCGAGGTTTCCTACGGCCTGCCCCAGGCCATCGCCTTCGACCTGTTGAGCCAGGCCCAGCGCCTGCGCCTGCGCGGCCTGTGCCAGCAGGGGCGATTGCCAGGGCACTGGCGCGAACATTTCCCGGCCGGCGCCTGAACCGCAACCGGCAGGGCCCAGGCAACGGTTTCTCTACAAGCACATCAAGGAGCCACCATGGCGAAGTACTTCGATCCGCACATTCATATGGTCAGCCGCACCACCGACGACTACCAGAACATGGCCGCCGCCGGCATCACCGGGGTCATCGAACCGGCCTTCTGGCAGGGCCAGGCGCGCACCAGCGTCGGCAGCTTCATCGACTATTTCGACACCCTGCTGGGCTGGGAGCGCTTTCGCGCCAGCATGTTCGGCATCCATCACTTCTGCACCATCGGCCTCAATCCCAAGGAAGCCAACGACCTGTCGGTGGCCAACGAAGTGCTGGAGATCCTGCCGCGCTACCTGGTCAAGGACGGCGTGGTGGCGGTAGGGGAAATCGGCTATGACGACATCACCCCGGAAGAGGACCGCTTTCTGGCCGCGCAACTGGAGCTGGCCAAACAGTTCAACCTGCCGGTGCTGGTGCATACACCGCACCGTGACAAGATCGGCGGCACCAAGCGCACCCTGGCGGTGATCCGTGAAGTGGGCATCGCCGAGAACCTGGTGATCATCGACCACCTCAACGAGCTGACCCTGCCCCTGGTGCTGGACAGCGACTGCTGGCGCGGGCACTCGATCTACCCCAACACCAAGATGTCGGAGCAACGCATGGTGGCCCTACTGCAGGAGTACGGCACCGAGAAAATGGTGGTCAACAGCGCCGCCGACTGGGGCATCAGCGACCCGCTGAAGGTGCCCAAGACCGGCCAGGCGATGCTCGCCGCCGGCTTCAGCGAGGCCCAGGTAGAGCAGGTGCTGTTCCATAACCCGGTGGATTTCTTCGCCCAGAGCGGGCAGTTGGACAAGCAACAGGTGAGCACCCCGCTGCCGATTGACCAGCGTCGCCAGTGGCAGGACAACTCGGCCCTGCGCGGCCAGGAACCGGTGGTCAAATGAGTACCCGGGCCGGCTGGAGCGCCGCGCAGATCGGCTACTGCAGCAACGTGCATCCGGCCCTTGACGTGGCGGGCCTGCGGGCGTCGATCCAGCAGCACTTCCAGGGGGTACGGCGCCAGCGCGGGCTGGCGGTACAGGACAGCGGCCTGTGGATCAGTGCCCAGGCCGCCGCCGAACTGCAGGTACCCGAGGTGCGCGAGGCCTTCATCGACCTGCTGCACGACTGCGGCCTGCGCCTGACGTCGCTCAACGGTTTTCCCTATGGCCAGTTCCATCAGGGCGCGGTGAAAGCCGAGGTCTACCGGCCGACCTGGGCCGAGCCCCAGCGCCTGGAGTACAGCCTGCAACTGGCGCACCTGCTGGCCGCCGCCCTGCCGCTGGATTGCCAGCAAGGGGTGATTTCCAGCGTGCCCTTCGGTTACGCCGCCTGTTGGGACGAGAGCCAGCAGCAACAGGCCGAAGCCCACCTGCGGCAACTGACCGCCGAGCTGGCCAGCCTGCACCGCAGCAGCGGCCGCAAGATTCTGCTGTGCCTGGAGATGGAGCCGGACTGCGTGCTGGAAAACACCGACCAGGCCCTGGCTTTTTTCAAGCACTGGCAAGCCACCGATCCTCATCATGGCTACCTGGCGCTGTGCTTCGATGTCTGCCATCAGGCGGTGGTCTTCGAAGACTGCTACCAATCCCTGCAACGGCTGCTGGATGCGCGGGTTCCGGTGGGCAAGATCCAGCTGTCCAATGCGCTGATCTGCCAGTTGCCGCTCACCGATCGCCGGCGCCGCGAGCAGGTGCTGCTGGCCCTGGGCACCTTTGCCGAAGCCACCTACCTGCATCAGGTCAAGGCCCGCGACAGCGCTGGGCAACTGCTGGCCTGGGCCGACCTGCCTGGGGCCTTGAACGCCGCCGAACCGACACAGGGGCAATGCCCCGAACTGCGCATTCACTTTCATGTGCCGCTGTTCAGCGAACAGTTGCTCCTGGCCGAGCTCAGTGGCAGCCAGCCGGCCCTGCTGCGCACCTTCGACTTCCTCGCCGCGCATCCGTCCTTCCAGCCGGTGCTCGAAGTGGAAACCTACAGCTGGAACGTGCTGCCCGGCGAGCTGCGTCCGGACAGCGAACAGGCCTTGCTGCACGGCATCGCCAGCGAGCTGCAGTGGGTCGAGGGCCAACTGCAGCAGCGGGACCTGCTGCGTAGCCTGTCCTTGTCCCTGGAGGCCTCGGCCCATGCCTTCTGAACGCGCACGCCAACCCTTGCTCCTGATCAATGTGGTGGGCCTGACCCCGAGCCTGCTGGGCGCGGCCACACCGCGCATCAACAGCCTGCTGCAACGGGCGCGGATGGCCAGGCTGCGGCCGGTGTTCCCCGCCGTGACCTCGACGGTGCAGGCCTCGATCCTCACCGGGTTGCCGCCCGCCGAACACGGCATCGTCGGCAACGGCTGGTATTTTCGCGATCAGGCCGAAGTGCGCTTCTGGCTGCAACCCAATGCGCTGATCCAGGGCGAGAAGATCTGGCAGACGCTGCAACGGGAAATCCCCGGCTTGCGCTGCAGCCAGTTGTTCTGGTGGTTCAACATGTACGCCCAGGTCGAGGCGGCCATTACTCCGCGGCCGCACTACCCGGCCGACGGGCGCAAGATGTTCGGCCTCTATTCGTCGCCACCGGGCCTGCATGAACGCATCGAACAACAGATCGGCGAATTCCCCTTTCCCAGCTTCTGGGGCCCGGCAGCGGGAATCGCCTCCAGCCGCTGGATCGTCGATTGCGCCATCGCCGAATTCCAGATCAGCCGTCCCGACCTGCAACTGATCTACCTGCCGCACCTGGACTACAGCCTGCAGCGCCTGGGGCCGGAGCATCCGTCCATCAGCGACGAAGTGCGGGCCATCGATCATGAGGTCGGGCGCTTGCTGGACTTTGCCCAGCAGCAGGGCGCGGCGGTGATGTTGCTTTCCGAATACGGCATCGAAGCGGTGCAGCAATCGATTTCCATCAACCGCGTGCTGCGCGAGCAGGGCCTGCTGCAGGTGCGCCGTTCACTGAGCTGGGAGCTGCTGGACCCCGGCGCCAGCGCGGCCTTTGCCGTGGTCGACCACCAGATCGCCCACGTCTACGTGCGCCAGCCCGAGGACATTGCCCGGGTCAAGGCGCTGCTGCTGCGCCAGCCCGGTATCGAGCAGGTGCTGGACAAGCGCGAGCAACAGGCTTGCCAGCTCGACCACCCACGCAGCGGCGAGCTGGTGGCGGTGGCCGCAGCAGGCTTCTGGTTCGATTACTACTACTGGTTCGACGACCGTCTGGCCCCGGATTTCGCCCGCACCGTGGATATTCACCGCAAGCCGGGCTACGACCCGCTGGAGCTGTTCATCGACCCGGCGATTCGTTTTCCCAAGCTGCGGGTCGCCCGCCGGCTGCTGCAGAAGAAGCTCGGCTTTCGCTACTACATGGACCTGATTCCCCTGGACACCTCACTGATTCGCGGCAGCCACGGACGCTTGCCGAGCCACCCTGAGGTCGGGCCATTGCTGATCACCGATTGCGATTTACCCCTGCCGGAGCATCTGCCGGCCACCGCGGTAAAGCACCTGCTCCTAGAGCATTTCCTAGGGCGCCCCTATGACGATACGGCTCAGGCCAAGGAGATTCCATGCGGCGAACCATCCCTATAGTCGTGCTGAGTGTGTTGAGCGGCCTTGCTCAGGCACAGACCTCGAATGCCTTTAATTGCAACAACTTCCTCAAGTTCGCGAACGATCCCGGCACGACGCTGACCACCTTCAAGCAGAGCCCGGAAACCATGGCCTGGAACTGGTTCGTGTGCCTCAATCAGCCTGATGCCACGCAAGCCAGCCTGCGGGTCTGGGAAACCTTCAAGCCTGACGATCAGGTCTACCTGCTCAAGGGCGCGGAGCCGCTGCCCTACAGCTCCCGGGAGAACCTGCCGAGCCAGGTCACGGAACTGGCGCAGCAACAGGGCATGGACCCCAAGGGGCTGTTCCAGTTTCTTGGCAATGACACCCCGGGCAGCCCGCAGAACGGTATCCAGCAGGTGGATGGGCTGGCCTTGAAGATGAGCCCCAACCCGCCGGTTCCCCCCTCGAACAAGGAACAGCTGGTGCGCTTTCACCTGATGATGGGCGAGGACACCTTCAACTTCATCGTCAGCAACGGGATCTACAACCGCGACGGCCTGGCCAAGCTCACCAGCAATCTGAGCTTTCCAGCCACGGCCTGGGAGCTGAAGACGTCCTGGTTCTGGATCGGCACCAACCAGGACTTCAAGTCCCAGCTGGTCAAGGACGGCTACTACATCTCCCAGGCCTACTACGTGAACAGCACCGGCCAGTATCAGGTGGGCTATGCCGCGCTGAGCGGCATGCATGTGATCAACAAGCTGACTGAAGACTGGGTCTGGACCACCTTCGAGAACCGCAACAATCCCAAGTACACCGTCACCAACGACACGCCGCCCAAGCCCATGACCAACACCACCGGCCCCACCGAGGCGGCCAAGCCGGTGAACAGCAGCTTCCAGCAGCAGTATTCGAACCTGGCCCAGTACGAACTGATCGGCGTGCAGTACGACCAGAACCGGGCCGAGCCCAAGCTGCTGGCCAACTCCCAGCTGGAGTCGGCCTTCCAGGGCACCTCATCGTGCCTGGCCTGCCACAGCACCGCGGCCTATTCGACGCAGAAGAACACCTTCTTCTCGTTCAACATCGACCACACAGGCGGAATCCTCTACCCCACCAGCGTACTGCCGAACGAAGACTTCATCGGCTATCAAAAACTGGACTACGTCTGGTCGCTCAAACGCGCCCAGTGGAAACGCTAAGGAGAGCCACCATGAGTGTCTTGAACTTTCCTCGGATCTACCTCAACGGTTTCATGTTCTGGAACCCGCCCACCTTCAACAACAACGATGTGCTACCGCTGTACGACGCCGTGCAGATGCAGATGAACTGGCGCTTCTTGAGCAAGTACGGGATCAACGACAAGAATGCCCCGCAAACGCTGATGCCGTGGGCCATCGCCCCACTGGCCTACAAGGACGTTCCGGACTACGTGCTGCAGGTGCCCACCAACGGCGACGCCAGCAACTACCCGATGATTCCCGCCGAGTGGGACCTGTTCGGTGACAACGCCTGCGGCACCGTGGATTACCAACAGTTCCGCTCGGTGATCATCGGTGGGGAATCCAAGGTCGACAGCTACATCGACAGCGATCCGCTGATCAACAAGCCCTACCAACTGCTGGGCAACTCCTTCGGTAACCCGAGCCCGACCGCGGCACGTTTTGTCGACGTCAGCCCCTGGCAGAACACCTTCACCGCGCTGTACTTCGAAAAGATCACGCTGGGCGATACCACCTGCGGGGTGACCCTGAACAAGGGCTGCCGCATGCTCAACCGCTTCCTCGATTTCAACTGGGGGGCATTCGGCGGCCTGGTCTATGTGACCTGCACCTGGCAGACCTGCTTTACCAAGGACCAGGTGGACTTTTTCGTCGGTGGTTCGCAACTGCTGCAGAACCTGAAGGATGAAATGGAGCAGAACAAGGACGCCCAGGGCCTGATGCTCAGGTTCACCACCTACCTGACGGTCTATGACAAGAACGGCCTGTTCAACGACTTCAAGATCGTCAACAGCCACTCCCAGGCGCCCTGGGACATGTCCAGGTTGCAGATGCTCTATCAAATTGGCCTGGACAACCCGACCGAACTCTTCTTCAACCCGGCCTACAGCCGCACCGCCGGCACCCTGGGCCTGTGGCTCAACAACGAGTTCCCCACCGCACCCGCCGGCCAGCGCCTGGCGCCCAAGGACCCAGTGCCCTTCTACAAGAAAGTGCCGGGAGATGCGCTGATCCATAAAAAGGAACAAGTGGTCAACCTGGGCGTGATCAGCGCCCAGCTCAACGGCAGTACGCTGTCGCTGGACCTGGGCAATACCTTTCCGATCTACCCGGCCGTCCATGACGGCCCGGCTGCCCCCGATCTCGATGGACGCAACAACGGGATTCCGGTCGCCGCGAAGTTCCACGTCGGCAGCTATGAGCTGGGGGTGCAGTTGGGCAACAACTTCGAACCGCTGACCAGCATCGGCTTCAACCAGTATCAGCAATCGGCCTTTGACAAGCGCTCCGGCCTGTTGGACCTGCCCCTCGACGCCAGTGCCCAGGCCTTGCTGGAAAACGGCAACCTGGCGCTGCGGCTCAAGGGCACCGACACCATCGCCGCTCAACAGCAGATGTGGACCGCGGAAGTCATCGAGAGCGGCAGTTTCATCGACGTCGGTGACAGCCGGACGCTGAACATCATGGTGCAGTACAACGGCAAGCCCGCACCGCCCGGCACCACCTTGTGGGTCGCCGAGTACAACAACGCCTTCATGCTGACCACCAGCAACTACTACCTGGCGTTCAGCAACCCGGCGGATTTCGTGCTGATCAACGACGTTCCGCAGGCTCGAGAAAACAATAAGCCGGGAATGCCCCAGTTCGCCGACGCCTCGCAGCATCCCAGCCTGTCCAGGGAGGGCAGCGGCAGGCGCCTGAGCGCCCTGCTCATCAAGAGCGCCAAGAACGAAGATCCGCCCAGCATCCCCATCCACTATCAGGACTTCCTGAAAACCCCGGCCGCTGTCGATCTGGGCCCATGCCTGAGGTTCGACACGCCGCAACCGATGACCGGAAAACTGGACAATGACGCCGGCCTGGGCGCCACCGTGAGCTACAGCCTGGCGCGCATCCAGACCAATGACGCCGGCATTGCCCAGGTGACGGTGCAAGCCGTGGCAGCGGGCTTCCCCACCCTGCGCTTTTTCATCCAGGACGATCCGGCGGGCATTCCGTTCAGCTTCTCCTACACCGATGCCTTCACCGACTTCCTGTCGCCGCTGCGGGTACTGCCGCAAGAGACAGAGATGCTCAAGGACTTCATCGACAGCTGGAACCGGATGTGCACGGCCGACAACGCCAATGTGCGGATCTGGAACGAGTTCATCTATCCGCGGATTCTCCAGCCCTTCTATTACCTCTACCCGATCATGAACAAGTACATGCCGCTCAACTCCCTGCAACGCATCGAGGGCGCGATCGAGCAGTTCATCAAATTGATCAGCAAGGAGTATCAGGAGGCCAGCACCCTGGCCATGCCCATTACCCGGGATCTGCCGCAAAGCCGGCGCCAGGTGCTGGAGATCTGGGCCAAGGACCTGGTGAGCACGGGTTACCCACCGCGCCCGCTGAACCTCAACAACTACCCGCACGGCTGAGCCGCAACGGCCCGGCAATGGAACCCCGGGCGCCCCACGGCGCCCGGCGTTGGCAAAGGAGAGTCAGATGAACATGCGCTTCCTCAAACGCCTGCTGTGGGCGGCCCTGCTGTTGGGCGCCAGCCAGACGCTGTGGGCCCAGGAATACCCCGACAACGTCTACTTCAACATGGGCGTGCACAACAACAAGGGCTGCGACGCCAAGACCAACAACTGCATCGCCAAGCGCAAGCCCGGCGATCCGGCCGACCCGCTCTACCCGGCGACCTGGGTCAGCGACTGGACCATGTACCGGGTCACCGCCAACTACGCGAAGAACCCGCCGCCCTACAGCAGCCCGCCCAGCACCCTGCAACCTTCCGACTACACCGTGTCCCAGGGCACCAGCTATTACGACAACGACTATGTGCCGGCCGACGGTGACGGCACCGGCGCGATGATGGAGCACTACGAGAAGTACTGCCTGCCGATCTTCCCGATCAAGAACAACAACTACACCTGCTCCTTCGTTTCCCTGGGCAACAAGGCCTACTTCCTCACCTACCCCGAAGACCGGCCCAAGGACATGCCGGCCTGCTGCATGTTCTCGCCCATGAACCACCCGCCCCGCCAGGACTTCATCAAGCACCTGCCTTACAGCGCCGCCCGTAGCCAGCACCTGGACGGCAGCGTACAGGCCTACGCGCTGGAGATCCCGGTCAAGCCGAGCCCGATCCTGTTCGGCTACGCGTTCTACAAGAAAGCCACCAGCGACGGCCCGGGCCAGCCGGCCTATCAGCATCCGCAGTCGTTCTATTTCTCCGGCGATGCCAGCGTGGCCAACGCGCCGATCGTCAGCCAGAACTATCGCAACTGGAGCAACGCCAAACCGGACCCGGCCAAGACCTGGGACCAGGTGGCGAAAATGTGCCCGGCCAACCCGCCGGACTGCCAGCTCTTCACCCCACCGCCGTCGCTGAAAAACGGTGCGCGGCCGCAATGGAACCAACTCTCGCCCACCCCGCAGTGACAGGAGCCGCCTCATGAACCCTTGGAGCCGTTTCACCGCCCTGCTGTTGCTGGGCCTGGGCTGCCAGCAGGCCAGCGCCCTGCAGCCCAGCGCGCCGGGGCCGCAGACTGCTTGCCCGCCCACTGCCGTGGTGCCTGCTGCCGGCGCCTCGCAGCAGGCGTTCGATCAATACAGCTGGCAGCTGTTCATCAACCTCAACTGGCCGGCCAAGATCGGCCAACGCGGGGTCGCCGATTGCAGCAAGCCCCTGGGCAGCCCCGGCAATACCGTGTGGCAGACCTACAAGAGCGTCAGCGAAACGTTCCTCCCCGGGGCCAAGAATCCGGGGCCCTGGAATTCGCAGCTGCCGCGCCGGAACCTCAGCCTGATCAATATCGCCGCGGTCAAGAACACCCAGGTGGTGCAATCGGACAACCAGGCGGTCGGCGGCTGGCTGATCGATCAGCGCGGCAACCCGACCTACTACGACATCGCCGCCAACGAGGTGTCCTACAACTACATCGTCAGCAACGGCTTCTACAACGCAGCCATCGTCGATGCGGCGAAGAACATCAACTTTCCCGACAACGCCAGCGAGATCAAGGCCAGTTGGCGCATCCTCACCAGCGCCGACGACAGCCGCCGCTACCTGACGATGAAAGCCCTGGTCACGAAATTCGACAGCCAGGGGCGGCCCAACGGCACCAGACCGGCCAACCTGGGGCTGGTAGGGCTGCACATCATCAGCAAGGTGGAGGGCTTCCCGCAGTGGATCTGGTCGACCTTCGAGCAGATCGACAACGTGCCCCCCAAGGCCAAGATAGAGGGCAAATGGGTCGATCAACCGGTCTCGGGGATTTTCTACTCCTACTTCAACGCCAAGGCCCCCGCCGACAGCGTCAACCAATCCCCCTGCCTGTGGCAGCAACAAGACGCAAAGATGGTCTGCACCCCAAAACCCGGTTCCAGCTTCAGCACCCCGGACCCGCTGAACCGGGTCACTCCGATCACCGACGTGACCCAGCAGATCAATACCCAGTACCAGGGTAATCCGCAGGTCCAGCAGAGCGTGTTCAAGTACTACCAGTTGATCACCACCCAGCGCCCCCAGTCGCCGGACAACCCCGGCAACCCGCTGGGCCAGCCAACCCCATCGCTGTCGGCCAACGTCACCATGGAAAGCTACATCCAGCCCAACAGCAGCTGCATGAACTGTCACTCCATGGCGACACCGCTGCACAGCCAATCCAAGAGCGACTTCTCCTTCCTGTTCAGATTCGCCCACCCCCCGGTCACCCGTGCCACCCAGGATAAGGAATAGATCATGAGCATATTGAACGGACCCCGGCTGAACTTCTGGGGCGGTATTTCCACCGACGTCAGCGTGCCGAATAACTCGCCGACCCTGCCCAATGGCATCGAAACCTCCCTGGACCTGTTCGACCTGACCACCTCGACCGTGGCGGAACAGGCCCGGACCTACAGCGATGACCAGCTGTATGAGTTGATCAACGCCCCAGACCCCAGGATCGGCCCCAACAGCCGCTACACCGCCGGCGGCTGGAACCACTACGGTGAACACGTGGTGACGCTGCACAACGCGCTGATCAGCTCCCAGGGCACCCCGGGCAACATCGCGCTGGAAGGGGACATGGTCGGCCAGCCGGTGTACCTGCTCGGCTCGGTGACCCCCGGCACCGGGCAAGGCCCCTATTCCGGCCCGATGATGGTCGACCTCGACCCCACGGCGACCACCACCACCCAGATCTTTGTCGGCGGCTTGCAGATCGGCAACAGCAGCAACCCCCAACTCCTGATCCGCTGGAACGCGGTCTGCAGCAGTTTCGACGTCAACACTCGAGTCCTGGAGCCCAGGAGCATGGACGCTCCCGGCTCCTTTCATGGCAGCGGCACCTTTCAACTGACTTTTCCACTGAGCAGCATCGTCAGCTACAACAAGGACAGCGCCGGGCTCAAGGCCCTGATCGAGGCACCCAACGCCAGCGGGATCGTGCTGCGTTTCGTGATGTTCGAAATGTGCCCGACTCTGACCACCGACCAACTGAACGCGGACTACGCCGCCAACCAGTTCAGCCCCAACCCGAGCATTGGCCGGGTCATCGGCACCCTGGCCACGGCCTATGCCGATGAGCCGCAGATCTGCCCGCCGGGCCGCCAGATCATCAATGCCGACCAGGACCTGAACATCACCAGCGTCGCCTATGCCGAGGTCGCCAACGGGCAACTGAGCATCGACATGGTCAACCTGATCCCCAAGCAGCGGTTCAGGGCCGTGCGCGACGATATCACCAGCCCCATCGGACCCAACGCCGACTACGGGACCGTCACCGTCGCCGCGGGCGAGACCGCCCTGGCGAGCTTCGAACCCAGCGCCCCGATCCTGCAGGACTACTACCGCTACGGCGGAATCGTCGACGTGCCGCTCGACACGGCCCAGACCCAACTGGTGCAGAGCACGCCCTTGTGCATCAGCGCCCCCGGGAATGCCCGCAATCCAGCGCTATCGGCGCCCGAATGCCCCTACCGGGTCTACAGCGACCAGCGCAACAGCTACTTCGACCCGAACAACTCGGGGGTCCAGATCACCTTGCAAGCCCGTTACCTGGGAGCCCCGGTGCCGACGGACACACCGATCAGCATCGCCGCTTCGGCAACCTCCGTTTACGAGGCCACCCGCTACTGGGACTTCCTGGAGTTTCCGACCGCACTGACGGTGCCGGCCGGTCAACCCTCGGTGAGCTTCAACGTCGTCCCGGTTGCCGGCTCCAGTGGCCAGGCCGGCTTTACCACGCTGAACTACAACCTCGGCAGCCATCCGCTGAGCCAGAGCTTCAGCAACTTCCGCAAATACGCCCAGACCGACTTCGGCATTCCCGCCGGCAGCCTCATCACCTGGGAGCAGGCCTATCAGAACGTCTTGCGCTTTCACTACCTGGCCTTCCCCGCCATGTCCCGTTACATCCAACTCAACCAGCCCGATGCCGTGATGGGCTACAAGCAGGCGATCCTGGCCCGGATATCCCCCGAGTACCACAACACCACCCTCTACATGTCGGTGGTGCGCTCGATGTCGCCGAGCCAACGAGAGCTGCTGGCGGCCTATCTCAATGGCACGCCCTGGCGGCCTTGAAAGGAGAAGACCATGCCCGTTGCTTTGCATATTCCCGCCCAGCCGGAACCGCTGCTGCGCCCCGGCAGCATCATCGCCGAAGGCCTGCTCAACCCCCGCGGGGTCTGCGTGGAAGCGGAGGGTAGCCTGCTGCTGGTGGAAGCCGGCTCAGGCCTGCCGGATCAAGCGTTCAGCGGCCGCGTCAGCCGCTTGCGACCCGATCCGCAGGCCCCCGGCGGTTACCGGCCACCCGAGGTCCTGGCCCAGGGCTTTCGCTCGATGAACATGCAGGCGCGCATGCTGCGCGACGAGATCATGGGCCTGTCGGACATCGCCTTCGGTGCCGGGCGCTACCTGGTCAGCCAGACCGACTACGTCGCCGGGTCGAAGCTCCTGGACCTGCAATACAGCCCGCCCGAGCCACTGTTCCACAGCCGCGGCAATCTCAACTCGTTGTGCTATCACCCCGCGCGCCGAAGCTGGCTGGCGGTCAAGCCCGATACCAACCAACTGGTGGAGTTCACCGAAGCCGGCGAGCAGGTCCTGGCCCAGTTGCCCGACCTGGATCAAGGCCAGGAAGCGGTCCCCGTGACCCTGGTCCACGAACCGCAGACCGATGCCGTGCTGATCAGCCTGTTCTCCGGAGAACTGCATCGCGACCCGGCGCGCAAGGGCATCGACTTCGCCGACAAGGCCGGCCAGGTGATTCGCGTCTGGCCGGCCAGCGGTCGAATCGAAGTGCTGATTCGCGGGCTGCAACTGCCCACCGGGCTGGCACTGGACCCACTAGGGCGGATTCTGGTGCTGGAACTGTGCGACCGCCTGTTGCAGCCCCTGCAGCCCGACTGGTCCGGCGAAGTGCTGCACGGCGGCTTTGCCCGCTTCAGCGGCCGCCTGCTGCGTTGCGATTTGCAGCAACGCCGCGTGCAAGTACTTGCCCAGGGCCTGGATACGCCGTCCAACCTGTGTTGTGTCGAGGGCGCGGTGCTGGTCAGCGAAGGCATGGGCCTGAGTGGACGGCCGATTCCCACGGCGGATCAGCAGGTGGTGGCCCTGAGCGGACGCTTGCGCCGGGTGCAGCTTTGAAGCGGCAGCAACGCCGCGCAAGAAAACCATCCGGCATGAAAAAGGGGCCCTGTACGGGGCCCCTTTGTCATCGCTGCTGAACGCCGGAAAAGGCGATCAGAACGGAATATCGTCATCAAAGCTGTCGAAATCCGGTGCCGGCTGCGGAGCGGCCTGCTGTGGCGCTGGACGCGACTCACGCTGAGGTTGCGGCGCAGGACGCGATTGTTGAGGACGCGGTGCCGAGTTGGACATGCCGCCCTGGCCCTGCTGGTCGCCCTGTGGACGGCCACCCAGCAGCTGCATGGTGCCCTGCATGTCGACAATGATCTCGGTGGTGTAACGCTTGATACCGTCTTTTTCCCACTCGCGGGTCTGCAGCTTGCCTTCGATGTAGACCTGCGAACCTTTGCGCAGGTACTCGCCGGCGATCTCGGCCACCTTGCCGAACATCGACACACGGTGCCATTCGGTGCGCTCGACCTTCTGACCGGTCTGCTTGTCGGTCCACTGCTCGCTGGTGGCCAGACTCAGGTTGGTCACGGCGTTACCGTTAGGCAGGTAGCGAACTTCGGGATCCTGGCCGCAAGTGCCGACCAATATGACTTTGTTAACCCCACGGGCCATAACGTTCTCCTAGGCTTCGCGCGCCGACGGCGCTGGATTGACCAGCTGCTCGAGGGTCGTGCGATCCAATAATTCGGTGTCCAATTTGATGTAAATGGCGGCCTCTTCGGCCACCACCACGGCATCTGTTACCCCAACAACGGCCTTCAGGCGCTCGACCAGGCCGGCTTCGCGGATCGCTTCGGGCGATAACGGCAAGCGCAGGCTCGTCACATACGGGGGCTCGCGCATGGTAACAGCAAAGGCCAGCCAGAGTGCAGCCAGACCTGCGCATCCGAGGAACACAACCGACAAACCGCCATGCTGGAACAACCAGCCGCCGAGGATGCCGCCCAGCGCCGAACCGAGGAATTGGCTGGTGGAATACACCCCCATCGCCGTGCCCTTGCCACCGGCCGGTGAAACCTTGCTGATCAGCGACGGCAAGGACGCTTCCAACAGGTTGAAGGCCGTGAAGAACACCACGGTGCCAATCACCAGCGCCCGCAAACTGTCGCCGAACTGCCAGAAGAATAGCTCGGTGAGCAGCAGCGTACTGACCGCGCCCAACAGAACTCGTTTCATTTTGCGTTTCTTCTCGCCGTAGATGATGAACGGGATCATGGCGAAGAAGGAAATCAGCAACGCGGTGAGGTAGACCCACCAGTGCTGTTCCTTGGGCAGGCCGGCTTTTTCCACCAGCGCCAGGGGCAAGGCAACGAAGCTCGACATCAGCATCGCGTGCAACACGAAGATACCAAGATCCAGGCGCAGCAGATCGGGATGCTTGAGGGTCGGGACCAGCGCTTGGCGCGCCACTCCGGATTCGCGGTGCTGCAGCGGCCCGGTGGAGCGCGGCACCATGAAGGCGATGATCAGGATGCCCACCAGGGCCATGGCGCCGGTAGCCAGGAACAGCCCCGAAAGACCGAAACTGCGGGTCAGCAGCGGGCCGACCACCATGGCCACGGCGAAAGACAGGCCAATGGTCATGCCGATCATGGCCATCGCCTTGGTCCGGTGCTGCTCGCGGGTCAGGTCGGAGAGCAGCGCCATCACGGCCGCGGAAATCGCCCCGGCGCCCTGCAAGATACGTCCGGCAATCACGCCCCAGATCGAATCGGCATTGGCCGCCAGCACGCTGCCCAGGGCGAACACGATCAACCCCAGGTAAATGACCGGGCGCCGGCCGATGCGGTCGGAAATGATCCCGAAGGGAATCTGGAACACTGCCTGGGTCAGGCCGTAGGCACCAATCGCCAGCCCGATCAGCGTCGGGGTCGCTCCTGCGAGATCCATTCCATAGGTCGCCAGGACCGGCAGTACCATGAACATGCCAAGCATACGGAAGGCGAACACCAGGGCCAGCCCGCTTGCCGCGCGGGTCTCGCTGCCACTCATGCGTTCGTTGTGGGGATCGTGCATGGATAAACCTCATGTGAACCGGCGGCGATTCTACCAGTCGGATCGATTGAGGGGGTATATGGCGACGCTTTGCCGCGCGGCCCTTGCCAGCGATCAAAAAAGCACCGAACGATAGTGTGCATCCATCCAGTATTTGGTTTTATACTCCTGCCTTTACGCCCGCCGATCGAGGCCACTTTTGGACAAGATTCTGATTCGTGGGGCCCGCACCCACAACCTGAAGAACATCGACCTGACCCTGCCACGGGACAAGTTGATCGTCATCACCGGGCTGTCTGGGTCCGGCAAGTCGTCCCTGGCTTTCGACACGCTGTATGCCGAAGGCCAGCGCCGCTATGTCGAGTCGCTGTCGGCCTATGCCCGCCAGTTCCTGTCGATGATGGAAAAGCCCGATGTCGACACCATCGAGGGCCTGTCGCCGGCGATTTCCATCGAACAGAAATCCACCTCCCACAACCCGCGCTCCACCGTCGGCACCATCACCGAAATCTACGACTACCTGCGCCTGCTCTATGCCCGCGTCGGCACTCCGCGTTGCCCGGACCACGACATCCCGCTGGAAGCCCAGACCGTCAGCCAGATGGTCGACCTGGTGCTGGCCCAGCCTGAAGGCAGCAAGCTGATGCTGTTGGCGCCGGTAATTCGCGAGCGCAAGGGTGAACACCTGTCGGTCTTCGAAGAATTGCGGGCCCAGGGCTTCGTCCGTGCCCGAGTCAACGGCAAGCTGTTCGAGCTGGACGAATTGCCGAAGCTGGATAAACAGAAGAAGCACTCCATCGATGTGGTGGTCGACCGCTTCAAGGTCCGCGCCGACCTGCAGCAGCGCCTGGCCGAATCCTTTGAAACTGCGCTGAAGCTGGCAGACGGGATTGCCCTGGTGGCGCCGATGGACGACGAGCCGGGCGAAGAGATGATCTTCTCCGCGCGCTTCGCCTGCCCGATCTGCGGTCATGCCATCAGCGAGCTGGAACCCAAGCTGTTCTCCTTCAACAACCCGGCAGGTGCCTGCCCGACCTGTGACGGCCTGGGGGTCAAGCAGTTCTTCGACATCAAGCGCCTGGTCAATGGCGAGCTGACTCTGGCCGAAGGGGCGATCCGCGGCTGGGATCGGCGCAATGTCTATTACTTCCAGATGCTCGGCTCGCTGGCCGCACATTACGGTTTCAGCCTTGAAGTGCCGTTCAATCAACTGCCGGCGGATCAGCAGAAAGTCATCCTGCATGGCAGCGGTACGCAGAATGTCGACTTCAAGTACCTCAATGACCGGGGCGACATCGTCAAGCGGTCCCACCCGTTCGAAGGGATAGTGCCGAACCTGGAGCGTCGCTACCGGGAAACCGAGTCGGCCACCGTGCGTGAAGAACTGGCCAAGTTCCTCAGCACCCAGCCCTGCCCGGATTGCCGCGGCACGCGCCTGCGTCGCGAAGCGCGGCACGTGTGGGTGGGCGAGAAGACCCTGCCGGCGGTCACCAGCCTGCCCATCGGCGATGCCACCCACTATTTCGGCACCCTGAAACTGACTGGGCGCCGCGGCGAAATCGCCGACAAGATTCTCAAGGAAATCCGCGAACGCCTGCAGTTCCTGGTCAACGTCGGGCTCGACTACCTGACCCTGGACCGCAGCGCCGATACCCTGTCCGGCGGCGAGGCCCAGCGTATCCGCCTGGCCAGCCAGATCGGCGCGGGCCTGGTCGGGGTGATGTACATCCTCGACGAGCCATCCATCGGCCTGCACCAACGGGACAATGACCGACTGCTGGGCACCCTGAAACACCTGCGGGATATCGGCAACACGGTGATCGTGGTTGAACACGATGAAGACGCCATTCGCCTGGCCGACTACGTGGTGGACATCGGCCCGGGTGCCGGTGTGCATGGCGGGCGCATCGTGGCCGAAGGTACTGCCGCGGAAGTCATGGCGCACCCGGACTCCCTGACCGGCAAGTACCTGTCCGGTCGGGTGAAGATCGTGGTGCCGGCCAAGCGTACGCCGCGCAACAAGAAGCTTTCCCTGACCCTCAAGGGCGCGCGCGGCAATAACCTGCGCAATGTCGACCTGGAAATCCCGATTGGCCTGCTGACCTGCGTCACCGGGGTATCCGGCTCGGGCAAGTCGACGCTGATCAACAACACCCTGTTCCCCTTGAGCGCCACGGCGCTGAACGGAGCAACCACGCTGGAAGCGGCGCCGCATGACAGCATCAACGGCCTGCAGCACCTGGATAAAGTGGTGGACATCGACCAGAGCCCGATCGGTCGTACTCCGCGCTCCAACCCGGCGACCTACACCGGGTTGTTCACGCCGATCCGCGAGCTGTTTGCCGGAGTGCCCGAGTCGCGCTCCCGAGGCTACGGGCCTGGGCGCTTCTCCTTCAACGTCAAGGGCGGGCGCTGCGAAGCCTGCCAGGGCGATGGTTTGATCAAGGTGGAGATGCACTTCCTGCCGGACATCTACGTGCCCTGCGACGTGTGCAAGAGCAAGCGCTACAACCGCGAGACCCTGGAGATCAAGTACAAGGGCAAGAGCATCCACGAGGTACTGGAAATGACCATCGAGGAGGCTCGCGAGTTCTTCGATCCAGTGCCGGCCCTGGCGCGCAAGCTGCAGACGCTGATGGATGTGGGCCTGTCCTACATCAAGCTCGGCCAGTCGGCGACAACCTTGTCCGGCGGCGAGGCCCAGCGGGTCAAGCTGTCCCGCGAGCTGTCCAAGCGCGACACCGGCAAGACCCTGTACATACTCGATGAGCCAACCACAGGCCTGCACTTTGCGGATATCCAGCAGCTGCTGGACGTGTTGCACCGCCTGCGCGACCACGGCAACACCGTGGTGGTAATCGAACACAACCTGGATGTGATCAAGACCGCCGACTGGCTGGTGGACCTGGGGCCGGAAGGCGGCTCCAAGGGCGGCCAGATCATCGCCGTCGGTACCCCGGAGCAGGTTGCGGAGATGCCGCAGTCCCACACCGGGCACTACCTCAAGCCGTTGCTGACTCGCGACCGCGCCTGAGGCCCATGAAAAAGCCCCTGGCACTTGACGGTGCCAGGGGCTTTTTTTGTCTCTATGGGTTGCTGTGTTTCCCGTAGGAGCGAGCTTGCTCGCGAACAGGCCACCACAGCTAACGCAATCAGAACTGCGATTGCAGGTAGTTTTCCAACCCGATGGACTTGATCAGGCCCAACTGCTTCTCCAGCCAGTAGGTGTGATCTTCCTCGGTATCTGCCAACTGAATACGCAGGATGTCGCGGCTGACGTAGTCCTTGTGCAGTTCGCACAGCTCGATGCCTTTGCACAGCGCAGCGCGGACCTTGTATTCCAGGCGCAGGTCGCTGGCCAGCATCTCGGGCACGGTGGTCCCAGTGTCTAGATCATCGGGGCGCATGCGTGGTGTGCCTTCGAGCATCAGAATGCGACGCATCAGGGCATCGGCGTGTTGCGCCTCCTCTTCCATTTCGTGGTTGATACGTTCATAGAGCTTGGTGAAGCCCCAGTCTTCATACATCCGCGAATGAATGAAATATTGGTCGCGTGCTGCCAGTTCGCCCGTCAGCAACGTGTTGAGGTAATCGATTACGTCCGGGTGACCTTGCATCGCCCTAAATCTCCCTGCTTGAAAGTGGATAGTTTGAACCAAGCTGACTTGCAGGTCACTTAGAAACAGCTAGAAAAGTTAAGAATATCTGAGAAAACCAGTAGAAATAACGCAAAAACCGCCCTAATGAGGGCGGTTCTGCTTCTTATTTAGACTTACTTGAGCGATACGCCCAAGGCATTGGCAATACCTTCGCCGTAAGCCGGGTCAGCCTTGTAGAAATGTTGCAGCTGACGATCAACCACATCAGCCGTCACACCCGTCATCGCACCAGCAATATTGTTGATCAACAGAGCCTTCTGTTCGTCATTCATGAGGCGGAACAGAGCTCCCGCGTGGCTGTAATAGTCGGTGTCTTCACGATGATCGTAGCGATCCGCGGCACCGCTAAGCGCCAAGGGCGGTTCCGCATAGCGTGGAGCCTGCTTCGGCGCAGCGCTGTAGCTGTTGGGCTCGTAGTTGGGTGCGGCACCACCATTGCTACCAAAAGCCATGGATCCGTCGCGCTGGTAACTATTCACCGGGCTCAATGGAGCGTTCACCGGCAACTGCTGGTGGTTGGTACCGACACGGTAGCGGTGCGCATCCGCATAAGCGAATACCCGCCCCTGCAGCATGCGGTCTGGCGAAAGGCCTACGCCCGGGACCATGTTGCTAGGCCCGAATGCCGCTTGCTCAACCTCCGCAAAATAGTTCAGCGGGTTGCGGTTCAGCTCCAGCTCACCGACTTCGATCAGCGGGAACTCCTTCTGCGACCAGGTCTTGGTCACATCGAACGGGTTCTCGTAATGTCCAGCGGCCTGAGCTTCGGTCATGACCTGGATGCATACGCTCCACTTCGGAAAATCACCGCGCTCGATGGCGTTGAACAGGTCGCGCTGGGCGTAATCCGGGTCGGTACCTGCCAAACGTGCAGCCTCTGCCGGCGCGAGGTTCTTGATACCCTGCTTGGTCTTGTAGTGCCACTTGACCCAGTGCCGCTCGCCCTTGGCGTTGATCAGGCTATAGGTGTGACTGCCAAAGCCGTGCATATGACGGTAACCGTCTGGAATGCCCCGATCGGAGAACAGGATGGTCACCTGATGCAGCGCCTCAGGCGAATGCGACCAGAAATCCCACATCATCTGGGCGCTTTTCAGGTTGCTCTGAGGGAGGCGCTTTTGCGTGTGGATAAAGTCAGGGAACTTCAGCGGGTCACGGATGAAGAATACCGGGGTGTTGTTGCCAACGATGTCCCAGTTGCCTTCTTCGGTGTAGAACTTGAGGGCAAAGCCGCGCGGATCGCGCTCGGTGTCAGCCGAGCCACGTTCGCCACCTACTGTGGAGAAACGCAGAAAGGTCGGAGTCTTCTTGCCTACCGCCTCAAACAACTTGGCACTGGTGTATTGGGTGATATCGCGAGAAACGGTGAAAGTACCATAGGCGCCCGAGCCCTTGGCGTGCACGCGACGCTCCGGAATATTCTCGCGGTTGAAATGGGCGAGCTTTTCGATCAGGTGAAAATCGTCGAGAAGCAAAGGGCCCCGGGGGCCGGCGGAACGGGAGTTCTGGTTATCAGCGACAGGAGCGCCACTTGCGGTAGTAAGAGTTTTGGTCTGGCTCATGCTCAATCTTCCTCTGTCAGTCTGTGAAACTGCCGGCTAATCGGCTGACAAAGAGTATTGACCAGCAGTATTACAACATCCAATGCATTACACATTAGCTAACGATAGAAATATCTAATACATACAGACACAAAAAACCGGGCACTAGGCCCGGTTTCTTGTTTCAGACTGACGTCTTACTCAGCGGATACAGCTTCACCGCCGACAGCACGATCAACCAGTTCAACGTACGCCATAGGAGCGTTGTCGCCAGCGCGGAAACCGCACTTGAGGATGCGCAGGTAGCCACCCTCACGGGTAGCGTAGCGCTTGCCCAGGTCGTTGAAGAGCTTACCAACGATAGCTTTCGAACGAGTACGGTCGAAAGCCAGACGGCGGTTAGCCAGGCTGTCTGTCTTAGCCAAAGTGATCAGCGGCTCGGCAACGCGGCGCAGTTCTTTAGCTTTCGGCAGTGTAGTTTTGATCAGCTCGTGCTCGAACAGCGACACCGCCATGTTCTGGAACATGGCCTTGCGGTGCGAGCTGGTGCGGCTCAGGTGACGCCCACTTTTACGATGACGCATGGTTCATTCCTTACCAAACACAACGTTCGGTGATTACGACGATCAGGCAGTCGCCTTGTCGTCCTTCTTAAGACTTGCAGGCGGCCAGTTGTCGAGGCGCATGCCGAGGGACAGACCGCGGGAGGCCAGAACGTCCTTGATTTCAGTCAAGGATTTCTTGCCGAGGTTCGGAGTCTTCAACAGTTCTACTTCGGTACGCTGAATCAGGTCGCCGATGTAGTAAATGTTTTCCGCCTTAAGGCAGTTAGCCGAACGTACAGTCAGTTCCAGATCGTCAACCGGGCGAAGCAGGATCGGATCGATCTCGTCTTCCTGCTCGACTACCACTGGCTCACTGTCACCTTTGAGGTCGACGAACGCAGCCAACTGCTGTTGCAGGATGGTTGCAGCACGACGGATAGCCTCTTCAGGATCCAGAGTACCGTTGGTTTCCAGATCAATAACCAGCTTGTCCAGGTTAGTACGCTGCTCGACACGGGCGTTTTCCACCACGTATGCGATGCGGCGAACCGGGCTGAACGAAGAATCGAGCTGCAAGCGACCAATGCTGCGGCTTTCGTCTTCATCGCTCTGACGCGAGTCGGCCGGTTCATAACCACGACCACGAGCTACTACGAGCTTCATGTTCAGGGCGCCGTTAGACGCCAGGTTAGCGATTACGTGATCGGGATTAACGATCTCGACATCATGATCCAGCTGAATATCGGCAGCGGTAACCACCCCCGAACCCTTCTTCGACAAGGTCAGCGTAACTTCGTCACGGCCGTGCAGCTTGATAGCCAGACCTTTAAGGTTCAACAGGATTTCAATTACGTCTTCCTGTACACCTTCGATGGCGCTGTACTCGTGGAGCACACCGTCAATCTCGGCCTCGACTACTGCACAGCCGGGCATTGAGGACAACAGGATGCGGCGCAGCGCGTTGCCCAGGGTGTGGCCAAAACCACGCTCGAGAGGCTCGAGGGTGATCTTGGCGCGGGTTGGACTGACAACCTGCACATCAATGTGGCGGGGTGTCAGGAACTCATTTACCGAAATCTGCATGGATGCACCTATTTTCTAGCCCTTACTTGGAGTAGAGCTCGACAATCAGGCTTTCGTTGATGTCGGCGGACAGATCACTGCGAGCTGGAACGTTCTTGAAAACGCCCGACTTCTTCTCAGTGTCTACTTCTACCCATTCTACGCGGCCACGTTGAGCACACAGATCGAGAGCTTGGACAATGCGAAGTTGGTTTTTTGCTTTCTCGCGGACAGCGACCACGTCACCAGCACGAACCTGGAAAGACGGGACGTTAACGGTCTGACCGTTTACGCTGATCGACTTGTGCGATACCAGCTGACGGGATTCGGCACGAGTAGAACCGAAGCCCATGCGGTATACAACGTTGTCCAGACGGCATTCGAGCAGTTGCAACAGGTTTTCGCCGGTTGCGCCCTTCTTGCCAGCTGCTTGTTTGTAGTAGCCGCTGAATTGACGCTCGAGTACGCCGTAGATACGACGAACTTTTTGCTTTTCACGCAGCTGGGTGCCGTAGTCGGATTGACGACCGCGACGCTGGCCGTGGATGCCAGGAGCTGCTTCGATGTTGCACTTGGATTCGATAGCGCGCACGCCGCTCTTCAGGAAGAGATCGGTGCCTTCGCGACGAGCCAGTTTGCATTTTGGACCAATGTAACGAGCCATTCTTTACAATCTCCTGGATTACACGCGGCGCTTCTTCGGCGGACGGCACCCGTTGTGCGGGATTGGCGTCACGTCGGTGATGCTGGCGATCTTGTAGCCACAGCCGTTCAAAGCGCGGACTGCGGATTCACGACCTGGACCTGGGCCCTTGACGTTAACGTCGAGGTTTTTCAGGCCATATTCCAGCGCAGCTTGACCAGCACGCTCAGCAGCTACTTGAGCAGCGAACGGGGTGGACTTGCGAGAACCGCGGAAACCCGAACCACCGGAGGTTGCCCAGGAAAGAGCGTTACCTTGACGGTCGGTGATGGTCACGATGGTGTTGTTGAAAGACGCGTGGATGTGGGCGATGCCATCAACCACTGTCTTTTTAATCTTTTTACGAGGACGAGCAGCAGGTTTTGCCATGACTAAATTCCTGTCGATTCGCTGGTGCGATTACTTGCGGATCGGCTTACGCGGACCTTTGCGAGTACGCGCGTTGGTCTTGGTACGCTGACCGCGTACTGGCAGACCACGACGATGGCGCAGACCGCGGTAGCAGCCCAGATCCATCAAGCGTTTGATTTTCATGTTGATTTCGCGACGCAGGTCACCTTCAGTGGTGAACTTCGCCACTTCGCCACGCAGCTGTTCAATTTGCTCGTCGCTCAGATCCTTGATCTTCGCCGCTGGGTTGACCCCAGTCACCGCACAGATTTTCTGCGCAGTAGTGCGACCAACACCATAGATGTAGGTCAGCGAGATAACAGTATGCTTGTTATCTGGAATGTTAACGCCTGCAATACGGGCCATTCAGTGGGACTCCAATTGACAGCTACCTACGCCCCGGAAGCCAAGAAATAGGGCGCGAGATAATATCGCTGTAATAACAAATAATCAACCCGGCAGCGCACTAGCTGCCGGGCTTGAAGCACAATCACACTCAGCCTTGGCGCTGTTTGTGACGCGGTTCCGCGCTGCAAATTACTCGAACAACACCTTCGCGGCGAATAATCTTGCAGTTACGGCACAGCTTTTTCACCGATGCACGAACTTTCATCACCAACTCCTCGAACCTTATGGATTAGCGCAGCATGCCGCTGCCGTAACCCTTCAGGTTGGCTTTCTTCATCAGGGATTCGTACTGGTGGGAAACGAGGTGCGATTGTACTTGCGACATAAAGTCCATAACAACCACGACCACGATCAGCAACGAGGTCCCGCCAAGGTAGAACGGAACGTTTGCAGCAACCACCAGGAACTGGGGCAACAGGCAGACGGCCGTCATATATAGAGCACCGAACATGGTCAAGCGGGTCAGAACGCCATCAATGTAGCGCGCCGACTGCTCACCCGGACGGATGCCCGGAATAAAGGCACCGGACTTCTTCAGGTTTTCCGCTACGTCTTTCGGATTGAACATCAACGCCGTATAGAAGAAGCAGAAGAAAATAATCCCTGCACTAAACAGCAGAATATTCAACGGCTGACCAGGAGCGATCGACTGCGAGATGTCCTGCAACCAGCCCATACCTTCAGACTGACCGAACCAGGCACCCAACGAAGCCGGAAACAGCAAAATGCTGCTCGCGAAGATAGCAGGAATAACACCGGCCATATTCACTTTCAGCGGCAAGTGGCTGGTCTGCGCAGCAAACACCTTACGGCCCTGCTGACGCTTGGCGTAGTGAACAGCAATACGACGCTGGCCACGCTCAATGAACACCACAAAACCGATAATCGCTACTGCCAGCAAACCGATCGCAACCAGGGCAAAAATATTGATATCACCCTGACGCGCAGACTCGAAAGACTGCCCGATCGCTCTCGGAAGACCGGCGACGATACCTGCGAAAATCAACATCGAGATACCGTTGCCAACACCACGCTCAGTAATCTGCTCACCCAGCCACATCATGAACATCGCACCAGCCACAAAAGTGGATACCGCGACGAAATGGAAGCCAAAGTCACCAGTGAACGCAACACCCTGACCCGCCAGACCAACGGACATGCCGATAGCTTGAACCAGGGCCAGGATGACAGTGCCGTAGCGGGTGTACTGGCTGATCTTGCGACGGCCAGCTTCACCTTCCTTCTTCAACTGCTCCAGCTGCGGGCTGACGGCGGTCATCAGTTGCATGATGATCGATGCCGAGATGTACGGCATGATCCCCAGTGCAAAGATGCTCATCCGCTCCAGCGCGCCGCCGGAAAACATGTTGAACAAGCTAAGAATGGTCCCCTCATTCTGTCGAAACAGGTCTGCGAGTCGGTCAGGGTTGATACCTGGAACCGGGATGTGTGCGCCTATTCGGTAGACGATAATCGCCAGGAACAGAAAACGCAGACGAGCCCAGAGTTCAGACATACCGCCTTTGCCGAGCGCAGAGAGAGCACCTTGCTTAGCCATTTATTCCTCGAACTTGCCGCCAGCTGCTTCGATAGCCGCACGCGCACCTTTGGTGGCTGCGATGCCCTTGATAGTCACAGCGCGAGTAACTTCGCCGGACAGCATGATTTTCACACGCTGTACGTTTTGATTAATCACGTTGGCATCTTTCAGGGACTGCACGGTGACGATGTCGCCTTCCACTTTAGCCAGCTCGGACAGACGCACTTCTGCGCGGTCCATGGCCTTCAGGGAAACGAAACCGAACTTCGGCAGGCGACGATGCAGCGGCTGTTGACCGCCTTCAAAGCCTGGAGCAATGGTGCCACCGGAGCGGGAAGTCTGACCTTTGTGACCACGGCCACCAGTCTTACCCAAACCACTACCGATACCACGGCCCGGACGATGCTTTTCGCGACGGGAACCCGGCGCTGGACTCAGATCATTGAGTTTCATCGATTAACCCTCGACACGCAGCATGTAGTAAGCCTTGTTGATCATCCCGCGATTCTCGGGAGTATCTTGGACTTCTACAGTGTGACCGATGCGACGCAGACCCAGACCCTTAACGCACAGTTTGTGGTTAGGGATACGGCCGGTCATGCTTTTGATCAGCGTTACTTTTACGGTAGCCATGATCAGATGATCTCCTGGACGCTTTTGCCACGCTTGGCGGCAATGGATTCAGGGGACTGCATAGCCTTCAAACCCTTGAAAGTGGCGTGAACCACGTTTACTGGGTTAGTCGAGCCGTAGCATTTGGCCAGAACGTTCTGAACGCCAGCAACTTCGAGAACAGCACGCATAGCGCCGCCAGCGATGATACCGGTACCTTCAGAGGCAGGTTGCATGTACACCTTGGAAGCGCCGTGAGCGGACTTCATTGCGTACTGCAGAGTAGTGCCGTTCAGATCAACTTGGATCATGTTGCGGCGAGCAGCTTCCATTGCCTTCTGGATCGCAGCAGGCACTTCACGCGACTTGCCACGGCCGAAGCCAACACGGCCTTTACCATCACCAACCACGGTCAACGCGGTAAAAGTGAAGATACGGCCGCCTTTTACGGTTTTGGCTACGCGGTTAACTTGAACCAGCTTCTCGATGTAGCCTTCGTCGCGCTTTTGGTCGTTATTTGACATAACTTAGAACTCCAGCCCAGCTTCACGAGCAGCATCAGCCAGCGCCTTGACGCGGCCGTGGTACTTGAAGCCAGAGCGGTCGAAAGCCACCTGCGAGACGCCAGCGGCTTTCGCACGCGTAGCGACCAGCTGGCCAACCTTAGTGGCCGCGTCGATGTTGCCAGTGGCGCCATCACGCAGTTCTTTATCCAAAGTCGAGGCACTTGCCAGGACTTTGTTGCCGTCGGCCGAAATGACCTGGGCGTAGATGTGCTGCGAAGAGCGGAACACGCAGAGACGCACGACTTCGAGTTCGTGCATTTTCAGGCGTGCTTTGCGAGCGCGACGCAGTCGAGTAACTTTTTTGTCGGTCATTTGCTATGCCCTACTTCTTCTTGGCTTCTTTACGACGGACGACTTCGTCCGCGTAGCGCACACCTTTGCCTTTGTAAGGCTCTGGTGGACGGAAGTCGCGGATCTCAGCGGCCACTTGACCTACCAGCTGCTTATCGATGCCCTTGATCAGGATATCGGTCTGGCTAGGAGTCTCAGCGGTGATGCCTTCCGGCAGTTCGTAATCCACTGGATGCGAGAAGCCGAGGGCCAGGTTCAGCACTGTGCCTTTTGCCTGTGCCTTGTAACCAACACCGACCAGCTGGAGCTTGCGCTCGAAGCCTTGGCTTACGCCTTGGACCATGTTGTTTACCAGAGCACGAGTGGTACCGGCCATTGCGCGAGTTTGTTGGTCGCCATTGCGAGCAGCAAAACGCAGCTCACCAGCTTCCTCAACAATTTCAACGGACGAGTGAACGTTCAGTTCGAGAGTGCCCTTGGCACCCTTCACCGAAAGCTGTTGGCCGGCGAATTTAACTTCGACACCAGCTGGCAGCTTAACGGGGTTCTTAGCGACGCGAGACATGCTTATCCCCCCTTAGAACACAGTGCAAAGAACTTCGCCGCCGACACCGGCAGCGCGCGCAGCACGATCAGTCATCACACCTTTGTTGGTGGAGACGATAGACACGCCAAGACCGCCACGTACTTTCGGCAGTTCTTCAACGGACTTGTACTGACGCAGGCCTGGACGGCTAACGCGCTTCACTTCTTCGATGACCGGACGGCCTTCGAAGTATTTCAGCTCGATGGACAGCAGAGGTTTGATTTCGCTGCTGATCTGATAACCCGCGATGTAACCTTCGTCCTTCAGGACTTTTGCTACAGCCACCTTCAGCGTGGAAGACGGCATGCTTACGACGGACTTTTCAGCCATCTGGGCATTACGGATTCGAGTTAGCATGTCCGCTAACGGGTCCTGCATACTCATGGGCTAGATGCTCCTGATACAAAAAGAATTAGCCTTGCGGCTACAACTGTCGCCGAGAAATTCCGGGCAAAAAAACACGGGCTCAGGCGAGCCGGTCATTCTAGACACACCCCAGAAATGAATCAAGCCCCAAAAGGGGCTTGATTCACGTTCAAGGCCACCGGCGATCGGGATCTTGCAACCCCGACCACCGCGACTTTGATAGCTATTACCAGCTGGCTTTAACCAGACCTGGTACGTCACCACGCATTGCAGCTTCACGCAGCTTGTTACGGCCAAGGCCGAACTTGCGGTAAACGCCGTGCGGACGACCAGTCAGGCGGCAGCGGTTACGCATGCGCGAAGCGCTTGCGTCACGTGGCTGCTTCTGCAGAGCTACGGTAGCTTCCCAACGAGCTTCTGGACTTGCGTTCAGATCCACGATGATAGCTTTCAGCGCTGCACGCTTGGTGGCGTACTTGGCAACGGTGAGCTGACGCTTCAGCTCACGGTTTTTCATGCTCTTCTTGGCCATTTTCCTACTCCAATCAGTTGCGGAACGGGAATTTGAAAGCACGCAGCAGAGCGCGGCCTTCATCATCGTTCTTAGCAGTGGTGGTCAGGGTAATGTCCAGACCGCGGAGAGCATCGATCTTGTCGTAATCGATTTCCGGGAAAATGATCTGCTCTTTCACGCCCATGCTGTAGTTGCCACGACCGTCGAAGGACTTGGCATTCAGGCCGCGGAAGTCGCGAACCCGAGGCAGGGAGATCGACAGCAGACGATCCAGGAACTCGTACATACGCTCACGACGCAGGGTCACTTTGACGCCGATCGGCCATCCTTCGCGGACTTTGAAGCCAGCGATGGATTTACGAGCGTAGGTCACAACGACTTTCTGGCCGGTGATCTTTTCCAGGTCAGCAACAGCATGCTCGATGACTTTCTTGTCACCGATCGCTTCGCCCAGACCCATGTTCAGGGTGATTTTGGTAACGCGCGGAACTTCCATCACGTTCGAAAGCTTAAGTTCTTCCTTAAGTTTCGGAGCGATTTCCTTCCGGTAAATCTCTTTTAGTCGTGCCATGGTCTTCTACCTAGCAGTGTTCAAGCATCAACCGCTTTTTGGGTCGACTTGAAGACACGAATTTTTTTGCCGTCTTCTACTTTGAAACCAACGCGGTCAGCCTTGTTGGTTTCGCCGTTGAAAATGGCGACGTTGGAAGCGTGCAGTGGCGCTTCTTTCTCGACGATACCGCCCTGTACGCCCGACATCGGGTTAGGCTTGGTATGACGCTTGACCAGGTTCAGGCCACCAACAACCAGACGGTCGTCAGCCAGAACCTTAAGCACCTTACCGCGCTTACCTTTGTCTTTGCCGGCGATCACGATGATCTCGTCGTCACGACGAATCTTTTGCATGTCGGATCTCCTTACAGCACTTCTGGGGCGAGCGAGACGATCTTCATGAACTTCTCGTTACGAAGTTCACGGGTCACTGGCCCAAAGATACGGGTGCCGATCGGCTCTTGCTTGTTGTTCAACAGAACAGCAGCGTTGCCATCAAAGCGGATGATGGAGCCGTCTGCGCGACGAACACCATGGCGAGTGCGGACTACAACAGCAGTCATCACTTGGCCTTTTTTCACCTTACCGCGAGGAATTGCTTCCTTGACGGTAACTTTGATGATGTCACCGATACCAGCGTAACGACGATGGGAGCCACCCAGCACCTTGATGCACATAACACGGCGAGCGCCGCTGTTATCGGCCACATCGAGCATGGATTGAGTCTGAATCATATAATTTCTCCGACCCCTAGCCCTTAGACTTCCACAGCGCGTTCGAGAACATCAACCAGGGCCCAAGACTTGGTCTTGGCCATCGGACGAGTTTCACGAATAGTGACTTTGTCGCCGATGTGGCACTGATTGGTTTCGTCGTGCGCGTGCAGCTTAGTCGAACGCTTAACGTATTTACCGTAGATAGGGTGCTTAACGCGACGCTCGATCAGAACGGTGATGGTCTTGTCCATCTTGTCGCTGACAACACGGCCAGTCAGCGTACGGACAGTTTTTTCGGCTTCAGCCATGATTACTTACCTGCCTGCTGGTTGAGCACAGTCTTCACGCGAGCGATGTCACGCTTAACTTGCGAGAGCAGATGAGACTGCCCCAACTGGCCAGTTGCTTTCTGCATGCGCAGATTGAACTGGTCGCGCAGCAGGCCGAGCAGTTGCTCGTTCAGCTGCTGTGCGGATTTTTCACGAAGTTCATTCGCTTTCATCACATCACCGTCCGTTTAACAAAGGAGGTGGCGAGCGGCAGCTTTGCAGCAGCCAGGGCGAAAGCCTCACGCGCCAGCTCTTCAGAAACACCCTCGATTTCATACAGGACTTTGCCTGGCTGAATCTGGGCTACCCAGTACTCGACGTTACCCTTACCTTTACCCATCCGAACTTCGAGTGGCTTCTTGGAAATAGGCTTGTCCGGGAATACACGGATCCAGATCTTGCCACCACGTTTTACGTGACGGGTCAGAGCACGACGCGCTGACTCGATCTGACGAGCGGTGAGACGACCACGAGCAACAGACTTCAGCGCGAACTCGCCGAAGCTGACTTTGCTACCGCGCAATGCCAGACCACGGTTGTGGCCGGTCATTTGCTTGCGGAACTTCGTACGCTTTGGTTGCAACATTTGGCGTACCCCTTACTTAGCAGCTTTTTTACGAGGCGCAGGTGCTTGCGGCTTCAGCTCTTCTTGGCGACCACCAATTACTTCGCCTTTGAAGATCCAAACCTTCACACCGATCACACCGTAAGTGGTGTGAGCTTCGTAGGTGGCATAGTCGATATCGGCACGCAGGGTGTGCAGTGGCACACGACCTTCGCGATACCATTCAGTACGTGCGATTTCAGCACCGCCGAGACGACCGCTCACTTGGATTTTGATGCCTTTGGCACCAATGCGCATGGCGTTCTGTACGGCGCGCTTCATAGCACGACGGAACATTACGCGGCGCTCCAGCTGCTGAGCTACGCTCTGCGCAACCAGCATACCGTCGAGCTCCGGCTTGCGGATCTCTTCGATATTGATGTGCACAGGCACACCCATTTGCTTGGTCAGGTCCTGACGCAGCTTCTCAACATCTTCACCTTTCTTGCCGATCACGATGCCGGGACGAGCGGTGTGGATGGTGATGCGTGCAGTTTGAGCCGGACGATGGATATCGATACGGCTTACGGACGCGCTTTTTAGTTTGTCTTGGAGATACTCACGCACATTCAGATCTGCGAGCAAATAGTCCGCATAAGTCCGACCGTCTGCGTACCAGACGGAGGTGTGCTCCTTGACGATTCCCAGGCGAATGCCAATGGGATGTACTTTCTGACCCATCTCTTCGACTCCGTTACTTGTCAGCAACCTTGACAGTGATATGGCAAGACCGCTTGACGATGCGATCAGCACGGCCTTTGGCACGTGGCATGATGCGCTTCAGCGAACGCCCTTCGTTGACGAAAACGGTAGAGACCTTCAGGTCATCAACGTCTGCGCCTTCGTTATGCTCGGCGTTGGCTACGGCCGACTCCAGCACTTTCTTCATGATCTCGGCGGCTTTCTTACTGCTGAAAGCCAACAGGTTGAGCGCTTCGCCCACCTTCTTCCCGCGGATCTGGTCGGCGACCAAGCGGGCTTTCTGGGCGGAGATTCGAGCGCCCGACAACTTAGCGGCTACTTCCATCGTTCCTTACCCCTTAACGCTTGGCTTTCTTGTCAGCCACGTGCCCGCGATATGTACGGGTACCGGCGAACTCGCCCAGTTTGTGGCCGACCATGTCTTCGTTCACGAGAACTGGAACATGCTGACGACCGTTATGCACAGCAATGGTCAGACCGACCATTTGTGGCAGGATCATGGAACGGCGCGACCAGGTCTTAACTGGTTTGCGATCGTTCTTTTCCGCCGCCACTTCGATCTTCTTCAGTAGGTGAAGATCAATAAAAGGACCTTTTTTCAGAGAACGTGGCACTGTCGTATCCCTCTATTTACTTGCGACGACGGACGATCATTTTGTCGGTACGCTTATTACCACGAGTCTTCGCGCCCTTAGTCGGGAAGCCCCATGGCGATACCGGATGACGACCACCAGAGGTACGACCTTCACCACCACCATGTGGGTGGTCAACCGGGTTCATGGCAACACCACGAACGGTTGGGCGAACGCCACGCCAGCGTTTGGCACCAGCTTTACCCAGCGAACGCAGGCTGTGCTCGGAGTTCGAGACTTCGCCCAGGGTCGCACGGCATTCAGCCAGCACTTTACGCATCTCACCAGAACGCAGACGCAGGGTCACGTAGACACCTTCACGAGCGACCAGCTGAGCCGAAGCACCAGCCGAACGAGCGATTTGCGCGCCTTTACCTGGCTTCAGTTCGATGCCGTGTACGGTGCTACCAACTGGAATGTTGCGCAGCTGCAGAGCGTTGCCCGGCTTGATCGGTGCCAGAGCACCTGCGATCAGCTGGTCGCCAGCGCTCACGCCTTTAGGGGCGATGATGTAGCGACGCTCGCCATCTGCGTACAGCAGCAGAGCGATGTGAGCAGTACGGTTTGGATCGTATTCGATACGCTCGACAGTGGCAGCGATGCCATCTTTGTCGTTGCGACGAAAATCGACCAGACGGTAATGCTGCTTATGACCACCACCAACGTGACGAGTAGTGATGCGGCCATTGTTGTTACGACCACCAGACTTCGACTTCTTCTCGAGCAGCGGTGCGTGAGGAGCGCCTTTATGCAGCTCCTGGTTGACCACCTTGACCACAAAACGGCGGCCAGGGGAAGTCGGTTTGCATTTAACGATTGCCATGATGCACCCCTTCCTTACTCAGCACTGCTGCTGAAATCGAGATCTTGGCCTGGCTGAAGGGAGATAACTGCCTTCTTCCAGTCATTACGCTTGCCCAGACCGCGAGCGGTACGCTTGCTCTTACCCAGAACATTCAGGGTAGTAACGCGTTCCACTTTCACGCTGAACAGGCTTTCGACGGCCTTCTTGATTTCCAGCTTGGTTGCGTCAGTAGCAACCTTGAAAACGAACTGGCCTTTCTTGTCTGCCAGAACCGTAGCCTTCTCGGAAACGTGCGGGCCAAGCAGAACTTTAAATACGCGTTCCTGGTTCATCCCAGCAGCTCCTCGAATTTCTTCACGGCCGACACAGTGATCAACACTTTGTCGTATGCGATCAGACTAACTGGATCGGAACCTTGCACATCACGCACATCGACGTGTGGCAGGTTACGAGCAGCCAGGTACAGGTTCTGATCAACAGCGTCCGACACGATCAGAACGTCGGTCAGGCTCATGTTGTTCAGTTTGCCCAGCAGATCTTTGGTTTTCGGAGTTTCAACAGCGAAATCCTGAACCACGACCAGACGATCAGTACGCACCAGCTCAGCAAGGATGGAACGCATTGCTGCGCGGTACATCTTCTTGTTCAGCTTTTGGGAGTGATCCTGAGGACGAGCTGCGAAAGTGGTACCGCCGCCACGCCAGATTGGGCTACGAATAGTACCGGCACGAGCACGGCCAGTACCTTTCTGACGCCATGGGCGCTTGCCGCCACCGGAAACGTCGGAACGGGTCTTTTGCTGCTTGCTACCTTGACGGCCACCAGCCATGTAGGCCACGACTGCTTGGTGAACCAGCGTCTCGTTGAATTCGCCGCCAAATGTCAGTTCGGAAACTTCGATCGCTTGAGCGTCATTTACATTTAATTGCATGTCAGCTTCCCCTTAACCGCGAGCCTTGGCCGCCGGACGTACAACCAGGTTGCCGCCAGTAGCGCCAGGAACAGCACCCTTGACCAACAACAGATTGCGTTCAGCGTCGACGCGCACTACTTCCAGGGACTGCACGGTCACGCGCTCAGCGCCCATATGACCGGACATTTTTTTGCCCTTGAATACACGACCAGGAGTCTGGCACTGGCCAATAGAGCCCGGGACGCGGTGGGAAACGGAGTTACCGTGGGTGTTATCTTGACCGCGGAAATTCCAACGCTTGATGGTACCGGCGAAGCCTTTACCTTTCGACTGGCCGGTAACATCTACCAGTTGGCCAGCTGCGAAGATTTCTGCATTGATCAGATCGCCAGCTTGGTACTCGCCTTCTTCAAGACGGAATTCCCAAACGCCACGACCGGCAGCAACGTTCGCTTTAGCGAAGTGACCCGCTTGAGCAGCAGTCACGCGCGAAGCACGACGCTCACCTACAGTGACTTGCACTGCACGATAGCCATCGGTTTCTTCAGTTTTGAACTGGGTGACGCGATTCGGCTCGATCTCAATGACCGTGACCGGAATGGAGACACCTTCTTCGGTGAAAATACGGGTCATACCGCATTTACGACCGACTACACCAATAGTCATGTTGTAAACCTCATGAGTGTACGGGGCTTTCACCCGCTATGGCCGCCCATTTCAGAGCGTTACACGACTAAGACCGAGTCTTAGCCGAGGCTGATCTGCACTTCCACACCTGCCGCAAGATCAAGCTTCATAAGAGCATCAACGGTTTTATCCGTTGGCTGGACGATGTCCAGTACGCGCTTATGAGTACGGATCTCGTACTGGTCACGCGCGTCTTTGTTGACGTGCGGGGAGACCAGAACGGTGAACCGCTCTTTACGGGTAGGCAGTGGAATTGGACCACGCACTTGAGCACCAGTACGTTTCGCGGTTTCCACGATTTCCTGGGTGGATTGGTCGATCAGGCGATGGTCGAAAGCCTTCAACCTGATACGGATTTGCTGATTTTGCATTGGATTTCAGACTCCAGGCTGCTATTCCCACCGGGCGCAATACGCCCGTTAAAAGGAGGCGCAATTCTATAGACGGCCCCACAGAGTGTCAACCCAATAAAAAAGCCCCCGCAAGCGGGGGCTTCTTCATGAGTCGTCGATTACTCGATA
>NZ_JAJTTH010000007.1 GCF_021341665.1 Pseudomonas sp. Au-Pse12 | reverse complement strand
TGAGTACCTGCCCGGGCGCCATTGATCCGCAACCGAGGAAATCCCCTCAAAGTCCGCAGGTGGTTTTTGGTATGGTGCAGCTCTTTTTTAAAGGACTTGAGTTCACCCGCACGGATCAGCGTCGACCTCTATTCACCGAGAAGCTGTAGCAATGCCCGAAGCGATTCCGATCAAGGACCACGAGAAAGAAAGCCGCCTGGTCAATAAACGGCTGCTGGCCTGTGCCGTATTGGTGGTGTCTATCACCTGCGCCCTGGTAGCACGCATGTATTTCCTGCAGGTGGTGGAGTTTGACTATCACTCCACCGTTTCGGAAAACAACCGCGTACACGTGCTGCCGATCACCCCGACCCGCGGGCTGATCTATGACCGCAATGGCGTGGTCCTGGCTGACAACCGTCCCAGCTTCAACCTGACCATCACCCGTGAGCGCGCCACCGATCTCAAGGGTGAACTGGACACCGTGGTCGACCTGCTGCACCTACCCCCTGAAGACCGCACGTTGTTCGACAAGGAGATGAAGCAGGCCCGCCACCCCTTCGTTCCCGTGACCCTGTTCTACGAACTCACCGAAGAGCAGATCGCCGTGCTCGCGGTCAACGAATACCGCTTGCCCGGCCTGGATGTGGAAGCTCAATTCGTCCGCCATTACCCCCTGGGCGCACACTTTGCCCACTCCATCGGCTACGTCGGGCGGATCAACGAGAAAGAAGCCAAGGCCTTGGATTCGGTGGAATACCGTGGCACCCAGTCCATCGGCAAGACCGGTATCGAGAAGTTCTACGAAGCCGAGCTGCACGGCCATGTCGGCTATGAGGAAGTCGAAACCAACGCACAGGGCCGCGTGATGCGGGTGCTCAAGCACACCGATCCGATCCCCGGCAAAAGCATCGTCCTGAGCCTGGATATCAAGCTCCAGGAAGCTGCCGAAGAAGCCCTGGGTGATCGCCGCGGTTCCGTGGTCGCTCTGGACCCGGCCACCGGTGAAGTCCTGGCCATGGTCAGCAAGCCAAGCTTCGACCCCAACCTGTTCGTCACCGGTATCAGCTTCAAGGAATATGCGGCGCTGCACGACTCCATCGACCGCCCGCTGTTCAACCGAGTGCTGCGCGGCCTCTATGCCCCTGGTTCCACCATCAAGCCGGAAGTGGCGATTGCCGGCCTCGATACCGGCGTGGTCACCGCTTCGACCCGAGTCTTCGATCCGGGCTATTACCAACTGCCGGACTTCGACCACAAGTACCGCAACTGGAACCACAGCGGCGACGGTTGGGTGGACATGGACGCCGCGATCATGCGCTCCAACGACACTTACTTCTACGACCTGGCGCACAAGCTCGGCATCGACCGCCTGCACGACTACATGGCGATGTTCGGCCTGGGTGAGAAAGTCTCCCTGGACATGTTCGAGGAGTCTCCCGGGCTGATGCCGTCCCAGGCCTGGAAGCGCGCCACTCGCCGCCAGCCATGGTTCCCTGGGGAAACGGTGATCCTCGGCATCGGCCAGGGCTACATGCAGGTCACCCCGCTGCAACTGGCCCAGGCCACCGCGCTGATTGCCAACAAGGGCGTGTGGAACCGCCCGCACCTGGCCAAGACCATCGACGGCGTGGCCCCGGTGGACGAGCACCCGATGCCCAACATCCTGCTGAAGAACCCCCGCGACTGGGATCAGGTCAACCACGGCATGCAAATGGTCATGCACGATCCCCGCGGCATTGCCCGCGCCGCAGCCGCCGGCGCGCAATACCGCATTGCCGGCAAGAGTGGCACCGCCCAGGTGGTGGCGATCAAGCAGGGCGAGCGCTACGACCGCCTCAAGACCCGCGAGCGCAACCGTGACAACGCCCTGTTCGTCGGCTTCGCCCCCGCCGAACATCCGCAGATCGTGATCTCGGTGATGATCGAGAATGGCGAAGCCGGCGGCCGGGTCGCCGGCCCCGTGGTGCGGCAGATCATGGACGCCTGGCTGCTGGACCAGAACGGCCACCTCAAGCCGCAGTACGCAGCCCCGGCCAAAGCCCCGGGTGATCCCCACGTCTGAGTCATGGCACTCTCGGGCTGCCCGACGCCGGGTGAATCCACTCGATCACCGCTTCGGTCATTGAGCCGCCAGGCAGCCCTGCAACAACTCCAGGAACAGCACCTCGGCCCGGCTCATGCGCTGCTCACGGTTCCACAGCAGGTGGATGTCGACATCGGCGATGCCGTCGTGGGGCGGCAGGCGCCACAGCAGCCCTGCCTCGGTGTCGGCCGCCACCACGTGCTCCGGCAGACAGCCGATGCCAAAGCCGGCGATCACCAGGCGGCGCACTTCTTCCAGGCTTGGGGAGGAGGCGACAATCCGCCCGCTGAAGCCCTGCTGGTCACGAAAGATGGTCAACGGCGAGAGCATGCCGCCGATCTGGTCGCTGGTGAAGCTGACGAAGTTCTCCCGTTGCAGGTCGCCCTCGGCCACGTCCCGGCGGCCGAACAGCGCATGGTGCTTGCCGCAGAAGAACGCATAGCGCTGACGCAGGAACAGCCGCTGTTCCAGGCGCGGTTGTGGCCGGCGGTTGAGGCTCAGGCCCAGGGTCGCGGTCTTTTCCTGCAGGGCGCTGACGATATCCGAACTGCGCATCACCTCCACTTCCAGGTCGACCCGCGGATGCTGGCGATGAAAGTCGGCCAGAAAGTCGTCGAAGCGCTCGTTGAAGATCCGGCTGATGATCAGCAGCCGCACCTTGCCGATCACCTCGTCGGCGGGTTGCTCCAGCACGCTGCTGACCTGTGACATCTGGCCGTAGATCTCCCCGGCCAGGGCGAAGATCTGCTCGCCCACTTCGGTCAGGGCAAAGCGCGGCCCGCGGCGGGCGATCAACTGCCGGCCCAGCTGTTCCTCCAGGCGCTTGAGGGCCTGGCTCACCGCTGGCTGGGTCAGGTGCAGGCGCGCTGCCGCGCGGCTGATGCTCAGTTCCTGGCCGATCACCCGAAAGGTGCGCAGCAGGTTCCAGTCGAGGCGGTCGTTGAGCAGGCGGCGGGCATCAGGGTCGGACATGGCAAGGGCTCTGGGTGGGGCTGTAGCTGAATAATAAGCCAGGATAATAATCGAGATAACCAATAGAAAATTGACTAATCATCGCCCGGAACGGATAAATCCACCCCAGACAGGCGCCAGCAGAAGCCCTGCGCTTGACCCTTTCTCCTGCCAAAACAAAAACCAAGGGAGCCCACCATGAAGCCTTCCGCTTCGCCCCAGCCACGCCGTGCTGCGGCCGCCGCCTTTATCGGCACCATGATCGAGTGGTACGACTTCTACATCTACGCCACCGCCGCAGCGCTGGTGTTCGGTGCCTTGTTCTTCCCCTCCGATGACAAGCTGTTCAGCACCATGGCCGCCTTCGGCACCTTCGCCGTGGGCTTCTTCGCCCGGCCGCTGGGGGGGATCATTTTCGGCCATATCGGCGATCGCATCGGCCGCAAGAAATCACTGGTGATTACCCTGCTGATGATGGGCGTGGTCACGGTCTGCATCGGCCTGCTGCCGACTTATGCCCAGATCGGCGCCTTGGCGCCGGTGTTGCTGATTGTGCTGCGCATCGTCCAGGGCATTGCCGTGGGGGGCGAGTGGGGCGGGGCGGTGCTGATGGCCGGCGAGCACGCGCCCAAGGGGCGGCGCAACTTCTTCGCGTCCTTCGCCCAGCTCGGCAGCCCGGCGGGGTTGATTCTCTCGTTGCTGGCCTTCAGCGCCGTGACTCGCTTGCCGGAAGACGCCCTGATGAGTTGGGGCTGGCGCCTGCCGTTCCTGGCCAGTGCACTGTTGCTGCTGGTGGGCCTGGCGATTCGCCTGGGGGTCAACGAGTCGCCGGAGTTCCTCGCCAGCCGTGAGCAGGCAGCCCAATCGGTGCGCAAGGAACAGGCGCCGGTGATGGAAGTGCTGCACAGCGCCTGGCGCCCGTTGCTGCTGTGCATCGGCGCCAACACCCTGGGGATTGCTGGGGTGTATTTCACCAATACCTTCATGATTGCCTACACCACTCAGCAGCTGGAAATCCCCCGTTCGCTGATCCTCGAATGCCTGTTCGTGGTGGCGCTCATCCAGTTCTGCATTCAGCCCCTGGCCGCCTGGACCGCGGAGAAAATCGGCGCCACGCGCTTTCTCTGCCTGGTGTCGCTGCTGGCCATGGCCTCGCCCTACCCGATGTTTGTGCTGGTGAGTTCCGGGCAGGCGCCGCTGATGATCCTCGGCATCGCCCTGGCGGTGGTGTGCATGGCGTCCTCCTACGCGGTGATCGCCGGTTACGTCAGCGGCATGTTCGAGACCCGGGTGCGCTACACCGCGATCTCCCTGGCCTATCAGGTGTGCGGCGCACTGGCCGGCGGCCTGACGCCGCTGATCGGCACCTGGCTGGCCCACCGTTTCAGCGGCCAGTGGTGGCCAATGGCGCTGTTCTACAGCCTGATCGCCGCGGTATCGCTGCTGTGCGTGCTGGCCCTGGCGCGCCGGCATGCAACCGCCCAGCGCCTGGAAATGGCATCCAACGCCTGATTCTCTGGAGAACCTGATGATGTTGAAAAGCAATGGCGAGCGCCTCTGGGCGAGCCTGATGGCCATGGCCGAAATCGGCGCCACGGCCCGTGGTGGCAGCTGCCGCCTGGCCTTGAGCGATGAAGACCGGGCCGGTCGCGAGCTGTTTGCCCACTGGTGCACCGAGGCCGGCATGAGCCTGAGCGTCGACCCCATCGGCAACCTGTTTGCCCGGCGCCCAGGCCGCGACCCCGACGCGGCTCCGGTGATGATGGGCAGCCACCTCGACACCCAGCCCGAAGGCGGGCGTTTCGATGGCGTGTACGGGGTGCTGGCCGGCCTGGAAGTGGTGCGCAGCCTCAATGACCTGGGCATTCAGACCCACAAGCCCCTGGAAGTGGCTGTCTGGACCAACGAGGAGGGCGCGCGCTTCACCCCGGCGATGTTCGGCTCGGCGGTGTTCACCGGCGTCATGAACCTGGACGCCGCCCTGGCGGTGCGCGACGCCGAGGGCATCAGCGTGGCTCAGGCCCTGCAGCGCAGCGGTTACGCCGGCAGCCGGCCCCTGGGGGGAGCGGTGGATGCCTACTTCGAGGCGCATATCGAACAAGGGCCGATCCTTGAAGACAACGCCAAGAGCATCGGCGTGGTCAGTGGCGGCCAGGCGATCCGCTGGCTCGACGTGCAGGTTGAAGGCCTGGCGGCCCACGCCGGCACCACGCCGATGGCACTGCGCAGGGATGCGCTTTACGGCGCGGCGCAGATGATCCTCGCGGTGGAGCAACTGGCGGCGGATTTCGCCCCCCAGGGCCTGACCACCGTCGGCGAGTTGAGCATCGCCAAGTCCTCGCGCAACACCATTCCCGGCCTGTTGAACTTCACCGTCGACCTGCGCCATCACCAGGATCAGCAGATCGCCGCCATGCAGCGCCAGGTCGAGGAACGCCTGCAGGCCATCGCCCGGCAGCGCGGGCTCAGGGTCAGCATCAGCCAGCATTGGGTCAGCCCCGCCACGCCGTTCGACCGCGAGTGCGTGGCGGCGGTGCAGCAGGCGGTGGATGGCCTGGGCTACCCTCAGCAGTCCATCGTCAGCGGCGCCGGCCATGACGCCATCCTGCTGGCGCGCTACTGCCCGACGGCCATGGTGTTCATTCCCTGTGTCGCCGGCCTGAGCCACAACGAAGCTGAAGACGTGTTGCCCGAGGACGTGCGCCAGGGCGCCGATGTATTGCTTAACGCCGTGCTGGCCCGCGCCGGCCGGGTAGCCTGAGGAGAAGTCATGCGCAGTTTTTTCCACCCAGAACAATTGCTGCACCATCCCCGCAGCTACTACTCCCGGGGCCAGATGCGCACGCCCCAGGAAGTCCCCGAGCGTGCCCGGCGCCTGGTGCAGGCGGCCCATTCCCTGGGTTTTGCGGTGTGCCAACCGGCGGACGCCGGCCTGCAACCCTTGCAGGCGGTGCACGGCGCGCCGTACCTGAAGTTCCTTGAAGAAGCCTACCGGTGCTGGAAGGACATCCCCGAGGACTGGGGTGATGAAGTCATGTCCAACATCTTCGTGCGTGAGCCCAACGCGCTGCGCGGCATTCTCGCCCAGGCCGCCCGCTACCTGGCGGACGGCAGCTGCCCGGTAGGCGAGCAGACCTGGCGTTCGGCCTACTGGTCGGCGCAGAGCGCCATTGCCGGGGCCCGTGCCCTGCTGGACGGCGAACCGGCGGCCTATGCCTTGTGCCGCCCGCCGGGCCACCACGCCCGGGCCGAAGCCGCGGGTGGCTTCTGCTACCTGAACAATGCTGCGATCGCCGCCCAAGTGTTGCGCGAGCGCTATGCCCGGGTTGCGGTGCTGGATACCGACATGCACCACGGTCAGGGCATCCAGGAAATCTTCTACGAACGGTCCGACGTGCTGTATGTCTCGGTGCATGGCGACCCGACCAACTTCTACCCGGCGGTTGCCGGTTTTACCGAGGAACGTGGCAGCGGAGCGGGTGAGGGTTACAACCTCAACCTGCCGATGGCGCATGGCGCCAGCGAAGCGGATTTTCTTGCCCGCCTGGAGCAGGCCCTGGCGGCGGTGCAGGATTTCGGCGCCCAGGTCCTGGTGCTGTCACTGGGCTTCGACATCTACCAGCTCGACCCGCAAAGCAAGGTTGCGGTGACCCGCGACGGTTTTGCCATCCTCGGCCAGCGCATCCGCAGCCTCGGCCTGCCGTGCCTGATCGTCCAGGAAGGCGGCTACCACCTGGACAGCCTGGAAGACAATGCGCGGGCGTTTTTCGCCGACAGCTCAGCCTGGGCCCTTTAAGGCCGGCCGGGTGACGTTCCGCTCAAGGCCCTTTTCGCTGGCAAGCCAGCTCCTGCGGGTTGCTCTGGGAGGGGGCATGCGGTACTTGCCATTTGCTTTACGTTAACGTCAAGATGCGCGGGCGCGGTTTCTCTCGTGGCGCAGGTTTTGCTTCTGCAAAGGCAGGCTGGCCACGGGCCAAACTTCCCTTTACTGCCCCCTGAACCCGGTGTAGACATTGACCACGGCTTGCGTGCCTCGCGCAATCCAAGGGAGTGGAGCGGGTACGGCGGGCGGACCGATTCGGAGCGCTTGATGACTCTTATAAAAACAATAAAGGGTGAGCAGCAACACGAAGCCCGGCTGGCCCGGGAGCGGCTGCACCTGGAAGGCGAAATCCCCGACGGGGTCCTGCGTGCGGAAATCGATGCTTCATGGCGGCGCAGCCTGAGCCATGGCGTGCACTTTGGCAGCCAGCATCAATTGACCCTGGAATCCAGCGCCAGCCTCGAAGTGCTGCTGGCCAGCAACCGCCTGTTGCTGGACGCGGCACTCCCGGCCATCGACTACCTGAACCAGCACCACGGCAAGGACGGCCTGATCATCCTGGCCAATGCCGACGCCACCATCCTGGCCATCGAAGGCCGCGCCGATCGGCTCAAGGACAGCGGCGCGCAGGACATCACCCTCGGCGCCTGCTGGAGCGAAGCCACCCGTGGCACCAACGCCCTGGGCACGGCCCTGGTGGAAGCCCGGCCGACCCTGATCGATTGCGGTGAGCATTACCTGGACCGCCTCAGCCATTTTTCCTGCACCTCGGTGCCGATCCAGTGCCCCCAGGGCGAGATGATCGGGGTGCTCGACCTGACCCGCGAAGGCCCCCTGGGCCGGCCCCAGGACAGCACCGCGCTGTTGTCCATGGCGGTCAGCCAGATCGAGGCGCGGGTGTTCCATGCCTCCTACCCGGAGCAGATCGTCCTGGCCTTCCACAGCCGCCGGCACTACCTCGAATCGCCATGGCAGGGGCTGCTGGCCCTGAGCCTGGGCGGGCAGATCCTCGCGGTCAGCGGCCAGGCCTGCCAGTTGCTCGACACCCCGCGCGCGGCCCTGGTGGGACGGCGCTGCGAAGCCTTCCTCGGGGTCGATGGCTTGCAGTTGCTGGCGCGCCTGCAACAAGGGGCGGTGGGTAGCTTGCAGACCGCCAAGGGTGAGCTGTTCTACAAGGCCCTGCGGGCGCCGCAACCGTCGCTGAACCTGCACCGCGCGCCGCGCGGCCCCTTGAAAACCGCGCCGCTGCCCCAGGACCTGGAAGCCCTGGCCGGCGGCAACAGCCGCTACGCCCGCACCTTGCGCATGGCCCGCCAGGGCCTGGCCAATGGCTTGCCGGTGTTGCTGCTGGGCGAGACCGGCACCGGCAAGGAGGTGCTGGCCCGGGCCCTGCACCGCGCCGGCAGCCGCGCCGAAAAACCCTTTGTCGCGGTCAACTGCGCGGCCATCCCCGAAGGCCTGATCGAGTCGGAACTGTTCGGCTACCGCGAGGGCGCGTTCACCGGTTCGCGTCGCGGCGGCATGATCGGGCGCCTGCAACAGGCCCATGGCGGCACCCTGTTCCTCGATGAGATCGGCGACATGCCCCTGGCCCTGCAAGCCCGGCTGCTGCGAGTCTTGCAAGACCGCAAGGTGGCGCCCCTGGGGGCTGGCGAAGAGCAGGACATCGACATCGCGCTGATCTGCGCCACCCACCGCGACCTCAAGCAGCAAGTGCAGGACAAGGCCTTTCGCGAAGACCTGTTCTACCGGGTCAACGGCATCAGCGTGCTGCTGCCGGCCCTGCGTCAACGCGAAGACCTGCAGCCGCTGGTGGACAGCCTGCTGGCCAGGCTCGGCGGTGCTGAAGTGAGCCTTAGCGGCGAGCTGCGCCGGTTGCTGGCGGACTACCATTGGCCGGGCAATATCCGCCAGCTGGAGATGGTCCTGCGCACCGCCCTGGCCCTGCGCGAAGAGGGCGAACGGCAGATCGGCCTGGAGCACTTGCCCGACAGCATGCTCGACGACCTCAATGCCCATGAACGGCCGCAGACCGGGAGCATCCGCGAGAACGAGCTGGAGCTGATCCGCAGTGCCCTGGACAACCACCAGGGCAATGTCTCGGCGGCGGCGGACGCCCTGGGCATCAGCCGCGCGACCCTGTACCGCAAGCTCAAACAGTTGCGCGCCTGATGCGGCGCCTGATCACTCGGCTGGTGGACAGCCGCGATCCCCAGGCGTTGAGCGCGGCCCTGGGCTGGCTCTACGGTTTCGTCCGGCCGCACCGGCTGGCCATCGGCGGGCTGCTGGGGCTGTCGGTGTGCGCCTCCCTGCTGGTGCTGGTGCAACCCTGGCTGACCAAGCTGCTGATCGACGACGGCCTGCTGGCCCGGGACTTTCCCCGGCTGGTGCTGATCGCCGGCCTGATGATCGGCGCCGGGTTGCTGGGCACCGTGCTTTCCGGGGTCAACCGCTACCTGCACACGCGCTTGTCCGGGCGCATTCTGTTCGCCCTGCGCGACGACCTCTACCGGCACTTGCAGCGCCTGTCGCCGGGTTTCTACGGGCAAAGGCGGATTGGCGACCTGATGTCGCGCCTGGACGGCGATGTCGCGGAGATCCAGCGCTTTGCCGTGGACTCGCTGTTCTCCGCGGTGTCCAGCGTGATCGGCCTAGTGGTGGCGCTGGCCATGCTGCTGACCCTGTCCTGGCAACTCTCGCTCCTGGCCCTGCTGCTGATCCCCCTGGACGTGCTCTGGCTGCGCTGGATGCGGCGCAAGGTCGAGCGCGATGTGCGCCAGTTGCGCGAGCGTTCGGCGGACATGTCCTCGTTCCTGGTGGAAACCCTGCCGGTGATGAAATTCATCCAGAGCGCCGGCCAGCAGCAGCGCGAAGCACAGCGCCTGGACGGCCTCGGCAAGGGCTACCTGAACCAGTTGCTGAAGCTGCAAGTCACCGAGTTCTTCACCCAGGCGGTGCCCGGCACCCTGACCTCATTGTCCCGCGCCTGCGCCTTCCTGATCGGCGGCTACTGGGTGGTGCAGGGCACCTGGCAACTGGGGGCGCTGATTGCCTTTTCCACTTACCTGGGCATGGCGGTGGGCCCGGTGCAGAGCCTGCTCGGGCTGTACGTGGCGATCCAGCGCATGACCGTGAGCCTGGGCCGGGTCATGGAGCTGCGCGGTGAGGAACCGAGCATCACCGACCCCGAGGCGCCGCTGCCGGTGCCGGAGCAGGGCGAGCTGCATTTCCATGCCGTGCACTTTTGCCATCCGGGGCGCGGGATGACCTTGCAGGGCATCGAAGCGCGGATTCCCTACGGCCGCAAAGTGGCGCTCAGCGGCAGCTCGGGGGCGGGCAAGAGCACCCTGATCGACCTGCTGCAGCGCCACCACGACCCGCAATCCGGGCAGGTGCTGCTGGGCGGCATCGACCTGCGCCAGCTGGACCTGACGCAACTGCGTCGGCGGGTGGCGGTGGTCAGTCAGGACATCGTGCTGTTTCGCGGCAGCCTGGCGGACAACCTGGCCTACAGCGTGCCCGACGCCAGCCGCGAGGCCGTGGCCGAAGTGGCGCGGCTGGCGCAACTGCAGAGCCTGATCGAGTCCCTGCCCGAAGGCCTGGACAGCCCCCTTGGCGAGCGCGGCCAGCAGTTGTCCGGCGGGCAGAAACAACGCATCGCCATCGCCCGGGCCCTGCTTCAGGATCCGATGATCCTGGTGCTGGACGAAGCCACCTCGGCGGTGGACGAAGCCACCGAGCGCGAGGTGATCGACGCCATCGACCGGCTATTCGCCGGGCGCACGCGCATTCTCATCAGCCACCGGCCTTCGACCCTGGCCGACGCCGAGCTGCGGTTCGAGTTGCGCGAAGGCGTGCTGCACGTGCTGGAGGTGGCCCATGAAGCCTGAACTGCGCATTGGCGTGATCGACAGCGGCCACGCCACCCAGCAGCGGATAGCGGCCGGGCGCCGGTTCTTCCTGCAAGCCGAAGGGGTGGGCGAGGGCCCGTTGCAGGAGGACGCCCTCGGCCACGGCAGCGCGATCATCCAGGCCATCAGCCAGCGCGCGCCGGCGGCCCAGCTCTATGTGGCCCAGGTATTCGACCGGCGCGGGGTCACCAGCGCCGCGCAAGTCAGCGCCGCCTTGTACTGGCTGCTGGAACAGCAGGTGCGGCTGATCAACCTGAGCCTGGGCCTGCGCCAGGATCGTGACCTGCTGCGCCAGGCCTGTGCGGCGGCCGAAGCCGGTGGAGTGCTGTTGTGCGCGTCCAGCCCGGCCCAGGGCGAGCCGGTGTTTCCGGCCAGCTACCCCGGGGTGTGGCGCGTCACGGGCGATGCGCGATGCAGCGCGCAGCAGTGGTCATGGCTGGACACCGCGCAGGCGGACTTTGCCGCCTGCGTGCACGCCAGCAGCCCGGGGCAATCCGGCGCCAGCCTGGGTTGCGCGGCCCTGAGCGGGCATATCGCCGCCTACCTGGGCGCCCACCCGGGCGCTAGCAACACCCAGGTCCAGCAGTGGCTGCAAGACAACGCCCAGTACCAGGGCCCGGAACGGCGGCAGTGGCCATGCACGCCATCCTGATCCTGGGGGCGGGCCCGGCGGGGGCCGCGGTGGCGCTGGGGCTGCGACGCCTCGGCTACCCGGTGACCCTGGTCAGCGACTGGCGGCGCTTTGCGGCCCTGGAAGGGGTTTCGCTGCGGGTGCTGGAGGCGCTGCGCGGGGCCGGCCTGGAACAGGCGCTGGCCCAGGCCCTGCAAGCGTCCCAGCGGCGCGTGGCGTGGAACGGCGAGGAACATGCACAGAACATCGAGTACCTGCTGGATCGCCCGGCCTTCGACCGTGGTCTGCGCGAGGCCCTGCGTGAGGCCGGGGTACAGCTGGTCGAGGGCCGGGTGCTGGGCGTGCAGTCCAGCGACGGCGGGCACCGGGTCCAGGTGCAAGGACAGGCGGAGCTGGTCGGCGAGTTCTTGGTCGAGGCGCGCGGGCGCCAGGCTCCGGCGCTGGGAAAAACCCTGCGCAACGGCGGCGGCCAGGCACTGCGCGGGGCGCAGACCCTGAGCCTGCTCAACCGCTGGCAGGGCCCCGGCGGCAGCGCTGCCAGCGCGGTGTACAGCCTGGAGGACGGCTGGGCCTGGATGGCCCGGCGCGCCGATGGCCAGTGCTACTGGCAACTGACCCTGGATGTGGCCAGCGCCGGGCTGCCGGGCAAGGCACAGTTGCTGGCCTACTGTCGCCAGCGTCGCCAGGCGTCGGTTATGGCCCGGGAGTTCTTTGCCGGTGGCGAGGAACAGCAATTGCACCTGCATGCCCGCAGCAGCACGGCGATCCTCAGTCCCCAGGTGTGTGGCGCCAACTGGTTGCGGGTCGGCGATGCGGCGATGGCGGTGGACCCCTTGTCCGGCAACGGCATTTTCCAGTCGCTGTCCTCGGCCCTGCAGGCCCCGGCGGTGATCAACACCCTGTTGCAGCGGCCACAGCGTGCAGCGCTGGCGCAGCGCTTCCACGGGCAGCGGGTGGAGCAGCTGTTCCTGCGTTTTGCGCGCATTGGCCGGGACTTCTACGCCGCTGAGCAGCGCTGGCCCGAGCAGCCGTTCTGGCAGGCCCGTCGATGCTGGCCGGACCCGCAGCCGGCGCACGCGGCGGTGGACTTTGCAGCCTTGCGCATCGAGCGCGTCCCGGTGTTGCGCGATGGCCTGGTGGATGAAGCCGACGTGGTGATCACCCCGGACCAGCCCCTGGGGATCTGGCATGTCCAGGGCGTGGAACTGGCGCCGCTGTTGCGGCGCTTGCAGCACCAGCCGGCGGCCCAGGCCCTGGCGGACCTGAGCCCCGAGCAGGGGCGGGGCGTGCGGGGCTGGTTGCTGGCCCAGGGCTATCGGCCTTAGCCCCCTGCGCCGGCAAGCCGGGGGCGTTCGCCCCGGCCGCGGATCAGAGCTTGATCAGCACCGATTTCAGCTCGGTGTAGTGCTCGATGGCGGCATGGCCCATTTCCCGGCCAACCCCGGACATCTTGTAGCCGCCAAACGGCAGCGCCGGGTCCAGGGCGCTGTGGCAGTTGACCCACACCGAACCGGACCTGATCCGCGGGATCATCCGGTGCACCGCCGCCAGGTCGTTGGACCAGATGCTCGCGCCAAGGCCGTAGGGGCTGTCGTTGGCCATGCGCAGGGCGTCGGCTTCGTCGTCGAAGGGCATCGCCACCAGCACCGGGCCGAAGATCTCTTCCTGCACCAGTGAATGCTTCTGGTCGACATCGACGATCACCGTCGGCTTGACGAAATATCCCGGGCCGAACTGCTCGCCGCCACAGGCGATGGTGGCGCCGCTGTCGCGGCCCATCTCGATGTAGCGATAGACCCGCTCCTGCTGGCGCGCGGAAATCAGCGGGCCCATCTCGACGCTGGCATCCAGGCCATTGCCCAGTTTCATGGCGTTGGCGATGCCGGCAATGTCGGCCACCACATTGTCGAAGTGCTTGCGCTGCACATACAGCCGCGAACCGGCGCAGCACACCTGGCCCTGGTTGAAGAAGATCGCGCTGGCGGCGCCGGCCGCGGCGCTGGCCAGGTCGGCGTCGGCCATGACGATGGTCGGCGACTTGCCCCCCAGTTCCAGGGTCACCCGGGTCATGGAGTCCATGGCGATCTTGCCGATTTCCTTGCCCACGGCGGTGGAGCCGGTGAAGGTCAGCTTGTCCACCAGGGGGTTGCGGGTCAGGGCGCTGCCGGGGGTGATGCCGGTGCCGGTGACCACGTTGAACACGCCGTCGGGGTAGCCGGCTTCCTGTACCAGCTCCGCCAGCTTCAGGGCGCTGAGCGGGGTCTCGTCGGCGGGCTTGAGCACCAGGGTGCAACCGGTGGCCAGGGCCGGGCCGAGTTTCCAGCAGGCCAGCAGCAGGGGGAAGTTCCAGGCGACGATGGCGCCGACCACGCCCACGGCCTCGCGGCGGATGAAACTGTGGAACTGATCGTTGGGCATCAACGGCAACGACACCTCGACGCTCGAGCCTTCGATCTTGGTCGCCCAACCCGCCATGTAGCGCAGAAAGTCGATGGACAGCTGCACGTCCATGGCCTGGGCCACGGCCGCGCTCTTGCCATTGTTCAGGCATTCCAGCTGGGCCAGCAGTTCGGCGTCGCGCTGCATCAGGTCGGCGAGCTTCCACAGCAGGTTCTGCCGCTCCCGGGGGCGGGTGCGGCTCCAGGGCGAGTCATCGAAAGCCTGGCGCGCCGCCAGCACCGCGCGGTCGACGTCGTCCACGGTGGCCCGGGGCACCAGGCACAGCTGTTCGCCGGTAGCGGGGTTGCGCAGGGGCATGGTCTGGCCGTCGGCGGCCTCGACCCATTGAGCGCCGATCAACATGCGCGGGGCGCGCTGGATAAACGCCGTGGTAGCGGCGAGCAGGGGGGCAATAGCCATGGCGAAGCCTCTTGTTGTAGGTGAGGCAGGGGCTTTCGCAATGGCTATGCCAGATTCGTGTGGGTGCCGGGGCCCCGCTATTGCGGGGCTTGGCGCGTAATGGCGAGGCCTGGCTTGCGGCGGTTTTTCGCAAACTGCGACAGCCGCTGAGAATCAAGAGACGCGCAGGCTCGCCGGTCTCGGGGCTGCCCGGCAGGGTTTTCCTAGATGTGCAGCCAGGCCAGGGAACCCAGTAGCACGCTGCCGGCGGCGGCGCCGTAGGCGAGTTTCTTCAGCCATTCCTTGCGGGTCAGCAGGGTGATGGCGGCCATCGAAATGGCAATCTGGATCGCCATCATTGCCTGGGCCCAGCGATGGTGCTGGTGCAGCGCGGCCTCCGATTGCTCATCCCAGTCCCGGGCCTCGGCCTCCAGGGCTTCGGCCTTGAGCCGCACCGCTTCCTTTTCTTTCTGATAGCGCTGGGCCTCGATGCTGTAGTGCGCCGCGTTGACCCCGGGAATGTGCGTCGCCAGTTCGGCCAGGTTCTGCCGGCTGGACTTGGCCTGGTAGTAGCTCCACTGGTTGGCGGCTTCGGTCTTCTTCATCGCGGCGTTGTTCTTGTCCATGGCCGCCTGGCTCTCGGTGGAGCCGGCCTGATAGCTCAGGAGCGCTCCCAGGGTGGCCATGATCGCCGTCATCACCGCGATCTTGCTGGCGAAGCTGTCACTGCGGCTGTGGGCGTGTTCGGCCACGTGTTCCAGGTGCTTTTCGTGGGGGCTGGGCACATCGAAGTCTTCGGTCATGGCATCGATCTGGAGAGGAGGGTAAAGGTTGCAAATTGTAACTGCGGCCTTGGGCGGCGCCAGGGCTCGCGTCATTTCGTTCAGCTGGCCGACAGCCAGGGGCCTGGCCCATGTCATGCCGGGGCTTTCGGGCAAAAAAAAGCCCGCTAAAGGCGGGCCAAATGGGATTCGTTAAGGAGTGACTGGCAATTTAAGGGCGAGGAGGTGAAAGCGCCGTGAAAAAAAAAATGTTAAGGAAAAACCTCCTGGATGTTTACCCAAGTCGCCCTGTGTTTTCGGATATGTCCGATATTACCGAGCCGGGAGCCCGCGTATATTCCTCCCTGCTCGCCCAGCCAAAGGGGGTACTTCGGCTTAGGTGCCACTGCCGAAGTGATGGGCGAGCACTTTTTTTCCCCTCTGTTTTCTCCGCGCATTCTCCATTTCTTCTCTTCTCCGCCATTCCCCTGTTGCGCCTCGATCAGGTTTTTTCCGGCGCTGCGTCACATTCCCCGCTGCTGTTTCGTCTGGATGGACTTTCCGCAGATGGAGTCCGTCATGTCCGATCTTCCGCTTCTGATTCTCGGTGGCAGTTATGCCGGCCTGCTGGCCGCCGCGCGCCTGCGCAAGAAAGCGCCTACGGCGCGGATCCTGTTGATCGCCGATCAGGCGCATTTTCAGCAACGGGTGCGCTGGCACGAGGCGCTGGCCGGCACCCGGGTCAAGCGCGCGGCCCTGGCGCCGCTGCTGGCCAGGGCGCGGGTGGAGTTTGTGCAGGCGCGTATCCTTGCCTGGAAGCCGGCGGCGCAGCAGGTCGAGGTGCTCACCCCGCAGGGCCCTCAAGTCATTGCCTATCGAGGCGTGATTTGCGCCTTGGGCAGTGTCAGCCAGGGCGCCGATCTGCCCGGCGCGGAACACCTGTGGCAACTGTCTTTCGACCAGCCGTTGGCCGAGCGCCAGGCCGAGCTCAAGCGGCTGGCGGCTTGTGGCGGCCGCCTGTTGGTGATCGGCAATGGCTTGAGCGGGGTCGAATGCGCCAGCGAACTGGCGCAGCGTTTTGCGGGGTTGCAGGTGAGCCTGCTCGGCCGCCAGCCGCCCTTGCCGGGCTTTTGTCCGCAAGCCCGGGAACATGCCTGCCGGCGCTTGCGGCAACTGCGGGTGACGCTCCTGACTGGCCAGGTCGAGGCGCTGCAGGCGGGCGCCGCGTGCCTGGCCGATGGGCGCCGGATCGACGCCGACCGGATGCTCTGGTGCGGCGGCTTGCGGGCCAATCCGTTGCTGTTGCACAGCGGCTTGCCGCTGACCCCGCAAGGGCGCCTGCGAGTCGGGCCGGACCTGCGGGTGGAAGGCTACGAGCACCTGTGGGCGGCGGGCGATTGCAGCGCGGCGACCCTGACCGATGGGCAGCTGTTGCGCCTGTCCTGCGCCACCGCACTGCCCAGCGGTGGGCATGCCGGAGAAGCCATGGGCGACTGGCTGCTGGGGCGCCAGCCGCAGCCCTTTGCCTTCGCCTACGCGCTGCGGTGCCTGAGCCTGGGCCGTGGGGACGGTATCTGGCAGCTCACCGATGCCCGCGATCGCGCGCAACCGCGCTGGCTCGGGGGCTGGCGCGCGGCGTTGATCAAATGGATGCTATGCACCCTGGTCTGGGTGGCTCCACGCTGGGAACTGAGCCTGGGCCGCACGATTTATCACTGGCCCCGTACTGTGCTGGACAAGGAGTCGATATGAGTGACCTGGGCTTTTTTCTCGACCAGCGCCCGCGTCTGCACGCTCTGGCCTACCGCCTGCTGGGTAGCCTGAGCGAGGCCGACGATGTGCTGCAGGAACTCTGGTTGCGCTGGCAGGCCCTGGACCTGCAACCGCTCAACCCCCAGGCGTACCTGACGCGCATGCTCAGCAACCTGTGCATCGATCAGTTGCGCGGGCGGCGCCAGCAGGTCTACGTCGGTCCCTGGCTGCCGGAGCCGCAACTGGACGAGCACGCCGCCAGCGACAGGCCCGAGGACCTGCATGGCCGCTGGCAGACCCTGTCGCTGGCGTTTTTGCTGGTGCTGGAGCAACTGACCCCAACCCAGCGCGTGGTCTGGGTGCTGCGCGAGCTTTTCGGTTATCCGTTCGCCGAGCTGGGCACGGTGCTGGGGCGCAGTTCAGTGGCTTGTCGCAAGCTGTTCCAACGGGCCCAACTGCGCCTGGCCGAACAGGCCGGGCAGGGTGCCGGCGACACTGACCGGCAGTTGGCCGAGGACTGCCTGCAGGCCTGCCTCAGCGGCGATACCGAGGCCCTGCTGCGGCTGTTGGCCAGCGATGCCCAGTTGCTCTCCGACGGTGGCGGCCAGGTCAGGGCGGCGTTGCGGCCGATCGAGGGGGTACAGCCGATCCTGCGTTTCATCCTCGGTGTGCGGAGCAAGTTCAACGCCGGCTTCAGCGTGCGCGTCGCGCTCTGCAACGGGCTGCCGGCGTTGCTGGTGTTCGACCGGCAGCGGCTGGACCTGCTGCTGACCTGCGAGGTGCGCGGGCAGCAGGTGGTGCGCCTGCTGCTGGTCCGCAACCCGCAGAAACTGCGGGGCCTGGCGCAGGCCCTGTCGGGGGTTATTCCGGCAGATTGAGCCGGCGCTGGATCTCGGCCCACAGCAGCGGGTCGTCGAAGTCGCGGATCACCCGGTGGGCGCCGGCATCGAGCAGGGTTTGCGGTTGCTGGCTGGTGGCCAGGCCGAAGGTGCTGATGCCGGCGTTGACCGCGGCGGTCAGCCCGGGCACCGAATCCTCGAAGGCCAGGGCCTGTTCGGCCGTGGCATGCAGGCATTCCAGGCCGCTGAGGTAGGGCAGGGGATCGGGCTTGGCCCGGGGCAGTTCCTCGGCCACCAGCACCGTCTGGAAACGCTCCTGCAGGCCCAGCACCTTGAGCATGTGCTCGGCGTTGGCCCGTGGCGCGTTGGTGACCACGCACACGCCAATGCCGTGCTGCTGGGCAAAGTCCAGCAGGCGCAGCAGGCCGGGCATGGGCTTGAGTTGCGGGGAGAGCTGGCGAAAACGCACTTCCTTGCGCTCGGCGAAGGCTGCATGTTCTGCCACGCTGCGCTCGGGGAACAGGTAGCGGCACATGTTGGCGTTGGCCTGGCCACTGACGTGGGCGGCGAATTCTGCCTCGGTGAACACCCGGCGGTCTTCTTCCCACAACAGCTGTTGCAGGGCCAGCAGGTGCAGGGTGTCGGTGTCGGTCAGGGTGCCGTCGAGGTCGAAAAGCAGAGCGTTGAGCATGGGACAGTTCCTGTCGGGCCCCATCCGGGCCGGTTGGCTGAATCGATCAGACCCGCATCCTAGCAGGCTTGATCCGATGATTGGCCAGGCTCCAGAGGCCGTTCTGGTCCAGCACCGCGCATCGATCGTTGACGCAAAGGGGGATCAGCATGGCTGCCGGCGCGGGGGCCGGAGCTGGGGCGCGGGCCTGGGCTTGGGGCGCCGAGTCCGGTTCACAGCCGGCCAGGGCCAGCAGGGACAGGCCAACCCGCTGGGCGCTGCGCCGCCGGCGAAAGAAAGTGGTCATGAATACGGGCGCCATGGAATGACCGGGCAACAGGGGCCGGTGCTTGAACTGCAGATGAGGGGCATCGCGCATGCCCGAGACAGACAAGCCCGCCAAAGGGCGCAATGCTGTTCACTTAACCAAAAACGGCGCTTCCTCAAGATGAGCAAGCGCCATTTTTCTTGGGCTTCGCGGCCGCCCCAAAGGAGACACTCTTCGTTCGGCTGCTCGAGTGCACCGCGTTCCCCTGTGGCGAGGGAGCTTGCTCCCGCTGGGGTGCGCAGCGCCCCCAGTAGCGTCTACGCGGTGAGCCTGACAAGCCGCGCCGGCAGGTTTTACGACCGCTACGCGGCCGAGCGGGAGCAAGCTCCCTCGCCACAACAGGCCTTGTCTATCTCGGGCGTGCAGGCGGGGCTGGGGTCAGCCCTGTGCGTTGTCGCCTTCGCCCTGGTCTTCTTCGTCGTCCGGTTGCGGGCAGTGGTCCTGCGGGTTGGTCGGCCACAGCACCTTGTCCTGGCCGTCACGCACCTGCTCGGCGCCGCAATCCACCTGGCTGACCTGGAAGCTCGGGGTGCCGTCCAGGCGGTACAGGGCCTTGAGGCTGCGGGACTGATCGTCGCCGACGCCTTCCACGGCATAACCGAAGATCGCCCCGCGGGCTTCGTCCACCACCAGTTCCTGCCATTTGCTGGCAATCAGCCGCTTGCCCTTGAGGTCATACAGCGCCGAGGTGGCCAGGGGCGAGGTGTCGTCGGTGGCCAGCAGGTAGTGGCCGCTGGCATCCAGGCGAATGTCGACGTACTGGCCCGGCTCCAGCAGCACCTTGCCGCTGGCGTCCATCAGGCCCACGGTGTGCATCTGCGTGGCCTGGCCGAACAGGGTGGCCTGCTTGGTCGGGCTGTTGGCGGTGCTGAACACGAACAGGTCGGCGTTGAGCGCGCCGATCTGCGCGTAGGTCGGCTTGAACAGCTCCACGCCCTTGTCCACATCGAAGATGCCGAAGGTGGCGCTGAACACGTTCTGCAGCACCGCGACCTGGTTCAGCCCCGATACCTGCTTGAACATCCCCAGGGGGCTGAAGCCTGCCGGGTCCGCCGAGTCATAGACCGGCTGCACCTTCCACTGGCCCTGGCGGTCAATGAACCCGGCCTTGCCGGAAGTGCCGTCGGCATTCTTGGCGGTGACCAGCGCGCCCTGCTTGCCGAAGACCTGGCAGGTGCCGAACTGGGCCTGGATCACGGTCTTGCCCTGGAAATCCATGTAGCCGCAGGGGCTGTCATATTTTTCGCGGAAGGCCACCAGGCCGTCTCCCGGCTCGCCCATCCAGTTGTAGGTGGCGGCGCTGATCAACTGCGCGTTGGCATCGGCCAGGGCCTTGCCCTGTTCGGTGCTGACCACCAGATGCTGGTTGGCAAAGTAGTCGATGCTGTCGAACTCGACCTTCTTCTGCTCGCCGGTCTTGAGGTTGAGCGCCCACTTCTGATCGCCGCGCTCGGCACCCATCCAGCCGCCGCGCTTGGCGAAGTCGTCGCGCACCACGCTGCTGTCATACACCGCTTCGGTGATCACCTCGCCCTTGGCGCTGAGAATGCCGCGCTTGCCGCCGATCTCGTAGACGATGAAGTCATCGGCGCCGCCGACATACAGGTCGTCGAAGCGCGGGGGCTGAATCTGCTTGCCGCTCTGGTCGATGATGCCCAGCTTGCCGTCCTGGCCGAAGCCGAAATAGCCCGGGGTCAACAGGCGCAAGTCGTCGGTGAAGGCGGTGTTGAGGATCTGCTTGCCGTCGGCGCTGGCGAGGTTCCAGGTGCCGTCCTTGGCGAACAGGAAGGTCTTGTCCAGGGGCAGGGCGACCACGGCGTCGTAGTCGTTGTCGGCGCTGACCAGCACCTTGCCGTCCTGGTTCAGCACCGCGCACTCGCCGTTGGCGCAGATCGGCATGACCATGGCCGCGGGCGCAGGGGCTGGTGCAATGGCGGCCGTCTTGGGGCTGGTTTCTTCCTTGCAACCGACCAGGGTCAGGGCAGACAACGAGAGGATCAGCGAGCCGAGACGGGCACAGGCGCTTCTATCCATGAACTTCAGGTTCCTTGTAATGAGGGGGAGTGCAGAGCGCCCCACACAGCGGGGCGGGCAAAGCGCGGGTGATTTTGCGGCGGCGTCGGATAAATGCAAGATCCAATTGCAAAGAAAACCACCGATACAGCTGGTTCGGGCGCCGCTGCGGCGATCTGCGCCTCGCGGGCGGCTGTCTCAGACTGAGACGTTTGTCGCGAAATTGAACGTCGGGTAACACCGTGCCGTCGGCCAATGCCCGGTGTTGTCGCCCAAGTCATTGATTCGCTGTTTTTTTATAAGCTGGCACGCTCCGTGTATTGCTTACCTTCAGACGTTTCTCTTGCCTCCATGGCCGGTATCGCCGGGCATGGCAGAAACCATAAAAACGACTCGCTAACAATAAGAAAGCACCGTGGGAGGTTCGACGTTGATGAAGAGAAGACTCCGCCTGAGGCTCAGTGCCAGCCTGCTGGCTATCGCCACCTGTACCGCCTTGCATGCGCCTTCGAGTTTCGCCGCACGGGATGCGCAGAGCATCCTCAAGGAAACTTGCCAGGGCTGTCACACCCCCGAAGCCGGGCAAAACCTGAGCCGCATCAGCCACCAGCGCAAGACCCCGGAAGGCTGGCTGATGAGCATTGCCCGCATGCAGACCATGCACGGCCTGAAGATCAGCGATGAGGACCGCCGCACCCTGGTCAAGTACCTGGCCGACACCCAGGGCCTGGCCCCCAGCGAGACCGACGGCGTGCGCTATGCCCTGGAGCGGCGCTTGAACACTGTCGAGCACTTCGACGAGCAGACCACCCAGATGTGCGCCCGTTGCCACTCCGGCGCGCGGATCGCCCTGCAGCGTCGTCCGGCTCAGGAGTGGGAGCGGTTGGTGAACTTCCACCTCGGGCAATGGCCGTCCCTGGAGTACCAGGCGCTGTCCCGGGACCGCGAATGGCTGCCCACCGCGCTCAAGGACATGGTGCCGCTGCTGGCCCAGCGCTACCCCCTCGACAACCCGGCCTGGAAGGCCTGGCAACAGGCGCGTCCTTCCGCGGCATCGCTGGTCGGGGACTGGAGTTTCAGCGGCCACCTGCCGGGCAAGGGCGAACTGGCCGGGGTGATGAGCGTCAGCGCCGGCGAGGGCGATCAGTTCAAGGTCAGCGTCAAGGGCCAGTACGCCGATGGCAGCCCGTTCAATGGCCAAGGCAGCGCGATTCTCTACAACGGCTATGAATGGCGCGGCAATGTCAGCGTCGACGGCGTGATCATGCGCCAGGTGCTGGCGGCCCAGGGCAACGCGCTGCAAGGGCGGATGTTCGAGGCCGAGCATGATGAGCGCGGCCTGGATTTCATCGCCGCCAAACAGGGCAGCCAGCGCCTGCTGGCAGTACAGCCGGGTTACCTGAAGGCCGGCGCAGAGGCCGAAGTGACCCTGGTGGGCGCCGGCCTCAACGGCACACCGAGCTTCGGCAAGGACGTCGAGGTGGTGCAGGTGCTGGAGCAGAGCCCGGAGCGCATCCGCCTCAAGCTCAAGGCGGCGGCCAGCGCCCAGCCGGGGCTGCGCGAAGTCAGTGTCGGCAGCCTCAAGGGCGCCACGCTGGCGGTGTACCAGCGCATTGCCGAGGTCAAGGTGGTGCCGGCGTTCTCGGTGGCGCGGATCGGCGACGGTGGCGGTTCGACGCCCAAGGTCCAGGGCCGCTTCGATGCCGAAGCCTGGGGCCAGGGCGCCGACGGCAAGGCCTATCGCATCGGCGTGATGCCGGCGCAGTGGAAGGTCGAGGCCTTCGACGAGCAGGCGGCCAAGGATGAAGACGTCAAGTACGCCGGCAGCATGCAGGCCGACAGCGGCGTGTTCACCCCGGGCGACGCCGGGCCCAACCCGCAGCGCAAGATGTCCACCAACAACGCCGGCAACCTCAAGGTGATCGCCGCCGTGGAGGAGGGAGGCAAGGCCCTGACCGGTGAAGGCCACCTGATCGTCACCGTGCAACGCTGGAACAATCCACCCATTCCCTGAAGGCCGTCGAGCGATAGCGACAGACACTTTCAGGCAATGACCGCAGGCCCCGACAGCGGGGTGTGCACAGGAGGTTGTAATGGGCGCAATTCTGAATCTGGTGGAGCGCAACCTGCATGAAGTGCAGGTCGACGCCAACCGCATGCTGTTCCATATCCCCAGCAGTTCGCTGTTTGCCAGCGATGCCCTGACCGGCAGCATCATCGATGCCCTGCGCGGCCCGGGCTGTACCCCGCAAGACCTGATCCAGCGTCTGGCCGGTAGCTATGACGGTGCCGAAATCAGCGACACCCTGCGCGAGCTGATCGCCCTGGAACTGGTCAGCGACGGCTCGCCCCTGACCCCGGAAATCGGCGTCAAGCGGGTCGAGCGCACGGCGATCAATACCGTGGTGCTCAACGTCAATACCGGCTGCAACCTGAGCTGCACCTACTGCTACAAGGAAGACCTGGACAAGCCCTCGGCGGGCAAGAAGATGGGCCTGGACACCGCCATCGCCTCGGTGGAAATGCTGCTGCAGGAATCCCCCGACGAGGAGCGCTACACCGTGGTGTTCTTCGGCGGCGAGCCGCTGAGCAACCGGCCGCTGATCGAGGCCATGGTGGACTACTGCGAACAGCGCTTTCGCGCCGCCGGCAAGTTCGTCGAGTTCGTCATGACCACCAACGCCACGCTGTTGACCGAGGAGGTGGTGGACTACCTCAATGCCCACCGTTTCGGGCTCTCGGTGAGCATCGACGGGCCCAAGACCGTGCACGACCGCAACCGCATCACCGTGGGCGGGCAGGGCACCTATGACGTGGTGCGGCGCAAGGCGCAAATGCTCCTGGCGCGCTACAACAGCCGCCCGGTGGGCGCCCGGGTGACCCTGACCACCGGCGTCACCGATGTCGAGACGATCTGGGATCACCTGTTCAACGAGCTGGGGTTTGCCGAGGTGGGGTTCGCCCCGGTGACCTCCGGGGACATCAGCAGCTTCAACCTCAGCGCCGAGGAGCTGATCGAAGTCTTCGCCAGCATGAAACGCCTGGGGCGGCGTTACCTGGAAGCGGCGCTGGAGCACCGCAACATCGGTTTCTCCAACCTGCACCAGTTGATCACCGACATCCACGAAGGCCACAAGAAAGCGCTGCCCTGCGGCGCCGGGCTGAAGATGCTGGCGGTGGACCACAAGGGCGAGCTGAACCTGTGCCACCGCTTTACCGGATCAACCTTGCCGACCTTCGGCAACGTGCATGACGGCGGGGTCAAGCAGGTGGAGCTCAACGACTTCCTGTCCCAGCGCCTGGACCGCAGCAACACCGGCTGCGACAGCTGCCGCATCCGCAACCTGTGTTCCGGGGGCTGCTACCACGAGAGCTACGCCCGCTACGGCGACCCCGCGCACCCGACCTATCACTATTGCGAACTGATGCGTGACTGGGTGGATTTCGGCATCGAAGTCTACAGCCGGATCATGGCGCACAACCCTGCGTTCATCAGCAGTTACATCACTCCGCGCAAGGCTCACTGACATGAAACATCTCAAGCCAATCAATAACAAAGCTCAGAAACTGACCGCGGCGGCCGCCGAGGACCGGATCGAAGAAGTGCTGGCGATGAACACGGTGGCCGGGTGCGCCTCGACCACCGACCCGGGCTGGGAAATCGACGCCTTTGGCGGGGTCTCGTCGCTGTGCCAGCCGATGGAGGCCGACCTCTACGGCTGCTCCGACCCATGCTGGTGGCCGGCCCAGGTGCCCGACATGATGAGCACCTACCCCGACTGGAACAAGGACGCCCAGGCCTCCAACGACAACTGGCGCAACCTCGGCACTGTCTTCCCGAAAGACAAGTGATGAACAACAAGAAGGATTCCAGCATGCATAGCATCAAAGCCTGCGGCCTGGTCGCACTCGCGGTTCTCGGCGCCTGCTCGTTCAGCGTTCTGGCCGATGAGGGGCTGGCCCTCAACAGTGGCCACGAGTACCTGGTGACCACCAACTACCCGAACAACCTGCACGTCATCGATCTGGCCAGCGACAGCCTGTACAAGACCTGCAAGATGCCCGACGCCTTTGGCCCCGGCACCGTGCAACTGTCGCCGGACCGCAAGGTCGCCTACGTGTTGAACAACCACTACGCGGATGTCTACGGCGTCGAGCTCGACAGCTGCAAGCAGGTGTTCCACGCCAGCATCACCCAGCACCCGGGGGAGAAGGCGCGCTCGATGTTCGCCTTCACCGTCAGCCACGACGGCAAGGAGCTGTACACCGTGGCCAACCCGACCCTGCTGCTCAATGATCGCTACGAGGTCAAGGAGCCGCGGCTGGATGTCTACGCCACCGATGCCGGGCTCGACGCCAAGCCTGTGCGCAGCTTCCCCGCGCCGCGCCAGCTGACCATCATGCAGAGCGGCGACGACGGCAGCCTGTATGTGGCCGGGCCGGACCTGTACAAGGTCAACGTGCAGACCGGCCAGTTCGACGTGCTGATCCCCAGCCGGCACTGGAAACGCCCCAACTACAGCGCCCCGGACGTGCTCTACATCTGGAACCAGCAAACCTACCGCCACGACTTCTCGCTGCTCTACACCGCGGCGAAATTCAAGGACAAGCAACAGGACCCGGCGACCGCCGAGCCGCTGTACGGGCTGTTCAGCATTGACTTGAAGACCGGCAAGACGGAAACCACCGACTTCGGCCCCCTGACCGAGATCTACTTCAGCGGCATGCGCTCGCCCAAGGACCCGAACCTGATGTTCGGCGTGCTCAACCGCCTGGCCAAGTACGACATCAAGCAGAAGAAACTGCTCCAGGCCGCGACCCTGGAACACTCCTACTACTGCCTGTCGTTCAACAAGGCCGGGAGCAAGATCTACCTGACGGGGACCTTCAACGACGTGGCGATCTTCGACGCGGAGAGCCTTAAGCAGGTGGGCAAGATCACCTTGCCCGGTGGCGACATGGCGGCCACCACGACGCAGATCTTCATTCGTTGAGCCGCCTCCATCGGCCTGCCCGGCTCCTGACCTGGGAGCCGGCTTGCCGGTGGATGGGCCGGCAAGTCATGCAGCGGTACACCGCTCCTACAGGCCCGGTACCGGGCAGCTCAAATCGCCTTCCTGGCACTTGAGGTAGGTCTTGAAGTTCTCCACCCGGGCCTTGGTCAAGGCCGTGACGCAGTTGCTATGGACCAGTGGGTAAACGCTGCCGCCTTCGACCCCCGAGGACGAGAATTCGCACTCGGCATCCCGGAACGCCACCCAGGCCCGTTGTGCACTGACCAGCAGTTTCCGGGTCTGTGGCTGGTCTTTCAGGCGCAGGTTGATCTGCTGGTAGAGGTTGTTCAGCTGCTGGTCGGCCGCCTGGAGTTGCCGGCCGGCGCACTGGTTCATGTCGGTCTGGGTGGCGGCACTGTCGCACTCGTCGGCCTGGGCCAACGGGGCGAGCAGCAGCGGCGCAAGGGCCAGGAACAGGATCGGACGCATGGAACATCTCGCTATCGGGTCAAGAGGTAGGAGTACAGCCTAGCCGCGGCTGGGCTGCCATTCGGGCCAGCTGTCCAGCCCTTCATGGGCCAGCCAGGGCACATCGTGGGAGGTCCAGATATGCACCTGCGGCATTTGCCCCGGATCATCGTCCAGGGTCGCTACCCGCAGGATCACATGGGGCTGGCCCGGGCGTTCCGCCAGCAGATGAGAACCGCACACCGAGCAGAAGTGCCGCAGCTTGCCTGGCGACGATTCGAACGAACTGAGCAACTCCTGGCCCCGGGTCCAGCGAAAGTGCTCGCGCATCACCCCGGCGGTGGAGGCAAAGGCCGCGGCGTGGGCCTTGCGGCAGGTCTGGCAATGGCAGTGGCCGATGGGCATGTCCAGGCGCTCGACTCGATACTCTACGGCCTTGCACAGGCAACTGCCGTGTAGCGGCCGGCAGGGCGCGCGGCGTTGGGCGGCGGCCAGCAGGTTGTCGGCCATGGCCTGGATCTCCTCGGCCATGTGCAGTCTGCCCAGCCAGTGTGGCGGTATGCCCTGGACCCCATAGAAGGCCCCGGCCAGTTGGCCGACGATGGCCGCCGTGGTGTCGGCGTCGTCCCCCAGGTTGGTGGCGGCCAGCACCGCCTCGGCGTAGCTGGCGCTGTGCTGGAAGCACCACAGGGCGGCTTCCAGGGAATCGACGCAATAGCCATTGCCGCGAATCTCCTCGCGGCGTTTGTCCAGGTACTGCCCCCGGGCCAGGGCCGCGACCTTGGGTTGTTCAAGGCGCGGGTCGTCGAGTGTTTGCAACTCGGCCTTGGAGGCGCCGGCCAAGGCCTTGGCCAGCAGGCCGGCGAACAGCTGGCAGCACTCGACGGCTTCAGCGGCGCCGTGGGTGGTGCGCGAACTGGCGCCGGCCAACTCGCGGACCTGGGCCAGGTCCGGGTAATGGAACAGCACCACCGGTGCCAGGCGCATCAGCGAGCCATTGCCGGCGGTCTGCGGGTCGCTGGAACCGGCGAAGGGCTGGCCGTGCTCCTGGTAGTCGGCCAGGGCCTGGCGCACGGTCATGCCGATATCGAAGCATTCGCCGGTGGCGCTCAGGTAACCCCATTGCCACCAGTTGAGGTAGCGCCCCATCTGGTCGGCGGGGTCGAAGCCGTCCTTGTGCAACAGGCTTTCGCCCAGGCACAGCGCCATGGACGTGTCATCGGTCCACTGCCCGGCCTTGAGGTTGAACGGGCCACCACCCAAGAGGTCGGTGACCGGGGGGAAGCTGCCCCGTGGCTTGAATTCGACGCTGGTGCCCAGGGCATCGCCGCAGGCCAGGCCGAGCAGGCTACCGCGGTAGCGGTCGGTAAGGGTAAGGGGCATGGCAAGTCCTTTGCGGAATCAATTCGGCGACGACATTAGCATTTTTCAATGCGTCGCCAGCCGCTCGATAAAGGTTGCGCTCGACTCAGAGAGGTCTAGTGTTCATCACTGGAGGTGACCCATGAATTCTTCAGATCGCATCGAACGCAAGATCCTGCTCAAGGCTAGCCCGACCCAGGTCTGGCAGGCCCTGAGCGACGCCGAGACCTTTGGCCGCTGGTTCGGCGTGGCCCTGGCCGGCCAGCGGTTCATGCCCGGTCAGCGGGCCCGGGGCGCGGTGACCTACCCAGGCTACGAGCACCTGACCTGGGATGTGCTGGTGGAGCAGATGCTGCCCGAGGAGTTGTTCTCCTTCCGCTGGCACCCTTATGCCATCGACCCGGCGCAGGACTATTCGGTCGAACCCACCACCCTGGTGCAGTTCGAACTGGAAGAGCACGCCGGCGGCACCTTGCTGCGGGTCACCGAAGCGGGCTTTGACGGCATCCCCGCCGAGCGCCGGCTCAAGGCCTTCCGCATGAACAGCCGGGGCTGGGACGAGCAGATGAGCAATATCGAGAACTACCTGCAGCCGGGCTGAAGCACAGCCGCGTCAAGCGGCAAGTGGCGGGTTGCAGATCAGGTCGTGCCGCTTGAAACTTGTCGCTTATCGCCTGGAGCCGCTCCCTTGTTTGAAACCTATGTAAACCGTTGGTGCCTGACGCCGGATGGCGACCCCATCGTCACCTCGGGCAGCCGGCTGTTGCCGGTGCGTCTGCAAGACGGTGCGCCGGCCATGTTGAAGATTGCCCTGGACGAAGATGAGCAGGCCGGCAACCGGCTGATGGCCTGGTGGGCCGGGGAGGGCGCGGCGCGGGTCCATGCCCAGGAGGACGATGCACTGTTGATGGAGCGCGCCATGGGCGCGGAGTCATTGATGCGCATGGCCCTGGCCGGCCAGCACGATGAGGTCAGCCATATCGTCTGCGCCACCCTGCAAACGCTGCACCGGCCGCGGGCGCAACCCCAGCCATCGCTGGTGCCGCTGGATCGCTGGTTTACCGACCTGCGCGAGGCGGCGGCGCAGCAGGGCGGGTTGTTCCTGCGCTGCCTGGCGCAAGCCGAACAACTGCTGGCCACGCCCCGGGAACCGGTGGTGCTGCACGGAGATGTACACCACGACAATGTGCTGGATTTCGCCGAGGGCGGCTGGCGGGTGATCGACCCCAAGCGGGTCCATGGCGAGCGTACTTTCGATTTCGCCAACCTGATCTGCAACCCGGATTTGCCCAGCGCCACCGACCCCGTGCGTTTTGCTCGCCAGGTGCAGGTGATTGCCCGGGCCGCGCAGCTGGAGCCGCGACGCCTGGTGCAATGGGTGCTGGCCTTCAGTGGTCTGTCCGCCGCCTGGTTCCTCCAGGACGATCATCAGCCCGGAGCGCAGCACCAGCTCAAGCTCGCGGCGTTGGCCGCCCAGGCACTGGAGGGCTGAGCTAGGGGTTTGCGTAGGTGCGGTATAGCGAATTTCCTACACGCGCTGTAATTCAATGCGCCTTCTGCGGACCCGGCTTTGTGTTTAATCTTCCTTCCCACAACTGCAGCGCAGGAAGCGCTCAGGATCACGGAAGATCGACCATTAGCACGGATGCTGCAGACAGGAAGTCATGATGGTCTTGGAAAAAACCCGCTTCGGCGGGTTTTTTTTCGTCCGGCTGTTTGTGCCTGCTGCTTGGGTGCGCTGGCCGCTTTGATACTTCAAGCAGTGGAACCTGAACGTGGCAGTTTTTATTCAGCCCGGCGCTAGCCGCGGGCGTATGGGCAATTGGCCGCGATGGCGGCAGGTCGTGGTGCTGGGGGCGGCGCTGGTTCCCACATTGAGTTGGGGCGCTGCGTCGTGCAACAGGCCGGATTGCCCCGGCCTGTTATCCACGCTGGCCTTTATCCTGGGGGCTTTTGTCCTGGCCAATATCATTGGCGCGCTGTGGATGATCGGCCGGAAGATCACGTCGATCTGGCGGCGCTGGCGTGATCCGAAGGGCAGTACGGCTGGCGAACCGCCCGCCACGGATGATGCGCCCGGCCATTGACGCCGCTCAGCGGGTGATTTCGTTGCGGACCTTCTCCAGGGCCTGCTGCAGCAGCGGCAGGCCGATGGAGCCCAGGGCCAGGCGCAAGGCCTGGGGCACGTGGGCGGTGGTGGCGAAGGGTTCGGCCGAGGTCACGGTGATTCCCTGCTGCTCCAGGGCTGACACGACCGCATCGGCCCGCAGCCCTTCCGGCAGTTTCAGCCAGAGAAAATACGATGAGGGGTAGGCCTGGTAGTCGCAGCCCTTGAGCACCCGCGCGGCCAGTTGCTGGCGGCGCCGGGCGTCGTTGCGCTTCTGCTCTTCCAGGCTGTCCACCAGCCCCGACTCGATCCAGCGGCAGCCCAGGGTCACGGTCAGCGACGGGGTGCTCCAGGTGGACACGCGAATCGCCCGTTCCAGGGCCGGGATCATCTCCAGCGGCGCGACGATGAACCCCAGGCGCAACCCCGACGCGACGCTTTTCGACAGCCCGGAAATGTACAGCGTGCGTTCCGGGGCCAGGGTCTGCAGCGGCACCGGCGCCGGTTCGGCGAGAAAGGCATAGGCGCCGTCCTCGATCAGCAGCAGGTCATGCTCGCGAGCCAGTTGCACCAGGCGCCGGCGTTCGACCAGGGGCATCACCGTGCCCAGCGGGTTGTGCAGGGTCGGCATGCAGTACAGCGCCCGCACCGGGCGCCGGCGGCACAGGGCCTGCAGGGCGTCGAGGTCCATCTGCCCGTTGTGCTGGGGCAGCGGTTCCAGATCCAGGCGCTGGACCTGGGCCAGGGTCTTGAGCCCCGGGTAGGTCAGGGCGTCCACCGCCAGGATGTCCCCGGGCTGCAGCAGCGCCAGCACGCTCACCGCCAGCCCTTGCTGGGCACCATTGACGATCAGTACCTGTTCGCCCGCGACGCGGATTTCACGGTTGCGCAGGTGGCGTGCCGCGGTCTGCCGTTCATGGGGGCGGCCGCCCTGGGGCGCGGAATGCAGCAGCGCATCCAGGTCGCCAGAGGCGGCAATCGCCCGCAGCCCCTCGCGCAGGCTTTCCGCCTGGCCGGGCAGGGACGGGTAGTTGAACGCCAGATCCACCGAGGCGGCGCGGGTCGGGTGCTGCTCCAGGCCCATGCCCCGCGGCAGGCTGGTGTCGCGGACAAAGGTGCCGCGCCCGGGCTCGCCGACCACCAGGCCGATGGCCTCCAGCTCGTGATAGACCCGCAGCGCCGTGGCCAGGGCCACCTGCTCGCTGGCCATCAGCGCGCGCACCGTGGGCAGTTGGGTGCCGGGGCACAGCTGGCCGCTGCGGATGCGCTGGGCGAAGTGGTCGACGATGGTTTTGTAGCGGGTACGGCGCATGTTCGGCCACCTTATGTATCTAGAACACTTTTTTGTTTGTATCAGATAGGGGCTCTAATCTAGCGACTTTTGCGCAGGAGCACACTGGCATGCCGGACTTGACCACCCTGTCGATCTTCCTGGGCGCGGTGCTGCTGTTGCTGCTGTCACCGGGACCGAACATGGCGTTTGTCATCAGCCACGGCGTGGCCTACGGCTGGCGCGGTAGCGTGGCTTCGGGGCTGGGCATCGGCGCGGCGGATATCGGCCTGACCCTGCTCACGGCCACCGGGGTGACCGCCGTGGTGGCCAGCTGGCCGCCAGCGTTCGAGCTGATCCGCTATGCCGGGGTTGCCTACCTGCTGTGGCTGGCCTGGAAGGCCCTGGGCAAGCGCGGCGCCCTGAACCTGGCCGACCCGGCGCGGGTGCCGCTGTCCACGGTGTTTGTCCGGGCCTTGTGCAACAGCCTGCTGAACCCCAAGGCGCTGCTGTTCTTCATGGTCTTCCTGCCGCAGTTCGTGCGCCCGGAGCGCGGCAGCATCGCCGTGCAACTGGTGGTCCTGGGCTTGCTGCTGACCCTGGTCAGCGGGGTCTTTCACACCAGCCTGGGGATCTTCGGCGCGGCCCTGGGCCGTGGCTTGCCCAGCGGCGATTCGCGGCTGGCCCGCTGGCAATCCTGGCTGCTGGCGGCGGTGCTGCTGGCCCTGGCCCTGCGCCTGGCGCTGCTGGCGCGCCCGGTCTGATTCATTACCCAAACGGAGTTTGCCCATGTACATCGCCGCTTTTATCTACCAGCCGGGCCAGCGCGACGAGGAGTTCCACCGCCTCAGTGCACTGATCGATGAAATCGCCATCAGCCTGCCGGGCTTCGTCGGCGCCCAATCCTGGACCAGCGCCGACCAGGGGCTGATCAACGCCAGCTACTACTGGGAGGACGAAGCCTCGATCCAGGCCTTTGCCAGCCACCCCAGGCACCTCGAAGCCAAGCGCCAGTACCGGCGCTGGTACGCCGGTTACCAGGTGGTGATTTCCAGGGTCGAGCGCACCTATGGCGATGGCGCCATTACCCAGTTGCTCGGCAATGCCCGCCAGGGCCCGGTGCAGCGCGCCTGAGCGGTGCCCGGAGCCTCAGCCGGTGTGGTCAGCCGGCGTGCAACCTGGCCGCTGCGCGCAGGGTGATTTCCCGGCGTTTGTGCAGCGAGTCCGTGGTGCGCTGGCGGGCTAGCTGCACCACGCTGGCCGGCGCGGTGTCCGGGCTGCCGGCATCGAACGGCGGCGCCGGGGCGTATTCCAGTTGCAGCTGCACCAACTGCGCGGTGGCGGCGTCGAACAGTTCAGCGGCCAGGGTCAGGGCGAAGTCGATGCCGGCGGTGATGCCGCCGCCGGTCAGCAGGTTACCGTCGCGAACCACCCGTTCCCGCACCGGGATCGCCCCCAGCGGCGCCAGCAGTTCGTGGTAGGCCCAGTGGGTGGTGGCGCGCTTGCCCTGCAGCAGGCCGGCGGCGCCGAGCACCAGGGCGCCGGTGCACACCGAGGTCAGGTAGCGCACCCGGGCCGCCTGCTGGCGGATGAAGGCCAGGGTCTGCGGGTCTTCCATCAGCGCCCCGACCCCGGCGCCACCGGGGATGCAGAGCACATCCAGCGGCGGGCAGTCGGCAAAACCGGTGGTGGCCTGCAGCACCAGCCCGGAGCTGGCAACCACTGGCCCCGGTTCCTTCCAGATCAGCTGCACCTGCACATCCGGCAGCGAGGCCAGCACGTCGTGGGGACCGGTCAGGTCCAGCTGCTGGACCTCTGGAAACAACAGAAAACCTATCTGTAACGCCATGGCCTGTTCCTTGTGTCGATGAAGTGGACGGCCTGACTCTAGCGCTCTAGGCTTTGGCGCATTCGCCAACCTGCCCTCGATTTACGCCAATCATGCCCACTGCGCCGAAAAACGTATTTGTCCTGGCTTTCGCCAATCACCAGTTGCTGGATGTCACCGGCCCGTTGCAGGTGTTCGCCTCGGCCAATGACCGGGCCCGTGGCCTGGGCCTGCCCTTGCCCTACCATCCGCGGGTGATCGCCAGCCCGGGTGGGGCAACCCTGAGTTCATCGGGGCTGGCGCTGCTGGCCGATGCCCTGCCAGCGCCGGAAGTGGCCTGCGACACCTTGATCGTTGCCGGCGGTTGGGGTGTCTACGAGGCGGCTCGGGACCCGCAACTGGTGGCCTGGGTCGCCCAGCGCGCGGCGACCTCGCGGCGGGTGGCTTCGGTCTGCACCGGGGCCTTTCTGCTGGCCGCCAGCGGCTGGCTGGACGGGCGCCGGGTGGTCACCCACTGGACCCGCTGCGAGCAGTTGGCCGAGCAATACCCGCAGCTGCGGGTGGAGCCCAACCCGATCTTCATCAACGATGGCCCAGTGTGGACCTCGGCCGGGGTCACCGCCGGCATCGACCTGGCCCTGGCCCTGGTGGAGGCCGACCTGGGGCGCGAGGCAGCACTGGAGGTGGCCCGGCAACTGGTGGTGTTTCTCAAGCGCCCGGGCGGCCAGTCGCAGTTCAGCGTGACCCTGTCGCTGCAAAACCAGGGCGGGCGTTTCGATGGGCTGCACGCCTGGATCGCCGAGAATCTCAGTCGCGAGCTGACGCTGCCGGTGCTGGCCCAGCAGGCGCGCATGAGCGAGCGCAGCTTCGTTCGCCACTACCGCGCCGACACCGGCCAGACCCCGGCCCGGGCGATCGAGCTGATCCGGGTGGAAACCGCGCGGCGCCTGCTGGCCGACACCGGCCTGCCGATCAAGCGCATCGCCGCGCAATGCGGTTTTGGCAGTGAAGAAACCCTGCGCCGCAGCCTGCTGCGGGCCCTGGGGGTAACGCCCCAGGCCTACCGCGAACGTTTCGCCGCCACCGAGCAGGCCTGAGCCCGGGGTGCGCGGTTCAGCCTTCGACCAGGCTCAGCTGGCCGTCGGCATACCGCACCTTGCGGCCGACCCAGGCCGGGTCCACCTGGGGCAGCACCGCCGAGGGCTTGCGCAGCTCGCGCAGCAGGGTCGAACCGTGGGACAGGCGCCCGCCCATGCGCGCGATCACCGCCCGGGCCTGTTGGTAGTGGGCATGGCGCCCGGGGTCGAGGGTGTCTTCCAGGAGAATGTCGACCCCCAATACGCCCTGGACCTGCCCCGGATAGATCATGAAGCCCGCGGCCTGTTCGCTGCCTTCGCGCCCGTCCTGCCAGAAGCTGCCACCACGGCTGCGCACCTGCTCGTGGGGGGCGAACCAGTAGCCGCGCTCGGCTTCGGGCACGGCGTGGTGCAGGCGGAAGAAGATCCGCATCAGGTTGTCCCGGTACCACTCGCGCACTTGCAGGTAATAGCCGCGCATGCCCGGCAGGCCCAGGCGGTGGGCCAGGGCAATGGCCGGGTGCCACTGCGGGAAGGCTTGCAGCGGCAGCTCGGCGCAGGCCGGGCGCGGGGTGCCGGGGTCGGTTTCCCAGGGCAGGCGATGCGGGCTGTGGTTCAGGTTGTCGTAGGCGGTGGGCGGGCGCCCCAGCAGCGCGCCGCCGCTGCTGGCCAGGGCGGTGGCGATGCACAGGTTGCCCTGCACCACGAACACGTAGAAGCGGCTGAACCAGTCCGCCAGTTGCTGGCCGTCGGCCCCGGCGCCTTGCAACTGCGCCAGCTCCCGGTCAAAGCGCCGCAAGCCCGCTTCCAGGGTCAGCAAGTGGCCGCGGGCGATGTGCTGCATGCGCAGGAAGCGCGGCAGCGAGCGCAACAGCCGCAACGGGCGCAAGGGCAGCTCTGGGGTGGCGCCGCCGACTTCGCCGGCATAGCGCGAGGAGGGCAGGCCCCAATCGGCCAGCCGCGCCAGGAACAGGTCGTTGTTGATGTAGGAAGCGCCGCCGAACAGCGCGGTGAAGGGCTCGTTGTCCTGCAGCACCCGGGCGTCCCAGCGCGCCATGATCGCCGGAATGCTTGCCGCCGTGCGGCGCTGGCCGTACTCGACGAAACGGCTGGGCTGCGGCGGCAGGATCTCGGCGATATTGGCCGCGGTCAGGTGCCGGCGCCAGCCGTAGTCGCTGATCGGGCGGTACTGCAGCAGCCACAGTTGCTGGCCGTCCCAGGCCCATTCGACATCGCCGGGCACGTAGTGAAAGGTCTTCAGCACCCCTTGCAGGAAGTCCCACAGGGCGCTGGCGCTCAGGCCCTGGGTGCTGGCGAAGGCGCCGCTTTCCCAGGCCGGGCCCAGGCGCGAAAGAATCGCCCGCTGCGGGCTGACCTGGCCGTCGGCGAGGCATTCCAGATGGCCTTCGACCCATTCCAGTTCCACCGAGAGATGGCGCACGAAGGCGATCCCCGAAAGAGTCGGCTGGATGAAGCGCTGCACCACCACTTCCTCGACCCCGGCGTCGCGCAGTTCGCTGATGCGCGCGGGCACGTCCGCGCTGGCGACCCGCAGGTAAGTGGTGCTCAGGCCGGCGTTGGCCGAGTCGGCCTGGTCCTCGCCGTAGCTGGAGGAGCGCACCGCCCACAGCGCCTCGGGCTGGCTGCCGAGCAGGGCCGGCAGGCGCGGGTCGCCGGCGCTGTCCAGGGACAGGGCGCTGGGCACCGGCTGGCCGGCCAGTTGCGCCAGGTGCAGGCGGCCGCCCTTGGTGTGGGCGACAAAGCCCGGGTCGGCGGACTCCAGCCAGGCGACGAACTCGGCCGGCGCATCGATCCAGGGGTAATGGCCCCAACCCGGCTGCAGGCTGACCCGCAAGTCGGCCCGGGCCAGGATCGCCGACCAGGCCGCGGCCTGGGCCACTCCCAGCAGCCGGTCCTGATCGCCCCAGACCAGGTGCACCGGGTCCTTGATCCACTCCAGCAGCGGCAGCGCGGTGTCGGCCCGCAGCTGTTGCCACAGCGGCACGAACGCCCGGCAGCGGGCATAGCCCGAACCCATGCGCCGGTACTGCTCCTGGGTCCACGGCTGGCGCGAGAACTTGCCGGCGAACAGGGTTGGTTTATGGCTCAGCAGGCCATGAATCAGCAGGCGCGCCGGCAGCGGCGACATCAACGCCGGCAAGCGCCGTTGCCAGAGAAAGGCCCCCACCGGCGACAGCAGCACGCTGCGGCAGAAATGCCCGGGGCGGCGTTGCAGGGCGTGCAGCACGATCAGCGCGCTGACCCCCACCGCGACAATCGCGTTGCCCGGCGCGGTCATGCCCAGCAGGGCCTCGGCGTATTCACCCAGGTCCTGGCAGGGCGGCAGCGGGTTGTCGCCAAACCCCGGCAGCTCCAGGGGCTGCACCTGATAGCGCTGGAAGTGCGGCAGGGCATCGTCCCACCAGTCGGCGGCGCTGCCATTGCCCGCCAGCAGGTACAACAGGGGCTTGCTCATGGGCGTTCCTCAGCTCAGGTCAGGTCGCGCAGGGCCGCGTCCAGGGTCGGGTAACGGAAGCGGTAGCCGGCCTGCAGCAGGCGCGCGGGCAGCACTTTCTGGCCGTCGAAGAACAACTCGGCCATTTCCCCGGCCAGGGCCCGTACCGGCGCGGCCGGCACATGCAGCCACACCGGGCGCTTGAGCACCTTGCCGGCGGTGGCGGCGAAGGTGCCCTGGCTCACCGCTTCCGGCGCCACCATGTTGTAGGTGCCGGACAGCGACGTGTCGTTGATCGCCCGGGCCATCACCTGCAACACGTCGTCGCGGTGCACCCAGCTCATGATCTGCTGGCCATCGCCCATGCGTCCGCCAAAGCCGAAGTGGAAGGGCAACAGCAGCGGCTTCAGGGCGCCGCCGGGGCCGAACACGATGCCCAGGCGCAGCACCACCTGCCGCACGCCGAAGCGGGTCGCCGGTTCCGCCGAGGATTCCCAGCGCGCGCACAGGTCGGCCATGAAGCCTTCGCCGCGCTCGGCGTTTTCATCCAGGCTCTGGCTGGCGTCGCGCACCCCGTAGAAACCGATGGCCGAAGCCTGGATCCACAGCTCCGGCTTGTGCTGGGCGTGTTGCAGCCAGTTGAGCAGGGCTTCGGTGGTGCCGACCCGGCTGGCCAGCAGTTGCGCCTGGCGCTTGGCCGACCAGCGTGGCCCGGCCACCGGGGCACCGGCCAGGTTGATGATCACGTCGAAGGCTTCGCCGTGGCCGAGCTTGCTCAACGAGCGCAGGCAGCGGGCGCGGCCGTCGAACAGGTAGGCGGCGCGCAGCGGATCGCGGGCCAGCACGCTGACCGTGTGCCCAGCATCCAGCAGTTGGTTGACCAGGGTTTCACCGATAAAGCCGGTGCCGCCGGTGACCAGCACGCGCTTGCCGCGGCCGCCGGCAAAGGGATTGGCGCCCTGGCCCTGGCGTTGCAGGCGCAACGCCGCCAGGCCGTCACGAACCCCCGAGGCCGTCACACCGACGGCGAACAGGCTCAGGGCCCAGCCTTGCCAGCCCAGGTCGATGGGGCTCAAGGCGCTGGGCAGGCGCGACCACTCCAGCAGTTGCAGGCCGTACAGGGCGAAGAACGCCCCGGCATTGATCGCCAGCACAGTGTGCATGATGCGTTCGATGGCCGGCAGCTTGCGGCTGCGGTCCTCGACCACGAAGTCCCACAGGGTCAGGCCGATTTCCAGGGCGAACAGCACCGCGATCACCAGCGCCCAGATGCCCTGGAACGCCAGGTGGGCGATGCCCATGAACAGCACGCCGTAGAAGCACGAGCGCAGGGCATGGATCGCCAGCTCCTTGCGCGCGCCGTGGCGTTGCGGCAGGGCCACGGTGAGTTCGTGATGGTAGATCGTGTCCAGGGCGCCGAGCACGCCCTGGGCGAGCAACAGGGCGATGGCCCACTGCAGGATTGGCAAATCAGCCACGATGGTGAAGTCCTTTTACGAGGGAAGACGGGAATGGCGGGCGTCGTGGCGCTGCAACCACAGAAGCGGCGGCAGCAGCACCAGCAGGGCGAAGCTGTCGATCCACAGGTGCGCGGTCATGTTCATCTGCCAGGACAGCCACATGTCCTGGGGCGCCCACAGCACGATCCCGGCCATCAGCCAGGCCCAGGCCGCGGGTGCGCGCAGGCGGTTGCCCAGGTGCACCAGGCCCAGCAGGTACAGCGAATAGCTTTGCAGGGTGGCGCCGAACAGGCCCAGCCACCAGATCTGCTGGGCCCGGGCCGGTGCGGGCGCGGCGGCGCCCCAGAAGGCCTGTTCGATGCCGCCGAGGTAGTCGTTGAACAGGCCGCTGTGGCCGGCCCAGGTCAGCAGCAGCCCGGCCAGCAAGTGGCCGGCGCCGACGGCGTAGAGCCAGAGCACCAGGGCCCGGCGCAGGCCGGGGCGGGGAGAGGTCGCGGCGGGTAACATTCCATGTCCTGTGGGGGATCAAAGGCGCGAAGTGTACCGATTTTTCCCCCCGCGTGGCGTGCGCCTGTTGCCCTTCTCAAGTGGGCTGGAGCAACTCCAGCAGCGCGTCGAGGGTGGCTTGCGGGGCCTCCTGGGGCAGGTTGTGGCCGACCCCGGGCAGGATCCGGCGTTGATAGGGCCCGCTGAACAGGCCGGTATCGGGGTCGGGCTCAATGGCCGGGCCGACCCCGTCGTCGGCGCCACAAAGGGCGATGGTCGGCACGCGGATGGGCGGTTGCGCCTGCAAGGCCTGCTCGATGCTTTCCAGGCTGGGGTCGCCGGGGGCGTAGCCGAAGCGGTGGCGGTAGGAATGGATCACCACGTCGACAAAGTCCGGGTTGTCGAAGGACGGCGCGGTCAGGCCATAGCACTGCGGCCCTTGCTCCCAGGTCGGCGACCACTGGCGCCACAACAGCTCGCAGAACGCCCGACGGTTGGCCGTCAGCCCGTCCACCCCGCGCGGGGTGTTGAAGTAGTACTGGTACCACAGCCGGTGCTCGGTCTCCGGCGCCCGGGGTTCGCAGGCCCGGGGGATGTCCTGGATGTTGTAGCCGTCGGCGCTCATCAGGCCCTTGACCCGCTGCGGCCACAGCGCGGCGACGATGCACGCGGCGCGCCCGCCCCAGTCGTAGCCGGCGAGGGTGGCCTGGGGGAGCTGCAGCGCGTCCATCAGCTCCAGCAGGTCCCGGGCCAGTGCCGCCTGCTGCCCGGAGCGCATCACCTGCTCACTGACAAAGCGTGTCGGGCCGTAGCCCCGCAGGTAGGGAACGACGACCCGGTAGCCGCGTTCGGCCAGGGGCGGGGCGATCTCGTCGTAGGCCCGCACGTCGTAGGGAAAACCGTGGAGCAGGATCACCGGCTCGCCAGTGGCCGGGCCGTGTGCTTCATAGGCAAGGTGCAGGCTGGGGGTCGTGACCTGATGCAGGGCGGCTGAGCTGGGCATGGCGACTCCGGGTGTGGGGGGCTTGCAACACCCTAGCTCAAAAATCCGTTGCGGCTGATCTACAGCGACTCGTACTGGCCGTCCTGGTCGACGTAGAAGACCTCGCTGAGGTACCAGCGCTGGCCGCTGAAGATCAGGTGGTAGTGGTAATCGGCGGCAAAGCCCTGCTCGGGACTGACCGAGCGGGTTTTCACCCGCGCACGATCGGCTGTTGCGCTGCTGGAAAGGATCTGTTCGTACTGCGTACCGTGGCTGGCCGGGGAACTGAAGGCAATGGGCTGGCCCTGAAAGCCCGGCAGGCAGAACTTGGCCAGCAACCGGGCGTACTCCTGCTGCGCCAGATCCATCGATTCCAAGGGCGCGTTGTCCGCTTGGCGTGCACTGGCCCTGTCGCTCCACTGTTGATAGTCGGCGATGAACTGCCGGACCAGTGCTTCGGGTGAATCGCTGAACGAGGCGCACAAGGCGGGGTTGCTGAACAGCAGGGCAAGCAGGGCGACACATTTTTTCATGGGTGGGGAGTCACTTGCTTTTTTGTAGGCGAACGGCGCGAAGGCGCGGAGTCTAGCGCTGCTTGGCACCTGGCGTATCGATGGCCTCACACTGCCTTCGCCGGCACGCCGACCGCTACAGTTCGTCGCTGCAGGTCAGGTGCTTGAAATGGTGCCGCCACAGGTCGATGCCCAGGCCGCCGCTGCGGTCCAGGGAGGAGCCCACGGTCAGGTCGGTGAGCAGGGTCGGCTGCAGGCCGGCATCGAACAGGGCAAAACCGGCGGCCAGGACACAGGTATCGGTCTGGATGCCACACACCAGCACGCGCTGGGGATTCAGGCTTTTCAGGTGGTCGAGAATCTCCGCCGTCGGTCCGTAGCCGTGCTTGATGAAGACCTTGTCGGCCGCCACCAGGCTCTGGTCGTCCGCCGCCGGTTGCCAGCCCAGTTGCCGGGCAAAGGGCGTGCGGCGTTCATCATGGCGCTCCACGGTGGCCACCGAGGGCATGCGCCCGAGCAAGCGGTTGATGCCCTCCACCAGCCATTGCGGCGGGTTGAAGCAGGGTTGTACGTCGATGATCAGCAGCGCCTGGTGCATGGCGTTGTCCTTGGGGCTGAGGCGAAAAGCCGTTCAGTGTGCCGATAAATGCCGCGTCAGGCGAGAGGCGCCGGCTGGCGCAGGCCCATGCAGTTGCCCCAGGGGTCCTGCACCTGGCAGATCCATTCGCCGCCTTCGATGGCCATCGGCCCGCGATACAGGCGCGCGCCCAGGGCAGTTAGGCGCTGCACTTCGCCGGGCAGGTCGGCGACGTGCCAATACACCACCGTGCCCGCCGGGCCCTGGCCGACCTTGGCGTCGCTGGGGACGATTTCCAGGGACAGGCCATCGAACTGCAAATGGCCGAAATCATCCGGCTCATGCACGACCCGACGGGCCTGGGGAAAGGCCTGGGCGTACCACAAGGTGGCGGCGCGCCAGTCGGCGGCGTGGATCATCACGGCAATAATCGGCGAATCGGGCATGGGGCGACTTCTATGGCTATCAGGCACAAAGGGCAGGGGCCCCGGTCGGCACCGGGGCCGGGCGCAAGGTTGCCAGAGGCTCTTGTCGCCATTCAAGCGTCGTTCGAGCACGCGCGCGGTGCGGATCAGCACCGGCGGCAAGCGCCGTTCAGTGCCCCGGCCGCAGCCCGCGCAGCAGCAGTTCAAGCCCCAGCAGGGAGGCTTGCAGGCGTTGCTCGCCGGGTTCGGCGGCGGCAATCCACAGCGCCGCGTCCACCAGGCTGCCGTTGATCAGGCGCGCCAGGGCATGGCTCGGCGCGGGCTCGATCAGCCCGGCGGCGCTCAGGGCCTGCAAGCGTTGGCTCAGGGAGTCGATGCAATGCTCCTGCGCCGGCCGCCGCTCCCCCAGCACGGCCCGGGCATCCTGCAGGACGATGCGCTGGATCTCCGTTTCCTGGGCCATCTCCAGGTAGGCCCGGCAGCGCTGGGCAAAGCCGTGCCACGGGTCGTCGGTTGCAACGGAGATGGCCTCCAGGCGCTCATCCATTTCACTGTCGACCTGCTCTACCACCGCCGCCAGCAGCCCCTGCTTGTCACCGAAGTGGTGATACAGCGCGCCCCGGGTCAGCCCGGCTTCGGCGGTCAGGTCGTCCATCGAGGTCCGGGCATAGCCCAGCCGGGCAAAGGCCTGGCGTGCGCTGGCAATCAGCTTGGCGCGGGTTTCTTCGATCATCTCGGCGCGGGGACGGCTGCTCATGAACACGCTTCTCCAACAAATGATGGGTTGACATACGGGGCGTATGTTTACATGCTTTTTAACATACGCGGCGTATGTATTTCTACTGCGCGAGCACTGTGTGGCAAGTTGCAACCCCCAAGGAGTCGTTGTAAATGGCAAACCCCTACCGCGAATTGTTCAATGCCCCTGGCAGCCGGGCCTTCGTCCTGGCCGGGATGGTGGCGCGCATGCCGATCTCCATGACCGGCATCGGCCTGATCACCATGCTCGCGCAATTGCACAACGGCTACGCCCTGGCCGGCTCGGTGGCGGCGACCTTCGCCCTGGCCACGGCGTTCTGCGCGCCCCAGGTTTCGCGCCTGGTGGACCGCTATGGCCAGGGCCGGGTCTTGCCCCTGGCCGCGGGCCTGGGGGGCGGGGCCCTGTTGGCCCTGCTGCTGTGCACGCGCCTGCAAGCGCCGCACTGGACCCTGTTCATCTGCGCCGCCCTGGCCGGGTGCATGCCGAGCATGTCGGCCATGGTCCGTGCCCGCTGGACCGAGCTGTACCGCGGCCAGCCGCAGTTGCAGACCGCCTACGCCCTGGAATCGGTGCTCGACGAAGTCTGCTTCATCGTCGGCCCACCGTTGTCGGTGGGCCTCAGTGTCGGGCTGTTCGCCGAAGCCGGGCCGCTGGCCGCGCTGTTGCTGCTGGTGCTGGGGGTTAGCGTGTTCGTCATGCAGAAACGCACCGAGCCGCCGGTGCATCCCCAGGCCGAAGGGCACGCTGGTTCGATCATCCGTTCGGTGGAAATCCGCCTGCTGCTGTTGCTGATGACGGCCATGGGCACCATCGTCGGCGTGGTGGATGTGGTCAGCGTGGCCTTCGCCCAGCAGCAGGGGCAGCCGGCGGCGGCGAGCATCGTGCTCTCGGTGTACGCCATCGGCTCGTGCCTGGCGGGCATTGCCTTCGGCGCCCTGAAACTGGCCACGCCCTTGCCCCGGCTGTTCATGTACGGCGGCATCGCCACGGCCCTGGCCACCTTGCCGCTGCTGTGGGCGAGCAACATCTTCGGCCTGTCCCTGGCGGTGTTCGTTGCCGGGCTGTTTTTCTCCCCGACCCTGATCGTCGCCATGGCCCTGGTGGAGCGCAGCGTGCCGCCGGCCAAGCTCACCGAGGGCCTGACCTGGCTGGTCACCGGCCTGAGCATCGGCGTGGCCCTGGGGGCCGCGGGTTCCGGGGCGCTGGTGGATCAGTTCGGCGCCCGCAGCGGCTTCTGGCTGGCCCTGGCTGGCGGCGCGGTGGTGCTGGGAGCGGCGTTGCAGAGCTATCGGCGCATGCGCTGAAGCGACGGGGGGACTAATTTGTCCGCCCCGTGTCGCGTTTTCCTTAACAGTCCATTGTTTGTCGAGGGAATAACCGTGACCCAGTTGAACCTGCTGTGCCTGCCGTATTCCGGCGCCAGCGCCATGGTCTACAGCCGCTGGCGCCGCCAGTTGCCGCCGTGGCTGCACCTGCAACCGGTGGAGTTGCCGGGGCGTGGCAGCCGATACGCCGAGCCGCTGCACACCGACATGCGTGGGCTGGCGCGGCAACTGGCGCTGGAAGTGCGCGCCACGCTGCGTGCCCCCTACGCCTTGTTTGGCCATAGCCTGGGGGCCTTGCTGGCCTGCGAACTGGCCCACGCGTTGCGCGCCCTCGGCTGCCCGGAGCCGGTGGCGCTGTTTGCTTCGGGCACCGCCGCGCCAACCCGGCGCAGTGAATATGACCGGGGCTTTGCCGAGCCCAAGACCGACGCCCAGCTGATCGAGCAATTGCGCACCCTCAACGGCACCCGCGAAGAGGTACTGGCCAATGAGGAACTGATGAGCCTGACCTTGCCGATCCTGCGGGCCGACTTCCTGCTGTGCGGCAGCTTCCGTCCGTTGCAGCGGCCATTGCTCAACTGCCCGGTGCACGTGCTGGGCGGCAAGGCCGACCGCGCCACCGCCGAGCAACTGATCGCCTGGAGCCAGGAGACCCATGGCAGTTTCTCGGTGGACATGCTGGCCGGCGGACACTTCTTCATCCACGAGCACGAAGCCAAGGTGCTGAGCCTGCTCAAGGGCCACCTCGACGTGCAGCGCCGGCGCCACCTGCAACCGGCGGCCGTGATTTCCTGAGGTTCACCGGGTGTGGCCCTTGGCGCAGGCTGCGCACGGGCCACAGGGCCGCAAAGTGCTTCAGGGCGCCGGGGCTGGGCGGTCGCTGCCGTGGCTCGGCGGGGGCTCAACCCAGCGAGCTGCCCAGGCGCCAGTAACCCATCAGGGTCAGGTTGCGGCGTTCCTGGCCACGCTCGTTGATCAGGTGGCGACGGATGCTCATCACCGTCGCCGACTCCCCGGCCACCCAGGCATAGAAGCTGTTGTCCGCCGGCTTGGCGGTTTCCCAGGGGCGTTGTTCGTCGTTGCGCTGGGACACCTTGAGCGGCCGGCGCTCGGTGCTGGCCGCTGGCAGCTCGGCCAGTTCCCGGGCGGCGTGGATCAGGGTTTCTCCATGGCGCGCGCCCAGCAGGTCCCGGGGCAGCCAGTTGATCCGCGCCAGCGGGTGGCAGCGCAGGTCGATGCAATCGCTTTCGTGGGGCACTTCGATGAACGCCTGCACGTCCGGGTGGTCCGGATAGCCCTGCAACTCTTCGAGGATTCCGGCAATCGCCGGCAGCGCGGTTTCATCGCCCATCAGCAGCACTTTGCGAATCCCCGCCGGCGGCAGCCATTCATAACCGCCGGGGTCGCCGCTGTAGGCCTTGTTCGGCACGACCATCTGCAGGCGGTCGCCGGGCCGCGCATGGGTGGCCCAGGCGGAGGCCGGGCCATTGATCCCGTGCAGGACGAAATCCACATCCAGTTCCGCGGGGTGCAGGCGCAGGGCGCGAATGGTGTAGGTGCGCATCGGCGGTTGCTGCTCGGCCGGCAGCTTGCGCCGGGCCGCCTGCCAGTCGCCCGCCACCGGCAGTTGCGGGGGCGTGCCGTCGGCCCCGGGAAACAGCAGCTTGATGCGCTGGTCCGGCGCCAGGGTGCGGGCCTGGGCGATGTCTTCGCCGCTGAACACCAGGCGCAGCATGGACGGGCTGAGTTCGATGCGCTGCTTGAGCTCGACGTTGATCACCCGGTAGCCCCGGGGTTGCTGGGCGCCGGCGCCGACCAGCTTGCGCAAGCCATTGGCCAGTGAGCTGGCCAGGGAAGTGGCTGAGGACATGATCGCGACCTTGTTAAGGAGAAGGTCCTGATTTGACGAGCCGCAAGCGCCGGAATTTACCTTGCAGGGCGCTGCCGCCAGTGCGGCGCGGGTGGTTAATTTTTCCCCTGGCCCATCCGTTTCGTAGGGATAGCCGAGCCAAAGCTCGATACCCAACATGTACGGATGAACCCCGATGAACGCTGAAAAGTCCCTGAAACTTGCTCGCCGGTTTATCGAGCTGCCGCTGGAGAAACGTCGGTTGTTCCTCGACGGGCTGCGAGCGGAAAACATCGACTTTTCGCTGTTTCCGATTCCCGCCGACGTGGCTGTCGAGGACCGCCATGCGCTGTCCTATGCGCAGCGGCGCATGTGGTTCCTCTGGCAGCTGGACCCGCAGAGCGGCGCCTACAACCTGCCGGGCGCGGTGCGCCTGACGGGGGCCTTGAATCGTGCGGCGCTGGAGCAGGCCTTCGCCAGCCTGATCGAGCGTCACGAGACCTTGCGCACGGTGTTCAAGCGCCATGCCGATGACCGCCTGGAGCAGGTGCCGGCAGAGATCGCCCTGGCGGTGGAGTTTCTCGACCTGAGCGCCATCGATGCGCCCGGGCGCGAGCAGGCCGTGGCGGCCGAGGCGCAGCGCCAGTCGCTGCTGCCGTTCGACCTGGGCCGCGGCCCGCTGCTGCGGGTCAAGCTGCTCCAGCTCGATGCGCAGGAGCATGTGCTGCTGCTGACCCTGCACCACATCGTCTCCGATGGCTGGTCGATGAACGTGTTGATCGACGAGTTCATCCGTTGCTATGACGCCTTCGAACGGGGCGAGGCGCCGCAGTTGCCGCCGCTGCCGATCCAGTACCGCGACTACGCCCTGTGGCAGCGCCGCTGGCTGGAGGCCGGGGAGCAGGCGCGGCAGCTGGAGTACTGGCAGGCCCGCCTGGGGGATGAGCACCCGGTGCTGGAGCTGCCCACCGATCATCCGCGCCCGGCGATGCCCAGCTACCGCGGCACCCGCCATGAGTTCGCCATAGAGCCGCAGTTGGCCGAACAGCTGCGGGGCCTGGCCAAGCAGCACAACGTGACCTTGTTCATGCTCTTGCTCGGCGCCTTCAACGTGCTGCTGCACCGTTACACCGGCCAGGGCGATATCCGCGTCGGCGTGCCCATCGCCAACCGCAACCGCGCCGAAGTCGAGGGGCTGATCGGCTTCTTCGTCAACACCCAGGTGCTGCGCACCGAGCTCACCGGCCAGACCCGGGTCAGCGAATTGCTGCAGGCCGTCAAGGAAGCCGCCCTGGGCGCCCAGGCCCACCAGGACCTGCCGTTCGAGCAACTGGTGGAAGCCTTCAAGCTGGAGCGCAGCCTGAGCCATACGCCGCTGTTCCAGGTGATGTACAACCACCAGCCCCAGGTCGCCGACATCAGCCGCGTGCACACCGCGTCGGGGCTGGAACTGGGGCTGGTGGAGTGGCAGAGCCGCACCACCCAGTTCGACCTGACCCTGGACACCTACGAGAAAGGCGGCAAGTTGCACGCGGCCTTCACCTACGCCGACGATCTGTTTGACCCCGGCACCATCGCACGCATGGCGCGCCACTGGAGCGCGTTGCTGCAAGGCATGCTCGCCGATGCCCGGCAGCGCATCGGCGAGCTGCCGATGCTCGATGCCCACGAGCAGCAGACCCTGGTCCACGACTGGAACGCCACCCAGGTGGCGTACCCCACCGGGCTGTGCACGCACCAGTTGATCGAAGCTCAGGCCCGGCGCACCCCCGAGGCCTGCGCCCTGGTGTTCGGCGAACAGCGCATGAGCTACGCCGAACTGGATGCCCGGGCCAACCGGCTGGCGCGCCTGCTGCACGAGCAAGGCGTGGGGCCGGACGTGCTGGTGGGGATCTGCATCGAGCGCTCGATCGAAATGGTCCTGGGCCTGCTGGCGATCCACAAGGCCGGTGGCGCCTATGTCCCGCTGGACCCCGAGTATCCGCCGGAACGCCTGAGCTACATGATCGACGACAGCGGCATCGACCTGTTGCTCAGTCAGGAGACGCTGCTCGGGATGCTGCCCACCGACGCGGTCAGGGTCATCGCCCTGGACCAGCCGCCAGGCTGGCTCGACGCCTACGCGGCCACGCCACTGGAGCGGGTTCTGGACCCGTTGAACCTGGCCTACGTGATCTACACCTCGGGTTCCACCGGCCAGCCCAAGGGCGCCGGCAACAGCCACGCGGCGCTGGTCAACCGCCTGTGCTGGATGCAACAGGCCTACGGCCTGGACGCCAGCGACGCGGTGTTGCAGAAAACCCCGTTCAGTTTCGACGTCTCGGTGTGGGAATTCTTCTGGCCACTGATGACCGGCGCGCGGCTGGTGGTGGCCGCTCCGGGCGCCCACCGGGACCCGGCGCGGCTGATCCAGACCATTACCGAACAACAGATCAGCACCCTGCATTTCGTGCCGTCGATGCTCCAGGCCTTCATCCACGACAGCGGGGTATCCGCCTGCCACAGCCTCAAGCGCATTGTCTGCAGCGGCGAGGCGTTGCCCCTGGATGCCCAGCAACAAGTGTTCGCCCGGCTGCCGAACGCGGGCTTGTACAACCTTTACGGCCCGACCGAGGCGGCCATCGACGTCACCCACTGGACCTGTGTCGATGAAGGCGCGAGCAGCGTGCCGATTGGTCAGCCGATCGCCAACCTGCGCACCCATGTGCTGGATGCGCAACTGCTGCCGGTGCCGGCCGGTGTGGCCGGCGAGCTGTACCTGGGCGGCGCCGGCCTGGCGCGTAGCTACCACCGGCGCCCGGCGCTGACCGCCGAGCGCTTTGTACCTTGCCCTTTCCACCCGGGCGCGCGGCTGTATCGCACCGGCGACCGGGTGCGCCAGCGTGCTGACGGCGTGATCGAATACCTGGGGCGCCTGGACCATCAGGTGAAATTGCGTGGCTTGCGTATTGAGCTGGGTGAGATCGAGGCCCGGCTGATGCAGCACTCGGGGGTGCGCGAGGCGGTGGTGCTGGTGCAGGACGCCAAGCACCTGGTGGCGTATCTGGTGTTGCAAGAGGTGGGGCTTGCCGAGGCGTGGCGCGACGAGCTCAAGGCCTGGCTGGCCGGCAGCTTGCCGGAGTACATGGTGCCCCATCATCTGCTGGCTCTGGATCGCCTGCCAGTGACCGCCAACGGCAAGCTCGACCGCCGAGCCTTGCCGCTGCCAGAGGCGGCGCCGCAACTGACCTACGTGGCACCGGAGAACGCCATGCAGAAGGCCCTGGCGGGGATCTGGTGCGATGTCCTGGGGTTGGACCGGGTAGGTCTGGACGACAACTTCTTCGAGCTTGGCGGTGATTCGATCATCTCGATCCAGGTGGTCAGCCGTGCCCGTCAGGCGGGAATTCGCCTGGCCCCCCGGGACCTGTTCCAGTACCAGAGCGTGCGCAGTCTGGCTCGGGTCGCGGTTCTCGACGATCAGCCGCAGATCGACCAGGGGCCTGTGACCGGCGAGGTGCCGTTGACTCCGGTACAGCATTGGTTCATGGCCCAGGAAGTACCCCGCCGGGGGCACTGGAACCAGTCGTTGCTGCTCGATCCGCGCGAGCATCTGCAGCCGCAGTTGCTGCAGGCGGCGCTGTTGCAGGTGGTCAATCATCACGATGGGTTGCGCCTGCGTTTTGCTCGCGCGCAGCAGGGCTGGCAGCAGGCGTACGCCGAGCCTGCCAGCCACTTCGACTTGTGGCAGTGCCAGGTTGAGGATGATCAGGCGCTGGCGGCGTTGTGTGATGAAGCCCAGCGCAGCCTGGACCTGCAGGCTGGGCCGCTGGTGCGCGCAGTTCTGCTTGCGCGCGAGTCCGGCCGTCAGCAACTGTTGCTGGTGATCCACCACCTGGTGGTGGACGGCGTGTCCTGGCGTGTGCTGCTGGAAGACCTGCAACAGGCCTACCGGCAGTTGGCGGATGCCCGGCCGCTGCAACTGCCGCCCAAGACCAGCGCCTACCAGGCTTGGGCCCGTCGTTTGCAGGCGCATGCCCCGCAGCGCGAGGCCGAGCTGTCGTACTGGCTGGCGCAGCAGGACGGGGTAGGTGACTTGCCCTGTGACAACCCGGTGGGCGAACTGCAGAACCGTCATGGGCGCAAGATCGAGTCGCGCTTGCCAGCGCAGCTGACCCGGCAGCTGCTGCAACAGGCCTCGAGCGCCTATCGCACCCAGGTCAACGACTTGCTGCTGACAGCCCTGGCTCGCGTGCTGTGCCGCTGGACCGGACAGCCTTCGGCCCTGATCCAGCTGGAGGGGCATGGTCGCGAGGACCTGTTCGACGAACTGGATCTGACCCGCACCCTGGGGTGGTTCACCAGCCTGTACCCGGTGCGCTTGCAGCCAGCAGAGCAGGTGGGAGCGGCGATCAAGGGCATCAAGGAGCAATTGCGCGCGATTCCCGGCAAGGGGCTGGGCTACGGCTTGCTGCGCTACCTGGGCAGTCCGGCCCAGCGTCAGGCTCTGGCGTCGTTGCCGGAACCACGGATCACCTTCAACTACCTGGGCCAGTTCGATCGCCAGTTCGACGAGCAGGCGCTATGGACGCCGGCCACTCAGGGCAGCGGCCAGGCCCAGGACCCACAGGCCCCTCTGGCCAACTGGCTGACCCTGGAGGGGCAGGTCTATGGTGGCGAATTGGCTTTGCAATGGGGCTACAGCCAGGAGATGTTCAGCGACGCCAGCGTGCAGCGGCTGGCTGATGACTACCTTGCCGAGTTGCATTCGCTGATCGAGCACTGCTGCGGCCTGGACCAGGCCCAGGCTACGCCCTCGGACTTCCCTCTGGCGCGGATCTCCCAGCAGCAGCTCGACGCGCTGCCGGTGCCCGCGGCCGCCATCGAGGACCTGTACCCGCTGACGCCGATGCAGCAGGGCATGCTCTTTCATACCCTCTACGAACCCCAGGAACAGGCGTACATCAACCAGTTGCGCCTGGACATCCATGGCCTTGATCCGCAGCGCTTCGCCGCTGCCTGGCAGGAGGCCCTCGACCGCCACCCGATCCTGCGCAGCAGCGTGCACTGGGAAGGGCTGGACAGCGCTCATCAATTGGTCAGAAGCCAGGTCAAGGTGCCGTTGCAGGTACTGCAGGCGGCCCCGATGGATCTCGACCTGTTGGCCGAGCAACAGCGCCGCCAGGGATTCGAGCTGCACCGGGCGCCGCTGCTGCGCCTGCTGTTGGTGCCGCTGGCAGACAACAACTGGCACCTGATCTACACCTGTCATCACTTGCTGCTGGATGGCTGGAGCAATGCCAGCCTGCTGGCCGAAGTGATCCAGTTGTACGCCGGCGCCCAGCTGCCGGTTCCGCAGGGCCGCTATCGTGACTACCTGGGCTGGTTACAGGAGCAGCCGGCCCAGGCTGCGCAACAGTTCTGGAGCCAGCGCCTGCAAGCCATGGATTCGCCTACCTTGCTGGCCGACGGGGTGCGCAAGCCGGTATCGGGCAGCGGCCATGGACAGCACCTGGAAGGGTTCGATCAAGCCATGACGCAGCGCCTGGGGAGCTTTGCCCGGCAGCAGAAGGTCACCCTCAACACCTTGCTGCAGGCCGCCTGGGCGTTGTTATTGCAGCGTTACTCGGCGCAGCAGTGCGTGATCTTCGGTGCCACCGTGGCTGGGCGCTCGGCGCCGCTGCCGGGCATCGAGCAGCAGTTGGGATTGTTCATCAACACCTTGCCGATCATTTGTCAGCCCCGCTCGGAGTACAGCGTGGGGCAATGGCTGGAGCAGATGCAGGACCTCAATCTGGGCCTGCGCGAATACGAGCATGTGCCGCTTTACGAGGTCCAGGGCTGGGCCGGGCAGCAGGGCACGCCGTTGTTCGACAGCCTGTTGGTGTTCGAGAACTTCCCGGTCGCTCAGGCTCTCAAGGAGGGGGCGCCGGCAGGGCTGCAGTTCTCCGGTCTGGCCAACCATGAGCAGACCAGCTATCCGCTGACCTTGGGCATCGAGTTGGGCGAGCACCTCAGCCTGGATTTCAGCTATGACCGCAGTCGTTTCAGCGCCGATCAGGTCCAGGGCTTCTGTGCCCAGTTGCGGTATCTGCTGGAACAGTTCATGGCCGATCCCGGCACGGCCCTGGGGGCATTGCAATTGCTCACCGAACCGGCGCGTCAGGACTTGCTGCAGCGCAGCCAGGTGGCCGAGCCGATGGGCCCCCGGGCTTTGCTGGTGCACCAGCGGATCGCGGCGCAGGCTGCGGCCACGCCCGAGGCGCTGGCATTGGTGGTCGACGCCGAACAGCTGGACTACGGCCAGTTGAACGCCCAGGCCAACCGCCTGGCCCACTGCCTGCAAGCCCAGGGGATTGGCCCGGGTGATCGGGTTGGCCTGGCGCTCAAGCGCGGGCCGCAACTGATCGTCAGCCTGTTGGCCGTGCTCAAGAGCGGCGCGGCCTACGTGCCCCTGGATCCGCAATACCCGCAGGAGCGCCTGGCGTTCATGATTGCCGACAGCCGCCTGAGCCTGCTGCTCAGCGACACCGGCTCCTGGGCGGCGAATCTGCTGCCCGACGGCGTGCTGCACTGGGACTTGCCGAGCCTTGCGCAACGCTTGAGCCAATGCTCCAGCGCCGATCCGCAAAACAGGGCCTGCCCGCAAGACCTGGCCTATGTGATCTACACCTCGGGCTCCACCGGTGTGCCCAAGGGCGTGGCGATCGATCATCAAGCCTTGTCGGCGTTCTGCGAGGCGGCGGCGGATTACTCGGCGCTCACCGCTACCGACAAGGTCCTGCAGTTCGCAACATTCAGCTTCGACGGTTTCGTCGAGCAGTGTTACCCGGCCTTGTGCCTCGGCGCGGCGCTGGTAATGCGTGGCGAGGAACCCTGGGCCGTGGAGCAACTGGCTGCGGTGATTGTCAGCCAGGGCGTGACGCTGGCCGACCTGCCGGCGGCTTACTGGCACTTGCTGGCCAAGCAGTGCATGGCCGACGGTATCCGCAACCTGGGGCGCCTGCGCCAGGTGCATGTCGGCGGCGAGGCTATGTCGGTGGAAGGTTTGCGCCTGTGGCATGCCGCAGGCCTCGGGGCCGTGCGCCTGCTCAATACCTACGGTCCGACCGAGGCCACTGTGGTTTCCAGTGTCCACGACTGTCAGGAGCAGGATGCCAGCGAGGTCCATGGCATTCCGATTGGCCAGCCGATCATCGGGCGGGCCCTGCGGATCATCGATGGCGACGCCAATCTGCTGCCCGAAGGGGGGGCAGGGGAGCTGTGCATCGGCTCTTCGTCGAGCCTGGCCCAGGGGTATTTCGATCGCCCCGGGCTGACCGCCGAACGCTTCATTCCGGATCCCTTTGCCACTCGGCCTGGCGCACGTCTGTATCGCAGCGGCGATTTGGCGCGTTACAACCCGCAAGGGGCGATCGAATACACCGGACGCATCGATCATCAGGTGAAGATCCGCGGCTTCCGCATTGAGCTGGGAGAGATCGAGGCGCGCTTGCTGGCTCGTTCGGATGTGCGTGAGGCCGTGGTGCTGGCGGTGCCGGCCGGCAACGGCATGCAACTGGTGGCCTATGTCGTGCCCGGAGATGCCGACAACGGCCTGGGCGACGCCCAGGCGCAAGCCGATCGTTGTGCACTCATCAAGGCCGGGCTCAAGGAAAAGCTGCCGGACTATATGCTGCCGACCCACGTACTGCTGCTGCCGCGCCTGCCGCTCAATCCGAACGGCAAACTGGACCGCAAGGCCTTGCCCAAGCCGGACTTGAGTGCCTTGCAACAAGCGTATGTGGCCCCGCACAGCCAGTTGCAGCAGCAAGTGGCGGCGATCTGGCAGAGCGTGCTCGAGGTTGAGCGAGTCGGCTTGCAGGACAACTTCTTCGCCTTGGGCGGGCACTCGTTGCTGGCCACTCAGGTCATCAGCCGGGTGCGGCATGAACTGGGCTTGCAGGCCGCGCTGCGAACCTTGTTCGATGCGCCCGACCTGCTGGCCTTTGTCGCCGCCCTGAGCGCCGGCGATGCTCCGCCAGCAGCCCCGGCCTTGCGCCGAGTGGATGACTCGCGGCCGCAGCCATTGTCCTTTGCCCAGCAGCGCTTGTGGTTCCTCTGGCAGCTGGAGCCGCAGAGCTCGATGTACAACATTGCCCGGGCCCTGGAACTGCGTGGTGAGCTGGACGTCGACGCGGTGCGGCAAGCCTTCGAGTCGCTGATGCAAAGGCATTCGGTATTGCGTACCACCTACAGCGAGGTCGAGGGCGAGAGCTGGCAGCACGTCCATCGCCAGCTGCCGCTGGCGTTCGCGTTCGATGACCTCAGCCTGTTGCCGCTGGCCGAGCGCGAGGCCATAGCCCGGCAGCAGGTGCAGCAACAGGCCGGGGAGCCTTTCGATCTGATCGCCGGCCCGCCGATGCGGGTGCGCCTGCTGCGGCTGGAGCCGCAACGCTACCTGCTGCTCATGACCCTGCATCACATCGTTGCCGACCATTGGTCGTTCGGCATTCTGCCGGCCGAGTTCGTGAGCCTGTACCACGCTCATCGAACCGCCACTGCCAGCCCGTTGCCGGAGCCGGCCCTGCACTACGTGGACTTCGCCGTCTGGCAGCGGCAATGGCTCGAAGGCGGTGAACTGCAGCGGCAACTGGATTACTGGCGTGATGTCCTGGGCGATGACCATCACCTGACGTGCTTGCCCGCCAGTGCCACGGTGCAGCCAGGAAAGGCAGCGTCACCGTTGTGCGATCTCCACGAATTCGACTTTTCGGCGGCCCAGAGCGAGTCGCTGCGCGCCTTTGCCAGTGCCCAGGGCGTGACCCTGTACATGCTGCTGCTGGCAGGTTTTGCCCTGGTGGTGGGCCAGCGCAGCGACAGTTCACGGGTGCGTCTGGGGACCGATATCGCCAACCGCAATCACGCCGGCGTTGAAGATCTGGTGGGTTTCTTCGTTAACCAACTGGTATTGCAGATAAGTGTCGAGGAACAACAGTGCGTCAGCGACTTGCTGCAGGTGACGCGGAGCACGGTCATCGGGGCCTCGGATCATCAGGATCTGCCTTTCGAGCGCCTGGTGGAGGCGCTCCGGGTGGTCCGGCGCGCCGGTCGCTCGCCGTTGTTCAGCATCAAGTTCATCTACCAGGAAAGCCTTGACCAGCCGTTGTCGATCGACGGCCTGGACGTGCAGCCGGTGGCCGCCGGCAGGGCCGCAGCGGAGCTGGACCTGGTGGCCGAATTCGTCAATGCGCCACAGGGCATCTACCTCGGCCTGAAATGCGATGCCGGGCTCTACACCGCAGCGGACATGGCATGCCTGTTCGAGCAGTTGCAGGCGGTGTTCGAGTTGATGGTGGTCGATACCCAGGCGTCGTTGGCGGCGTTGCTGAGCAAGGCACGGGATATCCAATACCTGCGCGAGCGGGACCAGTTGCAGCAGCGCCAGGCCTTGCTCAAGCAACAGCACCCGATCCAGCGCCGCCGTCCAGGACGCGTGCCGGTCGAGTGAAGCCTGTTATTGAACAATCATGCAGGCGCGTGCGATCGCCGCGCCTGATACCGCGAATCGGAGGTAGGTCATGTCGAAATTCGAGTCTCAAGCCATACCGGCATTGGGCAAAGGACGGCGCAAGAGCTTGAGCCTGGATCAATCCAGCCTGGTGACGTTTACGCCGCTGTTCGAGAACAGCTCGATTCCCCTGCTGTGTACGCCGAACGTTCCTGGAGTGGGCCTGGCGCAGTGGGCCGGGGAAAACCGTGAGCTGCTCCAGGAAAAGCTCGATCGGCACGCGACGTTGTTGTTCCGCGGCTTCGCGGTGCAGGACATCAACGAGTTCAACCAGTGCGTCGATTCGATTTCCGGTGGCGCCCTGGAGTACCTGTTCCGGGCTTCGCCGCGGACCCAGATCACCAAGAAGCTGAATGTCTACAGCTCCACCGACTACCCGGCCGTGGAAAAGATCTTCCCCCACAACGAGCACTCCTATTCCCCGGTATTTCCACTGCATCTGTATTTCTACTGCGACGTGCCATCGCCCACCGGTGGCGAGACGCCGTTCGGCGACACCCGTCACTTGCTGGCGCGGATCGATCCGCAGGTGCGCGAAGAGTTCCAGCGCAAGCGCGTGCTCTACGTACGCAACTACGGCGACGGCATGGGGCTGCCCTGGCAGACCGTGTTCCAGACCGACAACCGCGCCGAGGTCGAGGCCTATTGCGCGAAGATCGGGGTGACTCCTGAATGGAAATCCGGCAACCGCCTGCGCACCCGGCAGCAGGGCCCGGCCATGGTCCGGCATCCGCGTACCGGTGAGAGCGTGTGGTTCAACCACGCGACGTTCTTCAATGCCCTGACCCTGCCCGAGAGCATCCGCGACAGCCTGCTGGCGGAGTTCGCGCCCGAGGACCTGCCGCAAAACACCTTTTTTGGCGACGGCAGCCCGATTCCCGATGACTACATCACCCATCTGCAACAGCTCTATCGCGAGGTGATGGTGGAGTTTCCCTGGGAGAAGGGCGACGTCGTGATGCTCGACAACATCCTCACCTTGCACGCCCGCAACGAATATTCAGGCCCGCGCAAAATACTCACAGCCATGGCCGTCCCGCTGAAAAGCACCGACGTGGCCATAGGTTAAGGACATCAGCATGACCGACTTTACCCAAGCAGAGACATTTCAGGTTTCGGCCCAGCAGGCCGCGATTCTTTCCCAGCAGCAGTACCTTGGCCACCCCCTGGCAGCCCAGGCGATCCTGTCTTTCGACGCGCCGCCCGAGCGTGCCGGGCTGGAAGCCGCTCTGAGCGAACTGTGCCTGCGCCACGAAATTCTGCGCACCACCTATCGGCAGGTGCCCGGGTTCAAGCAACCGGTGCAGGAAATCGTCCCGCAGGTACGCCTGCGCCTGTCGCTGGAGCCTGGGCGTAGCGTGCAACAGGCCCGCGTCGAGGATCGTCTGGCCCTGGCCGAAGTGCCCCTGGTGGCCTCGCTGCTGGATCGCCAGTTGCTGATCAGCGTGGCCTTGGCCAGTTGTGACCGGCACGCCCTGGCATTGCTGGTGAGCGAGCTGCAGCAGCTCTGTGCGGGGGTGCAGTTGCAACCTTTCGACAGCCTGCAGTACGCCGATTACGCCGCGTGGCAGGGCGAGTTGGGCGAGGAGGCGATCGGCCGCGAGGGCCTGCAGTTCTGGCGCACGCTGTATGCCGAACACCAGCCGGGCGTGCGGTTGCCCTTCGAGCGGCGCCTGGATTTTGCACCGCAGTTGCAGGAATGCCGCCTGGACACCGACCTGGCGCCGGCGTTGTGTCAGGTGGCCAGTGATGCCGGACTGAGCGTCGAGGAAACCCTGTTGTTCCTCTGGGCCGGCTTCCTTGCGGGGCTGAGCCAGCAGGACTCGCTGCTGGTTGCCTTGACCATCGACGGTCGCAGCGACCCGTTGCAGCAGACCCTGGGGCATTTCAGCCGGCGCCTGCCGGTGGCCGTTGCCCTGCAACCCCAAGGCACCTTGCAGGACAACCTGCAGGCGTTCCGTCATCAGTTGGACCTGAGCCGCTCCTGGCAGGATTGCCTGAACGAGTTGGAGGTGTTCGGCACCGAGCAACCACGCCCCCTGGGCCTGGGTTGCTCCTACACCGAGGGCGCCGAGGCGCAGGAGCTGTTCCTTGATCAAGCGTACTTCGAGAAGCTGCACCTGCAGGCCCGGGCCGATGCCGGCCAGCTGTCGCTGCAACTGAGCTGGCAACCCCATCTGCTGCCTGACGGCATGCCTGGTGCCTGGCTCGAGCAGTTTGCCCAATGGCTGAAAGCCGCCGCCGAGCAGGCCGGCCTGCCCCTCGAGCAACTGCCGCTGGTCAGCCACGATCAGGCGCAGCGCCTGTTGCGTGATTTCGATCGCAGCGCGGAGTTGAGCGCCGCTGATGCACCGCTGCTGCACCAGTTGTTCGAAGAGGCCGCCCGGGCCTTTCCCGAGCGCGCCGCCATTCATGTCGATGGCCGAGAAGTCACTTACGGCGAACTCGATCGCCAGGCCAATCAACTGGCCCACAGATTGCGCCAGCAAGGGGTGAACAGCGACGCCATCGTCGGGGTCTATGGCGCGCGTTCCATCGAGATCGTGGTGGCCCTGCTGGGCATTCTCAAGGCCGGTGGCGCCTACCTGCCACTGGATCCGGCGTATCCCAGCGAGCGCCTGTCGTTCATGCTCGAAGACGCTGCGGTACGCTGCCTGATCAGCCTGCAGCCCTTGCATCCGGACATTGTCCTGCCGGCCAACCTGCCCCAGATCACCCTGGATCCGCAGCTGTTGAGCGGCAATGCCCAAGCGCTGGAGAGCAACGGCAGCGCCGATAACCTGGCGTATGTCATCTACACCTCGGGCTCCACCGGCAAACCCAAGGGGGTGATGGTTTCCCACGCCAATGCCAGTACCTCGACCCTGGCTCGGGGCGCCTTCTACCAGGCGCCCCTGGAACGTTTCCTGATGCTGTCCTCGTTCTCCTTCGACAGCTCCGTGGCGGGGATCTTCTGGACCCTGAGCCAGGGCGCGACCCTGTACCTGCCCAGCGAAGAGCAGCACAAGGATCCGCAGCAGGTCGCCGAACTCATCAGCGCGCAACGGATTTCCCACTTCCTGGCCCTGCCGTCGTTCTACGCACAGATCCTCGAAGCCCTGCAGCAACCGCAACTGCGCTGCGTGATTGTGGCCGGCGAAGCCTGTCCGGTGGAGCTGGCCCTGCGGCACCGGGAGTTGCTGCCCGAAACCTTGCTGGTCAATGAATACGGCCCTTCGGAAAGTGCCGTCTGGTGCTCGGCCTTCGCCGTGGCGCAGGCGCCTGTGGATGAACGCGTGGCCATTGGTGGCGCCATCGCCGGTACGCGCCTGCGGGTGCTGGATGAAGAGGCCGGGCTGGCCGGTATCGGTCGCGAGGGCGAGCTGTTTATCGGCGGGCCGGGCCTGGCCCGTGGCTACCTCAAGCGTCCGGGGCTGACCGCCAGCCGTTTCCTCCCGGATCCGTTCGCCACCACTCCCGGCGCGCGCCTGTATCGCACCGGGGACCGAGTCAGCAGCTTGCCCCAGGGGGAGCTCGACTGTCTCGGACGGATTGACTTCCAACTGAAGATCCGTGGTTTCCGCATTGAGCTGGGTGAGATCGAGAGCCTGCTGGGGCAGGCGGCCAATGTGCGCGAAGCCGCTGTAGTGGCGCGTGACACGGCTGCCGGAAAACAGCTGGTGGCTTATGTGGTGCTGGCCCGGGCCGATGATCGCGAGGCCCAGGAACAGGCCCTGCTGGCCCAGCTGCGCGAGCAGTTGCCCGAGTACATGGTGCCGTCGTTCCTCAGTGTCCTGGAGCGTTTCCCCCTGACCCCCAACGGCAAGCTGGACCGCAATGCCCTGAGTGCCCTGGAGTTGCAAGGCAGCGCCTATGTGGCTCCGCGTAACGAGCTGGAGGCCACCCTGGCCGCCATCTGGCAGGAAGCGCTGCAACTGGAGCGGGTGGGTGTCCATGACAACTTCTTCGCCCTGGGTGGGCACTCGCTGCTGGCCACACGCATCCGTTCCAAGGTTCAGAGCGAGCTCAACCTGTCCTTGCCGCTGCGGGTGTTCTTTGAAGGCGAGACCGTGGAACTGCTGGCCCGTCAGGTCGAGCTGCATCGTGATTCCGGGGTGACAGGGGACAAGGTCGATGCCTTGGAAGCCTTGTTTGCGGAGGCCCAGGAGTGATGAATCCGTTACCCGAGCGCATGCTGGCGCTGTCCAAGCGGTTCGCCGCGTTCAGCCCCCAGGAGCGTAGCGCCTTGCAGCGCAAGATGATCGAGCAGGGGTTGTCCCTGGACCTGCTGCCGATCCCTGGGCGCAGCGAGGCCCAGACGCTGATGTGCGCGTCCTATGCACAGCAGCGCCTGTGGTTTCTCTGGCAGTTGGAGCCGACTTCCAGCGCCTATAACCAGTTGGCGGTGCTGCGCTTGCAGGGCGACCTGCAAGAGGCTGATCTGCAACGCAGCATCCAGTCCCTGATCGATCGCCATGAAGTGCTGCGCAGCACCTTCAGCCTGCACGGCCAGCAAGTGATGCAGGTGATGCATCCCCAGCGCGAGTTCCTCCTCCAGCGCCTGGATTTCAGCCACCTCGAGGATGCCGCCCAGCGTGTGGCAGAACAGGTGGCGGAGCAGGGCGAGCGCCCCTTCGACCTGGAGAGCGACCTGCTGTTGCGGGCGACCCTGATCAAGCTCGGCGCCCAGGAACATGTGTTGCTGTTCTGCACCCATCACATCATCAGCGACGCCTGGTCGCTGCCAATCCTGGTGGGCGAGGTGACCAGCGCCTACGAGCATTGGCGCCAGCACCAGAGCGCTCCCGACCTGGCGCCCTTGGCGGTGCAGTACGCCGACTTTGCCGTCTGGCAGCGCCTGTGGCTGGAAGCCGGCGAAGCCGAGCGGCAACTGCAGTACTGGCGCGACCGTCTGGGCACTGAGCCGCTGACCCTGGAACTGCCCCTGGACCGGCCACGGCCGCCCGTGCGCAGTGCCCGGGGCGGGCGCCACGCCATGGTCTTGGATCAGGACCTGGACCGTGGTTTGCGGGAACTGGCCGCAAGTACCGGCTGCACCCTGTTCATGGTGCTGCTGGCTTCGCTGCAGGCGCTGCTGCAGCGCTATAGCGGAGCCCGCAGCATTCGCGTGGGCACGCCGGTGGCCAACCGCACCCGGGCCGAAGTCGAGGGGCTGATCGGCTTTTTCGTCAACACCCAGGTGCTGCAGGCCGAGGTCGACCCGCAGCAGTCGTTCAGCGCCTTGCTGGCCCAGGTCAAGACCCGGGTACTGGAGGCCCAGGCGCATCAGGACCTGCCTTTCGAGCAATTGGTCGATGCCCTGCAGCCTGAGCGCAGCTTGAACCAGAGCCCTCTGTTCCAAGTGCTGTACAACCACCTGGCAGGGGACAACGACGGGGCGCGGGTGGAGATTCCCGGGCTGCGGATCGAAGCCCTGGCCAGCGACAGCGAATCCGTGCGTTTTGACCTGACGTTCAACACCCATGAAGAAGGCGGGCGCCTGCACGCGGCACTGGTCTACGCCAGCGATCTGTTCGACCCGCAGACCATCGAGCAGATGGCCGGGCATTGGCACAATCTGTTGCAGGCTGTGGTGCGCGAACCGCAGCGCCGCCTGGGCGAACTGCCCATGCTGGATGCTGAGCAACGTACACAGCTACTGGAACACTGGAACCTCGGGACGGCCTTCGAGCGTCCTGCGCTGTCGGTGCCGGCCTGTGTCGAGGCCCATGCGGCGCGGACCCCCGATGCGCCAGCCGTGGTCTGCGCCGGGCAGCAACTGACGTATCAACAGCTCAATGAGCAGGCCAACCGCCTGGCCCGTCAGCTGCGCGAGCGCGGAGTGGGGCCGGATGTGTTGGTGGGCATCGCCGCGCAACGCTCGATCGAGATGATCGTGGGCCTGCTGGCGGTGCTCAAGGCCGGCGGGGCCTACGTGCCTCTGGACCCCGAGTACCCTCAGGAGCGCCTCAACGGCATGATCGAGGACAGCGGCATTACCCAGTTGCTGGCCCAACAACAGCTGATCGCGCGCTTTTGCGATCTGCCCGGGCTGAGCATCGAGCCCCTCGAGGATTCGCCGGCGCGCCAGGCCCGCAGTGGCGACAACCTCGAACCCCTGACGGCGGCCGGGCACCTGGCGTATGTGATCTTCACCTCCGGCTCCACGGGGCGGGCCAAGGGGGTGACCATCAGCCACGGCGCCCTGGCCAACTATGTCGCGGCCATTCACCAGCGTCTGCCGCTGGCGTCGACCCGCAGCATGGCGCTGGTGTCCACGCCGGCCGCAGACCTCGGGCACACGGTACTGTTCGGTGCCCTGTGCGGCGGCCAGGCACTGCACGTGATCAGCGCCGATCTGGCGGTGGATGGGGCGGGCCTGGGCCAGTACCTGCAACAGCAGCAGATCGATGTACTGAAGATCGTTCCCTCGCACCTGGCTGCTCTGCTGGGTGAGGACAATGGTGCGGTGCTGCCACGCCAATGCCTGGTGCTGGGTGGCGAAGCCTGTCCGCTGAGCCTGGTGGAACGTATCCAGCGTCTGGCGCCGCAGTGTCGGATCGTCAACCACTACGGCCCTACCGAAAGCACCGTGGGCGCCTTGACCCAGGCCGTGGAAGGCGACTGGTCTCAGGCTGCGTCGATTCCCTTGGGGCGGCCGCTGGCCAATGTCCGCGCCTATGTGCTGGACAGCGAAGGCCAACCGGCGGCGATCGGCAGCCTGGGCGAACTGTATCTGGCCGGTGCCGGGCTGGCCCGTGATTACCATCGGCGCCCCGAGCTGACCGCAGCCAGCTTCATTCCCGATCCTTTCGACTCGCAGGGCGGCGCCCGGCTGTACCGCACCGGTGATCAGGTGCGCTACCGCCGCGACGGCAGCATCGAGTTCTGTGGACGTATCGACCAGCAGATCAAGATCCGTGGTTTCCGGGTCGAGCCGGGAGAAATCCAGGCCTGCCTGCACAGCCATCCCTGGGTTCGCGAGTGCGCGGTGTTGGCGCTGGATGGGCCCCAGGGCAAGCAACTGGTGGCTTATCTGGTGTGTCAGCCCGGGCTCGATCCGGAGCACTGCAAGGACGTCCTCAAGCAGCACATGAATGCGCACCTGTCGGCTCACCAGGTGCCCAGCCATCTGCTGTTGCTGCCGGCGCTCCCCCTTAGCCCCAACGGCAAACTCGATCGCCAGGCCCTGCCGCGCCCTGAACAGGGCCGCCCGCAGGACCTCTACCGTGCGCCACAGAACCCGGTGCAACAGGCACTGGTGGACATCTGGCAAGACGTCTTGAACCAGCCGCGGATAGGTATCAACGACAACTTCTTCGAACTGGGGGGCGACTCTATCATTGCCATCCAGATGGTCAGCCGGGCCCGTCAGGCAGGGTTGCAGATTTCCTCCAGGGACGTATTCCGTTGCCAGAGCATTCTGGAACTGGCGGCGGTGGCCAAGCAGGGCACGGCCTTGCGTATCGACCAGGGCCCGGTGCGTGGCCAGATGCCGCTGATGCCGATCCAGCAGGTGTTCTTCGCCAGCGACATCCCGCATCGCGAACACTGGAACCAGTCGCTGCTGTTGACGCCCCGTGAACCGTTGCAGGTGCAGTGGCTGGAGCGAGCCCTGAACCAACTGCTGGTGCAGCACGATGCATTGCGCCTCCGGTATCGACAGAGCGCCGGCGTGTGGCAGGCCGAACACCTGGATAATCCCGAGCCGGTCAGCCTCTGGCGGCGGCAGGTGGCGGGTGCCGCGCAGATCCAGGAACTGGGGCAACAGGCCCAGGGCAGTCTCGACCTGGAACATGGACCGTTGTTGCGAGCGGTGCTGATGGACCTGGACGATGGCAGTCAGCGTTTGTTGCTGGTCATCCATCACCTGGTGGTGGACGGCGTGTCCTGGCGGATTCTGCTGGAAGACCTGCAAAGCCTTTACCGCCAGTTGGCCGAAGGAGTCGCGCCGGTCTTGCCGCCCAAGACCAGTGCTTTCCGGGATTGGGCCGGGCATCTGCAAGGCTGGGCACTCAGCCTGGGGCACAGCGGTGAGCTCGCTTACTGGTGCCAGCAGTTGGAGCAGGCCCCTCGCGGCTTGCCCCTGGATTATCCCGCTGGGGCGAACCTGGCGTGCCATGGCGCGGCGATCAATGCCCGGCTGTCCCGGGAACAGACCACCCAACTGCTGCAGGAAGCCCCCAAGGCCTATCGCACGCAGATCAACGACCTGTTGCTGGCAGCGCTGGCGCGGGTGATCTGCCGTTGGACCGGGCATGCGCAGATGCTGGTGCAATTGGAAGGTCACGGGCGCGAGGAACTCTTCGCCGATGTCGACCTGTCGCGCTCGGTGGGCTGGTTCACCAGCCTCTATCCGCTGTGCCTGAGCCCTGCCGAGCAGCTCTCGGATTCGATCAAGGCGGTCAAGGAGGATTTGCGCCGGGTTCCGGCCAACGGTCTGGGTTACGGTGCCTTGCGTTACCTGGGCGAGGATGCCGTGCGCGAACGCTTGCAAGGCCTTGCCCAGCCGCGGATCACCTTCAACTACCTGGGGCAGTTCGACCAGAGTTTCGATCCGCAGTCGCTTTTCTCCCCAGCGGCGGAAGCGGCCGGCAACGAACGCCATTCCGAGGCGCCGCTGAGCAACTGGTTGACGGTCAACAGCCAGGTGTACGGGGGAGAACTGTCCCTGAGCTGGAGTTTCAGCCATCAGCTGTTCAAACCGCAGACGGTTCAGCGCCTGGCCGATGACTACCTTCTGGAACTGCAGGCGCTGATCGAGCATTGCACGCTGGACACCTCGGCGGGTGTTTCGCCATCGGACTTCCCCCTGGCCGGGTTGAACCAGGCTCAGCTGGATGCGCTGCCGGTGGCCGCGCGCACCATCGTCGACCTGTACCCCTTGTCGCCGATGCAGCAGGGCATGCTGTTCCACACCCTCTACGAGCAGGCCAGCGACGACTATGTCAATCAGGTCCGGGTGTCGGTCCAGGGCCTGGATGCGCAGCGCTTCCGCCGGGCCTGGGAGGATGCCCTGCAGGCCCACGACATTCTGCGTACCTCTTTTCATTGGCAAGCCGAGCTCGAGCAACCGGTGCAGATTGTCCAGCGTCAGCTGGAGTTGCCCTTCCGGGTGCTCGACTGGTCGGCCGGGCAGGCCAGCGAGCCGGCGTTGCAGGCGCTGGCCAGTGAAGAGCGCAGCCTGTGTGCGCATTTCGATCGCGCCCCGCTGTTGCGTCTGTGCCTGGTGCAGACCTCGGCACAGGAGTACCAGTTGATCTACACCAACCATCACATCCTGATGGATGGCTGGAGCAGCTCGCAGCTGATGAGCGAGGTCCTGCAACGCTACGCCGGGGTGGTGCCGCAACAGGCTCCGGGACGTTATCGCGACTACATCCAGTGGCTGCAACGCCAGGACCTGGATGCCTGTGAAGGTTTCTGGCGCGAGCAACTGGGGCGTTTGTCGACCCCAACCCGCCTGGCGGGCAGCATTGCCCTGGAAAACGCTGGCGCGGACACCGGCCATGGCGAGTTCCACCATGACTGGACGCAGCCGTGGACCGAACGCCTGGTGGCCTTTGCCCGGCAGCAGAAAATCACCGCCAATACCCTGTTGCAAGCGGCCTGGCTCCTGCTGCTGCAGCGCTACACCGGACAGAGCACCGTGGCCTTTGGCGCGACAGTGGCGGGGCGTCCTTCGGAACTGCCGGGGATCGAACAGCAGATCGGTCTGTTCATCAATACCTTGCCGGTGATCGCCACCCCCGATGCGCAGATGACTGTGGCCCAGTGGCTGCAACAGGTTCAGGCGCAGAACCTGCAACTGCGCGAATACGAACATACGCCGCTCAACGATATCCAGCGCTGGGCCGGCAGCAGCGGTGAAGCGCTGTTCGACACCCTGCTGGTATTCGACAACTACCCGGTGGCCCAGGCCCTGGAGCAGGAGGACGCTTCCAGCGTGCGTTTCGGTGCCGTGCAGAGTCGTGAACGCACCAACTATCCGTTGTCGGTGGCGGTGGCGCTGGAGCAGCGCCTGAGCATCAGCTACGGCTATGCCCGGGAGGCCTTCAGCGCGGCGGTGATCGAGCGCCTCAACGGTCATCTGCTGCACCTGCTGGCGCAGTTGATCGACAACCCTCAGGTGCAACTGGGCGCCATCGAGCTGCTGACCCCCGCCGAGACGGCGAGCCAATGCGTGGCGCCCGTCGCGCCGGGAATCGAGCCGGCGGTGCACGAGCGCATCGCTGCCCTCGCACAACGCTGGCCGGAACGCCAGGCGGTGCTGTTTGCCGGGCAGCGCTTCACCTACGGTGAACTGGACCAGCGGGCCAACCGCCTGGCCCATGAACTGGTGGCCCGCGGGGTCGGCCAGGAGGTCCGGGTCGGCGTGGCCTTGCCACGGGGCGAGGGGCTGCTGGTGGCCTTGCTGGCGGTACTCAAGGCGGGCGGCGCGTTCGTTCCGCTGGACCTGAGCTACCCCGCCGACCGCCTGGCCTACCTCATGGCGGATTCCGGCATGGCCCTGTTGCTCAGTGACACCGAGTCGTTGCAGCGCCTGCCTTCGGCCGCCGGCCTGGCGGTGCTCGATCTGTCGTGCCTGGAGGTCGGCCAGCATCCGCTCACCGCGCCTGCGGTGACGGTGGCGCCAGAGAGCCTGGCGTATGTGATCTACACCTCCGGTTCCACCGGCCAGCCCAAGGGCGTGACCGTGGCCCATGGTCCGCTGGCGATGCACTGTCGCACCACCGGCGAACGCTATGGCATGACCCCCGAGGATTGTGAATTGCACTTCCTCTCATTCTCCTTCGACGGCGCCCATGAACGCTGGCTGACCACCTTTGTCTGCGGCGGCAGCCTGCTGCTGCGTGACGACAGCCTGTGGACCCCGGAGCAGACCTGTGAAGCGATTCGCAGCCATGGCGTGACCATGGCCGGTTTCCCGCCGGCGTACCTGCATCAGTTGGCGGAACATGTGCAGCGGGTCGGCAATCCGCCGCCCATGCGTCTCTACAGCTTTGGCGGCGATGCCATGCCTCAGGCCAGCTTCGAGCTGGTCCAGCAGGTGTTGCGTCCCCAGTACATGATCAACGGCTACGGGCCCACCGAAACCGTGGTCACGCCGCTGGTGTGGAAAACCGCTGCCGGTGAGCCTTGCAAGGCTGCTTATGCGCCCATCGGCCATTGCGTCGGCGAGCGCAGTGCCTATGTCCTGGATGCCGATCTCAATCCCTTGCCAGTCGGGGTCGCCGGGGAGTTGTACATCGGCGGCAATGGCTTGGCGCGAGGTTATCTGAATCGTTTTGCGCAGACCGCCGAGCGCTTTGTTCCCGACCCCTACAGCCCCTTGGGGGGACGCCTGTATCGCACCGGGGATGTGGTGCGCCAGGGCAGTGACGGGGTGTTCGAGTACCTGGGGCGTATCGACAATCAGGTGAAGATCCGCGGATTCCGCATCGAACTGGGTGAAATCGAAGCGCGGTTGATGGCCCATGAGCAGGTCAGCGAGGCGGTGGTTCTGGCCCAGGACACCGCCCATGGCCGGCGTCTGGTGGCTTATCTGGTGACGGCCGCGACAACGCCTGAGGACGAACAAGACCGGGAAAGGCTGCGTGAAGCCTTGCGCCAGACGCTGAAGGCGTGCCTGCCCGACTACATGGTGCCGTCCTACTGGCTGTTCCTCGAACGCCTGCCGCTGTCGCCCAATGGCAAGCTGGATCGCAAGGCGCTGCCCATGCCGGAAATGGCCCAGGCCAGCCATGCCTATGTGGCGCCGCGCAGCGATCTGGAGAAGCGCCTTGCACTCATCTGGCAGGACGTGCTGAAGCTGGCGCAGGTCGGTCTGACCGACAACTTCTTCGAGCTGGGCGGGGATTCGATCATCTCCTTGCAACTGGTCAGTCGTGCTCGCCAGGCCTCGATCCGCTTTACACCCAAGGACCTCTTCGAGCAACAGACCATCCAGGGGCTGGCGGCGGTGGCGCAGTGCGGGGTACAGGACGACATCGACCAGGGACCGGTGAGCGGCGACATGCCGCTGCTGCCGATCCAGCGCCTGTTCTTTGCCGAGCCGATTCCCCAGCGGCACCATTTCAACCAGTCGGTGCTGCTGATTCCGGCCACGCCATTGAACCCGGCTGCCCTGGAGCAAGGGCTGCGGGCCCTGTTCGAGCATCACGACGGCCTGCGCCTGCAGTTCCAGCAGGGGAGTACAGGCTGGAGTGCCAGCCATGGCTCGCTGGATCCGGCCGGGCCCGGTCCGGACCTGCTGTGGCAGGCCGGCGCCGCCGACGCTGTCGAACTGGAGCAGCTCTGCGAGAAGGTCCAGTGCAGCCTCGAGCTGCAGCGCGGGCCTTTGTTGCGGGCGCTGCTGGTGACCCTGGCGGACTCGACCCAGCGCTTGTTGCTGGTGGCTCACCACCTGGTGGTGGATGGGGTGTCCTGGCGCCTGTTGTTCGAGGACCTGCAACGCGCCTACACCCAGGCGCTGGCCGGGCAAGCGGTGCAGTTGCCTGCCAAGAGCAGTTCTTATCAGGCCTTTGGCCGACGCCTGCAAGCGTATGCCCGTGGCCCGGAGGCCCGGGCCGAGCTGGCCTACTGGCGCGCGCAACTTGCGGGCGCACAGGCATCGTTGCCAGGGGTCGAGCCCGGCACCCTGGCCTTGAGCCGCGACGCTGGCAGTGTGCAGGTCCAGCTCGATGCCGCGACCACGCAACGGTTGCTGCAGCGTGCTCCGGCCGCCTACCGGACCCAGGTCAACGACTTGTTGCTGGCGGCTCTGGCCCAGGTCATGGGGCAGTGGACCGGACAGTCCTCGACCCTGATCCAGCTGGAAGGGCACGGGCGTGAGCAGCTCTTCGAGGACCTGGACCTGAGCCGCACCGTGGGCTGGTTCACCTCGGTGTTCCCGGTGCGCCTGAGCGCCGCGGACAGCGCCGAGTCTTCGATCAAGCGGGTCAAGGAACAGCTGCGGGCAATTCCCAACAAGGGGATCGGCTACGGTGCCCTGCGTTACCTGGGCGATACCGCCAGCCGCGAGGCGTTGCAGGGGCTCGCGCAACCTCGTGTCACCTTCAACTACCTGGGCCAGTTCGACGGCAGTTTCGATGATCCTCAGGCGCTGTTCATTCCGGCGCCGGAGGCCCATGGCGCGGATGCCAGTATCGATGCGCCCCTGGGCAACTGGCTGTCCATCAGCGGCAAGGTGTACGACGGTCAATTGCGCCTGGACTGGAGCTTCAGTCAGCGCATGTTCGACACTGCGCAGATCGAGTCGCTGGCCCGGGACTATGTCCAGGCGCTGCAGGCCCTGGTGGAGCATTGCTGCCAGGCCCGCGGCGGCGTCACACCGTCGGACTTCCCGCTGGCGCGGCTGACCCAGGAACAGCTCGATGCCTTGATGCTGATGCCGGCGCAAATCGAGGACATCTACCCTCTGGCGCCCATGCAGCAGGCCTTGTTGCAGCATGAGTTGCAGGACCATGAGCAGGGCGATTTCGTCAACCAGATGTGCATGGATGTGCAAGGTGTCGACCCGCTGCGACTGCGTCAGGCCTGGCAGCAGGCAGTGGACACCCATGAAATCCTGCGCAGCCGTTTTGTCTGGGGCGAGCCTCTGGCGCAGCCGCTGCAGGTGGTTCACAAGCAGGTCGAGGTGCCGTTTCAGGTGCTTGATGGCATGGCGCTGAGCAGTGATGAACTGGAGCGTCTGGCCCTGGCCGAACGACTCAAGGGCTTCGACCTGGCCCAGGCGCCGATGCTGCGCCTGCAAGCGATCAAGCTGGGCGAGGGACGCTACCGGCTGATCTGTACCAACCATCACATCCTGTTGGATGGCTGGAGCGGCTTCCAGTTGTTCAATGATGTGCTGGCGGCCTACACCGGGCATGCCATCAATCACCGGCCGGCTGGCTACCATGACTACATTGCCTGGCTGCAGGCCCGTGATCATCAGGCGGACGAGCGCTTCTGGCGTGAACAGCTCGAACCCCTGGAGGTGCCGACCTTGCTCAGTGCTTGCGCGATTGCCCAGGGGGACCCGCAGCGCGGCGGACATCGTCAGCACTACTTCCACTTCGATGAGGCCCAGACCGAGCAGTTGACCCGTTTCGCCCGGCAACAGAAGGTTACCGCCAATACTCTGGTGCAGGCGGCCTGGCTATTGCTCCTGCACCTGCATTGCGGTCAGTCCACGGTGGCCTGCGGCGCCACCATCGCCGGGCGCCCGCCCCAGCTCAAGGGCATCGAGCAGCAATTGGGTCTGTACATCAACGACGTGCCCCTGGTGGCCAGTGTCGAGCCAGAGCAGAGCGTGGGTGACTGGCTGCAGGCGCTGCAAGGACGCAACTTGCTGATGCGTGAGCATGGCTACAGTGCCTTGAGCGATATCGAACGCTGGGCCGGGTTGCCGGGCGGGGAGTTGAGCGACACGGTCATCGTGTTCGAGAACTATCCGGTCAGTGCGGCGTCGGCGGGTGGGGATGTCGGTGATTTGCGCCTGGAGAGCATGCACAGCTTCGAGCAGACCAGTTCGGCGCTGACCTTGTATGTCGAGCTCAAGGGGCAGTTGCAGTTCCACTATGACCATCGTCTCAATGCCTTCAGCGAGGCGGCGGTGCAGGCCTTGAACCTGCAGCTGGTACGGTTGCTCTGGCTGTTGGCCGATGGTTCGTCCTCGCGTTTGCTGGCGCAGTTGCTGGCGCAGAAAGCCGGAGGCCGGTCCCCGCGGGAAGTATGGATTGGGGCATAGAGGCAGGAGGTTGTGGTGACAGGCGGGAGAACAGGTGACTGTTCTCCCGTTTTTTTGGGGGGAGACGTATCCGTTGCACCGGTGTCTCCCCTCCCATGAACATCCAACGCCAAAGAGAGAGGGCGAACGCTCAAGTGGCGCGCAAAAAAAATCCCCGCGCCGGGCTGACCGGAGCGGGGAAGGGGTCAGCTCGGAGTGGAATCAGAAGCTGTATTTGACGTTGAACATGACGTTGCGCGGGTCGCCGTAGTAGATCGAGTTGTAAGTGCCGATACCGCTGTAGTAGGTCCGATCGAAGACGTTGTTCAGGTTGACCGTGGCCTTGAGGTTCTGGTTGAAGTCATAGCTGCTCATCAGGCCCACCACGGCGTAGCTGGCACGGGTGAATTTGTGGCTGGGCAGCTGGTTGTAGGCGGCATCGACGAAGCTGTTATCGACGAAGGAAGTCGAGCTCTGCCATTGCATGTTGCCGCCCACGGTGACTTTGTTCAGTTCGGCAGGCAGGCGATAGGTGGTGGCCACCTTGAACAGGTGCTGTGGCTGGGTGGTGGCCACGCGCTTGTTCTTGGCGTCGTAGGACTCCTGGTAGACGTAGCCGGCATTGACGTTCCAGTCCGGCAGCACTTCACCGGCCATTTCCAGTTCGATGCCGTTGGTGGTGGCGCCCTTGATCGCGCGCATGGCCTCGAAGCCGTCAACGCCCATCACGCCAGTATTCTCGCCAAGGTTGTCCTGCTTGAGCTGGAACAGCGCCAGGCTGGCGTTCAGGCGACGGTCGAAGTACTCACCCTTGATCCCCACTTCGTAGCTCTGCCCGGTCAGCGGCTCCAGGGACTTGCCGCTGACATCCAGGCTGTAGGGCTGCGGCTTGAAGATGTCGGTGTAGCTGGCATAGACCGTGTGGTAGTCGTCCAGGTCATAGGTGACGCCGGCATAGGGAATGACTTCCCCGGAGTTGGTGGTGGAGATGCGCGGCAGTTGACGCAGGGCGTTGACCCGATCGATCTGCCAGTCGTAGTCGGTGACCCGGGCGCCAAGTATGAAGTTCAGGGCGTCGGTGGGCTTGAGGATCACCGCCGCGTAGGAGACTTTCTGGGTGCTCTTGATGTCGAAGGTCGACCACCACGCCCAGTCGGTCGGGTAGGGCATGCTGTTGTTCCAGTTCAGCACGTCGTCGATGACTTTGGTGGTGCTGCCGTCAATACGCTTGGAACGGGTGGTGGCATGGGAATAGTTGTAGCCAAGCACCAGTTCATGGGTGCGCCCAAACAGTGAGAACGGGCCCTTGGCATAGGCATCGAAGGACTTCTCGTCGCTGTCGGAGCCGAAGTTGGCCACGCCGCCCGGTGGCAGGTAGCCATAGTCCTGGCTGTTGTCCAGATTGACGTGCTCGCTGGACATGCCGGCGATGATTTCCCGCGAGGTGTACTTGCGCGTATTGACCGTCGCCTTGAAGGTCCAGTCGTTGTCGAACTGGTGATCGAGGCCGACAAAGGCGTGCTGGGTTTCCTGGTTGCGGTAGGCGAATTTGTCCGCCGGGTTGGTCGAACGGGAAAACTTGATCCGATTACCGTTCTTGTAGAACACCGGCAAGCTGGTGTTGGTCGTGGCGTCGTTGTTGTTCTTCTGGTAGTCGTAGCCGACGCTGAGGGTGGTGGAATCGCTCAGGTCGCCTTCGAGAATGCCGTAGAAGACATTCTGCTCACCTTTCTGATAGTCGATGAAGCTGTTGCGCTTGCCGGTCCCGGCGACCATCCGCCCGCGTATTGCACCGCCTTCCACCAGCGGGCCGGAGACGTCCACTTCGCTGGTGTAGCGGTCCCAGGAGCCGGCGCCGGCCGCGACGTGGCCCTGGAAGTCCCGGGTTGGACGCTTGCGCACCATGTTGATCACCCCGGACGGATAGCCGATGCCGTTGACCAGGCCGGTGGCGCCCTTGAGCACTTCGATGCGGTCGTAGATCAGGGTGTTGCCGATGCTGTAGTTGTCGCGGATGTTGCCGCCGTCGGTGCCCAGGCTGGGAACGCCGTCGTACTGGAAGTTCTGGATTTCAAAGCCCCGCGAGTAATACACATAGCCTTCGGAGCTCTCGCGGTTGACCGTGATCCCGGGGGTCTGCTGCATGACGTGGGCCAGTTCGGTCAACCCTTGGTCATCCATCTGCTGGCGGGTGATGACGCTCACCGACTGCGGCGTTTCACGCAGGGACAGGTCCAGGCGAGTGGCCGAGTTGCTTTGCCCGGTGGTGTAGGAACCGGTTCCCTCAGTGGTGCTCCCCAGCCCCTGAGTGGAAATGTTCATGGTCCCCAATTGCATGGCCCCGCCGCTTTGCCCCAGGGTCACCGTGTTGCCTTGGCGCTGGTAGGTCACCCCGGTTCCCTGCAGCAGTTGCCCCAGGGCCTGATCGGGTTGCAAGGAACCCTTGATCGCCGTGCTGCGCTTGCCCTGGACGCTGTCCTGGTTGTAGAGCACTTGCAGGTCGGCTTGCTGGCCGAACATCTGCAGGGCGCTGCCCAGGGACTGTGCGGGAATATCGAAGTTGGCTTGCTGGGCTTGTACCTGGGCGGCGCAAGGCAGTGCCAATACGGCCCCCAGCAGGTACGGACGCAAGCTTGGCCGCAGCGCATGACGCATGAGCAGGGCTTTTTTAAGGGGGGTGAGTCCAAGAGGTGCTGGCATGTTCATTTGCTCTTATTAAGCGGCAATGGGAATTCGTTCTAAATGTGAATGTTTCTCAAACTTGTTATGAGACGTTCGGCTTCCCGAAAACCGGAAAGCCGATACGTAAAAATCAAGCCGGTTCTAGTTCACAGCTGACCTTGCCCGCCTCCATGCGCACCAACTGGTCGGCAATGTCGAAATAACGGTCGTCGTGGGAGATGACGATGATGGTCTTGCCCATGCGTTTGAGGTCCGGCAGCAACTCGGTGTAGAAAATGCGCCGGAAGGTCGGGTCCTGGTCGGCGGCCCATTCGTCGAACACCAGCACCGGGCGTTCCTCGATCCAGGCGTTGACCAGCGCCAGTCGCTTGCGTTGCCCGGTGGACAGGTCGGTGGTGGTGAAGGCCCCGTCGCGGATGCTCACCTTGTGCCCGATTTCCAGGCGCCGCAGGTACTGTTCGGCGTCTTCGGGCAGTTGTTCGCCACCCTGGACCAGGTCATCGAACAGGTAGTAGTCGGCGAAGATGGTGGTGAACAGTTGCCGGTAGTCATCGCGGGTCTGGGCGGTGACGGCGCTGCCGTTGAGGCGGATCTCGCCTTCCTGGGGCCGGTACAGGCCCAGCAGCAGCTTGATCAGGGTGGTTTTGCCGCAGCCGTTCTCACCGACGATGAAGACGATGTCGCCCTGGTTGATCCGCAGGTTCACCGGACCCAGGGCAAAGGGCGCACTGCCTTCCACGGCAGGGAAGGCGTAGCGCACATCGTGCAACTCCAGGCTGTGCACCACCTGGGGTTGGCTCGCGGTCTCACTGAGCAGCAGGTGGGGTTCGGGTGAGGAGAAGCGCTCGGACAGCTCGGCGATCCGGCGGAAGGCCACCTGCGCGCGACTGACAATCGGCAGGTTGCCGATCAGCAGCTCCAGGGGGCCCTTCATGTACAGCAGCACCAGGACGAAACCGCTCATCACTGCGCGGTCGTTGTTGGGCCAGAAGGACTGCAAGGCCAGGGCCAGGCCGATGACCACGAAAAACAGCATGGAGCCGAAGGTCTTGGCGACGATGAAAATGTTCACCGACTCGATCTGTTTGTTACAGATGTGCTCGGCGCTGTGCTTGATTCGCTGGTTGAACATGCGGTTGCGTCGCGGCCGGTGGATGCGCAGTTCCTTGGCGCCGTCGGCAATGGCGTTGTAGTGCTTCTGCAGGTTGTCCTCTTCGTCCCGGGCGTCCATGAACCCCTTGATGCCCTTGGTCTGCGCGACAAACTGCACGCTGCAGCCAATCACGATGGCCACCAGCATCAGCAGGAACATCGGCCATGAGAGCAGGGCCAGGTAACCCAGGCAGCCCAGGGTCACGGTCAGGGAAATGGCCAGTGGCGCGAAGGCGAAGGCGAAGTCGCTGATGGTGTCGATGTCGTGGGTCAGTACCGGGATCAGGCGATGGCTGCGATAGCGTTCGATCTGCTCGATGGGCGCGCTGAGGACTTTTTCCCCCAGGTCTTTGCGCAGCTTGCTGATGATGTGCTGGCCGACGTAGTTGCTGCCGATGTCCGACAGAATCGAACACAGCAGCGCCAGCAGGCACAGCCCGGCGAAGCTCAGGACCACGCCGCGGCTGAGGCCGTCGGCGCCGTTCAGGGCCTGGTTGATGGTCGCCAGCAGGACGGTGATGCTCAGGCCGCCGATGATGCCCAGCACGATCGATACGGCCACGGTGGGCCAGAAAGGTTTGAGCAGGCCCAGCAGGTCACGGATGGCGCTGCGGCTACGCGGAGGGCTGTTCATGATGACTCCTGGTTCAAGCACGGATAAGGGCGGGTGAGAGGCGGTTTGCGTTGGGGCGTGGGGGCCGGGGTGCAGCCGTCGGGTTCATCTGGTGCGTTTCCTCTGGAATAGATCGAAATACGGGCAATGGTCCGGGGTGCACAGCGCTGCGCGGCGTGCAGTGCCATCCGCTTCAGTGCGGGCTTGAGGAGGCTGTCGCGCTCGGGGCGGGGCTTGATTCAAGACCGTTGCAGAGAAGACGAAGTGGCGCTGGGGGGATTTAGCGCAGGCCGTGCGTCGCGCCGTGCGCCGGTCGCTGCAGGGGGGCTGCAGCGACCGCTTGATCAGCTCACAGTGGCCGATCGAAGAAGAACTCGCGTTCCAGGCGCAGCAGGGCGGCTTTCTTGTGGGCCAACTGGATGTCTTTCAAGTGGCCGAAACCCTGGGACTTGAGGAAGTCGATCTGCCGGTCATGGTCGATGCGTGGCTCGCCGAGGATGCGCTGGGTGCGTGGATCGTCCAGGAACATGTAGTGCATCAGCGAATTGAACCAGCCCTTGAGCTTGCCGATGCCCTGGTGCTTGTTCTCGCCCACGACCACGTGCCAGCCGCGGTCATGGTCGTGCACATCGTAGTAAGGGGCGATGCGGTCTTCCTTGCACCAGTAGACTTCGAAGTAGGCGAAGGGCTCGTCGTCGTAGCAGCCGATCAGCGGGTGGACGCGCGGGTCGGCGAGCATGTCCTGCAGGTAGGCGGCGTGCTCGTCGAGGCTTCCTGCCTGCTCCCAGAAGAACGCAACGTGCTCCAGGTTCATCCAGCGATTGAAGGCTTGCAGGTCGCAATCCGGGTCGATGGTGCGCAGGCTGAACTCGGTGTTCAGCCCCGGCAGACGACGGCGGTAGACCTCGCCCTGGGGCAGCGGCGGGCGTTGTGGGTGACGTTTTTCGCCGCTGAACTGGTAGAAGGGCGCGGTGTGGACGCTGGCCGGAGCGCTGAGCCAGGGCAGTGGGTGCTGCCAGAAGGTGCTGCGCCGGCACTGCAGTTCCACCTGGTGGGCATCGGCGGAGAGCAAGGTGTCAAAGACCCCTTGGCGGATGGCCGACACCGCAAAGTCGCGGCTGGCACGCAGGCGTACGCGCACCTGGGCGGACTTTTTCTTGTAGCAGAAATGCCCGCCCAGCAAGGCCAGCAGTGCGCTGGCGGGGTAGTTGGGCGCAACCTCGCCGGTGATCTCGATCAGTTCGCCGTCGCTGCGAAAGGTCAGCGCCGCGAAGCCCTCGGTATGCAGGCTGCCCTGGTTCTCTTCGGCCTCATGCACGCTGGCGGTGGAACCGTCGTTCAGCGACAGGGTAAACAAAGCTGCTTTCATGGTGTGTCTCCGTCAGGCGATGTAGGGGAGGGTCAAAGGTCGCGGGCAACCCGGAACCCCAGCCAGTCGCCGCGATCAGTGGGGTAGATGTTGTTGCGGTTGCCTGAGCGGGAAAAAATCGGTGCTTCGGTCCAATCGTTGCCCCGCATCTGCAGGACGCTGCAGTTGGGCTCGGTCCAGGCGCTGCCATCGGTGGGGGCGCCGACATAGCTGTCGTGCCAGCAATCGGGGGTGAACTCGTAGACATTGCCGTGCATGTCATAGACGCCGAAGGCGTTGGGGGGGAAGGAACCGGCGGGCGAAGTGAAGCTGAAGCCATCTTCCGGTCCGTAGGTGTTGGCGTGTTTGGCGATGCTGTACTCCTTGCCCTCGTCGAAAGGGAAAGGGAAGGGGCCGGTGCTGCCGGCGCGGGCCGCGTATTCGCGCATGGCTTCGCTGACGATGAAGTAATGCTGGCCGGTGCGCTTGGACAGCCAGGCGGTGTAGGCCTGGGCTTCGTTGAAGTCCATGCACACCGCCGGTTGGCGCGGGCCGACGTCGTAGCGGGGTTTGCCGGCCTTGCATTCGCGGCCGGGGCGGGTGTCGCCGTCGGGCATGCGGTAACCGGTTTCCCTCAGGTAGGTCGCCCATTCGCCGGCCAGTACCTGGAAGCGCCCGATGGCGAATGGCTTGGCGAAGGTCACTGGATGCATCGGACCTTCGTCCTCCTGGCGGCCGACCTCGTCAGCGGGGGTGCCCATGGTGAAGGTGCCTGCGGGCAGCACCACCATTTCCGGGCAATCCTTGCAGTCCTTGAACACTTTGCCCGGCTGGGGCGAGGCGGCGGCCTGGGCGGCGGCCGGCAGGAACAGGCTCAACAGCAGGGCCAGCGAGAGGCTGGCCAGGGGCGGGCGGTGGGCGGTGTTCAGTGAATGCTGTTTCATCGTGACTCTCTTTTTAAAAGTGACGCAGGGCGCAAGGAGGTGCGGTTTCAGATCTTTTTTCGCAGCAGGTCCATGAAGCGATCGATCTGTTGTTCGTCGTTGAGCAGGCCAGGGGCGGTACGGATCACTGGGCCGACATCCCGATCCACGGCATCGACCACCACTCGATTGGCCATCAGGTAGGCGGCGACCTTGTCGCAGTCCTGGCTCTTGACCCGGAAGAAGGTGAAGCCCGCCGACAGCTCGGGGCTCAGGGGGGTGACCAGCTCGACGTGAGGCAGCTCCTGCAGGCGTTGCTTGAGGTAGCTGTTGAGGGTGTGGATGCGCGCCTGGACCTGGGCCTTGCCCAGCTGCAAGTGCAGCTTGAAGGCCTCATCCAGGGCCCAGCGGTGTTCAAAGGCGTGGTAGCCGCCGGGGGTCATGCTGGTGCCGAAATTGTTGTCCTCGGAAAAGGTCGGCACGCTGGGGGTGACGTTCTTCAGTTCCTCGGAGCGGGCACAGATGATCCCGGTGCCGCGGGGGCCGAACATCCACTTGTGGGTGCCGGCGATGAAGAAGTCGCAGTGCATGTCGGGGAAGCTCAGGTCTTCCACGCCAAAGCCGTGGACGCCATCGACCACGTAGAGAATCTGTTGCGACTCATCACGCTGGCGGTTGAGTTCCTCCACCAGCTGGCCGATCTCGCCGATCGGCAGTTTCACGCCGCTGCCCGACTGCACCCAGGTCATGCCCAGGACCCGGGTATTGGGGCGGATGCTGCGCTTGATCGAGTCCAGGATTTCATCCTTGGACACCCGGTGCGGGTCCTTGAACAGGCTGATCTTGCGCACCTGGGTGCCTTGCTTGCGCACCCGGTATTCCAGGCTGTACTCGGTGGCGTAGTGCTCGTGCACCGTGGTCAGGATCTCCTGATCGGGCCTCACGTGAATACCGCCATAGATCATCGCCAGGCCTTCGCTGGTGCTGCCGGTGAGGGCGATCTGGCCGGGCTTGGCTTGCAGGTAGCGGCCTGCCCACTGGCGAACTTCGGCCTCGCGCTTCCAGGGTTCCTGCAGGTCCCAGTCCATGGCCAGCCCCGGGTTGCGGTCGATGTTGGCGCGATGCCGGTCGATGGCTGCCTGTACCGGCTTGGGGTGCGAGGTCACCAGGAAGTTGGAGAAGTGCAGGTAGTCCGGGGCCTGGTTGAACAGCAGGCGCAGTTGCGCCCATTTGTCGCTGGGCTTGGGGCTCGGGGTGCTGGCTTCGGGGCCGGATGCAGCCAGGGCACTGGCGCCCAGAGGCAGGCTAGCGGCGAGGATGCCGGCCTGCTTGAGAAATGTACGGCGATCAGTCATGAGCTCATTTCACTGGTTGGCAAAAGGGGAGGATCAGCGGTTGGCCACAGGCTTGGCGGACTTCTGCACCTGTTCCCAGACCCGCAGGAAGTTGCCGCCCCAGAGCTTGGCGATGTCCGCTTCGCTGTAGCCGCGCTGCAGCAGTTCGGCGGTGACGTTGCGGCCCTCGCTGACATCCTTCCAGCCGTCCAGGCCGCCACCGTCGTTGAAGTCCGAACTGATGCCGACGTGGTCGATGCCGATCTTCTTCACGGCGTAGTCGATGGCATCGCCGAAGTCCTTGAGCGTGGCCTTGGGTTCCGCTTCGACGATGCTGTACAGCTCGCCCGCGTATTCGCCAAAGCGCTGCTCGGGCCACACGGTGATGATGGCATCGCCCGGCATCAGGGCCATTTCCAGCCCGGTCAGAGGCTGCAGGTCGAAGCGCGCACGCAAGGCGTTGAGCTTGTCCCGGGTCGGTTGGCTCAGGGGGCGGATGTAGGTGGGGAAGCCGACGATCTGCACCACGCCGCCGCTGTCCTTGATCAGCTGCATTTCCTTGTCGCTGAGGTTGCGCGGGATATCCACCAGGGCCCGGGGCGCCGAGTGCGAGGCGACGAAGGGCGCGCGGCTGAGCTGGCTGACCTGCTCCAGGGCCTGGGTCGACATCTGCGAGACGTCGATGATCACCCCCAGGTCATTGAGCCGGTGCACTGCCTGCTGGCCGAGGTCGGACAGGCCGCCCAGGGCATCCGGGGTGTCGTTGAAGAACGGCAGCGGGCGCGAGGAATCGGCCCAGGCGTTGTTGCCCACGTAGCTGAAGCCGAACATGCGCATGCCGCGCGCGGCCCAGTGATCGAGCTGGTTGAGGTCGGTGCCCAGCGGGTAGGCGTTGAGCATGCTGAGGAACACCGCGAACTTGCCCTCGCCGTTGAGGCGGCGGAACTCTTCCGGGGTGTGGGCGATGGCCACCTGGTTGGGGAAGTCGCGGACCATGCCGGTGAGGATCTTGTAGCGCGCTTCCTGTTCGTTGCGCGCGGCGTCGACAAAGCCCGCCGTGGGGCGATGGGGGGCATTGGGCCCGTTCCAGATTTCCGGCCAGCCGAAGATCGTCAGGGCCGCGCCGGACAGGCGTCCGCGCCCGGCCTTGGCCAGGTCGAACTGGCCGCTGCCGTCCTTGTCGGCCTCGTTGCCGGCGCTGCCGAAATCCAGGGGCACGGTGATGTGGCTGTCGAAGGAAAGGATGCGTTCTTGCAGTTCTTCGGCCTGCTTCATCACCTTGATCGGGTAGCCGGGGTTGTCCCTGAACCCGTAGTCCCAGGCCAGGAAGCCGGCGCCGGCGCCAATCGCCAGGGCCAGCGGCAGGCCGATGTAAAGAGCCTTCTTCGAACGTGGTTTTGTCATTGCCATCTCAGTCGGGTTCGCCGTCAAGGTGCAGGCACAGGGGCCTTTGCTATCTGGGAGGAACGAGCGACGGTGGGGGAAATTTAACCGTCCCGCGCGGGCGGTAAATTTCCTTGGGCAACAAACGTCCTAGCTTGGATAAGGCCTGCATCAGGGCTGACACAGGTAGGGCAATGACGATTTCTCGACGAGGGTTCATGGCGGGCTTGGCGCTGACGGGCGCAGCCGTGCCGGCGGCGTTTTATGTGCATCGCGAGTTGACGCGTGAGGAATTCCCGATCACCCCGGGCGAAGCCACGGTGGACCTGGCGGACACCGCCGGGCAACGCTTGGCGGACCAGCTGCGGGGCGTCTGGAGCATTCGCTTCGAAGGTGCCGATGCCGGGCTCGACGGCTTGCCGCGCCAGGCGCTGGAGCTGTTCCTCGATATCGCCCAGCGCGGTCGCGGCCTGCGCGGCTACCTGGACACGGCCGAAGGCCTGCGCGGCGCGGCCGAGCCGCGTTACCGGGTTGTCGGTGACCTGGTGAGCCCACAGCCGGGTGAAATGTACTGGCGCCTGGTTCCGGTATCGGCGGTGGACGGCGCCGCCGCCTATGAATTCAGGATGAGCCTGGATGAGGTCTGGGCCGATTTCGCCAATGCCGGCAGCGGCACCCTGAGCGGCCGCGTCGAGCGCCTGGACCGGCCCCTGGCGCTGCCCGCCCAGGACAACCGCTTTGTCGCCACCAAGCAGATGTTTCCCGAAGCCCGCCAGCGCATTGGCCTGAACCCGAGGTTGCAGGCTTGGCTGGTATCGCCCGAGCACCGCCTGTTCCACCAGCTGTGGCACGCCACCCGGGACAAGTGGCACCGGCTGTCCGAGGACAAGCGCGACGCCCTGCGCGGCATTGGCTGGCAGCCCGGCCCCCGGGGCCAGGAGCGCGATGCTCGCGGCCCGAAGAAGGACCGCAATGGCTCGGGCATCGATTTCTTCTTCATGCACCGGCACATGCTCGGCACCGCGCGCTCCATGCAAGACCTGCCGTCCTGGCAGCATTTCCCCTTGCCGCAGCCGGAACTGCTGCGCGATCGCCTGGGGTTCGCCCGCTACTTCGACAACCATGACGGCGGCTCCCTGCCGCCGACCTGGCTGGCCCACGACGATGACGAGTACAGCCAGTGGGTCAGCGACATCAAGGCCGGCGAGACCTACCACAGCAACTTCCAGGTCTGGGAATCGCAATACCGCGACCCGCGCTACCTGGCGAAGCTGACCCTGGGCCAGTTCGGCTCGGAAATCGAACTGGGCCTGCACGACTGGCTGCACATGCGCTGGGCCTCGGTGCCGCGCGATCCTTCCAGCGGTGCGCCGGTGCCCATGGCCCGCGATCCGGCGGATTTTTCACCGCGCTGGTACCAGCCGGAAAACGACTTTCTCGGCGATCCTTTTTCTTCCCATGTCAGCCCGGTGTTCTGGCGTTTCCATGGCTGGATCGACGACCGCCTGGAGGACTGGTTCCGCGCTCACGAGCGTTTCCATCCCGGTGAACTCAAGCGCCTGGAAGTCAACGGCGTGCCCTGGTTCGCCCCGGGGCACTGGGTCGAGGCCGGCGACCCCTGGCTGGGGCCGCTGACCCACGGTTGCAGCACCATCCCCGGATTGCAGACCGGCAAGACCGTGGAGATGGACCCGGAAACCATGAAGCTGGCGCTGCGCATCACCTTTATCGATGACGAGAAAAAACTCGCCGATCTGCTGCGCAAGGTGCCGCGCCGGCCCTGGTATGCGCGGCATTTGAAGGTCAGGGAGCGGCTGCTGTAGCGGCGCCGGACTGATCGTGAACTTCGAGTCTGGAGGTCGTTGCTAGGGGTGTTCAGATCGAAAGGGCCACTTCGGCCAGGAAGCTGAACAGTTCTGGGTATCCGGTCTGCTGCCATGCTTGGGTTTCATGATCAAAAAAGCACACCTCTGCCAGGCATTGGTTATTTTCAATCCGGAATCCGTAGAAGTCGCCGCAGCCGTTCTCTGAAAACAACAGATGACACTTGCCAATCAGTGGGTGTTGTCGATTGATTCTGGCCAGGTTGAAATCGCTGTCTCTGTCCAGTGAGTAGACGATTCCCAAGGCAAAGTAGCCGCCCCCATGCTTCAGCAGGAACTGGCGGTACTCGACAGGAAGTCGCAGCGCCAGGTCATTTTGAGCCTCGGTGATGTCCTCCTCGGTGGCGGCGCTGTCCGCAGGGAGCTCAAACCAGATCGGATGGAGGTTCTTCTTGGCATTCAGCAGTTGTTCAAATTCACTGAAGTTCATTGTCCTGGTCTTCTTGAGGGGCGAGGCATCAGGTGTCGGCCAGTGTTTCAGACGCTCCGTGATGGTTCAGGAGCCGAGTTAGTGGTGCTATCTCCTGAGCTTTCGGTTTCTTGCTGGTCACGGCCTCGTAGATCTCGTTGAGGACCAGATCCGGGTCCTTGTGGGTGAGCTGTGAGATGACATTCGCCAGGTTTCGATCTGACAGATGTTCATATAGCGCTGCCAGAAGAGGGCGGTAATCGGTTGGGCTGACTCCGTTCGGGAATGCTCTTTTCAGCATCGACAGTACGTCTGCCCGGGAGGCGTCCAGCTCGGTTCCGATGGGCATGGTGGGGGTGTTGCTCGCGTCTGTTGGTGGTCGCACGATTCTAGGTCATCAGGGCCCCGGCCGTCGCTGCGACGATGGCCAGTGGTGATACCGCTGGCCATGCGAGCCTTTGGTGATTCATTGATTCCAGCCGCCACCCAGGGCCTTGTACAGGGCAATGCTCGATTGCAGTCGCGCCAGCCGCAGTTGCACGTGCTGATCCTGGGCGGCGTACAGGGTGCGCTGGGTATCGAGCACCGTCAGCAGGTCTTCGGCGCCGGCCTGGTAGCGGTTCTGGGCGATCTCGAAGGCCCGTTGCGCCTGGTTCAATTCCTCGCTCTGCCACTGGCGTTGCTGGTCCAGGCCGCGAATGCTGTTGAGGGCTTTTTCCACGTCGGCAAAACCATTGATGATCGCCGCGCGGTAGCTTTCCAGCAGTTCTTCTTGCCGGGCCGTGGCCTTGTCCCGTTCGGCGCTCAGGCGCCCGGCGTTGAAGATCGGCGCCACCAGCCCGGTGCCGAGGTTGTAGAAGGGGCTGCGCAGCAGGTCCGGGGCGTGGCTGGCGCCGGAGCCGAGGCTGGCGCTCAGGGTCACGCTGGGCAGCATGGCCGCACGCGCCACTTTGACGTCGGCCTGGGCCGCGGCCAGCCTGGCTTCGGCGCTAGCAATGTCCGGGCGCCGGCTCAGCAGGTCGCTGGGCACGCCGGCGTTGATGCTCGGCCATTGCAGTTGGGCGAAATCCTGGTGGCCCAGGCTGAGCGCTTGCACGGGTTGCCCGAGCAGGGCCGCGAGGCTGATCCGGGCTTCCTCGGCCTGTTGCTGCACCAGCGGCAACTGGCGTTGCTGGGCGGCGACCAGGCTGCGTTGCTGGGCCAGTTCCAGGGCCGTGGCCGAGCCTGAGTCGTAGCGGGTCTGCACCAGCTTGAGGACGTTCAGGGCGTTGTCCAGGTTCAGTCGGGCAATGCGGCTTTGTTCGTTCAGCGCCAGCGCCTGGGTGTAGCTGTTGGCGACGCCGCTGAGCAGGGTCAGCTCGACGGTGGCCCGGTCGAACTCGCTGGCCTTGACGTCCAGCAGGGCGCTGTCGCGGGCGGCGTGGCGGCCGCCCCAGAAGTCGATCTCGTAGCTGGCGCTGAGGCTGGCGTCGAAATAGTCCACGGCCTGGTTGTCGCGGGTGGCGTCCAGCTGGCTGTAGCCCTTGCCGCGCAGCAGTTTCTGCCGGTTGGCGTTGAGCCCGGCCTTGAGCTCGGGCAGCAGCGGCGCGCCGGCGATCACCGCGCTGGCCTGGGCCTGGCGCACCCGGGCCACCGCCGCGGCGAGGTCGAAGCTGCCCTCGCGGGCCTGGGCGATCAGGCGGTCCAGGTCCGCGCTGGCGAACTGGCTCCACCATTGCTGGCTGTCGGCCTGGGCAGCGGGGGAGGCGGCTGTTTGCCAGGTGGTGGGGGCTTGCAGGCCGCTGTCCGGGCGTGACGCCGGGGTGCTGCAGGCCGCCAGCAGGATGCAGGCGGCCAGAAGGGTCAAGGGTGCTTTCATCGATCGATCATTCACTGGTAAGGGCCGTGACCGGGTCGAGCCGGGCAGCTTTGCGGGCCGGCATGAAGCCGAAGATGACGCCGGTGACCAGGGCGCAGCCGAAGGCGCCGAGCACGGCGACCAGGGAGAAGGCGATTGCCACTTCACTGAGGATCAGCACGCCGCCGATCAGCAGGGCCAGGGCGATGCCGGTCAGGCCGCCGACCACCGAGAGCATCACCGCCTCGGTGAGGAACTGGCGCAGGATGTCGCGCTGGCGGGCACCGGTGGCCATGCGGATGCCGATCTCCCGGGTCCGTTCGCGCACGGTCATGAGCATGATGTTCATCACCCCGATGCCGCCCACCAGCAGCGAGATCGCGGCAATGGCGCCGAGCATCAGCGACAGGGTGTTCTGGGTGCGGGCCTCGGCCTGGATCATCGCCGCGTTGTTGGTCAGCTCAAAGTCGCGCTTGCCGTTGTGCAGGCGCAGCATCAGTTGGTCGATGGCCTGCTCGGTTTCCTCGACCTTGCTGGCGTCTGCCGCGGCGATGGCCACGTACTCCGGATTGCGACTGCCGAACAGGCGGGTGCTGGCGGCGGAGTAGGGCACGGCGATGCGATCGTCGCTGTCCTGGTCGCCGGAGCTGGCGCCTTTGCCCATCAGCACGCCGACCACCTGGAAGGGCGCGTTCTCGATGAGGATGTACTGGCCGATGGGGTTGGCGACGTCCTTGAGCAGTTTTTCCCGGACCTTCTTGCCGATCACCGCGACCGCGGCGCCGGCTCGTTCGTCGGCCTCGGTGAAGTAGCTGCCTTCGACCACCGGCCAGTTGAAGATATGCGGGAAGTGGGTGTCGTTGCCGCCCACGTAGCTCATGTGATCGGCGTTGCCGAAGCGCACCACGGCTTCCGCGCCGTTGACCGGCATGATGCGCTTGACCTGGGGCAGGGTGGCCACGGCGGCGACGTCGTCGAGGCTGATGATGCCTTGCGGCGCGCGCGGGTTGGGGGTGTGCCCACTGAGATACAGGATGTTCGAGCCGAACGCCCCCATCTGCGCCATCACCTGGCGCTTGCTGCCTTCGCCCACGGCCAGCATCACCACCACCGAGGCCACGCCGATGACGATGCCCAGCAGGGTCAGGGCGGTGCGAAAGCGGTTGATCCACATCACCCGCCAGGCGGCTTGCACTGCTTCCAACAGTTCGCCTTTCCAGGCACCGCTGGCTTCGCTGCCGTCGGCCAGGCGCTGGCGCAGGTCCACCGCCTGCAGGGCCCCGGCGTTGGCGCTCAGTTGCACCGACGGGTCCTGGTGGGCGGTGTCGCTGATGATTTCGCCGTCGCGGATCTCGATGATGCGCTTGGCCCGGGCCGCCACTTCACGGTCGTGGGTGATGAGGATCACCACGTGGCCCTGGCCGGCCAGTTCGTCCAGCAGGGTCATGACTTCGGCGCCGCTGTGGCTGTCCAGGGCGCCGGTGGGTTCGTCGGCGAGGATGATGTGGCCGCCGTTCATCAGCGCGCGGGCGATGGACACCCGTTGCTGCTGGCCGCCGGACAGTTGATGCGGGCGGTTGCCGCTGCGGCTGGCCAGGCCCAGGCGCTCCAGCAGGGCGGCGGCGCGGGCGTGGCGTTCGGCGGTCGGGGTGCCAGCGTAGATGGCCGGCATCTCGACGTTTTCCTGGGCCGAGGCCGAGGGGATCAGGTGGTAGCCCTGGAACACGAAGCCAAAGGCTTCGCGGCGCAGCCAGGCCAGTTCGTCGCTGTCCAGTTGGGCGACGTTCTCCCCGGCGAACAGGTACTCACCGGACGTCGGGCGGTCCAGGCAGCCGAGGATGTTCATCAGGGTCGACTTGCCGGAGCCCGAGGCGCCGACGATGGCGACGAACTCCCCGGCGTGGATCGACAGGTCGATGCCGCGCAGGACGTCGACCTGCGGGCTGTCACCGCCGCCGTAGGATTTGCGGATGTCTCTGAGGTCGATCAGCGGGGTCTGCATTCAACCCCCGCTGCTGTTGGCCGGGCCGATCAGCAGGTGTTCGCCCTCGTTCAAGCCGTCCAGGACCTGGATGCGCAGGCGGTCGCTGATGCCGACCCGGACCTTGCGCTCGTCGATCGAGCCGTTCTTGGCCACCACCCGGGCAATCTGCTGGTCCGGCTCGCTGCTGCCCTGCAGGGCGGCGATGGGCGCGGTGAGGACATTTTTCGCCTGGTTGGCGACAAAGAACACCTGGGTGGTCATTTCCGCCATCAGCGCGTTGTCGGCGTTGTCCACGTCCAGCAGCACGGTGTACAGCACCACCCGGCCGCTACCGCTCTTGCTGGTGCTGGTGGGGCTGCCACCGCCCTGGCTGGTTTCGTTCAGCGGCTTGGGCGGGATCGGCAGGATCTGCCGCACGGTGCTGGTCCAGCGCCGGTTGCCGCCGCTCAAGGTGGTGAAGTAGGCCTGCATGCCGGGTTTGACGTGGCCGATGTCGGCTTCCGAGACTTCGGCCCAGACGGTCATCGGCGAGAGTTTGGCGATGCGCAGGATCAACGGGGTCTGCTGCTGGGCGTTGAGGGTCTGGCCTTCGCGGGCGTCCACCGCCACCACGGTGCCGGACATCGGCGCATAGATGCGCGTGTAGCCCAGCTCGGCCTGGTCGCTGCGCAGGCTGGCCTGGGCCTGGCGGATCTGCGCCTTGTACATGTCGATGCGCGCCTGGGTGGCCTTGAGTTCGGCCTGGGCGGTCTGCACGTCTTCTTCGCGGGTGGCGCCGCCGGCGGCGAGGTTGCGCTGGCGCTGGTATTTCTGCCGGGCCAGCTGGTTCTGGGCGTACTGCTCCTGCAATTGCGCCTGCAGGTTTTCGATGGAAAAACGGCTGGCGTCGAGCTTGGCCTGCTGGGTGGAAGGGTCGATTTCCACCAGCAACTGGCCTTCTTTCACCGTGTCGCCGGCTTCGACGTGGATCTTGCGGATCTGCCCGGAGGCCTGGGCGCCGACATCCACATAACGTCGCGGTTGCAAGGTGCCCAGGGCGGTGACGCTGCTTTCTATATCGCCGCGGCTGACCTGCACGGTGGCGAACTGGTCACGGCCCGGGGGGATGAAGGTCCAGGCGCTGATGGCGACAACGGGAATCAAGCACAGCGCTGCCAGCAGGGCGCGGCGGGTATGTCGGGGACGTTTCATGCAGGGTTCCGGCCATGGGAAATCGGCCCGTCACCGCTGCCGGGCGCGGCAGAGGCCGCGAGGCTTGCAGCGACCGCAAGAGCGGCAGAGACGGGGAGCTGTCAGGTAAACGAGCTGTCGCGGGGTGAATTTAATTGCCGACACATGGAGTTACAGCTGTCGCCATGCTGAAAATAAACCACCGTGACGCGGCGGTACTTTAAATCTATATGAGAATTACTATAAATTACGCTGCTGCTAAACAGCCACCACGAATTACCGGGTGCAATCGGCCAGTGCCGCCTTGCTCAAGGACAGAATCGCCCCATTGGGCGGTCGGGAGCCCTGTTGGAAAACTACTATCGCGAGCTGATGTGCTTCCTCAACGCCAAGCTGGGCAATCGCCAGGTGGCCGAGGATGTGGTGCACGACGCTTATGTGCGGGTCCTGGAACGCTCCAGCGATACGCCCATCGAGCAGCCGCGGGCGTTTCTCTATCGCACGGCGCTGAACCTGGTGATCGATGGCCATCGGCGCAATGCCCTGCGCCAGTCCGAGCCCCTGGAGGTGCTGGACAACGAAGAGCGCTACTTCAACCCTTCACCGCAGACCAGCCTGGACCACGGCCAGCGCCTGGAGATGCTGCAACGGGCCTTGGCGGAGCTGCCGCGGCTGTGTCGCGAGAGCTTCCTCTTGCGCAAGCTCGAAGGCCTGTCCCATCTGCAGATCGCCGAGCAACTGGGGATTTCCCGCAGCCTGGTGGAGAAACACATCGTCAATGCGATGAAACATTGCCGCGCGCGCCTGCGGCAGTGGGACGCTCAGTGACGAGCGGTGCGCGTCAACCGGGCAGAGCCTGGCACTGAATCTGGCGTACCAGCGGCTTGGCTTTGTCTGCGGGCAAGATCTCCGGACCGTTAAATTTTTTTTCATCGTCCTCGTTCCTACTCAACAGACGACCTGTTGGCCTGTATGGGCCGGCCAGGTCACCGGCGTAATTCCCCGCCTTGAGGGGCTTCTCCAGAGGACACTGGAAATGACACAGGCAATGGCATCGGCCATCGTTCACGATTTGATTGGTATCGGTTTTGGCCCCTCAAACCTGGCGCTTGCCATTGCGCTAGAGGAGCGTGGGCAGGCTCAGGGTCCTCTGGACGTGCTGTTTCTCGACAAACAGGCCGATTATCGCTGGCACGGCAATACTCTGGTGGCCCAGAGTGAATTGCAGATCTCCTTCCTCAAGGACTTGGTCACCCTGCGCAACCCCACCAGTCCCTACTCGTTCGTCAACTACCTCAAGCTCCATGGGCGGCTGGTCGACTTCATCAACCTCGGGACCTTTTACCCGTGCCGAATGGAGTTCAACGACTATCTGCGCTGGGTAGCCGCTCAATTCAAGGACCAGAGCCGCTACGGCGAAGAGGTCCTGGCCATCGAGCCGCTGTTGCACAACCAGCAAGTCGAGGCGTTGCGGGTCATTTCGCGCAATGCCCAGGGGGAAGAGTTCGTGCGCAGCAGTCGCTCCGTGGTGGTCAGCGCCGGCGGCACACCGCGGATTCCCGATACCTTCAAGGCGCTCAAGGGCGACCGTCGGGTCTTCCATCATTCCCAGTACCTGGAACGCATGGCTGAACAACCTTGTGTGGCCGGCAAGAAGATGAAAGTCGCGATCATTGGGGGGGGCCAGAGTGCCGCAGAAGCCTTCATTGACCTGAATGACAGCTTCCCTTCGGTGCAGGTGGACTTGATTATCCGTGGCTCGGCACTCAAGCCCGCCGACGACAGTCCTTTTGTCAACGAAGTGTTCTCGCCGGAGTTCACCGACCTGGTGTTCCAGCAGGCGAGCAGCGAGCGTGAGCGCCTGGTCAACGAGTACCACAACACCAACTACTCGGTGGTGGACATCGACCTGATCGAGCGCATCTACGGGATCTTCTATCGCCAGAAGGTTTCGGGTATCGCTCGCCACGCATTCCGTACCCTGACCCTGGTGGAAAAAGCCGTCGCTACCGAACAAGGCATCGAGTTGGTGCTGCGCAACAACGCCACCGGTGCCTGCACCACCGAGCACTATGACGCGGTAGTGCTCGCCACGGGCTACGAACGCCAGATGCACCGTCAATTGCTGGCGCCGCTCCAGGAGTACCTGGGTGATTTTGAAGTGGACCGGCATTATCGCGTGATCACCGACGAGCGCTGCAAGGCCGGCATCTACATGCAGGGCTTCAGCCAGGCCAGCCACGGCCTGAGCGACACCCTGCTGTCGGTGTTGCCGATCCGTGCCCAGGAGATCGCCGATTCGCTGTACGAACATGGCAAGACCCGCGGCCACAGCCGTTCGGTACGCGACCTGCTGCTGGCTACCGCCAGCTGATGGCGCGCCGCTGCCGCAGCGTTGCGGCAGCGGCGGCCGCTGCCACAAAAACGTCATTTTCTGCCTGTTCCTGAACCTTGGCTGAAGAACTTTTCAATTCCCCGAGCCAGGGTTTTTCCCCGGTTTACTCTGTTAATGGCGCGGCGTAAGCTGCGCGCGTTTTCAATCAGTGGAGGCCCAGTGTGGGTACTTGTTCGAGTGACAGGAGTCGGCCGGTCTTGACCACCGGCGCAGTCCCGGCAAGATAGCGCGCAGCCCTTTTTCTGCCGTTGTCTCGCCGTACAGCGAGATGCGGCATCCCGATCGCGGCCCGTGTGTGGCCCGCCTCCCGACGTCCCTTCTTGATGACTCTGTTTTCCATCCGGTCCGGCCGTGCGCCGCGCCGCGGTGGCATCGACGCGTGGGTCCTGCGACCTGCGGGCCAGCGGTGAGCGAACGCCCGAAAGCGTTGCGCGGTGCCCGGCCGTACCTGCCTGCGGGTGTCTTGCACGGTCCTTGTGGGGGAGCAGTCATGGGTTACATCAGCCAGCGCCAGCATCGTCAGCAACATCGCCCATCATTGACGGTGCGATTGCTTCGGGCGTGAGCCCTGTTCCGTTGCTTTTCCCCCGACTGTTCCTTTGCATCACTGACGTCCCTGGGCCGCGGCTCGGAGGAACGTGCAGGAGTCATCATCATGAAGCTCAGCCTGTTGAAAGAATTCTTCGCCGGATTTCTCCGTACCCGGCACTTTTCCCGGCATTTTCGCCGCCTGGCGCTGCTGGACAGCATCAGAGACGCCAGCGTCAACCGCGAGGTGCCGCCGACCCTGGGGCAGACCCTGGTGGCCGCGGCCAACAGCGACGCCGCGCAACTGCTGGACCAGCTCGGTAGCCACACCGATGGCCTGAGCACCGAGGAAGCCGAGGCCCTGCGCGAGCGCTATGGCCTCAACGAGGTCGAGCACGAGCAGGCGCTGCCCTGGTGGACCCACCTGTGGCACTGCTACAAGAACCCCTTCAACCTGCTGCTGACCCTGCTGGCGGTGATTTCCTGGCTGACCGAGGACATGAAGGCGGCCACGGTGATTTTCTCCATGGTGGTGCTTTCGACCCTGCTGCGGTTCTGGCAGGAGGCCAAGTCGAACAAGGCCGCCGACGCCCTCAAGGCCATGGTCAGCAACACCGCCACGGTGATGCGCCCCGGGTCGGCGCCCCAGGCGGCGCCGATGCTCGGGCGTTTGCTGGGGGCGGCCGCCGAGGCCAAGGGCGCCCAGCGCATCGAACTGCCGATCAAGCAGCTGGTGCCCGGTGACCTGATCGTGCTTTCGGCCGGCGACATGATCCCCGCCGATTGCCGGGTGCTCAGCGCCAAGGACCTGTTCGTCAGCCAGGCGGCGATGACCGGTGAATCCATGCCGGTGGAGAAGTTCCCGCGTCAGCAGGACGCCGATACCAGCAACCCCCTGGACCTGGACAACATCCTGTTCATGGGCACCAACGTGGTCTCGGGCTCGGCCACGGCGGTGATCCTGACCACCGGCAACAGCACCTATTTCGGTGCCCTGGCCCAGCGCGTCAGTGCCACCGACCGGGCGCCGACCTCGTTCCAGAGTGGGGTCAACAAGGTCAGCTGGCTGCTGATCCGCTTCATGTTCGTCATGGCGCCGCTGGTGCTGTTCATCAACGGCTTCACCAAGGGTGACTGGATGGAGGCGCTGCTGTTCGCGCTGTCGATCGCCGTCGGCCTGACCCCGGAAATGCTGCCGATGATCGTCACCTCGACCCTGGCCAAGGGCGCGGTGTTTCTGTCGCGCAAGAAAGTCATCGTCAAGCGCCTGGACGCGATCCAGAACTTCGGCGCCATGGATGTGCTGTGCACTGACAAGACCGGCACCCTGACCCAGGACAAGATCTTCCTGTCACGGCACGTGGACGTCTGGGGCGAGGACTCCGACGACGTGCTGGAAATGGCCTACCTCAACAGCTACTACCAGACCGGGCTGAAGAACCTGCTGGATGTCGCGGTGCTGGAACATGTCGAAGTGCACCGCGAGCTGAAGGTGGCCACCGCGTTTCAGAAAGTCGATGAAATTCCCTTCGACTTCAACCGCCGGCGCATGTCGGTGGTGGTGGCTGAACAGGGCCACCCGCACCTGCTGATCTGCAAGGGGGCGGTGGAGGAAGTGCTGGCGGTGTGCCGCAACGTGCGTCACGGCGAAGCCGAGGAAGCCCTGACCGAGAGCCTGCTGGCGCGCATCCGCGAGGTCACCGCCGACCTCAACGAAGAGGGCCTGCGGGTGGTGGCGGTAGCGGCCCGGCCGATGCTCGAAGGACGCGACACCTACAGCCTGGCGGACGAGCGCGAGCTGACCCTGATCGGCTACGTGGCGTTCCTCGACCCGCCCAAGGAAAGCACCGCGCCGGCCCTCAAGGCCCTGGCCGAACATGGCGTGGCGGTGAAAGTGCTGACCGGCGACAACGAACTGGTGACGGCGAAGATCTGCCGTGAGGTGGGCCTGGAGCAGCAGGGCCTGCTGATGGGCAACGACATCGAGCGCATGAGCGACGAGCAACTGGCCAAGGCGGTGGAAACCACCAACGTGTTTGCCAAGCTGACCCCGAGCCACAAGGAGCGCATCGTCCGCCTGCTCAAGGCCAACGGCCATGTGGTGGGCTTCATGGGCGACGGGATCAACGATGCGCCGGCGCTGCGCACCGCCGACATCGGCATTTCGGTGGACAGCGCGGTGGACATCGCCAAGGAGGCGGCGGACATCATCCTGCTGGAAAAGAGCCTGATGGTGCTGGAGGAGGGCGTGCTGGAAGGCCGCAGGACCTTCGCCAACATGCTCAAGTACATCAAGATGACCGCCAGTTCGAACTTCGGCAACGTGTTCTCGGTGCTGGTGGCCAGCGCCTTCATTCCGTTCCTGCCGATGCTGCCCATGCACCTGCTGGTGCAGAACCTGCTGTACGACATTTCGCAGATCGCCATTCCCTTCGATAACGTCGACGAGGAGATGCTGAAAAAACCGCAGCGCTGGCAGCCAGCGGATGTCGGGCGCTTCATGGTGTTCTTCGGGCCCATCAGCTCGATCTTCGACATCACCACTTTTGCCCTGATGTGGTACGTGTTCGACGCCAACACCCCGGACCACCAGACCCTGTTCCAGTCCGGCTGGTTCGTGGTGGGGCTGCTGACCCAGACGCTGATCGTGCACATGATCCGCACGCCGAAGATTCCGTTCCTGCAGAGCCGCGCGGCCATGCCGCTGATGGTGATGACCGGGATCATCATGGCGGTGGGCATCTTCCTGCCGATGGGCCCGCTGGCGCACTACTTCAAGCTGCAGGCGCTGCCGTCGCTGTACTTCGTGTTCCTGCCGCTGATCCTGCTGGCGTACATGATCCTGACCCAGGCGGTGAAAGGCTTCTACGTGCGTCGCTTCGGCTGGCAATAGCAGGGCAGCGGCAAGCTTCAAGCTTCAAGCGGCAAGTTTCGAGTGTGCGGCGTATTGCTTGTAACGTGCGGCTTGTAGCTTGCCGCCAGTAGCCAAGAGGATCTTCGCCATGCAAGCCCTGCACAACATCAACCCGGACTCGCTGATCGACACCCTGGTCAGCCTCAGCGCGGCCTTCATCCTCGGTGGCCTGATCGGCTTCGAGCGCCAGTACCGGCAGCGCACCGCGGGCCTGCGCACCAACGTGCTGGTGGCGGTGGGCGCGGCGATTTTCGTCGACATGGCCAACCGCCTGGGCGGTGCCGACGGCGCCGTGCGGGTGGTGGCCTATGTGGTGTCGGGCATCGGCTTTCTCGGGGCCGGGGTGATCATGCGCGAGGAGGGCAACGTCCGTGGCCTGAACACCGCCGCCACCCTCTGGGCCTCGGCGGCGGTGGGCGCTTGCGCTGGCGCCGACCTGATCCTCGAGGCCTTGCTGGGCACCCTGTTCGTGCTGGCCGCCAACACCCTGTTGCGGCCCATCGTCAACAACATCAACCGCCAACCCCTGGACGTGGTCTCCGCCGAGGTCACCAACATCGTCTATGTGATTGCCCATCGCACCCAGCAGAAGGCGGTGTTCGCCCTGCTGGAAGCCGAGCTGGCGCGCAGCAACTACCCGGCCAGCGACGTCGATGTGCACGCCTTCGGCAGTGAAGACGTGGAGATCGAGGCGACCCTGGCGACTACGTCGGTGGACGGTGACGAGCTGGACGCGCTGGTGGCCCGGCTGTCCACCTCACCCTGGGTGCAGCAGGCGTTCTGGAGCCCGAGCACCACCGAATGACCGGTGCCTGGAACCCAGGCTTGGCTGGCCATCGGGCGCTGGAATGGGCGGTGTTGAGATAGCGCGTGGCTTTTCTAGGACGTTGCCTACAGGACAAAGAGATCTTTCAGGAAGCCGCTCACTGGGCGGGCGATTAAGGTAGTGCAACGTTGCGCCGTTGGGCTGGAGGTTGAGCGTCGGCATCGGCCGAATTGCGCCAGAACCCACGGCGGGGCTGACCTTTGGCAGCGGTTTTCAGGATGTTCCTAAAGAAAACCCTCGTGCATTTCCTTAGCCTTCCACCGACCTAGAAGCAGGGCCGGCACTCGCAGGCTGAAGACTCGTGAACAGGATCAGAAAAATGTCCAACAGAGCGCTGCGCATATTGATTGCCGATGATCAGCACTTTCATCGCATGCAGATCGAAAGAACCCTCAATCAACTGAACTATTACCGAGTGGCTCCGGTGCATACGCTGGAGGAGCTGCTGACGCTGGTGGAGTATTCCTGCGAGTCGTTCGACCTGCTGCTCATCAACGCCAACCTGGCCACTGACAGCCGCTTCGACCTGCTGGATTTCTGCCTGGACAACCGGCAGATCGACCATGCCCTGATCTACGACAGCCAGTACTTTCCGGTGATTCCCAGCGGTCGGCGGCACAAGATCCAGGTCAGCCGCGCCGAACTGCCGGACAGCGCAGCCATCCAGCGCCTGATGCTGCAAGTCGACCCGCCGCGGTTCAACGCGCCAAGGCCAGGCTTGCAGTGGTTGCCGGAGTTGCACGGCAACTGCTGATCCCGGCGTTGACCGCTCCCCGCCGCCCCAGCAGAACGGCATCCTTCAAGGATGCCGTTCTGCGTTCAGGCACAGCCACTCGGGTATCCGTTCCACAGCGGGGCCAGGCCCTGCGGCTTGTCGGCCAGCCGCGCGGCGCGGCGGCTGGCAAGCCAGCGCCTGGAGCCGGCTTCAGGCCATGTCGCTGTGGCTGAATTCTTCCCCGAGAAAGTCGATCAGGCTGCGTACCGAAGGCAGCAGGCCACGGCGCGACGGGAAGATCGCGTGCACGATCCCGCAGCGTGGCGCCCAGCCGGGCACCAGTTCCAGCAGCCGCCCGGCGTCCAGGTCCTCGCGCACCACCACCTTGGGCAAATGAGCGATGCCGATGCCGGCCAGCACGGCGTGGCGCAGCGCCAGCAGATCGTCGGTGACCAGGCGCGGGCGATGGCGGATCAGCGCCTCGGCGCCGTCCGGGCCCAGCAGTTGCCATTGGTAGTCACGTTGCGCGGCGCCCCAGTGCAGGCTCGGCAGACCGCTGAGGTCGGCCGGTGTCGCCGGGCTCGACAGGCGCTGGAGAAAGTCCGGATGCCCGACCAGGCACTGAGTGCTGTTGCCCAGCACCTTCATCACCAGGTCGGTGTTTTCCAGCGGTGGAAAGCGCACCCGCAGGGCAATGTCGAAGCCTTCGTGGATCAGGTCGACCCGGCGGTTGGTGCTCTCGATGAACAGCTCCACCAGGGGGTACTTGAGCATGAAGCGGGTGAGCATCGGCCCGACCCAGGAGTTGAGCAGGGCCGTGGGGCAGGCCACGCGCACCAGGCCCTGGGGTTCGGAGCGGTTGCGCTCGATGACTTCCGCCGCGCCCTCGGCTTCGACCCGCATGGCCAGGCAGCGCTGGTAGTACTCCTGGCCGATCTCGGTCAGCGAACAGTGGCGGCTGGTGCGCTGGATCAGGCGCACGCCCAGGCGCTCCTCCAGCTGGGCAATCCGTCGGCTGAGCTTGGACTTGGGCATGTCCAGGGCCCGCCCCGCAGCAGCGAACCCGCGGTGCTCCACCACCTGGGTGAAGTAGTAGAGGGTGTTCAGATCTTCCAAGATCGTTCTCCAGATAGAACGCTAAGGGTGATTTTTGCAGTCTAGCGCGGCAAAGGTGTGAGTTTTAAGGTGTGTCCATCAGATAGTTCTGGAGGGCGACATGAAAAACATCATTGGCATCTACACCGCTCCCCGGCCCCATTGGGTCGGTGACGGCTTCCCGGTCCGCACGCTGTTTTCCTATGACAACCTGGGCCAGCACATCAGTCCGTTCCTGCTGCTGGATCACGCCGGCCCCGCGCACTTCAGCCCCACCAGCGCCCGGCGTGGGGTCGGCCAGCACCCCCATCGTGGTTTCGAAACCGTGACCATCGTCTACGACGGCGAGGTGGAGCACCGCGACTCCACCGGCAGCGGCGGCAAGATCGGCCCGGGCGACGTGCAATGGATGACCGCCGCCTCGGGGATCCTCCACGAGGAGTTCCATTCCGCCGACTTCGGTCGGCGTGGCGGCAACCTGGAAATGGTCCAGCTGTGGGTCAACCTGCCGGCGAAGGACAAGCTCGCGGCCCCCGGTTACCAGAGCATCCTCGCGGCGGACATCGCGCAGATCCCGCTACCGGGCAATGCCGGCAGCCTGCGCCTGATCGCCGGCGAGTTCGACGGCCAGCGCGGCCCGGCGCGGACCTTCACCCCGATCGATGTCTGGGACATCCGCCTGAACGCTGGCAAGCACCTGGAACTGCCCGTGCGTGCAGGGCACAACAGCGCCTTGGTGGTGTTGCGCGGCACGCTGCAGGTCAACGGTCAGGAACGGCTGAGTGAAGGCCAACTGGCATTGCTGGGGCCTGATGGCCAGCACCTTAGCCTGGAGGCCAGCAGCGACGCGATGGTGCTGCTGCTCAGCGGCGAGCCCATCGACGAACCCATCGTCGGCCACGGCCCGTTCGTGATGAACAGCGAAGAGGAGATTCACCAGGCCTTCGTCGACTTCCAATCGGGCCGCTTCGGCCGGATGGACGCAAGCGGTCACTGACCGACTGCGCTGGCGCGGCGGGCATCGGCAACTAGGCTTTGCTCGTCGCGCGCTACACCCCGACGCCCGCCGTTTCCCCGGCGGTGCGTGCCACGGGTTTCATTCACGCCGGGATTTCCGGCATCGATCATTAGCGAGGACTTCACATGACCACTGCATACAAGCGTCTGGACAAGGATAACGCCGCCGTTCTGCTGGTTGACCACCAGGCCGGCCTGCTGTCGCTGGTCCGCGATATCGAGCCCGATCGTTTCAAGAACAACGTGCTGGCCCTGGCCGACCTGGCCAAGTACTTCAAGCTGCCGACCATCCTCACCACCAGTTTCGAGACCGGCCCCAACGGCCCGCTGGTGCCGGAGCTCAAGGCGCTGTTTCCCGATGCGCCGTACATTGCCCGCCCGGGCCAGATCAATGCCTGGGACAACGAGGACTTCGTCAAGGCGATCAAGGCCACCGGCAAGAAGCAACTGATCATTGCCGGGGTGGTGACCGAGGTCTGCGTGGCGTTCCCGGCGCTCTCGGCCCTGGAGGAAGGCTTTGAAGTGTTCGTGGTCACCGACGCTTCCGGCACCTTCAATGCGCTGACCCGCGACTCGGCCTGGAACCGCATGTCCAACGCCGGCGCGCAACTGATGACCTGGTTCGGCCTGGCCTGCGAACTGCACCGTGACTGGCGCAACGACGTCGAGGGCCTGGCGACCCTGTTCTCCAACCACATCCCCGACTACCGCAACCTGATGACCAGCTACAACACCCTGACCCAGGGTCAATAAAAACCTGGCGGCGGCGGGCCCGGTGCCCGCCGTTCTGCCGCTTGGCCCGGCCACCGGATTTTGTCTTTTCCAGCTATACCTGCTCCAGCGCCTTTCGTGCGATCTTGCCGCCATTGCCCTGCTGGAGTTGCTCGATGTTTGCCCCCTTCGCCGATCATTTGCTGTTGGCCGCATTGGCGCTGTTGCTGCTGGACCTTGCCCTCTGGCACCTGATCGGCCGCCAGGGCGATCGCTGGAAACTGGCGGTGCGGGTGCTGATCTTTTGCCTGTACAGCCTGATGCTGTTCAACCAGGGCCTGAGCCCCATGCACACGGCGCCCTGGCCCGAGGACGTGCCGCTGCACCTGGCGGCCACCGGGTTGCAGATCGGCTGGTGGCTGTTCGGCGCGCGGACCCTGACGGTGCTGCTGGGCACCCTGATGATGCAGCGGGTCGGCCACACCGGGCGGCTGCTGCAGGACCTGATGGGCGCGGTGATCTTCCTGATCGCCATCATCGCCGCCCTGGCCTACGTGCTGGACCTGCCGGTCAAGGGCGTGCTGGCCACCTCCGGAGCCTTGGCGATCATCGTCGGCCTGGCCCTGCAAAGTACCCTCAGCGACCTGTTTTCCGGGTTGGTGCTCAATACCACCAAGCCGTACCAGATTGATGATTGGATCGCCATCGACGGCGTCGAGGGCCGGGTGGTGGACATCGACTGGCGGGCGACCCGGATGCAGACCTCCCAGGGCAGCATGGTGGTGATCCCCAATTCCCTGGCATCCAAGGCCAAGATCACCAACTTCAGCCGCCCCAGCGACATCTATGGGGTGTCCATCAGTGTCCAGGTCAGTCCCCATGCCCGCCCGCAAAAGGTCATTGAGGCCCTGGAGCGGGCCATGCTCGGCTGCCGTTTCCTGCTCAACGCCCCGGCCCCCAGCGTGGCCCTGAAAAGCTCCGGCAGTGGCGGTGCGGAATACGAGATCAGCGGCTTCGTCGCCACCATGGGGCAAAAGCGCGAAGTGCGTAACCAACTGTTCGACCTGGCGTTCCGTCATCTGCAGGCCAGTGGCATCAACCTGCTGTCCAGCGTCGAGCCGGTGCAGAGCCCGGTGCTGTCCCGACCCCGTGCGCTGCTGGACGCCTCCAGCCTGTTTTCCACCCTGCGCCAGGAAGAGAAGGACACCTTCAGCCAGAACATGCACCTGCAGACCTTCCGCGCGGGCGAGATCATCCTCGCCACCGGAGCCGTCAGCGATCACCTGTTCATCATCGAATCCGGCGTGGTCTCGGTGACCATGCTGCGCGACGGCAAGCCCTTCGAGGCCGGGCGCATGGGGCCGGGAGAGGTGATCGGCGAAGCCGGGGTGGTGTCCGAGGAAGCCACCGTGGCGCAGTTTTCGGCGAAGACCTTCTGCAGCCTGTACCGCATCGACAATGAGTTCCTCAAGCCTTGCCTGGACGCGCGCCACGACATCAACGAGGCGATGAAGAACCTCCTGGATTTTCGCCGACACATGGCGCAGAGCCTGGCCCAGGCGACTCCCAAGCCGGTGGCCAAGAAAGGCTTTCTGCAATGGTTGCGCAGCCGCACCTGAGGCGCCGGCGATACCCAACCTCGGCCCGGCCAGCGAGGCTGGGCAAAGGCCCCTTTGCAGAGCATTACCCTGTGGCGAGGGAGCTTGCTCCCGCTGGGGTGCGCAGCGCCCCCAGTCGCGCCTACGCGATGAGCCTGATAAACCGCGCCGGCAGGTGTTACGACCGCTATGCGGCCGAGCGGGAGCAAGCTCCCTCGCCACAACAGGCCTCCCGTTCGTTCTGCCGCTTAAGTGAATAGCATTACCCCCTACCGGAAGTACGCCCGCGGCGTGGTGCCGGTCATGGCCTTGAAGAAGGCGATGAAGATGCTGTCGCTGGCAAAGCCCAGCTCGAAGGCGGTGTAGCCGATGCTGCGGCCGGTGGCGAGCAGCTCGATGGCGCGCATCAGGCGCCACTGCTGGCGCCATTGCTGGTAGCTCAGGCCGGTCTCGCGCTGGAAGATCCGGCCGATGGTGCGGCTGCTGGCGCCGACCCGGGTGGCCAGCACCTGCAAGGGCGGCGGCAGTGGTTGCAGGTCCGCCAGCAGCGGTTGCAGGCGCTTGTCCCGGGGCAGGGGCAACGACAGCGGCTGGCGCAGGGCCAGGCGGATTTCCTCGATGCACAGGCCCAGCAGGTGCGGGTAGCGGCCCTGGCTCCAGTCGCAGTCGAAGGCCGCCTGGGCCATGGGTTCCAGCACCGCCTGAAGCAGCGGGCTGACTTCGATCACCGCCACCTCCCCGGGCAGTTGCGGGCTCAGCTCGGCGCAGAAGTACAGCGAGCGATAGTCCACGCTCTGCTGCATTTGCGCACGGTGCGTCACCCCTGCGGGAATCCACGCCGCCCGCGACGGGGGCAGCAGGCACACGCGGTCGGCCAGGGTGATCCGGGTGCAGCCCTGGCGGGTGTACAGCAGTTGCCCGCGGCGGTGCCGGTGCAGGCCGGAGTCGTGATCGCCGAGGGTCGCGGCGATGCCGATCAGCGGCGCGCTGAAGCGATCCGGGTCGAACTGAGCCTGTGGTTCGAGCCAAGCCATGGTTGGCGTATTTCCGATAGTTATTGGCAGGGTTGCGATAATACGCCAGGCGTCGCTGCCTAGAATCGCCGGCAGTTTTTTTTTGCCGAGCCCTGCCTGATGAATAACCGTTTCCTGTTGCCCCTGGCCCTGGCCCTGTTGATGTTCCCGCAGATCGCCCAGACCCTCTACAGCCCGGCCCTGACCGATCTCGGCCAGGCCTTTGGCGTGACCCCCGGGCAAGCGGCCCAGAGCCTTTCACTGTTCGTCCTGGGGTTTGCCCCGGGTGTGCTGCTGTGGGGGCGCCTGAGCGATCGCTGGGGGCGGCGCCCGGCCTTGCTGGGGGGCCTGGCGCTGTATGCCCTGGCCCTGGCCATGGAGCTGCAGGTGCAGAGTTTCAGCGCGCTGTTGCTGTGCCAGGCCCTGGCGGCCCTGGGCGCGGCGGCGGGCTCGGTGGTGACCCAGACCCTGCTGCGCGACCGGTATCGCGGCAGCGAGCTGGTGCGGGTGTTTTCCCTGGTGGGCATGCTGCTGGCGGCGAGCCCGGCGATTGGCCTGTTCAGCGGTTCCGCCCTGGTGCACGCCTGGGGTTACCGGGGCGCCCTGGCCGGCTTGTTGCTGCTGGCCCTGGCCTTGCTTGGCTGGTGCGCCCGGGCCTTGCCGGAAACCCGCCCGCCGGCCCAGCCCCTGGCGCCCCTGGTCGCGACCCTGTGGCAAATGCTCGGCGACCCGGGCATCTGGCGCTCGGCGCTGCTGGTGGCGCTGTTCAACATTGCCTTGCTCAGCTACTACAGCCTCGGGCCGTTCCTGTTCCGCGAGCTGGGGCAGGGCGAGCAGTGGTTCGGCTACAGCGGCGCGCTGCTGGCCCTGGGTTCAGGCCTGGGCGCCTGGCTCAACCGTCGCTTGCTGGCCCGGGGCTGGCAAGCGCGGCGCTTGCTGGTGCTGGCGGCGTTGAGCGTTTTGCTGGGCGCGGGCGGGGTCCAGGCCTTGCAGCACAGCCTGTGGCTGGTGCTGCCGATGCTCGGCGTGGTGCTCGGCTTCGGCCTGGCGATACCGAACATCCTCGGCTCGGCGCTGCTGGCCTACAGCGACCGGCTGGGCAGCGCCGGGGCCTGGTTCGGGCTACTTTACTACCTGCTGATTGGCGCCGGCCTGCTGCTGGTGGCCTGGGCCCAGGCCCTGGCGCCGAGCCTGGCGGTGTGTGCCGCCGCGGCCTTGATGCTGGCGCGGTGGCGCGCCGCCGGGCGTGGCTGATACGGCGGGGCGAGTCAGGGCAGGGCAGGGCAGGCCGCGAGCGGGCCAACGGCCCATTGCTTGATCATGATCAAGCCCCTGGCGGCATTATCCGCGCAGCCTGTCAGCAGATTTGCGCAGCCACGCAGAACCTTTCCCGGTACTGGAGGACTTGAACATGGCCAAGATGAAAGCAGCGATTTTCGTCGAAAAGAACCGCATCGTGCTGGACGACAAGGACATCCCCGAAATCGGTCCGCTGGATGCCCTGGTGCGGATCACCACCACCACGATCTGTGGCACCGACGTGCACATCCTGCGCGGTGAATACCCGGTGGCCAAGGGCCTGACCATCGGCCACGAACCGGTGGGCGTGATCGAGCGCCTGGGTTCCCAGGTCCGCGGTTTCCATGAGGGCCAGCGGGTGATCGCCGGGGCCATCACCCCCAGTGGCCAGAGTTATGCCTGCCTGTGTGGCTGCGGCTCCCAGGACGGCCCGGACACCCGCCATGGCTTTCGCGCCACCGGCGGCTGGAAGTTCGGCAACACCATCGACGGCTGCCAGGCCGAATACGTGCGGGTGCCGGACGCCCTGGCCAACCTGTGCCCGATCCCCGACGGCCTGAGCGATGAAGAAGTGCTGATGTGCCCGGACATCATGTCCACCGGTTTCTCCGGTGCCGAGCGTGCCGAGGTCAATATCGGCGACAGCGTGGCGGTGTTCGCCCTGGGGCCCATTGGCCTGTGCGCGGTGGCCGGGGCGCGGCTCAAGGGCGCCACCACCATCATCGGCGTCGACACCGTGGCCGCGCGCATGAGCGTGGCGCGCGGGCTGGGCGCCACCCACGTGGTGGACTTCAAGCAGGGCGACGTGGTCAAGCAGATCATGGACCTCACCGACGGCCGCGGGGTCGATGTGTCGATCGAGGCCCTGGGCACCCAGGGCACCTTCGAATCGGCGCTGCGGGTGCTGCGCCCGGGCGGCAAGCTGTCGAGCCTGGGGGTCTACTCCAGCGACCTGCGCATCCCCCTGGATGCCTACGCCGCCGGCCTCGGCGACCTGAGCATCCTCAGCACCCTGTGCCCCGGCGGCAAGGAGCGCATGCGCCGGCTGATGGAGGTGGTTGCCAGTGGCCAGGTGGACCTCAAGCCGCTGGTCACCCACCGCTTCAAGCTCGATGACATCGAAGCCGCCTATGAGCTGTTCGCCAGCCAGCGCGACGGTGTGATGAAGATCGCCATCACGCCATGACCCGCGCACCGGGTGTCGTTGATGCATATCAAGGCGCCCGGGCCCGTCTGCCTCGACACTTTGGCCATTACCGTCCAAGGAGGTTCACCATGAGCCAGTACCAGCGCCTGTTGCTGATTGCCGACCCCCAGCAGCACCAATCCCCCGCGGCTCGTCGCGCCGCCGCCCTGGCCCAGGCCAGTGGCGCAGCGCTGCATGCCCTGGTGTTCGTCGAACCGCCAGCGCGCACCTACCTGTGGGAAGAGCACCTGGAGGACAGCGAACGCCAGGCCTACCTGCAACGCCATGAACGCTGGTTGCAGGTGGAGGCCGAATGGATGCGCGAGCAGGGCGTGCAAGTCACCACCCAGGTGATCTGGAGCACCCAGGTGCTCAAGGACATGCTGGCCTACATCGACGAGTTCCAGCCTGACCTGCTGATCAAGGACGTGACCCTGGAATCGGCCCTCAAGCGGGTCTTCGTCACCCCGCTGGACTGCCACCTGCTGCGCGATGCCCCGGTGCCGGTGCACCTGGTCAACGACGCCCCGCACAAACTGCCCCGGCGCATCGTCGCTGCCGTCGACCCGGCCCAGTCCGACACCCAGATCAGCGGCCTCAACGGTCTGATCATCCAGACCGCCAACGCCCTGGCCCTGCAATGCGATGCCCAGTTGCACCTGCTGTATGCCTACGACCTGATGCCGATGCTCGACGGCGTGGCGCCGGTGGCGTCCACCGCCTGGAGCGTCAACTGCCTGGACGAGTTGCGCGACTCCCTGCACAAGGAGTTCGAACGCCTGGGCGATCAATACAACGTGCCCCAGGAATTTCGCCACTTCATCATGGGCCCGCCGGTGCCGGGCATCGCCCAGTTCGTCGACGAGTACCTGGTGGACGTGGTGGTCATGGGCACCGTGCACCGCACCGGCTTTGGCCGCTTGATCGGCAGCACCACCGAGCGCGCCCTGTATTCGATGCCGGGCAGCATCCTGGCGGTGAAGGCGCTGAACCAGGGCTGAAATCCCCGCCTGCCCCCGCACGCGACGAGCCTTAGCCCGGCTCGTCGCTCCGGCTGCCGGGCAGGTGCGGCAGCCAGAGCGCCGTTACCCACGGCTTATTCGCTTTCTTTTGTAAGGCATCCGAGAAGCTGCCGGCCGCTTGAATGCGCCAGGTGGGCGGACTAGCGTGCTGGAGCCATCGCCCAATCGATGGCTCGGATGTGCAAGTCCGAACGCTGCAAAGGCGCGCAAGCGATCAGCACTGATCGATCGTTTTCATGTCCGCTGCGTTATGGCCGCCGTGTGCGGGAGATCTTCGGATCTGCCGGGTGTCCTTGCAGGCTCGGTCTTGCACACCTGCGTATGGCTGCCACCTAGTTCGTGTGCAAGCGAAGGGGGGCGGCTCCTTTTATCTGTGAGGGGGTTGCCTGCCCCTCAACCCGCTGTAAAAAACCAGACGCCGCCACTTTAGTTCTGGTCCGATCCTCCACTCTTCGGGAGTTGGCTATAAAGCTCGCCACAACCTCACCGCTGGCGGGCCCATGCGTTTCGCTTTCCATGCATTGGTGATTTTCCGCCGCTTTTTTCGCTGTTAATCTTGCCGCCATGACCCATGCCTCCCCCCATCGCCCCCACATTGCCTGGACGCTGTATTTCTGCGTGCTGTTCAACGTGTTCGTCTGCGGCCTGGGCCATGGGCAGATGGCCGGGCTGGAACTCAATGGTGTCGGCGGGCAGTTCTGTTCCGCCATGGGCAACCCGGGCCCGGCGCTGAACGCCGACTTCAGCGATCAGGCCGCCGCCGGTGGGCTGAGCACCTTCATGTGCCCATTGTGCTCGGCCGTGAGCCTGAGCATCGCGCTGCTGTTTTGCCTGGGCTGGATGCTGCGCCGCCAACGCCCGCCACGGCAGGGAGGCGAGCAGCGCGGCAAGGCGCCGCCGCGTTATTCCTGGCCTGCGCTCAATCCCCGGGCACCTCCTCTGGGCTGACTCGCCCTGGCGACCGCATCAGACGGTCGCGCTTTCTCGTCCTCCGGCATTAGCTGCACGGTCGCCCCGGCGACTGCTGCCGGACGCTGTTCGATGATTTTTTTCGAGTCCGAGTCCATGAAATTCCTGTATCGCTCCCCCCGTTGCGCGGCGCTGTGCTGTGCCTTGTCCTTCAACGCCCTGGCCGATGCCCCGGTGCAATTGCCACAGATGCGCATCAGCGCCGATGAAGAGCAAAAAACCGGCCTGCAACTCGATACCCAGGCCTCCACCGGCTCGCGCCTGGGCCTGACCCCGCGGGAAACCCCGGCCTCGGTCAACGTGGTCAACCGCCAGCAGATCGAGCAGCGCGGCGCCGCCAACACCCAGGACATGCTCGCCGGCGTGCCGGGGATGAACGCCGCGGCGTCGCCCGGGGTGCCGGGTTTCGTCTCCTATCGCGGCTTCTCCGGAGCGCAGATCACCCAGTTGTTCAACGGCATCAGCGTGCAATACGACTCCATCGCCGCGCGCCCGGTGGACAGCTGGATCTACGACCGGGTCGAGGCCGTGGGCGGGCCGTCGAGCTTTCTCTATGGCGCCGGCGCCGTGGGCGGTTCGATCAACTACATCACCAAGCTGCCTTCGCGCACCGAGTCGTTCAACGAGGGGCGGGTCAGCTACGGCTCCTACGACAGCACTGAAACCTCCTTCGGTTTCAACCACGCGCTGAACGAGGGGGCAGGGCCGCGGCACTACGCGCGCTTGGATGTCAGCCACACCACCAGCAACGGTTACGTTGACCGCGAGCAGCGCGATGCCTGGACCACGGCCTTCTCCCTGTTGACGGATTTCAACGACCAGCTGTCCCACACCCTGGCCTACGAGTACCAGAACGAAAGCGTCGACAGCCCTTACTGGGGCACCCCGGCGCTGAACCCGCTGGGCGGCAAGATGGAGGTGGACAAGCGCCGGCGCTTCGAGAACTACAACGTCAGCGACGGCCGCTATGAACAGCGGGTGCAGTGGCTGCGCTCGATCATCGATTATCAGGTCGACGAGCGCACTTCGCTGCGCAACACCCTGTACCACTACAACGCCGACCGTGAATACCGCAACCTGGAAACCTACGCCTACAACGGTGACAACAGCCAGGTGGTGCGTTCCGGCATCTTGCTCCAACGTCACGCCCAGGAACTCAACGGCAATCGTTTCGAACTGATGCATCACAACAGCCTGTTTGGCCTCGATAGCCAGTGGTCGGCGGGCCTCGACTACAGCCACAACGTGATGAGCAACTACCCGCGCTCGGTGTCGGGCTCGCTGCCCGGCGTTGATCCGGGCGACTTCGACCCGGGCAGTTTCTGGGACCTGCCGGGCATGCGGCGCGGTTTCGAAAAGAACCGCCGCAACCAGGTGGACACCTGGGCGCTGTTCCTGGAAAACCGCTTGCAACTGACCGATCGCCTGTCCCTGCTCAGCGGCCTGCGCCATGACCAGATCGACCTGCAAGTGACCAACTACCGCGCCGTCAGCGAAGCCAACCCGGCGTTCTTCCAGCGTAAATACCGGCCCACCACCGGGCGCCTGGGGCTGGTGTACGAGCTGACCCCGGCGGCCAACGTCTACGTGCAATACAGCACCGCCGCCGACCCGCCGGCCGGGATCCTGACCACCGCCAGCTATGGGCAGGTGCGCGACTTTGACCTCAGCACCGGCAACCAGTGGGAGATCGGCAGTAAGCTGGATTTCCTCGACGGCCGTGGCTCGGCGACCCTGGCCGCCTACCGCATCGAACGCAAGAACCTCTCCACCGCCGACCCGAGCAACCCCGGCAGCAGCCAGCCGGTGGGCCAGCAATCGTCCCGTGGCGTGGAGCTGGCGGCCTCGTTGCGGGTCACGCCCAAGCTGTTGGCCGAAGGCAACCTGGCCTATGTCGATGCGCAGTACGACGAGTTCTATGAAAACGTCGGCGGGCGTTCGGTGTCGCGCAAGGGCAACAGCCCCACCAACACCCCGGACAAGGTGGCCAACCTGTGGCTGACCTACGACATCGCCCCGTCCTGGCAGGTGGGCAGCGATGCGCGCTACGTGTCGTCGGTGTACGCCAACGCGGCCAACACCCGCTATGCGCCGGCCTACACGATCTTCGGCGCGTTCGTCGGCTACCAGTTGAATGCCGATACGCGGATCACCGGCCGGGTGCGCAACCTCACCGATCAGGTCTACGCCCGCACCACGGGGCAAACCCAGCTGTACCTGGGGGCGCCACGGACCTTCGAGCTGGCGCTGCAAACGCGCTTTTAACCTGAGCCAGCGGGGTGCCTGGCCGCGCCCTGCGTCTCTGTGAGATGGCTGTTCTGTGAGATGCCTGCGATGAAACGTTATCTGTACCTCTGGCACCGTTGGCTGGGCATTGTTGCCTGCCTGTTCATGGCCCTGTGGTTCATCTCCGGGGTGGTGATGCTGTATGTCGGCTACCCCAAGCTGACTCCCGCCGAACGCCTGTCACGTCTGCCCGTGCTGCAACTGGACACCGCATCCGTCGACCTGGAGCAGGTGCTGCACGCTGCCGATCCCGAGCAGGCGCCGGCGAGCATCCGCTTGACCACGGTGGCCGGCGCCGCGCGCTACATCCTCGAATACCCGGGGCCGCGCAAGGTGGCGATCGAAGCCGATAGCGGCCTGCCCACGTTGCCCACCGACCGGGTCGAGGCACTGGCCGCGGCCCGGCAGTTCGCCCCTGGCGTGGCGGTGCGCGATCGCGGCGCGGTGCAGGGCGACATGTGGAGCCAATCCCGGGCCCTGGACGCCGACCGGCCCTTGTACCGGGTGGCCACCGCCGATGCCGAGCGCCGCCTGTTGTATGTCTCTGGCAGCACCGGCGAGGTGGTGCGCGACGCCACCGCCACCGAGCGCGGCTGGAACTGGATCGGCGCCTGGCTGCACTGGCTGTACCCGCTGCGGGGCATCGGCATCGATGGCGCCTGGGGGCCGATCGTTACCTACCTGTCCCTGGCCGCGACCCTGATGGCCGTGCTTGGCCTGGCCGTGGGCGTGCTGCGCTGGCGCTTCAAGCGCACCTATCGCAACGGCTCGCACTCACCGTACCAGGGGGTTGCCCGCTGGCATCACCTGGGCGGGATGCTGTTCGGCGTGCTACTGGTCACCTGGATCTTCAGCGGCCTGATGTCGATGAACCCGTGGAAGCTCTTCAGCAGTGCCCAGCCTCTGTCGGTGGCGGCCTACCAGGGCGGCCCCCTGAATGCGGCGGCCTTTCCCCTCGGGGCTGATGAGGCCCTGCGACGCTTGGCCGAGGACGGCTTGCAGGCCCGGGAGCTGGAGTGGCGGATGATCGGTGGCCAAGGTTATGTGATCGGCTACGACGGCGCCGGGCGCACGCGGATCCTGGCCATGGCCGATGGGCAGGTGCTGCGCCAGTTCAACCCCGACACCTTGCGGCAGGCGGCCTGGGCCATCCGCCCCGAGCGGCCGATGATCGTCCAGCAACTGGCGGCCTACGACTTCTATTACTACGCCCGCGAGCCGCACAGCATGATGGGCCACCTGCAGCAGCGCCTGCCGGTGCTGCGGGTGCGCTTCGACGACCCGGCGCAGACCTGGCTGCACCTGGACCTGCACACCGGGGCGATTACCGGGCAACTGGACCAGCCGCGCCGCGCTTCGCGCTGGCTGTTCGCCCTGCTGCACAGCTGGGACTGGCTGCCCCTGCTGGCCAACCGGCCGTTGTGGGATGGGTGGATGATCGTGTTCAGCGCTGGCGGCCTGCTGATCAGTGTCAGCGGCGTGGTGCTGGGGTGGCGGCGCCTGGGGCGTTCGTTGAAGCGGGGCAGGGGGTAGGTGCACGGGGCTGGATCCTGGCTCCAGGTGCTCTCGTTCCAGGGCACTGGGGCCACCCTGAGCCATGACCCGGATCATGCTTTTGCTTCTCCCGGAGCAATTTAAGCCACCGGCACCGCCCCCAGCGGTGATAATGCGCGCCAGCCCATCCTCTTCAGCCACCGGAGCCCATCGCGCCCATGTTCGTCATCACCCCGCAGGACCCTGAGACTTACCGGCGGCAAACCCGTCGCAGCACCTTGATCATCGCGCTGGTGTTCATCGCCCTGGCCATGCTGTTTTCCAGCGCGGCGGTGGCGCTGTTCGGCCAGCCGGGTGGGGACAACCTGGTGTGGAACGCGGCGGGGGTGTTCACTGGCTTGCTGATCAGCGCGGCGCTGCTGCGCGGTGTGTTCTGGACAAAACCGTGGATGGCCGCGGCGGTGTATGGCTGGCGTCTCAAGCGCAGCCTGATGCGCGTGACCAATGTCATGCATCAGGTCACCGCCGGGGTCGCGGCGGGCGATCCGGCGGCGCTCAAGCTGCTGCGTTTCTATCACCTGGGGCTGATCCAGATGCATCAGTTGGACGCCAACTCCAGCGCCCACGGGCAGATGCTGGGCGAGGTGGAGCGGCATCTGGCGCTGCTGGCCGAGCAAGGCATCGACCCGCAGCAGGAGCGCCTTGAGGCGCAATGGCTGGAAGCGGTAAAGCGGCACAAGACCCCTTGAGCGCCATTTGGCTACCTCATGCCGCTGACAGGTCTCCTGTGGCGAGCGAGCGTGCTCGCGCTGGGCTGCGTAGCCGCCCCATTCGGCGCTATTGCAGGTACCGCCACAACGCCTGGGCAACCGCGCTGGGCTGGCACTGGGTGCCGAACAGTTGCTGGCCGATGCTCAGGCCCAGTTGCCGGTAACTCTCGAACTGCGCCTCGTCGAAAAACTGGTCCACGGTGCTCTGGTTGGGAAAGCTCGGGTTGGCCCGGGCGTAGTTGAGTACGTCCGGCGTCAGCCCGGCGATCAGCCGCGGTTTGAGCACCAGGATCCGGCAATGGGGCGTCTGGCACAGGTCGTCGTCACTGCCCGGGGAGTGGGCATGGACATTCAGCAGCAGGGCGCATTTCTGGTTAGCGGCGCTCGGCGGCTGGCGAAACTCTTCCAGGCTGGCAAATACCGTCTTCAGCTGCGGATGGCTCAGTACTCCCGGGTCTTCGCGGATCTCCAGGGCCTGATCGATGCGCGCCAGGCGCACCAGGTTGGCCAGGTCGTCGAACTGGTAGTCGGGGTCGCAGCCGCTATCGCAGGTGATGATCAACTCCACCTTGCGCCCCTTGCGCAGCAGTTCGTAGGTGCCGGTGTTTTCGAAGTGCCCGCCGTCTGACAGGTACTGGTAGTCGCGGCGGTAGCCGTGAAAGCGCGCGGTCAGTTCATAGAACAGGTAGGCCTGGGTGCTGTAGCGGGTCCAGGGCTTGAGGTCCCGGGGCACCCAGTGCGATTGCCCGGGGTCGAGGAAGTGGCTGGGCCACCAGAGGCCCAGGCGCACGTTGGCCAGCCCCAGGACCAGCGACATGCCGAGGCTGCTGGCGCGGCCCAGGCCGGTGCTGAAGGCGGCGCCGGAAACGCCGATCCACTGGCCCAGGGTCAGCGGCCGCATGATTTCCGAGGCCGGGCCATGGTCGAGGTCGCGGCGATAGGCCTGGCCGTCGAGGAGGTAGCGCTCTGCCGGGCAAGCGCTGGTTGGCGCCGGGCTGTCGGGTGCCCAGTTCGGGGCGATGCACAGGGGCTTGCCCTTGCGGTCGCGCTGCACCAGCTGTTCAGCCGGATCGACGGTGAGGTTCATGGTGACGTTGATCAGGTGCACCGGGCCGGCGCTGGGGCTGGCGTAGTACTGCTGCAGCGACAGGTCGTCGCTGGACATCGGCTCGGCCACGCTCATGTAGGTGCGGCGCTGTTGCGCCGGGCCGTTGAAGCGCCGGCCATTGGAGGCGCCAAGGTAGGCGCGGGTCAGGCGGGCCGAGTAGAAGGCCTGCAGCGACGAGGTATTGAGAAAACCGATGAAGCGCCCGCTGAGGTGGGTCAGCAAGGCCGCCAGCAGGCTCAGCGCCGCGAGCCGCCAGGCCACCGCATGAGCGCCGGAAATCACCCCGCCGTCGTGGGCGATCCATTGCACCAGCAAGCCCCAGCACAGGCACAGCAGGCTCAGCAGCAGGCCACCTGCAATCAGCGCGAGCACGTCCAGCGGCAGCTTGTGCATCCAGCCCGGCAGGCTCTTTTCATCCTTGAGCAGGGCCAGGCGCCGCACCAGCCACACCACCGCGATCAGCAACAGCAGGCTGCCCAGGGCTTGCAGGTCATGCAGGTAGCGGTACAGCGCCTGGGCTGCGGTCACCAGCAGGGCGAGGAACCCCAGCACGGCCACCGCGGCCATCGCCCGACCCAGGGCACGGGTGATCTGTACCCGATAGTTGCGCACGCTGTTGGCGCAGGCGCTGTCCTTGGCCGGGTCGCGGTTGTCGGCCAGGCGCGTCACCAGTTGCCGGGTGATCAGCAAGGCGCCACTGCCCACCAGGGCGCCGGCCAGGGTCAGCGCGCCCACGGCTTGCCACTGGGCCAGCCAGTAGGCCAGGGCGCCACAGAGCCACAGGCCGCCGACCACGGCGAGCATGCTCCGGTACGCCGCGTTGCCCATGCTCGGTGGCCGGTCCAGGTCGCCCTGGGGAATCATCAGCCAGTACGCCACGGCGCAGGGCAGGGCGAACAGCACGCCGGCCATCAGCGGCCAGAGCAGCAGGCTGGCCTGGCTCAGCACCTGGAACAGGCTCAGCAGGCTGAGCAGCAGCACGATCGGCAGGCCGATCATGGCCTGCAGCGACAGCCAGTTGCGCCAGGTCATGGCCAGGGCGTAGAGCATGTCGCCGGAACCGGTGGGGGTCAGGTAGCGGCCGTTTTCTCGCAGCCAGGCGGTGGGGCCCTGGCCCGGGGGCCGGGTGCTGTAGTCGATGCCGGTGCTGATCCGCCCCGGTGGTTCGAAGCGCAGTGCCTGGTAGGCGCTGTGGGCAGCCTGGGCTACCGGGTCCTGGGCGGCGGGTGCTTGCAGGCGCCCGGGGAGGAACAGGCTGCTGAAGAAGCTGCCGATATAGCCGCCGCCACTGACCGTGGACAGGTAGTCGATGCGCGACAGCAGGCTGTTTTCGCGGGTGTCTGCCGGCGCTGTATCAGGCGCCGGGGCCCGGGCCATGGCTTGCAGCACTCCCAGGCCGAACGTTGCGCTGCGGATGCCGCCACCGGACAGCGCCAGCCCCCAATTGCCCCGGTGGGGCGCGCAGCTTCCGGGGGCTTCCTGGTGCAGGCTCAGGCGCCGGAAACGGATGCGTTGGTGCTCGATCTGGTACGAGGTGTCGGCAGAGGTCATGGGCCTTCCTTGGAATCGGGGGTGGCACGCGCCAGGGGCAGTGCCAAGCGTCGGGCAGAATACCGGATGCCATGGCGCGGATGTGCAGCGCAGAGCGTTTTACCGCCGTCGGCGAGTGTTTTTTGCCGGTGGGCCGGAGGCTGTCGGCGCATGTGGTGGATGCAACCACAGGGGGGCATGGATGCAGTTGCTGCATGGAAAAATCGGGCCTGGTTATAACGTTAGATTTTATTCATATAAATGGACATAAGCTTTAGCCGCTATGCTGCCGCCAGTTTTTTACCTGGCCGCGTGATTTGTAGGGCTTTATTGATGGATGTGGGTAACTTCGGTTTTGTAGTCGCAGGCCTGGTAGTGGGTTTCATCGTGGGCATGACCGGTGTCGGAGGCGGTTCGCTGATGACCCCGATCCTGCTCTGGTTCGGCATCAACCCGGCCACCGCAGTGGGCACCGACCTGCTGTACGCGGCCATCACCAAATCCGGTGGGGTGCTGGTTCACCAGAAAAACCGCAACATCGACTGGCGCATCACCGGCTGGCTGACCCTTGGCAGCGTGCCGGCGGTGGCGCTGACCTTGTGGTTCCTGAAGAACCTCGACACCGATCCCCAGGCCCTGAACGCGGTGATCAAGCAAGGGTTGGGCTTCGTGCTGCTGCTCACGGCCCTGGCCATTGTGTTCAAGAAAAAGCTCATGGCCTTCGCCCAGCGCCATGGTAGCGATTACCAGCCCAGCCCCGGCGGGCTCAATGGCCTGACCGTGGTCACCGGGGTGATCCTCGGCACCATGGTTGCACTGACGTCCATCGGCGCCGGTGCCCTGGGCACCGTGGCGCTGTTCATCCTCTACCCGTTCCTGGCCACCAAGCGCCTGGTGGGCACCGAGATCGCCCACGCCGTGCCGCTGACCCTGGTGGCCGGCCTGGGCCACGCCAGCATGGGCAACATGGACTGGCACCTGCTGGGTTTCCTGTTGATGGGGTCGCTGCCGGGAATCTGGATCGGCAGCCACATGACCGGGCGGGTGTCCGACGAAATCCTCCGGCCGTGCCTGGCGGTCATGCTGTTCTCCATCGGCTACAAGCTGGCCTTTTAAGAGCAGCCGCAAGCTTCAAGCGGCAAGCAAAAAGCCCCTGTCAGTTGCGGCGGTAGAGTGCCAAAAATGCCGCCAGCGACAGCATCGTCGCGCCGCAGCACTTATTGAGCCGGCGCATGCCGCGGGTGGTCAGGAATTTCGCCGCCTGCACCCCGCCCGCGGCATACAGGCCCATCACCAGCACCTCGACCAGCGCCGTCACCAGCGCCAGGGTGGCGTACTGGATGAAGACCGGTTGGCCGGGGTCGATGAACTGCGGCAGGAAGGCGGTGAAAAACAGCAGCACCTTGGGGTTGGTCATGGCCACCGAGAAACTGCGCTGGAATACTTCGCGCCGCCGCGAACCGGCCCGCACCTGCTGGGCGCCGAGGGCCTGGGGCGCGCTGCGCCAGAGCTGGATGCCGAGCCAGGCCAGGTAGCACACCCCGACCCATTTCAAGACCATGAACAGCTGCTGCGACGCCATCAGCATCGCCCCCAGGCCGAGGCCCACGGCGGCGATGATCAGCACATCCGAGAGCGCCGCGCCGGCCATGCCCACCGCCACCAGCTGGCGATTGCGCGAGGTGCCGTTGGCCATGGCCAGCAGCGAGGTCGGGCCGGGGATCAGTGCGCCGATAAAGCAGCTTGAGGTGTAGAGCAGCAGGGTGGTGGTGTTCATCGCAGGGTTCTCGTCGGGCGGGTGGCGAAGCCGACACAGCATGCACCCGCTCGGTGCAGGTTTAAAGGCATGCGCCGGGGGCTTGTCGCTGACCGTTTATGGTTTGGGGCTGCCCCTGACCCATTCCTGCGCCGAACGCCACAGGCACACGCCGAGAAAGTAGGCCGAGGCCGCCAGCCACAAGCCCATGATCGGTGGGCTGTGCAGCGGGTGGCTGAGGATCAGCAGCGCGCCGCTGAGCAGCCATATGAAGGTCACGATGATGTTCAGCGGCATCCATTTGCGTACCCGGAACGGATGCAGGAACTGCACCCGCGTGGCGGTCAGCAGGGCCAGGGCGATGATGCTCAGCAGGCTTGGCCAGGGGCCGGGCTCGATCAGGTAGAAGCACAGGGCGACCACGTTCCAGGCGGCGGGAAAGCCCTGGAAGTAGTTGTCATGGCTCTTCATGTTGACGTTGCAGAAGCACAGCAGCGACGATAGCAGGATCAGCGAAGTGGCCAGCAGCGCGCTGTACTCCGGCAGGGGCATGTAGCGGTAGATGAACAGCGCCGGGATGAACACGTAGGTCAGGTAGTCGATCACCAGGTCGAGCACCGAGCCGTCGATGTTGGGCAGCACCGAGTGGGTCTTGACCTTGCGTGCCAGCGAGCCGTCGACCCCGTCCACCAGCAGGGCCACCCCCAGCCATAGCAGGCAGGCCTTGGGCTGGTTGTCGAACAGCGCCAGGGTGGCGAGCAAGGCACTGACCACGCCGGTAGCGGTGAAGCCATGGGCGCCCCAGGCTTTGATTCTGGCGATCTGCAGGGTCGATATCACGGACGTTTCTCCAGCGGCTGTGGTTCCTGGGCAAACACCGACGCGGCAGCGCCGGCAACCCTTGCCAGGTTGCAGTTATCGACCGGAGAGCCTGCCAGAAGGTTCAGCGCAAACCCTGCATCAGGCCCGGCGCGGGGATCGCCAGGCCAGCGTTTGCTGGCGCGGCAAGGGCGCGCGGGTGCACGCTCGCAAGGGCAGCTGTGAGTCTAGGCGGCGCCGTGACCCCAGCATGAAAAAACGCCATGTGACCGGCAAGGGCACATGGCGTTGGCGAGCGGGACGAGCCGCAGGGCGCGGTGTCGAGAGCCCTTGGCGTGCGGCCGGGCCCGTTACTTCGCGGCCTCCAGGGCCGTGAGGATGGCGTGGGCAGCCTTGATCCGCTCTTCGTTGGGGTAGTTCTTGTTGGCCAGCAGGACAATGCCGATCTGCTGGCTCGGGACGAACAGCACATAGGCGCCGAAGCCGCTGGTGGAGCCGGTCTTGTTGTACAGGGCGTCAGCCTTGGGCGCCTCCACCGGGGTCAGCCATTGCACCGGGTGCGGCTCCAGGGCCATGGCCGAGGAGTTGCCGGCCATCAGGCGTGCCAGGGGCACCGGGTAGGCGTAGCGCTCCCAACCCAGGCCCTGGGTGATGTCGCCCACCCGGTAGTAGCCGCTCTGGGTCGCCACCATGGCGCGCTGCAGGGCGTTGTCGAACTGGCCCGGCTGCAGGTTGCCGGCAATGAATTGCAGCAGGTCCGGGGCGCTGGTCTTGACCCCGTAGGCTTCGGCGTCCAGCGGCCCGGGGCTGACGCGGATCGGCTGGTTCTGCTTGTCGTAGCCCTGGGCGTAATGCGCCAGCTGGTCCTTGGGCACATGGATGTAGCTGTGCTTGAGGCCGAACTGGGGAAACAGCGTGCGTTCCATCAACTGATCGAACGGCTGGCCCAGGCTGCGGGCGGCCAGGTAGCCGAGCAGGCCGATGCTGGGGTTGGAGTACTGGCGCTGGGTGCCGGGGCTGAAGCTGGGTTTCCAGGTGTTGTAGTAGTCCAGCATCTTGTCTTCGCCCTGCACCTCGTCGGGGAACTGCAAGGGCAGGCCGCCGGCGGTGTAGGTGCCCAACTGCAACAGGCTGATGCCATCGAAGGCACTGCCGCGCAGGGCCGGCAGGTACTGGCTGGCGTGGTCTTCAAGGGCCAGTTTGCCGCTGGCCTGGGCGTAGCCGGCGAGGGTGGCGGTGTAGGTCTTGCTCACCGAACCGACTTCGAACAGGGTGTCGTTGTCCACCGGCTGTTGATTGTTCTTGGAGGCAACCCCGTAGTTAAAGTAATGTCGCTTGCCGTTGGCGATGATCGCTACCGCCATTCCGGGAATGCCCTGCTGGTGCATCAGCGGGCGGATGGTGGTATCCACGGTGGCTTTCAGCGCGTTGTCCGTGGTGGTTTCGGCGCAGGCGCTGGAGGTGCCCAGCAGCAGCGCGCAGGCGCTGATGAAGCCTAATCCGGTCAAGGTTGTGTGCCGCATGATTGCTTGGTTTCCCTGTGTTCTGGTTGTTTTTGCCGCGTTTTTCCCCGCGGCTTGGCGGTCCGGGCGTTCTTCGTGGGAGCCCCCGGGGCCGCGTGCCCGCGACGCCTTCCTGAGCGAGCAGGGCGTGGCCGGTGCTGCGCGAGCGAGGCCAATGTAGGCAGTTTGCGCAGGATCGACAAACGACCAAATCTTGCACGAGCCATTAGAAAATCTAGGGAATGATCATGCTCCGTCCCCATTTGCCGCTGAACGCGCTGCGGGCCTTCGAGGCCTCGGCGCGGCATTTGAGCTTCACCCGCGCGGCCATCGAGCTGTGCGTGACCCAGGCGGCGGTCAGCCATCAGGTCAAGAGCCTGGAGGCCCAGCTCAACGTCACCCTGTTCAAGCGCCTGCCCCGGGGGCTGATGCTCACCAGCGAGGGCGAGACCCTGCTGCCGGTGCTGCGCGAGTGCTTCGACCGGATCGCCCAGACCCTGGGGCGGTTCGACGGCGGGCACTACCGCGAAGTGCTGACGGTGGGCGCGGTGGGCACCTTCGCCGTGGGCTGGCTGTTGCCGCGCCTGGGGGATTTCCAGGCGCGCCATCCTTACGTCGACCTGCGCCTGAGCACCAACAACAACCGGGTGGACGTGGCGGCCGAGGGCCTGGACTACGCCATTCGCTTTGGCACCGGGGCCTGGCACGGTATCGAGGCACTGCCCTTGTTGCAGGCGCCGCTGTCGGTGCTGTGCGTGCCGGAGCTTGCCCGCCAGTTGCACAGCCCGGCGGACGTGCTGGGGCAGACCCTGTTGCGGTCCTACCGCACCGATGAATGGCCGCAGTGGTTCCAGGCGGCGGGGCTGGGGGCCGGTAGCCTGCTGCCGCAGAGCATCGTCTTCGACTCGTCCCTGGGCATGCTCGAAGCGGCGTTGCAGGGCCTGGGCGTGGCCCTGGCGCCGCCGCTGATGTTCGCGCGGCAGTTGGCCAGCGGGGCGGTGGTGCAGCCGTTCGAGATTGGCATCGTCACCGGCAGCTACTGGCTGACCCGCTTGCAGTCCCGGGCCGAAACCGCCGCCATGAGCGCCTTCAAGGCCTGGCTGCTGGAGGCCGTGGCCAGCTAGCCGTCAATAGCGCCAATGGCCTGGGGTCCAGAGCCACTGGCCGGCGTGCCAGCGGTAGTGCCCGGCGACCCAGTGGTAGCTGGGGGCCGGTGCCATCGGTATCACTTCAACGATGGGCGGGGGTGGCGGCGGCCGGCGTGGATGGGCCGGGGCCACCACGCAGCCGGCCAGGGTGGTGCCAAGCAAGGTGGCGATGAGCAGGCTTTGGATAACACGACGCATGGGCGGTTTCCTTGGGAAGTGACAGGGGGCCCGCGGCTATCGCGGGCGGCGAGTGGTTGAACGCGGCCCGCGGCGAAAGCCGTCGCCGGGCTTTCAATTGCGCTGGGCCGCGCGGTTTTTTCCTGGGGCTCGCGGGTACATGGACTCCACCAGCTGCTGGCGCTCAGTCAGCGACAGGCTGCCGGCAAAATTGGCCAGGGCTTCATCCACCCGGGCCCGCAGGGCGATGTCGGCCTCGCGGGATTTGCCCAGTTCGGCGTCCAGGGCATTGCGGTTCAGTTGTTCGGCCCCCAGTTCACGCACCACCCCCTGGCGAGCCTCGCGCCCGGCCATGATCAGCGGCTGGCTGTCGTTGCGGGTCTGGCGCAGCAGTTGGCGCAACTGGCGCCGGCGTTCCTCGGGCATCTGCGCCATGGCCTGGCGCAGGCCGTGCTGGGGCAGCGCCAGGGCCTGGGGTGGCTGGGGATGGCCGAGCCACTGATACAGGCCGCCGGCGACGCCGCCGATCAGGAATACGTTGAGCAGCAGCGACAGCAGCAGCCAGGTTTTCAGTGGACGGATGGACAGGCTCACTGTTCGGCCTCCTCGGCATTGATGCTCAGGATGAATTCCGCGTCGCTCTGGTCGAGCACGCTGGGCAGGGCTTCGGTGGATGCCGACAGGGGCAGGCTCAGGGCCACCGCGAGCATGCCGGCGGCCACCCCGGTGAGGCCGACCCCGACCCAGCCCAGGGACGCCAGCCAGCCGGCGTAGCGTTGCCAGAAGGAGGCGCCGCGTGGCGCTGTGGCGGCCGCGGCAATGATCCGTTGCGCCAGGGCCGGGCCCGGCGCGGCCAGCTGGTAGCTGTCCAGCTGGCTGTCGAGCCAGCGCGCCTGGCGCAGGGCCTCGGCGGCCAGCGCATTGCCGTCACCGAGCAGGGCCTGGGCCGCCTCGCGCTCACCGGCGGGCCAGCGTTGCAGGTCTGCGCCGTAGGCGTCGGCCAGGTACGCAAAGCGTTCGGGGGTCATGGTGTTCTCCTTCCTGAGAGGTCCGCACCCTGGGCCTCGGCGAGGTGGCTGCGCAGATTGCGCCGGGCCCGCGACAGCAGGCTCTCCAGCGCTTCGACGCTGATCTGCATCAGCGCCGCGGCCTCGGTGTTGGACAGTTCCTGGTAGTACTGCAGAACGATCGCCTCGCGCTGGCGATCCGGCAGTCGGTCCAGGGCCGCGGCCATGCGCCGGCTCTGCGCGCTGGCTTCCAGTTGTTCGTCGGGCGTCGGGCTGTGGTCCACCGCCTCGTAGGCTTGCTCGCTGTCGATCTGCACGTGCTCCTTGCGCCGGCGCAGGCGGTCGTAGCACAGGTTCAGCGCCACCCGGTGCAGCCAGGTGTCGAAGCGGGCCTGATCGCTGCGCCAGCTGGCCGCCTGCTTCCAGATCCGCAGGAAACTCTCCTGGGCGATGTCCCGGGCTTCGTCGGCATCGCCCAGCAGGCGGCTGGCCAGGGCCAGAAGGCGTGGCAGCTTGCGCGTGACCATCTCTTTCACGGCCTGGGCTTCGTTGTTGCCAATGCGTTCGAGCAACTCCAGATCCGGGTCGGTTTCGTTCAAATCGGCGGTTCTCGGTCCGGTGAAGGGGCAATCTTCGACGGCATCGGGTCAGCGCACCCAGCGACCTTCGACCCAGTACCAATGTGGGCCGTGGGCTTGCCAGTGGCCGGGCATCCAGTGCCCGCGGTGCATCACCGGCTGCCAGTGGCCAGGCACCCAGACGTAGCCGTTCCCGCGCCAGCGCCAGTTGCCGCGGTCCCAGGCGTAGCCCGGGCGAGCGCCGGGCATGGGTTCATAGCGCATGGCCGGTGGCGCCTGCTGGATGATGAGGGGCTGGGCATCGGCGGGCGTGCTCGCCAGCGCGCCGAGTGCCAGGGGAATCAGCAGCAACGAGCGCAGACGCAGCAGGGAACGGACAAGCTTCATGGTGACTCCTTCAGGCCTGCATTCGCTGATGAACGCAGCTGATGGATTCAACGATAGATGGGCGGGCAATCCGTCGCGGAAAAATGAAATTTTTATCCCGGCCCTGTTCAACCGGCGTTCAGTTAGCGGGCCAGGGCTCTGGCCCGGGGCTGGCCGTGGCGGATGAATCTATTTGCGTGGAGCCGGCGACGGAAGTGTTCCGGGCGCAGCGTTCAATCCGTAACCCTGTGCGAGCGCTGGCGATGGTCGCCTGCGCCGTTGGCCGGGTGTATCACCGAACCCATGAGGAATTCACCATGTCCCGTCGTATCGCACTGCTGATTGTCATGGCCACGATGCTGTCCCTGGGAGGCTGCGTGGTTTATCCCGGGCACTACCATGGCTGCTGCTACCGCTATGGCTACTACCGCTAGGGCACAGACCGGCGCGCAGGTGCGGCCCGGGGTGCTTGGCTAAGCCCCATGGGCCCGGCACAATCCTCGGCCTTGCAGGGCAGGCACCGGCGTCGCGCCGATGGCGGGCATGCCCCGGGAGTGTGGAGGAAGGTGGATGCCCGTCTTGAAACAGCAGGACCAGGCTCAGGACCCGGATGCGATTGCGCGTCCGGTGTGCGCCCTGCGCATCTCGACGCAAGAGGAGCGCTGGGAGCGGCCGTGGCACAGCCATCGCAAGGCCCAGTTGCTGTTTCCCGCGGGCGGCGTGCTCAGTTGCGAGAGCGCCGAAGGCCTGTGGCTGGCGCCGCCGCAGTGCGCGGTATGGATTCCCAGCGCGATCGAGCATCGGGTCCAGGGGCTGGAGAACGCCCAGGGCTATTGCCTGCTGGTCGAGCCCGAGCACGCCCGTGCGCTGCCTCAGGCCTGCTGTACCCTGGTGATGTCGCCGCTGTTGCAGGAGCTGCTCAGGCGCTGTGCGCAGCTGCCGTTCCTGTATGACCAGGACGGCGCCGCCGGGCGCTTGGTCGCCGTGACCCTGGATGAACTGGCGAGCGCGCCCCGCGAGCAGATCCACCTGCCCATGCCCCGGCACGCACAACTGCGGCGCCTGGCCCAGCAGATCCTTGAACAGCCGCAGCGGCGCCTGAGCCTTGGGCAATGGGGCGAGCAGATCGGCCTCAGCGAACGCAGCCTGAGCCGCTTGATCGTGGCCGAGACCGGCCTGAGTTTCGGTCGCTGGCAGCGTCAGTTGCACATCCTCCTGGGGCTCAGGCAATTGGGCCGGGGCGACTCGGTGGAGCGTGTGGCGCTGACCCTGGGCTATGACAGCGCCAGCGCCTTTATCCGCATGTTCAAGAAAGCCGTGGGCCAGCCACCGGGGCGGTTTTTTGCCGAGCGTCGCCAAGCCCTGGAAAACCACGCCCTGTAGCCGCTGCCGAGCCCGCGAGGCTGCGAAAAGACCCGCAGGGCCTTGCCTGGCGCTGTGCTGTGGCCGCCAGGTCGGAGTGCCGCCCAACCCGTTTGCCACCTGCGGCAAGGGCTGCATCTGGCCGGATTGATCAATAACTTGTCAATCTCGGCTGATGCGGACAATGGCTCTCGGGAAGATGATAAACATTCTTGTTTTTCAGCTTCTTGAGGTGTTCCCATGTACTTCGATCATCAGCATTTCCCCCTGGTCTGGATGCGTCGCGCCGAGGACGCAGGGCAGCCCGGAGTCGACCCTTTCCAGCAGTTGGAGGCATTGATGCAGCGTGCTCAGGCCTTTGTCCTGATGAGCGATGTGCTGCCTGAGCCCGAGCAGCGCAACAGCCCGCAGAGCAAGGCATTGCTCAAGCAGGGTTCGTTGTGGATGAAGCGCAACAAGGCGGCGATCCGCCGCTGGATCAAGGCGATGATCGTCATCGCCCCGCAGCCGGAGGCCCAGGCCGGCGTCGAGGCTTTTGCCAGGAACTATGAAAAGTTCTGGGGCTACCCACTGCTGCACAGCGCCTCGCCGCTGGCGGCCATCAGCCTGGCCCAGCAACTGCTGGCGCCACCGCGCAGCAACCTGAACAACTGGTGAAGGCGGCGCGGCTGCCGTCAGCCGCGCAGGTGCTCGGGGACGTTGGCGGTGATCACCTTGCCCATGCTGACCCGGGGTTCGACCTGATAACCCAGGGCCTGGTAGAAGCCCTGCACCGCGGCGTTGCTGCTGAGGATCTGTAGGTTGATCTTCAGGCAGCCGCGGGCGCCCAGGGCCTGCTCGCCATGGCGCACCAGGGCCCGGCCGGTGCCGAGCCGGCGCTGTTGCGGGTCCACCGCCAGGGAGTACAGCCAGCCACGGTGGCCGTCGTAGCCGGCCATCAGGGTGCCGATGACCTGCCCTGAGGCCAGGGCGACGAAGAACAGCCCGTCATCCACGGCGAGCTTGCGGTCGATGGCCAGACTGGGGGTGTTGTGGGCGGTGTCGTAACCGAATGCGCGGTTCCACAGATCGATCACCGCCTCGCGGTGGTGGTGGTTGCTGTATTCGATGAGTTGGATCATGGCGTGGGCTCGGTCAAGGGTTGAGGGGCGCGGGTGTTACCGGCAACGAGCTTCAGTCCTGGTGGCCGGGCCAGGTTTCCGTGGGGAAATAGGCCTCCAGCCCCGGTTCCTGGTGTTCCACTCCATTGTTGAACCAGTAGCAGCTCAGGCGCGAATAGTTGTCCAGGTCGCCACGCACCAGGCAGGTGGCGCTGTGCCCCGGCCAGCTGAAATTCACCACGTCGGCTTCGGCAATGCGGGCTCGTTCCACCTTGCCGATGGCGGTGGTGGTCTGGCCGTCGATGGTCTTGAGCAGGGTCAGGGCCTGGTTCTCGTAGCGAATCACCGCGGTGCCGGCATAGGCTGGGCCGCCATCGGGCTGCTTGCCGATCAGCATGAACTGACCGGGCACCATGCTGTAGTAGACATGGGGTTCGGCCGGGTCTGCGGCCTGGATGCCGTAGCTCGCCAGCAGTGCGCCCAGGGCAAGGACCAAGTGGGGGGCGTGGTTCATGGGGCTCACTCCTGTTGAGGCGGGAGGGCATGATTCCAGACTTGGGTGGGGCAGATAAATAGTCGGCATCTGGTTCGTGACGGTTCATTGGCCCGACTGCACAAAGCCAATCAACGAGAACTGGGTGCGTAACCCGATCAATAAGACTGATCCAGCAGCAGGCTTGAGGCCCCAGGTTTGGGCCCTGTGAAAAAAGAATGATGTTGCTTACTCGTCAAGCCCCTTTGTGGGACAATTACTCCCGTCTAAGAAGTGTCCTAGCTTAGCAAGCCATTACAATCTCATTGCCGGCGACGTCTTTTTCACAGCGTCTAGTTTAAGATGAGCTTGTGGGGCACCCCTGATAAAAATTTTTGCTAAAAAGCCTGAACGAGAACAGCAGGATCGCATGCTTAACACCTTAAAACGCTCGGCCATTCCGATTTTGGCCGCATCAACTTTGTTTTTGTGGGTTCCCCTTTATGCACTGTATCTATCGTTTAATGATATAAACTTTAGTGTCGGTGGCTTTTTTGTCTTTTCACTGCTTGTAAGTCTTCTCGCTGGGTGCGTATTTACTGCGATATCCGAAATACTGGTCGCACTACGCTTGCGTCAGTTGTCAAATGGATTATTTTATTTCATTACGTTCTGGGCATCCATTTCCGGTTTCTTGTTGCCCTTGGTAAAAGCAGCTGGAATGACCGCTCCGGAAGATCTAGACATAGACTATACAAACTTGGTAGTTGTCAGCATGGCTTCACTGGTGCTGACATTGCTGACATATACCAACCTGAAATCTGCAGTCTATGTCTTTTTGCTGGTACTGCTGGTTGCCTCTGTAGGCTCGGCAGCACCAAAGCTATATCGGGAGAGCGCATCAGTTGAACGGTTCTCCGGGCTATCAAAAAGCGACAACGTCATCGTTCTCAGTTTTGATGGATTGGCAGGAGTGGTCGCCAAGCAGGTCATTGAAGAAGATCCAAAGCTAAAGAATGCATTCAAGGACTTCATTTTTTATGAAAATGCGGTTTCACTGGCGCCTGCAACAATTGCCTCAATTCGCTCCGAATTGTATGGGGATATTAACTTTAGAGAGTTGAGCGAAACATCAACAGAACTGTCCGAAAAGCTCTCGGGCAGAATAAACTCAATCAAACGCGAAAATCTGGCAGCAACTGATGTCATGACTTACGGAGCCTACAGTGCGTTTAGCGAGGGCACGCAAGACAATGTCATTCCAGGAACATTAATAAAAAGTGACTTCCAGGAGAAAGTTGCTACAGCTCTGAATTTCTATCCCCATATTGCTGCACGGATAGGTACGCCTTTTCTTGCGGGTTTTATCAATGATGAAATCAGGCCTCTTCAAGGAAAGTACTTTAGTAGCTTGAAGATCGAGAGGCCACTAGTCCACAAAGGCTCCTCATGGGACGCGTTGAACACACTGCAAAGCGACGACTTAGTGGAGTTGATACAGTCACTGCACGCAACCGACGCCCCGCGCTCCATTCGCTACATGCATTTCCTGCATACCCACTTCCCTGTTGATTTTGATGAAAATTGTACTTATCGAAGCGATGACGCTGCGTGGTCGAGCAGCAATCAAAATCTTCAGGGTTTGATAAACGAAACTCACTGCGCACTTCAGCAAACGGCTGACTATATTGAGAAGCTGAAAAGCCTTGGTATCTATGATAAAACGCTTTTTATCGTAAAAAGTGATCATGGTGCACTGGCCAGCTACTTTGACACCGCACCTGACGGAAACAGAATCAATAATAACAAGTTGTGGGGTTACAATAGATATCGCCCCCTTCTAATGATAAAGTCTCGAGCTCGCGACAGCGTATCGACAACCTACAGTAGCGAACTAGTCAGTCTGAGCGATCTTGCCAAGACATTATGCCTTGAAGCACCTGGTAAACCAGACTGTGGGGAATATCAAGGTATCGATCTATTAAGCACAGCAGTGCAAAATTCTAGTGCGCCACTTTATCTTGATATCGTCAAGGATGAAAATTCCACATTTGAATACGACTCTCAAATGACCGTTGCAATCGCCAGGGAGAGTGATTTTGTAAGTGCACTTGAAAACACTGGCAAGGTTTCCTTCAATCCCCCGTTTTATGTTCAGCGCGTAGGTGATCTTGCAAGTATCCATGCGGCACTGGAGGCTTATCACCGAGCCAACGGCACTTATCCTGTAAGCCAGAGTTTCGATGGGGTTCACAGTAATTGGGGCCGGTCCGCCGAAGATTGGATCCCCGGCCTGGTACCCACCTTCATCAAGACGCTTCCGAGAGACCCCGAGCTTAGCGAAGACGGTGATTTGCAATACCTCTATCGCTCGGACGGGACGGACTACAAACTAATCGCTCACAACTCTCTAGGGTCCTGCGCCACCGCGAAGAAACTCGCTCCCTACCTGATCGATCCTGTTCGTGATTGCTGGGGATTCGGTTACTGGACCGAGGGTGCTCAAGGCTGGTAGGCAGCCAACGGGCAGATGTCTTTACCGTGTTTAAGGAAGAATGAGAAACCAGCATGCAGTCAGCAGTTATTTTTCTAGGCGCAGGCAAGCCCTTCCAGGGTGATGAGCACGTCGCATTACGCAGCGCCTCCGGTCATACCCGAGTCATTGACTGGCTGCTTCATGCCACAAATTCACGAATGTCGGACGCCCACTTCGTAGGCGGCTACAAAATCGACTCGCTCAAACAGCAATATCCCGACTTCAACTACTGGATCAACACCGACTGGCAAGTCACACAGTCAGCCTACTCATTCTTGCAGGTAGACCTGACCGGGAAGAACAGAAGCCTGGTTTCCTACTCCGACATCCTGTTTCGTCGCAGCCTCGCCGAAACCATGACCAATTCGCCGGCAGATATCAGCGTTGCAGTGGATAGCCAATGGCGCACCCGTTATGCCTGCCGTACTCGCTCGGACCTGCAACGGTGTGAAAAGGTTTGCCTGCATGGATCTTCAGTAACACGACTGGGGCAGGACATCCCATCCAACCTTGCCTCGGCCGAGTTCGTGGGATGCGTCCATTTTGGTCCTCGCGCCATTCAACACCTGATGCAATTCAAGATCGACCTGCAACAACAGTTCCATAAGGGCCACCTGTCCGATCTGGTGGAGGCGCTGCGCTGCCAGGGAATGAATGTCCAGGCAGTTGACGTACAAGGGGATTGGGCTGAGCTCAACGAGCCTCAGGACCTCGCACACTTTGTCCTCGGAACCAAGGCCCAGACACTGCGCCGCCTGCGCCGCATGGTCAGGCTCAGCCGAATTGAGGACCAGGTGAGTTTCACCGTTGCTCAATGGCAGGAAATATCGGACTCACTGATCGACACCATCAGGCAGCACTTTCCCGAGCAAGCTCTTGTCGTACGCAGCAGTGCGCTGTCTGAGGATGGTTTTGTCAATTCCAATGCAGGGGCTTACACCAGTCTGCTGAATATCGACGGCCGTAATCTGCCGCACTTGCGAGAGGCAATCGAACAGGTCATTTCCTCCTACGGTGATAGAAACCCGGAGAACCAGATACTGGTGCAGCCGATGCTGCAACAGGTGCTTGCCAGCGGAGTGGTGTTTACACGAAGCCTGAACAACGGGGCGCCTTACTACATCGTCAACTATGACGATATCAGTGGCAGCACCGAGTCGATTACCAGCGGGACCTGCCAGGATCACAAGACCCTCATGATCCTGCGTGACGCAAATCCCCGCAGCCAGAAAATTCCAGATCGCCTGCAAAACCTGCTGCCAGCACTGAGAGAAATTGAGTCGCTGCTTGGCTATGACTCACTGGATGTGGAGTTTGCCATCACTGCCGATGCTGGGCTGCATATCCTTCAGGTTCGTCCGATAGCGGTCAATCACTCCAAGTGGGATGGCAGTGATGAGGACATAATGAAACATCTGGACAGCGCTCGTGGGCTGTTCAAGCAATTGCAGCCTCCCAACGCTTTTATTGCAGGTCAGCGTGCCATCTTTGGGATCATGCCAGACTGGAATCCGGCAGAAATTATCGGGACCAAGCCACACCCCCTGTCGACCAGCCTGTATCGATACCTGATCATGGACGAAACGTGGGCCACACAACGCGCAGAATATGGCTATCGCGACGTACGACCGCAATCGTTGCTGGTCAGCTTTGCGGGCCACCCCTATGTGGATATCCGCGCCAGCTTCAACTCTTTCATTCCGAAAGCTCTCGACGAGCCACTGGCTGCACGCCTGGTTGACTTCTACATAGACTGGCTCGAGCGCAATCCACAGCTGCATGACAAAGTAGAGTTTGAAGTGATCCCCACTTGTTTTGCTCTGGACTTCCAGCGCTGGCAAGAGCGCTTGAGCAAAGGTGATCAATTCTCGAATCAGGAGATCGAAAAGCTCAGGAGCGCATTACGGGAAATCAGCGCGAACGCACTAAAACGCAATCAACGCGACTTGGCCGTTATCGACGAACTGGAACAGCGCTTTCAATATCTGAACAAAACGCCCATGCCTCCCCTGGAGAAAGCCTGGAGGCTTTTGCATGATTGTCAGCGTTATGGCGCTTTACCCTTCGCTCATCTGGCACGGAGCGCCTTCGTGGCGGTCACCCTTTTGCGCTCTGCCGTCAGCACCGGAGTTTTGACTGAGGCAGCGATGGATGATTTCTTGAGCTCCATTCGGACGGTGAGCCACAAACTGACCCTCGATGCCTACAGTTGCTCGATTGGGGAAATGAGCTGGGAAGCCTTCGTCCAAGAGTACGGACATCTTCGTCCAGGCACCTACGACATTAACTCGCCGAACTATCGAGCTGATCCCGAGCGCTACCTCAAGCCAATCGTTGATGGTGCGGTCGCACCACCCAGTGCGACCTGCAGCAATCTCTGGCACGAGGCTCGTGAACGCTTCAGCAGCGCCTTGGCAGAACAAGGCATTCCCTGCAACAGCGACGAACTGGAGCTTTTTTTGCGGCAGGCCATTGAAGGGCGTGAGTACGCCAAGTTTGCCTTTACTCGCAACCTATCCCTGGCGCTAGATGAACTGACGGACTGGGCCAAACCCCTGGGGGTATCGCGCGAAGACCTGGCGTACATGGACATCCAGGCACTACTGGCCCTGCGCAGCGAAACATCAAGCCCAGCAGAACTGACCCAAAAATTGCTGGCCTGGGCACAACAAGGAAAGAGTTCACACGAACAGGCGCAGGTCATCGAACTGCCTCCATTGCTGTGTTCCACTGAAGACTTCAGTGTGTTTCTTTATCCGCTAACCCAACCCAACTTTGTAGGTTCAGCCGTGGTACGAGGCGTATGTGTGGACCTTAGCCAGAACAAGGGTGAAGCAGACCTTTCCGGCAAGATTGCCCTGATCCCCCAGGCCGATCCTGGCTATGACTGGCTGTTCGGCCGACAAATAGCCGGATTGATCACCATGTATGGCGGAGCCAACTCACATATGGCAATACGCGCGGCAGAGTTTGGCTTGCCGGCAGCATTGGGCGTTGGCGAGACACAGTACCGGATACTGGCAGCGGCTCACGCTATTGAGCTCAATGCAGGAAGCCGAATGATTCAGGTCATAAGCTGATGCGTATCGCAATCACGCAACGGGTTGAGAGTATCCCCGGATACGACGAGCGCCGTGACTGCCTCGATCAGCGCTGGTCCGCACTCATGGAGGGATTGGAGATCGATCTAGTGCCCGTACCCAATGGATTGCGATCGCCAAGCAACTGGCTGGAGCGCCAAGAAGTCGCTGGACTGATATTGAGTGGGGGCAACGACCTTTCTCATCTGCCCGGAGCCACCAATCCTTCCCCAGAACGCGATTTCACAGAAAGGGAACTGCTGGGCCTGGCACAGGCACTGAGCATGCCAGTACTAGGCGTTTGCCGCGGAATGCAAGCACTCAATCATTTTCTGGGTGGTAGCCTGGTTCGCCTACCAGGCCATGCAAACGGTCCACATGGCGCTCTTGGCTCGTCTCGCTGCGAATGGTTCAGCGAGTACCAGCAGCTCAATAGCTTCCACTCATGGGGAATCATGCCAGATAACCTGGCAGCAAATTTGCTGGCTCAGGTCTGGGCCGACGACGGGTCAATAGAGGCGTTTGTCCACGACAGGCTGCCTTGGGCGGCCATCATGTGGCATCCCGAGCGCCCGGTCGGCAACACGGCGCTGGATGCCCGTTTCATTCGTCAATTATTTTTCGGTAAAGGAACTTCATGCGCGTAATTATTCTGGCTGCGGGTCAAGGTACACGCCTGCGCCCACTCACCAATGAGCGACCCAAGTGCCTGGTCGAACTGGATGGACGGACGCTGATTGAGCGCCAACTCGAGGTAATGCGAGCTGTCGGCCTGGAGGACATAGCAATAGTCGGCGGTTATCGCGCAGACTGCCTTGAAGGTCTTGGCGTAGAGCTGCTGTACAACCCGCAGTTCGCCGAAACCAATATGGTTTCCACGCTTTTTTGCGCACAACAATGGATGCTCGAGGAGGAGGACCTGCTGATCGCCTATAGCGATATCGTGTACGAGCAATCGGTCCTTGAGAACCTGTTGAATACCGATGCTCCACTGGCGATTTCCATTGACCGACAGTGGCGCAAACTCTGGGACATCCGCATGGAGGATCCGCTTTCTGACGCTGAAACATTGAAGCTCGACAGCGAGAATAAAATCATCGAGTTGGGTAAGAAGCCCAAGGATTACAGTGAAGTCCAAGGTCAATATATGGGGCTGATCAAGGTCAGGGGCGATCATGTCGGCGCATTCTGGAAGGCATGGCACGATCTGGACCGCACCGTCGAGCGAGACGGCAAGGATTTTGCCAACATGTACATGACAACTTTCTTACAGCACCTCATCGATACAGGATGGAACGCACAGGCAGCTCTTACCGATAACGGTTGGCTTGAAGTCGATACCCTGGATGACCTGAATCAGTATCACGAACTGCTTCGCGACGGAAAATTGGATACAGTCTTTCGGCTTAAGGGCTAAGCATGTTAACTGCATTACGCAAGATGCTTAGGGAGTGGAAAGGCCTGCAGAGCTTCAAACGCATCCCTCGGAATGAACGCAAGATAGTGTTCTATTCAGAGGGGCGAGGTTACTGGTCGTACTTCGAGCCCATCTTTAACGCCTTGCAGGCTGACCATTCAGTGCCTGTATTGTATGTGACGTCAGCGGAAAACGACCCCATGCTGGCTAGCCCTCCTGCCGGAATGCGCCCGTTCTACATCGGCGAAGGCAGCGTGCGCACGCTGTTCTTCGCCACCCTGGACGTAGACGTCCTACTGATGACCATGCCCGACCTGCAGAGCTTCCACATCAAGCGCTCGCCGTTGTCGGTACGGTATGTGTACCTGCATCATTCGATTGTCAGCACTCATATGGTCTACCGTGCAGCCGCATTCGATCATTTTGATTCGATATTGTGCGTAGGCCCTCACCATGTCGCCGAAATCAGAGCTCGAGAGACTGCCCAGGGCATACCCGCCAAAACTTTGGTCGAGCACGGCTATGGACGACTCGATACGATCATGAAAAGAGGCCAACAGGGTCCATTGCCAAGCAGCGACGGTGCGATACAGGTTCTGGTCGCTCCCACCTGGGGTGAAAATGCCCTGATAGAGCGGCACGGACTGGCAGCGATCAGACCCCTTATCGACGCAGGCTTTCGTGTCGTGCTGCGTCCGCATCCACGAACGCGAAAATTAGCCCCTCAAATACTCGATGAAATTGCCAGCTATTACCGAGAAGAGCCTCGTTTTCGCATGGACGAGGACGGCGATGGCACCAACTCATTGCTTGGTTCGGATATTATGCTGAGCGACTGGTCTGGAGCCGCACTGGAGTTTGCATTAGGGCTTGAGCGGCCAGTTATTTTCGCAGATGTTCCTCGAAAAGCGCTCAATCCGGCATACTCGGAAATTGGCCTTGACGCCATTGAGGTACAGGCTCGCGAGCAAGTTGGTGTCGTAGTGCCAACAGAACGCCTAGGGGAGCTGGGAAGCATTGTCAAAGCGGCGGTTGCTGACTCGCAACGATGGCAAGAGACAATCATAGAAGCACGTAAGCGCTGGATCTATAACTTGGGGAAAAGCGGCGAAACAGCTGCGGCCTATTTGGTTAATTTAATTAAGTGATGGGGTTTCATGAAAGTGTCAAATTTTTCAAAGTTTTCCTTGTTGTGCCTGGCGCTCCTACCAATCAATGCGTTCGCATATCTTGATCCAGGTACGGGCAGCGCCATGCTTCAAGGAATTCTGGGAGCCCTGGCAGCAATGGCCATGGTTCTCAAGTTGTATTGGCACCGATTACTGCGAATGTTCGGCCTGCGCAAGAGCGCTATTAAAAAAGAGCCCGATACCGAAAAGAAGTAAATGCTCGAGTTGAAATTTACGACCTACAGCACTGAAAACAATGCTGTGAGCTGAAAGGTATGGCCGCTTATCGATGAGCGGCCATATTTCGCATTGTTCGTCCTCTCAACCGAGCGTTATCGCTGCCCAATGCAAAAATCAAAATTTTTCCATCAATGCAATTGGCTTGCCTTGATACTGATTTTCTTCACTTATGCCGCAGCTGCCAGCGAGCAAAGCCCCGTTGTGCTTTCGAATTCAAGTCTACAGCTTGAGTTCAATCTATCATCAGGCACTGTTCAACATTGGCTGTCACCTAAGTTTCATACTCCCAACAAACTCACTCATGATATGGCTGCACCCGAAGGAAAATTATTTTTGCTAGATGGAACACTGGCTGGCAAAAGCCTATGGGAGTGGGAGCAACTAGCCGGCGGTTGGAAAGTACTTGAGCAACGAGCAGACACACTGACTCTTGGGTTGGAGAGCAGCAACCTTCCGTTCAGTATCAAAAAGACCTGGCACCTGCTCGATCACGATTGGCGAGTCGACTTTGCACTGGAGTTGTATTTCAAGGAACAGCCAGTTGATCCAACCGATCATCTCGAGCTGAAAATAGGTCCTGGCATAGGTGAGACCCCCGCCAGAGGCTTGGGCATGGGACAGAGTATCTATTCATTCACCGAGCTGGTTTATCAAAACTCCAATGGTGTCGAGGCACTTCGACTGAACAACGAAGCCCTGTCCAAAGGCTACTCTTCCCATGACGCCAAGCAATGGAACTGGGTAGGACTGCAAAGCCGCTACCTAGCCCTGATCATGTCTCCCGCCAACGACCTGGCGCGCAATACTGTATGGCAGGCTGACACCCCGCAGGAACCGCCGGAAGAAAAAGCAAGTGCGCCTTTCAATACATCCCTGTCCTTTACATTGCCTATTGCCGACAATGACAGAACAGGATTGCAGGTCTACCAATGGAATGTATTTGGTGGAGGCAAATCGTACCAGGCGCTCACAGCCCAGACTCCCAACCTAGGCGAATTGCTGTTTTCAGGGCTGTGGAACTGGCTACGCGAACTGACCCTGGCCATCATGCACGTGCTGTATTTTATTCAGCAACTGGTCGGTAGCTGGGGAGTTTCAATCATTCTGCTTGCCATGCTGGTACGTTTGGCTTTGCACCCCATTGCCAAGAATTCGATCTTGGCACAGAAAAAGTTCGAGTCCATTCAGGCCAAGATACAACCCGAACTTCTGGAAATACGCAAAAACTACAAAGGCGGAGAGCAGAGCGAAAGAATCCTTCAGCTTTATGAAAGCCATAAGGTAAGTCCGCTGGCCGGATTGAAGCCTCTGCTAATCGTCTTGATCCAAGTACCCGTCTTCGTCTCGCTGTTTCATTTGCTGGGGCAAACCTTTGAACTGCGAGATGCCTCATTCCTGTGGATAAAAACCCTGGCTGAGCCCGATCAACTATTCGAGCTTGGTGTAGACCTTCCGTTATTTGGCGCTTACTTCAATCTGCTACCAGTCCTGATGTCTCTGACCACGCTTCTGAGCACCAGACTTAACCCCATTTCCCTACCCGACGGAAAGTCCTCACTTCGCCACAGGCTGACAACGGTAGTGATGGGGCTGTCGTTCTTCCTGCTGTTTTATTCCTTTCCATCCGGAATGGTACTGTACTGGACTGTTGCCAACGTCCTGCAGGTGGTACATCAAAAACTATCGAAGGCTGGTTAATTCACATGATAATCGAGCGACATATCAGTAACTATCTGCCAGCAGCGACAACCGTTCCAAAGCAGGACACGTATTTCGACACAGCTGCACGGCTGCGTGGTTGCGCAGAAAATGGCAACTGGGCAACTGAAGATTTCCAAACCATGGAGTTCCTGTCAAAACGAGTCGAAATCTCTGGCCGTATTCATGAGAGCTACCATGAGACAGGAGGGCGAACCTCTGAGGCTCGTGTATCCCAGGAGCTCTTGCCAGTAGCATTGCTTTTGCTGCTCAAGGACTGCAGGCGTCTATCGAATGATGGCAGGCCTACCGATGCGGCAAAGAGACTCAATGCACTGCTCAAGCTTCTGGATTACCTGGACAGAGAAAAGGTTAGCCTGGATGAGAAGCTGGCCGTTTTCATCAACACTGAAGCCGAACACCTGCTCGAAAACTTTCCCCGTGCCGACAACCTGTCCAGCGACGCACCTCCAGGGGAGACCAACGGCAGCACGACAGACACCCTTCCTCTGACTGTTCTGTTCTGGGAGGGGCCCATCGCACGGGCCTACCTGGCAACCTTGAAAAACATGGGGTTGAAGATCTACAAGATAATTCACCTTGTCTCAAAGAATGATTTGTCGAGCAAGAAACCCGTTGGGCGCTTTCTTCCAGGAGCGGTGAGATTGGTCTATGCGCAGTCCAGGCAAAAGAACAGCATTCATCACTGGTCAAAAGTGCTTCAACGGACGGAAACAGCTTTGTACCAAGGCATAAGAGACGTCGTTGAACGCGGGTTGGACTTTTCACAGAGCGTAATCGACGATGCACTTGCTCTCAACGACCTGAATGAATACTCGTCGGACGTGGAAACACTGATGATCAGCGATCTTAAGGATGAGGCACTATACGACCGACTATCTAGACTGCCTGCGCTAACGCAGATTCTATTTACAGGCGGTGGAATCATTCCCAAGAGCCTGCTGCAGCTCGATGCACTCAAGTTTATTCACGTACACCCGGGCTACCTGCCAGACATACGGGGTGCGGATTGCGCTCTGTGGTCCCACCTTATAAAAGGTCGGACATCGGCGACGTGCTTCTACATGGCCCCCGGCATTGATGATGGCGACGTCATTTTCGCAAGCTATCTACCGCCCTTGCACTTCCCAACCTCGATAGCCGGCACCCACCTTAAGACACTCTACCGGGCTACATATGCGTTCTTTGATCCATGGATACGTGCGTGCATATTGCGAAGAGCAGTTCTGCTGACCCAGGGATTCACATGTGTTGAAGCCCGCCCACAAACAGAACAAGACAGCGTTACCTATCACTTCATGCACGAGCAGATTCAAAGAGTTGCATTCTCGCGACTGTTCTCGGGCACTGTAAATGTGGTGGTCAACTAGTTCCGGGCACTGCGTTGAGTTTTTCTTCGGCCGCCGCTGGTAGCGAGTCCATTGCCGATATTAATGCGAAGCATTACTATTCGAGCTTCCACTTTCCCAGCATCCCGCGATGACCGCCAAGCCGCCCCGCAGACCAGGCTTTTTCGAGCACTACGAAGAGTTGATCGGCACCTGGACCCGGCGCTTGCGCAATCGTCAGCAGGCCGAGGACCTGGCTCACGACACCTTTGTGCGGGTGCTGGAGTCCGATGCCGCCAAGGTCCAGCAGCCGCGGGCCTACCTGCATCAGACCGCGCGCAATATCGCCGTGGATGCCTTTCGCCGGGAAGACCGGCGCGGCGCCCTGGAGCCGCAGGAGGTGCACCTTGGCGAGTCGCCCAGCGGCGATCCGGAGCACTTCATGCACGCCATCCAGTTGGCCGACTCCATCGAGCGGGCGCTTGCCGAGTTGCCGCTCAACTGTCGCAAGGTGTTTGTCTGGCAGAAGATCGAGGGCCTGACCCAGGCCGAGATCGCCGAGCGCCTGGGGCTTTCAAAAAACATGGTGGAAAAGTATATGATCCGCACCCTGCGCCATCTGCGCGACCGTCTGGACGGGGCGGCGTCATGACTCGCGGAGCTTCTTCACCTTCTGCCACACAGGAATCTGCATGATGGACAGCCGCGATTGCGCTTGCGGGCAGACCAGGGTTCGCGATGACGCGGCGCAATGGTTCGTGCGGCTGCAAGAGCCCGACCTGAGCCAGGAGCAACAGCAGGACTTTGCCCGGTGGCTGGCCGAGCACCCGCAGCATGAACATGAAATGCAACTGCTCGACGCCCTGTGGGCCGCCAGCGACCTGCTGCCCAAGGTGCGCCTGCAAGCGCTGTGCGCGGGGGCGCCGGCCGGGAGCACGCGGCGCCCGCTGCTGCGCTACGGGCTGGTGGCCAGCCTGGCGGCCCTGGCCCTCGGCTTGTTCAGCGGCCTGGATCGGCCGGCCGCCTACAGCGCTGAGTTCTCCACGGCGTTCGGCGAGCGTCGGCATGTGGCGCTGCCGGACGGCTCGCAAATCGATCTCAACAGTCACAGTCGGTTGCGGGTGCGCTATGAGGCGCAGCAGCGGCTGATCGAACTGGTGGCTGGCGAAGCGCTGTTCAGCGTCGAGCACGATACGGAGCGGCCCTTTGTGGTGGCGGCCGGCGCGGGCAAGGTGACGGTGACCGGCACCCGTTTCGATGTGCGCCGCGAGGCCGCCGAGACTCGGGTGGCGGTGACCCAGGGCCGGGTCAAGGTCCAGGGCCGCGACGCTGCGGCAGACGACTTCATCAGCCTGACCCCGGGCCAGGGCAGCCATATCGATGAGCATGGCCAGGTGGCCGCGGCCTATGCGGTGAACCCCGAGGAACTCACGGCCTGGCGTAGCGGCAAGCTGGTGTTCAACAACGCGCGTCTGGCGGATGTGGTGGCCGAAGTCTCGCGCTATCGTGAACAACCCTTGCGGGTGGCCAGCGCCGCGGTGGGCGATTTGCGCCTGACCAGCGTGTTCAAGTCCGACGATACTCAGGCCCTGCTCAAGGCCTTGCCGAGCATCCTGCCGGTGACGGTGCGGACCCATGCCGACGGCAGCCAGGAAATTTTTCCTCGGTAGATTCAGGTTTTTTTTCAGTACAGCGTCTTCCTGTTCAACTGCAACTGGTTTGCATTAACAGACGCACCCTTGTGTGATCGACAGGACTGCCGCCCCCGTGAAAAAACTCGCCCTTGTTTGTGCCGTATCTCCGTTGCCCGCCCGCCGCTGGCTGCCCCTGGCTCTGGCCCTGGCGGTCAGCGCCGCCTTGCCCCAGGCCTATGCGGCGCCCGCCGTCGGGGCCATTCATATCCAGGCCCAGCCCTTGGGCCAGGCCCTGAGCCAGCTGGGTTTGCAGACCTCGTTGCAGCTATTCTTCAGCCCCGAGCTGGTGGCCGGCAAGCAGGCGCCGGCGGTGGACGGCAACCTGTCCGCGGAACAGGCGCTAGGCCAGTTGCTGCAGGGCAGTGGCCTGCAATACCGCATCGAAGGCAGTTCGGTGACCCTGAGTCCGGCGCCGGCCGCCAACGCCGGTACCCTGCAACTGGATACCAGCAATGTCAGCGTGGTGGGTGACTGGCTCGGTGATGCCGATGCCGAAAAGGTGCAGAACCACCCAGGAGCGCGCACGGTGATCCGCCGCGAGGCCATGGTCGAGCAGGGCGCGATGAACGTCGGCGACGTGCTGCGCCGGGTGCCGGGGGTGCAGGTGCAGGATGCCAACGGCACTGGCGGCAGCGATATCGCCCTCAATGTCGGCGTGCGCGGCCTGACCTCGCGCCTGTCGCCGCGCTCCACGGTGCTGATCGACGGCGTGCCGGCGGCCTTCGCCCCCTATGGCCAGCCGCAGCTGTCGATGGCGCCGATTTCCTCGGGCAACCTGGACAGCATCGATGTGGTGCGCGGCGCCGGCTCGGTGCGCTACGGGCCGCAGAACGTCGGCGGGGTGATCAACTTCGTCACCCGGGCAATCCCGGATAAAGCCACCGGGGAAATCGGCACCACCCTGGAAACCTCCCAGCACGGCGGCTGGAAGCATATCGACACGACCTTCCTCGGCGGCACTGCGGACAACGGCCTGGGGGTGGCGCTGCTGTATTCCGGAGTCAATGGCAACGGCTACCGCCAGCGCAACAATGGCAACGATATCGACGACGTGATGCTCAAGACCCATTGGACGCCGACGGATCAGGACGATTTCTCGCTGAATTTCCACTACTACGACGCCACTGCCGATATGCCCGGCGGCCTGACCCAGAAGCAGTACGACGCCAGCCCATATGACTCGGACCGTGACTGGGACAACTTCAGTGGCCGGCGCAAGGATGTGTCCTTCAAGTACCAGCGCCAGGTCGATGAGCGAACCCAGTTCGAAGTCCTGACCTACTACTCCGACAGCTTCCGTGGCAGCAACATTGCCGCCCGCGACCAGAAGACCCTGGTGTCCTACCCGCGCACCTACTACAGCTTCGGCATCGAACCGCGGGTGTCCCATGTGTTCGACCTGGGGCCTACTACCCAGGAAGTCAGCCTGGGTTATCGCTACCTGAAGGAAGGCATGCATGAAGAGGCCAGTCGCCTGGCCCTGGTCAACGACCAGCCGGTGGTGCGCCCGGGTTCCGACGGCCATGTGTATCAGGACCGTACCGGCGGCACCGAGGCCAATGCCTACTACATCGACGACAAGATCGATGTCGGCAACTGGACCATCACCCCGGGGATTCGCTTCGAGGACATCAGCACCAACTGGCACGACCGGCCGGTGCGCGGCACCAATGGCGTGCGGGTGCAGGAGAAGCGCCGCAGCATCGACAGCAACGAAGCGCTGCCGGCCCTGAGCGTGATGTATCACCTGTCCGATGCCTGGAAGCTGTTCGCCAACTACGAGACTTCCTTTGGCAGCCTGCAGTACTTCCAGCTGGGCCAGGGCGGCAATGGCGACCAGACCGCCGACGGCCTGAACCCGGAAAAGGCCAAGACCTACGAGGTCGGCACTCGCTACAACGATGATGTGTGGGGCGGTGAGGTGACGCTGTTCTACATCGACTTCGACGACGAGCTGCAATACATCAGCAACGATGTGGGCTGGACCAACCTGGGCGCCACTCAGCACCGGGGCCTGGAAACTTCCCTGCACTACAACCTGGGAGCCCTGGACCCGCGCCTCGACGGGCTGACCGCGAATGCCGGCTTCACTTACACCCGGGCCAGCTATGAAGGCGAGATTCCTGGCTTCAAGGGCCGTGACCTGCCGTTCTATTCGCGTCAGGTGGCGACCCTCGGCTTGCGTTACGACATCGACCGCTGGACCTACAACATCGACGCCTTTGCCCAGTCCAGGCAGCGTGCGCCGGGAACCGGGATCAATGCCGATGGCAGTTTCAATGGCAACTACATCACGGCCGGCAGTGCCGATGGCCAGTACGGCGATATGCCGGGTTATGTGCTGTGGAATATCCGCGGGGGTTACGACTTTGGTTCGCAGCTGTCGAACCTGAAGCTGGGGGCCGGGGTGAAAAACGTTTTCGACCGGCAGTATTTCACTCGTTCCAGTGACAATAACTCGGGGATTTATGTGGGGGCGCCGCGGACGTTCTTCGTCCAGGCCAGTGTGGGGTTCTAGGGGGCAGCTCCAAGCGGCAAGCTATCAGCCGCAAGCCGCAAGCCGCAAGTCGCAAGCCGCAAGCCGCAAGCCGCAAGCTTGGAGCTTATCGCTTGAAGCTTGCGCGGGGTTTGGTCGCTTTCTTTTGTAAGGCAAATCCGAGAAACTGCGGGCCGCTTGAATGCGCCTGGTGGGCGGGCTAGGGTGCCTGGGTCATCGCCAAATCGATGACTCGGATGTGCAAGTCCGAACTCTGCAAAGGCGCACAAGCGATCAGCACTGATTGGTCGTTTTCATGTCCGCTGCGTTATGGCGGCCGTGCGCGGGAGATCTTCGGATCTGCCGGGTGTCCTTGCAGACTCGGTCTTGCACACCTGCGTACGGCTGCCACCCTTATTCGTGTGCAAGCGAACGGTGTCGGCTCCTTTTATCTGTAAGGAGTTTGACCATGAAAAAGATCGTTCCCGATCCACCTACTTCCTATCGCGATCCCCAGCTCAAGGCCGCCAATGCTTCCGTGCGTGAAGCGCTGGCCCGGCATCCATTGGACCTGGCGATGTTCCAGTTCAAGACCACGGCCCAGGTCGTTGCTCTCGACTCGCTGTTCAGCGTGCGCCCGGATGTGGGCGTCGAGGAGGCGCTGGTGCATGTGGCGTTGCTGCTCAAATGCGCGGAGGAGGTCAGTGATGAAATCACCCGGCAGGGCAGTGGCCTGGAGACTGGGTTGATCTGGTCCATGGTGCATTCGGTGGAGATGGCGCGGGCGGTGGTGGAGGCGTTGCTTGATGGCGCTCCGGGAGACGCTGTTGGCCTGGGTTCTGCGGCGTTGTTGGAGTAGGGGCAGGAAGATCAAAGGCCACAGTCACAGCTGCAAGCTGCAAGCCGCAAGCCGCAAGTTTGGAGCTTGGCGCTTACAGCTTGAGCACCTTGCCGCTGGCGGCCACTGCCAGCAGCAGCACGGCGATCAGGCCGAAGGCCGCGCTCAGGCTGCTGCCATGGGCAATGAAACCGATCACCGCGGGGCCGGCAAGGATGCCGGCATAGCCCAGGGTGGTGATGGCCGGTACGGCGATGCTTTCCGGCATGACCTGCTGTTTGCCCACGGCGCTGTAGAGCACCGGCACGATGTTCGAGCAACCCGCGCCCACCAGGGCATAGCCCAACAGCGCCGCTTCCCAGGCCGGGGCCAGGGTTGCCAGCAGCAGGCCGGCGGCGGCGGTGCTGCCGCCGATGACGATCACCCGGCGCGCGCCCAGGCGATGGACGATGGCATCGCCGGTCAGGCGGCCCAGGGTCATGGTCAGGGCAAAGGCGGCGTAACCCAGGCCGGCGTAGGCTGCATCCAGGTCGCGCTCGGCGGTGAGAAACACGGCGCTCCAGTCCAGCACCGCGCCCTCGGCGAGGAATACCACGAAGCACAGGCAGCCGATGAACAGCACCACGCCATGGGGCACGGCAAAGGCCGGGCCCGAGCTCTGGCTGCCATAGGGCAGCATGTGCGGCGCGGCCTTGAGCAGCGCCAGCAGCGTCAGGACGATCACCACCAGGGTCGCGCCCAGCGGCGACAGGCCGAGGCCGAGCAAGGCGCTGACCCCCGCGGCGCCGACGATCCCGCCCAGGCTGAACAGCCCGTGAAAGCCCGACATCATGGTCTTGCCGCTGGCCCGTTCGACGATCACCGCTTGCAGGTTGACCGTGGAGTCCACGCCGCCTAGGCCCGCGCCGAACATGAACAGCGCCGCCATCAGCAGCGGGATCGAGCTCAGGGTCGCCAGCAGCGGCAGGGCCAGGCAGATCAGCAAGGTGCCACCGGCCATCACCCGGCGGCAGCCGAAGCGCCCGGCCAGGGCCCCGGCAATCGGCATCGCCAGGATCGAACCCACCCCCAGGCACAACAGCAGCAGGCCCAGGGTGGCTTCGTCGAGCCCGGCCCGAGCCTTGGCGTAGGGCACCAGCGGGGCCCAGGCGGCAATGCCGAAACCGGCGATGAAAAAGGCGATGCGGGTGGACATCTGTTCGAGGCGGCCGGGGGTGGCCTGTATGTGGGTGTTGCTGGCAGTCATAAAAATCCTTGGCGATGAAACTCGCTGCCGGCCACCTGATGCCCCCATGGCGTGATGGCGGCCGGGTCGGGGATTGTGACAAATCCAGCCAGTGAAGGTTGCAGTAATCGCCACGGCGCTGCGCCAGGGCCGGAAATAATAGTGCGCAAGCCGGCGCGTTGTTTCGCATAATCGGCCGCTTTGCACAAAAACATTGCAGCGCGTGCCGTCCGTCTCCGGAGTTTTCCTGCCCATGAATGCCAGTCTCGACGCCTATGACCTGAAGTTGCTCGCCGAGCTGCAGCGTGACGCCAGCACCGCGCAAAGCGAGCTCGGGCTGCGGGTCAACCTGTCCACCGCCGCGGTCAACCGGCGGCTCAAGCGTCTCAGCGACGAGGGCGTGATCGAGCGCTACAGCGCCATCGTGGCTCCCGATGCCCTGGGGCACGAGCTGAGCATCATCGTCGAGGTGGAAGTGGAGAGTGAGCGCATCGACCAGATCGACGCGCTCAAGCGCAGTTTCCAGGCCTGCCCCCAGGTCCAGCAGTGCTACTACGTGGCCGGCGAGTGCGACTTCGTGCTGATTTTCTGCGTGCGCAACATGGCCCAGTACACCCAGCTGACCCGCGAGCTGTTCTTCGACAACGCCAACGTCAAGCGCTTCAAGACCCTGGTGGCGATGAACCGGGTCAAGGTCGGCCTGGACGTGCCTACGTCCGGCTGAGGTTCAGGGCGCCTGCAGCGCTTGCACGAGAAAATCCACGAACACCCGGACCTTCTGCGACAGGTGGCGCTGGCTGGGGTACAGCGCATAGATATGACGCTCGGCCAAGTGCTGCTCCGGCAGCACCCGCAGCAGCTGGCCGCTGTCCAGCAACGGTTGGGCGACGAACCCGGGCAGCGCGCCGATGCCCAGGCCGGCCACCAGCATGTCGGCCAGCAACAGGCTGTTGTCCGCGGAGAAATGCACCGGCAGCTCCAGCCGGGTCTGGCCTTCGGGGCCTTGCAGTTGCCAGCGCCCCGGGTGTTCCGCCAGCCGGTAGGCCAGGCAGCGATGCTGATGCAGGTCGGCAATGCTCGCCGGCGTGCCGACTTCTTGCAGATAGCCCGGCGCGGCGCAGATGAGCTGTTCCACTTGCCCCAGGTGGCGGGCGATCAGCGACGAATCGTCCAGTTGCCGGCGAATCCGCAACGAGACGTCGAAGCCTTCGCCCACCACGTCCAGCACCTGGTCGTTGAGGGTCAGGTCCACCTGCAATTGCGGGTAGCGCTGCATGAAGGCCACGAGGATCGGCGACAGCACCTTGAGCCCGAAGGACAGCGGTGCATTGACCCGCAGGCGCCCGCCGGGTTCGTGCAGGCCGGCCTGGGTGGCCCGTTCCAGGGCGTCCAGCTCGTCGAGCAGGTGGCAGCATTCGCTGAAGTAGCGCTGCCCGGCCTCCGACAGGCTCATGCGCCGGGTGGTGCGCAGGATCAACAGGCTGCCCAGGCGTTCTTCCAGCTGGCGCACCTGTTTGCTCACCGCCGCCGTGGACTGCCCGAGGTCGGCGGCGGCCTGGCTGAAGCTGGAACGCTCCGCCACCCGGCGAAAGGTGCGCATGGCCATCAGCACGTCCATATTGTTTCTCCTGGGTTGAATATGTATCCACGAAACCGCTGATTATCTCTGATCGAGCACTCAATACCATGGCCACTTCATTTCACAGGAGTGTTGTCATGGCTCATCGCGCAATGTCGAAGATGGTTTCCGGGGTGTTGGCCCTGTCCCTGCTCAGTGGCCTGTGCAACGCCGCCACGGCGTCCCGGCCCGAGGTGGGCATCAGCCCCTGGGGGCCCAGGGACGAGATCGGTCGCCTGAACCTGATCACCCCCGAGTCCCGGGCGGCGATCATGGCCCGGGTCAGTGGCGCGCAGGCCTATGACCTGGCGGTGGACTACTTCGTCGGCATGCCCAGCTGGCAGGCCGCCGGCGACCCGCCGTACCAGATGTGGATGACCCACACCCCCCACGGCAACGTGATCGCCGACCCGATGCAGGTCGGTGAACCGATGAACCAGCACGTCAGCTACAGCGGTTCGGCGGTGTCGATGTACGCCCACATGGGCACCCATATCGATGCCCTCAACCACTTCGGCCTCAACGGCAAGATCTGGAACGGCTACCGCGCCGACCAGCACCTGGGGGACCGCGGCTGGAACGTCACCGGCGCGGAAAAACTGCCGCCGATCATTGCCCGCGGGGTGCTGATCGATGTCGCCGCGGCCAAGGGCCTGGAGCAATTGGCGGACAGCTACCGGGTGACCCGCGCCGACTTGCAGCAGGCCCTGGCCCGGCAGAACGTGGCCCTGGAAAAAGGCGATGTGGTGCTGATCCGCACCGGGCGCATGCGCGACTTCGACAATGCCCAGCGCTACATGGCCAACCCGCCGGGGCTGAGCCTGGACGCGGCCCGGTTTCTGGTGGAAGAGGGCGGCGCCATGGTGGTGGGGGCCGACAACCTGAGCTTTGAAACCTTCCCCTCCGAGGTCGAGGGCAACTACCTGCCGCTGCACACCTACCTGCTGGCCATGCAGGGCGCGCCGATCATGGAGCTGGTCAACCTGGAAGGCCTGTCCCGGGACAAGGTGTACCAGTTCGCTTTTATCGGGGCTTCACTGAAACTGCGCGGTGCGGACGCAGCGCCGATCCGCCCCATGGCCTTGCCCATTCGCTGAGTTGGCGGATGGCTTTTCTTCAGGAGATCACTATGTCCACCCAGCCTTCATCCCTGCCCGTGCTGGCGCTGTCCAACCCGGCCGGGCTCTATGACCCCAGCGCCAACGGTTATTCCCATGTGGCGCAAGTGGCCGCCGGTGCCCGCCTGGTGTTCGTCGCCGGGCAGGGCGGCGAGACCGCCGATGGCCAATTGTCGGCGGACTTTGCCACCCAGGTGCGCCAGGCCCTGGCCAACCTGCAGACTGCCCTGGCCAGCGCCAGCGCCGGCGCCGAGGTCGGCCAGGTGGCCAAGCTCACGGTGCTGATTGTCGACCACAGCCAAGAGCGGCTGGTGATCTTTGGTCGGCAGTTGCAACAGCTGTGGGGGGCTGCGCCGACCCCGGCCTGCACCCTGATCCCGGTGCCGCGCCTGGCCCTGGACGGCATGCTGTTCGAAATCGAGGCGATCGCTGCCTTGCCGTCCTGAGCCTGAGTTCCCCTCTGGTGGAGCCGCTGCATTCTCCGTAATGTCAGCGGCTCGGTTTTTTCTGGAGGCGGTGTCATGGCGGCGTTCTACGATGCACGGGGCAATATCTATGGGGTGGTGACGCCCGCTGCGCTGCGTGGCCTGGGCGTTGCCTTGCCCGGCAGCGCGGCCCAGGCGGCCCGGGACCGGCGCCTGTGGGCCGAACAGGCGATCGCCGCGCTCTGCGACTGGGCCCCGGGCACCCGGCCAGCCGGGGCCAAGGCCCACCGCAGCGACGGTCTGCTGGTGGGGCCGTTCCAGGCTCAGGCGCCGTTCGACCTGTTAATCGTCAACACCGACGGCACCCTGGCCGAGCGCAGCGGCAATGGCCTGACGATCTTTTCCCAGGCCCTGGCCGAACAGGGGCTGCTGGCAACCCAGGGGCCGACGCTGTTGCAGGTGCATCACGATCAAGCCACGGGCGCCTCGCCGGTGGCCACGCGGGTGGAGCCGGCGCAGGTGGCGGGGCAGCAGGGTTTCTGGCTGGATCTGGGCCAGCCGTCCTTCGGGCCCGAGGCGGTTGCGGCGATCGGTGTCGAGGCCGTGACTTTCAACGGTCGCGAGCTGAGCCGGGTGGCGCCGTTGCAGGCGCTGAACCCGCTGTGGGAGCACAGCCAGTTCGTGCGCATCGGCAACCCCCACTGCGTGACGCTGGTGGAAGAGGCCGATGCCTTGCCGAGCAACCCGCAGATGCTCGCGGCGCCGCTGGCCGAAGGGCTGACCGCTACGGCTTTTGCCTTGCCCCTGGGCAGCGGCGAGCCGTGCCCGGCGGGGGTCAACCTGCAGTGGGCGACGCGCGAGTCGGCGCAGCGCATCGTCGCCCGGGTGTTCGAGCGTGGCGAAGGACCGACCGCCTCGTCGGGCACCAGCGCCAGCGCTGTGGCTTGCGCGGCGTGGCGGGTGGGCTGGGTCAAGGCTGGCGAGGTGCAGGTGGTGATGCCCGGCGGCACCGCGCCGTTGCTGTTGCAAGAGCGCGACGGCGTGTTGACCCGGGTGAGTCTGTTCGGCACGGCGCTGGCGCTGGCTGAGTAAGGGCGGTGCCTATGCGGTGGCGGCGTGCAAAACGCCTGGCATTTCTATAGCGTGGCGGCAGTCGCGGCTCATCTCCCGCTACAGCCCACCTCTCTGGAAAGGATTCGACATGCAAAAAGGAATGCCCCGCCGAGCCTTGCTCAAAGGCTCGGTTATGGCTCTGGGGGCTTTAGTCGCTGGCAGCCTTGGCGGTTGCCTGACCAGCCAGCTGTACGAAAGCCGCGCCAGCAATGAGGTCTATACGGAAACCGTGAGCCAGTTCTATATCACGGCGGACGCGCAGAGCTTTGTCATCCTGGGCAAGAAGTACCACTACTTCGTGGTGGTCGATCCTGAATTGCTCAAGGCTATCCAGTCGGACCTGCACGGAAAAATGCAGGCCGAGTTTTCGCAGATCCTCATCAATGCGGGGCAGAACCTGGACGGTAACCTGCTCCTGAGAATTCCCGGGTTGGACCAGCTCGACGCCCAGCAGATCGAGGCAGCCAAGGCCTTGGGTTTCGTGGTGGAGAGGTCGCAGAACGCCCTGTTGCACAGCTATGCCATTCGCGGCAGCCGCTTTAAGTCCAAGCGGGATATCAGCGCCTATCAGGCCAACCCGTTGAACAGCACCTACACCTTGCAGTTCTCGGCGTACCGCGAGAAGAGCAAGGTCGGCCAGGTGCTGCTGACGCCGGTGACCCTCACCGCAGACGGCGTATTGACGATCCTCGCCCTGCCGCTGTTGCCGGTGGCGTTCATGGCGGCCCAGCCGTTTCGGGTCAAGTAAGCATCACCACCGTCAGTCGCCGGCCAGTTGCACCTGGGCCATCTGCCGTTGCATCAGCACCTTGCCGTGGCGGATCGAATACAGCGGCAGGCCTTGGCTGCGGATCATTTCGTAATCGCTGTCGGCCGAGAGGATCAGCAGGTTCGCCGGCCGACCTTCCTCAAGGCCGTAGCCCTCGCCCAGGGCCAGGGCCTTGGCGCTGTTGTCGGTGACCAGGTCCAGGGCGTTCTGCAGGTTGCGGTAGCCGAGCATGTGGCAGATGTGCAGGCCGGCTTCGAGCACCCGCAGGATGTTGCCGTTACCCAGGGGGTACCAGGGGTCGACAATCGAGTCCTGGCCGAAGCACACGTTCATTCCGGCTTCCAGCAGCTCGTTGACCCGGGTCACGCCGCGGCGTTTCGGGAAGCTGTCGAAGCGCCCCTGCAGGTGGATGCTTTCGGTGGGGCAGGAGACGAAGCTGATGCCCGAGTGCCCGAGCAGGCGGAACAGCTTGGCGCAGTAGGCGTTGTCGTAGGAGCCCATGGCGGTGGTGTGGCTGGCGCTGACCCGTGAGCCCATGCCACGGCTGCGGGCTTCTTCGGCCAGCACTTCGAGAAAGCGCGAGTGCGGGTCGTCGGTTTCGTCGCAGTGCACGTCCACCAGGCAACCCGTGCGTTCGGCCAGGTCCATGAGGAACTTCACCGAGCTCACGCCCTGGTCGCGGGTGTATTCGAAGTGCGGAATGCCGCCCACCACGTCGGCGCCCAGGCGGATGGCTTCTTCCATCAGTTCGCGACCGTTGCGAAACGATTCGATGCCCTCCTGGGGGAAGGCGACGATCTGCATATCGACCAGGTGCCCGGTCTGTTCGCGCACCTCGAGCATGGCCTTGAGGGCGGTGAGGTCGGGGTCGGTGACGTCGACGTGGGTGCGCACGTGCTGGATGCCGTGGGCGGCCAGGGCGCGAAGGGTCTTGTGGGCGCGGGCGCGGGTGTCTTCGGCGGTGATGGTGGCCTTGCGTTCACCCCAGCATTCGATGCCTTCGAACAGGGTGCCGCTCATGTTCCAGCGCGGCTCGCCGGCGGTGAGGGTGGCGTCCAGGTGAATGTGCGGTTCGACGAAGGGCGGCACCACCAGGTTGCCGCCGGCATCCAGGTGCTCGGGGCCGAAGGCCGGCGCGGCGGTGGGGGCGTCCGGGCCTTGCAGGACAATGCGGGCGATGCGGCCGTTTTCCAGGTGCAGTTGGTGCAGACCTTCACGGTGGCGCAGGCGGGCGTTGGTGATCAGCATCGGAGCGTTTCCTCGGGTCAGGCAATCAGCGTTCAGCCGTGGGATCTGGGCGCTGGCCCTTGCCCCACGGTCGTTGGGCTGTCCTTGCGCCGGCCGCGACAGGGCCGGTGGGAGGGACAGGGAGTTTCGTGACCGGGCCATGATAGACCCGGAACGCGTCGAGTAAGCAAGGCGCGGGTTCAGCCCCGAGCCTCGGCGGTGGCGGGCGAGCGGGCGCCCAGCCAGGCGCTGAGGAGGATATAGCTCAGGCTTGCGACGGCGATGCCCACCAGCGGTGCGACCCAGGGCGAGCAGAACGCCGCCAGGGTGCCCAGGCCGTAGGCGAGCAGGCCGGGCCAGTTCCAGGCGGGCAGCTGGCTGTCGGCCAGACGCGGGTAGCGGCCGCGCCAGCGGTAGAAGAAGTCGGCCATGATCACCCCGCCAATTGGCGGGATCACCGTGCCCAGCAGGATCAGGTAGGGCACCAGCAGGTCGTACATGCCGAGCATCGCCAGCAGGGTGCCGATCAGCGCGCCCACCAGGGTCACGGTCTTGCGCCGCTGGGTGCGCAGCAGGTTGCAGCCGGCCACCGCGAAGTTGTAGATGGTGTTGTCCTGGGTGCTCCAGATGTTCAACAGCAGCATGGCCATGGCGGCCGTGGCAAAGCCTTGCAGCAACAGCACTTCGACCACGTCCGGCTGCTGGTAGACGATGGCGCCGTAGGCGCCGATCAGCACCATCAGGCCATTGCCGATGAAGAAACCGATCAGGCTGGCGCTCACCGCCACCCGTGCCGAGCGGGAGAAACGGGTCCAGTTGGTGGCCTGGGTGGCGCCGCTGACAAAGGTGCCGAACACCAGGGTGATGGCGCTGGACAGGTCCAGGCTGGCGCTTGGCGTGACCCCCAGCAAACCGTCGAGGCCGCCGATCTGCCGGGTGGCCACCCACATCGACAGCACCAGCAGCAGGCCCATGGCCGGCACCGCGATCCACGACAGGATCTCCAGGCCGCGATACCCGACGTAGGCGGTGGCGCAGAAGGCCATGCCGAACAGCAGCATCAACCCCAGCACCGCGCCCGGATCGAGTTGGAAGTACTTGCCCAGCACCACCGCGGCGGTGGCGGTGCCCCAGGCGTACCAGCCGACCTGGGTCAGGCCGAGGATCAGGTCACTGAGCTTGCTGCCCCGTTCACCGAAGCAGAAGCGCCCCATCAGCACCGTGTTCAGCCCGCTCTTGAAGGCGATGTAGCCCAGGCTCGCGGCGTAGATCCCCAGCAGCAGGTTGCCGAGGACAATCACCGCCAGCAGGGTGGTGAAGTCGAACGCCACCCCCAGCTTGCCGCCGGCGAACATGGTGGCGGTGAAGAAGGTGAAACCCAGCAGCACCATGGCCATGGAGGCCAGGCCCTTGCGGGCGTGCTGCGGAACTTCGCTCAAGGGGTAGTCGTTGCCGGGTTCGTGCTGGGTCATGGGCCTGTCCCTGGTCGCAGTGGTGCCTCGCTGTTGCAGGCGCCGTGCCAAACGGGCCGCCGGAGCGGGTGCCCCAGCAGTTATAGCCGATGCCTGCGGGCCTGCCCCGGCTGCAGGCCGCGCCGGGGCGAAAATGGTGCACGGGCGCACTGCCTCGTGGCCGGGGTCAGTCCTGGTCGGGGTTGAAGATGCTTTCGATAGGCATCTGGAAGGCCCGGGCGATCTTGAACGCCAGGGGCAGGCTGGGGTCGTAGCGCCCGGTCTCGATGGCATTCACCGTCTGCCGGGACACCTCAAGCCGGGTGGCCAGCTCGGCCTGGGACCAGCCTTTGAGGGTGCGCAATTCGCGCAGTTGGTTGTTCATCGGTAGCGCCGCCAGCCGACCACCGTGGCCAGGGCCCAGACCAGGCCCATCACTGGCCACACGTAGAACATCGAGAGCCGGGGCAGGCCGGCGGTTTCCAGGAAGCCGTAGCTGAAGGTGATCAGCGCGGTGCAGACAAAGGACAGCCCCAGGGCTTCGAGCTGGATGCGCCGGGCCAGTTCGTCCATGCGCCGCAACTGGCGCACCACCGCCAGGGCCATGGCCACCATGGGGATCACCGGCACCAGGGCCAGGGTGATCTTGCCCGGGCCCGGGCTCATGTCAGCCAGCCAGTGGCTGCTCAAAATCACACAGGCGATATAGGCCAGCAAGGCCAGGCTGAATTCCCCGAAATAGCGTTTGGTGCCCATGGGCGATCTCCTTGAGTAAAGTGTCCTTTACATTAGGTGGGGCGATTTTTCATGTCAAGGGTACTTTACATTGACCGCGTCATGCTCAGTCGAACAGGGCCACGCTGCGCCGGCCTTCGTGGAAGTCGAAAGCCTCCTGGATATCCCGTTCCACGGTGCGGCCCTGGGACAGCGGCGGCAATTGGTCCGGGGCGAAGAACGCCGCGTCGCTGGTTTCGCTACCGGCCACCGGGGCCTCGGCGTCTTGCCGTTCACAGAGAAAGTACAGCTTGTAGAAGTCTCGGTGATCCGGCTTGTAGGGGCCCTTGGCCTTGTGCCGCAGGCCGTACAGCTGGCGCACCGAGACCTGGAGCCCGGCTTCCTCGTGGATTTCCTTGATGATGTTCTGCGCCGCCGACAGGCCCACATCGGCATAGCCCCCGGGCAGGGCCCAGAGGCCGTCGTGCTGCTCGCGCACCAGGAGGATCTTGCCGTCCTCGATCAGCGCGCCGCGCACTTCGACCATCGGCGTCGAGTAGCGCTGGGCAAAGTCCGAGACCAGATCGGTGATGCGCTCCACGGGCACGTTGCCCAATTGCGCGAGCATGTCGTGGGCAATGTCGGCGACTTCCTGGTAGCGCTCGCGATCATGCACGTCCCGGCAAAAATGCAGGCCGGTGGAGGCGATGGCTTGCAGGCGTTTGGCGTGGGTCAGCCAGCTGCTTTCCATGAGAGAGGTTCCTGCGACGTCAGAGAGAAGGCGCTTGTTTTAAGCCCTTGGCGCGCAGGGAGCAAGCACCACGCCGTGGCCGGCGGCGTGGTGCCGGTGGATCACCCTGCGAGGTCTTGCCGATGGCAACGCACTTGCTGCGCCGCGTTGCCCAGCAACGGTTGCGGCTGTTCGCAGCCCGAGCCACGGCGGTTGCAGCGGTCGAAGAAGAAACAGCCGCTGGGCAGCTTGCGGTTGCCCGGCAGTTCGGTGGGCGCCGAGACCTGGCTGTCCGCCAGGGGCGCGCCGAGGCGTGGCACCGCATCCAGCAGCAGTTGGGTGTAGGGATGGCGCGGCCGCTCCAGCACTTGCTCGGCGCTGCCCAGTTCGACGATCTGCCCCAGGTACATCACCGCCACTCGGTCGGCCATGTGCCGCACCACCGAGACGTTGTGCGAGATCAGCACGAAGGTCAGGCCGCGGCTGCGCTGCAGGTCCGCCAGCAGGTTGAGGATCTGCGCCTGCACCGAGATGTCCAGGGCCGAGGTCGGTTCATCGAGGACGATGATGTCCGGGTTCGACGCCAGGGCCCGGGCAATGGCGATGCGCTGGCGCTGGCCGCCGGAGAACTGGTGCGGGTAGCGCTCCAGGTATTCGCTGCGGATGCCCACCTGCTGCGCGACCTTGGCGGCGATCTCGCGCATCTGCGCGGCCGGGGTATTGCCCAGGGCGAACAGCGGCTCGGTGATGATCTTCCAGATCGGCAGGCGCGGGTCGAGGGACGATTGCGGGTCCTGGAACACGATCTGCACATGGCTGTGGCGTTCGCGGTCGCTGGCGTAGGCCCAGCGCAGGTCGCCGCTGCTGGGCTTGACCAGGCCCATCAGCAGTTGCGCCAGGGTGCTCTTGCCGCAGCCGGATTCGCCAACGATGCCCAGGGTTTCCCCGGGGCGCAGTTCCAGGTCGATGCCGTTCAGCGCGTGGGCGAAGGCCCGGGGCCGGCCCAGCCAGTCATTGCTCAGGGGGAAGCGTACCTGCACGTCGTTGAGGCGCAGCAGCGGCGCGTTGCCGGTTTGCGAGGCGGTGGCGGTCATTGGGCGGACTCCGGGGCGGCCAGCCAGCAGGCACTCTTGCGCTGCTCGCCGGCGTTGATCGAATGCAGCGGCGGCCGTTGGGCACACAGCGCCATGGCCTGGCTGCAGCGCTCGCGGAAGGTACAGCCGCCGGGCAGGTGGGCAAGGTTCGGCACCTGCCCGGGAATGGTCAGCAGCGGCGCGCCGGGAGTGACTTGTTCCGGCAGGCCGCTGAGCAGGCCGCGGGTGTAGGGATGCTGCGGGTCGAGCATGACCTGGGCGGTGCTGCCTTGCTCCACCACGGCGCCGGTGTACATCACGTAGACCCGGTCGCAGAACTGCGAGACCACCGCCATGTCGTGGGTGATCAGGAGGATCGCGGTGCCCCGTTGCCGGGCCTTCTCGCGCAGCAACAGCAGCACCTGGCGTTGCACCGTGACGTCCAGGGCAGTGGTCGGTTCGTCGGCGATCAGCAGTTGCGGGTCGCAGGAGAACGCCAGGGCGATCATCACCCGCTGGCGCATGCCGCCGGACAGCTCGAACGGGTAGGCCTGCAGCACCTGCTCGGGGTCGGCGATGTGCATGTCGCGCAGCAGGTCGATGGCCTTGGCCCGGGCCTGGTCCTGGCTCAGGCGCTGGTGATGGATGATCACGTCGAGCATCTGCCGGCCGATGCGCCGGGTCGGGTTGAGGGCGGTCATCGGCTCCTGGAAGATCATCGCCGCGTCGCGACCACGGATCTGCAGCAGCTGTTTTTCCGGGGTGGCGAGCATGTCGCGGCCCAGCAGCGAGAGGCTGCCGGAGGTGATGCGGTAGCTGCGCTCGGGCAGCAGGCGCAGGCTGAGCATGGCGGTCACTGACTTGCCCGAGCCGGACTCGCCGACCACGCCGACGATCTCCCCCGGGTTGACGTGCAGCGACACGCCGTTGAGGGCCTGCACATTGCTGCGGTAGGCGGGGAATTCCAGGCTCAGGTTATCGATGTTGAGAACGGCGGATGAACTCATGGTCATTTTCCCTGTTGCCGTGGGTCGAGCAGGTCACGGATGCCGTCACCCAGCAGGTTGAAACCGGTGGCGGTGAACAGGATCGCCAGCCCGGGAAAGGTCGAGTACCACCAGTTGTCGAGGATGAAGTTGCGCCCGGTGGCCACCATCGCCCCCCATTCGGCGGTGGGCTGCTGCGCGCCCAGGCCAATGAAGCCCAGGGCCGAGGCCATGAGGATAGCGCTGCCGATGTCCAGGCTCAGTTGCACCAGCAGCGGCGGCATGGCGTTGCGCCCCACGTGCCAGCTGACGATGTGCCAGCGCCCGGCGCCGTAGGTCTGGGCGGCCTTGACGTAGCCCATCTGGCGGATGCTCAGGGCCTGGCCCCGGGCCAGGCGCACGTAGAACGGAATGCGCACCAGGGTGATCGCCAGCATGGCGTTGAACAGGCTCGGGCCCAGGGCGGCGGCCAGGGCCATGATCAGTACCAGCGACGGCACCGAGAGCATGATGTCCATCAGGCGCATGATCAGGCTGTCGAAGCGCCCGCCGATGATCCCCGACAGGCAGCCCAAGAGGCCCCCGGCCAGGCACGAGGCGAAGGCCACGAACAGGCCCACGCCCACCGACTGGCGGCTGCCGTGGAGCACCCGGCTGAACAGGTCGCGGCCGACTTCGTCGGTGCCGAACCAGTGGCTGGCGCTGGGGGCGGCCAGGCGCTCGGCGAGGTTCAGGGCGTTGGGGTCATGGCTTGACAGCCAGGGGGCGAAGGCCATGCACAGCAGCACCAGCAGGGTCATGCACAGCCCGGCGATGGTCAGCGGGCTTTGCCGCACGCGGTAGCCCAGGTAGGCCAGGCGCGCGCGCCAGCCGTTGGCCTGGGCCACGGGCACCGGCAGGGGAATGTTCAAGGGAGCGGACATCTCAATTTACCTCGCCAATGCGCGGGTCGATCACCCGGTACAACAGGTCGATCGCCATGTTCAGCAGCACATAAATGAACGACACCAGGATGGCGAAGCCCATCACCGCCGGGAAATCCAGGGCCTGGATCGACTTCACCACGTAGGCGCCCATGCCTGGCCAGGCGAACACGGTTTCAGTCAGCACCGCGCCGTACAGCAGGTCGCCCAGGGTCAGGCCGAGCACCGTCACCGAGGGGATCAGCGCGTTGGGCAGGGCGTGGCGCAAAATCACCGCCCAGCGCGACAGGCCATAGGCCCGGGCGGTGCGGATGTAGTCCTCGCCGAGCTGGTCGAGCATCGCCGAGCGGATCTGCCGCGCCACCACCCCGAGGTTGACGAAGCCCAGGGTCACCGCCGGCAGGATCAGGTGCTGCAGGGCATTGAAAAACAGCGGGATGTCCCCGGCCAGCAACGCGTCGATCAGGTAGAAGCCGCTGATCGTCGGTGGCGGTTCCAGGCCCTCGTCCAGGCGCCCGCTGCCGGGCAGCCAGCCGAGGTGGCCGTAGAACAGCACGATCAGCCCCAGCCCCAGCCAGAACGCGGGGGTGGATATGCCGGTGACCGCCAGGGTGCGGGCGATCTGGTCGATGAAGCGGTTGTGGTAGACCGCCGACAGCACCCCCAGCGGCACGCCCACCAGCACCGACAGCAGCAGGGCGGCCAGGGCCAGTTCCAGGGTCGCCGGGAAGAAGCTCTGCAGGTCTTCCAGCACCGGGCGGCTGGTGCGGATCGAGGTGCCCAGGTCGCCGTGCAGCAGGTCGAGCATGTAGCGCCCGTACTGCTGGTACAGCGGCAGGTCCAGGCCCAGCTGGTGGCGGATGTTCTGCACGATGGCATCGCTGGCCCGGTCGCCGGCGATCAGCCGCGCCGGGTCACCGGGAATCAGGTGCGAGATGGTGAAGGTAATCAGCGAAACCCCGACCACGACCAGCAACAGGCCGAGCAGGCGTTTGCGCAACATATTCAGGAAGGCCATGAGGCAACCTCGTTAACGCTTGACGAACGGCGGGGGCAACAGCGGCGCCCCACCGGGGACACGGCAACCCGGCGCCGACCCGGTTCAGGGGCCGGCGACCGGGGGGGAACGGCCGGTCCTACTTGCTGATTTCAGCGATGTTGAACACCTGTTCCAGCATCGGATGGAACACGTAGCCCTTCACCGAATCACGCATCGGCAGGCTGTAGTTCTTCTGATACAGGTAGGCGTAGACGTTGTCCTTGAGGACGATCTTCTGCGCCTTCTGGTACAGCTCGATGCGCTTGGCGGTGTCGTTGGTGGCCGCCGCCTCGCGGATCAGGCCGTCGACTTCGGGGTTGCTGTAGAACGAGCGGTTGCCCGGCAAGCCCTGCAGGCTGGAGTCGAACCAGAAGTTCATGAACATGTAGGGGTCGGCGAAGTCCGGGCTCCAGGAGCCGATGGCCACGTCGTAGTCACCCTTGCCGACCCGTTCACGCATGGTGGCGTTGGCCAGTTTTTCCATCTTCAGGTTGATGCCCAGCGGCGCCAGGCCTGCTTGCAGGGTCAGGCCGATGGATTCCCAGTTGGCGTCCTTGTCCGAGTACAGGTAGGTCAGGTTGCTGATCTTCTGCGGGACCTTGGCCAGGCTGGCCTTGGCGCCGTCGAGGTTCTGCTGCATCAGCGGCAGGCTCGGGTCGTGGGCCCACATGCCGTCGGGGATCGGCCCGTTCATCAGCTTGGCCTGGCCCTTGAGGATGCCGTCGACGATGCCCTTGTAGTCGATGGCCTGGACCAGCGCCTGACGCGCCTCGACGTTGTTCAGCGGCGCGCGCTGGTTGTTCAGGTACAGGTAGTTGACCCGCAGCGAGGGGAAGGCCTGGATCACGATTCCGGACTTGCCGGCCAGGGTGCCGAGCTGGTCTTCGGGCATGTCCTCGATGATGTCCAGGTCGCCGCGTTCCAGTTGCAGGCGGCGCACCGAGGCTTCGCTGATGATCTTGATCACCACCTTGTTCAGGCTCGGCTTGGGGCCGGCGTAATAGCTGTTGGGCTCCAGCGTCAGTGCCTGGCCCTTCTGCCAGTTGCTCAGGCGGAAGGCCCCGGAGCCGGCGGTGTGGGTCGACAGGTAGGCGTTGACGTCCTCGCCCTTGTTGGCAACGTCCGGGTTGATGATGCCGCCGCCGTTGTGGGCCAGGGTGTAGAGGAAGGGCGCGTAGGGTTTTTTCAGGGTGAAGCGCACGGTCAGCGGGTCGACCACGGCCACGCTCATGTCATCCGGGAAGGCCCCGGACGGGCCTTGCTTGAGCTGCATCAGGCGGTCGAAGGAGAACTTCACCGCGGCCGCGTCCACCGGCTTGCCGTCATCGAACTGGTTGCCGGGCTTGAGCTTGAAGTCCCAGGTCAGGTTGTCGGCGGAGGTGCTCCAGCTTTCGGCCAGGTCGCCCTGGACTTCGGTGCTGCCCTTGCCGTTCTCGACCTTGTAGGTCACCAGCTTCTGATAGGCCGGGTAGGTCACGGCCCAGTCGTTGTTGTCGATGGTCACGGCCGGGTCGAGGGTCTGCGGGTCGGCGGCCTTGCCGATCATCAGGGTGTCCTTGGGCGCGGCGGCGCTGGCCGCCTGCCACGTGCCCAGGCTCAGGGCGGCGCACAGCAGCGACAGGGCGACACGGGTGGACAGACGCACATCAGGGTTATTGCGCAGATTGGGGGTCATGCCGGTTTCCTTGATCATTCGATGTTGGGAAGTTCGTCAGGTTTTTTATAAAAGCTATAACCGGGCAGTTGGAGCTGAAGCGGTGTTGCAGTACGACCGGCTTGGGGCAGTGGGCTGCCTGTTGTTGTGGCCGGCTGGGGAACGGGACATCAGTGTTCGAAGGGCTGGTCGTGCTCCTGGATCAGGGGGAAATCCTCGGCGTTGGGCAGCTCGTAGTGCCACCACTCGGTGGGAATCGCCTCGAAGCCGGCGCTGAGCATGATCCCCAGCAGCAGCAGGCGATTGCGCTGCACCTGGGGCGGCAGGTCGCTGTAGAACTGGTGCGACTTGGGCTCCATGGCGTCGAAGGCGGTGCCCATGTCCAGCGCCTGGCCGGTTTCATCCACCAGGGTCAGGTCCACCGCCACGCCGCGGGTGTGGTGCGAGCCCAGGCGCGGGTCGCGCACGTAGTCCGGGTCGGGCAGGGCCTGCCACAGCAGCTGCTGGGCGTAGGCCGGGCGGTAGGCGTCGTAGATGCGCAGGCCCAGGCCGGCCATGCGCGCCAGCTGGCTGGCCTTGTACAGGCAGGCGGCGGCGTCCTTGTGCAGCAGGCAGCGGGCGTTGCGGTAGATCACCTGGCCGGCCAGGTTGTCGGCGCTGGCGTAGACCAGGTCGATTTCCAGTTGGTGGCGCTGGGCGTCGATTTCGACAAGGGGGCTGTTGTTCACTCACTCACTCCATCTTGGGACAGGCTTGAAGGTCAGGATTCGAACTGGCCGAAGGCTTCCTGCAACGCTCGGTTCTTCGCCAGGCGTTCATCCAGGCGCTCGCCATAGCCCTCGGCCACCGCGGACACCATCAGGTTGAACAGGCAGGTCAGCGGCGCCAGGGAATCCCAGAACTGGCCGACATCGGTTTTCAGTTGCAGCAGGTCCAGCGGGTAGTCCCGGGCCCAGGGGCATTGCAGGTCGGTGACCAGGGCCAGGGGCAGGGCGTTGGCGTTGGCCACTTCGCAGAAGGTCTGGGTGATGGCGGAGTAGGCGCGAAAGTCGGAAATGATCGCGTAGGGCTTGGCGAAGCCCGAGTTCAGGGTTTCCGCGTAGATGCCCGACAGGCCGTCGACGTAATAGACCTTGGGCCGGATGTATTCCAGGTGGCTGTGGAAGGCGTTGAGGATGCCCCGGGTGGACTGGATGCCGATGATGAACACCGCGTCGGCCTCGACGATCTGCCGCACGATCGCGGCGAAGGCCGGGCTGCGGGCCAGGCCGTAGACGTGCTGGATGGCCTCGATCTCGCGGTGCATGGAGCGTTCCAGGGCGTCGTCCTGATGGGCTTCGCTGCGAAAGGCGCCGAGCCGGTCGGTGATCAGCCAGGAGGCCGGGGCATCGCCGCGCAGGCCTTGCTTGACGTCATCCAGGTTGCGGTAGCCCAGCGAGCGCAGGAAGCGCCCCACGGAAATGCCCGTGGTGCCGGCTTGCTGGGCGATGCTGTCGGCGGTCTCGAAGGGCAGCTGCTGGAGGTTGGCCAACAGGTAGGTGGCGATGCGCTTGCCGGTCGGCGTCAGGCTTGCAAACTGCTGTTCCAGGGTGACTTGGAAACTGTTCTTGTCCATGGCCATCTCGCAAGGCGTTCGCGGAAAATGTTATCGATGTTTCATTTTTGTGATTGGTGTTAGAAACATAACATCGTCCTTCGCGGCAAAACAAGGCTTTTGTGGTGCTGTGTCGTTTTCCGCAAGAAGTGTCGCGGTTGGTGGTTTTCAGCGAGGTGGGGCGGGGCTGTTCAACCAGTGGCCGAGGTCGATGATGGCGCTTTCCACGGTGCGGCTGCGGCCGCTCCAGGTGCAGGCCAGCATCAGGTTGCGCGGCAGGTTGAAGTCTTCCACCGCAAAGCCCTGGGCATCGCGGCCCTGGGCGTCGTGGGGCACCTGCTGGCGCAGGGTCGCGGGGCCGCTGAAGTAGGCCCACACCGGCTTGCCCAGGGCAATGGCTGCACCCACTTCGAAGGCGGTGCCGGAGTCCGGCTCCAGGCCGCGAAAGTCGTTGAGGTTGGCCAGCAGGGCGTCGCAGTCGCGGAGCATGGCCAGGTTCTGCTGGCAGATCCACTGCGCCGTGGCTTCTGGCGAGAGGTTCTGCGGGGCCTGGTTATCCAGGGGAAACAGACCGTGCAGGCCTTGGGCGCTGCACAGTTGCTTGAGGTATTCGCCATGGGCCGGGGCATCGTGGCGGAACACGTCGAAGCCGGCGAGGTAGATGCGTGGCGGCATGGGCAGTGGCTGGGCTTATTCGCCGCGGTAGATGCAGCCGCTGGTGCAGGTTTCGTGGATGCGGATCGCCGAGAGCTCCGGCAGCAGCGGCTTGAGCTCGTTCCAGATCCACTTGGCCAGGACTTCGCTGGTGGGGTTTTCCAGGCCGGGGATGTCGTTCAGGTAGTTGTGGTCCAGGCGCTCGTACAGCGGCTTGAAGATCGCCTTGATTTCCGAGAAGTCGCGGATCCAGCCGGTGTGCGCGTCGACCTCGCCACTGAGGTGGATCGCCACCTTGAACGAGTGGCCATGCAGGCGGCCGCACTTGTGGCCTTCGGGCACGAAGGGCAGGCGATGGGCGGATTCGAAGGTAAATTCTTTGAAGATTTCCACAGTGTCGGTCAGCTCTGTCAGGTGGCGTCGCCCGCGGGCGAGTTGAGGCAGGCGGCGAGTTTATCAGCTTGGCTCCCGGGCTGCGGAAAAACCCTGACTAAAGGGTCAGTCCGCCCCGCCGGTGCGTCTCTAGAGGCTTTGCAGGCGTTCGCCCAGGCGGTTCTGCGCCGCCAGTTCGAGGAACTCGTCGCCCAGGCGCCGGCTTTCGTCCATGGCGCTGCGCCAGTATTTTTGCCGGCTGGCGTCGTCGCCCATGAAGCGCTTGAAGTCGTTGCGGTCCGGCAGCTTGGCGTAGGGCAGGCGCGCCAGGTATTCCTTCGACGGCGCCAGCAGCAGGACGTCGCGCAGGCGTTCGGGGCTGGCCCGGCGCCAGGGCAGGGTCTTGTCGAACCAGCCGGGGATCACCCGGTCGGTGAAGTGCGGGTAGAGCACGATGTCGCTGCCGCTGTAGGGCAGGTCCAGGTGGTAGTCCAGCAGGCCGCCGTCGCGGAAGGTGCCGGTGCCGGCCCCGGGCAGTTCGCGCACGCCCTGCATGACCATCGGGATCGAGCCCGAGGCCAGCAGCGCCTGGCGCAGGTTGCCGCGATCCAGGGGCACGAAGCGCGAGGGAAAGTCCTCCAGCGCCTGCAGCGGCGGGGCCAGGCGCGGGTCGTGCAGCACCAGGCGCTCGAAGTGCCGCGACAGCCGCGCGCGGCCCCGCAGGTTGTCGGCGATCACCGAGGACAGGCCCAGGCCGAGGCGCCCGCGATGGTCGTCGGCGAGCAGGCCGTGGCTTTTGACCACCATGATGTTGAGCCGGTAGTGAGGGTTGTCGAGGATCGCGGCGTCGCGGCCATCGAGCAGGTCGTCGAGCATGCGCTGCGAGCTCTGGCTGATCTGCGCCATGCTCACGCCCTTGGCGAAGCTCTGGGCGTTGTACAGCTGGCCCAGGCGGCGGATGCCTTCGGCGGCGTCCGGCAGGCAGGCGCTGGCGAAGCGCCAGGAACCCACCGAGGCGCCGATCAGCGAGCGTTCGCGGGGCGCGGCGGGCAGCCATTCACCGAACAGCGCCAGGTCCAGGCCCTGAATGCCCAGGGCCTTGGGCCCGCCGGCGGCGCCGGGCAGGGTGCCGACTTCGCTGGGGTGCAGGCCTTGCTGGCGGATGCGCGCCAGGGCGCGGGGGCCGGCCTTGAGGGTCAGGGCGGGAAACTTGATATGGATGGCGGTCATACCGGGCTCACTCTTGAATCAGCCGCGCAGTATAGAGAACCTGGCTGGCGTGGGCCGAATGAAAGATGTGTCAGGCCCATGATGGCGATTCAGTTTCAATTAAGTTGCCTTGGGTATCGTCTGCGGCATCGGCCATTTGGCCAGCGACTTTGGAGAACTGCCATGAAAACCCTGACCGCGCTGTTCAGCGCCAGCCTGATCGCCCTGACCGCCAGCCTGGCCCATGCCCGCGACCTGGGCCCCGACGAAGCCCTGCGGCTGCGCGACGCTGGTACCATTGTGTCCTTTGAAAAACTCAATGCCACGGCCCTGTCCCGGCATCCTGGGGCGAGCATCAGTGAAACCGAGCTGGAAGAGGAGTACGGCAAGTACATCTACCAGGTTGAACTGCGCGACCCGCAGGGGCTGGAATGGGACCTGGAACTGGACGCGGTGAGCGGCCAGGTACTCAAGGATCATCAGGACACCTAATGAACTGGACTCTGCGCACCGTCGGCAGCCGTGCCGCCCTGGCGTTGCTGCTGTTCTGCTCCCTGGCCCTGGCCCGCGACCTGGACCAGGACGAGGCCCTGCGCCTGCGCCAGCAAGGGGTGATCCTGCCCCTGGAACAGTTGCTCAAGCAGGCCATGGACCGCTACCCCGGGGCCAAGCTGCTGGAAGCCGAGCTGGAAGAAAAACACGATGTGTACATCTATGAAGTCGAGCTCTTGACCGTGGACGGCGTGGTCCGCGAGCTGGACCTGGACGCCGCCACCGGGCGCCTGTTGAAAGATGAGGAAGACGACTGATGCGCCTGCTTGTGGTGGAAGATCATGTACCCCTGGCCGATGAACTGCTCGAAGGCCTGAAGCTGCAGGGCTACGCCGTGGACTGGCTGGCCGATGGCCGCGACGCGCTGTACCAGGGCGCCAGCGAACCCTACGACCTGATCATTCTCGACCTGGGCCTGCCCGGGGTGCCGGGCCTGGACGTATTGCGCCAGTGGCGCGCGGACGGGTTGGCGACCCCGGTGCTGATTCTCACCGCCCGCGGTTCCTGGGCCGAGCGCATCGAGGGCCTCAAGGCCGGTGCCGACGACTACCTGAGCAAACCCTTTCATCCGGAAGAGCTGCACCTGCGGGTCCAGGCCCTGCTGCGCCGTTCCCACGGCCAGGCCAACCAGCAGACCCTGCAGGCCGCCGGGCTGCACCTGGATGAGGGCCGCCAGTGCGTGGTGCGCGATGGCCAGGATGTGCTGCTGACCGCCGCCGAGTTTCGCCTGCTGCGCTATTTCATGCTGCACCCGCAGCAGATCCTGTCCAAAAGCCACTTGGCCGAACACCTCTACGACGGTGAAACCGAGCGCGACTCCAACGTCCTCGAAGTCCACGTCAACCACCTGCGGCGCAAGCTCGGCCGCGAGGTGATCGAAACCCGCCGCGGCCAGGGCTACCTGTTCGGCGGGACTGATTCGTGAGGTCGATCCAGCGGCGCCTGAGCCTGGGCCTGATCACGGTGATGCTGGTGGTCGGCCTGGTGCTGGCGCAGACCAGTCTGTGGCTGTTCGAAATGGGCCTGCAACGCTACCTGGAAGCCGGCCTGCGCAACGACAGCGAGAGCCTGCTGCTGGCCCTGGTGCGTGGCCCCCAGGGCTTGCAGCTGGATGAGCGGCGCCTGTCGCCGGCCTATCAGCGGCCGTTTTCCGGGCATTACTTTCGTATCGATTTTGCCGATGTGCACTGGCGTTCCCGTTCCCTGTGGGACCAGGAGCTGCCGCAGCTGGAGCGCGCCGGCCTGCAAGGCAACCTGCAACTGGGGCCCGAGGGCCAGCAACTGCTGGTGTTGCGCAGCGACTACAAGCGCCTGGGCCAGTCCATTTCCATCAGCGTGGCCCAGGACTACACCCCGGTGCGTGAAAGCTTCCAGCGCATGCGCCAGATCGGCCTCGGGCTGGGGCTGGCCGGGTTGCTGCTGATCCTGCTGCTGCAACGCCTGACCGTGCGCCGGGCCCTGCGGCCCCTGGAAACCGCGCGCGAGCAGATCGCCCAGTTGCAGCAGGGCCAGCGCTCGCAGCTCGATGCCCAGGTGCCGGTGGAACTGGAGCCTTTGGTGGCGCAGATCAACCACCTGCTGGCGCATACCGAAGACAGCCTCAACCGTTCCCGCAATGCCCTGGGCAACCTTGGCCATGCCCTGAAAACACCGCTGGCAGTGCTCCTGAGCCTGGCGTCGGGGCCCAGGCTCGACGGCCACCCCGAGCTGCGCAGGATTCTCCAGGAACAGCTGGAGCAGGTGCAGCAGCGTCTCAACCGTGAGCTCAATCGGGCGCGGCTGGCTGGGGATGCGCTGCCGGGGGCGCTGTTCGAGTGCGACACCGAACTGCCGGGCTTGCTGGCGACCCTGAACATGATCCATGGCCAGCACCTGGACCTGAGCTACCAGGCGCCGCCGGGGTTGCGCCTGCCCTGGGACCGCGAGGACCTGCTGGAGCTCTTGGGCAACCTGCTGGACAACGCCTGCAAATGGGCGGATGCGCAGGTGCGCCTGAGCGTCGAGGAGCGCGCCCAGGGCTATTGCCTGAGGGTGGATGACGACGGCCCGGGCATTCCCGAGGCACGGCGGGCGGAGGTGTTCAGTCGCGGTACCCGGCTGGATGAACAGACCGATGGCCATGGGCTGGGCCTGGGCATCGTGCGCGACATCGTCGACGCCTGTGGCGGCCGCCTGAGCCTGGGGGAAAGCGAGTGGGGCGGCTTGCGGGTGGAGATCGAGCTGCCCAAGCGCTGAACTCGGCCGGCGCTCGACCTTCGAACCTTGGAGGCCTCTATATCTTGGCGGCCCTGCGTGCCGTTCGCAGCCTGCGGCAGCGGCTACACCATTGGTTTGGTGCCGGTGTAGCCGTTGCCGAGCCATGGCGAGGCTGCGACAAGGCCCGAAGGGCCTTCGGACAGGGTCAGACGCGGAACTGATCCATCAGGCGCTGTTGCTGGTTGGCCAGGCTGTTGAGCGACTGGCTGACCCGCGCCGACTCGTTGGCCTGTTCCGACAGCGACTCGGTGACATCGCGAATGGTCGCCACGTTGCTGTTGATCTCTTCGGCCACCGCGCTCTGCTGTTCGGCGGCGCTGGCGATCTGCAGGTTCATGTCGCTGATCACGGTCACCGCATCGCCGATCTGGCGCAGGGCGGTGACCGCCTGCCCGACTTGCTCGACGCTGCCCTGGGCCTGGCGATGGCTGTTGTTCATCGAGCCCACCACGTCTCGGGTGCCGTTTTGCAGCTGCTCGATCACCTGGCGGGTTTCTTCCACCGATGCCTGGGTGCGCTGGGCCAGGTTGCGCACTTCATCGGCCACCACCGCAAAGCCGCGCCCGGCTTCCCCGGCACGGGCCGCCTCGATGGCCGCGTTCAGCGCCAGCAGGTTGGTCTGTTCGGCGATGGCGCGGATCACTTCCAGTACCGAACCGATCTGCTCGCTGTTGCTGGCCAGGCCTTCGACCTGGGTCATGGCGGTGCTCATGTCGGCGGCCAGCAGGTCGATGCTGCGGGTGGTGTGGTCGATCACGCTCAGGCCCTGCTGCGTGGCCTGGTCGGCGTCCCGTGCCGCCTGGGCGGCCTGGGCCGCACTGCGGGCGACGTCCTGGGCGGTGGCGCTCATTTCATGGGAAGCGGTAGCCACCTGGTCGACCTGGCGGTATTGCTGTTCCATGCCGGCGCTGGTCTGGGTGGCGATCGCCGAAGACTGGTCGGCGGTGCCGCGGGCGTCCTGCACCGAGCGCTTCACCTCGGCGATGATCGGTTGCAGCTTGTCGAGGAAGCGGTTGAACCAGCCGGCCAGCTGGCCCAGCTCGTCCTGCTTGTCGTAGGCCAGGCGCCGGGTCAGGTCGCCTTCGCCGCTGGCGATGTCTTCGAGCATGTGGGCCACGCCGAGGATCGGCCGGGTCACGCTGCGGGCCATCAGCCACACCAGCAGCAGGCCGACCACCGCGGCCAGCAGGCCGAGGCCGAGTTCGATCAGGGTGCCGCTGTTGTTGCGCGCGTCGAGCTCGCTCTTCAGCGCTTCGGCAGGGCCCACCAGGACCTTTTCCGGCACGTCCAGCAGCACGCCCCAGGCCTTGCCGCCGGGAATCGGGGTGAAGGGGGCCAGCACCTTGAGCTCGTTGTTGCTGTGCAGGCTCTGGGTCTGGGTGCTGCTGGACAGCAGGCGCAGCAGTTCGGCGCCGTTGGCCGTGTCGACACTGTCCAGGCGCTGGCTGAGCTTGCTGGCGTCCGGGCTGTAGCCGGCCAGCAGGCCCACCGGGCTCAGGATGCTGACGTTGGTCTGGCCGGCATAGAGGCGCTTGCTGGCGTTCTGGCTGACCGCCTGGAGGCTGTTGAGGTTGATGTCCACCGACAGCGAGGCGATGACTTTGCCGTTCACCAGCAGCGGGAAGACGATGCTGGTCATCAGCACCTTCTGGCCGTCGATGTCATAGAAGTAGGGTTCGATCACGCAGGGCTTGAGGGTGCTGCGCGGGCAGGTGAACCAGGCATTGGCCGGCTGGCCGCTGGGGCCGGTGCGGGTGTCGCTCATGTCGCTTTCCGGCAGCGACATGGCGGTCAGCTTGCCGGGGGTGGGCTGCGACCAGTACAGGGCGAAGCGACCCTTTTCGTTGCTGCCCAGCTCGCCCTGGCCGCTGAACAATTCGTCCTTGCCATCCAGGGCGTTGGCTTCGAACACCAGGGACAGGCCCAGCAGGTCGGGGTTGGCCTGCAGCGCCGACTTGACCTGGCGGGTCAGGTCCTCACGCAGGTCGAAGGCGTCGAGGAAGCGCTTTTCCGCCTGTTCGCGCAGGAACAGCACCTGGCGCGAGAAGCCGTGGCCGTACTGGTAGGCGTCCATGAACTGCTGGCGGATCCCCAGCGCCTGGACTTCACCCTGGGCCTCGATCCGCGCCTGGGCGGCTTCGTTGAGCATCTCCATGCTCGAGGCCTTCACCAGCTCGGAGTTGTGCTCCATGCGATACAGCGAAAGCCCCACCAACAGCGACACGATGCCCAACAGGCAGAGTCCGGCCAGCAGGGTGATCTTCCATTGGATGGAAAGTTGTCTGAGCGACATGGAGACGTCCTTTATTCGATAAATATCTGAGACTTTGCACTGTAGCGGCCGACGAACGGTGTTCTTTAAACGCTTGTTCGAAATAAACCGCGAAGCTTTGGGGCTGCTGCGCCGCCCAGCGGGAGCAAGCTCCCTCGCCACGGGGAGGGTGTGGGGCTTGGGAGCTTCGCTGGCATGGGGCTCGACAGGAGCCGGGTTTTGACAAGCCGGGCCTGCTGCTGCAAAGTGCGCGCCCCTAATAAGAACCTCTTTCATTTCGATGTCGGCAGCCCGCTGCCTTCCGGTCGGTCACAGGCTTTTGCGCCATTTTTGCTGGTGCAGTAATGAGGTAACGATGATTAACGCAGTAATTGCCGCGGTTGGCGTGATGTTGGTGCTCAGCCTGTCCCGCGTGCATGTAGTGATTGCCCTGATCGTTGGCGCGCTGGTGGGCGGCCTGACCGGCGGCCTGGGTATCGAGGCCACGCTCAAGGCGTTCAACAGTGGCCTGGGCGGCGGTGCCACCGTGGCCATGTCCTATGCCTTGCTCGGCGCGTTCGCCGTGGCCATCGCCAAATCCGGGCTGGCCCACGCCCTGGCGGACAAGATCCTGGTGCTGGTGGATCGCCAGGACGCCCACGGGGGTGGTCAGGTCAAGTGGCTGCTGATCGGCCTGCTGTGGGTGGTGGCGATTGCCTCGCAGAACATCCTGCCGATCCACATTGCCTTCATTCCGCTGCTGGTGCCGCCGCTGCTGTATGTGCTGACCAAGCTGCAATTGGACCGGCGGCTGATCGCCTGCGTCATCACCTTTGGCCTGATCACCCCCTACATGTTCCTGCCGGTCGGCTTTGGCAACATCTTCCTCAACGAGATCCTCCTGGCCAACGTGGCCCGCAGCGGGGTCGACATCAGTCAGGTCAACGTCACTCACGCCATGGGCATTCCGGCCCTGGGCATGCTTTGCGGTTTGCTGCTGGCCTTTGTCAGCTACCGCAAGAAGCGCGTGTATGACCTGGACCGGATCGAGAAGGTCGAGCAGGTGGCGGTGCAGTACAACCCGCGGACCTTGCTGGTGGCGGCGGTGGCCATCGTCGCTGCGTTCGTGATCCAGCTGCTGCTGGACTCGATGATTATCGGCGCATTGTGCGGGTTTCTGATTTTCTCGGTGTCGGGCATCGTGCGCTGGCGCGAGACCGACGACCTGTTCACCGAAGGCATGAAGATGATGGCCATGATCGGCTTCATCATGATCGCCGCCTCGGGCTTTGCCGAAGTGATGAAGGCCACCGGCGAGGTCAACTCGCTGGTCCAGGCCTCGGCGGCGTGGATCGGCCACAGCAAGGGCGTGGGCGCCTTGCTGATGTTGCTGGTGGGGCTGCTGGTGACCATGGGCATCGGCTCGTCGTTTTCCACGGTGCCGATCCTTGCGGCGATCTTCGTGCCGTTGTGCGTGCAGTTGGGCTTCAGCCCGCTGGCGATCGTCTGCATCGTGGGCACCGCCGGGGCGCTGGGTGACGCGGGCTCGCCGGCCTCGGACTCGACCCTGGGGCCGACCTCGGGCCTGAACATCGATGGCCAGCACCACCATATCTGGGACACCGTGGTCCCGACCTTCCTGCACTACAACCTGCCACTGCTGGCCTTCGGCTGGGTGGCCGCCATGGTCCTCTGATCATCTCGCGCTCGTAGTAGCCGGGGGGTGTTGCAGGCGCCGGCAAGCCGGCTGCTACGGGTTCAGGCTCAACTTTTGTTTTGGCGTGCCGCTAACGCGGATATCACGCCAATAAAAAACCAAGAGTGAGCCCACTATGCGCTTGAGCCTGAAGGCCAAAGTCCTGTCCCTGGCAGTCCTCCCGGTACTGTTGTTCGCCCTGGTGATCAGCCTGAGCACGGTGTTCATGCTGCGCCAGCAGGCGCAGAAGGAAGTCGAGGAAACCCGTCATCGGCTGCTGGGTGAGGCCAAGGCCACGCTGCAGAGCTATGTCGAAGTGGCCCTGAACACGGTCAAGCCACTGTACGACGCGGCGGCACCAGGGGATCAGGCGGCCCGGGCCGAGGTGGTCAAGCTGCTGTCGAACATCAGCTACGGCAAGGACGGCTACTTCTTCGGCTACGACTCCGAGACCGTGCGCCTGTTCAAGGGCAACAGCCCGGACGGCGTGGGCAAGAGCTTCAAGGACAACCGCGACCCCAACGGGGTCTACGTCAACCGCGAGCTGGTGCGCGTGGGCAAGGACGGCAGCCACTACGTGCAGTACAGCTCGACCCAGCCGGGCAGCGATGTGCTGGTGCCCAAGCTGGGCTACACCGAGTACCTGCCCAAGTGGGACATGGTGCTGGGCACCTCGGTCAACCTCGACGGCATCGACGCCCAGGTGGCGGCGGTGGAGAACAGCGTCAACCAGCGCATGGAAGGCATGGTCCTGAGCATTCTCGGGATCGCCGCGGTGGTGCTGCTGGTGATCGCGGGCCTGGGCATTCTGGTGGCCAACACCATGTTGCGGCCGCTGAACCTGATGAAGGCCAACCTGGATGACATCGCCGCCGGTGAGGGCGACCTGACCCGCCGCCTGGCGATCACCAGCCAGGACGAGCTGGGGCAACTGGCCGGTTCGTTCAACCGCTTTGTCGACAAGATCCACAGCCTGGTGCGGCAGATCACCGAGATGACCGGGCAGCTCACCGAGCTGGTGACCCAGGTGTCGGATCAGGCGCACCGTTCCGAGCAGGCCATGGAACGCCAGCGCCACGAGACCGATCAGGTGGCCACGGCGATCAATGAAATGTCGTCCGCCGCCCAGGAAGTGGCGCGCAGTGCCCAGGGCGCGGCGGTGGCGGCGCAGCAGACCGATGAAGAAGGCCAGGCGGCCAAGCGCGTGGTGGACGGCAGCATCCAGCAGATCCATTCCCTGGTCAGTGATATTCGCAACAGCGGCACTTCCCTGGACAGCCTGCAGCAGGACGTGTCGTCGATTGTCAGCGTGCTGGACGTGATCCGCTCGATTGCCGAACAGACCAACCTGCTGGCGCTCAACGCCGCCATCGAAGCGGCCCGGGCCGGGGAGGCCGGGCGCGGTTTTGCCGTGGTCGCCGACGAAGTGCGGGCCCTGGCCAGCCGCACCCAGCAGAGCACCCAGGAAATCCAGGGCATGATCGACCGTCTGCAGCAGGGCACCCGGGTGGCGGTGGACGCCATGCGCCGCTCCAGCGACGCCGGCGACGGTACCTCGGTCAAGGCCAACGAGGCCGGGGCTTCGCTGGACACCATGGCCCAGCTGATCGGCACCATCAATTCAATGAACGCGCAGATTGCCAGCGCTGCCGAAGAGCAGACTGCGGTGGCCGAAGAGATCAACCGCAGCGTGCATCAGATCGCCGTGGCGGTGGACAGCGTGGCCGATGAAACCCAGCGCGGGGCCCAGACGTCCCGCAGCCTGGCGGACCTGGGCCAGCGCCTGGGTCGATTGGTGGGGCAGTTCCGCATCTGACCCTGTGGCCGCTGCCGGGCCGGCGAGGTGGTCCGGCAGCGGCGAGGCGTATCAGTCGTTGATGTCGCGCATCAGCAGGGCGAAGCGCAGGTCCACTTGATCGGGGATCGGCAGGTACACCGTGTGGCCATCGCCCGGGGCGACTTCGATGGCTTCGCCCTTGGCGTTCTGCAGTTCGTGCAGGTCGAAGTGGAAGTTGCCCTTGGGGGTCATCAGTTCCATGTGGTTGCCCACGGCAAAACGGTTCTTCACCTTGACTTCGGCCAGGCGGTCACGGCGTTCGCCGGTCAGTTCGCCGACGAACTGCTGGCGCTCCGACACCGAGCTGCCGTTCTGGTAGTTCTGGTACTCGTCATGCACATGGCGCCGCAGGAAGCCTTCGGTGTAGCCGCGCTGGGCCAGGGACTCCAGGTCGTTCATCAGGCTGCGGTCGAACTCGCGCCCGGCCGCCGCGTCGTCGATCGCCCGGCGATACACCTGGGTGGTGCGCGCGCAGTAGAAGTGCGACTTGGTCCGGCCTTCGATTTTCAGTGAGTGCACGCCCATGCGGGTCAGGCGCTCCACGTGCTGCACCGCCCGCAGGTCCTTGGCGTTCATGATGTAGGTGCCGTGCTCGTCCTCGAAGGCTGGCATCAGCTCGTCCGGGCGGTTGGCTTCCTGCAGCAGGAACACCTGCTCGGTAGGGGCGCCCAGGCCCAGGGTCGGCTCCGGCTGGAAGGTCTGGACGATTTCCCCCAGGTCATTCTCGGTGGCTTGCTCGGCCTTGTATTTCCAGCGGCAGGCGTTGGTGCAGGTGCCCTGGTTGGCGTCGCGCTTGTTCATGTAGCCCGACAGCAGGCAGCGCCCGGAGTAGGCCATGCACAGCGCGCCGTGGACGAAGACTTCCAGCTCCATGGCCGGCACTTGCTGGCGGATTTCCTCGATCTCTTCCAGGGACAGTTCCCGGGACAGGATGATCCGCGTCAGACCCTGCTGCTGCCAGAATTCGGCGCTGGCCCAGTTCACCGTGTTGGCCTGCACCGAGAGGTGGATCGGCATGTGCGGGAAGTGCCGGCGCACCAGCATGATCAGGCCCGGGTCGGACATGATCAGCGCGTCCGGGGCCATGTCGATGACCGGTTGCAGGTCCTTGAGGAAGGTCTTGAGCTTGGCGTTGTGCGGGGCGATGTTGACCACCACGTAGAAACGCTTGCCCTGGGCCTGGGCCTCGCGAATGCCGAGGGCCAGGTTGGCGTGGTCGAATTCGTTGTTGCGCACCCGCAGGCTGTAGCGCGGCTGGCCGGCGTACACCGCATCGGCGCCGTAGGCGAAGGCGTAGCGCATGTTCTTCAGGGTGCCGGCGGGAGCCAGGAGTTCGGGTTTGGCGAGGAGCGTCATGGGGCTGTCGGTCGCAAAAGGTCGCGAGGGTAAGCCAGTGCGCCGGCGCATTCATTGATCTGGGTCTATGCCGCGTGCAGAAAAAACAGCACTTGGCGCCGCGGCTGCGGACTAAACCCGAGGACGCCGAGTTCACGACGGCTTTGTCATCGCTCCTTGAGCGATGCGAGGACGGCACTGCCGATGACGGACATGATCTGGACCTTGGGCATGGCAACCTCCTCGATTGGCGAGGGGTTACCTTACAAAGCCCCAAGTGCTACGAAAAATCACCCCATCCGAAAGTGGACATTGAGGCCAGTGCTACCGGCAGCGCTTGCTCAGTCCACCACCTGGTCGAGCATGTGCAGCACTTCCTGCTCGTTGAGCAGGCCCTTGCGCACCAGGTTCTGGGCCAGCAGCGAGAGGAACTTGGCGCTGCGGTGGCCTTCGAGGTGCTTGAGTTCGGTCAGGGCGTCATACACCCGGCTAGAGGTGCAGAGGCCGGCGACGCGGTGCGGGTTTTGCGTGGGCATGGGTTCGTCCTTGTTGTTATGGGCCAGGGGCGAGCGGACTGTGTCGATCTTGTCGTCCTTGAATGACACAAACATGACAGTTGCATGTTGCTCACGACGGCCGAGGGATCAGCACACTATTGCCGGATTTAAAGGCAAATACTGTTCCAGGCACGACATTATCCTGAATGATTCAGACATTCGAGTGATGGCAAAATGCAACAAGCCCCGCTTTGGGGGCGTAATGCTGTTCACTTAAGCGGCCGGACGAGCGGGGGGGCTTGTTGTAGTGACAAGGCCTGTTGTGGCGAGGGAGCTTGCTCCCGCTCGGCCGCGTAGCGGTCGTAAAACCTGCCGGCGCGGTTTACCAGGCTCACCGCGTGGACGCTACTGGGGGCGCTGCGCACCCCAGCGGGAGCAAGCTCCCTCGCCACAGGGTAATGCTCGTCTCTTTTGGGGTGGCAGCGAAGCCCAGGAAAAACGGCGCTTGCTCATCTTGAGGAAGCGCCGTTTTTGTTAAGTGAACAGCATTACGCTTTGGGGGCGGGGCCTGTGGTTTGATTCCGTTGCCTGTTACCAGCGGCCGGGACCTGGGCCGTAGTAGTAATGCGGGTGGCCGTAGTAGCCGCGAGGCGGCCCGTAGTACACCGGTGCCGGGCGGTAGTAGACCGGCTGCTGCACGTAGACCGGTGCCGACTGGTAGTAGACCGGTGGTGGTGGCGCGGCATACACCGGCTGCGGTTGCACATAGACCGGTGCCTGCTGCACATAGACCGGACGATCCTGGCTGGAGATCACCGAACCCACTACGGCAGCGCCGACAACAGCACCCAACGCGGCGGGCCCGACCCAGCCACCACCACCGTGGGCTGAAGCCTGGCCTGCGACAGCGAGTGCACCTATGAGCAAGGCTATCTTGGGGATTTTGGAGATCATGGTTTTTCCTCGGTTCAACCCCTGCGTTTATGGTCTGCACCAGACTCAAGAACTGACGCGGGGATACTTCTAAGACAGCGCTCCTGGCGAAATCTGCACAGCCGCTGAGTAAATATTGTGTAAGGTCTGTACCGGTCTCTTTACCGTCATCCCTGGGCGGTCGAGCGGGCCGGTGCACCCGCGTCGATATGATCAGGCCAAGCGGGGTATCAGACCAATCCCGTCCATCCGAAAGTGCCGAACGAGGAAAACACTATGCAAATGAACCCCAACAAAGACACTCAGCTGTGCATGTCCTTGTCCGGGCGTCCGGGGAATTTCGGCCTGCGCTTTCACAATCACCTGTACGAGCAACTGGGCCTGAATTTCTACTACAAGGCCTTCAGCAGCCAGGATCTGCCTGGCGCGGTTCGCGGGATTCGCGCACTGGGCATCCGCGGTTGCGGTGTGTCCATGCCGTTCAAGGAAGACTGCATCGCCCTGGTGGACGAACTGGATGCGTCGGCCAGGGCCATTGCCTCGATCAACACCATCGTCAACACCGACGGCCATCTGAAGGCCTACAACACCGATTACATCGCGGTGGCCCAGTTGCTGGCCGAGCACCAAGTGCCACGGCAATCGAGCTTCGCCCTGCTCGGCAGCGGCGGCATGGCCAAGGCGGTGGCCAGCGCCTTGCGTGATGGTGGTTATGCCAACGGGGTGATCGTGGCCCGCAACGAAGTGGCCGGGCGCGCCCTGGCCGGCGCCCTGGGTTATGAATGGCAGGCAGCGCTGGGCAGCCTGCGCCCGCAGATGCTGATCAATGTCACCCCGATTGGCATGGATGGCGGGCCGCAAGCGCAGCAGCTGGCGTTCGACGTCGAAGCCATCGCCGCGGCGCAAACGGTGTTCGACGTGGTGGCGGTGCCGCCGCAGACGCCATTGATCCTGCGGGCTATGGCCGAGGGCAAGCAGGTCATTACCGGGCTGGAGGTGATTGCCATCCAGGCGCTGGAGCAGTTTGTGCTGTATACCGGCGTGCGCCCGAGCGAGGAGCAGTTCCGCAAGGCCGTGGCCTTCGCCCGGGCCTTGTAGCCGCTGCCGCAGGCTGCGATCGACCCCGAAGGAGGCGCCGCCCTTTGGGGGCGCCGAAGGCCCTTCGGCCCTGTCGCAAGCGGCGACTGCGGCGACAGGGATCAGCCTTCGAGCTGGGCCAGACGCTCTTCCAGGGCGGCGATCCGGGCTTCCAGTTCTTCGATGCGTTCCACGGAAACCGCGCCGCCCGTGCTGCGTTCCGCCGGGTTGCCGCGGGCGGCGAGGATCGCTTCGATGTCTGCCGGGTCGCCCAGGGCGTGGGTGTAGCGGTCTTCGCGCTGCCCGGCCTGACGCGGGATGTGCAGGGCCAGGCCCCGGGCGATCAGACGTTCGAGCTGGTGCAGGACCTGTTCACTGTCTTCGAAATCATGCATGCGCCCGCTGCGGGTCAGCAGTTCATTGACTGTCTGCGGGCCGCGCAGAAACATCAGGCCGCACAGGATCAACTGCGCCGGTACCAGTTCCAGGGCCTTGTCCAGGCGCTGTTCCCAGCGGTCGGCGCGGCTGCCCATCACCAGCCGGGTGAAACCCCGGGCTTCGAGGGCGCGCAGGCTTTGCCCGACCTGGCCCTGGGTCAGGTTCATCACCGGTTCGCGGCTGGTTTTCTGGTTGCAGGCGATCACCAGGGCATTGAGGGTCAGGGGATAGGTTTCCGGGTTGGTGGCCTGCTTTTCGATCAACGAACCCAGGATGCGGATATCGGTACTGCTCAAGCGCAGTTCTTCGCCTGGGGTGTCGTGCTCGCTGCTCATAAGTGCTGGTCCCTTGGTCACTGATGGGTGGGTCGTGAAAAACCGCAACCGGGCGCTGGATAGCCCCGGCGGTTTTTCCGTGGCCCGGTGGGCCACCTTGGAGGGGCTCTGTTTTACCTTCAGAACCGGGATCTTGCCATCAGAACTTGACGCCACTCGGACAAACGCCGGCGTTGCCGCCGCGCCCCCGCCCGGGTGTTTCGGGCGAGGGCGGCCTGTTCAGCTCGGTTGCGGATCTGTTGCAGGCCGTGTCGCTTGCGTCGAACCCGTGGCCTGCGGGGGCTCGCCCGATGCCGCCAGGCATTGGCGGCTGAAGCGGGCGAGGCCGAGCAGGGCGTTCCTGGCGGAGCGCAGGGAGAACGCCTGCAATTGGAAGACGTGCCAGCGGCCCTCATGGATTTCCAGCTGGCAGCTCACCCCGGCCTGCCTGGCGCGCTCGGCAAGGCGAACGGAGTCGGACAGCAGCAGCTCCTGGTCGCCCACCTGGATCAGCATCGGCGGCAGGCCTCGCAGGTCTGCTTCCAACGGGCGCTGCAACAGCGTTTGCGCCGGCGCTGCGTAGGCCTTGAGGGCTTGTTCCAGCCAGTCGCGGCGGATCATCGGGTCGGCCTCCTGGCGCGATTGCATGCTGGCGCCGGCCAGGTCCGGGTCGGTGACCGGCGACAGCAGCATCATCCCGGCGGCAACCGCGTCGCCACGTTCCTTCAAGGCCAGGGCCACGGCCAACGCCAGGGCGCCACCAGCGGAATCACCGGCTATCAGCAACTGGTCTGTCGGGCAGCCCTGGGCGCGGATCGCCCCATGGCAGGCCAGGCAATCGTCCAGCGCGGCGGGGTAGGGGTGTTCGGGGGCCAGGCGGTAGTCCGGTACCCACACGGCGCAGCCACTGTCCCGGGCCAGGCGGCTGGTGATGCTGTAGTGGGAGCGCGGGCTGCCCAGGCAGAAGGCGCCACCGTGCAGGTAGAGAATCACCCCCTTGGCCGCTCCGGCCGCGGGTTCGACTATCTGCACCTGCAGCTCGCCCAGGTGCAGGTGCCGGCGGCTGACACCCAGGCAGCCGGGCATCAGCCATGACAGCCGGTCGACGATCCGGCGCTGGGCCTCCAGGGCCCGTGGCGGGCCGATCAGGGCCCTGAAGCTGGCCCGCAGAAAGAATCGCAGGATGGCCGCGCTACCCCGCTCCAAAACATCCCTGGGGGCGGCCACCCGTTGCCCGTGGCAGGCCGGCGACTGGGCGTCCAGCGGGCTGGACAAGCGATAGGCCGCCAGCCCGGCATAGCGCGCCAGCCAGCGATAGGACCAGGTGAAGCCCGGCCAGTTGGTGCTGTTGTGCCCTCGTTCGTCGACGTACCAGCTCTTGCAGCCGCTCCACACCGAAGTGGTCAGGCGGCGCTGGATGCGCAGTTGAAAGCGCTGGTGGCGGTGTTCGTCCACTTCCAGCTGGCGGGCGCCGCTGTCCAGCAGCGCCTGGCGGGCCTGCATGACGTGGGAGATCTGGCTTTCCAGCATATGGATGATGGAGTTGTGGCCCAGGTTGGTGTTGGGCCCGTAGAGCATGAAGAAGTTGGGGAAGCCCGGCACGCTGATGCCCAGGTAAGCCGCCGCGCCGCCTTGCCAGGCCTGGTTCAGGTCAAGCCCGTCGCGGCCGCTGATGCGCATCGGCGAGAGGAACTCGGTGGCGGCGAAACCGGTGCCATGGATGATCGCGTCGACGGTGTGCTGCTGGTCGTCGAGGGTCTCGATGCCGTGCTCGGTGATCCGCCGGATGCCCTCGGTCACCAGGTGTACGTGGGGTTGGTCGAAGGTCTTGAGGTAGTCGTTGGACAGCAGGATGCGCTTGCAGCCGATGGGGTAGTCCGGGGTCATCTGCCGGCGCAGTTCGGGGCTGGCGACCGAGGCGCGCAGCAGCTTCTGGAACGGGCCGCCGACCACCCACTTGGTCAGGCCCTGCAGGCGCGTGAAGCCCAGTGCCCGGGATTCGAAGTGCAGGTAGTGGGCCGCACGCACCAGCTTCATCCTCCAGGGTTGGCGTTGGAAGCGCTGCTTTTCCTCGGCGCTGTAGGGGCGATCAGCCTTGGGCATGATGTAGGCCGGTGAGCGCTGGAAGACCTTGAGTTCGGCCACCTGCGGGGCCACTTCCGGGACGAATTGGATGGCCGAGGCACCGGTGCCGATCACCGCCACTCGCTTGCCGGCCAGCGGGTATTGGTGGTCCCAGTGGGCGGAATGGAAGACCTGGCCCTGGAAGCTGTCCATGCCCGGCAGGTTGGGCAGGGCCGGGCGGCTCAACTGGCCGGTGGCGCTGATCAGCAGGCGAGCCACATGCTGCTGGCCATGGGCGCAGGTGACGCGCCAGCAGGCATTGGCGGCGTCGAATTGGGCATGCCGCACTTCACTGTCGAAGTGGATATGCGGCTTGAGGCCATAGGCATCGGCGCAGTGTTGCAGGTAGCCGTGGATTTCTGCCTGGGGGGCGAACACCCGGGACCAGTGCGGGTTGGGCTCGAAGGAAAACGAATACAGGTGCGAAGGCACGTCGCAGGCGGCGCCCGGGTAGTGGTTGTCACGCCAGACACCGCCTACGTCCTGGCCTTTTTCGAGGATGACGAAGCGGCTGACACCGGCTTTGCGCAAGGCAATCGCCATGCCCAGGCCGCCGAAGCCGCTGCCGATGATGATCGCCTCCAGCGGCGTCGCCGAGTGGGGTTGCGGGTATGTAGCGGGTGCGAATTCACGCATGACGACCTCGTTGTTATTGTTGTGCGGCGCAGGGTTGATGCTCCCGGGGCCACTGCCCTGTGTCTGTGGTGCGACCCCGATCAGTGAAGCATGCGGGGAATAACCCGTGGACCCCATGCTGCAACGGGACAAGTGCTTTAGTATTTGGGCCAATGCATTGCCTGGTGAGTCGCACCCATGAGCATTCAGTCATTTACCCGAGGGCCGTCCAGCGCCCAGCTGCTACTGAGTTTTGGCCGTGACCAGGGCGTGTCGCCAAGGCGCTTGCTGGCGGGCACCGGCCTTGGCCTGGAGCAACTGCAGGACCCCAACAGCCTGCTGCTGGCCGCTCAGGAGCTGCGCTTGGCCAGCAACCTGCTGGCGGCGCTGGGGCACCCGCAAGGCCTGGGATACGAAGTGGGTGCGCGCTATCACTTTTCCACCTACGGCCTGTTCGGTTATGGCCTGATCAGCAGTGCCACCCCGGCGGATGCCCTGGCCCTGGCCTTGCGTTTCCTGCCGCTGACTTACGCCTTCGCTGGCATCGGCTATCGACTGGAGGGTGGGCTGGGCGTGCTGAGCTTCAGCTTGCCGCCAGTCAAGGACTTGGCCCTGGGCGAGTTTCTGTTGCAACGGGACATGGCCGCCGCCGCGGTACTGATGCAAGAGATCGTCGGCGCCGATTTCCAGTTGAGCCGCTTCACGCGTGCCGGGGCTTGCCCCACGGGCATGGCGCAGGCGGCCAGGGGGCAGATTCTGGGGTTGCGTCCGGCCTACCAGGGTGGCGCCGACAGCCTGGCGTTTGCCGCACATTTCCTCGACCGGCCGTTGCCCCAGGCCAACCCCCTGACCGTGGCGATGTGTGAGCAGATGTGTGCGCAATTGCTGGCGCGGCGCCTGGCCCACCAGGGGGTCGCCGCGCGGGTGCGCCAGCAGCTCGACGGTTTGCCGGCCGGGGTGATGCCGTGTCTGCCAAGCCTGGCCCGCCTGAACCACACCAGCGTGCGTAGCTTGAAGCGCCGCTTGCAGGAGGAGGGCACCACGTACCGCCAGTTGCTGGCCCAGCAACGCAGCGCTCGGGCCCTGGAACTGCTTGGCGAGACGGCGCTGAGCCTGACGCAGATCGCCGAACGGCTGGGCTTCAGTGACTTGTCGAGTTTCTCCCAGAGTTTCAAGCGCTGGTTCGGCGTGGCCCCCAGCGCCTATCGCCAGGACCGCCCTGGATAAACCCACCGGGTGGGCCCTGTGCCGCTATAATCGCGGCTTGTTGTTTTCCCGCCATCCCAGTCGAGACTGTCATGACTATTTCCCTGTACGCCGCTTCCGTTCCTGTCTTCAAGCAAATGCTCAATGCCCTGAGCGATGTCCTGCACAAGGCCGAAGCCCACGCCACGGCGAAGAACATCGAGCCGAACGCCCTGTTGCAGGCGCGCCTGTACCCGGACATGTTCCCGCTGGTGCGTCAGGTGCAGATCGCCGTGGATTTCGCCAAGGGCGTTTCGGCGCGCCTGGCCGAGGTCGAGCTGCCCAAGTACGACGACACTGAAACCACCTTCGCCGACTTGCAGGCGTTGATCGCCAAGGTCCTGGCCTTTATCGACGGCCTCCAGCCGGCGCAGATCGATGGCAAGGAAGGCATCGAGATCGTGACCCGTCCGGGCACGCCGAAAGAGAAGCGCTTCAGCGGCCAGTCCTACCTGCTGACCTACGGCCTGCCGCAGTTCTTCTTCCACGTCACCACCACCTACGCGATCCTGCGTCACAACGGCGTGGAAGTGGGCAAGCGCGATTACATGGGCGCGTTCTAAAACCCCAGGTGATAAAAAAGCCCGGCCAGGTTGACCCTGGCCGGGCTTTTTAGTGGACGCAGGATCAGGCTGCGGCTTGCGCCTTGTCTTCCTGGGCCATGCACGCGGCGGCCGTGAAGAGTACGTCGGTGGAGGAGTTCAGCGCGGTTTCCGCCGAGTCCTGCAGCACGCCGATGATGAAACCCACGGCGACCACCTGCATGGCGATCTCGCTGGGAATGCCGAACAGGCTGCACGCCAGGGGAATCAGCAGCAGCGAGCCGCCGGCCACGCCGGAGGCGCCACAGGCACAGATGGCCGCGACCACGCTGAGCAGCACCGCGGTCGGCAGGTCCACGGCTATGCCCAGGGTGTGCACGGCGGCCAGGGTCAGCACGGTGATGGTGATCGCCGCGCCGGCCATGTTGATGGTGGCACCCAGCGGGATCGACACCGAGTAAGTGTCTTCATGCAGGCCCAGGCGCTTGCTCAGTTCCAGGTTGACCGGAATGTTGGCGGCCGAGCTGCGGGTGAAGAAGGCGGTGATGCCGCTCTCGCGCAGGCAGGTCAGCACCAGCGGGAAGGGGTTGCGGCGGATTTTCCAGAACACGATCAGCGGGTTCATCACCAGGGCCACGAACAGCATGCAGCCGATCAATACCGCCAGCAGGTGCAGGTAGCCGAGCAGGGCGTCGAAGCCCGAGGTGGCCAGGGTCGAGGCCACCAGGCCGAAGATCCCCAGGGGCGCGAAGCGGATCACCACACGCACGATGACGGTCACCCCGTTGGACAGGTCGTCGAGCACGGTGCGGGTGGTCTCGCCGGCATGGCGGATGGCCACGCCCATGCCGATGGCCCAGGCCAGGATGCCGATGAAGTTGGCGTTCATCAGGGCGCTGACCGGGTTGTCCACCACGCTCAGCAGCAGGCTTTGCAGCACCTCGGTGATACCGCCGGGCGCGCTGATGGCCACGTCGTGGGTGGACAGCACCAGGGCGGAAGGGAACAGGCTGCTGGCGATCACTGCGACCACGGCGGCGGCGAAGGTGCCCAGCAGGTAGAGCACCAGGATCGGCCGGATATGGGTTTCCTGGCCGTGCTTGTGGTTGGCGATGGAGGCCATGACCAGCACGAACACCAGGATCGGTGCCACGGCCTTGAGCGCCGAGACAAAGACCTTGCCGATAAAGGTGGTGGATTTCGCCACCTCGGGTGCCAGCAGTGCCAGGGCGATGCCGGCAATCAGGCCGATGACGATCTGCGTGACCAGGCTGAGGCGTTTGAGGGACTGCAGAAAGGAAGGAGGTGAAGCGCTCATAGCGGTATCTCTGTTTTTTTTTAATGTGCGGAGCCTGCCGGTCGCCAGCGACGGTGGTTGAGCCGGCAGGCACAGACGCAGTCTGAAAAGGCGACGGGCGATCGAGACGTTGGACAGGCAGACGAACTCGACAGGGCCTGTTTTTAGCAGGGAGCGGACTTTATCACAGCGGGCCGGGCTTACCGCGTCGATGTGACGATCTGCCACTTGCCTCTTCAGGGTTGCACGCAGCCATGGCCACTCTGTTAAGATTCGCCATCCCCTTTTCCATTCAGTCAGCGGGCCCTTCGGGCTGTCGCTGCTGTCGTTGTTGCTGGAGTTCTGCATGCTGTTGCCCATCCTGCTGTTGTCGGCCGCGGGTTTTACCGTGCTGACCACGGAATTCATCATTGTCGGCCTGTTGCCGTCGATTGCCCGCGACTTGCAGGTCAGCGTGTCCCAGGCTGGGCTGCTGGTGACCCTGTTCGCCTTCACCGTTGCTGCCTTCGGGCCATTCCTGACGGCGTACTTCGCGCGTTTTCCACGCAAGAAGCTGTTTATCAGCGTGCTGGTGATGTTCGGCCTGGCCAATACCCTGGCGGCGCTGGCGCCGAATATCTGGGTGATGTCCCTGGCGCGGTTGGTGCCGGCCCTGGGGTTGCCGGTGTTCTGGGCCCTGGCCAGCGAGACCGCGGTGGACATTGTCGGGCCGGACTACGCCGGGCGGGCGATTGCCAAGATCGGCTTCGGCATTGTCTGCGCCACGGTGTTCGGGATTCCCGTGGGCACCCTGATCGCTGATGCGTTCGGCTGGCGCAGCGCCTTCGGTATCCTCGCGGTGGTGGCCTTCGCCAAGGCCCTGTTGCTGTTCATCTACCTGCCCCAGACCCGTTCGCACAACGAGCAGGTAAGCCTGCGCGCGCAGTTTCGCATCCTGCGCAGCCCGCTGATGCAGGGGCATGTGCTGCTGTCGATCCTGGTGTTCAGCGGCATGTTCACGGCCTACACCTACCTGGCGGACATTCTCGAGCGCCTGGCCGGGTTCGACGGCACGCTGGTGGGCTGGTGCCTGATGGGCTTCGGCGCAGTGGGTTTGATCGGCAACTCCCTGGGCGGCCGGGCGGTGGACCGTCACCCGTTGATCGCTTCCATGGTGTTCTGCGCCCTGATGATCGGCGGCATGGTCGCGCTGGTGCCGAGCATCCATTCGACCCTGGGGCTGGCGGCGGCCATGGCCATCTGGGGCGTGACCCAGGCGGCGATGTTCCTGGTCAGCCATGTGCGCCTGATCAAGGCCGCGCCACAAGCGCCGGCCTTCGCCGCGTCGTTGAACATTGCCGGGGCCAACCTGGGGATTGGCCTGGGGGCGATGGTCGGCGGTCGGGTGATCGATACCCTGGGCCTGGGCAGCCTTGGGTTCGCGGCCTCGGGTTTCATTCTGCTGTCGATTGCCCTGGCGCTGTTGCTGATGAAGTTGAAAGCACCAAGCGTCTGCGCTTCCTGATCAGTGCTGGAGCGGGGTGAACAATTCCCGCCGCGCCCCTTCGGTAATGGCCACGATGCCCGGGTGCTTGACCTTGCGCTCCACGGAAATGGCGTAGAACGACTCGGCCACGGCATCGGTCTGGCCAATCAACTGCACCCCGTACTGCTGCCTGACTTCGTCGGCAATCACGCTGGGGGCGATGAAGATCCCACTGCCGGATTGGCCGAACGCCTGCATCAGGGCGCTGTCGTCGAATTCACCGATGATCCGTGGCTGTAGCTGTTGTTCGGCGAACCAGCGCAACAAGCGGCTGCGCACCACGGTTTCCTGTCCGGGAATCAGCAGCGGCGCGCCGTGCAGGCCGCGAGGAAAGTCGGCGCCGTGCAGCCGAGCCAGTTCCGCGGTGGCGAAGAAACTGATGCCACATTCCCCGAGTTTCTGGCTGTAGCCCTTGATGTCCAGGTGCGAGGGCATCGGGCTGTCGGAAATCACCAGGTCCAGGCGCTGGATGGCCAGATCGGCCAGCAGGCGTTCGAGCTTGTCTTCGCGGCAGGTCAGGCGGATCGGTTCGCTGAGCTCCATGGTCGGGGCGATCAGGCGGTAGACGATGGACTTGGGCACCACATCCGCCACGCCGACACGGAACTGGATCTGCTGTTCGTCGGGGCGCGCGCGGAGCATGGCTTCCAGTTCGCCGCCGAGTTGGAACATCTGCTCGGCGTAGGGCAGGGTCTGACGCCCGGCTTCGGTCAACTCCAACTGGCGGCCGACCCGGCGAAACAGTTCGATGCCGTAGGTCTGTTCCAGCAGGCTGATCTGCCCGCTGATGGTCTGTGGGGTCAGGTTGAGTTGCTCGCAGGCGCGGACGATGCTGCCGGTCTTGGCCACAACCCAGAAATAGTGCAGTTGGCGGTAGTTGAGCATGGGGGCATTCAGTTCGTAAAAACCGAAGTATAACTGCTAAAAAAACGAATTTTCCTGAAGTATCGAGCTCCTTAGAATGCCTCGCTATCGCCGGGGCCCTGCTGGGCCCCGTTCGTTCTATCGAGGAATACGGCATGTCATTCAAAACCTTGGGCGCAGCATCGCTGCTGGCCCTGTCTATGCTGGCCCTGGCGGGTTGTGACCAGGCGGAAAAAAGCGCTCAACAGATGCTGGGCAAGGCGGCGGAGTCGGCCAAGCAGGCGATCGACGACACCCACAAGGCGGCGGAACAGGCGCTCAGCGATGCCACGCAAAGCGTGACGGGCAAGGAAAAACCAGAAGACGACAGCGAGAAGCCACAAGCGCCGGCGTCCCAGGAAATCTGATCTTTCATCCAACCGAGTCAGGATTGACCCATGGAATACCTTTTACAGCTCGCTGCAAGCCCTACCGCCTGGGTCGCCCTGGCCACCCTGGTGGTGATGGAGATCGTGCTTGGCATCGACAACCTGATCTTTATCTCCATCCTCACCAACAAGTTGCCGGAAAAGCATCGGGCCAAGGCGCGGCGCATCGGTATCGGCATGGCCCTGTTCCTGCGCCTGGCGTTGCTCAGCACCATTGCCTTCATCGTCCAGCTCACCGAGCCGGTGATTGAAGTGATGGGGCAGAGCTTCTCCTGGAAAGACATGATCCTGATTGCCGGTGGCCTGTTCCTGGTGTGGAAAGCCACCACGGAAATCCACCACAGCATGGATCCCGAGCCTGAGCAGGCGAAGACCGAGACCCCGGGCGTGGCCATCGGCTTTGCTGCGGCGATCGGCCAGATCCTGTTGCTGGACATGGTGTTCTCCATCGACAGCATCATTACGGCGGTGGGCATGACCGAGCACTTGCCGATCATGATCATTGCCGTGGTGGTGTCGGTGCTGGTGATGCTGCTGGCTGCCGAGCCGCTGGCCAAGTTCATCAACGACAACCCGACCGTGGTGATGCTGGCCCTTGGCTTCTTGATCATGATCGGCATGACCCTGATCGCCGAAGGCTTCGGCGCCCATGTGCCCAAGGGCTATGTGTATGCGGCGATGGCGTTCTCGGCGGCCATCGAGAGCCTCAACATGCTGGCTCGCCGGGCCCGGCAGAAGCGTCAGGCACGCCACGACGCCTGATTTGCAGCCACGGCAAGCGGCCGCCTGTACTCGCTGGAGTCAGGCGGCCGTGTTGTTTTTGAACGAAGGAAAACCCCAGGTCAGTGGGCGGGGGCAGGACGCCGCGTGGTCTTTTCCGCCTTGGTCACGGGGGCTGGCTGCCGGGGCTGATGGTGGCGGCGGGTGATGCGCAGCACGCCCCAGAGCATCGCGGCGGCTACTGCCAGCCAGCCGAGGATCAGCAGCAGGATGGTGGTTGTCAGGCTCATCAGTGCCTCCTTTATGCCCGGTTCGGGGCATACACGCTTAACAATCGACAGTCTAGTAGCCGGTGTGTTTCAAGCTATTGACCAATAGTCGAGAGCCTTCGAACACTTCGCTCTATGGTTTTCAATTAACTGCCGCCTAACGCTATACCCTGGCCTGCGAGCGCCCTATTATCAGGGCCCCAGCCGGGAGTGGGTCGTCCGGCGTCTGAATAGAGAGCAAGAGAGTGCGGGTATTTCCTCGATTTCGAGCGGCGCTGCTGGCCAGTGCCTGTGTCTTGAGCCTGGCCGGTTGTGCCGGCAGTGTGCAGCCGGAGATCCAGCGTCTGCCGGAGCGGGTGGAACTCAACAGCGTGCCGTTTTTCCGTGGGGAGATGTATCAGAGCGGTCCTGGCGCTCTGGCCAGCATGTTGTCGCAGCAGGGCGTGGTGATCACGCCCGGTTTGCTCGACAAGCCCTTGCACTTGCCTGGTGGCGAGGCCCAGTTGCAGCACAACATGCAGAATCTGGCGCGGGAATACGGCATGGTCGTCTACCCCCTGGATAACCAGCTTTCGGCGCTGTTGACCCAGGTGGCGGCGGGTTACCCGGTGCTGGTGCGCTTTACCGAGGGGGCGACGTTCTGGGCCGAGCCGCGTTATGCGGTGCTGGCCGGTTATAACCGCGCCAAGCAAACGGTGCTGTTGCGCGGAGCGAAAAGCCGCCGGCAATTGATGAGCTTCAGTGGGTTCGAGTCATCCTGGAAGAGTGCCGGAAGCTTTGCCGTATTGATTCAGGCACCGAACCAGTTGCCGGCCCAGGTCGATCGCCAACGCTGGTTGAAGGCCGCCAATGAGCTGGCCCAGGCTGGCCAGGAGCAGGCCGCAGCCAGAGCGAGCAAGGCACTCGATAGCCATTGAGGGCTGTACAGACAACAACGGCGCCCATGGGCGCCGTTGTTGTTTGACCGAGTATCAGTGTGATGCCTGGGGAGCGGCGATCTGATGGTTCTTCAGATTCTTGTCGGCCTTGTAGCGCAGGGCGACGTCCGGTACCGAGCCGCTTTTGCCGGTTTCGACCCAATTGCGGATCCGGCTGGCATCGGCAAAGTGGGTGTATTTGCCAAAGGCATCGAGAATCACCAGGGCTACCGGGCGATTGCCCATGCTGGTAACCAGCACCAGGCAGTGGCCAGCCTGGTTGGTGAAGCCGGTCTTGGTGATCTTGATGTCCCATTTTTCCTTGTTGACCAGGTGGTCGGTGTTACGGAAACCCAGGGTGTAGTTGGGTTTGCGAAACGCCACGGTCTTTTCCTTGGTGGTACTCAACTCGCTGAGCAGTGGGTATTTGCGTGAGGCTACCAACAGCTTGCTCAGGTCGCGGGCGGTGGAAACGTTGTGGATCGACAGGCCCGTGGGTTCCACGTAGCGCGTGTGAGTCATGCCCAGGGACTTGGCCTTGGCGTTCATTGCCGCGATAAAGGCCGCGTAGCCGCCCGGGTAGTGGTGGGCCAGGCTGGCGGCGGCACGGTTTTCCGAGGACATCAGGGCAATCAGCAGTGTGTCCCGGCGGCTCAGTTCGCTGTTGAGCTTGACCCGGGAGAACACGCCCTTCATTTCCGGGGTGTCGCTGATGTTCATGGAAATGTATTCGTTCAGGGGCAGCTTGGCGTCCAGCACCACCATGGCGGTCATCAGCTTGGTCACCGAGGCGATGGGCACCACCACGTCCGGGTTGCTGGAATAGATGACTTTATTGGTTTGCAGATCCAGCAGCAGGGCGCTGCCGGAAGCGATATGCAGTTGTGAGGTGTCTCTTGGCGCCGCGGTGGTTTCGCTGGCGTCGACGCTGTGCGCGATCAAGGTGCCGGACACAGCAAACAACAAGCTGAGGATGGAGAGACGAATTTTCACGCGGGCGGACTCGATAAAGTATGGATATGCCGTTTGGCAACGGGCTTTTTTGGAAAAACGTTACATTTTATGAATATGGACGAGAAACTTGCTAGATGCCTTTAAATACAGGGCGAAACTATATTTATTTTTCACCCTGTACCAATTTCGTACCAATTCTGCTTTCGAGCTTCCCGAGTTCGGTCCAATCCGTTGTTGAGCTCAGCCAGCGAGCATAAGTCGAGAGCAACACCTGAACGCTATGCCCGAGCTGGCCGGCAATGAACGCAGGGTTCATGCCTGACATAAGGCACATCGTAGCGTAGGTGTGGCGGCAGTTGTATTGGTTGCGGGCCTTTATTTTCAAGGCCTCCAGCGCTTTTGCGAAGTGCCCAGATGTGGTGGTTGGTCCCTTAATGAAAGGGGAACTGCCGGATGGCTGGAACACGTAGGGCGATGACTTGCGTACTCGGCGCCGGTCGCTGTCTCTGTCCTGGGCAATTTCTTGCGCCTTGGCCAGGGCATTCATGGCGCGGGAGTTCAGCATTACTGTCCTCGCGTATTTGGTTTTCGTGCGTTCCTCAACGACTCCCCTCACAACAATCCGACAGACGTGCGCTGTCTTGGCCGCCAGGTCGATCTCGTCCCAGCGCAAGCCGAGCAGCTCTCCGGTCCGCATGCCGCTGTAGAAAGCGAATTCGAAGTAAGCCGCGTAGATTCTGGTCACCGGCCGGGTAAAGTTCGCGTACATCCATTCAATGACCGCATCGGCTTCTTCCGAGGTGAAGGGGTCGACGATCTTTTTCTTTCTTGCGGGCAACTTGATTGACGTCGCCGGATTGCGCGCAACGACCTCATCCTGCACCGCAGTATTGAACAAGGCATTCACCCGGGAGATAGCGGCGCGCTTCACCCCTGGGCTTGTCCAGTCTGTGGCCGCAATGATCTTCCGCAGGGCCATGGGGGTAATGTCGTTCATGGGGATGCCAGCAAGCGCCGGCATCCAGTAAAGGTTGAGTGTGCCCTTGTAGTTATCCCGGGTGCCCTTTACCACTTCCCGGCTGTCGAGCCAGGTCTGCGCGTACTCCCCGAACGTGACGACCCCTGACTCAGTTGTCGCCACGTAGCTGGAGTTAGGAAACAGCTCTGCATATTTCTCGTCGCTCAGGGCTCCGTGCTTGGCCAGGCTGATTACGTGAGCACGGAGGTCGGTGGCGGCCTTGATCCCCTTGGCCGTTTGAGGGTAGGGGAGTGTTTCGCAACGCCGGCGCTTCCAAGTGAATCGAATTCGGATTGAATCACCAGCGAATTCAACTCCTGTGGGCAGTCCCATTGGCTTTCTTGCCATGCCTCGTATCTCCTGATGCTGTAAAAAATTCGGTTGTCGATCTTGTTCCAGACGCCTTCGGGGATGATCCCGCGGGCCCGCTTGCTTTCGAGTGCTCGGGGGGTGGTGCCAACGAGTTGCGCCATGCGCTTCTCGGGCACTTTGTCGAAGGGGTACGTTTCGGGTAGTTCGTCTTTCTCGGACATGTGCCTATCCCGCCCGCAGAGCTGCAGGCTTTCCGATTGTTGAGTGGGGTGTTTCAGATGGTGCTGATTTGCCCTGGCGTTGCGCCGTGGCACTGTTCGTGCGTTCGCCCGGTCTAGGCCTTTCCATCCAAGTCCTGGCCACCGGGCCGGGCGGACTCTTCACTTCTTGCGCCTGCAGATCATCCGCAGCGCACGCGCGGTGAGTGGAAGGTCTGTGGACGAGTCGGGCGCATCGCCTCGCGATACAGCGTCCACATATCGTCCCAGGCCTCTTGCATTGTCGAGCCCTGGCCGGTGCAGCCCATGCGTCGGCACCACCAGGATCCGTTCCAATAGGTCATGCGTGCTTTCATGGTCTTGGCCCCGTGTAGATGTTCCATGCGAGGTAGAGCAGGGCGGGGAGGATCATGGCGTAACCCCCTGGACGTCGAAGAATCCCAGGCGCCCCTTGTACGGCGTGAATGCCAGCGGCTTCGGATAACGCAGCAGGAATCCCTTCTGCCCCATGTACCAGGGTGATTCGCTGTGATCGACGCTATCGACCAGCTCGACAGAGCCAACGATGCCGCCGAGCAATAGCTCATTGATTGGCGGGATCTCTGCCGGGTGCTTGATCAAGCCAGCCTCCAGGGCGAACGAAACAGCTTCAGCCCACTGCTTGCGAGTACAGCCTGCCGAGGCATGGACAAGGAACCGGCCGCGGTACTTGGTGTGCCAGCTGCGGTTCTCGACGTCTTTGCTGCCGTGAATGATCAGCCACGCCCAGGGCTGGCGAATTGAAAGTGCTTTCATGGCTGCACCTCCTCAATGTCTCGGCGCACTTCGCAGTACAGCTCAACGTGTCCGCAGGGATTGCTCCAGCTGTCTACTGCAAGCTGCCGGCTTCCATCCCAGCTCATAGATGTGAATGGTTCGCCGCGTGGCGCACCGCATTCACGGCACACCCATGGGAGCGTCACGGTGATTGAGTCGAGGCCGCCGTGCTGCTCACGGGCCGGGATGGTTACCGTTCTTTCTTCAGGCATGACTTCGTCCTTGGCCGCTATAGCGGCTGACTTGAATGTGGGGGAGGGGTGAGGTTTTTACGGGCGGAGTACTAATGTACTCCTTTCGAGGATCTTACTAATTCTTGTAGTTGCTGGTCTGTATCCAGTACTTCAGTCAGTAATGGGAGAAGCCTTATGTATTCGAAAGCCACTTATTCAGGTTTATATCAGGAATAATGCTGAATGAAGTGTTGGACATTTTCATTCGAATCAAGGGTATCTCCAGCTCGGTGCAAACGTTTTCTAGCTTACTTAGATTGTCCGGACTAATTTTAACTCCTGCGTATACTCGTACTGCTTTTGGCACTAGGCATGCCTGAGGTTTACTCATAAAATTGTTAGAGAATACGAGCCTCCATTCCTTCTCGTATGCCCAGTCTGAGGATTTTGTTAATACTGGAAGTACGATGGAGAGAGGGTTTGCTTTGTTAATGTCTATTCCATTTATGAAGTCGGAATGGTCATGCAGTAGTTCGCTATAAAATACTGGATATAAAAATCTCGTAATTAAAGACTCTGGGCCAAGTGTTGTAAAATCATATTCTATGCAGAAGCCAGTATGATAGCTGGCATAATGAGCCCACATTAATGTGGATTTTTCGGATTCACTAAATGAGCATACCTTTGAAAGGTCTTTTGTCTTATCTGAAAACTGCCCGATCATCACATTGTTGTAATCCTCAATTGCCGAAATAAGTTCCTCTGCTAATTTTTCTTCTAAAATACTCTCTTTAACGAGAAATCTTATAGCGCTTGCCATTGGGTCATCTGTGCTCAGGAACTTTAGGAACTCGACTTCTTGAGTTTCTTTGCTTATGCCCAGCTCGTCATAAAGTGCAGCAATGCCCGACATGGAAGGGTTAACTTTGTTTAAGTTAGCTGTAAGGGCGCAGTCGTATGGGTCGTTAAAATTTTGAGGTGAGTTCATCCATACTGTGTTTTCTACAAGGTTTTTAATGGAGTTGTCTTTTTTGTCGAACTCTCTGTACTTAAAAAGTTGTTTGGGGATGTTGCCAAATTTCAATAGAAATCCCGAGTTTATGTCGTCGAGCTCAATATAGGGGCCAAGCATTTTTTGTTTGAATTCTTCTTTCCAGTCCATGGCGACTACCTTGTGTTTGTTTGCTCCATGTTATATCAGATATTTTGGTCATTGGTTGACGCCCTGTGGATCTTGGCCTTGCGGCGAAGGGCGGTCATGGCGCGTAGTCCTTCAACAACTGATTGCCGATCTTGGTGATTGCCGCGCGGATACGTGCCCCGGTGCGCTGGATGTCGCGGCGCTCGTCCATCAGGCGTGCAGTTGCCATGTAGCCGCAGTCCTCCTCGTCGTGATCCTTGTCTGGCTCGCACTGTTCGATAGCGTGAACCCAGCCGCGCCAGACGATCACCTGGCCCATGTTCAGGTCGTGAATATCTGGATCGCTCCAGTAGCGCTCGCGGTAGGGCTTCAGGTCGAAGTAGGCGCCATCAGCATCGTTCTGCACCTGCTTGATAGCCTTGCCGTTCTCAAACAGCTTTGTTCGGTACATGGCGTAAGCCACGGCCAGTTCTGTTAACCGGTCTGCATGCGTTTTCATCCTGCCCCCTTCAACAGATCAATGACGATCTTCACGCCGCTGGCCACGCTGGGCGGTTGCTGCACGGCGTAGGTGGTCAGGTTGCGGATGATCTTCTCCACCACCTGGGGCCGGCGGATATCGGCGCCTGCGGACTGCACAACGTCCACGGCGTACCGCTTGCCCTCCAGTTCCATGACGCGGTTGATAGGGCCGGTGATGTTGATCTCCGGCAGCGGCTGGTTGGCCTGGATCGGTGGGAGCAGGGCAGGCGCTGGCTTTTCGCGGGCATGGTCAAGCGGTCTCTGTGCTGTTGAGGTCATAAGGGTTCCTCGCTGGCTGGCGTGATATGGTTTGTACGGAGTAATAATGTCTTCAATATTGCTAGTTGTAGCGGGAGAGATACATGCTTAAGGAAGCGTTAAAGTCGCTGTATAAACAGGAGTTTTTATCTCTAGAAATAATTGAATCTATGCTTCGTGGAAGAGATTTTGAATTTAAGCCATTTTCATTTGGTGAAGTTGATGGTTTTTTAGTTGAGGGGATGGGCGAAAGTGCATTTCTCCCGGCACGTAGTGTCTCTTATATGAATGCTCGACGAGGGCGTGTGACTGGATGTCAAGAGAGGGCTTTGACTAAAAAAATCCCACTTCCACTTTTTATAGGTGAAGGGGAGTTGGTTAGTAAAATACATGAAATTAGTCGTTCCAATGATGCTGCTGCCGATGATTGGCTTGTCGAGATTTTTACTCCTGCGATCGCTTCCGTTTATCTGCTTAGATATTTTGAGAAAAGCCACGCGCTGGGGCCCTATCTCCAGATCATTTACGAAAGCCTAGAGGCTTATTTTATTGAGCTGGATCACGTGGCTATCATGTCTTTGTTACCAGTTATCGAAGGTGGGCTGAGGAATGTTCAGGAGCTAACCTTGGGGCATTCCGATGCAAATGTTAAAACAGCAGAGTTTGCTAGCAGGCTTGGTGACATGATCGTTAAACATGGAGAAAATTGTGCGAAAAGTATTCTAATTTATCCTGGATCATCGGGGCCGTCCGATGTTCAGATAAATTTTTTCACTCACGTAAATCCCCAGTGCGATGTAATGAATGCGTTTAGGATTTTCTTTAAGGAGGTTCTTTATCGTCCTAGTAATAGCGCCTCAGATGGTTTTAATCGGCATTTGATTCTTCATTTGCTTAAAAATGATTTTGCTTCGCCGGCTAACTATGTGAGGGTCTTCCTTCTCCTATCACATATTACGTTCTGTGAACGGCTGAATAACTCCTCGATACCAATGTTGTGGCCAGGGTCTGATAACGACTCGATACGTGTGGCGAAATATTTTAGAGAGCTTTCAGAAAAAGTTGGCCAGCCGAGAAGTTACATGTGGCGACCTGGAACCCCGCTCCCTCCTGAGCCTGTTCCTGGTCAGTAGCACAATTAATTCATCGCAAAATAAACGCGGGCGCAGGCCTCGGCGTCAGGGCGGGCACGGTGGCCGCCGATCAGTTCTTCACCCGTGAAGTGCAACAGGGCCTCGGCAACCGTTGGCTGCTTGAACTGGCGGCCCCGGCCTGCGGCGATCATCTTTTCAGTGGGGGGGGCACTTCACCAGGTTGGTGCTGTTCTGGCAGGTGCAGTACTTCGGCCCGGCCTTGAACTCTTCGGCCACCACGTCGCCGAAGAAGCGTTTCAGGCCAATGCGCAGGATGCGGTCGTCGAACGAGACGTTATGCGCTACGCGCAGGCCGGCCCGCCGCCAGATATCCATGAAGCGTTCCAGGGCCAGGCCTTCGTCGATACCGTGTACCAAGGCCATGGCATCGTCGATGCCGTGAATTACCGATACTTCGTTTGGGATGGTCCAACCGTCTGGCCGCACCATGGCTTCGAACGAGTCCACCAGCGCCCCCTCGGGCGTGTAGAGCAGGGCGCAGATGTCCACGATGTGGGGTTGATCGGGGTGATTGCTGGGATCTTTGAACTTGGGGAGGCCGGTGGTTTCGGTGTCGAAGACGCAAATCAGGTCGGACATTGGTTTTCTCCAGGCGAAAAGAAGGCGCCCGTAGGCGCCGTGTGGTGTGCGTGGGAAGCAGTCAGCTGGCTTTCTGCAGTTGCTGGTCGCCGCCGGCTATGCCGTTTTCGATCCAGACCGCATTGATTTCTGGCGGCAGCTTGGCGGGCTTCTCTTTCAAGGTGCCGCAGACAATGGCGCTGTCGAGGGTGCCGGCCTTGTTGGCCGCCATCAGCAGGCGGAAGAGCTGGCCGCGCGCCGGCAGGGGCGGCGGGTCCAGCACGTCGAAGCGGTCGAGAACCAGGAAGCGCAGGCCTGAATGCTCTGCGATGGCCAGGGCCAGCAGGGCGTCGACACGCCAGCGCTCCGACTCCGACAGCAGCGTGTAGGTGCGCCCGCCGGCGGTGATCGCCATGTCGGCGGTGATCTGTACCAGCGGCCAGCCGGCAACATGTGACCCCTTGGCCAAGCTGTCGTTGAAGGGCTTCAAGGCGCCGGCCAGGATCTCGCCCGGGATGCCATCGGGCGCCAGCAGGTCGGCAATCAGGGTCCAGGCCTTGAGGTCGGCATGATGGCCGGCGGCGTCTGCCGCCTTCTGCGTGGCGGTGGTGACCAGGTCGAGGCGTTCGCGCATGGCTTCGACCTTGGCGTGGGCGGTGTCTCGTAGCTTGCGCTGCACCTGTATTGCGTCCTCCACCCGCTTGAGCATTGCGTCGGTCACCGGCTCGCCGGCGGACTTGTCCAGGGCGGCCAGGTCACGGCCGGCCTGTTCGGACTCTGTGACCGCCTTCTGGTCGTTGACCTGGGTGCGGGCCAGCAGGCTGTAGGCCTCGTTCGCTTTCTTGAGTTCCACCTGGGCGGTGGCCAGCTTGGCCGCGTCGGCGGTCTTGCCTTTGAACAGCTCCACCAGGCGCCCGACAACCTTGAGCTTGACGTGGCAGCTCGGACACTCACAGGGGCTTTCGCCGTTATAGGCTTGCACCTGCACTTCGGCCTCGCTGACCTTGGATCTCCAGCCTTCCAGCTCCTTGTTGGTGGCTTCAAGCTTGGCCTTGCGCCGCTCCAGTTGGGAGAAGGTTTCTTGCAGTTGGGCCTTTCGGGTTTCGTGGGTTGCAGCGGCATCGCGCCGGGCATGCAGGCCGCCCAGATGCTGATCACCCTTGCCGATTTCCTCGACTGCTTTGGCGTGGTCCGCCTGGGCCTGGGCCAGGTCGTCCTGGGTGACCTCGGGGGCGCCGTCTGGCAGTGCGGGGATGGTGACGATCCAGCCTTCGGCCTTCTCGCTGCCGTAGTTCTCGCCGGTGGTTGCCTTCCAGGCACCGCGGCTTTCGCTGGTGTATGCCTTGGCCTGGTCCTGCGCCGCTGCGAAGCCGCTCAACAGCAACGGCTTGATTTTATCGACCTTGCCGGCGTCGGCGCCCTTTGCCAGCAACTTGTCGACCACAACCTGGGGTTTGCTGCTGGATTTGGTCAGGGCGAACAGCATTTTTCGGCGGGCCTTGTCGTCCAGGGCAGCGAAGGTGGCCGGGCGCAGTACAAAGGGCAGGTACTCGTCGCCTGTGGCGGTGGTGTGGTCGCCTTTGCCGGCCGGCAGGGAGTAGCTGCTGGCCACATTGTCGTGGCTGACGATGATCTGGGCCTTGTCCTTGCCATCGGTGATCAGCTGCTTGTAGTCCTTCTTCAAGGCCACCCGCGCCTGGCCACCCAGCGCCAGGTTGATTGCTTCCTGCAGGCTGGACTTTCCGGCGCCGTTCGGGCCGGCCACCAGAGTGATAGGGGCGTACAGATCCAGGTTCGCCAGGCGCAGGCCCTGGAAGTTCTCGATGAAAAGATGATTCAGGCGCATGGCGGCTTACTCCAGGGTGAGGTCTTCGAGCTTGGCGAGGACCGTATAGGTGTTGTCGATCGATGCTTCGCCCTCGGCTTCCAGGGTGATCACCTCGTTATCAACCAGGCGCAGCAGCAGGGTGGTGGCTTGGTCGCTGTCGATGGCGAGTCGGCGCTGCAGCCAGGCGACGTCGACCGTTTGCGCGTGCAGGACCACCAGCTGCGCGGCGTCCTCATAGCTGAACTCGCCGAACTCCTTGCCGAACTGCTGATCATGCTCGGCGAAGGCTTCGCCGTGCTGCTCTGGGGCGTGCTCCAGGTCCACCTGTTCAGGCTGGTCAATGTCCGTGGCATCTGCAGCAGGCGCCGGGCTCTGTACCAGCACCTCGCGGCCGCCGTTGCTGTCCACCGGCGAGACGATGCCCTGGGCTTCCATCCAATCCAGCATGCGGGCAGCGCGGTTGTAGCCGACTTTCAGGTGGCGCTGGACGGCTGAAATGCTGGGGCGCCGGCTATCCAGCACGAACGCCACGGCCTCGCTGTACAGCGGGTCCTGGTCATGGCCAACAAATACCGGTTCATGTTCGCCGTCGGGCTCGTCTGGGTCGTTCCGGCGCTGGTCGAACAGGCTGCCGGTCAGCTCGCTGCTGTGCAGCGGCAGGTCGCGCTGGTCGCGGTCGGGCTGGATGAAGTCCAGGCCATCGGAATAATCGTCGGGAGCCATAACCAGCAGGCAAATGCGGCCTGCGCTGTCGATCAGGTCGTGCCGGTTTGGGTCCTTGGCGTCGACAATCGACGTCAAGGTCAGCTGCTTGGAGTTGAACTTGACCTCTTTCATGGTGACTTCGATTGTCGAGACGTTGCGCGAGCTGATGATGGAGATCGCGTTATGCGCTGCTTTCTCTGCCGCTTCGGTCAGGCGGTCGATGACTTCCTGCTGCTGGCCTTCGTTCAACTTGCCGTATGGCGAGTGCAGGTTTTTCAGCTCAAACAGGCCGGCATTTACCAGGTCATGCACCAGCAGTTCATGGGCCAGGTAGGACGGCTCAACACCTGCCAGCTTGGCGCGATCAATGATTGCCTTGTGTTCCATGTTCATTCGGGGACTTCCTCAGGATTTAGCGATGCGCTCAAGCGTCAGCTTTTGCGCCGGGCTCAGGTGGGTGTGGGCGCCGTAGCGCGCGAAGTTGGCCCGCATGTCTTGGGTGAATTCCAATTCCCAGGCGCCGCTGGCGTGAAGCTCAGCGGCTGCGAGTAGGGTTGTGAATTCCTCAATGCGGTCGTAGATCTCGACGACTGATTGAGCGGCCATGGCGGGTTACTCGAATGCCAGATCGTCGGGCAGATCTGCATCAGCTGTTGCGGATTCAGCCGGGTCCGTTGCGGTTTCGGCTGGTTTCGTTTCAGCTTCCCGGGCATCCGGAACGATTTCGGCGTCAGCCACTTCATCGTCATCCTGATCAGGGATTGGCGGAGCTGCCTGGTTCTGTAGGTCGTCCAGGCTCACAGTGAAGTTGCCCGAGCCATCAGGTTTAGCGTCGATGAAGTCGTGCACCTCCTCGGCGCTTTGCAGACCCATCAGCAGTTCAGGCGCGTACAGACGGCCGAAGAAGCTCGCGCAGCGATAGCGCAACATCAGCTCGGGAATGGTCTGCCACTTGCTACCTTTCTTCGTCAGCCACCCCTCATCTAGGGCCATCTGGATAGACACGACCGGAGACTCTAGGCGCTCGCCTGTCTCTTTCTCAATGGCCCAGGCCATACAGGTCTGGTGACGAACTTTGATCGTCTTCGTGACCTCTTGGGGCCGATTCTTGCCGTTGTTGCCTGGAACCCATTCGGTGACTTTGTACGGCACTTCGATTGCTTCGCCTGGCTCGCTGAGCACGAAACGCAGTGATGAGTACCGGCCGCAGCTGTTGATCGACGCGATGATGAATGCGCTGGACCAGCTCGGGCGCCCCTCGATGATGTGCAGGTTCTGCATGATCATCAGCGGGTCAGCGTTCATACGCTGGGCCATGTTCAGCGCTACAGCGCAGTTCGCAATCCCGGCCGAGTTCTTCTCGTAGCTGGTGACCTGGCCACCTTGCTTGATTTCTTTGTACGCGCGGTATGCCACCGGCACCATGGTGGAGCTGCTGAGCATGTTGGAGACACGCAGCAACTGATCGAACCCGCCGCTGGTTAGGAAACTCATTGGCATGTCGGCTTTGGGCTTGGCTACAGCGCTGGTCTGCATCTGCGCCAGGGTGGTGGGCTGAGTCATGGCTTTGCCCTCCGGGCTTCGTTGTAGTCGTTTTCTGTGGCTGTCTGGACCAGGCGGCGGTCTTCGATCTTTTTCTTCGGGTCTTCGTACAGCTTGACCTGGGCCTGGTAGAACCGCTCGCGGTCCCAAACGCGGTGGTGGTTGATGACCGTTCGATGTTTTCCGGTTGGATCAATGAGGCGCACGTAGAAGTCTTGGGCATTCATGGGCTGTTACTCGTGGTAGGGGCAGGTGGACCAGCGCGGGCAGTACTTCGCCGAGCAGGTGAAACTCTGGGGGTTAGGGGGGAACAGGCCGGTGCGGAGCATTTCGGCGCCGATCTGGATCAGCCCGGGGAATTCCTCGGTGCCGACCATCATTTGCTTGGCGCCGATGATTTCGCCGATGCCGGTTTCTGGCTTGCCCTTCGTCTTCAACCCGATGATGTGGGCCGGGGCGGTGATGGGCTCGCCCGTGGTGTGCTCGTAGAGGATTTCGTAGGTGCCGATCTGCGGGGCATGGCCCTTGGTCTTCGCGACCCCCTGGCTGACCGCGGCGCCGCCGGTCTTCACGTCGGCGATGCCCACACCGTTGCCCGTCTTGCAGATCCGTGCCCGGTCGAGCTGGCCCGTCAGTTGGATGATCACGCCACCGCCGCAATCAATCTCCAACGGCTTGGTGGTCAGCTCCACGGCCTGGAACTCATAGCGGGGGCTGATCTCGTTGCAGTAGCGCGTGTGCAGCTGCAGGCCCGTGGCTTCGGCCTGGGCTAGGGTGATATCGGATCCGCGCCAGTCGACGTCGTGTTCAGGATTACGCAGCGTGTGCAGCAACAGCTCGGCGGTATCGAAGGCCGACAGGTTGCTGCCGTTGATCCGCGCCGCATCGAATGCGGCGGTACTGGCGTGAATGGCGGTGCCCAGCTGGGCCCGGGGGCTGCTGGGGGACCGGTGCCCGAGGATGTGCGTGTATTCCCAGGCATAACCGCAATTGAACAGCGAGCCCCAGGAAGAGGCCCGAACCTTGATTGGCGGGTTCATGCTTTCGCCCTCGCCCTGGAAAAGGCCTTGCCCATGCTGGTGCTGGTCGTCAGGTCCTCGACGCAGTGCCCCATGGCCAGCGCGCATTCGTCTTGGTCGAACCAACCGAAGTGGCATTGCCCGACAGGAATGCCCATTTTTCCGGCCAGCCACTCATAGGCGAGCGACCGGGTGAACCCGCGCCGCTCCTTGACTTTGTGGAACATGTCTTTGCTCAGGTTCCGGTCCTTGCGCAGCTGCGCGGTGGCCAGGGTGCCCAGGGGAATATCGGTGGAGGGGTGCAGGCCCACGCAGGCGCCGCAGTCTTCGCAGCGGTAGGCATACGGCCACTCGCCGAACTCTCTGCCGTAGATCCTGCTGTTGTTGATCAGCTCGACATGGCCGGCGCAGTAGCGGCAGCTGGTGGGCACCGGGAGCGGGTTCTTTACGCGCTTCAATGCGCGCCGGCTGACATGCGGTAGCGGGGCAGGCGCAACAAGGCGCCCGGGGCTGCTGGCCCGAGAGTCGATGTTCATGGAGGAGGTCCTATTGCGTGATGCGATCGGCCAGGGCACCGGCGAGCATCAGGAGAGAGAAAAGGAGTAGGGCGGGGAGGGCGCCGCGCCAGATCAGCAGGCGGCGGGCGCGCTGGCGGGCGCTCACGTTTCCACCTCAAGGCTGAGCAGTCGCTCGCCAAGCGTGATTCGCGCCGCGACCTTCTCCCGGTCCACGCCGGTTACGTCGGCGATCTGGCCCAGGGTCAACCCCTGTTGCCGAAGGCGCGCACAGCGCTTGGCGGCGGCTTGCTGGCGCTTCTTGGCGCCTTCACCGCTCATTGCATCCTCGCGATCAACATGCCGCGGCGAATGTCCACACGCAGCGGCCGAGGCAGATCGGCGACCAAAGAAAAGCCCCGCGATTGCAGGGCCTTGATGATTGCTTTGCGATTGGCGGCGATGATCGCCACGCAGTTACCGGTCATAGCGGCGCTCCAGCATGATCTGGCGTTCATCTGAGCCGTAGTCGCCCAGCAGGACCAGTTCGTTTTCGGGTTCTTCTGGCTCGTCCGTTTCGTCTGGTGGATCCAGCCACATGTCGTAGGCGCTCATGCCGCGGCCATCCGCTGATCCCGACAGAGCCTGGCCACGCAGTTGCTGCGGACCGAACTGATGCGGCTATGCATCAGGGTCGCCTCGGAGTGGGTGATATCGCCGCAAAGCAGGGCGTAGCTGACCATGCCGGCGGCATAGCAGAGTTCCGACTCAGTGCCCGCCAGGTCGTTGGCGGGCATTTCCAGCACTTTGCGTAGCTGTTCGACGAACAGGTTTTTCGCATTCTTGTTGAACATGGCGGGCCTCCAGTCACGTGGGTGCTTCAAATACAGCCGGATGCACTCAGGCCTCCCGCCGGTTGCCGATGGGCGCGGGGGTGAGTGCATTCGGGTGGATTCGGGGAAAGGGAGGTAGCCGGCGCGTGATACACAATCGAATCAGTCGGTATTTCACCGCTCGGCGCCGGCTACCAGGTTGATGCAGGTGTCCCGCATGCGCGGGGTTGGCTTCCGCATCCGTCTGCCCACTCGCTGGAATGGGCAGAGGTGATGCACTTAATAACCAGCCCAAGCGCACAGGGCCTGGAAGTCGTAAAACCTTTTTGGCTCCGTCCACACTGGGTCATCGCTTCGAACATCGACGCCGAGATTGCCCTCAGCGTCCATGCAGCCCATCAGTGCCCAGTCGTGTTGCAGAGCCCATTCAAGTTGTTGTTGAGTCATGGCTGTTGCTCCGGTTGTTTTCCCAATGCACCCGGGTAACCAGGTGCATCAGTGAAAACTCCTTGCCGGCCGGCGATCAGCTACTGGCTACGTTCTCGCCGGCCTTCTTCGTGTTGTTCCTCCAGCCGCGGGCCTTTCGGCTTGTTCTCCCGCTGGATAACTGCTTCTGGCGCTTTACGCTGCACGCCCGGGTCAGTTGCCAACCCTCTGAACCGTTGAGGCCGGTTCATCGCTGCCTTGTTGCCGCCGGTGGTGATCCGGCAAAGGTGATGCGGTGGAGCTAAAGAGCGGTGGCTTTCGCCGGGTTCTGTGTTGCGTTGGTGAGGCAAAAATAAGCCAATGCCTAATTTATGGCAATAGTCATTGCCTAATTATTTTGCTGGAGACGAAAAAAAGCCCGCTCAGTTGCGGGCTGTGTGGCGTAGGATCGGCTCAGAGAAAGCGATCAGGAGGCTGTGGTGAAGAGGATTCGAGATGATGGGTTCATGATGGGGTGGGAGCAAGCTGCCGTGCAGATGGCGCTTTCTGATGATGGGTTGTTTGTGCTGTCACTGGTAGGCGAGGTGCGCTGTAACTTCCAGATCACTGCTGAGGGCTTCAAACTTCTGGTTGGAAAGCCGCAGGATCTGGCGGTTGCGCTGCTTTCACTTACGGGTGAGGAGCCAACCAGACTGCTCGCACGCTTCGCAGCCTTTGCCGGAACAGCCCGGACAGAGTGACCAGTCATCTTCGTTCAAGGCGCTACTGATGGTGCCCTGGCATCGCTTTCGATCGTAGACCCTCCAGCAGTGCAGCCCATACTGGGCAGGACTGAACGTGTATTGCCTGCACTTGGTACAGAAGCCGCTGGGTGGCTGTTTCATGCTCAGACAGGCTCCGGCGTCAGTCCTTTGGGGAATTCTTCGTATCCATAAGTACGGGGAAATTGCCCTGTAACGCGGTAAACATCAACTGACGCTCCTGCTACATGCGGCATTCCCCTAGAAAGTTCTCGCCACATGACTCTGGCCGTTCCCCTAAGTTCATGTCTCGCTCCGACGCGCATGGTGTGCAACCAAACCATTGCTGCAGCTGCATCACTCATAGAGCGGGATTTCTGATATTCGGAGATCATTCCGCGCAAAATCAAAATCGGCGTTGGATCGATGGGGACGGTAACAATAGGGTCCATCAGCATCTTGCCTTCGTCTTCCAGGGTGTTTCGCATGTGAGTTGCTACCGCTAGAAGCAGGCCAATCTCGGCACCATCCATAGCGGCCAACTGATCAACAAAGCTTTGCATTTCTCGCTTCTGGGTTCGAAGAGCCCAACGGTCAAACCATCTCGAAAATACGCCCATCAGAACTTCCTCACGTTCCATGCAGAAAGCACCCGCGCCTGAATATGCACACGCTCCAGGCGTTCACCTTCGATAATGATGGGCGGATAGACGGGGTTGTCGGAAATCATCCTGAGTGCGCCGTCTGTCATGCGCTGTAGCCGTTTTATGAACAGGTCACCGTCCATTGTAAAAACGTAGATGGCATCGGTGCGAATCTCGGTGATTCCCCGGTCGACCAGGAGTGAGTCGCCATTGTTGAATGTGCCAGCCATGCTATCGCCATCGCCGGTGATGATCGCTAGGTTCTCAATACTCGAGTAGCTCAGACCCTGGCCGCGAAGCCAGTCCAGGTGGATTGTGATACTTCGAACCGTGTCGAAGTGTTCCGGTGGCTGTTTTCCTGGCCCCATCGATGCAGCTACATCCAGGTGCCGTATGGTCAGTACCGACGGCATATTCTGGTCGCTGCTCGCAGTGAGCGCCCCACTATCGACCATCCAGTTCCCCAGGCCCCAGTGCTCTAGCGGGACGGCATCGGAAAAGTAATCGATCAGCTGCATCAGCTTTCCCTTATCGATACGCCCCTCTTTCACCCATCCCTGGACAGACGGAGGCTTCACGCCAAATCGTTTGGCGAGCTCCACTTTTGACACATTTTTGGCGCGACGAGCGGACTCGATAGCGGCGCCTAATTCTTTACCTGTAAGCATTGCCTAATTAAGCCTTTCGCTAGTTTGAGTAGGCAATGACTTGTACTAAATTAGCCAATGCCTTATTTTTGCTCCGTCACTCACGGAGAAACCCCCCATGAAACCAGCAGAGGCAGCTCTTGCAGCGGCCAAAATCATTGGTAGTCAGGCCGAAATGGCCCGCCTGCTCGACGTAAAGCCGCCCACTGTTAGTCAGTGGTGCTCGGGGGAGCGTCCAATTCCGGCGGCTCGGGCCGTTCAGATCGAAACCCTTACCCAAGGTCAGATCAAACGCGAAAGCCTTTGCCCTGGTTTTCCTTGGGCCAGTGCGGCGGCCTGACCATGAGCGCGGACAAATTAAGCTCCGAACAGGCCTCAAGGGCACGCGAGTTCGAAGCCCTGTTCTTGACCCGACTTTTGTCGGTGGGCCAGAAGAACCTGGCGACTTCAGTCGACTTGAGCGAGTCGGCTATTTCCAACTGGAAGAAAGAGGGAATCATCGAGCGCTTCTGCAAGGCGCTGGCGGTTCTCGATCTCCAGATGGTCCCGCAGTCGGCCATCGTCACGAACGCGGACTATCTGCGCTCGCTTGAAACCCTGGCAGAGCTTGGGCTCAAGGCCGAGAAGAAGCGGCCGGGCCCGTTGGGGTGGGACTGACCATGGATTGGCTCAGGCTCTGGCACGACATGCCCAACGACCCCAAATGGCGGACCATCGCCCGCGTATCGGCACAGCCAATTGCCCTGGTTCAGGCCATGTATGTGCATCTGCTCGTTGATGCGTCACGAAATGTCACGCGTGGTCACGTGACAGTCACGAAAGAGGACATTGCGTCAGCTTTGGACGTGACAGACGAACAGGTCGAATCGGTTTTCGAAGCCATGCAGGGCCGTGTTCTGGATGGTGACTACGTCACTGGCTGGAGCAAGCGACAGCCCAAGCGCGAAGACACTGGAAGCTCTGAAAGCGGTGCCAAATCAGCTGCCCAGCGGAAAAGGGAGCAGCGCGAGCGCCAGAAATCGGCCCAGGAAAAGGAAGAAGGTCACGACGAGTCACGCAAGGTCACGGGAAGTCACGACAGATTAGATAAGAGAAGAGTAGATAAAGAAACACCACCACCACCGCGCGAGGACTTTCCGGATTCGCGCTGCAAGTTCGCCATGCACGAACACTGGGAGCCCGACGCGAAGTCATTCGCCGCGGTGCTGACCCTCAACGGCCTTTCGGGCCAGGTCTTCGATCAAGACCAATTCCTCGAATTCAAATCCTTCTGGATCGCTTCCCCAGACGATCACCGAACCCAGGCCAAGTGGGAGCACGCGCTCGCCCAGCACCTGAAGCGCGGTATGCGCAGCGACCAAGCAAGCGGGAGAAACGCCAATGCTACCCAGCAACCCCCATCGCGAAATGCCCAAGACCATCAAGGCCATGGTGCCCAAGGTGGCCACCAACGACCTGCTAAGCCGGGCCCCCTCTCTGCTCCAGACCGTGTCCGCGCCGCAATCGAAGCCCGAGAGAATGCCGCAAGCGCTGATGGACAAGCTCTGGATCAAGATGGCTGAGTTCTACGGGCACCGCTGGACGTCGAGCTTTGGTGTGATCGCAGATCCGGACCACACCTGGTCCAAGGTCCTGCAGGGGATCACTGGTGCGCAGCTCGCCAACGGCTTGAACACCCTGGTAGAGAAGGGGGCAGAGTTCGATTGGCCGCCGCCTGCGAACGTCTTCCGGGAAATGTGCCAACAGGTCAAAGGCTTGCCGAGTACGGCCCAGGCCTGGGACGAAGCCCTGCGCGGTACGTACACCCACAAGGCCGTTGACGTCGCCGCCGAAGCCACCAGCAAGTTTGACCTGAGTACCGCGAATCACGGCGACAAAGCCCTGTTCCAGCGCTTCGAGCGCAACTACGCAATCGTCATGCGCCGCGCACAGACAGGCCAGCCCCTGGAAGGGCGTATCGCCAAGGGCATCACCCACGACAGCATGCGTCCACGCGAACAGATCCAGCTGGAGCAATCCCAGGCCGAGGCTGACCGCATCGTCGAAATCCTGGAGATCCCGAAGGACCCCAAGGCCTGCCGCGCCATGCTGCTGGCCAAGCTCGGTATCAGGAGGGGCACCCATGTCTGATCACAAACCCGTTTCGTTCGTCGTGCCTGGGGAAGCTGTGGGGAAGGGCAGGCCCAGGGTTTCCACCATCGGCGGCCATGCCCGTATGTTCACGCCGAAGAAGACCGCCAACTACGAATCGCTTATTGCCGTAGCTGCGCAGCAGGCCATGCAGGGCCGCGAGCTGATCACCGGCCCAGTGCTGGTGGAACTGAAAATCGCCGTGGGCATTGCCGTGTCCTGGTCGAAGAAGAAAACCGCTGCAGCACTGGCGGGCCAGGTCATGCCGACGAAAAAGCCCGACGCCGACAACGTGCTGAAAGCGATCTGCGATGGGATCAACGGGATCGTTTTCAAGGATGACGTGCAGGTCGTCAACGTCTCCATGAGCAAGCGCTTTGCCGAAAAGCCTGGCGTCTCGGTCCGTGTGGTGCCGCTGGAGGGCCTGCCATCGTGAACTACGCAAAACTACGCGGTAAGGGGTGGCCATGAGACTGACCAGCGCACGGATGGCCTGGCACGATTGCTACTACACGCCATGGGACAGCGTCATGCACCACGGCCTGGAGGGGGCGAAGCTGGGGAAGCGCGGCTACGTGGCGAACGAAACACGGCCTGAGCGTTGGGAGAACCTGGGCAGGTGCGCCCACATGGCCATTGCCGGCCGGGTGCAGAACGCTATCGCCAGCCTGCCGCTGGAGTACCAGGCATTCGGGCACCACCTGTACGCCCCGGTGATAACCACCGAACAGTCGAATGCGTGGGAAGAGGCCGCCCACGGACTGCTGGCCGGCGGTGTTGATCTGGCGCTACGTGAGCGGGGCGAGAAGCGGCGGTGTTTGGACTACAGCCGGGAATACTACGTCGCCCGGGGCGTCCTGGTGCGCTACCGCCACATGGTCCAGGGGGGCATGGGCGCCAACCCCGACCCGATGGCAAACCCGTGGGTGTTCCGCGGCTGGCTGGCCGACCACCACGGTGTCGAGCTGGACAGCCGCAACTGGACCCGCAACTGGGGCTGGCTGGTGCAACTGATGTTCGATACGCTCGGCGAGATCGATCGGCTTGTGCTTGCTCCAGTCGGGCGCGTTCTGATCGAGGAGAGGGAGGCCGCTTGATTGTTTGGTTACCAGCCCTTAGCCAAGCGGTAATTCAATTTCTAGGAGAGAAACGTGAAAGATCCATTCTTGGCGACATTGGTAAAAACTGTTCATGATCATAGTTTGTCGTTCGGTATAACCCTTATCACTCAAGGTGGTGTGATATCTGGCCATCTGATCTCGACGAAGGAGTACTTCGAAGATTTCTCCAACTCAATTGCCAATGCTTGGCCTGGCGGTCCCAGTGAGGACGTGCGTTCAGGCTTTGCCGCATGGAGCGAGTTCCGGAAGGCGGACGACGCTGGGCATGATGAGTTCATCCATCTGAAAAACGCTCGATATGTCTACGGCAATCAGCTGGTGCCGAACGGAAAAATTGGCATCTTGTGGCGCGGGAAGTTGTCCGAGGTTACTGGATTCTCGCTGGGTGCATGCGAAGTGAGTTGACACCGATGTGCGGGTTTTGGCATGATTTCTCCACGGTGTGAAGTCGCACCCGAAACCCAGAAACCCGCCTAGAGCGGGTTTTTTGTTGCCCAAATTTCAATCCTGAGCCCTGCCATCGTGCAGGGCTTTTTCGTTTCTGGAGGCCCCATGAAAGCCCCAGCCAGGAGTTCACAAATGCCCAACCCTGCACCAGAGGGACTTTTTGAGGTGGTGGGTGCATCCGTCGCGAACAAGGGCATGATCGCCGGCGGCGCTGCCGGTTTCATCGGTTGGATATCACAGGTCAACTGGATCGGGATTTCTGGCGTGGCGGTTGCCGTGCTCGGCCTGCTGATCAATCTCTACTTCCAGGTGCGCAAGGACCGGCGGGAATCCGCAGAGCGCGAGGCACGAGAGCTTCGGGAGTCAGCCGAAAGTGCCGCCCGCATCGAAATGTACCGCTCTCGGTGTGACGTATGAGCCCGCAACTGCGCCAGCGCATCGCCGTGGGCCTGCTGAGCCTGAGCGCTGCTGGCTTCGGAGCCTGGAAGGTCAGCGAGGGGTTCACCGACCACGCCGTGATCCCTACGAAAGGCGACGTGCCCACCCTGGGCTACGGCTCCACGCGCTGGGAGGACGGCACCGCGGTCAAGATGACCGACACAATCACCCGGCCCCGGGCCGAGATCCTGGCCCGGAACCTGAACAGCCAGGCGGAAAAGGAGTTCGCCGCCAGCCTGCCGGGCGTGAAGCTCTACCAGGAAGAGTTCGACGTGTATCTCGACTTCGTCGGCCAGTACGGGATCGGCACCTGGCGCAAGGGTTCCCCGCGGCGGTACCTGCTGGAAGGCAACTACGTCGGCGCATGCGAGGCGCTACTGCTGTACCGGTTCGCCGCCGGCTACGACTGCAGCACCAAGATCAACGGCAAGCCCAACAACCGCTGTTGGGGTGTCTGGCAGCGGCAGCTTGAGCGCCACGCCAAGTGCCTATCCGTCCAATAACCCGAGGGCAACACAATGAACACTATCTCCGTAGGCCGTTTGTTCATCGCCAAATGCGGCCAAGCTGCTGGCGCCCCGCTGGTTGATCGCGGAGTCACCAACGAACGTGGCGATCTTGGCGGTCGACGTGGTCGGTGCTTCGTTGTTCGCCCGCCGTTCGCCCACAACAGACCGTGCCGCGCCATCGCTATCGGCTGGTGGGGCAAGTGCAAGGCCGCTCAGTAACCAATCACAACCCCGGAGCACTACCCATGAGCAAACAATTCATTGGCACCAAGATCGTCTTGGCGCTGGCCATGACGCGCCTGGCCTACAACGAGTACCGCGGCTGGACGCTGCCAGCGGACGAGAATGGCGCGGACGATGGCTACCTGGTCGAGTACACGGACGGCGGCGCGCCCAACCACCCAGCCCATGGTGGCTACATCAGCTGGTCGCCTAAGGCACAGTTTGACGCGGCCTATCGGCCTACCAATGGCCTCAGCTTCGGCCTCGCCATCGAAGCATTGAAGCTTGGCAAGCGCGTTGCGCGTGCTGGCTGGAACGGTAAAGGCATGTGGCTGGTGTTGGTCCCAGGCACACCAAGCGCCCAGCTGCGCGAGGGTACGCCGTACCGCGAGGCTCTGGGCTTGGCTGAATGCGAGATCTTGCCGCATATCGACATGTGGACCACCAACGCCGACGGCCGTCGGGCCATGCTCCCCGGCTGGCTTGCCTCGCAGACCGACATGCTTGCCGATGACTGGCAAGTGATCGCCTGATCGGTGGCCACCATGATCCGGTATCTGATCGCCGCCCTGGTGGCCTGCCTGTTCCTGATCTACGGCGGATGGCAGCGCATCCAGGCCCAGGCCGTTGCACTCGATGCTGCAACAGCGCGCAACACGCAACTTGAAGCCGCCGCCGCTTCCCGCCGCAACACCCAGCGCCTGCTGGCCCAGCTCGACACCGAACACACCCAGGAGCGCGAACGTGCGAACCAGACCAATGCAGGCCTTCTTGCTGCTGTCGCTGCTGGCGAGCGCCGGCTGTCAGTCCCAGCCCGTTGCCCCTCTGTGCGAACCGCCGCCGGCGCCACCGGCTTGGATGCTGCAGAAGCGCGAGCCGAACTTAACCCAGCGGCTGCTGAACGAATTGTCCGAATCGCCAACGACGGCGACGACGCAGTAAGGGCTCTGGCCGGCCTGCAGGACTACGTCAGCCGCTTCTGTCTAAAAGGAAACTGAATATGACCCAGAAAAACTTCAAAGTCCGCTCTTTCGAGGAAGTCATCGATATCACCGCAGAGCGAATGGCGCTTGTCGGGGACGGGGTGCGCTTCTTCATCGGCGAGCGTGTCACCTCGGCGTTCTCCCGTTACCTCTGGATTCAGGAACAGACCCCAGCACCTGAGCCAGTTGCTCCGACCGAACCAGTCGAGCCAGAACCTGTGCCAGAGCCGAAAGCTGATCCGGCCGACGCAACCTAAGGAGAATCACCACCTATGGCCCTGACAGCAAAGCAGCAGGCATTCGTCGCCGAGTATTTGCTCGACCTGAATGCTACCCAGGCGGCTATCAGGGCCGGCTATGCCAAGCGCGGGGCCAAGGACCAGGCCTGGCAGAACATGCAGAACCCCGAGATCTTGGCAGCCATCAAGGCGGCAATGGAGGCTCGGAACAAGCGCACGCAGGTAGACGCAGACTATGTGCTGCACCGGCTTACCGAGATCGACCAGATGGACGTTCTGGACATTCTCGACGACGACATGTCGGTCAAGCCGCTTTCGAAGTGGCCCAAGGTCTGGCGCCAGTACCTGGCGGGCTTCGATCTTGCCGAGATGTTCGAAGGGCAGGGCAAAGACAGGTCAATGGTCGGCATCCTGAAAAAGCTGAAATGGCCTGACAAGGTCAGGAACCTGGAGCTGCTGGGCAAGCACGTCAATGTGAATGCCTTCCGCGACCAGGTGGCGGTCGACGTCAGCCTCACCCTTTCGGAACGGATGGCAAAGGCCAGTGAACGCGCCCGCAAAAATCGATCTTGAGCAGCAGCTGGTCGAGGACATTCTAAGATTCGCCGACGACCCCCTGGGGTATGTCTGGTACGCCTTCCCCTGGGGGGAGCCGGGCACCGAGCTGGCGAACAAGGCCGGCCCCAGGCAGTGGCAGATCGATGTTCTGGACTCAATCGGCAAGAAGATCCGGGCAGGGGCTCAGGACCTGGGCGAGATCATCCTCGAAGCTGTGGCCAGTGGTCACGGCATCGGTAAATCGGCGCTGGTGTCCTGGATCATCAAATGGGCGCTGGATACGAAGGTTGATACCCGCGGCGTGGTCACGGCCAACACCGAGACGCAGTTGCGCACCAAGACCTGGCCCGAGGTCGCGAAGTGGAACCGGCTATCGATCACCAGCCACTGGTTCCGGCTCACCGCTACGGCGCTGATCAGCACTGACCCAGAGCACGAAAAGAACTGGCGCGTAGACGCCGTGCCATGGTCGGAAACCAACACCGAAGCGTTCGCCGGCCTTCACAACGAGGGCAAACGCATCCTGCTGGTGTTCGACGAGGCATCGGCCATTGCAGACCTGGTGTGGGAGGTAGCCGAAGGGGCCCTGACGGACGAGGGCACGGAAATCATCTGGACGGCCTTCGGCAACCCGACAAAGACCACCGGACGTTTCCGGGAGTGCTTCACCAAGTATGGCCACCGCTGGACGCACCGCCAGGTCGACAGCCGCACGGTCGACGGCACCAACAAAACGCAGATCGCCAAGTGGTTGGAAGACTACGGCGAGGACAGCGACTTTTTCCGCATCCGTGTACGCGGCATGTTCCCGAGGGCTTCCGACTTGCAATTGATCCCAACCGACTGGGTCGCCGAGGCGATGCGGCGTGATCCCGTCTATGGCATGGACGACGCCCTGGTCTGCGGTATCGATATCGCCCGTGGCGGCGCCGACAACAACGTGATCAGGTTCCGCCGCGGCCTCGACTCCAAGTCGATTCCAACGATCAAGATCCCCGGCAGCGAAACCCGGAACACCACGCTGTTCATCGCCAAGGTCTGCACGGTGGTGCAGGAGCACCGGCCGGACGCGGTGTTTGTGGACTCCACGGGGGTAGGTGGTCCAGTGGCCGACCAACTGCGCCGGCTGATGCCTGGCGCGGTGATCATCGATATCAACTTCGCCAGTGCGGCCCCGGACCGGCACTACGCGAACATGCGGACCTATATGTGGTGGCAGATGCGCGAAGGCATCCGCGCCGGCCTGGCGCTGGACGTGTGCACGGAGCTTGAGGCCGAACTGACGTCGCCGGAGTACGCCCACAACACCAGCGACCAGATCCAGCTGGAGAAGAAGGCCGATATCAAAAAGCGCCTGGGGATCTCGCCAGACGACGCCGACGCGCTGGCCCTTACCTACGCAATGCCGGTGATGAAAAGCCAATTCACCAGCGCCGGAGGCGGCCGCGGTAGCGAGCTGGAATCCGACTACGACCCATACGCCCAGGAGGCATAAACATGTGCGGTAGCGCCCTCAATAAGATCATTAAACCGATCCACAAAATCAGTGACCCGCTGGACCTGTTCAAGAAGGCCGGCCTGCCGACCTCGTTGGATTTGATCCAGGACGAGCCCAAGGCCGCTGCGGCAATCGCAGAGACTACGGGTAGCACAGCTGCAGCCCCTACCACTTCTAGCGACTCGGTCCAGGCAGCGGTCGAGGCCGAGCGCCGCCGCCGGCTTGCCCAGTCCGGCCAGAACTCCACAATTCTGACGGGGTCCGCCGGCCTGCTGGGCAATGCCAGCACCAGCCAGAAAACCCTGCTGGGGGTGTAAGTTGGCCGACTCCCTCCGCGAGCGTCTGGAGAAGACGAACGCCCGGCTACGGAACGAGCGGGACAGCAACTGGCTCTCGGAGTGGCGCGACCTGGGCGACTTCATGAGCCCGCGCTCTGGCCGTTGGTCCAGTACCGACACCAACAACGGCAGGCGGCGTGATCAGAAGATCATCAACCCGCAGGCCACGTTCGCCGCAAGGACGCTCGGCGCCGGGATGCATACGGGGATGACGAACCCCGCATCCCCCTGGGTGAAGTTCGGGCCGCCGGACCCTGGCATGGCCGAGTTCGCTCCGGTCAAAGCCTGGTTGTACTCGGTCGAGAAGGCCATGCGCGAAGTCATGGCTAGGTCGAACCTGTACAGCGTATTGCCGAACCGCTACTCGGAAGAGGGCGTGTTTGGTACTGCGCCCATGGTGGTACTGCCAGATGAACAGGATCTGATCCGCGCCTACCCCCTGGCGGTCGGTAGCTACATGCTGGCCAACAACAGCCGCAACCAGGTGGACACGCTGCACCGTGACTATCGGATGACGGCCCGCCAGATGGCGCAGCAGTTCGGCGAAGCTGCGTTGAGCCCAACGGCTCGCAATGTCCTGAGCAACAACCCAGAGGCCTGGATTGACATTGTCCACGCGGTTGAGCCAAACGATATGCGCGAGCCCGGCCGCCAGGACAACACCAACATGGCCTTCCGCTCCGTGTACTGGGAGAAGGGCAGCGATAAAGACTCGGTGCTGCGGCAGTCAGGGTTCAAGACCTTCCCATGCATGGCCCCGCGCTGGGACGTGCTGGGTGAGGACGTCTATGGCACTGGCCCTGGGTCGATTTGCATCGGCTCCACCAAGGCTGTGCAACTGATGGAGCGCCGCAAGGCCGAAATGATAGAGAAGGGGGTGCGCCCGCCGATGGGGGCCCCTGTGAGCCTCAAAGGGCAGCGAGCATCAATTCTGCCTGGTGGTATCACCTACCTGAACGATCAGCAGCTCGGGGCCAAGTTTGAGCCGCTTTACATGGTTAACCCGGCCTGGATCACCCAGCTGCGGGGCGAGATCCAGGCGGACAGCAGCATCATCGATACCGCGTTTTTCGTCGATCTGTTCCTGATGATCAGCCAGATGGACAGCGTCCGGACGGCCTACGAAATCGCAACACGCAAGGAAGAGAAGTTGCTGATGCTGGGCCCGGTGCTGGAGCGCCAGACCGATGACCTGCTGGACCCGCTCGTCGATATGGTTTTCAACCAGATGCTGGAGCAGTCCATTCCGCGCTGGATGGGGCTTCTGCCCGGGGCGCCGCTGATCCCGCCGCCGCCCAAGGAGCTGCAAACCCTTGAGCTGCGTGTCGAGTTCACCAGCATCCTGGCCCAGGCCCAGAAAGCTATTGGGGTGTCGAGCATTGAGCGTGCGATTGGCTTCGCCGGCACGGTGGCCACCACAACCCAGAGCACCCAACCCCTGGACCTGCTCGACGCTGACGAGGCCATGCGCCAGTACTTCGACCTTATCGGTGTGCCGCCAACCCTGGTCCGTGCTGACGACATGGTGGCCGAGATCCGCCAGCAGCGCGCCGAGGCGGAACAGCAGGCGGCAATTCAGCAACAACTCGGTAGCGCTATCGAAGGCGCGCAGTTGCTGAGCCAGACCGATACCAGCGGCAACAACGCGCTGACCCAGCTCGCGGGGGCTCTCTGATGGACCAGCAGGACGAGCAGCAGCAACGCGAGCAGACCCTGGCCGAGCAGATCGCTCGGGCGCAGGAGATCGCCGACTTTCGCTGGCTGATGAACGATCCCCGCGGCCGCCGCTTCATGTGGCGATCGATGGGGCGCTGTCGAGTGTTTCAGCCCTCAATCGGCCCGACCGATGCCGCAACGAACTTCAACGAAGGCCAACGCAATGTTGGCCTTTTTCTTTTGGGTGAGATCAACGAGCTCTGTCCGGCGCTGTTCTCCGTGATGGCTGCGGAAAACGCCCAGCAACCAGTAGAGGAACCACCAATGAACTACGCACAGGAGGCTGATCAATGAATCGCCTGATGATGAAAATGATGGGCTTTGGGGTGATGAACGAGGCCGGGGCTGATGGTGCTCCCGGTGGTGGCGCGGTCCCGGCTGCTGCACCTGCACCCGCTGGCGAGGCAGCCCCAGCGCCAGCCGCGCCGGCGGCGGATACGACGCTGCTGGGCCAGGCTGCACCAGCCGCTGACCCTGCCGCCCAGGCCGCTCAGCAGACCCCTGAACAGAAAGCAGAAGCCGAGGCCGCAGCGCAGAAGCTGGCGGACGAGAAGGCGGCCAACAGCGCGCCGGAGGCCTACGCCGACTTCACGTTGCCAGAAGGCTACGAGATGGACGGGGAAATTCTTGAGTCGTTCAAGGGCCTGGCCAAGGAACTGAACGTTTCCCAGGACAAGGCCCAGAAGTTCATCGACTTGCAGACCCAGCTCGCCACCAAGCAGGCAGAGGCTTACCAGGCAGCGGTCGTTGCCCAGGGACAACAGTGGGCGGCCGAGATCAAGAACGACCCCCAGCTGGGCGGCGAGAACTACGACAAGAGCGTCGCCAGCGCTGTGAAGGTCATTCAGGCCTTCGGTGACAAATCCCTTTCCCACCTTTTGAACGAGTCCGGCCTGGGCAATCACCCGGCGCTGTTCAAGTTCTGCCATCGCATCAGCGCGGCTATCTCGGAAGACAAGTTCGTCATGCCAGGCAGCCAAACCACCACCGGCCGCAAATCGAACGAAGAAGTGTTCTACGGCGGCAACTCTTAATTCATTGGAGTAACAACGCATGGCTATCAAAGTAAACACCGCCGTCACCTTGGCGGACTGGGCAAAGCGTCAAGACCCAGACAACAAACAGGCTCGCATCGTCGAGATGCTGACCCAGACCAACGAAATCCTCACTGACATGCTTTGGCTGGAAGGTAACCTGCCAACCGGTCACCGCACCACCGCACGCACCGGCCTACCCAAAGGCACCTGGCGGGCACTGAACGGCGGTATCGCCACCGGAAAATCCACTACTGCCCAGATTGATGAAACCTGCGCAATGCTGGAAAACCTTGGTGTAGTCGATGAGGCGCTGGCCAATCTGAACGGGAACACTGCCGCTTTCCGGCTTTCGGAAAACTCGGCTTTCATCGAAGGTATGAACCAGGACATGGCCACCGGCCTGTTCTACAACAACGACGCTCTTGCCCCTGCCCAGTTCTTGGGCATGGCGCCGCGCTACAGCGACAGCACTGCGAAGAACGGCCAGAACATCATCAAGATGGGGGGGGCAGGTTCTGACAACACGTCGATCTGGCTGATCGTTTGGGGCGACCAATGTGTTCACGGCATTTATCCGAAGGGTTCGAAAGCTGGCATTGAACACAACGACATGGGTATCGAGCTCGTGGACGACGAAACCGGCAAGAAATTCCGCGCCTATCGCGACCACTACAAGTGGGTTCCCGGTATTGCTCTGCGTGACTGGCGTTATGCCGTACGCGTTTGCAACATCGATGTTTCCGATCTGATCGCCGACACCGATGGTTCCAGTGTGAAGATCATCGAGGCGATGATCCGCGCGGTTCACCGCATTCCAAACCTGAAAATGGGCCGCGCTGCGTTCTACATGAACCGCACCATTGCCGAGTGCCTGGATATCCAGGCGATGAACAAGAAAAACGTCCAGCTCAAGATTCAAGAGTACGACGGCGAGTTCATCACCAGCCTGCGTGGGGTGCCATTCCGCACCGTTGACGCCCTTCTCAACACCGAAGCACCAGTGGTTTAAGGCTGCTGGTAACTGGTTCATTGGAGACCAAAAACATGATCACCGACAAACTGAACACGTTCAGCGAAGCGCAGGACGTTACCGCTACGGCGGCATCAACTGACGTTATTGACCTGGGCCCGCTGACCCACGGAAACATCCGTCGCGATATCGGCGCGGGCGAGCCGATCTATCTGGTAGTGGCAACCCTGGTTGCTGCTGCTGCCGCTGGCGCCGCCACCACCAACATCCAGTTGCAGACCAGCGACGACAACAGCGCCTGGGTCACGCTGTTCGATTCTGGCCCGCTGGCCCTGGCCAACTTGAATGCCGGAGCTCGTCCGGTTCAGGTCGCCGTTCCCCGCGGCGTCCGTCGCTACCTTCGTGTGAACTACGTAATCGGCACTGGCCCACTCACTGCTGGTCGATTCTGGGCTGGCCTGGTCAAGGACGTTCAGGACAACATCAAGTACGCCTCTGGCTCTGTGATTCTGTAAGGGGAAGACCATGCAAGTTACTGCAAAAGCGCGCGGCTACTACGGTGGCGGCATCAAAGAGATTGGCGAAACCTTCAACATCGCCAAACCGGAACACCTGGGCAGTTGGATGCAGCCAGGCAAAGAACTGCCAGAGGCTGTTGAGCAGAAGTACACCGGCTATGTGGCAGCACGCGGCGCGGCGGGTAAGTTCGTCGTCAAGGACGCAGCGGGCCAGATGGTTGGCGCGTTCACCGGCAACAAGGCGGAAGCGGAGGCAGAAGCGGATCGCCTGAATGCCGGTGGCGAGCTCAACCCACCACCAGCCTCTGACGCGCCTCCACCTGGTGGCGGTGACCAGGACGACGACAACGGGCCAGACGCCTGACCCATAGCAACAACCCTCTAGGGCCCTTCGGGGCCCTTTTTCTTTTCTGAGGTTTCCTCATGCCAAGCGATATCGAGATCTGCAACATCGCATTGTCACGAGTTGCGGTTACCCAGCCTATCGCGTCGTTTACTGAGCACAGCAAGCTTGCCGAGCTCTGTCGTACCTTCTACGCGCAGTTGCGGGAGCAGGTGCTCCAGGACTTCCCCTGGCCCTTTGCTGGGGCCCATGTGGCGCTGGCTGATGTTGGGAGCCCGGCGCCGGGCTGGCGCTTCAGATATCGCTACCCAGCCAACTGCCTATTTATCCGGGGGATCGTCAGCCCGTCCTGGCGCAACGCTCCAACCAGTGACGCCGAGATCCCTTTTCAAGTTGGCTATGACGCTGGTGGGCGGGTAATCCATACGGACCAGGCCGACGCATCGGTGCGTTACACATTCAAGGTCGAGGATCCGACCCATTTCGCCCCGCTATTTGTCGATGCTCTGGCGTGGCGTTTAGCAATGGAACTTGCGTTACCAGTTAGCTCGAAGCCTGAGTACAGGGCCTTCTGTGAGCAGGAGTATCAGAAGGCGCTGACGGTGGCCGAGGGCGCAGCATTCCGCGAGTCGCAGGACGGCCCCGAGCCCGAATCGGAGTTTGTGGCGGTGCGCTCATGACTTCTGTTCTGCAACCAACCTTTGCCGCCGGCGAGCTTTCGCCGTCGGCCAGCGCGCGAACCGACATAGCCCGCTATTTCACAGGCTTGAAGCTGTGCCGAAACTTCATGGTGATGCCATACGGCGGCGTCCGAAACCGCCCTGGCACGCGCTTTGTCTGCGAGGTGAAGGACTCGACGAAGAAGTGCCGAATCATCCCGTTCCAGTTCAACGATGTGCAAACGTACATTCTGGAGTTCGGCGACCTGAACATGCGGGTGATCAAGGACGGCGGGCAGGTGCTGTACAGTTCCGGCCCGAATGCTGGGCAACCGTTTGAGCTGGCTGTGCCTTATACACAGGCCGACCTGGGCCCGCTGAACTTCACGCAGTCGGCTGACGTGATGACCTTCGCGCACCCAGGCTACAAGCCGCGCGAGCTCAGTCGTCTTGCCCACGACAACTGGACCACTGCCGAGCTTAGCCTGGCGCCGCGGATCGTGGCGCCGGCATCCGCGACCGCTACCAGCCTGGGCGGCTCCGGGGTCCAACAGTCCTGGCGATACCAGATCACCGCGGTCCTCGACGATGGCAACACCATCGATGAGTCGTTGCCAGTGACCTCCAACGCGATCAACGTTTTCGCGGACACGATGGCCGCGACGGTCGTCTGGCCTGCGGTGGCTGGGGCCAGCTACTACATCGTCTACAAGGACAACGCCGGCGCCGGCATCTATGGCTTCATCGGCCGGGCCACGGCGCTGACCTTCACCGACCGAAATGTCACTGCCACGAAAACCGACACCCCACCGAACGGCAATGACCCCTTCGTCGGCACCGGTAACTATCCTGGCGCCGTCGGCTACTACCAGCAGCGCCTGGTGTTCGCCGGCAGCGACAACAAGCCGCAAACCGTCTGGCTGAGCAAAACCGGGCTGTTCAAGAACTTCGGCTTCTCCACGCCGAATAAGGATGACGACGCGATCACCTTCACCATTGCCAGCAAGGAGGTGAACCGCATGCGGCACCTGCTGGGGCTGAAACGGCTGCTGGGGCTCACGTCTGGCGGGGAGTGGAATTTTACCGGGGCGGATTCAGGCCTGAGTGCGAAAACCATCCGTGCCGACCAGGAAGGCTACGACGGTTCATCTACTGTTCCACCAGTGGTGGTGGGCAACAGCGCGGTGTACCTGCAGGCCCGTGGCAATCGCGTGTCGTCGTTTGGTTACTCGCTTGATGCTGATGGGTTCAAGGCAACAGACCTGACCATTTTCAGCGCTCACCTGTTCAGGGGGCGCGAGCTCACGAATGTGGCGTATCAGAAAATCCCCGACTCAATCGTCTGGTATGTCCGGGATGACGGCAAGCTACTGGGCCTGACGTATCTGCCCGAGCAGCAGCTGGTGGGGTGGCATTGGCACGACACTGATGGGTTCGTCGAGTCCATCGCTTGCATCCCGGAAGGGCAGGAGGACGCCCTTTACATGGTGGTCCGCCGAACGATAGGCGGGGTACAGCGGCGCTACATTGAACGCATGGCCAGCCGCCAGGTCGAGGCCGTAGAAGAGGCATTTTTTGTCGATTCAGGCCTGACCTACGACGGTCGCAACAAAGACGATGCAAAGTCCCTGACGTTGACGGGCGGGACTTCCTGGAACTATCCCGAGGCGGTGACGCTCACGGCAGTGGGGCACGCCCCTTTTTCCACCAGCAGCGTGGGCAATCGCTATTCACTCACCAGGGTTATCGAGGAATACGACAGCGACCCGGCCACCAGCATCGTGCGTGTTGAGGTTGTGGCTTACGTCAGCCCCACGGTGGTGACCGCCAAGCTGCTGATTGTCTGCCCCGAGGAACTGCGGGGGTTCTCCACCAGCACCTGGGCCCGGCAGGTGAAGGTTCTTTCCGGACTGGACCACCTGGAAGGCAAAAAGGTGTCCGTCCTGGCAGACGGTAGCGTTCATCCACAGCGTGTGGTGTCGGACGGATTAATCTCCCTGCAGGAGTACGCAGGTATTGCACACGTTGGCCTTCCGTACCTGTCGGACATGGAGACGCTCGATATCGAGAACCGCGACGCCCGGGAAACCTTGCTTGATAAGAAAATCGCCGTCACCTCGTTGACGATCCTGGTCGAGACCTCGCGGGGTATTTTCGCGGGAGCTGATAAAAAACACCTCTACGAGTACAAGCCGAGCCGCGATAACTACGAACTGCCCATTGAGCTGCTGACCGGCCAGGCGGCGGTGACGATCGGCAACGACTGGAGCGGCAAAGGCCGGATCTTCATCAGGCAGGCTGACCCGCTGCCGCTCACGGTGCTGGCGGTGATTCCAGAGGTGACCTATGGCGGAAGCTGAAGTGTTGCCGGTATCCGTGGACGATATCGCCGAGATCCTGCCGTTCGTCCGCCAGGCTGATATCGACGAGATCAGCGAGGCCCTGGGCGTGCCCATGGAACGGGCGCTATATGACGCCATCACCGGCAGCCTGAACGCCCGAAAGATCGTCGCTGGCGGCAAGGTCGTGGCCGTCTTCGGGGACGCGGTCTACAGCGTTCTGGGCTCGGTCGGCGTTCCCTGGCTGATCAGTACCGTGCATGTCGAGCAGCACGCCCGGGCCTTCCTCAAGGTCTGCAAGCCCGAGGTGCAGGGAATGCTGACCCGCCATCACCACCTTCTGAACTACGTCGACGCCCGCAACACAGCCGCCATCCGGTGGCTGCGGTGGCTCGGCTTCCACTTTTCACCGGCCGCCCCATACGGCGCGCGGCGGTTCAAGTTCCATAAATTCACACTGAGTCGTGGGGAATAACTATGTGCTGGATGGCAGCAATTCCAATCGGCATGGCCCTGGTTGGCGGCCTGATGCAGGCGAAGGGTGCCCAGGAAAGCGGCGCCTATCAGTCCGACTTGCTCGGGCAGAACGCCGCATTCAAGCGGCGGGCGGCCGATGAAACCATTTTCGCAGGCGATACCAGCGCCGACTGGCAGCGTGTCCGGACAGGGCAGGCCGTGGGCACCCAGCGAACTGCCCAGGCCGGCAATGGCATCGACGTGAACAGCGGCAGTGCAGCCCAGCTGCAGGATGACACCGCGATGATCGGCGAGCTGGACGCCCTGACCATCCAGAACAACGCAGCCCGCGAGGCTTACGGCTATCGCGTCCAGGCAGAGCAGGATCTGCAGAACGCCAAGCAGATCAAGAAAAACGCCAAGTCGGCAGCCATGGGTTCAATCCTGGGCGGGCTTGGCAGTGCCTTTGGGTCGTTTGCCGGCGGCGGTGGTGGTTTCGGAGGTGCCGGCGGCGCCGGTGCGGGAACGAGGGTTGCACAAGCGGGTGGCACTGGTCGCCTGAACTACAACCAGGCTCTGGCTTAAGGGGGAGATATGCCACGGGTTCCAACTTATGACACGGCCCAGGTCGAGCAGCAGCCTGGCCGGGCAATTCACCTTCAGGGTGTTACGCCTGATACTTACTCGCCGATTGCTCAAGGTGTGCAGAGCTTTCAGCGCGGCGCGCAGATCATGGTCAACAGGGAGCGGGAGCGTGTCGACACCGCGGCGGTGATGGACGCCGACAACCAGCTGACCAAGTGGCAGCAGCAGGCCATGTTCGGAGAGCAGGGCGTCTATACCCGCAAGGGGCAGAACGCCCTGAACATCACCAACCAGACGTTGGAGCAGTTCGAACAGGCCCAGCAGGAGGTCGCCAAGAGCCTGACAACTGATCAGCAGCGCGCGCGGTATGCGCAGATCGTGGCCAGCCGGCGTAACTCCATTTCCAACGACCTGAACCGGTACGAGTACAACGAGCGCCAGAGCTATTTCGGGCAGGTCGAGCAGGGGCAGCTCGAAACGTCGATGCAGGGGGCGGCCCTGGACTACCAGGACCCGGCCAAGATCCAGGCCTACCGGTCGAAGACCGACGCAGTGCTGGCCAGCAGGGCCGAGCGTCTCGGGTTGTCGCCGGAGGCCGCACAGGCAGAAAAGCTGAAATACAACAGTGCGCTCGTATCCGGTGTGCTGCAACGCCAAGCGACTACTGACCCTTACGCCGCACAAAAGAGCCTCAAGCAATATGAAAGCTCAATGACTGCCAATGACCTTGTGCGGATCGGAGGCATGATTGAGGGTAGGGTCGACCGGTTGCAGCAGAAGGCTGAGATGGCACAGCTACGTGCTGAAGCCAAGGCTGAAAGGACTCTGGGAAAGATCAATGCCCAGATATCGAGTGGCATCCCTGCTACCGATGAAATGTGGAAGCAGTGGGGGATCCAGGTCCGTGGCACGCCTGCTCAGGCTGAGTTCAATGAACTGATTAAGCAGGAAGCGGACACTCAGAAAATCCTGCGCCTGCCGATCGATGAGCAAATAGCGGCAATCAATGCCAAGACAGCCAAGCTGCAAAAAGATGGCGGCACCATTGCCGATGCCACGAATCTGAACCGGCTTTCCAGGGCCGTCGATGCCTCGGCGAAGATGATGGCCGAATCGCCAATGGACTATTTTCAACAGCGACTGGGTGGTGATATTGCCCCCGTGGACCTGAACTCGCCTGACCTTGGGGTGGTACTCAATGACCGAGTATCAGCCATCCAAGGCATGCAGCAGAAATTTGGTCCGACCGTCGCAATGAAGCCGCTTCTGCCACAAGAGGCCAAGCAGATCAGTGCCCAGCTCGCGGAAATGTCCCCGGAACAACAGATTCAGTTGTTTGCCACCCTGCACGCGGCTATGGGCGATGACAAAGCCTATTCCGGTGCCATGCAGCAGATTGCCCCCGACTCACCAATACGCGCTCTTACCGGCCTGTTGGCGGGTAAGCAGCGCTCGATGATCACAAACACCAATTGGTTCAAACCCGATGATGTGGTCACCAGCGGCGATGTAGCCAAGACCATGGCCCTGGGCGAATCGATCCTGAACAAATCCAAGGCAGAGAAGGGCCGGGACGGTGGCGGAAAATTCCCGATCCCCGAGCAGAACGACTTCAATCTGGCACTCGACAAGCAGCTTGGCGCCGTTTTCGCTGGCCAGCCGCAGTCCTATGCTCTGGCTGCCCAGGCCGTGAAGTCGTATTACACCGGCGCTGCGGCCGAGGCCGGAGACGTATCGGGAAAGATCAACAATACCCTGATGAAGAAGGCGATCAAGGCATCAGTAGGCGAAGTGGTTGAGTTCAACGGTGGTAAAACCTTGGCGCCCTGGGGAATGCCTGAAGACACATTCCGCGATATGGCCACCGAGCGCCTGGTCGGGACGATGAAAGCCCAAGGTATGAGTGAGACAGATATAACCATGGCAAGCGCACTGACCCTACGCCAATACAAGGACGGCGTTTACTTCGTGATGCAAGGCCAGCAGTTCAAGTACGGCGCCGATGGCAAGCCTATGACCATCACCATCGACGGAGGTGGCCAGTGAGCTTCATCACCGACCTGGCTTTCAATGACCAGCGTGCACTGGAGCAGGAAGCGCTTTCGAACCCGGCAGTTCAGCCCGTCGAGCCGAGATTCTGGGATGGTGGACTGGATGCCATTAGTGAGGGTTTGGTGCGCGGTGGGTTCGAAACGGCTGCAGCTGTCGAGTCCGGATTCAACAATCTATGGATCTCTGGGCTTGAGGCTGCATCCGACCTGCTCCTGCCGGAGCCACGCTTTGGCGGAGCGCCTGATGTGACATCTGCCGAGCGTGGCCGCCTTCAGGATCAGGCCATCGCCAACGCCGAGATGATCAAGGATCTGCGCCCTGCGCCGGAGACGAGTGGCATCGCCGCGCAGGTGCTGGGCGAGTTGGCAGCTGTGGTGCCCCGCACAATTGCCGGGACGCTCGCCGGCGGTACGGTCGGCGGCGCTATTGCGGCCGGCGCGCCGGCGGGGTACAGCGGCACTGTCGTCGCTGAGTCGGAAGGGATCGACCCTGGTACTGCTGCCGCCAAGGGCGCTATTGATGCTCTGACCTATGGTGCTGGAGCCCTGATCCCAGCTGCTCGCATTTTCGGCAACCTGGGTGGTGACGCCGTGGCAACCGTCGGCGCCAACGTTGGCCTGGGTATTGTCTCGCGCGGCGGCACTTCTGCTCTTCTGGAGTCGCGGGGCTACCATCAGCAGGCACAGCAGTACCGGGCACTGGACGGAACCGGCCTGCTGATTGATGCCGTGCTGGGTGGCGCATTCTGGGGCATCGGTCGCGGTCTTGGCCGACCCCATGCATCACCGGAAGCAATCGACGCCGCTCTGGCCGGCAACAACGGTACCCATGCCCAGCACGGAACCGCGCCTGGCGCTCCGGTTGATGCCGCATCCAGCGCCGCCCACCAGAATGCCCTGGACCTCGCAATTCAGCAGATGTCGCGCGGAGAGCCAGTCAATGTCGCCGGCGCCATTGACGATGCAGTCTTTATCCGCTCCGACCGTATCGGGCCGGAAGAGAACGTAACTCGCCAGCAGGCTGAACAGGAAGTTTTTGCCGAGACCCGGGCCGAGCTTGAGCCTGTGGCGGCAGCAGGCCTACCGAATGTTCGCGACCTGCGTGCCGAGCGTGCTGAGCTGGGGCGCACCATCGAAAGCCTGGATCGCCAGCACGGCGCTGCCGGCGACAGCTATAGAGACGCAGCCAAGGCATTCCAGCAGCAGCGCATGACGCGTAAGCAGGCTGAGCGAGCCGCTCGTGACAGCATTGCTCAGCAGAAACAGGAGATTGAGCAGCAGCAGGCCTCTGCTCGTATGCGCGTTGACGAGATAGACCTGTTGCTGGACGGCAATCGTGCTGCCGAGCGAGCCGGCGCCGAACTGGCGGCCATGGCCCGCGGTGAGACTCCGGTTCGGCTTGAGGGTCAAGTGCGGCAGCGCGCGGACCAGATCGGCGGTGCATTCAAGCGCACAGCGCTGGCCAGCAGCGTGGCACCTGATCACGGGTTGGCGCTGAACCGCCTGGCCGGTCAGGAGATCCAGCGCCTGTTGCGCGAGGCTGGACATCCTTTGGATGACGCAGACATCCAGGTTCCGGTTCGAGACGCCGAGACGCCCCCCGTAACGCCGCCGGCTAGAGCCGAAACAGTTGACGCCGAAAGCAGCGCACCAAGGGCGGAAACTGAAACAGTAGCGCTTGATGACGTTCCAGCTCCGGTTGACGAAACACAGCCTGCGCCGTCGGCGCCGCGCGCTACTGATGATACTTCTGCTCTGGCAGACCCTCTTGCCGGTATCGATGGCGAGCTGCCGGCTCTAGTCGATTCAATCGTGAGCGGCGAGCGCGACATTCAACTGCCGACCGGGGCTCTCGATGCAGATGGCAACCCCGTGACTGTATCCGCTCGCGAGCTTCTCGCCGAAGCTGACGCCGATATCGCCCGCGCAAACAACGACTCCAAGGGCTTCCTCGCGGCCGCCCTGTGTTCCCTGAGGTTTGGTGAATGAAACAGCAATGCATCCAGGCGGTACAGCAGGCCATCGGCCGAGCGCTCAACCAGCCAGAAATCAAGGACATCGAAGGGCGCATCAGGCGAAACATGCGCCAGCTCGCTCAAAGCGACCCGGCATGGCAGACCAAGACCACAGCTGATCGCCTGACCGAAGCCGCCAATTCAGCAGCGAAGGAACTGAAGGCCGAGGCAGCGAAGAAGAAGCAGCGCGTAGCCCTGACGATCCTGGCCCACGACCGCGTGCAGAACATCATGGCGCAGTTCCCAGACGACCCGCTCAAGGCCCTTGACCGCATGCTGGCATTTTCATCTGATGGCCCTGGCATCTTCTCGATTGAGTCGGCAGCGAATGGGATTCGCGCCGAAGCCTTGGGCAGCATGGTCGATGCTATCGATTTCACCAGGGGCAAGATGATGGGCTTGTTCGCCGATCCGGAAAAAAGCCGCGCCCTGGTGCAGGAACTCCATAGAGAGAGCAGTGGTGTTCCCGAGGCGAAGGTGGTGGCCAAGCAGTTCCATGACGTCGTTGAAAGACTACGCCAGCGGTTCAACCGAGCCGGCGGTGATGTCGGCCGGCTCGATGACTGGTCCGTCCCACGCAGCCACGGCCAGTTGAAGGCCGCCAGAAATAAGGATGCCTGGATTGCCGACCACGTCGCCTGGGCGAATCGCGGCAAGTACATGAATGAAGACGGCAGCCGCATGACGGATGCCGAACTGAAGGAATTCTTCACTCACGCCCACGAGACGGTGGCCACCGGTGGCGTAAACAAGATCATGCCTGGTCGGTTCGCCGGAAATTCGGCCAGGGCGAACCGTGGAAGCGAGTCGCGCCAGATCCACTACAAGGATGCCGACGCCTATATGCAGGCCCAGGCCAAGTACGGCGACCGCAACCTGATGGAACTGATGCTTGGTCATATCGATCGCGCCGCCAGGGATATCGCCCTGCTCGAAACATTGGGCCCGAATCCGAACAACGCCATGCGGTTCCATACCGAAACCGCCTACAAGCAGGTGGTTTTAGCCAAGCCTGAGAGGTTAAAAGCCCTGGATAAGCAGGTGCGCAGGCTGGAAAACCTTTACACAGAAGTGGCTGGCACGCGCGAACCTCCGGCATCGGCACGTATGGCCAATGCCTTCGACACCTACCGCGCGACCAACGTGGCCGGCAAACTTGGCTCGGCGGTGATCACCGGCCTGAGTGATCAAGGCACCATTGCCATAACCTCTAGGATCAATGGAATGCCGGTGATGAAGGTGTTCGCCAATGAAGCGCGGATGCTGAACCCAGCCGACGCCAGCCACCGCCGTATCGCCATGCGCGCCGGCCTGGGCATCGACCAACTGATCGGTAGCTTGAGTCGGTGGGGAACTGATGGTCTAGGAGTTGATAGCGAGATTGCCGGCCGAACCGCAAAATACTCGCAAACTGCCGCCACAAAGATCCTGCAGTTGTCCGGCATGAACGCGATCGATGGCGGCAACCGCCGCGCGTTTGGTGCCGTCATGATGGACGTGACCGGTGACCTTACCCGGCGCTTTGATTCGCTGGCGGCGCTTGAGGCGGGCGACCGAAAGATTATGCAGTCACGCGGTATCACCGATCAGGACTGGTCTGTGTGGCGCCTTGCCCAGCCGGAAGACTGGCGTGGCGCTGGTGACCAGGTGTTGACAGCCGGCAGTATCTACCGCATCGCTGATGCGGATCTGGCGCCACTGGTTGGGAAACTCGGCGTATCTGCCAGCAGGCTAAGGGAGCAGGCTGCCACCAAGCTGCTGGGGGTTGTCCTTGACGAAACGAGTATGGCGATACCTGCGCCAGGCGCTCGTGAGCGTGCCTTCATGCACGGCAACAACAAGCGGGGAGAGTGGGGCGGCGAGCTTATGCGTAGCTTCTGGCAGTTCAAGTCCTTCCCGGTCTCGATGATTATCAAGCACTTCAAGCGCGCATTGGCGCAGGAGACCGGCTGGGGCAAAGCTGGGTACACCGCCGCGCTCTTCGCCACCACTACGGTGCTGGGGGCGATTGCCCTGCAAATCAACGAAATTGCCAGCGGACGTGACCCCAAGAACATGCTGGATGATGAAGTTGGAGGTGTTCCTGGCCTGCGTTTCGGCTTGGCCGCCATGCTCAAAGGGGGCGCTCTGTCGCTTTACGGTGACTTTCTGTTCTCCAATACCACCCAGGGCGGAACATCCGCATTGGCTGCTATCGGTGGGCCGCTAGCCGGTGACGCGGAAACCTTGCTCAGTCTGCGTGGAATTACCGCGGACGCAGTGTTGGACGACAAAGACCCATCGACTATTGGCGCGCGCCTACTCCAACTGGGTAAAGGGCACATTCCTGGTGCAAATCTTTGGTACACCAAGGCCGCCACCGACCACATGATTTTTCACCAATTGCAGGAATACTTTTCCCCCGGCTACCTGCGCCGTATGGAGCGTCGAGCCCAGCGTGAATTTGGTCAGAGTTACTGGTGGGAGCCTGGGGAAATGTCTCCATCAAGGCTGCCGGACCTGGGCGCCGCTGGCGGTAGATAGGTTAGGAGTTCCTGGTGCGGCCATCGCAGAGCTATTTGGACCCTTTGGACATAGCCCGCTAACCAGATAAACCCCAATGGGCCCCGCCATGTGCGGGGCTTTTTTTTGCCCAAAGAAAGGGAGCTATTACCGTGACAGTCAACACTATCAGCAGCATTGCTGAATTTGATACCAATGGGGTTACCACCAATTACCCGTTCTATTTCAAGTTCCTGGTCAACGAAGATCTGGTTGTAACGTATGTAGATCCCGCTGGTGTCAGCAGCATCCTTACCCTCGGCACACAGTACACGGTCCATGGTGCTGGCAATGATGAGGGCGGTGAGGTGGTCACTGCCATGGTTCTGGCTGGTCCGGGAAAGCTGGTCGTCTCCAGGGAAATGGACGCCTACCAGCAAACGTCGCTACGCAACCAGGGTAAGTTCCTGGCTGAAATCCATGAAGACGCCTTCGACAAGCTGACCATGTTGATTCAGCAGGGTCTCACCACCTTCACTAGGGCGCTTACCCGACCGTTTGGACGTGACTACTTCTTCGCTGAAGGCCGACGTATTGCCAGCGTGAAAGACCCTGTTGAAGACCAGGACGCGGCCACGAAAAAGTCCGTCGAGACCTATGTCTCGGGAATTCTTGAGACGGGGCAGGGGCCAGTCAATAACTCGGCGAACGTGCTTTATGTCGATCCATACAGTGTTCCGCATATTGTGCAGGACATGTCCGGACCGAACGGCGGGCGACTGATCGGCCACCGAGGTCGTGACCTGGGCCGGAAAGCCGAAGAAGTCATTAGCATTCAGGACTTCGCAGGTGCCGTGGATGACTTCAATGGCACGACCGGTACCAACTGCTACGCGGCTTTGCAGGCGATCTTCGCTGCATATCCAGGTGGTGCGCGAGTACGGTTTCCCAAGACAAGCACCGGGCGCTACCTGATCAACGGCGGCCAATTCGCAACCCTGGCCGGCTTTGTCTGGGATCCGGACCCTGGTGTCACCATCCACCAAGTGGGCCTGCCATCGCCAATGATTGCATCAGGTGTGAAATCTACCCGCCAGTTGCCAATCCGCCTGGCTGATCAGGGGTTTACCTTCTATTTGGGGCCGCGCGCTTACAGCAACATTGTGGAGAAGAGCGGCTTCATGTCGCTTGCAGACGGCGAAGCCCCCGAATTGGTCAATGTCAACATGAACTTGACCAATAACAACCGCATTTCATGGCCTGATGGCCCTGTTACTCCAGTGACGCCGGCCACCGTGTCACCTGATGCCATTGTCTGGCAGCCAGTCTCGAACAGTGCATTTGTGTTGACGAGTAAACCAGTTCGGCCAGGCAGTGAGATCACGGCCTACATGAGCGTTCCCACTTTTGGCGGCATCCTGATCGCCGGCGTGATAACCGATGCAGGGTTCTCGATCGTTCGCCAAGACGCAAGCGGTGGACAGATCCAGACGGCAGTGAAGTCTGGCACAAACCCTATCGTGGAGAGTCTGGGGATCAGCAATTTCATGACTGGCCGCGACAGCTATAGGTTTTCTCTAGGCCTGATGTCTGTGCGCATCCACTCCTACCGCTCCTACTCTGTACTGATCAATGGCGTGGAATTGATCCGCGTTCGGGATGCTGGCGGCGTGATCTTGCAGGCCGGCTTTGGGGGTGGCTTTGCGTCAAACACTGAAAGCCTCTCGATTGCTGGCATGAGCATCGCGCAGAAAGTCCGGGTGATGGGCAAGCAGCCTCTGCGGATCGTGGTGCTGGGTGACTCGACTGGCGATCCAGCTGTTCCATGCGCCTACACCGACTACATGCGGCAGTACATTTCCGGTATAGGTGGTGCGCAGATTGTCGAGCTTCGCAACCTTGCCGTGTCTGGTGAAACTAGCAGCCAGCAGTTGACGCGCTTCCTCGCTGAGGACATCAGCGGCTTCGACTACTGCATTCCTCTCATCGGTGTGAACGATATCCAGCTGAGCCAGGCGCCCTCGGTTCTGACTGCGAACATCGGGCAGATCATCGACAAGTGCAATGCCAACCGTGTGATTCCAATTGTCGGCATTCCGACGATGTTTTATGGCTCTGCGGACGCTGCGCTCTACGGCAACATCGGACAAGCCACAACGAATAGCACCGGAGGATCTCCTACAAGGGCCACATTGTTGCGCTTCCTGGCAACTCGTGGCGTGACGGTGTTCCGGACGCTCGAGCATATGGGGGGCATTTTCCCGCAACTGCTCGGCTACCCCGACAACGCACCAGTAGTGATGGACAACGTTCACCCAGATGACTATGGCCGCATGCTGATGGGATACGGCGCGGCCCGGGCAATAATTGCTGATATGCAGCCACTGCCAGAGAAGACAATCCCGGCCCGCGCTGTGCCGGCAGCTTGGATTGTCTCGCCACAGGGGGCAACGCAGGTTCCGCAATATGCTGTGCAAGCCGACATGTTTTCGATGATCGGCGTGATATCCGTGATAACTGACCCGCTGCCAAACACAGCTACCATCATCAACTTGCCCGAGATGTTCTGCCCGGCGACAGAACTTATGTTCTCGGTGCCAATCGCGCCTTCGTCAGGGGTGCCGAGCGGCAACGCATTCGTGATCGTGAAGCCAACGGGTGTTGTTCAGGTATACGGCGTAAGCAATGGGACAAGATTCATCTACTTGAGCAGTGTTCGGTATCCCATTGCTGGGTAGCATGGCGTGTGAGCTGGCCTACGACAACATCGCCGGCAAACCATGATCGCTAACGTATCCTGGCCGATGGCGGTATCTGCCGGCGCAGATCCTCGTTCGCCCGGTCCTTGCTCCGAACACTCAGCTCAAGGTCGCTGACCTTTTTCCGCAACGATGCAGCTTCTCCGGCCTTTTCACGCACGCGGGCTCGGGCCTCGTCGCGGTCCCTCTCGGTCTGGGCCTGCATGTTGACCAGCTTGTAGATGTTTTCCCGGGCTGCGCGCAGCTGCAGGTTCAGCTCCGCAACTTCATTTTCCAGCAGCAGGATGTGCTGCTTGCAGGTTTCCAGGGGCGTGGGAATGCCCAGCCAATCGGCTGTGTCGTCTTCGGTGTGCACGGTACTACCTCGAATCCAGTGCTGTATGCGCATACAGTAATCGAGGCTTGGGCGGGGCGCGATTTGCGCCGACGAACTGTAGAGGGGGAGGGCTGGTGTGAGGTCGGCAGAACGCCGGGGGCGGGAAAACTGGTTGTACCAGTTTCTGTACCACGGGGAGGGTTGGGTGGGTGCTTGGTGCGTGGCGGTGGTGGGTAGAACCCCAGGAAACGCTGGGGTTTATCCCGCTGCGACCCGCTGGAAGCCGCAGAAAACATCTTATGAATATAGCTGAAGAACTGTCGAATGTTCTTCGGTGGTCAGCCGAAAGCCCTTAAAAACAAAGAAAAAACACGCTTTTTTCCTGAGCGGTAGGCCTCTGCGCAGCATAGGGCAGAAAGGCGTTCGCGGGCTAAGAGTCCGGGGCGATAAAGGCCCGCGCGAGACTGCAATTACAGAATAAAAAAACCCGCCAATGGCGGGTTTTCTGTTGTCGCGGCAGGCCACTCAGCTGTGCAGTGATTCGGCTGCGTACAGTGTGTTTTCCAGCAGGCAGGCACGGGTCATGGGGCCGACGCCGCCGGGTACCGGGGTGATCCAGCCGGCGCGGGGCAGGGCGGTTTCGTACACCACGTCGCCGACGAGCTTGCCGTCATCCTGGCGATTGATGCCGACGTCAATGACGATCGCGCCTTCCTTGATCCACTCGCCTTTGACCAGGCCCGGCTTGCCGGCGGCCACGACCACCAGGTCGGCTCGGCCGACATGGCCTGCCAGGTCCTTGGTGAAACGGTGGGTCACGGTCACGGTGCAACCGGCCAGTAGCAGTTCCATGGCCATCGGGCGACCGACGATATTGGAAGCGCCGACGACCACAGCATCCATGCCGTACAGGTCGGCACCGGTGCTTTCCAGAAGTGTCATGATGCCTTTGGGGGTGCAGGGGCGCAGCAGGGGGATGCGTTGGGCCAGGCGACCGACGTTATAAGGATGGAAACCATCCACGTCTTTATCTGGACGAATGCGTTCCAGTAATAGAGAAGCGTCCAGGTGCTCGGGAAGCGGCAACTGCAGCAGGACGCCATCGATGTTCGGGTCATCGTTGAGGCGGTCGATCAAGCCGGCCAGGTCCTCTTGAGTGGTGTTGGCGGGCAAGTCATAGGCTTGAGAAAGGAAGCCGACCTCTTCGCAGTCTTTACGCTTGTGCGAGACATAAACTTGAGAGGCCGGGTCGCTGCCGACCAGAATCACCGCGAGGCCTGGAGTACGCAGGCCTTGCTGGCGACGCTCGGCGACGCGTTTGGCGATCTGCTGGCGCAGGCTAGCGGCGATCGCTTTGCCGTCGATTAGTTGTGCAGTCATGACGCGTGATTAACCATCGAGAGGGAGAGAAAAAGAGAACGTATTCTCGCATGTCGGAACGTGAGGGCAAAGGCGCTTGGTCTGCAAATTCCCCTAACCCCTTTAATTAAATGAATTTTTTTCAAAAAAGAGTTGACGACCTGCCGGACCGTCTATAACATTCGTCGCACTTGTCGGGCACAGCCTAGCACTGGTTAAGAAGGTCGGGCAGAGTTGATGTTTAACTCGTAACGACTGAAAGCAATTAGTTTGTAATCGTTAAAGAATACAGATTAATAAGGCGCCCGTAGCTCAGCTGGATAGAGCATCCGCCTTCTAAGCGGATGGTCGCAGGTTCGAGTCCTGCCGGGTGCGCCATTAGGCAGCTTTGGCACAAGTAACGCAATATGGTGGGCGTAGCTCAGTTGGTAGAGCACAGGATTGTGACTCCTGTTGTCGTGGGTTCGATCCCCATCGTCCACCCCATATTCGAAGAAGGCGCCAGATTAACAGTCTGGCGCCTTTGCTTTAAAAGTTAGTCAAGCGGACGTGGTGGAATTGGTAGACACACTGGATTTAGGTTCCAGCGCCGCAAGGTGTAAGAGTTCGAGTCTCTTCGTCCGCACCAATAAAGTAGCTAGTTAATAGCAGATAACGGCGCAGCACCTGAAAAGGGCTGCGCCGTTTTCGTTTCTGGATTCGATACTTTGGCGTTGCCGCGTCTCATGGGCTTGTCGAGTGACAAAATGCTGCCCTTTGGTCGTTGAGGGTTCCGGATTTCAGCTATTGATGGGTGTTTGTCAGGGTGTGCCAAGCGACTCCCTCTATATATAGAGGGGTTGATGCAGGGCCCCTGGTTTGGTTCGCAATATTTGCTCTCATGGCGAGGTTCAATCCTTTGTTCCCGCCTTCACATTGCCGGCGGTTTTTTACCCGTTTCCAGCAGGGTGACTTCTTGAGTTTGACCCTCTAGAATGCATGCCCTTGATTCTGGGGTCGGAAAACGGCCGGCTAACGTCTGTGCAACGAGGAATATCCATGCAAGTTTCTGTTGAAAATACTTCTGCTCTTGAGCGCCGCATGAGCATCACCGTGCCGGCTGAGCGCATCGAGAGCCAGGTCAACAAGCGTCTGCAGCAGACTGCCCAAAAGGCCAAGATTCCAGGCTTCCGTCCTGGCAAGGTTCCAATGAGCGTGATCCGTCAGCGTTATGAGGCTGATGCGCGTCAAGAAGCAGTGGGTGATGTGATCCAGGCTTCCTTTTATGAAGCGGTTGTCGAGCAGAAGCTGAACCCTGCCGGCGCTCCTTCGGTCGAGCCTAAAGTGCTGGAGAAGGGCAAGGATCTGGAATACGTTGCCACTTTTGAAGTGTTCCCCGAGTTCACTGTTGCTGGTTTCGAAAACATCGCTGTTGAGCGTCTGAGCGCTGATGTGGCTGATGCCGATCTGGACAACATGCTGGAAATCCTGCGCAAGCAGAACGTACGTTTTGAGGCGGTGGATCGCGCTGCACAAAACGACGACCAGCTGAATATCGACTTCGTAGGCAAGGTCGATGGTGAGGCTTTCGCTGGCGGTTCGGCCAAGGGCACCCAGTTGGTGCTGGGTTCGGGTCGCATGATTCCTGGTTTCGAAGATGGTCTGATTGGTGCTAAAGCCGGCGAAGAACGTGTTCTGAACCTGACTTTCCCTGAGAACTATCAGAACCTGGATCTGGCTAACAAGGCTGCTGAGTTCACTGTTACCGTTAACAGTGTTTCCGAGCCTAAGCTGCCAGAGCTGACCGAAGAGTTCTTCGCTCAGTTCGGTATCAAAGAAGCTGGCCTGGAAGGTTTCCGCGCTGAAGTTCGCAAGAACATGGAGCGCGAACTGCGTCAGGCCATCAAGTCCAAGGTGAAAAATCAGGTAATGGACGGTCTGCTGGCCTCCAACCCGATCGAAGTGCCGAAGGCGCTGCTGGACAACGAAGTTAACCGTCTGCGCGTTCAGGCTGTCCAGCAATTCGGTGGCAACATCAAGCCGGATCAACTGCCTGCGGAGCTGTTCGAAGAGCAAGCCAAGCGTCGTGTAGTGCTGGGTCTGATCGTTGCTGAAGTTGTTAAGCAATTCGATCTGAAGCCTGATGAAGACCGCGTTCGCGAGCTGATCCAGGAAATGGCTTCGGCTTACCAAGAGCCTGAGCAGGTCGTCTCCTGGTACTACAAGAACGAGCAGCAACTGAACGAAGTCCGTTCGGTTGTGCTGGAAGAACAAGTTGTGGATACTGTTCTGCAGAAAGCTAGCGTGACCGACAAATCGGTCTCTTACGAAGAAGCGGTCAAACCGGTAGAAGCACCTCAAGCCGACTGATTTTCTTCTCGTTCGAAGCACACACCATAAGCCAGCCTTCGCGCTGGCTTATGCGTATTCAAGACGTGACTATTTGGGAGTGACTGCAGAGCATGTTCCGTAATTCGTATATTCAGCAGAACTCTGATATCCAGGCCGCAGGCGGTCTGGTCCCGATGGTTGTCGAGCAGTCTGCTCGTGGCGAGCGCGCCTACGACATTTACTCGCGCCTCCTCAAGGAGCGAGTGATCTTTCTGGTGGGTCCTGTAGAAGACTACATGGCCAACCTGATCTGTGCGCAACTGCTATTCCTTGAAGCGGAAAACCCGGACAAGGACATCCATCTCTATATCAACTCCCCGGGCGGTTCGGTGACCGCTGGCATGTCGATCTACGACACCATGCAGTTCATCAAGCCTAACGTTTCAACCACCTGTATTGGTCAGGCATGCAGCATGGGCGCGTTCTTGCTGACAGCTGGTGCCCCTGGCAAGCGTTTCTGTCTGCCAAACTCCCGAGTGATGATTCATCAGCCACTGGGCGGTTTCCAGGGCCAGGCATCGGATATCGAAATCCATGCCAAGGAAATCCTCTTCATCCGTGAGCGTCTCAACACGCTGATGGCCAAGCATAGCGGGCGCACTCTGGAAGAAATCGAACGCGATACCAATCGCGATAACTTCATGAGCGCCGAAGCAGCGCGTGAGTACGGGTTGATCGATGAAGTGATCAACCAACGCCCCGCTTAAAATAAGCAGCTCAAAATAGGCTTGGTCGGTTGTTCTGATCAGTGGCGGGCTTGAAAAAGCCCGCAATAGCCTTCATCTTGTGTTGCAAGCCTATCGGATTTGGATCGAACGAATGACTGACACCCGCAACGGCGAGGACAACGGCAAACTGCTTTATTGCTCCTTCTGTGGCAAAAGCCAGCATGAAGTACGCAAATTGATTGCCGGCCCCTCGGTCTTTATCTGCGACGAGTGCGTCGACTTGTGCAATGACATCATCCGTGAGGAGGTGCAGGAAGCACAGGCCGAGAGCAGCGCGCATAAATTGCCTTCGCCTAAAGAAATCAGCGGCATCCTTGATCAATACGTGATTGGTCAGGAGCGTGCAAAAAAGGTTCTAGCGGTAGCGGTGTACAACCACTACAAGCGTCTGAACCAGCGTGACAAGAAGAGTGACGACGTCGAACTTGGCAAGAGCAACATCTTGCTGATCGGCCCTACAGGTTCGGGTAAGACGCTGCTGGCGGAAACCCTGGCTCGTCTATTGAATGTGCCGTTCACGATTGCCGATGCCACCACCCTGACCGAAGCTGGTTATGTGGGTGAGGACGTCGAGAACATCATTCAGAAGTTGCTGCAGAAGTGCGATTACGACGTAGAGAAAGCCCAGATGGGCATTGTCTATATCGATGAGATCGATAAGATCTCCCGCAAGTCTGACAACCCTTCGATTACCCGGGATGTTTCCGGTGAAGGCGTTCAGCAAGCCCTGTTGAAGTTGATTGAAGGCACGGTTGCTTCCGTTCCGCCACAAGGTGGTCGCAAGCACCCGCAGCAGGAATTCCTGCAAGTTGATACTCGCAATATCCTGTTCATCTGCGGTGGCGCGTTCTCCGGGCTGGAAAAGGTTATTCAAAACCGCTCTACCCGCGGCGGCATTGGTTTCAATGCTGAAGTGCGCAGCAAGGAAGAGGGCAAGAAGGTTGGCGAATCCCTGCGTGAAGTCGAACCTGACGATCTGGTCAAGTTCGGTCTGATCCCGGAGTTTGTTGGCCGTCTGCCAGTGCTGGCGACCCTGGATGAGCTGGACGAAGCTGCATTGATTCAGATCCTCACCGAACCGAAGAATGCCTTGACCAAGCAGTACGCCAAGTTGTTCGAGATGGAAGGTGTTGATCTGGAGTTCCGTACCGATGCGCTGAAGTCGGTCGCCAAGCGGGCACTTGAACGCAAGACCGGTGCTCGTGGTCTGCGCTCGATTCTTGAAGGTGTTCTGCTCGACACTATGTATGAAATCCCCTCGCAGTCCGAGGTGAGTAAAGTAGTGATCGACGAAAGCGTTATTGAAGGCAAGTCCCAGCCACTGTACATCTATGAGAACAGTGAGCCGACGGCCAAGGCGGCGCCAGACGCGTAAGCGTCGCGCCGTTGGAATGAAAGAAGGGGCCTTCGGGCCCCTTTGTCTTTAGCGCCTTAAAGTGCTGTCTTTAAGCTTGTTTTTTTTCCAGGCAGCCCCCATCTTGGTTTCAAGCTTACTTCCATCTGTTTACGGCCGTACGGCCGCCGTAGAGGCGAAATCATGAAGACAACCATCGAATTGCCTCTCCTGCCATTGCGTGATGTCGTGGTTTATCCGCACATGGTTATCCCGCTGTTCGTGGGGCGCGAGAAGTCGATTGAAGCCCTCGAGGCAGCGATGACGGGCGACAAGCAGATTCTTCTGCTGGCACAGAGAAACCCTGCTGATGATGATCCCGGTGAAGATGCACTCTATCGCGTAGGTACCATTGCGACTGTCCTGCAGTTGCTCAAGTTGCCTGATGGCACCGTCAAGGTGTTGGTTGAAGGTGAGCAGCGTGGCGCTGTTGAACGCTTCAGCGAAGTTGATGGTCACTGCCGTGCCGAAGTCTCCCTGATTGACGAAGTCGATGCTCCTGATCGTGAGTCGGAAGTGTTTGTTCGCAGTCTGCTGTCCCAGTTCGAGCAATATGTGCAACTGGGCAAAAAAGTTCCTGCCGAGGTGTTGTCCTCCCTCAACAGCATCGACGAGCCAAGCCGCCTGGTGGATACCATGGCTGCGCATATGGCGTTGAAGATCGAGCAGAAGCAGGAAATTCTCGAAATCATTGATCTGTCTGCTCGGGTTGAGCATGTCCTGGCGTTGCTGGACGCCGAGATCGACCTGCTGCAGGTGGAAAAACGCATTCGTGGCCGCGTCAAGAAACAAATGGAACGCAGCCAGCGCGAGTACTACCTGAATGAGCAGATGAAGGCCATTCAGAAAGAGTTGGGCGATGGTGACGAAGGCCACAACGAAATCGAAGAGCTGAAAAAGCGCATTGATGCCGCTGGCCTACCAAAAGACGCAATGACCAAGGCACAGGCTGAGCTGAACAAGCTCAAGCAGATGTCGCCAATGTCTGCCGAAGCCACAGTGGTGCGCTCTTATATCGACTGGCTGGTTCAGGTGCCTTGGAAGGCCCAGAGCAAAGTCCGTCTCGACCTCGCGCGCGCCGAAGATATCCTCGATGCCGACCACTATGGCCTGGAGGAGGTCAAGGAACGGATTCTCGAATACCTCGCAGTGCAAAAGCGTGTGAAGAAAATTCGTGGCCCGGTGTTGTGCCTGGTAGGTCCTCCTGGGGTGGGTAAAACTTCCCTGGCGGAGTCGATTGCCAACGCCACCAACCGCAAGTTCGTACGCATGGCCCTGGGCGGTGTGCGTGATGAGGCGGAAATCCGTGGGCATCGTCGGACTTATATCGGTTCGATGCCGGGAAGATTGATTCAAAAGATGACAAAGGTTGGGGTGCGCAACCCGCTGTTCCTGCTCGATGAAATCGACAAGATGGGCAGCGATATGCGCGGTGACCCGGCTTCGGCATTGCTCGAGGTGCTGGATCCCGAGCAGAACCACAATTTCAACGATCACTACCTGGAAGTCGATTACGACCTGTCCGATGTGATGTTCCTCTGCACCTCCAACTCGATGAATATTCCGCCAGCTCTGCTGGATCGGATGGAGGTGATTCGTCTGCCTGGCTACACAGAGGACGAAAAGATCAACATCGCGGTCAAGTACCTGTCGCCCAAACAGATTCAGGCCAATGGCTTGAAGAAAGGCGAGCTGGAATTTGATCCGGACGCCATCCGCGACATCATTCGCTATTACACCCGCGAAGCCGGTGTACGGGGCTTGGAGCGGCAGATTGCCAAGGTTTGCCGCAAGGCGGTGAAAGAGCACGCGATGGAAAAACGCTTCTCGGTCAAGGTCACTTCCGACCTGCTGGAGCACTTCCTTGGTGTGCGTAAATTCCGCTACGGCCTGGCTGAGCAGCAGGATCAGATCGGTCAGGTGACCGGCTTGGCATGGACTCAGGTGGGCGGCGAGCTGCTGACCATCGAAGCCGCCGTGGTTCCGGGCAAGGGGCAGTTGATCAAGACTGGCTCCCTGGGCGATGTCATGGTCGAATCGATCACTGCCGCATTGACCGTGGTGCGCAGCCGGGCCAAGAGCCTGGGCATTCCCCTGGACTTCCACGAGAAGCGCGACACCCACATTCACATGCCGGAAGGGGCGACTCCGAAGGACGGTCCTAGCGCTGGCGTAGGTATGTGCACGGCCTTGGTTTCGGCGCTGACCGGTATTCCGGTGCGGGCTGATGTGGCGATGACGGGTGAGATCACGCTACGTGGTCAAGTGTTGGCCATCGGTGGTTTGAAAGAGAAATTACTCGCCGCTCATCGGGGGGGAATCAAGACCGTGATCATTCCGGAAGAGAATGTTCGCGATTTGAAAGAAATTCCTGACAACATCAAGCAAGATCTGCAGATTAAACCCGTTAAATGGATTGACGAAGTCCTGCAAATTGCGCTGCAATACGCGCCGGAGCCCTTGCCGGATGTGGCTCCCGAGATAGTTGCAAAGGACGAAAAACGCGAGTCTGACTCTAAGGAAAGAATTAGCACGCATTAGTACGCATTAGCCTGGGGGGCTTCCTTGACAGCTTTTTAGAGCCCTTGTTATAAAGCGGCTCTTAAGTGTCTGTAGGCCATTCAGCACTCGTTTTTGCTTTCACCAAAAAACTTAGAATCATACTCATAGATATATAAGGGGACTTAGAGTGAACAAGTCGGAACTGATTGATGCTATCGCTGCATCTGCTGATCTCCCGAAAGCTGCTGCTGGCCGTGCGCTGGACGCAGTAATCGAATCCGTTACTGGCGCTCTGAAGGCCGGTGACTCTGTGGTACTGGTTGGTTTCGGGACTTTCTCCGTAACTGATCGTCCAGCGCGTATCGGTCGTAACCCACAGACCGGCAAGACTCTGGAAATCGCTGCTGCTAAAAAGCCAGGTTTCAAAGCCGGTAAAGCACTGAAAGAAGCTGTTAACTAAGTTTCTTCAGGGTCTTTGCCCATCCGGGTCGGGGTCATGCCTGATCTGGCAGCGGGGCGCCAGTCGACCGGTCTATCACCGGTTCACGCCGAGGGTCGCAAGTTTCACCTTCGTCCGCTCCGCCAGTTACGAGAAGGCGCATCCTCGGATGCGCCTTTCTTCTATCCGGACTCTACCCACGCTCCACGGTTGCTCAAATTGAAGTACAACCGTTTCTGGGGGACGCATGCTGCAGAATATCAGGGACAATTCACAAGGCTGGATTGCCAAAACCATCATCGGGGTCATCGTCGCGCTGCTGGCGCTGACCGGTTTCGATGCCATTTTCAAGGCCACTACCCATAACCAGGACGCGGCCAAGGTCAACGGCGAGGAGATCACTCAGAACGAGTTGAGCCAGGCCGTCGACATGCAACGTCGTCAGTTGATGCAACAGTTGGGCAAAGACTTCGATGCCTCCCTGCTGGATGAAAAAATGCTGCGCGAAGCAGCCCTCAAAGGCTTGATCGACCGCAAGCTGTTGCTGCAAGGCGCACAGGATTCCAAGTTCGCGTTCTCCGAAGGCGCTCTGGACCAGGTGATTCTGCAGACACCGGAATTCCAGGTTGATGGCAAGTTCAGCCCCGAGCGTTTCGACCAGGTGATCCGTCAACTGGGTTACACCCGTCTGCAATTTCGCCAGATGCTGACTCAGGAAATGCTGATCGGCCAGGTGCGTGCAGGCATCGCTGGCAGCGGTTTTGTCACCGACGCTCAAGTGCTGGCATTTGCTCGTCTGGAAAAACAGACCCGCGACTTCGCTTCCCTGACCGTCAAGGCCGACCCGGCAGCCGTCAAGCTGACCGACGAAGAGGTCAAGGCCTACTACGACCAGCACGCCAAGGAGTTCATGACTCCTGATCAGGTGGTGATTGATTACATCGAATTGAAGAAGGCTGCCTTCTTCGATCAGGTCAGCGTCAAGGACGAAGACCTGCAAGCGCTGTATCAGAAAGAAATCGCCAACCTGTCCGAGCAGCGCCGTGCCGCGCACATCCTCATTGAAGTCAATGACAAGGTGAACGAGGCCCAGGCCAAGGCCAAGATCGAAGAGATTCAGGCACGTCTGGCCAAGGGCGAAAGCTTCGAGGCGCTGGCCAAGGAGTTCTCCCAGGACCCAGGTTCGGCCAGCAACGGCGGCGACCTTGGTTTTGCCGGTCCTGGCGTCTATGACCCAGCTTTCGAGAAAGCCTTGTACGCGTTGAACAAGGACCAGGTGTCGGCGCCGGTGCGTAGCGATTTCGGTTTCCACCTGATCAAGCTGTTGGGGGTCGAAGCGCCAGAAGTACCAAGCTTTGCCAGCCTCAAGGGCAAGCTGACCCGCGATCTGAAGACCCAGCAGGTCGAGCAGCGTTTCGTCGAGGCCACCAAGCAACTGGAAGACTCGTCGTTCGAAGCTTCCGATCTGGCGCAACCGGCCCAGGACCTGAAGCTGACCGTCCACACTTCCGCGCCGTTCGGTCGTGAAGGGGGAGATGGCATCACCGCTAACCGTGCCGTGGTGCAAGCCGCGTTCAGCACCGAAGTCCTCGACGAGGGTGCCAACAGCACCGCCATCGAACTGGACCCGGAAACCATCGTGGTATTGCGTGCCAAGGAGCACCGCAAGCCTGAGCAACTGCCGCTGGAAAGCGTTGCCAGTGCCATTCGCACGCAGCTGGCCAAAGAGCACGCCAGTGCCGCGGCCAAGACCAAGGCTGAAGAGTTGATTGCCAGCCTGCGTGATGGCAAGGCCGCGCTGAACAAGCCGGTGGATGGCCAGGACTGGAAGGTGGCGCACGCCGTGACGCGTGGCCAGGACGGTATTGATCCGACTGTGTTGCAGGCGTTGTTCCGCATGACCAAGCCTGAGTCCAAGGACAAGCCGACCTTCACCAGCGTGACCCTGCCTAACGGCAACCTGCTGGTGCTGCAGCTCAATGGCGTCAACGAAGCGGCCGCGCCGACCGAGGAAGAGAAGGCGCAATACCGTCGCTTCCTGGCCTCGCGCGTTGGGCAGCAAGACTTTGCCGCCTACCGCAAGCAGCTGGAAAGCCAGGCGGACATCAAGCGTTACTGATGCCTGATCCGCCGTGTTGAAAAGACCCCGGCCACCATGCCGGGGTTTTTTTTGGCCTGGATAAACCTCAGGTGCTGGCGGCTTTCCAGCGCTTGCGCGCATGCAGATAGGCCGCCTGATCGTTGTAGCCCAGCTGCAGCGCGATCTGCGCCCGGGATTCGCCTTGCAGTTCCAGGTGCATTTCCAGTTCGGCGCGGGTCTGGTCCAGCAGCTGGCGAAAACTCAGCCCTTGTTCCTCCAGGCGTCGCCTTAGCGTGCGGGGGCTTTGATGCAGATGAGCACACAGGACTTCCAGGGTCGCTGACTGGCCGGCCATCAGTGCCTGGCGACAGGCCACCGCCACTTTGGCAGCCCAGCCACTGTGCCGTTGGTGCAGGGCCACCCGCCGATCCAGTTCCTGGCTCAGCAGTTCGAGCATGCCGGCGTGCCGGGTCTGCAGTGGCAGTTGCAGGCATTGCGGGGCGAAATAGATGCGGTTGGCCGGGCAATCGAACTCGATTCGGTCGCCGAACCAATGCCGGTATTGCGCGTGATACGCAGGGCGCGAATGGCTGAAGCAGGCCCGTACCGGCTGAAGCGCAAGGCCGGTCCCTCGTCGCAGTTGAGTGATGGACATGACGCCATAGTGTTCGATCAAGTAGCGGCTCAATTCCAGCGAGGTGTCGATGTGGACTTCAACACCGGACCCCTGGGCATCCGTCACCCGTTGCACGCGGTCGGTATCCGAGCCCAACGGCGCGTAGCGCACCCAGAACGCCATGGCCGCGGCGACATCCGGGCAGTAGAGGCTGGCGTGGGCGATCACGTGCCAGTCCTGGGGTGTGAAGCGCTCGAACAGTTTGAGGCCGATGGCCGGTTCCAGCGCCGCCGCAGCGCGCCACAGCTGTTCCAGGTGCAGCAGGTTGTAGTCCTGGTGAGTGCCGACGCTCTGGTCATCGATAAAGCGTTGCAGGACTTCGCCGAGGCGTCCTCGGTGAAAGCGCGGGGCCACCCGGTTGGCCGGATCTCGCTGGATTCTGTCCATTTCGCGCATAGAGAGGGCTGCCTGGCTGATCTCTAATGGTCGGGCGTTGCCCATAAGGATAAGAGCGAGAATGCCATGAACCACGATCTGCTGACCAACAACCCGCTGGTGATCGTTTCGGCGATCTTTGGGTTTTTCGTCCTCCTGGAAATAGCCTGTTCGGCCTTTCGCCAACCCCGTGGCCAGCGCCGCGATGTGTTGATCGAGGCGGTGGGCTCAAGCCTGTTACTCGGCGTGACCTTTCCCCTGGTGATGTGGGCCAGTGCTGCGCTCATGGGCCTGGCGCTGCCGCAAGCCAAGGGCATGCTGGCGCAGACGCACTGGGTGCTGGGCCTGCTGTTGTTCCTGGTCTTCGATGACATGACCCAGTACTGGTGGCACCGCTTGACCCATCGCCTGCCGGCGCTGTATGCCCTGCATCGCGCCCACCATTCGGCGCCCTACATGAGCATCCGCATCGTCTACCGCAACAACAGTTTCTATTACCTGTTGATGCCCGGGATCTGGTTCTCCGGGGTGCTGATCTACCTGGGGCTGGCGCCGGTCTATTACGGTTACCTGATACTCAAGATGACGGTGATCTTCGCCGCGCACAGCAGCGTGGCCTGGGACGACAAGCTGTACCGCATCGGTTTTCTACGGCCGCTGATGTGGCTGGTGGAGCGGGTATTTTCCACTCCGTCGACCCATTCGGCCCACCACGGTTTGAGTGCTGAGGATGGCGTGACCCACTACAAGGGCAACTTCGGCAATTTGCTGTTCCTCTGGGATGTGCTGTTTGGCACTGCGCAGATCACTCGGCGCCGGCCCGCGACCTTCGGTATCGAGCACTTGGCGCCGGTGAGCTGGAAGGAAGAGCTGTTCTGGCCGCTGGTACGCAGTCGCCGAGCCCGCTCCGAGGCGCCCTCCAAGGTGGACGCGGCGTTGCGGACCGACTCTTCGGCAGAAGGCTAGACCTGGCATGTAGCGGTGTCGCGAGTCCCCTGGCCGCCAGTGCCAGGGTCAGGGGCGGACGGGAAAACCCTGCTGCCGAGCGTGCACCGCCACCATCAGGCTCATCAGCAACAGGGCGGCAATCACCCAGGGGAAGGTCGCCACTCCCGGTCCTTGCAGCAGTAAAGCGCCACCCAGGCCTCCGCCGGCAATCGCCAGGTTCCATAGGGTGACCAGCATCGACTGCGCAGTGTCCGCGTGCTCGCCTGCAGCCTTGGCCAATGCGGTTTGCAACAGGGTGGCCATGCCACCGAAGGACAGCCCCCAGATAGCGGTCGCTCCATAGATCGCCGTTGGCCAGTCACCCAGCAGCCCCAGCATCAGGGTCGAGCCGATGAACAGCAGGCAACTGACCAGCACCAGCTCACGCAGCTATCGATCGATCAGCAGCCCCACCAGCCAGATGCTCAGCAATGCGGCCAGGCCGAATACCAGCAATACCCGCTCGATCTGTTCGCCGAGCCCGGCTGGTTGTAGGAAGGGCGCGATGTAGGTGTAGAGAATGTTGTGCCCCAACACATAGGCAAAGGTCACGAACAACACGGGGCGGATCCCCGGCAAGGTCAGGACCCGGCCCAGCGACAGGCGCTTTTGCGTGCGCAGCCCGGGGAAGTCCGGCACCTGTACCAGCACCCAGCCGATCAGCGCCAGGGTCAGCAGGGTCATGACGGCGAAGCTCATGCGCCAGCCCAGCAGGCTGCCCAGCCAGGTCCCGGCAGGCATGCCCACCGACAAGGCCAGCGGTGCGCCGAGCATGGCCAGGGTAATCGCCCGGCCCTGCAGGTGTGGCGCCACCATGCGGCTGGCGTAGCCCGCCAGCAACGCCCACAGCAGGCCGGCGAAGACTCCGGCGCACAGGCGTGCCAGCAGAATCAGGCGGTAGTCGCTGGAAAGGGCGGTGACGCTGTTGACCAGCGCGAAGCCGCCGATGGCGATCAACAGCAGCGGGCGCCGCCGCCAGCCCTGGGTGAGGAGAATCAGCGGAATGGCTGCCAGCAGCGACCCCAAGGCGTATACGGTCACCAATTGGCCGATCAGCGCCGCCGAGACGCCCAGGCCGGCACTCATCTGCGGCAGCAGGCCGGCAGGCAGGGTCTCGGTCATCAAGGTGATGAACCCGGCAGTCGCCAGGGCCAGCAGGCCGCCGACAGGCAGGCGTTCGCGGGGTTCGGCAGGCGCTTGCAACAGTTCGCAGGCATTGACGGTATTGCTCATGTAGAGGCCCCGATAGGTTGGCTTGAAAGAGAGGGGCCTAGCGTAGGGCGCTGTGCATGGCGGAAAAATAGGCTAAGGTTCCGAACTTATCGGACATAGAAGTCCTTAATTTCGGGGTGCACTATGGATTGGCTCGGCAGTATTCCGGTGTTCATGCAGGTGGCGGAAACCCGCAGTTTCACCGAGGCGGGGCGCCTTCTGGGGGTATCCTCCTCGGCGGTTGGCAAAAGTATCGCGCGTCTGGAGGAGCGTCTGGAGACCCGTCTGTTCCATCGCACCACTCGCAGTATCAGCCTGACCGCCGAAGGTGCCGGTTTCCTCGAGCGCTGCCGCAGGATCGCAGCCGAGGTCGAGGCCGCCGAGTTCCAGCTGTGTGATTCTTCCAGTGCGCCGGTGGGCAAGTTGCGGATCAGTGCGCCGCAGGTCCATGGCCTGTTGATGCCGGTGCTGGCGGAGTTCATGCAGCGCTACCCGCAGATCGAGCTGGACGTCGACCTCTCCGATCGCATGGTGGATGTGGTGGAGGAGGGCTTCGATCTGGTGGTGCGCACCGGCCACCCCAAGGACTCGCGGCTCCTGGCTCGCCAGCTCGGGCGTTTTCGCATGCTGCTGGTGGGCAGCCCCGGGTACTTTCAGCAGCGCGGAGTGCCGCAAACCCCGCAGGACCTGCGTGAGCATGCCTGCCTGCGGCACACCTTTCACCACACCGGCAAACTCGAAGCCTGGCCGTTCAAGGCCCAGGCCGACTCGCCGGAGCCGGTGCTGCCGACCCGTCTGACCAGCAGTTCCATCGAGGCGGTGGAGCACGCTGCGTGCAGTGGGCTGGGAGTGGCCTGCCTGCCGGATTTCATGGTCCAGGCGGCAGTGCGTCGCGGCGAGTTGCAAACCGTACTCGACGACTATCTGGAACACAACGGCGCCTTCTGGGTGCTGTGGCCATCGAGCCGGCATGCAGCGGCCAAGTTGCGAGTGCTGATCGAGCACTTGAGCGAACGACTTTTTCCGGCAAACAGCGGTCAGTAGACTGACGTGAAATTTATGCCATCAATTACCCGCGCTGCGCGAGGTTGATCTGTTGCACAATACGCGCCGGAGCGTTTTCCTCAGGATTCTCGATGTTTAAATCATTTCATCTGCGCGCCACGGCCGGGGTGTTGCTGCTGACTGCGGTAGCCGGCTGTTCGTCGCACAAGACCGCGATCTACGAGCATGAAAGCTTCGATGATTCCGGCACTTTTTCGCGCAATTACCCGGTGAGCGATGCGGCCTCCTGCGAGGCCGCGCGGCGTGCCCTGTTGAGCCAGGGCTACATCATCACCAGCAACGACCCGAAGCTGGTCAGCGGCCACAAGAGCTTCCAGCAGACCGGTGAGACCCACCTGGAAATCAGCTTCAACGTGGTCTGCGCCCGGGACGGCAGCGGCGACCAGCGCTCGACGGTATTCGCCAACGCCCTGCAGGATCGCTATGCGCTAAAAAAGGTCAACAACTCGGCCAGCCTGGGGGTTGGGGTGCTGGGCTCGGTCTCGATGCCGATCGGTTCCACCGACGATTCGATGGTCAAGGTGGCCAGCGAGACGGTGTCCTCGGCGAAGTTCTATGAGCGCTACTTCGCTCTGGTGGAACTGTTCCTGCCGCCGGAGGCGAAGAAGGCTGCGCATATCGAAGAGAAGCCCAAGGCCGACCTCGGGGTTCCCGAAAGCAAGCCCGAGCCGCAAGCCAAGCCGGAGCCTAAGCCGGAACCCAAGCCCGAGCCCAAGTCCTTGCAGCCAGTGATCGAGCCTGCACCGGTGGCGGCGCCGACACCTGTTGCTGAACCGGAGCCTACGGTCTCGCAACCGCTGGCACCGCCAGCCGAAGCCGCACCGATCGTACCGGCCGCCAGCAGTGAGCCGGCCGCGGCCAGCGAAACCATCACGCCACCACCGGCCAGCCACCTGCCGCCGCCGAGCGAACCGATTCCGGCCCTGCCGAGCAGCGGGCGCTAAGGCGCCTACACCGAGGTCGGGTCGACTTTTTCAGTGTCGATCCGATACCGGCTCAAGGCATCGCTGACCTGGCTGTAGGGAATTTCCCCGTCATCGGCCAGGGCTTTCAACGCTGCCAGGGCGATGAAGTGCCGGTCCACTTCAAAAAACGTTCGCAGGTTCTCCCGGGTATCGGACTGGCCGAAACCGTCGGTACCCAAGGCCACAAAACGCCGTCCCTCGACGAAGGGGCGGATCTGGTCGGCGAACAGTTTCATGTAGTCAGTGGCCACCACCAGCGGGCCTGGATAGCCCTCCAGGCATTGCTCGACATAGGCCGCTCGCCGGGGCTCCTGCGGGTGCAGCAGGCTCCAGCGTTGCGCCGCCTGGCCCTGGCGGCGCAGTTCGGTGAGGCTGGTGGCGCTCCAGATGTCGCTGTGCACGCCGAAGTCCTGCTCCAGCAATTGTGCAGCGGCGATCACCTCGCGCAGGATCGAGCCGCTGCCCATCAGTTGCACCCGGGGGGCCTCGGCGCCCTTGGCGCTGCTTGAGCTGAAGCGGTACAAGCCCTTGAGAATGCCTTCACGAGCCCCTTCGGGCATGGCCGGTTGCGGATAGTTTTCGTTGAGCAGGGTGATGTAGTAGTACACGTCCTCTTGCTGGACATACATGCGCCGCAGGCCTTCGTGGATGATCACCGCCAGTTCGTAGGCGAAGGTCGGGTCGTAGGCAATGCAGCAAGGGATCACCGAGGCGAGGATATGGCTATGGCCGTCGTCATGCTGCAAGCCTTCGCCCATCAGGGTGGTGCGCCCGGACGTGGCGCCCAGCAGAAACCCCCGGGCCCGTGCATCCCCCGCGGCCCAGGCCAGGTCGCCGACTCGCTGGAAGCCGAACATCGAATAGAAGATGTAGAAGGGCAGGGTCATGACCTGGTGATTGCTGTAGGAGGTGCTGGCGGCGATCCATGAGGCAATGGCCCCGGATTCGTTCAGGCCTTCCTGCATGATCTGGCCGTCCTTGCTCTCCTTGTAGTAGCTCAGTTGCCCGGCATCCTGCGGGGTATAGAGCTGGCCCACCGCCGAATGAATGCCGATCTGGCGGAACAGGCTTTCCATGCCGAAGGTGCGGGATTCGTCAGGCACGATCGGCACCACGAGCTTGCCGATCTGCGGGTCCTTGAGCAGGGTGCCGAGGATCCGCACAAAGGCCATGGTGGTGGAGATCGCTCGCTCGCCGGTGTCTTTAAGCTGGCTGGCGAAAGCCTCCAGGGCCGGGATCTGCAGCGGCGCGCAGTCGTTGTAGCGCGCCGGCACATAACCGCCCAGGTGGTTGCGGCGGGCTGCGAAGTAATGGGCTTCCGTGCTCTCCGGTGCGGGCTTGAGGTAGGGCATCTCGGCGAGCTGGGCGTCGCTGACCGGCAGTTCGAAGCGGTCGCGGAACGTCTTGACCGCATCCGCGCCCATCTTCTTCAACTGGTGGTTGATGTTCTGTCCTTCGCCGGCATCGCCCATGCCGAAACCCTTGACGGTTTTCGCCAGGACCACGGTCGGCCGACCGCTATGGCGCATGGCGGCGGCATAGGCGTTATAGACCTTGAGCGGGTCGTGGCCGCCCCGGGACAGCTTCCAGATCTGCTCGTCGGACAGGTCGGTCACCAGCTCCAGCAGTTGCGGGTACTTGCCGAAGAAATGCTCGCGCACGTAGGCGCCGTTCTGCGATTTGTAGTTCTGGTAGTCGCCGTCCACGCATTCCATCATGCGCTGGCGCAGCAGGCCGCTGCGGTCCTTCTCCAGCAGCGCGTCCCAGCCGCTGCCCCAGATCACCTTGATCACGTTCCAGCCGGCGGCGCGGTACAGGCTCTCGAACTCCTGAATGACCTTGGCGTTGCCGCGCACCGGGCCGTCGAGGCGTTGCAGGTTGCAGTTGACGACGAAGATCAGGTTGTCGAGTTTCTCCCGGCCGGCCAGGGAAATCGCCGCCAGGGATTCGGGCTGGTCCATCTCGCCGTCGCCGAGGAAGGCCCATACTTTGCGCCCCTGGTGCTGCTTGAGCCCGCGCAGTTCCAGGTAGCGCATGAAGCGCGCCTGGTAGGCCGCGGTGATCGGCCCCAGGCCCATGGACACGGTAGGAAACTGCCAGAAGTCCGGCATCAACCTGGGGTGCGGATAGGAGGAAATGCCCTGGCCGTCGACTTCGCGGCGGAAGTTGTCGAGCTGCGCCGCGCTGATGCGGCCTTCCAGGTAGGCGCGACCGTAGATGCCCGGGGACGAGTGACCCTGGATGTACACCATGTCGCCGTCGAAGTGGTCGCTGCGACCGCGGAAGAAATGGTCGAAGCCGACATCGTAGAGCACGGCCGCCGATGCGTAGGTGGCAATGTGGCCGCCGACGCCGGAATGCTTGCCCGCGCGCAGCACCATGGCCATGGCGTTCCAGCGGATCATCGCGTTGAGCTTGCGCTCGCTCTCCAGGTCGCCGGGGTAGGGCAACTGCCGCTCGGGGGCGATGGTGTTGATATAGGGCGTGGTCACCCGGCCATGGAAATCGCCGTGGCGGGCCACGTCGAAATCCAGCAACTGGTCGATCAGGTAATGGGCCCGCGGGCGACCTTCCACCGTCAGCACAGACTCCAGGGAGTCGAGCCATTCACGGGTTTCCTGGGGATCGTTGTCGAGGGTGGCAGTGTTGTTCTGGGTCATACCTGGCTCCGTGTTGGGCGGGTTCCAGCGCGCGGATTCTTGTGGAATCGAAGGTCGTCTGGTGCTGGGAAAAGTAATTGCAATTGCAACTACATGACCGAATTTATCCTGGCATGCGCTACTATTGCAACCCTTCTTCAAACCCTCGGATGGTGTGGCATGTCTTCAAAAGAGCCCGATGTCTGGTTCCGTTTTGTCAGGGCTCACAGGACGGTGATCCGCGAAATCGAGCGACGCCTGGCCCAGGCCGGGCTGCCGGCCTATGCCTGGTACGACGCCCTGTGGGGCCTGGAAAGCGGTGCCGAAGGCACCCGGCGCATGCACGAATTGGCCGATGTGCTGGCGATCGAACGCTACAACCTCACGCGCCTGGTGGACCGCCTGGAAAAAGACGGCCTGGTGCAGCGTTCGCGCTGTGAAGGGGATGGTCGCGCGGCCTTTGTCAGCATCACCGACGAAGGGCGAAAACTGCGCAAGAAGATGTGGAAAATCTACGAAAGCACAGTGGCCGAGCTGTTTCTCTCGCAATTCGATGCCGAGCAGAAGCACGCCTTTGCCGATGCCCTGGAGCGCACCGCGGCCCTGGCCCGGGCCGCAGCCAATGGTGCCGAGGCGCGCTCCAGGAACTGAGCCGATTGCCGTCATGGCAAGCCGTAGGTCCGCATTGCCTGTTCCACACATTGCCGGGGCAGTTGCCCGGTGTCTGCCAGGCTCTTGAGGGCGAGGACGGCGATCCAGCGCGCTTCAGGGCAGCGGCCGCGACGCGGGTCGCGGACAGCATCGAAGGAGTCGCTGCCCAAGGCCACCAGCTCGACCTGCAAGTGGGGGCGCAGTTGTTCGGCCACTGCCTGGCCGTAGCCGGTCACCGCAATCACCGGTGCCGAGCCGCCCGCCAGGCAGCGTTGCAGGTGTGAATCACGTTTTGCTTCAGCAGGGTGCAGGCGGTTCCAGCGTTGCGCCGCTGCCGCCTCGCGAGCCAGGCGGGTGTAGCTGGGGCAACTCCACAGCTGGCTGGCCACGGACCAATCGCGCTCCAGCAGGTCCGCCGCCGCCCTGACCTGGGCAAACGCCCGGCCGGCGCCGAGCAGGCGCACCCGTTTATCCCTTGTCGGTGCTCCGATGTCCGCCACTTTGTACATGCCTTGCAGGGCGGCGTGCTTCTGCTCCGGCGCCAGCTCCAGGTGCAGTTCATGGTCATGCAGGGCCAGGTAGTAGAAGCCGGGCTGGCCTTCGATATACAGACGCTGCAGGGCTTCGAGAACGATCGCCTCGGCTTCTGCACCGGTGGCTGGGTCGAACGGCAGGCAGTGCGGGTTATGCGCTAGCCACAATGCCAGCGACGGGTCGGCGCCCTTGGGCCAGGGTGACGCCTGGGTTTCGCTGTCGTTGCACAGGATGCCCCGCGCCGCGGTCTCGGCGCTGACCGCGCACAGCTGCGCCGAAGAGCTGGAGCGGTGCAGGTAGAGCAGGGGCCTTTCAGTGGTGTCGGTCGAGAACCAGAGCGGCCAGGCGCTGATCCGGGTGCTTCGCGGCTGAGCGCCATGGCTGCGTACCACCCAGGCCTGGCGCGCGGTGCGCCGGTCCAGCTCCAGGGTATTGGCCATTTCCAGCACCGTGTTCAGCGGCGAGCCGCCGGGGTTGTGGGCGCGCCTGAGCAGCTCCAGGCAGGCCTGGGCCGCCTGCTGCGCGGGAGCCACGGTGCGAGTGGAGAAAAGTGACGATGGATTCATGCTTGGCGCCGTCCGCAAAGGGTTCGGCGGCTACCCTAACGGATTTGGCGATTTTGTTGCAATTACAATCATTGCAATTGCAATCATGGATGAGGACTAAATTCCTCATGGCCTGTTACGTTTTAATTGCAGAAATCCTGACCTTGGGGGTAGTATTTTTTCTGTCATCCCGGCACTTTATGCTGGTCCCAGCGGTCATTAGGCACAGGGTTATTCAACAGGGTTATTCAACAGGGTTATTCAACAACGGAAAAAGGAGTCCGCCATGGACGATTACCAAGAGGAACTGCTGGAGTATCAAGCTTTCGAGCTGGATCCTCTGGAACCAGCAGAAGACGCCACCGAGCTGTAACGCCGGTGGCGTTTTTTTTTAGCCGAACTGCCGGTGGCTGCGGCGAAACTCTCCCGGGGTCTGGTCATTCCAGCGCTTGAACGCTCGTTGAAACGCCTCGGCTGAGGCAAAGCCCAACAGATAGGCAATTTCACCGAACGCCAGTTCGGTATCGCGGATGTAGGTCATGGCCAGGTCGCGACGGGTGTCGTTGAGAATCGCCCGAAACTGCGTCCCTTCTTCCGCCAGCTTGCGCCGCAAGGTCCAGGTCGGCAGCTTCAGGCGCGTTGCCACTTCTTCCAGGTCCGGTTCGCGGCCGCCATTGAGCAACGGCCCGAGCATTTGAATGATGCGCTCGCGCAGGCTGCGAGTGCGGGTCAGTTGCTCCAGTTCCCTTTCGCACAACTGCAGCAGATGCCGCCAGGTACTCGGGCAATGTTCCGGGTTGCGCAAACCGAGGCTGGCCTGGCTCAGGCGCAGTTGATTCTGCTCGACGCCAAATTGGATGGGCGTGGGGCCAAGCACAGCGTAGGCGTCGTGATAGTCCGGGCGCTCGAACTCGATATCGATCTGTTCCGCGTGGATCGCCTGAGCAGCGACGCTGGACAGCTGTTGCAGCCAGCCGGAGATGATCGAGTCCACCACAAAGCGGTTGTAGGCGTTGTAGGGGCTGATGGAGTAGAAGCGCAGCCAAGCGCCGTTGGCATCCTCGTGAAAGCTCGACTGGCCGCGATAGTTGGAGCCGTACAAGGCTTCGAACCGGGTCAGGCAACGAGCGGCTTCGCGCACGTTGGGGGCTTGGGCGGCCGTCACTCCTGCCAGGCCGGCCTGGCTCAGGCGGCTCAGGCGGCCCATGCGCAAGCCCAGCGCCGGGTCGCCAGTCAGTTGGATTGCCCCATGACCCAGGCGCATGTAACGCGGGATCGACAGCCGCGCCCCGGCTTGCGCCAGGCGCGCGGCGTCCAGTGCGTACTGTTCCAGCAGGGGGCTCGGGTCCTGCCCGTGGCTGCGGACCGCGTCGATCAGGCTGTGGACGAAGCCCACCGACAAGTCTCCCAGGCGCATCGGTGGGGTTTTCATGGGCTTACAACCAGATGTTCAGCAGCCGGGCGCCGCGGTTGCCCTGGTCGGCAAAGGTCTGGCCGTTGCTGTTGATGAAACTCTGGCCGCTGCTGCGCTGATCCCAGAACTGGCCGCGCAGGAACACGCTGACCCCGGCGCTGGCCAGGCTGCTGGGCGCGCGTGCAGTGAGGGTCAGGCGATGCCAGGCTTCACCCTCGCTGACTTCCTCGGGCTTGAGGCTGACTTCAGAGGGCGTGGCGATGCTCTTGTAGCCGCGCCAGGGTTTGTCCCAGCCGTCGCGGCCCATGACAAAGGCCGGCACCGCCACCAGCTGGACGCCCTGGTCGTTGAGCTTGCGGTAGTTGTCGGGGTACCAGCTGTCGCTGCCGATCAACACGCCGAGGCGCCCGGCGGGGGTGTCGATTACCCGCAGGTCCTTGCCGCTGTCGCCTTTTACGTAGCCGCTTTCGGCATAGGTCGGGTAGATCTGCCGCTGAGGCTGCCCCATGGGCTGGCCATTGCTGTCGAACACCAGGCTGCTGTTGTACAGGGCGCCATGGCCGACCTGCAGGTTGCCCTGGCTGACACTGGGCTCCGGCAGGATGATCGTGCCAGCCACCAGGGTCACGTGGAACTCCTTGGCCAGGCCGCCGAACAGCAACTGATAGTCCTTGGCCATCTTCTTCGCCTTCATGCGCAGGTACGCATCGTCCAGGCGGCTTTTACCCTGGGCGCCGATCAGCGCCTTGAGAAACGGTAGCGGGTTGCTCACCGCCAGCCAGTTCATCGCCTCTTTCAGCGAGGTGGCCTGGTACAGCTCATTTTTTTCGCCAGCCACCAGCAGCCAGGTGCCGACATGTTCCGGCAGCACGACGATGGTCTTGTCATTGACCAGGCCCTTGTCACGGGCTTGCTGCAAGTAGGCCGCGAGCTTGCGATGCAGGCGTTCGATGCTCTGGTAGTCGGTGGGGAACAGTTCGGGTTGAATCGCCAGCAGATTGCCGTGTTCGGCCGGCACACCCTGATCCACCGCGAGCTGGATACGCAGGTCCGACAGGTAGTGCGCCCCCGGACGGTCGCGGGTCCAGAGTGCGTAGCTGGTGATCGAGGCAAGCAATGCCAGGGTGAGGGTGATGTAGAGAAGTTTGCGCATGGGAAAACAGTCAGCGGCCGTGTGCTGGGTTCGCCGACTAGGGTAGGGCGCGGGTCGGCGATTGCCAAGGGGGCGCTGCGCGTTTTAATCATTAAGTTGTCAGTTACGGTCATTGAGCGCTGGGTACTGTGCTCTTAGTCTGTGCAGCACTACTGATGGAAGCCGCAGAGCTTCCGCATTTTCCGTGATTGCCCGATCTGGAGTGACACCATGGCTGGAGCACCTTACCCGCATTTGCTGGCCCCCCTCGACCTGGGTTTCACCACCCTGCGCAACCGCACCCTGATGGGGTCCATGCACACTGGTCTGGAAGAAAAACCCGGCGGTTTCGAGCGCATGGCGGCGTATTTTGCCGAGCGTGCCCGGGGCGGCGTGGGCCTGATGGTCACCGGCGGCATTGGCCCCAACGATGAGGGCGGGGTGTATTCCGGCGCCGCCAAGCTGACCACCGAAGAAGAGGCGCTCAAGCACCAGATCGTGACCCGCGCGGTGCATGAAGCCGGCGGCAAGATCTGCATGCAGATCCTCCACGCCGGGCGCTACGCCTACAGCCCCAAGCAGGTGGCGCCCAGCGCGATCCAGGCGCCGATCAACCCGTTCAAGCCCAAGGAGCTGGACGAGGAAGGCATCGAGAAGCAGATCCGCGACTTCGTCACTTGCTCGACCCTGGCGCAGAAGGCCGAATACGACGGCGTCGAGATCATGGGCTCGGAAGGGTATTTCATTAACCAGTTCCTGGCGGCCCACACTAACCACCGTACCGATCGCTGGGGCGGCAGCTATGAAAACCGCATGCGCCTGCCAGTGGAAATCGTCCGCCGGGTGCGTGAGGCGGTAGGCCCGAACTTCATCATCATTTTCCGCCTGTCGATGCTCGACCTGGTGGAAGGCGGCAGCACCTGGGAAGAGATCGTACAGCTGGCCAAAGCCATCGAAGGCGCTGGCGCGACCCTCATCAACACCGGCATCGGCTGGCACGAAGCGCGGATCCCGACCATCGCCACCAAGGTGCCGCGGGCCGCGTTCAGCAAGGTCACGGCCAAGCTGCGGGGTTCGGTGAGCATTCCGCTGATCACCACCAACCGCATCAATACCCCGGAAGTCGCCGAGCAGATCCTCGCCGAGGGCGATGCCGACATGGTCTCCATGGCCCGGCCGTTCCTGGCCGACCCGGATTTCGTCAACAAGGCCGCTGAAGGCCGCGCCGACGAGATCAACACCTGCATCGGCTGCAACCAGGCCTGCCTGGACCACACCTTCGGCGGCAAGCTCACCAGTTGCCTGGTCAACCCTCGGGCCTGCCACGAGACCGAGCTGAACTACCTGCCGGTCAAGCAGATCAAGAAGATTGCCGTGGTCGGTGCTGGCCCGGCGGGCCTTTCCGCCGCCACCGTGGCCGCCGAGCGCGGGCATCAGGTCACCCTGTTCGACTCCGCCAGCGAAATTGGCGGCCAGTTCAACGTCGCCAAGCGGGTGCCGGGCAAGGAGGAGTTCTACGAAACCCTGCGCTACTTCAAGCGCAAATTGCAGACCACGCATGTCGAGCTGTGCCTCGATACCCGGGTGGATGTGGCGCAACTGGTGGCCGGTGGCTTCGATGAAATCATCCTGGCCACCGGCATTGCCCCGCGCACACCGGCGATCCCCGGGGTTGAGCACCCGAAGGTCCTCAGCTACCTGGACGTGCTGCTGCAACGCAAGCCGGTGGGCAAGAGCGTGGCGGTGATCGGGGCGGGCGGCATCGGCTTCGACGTTTCCGAGTTCCTCGTGCACCAGGGCGTGGCCACCAGCCAGGACCGCGAAGCGTTCTGGAAGGAGTGGGGCATCGATACCCAGCTCCAGGCCCGTGGTGGCGTGGCTGGAATCAAGGCCGAGCCCCATGCGCCGGCGCGCCAGGTGTTCCTGTTGCAACGCAAGAAATCCAAGGTCGGCGACGGCCTGGGCAAGACCACCGGCTGGATTCACCGCACCGGGCTGAAGAACAAGCAGGTGCAGATGCTCAACAGCGTCGAGTACCTGAAGATCGACGACGCGGGCCTGCACATCCGTATCGGCGAAGCGGGTGAGCCCCAGGTGCTGGCGGTGGACAACATCGTCATCTGTGCCGGTCAGGACCCGCTGCGCGAGCTGCAGGATGGCCTGCTGGCGGCGGGGCAGAACGTGCACCTGATTGGCGGTGCCGATGTGGCCGCCGAGCTGGACGCCAAGCGCGCCATCAACCAGGGTTCGCGTCTGGCGGCCGAGCTGTAACGCCCAGGGGGGGGGCAGTCTGCCAGCGTTTCGGGCTGGTAGACTGCGCTCCCTTCTTTGCCGAACCCGCTACCGATGTCTTTCCCCGAATCCTTCGACTGGTTACCCCACGCCCCGCTGCAACGGCTGGAGCTGGACTGGCTGTCCCGGGCCGGGGTCGAGGTGGCGGTATTGCGCCTGGACCTGATCGATCCGCTGATCAGCGGCAACAAGTGGTTCAAGCTCACCGAGCACCTGGCGACGGCCCGCAGCCTGGGCGCTCAAGGGGTTATCAGCCTGGGGGGCGCCCACTCCAATCATCTGCATGCGCTGGCCGCCGCCGGTCGGCGTTTTGCCTTTCCCACGGTCGGGCTGTTGCGCGGCCATCCGCAAGACACCCCGACGGTCCTCGACCTGCAAGCGTTTGGCATGCACCTGCACTGGCTGGGCTACGCCGGTTACCGGGAGCGCCACGCGCCCGGCTTCTGGGCCGAGTGGCAGGCGCGCTACCCCGGGCTGCACCCGGTGCCGGAGGGCGGAGGCGGGCTGGCGGGCGCTTCAGGCTGCCGCGTGTTGCGCGAACAGGTGCAAAAACAGTTGCCCGCCCTGGGCTGGAGCGATTATCACGGCTGGTGGCTGGCCGTGGGCACCGGCACCACCCTGGCCGGCCTGGTGCTGGCGGAGGCCGGGGCGCGCCCGGTGTATGGCGCCTTGGCGGTGCCCGAGGATCATGGGGTGGCGCAGCAGGTCGAGGGCATATTGCAGGAGGCTGGGCAAGGCCGCGGCGGCTATGAGCTGCTGGACAGCAGCCGCGGTGGTTTTGCCAAGGTCGACGAGCCGCTGCGCAGGTTTGTCCGGCTCACCGAACAGCAATGCGCGCTACCGTTGGAGCCGTTGTACACCGGCAAGGCCTTGCTGGCCTTGCAGGAGCAGGTGATGGCCGGGCGTTTTGCCCCCGGATGCCGATTGATCTTCGTGCACACTGGCGGCCTGCAGGGCCGCCGCGGGTTGTTGGCTCAGGCCTGACCGCGCTGGCGCCACATGCGTTGCAGGGTGTTGTCGCGCATCACGTAGTGGTGATACAGCCCGGCCAGGGCATGCAGCCCGATCAGCCAGTAACCGAGGCTGCCCAGCAACTCGTGCCAGCCCTGGAACTGCTTGGCCAGGGCCTTGTTCTCTTGCACCAGCAGCGGCAGGTCGAGGCCGTAGAACATCACCTGATGGCCTTTGGCGCTGGTGGTCAGCCAGCCGAGGATCGGCATGGTGATCATGAACAGGTACAGGGCCCAGTGCATCAGGGTCGACAGCAGCCGCTGCCACGGCGGCGGTGGTGGCAGGATCTTCGGCGCCACGCCCTGGGCGCGGGCGAACAGACGCAGCCAGACCAGCGCAAACACGGTCAGGCCGAGCATGAAGTGGGCTTCGACAATCAGCGTGCGACCACCACTGCCCTTGGGAAAGATGCCGCGAAATTCGATACAGGCGTAAACCACTGCCAGGAGCACCAGCATCAACCAGTGCAGGGTGATCGTCATGGTGCTGTAGCGGGACTCAGTGTTTTTCCAGGGCATACGGGACATCCTCGGTCATCAGGTCTGAAGCCTCCGTTCTTGAGCGACGGAGTGCTTTAACTGTAATCGGCTTTGTGCCGGTCTGCCTGGGCGGGCGGCAGCTTTTATTCCATTCCCCGATGCTCTGGCCCGCGGCGCAGGCAAAAAAACGGCGGCCCCGAAGGCACCGCCGTTCTGGCCCTGTGGCAGAAGGCGAATCAGTGGCCCTGAGGCATTTCCCCCCGGGCCAGGCGCTGGTTGATGTCGGCAATCACCGCGGGCAGGTCGGCGATGGTGTCGATCATGTAATGCGGGCGCGAGCCCTCGAACAGCGCGTGGATGCGCTGGCGCTCGCTGGCCAGGGTGTCGCAGGGCAGGGCCCGGTAGGCCTCATAGGCCAGGCCCAGGGCGTTGCCCGAGCAGGTCAGCGCCACGGTCCACATGCCGGCGCGGCGGCCTTCGAGAATGCCTGGCACGGTGTCGTCGATTTTCACGCAGGCGGCGACATCGTCGATGCCCAGAGCGATCACGTTGGCCAGGGCCTGGGCCGGCCAGGGGCGGCCGTTGGGCACTTCGTCGGTGGCCACCACGTGGTCGGCGACGTAGCCGTTGGTCGCGGCCAGGGCCACCACCTTGTCCATCACCTGCTTGGGGTAACCGGAGCAGGAACCGATCTTGATCCCTTGCCCGCGCAACTGGGTGATCACTTCCAGGGCACCGGGAATCAGTGCCGAATGCTCGGCGATCTTCTCGATCTGCAACGGCATGAAGCGCTCATAGATGGCGGTGACGTCGGCGTCGGTCGGGGTGCGGCCGAAGACTTGGCGGTAGCGTTCGGCCACCTCCGGCAGGTTGCACAGGGTACGGATATGGTCCCATTTGCCCATGCCCATGGGGCCGCGGGCTTCTTCGATGGAGACCTGGACATCGAACTCGGCGAAGGCTTCGACAAAGATCTGGGTCGGGGCGAAGGAGCCGAAGTCGACCACGGTGCCGGCCCAGTCGAGGATGGCGGCTTGCAGCTGGGTGGGGTTGCTGTAGTTCATGGTTGCAGTGCCTGTTGCAGGGGCGAGCGTGCTCGCGAAAAAAGGTTCGGGGATCGCGGCGCCTGATTCGCGAGCAAGCTCGCTCCTACAGGGGCGCGGGGGCGTTAGAGGTCGAGGACTTGCATCTCCCGCAGGACTTCGCCGATGGCGCTCACCGCGGCTTGCATGCCGTGGCGGTCGACATGGCCGATGCAGCCCACGCGGAAGGTGTCGACCTGGGTCAGCTTGCCCGGGTAGAGGATGAAACCCTTGGCCTTGACCCGTTCGTAGAACTCCTTGAACTGGTAGCGCGGGTCTTTCGGCGCGTGGAAGGTGACGATGATCGGCGCCTGGATCGCCTCCGGCAGAAAGCTCTGCAGGCCCAGTTCGCCCATGCCTTGCAGCAGCGCCCGGCAGTTGTCGGCGTAGCGGGCGTGGCGCGCCGGCAGGCCGCCTTGCTCGTTGTATTGCAGCAGGGCTTCGTGCAGTGCGGCCACCACGTGGGTCGGCGGGGTGAAGCGCCACTGGCCGGTCCTGGCCATGTAGCCGTGCTGGTCGTGCAGGTCCATGGCCAGGGAGTGGGCATTGCCGGCGGCTTGGGCCAGGGAGTGTTTGTCGGCCAGGACAAAGCCCATGCCGGGCACGCCTTCCAGGCATTTGCCGGAGGCGGCGATCAGCGCGTCGAAGGGGATGTGCCGGGCATCGATGGGCAGAGCGCCAAAGGAACTCATGGCGTCGATGATCAGGCGCTTGCCGTGGTCGGCCACCACCCGGGCGATCTCCGGCAGTGGGTTGAGGATGCCGGTGCTGGTTTCGCAGTGGATCAGCGCCACGTGGCTGATGGCGCGGTCGGCCTGGAGCAGGCGCTTGACGTCGGTGGCGGTGGTGGGCTGGTCTTCGGCGGTTTCGAAGGTGCTGAAATCTCGGCCGAGCACTTCGCAGATCTTCGCCAGGCGCTTGCCGTAGGCGCCGTTGATCAGCACCAGGACCTTGCCCTCGCGCGGCACCAGGGTGCCGATGGCCGCTTCCACGGCGAACGTGCCGCTGCCTTGCAGGGGCACGCAGTGGTGGCTGTCGGCGCCGTTGGCGATGGCCAGCAGTTGTTGGCACAGGCTGGCGGTCAGTTGGTTGAAGCGCTCATCCCATGAACCCCAGTCCACCAGCATCGCCTGGCGGGTGCGGGCGGAGGTGGTCAGGGGCCCGGGGGTCAGCAGGAGGGGCTCGGTGATGCGCATGCGGTGTCCTCGAAAAAGTGGGGATGACGCTACGGGGACTAAATTGCAGTTTGCCTTGTCATCAATCAAATTGTTTGTTGTTATGCCAGCCATCAGTGAGGCCGATAGATATGAACCTGTTTCAACTGCGCGCATTCGACGCCGTGGCCCGGGAAGGCAGCTTTACCCGCGCCGCCGCGCGGCTGTTCATCAGCCAGCCGGCCGTCACCGGGCATATCAAGGCCCTGGAAGAGCATTACCAGATCACCTTGCTGCGGCGCACCGCGCGCCGGGTGGAGCTGACCGAAGAGGGCACCCAGCTGGCGGCCATTACCCGGGCCATGTTCGGCCTGGCGCAAGAGGCCCAGGCCATGCTCGAAGCCAACCGGCAACTGCTGACCGGGCGCCTGGAAGTGGCGGCCGACGGCCCGCATCTGGTCATGCCGATGCTCGCCAGTCTGCGGGCGCAGTATCCGGGGGTGACGGTCAACCTGCGCCTGGGCAATGCCCAGGAAACCCTGGCCGCGCTGTTGTCCGAGCACGCTGACGTGGCGCTGCTGACCGAGGTCGAGCCGCGCAAGGGCCTGCACCTGCAAAGCCTGGGCGAGTCGCGGGTCTGTGCCCTGGTGCCCGAAGCTCACCCCTGGCTGGCCCTGGCCGACGGTATCGCCATCGAGCAACTGGACCAGGTGATCATGGTGCTGCGCGAACCCAGTTCGATCACCCGCCGTACCTTCGATGAAGCCTGCGCGCTGGCCAAGGTCCAGCCACGGGTGCTGCTGGAGCTGGACAGCCGCGAAGCGGTGACCGAGGCGGTGGCGGCGCAATTGGGGGTGGGGGTCGTCAGCTCGGCGGAAGTCGGCCACGACCCGCGGGTGCGAACCGTGCCGATTCGCGGCGCGGGCCTGGTCAACCGGCACATGCTCGGCTGCATCGAGCGGCGCCGCGAGCTGCGGTTGATTCAGGCATTCCTGAACCTGGCCCCGGCTGAACCTGTCGCGGCTGCAGCCGGCACTGACTTTTTGGTCGATCAGGGCCTTGAGGACGTATAAACTTGCCCATCGCGTCGGCCAAATCCAACTCGACGCCATAGATCAAGAGAGTGAGTAATGGGCGCACAGTGGAAGGTTAAACACAAAGAAGCGGCAGCCAACGCCAAGGGCAAGATTTTCGGCAAGCTGGTGAAAGAGATCACCATCGCCGCACGTAACGGCGCTGACGTCGCCACCAACGCCCACCTGCGGCTGGTGGTGGAACAGGCGAAAAAGGCTTCGATGCCGCGTGAGACCCTTGAGCGTGCCATCAAGAAAGGCTCGGGCCAGCTCGGCGAGACCGTGCAGTACCACCGCGTGACCTACGAAGGTTTTGCCCCGCACCAGGTGCCGCTGATCGTTGAATGCGTGACCGACAACATCAACCGCACCGTGGCGGAAATCCGCGTGGCCTTCCGCAAGGGCCAGATGGGCGCTTCGGGTTCGGTGTCCTGGGATTTCAACCACGTGGGCATGATCGAAGCCTCGCCGGACAGCCCGGACGCCGATCCGGAACTGGCCGCCATCGAAGCCGGTGCCCAGGATTTCGAGCCGGGGGAGGAGGGCGCGACCCTGTTCCTGACCGAGCCTGCGGACCTCGACGCGGTGCAGAAGGCCTTGCCCGAGCAGGGGTTCACCGTGTTGTCGGCCAAGCTCGGCTACCAGCCGAAGAACCCGGTCAGCGGCCTGAGCGATGAGCAGATGGCTGAAGTCGAAGCCTTCCTCGAAGGCCTGGACAACCATGACGACGTGCAGGACATGTTCGTCGGCCTGGCGGGTTAAGCCGCCATTCGCCGGCCAGCCGGCTCCTACCTGATTGTGGTGTAGGCGCCGTCTGGCCTTTGAGGCTTTTTAGAGCCCCGCCAACTCCTCGCAGATCCGGGCAAAATCCGGTCGCGCCAGTACCTCTGGCTGACAGCAGCGCTGCACCAGCGCCGTCAGTTTCTGTTGTTGCCCCAGGCTCAGCGAACCATCCCCACGCTCCAGCAGTTCTTCCAGCAAGATGCCGAAGGCCCGCACTTCCAGGCGTTGCAGCGCCCGGCTTTGCTCGGTGTCGTCCTGGGCATGGAAGGATGCCGCGCCGAAATCCCCCAGCAGGCAGTCGCCCTGTGCATTCCACAAGGTGTTGTGGCCATAGAGGTCGCCATGGGTAATGCCCTGCGCGTGCAGGTGCGCGCCCACCGAGGCCATGCCCCGGGCGATGCCCAGGGTCACGTCGGCGTTGAAGCAGGCGTTGTCCGGGTAGATGTCCCGGGAGCAGGAGTCCAGGCTCGGCAGCGCCGCCAGGTTGGCAAAGCGTGTGTCGATCAATTGCATCACCAAGCCGTTCTGCCCTTGGGGATGATCCAGGACCCGGCCTTCGACGCGGATCAGGTTCGGGTGCAGCCCGGCGCTGATGCAGGCGTTCATTTCGTGCAGCGGCGAGCCGTCGCTGGTCATCTCGCCCTTGTACAGCTTGACCGCCACCGCGCGCGGCGGTTGCCCGGCGGGTTGCCACTGGGCCTGGTGAATCACCCCCGAGGCGCCTTCGCCCAGGCGCTGTTGCAGGGTCAGTTCGCTCCAGGGAATGCTCGGCGTGGAGGCCAGCGCCGTGGCGTCGGCTTCCGACTCCAGCGGGTTGCCGGCGTAGGCCAGCCAGGTCAGGCGCGGCAGGGCCAGGAGGAACGGTGGCAGTTCGCTCAGGTGGTTGGCGGCGATCCGCAGCAGCTCCAGGCGATGGCACTGGCTCAGGCTCTCGGGCAGCCGGGTCAGGCGGTTGCCGGAGAGCATGAGCTTTTGCAGCAGCGGACGGTTACCCAGCTCTTGCGGCAACTCGCTGATGCAGTTGTCGGTGAGGATCAGCCAGCGCAACTGCGGCGGCAGCGCGGCGGCCGGCACCCGCTCGATGCGGTTGGCCTTGAAGCCGATCATGCTCAGTTGCGCGCATTGGCCGACGCAGGCCGGCACTTCGCGAAACTGATTGTCCGAGCAGAACAGGATGCGCAGGCGGCCGAGCCGATGCAGGTCGTCGGGCAGGCTGCTCAGGGCATTGCCGCTGAGGTTGAGGATTTCCAGGGAGTCGGCGAGATCGAAGATCTCCCGGGGGAACTCGGTCAGTCCACAGGACAGGTCCAGGCGCTTGATTCCGGCCAGCTGGCCGGCCCGCAGTTGGGCAAGGGTATCCATGAACAGCGTCAACACTCGAAAGAAGGAGAAGGGCGGGGAGGATAAAGCAGATCGGCCGGTTTTGCTGCCTAAGCGGTGGGTTGTCCCAGGGCGAGGGTTACTGGGTTTCCAGTAGCCTGAAGGTCAGGGCGGCCTGCTGGTGTTGTTCCCTGTAGTCGGCAATCAGCGTGAGCTCGGTCTTCTGGCCTTTGGACCACAGCTGGCAGGCCACTCTCAGGGTGTGCGGATCGGCCTGCAGCGGGTAGATGTCCAGGGCGACCCTGCCGGTGCGGTCCGCTTGGCTGGCGATCTCACAAGGAGGCATCGCCAGGTGCGCAAGCTGCTCCCCCGAGTACTCCAGCTCTTCGGTGATTTCCTCATACATGGCCGGGCTGACGCCAAACGCCGATAACCCTGCCGGGTTTCCATCCTGCAGGGCCCGCAAAAGGCCAGCGGCCAGTCGATAGAGCTCATCGCGATCAAATGGCATCGTGTAGCGCTCCGAGCAGCCTGCGAAATGCACCCGGTTGCCTGGCGTTGCGGGCCTCTTTGCGCATCGACGACAGGCTGTGGTGCTCAAAGGTGTGCTTGACCGACCGGGTGGCGGCCTGGCCCAGCGGGTTGCTGGAGTCGAAGTCGCTCTCCAGGGTTGCCACCTGATAGGCGCCCTTGTGGCTCCATTGGTTGAAACGCATGACATGCCGGTCATTGAGGATCACGGCGCCTTCTTTCTTGTCGTCCGAGAAATACCAGGCCAGGTTCGGGCGGGTGCCCTTGCCTTGTTGTTCCAGACGTTTGCAGTGCCTGAGCAAAGAGGCAAGGCGTACGCCGCGAACAATGCTGAAGCCACTGCCCAGCCGTTGCTGGTTGAAGAAGTAGCACTTGAGGATCACTTCCTGCGCTCGTCGGTGGTAAGCCGTCGCGTGGCTTTTTTCGTAGAAGTGAAAGTCCGTCGGATCGCCGATCAGTTCATAGCCCTTTGCCGCGAGTTCGTCGGCAGAGAACGCCTCCAGGCCGAACAGCTGCGAATGTTCGAGCGTTGAGTCGTGCAGGTGCTGCTCAAAGAGCTCGAAAAAGGTGATGGGTAACATTTTCCTACCTGCCTGTGGCGGTTCAGCCCAGTGCATGTTCGGGGCCGACTTCCTGCAGCTGCCCGAGGCGGCTGCGGGTTCGCGCCAGGTCAATGGCATGGCCGCCCAGGCTTTCAGCCAGGGGCCGTTGGCCGATCAGCAGCAGGCGCTTGTCCTGGTCGTAGAGCACGTCGATCAGGTTGATGAAGCGCTGCTGGGCGGCGATCGAGCACTCTGCGAGCTTCGGCAGTTCATCGATGATCCAGGTGTCGAACTGGCGGCTCAGTTCCAGGTAGTCCATGACCGCCGTGGGCTGCTCGCACAGGTCGTTGAATTCGAAGCGGATGCTGCGTTGCTGGATCTGTCGGGTGGTCAACTGGCGGCTGCCAACCTGCAGCTGTGTGGCCTGCGCGTGGCGTTCGGGCAGCTTGAGTGCCTGGCGCTGGGCCGCGGTGCCGGGCCAGACATACTGCCCCCGGGTGAAAACCTGCTGCGCGTGGGTTTGCGCGTGGCTGCGGTAGTCCTCGGCGCCACCGACCTCCATGACCTGCATGCGCGCATTGATCAGCTCGATCACCGGCTTGAAGCGGGCGTGGTACAGCGGGTTGGGCAGCAGGCCTTCGGGGGCGTAGTTGGAGGTCACCAGCAGCACGATGCCGCGCTTGAACAAGGCCTTGAACAGCCGGCTGATGAGCATGGCGTCGCCGATGTCGTGGACATGGAACTCATCGAAGCACAGCACCCGGCACTGGCTGAGCAGCTCGTCCAGGGTGGTTTCCAGGGCGTCGTCCTGTTGCTGGTGACGAAATATGCCCTGGTGCAGTTGAGTGAAGAAGTCATGGAAGTGCAGGCGCTGCTTTTCGGCGATGGGCAGGGCGCGGAAGAAACCGTCCAGCAGCCAGCTCTTGCCCCGGCCCACGGCGCCATACAGGTACAGGCTCGGCGCCTGGGGCGTGGCCTGCTGCAGGGCCTCGGCCAGGTGTCCCATGCTGTCTATCACCCGCCGTTGGCCATGGCTCAGGGTGTAACCCAGCTCCAGGGCCTTGTGGTGAAAGTAGTCGTGGATCAGCGCGCTGGCGCCGCTCGGGCGGCGCGAGGTCCTGGCGAACAGGCGACGCCAGGGAGATCGAGTCTGTGCAGGTGCTGGCGGTAAAGCGGCCAATGATGATTACCCCGATGGTTCCAGGCCGCTCACCTTAAAAGCGGCGCGCCAATTTAACCAATAGAAAATGCCCCGGCCAGTTATCTCGAAAAGGCATGGCTGCGCCCGGCCTTGCGAACGGAGTCATTGTCCGGGCAATTAATACGCTAACTGGCGGTTTCCCCGCAGGTTGCTAACCTCACTTCAGCAAATGCTTCTCACAAGGGATTGAGGCCTTGAATGGATATAAGGGGGTGGCAGTCATGAGCGCCTTGCTTTGCGCGACGGCAGGCGCCGCGGACTTGCAGGTGCAGGTCCGGGTCGATGTGCTGCGTGGCTGCCAGTTGGTCGGCCAACAGCGCGAGGCTGGGATCGAGTCGCTCGGCACCCTGGATTTCGGCAGCACCGCGCGCCTGGACGACCCGGCCGGGCCCCTGTCGGCGGCCTTGCCCAGCGGCCGCCAGCCGCGCCTGGAATGCAACCCCGATACCCCCTATCAGATGCGCATCGACGGCGGCCTGCACGGCGGCGTTGGCGAGGTCCGTTACCTGGCCAGCAACACTCAAGCGGGCAAGCCCATTCCCTATCGTCTTTACCAGGACCCGGCCCGGCGGATTCCGCTGCCGGTGAATGTGCCGGTCAGCGGGCGGGTGCCGGACTCCGGTACGGTGGACCTGCCCTTGTACGGGCGTATCGAACCCATGGCCGAGATTCCCCGGGCCGGGGGGTATTCCGATGTCGTGAAAGTGACCCTGGCCTGGTAGGGCCGGGGCATGCAGGTTGCGCCGAGTATCGGGGCGGGGCAGGGGCAGCTGTTCGCGGTGAACGGCTCATGTGGGGGGGCTGATGGAGCTGGGATGGCTGCAATGAAAGGCAGGACCTGGACGATCGTTGCCCTGGGGTCGCTGTGTCTGCTGGCTGACGATGCGCAGGCCGCGATCAGTGGGCAGATCCAGGCACGCCTGGTGATCACCGCCGCCTGCCAGGTCAGCAGCGGTGGCGACCCGGCCGTCAAGCCGATCGGCGATGCGGGCATGCTCAACTTCGGCCAGCAGGGCCCGACCTGGGTCGCGCCGATCAAGGCCAGCCTCACCGACAGTGCCGAAGGCCCGTTGCAGGTGGCCTGCAACACCTCGGTCACGGGCTTCACGGTGACCATCAATGGTGGCCTCAACGGTGACGGTACGACCCGACGCTTGAGCAACGGCCGCCAGACGATTCCCTATCGATTGTTCGTCGATGCTTCCGGTAGCGACAGCTACAGCATCGGTCAGCAGCGCAATTTCGCAGTGAGCAACGGCAGACGGATTCCCATTCCGGTGTTCGGCTCGGTGGTCGCGAATACCCGCGCGGTTCCGGCAGGGGTCTACACCGACACCCTGACCATCACGCTGGATTGGTAACCATGAGAGGACGCACATCATGCACGCGCTTGTATCCAGAATCGGCTGGCCCTTGCTGGGGCTGGTCATGGCTTCAACGGCCAATGCCGCCACCACGGTCACCGGGCAGATCAGCTCGACCCTGATCCTCACCAGCAGCTGTCAGGTCAACGGCGTCGGCGGCAGCACCGGCCTGAACTTCGGGGCCTTGAACTTCGGCACCACCAACAGCCTGTTCACCACGGCCACCGGCCAGGTGCTGGGCGGTGGCGGCGGTGCACTGTCGATCCTTTGCTCCAGTGGCACCACGCCGAGCCTGACCATCCAGGGCGGGGCCAACGACGGCAAGTCCACCGGCGGCACCCGGGCGCTGTTCGATGGGGTGGCCAACTACGTGCCCTACGACCTGTACACCGACTCCGGGCATTCGCAGATCGTGGCGATCAACGGCGTGATCAACCTGGCGCCCAGCACCGGGGTGGCGCAGACCGTGAACCTCTATGGCCAGGCGGTGGGCAAGGCCGGCCTGCCCGCCGGCACCTACACCGACACGGTGTCCGTGCAGCTGACCTTCTGATGCCATGGCCAGCCACGCGTGTACGCTGGTGCTGGTGGCCTGTGCCGGTGCCTGGCCGGCCTGGATCGCGGCGGCCACCAGCCAGAGTTTTCAGGTCAGTGCCACCATCACCGCCGGTTGCCTGGTGGTGGGCGGCGTCAGCAACTACGGCAGCCTGGCCTTTGGCAGCCAGTCGGCGCTGTCCACCAGCACGGTCAAGGTGGCGCTCACCGGGGGCGTGCAGCTGCAGTGCACGCCGGGGGTGACCCTGAACATGACGGTCGACGGCGGCCAGTACAACAGCAGTGGGCGGCACATGCAGCTCAATAGCGGCAGTGCCCGGGTGGCCTATCAGTTGTACAGCGATGCGGCCTACAGCCAGAGCCTGGGCATCAGCCAGAGCGTGGCGGTGGCTTACAGCGATGCCAATAACATCAGCCTGCCGATCTACGGGCAGGTGCAGTTGCCGGGCAATCAGCCTGGGGGGACGTACAGCGATGTGCTGCAGGTGCAGCTGTCGTGGTAATGGGGCGAATCAACAACCAGCCGGCAGGCGTACAAGGAGTAGCAGTATGCATTTACTTTTGCGGGGCATGCGGGGGGCCGGTTATCTGATCCTGGTGGGGCTGTTGTCGGCCGTGCCCAGGGTCCAGGCCGCCAGTTCGATACTGATCTGGCCGATCGACCCGGTCCTTGAGGCCGATCAACAGGCTAGCGCGTTATGGCTGGAAAACCGTGGCACCGAGACCGCCAACCTGCAGATCCGGGTGTTTGCCTGGAGCCAGAGCGGTTTCGCCGACCAATACCAGAACCAGCGCGATGTCATCGGCAGCCCGCCGGTGGCGAAGATCGAGCCTGGCCAGAAGCAGTTGGTGCGCCTGACCCGGACCCGCGACATCCCGCCGGGGCAGGAGCTGGCGTACCGGATCATCATTGACGAGATTCCCTCGGCCAAGCCCGTCACTCCCCAAGGCGATGCCAAGAGCGCGGCGGCGATTCGCTTCCAGATGCGTTATTCGGTGCCGCTGTTCGCCTATGGCCCCGGGCTCTGGAGCAAGGAGGATACCTCCCGCCCGCGCGACCCCAAGGGGGCCGGGGTGGCGGATTTGAGCTGGCGCAAGGTGGCGGTGGACGGCAAGGGCTTTTTCGAGCTGCGCAACCAGGGAGCGGTGCATGCCCGCCTGACCGATGTGGCCTTCAAGCAGGGCGCGCAGACCCGGCCGGTGGCCCCGGGATTGCTGGGTTACGTACTGCCTGGCGCGGTGATGCGCTGGCCGTTGCCTGACCCCCTGGCGGCCGAGTCGACCTTGCAGTTGCGGGTCAACGGAGCTGCGCAGGTGCAGAACCTGGCCCCTTCACACTGACCCAGGTGCGCAGCGCGGTTGCCTGCCAGGCAGCCAGCGGCAAAGGTATGGACGGATGTGAGCGCGGTGGCGCATCCGCCTCGGGATGGAGATGTCCATAGATGGACGTGAGCCCGCAATGAGCCAGGACCCGGCTCGTCGTTTTCGCTGGTTGCAAGGGGTGGCGGCCGGCTTCTGCGGCCTGATGCTCAGCGCAGAGGCGTCGGCCGGGGAATTGCCGCCACCGCCCAGCAGCCTGGAGTCGATGGCTGATGCGCAGTTGTTTCTGGAGCTGGTGATCAATCAGATGAACACGGGGAAAGTGGTCGCGGTGGAGCAGCGTTCCGGCCGGCTGTTCATGTCGACGCAGGCGCTGCGTGAAAGCGCAGTCAAGCTGCCCGAGGGCCTGGGCGCCGAGGTCGACCTCGACAGCCTGCAGGGCCTGCACAGCGATTACGACAGCCAGGGCCAGCGGCTGTTGCTCGATGTGCCGCCGGACTGGCTGCCGGAGCAGTTCATCGGCAGCCGCCAGGCTTACCCGCGAACCCCGGCCCTGAGCAGCTTCGGTGGCGTGCTCAACTACGATCTGTACCTCAACGACACCGATGACGGCGGCAGCTACCTGGCGGCCTGGAACGAGGTGCGGCTGTTCGACTCCTGGGGCACGCTGTCCAACACCGGGCAGTACCGCCAGACCCTGTCCGGGGTTGAAAGCCGCTCACTGAGCAACGGCTACCGGCGTTACGACACCACCTGGCGCTTTTCCGACGACGAACGCCTGTTGACCTATGAAGCCGGTGACGTGATCAGTGGCGCCTTGCCCTGGAGCAACTCGGTGCGCCTGGGCGGGCTGCAGTTGTCCCGGGATTTTTCGGTGCGCCCGGACCTGGTGACCTATCCCTTGCCGCAATTTGCCGGGGAGGCGGCGGTGCCGTCTTCGGTGGACCTGTTCATCAATGGCTACAAATCCAGCAGCAGCGACGTGCAGCCGGGGCCCTACACCCTGACCAACATTCCCTTTATCAACGGTGCGGGCGAGGCGGTGGTGGTCACCACCGATGCGCTCGGCCGGCAGGTGTCGACCACGGTGCCGTTCTACGTCACCAGCACCCTGCTGCAGAAGGGCCTGACGGATTTCTCGGTGGCCGCGGGGACGCTGCGCCGGGACTACACGCTGCGCGACTTCGGTTATGGCCCCGGGGTGACCTCCGGCAGCCTGCGCTACGGCCTGAGCGACAGCCTGACCCTGGAAGGCCACGCCGAAGCCTCGGACTCGCTGACCCTGGGCGGGCTCGGTGGCAACCTGCGGCTGGGGCAGTTCGGGGTCATCAACACCGCTGTCAGCCAGAGCCGTTTTGACGGCAGCGGCGGCCAGCAACTGAGTGTCGGCTACCAGTACAGCAGCCAGCGCTACAGCGTCGCCTACCAGCGGGTGCAGCGGCGCGACCAGTATGCCGACCTGACGGTGATCGACAGCCCCTACACCAGCCTCAGCCAGCGCAGCGAGCAACTGACCCTGAGCCTCAACCTGGAGCGTTTCGGCAGCCTGGGAGCCGGCTACTTCGATGTGCGCGCCGCCGATTCGACCCGCACCCGGCTGTTGAACCTGACCTGGAGCAAGCCGCTGTGGCACAACAGCAGCTTCTACCTGTCGGCCAACCGCGAGATAGGTGACAGCCACTGGGCCATGCAGGCGCAACTGGTGATTCCCTTCGACCTGCACGGCAGCCTGAGCCTGAGCAACGAGCGCAGCAAGGCCGGGGAAAACCGCCAGCGGGTCAACTTCAGCCGTTCGGTGCCGATCGAGGGCGGGGTCGGCTACAACCTCGGCTACGCTACCGGCGATGGCGCTGACTATCGCCAGGCCGACGTCACCTGGCGTCTGCAGTCGGTGCGCCTGCAGGCCGGGGTCTATGGCACCCGCGACGCCGAAACCCGCTGGGCCGATGCCAGCGGCTCGCTGGTGTGGATGGACCGTCAGGTGTTCGCCGCCAACCGCATCGACGATGCGTTCGTGGTGATCAGCACCGATGGCTACAAGGACATCCCGGTGCGCTATGAAAACCAGCTGGTGGGCCACACCGACAAGAACGGCCATCTGCTGGTGCCCTGGAGCAGCGCCTATTACCGCGGCAAATACGAGATCGACCCGCTGAACCTGCCGGCCAACGTGCAGAGCCCGAATGTCGAGCAGCGCGTGGCCGTGCGGCGTGGCAGTGGCTACCTGCTGGAGTTTCCGCTGACCCGGATCATCGCCGCCAGCGTGGTGCTGGTGGACGCTCAGCAGCGCGAGTTGGCCCTGGGCAGCAACGTGACCCATGAGCAGAGCGGGGCGCGGGCGGTGGTTGGCTGGGATGGCCTGGTCTATCTGGAGAACCTTTCGGCGCACAACACCCTGCAAGTGGAGCTGGCCGATGGCAAGGCCTGCCGGGTGCAGTTCGACATGGATCTGCAACAGCAGCAGGTGCCGTTGATCGGCCCGCTGGTCTGTCAGTAGCGGCGGTATCACCTGGCAAAGGAGTGCGGGACGTGGACAGGTTCATGGGATGGCGACAGGCACTGCTGGGGCTGCTGGCGAGCGTGATGGCGCTGACGGCCCAGGCGTTGTGCACGACGGTTTCGACCTCGCCGGCGGGCTTCGGCACCGTCAGTTCGATCCTGGTGCGCACCACCTCGCAGCCGGCTTCCACCACCAATGCCGGGCTTAGCTGCACCGGCTCGCTGTTGAGCGTTCTGGCCAGCAACGATCACTTCTACGCCACCATCACCTCCAGCACCAGCGGCATGGTCGGGCCCACCGGCGATGTCATCAGCTACACCCTGTACGCCAACAACAGCACCAGCTACCCGATCACGCGCGGGGTGCAGTTCGACTTCGCCCGCAACTCGATCATCGACCTGCTGGGGCTGCTCGGCAGCCCGACCGTGGCCAAGACGGTGCCGATCTACCTGGGCACGCTGACTGGCAGTAACGTCGCGGCGGGCATCTACACCGAGAACCTGAGCATCTTCTGGAGCTGGAACTATTGCGCCGGGATCGGCGCCCTGGGGGCCTGCCTGGGCCGCGACATCGGCAGCGGCACCCAGAGCCTGACCGTCAACATGACGGTGTCCAACGACTGCGTGATCACCGCGCCGAACATCAGCTTCGGCAGCGCGCCGGTGATCAGCGCCTTTGCCACGGTGACCGGGCAGACCATCAACCTGGCCTGCACCAAGGGCAGCGCCTACACCGTGGGCTTGAGCGACGGCCAGCACCCGGTGAGCGCAGGCGGGCGGCGGCAGATGATTTCCGGCAGCAACTACCTGGCCTACGACATCTTCAAAAGTGCCGGCAATACCCGTTGGGGCAGTGTCGGCAGTGCCCGGCGCTCCAGTACCGATGCCGAAGTGAACCCGGGTAACGGCCTGGGCACCGGCAGCCAGGTCTTCAACTACAACGCCAGGATCTACACCGACCAGAGCACCCCGCCGGCCGGCACCTATGTCGACAACGTGGTGCTGGACGTGGGCTTCTGAGCGGCTACCGGGTGATTTTCGGCGGTGCCCGGTTCAGGTGGCGCAACGGACCCTGGCCGGCGCCTTGCCCGGGGCCAGGCTCCACAGCCAGTACGCCAGTGCCGCGGCGTTGATGCTGGCGCCGAGCAGGCAGACGCCGATCCAGCCGGCCCAGGCATAGGTGGCGGTGGCGGCGATGGAGCCGGCGGCGCTGCCCAGGGAATAGAACAGCATGTAGCCAGCAGCCAGGCGGCTCTGGGCTTCGGGGCGCACGCTGTAGATCAGGCTCTGGCTGGTGACGTGCACGGCCTGCAGGCCCAGGTCGAAGCTGATCACCCCGAACAGCAGGGCCCACAGCGATGACTGGGTAAAGGCGATGGGTAACCAGGACAACAGCATCAGCCCCAGGGCCAGGCCGCTGGTCCACTGTGCCAGGCCGCGGTCGGCCAGGTGCCCGGCCCGTGCCGCACCCAGGGCACCCGCCGCGCCGGCGAGGCCGAACAGGCCGATCTCGGTGTGCGACAAGGACAGCGGCGGGGCGCTCAACGGCAGCACCAGCGGCGTCCACAGCACGGTGCCGGCGGCGAAGATCAGCATCGCCAGCACGGCCCGGTCCCGCAGCACTTTCTCCTCCCTGAACAGCTGCAGCAACGAGCCGAGCAATTGCCCGTAACCCTGGCTGGCACGCGGTTGTTCGTGGCTGGGCAGGGCTTGCCACAGGGCCGCGGCCACCAGCAGGGTCAGGCCGGCGGACAGCAGATAGACCGAGCGCCAGCCGGCCAGGTCAGCCATGGTGCCGGCCACGGTGCGGGCCAGCAGGATGCCGACCACCACGCCGCTGGTGACCACGCCCACCGTGCGGCCACGCTGGGCCGCCGGGGCGAGGTGGGCGGCGTAGGCCACCAGCACCTGGGTCACCACCGCCAGCAGGCCAATGCTTGCCATGCCCAGCAGCAGCCAGCCACTGCTGGGTGCCAGGGCCACGGTGAGCAGGGCCAGCACCGAGAGCAGGGTCTGGATCACGATCAGCCTGCGTCGGTTGAACAGGTCACCCAGGGGGACCAGCAACAGCAGGCCAAGGCCGTAGCCGACCTGGGTCAGGGTGATGACGATGCCCACGGTGGCCGGTGCCAGGTTGAAGCTTCGAGCCATGGCATCCAGCAATGGTTGGGCGTAGTAGACATTGCCCACCGCCAGGCCGCAGGCGATGGCGAACAACAGCAGCACTCTTGTCGAAAGCTGGGAGGCAGCAGGGGCAGAGGGGGGGTGTGACATGTTGGGCTCCGTTTTTATGGTTTCATAATGAAACCAGTTGTACGGTAAAGATCGTGGTTTTATATTGCAACCACTTTTCAGTGGTCCGATCGGAGAATGCCCAGCATGGTTAAACGCACCAGCCTGCAAGATGCCGAGTGCCCGGTTGCCCGTTCACTGGATGCCATTGGCGACTGGTGGTCGTTGCTGATCGTGCGTGATGCCTTTGATGGGATCTGCCGTTTTGGCGAGTTCCAGCGCAACCTCGGCATGGCCAAGAACATCCTCGCCACCCGTCTGCGGACCCTGGTGGAGCACGGTGTGTTGGAGGTCGTGCCGGCGTCCGATGGCAGCGCCTACCAGGAATACGTGCTGACGGAAAAGGGCAAGGGCCTGTTTCCCTTGATCATTGGCTTGCGCCAATGGGGCGAGGCGTTTTTCTACCAGGAAGGCGAAGCGCACTCGCGGATGGTCGACCGGGAAACCGGGCAACCGCTGCGTGCGCTGGAGTTGCGTGCGGCGGATGGGCGTTTGCTGGGGCCTGAAGATTGCCGACGGGTGCCGGCCGGGGAGCAGGGCTGATGGCTGCGCAACGGGCTGCGCAGCCGTCAGGCAGGGTCAGCGCAGGTGGTCCACCAGGTCGGCCAGGGTGCTCAGGACATCCTTGCCCAGTTGCATGGAGCGCTTGCCGGACCAGCCGGTGAGCGGGTTGGGGTTATCGTCGTGGTCCTTGAACGGCATTTCCAGGGTCAATGCCAGGCAGTCGTACTGCTCCCCGACGGCGTTGCAGGCCAGGGTCATGTTGGCTTGCCCGGGGTTGTCACGGGTGTAGCCGTGGGTGGTCTGGAAATCCCGGGTCTGGTGTTTCAGGTGGCGGCGAAAATGCTCTTCGAGCTTCTCCAGGCGCGGGGTGTAGCCCGGGTTGCCTTCGCAGCCGGCGGTGAACACGTGGGGAATCTCCTCATCGCCGTGCACGTCGAGAAACAGGTCGACGCCGTATTGCTCCATCTGCTGCTGGACGAACAGCACTTCCGGGCTGAGTTCCTGGCTGGCGTTCTGCCAGGCGCGGTTCAGGTCCTGGCCCTGGGCGTTGGTGCGCAGGTGGCCGTGGAATGCGCCGTCCGGGTTCATGTTCGGCACCAGGTACAGGTCGGCCTTGGCCAGCAATGCATTGAGTTCCGAGTCTTCGTGATGGAACAGGCGCTCGATCACGCCCTCCATGAACCATTCGGCCATGTGTTCGCCGGGATGCTGCTGGGCAATGATCCAGATCTTGCGTCGGCCGGGGGCGCCGCTGCCCTTGCGCAGTAGCTGGATGTCCCGGCCTTCGACGCTTTTGCCCACTGCCAGCAACTCGGTGCCGGCCTTGGTCAGGGCCTGGTCGATCAGCCAGTCATGGCGGCCGCGGCTGTAGGGTTCGAAGTAGGCGAACCAGGCGTGGGTCTGGCTGGCTTCGAGGTTGAAGCGCAGGGCGTCGCCTTCGAAGATTGTCGGTACGCGAAACCAGTTCACATGGTCGTAGGACGCAACCGCCTGATAGCCGGTCCAGGCCTTGTTGTAGGAGGATTGGCTGGCGTTGGTCAGGCGAAACCAGTGCTCCTGGCCTACGTGCAGGCCACTGACCTTGAAGTGAAACCACTGGAAGTGCGGGCTGCGCGTATCCGGACGGATGGCCAGCAGCGCCTGCAAGGGATTGCTGATGTCCAGCACTTCGATGTTGCCGCTATCGAAGTCAGCAGAAACTTGAAAAGTAGTGTGATTGCCCACGGTCATAATCGGTTCCTTAGCAGGATTGTTATGACCGCTACTCTACACACAAGGGGGGGTAAAAGAAGGGGGGGCGTCGTCCTTGACGCAGGCCAAGCTTAGTGGCTATGCGATTGATTCTCAAGCGCTACTTTTTTCGTTCCGAGGCTTTACGACGGGCGTTCTCTTGCAAAAAGACATTCTTTTGCTATCATCGCCGCCATTATTTTTTAGCGACACCCACAGTCTTCATTAGCCTGAAGCCAAGCCAGAAAAACTGGCAAAAAAAAAGACCCGGCAAAAAGCCGGGTCAAAAACCGTGATTAGCCTGATGAGGAGATAATCCAAAGGTCCGACCTAAGGTCCTTTGGGCTATCGACTGATCTCGCGATCAGTTGCTTGCAATAATAATCATTATCATTTGCAAGTCAAATGTTTTTCCCCGCCTTATGGAAATTTTTTTTCCACTCCCGTTGTTGATCGCGCGCCCAGCCGCGCGCAAAGACTTCAGCTCGATTCACAGCGCTGGCTTTCCAGGGACCTGTCCACCAGGGCCTTGGCCAGATCGATCATGTGCACCACTGAAAATGCCAGGTCACGGCTAGCGCCTCGCAGATTGTCCGCTGCGTCATAGGCGGTGGCCGCTGCGCAGCGCAGCAGATCGGAGGCGTGGATCATGGCTTCCTCGCGGCTCAGGCTGCGCCTGATCTCGAAGAACTTCTCTTCCTTTTCCGTTCCGGCAACGTTTGGTTTCAGGTAGTAGTCCATCGCGCGTCGTGCCGCGTGGCTGTCCTTGAGTGAGTTCAACGTGGCATCAGTATCGTATTCCGACACATCCTTGCGACTTGTATTCATGAAGTGGTCTGTCCTGTTTGAGAAAGGAAAGAGGGGTAAAGCGATATTAGTACGCATTGTAATTGTGACGAAATTTCAAATACTACAAGTTGTGTGTTGAGGCGAGAAATACACAACGTATTGTTCAGCCCATGGACAAATGGATCGAGTTGGTCAAAGCCAACATGAAAGGCCGCAAGGTCACACAGGAAAAGCTCGCTGAGCGTCTGGGCATGTCTCAAGGGGGCATCGGTCACTGGTTGAGCAAGCGTCGCCAACCGAAGATCGAAGACATGAACCGAGTGCTGGAAGAGATCGGCATGGGCTTTCTTGAAGTCGCCCTGGTGGTCCGCGAGAAACCCATGCTCGGTGATGACGGCGAACCCCTGGTGGATGAGCCTTCCCTGCAGCACAAGTACAACCCGTACTTCCGGTACCCGGTCAGTGATTGGCGGATTGCCGGGGAAGTTCGCGAAAATGGCCAATCGGCCTATGTGCCCGAGCGTTATGAACTGTCCGATTATCAGGCACAGGGGGCCGCCTTCTGGTTGTTGGTGGTCGGTGACGCGATGATCGCGCCAAGCGGCCTGAGCATCAGCCAGGGCATGCTGATCCTGGTGGACCCGGCCGTTGCTGCCGAGCCTGGGAAGTTGCTGGTCGTGCAGTGTCCCGGGAATGACGAGGCGATCTTCCGCAAGTTGGTACAAGAGGGCGGTCAGCGTTATCTGGTACCACTCAATCCTACTTATCCGAAGATGCTCTACAGCGATGAGTGCCGGGTTATTGGTGTAGTCGTACAAGCAACTGCGAAGTTTTAACTAACGGCCAAGCCCTTTCTTACCTCCCATGTAGGAAAGGCGGCAGTTTAAACCGATGCAGTTATCCCTCTTCTGCCAATTCACGGCGCAGGTTTCATGCCTGTGCCACGCATCTTTCTTTCCGTATTGAAGACTTCGCTTTGCGATTGGCCCGATCGTTGGCGCAGTCAACGCAGGCTTGGCTGGAACTTGATATCGACCTGATGCTGACAGGGCCGCCTCCGGGCCCCGAAGGGCCGGAGATGGCTACTGCCTTGCCGACGTTTATTCCAACTCCACCAACGCACTGCCTTCGCTGACCATTTCGCCTTCCTGGCAGTACAGCGCCTTGATGATCCCGGCCTGGGGCGCGCGGATGCTGTGCTCCATCTTCATCGCTTCCAGTACCACCAATTGCGCACCAGCTTCGACGCTTTGCCCGACGCTGACCAGCACCCGCACGATGCTGCCGTTCATGGGGGCCGTGAGCCCGCCATGCTGGCTGTGGCTGGCATCGGCCGCGGCAATCGGGTCGTAGGCGGTGATGCTGTGCATGTCGCCCTGCCAGTGCAGGTACAGGGTTTCGCCACGGCGAATGGCGCGGTGTTCACGACGCAGCCCCTGTTGTTCGACCCACAGCTGTTCGCCTTGCAACTGAAAGGCGCAGGTGGGAGCCCCGAGACTGATAGCCCGGTCCTGCCCGGCGCAGCTCAGGTGCAGGCTGGTTTGCGCTGGCAGGCCGCTGCGCCAGCCGTTGACCGCCGACCAAGGCGATTGCGGATCGTCGCTGCGCGTCCGCTGCGGCTGGCTTTGAGCAAAGGCCTGGGCCGCCGCGTGCCAGAAATCCGTACTGAGTTCGCTCGGCGCTGGCAGTAATTGCTCCTGATAGCGTGGGATAAATCCGGTATCCAGTTGCGCCTCGGCGAATGCCGGATGGGCAATGATGCGCCGTAGGAACGCCAGGTTGGTTTTCAGGCCACCGATGGCGAACTCGTCGAGCATGCTCAACAGGCGCAGGCGCGCCTGCTCGCGGTCCTCGCCCCAGGCGATCAACTTGCCCAGCATCGGGTCGTAGAAGGGCGAAACGCTATCGCCTTCCTCGACGCCGCTGTCCACCCGCCGCCCCGGGCCAGCGGCGGATTCGCGATACAGCTCAAGGCGCCCGGTGGCCGGAAGAAAGTCGTTGGCGGGATCTTCAGCGTACAGCCGCACTTCGATCGCATGCCCGCGTAGGGGCACTTGTTCCTGGCTGATGGGCAGGGCTTCACCTCGTGCCACACGGATCTGCCAGGCCACCAGGTCGAGGCCGGTGATGGCCTCGGTGACCGGATGTTCCACCTGCAATCGGGTGTTCATTTCCATGAAGAAGAATTCGCCGCGGGCATCGAGGAGAAACTCCACAGTGCCCGCGCCCACATAGCCGATAGCCTGGGCCGCGCGCACCGCGGCTTCGCCCATGGCCTTGCGCAGCTCGGGGCTGAGGCCCGGAGCGGGGGCTTCCTCGACCACCTTTTGGTGGCGGCGCTGGATCGAGCAGTCCCGTTCGTTGAGGTACAGGCAGTTGCCGTGCTGGTCGGCGAACACCTGGATCTCCACGTGCCGCGGCTTGAGCAGGTACTTTTCCACCAGCATTCGCGAGTCGCCGAAGGACGACTGGGCTTCGCGCTGGGCCGAGGCCAGGGCTTCGGCCAGTTGGCTGACGTCCTCGACGACTTTCATGCCTTTGCCGCCCCCCCCGGCGGTGGCCTTGAGCAGCACCGGGTAGCCAATGCGTTCGGCGGCGGCACGGAAGGTTTCCAGGTCCTGGGCTTCACCGTGATAGCCCGGCACCAGGGGCACACCGGCGGTTTCCATCAGCGCCTTGGCCGCCGACTTGCTGCCCATGGCATCGATGGCCGAGGCGGGCGGGCCGAGGAAAATCAGCCCGGCGGCCTCAATGGCCCGAGCGAAACCGGCGTTTTCCGAGAGAAAGCCATAACCGGGATGGATGGCCTGGGCGCCGCTGGCCCGGGCGGCAGCAATCAGCTTGTCGATCTGCAGGTAACTGTCGGCGGCCTTGCTGCCCCCCAGGTCCACGCGGATATCCGCTTCGCGGCTGTGCCGGGCGTCACGGTCGGTAGCGCTGTGCACGGCCACGGTGGTCAGGCCCAGGGCTTTGGCGGTGCGCATCACCCGGCAGGCGATTTCACCGCGGTTGGCCACCAGCAGGGTGTCTAGAACAGGGGCGCTCATCAACGGGACTCCTTGGACGTGGTCTCGGCCTGCCAGCTGGGCGGGCGTTTTTCCAGGAACGCCCGCAGGCCTTCCTGGCCTTCAGCGCTGACCCGGATGCGGGCGATGGCGTTTTCGCAGTAGCGACGCAGGGCGGTGGTCAGGGCGCCATTGCCCACTTCCCGCAGCAGGTCCTTGCTGGCGCGCATGGCCTGAGGGCTGTTGAGCAGCAGGTTGTCGACCCAATGCTCGACCTGCTGATCCAGCTCGGCAGCCGGGTAGCTCTCTGCCAGCAAGCCGATTTCCCGTGCACGCTGGCCGCCGAAACGTTCGGCGGTGAGGGCATAGCGTCGGGCCGCCCGTTCGCCGATGGCCTGCACCACGAATGGGCTGATGACCGCCGGTGCCAGGCCAATACGGACTTCCGACAGGCAGAACTGGGCATCGTCGGAACCGATCGCCATGTCGCAGCAACTGATCAGGCCCAGGGCGCCGCCGAAGGCCGCGCCTTGCACCACGGCCAGGGTCGGGATCTTCAACTTGGCCAGGTTGTACATCAGCTCCGCCAGTTCGCGGGCGTCGTCGAGGTTGGTGTGGTAGTCGAGCGCGGCCGATTGCTGCATCCAGGCCAGGTCGGCACCGGCGCTGAAATGCCGGCCGCGTCCGCGCAGCAGGAGGAAACGCAAGCTCGGGTCGCCTTGCACCTGATCCAGGGCGAGGATCAGTTCACGGATCATTTCGGCGTTGAAGGCGTTGTTCTTGTCTTCGCGGCTGAGCCACAGGGTGGCGAAGCCTCGAGGGTCGCGCAGCAGTTCCAGGGTATTGAAGTCGCTCATGTTCTTCTCGCGCAGGATTACATGCGGAACACGCCGAAGCGGCTCTGTTCGATGGGGGCGTTGAGGGCGGCGGACAGGGCCAGGGCCAGTACGTCACGGGTTTGCGCCGGGTCGATGACGCCGTCGTCCCAGAGTCGCGCACTGGAGTAATACGGGTGCCCCTGATGCTCGTACTGGTCGAGGATCGGCTGCTTGATCTGGGCTTCCTGGGCGGCGTCGAAGCTGTGCCCGCCGCGCTCTGCCTGTTCGCGCTTGACTTGCACCAGCACCCCGGCGGCCTGTTCAGCGCCCATCACGCCAATCCGCGCGTTGGGCCACATCCACAAGAAGCGTGGGTCATAGGCGCGGCCGCACATGCCGTAGTTACCGGCGCCAAAACTGCCGCCGATGATCACCGTGAACTTCGGCACCTGGGCGCAGGCCACGGCGGTCACCAGCTTGGCGCCGTGCTTGGCGATGCCGCCGGCTTCGTATTTCTGCCCGACCATGAAACCGGTGATGTTCTGCAGGAACAGCAGCGGAATCCCGCGCTGGCAGGCCAGTTCGATGAAGTGCGCACCTTTTTGTGCGGCTTCGGCGAAGAGGATGCCGTTGTTGGCGAGAATGGCCACCGGGTAACCGTGCAGGTGAGCGAAACCGCAGACCAGGGTGGTGCCGAACAGGGCCTTGAACTCATCGAAGACCGAGCCGTCCACCAGGCGGGCAATGATTTCGCGTACATCGAAAGGCTGCTTGGGGTCGGCCGGCACCACGCCGTAGAGTTCGTCGCGGGCGTAGAGCGGGGCAATGGGCGTGCGTTGTTGCAACTGGCCCTGTTTGTGCCAATTGAGGTTGGCCACGCTGCGTCGAGCCAGGGCCAGGGCGTGTTCGTCGCTTTCCGCGTAGTGGTCGGCGACCCCGGAAACCTTGCAGTGCACGTCGGCGCCGCCGAGGTCTTCGGCGCTCACCACTTCGCCGGTGGCGGCTTTTACCAGGGGCGGGCCGGCGAGAAAGATGGTGGCCTGCTCCCGGACCATGATGGCCTCGTCGGCCATGGCCGGCACGTAGGCGCCACCGGCGGTGCAGGAGCCCATGACCACGGCAATCTGCGGGATGCCCTGGGCGCTCATGTTGGCCTGGTTGAAGAAGATTCGCCCGAAGTGCTCGCGGTCCGGGAACACTTCGTCCTGGCGCGGCAGGTTGGCACCGCCAGAGTCCACTAGGTAGATGCAGGGCAGGCGGTTCTGCTGGGCGATGGTTTGCGCGCGCAGGTGTTTTTTCACGGTCAGCGGATAGTAGGAGCCGCCTTTCACCGTGGCGTCGTTGGCCACGATCATGCATTCGACGCCTTCCACCCGGCCGATCCCAGCGATCACACCGGCAGCGGGTACGTCTTCGCCGTAGACCTCGTAGGCGGCCAGGGCGCTGATTTCAAGGAACGGCGAGCCGGGGTCGAGCAGACGGTTGATCCGCTCCCGGGGCAGCAGCTTGCCCCGTGAGGTGTGGCGCTCCTGGGCCTTGGCGCCGCCGCCTTGCTGGACCTGGGCGAGCAGGCTGTGCAAGGCGTCGACCTGGGCCAGCATGCTGGCAGCGTTCTGCGCGAACTCGGGTGATTTCGGGTTGAGCTGAGACTTCACAATCATCGGGGCTCCCAGCGCAGCTCGAAGCCATAAGCTTCAAGCTGCAAGAGTAAGTCGGTGTTACGGCAGTTGTGGCTTGCCGCTTGTAGCTCGCAACGTGCGGCTGCTCTTACTTGGTTTCGTTGAACAGTTCGCGACCGATCAGCATGCGACGGATCTCGCTGGTGCCGGCACCGATCTCGTAGAGCTTGGCGTCACGCAGCAGGCGGCCGGCGGGGAATTCATTGATGTAGCCGTTGCCACCGAGGATCTGGATCGCGTCGAGGGCCATCTGCGTCGCGCGCTCGGCGCTGTAGAGAATCACCCCGGCGGCGTCCTTGCGGGTGGTTTCGCCGCGCTCGCAGGCCTGTGCCACCGCATACAGGTAGGCGCGGCTGGCGTTGAGCTGGGTGTACATGTCGGCGATCTTGCCCTGGATCAGCTGGAATTCACCGATGCTCTGGCCGAACTGCTTGCGGTCGTGGATATAGGGCACCACCAGGTCCATGCAAGCCTGCATGATCCCGGTCGGGCCGCCGGAGAGCACCACGCGCTCGTAGTCGAGGCCGCTCATCAGGACTTTGACGCCACCATTGAGCACACCGAGGATGTTTTCCTCCGGTACTTCCACATCATCGAAGAACAGCTCGCAGGTGTTGGAGCCGCGCATGCCCAGCTTGTCGAACTTGTTGCTGCGGCTGAAGCCCTTCCAGTCGCGCTCGACGATGAAGGCGGTGATGCCGTGGGGGCCTTTCTCCAGGTCGGTCTTGGCGTAGATCACATAGGTGTTGGCGTCGGGGCCGTTGGTGATCCAGGTCTTGCTGCCGTTGAGCACGAAGCGGTCGCCGCGCTTGTCGGCCCGCAGCTTCATCGACACCACGTCGGAGCCGGCGTTGGGCTCGCTCATGGCCAGGGCACCGATGTGCTCGCCGCTGATCAGCTTGGGCAGGTACTTGCTCTTCTGCTCGTGGTTGCCGTTGCGGTTGATCTGGTTCACGCAGAGGTTGGAGTGCGCGCCGTAGGACAGGGCCACCGAAGCCGAGCCGCGGCTGATCTCTTCCATGGCCACCACGTGGGCCAGGTAGCCCAGGCCAGCGCCGCCGTACTCTTCCGGCACGGTGATGCCCAAGAGGCCCATGTCACCGAATTTGCGCCACATGTCAGCAGGGAACAGGTTGTCGACATCGATCTGGGCGGCCCGTGGAGCCAGTTCCGCCTTGACGAAGGCCTGGACCTGTTGGCGCAGCATGTCGATGGTTTCACCGAGGGCGAAGTTCAGGGTCGGGTAACTCATGGCGGGGCACCTTCAAACTTGTTTTTATCGAGGGAATAGGATGTCGAGAACGGCGCGGCCCGCCTCTCACCTTTACGTTAACGTAAACCTGCGACCGATGGCTGTCAATCGCCCTTTACGTAAACGTCAACTTGCGCCAGAGTAGCGAGGCTTTCGATTGGAGCCAGGCTTTTTCGCACCATCGGCCAGGCTCCTGAACACCCACTAATAAAGACAATAGGGGTCGTCATGGAACACTCGGGTTTCCAGCCGGATCGCAGTTACACCCGTGGTACGCAAGACAAGCCGTTACTGGCGCTGACCATCGGCCAGGCTTTCGATAACACCGTCGCCGCCTATCCTCAGGGCGAGGCCCTGGTGGTGCGCCACCAGCAGCTGCGTTACACCTGGCAGCAACTGCGCGAGACGGTCGACCTGCATGCCCGGGCGTTGCTGGCCCTGGGGCTGAAGACCGGCGATCGCCTGGGGATCTGGGCCCCCAACTGCGCCCAGTGGTGCATCGCACAATTCGCCAGCGCCAAGATCGGCGTGATCCTGGTGAACATCAATCCGGCTTATCGCAGTGCCGAACTGGAATATGTGCTCAAACAGTCCGGCTGCCAGTGGCTGATCTGTGCCGGCGCCTTCAAGACCTCCGACTACCACGGCATGTTGCAGGGGCTGATCCCCGAATTGGCGGAGCAATCCATCGGTCAACTGCACAGCGAACGCCTGCCGGAACTGCGCGGCGTGATCAGCCTGGATGCACAGCCGCCGTCGGGCTTCCTGCCCTGGTCGCAGTTTTCGGCGTTGGCTAAAGGCGCCACTGCCGAGCAGTTGCGGGCGCGTCAGGACGGCCTGGATTTCGACCAACCGGTGAATATCCAGTACACCTCCGGCACCACCGGGTTTCCCAAGGGCGCGACCCTGAGCCACTACAACATCCTCAACAACGGTTACATGGTGGGCGAGAGCCTTGGCCTGACGGCGGCGGACCGATTGGTGATCCCGGTGCCGCTGTACCACTGCTTCGGCATGGTCATGGGCAACCTGGGTTGCGTGACCCACGGCACCACCATGATCTATCCCAACGATGCTTTTGATCCGCTGCTGACCTTGACTGCAGTGGCCGAAGAGCGCGCTACCGGCCTGTACGGCGTGCCCACGATGTTTATCGCCATGCTCGATCAGCCTCAGCGAGGCGAGTTCGACTTGTCGAGCCTGCGCACCGGGATCATGGCCGGGGCCACTTGCCCGATCGAGGTGATGCGCCGGGTGATCAGCGACATGCACATGAGCGAAGTGCAGATCGCCTACGGCATGACTGAAACCAGCCCGGTGTCGTTGCAGACCGGGCCGGATGATGATCTGGAATTGCGCGTTACCACGGTGGGCCGGACCCAGCCGCACCTGGAGAGCAAGATCATCGATGAGGCCGGCAATGTAGTGCCGCGAGGCACCATTGGTGAACTGTGCACCCGGGGTTACAGCGTCATGCTTGGCTATTGGAACAACCCTCAGGGCACCCGCGAATCCCTCGACCAGGCTGGCTGGATGCACACCGGTGACCTGGCGACCATGAACGAGCAGGGTTATGTGTGCATCGCCGGGCGCAACAAGGACATGATCATTCGCGGGGGGGAAAACATTTACCCGCGCGAGCTGGAGGAGTTCTTCTTCACCCATCCTGCGGTGGCCGATGTGCAGGTAATCGGCATCCCCTGCGACAGGTACGGCGAGGAGATCGTCGCCTGGATCAAGTTCCACCCCGGCCATTCGGCCAATGAGCTGGAGCTGCAGACCTGGTGCAAGGAGCGTATCGCCCACTTCAAGACGCCGCGTTACTTCAAGTTCGTTGAAGAGTTTCCGATGACCGTGACCGGCAAGATCCAGAAGTTCCGCATGCGCGAGATCAGCATCGAGGAGTTGCACGAGCGCATCGCCAGGGGGTGACCACAGATAGAGCGTGCATCGGCCACGGTGCACGCTTTATGGGCAGGAAAGCTGAATGACAGAAAGCACAAAGGGGAGCCGAAGCTCCCCTTTAATTTGTCGTTGCGTGCTCTTTTTTTATTATTGAGGGGCGGTCTATTGTTGTTTTTGGCAACCGTTGCCCTTTACCGCTGTTTTTGGCGATCCCCATCCGGGATCAAGAGCAAACGTATTTTTTTGAGCGCTGATTCAATGTGTCGCCAGGGCGATCCAACCAGTTCGGGAGCTACCTCAGGGTAGTTTTATTGTTCTCTGACCGGTTGCGGGTGGCTCTTGCAAGCCCTCCTGCACACTGCACCTTCTCCAAAAAAATCTGTTAGCTGCGTCTCTGCCGTGTTGTTTTTGTTATCTCAGAGTCGTTACGTCTTATTTTTATTAGGTTTGCTGCTTTTTATTCTTGTTATGCCATAGAGATAGCAGAAGCCGTGCCAACTTTTTAAAATCCTTTAAAATCAATGGCTTGATGTTTTCGTAGGACAATCTGTGGCACAAGAAAATCGACAAACTGTTTCCGTGTTACTCGTTCCCGCCCCAGATCAGAGTGGCCGGTAACACCCGGCCGCACATTGTCTCAACCGGCGTTACGCGCCTTGGCTACGCGGGAACCCGTAGGGCGCCCCAGCACGTTGCAGATCTGTCGGCCGGCGTCGATCAGGCGGTCCATGTCGATACCGGTATGAATCCCCAGGCCGTTGAGCAGGTAGAGCACGTCTTCGGTGGCGACGTTGCCGCTGGCGCCCTTGGCATAAGGGCAGCCGCCGAGCCCGGCGATCGAGCTGTCGAACACCGCAATGCCCTCCAGCAGGCTGGCGTAGACGTTGGCCAGGGCCTGGCCATAGGTGTCGTGGAAGTGCCCGGCGAGTTTTTCCCGCGGCACCTGGGCGCCTACCACCTCGAACATGCGGCGGGTGGCGCCGGCGGTGCCGGTGCCAATGGTGTCACCCAGGGAGACCTCGTAGCAGCCCATGGCATATAGCTCGCGGGCGACCAGGGCGACTTGCTCTGGAGCCACTTCGCCTTCATAGGGGCAGCCCAGTACACAGGACACGTAGCCGCGTACGCTGATCCCGTGCTGTTGGGCTGCGTCCATGATCGGTACGAAACGCTCCAGGCTTTCGCGGATGGAGCAATTGATGTTGCGCTGGGAGAAGGCTTCCGAGGCGGCGGCGAACACGGCCACTTCCTTGACGCCCGCCGCCAGGGCGTCCTCGAAACCCCGCAGGTTCGGCGCCAGCGCACCGTAGACCACCCCGGGCTTGCGCTGGATGCGGGCAAAGACCTCGGCCGAGCCGGCCATCTGCGGCACCCACTTGGGCGAGACGAAACTGCCGACTTCTATATAGCCCAGGCCGGCAGCGGTCAGGGCATCCACCAAGTGCACCTTGTCCTCGACGCTGATGGGTTGGGCTTCATTCTGCAGGCCGTCGCGAGGGCCGACTTCGATCAGGCGTACATGGCTGGGGAGTGACATTCAGGTTCACCTTCTTATCAATGAGGGGGTGGATGCCGGCGCTGGGGCGCGGGTGTCCCGATGATTATTGGGCCGTGCTTTGCTGATTCTGGATGGTCTGTTCCAGGGCCTGGGTGCAGCGCTCTTCGGCGGTGTCCAGTTCCAGTTTCATCTGCTCGATGTCGAGCAACTGCTGTTCGAGCTGTTCGCGGCGCTCGGCGATTTTCGCCAGCATGCTGTGCAACTGCTTCAGGTTGCCGCTGCTCGGGTCGTAGAGCTCGATCAGTTCGCGGCATTCCGCCAGGGAAAAGCCGATGCGCTTGCCGCGCAGGATCAGTTTCAGGCTGACCTTGTCCCGAGGCGAGTAGATGCGCTCCTGGCCACGGCGCTCGGGGGCCAGAAGGCCTTGCTCTTCGTAGAAACGGATGGCTCGGGTGGTGATGTCGAGCTCGCGAGCGAGGTCGGAAATGCTGTAGGTCTGGCTGCTCATGGAGGCGCTCAAGATGGGGCTTGGCGCTAAGCTAAAGGCAGGTTTACGTATACGTCAAGCAGTCCGAGCCGATCCCGTTCGCCGGCAAGCCGGCTCCTGCAGTGAAGGCTTGCCGGCGAGGGGGGTCAGGCTGTCTGCTGGTCGAGCTTCTTTTCGTAAGCCGTGACCTGCTGGCAGAGCTCGATCATCTGCTCGCGCATCCAGCGGTTGGCCGGGTCCTGGTCGGTGCTTTCGTGCCAATAGAGGTGGGTTTCCACGGGCGGCACGTCGTTGACCGGCAAATTGAATGCATGCAGTTCGTGGCGGCGGGCAAAGCGTTCCGGCACGGTCATGACCATGTCGGTCTGCTGCAATACCTGGGAGGCCATCAGGTAATGCTGGGAGCGCAGGGCGATCTTGCGCTGGATGCCCATCTTGCCCAGGGCCAGGTCGACGTGCCCAAGGCCGCTGCGACGGCTGGAGATATGGATGTGGGTCAGCGACAGGTAGTCATCCAGGCTGAACTTTTCCTTGCCCGCCAGCGGGTGGCCCTTGCGCATGGCGCACACGTAGCGGTCTTCCATCAGCTTGACGTGACGGACCTGCGGGTCGGTATTGAGCGGTGCGTCGACGGCGAAGTCCAGGCGCCCGGCCGCCAGTTCCTTGGTGGTTTCCCGGCGCTTGGAGAGAAAGCTCTCGATGATCACCGTCGGGGCCAGGCGCCGCAGGCGCTGGAACAGCGGAGGCAGGATCACGGCTTCGGTGAGGTCGGTCATGCTGATGCGGTACGTCTTGACTGCTTGCAGGGGGTTGAAAATCCGACTTTCCTGTACTGAAACCCGCAGCAGCGACAGGGCGTTGCGCACCGGGCCGATGATGTTCTGCGCCATGGGCGTGGGCACCATGCCCTGGGCGGTGCGCACGAACAGCGGGTCGTTGAAGGTCTCACGCAACCGCGCCAGGGCGTTGGACACCGCTGGCTGAGTGATGCCGACGATCTGCCCGGCGCGGGTCAGGTTGGCTTCGGTGTAGATCGCATCGAAAACGATGAAGAGGTTGAGGTCGACCTTGCTCAGATTCATGGCGCTGCACTCTTATTGTTAGGGCCTGTGGAAGGGGCTCGGAAGCCTTCGGAATCAGCCGATCATATATCGGTGATGAATGTTAATACACGCCGAGAATAGGCTAGGTAAATTTTCGTAGCTGATCTAGCATCGATTTCAGTCCCCCAACACCCGTTCTTCACAAAGGTAGAACTGCCCATGGAATTCGCCTATTCCCCCAAGGTTCAGGAACTGCGTGAGCGCGTCACCGCGTTCATGGATGCCTATGTTTATCCGGCTGAAGCGGTCTTCGAGCGCCAGGTTGCCGAAGGCGATCGCTGGCAACCGACCGCCATCATGGAAGAGCTGAAACTCAAGGCCAAGGCTGAAGGTCTGTGGAATTTGTTTCTGCCTGAGTCGGAACTGGGCGCTGGCCTGAGCAACCTTGAATATGCACCCCTGGCGGAAATCATGGGCCGTTCGCTGCTGGGCCCCGAGCCTTTCAATTGCTCGGCGCCGGACACCGGGAATATGGAAGTGCTGGTGCGCTATGCCAGCGAAGAGCAGAAACAGCGCTGGCTGGAACCGCTGCTGCGCGGTGAGATCCGTTCCGCCTTCGCCATGACCGAGCCGGATGTGGCCTCGTCCGATGCCACCAACATGGCGGCCCGTGCCGTGCGCGAGGGCGATCAGTGGGTGATCAACGGCAAGAAGTGGTGGACCTCGGGCGCCTGCGATCCGCGCTGCAAGATCCTGATCTTCATGGGCCTGAGCAACCCCGATGCGCCGCGCCACCAGCAGCACTCGATGATCCTGGTGCCGGTGGATACCCCCGGGGTGAAGATTGTTCGTCCATTGCCGGTGTTCGGCTACGACGATGCGCCACATGGTCATGCCGAAGTGCTGTTCGACAACGTCCGCGTGCCCTACGAGAACGTGCTGCTGGGGGAGGGCCGTGGTTTCGAGATTGCCCAGGGTCGCCTTGGCCCGGGTCGGATCCACCACTGCATGCGCTCCATCGGCATGGCCGAGCGGGCCCTGGAACTGATGTGCAAGCGTTCGGTGAACCGCACCGCGTTTGGCAAGCCGCTGGCGCGCCTGGGCGGCAACATCGACAAGATCGCCGACTCGCGGATGGAAATCGACATGGCCCGGCTGCTGACGCTGAAGGCCGCATACATGATGGACACCGTGGGCAACAAGGTGGCCAAGAGCGAGATTGCCCAGATCAAGGTGGTGGCGCCGAACGTGGCCCTGCGGGTGATCGACCGGGCGATCCAGATGCACGGCGGGGCCGGGGTTTCCAACGACTTCCCGCTGGCCTACATGTATGCGATGCAGCGCACCCTGCGCCTGGCCGACGGCCCGGATGAAGTGCACCGTGCGGCGATCGGCAAGTACGAGATCGGCAAATATGTGCCCAAAGAGCTGATGCGCGGCGGGCATTGAGGGGCATGCAGCCGGCCTGTTCGACGGCAGGCCGGTCAATGGTTCAGTAGACCCAGACTTCCACGCGGCGGTTCTTGATCCGCCCCTCGTCGGCGCTGTTGGCCGCTACCGGCAGCTCGGCGCCGAAACCGCGAATCTCGCGAAATACCACGCCGCTCTTCACCAGTTCCCGGCGCACCGCCATGGCCCGCAGCTTGGACAGCAGCGCCGCGCGCGCCGGGTCATCCTTGGGGTCGCCAAAACCGGCCAGGGTTACCTGGCGGTTCATCTTGTCGTGCTGGCGCAGGTAGTCAAGGACTCGGTTGAGGTCCTGGCGGGCCTTGTTGTCCAGGCTGGCGCTGCCTTCCTCAAAACGAAAGTTGACCGTCAGGCGTTGTGCCTGGCGGGTCAGCGCCTGGTAAGCCTCGGGCATCTGTGGGCTGGGAACAACGCGCATGGCCTGCACGGTCTGGGCGATAAAACCGTTGGCTGCGACGATGGCCTGGCCTTTGGCGCTCTGGGCGAAACTCACCAGGGCATCGGCCCAGGGATTCTGCCCATTGGGCGGCAGGTACAGGTACAGGCGCCGTGATAGCGGGTAATCCTCGGTGGCGATCAGGCTGTTGAGTGGCAGCATCGGCTGCGAGTCACCGTCGACGATGGCCACCGCCTTGGCTTGGCGCACATAGGGCAGGCCGATGAAACCGATGCCCTGCGGGTCGTGACTGACGGCGTCGGACAGCTGCTCGCTGGATTCGAAACGCTTGGCGCTGGCGCTCAGGGTCTTGCCGCGATGGCTGAGCACCAGTTCCTTGAAGGTGTCGTAGGTGCCGGACTGGTCATCCCGGGCGTAGAGGTGCACCGCGCCGCCCACGCCGCCCAGCTCTTCCCAGGTCTTGGTTTCGCCGCTGAACAGCCGGGCCAATTGTTCGGTGTTGAGTTGGTTCAGCGGGTTGTGCGGATGCAGGATGATTGCCAGCCCATCAATGGCGATCACCTGCTCGGCGCTGGGGCTTTTCAGGTCACCGAGGCTTTCAAGGTCCACCAGTTCACTGTCCTTGATCGGTCGCGAAGCGGCGGCCAGGTCGGCCCGGGCGGTTTTCAGGGCGGTAAAGCCGGTGCTCGAGCCATGGGCGGCGACGTCCACTCGCACGGGGCGGCCCTGGGTAGTTTGCCCCACTACCTGTTGTTCATTGTCGCGGCCACTGGCGGCGATCCTGATGTCACGCACCCCCTGTTCCTCCATCAACCCCTTGACCAGCGCCGGGCCCAGCCGAGCGCCAATGGTGTTGGAGCCCTGGATGCGCAGCACCGGCGTGTTGTCCGGGGCCAGGGGCAGAGCGGCGAATACCGACCAGGGCAGGGCGTAGCAAACGAAGCCGATGAGAAACAGGCTGATGGTTCGACACCAGATATCTCGTTCGCTGACGGTGGAAACGCGGGGCATGGCGGCACTGGCCTTCTATATAGAGGGAGAGGAGGTAAGTGCTGGCGAGATTAAGTCAGGGAGGTGACAGGGATGTGACGGACGGCCTTTTCCGAAGAGAAATGGCGAAAGTCCTACAGCATAAATAGCTGTTTTCTCTAGATTTTTTGAGATGTGTCCTAAAGACCGACCTCGGAACGGCGCGTAGAGTGGGCAACTTTGTCTGGCGGGGATTGGGGCGACTGCCAACGCGTCGTCCCCGCGGATGCCTCGGCAGTGTTGAGCTGCTATTTCGTAGTGTGCAAAGGAGTTACAAATGAGTGCCTGGTTCGAGCTGAAGCAGTATGGCAGTGGTGCATGCAGATTCTTGCTGAAGACAAAGGAGGCGCAGACCATGCTTCAAAGCGACCGATACCCTTGCCGGGACAGTGCCGAGGCGGCTCTCGGCCTGTTCCGCGCACACTGCGCTTCCCCGGAACGTTACGTCAAGAAAATTTCGTCGGGCGGCAAACCTTTTTTCAAGCTCAAGTCCGGTAAGGAAGTGATTCTGGTCAGCCACTTGTACGATTCGGAAGCCACACTCGACAGCGCCATCAGCGCTATCGCCAGTGCGGGTACCACGGAGCGGGTCGAGCACGTGCAGCTGTAACCGCGAAGTAAAAAAAAGCCCATCGGCAGATGGGCTTTTTTGTGCCTGTCGATCAGCCCAGTTCGAGCCAGATCGGCGCATGGTCCGAAGGTTTTTCCATGCCCCGCAGTTCATAGTCGACCCCCGCGTCCTTGACCCGTGGCAGCAACCCCTGAGAGGCCATGATCAGGTCGATGCGCAGGCCGCGCTTGGGCTCATCCTCGAAGCCGCGGCTGCGGTAGTCGAACCAACTGAAGCGGTCGTTCACCTCGGGGTTCAGGTGACGGAAGCTGTCCACCAGGCCCCAGTTCTTCAGGCGGGCCATCCACTCCCGCTCTTCCGGCAGGAAGCTGCATTTGCCGGTCTTCAGCCAACGCTTGGCGTTGTCGGCGCCGATGCCGATGTCGCAATCTTCCGGTGAAATGTTCACATCACCCATGACTACCAGGGGCTGGTCGTTGCTGAAGCGGCTTTCCAGCAGGTGCTGCAGGTCCTGGTAGAAGCGCTGCTTGGCCGGGAACTTGGTGGGGTGGTCGCGGCTTTCGCCCTGGGGGAAGTAACCGTTCATGATGGTCACCGGCGTGCCGTCGGCATCGGCGAAAGTGCCCCAGATGAAGCGCCGCTGAGCGTCTTCGTCATCGCCCTCGAAGCCTTTGTGCAAGGCCAGCGGCGCCTGGCGCGAGAGCAGAGCTACACCGTAATGGCCCTTCTGGCCGTGGTAATGCACGTGGTAACCCAGGGACTGGACGTCGGCGAGGGGAAACTGTTCGTCGGCGACCTTGGTTTCCTGCAGGCCGATCACGTCCGGCTGATGTTTGTCGATCAGCGCCGCCAGCTGATGGGGGCGGGCGCGCAGCCCGTTGATATTGAACGAGACGATCTTCATGGTCGGCGGTCCTGGCAAAACAGCGATGCTAGCTGACAACGCCCGGGTCGACCAGCGTGGCGGCGTGGCAGATGCACTGCTAATGTCCCTTGAGCGCGGGAACGATCAGCGGCGCGCAGGGCTCGTAATAACAGGAGCGCGGCCATTTGAGCCGGGTCCAGGGGAGAGTGACCGTCATGCCTGATTCCTCCAATGTCATCGCCGATATTCACCAACTCGACAGCGGCTATTCCCGCGAAGCGCGGTCGTTGCTGTACCAGGCCTACCGCCATGAGCCGACGTTCGGCTTCATTTTCGAATCCGAGCGCCCAGGCTACGAACAGCGGGTCCGGGCCACGGTGCGGGAACTGGTGAAGCAGCATTTTCTGCAAGACCTGCCGGCCATCGGCCTGCTGGTCAATGACCGACTGATCGGCATTGCCCTGATCGCACCGCCGCAGCGGCGCCTGGGCATTACCGAAAGTTGGGCCTGGCGGTTGCGCATGGTGCTCAGCACCGGCTTTCGCTGCACCCAGCGCTACCTGGAATACCATCAGGCGGTGCAGGCCTGCCTGCCCAATGATGCGGTCCATGTGTTGCCGCTGCTGGGGGTGCACCCGCAGTTCCAGGGCCAGCATTTCGGCGAACAGTTGCTGGCAGCGGTCCATAACTGGTGCGCCGCGGATGAACATTCCCAGGGCGTGGTGCTGGACACCGGCAATCCGCGTTACCTGGAGTTCTATAAGCGCCAGGGCTATGAAGAGGTGGGTGAGATTGCAGTCGGGCCGGTGCGCGAGCATGTATTTTTTCACCCCAACCCGCAGTACTTACAAAGAGCAACAGCCTGATATAGAACTTTCCGTGCACTTGAGCGCTCTATCGCCCTCCCAAGCTCGTGATAGCATCCGCGCCTATGAAGTTTCCAGGAAGATTTACCAGCGGCTTTTTGCTGTTGTTCACAAGCTGTGCGGCGCTGGCGCAGAGCGAATTGGATGTCAGGGTCAAGCCCGCCAATGACGAGTTGAAGGCCAATGTGGAAGGCTACATTGGCAGTGTCGGCGATCGCGATGAAGAAGCCTTGTTGCGGTTCAGCAGGGGCGCTGAAGAGCAGGCGAAGAAAGCTGCCCAGGCCCTGGGCTACTACCAGCCGCATATCGAGAGCGAAGTGCGCGGCGGTGACAAACCGCGTCTGTTGTTGCGTATCGATCCCGGGGAACCGGTGCATCTGCGCAATGTGACGGTCCGGGTCGAAGGCCCTGCGGCTTCCCTCAAGTCTTTTCGTACTCCTACCAGCGACCAGCTCAAGCCTGGCGCGGTGCTCAATCATGGCCATTACGAAGACGCCAAGCGCCTGATCCAGAATCAGGCTTCGCGCTATGGGTTTTTCAGCGGGCGTTTTACCCGTCAGCAACTGTCGGTCGACCCGCAAGCCGGGGTAGCGGATATCGAACTGATCTATGACAGCGGCCCGCGCTATGCCCTGGGCAAGGTCAGCTTTACCGGCGATTCACTGTTCGATGAGGACCTGCTGCGGCGCATGGTGCCGTTCAAGGCCGGCGCGCCCTATGACTCCGAACTGATTGCCGAGCTCAACCAGGCCCTGCAATCAAGCGGCTATTTCGAAGGCATACGGGTGGACGCCGCGCCCACCGCCGCCGAACACGAGGTGATCCCGGTAGCGGTCCAGCTGGAAACCCGCAAGCCTCGGACCATGGGGCTCGGCCTGGGCTACTCCACCGACGTGGGGCCGCGGGTCAAGGCCAACTGGACCCGGCACTGGGTCAACCCCCAGGGCCACAGTTATGGGTGGGAAACGGAAGTGTCGGCGCCCCGGCAGAACGTTGGCCTGTGGTACGACATTCCGCTGGACCCGCCCCTGACCGACAAGCTGCGGTTTGCCGGCGGTTACCAGAATGAAGAGATTGCCGGCACCGACACCTTGAGCAAATTGCTCACCGTCGGTCCCGAGTGGCACAGCAAGTTGCCCAGCGGCTGGCAGCGCGTGGTGTCGCTGAAGTATCAACGAGAGGAATACCGTCTTGGGGATGACTCGGGCCTGAGTAACCTGCTGATGCCCGGCCTGACTTATTCCTACCTGCGCAGCGACAACCGTATTGATCCGCACAACGGCTATCGCATTCAGTTCGACACCAAGCTGGCCAAGGAAGACCTCGGTTCCGACACCAACCTGCTATATGGCACGGTGCTGCTCAAAGGCCTGACCACGGTCTGGGACAATCATCGATTCCTCGGGCGGGTGCAGTTCGGCGGCAGCGCCACCAACGGTTACAAGTCGATTCCGCCCTCCTTGCGCTTCTTTGCCGGTGGCGACCAGAGCGTTCGCGGTTACGACTATCAGACCCTGTCGCCGGAGAACTCCGAAGGCGATCGCATCGGCGGCCGCTACATGGTGGCCGGCAGTGTCGAATACCAGTATTCGATCGCCGAGAAGTGGCGGATCGCAACCTTTGTCGACCAGGGCAACTCGTTCAACAAGCTGGAACTGCCGAATCTCAAGACCGGCGTCGGGGTTGGCGTGCGCTGGGTTTCGCCGGTTGGCCCGATCCGGGTCGACCTGGCCCACGCGATGAATGATGACGGCGGTATTCGTTTGCACTTTTCCATGGGGCCAGAGCTGTGAAGCGTGGTTTGAAGGTAACGCTGCTGGCGGTCCTTGCGCTGGTGATCCTGATCATCCTGGCCGTGACTACGGTGCTGGGAACCCAGGCCGGCAGTCGCTGGGCCCTGGCGCGGGTGCCGGGGCTGACCCTGGAGCATTTCGATGGCCGCCTCGGCGGCCAGTGGAGCGCCGACCATCTGCTTTGGCAACAGGGTGACAATCGGGTCGAGCTCAGCCTCGTGAAGTTCGCCTGGTCCCCCGCCTGCCTGCTGCGCCGGACCCTGTGCATCGACCAGTTGCAGGCCGAGCAGGTCAGCCTGCAGTTCCCGCCCGCTGCCGAAGCTGAAACAGGTTCAGGCCCCATCAGCCTGCCGGAGCTGAAACTGCCACTGGCCATCGAACTGGGCCAGGTGCAGGTCGGCAGCCTGCTGTTCAACGGCAGCGAACAGCTCAAGGGCTTGCAACTGGCGGCGCACTGGACCGCGCAAGGCTTGCAGATCGACTCGCTGCGGCTGCAGCGTGATGACTTGAGCCTGGACCTGTCCGGGCTGTTGCAACCTGCTGGCGACTGGCCGTTGACCGTCCAGGGCAACCTCGGCTTGCCTGCGCCCGGTGGCGGTCCCTGGTCCCTGGCGCTGAAGGTGGAAGGCGACCTGCTCAAGACCCTGAAACTGCATGCCGACAGCAGCGGCTACCTGCAAGGGCAATTGAGCGGCCAATTGCAGCCATTGGCGGAGAGTCTGCCGGCTCAGGTGCGGATCACCGCCGATGGTTTCAAGGCCAGCGCCGATCTGCCGGACACCCTGCAGCTGGATCAGCTGGAACTGACCGGTAACGGTGACCTGAAAAGCGGCTACCAGTTGGCTGGCAAGGCCAGCCTGCCAGCGGAGCAGGGGCCGGTGGCCCTGGTGCTGCAGGGCAAGGTCGACGCCAAGGGCGCGCGGATTGCCGCGCTGGACCTGAATGCCAGCGACAAGCAGCACCTCAAGCTCAGCGGGCAACTGGACTGGAGCGAAGGTTTTTCCGCAGAGGCCAAGCTCGCCTGGCTGGATTTCCCCTGGCACCGCCTGTATCCGCTGATCGAAGAGCCGGCCGTGCGGGTCCGCAGCTTCGAGGCCGAGGTGGCTTATCGCGACGGCAATTACCTGGGCAACTTCAAGGGTGACCTGGATGGCCCGGCCGGCGCGTTCAGCCTGAGCAGCCCGTTCAGTGGCGACCTGACGAAAATCTACCTGCCACAGTTCAAGCTGGCGGCGGGCCAGGGCAAGGCCGAAGGCCACCTGAACCTGCAGTTCGCCGACGGCATTGCCTGGGATACCGCCCTCGACCTGTCGGCCATCAACCCGGCGTATTGGCTCGCAGAGCTGCCGGGAACCCTGGCCGGGCCGTTGCGCAGCCAGGGCGAAATGAAAAACCAGCAACTCAAGCTCAATGCCAATCTCGACCTCAAGGGGCGTTTGCGCGGGCAGGCGGCGGTCTTGCAGGCCAAGGCCGAGGGGGCGGGAGAACAATGGAACCTGAGCGCGCTGGATATCCGCCTGGGGGACAACCGCATCAACGGCTCCGGCAGCCTGCAACAGAAAATTGCCGGCCAGTTGGAGATCAAGATGCCGCGCCTGGGTCAGCTCTGGCCCGAGTTGCGCGGGCAGCTCAATGGGCGGCTCGACCTGGCTGGCACCCTCAAGGCGCCACAGGGCAAGCTGGACCTGGCCGGTCAGCAGTTGGCCTTTGCCGATAACCGCTTGCAGAACCTCAAGCTGGACGCCGTCCTGGACAATACGCAAAAGGCCCAGTTGGACCTCAAGGGCAGCGGGATCCAGCTGGGCGACACTCAGTTGGGCACCCTGACGCTGGCAGGCCAGGGCGACATCAAGAAACAGAAGCTGCAACTGGACCTGCAAGGGCCGCTGTTGAAACTGGCCCTGGGCCTGGATGGCGCGTTGGACCAGGGCAACTGGCGCGGGCGCTTGGCCAGCGGTGAGGTGCAGACCGGCGGCCAGGACTGGAAGCTGCAAAACCCGGCCAAGCTGGAGCGTTTGGCCAACGGCACGCTCAACTTTGGCGCCCACTGCTGGGCCAGTGGCGACGCCAGCCTGTGTGGCGAAGACCAGCGGTTGATGCCTGATCCGAAACTGCGCTACCACCTCAAGCGTTTCCCGATCGACAGCCTGGCCCAGTGGCTGCCCAAGGATTTCGCCTGGAAGGGCATTCTCAATGCCGATGTACAACTGGACCTGCCGGCCAGCGGGCCCCGGGGCCAGGTCATGCTGGACGCCAGCGCTGGCACGCTGCGAGTCAAGGACAAGGATCAGTGGCTGGATTTCCCCTACCAGACCCTGAAACTCGACGCGCGCCTGGCCCCACGGCGCATCGATACGCAGTTGCAGTTCGAAGGCGGCAAGCTGGGGCAGTTGATGGTGCAGGCGCAGATCAACCCGCTGCCGAAGAACAAACCGTTGTCCGGCGAATTCCGCCTCAGTGGCCTGGATCTGTCCGTGGCCCGGCCGTTCGTGCCGATGGTGGAAAAACTCAGCGGCAACTTGAATGGCAGCGGCCGGCTCTCCGGCGGTTTGCTGGCCCCTCAGGTCAACGGCAACCTGCAGCTCAGTGGCGGGCAGGTGTCCGGTTCCGAGCTGCCCACCAGCCTCGAAGATTTGCAGCTCACGGCGCAGATTGTCGGTGAAAGCGTGCGCCTCGATGGTGGCTGGAAAAGCGGCAAGGCCGGGCAGGGCAGCCTCAGCGGCAACATTGCCTGGGGCCGGGCATTGCTGGTGGACCTGAGCCTCAAGGGCGCGCAGTTGCCGGTCACGGTCGAGCCCTATGCCGCGCTGGAAGTGGCGCCGGACCTGAAGATCTCGCTGCAGGACGACAAACTGGCAATCGCCGGCAAGGTGCTGATCCCCAAGGGCCAGATCACCGTGCGTGAACTGCCGCCGTCCACGGTCAAGGTGTCCGATGACACGGTCATCGTCGGCCAGCAGACCGAAGACGGCCAAAAGCCCATGGCCATGGCGATGGACATCGATGTGGAGGTTGGCCGGGACAAGCTTGCGTTTGCCGGGTTCGGCCTCACCGCCAATCTGCAGGGCCATGTGCACATCGGCGACAACATGGATACCCGCGGCGAGCTGTGGCTCAACGACGGTCGCTACCGGGCCTACGGCCAGCGCCTGACCGTGCGCCGGGCGCGCCTGCTGTTTGCCGGGCCTATCGACCAGCCGTACCTGGATATCGAGGCGGTGCGCCAGACCGATGATGTGATCGCTGGTATCCGCCTGAGCGGCAGCGCCGAGCAACCGGCGACGCAGATATTCTCCGAGCCGGCCATGAGCCAGGAGCAGGCGTTGTCCTATCTGGTGCTGGGGCGGCCACTGAGCTCCACGGGTGAAGACAACAACATGCTGGCCCAGGCGGCTCTCGGGTTGGGGCTGATGGGCAGCTCGGAGCTGACCGGAGGCATCGCCAAGAACCTGGGGATCCAGGACTTCCAGCTCGATACCCAGGGCAGTGGCAACAACACCAGCGTGGTGGCCAGTGGCGCGATCTCCGAGAAGCTCAGCCTGCGCTACGGCGTCGGGGTCTTTGAGCCGGCCAGCACCATCGCCTTGCGCTACAAGCTGAGCAAGAAGGTCTACCTGGAAGCGGCCAGCGGCTTTGCCAGCTCCCTGGATATCTTCTACAAGCGCGACTTCTGAGTCCCACCTGCGGGGGCCGCCCGGCCCCCGTGCATCTTCCCCATCTCTTGCGCAACCCAGCTCGACAGCGGCTCTCGGGCGGTCGCGCTGCACCGTTTATCAAGCAAGTAGAGAGCGTGCTAATTATTGCGTTGACATTGGCTGCCTAGGCAGTAACATCTCGACACACACTCTCTGCCTAGGCAGCTAATTGGTGCTCAGATGAAGCATTTCCACCCGGACGATTTTCACAATTGCCACCTTGGACTGTTGTTGGGGCGAGCGGCCTTGCTCAAGGACCGGATCATCGACACCCACATGGAACCCCATGGCATCACCGCCGCGCAGTTCAAGGTGCTGATCATCATGGCCCAGTTCGGCGTCGACACTCCGGCCGAGCTGTGCCGCCACCTGTCCCTGGACAGCGGTTCGATGACACGCATGCTCGATCGCCTGGAACAGAAGGATTTCCTTGCCCGCCGGCGTTCCGAAGGTGACCGGCGCCAGGTGCAGCTGGTGCTCACGGAGGAGGGGCAAAAGCTCGCCGATCGGCTGCCGCAGATCGGCGCCGACGCGATGAACGAACTGGCCGGTGCCATTACCCCGCAGGAACTGCGGACCCTGGAACAGATCCTCAAGAAAATTTTGCTGGCAGCCGGTGACCCGATCACCGTCCTGCGGGTAGGTGATAAATGAGCAGTAAACCCTTGCGTATGCGCGTCAGCCTGGTGCTGCTGGCCATGAGCCTGGCCGGTTGTGCCAACTACAGCGGCCTTGTGACCTCCGGCGTCAGCCTTGAGGCGAAAAGCCTCAAGGCCGGGCAATCCCTCAATGGCGTGAGGCTTTCGCCGGCGGCCTGGCCGCAAAGTGATTGGTGGCGAAGCCTTGGCGACAGCCAGCTGGACGGCCTGATCCAGGAAGCCCTGCGTGACAGCCCGGACATGCAGATCGCCAGCGCTCGAGCCCATCAGGCCAGCGCCGCGGCTTATGCGGCGGATGCCGAGCGGATGCCGACCCTGGACGCCAGTGCCGGGATCAGCCGTTCGCGCCTGGCCCGTGATCAGGACCCGTTAGGGCAGGGCGGTGCTTATTCCACGGTGCGCAACATCGGCGCCAGCTTCAATTACAACTTCGATCTCTGGGGAGGCCAGCGTGCCGCCTGGGAAGCCGCACTGGGCCAGGCCCGAGCGGCAGAAATCGACCGCCAGGCCGCCAGCCTGACCCTGGCCGCCGATGTCGCCCGGGCCTACAGCGACCTGGGCCGCGCCCACATCGTGCATGACCTGGCCGACGAGGACCTCAAGCGCACCCGGCAGATGCTCGACCTGAGCCAGCGCCGCCTGGGCGCCGGGATCGACAGCCAGTACCAGTACCAACAGACCGAAAGCCTCGAAGCCAGCTCCCAGGCCAGCCTGATCGACGCCGAGAAGCAGTTGCAGAGCGCCAAGATCGCCCTCGCGGTATTGCTCGGCAAAGGCCCGGACCGCGCCGACGACATCAGCCGGCCCAAGGTGCTGCAAGCCAGCGCCGTGGCGCTGCCTTCGATCTTGCCCGCCGAGCTGCTGGGGCGGCGCCCCGACCTGGTGGCGGCCCGCTGGCGGGTGGAGGCGGCGAGCAAGAACATCGACGCCAGCAAGACCCGCTTCTATCCCAACCTCAACCTGAGCGCCAGCGCCGGCGCCGAGTCGTTGCTGGGGGACGCGATGTTCGGTTCCGCCAGCCGCTTCTTCAGCATCGCCCCGACCGTTTCGCTGCCGATTTTCGACGGCGGCCGTCTGCGCGCCAGCCTGGATGCCCGGGACGCCGACTACGACCTGGCGGTGGCGCAGTACAACAAGACCCTGGTCACGGCCCTGGGCGATGTCGCCGACAGCATTTCCCAGCTGCGCGATATCGGCCGGCAGATCGCGGCCCAGCAGCATGCCACCGACATTGCCCAGGACTCCTACAACACCGTGATGCAGCGCTACGGCTCCGGCATCGGCAACTACCTGGATGTGCTGAGCATCGAGCAGCAACTGCTGCAGGCCCAGCGCCAGCTGGCCACGCTGAATGCCCAGCAGATCGACCTGTCGATCCAACTGATGCAGGCACTGGGGGGCGGCTTCAACGCCCAGAACCTGGCCTCCGCCAGCCCGACCTCCGCCCCGCAGACCAAATAATTCGAGGTATTTGTCATGGCTACTGCCGACACTCAAGCAACTGAAAACACCCAGGACGCCAGCAACTCCCGCAAGCGCAAAGTCATGCTGCTGGGACTGGCGGCCATCGTCGTACTCGGCGGCCTGGGCGTGTTCGCCTGGCATGAACTGTACGGGCGCTGGAATGAAAACACCGATGACGCCTATGTGAACGGCAACGTGGTGGAGATCACCCCGCTGGTCACCGGCACTGTCGTCAGCATCGGCGCCGATGATGGCGACCTGGTGCATGAAGGCCAGGTACTGGTCAATTTCGACCCCAACGATGCCCAGGTCGGCCTGCAGAGCGCCGAGGCCAATCTGGCCCGGACTGTGCGTCAGGTGCGCGGCCTGTACAGCAACGTCGATGGCATGCGTGCCCAGGTGGCGGCGCAGAAGGCCGCGGTGCAGAAAGCCCAGGAGAACTTCAGCCGCCGCAAGAATCTGGCCGCCAGCGGGGCGATTTCCCAGGAAGAACTGTCCCACGCCCGGGATGACCTGACCTCGGCGCAGAATGCTCTGGCCAATGCCCAGCAACAGCTCAACACCACCAATGCCCTGGTGGACGACACAGTGGTTTCCAACCACCCGGACGTGCAGGCCGCCGCCGCGCAATTGCGTCAGGCCTACCTGACCAATGCCCGCAGCACCCTGATTGCGCCGGTCACCGGTTATGTGGCCAAGCGCACCGTGCAGTTGGGCCAGCGGGTTCAGCCGGGTACGGCGTTGATGGCGGTGATCCCGCTGGATCAGTTGTGGATCGACGCCAACTTCAAGGAAACCCAGCTGCGGGACATGCGCATCGGCCAGCCGGTGGACATTGAGGCGGACATCTACGGCAGCGACGTGAAATACAGTGGCACCGTTGACAGCCTCGGTGCAGGCACCGGCAGCGCCTTTGCCCTGCTGCCGGCGCAGAACGCCACCGGCAACTGGATCAAGATCGTGCAGCGGGTGCCGGTGCGCATCCACGTCAATGCCGAAGAGCTGGCCAAGCACCCGCTGCGGGTCGGTCTGTCAACGGTGGTCAACGTCAACCTGCGGGACCAGAGCGGCCCGGTGCTGGCCCAGCAGCCCGCGCAGAAGGCTTCCTTCAGCACCAACGTCTACGACCGTCAGTTGGGTGAAGCCGATACCCTGATCGCTCGCCTGATCCACGACAACAGCGCTGCCATCGGCAAGACCGCCCAGCGCTGATTCGCCAATCCGTCAACCGCGGCCTCTGCTAGAGGCCGCGGTGCCAGCCTAGTTCCAAAGGATTTGCGATGAGCAATAACGCGTCTTTCACGCCTCCCAGCCTGCTGCTCAGCACCATCGGCCTGTCCCTGGCGACCTTCATGCAGGTGCTCGACACCACCATTGCCAACGTGGCGCTGCCGACCATTTCCGGCAACCTCGGGGTGAGTTCGGAGCAGGGCACCTGGGTCATTACCTCGTTTGCCGTGAGCAACGCCATTGCCTTGCCGCTGACTGGCTGGCTGAGCCGGCGTTTCGGCGAAGTGAAGCTGTTTATCTGGGCCACCCTGCTGTTCGTGCTGGCCTCGTTTCTCTGCGGTATTTCCACCTCGATGCCCGAGCTCGTTGGCTTTCGGGTGCTGCAAGGGGTGGTGGCGGGCCCGCTGTATCCGATGACCCAGACCTTGCTGATTGCGGTCTACCCGCCGGCGAAGAGGGGCATGGCCCTGGCGTTGCTGGCGATGGTCACGGTGGTGGCGCCGATTGCCGGGCCGATCCTCGGTGGCTGGATCACCGACAGCTACAGCTGGCCGTGGATCTTCTTCATCAACGTGCCGATTGGTCTGTTTGCTGCCTGGGTGGTGCAGCAGCAATTGAAGGCACGGCCGGTGGTCACCAGCCGCCAGCCGATGGACTACATCGGTTTGTTGAGCCTGATCGTCGGGGTCGGTGCCTTGCAGATCGTCCTCGACAAGGGCAACGACCTGGACTGGTTCGAGTCCAATTTCATCATCCTTGGCACGCTGATCTCGGTGATTGCCCTGGCGGTGTTCGTGATCTGGGAGATGACCGACCGGCACCCGGTGGTCAACTTGCGGCTGTTCGCCCATCGCAACTTCCGCATCGGCACCATTGTGCTGGTGGGCGGTTATGCCGGGTTCTTCGGGATCAACCTGATCCTGCCGCAATGGTTGCAGACGCAGATGGGCTATACCGCCACCTGGGCCGGCCTGGCAGTGGCGCCGATCGGCATCCTGCCGGTGCTGATGTCACCCTTTGTCGGCAAGTACGCGCACAAGTTCGACCTGCGCCTGCTGGCCGGGCTGGCGTTCCTGGCCATTGGCCTGAGCTGCTTCATGCGTGCCGGTTTCACCAATGAGGTGGACTTCCAGCACATCGCCCTGGTGCAGTTGTTCATGGGAATTGGTGTGGCCCTGTTCTTCATGCCGACCCTGAGCATCCTGATGTCCGATCTGCCGCCGCACCAGATCGCCGACGGCGCTGGCCTGGCGACCTTCCTGCGGACCCTGGGGGGCAGTTTTGCGGCGTCGCTGACGACCTGGATCTGGATCCGCCGGGCCGATCAGCACCATGCCTACATGAGCGAGAGCATGAGCATCTTCGATCCGGTCACCCGTGATGCGCTGAATAATCTTGGCGGTGCGGGTAGCAAGGCTTACGCACAACTGGATCAAGTTCTGACCAGCCAGGCGTACATGCTTTCGACCGTGGACTATTTCACCCTGCTGGGCTGGGGGTTCATGGGCCTGATTCTGCTGGTGTGGCTGGCCAAGCCTCCCTTTGCCGCCAAGGCCGGGCCGGCTTCGGCAGGGCATTGATGCCCTTTGCCGACAAACCAGCCCCTACGACCACCGATTCCCTGTAGGGGCTGGCTTGCCGGCGCAAGACGCGAAGCTCAAGGCGAGCCGGGCAATGCCAACTGCGCGGGTACGAAATCGAACGCAGCCAGTTGGAAACCCTGCTCGTCCACCTGTAACGCCCATCCCTGACGGTCCCAGTCGCCCAGCACAATGCGCTTGGCGGCTTGCTCGCCAATCTGCAACTTGTGAATCGCCGGGCGGTGAGTGTGGCCGTGAACCAGGGTGCCGACCCCATGTTCGCGCATGACCCGCGGTATTTCGTCCGGGGTCACGTCGACAATGTCGTTGGCCTTCATGCGGGTCTGAGTCCGGCTTTCGTTGCGCAGTTTGCGTGCCAGCTTGCGTCGGGTGCCCAGCGGCAGGTGGCGCAGAATCCACAGGCTCAGCGGGTTGCGCAGGTAGCGGCGCATGCGCATGTAGGCCTCGTCGCGGGTGCACAGGCTGTCACCGTGCATCAGCAATACCGGTTCGCCGTAAAAGTCGACGACGCTGGGATCCTTGAGCAGAGTAGCGCCGGCCGCTTTGCAAAAGGCTTGGCCAAGCATGAAATCGCGATTGCCGTGCATGAGGAAAACCTTCGTACCGCTGTCGCTCAGTTCCCGCAGTGCCTGGCAAATGGAAAGTTGGTAGGGGGTCATGGCATCGTCGCCGATCCATACCTCGAAAAAGTCCCCGAGGATGTACAGCGCCTCGGCGGCGCGGGCGCGCCCGCCGAGTAAATCCAGAAACGCCCGGGTAATGTCCGGGCGTTCCTCTTCCAGATGCAAATCTGAAATCAGCAGTATCACTCAATGATCTCGGCTTTCTCGATGATCACGTCTTCTGCGGGTACGTCCTGGTGGCCGGCTTTCATGGTGGTGGCCACGCCTTTGATCTTGTCGACCACTTCGGTGCCGGCGATCACTTTACCGAATACTGCGTAGCCCCAGCCTTGAACGGTCTTGCCGCTGTGGTTGAGGAAGCTGTTGTCGGCAACGTTGATGAAGAACTGCGCGGAAGCCGAATGCGGCTCCATGGTGCGGGCCATGGCGACGGTGTACTTGTCGTTGGAAAGGCCGTTGTCCGCTTCGTTCTGGATGCTTGGACGCTTGTCTTTCTTTTCTTTCATGCCAGGTTCGAAACCGCCACCCTGGATCATGAAGTTACCGATGACGCGGTGAAATACGGTGTTTTCATAGTGACCGGCTTTCACGTATTCGACGAAGTTGGCCACGGTCAACGGGGCTTTCTCGGCATTCAGTTCCAGCACGATCTCGCCGTGGTTGGTGGTCAGTTTGACTTGGGTCATGGTCGGTACTCTTTATAAGGAAAGCGTTTTCAAGAAAATCCTGGGCCTCGGGGCACGCGTGCAACCCGAACCGGTTTGGCCATCTTGCAGCCAAGGAGCGCAGTTTAGCGTGACAGCCGCGAATTTCGAGGCTGTTTTTTTACTTGCCTGCCATTAATAGCCGCAGTTTTAAAGCTGCGCTCTGTCAGGCGCTTGACAGCATCGGCTATGATATCCGTTTTGATTTGTCAGGCCGCACCCGGCCGCGCACTTGTACGTTCAAGGATCCTATGAGCAAGCCCACTGTCGACCCTACCTCGAATTCCAAGACTGGACCGGCCGTACCGGTCAACTTCCTGCGCCCGATCATCCAGGCGGACCTGGACTCGGGTAAGCACACACAGATCGTGACCCGCTTCCCGCCGGAGCCCAACGGCTACCTGCACATCGGTCATGCTAAGTCGATCTGCGTGAACTTCGGTCTGGCCCAGGAATTCGGCGGCGTCACGCACCTGCGTTTCGACGACACCAACCCGGCCAAGGAAGACCAGGAATACATCGACGCCATCGAAAGCGACGTCAAGTGGCTGGGTTTTGAATGGTCCGGCGAAGTGCGTTATGCCTCGCAGTACTTCGACCAGTTGCACGACTGGGCCGTGGAGCTGATCAAGGCGGGCAAGGCCTATGTCTGCGACCTGACTCCCGAACAAGCCAAGGAATACCGCGGCAGCCTCACCGAGCCTGGCAAGAACAGCCCGTTCCGCGAGCGTTCGGTGGAAGAGAACCTGGACTGGTTCGCCCGCATGCGCGCCGGCGAGTTCCCGGACGGCGCACGGGTGCTGCGCGCCAAGATCGACATGGCCTCGCCGAACATGAACCTGCGCGACCCGATCATGTACCGCATCCGTCACGCTCATCACCACCAGACCGGTGACAAGTGGTGCATCTACCCCAACTACGACTTCACCCACGGTCAGTCGGACGCCATCGAAGGCATCACGCACTCGATCTGCACCCTGGAGTTCGAAAGCCATCGTCCGCTGTACGAATGGTTCCTGGAGAACCTGCCGGTGCCGGCCAACCCGCGCCAGTATGAGTTCAGCCGCCTGAACCTGAACTACACCATCACCAGCAAGCGCAAGCTCAAGCAACTGGTGGACGAGCAGCACGTCAATGGCTGGGACGACCCGCGCATGTCGACCCTGTCGGGCTTCCGTCGTCGTGGCTACACGCCGAAATCCATCCGCAACTTCTGCGAAATGGTCGGCACCAACCGTTCCGACGGCATCGTCGACTTCGGCATGCTGGAATTCAGCATCCGTGACGACCTGGATCACAGCGCCCCGCGCGCCATGTGCGTGCTGCGCCCGTTGAAGGTCGTGATCACCAACTACCCGGAAGGCCAGGTCGAGAACCTCGAACTGCCGCGCCACCCGAAAGAAGACATGGGTGTGCGGGTGCTGCCGTTCGCCCGTGAAATCTACATCGACCGTGACGACTTCATGGAAGAGCCGCCAAAAGGCTACAAGCGCCTGGAACCGGCTGGTGAAGTGCGTCTGCGTGGCAGCTACGTGATCCGTGCCGATGAAGCGATCAAGGATGCCGACGGCAACATCGTCGAACTGCGCTGCTCGTATGATCCGGACACCCTGGGCAAGAACCCTGAAGGCCGCAAGGTCAAGGGCGTGATCCACTGGGTGCCGGCCGCTGCCAGCGTCGAGTGCGAAGTGCGTCTGTACGATCGTCTGTTCCGTTCTCCGAACCCGGAGAAGGCCGAGGACAGCGCCAGTTTCCTCGACAACATCAACCCTGATTCCCTGCAAGTGCTCACTGGTTGTCGTGCCGAACCCTCGCTGGGCAACGCACAGCCGGAAGACCGTTTCCAGTTCGAGCGCGAAGGCTACTTCTGCGCGGATATCAAGGACTCGAAACCAGGTGCTCCGGTATTCAACCGTACCGTGACCCTGCGCGACTCCTGGGGTCAGTGATTCAGTCAAGGAACTAACGTGCTAACGATCTACAACACGCTCACCAAGAGCAAAGAAGTCTTCAAGCCGCTGGATGGCAACAAGGTGCGCATGTACGTGTGCGGCATGACCGTGTACGACTACTGCCACCTGGGGCACGGCCGCAGCATGGTGGCCTTCGACCTGATTACCCGCTGGCTGCGTTTCAGCGGGTATGACCTGACGTATGTGCGCAACATCACCGACATCGAAGACAAGATCATCAACCGGGCCAAGGAGAACGGCGAGCCGTTCAATGTCCTGACCGAACGCATGATCACGGCGATGCACGAGGATGAAGCGCGCCTCAACATCCTCAAGCCGGACATGGAGCCGCGTGCCACGGATCATATTCCGGGCATGCTGAAGATGATCCAGACCCTGATCGACAAGGGGTACGCTTATGCCCCGGGCAATGGCGACGTGTACTACCGCGTCGGCAAGTTCATGGGCTATGGCAAGCTGTCGCGCAAGAAGATCGAAGACCTGCGCATCGGCGCGCGGATCGAAGTCGACGAGTCGAAGCAGGACCCACTGGACTTCGTTCTGTGGAAAGGCACCAAGCCGGGCGAGCCAAGCTGGCCATCGCCTTGGGGTGACGGTCGTCCGGGCTGGCATATCGAGTGCTCGGTGATGTCCACCTGCTGCCTGGGCGAGACCTTCGACATTCATGGCGGCGGCAGCGACCTCGAGTTCCCGCACCACGAGAACGAGATTGCCCAGAGCGAGGCGGCGACCGGCAAGCCCTACGCCAATGCCTGGATGCACTGCGGCATGATCCGCATCAATGGCGAGAAGATGTCCAAGTCCTTGAACAACTTCTTCACCATTCGCGACGTGCTCGACAAGTACCATCCGGAAGTGGTGCGTTACCTGCTGGTGGCCAGCCACTACCGCAGCGCCATCAACTACTCGGAAGACAACCTCAAGGACGCCAAGGGCGCGCTGGAGCGTTTCTACCATGCGCTCAAGGGGCTGCCGAAAGTGGCGCCGGCCGGTGGCGAAGCCTTCGTCGAACGTTTCACCCAGGTGATGAACGACGACTTCGGTACTCCGGAAGCCTGTGCCGTGTTGTTCGAGATGGTGCGTGAGATCAACCGCCTGCGCGAGAGCGATGTCGAGGTGGCGGCCGGTCTGGCTGCGCGCTTGAAAGAGCTGGCCAGCGTGCTGGGCGTGCTGCAACTGGAAGCCGATGACTTCCTGCAGGCCGGTGCCGAAGGCCGGGTTGATGCGGCAGAAGTCGAGGCGCTGATCCAGGCTCGTCTGGCGGCCCGTGCCAACAAGGACTGGGCCGAGTCCGACCGTATCCGCGACCAGATCACCGCCATGGGCGTGATCCTGGAAGACGGCAAGGGCGGTACGACCTGGCGCCTGGCTGACTAAGCCTGCGTTCGCTGCAACAAGAAACCCGCCTGGTGCGGGTTTTTTGTTGCCCTTCGAACAGTGCCGTATCAGGCCAGCGAGGCGAGGCGCTCCACCGTGTCGGGGTAGCGTTCCACCAGGCGCATCAGCGTCGTGGCCTGGGCATTGGGCGTAGCGCGGCCCTGTTCCCAGTTTTCCAGGGTGCGGGTGTTGGTGCGCAGGTACATGGCGAATACCGAGCGCGAGAGGTTGAGTTGCTGGCGGATGTTCATCACCTCGGTGGCGGTGATGGGGGGCAGCTTGTCGAGTTTCACTTTATGGCTGCGCAGGGTGATCTTGCCCTGGCGTTCCTGGGTGAGGGCGTCGATGCCTTCTACCAGTTCGGAAAAGATGTCACGTTTGGTCATGTCTTCTGGCCTCGATTTCACGTTCCAGCAGTTGTTTGAGCTGTTGTCGCTGCTGCGGTAGCAGGTCGTCCATCTGCTCTTTGTCGAACAAGGTGAAGAGCCAGAACTGCGCCCCTCCGGACCACCAGTAAAAAATCACCCTCAGCCCGCCACGCTTGCCCTTGTTGCGTCGCTCATCGACGAAACGCATCTTGCGCAAGCCGCCAGTGCCCTGAATCAGCACCCCCGCGTGCGGGTGGCGCAGCAACTCGATCTGCAGTTCGCAGAACAACTCGTCGTCAAGGAAGTCCGTTCGGTATCGCCCAAATGCCGGCAGTTCGATAAACAGAGCATTCATTTTGTACGCTTCCTGCGTATAGGCTGGATGGCTCCACAGCTTTGGTCAAGTGCCGCTGGGCGCCGCGTTTGATCTGGCAACAGTTTATGCCGGCAGCCTTTGGCTGAATGTCGGACCAGGCCGATGCAGCAGGAAGGGCAATTCCGAGTTTCACGGGGAAGAGGGGAGGGCAGGGGTCAGAAACGCAAAACGGCACCCGAAGGTGCCGTTCTGTGTGTTGCGCTGAAGCTTAAGCGATCAACCGGCCAGGCCCGAGTGCTGGACCAGGGTCAGCAGCGGCTGTGGGTACACGCCGAGGAAGAATGCCAGGACCGCGATGGCCAGCAGCATGACGCCACCGGCTTTCTGTTCCCAGTGCAGTTGGGCATCGACGCGGCGCAGGTTCGGCTCGATCAGGTACAGGGTGACCATCACGCGCAGGTAGTAGAAGACGCCGATGGCGCTGCCCATGACCAGGGAACCTACCAGCCACCATTGGTGCGCTTCGACACCGGTAGCGATGATGTAGAACTTGCCGATGAAGCCCGCGGTCAGCGGGATGCCGGCCAGGGACAGCATCATCACGGTGAGCACGGCGGTCAGGTACGGACGGCGCCAGAACAGGCCGCGGTACTCGTACAACGCGTCAGCGTCACGGCCTTTGTACGGCGAGGACATTAGGGTGATCACGCCGAAGGCGCCAAGGCTGGTGATCACGTAGGTGACCAGGTACACGCCGATGGCTTCCATGGCCAGGCCCTTGCTTGCCACCAGGGCGATCAGCAGGTAACCGAAGTGAGCGATGGACGAGTAACCCAGCAGACGCTTGAGGTTGCTCTGGGTCAGCGCCAACAGGTTGCCCACCAGGATCGAGGCAATGGCGATCACGGTCAGCACGTTGCTCAGGACGCCGCTGCTGGCCACTGGCGAGAGCTGGAACAGACGCACCAGCACCGCGAACACCGCCACCTTGCTGGCGGTTGCCAGGAAGGCGGCCACCGGGGCCGGGGCGCCTTCGTAGACGTCCGGGGTCCACAGGTGGAACGGAACCAGCGACAGCTTGAAGGCCAGGCCGATCAGCATCATGCCCAGGCCCAGTTGTGCCAGCGGGCTTGGCAGCCCGGTGGCGGCCAGGGCCTGGCCGATACCGCTGAAGCTCAGGCTGCCGGCTTCGGCGTAGAGCAGGGCCATGCCGAACAACAGGAAGCCCGAACCGGCGGCCGACAGCACCATGTACTTGATGCCGGCTTCCAGGGAGCGCTTGTTGAAGAAGGCGTAGGCCACCAAGCCGTAGACAGGTACCGAGAGCAGTTCCAGGCCGATGAACAGGCCGGCCAGGTTCTGCGCGCTGACCAGTACCAGGCCGCCAGCGGCGGCCAGCAGGATCAGCAGGTACAGCTCTTCACGGTTGCCCGGGTAACCGCTGCTGCCGTCGCCCAGGTAGGCGTGGGCCAGGGTGACGCAGGCCAGGGTGGCTACCAGGATCAGGGCCATGTACAGGCAGGCGAACTGGTCGATCTGCAACAGCGGGGTGACCGCCAGGGGTGCCACTTTCAGCACCGGGAAGATCGACAGCAATGCCAGGTTCAGACCCGCCACCGACAGCAGGAAGGTCTGTGCGTGGTTGCGCCGCCAGGCGATCGCCAGCATCACCACCACAAGGGTGGCGCTGGTGATCAGCAGCGGCGCCAGGGCTATAAAGTGTTGAATCGTAAAGTCCATAGCGCTCTTACCGGGCCGAAGCGAGTTGAGTGAAGGCGGTGCTGAGCCATTGCTGCACGCCATGCATGGTGGCGGCAGAGGTATCGAGGAACGGTTGCGGGTAGACGCCGATGTAGATCAGCAGCACCGCCAGTCCCAGCACCATGATCAGTTCGCGAGCATCCATGCCGTGCAGCACCGCGTCCGACTTGGACGGGCCGAAGTAGGCACGGTGGATCATGATCAGCGAGTAGACCGAACCGAACACCAGGCCCGAAGTCGCGATCGCGGTGATCCATGGAGCGCTGACGAAAGTACCGATCAGGATCAGGAACTCGCCGACGAAGTTGCCGGTGCCCGGCAGGCCCAGGGACGCGGCCGCGAAGAACAGGCTGATGGCCGGCAGGTAGGCGATACGCGACCACAGGCCGCCCATTTCGCGCATGTCGCGGGTGTGGGTGCGTTCGTACAACTGGCCGCTGAGGATAAACAGCGCGGCTGCCGAAACACCGTGGGCCAGCATCTGGATCACCGCGCCCTGCAGGGCCTGCTGGCTGCCGGAGTAGATCCCGATCAGCACGAAGCCCATGTGGGAAACGCTGGAGAAGGCGATCAGGCGCTTGATGTCGGTTTGCGCGAAGGCCAGGAAGGCACCGTAGAAGATCCCGATCAGGCCCAGGGTCATGGCGATCGGTGCGAACTCTGCCGAGGCGTTGGGGAACAGTGGCAGGGCAAAACGCAGCAGGCCGTAGGCCGCTGTCTTCAGCAGGATGCCCGCCAGGTCCACGGAGCCGGCGGTCGGTGCCTGGGCGTGAGCGTCAGGCAGCCAGGAGTGGAACGGCACCACGGGCAGCTTCACCGCGAAGGCGATGAAGAAGCCGAGCATCAGGATGTACTCGGTGGCGGTGGACATCTTGGTCTTCAGCAACTGGGCGTAATCGAAGGTGATGACCCCGGTGTTGTTGAAGTTGACCAGCACCAGACCCAGGATCGCCACCAGCATGATCAGGCCGGAAGCCTGAGTGAAGATGAAGAACTTGGTCGCCGCGTAGATCCGGGTTTTCTTGCCGTCTGCCGAGCTGTGACCCCAGAGCGCGATGAGGAAGTACATCGGCACCAGCATCATTTCCCAGAAGAAGAAGAACATGAACAGGTCCAGCGCCAGGAACACGCCGACCACGCCGCCCAGGATCCACATCAGGTTCAGGTGGAAGAAGCCCACGTGGCGCTGGATCTCTTTCCAGGAGCAGAGTACCGAGAGGATACCCAGCAGACCGGTCAGCAGGATCATCAGCAGCGACAGGCCGTCGAGGGCCAGGTGCACGTTGATGCCGAAGCGCTCAATCCACTGGTGCTTGAACTCCAGGGCCCAAGTCGGATCGACGCCAGGCGCCGGAGCATATGAATAGTTACCGTGGGCCCACAGCCAGAGGCCGAGGGCGAGTTCCAGGGTCATGGTCAACAGCGCAATCCAGCGGGGGAGGGTGGCGCCGAAGCGCTCACCCAGCCAGCACAGCAGGCCGCCGATGAAGGGGATCAGGATTAGCCAAGGCAGAATCATGACGGGCTCAATTCCTTTCGCAAGTTCGCAAGGTTCATATCAGACCGCTACCAGCACAATGGCGCCGATGACCAGCACGGCACCGGCTGCCATCGAGGCGGCGTACCAACGCAGTTGACCCGTCTCGGTACGGCTCAGGGTGTTGTGACCCCCTTTGGCCATACGCGGGATCAAACCGATGGTCTGATCGAGCGGGTCCTTGCGCAGTACATGGCTGATGGCCAGGTATGGCTTGACGAACAGTTTGTCGTAGATCCAGTCGAAGCCCCAGGCGGCGAACCACCAGGCCGAGAGCAGACGCCCGATGCCGCTGTTGGCGATGGCGGTCACAACGCGACGCTTGCCAAGGAACAACAGGGCGGCCAGCAGGATACCGGCCAGGGCGATGGCGCCCGAAGCGATTTCCAGGCTGTGCTTGGCTTCGCCACCGGCATGGCCGGCGCTCAGCGGCAGTACACCATGCAGGGGCGGAGTGATCATCGCGCCGATCCCGGTGGACAGCACGATCAGCACCACCAGCGGCAGCCAGTGGGAGATCCCGTGGCCGGCATGGGCTTCGGTCTTGGCTTCACCGTGGAAGGTGATGAAGATCAGGCGGAAGGTGTACAGCGAGGTCATGAACGCACCCACCAGGCCGGCGTACAGCAGGCCATGGTTGCCGCTGGCGAAGGCTTCCCAGAGGATCTCGTCCTTGGAGTAGAAGCCCGCGGTCACCAGCGGCAGGGCCGCGAGGGCCGCGCCGCCAACGATGAAGCTGGCGTAGGCCAGAGGCAGCTTCTTCCACAGACCGCCCATCTTGAAGATGTTCTGCTCGTGGTGGCAGGCAACGATCACCGCACCGGAAGCGAGGAACAGCAGGGCCTTGAAGAAGGCGTGGGTCATCAGGTGGAAGATCGCGCCGTCCCAGGCGCCAACGCCCAGGGCCAGGAACATGTAGCCGATCTGGCTCATGGTGGAGTAGGCGAGGATGCGCTTGATGTCGGTCTGCACCAGCGCGGCGAAGCCGGCCAGTACCAGGGTCACGCCGCCTACCAGGCCCACCAGGTGCAGGATTTCCGGCGCCAGGGTGAACAGGCCGTGAGTACGGGCGATCAGGTAGACACCGGCGGTTACCATGGTCGCGGCGTGGATCAGTGCCGAAACCGGGGTAGGGCCAGCCATGGCGTCCGCCAGCCAGGTCTGCAGTGGCAGTTGCGCGGATTTACCCACGGCGCCACCCAGCAGCATCAGGGTCGCCAGGGTGATCCAGAAGTCGCCGGCCTGGAATTTCTGCGGTGCCAGCACCAGCAGTTCCTGGACGTTCAGCGTGCCCACCTGCTGGAACAGGATGAACAGGCCGATGGCCATGAACACGTCGCCGATCCGGGTGACGATAAAGGCCTTGAGCGCGGCGTTACCGTTGTTGCGGTTGCTGTAGTAGAAACCGATCAACAGGTAGCTGCACAGGCCCACGCCTTCCCAACCGAAGTACAGGAACAGCAGGTTATCGCCCAGGACCAGGAACAGCATGCTGGCGATAAACAGGTTGGTGTAGGCGAAGAAGCGCGAGTAGCCGGCTTCACCACGCATGTACCAGGACGCGAACAGGTGGATCAGGAAGCCCACGCCCACCACCACACCCAGCATGGTCACGGACAGGCCATCCAGGTACAGGGCGAAGTTCGGCGCGAAACCGTCCACCGACATCCACTGCCACAACACCTGGGTGTAGTGGCCATCCGCTGGTGGCGCGACGTTGAATTGCCAGATCACGTAGGCCGCAACGATGGCCGAGAGGCCAATGGAGCCGACACCGATCAGGGCCGAGAGGTTTTCCGAGAGGCGTCCACGGGAGAACGACAGCAACAGGAAACCGATCAGGGGGAATACGAAAGTCAGAAAGAGAAGGTTCATCCGCGCATCTCGCTGGCTGCATCGATATCGAGAGTGTGGAAGCGGCGGTACAGCTGCAGCAGGATCGCCAGGCCAATACTGGCCTCGGCGGCTGCCAGGCTGATCACCAGGATGAACATCACTTGTCCATCCGGCTGCGCCCAACGGGCGCCCGCAACGATGAAGGCCAATGCCGAGGCGTTCATCATCACTTCCAGGCTCATCAACACGAAGAGGATGTTACGGCGGACCATCAGGCCGACCAGGCCGAGGCAGAACAGGATGCCGGCAACCGCCAGGCCATGTTCCATTGGGATAGTACCGAGAGAGATAGTAGGCATCGTATTACTCCTTCGCCTCGTTGCGGCCCAAGTGGAACGCCGTGACGGCTGCGGCGAGCAGCAGCATCGAGGCGAGTTCGACCACCAGCAGGTAAGGGCCGAACAGGCTGATGCCCACGGCCTTGGCGCCGACGGTGGTTTGACCGATGCCGGCACCGCTCTGGTGGCTGAACAGTACGTACAGCAGTTCAGCCAGCAGCAGCGCGGCAAGAATCACCGGGCCGATCCAGATGCCGGGCGTGAGCCAGATGCGCTCTTGCTGAGCCGCGGCCGGGCCGAGGTTCAGCATCATCACCACGAACACGAACAGCACCATGATGGCGCCGGCGTAGGCGATCACTTCCAGGGCGCCGGCAAACGGCGCGCCGAGGCTGAAGAAGGTCATGGCCACGGCGATCAACGAAATGATCAGGTAGAGCAGGGCGTGCACAGGGTTGGTGTTGGTGACCACGCGCAGCGTGGAAACAACGGCAACACCTGATGCGAAATAGAAAGCGAATTCCATCGTTCTTCCTTAAGGCAGCAAGCTCTTCACGTTGATCGGCTCGGCTTCGTTCTGCGCGGAGCCTTTTGGCTTACCGGCAATGGCCATACCTGCAACACGATAGAAGTTGTAGTCAGGGTTCTTTCCGGGACCGGAGATCAAGAGATCTTCTTTCTCGTAAACCAGGTCCTGACGTTTGAACTCGGCCATCTCGAAATCCGGTGTCAGCTGGATCGCGGTGGTCGGGCAGGCTTCCTCGCAGAGGCCGCAGAAAATGCAGCGCGAGAAGTTGATGCGGAAGAACTCCGGGTACCAGCGACCGTCTTCCGTTTCAGCTTTCTGCAGCGAGATGCAACCCACCGGGCAGGCCACGGCGCACAGGTTGCAGGCAACGCAACGTTCTTCGCCGTCGGGGTCGCGAGTCAGGACGATACGGCCACGGTAGCGTGGCGGCAGGTACACCGGCTCTTCGGGGTATTGCAGGGTGTCGCGCTTGCGAAAGCCATGGCCGAAGACCATGACCAGGCTGCGCAACTGGGTACCAGTACCCTTAACGATGTCGCCAATATATTTGAACATGGGTCAAATCCTCACTGAACCGCGCCCGCAGGCGTGTTCAACAACACAACCGCAGCGGTCACCAGCAAATTGATCAGGGTCAGCGGCAGGCAGAATTTCCAGCTGAAGTCCATCACCTGGTCATAGCGCGGGCGCGGGATAGAGGCGCGCAGCAGGATGAACAGCATGATGAAGAACGCGGTCTTCAGGGCGAACCAGACGAAGGACAGTTGCGGCAGGATGCCGAACGGACCGTGCCAGCCACCGAAGAACAGGGTGACCAGCAGTGCCGAGATCAAGATGATGCCGATGTACTCGCCAACGAAGAACATGCCCCATTTCATGCCGGCGTATTCAATGTGGTAACCGTCGGCCAGTTCCTGTTCCGCTTCCGGCTGGTCGAACGGGTGACGGTGAGTCACGGCCACGCCAGCGATGAAGAAGGTACAGAAGCCGAAGAACTGCGGAATGATGAACCACAGGTTCTGCGCCTGGTACTCGACGATGTCGCGCATGTTGAACGAACCAACCTGAGCCACGATGCCCATCAGCGCCAGGCCCATGAACACTTCGTAGGACACGGTCTGCGCCGAGGCCCGCAAGCTGCCCAGCAGGGCGAACTTGTTGTTACTCGACCAGCCGGCGAACAGCACCGCGTAGACCGACAGGCCGGCCATGGCGAAGAAGAACAGCAGGCCGATGTTCAGGTCCGCGACGCCCCAGGTCGGGGTGATCGGGATGATCGCGAAGGCGATCAGCAGGGCGGACATGGCGACCACCGGTGCCAGGGTGAAGATCACCTTGTCGGCAAACGGTGGCGTCCAGTCTTCCTTGAAGAACATCTTCAGCATGTCGGCGGCGATCTGGAACATGCCGAACGGGCCAACGCGGTTCGGACCGTAACGGTCCTGCCACCAGCCCAGCAGGCGACGTTCGACGAAGCTCAGCAGCGCACCGGCGACCACCACGGCCAGCAGGATCACGATGGCCTTGACGACCGTCAGGATCACGTCGATCACTTCAGGGGTAAACCAACTCATTGCGCCGCCTCCTGCAGACCGTCAACGGATTTGCCAAAGATTGCCGGCGGAATGCCCGCCAGACCGGCAGGCAGGCCCACCAGGCCAGCGCCCAGTTCTTCGTTGATGCGCAGTGGCAGACGCAGGGTCTGGCCGGCTACGTTCACGGCGAGCAGGGCTCCGTCGTTGACGCCCAGGCGATCGGCTTCGGACTTGGCCAGGGCCACGTAGGCAGCCGGAATGCGTTCCTGCACCGGAGCGGCTTTCGAAGAGTTCTCTTCGCTGCCGAACAGGTGGTAGAACGGCACCGCTTGCCAGGTGCCCTGAGCCGGAGAGAAGGCCCGCGGTACGCTGGCGAACCAGTTGAGGCGGTCGCCCTGGCTTTCGATCAGGCGTGTACCCGGGTCACCGGCACGCAGGTGGCCGCCGACTTCGTCCTGGAACTTGTTCCAGGCTTGCGGCGAGTTCCAGCCCGGAGACCAGGCGAATGGCACTTGCGAGCGCGGTTCGGCGGAGCCCGAGTAACCTTCCATGGAGTAGGCGAAGGCGGTATCCGGGTCTTGCGAGGTACGCGGTTCGTGCACGCTCTGGTTGGCGCGCATGGCGGTACGGCCGCTGTAGCGCAGCGGTTCGCGGGCCAGTTTCAGGCCTTTGATGCGGAATGCTGCGGAAGGTGCGGCATCGACGATGCTGGCCAGTTGCGGGGTGCTCGCGGCGCAGGCGGCGGTCACGTGGTCCAGCTGGGTCCAGTCCACTGGCTTGTTCAGCAGGGTACTGCGCAGGGCATGCAGCCAGCGCCAACCTTCGTGGACCATGATGCTGGCGTCCAGGTAGGTCGGGTCGAAGACCTGGAAGAAGCGCTGGGCACGACCTTCCTGGCTGACCAGGGTGCCGTCGCCTTCGGCGAAGCTGGCCGCCGACAGCACCAGGTGCGCGCGCTCGACGGTGGCGGTTTGTTGATGATCGGCCACGATCACCACCTTGGCTGCATTCAGCGCCGCGTCCACCTTGGCTGCGTCGGTGCGGGTGTACAGGTCGTTTTCCAGCACCACGATGGCGTCGGCTTTTCCGTCGACTACCGCTTGCAGGGCAGCGTCCAGGGATTCGCCGCCGAGCATGGCCAGGCCGAGGCTGTTGGCTTCTGGAACGATCAGGCTGATGGAGCCGGCTTTGTCGCGCAGCTTCAACGCCTTGGCGATGTTGGCTGCTGCTTCGATCAGCGCCTTGGAACCCAGCGAAGTGCCGGAAATGATCAGTGGGCGCTTGGCCGCCAGCAGGGCGTCGGCAATGCGCTTGGCCAGTTCCAGGGCTTCGTTGTCCAGGCCTTCCACCGCAGGGGCGCTGGCGTCGATGGCGTGGGCCACGGCGAAACCGATGCGCGCCAGGTCGTCGGGAGCGGCGTGTACACACTCCTCGGCCACGTCGTCGAGCTTGGTTTCAGCGAGGCTGGCGATGAACAACGGGTTCAGCGCGTGCTGGCCGATGTTCTTCACCGCGGCGTCGAGCCAAGGCTGGACGCGCATGGCATCGGCCATTTCCTCGGCCTTGCCCTTGACCGACTGGCGCAGGGCCAGGGCCATGCGGGCAGCGGTCTGGGTCAGGTCTTCGCCAAGGACGAAGATCGCATCGTGGTCTTCGATCTCGCGCATGTTCGGAACGGGCAGCGGGCTGTCGTTCAGCACCTGCAGAACCAGGTGGATACGCTCCAGCTCGGACGCTTCGATACCGGAGTAGAAGTGCTCGGCACCTACCAGCTCACGCAACGCGTAGTTGCTTTCCAGGCTGGCGCGAGGCGAGCCGATACCCACGATGTTGCGACCGCGCAGCAGGTCGGCGGCCTGGTCCAGGGCCTGGTCCAGGGTCAGCTGGGTGCCATCGGCCAGGCGTGGCTGGCGTGGACGGTCCTTGCGGTTGACGTAGCCATAACCGAAGCGGCCACGGTCGCAGAGGAAGTACTGGTTTACCGAGCCGTTGAAGCGGTTCTCGATGCGGCGCAGTTCGCCGTAGCGCTCGCCCGGGGAGATGTTGCAGCCGCTGGAGCAGCCATGGCAGATGCTCGGCGAGAACTGCATGTCCCACTTGCGGTTGTAGCGTTCGGAGTGAGTCTTGTCGGTGAACACACCGGTCGGGCAGACCTCGGTGAGGTTGCCGGAGAACTCGCTTTCCAGGGTGCCGTCTTCAACGCGACCGAAGTACACGTTGTCGTGGGCGCCGTAGACACCCAGGTCGGTGCCGCCGGCGTAGTCCTTGTAGAAGCGTACGCAGCGGTAGCAGGCGATGCAGCGGTTCATCTCGTGGGAAATGAACGGGCCGAGGTCCTGGTTCTGGTGGGTGCGCTTGGTGAAGCGATAACGGCGCTCGTTGTGGCCGGTCATCACCGTCATGTCTTGCAGGTGGCAGTGGCCGCCTTCCTCGCACACCGGGCAGTCGTGCGGGTGGTTGGTCATCAGCCATTCGACCACACTGGCGCGGAACGCCTTGGATTCTTCATCGTCGATGGAGATCCAGGTGTTGTCGGTGGCCGGGGTCATGCAGGACATGACGATACGACCACGGGTGTCGTTCTCGTCGGTGTATTGCTTGACCGCGCATTGGCGACAGGCACCGACGCTACCGAGAGCGGGGTGCCAGCAGAAATAAGGAATGTCGAGGCCTAGTGACAGACAAGCCTGTAACAGGTTGTCCGCCCCATCGACTTCGAGCGCTTTGCCGTCTACGTGGATAGTGGCCATGGTTCAAAGTTCTTCGTTGGCCCGGTGTCAGCGGGCGTGGCTAATGGAATCTTGTTATGCGTGCGAATCAACACAGCCGTTCACGGCGTCATCGCACGTCGAGCGCAGGGCACGGACCCTGCGCCCTCATTTAAGCGTTACGCGCCGACTACGATCGGTCGGGCCAGAGGCGGGACGGCGGCGCTGGTGGGCGCGATGCCGGCTTCGAACTCTGGACGGAAATACTTGATGGCACTGCCCAAAGGCTCCACGGCACCCGGTGCGTGAGCACAGAAGGTCTTGCCTGGGCCAAGGAAACCCACCAGACCCAGCAGGGTCTCGATGTCGCCTTGCTGGCCCTGGCCTTTTTCCAGGGCCATCAACAGCTTGACGCTCCATGGCAGGCCGTCGCGGCACGGGGTGCAGAAGCCACAGGATTCACGGGCGAAGAACTGCTCCATGTTGCGCAGCAGCGACACCATGTTGATGCTGTCGTCCACCGCCATGGCCAGGCCGGTACCCATGCGGGTGCCCACTTTGGCGATGCCGCCGGCATACATTTGCGCGTCCAGGTGTTCCGGCAGTAGGAAGCCGGTACCGGCGCCGCCGGGCTGCCAGCACTTGAGCTTGTAGCCATCGCGCATGCCGCCGGCGTAGTCCTCGAACAGCTCGCGCGCGGTCACGCCGAAGGGCAGCTCCCACAGGCCAGGGTTCTTCACTTTGCCGGAGAAGCCCATCAGCTTGGTGCCGTGGTCTTCACTGCCTTCGCGGGCCAGGGATTTGTACCACTCCACGCCGTCGCCGATGATCGCCGGCACGTTGCACAGGGTCTCGACGTTGTTCACGCAAGTCGGCTTGCCCCACACGCCTACGGCGGCAGGGAAGGGCGGCTTGGAACGTGGGTTGGCACGACGGCCTTCCAGGGAGTTGATCAGTGCGGTTTCTTCACCGCAGATGTAGCGTCCGGCACCGGTGTGCACGAACAGCTCGAAATCGAAACCGCTGCCCAGGATGTTCTTGCCCAAAAGGCCAGCAGCCTTGGCTTCTTCCACCGCGCGCCGCAGGTGCTTGGCGGCGGTGGTGTATTCGCCGCGCAGGAAGATGTAGCCACGGTAGGTCTTCAGTGCGCGGGCACTGATCAGCATGCCTTCGATCAGCAGATGGGGCAGTTGCTCCATCAGCATGCGGTCTTTCCAGGTGTTGGGTTCCATTTCGTCCGCGTTGCACAGCAGGTAGCGGATGTTCATGGATTCGTCTTTGGGCATCAGGCCCCACTTCACGCCGGTGGGGAAGCCCGCACCGCCGCGACCCTTGAGGCCGGCATCCTTCACGGTCTGGACGATATCGTCCTGAGACAGGTCGGCGAAGGCCTTGCGAGCTGCCGCATAGCCATTCTTGGCCTGGTACTCGTCGAGCCATACCGGCTCGCCGTCGTCGCGCAAGCGCCAGGTCAGGGGGTGGGTTTCTGCGGTGCGCGCAATGCGGTTCGCAGGGCCGAAAGAGGTCAGGGTCATACGTAGCCCTCCAACAGTTTGGCCACGCCAGCAGGCTGTACGTCGCCGAAAGTGTCGTCGTCGATCATCAGCGCCGGGGCCTTGTCGCAGTTGCCCAGGCAGCACACCGGCAGCAGGGTGAAGCGGCCGTCGGCGGTGGTCTGGCCGAGGCCAATGCCCAGCTCGCTCTGGATCTGGCTGACCACGGACTCGTGGCCGCCGATGTAGCAGACCATGCTGTCGCAGACGCGAATGATGTGGCGCCCCACTGGCTGGCGGAAGATCTGGCTGTAGAACGTTGCCACGCCTTCAACGTCGCTGGCGGGGATGCCGAGGATTTCGCCGATGGCGTAGACCGCGCCGTCAGGCACCCAGCCACGTTCCTTCTGGACGATCTTTAGGGCTTCGATCGACGCCGCGCGCGGGTCTTCGTAGTGATGCATCTCGTGCTCGATGGCCGAGCGCTCGGTTTCGCTCAGGGCGAAACGGTCTGTCTGGATAAGCGTGCTGTTCATGCTTAGCGGTCCACGTCGGCCATAACGAAGTCGATACTACCCAGGTACGCGATCAAGTCCGCGACCATGCTGCCGCGGATCACCGAAGGGATCTGCTGCAGGTGGGCGAAGCTTGGGGTACGGATCCGGGTGCGGTAGCTCATGGTGCCGCCATCGCTCGTCAGGTAATAACTGTTGATGCCCTTGGTCGCTTCGATCATCTGGAAGGATTCGTTGGCCGGCATGACCGGGCCCCACGAAACTTGCAGGAAGTGCGTGATCAAGGTTTCGATGTGCTGCAGGGTGCGCTCTTTCGGCGGCGGCGTGGTCAGCGGGTGATCCGCCTTGTACGGGCCTTCCGGCATGTTGCGCAGGCACTGGTCGATGATCTTGATGCTCTGGCGCATCTCCTCGACGCGAACCATGCAGCGGTCATAGGCGTCGCCGTTGGCGGCCAGCGGGACTTCGAATTCGAAGTTCTCGTAGCCGGAGTAGGGGCGCGCTTTACGCAGGTCGAAATCGCAACCGGTGGAACGCAAGCCGGCACCGGTGACGCCCCATTCCAGGGCTTCCTTGGTGTTGTAGGCGGCGACACCGATGGTCCGGCCCTTGAGGATGCTGTTCTGCAAGGCAGCCTTGGTGTATTCGTCGAGGCGCTTGGGCAGCCATTCGACGAAGTCCTTGACCAGCTTTTCCCAGCCGCGGGGCAGATCGTGGGCGACGCCGCCGATGCGGTACCAGGCCGGGTGTAGGCGGAAACCGGTGATGGCTTCGATCACGGTGTAGGCGCGCTGACGGTCGGTGAAGGTGAAGAACACCGGGGTCATGGCGCCAACGTCCTGGATGTAGGTGCCCAGGAACAGCAGGTGGCTGGTGATGCGGAAGAACTCGGCCATCATGATGCGGATGACGTCGACCTTCTCTGGCACCTTGATGCCGGCCAGCTTCTCGACCGACAGCACGTAAGGCAGGTTGTTCATCACCCCGCCCAGGTAGTCGATACGGTCGGTGTAGGGGATGAAACTGTGCCAGGACTGACGCTCGGCCATCTTCTCGGCACCGCGGTGGTGGTAGCCGATGTCCGGTACGCAGTCGACGATCTCTTCGCCGTCCAGCTGCAGGATGATACGGAAGGCACCGTGGGCCGAAGGGTGGTTCGGGCCCAGGTTGAGGAACATGTAGTCCTCGTTGGCGCCGGAACGCTTCATGCCCCAGTCTTCCGGACGGAAGCGCGCGGCTTCCTCTTCCAGCTGCTGCTTGGCCAGGTTCAGGCTGAACGGATCGAACTCGGTGGCACGGGCTGGGAAGTCCTTGCGCAGCGGGTGACCTTCCCAGGTCGGCGGCATCATGATCCGCGAGAGGTGAGGGTGGCCGGCAAAGTCGATGCCGAACATGTCCCAGACTTCACGCTCGTACCAGTTGGCGTTGGGCCAGATGCCCGTCACGGTGGGCAGGCTGAGGTCGCCTTCGCTGAGGGCCACCTTGATCATCACGTCGCTGTTACGTTCGATCGACAGCAAGTGGTAGAACACGCTGAAGTCGGCACCTGGCAGGCCCTGGCGCTTGGTGCGCAGGCGTTCGTCCACGCCATGCAGGTCATAGAGCATGACGTACGGCTTGGGCAGGTTGCGCAGGAAAGTCAGGACTTCAACGAGTTTGGAGCGGGTAACCCACAGCACCGGCATGCCGGTGCGGGTGGCTTGGGCGGTGAACGCCTCGGGGCCAAAACGGTTATTGAGTTCGACGACCACATCCTGGTCGTCAGCCTTATAAGGCGGGATGTACAGAACACTGCCTGTAGTCATGGTTTTTTATCGCTTTCGGTCAACGTAAAGAGTGAAGCCAGGTTCGTTTCTGGGTCAGAACAGAACTGGATCAGACTTCGTCAGGGCTGCGCAGGTTGGTGACCTGAATACGCTGTTCGCGGCGCTGCTCCTTTTGCGACGGCATTTCGGCGCGGTACACGCCTTGATCACCGACGACCCAGGAAAGTGGGCGACGCTCCTGGCCAATGGATTCTTGCAAGAGCATCAGGCCTTGCAGGAACGCTTCGGGGCGGGGCGGGCAGCCAGGTACGTAGACGTCCACGGGCAGGAACTTGTCCACCCCCTGAACTACCGAGTAGATGTCGTACATGCCGCCGGAGTTGGCGCACGAACCCATGGAGATAACCCATTTAGGCTCGAGCATTTGCTCATAGAGACGCTGGATGATCGGCGCCATCTTGATGAAGCAGGTACCGGCGATAACCATGAAGTCCGCCTGACGCGGCGATGCCCGGATAACCTCGGCGCCAAAGCGCGCGATGTCGTGGGGCGCCGTGAAGGCGGTGGTCATTTCCACGTAGCAGCAGGACAGGCCGAAGTTGTACGGCCACAGGGAGTTTTTACGCCCCCAGTTGACCGCGCCGCTCAGCACGTCTTCCAGCTTGCCCATGAAGATGTTTTTGTGGACCTGATCCTCTAACGGATCGGAAACGGTTTCCCGTTCGCCGATCGGGTACTGATCGTTAGGAGCATCGGGGTCGATCCTGGTGAGATTGTATTGCATCGCCAAAGCCTCATTGTTTTAGCTTCGCCTGCCGCTTACGACGACCTTCCGGAGCCCAGTCAAGAGCCCCCACTCGCCAAAGGTAGACAAGACCTGCCAACAGAATTGCTATGAAAACGAGAGCTTCGACGAATCCGGTCCAGCCGCTTTCGCGGACGGACACAGACCATGCAAAGAGAAAGAGGGCTTCGATATCGAAGATCACGAAGAGCATCGCGACCAGATAGAATTTGGCTGAGAGCCGCAAGCGGGCGCCACCGGTAGGTAGCATGCCGGACTCGAACGGTTCGTTTTTGCTGCGGCCCCAGGCTTTTGACCCGAGGAGGCTGGAGACGCCGAGCATGAAGGCGCAAAGGCCGACAACACCCAGAAGGAAAATGGCAAAGCCCCAGTTGTGGGCCATGAGTCCTGTCGCTTCGGGCATGCTGGTAATCCTTAACAGAGAGCAAGAGTCTCTGAGCTTGATAAAGAAATAAAGCAGTGACGATATGTCGCAGCGCAATCAATCGCGCTGATTTTATGGCTAAACACCGGGCAAGTAAAATTTCTAAAGCGAAATTGTTTATCGTAATAAGGACATAGCTCACCCCTGTAGCCCCGTAAGCCGCAGCCTGCGGGCATTAGGGGAGGTTTTGTTAATTATGTTTTGTCCCTGCTGTAACGAAAGTTACAGCCTCTAAATGATAATCAATATTATTTGGAGGTTGTTTTAATCTGCTTTCCTTCGTGGGGTGGGAAAGTTGCTTGTTATATCTCTGTTACTGCAAGTAGCAGGGGCGCACCTTTTAACCTGTTTCACTTCGGGTGACACCGCTCTGGATCAATATTTCGTCGGCTTTTTTTGGCGGCACCGGCTTGCCGGCGAATGTTGTGAAGGCGGAAGGGGCGGGGATTGCACACAGCCCATTTCGCCAGCACGCCGGCTCCTGCGGGAAGGGCGGGCAAAAAAAACGCCCCGAACCAGTCGGGGCGTCAGTTTCACAGCAATGCGGTTGTTTTTTACCGGGCCCGCATTGGCCGCTCGATCAAGGCGCGAGGCCTGGAATCAATGGAACTGCTCTTCTTCGGTGGAGCCGGTCAGAGCGGTTACCGAGGACGAGCCACCCTGGATCACGGTGGTCATGTCGTCGAAGTAGCCGGTGCCCACTTCCTGCTGGTGAGCCACGAAGGTGTAGCCTTTGGCGGCGTCAGCGAACTCTTGCTCTTGCAGTTTCACGTAGGCAGTCATGTCATTGCGGGCGTAGTCGTGCGCCAGGTTGAACATGCTGTGCCACATGTTGTGAATGCCCGCCAGGGTGATGAACTGGTGCTTGTAACCCATGGCGGACAGTTCGCGCTGGAACTTGGCGATGGTCGCGTCGTCCAGGTTTTTCTTCCAGTTGAAGGAAGGCGAGCAGTTGTACGACAGGATCTGGTCCGGGTATTCCTTCTTGATCGCTTCAGCGAAGCGACGGGCTTCGTCCAGGTCCGGCTTGGCGGTTTCGCACCAGATCAGGTCGGCGTACGGAGCGTAAGCCAGGCCGCGGGCGATTGCCTGGTCCAGGCCGGCTTTCACTTTGTAGAAGCCTTCCTGGGTACGGGTGCCAGTCACGAATGGCTGGTCGTACGGGTCGCAGTCGGAAGTCAGCAGGTCGGCAGCGTTGGCGTCGGTACGGGCCAGGATGATGGTCGGTACACCGGCAACGTCGGCCGCCAGGCGGGCAGCGGTCAGCTTCTGTACGGCTTCCTGGGTGGGTACCAGTACTTTGCCGCCCATATGGCCGCATTTCTTCACGGAAGCCAGTTGGTCTTCGAAGTGAACGCCAGCGGCGCCTGCTTCGATCATGCTCTTCATCAGCTCGTAGGCGTTCAGAACGCCGCCGAAACCGGCTTCAGCGTCGGCCACGATAGGGGCGAAGTAGTCGATGTAGCCGTCGTCGCCCGGGTTCTTGCCGGCTTTCCACTGGATCTGGTCGGCACGACGGAACGAGTTGTTGATGCGCTTGACCACGGTTGGAACCGAGTCCACCGGGTACAGCGACTGGTCGGGGTACATGGATTCTGCGGAGTTGTTGTCCGCAGCCACTTGCCAGCCCGACAGGTAGATAGCCTGGATACCGGCTTTGACCTGTTGTACAGCCTGGCCGCCGGTCAGGGCGCCCATGCAGTTGACGAAATCTTTATCAGGACGGAAGGACGGCTTGGCACCTTGGGTGACCAGGTTCCAGAGCTTCTCGGCGCCCATGCGTGCCAGGGTGTGCTCGGGTTGAACCGAGCCACGCAGACGGACCACGTCGGCAGCGGAGTAGGTGCGAGTCACGCCTTTCCAGCGCGGGTTTTCAGCCCAGTCTTTTTCAAGGGCTGCAATTTGCTGTTCGCGTGTCAGTGCCATGGAGATAAACCTCGTCGCGTCTTGTGTAAAAAGTCGTTCTTGGTTGGAAAATTCCGGCTCCGCCGATCACGCCTCGTAACGTTGCGTGGAAGGCTGCTCGCTGACCAGGAAGCTTAGGTGGTCAAGTCGGGTCTGACGGGGATGGCGACGGGTGAACGATGGACTCGAGGGGAAAAGTGAGCAGGTGAAGGCGAGCTGCGGGCGCATTCGGGCGTCGTGGGCCTTGGTACGTTCCATCAGTGTGTTGCCGATCTACCTAATTACGCTTCCGTCCCTCGGGACAACTTCGTTCCAGTCGCAATCTCGTCAAACACACCTTGTGGGCGGTACAGACACGAATCGGCTCAGGTGGGTAGGTTAGAGCGACGATCCGAAGGCCCTTGCCAGGGCCCCTGATTAGCGGGAGCGAGGCCATCATGCCCGCGGTTTTTTGGCTCGTCAAATGTTTTGTAGTGCTTTTTTTGTGGCACTACATCTTTGGTCTAATACGACTAATCAGTCAGTTTTTGGTGCTTTAGTCCAGGGCGTCGACCTTGACCCGCAAGGTCATGTCATCCCGACCTTGAGTCGAGTAGCTGCGGCCCGGGCCCTGCTTGTCGGCCTGAGTCTGGCGATTCACTCCGGCCAGGGTGATCCACTCGCCGAGGCGCCCGCTGACCGTTGTGTCGGTGCTTTGCACGTTCACTACATCGGGGCGTTCCTGGCTCATGCGGTCACGGTTGGTGCTGATGCTCAGGTGCACGGTCTCGCCGGTAACGCTGGCGGTGACGTAGAACCCCTGGGTGACATTGCGGTACTGGGTCTGGTTCTGCAGGCGCCCGTAGGGGTCGGTCTGGGTGGTGGTCAGGGGGACGCTCTGGCCGACCTGGATCAATGCCGGCACGCCTTCGCTGGCCTGGACTTGCTGGATGCCGCCGTCGCGGCTCTCGGTGCTGCGATTGATGATGCGCGTTTGCGGCACGCCGTTGACCGAATAACCCTGGTTGTCCTGGAAGTTGTTTTCATTGGTGTCGACGGTGATCAGCAGGCGCTTGGCCGCGGTATCCAGTTGCGCAATGAACGCCCGCAGTTCGGCGATCTTGCCCGGCTCGGCGTTCACGATCAGTTGGTTGCCATAGGCGCTGACCTTGCCGTCCTTGCCAAGAAAGTTCTGCGCCACCGGCAGCAGGTCGGCACTGGTGCGGTTGTTGAGGGGCACGATCTCGGTGGCGGCCATGACCGAACAGCTGAAGGTCAGCAGCAGCGTCGTGAGCAAGGTGCGTAGGGACATATCCGTTATCTCCGCGAGTAGCTGGCGTAAAGCCCTGAGTTTGACACTTTGTCGGCTTTGGGTGGGGCAAGTTGAATCGCGCATGGCAAAACGCCCCGGCATCCTGGTCTCCAGCTTAGTTGCCGGAAGAGGGATGACGGGGCGTTTTAGCGGGTCGTTACCGCGCGCGACAAGTCGCTCAGGCGCCGCGAACCATGTCGACGTGAGGAATGCCTGCTTCGAGGAATTCTTCGCTGACGATGGCGAAGCCCAGGCGCTCGTAGAACGCCGTGGCCTGGACCTGGGCACTGAGCATCTGCTGCTTCAGGCCGCGCTTCTCGGCTTCATCGATCACGGCGCGCATCAGCGCATCGCCGACCTTCAGGCCGCGCCAGTCCTTGAGCACCGAAACACGACCCACATGGCCGTCAGGCAGCAGGCGTGCGGTGCCGATAGGGAAGTCGCCCTCGAAAGCCAGGAAGTGCACGGCGCTGTCGTCGTCGGCATCCCATTCCAGCTCGGGCGGAACCGATTGCTCGGCAATGAACACTGCTTCACGGATGCGCCGGATCTCGGCGTTGTCCTTTTGCCAGTCTGCGACACGTACGTGAATCTTATTCATCGGCAAACCCCAGGCTCCCTTGCTTGACCAGTTCACACAACAGGCCGCGCCCATCGTCATCCGCCAGCCAGTGGCCGAGGTTGTCGATATGCAGGGCATCGGCGGCGCAAATCATTTTCAGCAGCTCGCGCAGTTTACCGGGAAGCAGGCGGCTTTGGCCGCTGGCGAACAGCAGCAGGTCTTCATCCACTTCCGACCAGGCCAGGCGCGCGCTCGGGTTGCGGATCAGGATCGCGCCCTGTTCCAGGCTGCCCAGCAGGTCGTCTTCTTCCAGTTCCGGGCCGACCACCAGTTCCGGGTAGCGGGGCTCGGTCATGAACTGGCCGAACCAGGTCAACAGCAGGCGCTCGTCGCTCATGTGCTCGGCGAGCAAGCTCTTGAGACGGTCGAGGGCGTCCTGCTGGATCTGGTGCGGGTCGCTGGCCGGCTGTACGTCGGCGTCGGTGTAGCGATCCTCGTCCGGCAGGAACTGGCCGAGGAAGTCGGTGAAGTGGGTCAGTACTTCAGCGGCGCTTGGGGCGCGGAAGCCGACCGAGTAGGTCATGCAGTCATTCATCGCAACGCCGTAGTGGGCCAGGCGCGGTGGCAGGTAGAGCATGTCGCCGGGCTCCAGGACCCAGCTTTCGGTCTCTTCGAATTCGGCGAGGATGCGCAGGTCCGCGTGCTGCAGCAGCGGGCTCTCGGAGTCGCACATCTGGCCGATCTTCCAGTTGCGCTTGCCGTGGCCTTGCAGCAGGAACACGTCGTAGTTGTCGAAGTGCGGGCCGACATTGCCGCCAGGCGCGGCGAAGCTGATCATCACGTCGTCGATGCGCCAGCTCGGCAGGAAGCGGAAGTGCTCCAGCAGTTCGGCGACTTCCGGGACGAACTGATCCACGGCCTGCACCAGCAAGGTCCAGTCGCGCTCCGGCAGCTTGCTGAACTCGTCTTCGGCGAATGGGCCGCGGCGCAATTCCCATGGGCGCTCGCCGTTCTCGATCACCAGGCGCGATTCGACTTCTTCTTCCAGGGCCAGGCCGGCCAGTTCGTCGGGTTCGATCGGGCTTTCGAAGTCAGGCAGGGCCTGACGGATCAGCAGGGGCTTCTTCTGCCAGTAGTCACGCAGAAATTCCCGTGCAGTGATGCCGCCCAGAAGTTGAAGAGGAATGTCAGGATTCATGTGTAACCTATTGAAAAAATGTACTTTTCTAGCAGGAATAAAAACGCCCGGCGCGGCCGGGCGTCAAAAGGTCGAGCAGTCGGTCAGATGCGCTTGGCCTGGGCTGCAGCATTACCGATGTAGCTGGCCGGGGTGAGCTGCTTGAGCTCGGCCTTGGCCGCGGCGGGCATGTCCAGCCCGTCGATGAAAGTCTGCAACGCTTCTGGGCTGATGCCCTTGCCGCGGGTCAGTTCTTTGAGTTTTTCGTAAGGGTTTTCGATGTTGTAGCGACGCATCACGGTCTGGATCGGCTCGGCCAGCACTTCCCAGCAAGCGTCCAGGTCTTCAGCGATCTTCTGGGCATTGAGCTCCAGCTTGCTGATGCCCTTGAGGCTGGCTTCATAGGCGATCACGCTGTGAGCGAAGCCCACGCCCAGGTTGCGCAGCACGGTGGAGTCGGTCAGGTCACGCTGCCAGCGGGAAATCGGCAGCTTGCTCGCCAGGTGCTGGAACAGCGCGTTGGCGATTCCCAGGTTGCCTTCGGAGTTCTCGAAGTCGATCGGGTTGACCTTGTGCGGCATGGTCGAGGAACCGATTTCGCCGGCAATGGTGCGCTGCTTGAAGTAGCCCAGGGAGATGTAGCCCCAGATATCGCGATCGAAGTCGATCAGGATGGTGTTGAAGCGGGCGATGGCATCGAACAGCTCGGCGATGTAGTCGTGCGGCTCGATCTGCGTGGTGTAGGGGTTGAAGGCTAGGCCCAGCTCGTCTTCGATGAAGGCGCGGGCATTGGCTTCCCAGTCGATGTCCGGGTAGGCCGAGAGGTGGGCGTTGTAGTTGCCCACGGCGCCGTTGATCTTGCCCAGCAGTGGCACGGCGGCGACCTGAGCGATCTGGCGCTCCAGGCGGTACACGACGTTGGCCAGTTCCTTGCCCAGGGTGGTCGGCGAGGCCGGCTGACCATGGGTGCGCGACAGCATCGGCACTTCGGCGAAGCGGATCGCCAGTTCGCGGATGGCGTTGGCGGTCTGGCGCATCAGCGGCAGCATCACTTCATCACGGCCTTCGCGCAGCATCAGGGCGTGGGACAGGTTGTTGATGTCCTCGCTGGTGCAGGCGAAGTGGATGAATTCACTGACGTTGGCCAGCTCAGGCAGCTTGGCGGCTTGTTCCTTGAGCAGGTACTCGATGGCCTTGACGTCGTGGTTGGTGGTGCGCTCGATCTCTTTGACGCGCTCGGCATGCTCCAGCGAGAAGTTCTCTGCCAGGGCATTGAGGACGGCGTTGGCTTCGGCAGAGAACGCCGGCACTTCGCTGATGGCGCTGTGGGCGGCCAGGCGCTGGAGCCAGCGCACTTCAACGAGGACGCGAGCACGGATCAGGCCGTATTCGCTGAAAATGGGGCGCAGGGCCTGGGTTTTGCCGGCGTAGCGGCCGTCAACAGGGGAAACCGCAGTGAGCGAAGAGAGCTGCATGGGGTGTTCTCGGACAGTCGGGCAACGAAATGGGGCGCGTATCATACATGAAAATATCCGCCGGTCCGTTGCCAACTGACCGGCGTCTTACGCGCAGCTCTTGAAAAGTCAGGCGCAGCTCAGCTGCTGCGCATCAACGGATAAAGTTCTTTAAGCAATTTGCGCCGGCTGATCACCAGTTGCCAGCGATGGCCGCCCAGCTGGCGCCACAGGCGCGCCGAGCGAATGCCGGCGAGCAACAGCGCGCGGATCTTCGAGGCATTGCTCGGCTGCTGCAGGTTGCGCATGTCGCCGTGCACCTGGATGCGCTGGCGCAGGGTGCTCAAGGTGTCCTGGTACAGCCCGCCGCACGCGGCGATGACGTTTTCGTGGGCCGGGCCGAAGTGTTCGACCTGGGACTGGATCTGCGGCAGACGCTTGCCGATGGTTTCCAGGAGGTCGTCGCGCTTGGCCAGCTGGCGCTCCAGGCCGAGCATCGACAGCGCGTAGCGCAAAGGCTCGCGTTGCAGGGTGCTGGGGTCGCGTTCCAGGGCGCCGATCAGGGCGCGATAGCCTTCGCGCAGGTTGATGTCGTCGCCGCCGTAGACTTCCAGGGTGTCCTTCGGGTCGCGGATCAGCAGGCTGCCGAGCATGCAGCTCAAGGCTGCCTCGCTGACCTGGCCGGTCTTGGCGATGCGGTCCACCAGCACCGCTGCGAGGAATACACCGCCCAGCGCCGTCAGTTGCTCCTGAATCGGGCTCATGGGCGGACGTCCTTGCTGCTCCAGGGTTCGGCCACTTCGATCACGCCGCCGCCGAGGCAGATTTCACCGTCGTAGAACACCACGGACTGGCCGGGAGTCACCGCGCGCTGCGGATCGTCGAAGGTGGCGCGGTAGCCGTTGGCGGTCCGCTCCAGGGTGCAGGGCTGGTCGCTCTGGCGGTAGCGCACCTTGGCGGTCAGGCGCCGTGGCTGGCTCAGGTCGATGGGGTTGACCCAATAGATGTCGGAAGCCAGCAGGGCGCGGGAGAACAGCCACGGATGGTCGTTGCCCTGGCCGACGATCAGCTCGTTGTGCTCCAGGTCCTTGATCAGCACGTACCACGGTTCTTCGCCGGCGTCTTTCAGGCCGCCGATGCCCAGGCCCTGGCGCTGGCCGATGGTGTGGTACATCAGGCCGTGGTGGCGGCCGATGACTTCACCTTCGGTAGTCTTGATCTCGCCGGGCTGGGCCGGCAGGTATTGCTTGAGGAAGTCGCTGAAGCGCCGCTCACCGATAAAGCAGATGCCGGTGGAGTCTTTCTTCTTGGCGGTGGCCAGGTCATGTTTCTCGGCGATGGCGCGCACTTCGGGTTTTTCCAGCTCGCCTACCGGGAACAGGGTCTTGGCGATCTGCTCGCCGCCCACGGCGTGCAGGAAGTAGCTCTGGTCCTTGTTCGGGTCCAGGCCCTTGAGCAGTTCGGTGCGGCCGTCGATGTCGCGGCGGCGTACATAGTGGCCGGTAGCGATCAGGTCGGCACCGAGCATCATGGCGTAGTCGAGGAACGCCTTGAACTTGATTTCGCGGTTGCACAGGATGTCCGGGTTCGGCGTGCGGCCGGCCTTGTATTCGGCCAGGAAGTGCTCGAACACGTTGTCCCAGTACTCGGCGGCGAAGTTGGCGGTGTGCAGCTTGATGCCAAGTTTGTCGCACACGGCCTGGGCGTCGGCCAGGTCATCCATGGCGGTGCAGTATTCGGTGCCGTCGTCTTCCTCCCAGTTCTTCATGAACAGGCCTTCCACCTGGTATCCCTGTTCCATTAGCAGGAGGGCGGAAACGGAAGAATCCACGCCGCCGGACATGCCGACAATGACGCGTTTCTTTTGGGTGTCAGAAGAGGCTGGATCACGCATAGGAATTCAACGGGTGTCTTGAAAAAGGACGCGATTCTAACAGGCTGAGGCCTGCAAGGCTAAAACTGCGGTTAAAGCATTGGTCGGATCAGCGCCAGGCTGTGCAGCTGGCCGTCCAGGTAATCGTCCAGGCATTGCAGGATCAGCTCGCTGCGCCAGTGGGCGCGCTGTTCCAGCAGTTGCTCGCGGCTCAGCCAGCGCGGGCCGATGATGCCGTCATCCAGCTGATAGTCCGGATGATGGCGCAGCGCTTTGGCGGCAAAGCACACGCGCTGGTAGGTCACGCCGTTGCTGGGGGCGGTGTACAGGTAGATGCCGACCACGCCGGTCAACTCCACGTCCCAGCCGGTTTCCTCCAGGGTTTCGCGGATGGCCGCCTGGAGCAGACTTTCATTGGCATCCAGGTGCCCGGCGGGCTGGTTGAGCACGGCGTGTTCGCCCGAGTACTCCTCGACGAACAGGAAGCGGCCCTGGTCCTCGACGATGGTGGCGACAGTGATATGGGGTTGCCATTCCATAAAGGCACTCCTTTATAAGGGGGAAGCATTGTAGGAGCCGGCTTGCCGGCGAAGCGAGCGCCGCATGTCCGGCGTAGAGGCGTTCACCGGCAAGCAGGCTCCTAGTGGGCCCAGAAGCACAAACCCCGGCGCTAGGCCGGGGTTTGTGTGTTCGCTCGTGCTTACACCAGCGCAGCGATGGCCGCGTTGAGGGTGGCGCTCGGGCGCATGGCCTTGCTCACCAGCTCAGGGTTGGCGCTGTAGTAGCCGCCGATGTCCACGGGCTTGCCCTGTACGGCGTTGAGCTCGGCGACGATGGTCGCTTCGTTCTCGGTCAGGGTCTTGGCCAGAGGGCTGAACTGCGCTTGCAGGGCAGCGTCCTCGGTCTGGGCGGCCAGGGCTTGTGCCCAGTACAGCGCCAGGTAGAAGTGGCTGCCGCGGTTGTCGATGTTGCCGACTTTGCGCGATGGCGACTTGTTGTTGTCGAGGAACTGGCCGGTGGCCTGGTCCAGGGTCTTGGCCAGTACCAGGGCTTTCGGGTTGTTGTAGGTGTTGCCCAGGTGCTCCAGGGAGGCGGCCAGGGCCAGGAACTCACCCAGGGAATCCCAGCGCAGGAAGTTCTCTTCCAGCAGCTGTTGCACATGCTTCGGAGCCGAACCGCCGGCGCCGGTTTCGAACAGGCCACCACCATTCATCAGCGGCACGATCGACAGCATCTTGGCGCTGGTGCCCAGCTCCATGATCGGGAACAGGTCGGTCAGGTAGTCGCGCAGCACGTTGCCGGTCACCGAGATGGTGTCCTTGCCGTCGCGGGTGCGGGCCAGGGTGAACTTCATGGCTTCGACCGGGGACATGATGCGGATGTCCAGATCGCTGGTGTCGTGATCCTTCAGGTAGGCCTGAACTTTCTCGATCATCACGCCGTCGTGGGCGCGCATCGGGTCCAGCCAGAAAATCGCCGGGGTGCTGCTGGCACGGGCACGGTTGACGGCGAGCTTGACCCAGTCCTGGATCGGCGCGTCCTTGGTCTGGCACATGCGGAAGATGTCGCCGGCTTCGACTTTCTGCTCCAGCAGCAGCTTGCCTTGGCTGTCGGTCACGCGAACCACGCCGTCAGCCTTGATTTCGAAGGTCTTGTCGTGGGAGCCGTATTCTTCGGCTTTTTTCGCCATCAGGCCGACGTTTGGCACGCTGCCCATGGTGGTCGGATCGAACGCGCCATTGGCTTTGCAGTCTTCGATTACGGCCTGGTAGATGGTGGCGTAGCAACGGTCCGGGATCACGGCCTTGGTGTCGTGCAGTTGGCCGTCGGTGCCCCACATCTTACCGGAGTCACGGATCATGGCCGGCATCGAGGCGTCGACGATCACGTCGCTCGGTACGTGCAGGTTGGTGATGCCTTTGTCGGAGTTGACCATGGCCAGGGCAGGGCGTGCAGCGTAGACCGCCTGGATGTCGGCTTCGATCGCGGCTTGCTGCTCGGCTGGCAGGGCCTTGATGCGGGCGTACAGGTCGCCAATGCCGTTGTTCAGGTTGAAGCCGATTTCCTGCAGCACGGCGGCGTGCTTGCTCAGGGCGTCCTGATAGAACTCGGCAACGATCTGGCCGAACATGATCGGGTCGGAGACCTTCATCATGGTGGCCTTGAGGTGCACAGACAGCAGTACGCCTTGTTTCTTGGCGTCTTCGATTTCAGCGGCGATGAAGGCGCGCAGGGCCTTTTTGCTCATCACGGCGCAGTCGAGGATCTCACCAGCTTGCACGGTGGTCTTTTGTTTCAGGACGGTGGCGGTGCCGTCTTGGGCGATCAGCTCGATCTTGACGCTGTCTGCGGCTTCGATCAGGGCGGCTTTTTCGCTGCCGTAGAAGTCGCCGTTGCTCATGTGGGCAACGTGAGACTTGGAGTCCTTGGCCCAGGCGCCCATCTTGTGCGGGTGCTTGCGCGCGTAGTTCTTCACCGACAGCGGAGCGCGGCGGTCGGAGTTGCCTTCACGCAGGACCGGGTTCACGGCGCTGCCCTTGACCTTGTCGTAACGCGCCTTGGCGTCTTTGTCGGCGTCGCTGGTCACGGTTTCCGGGTAGTCCGGCAGGGCGTAGCCCTGGGCCTGCAGTTCCTTGATCGCGGCTTGCAGTTGCGGTACCGAGGCGCTGATGTTCGGCAGCTTGATGATGTTGGCTTCTGGAGTGACCGCCAGTTCGCCCAGTTCGGCGAGGTGGTCCGGTACCGCTTTGGCACCCAACTGCTCAGGGAAGCTGGCGAGGATGCGGCCGGCCAGGGAGATGTCGCGGGTTTCCACGGCGATATCAGCCGAAGCGGTGAAGGCTTCTACGATAGGCAGCAGGGAATAGGTGGCGAGGGCCGGGGCTTCGTCGGTGAAGGTGTAGATGATCTTCGAGCGGGTGGGCATATTCGGATTAACTCTCTTCTTTGCTAAAGCGTGCGCAGAAACTCGAGGTGCGCCGGGTAAGCGCTTTCGTTCAAAGGTCATCCATGAGCCGAATGTCGAGGTTTCTTCGCGGTGATGTTGGGTGCATCAGTCGAGCGTCAAGCGGGTGGGTTGCGGTAACAACCCGGCTTTGGGCGGCCATTCTCGGCTTGTTTTATCGGTAGCAGAGCATTCGGCCGTCGTGACTCTGTGGTCAGCGGCGGCATTATACATAGGTAGCTAGCAAAACGCCGATGCTTCATAGGCGCCGGTTCTCGTCCATTGGTCTAAAGGTCGCAGGCGGGGTGCAGGCGTAGAGTCATTCGGGGTGCTCGACTTTGGCACTTTTCCCTTTGCATTCAGGCTTGTAGGCCGCGAACCATGCAGCTTTCACGGCATATGGGTGGAACATGAGGTTCCCGTCCAGATTCAACTGGGGTACGCTCGAACGCAGCCAGATGTTCAATCCACACAACGGAGTTCAGCATGGGATACAAGAAGATTCAGGTTCCAGCAGTCGGCGACAAAATCACCGTCAACGCAGACCATTCTCTCAATGTTCCTAACAACCCGATTATTCCTTTCATCGAAGGCGACGGTATTGGTGTTGATATCAGCCCGGTTATGATCAAGGTTGTCGATGCTGCGGTTAAGAAGGCTTACGGCGGCGAACGCAAGATTTCCTGGATGGAAGTGTATGCCGGGGAAAAAGCGACTCAAGTGTACGACCAGGACACCTGGCTTCCTCAGGAAACCCTGGATGCGGTGAAGGATTACGTGGTTTCCATCAAGGGCCCGCTGACCACGCCGGTCGGTGGCGGCATCCGCTCTCTGAACGTGGCCCTGCGTCAGCAACTCGACCTCTATGTCTGCCTGCGCCCGGTGCGTTGGTTCGAAGGTGTGCCTAGCCCGGTGAAAAAGCCGGGTGATGTGGACATGACCATCTTCCGTGAAAACTCCGAAGACATTTACGCTGGCATCGAGTGGAAGGCCGGTTCGGCAGAAGCCACCAAGGTCATCAAGTTCCTCAAGGAGGAGATGGGGGTCACCAAGATCCGTTTCGACGAAAACTGCGGCATTGGCGTCAAGCCGGTTTCCCTGCAGGGCACCAAGCGTCTGGCGCGCAAGGCGCTGCAGTATGTAGTGGATAACGATCGTGACTCGCTGACCATCGTGCACAAAGGCAACATCATGAAGTTCACCGAAGGTGCCTTCAAGGAATGGGCCTATGAAGTGGCGGCCGAAGAGTTCGGTGCGACCCTGCTGGACGGTGGTCCTTGGATGCAGTTCAAGAACCCGAAAACCGGCAAGAATGTCATTGTCAAGGATGCCATCGCCGATGCCATGCTCCAGCAGATCCTGCTGCGTCCGGCTGAATACGATGTGATCGCTACCCTCAACCTCAACGGTGACTACCTGTCCGACGCCCTGGCGGCGGAGGTGGGGGGTATCGGTATTGCTCCAGGTGCCAACCTGTCCGATACCGTGGCCATGTTCGAGGCGACCCACGGTACCGCGCCCAAGTATGCCGGCAAGGACCAGGTCAACCCGGGCTCGCTGATCCTTTCAGCAGAGATGATGCTGCGCCACATGGGCTGGACCGAAGCGGCCGATCTGATCATCAAGGGCACCAATGGCGCGATCTCGGCCAAGACCGTGACTTATGACTTCGAACGCCTGATGGACGGTGCAACCCTGCTGTCCTCCTCGGCCTTCGGTGATGCGTTGATCTCGCACATGTAAGCTGCGCTGCGCACAAAGCAAACCGGCCGACTCAATCCCTTGAGTCGGCCGGTTTTTTTATGACTGGATGTTGGTTCGATCAGCTCAGTGCGCTTTCGGGCTGGGCCTGGGCGGTCACGATTTCGCCGGGCACCTTCAAGGCGCTGATTTTGATCGCATGCAAGCCCTTGGGCCCCTGGATGATCTCGAAGCTCACAGCCTGTCCGGCTTTCAAGGTCTTGTAGCCATCCATATCGATGGCCGAGTAATGGGCAAACAGATCGTCAGTCTTGCCCTCCTCATTAATAAAGCCATAACCCTTGGCATTGTTGAACCACTTGACCTTACCGCTAGCCATACTCATATCCCTCTGCAACAGACTCCATCACTGGAGTATCATCCAGTTCATCCGCCGCCAAACTTGGTAAAAAGATTGACGCCGCGGACGTTTATTACCCAATGTGGGCCCTATTGGTTGTAACACCGTTTTGCCGATAGTCAAGGTGACCCGGCGGTCGGAGTTGAAATCCTTCCAGGGCGCCCCCACCACTGTATTTGCACAACTGACGAACCTTTCTTTCCATGCATGCAATCAGCCAGATTCGACTAACATTCAATCAGGATCGCCCGGACTTGCACGACGACGATTCCGCTGGCTTGGCGGTGCAGGAGGCTAAGCCTGCTCTCCAGGCGCCGCCGATGTACAAGGTGGTTTTGTTCAACGATGACTACACGCCGATGGATTTCGTCGTCGAAGTGCTCGAGATGTTTTTTAACCTGAATCGCGAGCTGGCGACCAAGGTCATGCTGGCCGTCCATACCGAAGGGCGGGCAGTGTGTGGATTGTTTACCCGCGACATCGCCGAGACCAAGGCCATGCAGGTCAACCAGTACGCCCGGGAAAGCCAGCATCCGCTACTCTGTGAAATCGAGAAGGACGGTTAACGCCGACCACTTGGGTATGAGGTGAAGCTATGTTAAACCGCGAGCTCGAAGTCACCCTCAATCTCGCCTTCAAGGAGGCCCGTTCGAAGCGTCATGAGTTCATGACCGTCGAGCATCTCCTGTTGGCTCTTTTGGATAATGAGGCCGCCGCCACCGTTTTACGTGCCTGCGGAGCAAACCTCGACAAACTCAAGCATGATCTGCAGGAGTTCATCGACTCCACCACGCCGCTGATTCCCGTGCATGACGAGGATCGCGAAACTCAGCCAACCCTGGGTTTCCAGCGTGTATTGCAACGTGCTGTCTTTCACGTACAGAGCTCGGGCAAGCGTGAAGTCACTGGCGCCAATGTGCTGGTGGCGATCTTCAGTGAGCAGGAGAGTCAGGCGGTGTTCCTGCTGAAACAGCAGAGCGTTGCCCGTATCGACGTGGTCAACTACATCGCCCATGGCATCTCCAAGGTGCCAGGGCATGGCGATCATTCTGAAGGTGAACAGGATATGCAGGACGAGGAGGGTGGTGAGTCGTCTTCTTCGGGGAATCCGCTGGATGCCTATGCCAGCAACCTCAATGAGCTGGCCCGTCAGGGGCGCATTGATCCGCTGGTAGGGCGTGAGCAGGAAGTCGAGCGCGTAGCGCAGATCCTGGCTCGTCGGCGTAAGAACAACCCGCTGCTGGTGGGTGAGGCGGGTGTGGGCAAGACCGCGATTGCCGAAGGACTGGCCAAGCGCATTGTCGACAATCAAGTGCCGGACCTGCTGACTAACAGTGTTGTCTACTCGCTGGATCTCGGGGCGCTGCTGGCTGGTACCAAGTACCGCGGCGATTTCGAGAAGCGTTTCAAGGCGCTGCTGGGCGAATTGAAAAAGCGCCCTCAGGCGATCCTGTTCATCGATGAAATCCATACCATCATCGGTGCCGGTGCGGCATCCGGCGGGGTGATGGATGCCTCGAATCTGCTCAAGCCGCTGCTGTCTTCGGGTGATATCCGTTGCATCGGTTCGACTACGTTCCAGGAGTTTCGCGGTATTTTCGAGAAGGACCGGGCTTTGGCGCGGCGCTTCCAGAAAGTCGATGTGTCCGAACCTTCGGTTGAAGACACCATCGGTATCCTGCGTGGCCTCAAGGGCCGTTTCGAGCAGCATCACAGCATCGAATACAGTGACGAAGCCCTGCGCGCCGCGGCTGAACTGGCGTCGCGCTACATCAATGACCGGCATATGCCGGACAAGGCCATCGACGTCATTGATGAGGCAGGCGCCTATCAGCGTCTGCAGCCAGCCGAGAAGCGTGTGAAGCGCATCGAGGTGGCTCAGGTGGAAGACATCGTGGCGAAAATTGCCCGGATTCCACCAAAACACGTCACCAGTTCCGATAAAGAGCTGCTGCGCAATCTTGAGCGCGATCTCAAGTTGACGGTGTTTGGCCAGGATGCGGCGATCGATTCGCTGTCCACGGCGATCAAGCTGTCCCGTGCAGGCTTGAAGTCGCCCGACAAACCGGTCGGCTCCTTCCTGTTCGCTGGTCCTACCGGTGTCGGCAAGACCGAGGCGGCCCGGCAGTTGGCCAAGGCCATGGGGATCGAGCTGGTGCGCTTCGACATGTCCGAGTACATGGAGCGGCATACCGTATCGCGCTTGATCGGTGCGCCTCCCGGCTACGTCGGTTTCGACCAGGGTGGCTTGCTGACCGAGGCAATCACCAAGCAACCGCATTGCGTATTGCTGCTCGACGAAATCGAGAAGGCCCATCCGGAAGTCTTCAACCTGCTGCTGCAGGTGATGGATCACGGCACCCTGACCGACAACAACGGGCGCAAGGCAGACTTCCGCAACGTGATCATCATCATGACCACCAACGCCGGTGCTGAAACTGCGGCGCGAGCCTCTATCGGTTTCACTCATCAGGATCACTCTTCCGATGCCATGGAAGTGATCAAGAAGAGCTTCACGCCGGAGTTCCGCAACCGTCTGGACACCATTATCCAGTTCGGTCGCCTGAGCCACGAAGTGATCAAGAGCGTGGTGGACAAGTTCCTTACCGAGCTTCAAGCGCAGTTGGAAGACAAGCGCGTGCAGCTGGAAGTGACCGATGCCGCTCGCAGCTGGCTGGCTGCCGGTGGTTACGACGTCGCCATGGGCGCGCGCCCAATGGCACGTTTGATCCAGGACAAGATCAAGCGTCCGCTGGCCGAGGAGATCCTGTTTGGCGAATTGTCCGATCATGGCGGTGTAGTACACATCGACATCAAGGATGGCGAGTTGACCTTCGATTTCGAGACCACGGCGGAAATGGCTTGATGGCCGCGTAACGCAGCAGTACCGCCAAAGGCACCGGAGGGTGCCTTTGTGCTATCTGGCGGTTGAAAATTTTTTTGCAGACGAACAAAAACGCCCGGCATAACCGGGCGTCTTGTATTGACTTGCTTAGCGAGCGCGGTAAGTGATGCGCCCTTTGCTCAAGTCATAGGGCGTCAGCTCGACGCGCACTTTGTCACCGGTAAGAATACGAATGTAGTTCTTGCGCATCTTGCCGGAAATATGCGCGGTTACGACGTGCCCATTTTCCAACTCCACACGAAACATGGTGTTGGGCAGGGTGTCGACGACAGTGCCTTCCATTTCGAAGCTGTCTTCTTTCGACATGCAGTAAAGCCCTCGGTGTCCAATGAATGGCCCGGTGCAACTGCGCCAGGCAAAAGCGGCGTGCATTGTGCCCGAAAAGTGGGGTTCAAGCCAAGACCTTCTAGTTCAGGATCACCCATCTCTGATTAACCAGCAGCTCTATGGGGCGATATTGGGTCTTGTAGTTCATCTTTTTGCAGTTTTTGATCCAGTAGCCCAGGTACAGCGCGTCCAGTCCCAGGCGCAGGGTTTCGCCAATTTGCCAGAGGATCGCAAAGCGCCCCAGGCTGCGGCGTTCTTCGTCGGGCTCGTAGAAGGTGTAGACCGCTGACAGGCCATTGGGCAGCAGGTCGGTGACGGCCACTGCCAACAGGCGGCCGTCCAGGCGGAATTCGTAGAAGCGCGAGAAGGGCAGGTCGCGAACCAGGAAGGTCGAGAACTGATCGCGGCTGGGCGGGAACATATCGCCGTCGGCGTGGCGTTGTTCGATATAGCGTTGGTAGAGCTCGAAATATTCTTCGCTGAAGCAGGGCTTGGCGGCTGTTACGGTCAAGTCACTGTTGCGCTTGAGAATGCGCTTTTGCTGGCGATTGGGCAGGAACTGCGCGGCGGGAATGCGTGCCGGCACGCAAGCGTTGCAGTTCTGGCAGTGCGGCCGATACAGATGGTCACCGCTGCGGCGAAAGCCCATTTCCGACAGGTCGGCGTAGACATGCACGTCCATCGGCTGGCTGGGGTCGAGGAACAAGGTGGTCGCCTGTTCGTCGGGCAGGTAGCTGCAAGAGTGGGGTTGGGTGGCATAAAACTTCAGGCGCGCCAACTCGGTCATGAGTCAACCCTCGGAGTAAGCTTTGCAATTAAGTGTAAGCCACCACCGGCAAACCCGCCTAGGAAACCCATGTGGCGCGGCTCGGCAGGTCCAGGTGGTGTTTCAGGTAGCCCGCAAACTCTGGCCGGGAAATCGATCGGGCGCCGAGGCTTTGCAGGTGCTCAGTGGGCATCTGGCAGTCGATCAGCACGAATCCCCACGTCTTGAGGTGCTCCACCAGGGTCGCGAAGCCGACTTTCGAGGCATTGTCGGCGCGGCTGAACATTGATTCGCCAAAAAAAAGCTGCCCCATGGCCAGCCCATACAAGCCGCCGACCAGGCGGCCTTGGTCCCAGACTTCCACCGAATGGGCGTAGCCACGTTGATGCAGTTGCAGATAGGCGTGTTGCATCGCCTCGCTGATCCAGGTGCCGTCGGCGTAGGCCCGGGGGGCCGCGCAGGCGTTGATGACGGCGGCAAAGTCCTGGTCGAAGGTCACCTGATAGCGCTGCTTGCGCAGCAGTTTGCCCAGGCTGCGGGACACATGCAGTTCGTCCGGAAACAGCACCGTGCGCGGGTCCGGGGACCACCAGAGAATCGGCTGTCCCTCGGAAAACCAGGGAAAGCAGCCATGGCGATAAGCCTGGACCAGGCGCTCGGCGGACAAGTCTCCGCCTGCGGCCAGCAAGCCGTTGGGCACGCGCATGGCTTTTTCCAGGGGGGGGAAGTCGAGTGTGTTGCGTTGTAACCAGGTCAGCATGGCATCCAGACTTGCGGCAGGGGAGGGTGGTGGCGAGCCATGGCTGGCCCGCCACAAGCGTAGGGCGAGGGATTAGTTGTCGTCGAGGAATTTTTCCGCATCCAGGGCCGCCATGCAGCCGGCGCCGGCGGAAGTGATGGCTTGGCGGTAGACGTGATCGGCCACGTCGCCGGCGGCGAAGACTCCCGCGATGCCAGTGGCGGTGGCGTTGCCTTCGCTGCCGCCGCGGACCAGCAGATAGCCGTCGCGCATTTCCAATTGCCCCTGAAACAAATCGGTATTGGGCTTGTGGCCGATGGCGATAAATACTCCGGCCAGCGCCAGATCCTTGGTCTGTTCGCTGTGGCTGTCCTTGAGGCGGGCGCCGGTCACGCCGCTGGCATCCCCCAGCACTTCGTCCAGGTGCTGGTTCCAGTGCAGGCGGATGTTGCCGTTGGCCGCCTTGTCGAACAGCTTGTCCTGGAGGATTTTCTCCGCTCGCAGCTTGTCGCGGCGATGCACCAGGTGCACTTCTTTGGCGATATTCGACAGATACAGTGCTTCCTCCACAGCGGTGTTGCCGCCGCCGACCACCGCCACCACCTGGTTGCGGTAGAAAAAGCCGTCGCACGTGGCGCAGGCGGATACCCCCTTGCCGGCGAAGGCCTCCTCGGAGGGCAGGCCCAGGTACTGCGCCGATGCGCCGGTGGCGATGATCAGCGCATCACAGCTGTAGGTGCCGCTGTCGCCGATGAGGATAAACGGCCGCTGTTGCAACTGTGCGGTGTGGATGTGGTCATAGACGATCTCGGTGTCGAAGCGTTCGGCGTGTTTCTGCATGCGTTCCATCAGCACCGGGCCGGTCAGGCCTTCCACGTCACCGGGCCAGTTGTCGACTTCGGTGGTGGTGGTCAATTGACCGCCGGCTTGCAGGCCGGTGATGACCGTTGGTTTGAGGTTGGCTCGGGCGGCGTAAACGGCAGCGCTGTAACCGGCAGGGCCGGAGCCCAGAATGATCAGGCGTGAATGCTTCGCTTGGTTCATAAAAACACCTCATAAGCCTTTGTCACAAAAGAGAATGCATGCTCCAATTGAACAGCGTGTAACACGCAGTTGGCTATGCTGATCGGACGGTTCCGACGTGGCACGGCGTGAACAAACCCGTACAATACGACGCTGTACCGGGTTTATTCAGAATTGCACTGTTTCAGAAGCAAGGGGCAGAGTGTTAAAAGTAGCCCCAGTTACGCCGGTCAACTTTATTTACCTGCTCGGATTGAGCAGTATCTTGTAGTCAATCACCCGTTGGACGCGCCCTTGGCGCAGGAAAAGACGCGTTTTGAAGAAATCCACCGCAGCACCTAAACCTGTTGTTCCGCTCTGGCGTCAGCAATTGCACTACCGGCTCAAGGAAGGTGCGTTGATCGCCATTGGAGCCCTGTGCCTGTTCTTGATGATGGCACTTCTGACCTACGGGAAAGATGATCCGGGCTGGAGTCATAACAGCAAGATTGACGACGTGCAGAACTTCGGCGGTCCCGCCGGTTCCTACAGCGCCGATATCCTGTTTATGGTGTTGGGTTACTTCGCCTATATATTTCCGTTGTTGTTGGCGATCAAGACTTACCAGATCTTTCGTCAGCGCCATGAACCCTGGCAGTGGAGCGGCTGGCTGTTTTCCTGGCGGCTGATCGGCCTGGTGTTTCTGGTGCTGTCCGGCGCGGCGCTGGCGCATATCCACTTCCATGCCGCCACGGGCCTTCCGGCCGGTGCCGGTGGCGCCCTGGGCGAAAGCCTGGGCGACCTGGCCAAGAATGCCCTGAACGTGCAGGGCAGTACCCTGATGTTCATCGCCCTGTTCCTGTTTGGCCTGACGGTGTTCACCGACCTGTCCTGGTTCAAGGTCATGGACGTTACCGGCAAGATCACCCTCGACCTGTTCGAACTGTTCCAGGGCGCCGCCAACCGCTGGTGGGATGCGCGAGTGGAACGCAAGCAGCTGGTGGCGCAACTGCGTGAAGTGGATGCCCGGGTCGATGAAGTGGTCACCCCGAACGTTGCCGACAAACGCGAGCAGGCCAAGGTCAAGGAGCGCCTTATCGAGCGCGAGCAGGCCTTGAGCAAGCACATGTCCGAGCGCGAGAAACAGGTGCCGCCGGTCATCACCCCGGTGGTCACCAAGGCGCCGGAGCCGAGCAAGCGCGTGCAGAAAGAGAAGCAGGTGCCGCTGTTCGTCGACAGCGCGGTGGAAGGCACCTTGCCGCCGATCTCGATTCTTGACCCGGCAGAAAAGAAGCAGCTGAACTATTCCCCGGAATCCCTGGCCGCCGTCGGTCACCTGTTGGAAATCAAACTCAAGGAATTCGGCGTCGAGGTTGCGGTGGATTCGATCCACCCGGGCCCGGTGATTACCCGTTACGAAATCCAGCCAGCGGCGGGGGTGAAAGTCAGCCGTATCGCCAACCTGGCCAAGGACCTGGCTCGCTCCCTGGCGGTGACCAGCGTGCGCGTGGTGGAAGTGATTCCCGGCAAGACCACCGTGGGCATCGAGATTCCCAACGAAGACCGGCAGATCGTGCGCTTCTCCGAAGTGCTCTCGACCCCGGAATACGACAACTTCAAATCCCCGGTCACCCTGGCCCTGGGCCACGATATCGGCGGCAAGCCGATCATCACCGACCTGGCGAAAATGCCTCACCTGCTGGTGGCCGGTACTACCGGTTCCGGTAAGTCGGTGGGGGTCAACGCGATGATCCTGTCGATCCTGTTCAAGTCCGGCCCGGAAGACGCCAAGCTGATCATGATCGACCCGAAGATGCTCGAACTGTCGATCTACGAAGGCATCCCGCACCTGCTGTGCCCGGTGGTCACCGACATGAAGGACGCGGCCAACGCCCTGCGCTGGAGCGTGGCGGAGATGGAGCGGCGCTACAAGCTCATGGCCAAGATGGGCGTGCGCAACCTCTCGGGCTTCAACGCCAAGGTCAAGGAAGCCATCGACGCCGGCACACCGCTGGCCGATCCGCTGTACAACCGCGAAAGCATCCACGACGAAGCGCCGCTGCTGACCAAGTTGCCGACCATCGTCGTGGTGGTGGACGAATTCGCCGACATGATGATGATCGTCGGCAAGAAGGTCGAAGAACTGATCGCACGTATCGCCCAGAAGGCCCGGGCCGCCGGTATCCACCTGATCCTCGCGACCCAGCGGCCGTCGGTGGACGTGATCACCGGCCTGATCAAGGCCAACATCCCGACCCGCATGGCGTTCCAGGTGTCGAGCAAGATCGACTCGCGGACCATCATCGACCAGGGCGGCGCCGAACAACTGCTGGGTCACGGTGACATGCTCTACATGCCGCCGGGCACCAGCCTGCCGATCCGTGTCCACGGCGCCTTCGTCTCCGACGATGAAGTACACCGTGTGGTGGAGGCCTGGAAGCTGCGCGGCGCGCCGGAATACAACGACGACATCCTCAACGGTGTCGAAGAGGCGGGCAGTGGTTTCGAAGGCAGCAGCGGCGGTGGCGACGGTGATGATCCGGAAGCCGACGCGTTGTACGACGAAGCCGTGCAGTTCGTCCTGGAAAGCCGCCGGGCCTCGATCTCGGCGGTACAGCGCAAGCTGAAGATTGGCTACAACCGTGCCGCCCGGATGATCGAGGCCATGGAAATGGCCGGGGTGGTGACGGCGATGAACACCAACGGCTCCCGCGAAGTGCTGGCGCCGGGCCCGATGCGCGACTGATCCCGTTTCGTTTTCAGCGGCGTGATGCCACGCCGCTCGTATGCCCATCCAATTTATGAGGAATTCCATGCGCCTGATTCGCATGTTGCTGCTGCCGGTACTGGCTGTGACCACCCTGTCGGCTCACGCCGACCCCAAAGACGTGGCGCGCCTGACCCAGTTGCTGGAAAAATCCCAGACCCTGACCGCGCGTTTCTCCCAGCTGACCCTGGACGGCAGCGGCACCCAATTGCAGGAAACCGCTGGCGAGATGTCGCTGCAGCGTCCTGGCCTGTTCTACTGGCACACCGATGCGCCGCAAGAGCAACTGATGGTTTCCGATGGCCAGAAAGTCTCGCTGTGGGACCCGGACCTGGAGCAGGTGACCATCAAGAAGCTCGACCAGCGCCTGACCCAGACCCCAGCCCTGCTGCTGTCCGGTGACGTGTCGAAAATCAGCGAAAGCTTCGACATCACTTCCAAGGAAGCCGGTGGCGTGATGGACTTCACCCTCAAGCCGAAAACCCGCGACACCCTGTTCGACAGCCTGCGCCTGTCGTTTCGCAACGGGATGATCAACGACATGCAGTTGATCGACAGCGTCGGCCAGCGCACCAATATCCTGTTCACCGGGGTCAAGGCCAACGAAGCGATCCCGGCGTCCAAGTTCAAGTTCGACATCCCCAAGGGTGCCGATGTGATCCAAGAGTAAGCAGCCGCAGCCGCAAGGTTTCGAAGGTAGTCCATGGACCTGTTTCGTAGTGCCCCGATCGCCCAGCCACTGGCCGCACGCTTGCGTGCCACCAACCTGGACGAGTACGTCGGTCAGCAGCACCTGCTGGCCCGGGGCAAGCCGCTGCGCGAGGCCCTGGAGCAGGGCACCCTGCATTCGATGATCTTCTGGGGCCCGCCCGGGGTCGGCAAGACCACCCTGGCGCGGCTGTTGGCGGAAGTCTCGGACGCCCACTTCGAAACCGTCTCGGCGGTGCTGGCCGGGGTCAAGGAGATCCGCCAGGCGGTGGAAATCGCCAAGCAGCAGGCCGGGCAATACGGGCGGCGGACCATTCTGTTTGTCGATGAAGTGCATCGCTTCAACAAGTCCCAGCAGGATGCCTTCCTGCCCTACGTGGAAGACGGCACGCTGATCTTTATCGGTGCCACCACGGAAAACCCGTCCTTCGAGCTCAACAACGCCTTGCTCTCCCGAGCGCGGGTGTATGTGCTCAAGAGCCTGGATGAAGCGGCCCTCGGCAGCCTGGTACAGCGCGCCCTGACTGAAGAGCGGGGGCTGGGCAAGCGCCAGTTGAGCCTCAGCGACGAAGGCTTCCAGATGCTGCTGTCGGCGGCCGATGGCGATGGCCGGCGCATGCTCAACCTGCTGGAAAACGCCTCGGACCTGGCCGAAGACGGTGGCGAGATCGGCGTTGATCTGCTGCAAAGCCTGCTGGGCGATACCCGCCGGCGTTTCGACAAGGGTGGCGAAGCCTTCTACGACCAGATATCCGCGTTGCACAAATCGGTGCGCGGCTCCAACCCCGACGGCGCCCTGTACTGGTTTGCGCGCATGCTCGACGGCGGCTGCGACCCGCTGTACCTGGCCCGGCGCGTGGTGCGCATGGCCAGCGAGGACATCGGCAACGCCGACCCCCGGGCGCTGAGCCTGTGCCTGGCGGCCTGGGACGTGCAAGAGCGCCTGGGCAGCCCCGAGGGCGAGCTGGCGGTGGCGCAGGCCATCACCTACCTGGCTTGCGCGCCGAAGAGCAACGCCGTGTACATGGGCTTCAAGGCCGCCATGCGCGCCGCTGCCGAGCACGGTTCGCTGGAAGTGCCGATCCACCTGCGCAATGCCCCGACCAAGCTGATGAAGCAGTTGGGTTATGGCGACGAATACCGCTATGCCCATGACGAGCCGGATGCCTACGCCGCCGGCGAAGACTATTTCCCCGAAGAGCTGGAGCCTTTGCCGCTCTACCAGCCGGTGCCCCGTGGCCTGGAGCTGAAGATCGGCGAGAAGCTCAAGCACCTGGCTGCCCTGGACCGGGCCAGCCCCCTGCAGCGGAGAAAACCTTGATCCCCCTGATCCTTGCAGTCTCCGCTGGCGGCGTGGCTGGCACCCTGTTGCGCTTTGCCACCGGCAACTGGATCAACGCCAATTGGCCGCGGCACTTCTATACCGCGACGCTGGCCGTTAATATCGTGGGCTGCCTGCTGATCGGCGTGTTGTACGGGCTGTTCCTGGTCCGTCCGGAGGTGCCGATCGAAGTGCGTGCCGGATTGATAGTGGGCTTCCTCGGTGGCCTGACGACTTTTTCATCCTTTTCACTGGATACCGTGCGTCTGCTGGAAAGCGGACAAGTGGCGCTGGCCCTGGGCTACGCGGCACTGAGTGTATTCGGCGGGCTGCTTGCTACCTGGGCCGGCCTGTCCTTGACCAAACTTTGATAAACGAGAGAACGACATGCTCGATTCCAAACTGTTACGTAGCAACCTCCAGGACGTAGCGGATCGTCTGGCATCCCGTGGCTTTGCCCTGGATGTGGCACGCATCGAAGCGCTGGAAGAACAGCGCAAGACCGTGCAGACCCGCACCGAGCAACTGCAGGCTGAACGTAACGCGCGCTCCAAGTCCATCGGCCAGGCCAAGCAACGCGGCGAAGACATCGCCCCGCTGATGGCCGACGTTGAGCGCATGGGGAACGAGCTGAGCACTGGCAAGGTCGAGCTGGAAAACATCCAGAACGAACTGGATTCGATCCTGTTCGGCATTCCCAACCTGCCTCACGAATCGGTGCCAGTGGGCGAAGACGAAGACGGCAACGTCGAAGTGCGCCGCTGGGGCACCCCAACTGCCTTCGATTTCCCGATCAAGGACCACGTGGCCCTGGGCGAAACCCATGGCTGGCTGGACTTTGAAACCGCCGCCAAGCTGTCCGGCGCGCGCTTCGCCCTGCTGCGCGGCCCGATTGCCCGTCTGCACCGCGCCCTGGCGCAGTTCATGATCAACCTGCACACCGGCGAGCACGGCTACGAAGAGGCCTACACCCCGTACCTGGTGCAGGCCCCGGCCCTGGTGGGCACCAGCCAGTTGCCGAAATTCGAGGAAGACCTGTTCAAGATCACTCGCGAAGGCGAGGCCGATCTGTACCTGATCCCGACTGCCGAAGTGTCGCTGACCAACATCGTCGCGGGCGAGATTCTCGACGCCAAGCAACTGCCGCTGAAGTTCGTCGCTCACACGCCGTGCTTTCGCAGTGAAGCCGGTGCCTCGGGCCGCGACACCCGCGGCATGATCCGCCAGCACCAGTTCGACAAGGTCGAGATGGTCCAGGTGGTCGAGCCGTCGACTTCCATGCAAGCCCTGGAAGGCCTGACTGCCAACGCCGAGAAAGTCCTGCAACTGCTGCAACTGCCGTACCGCGTACTGGCCCTGTGCACCGGCGACATGGGCTTCAGCGCGGTCAAGACCTACGACCTGGAAGTCTGGGTACCGAGCCAGGACAAATACCGCGAGATTTCGTCGTGCTCCAACTGCGGCGACTTCCAGGCCCGGCGCATGCAGGCGCGTTTCCGCAACCCAGAAACCGGCAAGCCGGAGCTGGTGCACACCCTCAACGGTTCCGGCCTGGCCGTGGGCCGCACCCTGGTGGCGGTGCTGGAGAACTACCAGCAGGCCGACGGTTCGATCCGCGTGCCGGACGTGCTGAAGCCGTACATGGGTGGTCTTGAGGTCATCGGCTAAATGGAATATCTGCCGCTGTTTCACAACCTTCGCGGCAGTCGTGTGTTGGTGGTCGGTGGAGGGGAGATTGCCTTGCGCAAATCCCGTCTGCTGGCCGATGCCGGTGCGCAGCTGCGGGTGGTCGCACCTGAAATAGAAGCGCAATTGCAGGAGCTGATCGTCGCCAGCGGCGGTGAGTCCCTGCTGCGTGGGTATGTCGAGGCAGACCTCGACGGCTGCACCCTGATCATCGCCGCCACCGACGACGAATCCCTGAATGCCCAGGTCTCCGCCGATGCCCATCGGCGTTGCGTCCCGGTCAACGTGGTGGACGCGCCGGCCCTGTGCAGCGTGATCTTCCCCGCCATCGTCGACCGTTCACCGCTGGTCATCGCGGTTTCCAGCGGCGGCGATGCGCCGGTGCTGGCGCGGTTGATCCGGGCCAAGCTGGAAACCTGGATTCCTTCCACCTACGGCCAGTTGGCCGGGTTGGCGGCGCGTTTCCGGGCCCAGGTCAAAGGCCTGTTTCCGGATGTGCAGCAGCGCCGGGCGTTCTGGGAGGACGTGTTCCAGGGCCCTATCGCTGATCGTCAGTTGGCGGGGCAGGGGGCGGAAGCCGAACGTCTGTTGCAGGCCAAGATTGCCGGCAAGGCGCCCCATGCGCCGGGCGAGGTGTATCTGGTCGGCGCGGGCCCGGGTGATCCGGACCTGCTGACTTTCCGCGCCCTGCGCCTGATGCAGCAGGCCGACGTGGTGCTCTACGACCGTCTGGTGGCGCCGGCGATTCTCGAACTGTGCCGCCGCGACGCCGAACGCATCTACGTCGGCAAGCGTCGCGCCGATCACGCCGTGCCCCAGGAACAGATCAACCAGCAACTGGTGACCCTGGCCCAGCAAGGCAAGCGTGTGGTGCGGCTCAAGGGGGGCGATCCGTTCATCTTTGGCCGGGGCGGCGAAGAGATCGAAGAGCTGGCGGCCCACGGCATTCCGTTCCAGGTGGTGCCGGGGATTACCGCGGCCAGCGGTTGCTCGGCCTATGCCGGTATTCCCCTGACTCACCGCGACTACGCGCAATCGGTGCGTTTCGTCACCGGGCATCTCAAGGACGGCACCAGCAACCTGCCCTGGAGCGACCTGGTGGCGCCCGCCCAGACCCTGGTGTTCTACATGGGGCTGGTGGGCTTGCCGACCATCTGCGAGCAACTGATCAAGCACGGTCGCGGCGCCGACACTCCGGCAGCGCTGGTTCAGCAGGGCACCACCAGCAACCAGCGCGTCTTCACCGGTACCCTGGCCAACCTGCCGGCGCTGGTGGCGGAGCACGAAGTGCACGCGCCGACCCTGGTGATCGTTGGTGAAGTGGTCCAGCTGCGCGAGAAGCTGGCCTGGTTCGAAGGCGCCCAGTCCGAGGTCTGAATGCTTCGCCGGCAAGCCGGTTCCTACACACCCCACGGTTGTAGGAGCTGGCTTGCCAGCGAAAGCGTCCTCAATCCCTGCACCAAACCCCTAGTCCGCTCAACCGCTGCCGATCATGGCCGCGGTTGAAATCCTGCAACGGCCCCTTTGGCACGATCCCGGTCGGATTGATGGTGCGATGGCTGGCATAGTAGTGCCCCTTGATATGGGCAAAATCCACGGTCTCGGCAATTCCCGGCCACTGGTACAGCTCCCGCAGCCAGTTCGACAGGTTCGGGTAATCGGCCATCCGCCGCAGGTTGCACTTGAAGTGGCCGTGGTACACCGCATCGAAACGGATCAGCGTGGTGAACAGCCGCACATCGGCTTCGCTCAGGTACTCGCCGGCCAGGTAGCGCTGCTTGTCCAGCAGAGTCTCCAGTTCATCCAGTTCGGCGAACACATCATCGAACGCCGCCTCGTAGGCCTGTTGTGAAGTGGCAAACCCGGCGCGGTACACGCCATTGTTCAGCGCGGGGTAGATGCGTGCGTTGAGTTCATCGATGCGTGCGCGCAGTGGCTGCGGGTAGAAGTCCAGATCATTGCCGGTCAGGCCGTCGAAGGCGCTGTTGAACATGCGGATGATCTCCGCCGACTCGTTGCTGACGATGCGCTGTTGCTGCTTGTCCCACAGCACCGGCACGGTGACGCGGCCGGTGTAGTCGGCGCTGTCGGCGGTGTAGCGCTGGTGCATGAAGTCAAAGTGATCCAGCGCATCGCCGCTGGAGCCGTAGGCGCTGTCGAAGGTCCAGCCGTTCTCGCGCATCAGCCAGCTGACCACCGAGACGTCGATCAACTGCTCCAGGCCCTTGAGCTTGCGCAGGATCAGCGTGCGGTGGGCCCAGGGGCAGGCCAGGGAGACATACAGGTGGTAGCGCCCGGCCTCGGCGGCAAAGCCGCCTTCGCCGCTGGGGCCCGGGCGGCCATCGGCGGTGACCCAGTGACGGCGTTGCGCCTGCTCCCGTTGGAAGGCGCCGTCCTTGCCGCTTTCGTACCACTGGTCGTGCCAGCGCCCATCGATCAGCAAACCCATGGAGTGCTCCTCAGCTATTGTGCGTTGGAGTGCAGTCTATGCCGCTGGGTTCGAACAAAAAGCGCAAAGCGTGGGCGGTTTTGATCGATTAAATCGATCTGTCACGGGCCGCCCAATACTGTTCGGCCAGCGCGAACGCCTGTTCCCGAGGCGTGCCCAAACCGCGCAAGGCCAGGGCCATGGTCGCCAGCAGGGCCAGTTGTGGGTAGCTGTCTTGCACCTCGCCACGCCACAGCGCCTTGAGGTGCTCGGGGTCCAGGCTTGCCGGTTTCACATGGCGTTGCGCCGACAGCGCCGGCCATTCCTCGTCCCAACTGACGCCGCCGGTGCTGCCGTACAGATGGCTGGTGGTGTCCGGGTTGATCTCGATCTCGCCGCCATCGCCCTTGATCACGATCACGTTGTCCCCCAGCAGGCCGCTGGCATCGCGGTGCACCGCCTGGTAACCGGGGTGGAAGATGCTCTGCAGGCCGCAACGGGCGCCCAGGGGGTTGAGCAGGCGCGCCAGGGAGTGGATCGGCGAGCGCAGGCCGAGGATGTTGCGCAAATCGATCATGCGCTGCAATTGCGGCGCCCAGTCGCCCAGGGGCATGAAGGCCAGGTTGTCCTGGTCCAGCGCGCGGCCGACCGCCTGCCAGTCACGGCACAGGGGAATCCCCAGGGGCTCCAGCAACTGCTCGGTGTACAGGCGCCCGGCGGTGTGGGCGCCGCCACCGTGGAGCAGGATGCGCACGCCGTTCTGCGCCAGGCACTTGGCCGCCAGCAGGTACCAGGGCAGGTGGCGCTTCTTGCCGGCGTAGGTCGGCCAGTCGAGGTCCAGCGGGATCGCCGGGGCGTTCAGGCGCTGGCGCAAGGCCTCGGTGAAGCCCGCCAGTTCCTCCGGGCTTTCTTCCTTGTGCCGCAGCAGCATGAGGAAGGCGCCGAGCTGGGTGTCCTCGACCTTGTCGTCCAGCAGCATGCCCATGGCCTCCCGGGCTTCTTCCCGGGTCAGGTTGCGCGCGCCGCGCTTGCCCTTGCCGAGAATTCGCACGAACTGGGCGAAGGGATGCTCTTGCGGGGTCTGGGTGAGCAGGGGGGCGAAATCGTTCATAGGCAATTGGTCGGCTTCGGCAGGCCCGCCAGCTTGGCGGCAAGTTTGGCGGGAGTGCCCTTGAACAGTCGGTTCAGGTGCAGGCTGTTGCCCTTGTCCGGGCCCAGCTTGAGAGCGGTGTACTTGATCAGCGGGCGGGTGGCCGGGGACAGCTGGAACTCCTTGTAGAAGCCTTGCAGCAGTTCGAGGATTTCCCAGTGCTCCGCGCTGAGTTCAAGCGCTTCGTTGGCGGCCAGGGCCTGCGCCACCTCGGCGGACCAGTCGTCGAGGTTGACCAGGTAACCGTCCTTGTCCAGCTCAATGGCGCGGGCGCCCACAGTCAGGGTACTCATAGCCAGGTGTTGACCTTGTCATGCTGAATCGACAATTCGACGAAGCCCGGGTAGTCCACCGCGCGGGCCCACGCCGGCAGGGCCAGGCCGCGAGCGTTCAGGTCTTCTTCCAGCACATACAGATTCAGGCCGCTGCGGGCGCCCAGTTCGGCGTAAACGGCCGTGTTCGGCTGCAGGGCATAGGCGGCGTCACCGCACAGCAGCAGGCCGTCGGTGCTGCCCAGCAGGCGCAGGCAACTGCTCAGGCGGGTGTCGGTGAAGGGCGAGTGGGACAACACATGCAAGGTCGACATCAGAGGGTAATCACCTGGTCAAAACGGTCGATGATCCCGGCCAGCTCCGGGGCGTCCAGCAGCTGTACCGCGTCAAGGCCCAGGGCCGCCGGGTCGAGGCCGCGGGCCTTGACGCTGGCGCTGCAGGCGAACAGCTCGTCGACGCCGAACAGCGACAGTGCCTGCAGGTTGGCGCTCAGGTCTTTCTGGCGCAGCAGCGAAGCCTGTTGCCCGCGCGCCAGTTGCAGCACGCCATCGTCGAGAAACAGCAGGCCGATGGGCAGGTCGAAGGCGCCGCCGGCCAGGACGATGTCCAGGGCCTCCCGGGCCCCGGGGCCGGACCACGGCGCCTGACGGCTGATCAGCAACAGGGATTTGGCCATTTCACGCCCCTCCAAAACAGATCAGGCGGTCGGCGGCCTGCACCGCGTCATGCAACTGGCCGAGCCCCGACAGTTCCCAGGGCGCCTCGACGTTCACCGCCGCGCGCTGATAGCGCTGGGCTTCGTCGGCGTTCAGCATGCCCCGGCGCAGGGCCGCAGCGATGCACACCACGCCATCGAGCTGATGCTGGCCGACAAATTCGCGCCATTCCCGGGGCAGGTCCTGTTCGTCCTGGGGCGTGACGACGCTGTTGGCAGCGTTGTACACGCCGTCCTGATAGAAAAACAGCCGGACAATCTCGTGCCCGCCCGCCAGCGCCGCCTGGGCGAACAGCAGGGCGCGGCGCGAGGAAGGCGCGTGAGCGGCAGAGAACAGGGCGATGGCGAACTTCATGACGGACTCGATGGATAAAACTGCGGCCATGATAAAGCTTTCTCCGTGGATCGGCTAAACCCCTTTCGCCCCGAAGGCTCTGGCTCGGCAAGCCCAGGACATATCGGGTAAAGCTTTGCCTGGCCCCAAACCCTGGGACGAGGGATAGACTCGCGCCTTCAATCAACCTGGGACAAGGAGCAAGGGATGATGGATCTGAATTCGGCGGTCGTAGTGGTCACGGGGGCGGGAAGGGGATTGGGCGCAGCGCTGGCCATCAGCCTGGCGGACCTGGGTTGCAAGTTGATTCTCTGTGGGCGCAACCCCGAGGCCCTGGTTCGAGTCAGCGCCGCCATCGAGGCGCGCACCGGCAGCCCCGCTGATCACGTAGTGGTGGACCTGGCCAACAGCGACAGCGTCAAGGCCGCTCTGGCGGAAATCCACGTGCGCCATCCCCAGGTGGATATCCTGATCAACAACGGCGCCATGTGGCTGGAAGCCAGTGAACAGCCCCACAGCGCCGCCGAGGTCACAGGCGTGATCGATGCGGCCCTGACTGGCACTTTCCTGCTGACCCAGGGCCTGCTGCCGATGCTCAAGACTTCCAAGCGCCCGGACATCGTCACCATCGGCTCCATCAGCGGTTTGCCCAATGCACCGCTGCACAGCGTGTCGCTGCCGTTCTATGCGGCCAAGCACGGGCAACTGGCCCTGGCCGACGGCCTGCGGCAAATGCTCAAGGGCACGCCGGTGCGTTCGCTCTGCGTGCATCCGCCGTACCTGGAAGACATCTCGCCGCTGGACGAGGCCTGGCAGCAGGTCCCGGCACGGCAGAAGGGCGAGCAGGGCACCAACCGCGATGTGGTGGAAGCGCTGGTCTTCGCCCTGACCCGGCCGCGGCACATCAGCCTGTCGTCGATCGTCATCGATACCGACAGCGGCGGTCTGTTCGACTGATGGCGGCGCAAGTCAGCGGGTCTTGTAGCCCAGTTGCCAGCGGCGCGGAATCTTCAATGACGCGATGCCCAGCAAGGCGGCAAACAACCCGCTGACATACAGCGCCTTGAGCCCCAGGTGCTGTTCCAGCAGGGCCCCCAGCACCGCTCCGGCGAACATCCCGCTCCACGGCACCAGTTGCACCCGCCAGCCGTTGCGCCGTTCGCCGAGCACCCAGCGCCCCAGCCCGCGGCCAAAGCGCGACAGGGCCCCGGTGACGTAGGTCAGGCCGATGGGCAGGCCGTTCACTTCTTCCACCGCGGCGTTGAGCATGCCCATGGCGATGATCGCCGCCACCAGGGCCGGCAATTGCTGCTCGAAGGGCCAGGCGGCGGAGGCGCAGAGCAACGCGCCAATGCTCAGCAGCAAGGGCAGGGCACGGTGCCCGGCTAGGCGGCTGACCACCACGCCCAGGGCGTTACCGACGACAAATGTCGCCACCAGAAGCAGCAGGCGCAGCACCAGGCCCAGCTCGCCATCGCTGATGGCCACCGCCATGCGCGTGGTGTTGCCGCTCATGAAAGACACGAAATCGCCGGTGGCCATGAAGCCGATGGCGTCGGTCATCCCGGCCAGTACGGACAGGCAGGCCACCAGCCCGAGGCCGACCCGCCCGCGCCATTTCTGCGTGTGCTGCAGGGCGGCGCTGGCCGATTGCGTGGAAGTCGAAGGCAACATCGTCGGTTCTCCTGAACAGGGACTGCGGGGGACGCGTGCGAGTCAAGGCTAGGGGGCGAGATGATGCAGGGCGCAATAGTCATCCCACGGCATGCCAGCCATTTCCGCCACCTCCTTGTGCACCTCAAGGCGCTGGGCGTGGAAGTCCTCCGGGCTGGCGGCAGTCAGTTGCAGGCTCAACTCCCAGGCGAACAGCCCCAGGCGCTCGGCTTCGGCCTCGAAGGCTTCATGCAGGCGCTCGGCGCGGTACTGCGCCGGGGTTTCGCCCCGGGCCCGGGCTTCCAGAGGGTTGAGGTGGTCCAGCTGTTCACGCAGCTCGGGGCGCTGTTCGAGGAACGTGCCCAGGGCCTGTTCATGCGGGTGTTGATCGATGGCCATGAAGGCTCCCGGAAAAGCGCCATGCCAAGGCGCGAGATTGAATGGATGACTGGTAGAGGCTCAAGGCAGGTCTGGCTGAGCGGCCATCAAGCCACGTAGCCGCGCCAGGTCCTTGTGCGGGATGACATAGGTGCGCGCCAGCCGGTCGCCGATGCGCTGGCCGCGGCTCGATTCGCAGCAGATCAGCAGGGTCACCGGGCTGATGGCGGCTTCAAAGGGGCGGGTGGCCGAGCGGATCAGCACCTGCAACAGCGAGGGTGGCTGGCCGATGCCATTGATCACTTGCAGGCCGCACAGGGCTTTGCCGACGGTGTAGCCACGCAACAGGTATTCGCCGAGGGGAAAATACAGGCACCAGGTCACCAACAGGCTCCAGCTGGAAAATAGCATCAGCTCCGGGTATTGGAGCTTCTCGGCCAATCGGCACAGGACAAACCACAGCAGCAGTATCAGCATGCTGTCGGCCAGGTAAGCCAGAATGCGCCGGATGATCAGCCCGGCTCTCGATACTTCCATGCACTGCCCCAAAGACTACGCCCTGTATTGAACGGCATATTGTAAGGCCTAACGCCTCGGCCGTTTGGCTTTCAGTTGATGGAAGGTTCTTCGCGACCGATTTCGGCCCGTAGCTGGGCGATCAGGTGCAGGCAGTGGGTAAGGCCCGGTGACGGCTCGCCGACCCGGCGGCTGAGGATGATCGGCGAGGTGGCCGCGGTTTCCAGCAAGGGGCAAAAACCGATGTCGTCGCGGTGCAGCACCTGCACCGAGGCCGGCACCAGGGTGACGCCGATGCCGGCGCCCACCAGGCCGATGGCGGTCTGCAATTCGTTGGTCCACTGGGCGATCTTCAGGTTCAGGCCGCGGGCGTTGAACAGTGCGATCACGTGGTCGGCGTAGCTCGGGCGCGGGTTGGCCGGATAGAGCACGAAGGGCTCGTTGGCCAGTTGCTCAAGCGTCAGTGCCTGCCCCAGCAAGGGGTGGCCGGCGGGCAGGGCGACCACCAGCCGGTCCTCGGTCAGCACCCTTTGCACGATGGCCGGGTCGTCGATGTGAATCCGCCCGAAGCCGATATCGATGCGCCCGGCCTTCAAGGCTTCCACCTGTTGCAGGGTGGTCATTTCCGACAGCCCCAGTTCCAGCTCCAGGGTTTCGTTGCTGCGCAGGCGGCGGATCAGTTGCGGCAGCACGCCGTACAGGGTCGAAGGGGCAAAGCCGATGCCCAGCCAGGTCTTGTGCCCCAGGCCGATGCGCCGGGTGTTGTCGCAGACCTTGCCCAACTGCTCCAGCACCCGGTTGGAGTGCTCATAGAAAAACCGCCCGGCGGCGGTCAGGCGCAGCGGCCGGCCACGCTCCAGCAACAGCACCCCCAACTCGTCTTCCAGTTGCTGGATCTGCCGGCTCAAGGGCGGCTGGGCGATGTGCAGGCGCTCGGCGGCACGGGTGAAATTGAGGGTTTCCCCCAGCACCTGGAAATAGCGCAGATGACGCAGTTCCATGACAGCTCCCCAGTGGTGATGTGCATACCTTAAAGGTATCAAGCCAGACCAATTCTATATTGGAACCCCGGAAAAAGCCGGGACAGAATCGAGCGCAGAACTTCAAGAACCTGACGGGTATGGACATGCACGCTTCTGCCATTGAATCGATCGAAACGATCATCGTCGATCTGCCGACCATTCGCCCCCACAAGCTGGCCATGCACACCATGCAGAACCAGACCCTGGTGCTGATCCGCCTGCGCTGCGCCGACGGCATCGAAGGCCTGGGCGAATCCACCACCATCGGCGGCCTGGCCTATGGCAACGAAAGCCCGGACAGCATCAAGACCAACATCGACCGCTTCTTCACCCCGCTACTGATCGGTCAGGACGCCAGCAACATCAACGCCGCCATGCTGCGCCTGGAGCAGAGCATCCGCGGCAACACCTTCGCCAAGTCCGGGATCGAAAGCGCCTTGCTCGACGCCCAGGGCAAGCGCCTTGGGCTGCCGGTCAGCGAGCTGCTGGGCGGCCGCGTGCGCGATGCGCTGCCCGTGGCCTGGACCCTGGCCAGCGGCGACACCGCCAAGGACATCGCCGAAGCCGAGAAAATGCTCGACCTGCGCCGCCACCGGATCTTTAAACTGAAGATCGGTGCCGGTGAAGTGGACCGCGACCTGGCCCACGTGATCGCCATCAAGAAGGCCCTGGGCGACCGCGCCAGCGTGCGCGTCGACGTCAACCAGGCCTGGGACGAAGCCGTGGCCCTGCGCGCCTGCCGCATCCTCGGCGGCAATGGCATCGACCTGATCGAACAACCGATTTCGCGCAACAACCGCGCCGGCATGGTGCGCCTGAATGCCAGCAGCCCGGCGCCGATCATGGCCGACGAATCCATCGAATGCGTGGAAGACGCCTTCAACCTGGCCCGGGAAGGCGCGGCCTCGGTGTTCGCCCTGAAGATCGCCAAGAACGGCGGGCCCCGCGCCACCTTGCGCACTGCGGCAATCGCCGAAGCGGCGGGCATCGGCCTGTACGGCGGCACCATGCTCGAAGGCGGCATCGGCACCCTGGCCTCGGCCCACGCCTTCCTGACCCTGAACAAACTGAGCTGGGACACCGAGCTGTTCGGCCCGCTGCTGCTGACCGAGGACATCCTCGCCGAGGCGCCGGTGTACCGGGATTTCCACCTGCATGTCTCACGGGCGCCGGGCCTCGGCCTGAGCCTGGACGAAGAGCGCCTGGCGTTCTTCCGTCGCGACAAAACCACCCCCGTGCTGCATCACACCTGAGGAGGGCTGCATGCTATTCCACGTGAAAATGACCGTGAACCTGCCGGTCGACATGAACCCCGAGCGCGCCGCGCAACTGAAGGCCGATGAAAAGGCCCTGGCCCAGCGCCTGCAGGCCGAAGGCAAGTGGCGCCACCTGTGGCGCATTGCCGGGCTGTACGCCAACTACAGCGTGTTTGACGTCGACAGCGTGCAGGAACTGCACGACACCCTGATGCAATTACCGCTGTACCCGTACATGGCCATCGAAGTTGACGCCATGTGCAGGCATCCTTCGTCCATTCATGAGGATGACCGCTGAGTTAGCTCCAGCCCGTTCACCACTCTAATAAATACAAGATGAGGATTAATCATGAACGTCAGAATTTCCCACACTGCCAGTGCCCAGCAGTTTCTTGAAGAAGCCAGCGGCCAGTTCACCGAAGGCGGCAACCCCCGGGCGAAGGCCATCATCTACCGCATCCTGCGTGACTCGGTGAACATCATCGAAGACCTGCAGGTGACCCCGGAAGAGTTCTGGAAAGCGGTCAACTACCTCAACGTCCTGGGCGCTCGCCAGGAAGCCGGGCTGCTGGCCGCGGGCCTGGGCCTGGAGCATTACCTGGATCTGCTGATGGACGCCGCCGACGAACAGGTGGGCAAGACCGGCGGCACCCCGCGCACCATCGAAGGCCCGCTGTACGTGGCCGGCGCGCCGCTGAGCCAGGGTGAAGCGCGCCTGGACGACGGTCTCGATCCGGGCGTGGTGCTGTTCATGCGCGGCCAGGTCCGCAACACCGCCGGCGAGCCCCTGGCCGGCGCCATCGTCGATGTCTGGCACGCCAACACCGGCGGCACCTATTCCTACTTCGACGGCAGCCAGTCGGAATTCAACCTGCGCCGGCGCATCGTCACCGACGCCGAGGGCCGCTATCGCTTTCGCAGCATCGTGCCGTCCGGCTACGGCTGCCCGCCGGACGGCCCGACCCAGCAACTGCTGGACCAACTGGGCCGCCATGGCCAGCGCCCGGCGCACATCCACTTCTTCATCTCGGCCGATGACCATCGTCACCTGACTACCCAGATCAACCTGGATGGCGACCAGTACCTGCACGATGACTTCGCCTACGCCACTCGCGACGAGCTGATTGCCCAGATCACCTTCAGCGAAGACCAGGCCCGGGCCAAGGCCCTGGGGGTCAGCGGGCGCTTTGCCGAGATCGAGTTTGACTTCACCCTGCAGTCTTCGGCCCAGCCGGAAGAACAGCAGCGCCACGAGCGGGTCCGCGCCCTGGAAGACTGAAGCGCCGACCCTGCTTGACCCGGCCACGGAGCACCGACCCAGGTGCCCGTGGCTTTTGCCGTTATGCCTGGCCTGACGAGACTGCGTTGCGTGCCTGAAACGCAGACCTGATAAGAACCATCAGAGTGACCCGATCATGCAAATGCATCTGTTGAGTGAGCGCAGTAGCGTGTTTGTTCAAGCCGATCCCTATGCCGTATCCGGTTACGTCAACCAGCACGTGGGCAGCCACTGCATCCGCCTGCCGCGTGCCGGCCACCCGCAGGCCAGCCTGCAGCACCGTGCCCTGGCCAGCCTGGACCTGTGCAGCATCAGCTACGGCGGCAGCGTGCGCGTCACCTCGCCGGCGCTGGAAAGCATCTACCACCTGCAAGTGCTGCTGCGTGGCCACTGCCTGTGGCGCGGCCCGGGCCAGGAACACTACTTCGCCCCGGGGGAGCTGCTGCTGATCAACCCCGACGACCCGGTGGACCTGACCTATTCCGACGACTGCGAAAAATTCATCATCAAGATTCCCACCCACCTGCTGGAAGCCGCCTGCCAGGAACAGCGCTGGCAGTACCCGGGGCAGGGCGTGCGCTTTCTGCGCCAGCGCTACCAACTGCAGGAGCTGGAAGGTTTCATCCCCTTGCTGAGCCTGCTGTGCCAGGAAGCCGAAGCCCTGGAAAGCATGCCCAAGGTCCAGGAGCACTACGCGCACATCCTGGTGGGCAAACTGCTGGGGCTGATGCAGACCAACGTGCAGCGCGGAGCCCTGGGCGCCTCGGCGGCGACCTTCGAACGCATTGCCGACTACATCGAACGCAACCTCCAGCACGACATCGGCTGCGAAGAACTGGCGCAGCAGGCGCGCATGAGCCTGCGTTCGCTGTATGCGCTGTTCGAACGCAACGCCCGCACCTCGCCGAAGAGTTACATCCGCCAGAAGAAACTGCAGCGGGTGCACGCCTGCCTCAGCGACCCGCACAGCCCGGTGCGCAACGTCACCGAACTGGCCCTGGACTTCGGCTTCCTGCACCTGGGCCGCTTCGCCCAGAGCTACCGCCAGCAATACGGCGAACTGCCCTCCGACACCCTCAAGCGCCGGCACTGACCGGCTCGCCCCGCTATGGGCATCCGTTCCGACCTGTGCCTAGCGATCACCCGGCAGACCTTCGGCGTCCTCGGGATCCCTGCGTCTCCTGCGGAGCCGTTCGCAGCCTGCGGCAGCGGCTACACCCC
>NZ_JAJTTH010000006.1 GCF_021341665.1 Pseudomonas sp. Au-Pse12 | reverse complement strand
AACAACCAGGGCGGCACCCTGAGTGCAGGGCAGAGCGCTAACGTCAGCGCCGGGACTCTGGACAACCAGAACGAAGGGCGGGTGCTGAGCGCAGGCAGCGCGGACCTTACGGCAAGCAACGTGCTCAACACTCAGGGTGGGCTGATCAATAGCGGCGGTCACCTGAAGGCGCAGGTCGGTTGGCTGAATAATGCCGGTGGCGAACTGTCCAGCTTCGCAAACCTGACCCTGCAGGTAGCCACCCTGGACAACGTCGCCGGGCTGGCTTCCGCAGGCCAGCACTTGAGCCTGAACGCCAGCGGCGCGGTCAACAACCGCGGCGGCCAGCTCATCAGTCTGCAAACCCTGGAGCTCAAGGCCGGGCAGGTGGACAACAGCAACACTGGACGTATTGCCAGCAACCAGGCACTGAGTGCCAGCGTGAGCGGCCTCGATCAGAGCAACGGCGGCCGTCTGACCAGCCTCACCGAACTGAGCCTGGACCTGAACAAGGGCCACCTGAATAACCAGGGTGGCTTGATCAACGCACCTCGATTGCAACTGAACAACCTCGCCAGTGTGGACAACCAGCGAGGTGAAATTTCCAGCGCTCAGGCGTTCGAGCTGATGGCCCGCAGCCTGGACAACAGTCACGGCAAACTGCTCGGAAACCAGGGACTGACTCTGCGCCTGGACCAGACATTGAGTAACGTCAGCGGATTGATTTCCGCCAAGGGCCTGGATATTGGTGCGGCGACCCTGGATAACCGCGACGGCATCATCACCAGTCGCAGCGACTTGGCGTTGAGCCTGGGCGCTGTGGCGAACAACCAGCGTGGCGAGCTTTCCAGTCTTGGGGCCACCCGTCTCAAGGGCACGAGCCTGGATAACAGTAATGGGCAGGTCAGCGGCGATCAGTCTCTGGATATCGACCTGACTGCGGCGCTGAACAACCAGAATGGTGTGCTCGGTTCGGCCGGGAGTGTCGATCTCCAGGCTGCCAGTCTGGACAACAGCCACGCCGGCCGCCTGGTTAGCGATGACCGCTTGAAGGCTCGTATCGAAGGCCTGCTGGATAATCAGCAGCAGGGTGAAATCAGCGCCAAGGGCCAGATTGACCTACAGGCCGGACGCCTGGACAACCGCGCTGGCAAGCTGCGTGCGGACAAGGACTTGCAACTGGCTGTTGGCCAGATCGACAACCGCCAACAGGGCTTGCTGAATAGCCTGGCTGCTCTCAGTTTCAAGGGTTTGCAGTTGGATAACCGCGGCGGCCTGTTGAGTGCTGCTGGCCCGGTGCGCCTGGAAGCGGCCAGCCTGGACAACAGCGGCGGACGAATTGCCAGTAAGAGCGGCCTGTTGGCCCAGGTTGCTCGGGTTATCAACCAACGGGGTGAGTTGGTGGCCGAGGGTGACCTGAGCTTCACGAGCTCCAGCCTGGATAACCGCGAGGCGGGACTTGTAGGGGCCACAAAAGCGCTGAAACTCGAAGTGACTGAGGTCGATAACCGCGGCGGGGAAATCTCCAGTGCCGAGGGGGTGACTCTGCAGGGCGCACGCCTGGACAACAGTGACAGCGGCAAGTTGTTGGCCGGCAGCGACATGGGCCTGGACGTGGCGCAGATCATCAACCGCAACCAGGGCTTGATGTTTACCAAGGGCGCGCTGACCCTTCACGGCCAGAGCCTGGATAACGGCCAGGGGCGCCTGGTGGCCCTGTTCGGGCTGGATATTCGTCTGGATCAGGCCATGGGCAACCTGCAAGGCCTGGTCAGCAGTGAAGGGGCCCTGTCGGCCCGGGTCGGCAGTCTGGACAACGTCGACGGCAAAGTCTCCAGCGCTGGCTCGCTGACCTTGACCAGTGCCGGCGTACTGCTCAACCGCAACGGTTCGATCACCACCGACGCCGGTCTGGAGATGGCCAGCCAGAGCCTGGACAACAGCCAGCAAGGCCTGATTAGCAGCAAGGGCCCGGCGCAGGTCAACACCGGGGCATTCGACAACACCCAAGGCGCAAGGCTGATCAGCGGCGACAGCCTGCAGTTGACCGCGGCCCAGGTCAGCAACGGTCAAGGTAGTCGGATCGCCAGCGAGAAAAGCCTCACGGCCAGCGTCAGTGGCTTCGACCAGCAAGGCGGTGAGCTGTTTAGCAAGAGCGCCCTGAGCCTGGACCTGAACCAAGGTCAACTCAGCAACCACAAAGGCCTGATCAATGGCCCCGTGCTGGTGCTGAAAAACCTCACCGATGTGAACAACCAAAGCGGTGAAATCTCCAGTGCCCAAGCCTTCGCCCTGGCGGCCCGCAACCTGGATAACAGTGGTGGCAAGCTGATCAGTCAGCAGGCCTTGACCCTGCGTGTCGACGGCCAGTTGAGCAACCAGAAAGGCACAGTGGTGGCCGATGAACAGTTGAACCTGGCAGTGGGCATCCTGGACAACAGCCAGGGGCAGATTTCCGGCAAGACCGATGTACAGGCCAAGGTCGGAGTTCTGAACAACCAGGGCGGTCAATTGCTGGCCGGACAACACCTGGAACTGCTTGCCGATGGTCTTGATAACCGCCAGGGTGGCCTGGTGGGCGGCAGCCAGGGGCTGCTGCTCAAGGTCGGCGCGATCGACAATCGGGGGGGCGAGCTGTCGAGCCTGGCCGATGTAGGCCTGGAAGGTTCCAGCCTGGACAACAGTGAGGGCGGCAAGGTTTTGGCCGAAGGCAGCCTGGGCCTGACCGTGGCTCAGGTGCTCAACCGCAGCAAGGGCCTGCTGTCGGGCAAGGCGGGCCTGAGCCTGATGGGCAGCAGCCTGGACAACCGCAGCGGTACGTTGCTGACCCAGCATGACCTCAAGGTCAAATTGCAGGGTGACCTGGATAACCGCCAGGGTCTGATCAGCGCTGAAGGCCGTCTAGGGCTCAAGAGTGCCGGGCTGGATAACAGCGGCGGCAGTGTTTCCAGCGCCCAGGCGCTGACCCTGGAGCACAGCGCCGCATTGCTCAATCAGGGCGGGGAGATCCTCACCGATGCCGGGCTGGTGCTCAACAGCGCCCGCCTGGACAACCGCAATCAGGGCAACATCAGCGCCAAGGCGGCAGCCAGCATCAGCACCGGAACACTGGATAACAGCCACAGTGGTCGTCTCGGCAGCGGTGGCAACCTGGATTTGATCAGTGCCCAGCTGACCAATCAGGACCAAGGCCGCATCGCCAGCGGCGGGGCGCTGAACGCCAGTGTCAGCGGCCTTGAGCAGCAGGGCGGTCAGCTGTTCAGCAATACCTCCCTGACCCTGGACCTCAACCAGGGGCAACTGAACAACCAGCAGGGCCTGATCAACGCACCGCTGCTGATGCTCAAGAATCTCAAGGACGTGAACAACCAGGGCGGTGAAATTTCTGCGGCCCAGGCGTTCACCCTGGCAGCTCAGAACCTGGACAACAGCAGCGGCAAGCTTCTCAGCAACCAGGCCCTGACCCTGCGTATCGACCAGGTCCTGATCAATCTCAAGGGCCTGATCGCGGCGGCATCCCTTGATGCCCGTGCAGCTAGCCTGGCCAATAGCGGCGGCGCCCTTACCAGCCGTGGCAGCCTCGACCTGCTACTGGCGGGCGCCTTGAACAACAGTGGCCGGGGCCTGATCAACGCTGACGGCGGCCTGACCCTGAGCGCCAGCTCTGTGGACAACCGCGACGCCAGTTTGCAAGGCAGCAGCATCGCTCTGGACCTGGGCAACACCACGGGGGACTTGGATAACAGCGGCGGCCTGATCAGCACCCAAGGGCCGCTGAGCATCGCTCACTTGCGTGACCTGAGTAACCGTAACGGTGAAATCTCCAGCCGCCTGAGCCTGGACCTGACGGCGCGCAGCCTGGACAACAGCGCCGGTAAACTGATCAGCAACGAGCAACTGAACCTCAAGGCCCAGAGCCTGCTCAACCAAGGTGGCCTGGCCTCGGGCTGGCAAGGCCTGAACGCCAACCTGGGAAGCCTGGACAATCGTAACTTGGGCACCTTGTCCAGCCGTAGCGGCGGGCTCGATCTGCAGGTCAGCGGTGACCTGCAGAACAGTGGCGCCGGCGCCCTGGTCAGCCAGAAGGCGCTGAGCGTGACAGCGGCCAACCTGGACAACAGCAGCGGCGGCATTCTTTCCAGCGCCGCAGAACAGACCCTCAGCATTAATGGCCTGTTGAACAACGCCCAGGGTGGCCTGATCGACAGCGGTGCGGCCCTGACCCTGCAAGCCATGACCCTGGGCAACGCCGCCGGCAGCATCAGTGCGCAGCAGGCTCTGAGTCTGAACGCCACCAGCCTGGACAACAGCGGCGGCAGCCTCAAGGGCAACGCTGCGCTGACCTTGAACCTGCTCGGCGCCTTGACCAACCGCAATGGCCAAGTGGCCAGCGGCGGCCCGCTGCGCATCGAGCGCGCCGGGCAGATCGATAATCAGGGCGGGCAGATTGCCAGCCAGGGCCTGCTGACCCTGTTCAGCGCCAGCCTGGATAACCGCAACCGTGGCACCCTGGCCGCCAATGATCGATTGCACCTGACCGTAGACGGCACTCTGGACAACCGCAGTGACGGCTTGATCTACAGCCGTAACGGCGACCTGCAGATCCAGGCCGGCAGTCTCGGCAACGGCCAAGGCACCTTGCAGAGCCAGGGTGCCCTGAACCTCACCACTGGCGACATCGACAACCAGAGCGGACGCATCCTGGCCCAGAGCGGCGACCTGAGCATCGGTGCCGGTAACCTGGACAACCGGGGTGGTGTGCTCTCCAGTCTGCAGGGGGCGATGACTGCCAACCTCAGCGGTGTGTTGAAAAACGGCTATGACCTGAACAACAACCGCCAGGGTGGTGTGACCCAGGCCCAGCGTCTGACCCTCAATGCCCTGGCCGGCATCGACAACTACGGCGGGCGGATTTCCGCGCAAAGCGGCGACGCCCTGATCACTGGCGGCGATTTCGACAACCGCAACGGCGGCCTGTACGCCAAGGGCCTGGTCAAGGTCAGCGCTGGCAACTTCGATAACAGCGGCGACAACGACGGCCAGATCGCCGGCCAGCAGATCGACCTCGATCTGCGCGGTGCCCTGAACAACCGCCTGGGTATCATCGAAAGCGACAGCACGCTGGCAATCAAGGCCGCCAGCCTCGACAACCAGACCGGTCAACTGCGGGCCCTGGGCAGCGCCGGCAGTACGCGCTTTGAGATCGGCGGGCAATTCGACAACCGCAACGGCACCCTGGAAAGCGCCAACCACGACCTGAGCTTTGCCGTGGGCAGCTTCCTCAACGGTGGCGGTAACCTGCTGCACGTGGGGCGCGGCACTTTCGATATCTCCACCGCCAACGTTACCGGCGCAGGTGGCAGCATCGTCACTCGTGGTGGCCTGACCCTCAATGCCGACAGTTGGAACAACAGTGACGTCATCCAGGCCGGGCGCCTGACGCTCAACGTCAACCATTTCAGCCAGACCGCCAGTGGTCAGTTGCTGGCCAGCGACGCCTTGATCGGCAGTGGCGGCAACTGGAGCAACGATGGCTTGATCGCCAGTGATGGCAGTCTCAGTCTCAACCTCGGAGGTTCCTACTCAGGCAATGGCCGGCTGAGCAGCCGCGGTACGCTGGGCCTTGGAGTTGGGCAGTTGGACCTCAACAGCGCATCGAGCATCGCCGGTGGTGGTGATACTGCGGTGTCTGTGGCGGGCCAGTTGAACAACGCCGGGCGCCTGACGTCTGCCGCCAAGCTCAATCTCAGTGCGGCAGGCATCAACAACCAGGGCACCCTCGGTGCCGCCCAGGACCTGACCCTGACCACGGGGGCCCTGGTCAACGACCATGGTTTGGTGTTCAGCGGCGGCGACATGGGCCTGCGGGTCGACTCCCTGACCAACAGCTACGGCAACGTCTACAGCCTAGGTAATCTGACGGTCGATCGTGATGGCCAGGGCTCCTTGGCCAGCCGCATTGCCAACCGTTCCGGTTCGCTGCAGAGCGACGGCTCCATGATGTTGGCAGCCAGCACCATCGAAAACGTGCGCGATGTGCTGACCACGAGCAAGGGCGGTATCTACACCGCGAGAATTGGCGAAGTCGCCTGTATCGAGGGCTACAACGCCGGTGACTGCAGCGGCAAGCGCAATCATGTCTGGGAAATCGTCCAGCGCGACAAGTTCGAAGTGACCAACGCCAGCGCGGCGTCGAGCATTGCCGCCGGCGCCAATCTGAACATCAACGCGGGCGACCTGCTGAACCAGAGCAGCAGTATCGGCGCGGCTGGCAACCTGATGGCCACGGTCAACAACCTGACCAACAGCGGCGTGGAAACCGGCGAGACCGAAACCACTCGTGTGTTCATGTCCTCGCGGACCAAGAATGCCGGGGGCTGGTACAACGTCGCCAATGGCGTCACCAACAAGTACTGGTTCCAGAGCGCAGGTTATAACCCCAATGACCTGGGTGGCCTGGAAGGGTCGTTGGCCGGCTTTATCGGCATGACCGAGCGCGAATGGGTGCACTTGGGCTCAACCAGGAAGCTCGCCGGCGGCGACCAAAGCTACGCGGCGGTGATGCAGGCGGGCGGTGCGGTCAGCATCAACGCCGGTAATGGCATTGGTAACAGCGTGGTGCGTCCCGGTTTCACCTACGTCGGCAGCGGCCAACGCACCGACACCAACGCTCCGGGCACGGCCTTCGCTACCCGCATCACCCTGAACCAGCAATTGCCGCCGGACTTGGCCCAGCAACAGGTCAACCCGCTGGCGCTGCCCGGCTTCAGCCTGCCCAGCGGGCAGAACGGTCTGTTTCGCCTCAGCGGCCAGGGCGCCAACACGCCTGCGGCCAGTGGTCCGCAGAACTGGACCATGGGCGGCGGCGCCCTGAGCACCGCGCAACGTCAACAAGGGCTGCCCACGGTTCAGGCGCGAGACATCAACATCGCTGACGCCGCCCAGATCGCGGCCCGTTCGGCGGACTTGAGCGCCGCCAACCGCACGGCGGCGCAAGTCGGCACCGATGCCAGCGCGATCAATGCGACCCTGCCCGGTTCTGGTGCCGTCTCAGGCCCAGCATTGCTGGGACCTTCGGTGGTGAATGACGGCATCAGCCAGAGCGCGGCCCTCAACACCCAGGCTCCGGTACCGATCAGTGTCGATCGGGTCACCGGCCTGCCGGACAGCAGCGTGCGTACTAATCCGCACAAGTACCTGATTGAAACCAACCCGGTTCTGACCGACCTCAAGCAGTTCATGAGCTCGGATTACCTGCTGTCCAACCTGGGCTATAACCCGGACGAAAGCGCCAAGCGCCTGGGAGACGGTTTCTACGAGCAGAAACTGATCCAGCAAGCCGTGCAGGCCCGTACCGGCCAGCGCTACATCAATGGCCAGAACAGCGACGAGAAGCTGTTCAAGTACCTGATGGACAACGCCATCCAGAGCCGGCAGCAGCTCAACCTGGCGGTGGGCGTGAGCCTGACCTCGGAACAGGTGGCGGCCCTGACCCACGACATTGTCTGGCTGGAAAACGCCGAAGTGAACGGCGAACAAGTGCTGGTGCCCGTGCTCTACCTGGCCCAGGCCAAGGACCGCCTGGCGCCCAACGGCGCCCTGATCGCTGGCAACGACGTCAACCTGATCGCCGGCCAGGACCTGAACAACGTCGGCACTTTGCGCGCCACTAACAACCTTTCGGCCCAGGCCGGCCAGAACCTGGTCAACAGCGGCCTGGTGGAGGCCGGCAACCGCCTTGACCTGCTGGCGGGCAACAATCTGGTCAACAAGGCTGGGGGGATCATCGCCGGGCGCGACGTGACCCTCACTGCAACCCGTGGCGACGTGATCAATGAGCGCACCCTGAGCAGCCACCAAAGCAGCAATGGCAGCTACGCCCAGCAGCGCGACTTCGTCGACAGCGCCGCCCGGGTGGAAGCGGCCAACAACCTGGTGATCAACGCCGGGCGTGATGTGAACAACAACGGAGGCGTGCTCACAAGTGGTGCCGACACCAGCCTCAAGGCCGGACGCGACGTCAACCTGACCTCAGTGGAACAGGTGGTCAGCAATGACCGCGGCGTGCGCTACAACGACCTCAGCGTGACCCAGAACGGCTCCAGCCTGCAGGCCGGTCGCGACCTGGCCATCAGCGCCGGTCGCGACATCAGTGCGATTGCCAGCCAGATCGAGGCCAAGCGCGATGTGGCGATGACCGCCACGGACAACCTGAGCCTGGTTTCGGCGGCCAATGAGCAGCATTCGGCGAGCAAGACCAAGAAGGTGACGAGTCAGGAGGATCATGTTCAGCAGGTGGCCACCACCTTGGTGGCGGGCGGCAATGTAGCGCTCAAGGCCGGTGAGGATCTTCAACTGACGGCCAGTCGGGTGACGGCAGGGGATGAGGCGTATCTCTATGCGGGCGGTGATGTGAATCTGAGCGCTGGGCAGAACAGCGACTACAGCTACTACCGCAAGACCAAGACCAGCAGTTCCGGGCTGTCCAGTAGCCAAAAAACGCGGATCGACAGCAGCAACTCCATCACCCAACAGGGCTCCTCCGTCAGTGGCGATACGGTGGTCATCCGCGCCGGCCAGGATATTGGCGCGACCGCCAGCGATATTGTCTCCACCCACTCCACCAGCCTGGTTGCGGGACGCAACGTCGAGATCGATAGCGCGACCGAAACCTACGAGCAAAGCCATTCGACATCGAAGAAGAAGTCCGGCTTGTTGAGCAGTGGCGGGATTGGTTTCACTCTGGGTTCGACCAGTGCTCAGAACACCTCGTCCAGCACCACCGAAAACGCCAAGGCCAGCACCATTGGCAGTGTGCTGGGCAACGTCGATATCCAGGCCGGCAAGGACCTGACCCTCAAAGGTTCCGACGTCATCGCGGGCAAGGACATCAGCCTCGTCGGGCAGAACGTCAGCATCCTCGCGGCGGAAAATCACAACAAGAGCGAGCAAACCTCCAAAACCAAGACCAGCGGCCTGACCCTGGCGCTGTCCGGAACCGTCGGCAGTGCCGTCGACGCCGCGTACCAGACCACCAAGCAAGCCAAGGAGGAGGACGATAGCCGCCTCTCTGCCCTGCAAGGCATCAAGGCTGGCCTGACCGGTGTTCAGGCCTGGCAAGCGGCCCAACAGGGCGGCGGCATGAACGGCGATAACATCGGCCAGTTCGTCGGCATCAGCATTTCCCTGGGCTCACAGCAGTCCAGTTCCAAGCAGACTCAGGAACAGGTGGTCAGTCAGGGCAGTAGCCTGACCAGTGGCAACAACCTTTCCATTGTGGCTGCCGGTAGCGGTACCGCTGGGGCAGATGGCGACATCCGTGTGCAAGGCAGCCAACTCAAGGCGGGCAATAACGTGCTGCTGGCCGCTGAGCGTGACATCCAGCTTGAGGCCGCAGCCAACCGGCAAAAGCTTGATGGCAAGAACAGCAGCAGCGGTGGTGCCATTGGCGTCAGTTTGGGCGTCGGCCCCAACGGCGCAGGCCTGAGTATCTTCGCCAACGGCAACAAGGGCGTGGGCAAGGAAAAAGGCACCGGCACCACCTGGACCGAGACCACCCTGGACGCCGGTAACCAAGCGAGCCTGATCAGTGGGCGGGACGCCGCGCTCAAGGGCGCGCAGGTCAATGCGGACAAGATCACGGCTAAGGTCGGGCGTGATCTCACGCTGCAAAGCCAGCAGGACACCGACGACTACAAGTCCAAGCAGAGCAATGTCAGCGGCGGTGCCAGCTTCACGTTCGGCACGATGACGGGCAGCGCTTCGGTCAGCGTCAGCCAGAGCAAGATCGACTCCAAGTATCAGAGTGTGCAGGAACAAACCGGGTTGTTTGCCGGCAAGGGTGGTTATCAGGTTGAAGTGGGCAAGCACACCCAGCTGGATGGCAGCGTCATCGCCAGTACCGCAGAAGCCGACAAAAACCGCCTGAGCACCGGCACCCTGGGCTGGAGCGATCTCAAGAACGAGGCCGAATACAAAAGCCAGATGCAGAGCGCCAGCGTCAGCAGTGGCAATGGCGGTGCCGATGGCTTCACCAGCAACATGCCCAGCGGCATGTTGATCGCCTACAACCACGGCGGCAGTGCCAGCGGCACCACCTCATCGGCAATCTCCAACGGCGCCTTGGACATTCGTGATCCAGGCCAGCAGAAGCAGGACGTTGCCACCCTCAGCCGCGACGTCGAACACGCCAACGGCAGCATCAGCCCTATCTTCGACAAGGAGAAGGAGCAGAAGCGCCTGCGGGAGGTGCAGCTGATTGGCGAGATTGGCACTCAGGTGACGGACATTGTTCGGACCGAGGGGCAGTTGAAGGCTGATCAAGAGGCGAGCAAGGAGCTTGAAGAGAAGAAGGGTATTCGTCGGCCTGGAAAAAATGCCAGCAAAGAGGAGGTTGAGAACTACCAGAAGCAGCTGATTGCCACCGACGCCTACAAGCAAGTTATGGGCAAGTACGGTACGGGGGGGGATTACCAGCGAGTAGCTCAAGCGGTGACCGCTGCCTTGCAAGGGTTGGCCGGTGGAGATATCGGCTCTGCACTGGCTGGCGCCTCGGCACCGTATCTGGCGCAGTTGATCAAGAAAACCACAGGTGACAATCCAGCCCTCAACACCATGGCTCACGCTGTGCTGGGAGCCGCCGTTGCCCAGGCCCAAGGTAACTCGGCAATAGCGGGCGCAGCTGGAGCCGCAGGTGGAGAGCTGGCTGCTCGATTGATCACCCAGCAGCTGTATGGCACCAGCGATACAAACACCCTCAGTGAAGAGCAAAAGCAGACAGTGGCTGCGCTATCGAGCTTGGCTGCTGGACTGGCTGGCGGGGTAGCGGGGGGAGATTTAGGCGGTGCGGTTACTGGCGCACAAGGGGGTAGGAATGCGGTGGACAATAATTGGCTGAGCCAAGAGCAATCGGTAGTTTTTGATAAAGAGTTTTCAGACTGCCAAAAATCAGGTCTGCGCACGTGCCAAACGGTGGTTGATAAATGGAAGCAGGTTAGTGATAAGCGAGGTGCTGAAACTGATTGGCGGTTGGAGAACGATCCACTGAGAGCTCTTGGGGAGGACAAAGAGCTGGCGCAAGGTGGGATTGAGGTGACTCAACGTCCTAATTGGCTAAGTCATATCGGACTGGATGTGATGAGCAACGAAGAAGCTAAGGCCTATGTTCAGCAATGGAATGGCGAGGATCTGGCGAAAATCGATGTGAACAGCCCGCGCTGGGTAAGATTTGCATTGTTTATATCTGATCCTGAAAATCAAGCGGCCATTGTTGCTGTAGCTGGGCTTGGTAAAAGTTTGGCTGAGTTTGCTAAAACAACTGCATCTAACATCTATAAGACTGGTTCGCCATCTGGTATAAAAAGTATGCAAGTAGGTCTTCGTAATCCGCAGCAGGTGGACCAGATAAAAAATGATATGCTATCGAATAATTATAGGTTTACAGCCCCTGAGGGGCGTATTGCGGGCTATGTAGATAGCAAGGGTACCTATTATGTGTCTGAGGGGAATCATCGAATGGTTGCAGCTCAGGAAATATATAAAAAGACAGGGGACGCTTCATTTATTGAACAATTGTTGAAGAATGGTTCTTGGACTAAAACAGCTAGTGCTCCTGCTGGTGCTAGATCCTTGCCGACGAGAAAGTAATGGTTCTCATATGAAAAAAAACTTAATATACGTCAGGATGCTATCTTTGTCTTTGCCTTATATAAGGAATATCCAGTCTTTGGATGAGAGAGCAAAAGGCAAGGATCAGTCATGTTTTTTTGAGGCGGAGTTGGTACATAATCTAACAAATAGTTTGTTGGACTCTGAATTTTCCGAGCATGACATATGGTTTCTGAATTATCAGGCTAGGAGCTATTTTGAGAACTGCAACGATCGGATATCGCCTAATTATCATGAGCACTTGAAAAGCATAAAGGCTCTTTTTGAACTTGTTCCTGATGAGCTTAGAAGTAAGTTGTTGTGGTCTGGGCCTGATGATAGGTGCTGAATGGCAATAGCTTGATTCGAGAAGAGGCGGGTTCATTTTTTGTTCTCTAACAGCTGCTTCGCAACTGTCAGGCCCCCGGAAGATCAAGCGCCAAAGCATTTGTATTAACGCCCGACTTCGTCACCGGCTTGCTCAAAGTGTTTATAACCCCGCCCGTCCGCAGGTCAGTCGTTGCGGGCTTGTGAGTCCGATCTCCGATACAGAGAAGAAGCAGAAGCACCTGCGACAGGTGCTTCTGATTGGCGAGATTGGTACCAAGGTGACGGACATCGTTCGTACCGAAGGTCAGCTTAAGGTCGACAAAGACGCGAGCGATGAGCTGGAGAAACTAGGAATCCATCGACCTGGGAAAAATGCCAGCAAAGAGGATGTTGAAAACTACCAGAAGCAGCTGATTGCCACTGATGCGTACCAACAAGTTATGGGCAAGTACGGTACGGGTGGTGATTACCAGCGTGCTGCTCAAGCGGTGACTGCTGCCTTGCAAGGCTTGGCGGGTGGTGACATCGGCTCGGCTCTGGCCGGCGCCTCGGCGCCCTACCTGGCGAATATCATCAAGCGCACAGCAGGTGATAACGACGCTGCTCGGATCATGGCGCAAGCGGTACTGGGGGCGGTAGTTGCACAGGTTCAAGGCAACTCGGCTGCTGCCGGCGCGGCGGGTGCCGCCACCGGTGAGCTGATTGCTGCGCAGTTGTACCCGAATCGAAGTCGCGATCAACTGACCGAAGCCGAGAAGCAGACGATCTCGGCGCTGTCGTCATTGGCTGCAGGTTTTGTGGGGGGGCTGTCGGCGGTGATTTTTCCGGGGCAGTGACCGGTGCCCAATCCGGTAGAAACGCCTCAGAGAACAATGAACTGGGCAGCCGCGCGATTGCTGAAAAGAGCTATAACGATTTTGCCAAGCAAAGCTGTGATGGGCTGCCTGCGGACATATGCCGTTCAAACTACAGTAAGAAGCTCATGGGCGAGGGCGGTAATGTTCTCGTAGGTGGCGTGGCGATTGTGGGAGGCGCCGGTGCCGTAGTAACGCTTGGTCCGGAAATTCTGGCGGCCTGTGGACTCAGTCCGGCTCTTTGCACGGAGCTTGGTTTGGTGGCTGCTGAGCTGCCCTTTGGTGCTGCGACGGCTGGTGGTGCTGCGTTGGGGGTGGGCGGGTTTGGCAGTATTGCGGCCAAGGAGATGGCGGCTGTTGGTGCTGCTGCAAAAGAGGTGCGTGCTGGAGCCGGTGGAAGCTGGAATGTCCTGGATGAAGTCGTAAATCCTAACGTTGTAAAGCAAATTACTCCCACAGCTTGTGGAGCTGCCTGCGGTGAGATGATGCTGAGAGATCGTGGGATTTTTGCTACTCAAGTTGAGTTGGGGACAGAGCTTACCTCTATGAATACGTTGGCAAACAAGCTGAATAAATTTGACTCTGGTTGGGCAGGTAATACTGTTGATACGTCTAGTTTTAATGCATTGAATAAAACAGGCTCGTGGAGTGCAATGATGTGGGATTCGGGAAATAAAATAGGGCATTGGGTTGTTGTTAATGGGGTTGATGACGTGGGCCGAGTGTTGATTAAAGACCCGTTCAATGGGACTCAATATAAGATGGGTATTGATAGCTTTAAGGACGTGTGGAATGGGCAAGCCGTATATAAACAGTAGCGTTGTAATTCGGTCGATTTGTTATTCTGAGGGCTCTCAGGAAATTCTTTATGTTTTTCTAGTTGACGGCATTGAGCGAAAACTAACTGGGAAGATGCATGGTGACTCAGATATAAGAGGTGTTGAGTATAGTGACGAATTGGACGAGTTTGTGATGTCACTCATGCCATTTGATCAAAAAATATCCAAAAAGCTGTTCTCAATATCCTGGATGTATGTTGATGGCGAGGACATTGAGTTTCCAGTTACTTTAATCCGATTGTGATTTTGTAGGTGCAAAAGCGACGGGCGAAGTCGTGCACTTCTGTGCCTGTTGTTACTTCTGGTACTACTCGGACAGGTGTTGTTCGTACAAATGCCACAGACTGGAGAGGACTGCGTGATAACTGGGATGACCATAGGATATGGTCAGATCTTAAGTACTGAAAATCGGGCCGCGATAGCTAAAGGGAAGACTCCGAAAGTTGACGATGCATGGGTTAAAGTTTTTCCTGAAGATGCAGGGCTAAAGGGCGAGAGAATTCCTATGCACCATGTCCAGGGTTCGCCACTTACCATACCACTGCCTGATACACGGCATTTGGACGCGCATATGCCAGGAGGATTGGGCGGTCCAGGGTCAGCTCTCCCGGCCTACCATCGAGCAGGGTCTTGATTAGCGACTTCTCTTGTTCGGACATGTTGCTGACGGCCTCGAAACGTAAGCGCAGATCGTCGGATGGCCCTCGTTCCCTCTTTTGCAAACACCAACTCATCCAAGCTGACGCACGGCACCAGAGTTCTTTTGATTAGGCTTCTAGGTGGGTTGTGCCGTCCCTGCCTCGTAGCGGCGAGTCAGCGGTCAGCCAGAGCAAGATCGACTCCAAGTATCAGAGTGTGCAGGAACAAACCGGGTTGTTTGCCGGCAAGGGCGGTTATCAGGTTGAAGTGGGCAAGCACACCCAGCTCGATGGCAGCGTCATCGCCAGTACCGCAGAAGCCGACAAAAACCGCCTGAGCACCGGCACCCTGGGCTAGAGCGACCTCAAGATCGAGGCCGAATACAAAAGCCAGATGCAGAGCGCCAGCGTCAGCAGTGGCAATGGCGGTGCCGATGGCTTCACCAGCAACATGCCCAGCGGCATGTTGATCGCCTACAACCACGGCGGCAGCGCCAGCGGCACCACCTCATCGGCAATCTCCAACGGCGCCTTGGACATTCGTGATCCAGGCCAGCAGAAGCAGGACGTTGCCACCCTCAGCCGCGACGTCGAACACGCCAACGGCAGCATCAGCCCTATCTTCGACAAGGAGAAGGAGCAGAAGCGCCTGCGGGAGGTGCAGCTGATTGGCGAGATTGGCACTCAGGTGACGGACATTGTTCGGACCGAGGGGCAGTTGAAGGCTGATCAAGAGGCGAGCAAGGAGCTTGAAGAGAAAGGTATTCGTCGACCTGGGAAAAATGCCAGCAAAGAGGATGTTGAAAACTACCAGAAGCAGCTGATTGCCACTGACGCCTACAAGCAAGTTATGGGCAAGTACGGTACGGGGGGGGATTACCAGCGAGTAGCTCAAGCGGTGACCGCTGCCTTGCAAGGGTTGGCCGGTGGAGATATCGGCTCTGTTCTGGCTGGCGCCTCGGCACCGTACCTGGCGCAGTTGATCAAGAAAACCACAGGTGACAATCCAGCCCTCAACACCATGGCTCACGCTGTGCTGGGAGCCGCCGTTGCCCAGGCCCAAGGTAACTCGGCAATAGCGGGCGCAGCTGGAGCCGCAGGTGGAGAGCTGGCTGCTCGATTGATCACCCAGCAGCTGTATGGCACCAGCGATACAAACACCCTCAGTGAAGAGCAAAAGCAGACAGTGGCCGCGCTATCGACGTTGGCGGCCTGGCTTGCAGGGGGAATTGTGAAAGGCGATAGCGCGGGTGCTATTGCGGGTGCCGGGGCTGGCAAGAATGCTGTGGAGAACAACTTATTAGCGAATAAGTACGGCGTTGAGAAGTTGAATGAAACCAGCTTGGTAGCGCTTCATGAAAAACTGGTAGCCGCAAAAATCGGCGGTATGAACGACTTGCAGGAGAAGTTTTCTGCTTGTGCTGGGGATGGTGGTTGTGAGCGTGCGGTGCGCAATGAGTACCGGCAGCGAGAAAAAGAGTCTGGAGAAAACCTGGTTGCGTTGTATCAGGCAGGGGGGCTAAGCCAAGAGGAGCTGAATCTCCTTTTTGGAAAATATGCACGCATCATGATGGAGGGTGCGAAAGAAGGGCAATTAAATTCGGGGTGGGGCGGGATTTTTGGGAATATTTACACCCTCAACGGAAATGACTGGACTCCCATTGGAACCATCAGCAACCCGTATCTGGCTATAGTCAGAAGCAGTGAGCAGATTTCCGAGTGGAAAAAACAGGGTTTAAGTGACGAAAAGATTCGCGAGTTATCTCTTAAGGATGGTGTTATCAGTTCGGTCCTGGCACCCGTGGATGTTAATGGTGTTACGAACTTACTGAATAATGGCGCATCGAAGGAGGAACTCGTCCGGTTTGCCATGATTACCGCTTTTGGTAGAGCAGTAGGCGGAAATAGTAAGCTCCCAAAAAATAATGGTTTTTTACTCCTGAAGCTCCTGTGAGCGCTTCTAAGTCTCATAGTGTGGATACGATAACCGGCTCTACAAGATTTGGTGCTGGAGATAGAAATACTCCCAAAGCGGTTGCGATAGGTGGAATTGATTTGAAAGTCGATATTGCGGAGATCAACTCTGGAAAAGCTAATCTTCTGAGTGGTGGGGATATTTTGACTTCTTCAGGAAGGGTCTATGGGACACACCCTGGAAGCTCAACTATTTTTCTGAGGACGGGGCCTGGACTTGTGCAGTTGTCGCAAGCGGAATTTGGAATCTACACAGATATGGTTAAAAATGGTGGCCTTCAAGGTGGAGCGCTAAAAGCATTTGAAGGGATGTTGAAGGGTGGCAACCCTGGATTGAGTGAAGCCTCTCGTCAAAAACTAATAGACTTGTTCAGTAGCAGAAAATGAATATTTCAATGTTTGAAATGTCGATCAGGAAAGAACTCCATATAAGCGAAGTTTCGGCTGCGCTTACGTTTTTTTTTGAGTTGTCGGATTTGAATGTTTTAAGTGTCGATGCTTTTTGGGAGTTGTCAGAGGTCGAGCGGGAGGAATTTATCGGAATTAGGCTGGAATACAATGGCGTAGGTTATAGGACGTTGGCTATATTCTATTGCTATTTTGAAGTTGTTGATGAGGTTCTGGCTGGGTTTGCGAAATATCTTGCTGAAAACTTTGGGACAGAAGTTGCCGTCGGTGATTACCTTCATAAGGCTGATGTGGTTAATGATAGGTTTATTGTTTTTCAAGCCGATGGGAGTAGAAAATTTGGCTTTGAGAAAGGCGATAGTGACGGATTTGATGTTGATGTTGTCGACATTTAGACGCGCATATGCCGGGAGGCTTTAGATGTAATCCTGGCGGTCCTGGGTCAGCACTTCCAGCATACCCGCCGAAGAAAGGAACTGAGTAATGTATGTCATGCCGCTAGATCATGCGAAGCAGAAGTTAATCTTCTATGTGGCTCAGGATTTGGATCAGTCAACTAAGTCTGATGTGCAGCAGCTTGTGAAAGATCTTGCTGTGTCAAGGGTATGGAGCATTGCGCCACCAAGCTTGATTGATGAGATAGATGAGAATGGCTTGGAGGTCGTAGGTGGGATGCTGGAAATTTATTCAGCTTTACCGCCGAGTATACATCCCTCTTGATGTGGATTCGAAGAATCTAGAGGAAGTAGAAGAGCTGATTGGTGCTGTTAGGGACTTATCTGAAAAAGCCAGCCTTTCCTTTGAGTTTCAATTGGATACTACCTATGTTGGTAGTATTGATGATGGCGTCGTTGATCGAGTTCTTCAGGAAGGCTTGCTTGCGCCATGGAGAGAAAAACTCAGCGGGAAAAGTTGAATCAAGAGTACAAATACAGTATTCACCTGGCACCGGTCTCGCGCCGGTGTTGTTTTACCTGCGGTCAGCACCAGGCGTAACTGCCTGTTGCTTTTCGGTTGTCTCGTGTTGTTTTTCTGTTATTTCTCAGTTGCTTATGTGTTTCTTTCGAGTTGCTTGATGGCGAATGTATGTCACGCCATCTGAACTTCTTATTTCTAGCTATCTGGCTGCTATCGAGCTGCTTTCTTTCTGCTTGTCTTAGCCTGGGTTTCTGAGACTCAGTACTATTTTATTCAGACTTTAATGGGGGATGATGCAGTTTATCATTACGACTCCAATGTGGAGAGTGTAGTAAAAACCGAATGGGACCTGCGTGGCTTGTTGAAAATGTTGATGTGTGCAAACGGCGGCGATATTAAAGGTGGGGTTGTTGGTGATTTGTTAGAGATCTGAGATTGATAAGAATCTTAAGAGAGACCGAGGTCAGGCTGCCACGAACACGGAAGACTGGAGTTGAAAGTGAGGGTGTTTTTAGCAGCATGCCCACAGCGATTGGTTAAAAGAGGAGGCATTTATAATGCCCCTGTCTGCTTATGCGGATAGTTGCCCCTACATACTTCGCCTCGCCACATCCACCGCGCAGAAAAATGTCGCACACCAATGAAAGCTCCTGCAGCACCGCTGCAACTTTTGGCATATTATTAGAAAGCACCAAGTTTCTAGCCGTTGAGCTGTAGCGCGAATGCGATACGCCATAACTAGGAACACAGTAGTAGAGATTGAACTAAAATTCCTGAGTTGGATAAGCAGCTGAAGAAGGGGCTAGATGAAAAATGAAGCTCAGTTATTCGTTTGTTGTTTTACTGTATTTGATGGTGAGTTGCTTTATTGCAATGTTTTTTTTGGTCATGATTCCTCATGTTTACGTTAATTGGATTGGTAGTGGTCAGGGCTTTCTATTTTTTCTTAGAGAGAATTTTTTTATCTATCTAAAAGTAGGAGGGGTTGGTGCTGTTGTGGGTTCTATATTTTGGTTTTTTTATTATCGATAAAAGTCCAATGCCGGGAAGGGGGAGATGGTTTATCGACCTCAGAAAAAACTTTAGGTGGCGCCGGTGGTGGTTGGAAAGTTATAGATGAGGTGGTGGACCCTTCTGTAGTTAAGCAGGTTAATAGTCTTAGTTGCGGGCAGCCTGTGTTGAAATGATGCTTGGGGATCGCAGAATTAATGCTTCTCTAAGTGTTATTTCAGAGCTTGCGGGTGACGGAGCGACTTATGAGGCACAGTTGGCCTCCGTACTGAATGAACTAGACTCTTCTGACTCTCGTAAGTGGGTTGGGTCTGGTGTTGATGCGGACGATATTTGGACTTTTCATGGGCTGAGTTCAACAGGGGCGTGGGCTGCTCAGCTTTGGGAAAGAGGTAGTAAAATTGGACATTGGGTTGTGGTAGATGGCTTGGATAGCGGCCGGCGTGTGATGATTCGTGATCCATGGAAAGGAACTGGCTCCAAAATGGAGATGAAAGAATTTCAAGGGGCGTGGAATGGTTATTCAATCTGGGGGCAGTAAATTATGAAATTAATGGTTGTTAGTTGCGAGGTAAAAAATAAAGGAGTGTATTCATTTCTTTTGAAGTATGGAGAGCAATCTTTTTTAGAGGAGGTAAAGGTGTGTCAAGGTGTCGTGCTATATATTGAGTATGGTTTAGGTCTTCAGAGGATATTGCATAAAAATGCAGAGAGTGTGAAAAATATGCATCGATTAGTGTTTCAGATTTATCGGGGGGGGGATGTGGCTTTCCCTTTTTATGTTGGCGATTTTTAGTTAGGCAAAGCTCTAATTTATGTTGGTTAGGGTAATGAAATAGTCGATCTCAAGAGTACGGCGGAATCTAGAGGACAGATTCAGAGCGCAAGCGTCAGCGGTACCAGTTTATCGGTAACCTCCTATGGCACCTTGGAGATTCGTGATTCAGGCCTGCAGAAGCAGGAAGTCGCCACCCTAAGTCGCGATGTCGAACACACCTATAACGCTTTGAGCCCGATCTTCGATAAGGAGAAAGAGCAGAAACGCCTGCGTCAGGCGCAGCTGATTGGCGATATCAGCAATCAGGCGATGGATATCATCCGGACTCAGAGCACCCTTGAGTCGGCCAAGACTTAGAAAGATCCGCAAATGCTTGAGGCGGCCCGACAGAAGTTGGTTATCTAATAAAAAAGAATGTGACATCGAGTGCAAAGGCAAAATTGCGCAGCAAGGAGCTAGCGGTGGTCTGGTACTTTCTGCTGCTATGTTGGCGGCTGTAACCGCCATTGCAGCGACTCATGAGTCGTGTAGGTTCTGATTTTTTGGATGATGTGTTTGGGGCTTGGGTCTATTCTATTTCTTATGGTGGTCCGGGTTGTATCGATCTGCAGTTGGATAAGTTTCTGAAAAGCCAAGAGTGTACTGATCTAGTTGCAAGGCTGATTGACGGAGTGATTCGGGAGTTAGAATTAATGTCGGTGGTTTATCCGAGGGAGAAGTTGAACTCTATGTTGGTGGGTGTAAAGATAAATCTAAATGTAGATTGCAGGGTTGATTTAATAAGAGATACTTTAATTGGGTTGTGAAAAATAATTGTAGGCGAAGGGTAGCCTATTATTCTCTGGGCTATACCATGGCCGTTACGAGAATGTTGGAAAGAATCAAAACGGAAGCTGTCATCATAGGCAGTTCGGTCAATGAGTTGTCTACGAGAAATTAGTATGAATTACTACCTGCTTAGGCAAGATGTTTTGGTTCCAGAAAAGTGGGTTCTTGGTGACGTGAGACACGTTAATAACTGGAATTTTATAGATCCGCCGGTCAACTTCATGGAACCTGGAGCATATGCTCTTGATGTGCGTTTTGATGGCTGTGAGGTGGATTATTCACTTGCTGGTTATGCAAGTGTCCCGGTTTTAAGTCTGAAGGCCTATAAGGCGCTGTCCGGCTTGCCGGAAGTTGACGAGCCTTATTGTAATGTTGTCTTCGAACCGGTGCGGTTCGAGAATAAAAAAGTTAGGGAGGAGTATTTTTTGATGATCATCGAAACACAATTTGATTGTGTCGATGAAAAAAAGTCAGGTTATAAAAAGTTTGAGACTGATGATCCTGTCAGGCCGGATCTGGCGGGTGAATATCATGCATTCACCAATCTTGTTATTGATCCTGAGAAAGTCGGTCATCAGCATATTTTTAGAGTGAAAAAGTATTTGGGTGCGATAATTGTTAGTGAAGAGGTCAAGCGCCGCGTCGAAATGGCCGGTGTAGGAGGAGTGCTCTTTGAATCTGTGAATGGTGACCGAAATACGGTCGCTTGAAAGAGGGGCGAATCCAGATAGTTTGAGAAAGATTAAGGAGGTGATGAGGTTTTTCAAAGTATGGATATCATTCAGCTGATACTGGAACAGCCAGTGCAAAAAAAATAGTTGTTTCCACGGGTTAGGTGACTCCCGGTCCAATTAATTGTATGGGTGATACTGATCAGTTCTTAAAAGTGCTTCTATGATATCTGATATTGATGTTGTTGATTAACTATGAAGAGGGTTGGCGTGTTTGAGCTAGTGAAGGGTAGTGATATTGTAATCAGTTCGATTTTTTACTATGGAGTTTCTCAGGTAATTAGTTATACCTTTCGGGTAAATGGTTTTGAGCGAGAACTAACAGGGAAAATGAGTGGTGATTCAGATATTAGAGGTATTGAGTTTAGTGATTCGTTGGATGAGCTTATGATGTTTCTAATGCCATTTGATGCTAGCGTATCCAAGAGATTACGCTCGATCTCTTGGGCCTGTGTTGATGATGAAGTGGTTGATTTTCCATTTGTTCTTGTTTGGTTTTGATTTTTTAGAACTTGGGATGAAAGATTAACTGGAGATAATGACGAGTGGTTTTGTTTTATACAAATCATGAATGTGTTTTCAGAGTTATAAAAACGATGTTTCGGGCGGCGTGAATATATATTTTTTTCGAGAGAGGTCTCAAGAGTTCTAGTTTTTATTGCTGCCAGCAGCTCGCTGCTGAGTATTGTTTTTTAAGTGCTGTTTCACCTGATTTTAAGTGGAATTTATCAGGTGAAGATTGTCGTTTTCTGAGTTGCCGAGGCGAAAGACTTAGGGGAGTCACTTACTTCACTGCCCCCTCGGAAGTTGCAAACTATATTTGGCCACCGTTGGATAATCCCGCTCCTGAGGAAGCAAGCTGTAAGCCTTCTCCAGATCCCCACCCTCAATCAGTCGATGAATCTCGTGAGCCAGGGGCGTGACATCGGTGATGCGCTTGATCCACTGGTTCACGTACAGCTGCACGGCCTCCTTGCTCAGGCCGATCTGGATCGCGCGGTGTTCCTGGGGCCGCAGGTACAGGTCGCGCTCTGGGTCCCATTGAATGCGCACCGGTGACAGGTCTTTCAACTTCAACCACTCTTCTTTGCTCATGGACTCGTCGGCATGGCTCAGGCAGCCGTTGGCCAGGGCCCATTCAAAGCCTTCGCGGCTGATGTCGATGGCCAGGATGCGGGTCTGTCCGGCGTCTTTGTAGCCCCAGCCGGCGCGGTACATCATCCACAGGAAAGATGGCTTTATCCAGGTCATGCGCTCCATCTTGAAGGGTGGGGAGACGAAGGTGCCGTGGGCCAGGGCGGCGTCGGCGATGCTGTCGGAGTAGGCCTGGTAGACGCGGATGGTGTCGGCGTCGTAGAGCGCGCGGATCTGGCGCTGGGGGAGTTCTGTCGGGGGTTTATGCATGGCATTTCCTTATGAAAAGCGGGCGGCCGGGAAGCCGCCCGGGGGTGTTTAGAGCATGGCCTGCGGTTGCAGGCGCCTTGATGTCACATCCAGCAGATCACAGCCATCGCGCAGCAGGATGCTGCACACCAGGGTCAGTTCCTGCAAAACCACGGGTTCGCTGCGCAGGGTCTCGGCGGCGAAGTGCTCCAGCAGTTGGGTCGCGGCGCGGATGCGAAAGGCTGCGGCGTCGTGCAGCACATCGATGGGCGCCTGGGTGTCGATCAGCAGGGAAGGAATCAGGCAGTCGTGGCCGGTTAGGGACATGTAACGGTTCATTAGTACACCTCGCTTAATGGATCGATGTACTCGTTATTCCGGTCGCCAAACCAGGCCGCCATCTGGGCGACGGCCGGACTATAAGCCGCCGGCTTCCAGCGGTGCAAGGCAAGTACGGCGAAGTCTTTTCCGAGAACGCTGTAGGGCTTTTTCCGTACACATCCATCCCGCTTGCGACTGTATTTCCAGGTGTTTACCCAGGGCGCTTTTGGCGAACGGTCGGCTAGCCTGTATGTACATTTGTAAATACGAAAATGCTCATGTACGTTGCATGGGACGAGGCCAAGAGCCACGCCAACCTGCTCAAGCACGGCATCGATTTCAACGATGCCGTGCTGATGTTCCAGCGTCCGGTGCTGTCCTTGCGCGATGAGCGCCTGGACTACGGCGAGGAGCGCTGGGTCAGCCTCGGTTGGATCAGGACCCTGGTGGGTGTGGTGGTCCATACCGAGCGGCGGGGTCATGCGGTGCGCATCATTTCGGCGCATAAAGCCACTAAGCGGGAGGCAAAATACTATGTCCAACGGATCGAAAACTGACGGATCGAAAACGGATTGGGAGCGCCTGGCGAAAACCGATGACCAGGGCATCGATACTTCTGATATCCCCGAGCTGGATGACGACTTTTTCCGCCGCGCCGAGGTGCATCTGCCGGGCAAGAAAGCCGTGACCATCCGCCTGGACGCCGATGTGCTGGCGTGGTTCAAAGGCCAGGGCGCGGGTTACCAGACGCGGATCAACCAATTGCTGCGCCAATACATGCAGGCCCATCAAGGTTGAGGGCCTGCCGCGTCATGTCGGGCGCGGTGCCTGGCAGGCCGTGAACCGTGCCCGCTATCGCGGTTGGCGTCTGAAATATCCATTTACAACTACCCCTGTCCTCAAGCTCAATCTCCCCCGCGCCGTGCACGAAGGAGCGCGCCCTGTCGTGCAGGCTATAGTCTTTTGGCTCCCCCCGATCTCATCCGCAAAAAGGTGCTTTCGTATGTCTCGCTTTGCCTCTCGCAATACTTGGCTGGCCGCTGGTGCCGTGCTGCTGTGCCTGCAGTTTCCGGTGCAGGCCCAGGAGCGTTTTACCCTGAACATTCCCGGGGTCTCGGATGACCGGCTGTTCACCACCGGCAATGCCAGCGATGCCAAGGGCTGCGGCGGGCACAACAATTCTCCGGCCTTGAGCTGGACGGCCGGGCCCGAGGGCACCTTGAGCTACGCCATCGTCATGCACGATCCGGACGGCGCCAAGGGCCAGGGCGTGGACCACTGGGTGCATTACGGGATCAAGCCGACCACCCGCCAGCTGCCGGCTGGCGCAGGCACCAAGCCGAACCTGGAAGGGTTGGCCGGGCTCAACAGTCGCAACAGCACCACCTACATGGGCCCGTGCCCACCCGTGGGCGATAGCGCCCATCACTACATCATCCAGATCTTTGCCCTGGACCTGGCGCCCGACGTGCTGCCCGCCGGGCTGACCCGCGCCCAGTTGCTGGAGAAGATCAACGGCCACGTGTTGCGCAATAGCAGCGTGGTGCGCCGTTATTCGCGCTGAGTGAAATTTTTTTCGGCGCTTAACCCGAATCGCCCAGGGGCTTCGTCTGAAGGGGGGAATGGATCATTTCTTCCCGAGGTCAGCCCCCATGTCCCTTCCCCTGCATTTTCTTCGTCCGGCCGCCCAGGGTTTCGCCGCCGGCTTGCTGCTGGCGGTGGCCGGTTGCGGTGTATCGTCCAAGCCTGAATCCGCCGCCGGGGCGTCGCCCCAGGGCGCGCTGCAGGCCGAGCCCGAAATACAGTACGAGGTGCAGCGCGCCGATGCCGCGATGATCAAGCGCAGTGTGCGTCCGGTCGGCTTGTCCGCGCCCATGCCGGCACCGATCGCCGCCCGCGATTCGAGCATGGCCGGCTACCGTGACGAGGCCCGGGAGCAGTACCAGAAGCTGCCGGACAACCCGATCCACAGCGTTGCCGAAGCGCCCGTGTCGACCTTCAGCGCCGACGTCGATACCGGCGCCTATGCCAATGTCCGCCGTCTGCTCAACCAGGGCAGCCTGCCGCCGGAAGGCGCGGTGCGCCTGGAGGAGCTGGTCAACTACTTCCCCTACGATTACGCCCTGCCCAGCGACGGCTCGCCCTTCGGCGTGACCACCGAGCTGGCGCCCTCGCCGTGGAATCCCCACACCCGCTTGCTGCGCATCGGCATCAAGGCTTCGGACCGCGCAGTGGCAGAGCTGGCCCCGGCCAACCTGGTGTTCCTGGTGGACGTCTCCGGTTCCATGGACCGCCGCGAAGGCCTGCCCCTGGTGAAAAGCACCCTCAAGTTGCTGGTGGATCAACTGCGGGAGCAGGACCGGGTGTCGCTGGTGGTCTACGCCGGCGAATCGCGAGTGGTGCTGGAGCCCACCTCCGGACGCGACAAGGCGAAGATTCGCACGGCCATCGACCAGCTCACCGCCGGTGGTTCCACGGCCGGTGCCTCGGGCATCCAGCTGGCCTACCAGATGGCCCAGCAAGGCTTTATCGACCAGGGCATCAACCGCATCCTGCTGGCCACCGACGGCGACTTCAACGTCGGCATCAGCGACTTCGACAGCCTCAAGGCCATGGCCGCCGAGAAGCGCAAGAGCGGCGTGTCCCTGACCACCCTGGGTTTTGGTGTGGATAACTACAACGAGCACCTGATGGAGCAACTGGCCGATGCCGGTGACGGCAACTACGCCTACATCGACAACCTGCGCGAAGCGCGCAAGGTGCTGGTGGACCAGCTCAGCTCGACCCTGGCAGTGGTGGCCAAGGACGTGAAGCTGCAGGTGGAGTTCAACCCGGCCCAGGTCAGCGAATACCGCCTGCTGGGTTATGAGAACCGTGCCCTCAAGCGTGAAGATTTCAGCAACGACAAGGTCGATGCCGGGGAAATCGGCGCTGGGCATACGGTGACCGCCTTGTATGAAATCGTCCCGGCGGGGGAGAAGGGCTGGCTGGAGCCCCTGCGTTATACACCGGCCAAGGCGCCGCAACAGGGCGGTAAGCAGGGCGAATTGGCGATGCTGCGGGTGCGCTACAAGGCGCCGCAAGGGGGCAGCAGCCGCCTGATCGAACGGCCGATCAGCGCGCAGCAGCCGGCCAGCCTTTCCGCCGCCAGCCCGGACCTGCGCTTCGCCGCTGCGGTGGCGGCGTTCTCCCAGCAACTCAAGGACGGCCGCTACACCGGCAACTTCAGCCTGAGCGACACCGCCAAGCTGGCCCGGGGCGCCAAGGGCGACGATCCTTACGGGCTGCGGGGCGAATTCGTGCAACTGGTGGAACTGGCGCAAAGCCTGCAAACTCAGGCGCCGAACACCCAGGCCGGGCATGCGCCCCAGGCCGAGGCGCAGCCCGTGGACATGAGCCAGGTGCAGAGCCGCCTTGAATAGACCCATAACGAGCAGTGAACAGGAGTTCATCCGCCCCATGTCTGCTCCCCAACTGTCCACCGATGCCAGCAGCGATGAAGCGCTGCTGGCGCGTTATCGCGCCGGAGATCCGGCGGCTTTCGAGGTGCTGTACCAGCGCCACCGCCAGGGCCTGTATGGTTTTGTGCTGGGCCTGTGCGGCAAGGCCGAGCTGGCGGAAGAGGTCTACCAGGACACCTGGCTCAGCCTGATCCGCAGCGCCAGCCAACCCCAGGGCCGGGCCAGCTTTCGTACCTGGCTGTATCAGATCGCGCGCAACCGCCTGATCGACCACTGGCGCAAGCACGGCCAGCGCAACCCGCTGCACGACAGCTACGACGAACAACTGCACGGCGCAACCGACCAGGCTCCCGGCCCCGAACAGCAACTGAGCCTGTGCCGCGACCAGCAGCGCATCGAAGCCGCCTTGCAGGACTTGCCCGAAGACCAGCGCGAAGTGTTCCTGCTGCGGGCCCACGGCGACCTGGAACTGCCAGAGATCGCCAGCCTGACCCAGGCGCCCCTGGAAACGGTGAAAAGCCGTTTCCGTTATGCGCTGAAAAAATTGCGTCGGCTCCTGGCCGAGGAGGTACTCACATGACTGACGCCCGACAGACCCCGTCCCCTGAAGAGCAGATGCTGGCGCACATCCGCCAACACGGCGCCCAGGAGCCACCGGCCCATCTGGATGCCCTGATCCTGGCCACCGCGCGCCGTGAAGCCCTTGCGCCCAAGCCGAGCCTTTGGCAGCGCTGGATGCGCGCCTGCCAGCGGCCGCGCTATCAACTGGCCTTTGCCAGCCTGTTTGGCGTAGCGCTGGTCATCGGCTTGCTGCGACCTTCCCCGGAGCACTATCCACAAGAGCAGGCCTTTGTCCCCGCGCCCGCTCCAGCCCCAGCGGCACCCATGGCGCGCCAGGCGGCGCCACGCTCCGCCGAGCTAGCCGGGGCCTTGAATGCCCCTGAGCCCATGACTGCGGCAGCCCCTGTGGGCAGTTTTGCCGCGGCGCCAGAGATGGAAGCGCTAAGCGATGCAGCACCACCTGCGGTGGCCAAGCCCAAGGCTGAGTCGAGCAAGCTGGCCAAGCGCATGTCGGCCCCGGTCGAACCCCGGACCATCAAGCGGCTGGATGAGCAGCTTCAGGCGGTCTTGCGCCTGTGGGAAGGCGGCCAGAGCCGCGAGGCGGCCGAGCTGCTGCTGCAGCTGCATGAGCAGTACCCACAGGAGGATCTGGACGCGCGCCTGCAAGCCTTGCGTCGTCAATAAAGCGCGGGGGTTGGCTGTCGCCGGGGAAAGCGCGCACTATCTGCGCAGTTTCCAGAAAGTGAGAGGCCGGTCATGGCACCCCGCATCGACCGTATAGCGGCAATGTTGAACTGCCCGATCAAGGGCGCGGATATCCGTCAGGCCATCAAGGAGAGTCGCAAGGACTTTGGCCTGGAAGAGGCCGAAGAGGGCGCCGACCCCGAGGCGCAGGACGATGCCGAGCAAGCGCCGCAGGCCGCCCAAGCCGCCGAGGATGAATAATCCCGGCGGCCGCCGGGTTCAGTTGTAGGGCAAGGCTGGCAGGTCGATGAACTCGGCGCAGGCACCGTCCGCGGTCATGCGCCGGGCCCGTTCCGGCAGTAGCCGGGCGTGATTTTCCACCTGCCAGCGATACCAGCTCAGGCGCTGCACGATGCGCCGCCGGCAAGGCTCCGGCAATTGCCCCAGCAGATCGTCGCTCTCGGGCGCCCAGCAGGTCCGGGTCGAGTAGTAACAGAACAGGTTTTCCCGCAGGCCGAAGCAATCCTCGATGGTTTCCCCAACGCTGTAGGCGTAGAGCTCGAAGGCGCTGCTCAGTTGTTGTGCGCCATCGGCGTGGTCCCGCAGGTAAGCGAAGATCCCCGGCCAGTTGATGCAGTACAGGTGCTCGTCCCAATCGCCATCCCGGGTCAGGTACTGGCCCTGGCCGCGAAAGAACTGGGGCATTTCCTGACGCTCCAGGGCCACTTCAAAGTTGCTTTTCATCGCGTACTCCTTCGACGTCGCTGATGTTCACGGACAGCGCCACGCATTCGATCACGCAGTCGAAGCCGATTTCCAGGCGCAGGTGATAACCGGGGTTGAGACGGGTGAGCTGGGTGCGCAGGCGGCCGTCGAAGCGCGTACCGCTGAGCGCCAGTTCGCTGATGCCCTGCACCTTGAGCAGCAAGCGGCAGTGGGTCGGGGCCTGGCTCGCCGGCCAGGTGGAAGGCACGGACAGACGCCCCAGGTCGCCATACAGTTGCAGGCTCAGTTGCTCGCCTTGAAACACCGGGCCTTGGGTATTGAAGTCATAGGGCGTGGCCGCCTCATTGAAGACCGCTCGCCAGGCCTCGCTGTTGTCGATGTTGAACAGCCAGTCGCGGGTGCCCCGGTCTCGCTCCGGGATCGCCCGGCACTCTGCCAGTGAAGGTAACTGCGCGCGGGTCAGATCTTCGTGCCACAGCTCCCGGGCCGCGATCAGCAGACGCTGGAAGAAGTCCCGGCTGTCGTCGATCACCGCCGGCCAGCGGCTGGGCCATTGATCGTATTCGTCGTCATCCTCGATCGGCTCCCAGACCTGCTTGAAATCGTAGTCCGGGTCATCCAGGGCCGCTTCCAGGACCTGCACCAACCGGTGCCGATGACGGAAATTCTGCTGGGGGTAGTCGCGCCTCAGAGCGTGGTGGCGGATCAGGTATTCGCGGTCTTCGGGGTCGTTGGGGTTGTAGCGGCTCAGTTCGGCATCCCGCTCCGGGGGCATGTCATAGCCCATGAAACAGCTGACCCAATCACGGAGTTCTGGCTCGAAGGGCTGGTTGCACAGCGGATGGCACAGCATGGGGACCTCCTGTCCGGGGGGAGGCGAATGTAGCAAGTTGCGCCCCGCCAGGACAGCCTCTCATCATGAGGCTTGGGCAGGGCGCGTGATGGTGCATCAGAAGTCGGCGATGAACTGCACCCCGCCCACCAGCGCCGAGTCGGTCTGGGTCAGGCCGCCCGGGTACTTCACGTATTGCAGGTTGGGTCGCACCATCAGCCAGCGGGTCGCCTGATAGCCGTAGTTGATCTCGACGCTGTACTCGCGTTTCTGCTCCGGTACGTAGAGCCCGTCAGCCATTGAGTTCACACCGTTGCCGGCATTGATCAGTTCGGCATTGCGGCTGACCCGGTCGTTGACCTTGAGCCTTGAAGCGCCCAGGCCAATGGTGTCGTCGGGCCGTGAAGCGAAAGGCCCGCGGTAGATCAGGCCGACCTGGATCAGGTTCTCGATGAAGCTGCTGTCAGGATCGTTGAAGGTCAGGTTGGTAAAAACGTTCAGGCCGCGTTTGTTGTTGCCGTCCACAGTGGTCAACTGCTGCTGTGCCGAGAGCCACCAGCCGCTGTTGTCCGAGTATTTCCGGTAGGGCTGGCCGCTGAGGGCGGCGGGGTTGCCGTTGGCGTCCTTGAGCGGATCGCGGCCGTCCACATCGCTGTAGTAATAGCCCAGGTGGTACTCGGAAGAGAGGTCGTTGATCCGGCCTTTCCACACCGCTTCCACGGGGAAGCTGGTGCCTATGGAGCCGGCGATGAACGGCTTGAAGCCGTTGCTCACTTCGGCGTTGCCGGGGTTCTTGTCGTAGGCACCGGCCTGTACATAGAACTCCGGAGTGAATTGATAGCGCGCGCGGATCGCCCACTGGCTGATGGGGAAGCTGTTCCACGCACCGTTCCAGTTGCCTTCCTGGGAGCCGCACAGGGTCACGTTCTGGAACTCGCAGGGGAATTGGTCGAAGTCTTCACCGTGGCCGAAGCGGCCGAGTTTCACCGCGAGCCTGCGGTCGAAGAATTTCTGCTCGTACCACAGCTGCGACAGGCGCCAGGCGTTGCCGCCGCCATAGACTTCCATGGTCGAGGTCATGCCGGTGGCGTCGGGATGGTGCACGCGGTCGTTGCTGATGTCGCGGCCATGGCGCTCGCCAATGCCGATGCGCAGGGTCGCGTCCTGCCAGCCCAGGAGCTTGTTCAGGTCCATGTCGACCCCGAGGATGATCTGGTCGCTGAGGCGCGCCGTGCTGCTCTTGTCGTAGCCGCCGGCCAGATTGGAGCCCAACTCGGCGACGTATTTCAGGGTGAAGTCGAAGCCTTGCGCCGAGAGCTTCTGGCGTTCGCCGTTCCAATCTCCCAGCAGCCAGGGCGACTCCGGGTTCAACGGTCCGGCAGCCAGGGCCACCCCGCAAAAGCCACTGGCGAGCATGCCGATCAAAGCCTTGGAAACCTGTGTATTCATGAGCAGATTCACCTGTTGTTATTGTTGTGGGCACAGCCCTGTGCCGGGTGTATTCGGGGCGCAGTGATCCGCGACGTGGTGGCCACGCCGTTCGCGCAATTGCGGAAAAAACCGGGCTTGAGAGGGCAGGCCCGGCGAGGTTCAGCTTTGCAGGTAGACCACGTGGCTGTGGGTGTACTCGTAGAGCCCGTGCTTGCCGTCGGCGCCGCCGATTCCGGACTTGCGCACCCCGGCGTGGAAGCCCTGCATGGCTTCGAAGTGTTCGCGGTTGATGTAGGTCTCGCCGAAGTCCAGCTCGCGCACCGCGTGCATGGCCTTGCCCAGGTCGCGGGTGAACACCGACGAGGTCAGGCCGTAGTCGCTGGCGTTGGCCAGCTGGATGGCTTCGTCCAGGTCGTCGACGATCTGGATCGGCAGCACCGGGCCGAAAATTTCCTCTTGCATGATCGCCATCTCGGCGCTGCAAGCGGCCAGCACCGTGGGCTGGTAGTGGAAGCCCGAAGGCCTGTCCGCCACTTGGCCACCGGTTATCAACTGCGCACCCTGAGCACGAGCCACGCGAACCTTTTCCGCCACCTTGTCCAGCCCCGCCTGGTTGATCAGCGGGCCCATTTCCACGCTGCTGTCCGCCAGCGGATCGCCGTAGCGGGTGGCGCTCATGGCGTGGGCGATGCGCTCGATAAAGGGCTCGGCGACACTGCGTTGTACATAGACCCGCTCGGCGCAGTTGCACACTTGCCCGGTGTTGATGATCCGCGAATCGCGGATGGCCCTGACCGCCAGATCCAGGTCGGCATCGGCCAGGACAATGGCCGGTGCCTTGCCTCCCAGCTCCAGGTTGAGCTTGGTCAGGTTGGGGGCGGCTGCGGCCATGATCCGCGCCCCGGTGGCGATGCTGCCGGTGAAGCTGATCATGTCGATACCGCTGTGGCTGCTCAGTTGCCCGCCAACGCTGCCGGCGCCGCTGACGACGTTGAAGACCCCGGCCGGCAAGTCGGTTGCGGCTACCAGCCGGGCGAACTCGAAGCAGTTGTTCGGGGTTTCCTCGCTGGGCTTGATGACGATGGTGTTGCCGGTGATCAGCGCCGGCGCCAGCTTGCGGGCGATGAGGAAGAACGGGAAGTTCCACGGCAGGATACCGGCCACCACGCCCAGGGGTTTGCGGAACAGGAAGATGTTCTCGCCGGGGCGGTCGCTGTTGATGATCTCGCCTTCGATGCGCCGGCCCCATTCGGCCATGTAGTCCAGGTAGTCGGCGGTGAAGTTGACTTCGACTTCCGCCAGGGCCGAGATCTTGCCCTGCTCAGCAGTGATGGTGCGCGCCAGCTGCGGCACGTTGGCGCGGATTTGCGTGGCGATCTGCCGCAAGTACCGGCCGCGCTCGTTGGCCGGGGTACGGGCCCAGTCTTTCTGCGCGGCGCGGGCGGCGGTGATGGCCTGGTCGACGTCTTCCCGGGTCGAGTCCGGAACGTGGGACAGCAGTTCGCCGGTAGCCGGGTTGCTCACCGGCAGGTGCTCGACGCTGGAGCGGAAAGTGCCGTTGATGTAGTTCTGGTAAATCGGTAGGGACAGGCTCATGGCCAGGGCTCCTCAAAGCTCAGTAAGTGCGGGAGGGGGGCGTTGCAGCGGTGTGCTCCGGTTGGCGATAACACGCCAGGTTGCTCAGCGCCGCCTGGCGGAACAGGCTGATGTCGATGCCCACGGCGATAAAGCGGCAGCCCCATTGCTGGTAGCGTCGGGCGTCTTCCTCGAAGGGCGCGAGAATCCCCGCCACCTTGCCAGCCGCCAGGGTGGCGTCGATGGCGTGGCGGATCTGCGCCTGTACCTCGGGGTGTCCCGGGTTGCCGGGAAAGCCCAGGCCGGAAGACAGGTCAGCCGGGCCGATGAACACTGCGTCCACCCCTTCCACAGCGGCGATTTGCGCGGCGTTCTCAACCCCTAGGCGCGACTCCACCTGCACGATCAGGCACAGCTCTTCATGGGCCGTGGCCAGGTAGTCGGGCACTGCGTCCCAGCGGGTGGCCCGGGCCAGGCCGCCACCTACGCCGCGAATGCCGTGGGGTGGGTAGCGCATGGCGCGTACCAGGGCCCGGGCCTGCTCGGCGCTTTCCACCATGGGCACCATCAGGCTCTGTACGCCGATATCCAGCAGTTGCTTGATCAGCGCACTGTCGCCATTCACCGCACGCACCACCGGGGCGCTGGAGTAGGGCGCTACGGCCTGCAATTGGGCGAGGATGCCGGGCACGCTGTTGGGCGCGTGTTCGCTGTCGATCAGCAGCCAGTCGTAGCCGATGCTGGCGGTGATTTCCGCGGCGTAGCCGCTGGCAAAGCCGGCCCAGACGCCATACTGGGTGTCGCCGCCCGCGAGGGCGGCCTTGAAGCGGTTGTGTGGCATATGCATGGCGAGGCTCCCGGGTTATTGCAGGTTGACGAACAGGCCGCCGTCTACCAGCAGCGCGGCGCCGGTGACGTAGCGCGCCATGTCGGAGGCGAGGAAGACAATGGGCCCGGCGATGTCCTCCGGTTCGCCGAGGCGGCCCAGGGGCGTGCGCTTGACCATGTATTCGCGCTTCTCCGGGTTGGCGAAATCGTCCTTGTTGATGTCGGTGGCAATGGACCCTGGCAGCACCGAGTTGCAGCGAATGCCGTACGGGCCCAGGGCAATGGCGCAGGACTGCATCAGCGAATGCAGGCCGGCCTTGGTCGGTGTGTAGTGGGTCTGCATGCCTCCACCCACCAGGGCGCTGATGGAACTGACGGCGATGATCGAGCCGCCGCTGCCCTGGCGCTTCATCTGGTTGGCCGCGGCCTGCACCGCAAAGTAGGCGCCGTTGAGGTTGGTGTTCACCGTCTTCAGGTACACCTCCTTGGGCATGTCGAGGAAGGAGTGGAAGGGGCAGATGCCGGCGTTGTTGACGAACACATCGACACTGCCGAAGGCCTCGACTGCGGCGTCCACCAGGCGCTCGCCGGTGTCCAGATCGGCGGCGTCGCTGCCGATCTGGATCGCCTGGCCGCCAAAGGTCTCGATCTCCTTGAGCAATGAACATGCGGCCTCGTGGCCCTGGGCGCTGCCACTGTGGGCGACCACCACGCGGCCACCCTGGCGAGCGCATTCCAGAGCGGCGGCGCGACCGATGCCACGGGAAGCGCCAGTGATGATGACGGTCTTGTCTTTGAGCAACATGGAGAGACTCCTGTTTTTAAAAAGGGGATCAGCCGAGGTAGTTGCCGTAGCCGACCATGGCGATGGACGCCAGGATCACCGCGATGCCCAGTAGCAGCACCTGTTTGGTGCGGGCGCTGGTGCCTTGCCATTCACGGAAGTACAGGCCCCAGACGTTGGACACGATGATGATGAAGGACATGTGCAACACCCAGGAGCTGGCGTCGTTGTGCATGCGGCTGGCGCCCATGCCGTAGAAGAAGAACTGCAGGAACCACAGGGTCCCGGCCACGGCCACCAGCAGGTAGTTGCGCAGCAGTGGGGTGCTGCGGTCGGTGTAGTTGTGGAAGCTGCGGTTGCGGTAGTTGAGCCACAGGCACCAGATGCCGTTGGTGGTCAGGCCGCCCCACATGATCACCATGAAGGTCACGTTGTTCTGGAACAGGCTATTGGCGCCGTGGGCGATGGCCGCTTCCGCCAGGGGCTGGCCGGCGGCGATGCCGTAGCTGAAGCAGGCACTGAGCACCCCGGAAATCAGTGCCACCAGGGCGCCCTTGGCCAGGGAGAATTCCTTGACGCTCTGGAACTTGGTGCTGTCCGGCACTTCCCGCTCCTTGACCAGCCCGGCGCGGCCGCACAGGGCGATGCCCAGCAGCGACACCAGGACCCCGATCAGCACCCAGTTGCCCCCCGGGTTGCCGAGCATCTCGGTGAAGGTGCCGGCCTGGGCGTCGGTGAACAGGTCGCGGTAGATCGGTGGCATCAGCGCCCCCAGGGCCGAGGTCAGGCCCATGATCAGCGACATGCCCAGGGACAAACCCAGGTAGCGCATGGTCAGGCCGAAGGTCAGCCCGCCGATGCCCCAGAGCACGCCGAAGAAGTAGGTCCAGAACAGGGTCACGCTGTCGGCGTTGCGCAGGATTTCGACAAAGCCCGGCACCGTCAGCAGTGCGGCAATCACCGGCACCAGCAGCCAGGACACCAGGCCGCCGACGATCCAGTAGCTTTCCCAGGCCCAGCCTTCGACCTTTTTGTAGGGGATGTAGAAACTGCCGGAAGCGAAGCCTCCGATGAAGTGCAGGATCACTCCCAGAAAGATGATTTCCACGTTGCGCTTTCCTTCTTATTGTTATCGGCGGTTGGGGCCGGCGCCGGGCGCCGGCCGGGTTCAGGTCCGTGGCAGGTCGAACATCGGCCTGAGCTCGACACTGCACGGCGAACCGTCGGCCTGGCTGGGCATGATGTCTTTCATGTACTGCCACCAGCGTTGCATCACCGGGTGCTGGGGTAGGTCATCCAGACCGTGTGGCTCCTGGTGGGTCATCACGGCGAACAGGGCGTGGCTTTCGGTATCGAGAAAGATCCGGTAGTCCTCGATCCCGGCGCCCCGCAGCAGCGCCACCAGCTCCGGCCAGATTTCATCGTGGCGGCGCAGGTACTCCTGTTCCTGGCCGGGGTCGAGGTTCATGCGAAAGGCGCGGGTGTGCATGGCACGACTCCTTGATCAGCGAACGTAGGGGCGGTGCAGGGTGCACTCGGGATTGAGCTCGACCCCGAAGCCTGGCTTGTCCAGCACCGAAGCGCGCATGCGACCGTTGACCGGTACCGGCTCACCGAGCAGTTGCGGGGCGAACATCGGCACGATCTGGTCGGCCTTGGGCGACATGTTGAGGAACTCGGCGAACGGGCTATTGGTGCGGGTGATCACGAAGTGGTAGCTGTACACCGACGAGCCGTGAGGCACGACCAGGGCGTTGTGGGCATCGGCCAGGGCCGAGATCTTGATCAGCTCGGTGATCCCGCCACACCAGCCGACGTCTGGCTGGATGATGTCGCAGCAACCCATTTCCAGCAGCATGCGGAAGCCCCAGCGCGTGGCTTCGTGCTCGCCGGTGGTCACCAGCATGCCGCTCGGTACGTTCTTGCGCAGCGCCGCGTAGCCCCAGTAATCGTCTGGCGGCAGGGCCTCTTCGATCCACTTCAGGCCGAACTCGGCGGCGCCCTTGGCCAGGCGCGTGGCGTAGTTCAGGTCCAGGCTCATCCAGCAGTCGAACATCAGCCAGAAATCGTCGCCGACTTTCTCGCGCATATTGGCCAAGTGTTCGAGGTTTTTGCGCAGGCCTTCCTCGCCTTCGGCGGGGCCGTGTTGCAGGGGCATCTTGCCGCCGATAAAGCCCATTTCCTTGGCCAGATCCGGGCGGGCGCCGGTGCAGTAGAACTGCAACTCATCGCGTACCGCCCCGCCCAGCAGTTGGTGCACGGGCTCCTTGCGGATCTTGCCGAGCAAGTCCCAGAGCGCCAGGTCGACCCCGGAGATGGTGTTGAGGACGACGCCCTTGCGGCCGTAGTAGAGGGTCGCGTGGTACATCTGGTCCCAGATCTTTTCGATGTCGGTGACCTTGGCCCCTTCGAGGAAACGCGCCAGGTGCTTCTCGACGATAAAGGCACCGATCTCACCACCGGTGGTCACCGCAAAACCTACGTTGCCGTCGCTGGCTTCGATCTCCACCACCAGGGTGCCCAGCACATTGATGCCGAAGCTCTGGCGGCTCTGGCGGTACTCGGGATAGCGGCCCATGGGCGTGGAAATGTGGTCGTCGATCCAGTGGCCGGCCGCCTGGTCGTGATAGTCGGCGCCGCCTCCGGTGAGGGTGAAAGCGCGAACGTACTTGATGGTCGGTGTGCTCATGAAGCTCTCCTGCAAGGCAAAGGGGCAAAGTGCGGACGCGTTGAAGACCCGGGCTGAGGCGCTCAGCCGCGGTGTCGGGGAATACGGAGGGGGGCGAATGGACTGCTGGAGTAAGGGCAAGGCAAGTGGACGCTGTTCATCACGCCGGTTCCTTATTGGATTTATCGAGGCGCAAGGGAAGGGCAGCACGACGGCTGCCTCAGTGCATGGGGATGAGTCTACGGAGGCAGATTGATGCGGACTAATTCAAATAAACTTAAGACTGATGCGCTCAGGGTATCGATTGGGGCCTGATCCGCACCGTACTCCATCGTAGGAGCTGGCTTGCCAGCGAACGCGCCCTCAAGGCGGGTACAAGACTCAAGGCCCCTTCGCCGGCAAACGCAGCGTCGCCCGACCACTCCTACAGCTGGGCCGGCTGGGCGAATCAACCCAGGCAGTAGGCTCGCGCGGCATTGCGATGGAAGAATTTCTCCTGGGCGGCAGGCGAGTACTGCGCCATGCAACGCCGCACCAACCCCAGGGTGCTGTCAAAACTCGCCACCAACTCGCTGTTGGGCCAATCACTGCCAAAGAAACACCGGTCCTCGCCAAAGGCCTGCCACAGCAACTCCAGCCGATCCCGATAAAACCCCGGCTCGACAATCACCCCCTGTTCGCCCACCTGAGGAATCTCCGCCAGCTTGGCCAGCACATTGGGCCGTTCTCCCAGTGCCTTCACCCGTCGCTCGAAGTCCTTCTCCTCGCCGGGCAGCACCTGGGCGTTGGGCAGGTGATCGATGATGATCCGCAGCTCCGGCAGGCGGTCACTGAGCTTCAGCAATGCATCCAGCAAACGTCCATCCGGGTTGGCGCTGTCCAGGCTGCGCCCGCTTTTGGCCAAGGCTCGCAGGTTGTCGATGAAACCGGGCTTTTGCTGATCCTCCAACAGGTCCCGATCCCACAGGTTGCCGTAGCGCAAGCCTAGAAACAGCGGCTCCGCGGCCAGCCCTTCCAGCGCCTGGCGAAACCCCGGGTCGGCCGGGTCCAGGTTGCCGACAAACCCCAGCATCCGTGGGTCGCCGCGCAGGGTTTCCAGCAGCCAGCGGTTATCTCCGATCCAGGGGCTGGCCTCCACGGCGATGACCCCGGTGATGGAATGCCTGGCTGCTACCTGCCAGTAATCTTCCGGCAAATGCGGCTTGTAGATGGCGTCCGCCGGAGTTGGCCAGGGAATGCCCTGGGGTCGGTACGGATCGAACAGGTGGATATGACAATCGATGATCGGACCGGCATAGGCGGTCGGGGCGAGGGCGCTCACAGGCAGCTCCATGGTTATTGTCCGGGGCTTTGAAATAACAAAGCCGCTGTGCAAAAGCTAATAGGGGATTGGTCCGTTGCGATACCCTCCGGGTATCAGAACAACAAACAAGGTGCCTTTCATGTCGACGCCGATCACTGCCCGCAGCCTGTTCAACCGCCTGCGCTACAAGCACCTGCTGATGCTGGTGACCCTGGGCAACAGCCAGAACCTGCACCGCGCGGCCGAAGCCTTGAACATGTCGCAGCCGGCCACCACGCGCATGCTCCAGGAAATCGAAGAAGCCTTCGGCTGCACCCTGTTCGAGCGTCAATCCCGAGGCATGCGCGCCACGGTCCTCGGTGAAGAACTGCTGCGTTTCGCCCGCGCCGCCCTCAACGGCCTGGAGCGCTGCGCCGAAGACCTGGCCGACCGCCAGGCCGGTGGCTATGGCTACCTGTCGGTGGGCGCGATCATGGGCGCGGTGCCGGATCTGGTGGTGCAATCCATCGCCGAAATGAAAGCCAGCCACCCCCTGCTGCGCCTGCGGATCATGGGCGACACCAGCGACCAGCTCAGCGAACTGCTGGACCAGCGCCGCATCGACGTCGCCATTGCCCGCCTGTCCCACGCCCAGGACCGCCAGCGCTTCGCCTTCGAACCCCTGGGCAACGAACACCTGGCCGTCGTTGTCCGCGCCGGCCACCCCCTGACCCAGGTTGCCGCCCCCGATTTGGCGGACATGGTCGAAGCCTGGCCGTGGATCCTCCAGCCCGACACCAGCCCCGCCCGCGTGGCCCTGGAAAGTGCCTTCGCCCGCCTCGACGTTGCCTCCCCCAGCGACGTCATCGAATGCACCTCGGTGTTCGCCATGTTGCAACTGGTACAGATCACCGATGCCATCCTGGTCCTCACCGACACCGTGGTCCGCGACCACGTGCACACCGGCTTGCTGACGGCCCTGGACCTGGAGATCGAAGAACAGCTGAGCCCGTTCGGGGTGATGTTGAGAAAGGATGAACCGCAGAGTCGGGAGCTGGAGATTTTCCTGGCGCTGCTGCGGCAGCGGGCGCGAGGTTGAGGCGGAAAATTCTGGTCACCAAGTGGCGGGGTTTGCCTGCGATAACACTTTGAGGGCTGGCAAGACGGGTTACTACCCAAGAACCGGTTAGCGATGCCGATTGGCTGGTATCACCCACTGCCTCTGTTGGGAGCATCCGTGGTTTGTTTTTGATGGCGTTTCGCAAGGTCAAATTACTGAAAACTGCAGTCACTAAGTCATCTTGCATCTGCTCAGTAGCAGCCACTATAGTTCCGCCCGTCGCTGCAAAATCAGCGGCCGGATTTGGCGATCCGTTTTAAGTTAGGCGCAGTCGCGTCATCGACCTCTTGCGCGTGCATTTTTGTACGGGCAGTGGCGATCTATGGCGGCTGTGCGCGGGAGGCCTTCGGGTCTGCCGGGTTTACTAACTTACCGGTTCGCCAACCTGCGTACAGCTGCCACCCTCTCGTTTGGCGACGAGATCGGCAGTCTTCTCCACCAAGTTAGGGATGACATGTCATGTCGAAGTACATACCGCTGCAAACCAATTTTCCTGATTGTCCTGTTCTGCTGATCGATAGTGATGAGCCGGCAGCTCGCGTGCTGGATTGTGCTCACCAGCGGATCAAGGCAGGAACGGATCTTCTGGAAAGTCTCACGTCTGTCACGATCAGGGGCATTGATGATGCTGACCTCTATCGGCTGACCAACGCGGCTTATCTGCTGCTTCGGGAAGGGGTGGATCTGTTGGAGGTGGCGCGGCGAGGGGTTGATTGAATCTCAAGCTGGAAATGCGTTCTTCATTGCCTTTCAGCGAGCCAGATACTGCAGGCTCGCTGTGTAAGGCAGGTGCATCAAGACCCTAAGCAACTGATGGTTTACTATCCAGGCCGCGAACTGGCGCACATTTTTCTCCTGTCTGCTGATAGACAAGAGGCAGGTCGGGAGTAAAGGGGCAGTGGTGATACAGCAACGTGTATTGGTCAGTTGGGTTGGCGCAAATGATCTGAAGGCGGTTTCAGGCGGGGAGACGGGCCCGATTCTGTCCACGTTAAAAGCTGTGCCTGTAGAGAGCGTCCAGTTGCTTTGCTCGTATCCTGAGGAGCGCGTTGAGCCTTATCTGGACTGGCTCCGTGAGCAGGTTGATGTGCCGATCACCGCGCACTACGCAACTTTGTCTTCTCCTGTTCATTTTGGAGAGATCTATCAAGTAGCAAGCGAGTGCTTGAAGCATCTGAGTGTGTCAGGTACGCAACTCTCTATTCTGCTCAGCCCGGGTACACCCGCTATGCAAGCAGTCTGGATTCTTCTGGGCAAGGCTCGCTATGCGGCAACTTTTTACCAGTCTTCCCTGGAGCAGGGTGTTCAGCAGGTCGAGGTGCCGTTCGAAATCTCGGCCGAGTATGTTCCGGCGGCTAATGCGATCAGTACCGATAAGCTGGTCCAGCTCGCTGGGCTCGACACGCCCGTGGATGCTGCCTTCGACAGTATTGTCACGCGCAGCGAGCGCATGCTCGCACTCAAAGAGCAGGCACGGATTCTGGCTCTGAAGCAGGTTCCTGTACTTGTTTACGGTGAAACCGGAACAGGCAAAGAGCTCTTCGCTAGAGCTATTCATAATGCCGGGCCGCGCTCTAAAGAGCCTTTTATTGCGGTTAACTGCGGTGCCCTTGCGCCTGAGCTGATCGACTCCATATTGTTTGGCCACAAAAAAGGTGCATTCACCGGGGCCGTGGCAGATCGAGCGGGTGTTTTTCAGCAAGCCCACGGCGGTACGCTGTTTCTGGATGAGTTTGGCGAGTTGACGCCTGATGTACAGGTACGCCTTCTGCGGGTGCTTCAGGAAGGCACCCTCACTCCAGTGGGGGCGTGCCAGGAGCTTAAGGTTGATGTACGGCTGATCGCTGCCACTCACCGCAACCTGATGCAGGCAGTGGCTGAAGGGCGCTTTCGTGAAGACCTTTTCTACCGTATTGCCGTAGGTGTTTTGCACCTCCCACCGCTCAGAGAGCGTGAGGGCGATCTACTTCTGCTTTGCGAGAGACTATTGGCTGGTATTACTAACCAGGACCCGAGTTTGGGTAATAAGAAAATTTCCGAAGACGCAAAAAAACTTATCCTTCAGCACCCTTGGCGTGGCAATGTCCGTGAGTTGCAGTCCACCTTGCTTCGCGCTGCCCTCTGGTGCCAGGGGGACCTTATAGTCGCTAATGACCTCGAGCAGGCATTGTTCAAACTACCGCAGACGGAGGCCGATTTAATGGCCATGGATGTCTCGCAAGGCATTGATATACAAGAACTAATTTCTTTGGTTGCGAGCCGCTATCTGCGTAAGGCACTGGCGATTACCGGCCATAACAAAACCCGAGCTGCCAGTCTGCTAGGCCTCAAAAGCCAGCAGACGTTGAGCAATTGGATGGATCGATACGGTATCGAGTAAAACTGGCACGGTCCTCGCTATAGGATCGATATGGACAGAATAGCCTTTATGAAATCAGTTAATTTCGAGTTTCTTCGCCCCGGTAACGAGCTGCTGGCCAACCTGGCTGGTCTTGCAGAAGCGGTACTGTATATCGATCCGGGCAGCGCGCTGACACGCTTGCGCAGCTTTGCCGAAGAGTTGACCAAAGCCATCTACAAGGAAGAGCTGCTGCCGCGCCTACCGCAGTCGAGCCTCTACGACTTGGTGAAGAACTCTGTGTTCACCAGTTGCGTGAGCAAGTCGTTGATCTATCAGATCAACTTCCTGCGCATTCAGGGTAACGAAACGGCCCATGGCGGCGAGGGTGATTTGCGTAATGCCAAGCTGGCCTTAAGTACCACCCATGAATTGGCCAAATACATGGCCGTCAAATACTACGGCGTTGCCCAGGCGGCATTGCCAACCTTGGTTGAAGTCAAGGACCCGACCGTTGCACTCAGCCAACTCCAGCAATCCGTTTCCAACTATGAGAAGGAGCTGCAAAAGCAGCAGGAAGAGCTTCAGCGTGTCATGGATAAGCTGGAGCAAGAGCGCACCCGTAATTTCGATAAACTCGAGCCGCCGGCCAAGCCTGATCAAGACAAGCGGCAACAGCAGAGCCAGAAGGTTGCTGACAGCCTGCAATGGAATGAGGCCAAGACCCGTGCACAGCTGATTGACGCCATGCTGGTGCAGGCCGGTTGGGAGGTCAGTAACCCTGCTCAGGTCGGTCAAGAGGTGGAAGTCGACTTTCCCGGCAACACCTCCGGTAAGGGGCGCGCGGATTATGTGTTGTGGGGTGACAACGGCCAGCCCCTGGCGGTGATTGAAGCCAAGAGATCGGGTAATACCAGCCTGCAGGCTGGGCGTGAGCAAGCGCGCATGTACGCCGATGGCTTTGAGCGCATGGGCATGCAGCGACCGGTGATCTTCTACAGCAACGGCTACGAAACCTTTATTTGGGACGACCAGCAGTACAACACCTATCGACCGGTGTATGGCCTCTACAGCAAAGACAGCCTTGAGTACCTGATTTATCAGCGGCAGTACCGCATCGCCGAGGTTGAAAAACACAACCCCGAGCTGAGTATCGCCGACCGCCCTTACCAGATCGAAGCGATCAAGACCGTTGCTTCACATTTTCAGCAGCAACGCCGCAAGGCCCTGATCATCCAGGCCACTGGCACCGGCAAGACCCGTGTGGCCATTGCTTTGGCTGAATTGCTGCTGCGCACCGGCTGGGCCAAGCGTGTGCTGTTTCTATGCGACCGCAAGGAGCTGCGCGTGCAGGCCGATGAAGCCTTCAAGCAGAACCTGCCCAGCGAGCCACGTTGCGTGATCGGCGAAACCAACCAGGTGGATCAGACCGCCCGTATCTTCATCTCCACCTACCCGGGGATGATGAACCGCTTTGCTCAGCTTGACGTGGGCTTCTTCGATCTGATCATCGCGGATGAAAGTCACCGCAGCATCTACAACAAATACCGCGATCTGTTCGACTACTTCGATGCTCTGCAGGTTGGCCTCACCGCGACCCCGGTAAAGTTCATCAGCCGCAACACTTTCGATATTTTCGACTGTGAAACCACGGACCCGACCTTTGAATTTGGTCTGGATGCTGCCATCAACAACGAACCGCCTTACCTGGTGCCGTTTCGCGTTCGCGATCTCACCACCGATTTTTTGCGTGACGGTATTCACTACAACGATCTGAGCGATCAGCAGAAGCGCCAGCTTGAGGAGGATCTTGGCGAGGAAGAGGCCAAGCGCACCACCATTGCCGGCAGAGACATTGGTCGAAGAATTTTCAGTGAAGACACTGACCGCATCATTCTGGAGAACTTGATCAATAACGGCATCAAGGATGAAACCGGGTCGCTGGTTGGTAAAACCATTGTATTTGCCCAGCGCCAAGACCATGCCGAGCATTTGGAAAGGCTTTTCTGCAAGCTCTATCCGCAATATGGCACCAAGGTCTGCAAAGTTATCCACAACGCCACTTCGCACGTTGAAACCTTGATCAAGGAGTTCAAAAGGCCGGATAACGACTTCCGTATTGCGATCTCGGTGGACATGTTGGACACCGGTATTGACGTGCCGGAAGTGGTCAACCTGGTGTTCGCCAAACCGGTCAAGTCCTGGGTCAAGTTCTGGCAGATGATAGGCCGGGGTACCCGGCTGCGGCCTAACCTGTTCGGCCCAGGCAAGCATAAAAGCGAGTTCCTGATCTTCGATCACTACGGCAACTTCGACTACTTCGAGCAGGAGTATCAGGAGCCGGAAGACACGGGCAACAAGTCTCTTCTGCAAACCACCTTCGAAGCACGTCTGGAGCTGGCTCGGGTCGCACTGCATCACAATCATGCTCCAGCGTTTGACGCGGCCATTGCGTTGCTGGGGGCAGATATCAATGACCTGCCGGATACCAGTGTGGCGGTCAAGCGCGAGCTGCGCCTTGTCCACCAGTTGCAGCAAACCAATCTGCTGCGGCAGTTCGATGGCAGAGCTCAGCATCTTTTGAGCAACACCATCGCCCCGCTGATGTCGGCCCGGGTGCTGCGAGACAAACACGCTACAGCCCTGGACAAGTTGATGGCGGGCATCCAGCGCTGCATGGTCGAACAGGCCAGTTGTTTCGAGGACGGCAAAATTGCCCTGCTGGCCGAACTGGACAAGCTCGCGGTCAACATTCAAGCCGTGCGCCAAAAGGACGCTTTGATCGCCGAAGTGCGTAGTGCTGATTTCTGGCAACAGCCGACCATCGACAAGTTGGAAAACGCCCGCCAGGAACTGCGGGGCATCATGAAGTACCGGCAAACAAGTACTGGCCCAGGCTATGGTGTTGATACCACTAGGGTCAAAGACGGTAACGTGCTGCATGATGGGCGAGCGGTGTGTATTGCAGGCGCCAGTGAAGCCTTGATTTACCGCCGTCGTCTTAAAGACATTCTTGGCGCCATGCTCGTTGCCAACCCAACCTTGCAGAAAATCCACCAGGGTGAGCCCATTGCCGAGTTTGAGTTGAAAACGCTCACTTCGACTATTCTCACCAGCCACCCCGGCGTCAGCCTGGAGGTGCTTAACGAGTTTTATGGCCGCACGGCGGATCAGTTGCACCTCACCGTGCGCGAGATCATTGGCCTTGATCCATACGCCATCGAGGAGCATTTCAAGAGCTTCCTCCATGCTCACCCAGGCCTTACTGCTCAGCAGGTGCGCTTTATGAACCTGCTGAAAAACTACATCGCCCAGCACGGCAGCATCGTGGTGGAAAAACTCTACGAGCCGCCGTTCGACAGCATCTCCCACGAAGGTATCGACGGCGTGTTTACGCCGGCAGATGTCACCGATTTGGTGACTGTGCTTAAACCTTTCCTGAAAAACACCGGCCAATCAGGCACCCCCGCCTGACTGCCGAATAACTTATTAGACCGAGACCACTGAATGCTTACCGGCAAAATCCGCACCGATATCGACAAGCTCTGGGAAAAGTTCTGGACCGGCGGTATCACCAACCCACTGACGGTAATTGAGCAGATCAGCTACCTGATGTTCGCTCGCATGCTCGATATGCAGGAGGAAGTGGCGGAGCGCAAAGCCAACCGCACGGGCAAAGACTTTGAGCGCCTATTTCCCAATACCCCGGAAGGTCAGCTGCTGCGTTGGAAGAAATTCCGCAATATGAGCGGCAAAGAGCTGCACAAGCACCTTAAGCAGAAGGTCTATCCCTTTTTCGCTCAGTTGGGCAGCGCCGAGGGTGAAGGCGGTGAGCGTGAAGGCCTTGGCCATATCAGCGAATACATGCAAGACGCTGACTTGGAGATCAAGAACGAGTCAGTGCTCACCTCCGCTGTGGAGATGGTCAATGACCTGCCGCTGACCCAGAGCGACGTGAAGGGCGATATCTACGAATATCTGTTGAGTAAGCTGACCACCGCCGGCATCAACGGCCAGTTCCGCACTCCGCGCCATATCATCGATGCGATGATCGAGCTGATCGCCCCGCAACCGACAGAAGTGATCTGCGATCCCTCCTGTGGCACTGCCGGCTTTCTCGCCCGCACCATGGAATACCTCAACCGTGTGCATTCCAGCGAGGCGGGTATCTTCACCGACGAAGACGGCAACCAGCACTTCACTGGAGATCTACTCGAACCCTACCGCCAGCACATAAACACCCAGATGTTTTGGGGCTTTGACTTCGACACCACCATGCTGCGCGTCTCCAGCATGAACATGATGTTGCACGGGGTGAGTGGCGCGAACATCCGCTATCAGGACTCCCTGAGCAAATCCATCAAGGAAAACTTTCCACGTCAGGAGCAGAACTTCTTCGACGTGGTGCTGGCCAACCCGCCGTTTAAGGGTTCGCTGGATGAAACCAACACCAACCCCGACGTGCTCGGGCTGGTGAAAACCAAGAAGACTGAACTGTTATTCGTCGCCCATATCCTCCGTTCGCTCAAGCTCGGTGGTCGTGCTGCGGTAGTGGTCCCGGACGGTGTGTTGTTCGGCTCTAGCAAGGCCCACCAACAACTGCGTCAGGAACTGCTCGACAACAACCAGCTCGAAGGCATCGTTAGCCTCCCCAGCGGCGTGTTCAAACCCTATGCCGGGGTCAGCACAGCTATCCTGATTTTCACCAAAGGTGGCAGCACTGAGCGCGTATGGTTCTACGACCTACAGGCCGACGGCTACTCGCTGGATGACAAACGCTCCGAGCTGAAAGGCGAGGGTGGCAACGATCTGCCCGACGCCATCGCCCAGTGGCACAAATATCGGCAGATGGTTGATAGTAATATCAGCACCAACACAATCAACACGTTGTTTGGTGACAAATTCAAAAAAACCTTTGTTGTCACCGCTGAAAACATTGTGGCTAACAAATACGACCTTTCCATTAACCGCTACAGGGAAGTGGAGTACCAGCAGGAAGCGTACGAAGACCCGAAGGTGATTCTGCAACGGTTAAAGGGGTTAGAGCAGGAAATACTGACGGATCTGGATGAGCTGGAGAGGATGCTGTGAGTCGAGTATTTCCAGCACATTGGAATGTGTTGCAGTTCAGTGATGCTATAAAAGATGCTACATCCGAATACTCGAAGCTGCAGAAATCTGAGTACTTGGAACATGGAAGTTTCCCTATTGTTGATCAAGGGCAGCAGCAGTTTGGTGGATATACAAATAACAAGTCAGTGATTTCGGTTGGCAGTTGCCCTGCTATTGTATTTGGTGACCATACTCGGATTTTTAAATTTGTAGATGAGCCTTTTTGCTTAGGTGCCGATGGTGCAAAAGTTCTTGAGCCGAAGGTTGAGTTGGATAAGAAGTTCTTATTCTACTATTTGTCGTCATTGAATATAGAATCTGCTGGTTATAGCCGGCATTTCAAATTTCTTAAGAAGAATATGATTCCTGTTCCGTCGTTGTCCGAACAAAAGCGCATCGCGGCTATCCTCGACAAGGCTGATGCAATCTGCCGCAAACGCCAGCAGGCCATCCAACTCGCCGACGATTTCCTCCGTGCTGTGTTTCTGGATATGTTCGGCGAGCTCGTTACATCTTCTGGCTATAGGAACGCTCATAAATACAAACTGCAGGAGTTGGCTGATTACATTGACTACAGAGGGAAAACTCCAGAAAAGTCGGAGCATGGGGTTCCTTTGATAACGGCGAAGAATGTAAAGAAAGGGTTCGTCGATGACGAGCCTAGGGAGTACATTCCTGAAGAAAACTATGATGCATGGATGACGAGAGGTTTTCCCAAAAAAAATGACATTCTTTTCACCACTGAAGCGCCGCTCGGAAACGTTGCTCTACTTGGTGAATATAAGAAAGTCTCAATTGGCCAGCGCTTGATCGCGCTACGATCTAAGGGGAAGGTGACACATGAATATCTCATGTTCTTGTTGCTACATCCTTTCGTCCAAAATTTAATTTATGCTCGCTCTTCTGGAAGTACGGTAAAAGGCATTCGTACAAAAGAGCTTTATGCTATTGAACTTCCAGTGCCAGATATGCAAAAGCAAGAAGAATTTTCAGCTATCTATTGGAAAAATATATCGCTCAAAACCAATCAAGAGTCAGCGCGTCAACTGGAAATCTTGAAATTCTCTTCGCTAGTTCAAAAAGCGTTTTCTGGAATGCTGTAGAGATGGCGGTTCCAATGCGAATGGAACTCGTCAGGTTTATATGTTTTTGTGGTTGCCGCGCTATCAGTGTTACTCCGATTGATGAGGCCATTGCTGGCCTCTTTAGTTTCAATAGCTATAGCAAATCAATCATATCTAATGCTTAAGTTGTTTGAAGTGGTTTGGTATGTAGTGGGGTGAGGGTTTTGTTGCGTGGTTTTTAATGGAGCGTCCAGTATTTACTTGGCATTAGTGTGAGAGCTTTGATGGTCTCTCAATTCGTACATCAACTAGGGAAGAAAATGATGAATGATCGCAATAAAATATTTGAAGACGCCATGAAGCAAGATAGCCCAATCGGGGCTGACTTCATCGGAACAATTTTTAAACGAGTCAATAGCGTTTTGAGCTACCAGCCGGCTGTCGGTGTCTTTGGCAAGACCGGGGCCGGTAAGTCCAGCTTGTGCAATGCGGTATTCGGCAAAGACGTTTGCGAGATCAGCGATATCGCGGGCTGCACCCGGAAGCCACAAGAAGTGATTCTGGAACTCGGGGGCAAGGGAATCAAACTGCTCGACGTCCCCGGTGTTGGTGAAAGTAATGAGCGCGACAAGGAATATGCCGAGCTCTATCGCTCTCTACTGCCAGAGCTTGATCTGGTGCTGTGGGTGATTAAGGGAGACGACAGGGCCTTTTCGTCCGATGAGACGTTCTACAAAAACCTTGTAAAACCCTATGTGGATAATGGCCGGCCATTTGTCGTGGCCCTTAACCAGGTGGACAAGATTGAGCCGTTTCGCGAATGGGACATGTCGGTCAATCAGCCCGGCGCTAAACAGGCTTCTAATATTGAGCAAAAGCGTAAAAATGTGGCCGATATTTTCGGCTTGCCGCTGTCATGCGTGATTCCCGTCTCGGCCAATGAGCGCTATGGATTGGTTCAATTGGTCGACCGAATTATTGAGCTTCTTCCCAATGACAAAAAGGCCATTGTTTTGGACGCGGTGAAGGCGGATAACCGCTCAGAACATTCGAAAACCGAAGCTAAGAACGGCTTCCTTGACGAAATTGTCAAGATCGTGACCGAGGTGGTTCCGTTAGCACCGGCTGTTAAGGCTGTGGTGAAGGCGATCTCGAACGTGATTAGCAAGATTTTCAGTTGGTGGTAAAGCGTGGGTATCACTAAGTATCGCTTTCACCGAGGTGACATCGGTGAGCTGTCTGAGCGCTACCCTGCCTTTGAGCAACTCAAAGGCTCGGCAGGCGTTGGTTGGTATCAGTGGATCGAACAGGCGACAGGTTTGGGGTCCTTTGAAAAAATGGTGCTGTTTATCGGTAAGTCGGGTTATGGAAAGTCCACCACCCTTAACTCATTGATCGGTAAGCCCATCCTTGAAACCAGTGATGTGACGGCTTGTACCCGTGAGTGCCAAAGCCTGGATTTTCATATCGAAGATAACTACTGGTTGTCGCTTGGTGATCTGCCCGGAATTGGTGAAAACCTTCAGCGAGATAAAGAGTACTTAAAGCTCTATGCCGACTTCTTTGATTACGCCTCTGTAATTGTCCACGTACTTAGGGCGGACACCCGAGACTACACAGTGGATGAGCAGGCGACAAATCAGTTGATCAATACCTCGCGCCTTAAGAAAAAGGTGATCTACGCGTTAGGCCAATGCGACAAGATAGAGCCAACTACGCGCAGTCTTTGCCACGAGCCAACAGCCGACCAACTTATCAATATCGATCTGAAATTGAGGGAGGTGGGCAAGGTGTTCGCTGCTCATAACCCCGTCGTACCTTATTCGGCCGAGACGAGATGGAACATGTCGGCGCTGACCAATGAGATTGTCCGCGTTGCACTCAGTGAATAGTGTTGGAGTCGCTGGGGCTGGCAAGACGAGATAGCCCGCAAGGCCACCTCAGCCCAGATCAATGAGGCGAGGCTGCCTCGCTGGTAAGACCCCAGCAGGCTGGAACAGACACTTGAAACAAAAAAGCCCCAGGCCTTTCGACCTGGGGCTTTTTCGCTAAAGATGGCGCACTCGGCGGGATTCGAACCCACGACCCCTGCCTTCGGAGGGCAGTACTCTATCCAGCTGAGCTACGAGTGCAGTGCGGGCGACATCATACCTATGTCGACTCGGGGCGTCCACGCCGGTTTTCATCCCTGGCTGGTTGTCCGTCGCAACCCACGGAAACTCGGGCCGTAGCGGCAGTTTTTCCCGCTGAATCGTCCTCGCGCGTCCGCGCAACCTGCTGCCAGGTCCGTGCAATCACGGGGCACAGGGAGGTGCAGGGGATGAACTGTTCGATGCAAGCAGGTCTGTCGGCGAGCCCGCCGGACCAACTGTTTGAGGCCAGCTGGAAGGCGGTGCTGCCCGGGTTGCAGCGTCGCGCCCGGCAGTTGGCGCGGGGCAACGCCGATGGTGCCCAGGAGTGGCTGGCGGCCACGGCAATCAAGGCGCTGCTGTTCTTTCGCCGTTCGCCGGAGCGGATTCGCGACCCCCAGGGTTTTCTGTTCCTGGTGCTGGACCATGTGTTTGTCGACAGCTGTCGGCGGCGGGCGCGGGAGCAGCGGTTGTTCGTGGATTTCGCCGATTTCGAAGAGGACCCGCTGCAGCAACTGGAAGCCCCGCAGATGTCGGTGCTGGAGCAGGTCGAGCTGCTGGAAACCCTGACCTTGCTCAGTCGACGGGTGGCGCAGTTGCCATTGAAGAAGCGCCGCCTGTTTGAACTAAAGTTTGTCGACGACCTGCCCTACCCGAACATTGCCGCCGAGTTGGGGATGAACCAGCCCTTGGCGCGCAAGTATGTGCAGCTGTTGCGGGCGCAATTGCGTTGAAGTGCCTGGAAGTTTCACAACCGGCCCGCGTGGGCGTTCCTGTTCAGTGAGCCTGTTTTCGATGCTGTAGCCGGTGCCGCCGCCCTCTGCGGTGGGCCATTCCATCTAAGGAGAGATGTATGCCCGATCCAATGGTCAATTCGCAGATCACCGACGCCGTCACCCAGACCAACGTCAAGGTGGTGGCCGAGGCGCCGGCCCAGGCCATCGCCTCGCTGTACCAGGTGGCCAGCCACTCGGCGGGCCTGTCGTTGCAGAACGCGGTCAACAGCCAGCAGGCGCTGAACCAGATCTCCAACGCGGTGGTGTCCAAGGCCGTGGCGCTGATCATGGCGATCGGCGAGTAGGGCTGACAGCCTGGGAGAGTCGTCATGGCGTGGTTCAAGAAGAAAACCCCACCCGCAGCCGCGGCCGATGAAACCGCGAGCGCGGCTGCCGGCCCCAGCATGGGGGCAGAAGCGGGCGCGCCTCCGGTCAGCGAGGCGGCCTCGACGGGCACCGCAGCGGCGGCCGACCCTGCGCCTTCAGCACCGTCCGCCGCTGCGGCGCAACCTTCGGTGATGGAGACGATGAACGCGCAGTTGCTGAAGCAGGCCGGCACCCCCAGCACCGACAGCACCGATGCGCTCAACAGCCAGATCGTCCAGGCGGTGCAGTTCACCAATGCCCAGACCTTCAGCTATGCCCCGGCGCAGATCGCGATAGCCCCCGACATGATGATCAGCCAGGCCGCCGGCCTGGTGGCGCAGTCGGCGGCGGGGTATTTCGACGGGGTCAGCAAGTTGGCCCTGGCGGCCCAGGCGGTGTTGCTCAAGCAGATGACCGAGAACATCGTCAAAGAGAACGTCAAGGGCGCCGCCGAGGATGCCCTGGGCGTGTTGGCCACCGACCTGATGGTGGGCGCCGCAGCCGCCGTAGCGGCTGCGGCGGGTGCCATGGAAGCGGATGCGGCGGGCATGGCCATCGACAAGATCGACGCCAGCATCGCCAAGTACAGCGCCACCCTGGCCAATCGATCCTCGTCCTCCTGAATGCACCCCTCGGGCGCGCAAGGCGCCTGGGGGCCGTCGTGCAAGGGGCGCCGGCGCTCGCCGGCCGCTCTGTTCACCCCTGGCGTTGAAGTTCGACGGACCCGGTGCCCAGCCCTTCAACGCCATTCATCAATAAAGGAGCAAGCAATGGCGAATGAAGAGCAAACCCCGATGGCGACGATACTTCTCTTTGCCGAGAAGTACCTGAACCGCCCGTTGACCCAGGTCGAGCGCCAGGTACTGGAGGCGTTTGCCCAGGACAAGCCGCTGGACATGTCCAGGTCTGCGCAACAGAGCGTTGATCAGGCGCGGCAGCGGGCCACCGAGCTGATACAGGCCGACGAGCAGCGCACGCGCAAGATCATCGAGCAGTTGTCGGGGGCCGGCGTCGGCAAGGCTGACCCTCAGGCGCGCGAGCTGGTGCTGCGTCAGCTGCTGGCGGCGGCCGAGAGCCAGGCCGCTGCTTCCACTCCACCCCCGACGGGCGCATCGGAGCCGACAGCGGCGCCGAGTTCGGACAAGGCCATGGCTACGGCACCCGCTCCGGCCCGGGCCCCTGCCGACGATGCGGCCCTCAAGGCGATGATCAGCGCCCTGGTGCAGCAGGAGGTGAAAGCCGCCGTCGAGGCGCGCATGGCCGAGTTGTCGCAGAAAGTCGAGGACACCCTCAAGCAGGTGCTCGCCGGTGTAGGGCAATAAGCCCCCCCTGAAATAAGCTGGCGGTCCCGGGCCCCAGGGTTCACAGCAAAACGGCTGCCACGTTCACTCAAAGACACGGAATGCTCCGTGTGCCTAACAAAGGAAGTTGAGCCATGCCACTTGTAAACGAACAAATCACCGATGCCGTCACCCAGACCAACGTCAAAGTCGTCGCTGAAGCGCCGGCCATGGCGATGGGCACCATCTACCAATCCATGGCCCAGGCCACCGCGATCCTGTTCCAGAACTCGGTGTCGGCGCAGCAGCAGCAAAACACCCTGGCCCAGGCCGCGACCAACCAGGGCGTGATGCAGATCTACAGCGTCGACACCACCGCCGGCGCCGCGGCCACCGAGAAGGTTGCCCAGGGCGGCGTATCCGACAACCTCACCAGCCTGCTGACGGTGCTCAAGTCCTTCCAGGGCTGAGTGGTTGAACGTCTGATTTCCCGTTGAACTTTCCTGCTGAAAAAATGGAGTTTTTATGAGCACAGTCAGTCCGCAAATCACCGATGCCGTCACTCAGACCAACGTCAAGGTGGTCGCCGAGGCGCCGGCCATGGCGATGGGCACCGTCTACCAGTCCATGGGCCAGTCCGTGGCCATCCTGTTCCAGAACTCGGTGTCGGCGCAGCAGCAGCAAAACACCCTGGCCCAGGCCGCGACCAACCAGGGCGTGATGCAGATCTACAGCGTCGATACCACCGCCGGTGCGTCGGCCACCGAGAAAGTCGCCCAGGGCGGTGTGGCCGACAACCTCACCAGCCTGCTGACGGTGCTCAAGTCGTTCAGCAGCTGACCCTTCTCCAGGCGTCACGCCAACGCCCCCGCGGCCTGCAGGCCACGGGGGCGTTGTCTTTTGCCCGGCGGCATGGGAGGTTGAAGCGGATTTTTTACCGCTAGGCGCCTTTACGTTCTTTTTTTCGAACAGCCTATTGTCCTTTACCCCCGTTGACCCTAGGATTCGTTTGAGATTTCAAACGCTCTTGCCTGGGTGCGCAAACGCACGTCTATTCTTGTGTGCGACTTTTTCGTGCGTTTACCCAGTGAACGATTTTCCTGACGGCAGCCTGGCCACGGGCTGGTGACAGCGCCCCCGGCGCTCTCCTCCTGACCTGGCGCCTTTCTACAATCACAATTCGCCCCGCGTATGCGCGGTGCTGTTAAGGAAGCCGACATGCAGCTCAAAGACGCCCAGTTGTTCCGCCAACAAGCCTTCATCGATGGGGCTTGGGTCGACGCGGACAACGGCCAGACGATCAAGGTCAACAACCCCGCTACCGGTGAAATCCTCGGTACCGTGCCAAAGATGGGCGCCGCCGAAACCCGCCGCGCCATCGAAGCCGCCGACAAGGCCCTGCCGGCCTGGCGTGCCCTGACCGCCAAGGAGCGCGCGACCAAGCTGCGCCGCTGGTATGAACTGCTGATCGAAAACCAGGACGACCTGGGTCGCCTGATGACCCTGGAACAGGGCAAGCCGCTGGCCGAAGCCAAGGGCGAAATCGCCTACGCCGCCTCCTTCATCGAATGGTTCGCCGAAGAAGCCAAGCGCATCTACGGCGACGTGATCCCCGGCCACCAGCCAGACAAGCGCCTGATCGTGATCAAGCAGCCGATCGGTGTGACCGCGGCCATCACCCCGTGGAACTTCCCGGCGGCGATGATCACCCGTAAAGCCGGCCCGGCCCTGGCCGCCGGTTGCACCATGGTCATCAAGCCAGCCTCGCAAACCCCATTCTCGGCCCTGGCCCTGGTGGAACTGGCGCACCGCGCCGGGATCCCGAAAGGCGTGCTGAGCGTGGTGACCGGCAGCGCCGGCGACATTGGCGGCGAGCTGACCAGCAACCCGATCGTGCGCAAGCTGTCGTTCACCGGCTCCACCGAAATCGGTCGCCAGCTGATGGCCGAATGCGCCAAGGACATCAAGAAAGTCTCCCTGGAGCTGGGCGGCAACGCGCCGTTCATCGTGTTCGACGACGCCGACCTGGATAAGGCCGTCGAAGGCGCGATCATCTCCAAGTACCGCAACAACGGTCAGACCTGCGTCTGCGCCAACCGCCTGTACATCCAGGATTCGGTGTACGACGCCTTCGCCGAGAAGCTGAAAGTGGCCGTGGCCAAGCTGAAGATCGGCAACGGTCTGGAAGAAGGCACCACCACTGGCCCGCTGATCGACGAGAAGGCCGTGGCCAAGGTCCAGGAGCACATCAACGATGCCCTGAGCAAAGGCGCGACCCTGCTGGCGGGCGGCAAGTCGATGGAAGGCAACTTCTTCGAACCGACCATCCTGACCAACGTGCCGAAAAATGCCGCGGTGGCCAAGGAAGAGACCTTCGGTCCATTGGCGCCGCTGTTCCGCTTCAAAGACGAAGCCGAAGTCATCGCCATGTCCAACGACACCGAGTTCGGCCTGGCCTCGTACTTCTATGCCCGCGACCTGGGTCGCGTGTTCCGTGTGGCCGAGGCCTTGGAATACGGCATGGTCGGCGTCAACACCGGCCTGATCTCCAACGAAGTGGCGCCGTTCGGCGGCATCAAGGCCTCGGGCCTGGGCCGTGAGGGCTCCAAGTACGGGATCGAGGATTACCTGGAAATCAAATACCTCTGCCTGGGTATCTGATCCGGTTTCAAGCGCCGGGGGGCACGAGAGCGCTGTCCCCCGGCGCCGCTTAAAAAAACGCACTTTTCAAGGTGGCCCGGGAAGGTTCCGACAGTCGATCAACGCATGCTGTCGCAGCCTCATCCCCGCCCCGCAACCCTTGAATCACACCGCTGTTGCAGCGGTGAATGAGGATTTTATGAGCAAGACCAACGCATCCCTGATGAAACGCCGTGAAGCCGCTGTACCGCGCGGTGTTGGCCAGATTCACCCGATCTTCGCCGACAGCGCGAAGAACGCCACCGTCACCGACGTTGAGGGCCGCGAGTTCATCGACTTCGCCGGCGGTATCGCGGTACTGAACACCGGTCACGTGCACCCGAAAGTCATCGCTGCGGTGACCGAGCAACTAAACAAGCTGACCCACACCTGCTTCCAGGTGCTGGCTTACGAGCCCTATGTGGAACTGTGCGAGAAGATCAACGCCAAGGTTCCAGGTGACTTCGCCAAGAAAACCCTGCTGGTGACCACCGGTTCCGAAGCCGTGGAAAACGCCGTGAAGATCGCCCGTGCCGCCACTGGCCGCGCCGGCGTGATCGCCTTCACCGGCGCCTACCACGGCCGCACCATGATGACCCTGGGCCTGACCGGCAAGGTCGTGCCTTACTCGGCCGGCATGGGCCTGATGCCAGGCGGCATCTTCCGCGCGCTGTACCCGAACGAACTGCATGGCGTGAGTATCGACGACTCCATCGCCAGCATCGAGCGTATCTTCAAGAACGACGCCGAGCCCCGTGACATCGCCGCGATCATCATCGAGCCGGTGCAGGGCGAAGGCGGTTTCTACGTCGCGCCTAAAGAGTTCATGAAGCGCCTGCGTGCCCTGTGCGACCAGCACGGCATCCTGCTGATCGCTGACGAAGTGCAGACTGGCGCTGGCCGTACCGGCACCTTCTTCGCCATGGAGCAGATGGGCGTTGCCGCCGACCTGACCACCTTCGCCAAATCCATCGCTGGCGGCTTCCCGCTGGCCGGTGTCTGCGGCAAGGCCGAATACATGGACGCCATCGCTCCTGGCGGACTGGGCGGCACCTACGCCGGTAGCCCGATCGCCTGTGCCGCCGCTCTGGCGGTGATGGAAGTGTTCGAAGAAGAGCACCTGCTGGATCGCTGCAAGGCAGTGGGCGAGCGCCTGGTGACCGGCCTCAAGGCCATCCAGGCCAAGTACCCGGTGATCGGTGAAGTGCGTGCCCTGGGCGCGATGATCGCGGTGGAACTGTTCGAAAACGGCGACAGCCACAAGCCGAACGCCGCTGCCGTGGCCCAGGTCGTGGCCAAGGCCCGTGACAAAGGGCTGATCCTGCTGTCCTGCGGCACCTACGGCAACGTCCTGCGGGTGCTGGTGCCGCTGACCTCGCCAGACGAGCAGCTGGATAAAGGCCTGGCCATCATGGAAGAGTGCTTCGCTGAGCTCTGAGTGGCGGTTGTTGTGACCTGATCGACAAAAAAACCCGCTTCGGCGGGTTTTTTTCATCCCCAGGCGGTCCATAGGGGATTTGCGCTGTATGGAAGCCCGCGCATTGACTAAGGTGCAAAGGATTGTCTAGGGAGCGTGCTGCATGACCGCTGTTGATCTACCCGCTGTACCTCGCGTGCTGATTGCCGAAGCTGACCCCTGGTCCCGCGATTTGCTCAAGCAAGTGCTGCTCAACGTGCGCTGTGACGCGCGCCTGGACCTGTGTGGCGACGGTCAGGAGGCCATGGACCTGCTGAGCGCCAAGCCCTATGACCTGATCATTGTCGACTGGGAGCTGCCGGGCATCGATGGCCTTTCGGTGTTGCGTGCAGTGCGCCAGCGCAAGCGCAACCCGCTGCAGCCGTTCATTCTGCTCAGCGCTCGCAACGACAGTGCCAGCGTGCGCGAAGCGTTGCCCCTGGCCCCCACCGCCTACCTGACCAAACCCTTGAACATGGAAGGCCTGACCCAGCGCCTGCAGGGGCTGCTGCTGGACGCCGGCCAGGAAGTCTCCTGCGAGGTGCCGGCCCTGGCCCCGGGCATGAGCCTGTGGAGCTTTCTCGAACGCCGGCGCGAGATCGCCGACGGCGCGCCGTTGCTGACCGACGTGCAGTTGGCGGTCAAGCGCAGCCTCAACCCTGAAGGTCTGGACCTCAAGCTGTTGGAGGAGGAGCTGCGCACGGACCCGCAGGTCACCGCGGTGCTGATCGCGGCCGCCAACAGCGCCGCGCAGCACCACGGCGACGGCGTGCAGACCCTGTCCCAGGCCCTGCACCGGCTGGGCACCGGGCAGAGCATGAACCTGATTCTCGGTCTGACCCTCAAGCGCAGCGCGCGCCTGAGCGATCCGGCGCTGGCCGACTATGCCGAGCGCTATTGGGAGCTGTCCCTGCATACCGCGGAGTACGGCCGCACCCTGGCGCGCCTGCTGGACCTGGACCAGGAGCGTTGCTACTGCGCCGGGCTGTTGCATCGCCTGGGCGATCTGGCGTTGCTGCGCTGCCTGCAGGAGTGGAAACAGGCAGGGGGCGAACTCGACGACCAGGAAGAGATCGGCGATGCCCTGGAGCGTTTTGGCGCGGCCTACGGTTCGGCCCTGCGCACCCGCTGGCGCATGCCCCTGGAACTGCGGGAGTTGATTGCCTCGAGCTACCAGTTGGGTGGTGGGGTGTATTCTCGCGAGGCGCTGGTGATGAACCTGGCGACGCAGCTGGCGCGGTTGACCGAGCATGAGGGCATCGAAGAGCTGGCGCGCAGCAAGACCGCGCGGCTGCTGAAAATCGGCCTGCCGGAGCTGACCCGACTGCGCAAAGGCTGAGCCCGCCGCAGGAGCCCGCTTGCCGGCGAGCCTTCAAGCCTTGGGGCCGCCTTCGCTGGCAAGCCAGCTCCCACAAGCGGGGCCCGCGGGTTTATCCGCTGACGATGCGGTTCTTGCCCTGGCGCTTGGCTTCATACATGGCGCTGTCGGCGCGGGCGAACAGGCTGTCCAGGCTCTGGTCTTCCGCCAACCGGCCCGTCAGGCCCTGGCTGACGGTGATATTGAAGATCTGGCCCTGGTGGCTGAAGCTCTGGCGCTGGATTTCCCGTTGCAGGCGTTCGGCCACCTGGCGTGCCATGTCCGCGTTGCAGCCGGGAAATACCGCGGCAAACTCCTCGCCACCAATACGCCCGAACAGGTCGCCACGGCGCAGTGCGGCGCGCCCGCTTTCGGCGATGCGCTGCAGGACGATGTCACCTTCGGGGTGGCCGTAGGTGTCGTTGATCACTTTGAAGTCATCGATATCCAGCAGCAGGAAGGCCAGGGGCGAGCCTTGCAGGCGCGCTTGCTCGAACTCGCGGTTGGCGCATTCGAAGAAGTGCCGGCGGTTGCTGCTCTGGGTCAGCGCATCGGTGGTGGCCAGGCGCTGCAGCTCGGCTTCCAGCTGCTTCTTTTCGGTGATGTCTTCGGCGATGCCGACCACGATCAGCCGTTGCCCGGGCTCGGCATTGCGGTTGATGAAGCACTTGTCGCTGAGCCAGCGTACCTGGCCCTGAGCGTCGATGATGCGGTATTCGCGATCCTCCACCGCGCCCTTTTCCAGGACCTGGGCCAGGCTGCGCTCGGCGTATTCCAGGTCGTCGGGGTAGATGCTGTCGCGCCACTGGTTGCAGTCCGCCAGCAGCAGGCCTGCGGGGCGACCGAAGATCCGTTCATAGGCCGGGCTGACGTACAGCACCTGGCGGCTGTCCCAGTCGTAGGCCCAAAGCACGGCGTTGACGCTGACCAGCAATGAGCTGAACAGCTGCTCGCGTTCGGTCAAGCGAGCGACTTCACCCTGGGCATGCATCAGGGCCATCAGGGTTTGTGCGGCCTCGGGCCACTGGGGAAGCGAAGATGGAGTATGTGGGTTCTTGTTGACCATCGGCACAGATCTCAAAAGGCGTGCCGCGCGCCGTTGGGCAGCGGCCACATCCAAGCCCGCCTGGGTGGCGAAGTGTTGTGTGAGATAGGGGAAAGGACGCTAAGTTCCCAGCCGTCATGGCGATAGCACTAGCGCCCGCCGGACGGTCGAGAGGGGCCGCAGAGGCCCGCTTTCAGGTGGCGTGCCCTCGCCACCGTAGTGGCGAGGGGCAAGGTTCAGGCGGCGCTGGGGCGCAGGGAATAGGTCTTCAACTGGTGGGCGAAATCGCGCAGCGACTGAATGCCGCTGGCCTCGGCTTCGTGCACCCAATCCTTGATCGCCGCGAGCATGTCGTGGCCGTTGGAGCTGGTCTTGACCCAGATCTGCTGCAGGGCCAGGCGCTTCTCGTAGATCACCTTCAAGGCCTGGCTGTGTTCCAGCATGTTCTGGATGCGCAGGTGGTGACGGTCTTCCAGCAAGCTGGTTTCCCGGGACAGCAGGCGTTTGGCGCGGTGGAACTGGTGGCGCACCGAGTGATCGACCTTGGCCAGCTCCTGCTTCACCAGCGGGCCGATCACCAGCTTGCGGTACTGGGCCATGATCTGGAACCGGTTGTTGAGGATGGCCATGGCGGTGTCCATGTCCAGGTGCCCCTTGCCTTCGACCCGGTGGGCGATCGGCGCCACACGCTGGACCTTGGCCAGGCGCAGGAAGCTGAAGACCTTGATCCAGGCCCAGCCCAGGTCGAACTCCCACTTCTTCACCGAAAGCTTGGCCGAGTTGGGGTAGGTGTGATGGTTGTTATGCAGTTCTTCACCGCCGACGATGATGCCCCAGGGCACCAGGTTGGTGGCGGCGTCGCGGCATTCGAAGTTGCGGTAGCCCACGGCGTGCCCCAGGCCATTGATGACCCCGGCGGCCCAGAACGGAATCCACATCATCTGGATGGCCCAGATGGTGATGCCGATGGTGCCGAACAGCAGCAGGTCGATGACCGCCATCAGCGCGATACCGCCCAGCTTGTAGCGGCTGTAGAGGTTGCGCTCGATCCAGTCTTCCGGGCAGTTCTTGCCATAGATGCGCAGGGTTTCCGGGTTTTTCGCCTCTTCGCGATACAGCTCGGCGCCCTTGCGCAGCACGGTGGACAGGCCCTTGATCACCGGGCTGTGAGGGTCGTCGACGGTCTCGCACTTGGCGTGGTGCTTGCGGTGGATGGCGGTCCACTCGCGGGTGTTCTGCGCCGTGGTCAGCCACAGCCAGAAGCGGAAGAAATGCTTCAGGCCGGCGTTGAGTTCCAGGGAACGGTGTGCGGAATAGCGATGCAGATAGACGGTGACCGCGACAATGGTCACGTGGGTCATCAGCAGAGTGACTGCCACCAGTTGCCAGGCGGACAAGCCAAGTAAACCTTCATACCACATAGGCGATAAGGCCCTCGATAAAGAAAAAAACAGCTCCGGCATTATCACCATGCCCACTGAGAAAACCAGTCGCCCTTTCAGATAAGAGTGGCGGAATGTTTCTTCCTCTATAATCCCGAACTTTTCGTGTGGAAATAGACGGACTTATGTCGGTTTCTTATCGCAATGGCTTGCGTGCCGCGCTGCTTTATCTGCTGCTATCCCTGATCTGGCTGCAGTTCAGTGATCATTTACTGAGCAGTTTCTTCGATGAATTTGCCGATCAGGCGCACTGGTACAAGGTCAGTGGCTACGCCTGGGCGGTGGTCAGCGCGGTGCTGATCTTCTTCGCTCGGGCCCGTTTGCTGCGTGTGCTGGGGGCCGATCGCTGGCTGCGCCACCAGCAGAAGGATCGCGAGCGCCTGCGCCAGGCCGCGGCGGTGTTCGACTGCACCCGCGAAGGGGTACTGGTCAGTGATACCCAGGGGCAGATCGTCCACGTCAACCGTGCCTTTATCGAAATCACCGGCTACCAGAGCGAAGAGGTGCTGGGCCACCAGCCGAGCCTGTTCAAGTCCGGCCATCATTCGCCGGACTTCTACCGCGCGATGTTCGACTCGCTGCAGAAAACCGGTGAATGGAGTGGCGAAATCTGGAACCGGCGCAAGAGCGGCGAGATCTACCCGCAATGGCAGACCATTCGCGCGATCCGTGATGAGCAGGGCGAGCTGACCCATTACGTCGCGGTGTTTTCCGATATCAGTGCGATCAAGGATTCCGAGCACGAACTGGCCCACCTGGCCCACCACGACCCGCTGACCGACCTGCCCAACCGCTTGCTGTTCACCGACCGCGCCGAGCAGGCCCTGGCCTCGGCGCAGATCCACAAGCGTGGCTGCGCCCTGCTGATGATCGACCTGGATCACTTCAAGATGATCAACGACAGCCAGGGGCACAACGTCGGCGACCAACTGCTCAAGGCCGTCGCCCTGCGCCTGGGGGGAATGTTCGGCCCGGGGATTACCCTGGCGCGCCTGGGGGGCGACGAATTCGCCGTGCTGGCCGAAAGCTGCCCGCAGCTGGTGCAGGCCGCTGCCCTGGCCCAACGCATCATCGATGGCCTCAAGGAGCCCTTCCAGCTCGGTGAACAGCAGATGGTGATCAACGCCAGCATCGGCATCAGCCTGTTTCCCAGCGACGCCCTGAGCGCCAGCCAGCTGCTGCGCAACGCCGACGCGGCACTGTTCAAGGCCAAGAGCGCCGGGCGCAACGGTTACGCGTTGTACACCGAAGAACTCACCGCCCATGCGCAGCAGCGTGTGGAAATTGCCTTCGAGCTGCGCCGGGCCCTGGACCAGCAGGAGCTGCGGGTCTACTACCAGCCGGTGCATGACCTCCAGACCAGCAGCCTGGTCGGTGTCGAGGCGCTGGTGCGCTGGGAGCATCCCGAGCGCGGGCTGGTGTCGCCGGCCGAGTTCATCCCGATTGCCGAGCGCACCGGGATGATTGCCGAGATCGACGCCTGGGTCATGCAACAGGCCTGCCGGCAGATGTGCCAGTGGCAGGCCGACGGCGTGGTGCTGTCGTTCATCGCGGTGAACGTCTCGACCCGCCTGTTCGCCCGCAGCGAGCTGTACCAGCAGGTGGCCCAGGTGCTGCACGAGACCGGCCTGGACCCGGCCTACCTGGAGCTGGAAGTCACCGAGAGCGCGGTGATGGATGATCCGGAAGTGGCCCTGGAGCAGATGCACCGCCTGCGCGAGCTGGGCATTCGCCTGGCCATCGACGACTTTGGCACCGGCTATTCCTCGTTGCTGCGGCTCAAGCGCCTGCCGGTGCAGAAGCTCAAGATCGACCAGGGTTTTGTCGCCGGCCTGCCATTTGACGAAGATGACGCGGCGATTTCCCGGGTGATCATCGCCCTGGCCCAGAGCATGGGCATGCAGGTGCACGCCGAGGGTATCGAACAGATGGAGCAGGCACGTTTCCTCCTGGAGCACGCTTGCGACCTGGGCCAGGGCTACTGGTTCGGCCGGCCGATGCCGGCGGAGCAGCTCGACTGGAGCAATGCCCCCGCCATCCGCTGATCCCCTGTAGCCGCTGCTGAGCCTGCGAAGCTGCGAACGACCGCAACGCGGGCGCAAATGTTGTAGACCGCTGAAGGCCTGACGGCCTTGTCGCAGCCTCGCAGGCTCGGCAGCGGCTACAGGGGCTAAGCTGCTGTCAGGTCGAATAATATTTTCTGGTTATATAAAAATTCTTAAATAGTATTTTTAAGAATATCTGCCCCTATCTACTATTGCTCCCACGCCGCAAGCAGTGCCGCCACTGCCAGGCACATCTCACTCAGGAGCAGCACCATGAGCGCATCTCTACGTAGCGTTGACGGCCAGGACGAAGCAACCATCTTGCGGGAAATTCAAAGCGCCCTGCGCGACCTGCGTTTCGGTGCGGTGGAAATCACCGTGCACAACGCCCAGGTCGTGCAGATCGAACGCAAGGAAAAATTCCGTCTGCAGCAGCCCGGCAACAAACCCAGCTGAACGCCGCGTCACCCTCTCGTGAACGAGAGGCCCGACTGGTCAACCGGAGGGCGTCATCCATGACCCCCCAGTACGAACCCCAGCGTTCCTTTGCGAATGCGGGCTGAAATCGCCATAAGAAAAATGCCAGCACCTTAAAAAATTTCAGGAGCTTCACCATGTCGTCGATTCGCCGTTATGCCCTGGCCGCCCTCGCCAGCGCCGTTTTTGCCGGTTCCGCCGTTGCCAAGGATTACGAGCTGCTCAACGTGTCCTATGACCCGACCCGCGAGCTGTACCAGGACTACAATGCCGAGTTCACCAGCTTCTGGAAGAAGGAGCATCCCGGCGACAACGTGAAGATCCAGCAATCCCACGGCGGTTCCGGCAAACAGGGCCGGGCGGTGATCGACGGCCTGCGCGCCGACGTGGTGACCCTGGCCCTGGCCGGTGACATCGACGAAATCGCCAAGCTCGGCAAGACCCTGCCGGCGGACTGGCAAAAACGCCTGCCCGACGCCAGCACCCCGTACACCTCGACCATCGTGTTCCTGGTGCGCAAGGGCAACCCCAAGGGCATCAAGGACTGGGGCGACCTGATCAAGAAAGACGTTTCGGTGATCACCCCGAACCCGAAAACCTCCGGCGGCGCGCGCTGGAACTTCCTCGCCGCCTGGGCCTATGGCCTGAAGGCCGGCGGCAGTGAGGCCAAGGCCCAGGAATACGTGAAGGAGCTGTTCAAGCACGTACCGGTGCTGGACACCGGCGCTCGCGGCTCGACCATCACCTTCGTCAACAACGGCCAGGGCGACGTGCTGCTGGCCTGGGAAAACGAAGCCTTCCTGGCCCTCAAGGAAGACGGTGGCGCCGACAAGTTCGACATCGTCGTGCCTTCGCTGTCGATCCTTGCCGAGCCTCCGGTCGCGGTGGTGGACAAGAACGCCGAGAAGAAAGGCAATGCCGAAATCGCCGAGGCCTACCTCAAGCACCTGTACAGCCCGGCCGGCCAGGAAATCGCCGCGAAGAACTTCTACCGCCCACGGGACAAGGACATCGCCGCCAAATATGCCCAGCAGTTCCCGAAACTGGAGCTGGTGACTATCGACAAGGACTTCGGCGGCTGGAAAACTGCCCAACCGAAATTCTTCAATGACGGTGGTGTGTTCGATCAGATCTACACGGCCCAATAAGCCCAATCCTCCGTAGGGGCTGGCTGGCCAGCGAAGGCGCCCTGAAGGGCCATGCACGACTTGCAGGCCTTTCGCCGGCAAGCCGGTGCCTACGAGGCAGAGCCCGCATTCAGTTGCGGGTTTGGCGTATCCGTACCGTTAACCAAGGACTTTTATGTCGCGTCGTATCTCCCCCGTCATACCCGGCTTCGGGCTGACGCTGGGCTACACCTTGGTGTACCTCAGCCTGATTGTGCTCATTCCCCTGGCAGCGATGTTCGTGCATGCCGCGCAACTCACCTGGGAACAGTTCTGGGCAATCATTTCGGCGCCACGGGTGCTCGCCGCACTCCAGCTGAGTTTCGGCACCGCGTTGTACGCGGCCATCATCAACGGCGTCATCGGCACCCTGCTGGCCTGGGTCCTGGTGCGTTACACCTTCCCCGGGCGCAAGATCATCGATGCCATGATCGACCTGCCGTTCGCCCTGCCCACCGCCGTGGCCGGCATCGCCCTGACCGCGCTCTACGCGCCCACCGGCCTGGTGGGCCAGTTCGCCACCGACCTGGGGTTCAAGATTGCCTACACGCCCCTGGGCATCACCCTGGCGCTGACCTTCGTCACCCTACCGTTCGTGGTGCGCACGGTGCAGCCGGTGCTGGCGGACATTCCCCGAGAAGTGGAAGAGGCCGCCGCCTGCCTCGGCGCCAAGCCCTGGCAGGTGTTCCGCCATATTCTGGTGCCGGCCTTGCTGCCGGCCTGGCTCACCGGCTTTGCCCTGGCCTTCGCCCGGGGCGTCGGCGAGTACGGTTCGGTGATCTTCATCGCCGGCAACATGCCGATGAAAACCGAGATCCTGCCGCTGCTGATCATGGTCAAGCTCGACCAGTACGATTACACCGGCGCCACCTCCATCGGCGTGCTGATGCTGGTGGTTTCCTTTGTCCTGTTGCTGCTGATCAACCTGCTGCAGCGGCGCATCGAACGTCCATAAGGAGGCGCGATCCATGTCTCAATCGTCTATCGCCGCCTCGTCGGCCAACGCCGCCCGCCGTGGCAGCGCCACCTCGCGGCGGGTGCTGATCGGCCTTGGCTGGCTGATCTTCGCCCTGTTCCTGCTGCTGCCGCTGTTCATCGTGGTGTCCCAGGGCCTGAAGCTGGGCATCGGCGCGTTCTTCGAGGCGATCTTCGAGCCCGACGCGCTGTCGGCGCTGAAGCTTACGGTGATCGCGGTGCTGATCTCGGTGCCCCTGAACCTGGTGTTCGGGGTCAGCGCCGCCTGGTGCGTGAGCAAGTACTCGTTCCGCGGCAAGAGCATCCTGGTGACCCTGATTGACCTGCCGTTCTCGGTATCGCCGGTGATCGCCGGCCTGGTCTACGTGCTGATGTTCGGCGCCCAGGGCCTGTTCGGCCCGTGGCTTTCGGACCACGACATCCAGATCGTCTTCGCCTTGCCGGGCATCGTCCTGGCCACCATCTTCGTCACCGTGCCCTTCGTCGCCCGGGAACTGATCCCGCTGATGCAGGAGCAGGGCACCCAGGAAGAGGAGGCCGCGAGGTTGCTGGGGGCCAACGGCTGGCAGATGTTCTGGCACGTCACCGTGCCCAACATCAAATGGGGCCTGATCTACGGCGTGGTGTTGTGTACCGCCCGGGCCATGGGCGAATTCGGCGCGGTGTCGGTGGTGTCCGGGCACATTCGCGGGGTCACCAACACCCTGCCGCTGCACGTGGAAATCCTCTACAACGAGTACAACCACGTCGCCGCCTTTGCCGTGGCCAGCCTGTTGCTGATCCTTGCGTTGTTCATCCTGCTGCTCAAGCAGTGGAGCGAATCCCGAATCAACCGCCTGCGCGCCAGCGCCGCGGAGGAATAAGTCATGTCGATCGAAGTCCGTAACGTCAGCAAGAACTTCAACGCCTTCAAGGCCCTGAACAGCATCAACCTGGATATCCAGAGCGGCGAGCTGGTGGCCCTGCTGGGCCCGTCCGGCTGTGGCAAGACCACCCTGCTGCGGATCATCGCCGGCCTGGAAACGCCGGACGACGGCAGCATCGTGTTCCACGGCGAGGACGTTTCCGGCCACGACGTGCGTGATCGCAACGTCGGTTTCGTGTTCCAGCACTACGCCCTGTTCCGCCACATGAGCGTGTTCGACAACGTCGCCTTCGGCCTGCGCATGAAGCCCAAGCACCAGCGCCCCAGCGAGAGCAAGATCGCCGAGAAGGTCCATGAACTGCTGAACATGGTGCAGCTGGACTGGCTCGCCGACCGCTACCCGGAGCAGCTGTCCGGCGGCCAGCGCCAGCGTATCGCCCTGGCCCGCGCCCTGGCGGTGGAGCCCAAGGTGCTGCTGCTGGACGAACCCTTCGGCGCCCTCGACGCCAAGGTGCGCAAGGAGCTGCGGCGCTGGCTGGCGCGGCTGCACGAAGACATCAACCTGACCTCGGTGTTCGTCACCCACGACCAGGAAGAAGCCATGGAAGTGGCCGACCGCATCGTGGTGATGAACAAGGGCGTGATCGAGCAGATCGGCTCCCCGGGCGAGGTCTACGAGAACCCGGCCAGCGACTTCGTCTACCACTTCCTCGGCGACTCCAACCGCCTGCACCTGGGCGAGGACCAGCACGTGCTGTTCCGTCCCCACGAAGTGTCGCTGTCACGCTCGGAACTGGAAGACCACCACGCCGCCGAAGTGCGCGACATCCGTCCGCTGGGCGCCACCACCCGGGTGACCCTCAAGGTGGAAGGGCAGAGCGAGCTGATCGAAGCCGAAGTGGTGAAGGACCACGACAGCCTGATCGGCCTGGCCCGTGGCGAGACCCTGTTCTTCAAGCCCAAGGTCTGGCAGAAGCACACCAGCCTCTAGCGCGGTGCAGGCGCACGCCTGCCGACCCGAACAGCCCTCGGACCTTCGCCCGGTCCGGGGGCTTTTTTGTTTGCGTGCGGGGCCCCTGGGCGGCCTGCCGCCGGGTGCTTTAAACCATGGCTTTCTTGTGCCGCAGGGCCACCGGCCCGGAGCGCTGCTCGATGGCCTGTTTCAAGTCATGGCGCAGCCCCAGCAGGAACGCCAGCTCGGCCACCACGAACAGCGGGCCGACGATCAGGCCCGACAGATCATCGACAAAGGCCGGCTTGCGGCCCTCGTAGTAATGGCCGATGAACTGGATCACCCAGCCGATCACGAACAATCCCAGGCCGCAGCTCAACCAGAGCCCGGTGCCGTGTGCCGCCAGCACCTGGCCGAGCCACACCGACAGGCCCATCAGCACCGTCATCAGCACCCCCAGGCGCAGTTCCAGGCGCAGGTAGAACACCGACGCGGCCAGGGCCAGCAGCAGCGCCGGCGACCAGGAGAGGCCGGCCATGCTCCAGGCGGGGCGCGACAACAGCACCGCCACCGCCACCACGATCAGCGGAATGCCGATAAAGTGGCTGGCGATATTGCGCGGGTCGCGGTGGTAGGCGGCGTATTGACTGAGATGATCAACGAGGCTTTTCATTGTTGTTCCTCCGTTAGGGTCGCCCGATCATGCCCGGCGGTGGTTTGCGCTTCTGTCAGCTAGGCGACAATCCTTGCGATGCCCTGAGGGAAAGACCTGTTCATGGACCTGCACCAATGGCGTGAATGCCTGATGACCGGCCAGTGGTACAGCCACCTGCCGGCGTCCTTACAGCATAGTTTGCTCGACAACGCCCGCCTGCGCCGGCTGACGCCGGGGCAGTGCCTGTTCCTGCGCGGCGATCCGCCCTGCGGGCTGTACGCGGTGGTGGAGGGCACGGTGCGGGTGGGCGCGGTCAGCGAACAGGGCAAGGAAGCCTTGCTCAGCCTGATGCAGGCGCCCCACTGGTTCGGCGAGATCTGCCTGTTCGACGGCCAGCCGCGCACCCACGATGCCTACGCCGAAGGCGCCTGCACCCTGCTCCAGGTGCCGCAGGCGAACCTGCTGCACCTGCTGGAGCAGCAGCCGCAATACTGGCGTCAGTTCGCCCTGCTGATGAGCCACAAACTGCGCCTGGCGTTTATCAACCTGGAGCAGTTGAGCCTGCTGCCGGCCCCGGCGCGAGTGGCCAGCCGCCTGCTGGCGATGGCTGCCGGGTACGGTGAAGTGGCCCAGGCTCGCCGCATCCTGCAACTGCCCCAGGAACAACTGGCGCTGATGCTTTCGCTGTCGCGCCAGACCACCAACCAGATCCTCAAAGACCTGCAGCACCAGGGCGTCCTGCGCCTGAGCTACGGCGAGATCGAAATCCTCGACACCGAGCGCCTGCGCGCCCTGGCCGGCCTGTAGGCGCTGGCAAGCCGGCTCCTACGAGCCACGATAGGTCGAGAACCCATAAGGGCTGAGCAGCAACGGAATGTGGTAATGCTGCTCGGTCTGCTTGACCTCGAAGATCACCGGAATCTCCGGGAAGAAGGTGTCGCGCTTGGCCTGCCGGAAATATTCCCCGGTCTTGAACACCACGCGATACTCGCCAGCGGTCAACGCCCGGCCCGCCGGAAACAGCTCGGCAATCCGCCCTTGCTCGTTGGTCACCCCTTCGGACAAGGGCTTCCAGTCCTGGCCCACCTGCTGTTCCAGGGTCACCTTGACCCCCGGCGAGGGCAAACCGTTCTCCAGGTTCAGCACATGCACGCTCAATGGATTGCCCGCTGCCAGGGCCAGGCTCGACAAACCACACAGGCCGATGGCCGCCAGACTATTACGCAAAAAGTTCATGCAAGACTCCTCATCACATTGATCAAACAACCCACAAGCCGACCGCGTTACAGCGCGGTCCGCAAACCGATGTTCTGCGCCGCCTTGAGCGCACATTCCTCGTCCTGCGAGGCCCCACCGGCCCCGGCAATGCCCATGGCGCCCACCAGTTCGTTACCGGCGAACAGCGGAATCCCGCCCCCCAGCAGCAACAGCTCGGGCAAGGTGTTGAGATTGGCCGCCTCGGGGTTGTTGCGCGCCCGTTCGGCGAACAGCCGGCTCGGGGTCTTGCTGGACAGCGCGGTATAGGCCTTGCGCTGGCTGGCGAGGGCGTTGTGCGGGCCAACGCCATCAGCGCGCAGGGTCACCAGCAGGTTGCCGCCACGGTCCAGCACCGAGACCGCCGCGGTGCACTGGGCCAGGCTGGCGTTCGCCAACTGACGGGCGGTGGCCAGGTCCAGTTCGGCGTGGCGAGGCAGTTCCAGGGCCGCCAGGGCACTGCCGGCAAGGCCCAGGCCCAGACCAAGACTTAGAACAAGGGTTTTGCACATCATGGGAAAGCTCCACAAAGACAGGCCGCCACCTTAGCCAGCGGTCTTCGTCAGAACCTCGTCAGTTGGATTACAAGTTTGTAATGGGCAAGCGCGCGCCGGGCGCCTAGCCTGTGCCGATCATTTCCGAGGTGCGCCATGCGTTTGCTGGTAGTTGAAGACGAAGCCAAGACCGCGAATTTCCTTGCCAAGGGGCTGGGAGAGTCCGGGTTCGCCGTGGACGTGGCCCTGAACGGCCTGGACGGGCGCTATTTCATCGAGCAGCAGGAATACGACCTGATCATCCTCGACGTGATGCTCCCCGGCCTCAACGGCTGGCAGTTGCTGCAACTGATCCGCCAGCGCGGCGCCACCCCGGTGCTGTTCCTCACCGCCAAGGACGCCATCGAAGACCGCGTTCGCGGCCTGGAACTGGGCGCCGACGACTACCTGCTCAAGCCCTTCGCCTTCGCCGAATTGCTGGCCCGGGTGCGCACCCTGCTGCGCCGCGGGCCGCTGCGCGAGGCCGAATCCTTCAGCATCGCCGACCTGGAGATCGACGTGCTGCGCCGTCGCGTCAGCCGCGGTGGCCAGCGCATCGCCCTGACCAACAAGGAGTTCGCCCTGCTGCACCTGTTGGCCAGCCGCCAGGGCGAAGTGCTGTCGCGGACGCTGATTGCTTCCCAGGTGTGGAACCTGAATTTCGACAGCGACACCAACATGGTGGAAGTGGCGGTGCGCCGGTTGCGGGCCAAGGTCGACGACCCCTACATGCCCAAGCTGATCCACACCGTGCGTGGCGTCGGCTACCAGCTGGAAGCCCCGGATGAAGCGCTCTAGTTCCATCGCCTGGCGGCTGGCCCTGGCCTTTGCCGCGGTCTGCGCCCTGGTGCTCAGCGTGATCGGGGTGTTTCTCTATCGCTCACTGGCAGGGGAAATCGCCTACCGCGACGACCTCGCCCTGCTCGGGCGCCTGGAACAGGTGCGGGCCCTGCTCCAGGACAGCGACAGCCTGGACGCCCTGCAAGCCCGGCCACGGCTGTACCAGAACATGCTGGGCAACCAGGAAAGCCTGCTGCTGGTGCTGCGGGCCGATGGCTCGACGGTCATCAGCATCAACCCCCGGCAACAGCGCTTGCCCGAGTGGCTGCCGATCGCCCAGGAGCTGCGTCCGCAACGCCGGGATATCCACCTCTGGCCCGGCAGCGACGAGGTTCCGGTGGCGCTGCTGGCGGGGCAGGCCAGCGGCCCCAAGGGCGAGGCCCTGACGGTGATTGCCGGGAAGATCCTCAGCGAGCGCGAGCAGATGCTCGCCAGCTATCGCTTGCGCCTGTACCTGGCGGTAGGCCTGGGGGCCTTGCTGGCCTTCGCCCTGGGCCTGCTGTTGTTGCGCCGGGGCTTGCAGCCGTTGCGCCAGCTCAGCGAATCGGTGCGCGAGATCGATCTGCGCAGCCTCGACCGGCGCCTGCACACCACCGGCATCCCCGCCGAATTCCACGAGCCGGTGCAAGCCTTGAACGCCATGCTGGCGCGCCTGGAAGAGAGCTTTCAGCGCTTGTCGCAGTTCTCCGCCGACCTGGCCCATGAAATTCGCACGCCGTTGCACAACCTCCTGGGCAGCAACGGCCTGGCCCTGAACCAGCCGCGCAGCGCCGCGGAGTACCAGGAAGTGCTGGCCTCCAACATGGAGGAGTTCGAGCGCCTGGGGCGCATGGCCGAGAACCTGCTGTTCCTGGCCCGGGCCGAGCAGGCCGATGCGGTCCTGGACCGCCAGCTGCTGTCACTCTCGGGTGTCGGCGCGCAGTTGTGCGACTACTTCGAGGCCCTGGCCGATGACCGGCAGATCCGTCTGGAAAACGGCTTTTTCGGCGAGCTGTGGGCCGACCAGCAACTGCTGCAACGGGCGCTAGGCAACCTCTTGGCCAACGCCGTGCGCCACGCCGACGCGGGTTCGCTGATCCGCCTGCGGCGCCGCGACGAAGCGGGCTGGTGCTGGCTGCAGGTGCACAACCAGGGCCCGGCGATTGCCCCTGAACACCTGCCCCGGCTGTTCGACCGCTTCTACCGGGTCGACCCCTCCCGCGCCGAACCGGGGGATTCCGGCGGCCTGGGGCTGGCCATCGTGCGCTCGATCATGCTGCTGCATGGCGGTCAGGTGCAGGTGGCGAGTGAAGGGCAGGCCACGGTGTTCGAGCTGGGTTTTCCCGTTCTTTGACGGTCACTGGATCAGCTCGTCAGACTGCGTGCCACACCGGTTTTCCAGGCCTCGCTCATGGCTTCGGCCATGCCCTTGAAGGCGGGATGGGCAGCGGTATAAATCCGCATCTCGCTCATCGCCTGTGCCATGCCGTGTTCGACCTGTTGCAACAGTTCATGGCTGCGACCTTCGCTGAGGTTGCAGGCCGTGCGGGCGAAGCGCAGCAGCGCCTTGCGTTTGGGCCAGGCTTTGGAGCCTCCCAGCAATAGCGCCAAGCTGTCCGCCTTGATGTAGACCGAGGTGGTGACCAGATCAAAGGCCGGGGCCAGGCTGACGGGGGCATCCACATCCGTGTCGGGGTACAGCACGCCGAAGTTCTTCAGATGGGCATCGCCATTTCTCAGCCCGGCCGACAACGCCACGATCTTGAAGAACGACTCCAGGGCCTGGTTCAGCAGAGGGGGTGAGACAAAGGCCTTGATCTGTTTCGCCGCACCTTCGTAGGAACCGTCGTACTTGGCTTTTGCCGACCAGGCGTTGAGCACGCAGAAATCCTCGAAACCCAGGTAGCCCTGGGCGCTCAGGTCGAAACGTTTGACCACCAGGAACTGGCCATTCTGGCTGAGCTCGATCTCCGGTACTTGCAGGCCGGCATGCAGCGCCGCACGCATGCAAAAGAACTCATTGGCGGCCAGGTGCGGGTATTGATCGGCGCGGAAAGCCTTTACCAAATGCGTGGCGCCGCGATGGGGCAGGCGTTCGACGCTGCTGGCGCTGTCGCGGATCAGGACTTTGGGCTGCACCCCGGAAACGCCTGAATACTGGCCATAGGTCGCCAATAGATCCTCGAACAGGCCCTCGGCACCGTCATGCACCAACAGGTCCTCCAGGCTGGTTTCCGGCAGGGGCGCCTGCGGTGCTTGCGCTGTGCTGATGGCCACCCGACCCAGTTGGTGCGGCCCCACGATCGAGAGCAGGGCGAAGTCGTCGAAACCCCGTACCGCCTTGCTGAAACGGCGCAGCAGTTCATCACGCAGCGAACCTTCCGGCAGGTGCATATCGAACACCGGTGGCAGGCCCCGGTCCCAGTCATAGCTCGCCAGGCGTGGCGGCATGGTCAGGGAGATCGCGTTGCGGGGCGAGGTGCTTTCGCTGTAGGTGAACACCGAATCCGCCTGTGCCAGACCACGGCCGAGGGTGCCCACCGCCGTGTTGGCCGCACGGACGTGCAGCCGCTGTTCTTCAGTCATGGAAATGCGCCTGTTTCAGGCTCTCCAGGGTCGGGCGTTGCCGAGGACGGGGCACGGCGCTGAGCTCGTAGCCAAAACCATTGAGAATGGCTTCGACCTTGCGCAGGCCGATTTCCGCAATGGTGTTGTTTTCAATCCCCGAGATGGTGGCGCGGCTCATGCCGTATTGCTCCGCCAATGCTTGCTGCGAGAGTTTTCGCTCTTTGCGCAGGGTTCGGATCAGTTGTCCAAGGCTTTCCATGGGCGTTATTCCGCATCATATGCGATGCATTTTTATCGAAAATTATTTAATGCATCGCATTTGATGCGTTTTCAGTGTAGGCCAGGTGGATGTCTCCGGCGACTTTTGTGGGGGACGTTTTCATCGGCCGCTTCGCCTGCGGGCGCCGGCAAGCCGGCGCAGGGGGGCTCAGCGCAAACCGTCGCGAAATTGCCCCGGGGTCATCCCGGTCCAGCGCTTGAAGGCCCGGCTGAAGCTGCTGGCATCGGCAAAACCCAGCAGGTAGCTGATCTCGCTCAGGGAGCATTCCAGGTCCCGCAGGTGCAGCAGGGCGAGGTTTTCCCGGCATTCGTTGAGCAGGGTGTCGAAGCGCGTGCCTTCATCCGCCAAGTGCCGTTGCAGGCTGCGCAAACTCAGGTGCAGGGCCTGGGCCACCCGTTCGGCGGAGGGCTCGCCTTCCGGCAATTGGGCTTCGATCACCCCGCGCACCTTGCGCTCCCAGGTCAGGGGCCGCAGTTGCAGCAGGGTGCGCTTGAGCACCGCTTCGTTGTGCTCGGCCAGTTCCGGGTTGGCGTCGTCCAGGTGGCTGTCGAAATCGTGCAGGCCGAATTCCAGGCAATCGTCGGCCGCGGCAAAGTGCACCGGGCAGCGGAACACCTTGTGCCACTGGCTCGGGTCCACCGGGGCCGGGCGCCGCAAATGCACGGCCAGCGGCGCGTAGTCGCGGCCCAGGCGGTTGCGGCAGGTGCGCACGTAGATCGCGGCAAAGGCGTCGATGGCCTCGATGGCCGGCTGTGGCGCGCCTTCGGGCACCTTGAGGAAGAACCGGTAGCGGTCCGGCTCGCGGGTCAGGGCCAGTTCCAGGGCGTCGCTGACCACCTGGTGATAACGCACGATGCGCTCGAACACTTCCCGCAGGCTGCCGCTGGCCACCAGGGCGTAGCCCAGGGCATGGAAGGTGGTGGGGCTGACAAAGCGCGACACCCGCAGGCCAATGGCCGGGTCGCCGCTGGCCTGCACGGCCAGGCACCACAGGCGGGTGGTGGCCGACAGCGGGTAGCGGGCGTTGGGGTCGTCCATCAATTGCGGGTCGAGCCCGGCCTCGCGGCACAGCGCGCCGCTGTCGAGGTCGAGGGCGTCCAGTTGCTTGCGCAAGGCGCGGGTCCAGCTGGCAAGGGAAGTGGCTTCGGTCATGCGATTGGCGCGTCCGGTCAACAGGTTGGCGTTTACGGCTAGCGCCCGGAGCCGGGGCTCGGGGCAGGATGCACACATCACTGACCAGAGGATGGAATCATGCAGGGTATTTCTGCAAGCCCCGAGCGGATGAACGCACAACAGCGGGCGGCGCACATTCGCCAGGTGGTTCTGGCCCGGGGCGATGAACTGCGCCGGCGCTTCCCCTTGCTGCGGCATCAGGACGCCCTGGGTGCGGGGATCCTGGTCTTTGCCCTGTCCGGGATGCTGGGGTCAGCGGCGCTCTATGTCGGTGGCTACCTGGCCTGGTGGGCGTGCCTGCTGCTCAACGCGTTCTTCGCCTCGCTGACCCACGAGCTGGAACACGACCTGATCCACAGCATGTACTTTCGCAAGCAGCGCCTGCCCCACAACCTGATGCTGGCGCTGGTCTGGCTGGCGCGGCCGAGCACCATCAACCCCTGGGTGCGGCGCCATCTGCACCTGAATCACCACAAGGTTTCCGGCAGCGAGAGCGATATCGAAGAGCGTGCGATCACCAACGGCGAGCCCTGGGGCATCGCCCGGCTGCTGATGGTCGGGGACAACATGATGGCGGCCTTCATCCGCCTGCTGCGGGCGCCGGGGGCCAAGCGCAAGCTGGGCATCCTCGGCCGTACCCTGGCGGTGTACGCGCCGCTGGCCCTGCTGCACTGGGGCGCCTGGTACCTGTTCCTCGGTTTTCATGGGGCCAACGGCGTCGCCGCGTGGCTCGGCAGCCCGATCCAGTGGTCACAGGACACCTTGGCACTGATGCACGGCATCGATATCGCCGTGGTGGTGATCATCGGCCCCAACGTGCTGCGCACCTTCTGCCTGCACTTCGTCAGCTCCAACATGCACTACTACGGCGATATCGAACCGGGCAACGTGATCCAGCAGACCCAGGTGCTCAACCCCTGGTGGATGTGGCCGTTGCAGGCCTTCTGCTGCAACTTCGGCAGCACCCATGGCATCCACCATTTCGTGGTCAAGGAACCCTTCTACATCCGCCAGATGACGGCGCCGGTGGCGCATAACGTGATGGCCGAGATGGGCGTGCGCTTCAACGATTTCGGCACCTTTGCCCGGGCCAATCGTTTTCATCCCCAGGAGCGGGTGGCGACGCAACCGGCGCATAACGCCCGGGCTTGAGGGGGGCGGCCTTCTTTCTGGTTAAATATCCAAGGATCGATAACGTTAAGCCAAGGTAACGCGGCACCGGGAACAGCCCGGTGCCCGTGGATGGGCATCGAAGGGAGAGGGTATGAACAGTGCGTTAAGGCTAGTGATCGCCGGTGCCTTGATGAGTGTGGGCAGCGTGTCGCTGGCCGGCTCGGTGGCGGGTGGCAGCGACGAGGCGCTGGCGCTGAGTATCTTGAAGCATCTGGAAGTGAACGGTTTTCGCAATTCCTTGAGGCCGAAGCACTACCCGGACGGCACCACGCTGGGCCAGACGCCCTATCGGGTCTACGAGAAGGATGCAGGCGCCGAGGGCGGCTACAGCGCGATGGACGAAGAACAAAGCTGGATCTACAGCGTCAGGGTGATGGCGCGGGGGAGCCAGGGCACCACCATCTGTTTTGTCGACCAGAACCTGCACGGCAGCTACTTGTTCGCTTCGTCGTTGCTGGTCAAGAAAAACCGGGCTGGGCATTACGTGGTGGTCAAGGAGCTGCCGACAACCCCGGCCTGCACCATCACCCGAGGCTGAAGCCTGCGCCATGGCACAGCCCGCTCCTCCACAAGCGGGCTCCTCCAGGTGCCGGTTTCTAGACAAGCCGGTTCCCACAGGGTCAATCCGGCTGGAACGGCGATTCGCTGAGGATCACCCCGGTTTCATCCACGTAGCGCTGCCATTCCTCCAGCAGGGTGCGCAGTTTGTCCGGCTGGCTCTGGGCCAGGTCGTGAATCTCCCCCGGGTCGCGGCCCAGGTCGTACAGCTGCCAGGTCGCCGGGCCCACGGGGCCGGGGATGTACACCGCTTTCCATTGGCCCTGGCGAATCGCACGGCGGCCGAACAGCTCCCAGCCGGTCACCGTGTGCTGGTCATGCACCTGGGCGGTTTCACCGGAGAGAAAGCCCAGCCAGGACTTGCCCCGCAGCGGCGCCACATCGCGCCCGCGCCAGCGCTTGCCGGGGTGGCGCACGCCAGCCAGGTCGAGCAGGGTCGGGGTGATGTCCATCACCGTGCCGAAGCCGTGGCTGATCTGCCCCTTGAGCGGCAGTTGCGGGTAATGCAGCAGCGCCGGTACGCGAATCCCGCCTTGGGTGGTGAAGGCCTTGAACAGCCGCGACGGCGCGGTGGCCGCCTGGGCCCAGGCCGGGCCGTACCAGACGTAGGAGTTGGCCCGGCCGATGTTCTCCAGGCGGTTGTCGTAGTGCTGGTTGAGGTAGGTCAAAAGCTCCGGGCCGAACTTGGGAAAGGCTTCCAGCAGCGCGCCTTCGGCGCCGTTGTCGGACATGAACAGGATCAGGGTGTTGTCCAGCTGGCCCTGCTGGCGCAGGTAGTCCACCACCCGGCCGATGTTCCAGTCCATGCGCTCGACCATCGCCGCATACACCTCCATGGCCCGCGCCGACACTTGCCGCTGTTCATCGCTCAGGGCATCCCACTCGGCGTTCAGGTTGATCAGCGGATGAGGCTCTATCGCTGCATCGATCAGGCCCAGGGCCTTGAGTTTTTCCAGGCGCTCGCGGCGCAGCACCTCGGGGCCGGCGTCATAGCGGCCGCGGTACTTGGCGACGATTTCCTCGGGGGCCTGCAGCGGCCAGTGCGGCGCCGAGAACGGCAGGTAGGCGAAGAACGGCCGGCTCTGGTCGCGCTCCTTCAGGTACTGCAAGAGCTTGTCGCCGAAGGCGTCGGAGGAATAGAAATCCGCCGGCAGTTCGTCGATGAAACGGTCGTCCTCGATGTACAGCGCCGGGGTGGATTTCAGCAACCCGGGGGTGTGTTCGTCGTAGGTCGGCTCGAAGGCGTAGTGGTTGGCCGCCCCCGGCAGCAGCGAGAACGAACGCTCGAAACCCCGGGCATGGGGCGCGCGCTCGGCGGTCAGCCCCAGGTGCCACTTGCCGCTCATCAGGGTCTGGTAGCCGGCTTCGCGCAGCAGCTCCGGCAGGGCCACCACGCGGTCGTTGAGGTAACCCTCGTAGCCCGGCTTGCCGATCAGTTCGGGGGTCAGGGCCTCGGCCATGGTGCCGATCCCGGCAATGTGGTGGTCGGTGCCGGTGAGCAGCATGGAGCGGGTCGGCGAACAGGTCGGGGCGGTGTGGAAATCGGTCAGGCGCAGTCCGTTGAAGGCCAGGGCATCGAGGTTCGGCGTGGCGATCTCGCCACCAAAGGCGCCGAGGTCGGAGAAGCCCAGGTCGTCGGCCAGGAGCACCAGAAAGTTGGGACGTTGCGGCATCGCGTCACTCCTGTTCAGCAAGCAATGAAGGTCAAGGGCAGGTCGCGGATCTGCACCGGCTGCGGCGCCTGGTAGTGATCATCGCTGGTCAGTTCGTGGAGCAGTTCTTCACGCAGTTGGTGGAAGTCGAAAGCGCTGCGCTGGCGCGGGTGCGGCAGGGCCACCTCGACCACGCGCTTGATGCGGCCCGGGCGCGGCTCCATCACCACCACCCGGTCGGCGAGGAAGATCGCTTCCTCGACATCGTGGGTCACCAGCACCGTGGTGATCCTGGCCCGCTCGCGGATCGCCAGCAGCTCGTCCTGCATCTGCTGGCGGGTCAGGGCGTCGAGGGCGCCGAAGGGCTCGTCCAGCAGCAGGATCCGCGGGCTGGCCACCAGCCCGCGGGCGATGGCCACCCGCTGCGCCATGCCGCCGGACAGCTGATGGGGATAGGCCCGGGCGAAGTCCTTGAGGCCTACCAGCTCGATGAAGTCGTCGATCCGCCGCTGGCGCTCGGCGGCGCTCAGGGGTTCGTTGACCAGGCCCAGGCCGATGTTCTCGGCCACGGTCAGCCAGGGGAACAAGCGGTGCTCCTGGAACACGATGCCGCGCTCGCTGCCGATGCCGCTGACGGCTTGGCCGTCGACCCGGATCTCGCCGCGAAATTCGGTGTCCAGGCCGATCAGCAGGCGCAGCAGGGTGGACTTGCCGCAGCCGCTGGAACCGACAATGGCGACGAATTCGCCCTCGGCGATGTCCAGGTTGAATTCGCGGATCGCCTCCACCTCGCCACCGGCGACGGCGAAGGTCTTGCCCACGTGATTGAAACTGACCAGGGGTGCGTTCATGCGTGTCTCCAGCGGGTGGCGCGACGTTCGAGCTGTTGCCCGATGAGGTTGAGCAGGGCCCCGGTAAGGCCCACCAGGAGCATGCCGGCCATGATCAGGTCCATGCGCAGCAGTTGCTGGGCGCTGATCATCTGGCTGCCGATGCCGCCGTTGGACGGCATGAAGTATTCCGCGCCAATGGTGCCCAGCCAGGCGTAGATCAGGCTGATGCGCAGGCCGGCGAACATCCCCGGCGCGGCGCCCGGCAGCACCAGCCGGCGCAGGCGTTGCCAGAGGTTCAGGCGCAACACCTGGGCGGCCTCCGCCAGTTGCGGCGACAGCTGGGCGACGCTGCGCTGGGTGGCGATGAACAGCGGGAAGAACGCCGCCAGGGCGACGAACACCCACTTGGCCAGCTCCCCCAGGCCGAACCAGGCGGTGAGCAGCGGCACCCAGGCGAAAATGGCGATCTGGCGGATGGCGGCCAGGGTCGGCCCCAGCAGCCGCTCGCTGAGCCGCGACAGGCCCAGCAGCAGGCCAAAGGCCAAGCCCAGCCCGCCGCCCAGCAGCAGGCCGCCGAGGGTGCGCCCCAGGCTCAGGCCCATGCCGCCCAGCAAGGTGCCGTCCGACAGGCCCTCGAACGTGGTGGCCAGCACCGCCAGGGGGCTGGGCAGAATGTTCGGGTCGACCCACTGCTGGTCGCTTGCCACCTGCCACAGGGCCAGCAGCGCCAGCGGCAGCAGCCAGGGTTGCAGGCGCTGCCAGCCCTGGTAGCGCGGGCCGCGGCGGAACTCGGCGGTGGCCGGATGCGGCCACTGCACCAGCGTGCGGTCGAGCCAGCCGATGCCACGGTCCATGCACACCCCGAGCAGGCCGATCACCAGGATGCACACGAAGACGATGTCCAGCATGAACAGCTGCCGCGCCCAGACCATCAGGTAGCCGATGCCTTCACTGGAGGCCAGCAGCTCCACCGCCAGCAGCGAGGTCCAGCCAGTGGCCAGGGCCAGGCGCACCCCGGCCATGAAGGCCGGCAGCGCGGCGGGCAGCACCAGGCGCCGCACCAGCAGCGCTGGCGGTAGGCGCAGCACGGCGGCGGCTTCCCGCAGCTTGGGCTGGGCATCGCGTACGCCCACCAGGGTGTGCAGGGTCACCGGGACCACCACGGCCTTGATCAGCACCACCAGCTTGAGCACTTCACCGATGCCGAAAAACACCATGAACAGCGGAATCCAGGCCAGGGTCGGGATCTGCGACAGGGCGCCGAACGTGGGGAACACCAGGCGCTCCAGGCGCCGGCTGAAGCCCAGCGCGCCGCCGAGCAGGGTACCGGCGGCGATCCCCGCCAGCAGGCCCCAGAACAGCCGTTGCAGGCTGATCGCCAGGTGGCTCCACAGCTCGCCATGGGCCAGCTCCAGGGCGCTGCTCCAGACCAGCGCCGGGGCCGGCAGGATCTGCTCGCTCATCCACAGGTTGCGGCTGGCCAGCCACCACAGGGCGAACAGGCTCAGGGGCAGCAGCCAGGGCAGCAGGCGCTGATGGATCGCGGGCCAGCCCGGGCGTCCGTTGGACGGTGCCGCCAGGGGCAGGCTGAGCAGGGAAACACGGGCCATGGATGACCTCCGTCGTCGGGTTCTGCATGGCAGGGGTCGAGGCCGCAGGAGCTGGCTTGCCGGCGCCTACGGAATATGCATTTAAATTCTATTAATGTTCTTATCGATTCTATTCGGAGATAAGAAAAGCCATTTAAGGCTTCTCGAAGGCACGCATCCAATGCATTTGAAGAATATTTTTCATGCATTTCATGCATGTCCCCGGGGGACGCCCGTGGCCGCTGGTTTATTCAATATGGTTATTAAAATGTGAATTTATAGTATTTAAATGCTGATCGATTCCGTGCCTACCTTCTGCTCCTCACAGCCTTTGTCAGCAGGAGCCACACCCATGAACCTTCCCTTCAAACGCGTGATCAGCCTGTTCGCCGCGCCGGCCCTGGCGGGGCTCCTGGGCTGCCTGCCGCTGCTGGCCCAGGCCGCCGAGCTCAAGGCAATCCGCATCGCCGTGCCCGACCTTAGCGCCGGCACCCAGCACAGCGGTGGCGGGGTGGTGGATGTGCTGCGCCAGCAACAGATCTTTGAAAAGGCCTTTGCCGACCAGGGCATTCAGATCCAGTGGAATTTCTTCAAGGGCGCCGGGCCGGTGATCAACGAAGCCTTCGCCAACGGCCAGGTGGACCTGGCCTATCTCGGCGACCTGGCGGCCATCATCGGCAAGTCCAACGGCCTGGATACACGTTTGCTCAGCGCCTCGGCCCGTGGGGTCAAGCATTACCTGGGGGTGGTGCCGGGCTCGGGGATCAAGACCCTGGAAGACCTCAAGGGCAAGCGCGTGGCGGTGTTCCGTGGCACCGCCACTCAGCTGTCGTTCGACGCGGCCCTGGCCAGCCGGGGCCTGAGCGAGAAGGACCTGAAGGTGGTCAACCTCGACTTCAACGCGGCGGTGGCGGCCCTGGCGGCCAAGCAGATCGACGCTTCCTGGGGCAGCACCGGGCTCTCGGCCCTGCGCAGCAAGGGGCTGGCCGAACTGCCCCTGAGCACCAAGGACCTGGGCGGCGCGGGCAGCGTGCAGAGCGTGCTGGTGGGCGCCGGCAAGTTTGTCGACGAGCACCCCGAGGCCGTGGAAAAACTGCTCAAGGCCCAGCAGCAGGCCGTAGAGTGGCTGACCCAGGACAGCAACAAGGACGCCTACATCCAGCTGGTGTCAGGCTTGGCCAGCTACCCGCCGGTGATCCTGCAGGAAGACCTCAAGGACCAGCGCCTGAGCGAAATCTTCCCCTCGACCCTGGACCCGGTGTTCCTCGGCAAACTGCAGGACTCGGTGGACCTGGCGGCCAAGGAGCGGTTGATCCGCAAGCCGTTCAAGGTGGAGGCCTGGGTCGCCCCGCAACTCGCCGCCGCCGGCCTGTAACCTCCCTCCTGAACCCCTGCCGCAGGGTTAGACGGCGATGCCGTGGCTCTGTTGGTCCACCGCCACCAGCACCTCGATCAACTTGCGCGCCGCCGGCGACAGGCGAAAACCACTGCGGCTGACGATGCCGCAGCGGGCGTTCAGGCTGTCGATGTTCTGCGGCAGGTTGCGCCAGTGCAGCAGCACCAGCGACCCCTGCTCGATGTCTTCGGCGAAGGCCTCGGCGGTGCCCACGCCAATGGCATTGGACTGACGGACGATCTTCACCAGCGCCGGAAAGTGCTCGGTCTCGATGGTCGGTGAAAAGTCGATGCGCCCGCTGAGGTTGGCCAGCAGCTTGCGGATCCCCGGGGGGATCAGGGTGGTGGCCAGGGGATAGTCGAACATGTCGTTGGTGGACAGGCTTTCCTTGGCCAAGAGCGGGTGCCCGGGGCGGCAGAAGAACACCCCGCGCTTGGGCGTCAGCGCCTGGGTCTGGTAGTTCGGGTCGGCTTCGAAATGGCGGATGTCGGCGATGAAGAACTCGATCTCTTCGCGGTTCAGGCTGCGGCTGAGCTTTTCCCAGTTATCCACGGCAAAGCAGGTGCGCACCTTCGGGTGGGCGCTGCTGAACTGCGCCACTGCGTCGGGCACCAGTTTCACCGCCGGCGCCGGGCCACAGCCGAAGCGCACTTCACCGGCATCGAGCTTGGTCATCTGGGTCACTTCGCTGCTGAGCAAGGCCGCGCCCTGCACCAGGCTCAAGGCGTGCTGCAGCACCACCTGGCCTTCCGGGGTGGGGCGCAGGTCCTTGTTGCCACGGTCCACCAGCACGCAGCCGAACTCCTGTTCCAGGCCCTGGATACTGCGGCTGAAGGCCGGCTGGGTGATGCCCATGGCGTCGGCGGCGCGGACAAAGCTGCGGTGTTCATTGAGGGCGATGAAGTAACGCAATTGGCGAAGATCCATATGCTTTCCCGGCATCCGAAAAATAGCTCGAAGGCATTTGCGACGAGTGAGGCATGAGGTTTTAAATGCAAGCTCTTATTCCGTCAACGAAGCATGTAATTATCTATTAGATCTAAATTGAATATAGATAGAGCGTTGTTTCGCGGCGGTTCCAACCGTAAGCAGTCGATGAGGGTGTACCTGATGAGCAATGCCGCCTTAGCCGTTAAACCCGCTGTTCATGCCCTTGAGATCCACCCGGTGGCCGGCCGTATCGGCGCCGAGATCCGTGGCGTGCAACTGTCCGGCGACCTCGACGCCGCCACCGTGGAAGCCATCCAGCAGGCGCTGGTGCAGTACAAGGTGATCTTCTTCCGTGGCCAGACCCACCTCGACGACCAGAGCCAGGAAGCCTTCTCCCACCTGCTGGGCGAGCCGGTGGCCCACCCCACCGTGCCGGTGCGCGACGGCACCCGCTACCTGCTGGAACTGGACGGCGCCGAAGGCCAGCGGGCCAACTCCTGGCACACCGATGTGACCTTCGTCGACGCCTACCCCAAGGCCTCGATCCTGCGTTCGGTGGTGGCCCCGGCCGCAGGCGGCGACACGGTGTGGGCCAACACCGCCACCGCCTACAACGAACTCCCGGCGGAACTGCGCGAGCTGGCGGACAAACTCTGGGCGGTGCACAGCAACGAATACGACTACGCCGGGGCCAAGCCCGACGTCTCGGCGGAGAAGCTGGAGCGCTACCGCAAAATCTTCACCTCTACCGTATTCGAGACGGAACACCCGATCGTCCGCGTGCACCCCGAAAGCGGCGAAAAGAGCCTGGTGCTGGGGCACTTCGTCAAGCGCATCAAGGGCTATACCCAAGCCGATTCGGCGCACCTGTTCAACCTGCTGCAAAGCCACGTGACCCGCCTGGAAAACACTGTGCGCTGGCGCTGGAACGCCGGCGACGTGGCGATCTGGGACAACCGCTCGACCCAGCACTACGCCGTGGACGATTACGGCACCCAGGACCGCATCGTGCGCCGCGTGACCCTCAAGGGCGATGTCCCGGTGGGCGTCCATGGCCAGCGCAGCCAGACCCTCAAGGGGGCGTGACAGTTACCGGCCAGGCATCCGGTGGTCTGGTGGCGAGGGAGCTTGCTCCCGTTCGGTCGGCCAGCGCCCCGGGGGGCAGCCGCCATCAACCCTGCTACCCGGTGCTGCCTGAAGGGATTCGGTGCCGGTTTTGGGGCCGCTTCGCGGCCCAGCGGGAGCAAGCTCCCTCGCCACAGGTGGGGCATTGGGCGTCCGTTGATGTCGTGCCTGGCCCCGCCTGCCGAGTTACCACACGCCGATCTGCACCCGCTTTTCGCTTTCCGGTTCGCCGTAGCGAAAACGCTGGCCACGCAGATCGATCTCTTCATGGCTGATGGTGGTGCGGCGTTTCAGGCCGCGCAGCCATTCCAGCAAGTACCCCAGGTGTTCTTCACGCACCGCGACGTAGGCCGGGTCGGCCCCCAGGTCATGCAATTCCTGGGGGTCGTTGTGCAGGTCGAACAGCTGCGGGCGCAAGCCGTCATAGGCCAGGTACTTCCAGCGTTCGCTGCGCACCATGGTCATGCGACAGCGGTCGATGGGTTGGCCCAGGCGTTCCCGGGCCGGGGCCTGGAAGGCGTAGTCGTATTCGCTGATGGCGTAGCGGCGCCAGTCCGGTTCGGCGCCGTGCAGCAGCGGGATCAGCGAGCGGCCTTCCAGCCGGTGTTCGGCCCCCGGCAGGCCCAGGGCGTCGAGGAAGGTTGGCAGGGCGTCGATGGTTTCCACCAGGCGCTCATCCACCGTGCCACGGGTGATATCCGCCGCTGCCCGCGGGTCACGGACGATCAGTGGCACGCCCACCGCTGGTTCCAGCAGGAACTCCTTTTCCCCCAGGTAGTGGTCGCCGAGGAAGTCACCGTGGTCGCTGGTGAAGACGATCAGGGTGTCGTCCCAGCGGCCGTTGCTCTGCAGGAAATCGAACAGCCGGCCCAGTTGATCGTCCACCTGCTTGATCAGGCCCATGTAAGTGGGCACCACCTTCAGGCGCACTTCGTCCCGGGAAAAATTGAGGCTCTCTTCATGCTGGCGGAAGGCGGCGTAGACCGGGTGGTCGCTGAGCTGCCCAGGCGCGGCGCGCACCGCCGGGATGACCTGCTCGGGGCCATACAGGGCGTGGTACGGCGCAGGCGCGATGTAGGGCCAGTGCGGCTTGATGTAGGACAGGTGCAGGCACCAGGGCTGCTCGCCCTGTTCGCTGATGAAGTCGATGGCGCGGTCGGTGGTGTAGACGGTTTCCGAATGGGCTTCAGCGACCCGGGCCGGCAGGTGGGCGTTGCGCATTTTCCAGCCGCTGAGGATCTGCCCCTGCTCGCCGGCCCCGGCGTTGGCCCAGTCGTGCCAGGGGTTGAGCCCGTCGTAGCCGAGGTTGCGCAGGTAATGGGTGTAGGGCGCGGCATCGCGTTTGTCGTCGAAGATCGGGTCGTCGGGGTAGATGCCGTCGTGGCGCAAGTAGGGCTCGAAGCCGACCTCGTTGAGCGCCTCGGCCTGGGGGCTGTCGGGGTCGATGGCCAGGCGTTGCAGGGCGTCGAGGTTGGGCGTGGCGTGGGTCTTGCCCACCAGCGCGGTGCGGATGCCGTGGGGCCGCAGGTAGTCGCCCAGGGTCAACTCTTCCAGAGGCAGGGGCACGGCGTTCCAGGCCACCTGATGGCTGCTGACGTAGCGCCCGGTGTAGGCCGACATTCGCGATGGGCCGCAGATGGTGCCCTGGGTGTAGGCGCGGCTGAAGCGCACCCCGGCGGCGGCCAGGCGATCGATGTTCGGGGTGTGCAGGTGCGGGTGGCCGTAGCACGAGAGGTAATCCCGGCGCAGCTGGTCGCACATGATGTAGAGCACATTGCGCAGGGGGGTTGCGGAAGTGGGCATAGGGTTCACCGAAGACAGGACAGGCGAGGTTTTTCGCCTTCGGCGGGGCCTTCCGGCAAGCGCATTTGCCGAATAGTTTTGATGCATGGCTTGCATAACGGCAGGCATTGGCTCCGTAGGGGTACGAAAGCGTTTTAGCGGCAGGTGTGTGCTGGTTATCAGTGGAGCGTCTGTTAGCAGAGCAAGCTATTATCCCCCGTCATGTTTCTGTGTGATCTCAGCGTCATTCAAACCTTGATAACAAGATTTACCAAGGACGACTCCTGACAGTGTTAACGTCTGCCGGTGGCTATTTTTTCAAATCGCCGCCGCTCTTATTTCGAGGAAACCATGCTCAAACGACTCCACATCAAAAACTTCACAGTCTTTGAAGAGGCCGATCTGCAGTTCAGTAAACAGCTGAATGTGATCGTGGGGGAGAATGGCGCGGGAAAGACACATCTGTTGAAGCTGGCATACGCCGGGCTCGCGACCAGTTCCGAGGAGCGCAACCGGCCGAATGCGGCATCCGTGGAACCGACAAAATCTGTTTTGCAGTTGCGAATGGCCGACAAGCTGGTGGGGGTATTCCGTCCTGAGTCACTAGGAAGACTGGCCCGGCGCAAGCGAGGCCGCGAGCGCTGCGATGTGAAGTTTTTTTTCGATAAGAGTGAATACGACCTGGCTTTCAGTTTCGCCACTAACAGCAAGACCGAAGTCAGTGTCGAACATCTGCCCAAATGTTGGCTCAAGGCAACACCTACGTATTTACCGACTCGTGAGTTGCTGAGCATCTACCCAAACTTTCTCGCGGTTTATGAGAACCACTACCTGGAGTTTGAGGAGACCTGGCGCGACACCTGCAGATTGCTTGGTGGGTTATTGCGTAAGGGGCCGACCGAAGATCGTATTCGCGAGTTGCTCGGCCCTCTGGAAACCGCAATGCAGGGCAGTATTGAACTGGATAAGAACGGGCGTTTTTATTTACGTAACGCCAGCGGCAGAATGGAAATTCCACTGGTAGCCGAGGGCTTGCGAAAGTTGGGCATGCTGGCCCGTCTGATCAGCACAGGGGCCCTGCTGCATCAAGGCTATCTGTTCTGGGACGAACCGGAAGCGAACCTGAACCCGCGTTTGATCAAGCAAGTGGCCAAAACCATCGTTGACTTGAGCGCAAGTGGCATCCAGATCTTTATTGCCACCCACAGCCTGTTTTTACTGCGTGAGCTGGACATCCTGTTAAGTGAGAAGCCTCAGGAGGCGGCATTTTTTGGTCTTCACAGCAGTGACGGCGGGATTACCGTGCAACAAGGCGGGAGTTTGGAGGACATCGGCGATATCACCGCTCTTGAAGAAAGCCTGCAACAGTCCGACCGTTATCTGGCATTGGAGTGAAGGGCATGCCGGCGTTGAATGTTGATGGGTTGACCTTTACGTTTCCACTCCATTGGCAAGCCAGTAAGTTTGATGAATGGAGCTTTTATCGAAATCATTTCGTTAAGCAACGCTCGAACATTCAAGCTGTGGATATCCTGGCGCTGTCTCCGAGCCAGGTAGCCTTTCTTATCGAAGTCAAAGACTATCGTCACCCTCTGGCGCTCAAGCCATCAGCATTACCCGAGGCGATTGCCAACAAGGTATTTTGCACTTTGGCCGCTTTGCTACCGGCTCGACTGAATGGTAATACCCCAGCCAATGAACAAGCTTTGAGTCAGGACGTTCTCAACTGCCGGGAGTTGCACGTGGTGGTACACATCGAACAGCCTGCTGCTCATCAACCTAAAGTCGATCTGGCAGACATCAAGCAAGAACTCAAAAAGCTGTTACGCGCTATTGACCCTCACCTGAAAATTGTCAGCAAGCAAAAGCCGCAGGCAATGGCCTGGACTGTTACCTAGCGTTAATCAGAACCTTCGCGACAATCTCGCGGTGTTGGAATTCACTTCCACACCACCTTCAGCAGGTGTCTATCACTATGCATCTGTGATCCCCGAAGGCCGGTCTTGAGGCGGCTCAGACCGCCAGGTTGTCCAGGTTGCATACTTCCTCGTCCTGCTCATCGATACGCTTGATCTCTTCGATCATCGCCGCCGCCAGGGGTGACAGGCGGTAGCCGGCGCGGCTGACGATGCCGTAGCGGGTGTAGAGCTCTTCCAGGTCGTCGGCCAGGCCGTCGATCTTCAGGCACACCAGTTCGCCCTTGGCGTTGTGCAACGCGTCGCTGTAGGAGCCGACGATGCCGATGGCGTCCGAACGCAGTACCACCCCCAGCAGGCTGTAGCTGTTTTCGCATTCCACATTGGGCGTGAAGTCGGGCTTGCCGCAGAGGTCGACTATCACCTTGCGCAGGTTCGGCGGGCGGATGGTCACCGCCAGCGGGTAGCTCATCAGTTCGCTGGCGCTGACGCTGTCACGCTGGGCCAACGGGTGCCCGGCGCGGCAGCAGAAATGCCATTTGCGCGGGCGCAGGCGCTGGGTCAGGTAATCCGGGTCGGCCTCGAAGTGGCGGGTGTCGGCCACGAAGAATTCGAACTCTTCGCTGAGCAGGCGCTTGCTCAGGCTTTGCCAGTCATCCACCTGGAACTGCACCCGGGCCTTGGGGTAGCGCCCGATGAAGCTGCCGATGGCCCGGGGGATCAAGCCCGAGGCCGGCGCCGGGCCGCAGCCGAAACGCAATTCCCCCGCCTCCAGGCCATTGAACTGGCTGATCTCGTTGGCCATCTGCTGGGCCCCGCTGACCAGCCGGCGCGCATGTTCCAGCAGCAACTGGCCCTGCTTGGTCGGGGCCAGGTCCTTGCGCCCGCGATCCACCAACTGGCAGCCGACGCTGTGTTCCAGGGCCTGGATGCTGCGGCTGAAGGCCGATTGCGAGAGGTTCACCGCCGCTGCGGCCGCGACAAAGCTGCGCTGTTCGGCGAGGGCGATGAAGTGACGGAGCTGGCGCAGGTCGATATGCATTTTTCACATAAAAAATATCGGGGAAATGCATTGGCTATGCATTAGGTCGACTCCTTATAAAGGCAATCTCTTATGCAGTAAATCTTTGTAAAAACATAAATAAATAACTTTAAGGAATATACGAGGCTGTATATTTTCTGACCAGGAGCCGCCCATGAGCCCGTTGTCCCTCGCTTCACCCCTCTCGCCCCGGCGGCTCAAGCGCCTGCCCCTGGCGCTGTTGCTGGCCGGCAGCGCGAGCTGGACGCCGACCTGGGCCGAAGACGCCCCGGCGCCGCAAGCCGCGTCGACCAAGAGCAGCGCCAACAAGGCCAAGGCCGATGATGGCCAGTTGCAGACGGTGACCGTGACCGCCCGCCGTCGCGAGGAAAGCTCGCAGAACGTGCCCACGCCCATGAGCGTGGTCAGCGGCCAGGCCCTGGAGAGCCAGCGGGTGTACCGCATTCAGGATCTGCAGCAACTGGTGCCCAGCGTCAACGTCGCCTACATGCATGCGCGCCAGTCCAGCGTGTCGATCCGCGGCCTGGGCAACAACCCGGCCAGCGATGGCCTGGAAGGCAGCGTTGGGCTGTACATCGACAACGTCTACCTGGGAAGGCCGGGGATGGCGGTGTTCGATCTGATGGACATCGAGCAACTGGAAGTGCTGCGCGGCCCCCAGGGCACCCTGTTCGGCAAGAACACCACCGCCGGGGTGATCAACATCAGCACCCGGGCGCCGAGCTTCACCCCGGAACGCAGCATCGAAACCTCCCTCGGCGAGGACGGCTATTTCCAGACCAAGGGCACGATTTCCGGGCCGCTGACCGATGAGTTGGCCGGGCGTTTTTCTGCCTACCGCACCCGCAGCGACGGCGACATCAAGAACGAATTCGACGGCCATGACCTCAATGGCGGATCGCGCCAGGGCTTTCGCGGGCAACTGCTGTACAAGCCCAACGACAGCTTCAACCTGCGCTGGATCGGCGACTACAACGAAGAGGATTCCAGCGCCGGCACCCGGGTGTTGTACAGCACCGGGCCGACCATCAACGGCACCAACGTTTACGAGTCCCGCGCGGCGGCGGCCGGGGCGACCCTGGTCAACGGCTCGCACCGCAAGGTCAACCTGGACAACGACCAGCATGTCACGGTGTTCCAGGGCGGCACGTCCCTGGAGGCCAACTGGACCCTGCCCAGCGATTTCACCCTGACCTCGGTCAGCTCCTACCGCTGGTGGAACTTCACCCCGCGCAACGACGACGGCCTCAACGTGCCGGCCAGCTACAACGCCGGGGTGTCGGTGGAAGACAAGCAGTGGTCGCAGGAATTCCGCCTGGCTTCGCCCACTGGCGGCTTCTTCGACTACGTGCTGGGCGCCTACTACTTCGGCTCCGACCTGGACAACAAATCCTTCGCCTATTACGGGCCCAAGGCGGATATCTGGAACGGCACCCCGGCCGGGGCCCTGAGCAACGTCACCAGCATCGGCAACGGGCATATCCAGACCAACAGCTTCGCCCTGTTCGCCCAGGGCACCTGGCACCTGACCGAGCGCCTGGATTTCACCGCCGGGCTGCGCGGCACCTACGAGGAAAAAAGCGCCTGGGTCAGCCGCAACGCGCCGCTGGGTGGCGCAGCGGTGGCCGGTGCGGCCGCCAACGCCCGTCGCGGCCGTGCCGGAGCCTACGATTCCGGCGATCTCAACCAGTACAGCACCAGCCCTTCGGGCCTGCTCAACCTCAGCTACCGCTTCACCGATGACCTGCTGGGCTACGCCACCCTGTCCCACGGCGAGAAGTCCGGCGGGGTCAACCTGGCGGTGGGCTCGGCGCCGACCGCCGGGGCCGACTCGCTGCTGATCGGCACCGAGCGCGCCAACAACGCCGAGCTGGGGTTCAAGAGCACCCTCTGGGACCGCCGCCTGCAACTCAACGCCAACCTGTTCTGGACCCAGGTCAACGGCTACCAGACCAACGCCTACGACAATGCCAACCGCGTGCAGTACCTGACCAACGCCGGTTCGGTGCGCTCGCGCGGGGTGGAAGTGGAAAGCACCCTGGTGCCGATCCGCGGCCTGACCCTGAACCTCAACGGTTCCTACAACGACGTGCGCTACCTCTCCTACAAGGATGCGCCGTGCCCGCCGGAAGTCAGCCTGCGCCCGGGAGCACCGGCCTCTTGCGACCTCAGCGGGCACCAGGTGGTGGGCGCCTCGAAATGGATCGGCAACGCCAACGGCGAATACAAGTGGAACCTGGACAACGGCCTGGAAGAGTACGTCACCGCCAGCTACGCCTTCCGTTCCAAGGCCGTGGGCACCGTGGAAGATTCCGATTACGGGCAGATCCCCAGCTACGCCGTGGTCAACCTCTCCACCGGCCTGCGCGGCAACTACGAACAGGGCCAGTGGGACGTCTCGCTGTGGCTGAAGAACGCCTTCGACAAGACCTACTACACCACCCTCTGGACCGCCGGCAACGGCGGTTACGAAGGCCTGCTGGGCACCCCGCGAACCCTGGGCGTGACCGGACGCTACGACTTCTGAAACCCGGCTTCACGTATCTCGCGCCGGGTCTGCCGGCGCCCTTCGACCTGAACAGGAGTGCTCGTCATGCTGCGTGTCAAAAGCGTTTTGCCCTGGCTGATTTCCGCCACCTTGCTGGCCTCGGCGGTGCAGGCCGCGCCCAGCGTCTACCCCACCGGAGTGACCCGCTACGATCCGGCCAGGGCCTATAACCAGTACGTGATCTTCAGCGGCGCCGACAAACAGACGCACCTGATCGACATGAACGGCAACGAGGTGAAGAACTGGCCGCAAGCCGGTTTCCCCTCGGCGATCATCGAACCGCAACTGGTGAACGGCGAGCGCGGCCGGGTGCTGTTGCAGCTCAAGGACAAGGAGCCCGGCCCCCTGGGTTCGGCGGGCAACGGCCTGGGCAACCAGAGCGTCGGCGAGCTGGACTGGAACGGCAAACTGGTCTGGCAGTGGGGCGACCAGGCCCCGGGTGGCGCCGCCCAGCAGCACCACGACCAGCGCCGCCTGAGCAACGGCAACACCCTGGTGCTGGCCAACAAGGTGCACAAGGTGGCGGGGTTCAAGGTGCCCCAGGTGATCGACGATGCGATCTATGAAGTCAGCCCCGACGGCCAGGTCAAATGGCAGTGGCTGGCCTCCGAGCACCTCAAGGAGTTCGGCTTTACCCCGGCGCAATTGAAGCTGGTGTACGGCACCGACAACCCGGACTACCTGCACATCAACAACCTCAGCGTGGTGGGCCCCAACCAGTGGTTCGACGGCGGTGACAAACGCTTTGCCCCGGACAACCTGTTGATCGATTCACGCAACGCCAACTTCATCGCCATCCTCGACAAGCACAGCGGCAAGGTGGTCTGGCGCCTGGGGCCGAACCTGGCGCCGATCAACCCGAAGACTGCGGCCAAGCTGCCGCGCCCGGTGGACCAGTTCGTCGGCCAGCATGACGCCCACATCATTCCCGCCGGCTTGCCGGGGGCCGGGCATCTGCTGGTGTTCGACAACCAGGGCACGGCCGGCTACCCCTCGGTGCCTTTGGGGCTGATTGCCGGTTCCCGGGTGCTGGAGATCGACCCGATCAAGAACGAGATCGTCTGGCAGTACAGCGCCGCCAGTTCCCGGCAGCCGGGCTGGGCCTTCTACAGCTCGTTCATCAGCAGCGCACGGCGTTTGCCCAACGGCAACACGCTGATCGACGAGGGCATGAACGGGCGCTTCTTCCAGGTCACCGCCGGCGGCGAGATCGTCTGGGAATACGTCAGCCCCTACCTGGGCAAGGCCCCGGGCGGCGAGGCCATCAGCAACTGGGTGTACCGCGCCTTGCCGGTGAGTTACGACTGGGTGCCGCAAGGCACGCCGCGTTCGGAAACCGCGGTGAGCGTGCCGGAGTCGGGGTTGAAGCAGGCCAGTGCCGGCTCGGGGATCTGAGCTTCAGGCCGTGTTGCGGCTCCGGTTAGGTCGGGTTGGCGCCCCAGCGGGAGCAAGCTCCCTCGCCACACATGAGGTGCGGGAGTTGCTCTGGGCCGGGCCTCAGAAGTAGAAGAACAGGCCAGTGTCCCGCTCCAGAGCCAGTCGATTCAGGGCGATCAGCTTGTGGATAAGTCCGTCATGCGCGGGTGCGGCCCGGGTGAGGATCGACAGGGCTGTGGCCAGGGCGGCCTGGCCCTGGATCGAGGCGTCTTCGTAGTCGTCGATCAGGGTGCCCAGGGCACGGTTCAAGCTGGGCAGCAGGTCGCTGCCGGACAGGGCCGCCCACTGCTCCGGGGACAGGGCCAGTTCCTCCAGGTCGCCTGGCAGGCACTGGTCCAGATCCAGGCGCTGCATGGCGGCCTTGCTGGTGGGCACCACTATCCATTTCTGCGGTGCGCTCATGGCTGCCACCGTTCGACAAAGGCCTTGAAGTCGGGGGCTACCGGGTAGCGGCTGACACTGTCGGGATCGAAGACTTCCACCGCCACGCCCGGGCTGTTGAAGTCCAGGCAGATCAGCAGGCCACCGGCATCCCGGGCGATCGGCAGGCAGCCTGCGGCGAGCCCCGGCACGCGGCCAGGGCTGGCGTACCAGAGCAGGGTCCAGGGCTGGTTGCTCAGGCCGAACTCGAAGAACTCGCTGATGCAGGTGTAGTCGTTGCCATAGGGGAAGGTGCCGATCCCCGGGGTGGCGGCTTCGGCGTATTGCACCAGCTCCAGGTACAGCGCCGGGAACTCGACGCCGAGGCGTTGCTGCACCTGGGCGATCAGTTGTTCGTCCACCGCCGATCCGGGTTCTATTTCCCAGGCATTCCAGTCCATGGCCATGTTCGACCTGCGCCTTGTCGTTGAGGGGACGCCCGCGCGATGGAGGATCGGGCGGGCGGCGAGGGGCGATTGTAGGCGTGTCACCCGGTGCGCGGTAGGCGCTTATTTGCAGCTGTGGCCTTCAGGCAGGGTGACGCTGTATTTGCGTTGTACGCGGTTGCGAAAGTCCAGGTTGTCCAGGCTTTCCTGCACCAGGAAATCCTCGACCTTGGCGTCCTGGCAATCATCGTTGTAGGACGAGGCCCGCAGCAGGAACACCGTGCGCCGGCTCTGTTCGTCCTTGGCCTTGATGTTGAAGGTGCTGAGGGTGGTGTAGCCGGTGCGCTCCGAGGAACCCACCGGCCCCCAGGTGGTGGTCGGGGTGCTGTTGCACACCAGGTTCTTGTCCTTCTTGGTGCTCTGCTTGCACACCGTCTTGGTGCTGCTGGGCACCTGGCCGTAGTCGGTGGCGGTGTAGCGGTAGCTGACCTTTTCGCTGCCCACGTCGAGGGTGAAATTCATACGGAACGGCGGGTGGTTCTTGGGCAGCGCCGCATCGGTATAGACCTGCTTGAAGCCCATGCCGTGCAGGGCGGCGACCATGTCGCGCAGGTAGTAGCTGGCGTTCAGGCCGTGGGCATCGTTGGCACCGTTGACGGTCACCAGCACCGGGGCCTGGGGGTCGAAATAGTAGTCCGGAGCGGGGGTGGCGGCGATCGCCACTTCCAGTTTGTTGGCGCAGCCGGTCAAAAGCAGGACGAACAGAAACAGCGGGCAGAGCAGGTAGCGAGTCATGAATAAGCCAATGTGCAACGTGAGGAATGGATAAGGCTTTAACGATCGAGACTCGGTTCGAACAAACGCGGGGGGTTACGCAGGCTCGCTGGCCTGATACTCCAGCAGGTCGCCGGGTTGGCAGTCGAGTGCAGCGCAGAGTTTGTCCAGGGTCTCGATTTTCATCCCCTTGACCTTGCCATTTTTCAGCAACGACAGATTCGCCTCGGTAATGCCCAGGATGGCGGCCAGCTCTTTGGAGCGAATCTTGTTTTTAGCCATGACAACGTCAAGCCGAACGATAATGGTCATCTCATTGTTCTATATGTAGTGACTGTGCTCATCACTGAGGACTTTGGCGTCGCGCATGATAATGGAAAACGAGCAGAGCAAGATTCCTTTGACCACCTCATAGGCGGCGTAGGACGAGAAGCCCGCGGAAATCTGCAGGATGCGCTGGCCGGGCGGCAGGTCGATGGACAGGGCCAGGCCTTGCAGGGTTTCCATCATCGGGAACGTGGCCGGGGCGACGATCCACAGCATGCCCACGCGCCAGAGGATGCGGATGTTGCGATCGCTCCAGGTTTCGCCGCGCGACAGGCGCAGGAAGAACACACCGGTCAGGTACAGGGCGAAGCTCGACAGCAGCAGGGGCAGGAAGTCGAGGATCACCAGCAGGGTGAAGCTTGCGGACGACAGCTTGAAATCGGCTTCCAGTAGGCGGGGCGAGTGTTCGGCGAAGACGCTGAGCAGCGCGCCGAGCACCTGGTCCTTGTTGTAGATCCACATTCCGGCATTGCCACCGACCTCGACTACACCCATGACCCAGGCCAGGACCGCGGCCAGCAGGCCGACCCGTCGTAAGCGGTATTGGGCCGATCCGTTGATTTGGGAGTGCATGCGTTATTCCTTGCAAAACTTTGGGGGTGGCGAATTATTGATAAAAAATTATCGAATTACAATAATTTATTTCTCTGTGAATGCCTTGGGGCTATAGCCTGGAATGATGATGTGGCGAGGGAGCTTGCTCCCGCTCGGGCGCGTAGCGGCCGTAAAACCTGTGCTTGCGACAGTCAGGGAGTACATATCCACTATCGAAGCCTTTCACCCGCCGCCACGGAGTGTGAGCCCCCACAGCGTCCCTTTGATTTTTCGCCATGTTAGGTATACGTTACATTAAATCAATTTTGTTGCGTATACGGAACATGGACTACTTTCTGATCACCGTGCGCCTTGGCGAGCAGGTTCGCCAGCGCCGCCTGCATCGTGGCCTGACCCAAGCCAGCCTGGCCGCCTTGGCCGGCGTGACCCGGCAGAAGGTCATCGCCATCGAGCGGGGCGACTTGTCGGTGGGCATGGCGGCCTATGCGCGGGTGCTGGGAGCCCTGGACTGTGAATTCACCCTGGTGCCTGCCGCGATGCCCACATTGGACGAGATCCAGGGAGTGTTCGACTGATGGCCACGGTGCTGCAGGTAGCCACCCCGGCCGGTGAGAGCGGGAAAATCCACCGTGGTGCTGGCGATTATCTGTTTCGCTATCACGATGATGCTCGGGCACAGGTGGCAATCAGTCTGCTGATGCCCGTGCGGCTGGATGAATACCGTTATCGGGAGTTGCACCCGATCTTTCAGATGAACCTGCCCGAAGGCTATGTGCTGGAGCAACTGCGCAACCGTCTGGCCAAGGTGGTGAAGGTTGACCCGATGTTGCTGCTGGCGCTGTCCGGCAGCAGCGCGCCGATCGGGCGGGTCGCGGTGAGCTCGCCCGAAGTCGATGGGCTGTTGCAGCGACAGCAGTTTCCTGGGGAAAAACTGCAGGAAATCCTCGCGTGGGATGGCGCCGAGGACATTTTTGCCGACCTGGTGGACCGCTACATCCTGCGTGCCGGGATATCTGGCGTGCAGCCCAAGGTCATGGTGCCGGAGCGGCCTGATGCTGGGGCGCGGCGTTTTACCTCGAACACCTGCGAACTGATTATCAAGAGCGGCCGGGATGAGTTTCCGGGGTTGGCGATCAATGAATTCCTGTGCATGTCGGTGGCCAGGGAGGCGGGGATGGCGGTGCCCGAGTTCTATCTGTCCGATAACGCCAAACTGTTCGTCATGCGCCGCTTCGACCGGGACGAGCAGCTCGGTTGCCTGGGGTTTGAAGACATGGCGGCGTTGATGGGGCTGGGTGCGGAGCAGAAATACAGCAAGAGCTATTCGGCCATTGCCAAGGCCGTTCGCCTGTTCTGCCCGCCTGAGCAGGTGCCGGGTTCACTGGCGCAGTTGTTTGCCATGGTCAGCCTGAGTTGCATTGTGGGGAATGGCGATGCCCACCTGAAGAACTTCGGGCTGCTGTATTCCGACCCTGGCCAGCGCGATGCGCGGCTGGCGCCGGCCTACGACATTGTCAACACCACGGCGTATATCCCGCAGGACGTGCTGGCCCTGGATCTGCTGGGCAACAAGTCCCTGTTTGCCTCGCGGCAGGGGTTGCTGGAGTTCGCCAGGGTCTGTGATGTGGCTTGTCCGCAAGAGGTTATTCGCGGGCAGTTGGCAGCACTGGAGCGGGTGTTGAGCCGATCGGCCGAATGGGGCGAACGGGCACCGCATGTTGTTGCGGCGATCCGGCAATGTGCCGAGCCGTTTATGAAAACCTTTGGCTAGTGCCTTGGTTGCCGGGCCGTGCGTTGCGGCGGAGTGCCGTCTAGCCCGTCTGGGGCTTTCGGTAGCTTCTGCGAAGAGCCCATGCCGCGATTCTCTTGAGCCTTTGACGGTGGCGAGGGAGCTTGCTCCCGCTCGGGCGCGCAGCGGCCGTAAAACCTGAGGTTGTGGTGTTATGGGTGTACATATCCGTTGCTGCGGGTGTGGTGGCTGGCGGTTTCGCCCTTACGGCGAGTCACTTTGGGGCCCCAAAGTAACCAAAGGGCTTTGCCCCTCCACTCGGCGCCTCGCATAGCGAGGCGTGCCCTCTCTCCGGCATTGATCCGTGGGCCGCCGCCACAGGCCATCCATGGCCTGGGGCGGCTAACCCGGCGTCCTGCCGGGTTACCCACGGCTCAATGCCTGCGTTCGGCCATCGTGTCTAAGGGGGCGGGCAGATCAACAGACAGATCAAGATCAAAATCTGACGGCGGCCGGCCTGCCGGCCTGAAGACGGGGTGGGCGTACTCCCTGGAGCTGCGCAAGGCTGCGAACGGGGTGGGCGGCACTCCGACAGGGCGGACGGCCAGACATCCGCGATGTATCAGGTCAAACGTGGGCGCAGCCTGCGGCTGCTCCTACGAAAAGCCAGAGCCGGGTCAGTCGCGTATCGGTTCGAGCAAGGTGAATGTCAGATTTTTGATCCGCATATCGGCGCTGTAGCTGAAGCCGACCCGGGCCTTGGGATGGAGGCTGGTGGGTAAGCGGTAGCTCTCCCAGGCGTTGAGCATGCGTTGCCCATCCGCAGATGGCCTGCGTTCCTCCGATTGCAGGGGCGTGCCCAGCAGGGCACGAATTTCTGCGCGGGTCATGGTGCGTGAGAAGGGTGCCGGCAATTCACCGGTATAGAACCTGCGTCCCTCTTCAAGTGGCAGCACATCGATAATGACCTTCTCCAGCACCAGGCTGTCCTCACAGAAGTCCAGTACCAGGCCGGGCTTGACGAACACGGTCAGCCATTCGAATTCGTCGTAGAGCTTGCCCGTTGGGCGCTCGATGCTTTCGCCTTGGGCGACCAGCTCTTCGTAGGTGAGGCCCATGCCCTGTACCAGGCGGCTGATCGTTGCGGCGTCCATGGGTGCTTCGTGTCCTTGATTGAGTGCGTGCGGATTGTCGCGAAGGGATTCTACGTGGCGCCGGGGCTGATGGAAGGGAATGGCAATACTTCGGCGATTGTTCCGCCAGGACCTCCTGCCTATAGTCCGGCCTGTCACCGACGCATCGGTGACCGATCTTAGCCGGTCGAAAACAAACGAATGGACGCATTTCTGCCTCTATAATGCCCAGCGCTTATCGCTTGGCGTTTGTTATGGCGGCTGTGCGCGGGACACCTTCGGGTGTGCCGGGTTTCCATTGGTTTGCTCGGTCGGCTAACCCGCGTACAGCTGCCACCCCTCTTGTTTAGCCGCAACGGGTGACAGCTCCATAAACCGATGGAGATGTACCCATGTCCGAGTTCACCCCGCTACAAAGCAATCTCACCTCTACCCCGGTGCTCTACCTCAACCCTGCCGCCCCTCCGGCCGATCTCTATGGCTGCGCTGTGCAGCGGATCAAGGCCACTCGCGATCTGATGCACAGTCTCAACTGCCTGAGCATCAAGGGTGTTGCCGATCAAGACCTGAGCCATGTGGCCAATGCCGCCCATCTGCTGCTGCAGGACGGCTGCGATGTGCTGGATGCATTGCAGTGGCGGATCGAGGTCTGATCCGTACCTTGACGCTTGTCCGCCTGCGAGCCCTCGCAGGCGGCATCGATTGACGGTCGCGCTCAGGTCGCTGGCGCGACAGTGCCGATAGCGACCCTGGCCTGATAGCTGGCCGGGCTGAAGATCCGCGTCAACAGCAGCATCGCCAGCACGCCGACGATCAGCACCCACCAGGCGCTGGCAAAGCTGCCGGTGACTTGCCGCAGCCAGCCGCTCAGCCACGGTGAGACGGCGTTGAGCAGAAAGCCCACGCCCTGGACAAAGGCCGCCAGTTGCCCGGCTTCCCGAGGGTCGCGACGGTGATCCAGGGTGAGGATCAGGCTCAGGGCAAAGCACGCTCCCAGGCCGAAGCCGATCAGCGCCACCCACAGGTGCGGGCTCTGCAAGGGCCACAGCACCAGCCCGAGAAACCCCACGGCCTGGGCCGCGAGGCTGATGCCCAGCAGTGGGCGGCGGTCGCTGCTGCGCTGGGCCAGGGCCGGCATCAGCAGGGCGGCGGTGACTTGGAAAATCGTCATGAAGGCCAGCAGCGAGCCGCTCTGGGTAGCACTCCAACCCAACTGCAGGTAGTAGGCCGGCAGCCACGCCACCATGCTCATGTAGCCGCAGTTCACCAAGCCGAAATACAGCGCCAGCAGCCAGGCGCGGCGGTTGCTCCAGAGCCCGGCCATGGGCGCCGGGCTGCCGTTGCGGCGGCCGGCGCCCAGGGGCAGGCAGGCCCAGAGCAGCAGGGCGACCATGGCCGGCAGCACCCAGATGCCGAGCCCCACTTGCCAGTGGGCGAAGTGGCTGGCCACTTGCGGGCTGAGCAGCGCGGCGATGCCGCCACCGCCCATCAGCGAGGCCGAGTAGACGCCCATGGCCAGGGCCACGCGCTGTTGGAACTGGCGCTTGATCAGCGCCGGCACCAGGGCCTGGATCAAGGCCACGCCGGCGCCGCCGAGCAGGGCGCTGGCGAGCAAGGCCGTGGCCTGGCCGAAGAACAGCCGCACCAGGCAGGCCAGCAGTACCAGCAGCAAACCCAGGGACACGCCGCGGCGTTCGCCGAGTCGGGCTTCGATCCGCACACCGAGCAAGGCCACCAGGCCCATGCAGATCACCGGCAGGCTGGTGAGCCAGGCGCTGCTCTGGAAGCTCATGCCGGTGGCGCCACGGATCTCGTTGAGCAGCGGGCTGACCGAGCTGAGGATCGGTCGCAGGTTCAGGCCCAGGCACACCAGCAGCGCCCAGCCGGCCCAGCGCCGGAAGGTGGATTCAGTTCGCGGCATGGCGCTGCTGCCAATCCTGGTACAGGGCGATCATCGCCGCCTGGGGCAAGTGCAGCAGCGGCAGGCGCTGGGCTTCCAGGGGCTTGCCCAGTTGCTGGTAAATGGCCGCGGTGGACAGGCCGAACGGTTGCGCCTGTTCATTGCTGGCGGCGAACACCGCGCGGGACACGCCGCACAGGTACATGGCGGCCAGGCACATGGGGCAGGGCTGGCCGCTGGCGTAGATCACGCAGTCGTCCAGGCGCGGGCCCAGTTGCCGGCTGGCGGCGCGGATGGCGAGCATTTCGGCGTGGGCGGTGGGGTCCTGGCTGAGGTGGATTTCATTCACCGCTTCGGCCAGCACCCGGCCGTTGCGCACCAGCAGTGCGCCGAACGGGCGGCCGCCCTGCTGGACATTGTGCCGGGCCAGTTCAACGGCCCGTTGCAGGTAGTGTTGATCGTCGTGCATGCAAGGTTCCTAAAAAGGGGGGCTTCAGGCGGCGCCGGCCTCGCGCAGCAGCTTGGCGATGGCGCGCTGGCCACGGCGCTCGGCCTGTTGCAGCGGGCTGAGGCCGGCGCGGTCCGGCAGGTTCAGGTCGGCGCCGGCGGCAATCAGCTGGGCGACGATCTGCTGGTGCGCCGGACCGCCATCGGACAGCACGATGGCTTCCATCAGGCAGGTCCAGCCCAGGTGGTTGACGTGGTCCAGTTCGACGCCGGCTGCGATCAGCAGGCGCACGGTTTCCACATGCCCGCGTTCGCAGGCCGGGATCAGCGCGGTGCCGCCGTAGCGGTTGGTGCTCTTGAGGTCGGCGCCGTGGGCCAGGGTCAGCTTGAGGATTTCGTTGTGGCCGCTGGCACCGGCCAGCAGGTAGGGGCTGTCCTGGATCAGGTTCTTGCGGTTGACGTCGGCCCCGGCTTCGATCAACGCCCGGGCGATGTCGATGCGGTTGTCGCGGGTGGCCAGCAGCAGCGGGCTGCTGCCGTCCAGGCCCCGGCCATCGAGTGGCGCGCCCTGTTCAAGCAACCGTTGCACCTGTTGCAGCTGACCTTGGCGCACCGCCTCCAGCAACGAGCCATCGCTGGCCATGATCACCCCCGCCGTGAGCAGACCGGCGGCGATCAGGCCGCGTTTCAGAAAGCGCTTGAGTTGCATCAGAACCTCCCGTTCCTGCCAATGAAAGGGGAGTATGGTGACGGTCCTGGGTATTCTGAAATTAAATATAATCATGCCAATCAGTGGCATTGAAGATGGTAGATCAGCATGCTGGATCCTGTGTTGCTTCGTAGTTTTGTCGCGGTGGCCGACAGTCAGAACTTCACCCGCGCCGCCGAGCGCCTGCACCTCACTCAGTCCACGGTGAGCCAGCAGGTGCGGCGCCTGGAAGAGAGCCTGGGGTGCCAGTTGCTCGACCGCGACCAGCGCCGGGTGGTGGCCACGGTGGAGGGCGAGCGCCTGTTGGCTTATGCCCGGCGCATCCTGGCGCTGCATGAAGAGGCCTGCGATGTGCTGGTCAACCAGCGCGGCGAAGAGGTGCTGCGCCTGGGGGTGCCGGAAGATTTCGCCGCCGAGCGCCTGATGCCTTTGCTTTCGCGCTTTGGCCTGGACCACCCGGCGGTGCGCCTGGAGGTCAGCAGTGGCCTGGGCCCGGAGCTGCTGCGCCAGTACCGGCGCGGTGAATTCGACCTGCTGCTGGTCAAGCAGATGGGCTACAGCGACGACTGCGTGGAGTCCTGGCCCGAGCCTTTGTGCTGGGTCGACAGCCTGCGCCAGCCGGCCTTTGGCCGCGATCCGCTGCCGTTGGTGGCGTTCCCCGTGGGCGGGTTGTACCGCCAGGAAATGCTCCACCACCTGGAAGTCGGCGGCTGGCCGTGGCGCATTGCCTATTCCAGCGCCAGCCTGGCCAGCGTCTGTTCGGCGGTGGCGGCGGGCCTGGGCATCAGCCTGTTGCCGGTGCGGGTGCTGGGCAAGGGGCATCGGATGCTCGGTGCCGACAGCGGCTTGCCGGATATCCAGGGCGTGCGCCTGGCGCTGTACGCCGGCAGTGGCTTGAGCCAGGCCGGCAAGGCGTTGCAAGAGCAGTTGAGGGCAGTGGCAAGCGTCAAGTTGTAAGTTGGTAAGTTATAAGTAGTTGCTGTCTGGTCATAAGTTATAGAAGGGTGGTTGGAGGCTATAGCTATTTAGTTAGTGGGTGGAGAAGTTTATTTTGGACAGGGTTGTAAATGCCGGCCATGCTGGGTTTGTGAGTTCCAGGAGGAACTTGCTTCATTGGATGAAACTTCAACTGCAAAAGGAAACCCGCATTATGTCGAGCATCAATGGAACCTACGTAAACTCCAACGCTGACGCCCGCCTGGTCGTGACCGACGGCAACGATTCCAACGGCTCGTTCAGCGGCGAGTTGACCCAGGCCGGGGTCAAGTACAGCGTGGCCGGGCATTACCACTTCCAGAACAGCACCGGCCAGCCCACCATCATCAACGTCTCCGGTTACAACGACGGCTATGGCTATCAGGCCTGGGCGCTGTTTTCCCCGGATCACAACTACGCCCGACTGCGCGCTTCCGGCGCTCGCAGCAACTTCAGTGGCGATGTGGTTGGCTTGAGTGGGGAGTTTGTCAAACAGTAACAAGTTCGATAACGGACAGCCGCTGGATACTCGTCGTCTTATATAAGTGGCGCAGTGGTCCGGCGGCTTTGTCGTGCCTGCTTATAAAGTTGTTCAACGGATTTAGAAGTTGTCTTAGTTGTCGCTGCTGGCTGTAGCGCTGTTCTTTTCCTGCTCCGCACTGGGTGTTGTTTCGATGCTTTGCGGGAATATTTTCAATGCCTGCAAAGCATGGTTTTTTCGCCGCTGGGCTACAGCCCTTTAAACACGGGGCCTGGAGCCTGGTGCTCGGATCAAGTATTCGATTTTGATCTATGTATAACTTGAAAGATTACTTTAAGAGATAAGCGCGAGGCACTGATCATTGACCTCGCGGCACCGTTGCGTGGGGGGTGTTCAAACGCCGGTGCCGGGTTTTTCAAAAGATCGTAGGGAGTGAATCCATGGGCAATGTCCAGACCGCCGCCAGTGCACACGAGGTGCTGTGGCGCCAGGCACCGAGCGGCGAGTTGGTCGACCTCGGCCGGCCTCACCGCTTGCCGTTGGGCCAATTGCGTCTGCAACGCACGCCCAAGGGAATCTTGCGTCGCCGGGAGGCAATCATCCTTGGCGCGGCGGCGCTGCTGCTGCACGCGGCGGTGATCTACTGGCTGAGCCAGAAGCCGACCCCGGTGTTGCCGATCGTGCCGCCGGAAATCCCGCCCATGACCATCGAGTTCTCGCACCCGGCGCCGCCCGTGGTCGAGCCGCCTCCGCCTGTGCCGGTACAGCCGGTGGTGGAGCCGCCGCCTCCGGTGGAGGACGAGCTGGCGGTCAAGCCGCCACCGCCCAAGCCGGTGCCCAAACCCAAGCCCAAGCCAGTGCCCAAACCCGAGCCGAAGCCTGCGCCCAAGCCTGTGCAGCAGGCGCCGGCAGCGCCGCAGCCGGCCACCCCGGTAGCCGCCCCGGCGCCACCCGCGCCACCGGCCCCGGCCCCCGTGACCCCGGCTTCGGCCAGCGCCGCGTACCTGAAGAACCCGGCGCCGGAATACCCCTCCCTGGCCCAGCGCCGGGGTTGGGAAGGCACGGTGCTGCTGCGGGTGCATGTATTGGCCAGCGGCAAGCCGGGCGAGATCCAGATCCAGAAGAGCAGCGGTCGCCAGCAGCTCGATGATGCGGCCCTGGCCGCGGTCAAGCGCTGGAGTTTCGTTCCCGCCAAACAGGGCGACGTGGCCCAGGACGGCTGGGTCAGCGTACCCATCGATTTCAAGATTCATTGAGCCGCAAGGCCGATCAAATAACGCGCGCTAAACGCTTACACAGAGGGAACACATCATGACGTTACTGGCATCTCCACTGGAATCCATCGAAAGCGCGGTGATCTGGCTGTTGGTGGTCTTCTCCGTCGCCACCTGGGGCCTGGCCCTGGTCAAGGGCGTGCAGTTCGCCCGCCTCAAGGCCCAGGATCGCAAGTTCCACAATCAGTTCTGGGCCGCCTCCAGCCTCGACTCTGCCGCCCCCCTGAGTGAAACCCAGCCCGGCGCGGCGGCCCGGGTGGCCCAGGCCGGCTACGCGGCGATCCAGGTTGGCGAGGCACCGCACGCGGCGGACCTGAGCCAGGCGATCAACCACCAGGACCGCCTGGAACGCGCCTTGCGCCAACAGATCGTGCGTGAACGCCGCTCCCTGGAAACCGGCCTGGCGGTGGTCGCCAGTATCGGCAGCACTTCGCCCTTCATCGGCCTGTTCGGCACCGTGTGGGGGATCATGGAAGCGTTGAAAGGCATCAGCGCCGCCGGCTCGGCGAGCCTGGAAACCGTAGCCGGGCCGATCGGCGCGGCGCTGGTGGCCACCGGCGTGGGGATCGCCGTCGCGGTGCCGGCGGTGCTGGTCTACAACTACTTCCTGCGCCGCCTGAAGCTCACCGCCGCCGACCTCGACGACTTCGCCCACGACTTCTACAGCCTGGCGCAGAAGAACTCGTTTCGCGTGCTGATCCACCCGAGCGTGCACAAGGCCGCGGCCCAGGGCAGCCCGCAAAAAGTGAAGGAGGCGTCCTGACATGGCCTTCTCCACCCAAGACAGCGATGAAGTGCTGAGCGAGATCAACGTCACCCCGCTGGTGGACGTGATGCTGGTGCTGCTGGTGGTGTTCATCGTCACCGCGCCGCTGCTGACCAACGCCATCCCGATCAACCTGCCCAAGACCGAGGCCGTGGCCCCGGTGGAGCAGAAAGACCCGCTGGTGGTGAGCATCGACGGCACCGGCCAACTCTTTATCAACAAGGACCCGATCCAGCCCGACCTGCTGGAAACCAACTTGCAGGCGGCCAAGGCCAAGGACCCGGAAGTGCGGGTGCAGCTGCAGGCCGACGATGGCGTCAATTACGGAGAAGTGGCCCGAGCCATGGCCTCCATCGAGCGGGCGGGCATCACCAAGCTGTCGGTGATTACCGCGCGCTGAAACCGAGCAACAAAGCCACGACTTTTCAGGCCGTCTCCTTGGCAGGGTGCGGCCTTTTTTTTGGCCGATGAAAAAGTCCCTCCGCAAAGCTCCCAGCGCGACACAAGACCCACTGGCCCTTTCGCCGGTAAGCCGGATCCTGCGGGGAGGATAGGGTTTTTATATTCGTTTAGGGTATTAATAAATAGCTTCTTATTCCTTAACGAATATAAATCCCCTCCCTATACTCGTCCGGGAACAGACACGCAGCAGGAGAGTTCCCCATGCGCAACGAATCCATTCGCTACTTGATTGTGCCGGGCTGGCAAGGATCGCCAGAAGATCATTGGCAAACCCATTGGCAGAACAGCCTGCCCAACAGTGCGCGGGTGGAGCAGGCCGATTGGCTGACGCCGCGTCGCGAAGACTGGGTGGCGGCCCTGGCCGAAGCCATCGCCGCCGACGACACCCCGGTGATCCTGATTGCCCACAGCCTGGGTTGCATCACCGTGGCGCACTGGGCAGCGCGGGCGCCAGTGGCCGCGTTGCGTCAGGTGCGTGGCGCGCTGCTGGTGGCGCCGGCGGATGTCGAGCGTCCGGCCTGTGCCCCGGCGCTGCGCAATTTTGCGCCCATTCCCCGGGACCTGCTGCCGTTCCCCAGCCAGGTGGTCAGCTCGGACAACGACAGCGCCGTGAGTGCCCCGCGTGCCCTGGAACTGGCCCGCGACTGGGGCGCTGAAGCCGGCATCCTGGCCGGTGCCGGGCACATCAACGTCAAGTCCGGCCACCATCGCTGGGAGCAGGGCTTTGCCTATCTCTACCGTCTGCAGAACCGCATGGAGCAACACGCGCGGCGTCGTGCCTGATCGTCCTTTTCCTGTTTAAACGCCCCGTCCCCAGGCGGCCTGGGGCGGGAGTCTGCCATGAGTCCTCACACCCCTTTCGGCCAGCCGTTGCTGACCTTTCCCGATGCGGAAAAAAGCCCCCTGAGCATCCGCGCCAAGGCGCTGGTGTTCGTCGACCCGCGTTCGCGGCAACTGCGTGAAGAACTGGAGCAACTGGCGCCGCGTGCGGTTTCGGTGTTGATCCGCGGTGAAACCGGCACCGGCAAGGAACTGCTGGCCCGGCACATCCACCGCGCCAGCGACCGCAGCGGCCTGTTCGTCTCGGTCAACTGCGGCGCCATCAGCCCGACCTACGCCGACGCCGAACTGTTCGGCTATGCCGCCGGCAGTTTCAGCGGCTCGGCCAGCAGCCGCGCCGGCTGGTTCGGTTCGGCCAATGGCGGGACCCTGTACCTGGATGAAATCGGCGACCTGCCGCTGCCGATCCAGACCAAGCTGCTGGCCGCGCTGGAGAACCACGAAGTGACCCGGGTCGGTGCCCAACAGCCGAGCCCGGTGGACGTGCGCCTGGTGGCGGCCACCAGCATCGACCTGGCCCAGGCGGTGGCGGCGGGCAAGTTTCACGAGCGCTTGTATCGCTACCTCAGTGAAGGCCAGCTGGAACTGCCGGCGCTGCGCGAGCGGGTGGGGGATATCGAGTCGTTGGCCGAGTACTTCCTCGGCATCTACAGCCAACGCCTGGACCTGCCGGTGCCGCAGATCAGCGAAGCCGCGCAGCAGGCCCTGGAGCGTCACAGCTGGCCGGGCAACACCCGCGAGCTGGAGAACGTCATTCACTTTGCCCTGCTGGTCAGCAGCGGCGAAGAAATCCTCCCGGAGCACCTCAACCTGCCGCCGACGCTCTCGACGCTGGAGCAGATCGAGCAGCTGCTGCGGCAGATCGCCGAGAGCGGTTCAGACGCGGACCGCCAGGCCCTCAAGCGCCTGCTGGCGGTGTAGCCGCTGCCGCAGGCTGCGACCGGCTGCGCAGCAGACGCAAAACCGTTCACCAGGATCCTGCTGGATAGCCACGGTACCCCTGGCGCCGACTGCGTCGTCGTTCGCAGCCTGCGGCAGCGGCTACAGGGGAGTGCTAGGCCCTCAAGCGCCTGCGGCAGCGGCTACAGGGCGCGGTGGTGGGGCGGGGTGTATGAAAAAAATGGAATATGAACGTGAATAAAAGATATTGTTCGGGAATAAAAAATCTCGGTATTGTCCGCTTCACGCCAGCAGTGGCACTTCACTGGCACCGCAATCAGCCCCCTATTTGAAGCCGTCGTCGATCCCGACACCTAAGGACCTTGCATGAAAAAAGTTCTGTTGTTCACCGCACTGGCGGCAGCCCTGAGCGCCGGTATCGCCCAGGCCGGCGAGAAGCTGGTGGTCGCCGCGACCCCGGTGCCCCACGCCGAGATCCTCGAACTGATCAAGCCGACCCTGGCCAAGGAAGGCGTGGACCTGGAAATCAAGGTGTTCACCGACTACGTACAACCCAACGTACAGGTTGACCAGAAGCGCCTGGACGCCAACTACTTCCAGACCCTGCCGTACCTGAAGAGCTTCAACGAAGGCAAAGGCACCCACCTGGAAACCGTGATCGGCGTGCACGTCGAACCCTTCGGTGGCTACTCGAAGAAGGTCAAGTCCCTGGCCGAGCTGAAAGACGGCGCCACCATTGCCATCCCCAACGAAGGCAGCAACAGCGGCCGTGCCCTGATCCTGCTGCAGAAGGCCGGCCTGATCGAGCTCAAGGACCCGAAGAACGCCGTGTCCACGCCCAAGGACATCGCCAAGAACCCGCACAACTTCAAGTTCAAGGAGCTGGAGTCGGCCATGCTGCCGCGGGTCCTGGATCAGGTTGACCTGGACATGATCAACACCAACTACGCCCTGGAAGCCGGCCTGAACCCGGCCAAGGATGCGCTGATCATCGAAGGTTCCGATTCGCCTTACGTGAACTACCTGGTGGCGCGTCCGGACAACAAGGACAGCGCGGCGATCCAGAAGCTGGCCAAGGCCCTGACCAGCCCTGAGGTGAAAGCCTTCATCGAGAAGAAATACAACGGCGCGGTACTGCCGGCGTTCTGATGAACTAGGCTACTGACGCGATAAACCCCTTCAAGGTTTGAACGCCGACGGCTATGACAGCGTCGGCGTTTTTTATTGCCCCGCGAAAATCGTAGGAGCCAGCGCCTACACGGGTGCGCTTTTGGCGGTGGCTTGGGTGGCCCGGTGCAAAGCCGTCAGCCATTTCACCCATTCATGGGGGTCCAGCGGTTGCGGGGTCTTCGCGTCGGCCATGGTGATCGTCCTGGTCAGGCTCAAGGGCAGAAAAGGTAGTAGCTCGGCGCCAGCCCGGCAAATCCGCGGGTTAGGTTTTTGGGTGATATCAATATGCCTTAACGGTATTTAAATTCTGCTTTTTATAGCTATAAAGTCGCGGCAGCCGGGCGGTTACCCACTGCCCCACGGACTGCACCACCGCCGCTGTACCCCAGCGGCGTCCAGGATGATTCATGACCCTCGATTACGCGTTTATCCTCAGCACCCTGCCGGCCTTTCTCAAAGCCGTGGGGGTGACCCTGCAGGTCGGCCTGATCGCCATCGGCACGTCCTTGCTGGTGGCCCTGATCAACGCCACTGTCCTGGTGTTTCGCACCCCTTACCTGCACCGGCTGATCGGCCTGTACGTGGAACTGGCGCGCAACACACCGCTGCTGATCCAGCTGTTCTTCGTCTACTTCGCCTTGCCGGCCCTGGGGATCAAGGTCTCCGGCTTCACCGCGGCGATCATCACCATGACCTTCCTTGGCGGCGCCTATCTCACCGAAGTGCTGCGCGCCGGGGTGGAAGCGGTGCCCCTGGCGCAGCTGGAATCGGGGCGCTCGATCGGCCTGTCGCAGTGGCAACTGCTGCGCTACGTGATCCTGCCTCAGGCCGGGATCCTCAGCCTGCCGTCGCTGTTCGCCAATTTCATTTTCCTGCTCAAGGAAACCACCGTGGTTTCGGCGGTGGCGGTGCCGGAGATTCTCTACACCACCAAGAGCTACATCGCCCTGTACTACAAAACCTACGAAATGCTCGCGGTGCTGACGCTGATCTGCGTGCTGCTGTTCTTGCCGCTGTCGCTGTTGCTCAGCCGTCTGGAAAGGAGGTTGCAACATGGCCAGTTCGGGTCTTGAACTGTTGCTGGTGTCCCTGCCGCAACTGGCCCGGGGCGCGGCGCAGACCTTGTCGATTTCGCTGTTGAGCATCGCCTTCAGCACCCTGGGCGGGGTGCTCTATGGCGTGCTGCGCAGCCTGCAGCGCAAGGTGCTGGAGGTGCCGCTGCGGATCTACCTGGAGCTGTTCCGGGCGATCCCGGTGCTGGTCTGGCTGTACCTGCTGTTCTTCGGTTTTCCGATCTTCTTCGGCCTCAGCATTCCCAGCTTCACCTGTGCAGTGCTGGTGCTGTCGCTGTGGGGCGCCAGCGAGGTCGGCGAGGTGGTGCGCGGCGCCCTGCAATCGCTGCCCCGGGGCCAGCGTGAAGCGGGGTTGTCCATCGGCCTGTCCGCTGCCCAGCTGTACGGCTATGTGTTGCTGTCCCAGGCGCTGAAGCGCATGACGCCGCCGACCATCAACGTCTACACGCGGATCATCAAGACCAGTTCCCTGGCGGTGCTGATCGGCGTGGTGGACGTGATCAAGGTCGGCCAGCAGATCATCGAGCGCACCTACGAGTCGGTGCTGATCTACGGCGTGCTATTCCTGTTTTTCTTCTTTATCTGCTACCCGCTGTCGGCCGCCTCCCGCGTGCTGGAGCGGCGCTGGACGCAAGCATGAGCGCATTGATCGAGTTCCAGGGTTTCAACAAATTCTTCGGCCCGCAGCAGGTGCTCAAGGAAGTCGACCTGAGTGTGGCGGCGGGGGAGGTGATCGTCATCCTCGGCCCCAGCGGCTGCGGCAAGAGCACCTTGCTGCGCTGCCTCAACGGCCTGGAAACGGCCCACAGCGGGCACCTGCGTTTTGCCGGGCGCGAGCTGCTGAGCCCCGCTACCGACTGGCGCCAGGTGCGCCAGCAGATCGGCATGGTGTTCCAGAGCTATCACCTGTTCCCGCACATGAACGTGCTGGACAACATCCTCCTCGGGCCGCTCAAGGTGCAGCAGCGCCAGCGTCGTGAAGCCCAGGACCAGGCCGAATCGCTGCTGGAGCGGGTGGGCCTGCTGGACAAGCGCGAAGCCTTTCCCCGGCAACTGTCCGGCGGCCAGCAGCAACGCATCGCCATCGTCCGCTCGCTGTGCATGAACCCCCAGGTGATGCTGTTCGACGAGGTCACCGCGGCCCTTGATCCGGAGATGGTCAAGGAAGTGCTGCAAGTGATCCAGGGCCTGGCCCGGGACGGCATGACCCTGTTGATCGTCACCCATGAAATGGCCTTCGCCCGGGCCGTGGCCGACCGCATCGTGTTCATGGACGGCGGGCGCATCGTGGAACAGAACACCCCCGAGGCTTTCTTCACGAACCCGCAGAGCGCACGCGCGCAGCAGTTCCTGGAGAAGTTCTCGTTCGTTGAAGCACTGCCCAAGAAAGCCCCCAAAAAGGAACTGGAGCTCTTATGAAAACTGCCAAGTCTTCGCTGTTGTTACTGCCGCTGTTCGGTCTGGCCCTGCTGGCCGGCTGCGATAAATCCAATGATGCGCCCAAGCCTGCGGCCACGACCGCCAGCGCCGCGCCGGCGGCCGGCTACCTGGACAAGATCAAGGCCCGGGACAAGCTGATCGTCGGCGTGTTCACCGACAAGCCGCCGTTCGGTTTCGTCGATGAAACCGGGCGTTATGTGGGCTTCGATACCGACATCGGCCGCCAGTTCGCCAAGGACCTTTTGGGGGACGAGAACAAGGTGGAATTCGTCGCCGTGGAACCGGCCAGCCGCATTCCCTTCCTGCAGAGCGACAAGGTCGACCTGATCCTGGCCAACATGACCGTGACCCCGGAGCGCAAGGAAGCGGTGGAATTCACCAACCCCAACCTCAAGGTGGCGGTGCAGGCCCTGGTGCCCGAAGGCAGCGCGGTGAAGAGCCTGGATGACCTGGCGAGCCGCACCACCATCGTCACCACCGGCACCACCGCCGACCTGTGGCTGACCCAGAACCACCCGGACTGGAAACTGCTGAAGTTCGAGAAGAACACCGAGTCCCTGCAGGCCCTGGCCAATGGTCGTGGCGATGCCTATGCCCAGGACAACCTGATCCTGTTCAGCTGGTCCAAGCAGAACCCGGGCTACCGCGTGCTGCCGCAGACCCTGGGCGAGCAGGCACCGATTGCCCCGGCGGTGAAGAAGGGCAACCTCGAGCTGCGGGACTGGGTGAATGCCGAACTGGCCAAGCTGGGCGAAGAGAAATACCTGCTCAAGCTGTATGACCAGTACGTGCGCAAGGAACTGAGCGATGACACCCCGCCTGAGAGCGTGATCGTCGAAGGCGGCAAATGGCAGGGCTGAGGCGCACTGCTGGCGGCTGAAAGCGGATCCTGAATCCACTGTGTAGCCGCTGCCGGAGGCTGCGAACGGCTCCGAAGGAGACGCCGCTCTTGAGGGCCTCGGAAGGTCCTGCGGACCTTGTCGCAGCCTGCGGCAGCGGCTACAGGGTGTGGGGGGCGCGATTTTCAGTCCGGCCAGTACCACGCCGGTTCGTCGAGCGGGCGCTGGCCGACGATGCCGGTTTGGCCGAGCTCTTTTTCCAGCACGATGCAGTTGCATTCGGGGTCTTCCTGCAAGGCCGCGATCAGGCGCCGGGCGTGGGACACCACCCACACCTGGCACTGCTCGGAAACACTGATGATCAAGCGCGCCAGCGCTGGCAACAGGTCCGGGTGCAGGCTGGTCTCCGGTTCGTTGAGCACCATCAGGCTCGGCGGGCGCGGGGTCAGCAAGGCGGCCACCAGCAGCAGGTAGCGCAAGGTGCCGTCCGACAGCTCCGCGGCCGACAGCGGCCGCAACAGACCCTCCTGATGGAACTCGATGGCAAAGCGTCCGCCCTGCAGCGGGGCGATGTTCAGGCGCGCGCCGGGAAAGGCGTCGCTGATGGCCGCCTGCAATGCCTCGGGGTCGCCGATCTCGCGAATGGTCTGCAACGCCGCCGCCAGGTCGCGGCCGTCGTGGTGCAGCACCGGGGTGCGGGTGCCCAGTTGCGGCTGGCGCACCGGGGCTTCGCTGTCGCTGCGAAAGTGATCGTAGAAGCGCCAGCGCCGGATGAACTCGCGCAGCTGCAGTACCTCCGGTGAAGCGCGCAGGCTGCCCACCTGGTCGAACAGGCTGTCGAAATCCGGCGTGTGCTGGCTCAGCACGTCCCAGCTGCGCCCCTGGCGCGCGCGGATCAATGGGCCGGCGCGGTCGACCAGCAGGCTGGCGGGGCGGTAGAACGGCCCGGACCAAATGCACTCCTTCTTGATTTGCGGGTCCAGGGCAAACGCCGAGTGGCTGGGTTCCGGCAGGCCCAGGGCGATCGCGTAGCTGAAGTCTTCACCGGCAAAGCCCAGGCGCAGGCGCTTGCTGGAGGAACGCACGCTGGCTTCGATCGGCACATCGCCGTTGCGCATGCGGCGGCTGAGGTGTTCCGGCCCGGCCCAGAAGGTCGAATCCAGCCCGCCCTCGCGGGCCAGGGCGTTGACCACCCCGCCCTGGGCGGTCTCCGCCAGCAGGCGCAGGGCGCGGTACAGGTTGGACTTGCCGCTGCCATTGGCGCCGGTGATCAGGTTCAGCCGGCCGAGGGGAATCACCAGTTTGTTGATGGAGCGGTAATTGGCCACCGCCAGGGTCTTGAGCATGCCGGGTCTCCTGTTGCGTGGCGCGCAGTGTGCCTGATTTGTAGAGAGGGAGCTGGATTGCGGCTGCCCCCGAAACCGACGTTGTGCTTGCCAGGATAGAGCGCGTCGAGGGCCGTTGCGGCTGCTGCATAGCCGAGCGGGAGCAGGCTCACTCGCCACCGAAGCCCATCACTGATGGACCGGCGTGCAAGGGTTGAACCCTGTTCTAAGCTCACAGTCGTAACGTCACTGGCGCGACGAACAAGCACAAGGAGCCTGCATGACCGGTCTCAATTCGAAGTGGATGGTGGGGCTGGGGCTGCTGGCTCTGCTCGGCGGCTGCGGCGCGGAAAAGCCGACCGAGAAGGACCGCCCGCGAGTGCGTATCGAGGAAGTGCAGAGCAGTGATTTCGCGCCTTCGGTGACCCTCACCGGTGACATCCAGGCGCGGGTGCAGACCGAGTTGTCGTTCCGTGTGGGCGGCAAGATCATCCAGCGCAAGGTGGATGTCGGCGACCGGGTGTCGGCCCAGCAGGTGCTGGCCAGGCTCGACCCCAAGGATTTGCAGACCCAGGTCGATTCCGCCGCCGCCGCGGTGTTCGCCGAGCAGGCGCGGGTCAAGCAGGCCAGCGCGGCGTTCGTCCGTCAGCAGAAGCTCTTGCCCAAGGGCTACACCAGCCAGAGTGAATACGATTCGGCACAGGCCGCCCTGCGCAGCAGCCAGAGCGCTCTGAGCGCGGCCCAGGCGCAACTGGCCAACGCGCGCGAACAGTTGGGCTACACCGAGCTGGTGGCCGAGGCGCCGGGGGTGATCACCGCGCGCCAGGCCGAGGTCGGCCAGGTGGTGCAGGCCACCATGCCGATCTTCAGCCTGGCCCGGGACGGCGAGCGCGACGCGGTGTTCAACGTCTACGAGTCGCTGTTGATGCAGCCGCCGGGCCAGGAAACCATCCACATCAGCCTGCTGGACAACCCCAAGGTGACCACCACCGGCAAGGTCCGCGAGGTGACCCCGGTGGTCTCGGCCCAGAGCGGCACGGTGCAGGTCAAGGTGGTGCTCGACTCGTTGCCGCCGGGCATGGACCTGGGCTCGGTGGTCAGCGCCACGGCCCGGGCCCAGGGCAAGGCCACGGTGGTGCTGCCCTGGTCGGCCCTGACCAAGAACCTCAGTGAACCGGCGGTGTGGCTGGTGGGCGAGGACGGCAAGACCGCCTTGCACACGGTCAAGGTCGGGCGTTACCTGACCGGCAAGGTGATCATCAGCGACGGCCTCAAGGGCGGCGAGAAGGTGGTGGTGGCGGGTGGGCAGTTGCTGCACCCGGGGATGCGGGTCGAAGTTGCCGGGCAGCCCCGGGACCCGGGAGCACAACCATGAAGCGCCTGCTGCCGTTGTTCTGGGCCTGCGCCTTGTTGCCGGGCTGCTCCAGGGAAGAACCGGCGCCGGACCCGGTGCGCCCGGTGCTGTCGTTCCAGGTGGCGCCGCAGTCCGAGGAAAGCCTGGGGCGCTTTGCCGGCAACATCCAGGCCCGTTATGAAACCAACCTGGGCTTCCGGGTGCCGGGGCGCATCGCCAACCGCAGTGTCGATGTCGGCGCCGAAGTCGGCCCCGGTGACCTGCTGGCGACCCTCGATCCCACCGACCAGCAGAACCAGCTGCGCGCGGCCCAGGGCGACCTGGCCAAGGTCGAGGCGCAATGGATCAACGCCCAGGCCAATGCCCGGCGCCAGCAGGAACTGTTCGACCGCGGCGTCGGCGCCCAGGCGCAACTGGACATCGCCCAGACCGACCTGAAGACTACCGGCGCCGCCCTGGATCAGGCCAAGGCCGCGGTGCGCCAGGCCCAGGACCAGCTCAACTACAGCCAGCTGCGCAGCGATCACGGCGGCGTGGTCATCGCCTGGAACGCCGAGGCCGGGCAGGTGGTGACCGCCGGCCAGCAAGTGGTGACCCTGGCCCGACCGGAGATCAAGGAAGCGGTGATCGATTTGCCGGCGACCCTGGTGGACCAGCTGCCGGCGGACGTGGAGTTCAAGGTGGCGGCGCAACTGGACCCGAGCATCAACACCACCGCCACGGTGCGCGAGATTGAGCCCCAGGCCCAGAGCGCGACCCGCACCCGCCGCGCGCGCCTGACCCTCAAGGACACCCCCGAGGCCTTTCGCCTGGGCACCGCCATCAGCGTGACCCTGAGCACCGCCATCACGCCGCGCACCGAGCTGCCGCTCAGTGCCCTGCAAGAGGTGGCGGGCCAGACCCGGATCTGGGTCATCGATCCGCAGAGCCAGACCGTTGCCCCGCGTGAGGTCCAGGTGCTCAGCCGCGACAGCGATTCGGCGTTGATCAGCCACGGCGTCAAGCCCGGCGAGCGCGTGGTCAGTGCCGGCGTCAACAGCCTCAAACCGGGGCAGAAAGTCAAAATCGACGAGGATCGCGCGCAATGACGCCTGCCAGCAAAGGAAGCTTCAACCTCTCCGAATGGGCGATCAGGCATCAGTCCTTCGTCTGGTACCTGATGTTCGTCGCGCTGCTGATGGGCGTCTTCTCGTACATGAACCTGGGGCGCGAGGAAGACCCGTCCTTCACCATCAAGACCATGGTGATCCAGACCCGCTGGCCCGGCGCGACCCAGGAAGAAACCCTGAAGCAGGTCACCGACCGCATCGAGAAAAAACTCGAAGAACTGGATTCGCTGGACTACGTGAAAAGCTACACCCGCCCCGGCGAGTCGACGGTGTTCGTCTACCTGCGCGACACCACCAGTGCCAAGGACATTCCCGAGATCTGGTACCAGGTGCGCAAGAAGATCAACGACATTCGCGGCGACTTTCCCCAGGGGCTGCAGGGCCCGGGTTTCAACGATGAATTCGGCGATGTGTTCGGCTCGGTCTACGCCTTTACCGCCGACGGCCTGAGCATGCGCCAGCTGCGCGACTACGTGGAGCAGGTACGGGCGCAGATCCGCGAAGTGCCGAACCTGGGCAAGGTGGAGATGGTCGGCGAGCAGGACGAAGTCATCTACCTGAACTTTTCCACGCGCAAGCTGGCGGCCCTGGGCATCGACCAGCGCCAGGTCCTGCAAAGCCTGCAAGCGCAGAACGCGGTGACCCCGGCCGGGGTGATCGAGGCCGGGCCGGAGCGGATTTCGGTGCGCACTTCCGGGCAGTTCGCCTCGGAGAAGGACCTGGCCACGGTCAACCTGCGGCTCAATGACCGCTTCTATCGCCTGGCCGACATCGCCGACATCAGCCGCGGCTACGTCGACCCCTCCACGCCGCTGTTCCGCTTCAATGGCCAGCCGGCCATCGGCCTGGCGATTGCCATGAAGAAGGGCGGCAACATCCAGGATTTCGGCAAGGCCCTGCATGCGCGCATGGATGAGCTGACCGCCGACCTGCCGGTCGGCATCGGCGTGCACAAGGTGTCCGACCAGGCCGAGGTGGTGCAGGAGGCGGTGGGCGGTTTCACCAGCGCCCTGTTCGAGGCGGTGATCATCGTCCTGGTGGTGAGCTTCATCAGCCTCGGGGTGCGCGCCGGGCTGGTGGTGGCCTGCTCGATCCCGCTGGTGCTGGCCATGGTCTTCGTGTTCATGGAGTACAGCGGCATCACCATGCAGCGGATTTCCCTGGGGGCCTTGATCATCGCCCTGGGGCTGCTGGTGGACGACGCCATGATCACCGTGGAAATGATGGTCACGCGCCTGGAAAAGGGCGAGAGCAAGGAGCAGGCGGCGACCTTCGCCTACACCTCCACCGCCTTCCCGATGCTCACTGGAACCCTGGTCACCGTGGCCGGCTTCGTGCCCATTGGCCTCAACGCCAGCTCCGCCGGCGAGTACACCTTCACCCTGTTCGCAGTGATCGCCGTGGCCATGCTGGTGTCGTGGATCGTCGCGGTGCTGTTCGCCCCGGTGATCGGCCTGCATATCCTCAGCACTGACGTCAAACCCCACTCCGAGGAGCCGGGGCGCGTCGGTCGGGCCTTCAATGGCGGCCTGCTGTGGGCCATGCGCAACCGCTGGTGGGCGATCGGCATCACCGTGCTGTTGTTCGTCGCCTCGGTGTTCGGCATGCGCTTCGTGCAGAACCAGTTCTTCCCGTCTTCCGACCGGCCGGAAATCCTGGTGGACCTCAACCTGCCGCAGAACGCCTCGATCAACGAGACCCGCCAGGCCGTGGACCGCCTGGAAGCGACCCTCAAGGACGACCCGGACATCGAGCGCTGGAGCACTTACATCGGCGAGGGCGCGATCCGTTTCTACCTGCCCCTGGACCAGCAGCTGCAGAACCCCTACTACGCCCAGCTGGTGATCGTCAGCAAGGGCCTGGAGCAGCGCACCGCCCTGACCCAGCGCCTGCAGAAGCGCCTGCGCGAAGACTTCGTCGGCATCGGCAGCTATGTGCAGGCCCTGGAAATGGGCCCGCCGGTGGGGCGACCGATCCAGTACCGGGTCAGCGGCAAGGACATCGACCAGGTGCGCAAGCACGCCATCGACCTGGCCACTGAACTGGACAAGAACCCGCACATCGGCGAGATCATCTACGACTGGAACGAGCCCGGCAAAGTGCTGCGCATCGACATCGCCCAGGACAAGGCGCGGCAACTGGGGCTGTCTTCCGAGGACGTGGCGCAACTGATGAACAGCATCGTCAGCGGTTCCACCGTGACCCAGGTGCATGACGACATCTACCTGATCAACGTGGTCGGCCGCGCCGACGACAATGAACGCGGTTCCCCGGAAACCCTGCAGAACCTGCAGATCGTCACCCCCAGCGGCACGTCGATTCCGCTGCTGGCCTTCGCCACCGTGGGCTACGAGCTGGAGCAGCCGCTGGTGTGGCGCCGCGACCGCAAGCCGACCATCACCATCAAGGCCGCGGTGCGCGACGCGATCCAGCCCACTGACCTGGTCAAGCAGCTGAAGCCGACGATCGAGCGCTTCGCCGCCAGCCTGCCGGCCGGTTACTCGGTGGCCACCGGCGGCACCGTGGAGGAAAGCGGCAAGGCCCAGGGCCCGATCGCCAAGGTGGTGCCGCTGATGCTGTTCCTCATGGCGACCTTCCTGATGATCCAGCTGCACAGCGTGCAGAAGCTGTTCCTGGTGGCCAGCGTGGCGCCCCTGGGGCTGATCGGCGTGGTCCTGGCCCTGGTGCCCACCGGCACGCCGATGGGCTTTGTGGCGATCCTCGGGATCCTCGCGCTGATCGGCATCATCATCCGCAACTCGGTGATCCTGGTGACTCAGATCGATGATTACGAGCGCGAGGGCTATCACCCCTGGGACGCGGTGCTGGAAGCCACCCACCACCGGCGTCGGCCGATCCTGCTGACCGCCGCGGCGGCCAGCCTGGGGATGATCCCGATTGCCCGGGAAGTGTTCTGGGGGCCGATGGCCTACGCCATGATTGGCGGCATCATCGTCGCCACCTTGCTGACCCTGCTGTTCCTCCCGGCGCTGTACGTGGCCTGGTACAAGATCAAGGAGCCGAGCAAGGACGTCGAGCGCTCACGGCCGGCGGCCCATTAGGCCTTGCGCCAGACGCTGGCCAGCCAGGGCTGCTGTTCCCGGGGCAGGCCGGCGGGGCGGTAGTAGTGCTCCAGCTCGACAAAGCCTGCTTCGCTCAGCAGCGCCTGCCAGGCCGCGAGGTCGTGGTAGGCGCCGTAGCGTGGGCCGTTCCAGCCTTCCTGGTTGTCGCCGCGCGGGTTGGAGCTGAACAGCACGCCGCCGTCCTTCAGGCTGGCATGCAGTTGCTTGAGCACCCGTGGCAGTTCCTGGCGGGGAATGTGGAACAGCACCGCGTTGGCGAAGATGCCGTCGAAGCGCCCCGCGGGCAGGTCGAGCTTGAGAAAGTCCTGCTGCCAGACCTCGCAGCCGCTGTCGTCCCGGGCCATCTGGGCGAAACGCTCGCAGCCGTCGAGGCCGATGGCGACATGGCCCAGGCGGGTGAAGGCCTGCAGATCGCGCCCCGGGCCGCAGCCGAAGTCCAGCACGCTGAACGGCGCCGGGCCCTGGATATGCCGCAGCAGCGCGTCGATGTTCTGGCTGACGTCGTGGTCGCGGGTGCCTTCACGAAAGTCCTCGGCCACCTGCTGGTAGTGGCCGAGGGTGGTGGCGGTGATGGTGTCTAGGTCGTCTGGAGCAAGTTTCATGGCGGGCTACATGGCGTGAAGAGGAATGGCCCGAATATACCCCATGCACACGGGGTGCCGTTGGCGCCACTAGCGCTTGTTCAGCACCCGCGCCAGTCGGTCGCCGCCCAGCTGGATCGCCGCTACCAGGATCACCAGCAGTACGATCACCGTGAGCATGATCTGGCTGTCGAAACGCTGATAACCGTAGCGGTAGGCAATGTCCCCCAGGCCACCCGCGCCAATCGCGCCGGCCATGGCCGAGGAGTTGATCATGGTCACCAGGGTGATGGTGAACCCGCCGACGATGCCCGGCAGCGCTTCCGGCAGCAGCACGTGCCAGACGATGTGCCAGCGCCGGCAGCCCATGGCCTGGGCCGCTTCGATCAGGCCGTGGTCGACTTCGCGCAGGCTGACTTCGGCGATGCGCGCAAAGAACGGCGTGGCGGCGATGGTCAGCGGCACCACCGCCGCCCACACGCCGTAAGTTGTGCCGACGATCAACCGAGTAAAGGGGATCAGCGCCACCATCAGGATCAGGAACGGGATCGAACGGAACAGGTTCACAAAGGCCCCCAGGGCCCGGTTCAGGTGCGGCGCCTCGTAGATCCCGCCCTTGCCGCTGGTGACCAGGATCACCGCCAGGGGAATCCCCGCCAGCAGGGCGATCAGCGAGGACACGCCAACCATCAGCAGGGTGTCGAGAATGCCTTGCAACAAACGATCAAACCCCATAACCCAGTACCTCCACCTGTTGTGCCCATTGCTCGGCCCGCTGACGCAGCTCCACGGCGCCCAGGGACGAGCCCTGGACCGCCAGCAGCAGTTGCCCCAGGGCATGGCCCTGGATCCGTTCGACTCCGCCCTGCAGCAGGCGCACTCGCCCGCCCAGGGCGCTGAACAAGGCCGCCAGGTCCGGCTCCTCGCGGCCGCCGCCGGTAAAGCGCAGGCTCAGGACCACTGCCGCATCGGCGGACTCGGGCTGGCTGCGCAGGCGGCTTTGCAGCTCGGGCGGCAGGCCATGCTGCAGGGGCGCCAGCAGGGTCTTGCTGACCTCGTGTTGCGGGTTGCCGAAGACTTCCCACACCGGCCCCTGTTCGACGATGCGCCCGTGCTCCAGCACCACCACCCGGTCGCAGATCTCGCGGATCACCGCCATCTCGTGGGTGATGAGGATGATGGTCAGGCCCAGGCGCTGGTTGATCTCCTTGAGCAGGCCGAGGATCGACTGGGTGGTCTCCGGGTCGAGGGCCGAGGTGGCCTCGTCGCACAGCAGGATCTCGGGGTCGTGGACCAGGGCCCGGGCGATGCCCACCCGCTGTTTCTGGCCGCCGGACAGCTGCGCCGGGTAGGCCTGGTGCTTGTCCTTGAGGCCCACCAGTTCCAGCAGTTCGCGAACCTTGCGCTGGCGCTCGGCCTTGGGCACCCCGGCCACCTTCAATGGCAGCTCGACGTTGTGCCACACGGTCTTGGCCGACATCAGGTTGAAGTGCTGGAAGATCATGCCGATGCGTCGACGCAGGGCCACCAGCCGGTCTTCGTCGAAGTCGCCGATGTCCACCTGATCGATCAGCACCCGGCCGCTGCTGGGTTGCTCCAGGCGGTTGATGGTGCGGATCAGCGACGACTTGCCGGCGCCGCTGCGTCCGATGATGCCGAACACCTCGCCGCGCTGGATCGCAAGGTCGATGCCGTGCAGCGCCTGCACCGGGCCCTGCTGGCCCTGGTAGGTCTTGCCCAGGCCGATGAAGCGCACCTGGGCGCGGTTCAGTTCGGGGTGCAGCTCGGTCTGCTCGGCGCGCTGGGGCGCAGGTTCTGGCAGCTTGCGCTGCAGCGTCGCGACACTCATCTCAACCTTCCCAGCCGGCTTGGTAGAGCGTGCCGTGGGCTTTATCCAGGGCGGCGCGAACGGCGGGCGAGTGCTGGTAGATATCGACGAACTTGATCAGCCGCGGGTCGTTCTTGCTCTTGGGCTGGATCACGAACTGGATCACGTATTCCTTGTGGTCCAGGCCATCGAACAGCAGCGCCGAGCCGGCGTCGAAGGTCTTGGCCAGGCGGATGTAGGCCGGGTAGCCCTGGACCAGGTCGGCGTCGTCATAGGCGCGCACCAGTTGCACGGCTTCGACCTGGAGGATCTTGATCTTCTTCGGGTTGCTGACGATGTCGTCTTCGGTGGCCTTGTAGCCCACGCCCGGCTTGAGGGTGATCAGCCCGGCCTTGGCCAGCAGTTGCAGGCCGCGTCCGCTGTTGATCGGGTCGTTGGCGATGGCCACGCTGGCGCCTTCGGGTAGCTCGGCGAAGCTTGTGTATTTCTTCGAATACAGGCCGACGTTGTTGATGATGCCCGGGGCGAAGGGCACCAGATTGAAACCGGCGGCGGCCTTGGCGTTTTCCAGGAAGGGGATGTGCTGGAAGTAGTTCACGTCGATGTCGCCGGCGGCCAGGCTGACGTTGGGCGCGATCCAGTCGGTGAACTCCACCAGCTCCACCTTCAGGCCCTGCTTGCCGGCCTCTTCCACGGCGGCCTCCAGGGGAATGGCGAAGGCGGCGGTGGTGCCGACCTTGAGCGGCGCGTCGGCGGCGAACACGGCGCTGCTGAACAGGCCGAGGGCGAGGGCCAGGGCTTTGACCGGGTGGCGCAGGAGCTTGGTTTTCATGGTGGTTACTTCCAGTCAATCCGAATGTGGGGGTTGAGCCATTGCGTGGGTGTATGGCGAGACCGCTGTCTGTGGCGAGGGAGCTTGCTCCCGTTGGGCCGCAAAGCGGCCCCGGACCCAGGCGCCGCGGTGTTGCAGGCATACCGCGCCGTCCGGGTTTGGGCTTGCTGCGCAAGCCAGCGGGAGCAAGCTCCCTCGCCACAGGGTGGTCAGCGGCGGTAGGCCGCGCCGGTGTGTCGTTCGGGCAGTGTGTGGCCTTCGTGGAACAGTTTTTCCCGCAGGGTGCCGGCGTCATAGGCGGTCTTGTAGGAGCCGCGGCGCTGCAGTTCGGGGATCACCAGGTCGATGAAGTCGACGTAGCTTTCCGGGGTGACGATGCGGGTCAGGTTGAAGCCGTCCAGGCCGGTTTCGGCGATCCAGGATTCCAGCTCGTCGGCCACCTGCTGCGGTGAGCCGACCACGGTGAAGTAGCGGCCACCCAGGGCGTGTTGGTCCAGCAGCTTGCGCCGGGTCCAGTCGTTGTTCTGCAGGTGCTGGGTGGCCGACTGGATGGCGTTGCTTTTCACGTACTGGATAGGTTCGTCGATCTCGTATTGGGAAAAGTCGATCGCGGTGGACGCGGAAAAATGCGCCACCCCGGCCTCGGCGCTGGCGTAGCGGCGGTACTCGGCGTGCTTCTGCCAGGCCAGTTCCTCGGTCTGGCCAACGATCACGTTGAGGCCCATGAACACCTTGATGTCCTCGGGATTGCGCCCGGCGGCCACGGCGCTGGCGCGAACCTTGTCCACCTGGGCCCTGGTCGCCGCCTTGTTCTGCCCGCTGATGAACACGCACTCGGCGTGGCGCCCGGCGAACAGCAGGCCGCGGTCCGAGCTGCCGGCCTGGAACAGCACCGGGGTGCGCTGCGGCGAGGGCTCGCACAGGTGATAGCCGCTGACCTGGTAGAACTCGCCCTGGTGCTCGACCTTGTGCACCTTGTCCGGTTGGGCATAGACGCGCTGCTCGCGGTCGTTGAGCACCGCGTCGTCTTCCCAGCTGCCTTCCCAGAGCTTGTACAGCACCTCCAGGTACTCATCGGCCTGGTCGTAGCGACGGTCGTGCTCGATCTGTTCCTTCAGGCCCATGGCCTGGGCCGCGCTGTCCAGGTAGCCGGTGACGATGTTCCAGCCGACCCGGCCACGGCTCAGGTGGTCGAGGGTGGAAAGGCGCCGGGCGAACAGGTAGGGCGCCTCGTAGGTGAGGTTGGCGGTGAGGCCGAAGCCCAGGTTGCGGGTGACCGCGGCCATGGCCGAGACCAGCAGCAGCGGGTCGTTGACCGGCAGTTGGATCGACTCCTTGAGGGGCACGTCCACCGAGTTCTGGTAGACGTCGTAGACCCCGACGATGTCGGCGATGAACAGCCCGTCGAACAATCCGCGCTCCAGCAGCTGGGCCAGTTCGGTCCAGTACTCGAGGGTCTTGTACTGGGTCGAGTTGTCCCGTGGGTGGGTCCACAGGCCGTGGTTGATGTGCCCGACGCAGTTCATGTTGAAGGCGTTGAGCAGGATCTTCTTCTTGGCGGTTTCGGCAGCGGCCATCAGATGGTCCCCCGCAGCGGCGGGTTCTGCTGGTTGAGGTAGTAGTTACCCACCGCGTGGTACTTCCAGCGCACCGGGTCGTGCAGGGTGTGCACTCGGGCGTTGCGCCAGTGACGGTCCAGGCCGTGCTCGGCCAGGGTTGCCTGGCTGCCCGCCAGTTCGAACAGGGTGCTGCCGGCGGCCAGGGAGATTTCCGTGCTCAGGGCGCGGACCTCGGCCACGGCGATGGAGGCGGCGGCCACGGTGTCGGCGTTGGTCTCGGCCTGGGCCCGGTCGAGGAATTCTCCGGCGCGCTCCAGCAGGGCTTCGGTGGCGTGCAGGCGGATGCTCAGGTGGCCGAAGCTCTTGAGGGTCAGCGGGTCGTCGGTGGCCTTGTCGGTGCCGGAGTCGATCCACGGCCGGGTCTTGGTGCGCACGAAGCGCAGGGCGTCTTCGTAGGCGGCGCGGGCGATGCCGGTGTCGATGGCGGCGTGGAGGATTTGCGCCAGGGGGCCGACCGGGGTCGGGCGTTCGAAGGCGCTCTGGAATGGCACCACGTCGGCCTCGTCCACCGCGACGTTTTCAAACAGCACCGAGCCGCTGCCGGTGGTGCGCTGGCCGAAGCCGCTCCAGTCGTCGATCACGCTCAGGCCCTGGGCGTCGGCGGGGACGAAGGCCAGTTGCTGCACGCCGTGCTCATCCACCACCGAGGTGGGGATGCGCTGGGCATAGATGGCGCCGGTGGCGTAGAACTTGCGCCCGTCGATGCGGTAGCCCAGGCCGCTGCTGTCGCGGCTCAGGCGGGTGGTGCGGTCGTGGGCGGTCTTGGTGCCAAGTTCGGCCAGGGCGTTGCCGAAGCGGCGGCCGGCCAGGACCTCGGCGTACAGCCGTTGTTTCTGCTGAGGGCTGCCGTTCACCCGCAGCACTTCCAGGGCGTAGAAATGGTTCTGCGGGATCTGCCCCAGGGAGGCGTCGGCCTCGGCGATCAGGGCGATGACCTTGGCCAGGGTGACGTTGGACACCCCGGCGCCGCCGTATTCCTTGGGCACGCTGATGCCCCACAGGCCGGAGCGGCTGAAGGCTTCCAGCTCGGGGTGCGGCAGGCGCCGTTCACGGTCGCGCAGGGCGCTGTCGCGCTTGAAATCTTCCGCCAGGTCGCTGGCGACAATCAGGGCTTGTTCATCGCTGGTGATGACCGCGACGTGTTGAGAAAGAGTCATGTGTTTCTCCAGAGATCTGGTCAAAAGTGTTCTGGGCGGTTAGATCCAGGAGTGACGCGCGGGCAGGGTGCCGTTCAAGCGGTAGGCACCAATGGCGTGGTACTTCCAGCGCACCGGGTCGTGCAGGGTGTGTACCCGGGCATTGCGCCAGTGGCGGTCGAGGTTGAATTCGGCGAGGGTGGCGCGGCTGCCGGCCAGCTCGAAGAGCTTTTCGCTGGCTTGCAGGGAGATCTCGGTGGTCAGCACCTTGGCTTCGGCCACGGCGATCGAGGCGCGGGCCGCGGACTCGGCGGTGATCGGCGCCGCGCTGACCTGGTCCAGCACCTGCCCGGCCTTGCGCAGCAGGGCCTCGGCGGCGTGCAGTTCGATCTGCAGCTTGCCGATGTCGGCGATCACGTACAGGTCGTCGCTGGCGCGCTCGACGTTGGCGTCGATCCACGGGCGGGCCCGTTCACGAACGAAGCGGATAGCGTCGGCCAGCGCTTCCCGGGCGATGCCGGCATCGATGGCGGCCTGGATCAGTTGCGACACCGCGCCCTGGATATTCGGCGACTCGTTGATCCGCCAGTTGTCCAGCACCAGCTCGGATTCGACCCGCACATCGTTGAGCAGGATGGTGCCGCTGGCGGTGGTGCGCTGGCCGAAGCCCGACCAGTCGTCGACGATGCGCAGCCCCGGAGTGCCACGGCGGACGAAGGCCAGCACCTGGCGACCTTCCTCGTTCAGCGCCTTGACCGCCACCCAGTGGGCGAACAGGGCGCCGGTGGAGTAGAACTTCTGGCCGTTGAGCACATGGCCGTCGGCGTCGGTGGTGATTCGCGCCTTGAGCTCCAGGGTGTTCTTGGTGCCACGTTCCGGGCCGGCATTGCCGATGCGCCAGCCTTCCAGGACGCTTTGCAGCAGCTGTTTCTTCTGCCGTTCGGTGCCGCAACCGAGGATCAGGCCGAGGAGGCCGAACTGGTTCTGCGGGATCTGCCCCAGGGCCGGGTCGGCCGCGGAAACGATCGCGAAGACCTCGGCCAGGGTGACGAACGACACCTGTGGTCCGCCGTAGGCGCGGGGCACGGCAATGCTGCCCAGGCCGCTGCGGGTGAATTGTTCGATCTGCGCCCAGGGCAGCTTGCGCTGACGGTCGCGTTGGGCGGCTTGTTGGCGGGCCGCGTCGGCCAGTTCATGGGCGGCTTGCAGGGCTTCGGCGTCGTTGCGCAGTACCCGAGCGGGCAGCAAAAGGGGAGCAATATCCAGGTCACTCTGGACCTGGGCTTCGATCAGACTGGACATCAGTGCCACTCCTTGGCTGCACGCAATGCCCTGGCGATCTGCACTGGGGTGATTGTGTTCCGGACCATACCTACCTCACATCTTTTGGATAGGCCGCGTCATGCGGCGAAATCAGAATCAAGAATGTCCGGTGGTCCGGTGCATATACCCTAAGCGCGTATAAAAATTAAATAAACTAACTTTTAGGAATATGAATAGAAGGGCTTTACGTATACGGCAGGATGGCCGGTTGCGGCCCAGTGGCTGCGGGCTGGCGCGGTGTGCGGCAGACGCCGGCGAGCATTTTTCGTTGGCGCAAAAGAACACGGGCAGGGGGATGCAAACACGCGAAGTGAGGCGATCGGCGCTGAGCGTTCAGGCGCCGCCGCAGGCGTTACTGGTACTGATCCAGCTCGTGGGTGAGCGATTGCAGCAGTGACTCGGGGGGCAGCAACAGGCCTTGTCCGTCCGCATCGGCAAACACCAGGCAGAGCCTGGTGTCGCGCTGCATGCCAGGCAGCCAGTGGGAGAGGAAATGGCCCAGCTCAATGGGCTTGGGTTCAAAGCCGTGCCATGGGCCGTGGGCGCACAAGGCGGCGAACTCCGCCTCTGGCCAGAAGGCGATGGCGATGGCGCTGGCCTGGGCGGAGCCGGCGGTGGCCCAGCCGTCAGCGAACAGCCCCCAGATGACTTGGAAATCCGCCACCTTGCGAATCAGGTAGTCACACCGCGCCTGGGGCGAGAGCCGGAGCAGGTTGTGGATTTTCTGCGGCGCCAGCATCAGGCCTCCATGGCCTGGAAGGGGAGCGGGCAGCCGGCTAGGGGAGTTTCAAGCTTCATGTGCCGGGGTGGAGAAATTTGCTGAGGAACTGTCGGGTGCGCTCGTGCTGGGGGTTGGCGAACAGCGCCTTGGCTTCGCCCTGTTCGACGATCACTCCCTTGTCGAAGAAGATCACCCGGTTGGCCACGTCCCGGGCGAAGCCCATTTCGTGGGTGACGATGATCATGGTGCGTTTCTCTTCGGCCAGGCTGCGGATGGTGGCCAGGACTTCGCCCACCAGTTCCGGGTCCAGGGCCGAGGTCGGTTCGTCGAACAGGATCACCCGAGGTTCCATGGCCAGGGCCCGGGCGATCGCCACCCGTTGCTGCTGGCCACCGGACAGGCGCCTCGGGTAGCTGTCTTCCTTGCCCGCCAGGCCGACCTTGGCCAGCAGCGCGCGCCCCAGGGCAACGGCTTGCTCCCGCGGGGTCTTTTTCACCACCAGGGGGCCTTCGATGACGTTCTCCAGCGCGGTGCGGTGGGGGAACAGGTTGAAGTTCTGGAACACGAAACCCACTTGCTGGCGCAACTGGCGGATCCGGCTCTGTTGCTGGTTCAGGGGGATGCTGCTGTCGATGGCGATGTCGCCAATGCGGATGCGTCCGCTGGTCGGTTCTTCAAGGAAGTTCAGGCAGCGCAGGAAGGTGGTCTTGCCCGAACCGCTGGGGCCGATGATGGCAATCACTTCGCCTTCCTTGACCTGCAGGTCGATGCCATTGAGCACCGTCTGGCCCTTGAACTGCTTGGTCAGTTTTTCCACCACGATCATGGCTTCAGGACTCCTGGTCGTGCCGATTGACCCGCTGCTCCAGGCGGTTCTGCAGGTGCGCGAGCACGCTGGCCAGAACCCAGTAGATCAGCGCGGCGGCAAAATACATGGTGAAGATTTCGAAGGTACGGGCGGTGATCAGCTGCGCCTGGCGGAACAGTTCCGGCACCTGGATGGTGGCAGCCAGGGCGGTGTCCTTGACCAGGGAAATGAAGCTGTTGCCCAGCGGCGGCAGGGCCGTGCGCATGGCTTGCGGCAGGATCGCCCGGCGCAGGGTCTGGGCCCGGGTCATACCGATGCTGGCGGCGGCTTCCCATTGACCGCGTTCGATGGAGCCGATGGCGGCCCGGAGGATTTCACAGGCGTAGGCCGCCATGTTCAGCGAGAAGCCGATCAGCGCGGCGGGCAACGGATCCAGTTCCAGCCCCAGTTGCGGCAGGCCGTAATAGATCACGAACAGCTGCACCAGCAGCGGCGTGCCGCGAAAGAACGACACGTAGACCCGGGCAATCCAGCTCACCAGGGCCAGGCGCGACAGGCGCATCAAGGCCAGCCCGAAACCCAGCAGCAGCCCGAAGAACATGCCGCCAAGGCTGAGGATGACCGTGTAATACGCGCCCTTGAGGAGAAATGGCGCTGAATCCAGCGCCAGTTGCAGGCCTGCTTCCATTATTGGGTGACGTCAGCGTTGAAGTATTTCTCCGAGAGTTTTTTCAGCGTGCCGTCGGCCCGCAGTTCCTCGATCGCCTTGTTCACCGCGGCCAGCAGTTCGGGTTCGCCCTTGCGCAGGGCCACACCGGCTTCCTGGCGGGAGAAGGGTTCGCCGGAGACCACCAGGGTGTCCTTGGTTTTCTTGATCAGCTCGAAGGCCGCCAGGCGGTCCACCAGAATGGCGTCGATACGGCCTACGCGCAGGTCCTGGTACTTGGTCGGATCATCGTCGTAGGTCTTGATGATGGCGTTGGGGACGTTGTCCTTGAGCCATTGCTCGTAGTTGGTGCCCAGGCCCACGCCGACCTTGTGGCCACCCAGGTCGGCGGCCGTCTTGAACTTGCCTTCATCCTTTTTCTGGGTCAGGGCCTGGATCCCGGAGACGGTGTAGGGCGTGGAGAAATCGTACTTTTTCTTGCGCTCCTCGGAGATGGTCACCTGGTTGACGACCGCGTCCAGGCGCTTGGATTCCAGGGCCGCGAGAATGCCGTCCCACTTGGTTGGCTGCAGCTTGACCTTGACCCCGAGCTTGTTCGCCAGGGCTTCGGAGAATTCCACTTCGAAGCCGGCCAGCTTGCCGTTTTCATCGACGAAGCTGAACGGTGGGTAGGTGCCTTCCAGGCCGACGTTGATCACGCCTGCCTCCTTGATCTTCTGCAGTTGCTCGCCGGCAACCGCTTGCCCCATCAGTCCGGCACCGAGGGCCAGGCCCAGTGTGCCAATCAGCAGATTGCGACGCAGTACGGAAAGATTCATGACAAGCCCCTGTGATTTTCTTATGCACGATGCGGGTGGGAGTTGCAGGTCAATCGGTGAGCCGAGAGTGACGCCTTATCCTGCCTTAATGCAGCGTATGCGTCTTTTGGCAAATCAGCCTGCGGCGCGACTATAAGGCGCCGCTTATAGGTTTAAAAATAATATAAATTCACTTTGTTATTCCTTTTTGTTTGGTTGTCCGTGGGCCATCCCCCTCGTAGGCGCTGGCTTGCCAGCAAAGGCGTCCCCGAGGCCGGTGCAAGGCCTGTGGGCCTCTTCGCCGGCAAGCCGGCTCCTGCGGGTCAGGCGAAGGCGCCGGGGTAGGCGAACAGAGCCGGGGCGCCGCCGGTGTGCAGGAAAATGATCGGGCCATCGTTGAAGCGCTGGCGGCCAACGCCATCCAGCAGGCCGGCCATGGCCTTGCCGGTGTAGACCGGGTCCAGCAACAGGCCTTCCTGGCTGGCCAGCAACTTGACGGCGGCCAGGGTGCCGGCATTGGGTTCGCCGTAACGGGGGGCGAAGTATTCGTCCCACAGTTGCACGTTGAACGCCGCCGGCAGATTCACCCCCAGCAGTTCGGCGGTGCGCTCGGCCAGGCCCTGGACCTTGGGCCGCTGATCCTCGTCGCTGCGCGAGACGGTCACGCCGATCACCGGCAACTGTGGTAGCACTTCGCTCAAGGCCAGGGCCAGGCCGCTGTGGGTGCCGGCGCTGCCGGAGGCCAGGACCACCGCGGCGAATTCCAGGCCGCTGTCTTCGATCTGCTGCGCCAGCTCCAGGCCGGCGCGCACGTAACCCAGCGCGCCCAGGGCGTTGGAGCCGCCGATGGGCACCAGGTAGGGTTTCTTGCCGTTGCTGCGCAGGCGCGCGGCCAGGGCCTGCAACTGTGCGTCGGCCTGGTCGAGGTTTTCCACCAACTCGACCTTGGCGTCGAACAGGTCCAGCAGCAGGCGGTTGCCGTTGCCCAGGTAGCTGGGGTCTTCGGTGCCGATGGGGTTTTCCAGCAGGGCCACGCAACCCAGGCCGAGCTTGGCGGCCAGGGCCGCGGTCTGGCGCACGTGGTTGGACTGGATCGCCCCGGCGGTGATCAGGGTGTCGGCGCCTTGGGCCAGGGCATCGGCGGCCAGGTATTCGAGCTTGCGCAGCTTGTTGCCGCCCATGGCCAGGGGCGTGGTGTCGTCGCGCTTGACGTAGATATCGCGACCGACCCAGGCCGACAAGCGTTCGAGTTTTTCCAGGGCGGTGGTGTGACCGAGCAGGTCGAGACGGTTAAAGCGGGCAAGCTGTTGTTTGATCATGAGTCCGCACGGAGCAGGGAAGGTGCAAGGACTATAGGCAGCGATATTTGGCCGGGCAACCGCCAATCGCTTATGCGAAAAAGTGCTTGGTGCCGAACAATTAGTTCTTAAACCTCGCCCTGACGGGGCGTAAAGTGATCGCCGTTTGCGCGGCCCGATTGTCCGGCCGCCCGAGTGAGGAGTCTTATCGTGAGCGAGCGTTCCAGCCATTGGCAGTTGCAGACCATCGTTGGCCAACTGCGTGATGCCCGTGATCAGTGGCGTAGCCGCAACGGTCGGGTCAGCGGCGAGCAGGGCGGGCGTGAGCTGCCGTCGCGAGCGGCCATGGCGGAGATCCTCGAGGCCCTGTGCGGCGCCCTGTTCCCCATGCGCCTGGGGCCGGTGGACCTGCGCGAAGAGAGTGAAGACTTTTACGTCGGCCACACCCTGGACGCGGCGCTCAATGCGTTGCTGGCCCAGGCGCGCCTGGAGCTGCGTTACGTGGCCCGGCAGAACGGCGAGGCGGACGCCGAGGTCAACGCCCGGGCGATTCGCCTGATCCAGGATTTCGCCCTGGCCCTGCCGGGCCTGCGGGTGTTGCTGGACACCGACGTGCTGGCCGCCTACCACGGTGACCCGGCGGCCCGCAGCGTCGATGAAGTGCTGCTGTGCTACCCGGGCATCCTGGCGGTGATTCATCACCGCCTGGCGCACCATTTGTACCGTGCCGGCCTGCCGTTGCTGGCGCGGATCAGCTCGGAAATCGCTCACTCGGCCACCGGCATCGACATTCACCCGGGGGCGCAGATCGGCCGCAGCTTCTTCATCGACCACGGCACGGGCGTGGTGATCGGCGAGACCGCGATCATCGGTGAGCGGGTGCGCATCTACCAGGCGGTGACCCTGGGCGCCAAGCGCTTCCCGGCGGACGAAGACGGCCAGTTGCAGAAGGGCCACCCGCGCCACCCGATTGTCGAGGACGACGTGGTGATCTACGCCGGCGCGACCATTCTCGGGCGCATCACCATCGGCAAGGGCTCGACCATTGGTGGCAACGTCTGGCTGACCCGCAGCGTGCCGGCCGGCTGCAACCTGACCCAGGCCAACCTGCAGCACGACGACGGCTCGCAGAAGTAGGACAGGCCTCCTGTAGCCGCTGCCGCAGGCTGCGCTAGGCACCGCAGGGGCCTCGGCGGTGGTGCGATCGCCGGCGAGCCTGCGGCTCGTTCGCAGCCTGCGGCAGCGGCTACAGAGGCGTCCATGCCTCCCGCCGCACCGGCTTCTTGTAGCCGCTGCCGAGCCCGCGAGTCTGCGAAAAGGTCCGCAGGACCTGGCTTGACGATCAACCGCCACACACAGCCTGCGGCGGTTTTTTCGGCTGAACGATTCCGTTCGCCATCCGTCATACCCTTCCCTGAGCTAGCGTACTGAACAGTACCGCTGAGCCCTGCGATTAGTCCTTGAACGCCTATCCATGTTTAACTTGAACGCTAGTTCAAGTTAAACCGGTGGTTCGCTGCCCGCTCACAACAGGAGGCTTGCCTTTGCTGAGTCCGTACATTTCAGCCGTGTTTCATCCCTTCGAGGTGCACCGTTCATGAGTGCGCCATCCAGCTCCGCGAATAGCCTTATTCGCATGAACCCTCCGGTGTTCTACTTCGCCGCGAGCTTTATCCTGATCTTCGGCGTGGTGGTGATTTCCATGCCGGAACAGGCCGGCGCCTGGCTCCTGGCGGCGCAAAACTGGGCGGCCAATACGGTCGGCTGGTACTACATGCTGGCGATGACCCTGTACCTGGTCTTCGTGGTGGTCACCGCCTTGTCCGGCTACGGCAAGATCAAGCTCGGTGCCGACCACGACGAACCCGAGTTCAGTTACCTGTCCTGGGCCGGCATGCTGTTCGCCGCCGGGATCAGCATCACCCTGTTCTTCTTCTGCGTTTCCGAACCCCTGACCCACATGCTGCAACCGCCCCAGGGCGAGGCCGGCACCGCCGAGGCGGCGCGCCAGGGCATGCAGTTGCTGTTCCTGCACTGGGGCTTGCACGGCTGGGGGGTGTTCGCCTTCGTCGGCATGGCCCTGGCCTACTTCGCCTACCGGCATAACCTGCCGCTGGCCCTGCGTTCGGCGCTGTACCCGCTGATCGGCAAGCGCATCAACGGCCCCATCGGCTACGCGGTGGACGGCTTCGGCATCATCGCCACGGTGTTCGGCCTGGGCGCCGACATGGGCTTTGGCGTGCTGCACTTGAACTCCGGCCTCGACTACCTGTTCGGCATCGCTCACACCCAGTGGATTCAGGTCGGCCTGATCACCCTGATGATGGGCGCGGCGATCATTGTCGCGGTGTCGGGAGTCGACAAGGGCGTGCGGGTGATGTCCGACATCAACATGTTGCTGGCGGTGGCGCTGCTGCTGTTCGTGCTGTTCGCCGGCCCCACCCAGCACCTGCTCAACACCCTGATCCAGAACCTGGGGGATTACCTGGGTGCCTTGCCGGTCAAGAGTTTCGACGTCTACGCCTATAACAAACCCAGTGACTGGCTGGGCGGCTGGACGGTGTTCTACTGGGCCTGGTGGATTGCCTGGTCGCCGTTCGTGGGGCTGTTCATCGCGCGGATCTCGCGGGGCCGGACCATTCGCGAGTTCGTCTTCGGCGTGCTGCTGATTCCCCTGGGCTTCACCCTGGCGTGGATGTCGATCTTCGGCAACAGCGCCATCGACCAGGTGCTCAACCACGGCATGAGCGCCCTGGGCCTGTCGGCCATCGACAACCCGTCGATGACCCTCTACCTGCTGCTGGAAACCTACCCCTGGAGCAAGACCGTGATCGCGGTCACGGTGTTCATCAGCTTCGTGTTCTTCGTCACCTCGGCGGACTCCGGCACCGTGGTGCTCTCGACCCTGTCGGCCAGGGGCGGCAACGCCGACGAGGACGGGCCGAAATGGCTGCGGGTGTTCTGGGGTGCGATGACCGCGCTGGTCACCAGCGCGCTGTTGTTCGCCGGCAGCATCGATTCGCTGAAGTCGGCGGTGGTGCTGACCTCGCTGCCGTTCTCGCTGATCCTGCTGATGATGATGTGGGGGCTGCACAAGGCGTTCTACCTGGAGTCGCAGCGGCGCATTGCCCAACTGCATTCCCTGGCGCCGGTCGCGCCTTCGCGGCGCGGTAAGGGCGGCTGGCGCCAGCGACTGAGCCAGGCGGTGCACTTCCCGTCACGCGATGAGGTGTATCGCTTCCTCGACCAGACGGTGCGCCCGGCCATCGAAGAGGTGACCGCGGTGTTCGTCGAGAAAGGCCTGAACGTGGTGACCCAGCCGGACCCGGCCAACGACAGCGTGAGCCTGGAAATCGGCCATGGCGACCAGCACCCGTTCATCTACCAGGTGCAGATGCGCGGCTACTTCACCCCGTCCTTCGCCCGTGGCGGCATGGGCCCCAAAGAGCTGCGCAACCGCCGCTACTACCGGGCCGAGGTGCATCTGGCCGAGGGCAGTCAGGATTACGACCTGATGGGCTACAGCAAGGAGCAGATCATCAACGACATCCTCGACCAGTACGAACGCCACATGCAGTTCCTGCACCTGGTGCGCTGAGCCAGGCGCTCAGGCCCTGGTGAACAGCAGGTAGAGCACCAGGGCCAGCACCGGTACGGCAAACACCAGGCTGCCGACCATCAGTTCCGATCTCAGGGGCTGATGGGCGGTGACCATCCCCGCCGCGCCGTTGATCACCGTCAACGCCAGCCACAACCCGCTAAATCCAAAGCCCAATATCGATCGGGAAAAGCCCAGCCGCTCGCCGATGAACAGCAGCAGCGCCAGCAGAATCAGGCCGAAGGTGATGATGATGGTGGTGTGCATGGAAAGCGTCTCCTGCAGGAGCGGTCGGACGGCATCGCGCTGGCCGGCACGGGGTGTTTGTCGACCTGTCCATGCAGCATAGGCGGCAAACCAGACCATCTGATGCAAGGAGACGGGGTTCTTGGTCGGCCAGCCGTCTCCCGTGCTCATGAGCAGGCATTGGGCTATCAGCGTATTGATTAATCAAGCGTGACCATCGCTACAGCTCGCGTTCCGGGTTCCTGGCCGCCGCGGCGCTGCGCGAACTGTCGGCCTGAGGCTAGGTGCTTTCGCGTTCGATCACTCGGCATTGCAGCAGGTTCAGGCGCTGCACCGGCGCGCGGGTCGGCAGCACCCCGAGGCTTTCCAGGACCCGGGTCGCGGCCAGTACGCCGATCTCCAGCGCCGGTGGCTGGATGGTGCTCAGGCTGGGCAGCAGCATCTGGGCAAAGGGGTAGTCGCCAAAGCCCAGCACCGCGCAGTCCTCTGGAATCTTCAGCCCGGCGCGTTGCCCCGCCAGCAGGCCGCCGGCGGCCAGGTTGTCGTTGGCGAAGATGATGGCGTCGGGGCGCGGTGAGGCGCTCATCAGGGCCTCCATGGCCTGCTTGCCCGCTTCGAACGGGAGGCGGTCGGGATCCGGGGCAAACACCCGAGGTGGCAACTCCAGCTCTTTCAGCGTGGCGAGATAGCCATCGCGGCGCTCCAGGGCGCTGTAGTCGCCAGGCGCGCTGTTCTGCACGAAGGCAATGCGCCGGTAGCCCTTGGCGTGCAGGTGGCGAACCGCGCTGACCCCCACTTGAAAGTGGCAGAAGCCGATCTGCATGGGCTGGCGCTGTGGCTGGTAATCCCAGGTTTCGATCAGCGGGATCTCGGCTTCGGCGAGCATCTTTTCCGTGCCCGGGCTGTGGAAGTGGCTGGTCAGCACCAGGGCTGCCGGTGACCAGCCGAGAAAGGCCCGTACCGCGCTCTCTTCCTGTTTCTCGTCGAAGTAGCTGGAGGCCAGCAGCAGCTGATAGCCGTGGCGGCTGAGGGTGTCGCTGAAGCCCTGGATGGTCTGGGCGAAGATCGGCCCGGAAATGTTCGGAATGACCATGGCGACGATTCTGCCCCGGGCCGAGGCCAAGCCACCGGCCACCAGATTGGGCACGTAGCCGAGTTCGGCCACCACGGCGGCGATGCGTTCTCGACGTTCGGCGGAGACGCTCTCGGGCTGGTTGAAGTAGCGCGACACGGTGATCGCCGAGACCCCGGCCTGGCGCGCCACGGTGTTCAAGGTCACGCGGCCGGCGCCGCGGCGCTTGCGGCCAGGTGCTGGGTCAGTGGTCATGAGCGCGCTCCTTGGACTGAACCAAAAGGCATATAAAAGTAATTTTTCAGTATTGGACGCTCTATGTAGAGCGTGTCGATACTGGCGATGTTAGCGCTAACAAAGCGTCATGTCTGCTACTCGCTCGAGCGAATGCCCAAGACAGATTTCAGGCGCTGCCGGCGCAGATCGGCAGTGGTTCGGGGCATTTTCCAGCAGGTGCAGCATGCAGATATTTCATGGGGAGCAACACCGACTCGCGCATTCGATCCGTGGCACCACGGCCTCGCGCTCGCATCTGGGCTGGCTGTTGGCGGGCCTGGCGGCATTGCCGTTGCCAGCGGCCCTGGCCGGCGAAAGCGCGGCCACGGCGCAGGATCAGGAGCCGACCCTGAAGTCGGTGACGGTCACCGCCACCCGCCGCGAAGAATCGCTGCAGAAAGTCCCGGTGGCGGTTTCGGTGGTGGATGGCGAGCAGCTGGAGCGGGACAACCGCAACGGCGTGGCGAGCATCGTGCAGCAGGTGCCATCGCTGAATTTCCGCACCGGGGCCTCGAACAAGGACACCTCGCTGTTCATCCGCGGCGTGGGCACCATTTCCACTTCGCCGGGGGTGGAGCCGACGGTCGCGACGGTGATCGACGGTGTGGTCTACGGGCGTCCCGGCCAGGCCACCCTGGACCTGCTGGACCTGGAGCGCATCGAGGTGCTGCGCGGTCCCCAGGGTACCCTGTTCGGCAAGAACGCTTCGGCCGGGGTGCTGAATATCGTGACCAAGGCGCCTTCCGCCGAGACCCACGGCTACATCGACCAGTCCTATTACAGCGGCAATGAAAGCCGTACCCGCTTCGGCATTGGCGGCAGCCTGGTTCCCGATGTCCTCAAGGGTTCGGTCACCACCTTGTTCGGCAGTTACGACGGCAATGTGGACAACCGCCACAACGGCCAGGAGGTCAACGGCTACAACCGCAAGGGCGTGCGCGGCAAGCTGGAATTCACCCCTAGCGCCGACCTCAAGTTCACCCTGGCGGCGGACTACATGCAGTCCCATGACGACGCGCCCAATGGCGTGGTCAGCAAGGCCCTGACCCCGGCCTTCGCCAATGCCCTGGGCCCGGCGCGGGCCAGCAGCGACAACCGCGATATCAACACCGATACCCGCACCCATGTGGACGACATCAACAAGGGCCTGTCCGGCCAACTGGACTGGAACCTCGGCGACTACACCTTGACGTCCATCACCGCCTGGCGCGGCTGGAACAACACCCAGTACCAGGATGGCGACCGTCTTGGTACGGTCACCGCGGCGTTTCCCGGGACCGCCGACAAGGGTGACCTGGACTACAACCAGTACTCGCAGGAGCTGCGCCTGGCCTCGCCCAAGGGGCAGTTCCTGGAGTACGTCGGCGGCTTGTTCTACCTGCACGGCAAGGACGAGGAAACCTACCAGCGCACCCTGACCACGACCACCAGCGTCAACCGCGGGATTGCCGACTACAGCACCACCAACGACAGCTACGCGGTCTTCGGCGAAAGCACCCTGAATTTCACCGAGGACTTTCGCGGTATCGCCGGTTTGCGCTGGACTCATGACGACCTGAAATACGACCACCGTCGGGTGTCGACGTCAGCGACCACGGTCAGCGGGATCCAGCCCGGCACCCGGAGCTCGGGCTCGGTGGACGAGGATGGCTGGTCCGGTCGCCTGGGCCTGCAGTACGACCTCAGCCCCACCGTCACCAGCTACCTGACCTATTCCCGAGGCTACAAGGGCCCGGCCTACAACGTGTTCTTCAACATGCAGCCGCGGGACACCGATGCGCTCAAGCCAGAGACTTCCAACACCTGGGAAGCGGGGATCAAGGCCAGCGGCTGGAACAACCGCCTGACCACCAACCTCGCGGTGTTCCGCAGCGAGTACGACAACTACCAGGCCAACTTCTTCGACACCGTGGCCGGGCAGGTGGTGACCCGCCTGATCAACGCCGGCCGCGTCAGCAGTGAGGGCGTCGAGCTGGACTACGCCCTGCAGGCCACCCAGCAATTGAAGCTCTCCGGGGCCCTGGCCTACACCCGGGCGCGCATCGACGCGTTCGCCTGCCCGGCGGGCGCGGCGGCTTCCTGCAACGTCAACGGCAAGCCGTTGCCCTTCAGCCCGGATTGGAAAAGCTACGTGCGGGCCGACTACAGCATTCCCCTGGATAACGGCCTGGATCTTGAGTTGGGCACCGACTACAGCTGGCAAAGCGAAGTGCAGTACGACATCAGCCAAAACCCCGACACCCGGCAGGGCGCCTACGGCATCTGGAACGCCAGCATCGCCCTGGCCGACTACAACGACGGCTGGCGCGTGGCATTGCTCGGCAAGAACCTGGCTGACAAGTCCTATTCGCCGTTGCTGGCCAGTGGCGGCAACTACATCTACCGCGCCGTGCCCCGGGACGACGAACGTTACTTCGGCGTGCAGTTGCGCAAGGACTTCTGACCCTTTGCAGGTGCCGGCTTGCCACGGGCCTTGCGGGCGCTTGCGCTGGCAAGCCAGCTGTTGCGGAGGGTGTTTTTTTGCAGTGTGAAACAGGAGTTGCTCATGTCTCGTTCCACTCGCCAGCTCAAGCTCGGCGCCTTTCTCATGGCCACCGGTCACCACGTTGCCGCCTGGCGTCATCCGCAGGTGCTGGCCCAGGCAGGACTGGACTTTGCGGTCTATAAAGAACTGGCGCAGATCGCCGAGGCCGCGCGCTTCGATGCACTGTTCGTTGCCGACAGCCTGGCAGCGCCTACCGGCACCATCGCCAGCCGCATGGCCCGTTCCGATTACTTCGAACCCTTGACGTTGCTGTCGGCCCTGGCGGCCGTGACCGAGCGGATAGGGCTTATTGCCACTAGCACTACGAGCTATAACGTACCGTACCACGTAGCACGTAAATTCGCTTCGCTGGACCATCTTTCAGGGGGCCGGGCGGGGTGGAACCTGGTGACGTCGGACAATGCCACCGAAGCGCAGAATTTCGGGCGGGATGAACATTTCGGGCATGCCGAACGGTATCGCAGGGCCCGGGAGTTCCATCAGGTGGTCACCGGGCTCTGGGACAGCTGGGAGGACGACGCCTTTGTCCGGAACAAGGCCACTGGTGAGTATTTCGACCCGAACAAGCAGCATTTACTGGGCCATAGCGGCGAATTCTTCCAGGTCAAAGGGCCTTTGAATGTGCCGCGCCCACCGCAGGGTTACCCGGTGATCGTGCAGGCCGGCTCTTCCGAGAGCGGTCGTCAGTTGGCGGCGCAGACCGCTGAAGTGGTGTTCACCGCGCAGCCTTCCCTGGCCGCTGCACAGGCTTTTTATGCGGACCTGAAAGGGCGTCTCAAGCAGTACGATCGTAGTACGGAATCGCTGAAAATCATGCCCGGGGTGTTCGTGGTGGTGGGCGACAGCGAAAGCCAGGCCCGGGAGAAATTCGAATCGTTGCAGGCGCTGGTGGAACCTGAAGTGGGGGTGGCCCTGCTCGGGCGGATGCTGGGCAATTTCGATTTGTCCGGTTATCCGCTGGATGGGCCGTTGCCGCCGTTGCCCCTGACCGAGAGTGGCCAGCAGAGCCGCCAGCAGTTGCTCACCGAACTGGCCGGCAAGGACAACCTGACCCTGGCTCAGCTGGGGCGCAAGATTGCCGGCGGGCGTGGGCACTACAGCCTGATCGGTACGCCCGCGCAGATTGCCGACGAACTGCAGGCCTGGTTCGAGGAGGGCGCGGCCGACGGCTTCAATGTGCTGGTGCCGCATCTGCCGGGCGGCCTGCGGGATTTTGCGGTGGGGGTGATTCCGGAACTGCAGCGGCGCGGGCTGTTCAGAACGGAATACGAGGGCCGCACGCTGCGCGAGAACCTGGGGCTGGCACGGCCGAAGAATCAGTTTGTGTAACCACCGCCTGCTGCAGGAGCCGGCACGCCGGCGCCTGGGGGCGCATTGATCGACGTTCGTTGTTTTGCAAAGACCTGACCTAGAGAGGATTCGATGACTTACATCGCTGCCGAAAATCGTTACGACGCCATTCCCTATCGCCGCGTCGGCCGCAGTGGCCTGGTGCTGCCGGCCCTGTCCCTGGGGCTTTGGCACAACTTTGGCGACAGCACGCCGATCGACACCCAGCGCGCCTTGCTGCGCACGGCCTTTGACCTGGGGATCAACCACTTCGACCTGGCCAACAACTATGGCCCGCCCTACGGCAGTGCCGAGATCAACTTCGGCCGTCTGCTGCGCGAGGATTTCAAGGCCTATCGCGATGAGTTGATCATCTCCAGCAAGGCCGGTTGGGACATGTGGCCCGGGCCTTACGGACAGGGCGGCGGCTCACGCAAGTACGTGCTCGCCAGCCTTGACCAGAGCCTGCAGCGCCTGGGCCTGGACTATGTGGATATCTTCTATTCCCACCGCTTCGACCCCGATACGCCGCTGGAGGAAACCGCCAGCGCCCTGGCCACCGCGGTGCAGCAGGGCAAGGCGCTGTATATCGGCATTTCTTCCTACTCGGGGAGCAAGACCCGGGAAATGGCCGCGTTGCTCAAGGAGTGGAAAGTGCCGCTGCTGATTCACCAGCCGGCCTACAACATGCTCAATCGCTGGGTCGAGAAAGACCTGCTGGACACCACCGAGGAGCTGGGCGCCGGGGTCATCGCCTTTACCCCTCTGGCTCAGGGCCTGCTCACCGACAAGTACCTCAATGGCATTCCCGAAGATGCGCGGATCAATCGCCCGGGTGGCGGTTCGTTGCAGGCGTCGCACTTGTCGGAGGCGAATATCGCCCATGTCCGTGCACTCAACGAGATCGCCAGGAACCGTGGCCAGAGCCTGGCGCAACTGGCCCTGGCCTGGACCCTGCGCGACCCGCGGGTGACCTCGGCGCTGATTGGCGCCAGCCGGCCGCAGCAGATTGTCGAGAACGTCGGGGCGCTGCAGAACCTGAGTTTCAGCGTCGAGGAGCTGGCGCAAATCGATCATTTCGCCAAAGAAGGGCGCATCAACCTGTGGGAGAAACCCTCGACCGCGCAATAGCCGCGTTGGGTGGCGTGTTCACGCAGCAGCCCCCGGCAGAGTGATCTGCCGGGGGCTGTTTTTCATGGCGGGGTCGTGCCCGCGAGCGTGGTGTCGATTTGCAGCGTGGCTGGGCGGCTGGCAACGGCGCGCTCGTGCGCATCATCCAGGGCAACCCTGGCGGTTACCGACAGGCCCGGCCGCAAGCGTTCGAGCCCGGGCTGATGGGCGTCGAAGCGAATGCGCACCGGCACCCGCTGGACGATCTTGGTGAAGTTGCCGGTGCCCGGTTCGAAGGGCAGCAGGGCGAAGGTCGAGCCCGAGCCGGGTGCCAGGCTTTCCACGGTGCCGGTGATGCTGACGCCCGGTAGCGCATCGATGTTGATCCGCGTCGATTGCCCCGGGTGCATGTGCTGGGTCTGGGTTTCCTTGAAATGGGCCAGCACATAGAGCTCGTGCAGCGGCACCAGAGTCAGCAGGCGCGAGCCCGGCTGCACGTAGTCGCCAACCTGGACCTGCCGATTGCCGACGGTGCCGTCCATCGGTGCATAGACGGTGGTGTGGCGCAGGTCCTGTTGCGCCAGCGCCAGGCGCGCCTGGGCAGTCACCCCCTTGGCCCTGGCCATCTGCAACTGGGCTTGCAGGCGTTGGCGTTGCGCAGCCGTGACCGCCAGGTTGTTTTCGGCCACTTGCAGCATGGCCTGGGCATAGGCCAGCCCCTGTTCCGCCGAGATGGCCCGGGTGCTGTATTTCTCCACTTCGTTGCGTGCCACGGCGCCGGTGCTGACCAGGGTATCGAAGCGATTGCGTTCCGCGCCGGCGCGCCTGGATTCGGCCTGGTTGGTGCGGATGGCCGTTCGCGCGGCCAGCACGCGGGCGCTGGCCAGGCGCTGTTCGGCGTCCTGGATGGTCAGCGCGGCTTCGGCCAGGGCGACCTGTGCCTGGCTGTCCGCCAGATCGCCTTCGGCCAGGGTCACCCGGCTGTCGAACGCTTCGCTGTCGATGCGCACCAGCGGCTGGCCGGCGCTGACCGGCTGGTGATCCTTGACCAGCACCTGTGTCACCAGTCCGTGGACCCGTGGCGCGACGGAGGTGGCGTTGGCGGCGATGTAGGCATCGTCCGTGGCTTCCGTCGACGGTGCCAGCAACACCCAGCCCGCTCCGACCGCCACCAGCGTCAGGGCGACTGCGCCGGCGATCAGTGGGCGCCTGGAGCGTTTGGGCGGCGTCTCGGCCTCCTGGGCGGCTTGCAGGATGGCGTTCTGAGTCTGGGTGCTCTGCTCCATGTTGAAGCTCCATGCGGTTTGTATTACGATCATAATATTCATATGTCGGTCGCAATACCACAGGGAAGCACCTACCGTGACGACGAGCGCAACTGACCTTTCCGATGCGGGCCTCGAGCCTGGGCAGCATTCGACAAAACGGAAATTTCTGGTCTTCACGATCATGGCCTTTGGCATGTTCATGGCGCTGATCGACATCCAGATCGTCGCGGCTTCGCTCAACGATGTGCAGGCCGGGCTCAGTGCCGGCCCTGATGAAGTGAGCTGGGTACAGACGGCTTACCTGATCGCCGAACTGATCATGATTCCCTTCTCGGCGTTTCTCGCCCAGGCGCTTTCCACCCGCTGGCTGTTCGCCGCCAGTGCGGCGTTCTTCACCTTGTTCAGCGTGGGCTGCGGCCTGGCCTGGAACATCGAGTCGATGATCGTGCTGCGGGCTTTGCAAGGCTTTGCCGGCGGGGCGATGGTGCCCACGGTATTCGCCGTGGGTTTCGTGTTGTTCGAAGGCAAGCAGCGGGCGATGGTCCCGGCGATCCTCGGCATGACTGCGGTGTTGGCACCGACCTTGGGCCCCACCGTGGGCGGCCTGGTGACCTTCTACCTGGACTGGCGCTGGATCTTCTTTATCAACGTGCTGCCGGGGCTGCTGATCTGCATGGGCGCGGCGTTGCTGATCGACGTCGACCGCCCCGACCTGGCCCTGCTGCGGCGCATCGACTGGCTGCATTTTGTCGCCATGGCGCTGGCCCTGGGGTGCTTCGAATACGTGCTGGAGGAGGGGCCGCGCAAGGACTGGTTCAGCGACAGCGGGATCGTCATCGCAGCCTGGGTTTCCCTGGTGTCCTTTGGCTTGTTCATCGAGCGCTCGTTGTATTCGAACAATCCGCTCGTGTCGCTGGGGCCGTTCCGCGACCGCACGTTTGCCATTGCCTGCCTGCTGAACCTGGTGATCGGCTTTGGTCTGTATTCCTCGACGTACCTGGTGCCGGTGTTCCTCGGACGAGTGCGTGGCTTCGATAGCCTGGAAATCGGCACCACGGTGTTTGTCGTCGGCATCGGGCAGTTGGTCAGTACGATCATTGCTGCTCGCGCCTCGGAGAAAGTCGATCGGCGCCTGATCATTTCAGTGGGGTTCCTGGGCCTGGCGTTGAGCCTGTGGTTGACCTCCCGGGTCACTTCCAACTGGGGCTTCGATGAGTGGCTGGTGCCGCAAGTGGCGCGCGGCCTGTTCCTGATGCTGTGCATCGTGCCGAGCGTGAACATGGCCCTGGGTTCGTTCCAGGGAACTGAACTGCGCCAGGCTTCCGGGCTGTTCAACCTGATGCGCAACCTGGGCGGGGCCATTGGCATTGCCACGGTCAACACCTGGCTGCAGGACGATACCCGGGCCCAGTTCCTGCGCTTGTCCGAGTCGCTGGGGAGCCAGGCTCTCGCCGCGCAGGAGTTCATGGGCCAGTTGGCGCTGAAGATGGCCGCCGACACCCCGGACCCCAGCCACGCGTTGCTCATGGCCCAGGGGATTTTCGGTCGGCTGGTGGGGCGCGAGGCCCTGACCCTGGCGTTTGGCGAGGTATTCCAGTTGATGGCGCTGATGTTCGTGGCGGCGCTGTTGCTGGTGCCGTTGTGCAAGGTGCCCCCGGCGCTGACAGAGCCGGGGGCGAAGCAAAAGTGAGTGCTTCTGCTGGGTCGTTACAGGGCCCAAGCGCCGAAATTGGCGTTGCGCCGGTTGCGTTCAGGCGCTGATCGGCTCGGCAAAAAACACAAGGAGGTGAAACATGGATTATCCCGGTCATTGGTTTCGGGAGACTTGGTACGACCACGATATCTACTTGATGATCATCAAGGAGCCGGGTCCGCCACATCTTCATTCATGCACGGCGCAGGCATCGTTCAGCTACGTCGGAAGGTTGGCCGGGCATGGCCAGCATCCAAGTTTTTCGCTGCATTTTGCCTGCCCGCCCTATGGCAATGATTACGCCTGCAACGAGGCGGCATTGCGCGCCGGGCGGGCTCATGGACGCGCGCTGATCGAGCGCTGGCGCAATCGCCCGCGCACGCCGCCGGGCAGTACCAGGCCAGGTGGCACAGGGTGGAAGCGGCTGTTTCCAGTGCAGCAGGGTTGAGGTGCGGTAGCGCCCGGAGAGCATGGCAGATGAAGACTCACGCACAACCGTCGGCACCCTTGAGGCGCCGGCGCAAGCGCTTCAGAAAGGCGCTGTTCAAGGGCCTCTACAACGGGGTTTTGGCGGTGCTGCGGTGCCGCTTCTGGCTTGAGTCGCGGCTGGTTCCCCAGCGTGCCGCGGTGCGGGCGCTGAAGATGTTCACCACGCCGCAGCGGCTGCGCCGGCGATTCCCGTCAACCTTGCCCGGCGCCACGGTGCAGGACCTGGAAACCGCGCAAGGGCACCTGCGCTGCTTTGGCTGGACCCCGCCGCAGGTCCGCCGCCGGGTGCTGCTGGTGCACGGCTGGAGTGGCGCCAGTACCCAGTGGCAGTACCTGATCCCGCGGCTGCTGGAGCAAGGTTGTGAAGTGCTGTCCTTCGACTGCATCGGCCATGGCGACAGTGGTGGTCGACAGGCCTCGCTGCCGACCTTCGTCAGCATGCTCGGCCTGGTGCAGCAGCAACTGGGGCCCTTCGATACGGTGATCGGCCACTCCCTGGGCGGCGCTGCCGTCGGCTATGCCCTCAGCACCCGGGCCGGCGAGGGGTTCGAGCGGGCGGTGCTGGTGGCTGCGCCGGCCGATATCGAAAACGTGGTCCGGCGCTTTGCCGCGTTGCTGTGGATCAACGGCAACGTCAGGCAGCGCATGCAACGGCTGCTGGAGCAGCGCTATCAGAAGGGCCTGCGCAGCCTGGCGGTCAGCGGCTATGGCGGCCAGGTGCACATCCCGGTGCTGCTGGTGCACGACCAGCAGGATCAGGAGATTCCAGTAGATGACCTGCATGCCTTCGCCGAACGTTTGCCTCGGCCTCTGGTTTTACAGACCCGCGGGCTCGGTCATCTGAACATCCTCAAGAACGACGCGGCCCTGGCGGCCGTGGTCGAGTTCGTCTGCACAAAGGACCTCAACCTATGAGTGAACCATACGATGTGATCGTTATCGGCGCGGGGCCTGGCGGCTATGTCGCGGCCATCCGGGCGGCGCAACGTGGGCTGAAGACAGTCTGCATCGAGCGCTACAAGGGCAAGGATGGCAAGACCGCGCTGGGGGGCACCTGCCTGAACGTCGGCTGCATTCCTTCCAAGGCGCTGCTGGACAGCTCCCACCACTATGACGAAGCGCGCAACGGCTTGGCCGTGCACGGCATTGGCATCAGCCATCCGCAGATCGACGTTCCGGCCATGCTGGCACGCAAGGACAGCGTGGTGCGCAACTTCAATGGCGGTATCGCCGCGCTGTTCAAGGCCAATGGCGTGGCCCTGCTGGAAGGCCACGGCAAGTTGCTGGCCAACCGGCAAGTGGAGGTCACCGCCGCCGACGGCAGCACGCAACGCATCAGCGCCAGCCACATCATCCTCGCCCCGGGCTCGCGGCCGATCGACATTCCCGCGGCGCCCCTGACCGGCGAGGTGATAGTCGACTCCACCGGGGCCCTGGAATTCACCCGCGTGCCCAAGCGGCTGGGGGTGATCGGTGCTGGCGTCATCGGCCTGGAACTGGGTTCGGTCTGGGCCCGGCTGGGCGCGGAAGTCACGGTGCTCGAAGCCCTCGACAGCTTCCTGCCGGCAGTGGACGTGCAGATCGCCAGGGAAGCACGGAAGATTTTCGGCAAACAGGGCCTGGATATCCGCCTCGGCGCCCGGGTGACCGCTTGCGAAGTGCAGGGCGACAGCGTCCGGGTCAGCCTCAGCGAGGCCGGCGAGGAGCGGCAGCAAACCTTCGACCGGCTGATCGTTGCCGTCGGCCGCCGGCCCCTGACCACCGATCTGCTGGCCGCCGACAGCGGCGTGCAACTGGACGAGCGCGGTTTTATCCACGTCGATGGCCAGTGCCGCACCAGCGTCCCCGGTGTGTTTGCCATTGGCGACGTGGTGCGCGGCCCGATGCTTGCGCACAAGGCTTCGGAGGAGGGGGTGATGGTGGCCGAGAGCCTGGCTGGCCATCAGCATCCGCTCAATTACGAGCTGATCCCGTCAGTGATCTACACCCACCCGGAAATCGCCTGGGTCGGCCAGACCGAGCAAGCCCTCAAGGCCCAGGGCATCGAGCTGAACATCGGCACCTTCCCGTTTTCCGCCAGCAGCCGGGCCATGGCGGCCAACGACACTGCCGGGCTGGTCAAGGTGATTGCCGATGCCGCCAGCGACCGGGTGCTTGGCGTGCATGTGATCGGGCCGGGCGCCGCGGAGCTGGTTCAGGAGGGCGCGATCGGCATGGAGTTCGGCACCAGCGCCGAAGACCTGGGGATGATGGTGTTCTCCCATCCGACCCTGTCCGAAGCCCTGCATGAAGCGGCGCTGGCGGTGAATGGCCAGGCGATTCATATCGGCAATCGCAAGAAAAAAGCCCCTGCCAGCGTCAAATAGCCTGCTGTGCCCGGCTTCGCTCATCCAGCGCGGCCGGGTCCTGTTGCATCTCCCCGCGTCTCAGCGAAAGAACGGCACATCCCCAAGAATGGTCGCGCGCTGCATCACTCGGCGCTGTGGGCGGTAGTCGTCCACCGCATAGTGCTGGGTCACGCGGTTGTCCCAGAAGGCCACGTCGTTTTCCTGCCAGCGCCAGCGGAGGGTGAATTCCGGGCGGGTGGCGTGGGCGAACAGCAGCTTGAGGATGGCCTCGCTTTCGCTTTCGGACAGTTCGTTGATCTTGGTGGTGAAGCCGTCGTTGACGAACAGCGACTGGCGCCCGCTCACCGGGTGGGTGCGGATCACCGGGTGCGACAGCGGGGGATTCTTGCGTCGGGTTTCCTCCCAGCGCGCCAGGTCTTCGGGGGTGTTGCCGAAGCGTTCCAGGGGGAAGGACTTGATGAAGTCGTGGGTTGCGGTCAGGCCCTGCAGCAGGTTCCTCATGGGCTCCGACAGTGCCTCGTAGGCGGCGATGCCGCTGGCCCACAGGGTGTCGCCGCCGAACGCCGGCAACAGCTTGGCGCTGAGCACCGCGCCCAGGGCCGGGGTCGGCAGGAAGGTCACGTCGGTGTGCCAGATGGCGTTGTCGCGCACGTCGGTTTCGGCGGTGTCGAGGATCAGTATTTCCGGCTGTTCCGGCACATTGGGGTAGATCGGGTGGATGTGCAGGTCACCGAAGCTGGCGGCGAAACGCGCCTGTTGCTGTGGGGTGATTGGCTGGTCGCGGAAGAACAGCACCTGGTGTTTGAGCAGCGCCTGCTCGATGGCATCGCGTTGTTCGACGTTCAGCGGTTGGCTGATATCGACGCCGCTGATCTGGGCGCCGAGAGCGGAGCTTAAGGGGGTAATGGTCAGGCTCATGGGGGTTCTCTTGTACGGCGCCGAACGCTCGGCGTGGTCGGATTCGGTTTATCTGCAGCAATCTGAAAATCGCGGGCATGCACTGCTCTTGTAGCCGCTGCCGAGCCTTGGCGAGGCTGCGAACGGCTGCGCAGCAGACGCAAACCCGTACAACGCGGTCGTCCTGGTCGATCGCTGCGAGCGCTACGCGCTCGGTCGCAGCCTCGCTGGGGCTCGACAGCGGCTACAGCAAGTGACGCCGCAGGTCAGTGGGATTGGCCGTGCCAGGGCACCAGCTTGCGTTGCAGGGCGCGCAGGCCCATCTCCATGGCGAAGGCGATCAGGGCAATCACCAGTATCCCCAGCAGCACCACATCGGTGACCAGGAACTGCGCGGCGGACTGCACCATGAACCCCAGGCCGCTGGTGGCGGCAATCAGCTCCGCGGCCACCAGGGTCGACCAGCCCACGCCCAGGCCGATGCGCACGCCGGTGAGGATGTCCGGCAGGGCGCTGGGCAGGATCACGTGGCGAATCAGCTGCGCCCGGGTGGCGCCCAAAGACTGCGCGGCGCGCAGCTTGGCCGGGTCGACGGTGCGCACACCGGTGGCGGTGGCAATGGCGATCGGGGCGAAGATCGCCAGGTAGATCAGCAGCACCTTGGACAGCTCGCCAATGCCGCACCAGATGACGATCAGCGGCAGGTAGGCCAGGGGCGGTATCGGCCGGTAGAACTCGATCAACGGGTCGAGCACGCCACGGGCGATGCGGTTGGCGCCAATCGCGATGCCCACCGGAATCGCCGTCAGCACGGCACAGCCCAGGGCCAGGCCGATGCGTTCCAGGCTCGCCGCCAGGTGCTGCCAGAGGGTGGAATCCATGTAGCCGCTGGTGGCCAGCAACCAGCCTTTTTGCAGCACGGCGGCAGGCGGTGGCAGGAACAGCGGTTCTATCAGGCCGCTGGCGGTCACCGCCCACCACAGGGCCAGCAGGGTGATCAGGGTCAGCACGCTGATCCAGCGGGTGCTCAGGCTGCGGCGCACGGTTTGTGGCGCTTTAGGGTTGGCATCGCGGGTCGCGGTGGCGGGAATCTCGTAGATGCTCATGGACGCTCCTGCTGCTGGGTGGCGCTGCGCTGGGAGAACACCCGGGCCAGCACGTGTTCGCGGGTTTCGATGAACAGCGGGTCGGACTTGATCGCCCGGGCCGATTCGCCAGCAGCGTAGCGCTGGCCGAAGTCCAGGTTCAGGCGCTCGACGATCTGCCCTGGGTTGGGCGCCAGGAGGATCAGGTCGGTAGCGAGGAATACCGCTTCCTCGATGTCGTGGGTAATCAGGAACACCGGCTTGGCGGTGCGCCGCCAGACTTGCAGCAACAGCTCCTGCATCTGTTCGCGGGTGAAGGCATCCAGGGCGCCGAAGGGCTCGTCCATCAGCAGCACGCGCGGGTCGGCGGCCAGGGCGCGGGCCAGGCCCACGCGCTGTTTCTGTCCACCGGAAAGTTGCCAGATGCGGCGTTTGTCGAAGCCGGCCAGGTCCACCAGGGCGAGCATCTCCCGGGCCCGGGCTTCACGCGCGGCGCGGGCCACGCCGGCCAGTTCCAGGCCGAAGGCGACGTTGCCCAGCACGTCCTGCCAGGGCAGCAGGGCGTCGTCCTGGAACACCACGCCACGTTCGGCGCTGGGGCCCTTGACCGGCACGCCGTCGAGGCTGATGCGCCCGGCGCTGGGGTCGACGAAGCCGGCAATCAGGTTCAGCAGCGAGGTCTTGCCGCTGCCGGAAGGGCCCAGGGCGACCAGCAGTTGCTGTGGCCCCAGGGTCAGGGAAATATCCGCCAGCACCGGTTCGGCGGCGCCGGGGTACTGTGCGCTGATGCGCTCCAGTTGTAGCAAGGCCATGACGGCTATCTCCTGTCCGGTCGCGGGTTATTCAGGGATGAACTGGGCGCTGACGTAGGGGGCGTAGTCCGGCAGCACCGCTTCGACCTTGCCTTGCTCCTTGAGGAACACCGCGGTGTCGGTGATGGCCTTGGTGGTCGGGGCGCCGAGGCTGACCACCTGGTCGGCGGCCAGTGGGTAGACGTTGCCTTGCAGCAGCAGCGGGATATCGCTGGCCTTGGCCCCGGAGAGCTTGACCAGTTTGTCGACGTTGCCCTGATTGGCCAGCCAGGCTTGTGGGTCCTTGCGGTACTGGGCGTAGGCCTCCAGGGTCACCTTGGCGAAGGCCGTGACGATCTCTGGGTGCTTCTCGGCGAAATCCTTGCGCACGATCCAGGCGTCGAAGGTCGGCGCGCCGAACTTGGCCAGCTCACCGGAAGTGATCAGCACCTTGCCGTTTTCCTTGGCCACGCCCAGGGCCGGGTCCCAGACGTAGGTGGCGTCTATATCACCGCGCTTCCAGGCAGCGATGATCGCTGGTGGCGCGAGGTTGAGGACCTGCACTTTCGAGGGGTCGATGTTCCAGTGCTTCAGCGCCGCCAGCAGGCTGTAGTGGCCGGTGGAAACGAACGGCACGGCGACTTTTTTACCGATCAGGTCCTGGGGGCTGTTGATCCCGGAACCGTTACGGGCCACCAGGGCTTCGGCGGCGCCGATCTGGGTGGCGATCAGGAAGGTTTGCACCGGCACCTTGCGGGTGATGGCGGCGGTCAGCGGGCTGGAGCCCAGGTAGCCGATCTGCACATCACCGGAAGCGATGGCGGCAATGACGTCGGCACCGTTGTCGAATTTGCGCCAGTTGATCTTGGCCTGGGTGGCTTTTTCGTAGCTGCCGTCGGCCTGGGCGACCTTGGCCGGGTCGACGGTGGTCTGGTAGGCGACGGTGACGTCGGCCGCCTGGGCAAAGAGACTCGCAGCGGCCAGGGACGCGGCCGCCAGGAGGCGAAGGGGGAAGTGCAGTTTCATGGAGTTGCTCCTCATAGGCGGCCAGTGATCGGCGTGGGAGCAGACTAAATGATCTAAGAATGCAGAAATAAATAACTTATTTGCATTAGCTTATGAGGGGAAATTCGTGGGCCTGGCCCGCAGGCTGTTGTGGCGAGGGAGCAAGCTCCCGTTAAGTGGCGCAGCCATCCTCAAACCTGGCGACCGGATATTCCTGAATAACCGCGCCGCCTGAGCTGAGGGCTGCTTTGCAGCCCAGCGGGAGCAAGCTCCCTCGCCACGGTTCTAGTTGCTGATGGCCAGGATGCTGGCCTGGTAGGCGCCGACGAACACGTCGAAATCACCCACTTCGTTCTGCTCAAGCTCGGTCTGCTGCTCCAGGGATTTGCGCGCCGCTGCTTCGAAGGCGGTTTGCTCTTCCTTGCTCAGGGCCTGGCTGCGGAAGTGCTCGGCATGCACCTGGCTCTGGCGCAGTGAGAACTGGCTGAAGCTCTCCTTGTGCTCGCTCATGGCGGCCAGCACCTGGGCCGATGGGGTCAGGGACGAATCCTTGACCTTGGCCAGCTGGGCGTCCAGCGCCTTGCTGTGCACGTCGCTGCCGTGGCTCCGGTCGAGCAGGGCCGCCAGCGGGGCGATCTGCTCCAGCAGTTCGGCGGCCCACTCCTTCATTTCCACCGGCTGGCCCTGGCGTTGCAGTTGCAGGCCCGGGCGGCGGCCTTCCTTGACCACCGCGAGGAAGTTCGAGGTGGCATTGCCGCACTCGTTGTTCTCGAACAGCGGGCTGTCGTTGAGCGCGCAATACAGCAGGAAGGCGTCGAGGAAGCGGGCTTCCTGGAGGTCGATGCCCAGGGGCAGGAACGGGTTGATGTCCAGGCAGCGCACTTCGACGTACTGGATGCCCCGGGCCATCAGCGCCTGGATCGGTCGCTCGCCGGTGTAGGTCACGCGTTTGGGGCGGATGTTGGAGTAGTACTCGTTTTCGATCTGCAGGATGTTGGTGTTCAGTTGCACCCACTCGCCATCCTTGTGGGTGCCGACGGCGACGTAAGGCGCGTAGGGCGTGGCCACGGCCTTGCGCAGGCTGTCGGTGTAGCTGTTCAGGTCGTTGTAGCAGGGGGTCAGGCCGGCCTGGGCCTTGCTCTGGTAGCCCAGGTCGCTCATGCGCAGGCTGGTGGCGTAGGGCAGGTACAGGGTTTCAGCATCCAGCTGTTCCAACTGGTGCGAGCGGCCGCGCAGGAAACCCGCGTCCAGGGCCGGCGAGGCGCCGAACAGGTACATCAGCAGCCAGCTGTAGCGGCGGAAATTGCGGATCAGCGCGATATAGGCCGAGGACTGGTAGTCACGGTCGCTGCCGACAAAGCCTTCGGCGTCCTTGAGCAGTGGCCACAGCTGTTCCGGCAGGGAAAAGTTGTAGTGGATGCCGGCGATGCACTGCATGGTCTTGCCGTAGCGCAGGGCCAGGCCCTTGCGGTACACGTACTTGAGCTGACCGATGTTGGAGGTGCCGTAGTAGGCGATCGGGATGTCTTCCTCGGCCGGCAACGGGCACGGCATCGATGGACTCCACAGGTACTCGTTGCCGAGCTTGCTGTAGGCGAAGCGATGAATCTTGTCGAGGCTGGCCAGGGTGTCCGCCGGGTCCGCGAGGGCCGGGGTGATGAACTCCAGCAGCGACTCGGAATAGTCGGTGGTGATCTGTTCGTTGGTCAGCGCGGAACCCAGTTCTTCCGGGTGCGGGGTCTGTGCCAGGCGGCCTTCGCCGGTGACACGCAGGCATTCACGTTCGATACCGTGCAGGCACTGCTCGAGCAGGGAGAGGTTAGCGCGCTCGCCGAGCAGAGCCAGGCGGCGGTTGAGAAGTTCGCTCAAGTTGGATTCCTTCACGCGTCAGTCGCCCCAATATGGGGGTGGGCAGGACGGTCTACAAGGGTGAAGTTAAAACTGGCGTTTTCGCCTGGTTTTTGAGTCAAGCCGACTCGCCTGAAAACGCCAACACTCCATCCTTGAATCTGGCTTCAGCGCGGGCAAGAAAACTCCGACGCCGCTTTCGCAGCGCCGAAATTAACCCAAATTCATGACAGGGAGCTATAGGACCGCGAAGGTGCCTTGTGCTTTTGCGACCAGTTTGTCGCCCTGGATCACATCCGCCTCGACCACCAGGGTACGGCGGCCGGGGTGGATCACCTTGGCCCGGCACAGCACCTCGCCCTCGGCCACCGCGCGGATGTAGTTGATCTTGCACTCGATGGTGGCGCTCTGCTGGTCAAAGCCGTGGGTGCTGGAACAGGCCAGCCCCATGGCAATGTCCACCAGGCTGAAGATCGCCCCGCCGTGCAGCTTTTGCCCGCGATTGCGCAGCTGCGGGGTCAGCTCCAGGGCGACGTCCGCCTCGCCTGTTTCCAGGCGTTGCAGACGGCAGCCGAGCAATTGGCTGAAGGCGCTTTCGGTCAGGCCGGCAGGGATTTGCATCAGCGCTTCTTCAACTGCTTGGCGTTGGCGAACAGCGAAGCCATGGCGTTGTTGCTCGGGGCTGCGGTCGCGGTTTCCTTGCGCGGTGCGCTGCCCTGGGACGAGCGTGGCGCCGAGCCCGGACGGGAACCGCGGGCGCCGTCGATCTTCTCGCCCGGGGTGTCGCCCATGCGCATCGACAGGCCCACGCGTTTGCGCGGGATGTCGACTTCCATGACCTTGACCTTGACCACGTCGCCGGCCTTCACCGCTTCACGCGGGTCCTTGATGAACTTCTCCGACAGCGCCGAGATGTGCACCAGGCCATCCTGGTGCACGCCGATGTCGACGAAGGCGCCGAAGTTGGTGACGTTGGTCACCACGCCTTCGAGGATCATCCCCAGTTGCAGGTCCTTGAGGTCTTCGACGCCGTCCTGGAACTCGGCGGTCTTGAACTCGGGACGCGGGTCGCGGCCCGGCTTGTCCAGTTCCTGAAGGATGTCGGTGACGGTGGGCAGGCCGAAGGTTTCGTCGGTGAATTTCTTCGGGTCCAGGCGCTTGAGGAAGCCGCTGTCGCCGATCAGCGAACGGATGTCGCGGCCGGTGTCGGCGGCGATGCGCTGCACCAGCGGGTAGGCTTCCGGGTGCACCGCCGAAGCGTCCAGCGGGTTGTCGCCGTTCATCACGCGCAGGAAGCCGGCGGCCTGTTCGAAGGTCTTTTCACCCAGGCGCGCGACCTTTTTCAGCGCGGCGCGGGTCTTGAACGCACCGTGCTCGTCGCGGTGGCTGACGATGTTCTGCGCCAGGGTCGCGTTGAGCCCGGAGATCCGCGCCAGCAGGGCCACGGAAGCGGTGTTGACGTCGACGCCCACGGCGTTCACGCAGTCCTCGACCACGGCATCCAGGCCACGGGCCAGTTTCAGCTGCGAGACGTCGTGCTGGTACTGGCCGACACCGATGGATTTCGGGTCGATCTTCACCAGCTCCGCCAGTGGGTCCTGCAGGCGGCGGGCAATGGACACCGCGCCACGGATCGACACGTCCAGGTCCGGGAATTCCTTGGCCGCCAGTTCCGAGGCCGAGTACACGGATGCACCGGCTTCGGAAACCATGACCTTGGTCATCTTCATGGCCGGGTATTTTTTGATCAGTTCGGCGGCCAGCTTGTCGGTCTCGCGGCTGGCGGTGCCGTTGCCGATGGCGATCAGGTCCACCGAGTGCTTGGCGCACAGCGCGGCCAGGATGCCCAGGGTCTGGTCCCACTTGTTGTGTGGCACGTGGGGGTAGACCGTGGCGTGGTCCAGCAGCTTGCCGGTGGCATCCACCACCGCCACCTTGCAGCCGGTGCGCAGGCCCGGGTCCAGGCCCAGGGTGGCGCGCGGGCCGGCCGGGGCGGCCAGCAGCAGGTCGTGCAGGTTGTGGGCGAAGACGTTGATCGCCTCGGTTTCCGCGCCATCGCGCAACTCGCCCAGCAGGTCGGTTTCCAGGTGGGTGTAGAGCTTGACCTTCCAGGTCCAGCGCACCACTTCGCCGAGCCATTTGTCGGCGGGGCGGTTCTGGTTCTGGATGCCGAATTGCTGGCCGATCATGCCCTCGCAGGGGTGCATGGTGCCCGGCAGCTCGTCACCGACTTTCAGCGCGGAGCTGAGAATGCCTTCGTTGCGGCCACGGAAAATCGCCAGGGCGCGGTGCGACGGCATGCTTTTCAGTGGTTCATCGTGTTCGAAGTAGTCGCGGAACTTGGCGCCTTCCTCTTCCTTGCCAGCGACCACGCGGGCGCTGAGGGTGGCTTCCTGCTTGAGGAAATTGCGCAGCTTGTCCAGCAGGCCGGCGTCTTCGGCGAAGCGCTCCATGAGGATGTACTTGGCGCCTTCCAGGGCGGCCTTGACGTCGGCCACGCCTTTGTCGGCGTTGACGAAGCGTGCGGCTTCGGTTTCCGGGGCCAGGCCTGGGTCGTTGAACAGGCCGTCCGCCAGCTCGCCGAGGCCGGCTTCCAGGGCGATCTGGCCCTTGGTGCGGCGCTTCTGCTTATAAGGCAGGTACAGGTCTTCGAGGCGGGTCTTGGTGTCGGCCAGCTTGATGTCACGGGCGAGTTCCGGGGTCAGCTTGCCTTGCTCTTCGATGCTGGCCAGGATGCTGATCCGCCGTTCGTCGAGTTCTCGCAGGTAGCGCAGGCGCTCTTCCAGATGACGCAGCTGGGTGTCATCGAGGCTGCCGGTGACTTCTTTCCGGTAGCGGGCGATGAAGGGCACGGTGGAGCCTTCATCCAATAGAGCGACGGCCGCTTCGACCTGTTGTGGGCGTACACCGAGTTCCTCGGCAATGCGGCTGTTGATGCTGTCCATAAAACCACCTGACAAATGTGTGAAAGCAGGCCCGCGGGCACCCAAGTTAAGGCCCGGCGGGTCTGGTTGAGCGGCCTGGCACGCACCGCCACCTGGATCAAAAGGCTGCCTGTTGACCCGTGAAATCGAAAAAATACTGCCGGCCCGGGTAAAAAAATAAACCGGCAAAGTCGTACTGATCAGATATTGCCCAACACAAAAGGCGGCGCATTATACCCAGCGTTGGTCGCCGCGGGGTGATCGCCAGCCTCAGGCCGACAGCGGGTTTGCTGGCGATGGAGGAAAAATCTGCTAACAATGCACACGGTGCGTATAACGGCAGCTACGCCATAATGCGCACCGAGATTAGAGGAGCATCCAATGAGCAGCACTGCACAAACTGCTGAAGGCGAAAAAATTCTTATTGTTGACGATGACCCGGGGCTGAGCAGCCTGCTGGAGCGTTTCTTCGTCAGCAAGGGCTACCGTGCCCGCGCAGTCCCGAACACCGAGCAAATGGACCGTCTGTTGGGTCGCGAAGTGTTCAACCTGGTGGTCCTCGACCTGATGCTGCCCGGCGAAGACGGCTTGACCGCATGCCGCCGCCTGCGCAGCGCCAACAACCAGATCCCGATCATCATGCTCACCGCCAAGGGCGACGAGCTGAGCCGCATCAAGGGCCTGGAACTGGGCGCCGACGACTACCTGGCCAAGCCGTTCAACCCTGACGAGCTGATGGCCCGGGTCAAGGCCGTGTTGCGTCGCCAGTCGGCTCCGGTGCCGGGTGCGCCGGGCAGCGAAGACGAAAGCGTGACCTTCGGTGACTACGAACTGTCCCTGGCCACCCGCGAGCTCAAGCGCGGCGATGAAGTGCACATGCTCACCACCGGTGAGTTCGCGGTACTCAAGGCCCTGGTGATGAACGCCCGCCAGCCGCTGACCCGCGACAAGCTGATGAACCTGGCCCGTGGCCGTGAGTGGGATGCCCTGGAGCGCTCCATCGACGTGCAGATCTCGCGCCTGCGGCGGATGATCGAGCCCGATCCTTCCAAGCCGCGTTATATCCAGACTGTCTGGGGCGTGGGTTATGTCTTCGTGCCGGATGGCACCGCGACCAAGTGATAGGTGCTGTGTAGGAGCGAACGCCCGGGCCGGTAACGACCCGGGCGTTCGCATTCCACAAGGCTGCGAGCGCGAGTCGCTCCTGCAAAGTGTGTAGTGGCTGTTATGAAAACCCCGCTGTGGTTCCCCCAGAGTTTCTTCTCCCGCACCTTGTGGCTGGTGCTGATCGTGGTGCTGTTTTCCAAGGCATTGACCCTGGTTTATCTGTTGATGAACGAGGACGTGCTGGTGGACCGGCAATACAGCCACGGTGTGGCCCTGACCCTGCGCGCCTACTGGGCCGCCGATGAATCCAACCGCGACCAGATCGCCGAGGCTGCCGGCCTGATCAAGGTGGTGGGCAGCGGCGTGCCGGCCGGCGAGCAACACTGGCCCTACAGCGAGATCTACCAGCGGCAGATGCAGGCCGAGCTGGGCGCCGACACCGAGGTGCGTCTGCGCATGCATGCGCCGCCGGCGCTCTGGGTGCGGGCGCCGAGCCTTGGGGATGGCTGGCTCAAGGTGCCGCTGTATCCGCATCCGCTGCGGGGGCAGAAGATCTGGAGCGTGCTGGGCTGGTTCCTGGCCATCGGCCTGCTGTCCACCGCCTCGGCGTGGATCTTCGTCAGTCAGCTCAACCAGCCGCTCAAGCGCCTGGTGTATGCCGCCCGGCAACTGGGCCAGGGCCGCAGCGTGCGGCTGCCGATCAGCGATACACCGAGCGAGATGACCGAGGTGTACCGCGCCTTCAACCAGATGGCCGAGGACGTCGAGCAGGCCGGACGTGAGCGTGAGCTGATGCTGGCCGGGGTGTCCCACGACCTGCGCACACCGCTGACCCGCTTGCGCCTGTCGCTGGAGCTGATGGGCGAGCACACCGACCTGACCGACGACATGGTCCGGGACATCGAGGACATGGACGCCATTCTCGATCAGTTCCTGGCGTTCATCCGCGACGGCCGCGACGAGTCGGTGGAAGAGGTGGACTTGAGCGACCTGGTGCGCGAAGTGGCCGCGCCCTACAACCAGAACCAGGAACGGGTGCACCTGCGCCTGGAGCCGATCCAGCCGTTTCCGTTGCGCCGGGTATCGATGAAGCGCCTGCTCAACAACCTGATCGGCAACGCCTTGAATCACGCGGGAACGGATGTCGAGGTGGCGGCCTATGTGTCCGGTGACACCAATGCGCCGTATGTGGTGCTGAGCGTGATGGATCGCGGCGCGGGGATCGACCCTTCGGAGCTGGAGGCGATCTTCAACCCCTTCACCCGTGGCGACCGTGCCCGGGGTGGCAAGGGCACTGGCCTGGGGCTGGCCATCGTCAAGCGAATTGCCGCCATGCACGGCGGCAACGTCGAACTGCGCAACCGCCCCGATGGCGGCCTGGAAGCGCGGGTGCGCTTGCCATTGGGGCTGCTGCTGCCGCGTGACGCAGACTAAGAAGCAGCTGCAAGCTGCAAGCTCCAAGCGACAAGTGAGGCTCAGCGCTTCTACTTGCCGCTTGCAGCTGGAAACTTGCCGCTATTTTTACCCTTTGCCCTTGGTCCGGGTCATGTTCGGCCCGCCATTCTTTTCGATGTGCTCGATGATGATCCCCGCCACGTTCTTGCCGGTGGTGGTCTCGATGCCTTCGAGGCCCGGCGAGGAATTGACCTCCATCACCAGCGGCCCGTGATTGGAGCGCAGGATGTCCACCCCCGCCACGCTCAACCCCATGACCTTGGCCGCCCGCAGCGCGGTCATGCGTTCTTCCGGGGTGATCTTGATCAGGCTGGCGCTGCCGCCGCGATGCAGGTTGGAGCGGAACTCCCCCGGCTTGGCCTGGCGCTTCATGGCCGCGATCACCTTGTCGCCCACCACGAAGCAGCGAATGTCGGCACCACCGGCTTCCTTGATGTATTCCTGAACCATGATGTTCTGCTTCAGGCCCATGAAGGCCTCGATCACCGATTCCGCGGCGGTGGCGGTTTCACACAGCACCACGCCGATGCCCTGGGTGCCTTCCAGCACCTTGATCACCAGGGGCGCGCCGTTGACCATTTCGATCAGGTCGGGAATGTCGTCCGGTGAATGGGCGAAGCCGGTCACCGGCAGGCCGATGCCACGCCGTGATAGCAGTTGCAGCGAACGCAGTTTGTCCCGCGAACGGGCGATGGCCACCGACTCGTTGAGCGGGAAGACCCCCATCATTTCGAACTGGCGCAGCACCGCGCAGCCATAGAAGGTCACCGAGGCACCGATCCGCGGGATCACCGCATCGAAGCCTTCCAGGGGCTTGCCGCGGTAGTGGATCTGCGGTTTGTGACTGGCGATGTTCATGTAGGCGCGCAGGGTATCGACCACTACCATTTCATGGCCACGCTCGGTGCCGGCCTCGACCAGACGACGAGTGGAATACAGACGCGGGTTACGCGACAGCACAGCGATCTTCATGCAACACCTGTGGCAGAGGTAGTGGATACCGGGAACACCGGTTTGTCTTGTACGTACTTGATGCCCGGATTGACCACCAGTTGGCCGTCGATCAGGGCCTTGGAGCCCAGCAGCAGGCGATAGCGCATGGCCTTGCGGCAGGCGAGGGTGAATTCCACTCGCCACACGCGATCGCCCAGGGCCAGGGTGGTGCTGATTACATAGCGCACCTGAGCCTGGCCGTTGGAGCTTTTAATGGTTTTCATCGCCACCAGCGGCGCTTCGCAACGCCGGTGGCGCAACTGCACCACACTGCCCAAGTGGGCATTGAAGCGCACCCACTGCTCACCGTCGCGCTCGAAGGGCTCGATCTCGGTGGCATGCAGGCTGGAGGTACTGGCGCCGGTGTCGATCTTGGCGCGCAGGCCGGCCACTCCCAGATCGGGGAGCGCCACCCATTCGCGCAGACCGACAACGGTCAAATGGTCAAAAGTCTTCAAATATGGGAAATCCGCAATGTACTTTTCTTTGGCTTTCGGCGATGACTCTAGTCCTCAACTCCACACAGATTGTGACAATCATCGCGGATGATCATCCGGCGCGCCTGCGGCCGCCGAGTCGATGCAGGTCAAGCAGCCGAATTCGCGGTATTCACGCAGAATCTGCGGCAAATGGCGACAGTTATCTCTGTACCGGCTTCCAGGATTTCGAAACGCGCTCGACCCGGGAACGCGCACCACCTGGGCCAGCGGATTGGTCGCGAGATCTCGGTGACCAGGACGCCTCGCGTATCAGGGCGCAACCTGGGTTATTTTAGGTGAGCGGCAGGGTTTATGAGAGCCCGCTTGCAGGCTCTACCGTTGCGACATTTTTCAGCAAGAGGAATTCCAGTGGCGCACAAGCAGGAAGAAGAGGACAAGGTACGTCTGGATAAATGGCTGTGGGCGGCGCGTTTCTACAAGACCCGTGCCCTGGCCAAGGCGGCCATCGAAAGCGGCAAGGTGCATCACCGTGGCGAACGCTGCAAACCGGGCAAGGAACCGCGGGTAGGCGATGAATATCAGATTCGCGCCGGCTTCGACGAGCGCACCGTGGTGGTCCAGGCCCTTTCCATCGTTCGCCGTGGCGCGCCCGAAGCGCAGACGCTCTACACGGAAACCGAAGCCAGCATCGCCAAGCGCGAAACTGCGGCGGCCCAGCGCAAGGCAGGCGCCCTGGGCGTCAGCACCGATGGCAAACCGAGCAAGAAACAGCGCCGGGACCTGTTCAAGTTCCACGGCAGCAGCCACGAGTGAAAGCATAGGAGCCGGCTTGCCGGCTCCTACAGGCCTGATCAGCGCAGCAGGCTGCTGGCGCGGACCACGTTCATGCGCGACAGCACCGGCATCCGGCTCATCAGCTTGAACAGCGGATGCGTCAGGCGCAGCAGGAAGTTCGACATCCGCGCCGCATACGGCGTGTAGTAGCCCCAGCCCAGGGCCAGCACCGCCAGCAGCACGCCGCCGATGTAGTCGTCCTGGCCCCAATGCGCGCCCGCCACCAGGCGCGGCATCATGAACAGCAGGGTCAGGCACCAGACGATCAGGAACTGGCCGACGCTGCGGCTGAAGATCCCCATGAACAGGCCCCAGATCAGCAGCACCGAAGCGTGGTCGCCGGGGAAGCTCTGGCTGGAGCGGTCCTTGAGTTCCCAGGTCTTTTCCCAGCCAGGGAAGTAGTCGCTCATGTGCACGGCGCCTTCGAGCACCATGGACGGGCTGTTGTGTTGCCAGTTCATCAGCGCCACCAACTTGGAAAACAGTGCGCGAATCACCACCATAAGAATCAGGATCGACAGGAAACCGAAAAACGCCCGACGCACGTCCACCGCCTTGAACACCCAATCACCGCGAATCAGCAGGCCGAGCATGATCAGGCCCACCACGACATCGAAGGGGCGCAGGCTGGCCACGGCCCAGATGTGCAGCCAGGTGGCGTTTGTTGCGAGGGGGGCGTTGAGGTGGCGGAACAGCCACTCGTCGAACATTGCGCAGTACATCTGTCCGGTCGGCCACAACCAGAATCCCAGCAGGGCCAAAGGGAGTAAATTGCACAGAACCAGCTTGCCGAGGTTCCACCTTGCTTGGAACAAACCCGGATTGTTCATAAAATATCTCCAATCACCGCAAAAACTGCACCCTAATGGTGCAAAAACGTAATTTTCGGTGCTTGTAACCTTTTTGTCATCATTCAGATACCCAGACCTATGACTGATTTGCCGGATACCGACTTCACTCAACGCTTCATCTTTGATGAGAGCGACGCCCGCGGCGAGTTGGTGGCGCTGGAGCGCAGTTACGCTGAAGTCCTCGCCAAACACGCCTATCCCGAGCCGGTGGCACAGCTGCTCGGCGAGCTGATGGCGGCGGCGTCGTTGCTGGTCGGCACCTTGAAGTTCGATGGCTTGCTGATTCTCCAGGCCCGCTCCGAAGGCCCGGTGCCGTTGCTGATGATCGAGTGCTCCAGCGAGCGCGAGATCCGCGGCCTGGCCCGCTACGACGCGTCGCAGATCGCCCCCGACGCGACCCTCGCCGACATGATGCCCAACGGCGTCCTGGCCCTGACCGTGGACCCGACCCAGGGCCAGCGTTACCAGGGTATCGTCGACCTGGACGGCGCCACCCTGGCCGAATGCTTCACCAACTACTTCGTCATGTCGCAACAGACCGGCACCCGTTTCTGGCTCTATGCCGACGGCCGCAATGCCCGTGGTCTGCTCCTGCAACAACTGCCTGCCGATCGCCTGCGCGATCCGGAGGAGCGCGAAGCCAACTGGCAGCACCTCACCGCGCTGGCCAGCACCCTGACCGCCGATGAACTGCTGAGCCTGGACAACGAAACCGTGCTCCACCGTCTGTACCACGAAGAGGCCGTGCGCCTGTTCGACGTGCAACCGCTGCGTTTCCGCTGCAGTTGCTCCCGTGAGCGTTCGGGCAATGCACTGGTCAGCCTGGGGCTGGAAGATGCTCAGGAGCTGGTGGTGGAACATGGCGGCAGCATCGAGATCGATTGCCAGTTCTGCAACGAACGCTACCTGTTCGATGCCGCCGATATCGCGCAATTGTTTGCCGGTGCGGGCGTCGACACGCCGTCAGATACTCGTCACTAAAACGGTTCAGCGCAGGTAAATCACCTGGCAAACGCCGGAATTACGCCGTACTGACGGGAGGACCCTACTATTTTTGGGCTTTTCTGGCATAATCCGGCGCACTTTTTTCGCGGTAGTAGTGCGCGAGTTTCTACTACAAAACGTTTGGAGCACTCGGCCAATGGCCGACGGGGAACCTCATGACGCAAGCCAATAACGCCGTGTACACCGATCTGAGTGTGGATGATCTGGTCAAAGAAGCCCTGAACCGCGGTGAGGGCGAACTGGCCGATACCGGCGCTCTGGTGGTTCGCACCGGTCATCGTACCGGCCGTTCGCCAGTGGACCGTTTCATCGTTGAAGAGCCCACCACCCAGGACGCTATCGCCTGGGGCCCGATCAACCGCAAGTTCCCGGCGGCCAAGTTCGACGCCCTGTGGGACCGCGTTGAAGCCTACCTGGGCGAGCGCGAGCGTTTTGTTTCCCACGTGCATGTAGGTTCCGATCCGGCGCACTACCTGCCAGTGAAAATGACCACCGAGACTGCCTGGCACAACCTGTTCGGCCGTTGCCTGTTCATCAACCCCGAGCAGTACAACGCCGGTGGCAAAGACGAATGGCAGATCCTCAACGCGCCAAACTTCGTCTGCGAGCCTGAGCGCGACGGCACCAACTCCGACGGCACCGTGATCCTCAACTTCGCGGCCAAGAAAGTGCTGATCGCCGGCATGCGCTACGCCGGTGAAATGAAGAAAGCCCTGTTCTCCGTGCAGAACTTCCTGCTGCCAGCTGCCGACGTGCTGCCGATGCACTGCGCCGCCAACATGGGCGAAGAAGGCGACGTGACCCTGTTCTTCGGTCTGTCGGGCACCGGCAAGACCACCCTGTCGGCCGATGAAAGCCGTTACCTGATCGGTGACGACGAACACGGCTGGGGCGTGGGCGTGGTGTTCAACATCGAAGGCGGTTGCTATGCCAAGTGCATCGACCTGTCGGAGAAGAACGAGCCGGTGATCTGGAAAGCCATCCAGCACGGTGCCGTACTGGAAAACGTTGTGATCGACCCGGTCACCAAGAAAGCCGACTACGCCGACGACAGCCTGACCCAGAACAGCCGTGCCGCCTACCCGCGCGAGCTGATCGAAAAACGCGCACCGAAGAACCTCGGTGGCGAGCCTAACGCGGTGATCTTCCTGACCTGCGACCTGACCGGCGTACTGCCACCGGTGTCGATCCTCAGTGAAGAACAAGCCGCCTACCACTTCCTGTCCGGCTACACCGCTCTGGTGGGCTCGACTGAAATGGGTTCGGGCTCGGGCATCAAGTCGACCTTCTCCACCTGCTTCGGCGCCCCGTTCTTCCCGCGTCCGGCTGGCGAATACGCCGAGCTGCTGATCAAGCGCATCCGCGGTTTCGGCTCCAAGGTCTACCTGGTCAACACCGGCTGGACCGGCGGTGGCTACGGCGTGGGCAAACGCTTCAACATCCCCACCACCCGTGGCGTGATTGCAGCGATCCAGAGCGGCGCGCTGATCGGTGCCGAGACCGAGCACCTGGACATCGTCAACCTGGACGTGCCGAAAGCCGTACCGGGCGTCGAAACCGGCCTGCTCAACCCACGCAACACCTGGGCTGACCAAGCTGCCTACGACGAAGCCGCCAAGGCCCTGGCCGGCCTGTTCATCGAGAACTTCAAGAAGTTCGACGTGAGCGACGCGATCAAGGCTGCCGGTCCAAAGCTGTAAGCTTCGACCTGCAATGAAAAAGCCGCCCTTCGGGGCGGCTTTTTTGTGGGCTACAGAAAGGCCTCACGCCTTCAAGTGCAGCACCAACGCCCCCAGCAACACCAGCACCACCCCGGTCACTTGCACCGCCGTCAGCCGCTCCTTGAAGAACACATAGCCCAGCACCGCAGCAATGCCGCCGGACAGCGTACTGATCACCGTCACCACCGACACCGAGCCGCTCATGGCGCCCCAGGAAAAGGCGAAGAAGGCGCCGAGGTTCATCAGGCTGGTGGAGGCCAGCAGACCGCAGTTTTTCAGCGGCGGGATCTTCAGCCCGTCCGCGACTTTCAGCACCATCAGCAGCATCACCCCGCTGCCCACGGCGTAACCCAGCCAGAGCATGCTGATCGGCCCCAGTTGCGGCAGGGTGTAGCGGCCCTGCAGCCAGAAGCTGGTGCCATACAGAACGGCCGAGAGCAGGGCGAAGAAGATCGAGCGGCCGGCGGCGGTGCTGTGGGGCAGCTTGGGATCCGAGTGCAGGCTGGAGAGGATCACGCCGATCACGCACACGAGGATGCACAGCAGTTGCAGCAGGCTGATCTGTTCGCCGCTGGCCCAGGACAGCAGGGTGGTGACCACGCCGTAGGAGGTCACCAATGGGGCGACGATGGAGGCCTTGCCCAGGGAGAACGCCTTGCCCAGGGCCAGGGCGCCGGAGACGGTAAAGGCCGCGGCGACCACGCCCATCAGCCAGACTTGCGCGGGCGCGGCCATGGCCTTGTAGAGGATGGCCGGAAAGATCACCAGCAGCAGGCTCATCAGGGTGAACCCCAGGCTCTGGCTGAAGAACACCGCACGTTTCACGCCCACGGCGCGGACGTTGAGCCCCACGAGGAAATCGGTGCCGCCCCAGAGCAGGGCGGCGAGCAAGCCCATCAATACGTCCACTGACTGTCCTTGTCGATTGACGGGTTGGAGGAGTCCAACAGCCGCGCTGTTTACTGCTGTGCGAGTCGAAACGCCGACGCCATGCGTTCTTGTTCACGCCGGGACAGCCCCAGGGCCTGGGCCAGGGTGGGCCATTGGCGAACCACGCTCTGGCAGTGTTCGATGATGCCTTCCGCCTCTGCACGACCGAGGCGGAAATATGCCGCTACTTCCCGTGCCAGTTCAAGGTCCAGCGCATTGTCGGCTTCGCTGATGTTGAGTTTCAGCCCGTTGGCGTGGGCGCAGGGGTTCATGTCGTAGGCCGGGGACAGGCGCCAGCCGCGTCCGGGTTCAAACATGAAGCCATGGTTGCGCAGGTGGTCGTCGCTGTTGGACACCAGCAGGTTGAAGACCATGCGCGACCACAGCTCACGCAGGTCGGCACGGGTCTGCGCGCCGTGGGCGATCAGCACTTCGGCCAGTTCCAGGTAGCTGGCGCCGGTGGAGGCGTCGTCGCTGTCACTGCGATCGGTGAGGGTCATGGCCGAGGCAAAGTGCAGTCGGCCACCCGCTTCGGTACGGTCGAAACGCTTGATCATGAAGCAGTGCTGGTCGCTGGCGAAGCGTTGCGCCATGGCCCCGGGAACCCGCAACCCGCAGTGGCTGGCCAGGGCGTTGACCAGCATCTCCCAGGCGCCGACGTCATGCTCGTCGCGGACGCTGGGAAACTTGGCGATCCACAGGTGGCCCTTGTCGTCGGCGACGCTGGCCTTGGGGCGGGCGCCACCCAGCGATCCACCCGGGGCGATCAGCATGCGCAACCATTGGCCGCCGTCGGCGGAAGTGTTGTGCGGATCGTTTTCCAGGGCGCGGCTGGCCTGTTCCAGGGCGCGCAGCTCGACGAAGGGCGGCGCCGCGAGGCCGTCGCGGTCATCCAGGAACGGGCCTTGGTCATCAAGGCGATAGCGCAGGGCGCCGACGCGATACAGATCGTGCACCCCCAGCAGCAGGTCGGCGTCCTGCAGGCGGGTGCCGGCGGGCGTCAGGCCTTCGCGGATGTCCCGTTCCAGCCGGCGTTGCATCAGCAGATGGCCCCAGCGATCGGGGCTGGAGTCGGCAAACACGCCAAAGCGGTTTTGCTGCTGGCCGCTGAATTGCCGGCCGGCGAATCGCCCGATGCGCGGGTCCAGGGCAATGCTGGTCAGCTCGGGATCGAGCAGCGCCGCGGGGTCATATTCGAACTCGAAGACACTGGCAGCGCGGACCGTCCTGACATGCAGCCAGCCCAAGCGCCTTGGCCCGCCCAAGGATTGCCAGTCGGCATAGACGGCGATCAGGGTCATGGCTCGTCCATCCTTGGCGCCGGCTTCTTCGCGGGCTGTAGCAGGCTGCTCAGCGACTGGGTATTGATCGGGAAGTCAGCCGAGGGCGGGGCTGGGGGGATCGGCTCGGCCGCGGCTTCATGCAGCGTCAGGCCGGCAGCAGGCGCCTTGGCCGAACGCCGGCTGGGGGCCCGGCGCGTTTTGCCTGGCGCGTTGCTGTCTCCCGGCAAGAGTCGGGCATCTTGCAACTGGCGGCCCAGCTCGTCGCGGGCTGCCAGTTGCTCCAGGTCCCTTTCCAGCCCCAGCACCTGCATCACCGACAGGTAGGCACCCATGGTCACGCCGGACCCGCCAGACTCCAGGGAGCGCAAGGTGGTCAGTGACATGCCTGCGCGTTCGGCCACTTGCTTGGCGGTCAGCTTGCGCCGCAGGCGAGCCAGTTTCAGGCGTTCGCCAAAGGCATCGAGCAGCTTGCCTGTGGCGGGCAGGAGTGGGGCGGTTTTCTTAGACATGTGCCATTATTCCTGGGTTTTTTAACAGAAACTGCCAGAATATTAGCACTTGATTGCAGATGCGCCAGTTCGCTCCAGGGCTGGGCAGGCCGCTGCTGCGGATGTTTTCCGAGGGTGGATTTGACCCTGCCGGGGTTAGAGCGCTTCCAGCGCCTGGGTGTCCCAGCGCTGTTGCTTGATCGCCTGGTACAGCATGCCGATGGTCAGCGGCACCTTGTCGCCCCGGCCCTTGGCCCGGCGTTTCTGGAACGGGTCGAAGCCGTCGGGCTGGAAGTAGCGATAGCTGTCGAAATCGACAAAATCGAGAGCGAACTGCTCTTCCAGGGCCTGCAGCAAATGCCGGGCATCGGCGCCGTCGCAGCCCAGGTCGAGATTGATCGCGGTGCTAAGGCGAAGAGTCTTGCGTTCGGGCAGGCCGATTTCCTCATGCAGCAGCTGCATCAGCTGGCGCATGATGGCGTCGTCGGGAAAGTCGGGGGCCAGTTGCATGGTCGGGGTTCACTTGGCGTTTCTAGGGGGTGCAGTGTAAGGCGATTCGAGGCTCGGCTTGCAAGTGCTCGCCGGGACGTCCGGGAGCGTCGTGGCCAGTGGTTGAGGCGTTCACTTGGCGCTGCATTTCACGGATTCGGGCCGAGCATTGGCGGGCAAAACTGTGTATGGTTCGCCGCTGATTGGTGGGGCGGGGCAGAGCTCCTGCCCTCTTTGTCTACAGGGATTTTGTTATGGCTGTTTTCCGCCTGGCGGCGTTGTTGTGGCTAGGGATGCTGATGAGCCCGGTACAGGCTCAGTCGTTGTCGATCCAGGTGCTGGACGCAGTGGCCAAGGGCGCTGTGCTCGCCGATGCCGAGGTGCAGTTGGGGCAGGCTTCCGGGCGTACCGACGCCCAGGGGCGAGTGACCCTGGATGCCGCCGACTCAGGGGGCAGTGAACTGCTGATCCGCAAGCTCGGTTATGCCGACCTGCGGGCCAAGTGCCCGTGCCAGGGGCTGAGCTTCGCCATGAGCCCGGTGCTCAAGGATCCGCAAAGCCTGCGCGTGGTGCTGAGCTGGAGCGCGCCGGGGGAAGACCTGGACGCGTATTTGAGCTATCCCCACCGGCTGCTGTATTACGCCACGGGCACCGGGCCCGGCGCGCGAATGAATGTGGACAGCAGCGACAGCAGCGGGCCGGAAACCCTCACCATCGAACAGCCTGTGCCGGGCGATGCCTACGTGTATGCCGTGCACGATTTCACCCATGGCAATAACCCCGAATCGTTGCGCCTGGGCCGCAGCCAGGCGCAGGTCTTTGTCTATAGAGGCCCGACGCTGATGCGCAGCTACCGGGTGCCGCAGAACCGCCAGGGCAACCTGTGGGTGGTGTTTCGTCTGACGGCTGAGGGCCAGTTGCAGGACATCGATCGGGTGCTGCAGGGCAACCAGGAGGTGGAGGCGCGGATGGGCGAGCTCGATCCGTTGCTGGAGAATGCCAAGCCCATCGATGCGGTGCTGGCCAAGGACGAGGGGCCGGTGGATGCCAGAAGCCTCAACCAGAAAGGCGAAGCGTCCTACCGCAAGGGCGACTTCGGTGGCGCGACCGTCTATTACCGCGAAGCCATCGAGCTTGATCCCGGCTATGCCCAGGCCTACAGCAACCTGGCCCTGGCCAGCCGCAAGCACAGCCGCCCCGACGAAGCCATCGTCGCCGATCGCCAGGCAATCGCTCTGGCCAGCGGTCCTTCGGCGGCCACCGTACGCGCCAGCGCCTACTACGACATGGCGCGCATCTACGAGGATGCCGGGCAGTTGGCCACGGCGCTGGAGCACTACCGCAAGGCGCGGGAGCAGAAGGCCAACCCGGTGTACGACAAGGCCATAGAGCGGCTGCAGAACCGCTGATCACACAGGCAGAAGTTATCTCCACAACGCGCCGGCAGTGGCGCGTTGTGCATTTATGGAGGTTGGTATGCGAATTCGTGTTTTCCCCTGGTTGCTGGCGTTGTGTCTGAGCACGGGGGTGGCCCAGGCGGCCGGGCCTCTGGTGTTCGCCACCATCGACCGCAGCGGCTGGCCGACTCCGCTGACCAGCTCCGTGGATTTCGACACCGCCTCACGGGGCGAGATTCTGATGTTCGGCAAGGCCTTGCTGGCCAGCGAAACCCTGGATGAAAAGGCCTTGAAGCAACAGCTCGGGGTTCGCCAACTGGACCTCAAGTCGCTCAATCAGGTGCGCCAGCGCTTCTGGGAACAGCTGCTGGGCAACTACCAACTGGCCAGCCAGGACTGTGAGGCCGAACCGTTCTGCCTGCCTGTGCGCAACCTCGGCGAACTGCGCCAGCTGGTCGCCAGTTTCACCGGCGGGAGCAAGGCCTCCTACGCCGCCTGGGCCGAGGCCAGTACGCTGTTCCATCGGCAGTACCTGAATGAGCAACTGCGCCTGGCCGCCTTGTTTCCCTCTGTCAGCAGCGAGATCCAGCGCATGGACCCGGCCGAGCAATTGGGTGACGAACTGGCGGACCGGCAGTTCCTGCTGACCTTTGATGATGGCCCGAGCATTCGCGACGGGCGCACGGATCAGTTGATCGATGAGTTGCGCACCTACGATCTGCACAGCCTTTTCTTTGTCCTGGGGGACTCGTTTCAGGCGCGCCTGGGTCAATCGTCTGCCGGGCAAATGCGCGAGTTGTACGACGGTCAGTGCGTGGGCGTACATGGCTGGGAGCACAAGTCCCACTCCTCCTGGAGCGAATGGCAGGGTTCGGTGATCCGCAGCGCCAACCTGGCCAACCGCACGTTGACCCATGAGTACCTGCCGATATTCCGTCCGCCCTACGGGCAGCGTCGCAGCGACAGTGCCGGGTTCTTCAAGGCCCAGGAGCTGCGCCTGATGCTGTGGAACATCGACTCCCAGGACTGGAGCAAGAAGGTCAGCGCCGAGGCGGCCGCGCAGCGGGTGCAGACGCTGATGCTGCTCTGGCGGCGTGGCATCGTCCTGTTTCATGACACGCACGCCAAGGCAGCTCAAGCGGTGCCAGCGCTGCTCAAGGCCAATCAGCACAACGGCGTGCAGTGGCTGGATTGCCGGAGCCTGCGTTAGCGGTTGGCGACCTTCGCCGGCAAGCCGGTTCCTGCATCGGGGCCGCCGTTGAATGTCTTGCTCGCGGTAGCATCCGGTAGCTCTTTTTCCCCGACCTTTTCTGGCCTTGCCGATCTGCCCCGCTAGTCTTCAAGGCAGGTCAGCGGTCCAAGGAGTGACCCTCATGCACAGCACCCTGGAACAGGTCTTCGGTTATCCACAGTTTCGTCCGGGCCAGGAGGCCGCGGTCAGCGCGGTGCTGGCCGGGCGTTCGGCAGCGGCGATCTTTCCCACCGGCTCGGGCAAGTCGCTGTGCTATCAGTTGCCGGCCTTGCTGCTGCCGCACCTGACCCTGGTGGTCTCGCCGCTGCTGGCGTTGATGCAGGACCAGTTGGCGTTCCTCCAGCGCCACGGTGTTGCCGCCGCCAGCATCGACTCGGCCCAGGGCCGGGATGAAGCCAACGAGGTCATGGCCCGCGCCCGTTCCGGGGAACTGAAGATCCTGATGATCTCGGTGGAACGGTTGAAGAACGAGCGCTTTCGCAACTTCCTGCAGCAGGTGCCGATTTCCCTGCTGGTGGTGGACGAGGCGCACTGCATTTCCGAGTGGGGCCACAACTTCCGCCCCGATTACCTGAAGCTGCCGGACTACCAGCGCCAGTTCAATATTCCCCAAGCCCTGCTGCTGACGGCCACGGCCACGCCCAAGGTGATTGCCGACATGCAGGCCAAGTTCGCCATCGTCCCGCAGGATGTGGTGACCACCGGCTTCTACCGGCCCAACCTCAACCTGTTGGTGGAGCCGGTACGTGGCGCCGACAAGCGTCGACGCCTGGTGCAGTGGATGAGTGCTCGGGCCGGGCAGCCGAGCATTGTCTACGTGACCCTGCAAAAAACCGCCGAGCAGATCGCCGAGCACCTGAGCCGCGAGGGCATCGCCGCCGAGGCCTATCACGCCGGCCTGCCCCACGAGCAGCGCGAGTCGATCCAGCGGCGGTTCATGGATGGGCGCAGCCACTGCATCGTCGCCACCATCGCCTTCGGTATGGGCATCGACAAGAGTGACATCCGCAACGTGGTGCACTTCGACCTGCCCAAGTCCATCGAGAACTACAGCCAGGAAATCGGCCGCGCCGGGCGCGACGGCCAGCCTGCGGATTGCCTGGTGCTGGCCAACCGCGACAGCCTCAACGTGCTGGAGAATTTCGTCTACGGCGACACCCCGGAATTGAGCGGCATCCGCTGTGTGCTGGAGGACTTGCAGGCGTGCGCGGTGGAGGGGCAGTGGGAGTTCCTGCTTGGCCCCCTGGCGGACCAGAGCAACATTCGCCAGCTGCCGCTCAAGACCCTGCTGGTGCAGTTGGAACTGCGCGGCCTGATCGCTCCGCGCTACGCCTATTTCGCCGAGTACCGCTTCAAGCTCCTTGAGGAACCGCAGGCGTTGCTGGCGCGTTTCGACGGTGAGCGCCGGGACTTTGTCGAGGCGGTGATCAACACCTCCAGCCGCGCCCGGACCTGGGCCACGGTGAATTTCGACGCGCTCTACGAGCACTACCAGGCGCCGCGCAACCGGGTGGTCAAGGCCCTGGACTACTTCCAGGAAAAGGGCTGGGTGGAGTTGGAAAGCAAGCAGATGACCGAGGTCTACAGCTTGCTGCAGACGGATTTCGACGCTGTGGCCTTGAGCGCGGACCTGCACGGCTATTTCACCCGCCACGAGGGCAGCGAGATTGCGCGGATCCACGCCATGCTCGAGCTGTTCGCCACCGACGAGTGCCTGGGGCATCGCTTGGCGCAGTACTTCGGCGACCAGCAGGCGCCGCTGCGTTGCGGCCATTGCTCGGTTTGCCATGGCCAGGTGGCGCGCTTGCCGGAGCCCCCCGCGCTGCCGGCGCTTGTGGATAAAAGTTTTGACGGGCTGTGCGGCCAATTTATCCACAGGCACCAGCAGCACACGGGCGATAGGCCTGGGGCGGAGCGGCTGACCCGTTTCCTCTGTGGCATCAGCGTGCCGTTGTTCACCCGGCTCAAGGCCCGGAGCATTCCCGGTTTCGCGGCGCTGGAGGACTACCCTTACGCCGCCGTGCGTGAGTGGTGCGAGACGCATCTGGCGGCGTGAGCGTCCGGCGGCGCGATCGACGTAAAAGGGTTTGCCCAGGCTCGGCCGCCTGGGGTGAAATGCCGGGCGATCAACCGATCGTCTGGCCTGCAATCCATGGGAGAGAGCCCTGATGTCCGAGCCTATGCCGCAACGCGGCGACTACCGTCACTTCCAGCCGATCATCACGCGCTGGCATGACAACGATGTCTATGGCCATGTGAACAACGTCACTTACTACAGCTTCTTCGACACGGCGGTGAATACCTACCTGATCGAACAGGGCGGGCTGGACATCCATGATGGCGAGGTGGTGGGGTTCGTGGTCAGCTCGGCTTGCGACTACTTCGCCTCCATTGCCTTCCCCGAGCGCATCGAGATTGGCCTGCGGGTCGGCAAGCTGGGCAACAGCTCGGTGCAGTACGAGTTGGCGGTGTTCAAGGCGGGGGAAGCGGACGCTTGTGCGGCAGGGCGCTTTGTCCATGTGTTCGTGGATCGGGGATCGAACCAGCCGGTGCCGATTCCGCCCGCGTTGCGAGCGGCGCTGGAGCGTCTGCTGCTGGTTTGATCCCGATCGCTGTCGCGGCAGATCAGTCGCGGTCGTGATGGTGTTTGCGGTGCCCGTAGGCATGGCCGCGGCCACGGTGGCCATCGCGGTAGTAGCGGCGGTCGTCGCGGCCACGGTAGTCGCGATCTTCCCGGGCGCTTTCATTGCCCATGTAGTTACCCAGCGCGCCGCCGGCGCCACCGCCAGCGGCTGCGCCGATCAGGCTGCCGGTGTTGCCGCCCATGCTGCGGCCGACCACGTTACCGCCTGCTGCGCCGAGGGCGCCGCCAATGGCGGCCTGGCCGCGGCTGCGTTTGTCCGCACCGACCGCACTGCCGCCCGCGCCGCCCAGCGCTGCACCGATGGCGGAGCCGGTATTGCCGCCGATCTGTTGACCGACCACCGAGCCTAGAACCCCGCCCAATGCGCCACCCACACCTGCTTCAGTGGTGCCTCCGGCAGAGGCGATGCCGCTGACCAGGCCAAGGGACAACAAGAGAATCGAGGAGAACTTCATGGGGGAACCTCAAAGGGATGACGGCGCGATCCTGAGGCTGTATCACGAGGCTTACAAACGAAATCCGACGAATAGCACGAGTTGTACACAATCTCGTAACTTACTGTTTTTATTGCGGAACTTAAGTGGTTTTTACAGGTCTTTAGCTACTTCGGAACGGCCGCTTTGATACCAAGGCGGCCTTTTTTGTGCCTGGGATTTCGCCGGCAAGCCGGCGAACAGGCCCTCAGGCCGAGCGTGCCATGATCAGGCCATTATCGCTGGCTGCCTCCAGGCGGATGGCGATGAACTTGGACGTCGGGGTGTGGCTACCGTCGCCGGTGCTTTCCAGCGGCACCAGCGGGTTCACTTCCGGGTAGTAGGCCGCGGCCTGGCCCGCCGGAATGTCGAAAGCCAGCAAGGTGAAGCCCTTGACCCGGCGCTCGCGGCCGTCATCCCACAGCGAGACGATGTCGGCCTTCTGCCCCGGCTTGAAGCCCAGGCGGATGATGTCCGCCTCGTTGACGAACAGCACGTCGCGCTGGCCCTTGACCCCGCGGTAGCGGTCATCGAGGCCGTAGATGGTGGTGTTGTACTGGTCGTGGGAGCGCATCGACTGCAGGATCAGGTCCGGCAGTTGGCCAGTGGCCCGGGTGCGTTCGTGGATCAGGTCCTGGGGCAGCTGGTTGGCGCGGAAGTTGGCGCGCCCCGACGGGGTGTTCCACTGGCGCACGCCGGCGCTGTTGCCCAGGTAGAACCCGCCCGGATGCTGGAGCCGCTCGTTGAAATCCTTGAAGCCGGGAATGGTGTCGGCGATCAGGTCGCGAATGCGCCCGTAGTCGGCCGCCAGCCAGTTCCAGTCCACCGGCTGGCTGCCCAGGGTCGCGGCGGCGATGCCGGCGACGATCCACGGCTCGGAGCGCATCTGCGATGACAGTGGCTGCAACTGGCCGTTGGAGGCGTGGACCATGCTGAAGGAGTCTTCCACGGTCACCGCTTGCGGGCCGCCGGCCTGCTGGTCGATGTCGGTGCGGCCCAGGCACGGCAGGATCAGCGCGTCCTTGCCGTGGGCCAGGTGGCTGCGGTTGAGCTTGGTGCTGATCTGCACGGTGAGGTCGCAGTTGCTCAGGGCCTGGAAGGTCCGTGGGCTGTCCGGGGTGGCCTGGGCGAAGTTGCCGCCCAGGCCGATGAAGACCCTGGAGCGGCCTTCGAGCATGGCGTGGATCGCCTCGACCACGTTGTGGCCGTTGTCCCGCGGCACCTTGAACTGGAAGCGCCGCTCCAGGGCATCGAGGAAGGCCACCGGCGGGCGCTCGTTGATGCCCATGGTGCGGTCGCCCTGCACGTTGCTGTGGCCGCGTACCGGGCACAGGCCGGCGCCGGGCTTGCCGATGTTGCCGCGCAGCAGCATCAGGTTGGCGATTTCCTGGATGGTCGGCACCGAGTGGCGGTGCTGAGTGATGCCCATGGCCCAGCACATGATCACGTTCTTGCCCTTGGCGTACATGCGCGCCGCTTGCTCGATCTCCACCAGGGTCAGGCCGGACTGCTCGACGATCTGCTCCCACGGGGTGTCATCGAGGGTGCCCAGGTAGTCGAGCACGCTGGCGGTGTGGGCGTTGAGGAAGTCGTGATCGAACACCGATTCTGCACCGGCTTTCTGCGCATCGCGTTCCCACTGCAGGAGGAACTTGGCCATGCCGCGCAGCAGCGCCATGTCGCCGCCCAGGGCCGGGCGGAAGTAGGCGGTGTTGGTCGGGCGATTGCCGTTGGTGAGCATCTCGATCGGGCTTTGCGGGTGCTGGAAGCGTTCCAGGCCGCGCTCCTTGAGCGGGTTGATGCAGACCACCTGGGCGCCGCGCTTCACGGCTTCACGCAGCGGTTCGAGCATTCGCGGGTGGTTGGTGCCGGGGTTCTGGCCCCAGACGAAAATGGCGTCCGCGTGCTCGAAGTCGTCGAAGGTCACGGTGCCCTTGCCGACTCCGACGCTCTGCGCCAGGGCCACGCCGCTGGCCTCGTGGCACATGTTCGAGCAGTCGGGGAAGTTGTTGGTGCCGTAGGCACGCACGAACAGTTGGTACAGGTACGCCGCTTCGTTGCTGGCCCGGCCCGAGGTGTAGAACTCGGCCATGTCCGGGCTCGGCAGGTTGTGCAGGTGCTTGGCGATCAGGCTGAAGGCGTTCTCCCAACTGATGGGCTGGTAGCGGTCGGTCTCGGCGTTGTAGCTCATCGGCTCGGTCAGCCGGCCCTGGTACTCCAGCCAGTAGTCGCTCTGCTCCAGCAGCGCGGTGACGCTGTGCTTGGCGAAGAAGGCGGCGTCCACCCGGCGCTTGGTGGCTTCCCAGTTGACCGCCTTGGCGCCGTTCTCGCAGAACTTGACCATGCCGCTTTCCGGCGAGTCGCCCCAGGCGCAGCCCGGGCAGTCGAAGCCGCCGTTCTGGTTGGTCTTGAGCATCATGCGGATGTTCTTCAGCGCGTTGTCGCTGGTCAGCCAGGCCTGGGCCACGCTGATCAGGGCACCCCAGCCACCGGCCGGTCCCTTGTAGGGCTTGTAGCGGGCCACGGGTTTCTGATCGGCTTGGTTATGTGTACTCACGGGCGACTCTCCATCGCGGGCTACGGACCCGCAGCGCACTGTCAGGCGGCAGGTGGACAAGGTGGCGACACGGCTCGCGCGGCTGGTGCATGGCCAGGCAAGAGCGGTCGCGTACTAGCGTTCGAAGGGTGTTGAGGGGCTGGTTGGCAGCGAGTGCGGGTGCCCGTTTCGCCGGGGCTGGCGCCGCGCCTGGGTGACCAGCGGCGTAACGGCTCCCAAGACTAAGCGCGGCATTCTGTCGCGTCTAATTGCTAGTACTGATCTATTGATAGATGGCGTCGATCACGAACCGCTGAAGGATTGCTGGTAGAGGGCAAAGCAGGCTTGCGCCAGGGCCGAGCGTGGCGCGCTGCGGCGCATGATCAGGCCCAGGCGGGCCAGGGTCTGGGCGTCTTCGATGGGTTGCAGGCGCAGGTGCTCGGTGAGGGTTTCCAGGCCACTGTCCAACGGCATCACCGCGCAGCACAGGCCGCCGTGCACCATCTGCACCAGTTGATGGACGGCGTCGGTCTGGAGCACCGGTTGTGGTTGCAGGCCGCGAATGTGGAAGTTGTGGTCGATGGATTGGCGAAAGTGCATGCCGCTGGTGAGCAGGCCCAGGGGCAGCTCGATCAGCGCCTCCCAGCTCAGCGGCTGCTCGCCGAAGCTGAAGTGCCGATGATCGTAGAGCAGGCCCATGTGGGTCGGCTCCAGGGGCAGCGAGTCGAAGTGTTCGCTGTCCAGGCGCTCCAGGTAGGAAACCCCGAGGTCCAGGCGGTTGCTGGCCAGCTGTTCGAGGATCTGCTCCGAACTCAGGGACGAGAGTTCGAAGCGCAGGTTCGGGTGCTCGGCATGCAGGCGCTGCATCAATGGCTGCGGATTGAAGCTCGACAGCGGCACGACCCCCATGCGCAGGGTGCCCACCAGGTTGCCGCGGCAGGCGGCGGCCTCGGCCAGCAATCCGTCATAGGCGGTCAGCACCGTGCGGGCCCAGGCCAGGACCCGTTCGCCGGGCGCGGTGAAGCCTTCGAAACGCTGGCCCCGGTTGACCAGTGGCAGGTCGAGTTCTTCTTCCAGGCTGCGCAGGCGCATGGACAGGGTCGGCTGGGTGATATGGCAGCGCGCGGCGGCTTGGCCGAAATGCCGGGTTTCGTCGAGGGCGATGAGGAATTTCAGCTGCTTGAGGTCCATCTTCGCTCCGGAGCGGCAAAAGGCCGGGATTCTACCGCGTCGCCGTGACCTTGGGTCACCGGTCGCCGGGGAACCTCATCTGGTCGGGCTGGTCTAGTCTTTCGCGTCTGGATCTATCAACCAAGGAGTGTGCGACATGAGCATTTTCAGCTTTGTGAAGGAAGCCGGTGAGAAACTGATCGATCTGTTGACCCCGGGTAACGCCAATGCCAGTGAGCAACTCAAGGAACACATTGAAAAGGTCGGCCTGGGCAATCCCAATGTCCATGCCACGGTGGAAGGCGACAAGGTGATCGTCAGCGGTGAAGTGGCGAGCCAGGAAGAGAAGGAAAAGATCCTCCTGGCCCTGGGCAACATCGCCGGAGTCGGCAGCGTCGAGGACCAGATCAGCGTGACCGGCCCAGTGCTGGTGTCCGCGGTGTTTGTCACCGTGAAGAAGGGCGACACCCTGAGCGCCATTGCCAAGGTGCAATACGGCGACGCCAATCAGTACCACAAGATTTTCGAGGCCAACAAACCGCTGCTGTCCCACCCGGACAAGATCTACCCGGGCCAGGTGCTGCGTATTCCCGAGTAACCGTTCGAGCCGTTGCCGGGCGTAGGCGCGGGCTTGCCCGCGAAGGGTTTCACAGCCCTTCGATCAACGCCCGGTAATCCCCCAGCGCCGCGAACTCCGCGGTGTCCTTTGGTCCTTTGCGACTGTCCGGCTGGCTGACCGCCAGCAATTGCGCCACGCCGAAATCCCGTGCACTGCGCAGGATCGGCAGGGTGTCGTCGATGAACAGGCTGCGGGCCGGATTGAATTGGATATCGGCCTGCAGGGCGTCCCAGAACTGTGGGCTCTCCTTGGGGAAACCGTAATCGTGGGAGCTGATCAGGCGCTCGAAGTAGGGCGCCAGTTCGATCCGCTCCAGCTTCAATGACAAGGAGTCACGGTGGGCATTGGTGATCAGGATCACCCGTTTGCCGGCCTGCTTGATCGCCGCAAGAAAGGTGTCGGCGTCTGGGCGCAGGGCGATCAGGTGCGCCGTCTCGAGTTTCAGTTCGCGCACCGAGAGCTTCAGTTCGGCGCTCCAGAAGTCCAGGCAGTACCACTGCAACTGACCGGCATTGCGCTCGAACAGCGGTTGCAGCTCCAGCTCGGCCATGGCCCGGCTGACCCCGTGCAGCTCGGCGTAGCGCTGGGGCAGGTGTTCCATCCAGAAATGATTGTCGTAGTGCAGGTCCAGCAAGGTGCCGTCCATGTCGAGCAGGACGGTATCGATCTCGTGCCAGGGCAGTAGGGCCATCGAACACTTCTCCAGCGGTAAGAAAACAGCCGACCGGCTAGGTCGACAAGGCCAGTGGGGCAGGGGACGCCGGTCACTAGAAGGATAGAAAGGAGCCGCACTGAAGAGGACGGTCACACGCAGTAAACAATAGGTCCCGGAGCAGGGCGGCGCACGCGCAATCTGCAACCCGATCACCGTAAAACAGCCTGTATAGTAACCCGCTATCGCCAAGGAGCCCGCTATGCGCCAGAAACCCACCGTACTCGCCCGCGAGATCGTCGCCACCAGTCGTCTGTTCTGTGTCGAAGAGGTGCAGTTGCGGTTTTCCAATGGCGTCGAGCGGACCTACGAGCGCTTGGTGGGCAAGGGCGCGGGCTACGGCGCGGTGATGATTGTGGCCATGCTCGATGCCGAGCATGCGGTGTTGGTCGAAGAGTACTGCGGCGGCACCGACGCTTATGAACTGTCCCTGCCCAAGGGGCTGATCGAGCCGGGTGAAGATGTGCTGGCGGCGGCCGAGCGCGAGCTCAAGGAAGAGGCCGGGTTCGGCGCGCGGCAGTTGGAGCACCTGACCGAGCTGTCGCTGTCCCCGGGCTACATGAGCCAGAAGATCCAGGTGGTGCTGGCCAGCGACCTGTATGAAGAGCGCCTGGAGGGCGATGAGCCGGAGCCGATGCGGGTCGACAAGATCAACCTGCGTGAACTGGCCAGCCTGGCGCAGAATCCCCAGTTCAGCGAAGGCCGGGCCCTGGCCGCGCTGTACCTGACCCGCGACCTGTTGAGCCAGCGCGGGGTCTTTCAAGCATGAGTGAGGCGTCGATGAATTTTCCCCACCCTCTGTTGGCGCCGGTTGCCGAATTGGCCCTGCGCGCTGGCGAAGCGATCCTGCCGTTCTGGCGCGCCGACGTGGCAGTGAGCCACAAGGCCGACGAGTCGCCGGTGACGGCTGCCGACTTGGCCGCCCACCACCTGATCGTGGCCGGCCTCAAGGCCCTGGACCCGAGCATTCCGGTGCTTTCCGAAGAGGACGCGAACATTCCCCAGGCGACTCGTGCCAGTTGGCAGCGCTGGTGGCTGGTGGACCCGCTGGATGGCACCAAGGAGTTCATTTCCGGCAGTGAGGAGTTCACCGTCAACATCGCCCTGATCGAACAGGGGCGGGTAGTGTTTGGCGTGGTCTCGATGCCCACCAACGGCCGCTGCTATCTGGGCGGTGCCGGGCTGGGAGCCTGGCGCGTGGACCGCGGGCAGCCGCCGCAAGTGATCCAGGTGCGTGAGCAGCCGGGTGCCGGCGAAGCGTTTACCGTAGTCGCCAGCCGCCGGCATTCGAGCCCGGAGCAGGAGCGTCTGCTCAGTGGCTTGAGCGCCGCCCTGGGTGAGTTGCAACTGGCCAATATCGGCAGTTCGCTGAAGTTCTGCCTGCTGGCCGAAGGCGCTGCAGACTGTTATCCGCGCCTGGCGCCCACGTCGCAGTGGGACACCGCTGCGGCCCAGGGCGTGCTTGAAGGGGCGGGAGGCGAGGTGCTGGATCTGGCCGGCGCGGCGTTCTGTTATCCGCCCCGGGAGTCATTGCTCAACGGTTTCTTCCTGGCACTGCCGGCCAGGGCCGCGTGGCGCGGCAAGCTGCTGGAGCTGGCCCGCTCCTGATCGCCCTGCGGCGATTGGTTTTTGCAACCGCTGCTAGGAGCCGGCTTGCCGGCGAAGGGCCCCTTGAGCCCTGTGCAAGATTGGCTGGCACGCCAGCTCCTGCGCAATAGCGGCGGTTAGCGGTGCAGGACGTACTGGCCGGCGAAGCGCACGGCGTCTTCGTCGCTGCCGGCATTCACCACCCGGGTGTGCAAGGTCAGCCGGGCGCGGCCATAACGCTGGTACATGGTGATGAATTTTTTCCAGACCTTGTCATCCGGCGCCGCGCAGATCGCCACGGCATCGCCGGTTACCGGTAGTGGGTAGCTGATCTGGCCTTCCTGGATGACGATATGCCCGTCATCGATTCCCTGTTCCTTGAGCCGCAAATGCAGCCAGCCCCAACCGGCGAGCACTGCGCCGCAGTACAGGCTGCCACCGAACATGGTGCTCTTGTGGTTGACGTTGGCTGCCAGCGGCAATTGCAGACGCAGCTGCTGCGCCTGCCAGTCGAGCACCTTGAGGCCCATGTCCCGCGTCAGGGGAATGTCGTGGTGGAGGATGGATTCCAGGTATCGACTGTCGCGGTTCATGCAAGGGCCTCAAGGGTCAAGGGAATAACGGAAGGATTCATTCGGCGTCGTCGCCAGGCTGGCTGGCGACGCTGTCGGCGAAATTCAAACCGTGCTTGCGCAGCTTGTCGTGCAGGGTCTTGCGCGGAATCCCCAGGGCTTCGGCGAGGCTGCGCATGGAACTGTGGGGCTGGGCCATTTCGGCGGCGATCAGGGCCTTTTCGAAGTGTTCCACCTGCTCGCTCAAGCCACCTTCGATCAGGCTCGGAGCGGCTGTCGCCGCCTCCGGCGGGGTGTTGTCCAGGGCCAGCTCCAGGCCCAGGGCGAAGCGCTCGGCGGCGTTCTGCAGTTCTCGCACGTTGCCCGGCCAGTTATGGCGCAGCAGCAAGGCGCGGTGCCCGGGTTGCAGTTCCTGGGGCGGCAGGCCGTGGCGGGCACTGGCTTCGTCGGCGAAGTGCTGGAACAGCATCAACACGTCCTCGCCGCGTTCGCGTAACGGCGGAATGCTCAGCGGCGCGACGTTCAGGCGGTAGTAGAGGTCTGCACGAAAGCGCCCCTGGTCCGCGGCCTGGCGCAGGTCTTCCTTGGTCGCGGCGATGATGCGGATATCCAGGGGGATCTGCTGGTTGCCGCCCAGGCGTTCCACCACCCGCTCCTGCAGCAGGCGCAGCAGCTTGACCTGGACATCCAGGCTCATGCTTTCGATTTCGTCGAGGAACAGGGTGCCGCCGTTGGCGAATTCGAACTTGCCGATGCGACGTTTCTGCGCACCGGTAAACGCCCCGGGCTCGTGGCCGAACAGCTCGCTCTCCACCACCGACTCGGCCAGGGCCCCGGCGTTGATCGCCACGAACGGCCCGTTGCGCCGCCCGGAAAGGTCGTGCAGGGCGCGCGCCACGACTTCCTTGCCGGCGCCGGTTTCGCCGAGGATCAGCACATCGGCGCGGGTTGCCGCGAGGGCACCGATCTGCTGGCGCAGGCGCAGCATCGGCGCCGACTGGCCCACCAGCCGCGCGCTGAGTTCCTGGCGGTCGCTGAGGGCCAGGCGCAGGCTGCGGTTGTCCAGCACCAGGCGGCGCCAGTCCAGGGCCCGGCGCACACTGTCCAGCAGGGCATCGCTGGCGAAGGGCTTTTCCAGGAAGTCATAGGCGCCGGCGCGCATGGCCTGCACGGCCAGGGGCACATCGCCGTGGCCGGTGATCAACAGCACCGGCAGTTCCGGGTCCTGGGCATGCAGCTGGTTGAGCAATTCCAGGCCATCCATGCCGGGCATGCGGATGTCGCTGACCACCACCCCCGGCCAGTCCCGCTCCAGGCGCGGGGCCAGGCCCTGGGCCTCGGCCAGGGACAGCACCTTGAGCCCGGCCAAGTCCAGGGTCTGGCTCAGGGCCTGGCGCAGGTGGGGGTCGTCATCGATCAGCACCACTTGCAGCTGGGGATCGAGGCTGTCGGGATGGCTCATCGCTCACTTTCCAGATCGTGTCGTGGCCGGCAGCGCCGGGCCGGACAGGGTTGATAACGGGTGGCCGCTGCGCTTCATACCCCGCGGTCCTCGGAGGGTTGCAGGCTGACCCCGGGTGCTCCGGCGCGCAGACGCAAGGTGATCAGGGCTCCGCCTTCGCGGTGGTTGGCAAACGACAGCTCGCCGCCAAAGGCGCGCATCAGGGTGTCGCAGATGGCCAGCCCCAGGCCCAGGCCCTGGGTACGCGTCTTGGTGGTGTAGAACGGCTCTCCGGCGCGCCCCAGGGCTTCCATGCAGAAGCCCGGGCCGTTGTCGCGAATGTACAGGTTGACGCCGGTGGCGGTGGATTCGGCACTCAGCCAGAGTTTGCGTGGCGGGCCTTTTTCCGTCAGCGCGTCCAGGGCGTTGGCCAGCAGGTTGCCCAGCACCTGGCGCAGGCGGGTTTCCCCGGCCTCGACCCACAGCGTGGCGGCCGGCAGGTCGCGGATCAGTTCCACTTCCATGGCCCGGCGACGCTTGGCCAGCAGTGCCAGGGCATCGTCCAGGGCCGGTTGCAGGGCCACGCTTTCCGGAGCGTGATGATCGCGCCGGGCAAAGGCCCGCAGGTGGGCAATGATCGAGGCCATGCGCCCGGTCAGTTCGCTGATCAGTTTGAGGTTGCCCCGGGCGTCGTCGGTGCGCTGGTGGTCCAGCAGCACTTCGGCGTTTTCCGCGTAGCTGCGGATCGCCGCCAGCGGCTGGTTGAGTTCGTGGCTGATACTCGCCGACATGGTGCCCAGGGCCGAGAGCTTGCCGGCCTGGACCAGATTGTCCTGGGCGCGCACCAGTTCCTGCTGGGCGGTTTCGCGCTCCAGGACTTCCTGTTTCAGGCGCCGGTTGAGGCTTTCCAGGTCGCTGGTACGTTCGGCCACGCGCATTTCCAGTTCACGCCGGGCCTTGGCTTCGAAGGCGATCCGTTCCAGATAATGGCGGCGGCGCTGCATCATCAGCCCCAGCAGCAGCATCAGCGCCAGCAGCGCCGCGGCGCCGACCGCCACCACGGTGCGCACCGGGCGATCGATCAGGGTGCGCGGCGCGAGGATGCTGACACTCCAATGGGTTTCCTCGATCTGCTGGGTCTGGGTCAGCCAGGCATCGGGATTGAGGTTCAGCGGGCGCGGGTCCTGGGTCGGGTAGGGCTGGATGGCGACGATCGCCTGGCGTTCTTCGTCGCTCAAGGGACGGGTCGCCCGAAAGCGCCATTCGGGGCGCGAAGTGATGATCACCACGCCATTGTGGTCGGTCAGCAGCAACTGCTCCGGGGTCCGGCCCCACAGGCTTTCGGTGTGGTCCAGGTCGACCTTGACCACCAGCACGCCGAGGATCCGCTCACCGTCGCGCACCGCTGCGGCAAAGAAATAGCCACGTTTGGCCGAGGTGGTGCCCAGGCCGAAGAAACGTCCGAGGCGCCCGGCCATGGCTTCGCTGAAATAGGGACGGAAGGCGAAGTTGCGCCCGACGAAACTGTCGTGCTTGTCCCAATTGGAGGCCGCCAGGGTCTTGCCGCTGGTGTCCATCAGGTACATGACTTCGGCGCCGGTCTGGGCGCTGATGTTTTTCAGCAGGCGGTTGGCGTTGCCCTGGGTCACCCCGTCGTCCGGGGCGCCGAGTACCGCGCGCAGCGCCGGCAGGTCGCCGAGGATCTGCGGCAGCACTTCGTAGCGGTGCAGGGTGCCCAGCAGGTTGGCCACGTACAGGTCGAGGGTCTGGCGGTTCTGGCTGATCAGCTCGTTGCGGTAATAGCGTTCCGCCAGATGCTCCAGCGGCCACAGCAACGGCGCTAGGCACAGTGCCAGCAGGGCCAGGCTGCGCCAGCGGGGGCGACGGGGAAGAGGTGGAGTCATGGAAAAGGCGCCTGTGGATACAGGCGCATTATGCCTAGCCCTGCTCGGCAAGACACTCGCGCAATGCGCTGTGCCAGTCTGGCTGGGTCACGCCCCATTCACGCGCCAGGCGGCTGCAGTCCAGGCGCGAGTTCAATGGCCGTGGCGCCGGGGTCGGGTAGGCGCTGGAAGGAATGGCCTCCAGCACAGCGCAAGGTTTGTCCATGGCCTGCAACTGCTCGCCGATGGCCTGGGCGAAGCCGAACCAGGAGGTCTCGCCTTGGGCGGTGAGGTGGTACGTGCCCCAGGCCCCGGGTTGCCCGGCCCGCCAGCGTTCGATCAGCGCGCGGGTGCTGTTGGCGATGGTGCCGGCCCAGGTCGGTGCACCGATCTGGTCGGCCACTACCCGCAGTTCGGGTTTTTCCTGCAGCAGGCGCTGCATGGTCAGCAGGAAGTTCTTGCCGTGGCTGGAATAGACCCAACTGGTGCGCAGGATCAGGTGCTGGCCCTGTATCAGGTTGATGGCCCGTTCGCCCGCCAGTTTGCTCTGGCCGTAGACACCCAGCGGGTTGGGCTCATCTTCCTCCACGTAAGGCGTGTCCTTGCGACCATCGAACACGTAGTCGGTGGAGTAGTGGATCAGCGGTACGCCCAGGGCCTTGGCCTCCTCGGCGAAGATCCCGGGGGCCCTGGCGTTGATTGCAAAGGCCAGCTCCGGCTCGCTTTCGGCCTGATCGACAGCGGTGTGGGCGGCAGCGTTGATGATCAGGTCCGGACGGATGGCCCGGACCTGCTGGCGGATCTGTTCCGGGTGGCTCAGGTCCAGTTGCTCACGACCCAGTACCACCAGTTCTCCCAGGTCGCCTAGCCGTTGTTGCAGCTCGCGGGAGACTTGGCCGTGTTGGCCGCTGATAAGGATTTTCAGGGGGGCGGTCATGGGAACAGATCGGCCTCTTCAAGGCTTTTACCTTTCTGATCCTTGGCCGAGAGGGTTGGTGGCTCCTGCAATTGCCAGTCGATCGCCAGGGTCGGATCGTCCCAGCTAATGCACCGCTCAGCGGAAGGCGTGTAGTAATCGGTCGTCTTGTAGAGAAACTCGGCGGAGTCGCTGAGCACCACGAAACCGTGGGCGAACCCTTCGGGAATCCACAGCTGACGATTGTTCTGCGCAGACAGGCGCACGCTGGCCCAGCGACCAAAGTTCGGGGAGCTGCGGCGGATATCGACGGCGACGTCCAGCACCTCGCCGGCAATCACCCGGACGAGTTTTCCCTGTGCGTGTTCGACCTGGTAGTGCAAGCCGCGCAGGACGTTCTTGACTGATCGCGAGTGATTATCCTGCACAAAGCTCTTGTTCAAACCGGTGGCGTCTTCAAAGGCCTTGGCATTGAAACTTTCGTAGAAGAAACCGCGTTCGTCGCCAAAGACCTTGGGCTCGATGACCAGTACACCGGGCAGGTCGGTGGGGATCACCTTCATTGCGCCTCCCCTGCCAGAGTGAACAGGTACTGGCCATAACCGGTCTTGCCGAAATAGGCGGCGCGCTCCAGCAGGTGCTCGCGGCTGATCCAGTGATTCTCGTAGGCGATTTCTTCCAGGCAAGCGACTTTCAGGCCCTGGCGATGCTCGATGGTCTGCACGTACTGCGAGGCTTCCAGCAAACTGTCGTGGGTGCCGGTGTCGAGCCAGGCGAAGCCCCGGCCGAAGCGTTCCACATGTAGGTCGCCACGCTGGAGGTAGGCGTTGTTGACGTCGGTGATCTCCAGTTCGCCGCGGGGCGATGGCTTGACCGCCTTGGCGATCTGCACCACGTCGTTGTCATAGAAATACAGGCCGGTGACGGCGTAGCTGGATTTCGGCTGCTTGGGCTTCTCTTCGATGGACAGGGCACGGCCTTCGCTGTCGAAATCGATGACGCCGAAACGCTCCGGGTCCTTGACCCAGTAGCCGAACACCGTGGCACCGGAGTTGCGCTTGGCGGCGTCGCGCAGTTGTTCGCCGAAGTACTGGCCGTGGAAGATGTTGTCGCCGAGGATCAGGCACACCGGGTCATTGCCAATGAATTCCTCGCCAATCAGGAAGGCCTGGGCCAGGCCATCCGGCGAAGGCTGTTCGGCGTAGCTGAAGCGCACGCCGAACTGGCTGCCGTCACCCAGCAGGTTGCGATATTGCGGCAGGTCCTGAGGGGTGGAGATGATCAGGATGTCCTGGATACCGGCCAGCATCAGTACCGAAATCGGGTAGTAGATCATCGGCTTGTCGTAGATCGGCAGCAGTTGCTTGGATACGCCGAGGGTGATGGGGTGCAGACGGGTGCCGGAGCCGCCCGCCAGAACAATGCCTTTGATCATGCAATCAGATCCTTGATGTTGGTGGAGCCCAGGCGTTCGCCCTGGTAGCTGCCGTCTTGTACCCGGCGGCACCACTCGAGGTTTTCCAGATACCACTGCACGGTCTTGCGCAGGCCACTGGTGAAGGTTTCTTCAGGCACCCAGCCCAGCTCGCGTTCGATCTTGCCGGCATCGATGGCGTAGCGCAGATCATGGCCGGGACGGTCCTGGACGAAGGTGATGAGGTCAGCGTAGTGGGCAACGCCCTGGGGTTTTTCCGGGGCCAGTTCTTCCAGCAGGCTGCAGATGCCGCGGACCACGTCGATGTTCTTCTGTTCGTTGTGGCCGCCGATGTTGTAGGTCTCGCCGACCACGCCCTCGGTCACCACCTTGAACAGGGCTCGGGCATGATCCTCGACGTACAGCCAGTCGCGTACCTGCAGGCCATTGCCATACACCGGCAGGGGCTTGCCGGCCAGGGCATTGAGGATCACCAGCGGGATCAGCTTCTCGGGGAAGTGGAACGGGCCGTAGTTGTTGGAGCAGTTGGTGATCAGCACCGGCAGGCCGTAGGTACGTTGCCAGGCGCGGACCAGATGGTCGGACGCGGCCTTGCTGGCGGAGTAGGGCGAGCTGGGGGCGTAGGGCGTGGTTTCGGTGAACAGGTCATCGACGCCATGCAGGTCGCCATAGACCTCGTCGGTGGAAATATGGTGGAAGCGGAAGGCGGCTTTGTCCGCTTCGGGCAACTTATGCCAATAGGCGCGGGTGGCCTCCAGCAGGCTGTAGGTGCCGACGATATTGGTCTGGATGAAGTCGGACGGCCCGTCGATGGAGCGATCGACATGGGATTCGGCGGCCAGGTGCATGATCGCGTGGGGCTGGAAACGCGCCAGCACGGCGGCGACGGTAGCCTGGTCGACGATATCGGCCTTGACGAACTCATAGCGGCTGTTGCTAGCGATGCTGTGCAGCGATTCCAGGTTGCCTGCGTAGGTCAGCTTGTCCAGGTTCAGTACTTCGTGTTCCGTGTGCTGAATCAGGTGGCGAACCAGGGCCGAGCCGATAAAACCGGCTCCGCCGGTAACGAGAATGCGCATGTTGTGGGGGCCTGTATCCTTGAAAAGGGTCATTTGCTGCAAAAAATGCAGCATAGCTTGTCGGCAAGCTGCCTTGGGCGCAATAGGTACTGTCTGATGATGTCACCGCCGGCAGTCGGTTTTGTTTCGCTCGCTGGCATCTATCGCCAATGAGACTCTCGGTTTTGTCTGGTATACGGGGCTTGCACAACGCCTTGCGCAATGGCGATATAAGCCCCCTATAACAAATCCAGGGGTCGTTGTATGTTGCTCGCTACCTTGATCCACCGCGCCAGTCTGCCCAGCCCGCAAGTCACCGCGCAGCAAGCGCTGGAGTTGCTGGAAAGCCATTACGGCCTGCACGCAAGCTTGCACCCGCTGGGCAGCCAGCAAGACCTCAACTATCGCGTCGACAGCCCCCAGGGGCGCTTTGTCCTGAAAATCTGTCGCGGCGATTACGCCGTCCTGGAGTTGCAGGCGCAACACGCTGCCCTCAAGCATCTGCAACAGCATCCCGAGCTGCGGGTACCCAGGGTGATTCCGGCGAAAAATGGCCAGGAACTGCTCTCTCTGGAGATCGCCGGGCAAGCCTTGCACGTGCGTCTGCTCGACTATATAGACGGCCGCTCCCTGACCCACCTGCCGCACCTGGGCACCGAGCTGGTGGCGGGGCTGGGCCGGCTTTGCGGGCAGATGGACCTGGCCCTGGCGGACTTTGAGCATCCGGGCCTGGAACGTACGCTGCAGTGGGATGCCCGGCATGCCCCGGCGCTGATCGAGCATTTGCTGCCGGTCATCGCTGACCCGCAGCAGCGCGAGCTGATCGCCACCGCTGCGGAGCACGCCGAGCGGCGCTTGCAGGCGCTGTCGGGGCAATTGCCGGTGCAGGCGATCCACATGGACATCACCGATGACAACGTGGTCTGGCAGCGGGATGCCGCGCGCCATTGGCAAGTGCAGGGGGTGATCGATTTTGGCGACTTGATTCGCACCTGGCGCATCACTGACCTGTCGGTGACCTGCGCGGCGCTGCTGCATCACGCCGAGGGCGACCCGTGGCGGATCCTGCCGGCGATCCAGGCCTACCATCGGGTCAATCCGTTGCAACGGGCGGAACTGCTGGCGCTCTGGCCATTGATCGTGGCCCGGGCGGCGGTGCTGGTGCTCAGTGGCGAGCAGCAGGTCAGTATCGACCCGGGCAACGACTACAGCCGCGCCAACCTGAACCACGAGTGGGAGATCTTCCGGGTCGCCCATTCGGTGCCGTTCGAGTTGATGGAAGCGGCGATCCTCTGCGCCGTCAGCCAGGCGTTGCCAGCCATCGGCAGCGAGGGTTTCGCGCCGCTGTTGCCGAGCCTGGTGGGCCGCGAGTTCGCCTTGATCGACCTGGGCGTGCTCAGCCCGCACTTCGAAGCCGGCAACTGGGAGCAGCCGGGAATCGATGATCGGCTGCTGGCCGAAGCCGGCGTCGCCCATGGCCTGGCCGCCAGCCGTTATGGCCAGTACCGCCTGTCGCAGACCCGTCCCGACAGTGCCGAGGAGCCCTCGACCTGCCCCCTGCACGTACAACTGCAAGTACCGGCGGGCACCGCGGTGGAAGCGCCGTTCGCCGGGGTCCTGCACCGTGGCGAACAGGGCCTGCTGCGCCTCGATGGCCCGACCCTGAGCGTGCACCTGTGGGGCGTGGTGCCTTCGCTGCACCCGGGCGCGGCCCTGGTCAAGGGCCAGGTGCTGGGCGAAGTGGCGGCGGATGGCCGGCTCAAGGTCCAGCTGTGCCGAGGGGCCGAACTGGCCCCGCCGCTGTTTTGCAGCCCGTCCCGGGCCCCGGCCTGGCAAGCCCTGTGCCCCTCGCCGGCGGCGCTGCTGGGGCTGGCCTGCGATGCCGAACCAGAGCTGGATCCACAGACCCTGCTGGAACGACGCGATGCCAGCTTTGCTCGCTCGCAGAAGCACTACTACGTCGATCCGCCGCGGATCGAACGCGGCTGGCGCAACCACCTGATCGACATGCAGGGGCGTTCCTACCTGGACATGCTCAACAACGTCGCGGTGCTCGGCCACGGCCATCCACGCATGGTTGCCGAAGCCGCGCGGCAATGGTCGTTGCTCAACACCAACTCGCGTTTCCACTACGCGGCGATCGCCGAGTTCTCCGAGCGCTTGCTGGCCCTGGCGCCGGATTCCATGGACCGGGTGTTCCTGGTCAACAGCGGCACCGAGGCCAACGACCTGGCGATCCGCCTGGCCTGGGCCTACAGCGGCGGGCGCGACATGCTCAGTGTGCTGGAGGCCTATCACGGCTGGTCGGTGGCGGCGGACGCGGTGTCCACCTCGATCGCCGACAACCCCCAGGCCCTCACCAGTCGTCCGGACTGGGTGCACCCGGTGACGGCGCCCAACACCTACCGCGGCGAGTTTCGCGGCCAGGACAGCACCCCGGACTACCTGCGCAGTGTCGACCAGCAACTGCACAAGCTGGACCAGCAGCACCGCCAGTTGGCCGGCTTCATCTGCGAGCCGGTGTACGGCAACGCAGGTGGCATCGCGTTGCCGCCGGGCTACCTGGCGCAGGTCTATGAGCGGGTGCGGGCCCGGGGCGGGGTGTGCATCGCCGACGAGATCCAGGTCGGTTACGGGCGCATGGGCGAGTTCTTCTGGGGTTTCGAGGAGCAGGGCGTGACGCCGGACATCATCACCATGGCCAAGGGCATGGGCAACGGTCAGCCCCTGGGCGCGGTGATCACCCGCCGCGAGATCGCCGAAGCGCTGGAGGCCGAGGGCTATTTCTTCTCCTCGTCCGGTGGCAGCCCGGTCAGTTGCCGCATCGGCATCGCCGTGCTGGACGTGATGCAGGAAGAGCGACTCTGGGAGAACGCCCAAGTGGTCGGTGAACACTTCCGCCAACGCCTGGAGGCGCTCAAGCAGAGCCATCCGCTGGTGGGGGCGGTGCATGGTTCCGGTTTCTACCTGGGGCTGGAGCTGATCCGCGACCACGCCACCCTGGAACCGGCGACCGAGGAAACCACCCTGTTGTGCGAGCGCTTGCGCGAGCTGGGGATCTTCATGCAACCGACCGGCGACCACTTGAACATCCTCAAGATCAAGCCGCCGATGGTCACCACCCGCCAGAGCGTGGATTTCTTTGTCGACATGCTGGCCAAGGTGCTGGGCGAAGAGCTATAGGCGCACGACGCTGGTTTGCGTTGCCCCCATTCGCCGGCTTGCCGGCGAATGGGTTTTTCTTAATTCGATTGTTATCGGTATTTTGTCGGATATCTAGCTGCTCATAGATTTTTATAGCTTCTAAAGTCGATATTTATCGGATATAAAGTGGCCATAGTCGGGTACGAGCCCTTCGTGCCCGGTCCTTTCTCCTCCGTTGTCATCGACCGCTTCGCATTGCCCAGGAGTTGATCCATGAGCCGTACCGTTACCGTCGCCGCTACCCAGATGGCCTGTTCCTGGGACCTTGAGGCCAACCTCGAAACCGCCGAAAAACTGGTCCGGGAAGCCGCCGCCAAAGGCGCGCAGATCATCCTGATCCAGGAGCTGTTCGAGGCACCGTACTTCTGCCAGAAGCCCAACCCGGACTACCTGCAACTGGCCACCACGGTGGACAGCAACGTCGCCATCGCGCACTTCCAGAAGGTCGCCCGGGAGCTGCAGGTGGTGCTGCCCATCAGCTTCTACGAACTGGCCGGGCGTGCGCGTTTCAACAGCATCGCGATCATCGATGCCGACGGCAGCAACCTGGGGATTTATCGGAAAAGCCACATCCCGGACGGCCCCGGCTATCACGAGAAGTACTACTTCAACCCGGGCGATACCGGCTTCAAGGTGTGGAACACCCGCTACGCGAAAATCGGCGTGGGTATCTGCTGGGACCAGTGGTTCCCCGAGTGCGCCCGCAGCATGGCCCTGCAAGGGGCGGAAATCCTCTTCTACCCGACCGCCATCGGCAGCGAGCCCCACGACCAGAGCATTTCCTCGCGCGATCACTGGCAGCGCGTGCAGCAGGGCCATGCCGGGGCCAACCTGATGCCGCTGATCGCCAGCAACCGCATCGGCAACGAAGAACAGGACGGCTACGACATCACCTTCTACGGTTCATCCTTCATTGCCAATCAGTTCGGCGAGAAGGTTCAGGAGCTCAACCAAACTGAAGAAGGTATCCTTGTGCACCGCTTCGACCTCGACGAGCTCGAACACATCCGCAGCGCCTGGGGCAGTTTCCGTGACCGCCGTCCGAACCTCTATGGCGCACTGAAAACCCTCGACGGTTCCCTGGAGTCCTGAACACTATGAGTACTTTGCACAGCACGCCGCGCGCCGACGGTTTCTACATGCCGGCCGAATGGGCGACCCAGACCCAGACCTGGATGATCTGGCCCGAGCGCCCGGACAACTGGCGCCTGGGCGGCAAGCCGGCGCAGGCTGCCCACGTCGCGGTAGCCAAGGCCATTGCACGCTTTGAACCGGTGACCGTGGCGGTGTCCGCGGCCCAGTACGAAAACGCCCGGGCGCGCCTGGACGTGCCGAATATCCGCGTCGTGGAAATGTCCAGCGACGACGCCTGGGTCCGCGACACCGGCCCGACCTTCGTCATCAACCACAGCGGCGAAGTGCGCGGCGTGCACTGGGGCTTCAATGCCTGGGGCGGTTTCGAGGGTGGCTTGTACTCGCCGTGGAACCGTGACGAACAGGTGGCCAGCAAGGTGCTGGAAATCGAACGTTGCCAGGAGTACCGCACCGAGGGCTTCGTGCTGGAGGGCGGCTCGATTCACGTCGACGGCGAAGGCACGCTGATCACCACCGAAGAGTGCCTGCTCAATCACAACCGCAACCCGCACCTGTCCCGCGAGCAGATCGAGGCGGTGCTGCGCGAGCATCTGTCAGTGGAGCAGATCGTCTGGCTGCCGGACGGCCTGTACAACGATGAAACCGACGGCCATGTGGACAACTTCTGCTGCTACGTGCGCCCGGGCGAAGTGCTGCTGGCCTGGACCGACGACCCCCAGGATCCGAACTTCCCCCGTTGCCAGGCCGCTCTGCAGGTGCTGGAAAACACCCGCGACGCCAAGGGCCGCACCTTCAAGGTGCACAAGATGCCGATTCCCGGTCCGTTGTACGCCACCGAAGAGGAATGTGCCGGTGTCGATGCGGTGCAAGGCAGCCAGGAACGCAATCCTTCAGTGCGTCTGGCGGGTTCCTACGTGAACTTCCTGATCGTTAACGGCGGGATCATCGCCCCGAGTTTTGACGACCCGATGGATGCACCGGCCAAGGCCATCTTGCAGGCGCTGTTCCCCGAGCATGAGGTGGTGATGGTGCCTGGCCGCGAACTGTTACTGGGGGGCGGCAATATCCATTGCCTTACCCAACAGCAACCCGCGCCACAGCGCAATTGAGTGCCGTTGTAACAGAAGTTGTCGTTTGCTTGACGGTGTTGGCCCGGTCCCGGGCGTGACGCTTTTCGCCAAGCCCGCAGCCTAGACAGGTTGCGGGCTTTTTTGTGGTCGGATGTCGGTGTTGCCGACACATTGGCATAGGTCTTGTATCTCTTGCGAGGTGATTCTGAGACATGGAGAACGGTGTTCGTTCTGTCATAAACCTTGGATAAGTTAGGCCGCTCAGATACCAGGAGAGAGCGCTGGAATGAATATGGTCAGCGAGCGGGCGTCACATCCCTTGGCAATGAATAACGAGTCGCTGCAGGTTCTGGTGCAATGGTTGAAGTCCAATGGAACGCGTCAGATCAGGGAGCCTGATCCGCGCCGGATCATCATTGAGCGCTACCCCGCCGGGTTGCTCAGCGAGGCGGAACTGCAGGCATTGTGGGATGTGGTGAAAGGATAAGAAGACAAAGGATTGGTAAAGCGCTGCCAGGATGGCAGCGCTTTTTTTTGGCCGGTCGTTTTAGAAACGATAGTTGCCGGTGACCACCAGGCTGCGCGGATCCCCCGGCTGGATCTGAAAGACGCTGGTGGCCGAGCTGTAGTACTCGCGGTCGGCGATGTTGTTCAGCGCCGCGCGCACGTCCCAGTCCTTGTGCCGGTAGCCGGCCAGGGCATCCCAGCGGCCGTAGCCCGGCAGCACCACGGTGTTGCTGCTGTCGGCGTAACGGTCGCCCACCAGGGTCAGGCCGGTTTCGGCGTACCAGCCCAGCTCCGGTTTCCAGGTGATGAACAGGCTGCCATTGCGCTTGGCCACGTTGTTCACCCGCTTGTCTTCGAAACCGTTGTTGTCCTTGACCACCACCGCGTCCTGCAGGCCGATGCCGCCGCGCAGGTACCAGTTGCCGACGAGCTTGCCGCTGGCGGTCAGCTCGACACCCCGGGAGCGTTGCAGGCCGGTGAGCAAGGTGATGCTGCGGTCCTGCGGGTCAGGGGTACGACGGTTGTAGAGTTCCAGCTCATACACCGCCAGGGTGGTGCTCAGGCGTTCGTCCAGCCAGTCGCTCTTGACCCCGACTTCCTTCTGCCGGGTCAGTTCCGGGCTCAGGTCGTTGCCAGAGGCGTTCGGGGTGATGCCGATCAGGCCGCCGCCCACCGGCGCGAACGACTTGCTCCACGAGGCATAGAACGAGTGGTGCTCCAGCGGCGTCCAGACCACCCCCAGGCGCGGGCTGACGCTGTGGCTGTCGCGGCTGTCGGAGAGGCCGTTCTTGCGATTGGTGGTTTCTACCTCGAAGTTGTCGTAGCGCAGGCCGGCCAGCAATTGCCACTGATCGTTCAGGCGCAGTTGGTCCTGCACGTAGAGCGCCCGGCTTTCCACCTCGGTGTGGTTGTTGCTCCAGACCTGCATGAGCCCGGTATGGCTCTGGTACGGGTTGGGGTTGTACAGGTCCACGGCGGGCACTGCCTGGCTGCCAGGGCCCGAGGTGGCGGCGTTGTAGAGGATCGGGTCGCGGCGCTGGCTGCCGAATTCCAGGCCGGTGAGCAGGCGGTGCTCCAGGCCAAAGGTGTCGAAACGGCCTTCCAGCTCGCTGTTGTTGTAGATGTTGCGGGTCTTCAGGTCTTGCTGCCAGCGTTGGCGCTGCACCTTGCCGGTGGTGGCGTTGTAGCCGGTCTGGTAGGTGTTTTCGAAATCACTGTCGAGCTTGAACACCCCCAAGGTATGGCGCAGTTGCCAGCTGTCGCTCAGTTCGTAGCTCAGTTTGGAGCGCAGGGACTGGGACTTGTCATCGATGTAGTCGCGGTGGTCGCTGTAGGTGGTGTCGCGGCCGACGTCTGCCGGGCGCCCGTTGACCCCGGGGATGCCGCGGTCCGGGGTGCGGTTGTAGCGGCTGTACTCGTATTGCACCAGCCAGTTCAGCTCCGGGGTGAGTTGCCAGCTCATGGACGGTGCGAACAGTTGGCGGTTGCCACTGACGCCCTTGCGGAAGCTGTTGCGGTCCTCGTTGCCCAGGTTCAGGCGCAGGCTGATGTTTTCCGCCGGGTCGGCGCTCAGGTCCGCATACAGGCTGCGCAGGTCCTGGCTGCCGCCCTGGACTTCGACGCTGGAGCGACGGCCGAATTCCGGCAGCTTGCTCACCCGATTGATGATCCCGCCCTGGCTGCCTCGGCCGTAGAGCACTGCCGCGGGGCCTTTGAGCACTTCGATGCGTTCGATGTTGTGCAGGTCGCGCACGTACTGGCTGTCGTCGCGGATGCCGTCCAGATAGAAGTCGTTGCTGGCATCGAAGCCGCGGATCCGCAGGCTGTCGAAGCGCGTGTCCGAGCCGCTGCTGACGTTGGGAATACCGCTCAGGGCGCTGCCCAGGTCATTGACGCCGTAGTCCAGCACATTGGCGGTCTTGATCGTGTCGATGGCCTGGGGCACGTAGCGTGCCGGGGTCGAAGTACGGGTCGCGGTGCTGACTTCCTTGACCCGGGGATCGTCCGGGTCGGCTTCGGCCTCGGCGCTGATGGAGGTCATGGGCAGGGTGGTGCTGGCGGCGCAGGCAAAACCGGCGGTCAGCAGGGTACAAAGTCCCAGGGACAAGGGCGTGAGGCGAAAATGGGCAGGCATCTGAAACGCATCCGAGAAGGGGGAGTTCGAGGGGTGCGAATGGTAATGCTTACCATTGCCTAATGTTAAAAATTCGCTATTAACTTCCCTTGGGCGATTATTTCTAAATGTGTCTGGCGGTATTTGCCCGAATACACTGGCTAAACAGGCTGATTCGACCGGTTACAGCAACAGACTAAAAGCCAATTCGAGGTTTTTCCTCTGGCGTGCGCGGCATAGTCTGCGTGGCATCGAATACTCAAGACCTTGCTGGAGCCCTGATATGTCCTCGGCCACCCTTCACTATATTTATGACCCGCTGTGCGGCTGGTGCTATGGCGCCAAGCCTCTGGTGCAGGCGGCCCAGGCGGTGGTGCCGGTGCTGGCCCATGCCGGGGGCATGATGACCGGGCGCAACCGCCAGGCGGTCTCGCCCCAACTGCGTGACTACGTCATGCCCCACGACCGGCGGATTGCCGAGTACACCGGGCAGCCTTTTGGCCAGGCCTATTTCGAAGGCCTGCTGCGTGATCCGTCGGCGGTCTTCGACTCGGCGCCGCCGATTGCCGCCGTGCTGGCCGCCGAGGCCCTGGAAGGGCGCGGGCTGGAACTGCTGGGGCGCTTGCAGACGGCCCATTACCTGGAAGGGCGACGGATCGCTGATCGGGAGGTATTGCTGGAGTTGGCGCAGGCCCTGGGGTTTGCCTCGGCGGCGTTCGCGGCCGCCTACGACCAGGCCGTGGCCAATGAGTTGGATCACCATATAAAGGCCAGCCGGGCCTTGCTGGCCAAGGTCGGCGGCCAGGGCTTCCCGACCTTGGTACTGGAACGCGATGGCCGTTACCAGTTGCTCGACATCAGCCCCTGGCTGGGTAAACCCGAGGCCTTCGCCGACTGGTTGAAGACCTCCCTGGGCGCCGGTAGCGGCCCTCATGATGGCGTGGTCCAGGCTTGTGGCCTGGACGGTTGCACGCTCTGATCTCACCTGACCTGCGTGGAGTTACCCATGGATAACCTAGCGTTGATCAAGAGCACCTACGAAGGTGCCAACTCCCAGGAAAATGCGCGCAACACCGCCGCGGCCCTGGCCCCCGATGCGCGTTGGACCGAGGCGGCGGGCTTTCCCTATGCCGGCACCTATGTCGGTTTCGAGGCGGTGCTGGAGCACGTCTTCAAGCGCCTGGGCTCGGAATGGCAGGACTTCACTTTCAAGGTCGAGGGCTATGTGGCCCAGGGCGACAAGGTGTTTGCCTATGGCAACTATCAGGGCGTCTATAACGGCTCGGGCAAGCCGATCGATGTCCGGGTGGCCCACTTGTGGACACTCAAGGACGGCAAGGTGACCCACTTCGAGCAATTCGTCGACAGCCACAGTGTGCAGCTGGCAATGCTCTAGCCCGCAGTTCTTAGAATATTTTCAGCTATTCAAAGACGATTCACGAAATTGACACGTTGTTAAGGGCGCAGATAGGATTCGCCCCAACGCCTGTGGCCAAGAGCCATATTTCAAAATAATAAAAGGCCCGCCGCGATCACTCGCGGTCGGGCTTTTTTGTTTCGGCGGTAAAAGAGCGTTCAAACGCCGTCGCCGCAGAGCTCACAGCGCGTCTCAAACCGTAATAAGGAAAATAAGATGTTTAAACAGCGGATCTGCTTGATTGCACTGGGGATTTTGAGCGCTACACAAGCCATGGCCGACGGCCAGGCCGACGCCAAGGGTTTTGTTGAAGACAGCAGCCTGAAAGTGCTGCTGCGCAACGCCTATATCAACCGTGACAAGAAAGACGGCAACGACGACCAGCGCGAGTGGGGCCAAGCGGCCATCGGTACTTTCTCGTCGGGCTTCACCCAAGGCACCGTCGGCGTGGGTGTGGATGCCTTCGGTCTGTACGCGTTGCGTCTGGACAAAGGCAGCCACAGCGGCGGCCAGGGTATCGACTTCTTCAAGCGCAGCGAACACGGCAACCAGACCCCTGCGGGCGACCTGGCCAAGGCCGGCGCCGCGGTCAAGTTCCGCCTGTCCAACACCGTCCTGACCTACGGTGACCAGATGCCGGCGCTGCCGGTACTGAACTACGACAACTCGCGCCTGCTGCCGGAAAGCTACACCGGTACCCTGATCACCTCCAAGGAGATCAAGGGCCTGGAGCTGAACGCCGGTCGTTTCACCGCCGAATCGCGCAAGAGCGCCGAAGGTCGTGACAGCGGTGGCCTGAAGTCGATCAACGTATTGGGCGGTAGCTACCAGTTCACCGAGCAGTTCAAGGGCGCGCTGTACGCTTCCGACGTCGAAGACGTGCTGAAGAAGCAATACGTCAACCTGAACTACGTGTTCCCGCTGGCCACCGACCGGTCCCTGACCCTGGACTTCAACGGTTACCAGACCAAGCTGGACAAGGCCTACGCCAAAGACGCCGGCGCCGGTGGCCAGGACAACAAGATCTGGAGCCTGGCGGCCACCTACGCCATGGGCCCGCACTCGTTCACTCTGGCGCACCAGCGCAGCACCGGCGACAGCCACCTGGGCTATGCCTACGGCGGCTACCAGCGTGGTCAGAACCGCGTGGGTGACGGTGGCAACACCATCTACCTGGCCAACTCCTACTGGTCCGACTTCAACGCTGAAGACGAGCGCAGCTGGCAGCTGGGCTACGGTCTGGACTTCGGCGCCTTCGGCGTACCGGGCCTGACCTACAACGTGGCCTACGTGCGTGGCGACAACATCACCACCTCGACCTCCACCGGCGGCACCGAGCGGGAAATCTTCAACCAGCTCAAGTACGTGGTGCAGAGCGGCCCGGCCAAGGACCTGAGCGTCAAGGTACGTAGCTCGATCCTGCGTGTATCGCAGAAATCCAGCGATTACAACGACAGCGGCAACGAACTGCGTGTGTTCGTCGACTACCCGATCAACGTGTTCTGATGAACGCCTGATCACCGCCTGATTGCAGGTGGCCGCAACGCAAGAAGCCCCGACTGGTTCGGGGCTTTTTTGTGCCCTCGGTCATGAATGGCCAGGTCATATGGCGCCGGTATTTTCGGCGAGTGGTTGGTCGATATCAATCTTGTTACAGTCCGCTCCCCTTTCCCGTCACGGATGATTTCGATGTTCCGTACCCTGCTATCCGGCCTGTGCCTGCTGGGCGTCGCCAGCATTGCCCACGGCCAGCCAGCGACTGCTCCCGAGCAGTTGCTGAGCCAGTTCTCCCGTTGCGACGCACAGTTCTTCCAGAGTTTGAACACGGCCCAACTGCCGGCCGCTACCTTGACCCTGGCCCGGTACGGCGCGGTGAGTGCGCCCAAGGTCATGGACCCCTTGCAAGAGGGCGGTCGCTACCAGGCCTTTGCACAGCCGCTGCTGGTCAACGGTGTGCGCCTGGTGGGCTATTACAACGAAGCCCAGTCGCTGCCGTCGGTGGGCAACCTGCTGTTCTGGGGGTTCATTGCCGAGGGCGAACCCAAGGACGTAGCCGCAGCGCTCAAGCCGCTGCTGGTGGACAACAGCCGCCTGAAGGCAGACCGCAGCGCCATGACCCGGGTGGAGATCCGCCGGGTTGGCGACCCCATCGACGCCTGGCGTACCGAAGGCCTGGCGGGTGGCGGGGTGGCCACGCCATTCGGTTACGTCGAGCGGGTGCTGAGCATCGACAAAGGCACCCGCAGCGCTCCGATTGCCGGCCGCACCACGATCTTCTGCAGCTTGCAGGGCACGGTCACCGCGCCGCTGCTGCAAGTCTACCGCCCTGACCTCAACGCCCATCTGCTGGATTGAACAACATGCCTTTATTGTCTGTACGCGGGTCGATCCTGCTTGTGTGTGCCCTGGCCGTGACCGGCTGCGCCAGCCTGCAGAGCCAGGACCAGGTCAACTATGCCCACTGCCGCCTGGTGGGCCAGGCCTCCAAGGCCGAGAAATTTGACGTGGTGCTGCAAGAGGCCGACCTGTGCCTTGAGAAAAACCAGCTGAGCCAGCCCATGCAGAGCCTGGTGTACTGGTTGAAATCCGATGCCTACGCGAGCTTCAAGCGTTACCCGGAAGCCATCGCTGCCAAGGAAAAATCCATCGAACTGGGGCCCAAGCCCGATGCCCGTGCGGTGCTCGACCTGAGCCGCCTGTATCGTGAAGCGGGCAACCCGCAAAAGGCTCTGGAACTGGTGCAGTCCAACCTCGATGGCAACCTGGGCGAGGCGGGCAAGGGCAGCGGCTTCAACATGCCGACCTACTACCATCTGGGCCAGACGCTGTACGACCTGGGCCGCTACCGCGAGGCCGCGGAGGCGTACAGCACCGGCCTGTTGAAGCAGCCGGACTATGCCTGGGCCTTCTACCACCGGGGCCTGGCCTACGAAAAACTGGGCCTGACCGACGATGCCCGCGCTGACTTTACCCAGTTCGCCAAGCGGGTGAACCAGAAGTACGTCGAACCGCAGCACCAGGCCAAGCTGGCCGAGTACCGTATTACGCTGCCCTAGGTACAGGGCTGTCGATGCAATAAAAAAAGGCTCGCCTGATCGCGAGCCTTTTTCATTTTTCGGCGCGGCCCTTCAGTCGTCCGGATTGATGGCGAACTTCAGCTGATTGCCCTGTAGGTAGACCACCGCTTCACGGCCATGGATATCCACTGGCCGGGCCGACATGGCGTCGTGCTCGACAACGATCTTCGACAATTCCTTGCCGCGGATATCGACCCGCCAGATACAGGCCCGCGGGCCTTCATTGTCGAAGTACAGCACCGGGCGCGTGGTGCTCCAGGTCGGGTTGACGATGGCCCATCCGGCGTCGGGCTGATTGTGTTCGGTGATGTTCTCCGAATAGCTGCCGGCGTTGGCGCGGTCATAGGTCAGGGACAGCTCGCTGCTGTCGCGGTTGAGGTCCTGCTCCACCCGTGCTCGAGCATGCATCAAGGTGTTGGAGCCGACCTGGAACACCTGCTGGGTGCTGTGCGGCGCGCTGCGCGAGCCCAGGCGGTAGACCATGCTTTGCTGCAGGCCGCCCGCCTGCTGTTCGCGGTAGTAGAACAGGCCGTCGGCGATTCCGGCGTAGCGCGGTCCCTGGTCATTGGCCCCGGGGTTGGCCCAGCCGGCGAAGGCGATGTCCTGGGCGATGGGGTGCAGGCCCGGCTGGTCATCGGCGTACTCGTACAGCGTGCCGACATACGCCGGTCGCCCCTGCTGGTAGCGCCCGACAAACAGCACCACGTGCAGCACCCCGGCAATCACCTGAGCGTCGACGATCTGCTGGTCGCCCTGTGGCAGCATGGAGTTGAAGGTCGCCAGGGTGAAGTTCTGCCAGTCGTCCGGGTCATAGACCAGGTAGGCCCCGCCGGGAGCCAGTGGGCGCAATGCCTCTGGGGCGGGCTCGGGCGGAATCGGCAACAGCGTCAACATCTTCACCTGGGCCCGGTAGACCGACTCCAGGCAATCGGTGTCAGGGCAATTGTTGCGGGTGTTTTTTAGCCAGTGGCTTTGCAGCAGCCGGAACACCTGCAAGTGTTTCAGTGCCTGGTACTGGCGGCTCATCTCGTCGTCGCGGGCGGACAGGCTCGGCGTGGCGCAGACGGTCTTTTCCACCAGGGTCGTGGCTTTGGCACAGTCGAAGCCGGCGGCGTGCGAGTGCGGCGCGAACACGCCCAGAGCGAGGCCCAAGGCCGCCAGCGAGAGTAACGGGAGCTTCATCAAAACATCCTTGTCGGGAACCCATCAGGGGGTCGGGAACGTCTGCAGATAGGCCAGCAGGTTATCGATTTTTTCCTCATCGCTCAGCCCCCAGAAAATCATCCGGGTGCCGGGCACCACGGCCTTCGGATCTTCCAGGTACTGGATGAGTTTGTCCCGGCTCCAGACGATGCCCGACGACTTCATGGCCGTCGAATACTGGTAGTCCGCGGCGCTGCCGGCCGGGCGGTCGATGATGCCATTGAGCTGCGGCCCGAACGAGCTGCGTACCGAAGGGCCGATGTTGTGGCAGCCGCTGCACAGGCGCTTGAACAGCTTGGCGCCGGCTTCGGCATCGCCAGCCATGGCCGGTGCGCTAAACAGCATGGAGTGGAGCAACAGGGTCAGGATCGATACGGCGAAGGGCTTCATGTTTTGCCTGCATGCAGCGGAAATCGGCGGCTATTTGATCATGAAGAGCCATTGTTCGGGAGAACTTGCGGCAATTTGCTGCGGTGCTGCTGCAGGCACCTGAAGCCACAGGCGCTTCGTGTTTCTGCCTGGACCCCAGGGCGCCTCCCCATGCACTTCTCGACCCGAGCAGAAGCTTGCGATTGCCATCGGGCCAGCCCGACAGGCTTGAGAACTATGGGTACTGAGGGGGCGCTCATCGCGGCCGAAAAAATCTAAACCCATCCTCTTGTTTTTACGAGGTTTAAACCCGTACCGCCGGTTCAGCCCAGCTGCCGGCGCTTGCGTCACCGGCTGAGTACTAGACTGAATCTGTACCTCTGAAGCACAGGTCGTTGCAGAGGCAAGGAGGTGTCAAGTGGATGTTCGTGATACCTATCGGGAAATTGAGCAGGCCCTGGGCCAGGTACCTGAGTGGATCAAGCAGATGCCGGAAGGCGGGGCGAATGGATTCTGGGGAATGGCACGGGATTTTTGGCTGGCTGAGACCAAGATTCCTAATAAATATAAAGAGTTGATAGGTCTGGCAGTGTCCGGGGCGACCCGCTGCAAGTATTGCGCCCTGTTCCATACGGAAGCTGCGCGGTTGTTTGGCGCGAGCGACGAAGAAATATCCGAAGCCAGCTTCATGGGCGCATTGACCATGATGGGCAGCACGTTTATCAATGCCCAGCAAATTGACTATGAGCAGTTCCAGCAGGAAACGTTGAGTATCGTCCGGCATGTCAAAGACCACTCACAAGCCAAGGCCGCCTAGGCCGCTGCGGGAACCCGCCCTGCGTCAGTTGGTGAAGGACCAGCTGCTTGCCACCACCGGCGATGGTCCGAGGACCACCGCTCGGTGGCAAGCGGCTGTATTGCGAGCCATCGGCGAACTGATGCAAGACGGCGAAAGCGCCCGCGAAGAAAACCAGGACCTGCGCATCCCCTTCGCCAAAGCCCTGCATGACCTCTATGGAAGCCGCAAGTCCGATGCCGAGTTGACGGCAATGGTCTTGCTGATGCTGGAAGTGGAAACCGTGCCCCTGCTTGGCAAAGGCGGGCAGTGAGCGTTCCGGGAGTTGCGTGGGCGTTTGGCGATGACGCCCTCAGAAGAGCCCGCTGATCCCCAGCAGTGGTCCCTTCTGGACGATGTCGTAGACAAACCCGTCATGGCGATAATTCACCCCCATGGCCCGGTAGCCGGCCACCGCGGAAAATCCCGGCAGGAACTCCCAGCCCGCCAGCGCGGTCAGGTCCCAGTCTTCCCGCGACTGCCCCGCGCCCGCCATTGCCCATGACGACAACCAGAAGCGCTCACTCACGGCATAGTGTCCGCGCAGTCCCGCCATTGCGTCGGCCCAGGTCGCCTTGTCAGACCCGGACAGACCGGCAGCCGGTCCGCCGTGCAGGGTGATGCTGGTGCTGCTGTACCAGACGCGCACGCCCCCTGCGATGTCCAGCCGATGCTGGTCATCCCCCAGCACCTGGTAGCCGCCGCCGAGGAAGCCCGAGGCGGTCTTGCTTTCCACCTCCAGCTTGGACGCCGGGGCGCCGGCAGGCAGGCGGTTGCGAGTATCGGTGTCGATGTACATCAGGTCGGCGAGCACGCTGTAGGGCCCGCGGCGTGCCTCGCCCATCAGCATCACCGACAGGTCGACGCTGCGCGCGATGTCCGAGAAGTCGGACTTGATGAACTGGGTGCCGGTGCTGCGGTGGCCGACATGCCCGCGGATTCCGGCGCCCCACAGGTAAGGCCCGCCGTTGAACTGCCAATGGTCATCGTCCGCTGCCATGGCCACGCTTGGCAGGCTGGAGCCGGCGGCGCTGAACGCGCTGAGCAGCAGCGCCAGGCGGGTGTGCCTGAGCCGTGATGACGAACGAGGGGAAGGACGGTGCATCATGGTGTTTCTCCGGTCAGTGCTGAGTCAGCGCGAGCGCCACGTCCTCGGCCCTACAGTCTTGCGTAGGCTTCAGACCGGCCTTTTGCGCCGCCTTGACCTCCTCCTTCGCTGCCGCCAAGTCCGCCAGGAACGCCGGATTGGCGTGCAGGCTCGCCACCGTGGCGGCGCCCATGATGCGCCCGGCATCCACGTCGCTCTGCCAGTGTGCGTCGCAGATCACCCGGCTCTGGCCGTATGCCAGGCCACGGGTCATCAACTCCGTGGCGCGTGCAGGATTGATCTCGGCCAGGACCAGGCCCCAGGCCCAGCCCGCCGCGGAGTGGCCGGACGGCCAGGAACCGTCCGTGCGCAGCAGTGGCTCCATGTCCTTGCGGCACGTTCCTTCGTCATGCACCACGAAGGGCCGGGTCCGGTTGTAGGCATTCTTCCCGGCGTAGGTGGAGCCGCCGGCATCGGTCAGGGTGCGTTGCATCAAGCTATAAAGATGCGGGGTGCCTTGCTCGGTGATGGGCGTGCCCAGCGCGCAGGAGAAGGTGTGCGCCGGGCCTGGGAATGACAGTTCGGCATCCGTTGCCGCGAGTTTTTCCCGGGCGCTGCCGCGCAGCGCCAGCGCCGCATGCCGTGCTTCTTCATCCCGTGCCAGTGCTGCGGAGCCAGGCTTGGGCGGTGCGCCGAGCAGCGCCAGGCGCAACGGCAAGTCGGCCGGGGCCAGGTAGCCTGGAGCCAGCTTGAAATGAGGGTCCGTGACGGTTGTGGCGGCATCGTCGGCAAGCACCAGCCCGGGCCAAAGCAAGCCGGCCAGGGACAGCGTCACCCCCCAGGGTTCATGTACTTTTTTCATCGACTGTTTCCTTCTCTACGTCGCGTGGGGCCGGGGGTTGATCAGAAGCGGTACAGGGCATTCAGATAGGCCCCGGCGCCGACTTTCTCGCCCGTCAGCGGGCTGTCGCGGGCGTCGGCGACCAGGGCGTAGGTCTTGATACCGCCTTCCAGTGCCAGCTGTGGCTGCCATTGCCAGGTGAGGCCCAGCTTCAGGGTCACGTCGCGCATTCCGCCTCCCGGGTGGTATTCATCGAACCGGGTGCGGGCGGCTTGCTGAGCGGTGACGCCAAAGCGCGCCATCATGTCGTTCTCATTGCTCCAGGTGCCGTACAGCGTCGAGTCCAGGGTCAAGGTCGAAGACAGCGGGTACGCCGTGGCGACTCCGGCTTCCAGGTAGGCGGTACGCCCCAGGCGTTCGCCACCGTAGTTGCGGTCCTGGGTCGATTGCAGGCCGCGCACGAACAGGCGGCCGGCCGGCAGGATCCAGTAGGCTTCGGCCCCCACCAGGGCGGTGCTGTCCAGGTTGCCCATGCCCTTCAGGTAATCGTCACGGCCGTCCAGGGTATGAATCCGCTCCTTGCGCCCCTGGTCATAGCCGACCAGCAGCGCCACCCCAAAAGGCGAGAGCCCCGGCAAGTCCCAACGCAGCCCCTCCGGGAAGGCCGCGGTAAAGGTGCCCCAGTCTTGGGTCGGCAAGACCGCCTTGAGTTTCAGTGAGGGGAAGGCGGCGTACCGTGAGGAGCCTTCGTACAAAGGGCCCACGGCCAATCCGCCGCCTACCGTCACGGACGCAGCGCCGCTTGCATCCTCCGCCTGTGCCGGCAACACCGTCGCCAAGGCGCTAATGAACAGCAATTGATGCAGCAAGAAGTTGTAAGCACCTTGGGTTGTCATTGTTTATTTCCTTTGGTGTAGAACGCTTCAAGTCAGAGATGCCCCCCGACTTGATGGGCACTATCGGGCGTGGCAGCGTTTGCGCTTGTGTATAAGTTTCAGCACTTCTTAGTGGATGCCTTGACTAGAGCCCGATGGGCTGCGGCTGGGGAAAACTCCACTGGCCACTGAGTATTTCGTTGCTTGGCCGATAGAGCCTGACCGTATAGTTCCAACCGGGCGTGGTCGGCAGGCAATTGACGATCTTGGCGTCGCAAGCCCCGAACTGGATGACAATCGAGCCGTCATCACTTTTTTTGGCCGTGAGGTTATTCAGCGAATAGACATCAGAAGGGTTTTTCTGGAAGTAGCCGTCGGCGTTGTAAACACTCACGGACCAGAAACTGTTGACCGGCACCTGCCCCACCTTGAGACGGTAAACGGTTTTCCCATCGTTGCGCGGTATCACGCCGCCGAGGTAGATGGCGTCCTTGCTGGGGTTTCCGCCCCAGCCGGTTGCTGTGCCGATCAGGTGATGGATCGGATTGACCCTGCCCTTGGGGCCAAAGGACTGGTTGTAGTTGGGTATCGTCGAACCCAGGACCGCCAGGGCATCGCGCACCTGTTTCTGGCTGGCCTGATCCCACTTGGGCACCACGAATTCCCCGACCTTGGCCTGGCTGACCCTGATTGCGTCCTGCAGCACATGCACCTGCTCAAGGTCCTTGCGCTCCGTGGGATCGAAGAACAGGCGGACGGCGACGAAGACATAGCGGGTACCGATCACCTCTTTCGTCAGCCTATGGTCGCCGGCACCGTAGATGACCGCGGGTACGTAGTGGTCTTCATTGACCACTTGCATCGACATGAACCGCTTGCCGGCCTCAGGCAACGTGATGGTGACCGGGCCAGCATCGAGGTCGAACACGGCCGACGAATACAGCGTGTCGCGATTCATGCGGATGACATTCTGAGCGTCGATGGGAACCGGTTCGCGGTTATGCACAAACCGACCCAGGCCGCCATCCGCGACGGTCTTGCCCATGTAGAGGTCGGACTCGGCACGGATAAAATTGTCGACCCCCACCAAGAGCGTCGTATCAGTGGACGACTGGGCATTAACACTGCCGAAAGTTGCCAATGTCAGAGCGACAATGCACGCCGTGGATGAACAGGACATTTAAACCTCGTGGGCTTTTAAGTGGGCATCAGTTTTTCAAACTTTATAAGAAGGCCCCGCTGGAAACTTGCCATTTGGTGCCAAAAACCAAGCGAGTGCGTGCCGCGAAGACGAACTTTGAAGTCAGTCAGTTGCAGGGAGTAAGGGGGGGCGAGAAAGGTTGAAGAGCCAGTTAGCGATCGCGTTTCAAGAGGGCGCGGTAGTGCGACGGTGAACTCCCGGTCCAACGCTTGAAGGCACGGGTGAAGTGAGCTTGATCGCTGTAGCCCACCCTGTAGGCAATTTCGGTCGCGGTGTATCGACCGCTGGCAATGAGTTGAAGTGCTTCACTGCGGCGAGTCTCGTCACGCAAGTCTTCGAAGTCGATACCGCAGGATTTAAGGCGCCGCTGCAATGTTCGAGTAGACAGCCCCACGTTCCTTGAGATCACGCCCAGTTTGGATTGATCCTGATCCGCGATCCGCTCGCTGAGCACGCCGGCGGCGGCCACGGTCGACCTCAAGGCTTCGGTGACTTTCCAGGCATCGTCCCGAGCGGGTTGCAGGGGCGTGTCGAGCAACTCACGGTCGAATTCGATCATGTTGTACTGCGCGTTCATTTCCAGGTGGGGCCCCAGGTATTCCTCCAGCGCCTCATCTCCTCGTTCCCTTGGGTTTTGCAGATGCACGCGTATGGCGCCAGGCTCACCGGACATGAGCGGTACTTTTCTGAGCAGCGCCAGCGTGCCGAGAATGACCTGCTTCGGATCCGCCCCGTGCTGCCCGGTAAATCGATGGATGAGTTTTGTCGTACGGCCTTCGGTGATGATTTTTACCTCTCCTCCCTGATGCAGTAAGTCCGTATGGATCGACGCCACCGCACAAGCTTGAGCGAGGTTGGTCGAACCCAAGATCAGCTCGCCCCAGGCACCGAGTGAACGCACCTCGATCAGGTGCCCCACCGTTGCCCCGCCGAAGGGGTCCTGGGCGATGGCGGCCATTTCATTGGCAATATGAAAGCAGGTCGCTCGCGGCACCCAGGCATCAGGGTATTGAAAGACATGCGGGGAAATACCGTAGCGCCGGAAGAACTCCAGCGGCGACACCCCGCGCATGCTCAGATAGGGCGCTATTTGTTGAAGCGTGCTGAGTTTGATCGAGGGCGTTGCATTCGTCATGAGCCTTCGCCCCCTGTTTAAGGCAATGCACGTGAAAACCGTCCTGGGCCGCAGGGAAACACTAGCGCAATTTTTTGCTCAGGTCGTACTAACGGCAGCACGTTAAAACAATGCGTGATTCAGCGACAAGATCAGGGGCCACGCTGTGCCGTGTGCAGATGGGGCTCAAGGATAAAAAGGCAAAGGAATTTGTGGACGCTGAGTGCTATTGGGGACCAAGGCCCTTGCGGCCGGTGAGGGGGCCCACTGACGCGGGGCGGGGCGTTGCTTCATCGACAGCCGTTGTTCTTCCTGTCTACGGCTGTGGATAACTTGAACAGGGGGGGCTAGGGCATCACCCAGGCCCCAGAAACAACAAAGCCCCTGCATTTCTGCAGGGGCTTCGTTTTGTATGGTGCCGGCACCAGGAGTCGAACCCGGGACCTACTGATTACAAGTCAGTTGCTCTACCAACTGAGCTATACCGGCGTGTTAGGGCGACGATTATAGCGATTGGCGGGGTTCTGTAAACCCCTGAAATCTGACTATTTTTGCATGGGCCTGTGCGGGCTGTGTGCGCAGTGTTCCCCGGCACTCAAGGTTCATGCGCGATGAGGGGATGTTCCAGTGAAGACTGCCGGCACGCGGCCGATAGCCTGCTCAGCCGCTCATGCCGCTTCAAATAAAGGAAAGATCAGTCATGAAACCCAGAAATATCACCTTGCTGGCGCTGCTGTCGTTGCTCGGTGCTTGCAGTGTCAAACCGGTGCTGCCCTATTCGGAACCACCCCTGAGTGTGCCAACCGCGCAGTTGCGGGTGATCACCAACGGTGAGGTGCGTGGGGAGGCTTATGCCGGTTGCCTGGGGGACAGCAAGCGCCTGGCCAAGGCCGGGCGTTTTGGCAGTAATCAGCAAGCCAATATCAATTACCCGCAGTTTCCGTTGCAGCCGCGGCAGATCGACATGCTGCCGCGCTTCGCGCCGAAGCTGCCGGCCTACGTTGGCTCGATCCGCATGGGAGAGGGCGCGTACCACGAGATTGTCACCGAGTATCGGGTGCCGGCGGGGCGGCCTTTTTTGCTGGAAGGAGGTGGGGTGTCGGCCGCTGGATCCGGCAGCACCTATCGCACCTGTCCTGAGGTGAAGAAGGTGGTGGTGTTCGAGCCGGGCAAGAGTTACGAAGCCTACGTCGGCCTGAACTACATCCCCCAGGCCAGTGGTGAAACCGCAGCGATGTGTGCCTTTGCGGTGTACCAGCTGTTGCCTCTGGGCAAGCCGGGGGCGGTGATGCCGCTGGCGCTCCAGGCCAAGCCACCGGTGGACAGAAAATGCCCGGGTAACTGAGCCGCTGCAGGATCCCCGGCCTGCTGCAACAAGCCGGGGCGTGCGGGTTCAGGCCTCCCAGCCGGTGTCGCGCAGCGCTTGCTGCACCAGTGGGTGCAGTTCGGCGCCTTGCTGCTCGGTCTGCCAGGCCAGCAGTTCCTTGCGCATGGCCGGGGTCCAGAACATCTGCATGTGGTTGCGCACGCTGAGCACCGCCTGTGCCTGATCCGGCTCGTTGGCAAAGTACGAGGCGATCTGGTTGGCCATCTTGATCAGGTTGGCGGTGCTCATCGGCGCATCTCCGCCTTGCCATCTCGGGAGCGGCCGCGCTTGTCCAGCAGGCGATGCTGTTCGTCGCTGAATGCCTGGTAGCGCTTCTGCCATTCGGAAGGGTGGTAGACGCGGCTGACTTCCACCGCCGTGACCTTGTACTCCGGACAGTTGGTGGCCCAGTCGGAGTTGTCGGTGGTGATCACGTTGGCCCCCGACTCGGGGAAGTGGAAGGTGGTGTAGACCACCCCCGGTGCCACCCGCTCGGTGACCCGGGCGCGCAGCACGGTCTGCCCGGCGCGGCTGCCGATGCCGACCCAGTCGCCTTCGTTGATGCCCCGGCTCTCGGCGTCGGTGGGGTGGATTTCCAGGCGGTCCTCGGCGTGCCAGGCAACGTTGTCGGTGCGCCGGGTCTGGGCGCCGACGTTGTACTGGCTGAGGATCCGGCCGGTGGTCAGCAGCAGCGGGTAGCGGCTGTTGACCTTCTCGTCGGTGGGCACGTAGCCGGTGAGCATGAAGCGCCCCTTGCCGCGCACGAATTCGTCGATGTGCATGGTCGGCGTGCCGTCCGGGGCGGCGTCGTTGCACGGCCATTGCAGGCTGCCGTGACGGTCCAGGCTGGCGTAGCTGACACCGGTGAAGGTCGGGGTCAGGCGGGCGATTTCATCCATGATTTCCGAGGGATGGCTGTAGTGCATCGGGTAGCCCAGGGCCGCCGCCAGGGCCAGGGTGCCTTCCCAGTCGGCCTTGCCACCCAGCGGTTCCATGACCTTGCGCACCCGCGAGATGCGCCGTTCGGCGTTGGTGAAGGTGCCGTCCTTTTCCAGGAACGAGCTGCCCGGCAGGAACACATGGGCGAACTTGGCGGTTTCGTTGAGGAAGATGTCCTGCACCACCACGCATTCCATGGCCGACAGGGCGGCGGTCACGTGCTGGGTGTTGGGGTCGCTCTGGGCGATGTCCTCGCCCTGGCAGTACAGGCCCTTGAAGCTGCCGCCCAGGGCCGCTTCGAACATGTTGGGAATGCGCAGCCCGGGGTCGGCTTGCAGGGTGACGTTCCAGGCCTGCTCGAACTCCTGGCGCACGGTCTGGTTGGAGATGTGCCGGTAGCCCGGCAGCTCGTGGGGGAAGGAGCCCATGTCGCAGGAGCCCTGGACGTTGTTCTGGCCCCGCAGCGGGTTCACGCCCACCCCTTCACGACCGATGTTGCCGGTGGCCATGGCCAGGTTGGCAATGCCCATCACCGAGGTGCTGCCCTGGCTGTGTTCGGTGACGCCCAGGCCGTAGTAGATCGCCGCGTTGCCGCCGGTGGCGTACAAGCGCGCGGCGGCGCGGATATCGGCGGCGGGCACGCCACAGATGGCGCCGAGCACTTCCGGCGAGTTGTCGGCGCGGCTGACGAAGGCGCTCCACTGGGCGAAGGCTTCCGGCTCGCAGCGGGCTTCGACGAATGCCTGGTTGACCAGGCCCTCGGTAACGATCACATGGGCCAGGGCATTGAGCATGGCCACGTTGGTGCCCGGGCGCAGGGCCAGGTGCAGTTCGGCGCGGGCGTGCACCGAGTCCACCAGGTCGATGCGTCGCGGGTCGATGACGATCAGCTTGGCCCCTTCACGCAGGCGCCGCTTGAGCTGGGAGCCGAACACCGGGTGCGCGTCGCTGGGGTTGGCGCCCATCACCAGGATCACATCGGCCTGCATCACCGAGTCGAAGCTCTGGGTGCCGGCGGACTCCCCCAGGGTCTGCTTGAGGCCGTAGCCGGTGGGTGAATGGCAGACGCGGGCGCAGGTGTCGACGTTGTTGTTGCCGAAGGCCGCCCGCACCAGTTTCTGCACCAGGTAAGTCTCTTCGTTGGTGCAGCGGCTGGAAGTGATGCCGCCGATGGAGTCGCGGCCGTACTTGAACTGGATGCGCCGCAGCTCGCTGGCGGCGTAGGTCACCGCTTCGTCCCAGCTGACTTCCTGCCACGGGTCGCTGATGTGCTTGCGGATCATCGGTTTGGTGATGCGGTCCGGGTGGGTGGCGTAGCCCCAGGCGAAGCGACCCTTGACGCAGGAGTGGCCGTGGTTGGCCTGGCCGTTCTTGTCCGGGACCATGCGCACCAGTTGGTCGCCCTTCATCTCGGCGCGGAACGAGCAGCCGACCCCGCAGTAGGCACAGGTGGTGATCACCGCGCGTTCCGGCTGGCCCATTTCCACCACGCTTTTTTCCATCAGGGTCGCGGTGGGGCAGGCTTGCACACAGGCACCGCAGGACACGCATTCGGAGTCCAGGAAGTTGTCGCCACCGGCCGCCGCGACCCGGGATTCGAAGCCGCGGCCGCTGATGGTCAGGGCGAAGGTGCCCTGGGTTTCCTCGCAGGCGCGCACGCAGCGGTTGCAGACGATGCACTTGCTCGGGTCGTAGTCGAAGTAGGGGTTGGAGGTGTCTTTCTGGTCTTGCAGGTGGTTGGCGCCGTCATAGCCGTAGCGCACTTCCCGCAGGCCCACCTGGCCGGCCACGGTCTGCAGTTCGCAGTTGCCGTTGGCCGAGCAGGTCAGGCAGTCCAGCGGGTGGTCGGAGATGTACAGCTCCATCACGTTACGCCGCAGGGTCGCCAGCTTCGGTGTTTGCGTATGCACCACCATGCCTTCGCTGACCGGGGTGGTGCAGGAGGCCGGGTAGCCGCGCATGCCGTCGATCTCCACCAGGCACATGCGGCACGAGCCGAAGGCTTCCAGGCTGTCGGTGGCGCAGAGTTTGGGGATGGTGGTGCCCATCAGGGCTGCGGCGCGCATTACCGAAGTGCCCTGGGGCACGCTGATGCTGCGCCCGTCGATGTTCAGGCTGACCTGCACCTGGCTGTCGCGGGCCGGGGTGCCGAAGTCCACGGCATTGAGGTCGATGTCTGTGGCTGGGTCGAAAATGCTGATCATTGCTCGGCCTCCGAGGGCGCCAGACCGAAGTCGGCGGGGAAGTGCTTCAGGGCGCTGGCCACCGGGTAGGACGTCATCCCGCCCAGGGCGCACAGCGAGCCGTATTGCAGGGTGTCGCACAGGTCCTTGAGGATGATCGCCTGGGTCTGGCGATCCTCGGCCTGTGGCGCGGCCAGCAGGCGGTCGATGACCTCCACGCCGCGGGTCGAACCGATGCGGCACGGGGTGCATTTGCCGCAGGATTCCTCGGCGCAGAATTGCAGGGCGAAGCGCGCCATGTGGGCCATGTCCAGGCTGTCATCGGCGACCACCACGCCGCCGTGGCCGAGCATCGCGCCCATGGCGGCGAAGGCTTCGTAATCCAGCGGCGTATCGAACTGCGCCGGCGGCACCCAGGCGCCAAGAGGGCCGCCCACTTGCGCGGCCTTCAGCGGCCGGCCGCTGGCAGTGCCGCCGCCGTAGCCTTCCACCAGCTCGCGCAGGGTCAGGCCGAAGGCCCGTTCCACCAGGCCACCATGACGCACGTTGCCCGCCAGTTGAAAGGGCATGGTGCCCAGGGAGCGGCCCATGCCGTAGTCGCGATAGAAGGCCGCGCCCTTTTCCAGGATCAGCGGCACCGAGGCCAGGGTCAGCACGTTGTGCACCAGGGTCGGCTGGCCGAACAGGCCTTGCAACGCCGGGATCGGCGGCTTGGCGCGGACGATGCCGCGCTTGCCTTCCAGGGAGTCCAGCAGGGCGGTTTCCTCGCCGCAGATATAGGCCCCGGCGCCGACCCGTACTTCCAGGTCGAAGGCCTGGCCGCTGCCGCCGGCATTGGCCCCGAGGTAACCGGCATCCCGGGCGATGTCCAGGGCCTCGCGCAGGGTCGCCACCGCCTGTGGGTATTCCGAGCGCACGTAGATGTAGCCGTAGCTGGCGCCGACCGCGAGGCCGGCAATGGCCATGCCTTCGATCAGCAGGAACGGGTCGCCTTCCATCAGCATGCGGTCGGCGAAGGTGCCGGAGTCGCCTTCGTCGGCGTTGCACACCACGTACTTCTGCTGCGGCGGCGTGTCGCGCACGGTGCGCCATTTGATCCCGGCGGGGAACGCCGCGCCGCCACGGCCACGCAGGCCGGAATCGAGCACCGCGGCCACGGTCTGCTCACCGCCCAGGGCGATGGAACGGTCCAGCCCCTCGAAGCCGCCATGGGCCCGATAGTCCGCCAGGGACAGCGGCCGGGTAATACCGGCGCGGGCGAACAGCAAGCGTTGCTGGCTTTTCAGATAGGGCAGGTCTTCCACCCGGCCCAGGGCCAGGGGATGGCTGGCGGGATCGCCTTGCAGGGCATCGAGCAACGAAGGCACGTCGGCGACGCTCAGCGGGCCAAAGCCCAGGCGCCCGTCCGGGGTGTCGACTTCCAAAAGCGGCTCCAGCCAGTACAGGCCACGGGAGCTGGTGCGTTGCAGTTGCAGCGGCAGGTGGCGCTGTTCGGCCTGGGCGGCGATGGCGGCGGCCACCGCGTCGGCGCCCACGGCCCGGGCCAGGGAATCACAGGGCAGATAGAGGCTCGGCATCACGCGTCCTCCCGGCAGCTGTCCAGCAGCGCATCCAGGCGTTCGGCGCTGACCCGGGCGTGCAGTTGCCCGTCCAGTTCCAGGGCCGGCGAACAGGCACAGGCCCCCAGGCAATACACCGGTCGCAGGCTGATGGAACCGTCGGCGCTGCTGCCGTGGTCATCCAGCTGCAGGCGCTCGCGCAATTGCGCCGCCAGCTGCTCGGAGCCGCGGCTCTGGCAGGACTCGGCACGGCACAGGCGCAGGATGTGCCGCGCCGGCGGCGCGGTGCGGAAATCATGGTAGAAGCTGATCACCCCGCGCACTTCCGCCTGGCTCTGATTGAGCGCATGGGCGATGTCCGGGACGGCCAGATCGGGGACGTAGCCGAGCTCCTGCTGAATCTGGTGGAGAATCGGCAACAGCGCGCCCGGGGAGCCCTTGTGACGCTCCAGCAGGGCGTGGATCAACGGCAGGTGCAGTGTTTCATCAGGCATACAGCAATTCCTCACGGTCACGGACACACCTGGTGGTTGTCGGCTGTCCGAAAGTGTCGGCTGCGACACTGGTTGCCACGTCACGGTAGCGCGGCGTTTCAGGCCGTTGGCCATGCACCCTGAATGGGCATCTTGTTGTACCCGGCGCGGTCGTTGCCGCACCTGTTCAGGGCATAAAGGGCAGCTTGACACGCTGCCTCTGATTGATCCGCACGAAAGCGACTTGCTCAGTTCCGAATACGACCACTCATTGAGTCTAGAAGAGCCTGGGCAACCGGGTGCAGCGAGCGGCGCACTATCGGACAAAACCGTGGGCGCGGGGCATGACTTCGGTCAGCTCGAAGGCCGATAGCCGAGGAGGTTGGCAAGGAGGAGGGTGGGCACCGTGGCGAGGGAGCTTGCTCCCGCTGGCTGGCGAAGCCGGCCCAATGCCTGAATCCCGGATCTTGCAGGCTGACCACGGATTCAGGCGTTGCGGCCGCTGCGCGCCCGAGCGCGAGCAAGCTCCCTCGCCACGTAGCGGTGGCTAGGGGCGGGCGCGGCGCTGGGCGGCGTATTGCAGGGCCAGGCGGCCCATGAGCACCAGCAGGGTCAGGCCGATCAGCAGCACCGAGATCGCCGCCACGCTGGGGTCGACGTTGTCCCGCAAGCCGCTCCAGATCCGCCGCGGCAAGGTGTTGACGTCGACGCTGGTGATGAACAGGGTCACCGCCACCTCCTCCCAGGACAGGGCAAAGCTCAGCAGCGCGGTGGAGAAGATCCCCAGCTTGAGGTTCGGCAGCATCACCAGGAAGGTGGTCTGCATCAGGCTCGCGCCGAGGTTGCGCGAAGCCAGCTCGATGCGCCGGTCCACCTGGCTCAGGGCCACCAGCATGGTCACCACGCCGTAGGGCACCACCATCACCACGTGGGCGATCACCACCCCGGGCAAGGTGTCGTAGCCCCAGCCCGGGGCGATGCGCCCGAGGTTGGTTTCCATGAAGTACAGCACCAGCGCCGAGATCACCGGCGGAATGGCCATGGGCAGCAGCACCAGGCCGATCAGCAGGGTCGCCAGGCGCGAGCGCAGGTACCAGATGCCGAGGCTGAAACTCACCGCCAGCAAGGTGGCGATCAGGCTGGTGGCGCTGGCAATCGCCAGGCTCTGGCCGATGCTCGACAGCCAGTCGGGGTTGCTCAGCAGCGCCTCATAGTGCCGCAGCGACCAGTTGCCGTCCGGCATCGACAGGTAGCGCTTGGCGGTGAACGACACCGGGATCACCGTCAGCAGCGGGAACAGCATGAAGGCCATGGCGACCACAGCGATCAGCCGGGTACTCAATGCAGTGCGATGTGTATTCATAGTGACCTCAACCCACCAGTCGATTGACACGGGTGACGCGCAGCAGCAGCCAGATCAGCGCGCTGACCAGGGCCAGCAGCACCAGGCTCAGGGCCGCGCCCAGGCCCCAGTTGCTGGTCTGGAACATCTGCAGGAACACGTACTCGGCGATCATCACCGTCTGCCCGCCGCCCAGCAGCACCGGGGTGATGAAAAAGCCCAGGCAGAACACGAAGACCATGATGAAGGCCCCCAAGAGCCCCGGCAGGGTCTGCGGCAGCAGCACTTGCCAGAAGGTCCGCAGCGCGCCGGCCCCCAGGCCGCGCGAGGCCAGCAGCACCCGTTGATCCAGCTGGCGCATGCTCGACAGCAGCGGGAACAGCGCATACGGAATCATGAAGTGCAGCATGCCGATCACCACCCCCAGCTCGTTGCGGGTCAGCTGCAACGGGTGGTCGATCCAGCCCAGGGACAGCAGGCTGTCATTGACCACGCCGTTGCTGCGCAGGGCGATCAGCCAGCCGAAGGCCCGCACCAGCACCGAGATCCAGAACGGGATGAACACGCAGATCTCCACCATGCGCTGCCAGAACGGCGGGCTGAACACCCAGCAGTAGGCCAGCAGGTAGCCGATCACCAGGGCCAGGAGGCTCACGGTCAGGCACAGGCGCAGGGTGCGCAGGAGCATGTCGTGGATCGCCGGGTCCGTGGCAATGCGCTGGTACTGCTCGATTCCGGGCTCGGGCAGGGTGAAGCTCCAGCTCACCACGCCGAAGAACGGCAACAGGTAGAACACCACCAGCAGCAGCGGCAGCGGGAACAGCAGCAGGCTGCGTTCCAGGCGCGCGGTTCGGGTTGCACTCATGGTCGACGGCTCACTTGGAGAGGTGGGTCAGGTACTGCTCCAGGGTGCTGGAGTAGTGGTCGGCGTACCACTGGGTATTGAGGAAGATCTGCTTCTTCATGTTGGCTTCGGAGGCGCAGTTGATCTCCCGCTGCTCGGCGCTCATCAGTTGCTGGGTGGCGGCGTTGGACGGGCCGTTGCCCAGGGCTTCGAACAGCTTCAACTGGCCGGCCGGCTGCAAGGCGTGCTGGATGAACTGCATGGCCGGCGCGGCGCCCGCCGGGTTGTCCTTGAGCACGCCCCAACTGCTGGCGTTGAGGAAGGCATTGTCGAAGCCCCATTTGATGCGCCCGTCGCTGTCCTCGTGGAGCAGGGTGGCGCGGGTGTGCCAGATGGCGCCCATGGAGGCTTCGCCTTCGATCATCAGTTGCTGGCTTTCCGCGCCCGAGCCCCAGAACGACAGGACGTGGGGCTTGAGCTCATCGATCTTGCGCAAGGCTCGGGGCACGTCCAGCGGGTACAACTGGTCGGCGGCCACGCCATCGGCCAGCAGCGCGGCTTCGAGCATGCCGTTCATCCATTTGTAGAGGGTGCGCTTGCCGGGGAATTTCTCCACGTTCCAGAAATCCGCCCAGTCCTTGGGGCCGTTGTTGCCGTATTTCTGGCTGTCCCAGGCGATCACGTAGCTGAACAGGTAGCCGGCGATGCCGTGCTCGTGGGACAGCGACGGCGCCACCAGGTCGCGTTGCACCACGCTGTAGTCCAGGGGTTGCAGGACCTTGTCGCGGCCCAGGGTCATGGCGCTGTAGCTGTCCACATCCACCACGTCCCAGCTTGGCCGGCCGCTGGCCAGCTGCGAGCGGATGGCGCCTTCGGTGGGGCCGGCGCCGTCGATGCGCACCGGGATGCCGGTGCTCTGGGTGAAGCTGTCGGTCCAGGCGCTGCGAAAGGCCTTGAGCGCATCGCCGCCCCAGTTGACCACCACCAGGGGCTTGTCCGCCGCCCAGCTGATGCCGCTGCGCAGCGCCAGCGGCACCGCTGCCAGCAGGCCCATGGCCTGGAGGAAGGTGCGGCGGCTGACCTGCCCGCCACGGGCTTTTTCGATGAGGATTTCGATGCAGTCGCGTTGGTGGTGCTGGCTCATGGGGCAAGTCCTCGCGAGGCCGATGCGCAAGGCGCCGGCCGATAGTGTTATTGGCTTTCTACGAAAACGGTCGACAGCGAGCGTGGCCGGCTCAGGCTTCCAGCAGGAGGCTGTGGCGCACGGGCCAGCTCAGCCACACCGGGGTGCCGCTGGGCAAGCGGGCGCCGGGGTGATCGCCAGGCACCGAGAGGTTGACCGGTGCCATTTGCGGGCTGATGTTCAGCGCCAGATGAGTGCTGGACCCCTGGTAGACCCGCTCGCCAAGGCAGGCGGGCAGCACGTTGTGTTCCCCCGCTTGCGGGCGCTCGGTGTGCAGGGTCATGTGTTCCGGGCGCACCGCCAGCAGCTGCGGCTGGCTGCTGATGTCCCCGGTCGTGGTGGCGTGCAGCGGGTTGTCGCCAAAGCGGCCGCTGGCCTGGCTGCCGGTGCGGGAAAGGCCCTGCAGCGGGAACAGGTTCATCTTGCCGAGGAACTCGGCGACGAAGCGGTTTTTCGGCCGGTCGTAGATGGTTTCCGGGGTGTCGATCTGCGCCAGCCGCCCCTGGTTGAAGATGGCGATGCGGGTCGACAGGGCCAGGGCTTCACCCTGGTCGTGGGTGACGAAGACGAAGCTGGTGCCGACCTGGCGGTGGATGCGTTGCAGCTCGGTCTGCAACTGCTCGCGCAGGTTCTTGTCGAGGGCCGAGAGGGGCTCGTCGAGCAGCAGCATGTCCGGCTCGAACACCAGGGCCCGGGCAATGGCCACGCGTTGCTGCTGGCCGCCGGAAAGCTCGGAGGGTTTCTTGTCCAGATGAGCCCCCAGGCCCACCACGTCGAGGATGTGCTTGACCCGGCGCTGGCGCTCTTCGGCCTTCACTCCACGAATGCGCAGCGGGTAGGCGACGTTGTCGGCCACGCTCATGTGCGGGAACAGCGCGTAGCCCTGGAACACCATGCCGTAGTTGCGTTTTTCCGCCGGCCGCCGGCTGATGTCCACGCCACGCTCCAGCAGCTTGCCGGCGCTGGGGGTGAGGAAGCCCGCGAGGATCATCAACAGGGTGGTCTTGCCTGAGCCGGAGGGGCCGAGCAAGGTGAGGAATTCGCCTTGGCGAACGTCGAGGTCAATGCCATCCAGGGCGGTGAAGTTGCCGTAAAACTGGCTGATTCCTTGGGCGCTGAGTTGAGTCGAGGGGCTACTGGACACTTCAGAAATCTCCCGGAAGCCCACCTGCACGATTGAATTTTTATTGTGTGTGCAGCAGGTGGTCGGCTCATTATTGTGAAAAGCAACGCCACATCAATGGAATAATTTTTGCCTCATTGGTGAGTGAAATTTTCCATTCGGCCCGCTCTTCAAGGCTCGATCTGCGGGCCGTCGCTGATGCTTTGAGCGCTGGTTTGCAGCTGGTTTTTCAGCCAGTCGCTGAAGGCCTGGACCGCCGGTCGCTCGGCCTTGGCCGGGTCGATCACCAGGAAATAACCGCGCAGGGCACTGATGCTGATGTCGAACGGGCGCACCAGCAGGCCGCGGGCCAGGGCGTCGCCGCTGAGCAGGTTGTCGCCGATGGCCACGCCTTGCGCGGCGATGCAGGCCGACTGCGCGCAGTGCGCATCGGAGAAGGTAATGCCGCGGTCGGGGTTGACCTGGCTGGCCCCGGCGGCCGCCAGCCAGACCCGCCAGTCGCTGCTGTCGCTCATGTGGATCAGCGGAAAGTCCTTGAGCTCCAGCGGGCTCTTCAGGCCGCCAATGGCGTTGATCAGGCGCGGGCTGCACACCGGCGAGAAGCGCAGGGTGACGATCTGTTCCACCAGCAGCCCCGGCCAGTCGCCGATGCCGTAGGCGATGAACAGGTCAGCCTCGGCATCGCTGGTGTCGTCCTGAGCGCGCGGGCTGACCACCTGTAGCTGCACCTGGGGGTACTGGCGCAGGAAGCCGTTGATGTGGTTGCACAGCCAGAAACTGGCGAAGCCCGGGTTGCAGCTGATGCGCAATTTGCCCGACACCGCCTGGCCGTCGAAACGCCGCCCGGCGTCCTGGATATCCGCCAGGATGCGTCGTACTTCGCGGGCGTAGCACTCGCCCTGGTAGGTCAGGCCAATGCCGCGCCCGACCCGTTCGGTGAGGGCAAACCCCAGGCTCTGTTCGAGGCTGATGATCTGGTGGCTGATGGCGCTGCGGGTCAGGCTCAGCTGCTGGGCGGCGGCGGTCACGCTGCCTAGCCGGGCGACCGCGTCGAGGGCGCGCAGGGCGGTGATCGAGGGGTAACGCATACAACCTCCGGGTCAGGGGAACCTGTGTACGACGGCCCCAGGCAGGGCTCCGAGGCGCGGCTGGGCGCGTCGCAGTATGGGCCGCGGCGGCGCCGTATTGGTCAATTTTCTTTGACATTGCTGGCGAAAAAATTCGATTGATGTCATCGCTGCTTCACCAATACTGGACCGCGATCCGGGCACAGCCAACCGGACCATCCCTATAACAACAAGAGGTCCTGCAGGCCTGGAACGGACGCCGAGGCGTCCGGACAGCGGCCGGCCGGAACCTGGATAACCAGGAGTGCCGCGCATGTCCCGCTACAAAGCATTCGCTCTCGATTGGGTTGAGCGCCACCGCCAGCAATTGTCGGACTGGCACCAGATCATCTGGCATTACGCCGAGCCGGCGTTCCGTGAGTACAAGTCCAGCGCCTGGTATGTGCAGTTGCTGGAAGCCGAGGGCTTTACCGTTGAACGCGCCAGCGGCGGCATGCCCACGGCCTTCTGCGCCACCTTCACCCAGGGCCAGGGGCCGCTGCTGGCCACCTACGGCGAGTACGACGCGGTGCCCGGCAACTGCCAGGCGGCGACCACCCGCAAGCAGCCGCGTGATGGCCTGTCGCGCTTTGCTCCGGGGCACACCGACCCGCATTCGGCCCTGGGCATCAGCGCCCTCGGCGGGGCCCTGGCGGCCAAGGCGACCATGGTGGAATTCGGCCTGCAGGGCAGCATCAGGTTCTTCGGCGAGCCGGCGGAAAAGCTCCGCGCCTCCAAGCCGGTCCACGCCGCCAAGGGTTACTACGATGACCTGGACGCGGCCATCAGCTTCCACCCGACCTACATGCTGCCGCTGAACAACACCACCACCTGGGACACCCACTGCGGCATCGCCTACGCCTACATCTACAGCTTCACCTGCGAGGATCCGGAACACTGGATCGCTGCCGACCGTTACAGCCCGATCCCGCAGAACCACCTGGCGGCCCGGGCCCCGGGAGCCAACGACGCCCTGGTGCATTTCTACACCCTGAACGAAAGCCTGCGCCGCTCGACCCTGCCGTTCACCGGCCTGTGGAGCTACAACGAAGCGATCCTCACCGCCGGCCAGGCCACCGCCGACAACCTGCCGCCGCACCTGTCGCAGATCCAGTACCTGCTGCGCTGCGACTCCATCGAGCAGGCCGAAACCATCTCCCAGGTGATGGACAACAACGCCGCGGCAGCGGCCATGGCTACCGGCTGCCGCTGGAAAAAGACCTGGGTCTGCAAGTCCCGGGGCGGCCTGCCCAACCACGTCATGGCCCAGGCCACCTACGACAACCTGGCGGCGGTGGGGGCCCCGCAGTGGGATGAAGACGCGCGGGAGATTGCCCGCGAGATCCAGCGCAACCTCGGCCTGGAAGCCATGGACAAGCCCTTCCTGCCGGCCACCGAAGAACTGATCGAGCCCCAGGAATGCGAACGCCAGATGCGCCTGCAAATGCCCGCCTGGCAGAACTACCTGACCTCCGACGACTACCCGGAATACACCTGGCACTGCCCGACCGTGCGTCTGCTGGTGGCCCGGCCGATGCTCAGCGCGCCGCCGGGCACGGTCTATCCGGACTGGGTGTCCAACGCCCTGGGCGGCATTCGCCAGACCATCGATCCGATGATCGAGGTGGCGGCCAAGACCATCGCCGCGACCCTGGTCGACCTGCTGACCGACGAAGCGCTGCTCAGCGCGGCCAAGGCCGAGTTCGTCGAGCGTACCGGTGGCGGTATCGGCGGCAGCCGCTGGCAGGCGCCGCTGCTGCCCGAGGACTTCAAGGTGCCCCATGATTTCCGCTGGCCGGAGTACATCAGCACCGCCCGGGGCGAAGAGTGGTGGATCCCGGCTCGGGCCGATGAGTAGGGATGAGTAGGCAGGGGGGGCGTTATCAGGCCCTTGCCTGAGGTCGCTCCCAGGCACCTGAGCGCAGGGCGTTATGCCCGTTCGCTCAGGTGTTTATGCACAACGGATGGGCGGCCGGGGCGAGAAACTGCCGGATTTGTGCAGCCGTTCTCATCTTTTTGCAACTGGCTGTTTTTTCGGGATTTTATTTTATGAACAAAAAATGACCAGTTGCGGATTGCGCTTGCACGTCCTGCAATCCTGGGCATTTTCAAGATTCCATCAACAGACTTATCCACAGGTTGCGACGCCCTGTCGCAGAGGCATGCAGCCTGCTCGTCAAGCCGATGGCGCAGGGTCGCCGGGAGGCTTGATCGAGCAGGCTGTGGTTATGCCTGGGTGCTGGGTCCAGGCCGGAACCTACTCGGTCCTTGTGGCCGGAATGGACAGTTCATGACGGAACAGGTTGTGCGGGTCGATGGCGGCTTTCAGCTTGCAAAGCCTGGTGATGAGCTCGCTGTTCCAGCCGTAGTACAGGTTCAGCCAGTGGGGATCGACCGCGCCCGTATCGGTGTACTTCATGTCGACGTCGGGGTAGTTGATATAGCAGCCATCGTAGGCGGGGCGTTTCGGCTTGCCGCCATGCACGGCGGTGAAGATGTTGCGAATCCAGGCTATTTGCTCCGCGTCATCGGCCGCATGGGTCCAGTACGTCTGGTATTGGGTTTTAAGCAGTGAGTTTCGTTGAGGAACGGCGGTCGTGCCCATGCCCTTTTCATTGATGGCCCCGCCGTAGGAGTCGATCTGTACCAGCGACTGGCTGAAGCGTTTGTCTGCGGTCGCTTCGGTCAAGTGCGTCAGCAGCGCGTTGCAGGCCTGCTCGGAGAACTGTTCGACCTGATAGTCAGACTTGTATTTGCCCCGCTGATTGTTGCCCGAGCCGTTGATCATTTGAGTGACGTACAGCCAGTCCATCGCCGTGTGTTCAGGCACCGCGCCTCTGAATTTCCTGCCGGCGAGCGGGTGCCTGAGCGGGGCAATGTTAGGTGCGATGAAGCCGTCATGCAGGGTCGGCGTGATGCCCGCGGCGGCGTTCATCTTGCTGATGAAGTCGTTGAGCGGTATGTCGTTGGCGCCGCCGACCCGGCCATTGGGGCCGGTGTACTGGATCGCCAGCACCACATGGTCGGAGGTGTCCACATGGTTGAGTTTCAGCAGGGTGAACAAGCCACCGTTGCCAACGCCTTCCACCGGGCTGGTCGCGTTGGCGTCGTTATCCGAGAACCATTGCCAATAGGCTCGCAGGAAGTTCGAGAAGTTGGGAATCAGCTCTTTCCACGGGTAGGCCAGGGGAATCCAGTAGGCTTTCTGCGGGGCTTGGGGCAGTTGGTCGAAGTAGTAGCCGATGATGATGCCGAAGTTGCCACCGCCGGCCCCGCAACAGGCGCTAAACAATGCCTTGTCGTTGGCCGAGGGACTGTCCGCGCGAACATGCCGGAACGCCAGTTGCCGCGAGTTTCCGACCGGTACCAGAATGTCGACTCCGGTGACCCAATCCACGGTCAGGCCCTGCAGGCGCGATAACAATCCATAACCGCCGCCGCTGATGTGTCCGCCCACGCCGACTGAATAGCACGAGCCGCCAGGAAGGGTGCGCCCGGCCTGCTTGTACAGCGACAGGTAGCCGTCCCAGTTCTGGTTGCCGGTCAATGCCATGAATCGATATTTGCTGTGGCGGCTGTCCCAGGGCGAGGTGATGGATTGGTTCTCGTCGTACTTCAGGCCTTTCATTTCACCGATGTCGATGATTGCCAGGCTTTCTGTCTCGCCGCTCAACCTGTTGGAGACAAAACCCTCGTAGCAGTGGCCGCCACTGCGCACCGTGATGCGATAGCCCTCACGCAGTGCGGTATTGGCTGCCGTCAGGGCTTGCTCCGGGGTTGTGCAGACATAAATCCGCTTTGCGCCCTGTTCGATACTGGGCGGCCAGCGCAAGTTGAAACCCTTTTGCAGGGTTTCGTAGGTGTGTGCCTGAGGGTCGATGACGTTCATGGTTGACTCCCTGTCAGTGAGGGTGGACTTGGCGACTTCCTGTCGAAAGATGAGCGCTTTCGTTGTGCCAGCTCTGTTGCTTGGGGGCTGCCTGTGTCCGGTACGCCTTACAGACTAGTAGGCGTAATGAGCTTGGTTTTTTTCTTTTGTGAAGTTGAGGCATATCCCCCGGTTTGATAGGCGACTTTCAAAGGGGCGGGTTTGCCGTGGGTGTCCGACGTGCGTTGGTGAGGCCACTGGCGGCAGTGATGCACAGCGAGCGTGGGTCGAAGGGGGCGATTACCGGCGCTCTGCCAGCAGGAGCAGATTGCGTGGGGTCAAGGGGGCCTGGCAGAAGGTTCCGAGGCGCACGGCATAGCCCTGTTCTTGTAGAAACAGCGCACGGTCCAGCACCAGCCACAATTCCAGTGGGCGGCGGAACAGGCCCCGCAGCAGTTCCAGGTTGCGCACCTGGGCCAGGCGCTGCCAGCCGGCGGCTTCGAGGGCGGCCCAATCCTGGCAATCGCCTGTGGATAAGTCCTTGAGCGCGGCCAGGTCGCGGCAGTAGTCGGCGAACGGCTTGTCCAGCCAGTGGCTGGGCAGCGAAGGCGTTGGCAGGTATTGGTCGACCCCGCGCACTTGCCGTTGCAGCAGGTCGAAGGCCAGGCGCCGGGCCATGGAGCGGTCGCGCTGGCGCCGGACCCGGGCGCCAGCGGTGACGGTTTCGCTCATGGGCAGGGCCAGGTCTTCCAGGGACAGTTGCAGGCGCGATGCCCGGGCGGCTGTGGATAACCCCTGGTAGTGGCTGGCGCGGGTGCGGTTGTAGCAGCAAGGGGCAATGGCCAGCTGTGGACAACCCTGCTGGCTGGCCAACTGGATCAAGCGCACATGCAGATCGCCGCACGCGTGCAGGGCCACCGGACTGTGCTCGGCGCGCAGGTGCTGGGCGGTGTCATCGGCCAGCACGTCCTGGTGCAGATGGCGGGCGGGCAAACCGTGGTGCCGGCTCAGTTGCTCGCCACTGTCGATCAGCGCCGGGTCGTATTCCAGGCAGGTCAGTTGCTGCCCGGGTTGCAGCAGGCGCCGGCCGAGGTGGCCCTTGCCGGAGCACCAGTCGAGCCAGTGAGCCGGCGCGCGCTCGAATTGCAGGCAGGCGGCGAAGGCTTCGATCTGCTGCCATTTGCGCCCGGGCACGTCGACATTGAGGCGCGGGTGATGCGCGGGCAGGGCCTTTATGGGGAGTTCGCCCACCGCGCCGAGCGCTCGGGCCTGCTCCGCCAGTTGGGCAAAGGGCGCGGGTGCCTGGAGTAGCTCCGGGTGGTTATGAGCCGCTTCGGCGTCCTCCAGGGAGCGCTGGCGCAGCCACTGGGCCAGTTCGGGGTGAGCGGTTTCCCACGGCAGTTGCAGATGGTTGAACGGGCGCGGGCGCCAGAGCGCCTGGTGTTCAAGCAGGAAGCCGTCCAGGGCCTGGAAACGATCGAGCAGCGCGGGGCCTTGGAGGATCGAGGGCATGGGCGGTGGGTCCGGGCAGGCCCGCTCCCGGGCGGGAGCGGGGGAAGGTCAGCGTCCCTGGCAGGCGTCGACCCGCAGCCAGCGTTCCAGCAGCTTGAAGCCGCGTACCAGGACGTAGGCCATCACCAGGTAGAACAGCCCGGCGGCGAAGAAAATCTCCACCGGCAGGTAGGTGCGGGCGATGATGGTGCGTGCCATGCCGGTCAGTTCCAGCAGGGTCACGGTGCTGGCCAGGGCACTGGCCTTGAGCATCAGGATCACTTCGTTGCTGTAGGCCGGCAGGCCGATCCGCGCGGCGCGCGGCAGGATGATGTAGAACAAAGCCTTGGGTCGGGACATGCCCAGGGCCCGCGCGGCCTCGATTTCACCCGGCGGGATGGCCTGGATCGCACCGCGCAGGATCTCGGCGATGTAGGCCGCGGTGTGCAGGGTCATGGTCACGGTGGCGCACCAGAACGGATCGCGCAGGTAGGGCCACAGAGCGCTTTCACGCACCGCATCGAACTGCGCCAGCCCGTAGTACACCAGGAACAGCTGCACCAGCAGCGGCGTGCCGCGGAAGAAGAAAATGTAGGCGTAGGGCAGGGCGCGCACGTACCACAGCCGCGACGAGCGGGCGATGCCCAGGGGGATCGCCAGCAACAGGCCGGCGATGACCGCGATGGCCACCAGCTCCAGGGTCAGGGTTGCGCCCTGAGCCAGTTTCGGCAGCCATTTGATGATCACTTCCCAGTTCATTGGGCGCTCCTTGCGAAGCCGCGAGCGGCGCGTTTTTCCAGGAAGTGCATGCCGGTCATGGCCAGCACGGTCAGGCCCAGGTACATGAAGGCGGCGACCATGTAGAAGGTGAACGGCTGCTTGGAAACGGTCACTGCAATCTGCGAGTGACGCATGATTTCTTCCAGGCCGATCACCGACACCAGGGCAGTGTCCTTCATCAGGATCATGAACAGGTTGCCCAGGCCCGGCAGGGCGATGCGCCACATCTGCGGCATGATCAGCCGGGTGAAGATCCGCCATTTCGACAGGCCCAGGGCCATGCCGGCCTCGCGGTGACCCTTGGGAATGGCCAGGATCGCGCCGCGGAACACTTCGGTGGCGTAGGCGCCGAAGCACAGGCCAAGGGCGATCACCCCGGCGGCGAAGGCGTTGAGTTCAAGCTCGGGGTTGCCGAAGAACTCGCCCAGGGCCCGCATCAGGTTGACCGTGCCGAAGTAGATGAGCAGGACCCAGAGCAGCTCCGGAACGCCGCGCACCAGGGTCGAATAAGCGCCGCCAAGCCATTGCAGCGGCTTGTACGGAGAAGTCTTGGCCAAGGCGCCGAGCAGACCGAGCACCAGCCCCAGGCACAACGCCGAGAGGGCCAGCTTGACGGTCATCAGCGCGCCGGCGGCGAGCGCCGGGCCGAATCCGTAGAGATCGATATTCATGGGGTCTGGATGGCTTTGCTAAGGACCGGCGCCCAGGGGGCGGGCGCCGGTCAGGCAAGTCAGTATCAATAGATGCTGAACGGGAAGTACTTGTCGTTGATCTTCTTGTAAGTGCCGTCGGCCACGATTTCCTTCAGGGCGGCGTTCAGCTTCTCGCGCAGAGGATCTTTCTTGCGTACGGCAATGCCGATCTTGTCGCTTTCTTCAACCGGATCGCCCTTGAACTCGTAAGGCTTGCCGGCTTCGCTCTTGAGCCACTCGTAGTTGACGTACTTGTCGGCCAGGATCGCGTCCAGGCGGCCGGAGGTCAGGTCCAGGTAGGCGTTTTCCTGGGTGTCGTAGAGCTTGATGGTGATGTCGTCGCCCAGTTGATCTTCCAGCCAGGTGCCGGCCAGGGTCGCCCGTTGTGCGCCGATGATCTTGCCCTTGAGCGAGGCCTTGTCGGTCTTGAACTCGGTCTTGGCCTTGGGCGCGATGAACTGCAGCTTGTTGGAGTAGTACGGGTCGGTGAAGTCCACCGCTTGCTTGCGCTCGTCGGTGATCGACAGCGAAGAGATCAGGAAGTCGAACTTCTTCGCGTTCAGGGCCGGGATGATGCCGTCCCAGTCGGAGGTGACCACGGTGCATTCGACTTTCATCTTGGCGCACAGGGCGTCGCCGATGTCTTTGTCGAAGCCGACCACTTGGCCGCTGGCGTCCTTGTTGTTGAACGGCGGGTAGGCTGCTTCGATGCCCATCTTCAGGGTCTCGGCGGCAGCGCTGGCACTGAACGCCAGGGTGACGGCAGCGGCCAGGAGGATTTTCTTATAGCTCTGCATGCGTGTAGCTCCGTTAGCGGTTGCTGGACATGAATTGTTTGCAGCGTGCCGAAAGCGGGTTCTCGAAGACCTGCTGTGGCGATCCTTGTTCTTCTACCAGGCCCTGGTGCAGAAACACCACTTCACTGGAGACCTGACGGGCAAAGCTCATTTCGTGGGTGACCAGCAGCATGGTGCGGCCTTCTTCGGCCAGGGCGCGGATCACGTTGAGGACTTCCTGGACCATTTCCGGGTCCAGGGCCGAGGTCGGCTCGTCGAACAGGATGACTTTGGGTTGCATCGCCAGGGTGCGGGCGATGGCGGCGCGCTGCTGCTGGCCACCGGAAAGCTGGGCCGGGTAGGCGTGGCGCTTGTCGGCGATGCCGACCTTGGCCAGCAGTGCCTCGGCCACTTCGATGGCTTCGGCCTTGCTCTGGCCCAGCACCCGGCGCGGTGCCTCGATGATGTTGTCGAGCACGCTCATGTGCGGCCAGAGATTGAAATTCTGAAAGACGAAACCGATTTCGCTGCGCAGGCGGTTGATCTGCTTGCCGTCGGCGGCCACCAGCTCGCCGTTTTTCGCGGGCTTGAGCTTGAGCTCTTCGCCGGCGACCAGGATCTGCCCCTGGTGCGGATTTTCCAGCAGGTTGATGCAGCGCAGGAAAGTGGACTTGCCGGAGCCGGAGGAACCCAGGATCGATATCACGTCACCGTCGCGTGCGGTCAGCGAGATACCTTTGAGTACCTCCTGAGTGCCGTAGCGTTTGTGCAAGTTGCGGATTTCAAGCGCGGGCGTGGCCTCAGCCATGTGCGGTCCTCATAGAGTTCATTGTGCTCCTGCTGTTGGCGGCCTTCCTGGCGAGGCGCCAAGCTAGCATAGGGTTCGAATCGCAGCCAACAGCGCTACCGGAGGTAAACGGACGGTGTGTGGCAGGTTGTCGCATCAGCACAGAAGACTGTCGCCCCATCAACAACCGAACGCCCGTTTGAACCCTGGATTCGCCTGGAATCCGGTAGGTGTCGCGTAAAAAAAGGCGCGATGGTGCCAGCTTTGGCCGGGTGTTGGAAGGGTTTACGGGCCAAAGGTCATGGATCTGCACTCTAATCGCTCATCGCCCACTTTTCGGGTGTGTTTCTGGTGCGCCGGATTGTCCGACAAGTGAGTCGCCCGGTAACGAAATGGCGAAATGCCATTGATCTCAAGGAGTTGGGAATCCCGTCGGTCGGCTCGCCAACCCCCGTTGCCCGGGACTCTGTAACATTTTGGCGCAAATCTTGCGTGCGAAATAAAGAACGCCCTGTTGGATTCTTTTTACGAGAGCCAATCCAGCCCGGGTGGAGTGATTCTTTTTTCGTTGCAAAGGTGCTTTTCATGAGCGGTACGCAACTCTCCAATGACCTCGAACAGGGGCTCAAACCGCGGCATGTAACCATGCTGTCGATTGCCGGTGTGATCGGCGCAGGTCTTTTCGTCGGCTCCGGCCACGCCATCGCCGAGGCCGGCCCGGCCGTGCTGCTGGCCTATGCCGCCGCTGGCACCCTGGTGGTGCTGGTGATGCGCATGCTGGCGGAAATGGCGGTCGCCTCGCCGGACACCGGTTCGTTCTCGACTTACGCCGATCGCGCCATCGGCCACTGGGCCGGTTTCACCATCGGCTGGCTGTACTGGTGGTTCTGGGTGTTGGTGATCCCGCTGGAAGCCAACGCCGCCGCGACCATCCTGCATGCCTGGTTCCCCAACGTGGCGATCTGGGTCTTCACCCTGGTGATCACGTTGCTGCTGACCGCCACCAACCTGTTCAGCGTGAAGAACTACGGCGAGTTCGAGTTCTGGTTCGCCCTGATCAAGGTGGTGGCCATCATCGGCTTCGTGATCCTCGGCCTGGCGGCCATTTGCGGCTTGCTGCCCAATAGCCAGGTCAGCGGTGTCTCGCACCTGGTGGATACCCAGGGCTTCATGCCCAACGGCATGGGCGCGGTGCTGGCGGCCATGCTGACCACCATGTTCTCCTTTATGGGGACCGAGATCGTTACCATCGCCGCGGCAGAATCCCACAACCCGGGCAAGCAGATCTCCAAGGCCACCAACTCGGTGATCTGGCGGATCGGCCTGTTCTACCTGGTGTCGATCTTCATCGTCGTGGCCCTGGTGCCGTGGAACGACCCAAGCCTGGCCCAGGTCGGCTCCTACCAGACCGTGCTTGACCGCATGGGCATTCCCAACGCCAAGCTGATCGTTGACCTGGTGGTGCTGGTGGCGGTGACCAGTTGCCTGAACTCGGCGCTCTATACCGCCTCGCGCATGCTCTTCTCCCTGGGCAAGCGTGGCGATGCCCCGGCAGCGGCCAAGCGCACCAATGCCAGCGGCACGCCTTACTGGGCGGTGATCCTGTCCACCGCTGCGGCCTTCCTCGCGGTGTTCGCCAACTACGTGGCCCCGGCGGCGGTGTTCGAGTTCCTGCTGGCCAGTTCCGGCGCCATCGCCCTGCTGGTGTACCTGGTGATCGCCGTGTCGCAACTGCGCATGCGCCAGAAGCGCGTGGCGGCTGGCGAAAAGATCGCCTTCCGCATGTGGCTGTTCCCCGGCCTGACCTACGCGGTGATCGTGTTCATCGTGGCGATCCTGGGCATCATGCTGTTCCAGGAAGAGCATCGGGTGGAGATCCTCGCCACCGGCCTGCTGAGCATCCTGGTGATCGCCGCCGGCCTGCTGGTGGCCCGTCGGCGCAAGATCGAGGGCAAGGGCGCCCTGGTGCTGAACTGACGGTTTGACGCTTTGCCATACAAAAAGGCCGCTGTCAGCATTGACCGCGGCTTTTTTTATTGGATCTGTGACTTGTTACATGGCGTTTCATGGACAGCCCGCTGGCGAAATAGTAGCCTGCGCGCTCTTCGATAAGAGCTCTTGCGTGCCTGCGTGAGAGGAGCTAGGGAATAGCGCTGTATTGCAAGGGATTGAATGCTTGTCGGGACTCTGAATCCGTCTTCCGCTTCCCTCCCCCTGATCCATCCGCGCCGGCCCATGCTCCTGATTGTCCGCACTTGCCTATGGCATGGCTGACGGTCCCGGCTCGAAGAATGAGCATTCAGGGTCCAATGGCGATCGCCCGGTCGTTGGTTCCTCAAAATGGGGCGGCAAGGAGACGCGCATGGCGTTCACTAAAATCATCTTCAAAAACCCGAACACCGGAGCCATCAAGGAAGCGCCAGTTGGTTTCTCCTGGACCGTGTTCTTCTTCGGTTTCATCCCGGCACTGTTCCGCGCCGACTGGAAATGGGCAGCCATCATGTTCCTGCTGGCCATGTTCACTTTCGGCCTGAGCAACCTGGTGTTCATGTTCATCTACAACAAGCTGTATGTCCGTGACCTGATCGGCGCAGGCTTCAAGGCCCAGTCCATCGCCAGCGGCGACCTGAACTTCGCCAGTTCGCGCATCGGCATGGAAATTCCTCGGCTGGAAGCGGCCTGAGTCTCGGCTCGGCTTCTGTAGCTGAAATGAAAAGGGCGCATTCATTGCTGAATGCGCCCTTTTTTCATGCCTGTCGGCGGCTCAGTCCTTGGTGCTGAACAGCGCCTGGGACGCGGCCATGTAGTCGTTGCGGAAGGCCTCGGACTCGATCCACTCCAGCGCCGCCGCCTCGTCGGCTTCGGTGGACCAGTTGCGGTACTCGATCAGCGCCGCAAGGATGAAATCCGTGGCGCCTTCGTCGCCTTCCTGCTCATACACCAGCTCCAGCAACGGGTCCGAGAGGAACACGGTGCACATGGCCTGCAGGCTGGTTTTCTCGGCGTCGAGCATTTTCACGAACAGCTCGGTCAGGTCCACCGACTCGAAGTCGATGCGGCTGTCGTTGGGGTCCAGCTCCAGTTCCGAAGTGGGTGCCGTGCGCTTGGCGCGGTTTTGCTTGGCCTTGGTTTTCGCCCGCTGGGCCCTTTTGTGTTGCTTGTTCGCAGATGCCATGGGCGCCTTACCTTGATGCTGTGAGGTGTTTCGCGTGGGTCGCCGGGCTGCAGCGACCTTTTCAGGCGGCCAAGGATGCCAGCAAATCGAGGCCGGAGCACCTGCCGCCGGGCGAGAAGGGCGGCTCAGGCGCGCGGCACTACCCGTCCCGGGCTGCGGCTGTCGAGTTCGCCGTGGCGCAGCCAGCTCAGGATGATGGGCCAGAGCCGGGTGTCGAAGCGGCTGTGGAAAAAGGCGAAATGGCCGACCTCGGTTTCGCCGATATCCTGCGGGGCGATGCGCAAATGGGTGCGGGCGCTGTGGCTGAAGTAGCCCAGCAGGCGCTCAATGGCCGCCACCGTGCCGAAGGGGTCGTCGCTGAGGCTGATGGCGAGCACGTTGGCCGTGACCTGGGCGAAGGGCTGGCCGCTGCGCGCGCCGGTGAGCCTGCGGCCACTGGGGCGGCCTTCATAGCGTGGATGCGGGGTGGCCCAGTCGCGGACCACGCCGGCGGGGGTGTCCTCCATCCAGCCCAGGCGCTTGCCCGGGAAGTAGCCGTAGAAGCCGGTCAGCAGGGGCATCAGCACATGCCATTTGCCCAGCATGCGCCAGCGCAGCCGGGGCTCGTAGTCGCGCCAGTAGGCGAACTGCGCGCCCATGGTCGCCACGCGGCGGATTTCCCCGGCGGAGGCCGCCAGGCCCACGGCACAGCCACCGAAGCTGTGGCCCACCACATCGATTGGTTGCCCGGGAAACTCGCGCCGGGCGCGTTGCAGCATGGCTTCGAAATCCAGTGCGCCCCAGTCCGACCAGGACGCCTTGAGCCCCTTGAGCGAGGCCGGGCGCGACTCGCCGATGCCGCGATAGTCATAGGTCATGACGTCGAAGCCATTGGCGAACAGGTAGTCGGCGAAACGGAAGTAGTAGCGGCAGCGCACCGAGGTCGCGGCGTTGATGATCACCACCGGTCGCGCCGGGTCGGCTTGCGGGTGGCGCCAGCCGAAGCCACCGATCAGGTAACCGTCGGCCGCCGGTTCGTGGAAGGTTTCGCTGGGGCCGGGCGCCGGCTCGGTAGCGGTGGGGCGCGCGGCAGGCAGGTCGGGTGAGGACAGCAGGGACATGGACGGTTATTCCTTGGCGGCTGCAATGTGCCGGAGCAGCATCCGGCGTCAGCGAAGTTTTTTTTCTGGGCTCATTAATACCCGGCCGATCCACAGCGCGGCAACTGCCAGTGCGCCCAGCAACAGGGTGCTGGTGCCTTGCCAGAGCAGCTCGATATAGAACTGGGTGGGCTGTTGTGCCTGGCTGTAGGCGAGCTTCGGGCCGGCGCGGTTGCGGGTAACGATCAGCCCGTCCAGCCAGGCGTTCACCAGCGCCCAGTCCAGTAGCCCGGTCAGTGCCAGCAGCACGCTACCGATCAGCAGGAATACCCAGGCGCCCCTGCCGGTCTTGCCGGGCTTGGGATGGGGCAGGCGGACTCGGGTTCTCTTCTGGTTCACGCGGGCAGTTCCTTTGCAGTCGAATGGGCGCGAGCCTGCAACTTTACTCCCATGCGCCGCCATGGGAATAATCCGGGCCCAGCCGCTAGATGTCGATGGAGCCTTGAGCATGGAAGTGAAGCTGCAGATGAGCCCGGAACAATGCCAGGGCATGGAAGATATCCGTCGGGAAATCGACAGCCTGGATCGGGCGGTCATTGCCCTCCTGGGCGCGCGTTTCAAGTACGTGCTGGCCGCGTCGAAGTTCAAGACCTCGGCGGCCACCGTGCGGGCCGAGGAGCGCTTCAAGGCGATGCTCGCCACCCGCCGCGAATGGGCCGAGGCCGAAGGCCTGAGCGCAGATGCCATCGAGAAGCTGTACAGCAGCACTTTATCGCAGAGGAGATGAAGCATTGGCAGGCGGCGCAGGCGCCTGCTTGAGCTTGTAGGCCGGCGTTCGGCGTTGATCGGATTGGGCAGCGTCCTTGATCTGTGTCGGCGCCGGGTATGCTGGCGACCTTTTTTGATCGATCAGGAACGACAACCATGCAATTTCGCTCATGGACAGGGCTGGCGCTGGCAGCGCTATTGGCAGCGACCGGGCAGGTACAGGCGAGCGAGCCTTCCTCGGTGTATCTGCGTTGCAGCATGACCCCCGAGCAGTACGCCAAGGCCATGGCGGCAGCGCCACGCCCGGCGGTTTCCTACAGCGATTGGCAGAAGTGGTTCGACAGCAAGGACATGTACGGCTCGGCGCGGGTCGATGCCGAGTGGTTGCAGGATTCCGGTGCGCGCAGCCTGCAGGAGGTGGTGCAGATCTGGGCCGGGCCGGGTAGCGCTTCGCACTATGATCCGCAGACCGGTCGCTGGCAGTTCGCCCTGCTGGAGTTCACCGACAACTATGGCGAGATGATCCAACTGCTGGCACCGCTGCGCAGCGTCGCCCCTTACTGCCAGCCCGGCTCCGACAGTTTCCTGCTGATCTACTCCTACATCTGGGGGGATGGCGATAACGCCTACTTGACCCTCAACAAGCAGCGCAGCCAATTTGCCGGCAAACCCACCAAGGCCCAGCGTGCCGAGGCCGATGCGGCGCTCAAGGTGCTGATGGATGCCAGTTCGCAGTGAACAAGTGGCTGGGCGGGCAAGGTCTCCGAGCCGGCGAGCCTAGATTCCTTTGGTTAAAGACTTCACGCCGAATCGTTCTAAACCGCTCTCTGTCGCGGCATACACTTAAGACAGGAGCTGCAAGCACAAGGTTGCTTGCCTGAGAGGGGCTGGTCATTCAGAGACAGTAGGGGAGACCCAGTCACCGCCATCCTGGGGCTGAAGACGTGGCGGTGGTGTTCTGTTCACCGGTTCGAGACGAACCCGGGAGTGGTCATCATGAAGTCCTTTCCTATGAGTGTCATATCCGGCGTTGTGGCGGCGCTGCTGTCAGTGACGCCACTTGGCCTGCAGTCCGCCACCATCAGCAGCGAGCCGATCGATCCGGCCGGTGTGCAGCTGGAGCCGCAACAGCAGAATGGCATCACCTATCTGTGCGGCGGCATCGGCCTGGACGAGTCGCGGGCTATCCAGCTGGTCAAGGGTTACAACCTGCACATGACCTTTTCCGTGGGGCCGGAAAACCAATACACCTCGGATATCGATGTGGCGATCCAGAACCTGCAAGGGCGGTCGGTGCTGAACCTGAACCAGGTGGGCCCGTTCGTCTATGTGCAGTTGCCGGCCGGAAAATACCAGGTTGTCACCACGCGCAACGGGCATGTGCAACACAGCATGGTCGATACGCGGATGGCGGCCACGCGCGACCTCAACCTGCACTGGAATGACGCCTACTGAGTAAGGGCGGGGGTGTTGCCCGGCGTGGAACAGGGGCAATGCCCAATCCCAGGCCTGAAAAGCCCTGAGTCGAAAGATTCAGGGTTTTTACTGTGGGCGGGCAGAAAGAGGGAGGCATGCGCTTGTCCGTTGCGGGGTGATTCACATCATTTCCACACGGGCAGAGCCATCATGCACAACTGCATGCCACCAGCCTGAAAGGCGACCCGAATATGAATCTGAGTGTTCTCTATGCCTTGGCGGCCGCCGCCTTGTTCGGCGCCAGTACGCCGTTGGCCAAGCTGCTGGGGCTGGATGTTCCGCCGATGCTCCTGGCTGGGCTGCTGTACCTGGGCAGTGGCGTCGGCCTGGCCATTGTCCGTTGCGTTCGCGATCGGGGTTGGCGACCGACGGGGCTGACGGCGCGCGAGTGGCCGTGGCTACTGGGGGCGATCTTGTTTGGCGGAGTGCTGGCGCCGGTCGCGCTGATGTTCGGCCTGACGCGGACCGCAGGCGCCACCGCTTCGTTGCTGCTCAACCTGGAGTCGGTACTCACCGCGGTGCTGGCGTGGCTGGTGTTCAAGGAGAACGCCGATCGCCGGATCGTGCTCGGCATGCTCGCCATCGTGTTGGGCGGGATCGTTCTGTCATGGCCGCAGCAGCACGCCGGCGCTGATGACTGGCTGGGGCCACTGGCGGTGGCCTTCGCCTGCCTGTGCTGGGCCATCGATAACAACCTGACCCGCAACGTCTCGGCGTCCGATGCGCTGTTCATCGCCGGCAGCAAGGGATTGGTGGCGGGGGTGGTCAATGTTGGCCTGGCGCTGCTTATTGGCGCGCAACTGCCTGCCGCTGCCACACTGGGGCCGATACTGCTGGTGGGGTTCCTGGGTTACGGCGTCAGCCTGGTGTTGTTCGTCCTGGCTCTGCGTGGGCTGGGCAGCGCGCGCACTGGGGCCTATTTCTCCACGGCGCCCTTTCTTGGCGCGGCGCTCTCGATTCTGATCCTCGGCGAGTCGGTTTCCCTGTGGTTCCTGGTGGCGGCGGCACTGATGGCCATCGGCGTCTGGATTCACTTGATGGAACACCATGCTCACGAGCATCAGCATGAACCTCTCGCGCACAACCATCGCCATAGGCATGACGAGCACCACCAGCATGAACACGGCTTTGAGTGGGACGGCTCGGAGCCCCACAGCCATCCCCATGAGCACGCGCCGATCCGGCATAGCCATGCGCACTTCCCCGATGTTCATCATCGGCATAAACACTGAGTGGGCTGGTTACTTTCAGTCACCAGGTGAGGGCTTGCGCTGATCCGACCTGCTCTTTACTCTGCGCCGGTCGCTGCCAAATCAGCGGCCGGGTGTAGGAGCCCGAGAGTCGCACCGTGCACAGGCGCCCAGCTTTTCTTGGGCGCTTCTTGCTGCCCTGTGTTTTATGGCGGCTGTGCGCGGGCACGCTTCGGCGTGGCCGGGTTGTGCGACCGGTCTCCTACCCCGCGTACAGCTGCCACCCAGCTTGTAGGAGAGCTTGGGGGGAGCTTCCCTAACGCACGGAGCTACATCAATGAACGGATATATCCCTCTTCAACACACGCCAGCGGACAACCCCGTCCTGCTGATCAATCCTCATGCGCCGCTGGTCGATCTTCTGGCCTGCGCCGATCAGCGCATCCGCGCCCTTCACAAACTGATGAACAGCCTGTCCGGCATGACCGCGCAAACGGCTGACGCCAGCGACCTGTTCCAGATCGCCGACATCGCCTCGCTGCTGCTCGGTGATGGCGTGGCCCTGCTCGATGTGGCTCAGGGGCAGGCGCTGGAGAGTGCTGGCAGAGCCTTCTGATCAGCGCAGGCAGGTAATGCGTATGCGGTCAGGGTCGATACGAATCTGACCGCCTTCAAACCGGCCTGAGAGCATCTGCGGCGCTTATCGGCTTCCCGGCAGTACCTGGTCAGTTTGCGCCAGTAGGCGCTCTTCGATCCTGGCTCGCTCGCGGTCCAGCTCATCACGCAGTTGCTCTTCGCTGGGCAGTACTAGCTTGTACTTGCTTGCAAACAGCTGCTCATGCCCGTGTAGCACGGAATAACGAACCATGGATTCGTCTTTTTGTGTGCATAAAATGATGCCCACGGTAGGTCCGTCATCCGCCCCGCGTTTGAGGTCGTCGTAAAGGCGCACGTACATATCCATCTGGCCAATATCCTGATGGCTGAGTTCGCCACGCTTGAGATCGAAGACCACGAAACATTTGAGCAGGTAGTTGTAGAACACCAGATCGAGGTAGAAGTCTTTGCTCTCGGTGCTGATACGTTGTTGACGAGCAACAAAGGCGAAGCCCTTGCCCAGTTCAAGCAGGAAGGCTTGCAACTGATTGATCAGCGCCTGCTCCAGATCGTTCTCCAGCAGGTTGGCAGGGCTGGGTACTCCAAGAAACTCCAACAGCACAGGATCGCGGACAAACTCCCTTGGAGTCTTGCCCAGGGCTTGAATATTGATGGCCGCCTCTTGCTCGACAGGGGCGCGATCCTGGCTACTCAGGAGGCGTTCGTAATAGAGCGTGCCGATCTGGCGTTCCAGGGCTCGGGTTGACCAGCCCTGTGTCGCGGCTTCGTGCATATACCACTGGCGCGCGTGCTGGCTTTCGACTCTTAGAAGCAAGCGATAGTGGGTCCAGCTCAATTCGCGACGCAGTGCGTCGCATTTTTCGACGCTCAGAAAAAACCGCGCATATGCCGCAAGTTGGTAGCGTCGAAGCCTTTGCCAAACTCTGCGCTCAGTACCTTTGCCAGTTCTGGCAGCAGGCGCTTTCCATAGGTCGCCCGTTCGGCGCCGCCTTGCTCAAACTCCACGATGTGCCGGCCGATTTGCCAGCAGGTTTGTACCTGAAGCGTATCGACGGTGCGTAGTGCCTGTCGGCGTGATTGACGGATCAATTCACCGAGGCTGTCGATCAGCGGAAGAAGGTGGGTATCGGGATTGTTCCACGTACTTGCCTGACTCATATGAACCTCCACAGAGGGCAGCCTGACGGATTGGCAAACTGAGGAGAGTGCCAGCAAGTCACGACTTGAGCTGGGTCATGGGGTATCGGGGTATTTCTGTCGGGGTGCAACGCTCTTGGCGATGCAGGTTATACGGGGAGGGGCTAAATCTCAGGCAACAAAAAACCCGCACTAGGCGGGTTTTCTGGTTGCTTTCACGTGATGTAAACACCACCTGAAAGCTGAAGGTGGTGCCCAGAGACGGAATCGAACCGCCGACACGGGGATTTTCAATCCCCTGCTCTACCGACTGAGCTATCTGGGCAACGGGGCGCATTAAACGGGTTTTTCAGGGGGGCGTCAAGCAAGTTTTGAAAAAAAGTTTAATTATTACCGCCGCTTACGTTCCGCCCCCGATTTTGTGCGGGTTTTACTCAGCCGGTGGCACGTAGCCTTCGGCCTTGGCGTATTCCTCGCCGGAGAAAAATTTGTCCATCTCGCCCTGCAGATATTTGCGGTCTTCGGCATTCATCATGTTCAGGCGCTTTTCGTTGATCAGCAGGGTCTGGTGTTTCTGCCAGTCGGCCCAGGCCTTGGCCGAGACGTGTTCGAAAATGTCCTGGCCCTTGGCGCCCGGGTAGGGAGGGCGCTCCAGGCCCGGCAGTTCTTCCTGGTATTTGCGGCACATTACGGTGCGGGTCATGACGACTCTCCTGCATTCAAGACTTCGGCCGCGCGCTTCAGCAGTTTTTTCACCGGGGCGGCAAGGCCCAGGCGCGGCGGGGTGGCGAGGTTATACCAGAGCCAATCGGCCTCGGCGACGTGCAGGGCCGACTCTTCGACCCGGATCAGCCAGGGCTCGATGGCCAGTTGGAAGTGACTGAAGGTGTGGAGCAGATCCGGCATCTGCTGTTGCTGGCCCAGTTCCAGGGCGTGCTGCGAGGCCAGGTGCGGGATATCGTCCAGGCCATCCAGTTCTGGCAGGCTCCACAAGCCGCCCCAGAGGCCGCTGGAGGGCCGCCGGTAAAGCAGGATGGCGCCTTCGCGGTTGGCCAGCATCGGCATCAGGGTGCGCTTCTGCGGCACCTCCTTGCGCGGCTTGGGAATCGGGTAGCGGGTTTCCAGGCCGAGCATGTGGGCTTCGCAGCCGCGCTCCAGGGGGCACAGCAGGCAGCTGGGCTTGCTCCGGGTACAGAGGGTCGCCCCCAGGTCCATCATCGCCTGGGTGTAGTGGTTGACCCGGCTGTGGGGCGTGAAGCGCTCCGCGGCGGCCCACAGCTGTTTGGCGACCTTGGGTTCGCCCGGGTAGCCCTCCTGGGCGGTGAAGCGTGCCAGCACCCGCTTGACGTTGCCGTCGAGGATTGGCGCCCGCAGGCCCATGCTGATGCTGGCGATGGCGCCGGCAGTGGACAGGCCGATGCCCGGCAGCTCGGTGAGTTTTTCCACGTCCCGGGGGAACTCGCCGCCGTGCTCGGCCATGACGATCTTCGCGGTCTTTTGCAGGTTGCGCGCCCGGGTGTAGTAGCCCAGGCCGGTCCACAGGTGCAGCACTTCGTCTTCCGGGGCTTCGGCCAGGGCCTGCACTGTGGGCAGCGAGGCCATGAAGCGGTCGAAGTAGTTGAGCACGGTGCTGACCTGGGTCTGCTGCAGCATGATCTCCGAGACCCACACCCGATACGGGTTGATGTCCTGCTGCCAGGGCAGGTCATGGCGGCCGTGGCGGTCGTACCAGTCCAGCACCGCCGTTGAAAACGCCTCGGCTCTCATCGTTTGAACAGCCCCTTGAGCGCGTTTTTCAGTTCCGGGCTGACTTTGTCACCCAGTTTCTCGTCGATTTTCTGCTGCAGCCGGTCACCGGCCAGTTTGGCCGCGACCTGGCCCAGGCCGTCCTTGTCCAGGCGGCAGGCCTTGGCCCCCAGCTCCAGCGGCCCGCGGCAGCGCAGCGGCAGTTCAACGCCGGTGAAGCGTTCACCGACCTGGCAGGCCGGGTCGGGGTTATTGCTGAGGTCGCCCTCGACGACGATGCCGACCCGGTAGTCCATGCCCAGTACCCGCAGGTCGATATCACCATTGCCGTTGACGCTCAGGCCGGGGATGCGCACTTTCAGGTCCGGGTTGCTGGCCACGCCGTTGCGCAGCGTCAGGTTGCCCTTGAGCTCCTGGAAGGGCGTGTCCTTGCCCCGGGGCGTGCTGGTGAGGTTCTTGCGGTTGAGCACGGCGATGCCCTGGCACAGTTGCTGCTCGATGTTGGCGTTGAGCAGCACGCCGTTGTTGATGACGAAACTGGCGCTGCCGTTGAGGCTGTCGATCAGCGCTTTCTGGCTGTTGCCATTGCCGCTGAGGTTGCTGTTGAGGGTCACCAGGCCCTTGACTGGAGGTGTCTGGCCCTGGCTTTCGAGGATGCGTTCCACCGGCACCCGGTTGATCTTGGTCTGCAGGTTCAACTGCGGTGTGCTCTGGCGCACATCGAGGGTGCCGCTGGCCTCGAAGCTGCCGTTGTACAGCTCGCCGCGCAGGCTGGACAGTTTCAGCAGGCCGCCCTGGCCGCTGGCCTTGAGCGCGGCGTTTTGAATCGGCAGCTTGTCCAGGGTCAGTTGGCCGAAGCTCAGGTCGGCGTCGACGTCGAGCTTGTTCAGGCGTTCCACCGGCAGCAGTTTGTCGGTGCTCCAGGCGCCCTTGGTCGGCGAGTTAGGCAGCGGCGTGGTGCCGGCGCCGGCCATGGCGTCGGCTTCGCTGCTCTGCACTTCAGCCTTGCGCGCAGTGGCGGCACTGTTGGCGGCGGCAGACTTGGGCGGCAGGTAGCGGTCGACGTTGAAGGTGTCGGCCTTGAGCTGGGCGCGCAGGGCTTGCTTGTCGAAGTCCTCGATGGCCAGGCGGCCGCTGAAGGTGCTGTCGTCGAGCTTCAGGTTCAGGTCTTCCAGGGCCAGGCTGCTGGGCGTGCCTTGCAGGCGGCTGACCAGCTCGACCTTGCTCAGGCTGCCTTCGGCCATGGCCGGCAGGGTCTGGCCGATGCTGTCGACGAATTTCGCCAGGTCGAACTGGGCGATGGAAATCCCGCCGCTGATCTGCGGGGTCTTGTCCAGGTCATTGACCTTCAGCTCGCCCAGGGCGCGCAGTTGGTTGAGGGAGACTTTCAGCCCGGTCCACTGGCCGACGTTGGCGGCCTTGTCCAGCAACAGCTGGCCCTGGGCGGCGAAGGTCACGGTCTTGCCTTGCAGCGGGTCGCCGGTGGCCTCGCCGGACAGGCGCATGTCTTCGAACTGGTAGCGCTGCAGGGCGCGGTCGAAGCGCAGCTCGCCATTGAGCTCGGTGCGCACGCGCACCGCCGGCTGGGTGCTGGCGAGGAAGGCGGTGAGCTTGACCGGGGTGCTGCTGGCTTCGTGAATCGGCCCGGTGCTCAGCTGGATGCTTTCGGCGGTGAACTGCTTGTCGGTCTGTTCATCGTTGTATTCAACCCGCGCGTTGTTCACGGTCAGGCTGTCGATGTCCAGGCGGATCGGCTGCGAGGGTTTCTCTGCGCCGGCCGGGGCCTGGCTGGCGTCGCCGGTGCTGGTGGCCGGGGTCTCGGCCTGCTTGTCGGTCGGCGCTACCTTGCCGATGTCCTGCCAGTTGCCGTGGCCGTCCTTGTTGCGGGTCAGGCGCAGGTTCAGGCCTTCGACCCGGACATCGCTCATCTGCACTTCGCGGCGCAGCAGCGGCAGGACGCGCACTGACAGGCCGAGCATCTGCAGGTCGGCGAAGGGTTGGGTCGGGTTGGCCAGGGTGGCCACTCCGGCATCGTGCAGTTCCAGGCCCAGCCAGGGGAACAGGCTCCAGCCGATATCGCCATTGAGCGTCAGCTCGATGTGGGCCTTGTCGCGGGCAATCTGGCGAATCTCGTCTTTGTAATCGTTGGGATCAAACAGGTGGGTCAGGGCGAAGCCCAGAGCCACGATGATCAGCAACAGCCCGAGAATGACCAGACCCAGGATTTTGCCGAACGCTTTCATGGGCGAGTCCTTGTATGTCGAATTCAAAATTTAGCCGGGGAGTATAGCGCTCTGAACCTGACGGCTGGTCAGCCATTGCGCTTACAGTTTTTTCAGCGGCAGGTGCATTTTGCTCGCCAGGGCCTGAGCCTCCAGATGCCCGGCGGGCGCTAGCAGGTGCAAGGTTGTGCCCTGGGCGCGAGCCATTTTCTGGGCCTCGCTCAGCAGGCGCTCGGCCACCCCGCGGCGCCGGGTGATTCTGCGCACGCACAGCTGTGACAGGTGCCAGCCGTCCGGGTGCCGTTGCAGGCGTGCGGCGCCCAGCAAGCGGTCATTGAAGCGGGCGGTGAGCAGTTCGCCGTCGCGCAGGCCGCTGTCGATCAGCTCCTGTGCGTCGCGTTGAGGCGCAAACAGCCAGTGCGGGGCGTCCTGGTAGATCTTCTGCAGGTCTTGCTGATCCTGATAGCTGGCGTTGCACAGCGATTCGACAAGAATGGGCATGGGATTTCCTGTTTGGGGGCCGTGGCTGGGGCCTTCGCTGGCAGGTCCGCACCATGGCGCGTCGGGTTTTCAGCCAGGGGCCGGCGTGCTGGCGAACAGGGCCGCCTGCAGGCCCTGGGCATCATTCTGGCGAGGCCGAACGAAGCAGTCGCGGCAAAAAAAGGTGGTAGCAGTCTGGTTTTTTAGCGCGTCGCAAATGGTAACCTCTCGCGGTTCGTTCGTCCTTCTGCGACTTAATGTCGCGCCTGCAAAAATGCAGCTTTACTCAATAAAACGACCGCGCCTGCGTGCCAAGGTCGTCGCAGAAGAGTGGTCGATGAACAATTCTAATAATTGGGGGAAACATCCATGAGCACTAGCACCGCGGTGGCCAGTTCGACCGCTCAGCCAGCGTTCTTGTCCAAAGAACGCATCATCGCCAAGCCTGGTTTCAACCGCTGGCTGGTTCCACCGGCCGCCCTGGCCATCCACCTGTGCATCGGCATGGCCTATGGCTTCTCGGTGTTCTGGCTGCCGCTGTCCAAGGCCCTGGGTATCAGTGCGCCAGTGGCCTGCGAGCCCGGCATGGGCTTTATCGCGCAGATCTTTTCGTCCCAGTGCGACTGGCCGATCTCCATGCTCGGCTGGATCTACACCCTGTTCTTCATTTTCCTCGGCTGCTCGGCAGCGATCTGGGGCGGGTGGCTGGAACACGCCGGGCCGCGCAAGGCCGGTGTGGTTTCCGCGTTGTGCTGGTGCGGCGGCCTGCTGATCTCGGCATTGGGGATCTACACCCACCAGATCTGGCTGATGTGGATCGGCTCTGGGGTCATTGGCGGTATCGGCCTGGGCCTGGGCTATATCTCCCCGGTGTCGACCCTGATCAAGTGGTTCCCGGACAAGCGCGGCATGGCTACCGGCATGGCGATCATGGGATTTGGCGGCGGTGCCATGGTGGGAGCGCCCCTGGCGGCAGCCCTGATGAGCCACTTCGCCACGCCTACCAGTGTCGGCGTGTGGCAGAGCTTCCTGGTGATGGCCGCGATCTATTTCGTGTTCATGATCGGTGGCGCCCTGGCGTACCGGGTTCCGCCTACCGGCTGGAAACCTGAAGGCTGGGCCGCGCCGGCGAAGAAAGCCGCCAACGCGATGATCACCCACCGCCATGTCCACGTGAACGTGGCCTGGAAGACTCCGCAGTTCCGCCTGGTCTGGCTGGTGCTGTGCCTCAACGTATCGGCCGGTATCGGCATTCTCGGCATGGCCTCGCCGCTGCTGCAGGAAGTGTTCGCCGGCAAGCTGCTGGGCAATGACCTGACCTTCAGTCAGCTGGATGCCGGGCAACTGGCGCAGATCGCCGCCATCGCCGCCGGCTTCACCGGCCTGCTGAGCCTGTTCAACATTGGCGGGCGATTCTTCTGGGCGTCGTTCTCCGACTACCTGGGCCGCAAGAACACCTATTTCGTGTTCTTCGCCCTGGGTTTTGCCCTGTATGCGCTGATTCCGAACCTCGGCCACCTGGGCAATATCGCCCTGTTCGTGGCGGCGTTCTGCATCATCCTGTCGATGTACGGCGGTGGTTTCGCCACGGTTCCGGCCTACCTAGCCGACCTGTTCGGCACGCAGATGGTGGGCGCGATCCACGGTCGCCTGCTGACTGCCTGGGCGGCGGCGGGCGTGCTGGGCCCGGTGCTGGTGAACTACCTGCGCGAGTACCAGCTGAGCATCGGCGTCGAGCGCGCCGCGGCCTACGACATCACCCTGTACATCCTCGCCGGCCTGCTGGTGCTGGGCTTCCTGTGCAACCTGCTGGTGCGCCCGGTGGCCGACAAGTACTTCATGACCGACGAACAACTGGCGGCCGAACAGGCCCTGGGCCACGACAAGGGCGCCGACAACGGTGTCGTGCTGGAGTGGAAAGCTTCGTCCGCCAGCCTGCCGGTGGTGATCGCTGCCTGGCTGGTGGTGGGCATTCCCCTGGCGTGGGGCGTGTGGGTGACGCTGCAGAAGACGGCCGTGCTGTTCCATTAAGGGCTTCGCTGGCCAGCCAGCTCCTGCCTGGGAGCCGGTTGGCCGACGAGCGCATCACCGCTTGTCATGACAGGTACAGCCCCGTAACCATTGGCTGGCGCCCGTCAGGATATTGTCCAGCGTGTTTCTGTTTAGCCGCCGTCGGGCCTATACTATTCGCCTTTTTCGCCCAATGATTTTGCGGAGCTGGTGATGGCCGAACGTAAGGCATCTGTCGAGCGCGACACTCTGGAAACCCAGATCAAAGCCTCGATCAACCTGGATGGCACCGGAAAGGCCCGATTCGATATCGGCGTGCCCTTCCTTGAGCACATGCTGGACCAGATCGCCCGGCACGGGCTGATCGACCTGGACATCGAAAGCAAGGGCGACCTGCATATCGACGACCACCACACTGTGGAGGATGTCGGTATCACCCTCGGCCAGGCGTTCAGCAAGGCCATCGGCGACAAGAAAGGCATCCGTCGCTACGGCCACGCCTATGTGCCGCTGGATGAAGCCCTGTCCCGCGTGGTGATCGACTTCTCCGGCCGCCCCGGCCTGCAGATGCACGTGCCCTTCACCCGCGCCACTGTCGGTGGTTTCGACGTTGACCTGTTCCAGGAATTCTTCCAGGGCTTCGTCAACCACGCCAACGTGACCCTGCACATCGACACCTTGCGCGGCACCAACACGCACCACCAGATCGAGACCGTGTTCAAGGCCTTCGGCCGTGCACTGCGCATGGCGGTGGAGCTGGACGAGCGCATGGCCGGCCAGATGCCGTCCACCAAGGGCGTGCTGTAATGCAGACCGTCGCCGTTATCGACTACGGCATGGGCAACCTGCACTCGGTGGCCAAGGCCCTGGAGCACGTGGGCGCCGGCAAGGTGCTGATCACCAGCGATGCCAGCGTGATTCGCGAAGCCGACCGGGTGGTGTTTCCCGGCGTGGGCGCGATTCGCGATTGCATGGCCGAGATTCGCCGCCTGGGCTTCGATTCCCTGGTGCGTGAAGTCAGCCAGGATCGTCCGTTCCTCGGGATCTGCGTGGGCATGCAAGCTTTGCTCGACCACAGCGAAGAGAACGATGGCGTCGACTGCATCGGCCTGTTTCCCGGCCAGGTGAAGTTCTTCGGCAAGGGCCTGATCGAGGACGGCGAGCACCTGAAGGTGCCGCACATGGGCTGGAACGAAGTGAGGCAGGCGGTGGATCACCCGCTGTGGCACAGCATTCCGGACCTGGCGCGCTTCTACTTCGTGCACAGCTACTACATCAACGCCGGCAACGCGCGGCAGGTGGTGGGCAGCGGTCACTACGGGGTGGATTTCGCCGCGGCGCTGGCCGACGGTTCGCGTTTCGCCGTGCAGTTCCACCCGGAGAAGAGCCATACCCACGGCCTGCAATTGCTGCAGAATTTCGCCGCCTGGGACGGTCGCTGGTAAATGGCGATCAAGAAATCCAAGCCGCCGATCCTGAGCCTCACTGCCGAACAGGAGCGTGAGGCGACGTACAAGATCAAGCGTTTCATGGAAGAGCGCTTCGAGCTCGACCTGGGCTCGTTCGAGGCAGCGGAGATTCTTGAGCTGTTTACCCGCGAAATTGCTCCGCACTATTACAACCGGGCGATTTTCGATGTGCAGACGCACCTCAAAGAGAGGTTCGAAAGCATCGAAAGCGACCTGTGGGCATTAGAGAAGAGCAGCTGAAAGCTCCAAGCTTCAAGCTGCAAGAACAACAGACACGCATGCTTGCAGCTTGTTGCTTGCAGCTTGCAGCTCTTTTGACGAAGGAAAAAGCATGCTGATTATTCCCGCTATCGATCTCAAGGACGGCGCCTGTGTGCGTCTGCGCCAGGGCCGCATGGAAGACTCCACGGTGTTCTCCGATGACCCGGTGAGCATGGCTGCCAAGTGGGTTGAAGGGGGTTGCCGGCGCCTGCATCTGGTGGACCTGAACGGTGCCTTCGAAGGCCAGCCGGTCAACGGCGAGGTGGTCACCGCGATCGCCAAGCGCTACCCGAACCTGCCGATCCAGATCGGCGGCGGTATCCGCTCCCTGGAAACCATCGAACACTACGTCAAGGCTGGCGTGAGCTACGTGATCATCGGCACCAAGGCGGTCAAGGAGCCGGAGTTCGTTGCCGAGGCCTGCCGCGCGTTCCCGGGCAAGGTCATCGTCGGCCTGGACGCCAAGGACGGTTTCGTCGCCACCGACGGCTGGGCTGAAGTCAGCAGCGTGCAGGTGATCGACCTGGCCAAGCGCTTCGAAGCCGACGGCGTGTCCGCCATCGTTTATACCGACATCGCCAAAGACGGCATGATGCAGGGCTGCAACGTGCCGTTCACTGCGGCCCTGGCGGCGGCCACCAAAATTCCGGTGATCGCCTCCGGCGGCATCCACAACCTGGGCGACATCAAGGCCCTGTTGGATGCCAAGGCTCCGGGGATCATCGGCGCCATTACGGGCCGCGCGATCTATGAAGGCACGCTGGATGTGGCAGAAGCCCAGGCCTTTTGTGATGGCTACGCGACCAGCTGCAAGTCATAAGCTGCAAGCGGCAAGTCAAAGCCCGACCGCGATCGGCTCTTACTTGCCGCTTGTAGCTTGCAGCTTGCAACTCTTCATCGGAGATTAAGCCCATGGCCTTAGCCAAACGCATCATCCCTTGCCTGGACGTGGACAACGGCCGGGTGGTCAAGGGCGTCAAGTTCGAGAACATCCGCGATGCCGGCGACCCGGTGGAAATCGCCCGTCGCTACGATGAGCAGGGTGCCGACGAAATCACCTTCCTCGACATCACCGCCAGCGTTGATGGCCGCGACACCACCTTGCACACCGTCGAGCGCATGGCCAGCCAGGTGTTCATCCCGCTGACCGTGGGTGGTGGCGTACGCACCGTGCAAGACATCCGCAACCTGCTCAATGCCGGTGCCGACAAGGTTTCGATCAATACCGCGGCGGTGTTCAACCCCGAGTTTGTTGGTGAAGCGGCGCAGCATTTCGGCTCGCAATGCATCGTGGTCGCCATCGACGCGAAGAAGGTCTCCGGCCCGGGTGAAACCCCGCGCTGGGAAATCTTCACCCATGGCGGACGCAAACCCACCGGGCTGGACGCGGTGGAGTGGGCGAAGAAGATGGAAGGCCTGGGGGCCGGTGAAATCCTCCTCACCAGCATGGATCAGGACGGCATGAAAAACGGCTTCGACCTGGGCGTGACCCGGGCCATCAGCGATGCCCTGGGAATTCCGGTGATCGCCTCCGGCGGCGTCGGCAACCTCCAGCATCTGGCTGACGGCATCATCGAAGGCCACGCCAGCGCGGTGCTGGCGGCGAGCATTTTTCACTTCGGTGAATACACCGTTCCCGAGGCCAAGGCCTACATGGCTCAGCGCGGGATTGTTGTGCGATAGCCACTGGACAGCATGGCGGGCTCACGGCACTCTTGAGCACGCCATGGATTCCGGTAGCCCGTCATGTTCAAACCTCTTCTAGTGGTGGTCGCCAGCGTTTCGCTTGTTCTTTGCGGCCTTGCCCGCGCAGCTGAGCCGACCGACACCTCCCTGGTGTTGCTGACCGAAAACTTCCCCCCTTACAACATGGCCAAGAACGGCAAGAACTTTGCCCAGGGCGAAAATATCAACGGCATTGCCGTGGATATCGTCCGCGAAATGTTCAAGCGTGCCGGGATCAACTACAGCCTGACCCTGCGCTTCCCCTGGGAACGCATCTACAAGCAGGCCCTGGAGCAGCCGGGGTATGGCGTGTTTGTCATGGCGCGTCTGCCGGATCGCGAATCGCTGTTCAAGTGGGTCGGCCCGATCGGCCCGGACGACTGGATCATGCTGGCCAAGGGCGACAGCACCATCAGCCTCGAATCCCTGGAGCAGGCGCGCAAGTACAAGATCGGCGCCTACAAGGGCGATGCAATAGCCGAGACCCTGACCAAGCAGGGGCTGGCGCCGCAAGTGGTGCTACGCGACCAGGACAACGCCAGGAAGCTGCTGGCGGGGCAGATCGACCTGTGGGCCACCGGCGACCCGGCCGGACGTTACCTGGCCAAGCAGGAAGGCATCAGCGGCCTCAAGACTGTGTTGCGCTTCAACAGCGCCGAGCTGTACCTGGCCCTGAACAAGGACGTGCCTGACGAGGTGGTGGCCAAGCTTCAGGCGGCCCTGGAGCAGATGCGCAAAGAGGGGCTGGTGGAAGAAATCATGGGGCGTTATCTGTAGGGGAGCAGCTGCAAGCTACAAGCTTGAAGCTGCAAGCGTCTTGCAGCTTGAGGCTTGCCGCTGCCCTATCTGTACTTGCCATTTTTGCCATGCCCGGCCATGGCTTCGTTGCTGCGCAGACTGATCATCGACTTGATATCGATCCACTCGATGCCCTGGGCCTTGAGCGTGGGCAGCTCGCGTTCGAGCACGGCCAGGGTCTGTGGGTAAGGGTGGCCGATCATCACCGCCGAGCCCTGTTTGCGCGCCAGCTTGATGGCTGTTTGCAACTGTTGGCTGATCGCTGCTTCGGTGCGTTCGTCATCCAGGAATACATCCCGGGAAACACTGGCCAGGCCGATCTTCTGCGCTTCGGCGGCGGCGACCGTCTGGGCGCTGGTGCGGCTGTCGACGAAAAATTTGTGGCGTCGCTGCAAGTCGGCCATCAGCCAGGCCATGGCTTGCGGTTGGGCGGTCATGCGGCTGCCCATGTGGTTGTTGATGCCGCTGGTGTAGGGCACGGCCTGGAAGGCGGCGTCCAGGCGTTTCTGCAGTTCCTCGATGGGCAGTTCGGGGTGCCAGGCGAAGGGGCCGGTGGCCGGGTCCATGGGCATGTGCAGGATGACGATCTTGCCGGCCCGGTGAGCTTCGCGGGCGAACTCGGCGGCGTGGGGCGTGTCGGGCATGATCGCCGTGGTCACCGGGCCGGGCAGGGCCAATACCCGGCGGTCCCGGGGCAGGTTCTGGCCGAGGTCGTCGATGATCAGGCTCAGGTAGGCCTTGGGTGCCGCAGGTGCCGGTTCGGCAGCGTGGGTCGCAGCAGTGAAGAGGCACAGCAGGGCCAGCAGCGGGGCCCAGAGCGGGCGGAACAGGAATGGGCGGCGGGAAATCATGGGGATCGGAATCGGGCCTTATAGGGGAATGGGCGCCCTGGCGGGCGCTTCGCTGGCGAGCCAGCTCCTACACAAGCCGGCTCCTGTAGGAGCCGGCTTGCCGGCGAAGGGTTCAATCACTTGCCGCGAGTGATGCTCAGCCCCTTGAGCAGGCTCAGGGCCTGGGCCAGCTGGTAGTCGTCATCCTGCGGCATCGGCTTGGCCTTGTTCGCCGAACCGCTCGGCTTGTCGGCGCCGCCGTTGCCGTTGCCCAGGTGACCCTGCAGGTCGGCTTCCTTGAAGTACTCGCCGTCCTGGGCTTCGCTGGTGATCTTGGCGCGGCGTACTTCGATGTCCGGAACGATGCCCTGGGCCTGGATCGAGCGGCCGTTGGGGGTGAAGTACAGCGCGGTGGTGATCTTCAGCGCGCGGTCGTTGTTCAGCGGCAGCACGGTCTGCACCGAGCCCTTGCCGAAGCTGGTGGTGCCCATCAGCACCGCGCGTTTCTGGTCTTGCAGGGCGCCGGCGACGATTTCCGAAGCCGAGGCGCTGCCGCCGTTGATCAGCACCACCATCGGCACGGCTTCGCTTTCGTCCTTGCCGGTGGCAGAGAAGCGCAGCTCGGAGTTGGCGATGCGGCCCTTGGTGTAGACGATCAGGCCCTTGGTGATGAAGTGGTCGACCACTTCCACCGCGGCTTGCAGCACGCCGCCCGGGTTGTTGCGCAGGTCGAGGATGATGCCGTTGAGCTTCTTGCCGTTGTCCTTGCGCAGCTTGGCCAGGGCCTTGGAGACTTCCTCGCCGGTCTTGACCTGGAACTGGGTGATGCGGATATAGCCGTAGCCCGACTCCAGCAACTGGCTCTTCACGCTTTTCACCTGGATGGTGGCGCGGGCCAGGGTCACGTCGAACGGCGTGCCGCCGTCGCGCACCAGGGTCAGGGTGATCTTCTGGCCGATCTTGCCGCGCATCTTGTCCACGGCTTCGGTCATGGTCTGGCCGCGGGTCGGCTGGCCGTTGATCTTGACGATCAGGTCGCCGGCCTGGATCCCGGCCTTGGAGGCCGGGGTGTCGTCGATCGGCGAGACCACTTTGATAAAGCCGTCTTCGGCGCCGACTTCGATGCCCAGGCCGCCGAATTCACCGCTGGTACTTTCCTGCAGTTCGGCGAAGTCTTCCGGGCCCAGGTAGGCCGAATGCGGATCAAGGTTGCTGAGCATGCCCTTGATGGCATTCTCCAGCAGGGTCTTGTCGTCTACGGGTTCGACATACGCGGCCTTGATGCGGTCCATGACCTCGGCGAAGGTGCGCAGCTCTTCCAGCGGCAAAGGCGCCTTGGTGGTCGCGGCGGTCGCTGATTGAGCGGTTTCGGCGGCAAACGCCTGAGGCGCTCCGATCACCAGGGCGATCGTCAGGGCCAGCGAGGTAAGGCGGGACAAATGCAGCATGTCGAACGAACTCCTAATTTAGATGCAGCGCTTATCCTTGCGCGTGGCACCACTGTGCCGGGTCGCTGGGGCGGCCCTGCTGACGAATTGCAAAGTACAGCGCAGGAGTGTCCTGTCCGCCACTATTACCGACGGTGGAGATGGACTCTCCGGCCTTGACCACGTCGCCGGCTTCTTTGAGCAGCGTCTGGTTGTGCCCGTAGAGGCTCAGGTAGCCGTTGCCGTGATCGAGGATCACCAGCAGGCCGGCACCACGCAGCCAGTCGGCGAACACCACGCGGCCACCGTGCACGGCGTGCACCTGGCTGCCGGCGGCGGCGCTGATCATCACACCGTCCCACTTGGAGCGGGAGTCGTCGCCACGGGTTTCACCAAAGCGTGCCAGCAGTCGACCATCAACGGGCCATGGAAGTTTTCCCCGGGCTGCAGCAAATGCACCGCCGAAGGCCGGGCCGGCGCTGGAAACCAGGGCGCCGGGGCTTGATCTTGCGGGTTTGCGCGGTGCATCGCTGGCGTCGGCCTGAGCCTCACGCAAACGCTTTTTTTCGGCTTCCTGCTGGGCGATCAGCGCTTTCTGGCGCGCTTCCTCTGCCTCGCGGGCCTGGCGGGCCAGGGTTTCCTCGATGGTTTTCAGGACCTTGGCCAGGTCGGCCTGGTCCTGTTCGCGGGCCTTGAGCTTGTCGTCGCGGGCCTTCACATCGTTGTTCAGCTTGGCCAGGGCCAGCTGGCGTTCCTTGCGCACCTTGTCGAGTTCTTCGCGCTGGGTGTCGAGGCTGCTTTTCTGCACCAGCAACTGGGCCTGCTGCAGGGAGATGTCCTTTTCCACATTGGCCAGCTGGCGCAGGGTCTCGTTGAAGTTCTTCAACTGCTCCAGGCGCGCCTGGCTCAGGTAGTCGTAATAGGTCAGGGTGCGGGCGAATTTTTCCGGGTTCTGCTGGTTGAGCAGCAGCTTGAGGTATTCCTGGCGCCCGTTCTGGTAGGCGGCGCGGGCCTGGATGGCGATCAGTCGCTGTTGTTCAGTGCGCGCGCTCTGGAGTTTTTTTTTCTCCTCATCGAGTCGCTGCAGCTCGGTTTCGCTTTTCTTCAGCTCTTTCTGCAGGGCTTCGACCTGCTTTTCCAGCTTGCCCATCTCGGTTTCGGTGCCGCGCAGTTCTTTCTGTACCCCGGACTTCTCTTCCTGCAGCTTGCCCAGCAGCTTCTTCAGCTCGGCAATGTCCTGACGCGTGGCGTCCAACTGTTGTTGGGTTTGCGCGCGCTCGTCGGCAAAAGCCGGTTGGAGCAGGCAGATCAGAGCAAGGGCAATCAGGGCGCGAAGCATAGAGGCGGGCGACACCAGGGAAAGGGACGGCCTAGTATGCCCGCCCATCGCGGCAAAAAAAACGCCTCAAAGCCAACTGCTTTGCGGCGTTCGTCATAAAAAGCCGTTTCCGGGCGGTTATTGGGCCATTTGCTATCAGCGCGCCGCCGTTCGCGGCCCGGGGCGGCGGCGATTCCCGGCGAGGTCAGCCAGGTGCTTGCGAGTGAGGCGGATGCTGTTGTGCCTGGACGCTGGCTTGGCGGGCGCGCAGGACCACGATTCCCGGGACGTTGTGGACGTACTCCATGAAGGGCGAGTCGATCACCACGCGCTGGTTCTGCTTCGAGGACGCGTTGCGCAGGACGGGGCCCTTTGCGGTTCTGATGAACAGCCCGGTGTGAGTGACGTCCAGGCCCGAGAGCGGGGTATAGATGCCGATGTAGTCGCCGGTTCGCAGGTGGCTGAGCACACGCTGGTCAATCCGCGCGCTGGGAATGTAGGTGATGTCGCGTTCGGCCACGGGCAGGCCGGGCAGGTAGTGGCCGCCATCGGCCTTTTGATTGAGGTGCTTGGCGACGGTTACCGCATCGGCACCGAGCAGGGCGGTGACGTCATCGGCCATGGGTTGCCCGGCATGGGCCCAGTCGCTGAAGAAGTGGCGGCGGTTGAGGAAATTGATCTCGCCGTTGATGTAGCGAATCTGCACCAGGTTGTTGATGAAGCCGGCTTCGTCGCTGGACTGGCGCAATGCCTCGACGTAATCCAGGTAGGTAAAGCAGTCCAGGCCCCTGAAGTCGACGACCAGTTTCTCGGCCAGGGTGGCAGAGCCCTGCAGCTTGTTCGGCGCATAAGGCGTCTGCAGGAACTCCCGTGAAATGAGGTCGTTCATCTGCCCGATGTCGGCGGAGCTCTGCTGGGGCTGGATCTGCAACAGCGCGCGCAATTTGTCGGCAGTCAGCGGATCCATGGCCACCCGGGTGTGTTGCTGTTCGGGCGCCCTGGCCCTGGGATCCAGCGACTGTTGAGCAGGAACCTGGCTTGCGCAGCCTGACAGGAGGGAGGCTAGAAACAGCGTAGCCATCTTGTTCATGGGGATTCTCTCTGCGGGCTCTTCTGATAACGATAATCATTATTCAACAGGTGGCGCGTAGTTGTCTGCTCGCGCTGTCCAGGCCTTGAGTTGTTGTGCCGCGTCTTGAGCGGGGCGAGGCCACCATGAAAAACGCCCGATGGGCAGCATCGGGCGTTTTTCATGCAACAGCGACCTGAGGGTTTCAGTGCGCAGGATCGACCAGGATCGAGGTGCCGGTCATTTCCTCGGGCTGGGGCAGGTCCAGCAGCTTGAGCATGGTCGGCGCCACGTCCGCCAGCACCCCGCCTTCACGCACTTGCAGCGCGCGCTTGCCGTAATAGATGAAAGGCACCGGCTCGGTGGTGTGGGCGGTGTGGGCCTGGCCGGTGGAGGCGTCGGACATCTGCTCGACGTTGCCGTGGTCGGCAGTGATCAGGGCTTCGCCACCGACCTTTTCCAGGGCATCGACGATGCGCCCGACGCACTGGTCCAGGCACTCCACGGCTTTCACCGCGGCGGCGAACACGCCGCTGTGGCCGACCATGTCGCCGTTGGCGTAGTTGACGATGATCACGTCGTAGCGCTGGTGCTCGATGGCATCGACGATCTTGTCGGTGACTTCAGGAGCGCTCATTTCCGGCTGCAGGTCGTAGGTGGCGACTTTCGGCGACGGGATCAGGATGCGTTCCTCGCCCGGGAACGGTTCTTCACGGCCACCGGAGAAGAAGAAGGTGACGTGGGCGTATTTTTCGGTTTCGGCGATGCGCAGCTGGGTCTTGCCGTTTTTCGCCAAATAGTCGCCCAGCACGTTTTCCAGGCTGCCCGGGGCAAAGGCCGAAGGCGCGGGGATGCTGGCGGCGTACTGGGTGAGCATGACGAAGCCGGCCAGCTTGGGCTGGCGTGCACGTTCGAAGTCATTGAAGTCGTCTTCGACGAAAACCCGGGTCAGCTCGCGGGCGCGGTCGGCGCGGAAGTTCATGAACACCACGGCGTCGCCGTCCTCGACCCGGACCGGCTCGCCGATGGTGGTGGCCTTGACGAATTCGTCGCTCTCTTCACGGGCGTAGGCGGCTTGCAGGCCTTCCTGGGCAGTGGCGGCGTTGAACTGGCCCTGGCCGTCGACGATCAGGTTGTAGGCCTGGGCCACGCGGTCCCAGCGGTTGTCACGGTCCATGGCGAAGTAGCGGCCGATCAGGCTGGCGATACGGCCCTTGCCCAGGGTCTTGAAGGTCTCGTCGAGCAGTTCGATGGACGACTGGGCGCTCTTGGGGGGCGTATCGCGGCCGTCGAGGAAGGCGTGCAGGTAGATCTTTTCGGCGCCGCGCTTGAAGGCCAGTTCGGCCATGGCGATCAGGTGGTCCTGGTGGCTGTGCACGCCACCGTCCGACAGCAGGCCGAGGATATGCACGGCCTTGCCGGCGGCCACGGCCTTGTCCACGGCGGCGCAGATGGTCGGGTTCTCGAAGAACTCGCCGTCACGGATGGCCTTGGTCACCCGGGTGAAGTCCTGGTACACCACGCGGCCGGCGCCGAGGTTCATGTGGCCGACTTCGGAGTTGCCCATCTGCCCGTCCGGCAGGCCGACATCCATCCCCGAACCCGAGATCAGGCCGTTGGGCATGCTGGCGCACAAGCGGTCCAGGACCGGCTTCTTGGCCGCATAGACGGCATTGGATTCGTGGCTTTCGCTGTGACCGAAGCCATCCAGAATCATCAGGACCAAAGGTTTAGGCGTGGTAGTCATGGCGTCCACTCGTGGCTGGATAGGAAAGAGTTGAAAGGGAGGTGTTGAAAAAGGGAGTGGCAGTTTAAAGCGAAGTTCCGATGGAGTCACCGCCGGGCGGGGTTTGGCCGACCCAGAGGGCTGTGTATACTGGCCGACATTTTAACGCCCTGGAACCTCCTTAGATGGTTGCTCACCTGATTCAATTCGCCACTGAACACTACTTGCTCGTCGGCGCCTTCGCCATCCTGCTGGCTCTGTTGATCGCTCATGAATTGAGCCGCGGTGGCCGCAGCCTCAGCACCCGTGAACTGACCGCGCTGGTCAACAGCGAGCAGGGCGTAGTGATCGATATCCGTCCATCCAAGGACTATGCCGCCGGCCATATCGTGGGCGCGCTGAACATTCCCCAGGACAAGCTGACCGCTCGCGTCGGCGAACTGGAAAAACACAAGGCCAAGACCATCATCCTGGTGGATGCCCAGGGCCAGCACGCCGGCACCCACGCCCGTGAGCTGCTGAAATCCGGTTTCACCGCGGCCAAGCTGTCCGGTGGTATTTCCAGCTGGAAAGCCGACAACCTGCCATTGGTGAAGTAATGCCCAAGGTCATCGTCTACTCCAGTGATTACTGCCCTTACTGCTCGCGCGCCAAACAGCTGCTCGGGAACAAAGGCGTAGCCTTCGAAGAGATCAAGGTCGATGGCAAGCCGCAGGTGCGCGCCGATATGGCCCAGAAGGCCGGACGCACGTCCGTGCCGCAGATCTGGATCGGTGCCACCCATGTAGGTGGTTGTGATGATTTGTTTGCCCTGGAGCGCGCCGGCAAGCTCGACGCGCTGCTGGCGGCCTGAAACTCCTAACCCTATAGACCCCAAGATCAAGAAGGATCTGAGATGACTGACCAACAGAACACTGCTGCTGCCGAAGACGAAAGCGCACCGCAATTCTCCCTGCAGCGCATCTACGTGCGTGACCTGTCCTTCGAAGCGCCGAAAAGCCCGGCCATCTTCCGCCAGCAGTGGGAGCCAAGCGTCGGCCTGGACCTGAACACTCGCCAGAAAGCCCTGGAAGCCGACTTCCACGAAGTGGTGCTGACCCTGTCCGTGACCGTGAAGAACGGCGACGAAGTGGCCTTCATCGCTGAAGTGCAACAAGCCGGCATCTTCCTGATCAAGAACCTGGACGAGGCTTCCATGAGCCACACCCTGGGTGCCTTCTGCCCGAACATCCTGTTCCCTTACGCTCGCGAAGCGCTGGACAGCCTGGTGACCCGTGGTTCGTTCCCGGCACTGATGCTGGCCCCGGTGAACTTCGATGCGCTGTACGCCCAGGAACTGCAACGCCTGCAGTCCGCTGGCGAAAACACCGTTCAATAAGAACCTCGCCCGTGCATGAAAAAAGCGCCTGTAATGGCGCTTTTTTCATGCACGGGCGTCAGCTACAGGTGACGGCTATTTGAACCCCAGTTGCCGCCAGCCTTCATAGACCGCCACGGCCACGGTGTTGGACAGGTTCAGGCTGCGACAGCCTTCGCGCATGGGCAGGCGCAGGCGCTGTTCGCCGGGCAGGGCGTCCAGCACGTCCGCGGGCAGGCCACGGCTTTCCGGGCCGAACAGGAAGGCGTCGCCTTCCTTGAAGCTGGCGTCGTGAAAGGGCCGCGAGCCCTTGGTGGTGAAGGCGAACAGGCGCGGCTGGCCGAGGCTTTCCAGGCAACTGGCGAGGTCGGCGTGGCGTTGCAGGGTGGCGTATTCGTGATAGTCGAGGCCGGCGCGGCGCAGGCGCTTGTCGTCCATTTCGAAACCCAGCGGCTCGATCAAATGCAGGTGGCAGCCGCTGTTGGCGCACAGCCTGATAACGTTGCCGGTATTCGGCGGAATTTCTGGTTGAAAGAGGATGACGTGAAACATGCACGGCTCCGAAGAGAAAGACAGGCTGCATTCTACGCCTGAAGAAGACCCGCGACCGAAGCTAATGCTGCGGGTATTCGGCTCCCTGGCGATTGTCGGAATGATGGTGGGCTTGATGATTGGTCGACTGACCCTGCCCGATCCTGTCGAGTTGCAGCAGGTCGAAGTGGCGCCCGATGGGTTGGTGCTGTGGTTCAACCATGAGCCCAAGCTCCATGGCGAACACATCGATGGCACCGTGGCGCTGCTGTTCGATGCCCAGGGGCATGCGCAGAAAGGCCAGTTGCAGGTCAATCAGAAGAACGTGAACTGGCGGGTGCGCCTGGCGGACCAGGGCCTGTTGCTGAGTCTGGTGGCCGCCCGCCCGCTGCGGGGCGAGTGGGACGGGAGCGAGGTACAGGGGCGCTGGCGCGTGGCGATCCACCTGCGTGAGGAATAAAAGAGGGAAACCCCGGCCTGCCTGTACCAAGGCCCCCAAAAGCGCGACGGGCTGATCGCCGTTGCCGGCGATGAGTCCCGGTGTAAAGAAGGGGATTCCCGGCCTGCCTGTACCAGGGTCCCCAAAAGCGTGGCCGGTCACGGAGCGCGTGATGGGCCGGGTAGTAAAAAGGGAATTCCCAGCCTGCCTGTACTGAGGTTCCCAAACCCTGGGCTCGTCGCGATGCGCGTGATGAGCCCGGTGTTAAAGAGGGAAGCCCCGGCCTGCCTGTACCGAGGTTCCCGAAAACGTGGCCCGTCGCTGTGAGCGTGATGGGCCGGGTATTAAAGAGGGGAATCCCCGGCCTGCCTGTACCAAGGTCCCCGAAACTGGGTAGTGACAGGGTTATTGCAGGGGGCGTGCCAGTTTTGGCAAACATTGCGCGTGTTGCTCGAAGAAATAGCTGAAAGCCCCGTAATCCGGGGCTTTTGCGTTTTCGAAGGAGAGGTTTTCAGCGGTGAAACCCAGGTTTTGCCTGTGCCCGAGCGCGCCGCACCGCGCCTTCGGGCAGTGCATGCAGCCCATCCTGGTGCACGCACATCTTCGTCCAGGGAGCCGGCTGGCCGGCGAACGCGCCGGTCAGCGCAGCGCAAGGCTCAAGGGCTTCTTCGCTGGCAAGCCGGCTCCTGCACAGGGGGAGAGGGCTCAGCCTTCTTCGCTTTCGTCCTCGTCGCCACCGTCCACCTTCATTCCCAGTTCCTTGATCTTGCGGGTCAGGGTGTTGCGGCCCCAGCCCAGCAGCACCGCGGCGTCGCGGCGGCGGCCGGCGGTGTGCTTGAGGGCGGTTTCGATCATGATCCGCTCGAAACTCGGCACCGCGCTGTCCAGCAGGTTCGATTGTCCGCGGGCCAGCGCCTGGTCGGCCCACTGGCGCAAGGCTTGCTCCCAGTTGGTGACTGGCGCGCTGTCCTGGGGCAGGTTCAGCAGTTCTGGCGGCAGGTCGCTGATATGCACTTCGCGCCCTGAAGCCATCACCGTGATCCAGCGGCAGGTGTTCTCCAGCTGGCGCACGTTGCCCGGCCACGGCAGGTTTTTCAGGTATTCCTCGGTTTCGTTCTTCAGCAGCTTGGGTTCCACCGCCAGCTCCTGGGCGGCACGGCTGAGGAAGTGCTTGGCCAGGGTCGGGATGTCTTCGCGACGGTCCGACAGGCGTGGGATATGGATGCGGATCACGTTGAGGCGGTGGAACAGGTCTTCGCGGAACTTGCCGGCATGCACCAGGGTTTCCAGGTTCTGGTGGGTCGCGGCGATGATTCGCACATCGACCTTGACCGGCGTGTGGCCACCGACCCGGTAGAACTCGCCATCGGCCAGAACCCGCAGCAGGCGGGTCTGGGTGTCGGCCGGCATGTCGCCGATCTCGTCGAGGAACAGGGTGCCGCCGTCGGCCTGCTCGAAGCGCCCACGGCGCAGGTTGGCGGCGCCGGTGAAGGCGCCTTTTTCATGGCCGAACAGTTCGGATTCCATCAGGTCCTTGGGAATCGCCGCCATGTTCAGGGCGATGAACGGCGAAGCCGCCCGCGGGCTGTGGCGATGCAGGGCGTGGGCCACCAGCTCCTTGCCGGTGCCGGACTCGCCGTTGATCAGCACCGTGATGTTGGAGTGGCTCAGGCGGCCGATGGCGCGGAACACCTCCTGCATGGCCGGCGCTTCACCGATGATTTCCGGGGTGCGGGTCAGGGTGGGCGCCACTTCCAGGCCTTGCTGCTCCTGGGCATGCTGATTGGCGCGCTTGACCAGCGACACCGCTTCATCGACATCGAACGGCTTGGGCAGGTACTCGAAGGCCCCGCCCTGGTAGGAGGCGACAGCGCTATCCAGGTCCGAATGCGCGGTCATGATGATCACCGGCAAGCGCGGGTGCTGCTCGCGAATCCGCGCCAGCAGGTCCAGGCCGCTGGCGCCGGGCATGCGAATGTCGGAAATGATCACGTCCGGGGCCTGGCGGGCCAGGCGGCTCATCACCCCGTCAGCGCTGTCGAAGCTCTGGGTGGTCATCCCTTCCTGCTGCAGGGCTTTTTCCAGGACCCAACGGATAGAACGGTCGTCATCGACGATCCACACGGTTTCACTACGGCTCATGTCGATGGGGCTCCTTGTTCCAGAGGCAGAAAGATCGAGAAGGTGGTGTGGCCAGGATGGCTGTCACATTCGATCAGGCCCTGGTGCTGGCTGATGATGTTCTGGGTAATGGCCAGGCCCAGCCCGGTACCGTCCGGGCGGCCGCTGACCATGGGGAAGAAAAGGGTGTCCTGCAGCTCGGCGGGAATGCCCGGGCCGTTGTCGATGATCTCGATCTTGGTCACCAGGCGATGGCGCACATGGCCGATGGTGAACTGGCGCATGGTGCGGCTGCGCAGGGTGATGCGCCCCAGGCGCATTTCGTTCTGGCTGCTGATGGCCTGCATGGCGTTGCGCACGATGTTGAGCACCGCCTGGATCATCTGTTCGCGGTCGATCAAGACGTCGGGAATGCTCGGGTCGTAGTCGCGTACCAGGGTGATGCAGCCCTGGCTTTCGGCTTCCACCAGGCTGCTGACTCGCTCCAGCACTTCATGGATGTTGGTCAGCGCCAGGGATGGCAGCTTGTTCGAGCCGAGCATGCGGTCCACCAGGTTTCGCAGGCGGTCGGCCTCTTCGATGATGACGTTGGTGTAGTCCTTGAGGCTTTCCTCGGGCAGCTCGCGGGCCAGCAGTTGGGCGGCGCCGCGAATCCCGCCCAGCGGGTTCTTGATCTCGTGGGCCAGGCCGCGCACCAGCATCTTGCTGGTTTCCTGCTTGGACAGCTGGGCTTCTTCCTTGGTGATGCGCAGCAGCCGGTCGCGGGGGTGGACTTCCAGCAGCAGCAAGGTATCGCCATTGCTGAGGATCGGCGTTACCGCATAGTCGACGGTCAGGGTCTGGCCGGTCAGGGCGGTGAGCATGGCTTCGCGCTTGGTGAACGGGTGCGCCTGTTCCACCGCCTGGCGCAGGGAGCTCAGGGCCTCGGCGGATTCGGTGAACAGTTCACTGATGAATTGCCCATGGCTGCGCTGGCCGCTGATGGCCAGGAGCATCTCCGCCGCCGGGTTCATGTACTCAAGGCGCAGGTCGGCGTTGAGCAGAATGGTGGCGGTGGTCAGGTTGTCCAGAAGCAGACGGTGCAGTGGGTCGCTGATGGTCATTCGGACCTCTTTTGGAGCAAGGCGATCCGGAACCGGTCCGGGATCGCGCGCGGAGTTAAGGCGCTGATGTGGAGAAAATGCAAAAACTAAACCAAGGCTCCGAAAAGAAGCGTTCAAGCCCTGAAACAGGCGTTTGAGGCTCGATTGCGTGGCGCTTTGCCAGTTCCGGCGGGTATTTTCGAACCAAAATGGGCTGGTATTGGCCGTGGGGTGCAAGCTGATGCACCAATATAGTGCATGATCCCGCGTGGCGCTTGCCGGCTGCCGGATGGCGCGGGAATCAACGCCCGTTTTTCGGCGGCAGCGCGCAGGGCGCGGGTTTAGAGTGCTTGAACCCGATGCGTGAAGATTTAGGATGCGGCCATGGAAAATGCCCCTCTGCTGTTCCAGCTCCCCGATGACGACACCCTGTACCAGGCCCTGCTGGATCGTGACCCGGCCTATGAAGGCTTTGCCTTTGTCGGGGTGAAAAGCACCGGGGTGTTCTGCCGCCTGAGCTGTGCCGCGCGCAAGCCCAAGCGCGAGAACACGGTGTTTTTCAGCTCGATCAAAGGCTGTATCGAAGCCGGCTTCCGCGCCTGCCTGCGTTGCCGTCCCCTGGAGCAGGTCGGGGTTCAGGAACCCTGGGTGAAGACCTTGCTCGAGCAGTTGGGCCGCGACCCCGAGCGTCGCTGGTACGAAGGCGATCTGATTGGCATGGGGCTGGATCCATCCACGGTTCGCCGCGCCTTCAAGCGCCACTTCGGGGTCACCTTCCTGGAAATGGCCCGCCTGCGCCGCATGGGCCGGGGCATGCAGCAACTGGCTTGCGGGGAGCCGGTGATCGAGGCGCAGATCAGCGCCGGTTTCGATTCCGACAGCGGCTTTCGCCGCGCCTTCAGCCGCCTGGCGGGCCAGCCACCGTCGAACCTGCGGGGGCGCGAACTGCTCAAGGTCGATTGGCTGCAAACCCCGATCGGCGTGATGCTGGCGGTGGCGGATGCTCAGGTTCTGCACCTGCTGGAGTTCTTCGACCGCCCGGCGCTGGCCAATGAACTGCAGAACCTGCAAAAGAGCAGCGGCTCCAGCATCGGTTTCGGGCGTTTTGCCCCCATCGATCAGATCGAGTCCGAATTGCAGCGCTACTTCGCCGCCGAGGCGGTGAACTTCAGCACGCCGCTGGCGATGAACGCCTCGCCCTTTACCCGCACGGTCTGGCAGGCGTTGCGCGGCATTCCCCCGGGAACGACGTGCAGCTACGCCGAGGTGGCGAGCCGGATCGGCTCGCCGTCAGCGGTGCGCGCGGTGGCCCGGGCCAATGCGGCCAATCAGATTTCCATCGTCATTGCCTGCCACCGAGTGATCGGCGCCGATGGTTCCCTGACCGGCTATGGCGGCGGTCTTTGGCGCAAGCGCTGGCTGCTGGAGCATGAGCGGCGCTTGCGCCCTGCACCGGGCGGGTCAGCGAGCGGGTTGTAACGGGATCGCGGGCGTGGCGGTGGCAGTTGGAGGGTTATCCACAGGCGGCGTTGAACACGGGTTGTTGGCTTCTCGCAGCAGTTCGTCGGCATCCGCCTGCTCTGCCGTGGACAGCTCGGCGGCGTTGTGGCCGATGCGCTTGAGCAGGGCCAGCATGCACAGCAGCGAGACCAGGGCGTAGCAGGCCGAGGCGATGGCCACGCCGATGATGCTGCCGGTGCCATTGAGGATGCTCTGTGCCAGCACCGGGGTGGCGCCGCCGACCAGCAGCGAGCACAGCTGGTAGGAGATCGACAGCCCGCTGTAGCGCACCCGCGTTGGAAAGGCCCGGGCCAGGATGCCGCCCACCGCGCCATAGAACATCGAGTGGGGCACCGTAGCCAGGCACATGCCGAGCACGGCAATCCAGTAGTTGCCGGTTTCCACGGCGAAGAACATCGCCGGCATCAGCAACAGCTCCGGCACCACCATCAGCACCATGGCCTTGCGCATGTCGATGCGCGAGACCAGCACCGCCCCCAGGGGTTGGGTAATGAACTGCACCACCAGGGCGATGACGATCACGCTGAGGAAGCTGCTCTGGCTGTAGCCCAGTTCCTTGGTGGCCCAGGACAGGGCAAAGGTGCTCTTGAAGTAGGTGACGTGGATGATCGGCAGCACCCCGGCGCCCAGCAGCACCAGCCGCCAGTGGTCGCGCAGCACTTCGAGAATCGGCAGCTTGACGGTCTTTTTCTGCGCCATCAGGCGCTTCATGTCATCGGACTCTTCGAGCTTGAGGCGGATGACCATGCCGACGATCACCAGCAGTGCCGAGATCAGGAACGGAATGCGCCAGCCCCAGAGCAGGAAGTCCGGGGTCGGCAGGGCGCTGAGGCCGAAGAACACCAGGGTCGCCAGCAGGTTGCCAGCGGGCGATCCCTGCTGGGCGAAGGCGGCATACAGGATGCCCTTGCCCTTGGGCGCGCTTTCGCTGGCGATGAGGATCGCCCCGCCCCATTCGCCGCCCACCGCGATGCCCTGGATGATGCGCAGGACCACCAGGGCAATCGGCGCCCAGATGCCGATCTGCAGATAGCTGGGCAGCAGGCCGATGCAGGTGGTGGCCACGCCCATCATGATCAGGGTGATCACCAGGGTGGTCTTGCGGCCGATCTTGTCGCCCATGTGGCCGAAGAGGATGCCGCCAATGGGGCGGGCGACAAAGCCCGCCCACAGGGTCAGGAAGGACAGCAGGGTGGCGGTGCCCGCAGGCAGGTCGGCGGGGAAGAACACTTTGCCGAACACCAGCGCCGCGGCGATCCCGTAGGCGTAGAAGTCATACCATTCGATGGTGGTGCCAATGAACGAGGCAATGCCCGCTTTACGGGCTTTCTTGTGGGCGGCAGCTTCCAGGGCGGCGCTCATGTGCAACTCCTGCTTGTTATTGTTATGGGCGCCCCGGCAGGGCGCGTGGGCTTCATGCAAGGCCCGACCGCTGGGAGCCTATACAGGCAGGAATCGAAAAATATAATGATTAAATCTTATGGTTTGATACGTGATTTCGTATCGCCGCGCGGCGCTCAGCCCTGGGTGATTGGCGGTTGCAGCAAGGATCTGAACAAGGCGAGGAAACTGTCGGCAGCGGCCGAAGGTTTATCCGCCAGATGGATCGCCAGAATCTCCGAAGGCGCGCCCTGGCCTTCAATCTCACAGTAAGTCACCCCCGGTTGGCCGAGCTGGGCCAGAGTCTGGGGCACCAATGCCACGCCCATCTCATGGGCCACCATCGCCACCACGGTTTGCCAGAGCCGGGTTTCGTGGCGAATGCGCGGGCTGAACCCGGCGGCCACGCAGCGGGCGATGATCAGGTCGTGGTAGTGCGGCGAGACCTCCCGTGGAAACAGGATGAAATCATCATGGGCCAACTGCTTCAGGTCGACCCGCGCCTGCCGGGCCAGCGGGTGACCCTGGGGCAGGCAGCAGAGAAAGGGTTCGGCCAGCAGTGTTTCGCTGTGGATGCCGGCGGCGAAGGTGCCTGCGTGAACGAAGCCGATATCGATCTGCCCACGTTGCAGGGCCTGAGCCTGGCCGGCGCTGTTCATTTCCATCAGCACGATCTCGGTGTCCGGATGATTGCGCTCGAAGGCCTTGACCGCCTGGGGCAGGCCACGGTGCAGGATCGAGTTGACGAAGCCCACGCTCAGGCGCCCGGCAAACCCCTCGGCCGAGCGCTGGGTCAGGCGCCGTGCCTGGTCGGCCCGCAGCAGCAGGTAGCGCGCTTCGCCCAGCAGCACCTGGCCGGCATTGGTCAGGCTCACGGACTTGTTGTTGCGGTTGAGCAACTGGATGTCCAGCTGCCCCTCAAGCTTCTTGATGTCGAAACTCAGCGCCGGTTGCGAAATGCACAGACGCTCCGCGGCGCGCCCGAAGTGCAGCTCCTCGGCCACGGCGACGAAGTAACGCAGTTGTTTGAGGTCCATGAGGGGCCTGCCTTCTACGATATGGTTTTCTTATCGTAGTGGATGGATTTTGTATTAGATACTTATCGATGGTGGCTCTAGTCTCGCCCTACAAAAATCAGGAGACGCGCCATGACCGTCGAGCCCCGCCCCATCGAAGACCGCCTGAACATTCCCGACAGCCGTGGCATCAACCTGTTTGCGTGTGACGCCGGCCTGGCCGCATTGCTCCAGGTCTACCTGCCGCCGGCGGTCTATCAGCAATGGCTGCCGACCCTGCAGCGCCTGGGCGCCCGGGCCGGTGGCGAGTTGGATGTGCTGGCGCTGTGCGCCGACAAGAACCCGCCGGTGCTGCAGCCCCGTACCCGCCGTGGCGAGAACCTGCAAAGCATTGCCAAGCACCCGGACTACGTGGCCCTGGAGCGGGTGGCGTACGCCGAACTGGGCCTGGCCGCCATGAGCCATCGCCCTGATGGCCCGCTGCCGTTGGTCAAGTACGCCCTGACCTATCTGTTCGTCCAGGCCGAGTTCGGCCTGTGCTGCCCGGTGAGCATGACCGACTCCCTGACCCGTACGCTGCGCAAGTTCGGCGCGCCCGAACTGGTGCAGCGCTACCTGCCGCAGTTGCAGTCCCAGGATTTCGACGAGCTGTTCCAGGGGGCGATGTTCATGACCGAGCAGGCCGCCGGCTCCGACGTCTCACGCACCGAAACCCGTGCCCGGCTGGAAGATGGCCAGTGGCGCCTGTATGGCGAGAAATGGTTCTGTTCCAACCCGGATGCGGACCTGGCCATGGTCCTGGCGCGCCCGGACGATGCGCCGTCCGGCATGGCCGGGGTGACCCTGTTCCTGCTGCCGAAGGTGCTGCCCGATGGTTCGCGCAACACCTACCGGATCCAGCGCCTGAAGGACAAGTTGGGCAGCCGTTCCATGGCCAGCGGCGAGATCACCCTGGAAGGCGCCACGGCCTACCTGATCGGTGAAGTCGGCCGCGGCTTTCAACAGATGGCCGACATGATCAACATGTCGCGCCTGTCCAACGGCGTGCGCGCGGCGGGGCTGATGCGCCGGGGCCTGAGCGAGGCGCTGTACATCGCCCGTCAACGTCGGGCGTTTGGCAAGCACTTGATCGAGATGCCGCTGATGCAGCGCCAGTTGCTGAAGATGATGCTGCCTACCGAGCAGGCGCGCTCGATGTTCATGCAGATCGCCACCTTGCTGCCCCGGGCCGACGGCGGCGAAGAGACGGCGCGCAAGTGCGTGCGGATTCTCACGCCGCTGATCAAGTTCCGCGCCTGCCGCGATGCCCGGCGGGTGACCGGCGATGCCATGGAAGTGCGAGGCGGGGTCGGCTACATCGAGGAATGGAGCGACGCCCGCCTGGTGCGCGACGCCCACCTGGGGTCGATCTGGGAGGGCACCAGCAACATCGTTGCCTTGGACATTGCCCGGGCGGCAACCCGCGAGCAGGCGCTGGAGCCGCTGCAGGGCTACCTGGCCGGGCTGCTGGCCGAGGCGGATCTGCCAGACGCCAGTCGCAAGCTGTTCGACTCGGCCCTGCTGCGCACCGTGAGCGGCTTCCAGGCCGTGGCGCAGCAACGTCGGGATGAGCAGGTGCGGCAGGCCGGCAGTGTTCTCTATCACCTGAGCAGCGCGATTTTCATGGCCTGGGAGGCCACGCGCCAGGCCGGGGATTATCGACGCCTGGCCCTGGCTCACCTGGTGCTGGCGCACAAGGTGCTGCCGCGCGATCCCCTGAGCCTGGAGCCGGCCATCGATGCCGAACTGCTGGCGCGGCTGGCCAATGAAAGCCCGTTGTCCCTGGCCGAAGCCATGCAATTGCTGCCGGCCTGAATGTGCGCCCCTTGCCGATTTTCCGGAGTACTCACATGAAGCAAACCCAAGGGGCCCTGGCGGGCCTGAAAATCATCGACCTCAGCCGTGTGCTGGGCGGTCCCTACTGTTCCCAGGCCCTGGCCGACCATGGCGCCGAAGTGATCAAGCTGGAGCCCTTGAGCGGCGACGAGACCCGTGGCTGGGGACCGCCGTTCGAAGGGGATGACGCCTCGTACTTTCGCGGTATCAACCGCAACAAGCAGGGGATTGCGGTCGACCTGTCGCGCCCTGAAGGCCTGGAACTGCTGATGCAGTTGCTGGAAGGCGCCGACGTGCTGATCGAGAACTTCAAGCCGGGCACCCTGCAGCGTTGGGGCATCGGTTTCGAGGAGGTGCTGAGCCCGCGCTTTCCGGCATTGATTCACTGCGGGATTTCCGGCTTTGGCGCCGATGGGCCGCTGGGCGGGCTGCCCGGTTACGACGCGGTGATCCAGGCCATGGCCGGTTTGATGAGCGTCAACGGCGAAGGCGAGGGCGGGCCGCTGCGTATCGGCTTGCCGATTGTCGATATGGTCACGGGCCTGAATGCCCTGGCGGGGATCCTCCTGGCCCTCAACGAGCGCCAGCGCAGCGGCCGCGGGCAGTCGCTGGACATTTCCCTGTACGACTGCGGTGTGTCCCTGCTGCATCCCCATTTGCCGAACTACTTTGCCTCTGGCAAGACGCCGCAGCGCACGGGGAATGCCCACCCCAATATTGCCCCCTACGACAGTTATCGAACCGCCGGCGAACCGATTTTCCTCGCGGTCGGCAACGATCGGCAGTTCGCCAGGCTGTGCCAGGAGCTGGGGGCCAGCGAGTTGCTGGAAGACCCGCGCTTTGCCGACAACGGCCAGCGTTCGGTCAATCGCGAGGCCTTGAAGCAGCGGTTGGAGCACTACCTGGCGGCCCACGACGGTGCAGGGCTGGCCCCGCGCCTGATTGGCCTTGGGGTGCCCTGTGGCTCGATCGCTACCGTTGAGCAGGTGGTGGCTCATCCGCACACCCGGCATCGCGGCCTGCTGGTGGAGCTCGATGGTTACCGCGGCATAGGCTCGCCGGTGAAGCTGTCGCGGACCCCGGCCAGCTATCGCACGGCTCCGCCGACCCTGGGCCAGGACACCCGGGCGGTCCTGCAGGGGCTGGGCCTGGATGAGTCGACCATCGCCAAGCTGCTGGCCAGCGGGGTGGTACGCGGTTGAGGTGCGGGCTCAACGGCGCTGGGCCCGCAGCAGGGTGAAGGTGACGCTTGGGCTCTGTTGCAGGACCCGCTCGCCGTCGAGCACCTGCACCGCCAGGCGGTGCTGGCCGCGGTCGATATTCTCCAGTTGCAGGCCGGGCCCCTGGCTGGCCTGGCCGTAGGGCTGGTCGTCCAGTAGCAGGCGCAAGCGGTGGCCGGGCTGCAGGCTCGGCTGCAACCGCACCTGCACGCTGAAGTGGCCATTGTTGGCCCGCACGGCGCCGTGCTCCGGCACACCCGTCAATTGCAGCCGTTGGTAGGCCTGGAATGCGCTGGCAGGCTGCGCCGCTGGAGCGGCCGGGCGGGGAAGGCGCTTCGCTGCGGCGGTTTCAATCGGCTGATACGGGGTTCCCGGCGGTTGGTCGCTGTAGGCGCGATGACCGGCGGTGTCTGTGTACTGGTAGATCTGTGCGCTGGCTGGCTGTGCGGTTATCCACAGCAGGCCCGCGATCAAGGCGCGCATCTGCTGGCTCCTGGCGGTTGCCTGAAAGGCCCCAGCATAGGCCGCGGCCGGGCGTGGCGCGGGCGCGGTTAACCTTTGAACACACATAACTCTGCTGTGGCGCGGACCATCGCCAGTTGCTGCAGGGGGTCGCTGCTGCTGGCTTTGCTGGCCTGGGCCAGCCATTGCGGGCATTGGCGGTTGCTGCGTTGCGGGCTGAAGTCGGCCAGTTGCTGCAGCAGGCGTTTTTGTAACTGATCAAGTTGCGGGCGGATCTGTCCGGCCAGATCCTGGCGCGGAGTGTCCGGTGCCTGGCCTTGCAGGTGCCAGTTGGAGAGCCGGGCGTATTGCACCAGCTTGTTGGCTTCGATCTGGGCGGCGAAGAACTGCGCCACCGTTTCCTCGCTCAGGTGATAGGCCGCCGCCTGGGCGGTGGCCCCGGCAATCACTTGCTGCTCTCGCGGGCGGTCTTCCACGGCCTTGTGGCTGTCCCATTTACTCAGGGCCACCTGATCGGCAAGCGCCAGGCGCTCACTGATGCTTTGCAGCAGTGGGGCAAGAGTGGGTGGGGCATCGTTGGCGCAGGCCGCGGTGGCGAGCAGGCTGCAAGTCAGGGCGAGGCACAGGGTGAGGCGCGAAGTCATGGGCGGGCTCGGCTGCTGATGGGAAAGAGGGCGCCCATGATGCACGCAACTACCCCGGGCCGGGCACATGTGCGGGCATAAAAAAGGCCTCCCGAAGGAGGCCTCTCGATCACGCGGCTTGCGCCGGCGCTACCGGATCAGCAGCTGTAGTACAGCTCGTATTCCAGTGGGTGTACGAAGGTACGGACCTTGATCTCTTCTTCGCTTTTCAGGGCGATGTAGGCGTCGATGAAGTCGTCGCTGAAAACGCCGCCTTTGGTCAGGAACGCACGACCTTTGTCCAGCTCTTCCAGGGCTTCCTTCAGGCTGCCGCAAACCTGTGGGATCTCTTTGGCCTCTTCAGGCGGCAGGTCGTACAGGTTTTTGTCCGCAGCGTCGCCAGGGTGGATCTTGTTCTGGATACCGTCCAGGCCGGCCATCAGCAGGGCGGCGAAGGCCAGGTACGGGTTGGCAGCCGGGTCCGGGAAGCGCGCTTCGATACGGCGGGCCTTAGGGCTCGACACGTAAGGAATGCGGATCGAAGCGGAACGGTTGCGCGCCGAGTAGGCCAGCATGACCGGGGCTTCGAAGCCTGGAACCAGACGCTTGTAGGAGTTGGTGGCCGGGTTGGTGAAGCCGTTCAGGGCCTTACCGTGCTTGATGATGCCGCCGATGAAGTACAGGGCGGTGTCGGACAGGCCGGCATAGCCTTCGCCAGCGAAGGTGTTCTTGCCGTCTTTCCAGATGGACATGTGCACGTGCATGCCCGAGCCGTTGTCGCCGTACAGTGGCTTAGGCATGAAGGTGGCGGTGCGACCGTAGGCGTCGGCCACGTTGTGCACGACGTATTTCAGGGTCTGGGTTTCGTCGGCCTTCTTCACCAGGGTGTTGAACTTGACGCCGATTTCGTTCTGGCCGGCAGTCGCCACTTCGTGGTGGTGAACTTCAACGGTCAGGCCCATTTCTTCCAGTGCGTTGCACATGGAGGTACGGATTTCGTGGTCGTGGTCGAACGGTGGAACCGGGAAGTAGCCGCCTTTGACGCCTGGACGGTGGCCCTTGTTGCCGCCTTCGATGTCCTGGTCGGACATCCAGGAGCCTTGTTCGGAGTAGATCTTGAACATCGAGCCGGAGATGTCGGACTTGAACTTCACCTGGTCGAAGATGAAGAACTCTGGCTCTGGACCGGCGAATACGGTGTCGCCGATACCGGTTGCCTTCAGGTGCTCTTCAGCGCGCTTGGCGATGGCACGTGGGTCGCGGTCGTAACCTTGCATGCTCGAAGGTTCGATGATGTCGCAGACCAGGATCAGGGTCGGCTCTTCGGTGAACGGGTCCAGCACGGCGGTTTCGTCGTCCGGCATCAGGATCATGTCGGAGGCTTCGATGCCTTTCCAGCCAGCGATGGAGGAACCGTCGAACATCTTGCCGGATTCGAAGAAGTCTTCATCCAGCGCATCACGGGCCGGCATGGTCACGTGATGTTGAGTGCCCTTGGTGTCAGTGAAGCGCAGATCAATCCATTTGACGTCATGATCTTTGATGAGTTGAACCGACTTCGACATAGTGTCCTCCGGGTGGCTTCGGGCTTGGTGTTGGAGTGCCCTTAGAATGTGGGTGATGCCGGCGCGAATACTCTGCCATGGCAACCTGCCTCACAAGGGAGCAAATTGCATGCCAGTGCCCCGTGATGGGTTTTCTGCCCCAAAATCACGCTTTATAGGACGCATTCGCTGAAATGCCGGTATCTGGCGCACTGCAATGTAGCGTCTTTGCCCATAAATGACCCGTTTTGGTGCACTGAAAACCTTCTGCACATTAACTGGTTAAACCTTGAGCAATTTCCGCTATAATCCGCGCCCCCCTTTTTCGGCTGGCCCAGCGCGCGCTGTTTTCATGAAACTAATCGTTAAAGTTTTCCCGGAAATCACCATCAAGAGCCGCCCGGTACGGACGCGTTTCATCCGTCAGTTGGCGAAAAACATCCGTGCCGTGCTCCGCGATCTGGACCCGGCCGTGGTGGTCAATGGTGTGTGGGACAACCTCGAGCTGGAAACCGCCGTCAGCGACCCCAAGGCCCTGAAGGACATGACCGAGCGCCTGAGCTGCATGCCCGGCATCGCGCATTTCCTGCAGGTCGACGAGTACCCTCTGGGCGACTTCGACGACATCGTCGCCAAGTGCAAGCAGCACTTCGGCGATGCCTTGCCCGGGAAGATTTTTTCGGTGCGCTGCAAGCGTGCCGGCAAGCACTCGTTCAGCTCCATGGACGTGGAAAAATACGTCGGCAGCCAACTGCGTCGGCAGTGCGGCGCCGCCGGAATTTCCCTGAAAGAGCCGGAAATCGAAGTGCGGATGGAAATTCGCGACCAACGGTTGTTCGTGATCCACAGCCAGCACAACAGCATCGGCGGCTACCCGCTGGGTGCCCTGGAACAGACCCTGGTGCTGATGTCCGGCGGTTTCGATTCCACGGTGGCGGCCTACCAGATCATGCGGCGCGGCCTGATGGGGCATTTCTGCTTCTTCAACCTGGGCGGGCGTGCCCACGAATTGGGCGTGATGGAAGTCGCGCACTATATATGGAAGAAGTACGGCAGCTCCCAGCGCGTGCTGTTCGTCAGCGTGCCGTTCGAGGAAGTGCTCGGGGAAATTCTCGGCAAAGTCGACAACAGTCATATGGGCGTCATTTTGAAGCGTATGATGTTGCGTGCCGCGTCGAGCATCGCCGACCGCCTGCACATCGATGCGCTGGTGACTGGCGAGGCGATTTCCCAGGTGTCCAGCCAGACCCTGCCGAACCTGTCGGTGATCGACTGCGTGACCGAGAAGCTGGTGCTGCGTCCGCTGATCGCCAGCCACAAGCAGGACATCATCGACCTGGCCGAGGAAATCGGCACCGCCGACTTCGCCAAGCACATGCCGGAGTACTGCGGGGTCATTTCGGTGAACCCCAAGACCCATGCCAAGCGCCATCGCGTCGAGCATGAAGAGAAAGAATTCGATATGGCGGTGCTCGAGCGTGCGATCGAGCGGGCCAAACTGGTGCCGATCGATCGGGTGATCGACGAGTTGGGCCAGGATGTGCAGATTGAAGAAGTCAGTGAGGCGCTGGCCGGTCAGATCATCATCGACATCCGTCACCCGGATGCCCAGGAAGACGACCCGCTGGAGCTGGCTGGCATCGAAGTAAAAGCGCTGCCGTTCTATGCATTGAACGCCCGCTTCAAGGAACTGGACCCTACGCGCCAGTACCTGCTGTATTGCGACAAAGGCGTCATGAGTCGCCTGCATGCTCACCATCTGCTCAGTGAGGGACATGCCAATGTGCGCGTTTATAGACCGAGCTAAGTGCCCGGGGATGTTCGCCTGTGGCTTGCGTCACCGGCCCCCCGACGCCGCCGTCCAGCTGTAACGGCCAGGCCTGAATCTATTGTTAATCGCTGCCAGCATTTGTCAGCACACCGAATCCTCTGATCGAGATACACAAGTGATCGAAAATCTACGCAACATCGCCATCATTGCCCACGTTGACCATGGTAAGACCACCCTGGTAGACAAACTCCTGCGTCAATCCGGCACCCTGGAGCGCAACGAGCTCAACGACGAGCGCGTGATGGACTCCAACGACCAGGAAAAAGAGCGCGGCATTACCATTCTGGCGAAAAACACCGCCATCAACTGGAACGGCTACCACATCAACATCGTGGACACCCCGGGCCACGCCGACTTCGGCGGCGAAGTTGAGCGCGTAATGTCCATGGTCGACTCCGTGCTGCTGCTGGTCGACGCTCAAGACGGCCCTATGCCGCAAACCCGTTTCGTGACCAAGAAGGCCTTCGAAGCCGGCCTGCGTCCAATCGTGGTGATCAACAAGGTTGACCGTCCGGGCGCGCGTCCTGACTGGGTTCTGGACCAGATCTTCGACCTGTTCGACAACCTGGGCGCCACTGAAGAACAGTTGGACTTCAAAGTCGTCTACGCCTCGGCCCTGAACGGTATTGCTGGTCTTGACCACACCGAAATGGCTGAAGACATGACCCCGCTGTACCAGTCGATCGTCGACAACGTGCCAGCGCCAAGCGTTGACCGTGACGGCCCGTTCCAGATGCAGGTTTCCGCTCTGGACTACAACAGCTTCCTGGGTGTGATCGGCGTTGGCCGTATCGCTCGCGGTCGCGTCAAGCCGAACACCCCGGTAGTGGCCATCGACGTCAACGGCAAGCGCCGTAACGGTCGTATCCTCAAGCTGATGGGTCACCACGGTCTGCACCGTGTGGACGTTGAAGAAGCTGCCGCCGGCGACATCGTCTGCATCAGCGGTTTCGACGAGCTGTTCATCTCCGACACCCTGTGCGACCCGACTGTTGTCGAAGCGATGAAGCCACTGAGCGTCGACGAGCCAACCGTTTCCATGACCTTCCAGGTCAACGATTCGCCATTCTGCGGTAAAGAAGGCAAGTTCGTGACTTCCCGTAACATCAAGGAACGTCTGGACAAGGAGCTGCTGTACAACGTTGCCCTGCGCGTTGAAGAAGGCGACTCGGCCGACAAGTTCAAGGTTTCCGGCCGTGGTGAGCTGCACCTGTCGGTACTGATCGAAACCATGCGTCGCGAAGGCTTCGAGATGGGCGTTGGCCGTCCTGAAGTGATCATCCGTGAAGTGGATGGCGTGAAGCAGGAACCGTTCGAAAACGTCACCATCGACATCCCTGAAGAATCCCAGGGCAAGGTCATGGAAGAAATGGGCCTGCGTAAGGGCGACCTGAGCAACATGGTTCCGGATGGCAAGGGCCGTGTACGCCTGGAATACAACATCCCGGCCCGTGGTCTGATCGGTTTCCGTAACCAGTTCCTGACCCTGACCAACGGTGCAGGCATCCTGACCTCGATCTTCGATCGCTACGCTCCGATGAAGTCCGGCCACATGTCCGGCCGTCAGAACGGCGTACTGGTATCGGTAGAAACCGGCAAGGCCCTGACCTACTCCCTGGAAACCCTGCAGGCGCGCGGCAAGCTGTTCGTCGAGCACGGCCAGGAGATCTACAACGGTCAGATCGTTGGTCTGAACAGCCGTGACAACGACCTGGGTGTGAACCCAACCAAAGGCAAGAAGCTCGACAACATGCGTGCTTCGGGTAAAGACGAAACCATCGCCCTGGTGCCGCCGGTTCGTTTCACCCTGGAACAGGCTCTGGAATTCATCCAGGACGACGAGCTGTGCGAAGTGACGCCTAAGTCCATCCGTCTTCGCAAGAAGATCCTGGACGAAGGCGAGCGTACTCGCGCTGCCAAGAAAGCCAAGAACTGAGTCTTTAGTTCCGGCTGAATGAAAACGCCCCCGGTCGCGAGACCGGGGGCGTTTTTTTTGCCTGGAGAAAACCTGTTCATGTAGCCGCTGCTCGGCAGCGGCTACAGCAGCGGTAGTAGCGGTGAGGCGCGGTGGCTCAGAAGCGTTCCAGGGTCCGACTGCTGGTATTGGTCGGGCGTTCCTGGGGCTTGGGCTTGTAGGCGCAGTAGCCCGGGCGCGGGCCGATCTTCGGGTGGTTGCGGCAGGTGTCCGGGCGCTTGTCATAAATGGTGCACAGGCGGCTCTTACGATCCAGATACAGGCAGTCGTTGTTGCTCATGCGCTGCAGGGTGAAGATTTCCGACTTCTGGTTGTAGCGCTCGACGATGCCTTCTTTCTGCAGGCGCTTGGCGATGTTCTTCGCCGGTTCGCCGCGCTCGAATTCGTCGACGATGCCAATGCGGATCAGGTCCTTGATCTTCACTTCCACCGGCAGGGTGCAGCAGCTGGACATGCAGGAGCCGCACATGGGCGCGGTGTATTTGGCCCAGGTATCGAGACGGTCGATTTCCGCGGCGGCGATCAGGTTGGACTTCATCAAGGTGGTGGTTCCGGCATGTTCCAGGGCGCGCGATCATACCGGGACTGGTGGATTTTTGAACGACTGCGGGTCGGATTTTTCTTCATATGGCGCCGAATAATGCATGGCGGCACGGCAACTGCATCTTTTTCCCTGCTGGCGCAGACGACTCCCCCCATTAGCCGAGCCATTTGAAGTAGCGCCGAACCAGAGCCTTCGCCTCGTGTCAGACCGACTAGGCTCAGACCATTCCATGCTCACTGTGTATCTCGTCAGAGGTCGTATCGATGACTCAGGAACCCCTTGTTCGCGACGCTGAGGTGGCTGCTTTTCGCGAAGCCGTCTTGACCAAGCTCACCTACGCGGTAGGCAAAGACCCGGATCACGCCTTCGATCACGACTGGTTCGAGGCCATTGCCCTGGCCGCGCGGGACCATATGGTCGACCACTGGATGGATCACACGCGACAGATCTACCGCAAGGGTCAGAAGCGGGTGTACTACCTGTCCCTGGAGTTCCTCATTGGTCGGCTCTTGTTCGACAGCCTGAGCAACCTTGGGTTGCTGGACGTGGCCCGCGAAGCCCTCACCGACCTTGGCGTGGACCTGGAGCGCATCCGCCTGCTGGAGCCCGATGCGGCGCTGGGTAACGGCGGCCTGGGGCGCTTGGCGGCGTGTTTCATGGAAAGCATGTCGACCCTGGGCATCGCCGGCCACGGCTACGGCATTCGCTATGAACACGGGCTGTTCCGCCAGGCCATTGTCGATGGCTGGCAGCAGGAGCAGACCGAGCACTGGCTGGATTTCGGCAACCCCTGGGAGTTCGAGCGCCCCGAGGTGATCTACTCCATCGGCTTTGGCGGCAGTGTCGACACCGTGACCGACGAGGCGGGCCATGCCCGGCAAGTCTGGTGGCCGGCGGAAACGGTGCGCGCGGTGGCCTACGACACCCCGGTGGTGGGGTGGCGCGGGGCCAGCGTCAATACCTTGCGCCTGTGGCGGGCACGGGCCATGGAAGACCTGCACCTGGAGCGTTTCAACGCCGGCGACCACTTGGGCGCGGTGGCGGAAGTGGCTCGGGCCGAGAGCATCTCCCGGGTGCTGTACCCGGCTGACAGCACCGAGGCCGGCCAGGAACTGCGCCTGCGCCAGGAATACTTCTTCGTCTCGGCGTCGCTGCAGGACCTGCTGCGGCGCCACAAGAACATGCACGATTCGGTGCTCAGCCTCGGCGAGCACGCGGCCATTCAGCTCAACGACACCCACCCGTCGATCGCCGTGGCCGAGCTGATGCGCCAGTTGGTCGACTTGCACGGCATTGCCTGGGACGCGGCGTGGCAGATCACCGTGGAAACCCTGTCCTACACCAACCACACGCTGTTGCCCGAAGCCCTGGAAACCTGGCCGGTGGGCTTGATGGAACGCATGCTGCCGCGGCACATGCAGATCATCTACCTGATCAATGCCCAGCACATCGATTCGCTGCGGGCCAAGGGCTTGCACGATTTCGACGTGCTGCGGGCGGTGTCGCTGATCGAGGAGGACAACGGCCGCCGGGTGCGCATGGGCAACCTGGCGTTCCTCGGTTCGCACAGCGTCAATGGCGTGTCCGGCCTGCACACCCAGCTGATGCGCAGCACGGTGTTCTCCGAGTTGCACAAGCTGTACCCCGAGCGCATCAACAACAAGACCAACGGCATCACCTTCCGCCGCTGGTTGTACCAGGCCAACCCGCCGCTCACCGAAATGCTGGTGGAGGCGCTGGGCCCCGAGCTGCTGGACAACCCCGAGGCGCTGCTGCGGGGGCTGGAGCCCTTTGCCGAGAAGCCGGTCTTTCGCAAGCAGTTCGCCGAGCAGCGGCTGCACAGCAAGCGCGCCCTGGCGGCGATCATTCACGAGCGCCTGGGGATCGCGATCAACCCGGCGGCGATGTTCGATGTGCAGGTCAAGCGCATCCACGAATACAAGCGCCAGTTGCTCAACCTGCTGCACACCGTGGCGCTGTACCAGGCGATCCGCGCCGAGCCGGAAACCGACTGGGTGCCGCGGGTGAAGATCTTCGCTGGCAAGGCCGCCGCCAGCTATCACCAGGCCAAGCTGATCATCAAGCTGACCAACGACATTGCCCGTACGGTGAATAACGACCCCACGGTACGCGGCCTGCTCAAGGTGGTGTTCCTGCCCAACTACAACGTCAGCCTGGCGGAAAGCATCATTCCCGCCGCCGACCTGTCGGAGCAGATTTCCACCGCCGGGTTCGAGGCCTCGGGCACCAGCAACATGAAGTTCGGCCTCAATGGCGCGCTGACCATCGGCACCCTGGACGGCGCCAACGTCGAAATGTGCGAGCAGGTCGGCGCCGAGCACATGTTCATCTTTGGCCTCAGCGCCCAGCAGGTGGAGGCGCGCAAGCGCAATGGCGAGTTCAGCGCGGTGCCGGACATTGCCGCCTCCCATCGCCTGAACGATGTGCTGCAGGCGATTCGTGGGGGGGTGTTCTCTCCGGACGATCCGTCGCGCTATACCGGGCTGGTCGACTCGCTGATCGATTACGACCGGTTTCTGGTCTGCGCTGATTTCGACGCCTACTGGAATGCCCAGGTGCGGGTCGAGGAGCGTTGGCACGATTCCAAGGAATGGTGGCGTTCGGCGGTGCTCAACACCGCGCGCATGGGCTGGTTTTCTTCGGACCGGACCATCCGCGAGTACGCCACGGAGATCTGGAAGGCCTTGGACTGAGGCTTGCGAGAAAATCCTGGAAGTGTGCACAAGGCCCAGCGTTTGTTGGGCCTTGTCGATATACTGGGCGGCGATTTTGTCTCCCTCGGGGTGTCTTTTGGGCCGCGCTTGGCTTCCAATCGGGGAGAGGCCTTCGCCGGCTCCTGCAATCCGTTGTAGGAACCGGCGTGCGGCGCAAGCATCAACACAGCTGTACCTGTCCGTCAGTGGACCGCTTAGGGATATCGACACATGCAATGGATGTTCATGCTGCTGGGGGCCGTGCTGGGCTGGATCATCGACGAGTCCTTCAGCGATGCCCTGATTGGCGCCCTGCTGGGCCTGGCTGTTGGCCTGGCCATTCGTTTCGGCGCCCTGCATCGACAAGTGGCCGACCAGCACCGCGAGCTGGAGCAGGCGAAAAAGGCCCTGGCGGCGCTGGGCCAGCGTCTGGCCCTGCTGGAAGGCACTGGCAGCGCTGCCGAAACGGCTGCAGAACCCCAGGCCAGCACCCCGCCTGCCGAGGCCGACAGGGCCTCGAACGCCGCGCCGGAACTGCAAGACCTTCCTGAGTTCATTCTTGACCCGGTCCAGCCAGTGGAGCCGGTGCCGGCTGCCCCGGATCTGGTCTGGGAATTGCCCGCTGAGGTGCGCCCTGCCGCAGCCGTCGAGGCCAGCCAGCCGCTGCCGGATTCGGTCTGGCAATCCCAGGCGCCGGCCCGTGAGCCGGTGGCGACGCAGCCGCGGGAACCGAACCTGATCGAGCGCGCCATCAGCGGCGCGCGCAATTGGCTGTTTGGCGGCAACACCGTGCTACGGGTCGGCGTGGTGCTGCTGTTCCTCGGCCTGGCCTTCCTCCTGCGCTATGCCACCGAAGGCATGGTGGTGCCCCTCGAACTGCGCTACGCCGGCGTCGCCGCCAGCGCGCTGGGCTTGTTGGGCCTGGGCTGGTGGTTGCGGCGGCGCAACAGCAACTATGCCCTGATGCTCCAGGGCACCGGGATCGCCGTGCTGTACCTGACGGTGTTCGCCGCCATGCGCCTGCATCCGCTGCTCGATCCTTCCGCCGCCCTGGGCCTGCTGGTGGCGGTCACCGTGTTTTCGGCCATCCTGGCCATTACCCAGGACTCCCTCGGGCTGGCCGCCGCTGCGGCCCTGGGCGGTTTTGCCGCGCCGATCCTGACGTCCACCGGCGCCGGCAGCCACGTGGCGCTCTTCAGCTACTTCGCCTTGCTCAATGCCGGCATCCTGGCCATCGCCTGGTTCAAGGCCTGGCGCCTGCTGAACCTGATCGGCTTTGTCGGCACCTTCGGTATCGGCTTGGCCTGGGGCCTGCGCTCCTACACGCCTGAGCTGCTGTGGAGCACCGAACCCTTCCTGGTCCTGTTCTTTGTCATGTACCTGGCCATCGGCCTGCTGTTCACCCGGCGCAAGCTGCTGGAATTGAGCGATGCGCCCACCGACGACAGCCGCCAGGCGTTGCTGCACTGGTCCGCGCGCAAGGGCGATTACGTCGACGGCAGCATGCTCTTCGGCCCGCCGCTGGTGGGCTTTGGCCTGCAACTGGCGCTGGTGCAGCACCTGGCGTTCGCCGCGTCCTTCAGCGCCCTGGCCCTGGGGCTGATCTACATGGTCCTGGCCCGGGTATTGATGGGCGGCCGGGCCCTGTTGCTCGGTGAAACCTGCCTGGCCCTGGGGGTGATCTTCGCCAGCCTGGCGATTCCCCTGGGCCTGGATGCGCGCTGGACCTCGGCAGCCTGGGCCGTGGAAGGTGCGGGCATCTTCTGGCTCGGCCTGCGCCAGCAGCGGCCGCTGGCCCGGGCCTTTGCCCTGCTGCTGCAGGTGGGCTCGGCCCTGGCCTTTCTCAGTGAATTGCGCCCCGGCGACACCAGCCTGCTGGCCGGCGCGCCCTTGGGGGCATTGCTGCTCGGAGGCTCGCTGCTGTTCAGCTTCGACCAGTTGCGGCGGGCGCAGAAGACCCAGGTGGCGAGCTGGGAGCAGGGCATTGCGCCGATCCTGGCGGTGGCCGGGCTGGCATTCCTGTACCTGCTGGCGCCGTTGTTCCTGTTCACCCAGGGCACCGCCATCAGCTGGGCGCTGGCCGGGCTGGCGACGCTGTTTGTCGGCCTGCGCCTGCAATCGCGGACTTTCCTGTTCAGCGCCTTCGCCGTGCAACTGTTGGGCGGTGCGTTGTTCCTGATGCGCCTGCAAGGCGCGGACGGCGATGCCGGTGCGGTATTCAGCGCCGGCTGGAGCGGCTTGCTGAGCGCTTCGCTGATTGGCCTGGCTCTGATCGGCGGCATGCTCCTGGCCGCCCGCAACGACATGGTGCGCAATGACCCGCGGCTGTTGCGCGGCCTGTCTCTGGTGCTGTTGGCCGGGCTGATGATGATCAACCTGGCGGTGCTGTTCGTCCTGCCGTGGCGCACCGCCAGCGGCGTCTGGGCCGCCAGTGGCCTGCTGATCATCTGGCTCAGCCTGTATTTGCAGCAGCGGGCCAGTTTTGTCTTCGGCCTGGTGCTCCAGGTGATAGGTGGCAGCACCTTCCTGTTGGCCGGCTCGGACGGGTTCATCAGTGGCGCGGTGGAAAACCTGCGGCCACTGGCCAATGGTGATTTCTGGACGCCGATGGTCCTGGCCCTGGCGGCCCTGGTGGGTGCCTGGCGTCTGCAGCGAGGCAACCATGGCTCGGCCTTCGATGCCTTGAGCCTCGGCCATCTGTCTGATCTGTTGCTGGCCTGGGGCGCCTGCTGGTGGGCCTTTAGCTGGCTCAAGGAAGTGCTGCGTTTCGCCCCGGCCCATTGGCAGGCCAGCTTGCTGTTGCTGGTTTGCGCGGCCAGCGTGCTGCTCTGGGCGCTGCTGGCGGTGCGCCTGAAATGGCCGTCCCTGGGCCTGCTGTGCAGCCTGCTGATGCCGGCCGCTGGCGGGGTGTTGCTGGCGTCCTGGGCGCCGCGTTATCACCCGGCAGCGGATTTCGGCTGGCTCGCCTGGACCCTGTTGTTCGCCGTGCACTTCTTCAGCCTGCGGCGCTTGGCGGCGTTGTTGCCGGCCCGGGTAGCGAGCATCGCCCATGTACTGGGTTGCTGGTTGCTGATCGGCGTGCTGGCGCTGGAGCTGCGTTATGGCTTGCTGCTGTTGTCCGAGCAGTACAACGCCTGGCGCTGGCTGGGCTGGGCGATCCTGCCGAGCCTGTACCTGGTGGCGATGGCCGTACCGCGCAACTGGCCGTGGCCGGTCAGCGCGCATTCCCGTGAATATCGTCTGTATGCCGCGCTGCCCCTGGCGGTGCTGATGCTGGGCTGGTTCTGGCTGGCGAATATCGTCAGCGATGGCCGGGCCGAGCCGCTGCCGTACCTGCCGCTGCTCAACCCGCTGGAGCTGGGGCTGCTGTTTGCCCTGTTCGGCGTCTATGTCTGGTCGCGCAGTGCCGTGCAGGAACTGGCGATCCGCGCCGATTACGCCGAGCGCGGCACGCAGCTGGTGGCGGGGCTGTCGCTGTTCGCCTTCTTTACCGTGCTGGTGATGCGTGCGGCCCATCATTGGAGCGGCGTGCCGTTCCAGCCGGATGCCTTGCTGGAGTCGATGATGGTCCAGGCCGGGCTGTCCATCGTCTGGACCCTGATTGCCCTGAGCCTGATGATCGGCGGTCACCTGCGCCATCGCCGCGAAGTGTGGTTGATCGGCGCGGTGCTGATTGCCGTGGTGGTGGCCAAGCTGTTCCTGGTGGAGTTGAGCAACCGTGGCGGGCTGGCGCGGATCGTCTCGTTCATCGGGGTGGGGGTATTGCTGCTGGTGGTGGGCTATTTCGCCCCATTGCCGCCCAAGCGCGCCGAGGCTGAACCCGAGCCCGGCAAACCGTTGAATGAAGGAGTGTCATCGTGAGTTCGAAGCTGAGCCTGGGCTGGTTGGGCGCTGTCGGCCTGTGTGTGGCGTTGTCCGCCGTGGCCCAGGACAAGCCGGGGGATTTCAAGTCCCTTGCGCCCCTGAGCCTGAGCGGCGAGGGCCCCTGGTACCGCCTGGAGCTGCCGCTGGCGGTGCAACTGCACGCCAGCCAGACCGACCTGCGGGATATCCGCGTGTTCAACGCCGCCGGCGAGCCCCAGGCCTATGCCCTGGCCCGCCAGCCGGCGCAGACCAGCGAGCAGCGTCATCTCAGCGATGTGAAGTGGTTCCCGCTGTACAGCTCGGCAGAGGCCGCCGACAGCACCCCCAGCGTGCGCGTGCAGTCCAGTACCAATGGCACCTTGGTGGAAGTCCAGCCTTCCACGCAATTGGAGGCCGGAGAAGAAGTCCTGCGCGGTTGGCTGCTGGATGCCAGCGCGATCAAGGCCCCCTTGCAGCAACTGGTGCTGGACTGGACCAGCGAGCGCGATGGCTTCCAGCGCTTCAGCATCGAGGCCAGTGACGACTTGCAGCACTGGCAAGCCTGGGGCGATGGCCAGGTGGCGCGTCTGTCGTTTGCCGACGAGCGGATCGAGCAGCACGAAGTGGCCTTGCCCGGGCAGTCGGCGCGCTATCTGCGCCTGTTGTGGAACACCCCGCAGTCGGCACCGGTGCTGACCTCGGCGCAAGTGCAAAGCAGCACCACCAGCAGCCTGCCGTCGCCGCTGGTGTGGTCGCAGCCGTTGGGCGGCAGCACTGGCAAGGCTGGCGAATACACCTGGCAGTTGCCCATGGGCCTGAACCTTGCGCGGGTGCGGATTGCCCTGGTCCAGGCCAACAGCCTGGCTCCGGCCACGCTTTATGGGCGTCGTGAAAGCAGCCTGCCATGGCAGCCCCTGGGCAATGGCCTGCTGTATCGCCTGACCCAGAATGGCCAGGACGTGCAACAGAACGAACTGCAACTGCCGGGGCAGACCGTGCAGCAACTCAAGCTGGTGGTGGACGAGCGCGGCGGTGGCCTGGGCGCCGAGGCGCCGAGCCTGGAATTTGCCGTGCACGGCACGCAACTGGTGTTCCTGGCTCGTGGCGCCGGGCCCTACACCCTGGCGCTGGGCAACCCGACCGCGAGCGCGGCCAATCTGCCGCTGTCTACCCTGATCCCCGACTACAGCCCGCAACGGCTCAAGGCACTGGGCCAGGCCAAGGTCGAGGGCGCGGCGCAACTGGCCGCGGCCACCGCCGCTCCTGCGACCGGCGTGGCGGCCAGCGGGCCGGACTGGAAAAAGATCGGCCTGTGGGCGGTGCTGCTCCTGGGCGTGCTGGCCTTGGCCGGCATGGCCTTCAGCATGCTGCGCAAACCGGCAGCCTGAAGCGAGCACTTGTGGCGAGGGAGATTGCTCCCGTTCGGCTGGCCTGCGCGCAGCAGGAGCAGGCTCCCTCGCCACGGGCCGCCATCCTGCCGGCCGTTTTTGGCTACGCTGAAACCGGTGCCTGAACTCTATCTGCCAGTTCCCTGTCTGAGAGGAGGAAATGCGCCTCGACTCGCGTTAAACTGCGCGGGTTTTTACCCCCCCATTCCTCCGGAGCCTTCCATGTCCCGCGTTACCCTGAGTCGCTATTTGATTGAGCAGACCCGCAGCAACAACACTCCTGCCGATCTGCGCTTCCTGATCGAAGTGGTGGCGCGTGCTTGCAAGGAGATCAGCCACGCCGTTTCCAAGGGCGCCCTGGGCGGTGTCCTGGGCAGCATGGGCACGGAAAACGTGCAGGGCGAAGTGCAGAAGAAGCTCGACGTGCTTTCCAACGAAATCCTCCTCGAAGCCAACGAGTGGGGCGGCCACCTGGCCGGTATGGCGTCCGAGGAAATGGACAATGCCTACCAGATTCCCGGCAAGTACCCGAAAGGTGCCTACCTGCTGGTATTCGACCCACTGGACGGCTCGTCGAACATCGATATCAACGCACCGGTGGGCACCATCTTCTCGGTGCTGCGCTGCCCGAACGAGTACCTGAGCCAGAACGAAGCCCTGAACGAAAAGGCCTTCCTGCAGCCAGGCACCCAGCAGGTCGCCGCCGGTTACGCCATCTACGGCCCGCAGACCATGCTGGTGCTGACCCTGGGCGACGGCGTCAAGGGCTTTACCCTGGACCGTGAAATGGGCAGCTTCGTACTGACCCACGAAGACATCACGATTCCGGAGGCCACCCAGGAATTCGCTATCAACATGTCCAACGAGCGTCACTGGGAAGCCCCGGTCAAGCGCTACGTGGAGGAGCTGCTGGCGGGCGACACCGGTCCCCTGAAAAAGAACTACAACATGCGCTGGGTCGCGGCGATGGTGGCCGACGTGCACCGTATCCTGACCCGTGGCGGCCTGTTCATGTACCCGCGCGACAGCCGCGAACCGGAGAAGCCGGGCAAGCTGCGCCTGATGTACGAAGCCAACCCGATGTCGTTCCTGGTGGAGCAGGCCGGCGGCGCGTCCACCGATGGCCACAAGCGCATTCTCGACATCCAGCCTGAAGGCCTGCACCAGCGCGTGGCGGTGTTCCTCGGTTCGAAGGAAGAAGTGGCCCGGGTGACCGGTTACCACAAGGAATAAACCGTGACCGCGCCCTGGCAGCCTCTGCTTGACTGGTGGTTCGGCTCAGCCGAAAAGCCGGCAGAGATTGTCGCTGCCAAGGGCCGGTTGTGGTTTGGCAAGCGTGACAGCCAGGACCTCGAGGCGCGCCAGCGTTTTGGGGATCTGACGGAGCAGGCCCTGGCCGGCGGTTTGACCGAGTGGACGCAAAGTCCCCAAGGTTGGCTGGCCCTGGTGCTGTTGCTCGACCAACTGCCACGGATGATCTATCGCGACACTCCCAAGGCATTTGCCGGCGACCTGCGTGCCCAGGCACTGGTGGCCCAGGGCATCGCCGCGGATTTTGACCGGCGCCTGCCGGCCATGCAGCGCTGCTTCATCTACCTGGTGTTCGAGCACTGCGAAAACCTGGCGGTGCAGAACGAGAGCGTTTCACGCTTTACGGCCCTGCACGACGAACAGCCAGCGGACGAGCGTGCAGTGTTTGCCGACAACCTGGACTACGCCGAACGGCACCAGAAAGTCATTGCCCGCTTTGGGCGCTTCCCCCATCGCAATGCCATCCTCGGCCGTGAGTCCACCGCTGAAGAACTGGCCTTTTTGCGCGAGCCTGGTTCGCGTTTCTGACGGCCGGCAAGCATCACTTGTCCGTTCGCAACAGGCGCTTCATCAGCAATGATGTGGATAAAGACGGTGTTCTCCCGTACTTCGTAGATCACCCGGTTCATGCCGCACAGTACCTGGCGATAGTGGCGCAGATTGAGCTACTGAATTTCGTCAGGCACCACGCCTGCGTAGGGCGAGGTCGCCAATTGAGCCACGGTGGATTTCAAGTGCTGGAAGGTGCTGTGCCAGGCTTGGGTAGAGAATCGACTATCAGGTAGTGTCTGAGCGCTTTGAGGTCGTGTTCTGCCGAGTGCAGAATGACCACCTTGAATCTCATTGCGGGTCGTCCCGCTCCAGGTCGGCCAACACCTGCTCTGCATCACGGAACTGGCCGGCTTCAATCTCCCGGTTGCCCAGGGCCAAAAGTTTCAACATGGCCAGGGTCGCTTCCTGTTCCTCAAAGCTCTGTACATCCATAACCACCAGCTTGGCTTCGCCATTCTGGGTAATAACCAGAGGCTCGCGGCTCTCCGTCAGTTGCTTGACGATCTCGGCGGTGTGGCTTTTCAGGTAACTGATGGGCTTGACCTGAGATGAAAGCTTCATGGGGCGGGCTCGACTGGAAAGGCAGGCCTGAGTTTAGTCTTAATCCCGTTCTGTTGGGGGCGTGCAGACCCGCGACTGTATTGCTGAATGTCCGCAATCGAATGATTTCGCCGGCAAGCTGGCTCCTGCGGGAGAGTGGCAGGAGCCGGCTTGCCGGCGAAGCGGTGACTCAGATACGGAAACTGCCCACCAGATGCTGCAGGCGCTTGGCCTGTTGTTCCAGGTCGGAGCAGGCGCGCAGGGTGGCCTGGAGGTTTTCCACGCCTTCCTGGTTGAGGGTGTTGATCTCGGTGATGTCGACGTTGATCGACTCCACCACCGCGGTCTGCTCTTCGGTGGCGGTGGCCACCGACTGGTTCATGCCGTCGATCTCGCCGATGCGTTGGGTCACGCTGCCCAGGCGTTCGCCGGCCTGGTTGGCGATGCCCACGCTGCTTTCGCTCTCGCGCTGGCTTTCGGTCATGGTGCCCACCGCTTCACGGGCGCCGACCTGCAGTTCCTCGATCATCTTCTGCACTTGCTGCGCCGAATCCTGGGTGCGGTGGGCGAGGTTGCGCACTTCGTCCGCCACCACCGCGAAGCCACGTCCGGCCTCACCGGCGCGGGCCGCCTCGATGGCGGCGTTGAGCGCCAGCAGGTTGGTCTGCTGGGAGATGCTGGTGATGACTTCGAGGATCTGCCCGATGTTCACCGTGTTGCTGTTGAGGGTCTCGATGTTGTCGCAGGAGCTGCTGATCTTGGCCGACAGCTGGTGCATGGCCGCGATGGTCCTGTCCACCACCTGCTGGCCGTCTTCCGCCAGGCTGCGGGCGTCGCTGGAGTGCTGCGACGCCAGGGCGGCGTTCTGGGCGATTTCCTGGGCGGCGGCCCCCAGCTGATTGATTGCCGCAGCCACGCTGCTGGTGCGCGAAGCCTGCTGGTCGGAGTTGAGCATCGACGAGTTGGAGGCCGCGACGACTCGCAGCGCCACTTCGTTGACCTGGCCGGTGGCCGAGGACACTTCGCGGATCGAGCTGTGGATGCGCTCGACAAAGCGGTTGAACGACACGCCCAGGGTGCCGAACTCGTCGTGACCGTGGATCACCAGGCGTTTGGTCAGGTCGCCTTCACCTTCGGCGATGTCATGCATGGCCCGGCCCATCAGGTGCAGCGGCTGCATCAGCATGCGGATCAGCATGCCCAGCAGGCTGATGATGATCACCACGGCAATCGCCATGGCGATGATCGCCGAGGTGCGAAACTCGCTGAGCATGGCGAACGCGGTGTCCTGGTCCAGGACCAGGGCCACGTACCAGTCGGCCGAGGGCACACCGTTGACATGGGTGAAGGAAATGAACTGCGACTTGCCATTGAGTTGCACTTCTTTCATGCCCGGGCTGACTTTCGGCGCGCCGCTGGGGTAGGCCTCGTTCAGGCTCTTGAGCACCAGCTTGCTGTCGGGATGGATGAGGATCTTGCCTTCGGCACTGACGATAAAGGCGTGGCCATGGCCGCCGAAATTCAGCGAGTTGATGATGGCACTGATGCTCGACAGGTCGATGTCGGCACCGGCCACGCCGATCATCTGGTTCTGGTGCTGCACCGGGGTGGCGACGGTGACCACCAGCTTGCCCGACGAGGCGGCGATGTAGGGTTCGGTGACGATGGTCTGCTGGGCGCTGTTCGCCGCCTTGTACCAGCCGCGGGCACGGGGGTCGTAGTCGGCGGCACGGTTGCCGGCCGGGACCGAGAACATCACGCCGTCCTGGCCGCCGAAGTAGCTGAGCTGGAAGTTGCTGGTATAGGCGGGCAGGCCGACGCTGCGTTTCAGGCTGTCGGCGCCGCTGCCGTCGACGGCAATCTGCTGGGCCAGGGATTGCAGCAACTGGATGCGGCTTTCCAGCCAGGTCTGGATGTTGCTGGTGGTCAGGCTGCCCAGTTCCTGCATCGAGGCTTCGGTGCTGCTGCGCAGGGCTTCACGCTGTCGATAGTCGTTGAACAGAATAAAACAGGCGAACGCGACGGCCACCACAAGGGCGGCGGCCAGCAGGATCTTGTGGCTGAACTTCATATTTCTGGTCATTAAATGAACTACCGCGATGGGCTGGTCAACGAGGGGGCGTCAATTTGCCACAGTGGAGGGCTTTGCGCTGCAGTTATGTCGACTGGCCATTAGCGAAGATGAGGTCGTGGCGAAGAAAACCGACGAACTGCCAGGTCCGCTGAAAAGGGGCTTGATTGATGAGGAAAATACCGCGCCAGCCTGGCGAGAAATACCCGTTCCCCCGGGGAACCAGAAGGGGGTTTTCTCTTCTAAGCTTCTGGTTGGCTGACAGGCCTTCCCCCTTTCGTCCAGGAGTTCACCATGTCCCTGCGTTCTCTCGCTCTGTTGTCGTTCTGCGTGCTGTTGGCTGCGTGCAGCAAGGTCAATCAGGAAAACTATTCCAAGCTCTCGGCGGGCATGCCCAAGGCCGAGGTCGAACAGCTCCTGGGCAAACCGACTGACTGTTCGGGCGCGCTGGGCATGTCCAGCTGCACCTGGGGTGACAAGAACAGCTTTATCAGCGTGCAGTATGCCGGTGACAAGGTTCTGATGTTTTCCGGGCAAGGCCTGAAGTAAAAACCGGGGCTTCGAGCCCACGGGAGAAAAATAATGATGCGTTTTGTTTTCACTCTTCTGGTCGGCCTGCTCTTGGCCGGCTGCGCCACGTCCCGGGACGATTCGCTGGCGCCCAAGACCGTCAATCACGTCGACCTCAAGCGCTACCAGGGGACCTGGTATGAGTTGGCGCGGTTGCCCATGTATTTCCAGCGCAACTGCGCGCAATCCGAGGCCCGTTACACCTTGCTGCCAGAGGGCAACGTGGCGGTGCTCAACCGCTGCCTGACAGCAGAGTGGAAATGGGAGGAAGCGCGGGGCACGGCCACACCTCAAGTGCCGGGCAAGACCGACAAGCTTTGGGTGCAGTTCGATAACTGGTTCTCGCGGCTGTTGCCGGGGGCGATCAAGGGCGACTACTGGGTGCTGTATGTCAGCGATGACTACAAGACCGCCATTGTCGGCAACCCGAACCGGCGCTACCTGTGGTTGCTGTCGCGCACTCCGGAGGTCAACGAGACGGTGCGTGAGGATCTGCTGAGCAAGGCGCGTCAGCAGGGTTATGACACCACGCGGCTGATCTGGCGGGTGTCGGACTCGGCCATGGCCCAGACCTCGAAATAGACTCATCCCCTGTAGGAGCCGGCCAGCCGGCTCCTATGCATTGGGGTCAGTGGAGCAGGTCGCGCAGTACCTGGGTGAAGGCCCGGCTGCTGTCTTCTTCGGCGGCGTGACGACCGTCACGCACGACCCATTGCCCGCCCACCATCACATCCCGCACCTGACGGTCGCCGCCGGCGAACAGCCAGCGGTTGAGAATGCCGTCGCCGTCGGCGGTGGCCAGGTACGGGTCAGTGCCATCGAGCACCAGCCAGTCGGCGCGCTTGCCCACCGCCAGGGCGCCAATGCCTTGCCCCAGGGCTTGCGCGCCGCCGTCCAGCGCGGCGTCGTACAAGGTCCGGCCCACCATGGGCTGGTCGGCGCCGTACAGGCGGTTGCGCCGCTGGTCCCGCAGGCGCTGGCCGTATTCCAGCCAGCGCAGCTCTTCCACCACGCTCAGCGATACATGGCTGTCGGAGCCGATGCCCAGGCGGCCGCCCTGGGCGAGGAAATCCACCGCTGGGAAAATACCGTCGCCCAGGTTGGCTTCGGTGGTCAGGCACAGGCCGGCAATGGCCCGGCTTTTGGCCATGAGGCTGACTTCTTCCGGGTTGGCGTGGGTGGCGTGGACCAGGCACCAGCGCTGATCCACCGCGACGTGCTCATACAGCCACTGCAACGGGCGCTGCCCGCTCCAGCTCAGGCAGTCGTCGACTTCCTTCTGTTGCTCGGCAATGTGGATATGCACCGGGCACTGGCGGTCGCTGGCAGCCAGCACTTCGCTGATCTGCTGGGGCGTGACCGCGCGCAACGAGTGAAAGCACAGGCCCAGTTGCTGGTTGGCCTGTTGCGCCAGCACGGATTGCAGGTGCTGTTGCAGCTTGAGGTAGTTTTCCGTGCTGTTGATGAAGCGGCGCTGGCCGTCATTGGGGGCCTGGCCGCCAAAGCCCGAATGGCTGTACAGCACGGGCAGCAGGGTCAGGCCGATGCCGCTGCCGGCAGCCGCCTGGCTGATGCGTCGGGACAGCTCGGCAGGGTCGGCGTAGGGCTGGCCATCGCTGTCGTGGTGCACGTAATGGAATTCAGCCACCGAGGTATAGCCGGCCTTGAGCATTTCGATGTACAGCTGGCGGGCGATGATCTCCAGCTGTTCAGGGCTGATCTTGCCCACCAGGCGGTACATCAGGTCGCGCCAGGTCCAGAAGCTGTCATTGGGGTTGCCGGCCACTTCCGCCAGCCCGGCCATCGCCCGCTGAAAGGCGTGGGAGTGCAGGTTGGGCATGCCGGGTAGCAACGGGCCCTTGAGTCGCTCTGCGCCATCCGCGCTGGCGTTGGCCTGGATGTGCGTCAGCAGGCCGTCGGCGCTGACTTCAAGACGTACATGGTTGGCCCATCCATTAGGCAGCAGCGCGCGTTCGGCGAAGAAGGCGGACATGGTTCAAGCACCCCATCGTGTGTTATTTGTATATACATATACAGACGTTTGCCTGCCCGGTAAACTCCGGCAAGCTAGTCACCTTTTTTCCTCAACAAGGATTTCCCGTGCCGACTCCGCCTGCCAAATCGCCGTTGGCTGCCCACTTGGGCGATAGTCCGGCGCCCTTGTATGCCCGCGTCAAACAGATGATCACCCAGCAGATCGAGAGCGGAAACTGGCCGCCGCATTACCGGGTTCCCTCGGAAAGCGAGCTGGTCAATCAGTTGGGTTTCAGCCGCATGACCATCAACCGCGCGCTGCGTGAGATGACCGCCGAAGGCATGCTGGTGCGGATGCAGGGCGTGGGCACTTTCGTCGCCGAGCCCAAGAGCCAGTCGGCCCTGTTCGAAGTGCACAACATTGCCGACGAGATCGCATCCCGCGGTCATCGCCATACCTGCCAGGTGATCACCCTGGGTGAAGAGGCCGCCGGTTCCGAGCGCGCCCTGGCCCTGGACATGCGCGAAGGGCAGAAGGTCTTTCACTCGCTGATCGTGCATTTCGAGAATGATATTCCGGTGCAGATCGAGGATCGCTTCGTCAACGCCCTGGTGGCGCCGGAGTACCTCAAGCAGGACTTCACCCTGCAAACCCCTTACGCCTATCTGTCCCAGGTCGCGCCACTGACCGAGGGCGAGCATGTGGTGGAGGCGATTCTCGCCGAAGCCGAAGAATGCCGGCTGTTGCAGATCGAGCGCGGCGAGCCTTGCCTGCTGATCCGCCGCCGCACCTGGTCCGGGCGCCAGCCGGTAACGGCTGCACGGCTGATTCACCCCGGTTCCCGTCATCGTCTGGAAGGGCGTTTTCACAAATGATCCACTCCACCCTGTTACGCGCCGCCGACTACCCGCGCATGCCGTGGAAAAACGGCGGCGGCAGCACTGAGGAAATCACCCGTGATGCGGGCACTGGCCTGGACGGTTTCGGCTGGCGCCTGTCGATTGCCGACATTGGCGAGTCCGGCGGTTTTTCCAGCTTTGCCGGTTATCAGCGGATCATCACCGTGCTGCAAGGCGTGGGCATGCAACTGACGGTCGATGGTCGGGATGTACGGCCCTTGCTGCCTCTGGACCCCTTCGCCTTCAGTGGTGCCAGCCAGGTGAGCTGCACCTTGCTGGACGGGGCGATTCGCGACTTCAACCTGATCTATTGCCCTGAGCGCTATGTTGCCCGCTTGCAGTGGTTCGATGGCCAGCAACGCTTTTTCACCCAGGCCCACACCGTGCTGGTGTTCAGCGCCGCCGAACAGGCGTGGGTGGACACGGGTAACGCCCCGTTGCAGGCGCTGGGTCGTTACGACTGCCTGCGCCTGGAAGGCAATGCCGGGGTTATGGAGATGGCCACCGACGGACGCTGCTGCGTCATCGAACTCACCATCCGCTGATTCCCCTTGGCCGTTCCAGGTCGAGCTCCGGCCTGGAACGGCTGCACGTTTTCCTTCTTCTATCTTCCTTCGATCTTGCCCGGATGCTGGCCCGCCTTTGTCGGGCTGGATCGGCACGCATTGCCCTGTGCGGGGTGTTTCTTCCGCGCACTCATTTGTTACCGAACGCCCCAGAACGGCGCAAAACCGATTCTGGGTAACAGCGTCGCGGCGGGCCAACGTCTCCTCTGGAAAATTCTCGCTCGGTTGAAAGCCTTGTTCCGCAAGGCTTGCAGTTTTATCCGGGGGCTTTTCAGGTACGTCTCAAGCGAGTTGGCCGCTTGATTGCATATGCTTGTATGTACAAGTAAATATGTGTGCGTAAGAGTCGATGGAACCTCTTCGCACCTTGGACTCATCGCCGAGGAGTTTTTCCGTGACCGACAGCAAGCCAACTAAATACCGTAACGTCGAAATCCGCGCCGCACGTGGCAACAAGCTGACCGCCAAGAGCTGGCTGACCGAAGCGCCGCTGCGCATGTTGATGAACAACCTCGACCCGGAAGTTGCCGAGAACCCCAAGGAGCTGGTGGTGTACGGCGGCATTGGCCGCGCGGCGCGCAACTGGGAGTGCTACGACAAGATCGTCGAAGCCCTGACTAATCTGAATGACGACGAGACCCTGCTGGTGCAGTCCGGCAAGCCGGTCGGCGTGTTCAAGACCCACAGCAACGCGCCACGGGTTCTGATCGCCAACTCCAACCTGGTGCCGCATTGGGCCAGCTGGGAACACTTCAACGAACTGGATGCCAAGGGGCTGGCCATGTACGGCCAGATGACCGCCGGCAGCTGGATCTACATTGGCAGCCAGGGCATTGTCCAGGGCACCTACGAAACCTTCGTCGAGGCGGGTCGCCAACACTACGATTCCAACCTCACCGGCCGCTGGGTGCTGACTGCCGGTCTGGGCGGCATGGGCGGCGCGCAGCCGCTGGCCGCGACCCTGGCCGGGGCGTGCTCGCTGAACATCGAGTGCCAGCAGACCAGCATCGACTTCCGCCTCAAGACCCGCTATGTCGACGAGCAGGCCACCGACCTGGACGACGCCCTGGCGCGGATCAAGAAATACACCGCCGAAGGCCGGGCGATCTCCATCGCGCTGTGCGGCAACGCTGCCGAGATCCTGCCGGAGCTGGTACGTCGCGGCGTGCGCCCGGACATGGTCACCGACCAGACCAGTGCTCACGACCCGCTCAACGGCTACCTGCCCAAAGGCTGGACCTGGGAGCAGTACCGTGATCGCGCCAAGACCGAGCCTGCTGCGGTTATCAAGGCCGCCAAGCAATCCATGGCCGAGCACGTCAAGGCCATGCTGGCGTTCCAGAAGATGGGCGTACCGACCTTCGACTACGGCAACAACATCCGCCAGATGGCCCAGGAAGAGGGCGTCGAGAATGCCTTCGACTTCCCGGGTTTCGTCCCGGCCTATATCCGTCCGCTGTTCTGCCGCGGTATCGGCCCGTTCCGCTGGGCGGCGCTGTCCGGTGATCCGCAGGACATCTACAAGACCGACGCCAAGGTCAAGGAACTGATTCCCGACGACGCCCACCTGCACAACTGGCTGGACATGGCGCGCGAGCGCATCAGCTTCCAGGGCCTGCCGGCGCGGATCTGCTGGGTTGGCCTGGGCCAGCGCGCCAAGCTCGGCCTGGCGTTCAACGAAATGGTCCGCAGCGGCGAGCTGTCGGCGCCGATCGTCATCGGTCGCGACCACCTGGACTCCGGTTCCGTGGCCAGCCCGAACCGTGAAACCGAATCCATGCAGGATGGTTCCGACGCCGTGTCCGACTGGCCGCTGCTCAACGCCCTGTTGAACACCGCCAGTGGCGCGACCTGGGTTTCCCTGCACCACGGCGGCGGCGTCGGCATGGGCTTCTCCCAGCATTCGGGGATGGTGATCGTCTGCGACGGTACCGATGAAGCGGCCGAGCGGATTGCCCGCGTGCTGCACAACGATCCGGCCACCGGGGTCATGCGTCATGCCGATGCCGGTTACCAGATCGCGATCGATTGCGCCAAGGAACAGGGCCTGAATCTGCCAATGATCACCGGCCAGTAACCGGAGCGTCGGTTCACCCCACCCTCCCTGTAGGAGCCAGCAAGCACCGCGGTGCTTGCTGGCTCCTACGGTGGAAGTCGTCTGCAGTGCCCATAGAGGTTTGACGTCCATGGCTTTAGCGAATGATCGTGCCAACAACAAACCGTTGATCGAGAAGCGTTCGATCGACTACATCCCGGAAGCGGAAAGACACGGTCGTCTCTTGAGTCAGTTCACCCTGTGGCTGGGTGCCAACCTGCAGATCACGGCGATCGTCACCGGGGCTCTGGCGGTGGTGTTGGGCGGTGATGTGTTCTGGTCGTTGATCGGTCTGCTGATCGGCCAACTGCTGGGCGGTGGGGTGATGGCGCTGCATGCCGCGCAAGGGCCGAGGCTCGGCCTGCCGCAGATGATCTCCAGCCGGGTGCAGTTCGGCGTCTATGGCGCGGCCATTCCGATCGTGCTGGTGTGCCTGATGTACGTCGGTTTCACCGCAACCGGCACGGTGCTTTCCGGGCAGGCGCTGGGCCAGATGTTTGGCGTCAGCGACAGCACCGGCATCCTGATCTTCGCCAGCGTCATCGTGCTGGTCACGGTGCTTGGCTACCGGGTGATTCACTACATCGGCCGAGTCGCCAGCGTGATTGGCGTGGTCGCCTTCTTCTATCTGTTCAGCCGGCTGCTGAGCCAGACCGATGTCAGTGCCTTGCTGGCCATTCGTCACTTCAGCTGGAGCAGTTTCCTCCTGGCGGTGTCATTGGCGGCATCCTGGCAGATCGCTTTCGGCCCCTACGTCGCCGACTATTCGCGCTACCTGCCGAGCAAGACTTCGCCGTTGAAGACCTTCCTCGCCGCTGGCGCCGGTTCGGTGATCGGTGCCCAGGTGGCGATGGTGCTCGGGGTGTTCGCCGCGGCCCTCTCCAAGGGCCAGTTCGCCGGTCGTGAAGTGGCCTACATCGTCGGCCTGGGCGGCAGTGGCGCCATTGCTGCGTTGCTCTACTTCAGCATCGCTTTCGGCAAGGTGACCATCTCGACGCTGAACTCCTATGGCAGCTTCATGTGCATTGCCACCATCATCAGCGGCTTTCGCGGCGAGCTGAAAGTGACGCGCTTGCAGCGGCTGGTCGCGGTGTTGCTGATTGTCGGCACCGCGACCCTGATCGCACTGCTCGGCCAGCACTCGTTCCTCGGTGTGTTCAAGTCCTTCATCCTGTTCCTGCTGGCGTTCTTCACGCCCTGGAGCGCGATCAACCTGGTGGACTTCTACTGCATCACCAAGGAGCGCTATGACATCCCGGCGCTGTCCAACCCGGACGGTCGCTACGGCCGCTGGAATGTCATGGGCATCAGCGTTTACGTGTTCGGCGTGCTGGTCCAGATGCCGTTCATTTCTACCCACTTCTACACCGGCCCCCTGGTGGCGAGTCTTGGCGATACTGATATTTCCTGGATCATCGGCCTGGTGGTGCCCGCAGCCTTGTATTACGTCTGTGCGAAGAAGTGGCACGGCGCGGTGCCCGAGCAGTTGATCCTGCCCGTCGAGCCGCCAGCCGTCCTTGAACAAACGACCCACGAACCTCGCCGTGCTACGGCGGTTTGACTCTCGATTTTCATCACCAGCGTGCCAAGGCGCCAGCGACTCACCCTTGAGCCTGGCGACGGACAACGGAAGCTTCCGGAGCGACTGGTAGTAATTACAAAACTCTCGAAAGGAGCATGAATGTGACTGCGCTAAACCTGATTCCCGGCCAACTGACCCTGGCCCAACTGCGTGCCATCTACCAGCAGCCGCTGACCCTGAGCCTGGACGACAGCGCTTCGGCGCAGATCGATGCCAGCGTCGCCTGTGTCGAGCAGATCCTCGCCGAGAATCGCACCGCCTATGGGATCAACACCGGCTTCGGCCTGCTGGCCTCGACCCGCATTGCCAGCGCCGACCTGGAAAACCTCCAGCGTTCCCTGGTGCTGTCCCACGCTGCCGGTGTCGGCGAGCCGATCAGCGACGACCTGGTGCGCCTGATCATGGTGCTCAAGGTCAACAGCCTGAGCCGTGGTTTCTCCGGGATCCGGCGGCAGGTGATCGATGCCCTGATCGCGCTGATCAACGCCGAGGTCTACCCGCATATCCCGCTCAAGGGGTCGGTGGGTGCATCCGGTGACCTGGCGCCGCTGGCGCACATGTCCCTGGTGCTGCTGGGCGAGGGCAAGGCGCGCCACAAGGGGCAATGGCTGGAAGCCACTGCGGCCCTGGAAATCGCCGGCCTCAAGCCGCTGACCCTGGCCGCCAAGGAAGGCCTGGCGCTGCTCAACGGCACCCAGGTTTCCACTGCATACGCCCTGCGCGGGTTGTTCGAAGGCGAAGACCTGTTCGCCGGCGCCCTGGTCTGTGGCGGCCTGACGGTGGAAGCCGTGCTCGGTTCGCGCTCGCCGTTCGATGCGCGGATTCACGCGGCTCGTGGCCAGCGCGGGCAGATCGATACCGCTGCGGCCTACCGGACGTTGCTGGGGGACAGCACCGAGGTGTCCGCCTCGCACCAGAACTGCGACAAGGTCCAGGACCCGTACTCCCTGCGTTGCCAGCCGCAAGTGATGGGCGCCTGCCTGACCCAGTTCCGCCAGGCCGCCGAGGTGCTGGTGGTGGAAGCCAACGCCGTGTCGGACAACCCGCTGGTGTTCGCCGCGGAAGGTGACGTGATCTCCGGTGGCAACTTCCACGCCGAGCCGGTGGCCATGGCGGCCGACAACATGGCCCTGGCCATCGCCGAGATCGCTTCGCTGAGCGAACGGCGGATCTCGCTGATGATGGACAAGCACATGTCCCAGTTGCCGCCGTTCCTGGTGGCCAATGGCGGGGTCAACTCCGGCTTCATGATCGCCCAGGTCACCGCTGCGGCCCTGGCCAGCGAGAACAAGGCCCTGGCCCACCCGCACTCGGTGGACAGCATCCCCACTTCCGCCAACCAGGAAGACCACGTTTCCATGGCTCCGGCCGCTGGCAAGCGCCTGTGGGAAATGGCCGAGAACACCCGCGGTGTTCTAGCCGTGGAATGGCTGGCGGCCTGCCAGGGCCTGGACCTGCGCGAAGGCCTGAAAACCTCGCCGGCCCTGGAAAAGGCCCGCGCGACCCTGCGCGAAAAAGTGGCGTATTACGAGAAGGACCGTTTCTTCGCGCCGGACATCAACGCCGCCAGCGAGCTGCTGGCTTCGCGTTGCCTGAATGGGCTGCTGCCAGCCCGGTTGTTGCCGAGCCTGTAATGCACGCCGGGCCGCCAGATAACGCCGTGCTCGGCCGCTAATGGTGGCCTGTGTTGGTTTGCTTGACCGGCAAGGCGGGCGCTGAGCGTCTGCTTCTGCCGCCCCGCGCCTCTGCGCGGGGCGCACTTGTCCGATAACAATAAAAGGGACGATGACATGCAATCGCAAGAAACAGGATTACGTCGGGGGCTGACTGCCCGTCATATACGCTTCATGGCCCTGGGGTCGGCCATCGGTACAGGATTGTTCTACGGTTCGGCCTCGGCCATCCAGATGGCCGGGCCAGCTGTGTTGCTGGCCTACCTGATTGGCGGGGCGGCGGTGTTCATGGTGATGCGCGCCCTCGGGGAGATGGCGGTGCACAACCCGGTGTCCGGCTCCTTCGGGCAGTACGCCAGTCAGTACCTGGGGCCCTTGCCGGGCTTTATCCTGGGCTGGACCTACGCGTTCGAGATGTTGATCGTGTGCCTGGCGGACGTCACCGCCTTCGGCATCTATATGGGGTTCTGGTTTCCCGAGGTGGCGCGCTGGATCTGGGTGCTGGGCATCGTCCTGCTGATCGGCGGCCTTAATCTGTGCAGCGTCAAGGTGTTCGGCGAGATGGAGTTCTGGCTGTCGCTGCTCAAGGTCGGGGCGATCATCGCGATGATCCTTGGCGGCTTCGGCATCATGCTGTTCGGCATCGGCAGCGCGGCCACCGAACAGGCCACCGGCGCCAGCAATCTGTGGGCCCATGGTGGTTTCATGCCCAATGGCATCAGCGGGGTGATCGCTTCCTTCGCGGTGGTGATGTTCGCCTTCGGCGGCATCGAGATCATCGGCGTCACCGCCGGCGAGGCCAAGGACCCGCAGCGGGTCATTCCCAAGGCAATCAACGCGGTGCCTCTGCGCATCCTGCTGTTCTACGTGCTGACGCTGTTCGTGCTGATGTCGATTTTCCCCTGGCCACAGATCGGTACCCAGGGCAGCCCGTTCGTGCAGATCTTCGACAGCCTGGGTATCAGCTCGGCGGCCACCATCCTGAATATCGTGGTGATTTCGGCGGCGGTGTCGGCCATCAACAGTGACATTTTCGGTGCCGGGCGCATGATGTACGGCCTGGCCCAGCAAGGGCAGGCGCCCAAGGGCTTTGCCCAGGTGTCCAAGACCGGCGTGCCGTGGATGACCGTGGTGGTGATGGCCGTGACCCTGTTGGGTGGCGTGGTGCTGAACTACCTGATTCCGGAAAACATCTTCCTGCTGATCGCTTCCCTGGCGACTTTCGCCACGGTCTGGGTGTGGCTGATGATTCTGCTGACCCATGTGGCCATGCGTCGCTCGATGAGCGCCGAACAGGTGGCCCAGTTGCAGTTCAAGGTGCCGTTCTGGCCTTGGGCGCCGGCGGCGGCCATTGCCTTCATGCTGTTCATCTTCGGTGTGCTGGGCTACTTCCCGAAAACCCAGGCCGCGCTGCTGGTGGGCGTGGTGTGGATCGCCTTGCTGGTGCTGGCCTATATGCTGTGGGTCAAGCCGGCAGCGGCGCAGGCCCAGCAGATCCGCGTCGATTCTTCTCTACCTACTGATCATTAACGGAGGCCTTGGATGAAAACTCTTTGGCAACACTGCAACGTCGCGAGCATGGCCCAGGGTACTTACTCGATCATCGAGGACGCGGCCATCGTGACGTCAGGGGCGCACATCGAGTGGATCGGCCGGCGCCAGGCGGCGCCGGCCACCGACTATTCCCGGGTACAGGACCTGGGCGGCGCCTGGGTCACCCCGGGGCTGATCGATTGCCATACCCACACGGTGTTTGGCGGCAACCGCAGCGGTGAGTTCGAACAACGCCTGCAAGGCGTCAGTTATGCCGAGATCGCCGCGGCCGGTGGCGGTATCGCCAGCACCGTGCGGGCCACTCGCGCCGCCTCTGAAGAGGAGCTGTTCGTCAGTGCGCGCAAGCGTCTGCTGAGCTTGCTGCGCGACGGTGTCACCAGCGTCGAGATCAAGTCCGGCTACGGCCTGGACCTGGCCAGCGAGCGCAAGATCCTGCGGGTCATCCGCCGCCTGGGCGAGGAACTGCCGGTCAGCGTGCGCAGCACCTGCCTGGCGGCCCATGCCCTGCCGCCGGAATACGCCGAGCGCAGCGACGACTACATCGAGCATATCTGCAGCGAGATGCTCCCGGCCCTGGCGGCCGAAGGGCTGGTGGATGCGGTGGATGCCTTCTGTGAGTACCTGGCGTTTTCCCCTGAGCAGGTGGAGCGGGTATTCATTGCCGCGCAACAGCTTGGCCTGCCGGTGAAACTGCATGCCGAGCAGCTGTCGTCCCTGCATGGTTCGAGCCTGGCGGCGCGCTACCGGGCGCTGTCCGCCGATCACCTGGAATTCATGACCGAGGACGATGCCATCGCCATGGCGGCCTCGGGAACCGTCGCGGTGTTGTTGCCGGGGGCTTTCTATTTCCTCCGGGAAACCCAGCTGCCGCCGATGGCAGCCCTGCGCAAGCACGGGGTGAAGATCGCCGTGGCCAGCGACCTCAATCCCGGCACCTCGCCGGCGCTGTCGGTGCGGCTGATGCTGAACATGGCCTGCACCTGTTTTCGCATGACCCCCGAGGAGGCGCTGGCCGGGGTGACCTTGCACGCGGCCCAGGCCCTGGGCATGGACAAGACCCACGGTTCGCTGGAGGTGGGCAAAGTGGCGGATTTCGTCGCCTGGCAGATCGATCGTCCCGCCGACCTGGCCTACTGGCTGGGCGGCGACCTGGAAAAACGCGTCGTGCGACACGGCGTTGAAGTGACTGTGTAGGAGAAGGCTTGTGGATAAGGTTCTGAGCTTCAAACAAGGCCGGGTGCCGCTGCTGATCAGCATGCCCCACGCCGGTACGCGCCTGACGCCAGCAGTGGCGGCCGGGCTGGTGCCCCAGGCGCAGAGCCTGCCGGACACCGACTGGCACATTCCACGGCTGTATCAGTTCGCCGAGGAGCTGGGGGCCAGCACCCTGGCGGCCGAGTACTCGCGCTTCGTCATTGACCTGAACCGGCCGTCCGACGACAAGCCGCTGTATGTGGGCGCCACCACCGGCCTGTACCCGGCGACCCTGTTCGACGGCGAGCCGTTGTTCGTCGAAGGGCTGGCGCCGTCCGCGCAGGAGCGCCAGCAGTACCTGGAGCAGGTCTGGGGGCCCTATCACCGGACCCTGCAAGAAGAGCTGGCGCGGCTCAAGGCCGAGTTCGGCTATGCCTTGCTGTTCGATGCCCATTCCATCCGTTCGCTGATCCCGCACCTGTTCGAAGGCAAGCTGCCGGACTTCAACCTCGGCACCTTCAATGGCGCCAGTTGCGATCCACAATTGGCTGGCCGCCTGGAGAGCATTTGCGCGGCCCATGCCGATTACACCCACGTGCTCAATGGCCGTTTCAAGGGCGGGCACATCACCCGGCATTACGGCAACCCGGCCGAGCACATCCACGCGGTGCAGCTGGAACTGGCGCAGAGCGCCTACATGGAAGAGGTCGAACCGTTCCGCTATCGCGAGGACTTGGCGGCACCGACCCAGGAGGTGCTCAAGGCGTTGCTGCAGGGGCTGCTGGCCTGGGGGCAGGAGCGTTACCGCTGACATGGCGTTCGCCAGCACGCTGGCTCCTACCGCGGGCGCACGCCTTCTGTAGGCGCGAGCGTGCTCGCGAAGCGCCCTGCGTGACTCGTCGCAATCCCCTGAACAACCCTGTTTTCTTCAAGGACATGCTCATTGCGTAATTCGGGTTTATGATGCCGAACGGCAGAATAAATGAAGTCCCCACCAGGGATGAACCCGACCTCCACGGAGCGCGTAATGCAGACTTTGTACCCGCAGATCAAACCCTATGCCCGGCACGATCTGGCCGTCGACGAGCCGCATGTGCTGTATGTCGACGAAAGTGGTTCACCGGAAGGTTTGCCGGTGGTGTTCATTCACGGTGGTCCGGGCGCGGGCTGTGATGGGGCGAGTCGCTGCTACTTCGACCCGAACCTGTACCGTATCGTCACTTTCGACCAGCGCGGTTGCGGGCGCTCCACCCCTCACGCCAGCCTGGAAAACAACACCACCTGGGACCTGGTGGCCGACCTGGAGCGCATTCGCCTGCACCTGGGCATCGACAAATGGGTGCTGTTTGGCGGCTCCTGGGGTTCGACCCTGGCCCTGGCCTATGCCCAGACTCACCCGGACCGTGTGCTTGGCCTGATCGTGCGCGGCATCTTCCTCGCCCGGCCCCAGGAAATTCAGTGGTACTACCAGTGTGGCGCCAGCCGCCTGTTCCCCGACTACTGGCAAGACTATGTGGCGCCGATTCCCCTGGAAGAGCGTCACGACCTGGTCAGCGCCTTCCACAAGCGCCTGACCGGCACCGACCAGATCGCCCAGATGCATGCAGCCAAGGCCTGGTCGGGCTGGGAAGGGCGCACCGCAACCCTGCGTCCCAACCCTCTGGTGGTGGATCGTTTCTCGGAACCGCAGCGGGCGCTGTCGATTGCCCGGATCGAGTGCCACTACTTCACCAATAACGCCTTCCTCGAACCCGACCAGCTGATTCGCGACATGGGCAAGATCGCCCATCTGCCCGGGGTCATCGTTCATGGTCGCTACGACGTGATCTGCCCGCTGGACAATGCCTGGGAGCTGCATCAAGCCTGGCCCAACAGTGAATTGCAGGTGATTCGCGACGCCGGTCACGCCGCCTCCGAACCGGGCATCACCGATGCCCTGGTACGTGCCACTGATCAGATGGCGCGTCGCCTTCTCGATCTGCCGCCCGAAGAAGCATGAAGGGCCTGTTGCAGCGCGTGCGTGGCGCGCGGGTGGAAGTGGCCGGGGAAATAGTCGGCGCGGTGGACCAGGGCTTGCTGGTGCTGGTAGCGGTGGAGCCCGAGGACACTCGGGCCAGCGCCGACAAACTTCTGCATAAGCTGCTTAACTATCGGGTGTTCAGCGATGCCGAGGGCAAGATGAACCTGTCCCTGGCGGATGTGCAGGGTGGCTTGCTGCTGGTGTCGCAGTTCACCCTGGCGGCGGACACCAAGAGCGGGTTGCGCCCGAGCTTTTCCACGGCCGCGCCACCCGCCCTTGGCGAGGCGCTTTTCGACTACCTGGTAGTGAAGGCGCAACAGTTGCATGGCAAAGTGGCATCAGGGCGTTTTGGCGCGGACATGCAGGTGCATCTGGTCAATGATGGCCCGGTAACCTTCCTGTTACAGACCTGAAAGTGCCTGAAACATCTTTTTCCGCCGATTTGGGCCGGAAACTGCTGTTTTTCGCGATAAATACTTTGTTACCCCTGATGCGTTGTAACGCGGGCTACTAGATAATCGCGCGCTACGGGGATCAGCGTTCGTTGGTCCATTTTGACTTAAGTAGAGACTTGTCCACGGCCGTTTGGGGAATCATTTAGCCCCATCGGAGTCGGAACAATGCTCGCCAACCTGGCATATAGATAGCTGGCCGTTGGTTTTTTGATCTGTTTTCGGCGAGGGTTGCTCGTGATTGTTAGTCCCTGTAATGCACCAAACTTGTTTGCCAAACGGTTACGAAACGCACTGGTGACGGGCTCTGCGCTGGTCTGCCTGTTCGGTGCCGGTCAACTCATGGCATTCAATCTGGATGATGTGTCGGTCAAGGCCAAGGACCTGGCCGGGCAGAAGTACGAGGCCCCGCGCAGTAACTTGCCGAACGAGTTCCGTGAGATGAAGTTCGCGGATTACCAGAAAATCCGCTTCCTCACCGAAAAAGCCGAATGGGCCGATCAGAAGACCCCCTTCAAGCTGTCGTTCTACCACCAGGGCATGCACTTCGACACGCCGGTGAAGATCAACGAGATCGCCGCCAACACTGTTACCGAGATCAAGTACGACCCGAACCGTTTCGATTTCGGCGACGTGAAGTTCGATCCCAAAGCCACCGAGAAGCTCGGCTACGCCGGCTTCCGCGTGCTGTACCCGATCAACAAGGCTGACAAGCAAGACGAGATCATGACCATGCTCGGCGCGAGCTACTTCCGCGTCGTTGGCAAGGGCCACACCTATGGCCTGTCCGCGCGGGGCCTGGCGATCGACACCGCCTTGCCGTCCGGCGAAGAATTCCCGCGTTTCAGCGAGTTCTGGATCCAGCAGCCCAAGGCGACCGACAAGCACCTGGTGATCTACGCCCTGCTGGATTCGCCACGGGCCACTGGCGCCTATCGCCTGACCCTGCGGCCGGGCGCCGACACCATTGTCGACGTCAAGGCCCGGGTGTTCCTGCGTGACAAGGTCGGCAAGCTGGGCCTGGCCCCGCTGACCAGCATGTACCTGTTCGGCGCCAACCAGCCGTCGAAAGTCCTCAACTACCGTCGCGAGCTGCATGACTCCAGCGGCCTGTCGATCCATGCCGGCAATGGCGAGTGGATCTGGCGCCCGCTGAACAACCCGAAACACCTGGCCGTGAGCAACTTCTCGGTGGAAAACCCGCGTGGTTTCGGCCTGCTGCAGCGTGGCCGCGACTTCAGCCACTATGAAGACCTCGATGACCGCTACGACAAGCGCCCAAGCGCCTGGATCGAGCCGAAGGGCGACTGGGGCAAAGGCACCGTCGACCTGGTAGAGATCCCGACCGCGGACGAAACCAACGACAACATCGTGGCGTTCTGGAACCCGGAAAAGCAGCCTGAGCCAGGCCAGCCGCTGGATTACGCCTACCGCCTGCACTGGACCATCGACGAAGCCGCCCTGCATTCGCCTGACAGCGCCTGGGTCAAGCAGACCCTGCGCTCCACCGGTGACGTCAAGCAGTCCAACCTGATCCGTCAGCCGGATGGCAGCGTGGCCTACCTGGTGGACTTCGAAGGCCCATCTCTGGCGGCATTGCCGGAGAACGCCGACGTTCGCAGCCAGGTCAGCGTTGGCGACAATGCCGAGCTGGTGGAAAACAGCGTTCGCTACAACCCTGAAACCAAGGGCTGGCGCCTGACCCTGCGGATGAAGATCAAGGACGCGAGCAAGTCCACCGAGATGCGCGCCGCCCTGGTCCGTGACATTCCGCAGCCCGAGCCGACCAAGGCCTCGACGCCGAACTCCAACTCCTCCGTGGCCAAGGCCGACAAGCTCGCCGCCAAGCAGCAGGAGAAGAAGGAGAAGGAGGCCGCAGCGGCTGCCGCCAAGCAGGCTGATGCCAAGCCGGCCAAAGAAGCCAAGGATGCCAAGGACAAGGATCACAAAGACGCCAAGCAGCCTGTTGCTGCCGAAGCGGCCCCAGCCACACCGGAACCGGTTAAAACTGAACAAGTCCTGACCGAGACCTGGAGCTATCAGTTGCCTGCCGATGAGTAACTCTCAACTACAGCCAGCGTCTCTTGCCGAGTACCTGGCTCACTTGCCCATGTCGGACGAGCAGCGCGCGGAACTCGCGGGCTGCCAGTCCTTCAGCGAACTGCACCAACGCCTGTCGTCCAGCACCTTCGACGCGCCCACCGATGCCGCCCAGGCCTCGGTGGGCCCACGCCTGAGCCTGAGCACCGCTGCGGAGCTTGAAGACGCGGAGATGCTCGGTGTCGACGCCGAAGGCCGGGTCTGCCTCAAGGCCACGCCGCCGATCCGCCGCACCAAGGTGGTTCCGGAGCCGTGGCGCACCAATATCCTGGTGCGTGGCTGGCGGCGCCTGACCGGGCGCACCAACCCGCCCGCGCCGCCGAAGGATGAGCGCGTGCTGCCGGCTGCCCGCTGGCGCACCGTCGGTTCGATCCGCCGCTACATCCTGCTGGTGCTGATGCTCGGCCAGACCATCGTCGCCGGCTGGTACATGAAAGGCATCATGCCGTACCAGGGCTGGTCCTTCGTCGACCTGGAAGAGGTCATGCACCAGCCGCTGATGCAGACCGCCCAGCAAGTGCTGCCCTATGCCTTGCAGACCAGCATCCTGATCCTGTTCGGGATCCTGTTCTGCTGGGTGTCGGCAGGTTTCTGGACCGCCCTGATGGGCTTCCTGGAACTGCTCACCGGTCACGACAAGTACCGCATTTCCGGGGCCAGCGCCGGCAACGAGCCGATCCCCATGGATGCGCGCACCGCATTGGTCATGCCGATTTGCAACGAAGACGTGCCGCGGGTGTTTGCCGGCCTGCGCGCGACCTTCGAGTCGGTGGCAGCCACCGGTGACCTGGACCGCTTCGACTTCTTCGTCCTCAGCGACAGTAATGACAGTGATATCTGCGTCGCCGAGCAGCAGGCCTGGCTGGATGTCTGCCGGGAAGCCAAGGGCTTCGGCAAGATCTTCTATCGCCGCCGTCGCCGCCGGGTGAAACGCAAGAGCGGCAACCTCGACGACTTCTGCCGTCGCTGGGGCGGTGACTACAAGTACATGGTGGTGCTCGACGCCGACAGCGTGATGAGCGGCGAATGCCTGACCAGCCTGGTACGCCTGATGGAGGCCACGCCAGACGCGGGGATCATCCAGACCGCGCCACGGGCCTCGGGCATGGACACCCTGTATGCGCGCATGCAGCAGTTCGCTACCCGCGTTTACGGCCCGCTGTTCACCGCTGGCCTGCACTTCTGGCAGTTGGGTGAATCCCACTACTGGGGGCACAACGCGATCATCCGCATGAAGCCGTTCATCGAGCACTGCGCCCTGGCGCCGTTGCCCGGTAAAGGCGCCTTCGCCGGTGCGATCCTGTCCCACGACTTCGTCGAAGCCGCGCTGATGCGCCGTGCCGGCTGGGGCGTGTGGATTGCCTACGACCTGCCGGGCAGCTACGAAGAACTGCCGCCGAACCTGCTGGACGAGCTCAAGCGTGACCGTCGCTGGTGCCACGGCAACCTGATGAACTTCCGCCTGTTCCTGGTCAAGGGCATGCACCCGGTGCACCGCGCGGTGTTCCTCACCGGGGTGATGTCGTACCTGTCGGCGCCGTTGTGGTTCTTCTTCCTGGTGCTGTCCACGGCCCTGCTGGCGGTCAACACCTTGATGGAGCCGCAGTACTTCCTCGAACCGCGGCAGCTGTATCCGCTGTGGCCGCAGTGGCACCCGGACAAGGCCATCGCGCTGTTCTCCACCACCATCGTGCTGCTGTTCCTGCCGAAGCTCTTGAGCATCATCCTGATCTGGGCCAAGGGGGCGAAAGAGTTCGGCGGCAAGTTCAAGGTGACCCTGTCGATGCTCCTGGAGATGCTGTTCTCCATGCTGCTGGCACCGGTGCGGATGATCTTCCACACCCGTTTCGTCCTGGCCGCGTTCCTCGGTTGGGCCGCGACCTGGAACTCGCCACAACGTGACGACGACTCCACGCCGTGGAGCGAAGCGGTGCGCCGCCACGGTCCGCAGACCCTGCTGGGCTTCTGCTGGGCGCTGCTGGTGATCTGGTTGAACCCGAGCTTCCTCTGGTGGCTGGTGCCGATCGTCGGTTCGCTGATGCTGTCGATCCCGGTGTCGGTGATCTCCAGTCGCGTCGGCCTGGGCCTGAAGTCCCGTGACGAGAGCCTGTTCCTGATCCCTGAGGAATACGCTCCGCCCCAGGCGCTGCTGGCCACCGACCAGTACACCCACGAGAACCGCTGGCACGCGCTCAACGACGGCTTTATCCGGGCCGTGGTCGATCCGCAGCAGAACGCCCTGGCCTGTGCCCTGGCAACGTCCCGTCATACCCAGGCCGAGCCGATCGAGTGGCTGCGTCAGGAGCGGGTGCGGCATGCCCTGAAAGCCGGCCCGGCGGCCTTGAACAATAGCGAGCGCCTGGCGCTGTTGAGCGACCCGGTGGCCCTGGGCCGCCTGCACCAGCAGGTCTGGAGCGAGGGGCACAGCGAATGGCTGAGCGCCTGGCGCCAGTCGGTGGATGCCGACCCCCATGCACCGTTGCTGCCGTTGCAGCCGTTGAACGCGGCGCCGCAACCGGCCTGAAGCCAACGCCCTTGAGCTCTCGCTCAAGGGCGTTTTGCTGTGTGCGGCCAATAGTCTCCATCCCTCTGTGAAACAACAAAAATCCTTGTGCAAATGGCCGAGTGCGTTAGCATCGCACCCGCAAATTTCTGCGCGTGATCGACAACGGCCTGCCAATCGAAGCACTCCAGCAGATGCCCGCTACGCACAGACACCACAATAAAATGGCTTCAGGGGACTTGAGATGAAGAAGTATCTTTCGCTGTTGCTGGCAGGTGCCGCGGCACTGCTGGCGGTCAACACGGCCCAGGCCGGCGCCATCGACGATGCGGTCAAGCGCGGCACGCTGAAGGTCGGCATGGACCCGACCTACATGCCGTTCGAAATGACCAACAAGCGCGGCGAAATCATCGGTTTCGAAGTCGACCTGCTCAAAGCCATGGCCAAGTCCATGGGGGTCAAGCTGGAGATGGTCTCGACCGGCTATGACGGCATCATCCCGGCCCTGCTGACCGACAAGTTCGACATGATCGGCAGCGGCATGACCCTGACCCAGGAACGCAACCTGCGCCTGAACTTCAGCGAACCCTTCATCGTGGTCGGTCAGACCCTGCTGATCCGCAAGGACCTGGAAGGCACCATCAAGTCCTACAAGGACCTGAACAGCGCCGATTACCGCATCACCTCCAAGCTGGGCACCACCGGTGAAATGGTCGCCAAGAAGCTGATCGCCAAGGCCAAGTACCACGGCTACGACAACGAGCAGGAAGCGGTGCTGGACGTGGTCAACGGCAAGGCCGACGCCTTCATCTATGACGCCCCGTACAACGTGGTGGCGGTCAACAAAGTGGGCAATGGCAAGCTGGTATTCCTCGACAAGCCGTTCACCTACGAGCCGCTGGCCTTCGGCCTGAAGAAGGGCGACTACGACAGCATCAACTTCATCAACAACTTCCTGCACCAGATCCACGAAGACGGCACCTACGATCGCATCCATGACAAGTGGTTCAAGAGCACCGAGTGGCTCAAGGACATGGAATAGGTGTCAGGCAACTGATTTGTGGTTGATCGCGAGCAAGCTCGCTCCTACAGGACGTACGGCGTTTTTGTAGGAACGAGCTTGCTCGTGATGATGCCCGCCCGGGCTCTGCCGAACCTCCCCGCTGCAAACCGCTGGAACCTGCAAAGTGAACAAACACAAGAAAGCCCAATGGCCCTGGCACGTGCTGACCGTGCTGGTGCTGATCGGTCTGGCCGGCGCGCTGTACTACGCCACCTCGTTGATGTCTTACGAGTGGCGCTGGAACCGTGTCCCCCAGTACTTCGCCTATCAGGCCGAAGAGTCCCAGCGTGCGGCGGAAATCTCCACCGTCGCCGAGGTTGTGCGCCAGGGCGGCAAGGCTCAAGTCACGCTGCGCGGTGACTCCGGTGCCGAGCAGCATCTGAGCGTCGATGAAAGCAGCCTGCAGGTGGCCAGCGGCGATGACGTGGCCGAAGGCGATGTCATCGGCGTGACCCGGCACTGGGCCGCGGGCCCGCTGTTGTGGGGCCTGTGGACCACCTTGTGGTTATCGGTGGTGTCCGGGGTACTGGGGTTGTTCATTGGCCTGGGCACCGGCTTGTGCCGGCTGTCGAACAACCCGACCCTGCGCGACCTGTCGACGATCTATGTCGAGTTGGTGCGCGGCACGCCGTTGCTGGTGCAGATCTTCATCTTCTATTTCTTTATCGGCACGGTGCTCAACCTGTCCCGGGAGTTCGCCGGGATCGCCGCGCTGTCGCTGTTCACCGGGGCCTATGTGGCGGAGATCGTTCGCGCCGGGGTGCAGTCCATCGCCCGCGGCCAGAACGAAGCCGCCCGCTCCCTGGGGCTCAGCGCTGGCCAGTCGATGCGCCATGTGGTGCTGCCCCAGGCCTTCAAGCGGGTGCTGCCGCCCCTGGCCGGGCAATTCATCAGCCTGGTCAAGGACACCTCGCTGGTGTCGGTGATTGCCATTACCGAGCTGCTCAAGAGCGGCCGGGAAGTCATCACCACCTCGTTCTCGCCGTTCGAGATCCTGTTCTGTGTGGCGGGCCTGTATTTGTTGATCAACCTGCCGCTGTCGAAGATGGCCAGCCGGCTTGAGCGGAGGCTCGCGCAAAGTGATTGAAGTCCGCGATCTGGTAAAAGTCTTCGACACCCGCGGCCAGGTGGTGCGCGCGGTGGATAACGTCACCACCCGAGTGGCCAAGGGCGAGGTGCTGGTGGTGATCGGTCCTTCCGGTTCCGGCAAGTCGACCTTCCTGCGCTGCCTCAATGGCCTGGAAGCGTTCGATTCGGGTTCGGTGAGCATCGACGGCCTGCAACTGGCCGATCCCAAGACCGACGTGAACGCCTATCGCCGGGAAGTCGGCATGGTGTTTCAGCACTTCAATCTGTTTCCCCACATGACCGTGCTGGAAAACCTCTGCCTGGCGCAGAAGGTGGTGCGCAAGCGGGGCAAGCAGGAGCGCGAGGCCAAGGCCCTGGCGCTGTTGGAGAAGGTCGGTATCGCACAGAAGGCCCACGAGTTTCCTTCACGGCTTTCCGGCGGCCAGCAGCAGCGGGTGGCGATTGCCCGGGCCCTGGCGATGGAGCCCAAGGTGATGCTGTTCGACGAGCCGACCTCGGCGCTGGACCCGGAAATGGTCGGCGAGGTGCTGGACGTGATGAAGACCCTGGCCCTGGAAGGCATGACCATGGTGTGCGTCACCCACGAAATGGGGTTCGCCCGGGAAGTGGCGGATCGGGTGCTGTTCTTCGATCACGGCAAGCTGCTGGAAGATGCGGCGCCGGATGTCTTCTTCGAGGCACCGAAAGACCCACGGGCCCAGGCTTTCCTGCGTCAGGTGCTGTAAGGCCTGTGCCGACAGGCCGGCTCCTGCATTTCCCTGTAGGAGCCGGCTTGCCGGCGAAGCGGCTCAGACCCGGAAGCGCCCCACCAGGCTCTGCAAGTGAATCCCCAACCGCGCCAGCTCGGCGCTGGAGGCCGCGGTTTCCTCGCTGGCCGATGACGTCTGTTCGGACACATCACGCACATTCAACACGCTGCGGTTGATCTCCTCGGCCACGGCGCTCTGCTGCTCGGCAGCGGCGGCGATCTGCTGGTTCATCGCCTGGATCGCCGACACGGTGCGGGTGATGTTTTCCAGCGAGCCACCGGCCCGGCGGGTCAGCTCAACGCTGCTGTCGCTCAGGCTGCGGCTGGTGTCCAGGGTGCTGGCCACCTGCTGGGTGCCGCTTTGCAGGCCGACGATCAACTCGGCGATTTCTTCGGTGGATTGCTGGGTGCGTTGCGCCAGGCTGCGCACTTCGTCCGCCACCACGGCAAAACCACGCCCGGCTTCACCGGCCCGCGCCGCTTCGATGGCGGCGTTGAGGGCCAGCAGGTTGGTCTGCTGGGCCACGGATTTGATCACGTCCAGCACGCTGCCGATCTTGTCGCTTTCCTGCTTGAGGAGGCCCATGGCTTCGGTGGAATGGCCCACCTCGCTGGCCAGGCGCTCGATCTGGGCGATGGCTTCGTTGACCACGCGATCACCTTCGCGTGCCTGCTGGTCGGCGGCTACTGCGGCTTCCGAAGCCTCTTCGGCGTTGCGCGCGACTTCCTGCACCGTGGCGGCCATTTCATTCATGGCGGTGGCCACCTGGTCGGTCTCGACCTTCTGGCTGTTGACCCCGGCGCTGGTCTGCTCGGTGACGGCGGACAGTTGCTCGGCGGCGCTGGCGATCTGGGTCACGCCGTCGCTGATGCCGCCAATCAACTCCCGCAGGCCCAGGGTCATGCGCTGCATGGCCTTCTGTAGTTGGCCCAGCTCGTCGCGCCGGTCTACCGTCAGGTCCTGGCTGAGGTCGCCGGAAGCCACTCGTTCGGCGGCCTTGAGGGTCTGTTGCAGGGGCTGGATGATCTGCCGGGTAATGGCCCAGGCGGCGATCAGGCCGAATACCAGGGCCAGCAGGGTGGCGATCAACAGGGTGCTCTTGGCTTGGCTGGCTTCGCTGTCACGCTTGGCGGTCTGCGTGACGGTCAGTTGCTTGCTCAGGCTCATCAGCCGGTCGCCCTGGGCGGCCATGCGCTTGAGGGCGGCGGCGCTGGCTTCCTCGGAGTCGCTGAAGGCGCTGACGGCGGCGCGGTAGGCCTTGAGCGAGTCGCTGGCCTGTTGCAGGTTGGCAAGGTGCTGGTCCGGCAGGCGCGTGGGCAGGCTGGTGAGGTTGTTCAGGGCGTTGTCGATGGCGTCCAGGGCCGGCTGCTTGGCTTCGGGCTTGCCGCTGTAGGTGTAGCCGCGAACCTGGAAACGCGCCTGCTGGATCAGCTTGGAGAGGTCGATGACGTTGTTGAACTGAGCCACGCTGTCGCCTTGCAGCAGCGACTTCTCGACTTCGGCCACTCGAGCCACGGCATTGTCCGCGCTGGCACCGAGCTGCGAGCGGGCGGCCTCGCGGGCGGCGGTGGCTTGGGTCATGTCGTTAAAGGCCCTGTGGTACTCGGCGACGGCTTCCAGTTGCTGCTCGACCATGGCGATGCTTTCGGGTTGCTGCAATTGCGCGCGAGCCGCTTGCAGGCCTTCGTCGAGCTGTTTGAGCGTGTCGTTGACTGCGGTGGGGCCCTGTTCGCCGTGGAGCATCTCGTAGTTGAGACGGGCGATCCGCAGGTCCTTGGTCATGGCGTAGAGGGTGGAGATATTGCCCAGTTTGTCGCCGCGATCAATCACCCCGCCCAGGCCTGTCCAGCCGGTGGCTGTGATCACCAGGGTCAGCAGCAGTACCAGGCCGAAGCCGATGCCGAGCTTCAGGCTGACGCTCAAGTTTCCGAGGTTTTTGGCTAGCCAACGGTACATGCTGCGAACTCCCTTTTAGCAATATGGGCTTAACCATAGGCTATCGGCGGGAACCCCGGGTTCTGTAGCGAAATAGCGATTTGCCATTACTGGCGGCAGGCCCGGCTGGCGCCGGGTCGAACCTCAGAACAGGCGGGCAAGAAGGGCGGTGACGGCGGTTTCCACTCGCAGGATGCGTTCGCCGAGTTGTACCGGTTGCAATCCGGCCTTGCCCAGCAGGTCGATCTCGTAGGGAATCCAGCCGCCTTCCGGGCCGATGGCCAGGGTCACCGGCTGATCCAGGCCGCGTGGGCAAGGCGGGTACTGGCCTGGGTGGCCCACCAATCCCAGGGTGCCGGCACTCAAGGCGGGCAAGCGGTCTTCAACGAAGGGCTTGAAGCGTTTCTCGATGACCACGTCCGGCAGTACGCTGTCACGCGCCTGCTCCAGGCCAAGGACCAGTTGTTCGCGAATGGCTTCAGGTTCAAGGAACGGGGTCTGCCAGAAACTCTTCTCGACCCGGTAGCTGTTGACCAGCACCAGCCGTGGCACGCCCATGCTGGCCACGGTCTGGAATACCCGGCGCAGCATCTTCGGCCGCGGCAGGGCCAGTACCAGGGTCAGCGGCAGCTTGGCCGGTGGCGCTTGCTCCAGGGTGACTTGCAGCTCGGCTTCGCGTGCTTCCAGGCGCAGTACCTGTGCGCTACCCATCAAGCCGCCAAGGCGCCCTACGCGCAGGCTGTCGCCTACCGCTACCCGATGCACTTCCTGCATGTGGGTCAGGCGCCGATCGCGCAGCACCACTCGGTCGGCCGCGATGAAGTCGGCCTCCTCCAGAAGCAGCAGGTTCACGCTTGGGTCGCTGGCGGCTGGTCGTTGTGGTCGTCAGTCGGTGCATCGTCCGGATGCTCGCCACGCTTGCTGATCAGCCCGCCGAACAGCACGCCGATCTCGAACAGCAGCCACATGGGGACGGCCAGCAAGGTTTGCGAAAAGATGTCCGGCGGCGTGAGGATCATCCCCACCACGAAGCAGCCGATGATCACATAGGGGCGGATCTTGCGCAGGTACGCCACGTTGACCACGCCGATCCACACCAGCAGGACCACGGCCACCGGGATTTCGAAGGCCACGCCGAAGGCGAAGAACAGGGTCATGACGAAATCGAGGTAGCTGGTGATATCGGTCATCATTTCCACGCCGGCCGGGGTGGCGGCGGCGAAGAACTTGAAGATCAGCGGGAACACCAGGAAGTAGGCGAACGCCATGCCGATGTAGAACAGCAGGATGCTCGACACCAGCAAGGGCACGGCAATGCGCTTCTCATGCTTGTACAGGCCGGGTGCGATAAAGCCCCAGATCTGGTGCAGGATCACCGGAATGGCCAGGAACAGCGAGACCATCATCGTCAGCTTCAACGGCGTGAGAAACGGCGAGGCGACGTCGGTGGCAATCATCGTCGCGCCGACTGGCAGGTACTGGCGCAGTGGCGTGGAGACGATGGTGTAGATCTGCTGGGTGAAGGCGAACAACCCGGCGAAGATGATGAAGATCGCCGCTACGCAGCGCAGCAGGCGGGTACGCAACTCGGTGAGGTGCGATACCAGCGGCATGTGTTGGTCGTTCTCTGGGATATCGCTCATGGTGCTCGCGGCGGCAAGGTGGAGTCGTGGGAGGCCGTGGTGGCGGGTGTTGCCACCGGGGCTGCTGGCTCTGCGGTCGGTGCCGATGTTGGTGCCGCGGGGGCGGGCACCTCGCTGACAGGCGAGGCTTCGGCCAGCGGCGCGGTGCCTGGCGCGTGGATCGTCTGCTCGGCCACAGGCTCCACGGGCGTCGGTTGCTGCTGGGTCGGGGCGAGGATTTTCCGCGCCTCCTGTTCCAGGGACAGAATGTGCTCGTTGTGCAGTTGCCGACGGATCTCGTCGGCCCCGATCTCACGTTCAACTTCCTGTTTTATCGCGTTGAAGCTGCGCTTCAGGCGCCCGACCCACAGGCCGGCGGTACGCGCCGCGCCAGGCAGGCGCTCGGGGCCGAGCACCAGCAGGGCCACCAGGCCCACCAGCAGCAGTTCAGAGAAGCTGATACCAAACATTAGTCAGTGCTCACGAGTCTTTGCGGGTCGGCTCTTCGACTTTTTGTGCCTGCACGTCGATGGTGTGCGGCTGGTTCAGCGGAGCGCTTTGCTGTGGCTGAACCGGTGGCACGGGCTGCGCGGCTGGCGGTACAACGGGTTCGGCAGGTTTTTCGTCGTCGTTCATGGCCTTGCGAAAGCCCTTGATCGATTCGCCGACGTCGGTGCCCAGGTTCTTGAGCTTCTTGGTGCCGAATACCAGTACCACGACCACCAGGATGACGATCCAGTGTTTCCAGTCAAAAATGCCCATGCTGCGTTTCCTCTTAGAAAGTTGTTCAGGCGGACGGACGCGAGGCTTTCTCGGCGTGTCCGGACAGACCGAAGCGGCGGTCCAGCTCATCGAGCACGGCCTGGGGGTGCTGACCCAGCTGCGCCAGCATGACCAAGGTATGGAACCACAGGTCCGCGGTTTCATAGATCACATCGCTGCAGTCGCCGCTGATGGCGGCGTCCTTGGCGGCAATGATGGTTTCCACCGACTCTTCGCCGACTTTTTCCAGAATCTTGTTCAGGCCCTTGTGATACAGGCTGGCCACGTAGGAGCTGTCGGCTGCGGCGTCTTTACGCTCTTCCAGCACTTGGGCCAGACGGGTGAGGGTATCGCTCATGTCAGTGTCCTGCAGAATAAATCGCGTGCGGGTCCTTGAGGACCGGTTCGACGGTTTTCCACTCGCCGTCTTCATAGACGCGGTAGAAACAGCTGTGGCGGCCGGTGTGACAGGCAATGTCGCCGATCTGCTCGACCATCAGGATGATCACGTCCGCGTCGCAGTCCAGGCGCATCTCATGCAGTTTCTGCACGTGCCCGGACTCTTCGCCCTTGCGCCATAGCTTGCCACGGGAACGTGACCAATAAATGGCGCGGTTCTCGGCGGCGGTCAGGCTCAGGGCCTCGCGGTTCATCCAGGCCATCATCAGCACGCGCCCGGTCTTGTGGTCCTGGGCGATGGCCGGCACCAGGCCGTCCGCGTCCCATTTGATCTGGTCCAGCCAATCTTTCATTTTCGACTCCGACAACCGGGCGCAACCCGCTGGTGACGCCTCGGCTATTTCGACAGTTTGCCAGCAGGTCGCGCCACTGGCTATCGGCGAACGATCAGATACAAACCGACCGCAATCATGATGCCAGCAGGCCAGTGCCCCAGCTCATGCAGCGGACCACCGGCGGCCAGAACGGCGCCGCCACCCAGATGGGCGGTGCCCAGCAGGCGCAGGAACCAGTCGTCCTTGCGCTTGTGCCAGGGCGCCGGAGGGTCGGCAGCGTGTGGCTGCGACATGCGTTCCAGCAGGTCGCGGGTCATGTTGGCCAGGTGCGGCAGTTGTTCGATCTGGCTGTGGATATTGCCGAGCACGGCCTTGGGGCTGACCCGTTCGCGCATCCAGCGTTCGAGGAAGGGCTGCGCGGTGTTCCACAGGTCCAGTTCCGGGTACAGCTGGCGCCCCAGGCCCTCGATGTTGAGCAGGGTTTTCTGCAGCAGCACCAGTTGCGGCTGCACTTCCATGTTGAAGCGCCGGGCGGTCTGGAACAGGCGCATCAGCACCTGGCCAAAGGAAATGTCCTTCAGCGGCTTTTCGAAGATCGGCTCGCACACGGTGCGGATCGCCGCCTCGAATTCGTTGAGCTTGGTTTCTGCCGGGACCCAGCCGGAGTCGATGTGCAACTGGGCCACGCGACGGTAGTCGCGCTTGAAGAAGGCGAACAGGTTGCGTGCCAGGTAATCCTGGTCTTCCGGGGTCAGGCTGCCGACGATGCCACAGTCGATGGCAATGTACTGCGGGCTCCAGGGCTGCACGGTGCTGACGAAGATGTTGCCCGGGTGCATGTCGGCGTGGAAGAAACTGTCGCGGAACACCTGGGTGAAGAAGATCTCCACGCCGCGCTCGGCGAGCATCTTCATGTCGGTGCGCTGGTCGGCCAGGGTGGCCAGGTCGGTCACCTGAATGCCGTAGATGCGCTCCATCACCAGCACTTTCGGCCGGCACCAGTCCCAGTAGACCTGGGGCACATAAAGCAGCGGCGAACCTTCGAAGTTGCGCTTGAGCTGGCTGGCGTTGGCCGCCTCGCGCAGCAGGTCGAGCTCGTCGTAGATGGTTTTCTCGTAGTCGCTGACCACGTCCACCGGGTGCAGCAGGCGCGCGTCGGCAGAGAGCTTTTCCGCGGCGCGGGCGAGGATGAACAGCCACGCCAGGTCCTGGGCGATGATCGGTTTGAGCCCGGGGCGGATCACCTTGACCACCACTTCTTCACCGGTCTTGAGCTTGGCGGCGTGGACCTGGGCCACCGAGGCCGAGGCCAGGGGGTCGATGTCAAAGCGGCTGAACACGTCGCTGATCTTCTTGCCCAGTTGTTCTTCGATCAGGGCCACGGACTTTTGCGAGTCGAAGGGCGGCACCCGGTCCTGCAGCAGCATCAGCTCGTCGGCGATGTCTTCCGGCAGCAGGTCGCGGCGGGTGGAGAGGATCTGCCCGAACTTGATGAAGATCGGCCCCAGGTCCTGCAGCGCCAGGCGCAGGCGGGCACCACGGCTCAGGTCCAGCGGCTTGCGCGGGAACCAGCGCCAGGGCAGGGCGAAGCGCAGGGCCAGGAGAAACCAGGGCAGGGGCAGGGCGAACAGCAGGTCATCGAGGCGGTAGCGGATCACGACGCGCTGGATGCGCAACAGACGGCGGACGGCAAGCAGCTTCATGCGTTATCGCTTGGGTCAAGGGATCGGGAAAGGCGCTCGAAGCGCGCCTCGAGACGTTCCAGGTCGAGTTTGGCCTGATCCAGCTCGCGAAAGCGCGCTTCAGCTTCGCGCTGACCCACCAGGGTCCGCGATTCTTCGGCGAGGAATTCGGCGAGGTTCTGGTTGAGGCTGGCAAATCCTTGCTGATACCAGCGGGCGCGGCTGCGCACATGGCCACTGAACAGCTGGGTGGCCACCGGGCCCAGCCAGCGCGAGAGTTCGTATTCCCAGTCCAGCTCCAGGTCCTGGAGGATCGCCGCCAGGTCCAGCAGCACGCCGCTGTCGCCTTCCAGCTCTACTTCGGGGCTGTGCAGGACCGCGGTCTTGTCCTTGCTCAAGGCCAGGCGCGCCAGGCTCGATGCCGGCGCGCGCAGGGTACAGTCCGGGTCCGCGGCCCACTGGCTGGCGAGCATCAGGCCTTCATCGCTGGGCAGGATGAACAGCTGCAGTGCCGGGCTGCGGCAATCCACGGCGATCACCTTGCCATTGAGGTGCTGCAGGCGCGGCAGGGCCGTGCTGTCCAGGCGCAGCACCCGATTGATGCCGGTCTCGACGCTGGCGAGCAGGCCGCTGAGCAACATCAGGGCTTGATGCCGCGGTGCAGGGCGACAATGCCTGCGGTCATGTTGTGATAGGTCACGCGGTCGAAGCCGGCCTCGACCATCATCGACTTCAGGGTTTCCTGGTTGGGGTGCATGCGGATCGATTCGGCCAGGTAGCGGTAGCTTTCCGAGTCGTTGGTGATCAGCTTGCCGGCCAGGGGCATGAAGGCGAACGAATAGGCGTCGTAGACCTTGGACATCAGCGCGTTGGTCGGCTTGGAGAATTCCAGCACCAACAGGCGGCCACCTGGCTTGAGCACCCGCAGCATGGAGCGCAGGGCGTCTTCCTTGTGGGTCACGTTGCGCAGGCCGAAGGCGATGGTCACGCAGTCGAAATGGTTGTCCGGGAATGGCAGTTTTTCCGCATCGGCCTGGACGAATTCGACATTGCCGGCCACACCCAGGTCCAGCAGGCGGTCACGACCGACCTTGAGCATGGATTCGTTGATGTCGGCCAGCACCACTTGGCCGGTCGGGCCGACCAGGTGCGAGAAACGCTTGGTCAGGTCGCCAGTGCCACCGGCGATGTCCAGCACGCGGTTGCCGGCGCGCACGCCGGACAGCTCGATCGTGAAGCGTTTCCACAGACGGTGCATGCCACCGGACAGCACGTCGTTCATCAAGTCGTACTTGGCCGCTACCGAGTGGAACACCTCAGCGACTTTTTCCGCTTTCTGGCTTTCAGGAACATTCTTGAAGCCGAAGTGAGTGGTGGGTTCGGCATCGCTGCCTTTGCGCTGATCAGTCATATCGCTGTCACCAAAAGAGAATGCGCGACATTCTAATGCCGGTGGCGGTCTTTGTCTTGGCAAGGCTGAATGTAAGATAGCGATCCGCCGGGACGTTTTGACGCACGCAGGGTCAAGATGCTTCAGGCAAGTCCGGAAACAGCAGGAGTCCTTCAATGGCCCGTATTAGTGTTGAACGTGCCCATGGCCTGGGTAAGCAGGCAGCCCGTGAAAAGGCCGACAAACTGGCGCAGAAGCTCGCCGATCAATATGGCCTGGAGCCGCAGTGGGCAGGCGATACGCTGAACCTCAAGCGCTCCGGGGTCAAAGGCGCGGTGCATGTGGGCGAAGAGTCGATTCGCGTCGACGTGGAACTGGGAATGTTGATGTCGGCCATGAGCGGCACCATCAAGTCGGAAATCGAAAAGGCCCTGGACAAGGCCCTGGCCTGATCTGGCCCGCAGGAGCCGGCTTGCCGGCGACTCGCAGGCACTGCAACGGTGCCAGGCAAAGCGCCTTGCCGGCGAGCCGGCTCCTACATGAATTGATGACATTTGTTAGGGTGCCGATTCTAATTTTTCTCTCTAGGTTGTGCCTCAGGTCCTCGTTCCGAGGGCAGTTCCTCAAACCTTCTGCGCGTGAGGTGCACCATGGCCAAAGTAATTCTGAAGAAAAAGGTTGATGCCCAATCGACTGCTCTGAGTGAAGTCAAATCCTATGCCCGCAAGATCTGGCTGGCAGGCCTGGGTGCCTACGCCAAAGTGGGTCAGGAAGGCAGCGAGTACTTTCAAGAGTTGATCAAGGCGGGTCAATCCGTTGAAAAGAAAGGCAAAAAAGTTGTCACTGAACAACTTGAAGCCGCCAACAGTCAGATTGATAGCGTTAAAGGGGATGTCAGTACTCTTAAAGGCAAAGTCGAAGTGCAACTGGACAAGGTCGAGAAGGCTTTTGACACGCGCGTCGCCAGTGCCTTGAATCGTATCGGCATTCCGTCTAAACATGACGTTGAGACACTCTCTGCTAAGCTCGATGAGCTGACGGCGTTGCTCGAACGTGTCGCGCGTAAACATTAAGGAGAACGGGATGGCTGGTAAAAAGAATACTGAAAAAGAAGGCAGCTCGTGGATCGGGAAAGTCGAAGAGTACTCCCGTAAAATTTGGCTTGCTGGTTTAGGCGTGTACTCGAAAATCGACTCTGACGGCAGCAAGCTTTTCGAGACACTGGTCAAAGATGGCGAGAAAGCCGAGAAACTGACCAAGAGCGTAGTTGGCAAGAAAGTTGATGCGGCCAAAGATTCCGCAAGTTCGGCCAAGTCGCGCATCAGTGACGTCAAGGACCGCGCTCTGGGCAAGTGGGATGAGCTGGAAGGTGCTTTCGACAAGCGCTTGAACAGTGCCATCTCGCGTTTGGGCGTACCGAGCCGCAACGAGGTCAAGGCCCTGCATGAAAAGGTCGACACCCTGACCAAGCAGATTGAAAAACTCACAGGTGCCAAGGTTGCGCCGGTTGCAGCGAAAGCCGCTGCCGCCAAACCGCTGGCCAAGCCTACGGCTAAACCTGTCGCCAAGGCCGCTGCCAAGCCAGCAGCGAAAACGGCCGCTGCCAAGCCTGCCGCCAAACCGGCTGCCAAGCCTGTTGCGGCCAAACCCGCAGCTAAACCTGCGGCCAAGCCCGCCGCCAAGCCGGCGGTAAAGACCGCAGCGGCCAAGCCAGCTGCGAAACCCGCGGCCAAGCCTGCGGCAGCGAAAAAGCCAGTGGCCAAGAAGCCTGCTGCCGCCAAGCCTGCTGTTGCGGCAAAACCTGCAGCTGCTGCACCGGCCAGTTCGGCGAACTCCGCCGTGGCGCCAAGCCCTGTTGCAACCCCGACTGCCGCGCCAGCTCCAGCGACGCCCAGCAGCCAGTCCTGATTGCCTCAGGAATACACAACGCCCGGCCTGTAAAGACCGGGCGTTTTTCATGGGCCGCATTCGCTGATTCCGCTTACCCCTGCTCATCCAGGTAGCGCAGCGCCAGCTGTTCGGTGGCCATCTTCGCGGGTGGCAGCAGGTGCGGCGCCACCAGCATCATGATCTGGTAGACCACCAGGCGGACCTCGCCTTCGCGATCGAGTATCCGCTGGTAATCCAGGGAGAACAGCAGGGTCATGGTGATCTGTTCCACCAGCTGCCCCAGGGCCTGAGTGCCGCTGACCAGTTGCCCCTGGGCCTTGAGCCGGGCCAGCAAGGAGGCCAGGGTGCGCTTCAAGGCATTGAGCAGGTTGCGAATGCCCTTGGCCAGTTTCGGCAGGCGTCCGGCCAGGTTCGACAGGTCCTGGAACAGAAAGCGGTAGTGGGCCAGGCGTTCGACGATCAGGTGCAGGAACAGCCAGTAGTCTTCCGCTGCCAGCTGGACGTCGGGCGGTGGATCCAGCAGCGGCGTCAGCTCGTTCTGAAAGCGCTCGAACAGGCCGAGCACCAGCGGTTCCTTGCCGTGGAAGTGGTAATAGAGGTTGCCGGGGCTGATGCCCATCTCGTTGGCCACCTCCATGGTCGAGACATTGGGCTCGCCCTTCTGGTTGAACAGTTGCAGGGCACATTCGAGTATCCGATCGCGGGTTTTCATCCTGATTTCTTGTCGGTCCATTGAAGGGCACGACTCCGGCATGGAGTCGTGCTGCAAAGTGTTTTCAGCGCACGCGCACGTAGGTGCCGGGGGCATCCTCCATCGGTGGGTAGTTCTGGTTGCCGAGGGTGGTCAGGGTTTCCCGCTGCGCTCCGGAGCGTTCCTGGACCCAGGTCAGCCATTGGCTCCACCAACTGCCGTCGACGTGCTCCGCATCGTAGTACCAGGCCCGGGGATCGCTGCTGAGCTTGCGGTTCTCCACATAGTTGGCCTTGGGGTTGCTCGGCGGGTTGAGGATGCTCTGCACATGCCCGCTGTTGGACAGCACGAAGCGCCGCTCGCCGCCCAGCAGCAGGGTCGAGCGATAGACCGCGTCCCAGGGCGTGATGTGGTCGTTGATTCCGGCCACGCTGAAACTGTCCACCGTGACTTTCTGCAGGTCGATCGGTGTGCCGCAGACTTCCAGCCCGCCTTCGTGGCTTAGCGGGTTGTGCTTGAAGAAATCCAGCAGGTCACCGTGCAGCGCGGCCGGCAAGCGAGTGCTGTCGTTGTTCCAGTAGAGAATGTCGAAGACTGGCGGCTCCTTGCCCAGCAGGTAGTTGTTGATCCAGTAGTTCCAGATCAGGTCGTTGGGGCGCATCCAGGCGAACACCTTGGCCATGTCGCGACCGTCCAGCACCCCTTGCTGATAGGAGCGACGCTTGGCCGCCTCCAGGGTCTTTTCGTCGGCGAACAGCGTTGCCGGGCTGTCCATCTGGCTGTCCAGCAGGCTCACCAGATAAGTCGCGCTGGACACCCGGCGCAGTTGGCGCTTGGCCTGCAGGTGGCCTTGCAGGGCCGCAATGGTCAGGCCGCCGGCACAGGCGCCCACCAGGTTGGCTTCGCGACTGCCGCTGATCGCCCGGGTGACATTCAGCGCCTCCTCGACCGCCTCGACGTAGGTCGACAAGCCCCATTCACGGTGCCGCACATCCGGGTTGCGCCAGCTGATCATGAAGACCTGCAGGCCATTCTTCAGCGCGTGCTGGACGAAGCTGTTGGCCGGACTCAGGTCGAAGATGTAGTACTTGTTGATTTGCGGCGGCACGATCAGCAGCGGCTTGGCGTACTGCTTTTCACTCATGGGGCTGTACTGGATCAGCTCCAGCAGCTCGCTGCGAAACACCACCGAACCTTGAGTGACGGCCAGGTTCTTGCCGACTTCGAAGGCGTGCTTGGTCACCTGGCTGGGCAGCCCGTTGTTGTGCAGCAAGTCATTCAGCAAGTTGCCGATGCCACGCACCACGCTGTTGCCCCCGGTGTTGAAGATCTCCTTGAGGGCCAGGGGGTTGAGCAAGGTGTTGGAGGGCGCGACGGCGTCATTGAGCAGGGAAAAGGCAAAGTGTGCACGGGCCTTGTCGTCTTCGCTCATGCCGCTGTCGTCGATCCAGTGGCGGACCTGTTTCTGCCAGCTCAGGTACGCCTGCAAGCCTCGTTTGTAAAAGGGGTTGAGGCTCCAGGCCGGGTCGGCAAAACGGGTGTCCTTGGGGTTGGTCTTGTGCAGGGTATCCCCCAGTAGCACGCGCCCCAGCTGGCTGCTCAACGCCAGGGTATGCCGGGCACTGTGCAACGGGTTGCGCAGGCTGTGGGCTGCCAGGCTGCGTAAGGTGGAGAACAGGTCCCGGCCGCGCAGACCGGTGATCGCGCTCTGCGCATTGATATACGCGGCGGGTGAGGGCAACGAGCCCGTCGCAGGTTTGTCTTGCATGAGTCAACACTCCTTCGTCAAGCCACTAACAAGCAGACCAATCCAAGACAGACAACATAGTCGGTCCTGGCCTTTCTTGCGCGCGACGATCCTGTCGACAGAGTTCTTTTACTTCGTTGGGTGCGAAGGCAGTGGATGGGGGTGCATCACCGCACGCTGCCGTTCTTCCTGGAGGAACTTCATGATGATGGGGGCAACGGCCTCGGCCCGTGTGATCAGGAACAAATGGCCATCATCGATGATGTGCAATTGGGCGTTGGGTATCCGCCAGGCCAGCATGCGCATGTTGATCAGGGGGATCAGCGGGTCGTCGTCACCGGCCAGCACCAGGGTCGGCTGGTGGATCTTGTGCAGCCAGTGAATGCTGGTCCAGCCCATGCCCGCGAACAGCTGCCAGTAGTAGCCGAGCTTGCCGGCCGAGCGCACCTTGGCCGCGTGCTCCGCTGCCAGGCTCGGGTCGCGCCGGAATGAGCCGCCATAGATCAGCGGCGCGATGCGTATCACATGGGAAGGCTGCACATAGCGCCGTGGGCTGGCCATCATCCACAGCACCTTGGGTTTGCCCGGCACCATGAACGCCCCGGCGGCGGTGGCCGCCAGCACCAGCTTCTTGCAGCGTTCGGGGTAGTCGTAGGCGAACTGCTGGGCCAGCGCTCCGCCCCAGGACACGCCCACGGCGTTGACCTGGCCATAGTCCAGGTAGTCGAGCATCCGTGCGGTCAGCTTGGCCAGCCCGGGAAAGCGGTAGGGCCGGCTCGGGGTGGAGGAGCCTCCGACACCGGGAACGTCGAAGGCGATCACTTCCAGGTCTGGATCCAGGGCCTGGACAAACGGAAACACCAGCTCCAGGTTGGCGCCGATACCGTTGAAGATCAGCAGCGGCGTCAAGTGCGGCTTGCCTGGGCGTACCGCGGTGCGGATGGTCTGGCCATCCAGGTCGACGGTGCGGAATATGAATGAGTGTGGCATGCCGTAGCCCTGTGAATTAAACCGTTGCAGGTGCCTTCCCGGGCACCTTGAAGATGTTCTGAGGCCGAGCCTCTTACCAAGAATAGGGCTTGGCGGTGCCTCCTGGCGCCGCCGTGTCGATGGTCAGCACTCAGCGCTCGTGAACGTAGGTCCCGGGTGCTGCCTCGGCGGCTGGGTACTTCTTGTTGCCCAGGATGGTCGGTGACGGTTTCAGCTCGCCTGAGCGCTCGGCCTGCCAGGCTTGCCAATGCAGCCACCAGGAATCGGTGTGCTTGATCGAGTTTTCCTGCCACTGATCGGGGCAGGCCGGAATATCGCTGCTGGTCATGTAGCGCGCCTTGGGGTTGCCGGGCGGGTTCAGGATGCTCTGGATATGCCCGCTGCTGGAAAGCACGAACTCGACCTTGCCGCCAAACAGCTGTGCCGACTTGTAGCAGGACTTCCACGGGGTGATGTGATCGTTGGTACCGGCCAGGGAGAAGATATCGGCAGTCACCTGCTTCAGGTCGATCGGCGTGCCGCACACTTCCAGTGCATCGGCCCGGGTCAATGGGTTGTTCTTGAACATCTCGATCAGGTCGCCGTGGAACGCCGCGGGCAGGCGGGTGGTGTCGTTGTTCCAGAACAGGATGTCGAATACCGGCGGTTCGTTGCCCAGCAGGTAGTTGTTGACCCAGTAGTTCCAGATCAGGTCGTTGGGGCGCATCCAGGCGAACACCTTGGCCATGTCGCGGCCTTCGAGGACCCCCGCCTGATAGGAATGGCGCTTGGCGGCTTCCAGGGTCTGTTCGTCGACGAACAGCGCCACCTGGGTATCCAGGGTGGTGTCGAGCACGCTGACCAGCAGGGTCAGGGCATTGACCTTCTTCTGCCCCAGCGCCGCGTAGTGGCCCAGCAGCGCGGTGCAGGTGATGCCGCCGGAGCAGGCACCGAGCATGTTCACGTCCTTGCTGCCGGTGATCGCGGTGACCACGTCGACGGCTTCCTTCAGGGCTTCGATGTAGGTGGACAGGCCCCACTCACGCTGCGCCTTGGTGGGGTTGCGCCAGCTGACGATGAAGGTCTGCACGTTGTTGCGCAGGCAGAAGCGCGCCAGGCTCTTGTCCGGGCTGAGGTCGAACACGTAGAACTTGTTGATCTGTGGCGGTACCACCAGCAGCGGACGTTCATGCACCTGCTCGGTGATCGGCCGGTACTGGATCAGCTCCAGCACATCATTGCGGAACACCACCGCGCCTTCGCTGGTGCCGAGGTTCTTGCCGACTTCGAAGGCGTCCATGTTGACCTGGCTGGGCATGCCGCCGTTCTGCACCAGGTCCTTGGCCAGGTGGGACAGGCCGTCCAGCAGGCTCTTGCCGCCGGTTTCGAAGAAGCGCTTGACCGCAGCCGGGTTGGCCATGCTGTTGGTCGGGGCCATGGCTTCGGTCATCAGGTTGATCACGAAGTGCCCGCGGCTGATGTCCTGGTCGGACAGGTTGCTGTCGCCGATCCACTCGTGGAGTTCCTTGCGCCACGCCAGGTAGGTTTGCAGATAGCGTTTGTACAGCGGGTTCTGGCTCCACGCCGGGTCGTTGAAGCGACGGTCGTCGCTCTCAGGCTGCAGGGTCGATTGGCCGAATATCACGTTCTTCAGCTCAAGGCCGAAATGGGCGACGTGCTTGACACTGTGGATAGGTTGTTTGATGGCCTGGGCAAGCACCATTCGAGCAGAAGTAAGCAGATCCTTTCTACGCAAGCCGATGACCGGATTGAGCCCCAGGGTGTTTTCCGAGGCTTGGCGTTTCAGGTCATCGTTATTCTTGTTACTCATCTACGACGCTCCATTGTCCTGAGACGAGTACCGGACCTGCTGTGCAGTCACACAGCACGATGCCAGGTACTACTGCTCGGGTGACCGTTGATTGCGTACCGCTGCTTTTTGTTGCGAAAGCTCTGCAGGGAACTTGCCAGCTCCATTGGTTACCCGAGTTTAATTTTTTCCGCAAGCAGGCCATTCATTGGCCATACCGCCCAGCATTCAAACAGATGGAATTAGAAAATGCCTTCTAAACCGTCGAAGGCTTGAGCTAGAGCATCAGCTTGACGATGGACTCGTTTGGGTCGCGGGATTTTCCGGCGGCCTTGAGTTCCGCTAGATAGTCGTTCCACAACTCGTCCTGGCGCAGCGCCAGTTGATAGAGGTAGTCCCAGGTGAACAGTCCACTGTCATGACCGTCGTCGAAGGTCAATTTCAGTGCGTACTGGCCTGCCGGTTCGACTTTGCTCAGGCCGACGCCGAGCTTGCCGAATTGCAGGATGGGCTTGCCGTGGCCCTGGACCTCGGCAGAGGGAGAATGCACCCGCAGGAGTTCCGCAGGCAGGTGATAGACCTCGTCCGGCCCGTAGGTCAGGGTCAGGGTTTTCGAGGCTTTGTGCAGGTTGATACCGGTGGGGAGTTTAGTCATGAGGGCAGCTTAAAGCTGCAAGCTACAAGCTACAAGATGACCGCGATCAACTTGCAGCTTGAGGCTCAAAGCTTGTCGCTTAGAGGATATAACGGGAAAGGTCTTCGTTCTGCGCCAATTCGCCCAGGTGGCTGTTGACGTAGGCGGCGTCGATGCGGATTGGCTCTTCGCTGTGGGCGCTGGCCAGGTCACCGGCGCTGAACGACACCTCTTCCAGCAGGCGCTCGAGCAGGGTGTGCAGGCGACGGGCACCGATGTTCTCGGTCTTCTCGTTGACCTGCCAGGCGATCTCCGCCAGGCGCTTGATACCGTCAGGCAGGAACTCGATGCTCAGGCCTTCGGTCTTCAGCAGCTCGCGGTACTGCTCGGTCAGCGACGCGTGAGGCTCGCTAAGGATGCGCTCGAAGTCTTCCGGCGACAGCGCCTTGAGTTCCACGCGGATTGGCAGGCGGCCTTGCAGTTCCGGCACCAGGTCGCTGGGCTTGCTCAGGTGGAAGGCGCCGGAGGCGATGAACAGGATGTGGTCGGTCTTGACCATGCCCAGCTTGGTGTTGACGGTGCAGCCCTCGATCAGCGGCAGCAGGTCGCGCTGCACGCCTTCGCGGGAGACGTCGACGCCGCCGGCATTGCCGCGCTTGGCCACCTTGTCGATTTCGTCGATGAACACGATACCGTGCTGCTCGACGGCTTCCAGGGCCTTGGCCTTGAGCTCTTCGTCATTGACCAGGCGGCTGGCCTCTTCGTCGCGCACCAGCTTCAGCGCTTCCTTGACCTTGAGCTTGCGGTTCTTGCGCTTGCCCTTGCCCATGTTGGCGAACAGGTTCTGCAGCTGGTTGGTCATCTCTTCCATGCCCGGCGGCGCAGAAATGTCGACGCCCGCGGCTTCCGCCACTTCGATCTCGATTTCCTTGTCGTCCAGCTGGCCTTCGCGCAGGCGCTTGCGGAACAGCTGGCGGGTGTTGGAATCATGGGCCGGGGCCGCGTCGTCACTGTTGAAACCGGTGCGTGCCGGTGGCAGCAGGGCATCGAGGATGCGCTCTTCGGCGGCGTCTTCGGCGCGATGGCGAACGCGGATCATTTCCTGTTCGCGGAACATCTTGATCGCTGCGTCGGCGAGGTCACGAATGATCGATTCGACGTCGCGGCCAACGTAGCCGACTTCGGTGAACTTGGTGGCTTCGACCTTGATGAATGGCGCGTTGGCCAGCTTGGCCAGGCGACGGGCGATTTCGGTCTTGCCGACACCGGTCGGGCCGATCATCAGGATGTTCTTGGGGGTCACTTCAACGCGCAGCTCGGCCGGCAGCTGCATGCGGCGCCAGCGGTTGCGCAGGGCGATAGCGACGGCGCGCTTGGCATCGTCCTGGCCGATGATATGGCGATTGAGTTCGTGGACGATTTCGCGGGGTGTCATGGACATAGTAATTGGCGGTCCTCAAGCAAGAATGAATGCCGTGGCGCAAGCGCCGCAACAGGCTTATTCCGCGAGATCCTGCTCCTCGATGGTTTGAGTGTGGTTGGTGAATACACAGATGTCGCCGGCGATGCCGAGGGCGGTCTCGACGATTTCACGGGCCGACAGGTCGGTCTTTTTCAGCAGGGCGCTGGCGGCGGCCTGGGCGTAGGCGCCACCGGAACCCATGGCGATCAGGCCGTCTTCGGGCTCAACCACATCGCCGTTGCCGGTGATGATCAAGGACGCATCCTTGTTGGCCACGGCCAGCATGGCTTCCAGGCGGCTCAGGGAGCGATCGGTACGCCATTCCTTGGCCAGCTCGACAGCGGCGCGAACCAGATGGCCCTGGTGCTTCTCCAGTTGGCCTTCAAAGCGCTCGAACAGGGTGAAGGCGTCGGCGGTGGCCCCGGCAAAGCCGGCGATGACCTGGCCGTGATAGAGGCGGCGGACTTTTTTCGCGTTGCCTTTCATCACGGTGTTGCCGAGAGAAACCTGGCCGTCGCCGCCCATGACGACTTTGCCGTGGCGGCGGACTGAAACGATGGTGGTCAAGGGGGGAGTCTCCACACAGCGGGGCGAAAGTGCCCTGATGGAAACTCATATGGGGGTGGCTGGGAGTTTTTCAACCGGAGGCTGTAGCGGGGGACCGGCGGTATTTGGCGCAAGGCTTGAAAGCTGCGCGGGCAAGCCCGCTCCTACAGGGTGCGTGGGAGCGGGCTTGCCTGGGATCAACCGCTTGGCGGTCGGTTTAGCGGCTCTGACGCTGTTGTAACAGCAGATTGCTGAAGCCGGCGCCGGCCAGTTGCTTCTGTGCCACGGTGAGCTGTTCGCGGTTGCTGAACGGGCCCACCAATACCCGGTACCAGGTTTCATCCTTCACCGTGCCGGATTCCACCGAGACCGACTGGCCCAGCAGAATGATCTGCGCGCGGACCTTGTCGGCATCGGCTTCCTTGCGGAACGAACCGGCCTGGAGGAAGAACTTGGTCACCGGCGCCGCCTTGGCCACCGGTGGTGCCGGCGGCGGGGTGATCCCGGCCAGGGCCGCCTGGGCCCGGGCGGTGTCGATCTTCGCCGCTTCCGCCGGGGTTACCGGAGTGGTCGGCACTGGCGGCACTTGAGGCGTCGGCAGGGTTTTTTCCGGCACCGCTTCCGGCGGCACGATGACCTCCGATTCCGGCAGCAGGGTATAGAAGTCGTATTTCGGCTTCACCGGTTGCTGCGGGCTCGGCGGGGTCTTGTTGGCCTCGGCGATCTTGCTGGCTTTCTGCTGTTCGATCTTCTCGCGCTTGACGCTGTCGCCGCCTTTTCCTGGTTCGAGCTTCATCAAGAACACGATGAAGGCCCCGATGGTCAGGCCGATGGCCAGCCACAACCAGCCCGGAATCGGCTTCTTGGCCGGGGCCTGGTAACGGCTGGCGCCACGCTTGGGTGCAGGTTTTTTCTTGGCAGCCAACTTACATTTGCTCCAGGACTTTGAGGCCCAGCAGTTCCAGACCTTGCTTGAGGGTGCGTCGGGTCAGCTCGGTGAGGCGCAGACGGCTGTGCATCTGGGTCGGCGTCTCGGCGGCCAGGATCGGGCAGTTTTCATAGAAGCTGGAGAACAGCCCGGCCACGTCGTACAGGTAGGTGCAGAGGATGTGCGGCGTGCCCTTGTCGGCGACGTTGTTGAGGATCTCGCCGAATTGCGCCAGCTTGGCCGCCAGCTCCAGTTCCTGGGCCGCGTGCAGTTCGATCTGGCCGCCGACTTCGCTGAAATCCTTGCCCAGCTTGCGGAACACGCCGGCGGCGCGGGTGTAGGCGTACAGCAGGTACGGCGCGGTGTTGCCTTCGAAGTTCAGCATCAGGTCGAAGTTGAAGCTGTAGTCGCTGGTGCGGTGCTTGGACAGGTCGGCGTATTTGACCGAGTCGATACCCACCACCTTGGCGATGCTGCGCAGATCGGCTTCCGGCAGTTGCGGGTTCTTTTCCTTTACCAGGGCGTAGGCGCGCTCTTCGGCCTCGGTCAGCAGGTCGATGAGCTTCACGGTGCCGCCGTCGCGGGTCTTGAACGGACGGCCGTCGGCGCCGTTCATGGTGCCGAAGCCCATGTGCTCCATTTCCATCGGATGGGTCACGAAGCCGGCCTTGCGGGCCACGGCGAACACTTGCTGGAAGTGCAGGGCCTGGCGCTGGTCGACGAAGTACAGGGCGCGATCGGCCTTGAGCTTGCCGCTGCGGTAGCGCACGGCCGCCAGGTCGGTGGTGGCGTACAGGTAGCCGCCGTCGGCCTTGACGATGATCACCGGCAGCGGCTCGCCTTCGGCATTCTTGAACTCGTCGAGGAACACGCACTGGGCGCCGTTGCTCTCGACCAGCATGCCCTGGGCCTTGAGGTCGTTGACCACGTTGATCAGGTCATCGTTATAGGCGCTCTCGCCCATGACGTCGGCCATGGTCAGCTTGACGTTGAGCAGCTCGTAGATCTTCTGGCAGTGGGACAGCGAGATGTCCTTGAACTTGGTCCACAGCTCCAGGCAGTCCGGGTCGCCGGCTTGCAGCTTGACCACTAGGCCGCGGGCACGGTCGGCAAAGGCTTCGGATTCGTCGAAGCGCTGCTTGGCGGCGCGGTAGAAGTTCTCCAGGTCCGACAGCTCGTCGCTGGTGATCGGGTTTTCTTCCAGATAGGCCATCAGCATGCCGAACTGGGTGCCCCAGTCGCCCACGTGGTTCTGGCGGATCACGGTGTCGCCGAGGAACTCCAGGACCCGCGCCACGCCGTCACCGATGATGGTGGAGCGCAGGTGGCCCACGTGCATTTCCTTGGCCAGGTTGGGGGCCGACATGTCGATCACGGTGCGCTGTACCGGGCCGGCCTTGCGTACGCCCAGGTGTTCGTCGCCGAGGGCGGCGTCCAGGCGCGCGGCCAGGGCCTGGGTGTTCTGGAAGAAGTTGATGAAGCCCGGGCCGGCGATTTCCGCCTTGCTCAGGTCCTCATGGGCCGGCAGCGCAGCGATGATCTTTTCCGCCAGGTCGCGCGGCTTCATGCCGGCCGGCTTGGCCAGCATCATGGCGATGTTGCTGGCGAAGTCGCCGTGGGTCTTGTCGCGGGTGTTTTCGACCTGGATCGCCGGCGTCAGGCCTTCTGGCAACACACCTTCGGTGACGAGTTGGGTGATGGCTTGCTGGATGAGCTGGCGAATGGTGTCTTTCATGGTCTTCTCTTTCGACCGCTGGCGCGGCGGCGCTTCGGTGCGCAGGTGGAAAAACTGGGCATTATCCGTTGCTGGAACGGGCTTGCCAACTATAGAGGGCTGCTTGGGGATCGGTGGCGGCATTCGAGTGCCTTCGCCGGCAAGCCTGCTCCTATGGGGTTGATGCAGCCCATTGTAGGAGCGGGCTTGCCCGCGAAAACGCGATATCGATCAATACAAATCCACCGGGTCCACATCCAGCGACCAACGGACCTGGCGCCCGCTGGGCATCTGCTCCAGCACCAGCAGCCAACTGCTTAACAGTCGATGCAGCGGTGCCCGGGCATTGGCTTGCAACAGCAATTGCGCACGATAGCGCCCGGCTCGGCGCTCCATCGGCGCCGGAACCGGCCCCAGCAACTCGATGCCCCCCAGGTTCTGTTCCGCCAGCAGGCGCTCGGCCTCGCTGCAAGCTTCATCAAGGAAACCCTCGGCCTGGCCCGGCTTGTGCGCCTCGGCCCGCAGCAGCGCCAGGTGGGCGAAGGGCGGCAGGCCGGCGGCGCGACGCTCGCTCAGGGCCTGTTCGGCGAAGGCGAAGTAACCCTGCTCGGTCAGTTGCACCAGGAGCGGGTGGTCGGCGAGGTGGGTCTGGATGATCACCTTGCCTGGTTCTTCGGCACGCCCGGCGCGCCCGGCAACCTGGACGATCAGCTGCGCCATGCGCTCGCTGGCGCGGAAGTCCCCGGAAAACAGGCCACCGTCGGCATCGAGGATCGACACCAGGGTGACCCGGGGGAAGTGATGCCCCTTGGCCAGCATCTGGGTGCCCACGAGGATGCACGGATGCCCTTTCTGGATGGTGGCGAACAGCTGGTTCATCGCGTCCTTGCGTGAGGTGCTGTCGCGGTCCACCCGCAGCACCGGGTAATCGGGGAACAGGATGCCCAGGCGTTCCTCCGCGCGCTCGGTGCCGGCGCCCACGGGGCGCAGGTCGACCTTGCCGCATTGCGGGCAATGGCGCGGAACCCGCTCCACATGGCCGCAGTGGTGGCAGCGCAGCTCGCCGGAGCGCTGGTGCACGGTCATGCGGGCGTCGCAGCGCTGGCATTCGGACATCCAGCCGCAGTCGTGGCAAAGCAGGGTCGGGGCGAAACCGCGGCGGTTGAGGAACACCAGGACTTGCTGGCCGGCGGCCAGGGTCTGGCCAATGGCTTGCTGCATGGGGCCGGAAATGCCGCTGTCCAGCGGCCGGCTCTTCACATCCAGGCGCAGAAAGCGCGGCTGCTTGGCGCCGCCGGCCCGTTCGTTCAGGCGCAGCAGGCCGTAGCGGCCGGTATAGGCGTTGTGCAGGCTTTCCAGGGATGGCGTGGCCGAGCCGAGGACGATCGGGATGTTCTCCTGGCGCGCGCGCACCAGGGCCAGGTCGCGGGCATGGTAGCGCAGGCCTTCCTGCTGTTTATAGGAGCCGTCGTGCTCCTCGTCGATGATGATCAGCCCGGGGTTCTTCATCGGCGTGAACAAGGCCGAGCGGGTGCCGATGATGATGTCGGCCTCGCCGTCCCGGGCGGCGAGCCAGGCGTCCAGGCGCTCGCGGTCGTTGACCGCCGAGTGCAGCAGAGCAATGCGTGCGTTGAAGCGCTGCTCGAAGCGCGCCAGGGTCTGCGGGCCGAGGTTGATCTCAGGAATCAGCACCAGGGCCTGCTTGCCGGCTTCCAGGGTTTCGCGGATCAACTGCAGGTAGACCTCGGTCTTGCCGCTGCCGGTGACCCCGGCCAGGAGAAACGCGTGGTAGCTGTCGAACCCGGCGCGGATCGCTTCGTAGGCGGCGCGCTGCTCGCTGTTGAGCGGCAGTTCGGGCTGGGCCAGCCAGTGTTCGTGACGCACGCCCGGCGCGTGCTTGCGCACCTCCACCTGTACCAGGTCCTTGGCCAGCAGCAGGTCGAGGCTGTCCTTGCTCAGCATCAGCTTGCTCAGCAGGGTATGGGGCACGCCGTGGGGGTGCTGGGCGAGGGTTGCCAGGGCCTCGCGCTGGCGTGGGGCGCGGGTGATGCGCGGGTCGTCGAGGCGGGCCCCGGGGGCTATCGACCAGAAGCGTTCCTGGCGGGCTTCGGCCAGCTCACCCTGGCGCAGCAGAACCGGCAAGGCCCAGCTCAGGGTGTCGCCAAGGCTGTGCTGGTAATACTGGGCGGTCCACAGGCAGAGCTTGAACAGCGCAGGGGGCAGCGGTGGCGTAGGGTCCAGCAGGGCCAGCGCTGGCTTGAGTTTCTCGGCCGGGACTTCGCTGTGATCCGCCACTTCCACCAGGATGCCGATCATTTCCCGGCGCCCGAACGGTACTCGCAGGCGCATGCCGGGGTGCAGTTGGGCACGCAGCACGCCGGCCGGGGCACGGTAGTCGAACAGGCGGCGCAGGGGCGAGGGCAGGGCGAGGCGCAGAATGGCGTCGGGCACGCGGGAAAATCTCGTTGAGCAGAGGGTAAATAGGCCCCGGAGCCTAACAGACGAGCCGTGGGGTGTCCTGTATTAAGCGCGCGTGCCCCCGTGTCTGCGGGGGTTGTCCCGTTGCGGAGCAGGCGCCGCCGTTCGATGTTTGGCAAAGCCGGGGCTGTCAAGGTCGCGTCGGTTTTTTCTGATGGGGGGTGCTCAGGATCGCTTGCGCGTTTGACGCGGTCTGGTAGAATTCGCGCCCTAATTCGTGCGGTATTCAACAATAGTGTTGGGTGGCGGCACGCTAGCCTGAGGAATACATCATGAAAGCCGATATCCATCCAGTATACGAAGCCATTACCGCTACCTGCAGCTGCGGTAACGTCATCGAAACTCGCTCCACCCTGGCCAAGCCTCTGAGCCTGGACGTGTGCAACGAGTGCCACCCGTTCTACACCGGTAAGCAAAAGACTCTGGACGTTGGCGGTCGTGTCGACAAGTTCAAGTCGCGCTTCGGTGCTTTCGGCGCAACGAAGAAGGCCTGAGGCTGATCGTTCTGGAAAGCCGATACCGACTTTCCTCGCTGATGAAAAAGGCGTCCCTAGTGGGCGCCTTTTTTGTGGGCGCGATTTGGCTGACCGCCACCGAGGCGTTTTGCCCGGCCCCCAAGGGATTGGTGCCGGCAACGGTGCTGCGGGTCGTGGATGGCGACACCCTGCACCTCAAGGATGGCCGCAAGGTCCGCATGCTCGGCCTCAATGCCCCGGAACTGGCGCGCAAGGGGCGCCCTGCCGAGCCCTTCGCCGAAGCGGCGCGACGGCGCTTGCAACAGCTGGTGGCGCAGAGTGGTGGGCGGGTCGGCCTGTTGTGGGGGCGTGAAAGGCAGGATCGTTACGGACGTGCCTTGGCCCACGTATATGGCGCCAGTGGGGGCAACCTTGAAGCGCGGTTGATTGCTGAGGGCTTGGCGTATCAGGTAGCGGTGCTACCAAACGTCGCCCTGGTGAGTTGCCAGCAGGCTGCCGAGCAGCATGCGCGTCGAGCGGGGCTGGGCTTGTGGCGGCGCTCGCCTGTACTGAAAGCGGAGCAGATCCGGCGCGCCGGTTTTGCCTTGTTCGAAGGGCGTGTGAGCAAGCTGCAACGCAATCGCGGCGGGCTTTGGATCACATTGCAGGGGCGGGTTGTATTGCGGATTGCACCCAATATCCTGGCGCGCTTCGATCAGCGGTTGCTCAGGCAACTGCCGGGTCGACGAATCGAGGCTCGCGGCTGGGTGGTTGAGCGTTCGGCTCAGGGCGGCATAGATTCTGCGCAATCGAGCTTGATCCTGTCCCTGAGTGCCCCTTCCATGCTCAGACTTCTCTGATAAAGAAAAATTGTAGACATTTTTTTAATAGATTGTGAACAGTTGAAAGCCTTGTACCCCGTGGCTCTTGGCCCAAAGTCGTACGCTACAGGCCTTGACAGGGGTGACTGGGCAGTCTTGTAGGGACTATGCGACACGCGTATCCTCGGCGGTCCGTCTGTCCAACAGTAAAAAGCGGAATGCCCACATGTCTGATTTGAAAACTGCCGCTCTCGAATATCATGCCAATCCTCGTCCAGGAAAGCTGAGTGTCGAGCTCACCAAGGCCACTGCTACCGCTCGTGATCTGGCGCTGGCCTACAGCCCCGGCGTAGCCGAACCGGTACGCGAGATCGCTCGCGATCCGGAACTGGCCTACAAGTACACCGGCAAAGGCAACCTGGTTGCCGTCATTTCCGATGGCACCGCGATTCTCGGCCTGGGTAACCTCGGCCCACTGGCCTCCAAGCCTGTAATGGAAGGCAAGGGCGTACTGTTCAAGCGTTTCGCCGGCATCGATGTGTTCGACATCGAAGTCGATTCCGAAAGCCCGCAGGCCTTCATCGACACCGTCAAGCGCATCTCGATCACCTTCGGTGGCATCAACCTGGAGGACATCAAGGCACCCGAGTGCTTTGAGATCGAACGCGCTCTGATCGAGCAGTGCGACATCCCGGTGTTCCACGATGACCAGCACGGCACCGCGATCGTGACCGCTGCCGGCATGATCAATGCCCTGGAAATCGCTGGCAAAACCCTGGCCGATGCCAAGATCGTCTGCCTGGGTGCCGGTGCGGCCGCCATCTCCTGCATGAAGTTGCTGGTGAGCATGGGTGCACAGATCGAAAACATCTTCATGGTTGACCGTACCGGCGTTATCCACGCTGGCCGTGACGACCTGAACCAGTACAAGGCGGTCTTCGCCCACACCACCGACAAGCGCACCCTGGCCGACGCCCTGCAAGGCGCCGACGTGTTCGTTGGCCTGTCCGGTCCGAACCTGCTGAGCGCTGAAGGCCTGAAATCCATGGCGCCGAACCCGATCGTGTTCGCCTGCTCGAACCCGGATCCGGAAATCGCTCCAGAGCTGGCTCATGCCACCCGTGACGACGTGATCATGGCCACCGGTCGTTCGGACTACCCGAACCAGGTGAACAACGTGCTGGGCTTCCCGTTCATCTTCCGTGGTGCCCTGGACGTTCGCGCCAAGCGCATCAACGAGGAAATGAAGATCGCTGCGGCCAACGCCCTGCGTGAACTGGCCAAGCTGCCAGTGCCTCAGGAAGTGTGCGACGCCTACGGCGGCATCAAGCTGGAGTTCGGCCGTGAGTACATCATTCCGAAGCCAATGGATGCCCGTCTGATCACCGTGATCTCCGATGCCGTGGCCAAGGCCGCCATCGAGACCGGCGTTGCAACCCTGCCTTATCCGAAGAACTACCCGCTGAAAAGCGTGGATGATGTGTTCAACGGCTAATAGCAGCCCATAAAAAAACCCGGCCATCGAGCCGGGTTTTTTTATGGGCAAGTTCCAAGCTGCAAGAGAAGAGGGTGTCGCTGCTTCCTTGCAGCTTCTGGCTTGCCGCTGCTCTTAGAAGAGGTCGATCGGCGCTGCTTCGTCCGCCGGCAGCGGGCTGCCCGGGGCGACGCCATTGCCCAGCTCGTTGACCGAAGGCGGAGTGTCTTCGCTCTTGAACAGTTCGAAGTAGGCGTTCGGCGTGCCCGGTGTGGCGGCGCGGCCGCTGACCGGGTCAACCCGCAGGCTGAGAATGCCTTCCGGCTCAGGCTGGGTATGTGGCGGCTTGTCCTTGAGGGCTGCGCCCATGAAGTTCATCCAGATCGGCAGTGCCACGGTGCCGCCGTATTCGCGGCGCCCCAGGCTTTCCGGTTGGTCGAAACCGGTCCATACGGTGGTCACGTAGTCGGCGTTGTAGCCGGAGAACCAGGCGTCCTTGGATTCGTTGGTGGTACCGGTCTTGCCGGCCAGGTCCGAGCGTCCAAGGGCCAGTGCGCGGCGCCCGGTCCCCAGCTTGATCACGTCCTCGAGCATGCTGTTGAGGATGTAGGTGGTACGCCCATCGATGATCCGCTCGGCTATCGCCGGGGTTTGTGCCGCTGCTGGCGCGGGAGCTTCACCGGCCACGCTGTTGATCGTGAAGCTGTGTTCCGGTGCGGCGATACCGCTGCTGGCGGTGTTGCCGGTGGGAACGCTTGGCGGGTTGGCGCTGAACAGCAGCTCGCCGTTGCGGCTTTCGATCTTGTCGATGATGTACGGGCTGATCTTGTAGCCGCCGTTGGCAAAGGTGCTCCAGCCGGTGGCGATCTCCATTGGTGTCAGGGTTGCGGTACCCAGGGCCAGGGACAGGTTGCGCGGCAGGTCCTGCTTGTTGAAGCCGAACTTGCTGATGTAGTCGATGGTGCGGTCCACGCCCATGCTCTGCAGCAGGCGGATCGACACCAGGTTGCGCGACTTGTACAGCGCTTCACGCATGCGGATCGGGCCGAGGAAGGTGTTGGTGTCGTTCTTTGGGCGCCAGACCTTGTCCAGGTACTCGTCGACGAACACGATCGGCGCGTCGTTGACCAGGCTGGCCGCGGTGTAGCCGTTATCCAGCGCCGCGCTGTAGATGAACGGCTTGAAGCTCGAACCGGGTTGGCGCTTGGCCTGCATCGCGCGGTTGTAGTTGCTTTGCTCGAAGGCAAACCCCCCCACCAGGGCGCGGATTGCACCGTTCTGCGGGTCGAGGGTCACCAGGGCGCCCTGGGCTACCGGGATCTGGCTGAACTTCAGCGAGTTGTTCGCCTGGCGTTGCACGCGGATCAGGTCGCCGACCTGGGCCACGTCCGCCGGCTGGCGCGGCACCGGGCCCATGCTGTTGGTGTTGAGGAACGGCCGGGCCCATTTCATGCTGTCCCAGGCCACATGCTCTTCGCCATTGCGGGTCAGCACCTGGATACCATTCTTCTCCACCTGGGTGACGATCGCCGGCTCCAGGCCGCTGATGGTCCGCTGCTTGGTCAACTCGTTGGCCCAGGCAGTCTGGGTCTTGCCCGGCAGGCGTGATTCAGGGCCGCGATAGCCGTGGCGCTGGTCGTAGGTCATCAGGCCTTCATGCACCGCGGTATTGGCCATTTCCTGCAGGTCGCTAGGCACCGTGGTGGTCACCCGGAAACCTTCGGTATAGGCATCGCTGCCATACCGGCCGACCATTTCGGCACGGGCCATCTCGGCGATGTACGGCGCGTTCACTTCCGGTGTCGGTACGTGGTAGCTGGCGTTCAGTGGTTCGTTGATGGCTTCGGTGTAAGCCGCTTCGGTGATCTTGCCGAGCTTGTACATGCGCCCCAGGATCCAGTCGCGACGTTCCTTGCTGCGCGCCGGGTTGGCCAGGGGGTTGAAGCGCGAAGGCGCCTTGGGCAGGCCGGCGATCATCGCCATCTGCGCCAGGCTCACTTCACGGATGGACTTGCCGTAGTACACCTGGGCTGCGGCTTCGATCCCGTAGGCACGGTTGCCCAGGTAGATCTTGTTCACGTACAGCTCGAGGATCTCGTCCTTGGTCAGCTGTCGCTCGATCTGCAGGGCCAGGAGGATCTCGGTGGTCTTGCGCGAGAAGCTGCGCTCGCTGGTCAGAAAGAAGTTTTTCGCCACCTGCATGGTGATGGTGCTGCCGCCGGACTGGATGTGTCCGCTCTTGACCAGTTGGCTCGCGGCGCGCATCAGGCTGCTCGGGTCAACCCCGTAATGGTTAGCGAAGTTGTCGTCTTCAGCACTTAGTAACGCATTGATGAAGTTGGGGGGAATGTCGGCGAAACGTATGGGGGTACGGCGCATTTCGCCAAATTCGGCGATCAACTTGCCGTCGCTGCTGTACACCCGAAGGGGAATCTGCAACTGGATGCTTCTCAGCGCCTCAACCGATGGAAGGCCGGGGCTAAGATAGAGAAACGCACCGGAGAGGGCGAGGAGGAGCCCGCAGAACACCGCGACGATGGACCACCCGAAAAACTTCAGCAGACGAATCAAGGCTTTTGGATTTCCAGAGAAAGGAATGAATTAGGCGTCAGGGCATTCACGGTCGCCAGGGACCGACCCACGCAGCAGGTAAAAGCGGAAAAAAACGCTGGGCATTATAAGCATTTTCCGCCGAGAGCGTCATTTGCCCGTCTGTCAAGACGTGACGATTGAGCGCAATGCAGCTTAAGCAGTCCGTAAGTCACGGATAGTCATAAGGAATTTGTCGTGCTTGGACTCTTCGGCAAAAAGCCGAGTTCCCTTATGGGGCTCGATATCAATGCGACATCGGTCACGTTTCTGGCCTTGGGCCGCCAGGGGCAGGGATACCGGGTCGAGGCCTACGCCAGGGAGCCCCTGGCGCCCAACACGTTGCTCGACCAGCACACTGCCGACCCCGAGGCCCTGGCAGCGGCGCTGTCCCGCGCCTGGCTCAAGACCGGCAGCCGTCTCAAGGGGGCGGCGGTGGCGGTGGCCGGCGAGGCGCTGATCAGCAAGCTGATCGAGATGCCGGCTGGCCTGCACGCCGACGAACTGGAGCAGCAGGTCAGGTTGGAAGCCGGCCAGTACATTCCCTATCCCCTGGAAGAGGTGGCCATCGACTTTGAGGTACTGGGCACGCTGCCCGGTCACCCGCAGCGGCTCCAGGTGCTGCTGGTGGCCTGTCGCAGCGAACGGGTCGAAGCCCTGGAGGCCGTGCTGGCTCTCGCCGGGCTGACGGCCCGGGTGGTGGATACCGAACCCCTGGCCCTGGAGCGCTGCCTGCTGATGCTGGCCGCTGACCTGCCAGCCGCTGCCGATGGTGCCGTGGCACTGCTGGACATGGGCCCGAACCTTACCCGCTTCAGCGTCTTGCACGGGCAGCGGGTGATCTACAGCCGCGAGCAGTTGTTCGGCAGCTGGCCGTTGCTGGAAGCGCTCCAGCGCCGTTATGCGCTGACCTTGGACGCAGCGTTGCTGGCGCAGCGCCAGGGCCGTTTGCCGCAAGGCTGCGCCGAGGAGCTGCTGCAACCGTTCGAGCAGGAGCTGTTGCAACAGGTCGCCCGCGCCCTGCAGCAGTTCGCCACTTCTCCCCAGCAACAGCCGTTGGCGCAGTTGCTGCTGGCCGGCGACGGCAGTTGCCTGGCTGGCCTGGCGCGCCGGGTTGAGGACGAGACGGGAATCACTGCGCTGCTGGCCAATCCGTTTCGAAGCATGACGGTGAGCGCGCAGGTCGACGCCCAGGCCTTGAACGAGCAGGCGCCGAGCTTGTTGCTGGCGTGTGGCCTGGCCTTGCGAGGGTTCGACTGATGGCACGGATCAATCTGCTCCCCTGGCGCGAGGCATCGCGCGAACGCCGGCGCCGGCAATTCCTGCAGGTGCTGGTGGCGATGGTGATGGTCGGCGGCGGGGTGACCCTGTTGGCCGATGCCTATGTAAACCGGGTGATCGAACGCCAGCACCTGCGTAATCAATATCTGCAGCAGGCGACGGCTCGCCTGGATAAGCAGATCGCCAGCATCGAGGAACTCAAGGTGCAGCGTCAGCAGTTGCTTGAACGCATGGGCGTCATCGAAGACCTGCAAGGCAATCGCTCGACCAGCGTGCGGGTTTTCGAGCAGTTGGCTCGCAGCCTGCCTGAAGGCGTGTATTTCACCGAGGTCGATCTGCAGGGGCAGAACCTCGGCATCAGTGGCGCCGCCGAGTCGAACAACCGGGTCTCCGACCTGATGCGCAACCTGCAGGCAGCCGAGGGGCTTGCTGTTCCCAGCCTGACTGAGGTGAAGCGCGCGGTGGACCCTCAACAAGGGCTGGGCAACCTGTTTCGGCTGAATGTCGGGCAGGCCACGGCACTGTCCGGGGAGCCTCGGCAATGATGCCTGGGCAATGGCTGGCGCAGTTGCGCCGTACCGATCCGCGTGAGCTGGACCTGAGCAACCTCGGCTCCTGGCCCGGGCCGGTCAAGAGCCTGGTGGCGGCCCTGTTTCTACTGCTGGTGCTGGTAGCGGGCTACAACTTTTACCTGGGCCCGAACCTGATTCAGCTGGAGCGTCAGCGTCAGGAAGAAACCCGGCTCAAGCAGGCATTTGCCGACAAGGCGCGCCAGGGAGCCAGCCTGCTGCGCTACCAGGAGCAGCTTGCGGTCATGCGCAACAGTTTCGACGCGCTGTTGCGCCAGTTGCCCAGCGACACTGAAGTTCCCGGCTTGCTGGAGGACATCAGTCGCGTAGGGCTGGGCAGTGGCCTGGGGTTCGAGGTGATCAAGCTGCAGCCGGAAGTGGCTCGGCCGTTTTACGTTGAGCTGCCGATCCAGATCTCGGTCACGGGGGCTTATCACGACCTGGCGACCTTCGTCAGTGGCGTCGCCGGCCTGTCGCGTATCGTCACGTTGCATGACTTTCGGATCATGCCCGTGGTGGCCGGCAATCCGGCGCTGTTGCGCATGAACATCGAGGCGCGAACCTACCGATACGACAGTCCGGAGCCGCACTCATGAGGGGCCTTGGTCGGGCAGTGCTCAGCGCTCTGTGTGCCGGGCTGTGGGGCTGTGGAGTCGGCGATGGCGTCGCCGACCTGGACGCTTACATGAAGCGGATGCGTGAGCAACCGCCGGGGCCGATTGAGCCGGCACCGGTCATCCGCTCTTACCCCTCATTCACTTATGGCGCCAGCGCATTGCGCAGCCCGTTCCAGCCACCGCAACGGCTCGATCCGGCGGTCCGCCGGCAAGGGGCGAACGAGGTCCGGCCCGACCCGCAGCGGGTCCGGCAATACCTCGAAGGGTTCGATATCGATCAGTTGCAGATGGTTGGAAGCCTGTCCAACGCTTCCGGGAGCTTCGCCCTGCTGCGCGGCGTGAGTGGCATCCATCGTTTGCAGGTGGGTGATTACCTGGGGCGCAACGAAGGCCGGGTCGTGGCCATCAGCGATTCGCAGATCGAGGTGGTGGAAATTGTTCCCGATGGAGCGGGAGCCTGGCAGGAGCGGCCGCGGACACTGGCGCTGAAAAAACACTCTTAAGTGGAATCTGGACAATGAACAGGACTGTTTCAGCCCTCGGTGCCGCGCTATGGATAGCGTTGCTGGCGCCGCGGGTCGGCGCCGCCGAGCTCAAGCCTGCTGCCGCGGATGTGGCAGGCCAGGTCATGGCAGAACCCCGGGCTGCAGCCCGTCCTGCCTACAAGGGGGAAAAGCTTTCGCTGAACTTCCAGAACATCGAGGTGCGCTCGGTGCTGCAATTGATCGCTGACTTCACCGGCCTCAACCTGGTGGCTAGCGATACCGTGCAGGGTGGCATCACCTTGCGCCTGCAGAATGTGCCCTGGGATCAGGCTCTGGATCTGGTGCTCAGGACCAAGGGGCTTGATTCGCGCACGATCGGTAACGTGCTGCTAGTGGCGCCGGCGGATGAAATCACCGCCCGGGAGCGTCAGGAGCTGGAGTTGCAGAAGCAGTTGGAGTATCTGGCGCCGCTGCGCCGGGAGCTGCTGCAAGTCAACTACGCCAAGGCGGCGGACATCGCCAGGTTGTTCCAGTCGGTGACCGGTGCCGAGGAAAAAGCCGATGAGCGTGGTTCGATCACTGTCGATGAGCGCACCAACAGCATCATTGCCCACCAGAGCCGGGAGCGCCTCGATGAGCTGCGGCGCATCGTCGCCCAGTTGGATGTGCCGGTGCGTCAGGTGATGATCGAGGCGCGTATCGTCGAGGCCAACGTCGACTACGACAAGAGCCTGGGGGTGCGCTGGGGTGGCTCGGTGCAGAACAAGGGCAACTGGAATGCCTCCGGGGTGCAGAGCGGCGCCAACGGGTCAACGACCATCGGTACGCCGGGCAGCAGCGGTAGCAACTCGCCTTTCGTCGACCTGGGGGCCACGGCCAATACCTCGGGCCTCGGCATCGCCTACATCACCGACAGCGTGCTGCTGGACCTGGAACTGACTGCCATGGAAAAGACCGGCAACGGCGAGATTGTCTCCCAGCCCAAGGTGGTCACCTCCGACAAGGAAACCGCGAAGATCCTCAAGGGCACCGAAATTCCCTACCAGGAAGCCAGCTCCAGTGGCGCGACCTCGGTGTCGTTCAAGGAGGCTTCGCTGTCGCTTGAGGTGACGCCGCAGATCACCCCGGACAATCGCATCATCATGGCGGTCAAGGTCACCAAGGACGAGCCGGACTACCTGAACAAGGTCCAGGATGTGCCGCCGATCAAGAAGAACGAGGTCGAGGCCAAGGTCCTGGTCGATGACGGGGCGACCATTGTCATCGGCGGGGTTTTCTCGAATACCCAGAGCAAGGTTGTAGATAAAGTGCCATTTCTTGGCGATGTGCCGTATCTTGGCCGCCTTTTCCGGCGTGACGTGGTGTCGGAGAAAAAATCCGAGCTGCTGGTATTTCTCACTCCGCGTATCATGAACAACCAGGCGATTGCTGTGAGTCGTTGATTCTGTGCGAAATTTGATTCTTGTTGGGCCGATGGGGGCTGGAAAAAGCACCATCGGTCGCTTACTGGCCAAAGAGCTGCGCCTGCCATTCAAAGATTCCGATAAGGAAATTGAACTGCGTACAGGCGCGAACATCCCGTGGATCTTCGATAAGGAAGGCGAACCGGGCTTTCGTGATCGCGAACAGGCGATGATCGCCGAGCTGTGCGGCACCGATGGCGTGGTACTGGCCACCGGCGGTGGCGCGGTGATGCGCGAAGCCAATCGTCGGGCACTGCACGCTGGCGGACGAGTGGTATATCTGCACGCATCGGTGGAACAGCAGGTGGGGCGCACCGCTCGGGACCGCAATCGTCCTTTGTTGCGTACCGCTGATCCGGCCAAGACCCTGCGCGACCTGCTGGAAATCCGCGACCCGCTTTATCGGGAAATCGCCGATCTGGTGGTGGAAACCGATGAGCGGCCGCCGCGAATGGTGGTGCTGGACATCCTGGAGCGCCTGCAGCAGCTGCCACCCCGTTAATGCTCCGAGCGAAATGCGCTATTCTCGGCGTCGCGCCAGACCGCCAAGGTGTGGCGCAGAGCTATCGGGCCGCGTCAGAAGACCAGACGAGGCCCATCGTCAATGCAAGGCACAATGCCTGCTTCCATCTTCACTGTGGGGACACATGCAGACACTTAAGGTCGATCTAGGCGAGCGCAGCTACCCGATTCACATTGGTGAAGGCCTGTTGGACCAGCCCGAGCTGCTGGTGCCGCATATCGCCGGGAAGCAAGTGGCGATCATTTCCAATGAGACGGTCGCGCCGCTGTACCTTGAGCGTCTGACCCGCAGCCTGGGGCAGTTCTCGGTGATCTCGGTGGTCCTGCCCGATGGCGAGGCCTACAAGAACTGGGAAACCCTGCAGTTGATCTTCGATGGCCTGCTCACTGCGCGCCACGATCGACGCACCACCATCATTGCCCTCGGTGGCGGCGTGATTGGCGACATGGCCGGCTTTGCCGCCGCCTGCTACCAGCGTGGTGTGGATTTCATCCAGGTCCCGACCACCCTGTTGTCCCAGGTGGACTCCTCGGTGGGCGGCAAGACTGGCATCAATCATCCGCTGGGCAAGAACATGGTCGGCGCCTTCTATCAGCCGAACGTGGTGCTGATCGATACCACCAGCCTCAATACCCTGCCCAGCCGCGAGCTGTCGGCGGGCCTGGCGGAAGTGATCAAGTACGGCCTGATCTGTGACGAACCGTTCCTCACCTGGCTGGAAGAAAACGTCGACCGCCTGCGGGCCCTGGACCAGCAGGCGCTGACCTACGCGATCGAGCGCTCCTGCGCGGCCAAGGCTGCGGTCGTAGGTGCCGACGAACGTGAATCGGGGGTGCGTGCCACCCTCAACCTGGGGCATACCTTCGGCCACGCCATCGAAACCCACATGGGTTACGGCGTGTGGTTGCACGGTGAAGCGGTCGCTGCTGGCACCGTCATGGCCCTGGAAATGTCCGCGCGCCTGGGCTGGATTTCCAGCCAGGAGCGTGACCGCGGTATTCGCCTGTTCCAGCGCGCGGGCCTGCCGGTCATCCCGCCCGAGGAAATGACCGAAGCGGACTTTCTCGAACACATGGCAATTGACAAGAAAGTGATCGACGGTCGTTTGCGTCTGGTGCTGTTGCGCCGCATGGGCGAAGCCGTAGTGACCGACGATTATCCGAAAGAGGTTTTACAGGCCACGCTGGGAGCGGATTACCGCGCCCTGGCTCAGCTTAAAGGTTAATAAGATCCCGATGACTAGTTTGCATGCCGACGAGGCTTTCCTCGGCCACTACCAGTTGAGCCACGATCCTTTCGCTCCCCGGGTCCCTGGCTTCAAGTTCTTTCCTGCCCAGCGCAAGCCCGTGCTGGGGCAACTGCATCACCTGGCCCGCTACAGCCAACTGCTGCTGGTGGTCACTGGCCCTCAGGGCAGCGGCAAGACCCTGCTGCGCCAGGCACTGGTAGCCAGTACCAACAAGCAATCGGTGCAAAGCGTGGTGGTTTCCGCGCGCGGTGCCGGCGATGCTGCCGGCGTGCTGCGCCAGGTGGCCCAGGCGCTGAGCGTGGCCCAGGCCGAGATCGGCGCGATCCTCGCCCAGATAGTGCAGCTGGCCCTGACCGGCCAGGAAGTCTATCTGCTGGTGGATGACGCCGAGCAACTCGACGAGTCCGCCCTTGAGGCGCTGCTGGCCCTGGCGGCCGGTGCTCCGGAAGGCCGTCCTCATGTATTCCTGTTCGGCGAGTCGTCGCTGATCGCTGCTCTGGACCAGCTCAATACCGAGGAAGAACGCTTCCACGTCATCGAGTTGCAGCCCTACACCGAAGAGGAAACCCGTGAATATCTCGCCCAGCGACTCGAAGGCGCAGGGCAAGGCATCGAACTTTTCTCCGCAGATCAGATCAGTGATATTCACGAAAGCTCCGATGGCTGGCCGGGCAACATCAACCAGGTCGCCAGGGATGCGATGATCGAAGCCATGATCGCCAGCCGCTCCGCGGTCAAGCGTCCAAGTATGGGGTTCAACATGCCGAAGAAACACGTATTGGCCATTTCCGCAGTGGTGGTGGTGGCCGTGGCCGCGGCCTGGTTGATGCCGGGCCGCAGCAAGGCTCCGACTACCGGGGCTCCCGCCAATGAACAAGCGCAGTTGCCGCTGGGGCAGACGCCGACACCGAATGCCAATGGCAGCCCGTCGGTGGAATTCGCCGGTTCGTCGCAGCCGATGCCACTGCCGTTGGTCGGCCAGTCGCAGCCCGTGATGCGCGGCCCCCTGGCTGAAGCCGCCGGTGGTATCAGCGAGGGTGACGATGGGGTGCCGGTGGAAGGCTCCAGTGCCGTTCCGCCGACCGTGACCACCACCGCGCCACCTGCGGGTGCCGTGGCAGGCCCTGCGCCGACTCCAGCTGCGCGTCCGACCCCGGCACCGACCCAGGTGGCCACGGCCAAGCCAGCGCCTGCGGCCAAACCGGTCGAGAAGCCGGTTGAGAAGCCGGTTGAGAAGCCCGTGGCGGCCAAGCCAGCTCCAGCGGCCAAGCCGGCCGAGAAACCGGTCACCGTGGCCAAGGCCGCCGGTGGCAGCTGGTACGCCGGCCAAGCACCAGGCAACTACGTGGTGCAGATCCTCGGCACCAGCTCGGAAGCCACGGCCCAGAGCTTCGTCAAGGAACAGGGCGGCGAATACCGCTACTTCAAGAAAGTCCTCAACGGCAAGCCGCTGTATGTGATCACCTACGGCAACTTCTCCAGCCGCGATGCCGCAGTCAGCGCCATCAAATCCTTGCCAGCGAAGGTTCAGGCTGGTAAACCTTGGCCTCGCACTGTCGCTAGCGTTCAACAAGAACTGGCAACAACTCGCTGAAGATTCGGCGGCCTTACCCAGGCCGCCTCTCCCGGCAACCTCAAATTTCCGCATTGGCATGCTGCCTTACAGGCCGCGTGCCTTGTGGTGTCTGCGTCACAGTAGTTTTTGAGTCGCGGCAGTCAAAAGCAAAACTTTTTGACTAGCACAGCATATCGCTTTAAAACGTTCATAAATGCGACATAAATTTGCGACAGATCGTCGCTTAATTTGTGGGCCTTTGTGTCGGTGTGTACAATGACCTCCCTTTTGCCCCCGCAAAGCCGGCGTACGTTCGGCGTGGATGGTAAGTGGTTGAATTGAAAAGAAATTTGTCTCGATAAGAGACAGCCTGGTGAGAAAGTGTCTATGAAAGCAGGTCTGTACCAACCAGATGAATTTAAGGATAACTGTGGTTTCGGCCTGATAGCCCATATGCAGGGCGAACCCAGTCATACCCTGTTGAAAACGGCCATTGAGGCCCTGACCTGCATGACCCACCGCGGTGGGATCAACGCGGACGGCAAGACCGGCGACGGTTGCGGTCTGCTGATGCAAAAGCCCGACCTGTTCCTGCGCGCCGTCGCCCAGGAGCACTTCGGCGTCGAGCTGCCCAAGCAATATGCAGTGGGCATGGTGTTCTTCAACCAGGATCCGGTGAAGGCCGAAGCCGCTCGCGAAAACATGAACCGCGAGATCCTCGCCGCCGGCCTGCAGCTGGTGGGCTGGCGCAAAGTGCCGATCGATACCAGTGTGCTCGGGCGTCTGGCCCTGGAGCGCCTGCCGCAGATCGAGCAAGTGTTCATCGGCGGCCAGGGTCTGAGCGATCAGGATTTCGCCATCAAGCTGTTCAGCTCCCGTCGTCGCTCCTCGGTGGCCAACGCCGCCGACACCGACCACTACATCTGCAGCTTTTCCCACAAGACCATCATCTATAAAGGCCTGATGATGCCGGCGGACCTCGCCGCCTTCTATCCGGACCTGGGCGATCCGCGCCTGCAAACCGCGATCTGCGTGTTCCACCAGCGCTTCTCCACCAACACCCTGCCGAAATGGCCGCTGGCCCAGCCATTCCGCTTCCTCGCCCACAACGGCGAGATCAACACCATCACCGGCAACCGCAACTGGGCCCAGGCCCGGCGCACCAAGTTCACCAACGACCTGATGGATCTGGAAGAACTCGGCCCGCTGGTCAACCGCGTGGGTTCCGACTCCTCGAGCATGGACAACATGCTGGAGCTGATGGTCACCGGCGGCATTGACCTGTTCCGCGGCGTGCGCATGATCATTCCGCCAGCCTGGCAGAACGTCGAGACCATGGACGCCGACCTGCGCGCGTTCTACGAATACAACTCGATGCACATGGAGCCTTGGGACGGCCCGGCCGGCGTAGTCATGACCGACGGCCGTTATGCCGTCTGCCTGCTGGACCGCAACGGCCTGCGTCCGGCCCGTTGGGTCACCACCAAGAACGGCTTCATCACCCTGGCTTCGGAAATCGGCGTGTGGAACTACCAGCCCGAGGACGTGATCGCCAAGGGCCGGGTCGGCCCGGGGCAGATCTTTGCCGTGGACACCGAAACCGGGCAGATCCTCGACACCGACGCCATCGACAACCGTCTGAAGTCCCGTCATCCGTACAAGCAATGGCTTCGCAAGAACGCCCTGCGCATCCAGGCCACCATGGAAGACAACGACCACGGTTCGGCCTTCTACGACGTCGACCAGCTCAAGCAGTACATGAAGATGTACCAGGTCACCTTCGAAGAGCGTGACCAGGTCCTGCGCCCGCTGGGCGAGCAGGGCTACGAAGCGGTGGGCTCAATGGGTGACGACACGCCGATGGCGGTGCTGTCGCAGCGCGTGCGTACCCCTTACGACTACTTCCGCCAGCAGTTCGCCCAGGTCACCAACCCGCCGATCGATCCGCTGCGCGAAGCCATCGTCATGTCCCTGGAGATCTGCCTCGGTGCCGAGCGCAACATCTTCCAGGAATCGCCCGAGCACGCCTCGCGCGTGATCCTCAGCTCGCCGGTGATCTCCCCGGCCAAGTGGCGTTCGCTGATGAACCTCGAACGCCCGGGCTTCGAGCGCCAGGTCATCGACCTCAACTACGACGAGAGCGTCGGCCTGGAAGCGGCGATCCGCAATGTCGCCGATCAGGCTGAAGAAGCCGTGCGTGCCGGTCGCACCCAGATCGTCCTCAGCGACCGCCATATCGCGCCGGGTAAGCTGCCGATCCACGCTTCCCTGGCCACGGGCGCGGTGCACCACCGCCTGACCGAAAAAGGCCTGCGCTGCGATTCCAACATACTCGTGGAAACCGCCACGGCCCGCGATCCGCACCACTTCGCGGTGCTGATTGGTTTTGGCGCCTCGGCGGTCTATCCGTTCCTGGCCTACGAAGTGCTGGGTGACCTGATCCGTACCGGTGAAGTGCTGGGCGACCTCTACGAGGTGTTCAAGAACTACCGCAAGGGCATCACCAAGGGCCTGCTGAAGATCCTGTCGAAGATGGGCATCTCCACCATCGCTTCCTACCGTGGCGCGCAGCTGTTCGAAGCCATCGGCCTGTCCGAGGAAGTCTGCAACCTGAGCTTCCGTGGCGTACCGAGCCGGATCAAGGGCGCGCGTTTCGTCGACATCGAAGCCGAGCAGAAAGCCCTGGCGACCGAAGCCTGGAGCCCGCGCAAGCCGATCCAGCAAGGCGGTCTGCTGAAGTTCGTCCACGGTGGCGAATACCACGCCTACAACCCGGACGTGGTCAACACCCTGCAAGCCGCCGTGCAGCAGGGCGACTACGCCAAGTTCAAGGAGTACACCGCGCTGGTGGATAACCGCCCGGTGTCGATGATCCGTGACCTGTTCCAGGTGAAGACCCTGGACACGCCGATGGACATCAGCGAAGTCGAGCCCCTGGAGTCGATTCTCAAGCGCTTCGACTCCGCCGGTATCTCCCTGGGGGCCCTGTCGCCTGAAGCTCACGAAGCCCTGGCCGAAGCCATGAACCGCCTCGGTGCGCGTTCCAACTCCGGCGAAGGCGGCGAAGACCCGGCGCGCTACGGCACCATCAAGAGCTCGAAGATCAAGCAAGTGGCCACTGGCCGTTTCGGCGTGACCCCGGAATACCTGGTCAACGCCGAAGTGCTGCAGATCAAGGTGGCCCAGGGCGCCAAGCCCGGCGAAGGCGGCCAGCTGCCCGGCGGCAAGGTCAACGGCCTGATCGCCAAGCTGCGCTACGCCGTGCCCGGCGTGACCCTGATCTCGCCACCACCGCACCACGACATCTATTCCATCGAAGACTTGTCGCAGCTGATCTTTGACCTCAAGCAGGTCAACCCTCAGGCCCTGGTCTCGGTGAAGCTGGTGGCGGAAGCCGGCGTCGGTACCATCGCCGCCGGTGTGGCCAAGGCCTATGCCGACCTGATCACCATTTCCGGCTACGACGGCGGCACCGGCGCTTCGCCGCTGACCTCGATCAAGTACGCCGGTGCGCCCTGGGAACTGGGCCTGGCGGAAACCCACCAGACCCTGCGCGGCAACGACCTGCGCGGCAAGGTCCGGGTGCAGACCGACGGCGGCCTGAAAACCGGCCTCGACGTGATCAAGGCGGCCATCCTCGGCGCCGAGAGCTTCGGCTTCGGCACCGCGCCAATGATCGCCCTGGGCTGCAAGTACCTGCGTATCTGCCACCTGAACAACTGCGCCACTGGCGTCGCCACTCAGAACGAGAAGCTGCGCAAGGATCACTACATCGGCACCGTCGACATGGTGGTGAATTTCTTCACCTACGTCGCCGAAGAAACCCGTGAGTGGCTGGCCAAGCTTGGCGTGCGCTCCTTGGAACAACTGATCGGTCGTACCGACCTGCTGGAAATCCTCGAAGGCCAGACCGCCAAGCAGCACCACCTGGACCTGACCCCGTTGCTGGGCAGCGACCACATTCCGGCGGACAAGCCACAGTTCTGCCAGGTGGACCGCAACCCACCGTTCGACCAGGGCCTGCTGGCCGAGAAAATGGTCGAGATAGCGCGCTCGGCGATCAATGACAAGAGCGGTGCCGACTTCAGCCTGGATATCTGCAACTGCGACCGTTCCATCGGCGCACGGATCTCCGGTGAAATCGCCAGGCTCCACGGCAACCAGGGCATGGCCCAGGCGCCGATCACATTCCGCTTCAAGGGCACTGCGGGGCAGAGCTTCGGCGTGTGGAACGCCGGCGGCCTGAACCTCTACCTGGAAGGCGATGCCAACGACTACGTGGGCAAGGGCATGACCGGCGGCAAACTGGTCATCGTTCCGCCCAAGGGCAGCGTCTACAAGACCCAGGACAGCGCCATTATCGGCAACACCTGCCTGTACGGCGCCACCGGCGGCAAGCTGTTCGCCGCCGGCACCGCGGGCGAGCGTTTTGCCGTGCGTAACTCCGGTGCCCACACCGTGGTGGAAGGCACTGGCGATCACTGCTGCGAGTACATGACCGGTGGTTTCGTCTGCGTATTGGGCAAGACCGGTTACAACTTCGGCTCGGGCATGACCGGTGGTTTCGCCTACGTGCTCGACCAGGACAACACCTTCGTTGACCGGGTCAACCACGAACTGGTGGAAATCCAGCGGATCAGCGGCGAAGCGATGGAAGCCTATCGCAGCCACCTGCAACGCGTGCTGAACGAGTATGTCGAGGAGACCGACAGCGAATGGGGTCGCAACCTCGCCGAGAACCTCGACGACTACCTGCGTCGCTTCTGGCTCGTCAAACCCAAGGCAGCGAACCTGAAGTCTCTGCTCACCAGTACTCGTGCGAGTCCGCAATAAAGCAGCTGCAAGTGGCAAGCCTCAAGCTGCAAGTGAAGCAGTTCGAGGTTTGCCGGGCATAAGTGATCGTCTTGCGGCTTGCAGCTAGAAGCTTGCAGCTGCTGTTAAGAGGTTTTGAAAATGGCTGAACGTCTGAATAACGACTTCCAGTTCATCGATGTCGGGCGCAAAGACCCGAAGAAGAAACTGCTGCGTCAGCGCAAGAAGGAGTTCGTGGAAATCTACGAACCCTTCAAACCCCAGCAATCGGCCGACCAGGCCCACCGCTGCCTGGGTTGCGGCAACCCGTACTGCGAATGGAAGTGCCCGGTGCACAACTTCATTCCCAACTGGCTCAAGCTGGTGGCCGAGGGCAACATCCTCGCCGCCGCCGAGCTGTCGCACCAGACCAACACCCTGCCGGAAGTCTGCGGCCGGGTCTGCCCGCAGGACCGGTTGTGCGAGGGTGCCTGCACCCTCAACGACGGCTTTGGCGCGGTGACCATCGGTTCGGTGGAGAAGTACATCACCGACACCGCCTTCGCCATGGGCTGGCGCCCGGACATGTCCAAGGTCAAGCCCACCGGCAAGCGCGTGGCGATCATCGGCGCGGGCCCGGCGGGCCTGGGCTGCGCCGATGTGCTGGTGCGCGGCGGGGTGACCCCGGTGGTGTTCGACAAGAACCCGGAAATCGGCGGCCTGCTGACCTTCGGCATCCCCGAGTTCAAGCTGGAAAAGACCGTGCTGAGCAATCGTCGCGAAGTCTTCAGTGGCATGGGCATCGAGTTCCGCCTCAACACCGAGGTGGGTAAGGACGTGACCATGGAGCAACTGCTCGCCGAATACGATGCCGTGTTCATGGGCATGGGCACCTACACCTACATGAAGGGCGGCTTTGCCGGTGAGGACCTGCCGGGCGTGTATGACGCCCTGGACTTCCTGATCGCCAACGTCAACCGCAACCTGGGCTTTGAAAAGTCGCCGGAAGATTTCGTCGACATGAAAGGCAAGAAGGTGGTGGTACTGGGCGGTGGCGACACCGCGATGGACTGCAACCGCACCTCCATCCGCCAGGGCGCCAAGTCGGTGACCTGTGCCTATCGTCGTGACGAAGCCAACATGCCCGGCTCGCGCAAAGAGGTGAAGAACGCCAAGGAAGAGGGCGTGAAATTCCTCTACAACCGCCAGCCGATCGCGATTGTCGGTGAAGACAAGGTCGAAGGCGTGAAGGTGGTCGAGACCCGTCTCGGCGCGCCGGACGCCCGTGGCCGCCGCAGCCCCGAGCCGATCCCCGGTTCCGAAGAGATCATCCCGGCCGACGCCGTGGTCATCGCCTTCGGCTTCCGCCCGAGCCCGGCGCCGTGGTTCGAGCAGTTCCAGATCCAGACCGACAGCCAGGGCCGCGTCGTGGCCCCGGAACAGGGCCAGTACAAGCACCAGACCAGCAACCCGAAGATCTTCGCCGGTGGCGACATGGTGCGTGGTTCTGATCTCGTGGTGACGGCGATCTTCGAAGGGCGCAACGCCGCCGAAGGCATCCTCGACTACCTGGGCGTCTGACGACGCCAGCAGCAAGCTTCAAGCTGCAAGCGACAAGTTGAAGGCATCAGCGCTTTCAGCTTGCGGCTTGTAGCTTGCCGCTTGCGGCTGTCTTTCTGCGTCGCGCTCTGAGAAAATGCCCCCACTTTTTTTCCGGATGCCGACATGACTGCCCTGAAGAACGACCGTTTCCTTCGTGCCCTGCTCAAGCAACCCGTAGACGTCACCCCGGTGTGGATGATGCGTCAGGCTGGGCGCTACTTGCCTGAATACCGCGCCAGCCGTGCCAACGCCGGTGACTTCATGAGCCTGTGCATGAACCCGGCGTTCGCTTGCGAAGTCACCCTGCAGCCTCTGGACCGCTATCCACAGCTGGATGCGGCCATCCTTTTTTCCGACATCCTGACCATTCCCGATGCCATGGGCCAAGGCCTGTACTTCGAGACCGGTGAAGGCCCGCGCTTCAAGAAAGTGGTCAGCACCCTGGCCGACATCGAAGCCCTGCCGATTCCCGATCCGCAAAAGGACCTGGGTTACGTGATGGATGCGGTCAGCACCATTCGTCGCGAACTCAATGGCCGTGTGCCGTTGATCGGTTTTGCCGGCAGCCCCTGGACCCTGGCCACCTATATGGTTGAAGGCGGTTCGTCGAAAGACTTCCGCAAGTCCAAGGCCATGCTCTACGACAACCCGCAAGCCATGCACCTGCTGCTGGACAAGCTGGCGCAGTCGGTCACTTCCTACCTCAATGGGCAGATCCTCGCCGGTGCGCAGGCGGTGCAGATCTTCGACAGCTGGGGCGGCAGCCTCTCGGCGGCGGCTTACCAGGAGTTCTCCCTGGCCTACATGCGCAAGATCGTCAGCGGCCTGATCCGCGAGCACGACGGGCGCAAGGTGCCGGTGATCCTGTTCACCAAGGGCGGCGGCCTGTGGCTGGAAAGCATTGCCGATGCCGGCGCCGATGCCCTGGGCCTGGACTGGACCTGCGACCTCGGCGAAGCCCGCCGCCGCGTCGGCAGCAAGGTCGCGCTGCAAGGCAACATGGACCCCACCGTGCTCTACGCCAACCCGCAGGCGATCCGCAGTGAAGTCGCACGCATCCTTGCCAGCTACGGCACCGGCAGCGGCCACGTGTTCAACCTGGGCCACGGCATTACCCCGGAAGTGAAGCCCGAGCACGCCGGTGCTTTCCTGGAAGCGGTGCACGAGTTGTCGGCGCAATACCACGTATAAGCGCCACCCCATCAAAAACGCCCGGCCAATGCCGGGCGTTTTCGTTTCTGAAGGTTTGGCGCGCGCTTAGGCAGCTTCGCTGCGGGTCAGAGGGGGAAGCTTTGCAAGCTTCATGGCGACCAGCAACGCGCCTATCAACAGCGCACTGATGAACAGGCCGATGCCGTTCCACCCCGCCAGGTGCCAGAACACCCCGCCCGCGGTGCCGGCAATGCTCGAACCGGCGTAGTAGCTGAACAGGTACAGCGATGAGGCCTGGCCCTTGGCCTTGGTGGCGCGGCGGCCGATCCAACTGCTGGCCACCGAGTGGGCACCGAAGAAGCCGAAGGTGAACAGCAGCATCCCGCCCAGCACCAGGGCCAGCGGCGACAGCAGGGTCAGGGCGATCCCCGCCAGCATCAGCACGATGGTGCCCCACAGTACCCGGCGTCGGCCCAGTTGGTCGGCCAGGGCGCCAATCTTCGCCGAGCTGTAGATGCCCGACAGGTAGACCACCGACAGCAGGCCAACCAGGGCCTGGCTCAGGTGATAGGGCTCGGCCAGCAGGCGGTAGCCAATGTAGTTGAACAGGGTGACGAAAGCCCCCATCAGCAGGAAGCCTTCGAGGAACAGCCAGGGCAGGCCGGCGTCGCGAAAGTGCATGGCAAAGCCATCCAGCAGGCTGCGCGGATGCAGCGAGCGCGGGCGGAAGTTGCGCGACTCTGGAAGGATGCGCCAGAACACCGCGGCAGCGATCAGTGCCAGGCCGCCGATCACCAGCATCGCCGTGTGCCAGCTGACGAAGTCGATCAGCACCCCGGTGATCAGCCGCCCGCTCATGCCGCCAATGGCGTTGCCGCCGATGTACAGGCCCATGGCCAGGCCGATGTGCTGAGGGTGGATCTCTTCGCTCAGGTAGGTCATGGCCACCGCTGCCAGCCCGCTCAGCGACAGGCCGACCAGGGCGCGCATCAGCAGCACCCCGTGCCAGCTGGGCATCAGCGCACTGGCAATGGTGCACAGGGCGGCGGCCAGCAGGGCTGTCACCATCACCGGCTTGCGGCCGATGCGGTCGGAAATCGGCCCGGTGATCAGCAGACCGATGGCCAGCATGCCGGTGGCGACCGAGAGGATCAGGCTGCTCTGGGCGGCGTTGATGGCAAAGTCCCGGGACAGCAGCGGCATCATCGGCTGCACGCAGTACAACAGGGCAAAGGTGGCAAAGCCGCCGGAAAACAGCGCCAGCACCGTGCGCATGAACATCGGCGTGCCTTTTTCGATGTAGACCTCGTTGAGCTGGGCGACCACCTCGTCCAGGGGCGTGGCAGGAATTTCGTGGGCAAGGGGCGCAACAGCGGACTTCACGGGGGACCTCGGGGGGGAACGCAGCCAGTCAGGCAATGGAAAAAGCATATAGCTGGCTAATGATTCTTTCCAATATATTGTTCGACCTGTTTGATAGGTTTTAAGACTTAATGAGGCCCCCATGGAATTGCGTCACCTGCGCTACTTCATCGCTGTCGCCGAAGAACTGCATTTCGGCCGTGCGGCCCAGGTGCTGGGCATTTCCCAGCCGCCGCTGAGCCAGCAGATCCAGGCGCTGGAACAGGAAGTGGGCGCGCGCCTGTTCGAACGAACCAATCGCCGGGTCGAGCTCAGCGAGGCTGGGCGCCTGTTCCTGGAGGAGGCACGGCTGGTGCTGGCCCAAGTGGACAAGGCGGCGGATGTGGCGCGGCGCGCGCAACTGGGCGAGCTGGGGGAACTGAAGATCGGTTTCACCTCGTCGGCGCCCTTCAACTCGACCATTCCCCAGGCGATCTTTGCCTTCCGCCAGCGCTTTCCCGCGGTGCACCTCAAGCTCAAGGAAATGAGCAGCACCCAGGTCGCCGAGGCGCTGGTGGACCAGTCGATCCAGGTCGGCATCATGCGGCCCCTGCCATTGCCGGATTCGCTGTCGGTGGTGGAACTGCTGCGCGAGCCGCTGGTGGCGGTGCTCAGTTCCAAGCACCCGCTGGCCAGCGGCAGTGAAGAGGGGCTGCACCTGGCGGAGCTGGCCCAGGAACCCTTCGTGTTCTTTCCCCGCAGCTATGGCAGCGGCCTGTATGCGCAGTTGCTGAGCCTGTCCCGGGATGCCGGCTTCACCCCGCATTTCGCCCAGGAGGCGGCGGAAGCCATGACCATCATCGGTCTGGTGGCGGCAGGGTTGGGGGTTTCGGTACTGCCGGCGTCCTACCAGCGCATGCGCATCGACGGCGTGGTCTATCGCCGCCTGCTGGACCCGGCAGCGATGTCGGCGGTGTGGCTGGTGCAGCGCAAGGACCAGGCTTCGCCCATGGCCAAGGCGTTTGTCGAGTTGCTCACTCGCAAGCTCGACGCAGTGGCTTGAGTTGGGCGAGGCAGGCAGCCGGCTCCTCGCTGGAACCGGCTTGGCGCTGATGACGGCGCCGGGGCGGGTTCACTGAACCTTGGACAGATCCCCGCGCAACGCTACGCCAGCCATGATGGCGCCGGCGTGGCACTCATAGGTGGTGGCGTCCTTGCGCTCGCGGCTCTTGTAGAAGCTAGCGATGTCGGTCACGGCGTTGGCGCCGACTTTCTTCGCCGCTTCATGCAGGGTGATCAGCGCCGATTGCAGGGCCCATTCACAGGCCACCTGGTCGGCCTTGCCGAAGGCGTTGGTCTTCTTGTTGGTCACGGCGCCCGGGCTCAGTACGCTGACCTTGCCGGCCGGCTTGTTGCCCGCCAGGTAGAACTTCACGCTGCCATCGATCTTGCCGGTGCTGATGGCCTCGGCCACGACCTTGTCGAAGGGCAGGTACAGGGCGGTATCGCGGGCCTGGCTGATGCCGGGCAGGGTGCACAGCAGCAGGGTGGCGGTGGCCGCCAGTGTCTTCAAACGCATCGCATTCTCCATGACATTAAAGGGGGTGAAGCAGCCCTGTGACCGGGGTCACAGGGAGGGGCTCATTGCGCGGCCGGAAAGCTCTTGGCCGCCGCGTCGGACAGTTGTTGCGCGGTCCGTTCGTTCTGGTTGTCCCGCAGCTCGCGCAGGATGCCCTTGTCCAGCAGGCGCACCCAGCGGATGTAGTTCTTGTGGATCTTGCCGTCCTTGTAGTCCAGGTCGCGGCTGTCGCGGTAGACGATTTTGTAGGCGCTGGCGCTGTACTGGATATCGATCTCGGCGTGGAACTGCTCGCGCACGGTGATCTCGGCCTGGATCAGCTCCGGGCTGATGCGCTGCACGGTCCACTTGCGGGCCACCAGGTTCTTCAGGATCGCCTGTTTGACCTGTTCCTGGCTGGCCTGGATGGTGGTTGGGATGACCCGGTTGGGGGTGTACATCGGTTTGCTGGTACAGGCGGCCGTGCTCAGCAGGGCCAGGACGATCAGCGTCGCGCGAAACAGGGAGGACATTCCATTTCTCCAGTAGGGTTGGGTGCGTCAGGACCAGCGGCGGAAGATCAACGAGGTGTTGACGCCGCCAAAGGCAAAGTTGTTGTTCATCACGTATTCGTGGCTCATGGCCCGGAAGCCGTCCTGCAGGTAGTCCAGCTCGCCGCAGCGCGGGTCGACCTTCTCCAGGTTGCAGGTGTGCACATAGAGGTCGCGGTTGAGCATCTCGATGCTGAACCAGGATTCCAGCGCGCCGCAGGCGCCCAGGGTGTGGCCGAGGAAGCTCTTCTGCGAGCTGATGGGCATGCGGCTGCCGAACAGGCTGCTGGTGGCCAGGGTTTCGGCAATATCGCCCTGCTCGGTGGCGGTGCCATGGCCGTTGACGTAGCCGATGGCCGCCGGGGCCAGGGCCGCGTCTTCCAGCGCCAGTTCCATGGCCCGGCGCATGGTGCTCTGCTCGGGGCGGGTGGTGTGCTGGCCGTCGGCGTTGCTGCCGAAGCCGACGATTTCCGCGTAAATGTGCGCGCCACGGGCCAGGGCGTGTTCCAGCTCTTCGAGCACCAGCATGCCGCCGCCTTCACCGATCACCAGGCCGTCGCGGTCCATGTCGTAGGGCCGGGGGCTGGTATGCGGCGCGTCGTTTTTCAGGCTGGTGGCGTAGAGCGCGTCGAACACCATGGCTTCGGTGGGGCACAGCTCTTCGGCGCCGCCGGCGAGCATCAGCGGCAGGCGGCCGAACTTGATCGCCTCGTAGGCGTAGCCGATGCCCTGGCTGCCGCTGGTGCAGGCGCTGGAGGTGGGAATTAGGCGCCCGGTGAGGCCGAAGAAGATGCTGATATTGGCCGCGGTGGTGTGGGGCATCATGCGCACGTAGGAGTTGGCGTTGAGCCCCTCGGCCACCGAATTCAGCAGCATGTTGCCGAAGGCCTTGATCTCGTCGGTGCTGCCGGTGGAAGAGCCACAGGCCACGCCCATGCGCCCGTCCTTGATCGACGGGTCGCCCAGCAACCCGGCGTTGGCCAGCGCCTGTTCGGCGGCGCCCACGGCCAGGCGCGAAACCCGGCCCATGCTGCGCAGCTGTTTGCGGGTCCAGTGCCCGGGCACCTGGAAATCGTCGATGGGGCCGGCCAGGCGGGTGTTGAGCTCGCTGAAACGGTCCCACTCGTCCATGCGCCGGATGCCGCTGCGGTTGGCGGCGAAGCGCTCGGCGATGCTGGCCCAGTCGTTGCCCAGGGAGGTGATGCCGGCCATGCCGGTGACAACCACGCGTTTCATCAGCACAGGCCCCCGTTCACCGCCAGCACCTGGCGGGTGATGTAGGCGGCCTCGGCGGACATCAGGAAGTTCACCGCCCCGGCCACCTCTTCCGGGGTGCCCATGCGCTGCGCGGGGATCATCTTCATCAGCTCGTCCACCGGCACGTTCTCATCGAGCATGGCGGTGTCGATCAGCCCCGGGGCCACGCAGTTGACGGTGATCTTGCGCTTGCCCAGCTCGATGGCCAGGGCCTTGGCGGCGCCGATCAGGCCGGCCTTGGAGGCGCTGTAGTTGACCTGGCCGCGGTTGCCGATCAGCCCCGAGACCGAGGTGATGCAGACAATGCGCCCGGCGGCGCGGCGGCGGATCATCGGCATCATCACCGGGTGCAGGACGTTGTAGAAACCGTCGAGGTTGGTGCGCAGCACCTGGTCCCAGTCGTCTTCGCTGAGCGCCGGGAAGGCGCCATCGCGGGTCAGGCCGGCGTTGAGTACCACGCCGTAATAGGCGCCGTGGGCGTCGACGTCGGCCTCCAGGGCAGCCCGGCAGGCCTCCCGGTCCGATACATCGAATTGCAGGACGCGGGCGTTGCGGCCCAGGGCCTCGACTTCGCCCTTGACGGCTTCGGCTTCGGTGCGGCCACTGCGGCAGTGCAGCACCAGGTCATAGCCGGCCTGGGCCAGGCGCAAGGCGATGGCGCGGCCGATGCCACGGCTGGAGCCGGTGACCAGTACGGAGTCAGTCATGACGGGGTTCCTGTAGAAGAGGCAGGTGTTTCATGCAGGTAGTCGGCGGCCTGGGGCGGACGGAACACGTTCAGGCGCGCGCTGGCGGCAATGCCGGGGCCGCTGAGGTGGCACTCGAACACGCCCATGCCGTTGTCGTCTTCAAGTGAGCGCAAGGCGTGGATGTCCAGGATGCTGCCGACGGCAAAGTGTTCGACATTGCATTCGAATTTACGGGTGCCAAGCAGAAAGCCCAGTTCCACCGGCAAGCCTTGCTGGCGCGCGCGGCAACCGGCGTAGGCGGCCACGCTCTGGGCCATCAGCTCGATGCCGACCCAGGCCGGCAGGCTGCCATCGGGGCGGTTGAACAAACCGCCGGGGCGGACTTCGAGGCGGGTGCGGATCTGTTCTTGATCAAAGTCCAGGACCTGATCGATGAGGATCATGTCCCCGGCATGGGGCAGCAACTCGGCGAGCGGCCAGTCAATCATGGGGCGTCTCCGATAATCAGGCTGACGTTGTTGCCACCGAAGGCGAAGGAGTTGCTCATCAGGTGGCGCGGTGCGTGCGGGTCCAGGTGGTCGGCCGGGGTGACCCAGCGCAGTGGCGGCAAGGCCGGGTCGGCCTCGCCGTCCCAGACATGGGGCGGCAACGCCTGGCCGGGGTTGTCGGCACTCAGGGCCAGCCAGCAGAAGGCCGCTTCCAGGGCCCCGGCGGCGCCCAGGGTGTGGCCGCTCAGGGGTTTGGTCGAGGAGCAGGGCACGCCGTCGGGGAACAGTTGGGCAACGGCCAGGCTTTCCATGGCGTCGTTGTGCTGGGTGGCGGTGCCGTGCAGGTTCAGGTAGCCGATCTGCTGCGGCTGCAGGCCGGCGCTGCGCAGCGCCAGGTGCATGGCCTGCAAGGCGCCGCGGCCATCGGGGGCCGGCGCGGAAATATGGTAGGCGTCGGAGCTGGCGCCACCGCCCAGCAGGGCGATGCTGGCGTCGTCGCCGGGTTCCCTGCTCATCAGGAACAGCGCCGCGGCTTCACCGATATTGATGCCGTCGCGGTTGCGCGAAAACGGGTTGCAGCGTTGCCCGGACACCGCTTCCAGGGCCGTGAAACCGTTCAAGGTGAGTTTGCACAGGCTGTCGACCCCGCCGCACAGCACGGCGTCGCACAGGCCCAGGTCGAGCAGGCGCCGGGCACTGATCAGGGCCCGGGCGCTGGAGGTGCAGGCGGTGGAAATCACATAGGCCGGGCCGCTCAGTTGCAGCCATTGGGCGAGGAAGTTCGCCGGGGCGCTGAGCTCCTGCTGACGGTAGTCGTAGTCCGCCGGGAACTGCCGGTCCTGCAGGTAGCGGGCAATGCCCCGGCTGGCCTCGTCGATGCCCGAGGTGCTGGTGCCCAGGACGATGCCGATGCGGCCCCGGCCGTAGCGCTGGATCGCCTGCTGGATGGGGGCTTCGATCTGCCGCGCGGCGTGCAGCAACAGCTGGTTGTTGCGGCTGTTGTGAGCTTCGAGGCCGGCCGGCATGCTCGCCAGCGGGCTGCGCACGGCGGCCACCGGCAGGGTGCGCTCGGGTACCCAATGGCTTTCCTCGCGCATGCCCGAGCAGTCGCCGGCAAACAGGCTGCGCGCGACGGCCTGGCGATTGTCGCCCAGGGCGCAGATCACCCCGAGGGCGTTGAGGTAGGCCGTCATGGCGTGGCCTCGGTGCTCAGTGCAGTGATGTGGTAGGACGGGCCTTGAGGCAGGTTCAACGCAAAATCCAGAGGTTGTTGATAGTCAATCCGCCAGCGTTGGCCAAGGGATCGTTGGCCACCCTGTTGGCGGGCATGCGGATAATTGGCCGCCAGCTCGGCGGCGGGTGTCAGGGCAAACAGCAAGGCCGCGAACAGCTCCCGCGCTTCCGGGTTGGGCGGCAGCAGGCCGTCGGCCTGCCAGTGGCCAGCCACCAGGCGCTGACGGGCCAGGGGAATGCCCAGCGGGTCCATCAGCGACCAGCGCAGGTCCGGGCCTTCGGCCTGGATCACCAGCAACCAGTCCTGGCGCTGGTTTTCGGCCTGGCGCTGCACATGCAGCTGTAATGGCAGCGCCAGCGAGGGCGTGCGCTCGGGCAGCGGCGCCTGACTGACGCAAGCGCTCAGCAACAAGACACAACCGAGCAGCAGGGCGCGGATCATGCGGACAGGCCTTCCTCGACAGCAGCGGGTTCCAGCGGCTTGCGCGCCACGACATTGACCAGGGTTTCTTCGCGCTGGCCGACCGGCGGCGGCTGGCGCAGGCCGAAGCGCTCCAGCAGCCCGAAGTCCTTGGCGCGACTCCACCACAGATAGGGATAAGACACGTTCTGCGGGCCGAATTCAAAGCCCTGCCGACGAATCATCTGCAGGTACTCGGCGGCGCTTTTCTGCACGTGCATCGGGTGGCGGAACAGCCAGCGGATCACCCAGGTATCGATGTAGGCCTCGGTGGATTCGGCGAACAGCAGGTAACCCCCGGGCTTGAGCACCCGGTAGAACTCGGCCAGGGCCTTTTCCTGTTCCACCAGGTGGTGAAAGGTCTGGTGGCAGAACAGCAGGTCGACGCTGGCGTCGGCCAGTTGCAGGGTCGCGCAGTCGCTGCCGATCAGCTCCACATCCAACTGCTGGCGCCGGGCTTCCTCGGCGCTGAGCTTGAGGCTGTGGGGGTCGGCATCGAGGCCGATCAGCCGCTGCGGGGCGAACACCTGGCGCAGGTACTGGAACGATTTGCCCTGGCCGCAGCCAGCGTCCAGCAGCACCGGATGGGCCGGCAGTTCGCCGTCGAACAGCGAGCGCAGGTCATTGATCGCCACCCGCAGCACATGGTGCTGCCAGGTGTGGCTGCGCAGGAACCAGAAGCCGAAGCGGGTCTCTTCGACGTAGCTGTCGCTCAGGTACTGGGTGGATGGCTCGTTCATGCGCAGTCCCTCGCGCAGACTTCCGACAGTGCCTTGAGCCGGCGCTTGGGCTCGCTGACGAAGGGGTTGCGTTCATCCCAGGCATAGCCGGCGAGGATCGAGCTGATCATCCGGCGGATCTCCGGCGAGCTGCCCGGGTGGTAGATCACGTCCTGGAAGGTGCCGGCGTACCAGCCCTCGACGTAGCAGCGGAAGGTATCGACGCCGCGCTTGAGCGGTGCGGCGAACTCGCTCGCCCAGTCGACGCTTTCGCCCTGCAACTGTCGGTGCAGCACGGCGGCGGCCATGCTCGATGAGCGCATGGCGATGGTCACCCCGGAAGAGAACACCGGGTCGAGGAACTCCGCGGCATTGCCCAGCAGCGCGAAGCCCGGGCCGTGCAGGGTGGTGACGTTGGCCGAGTAGCCGCCGATGGTCCGCGCCGGGGTGTCCCACACGGCGTTTGCCAGGACCTTGGCCAGGCTCGGTGTTTGCTCGATGAAGCCGCGCAGGCAGGCGTCCAGGTCGCCATCGCGCCCGGCGAAGTGTTCATCGGCGGCCACCACCCCCACCGAACAACGGCCGTTGCTGAAGGGGATGCTCCAGAACCAGATGTCGCGGTGTTCCGGGTGGGTGGTGATGAGGATCTTGTTGCGGTCGAAGTGCTCGCAGTCGATGCGGTCTTCGACATGGGTGAACACCGCCCGGCGCACCGGGAAATTCGACGGCGCTTCCAGCTCCAGCAGGCGCGGCAGCACCCGGCCGTAACCGCTGGCGTCGAGGATGAAGTCGGCTTCGATGCGGTACTGGCTGCCGTCCTCGCGACGGCAGTCGAGCTGCGGCAACGGCCGCGCCACGTCCACCGCGATGATCTCTTCGCCGTAGCGGATCTCGACCCCTTGCAGCGCCGCCTGATCGGCCAGCAGCTTGTCGAAGTCGGCGCGCTGGACCTGGAAGGTGGTGGGCTTGCCGTGGCTGAAGGTGTCGCCGAAATCGAAGGTGCTGTAGTGCTCGCCCCAGGCGAACGCTGCGCCGTTCTTGAGCTGGAATCCGGCGGCCTGCACCGCCTCCAGCATCCCGGCTTCCTCGACGAAATCCAGGCAGTGGGACAGCAGGCTTTCACCGATGGAGAAACGTGGGAAATGTTGCCGCTCGACGATCAGTACGTCGTGGCCCTGGCGCTTGAGCAGCGCGGCCGCGATGGCCCCCGAGGGGCCGGCACCGATCACCACGACCTGGCGACGTTGCATTTCAACTGTTGGCACTGGGGCTCCTTGCCGGTTTGGCGATGTTCAGATTCAAGGGGGCGGCGTGGGTCGCCGCCAGGGGAGTTCGGTGCAGCCCGGCCAGGGCCGGCAGCAGGGTGGCGATCAGGCCCATGAGCATCAGCGCGAAGTACAGCGCCGGGCTGATCAGCTGTTGTTGCAGCAGCAGGTTGAGAAAGACGATCTCGCTCAAGCCGCGAATGTTCAGCAGCAGGCTCTCGCGCCAGCGGCTGGCGCCCGCGAAGGAGGCGCCGGCCCAGCCCAGGCCCAGCCAGTTGCCCAGCAGCTTGCTGGCGATCGGCAACAGCAGCAGGGCCGCCAGTTGGCTCCAGCCGAGGCTGTCCATGGCGCTGTGCACGTTGATCTGCACGATGCCGAACGTGAGGATCAGCGGAATGGCGATGCCGGTCTGCAAGCGGTTCATCCAGGCCGCCTTTAACGGCAGCACCAGCGGCAGCTTGAGGGCGGCCATGCACAGCAGGTAGCCGATGCCGAAGATCAGCGCATTGAGCTTGTAGTGCTCGGCCACCACCAGCAGGCCGAAAAAGCCCAGGCTGTACAGCAGCGGCTGGCGCAGGCCCAGGGTGCGCAGCAGCAACGGCAGGCAGGCGCCGGCCAGCGGCAGCAGCAGGCTGCTCAGGTGCAGGCTGCCCTGGGCCAGGGCGAACAGGCTCCAGCAGGTCAGGTCGATGAGGATCGCGGTCTGCACCAGGCGGCGGGTGGCGGCGGGTGGGTAGTGGATGTGCCGCAGGTACAGGTAGAGCACCGGGATCGCGGTAATGGCGAACAGCAGGCCCACCGCCAGGGAGCTGATCCAGGGTTGCGCTGGCAGTAGCCAGAAGGCCGTGGCCAGCCCGCAGGCGAAGGGAATGCCAAAGCTCGGCACGGCGATCTTCAGGCTCTGGCGGTCCAGGCGCAGGTCGATCACGTCGCTGAGGATATGCCCTAGCAGCAGGGCGAAGCTCAGGCTGTACAGGTGCTTGAGCCACTGCGGCGACACCAGTTGCGCGCCGCCAAGCTGCCAGTGCGGCTCGATCCACAGCAGCATCAGCAAGGGCAGGCCGAAGGTCGCCAGCAGCAGTTGGCTGACAATCGGGATCAGGCCCAAACGCCGGCCGAAATGGGTCGCCAGGGCGAACAAGGCCAGGGCCAGCAGCCAGAACAACAGGATCAGCATGCCGGGTTCTCCGTTGCGGGCGCCGGCTGCGCCGTATGCCCGGCCCAGGGCGCGAGGATAAAGCTGAAGGCCAGCCCCAGGCTCACCGCCAGGCCGAAGTTGCTCACCGCCGGGGTACTGGAAATCGCCAGCAGGCCGAACGACAGCCAAGTGGTCAGGGCCGCCAGCAGGGTGCCCAGCAGGCTCACCGCCGCGCCGCCGATCTGCTCGTGCATGAGGATGGCGTAGTCGACACTGATGGCGGTCACCAGCAACAGGCCGAACAGGCTGAACAGGGTCAACGGCTGCCCCAGCCAGCCGAGGCTGGCCAGGCTGCACAACGCCGCCAGCAGCGGCAGGGCCACCAGGCGCAGGGCGCCACCGAAACCGAAGGGCAGGATCAGCAGCAGCACGATCAGCACGCAGGAGGCCAGCTTGAGTTCAGCGGCGCTGACCTGGGTGGCGGCGAACACCCGGTTCAGCTCACCGAGGCGGTCCACCAGTTGCACCCCCGGCAGATCGTCGGCCTGGACCCGCAGCAGCGTGGCGTCGTTCAGCCCTTGCAGGCTGACCATGGCAGCCACGCCGTCGGCATTTTTGCCCAGCCACAGTGGGCGATAGGGTTCGGCCAGCGGCCCGCTGAGCGCGGTGTCGAGGTCTTCCTGTGGCAGTTGCTGCAATTGCTCCAGCTCCGCCTGCAGCGCGGCCTCGGGCACCCCCAGGTCGAGCAGCGGTTGCCAGAAATGCGGCAACTGTTTGAGGGCCTCACGCACCTGCTGCTGTTGCGTCGGTTGGTTGAGCAACTGGTTCAGCGACAGGTAGCCCTTGAGCTTGCCCAGGTTCACCAATTGCTGCAGGCGCTGGTCCAGAGCGTCCAGGCGCTCCAGCAGCTGTTGCTGGTCGGCGGCGCGCACCAGGAAGAACTGGCTGGTGGGCTGATAGCCGGTGATCCGCGCAATGGCCTGGGCTTCTTGCAGCAGTTGCGGCGGCGCGCCGACCCACTGGCGGATGTCGTTCTTGCTGTCGAGCTGCCACAGGCCGGTGGCGCAGAACAGCGCCAGCAGGACCAGCAGCACCGGGCTGGGTACGCGCTTGAGCAGGGCCGCGCGGACCTTGAGCAAGGCTTCGGCCACCCGCAGCGGCCATTGCGCCGGACGCAACTCGACGCCCTTGAGCAGCGCTGGCAGCAGGCACACCGCCGACAGATAAGCCCCCAGCAGCCCGGCGGCGGAGAACACGGCGATCTGGGTCAGGGCCGGGAACGGGGTCCAGGCCAGGGCCAGGTAGCCGATGCAACTGGTGACCAGGCTCAGGCTCAGCCCCGGCAAGGTCAGGCGCAGAGCCGGCCAGCTGCGCCAGGGGTTCAGGCTCCAGCTCTTGGACAGGTAATGCAGCGGGTAGTCGACGGCCACGCCGATCAGGCTCGACCCCAGCACCAGGGTCATCACGTGCATGCGGCCGAACAGCGCGACGCAAGCCACCGCGCCGAACAGCATGCCCACCAGCACCGGGACGAAGGCCAGCAGGGCACGCCAGCGGCGAAAGGCCAGGAGCAGCAGCAACAGGATGCCCAGGGTGGCGCCGCCGCCGACCCAGGTGATCTCGCGGCTGGCCTGTTGCTGGCCGTTGGCGGCGTACAGCAAGCCGCTGGCGGCCAATAGTTGTACCTGCTGCTGGCCGGCCTGCTCACGGCTGTGGCGCAGCAACTCGGCCACTTGCAGGGGCAGCTGCATGTCGAAGGCATTGCCGCCGGTGCGGGCGCGCAGCAACACCCAGTGCTGGCCGTCGGCTTCGGCCACCAGGGCGCCGCTGCCGATGTCCAGCTGTACCGCGCCGTGTTGCGGCTGGTTGTTCTGGATGCGTCCGGTCAGGCCCAGCCAGTCATCCTGGCTGGGCACCAGGCTAAAGCCGGTGAACGGGTCGAACAGGCTCTGCACCCGTTGCTGGATAAAGGCCTGAGGCTGCTGCAGCAACTGTTCGCGATCCTTGGCCCCGAGCATCGCCAGGCGGCCTTGCAGCAGTTGCTGGCGCAGCGCCGGCAAGTCGGCCTGGAGGTTCCACTGGACCTTCTCGAACAGGCCGCTGGCCTGCCATTGCTCGGCCAGTTGCCGGGCCATGGCCAGCGCTTGCTGGCGCTCGGCATGCCCGACCAGCACCAGCATTTCCCGGTTCAGCGGCTCCTGCATGCGCTGCTCGGCCTGCAGCTCCAAGGCGTCCGGGGCGGTGCCGGGCACCAGCTCCATGAGATTGGCCGACAGCGGCGCACCGTGGCGCCATTGCCAGGCACCCAGGGCCAGGACCAGCACCAGCAGGATCAGGAAGAAGCGTGGCAGCCAGCGTTCACTCGGCAAAGTCATGTTGCTCCGTCTCGCTGAGCGGCTGGGCGCTGCTGCTGTCCTGCATGATCAGCAGGGTGCGGTCGCCCTGGGCTTCCAGCAGTTCGATGCGCTGCACCAGCTCGCCACCGTCGATGTTGATCTGGGTGAAGATCTGTTGCAGCAGCAGCGAGCGCGGGGTCAGTTGCAACTGCCAGTTCTGCGCGCTGCCTTGCAGCTTGAGTTCGAAGTCGCGTTGCAGGCCGCTGCTGTCGCCTTGCAGCACGGCGAGGAACAGGCGGTTCTGCTCGGCCCCGGCGCTCTTGCCGGGGAGCATCTGCCAGCCACCGGCATCGCGCCGGGCAATGCCCTGGGCGGTGATGCGGTAGTCCTGTTGCAGCGGGGTTTGCAGCAGCCACAGCAGGCCGTGGTTTTTCGCCAGGACGAAGTGGCCCTTGCTGGTCAACGGCTGGGGCAGGGCGCGCAGGTGTTTCTCCTGGATGAAGCGGCCGTGGATCACCTCCGGCCGCGACAGTTGATCGCTCAGCTGTTGCAGGTCGAAGGCCTGGGCCAGCCCCGGCACCGCCAGCAACACAAACACTGTAGGAGCGAGCTTGCTCGCGAGCCGCCGCACCGCCGCACCCGGTGTCCGACAATGGGCATACAGGTTGATGATCTTCGCGAGCCAGCTCATGGCAGGGCCCTCGCGACGGCGTCGGTGAAGACCTTGGGCGAGGCCAGCTGCATTTCCCGGCTGGCAATCTCCACCGCCACTTGCACCGAACTGGCGCGGGTCAAGCGCTCGCCACTGGCCAGGTCGGTGATCAGGTAGTTGATCTTCAGGCGGTTCTCCCACTCCACCAGGCTGGCGCGCACGTTCAGGGTCTGGCCGAACACCGCGCCGCGCACGTAGCGCAGTTGCAGGTCGATCACCGGCCAGGCGTAGCCGGATTCGAGCATCTGGTTGTAGTTGTGGCCGAGCTGGTCCAGCAGGGCGCAGCGGGCGACTTCCAGGTACTTGACGTAATGCCCGTGCCAGACGACGTGCATGGTGTCGACGTCGAAGAACGGCACCAGGATCTGGGTGTCGGCGTGGATCACTCCCTTGCTACGCATGCAGCCTCCAGTGTTGCTCGGCGATGCGCTGCAGGCACAGGCGCAGTTCGCGCTCCAGGGCGCGGTCTTCGATGACGGGCGCGAAGTCCGCGGCCAGTTCCCGGTGCATGGCATCCAGGGCCGGCGGCAGCGGCCGGGCATCGGCTTCCTGGCTGCGCAGCCAGACGCCCTGGTTGGCCGCGAGCAAGGTGGCGGCCGCCACTTGCTCGGTCAGTTCCAGCACGCGGATGGCGTCGCGGGCGGCGATGGTGCCCATGCTCACCTTGTCCTGGTTGTGGCACTCGGTGGAGCGCGAGAACACGCTGGCCGGCAGGGTGTTCTTCAAGGCTTCGGCGGTCCAGGCGCTGGCGCCGATCTGCACCGCCTTGAAGCCGTGGTTGAGCATGGCGCGTTCGGCGCTGGCGCCGGACAGGTTGCTCGGCAGGCCGTGGTTGTAGCGCACGTCCACCAGCAGCGCCAGTTGCCGGTCCAGCAGGTCGGCGACGTTGGCCACCAGGTTCTTCAGGCTGTCCATGGCAAAGGCGATGTGCCCGCCATAGAAGTGCCCGCCGTGCAGCACGCGCTCGGCTTCGGCATCGATGATCGGGTTGTCGTTGGCGCTGTTGAGTTCGGTTTCGATGAAGCCGCGCAGCCAGCCCAGGCTGTCGGCCAGTACCCCCAGCACGTGGGGCGCGCAGCGCAGCGAGTAGCGGTCCTGCAGACGGTGCAGGGGCGCGGTCGGTGCGTCGATCGCCAGGTCCTGGCGCAGCCAGGCGGCCACTTGCATCTGCCCCGGGTGCGGCTTGGCGGCGAACAGGCGCTCGTCGAAGTGCTCCGGATTGCCTTGCAGGGCCACCACGTTGAGGGCGGTGATGCGGGTGGCCAGGCGCAGCAGGTAGTCGGCCCGGGCAAAGGCCAGGCAGGCCAGCCCGGTCATCACCGCGGTGCCGTTCATCAGCGCCAGGGCTTCCTTGGGCCGCAGCACCAGGGGCTCCCAGCCCAGCTCGCGGTGCACGTCGGCGGACTCACGACGCTCGCCACGGAACAGCACCTCGCGTTCGCCGGACAGGGTCGCCGCCACATAGGACAGCGGCGTCAGGTCGCCGCTGGCGCCCACCGAACCCTCTTCGGGGATCAGCGGCAGGATGTCCTGGTCGAGGAAGCCCTGCAGGCGTTCCAGCAGTTCCACCCGCACCCCGGACACGCCGTGGCACAGCGACTGCAGACGCGCGGCCAATACGGCGCGGGTGGCCTGGGCGTCGAGCAGTTTGCCCAGGCCGCAGCCGTGGAAGGTGTACAGATGACGCGGCAAAGCCTCGACGTGCTGCAGCGGCACCGCCACCACGCAGGAGTCGCCGTAGCCGGTGGTCACGCCGTAGATCACCCCTTCCTTGTCCAGCAGGGAGTCGAGGAACTGCGCGCCCTTGGCGATCCGCTGGCGCCAGGCGGCGTCGTCTTGCAGGCGCGTCGGCGCCTGGCGGTTGGCCAGGGCCAGCACGTCTTCGATGCGCAGGGGGTGTTCGCCGAAGGTTACCGGCTCATGGGTCGAGGTCGTCATCGGTCTTCCAGAATGGGTAAAAGTTGAACCATTGTTGCGGTGCCTGCAGGCAGTACTGGCCCAGGCGCTCGGCGTAGCGGGCGGTCCACTGGGCGATCACCTGCTGGCGGTCGTTGCGTTTCCACTGCACGGCCTCGGCGAAGGGCTCGAGGATCACCTGGTAGCGGCCCTGCTGTTTCAGGCACAGCAGCAGGTTGACCGGGCACTTGAGCAGCCCCGCCAGCAGCCAGGGGCCCTGGGGGAAGGCCGCCGGGTGGCCGAGGAAATCCACCCGCACATTGCGCCCGCCGTGCAATGGCACGCGGTCGCCGGCAATCGCCAGCCACTCGCCGCGATCCAGGCGCTGGCTCAGTTGCAGCATGATTGCCGGGTCCAGCTCGCTGACCTGGATCAGCCGCAGGTTGCTGGCGCCGGCCTCGCCCAGCAGGCGGTTGAAGCGTTCGGCGTGCTTGGTGTGCACCAGCACGTTCATGGTCACCTGCTCCCCCAGCTCGGCCAGGGCCCGGCAGACTTCCAGGTTGCCCAGGTGCGCGCCCACCAGCATCTGCCCGCGTTCACCGCGCAGCTGATGGCGCAGCTGCGCCGGGTCGACGATCTCGATCTGCTCGATGCGCAACTTGCCGTTCCACACGTCGAGCTTGTCCAGCAGGGCATCGGCGAAGGCCATGAACTGGCCGAACACCCGCCAGTGGCTGGGGTATAACTCGTTGCGCCCGCTCCACTGGGCCAGGCGCTGCTGGTACTGCCAGATGCTGCGCCGGGCGCGGCGGCCGAACAGGAAGAAGTAGAACACGATGGCGTACAGCACCGGGCTCAGCAGCCGGCGCCCCAGCACCCGCACGCCGAAGGCGGTGAGCTTCATCAGCCAGAAGCTGCCGCGTTCCTGGTGCTCGGCCCAGTGTTCGTTGGGGGGCGTCTGGCTCATGGGCGCCACCGGCGCCAGAGGATCAGCGGCAGGCGCAGCAACATGCCGAAGAACAGCTTGGCGTGCATCTTGGAAATCAGCGCGTTGTCGTGGAACAGGCGAAAGTGCGACAGGCCGTCCTGCGGGTAGTGCACCCGGGTCGGCAGCCAGCGCATGGGCTGGTTGCGCCAGGACAGGCGCACTAGGATCTCCGGGTCGAAGTCCATGCGCCGGCCCAGTTGCACCGAGTCCAGCAGGGCCAATGTCGCGGGCAGGGGATAGACCCTGAAGCCGCACATCGAATCCGGGATCTGCAGCGACAGGCTGTTGATCCAGACCCACACATGGGTCAGGTAGCGGGCGTACAGGCGGCCCTTGGGCACGCTGGCGTCGTACTGTGGATAACCGCAGACCAGCGCCTCGGGGTGGGCCTGGGAGTGCTGGATGAAGTGATCCACATCCGTCAGGTCGTGCTGGCCGTCGGCGTCCACCTGCAGGGCGTGGCTGAAACCCAGCTGCGCGGCTTCGCGCAGGCCGGCCATGACCGCGCCGCCCTTGCCCTGGTTGATCGCCAGGCGAATCAGGAACACCTGCTCGCGGCTGGCCATGTGCTCCAGCACCGCGGCGCATTCGGGGCTGCTGGCATCGTCCACCAGCACGCAGGGCAGGCCCCGGGCCAGCAGCGCGTCGACCACCGCGGGCACGGCGGTTTCGTGGTTGTAGACCGGGATGACGGCGCAGGGCCTGTGGGTCGGCGTTGGCCCCTTCGCTGGCAAGCCAGCTCCTACAGCCGTGAAGCCGGAAGAGTTATCCACAGCTGGCCTCCAGGACGATCCGCCCACTGGAGCAAGGAGCGCCGTCATTGAGGTAGGCGAAATACAGTTTCTGGCGCTGGGCATCGAAGCGCAGGTTCAACTGGATACGATCACCGGGGCGCACCAGTTGCTGGAACTTCAGCACTTCCATGCCGGTGAAGCGTCCCGGCAGTGCCAGCAGTTGCTGGCCCAGGGCCAGGGCCCAATCCACTTGCACCACCCCTGGCAGCACCGGGGTCTGCGGGAAGTGCCCGCTGAAATACGCCAGGTCCGGCGGGATCGCCAATTGCAGTTGCCACTCGTCCTCGTGCTGCACCTGCTCCAGCACTTCCGGGGCCTGCGGGCGTGGCGCCAGCAGCAGGGCCTGCACCTGCGCCTGGGGCAACTTGCCCTGGCTGTTCAGCGGCAGTTGCCGCACCAGGCGCCAGCGTCGCGGCAGGGCCAAGGCCTCGCAGTGCCGGGACAGGTGCTGGCGCAGGGTCTGGGTCAGGTGGCGCCGGCCCTGGTTGCGCAGGGCGTGCAGGCCGGGTTCGCTGAGCACCAGCAGGGCGCCGAGGTAGGCGCGGTTGTCTTCGATCACCCCGAGCCGGGCTTCCGCCACCCACTCATGGCTGGCCAGGGCCTGTTCCAGCATGGGCAGGGAGATGCGTTTTTCTTCCAGCTTGACGATGCGGTCCAGGCGCCCCAGCAATTCGAAGCGCCCGTCTTCGGCGATCCGCGCGGCATCGGCCGTGTGTTCGACATGCCCGGCCGGCAGGTAGGGCGAGGCGATCAGCAGCGCGCCGTCGGGGTCCTGGCTCAGGCGCACGTCAGCGAAGGGCTGCCACAGGGCCTGGCCCTGACGCCAGGCAATGCCACCGGTTTCCGAGCTGCCGAGGATCTCCGTTGGCCATTGCCGCAGGCGTTGTTGCAGGCTGCTGGCGGCGTCGGCGGGCAAGGCGCCGCCGGAGGAAAATACCCGCCGTACCTGGCTCAGGGCTGGCCAGTCGAGGTTGTCGCCCATGCGCTTGAGCAGCGCGGGGCTGGCCACCCAGGCGAATGCCGGGCATTCGCGGCTGGCCCGTTGCAGGTCTTCGGGAAAGGGCAGTTGGCGGCGCACGAAGGGGCGCCCGGCACACAGCGGCCAGAGTACGCGGAACAGCAAGCCGTAGATGTGCTGGGTGGCGACGCTGCCGATGATCCAGGCCTGGCCCAGGTCAGCGCCCCACAGCTGTTCCAGGGCGCTGACTTCGTTGGCCAGTTGCCGCAGGTTCTTTTCGATGCGCTTGGGTTCGCCGCTGGAGCCCGAGGTGCACAGGCTCAACTGGCAGCTGTCCAGGTCCAGTTCGGCCGGTGCCAGGGGCTGGGCCTGCAACTGTTGCAGGGGCGTGTCCTGATCGGTCAGCCACAGGTCGACTTCGCTCGACCAGCGCTGGCGGGTCTGGGCTTGCAGGTCGGCGGGCAGCAGCACGCTGACCCCGGCGCGCCAGGCGCCGAGCAGCGCCACCGCCAGTTCCACGGCATCTTCCAGGTGCACCGCCAGGCGCCGCACGCCACGGGCTTGCAGGGCGGCGGCCAGGCTCAGGGCCTGCGCCTGCAGGGGCTCCAGGTCGATGGCCGGCGCGGCGCTGACGGCCCGCGGTGTGTGTGTCTTGAGCAACAGCCGCTCAAGGGGAATCCAGTTCATCTACGGCCTCTTACCCGTTGTCGTAACAGCCATTCAATGGCAAACAGCAGGCCCATCAGCCCGTAGGCGATCAGGCCGTTGTACAACGTCCACCAGCTCAGCGGCGCCCACAGGGTCAGGGCCGCGGCGAGCACTCCGTTACAGAGGAAAAACACGCTCCAGGCGATGGTCACCTGACGCGTATAACGTATGGCTTTTTCCGGCAGGTCCGGCTCGCCAAGGCGCGCCAGGCGTTCCGCCACCGGTGGGCCATATTTCAGGCTCAGGCCGAACAGGCCGAGCATGAAGCTGCTGATCAGCACCGGGTACCAGCGCAGCAGCGCCGGGTTGTCGAACCAGGCCAGCAGCAGGCAGAAGGCGATCGCCGCAACGGCCATCCACAGGCTGCCGGGGCGGCGTTCGCCGGTCAGCGCCCGGGCCAGCCACAGGCCGCCCAGCAGCAGGCCGAACTGCCACGGAGCGAAGTGCTCCATGCCGAAGTACACCGCGAAGGGGTAAAGCAGGCCGGCCAGCAACAAGCCCAGGCCGATCAGCCGGCTCATGCGGCCGGCTGGACCAGACGGTAGACCGCCTCGACCACGTCGTTGACGGTGCGCACCGACTTGAATTCCTCGGCGGCGATTTTCTTGCCGGTCTGACGCTTGATGTGGTCGATCAGGTCGACCGCGTCGATGCTGTCGATTTCCAGGTCCTGGTACAGGTTGGATTCGAGGCTGATGCGCTCGGGCTCCAGTTCGAAGAGTTCGACCAGGGCATCGCGCAGGGTGTTGAAGATGTCGTCACGGGTTTGCATGGTCGGTTCTCAAGCTGCCTGTTTTGCAGTGACGAACGCCGCAAGGCTCGCCACGTTACTGAAGTGGTTGCGGGTGTCCTTGGCGTCGGCATCGATCTTGATGCCGTACTTTTTCTGGATCGCCAGGCCCAGTTCCAGGGCGTCCACCGAGTCCAGGCCGAGGCCTTCGCCGAACAGCGTCTGATCGTTGCCGATGTCCTGGGCGCTGATGTCTTCGAGGCCCAGGGCGTCGATGATCAGCAGTTTGATTTCAAGCATCAGGTCCGGGTGTGTATCGCTCATCTCTGGCGAGCTCCTTAATGAAAAAATGGTGCAAGTGCTCATTGAGCTTGCGCGAAGCCTGGGGCGCCGGGCCTTGGGCTGCAAAGGTCTGTGGGTCTATATCGGCACCGACGTGAAAACTGAAGTGCACACGGCGTGGCGGGATGCGGTACCAGGGCTCGGCCTTGGTCAGGGTGCTGGGGCTGACCCGGATCACCACCGGGGTAATGATTTTCGCACCCCGCAGGGCGATGGCCGCGGCTCCCCGATGAAAGGCCGGGGCGCTGCCGGGCTGGGTCCGGGTGCCTTCGGGAAAGACGATCAGGGTCTGGCCTTCCCGCAGTGCCCCGGAGGCCGCATCGAGCATGTCCAGGCTGCCGTCGTTGCTGATGTACTGGGTGGCGCGCACCGGCCCGCGGGTAAAGGGGTTGCTCCACAGGCTCTGTTTCACCACGCAGTTGGCGTCGCGCACCAGGCCGATGAGGAACACCACGTCGATCAGCGACGGGTGGTTGGCGATGATCATCTGCCCCGGTCGCCCGAGCCGCTCGGCGCCTTGCACCTCATAGGTGAGCACGCCACTCCTGGCCATGAAGCGGATAAACAGCCAGAACAGCCGGCTGACGGTGTTGCGCGCCCGCTGGCGGTGGTTGTGGGCATCGCCGGGCAGGCAGGCAAGCAGCGGGAAAATCACCAGGCGCAGGCACAAACCACCTATTCCGAACAGTGCAAAGCTCAGCGCGGTGGCCATCAGGCGCCAGTAGTAGGCATTGCGGCCCTTGGCACTCAGCGGTTGCGTTGCCAGGTCCATACACGATTCATCCAGGCATGTTGGCAAAAGGTCTGCGCGCCCAGCAGGGTGCGCAACAGGTTCAGGGCATGGGGCCATTGGGCCTTGGGCGTTTGACCGTCGTCGCTGCCCAACGACAGCTGCCAGTCGTCGCCCGGAGTCAGCAGCAGGCCCAGGGCGTAGGGGAACGGCACGTCGTCGATCCAGCTGGCATAGGCTTCGGGCGGCTGCTCCTCGGTGATCACCAGCAGCACATGGGGCGCGCCGTCGGCCAGCAGGGTGGCGGCTTCCAGCAGGCCGTGTTCCAGGCCATCACCGGCGGCGGCCAGGGCGGTCATCTCGCTGGTTTCGCCGCGCATGATCGACCACAGGCCGATCACCGCGTTGTGCACCGACAGGCTGAACTGGGTGGGCGACAGCGGCTGCTCGGCGGCCAGGTCGCTGAGGATCTCGAAGGTGCGCGGGGTTTCGCCATGCCGGGAGATGAACACCAGTGGCAGCTGTTCCAGGCCCTCGGCCAGGGGCCAGCCGACGCTGAAGGCCATGCGCGCCAGGCGACTGAGGCGGCGCCGTTGCATGGCAGGGAGAAAGGACACATCGGGAGCGGCATCGCTGTTTTCAGGCAGGGCCGGCTGATGGCTCCAGGCCTGCCAGGCGTCCACGCTTTCGAGCCCAGGGGCCCACGCACGCCATTGAGCGATGTTGAACTTGATCACTTGATTTCATCCCGCCCCTGCGGGCTTCCTTGACGCGGTGTATCGCTTCGAACGGCGATTGACCTGAATGACGCGAAGGCGTCAGTGGCGCGCATTATCCCGGTGCGACTGGCTTGTAGCAAATGCTGCTTGGTCTGTTGGTCGTAAAAGCGACGAATCTGAGGTGGCGAAAGGTGTCTATTTGCCACTATCGATGCTTGCTCCGAGCGCCATCCCCCCTCGCCAGGCCTTTGCCTGGCCCGGGCCAGAGGCGCCGGGGCTGTGCAAACTCTTGCGCTGTCGAGGTAGCTAAGGGGTGAGGTGGCCTACTACACTCGGTGATCTTTGATACAGGGAGGTCTAGACATGCGGCGTGTGGTGTTCAATCAGAAAGGTGGCGTGGGCAAATCCAGTATTGCCTGCAATCTGGCGGCGGTCAGCGCCAGCGAGGGCTATCGCACCTTGCTGGTGGACCTGGATGCCCAGGCCAACTCGACCCAGTACCTCACCGGCCTGACCGGCGAGGACATTCCCATGGGCATTGCCGATTTCTTCAAGCAGACCCTGTCGTCCGGGCCGTTCGCCAAGAAGAACCAGGTGGATATCTACGAAACGCCTTTCGACAACCTGCACGTGGTCACGGCCACCGCCGAACTGGCGGACCTGCAGCCCAAGCTTGAGGCCAAGCACAAGATCAACAAGCTGCGCAAATTGCTGGACGAACTGGCCGAGGATTACGACCGGATCTACCTGGATACCCCGCCGGCCCTGAATTTTTACGCGGTATCGGCACTGATCGCCGCCGATCGCGTGCTGATCCCCTTCGACTGCGACAGTTTTTCCCGCCAGGCGCTGTACGGCCTGCTGGCAGAGATCGAAGAGTTGAAGGAAGACCACAACGAGGGCCTGGAGGTCGAGGGCATCGTGGTCAACCAGTTCCAGGCCCGGGCCAGCCTGCCGCAGCAGATGCTCGATGAGTTGATCAGCGAAGGTCTGCCGGTGCTGCCGGTGTACCTGGGCAGTTCGGTGCGCATGCGTGAATCGCACCAGGCCAGCATGCCGTTGATCCATCTCGACCCACGGCACAAGCTGACCCAGCAGTTCGTCGACCTGCACAACCTGCTGGAAAACGCCTGACCCTCAAGTGGTCGTGAGCGCAGGGCGTGTCCTGCGGCTCATGGCGTCACGTTAAATCCCCTGGCTGCGCAACCAGCCCATGAGTTGTGGCAAAGGCAAGGCGCCGCTTTGCCGAGCCACTTCGCGGCCGTTCTTGAACAGGATCAGGCTGGGAATCGAGCGAATGCCCAATTGTCCCGACAACTGCGGGTTGGCTTCGCTGTCGAGCTTGGCCAGCCGGCATTGGCCGCGCAGTTGCGTGGCGGCTTGCGCAAAGATCGGCGCAAAGGATTTGCACGGCCCGCACCAGTCGGCCCACACGTCCACCAGCAACGGCAGGTCGCCCTTGATCTGGCTGGCGTAGTCGCCTTGTTTCAAGTCGAAAGGCTTGTTCAGCAAGACCTCGGCCTTGCAGCGTCCGCACTTGGGCTGATCGCCCAGGCGTTCGCCGGGGATGCGGTTGAGGCCGTTGCAGTGCGGGCAGGGAATCAGCAGTGGCTCGGACATGATGGGCTCCGCAAATAGGTAGAGCGCCCTAGATGGCGGCGCCAGGGCTGAATATCAAGTTGGCGCCCGCCGGGCAGGTGTTGCCATGGCTTCACGGGCTGGGCGAGGCCAGTTCGACGCTGACCAGACGGTCCATGGAGCGGCCGATGTAAAAGGTAAAGGGCCGGCCCAGGGTCTGCATCTTCTGCTCGCACAGCGCTTGCAGCTCGTCCTTGCGGGTGTCGAAGGGCAGGGCCGAGGTCAGGGTCTGGACACCGATGGAGCCGATGACGATGGCGAATTCGTCGAGGGGCACGGGGGCGGGCCGGGTGATCTTCGAGCTGGATGGCCAGGCCTGGACGGTTTTCTGTTGCAGGAGCCGGTTCAGGTCCGGGTCATCGAAATGCACCTTGAGTGGCACCTTGGCAATGCTGCCGCTGCGGGTCAGCAAGGAGATCAGGCCGCGCTCGCTGTTGTCCTGTTCAAGGGCTTCGTAGGCGATCAGTTTCAAGGGCATGGGCAGCGTCAGGCGCGCGGTGATCTTGCAGCTGACCGGGCCTTGGATTTCGCTCGCGTTGACGATGGCCTGCATGCTGTCTTCGTAGCTGCGGTCCAGCAGCATGCCGAACTGCGGCTCGAACGCCAGGTTGGCGTCGATGCGCTCCGGCAAGTCGCTGGTGCCGGACGGGGTGACCTTGGCATGGGCGTTGTCCAGCTCCAGGCGCAGGTTCATCGAGCTGGCCTTGCGCGCCTCGGTGACCTGCTCGAAGAGCGCCTTGAGGCGGCCCCGTTGTTCCGGGCTCAGGGAGTAGTCCACCAGGCGCAGGTGGATCACCTTGTCATCCTCCTTGTCGCGTTCCAGGGCGATGGCATCCGGGTCCAGGCCCTGGGCGTCGAGCGCGCTGTAGATGCTCTGCTTGTACGCTTCGTGCACCAATTGGTCGGAGTATTGCGGGCCGGCCTTGGGGTCGGAACGCACCGACTCCTGGAAGTGCAGGGTGGCGAAATCTTCCTTGCACCCGGTCAGGGCGATCAGCAGCGGCAACAGCAGTAGGTAGCGAGGTTTCATGGCGGACTCGTGCAGGGCGTCGATGGGGGACAGGGCTCGTGGCATGGGCGAGCGGTGAAGGTGGCAGTCAGGCCGCCGGTGCGTCACAGGGCCAGGCGATGCCCGTTGAGGCCGATGACCACGGTGAACTTCTTGGCGATCACCACTTCGGCCTGGTTGCTGTCGGCCAGGAAGCTGTCCATCGGGTAGGGGAATTCCACGGGAGTACCGGCGATCGACACGTGTTTTATCGACTGGGCCTGCAGGTTCATGCAGTACTTGGCGCGGCGGCTCAGGTAGATGATGGCCGACACCAGGGTTATCACGCCGAAAACCAGGGTGGCCAGGGTGAGGAACAGGTTCATGCGCATCCTTGCAGGTACTGGAAATCAGGGGCGCGCATTATCCGCATCCGCTGCGGACGGGTCCATGCGCAATCTTGTGTTTGGCGCTTTTCTGCACGACGGCCGAGGCGCTGGCCCTGGCACTCGATGAGCTGTTGGACATCATGGGTGAAGACGAATCGCACCCACTGGCTTCGCTGGTGGACATCATGGGTGACTGGATCGAGGCCTACGACGAAGAGCACCATCCGATGCCGGCGGTCAGCGCAGTGGAGGTTCTACGCTCGTTGATGCGTGAACATGGCCTGACTCAAAGCGACCTGCCCGGGGTGGGCGCGCAATCGGTGGTGTCGGAAGTGCTCAGTGGCAAGCGCCAGCTCAACCTGCGGCAGATCCGCTGGCTGGCCGAGCGCTTCAAGTTGTCGATGGAGACCTTCGCCTGACTCAGGACGAGCAGCTGATTTCCAGGTGCTTGCCCCACTCTGGCGGACGTTCGGCATACCCTTGCATGCCCTCTTGCTCTTCAAAAGGCCGGCTCAGTACCTGGTGCAGGCGCCGCACTTCTGAGTAATCCCCCGCCTCTGCGGCGTCGATGGCTTTCTGCGCCAGATAGTTGCGCAGGATGTACAGCGGATTGACCGCGTGCATGCGTTCCCGGCGCAGGTCCTGGCCCTGGATCGGATCGCGGGCGACCCGTTCCCGGTATTGCCCAGCCCAGGCATCGAAGCCGTCGCGGTCGATGAAATCGTCCCGCAGCCGGGCCAGCGCCTGTTCCGGCGCCTCGTCCCCCAGGCGGCGGAAGAACAGGCTGTAGTCCACGCCGCTGTTCTGCATCAGTTGCAGCAGGCGTTCCACCAGCTTCTGATCGTCGTCCTCGGCCTGGGTGAAGCCCAGGCGCCGGCGCATCAGGTCCAGGTAGTGGGCCTGATACAGCGGCAGGAACAGGCCGAGGCTTTCCCGTAGCGCCTCGACGCTGATGAACGGGGTCAGGGCCTGGGCCAGGGCGCTGAGGTTCCACTGGCCGATGGGCACCTGATTGCTGAAGGAATAGCGGCCCTGGTCATCGGAGTGGTTGCAGATGAAGTGGGCGTCGAAATCATCGAGGAAGGCGAACGGGCCGAAGTCGAAGGTGATGCCCAGGATCGACATGTTGTCGGTGTTCATCACCCCGTGGCAGAAGCCGTAGGCCTGCCATTTGGCGATCAGCTCGGCATTGCGCTCGACGATCTCGCGAAACATCGCCAGGTAGGGTTCCGGCTGCTCCAGGCATTCGGGGAAATGCAGGGCCAGCACATGCTCCCCCAGCTGCTTCTGCTGCTCGGGTTTCCTGGTGTAGTAGAAGTATTCGAAGTGGCCGAAGCGGACATGGCTCGGCGCTAGGCGCAGGACCATCGCCCCGCGCTCCTGCTTCTCGCGCCACACCGGGGTGTCCGAACCGATCACGCACAGCGCGCGGCTGCTGGGAATGCCCAGGGCATGCAGGGCTTCGGAGGCGAGGAATTCACGGATCGACGAGCGCAGTACCGCGCGGCCATCACCCATGCGGGAGTAAGGGGTCTGCCCGGCGCCTTTCAAGTGCAGGTCCCAGTGTTCCCCCGCCTGGTTGTAGACCTCGCCCAGCAGCAGGCCGCGACCGTCCCCCAGTTGCGGGTTGTAGGAGCCGAACTGATGCCCGGAATAGACCATGGCCCGGGGTTCGGCTTCGGCCCATAGCTTGTGCCCGCCGAACAGTTCGGCGAACACCGGGCTTTCGGCCACGGCCGGGTCCAGGTCCAGCAACGCCATGGCGGCGGGGCTGGCCGCCACCAGCCGCGGGTTGTCCAGGGGTTCGGGCAGTACGTGGGTCGAGAAGGCATCGCCCAGGCGAGCGAAGCGGTTGTCGAAGGTCAGTTCGTCGAGGGCTTTCAACGGCCATCTCCCAGCAGAATGTCCGAGCATTCTGCTAGGGATAGAGGCCTTAGTCGAGTTTGCCGGGCGGCGGTTCCTGCAGCGGCTTGCCCTCGGCCACCGGGACTATGGTCTTGGTCTCGGGTTCGATGGGCACCATCTTGTATTCCTGGCCGTGGAGGTTCTTCAGGTAGACCTCCATCTGCCGGAACGAGATGTTGATGTGCTGCTTCTTGAATTCGCGGTTGATGAAGCGGTTGACCTCGTCGACCACCGGGTTGCGGTCCCCCAGCTCACGCACGTGCATGCGCAGTTCATGGTCCAGGGTGCTTTCACCGAAGTTCAGGAAGTACACATGGGGCTCCGGTTCCTTGAGCACCCGCGGGTTCTCCCGGGCGGCCTTGAGCAGCAGCTCTTTCACCAGGTCCAGGTCCGAGCCGTAGTCGACGCCGAGCTTGAGGGTCACCCGGGTGATGGTGTCGGTCAGCGACCAGTTGATCAGTTGCCCGGTGATGAAGGTCTGGTTGGGGACGATGATGTCCTTGCGGTCGAAGTCGGTGATGGTGGTGGCGCGGATGCGGATCTTGCTCACCGTGCCCGACAGGTTGCCGATGGTGATGGTGTCGCCGATCCGTACCGGGCGCTCGAACAGGATGATGATGCCGGAGATGAAGTTGGCGAAGATCGCCTGCATGCCGAAGCCCAGGCCCACCGACAAGGCCGCTACCAGCCACTGCAACTTGTCCCAGCTGACCCCGAGGGTCGAAAGCGTGGCGACGAAACCGATCCCGGCAATGGCATAGGACAGCAGGGTGGTGGTGGCGTAGGCGCTGCCCTGGGCCAGGTCCAGTTTGGACAGCACCAGGACCTCGAGCAGGCCCGGCAGGTTGCGCGCCAGGGCGAAGGTGATGCCGACGATGATCAGCGCCCCGAGCACGTCGCCGATGCTGATGGGCACCATGCTCATGTTGGCGCCGGTGCCGCTGGTGTATTCGTAGAGGGTGACGTTGTCTAGGTAGGAGAAGACCGTGATCAGGTCCGCCCAGACCCAGTACAGCGCCGCCATGAAACCGCCCAGCAGGGCCAGGCGGATCAGGCGCAGGGACTGTTCGTTGACTTTCTCGATATCCAGGGTTGGCTCTTCCACCACCGACTCGCCGCTTTCCCCGGCTTCCTTGGCTGCCTGGCGCTTGCTCAGGGCCCGCTGATAGGCCAGGCGCCGCGCGGCGACACTCAGGCCACGAACGAAGGTGGCCTCGATCACCAGCCAGAACATCAGCAGGTACAGGGTGTTGATCAGCCGGTCGCTGAGTTTCAGGGCGGTGTAGTAGTAGCCGAAGCACACGGCGATGAACAAGGCGATCGGCAACAGGGTGAACAGCACGCCCATGACCTTGCGAAACAGCGCGGTGTTCTGGTGCGTCGGGCTGCTCAGCAGCAGGCGGCTCAGCAGCCAGGCCATCAGCGCGTAGCAGGTCAGCACCACGGCGATGCCCAGCACGTCATCGGCCAGGGCCGCCGGTTGATGTTCGGCCACCGCGACCACCGCCACCAGGGCCAGCACGACCAGGCCCAGGCGCCGGACCCAGCCCTGGAGGAATTCCACCTGGGGTTTTTCCCAGCGGAAATGCAGCTCGGCCACGCCACCGGGGGCGAGGATCCGATAGGCGGTGTAGAACACCAGCCAGGCCTGGGCGATCTGCAACAGCGCCGCGCCGAGGTTGGCGTTCTGTCCGCGGGCGTCGATCTGCAGGGCATAACCGCACAAGGCCAGGGCCAGGGTGACCGGCATCGCCAGGAGAATGTTCACCAGGATCGCCAGCGGCGTGTGCCACTGGCTGTCGCGTTTGAAGTGGCCGATGTCCTTGTGCACCTTGTTCAGGCGCGCATACAGGGCCTTGCGCCGCCACAGCAGGGCGCCGATCAGCAGCGCCAGGGGCAGGAACAGCAGCGGTCGCTGGGCCAGGCCGTCGGTCAGTTCGCTGAGGCTTGAAGCCCAGGGCAGCGTCGTGACCTGGCGTTCCAGGCGCTGGGGCACGCTTTGCAGCCATTCGGCATCCAGCGGCTTGTTGCTGGGGATCCAGAACATCTGCTCGTCGAGGGTCGCCCGCAAGCTCTGGGAAGTGCTGAGCAACTGCTTCTGGTTCAGTTGCAGGGTGATGGATTCATTGAGCAGCGCGCTCAGTTCGCGGTTCAGCCGCTCCAGCAGGTCGGCGCGGGTGATGGCCAGGTCGATCAGGGTCCGGCGCAATTGTGGCGTGACCTGCTCCGGGGGCTGGGTCTTGAGCAGGTTGTCGACGTAGCTGCTGGGGCTGCCCAGCAGTTCGCGCTGCTGGTTGACCTCGAACTGGTACAGGCGGATATCGGCGATTTCGTCCGCCAGGTCGCGGTCGAGTTTGAGGCGGGGCAGGGCCTGCTTCTGTTTATAGAGAATCTTCGACAGCAACAGGCTGCCCTTGAGCACGTTGATCTGCTCGTCCAGGGCGGCGTCGCTCTGGGTCACGCTGTCCAGCTGCTGCTTGGTCAGCAGGTTCTGCTGGGTCAATTCGTTGAGGCGGTCGGTGCTTTTGAGCAGGTAGTCGGAGAGCTTGAGATTGGTGGCGCTCTCGGTGGCCAGCAGGCTGCTGCTCCCGGCTTTCTGCGCTTCGATGGACTGCTGGGTCACGGTTTCCTGGGACTGGGCCAGGCGCTTCTGGTTGATCAGGGTCTGCAGGTCCTGGATTTCCTGTTCCAGGCGCGCGGTCTTTTCCATCAGCAGGTCATGCTGGCTGCTGCCCAGGTCCTGCAACTGGCTGTTGCCGGCCAGTTCCTGGCGGCGCAGGGGGATCAGGGCGTTGATCGCCGCCAGTTCGGCGTTGAGCAGGTTGCGCTGGTCAGTGCTGAGCAGCTTGCCGCTGTCCTTGCCGGATTTGAGCGCGGCATTGATCTGCAGGATGCGTGTCTGGCTGCTGCTGATTTCGGCCTGGGCGCGCTCGGGGCGAGTCTGGGCGGTGATGTTCAGGGTGTTGGCGTCTGCCAGGGCCTTTTGCAGGTCGCCCTGCAGGTTGGTGCGTTCGGTCAGCAGCTGTTCGAGCTGCGATACCGGCAGCGAGCCGTAACGCTGGGTCACCGGGACCACTTTGCTGGCTTTCAGGCGGGCCAATTCGCGCTGGTTTTCCGCGGTCTGGCGTGGCGCGTTGCTCAATTGCTGCTTGAGGTCGCTCAGGCGCTGCTCGTAGCCCTGCTTGTTGGCCAGCTGGTTCAGGGTGTTCTGCAGCAGGGTCTGCAGGGCCTTCTGATCGGCTTCCGGCAATTTGCGCTCGGCGATCCTGTCCAGGCTCTGCTGGACCGATTCGGCGCTGGGAGGATCGCCGCCCTGTGCGGCGCCGACAGAGAGGCTCAGGCCCAGCAGGGCAACAGCGAAAAGTTTACGCAGGGTAGGCATAGAAGTCGGTCGAGCACGTAGGAAAAGGGGGAGCGTCGCGGCGAGGCCTGGCGCGCTCCCGAGTTTAGAGGAAGAGTCCGGGGCCGGGGCGACTTCCTTCGGGGAATCTGACGCCGACTTTGCCAATCTTGTTCCCGTCCATCACCGCCACGGTCCAGATGGTGTTGTTCCACTCCACCTGGTCGCCGACCACCGGTGCGCCACCGACCTTCTGGGCGATGAACGCAGCCAGCGGCATGTCCGCGTCCTGGCCGTCGAGCTTGAGCCCGTAGAGCGCCGAAACCGCGCCCAGCTGGGCGTCGCCTTCGAGTACGAAGTCGCCGAAAAACCGCAGGTCCAGGCCGCGTTCGGGGGCCTGGCTGAAGAGTTTGCCGAGGGCCGGCAGGTTGTGTTCATGGCCGATCACGCACAGCAGATCGTCGGCTTCGAGCACCGTACTACCCGACGGATGGAGCAGTTGCTGGCCACGAAACAGCGCCGCGATCCGCGTGCCTTCAGGCATTTTCAACTCGCGCAGGGCCGCACCGATGCACCATTTCTCCGCCCCCAGGCGATAGACGAACAGCTCCCATTCGCTGGTGACGTGGACTTCCAGGGCCGCCCGGGAAATCGGCGCCGGCTCCGGTGGCACCGTGACCTTCAGCCACTTGGCCACCCACGGCAGGCTGGTGCCCTGCACCAGCAGCGAGATCAGCACGATGAAGAACGCCAGGTTGAAGTACAGCTGGGCATTGGGCAGCCCGGCCATCAACGGGAACACCGCAAGAATGATCGGCACCGCGCCACGCAGCCCGACCCAGGAAATAAACGCCTTTTCCCGGCCATGGAAGGCCTTGAACGGCAGCAGCCCCACCAGCACCGACAACGGCCGGGCGAACAGGATCATCCACAGCGCCAGGCCCAGGGCCGGCAGGGCGATGGGCAGCAGGTCGTGCGGGGTGACCAGCAGCCCCAGCACCAGGAACATGCCGATCTGCGCCAGCCAGGCCATGCCATCGAGCATGTGCAGGATGCCGTGGCGGCTGCGCACCGGGCGGTTGCCGATCACCAGGCCGCACAGGTACACCGCGAGGAAGCCGCTGCCGTGCAGGGCGTTGGTCAGGGCGAAGACCACCAGGCCGCCCGCCACCACCAGGATCGGGTACAGGCCGTTGGCCAGATGGATGCGATTGACCAGTTGCAGCATCAGCCAGCCGCCGCCCAGGCCGATCATCGCGCCGATGCCGAACTCACGGATCAGGTCCCCCAGCAGGCTCCAGTGCAAGCCGGTGTGGCCCTGAGCGAGCATGTCGATCAGGGTTACGGTGAGAAACACGGCCATCGGGTCGTTACTGCCGGACTCGATCTCCAGGGTGGCGGTGACCCGTTCGTTGAGGCCCTTGCCACCCAGGAGCGAAAACACCGCCGCAGCGTCGGTGGAGCCGACAATGGCGCCGATCAGCAGGCCCTGGATCGGGTTGAGGTCGAACAGCCAGGCGGCGGCCATGCCGGTCAGCCCGGTGGTGATCAGCACCCCCACCGTGGCCAGGGACAGCGCCGGCCACAGCGCCACGCGGAAACTCGCCACCCGGGTGCGCAAGCCGCCGTCCAGCAGGATCACTGCCAGGGCCAGGTTGCCCACCAGGTAGGCCGTCGGGTAGTTGTTGAAGATGATGCCGCCGCCATCGACGCCGGCGGTCATGCCCACGGCGAGGATGATCACCAGGATCGGGATGCCCAGGCGTGATGAAAGTGAACTCACCAGAATGCTCGCACCTACCAGCAACGCGCCGATCAAGAACAGGCTGTTGATGGTCGTCGCATTCAAAGGCATTACTCCAGGGCGAAAAAGGCGGGCGCAAACTGACCATGCAGTCTGCGTGCCAGCGATTCTAACCTGTTGAAATGCGCCACTGTCAAAAAGCTTTTGATGACAGTGGCGGATTCTTCGGGCGTGAATTCCGGCGCCGTTTTACCGGCGTCTTGCGGGGCTGGCGAGCGGTTTCAGAGACGGAAGCGGGCGACCATGCCGTTGAGGTCCACGGCCAGGCGCGACAGCTCGTTGCTGGCTGCACTGGTCTGGTTGGCGCCGGTGGCCGACTGCACCGACAAGTCGCGGATGTTGACCAGGTTGCGGTCCACTTCGCGGGCCACCTGGGCCTGTTCTTCGGCGGCGCTGGCGATCACCAGGTTGCGTTCGTTGATCTCGATGATGGCGCTGTTGATGGTGTCCAGCGACAGACCGGCGCCCCGGGCGATGTTCAGCGTCGACTCGGCGCGCTCGGTGCTGTTGCGCATCGAATCCACGGCGTGCTCGGTGCCGCTCTGGATGCTGCCGATCATGCGTTCGATTTCGCTGGTGGACTGCTGGGTGCGGTGCGCCAGGGCGCGAACCTCGTCGGCGACCACGGCAAAACCCCGGCCGGCTTCACCGGCACGGGCGGCTTCGATGGCGGCGTTGAGGGCCAGCAGGTTGGTCTGGTCGGCCAGGCCGCGAATCACGTCCAGCACCTTGCCGATGTCCCGGGACTCGTTGGCCAGGTCGCCGATCAGGCTGGCGGTGCTCTGCACATCGGAACTCATGCGTTCGATGGCGGCCACGGTTTCCTGCACCAGGTCGCGGCCGTCGCCGGCCGAGGTGGTGGCGTTCTTCGAGGCTTCGGAGGTGCTGACGGCGTTGCGCGCCACTTCTTCCACGGCGCTGGTCATTTCATTGACCGCCGTCGCGGCTTGCTCGATCTCGTTGTTCTGCTGGGTCAGGCCGCGAGCGCTTTCCTCGGTGACGCTGTTGAGCTCTTCGGCCGCCGATGCCAGCTGGGTGGCGGAGCCGGAGATGCGCTGCAGGGTGTCGCGCAGCTTTTCCTGCATCTTGGCCATGGCCTGCAACAGGCGCCCGGCTTCGTCGCTGCCGTCGATCTTGATCGGCCGGGTCAGGTTGCCTTCGGCGATTTCCTCGGCGGCGCCCAGGGCGTTGGCGATCGGCAGGGTGATGCTGCGGGTCAGCAGCCAGGCGAACAGGAAGGTCAGGCCGGTGGCCAGCACCAGCAGCGCTACCACCAGGTTGAAGGCCGAGGAATATTGCTCGGCGGCTTGCTGGTTGGTGTCCAGGGTCTGCTGGGTGTTGATCTCCAGCAGGCGGTTGAGCACGGTGTTCATGGCTTCGGAGTTGTTCAGCAGGTCGGTGTTGAGCAGGTTGCGCAACTCGTCCACCTGGTTGCTGCGGGACAAGCTCTTCATCCGCTCTTCAATCTGCCGGTACTGGCCCAGCAGCTGTACGTACTGGTCGTAGGCGGCTTTTTCCGCCGAGCTGGTGATCAGCTTCTCGTAGGTGGTCTGGGCGCTGCGGATCTGCTGGTTGCGCATCTCCAGCAGTTCAATGGTCTTTTGCTGGACATCCGGTTCACGGTTCACCAGCAGGCGATAGGACAGCACCCGCAGGCGCAGGGTCAGCTGGGTGAACTCGTCGAGGCTCTTGATGCTCGGCACGCTGCTCAGGGTGATGTCCTCGGCGGCGCCGCGGATCTTGCTCATCTGATTCAGGGCGAACACCCCCAGGATCAGCATCAAGCCGCCGATCATGGCAAAGCCGAGGAAGGCCCGCGGTGCGATATTCATATTACGAAGGGACATGGTGGGGTACCAAAATGGGCGCATCCGTGCGGGGCTTGAGACTGATCTACCGTGACTTATCGGTCGTACGACTAAAGTCTTGAGTCTCGCCGCGGATTTAGCCGCTTGGCTACGCCCCGTCCCGGGAGCGCCAGTGATGAGTCGCGCCGGCCCCAGCCCCGTAATAGAGGGCTGGAGCAGGAGAAACAGGCGCTGTTACAGCTGAAAGCGGGTCACCAGGCTGTTCAGGTCCGTGGCCAGGACCGACAGCTCGCTGCTGGCGGAACGGGTCTGGTTGGCCCCGGTGGTGGACTGCACCGACAGGTCGCGAATGTTCACCAGGTTGCGGTCCACTTCGCGGGCCACCTGGGCCTGTTCTTCGGCGGCGCTGGCGATCACCAGGTTGCGTTCGTTGATCTCGTTGATGGCGCTGTTGATGGTGTCCAGCGACAGGCCGGCGCCCCGGGCGATGTTCAGGGTCGATTCGGCGCGCTCGGTGCTGTTGCGCATCGAATCCACGGCGTGCTCGGTGCCGCTCTGGATGCTGCCGATCATGCGCTCGATTTCGCTGGTGGACTGCTGGGTGCGGTGCGCCAGGGCGCGAACCTCGTCGGCGACCACGGCAAAGCCCCGGCCGGCTTCACCGGCGCGGGCGGCTTCGATGGCCGCGTTGAGGGCCAGCAGGTTGGTCTGGTCGGCCAGGCCGCGAATCACGTCCAGCACCTTGCCGATGTCCCGGGACTCGTTGGCCAGTTCGCCGATCAGGTTGGCGGTGCTCTGTACGTCGCCGGTCATGCGTTCGATCGCGGTGACGGTTTCCCGCACCATGTCCCGTCCGTCACCGGCAGAGCGGGTGGCGCTCTGCGAGGCTTCGGAGGTGCTGACGGCGTTGCGCGCCACTTCCTCCACGGCGCTGGTCATTTCATTGACGGCGGTCGCCGCTTGCTCGATTTCATCGTTCTGCTGGGTCAGGCCGCGGGCGCTTTCGTCGGTGACGCTATTGAGTTCCTCGGCGGCCGAGGCCAGTTGGCCGGCAGAGCCGGAAATGCGTTGCAGGGTGTCTCGCAGCCTGTTCTGCATGGTGAGCATGGCTTGCAGCAGGCGGCCGGCTTCGTCGCCGCCGTCCACGGTGATCGGTCGGGTCAGGTCGCCCTCGGCGATCGCTTCGGCGGCGGACAGGGCATTGGCGATCGGCAAGGTGATGCTGCGGATCAGTCGCCAGGCGAACAGCAGAGTAAGGGCGGTGGCCAGCGCCAGTAGCGTCACCACCAGGTTGAAGGCCGTGGTGTATTGCTCGGCCGCCGTGCGGTCGGCGGTGCTGGAGTACTGGGTGTTGATCTCGACCAGCTGGCCGAGGGCCGCGTTGATTTTTTCGGCGCTGTCCATCAGGTCGCTGTTCAACAGTTTTTGCATGCTCTCGAGCTGGTTGTCGTGCGACAGCTCGATCAGCTGGCTTTCCAGCTGGCGATGGTGGGTCAGCAGATTGACGTACTGCTCGTAAGCGGCGCGCTCCTCGGGGCTGCTGATGAGCCTCTGGTACTGGGTGCGGGCTTGATCGATCTTCTGGTTGCGCTGGGTGATGGTGTCCAGGGTTTTTTGTTGTTCCTGAGGGTCGCGGTTGAGCAGCAGCCGATAGGCCTGAATCCGCAGGCGCAGGCTCAGTTGAGTGAATTCGTCGACGCTCTTGATGCTGGGGATGGTGTCCTGGGTGATTCTTTCGGTCGCTGCGCGGATCTGGCTCATTTGATTCAGGGCAAAGATCCCCAGGAACAGCATCAAGCAACCTATCAGGGCGAAACCGAGGAATGCCCTCGGAGCGATATTCATGGTGCGCAGGGACATTGAACCTACCTCGGGTGTGCGCTGTTCGCGCTTTGTGGGTCAGGGAAGTAACTGTGCTATCGCGCTGAAAAAACGCTTCTTGAACCGTCAGAGGAGTTTTCAGAAAAGTCCTAGTGCTTTTTGGGAAAATTCGGAAAAGTCTGATGGGGCCGACAGAGCGTCAGGAACCCGAAGGCGAAATGGCAGTCTCTAGCAGCTCTCGCGGAAGGGTCATCGCCAGTAAAATCAAGGCCTTGCGCCTGGATATCCCTGGTGTCCAGGGTGACTTTTCTTTATCGTACGCGCCCTTTGCAAAAAGCCCGGAATATCAAAATGTTGGAAGCATCCCTTAGCCAATTGGAACAGCTGGTCAGCGACCTGGTGGTACAGAACCAGGAACTGCTCGGCACGAACGAAACCCTCAAGGCACAACTGCTACAGGCCAAGGACGAGAACGAAAGCCTGCAATTGAGCCTCATGGAGCAGGAAGAAAAGCACGGCGCTACCGCCGCCCGCATCCAGGCTCTGGTTGAGCGCGTCAGTGCGAGCCCGGCCAAGCCATGAGACACCATATCGATGGGGTGAAGGTGGTCTCGATCCTGGGTGAGGATTACTCGATCAAGGCGCCGGCAGGGGAAGAACAGACCCTGATGGACGCTGCGCTGATGCTCAAGGCCGCCCTGGCCGACACCAAGAAGAAATACCCGACGCTGATCGGCGAGCGCCTGCTGGTGCTGGCGGCGATGAACCTGTGCTCGCAGCAGATCGAGATGCAAAAGCGTCATGCCCAGGAGCTGGAGCGTTATCAGGAACAGGTGAGCGCCACCGTCGAGGTGATCGCCAAGACCATTCAACAGAATTGATGGAAGTGCACACAGCCGGCGGGTAATGGGTTGGACAAGCAGGGTCAATGTTTGTATACAACTTCCCGCGGCTGGCGCGGTATCTCAGCCTCTTATAACCATAAGAAAGAGGTGTTCCATGCAATTCTGGCGACGCAGTATTCAATGGCAGCTGATCCTCAGCATGGGATCAGCCCTGTTGGTCAGTCTGCTGGTGGTAGTAGCCATCTACACGGTGCTGATCAATCACTTGACCCAGAACTATCTGGTGGACAGAGCGCTGCCTTCGAGCATCGAGGCCATGCGCAATGATATCGAACGCATTCTTACCCAGCCGCTGACCGCCGCCCGCGACCTGGCCGGCAACGGCATGCTGCGCGACTGGCTGGCGGCGGGCGAAGAACCGGCCCGGGCGCAGAGCTTCATCAGCTACCTGGAAGACATCCGCGCCGAGAACCAGGCGTTCACCACCATGATGGCGAGCCCGCTCAGCCATCACTATTACAACCAGAAAGGCCTGGACCGGACCCTCAGTCGGGATAACCCGAAGGACGTCTGGTTCTATCGCTTTATCGACAGCGGCAAGCCACGGGTGCTGAACATCGATATCGACGTTGCCAGTGGCGAGCTGGCGATGTTCATCAACGACCGGGTCGAGAAAGACGGTGAACTGGTGGGCGTCACCGGCCTGGGCTTGCGCATGACCGAGCTGTCGAAGCTGATTCACGACTACAGCTTTGGTGAGCGCGGCCGGGTGTTTCTGGTGCGCAACGACGGTTTGATCCAGGTGCATCCGGACGCCGAGTTCAGCGGCAAGCGGCAGTTGTCCGAGCAGATCGGCGCGACGGCCGCCGAGGCGCTGATGGGGCATGAGGGGCTGACCAGCAGCCATTTCGAGCGCGATGGTGAAGACTTCCTGGCCCTGAGCCTGCCTCTGCGCGGCTTTGGCTGGAGCCTGGTGGCCGAGGTGCCGCAGGCGCAGATCTACGCCGAGGCGCATCGCGCCATCTGGCTGACCAGCCTGATTGGCCTGGGCATAGCCGCGGTCTGCCTGGCACTGGTTGTGCTGCTGGCCCGTGGCCTGGTGCGCCCGGTCCGGCAAGTGACCGAGGGGCTGGTGGCCATCGGCAGTGGCGGGGGTGACCTGACCCTGCGCCTGGATGCCAGCCGCGCCGACGAACTGGGTGACCTGGCCCGCGGGTTCAACCGTTTCCTCGACAGCCAGCACGGCATGATCGGCGAAGTACTGGCCACCACCGAGCGCCTGCGTTCTTCCGTGGGCCAGGTGGCGGCGGTGGTGGAGAACACCGCCGAACGTTCCGGGCGGCAACAGGAAATGACCGACATGGTGGCCACGGCCGTGCACCAGATGGGCCTGACGGTCCAGGACATCGCGCGCAATGCCGGGCAGGCCGCCGACGCCTCCCAGGCGGCTCGGGAGGAAGCCCTGCAAGCCCGCGACGTGGTGGGCGTATCGATCCGGCATATCGAGGGCATGTCCGGGGAAATTGCCCTGGCGGCCAGCGCCGTTGGCGAACTGGCGGAGCAGGTGGCGTCCATCGACCAGGTGCTGGCGGTGATTCGCGGAGTGTCCGAGCAGACCAACCTGCTGGCCCTCAACGCCGCCATCGAGGCCGCCCGTGCCGGAGAGATGGGCCGCGGCTTTGCCGTGGTGGCCGATGAAGTGCGGACCCTGGCCCAACGCACCCAGGCCTCCACCGACGAGATCCAGCAGATGATCCAGGGCCTCAAGCAGGGCGCGGAGAATGCCGTGGCCTCCATGCATGCAGGGCAGTCGGCGACCGGCACCGGGGTTCAGTCCAGCCAGCAGACCGGGGCTTCGTTGACCGCGATTACCGGGCAGGTGGAGCACATCAGCGACATGAACCAGCAAGTGGCCACGGCCACCGACCAGCAATCGGCGGTGACCGAGGAGATCAACCGCAACGTACAGGGGATTTCCGACCTGGCCCGTGCCACGGCGGCCGAGGTGCAGGCCTGCCGTGAAGACTGCCGGACCCTGCAGCGCCTGGCCGAGGACCTGGCGCGCCAGGTGGGTGGTTTCAAGCTGCGCTGACCGCCCAGGGGCGCGGGCCTGCCAGCGAACCGCGTGCTGCGGTGTGCCAGGCCCGCGCGCCTAGGTGTCTCAGGCCGCCTGGGCCTCAGAACCAGGCGTCCTGCATGGCCAGGCAGGTGTCGTCCCGCGCTTCCAGCAGTGTCAGTTCATGCTGGCAGGCCGGTACTTCCCAGGTCAGGAAGTAGCGCGCGGCCTGCAGCTTGCCTCGGTAGAAATCCCCATCCGCCGCCACTTCGCGGGCCAGCCCTTCTTCGGCTCTGATGGCCTGTTCCAGCCAGCGCCAGCCAATCACTGCATGGCCGAATGCTTTCAGATACAGCGCCGAGTTGGCCAGGGTGGCCGTGACCTTGCCGCTGGCCAGGTCCCCCAGCAGGCCCAGGGTCACGCTTTGCAGGCGCGACACCAGTTGCTCCAGAGGCTGGCGCAGGGCGTCCAGCGACGGATGGGCGCGGGCCCGTTCGCCCGTCTCGGCGATCAGGCGAATCAGGCGCTTGAGCCCGGCGCCGCCGTTTTGCGCCAGCTTGCGCCCCAGCAGGTCGAGGGACTGGATGCCGTGGGTGCCTTCGTGGATCGGGTTCAGGCGGTTGTCGCGGTAGTACTGCTCCACCGGGTATTCCCGGGTGTAGCCGTGGCCGCCGAGGATCTGGATCGCCAGTTCGTTGGCCTTGAGGCAGAACTCCGACGGCCAGGATTTGACGATCGGGGTCAGCAGGTCCAGCAGTTCATGGGCCTGCTGGCGCTCGTCCTCGCCGGCCAGGGTGGTGGTGTCATCGAACAGCCGCGCCGCGTACAGCCCCAGGTCGAAGGCGCCTTCGACGTAGGCCTTCTGGGTCAGCAGCATGCGTCGCACATCGGCGTGCTGGATGATCGACACCGGCGCGCTGGTCGGGTCCTTGCTGTCCGGCAGGCGACCTTGCGGGCGTTCGCGGGCGTATTCCAGGGAATACAGATAGCCGGCGTAGCCGAGCATCACCGCGCCCATGCCGACGCCGATCCGCGCCTCGTTCATCATCTGGAACATGTAGCTCAGGCCGTGGTGGGGCTGGCCCACCAGATAGCCCACGCAATGGCCGTTATCGCCGAAGTTCAGCGCGGTGGAGGTGGTGCCGCGCCAGCCCATCTTATGGAACAGCCCGGCCAGCAGCACATCGTTGCGCGGCCCCAGGCTGCCGTCGTCGTTGACCAGGAACTTGGGCACGATAAACAGCGAAATGCCTTTCACCCCGGGCGGCGCGTCCGGCAGCTTGGCCAGGACCATGTGCACGATGTTCTCCGACAGCGGGTGGTCACCGCCGGAGATGAAGATCTTGTTGCCCTTGAGCCGGTAGCTGCCATCGCTTGCCGGTTCGGCACGGGTGCGGATATCGGACAGCGAGGAGCCGGCATGGGGCTCGGTCAGGGCCATGGTGCCGAAGAACCGGCCGTCGATCATCGGTTGCAGGAAGCGTTGTTTCTGCTCGTCGGTGCCGAAGCTCTCGATCAGGTTGGCCGCGCCCATGGTCAGGAACGGATAGGACGTGGTGGCTGCGTTGGCGGCCTGGAAGTGGGCGAAGCAGGCCTGGGACAGCAGGGTCGGCAATTGCATGCCGCCGGCGTCGAAACTGCGCGCGGCATTCAGGAAGCCGGCTTCGAGGAAGGCGTCCACCGCCGGTTTCACTTCAGGGATCAGCACCGCCTGGCCGTCTTCATAGCGAGGCTCGTGCTCATCGCCCTTGCGGTTGTGCGGGGCGAAGCACTTCTCGGCGATGTGGCGCGCGGTGCCCAGGGCGGCGTCGAAGGTTTCTCGATTGTGTTCGGCAAACCGCTCGCGCTGGGTCAGGCCCTCGGCATCGAGTACCTCATACAGTTCGAAAGCCAGATTGCGGGAACTGAGCAGCGTCTCGGACATGGCGGCATACCTGTTGGCTAGGGAGTGGCCGAGTCTAGTCGCGTGAATAAAGGCTGGATAGAAAGATTGATGAAGGTGATGGAGGGGCAGAAGCAGCTACAAGCTACAAGCTACAAGCTACAAGCTACAAGCTACAAGCTACAAGCTACAAGCTACAAGCTACAAGCTACAAGCTACAAGCTACAAGCTGCAGGCAAAGGCGTTGCACCCTCACTTGCCGCTTGAAGCTTGCAGCTTGCCGCTGCTGTTAACCGATGGTCATCAGGCTGGCGTTACCGCCGGCCGCTGCGGTGTTGACGCTCAGGGCGCGCTCGATCACCAGGCGCTCCAGGGCAATCGCCGTTTCGCCCTGGGACAGGCCCTGGACGCCGACGATGGCACCGGCACGCTGGGCCACCTGCTGGCAGACGCCGCGCAGTTGGTCCGAGTCGCCATGATGCAGGACGGCGTCGAACACCACCTCGTCCTTGGTCCAGTCGGCCACACGCTGGATGCGCGCCTGCACGTCCTTCGGCAGACGGGCGAACAGGGCCTTACCGAGGTCGCTTTCCGGCCACACCGCCGAGCCGCCAACCGCCAGCACCGCCGCCAGTTGGGTCAGCAGGTCGCCCTCGACCTCCGCCAGGCACAGGACGTGCTCGCGGGGCAGGATGGCGTAGCTGTTGCGCTCGCCGGTCGGGCCGGTCAGCTGCCGGGTGATGCCGCTTTGCGATTGGCCGGCGAACTGTTTGCACAGGCTCGCCAGGTCCGCCAGCTTGCTGCTTTCGGCCCAGGCTTGCAGCGCGTTCAGCGGTTTGCCGAGGACTTCGCGCAGGCGCAGGTCCGGGGCATTCTCGGCATCGCCACGGGCGAAGGACTGCTCGATGGCATCCACCGGACGGGTCGACAGCAGGCGGTACAGGTACAGCGGGCCGCCGGCTTTCGGGCCGGTGCCCGACAGGCCTTCGCCGCCGAACGGCTGCACGCCGACCACGGCGCCGACGATGTTGCGGTTGACGTAGACGTTACCGGCGTGGACGTTGTCCACCACCTTGGCGATGGTCTCGTCGATCCGGGTGTGCACACCCAGGGTCAGGCCATAGCCGGACGCGTTGATCTGGGCGATCAGCTGGTCGATTTCCTTGCGCTTGTAGCGCACCACGTGCAGCACCGGGCCGAAGATCTCGCGTTGCAGCTCATCGAAGCTTTCCAGCTCGATCAGGGTTGGCATGACAAAGGTGCCGCGCTTGCATTCTTCGCTGTCGGCGATGGCCATCTGGTACACGCTGCGACCTTTGTCGCGCATGGCCTGGATGTGCTTCTCGATGCCGGCCTTGGCTTCGGCGTCGATCACCGGGCCGATGTCCACCGACAGGCGCTCCGGGTTGCCCAGGCGGCTTTCGGCCATGGCGCCCTTGAGCATTTCGATCACGCGGTCGGCGGAATCTTCCTGCAGGCACAGCACGCGCAGGGCCGAGCAACGCTGGCCGGCGCTGTCGAAGGCCGAGGACACCACGTCGATGACCACTTGTTCGGTCAGGGCCGAGGAGTCGACGATCATCGCGTTCTGGCCGCCGGTTTCGGCGATCAGCGGGATGGGACGGCCCTGGTTGTCCAGGCGCCCGGCGATGTTGCGTTGCAGCAGGCGCGCGACTTCGGTGGAACCGGTGAACATCACGCCCTTGACCCGCTCGTCACCGACCAGGCGGGCACCCACGCTCTCGCCCTGGCCCGGCAGCAGTTGCAGCACGCCTTCGGGAATCCCGGCTTCGAGCAGCAGGCGCACGGCCTGGGCCGCCACCAGCGGCGTCTGTTCGGCCGGCTTGGCCAGTACCGGGTTGCCGGCGGCCAGGGCGGCGGCCACCTGGCCACTGAAGATCGCCAGCGGGAAGTTCCACGGGCTGATGCACACCACCGGGCCCAGCGGACGATGAGCGTCGTTGCTGAAGTCGTTGCGTGCCTGCACCGCGTAGTAACGCAGGAAGTCCACGGCTTCACGCACTTCGGCGATGGCGTTGGCGAAGGTCTTGCCGGCCTCGCGGGCCAGCAGGCCCATCAGCGGCTGGATCTCGCCTTCCATCAGGTCGGCGGCGCGTTCGAGGATCGCGGCGCGTTCGGCCGGCGGCGTGGCCTGCCAGATCGGCGCGGCGTTGAGGGCGCACTGGATGGCGTTGTCGACGTCTTCGACCGTGGCTTCCTGGACGTGGCCGACCACATCGCGATGGTCCGACGGGTTGAGGACCGGCGCCGGGGTTTCGCTGCTGGCGGCGCAACCGAGCATCGGTGCGGCCTTCCAGTGGTTGTGGGCGGTGGCCAGCAGCGCGCAGGACAGCGACGCCAGGCGGTGTTCGTTGGCCATGTCGATGCCGGCGGAGTTGGCACGCTCGGCGCCATACAGGTCACGCGGCAGCGGAATGCGCGGGTGCGGCAGGCCGAAGCCGCCTTCCAGGGTGGCCATCTGTTCGATCTGGCTCACCGGGTCGGCCACCAGTTCCTGGATCGAGATCGACTGGTCGGCAATGCGGTTGACGAACGAGGTGTTGGCGCCGTTTTCCAGCAGGCGGCGGACCAGGTAGGCCAACAGGGTTTCGTGGGTGCCGACCGGTGCGTACACGCGGCATGGACGGTTCAGCTTGCCTTCGGCGACCTTGCCCACCACTTGCTCGTACAGCGGTTCGCCCATGCCGTGCAGGCACTGGAACTCGTACTGGCCGGGGTAATAGTTCTGACCGGCAATGTGGTAGATCGCCGACAGGGTGTGGGCGTTGTGGGTGGCGAACTGCGGGTAGATGACTTCCGGCACCGACAGCAGTTTGCGTGCGCAGGCAATGTAGGAAACGTCGGTGTACACCTTGCGGGTATAGACCGGATAACCTTCCAGGCCTTCGACCTGGGCGCGTTTGATCTCGCTGTCCCAGTAGGCGCCTTTTACCAGGCGGATCATCAGGCGGTGACGGCTGCGGCGGGCCAGGTCGATCACGTAGTCGATCACGTACGGGCAGCGCTTCTGGTAGGCCTGGATCACGAAGCCGATACCGTTCCAGCCGGTCAGTTGCGGCTCGAAGCACAGGCGTTCCAGCAGGTCCAGCGACAGCTCCAGGCGGTCGGCTTCCTCGGCGTCGATGTTCAGGCCGATGTCGTACTGCTTGGCCAGCAGGGTCAGGGACAGCAGGCGCGGGTACAGCTCTTCCATCACGCGCTCGTACTGCGCGCGGCTGTAGCGCGGGTGCAGGGCCGAGAGCTTGATCGAGATGCCCGGGCCTTCATAGATGCCGCGACCGTGGGAAGCCTTGCCAATGGAGTGGATGGCCTGCTCGTAGGAGGCGAGGTATTTCTGCGCGTCGTGCTCGGTCAGTGCCGCTTCGCCGAGCATGTCGTAGGAATAGCGGAAGCCCTTGGCTTCGAACTTGCTGGCGTTGGCCAGGGCTTCGGCGATGGTTTCGCCGGTGACGAACTGTTCGCCCATCAGGCGCATGGCCATGTCCACGCCCTTGCGGATCATCGGCTCGCCGCTCTTGCCGATGATGCGGCTCAGGGAGGAGGTCAGGCCGGCCTCGTTGTGGGTCGACACCAGCTTGCCGGTGAGCAACAGGCCCCAAGTGGCGGCGTTGACGAACAGCGACGGGCTGTTGCCCAGGTGCGGCTGCCAGTTGCCGGTGCTGATCTTGTCGCGGATCAGCGCATCGCGGGTGCCCTTGTCGGGAATGCGCAGCAGGGCTTCGGCCAGGCACATCAGCGCCACGCCTTCCTGGGACGACAGGGAGAACTCCTGCAGCAGGCCCTGGACGATACCGGCACGGCCGCCGGCGCTCTTCTGGTTGCGCAGTTTCTCGGCGATCGAGGCCGCCAGTTTGTTCGCGGCTTCGGCGGTGGCGGCCGGCAGGCGCGCCTGCTCCAGCAGCATCGGCACCACTTCCGGTTCCGGGCGACGGTAGGCGGCGGTGATCGACGCGCGCAGCACCGACTGCGGGAGGATGCTTTCGGCAAACTCCAGGAAGCATTGGTGAGCGTGATCGGTCTGCACCTCGCCAGCGTCATCGCCGTCTTTGGCGGTGACACTGCTCAGCTCGGACAGGGTTGCACCACCCTCGAGTTTTTCCAGGTAATTGAAAATCGCCTGCTTGATCAGCCAGTGCGGCGTACGATCGATCGAGGCCGCGGCGGCCTTGAGGCGCTCGCGGGTTGGGTCGTCGAGTTTGACCCCGAGAGTGGTGGTAGCCATATTTTTATCCTCATGTTTGCCACGCACGTGTGGCATCAGCTGGCGGCAAGATTATCCGCGCGCTGAAATAGGTGCAACCGGGTGCAACCCATTTTCGGCCGGAAAAAACGGCAGCTTGTCAGGAATAAATATCCTGCATCACCGAGGCTGCATCGTGATGGTGCGTTTGCTTCTGAAAAATCGATTTCTTGCTCCAAAAAGGAGCAAAGACTTCGTTGCTGAACGAATATTTGACAAGGTGCAACTGAAATACCTCAAATTGGTTGCACCTTGTTCATTTTGTTGCATAGGATTCGCGCCCAAGGTGCAACCGACCCCTTTTGGGGTGGTTCATCGGCTGATGGCTTTCCTGGGGAAACATCAGTCATAAATGCGCGGCTCGCCCGATCGTCTGCCAAACATCATCGTTTGGCGACGGCAGGCAGTGACCGCCGCACCATAAAAACAAAGCCAGGGCGTAACTCAATGAGTGCAAGCAATCCCACCCTGATCACCTTCGTGATCTACATCGCGGCAATGGTGCTGATCGGCTTCATGGCCTATCGCTCCACCAACAACCTTTCCGACTACATTCTGGGCGGCCGTAGCCTGGGCAGCGTGGTGACCGCGCTTTCCGCCGGTGCTTCCGACATGAGTGGCTGGTTGCTGATGGGCCTGCCGGGCGCCATCTACATGTCCGGTCTTTCGGAAAGCTGGATCGCCATCGGCCTGATCGTCGGTGCCTACCTGAACTGGCTGTTCGTGGCCGGTCGCCTGCGGGTACAGACTGAACACAACGGTGATGCCCTGACCCTGCCGGACTACTTCTCCAGCCGCTTCGAAGACAAGAGCGGCTTGTTGCGGATCATCTCCGCGGTGGTGATCCTGGTGTTCTTCACCATCTACTGCGCCTCCGGCATCGTTGCCGGTGCCCGCTTGTTCGAAAGCACCTTCGGCATGCCGTACGAGACAGCCCTGTGGGCTGGCGCGGCCGCGACCATTGCCTACACCTTTGTCGGTGGCTTCCTGGCGGTGAGCTGGACAGATACCGTACAAGCCACCCTGATGATCTTCGCCCTGCTGCTGACCCCGATCATCGTGCTGCTGGCCACCGGTGGCGTCGACACCACCTTCCTGGCCATCGAGGCTCAGGACCCGACCAACTTCGACATGCTCAAGAACACCACCTTCATCGGCGTGATCTCGCTGATGGGCTGGGGCCTGGGCTACTTCGGTCAGCCACACATCCTGGCGCGCTTCATGGCGGCGGACTCGGTGAAATCGATCGCCAACGCTCGTCGCATCTCCATGACCTGGATGATCCTGTGCCTGGGCGGCACCGTGGCCGTGGGCTTCTTCGGCATCGCCTACTTCTCGGCGCATCCGGACGTGGCCGGCCCCGTGACCGAAAACCCTGAGCGTGTGTTCATCGAACTGGCCAAGCTGCTGTTCAACCCGTGGATTGCCGGTGTGCTGCTGTCGGCCATCCTGGCGGCGGTGATGAGCACCCTGAGCTGCCAGCTGCTGGTGTGCTCCAGTGCACTGACCGAAGACTTCTACAAAGCCTTCCTGCGCAAGCACGCCTCGCAGCTGGAACTGGTATGGGTCGGTCGCGCCATGGTGCTGGTGGTGGCGCTGATCGCCATTGCCATGGCCGCCAACCCGGAAAACCGCGTACTGGGCCTGGTGAGCTACGCCTGGGCCGGTTTCGGCGCCGCTTTCGGTCCTGTGGTGCTGATCTCGGTGATGTGGAAAGGCATGACCCGCAACGGCGCGCTGGCCGGGATCATCGTCGGTGCTGTCACCGTGATCCTGTGGAAGCACTTCGCGCTGCTGGGCCTGTACGAAATCATCCCGGGCTTCATCTTCGCCAGCCTGGCGATCCTGCTGGTGAGCAAGATGGGCGCGCCGAGCGCTGGCATGGTTCAGCGTTTCGAAGCGGCCGAGAAGGATTTCAAGCTCAACCACTGAGTGCGAAAACCCTGCCTTGATGGTTCGGGGCAATGAAAACGGCCCGCTGCGTCACCGCAGCGGGCCGTTTTTTTTGCGGTTCGGCTAGCTGCTGCCGCAGGCTGCGAACCTGATGGGCGGTATTCCGGCGCAGCGGTGGCGGCGCTCTGAAGAACGCCAAGGCTCGTCTGGCAATCGCCAAGCAAGGCCTTGCAGGCCTTTGCGCAGCCTCGCCATGGCTCGGCAGCGGCTACAGACCAATGCCGATCCGAGATTGGTGTAGCCGCTGCCGCAGGCTGCGAACGGCCCGTAGGGACGCGGCGCTCTCACGGCCGATGAGCTCCGACGGGAGATCGCCAGGCAAGGCCTCACAGGCTCAGCGGCGGCAGGGTTAGTGCAGTTCGGCGTCGGGCTGGTTGAGGAAGATCAGCACGCCCAGGATCGCCATGTAGAACTTGAAGGCCGCGTCCTGGCCGTTCCAGGCCTTGGACTGCCACATCATGAACCACTCGCCGCCCACCACCATGAAGCCGAAGAACCAGACGCAGAAGCCCAGGCAGAAACCGGCGATGGCCCAGCGTTTGGTGCGGTTGAAGTAGCTGGCGACACCGTGCCGGGCCAGCCACAGGCGCAGGGCGCCGAACGCCAGCAGCACGCCGGTCAGGGCTTCGCCGCCGATGATCAGCCAGTAACCGAGGTTCCACAGCAGCGGCAGGGTCAGGGCGCGGTCGGTGGCGCTGTTGCCGGGGAACACGCTGTCCATGCTCAGCACGTGCTGGACGAAGGCAAAGTTGGAACCGTAGTCGCTGATGTTGTTGTAGGCCACCAGCAGGGCAAAGGCGGCAACGGCCAGGGTCATGGTGATCTTTACGTAACGCACAATCATGGTTGAGTCCTTTGAGGGTCGGAGAGGGTCCTGGGGGCTGTTGGGGGGAGGGCGCGTCGGTGCCAACGCGAATGGGTTCGGGGGGGCAAGGGCCCGCCAGCCTCTGGCGGCGGGCCCAGGGGGTCAGGCTTGGCGCAGCGCCTGGTCGAGGTCTTCGAGCAGGTCTTCAATGGCTTCGATGCCTACCGAGAGACGAATCATCTCCGGTTTGACCCCGGCCTTGGCCTGTTCTTCTTCGTTCATCTGCCGGTGGGTGGTGGAGGCCGGGTGGCAGGCCAGGGACTTGGCGTCGCCGATGTTCACCAGGCGCTTGAAGATCTGCAGCGCGTCGTAGAAACGCACGCCCGCGGCGTAGCCGCCCTTGAGGCCGAAGGAGAGGATCGCCGACGGCTTGCCCTGCATGTACTTGCGCGCCAGTTCATGGTGCGGGTGGTCGGGCAGGCCGGCATAGCTGACCCAGGCCACCAGCGGGTGAGCCTTGAGGAACTGCGCGACCTTGATGGCGTTGTCGGTGTGGCGTTCCATGCGCAGGGCCAGGGTTTCCAGGCCTTGCAGCAGCAGGAAGGCATTCATCGGCGCCAGCGCCGCACCGGTGTTGCGCAGCGGCACGGTGCGGGCCCGGGCGATAAACGCGGCCGGGCCGAATTTCTCGGTGTAGACCACGCCGTGGTAGGCCGGCTCCGGGGTGTTGAGGCTGGCGAACTTCTGCGGGTGGTCGGCCCAGGGGAAGTTGCCGCTGTCGACGATCACCCCGCCCAGGGAGTTGCCGTGGCCACCGACGTACTTGGTCACCGAGTGCACCACGATGTCGGCGCCGAACTGGATCGGCTTGCACAGGATCGGCGTGGCGACGGTGTTGTCCACCATCAGCGGCACGTTGCGGGCGTGGGCGGCCTGGGCCAGGCCCTCGATGTCGACGATGTTGCCCGCCGGGTTGCCGATGCTCTCGCAGTACACCAGCTTGGTCTTGTCGTCGATCAGCTCGGCGATGGCTTCGGGCGAGTCGTCCCGGGCGAAGCGCACTTCGACCCCGAAGCTCGGCAGCAGGTGGGCGAACAGGGTGTAGGTGCCGCCATACAGCTGCGGGGTGGAAACAACGTTGTCGCCGGCCTGGGTCAGGGTCTGGATCGCGTAGTGGATCGCGGCGCTGCCGGCGGCCACCGCCAGCCCGGCGATCCCGCCTTCCAGGGCGGCCATGCGCTGCTCCAGCACATCGTTGGTGGGGTTCATGATGCGGGTGTAGATGTTGCCGGGCACATCCAGGTTGAACAGGTCGGCCCCGTGCTGGGCGTTGTCGAACTCGAAGGCGACGTTCTGGTAGATGGGCACGGCCACGGCCTTGGTGGTCGGGTCCGACTTGAATCCATGGTGCAGCGCAATCGTTGCGTCTTTCATAAATCCTCGACTCAGTAGCAATCCGTTTTATGAGCACAGCCAGGCAGGTCGTGTGCCCGCGCAGCAGTCAGTGGTCCCGTGTGTCTGAGTCGCCAGCAACCGCTTGGTGTACCCGCCGCGTGGTGGCGGGCGGGCGTCAGTGTCCAATAGGCGTGGCGGATCGGCAAGGGGAGCGCGGGCGTTCCGGGAGAGCGGCGGCCATCCTTGGCCGCTGGAGCGTTTCAGCGTGGCTGTGACCAGCCTTGGGAGCGCTTGACCGCGGCGCTGAAGGTGTTGCGCCAGGCATCTGCCGTGGCCCGGTCGATGCGCGGGTGGTAGTCGGTACGGGTGTTGTCCAGCTCGGGCAGCTCCAGGCCCAGGCCGCGGGCAGCCAGGGCGGCGCAGCCCAGGGCGGTGAGTTCGTCGAAGCGCTGGGTGACGATGGTGCGCTGCAGGATGTCGGCGAGAAACTGGGCGAAGTACGGGCTGCGGGCCAGCCCGCCGTCGATCGATAGCTGGTCGGTGACGCTGAGGTGATCGTCCATCGCGGTGATGACTTCGGCGCTGCGCAGGGCCACGCCTTCCAGTACCGCCTGGCACAGGTCCTGGCGGCTGGTGGCGGCGTTCATGCCGATCCACACCGCTCCGGCACTGCGGTCCCAGTGCGGGCAGGCGAGCCCGGACAAGGCCGGGACGAAGGCCAGCTCACGGGAGATCGCCGGAGGCTGGTCAAAGGCCGCCAGCTCCGAGAAGTCACTGAACAGCCCCAGCCGCCCGGCCCACTCCACCGCGGCGCTGGCGTCATAGACGCCACCGTCCATGGCATACACCGGTTGGCCGTCGGCCTGCCAGGCGACGGTGGCCAGCAGGCCTTTTTCCGGGGCGCGGATGATCTGCTCGCCCGTGACCGTCAGGGCAAAGGCGCCGGTGCCGAAGGTGATCTTGGCATCCCCGGGTTTGCGGCAGCCGTGACCATAGAGCGAAGCCTGCTGGTCGACCACCGAAGCGCTGATGGGGGTTTGGCCGATGCGCCCGAAGTCGCCGACCGTGGCGCGGATTTCCGGCAGGGCCTGCAGGGGCACGCCGAACAGCGCGCACAGCTCCGGGTCCCACTGGCCGCTCGCGAGGTTCATCAGCGAAGTGCGCGAGGCGGTGGTGATGTCGGTGGCATAGACCCCGGCCAGGCGGTCGAGGAAGTAGGCATCGGTGGTGCCCAGGCGCAGGCGGCCGGCGCTCAGGGCTGCTTGCGCCTCTGGCAGGTTTTCCACGATCCAGGCCAGCTTGCTGGCGGAAAAATAGGCGTCCAGGGGCAGCCCGGCGCGTTCCAGGGTCAGGGCTTCGGCGCCATTGGCCCGCAGTTCCTCGATGCGTGCGGCGCTGCGGTTGTCCTGCCAGACGATCACCGGGGACAGCGGTGCGCCACTGATGGCGTCCCAGGCCAGGCAGCTTTCGCCCTGGTTGGCCAGGCCGATGGCGTCGACCCGGCCGGTGGCTTCCAGGCAGCGTTGCAGGTTGGCCAGCAGTTCCAGCGGGTCGTGCTCGACCCAGCCCGGACGCGGGTGGTGCTGCTGGTGGCGCAGCGCCAGTTGGATGTCGGCACGGCCTTGCATGTCCACGACCAGTACGCGGGTGCTGGTGGTGCCCTGGTCAAGTGCGGCTATTCGCATGGTCTTTTCTCTTGTTGTGGGACGGGCCTAGTCGATGCAGATGTCCAGTTGGTCGAGGTGTTCCGGCAGTTGCAGATCCTTGAGGGGAATCAGCAGGCGCCGTTCCGGCAGCGCCGAGACCGGGCGGCTCCAGAGGTCCAGGCCTTGGGCGCGGACCCGCAAGGTGCCACTGACCGCCCGGCTGACCCGCAGTTGGATGTGCCGCAGGCCCGCAAGCTCGCCGCGCACCAGCCGGCTCGGTACGCCGAGCTTGATCGGCTCTGCGTATTTCAGGGTCAGCGCGTCATGCGGGGCGGGTAGCTGGCCGCACAGGGCCAGGGCCATCAGGCTGCCGATGCGCCGCCCTTCACGGTACGACCAGCCGGCCGTCTCGATCGGCCGCAGCAGGTTGCCGGCGGCGAAGTAGGCCGGGTCCGAGCAGCGCCCGTACTGGTCGATCTTCGGCCCGCCGCTACTGCTGTCCAGTTGCAGGTGGCTCTGGCGCACCAGGCTCGATTCCGGGGTGAACTGGCCCGTGAGCAGCACGCCGTCGCAGGCAATCTCGCGCAGCTGACCGTCGGCCAGGCGCACCTGGGCCGATTCCACCCGGCCGGTGCCATTGATCGCCAGCAGTTGCGCGCCGAAATGCATGGGGATGCCCAGCAAGCGTGGAAACAGCGACAGCGGCCAGCGTGCGGTTGCCCGGGTGTTGGCTTCGAGCACCGCCACCGGGCGGATTCCGGCGCGCCGGCAACTGAGCACGGCGGACAGGCTGACCAGCTCGGTGCCGACGATCAGCGGCCGCTCAAAGGGCTTGAGGTGCTGCATATAAAGGAAGTTCTGCAACGCTCCGGTGTTGATCACGCCCACCGGGCGGTCGCCGGACAGCAGGCGTGCCGAGCGCGGGGTTTCCCGGGCGCCGGTGGCGATCAGGACCTTTTGTGCCTGGATCTGCCGCGGCCCGTCGGGGCTGGCCAGGCGCAACAGGCCGCCGGGTTCCAGGCTGACCACGGTGTGGCGCAGCAGCACGACCACGCCGGCCTGCAACGCGGCCTCGACATTGCGCCGAGCGTAGGCCGGGCCACTGAGAACACGCTGGTATTCACCCATGCCGAAGGGCGGGTGAGCGCAGTGCCGGGGAATGCCGCCGGCCTCGCTTTCACGCTCGATGACAATCACCGGGCCGATGCCCTGGCGCCGCAGTTCAATGGCGGCCGCCAGGCCCGCCGGGCCGCTGCCGATAATGGCCGCTTCGGCCTGAAGAAGTTCAGTGCTGTTCATGGCAACGACCTGTGGCAAGTGGGACGGCCAGCTGGCTGGCACTGAGTTCGGCGACCTGGGCCGAGCAATAGAAACCCTGGCAGCGACCCATGCAGGCGCGGGTGCGACGCTTGAGCCCGCCCAGATCGCCAGGGGGCAGGGGGCTGTGCAAGGCGCTCTCGATTTCGCGACGGGTCACCAGTTCGCAATGGCAGACGATTTCGCCATAGCCGGGGCGTTGCCAGTCGCGGGGCAAGTGCTCCGCGAGGTTGGGCATCTGCGGCCAAACCGGCTCCCGCACCGGATGGTGCTGGCGGCGCTGGCTGTACAGGCCGTAGACGTGCCGGGCAATGCCCAGGGCGGCGGTGAGCCCGGTGGAGCGGATGCCGCCGACGGTGATCCAGTGCCGGGAGTGGTCGGCCTGGATCCGGTATTCCTTCTTTTCGCTGGCGGGACGCAGCCCGGCGTAGGTGGCGGTGACCGGCATCCCCGCGAGGGCGGGAATCCGCTCCACGGCGGCGTCGATCAGGCTTTGCAGGGTCGGGCCGTCGAGCCCAGCATGCACCCGGTCTTCCTGTTCCTCGGCGGTGGGCCCCACCAGCAGGTTGCCGTAGACGGTGCGGGTCAGAACGATGCCCTTGGTGCGTTCGTTGGGCACCGGCAGGACGATGCGCTCCAGCAGTTTGGTCGCGGCCTTGTCGAAGACCACGAACTGGCCCTTGCGCGGCATGATGCGAAATTCGCTGTGGCCCAGCAGGTTGTGCTCCAGGGTGTCGCCGAACAGCCCGGCGCAGTTGATCACCTGGGCGCTGCGCAAGGTGCCCTGGTTGGTATGCAGGGTCCAGGCGTCACCGTCGAACTGGCCTTGCTGCACCTCGCACTGCAACTGCACCCGGGCGCCGTGGGCCATGGCCTGTTGCAGGTAGCCCAGGGGCGCGGACCAGGGGTCGATCAGGTGTTCGTCGGGCACCAGCACCGCGCCCACGGCGTGATTGGCCAGATGCGGTTCAAGGGCGAGGATCTCGCTGCGTTCCAACAGGCGCGCATTGTCGACCCCATTGGCCTGGGCCTGGGCGAGGATCCCCGGCAGCTTGGCCTGGTCCTCGGCGTTCCAGGCCACCACCAGTGCCCCGCACTTGAGCAGTGGCAGGTTCATCGCCGAGTGAATTTCCAGGTATTCCTGGTAGCCGGCCTGCATGCACTGCAATTCCAGGCTGTCACTGGGGGCATCGAAGCCGGTGTGCAGGATGGCGCTGTTGGCCTTGCTGGCGCCGGAAAGAATGTCGCTGCCCTTTTCCAGCAGCACCACCCGTGCGCCTTCCAGGGCAAAGCGCCGGGCCATGGCGCAACCGACGACCCCGCCACCGACGACGGCCACATCGAAAGTCACATTGTTCGGATAAAGTTCGGTCATATAAATGCCTGTTTCCTGCGGTAACATCCAAGAATCTGTGCAGGAATCAAAGCATAATGCGCGCCATAGTTGTTGTTTTTATTTTCTATTCGGTCATTTATCGGTCGCTTTGCTGTGGTTTTTGCTGTGGAAAACTATTTCCTGCAATAGTCCGGGGCTCAGGGCTGTGCCACGACATGCACGTCCACGCCGGCCTTCTCCAGTGCGGCCAGCAGCTCGGCACCAGGCTGGCGATCGATCACCAGGCGGTCGATGCGCTCCAGCGGGAATACCTTGAACAGGCCACGGCGTTCCAGCTTCGATGAGTCGGCGATGACCGTCAGTTGGCGGGCCTGGGCAATCATCGCACGGGCCACTTCGGCTTCTTCGATGGAGAAATCCATGGCGCCGTCTTCATTCAGTGCACCGATGGTGATCACGGCATGCTCGGCGTTGAAGCGGGTGATCTGCTCCAGGGCCAGGGTGCCGACGTTCTGGGTCGAGTCGGGGCGATATTCGCCACCGATCATGAACACCCGGTTGCCCGATTCGCCAATGCAGCCGGCGATCGGCAGGGAGTTGGTGATGACCGTCAGGCGCGTGTGCTGCGCCAGTTCGCGAGCGAAGAACAGGGTGGTGGTGCCGGTATCGATGAAGATGCTGTCACCCGCGCAGAACAGGCCGGCGGCGTAGCGGGCGAGGGCGCGTTTCTCCACCGCGTGTTCGTTCATGCGGGTCTGGAAGGTGTTTTCGTGCTCGCCGGTCGGTGGCAGCGCCGCACCGCCGTGGAACTTGGTGACCAGGCCGCTTTCCGCCAGTTCGCTGAGGTCGCGGCGGATGGTTTCCTGGGAGGTGGCGGTGATGCGCGCCAGCTCTTCCACGGAGATCCGCTCGCGCTGGCGCAGGAGTTCGAGAATGTGCTGTCGTCGTTCGTTGGGGCGCATGGTGTTTTCCGTTAGTGGTACTTCGCCACACAAATGGGCATTTTTTGTTACTTAGGCACACTCATGACTCAGAAATGTGCGTATTCGGTCAAGTTCGCTGGAAAAGTTAAGCATTTACTTGCACGTTTCACAATGCTCAGCAGTCATGAGGTTTCAATAGGGCTGTCGGCCTGCCGGGGCCACACCGGATGGTTTTTGTGACCGATATTTGGTTGTTTTCCTGTAAAAACCACAACTAATACACATTGTGGCACGGGATATGCCCTGTGTTTCCTCACCTGCTCCATCGCCACCTGTGCGATGGGTAACCCGTGCTGGCCTCAACAAGAACTTCCCCGGTGGGGGAACCCTATAAATGACGCTCAGAGAGATGAACCCACATGGCTGAATTTGGAAACTACGTCATTTACCTGATCATGCTGGGCGCCGTGATCGGCGCCTTGTCATCCATCATCAAGCCCGAGAGTGGCCTGGGTAAGGAGTTCGTCAACGGTATCCACTCCATCGGCCCGGTGTTCCTGGCCCAGGCCGGGATCATGGTGGCGATTCCCTACCTGTCGCAGGGCATTTCCCATGCGTTGGGGCCGTTTTTCAACGCCCTGGGGTCGGATGTGTCGATTGCGGCGCTGTCGATCATCGCCGTGGACATGGGCGGCTACCAGTTGGCCAATGCCCTGACCGCCAATCGTGACCTGTGGATCACCGCGATGCTGGTGGGCTACACCTCGGGGGCGACCATCGTCTACCTGATCCCGGTGGGCCTGACGATGCTCGAGCGCAAGGACCACAAGTACCTGGCCCTGGGCGCCATGGCCGGGCTGATCAGCATTCCGTTCGCGGTATTGATGTCGCTGTTGATCATCACCGCGACCCAGTTGCCGGTGCGGGACATCGTTTCCACCAACTCCGAGGCGCTGTATTACCTGTCCCTGGGCTTCGTCGACATGCTCAAGCTGCTGGCGCCGCTGTTCGTGTTCTGCTTCCTGCTGGCGGCGGGGCTGCGCTACCGGCCGCAGATGATGGTCAAGGGCTTCCTGGTGTTCGGCAAGATCATGGACGCGGCGATCAAGCTGATCCTGGCGCTGAGCATCGTCGAGCACTTCACCAAGTTCTTCAGCATCAACTTCGGCGGCTGGGGCTTCGACCCGATGTTCGCCGACGAGAAGGAGCTGTTCCGGGCCATCGAGATCGCTGGCTACATCGGCATCATGCTCGCTGGCACCTTCCCCATCTGCTACCTGTTCCAGCGCTACTGCAAGAAGCCCATGGAACTGCTGGGGCGCCAACTGAACCTGTCGAGCACCGGTGCGGCGGGCTTTGTCATGGTGTTCGCCAATATCATCGCCACCTACCACCTGTTCAAGCACATGACTGCCCGCGACAAGGTGCTGTGCGTGGCCCTCGGGGTCTGTGCCCAGGCGCTGATCGGCGACCACCTGGCGTTCACCGCGAACTTCCAGCCAAGCCTGATCCTGCCGATTCTGTTCGGCAAACTGTTCGGCGGCCTGCTGGCGGTGGCGATCGCCATTCGTATCTCGGTGCCGGCCGCCCAGCGTTATGAGCAACAAGAGCAGGAACAGGCCGCGGCCTTTGCCCTGCAACCCGCGCGGGCCTGAATGGCCCGCTCCACCTCCCCATGATTTCGAGGTCACGATGCGCAAGATTTTCCTCGCCTGCCCCTACAGTCACTCCGAGCCGGCCGTCATCAATGAGCGTTTTCTCAAGTGCAACCAGGTGGCGGCGCAGATACTGGAGGCCGGGCATGCCGTGTTCAGCCAGGTGAGCATGTCCCACCCGATCAACCTGTGCCTGGCGGGCAAGGACAACGCCGCCATCGGCAAGCTCTGGGCGCCGGTCGATGCGCTGTACATGGCGATGATGGAGGAGCTGATTGTGCTCGACCTGCCGGGTTGGCAAGACAGCGGCGGAATCAAGCGTGAGATCGAGGTGTTCGAAGCGTCCGGCCGGCGGGTCAGCCTGTGGTCCGAAGTCGGCCACGAGTTCGCCTGAGGCTTTCCCCGTACCCGTCGTCGACTGCGCCGGGTACGGGCCTGCTGTGAACTGACGACAGGCTGCACACAAGGTAAACTTGCGCTCCTGCGCAGGAGCAACCATGAACTATCGTCACGCCTTCCACGCCGGCAATCACGCCGACGTCTTCAAACACCTGACCCTGACCCGCCTCATCGCCCTGATGTCGCGCAAGGAGCAGCCGTTCGCCTACCTCGACAGCCACGCCGGCATCGGCCTGTATGACCTCAAGGGCGACCAGGCCACGCGCACCGGCGAATACCTGGAAGGCATCGCCCGTTTGTGGGGGGACGAGGACCTGCCGGCGCTGACCGCCGACTACATGCAGGTGCTGCACAAGATGAACCCGGACGGCGAGCTGCGTTACTACCCGGGTTCGCCGGAGCTGGCACGGCGCCTGACCCGTTCCCAGGACCGGGTGCTGCTCAACGAGAAACACCCGGACGACGGCCTGCTGCTCAAGGACAACATGAAGGGTGATCGCCGGGTGGCGGTGCACCTGGGGGAAGGCTGGCATGTGGCCCGGGCCCTGCTGCCGGTCGCGGAAAAGCGCGCGGTGATGCTGATCGACCCGCCTTTCGAGCAACTGGACGAGATGCAGCGCTGCGCGGCATCGCTCAAGGAAGCCATCGGCCGCATGCGGCAGACCGTGGCGGCCATCTGGTACCCGGTCAAGGACCAGCGCGCCCTGCGGCGTTTCTACCAGGACCTGGCCGGCACCGGTGCGCCGAAGTTGCTGCGGGTGGAATTGCTGGTGCATCCGCTGGATACGCCCAACAGCCTGAACGGCTCGGGCCTGGCGATCGCCAACCCGCCTTGGGGCCTGGAAGAGGAATTGCGCGAGCTGCTGCCCTGGCTGTCGAAGAAGCTCGGCCAGACCCAGGGCGGCTGGCAGATGGACTGGCTCATAGCTGAGTAGCAGCTACGAGCCGCAAGCTATAAGCGGCAAGCGGCAAGCCTCAAGTCGACGATGAACTTCTTGCAGCTTGAGGCTTGCAGCTCGCAGCTGCTTCAAATGGGGCAAGTCACTCCGGTGCCGCCGATCCCGCAATAGCCTTCCGGGTTCTTCGCCAGGTACTGCTGGTGGTAAGCCTCGGCGAAGTACACGGTCGGCGCTTCTTCGATTTCCGTGGTGATGGTGCCCAGGCCGGCCTTGGTCAGCTCCGCCTGGAACACGTCCCTGCTGTGCAGCGCCTGCTCCAGCTGGGCCGGGTTGGTGGTGTAGATCACCGAGCGGTACTGGGTGCCGATGTCATTGCCCTGGCGCATGCCCTGGGTCGGGTTGTGCAGTTCCCAGAACATCGCCAGCAGTTCTTTGTAGCTGACCTTGGCCTTGTCATACACCACCAGTACCACTTCGGTGTGGCCGGTTAAGCCCGAGCAGACCTCTTCATATGTCGGGTTCGGCGTGAAGCCGCCGGCGTAACCGACCACGGTGCTGACCACGCCCTCGCGCTGCCAGAAGCGACGTTCGGCGCCCCAGAAACAGCCCAGGCCGAAGATCGCGAAGTCGACGTCCTGGAAGAACGGACCCAGCAGCGGGGTGTCTTCGAAGACAAAGTGCTTTTCAGGCAGTGTCATCGGGGTTTCGCGGCCAGGCAGAGCTTGTTCTTTGGTCGGTAGCACGTTTTTTTTCACCAGAATTTCCGAGCGCAGAACCATGATCAGTCCTCTCAGTCAGGGTGGGATTGAGTAATTAATCAGACACGCAGTTTGCCCGAGTGTTACAGCGCTGTCAGGCAATTGGGCCGCGGGGATAGCGCTTGAGCTTGGCAATCAGCTCGGAGCCGGGAATCGGCCGGTCGAACAGGTAGCCCTGGCCGACGTCGCAGCGGTGGCGGCGCAGGAAGGCCAGCTGTTCGGCGGTTTCGATGCCTTCGGCGACCACCTTGATCTTCAGGTTGTGGGCCATGGCGATCACTGCGGAGGTGATTTCCATGTCGTCCTGGTTATCGGGGATCTCGTGGATGAAGCTGCGATCGATCTTGATGATGTCGATGGGGAATTTCTTCAGGTAACTCAGGGACGAGTAGCCGGTGCCGAAGTCGTCCATGGCCAGGGTCAGGCCGAGTTTCTTCAGTTGCTCCAGCTGCTGGTGGGTGTCGTCGGTGGCTTCCAGCAGCAAGCCCTCTGTCAACTCAAGTTCCAGCAGTGAAGAGGGCAGCTGTTCTTCCTTGAGGATGCTGGCGATGGAGGCTACCAGGTCCGGGTCGGAGAACTGCTTGGGCGACAGGTTGATGGCCACGTGCAGGTTGCCCATGCCGGCGGCGGTCAGTTGCTTGCTCATGCGGCAGGCCTGGCGGGCGATCCACTTGCCAATGGGGATGATCAGGCCGGTTTCTTCCGCCACGCTGATGAACTGGTCCGGGCGGATCATGCCCTTTTCCGGGTGGTTCCAGCGCAGCAGTGCTTCCATGCCCAGCAAGCGACCGCTGCGCAGGCACAGCTTGGGCTGATAGAACACGTCCAGCTCGTTCTGGGTCAGGGCGCGGCGCAGGTTGTTTTCGACGAACAGTTTGTAGCTGGCTTCGGCGTTGAGGGCCTCGGTGAACACCTGGACCTGGTGCTTGCCGTTGGCCTTGGCCTTGTGCAGGGCCAGGCCGGCGTTGCGCATCAGGGTCTGCGGGTCGCGGCCGTGCAGTGGCGCGCTGGCCAGGCCCACCGAGCCGGTAACGCTGATCAGCTGGTTGTCGACGAACATCGGCTTGTCCAGGGTCATCAGCAACTGGCTGGCGATCTGTTGCCCGGCTTCCAGGTCGGTGTTGTCCAGCAGTACGGCGAATTCGTTGCTGGCGAAACGGGCCAGGCTGCCACTGGGGCTCAGGCTGTTGCGCAGGCGCCGGGCCAGGCTGATCAGCAGTTTGTCGCCGGTCTGGTGGCCAAGGCTGTCGTTGATCCGCTTGAAATTGTCGATGTCCACCAGCAGCAGGCTGATCGGGGTATCGCTGTCTCGGGCGAAACGCTCGTCGAGGTTGCGGATAAACGCAGGGCGGTTGCCGAGGTTGGTCAGGTTGTCGGTGTAGGCCAGGCGCTCGATGCGTTGTTGGGCGAGCTTGGTCTGGGTGATGTCTTCGTAGATCCCGATGTAGTGGGTCAGCTCGCGATTGTCGCCGTACACCTTGGAAATCGACAGCTGGCCCCAGTAGGGCTCGAGGTTCTTGCGTCGGCTCTTGAACTCGCCTTGCCAGCTGTTGCTCTTGGCCAGGCTGGAAGGGGCATCGAACAGCAGCTCGCTGAGGTTTTCCAGGGCTGGCAGTTCGGACAGGCGGTGGCCGTGAACCTCTTCGGTGCTGTATTGGGTGATCGCGGTGAAGCTCGGGTTGACGTACTCCACCACGCCGTCGCAGTTGACCAGCAGGAAGGCGTTGGCGCTTTGTTCCACGGCCCGCTGGAACAGGTGCAGGGCGCTGGTGGCGGCGCGTCGGTTGTGGTTGTTGATGACCTGGGCGAACTGGTCCGCCAGCTCACCGGCAAAGGCGATTTCGTCGGACTGCCAGGAGCGGGTCATGCCGGTCTGCTCCAGGCACAGCACGCCGACCACCTGGCCGTCGATGCGGATGCTGGCGTCGAGCATGGCGTTCACGTCCCGTGGGCGCAGGCTTTCGGCCATCTCCCGGGTGCGCGGGTCGCGCATGGCGTTCTGTGCATCAATGGCGCGGCAGCTGTGCAGGGCTTCCAGGTAGTCGGGGAAGCTGCTGGCGTCGATCGGCTCCGGCATCCGGTATTCCTGGGGGCCGCGGTGATAGGCGGCAATAGGTACCAGGCGCTGGTCTTCGAGGTTCCAGATACTCGCGCAGTCGATCTGGTAGATGTCGCAGGCGCTGCGGGTAATCAGCTCGGCAGCTTCCTTCAGGGAGTTGCCGCTGCTGTAGCGCTGGCGGGTCAGGAGCAGAATCAGGTCCTGCTGCGCACGTACCCGTTCCAGGTGCTGCAGTTGTTCCTGCTGGGCCCGCTGGTTGAGTTCCAGGGCAATCTGCAGGCGGGTGTTCTGGGTTTCCAGGTCCAGGACCGGCATGGGCGACGCGTCACTGAACAGCCCTTCGACCACCAGCAGGTAGCCGCGCAGCAGGTGTCGGTTGTGCTGTTTGTAGGCTTCGCCCAGCTCCAGGATGCTCAATGGGCCTTGCCCAGTGTGCAGGGTGTAGCGGATCAGGTAATGGGGGCTGTTGCTCAGTTGCTGCTGGATGGTGTCGTGCAGCTGATAGCGCGCTTCGGGCTCCATCAGGCTGGCGTAGGGCGAGCCCACCAGGGCGCAGAGTTCGACGGCAGGCAGGCCGAACTGACGTTCGCAATTGGGGTCGAGAAACAGCAGCGCCCAGCTCGCTTCATTCAGCCGTTCGAAACGCAACATGCCGAGCCGCGAGGGCACGGGCAACTGCGTCACTACCTCGGCCGCCATACGGCTGGCGGCATCGGGTTGGCTTTTCATGGGGAAACTCGCTTCGAAATTGCTGATCGCGCCGGGCTCACGCCCTCTTTACTGTTGCCTGCGGCAAGGTTGCATCATGCTGCATCGACTGACAAGTAAGATGAAGGCTAAGTGCTATAAACCTGTATCGGCAGGCAGAAGGATTTCTGCAAAGTAACTTTTTTGCAGTGTTGGCTCGGACAATGACGGGCTATTGGCGACGTTTTTCTGGCAAAAAAAGCCCCGCCAAATTGACGGGGTTGAGGTACGAGCGTGGCGCTCGGAAAGCGTGCGCTACCGGCCCACCCATGATGGGAAGGCCGGTCCGCGAGTTACAGCAGAATGGTGCGGATGTCCGCCAGCAGGTCGCTCAGACGCTTGGTGAAGCGTGCGGCGGCCGCGCCGTTGATCACACGGTGATCGTAGGACAGGGACAGCGGCAGCATCAGTTTCGGCTGGAAGGCCTTGCCGTCCCAGACGGGCTGGATGGTGGCCTTGGACACACCGAGGATTGCCACTTCCGGCGCGTTGACGATCGGCGTGAAGCCGGTGCCGCCAATGTGCCCGAGGCTGGAGATGGTGAAGCAGGCGCCTTGCATCTCGTCCGCGGAAAGCTTCTTGGTCCGGGCTTTTTCTGCCAGGGAAGCGGCCTCGGCTGCCAGTTGCAGCAGGCTCTTCTGGTCGACGTTCTTGATCACCGGCACCAGCAGGCCATCCGGGGTGTCCACGGCGAAGCCGATGTTCACGTACTTCTTGCGGATGATCGCTTTGCCACTTGGCGCCAGGGAGCTGTTGAAATCCGGCAGTTCCTTGAGCAGGTGGGCGCAGGACTTGAGCAGCAGCGGCAGGATGGTCAGCTTGACGCCGGCCTTCTCGGCCACGGCCTTCTGGGCAACGCGGAAGGCTTCCAGTTCGGTGATGTCCGCCGAATCGAACTGCGTCACGTGTGGCACGTTCAGCCAGCTGCGGTGCAGGTTGGCGGCGCCGGCCTGCATCAGGCGGGTCATCGGCACTTCTTCGATTTCACCGAAGCGGCTGAAGTCCACGACCGGGATCGGCGGGATGCCCGCGCCACCGGTTGCGCCGGCAGCCGGTGCTTCCTTGGCCTTCTGCATCATCGCCTTGACGTAGACCTGCACGTCTTCCTTGAGGATGCGACCGTGTGGGCCGCTGGCGCTCACGGCGTTCAGCTCGACGCCAAATTCGCGGGCCAGTTGGCGTACAGCCGGGCCGGCGTGAACTTTCGCGCCTGGCTTGGCTGGCGCGGCAACTGGAGCTGCAGGCGCGGCGGCGGCAGGAGCCGCTTCAGCCTTGGCTGGAGCAGGTGCGGCGGCAGGTGCCGGAGCGGCTGCCGGGGCTGCGCCCTTGACCTTGAGCTTGAGGATCAGGTCGCCGGTACCGACTTCGTCGTCCAGCTTGATCGACACGCTTTCCACGATACCGGCGGCAGGCGATGGAATTTCCATGCTCGCCTTGTCGGACTCGAGGGTGATCAGCGACTGGTCGGCGACGACGCTGTCGCCGGCCTTGACCAGCACTTCGATGATCTTGGCCTTGCCGGCCGAGCCGATGTCCGGAACGTGGATGTCCTGGACGCTGTCGGCCACTGGCGCAGCTGGCGCAGCTGGCGCAGCTGGCGCAGCGGCTGGCGCAGGCGCAGCGGTGGCCGGAGCGGCGGTCTGGGCCGGGGCGGCAGCGGCAGGAGCCGAGGCGCCGGCCACTTTCAGGGCCAGGATCAGGTCGCCAGTGCCGACTTCATCGTTGAGCTTGACGCTGATGCTTTCGACCACGCCGGCAGCCGGCGAGGGGATTTCCATGCTGGCCTTGTCGGATTCGAGGGTGATCAGCGACTGATCAGCCTCGACGGTATCGCCGACCTTGACCTGGATCTCGATGATCTGGGCCTTGCCCGACGAGCCGATGTCCGGCACGTGCACCTGTTGCACCGAGGCGCTGGCAGGTGCGGCAGCCGGAGCGGCAGCAGCAGGTGCTGCGGCTGGTTGTGCAGGTGCTGGCGCAGCGGCGGCAGGGGCAGGGGCCGCAGCGGCGGCGCCCTCGACTTCCAGTTCCAGCAGTTCGTCGCCTTCTTTCAGGCGGTCGCCCAGCTTCACCTTCAGGCTTTTGACCACGCCGGACTTCGGTGCAGGGATTTCCATGCTGGCCTTGTCCGACTCGAGGGTCAGGATGCTCTGGTCGGCTTCGATGCGATCGCCGACCTTGACCATCAGTTCGATTACTTCACCTTCACCGCTGCCGATGTCAGGTACGCGAATGAGTTCGCTCACAGAAAGTCTCCTCAGCAGTCCAGTGGGTTGCGTTTTTCCGGGTTGATACCGAACTTGGTGATGGCTTCAGCCACGACCTTAGGTTCGATGTCACCACGGTCAGCCAAGGCTTCCAGGGCTGCCAACACCACGAAGTGACGGTCTACTTCGAAGAAGTGACGCAGTTTCTTGCGGCTGTCGCTGCGGCCGAAACCGTCGGTGCCCAGGACTTTGAATTCCTTGGATGGGACCCACTGGCGGATCTGCTCGGCGAACAGCTTCATGTAGTCGGTGGAGGCGATGACCGGACCCTTACGGCCGCTCAGGCACTCTTCGACGTAGCTCAGCTTTGGCTTCTGGCCAGGGTGCAGACGGTTGCTGCGCTCTACGGCCAGGCCGTCGCGACGCAGTTCGTTGAAGCTGGTCACGCTCCACACGTCAGCAGCGACGTTGAACTCGTCACGCAGGATCTTCGCGGCTTCGCGGACTTCACGCAGGATGGTGCCGGAGCCCATCAGCTGCACGTGGTGCGCGGCTTCGCGGGTGTCTTCTTCCAGCAGGTACATGCCCTTGATGATGCCTTCCTCGACCCCGGCCGGCATGGCTGGCTGCTGGTAGGACTCGTTCATCACGGTGATGTAGTAGAAGACGTCCTGTTGCTCTTCGGTCATCTTCTTCATGCCGTCCTGGATGATCACCGCCAGCTCGTAGCCGTAGGTTGGATCAAAGGTGCGGCAGTTCGGGATGGTCCCGGCCAGCATGTGGCTGTGGCCGTCTTCGTGCTGCAGGCCTTCACCGTTGAGAGTGGTACGGCCGGCAGTACCGCCGATCAGGAAGCCACGGGTACGGCTGTCGCCGGCAGCCCAGGCCAGGTCGCCGATACGCTGGAAGCCGAACATCGAATAGAAGATGTAGAACGGCAGCATTGGCTGGTTGTGGCTGGAGTACGAAGTACCGGCCGCGATGAAGGAGCTCATGGCGCCTGCTTCGTTGATGCCTTCTTCGAGGATCTGGCCCTTCTTGTCTTCGCGGTAGAACATCACCTGGTCTTTATCGACGGGCTCGTAGAGCTGGCCGACGGAGGAGTAGATGCCCAACTGGCGGAACATGCCTTCCATACCGAAGGTACGGGCTTCGTCCGGGATGATCGGGACGATGCGCTGGCCGATTTCCTTGTCCTTGACCAGCTGCGCGAGGATCCGCACGAAGGCCATGGTGGTGGAGATTTCGCGGTCGCCGGAACCGTCGAGGATGGCCTTGAGGGTATCCAGTGGCGGAGTCGGGATGCTGAAGCTCTTGGCGCGACGCTGAGGCACGAAACCGCCCAGTGCAGCACGACGCTCGCTCAGGTAGCGGGCTTCGGCGCTGCCTTCTTCAGGCTTGAAGAACGGCAGGTTTTCGATGTCGTCGTCTTTCACCGGAATGTCGAAGCGGTCGCGGAACAGCCGCAGGCTTTCAACGTCGACTTTCTTGGTGTTGTGCGCGGTGTTCTTCGCTTCGCCGGCGCCGGTGCCATAACCCTTGATGGTCTTGGCCAGGATGACGGTCGGCTGCTCTTTGTGGTTGACCGCTTCGTGGTAGGCCGCATAGACCTTGTACGGGTCGTGGCCGCCACGGTTGAGCTTCCAGATCTCGTCGTCGGACAGATCGGCAACCATCGCCTTGAGTTCAGGGGTGTTGAAGAAGTGCTCGCGGACGAATGCACCGTCCTTGGCCTTGTAGTTCTGGTACTCGCCGTCGATGACTTCGTCCATGCGGCGTTGCAGGATGCCGTCGACGTCCTTGGCCAGCAGTGGGTCCCAGAAACGGCCCCAGACCACCTTGTTGACGTTCCACTGGGCACCGCGGAACACGCCTTCGAGTTCCTGGATGATCTTGCCGTTGCCGCGAACCGGGCCGTCGAGGCGCTGCAGGTTGCAGTTGATGACGAAGATCAGGTTGTCCAGCTTCTCGCGGCCGGCCAGGGAGATCGCGCCCAGGGATTCCGGCTCGTCGCACTCGCCGTCGCCCATGAAGCACCAGACTTTCTGCTTGCCGGCCGGGATGAAGCCGCGTGCTTCCAGGTACTTCATGAAACGCGCCTGGTAGATCGCCTGGATCGGGCCCAGGCCCATGGAAACGGTCGGGAACTGCCAGAAGTCTGGCATCAGCCACGGGTGCGGATAGGAGGACAGACCATTGCCATCGACTTCCTGGCGGAAATTGTTCATCTGGTCTTCGGTGATGCGGCCTTCCATGAACGCACGGGCGTAGACGCCTGGCGATGCGTGACCCTGGAAGTAGATCAGGTCGCCGCCGTGTTCGTCGGTCGGGGCCTGGAAGAAGTAGTTGAAGCCGATGTCATACAAAGTGGCGCTGGAGGCGAAGCTGGAGATGTGACCGCCCAGGTCAGAATCTTTCAGGTTCGTACGCATGACCATGGCCAACGCGTTCCAACGTACCAGCGAGCGAATGCGGCGTTCCATGAACAGGTCGCCAGGCATGCGTGCTTCGTGGGTGACGGGAATCGTGTTGCGGTACGGCGTGGTGATGGCGTAAGGCAGTTGCGAGCCGCTGCGGGTCGCGAGTTCGCCCATACGGGTCATCAGATAGTGAGCACGGTCTTCGCCTTCTTTGTCGAGAACCGATTCCAGGGCGTCCAGCCATTCCTGGGTTTCGACGGGATCGAGGTCTTGCATGGCTTGCTCCAGGGCGGAAAGGCTTCCAGAATCGGTTGCCTGAGTTTGCGACTGGCCTTGTGGGCAGACGATTATAAATTCTTGGATTGCCGGAGGTTGATCCGGCGGCGTGTAGTTTTACTACAAATCGTCGGCCATTTCAGCCTTTCGAATGTATATACGAGTAGTAAAACTACAGAAGAGCGGCTTGTGGCCTCCTGCTGCGTTGTGAGAATAATCGTTACTGTTGGTCGAAGGCTAACGGGAATAGGTAATAAATTGATGCTGCCTGCTAAAAAAAACCTATTTTCAGCTATTTCTAACTTTTGTTCGACAGTTCATCAGACCGCTTGCCCTCGACATCCATCCCCGCCCGCATTTTCCACGCCGATCAAGGATAGCCCATGAGTCTGCCCGCGCTTGCCCCAGTCCCCGCGATTCTCTTGCCATTGGTCAGCCGCGCAGAGCAGTCGTTGCGCGGCGCTGTCGTGGCCCTGGAAGGCGACCCCGGGTTGGCCGATTGGAGCGCCGAGCGCTGGGCCGAATTCGCCCGGGTCAGTGCGGCCAGCGACTTTGTCATTGAACAGAGCCTGCGTGACCCTTTGATGTTGCTGGAGCTGGTGCGCAGCGGTGAGCTGGATCGCGGCTTCGCCCCTGGGGAGTTGTGCGCGCAAATCGCCGCCGCCGTGCAGGCGGCCGAAACCGATGAGCAGTTGGGGCGCGTGCTGCGACGCCAGCGCACCCGACAGCAGGTGCGGATCATCTGGCGCGATCTGACCCGCCAGGCGGATCTGGTGCAGACCTGCCGCGACCTTTCCGACCTGGCCGACGCCTGCATCGACCAGGCGTATCAATGGCTGTATCTGCGTCATACCCAGCAGTTCGGTGTGCCCACCGGCGGGCGCAGCGGCGAGCCGCAGCAGATGGTGATTCTCGGCATGGGCAAGCTGGGGGCGGTGGAGCTCAACCTGTCGTCGGACATCGACCTGATCTTCGCCTACCCCGAAGGCGGTGAAACGGTCGGGGTCAAGCGTCCCCTGGATAACCAGGAGTTCTTCATTCGCCTGGGCCAGCGCCTGATCAAGGCCCTGGACCCGATGACCGTCGACGGTTTTGTGTTCCGGGTCGACATGCGCCTGCGGCCTTACGGCTCCGCCGGGGCTCTGGTGCTGAGCTTCAATGCGCTGGAGCAGTACTACCAGGATCAGGGTCGCGACTGGGAGCGCTACGCCATGATCAAAGCCCGAGTGGTGGCTGGCGATCAGGCTGCCGGCGCGCAGTTGCTGGATATGCTGCGGCCGTTCGTCTATCGCCGTTACCTGGACTTTTCCGCCATCGAGGCGCTGCGCACCATGAAGCAGCTGATCCAGCAGGAAGTCCGGCGCAAGGGCATGGCCGACAACATCAAGCTGGGCTCGGGGGGCATCCGCGAGGTCGAGTTCATCGCCCAGGCTTTCCAGTTGATTCACGGTGGGCGCGACCTGAGTCTGCAGCAGCGTCCTCTATTAAAGGTGCTGAGTACCCTGGAAGGGCAGGGCTACTTGCCGGCCGCGGTGATCGATGAGCTGCGCGAGGGTTACGAGTTCCTGCGTTATACCGAGCACGCGATCCAGGCCATTGCCGATCGCCAGACACAGATGCTGCCGGACAATCCCCAGGACCAGGCGCGGATTGCCTTCATGCTCGGCTTTGCCGACTGGGAGGCCTTCCACCAACAGTTGATGTACTGGCGCGGACGGGTGGAGTGGCACTTCCGTCAGGTCATCGCCGACCCCGATGAGGACGAGGGGGCCGAAAGCGAGGTGGTAGTGGGCGGCGAATGGCTGCCGCTGTGGGAAGAGGCCCAGGACGAAGAGGCCGCCTGCCGCCAGTTGCAGGAAGGCGGCTTCGTCGATGCGCCCAAGGCCCTGCGCGCCCTGGCCGGTTTGCGTGGCAGCCCGCAATTGCGCGCCATGCAACGCCTGGGACGCGAGCGCCTGGATGCTTTTATTCCCCGGCTGCTGGCACAGGCGGTGGAACACGCCAATCCGGACCTGGTGCTGGAACGGGTGCTGCCGCTGGTGGAAGCCGTGGCGCGGCGCTCGGCCTACCTGGTGCTGCTCACCGAAAACCCCGGTGCCTTGCGCCGCTTGTTGACCTTGTGCGCGGCCAGCCCATGGATTGCCGAGCAGATCACCCGTTTCCCGCTGCTGCTGGATGAGCTGCTCAACGAAGGGCGCCTGTTCAAGCCGCCGTTGGCACCGGAGCTGGCGGCCGAGCTGCGCGAGCGCCTGACGCGGATTCCCGAGGACGACCTGGAACAGCAGATGGAGGCCTTGCGCCACTTCAAGCTGGCTCACCGTTTGCGGGTGGCCGCCTCGGAGATCGCCGGCAGCCTGCCTTTAATGAAGGTCAGTGATTACCTGACCTGGCTTGCCGAGGCGATTCTGGAACAGGTGCTGGCCCTGGCCTGGCGCCAGACCGTGGCCAAGTACGGTGCACCACAGCGCAGCGACGGCACCTTGTGCGATCCGGGATTCATCATCGTCGGCTACGGCAAGGTTGGCGGCATCGAGCTGGGGCACGGCTCCGACCTGGACCTGGTGTTCATCCATGATGGCGACCCTCAGGCGGAAACCGACGGTCCGAAACCTATCGACGGTGCGCAGTTCTTCACCCGGCTGGGGCAGCGCATCATCCACCTGCTGACCACCCAGACCAACTCCGGCCAGCTGTATGAAGTGGATATGCGCCTGCGGCCGTCCGGTGCTTCTGGTCTGCTGGTGAGTTCCCTGGGCGCCTTTGCCCGCTATCAGGAGAACGAGGCTTGGACCTGGGAGCATCAGGCGCTGGTGCGCGCGCGGGTGCTGGTGGGCAGCCAGGATGTCGGCCAGGCCTTTGAACAGGTCCGGGCCGTGGTACTGGGCAAGAAGCGCGACCTGCCCAAGCTGCGTCAGGAAGTCAGCGAGATGCGGGCCAAGATGCGCGACAACCTGGGCAGCCGCCTGACCGCCGCCGGAACCGCGGCCAATGCCTTCGAAGCCACGGCGCCGTTCGACCTCAAGCAGGACGCCGGAGGTATCGTCGATATCGAATTTATGGTGCAATACGCGGCCCTGGCGTGGTCCGAAGAGCACCCGTCATTGCTGCGCTACACCGATAACATCCGCATTCTGGAAGGTCTGGAGCAAGTCGGGCTGATGCCGGCGAGCGATGCCAGCCTGCTGCGCGAGGTCTACAAAGCCTACCGTTCCGCGGCTCACCGACAGGCGTTGCAGAATGAGGCTGGAATCATTACGGGTGATCAATTCGTGACCGAACGACGGGAAGTGTTGCGAATTTGGCGCGAGCTGGGGCTAAGCTAAGCGGCCTGAGAAGGCCAACCATGTATTCGGCGGGCCTTGCGGGCTCGCCCAAACTGAACCGGCGGTGAAGGCCGCGGTGCTGGATTCTCGAGGCGGGGAGGCGTATGCCTCCCCGGCTCGTTTATGGAAACCACATGAATATTCTGATCGTTGGGCCCAGTTGGGTCGGTGACATGGTGATGGCGCAGACACTCTTCGAGTGCCTGAAACAGCGTCATCCACAATGCGAGATCGACGTGCTGGCCCCCGAGTGGAGCCGGCCGATTCTCGAACGCATGCCCCAGGTGCGCCAGGCCTTGAGCTTTCCCCTGGGCCACGGCGCCCTGGAACTGGCGACCCGCCGACGTATTGGCAAGTCCCTGGCCGGCCAATACGATCAGGCGATCCTGCTGCCCAACTCGTTGAAGTCGGCGCTGGTGCCGTTCTTTGCCGGGATTCCCAAGCGTACCGGCTGGCGTGGCGAGTTCCGCTACGGCCTGCTCAACGACGTGCGCAAGCTCGACAAGGCGCGTTATCCGCTGATGATCGAGCGCTTCATGGCCCTGGCCTATGAGTCGGGCGCCGAACTGCCCCAGCCTTATCCGCGCCCGAGCCTGCAGATCGATCCGCAAAGCCGTGAGGCGGCCCTGGCCAAGTTCGGCCTGGTGCTGGATCGTCCGGTGCTGGCGCTGTGCCCAGGGGCGGAGTTCGGCGAGGCCAAGCGCTGGCCGTCCGAGCATTACGCCCAGGTGGCCGAGGCGAAGATCCGCGAGGGCTGGCAGGTCTGGCTGTTCGGTTCGAAGAACGATCATGCCGTGGGTGAAGAGATTCGCGGGCGACTGATTCCCGGGTTGCGTGAGGAATCGACCAATCTCAGCGGCGAAACCTCCCTGGCCGAGGCCATCGACCTGTTGTCCTGCGCCGACTCGGTGGTGTCCAACGACTCCGGGCTGATGCACGTGGCGGCGGCGCTGAATCGCCCGCTGGTGGCGGTGTACGGTTCCACCTCGCCGGGCTTCACCCCGCCCCTGGCGGATCAGGTTGAAGTGGTGCGCCTGGGCATCGAATGCAGCCCGTGTTTCGACCGCACTTGTCGCTTCGGCCATTACAACTGCCTGCGCCAGTTGTTGCCGCAGCCGGTGAATGAAGCCTTGCAGCGCTTGCAGGGCTCCCCGGTCGAGGTTCAATAAGTTGCGGGTACTGTTGATCAAGACCTCTTCCCTGGGGGATGTGATTCATGCGTTGCCGGCACTCACCGATGCCGCGCGCGCGATCCCCGGGATCAAGTTCGACTGGGTGGTGGAAGAAGGCTTTGCCGAGATTCCCACCTGGCATCCGGCGGTCGGCAAGGTGATTCCGGTGGCGATCCGTCGCTGGCGCAAGAATATCTGGCAGACCATCAAGAGCGGCGAGTGGCGCCGCTTCAAGCAGAGCGTGCGTTCGACCAAGTACGACCTGGTGATCGATGCCCAGGGCCTGCTGAAAAGCGCCTGGCTGACTCGCTACGTGCGCGCCCCGGTGGCGGGGCTGGACAAACACTCGGCCCGTGAGCCTCTGGCGTCGCGTTTCTACTCGCGGCGCCTGGCGGTGGCTCGTGGGCAGCATGCGGTGGAGCGGGTTCGCCAGCTGTTTGCCGTGGCCCTGGGCTACGACCTGCCACAAGGGCTGGGCGACTACGGCCTGAATGTCGAAAAGCTGGTGGAACTGCCACGCAAGAATCCTTTCGTGCTGTTCCTGCACGGCACCACCTGGGACACCAAGCACTGGCCCGAAGCCTATTGGCGCGAGCTGACCGAGCGCATGGGCATGCTCGGCGTCGAGGTCAAGCTGCCCTGGGGCAATGCCGCCGAGAAAGCCCGGGCGGAGCGTATTGCCAGTGGCCTGAAAAACGCCACGGTGCTGCCCAAGCTGAACCTGGCCGGGGTCGCCAGGGTGCTGGCCGATGCCCAGGCCTGTGTGGCCGTGGACACCGGGTTGGGCCACCTTGCCGCGGCCCTGGATGTACCGACCCTCTCGCTGTTCGGCCCGACCAATCCGGGCCTGACCGGCGCCTATGGCAAGGTGCAGATCCACCTGGGCAGCAACTTTCCCTGCGCGCCATGCCTGCAGAAGAAATGCACCTACCAACCCTCTGCTGTGGACCAGCAGCGCTATGACCTCAAGCGCGAGTGGCCACTGTGCTTCACTCGCCTGAACCCCGAGCGAGTCGCCAGCCGACTGAGCGCCTTGTTACTGGCTGAGGAGCCGCGCTGATGCAATTGGCTTTTGTCCTTTATAAGTATTTTCCCTTCGGCGGCCTGCAGCGCGACTTCATGCGCATCGCCCTGGAGTGCCAGCGGCGCGGGCATCAGATCCGCGTCTACACGCTGATCTGGGAGGGCGACGTGCCTCCCGGTTTCGAAGTGCTGGTGGCGCCGGTCAAGGCGCTGTTCAACCATCGTCGCAATGAAAAGCTCAGTGCCTGGATGGAGGCTGACCTGGCCAAGCGCCCGGTGGATCGGCTGGTGGGCTTCAACAAGATGCCGGGGCTGGACGTGTATTACGCCGCCGACGGCTGTTTCGAAGACAAGGCGCAGAACCTGCGTCACTCCCTGTACCGGCGCTGGGGCCGCTACCGGCATTTTGCCGAGTACGAGCGGGCGGTGTTCGCCAAGGACGCCAAGACCGAGATCCTGATGATTTCCGAGGTCCAGCAGCCGCTGTTCATCAAGCATTACGACACCCCGCTGGAGCGCTTTCACCTGCTGCCGCCGGGCATTGCCCAGGACCGCCGGGCACCGGCCAACGCCGCCGAGATCCGCGCCGAGTTCCGTCGCGAGTTCGCCTTGAAGGATGACGAGCTGCTGCTGGTGCAGATCGGTTCCGGGTTCAAGACCAAGGGCGTGGATCGCAGCCTGAAGGCGCTGGCGGCCCTGCCTTCGGCGCTGAAAAAACGCACCCGGCTGTTTGTAATCGGCCAGGACGACCCCAAGGTATTCCTGGTGCAGAGTGCGGCGCTGGGCTTGAGCGACCAGGTGCAGTTCATGAAGGGCCGCAGCGATATCCCGCGGTTCCTGCTGGGCGCCGACCTGCTGATTCATCCGGCCTACAACGAAAACACCGGTACCGTCCTGCTTGAGGCCCTGGTGGCCGGGCTGCCGGTGCTGGTGACTGCGGTCTGCGGCTATGCCCATTACATCGCCGAGGCCGAGAGTGGCCTGGTGCTGGCTGAGCCGTTTGAACAGGCCCAGCTCAATCAATACCTCACGACCATGTTGACCGACGACGCTGCACGCGCGGACTGGGGCCGAAATGGCCTGGCGTTCGCCGAGACGGCCGACCTTTACAGCATGCCGCAGCACGCTGCGGATGTGATTCTGGCGGAGCAACACCGATGAAGTTGATGCTTGCCGAACCCTTCAAGAGCCTCTGGGCCGGGCGCGATGCGTTCGATGCCGTGGAGGAGCTCAAGGGCCAGGTCTACCGCGAGCTGGAAGCGCGCCGTACCTTGCGTACGGAAGTCGACGGCCGCGGTTATTTCGTGAAGATCCATCGTGGTATCGGCTGGGGCGAGATCGTCAAGAACCTGATCACCGCCAAGCTGCCGGTGCTCGGCGCCGGCCAGGAGTGGCAGGCCCTTGAGCGCCTGCACCAGGTGGGCGTACCCACCATGACCGCCGTGGCTTATGGCGAGCGCGGCGCCAATCCGGCGGATCAGCATTCATTTATCGTCACCGAAGAGCTGGCGCCAACCGTCAGCCTCGAAGACTTCAGCCTCGACTGGGTCAAGCAGCCGCCGGCGCCTGCGCTCAAGCGCGCGCTGATCGCCGAAGTGGCCCGCATGACCGGCATGATGCACCGCGCCGGGGTCAACCACCGCGACTGCTACATCTGTCACTTCCTGCTGCACACCGACCGGCCGATCACGCCCGAGGGGCTGAAGCTTTCGGTGATCGACCTGCATCGGGCCCAGACCCGGCCGAAGATCACCCTGCGCTGGCGCAACAAGGACCTGGCGGCGCTGTATTTCTCGGCGTTGGACATCGGCCTGACGCGTCGCGACAAGCTGCGTTTTCTCAAGGGCTACTTCCTGCAGCCACTGCGGCAGATCCTGGCTGAAGAGGCTGCTCTGCTGTCCTGGCTCGAAGGCAAGGCGGACAAGCTCTACGCCCGCAAGCAACGGTACGGAGACGCACTCTGATGGCGAGCTGGAACCTGGACCCGGCCTATCAGGCGTTGACGCAGGATTTCGGCAGTCTGGAGGCGGTATTTGCCCTAAAGGGCGAGCACCTGACTCGCGACCCGTTGTCCGAGGTCATCCGTGTCGAGCGTGGTGGCGTCAACTATTACGTCAAGCGCTACACCGGGGCCGGCAAGAACCTGCGACGTTACCTGGGCAAGCCCCGGGTCAAGTTCGAATGGCAGAACCTCAAGCGCTTCGCCAAGTGGGGGATTCCCACCGCCGATGTGGTTGCCTGGGGCCTGGAGCGCCGTTGTCTGGCCTACTCGCGAGGCGCCATGATCACCCGCGAGCTGCCACGGACCGAGGACCTCTCGGTGCTGGCCGAACGCAGCGATCCGCGGCTCAAGGACCGCCGCTGGGTGGATGGCATCAGTCGTCAGCTGGCCGCCTACACCCGGGTCATGCATGACCACCGCTTTACCCACAACGATTTGAAGTGGCGCAACCTGCTGGTCGACGACCAGGACCGGTTGTACCTGATCGACTGTCCGAACGGCGATTTCTGGCGTGGTTTCTGGCTCAAGTACCGGATCACCAAGGACCTGGCCTGCCTGGACAAGGTGGCCAAATATCATCTGTCGGCCACTCAGCGCCTGCGTTTCTATCTGCAGTACCGCGAGCGGGACCGGCTGAGTGCTTCCGACAAGGCGCGTATTCGCCACGTGGTGAGATTTTTCGAGGGGCGTGAATGACTGATTTTCTGGCGTCCGAGGAGCGTGCGCTGCTGGAGCGCAACGGCCTTGGCACTTTCGACCAGCTGTGGGCCACACAATTGGAAGCGGTGGATGAACCCAATACGGGGCGTGGCGGCAGCAGCAGTGTGTTTCGCCTGGATGTGGAAGGGCGGGGGTTCTACCTCAAGCGCCAGACCAACTACCTGACCCGGACGCTGCACCGGCCGTTCGGCGAGCCGAGTTTCGCCCGTGAATTTCGCAATATTCGCCGTTATCAGCAGTTGGGCATTCCGGCCCTGCAAGCGGTGTTCTTCGGGATGCGCAAGGTCAATGGCGAGTCTCGGGCGATCCTGGTGACCCGCGCCCTGGATGGCTGGGATGACCTGGATGCGCTGTTGTTGCAGTGGGACCAGCTGGGTGAAGATCAGCGCCAGGCGGTGCTTGCGGCGTGCGGGCAACTGGCCCGGCAACTGCACGGCTTGCGCCAGGTGCATGGCTGCTTCTATCCCAAGCATATTTTCCTGCGGGCCGATGGTGACGGCTATCAGGCGCAATTGATCGACCTGGAGAAAACCCGGCCGCTGCTGTTTGGCCAGCGTGATCGGGTCAAGGATCTGGAGCCGTTGCTGCGCCGGGCCTCGGTGTGGAGTACCGATGACGTGCGCGGCCTGCTGGCGGCCTATGTCGATCAACCTCTGGATGGCGCGCTGGTGGATGCCTGGATGGCGCGCCTCGATGCTCGCCGTAGCCACAAGGGAGCACGCTGATGCGCTTGTCCGAGCTGAAGAACAGCGGTCGCAGCCCGACCCTGCCCCTGAGTCTGGAACTGGCGGATGCTGCCGGCCCGGCGCAGTTGCACTTGTTGAGCCTGCTGCGGGTCTTGCCAGGGCAGCGCTATGTCGGTGCCGGGGTATGGCGCGGGCGTCCGGTGCTGGCCAAGTTGTTGGTCGGCTCCAAGGCCGCGCGGCATTTTCAGCGGGAATTGCACGGTGTGCGCCTGCTGGCGGAGCAGGGGCTGACGACGCCGTTGCTGCTGGCGGATGGTTTGCAGGACGGCGAGGGCGGCTGGCTGCTGTTCGAATTCCTCGAAGGTGCGCAGAGCCTGGGCGACGCCTGGAAACGAGTGGAGGCGCTGCCGGTGCTGGCGGATGAGCAGACCGCGGTATTGGCAGAGGCCCTCGGGGCGCTCGGCCAGTTGCACGCCAAGGGGCTGTGGCAGTCTGACTTGCACCTGGACAACCTGCTGCAACATGACGGTCGGCTGTATTTGATCGATGGCGCGGGGGTCTGCGTCGAAGAGGCGGGCAAGCCTTTGTCCCGGCAGAAGGTCCTGGAGAACCTTGGGGTGTTTTTCGCTCAGTTGCCCAAGAGCCTGGAGCCCTTCACCGAAGAGTTGCTGGTGCACTACCTGTTGAGTAATGGCGAACATGCCCTGCCGCTGGAGGCCTTGCAGAAGCAGGTGGCCAAGGTCCGTGGCTGGCGCTTGCGGGACTTTCTCTGCAAGGTCGGCCGCGAATGCACGCTATTTAGCGTGCAGCGCGGCCCGTTCGCCCTGCGCGCGATCCGCCGCGAAGAGCAGGCGGCGATGCTGCCGGTGCTGGAGCAGGCCGATGCCCTGCTCGATCAGGGGCACCTGTACAAGACCGGTGGCGCGGCCAGCGTCGGCCGAGTGGAGGTGGCCGGCCGACCGCTGGTGATCAAGCGTTACAACATCAAGGGCTTTGCTCACTGGCTCAAGCGTTTCTGGCGCCCTAGCCGAGCCTGGCACTCCTGGCGCGAAGGCAATCGCCTGGCGTTCCTGGGTATCGCCACGCCCAAGCCACTGGCGCTGTTGGAGCGGCGTTTCCTCTGGCTGCGCCGGTCCGCCTATCTGGTCACCGAGTACCTGCCCGGGCCAGACATCATCGAGCGATTTGCGCCGTTCGTGGACAGTGGCGAAGCACCGGAGGCGGAACTGCTGGCGCTGGACCAGCTGTTTGCTGAATTGATCAAGGAGCGCATCAGTCATGGCGACCTCAAGGGGCACAATCTGTTCTGGCAAGAGGATCGTTGGGCCCTGATCGATCTGGATTCCCTGTGTCAGCACTCCAGTCTGAGCAGTTTTGCTCCTGCTTTTGCGCGCGATCGTGCACGTTTCATGCGCAACTGGCCTGAAAGCAGCAATTTGTATCAAGTCATTGATCAGCGGCTGCCCAAGACCGTCCAGAGCGCCGAGGCCTGACCTGCGACCTATAGCCGCTGCTGCTGGCGGCGGCTGAGGGGTGGGGCGGTCGCGGCGCCCTGGCTTGCCGCTTGCCGCTAGAGGCTTGCCCCTGCTTTTACGTTATAATCCCGCCCTTTCGTTGTTTCTCGCCCATTGCGAGCACACTTCATTTTCAAGGCGCATCGCGCCCGCATGCAGACTAAACGAGGCTAGACCCCTGTGGCATTGACGATTCTTGGCCTGTCCGGCGCCCTTAGCCATGATCCTTCAGCGGCCCTGTACATCGATGGCAAGCTGATTGCCGCCGCTGAAGAAGAGCGTTTCGTGCGCGACAAACATGCAAAGAACCGCATGCCCTACGAGTCGGCGAAATTCTGCCTGGAACAGGCCGGGATCAAGCCTTCCGACGTTGACGTAGTCGCGATTCCATTTGCCCCGATCAGCTTGTTCGGCAAGGCTCGCTGGCACTACGCCAAGCGTTACTGGTACGCACCGGACCGCGCCCTGGACGCGATCCTGATGGGCAACCGTCGCTACAAGCGCTACCGCAAGAAGATCGTCTGGTGCCTGGAGCAACTGGGCTTTGACCCGAAAAAGGTCAAGATCGAGCCGGTGGAGCACCACCTGGCCCACGCCTCCAGTGCCTATCACTGCTCGGGCTTCAAGGAGAAGACCGCGATCCTGGGGATCGACGGCAAGGGCGAGTACGCCACCACCTTTTTCGGCTACGGCGAAAACGGCAAGATCCACAAGATCAAGGAATTCTTCGATCCGGACTCCCTGGGCGGCCTCTATGGCGCGATCACCGAGTTCCTCGGCTTCGAAATGCTCGACGGCGAGTTCAAGGTCATGGGCATGGCGCCTTATGGCGATGCCAGCAAGTACGACTTCTCGCGCCTGGCCAGCTTTGAAAACGGCGAGCTGTTGATCAACACCGACTACGCCAACGTCATCGGCCTGCGCCGCTACAAAGAGAAAGGCAAGGGTTTCTACTTCTCGCCAAAACTCATCGAGTGGCTGGGTCCCAAGCGCGAAGGCGACATCGCCGACGAGCCGTACATCCACTACGCGGCGAGCATGCAGGCGCTGTTCGAGAAGCTGGCCCTGCAGATGATCGACCACTACCTGGGCGACATCCTCAAGGAAACCGGCAAGCTGGCCTTCGCTGGCGGCTGCGCGCTGAACGTCAAGCTGAACCAGAAGATCATTGCCCGTCCCGAGGTCAAGGAGCTGTTCGTGCAGCCTGCCTCCGGCGACGCCGGTACCGCCGTCGGTGCTGCGGCCTACGTTTCCCACGCCCGTGGGGTGCCGGTAGAGAAGATGGAACACGTCTACCTCGGCCCGTCCTACAGCAACGAAGACGTGATCGCCGCCTGTGCCCGCCACCCGAACAAACCGGCCTGGCGACAGATCGACAACACCCCGGAGCGTATCGCCAAGATCATGGTGGACGGCAACCCGGTGGCCTGGTTCCAGGGCCGCATGGAGTTCGGTCCACGGGCCCTGGGCGGTCGTTCGATCATCGGTTGCCCGAGCGCCGCAGGCGTGGCCGACCGTATCAACGAACAGATCAAGTTCCGCGAGCGCTGGAGGCCTTTCTGCCCGTCGATGCTCGACACCGTTGGCCCGCAGATGATCAAGGTCGACCACCCGGCGCCGTTCATGACCTTCACCTTCGAAGTGGCTGAAGAGTGGAAGACCCGCGTACCGGAAGTGGTCCACGAGGACGGTACGTCCCGGGCCCAGGTGCTCAAGCGCGAATACAACCCGCGCTACTACGACATGATGAAGGCCCTGGAAGTGCTGACCGGCAACGGTGTGTCGCTGAACACCTCGTTGAACCGCCGTGGCGAACCGATGATCTGCTCGCCTACCGACGCCCTGAATATGTTCTACGGGTCTGACCTGCAGTACCTGATCATGGAAGATATTCTGGTGGTCAAAGACGGCGTGGACCCTTATGACACTCTCGGCTGAACGCCATGTGCTGCAGTTCTGCCACGGCTATGACGGGCCGTTCCTGGACTGTGCCCGGCAATACGCCAATCTGTTCGCGGGCAGCGGCTATCGAGTGACCACGGTGTTCCTCACCGGGGCCGCCGATGCCGATGTCGCCGCGGGCTGCGCGTCCGATGAAGTGCTGTTCATGGAGTACAGCTCCAAGGCCATCCGTGGCCTGAAGCTGGGCGCCATCCGCGACTTGCGCAAGACCGCCGCGTCTCGCAATTTCAGCTTCTGCATCGCCCACCGTTTCAAGCCGATCTACATCGCCCTGTTGGCGACCGGCTTGCCGGTGATCGGTGTCCATCATGCGTTTTCCGATTACAAGCGCGGCAGCCGCAAGCTCTTTGCCCAACTGTTTCGCAAGCGCTTGAGCTTGCTCGGGGTGTCGGATGCGGTGCGTGACGATATGCGCGCCTGCCTGCCGAAATGGCCGGCGCAGCGTATTCAGACCCTGTACAACCGTATCGACCTTGAGGCGCTGCAGGCCGAGCAACTGAGCGCTGCCCAGGCGCGCAGCGAGCTGGGCCTGTCCGCCGATGCCTGGATCGTTGGCAACGTCGGGCGCCTGCATCCGGACAAGGACCAGGCTACGTTGCTGAAAGGCTTTGCCGCCGCCGTGCCGCAACTGCCGCCACACAGCCAGTTGGCGATTCTTGGCACCGGCCGCCTGGAGCAAGACCTGAAGTCCCTGGCCCGGGAGCAGGGGGTTGCTGATCGCGTGCTGTTCCTCGGGCAAGTGCCCCAGGCCCGACGTTATTTCCGTGCCTTCGACGTGTTCGCCCTGAGTTCCGATCATGAGCCCTTCGGTATGGTCCTGCTGGAAGCCATGGCGGCCGGCGTGCCCTTGCTCGCCACCGCTTGTGGTGGCGCGAAGGAAGTGGTCGAGGGCGTGGGTATTCTGTTTCCGCTGGGGGATGCCGAGCATATGGCCGAAGGGCTGCAGCATCTGGCCGCGATGGATGAGCATCAGCGCCGAGTCTGTGCCGAGCTGATGCTTGATCGCCTGCGCGAGCGCTTCTCCGATCGCGCCGTTCGCGACGTATTCTGGCATTTGCCACAAGTCACCGATCTGACCGCGAGGGGCTGATGCTCAATCGATTTCAAGGCTGGCGCGAACGCGGCTGGTCAGTCATTGACGCGTCGACCTATGCCGATGCCTGGCAGCGGTTCGGTGGCAGTGTGGCCACTCACCCTCTGGTGGTGGAGCAACTGGCGGACCTGGCACAGATTCCGGTGCGCTACCTGGCCTGGGAGCGTGACGGTCACTTGCAAGCGGCCATCGCCACCTGGGGGCGCGATCTGGCACTGTCCAAGGACGTGCTCAAGCGTGCTGGCAAGAAGGGACTGTTCGATATTGGCAATGCCGAACTGATCCTGCCTGCCGCCGCCGATGCCCAGGCCGCGCTGCGTCATCGTGGGCGTTACCTCTCCGCGTTGAACGAGGGACGCTTCACGGCCCTCAAGCCCCAGGCCGAGCAGTTGGCCATGGCCCGTACCCCCGAGGAGTTGTCGAAGAAGTTTCGCTACAACCAGCGTCGTGAACTGCGTCTGCTGGAAGAAGCGGGTGGGGTTGTACGGCCAGTCGGTGATTTCAGCAGTCCTGAGCTGGCAGCCATCTATTGCGACCTGTTCCAGCGCCGCTGGGGCTTCGCCGCGACCGGTGCCGAGCGCATGGCCGAGGTGCTGGAGCGCCTGCGCGAGCTGCTGATCGGGTCCGTGATCTTCCTCAACGATGCGCCCATTGCCGTGCAGTTGATCTACCGGGTCGAAGCGCCGGAGTGGATCAGCGTCGAGTACGTGAATGGCGGTGTCGATCCCGAGACCCGGGAGTTCAGCCCCGGCAGTGTGCTGAGTTTCCTCAATACCCAGAGCGCCTGGGAGCAGGCCCGGGCCTTGAACAAGCCGCTGCGTTTTTCCTTCGGCCGTGCCGACCGTGAATACAAGGATCGTTGGTGTAATCCTGTGCCGGTCTTCCAGGTGTGAGTCAGCTCATGAGTCGCAAGCAGCAACTGCTCAAGCGCCACCGGCGCAACAAACGAACCGCTCTGCTGGTGGGGCTGGTGTTGCTGGTGGTGCTCGGCATCCTGGTGGCCTGGTGGCTGCCGGTGTTGCTGGCGGTATGTGCCTGGCTGGCCCATGAGGCCTGGTTTGCCGATCACCTGTTCTACTCGCCCAAGGATGATTACCGCTACGACTTCGGCGGCGATGCGCAACAGGTCGCTGTACGTCTTGAGGCGGGGCGTCTGCTGCTGGAGGCGCCGCTGGAGTTGGCTGGGGATGAAACCCTGGTGCTGGGCGTACAGGTCAAGAGCTCGTGGCTGGGGCGTTTTCTCGACCCGGCGGTTGAGGTAACGGGCGGCCCGCTTGCCGATCGCCAAGCATTCGAGCGCGGCGCCAATGGCCTGCGCTATCTGAATCTCAGCGGCTTGGCCGCTCCCCTGGCCAGTGGCGAACTGCAGCTGCGCGGGCGTTTCTGCCGGATCAGCATCCAGCCGCAACTGATGCTCTGGCGCGACCCTGATTATCGGCGCCAGCGGGTGATGGTGATCGCTCCCCATGCCGACGATGCCGAATTGGCAGCCTTCGGCCTCTACAGCCAGGCTGATGAGGCCTGGATCGTGACCTTGACCGCCGGAGAGATCGAGGCTGAGCACTACCAGGCCATGGGCATGGACCCGGCAGAAGCGGCGCGGATCAAAGGGCGCCTGCGCGCCTGGGACAGTATCAGCGTTCCGCGCTGGGCCGGGGTGCCTGAGGCCCATTGCGTGCAACTGGGCTACTTCTGCCTGCAACTGCCGGCCATGCAAGCCGCTCCGGAACAGCCGTTGGCCTCTCGCGAGGCGCAACTGAGTGATATCCGCTTGTTCCGCCAGTTCAATCCATTCCCGTTGCCCGCCGACCAGGATGGTTTGCCAACCTGGAATAACCTGCTGGCCGACTTGCGTGAGCTGCTGCTCAAGGCGCGCCCCGAAGTAATAGTGCTGCCACACCCGACCCTGGACCCTCATCCCGACCACATCTGCGCTCGGGAGGCTGTCATGCAGGCTTTGGAGGGATTGGCCTGGCAACCGAGCACTGTGCTCGGCTACGCCAATCACCTGCACGACAACGACCGTTGGCCAATGGGGGATTCGGGTGCGGGCGTTGCGTTGCCGCCGGTGTTCGATTCTACAGCGCAACTAAGACCCTGGTGCCTTGCGTTGTCCCGGGTGCAGCAGTATGACAAGGCCATGGCACTGGGCATGATGCATGACTTGCAACCGAAAATGCCGTTCAAGCGGCGTCTGCGCAGGTCGATACAGTGGCTTATGGCCGGTAGAGTGCCTTCCACCCTGGGAGAGAATGAGTTCTTTCGCAAGGCAGTGCGGCGGCACGAACTGTTCTGGCTGTTACGGCAGCGATAAAACCGGCATCAACACAGGAATCTGTTGTGCCCCTAACCTGACAGCGAGTCTTTTGTGATCAATCCACGCCCGCGAATTTTGTTCGTCATTCCTTACTTCGGTCGCTGGCCGTTCTGGATGCCGTTCTTCCTCGAAAGTTGTCGGCGTAATCCGGACATCGATTGGCTGTTGTTCAGTGACTGTGGGGCTCCCGATGATCTGCCGTCCAACGTGTGCATCGAGAGCATCAGCTTCAGCGATTATTGCGCCCTGGTTTCTCGGCGTTTGGGTATCGACTTCGCGCCGAAAGCCGCCTACAAGCTCTGTGATATCAAACCCGCTCTGGGGCATATTCATATCGACCGGCTGGAGGGCTACGATTTCTGGGCTTTCGGCGATATTGACTTGGTTTACGGCGACCTGCGGGCTTACTTCACTGCGGATCGCCTGGCGGGCTATGACCTGTTTTCCACTCATGAACGTCGGGTCGCCGGGCATCTGTGCCTGATGCGCAACACCGCCCGCAAACGTGAGCTGTTCATGCAGATCAAAGATTGGCGCAAGCGCTTTGTCGACCAGGAGCATCATGCACTGGATGAGGGGGCCTTCAGCCGGATTTTCCTCTGGCGCAAGAATTTCCCGGAACCGTTATTCAAGCTGGTGGGCAAGTTCAATCCATGGCGTCGCCGCAGCGAGTTCACCGAGGCGTTCAGCACACCGGGAGGCGTTATCAAGTGGCACGACGGAAGTCACGAATTTCCGTCGCACTGGTACTGGAAGAATGGCTGCTTGACCAATGACCGCGACGGCGACCGCAGTTTCCCGTATTTCCACTTTGTTTGCTGGAAGCGCAATGAATGGTCGCGCTTGCCCGAGCCTGAAGCTCAAGTGGTCCGGGCGCTGGCCAGCGAATCGTCCTGGGTCATCGATGCCACAGGTTTTCATCGGGGAGAGTTATGAGCCAGCGCTTCAAGGTTCTACAGTTGCAACCGGACTACAACGTCAAGTCTCACGACTTCGCTGACCTGGCTGAGCAGATCGTCAAGGCTTTGCCGGCTGAGCGATACGAAGTCACCGCAGCTTTCCTGCGTGGCCGTCCAGGGCCAAACGATCCGGTAAGTCGGGCTGCGCATTCGGTGTATTTCGAATTTTCCGACAAGGCCCTCAAGGGCATGCGCCTGCGAGCGATGTGGCGGCTGTATCAGTTCTGCCGCAAGGAAAAGTTTGATGTGGTGATCTGCAACCGCTTCAAACCGGTGAATATGATGCTGACCCTCAACCGTTGGTTGAAGGTGCCACTGTGCATCGGCATCTCCCATGGTTTCGGTGAATATGACCGTCTTTATCGTCGTCGCCAGACCCAGCGTCTGATTGATCGGCATTGGCGCTTTGTCGGGGTGTCCCCGGCCGTTAAGCAGTACCTGCTGGATTGCAAATGCGGCTTCACCGACCAGAACACGTGGGCAATTACCAACGCTATCGATATCGAACAGGCCGAGGCGTTGCAGCTTTCTCGTGAGCGTTCCCGGGAGTTGCTGGGGTTAGCCCCTGATGTACGGATGATCGGTGCCCTGGGGCGCCTGGTGCCAGTCAAAGGGCACACCTATCTGTTGCAGGCCTTTGCTCAACTCAAGGACAAATACCCGCAGACCCAACTGGCGATCATTGGTGCAGGTCGTGAAGAAGCCAACCTGCGCGCCGAAATCCAGCGCCTGGGGTTGCAGGGGCGAGCTCACCTGTTGGGTTTCAAGGAAAATGCCCTGCAATACGTGCGTGCCTTCGATATCTGGACCATGCCGTCGCTGGCTGAAGGCTTGGGCCTGGCCTTGCTTGAGGGCATGAGCGGGCAGTTGCCGGTGATCGCCTCCAACGTGCCGGCCATGTTGCCTTTGATCGAGGGGGCGGGTGGTTTGGCAGTGGAGACGGCCAGCGTGCCGTCGCTGGTAGCTGCGTTGGACGCCTATCTCGGGCTTTCCGATGAGGCGTTGGCTGCCAAGGGGCAGCAAGCCTATGGCTATCTGCAGAAAGAACACGATATCGAGGTGTTCCGTGAGGAGTACCGGCAACTGATCGACTCGGGATTGAGTCAAGCGGGCAAGAGGCAGCAATGACAGACCAGCAACCGGTGGTGACGGTGATCATCGCCTCCTACAACCATGCGCCCTACATTGAGCAGAGCATTCTCAGTGTGCTCAATCAGACCTACCCGAACATCGAGTTGCTGGTGGTGGATGACGGCTCCAGCGATGACAGTGTCGAGCGGATCCGGCGCTTGCAGGAGCAGCACGGCTTTGATTTTCGGGTCCAGCAGAATCAGGGACTGACCAACACCCTCAATGGCGCCATCGCGCGCTCCAGCGGCAGCCTGATCGTGCCCTTTGGTTCCGATGACATCATGCTGCCCGAACGCATTGCGACTCAGGTGGCCTACATGGACGGTAAACCTGAGGTGGGGATCTGTGCAGGCAATATCGAGCTGATCGACAGCGATGGCAACCTGTTTCCCGAGAAGCGCCAGCGCCGTGACGTGCCGTTTCGACGTCTTGATTTCGACGATATGTTCCTCGAGCGTAAGCCTTACCCTCCGGCTCCCACCCTGATGATTCGCCGTGAGGCCCTGGAAAAGGTCGGTGGTTTCGATCCGAATATCCGTCTTGAAGACCTGCTGATCGAGTTGAAGATTACCCGGGCTGGCTACTTCATCGACGGCCTGAATGTGTTGATGGCTCGCTATCGCAAGCACGCTACCAACTCCTACAAGAACCACCGGTTCATGATCGACAACATCCTGCGTTCCTACGCGTTGTTCAGTGATCACCCGCTGTATGACGAGGTGCGCTACAAGTTCCTCAGCTCGATGTTCCTGAAGGTCTCCAATCGTGACCGGAAGCTGGCTCGTGAGTTGCTGGCGCAGATTCCGTTCAAGGCCTGGAACAAGAAAACCTGGCGTGGTTTAGCGCGCCTGTGCTTTTCTCCACTGGAAAAAGACTGAAGAGACGTCGGACCATGGGTTGGATTCAGCGCTATCTTGAAAAACGCGCCAAGCGGGCGGTTCGCAAGCTGCCGAAGATCGAGCGTGGCGTGGTGCGTTTCCAGCAGCGTTACCCAGGCTACAGCATCGGCCGCGGCAGTTATGGCTTGCCCGAGGTGCATGACTGGCAAGAAGGTTCGACCCTGAGCATTGGGGCGTATTGCTCGATTGCCGAAGGGGTGCAGATTTTCCTTGGAGGCCATCACCGCGCGGATTGGGTGACCACCTATCCGTTCCCGGCCATGTTGCCCCAGGCCGCGCACATCACAGGTTATGCCGGGACCAACGGTGATGTTCGGGTGGGGAATGATGTGTGGCTGTGTTCCAACTGCACGCTGTTGTCCGGTGTAACCGTTGGCCATGGCGCGATTGTCGCGGCGGGAGCGCTGGTCACCAAGGACGTAGAACCTTATGCGGTGGTGGGTGGCAATCCGGCGCGCTTTCTACGCTGGCGTTTTACCGAAGAGCAGCGCCAACAGCTCTTGCAGAGTGCTTGGTGGGACTGGCCGGAGGCTGAGTTGCACGGCTTGGCCGACAAGCTCTGCAGCGATGATATCGAAGGTTTCCTAACCTACGCCCGGCAACGTTCTGCTTGACCTGTTGCTGTTCCATTCCTTCTGGCCTTGCCCCATGACACGCCGTGTCCAGCTGTCATGGAGCAAGTGCGGGCGCAGGGGTCAGAGCGCTGCTTGGTGCTTGTCGTTCGCTGTCAGCGGCTTCAACAGGCTGGTGGCCTGAGGCATTGAGGTGGGCAGCGCATACCCCGCCCTTAGTGCATCCAGGTGCTCCTGAAACAGCCAGCCACAATCTTCGGCATAGCGCTGCATGTGGCGCAAATTGCGCTGGCGCAGGGACTTCCTCAGCGAGGAGGGATAGACCCGTAGATCGGCAAGATCAATCAGCCCGAACTCGCCATTCTCCAGTACCAGCACATTGGCCAGGTGCAGTGAGCGAAAGTACACACCCTGCTCATGCAACTTGGCCATGAAGGTACCAAAGCGCTTGATCAGCTTGGCGCGATCGTCGGCAGCACCTGCGAATTGCAGGCGCTGGCGCATGGTCTGGCCGGGCAGGGGCTGGTAGCGCACGGCGTTGCTGCCGTCGGCAAGGCGATACAGGCCGAGGATGTCAGGGGTGCTGATGTCCAGTGTGCGCAATTGCTCGCTATTGGCGGCAAACCGTTCGGAGTAGGGATAGAACCCGCCGGAGGTGTACCAGCGACGAGGGCGGAACAGCTTGAAAAAACTGCCGTCTTCAAGGCGCAGAACCTTGGGGCCCAAGCCGTCGGCTTCAATGACTTGAGCATTGGCCATCAGTTTTTCCGCGTCGACCGCTGCGAGTGACTTGACCGGATGGCTGGGTGAGCGTCGGGCTCGTTGGCTGATGCACAGGGCTGCGATCAAGGCCAGTGGGATCCACAGCAGGAACCAGTGCTCCTTTGGACGAGAGAGAATCCCGCCGCCTTCGGTCAGCCCAGCGCCGATGCCGAACATCAGCCAGGTCGATGCCAGGATCAGCAGCGGCTCGGCACGCAATTGCCAGCTCTTGAAGAGGGCCCAGGCCTGCATGAACAGCCATGGCAGCAGGCCGAAGATGCCGACGTAGTAGAGAACGCCAAGAGCGAAGTTATGGGGTTCCTGTAGAAGGAAACCGATGCCTGGGTCCAGTGACAGGCTGGCGTTATAGCCGTGGCCAATCCAGGGATGGTTGGCAATCTGCTCGAGGGCCAGGCGCCAGAGGTCGAAACGTGAAGAGCTGCCCCGTTCCAGAAGCATTTGCGAGAACAGTGCAATGACAGCTGTGCCGCCTGCCAGCATGCCGCCAAGCAGCATTAGTGAACGTCGGTTCCAGCTAATGAAACTCAGCCACAGTGCTGCAAGGGTCAGTGCCACCAAAGGCGTCCTGGAGCCCGTCGCAATCAACGCAGCGATCATGATGAGCAGTGCTGGAATGCTAAGCCAGAGCATCTGGTAACGACGGCAGTTCATGCACAGGCACAGCCAGTAGACACAGAAGAAGCCGAAGACATGTGAGCTTAGCAATGGGTTGTCAAAGGCTCCGGCACCCACCATGCGCAGTTCAGGGGTGTGGTAGCGAATGAAGACGTACAGGTTGAATATCGAGGCGACTAGGGCAACGATCGCGGCGCAGAAGAGCAGCGGCTTTAGCACCTCGCCGCGGTAGCGGGCCATTAGTGTGCAGCCGACAAACAACATCAGAGTGTGCAGGGGCGTTTTGATTTCACCCAGCACACTGTCGACCGGCGGGCTCCAGGCCAGGCTGACAATGGCCCAAGTGCAGAACAGCAGCATAGCGACGAAGATAGGTTCGCGTAACAGACCTTTGAGCTCGCTAGGGCGTATACACAGAGCGACCAGCGCCGGGATGCTGAACAGCCCGTAGTACAACTTGTGCAACCCGCTGCGTCCTGGCATGAAGAACAATGCACTGAGAAGCAGTAGATAGCCGATCGGCAGAATCCACAGGCAAATGAAATCGAATACTCGATTGGCCGTGTTGTGAAGAGCATTGGGTTGCATGCTTAGACGTTCATCCCAGAAGTTAAGCTGGCAATCATAACGACTAATACCTGACGGTGTCGTTGGTCAGCTGAACATTCTCGGGCCCACGGCAGTGCCAGTACCGCGAACAAGCTGTGCTAAAGTCAGCCTCCTTTTTGACGACATTCGCGTGATATGACCGACTCCAGTCCCGGCGCAAGCCCCTCGAGCTTGAAAATCTACTTCCGTCTGCTCGGCTATGTGCGGCCATATATTGGTCTGTTTCTCATCAGCATCGTCGGGTTTCTGATCTTCGCTTCGACCCAGCCAATGCTTGGCTACATCCTCAAGTATTTCGTCGACGGCCTGTCCAATCCCCAGGCCGTGCTGTTTCCCGGTGTGCCTTATCTGCGTGACATGCAGTTGCTGCAAGCGGTGCCGCTGCTGATCGTTCTGATCGCCGCCTGGCAAGGCCTGGGCTCCTACCTGGGCAACTACTTTCTAGCCAAGGTGTCCTTGGGGCTGGTGCATGACTTGCGGGTGCAACTGTTCAACAACCTGCTGACCCTGCCCAACCGCTACTTCGACAAGCACAACTCCGGACACTTGATCTCGCGCATCACCTTCAACGTGACCATGGTCACGGGGGCGGCGACGGACGCGATCAAGGTGGTGATCCGCGAAGGCATGACCGTGATCTTCCTGTTCGCCTCTCTGTTGTGGATGAACTGGCGCCTGACTCTGGTGATGATCGCCATCTTGCCGCTGATCGCCCTGATGGTCCGCACCGCCAGCAAGAAATTCCGCAAGCAGAGCAAGAAGATCCAGGTGGCCATGGGCGACGTGACCCACGTTGCCTCGGAAACCATCCAGGGCTATCGCGTGGTTCGCAGCTTTGGCGGCGAGATCTATGAGCAGCAGCGCTTTCTCGCGGCGAGCCAGGGTAATACCGACAAGCAACTGCGTATGACCCGCACCGGTGCGATCTACACTCCGCTGTTGCAACTGGTGATCTATAGCGCCATGGCGGTGTTGATGTTCCTGGTGCTGTATCTGCGCGGCGATGCATCGGCCGGTGAGATGGTGGCTTACATTACAATGGCTGGTCTGTTGCCCAAGCCGATTCGCCAATTGTCGGAAGTCAGTTCGACGATCCAGAAGGGAGTTGCCGGTGCGGAGAGTATCTTCGAGCAACTCGACGTCGAGCCTGAAGTCGATCGCGGCACTGTCGAGCGTGCCAGCATCAGCGGCCATCTGGAGGTGCGCAATCTGAGCTTCACTTATCCGGGAACCGAGCGTCAGGTGCTCGACGACATCAGTTTCAGTGTTGAACCCGGGAAGATGGTGGCGTTGGTAGGGCGTTCCGGCAGTGGCAAGTCGACGTTGGCTAACCTGATTCCGCGGTTCTATCACCACGACAAGGGCCAGATTCTCCTCGATGGCACCGAGATCGAAGAGTTCCGTCTGCTGAACCTGCGTCGGCATATCGCTCAGGTTACCCAGCACGTCACCCTGTTCAGTGACACCGTGGCCAATAACATCGCCTACGGTGACCTGGCCGGGGCGCCGCGCGCGGACATTGAAAAAGCTGCCGCCGACGCCTATGCCATGGACTTCATTGCCCAGTTGCCCGAAGGCCTGGATACCCAGGTCGGGGAGAACGGCGTACTGCTGTCTGGCGGCCAACGCCAGCGCCTGGCAATTGCCCGCGCCTTGCTGAAGAACGCCCCACTGTTGATTCTCGACGAAGCCACCTCGGCCCTCGATACCGAGTCCGAGCGGCATATCCAGGCCGCACTGGACAAGGTCATGAAGGGCCGCACTACCCTGGTGATCGCCCACCGTCTGTCGACCATCGAGAAGGCCGACCTGATCCTGGTCATGGACCAAGGGCGGATTGTCGAGCGCGGCACTCATGCCGAGCTGCTGGCGCAGAATGGCTACTACTCGCGGCTGCATGCCATGGGATTGGAGGAGCCTGCGCCCAGCGGCATTGCCTGACGTTCTCCGGGAAGCGAGCCTGCTCGCTTCCCGGAGTCTTTAGGGGGCACCAGGCACCTTGACACCATTTGTGTCGCCCTTCTTACAGTCTTGACCAAGGCTAAATAATTCTACCTTTCCCGCTTGTTATGGTTCCCATCTGAGTCTTTGAACAGATCGAGAGGGCCATCCTTCTCGCGTGGGTAGTGGAATGTTGCAACGCTTTGTGTGGAAGTTATTACCCAAGACCCAGCGTAATTTCCTGCTTGGGCGACTGTCTGTCGTGGATCGTCAGGTGGTGAACAAATCCATGTCGGCCAATGTGCGCTTCCCGGATGCCTTCGCTCGACGCTCCTGCCTGTTCATCCATGTCCCGAAATGCGCGGGCAGCAGTATCTGTTCGGCACTATTCGATGGCTGGATGCCGGGGCACTTGCCGTTGTACTGGTACGAGCAGCAGTTTCCCCAGGCTTTTTCCAGCAGTTTCAAATTTGCCTTCGTTCGTGATCCTCTGGAGCGTGCCTACTCGGCCTACGCCTTCCTGCGTGGCAATCGCCTGGGGCGACGGGACCAGGCGGCTCAGCAACTGGTCACGCACTACCGCGACTTTGATGACTTTATCTGTCGCTGGTTGCACCCGGAAACTATCCACAAGCAGATGCACTTTGCCGCCCAGAGCGATTTCCTTATCGATTCTCTTGGGCGCTTGTCCCTGGACTTCCTGGGCTATCAGGAGCATCTGCGACGCGACTTCCAATTGCTGTGTGAGCAGTTGGAGGTCGAGGCGCAACTGCCTCATGTCAATAGCACCCAGCAACGCCACAGTACGCCCGTCAGGGATATCTGTTCAGTACGCACCCGGCGCCTGGTGCGCCGTGTCTATCAACGTGACTACGAGATGCTCGGTTATGAATAAGCTTGCCTGCGTAGCTCTGGATCGACCGCAAATCCGTCCCTACAGCCTGTCGCTGCCCATCGAGGCGCGGGCTGCTCTCAAGCAGCAGCGCCCCTGTTGCCTGTGGTTGACCGGGTTGTCGGGAGCAGGCAAGTCGACCCTGGCCAATGTGTTGGAGTTGCGCCTCAACGAATTGGGGATGCACACCTTCGTCCTTGACGGCGACAATGTTCGCAGTGGCTTGTGCAGTGACCTGGGGATGGGGGCCGAGGCGCGCAAGGAAAATATCCGCCGCATGGCCGAGGTCGCACGCCTGATGGTGGACGCCGGCCTGCTGGTGATAGTGTCGGCGATCTCGCCGTTTCGCGCCGAGCGCGATGCCGCCCGTAGCCTGTTCGGCCCGGGAGAGTTTATCGAGGTGTATGTCAGCACTCCTTTCGACACCTGTGCCCAGCGTGACCCGAAAGGCCTGTACCAGGCGGCACTGGCAGGGCAGATCAAGGACTTCACCGGGCTCGACAGCCCCTATGAAGCGCCGTTGCAGGCTGATTGCGAGATCGACACGGCGACCGTGGCATTGCCTGAGGCGATCCGCCGACTGCTGCAGCTACTGCCTCACAAATAAGGGACGAGAATTCTTCGTCGGCCCCACTCAAGGCATAGAACTAGGCGGTGCCAACCCTGTGTTAATATCGCGCCCCTGTTCATTTTGTATGTGGGATGCTCCATGAAGTTGTCCATGCCGCGATTCGATCAAGCCCCCGTCTTGGTGGTCGGCGATGTCATGCTCGACCGTTACTGGCATGGTGGTACCTCACGGATTTCCCCTGAGGCGCCGGTGCCGGTGGTCAAGGTCGAGCAAATCGAGGACCGCCCGGGCGGTGCCGCCAACGTTGCTTTGAACATCGCCGCGCTCGGCGCACCGGCCTCTCTGGTGGGGGTGACCGGTGACGATGAAGCCGCCGACAGTCTGGCTAACAGCCTGCAAGGCGCAGGCGTGCGCGCTTTGTTCCAGCGCATCAAGCATCAGCCGACCATCGTCAAGTTGCGGGTCATGAGCCGCCACCAGCAACTGCTGCGTATCGATTTCGAAGAGCCTTTCGCGACCGACGCCCTGGCCCTGGCGGCCGAGGTCGATGCTCTGCTCGACGGGATCAAGGTGCTGGTGCTGTCCGACTACGGCAAGGGCGCGCTGCGCAATCACCAGGCGTTGATCGCCGCCGCGCGGGCCCGGGGTATTCCGGTACTGGCCGACCCCAAGGGCAAGGACTTTTCCATTTACCGTGGCGCCAGCCTGATCACGCCGAACCTCAGCGAGTTCGAAACCATCGTCGGCGGTTGTGCCGATGAGCACGAACTGGTGAGCAAGGGCGCCAAGCTGATGCATGACCTGGAGCTCGGGGCGCTGCTGGTGACCCGTGGCGAGCACGGCATGACCTTGTTGCGTCCTGAGCATCCGGCCATGCACCTGCCGGCCCGTGCCCGGGAAGTGTTCGACGTTACGGGGGCCGGGGATACGGTGATCTCGACCCTGGCAGCCGCCATTGCCGCCGGTGAAGAGCTGCCCCACGCGGTGGGCCTGGCCAATCTGGCGGCCGGTATCGTGGTCGGCAAGCTGGGGACCGCGGCCATCAGTGCCCCCGAGCTGCGTCGGGCGATCCAGCGTGAGGAAGGCTCCGAGCGCGGGGTGCTGAGCCTCGATCAGTTGCTGCTGGCCATCGATGATGCGCGGGCACACAACGAGAAGATCGTCTTCACCAATGGCTGCTTCGACATCCTCCACGCCGGGCATGTGACCTATCTGGAGCAGGCGCGCGCCCAGGGCGACCGGTTGATCGTGGCGATCAACGATGACGCTTCGGTCAGCCGTCTCAAGGGCCCTGGCCGTCCGATCAACAGCGTTGATCGGCGCATGGCGGTGCTGGCGGGGCTGGGGGCGGTGGACTGGGTGATCAGCTTCCCCGAGGGGACTCCGGAAAACCTCTTGGCCCAGGTACGGCCGGATGTGCTGGTGAAAGGCGGTGATTATTCCATCGACCAAGTGGTGGGCGCCGATATCGTCAGTGCTTATGGCGGCACCGTGAAGGTGCTGGGGTTGGTGGAAAACAGCTCGACCACGGCCATCGTCGAGAAGATCCGCAAGACTGACAAGGCCGAGTAACGGCCCTGAGTCTGCCAAGAAGGCGCCTGTTGCAGGCGCCTTTTTTTGGCCTCAATTCTGGCGTCCAGCCTTGCCGGGGACGATCTTGCGCAGGATCTGCCGGGCCTTGCCGGTCAGGCGCGACAGTTTCGAATCCTTTCCCGCTTCGTTCAGGCCGCGCTGCCTGAGCCAGTCCTTCCAGCGAATTCGCTCATCGCTCACCACCCAGCCTGCTTGTTGGGCGAAGCTTTCTGCCAGGTACAGGCCACGGGTACTCGCCGGGTACAACTGGTCCTTCTTCAGGGTGTAGAGCTCGGCGCAAGGTTCGCCGTTCTCCAGGGGCATCAGGTACAGGTCCGGGCGCTTGCGGTCCAGCCGGGCCACCAGTTGGTCGCCCTCCAGGCGTTCATCGACGTGGAACAGGCTCAGGGACTTGGCTTCCTTGGGCACGTCCAGGCGCAGGTCGTAGATCAGCTGCAGCGACGCCGTGGGCAGGTGCACATAGGCCTGGGGGCGTTCGAGCAATTGCAGGTTGGCGCAACGGACTGGCAGCGCCGCTCCGGACAGCGGCGTCAGGCGAAAGGGCAGGGCCTCGCGGTAGTGCAGGGCGCCTGCATAGGGCGCGGGCAGCCAGGTGTCGTTGAAACGCCCGCTGAGCCAGCCTTCGGGGGTTTCCAGCAGGCATTCCTCGGCAATTTCCTGGATCGCGGTATGCAGCGGCAGGTTGAGCTCGTGGGCCGGGACATAACCGGAGATCAGCTTGAGCACCACGTCGCCGCGATCCTGGCGGCGCTGGCGTACCAGCACCCAGTAGTCGCGGTTCTGCCAGTGCAGGGTCAGGCGCACCGAAACCCCGAGGTTGGCCAGTTCCAGGGCAAAGCGCTGGTTATCGGCCACCGTCACTGCGCGCCGGCGCTGCAAGGTCTGGGCGAAGTTCAGCGGCATCCCGACGCTCTGGTAGCACAAGCCTTCGGGAGTCGCTTCGACGAACAGGGGCAGGGTCTTGAAGTTGCTGGGGTTCTTTCTAATCAGCGGTCGCGACATTTCGGCTCCTTCTTGCGTCGGGGTCGGCCGCGTTGGCGGCATCAGTTCTGGCCTAGGGGCTGTTCCTGTTTGGTGACGAGCCGCGCCGTTTGGCACGCAACCCGAAGAGACGGGGCCCCCGTCGCGGCCTGTCACTAAACGCGAACAGACCCTAGCACCTGTGCCACGGTCGCCACGTTATGGGCCAGGTGCAGCGGATTGATGGTCCCGACAATAGCACTGGCGACACCGGGCCGGTCAAACAGCAATTCGAAGCTGGCCCGCACCGGATCGGTGCCCGGGCTCAGGCAGACGTGGCCGCTGGCCAGGGCCTTTTTCACCAGGATGCCCTTGTGCTGGGCGGCGGCATAATCAATGACCGCACGCTCGGCCTGTTCGTTCAGATTGTAGGTAACCATGGCGCAATCGCCTTGCTCCAATGCCTTCAAACCACCATCGACGGTCTTGCCGGAGAAGCCGAAGCCGCGGATCTTGCCCTCCTGCTTGAGCTGCGCCAGGGTCTGGTAGACCTCGCACTGCTCAAGGATTACCAAGTCGTTGCCGTCGGAATGCACCAGCACCAGGTCGATGAAGTCGGTTTCCAGGCGTTGCAGGCTGCGTTCCACGGACAGTCGAGTGTGGGCAGCGCTGAAGTCGTGGCGGGACACGCCGTTGGCAAACTCCTCGCCGACCTTGCTGACGATCACCCATTCCTGGCGCTGGCCGCGCAGCAGCGGGCCCAGGCGCTCTTCACTGCGGCCGTAGGCGGGAGCGGTGTCGATCAGGTTGATGCCCAGGTCGCGGGTCAGCTTGAGCAGCATGCGTGCTTCCTGGTCGTCGGGGATCTGGAAGCCGTTGGGGTATTTCACGCCCTGGTCACGGCCCAGCTTGACCGTGCCCAGGCCCAGGGGGGAAACCAGCAGCCCGGTGCTGCCGAAGGGGCGATGCAGGTCGTGCAGGGTTGCTTGGCTCATGGCAGCAGCTGCTCCCAGGCCGGTTGCGCAAGCGGCGGTTTGGGCAGGTCGGGGAGGGCTTGGCTGTGGCCGGGGCGAATGCCATCGCGCTCCAGGGCCGCCAGGACCCGGTCGGCGAAGTCCGGCGCCAGGGCCAGCTTGGTCGGCCAGCCCACCAGCAGGCGATCCTGTTCGGCGAGGAAGGCGTTGTCCGGGCGAGTCAGGCCTGACTGTGCAGGTTCTGCCCGATCCACTCGCAAGGTGGCCCATTGCGCTTGGCTCAGGTCGACCCAGGGTAGCAGCTGCCCCAGCTCCTTCTGGGCCGCAGCGATCTGTGCCGCCGGTTCCCGGGCCACGCCTTCGGCCTCGGCGAGGTCGCCGCCCAGGTACCAGACCCATTGGCCGTCGGCGGCCGGGTGGGTGGTGACGGTGACTCGGGGTTTGGGGCCGCCGCCCAGGCAATGGGCGTACAGCGGTTTCAGGCTTGGCCCCTTGACCAGCACCATGTGCAGCGGGCGTCGCTGCATGGCCGGCTGGCTCAGGCCGACCGCCTGGAGCAGGTCGGCATTGCCGGCACCGGCGCTGAGGACGATGCGTTGCGCGCGAATCTCGCGTCCATCGACCCGCAGGCCCACCAGCCGATCATTTTCCAGCAGCGGTTCGATCTTCTGCCCGGCCAGCAGGCTGTCGCCGCCCAGGTCGGCCAGGCGCTGGATGACGCTTGGCACATCCACCACCAGTTCGGCCAGACGATAGACCTTGCCTTTGAAGCGCCTGTCTTGCAGGGCCGGGGGCAGTTGTTCGCCCTTGACCTGATCGACCCGGCCACGCACGGCCTTGCTGGCGAAAAAGCTGGTGAGGTTGCCGGCCAGGGTGCCAGGAGACCAGAGGTAGTGAGCATCGGACAGCAGGCGCACGCCGGACAGGTCCAGCTCGCCGGTGCCGGCCAGGGCTTCGCGCCAGCGCCGGGGCATGTCGGCAATGGCTTCCGAGGCACCGGTGAGGGCGCCATGCAGGGCGTACTTGGCGCCGCCGTGGATGATGCCCTGGGATTTCACGCTCTGTCCGCCGCCGAGGCTGGCGCTTTCCACCAGCACAGTGGCAAAACCCTGGCGCCGCAGGCGGGCGTTGAGCCAGAGACCGGCGACGCCTGCGCCGACAATCAGCACATCGGTGGAAATAGCGGATGGCATGCAGCGACCTCGGTAAACAAAACGAAGCCGCAAGTTTCCAGCCTCAAGCTTCAAGCTGCAAGCATGGCGCGTACTCTTGCCGCTTGAAGCTGGTCGCTTGGGGCTGCTTTTTAATGCCCGGCGGTTTTCGAGAACAACTGGATCACCACCACGCCGAGGACGATCAGCGCCATGCCGAGCATCGCCGGGATGTCGAGTTTCTGGCCGTAGAGGAACAGCGCGGCGATGCTGACCATGACGATGCCCATGCCGGCCCATACCGCGTAGGCCACACCCACCGGGACGGTGCGTACCACCAGGGTCAGCATCCAGAAAGCCACGCCATAGCCGACGATGATCAGTGCCAGGGGCAGCGGCGTACTCAGGCCCTTGACCGCTTTCATTGAAACAGTGGCAATCACTTCCGCGCAGATGGCGATAGCCAGGTAGTAGTAAGCGTTCATGGGAGGGTTCCTCGTGTCTGGGACTGCTTTTCTGAGGTCGGCATTCTAGAGGTTGTTCAGATGGGGTAAAGTCATTACCTATCTGATAACAAGATAGGTTGCCTCATGAACATGCAGTGGAATCTCGAGCAGTTGCGACTGTTTGTCAGTGTCGCCGAGTTGCGTTCGTTTTCTGCGGTGGCCCGCCAGCAGCGCAAGGCTCAGTCCGCCATCAGCAGTGCCATTGCCCTGCTGGAAGAGGATCTTGGAGTCAGCTTGTTCGAGCGCAGCAGTGGTCGTCAGCCCAAGCTCACGGAAGCCGGCAGTGCCTTGTTGCAGGAAGCGCGGGAGATCCTGCGTCAGTGCGACCGTCTCAACGGCCGGGCGCTGGCCTTGATGCGCGGCCAGGAAGCCCGGTTGCGCCTGGCCCAGGACGAAGCGATGCCCTTTCAGCCGGTGCTCGACAGCCTGGAAGCCCTGGCGGATCACTTTCCCAGCCTGGAAGTGCAGTTGGCCAGCGGCGCCCAGGGCGATGTGGCGCGCAAACTGGTGGAGCGTCGAGCCGACCTGGGATTGCTGTTTCACCATGAGCACATGCCGGAAACCCTGGAACGCCAGGCCTTGGGCAGCGTCGAGATGGTCACCGTCTGTGCGGTGGGGCATCCGCTGGCCCATGAGAAACGGGTCAACCGCCAACTGCTGGCCCGGCACCGGCAGTTGCTGATCGCACCGCAACTCAGTGGTTATCCCGGTGGCGAGCAGGTCAGCCCCCAGGTCTGGCGGGCGGACAGCTTTTATGTGATGGCCGAATGGCTGATGCGCGGGCTGGGTTGGGCCTGGCTGCCACGGCATGTGGTGCAGTACCCGGCGTACCAGAACCAGATGGTGGAGCTGGCCAGCGAATGGACGCCGCCGGCCCTGGTGGTGGAGCTGGTCTGGCGCCGCGACGAACCCCTGGGGCCGGCGGCGCGCTGGCTGGCGGAACGTTTTGCCGTGCACCTGAAGGCGATCGGCTAAAAAACCGATAAACTCCGCCGCCATGAATAGAACTCTGTATACCGCACTGTTTTACCTGGGGCTGCCGTTGGTAGCGATTCGCCTGTGGTTGCGTTCGCGCAAGGCCCCGGCTTATGCCAAGCGCATCGGCGAGCGTTTCTCCCTGGGCCTGCCGGCCATGCAGGCTGGCGGCATCTGGGTGCACGCGGTCTCGGTCGGCGAGAGCATCGCTGCCGCGCCGATGATTCGGGCCCTGTTGGCGCGTTATCCACAGTTGCCGATCACCGTGACCTGCATGACCCCGACGGGCTCCGAGCGTATTCAGGCGCTGTTCGCCAACGAGCCGCGAGTCCAGCATTGCTACCTGCCCTACGACCTGCCTTGCGCCGCCGCGCGGTTTCTCGACCGCGTGCAGCCCAAGCTGGCGGTGATCATGGAAACCGAGCTGTGGCCCAACCACATAGACCAGTGCGCCCGGCGCGGGATTCCGCTGGCGCTGGCCAATGCCCGTTTGTCCGAGCGTTCGGCCAAGGGTTATGCACGCTTTGCCGGCCTGACCGCGCCGATGCTCGGGCAGATGAGTCTGTTTGCGGTGCAGACCGACGCCGAAGCCCAGCGTTTTCTCCGGCTGGGGGCCCGTCCGGAAACGGTGCAGGTGACCGGTTCGATCAAGTTCGACCTGAGCATCGACCCTCAATTGCTGCAACGGGCTGCCGAGCTGCGCCAGCAATGGCAGGCCATGGAGCGCCCGGTGTGGATCGCCGCCAGTACCCATGAGGGCGAGGATGCGGTGGTGCTCGATGCTCATCGGCAACTGCTGGCCAGTTACCCGAATGCCTTGCTGATCCTGGTGCCACGGCACCCGGAGCGCTTCAATTCGGTGTTCGAGTTGTGCCAGCAACAGGGGTTTGCGACGGTTCGCCGGTCTTCCGGGGAGCCAGTGAGCGCCACGACTTCGGTGCTGTTGGGGGACACCATGGGCGAGTTGCTGTTCCTCTACGCCCTGGCCGACAGCGCTTTTGTCGGCGGCAGCCTGGTCGCCAATGGCGGGCACAACCTGCTGGAGCCGGCGGCGCTGGCCAAGCCGGTGATCAGCGGGCCGCACCTGTTCAACTTCCTGGAAATCGCCGCGATGCTGCGCGAAGCCGGTGCCTTGCAGGAAGTGGACGATGCCGAAGGCCTTGCGGTAGCGGTGCAGCGCCTGTTCGAGTTGCCTCGGGATGCACAGAAGATGGCCGAGGCCGGGCTCAAGGTGCTCAAGGCCAACCAGGGGGCCTTGCAGCGGTTGCTGGATGGCCTTGATCGTCTCTTGAACAGGCAGTGATCGTCTGTCTGTAGCCGCTGCCGCAGGCTGCGTTCAGCTGCGTAGCGGCCGCAAAAAAAAGGCCACCCGCACAGGTGGCCTTTTTCATGCTCGCGACCTTCAGGGGCGAGCCTTGAGCTGCTCTTGCGCGGCCTTGGCCAGGTCCGGCGGCAGGAAGTCGCGGTCCGGGTTGTAGTCGGCCTTGAGATAGCGCGACAGGTCCTGCAAGTCCCCCGGGTTCAGGGTGCCGGCGGCCTGTTTCAGGCGCAGGTTGTCGAGGATGTAGTCGTAGCGGCTGTTGTTGTAGTTGCGCACTGAGTTGTAGAGCTGGCGCTGGGCGTCGAGCACGTCGACGATGTTGCGCGTGCCGACCTGATAGCCGATCTCCGTGGCTTCCACTGCGCTCTGGTTGGAGATGATCGACTGGCGTCGGGCCTGGACCTGTTCGACATCGGTGTTCACCGCGCGGTGCAGGTTGCGGGTGTTTTCCACCACCTGGCGGCGCAGCGACTCACGCTGCTGTTCGGTCTGGCTCAGGCGCGAATAGGACTCGCGAACCTGGGAGCTGGTCAGGCCGCCGCTGTAGATCGGGATGCTCAGTTGCAGGCCGATGGAGCGCTGTTCGACATCGCTGCCGTAGCGCGTCAGCGGGTTGGGGTTGCTGAACCCCAGGGCGTCGTTGTCGCCTTTCTTGTATTGCGCCACGGCGTCGAGGGTCGGCGCGTGTCCGGCCTTGCGCTGCTTGAGGGTTTCCTCGGCGGCGCTGACGGCGTAGTTGCTGGCCAGCAGGTTGAGGTTCTGCTTGGCCGCGGTGTCGACCCAAGCCTTGGCATCGTTGGGTGTCGGCGCCAGCACCGGCAGGGTATGGACGATGCCCTGGATCGAGTTGTAGTCGCGGTTGGTCAGGGTAATCAGGGCTTCGAAGGCATCATCCACCTGGCGCTGGGCGAGGATCCGGTTGGCTCGGGCGGTGTCGTAGCTGGCCTGGGATTGCAGCACGTCGGTCTTGTCCGACAGGCCCACGTCGAAGCGCTCGTTGGCTTGATCCAGCTGACGCTTGAAGGCGGCTTCCTCGGCCTTGGTCGAGGCCAGGTTGTCCTGGGCGCGCAACACCGCGAAGTAGTTCTCCGCGCTTTGCAGAATCATGTTCTGTTCGGTGGCCGAGAGTTGCAGCGACGCCTGCTCGTTGATGTCCTTGGCGGCCTGCAACTGGAACCAGCGATCGGCGCGAAACAGCGGCTGGGCCAGGGTCGCCTGGTAGACGTTGCCGCTGCGGGTCGAGGCCATGGAGGGCTCATCGAACTGGGTGCGGGTATTGTTGATGTTCGCCCCCGCCGAGAGGTTCGGCAGCAGGCCGGCGCGGGCCTGGGGCACGACTTCTTTCTGGGCGCCGTACTGGGCGCGCGCAGCGGCCAGATCGGCATTGTTGTCCACCGCTTCCTGGTAGACGCTGACCAGATCGGTCTTGGTGGTCAAAGGCGCTTCTGCTGCCCAGGCCATTCCATTGGACGCACAAGACACGGCAACAGCCAGTGAGAGTTTGCGCAGCATTCGGCGATCCCTAGAGTTGATATTACGGAGATAATCCCGGCGCCAAGGCTAAGGCGCGACCCACAGAGCGTCAAGGTTAGACACAGGGCAACGAGTGTAGATGCGCTGGGGGGTGGCAACAATCCTGCAATTACGCCATTCATCATGCTGATCGTACGGGGGTTGGCGTTCTGCTGCGGCTTTGTCTAGACTGGCCCGGTTCTTGTCGGGGTGCCTTGCTATGAGGCTGAGATCGGATAATCCGGATCCCGTTGAACCTGATCAGGTTAGCGCCTGCGTAGGGAACAAGATTTCTCGTCACCCGGCGAGTCCTCTTGTGCTTCGTCCGGGATGTTGTTCGACAATCGAACACCCCTCGAGTACCAAGCACTGCACTCACTAGTTGCCTAGTCAGGGTGCGTCCATCCGTTACAGGTTCGCTCCGACAACAATCCACTGCCTGGATGCTGTCTGGAGAGCCCGTGATGACGACAAAACTAAAAAACGCTAGCAACCTCAGTGAGTCGGCCCAAGTCGACCAACAATCGGTGCAGCCCTTTACCCGCTCGCAAAAAATCTATGTCCAGGGTTCGCGCCCGGACATCCGCGTGCCCATGCGCGAAATTACCCTGGACGTGACCCCCACCGATTTCGGTGGCGAGATCAATGCCCCGGTGACCGTGTACGACACCTCCGGCCCCTACACCGACCCGAACGTGGTGATCGATGTGCGCAAGGGCCTGGGCGATGTGCGTTCGGCCTGGATCGAAGACCGTGGCGACACCGAGCGCCTGCCCGGCCTGAGTTCCAATTTCGGCCAGCAGCGCCTGGCGGACCCGGAGCTGACCAAGCTGCGCTTCGCCCACGTCAACAACCCGCGCCGGGCCAAGGCCGGGGCCAACGTCAGCCAGATGCACTACGCCCGTAAAGGCATCATCACCGCCGAGATGGAATACGTCGCCATCCGCGAAAACATGAAGTTGCAGGAAGCCCGCGCCGCCGGCCTGCTGAACCAGCAACACGCCGGCCACAGCTTCGGCGCCAGCATCCCCAAGGAAATCACCCCCGAGTTCGTGCGCGAGGAAATCGCCCGCGGCCGCGCGATCATTCCGGCCAACATCAACCACGTTGAACTGGAGCCGATGATCATCGGCCGCAACTTCCTGGTGAAGATCAACGGCAACATCGGCAACAGCGCCTTGGGTTCCTCCATCGAAGAAGAAGTGGCGAAACTGACCTGGGGCATTCGCTGGGGCTCGGACACGGTGATGGACCTGTCCACTGGCAAGCACATCCATGAAACCCGCGAGTGGATCATTCGCAACTCGCCGGTGCCGATCGGCACCGTGCCGATCTACCAGGCCCTGGAAAAGGTCAACGGGGTGGCCGAGGACCTGACCTGGGAGCTGTTCCGCGACACCCTGATCGAGCAGGCCGAGCAGGGCGTGGACTACTTCACCATTCACGCCGGGGTGCTGCTGCGCTATGTGCCGCTGACCGCCAAGCGAGTGACTGGCATCGTGTCCCGTGGCGGTTCGATCATGGCCAAGTGGTGCCTGGCGCACCACAAGGAGAATTTCCTCTACACCCACTTCGACGAAATCTGCGAAATCATGAAGGCCTACGACGTCAGCTTCTCCCTGGGAGATGGCCTGCGTCCGGGGTCGATCGCCGACGCCAACGACGAAGCCCAGTTCGGTGAACTGGAAACCCTCGGCGAGCTGACCAAGATCGCCTGGAAGCACGACGTACAGTGCATGATCGAGGGCCCGGGCCACGTACCGATGCAGTTGATCAAGGAGAACATGGACAAGCAGCTGGAGTGCTGCGACGAGGCGCCGTTCTACACCCTGGGCCCGCTGACCACCGACATCGCTCCCGGCTACGACCACATCACCAGCGGTATCGGCGCGGCGATGATCGGCTGGTTCGGTTGCGCCATGCTCTGCTACGTCACGCCCAAGGAGCACCTGGGCCTGCCGAACAAGGATGACGTGAAGACCGGGATCATCACCTACAAGATCGCCGCTCACGCCGCCGACCTGGCCAAGGGGCATCCCGGTGCGCAGATCCGCGACAACGCCCTGTCCAAGGCGCGTTTCGAATTCCGCTGGGAAGACCAGTTCAACCTCGGCCTGGACCCGGATACCGCGCGTTCGTACCACGACGAAACCCTGCCCAAGGATTCGGCCAAGGTCGCGCATTTCTGCTCCATGTGCGGGCCGAAGTTCTGCTCGATGAAGATCACCCAGGAAGTTCGCGAATACGCGGCCAACCAGCGCATCGAAACGGTGGACGTGGACGTCGCCAAGGGGCTGGCGGAACAGGCCGAGCGCTTCAAGCAGGAAGGCAGCCAGCTGTACAAGAAGGTCTAAGCCACGAGCTGCAAGCTGCAAGTGGAAAGCAAAGGCCGAAGTGCTTTTTCTTGATGCGTGAGGCTTGCAGCTTGTTCCTGTTCTTTTTGAGATATATCCCTTGAACAGTCCAAGTACCTATTCTCCCGATCTCGCGGTGCCGGCCGACAAGCGCGTGTTTGGCGCCCGCGATCTGTTTTCCCTGTGGTTTTCCCTGGGCATCGGCCTGATGGTGCTGCAGACCGGTGCCCTGCTGGCGCCGGGCCTGGGGCTGGCCCATTCGTTGCTGGCGATCCTGCTCGGCACCGCGGTCGGTGTGCTGCTGCTGGCGGCGGTGGGGGTGATCGGCAGCGATACCGGCCTGTCGTCCATGGCCGCACTCAAGCTCAGCCTGGGCCGGCGTGGCGCGAGCCTGCCGGCACTGCTGAACCTGCTGCAACTGGTGGGCTGGGGCTCGTTTGAAATCATCGTCATGCGCGATGCTGCGAGCCTTTTGGGCTCCCGGGCCTTCAGTGAGGGCAGCCTGCTGGCCAGCCCGTTGCTCTGGACCCTGTTTTTCGGTGCCCTGGCCACCTTGCTGGCGGTCAGTGGGCCCTTGACCTTCGTCCGTCAGATCCTGCGCAAGTGGGGCATCTGGCTATTGCTGGCGGCGTGCCTGTGGCTGACCTGGAACCTGTTTGCCCGGGCCGACCTGGCGGCGCTCTGGGCCCAGGCCGGCGACGGTTCCATGCCGTTCGCCGTGGGCTTCGACATCGCCATCGCCATGCCCTTGTCGTGGTTGCCGCTGATCGCTGACTACTCGCGTTTCGGCCGGCGCGCCAAGAGCGTGTTCGGCGGTACGGCCCTGGGTTTTTTCATCGGCAATTTCTGGCTGATGAGCCTGGGCGTCGCCTACACCCTGGCTTTCGCCCCAAGCGGTGAGGTGAATGCCTTGCTGTTGGCGCTGGCGGGGGCCGGGTTGGGGATTCCGCTGCTGCTGATCCTGCTGGACGAGTCGGAGAACGCCTTTGCTGATATCCACTCTGCGGCGGTCTCTAGTGGCATTCTGCTGCGCCTGAAGGTCGAGCACCTGGCGCTGGCCATTGGCGTGCTCTGCACCCTGATCGCCTGCCTGGCGCCGTTGGCTCAGTACCAGAACTTCCTGCTGTTGATCGGCTCGGTATTCGCGCCGCTGTTTGGCGTGGTGCTGGTGGATCACTTCATCCTGCGTCGGCGCTTGGGGCAGAACTCGGTGTCAGCCTTGCGCTGGCCGGCGCTGCTGGCCTGGCTGGGTGGGGTGAGCACCTATCATCTGCTGGCCAATCTGTACCCGGATATTGGTGCAACCCTGCCGTCACTGGTGCTGGCAGGGTTGCTGCAATGGCTGTTGGGCCGGGCGTTCAGTTACCGCCAGGAAACAGCTCGGGCTTGAGTACGCCCTTGAGGCGGTCGTAGGGGATCTGCAGCTCGACGTGGCCCAAAACCTGCGGCGCGATGGTGGTGACGTCGTACTTGAGGGTCACGGCGTTGCGGGTCAGCGCCACGTTCTGGGTCTTCTGGAAGGGCCAGGTCTTCACGAACTCCGCCTCGCGATCCAGGTGGGTGCTGATCAGCCAGTTGTTGTGGGCGACCCGCGCGGCTTTCCAGAACATCTCTTCCTGGCCCGGCAGCAGCATGTCCGCCAGGTTCAGGGCCTGGTGCTGCTGGCGTGAATAGTTGACGAAGCCGCGGCCCGGGGTGCCGTTGGCGGCGCCGGTGTCCAGGTAGCTGGCCAGTTCGATGATCACCAGGCCGTCATGCTGCTCGCGTACCTTGGATTGCAGGTATATACCGTGGCGGTCCGGCGCGCTGCGCAGGAACTGCTCGCGGTAGGCCGCCAGGCTGGCCGGCAGTGCTGCGTCGGGGCTGGTGCGGGTCATTTGCAGCAGGCGTTTCTCAACGATGGCATCCAGTTTCGGCTCGGCGGGGAAGTGCACGATGTCGAGGTTGACCAGTGGGCAGTCGGCGCCGCTGCAGCCGGGCTTGAGTTGCTCGGATTTGTCCCGGGTGGTTTCCAGTGGGGTCATGTAGCTGGGTTGAAACAGGCTTTGGCAGGCGCCCAGGGTCAGGGCGATACAGGCCACGGAGGCGATTTTGACAAGCGACATGGGCGTCCTTCATAAACCAGGGGGAGGCAAAAGTTACCGGCTTCGACTGTCTGCGAGGCAGTCGGTTCGCCACTAAGCTCAATAGAGGCAATTAGAGTAGGTTTAGCCCCTCGCCGTCTATCCCGCTGAGGGTAAAGGGGCTGCATCGGCAGCCGCGAGCGCGTTAGGATGGCGCGAAGTCGAGGGGGATCCTCGGGTCGAATACGCTGTACACGAGGATTGTTATGACTGACTTTGCCCACTCCACGCCGAGTGCCGTCGAGATCATCCGGCGCGAGAACTGCTTCCAGGGTTTTTACCGGCTTGATCGCCTGCAACTGCGTCATGAACTGTTCGCCGGTGGCATGGGGCGTGAAATCAATCGTGAAGTTCTGGTCCGTCACGATGCGGTCTGCGTACTGCCGTACGATCCGCAACGCGATGAGGTGGTGCTGATCGAACAGTTCCGCGTTGGCGCCATGAGCAAGGCTGGCACGCCCTGGCTGGTGGAGCTGGTGGCCGGGTTGATCGACAAGGACGAGCAGCCGGAAGAAGTGGCGCGTCGTGAGGCGCAGGAGGAAGCTGGCCTGGGCATCTCGGCGCTGTGGCCGATGACCCAGTACTTCCCGTCGCCAGGGGGCAGCACCGAGTTCGTCCATCTGTTCCTGGGGCGTTGCGACAGCAGCGCCGCCGGTGGCCTGCACGGGCTGGAGGAAGAGGCGGAGGACATCCGGGTGTGCGTGATGGCTTACGAGGATGCCTTGCAGGCCACGCGTGACGGGCGAATCTGCAACGCCGCCAGCATCATTGCCTTGCAGTGGCTGGCGCTCAATCGCGCCGAAGTGAGGGGGTTATGGTCGTAAACAAGGTACGCGACCGCTACCGGGTGGATCTCGCGGGGCTGCAAGCTTCCTGCGAGGCCAACTACGCCCGGCTGATGCGCCTGTTGCCCGACATGCGCAACCAGCCTGTGGCGCGGCGCATTGCCGTGACCCAGGGCGACCAGATGCTCGGCGTACTGGCCCTGGAAGTGGTGTTGGCTTGCCCCTACACCACCACCTTGCAGGTGCGCCAGGAGCACAGCCTGCCGTGGCTGCCGGTGCCGCAGCTGGAAGTGCAGGTCTATCACGATGCGCGCATGGCGGAAGTCATCAGCGCCGAACATGCCCGACGGTTTCGCAGCATCTATCCCTATCCGAATGCCTTCATGCACCAGCCGGATGAAAAGGCCCAGCTTAATGTCTTTCTGGGGGAGTGGCTGAGTCACTGCCTGGCCTGTGGTCACGAGTTCGAAGCCGTGCGCTAGATGTGAACTGGGTCCGCTTCCCAGGTTTCCTCTTTTTCACTTCCCCCAGCATAATTGCCGCCTTCACCATGCTTTGTGCCCTTGCTCCAGGAGAACGCCGTGCCAAGCGTATCCGCACTGACTGCCGACGACTCCGTATGGCTGGTGCAACTGTCCGATAGCCATCTGTTTGCCGAGCCGGACGGCGCGCTGTTGGGCATGAACACCGCCGACAGCCTGCAACGGGTCATCGACCTGGTGCTGGCGCAGCAGCCGCGGATCGACCTGATGCTGGCCACCGGCGATCTGTCCCAGGACGGTACGCTGGAGTCCTATCAGCGCTTTCGCCAGTTGACCCGGCAGATTGCCGCCCCAGCCCGCTGGCTAGCGGGCAATCATGACGAACCGCAGGTCATGGAACTGGCCGCGAGTGGCAGTGATCTGCTCGCCCCGGTGGTGGATATCGGCAACTGGCGTATCACCCTGCTGGACTCGGCGGTGCCGGGGTCGGTACCGGGTTATCTGCAGGATGACCAACTGCAACTGCTGACCCGCTCGCTGAGCGAGGCGCCGGAACGGCATCACCTGATCTGTCTGCATCACCACCCGGTGTCCATCGGCTGCGCCTGGATGGAGCCCATCGGCTTGCGTAATGCCCAGGCACTGTTTGCCGTGATCGATGCGTTTCCACAGGTCCGCGCCGTGCTCTGGGGCCATGTCCACCAGGAGATCGACCGCCTGCGTGGCGAGGTGCGACTGTTGGCCTCACCTTCAACCTGCATCCAGTTCGAGCCCTTGAGCGACGACTTCAAGGTCGAGGAGCGGGCGCCGGGCTACCGCTGGCTGCGGTTGCTGCCCGATGGACGGTTGGAAACCGGCGTGCAGCGGGTCGAGGGCTACGCATTCACCCTCGACTACGGCAGCAACGGCTACTGAAGCGGCTTCGTTACCCGCCGTCATCCCTGTAAACTGCGGCTTTTGCCCAGGTGCACAGGGAGTTCGCATGTCCGGCTCGATCCTTTATATCCACGGCTTCAACAGTGCTCCGGCTTCGACCAAGGCCACTCAGCTGAGGCAGGTCATGGAGCAGCTCGGCCTGGCCGGGCAATTGCGTGTACCGGCCCTGCACCATCATCCGCGCCAGGCCATTGGCCAGCTGGAACAGGCGATTGCCGAGCTCGGTCGTCCATTGCTGGTCGGCAGCTCGCTCGGCGGCTACTATGCGACTCACCTTGCCGAGCGCTATGGTCTGAAAGCCCTGCTGATCAACCCTGCGGTCAGCCCGCACCGGATGTTCGACGGTTATCTGGGCACGCAGAAGAACCTGTATACCGATGAAACCTGGGAGCTGACCCACGATCATGTGGCGGCCCTGGCGGCGCTGGAAGTCGCGCCTCCCCAGGACCCGGAGCGGTATCAGGTGTGGTTGCAGACCGGGGACGAGACGCTGGACTATCGCAGCGCCGAACGCTATTACCGCGCCTGCGCCTTGCGCATCCAGGCCGGCGGCGATCATAGTTTCCAAGGTTTTACCGGACAATTGCCGGCGATGTTGAATTTTGCCGGCATCACTGCCGATCAGTACCAGGCGATCGACTTCACGGCACTGTGAGCTTTCGCCCCATATTCATTGAACGACTAACGACGAGAACCCATGGCCACTCCCAGCGCTAGCTCTTATAACGCAGACGCCATCGAAGTCCTCTCGGGACTCGACCCGGTGCGCAAACGCCCGGGCATGTACACCGACACCACGCGGCCCAACCATTTGGCCCAGGAAGTCATCGACAACAGCGTCGACGAAGCCCTGGCCGGCCATGCGAAGTCGATACAGGTCATCCTGCACGCCGACCATTCCCTGGAAGTGTCCGACGACGGCCGCGGCATGCCCGTGGACATCCACCCGGAAGAGGGCGTGTCCGGGATCGAGCTGATCCTTACCAAGCTCCATGCCGGCGGCAAGTTTTCCAACAAGAACTACCAGTTCTCCGGCGGCCTGCACGGGGTGGGCATTTCCGTGGTCAACGCCCTGTCGAACCAGGTGCGGGTGCGGGTCAAGCGCGACGGCAACGAGTACCAGATGACGTTCGCCGACGGCTACAAGGCCACCGAGCTGGAAGTGGTCGGCAGCGTGGGCAAGCGCAACACCGGCACCAGCGTGTACTTTGCCCCGGATCCGAAATACTTCGATTCACCGAAATTTTCCGTCAGCCGCCTCAAGCACGTGCTCAAGGCCAAGGCCGTACTGTGCCCGGGGCTGCTGGTGAGCTTCGAGGACAAGTCCAGCGGCGAAAAGGTCGAGTGGCATTACGAAGACGGCCTGCGCTCCTACCTGGTGGACGCGGTCAGCGAATTCGAACGCCTGCCCAGCGAGCCGTTCTGCGGCAGCCTGGCGGGTAACAAGGAAGCCGTGGACTGGGCCCTGCTGTGGCTGCCCGAAGGCGGCGACAGCGTCCAGGAAAGCTACGTCAACCTGATCCCCACGGCTCAGGGCGGTACCCACGTCAATGGCCTGCGCCAGGGCCTGCTGGATGCGATGCGCGAGTTCTGCGAGTTCCGCAACCTGTTGCCACGCGGCCTGAAGCTGGCCCCGGAAGACGTCTGGGAGCGCATCGCCTTTGTCCTGTCGATGAAGATGCAGGACGCACAGTTCTCCGGCCAGACCAAGGAGCGCCTGTCGTCCCGTGAGGCGGCCGCTTTCGTTTCCGGCGTGGTCAAGGACGCGTTCAGCCTGTGGCTCAACGCCAACCCCGAACTGGGCATGCAATTGGCGGAGCTGGCCATCAGCAACGCCGGCCGCCGCCTGAAGGCCAGCAAGAAGGTCGAGCGCAAGCGCATTACCCAGGGCCCGGCACTGCCCGGCAAGCTGGCCGACTGCGCCGGCCAGGACCCGATGCGTTCCGAACTGTTCCTGGTGGAGGGTGACTCCGCCGGTGGTTCGGCCAAGCAGGCGCGGGACAAGGAATTCCAGGCGATCCTGCCGTTGCGCGGCAAGATCCTCAACACCTGGGAAGTGGACGGTAGCGAAGTCCTGGCCAGCCAGGAGGTGCACAACATCGCCGTGGCCATCGGTGTCGACCCGGGCGCCGAGGACATGAGCCAGCTGCGCTACGGCAAGATCTGCATCCTCGCCGACGCCGACTCCGACGGTCTGCACATCGCCACTTTGTTGTGTGCCTTGTTCGTCCAGCATTTCCGTCCGCTGGTGGACGCCGGCCACGTCTATGTGGCCATGCCGCCGTTGTATCGCATCGACCTGGGCAAGGAAATCTACTACGCCCTGGACGAGGCCGAGCGTGACGGCATTCTCGACCGCCTGGTGGCCGAGAAGAAGCGCGGCAAACCGCAGGTCACCCGATTCAAGGGGCTGGGTGAAATGAACCCGCCGCAACTGCGCGAGACCACCATGGATCCGAACACCCGGCGTCTGGTGCAGTTGACCCTGGACGACGTCGAGGCCACCGCGGAAATCATGGACATGCTGCTGGCGAAGAAACGCGCCGGTGATCGCAAGTCCTGGCTGGAGTCCAAGGGCAACCTGGCCGAGGTGCTGGCCTGATGCACAGAGGTCTTGCCCTGGCCCTGGCGCTATTGGCAACTTCAGTGCTGGCCGCGCCGGCGCCCGAACTGAAATTGCTGTCCGAGCATCCTGTGGAAGGCATGCGCGGCGGCAATCTGTCCGGGTTGGCGCTCTGTGGTCAGGATCTCTGGACCGTCTCCGACCGCGATGACGAGCAGATCTACAAACTCGATACCCGTGACACCGTCTGGCAGGCCGAGACCATCAGGATCGAGGTGCCATCGGTACCCGATACCGGCTTGCCCTGGGGCCTGAAGTCGCGGACCTGGGCGGCGTCTTTCGTGCGCGGTGGCGACCTGGACTTCGAAGGCATTTCCTGCGACGCCGCCGGCAACAAATATGTGGTCAGCGAAGCCCACGCCGCGGTGCTGCAGGTTCCGGCGCAAGGGGCTCCGACCTGGTTGAAGATTTCCCCGATCATGGTCCGCGAAGCCCGCGCGAGCGGCATGCTGCTGCACTTCAACGCCCTGTTCGAGGGCCTGGCGGTCAACCCCGCCGGGGACCGGATCTGGTTGGCGGCGGAGCGCGAGCGACGCGGGTTGCTGTTGATCAAGCGCGGCCAGACCACCTGGGACTGCGATGGCCGGTGTGTGCTGCTCAGCGAAGCAGGTTTGGAAATGCAGCCTGAGCAGGTGCCGAACGCCAAGGCCGTGTCCCGGGACTTTGCCGACCTGGCGCTGTTCGACGGCAAGCTGTTCACCCTGGAGCGCAATGCCTACCAGATCTGTCGCCGGGACGCTCTGACCGCCAAGGTCGAGCTGTGCTGGTCGTTTGCTGGCGAAGCACTGGTGGCGCACCGGCGTTATCCACAGCCCTACGGGTTGGCGGAAGCCCTGGTGGTGGATGCCAAGGGCGCCTGGATCGGCCTGGACAACAACAACGGTGCCCGCGCCGATGGCGAGGCCCGACCGATCGTCTGGCGCTTTGCCGCTCCCGAAGGCGGTTGGAGTGCCAAACCGTGAGCCAGCAGCCGGGCAAGAGTGCAGGGCGGGTGATGCTGATCATGGCCTGGGCGGCGGCGCTGTTTTTGGCCACGCGGTTCTTTGCCGACTGGGAAGCGCGCCAGGAGAACCCCAACACTGTCGTCAGTTCGCAACAACATGAGGGTTACATCGAAGTGCAGTTGGCGGGCAATCGCCAGGGGCATTTCGTCGCCAGCGGCCATATCAACGGGCGGCCGGTGCAATTCATGCTCGATACCGGCGCCACCGATGTCTCGGTGCCCGCGGACCTGGCCGAGCGCCTGGGCCTGGAGCGGGGCGCTCCGGTCAGCCTGAGCACGGCCAACGGCCGCAGCGAGGGGTATCGAACCCGTATCGAACTCCTGCAACTGGGCGATATCGTGTTGCGCGATGTGGCCGCTCTGGTGGCCCCGGGGCTCGATGGCGACCAGGTTCTACTGGGCATGAGCGCTTTGAAGAAACTTGAATTTACTCAGCGCGGCGGCAGCATGCTGCTGCGCCAGACTACGAACCAATGAGGCCCGCATGAGCGACTCCCTTGATCTCAGCCTGGATGGCGTAGAACGCCGGTCACTGGCTGACTTCACCGAAAATGCCTACCTCAACTACTCCATGTACGTGATCATGGACCGTGCTTTGCCGCATATCGGCGACGGCCTGAAACCGGTACAGCGGCGTATCGTCTACGCCATGAGTGAGCTGGGGCTGGATGCCGATTCCAAGCACAAGAAGTCCGCGCGTACCGTGGGCGATGTGCTCGGCAAGTTCCACCCGCACGGCGATTCGGCCTGCTACGAGGCCATGGTGCTGATGGCCCAGCCGTTCAGCTACCGCTACACGCTGGTGGACGGGCAGGGTAACTGGGGGGCGCCGGACGACCCCAAGTCCTTCGCCGCCATGCGTTATACCGAGGCGCGCCTGTCGCGCTACTCCGAAGTGCTGCTCAGCGAGCTGGGCCAGGGGACTGCGGACTGGGGGCCGAATTTCGACGGCACGCTGCAGGAACCGCTGGTGTTGCCGGCGCGCTTGCCGAACATCCTGCTCAACGGCACCACCGGCATCGCCGTGGGCATGGCCACCGACGTGCCGCCGCACAACCTGCGGGAAGTGGCTTCGGCTTGCGTGCGCCTGCTCGATGAGCCCAAGGCCAGCGTCGAGCAGCTCTGCGAGCATATCCAGGGCCCGGACTACCCCACCGAAGCGGAAATCATCACGCCTCGCGCCGATCTGCTGAAGATCTACGAAACCGGCCGTGGCTCGGTGCGCATGCGCGCCGTGTACCGCGTCGAGGACGGTGACATCATCGTCACGGCGCTGCCGCATCAAGTGTCCGGGGCCAAGGTGCTGGAGCAGATCGCCGGTCAGATGCAGGCCAAGAAATTGCCGATGGTGGCCGACCTGCGCGACGAGTCGGACCACGAGAACCCGTGCCGCATCGTGATCATCCCGCGCTCCAACCGGGTCGATCCCGAAGAGCTGATGCAGCACCTGTTCGCCACCACCGAGCTGGAGTCTACCTATCGGGTCAACATCAACATCATCGGCCTGGATGGCAAGCCGCAGTTGAAGAACCTGCGGGCCCTGCTGGTGGAGTGGCTGGAATTCCGCGTCAGCACTGTGCGTCGGCGCCTGCAGTTCCGCCTGGACAAGGTCGAGCGTCGCCTGCACCTGTTGGACGGTTTGCTGATTGCCTACCTCAACCTGGATGAAGTGATCCACATCATCCGCACCGAGGAGCATCCACGGGCCAAGCTGATCGAGCGTTTTGCCCTTAGCGAAATCCAGGCCGACTACATCCTCGACACCCGTCTGCGGCAGTTGGCGCGTCTGGAAGAGATGAAGCTGCGGGCCGAGCAGGATGAACTGCTCAAGGAACAGGCCAAGCTGCAAGCGCTGCTCAACAGTGAAGCCAAGCTGAAGAAGCTGGTGCGTAGCGAGCTGCTGCAAGACGCAGAAACCTACGGCGACGACCGCCGTTCGCCGATCGTTGCCCGGGCCGAGGCCAAGGCACTGTCGGAAAACGAACTGATGCCTACCGAACCGGTCACCATCGTTCTGTCGGAAAAAGGCTGGGTCCGTTGCGCCAAGGGGCATGATATTGACGCCACTGGTTTGTCCTACAAGGCTGGCGATGGCTACAAGACCGCCGCTGCCGGGCGTTCCAACCAGTTCGCGGTGTTCATCGACTCCACCGGCCGCAGTTACTCGGTGGCCGCTCATACGCTGCCATCGGCGCGTGGCCAGGGCGAGCCTCTGACCGGCCGTCTGACGCCGCCGCCAGGTGCGACCTTCGAGTGCGTGCTGTTGCCGGATGACGATGCCTTGTATGTCATCGCTTCCGATGCCGGTTACGGCTTCGTGGTCAAGGGCGAGGACCTGCAGGCCAAGAACAAGGCGGGCAAGGCACTGTTGAGCCTGCCGAACAACGCCAAGGTGCTGGCGCCGCGGCCAGTGGCCGATCGTGAACAGAACTGGCTGGCTTCGGTGACCACCGAAGGGCGCCTGCTGGTGTTCAAGATCAGCGACCTGCCGCAACTGGGCAAGGGCAAGGGCAACAAGATCATCGGTATTCCCGGTGAGCGCGTGGCCAGCCGCGAAGAGTACGTTACCGACATCGCGGTACTGCCGGATGGCGCGACCCTGGTGCTGCAGGCCGGCAAGCGCACCTTGTCGCTGAAGGCCGACGATCTGGAGCACTACAAAGGCGAGCGCGGTCGCCGTGGCAACAAACTGCCTCGCGGTTTCCAGCGGGTGGATGCGTTGTTGGTAGAAACTCTCAGTTAAAGGCGTGCTAGAGCGTTCTATCTGCGATTTAAGCGGCGGATCGACGCTACAACACTGGAGTCAGGGCGCATATTCACGGATGATATGCGCTTTCAAACGCCGGCGTGGCCGGGCGTTATTCAGGTTTTTTTGAGTATTTACACTGTGGTTAGCCTTGTGGCCGCCACCTGGATGGGATGATGACTGCTCTGCGCCTTCCTCTTGTTTTCTTGCTCGCTGGCGTTCTTGGCCTGGCGGGTTGCAGCGTACACCAGCCGGTGTCGCTGTATCAGCTGGACAGCGGAAGTCCAGCCCAGCCGGCCACTGCCGGCATGTCGGTAGTGCTGGGGCCGGTGTTGATCGCCGATTACCTGCAACGTGAAACCCTCCTTCAGCGTCAGGATGATGGCAGCCTGCAAGCCTCGACCGATGGTCGCTGGGCCGGCAGCCTGTCTTCGGACATCAACCAGTTGCTGCTGCGCCAGGTGGCCGGTCACCTGGACAGTCAGCGAGTCGTGTTGGCCCCGGCCACCAGCGGCTTCACCCCGGATGTCCAGGTGCTGCTGTCGATCACGCGCCTGGATTCGGGCAAGTCGCAACCTGCAGTGCTGGACGCGCAATGGCGCCTGATCGACCGTCGTGGCCAGGTGCGGGATAACCGCATCATCCACCTGCAGGAACAGCATGCGGGGACCACGGCGTCGCAGGTTCAGGCTCAGGGCGTGTTGTTGCAACGCCTGGCCGAGCAACTGTCGGGCGCCCTCAAGCCCCTGGCCAATCAGCCCGCCGTCGCCGAAGTGCCTCGCAAGGCGGCTCCGGCGCCAGCGCCCAAGCCTGCCGAGCACGAGAAGCAGCCGAAGATTCCGATGGCCACGCCTATCCGTACGGATATGGAAGTGTTCCGCTTCTGAAGCGCACCGCCGCAAGACAAGGCCCGCCTAGCAGCGGGCCTTGTTGTTTCTGGGCCAGGGCCAGGTGCTGCTCGGTTGGCGAGCCAGAGCAGGGTCGTCGGCGTCGGTTTGCCCGCGCAGGGCGCGACAAACCCGTCCGCCAGACACGAAAAAGCCCGCACTTGGCGTAATGCTGTTCACTTAAGCGGCCGAACGAACAGGGACTTGTTGTAGTGGCAAGGCCTGTTGTGGCGAGGGAGCTTGCTCCCGCTCGACCGCGTAGCGGTCGTAAAACCTGCCGGCGCGTTTTTTCAGGCTCACCGCGTAGATGCGACTGGGGGCGCTGCGCACCCCAGCGGGAGCAAGCTCCCTCGCCACAGGGCAATGCTCTGTATTCGAGCGGCCGAACGAAGAATGTCTCTTTTGGGGCGGCAGCGAAGCCCAAAAAAACGGCGCTTGCTCATCTTGAGGAAGCGCCGTTTTTTGTTAAGTGGACAGCATTACGTACTTGGCGGGCTTTTTCTGGCACGAGGGCAGCCTTACAGCTTGGCTCGTGTCTCGTGCATGCGCGCCAGTTGCCGCTCCAGCATCGATGGGTAGGGCTCCATCAGGCGTTCAACGCAGCAAGCACCTTCCGGGCTGGCGATCGGACGAATACGTGCTCGCTGGCGCAGCAGCGCGTCGTCATTGACCTTGCGTTCCACCAGCAGCAGGTTGCGGCTGTGCTGGGACAGTGCCAGGGCATCCTGGGCGGTTTCGGTCAGCAGCAGGTCGATCTGGCTCAGGCCGAACAGTTCGTCGCCCAGGGTCAGGCCCAACTGCAGTTGCAGGGTGATGCCGCTGTCCGCGACTTCGATCTGCAAGGCGTGGCCCAGGGCCCGCAGCAGCTCGCCACAGCAGATGGCGTTGGTCAGGTAGTCGTCGCCGCTGTCTTCGCTGTGGAACAGCATCAGCGTGCTGCCGTCATTCAGGGTGTGCAGTTCGCTCTGGTACAGCGAGGCTGCCTGGTCGAGGCAATCGCGGTAGCGCTCCAGCAGTTCCATCAGGCGCGCGCGGGGCAGGCGTCGCAGCTGTTCCTGGGCGCCCAGTTGCACCGCGAGTACGGCGCTGTGCTGAGGCTGGGCCGGGACCTGAGGTTGCGGCTGGGCCTTGGGTGCCGGGGTCGGGGAGTTGTCCCGCAGGTCGGCGAAGGGGTCTTCCTCGTCCTGTTCGTCTTCCTCGGCGTGGACCAGGTGCCGCGGGGCTGGTTTCAGGCCGGCCACCGGGGCGCTTTCATCAAAGCTCGGGTCGCGCAGGTTGCGTACTTCGAACGCGGGTTCATCGTCCTCGTCGTCCTGCTCTTCAAGCTCTGGTTGCGGCGCCGGCTCGGCTTTCTCTGGCACCAGGCGGGCGTGCAGTTGGCGCGCCAGGTCACCGATTTCGTCCTGGCGCTGGGTTGCCGGGGTGTGTTCATCGAGGTCGCGCAGCCAGACCCGAAGTTGCAACAGCGGGGTCGAAATGTGCCGGCCCAGGCGCAGGCTCAAGGCCAGGGCCAGGGCCAGCAGGATGGCGCTGAGGATGCCCATGCTTTGCAGGCTGATGGTCATCGGCTGCTGGAATTGCGCCATGTCCAGGCTGATCCGCAGGTTGCCGGCGGTCACGTCCTGAAAGGTGATCTTGGTCTGGTAGACACCCTCGGTTTCACCCAGCAGGCTGCTCTTGGGGCGCTGCCCGGCTTCGGCGAGGATGCGGTTGTCGACGCTGTAGATCGCCGCGTGGGCCACCAACGGGTTCTTGGTCAGGTTGTTGAGCAGAACGTTGAGGCTGAGGATGTCGTTGGACACCAGCAACTCGGTGGCCGAGGTGGCGGTCTGGGTGGTCAGGCTCTGGCCCAGGGCGTCGGCCTGTTCATGCATGGCTTGCTTGAACTGCAGGCCCATCACTCCGGCATAGATCACCAGGGCCAGGGCGACCAGGATCACGTTATGGCTGGCAATGCGCAATGCAATCGGCACACGGCGATGGCGCAGTGCACGGAAGATCAGCAGGAAGAAGTTGTCGGTTTTAACTGGCGTGGGCCGGTTCACTGAGCTCGGCTCTTTTGTCCGTGAAGTTGACGCGCAGTATAGCGACAGGCCCTAGACCGGCAAAGCGCTGGCTGTGCCCGATGGTCACCGAAAGTGGGTAGAATGCGCTTTTTTTCCACCTCGGGGGTGCGCCTTGCGCGAAATTGTCCTGATAAACATCACCGGCGAAGATCGTCCCGGTCTGACTGCAGCCATTACCGGCGTTCTGGCCCAGGGTGGTGTGAACATTCTCGACATCGGTCAGGCGGTGATCCACGACACCTTGTCGTTCGGCATCCTGGTTGAGATTCCCGGCAACGAGCAGAGCTCGTCGGTGCTCAAGGACATTCTGTTCACCGCTTACAAGCTCGACCAGCAGGTGCGTTTCACCCCGGTCTCCGAAGAGGATTACCAGCAGTGGGTCGCCGGCCAGGGCAAGAAGCGCCACATCGTCACCCTGCTGACCCGCAAGGTCACCGCCGAGCAGTTGCAGCGGGTGAGTTCGATCACCGCCAAGTACGGCCTGAACATCGACCACATCGATCGCCTGTCCGGGCGCATGTCCCTGGACATGCCGGCCGATCAGGGCAAGGGCTGCATCGAGTTCTCGGTGCGTGGCGAAGCCGCCGACCCGCAAGCCCTGCGCGCCGAGTTCCTCAGCGTGGCCCAGGAACTGAACGTCGATATCGCCTTCCAGGAAGACTCGCTGTTCCGCCGTAACCGGCGCCTGGCGGTGTTCGACATGGACTCGACGCTGATCGAGGCCGAGGTCATCGACGAGCTGGCCAAGGCTGCCGGTGTGGGCGATCGAGTCGCGGAAATCACCGAGCGGGCGATGGCTGGCGAGTTGGATTTTCGTGCCAGCTTCAAGGAGCGCCTGGCGCTGCTCAAGGGGCTGGATGTCAATGTGCTCGACGCCATCGGCGCTTCCCTGCGCCTGACCGAGGGTGCCGAAACCCTGTTCGCCGAACTCAAGCGCCTGGGCTACAAGACTGCAATTCTTTCAGGCGGTTTCACCTACTTCGCCAAACAGCTGCAGGCCAAGCTGGGTATCGACTACGTGTTTGCCAACGAGCTGGAAGTGGTGGATGGCAAAGTCACGGGCGTGGCGATCGAGCCGATTGTCGACGCCCAGCGCAAGGCCGATCTGCTGCGCGAGCTGGCGCACAAGGAAGGCCTGCGCCTGGAGCAGACCATTGCGGTCGGTGACGGTGCCAACGACTTGCCGATGCTCGGCATTGCCGGCCTGGGCGTGGCGTTCCGCGCCAAGCCGCTGGTCAAACAGTCGGCCAAGCAGGCCATCTCCACCCTGGGCCTGGACGGCGTGCTGTATCTGCTGGGCTTCCGGGATCGTGACGGGCAGCTCTGAGGCGCCGGTCAAAAACGCCCATGAAAAACGCCGCTGATCAGCGGCGTTTTTGTGTCCGTCATCCAGGTCTCAAGCCTTGGGCAGGCCCAAGCCCTGGCCCATGCGCACTGGCGAACCGGCGGCCAGTTCTTCGGCCCACTGCACCTGATTCGGGCCGAACAGCACGATGGCCGTGGAGCCCAGTTTGAAGCGGCCCATTTCGGCGCCTTTTTCCAGCTGGATCGGCGCTCGGGCCGCTTCGTCGTAGCGCACGGTCTTGAGCTCGCGCTTGGGTGGCGTTACCAGGCCGGCCCAGACGGTTTCGATCGAGGCAACGATCATCGCGCCCACCAGCACCAGAGCCATTGGGCCACGCTCGGTATCGAAAATGCACACCACGCGTTCGTTGCGGGCGAACAACTCGGGTACGTTTTCAGCGGTGGTCTGGTTCACCGAGAAGATCCGACCCGGGACATAGACCATTTCCCGCAGGGTGCCGGCCAGGGGCATGTGCACCCGGTGGTAGTCCTTGGGCGACAGGTAGATGGTGGCGAAGTCGCCGCCCATGAACGGCTGCGCCAGGGCCGGATCACCGCCCAGCAGTTCCAGCACGCTGTAGCTGTGGCCCTTGGCCTGGAACACCCGGCCGTGCTCGATCGGGCCCAATTGGCTGACCGCGCCATCGGCAGGGCTGAGCACTGCGCCAGGGGTCGTGTCCAGTGGTCGTGCCCCTTCTTTCAGGGCGCGGGTGAAGAAGGCGTTGAAGTGCTCGTAGGCGGTCACGTCTTCTACCTGGGCCTCGGACATGTCGACCTGATACTGCTTGGCGAACCAGCGGGTGAACGCATTCTTGAACCAGCGCACGCGGCACTCGGCGATGCAGCCCGCCAGACGCGACAGCAAGTGGTGAGGCAGCAGGTACTGGCTGATGATGAACAAACGCTTTTTCATTGGGTGTCCTTAAAAACCTTAAATCTCTACGGGCGTATCGGGATGATTGCCCCATTCGCCCCAGGAGCCGGCGTAGCCCTTGACCCGCGGGTAGCCCAGCGCCTTGGCCACCAGGTAGGTGAAGCCGGAGCGATGGTGGGTCTGGCAGTGGGTGATCACTTCTTTGTCTTTGCTGATGCCCAGGTCCGCGAGGATCTGTGGCATGTCGCGGCGGATGCGCAGGTGGCGCGCCTGATCCATCCCGGCGGTCCACTCGAAATTCACTGCGCCGGGGATGTGCCCGCCCTTGGCCGCCAGGACCTTCTCGCCGGAATACTCCAGCGGGCCGCGGGCGTCCCAGATCACCAGGTCGGCGGCGCCGAGACGGCTTTGCAGGTACTCGCGGGTGGCGGTAGGTTCGTCATGCAGCGTCAGGGCTACGGGGCCGCCAGCCGAGGCTGGCGCTTCGGTGGCGACCGGCAGGCTTTCCGCCAGCCACGCCGGCAGCCCGCCGTCGAGGTAGTGGTAGCGCTTGTGGCCGATCACGTCCAGCAGCCAGATGAAGCGCCCGGCCCAGCCGCCGCCTTCATCGTCGTAGACCACATAGACCGCGTCCGGGTTATGCCCGAGCTCGCCAAACAGCGCTTCAAGCGCAGCCTGCGACGGTAGCAGGCCGGGAGCCGGGGCCTGGCCCAGTTGGGTCCGCTTGGGGTCGACGAAGCGTGCCCCGGGAATGTGCCCAGTGGCATAGCGGGCTGCACTGGTCAGGTCGACCAGGATCAGTTCGCGGGCGTCGAGGCGGGCGAGCAGGTCGCTCGGTTCGATGACCAGCGGCAAGCCAGAGAAGTCAGACATGTCAGGTCCCCAGGGCGCAAAGGGAGGAATTGTAGCGCAAGCGTCATTGGCTGCGGTTGGTAAAGCTGTGTAGGGCTTTTTCGATGCACTGGGCAGTCTTGCCGAACGCCTGGACGCTGATTTCCGAGAACGGCACGCCGCCCTGGTCGGCGATTGCCAGCATCAGCACCCGGTCGTTGCACGACAGTGAACGGATCAGCAAGTGTTCGCCGCGAAACAGCTGGCGCAACGGGCCTGGCAGGTGGGCAGCGAACTGTGCGCGGTTGGCCGGGGTCAGGCGGATCTGCGCGGACTTTTCCAGCAGGCGATGCAGCAGCGGGCTCTGTTTGGTCTGCAGGGTCAGGCTGGCCGCCTCCTTGGGCAGGCCATGCAGCTGCTGCACCCGCAGGTGGCTCAGGCTGCGATCGACCATCAGCAGCATGACCCGTTGCATGCCGCAGGCGACCAGGGCATCGCGAGCAAAGCCGGTGAGGTGCACGGCGTTGGTAAAGGGGCTGGGCTCCAGCAGCAGTTCGCCGCAGAGTTTGCGCCACTTGGCCAGCTCCACCGCGGTGGGGGCCGGGGCCGGCTGTTCGCCTGGATGCAGGCGTCGGGCATCCCAGGGCCAGAGCAAGGCCTGGGCCGGGTGCCAGAGATCGGGCTGGGCATCGTTGCGCGCACTTTGCACCGCCTGTTGGTGCAGCTGTTGCTGGACCTGGGCCAGGGGGATCTGCAGATAGAGGGCGGTGAGATTCTGCCAGCGTCGTCCGTGGGGGCTGCTCCAGGACTGCTGCGCCGCCAATGCCAGGCCGTTTGCCAGCAGCACGGTGTTGGCCGGCTGGTTCAACCAGCGCCGCAGTTCCGGTTCGGCGTCCAGGCGCTGTTGCTGGCGCAGCGGGTTGTCGCTGTCCCGGGCAATCAACATGACCTTGGCCAGCTGAGGCTGTTCTTGGGTCAGCAGGCGATAGCCCTGCTGGACCCAGATCGGCAGATGCCAAGCCAGCACCAGGGCCTGGCACATTTCCATCAGCCGTACCCCGAACAGTTGCAGTTCGACGTCGTGCGCGCGCTCGTGCTTATAGATGACCCGCAGTTCCCACTCTTCCAGCAGCTTGGGATAGACCAGGGCCATGGCCCACAGCGGTGAAAGAAACAGCAGGCTGCCCCAGTGGATATCCTGCCAAAGGCGGGCCAGGCGCCCGGCGAAGAAACCGTTGGCTTGCTGGCTGGCGTGCTGGCTGATCAGTTGAAACTGGCGCAATGCCTGGGGGATCTGCTCTTCGGCCAGGGTTGGCAGTTGTTCGAGCAGTTCCTCGGTGCGCTTGAGGCCCAGGCGGTTGACCGCGACCTCCAGGTTTTCCGCCGGTTCGCTCATGCTGCCGTGGGTCTGCCGGTTGGCTTCGCGGATCACGCTCAAGGCCAGTGCCGGGCTGTTTTGCATCAGGTCGACAATCTCCCGCAGCGAACTGCGGTTGTTGGCAATGGCTCGGCAAACCCGGTCATGGCTGGCCTGGGGTACAGGCAAACGCACGCCATTGAGGAGCTTTACCCAGGCGTCGAGAGAGGCGGGTGGAGAATGTGGGACGCTGGTTTCATTGGACATGGTCGGGCGCAATCATCGTCTGCTGTGAACACGCCCAGAGCGGGCCAAACTGGCTTTTCGCCTTAACTGGCTATAGTCTGGCGCAGTTTTGCCGATAAGTAGAAGAAGAGTTTTAAGAACTTCCGAATATGACCTTGAACCCGACTCAATAAGTACTCCCCTACCTATGGCTAAAATTATCGGCATCATCGTCGTATTCGCGAGCGTGCTCGGCGGATACGTGCTCTCTCACGGCAAAATTGCTGCCTTGATCCAGCCCTTCGAGGTCATGATCATTGGTGGTGCTGCGTTCGGCGCATTCCTGCAGGCCAACCCGGGCTACATGACGATGCACGTCGTGAAAAAGTCCCTGGGCATGTTCAGCTCGCGTTTCACCCACACCTTCTACCTGGAAGTGCTGGGCCTGATCTACGAGATCCTCAACAAGAGTCGCCGCGAAGGCATGATGGCCATCGAAGGTGACATCGAGGACGCCGCGGCCAGCCCGATTTTCGCCAAGTACCCGGCAGTGCTCAAAGATGAACGCATGACCGCCTTCGTCTGTGATTACCTGCGCATCATGTCCTCCGGCAACATGGCTCCCCACGAGCTCGAAGGCTTGTTCGACATGGAGCTGTTCAGTCTCAAGGAAGACCTCGAGCATCCATCCCACGCGGTTACCGGGATCGCCGACGCCATGCCGGGCTTCGGTATCGTGGCGGCGGTACTGGGTATCGTGGTGACCATGGCGTCCCTGGGCGAGGGTGACCAGAAGTCCATCGGTCTGCACGTAGGTGCCGCGCTGGTGGGTACCTTCTTCGGTATTCTTGCGGCCTATGGTTTCTTCGGCCCTCTGGCGACTTCGCTGTCCCACGATGCCAAGGAAGAACTGAATGTCTACGAAGCCATCAAGGCGTCCCTGGTAGCCTCGGCTTCCGGCATGCCGCCTTCGCTGGCGGTGGAGTTCGGGCGCAAGGTGCTGTACCCAGCGCACCGTCCTAGCTTCGCCGAGCTGGAACAAGCGGTTCGCGGTCGCTAAGTCATGGAAAATAATCAGCCGATTATCATCAAGCGCGTCAAGCGCTTCGCTGGCGGGCATCACGGGGGCGCTTGGAAAATCGCCTTCGCCGACTTCGCCACGGCGATGATGGCGTTCTTCCTGGTGTTGTGGCTGCTGTCCACCGCGACCCCGGAGCAGAAGATCGCCATTGCCGGTTACTTCAAGGACCCGATCGGCTTCTCGGAAAGCGGCACGCCCTACATCATCGACCTGGGCGGCTCCCCGGAGCTGGCACCGGACACCACCCTCAACCCCGAGATCAAGTCCCAGCCACAGCCGGACAAGGTCACGGTGGACGCCGATCAGGTCGAGGGCATGGCCGAGCAGGTTGAGCGCGAGCGTCTCGAATTGCTGCTGCAAGAGTTGCAGAACAAGGTTGAAGAGAACCCGCAACTGCAGAAATTCAAGGACCAGATCCTTTTCGAGATTACGCCGGACGGCCTGCGGATCCAGATCATGGACGCTGAGAACCGGCCGATGTTCGACTCCGGCAGTGCGCGCCTGAAACCGTATTTCGAAGACATTCTGTTGGCCATGGCCGACACCATCAAGACCGTGCCGAACAAGATCAGCATCAGCGGCCATACCGATGCCAAGCCATATTCGGGCACTGGCGATTTCGGTAACTGGGAGCTGTCGGCCAACCGTGCCAACGCTGCGCGTCGGGCGCTGGTGGCGGGTGGTTATCCAGATCCGCAGGTAGCGCGGGTGGTGGGTTTTGCTTCTTCGGCGCTGTTCGATCGCAAGGACCCGTTCAACCCGGTCAACCGGCGCATCGATATCGTGGTGCTGACCAAGAAAGCTCAGCGGGCCATCGAAGGTGAGCAGACCGACCCGAATGCCCCGGCACCGACTCAGGGCCAAGGTGCGCCTGGCGAGGTACCGGGGGCTGCCGCTGACCCGAATGCGTTGCCGCCAGGCAGCGAGTCGCTGCCGGCCCACGAAGTGCGCCAGCGTCTGAATATCTTCGAGGACGGTGTGCTGAAGATGGACGAGCAGGGGGCTGCAGGGCAGTCTTCCGCTCCAGCTCCAGCGGCTCCGCCCGCTGCGCCGGGAACTGCGAAGTAACAAACGACAAGGCCGCGAAGATCGCGGCCTTGTCGTTTCTACGGCAGTTCAATCAGTAGCTGTTGTCAGGCAGGCTGGCGAGGATCGAGCGGTAGCTGTTCATCCGTTGTTGCTGGATGCGCCCGTCCTCCAGGGCCTTGAGCAGAGCGCAGCCAGGCTCTCGATCATGCTTGCAGTCACGGAAGCGGCACGTGCCCAGCAGGTCGTTGAACTCGATGAAGCCGGCCTCGACATCGGCACGGCTGACATGCCCCAGGCCGAACTCGCGAATGCCCGGGGAGTCGATCAGTTCGCCGCCACCAGGAAAGTGGAACAGCCGCGCCGTAGTGGTGGTGTGGGTGCCCTGGCCGGAGAACTCCGACAGTGGGCCGACCCGGGTTTCAACTTCCGGCAGCAGGCTGTTGACCAGCGAAGACTTGCCCACCCCCGACTGACCGACGAACACACTGATGCGCCCGTCCAGCAGGGCTTGCAGTTGCTCCATGCCGTCGCCATGGTGCGCCGAGACTTCCAGCAGCGGATAGCCCAACTGGCGGTAGACCGCGAGCAAGGCGTTGAGCGCCGGGGCGTTCTGCTCGTCGATCAGGTCGGCCTTGTTCAGTAGCAGCAACGGGCGGATGCCGGCGTGCTCGGCGGCCACCAGGTAGCGGTCGATGAGGTTGGCGTGGGGTTCGGGCATGGGCGCGAACACGATCACGATCATGTCGACGTTGGCGGCCACCGGTTTTAGCTGGCCGCGGCTGTCCGGGCGGCACAGCTCGGTGCTGCGCGGCAGTTGCGCGACGATCACCCCGATGCCCTGGTTGCCGGCACGCCAGACGACTTGATCACCGGTCACCAGGGCCGGCAGGTTGGCGCGCAGGTAGCAGCGGAACACTTGGCCGGCCAGCTCGCCTTCGCGGGCCTCGACCTCGACCTGGACGCCGAAGTGAGCGATCACCAGGCCGGTCTGTTCCGGGCCCAGGTCGCCACCCTCCAGCGCCTCTACGGCGGAGGACTCGCGTTTGGCGGCGCGGGCAGCGCGCTCACCCTGAATCTTTTCGATGCGCCAGTTTTGGCGACGATTGAGCTGGCGTTTGGCCATTGGTGTTCCGTGTCGATAATTACGGCGGTTGGGTAAAACGGCGGCGAGTTTAGCACGCCGGGCAGGCCCTCTAGGCTAAACTGCGCAACTACGCCGAGGAGCCCACCCATGCAAAACCCGCAGAACCTGATTTGGATCGATCTGGAAATGACCGGTCTGAACCCCGACACCGACGTCATCATCGAGATGGCGACCATCGTCACCGACAGCAACCTCAACACCTTGGCTGAAGGGCCGGTCATCGCCATCCACCAGAGCGACGAGATCCTGGCCGGCATGGACGAATGGAACACCCGCCAGCACGGTGGTTCCGGTCTGACCCAGCGCGTGCGTGAAAGCCGCATCAGCATGGCTGAGGCCGAGGCCCAGACCATTGCCTTTCTCGAGCAGTGGGTGCCCAAGGGCAAGTCGCCGATCTGTGGCAACAGCATCTGCCAGGACCGGCGCTTCCTGTATCGCCACATGAAAGCCCTGGAAAGCTACTTCCACTACCGCAACCTGGACGTGTCGACCCTCAAGGAACTGGCCGCGCGCTGGGCACCGGACGTGCGCGACAGCTTCAAGAAAGGCAGTACCCACCTGGCCCTGGACGACATCCGCGAGTCCATCGCCGAGCTCCAGCACTACCGCAAGCACTTCATCAAGTTCTGACCTGTCGAAGCCGGCTTGCCGGCGAACGGGCGCGCGATGCAATCCAGCGCCCGTGCCCGCCCTCTTTTGGTGCTCGCTTCAACTGAGTAGACTGCGCGCCTTCCCGTAAGGACCGCCATCATGCTGTTGATGCTTTATCTGATCGCCATTACCGCCGAAGCCATGACCGGCGCCCTGTCTGCCGGCCGGCGCGGCATGGACTGGTTCGGCGTGGTGCTGATCGCCTGTGTCACCGCGCTCGGCGGCGGTTCGGTGCGAGATGTGCTGCTGGGCCACTACCCGCTGACCTGGGTCAAACACCCGGAATACCTGGTGTTGACCTCGGTGGCAGCCCTGGTGACGATCTTTATCGCGCCCTTGATGCGTCACCTGCGTTCGCTGTTCCTGGTGCTCGACGCCGTGGGCCTGGTGGCCTTTACCCTGATCGGCTGCATGACCGCCCTGGAAATGGGCCACGGCATGCTGGTGGCTTCGGTCAGCGGGGTGATCACCGGGGTGTTTGGCGGCATCCTCCGGGATATCTTCTGTAACGACATCCCGTTGATCTTTCGTCGCGAGCTGTACGCCAGCGTGTCCTTCGCCGCTGCCTGGTGCTACATGCTGTGCATCTACCTGCAACTTCCCAGCGAGCAGTCGATCCTGATCACCCTGTTCGGCGGCTTTCTATTGCGCCTGCTGGCCATCCGTTTTCATTGGGAAATGCCCAAGTTCGTCTATAACGACGAACATTGACGGTTGGCGTGCTGGGCCAGGGCCCACTGCACGTGCTCGCGTACCAGTTCCGACGGGTAGTCCTGGCGGGCCTTGAGGGCTTCCAGCACGGGAATGCTCGACGGGGCGTTGCCCAGGCCCACGGCCAGGTTGCGTAGCCAGCGCTCGTAACCGGCGCGGCGCAGGGGCGAGCCCTCGGTGCTGCTGAGGAATTTTTCCTCGTCCCACATGAACAGCTCCGCCAGTTCGGCATTGTCCAGGTTGTGCCGGGGCTTGAAGTCACCTTCTGCCGAGGGGCGGGCGAAGCGGTTCCAGGGGCAGACGATCTGGCAGTCGTCGCAACCAAACACCCGGTTGCCGATCAGCGGGCGCAGGTCTTCGGGGATGGCGTTTTTCAGTTCGATGGTCAGGTAGGAAATGCAGCGTCGCGCATCCAGCACATAGGGGCCGACGAAGGCGTTGGTCGGGCAGATGTCCAGGCAGGCGGTGCAGCGCCCGCAATGTTCGGTGGCGTGGGGCGCGTCCACTGGCAGTGGCAAGTCGACGAACAGCTCGCTGAGGAAAAAGTAGCTGCCAGCCTTGCGATTCAGCACCAGGGTGTTCTTGCCGATCCAACCCAGCCCGGCCTGTTCGGCGATGGCCTTCTCCAGCACGGGGGCGCTGTCGACGAAGGCGCGATAGCCAAAGGGGCCGATGGCGTGCTGGATGCGCTCGGCCAATTGCTGCACGCGCTTGCGGATCAGCTTGTGATAGTCGCGGCCTAGGGCGTAGCGCGAGACATAGGCCTTGGAAGGCTGGGCCAGGCGCTGGGCCATCTGGGTGTCGCCGGGCAGGTAGTCCATGCGCAGCGAGACCACCCGCAGGGTGCCGGGCACCAGTTGCTCGGGGTGGGAGCGCTTGCTGCCGTGGGCGCCCATGTATTCCATCTCGCCGTGGTAGCCGGCGGCGAGCCAACGCTCCAGGTGCTGCTCATGCTCGGCCAGGTCCAGGCCGCTGATGCCAACTTGTTGAAAGCCCAGTTCGCGGCCCCAGTCTTTGATCGATTGGGCGAGAGCGGGGAGATCCTGGGTAATAGCGGGCATGAGGCGAGAGAAACCGGGGCTGAGGTGCGTATAATTCTGCCAGACATCGGAGCTTGAAGACGCATGCCGCAGACAAAACACCCGTTACCTGACGTTCAGTTGCTGACTTCTGGCCATTTGCCGCGCCTGAGTGGCCGATCCCTGGATGCCCATAAAGGCCAATTCGGGCACCTGTTGCTGATTGGCGGCGACCGTGGTTTTGCCGGCGCGGCCTTGTTGAGCGCGGAAAGTGCCTTGCGCAGTGGCGCGGGGCTGGTGTCCCTGGCAACCCGTAGCGAGCACGTGGCTGCCGCTGCAGCGCGTTTGCCGGAGGTCATGACCCAGGGCACGCATTCGGCCAACCAGTTGATGGGGTTGTTGGCTCGGGCCACGGTGCTGGTGGTCGGGCCCGGGTTGGGGCAGGGCGCCTGGGGGCGTAGCCTGCTGTCGGCGGCGGCCAATGCACCCTTGCCTCAGGTGTGGGATGCCGATGCCTTGAACCTGCTGGCTCAGGGTGAACTGCAACTGCCGGCGGGCAGCGTGATCACCCCGCATCCGGGGGAAGCGGCGCGGCTGCTGGGGATCTCCACTGCTGACATTCAAGCCGATCGCCCCGCAGCGGCTCTGGCATTGAGTAAAAAATATACAGCGGTCGCGGTGCTCAAGGGGGCCGGCAGCCTGGTTGCCAGTCCCGACGGACGGCTGGCTCGTTGTGATGCGGGGCATCCTGCAATGGCCACGGCAGGTTTGGGGGATGTCCTGGCCGGCTTGGTTGGCGCGCTGCTGGCGCAAGGGTTGTCGGCATTCGATGCCGCCTGCCTGGCGGTCTGGTTGCATGCCCGGGCGGGTGAGCAGCAAGGCAAATTGGGCCGTGGGCTGGCGGCCAGTGATCTGATTCCAGTCATTCGTCAGTTGTTGGAGGAACAATCACCGTGTCTGAGTTAACCCTTTTTCTGGCTGATGAGCAGGCCATGGTGGAGTTTGGCGCACGCATTGCCCAGGTTACACGGGGCGTTGGAGTGATCTTTCTTGAGGGCGACCTGGGAGCGGGTAAAACCACCTTGTCGCGAGGGATCATCCGCGGGCTGGGCCATGCTGGAGCGGTGAAGAGCCCGACCTTCACCTTGGTCGAGCCTTACGAGATTGGCTCGGTACGGGCTTTTCACTTCGACTTGTACCGCCTGGTCGATCCGGAAGAGCTGGAGTTTCTGGGGATTCGCGACTACTTCGAGGGCGATGCATTGTGCCTGTTGGAGTGGCCCCAGCGTGGTGCAGGCTTTTTGCCAAAGCCCGACCTGACCATTACCATTACCCCGCATAACAATGGGCGTTCTGTGCATCTGTTGTCTCAAGGCTCGCGAGGCGAGTCCTGGTGTGCCGCTTTGGCGTTGGAATTCAAATAATTGATGGGGTTAGGTATGCGCATTCGCGCGTTGGTTGCTGTCGTAGGACTGTTGCTTACGGCATTGGCCGTCGATGCTGTGGCCGCTACACAGGTTCGCAGCGTCCGCCTGTGGCGGGCACCGGATAACACGCGACTGGTATTCGACCTGTCCGGCCCGGTTCAGCACAGCGTCTTTACCCTGACGGCCCCAGATCGTCTGGTGATCGATATCAATGGCGCGACCCTCGGCGGTCCGCTGAATGTGGCCACGGCCAATACGCCGATTACCGCCATGCGTTCCGCGCAGCGCACGCCAAGTGACCTGCGGGTGGTCATCGACCTGAAAAAAGCCGTTACGCCAAAGAGTTTTACCCTGGCGCCCAACGCTCAATATGGCAATCGCCTGGTGGTCGACCTGTTCGATAATCCGGCCGATGCCGCGCCGCCTGCTGCTCCTCCACCCGCTGTAGCCACCGTTCCGGCGGTGCCCGTCACTCCGGCGGAGCCGGCGATCAAGCTGCCGCCGGCCCCGGCGGGCAAACGCGACATCATCGTGGTGATCGATGCCGGTCACGGCGGCGAAGACCCAGGCGCCTCCGGTTCGCGTGGCCAGCATGAGAAAGACGTGGTGCTGGCCATCGCCCGTGAACTGCAGCGCCAGGTCAACGGCCTCAAGGGCTTTCGCGCCGAGTTGACCCGTACCGGCGACTACTTCATTCCGTTGCGCGGCCGTACCGAGATTGCCCGCAAGAAGGGCGCCGACCTGTTCGTTTCGATTCACGCCGACGCCGCACCTTCGGCCGCGGCCTTTGGTGCTTCGGTGTTCGCCTTGTCCGAGCGTGGCGCAACCTCGGAAACCGCCCGTTGGCTGGCAGACAGCGAAAACCGTTCCGACCTGATCGGCGGGGCCGGCAACGTCAGCCTGGATGACAAGGACCGTATGCTCGCCGGGGTATTGCTGGACCTGTCGATGACGGCGTCCCTGACCTCCAGCCTGAATGTCGGGCAGAAAGTCCTGAACAACATTGGCCGCGTGACCCCGCTGCACAAACAGCGCGTGGAACAGGCCGGGTTCATGGTGCTCAAGTCTCCGGACATTCCGTCGATCCTGGTGGAAACCGGCTTTATCTCCAACTCCAACGAAGCCTCGAAGCTGGCCACCGCCAGCCATCAGCAGGCTCTGGCGCGCTCGATCAGCAGTGGCGTGCGGCAATTCTTCCAGCAGAACCCACCGCCTGGCACTTACATCGCCTGGCTGCGCGATTCCGGGAAGATCGCCCAGGGACCACGTGATCATCGGGTCAGCCCGGGGGAAAGCCTAGCCATGATCGCCGTGCGCTATCAGGTCTCCGCGGCTTCCCTGCGCAGTGCCAACAACCTGAAGAGCGATGAATTGAAAGTGGGGCAGGTGCTGACCATCCCCGGTACAGAACTGGCGGCCAAGGAATGAGTGAATCGGTAATCAGTGGCGCCCGCATCGAGCTGCTCAGCCCGCGCCTGGCCAACCAGATCGCCGCGGGCGAGGTGGTTGAGCGTCCGGCCTCGGTGATCAAGGAGCTGTTGGAAAACAGCCTGGACTCCGGCGCCAGGCGCATCGATGTGGATGTGGAGCAGGCCGGGGTCAAGCTGTTGCGGGTGCGCGATGACGGCAGCGGCATTTCCTCCGACGACCTGCCGCTGGCCCTGGCTCGACACGCCACCAGCAAGATCCGTGATCTGGAAGACCTGGAACGGGTGATGAGCCTGGGGTTTCGCGGTGAGGCCCTGGCATCCATCAGCTCCGTGGCGCGCCTGACCCTGACCTCGCGGACCCGGGATGCCGAACAGGCCTGGCAAGTGGAAACTGAAGGTCGGGACATGGCCCCACGGGTGCAGCCGGCGGCGCACCCGGTAGGCACCTCGGTGGAAGTTCGCGACTTGTTCTTCAATACCCCGGCGCGGCGCAAGTTTCTCAAGGCGGAAAAGACCGAGTTCGATCACCTGCAGGAAGTGATCAAGCGCCTGGCGCTGGCGCGTTTCGATGTGGCTTTCCACTTGCGCCACAACGGCAAGAGCATCCTCAGCCTGCACGAAGCCAAGGACGACGCGGCTCGTGCCCGGCGTGTGGCTGCCGTCTGTGGTTCGGGCTTTCTGGAGCAGGCGCTGCCCATCGAGGTCGAGCGTAACGGCTTGCACCTGTGGGGCTGGGTAGGGTTGCCGACCTTTTCCCGCAGCCAGGCGGACTTGCAGTATTTCTACGTCAACGGTCGTGCGGTGCGAGACAAGCTGGTGGCCCATGCGGTGCGCCAGGCCTACCGCGACGTGCTGTTCAACGGTCGGCACCCGACCTTTGTGCTGTTTTTCGAAGTCGACCCTTCGGTGGTCGATGTCAACGTGCACCCGACCAAGCACGAAGTGCGTTTCCGTGACGGACGCATGGTGCATGACTTCCTCTATGGCACGTTGCACCGGGCCCTCGGCGATGTGCGCCCTGAAGACCAGTTGGCGGCGCCGGCGGCAGTCGCCGGTATAGTCCGGCCGACAGGCCTCGAGGCCGGTGAGTTCGGGCCTCAGGGCGAAATGCGCCTGGCCGCGAACCTCGCTCTGGAGCCGCCGCAATCCCAGCCCGGCTCCAGCGCGCCGGGCACGGGCGCCGGCAGTGGCTATCAGTATCAGTACACCCCGCGCCCGCAGCCGGTGCTGCCCGCTGCTGAAAGCCAAGGTGTCTATCGTGAGTTTTTCGCGCCGTTGCCTGGGGCACCGGCCGCAGCCCTGCCGGACGGCCAGGAGGACATTCCGCCTTTGGGCTATGCCCTGGCCCAGCTCAAGGGGATCTACATCCTGGCGGAAAACGCTCTGGGCCTGGTGTTGGTGGATATGCACGCAGCGCACGAGCGGATCATGTACGAACGCTTGAAGGTGGCCATGGCCAGCGAGGGCCTGAGTGGCCAGCCGCTGCTGGTGCCGGAGTCGATTGCCGTCAGTCAGCGTGAAGCCGACTGCGCGGAAGAGCATATGAGCTGGTTCCAGCGCCTGGGCTTCGAGCTGCAGCGTCTGGGGCCTGAGTCCCTGGCCATTCGGCAGATCCCGGCATTGTTGAAACAGGCGGAAGCCAATCGTCTGGTGCACGACGTGCTGGCGGACCTGATGGAATACGGCACCAGCGACCGGATCCAGGCCCATCTCAATGAGTTGCTCGGCACCATGGCCTGCCATGGCGCGATCCGCGCCAACCGGCGCCTGGCCGTGGCGGAAATGAACGGCTTGCTGCGGGACATGGAAAACACCGAGCGCAGCGGTCAATGCAACCACGGTCGGCCGACCTGGACCCAATTGGGCCTGGACGACCTGGACAAACTCTTTTTGCGCGGCCGTTGATGACTCAGCTTCCTCCAGCGATTTTCCTGATGGGCCCGACCGCTGCGGGCAAGACCGACCTGGCCATCGAGCTGACCAAGGTGCTGCCCTGCGAGCTGATCAGTGTCGATTCGGCCTTGGTCTATCGCGGCATGGACATTGGTACCGCCAAGCCTTCCAGAGAGTTGCTGGCACAGTTTCCTCACCGCCTGATCGATATTCTCGACCCTGCCGAGAGCTATTCGGCAGCGGATTTTCGTGCCGATGCGCTGGCGGCCATGGCCGACATCACAGCCCGGGGCAAGATCCCGCTGCTGGTGGGTGGCACCATGCTGTACTACAAGGCGCTGCTCGAGGGGCTGGCGGACATGCCCGCGGCGGACCCGCAGGTGCGCGCCGAGCTTGAGGAAGAGGCTGCGCGCTTTGGTTGGCAGGCCCTGCACGACCAGCTGGCGGCGGTCGATCCTGAGTCGGCGGCGCGGATCCATCCCAATGATCCCCAGCGCCTGACTCGGGCACTGGAAGTCTATCGGGTCAGTGGCCTGACAATGACGGCCCATCGTCAGCGTCAATTGGCGCAAAGTACTGAAGCAGGCGCATCGGGACGCAGCCAATTGCCCTATACTGTCGCCAATCTGGCCATCGCTCCGGCGAATCGTCAGGTACTGCACCAGCGTATTGCACAAAGATTCACACAAATGTTGGAACAGGGATTCATTGACGAGGTCGTAGCTCTGCGCTCCAGAAGTGACCTGCATGCCGGGTTGCCGTCTATACGTGCAGTGGGCTACCGCCAAGTCTGGGATCATCTGGATGGCAAGCTGACGTCAGCCGAAATGCAGGAGCGGGGCATCATTGCCACGCGCCAGTTGGCGAAGCGCCAGTTCACCTGGTTACGTAGTTGGGCTGACCTGCAATGGTTGGACAGCCTGGATTGCGACAATCTGCCACGCGCCTTGAAATACTTAGGGACGATCTCCATATTGAGCTGAGTCCTTGCAATTGCCGTCTATCCTTGGGGGTGTGACGGCTTTGGCCATCTGTTTTCTGATTTTTATTATTGATCCTTAAAGGAGTGCGGCACATGTCAAAAGGGCATTCGCTACAAGACCCTTACTTGAATACATTGCGTAAAGAGAAGGTTGGGGTTTCCATCTATCTGGTCAACGGGATCAAACTGCAAGGTACGATCGAGTCTTTCGACCAGTTCGTCATTCTGCTGAAGAACACCGTCAGCCAAATGGTTTACAAGCACGCTATCTCTACAGTGGTTCCAGTTCGCCCGATTCGTCTGCCTAGCGCATCTGAATCCGAACAGGGTGACGCTGAGCCAGGTAACGCCTGATAGGAGTCTCCTTTGTTCTTTGAGCGCCACGGTGGTGGTGAACGGGCCATTCTCGTTCACTTGGATGGTCAGGACCCTGAGGCGCGCGAAGATCCGCAGGAGTTTCAGGAGCTGGCATTATCGGCCGGCGCCGAGACCGTCGCGTTTGTTAGCGTGCCGCGTCATCGGCCAACCGCCAAATACCTGGTTGGCAGCGGCAAGGTCGAGGAATTGCGCGACCTGGTCAAAGCCGAACAGGTAGACCTGGTGATTTTCAATCACATCCTCACACCCAGTCAGGAACGTAACCTCGAACGTGTATTCGAGTGTCGCGTGATTGATCGCACGGGTCTGATTCTCGATATCTTCGCTCAGCGCGCGCGCACCCATGAAGGCAAGCTCCAGGTTGAACTGGCCCAGCTTGAGCACATGAGCACGCGGCTGGTTCGTGGCTGGACGCACCTTGAGCGGCAGAAAGGCGGTATTGGTCTGCGCGGGCCCGGTGAAACCCAGTTGGAAACCGACCGGCGCTTGTTGCGAGTGCGTCTGCGACAGATCAAGGCGCGCCTGGAAAAGGTTCGCAGCCAGCGTGAGCAGGCCCGTCGAGGCCGCAAGCGTGCGGATATCCCTTCAGTGTCTTTGGTGGGCTATACCAACGCCGGCAAGTCCACGTTGTTCAATGCGATCACCCAGTCCGATGTTTTTGCCGCCGACCAGTTGTTCGCCACCCTCGACCCTACCTTGCGCCGGCTTGAGCTGGATGACTTGGGGCCGATCGTGCTGGCCGATACCGTGGGTTTCATTCGCCACCTGCCGCACAAGTTGGTGGAAGCATTTCGAGCTACCCTCGAAGAGTCGAGCAACTCCGACCTGCTGCTGCATGTGATCGATGCCCATGAGCCCGAGCGCATGGCTCAGATCGAGCAGGTGATGGTGGTGCTGGGGGAGATCGGGGCTCAAGACTTGCCGATCCTGGAGGTCTATAACAAACTCGATTTGCTTGAGGGAGTAGAGCCTCAGATTCAGCGCGACCCTGACGGCAAGCCGCAGCGGGTCTGGTTGTCGGCCCGTGATGGTCAGGGGTTGGATCTGCTCAAGCAGGCCATCGCCGAGCTGCTGGGTGAAGATTTGTTCGTGGGCACCTTGCGCTTGCCTCAGCGTTTTGCTCGACTGCGAGCACAGTTTTTCCAGTTGAACGCTGTGCAGAAAGAAGATCACGACGACGAAGGTGTCAGTCTGCTTGCTGTTCGCCTGCCACGGGCCGAGTTGAATCGGCTGGTGAGTCGCGAGGGCATGCAGCCGTCGGACTTCATCGAGCAACACACTTTGCAATAAAAGCCTGGGCAAGCGGTTGTGCCGCTGTAGCAGGCATTCTGTAGCATTGGTCGGCGCGCCGTGGGTGCGTCTTTGCTTTATCAGATGGAGAGCGCTATGGCTTGGAATGAGCCGGGTGGCAACTCGAATAATCAGGACCCTTGGGGTGGTAAGCGCCGCAATAATGGCGATCGCAAGGGGCCACCAGATCTCGACGAGGCCTTCCGTAAGCTGCAGGAAAGCCTGAATGGGTTGTTCGGTGGTGGTAAGAAACGTGGTGATGACGGCGGTAGTTCCGGCAAGGGCGGTGGTTTTGGCCTGCTGGGTATCGGTCTCGCCGTGCTGGCGGCCGTGTGGCTGTACAGCGCGGTGTATGTAGTGGATGAGCAGGAGCAGGCCGTGGTGCTGCGCTTCGGCAAATACTACGAAACCGTCGGCCCGGGTCTGAACATCTACTTCCCGCCGATCGATCGCAAGTACATGGAAAACGTCACGCGCGAGCGTGCCTATACCAAGCAGGGGCAGATGCTCACTGAGGACGAGAACATCGTCGAAGTGCCACTGACCGTGCAGTACAAGATCAGCAACCTGCAGGACTTCGTGCTGAACGTCGATCAGCCGGAAATCAGCCTGCAGCATGCGACCGACAGCGCCCTGCGCCACGTGGTGGGCTCCACCGCCATGGACCAGGTGCTGACCGAAGGTCGTGAATTGATGGCCAGCGAGATCAAGGAGCGTCTGCAACGCTTCCTCGACAACTACCGCACCGGCATTACCGTGACCCAGGTGAACGTACAGAGCGCAGCGGCACCGCGTGAAGTGCAGGAAGCCTTCGATGACGTGATCCGTGCCCGTGAAGACGAGCAGCGTTCGCGCAACCAGGCTGAAACCTATGCCAATGGCGTTGTGCCGGAAGCTCGTGGTCAGGCCCAGCGCATCCTCGAGGATGCCAACGGTTACCGCGATGAAGTGGTATCGCGGGCCAAGGGTGAGGCGGATCGCTTCACCAAGCTGGTTGCCGAGTACCGCAAGGCGCCTGAAGTCACGCGTCAGCGTCTGTACCTGGACACCATGCAGGAAGTCTTCAGCAACACCAGCAAGGTGTTGGTGACTGGCAGCAAGGGCGGGCAGAACAATCTGCTCTACCTGCCGCTGGACAAGATGATCGACAGTGGTCGTAGCGGCGCTGCTCCGGTAACGGGGGCAGCTTCGGCGGCCAGCAATGAAGCGAATGCGCGCGCCGCGGCTGATCATATGCAGCAACAGCAGCAGACGCGTTCTAGGGAGAGTCGCTGATGAGCAATAAATCGCTGATCGCCCTGATCGTGGGCGTGGTCGTGGCGGTGGTTGCCTGGAACAGCTTCTACATCGTCGCTCAGACCGAGCGCGCGGTGTTGCTGCAGTTCGGTCGTGTGGTCCAGGCGGATGTCCAGCCTGGCCTGCATGTGAAAGTGCCCTACGTGAACCAGGTGCGTAAGTTCGACGCGCGCCTGATGACCCTGGATGCACCGACACAGCGCTTCCTGACCCTGGAAAAGAAAGCCGTGATGGTGGATGCCTACGCCAAGTGGCGCGTGAAGGATGCCGAGCGCTTCTACACCGCGACTTCCGGCCTCAAGCAGATCGCCGACGAGCGTCTTTCCCGTCGTCTGGAGTCGGGCCTGCGTGACCAGTTTGGTAAACGCACCCTGCATGAAGTGGTTTCCGGCGAGCGTGATGCGCTGATGGCGGATATCACGGCTTCGCTGAACAAGATGGCGGAAAAGGAGCTGGGCATCGAAGTGGTTGATGTCCGGGTCAAGGCCATCGACCTGCCGAAGGAAGTGAACCGCAGCGTGTTCGAGCGCATGAGCACCGAGCGTGAGCGTGAAGCCCGTGAACACCGCGCCAAGGGTAACGAGCTGGCGGAAGGCATTCGTGCTGACGCCGATCGTCAGCGTCGCGTGTTGCTGGCTGAAGCTTATCGCGAGTCTGAAGAGGCGCGCGGTGATGGTGATGCCCAGGCAGCGGCGATCTATGCCAAGGCCTACGGCCAGGACCAGGAGTTCTACGCGTTCTACCGCAGCCTGCGTGCCTATCGTGAAAGTTTTGCGAACAAATCCGACGTCATGGTTCTGGACCCAAGCAGCGACTTCTTCCACTACCTGGAAAAGTCCAAGCCTTGATCAGGCCCTGATCCTGGGGCACCCCGCCGGGCGGCTAAAATGCCTCGCGGGGTGATCCTTTGGGAAAACGGGTGTATGATGCGGCAGCCGGGAAATTCCCGGCTTTTTTGCGTCTGCATCTTTGATTGGCCGTGGCTCGTTCAAGAGTCCGGCGAGATTTTTCGAGGAAAATGGTCTGTACAGCTGATTCCTGGCTGCCTGTCCGGCTGAGCTCGCGTCGGATGCGACTGTTTTCTGCTTCACTCTAAGGCTGGCCCCAGGCTTGCCGCCCGGACCATAGGGGAATGGCGTAATGGCAACGGTAGACCGCTGGCTGCTGCCAGATGGCATCGAAGAAGTATTGCCGCCGGAAGCGGCGCGCATCGAAGTGGCGCGTCGTCAGGTGTTGGATCTGTTTCAGAGCTGGGGTTACGAGTTTGTCGTTACTCCCCATATCGAATACCTGGAATCCCTGCTGACCGGCGCCGGCCAGGATCTGGATCTGCGCACCTTCAAGGTCATCGACCCGCAGTCGGGCCGGCAGATGGGTTTCCGTGCCGACATCACGCCGCAGGTGGCGCGTATCGATGCTCACACCCTGCGTCGCGAAGGGCCTAGCCGCCTGTGCTATGCCGGCAGCGTGCTGCATGCGCAGCCGCGGGCCTTGTCGTCCTCGCGCAGCCCGATCCAGTTGGGTGCCGAGTTGTATGGCGATGCCAGCCCGAGCAGCGACGTCGAAGTCATCAGCCTGATGCTGGCCATGCTGCAACTGGCCGATGTGCCGGATGTGCACATGGATCTGGGGCATGTGGGTATCTACCGTGGCCTGGCCCAGGCTGCCGGCCTGTCCGGCGCGGTAGAACAGCAACTGTTCGATGCCCTGCAACGCAAGGCCATCGATGAAGTCATCAGCCTGACCGAAGGCCTGCCTGCCGACCTGGCGGACATGCTGCGTTCCCTGGTGGACCTGTGCGGCAGTCGCGAAGTACTCGGCGATGCCCGCCGTCGCCTGGCCGGCGCGCCGACTTCGGTGTTGTTGGCGCTGGATGAATTGCTGACCATCGCCGAGCGTCTGTCCGTGCGGTTCCCGGACTTGCCGCTGTATTTCGATCTGGGCGAGTTGCGCGGCTACCACTATCACACCGGCGTAGTGTTCGCGGTATTTGTACCGGGCGTGGGTCAATCCATCGCCCAGGGCGGTCGCTACGATGACATTGGCGCGGATTTCGGGCGTGCCCGTCCGGCGACCGGCTTTTCCACCGATTTGAAAACCCTGGTGACCCTGGGGCGTGCTGAAGTCGAGCTACCGTCTGGCGGTATCTGGATGCCAGACAACACTGACGCGGCACTTTGGCAGGCCGTCTGCCAGTTGCGCAGTGAGGGTCAACGTGTGGTTCAGGCGTTGCCTGGGCAGCCTTTGGCCGCCGCCCGTGAAGCGGACTGCGACCGGCAATTGATTCAGCAGAATGGGCTTTGGCAAGTATTGCCGCTGGCTTCTTGAGTTTTCCTGCCGGCGGCTGCCGGCACCAAGTTTGCGCGAATGAGGACAAGTGTTATGGGTAAGAATGTCGTAGTCCTGGGCACCCAATGGGGTGATGAGGGCAAAGGCAAGATCGTTGATCTGCTGACCGAACATGCCGCCGCCGTAGTGCGCTACCAAGGTGGCCACAATGCTGGCCACACCCTGGTGATCGACGGTGAGAAGACCGTCCTGCACCTGATTCCGTCCGGCGTGCTGCGCGAAGGCGTGCAGTGCCTGATCGGCAATGGCGTGGTGGTTGCACCGGATGCCTTGATGCGTGAAATCGTCAAGCTGGAAGAGAAAGGCGTACCTGTGCGTGAGCGCCTGCGTATCAGCCCGTCCTGCCCGCTGATCCTGTCCTATCACGTGGCCCTGGACCAGGCCCGCGAGAAAGCCCGTGGCGAGCAGAAGATCGGTACCACCGGTCGCGGCATCGGCCCGGCTTACGAAGACAAGGTTGCGCGTCGTGGCTTGCGCATCGGTGATCTGTTCCACCGCGAGCGTTTCGCCGCCAAGCTGGGCGAGTTGCTGGACTACCACAACTTTGTCCTGGTGAATTACTACAAAGAGCCGGCCATCGACTTCCAGAAGACGCTGGACGAATGCATGGAATACGCCGAGCTGCTCAAGCCGATGATGCTCGACGTGACCGCCGAGCTGCACCAGCTGCGTCGCGCCGGCAAGGACATCATGTTCGAAGGTGCCCAGGGTTCGCTGCTGGACATCGACCACGGTACCTACCCGTACGTCACCAGCTCCAACACCACCGCCGGCGGCATTGCTACTGGTTCCGGTGTGGGCCCGATGTACCTGGACTACATCCTGGGCATCACCAAGGCTTACACCACCCGTGTGGGTTCCGGTCCATTCCCGACTGAACTGTTCGACGACGTCGGCGCGTTCCTGGCCAAGCGTGGCCACGAGTTCGGCGCGACCACCGGTCGTGCCCGTCGTTGCGGTTGGTTCGATGCCGTGATCCTGCGTCGCGCCATCGACGTCAACAGCATCTCGGGCCTGTGCCTGACCAAGCTGGACGTACTGGACGGCCTGGAAACCATCAACATCTGTGTCGGCTACAAGAACCAGGATGGTGCAGTCATTGACGCGCCAACCGACGCTGACAGCTACATCGGCCTGGAGCCGGTGTACGAGCAGATGCCGGGTTGGAGCGAATCGACCCTGGGCGCCAAGACCCTGGAAGAGCTGCCTGCCGCCGCCCAGGCCTACATCAAGCGCATCGAAGAGTTGGTCGGCGCGCCGATCGACATTATTTCGACGGGCCCGGACCGCAACGAGACCATCGTTCTGCGTCATCCGTTCGCTTGATAAGTTGTTGATGTAAAAACCAAAGGGCCCTTGATCGGGCCCTTTGTCGTTTCTGTCGGTCGCGCGGCACGACCCTTGCTGTGAAATTCACTTCTAGAGTGCCATCAGAATAATGGCGTCAAAAGTAGAGGGATTTCCTGTGTCGGCCGTTCTCTCACTGTTACAAAGCCGTTTATTGCGGCCTGTGTTCGTTACTCTTGGTATCGCCCTTTTGGTGCAAGTGCTGGTAGCCGTTGCCCTGACTCGGAGCACGGTCACCGCCCTTGAGGCGGATCTGGCTACGCGCCTGGGGGGAGACAGCCAGAAATTGGCTGGTGAGCTCGAGCAAGCGGGCAAAGAAGTCACCTCCAGCCTGGAGAGTCTCTCCAGCAGTACCCGTCAGCGCCTCACGGCTGGCCTGTCTTCTCGTCTGAAGGAAGAGCAGGTGCAACTGCGTGCGGCCCTGGAGAAGGATCTGAAGGACTCTGCCAATGACATGGCTCAATTGTTGGCTTCCGTGGCGCCTCGCGCCATGTGGGACAGCGACGTGCCGACCTTGTCCGAGTTCGCGCGCCGGGCTCAGCGCAATCCCAATGTGTTGTTCGTGGTCTATGACGATGCGGCGGGGGAGCACCTGACCCGCTATCTGAATCGTGAGAACCCGATCAACAAGGCGCTGCTGGAAAAGGGCAAGGGCGATCGGGCCCTGGACAAGGTGCTGGATGCAGCGAAGAGCGATCCTTCGGTGTATTACCTTGAAGCCTCGATCAATCCCAATGGGGTGGAAATCGGCAAGGTGCTGATGGGGGTCTCCACCGCTTCGGTGGAGGCTGATATCGCCGCTCTGGATCAGCGCTTCAGTGCCTTGATTGCCAGCAGTGATCAGTTGGTTGGCGACAGCCTCAAGGGGGCTTCCGCCGACAGTTCGGCGGCCATGCGGTCGCGCCTGCAGTCTGCTCAGGGTACGGCGGCGCAGATGCAGGCCAATACCGCGAGTACGGTGCAGGAAGCGGCTGCAACCCTGCGCTGGCAGATCGGCGTCGGCCTGGCCTTGGTCGGCCTGGCCCTGCTTCTGTTGCTGGCGGTGGTGCTGGGGCGTCGGGTGGTGAGCAAGCTGCATTTGCTGATTGCCGCGCTCAATGACCTGGCGGCGGGCGAGGGCGACCTGACCAAGCGCGTTCCGCTCAACGGCAATGACGAGATTGGCGACATGGCGTCGGCGGTGAATCGCTTTGTGGATAAGTTGCAGCCTATCGTGCGTGAGGCGGGTGATGTGGCGCAGCGCACGGGGATCGAGATCGGCGCCATGAGCCAGCGTAATGCTGGCGCCGATGCGGCGGCTGAAGCGCAGCGCGACGAGGTGGCGGAAAGCCTGCGGGCCTTGTCGCAAATGGCTGACGAAGCACAGGCGGAAAGTCAGGCAATGCAGGCGGCGTTGCAGCAGGTGGTGGAGATCCGCCAGGCAACGGATGAGAACACTCGCACCTCCGAGCAGGTTGGCAGCTTGATCGAGGCGTTGGCCGGGCAGGTGGATACCGGGGCCAAGGTGATCGAGCGTCTGGCGCAGCAAAGTGAACAGATCGAGGTGGTGCTGACGGTGATTCATGGCATCGCCGAGCAGACCAATCTGCTGGCATTGAATGCTGCGATCGAAGCCGCGCGAGCCGGCGAGACCGGGCGCGGGTTTGCCGTGGTGGCGGATGAGGTCCGGGCCCTGGCCAGCAAGACCCAAAGCTCCACTGGCGATATCCAGGCCCATATCGGGGCGTTGCAGCAGGGCGCGCGGGAGGCGGTGGCGGCCATTGGTCAGGCTGGGCGCCAGGCCAGCGAGGGCTTGCTGGTGCTGCGTGACAGTGCCCGTCTGCAGCAGACGGTGCAGTCTTCGGTCGAGCAGGTACATGCCGCCATTGGCCTGGCCACTCAGGCCGCGGCCCATCAGGCTCAGGGCGCGCAGGCGGTGCGTGGGCGGGTGGAAACCATCCATGCCCAGGCCGAGCGTGCGGCCCAGGCGGTGGTGGAAACCACGGCCAGTGGCAAGGTGCTGGACAGCCTGGCGGCGCAGCTCAAGGCCAGCCTCGGCCAGTTCCGCGCCTGATGCTTCGCTGATAAGCCGGCTCCTGCAGTGGTCCGTAGGAGCCGGCTTGCCGGCGAACCCCTTCTCAGCGACTCAAATACATCCGCGTCGTCAATAGATAGACCGGCAGTCCCGACACCAGAATCAGCAGTGCCGCATAAGGTGCCGCCGCCGCAAACTCCACATTTGCCGTATGCGCCCAGACTTCCGTGGCCAGCGTGTTCAAGCCTGTCGGGCTGAGCAGGAGGGTGGCGGTCAGCTCCTTCATCGCATCCAGAAACACCAGGGCGAACGCTGCACCCAGTGCGGGGAAGATGATCGGCAGGGTCACTCGGCAGAAGGCGCTGAACGACGAGGCGCCGAGGGTTCGTGCTGCTTCTTCCAGCTGCGGTGCGGCCTTGTTCAGCGCGGTACGGATTGGCGCCTGGGCCAGGGGCAGGAACAGCAGGGCGTAGGCAATCAGCAGCAGGGTCGAGGTCTGGTACAGCACCGGCACGTAGTGCAGGGCGAAATACACCAGGGTCAGGGCAATCACCAGCCCCGGCAGGGCGTGCAGCAGATACGGCAGGCGCTCGGCCCAGATCGCCAGTTGGCCCTTGTAGCGCACCACCAGCAGGCCCACCGGCACCGCCAGAACCAGGCACAGGCCGGCGCCGCCCAGGGACAGTGCCAGGGAGGACAGCAGCGCCTCGCTGATGGCGGCGACCGGGAAGGCGGCCGATGAGCCTACTGCCAGCCAGTAGGCGAGCATTCCCAGAGGTATGCCGCTACCGATCAGGGTCAGCAGCAGGCAGTAGATTTGGCCGCCTGCGGACCAGCGCCCCAGTCGCACTTGTTCGGCGTGTCGTGCAGCGCCCTGGCCGGTGCGCACGTGCCGGCCCTTGCCGCGTACCCGCAGCTCCAGCCCCAGCAGGGCCAGGCACAGGGCCAGCAGCACTGCCGAAAGCATGGCGGCGTTGGCGTTGCTGAACTCCAGTTCGAATTGCTGGTAGATGGCCGTGGTGAAGGTTTGCAGGCCGATGATCGACAGCGCGCCGAACTCCACCAGCATATGCAGGGCAATCAGCAGCGATCCGGCCAGCAACGAGGGCCAGAGCAGGGGGAGGGTGACCTTGAAGAACACGCCCCAGCGATTTTGTCCCAGGGTTCGTGCCGACTCTTCGAGGGAGGGGTCGAGATTGCGCAGGGTCGCCGCCACTGGCAGGAACACCAGCGGGTATTTGGACAGGGTCATCACCAGGATGGCGCCGCCCAGGCCTTCGAATCCGGCACTCAGGGAGACCCAGGTGAAGCTGCTGACAAAGGCCGGCACGGCGAAGGGCAGGCACAGCACCACGCCCCAGATCCGTCGCCCTGGCAGGTCGCTGCGTTCCAGCAGCCAGGCCAGGGATAGGCCGATCGCGGCGCAGGCAGCAGTCACCCCGAGCATCAGCAGCAAGGTGTTGCTCAGCAGGCGCAATACGTAGGGGCGCCACAGCAGGTGCAGGGCTTCTGCCCAGCCGGCCTGCCAGGCCTTGAGCCCGACATACAGCAGTGGCAGCAGGCTCAGGCCAACCAGCAGCAGGACTGGCAGCAGTAGCCAGATCGAAGGCCGCTTGCGCCTTGGCACATAGGTGGCGCGCAAGGCGGGAGCGGAGGGCGATGGATTCATCAGTTCAGGCCGACGTCGCGTTCCAGGTCCAGGGCTTCTTCGGCATTGCCGAGGTCGGCAGGGGTGACCTTCGGCGCCTCCAGCTCGCTGAAAGGCTTGAGCCCGCGATCCGACTGCATGCCTTTATGCAGTGGATACTCGGCGGTGGTCTGGGTGATGACCCGTTGGCCTTCTTCGCTGGCCATATAGGCGAGGAGTTGCTGGGCCTCTTTCGGATGTTTGCTGGACTTGAGCACTGCTGCGCTGGATACAGTGATCAGGCCGCCGACGTCACCGCCGGTGAAGTAGTGCAGTTTCGAGTCCAGTCGGCCTTTTTCCCGTTGCAGGGCGAACCAGTAGTAATTGTTCACCAGGACCGTGGCTACTTCGCCGTTTTCCACGGCTTTGAGGGCCACCATGTTATTGCTGTAGACCTTGCCGAACGCCCGCAGGCCGGTCAGCCACTCTTCGGCAGCGTCCGTGCCGTGCAGCTTGATGATGGCCACGGCCTGTTCCTGGAAGGCGCCGCTGGTAGGCACGAAGCCGACCTTGCCTTGCCATTGCGGTTGGGAAAACTCCATCACCGACTTGGGCAGATCTTTTTCGTCGATCAGTTTCGGGTTGAAGGCCACGACTCGCACGCGAGCGGTGACGCCGATCCAGGTGCCGTTGCCTGCGACATATTCCTTGGGCAGCACGGCCAGGGTTGCAGCGTCGGTCTGGGCCAGCAGGCCTTGTTCGCCAAGCTTGTTGAGGGGCGGAGACTCTTCGGTGTAGATCACATCGGCGGGGGAGCGGTCCCCTTCTTCCACGACCTGGCTGGCCAGTTGATTGCTACTGCCCTTGCGTACATTGACGTGGATGCCGGTCTTGGCTTCGAAGGCCTTGGCCACCGCGTCGCCGACTTCCTTGTGCTGGCCGTTGTACAGGGTCAGCGAAACCGGATCGGCTGCCTGGGTGAGTGGGGATGCCAGGGTCAGTCCCAGCAAAGTGATGGTCAGGCCGCGCAGAAGGGATGTTGGAAGGAGGGTGTTTCTAAACATCATTCGCAGGTTTCCTCACTGTAGTGCCGCAAAAACTTGTAACAATCATAAACGATATCGTTTCTCATGTGCGCTTTGCGGGTATGGAGGCGGCGGGTGGTGCAGGAAATATCGGAGGGCAGAAACGCAAAAACCCGCTTTCGCGGGTTTTTGTGAGACTTGAAAGCGATGCTCTCAAGTTTTGAATTGGTGCCCAGAAGAAGACTCGAACTTCCACGACCTTGCGGTCACCAGCACCTGAAGCTGGCGTGTCTACCAATTTCACCATCTGGGCAGTATCGACATCGTCGCCGTGTCGATGGAGCGCACTATACGGATCGTGTTTTGATCTGTAAACCCCTGTTTTGGTTTTATTAAATCAAACACTTAGAATGCAAAAACCCGCTTTCGCGGGTTTTTGTTTGAGCCTTGAAACTGATCTAATCTCAAGCTCTTGAATTGGTGCCCAGAAGAAGACTCGAACTTCCACGGCCTTGCGGCCACCAGCACCTGAAGCTGGCGTGTCTACCAATTTCACCATCTGGGCAGTATCGCTGACGTCTCCGTCGTCGATGGCGCGCACTATACGGAGGCTCCCTTAAGCTGTAAACCCCCGATTTCAAAAAAGTTTGAAAAAAGTCTGCAGCGGTATGCGTGACGATGTTTCTGAGGCAATGGCGAGGATTATTCCCGTGTTGTCTGAGCCTGAAATTTCCCGTTTCAATACGCGTATGCCAAACTAACCCGCATATAGACAAGGTGAAATTTATCTAATGGCCGATTGGCAGTCCCTCGATCCCGAGGCCGCTCGTGAAGCGGAAAAATACGAAAACCCTATTCCTAGCCGCGAACTTATCCTCCAGCACCTTGCTGACCGGGGTTCGCCTGCTAGCCGCGAGCAGCTGGTAGAAGAGTTCGGTCTGACCACAGAAGACCAGCTCGAAGCCCTGCGCCGCCGCCTGCGCGCCATGGAGCGCGACGCTCAACTGATCTATACCCGCCGTGGCACTTATGCACCGGTAGACAAGCTTGACCTGATTCTCGGACGCATCAGCGGCCATCGCGACGGCTTCGGCTTCCTGGTGCCGGATGATGGTAGCGACGACCTGTTCATGAGCCCGGCGCAAATGCGCTTGGTGTTCGATGGTGACCGTGCCCTGGCCCGGGTTTCCGGCCTGGACCGTCGTGGTCGCCGTGAAGGCGTGATCGTCGAAGTGGTCTCTCGTGCCCACGAAAGCATCGTTGGCCGTTATTTCGAAGAAGGTGGTATCGGCTTCGTCGTGGCGGACAACCCGAAGATCCAGCAGGAAGTGCTGGTGACGCCGGGGCGCAATGCCAATGCCAAGATCGGCCAGTTCGTTGAAGTGAAGATCACTCACTGGCCGACGCCGCGCTTCCAGCCGCAAGGCGACGTGGTGGAAGTGGTGGGCAACTACATGGCGCCAGGCATGGAAATCGATGTGGCCTTGCGCACCTACGATATCCCGCATGTCTGGCCAGAGGCTGTGCTCAAGGAAGCCGGCAAGCTCAAGCCCGAAGTGGAAGAAAAGGACAAAGAGAAGCGCATCGACCTGCGTGACCTGCCTTTCGTCACCATCGACGGCGAAGATGCCCGCGACTTCGACGACGCGGTGTTCTGCGAAGCCAAGCCCGGCAAGCTGCGTCTGTTCGGTGGCGGCTGGAAACTGTACGTGGCGATTGCCGACGTCTCCAGCTACGTGAAGATCGGTTCGGCCCTGGATGCCGAAGCCCAGGTGCGTGGCAACTCGGTGTATTTCCCCGAGCGGGTGATTCCGATGCTGCCCGAGCAGCTGTCCAATGGCCTGTGCTCGCTGAACCCGAAAGTCGATCGCCTGGCCATGGTGTGCGAGATGACCATCTCCAAGTCTGGCGAGATGACCGACTACCAGTTCTACGAAGCGGTGATCCACTCCAAGGCGCGACTGACCTACAACAAGGTCAGCACCATGCTCGAACAGCCGAAGACCAGCGAAGCCAAGCAACTGCGCGGTGAATATGGCGATGTATTGCCACACCTGAAGCAGCTGTATGCGCTGTACAAGGTTCTGCTGGGGGCTCGACATACCCGTGGCGCCATCGACTTCGAAACCCAGGAAACCCGGATCATCTTCGGTTCCGAGCGCAAAATCGCGGAAATTCGCCCGACCACCCGCAACGATGCGCACAAGCTGATCGAGGAATGCATGCTGGCGGCCAACGTGGCCACCGCCGAGTTCCTCAAGAAGCACGAGATTCCAGCCCTTTACCGGGTGCACGACGGCCCGCCGCCGGAGCGCCTGGAAAAACTCCGCGCCTTCCTCGGCGAACTGGGTCTGTCCCTGCATAAAGGCAAGGACGGTCCGACGCCGAAGGACTACCAGGCGCTGCTGGAAACCATCAAGGATCGTCCGGATTACCACCTGATCCAGACCGTGATGCTGCGTTCCCTGAGCCAGGCAGTGTACAGCGCCGATAACCAGGGCCACTTCGGTCTGAATTACGAGGCCTACACCCACTTCACCTCGCCGATCCGTCGCTACCCGGACCTGCTGACCCATCGGGCCATTCGCAGTGTCATCCACTCCAAGCAGGACACGCCGCACGTGCGTCGCGCTGGAGCAATGACTATTCCGAAAGCACGTATCTATCCGTACGACGAGGCCACTCTGGAGCAACTCGGCGAGCAGTGCTCGATGAGCGAGCGCCGTGCCGACGAGGCCACTCGTGACGTAGTGAACTGGCTCAAGTGCGAGTTCATGAAGGATCGTGTCGGCGAGTCGTTCCCCGGGGTGATCACGGCGGTGACCGGGTTCGGCCTGTTCGTCGAGTTGACCGATATCTACGTCGAAGGCCTGGTACACGTCACGGCTCTGCCGGGTGACTACTACCACTTCGACCCTGTGCATCACCGCCTGGCGGGCGAGCGCACCGGTCGCAGTTTCCGCCTGGGCGACACCGTTGAAGTGCGCGTCATGCGCGTTGATCTGGACGAGCGCAAGATCGACTTCGAGATGGCCGAAAAAACCATCAATGCGCCGATCGGCCGCAAGAAGCGCGGTGCCGCGGACGTCCCTGCAAGCAAGGTGGTGGAAGAGCCGGCTCCAGCCAAGGCGGGGCGTCGCGGCGCCGCCAAGGAGAAGGCTGTCGAGGCTTATCGTCCAAGCGACGCTGCGGCGAAAAACGCCGAAGTGCGCAAGAGTCGTGAAATGAAACGGGCACTGCTGGCTGAAGCCAAAAGCGGCGGTAAAGCGGCGCCTGGGGGAAAGTCCGGCAAATCGGCTCCCGCCAGAGACAGCGACCGACCTGCCAAACCGAGCAAACATCGTAAGGGGCCGCCCAAGGCGGGCCCTGCTTCCGGCGCGAAAAGCGGCGGGGCGCGCAAACCTAAGGCCAAGTCATGAGTCAGTTGGAAAAGATCTACGGCGTACACGCTGTAGAAGCGTTGCTGCGTCACCATCCCAAGCGGGTCAAGCAGATCTGGTTGGCTGAAGGGCGCAGTGATCCACGGGTTCAAGTGCTGGTGGATCTGGCGGCGCAGAACCGTGTGTCGGTCGGCCAGGCCGAGCGGCGCGAAATGGATGCCTGGGTAGAAGGTGTGCATCAGGGCGTGGTGGCGGAAGTCAGCCCGAGCCAGGTGTGGGGCGAGGCCATGCTCGATGAGCTGCTGGACCGTACCGAAGGCGCGCCGCTGTTGCTCGTGCTGGACGGCGTGACCGACCCGCATAACCTTGGCGCCTGCCTGCGCACCGCCGATGCGGCCGGTGCTTTGGCGGTGCTGGTGCCCAAGGACAAGTCGGCGACCCTGACGCCGACCGTGCGCAAAGTGGCTTGCGGCGCTGCGGAAGTGATACCGCTGGTGGCGGTGACCAACCTGGCCCGTACCCTGGAGAAACTCCAGCAGCGTGGCCTGTGGATCGTCGGCACCGCCGGCGAGGCCGAACAGGAACTGTACGATCAGGACCTGACCGGCCCGACCATCATCATCATGGGCGCCGAAGGCAAAGGCATGCGGCGCCTGACCCGCGAACACTGTGACTACCTGGTGCGCCTGCCAATGGCTGGCAGCGTCAGCAGCCTCAACGTCTCCGTGGCCACGGGCGTCTGCCTGTTCGAAGCCATGCGTCAACGTAGCGTCAAGGCTTCGACTTCGCGCAAGTAGCAAATAAGCTGCAAGCGGCAAGTTACCAGCGACAAGCGCTTTTGACTTGTCGCTTGAAGCTCGTGGCTTGCAGCTGCTGTTCAAATAATCACCAATTTCCTTGCGCCGCTGTTCCCCCTTCTCTACAATTGCGCCCCTTGCCGTGACGGCAGGCGCATATGTGCCTATCTATGGCAAGACACACAAGTGTCATTCACTCCTTGTCTGACCGCTTATAGGCGGCAGGCTACAACCCGTAAGGAGCATTCATGCGTCATTACGAAATCATCTTTTTGGTCCACCCGGATCAAAGCGAGCAAGTCGGCGGCATGGTTGAGCGTTACACCAAGCTGATCGAAGAAGACGGCGGCAAAATCCACCGTCTGGAAGACTGGGGCCGTCGTCAACTGGCCTACGCAATCAACAATGTTCACAAGGCTCACTACGTGATGCTGAACGTTGAGTGCACCGGTAAAGCCCTGGCTGAGCTGGAAGACAACTTCCGTTACAACGATGCTGTGATCCGTAACCTGGTCATCCGTCGCGAAGAAGCCATCACTGGCCAATCCGAGATGCTCAAGGCTGAAGAGAACCGCAGTGAGCGCCGTGAGCGTCGTGACCGTCCTGAGCATGCTGACAGCGCCGATGGCGATGACAGCGACAACAGCGACGCCAGCGATAACGCTGACGAGTAATCCACGGACCTTTTGAGGAGCCAATTACATGGCACGTTTCTTCCGTCGTCGTAAATTCTGCCGCTTCACCGCTGAAGACGTGAAAGAGATCGATTACAAAGATCTCAACACTCTGAAAGCCTACGTATCCGAGACCGGCAAAATCGTTCCAAGCCGCATCACCGGTACCAAAGCTCGTTATCAGCGTCAGCTGGCCACCGCTATCAAGCGCGCCCGCTTCCTGGCCCTGCTGGCCTACACCGACAGCCACGGCCGCTGAGATCGGGCAGTCGACAAGTAGTAAGGGATTGAATGCATGCGCGCCTTAGCTGAGTTCATCATGCGCGGTCGTGTGCAGGCCACGTTAGTCGTGGCCGGATCTGCGGCATTGCCGCTGTTGTTCTGGTTAAGTGCCGCTGCGGGTTGCCTCGTGCTCCTTCGGCGCGGTTCGGACGCCCTTGGCGTCCTTGGAGTCGGGGTGCTTTCAGCATTGATTTGCTGGCACTTCCAGAAAGACCCCAGCGTACTGCTGGTGCTGCTTGGGTCTTGCGGTCTGGCGCTGGTGTTGCGCGCCGGTCACTCCTGGAACCGTGTGCTGTTGGCGAGCGTGGCGATTGCGCTGTTGTGTGTAGCGATATTGGGGGCGTTGTTCAGTCCCTTTGTCGACGCGGTGACGCAGGAACTTGTAAAGCTCCTGCCACTGATGTTGGGTGAGGCCTACCAGCAGCTTTCGGTAGACCAGCGAGCCAACCTCGCTTCACTCGTTGCACCTTTGGTGATCGGTTCGATTGCGATGATGTTTCAGGTCTTCAGCGTGCTGTGCCTGATTCTTGGGCGCTACTGGCAAGCGTCGTTGTACAACCCCGGTGGTTTTGGTCGCGAATTTCGCCAGATCAGAATCCCCAAGGGACCCTTGATGTTGCTGTTGGCATTGATGTTTGTGGGGCCGGCTCTGAGCCCGCAAATGTGGATTATGGTGCCGTTTTGCAGCGTACCTCTGGTCCTTGCCGGGCTGGCCCTGATGCACGGGCTGGTGGCACAGAAAAGACTGGCCAATTTCTGGCTGGTCGGGGTTTACGTCACGCTATTGCCTTTGATGCACCTGCTCGTCCCGTTGCTCGTGGTCATGGCCACTGTCGACAGTCTGGTTGATTTTCGCGGTCGTTTGGCGCCGAAAGACGCTGATAACGGCTCTGCGAACGGTGAAGGTTAAAAGTTAAGAGGTTATTACCAAATGGAACTGATCCTGCTGGAAAAAATCGCCAACCTGGGCAACCTGGGCGATAAGGTAAACGTTAAGGCTGGTTACGGCCGTAACTACCTGCTGCCTTTCGGCAAAGCCACCGCTGCTACCGCTGCCAACCTGGCTGCGTTCGAAGCGCGTCGTGCCGAGCTGGAAAAACTGGCTGCAGAGAAGAAGGCTTCTGCCGAAACTCGCGCTGCGCAACTGGCTGAGCTGGAAGTGACCATCACTGCCACCGCCGGTGACGAAGGCAAGCTGTTCGGTTCGATCGGCACCCACGACATCGCTGATGCACTGACCGCCTCCGGCGTTGAAGTGGCAAAAAGCGAAGTTCGTCTGCCGAACGGCACCATCCGCAACGTAGGTGAATTCGACGTAGCCGTGCACCTGCACGCTGAAGTTGAAGCAACCGTACGCGTTGTCGTGGTGGCTGCTTAAGCAGTACCAAATCGTCTGGCACCTTGTGTGGCTGACGGTTAACATCGGGCACGATCCTGTTTACAGGTCGTGCCCTTTGTCTTTCTGCTGATCCTGATTTCACCCCCGAATTCCAAGTGGCCATGAACGATATCTCCGCTCCCGAGCAATACGATCTGCAAACCGCCGCCCTGAAGGTGCCGCCGCATTCCATCGAGGCCGAACAGGCCGTGCTCGGTGGTCTGATGCTGGACAACAACGCCTGGGAACGCGTGTTGGATCAAGTGTCCGACGGCGATTTCTACCGGCATGACCACCGTTTGATTTTCCGCGCCATCGCCAAGCTGGCCGACCAGAACATGCCCATCGACGTGGTCACTCTGTCCGAGCAGCTGGACAAGGAAGGCCAGACGTCGCAGGTCGGCGGCCTGGGCTATCTCGGCGAGCTGGCGAAGAACACCCCGTCGGTGGCCAACATCAAGGCCTATGCGCAGATCGTTCGCCAGCGGGCGACCCTGCGCCAGCTGATCGGCATCAGCACCGAGATCGCCGACAGCGCCTTCAACCCCGAAGGCCGCACCGCCGAGGAGATCCTCGACGAGGCCGAACGGCAGATCTTCCAGATCGCCGAAGCGCGGCCCAAGACCGGCGGCCCGGTGGGCGTCAACGAGTTGCTGACCAAGGCCATCGACCGCATCGATACCCTGTTCAACACCGACAACGCCATCACCGGCCTGTCCACCGGCTACACCGACCTCGACGAGAAGACCAGCGGCCTGCAACCGGCCGACTTGATCATCGTCGCCGGCCGTCCGTCCATGGGTAAGACCACCTTCGCCATGAACCTGGTGGAAAACGCCGTACTGCGCAGCGACAAGGCGGTGCTGGTGTACTCCCTGGAGATGCCAGGTGAATCGCTGATCATGCGTATGCTGTCTTCCCTGGGCCGCATCGACCAGACCAAGGTCCGTTCCGGCCAGCTGGAAGACGACGATTGGCCGCGCCTGACTTCGGCGGTCAACCTGCTCAACGACCGCAAGCTGTTCATCGACGACACCGCGGGCATCAGCCCCTCGGAAATGCGTGCGCGGACCCGGCGTCTGGTGCGCGAGCACGGCGATATCGCCCTGATCATGATCGACTACCTGCAACTGATGCAGATCCCGGGGTCCAGCGGTGACAACCGGACCAACGAGATTTCCGAGATCTCCCGGTCCCTCAAGGCCCTGGCCAAGGAATTCAACTGCCCGGTGGTGGCCCTGTCCCAGCTCAACCGCTCCCTGGAACAACGTCCCAACAAGCGCCCGGTGAACTCCGACTTGCGGGAATCCGGAGCGATCGAGCAGGACGCCGACGTGATCATGTTCGTGTACCGGGATGAGGTGTATCACCCGGAAACCGAACACAAGGGCATTGCCGAAATCATCATCGGCAAGCAGCGGAACGGCCCGATCGGCTTTATCCGCCTGGCGTTCATCGGCAAGTACACCCGCTTCGAGAACCTCGCGCCGGGCAGTTACAACTTCGACGACGACGAATAACGGCGCCAGCCATGGTGGTCGCGTGACCTGATAACGAATTCCGACCCTTTTGGTCGGAATTGGTTATTTTTTGTGCTATATTCCGCGCCCGCGAATTTTCCTGATACCCATCGCGTCCCTATTCAAGCCAACACCGGTCATCGACATGCAAGCAGCCAAGCCGTTATTCGACTATCCGAAGTACTGGGCCGAATGTTTCGGGCCAGCGCCATTCCTGCCCATGAGCAGGGAGGAGATGGATCAGCTCGGCTGGGATTCCTGCGACATCATCATTGTCACCGGTGATGCCTACGTCGATCACCCGTCGTTCGGCATGGCGATCATTGGCCGGCTGCTGGAGTCCCAGGGCTTTCGCGTCGGGATCATCGCTCAGCCCAACTGGCAGTCCAAAGACGACTTCATGAAGCTCGGCGAGCCGAACCTGTTCTTCGGCGTCGCCGCCGGCAACATGGACTCGATGATCAACCGCTACACCGCCGACAAGAAAGTCCGTTCCGACGATGCCTACACCCCGGGCGGCCTGGCGGGCAAGCGCCCGGACCGTGCAAGCCTGGTGTACAGCCAGCGCTGCAAGGAAGCCTACAAGAACGTGCCGATCGTGCTGGGCGGCATCGAGGCTTCCCTGCGCCGTATCGCCCACTACGACTACTGGCAGGACCGGGTGCGCAACTCGATCCTGATCGACGCCAGCGCCGACATCCTGCTGTACGGCAACGCCGAGCGGGCCATCGTCGAAGTGGCCCAGCGCCTGTCCTACGGCCACAAGATCGAAGACATCACCGACGTGCGCGGCACCGCCTTCATTCGCCGTGACACACCGAAAGACTGGTACGAAGTGGATTCCACCCGTATCGACCGCCCGGGCAAGATCGACAAGATCATCAACCCCTACGTCAACACCCAGGACACCCAGGCCTGCGCCATCGAGCAGGAGAAGGGGCCGGTTGAAGACCCGAGCGAAGCCAAGGTGGTGCAGATCCTCGCCAGCCCGCGCATGACCCGGGACAAGACCGTGATCCGCCTGCCGTCCATGGAGAAGGTGCGTAACGACCCGGTCCTGTACGCCCACGCCAACCGCGTGCTGCACCTGGAAACCAACCCGGGCAACGCCCGTGCCCTGGTGCAGAAGCACGGTGAAGTGGATGTGTGGTTCAACCCGCCGCCCATTCCCATGACCACCGAGGAAATGGACTACGTGTTCGGCATGCCGTATCAGCGCATTCCGCACCCGGCCTATGGCAAGGAAAAGATCCCGGCGTACGACATGATCCGCTTCTCGGTGAACATCATGCGTGGCTGCTTCGGCGGCTGTACCTTCTGCTCCATCACCGAGCACGAAGGGCGGATCATCCAGAACCGTTCCGAAGAGTCGATCATTCGCGAGATCGAAGAAATTCGTGACAAGGTGCCTGGTTTTACCGGGGTGATTTCCGACCTCGGCGGCCCGACCGCGAACATGTACCGCATCGCCTGCAAGAGCCCGGAAATCGAATCCGCGTGCCGCAAGCCGTCCTGCGTGTTCCCCGGCATCTGCCCGAACCTGAACACCGACCATTCGTCGCTGATCCAGCTGTACCGCAGCGCCCGTGCCTTGCCCGGGGTGAAGAAGATCCTTATCGCCTCCGGCCTGCGCTACGACCTGGCGGTGGAATCGCCGGAGTACGTCAAGGAACTGGTGACCCACCACGTTGGCGGCTACCTGAAGATCGCCCCGGAACACACCGAGGAAGGCCCGCTCAACCAGATGATGAAGCCGGGCATCGGCACCTATGACCGCTTCAAGCGCATGTTCGAGAAGTACTCCAAGGAAGCGGGCAAGGAGCAGTACCTGATTCCGTACTTCATCGCCGCCCACCCGGGCACCACCGATGAAGACATGATGAACCTGGCCCTGTGGCTCAAGGGCAACGGCTTCCGCGCCGACCAGGTGCAGGCGTTCTACCCGTCGCCGATGGCCACCGCCACCGCCATGTACCACTCGGGCAAGAACCCGCTGCGCAAGGTCACCTACAAGAGCGACGGCGTGACCATCGTCAAGAGCGAGGAGCAGCGCCGCCTGCACAAGGCATTCCTGCGCTACCACGATCCGAAGGGCTGGCCGATGCTGCGTGAAGCCCTGCTGCGCATGGGCCGTGGCGACCTGATCGGCCCGGGCAAGAACCAGTTGATTCCGGCCCACCAGCCGGCCACCGACAGCTACCAGAGTGCCCGTCGCAAGAACTCGACCCCGGCCGGCAGCCACAAGGTGGCCAAGGAAACCAGGATCCTCACCCAGCACACCGGCCTGCCACCGCGTGGCAGCGACGGCGGCAATGCCTGGGACAAGCGCGAACAGGCCAAGGCCGCAGCGTTTGCCCGCAACAAGCAGGCGGCCAAGGAGCGCGCCGACGCCGCCAAGGGCAAGGGCAAGAAGCCCACTCGCAAGCCGGTAGTGCCGCGCTGAACCTGAAAAACGCCAGCTCCCGAGCTGGCGTTTTGCTTTTACGGCAGTGGATTTTTTTGCCCGCGGGCGCGCAACAAATCGCCAGGGCTTTGTTAAGGTTGCCGGGTTTTTATCGCCGCACTGCCGGGATGGCGTGAGGCCATCAGGCAGATTCCCACCGCCAGCCCAAGGATGAATCGCGTGACCAGCTCGTTAGCCGCCATCGGCATGGACTCCAGCCCTTCGCAGTTTCTTGCCCGCCAACGTATCGAAAGCCAGATCAACCTGCCGCGCTTGTTTGCCGCGATTGATGCCGATCCGGCGATCGTCGGCGCCGGGGTGGTGTACATCGATGCCGACTTCAATGTGGTGACCCTGCGCGAATTCAAGCCGATCTGCAGCATCACGCCCAAGCGGATCATCCTGCGCGAAGCGAAGAAATACATCGCGCCCCAGCAGTTCGTCGATCAGGTGAAGAACAACCCCCGGGAATCCCGGCTGGCCACCGAATCGTTCAATGCCACGCTGTCCTGCACCGCTGCGGTCATTGGCTGGCTGGTGGTGTTCAGCGGCAGCATCGCGGTGCCGTTCACGGCGGGGGCCAGCGCCTGGATGGTCGGGCTCGGGGTCACGGTCGCCGCCGCAGGCACCGCCCAGTGCGCGATTGGCGGTGCTCGGGTGATCAACGAGATCCAGGACCCAGCGGCCAACGACCGGATGGATGACGCCGAGTGGTACAGCCTGGTTTCGCCGATCCTCGATGGCATCTCCCTGGTGGGCGTCGGTGGCTCGGCGCTGACCACGGTCAAGCTGCTCAAGGCCAACAAGGCGGCCAACACCGGTAAAAGCTGGATGCAGTTGCTCAAGGGGCTCAATCGCCAGGAACGCGCCAAGCTGACCAAGGAGTTGCTGAGCCTGCAGGACCCGAGCCTGACGCCCAAGCTGCTGAAGCTGCAGCAGCGGGTTGGGGCCTTGCCCAAGCGCTATTCGTCGGCACAGATCAAGCACGCCACCCTGACGCAGATGAAGGACGCCCTCGGGGCGGCGCTGAGCACCGCCGGCAGCTACAGTTCCGGCAATATCGGCACCGTGAAGACGCTGGCGGTGGGGCTCTACGAGGAGTTCAACGAATGATCGGCGGCGGCTCGATGCGGGCGTTTCTCGCGCGTTACTTCCCGACCTTCATGCTCACTGTGCTGCTGGGCTGCTTCAGTGCCTCGATCCTGCTGTCACTGGCTGGAACCACCTATTGGCGAGCCATGGCGGCGGATCAGCGCGATCATTACTTTCTGCTTGGCCTGGTGTTTCTGATCCCGCTGCTGGTGCTGGGCAACCTGCTGATAGTGCGGGGCATTCGCCGCGCGGTATGGCTGGTGGCCGGCTACTTTGGCGTTTGCCTGCTGGGGGTGGTGCCGATGCTTGGGTATCACCCGCACCAGGGGGTGTACCTGTTCGGGGTGTTGCTGCCGCTGCTCGGGCTGTTGCTGCTCAACAGCAAGCGGCACCGGGAAATGCGCGAACGCCTGCTGGAGATCCGCCACCAGCGCCAGCGCATGAAGCCGCCGCACCAACGCGGCTGATTCCTCGCACGCCTTCTGGCGCATTTATGTGCAATTGCCTGCACGGGGATGCCTCGATTGCGCAGTTTTGGTGCTGTACTGCCCTGGTTCACTGAACAACCCCGTGGACTGGCGCGCTGGCATAAGTCTTGCGCGGGTTCCCCCACCGTTCAGGCTCGCAGGAGGCACGCCGTGTCGATTCATGTCGCATTGCACCACGTCACGCACTATCGCTATGACCGTGCCGTCGAACTGGGCCCGCAGATCGTTCGCTTGCGCCCGGCGGCCCACAGCCGCACGCGAATCCTTTCCTATGCCTTGAAGGTTCAGCCCGAGCAGCACTTCATCAACTGGCAACAGGACCCCCAGGGCAATTACCTGGCGCGCCTGGTGTTTCCAGAGAAAACCAGCGAGCTGCGGATCGAAGTCGACCTGCTCGCGGAAATGGCCGTGTTCAACCCGTTCGATTTCTTCCTTGAGCCCTACGCGCAGCAGATTCCCTTCGCCTACGCCGCGGATGAACAGCGCGAGCTGGCGCCCTACCTGGAAACCCTGCCGCTGACGCCCAGGCTCCAGGCTTACCTGGAGGCGATCCCGCGCGCGCCGTTGCCGGCGGTGGACTTTCTGGTGGCCCTGAATCAACGGCTCAGCACCGACATTGCCTACCTGATCCGCATGGAACCCGGGGTCCAGACTCCGGAGCAGACCCTGCTTAACGCCTCCGGCTCCTGCCGCGACTCGGCCTGGCTGCTGGTGCAGTTGTTGCGCAAACTGGGGCTGGCGGCGCGCTTCGTCTCCGGCTACCTGATCCAGCTGACGGCGGACGTCAAATCCCTGGATGGCCCGTCCGGCACCGAGGTGGATTTCACCGACCTGCATGCCTGGTGCGAGGTCTACCTGCCCGGCGCCGGCTGGATCGGCCTGGATGCCACGTCTGGCTTGTTCGCCGGGGAAGGGCATATTCCCCTGGCCTGTAGCCCCGATCCCTCTTCGGCCGCGCCGATCAGTGGCCTGGTGCAACCCTGCGAGTGCGAATTCAGCCATGAAATGAGTGTGGAGCGCATTTGGGAAGCGCCCCGGGTGACCAAGCCCTACACCGAAGAACAGTGGCTGGCGATCCAGGCTCTGGGCCGGCAGATTGACGTCGAACTGCTGGAGGCGGATGTGCGCCTGACCATGGGCGGCGAACCGACCTTCGTTTCCATTGACGACCCCGACGGCCCGGAGTGGAACACCGCGGCGCTGGGGGCGAACAAGCGCCGCCTGGCCGGCGAGCTGTTCCAGCGCCTGCGCAAGCGCTATGCGCCGCACGGCCTGGTGCACTTCGGCCAGGGCAAGTGGTACCCGGGGGAGCCACTGCCGCGCTGGTCGCTGAACTGCCACTGGCGGCGCGACGGTGTGCCGGTGTGGCGCAACAGCGCGCTGATCGCCGACGAGCATGAGGGTTACGCCGCCGACGCGGAGGTGGCCGGGCGCTTTCTGGCCAGTGTCGCCGAGCGCTTGAAGCTGCCCGCGCGATTTGTCTTTCCCGCCTATGAAGACCACTTCTACTACCTGTGGCGCGAAGGCGGCCTGCCACTGAACGTCAGCGCCGAGGACTCGCGGCTGGAGGATGCCCTTGAGCGGGAGCGGCTGCGCAAGGTCTTCAGCCAGGGCTTGGCCAAGGTTGTCGGCCAGGTGCTGCCCCTGGCCCGTACCGCCAAGGGCGACCAGTGGCAGAGCGGGCGCTGGTACCTGCGCGACAGCCATTGCCGCCTGGTACCGGGGGATTCGCCCCTGGGCTATCGCCTGCCCCTGGCGTCCCAACCCTGGGTGACGGCAGCGGAGTATCCGTTCATTCATGCCAGTGACCCGAACCAGGCGTTCCCGGCGTTGCCGGATGCGGCGCAGTTGGAGGCGATCGATGACCCGGCAGCCGTGGATGAGCGCGTGCCGCAGGTCGATCAGTCGGCCGACTGGCTGACCCGCACCGCGCTCTGCGCCGAGGCGCGGGAGGGGCGGCTGTACCTGTTCATGCCGCCTCTGGAGCGCCTGGAGGATTACCTGCAACTGGTCAGCGTGATCGAGGCCACCGCCGAAGAGCTGCACTGCCCGGTTTTGCTGGAGGGCTATGAGCCACCGGCGGACCCGCGCCTGTGCACGTTCCGGGTGACGCCGGACCCGGGCGTCATCGAGGTCAACGTGCAGCCGTCGGTGAGTTGGGACGAGTTGGTGGAACGCACTGAGTTTCTCTATGAACAGGCCCGGCTGACGCGCCTGACCAGCGAGAAGTTCATGATCGATGGGCGCCACACCGGCACCGGCGGCGGCAACCACTTCGTCCTTGGCGGGGCCACGCCGGGCGACTCGCCGTTCCTGCGGCGCCCCGACCTGCTGCGTAGCCTGATCAGCTACTGGCACAACCACCCGTCGCTGTCCTACCTGTTTTCCGGGTTGTTCATCGGGCCCACGTCCCAGGCGCCAAGGGTCGATGAGGCGCGCAACGACGCGCTGTACGAACTGGAGATCGCCTTCGCGCAGATGCCCGCGCGCGGCGAGGCGTGCGCGCCGTGGCAGGTCGACCGGTTGCTGCGCAATCTGCTGATCGACGTCACCGGCAACACCCATCGCGCCGAGTTCTGCATCGACAAGCTGTACTCGCCGGATGGCGCCACCGGGCGCCTGGGCCTGCTGGAACTGCGGGCGTTTGAAATGCCGCCCCATGCACGCATGAGCCTGGCCCAGCAGTTGCTGCTGCGGGCGCTGGTGGCGCGCTTCTGGCGCGAACCCTATGCCCCGGCCCGGCTGGCGCGCTGGGGCACCGAGCTGCACGACCGCTTTATGCTGCCGCACTTCATCGAACAGGATTTCGCCGACGTGCTGGTGGAGCTCAATGGCGCCGGCTATCCGCTACGGGCCGAATGGTTTGCCGCGCACCTGGCGTTTCGTTTTCCCAAGGTCGGCGACTACGCGGTCGGCGCTGTCGAGCTGGAACTGCGTCAGGCCCTGGAACCCTGGCATGTGCTGGGGGAAGAGGGCTCGGCGGGCGGCACGGTGCGTTATGTCGACTCTTCCCTGGAGCGTTTGCAGGTCAAGGTCAGCGGCCTGGTGCCCCAGCGGCATGTGTTGACCTGCAACGGCGTGGCGCTGCCCCTGCACCCCACCGGGCGGGTTGGCGAGTTCGTCGCCGGGGTGCGTTACCGTGCCTGGCAGCCGGCCAACTGCCTGCAACCGACCATCGCGGTGCACGCTCCGCTGGTGTTCGACCTGCTGGACACCTGGATGCAGCGCTCCCTGGGTGGTTGCCAATACCACGTGGCCCACCCGGGCGGGCGCAACTACGACAGCCTGCCGGTGAATGCCAATGAGGCGGAGAGCCGGCGCATGGCGCGCTTCTTCCGCCTTGGGCACAGCCCCGGAAGCCTGGAAGTACCGCCTCTGGTGATCAACGACGAGCTGCCGCTGACCCTGGATTTGCGACGTTTCTGATCCACTTGCGCCGCCTGCGAGATCGCCATATCCGAGTGTCATGGCGGTGCGTTAATCTGACTTTCCCTGCCGTCTGCCGAGTGTTCCATGCCTGACTTGCTAGACCGTTACCCGCTGACGGCGGGTACCTACCACGAGTTGCTGGATGACCAGGGCCAGGTTCGGGCGCACTGGCAGCGCCTGCTCGAACAATTGCAGCGCAGCAGCCCCGGGCAACTGGCCCAGCGCCAGGCGCTGCTGACTCGGCAGATCCACGAGAACGGCGTCACCTATAACGTCTATGCCGACCCCAAGGGCGCCGACCGGCCCTGGGAACTGGACCTCTTGCCCCATGTGATTGCCGCAGACGAGTGGCAACGGCTGTCCGCCGGGATTGCCCAGCGCGCGCGCCTGCTCAATGCCGTGTTGGCGGATCTGTACGGCCCGCAACGACTGATCCGCGAAGGGTTGCTGCCGGCAGAGCTGGTGTTCGGTCACAACAATTTCCTCTGGCCGTGCCAGGGCATCCTTGCGCCGGAAGAAACCTTCCTGCACCTGTACGCCGTGGACCTGGCGCGCAGCCCCGACGGGCGTTGGTGGGTGACTGCCGACCGCACCCAGGCGCCTTCCGGGGCCGGTTATGCCCTGGAAAACCGCATGAGCGTGTCCCGGGCCTTTCCGGATCTGTACCGTGACCTGCAGGTGCAACACCTGGCCGGGTTCTTCCGCACCTTGCAGGAGACCCTGGCGCGCCAGGCACCGCGAGACAGTGAGGCGCCGCTGGTGGTGCTGCTGACGCCGGGGCGTTTCAACGAGAGCTATTTCGAGCACCTGTACCTGGCGCGCCAGCTGGGTTACCCGCTGGTGGAAGGCGGCGACCTGACCGTGCGCGATGCCACGGTGTACCTCAAGACCCTCAGCGGCCTGCGTCGGGTGCACGCCATCATGCGTCGCCTGGACGACGACTTCTGTGATCCGCTGGAGTTGCGTACCGACTCGGCCCTGGGGGTTCCTGGATTGCTCGATGCGGTACGCCAGGGCCGGGTGCTGGTGGCCAATGCCCTGGGCAGCGGCGTGCTGGAGTCCCCCGGGTTGCTGGGTTTTTTACCGAAGATCAGCCAGTTCCTGCTGGGGCAAGAGCTGCTCCTGCCCTCCATCGCCACCTGGTGGTGTGGTGAGGCGCCGGTGCTGCAACAGGCCCTGGATAAACTCCCGCAGCTGTTGGTCAAGCCGGCTTTCGCCTCCCAGAGTTTCACCCCGGTGCTGGGCCGCGACCTGAGCCCCGAGCAGCGTGCGCAACTGGCCGAGCGCATGCGGGCGCGGCCTTACGCCTATGTCGCCCAGGAGCTGCCGCAACTGTCCCAGGCGCCGGTCTGGCAGGCAGAGAGCGGGCAGTTGCAGCCACGTGCGATCGGCATGCGGGTGTATGCGGTGGCCAGTGCGCAGGGGTATCGAGTATTGCCCGGCGGCCTGACCCGGGTCGCGGCCGATGCGGGTGCCGAGGTGGTGTCGATGCAGCGCGGTGGCGCCAGCAAGGACACGTGGGTGCTGGGGGAGGGGGCTCCCAGCGGCGAGCAGTGGAAGGCCCAGCGCACCCTTGGCGTGTACGACCTGGTGCGCCGCGATCCTTACCTGCCGTCGCGGGTGGTGGAAAACCTGTTCTGGTTCGGCCGCTACTGCGAGCGCTGTGACGACAGTGCGCGGTTGCTGCGGATCATGCTGGCGCGCTACGTCGACGGCGATGACCCGCAAGCCCTGCTGGCCGCGGTGGACCTGGGGGAAAGCCTGATGCTACTGCCGGACGAGGGCGAGCTGCCCGAGCGCTTGCTGGTGGCCCTGCTGGGCGAGGATTGGTCGTTCAGCCTGCGCTCCAACCTGCAGCGCCTGCAGTGGGCGGCGTCGCAGGTCCGCGGCAAGCTGTCCCGGGAAAACTGGCAGGCCCTGGTGGAGTTGCAACGTGAAGCCCAGGAACTGGACACCCCAGCGCCGGATTTCGCCGAACTGCTGGATTTTCTCAACCGCCTGGTGATGTCCCTGGCGGCGCTCTCCGGGTTTGCCCTGGACGACATGACCCGCGACGAGGGCTGGCGTTTCCTGATGATCGGCCGGCGCATCGAGCGCCTGCAATTTCTCAGCAGCAGCCTCGCGGCGTTCTTGCGAGGCACCGCGGTTTTCGATCAGGCCGGCCTGGATTGGCTGCTGGAGCTGGGCAACAGCAGCATCACCTACCGTTCGCGCTACCTGGCGGTGGCGCAGTTGATCCCGGTTCTCGACCTGTTGTTGCTGGATGAGCAGAACCCCCACGCCGTGCTGTTCCAGCTCAAGCTGGTGACTCGAACCCTCAAGCGCCTCAACGATGATTTCGCTGTGCCCCGCGAGCTGGCGCTGCCGCAGCTGGTGGAGCGATTGACGCATTTCGATCTGGGCTGCCTGGAGAACGCGCTGTTCGGTGAGGCCAGCGTGCGTGCCGCGGTGGAAGGCCTGGCGGATCTGCTGCAAGAGATTGCCGAGGTCAGTGGCCAGGTTTCGGATCGATTGGCGTTGCGCCATTTCGCCCATGTGGATGATGTCAGTCAGCAAACGGTGTCGGTGTAATGAGCGCGCGCTATCAGATTTTTCACGACACCCATTATCGCTACGACAGCCCGGTGTCCCTGGCTCAGCAACTGGCGCACTTGTGGCCTCGGGCCTGTCGCTGGCAGCAGTGCAGCCAGCGGCAATTGCTGATCAGCCCCGAGCCCACCAGCCGCCGTGACGAGCAGGACGTGTTCGGCAATCCCCTGACCCGGCTGGCCTTTGAGCGGCCCCATGATGAATTGCAGGTCAATGCCCAGCTCAGTGTCGAAGTGCTGGAGCGACCGGTGTTGGACTTTGCCCAATCCCTGGTATGGGATGCCGCCCGTGGCGCCCTGACCTACAGCGGCCGGCCGTTGCCCGAGGCCCTGCTGGAGGCGTGCCGTTACCGTTTCGAGTCGCCCTATGTGCACCTGAAGCAGAGCTTCGTCGAGTTTTCCGCCAGCTGCTTTGTGCCGGGACGCCCATTGTTGCAGGGGGCCCAGGCGTTGATGGAGAAGATCTTCAGTGAGTTCACCTTCGACGCTGAAGCCACTCAGGTGGCGACGCCATTGGTGGAGGTGTTGGAGCGCCGGCGCGGGGTGTGCCAGGACTTCGCCCACCTGATGCTGGCCTGCCTGCGTTCGCGGGGGCTGGCGGCGCGCTATGTCAGTGGTTACCTGCTGACCCAGCCACCGCCGGGGCAGCCGCGGCTGATTGGTGCCGATGCTTCGCATGCCTGGGTTTCGGTGTTTTGCCCGTTGCTCGGCTGGGTGGATTTCGACCCGACCAACAACGTACAGCCGGCGTTGGAGCACATCACCCTGGCCTGGGGCCGGGACTTTTCCGATGTGTCGCCGTTGCGTGGGGTGATTCTCGGAGGGGGCAGCCACGACCCGGAAGTCCGGGTGACCGTCATGCCGCTGGCCTAACTGCCCATTCAAGCCTTGTAGGAACCGGCTTGCCGGCAAAGGGGCCAGCGGATACCGCGTGGAGCTGGAAGCGCTTTCGCTGGCAGCCAGCTCCTACAGGCTCAGGTCAGGCTTGGGGGGCTTCTGGTTCGGCCTCGTCGACGCTCACTTCAGCTTCTGCATCCAGGGGCAGTGCGCTGCTTTCTTCAGCGGCGGCTTTCTTGCGTTGCAGCTTTTCCTCTTTCTTCTGTTCCTTGGCCAAGTCGCGTTGACGTTTGGCGAAGGAGTAATTGGGTTTGGCCATGGGCGATCCTCTGGGGTCGAAGGTGAGGTTGAGCGGCGCGTATTCTGCCTGTTATCGGGGCAGGGTGGTTAACTGGGTTTGCCTTCGGCCCATTTGTCCGGGACCGTGGGTTGCCAGGCGTCCAGCGCCGCCAGCAGGCCGGCCGGCGACTCGCTCATTTGCAGCATGTCACGGTGTGGGGCGCGGACGAAGCCTTCACCGACGATATGGTCGAGAAATCCACTGAGTTTTTCGTAGAAGCCGTTCACTTCCAGCAGGCCCAGCGGCTTGTGGTGATAGCCCAATTGGCCCCAGGTCCAGACTTCGAACAGCTCTTCCAGGGTGCCCAGGCCGCCGGGCAGGGCGATGAAGGCGTCGCTGAGTTCGGCCATGCGCGCCTTGCGGGCGTGCATGCCGTCCACCACTTCCAGGCGGGTCAGGCCACGGTGGCCGATTTCCTTGTCCTTCAGGCTTTGCGGGATGATCCCGATGACTTCGCCACCGGCCGCCAGGGCGGCGTCGGCGACGATGCCCATCAGGCCCACCGCGCCGCCGCCATACACCAGGGTCAGCTTGCGTTCGGCGATGGCCCGGCCCAGGGCCTGGGCGGCTTCACGATAGAGGGGATGGGTGCCGGTGCTGGCGCCACAGAACACACAGACAGAAGTTAACGACATGCCTTACTCCGAGCTCATTGATGGGCTCAGAGTAAAGGCTCGCCGAGCGTGCTCCAAGCATTAAACCTCCCGCTGCGGGGTTTCATAGGTACCGCTGGCGCCGCAGGCGTAGGCGGCGAGCAAGCTGCGAAACAGGCTGTTGAACGGCATGCGGGTGACTCCGAGAAGGGATGACGGGCCGATTCTAGGCGCGTGCCATGACGCGGGCCGGTTGATTGTCTTGATCGGCCCGATAGCAGAGAGTTGTATACAGTTTTTTGATGCAAATCATAGGAACTTGCGAGAAATTCAGGCAGTCTTCGGTCCCATGGATTCAGATGGATTTTGTTAACCCTGCCTTGGAGATTCACCATGTTTGCCAAACTCGTTGCGGTATCCCTGTTGACACTGGCCAGCAGCCAATTGATGGCCGCCGAATGCAAGGTCGATGTCGACTCTACCGACCAGATGTCCTTCAACACTAAGGAAATCACCATCGACAAGAGCTGCAAGACCTTCACTGTGAACCTGACCCACTCCGGCAGCCTGCCGAAGAACGTCATGGGGCATAACTGGGTACTGAGCAAGACCGCAGACATGGCTGGCATCGCCACCGACGGCATGGCTGCCGGCATCGACAAGAGCTACCTGAAGGAAGGCGACACCCGCGTCATCGCCCACACCAAGATCATCGGTGCCGGCGAGAAAGATTCGGTGACCTTCGACGTATCGAAGCTGACTGCTGGCGAGAGCTACCAGTTCTTCTGCTCGTTCCCAGGCCACAACTCGATGATGAAAGGCGCTGTGGTCCTGAAGTAAGCATCAGGCCCGGCAGCAACAGAAAAGCGCCCCGAGGGGCGCTTTTTTTGTGCGTGCCTGTCGCTGCGAACCTGCCCGCGAAGAGGCCCTTGAGCCTTGTGCCGCATCACCCGGCCCGTTCGCCGGCAAGCCGGCTCTACAGGGCGTGGCGGGTCATGGGGCGAAGGGCATGACGCGCTTGTGGTGGGTCTTGCGGTAGGTGTCGCAGATGATCTTGAAGGCTTCCTCGCGCACCGGCTGGCCGTGCAGGAAGGCGTCGATCTCGGCGTAGGTGACGCCATGGGACGCTTCATCCGGCTTGCCCGGCGATAGGTCTTCAAGGTCGGCGGTCGGCACTTTTTCCACCAGGGATTCGGGCGCGCCGAAATAGCGGGCAATGGAACGCACCTGGTTCTTCACCAGGCCGCTCAGGGGCGCGAGGTCGCAGGCGCCGTCACCGAACTTGGTGAAGAAGCCCATCACCGCTTCGGCGGCGTGGTCGGTGCCGATCACCAGGCCGTGGGCGGCGCCGGCGATGGTGTACTGGGCGACCATGCGCATCCGCGCCTTGGTGTTGCCGAGGACGAAGTCCCGGGACACCGCGTGCTGCCCTTCGAAGGCCGCCACTTCACTGGCCAGGGCCTTGACCGCCGGGCCGATGTTCACCGTGTGGCGTTCGTCGGGGTTGATGAAATCCACCGAGGCCTGGGCGTCGTGTTCGTCGAACTGGGTTTCATAGGGCAGGCGCACCGCGATGAAGCGGTAGCTGTCGTCACCGCTGCGTTCGCGCAGTTCACGCATCGCGCGCTGGGCCAGCAGGCCGGCGGTCAGTGAGTCGACGCCGCCGCTGATGCCCAGCACCAGGGACTTGAGCCCGGAATTGACCAGGCAGTCCTGGATAAAGCCGATGCGTCGGGCGACTTCCGCCTCCAGGGCGGCGTGGTCGGAAAAAGGTGCTTGGACCTTGAGCTGCTGCGCAATCTCACGCTGTACGGCTTGCATGATTCACTCCTTGCCAGGTTGGGCTGGTACTTGGAAAACGTGGCGCAAGTAAGCGACGAAGTTCGGATCCTTGCAATGGGTCTTGCCCGCTTCATCGGAGATCTTGGCGACGGGCTGGCCATTGCAGGCGGCCATTTTAAGCACGATGCTCATCGGCTCGACACCGGGAATGTCACAGGTCAGGTTGGTGCCGATGCCAAAGCTGACGTTGATCCGGCCGCGCAGCGCGCGGAATATTTCCAGGGAGCGCGGCAGGCTCAGGCTGTCGGAGAACACCAGGGTCTTGCTCATCGGGTCGATGCCCAGTTTGTGGTAGTGGGCGATGGCTTTTTCCGCCCAGAGGATCGGGTCGCCAGAGTCGTGGCGCAGGCCGTCGAACAGCTTGGCAAAGAACAGGTCGAAGTCGCCGAGGAAGGCATCGGTGGTGATGCAGTCGGTCAGGGCGATGCCCAGCAGGCCGCGGTATTCGCGGACCCAGCAGTCGAGGGCGGCGATCTGGCTGTCGATCAGCCGTGGCCCCAGTTGCTGATGGGCCATGATCCATTCGTGGGCCATGGTGCCCAGGGGCTTCATGTTCAGTTCGCGGGACAGGTGCACGTTGCTGGTACCGACAAAACGCCCGGGGAAATCGTGCTTGAGCACGTTCACCACTTCTTCCTGAACCCGGTAGGAAAAGCGTCGGCGGGTGCCGAAATCCGCCACTTGCAGCTCGGACAGTTCCTCGCTGCTGGCGTTTTCGGTCAGCCAGTCGAACTTGCGGTACAGCTGCTCGCGGGCCTGCACCAACTGGATCTCGCGGTAACGGTAGCGGTTACGCACTTCGCTGATGATGGCCAGCATCGGCACTTCGAACAGGATCACGTGCAGCCAGGGGCCGCGCAGGCGAATGAACAGCTCGCCGTCCTCGATGCCGGTGTGCACGTAGCGCAGGTTGAAGCGGAACAGCCCGAGAAAGCGCAGGAAGTCCGGCTTGAGAAAGCTGATGCGTTCGAGAAAGCCCAGTTGGTCGGCGCTCAGGCTCAGTTCCGCCAGGCGCTCGAACTGGTAGCGGATCTCTGCCAGGTACGGCCGCAGGTCTTCGCTGTTACGGCAACGAAACTCCCATTCCACTTCCACGTTGGGATAGTTGTGCAGCACCGCCTGCATCATGGTCAGTTTGTAGAAGTCGGTGTCGAGCAGGTTCTGCACGATGCGATCGGCAAACACACTCTCGCTCATAACGGGAATCTCCATACTGGCCGCGACGGACAGCGGCGGCTTCAGCTCTTTCAATGAAGGCGCTAGTGGCGCATAGACGCCCGGCGCTTTGCCAGTGTTTTTTCACGGCGGGTGAGGGGCGTCGTTATGTTCGAGCATCCAGCGCACGAAGTCGCGGACCTTGGGCACTTCCGCCGAGTGTTCGGGGTAGGCCAGGTAGTAGGCGTCCTGGCTGGGCATGGCGTATTTCCAGGCGATCACCAGCTTGCCCTCGGCCAGTTCCTCTTCCACCAGGAAGCGCGGCAGCAGCGCCACGCCACAACCGACCTGGGCGGCGCGGATGCACATATAGAAGGTTTCGAAGCGCGGGCCGTGATAGCTGTGTTCGGTCTGATAGCCCTGCTGTTCGAACCATTCGTGCCAGCCCTGGGGGCGCGAGGCGTTTTGCAGCAATACCAACTCGGTCAGTTGCCGAGGGTCGGTCAAGGGTTCGGCGGGCAGGCTGTCCGGGGCGCAGACCGCCACCAGTTCCTCGCTGAACAGCTTCAGGCTTTCGGTGCCGGGGCGCGCGCCCTGGCCGAAGTAGAACGCCAGGTCGGCGTGGCCCTGGAGCAGTTCGTCCGGCTCCTGCTCGTTGCACAGGTCCAGGTGGATGTGCGGGTGGCGCAGGCGCCAGCCTTTGAGGCGCGGCACCAGCCAGCGGGCACCGAAGGTGTAGGGCGTGGACACCCGCAGCACTTCGGTCTCGCCGCCGTAGGAGCGCAGGTAATGGGTGGACATCTCCACCTGGGTGAGGATCTTGCGGACCTCCACCAGGTACAGGTCGCCGGCTGGGGTCAGCTGCAGGCGGCGCCGCACCCGGCGGAACAGCAGGTGCTGCAGCAGTTCTTCCAGTTGCGCCACCTGCTTGCTCACCGCGCTCTGGGTCAGGTTGAGTTCCTCGGCCGCGCGGGTGAAGCTCAGGTGCCGGGTCACGGCCTCGAAGCACTGCAGGGCGGTGATCGACGGCAGGTAGCGTTTGTTGAGCATGGGGTGGTCCTTGTTCTTATCGGCGCGAGAAAGCGGCGCAGCATGAATAAACGGAATGATATCTCGCTTAAAGGTCGTTTGTTGGCAAGTCTCGGGCCAGCTACAACTACTAGCCTTGATGGCCGTCGCAGCGGTCGGGATCTTTCGCTTTCATCTGTAAGGAGTAACCCCATGGTTGCCGCATTGCTTGATCGTCTGGGTGTCAACCCGGCGCTGTACCAGTCGGGCTCCCAGCCTGTGCATTCGCCCATCGATGGCAGCCGGATCGCCGCGGTGAACTGGCAGGGCGCCGCCGAGGTGGAGCAGCAGGTCAGTCGCGCAGAGCATGCATTCGCCCTCTGGCGCAACGTACCGGCCCCGCGTCGTGGCGAGTTGGTGCGGCAGTTCGGTGAGGTGCTGCGCGAGCACAAGGCGGACCTTGGGGAGTTGGTGTCCTGGGAGGCCGGCAAGATCACCCAGGAAGGCCTGGGGGAAGTGCAGGAGATGATCGATATCTGCGACTTCGCCGTGGGCCTGTCGCGCCAGCTCTACGGCCTGACCATCGCCTCCGAGCGCCCGGGCCACCACATGCGTGAAACCTGGCATCCCCTGGGGGTTGTCGGGGTGATCAGCGCCTTCAACTTCCCGGTCGCGGTCTGGGCCTGGAACACCGCCCTGGCGCTGGTCTGCGGCAACTCGGTGATCTGGAAGCCCTCGGAGAAAACCCCGCTCACCGCCCTGGCGTGCCAGGCCCTGCTGGAGCGTGTGCTGAAGAATTTCCAGGATGCGCCCGCGTACCTGAGCCAGGTGATCATCGGCGGGCGTGACGCTGGCGCCGCCCTGGTGGACGATCCGCGCGTGGCCCTGATCAGCGCCACCGGCAGCACCCGCATGGGCCGCGAAGTGGCGCCCAAGGTTGCCGCGCGCTTTGCCCGCAGCATCCTCGAACTGGGGGGCAACAACGCCATGATCCTCGGCCCGAGCGCCGACCTGGACATGGCCGTGCGCGCCATCCTGTTCAGCGCCGTCGGCACCGCCGGCCAGCGTTGCACCACGTTGCGCCGGCTGATCGCCCATGAGTCGGTGAAGGAAGAAATCATCAGCCGCCTCAAGACCGCCTATTCCAAGGTGCGCATCGGCCACCCGCTGCAAGGCAACCTGATCGGCCCGCTGATCGACAAGCACAGTTTCGAGGCCATGCAAGACGCCCTGGAACAGGCCCTGAGCGAGGGCGGCCGGGTTTTCGGTGGCCAGCGCCAATTGCAGGACACCTTCCCCAACGCCTACTACGTGTCGCCGGCCATCGTCGAAATGCCCGAGCAGAGCGACGTGGTGTGCAGCGAAACCTTCGCCCCGATCCTCTATGTGATCGGCTACAACGACTTCGAAGAAGCCCTGCGCCTGAACAACGCCGTGCCCCAGGGGCTGTCCTCCTGCATCTTCACCACCGACGTGCGTGAGGCCGAGCAGTTCATGTCGGCGGTGGGCAGCGACTGCGGCATCGCCAACGTCAACATCGGCCCCAGTGGCGCGGAGATTGGTGGGGCCTTTGGTGGCGAGAAGGAAACCGGCGGCGGTCGCGAATCCGGTTCTGATGCCTGGCGTGGCTACATGCGGCGCCAGACCAACACCGTCAACTACTCCCGGGAGCTGCCACTGGCCCAGGGCATCAGTTTTGAATAGCAGCGGCAAGCTGTAGGCCACAAGCGGCAAGCGAACCTGCTTGCCGCTTGAAGCTTGCGGCTCGCCACTGCTCCGTTAGGAGTACCTATGGCGCTACAAGAGCAATGTCTATGGGAAAAACTGACCCCGCAACGGCCTGACAGGGCGCCGCTCAAGGGCGAGCTGACGGCGGACGTGTGCATCATCGGTGCCGGCTTTACCGGGCTGTCGGCGGCGGTGCACCTGCTGGAGCAGGGCAAGCGGGTCTGTGTGGTCGAGGCCCATCGCGCGGGGCAGGGCGGTTCGGGGCGCAACGTCGGGCTGGTCAACGCCGGCATGTGGATCCCCCCGGACGAGATCGAAGCCGGTTTCGGCGAGCAGGTGGGCAGCCAGCTCAACCGCATGCTCGGCGCCGCGCCGTCCCTGGTGTTCAGCCTGGTGGACAAGTACCAGATCGATTGCCAGCTGCGTCGCGAAGGCACCTTGCACATGGCTCACAACGCTCGTGGCGAGGCTGACCTGCGCAGTCGCGAGGAACAATGGAAACGCCGTGGTGCGCCGGTGGAGCTGCTGACCGGCGCTGCCTGTGAGCGCGCCACCGGCACTCGGAAAATCGCCGCGGCGCTGCTCGACCGGCGCGCCGGCACCCTCAACCCGATGGCCTACACCACTGGGCTGGCCGAGGCCGCGGTCAAGCTCGGTGGCCAGCTGTTCGACCACTCCCCGGTCACCCGCCTGGAGCGTCAGGGCCAGCGCTGGTCGGTGCAGACCGGGCAGGGTTCGGTGCTGGCCGAGCAGGTGGTGATCGCCTCCAACGCTTACACCGAAGGCGACTGGACTGAACTGCGGCGTAACTTCTTCCCCGGCTATTACTATCAGGTGGCCTCCGCGCCCCTGAGCGAAGAGGCGGCGCAGCAGATTCTGCCGGGAGGCCAGGGCTCCTGGGATACCCGCCAGGTGCTCAGCAGCATTCGCCGCGATGCCGAAGGTCGCTTGCTGCTCGGCAGCCTGGGTAACGGCAATCAGAAGCCCCTGTGGTTCCTCAAGGCCTGGGCCGATCGGGTTCAGCAGCATTACTTCCCCTACCTCAAGCCGGTCGAATGGGAATGCACCTGGACCGGCTGCATCGCCTTCACCCCCGACCATCTGATGCGCCTGTTCGAACCGGCGCCCGGGCTGGTGGCCGTCACCGGTTACAACGGCCGTGGGGTGACCACCGGAACCGTGGTCGGCAAGGCCTTCGCCGACTACCTGTGCAACGGTGATCCGCAAGCCCTGCCGATTCCCTTCGCACCCATGCAGCCCTTGGCCGGGGTGGGCTTGCGCAGTTGCCTGTACGAGGCCGGTTTCTCCCTCTACCACGCGGGCCAATGCCTGCGAATCGTGATCTGAACAAGGAAATATTTAGCCGCAGACGACGCTTTTCGATGCAGCGACTAGCCTGTAATGGTGCGGCTCGTAGCAGTCCTGCACCAGCAGTGTGCAGTTCGGTGACGCGAGCTGTTACAGCAGGGTTGCACGTTGAATTGTGTCGCGGTTGCAATGATGGCACGCATGGGTTGCGCCCATTAAAAAGCAGGGTTTCACCTTCCGCGGTTTAGACGGTTGCACGCCCAATAAAAAAGGGCTCGAAACAGTCGAAATAACAATAAGACAGCGACTTTTTTCAGAATAAAAAACCACTGGCACGGCGCTTGCTCTGAGCAATCCTAGTGAAGTCGCAGTGCCAACTAAAAAAACCTTGGAGCACCACCTCATGTCCCAGACGTTTTACAAGAAAGGCTTTCTGGCCCTCGCAGTGGCAACTGCGCTGGGTGTTTCTGCGTTTGCTCAAGCCGACGTGAAGATCGGCGTAGCGGGTCCCATGACAGGCGCCAATGCGGCATTTGGCGAGCAGTACATGAAGGGTGCACAGGCAGCGGCTGACGAGATCAACGCCAAGGGCGGGGTCAACGGCGAGAAGATCGTCCTGGTCAAGGGCGACGACGCCTGCGAACCGAAGCAGGCGGTGGCGGTGGCCAACCGCCTGGTGGACCAGGACAAGGTCGCCGGCGTGGTCGGGCACTTCTGCTCCTCGTCGACCATTCCGGCTTCCGAGGTGTACAGCGACGCGGGCGTGATTGCCATCACCCCGGGCTCCACCAACCCGCAGGTCACCGAGCGTGGCCTGTCCGCGATGTTCCGTATGTGCGGGCGTGACGACCAGCAGGGCATCGTCGCCGGCGACTACATCGTCGACGTGCTCAAGGGCAAGAAAGTCGTGGTGCTGCACGACAAGGACACCTACGGCCAGGGCCTGGCGGATGCCACCAAGGCGCAGCTGACCAAGCGTGGCGTGACCCCGGTGCTGTACGAGGGCCTGACCCGTGGCGAGAAGGACTTCAGCGCCGTGGTGACCAAGATCCGCGCCGCCGGCGCCGACGTGGTGTACTTCGGCGGCCTGCACCCCGAAGCCGGTCCGCTGGTACGCCAGTTGCGCGAGCAGGGCCTGAAGGATGTCAAGTTCATGTCCGACGACGGCATCGTGACCGACGAATTGGTGACCACCGCTGGCGGTCCGCAATACGTTGACGGCGTGTACATGACCTTCGGCGCCGACCCACGCCTGCTGCCCGACAGCAAGGCCGTGGTGGATGCTTTCCGCAAGGCCGGCACCGAGCCTGAAGGCTACACCCTGTACGCCTATGCCTCGGTCCAGGCCCTGGCCGCCGGCTTCAACGGCGCCAAATCCAACAAGGGCGAAGACGCCGCTAAGTGGCTCAAGGCCAATCCGGTGAAAACCGTGATGGGCGAGAAGTCCTGGGACGCCAAGGGCGACCTGAAGATCTCCGACTACGTGGTCTATCAATGGGACAAGGACGGCAAGTACCACCAGCTGGAAAAACAGAAGTGACATGAGTCCGTACGGGCCGGCATCACCCCCTGATGCCGGTCCATGCTCGTGCAGTACTTGCCTTTTCTCGTAGAGCTGCACAACGGACGTGTTGCGCAGACGGGTGATCCCTGTCCGGCGTCAACGGCCTGTGCAGTCTCTCAAGTCCGTGAGATTGCGTTATGGATGGTATTTTTCTGCAGCAACTGATCAATGGACTGACCCTCGGGTCTGTCTACGGTCTGATCGCCATCGGCTACACAATGGTCTATGGCATCATCGGCATGATCAACTTCGCCCACGGCGAGGTTTACATGATTTCCGCTTACCTCGCGGCAATCAGTCTGGCTCTGCTGGCCTACTTCGGCATTGAATCCTTCCCGCTACTCATTCTCGGCACGCTGATCTTCACCGTCGTGGTGACCGGGATCTATGGCTGGGTGATCGAGCGCGTGGCCTACAAACCCTTGCGCAACTCCACCCGTCTGGCGCCGCTGATCAGTGCCATCGGTATCTCGCTGATCCTGCAGAACTACGCGCAGATCAGCCAGGGCGCCAAGCAGCAAGGGGTTCCGACCCTGCTGGCCGGGGCCTGGAAAGTCGATATCGGCACAGGCTTCGTGCAGCTCACCTACACCAAGATCTTCATCCTGGTGGCGGCGTTCGCCGGCATGGCGCTGCTCACCTACATCATCAAGTACACCAAGCTGGGGCGCATGTGCCGGGCCACCCAGCAAGACCGCAAGATGGCCTCGATCCTCGGCATCAATACTGACCGGGTGATCTCCTACGTGTTCGTCATCGGCGCGGCCATGGCGGCCCTGGCCGGGGTGCTGATCACCATGAACTACGGCACCTTCGACTTCTATGCCGGCTTCGTGATCGGCATCAAGGCGTTCACCGCGGCGGTGCTCGGCGGCATCGGTTCGCTGCCCGGGGCGATGCTCGGCGGGATCATCCTCGGGATCTCCGAGTCGCTGTTCTCCGGCTTGATCAACTCCGACTACAAAGACGTGTTCAGTTTCTCGCTGCTGGTGCTGATCCTGATCTTCCGTCCCCAAGGCCTGCTGGGTCGCCCACTCGTGGCGAAGGTATAAGTATGTCTGCTGCCAATAAACCGATTGATATCAAGAAGAGCGTCATCGACGCCGTGCTCGCCGGGCTGATCTCGCTGATCGTGTTCGGTCCCATCGTGGGCGTGGTGCTCGATGGCTACAGCTTCAACCTGCAACCGACCCGCGTGGCGTGGCTGGTGGCGATCGTCATGGCCGGCCGCCTGGCCCTGAGCCTGTTCCTGCAAACCCCCAAGGGCCTGAAGATTCTCCAGGGCTTCGAGACCACCGGTTCCGGGGTGCATGTGCTGGCGCCGGACTACAAGTCGCGGCTGCGCTGGATCATCCCGGCGCTGATCGTGATCGCCATCGTGTTCCCGTTCTTCGCCAACAAGTACCTGCTGACCGTGGTCATCCTCGGGCTGATCTACGTGCTGCTGGGCCTGGGGCTGAACATCGTGGTGGGCCTGGCGGGGCTGCTGGACCTGGGTTACGTGGCGTTCTATGCCATCGGCGCCTACGGCCTGGCCCTGGGTTACCAGTACCTGGGCCTGGGCTTCTGGACCGTGCTGCCCCTGGCGGCGATTGCCGCGGCGCTGGCGGGGTGCATATTGGGCTTCCCGGTGCTCCGGATGCACGGCGACTACCTGGCCATCGTGACCCTGGGTTTTGGCGAGATCATCCGCCTGATACTCAACAACTGGCTGTCCTTCACCGGCGGCCCCAACGGCATGCCGGTGCCATCGCCGACCATCTTCGGCCTGGAGTTCGGCCGCAAGGCCAAGGACGGCGGGGTGCCGTTCCACGAATTCTTCGGCCTGGAATACAACCCCAACCTGAAGTTCCTGTTCATCTACATCGTGCTGTTCCTGGTGGTGCTGCTGGTGCTCTACATCAAGCACCGGCTGACCCGCATGCCCGTAGGCCGGGCCTGGGAAGCCTTGCGTGAAGACGAGATCGCCTGCCGCGCCATGGGCCTGAACCATGTGCTGGTGAAACTCTCGGCGTTCACCATCGGTGCTTCCACCGCCGGCCTGGCCGGGGTGTTCTTCGCCAGCTACCAGGGCTTCGTCAACCCGTCCTCGTTCACCTTCTTCGAGTCGGCGCTGATCCTCGCCATCGTGGTGCTGGGTGGCATGGGCTCCACGGTGGGCGTGGTGATTGCGGCCTTTGTGCTGACCGTGGCACCGGAGCTGCTGCGCAGCTTCTCCGAATACCGGGTGCTGCTGTTCGGCATCCTCATGGTGTTGATGATGATCTGGCGACCGCGAGGGCTGATCCGCATCAGCCGTACCGGGGTGACGCCACGCAAAGGTGCTCTGACTGAGGGGAACGCGCCATGAGCGAATACATTCTTTCGGTCGAGAACCTGATGATGCACTTCGGCGGCATCAAGGCCCTCAGCGACGTCAGCCTGAAGGTCAAGCGCAACTCGATCTTCGCCCTGATCGGCCCCAACGGCGCCGGCAAGACCACGGTGTTCAACTGCCTGACCGGTTTCTACAAGGCTTCCGGCGGGCGCATCGAGCTCAATACCCGGGGCCAGCAGACCAACGTCATCAAGCTCTTGGGCGAGCCGTTTAGCCCCACCGACTTCGTGTCGCCGAAAAGCTTCGCCAGCCGCCTGTACTACAAGATGTTCGGCGGCACCCACCTGGTGAACCGGGCCGGGCTGGCGCGGACCTTCCAGAACATTCGCCTGTTCAAGGAAATGTCCGTGGTGGAGAACCTGCTGGTGGCCCAGCACATGTGGGTCAATCGCAACCTGCTGTCCGGCATCCTCAACACCAAGGGCTACCGCAAGGCGGAAAGCGCCGCCCTGGACCACGCCTTCTACTGGCTGGAAGTGGTGGACCTGGTGGACTGCGCCAACCGCCTGGCCGGCGAGTTGTCCTACGGCCAGCAACGGCGCCTGGAGATCGCCCGGGCCATGTGCACCCGGCCGCAGATCATCTGCCTCGACGAACCGGCCGCCGGCCTCAACCCTCAGGAAACCGAAGCGCTGAGCGCGATGATCCGGCTGCTGCGCGACGAGCACGATCTGACCGTGGTGCTGATTGAACACGACATGGGCATGGTGATGAGTATTTCCGACCACATCGTGGTGCTGGACCACGGCAACGTGATCGCCGAAGGCGGACCGGAGGCAATCCGCAACGATCCGAAGGTGATCGCCGCCTACCTGGGTGCCGATGAAGAGGAGCTGGTATGAGCCAACCTATCCTCGAACTCAAGGACCTGGACGTGTACTACGGCCCGATCCAGGCCCTGAAGAAAGTCTCGCTGCACATCAACGAAGGGGAAACCGTGAGCCTGATCGGCTCCAACGGCGCCGGTAAATCGACCCTGCTGATGTCGATCTTCGGCCAGCCCCGGGCGGAGTCCGGGCAGATCCTCTATCGCGGTGTGGACATCACCCACAAGTCGTCCCACTACATCGCCTCCAACGGCATCGCCCAGTCCCCGGAGGGGCGCCGGGTGTTTCCTGACATGACCGTGGAAGAAAACCTGCTGATGGGCACCATCCCGATTGGCGACAAGTACGCCAATGAGGACATGCAGCGCATGTTCGAGCTGTTTCCACGGCTCAAGGAGCGGCGTACCCAGCGGGCCATGACCATGTCCGGCGGTGAGCAGCAGATGCTGGCCATTGCCCGGGCGCTGATGAGCCGGCCCAAGTTGTTGCTGCTGGACGAGCCGAGCCTGGGGCTGGCGCCGATCGTGGTGAAACAGATCTTCGCCACCCTGCGGGAGCTGGCGGCCACCGGCATGACCATCTTCCTGGTGGAGCAGAACGCCAACCACGCGCTGAAACTGTCGGACCGCGCCTACGTGATGGTCAACGGCGAGATCCGCCTCAGTGGCACCGGCAAGGAGCTGCTGGTCAACGAGGAGGTGCGCAACGCTTACCTGGGCGGTCACTGACCGCCCGCTCTGTGGATAAACCATGCCCCGCCGGCCCGCGCCGCCGGGGCATTTTTTATCCACAGCATCCCGCCCGCCGTGTCGGTGCTGGCTTGCCAGCGAAACGCCCCATCCCCATGGCCGCTTGTTCAGAGGCGGTTGTGCGTTCGGGGTTCGCCGGCAAGCCGGCACCTACGTATTTAGCGCGCGCTTGGTGCGTGCATGGGCAAGCGTGCGTTCGCAGATGGGCGGTCACGTCGGACAATTGTGGACAACCTTATTTGCAAGCTGGCAAAGCGCGGCATAAAGACGCTGCAAACAGTTGTTTTTCCACCGTTTTGACTTGTCCCCGTTTGCTGTGGAGCGGGCTGTGGGTAACGTGGGAGTAGCTGGCTGAAGGCCTTGATTTACGTGGCTTTCAGACGGTTGTGCGTTTTTTGATCAGGGTTTTTTGGGCGGCTCGAAGAGGCCGTTGTCAACCTTTTTATTGTCGCAGCCGGACCCGCTAAAAGGGCTGGATAAGCCTGTGGATAAGTCTGTGACTAAACTCTGGAAAGACGGCTCTGAGCGGCGTGGTTACTGGCCTCTGGCGTTATGCACTTTGACCGTGCGGTCATCTTTTTCGGCCGCGGCTGCATGGACAGCTGTTGCGGGTCAAGCAAAAAACTTCACATGATCGGCTGCAGGCCCTGTACACAGCGGCTTTTCGAGCTGTGCACTTGCCCCCAAAGACTGTGGACCGGCCTGTGGATAAGGTGCGTGCATATGGCTGCAGACCAGAGCCTGCAAGGCGCGGAGAAGGATGAGTATTTTTTATCCAACGACCCGCTATAACCCCTCTATGAATGGGGATATGGCTTCGGGTATTCTGCGCGCCTTGGCGCCCCCTGGGGCGTCATCTGCCGATCTGGAGCAATGGCATGACCGATAGTTCCGCGTTTGTTCCCGTCAGGCCCGCAAGCCCTCTGCTGCGGCTGCGTGAGCGGATTGCCTATCGCTTGGCCTTGCTGGATCTCGGCGGGCGTGGGTTGGCATTGTTCGGCGGATTGTTCCTGCTGCTCTGGGCCAGCTCCGGGATCTACAAGGTCCAGCCAGACGAGCAGGGCATCGTGCTGCGCTTTGGACGCTGGCAGCAGACCGCCGAGCCGGGGCTGCACTACCACCTGCCGTACCCCATCGAGCGGGTACTGTTACCCAAGATCACCCAAGTCAATCAGCTGCAACTGGGCAGTGCGGTTCTGCAGAGCGCCTCCGCCAGCGGTTCGCGGGACAAGCAGATGCTCACTGGCGACGAGAACATCGTCGAAGCCGACTGCACAGTGTTCTGGCGTATCAAGGACGCGCGCCTGTATCTGTTCCAGATCAGCGATCCAGAGCGTTCAGTGAAACTGGCTGCCGAGAGTGCATTGCGCGAGGTCATTGCTCGTACGCCGATACAGTCGGTGATGTCGGACAAGCGTGCACAGATCGCCGACGAAACCCGTGATCTGCTACAGCAGCTGTTGGACCGTGAGCAAGCCGGGATACTGGTGACCCAGGTGCAATTGCAGCGGGTCGATCCGCCTCCCCAGGTCATTGATGCGTTCAACGACGTGCAGCGAGCCCGGGCTGATCAGGAGCGGGCCCGCAACGAAGCGCAAGCCTATGCCAATGATGTGATCCCGCGAGCCCGTGGCGACGCGGCGCGGATCGCCCAGGAGGCCGAAGCCTACAAGTCGCAGGTCGCCAACCTGGCAGAGGGCGAGGCCAAGCGGTTTCTCTCGGTCTACGCCAGCTATGCACAGGCCAAGGATGTCACCGCCTGGCGCTTGTATATGGAAAGCATGGACGAAGTGCTGAAGAAGGCTTCCAAGGTCATCATCGATACTTCCGGCAAGGGTATGTCCGGTGTGGTGCCTTACATGCCGCTCAATGACCCAGGCAAACCCGCACAGAAGGACCCTCGACCATGAACCGCTCATTCAAGTGGCTCGGGCTGGGCCTGGCCGTGGCCGCTCTCTGGTTGCTGGCGGCGTCGGCGTATGTGGTCGATGAGTCGCAGCAGGCGCTGATCATCCGCTTCGGAGCTCCGATGGGCGTTGCAGGCGAGCCGGGGCTCAAGTTCAAGGTGCCCTTCAGTGATTCGCTGGTGTTTTACGACAGCCGCCTGCAGACCCTCGTGCCTGCCTCCGAGCAGGTGATCCTTGGTGATCAGAAGCGGATAGAGGTCGCCACTTACACGCGCTTTCGCGTCAGCGATCCGCTGCGTTTCTACCAGGCGGTAGGCACTCTGGAGCAGGCCAACGCCCAGCTGACGCAGATGGTCAGCTCCTCCTTGCGCCGCACTCTGGGGGAGATTTCCCTGCGTTCGTTGTTGTCGCCGGCTCGCCAGCAGGCGGTATCGGTGATCGAGCAGGACGTGGCCGACAAGGCTCGGGCACTGGGGGTCGAGGTGACGGAGGTGCGGCTGCACCGTGCGGACCTGCCACTGGAAGCCAGTCAGGCGATCTACGAGCGCATGAAGTCCGAGCGTCAGCGCGAGGCCAAGGAGTTGCGGGCCCAGGGCTTCGAGTGGGCGCAACAGATTCAAGCCAAGGCCGACCGCGACCGCACGGTGCTGTTATCCGAAGTCCAGCGCCAGTCGGCGATCACTCATGGCGAAGCGGACGCTGAGGCGAACCGGATCCTGTCGGCCGCGTTCAGCAAGGACCCGGAGTTTTACAGGCTGTACCGTTCCCTGCAGACCTATCGGCAATCCATGGCCGAGAGCCAGCCGATGCTGGTACTGAGCCCCGATGCGGAGTTCCTCAAGCAGTTCCGTCATGGCCCGACCGCCCAGCGCGCGCAATGACATGAGCATTCAAGGGCGGATACCAGAGCGCGCGCCCTTGATACCTCGTCTGCGCCGTCTGCTGGCAGCACTGGGCCCCGGGCTGGTGGTGATGATGGCCGACACCGAGGCCGGCAGCGTCATCACTGCCGCGCAGAGCGGAGCACAGTGGGGGTATCGGCTGCTGTTGCTGCAACTGCTGTTGGTGCCGCTGATGTTCATGGCTCAGGAGCTGACCGTGCGTCTGGGGTTATGTACCGGCCAGGGCTATGTGGAGCTGGTGCGTCAGCGCTGGGGCGGCGGGCTGGCGATGGCTTCGGCGCTAGTATTGCTGCTCAGTTGCTCGGGGGCGCTGCTGACGCAAATCAGTGGCCTGGTGGGGGCCGGTAGCCTGTTCGGCGTCGCGCCATGGCCGATCCTGGTGACCCTGGTGCTGTTTATCCTGACCATGGTGTTGACCGGCTCCTATCGATCGGTGGAGCGCATCACCCTGCTGGTCGGCTTGTTCGGCCTGGCTTTTTTGGTCATGGCGTACAAGGCTCATCCTGATCTGCAGCAGATGCTGCATGAGTTACGGCAGAGCCCCCTCAACGATCCCGATTATCTGTACCTGGTGGCGGCCAACCTGGGCACCAGCGTGATGCCCTGGACCCTGTTCTACCAACAGTCGGCTCTGGTGGACAAAGGCCTGGGCCCGCACCACTTGCGCCTGGCGCGCCTGGATACCTTGCTGGGTACGCTATTTTGCCAGGTGCTGACGACGGCGATCATCATCGCCGCAGCCGCCACCCTCGGCGGCCAGGGGGGCGGGCTTTCGAGCATTGCCCAGATCGGCGAGGCCTTCGGGGCACTGATCGGGCCGACCTGGGGCCAGGCGGTGTTTGTCGTCGGCTTGGCCGGCGGGGCGTTGGTGGCGACCATTGTGGTCTGCCTGAGTGCGGTCTGGGCCATGGGCGAGGCACTGGGCGTGCGGCACTCCCTGGAGCAGCATCCGTTGGACGCCCCCTGGTTCTATGGCGCCTTCGCGATGCTGCTGATTGCCGGTGCACTGCTGGTTGGGTCAGGGATCGATCTGATCCGTTTGTCGCTGGCGGTGGGGGTACTCAACAGCCTGTTGATTCCGCTGATGTTGCTGTTGTTGCTGCTGCTGGCGCGCAATGTGTTGCCGGCGAAACTGCGCTTGCGTGGACCCTATGGCGTGCTGGTGCTCGTCACCTTCATCCTGACGGGCGGGCTGGGTCTTTATGCCGCCTTGAGTGGCGTGCTGGGGTGAGAACGTGAGCAGAATTTCTCTGCCAGGGGTGTTGTCGCATGTTGTTTGATGGTGCGCTGTACGCCTTGAGCATGGTGTTCCAGGTGCTGCTGCTGGACCTGATCCTGTCCGGCGACAACGCGCTGGTGATTGCCCTGGCCTGTCGTGGCCTGCCCCCCGAGCAGGCGCGTCGGGCAATCATGATCGGTATGGGCGCGGCCATCATCTTGCGGGTATTGCTGACCACCTTGGCCGGCTGGCTGCTGTTGGTGCCCTGGTTGAAGCTGATTGGCGCCTTGTTGCTGGTGGTGATTGCCTTGCGCCTGCTGTGCGATGAGGATGCGCAGGACGAGAGCGCCGGGGCCGCTGCTGCGCCACAGACCCTGGGCGGTGCAGTGCTGACTGTACTGATCGCCGATCTGGTGATGAGCATGGACAACGTGGTCGGCCTGGCGGCAGTGACCCAAGGGCAAGTGTTCTATTTGCTGCTGGGGCTGCTGCTGAGTGTGCCGTTGTTGATGTTTGGCAGCCTGCAACTGACCCGGTTGATGGGCACCCAGCCCTGGCTGGTATGGGGCGGCGGAGGCCTGCTGGGATATGTCGCGGGGAGCATTGCGGTATCCGATCCAGTGTTGGTCGACTGGCTCAACAGCCAGTCGCCCGCGCTGAATCAAGTGTTGCCCTTGTCGTTGGCGGCTTTTGTTCTGCTGCAATCACGGATCATTCGCCAGCGGCGAGTGAGCCTGCCCAGGCCTCTGCGTGAGCTTGAACCGACCCCGCAGGCGAGCTCCGTGCCCGATCCTGCCGTGCCTGTGGCAGCGCTCGCCAGGTCACCAATGCAGGCTCCGCAGCCGCTTGCCGCAGAGGGCGATGTGGTCGTGGCGCCAGCGCTCGCCGGCCGCAGGTTCCCGGCTTCTGGCGGAGTGTTGCGGGTGCTGGCCGGCCTGGCCTTGACGCTGCTGTTGTGTGGCTTGCTCTATGGCCTGATTGGCGGGCTTGCCGGGAGTCTGTTGCCCTCGCCGCATAGGGACAATGTCTATCAATGCGACGGCGCCACCGCTACCTTGTACTACCGCCCTGGCGGCAGCTCGGTGCGGCTGGTGAACGGCGGCGGCGAGGCCGTCGGCTATGTTCGCTACAAAGAAATCCTCTGGCAGAACCCGCAAAATGCGGCCCATGACCTGCATTTGACGCCACCCACCCAGATTGAGAAAACCAGCGCTACGGTAGTGACTCTCAACGGTGGCAGCTTTGCGCAGATTGCGTGTACGTTGGCGCCCTGATTTTTCATTTCAATGGCGGCTCGCCACCCAGCAAGGAGAACACCATGACTTCCACACTGTTCATTACGGGCGCGACGTCCGGTTTTGGCGAAGCCTGCGCTCGGCGCTTTGCCCAGGCCGGCTGGTCGCTGGTGCTCACCGGCCGCCGCGAGGAGCGCCTCAACGCGCTGTGCGCGGAGCTCTCCAAGCAGACCGACGTGCACGGCCTGGTGCTCGACGTGCGCGACCGCAAGGCCATGGAAACCGCCATCGCCAACCTGCCAGCGTCCTTCGGCAAGTTGCGCGGCCTGATCAACAATGCCGGCCTGGCCCTGGGGGTCGACCCGGCGCCCAAGTGCGACCTGGATGACTGGGACACCATGGTCGACACCAACATCAAGGGCCTGATGTACAGCACCCGCCTGCTGCTGCCGCGGCTGATCGCCCATGGCCGGGGCGCCGGTATCGTCAACCTGGGCTCGATCGCCGGCAACTACCCGTACCCGGGCAGCCACGTCTATGGCGCAAGCAAGGCCTTCGTCAAACAGTTCTCCCTGAACCTGCGCTGCGACCTGCAGGGCACTGGCGTACGAGTGACCAACATCGAGCCGGGTCTGTGCGAAAGCGAGTTCTCCCTGGTGCGTTTCGCCGGTGATCAGGCGCGTTATGACGCCACTTACGCCGGCGCCGAGCCGATCCAGCCCGAAGACATCGCCGAGACCATCTTCTGGGTCCTGAATACCCCGGCCCACATCAACATCAACAGCCTGGAGCTGATGCCGGTGAGCCAGACCTGGGCCGGTTTCGCCATCGAGCGCAAGGTGTAGCCGCTGCCGCAGGCTGCGACAGGGCCGCCAGGCCCTCTTGCGTTCGCAAGACCTCGGCGCTCGCAGCCTCGCCATGGCTTGGCAGCGACTATGGTTGTACTCGGAAACACATAAGCTGATTCGTTTCAGCTTGAAGCCAGGCGTGGCAAGGTAGAATTCCGCCCCGAAATTTCATTGCAGCCTCATACGAGGCGGTGTTTTTGAAGTTCGATAGGAGGAATCGTGAGTAACCGAGGTGAGCAGTCTCTGCTCAAACAATCGACTGTATTGATGTTCATCGTGGCGATCGCCGGAATCGTCACGGGGTTTGTTTCTGGCGCCCAATCCATCCTGTTCGATGGATTTTTTTCCCTGATCGCCACCTTCATCAAGGTCCTGATGCTGATCACCGCCAAGCTGATCGCCAAGGAAAGCAACCAGCGTTTCCAGTTCGGCTTCTGGCACCTGGAACCGATGGTGCTGCTGATCGAAGGCAGCTTCCTGATGCTGATCGCGATCTACGCCTTCCTCAATGGGGTGTTCGGCATCATCAATGGCGGCCGCGAGGTCGAGCTGGGGCTGGTGATCTTCTACGCAGGGTTTTTCGCCGTCGCCGAGTTCGCGTACTTCTTCTATGTGCGTCGGCGTAACCGCAGGCTCAAATCGTCGCTGATCCAGTTCGACAACATCAGTTGGCTGGTGGACGCGATGCTCTCGGTGGGGCTGCTGGTGAGCTTCGTCATCGCCCTGTTGCTCAAGCAGTACGGGCATGGCGAGTGGGCGGTGTATGTCGACCCGGCGATCCTCATCCTGCTGGCCCTGAGCATGTTGCCGCCGGCGTTGAAGATCCTGCGGCCGGCCCTGCGCGATGTGCTGGGGATCGCCCCGGACCAGTTGGACGAGAAGGTTCGCAGCGTGATGGAGAAGGCCAAGCTGGCCCATGGTTTCGATGACTACATCACCTACGTGCAGAAGCACGGGCGGGCGCGATTCATCGAGATCCACATTGTCCTGCCAGCGGATTATCCGCTGCGGGATGTGGCGACCCTGGACCGCTTGCGCGAGGAGATTTCCAGCCAGTTGGGCCAGGCCGATGCCGCGCGCTGGCTGACCATCAGCTTTACCGGGGATCGCAAGTGGATTGCTTGATCGGTGGGCTGTTCGCGGGCAAGCCGGCTCCTGCGCGGTGTTGTCGGAGGCGGCTAGCCGGCGAGAGGTTTCAGGCGAAGTAGTTCGCCAGCCCGCGATAGCAGGTCGCCAGGTGATAAGGCGTGGTCGACGGCATGTCCCGCCGGCTGACCGCGCCGCTGGCATCCAGGCATTCATGCCAGCCGCCGGCGTGCAGGAAGTGCTCTTGCAACGCCTGCAACTGGCGTTGCAGGGCGGCCTGGCCGTCCGCGCGCAGGGTCAGCGCGCGCAGGTATTCGGCCTGGGCCCAGATGCGCTGGGTGGCGTCCTTGACGCTGGCCTGGGGCTGCAGTTCGAGCATGGCGCAGACGGCGCCGCTTTTTGGGTCGACGCCACGCTGTTCGGTGAAGGCGAAAGCCCGCTCCAGCGATTGGTGCAGGGCGCTGCCACGCAGCAGGGGGGACGAGGCGAGCAGGAAGTACCACTCGAACTGGTGCCCGGGCTCGAACCAGTTATCCACAGCTCCCAGCGGTTTCTCCATCATCACCCCGTGCTGCGGCTCGATGAAGTGCTGCTGCATGGCCTGGCACAGGGTCAGCAGCGCGGCTTGCACGGCCTGGTCCTCACGGACCGCCAGGGTGGCGAGGAAGGCTTCGGCCAGGTGCATCAACGGATTCTGCAGCGGGCCGCAGCCCAGCAGCGACCAGTCCTGGTCGAGGCTGGCTTCGTAGAGGCCGTCACCGCGGGCAAAGCGCCGGGCCACCACTTCCAGGGCGGCATTGAGCACCGATTCCACCAGCGGTTCGCGGACCTTGGCCCAGTAGTGGGCGCAGGCAAAGAGGATAAACGCGTGGGTGTAGAGGTCCTTGCGCCGGTCCAGCGGTGCGCCCTGGGGGTCGATGCTGTAGAACCAGCCACCGTGCTCGGCGTCGTGGAAATGCCGCTGCAAGGAGCGGAACAGCGCGGCGGCGCGCTCCTCGGCAAAGGGCGCGGCGGCATCGCCGATCAGTTGCGAAAACACATACAGCTGACGGGCGCAGGCCATGGCCCGATAGCGCTGTGGTGGCAACGGCCGATGCTCGGCGTCCAGCGCCTCGTAGGGCAGTGCCAGCTGCGGATTCCAGCCCGGGCCCTGCCACAGGGGCACGATCACCTCATGGAAATGCTGCTGTACGGCGTTGAATCGGGCGCTCGATTCAGGGCAGGAGGCGGAGCGGGATACATCGGGCATTGGCTGGCGTCGTCACGGCAGGTTTGAGTGCGCGACATGTTACCAGAGAAGCCCCGCAAGGCGGCTTGCCCGCCAATGATCCCAGCAGGAGCTGGCTGGCCAGCGAACGCGGCCCGCAAGACCGCCTTCGCCGGCCAGCCGGCTTCTGCAGAGGCGGGCAGGGCTCAGCCTGCCAGCAACCACACGCCTGTGGCGGCCGACGCCGCACCGGCCACGCGTACCAGCGGCGCGGCCGCCTGGGGCAAGACCCGCACTACGGCATAACCGGCGGCATGCAGGGCCGCGGTGGCCGCGACAAAGCCGGCGGCGTAGGTCCAGGGGCTGGACATGTCCGGCAGCTCCAGGCCATGGGCCACGCCATGGAACAGGGCAAACAGCGCGGTGGCGGCCAGCGCCAGGCTCAGCGGCGGACGCACGGCCAGGGCCACGGCCAGGCCCAAGGCCAGTACCGAGGCGGCAATCCCGCTTTCCAGGGCCGGCAGGTTCAGCCCCTCGAAGCCCAGCACGCCACCGAGCAGCATGGTGCCGACGAAGGTGCAGGGCAGCGCCCAGCGCGCCGCGCCTTGCTGCTGCGCCGCCCACAGGCCGACGGCGAGCATGGCCAGCAGATGGTCGAGGCCGCCGATGGGGTGGCTGATACCGGCCAGCAGGCCGTTGTCGCCATGGCCCGGGTGGGCGAAGGCCAGGGCCGGGGTCAGCAGCAGGGCCAGGGCCCCGAGAATGCGCTTGAAGGTCATGGGTGGCTTCCTTGTTGAGCGGGTGGGAATAGGGGGTCAGGCCGCCGTCAGCAGGCCCTGGCGTTCGATGAAGGCGATGATGTCTTGCAAGCCCTGGCCGGTCTTCTGGTTGCTGAAGACGAACGGTTTGCCGCCGCGCATGCGCTGGGTGTCGCTGTTCATCATTTCCAGAGAGGCGCCCACCAGCGGCGCCAGGTCGATCTTGTTGATCACCAGCAGGTCGGATTTGCAGATGCCCGGGCCGCCCTTGCGCGGCAGCTTGTCGCCGGCGGAAACGTCGATCACGTAGATGGTCAGGTCCGACAGTTCGGGGCTGAAGGTGGCCGAGAGGTTGTCGCCGCCGGACTCCACCAGGATCAGGTCGAGCCCGGGAAAGCGCCGGTTCAGCTGGTCCACCGCCTCCAGGTTGATCGAGGCGTCTTCGCGGATCGCGGTGTGCGGGCAGCCGCCGGTTTCCACGCCGATGATCCGTTCTGGCGCCAGGGCTTGGTTGCGCACCAGAAAGTCGGCATCCTCGCGGGTGTAGATATCGTTGGTCACTACCGCCAGGTTGTAGCGTTCGCGCAGGGCCAGGCACAGGGCCAGGGTCAGGGCGGTTTTGCCGGAGCCCACCGGGCCGCCGATGCCGACGCGCAGAGGTTGTGAGTTCATGTGATTCTCCAAAGTAAGAGGCCCTAGGAACGGAACAGGCGGCTGTACTGGCGCTCGTGGGCCATGCTCGCCAGGGACAGGCCGAAAGCGGCGCTGCCATGATGGTTGGGGTCAAGGTTCGCGGCGTGGTGCTGGGCCTGCTGCAACAAAGGCAGCAGCTCGCTGGTCAGGCGTTGGGCGGCCTGCTGGCCCAGGGGCAGGGTCTTCATCAGCACCGCCAGCTGGTTTTCCAGCCAGCTCCAGAGCCAGGCGGCCAGGGCGTCATCGGGGCTGATCCCCCAGGCGCGGGCGGCCAGGGCCCAGCCCAGGGCCAGGTGCGGTTCTTCCTGGTCGGCCAGCAGCGCCCGGGCGCCAGTGTCGAGTTCCGGCAGGCCTTCCAGCAGTTGCTTGAGGGAATAGCCCATCTGCCGGCTTTCCTGGTACAGCTCGCGGGTTTCGCGGCTGGCCCGGTGCGCCTCGCACAGTTGTTGCAGCCGGGGCCAGTCCTGATCGGCCGCGGCCTGACAGTGGGCCAGCAACAGTGGCGCTTCGAAGCGCGCCAGGTTCAGCAGCAGTTGGTCGCCGATCCAGCGGCGGGCGCTGTCCGGGTCATGCACGCGCAGCTGTTCCACGGCCATCTCCAGGCCCTGGGAATAGCTGTAGCCGCCAATCGGCAACTGCGGGCTGGCCAGGCGCAACAGGGCCCAGGCCGGGTTCATGGGCGGACGCCGAACTGATGCAGGCGCGGCGGGTAGTTGAAGTCTTCATCGCCGTGGCGCGAATGATGGTGGCCGCCGCCATAGGCGCCGTGCTCGGGCTGGAACGGCGCTTCGATGGTGTCGGTGCTGGCGCCCAGCTGTTCGAGCATGGCCTTGAGCACGTAGTCGTCGAGCAGGCGCAGCCAGCCGTCGCCCACTTGCAGGGCCACGTGGCGGTTGCCCAGGTGATAGGCGGCGCGGGTCAGTTCGAAGGCATTGCGGCAGGTGACGTGCAGCAGGGTTTCCGGGCGGGCGCAGACCTTGACGATGCGCCCGTCCTCGGCTTCAAGAAACTCGCCGTCGTGCAGCGGCGGCTGGCCACGCTCCAGAAACAGGCCGACGTCTTCGCCCTCGGCACTGAAACAGCGCAGGCGGCTTTTGCTGCGGGCCTCGTAAGTCAGGTGCAGCTCGGCGGACCAGGTGGCGTGGGGGGCGGTTCTGCGGTGGATCACCAGCATCGGAAAGCTTCCAGCTATGAGCGATGCACAAGCCAGAGCAAGGGCCTTGCCAATCACTCGGAGGAGAGGAAAAACCCTTTCTCGATGTGGAGCTGCGCCTGAAAAAGGGGCAAAACCTTGTTTTATATTGTTACAAATTGATGCGCTGAGCTGATTTATAGCACTGAGTTGGTGCGTGTGAAATATTTTTGCTGCAATCCGGTGCCGGGCCGACAGGCAGGCGCAAAGGCGCAGCCCAGAGCGGGGCACGCAGGGTGAAGGGGGGGTGGGAAAGCCGGTTTACTCGGTGCTGCCCAGGCCTTGCCAGTGTTTCAGGCCGATGAAGATGAAGCGCAGTTGCTGGGTGATTTTCGCCTGCGGCGTGAGGTGCTCGGGCAGTGCCTGAGCCGGAGGGTCGATGATGTCCGGCAGGGTGGCGAACACGCTCTTGACGATCAGGTCGGCCATGACGCTGAGGTCGGCAGCGTCCAGGTGCTGCAGTTTGGGCATCAGGGTCAGGTCGGCGGCGAGGTCCGCGCTGATGTTCTCGCGCAAGGTGGCGATGGCTTGGCGCACCGGCAGCGAGCCGCCGTATTGCTCGCGGGCCAGGAACAGGAACTGCGCGCGCTTGGCTTCCACCACGTCGAGGAAGATGCGCACCGAGGCGTCGATGATGCCGCCCATGACGAATTCGTTGTGACGCACCAGGCGGATGGTTTCGCGAAAGGTCTGGCCGACTTCGCTGACCAGTTCCAGGCCCAGCTGGTCCATGTCGCTGAAGTGCCGGTAGAAACCGGTGGGCACGATACCGGCGGCTTTCGCCACTTCGCGCAGGCTCAGGCTGCCAAACCCACGGCCACACGCCATCAAATGCCGGGCGGCATCCATCAGGGCGTTGCGGGTCTGTTGCTTCTGTTCGGCGCGGGGCAGCATCGGCGGGGTGTTCTTTGCTCAATGGGAGCGGCGCACTCTAGCAAATCAACTTTGCCGGAGTCGAACTGGCGTCAGGCACAGGCGAGAGGTGGCGCGAGGACAATGCAGTGGCCATAAAAGTCAAAGCCCGATCCAGGGATCGGGCTTTTTTCCTGGGCCTTCATGACCTCAGCTCGCAGCTTGATGGCGTTCGGCCAAGCGATCGGCACCGCCTTCGGCAACGTTCTGGCCTTGAGGCGTGCGGCTGTAGCCATCTTCCACCAGGCCTTTCTCTTCCAGGCGATCACGGCCGCCTTCAGCGACGTTTTGGCCTTGAGGAGTGCGATCGTAGCCATCTTCAGCGACGTTTTGGCCTTGTGGAGTACGGTCGTAACCATCTTCGGCAACGTTCTGGCCCTGAGGGGTGCGATCATAGCCGTCTTCGGCGACGCTCTGGCCTTGTGGCGTACGGTCATAACCGTCGGCAGCGACTTTGTTGCGTTCGATCAGACGGTCCGAACCGCCTTCAGCCAGGGTCTGGGTGAACACGCTGTGGCTGGCCTTGACCTGTGGGGTGGCTTGTTCTGCAGCTGGCAGGGCGAAGGCGTTGGCGGCCAGAACAGACAAGGTCAGGCTCAGTAAAAGGTGGCGTTTCATGATGGGTTGCTCCTTGGTAGGGCGATAAATTGGGTACGGAGCTAATGTTACCGCCGTAAAATCGATATAAAAGTTCATAACCACAATGGTAATAATCAACGAAATTGATTGTTTGCTTGCGAGGCTCTAGCCCGGGCCTTTGCGCCGATGGCTTTTGCACCGTGGTGGGTAGTTTCGACTCACTCATGCTTCGCGCAAGGGCGGATCGAGGTAACACCCTGCTGTCTGATCGATCAGGAAAACGGGTTTTTTCGTCCGAACGGGCGCCCGGATTAAACCTGTGCGGGCTTTATCAGTCGTAGTTTTCATGGCCGGGGATTTTCCCACCGGCATTCCACCGATGCGTCGTGATTTGGCGCTCAGCTGTCTTCAGGAGCCTCGTGCAATGACGCGCACTCGTAAAACTCTCGCCTGGTCCGTTACCGGCCTGATCCTGCTACTGGCGGTGCTGGTTCTGGTGCTCGCCTTCTTCGATTGGAACCGGATCAAGCCCATGCTCAATGCCAAGGTCGCCGAGGAGTTGCACCGGCCTTTCGCGGTCAATGGCGACTTGTCGGTGGCCTGGCAGCGCGAACCCGACGAGGGCGGCTGGCGGGCCTGGGTGTTCTGGCCCCACGTGGTGGCGCAGGACCTGACCCTGGGCAACCCGGACTGGTCCAAGGCAGCACAGATGGTCAGCCTGAAACGGGTCGAGCTGCGCATTTCGCCCTTGGCCCTGCTGGCGCAGCGGGTAAGCATTCCACGCATCGACCTCACCGAACCGGACGTTGCGTTGCAGCGCCTGGCCGACGGTCGCGCCAACTGGACCTTCAAGTTCGATCCCAAGGACCCCGACGCCGAACCTTCCAGTTGGACGGTGGACATCGGCGCCATCGGCTTCGACAAGGGCCGCGTGAGCCTGGACGACCGGAGCCTGAAGACCCAACTGGACCTGCAGGTGGAATTGCTCGGCAAACCGATCCCGTTCAGCGACATCGTCGGCGAAAGCGAAGCGAAGAAAGTCGCCGACAAGGGCGCCCAAGCCCAGGCCTATGCCTTTGCCCTCCAGGTCAAGGGCCAGTACCACGGGCAGAAGCTCGCCGGCAGCGGCAAGATCGGCGGCCTACTGGCGCTGCAGGATTCCAGCAAGCCATTCCCGCTGCAGGCCCAGGCGCAGATCGGCGATACCAAGGTGGAACTGCGCGGCAGCCTGACCGACCCGCTGAACCTCGGCGCCCTGGACCTGCGGCTGAAGCTGGCGGGCGCCAGCCTGGGCAACCTCTACCCGCTGACCGGGGTGACCCTGCCGGATTCGCCGCCCTATGCCACCGACGGCCACCTGACCGCCAAGCTGCATGACCCGGCGGGTGCGACCTTCAGCTACGAGGATTTCAACGGCAAGATCGGCGACAGCGACATCCACGGCAACCTGACCTACGTGGCCAGCCAGCCACGGCCCAAGCTCAGTGGCGCATTGGTCTCCAACCAGCTGTTGATGAGCGACCTGGCGCCACTGATCGGCGCCGATTCCAACGCCAAGCAGAAGGCCCGCGGCGGCGAGAGCAAGCAACCGGCGGACAAGGTGCTGCCGGTGGAAGAGTTTCGCACCGAACGCTGGCGCGACATGGACGCTGACGTTGAGTTCACCGGCAAGCGCATCGTCCACAGTGCCGAGTTGCCGTTCACCGACCTGTACACCCACCTGGTGCTCAACGACGGCCAGCTCAGCCTGGAACCGCTGCGCTTCGGCGTGGCCGGCGGCAAGCTTGACGCCCAGGTCCGCCTCGACGGTCATGCCACGCCGCTGGAAGGCCGGGCCAGGCTGACGGCGCGCAATTTCAAGCTCAAGCAGCTGTTCCCCACCTTCGAACCGATGAAGACCAGCTTCGGCGAGCTCAACGGCGATGCCGACATCGCCGGCCGCGGCAACTCGGTGGCGGCCCTGCTGGGCACTGCCAACGGTGATCTGAAGATGCTGATCAACGACGGGGCCATCAGCCGCAGCCTGATGGAAATCGCCGGGCTCAATGTCGGCAACTACGTGGTGGGCAAGATGTTTGGCGACAAGGAAGTGAAGATCAATTGCGCCGCTGCCGATTTCGGGATCAAGAGCGGCCTGGTGACCTCGCGGCTGTTTGTCTTCGACACCGAGAACGCCATCATCTACGTCGATGGCACCGCCAACATGGCCACCGAGCAACTGGACCTGACCGTCACTCCGCAATCCAAGGGGCTGCGCCTGTTTTCCCTGCGCTCGCCGCTTTATGTACAGGGCAAGTTCATCCAGCCCAGTGCCGGGGTCAAGGCCGTGCCGCTGGTGCTGCGTGGTGCCGGGATGGTGGCGCTGGGGGTGATCGCCGGGCCGGCGGCCGGCTTGCTGGCGCTGGTGGCACCCAGTGGCGATGAGCCCAACCAGTGCGCGCCGTTGTTGCAGCAGATGCGCGCGGGCAAGGCCCCGGTGACGGTGAAACCGAGCCGGTAAGAGGGGCCGGGGGTTGGCGGGCGAGCCCGCTCCGACGCAAGGCTGGGGCGGGCTGAGAGGCGGGCGTTACAGGTCGTTGAGAATGTCCGCCATGTCGTCGGCATGCTCTTCTTCCTGGGCCAGGATCTCTTCGAACAGGCGGCGGGTGGTGGGGTCTTTGTCACCGATGTACTGGATGATCTCGCGGTAGCTGTCGACGGCGATACGCTCCGCGACGAGGTCCTCGTAGACCATTTCCTTCAAGGTATTGCCGGCCACGTACTGGGCGTGGGAGTGCTTGGACAGCAGGTCGGGGTTGAACTCCGGCTCGCCACCGAGCTGGACGATGCGCTCGGCCAGTTTGTCGGCGTGCGCGGCTTCCTGGGTGGCGTGCTCGAGGAACTCGTCGGCGGCGACGCTGGCCTTGAGCCCGTTGGCCATGAAGTAGTGGCGCTTGTAGCGCAGCACGCACACCAGTTCGGTGGCCAACGACTGGTTGAGCAGGCGCAGTATCTCCGTGCGATCGGCGTTGTAGCCCTCGGTCACGGCACCGTTTTCGACGTGCTGGCGGGCCCGTTCGCGCAGGGTGTTCACATCAGACAAATGCATGTCGCTCATCTCGATCTCCTGAAGGCTAATCCGATTTGCGCCAGGCTCTGTTGGCCTGATCGCTACCTTGGGTGTGAGTTGCGGGCGCGGCAAAAAGTTTTATCGGATGTGCCCGGCGGTCAACGGCGCGCCAGCGGCGGATGCCCGGCCAGCAGCGACTCCTGCTGCAGCCATTGGAGAAAGGCGCGCACCGGCGGATGGCGCTCGCGGCCTGGTACGCACAGCGCGCTGTAGCCGGCGCCGTCCACCTGGACGTCGGGCCGGTAGGGTTGCAGCAGGCCGCTGGCCACGCTCTGCGACACCAGGATGTCGCTGGCCAGGACCAGGCCCTGGCCGGCAATCGCCGCTTGCAGGGCGTACTGCTCTTCGTCGTAGGAGCGGATCAGCGGCTGCTGCTCGAACCAGTTTTCCCCGGCCTGGGCGCACCAGGCCTGCCAGCCGTCGGCGTAGAGCCGCGAGTTGCGCCAGTGCACGCTGATCAGGGTCGGCGGCTGCTGGCGCGCCAGGGCCACTTGCTGCGGCGCGCCGTAGACCGCGAAACGCTCGTCGAACAGGCACAGGCCGTGCAGGTTCAGGTAGCCCTCCTGGCTGTAGCGGATCGCCACGTCGATGCTGGCGTCCTGTTGCAGGTCGACCACCTCGCATTGGGTGTCCAGGCGCAGGTTGATGCCGGGGTGCCGGGCATAGAAGCGCCCCAGCCGCGGCACCAGCCACAAGGCGGCGAAGGCCGCGGTGGTGGAGACGGTGAGCTGGGCGTTGCTTGGCGTTGGGCGCAGGGTGTCGACGCTCTGGGTCACTTCCAGCAGGGCGCCATGCAGGCTGTGGAACAAGCGCTGGCCGGGCTCGGTCAAGCGCACCTGGCGCGGCAGGCGTTCGAACAGCGCCACCCCCAGCCAGTGTTCCAGGCTGCGGATCTGGTGCGACACCGCGGTGGGGGTCACCGACAGGTCCTCGGCGGCGGCCTTGAAGCTCAGCAGGCGCGCGGCGGACTCGAAGGTGCGCAGGGCGGTGAGGGGCAGGTGGGCAAACATTGAGGGCTCCATGGCTGAGATGAATTCATCTGAGAGCAGTTCTGTTCATTTGTTGAAGCAGGGCGGTGATTTTAGCTTTAGCGCGGAAAGGCCTTGGTTTCAAGGCCGTATTGAGCAACCCGCACGAGGCAGATGAGATGAGTACAGTTCTTGCGATCCACGGTAGCCCACGGGGCGAACGCTCCCACAGCCGGCGCCTGGCCGAGGTTTTCCTCCAGGCCTGGCAAGCGGCCAACCCCCAGGGGATGCTCACACGCCGGGAAGTCGGGCGGGGTTCTTTGCCCCATGTCAGCGAAGCCTTTATCGCCGCTGCGTTTTATCCACAGCCCGAGGCGCGGCCGCTGTCGATGCAGGCCGACCTGGCCCTGAGCGATGAGCTGGTGGCCGAGTTGCTCGGCCACCAGCGCCTGGTGATTGCCGCGCCGATGCACAACTTCAGCGTGCCCAGCGGGATCAAGGCCTGGGTCGATCACATCGTGCGCCTGGGGCTGACGTTCAACACCCTGCAGGACAACGGTGTGGCCCAGTACCAGCCACTGGTGCAAGGCAAGAAGGTGTTGATCGTCACCAGCCGCGGCGGCGCCGGGTTTGGCCCAGGGGGCGAGCATGAGGCAATGAACCATGCGGACCGCTGGTTGCGCACGGCGCTGGGGTTTATCGGCATCGACGATGTCACGGTGGTTGCCGCGGAGGGCGAGGAGTCGGAGGCCTAGGGTTTCCAGCGTTCCTGCGGCGAGGCGCAGCAGCGTTTGCTGGCTCTGGCGTCGACCTTCTGAGGAGCCCGCGTCATGGCCTGGATGTTCCTGCTGCTGGCGGCGGCCTTCGAGGTCACCTTCGCCATGGGCATGAAGTACGCCGAGGGCTTTACCCGGCCATGGCCGTCGCTACTGACGGTGGTCGCGGCGCTGGGCGGCGTCTACTTCCTGACCCTGGCCATGCGCGAGTTGCCGGTGAGCGTGGCCTACCCGATCTGGACCGCCATCGGTTCCCTGGGCACGGTGTTGCTGGGTTGTCTGTTGCTGGGGGAAAGCCTGACGGCGGTCAAGCTGGTGTCGGTGGGGCTGATCGTGGCGGGAGTGATCGGGCTCAAGTAGCCGGGCGCGGCAAGGGCTGTCATCAGCTTGTCGCCAAAGCGTCATGGGGGCTGACGATGGCCTTGGTTATGGTCTAGCTTTCAGCCAGCCCACAGCCTTCGCACAAGGATGTCGCCGCATGTCCCAAGAGCTTGCCACGCGTTACCCCCTGGTGCTGGTGCCCGGCATGCTCGGTTTTATCCGCCTGCTGCTTTATCCCTACTGGTACGGGATCATCCCGGCCTTGCGCCGGGGGGGCGCGCGGGTGATCGCGGTGCAGGTGTCGCCACTCAATTCCAGCGAGGTGCGCGGGGAGCAGTTGCTGACGCAGATCCAGCGGATCATGGCCGAGACCGGCGCCGCCCGGGTCAACCTGATCGGCCACAGCCAGGGCGCGCTGACGGCGCGCTACGCGGCGGCCAAGCGTCCGGACTGGGTGGCTTCGGTGACCTCGGTGGCGGGGCCCAACCACGGCTCCGAACTGGCGGACTACCTGGCCCGGCATTCACCGGCCCACAGCTTCAAGGGGCGCATTCTGAGTGCGCTATTGCGGGGTGTCGCGGCCTTGATGGCGCTGCTGGAAACCGGCTATCGCGGGCCGAAACTGCCGGTGGATATTCACGCCTCGCACCAGTCGCTGACCACCGAGGGCGTGGCCCTGTTCAACCGTCAATACCCTCAGGGGTTACCGACAACCTGGGGTGGCCAGGGACCGGAACAGGTCGGCGGCGTGCGCTACTACTCCTGGTCCGGCACCTTGCAGCCGGGCAAGACCAATCGCGGGCGCAATCTGTTCGACGGCACCAGCCGCAGCTGCCGCCTGTTCGCCCGGGCCTTCGTCCGCGAGGCCGGCCAGTGCGATGGCATGGTCGGGCGCTACAGCTCGCACCTGGGGCAGGTGATTGGCGACGATTACCCGCTGGACCATTTCGATATCGTCAACCAGTCGCTGGGGCTGGTGGGCAAGGGCGCGGAACCGATCCGCCTGTTCGTCGAACATGCCCAGCGCCTCAAGGCCGCCGACCTCTGAGCTTCACCTTGGCCCCGTAGGCACCGGCTTGCCGGCGAACGGCCGCAGCACCGTGGTCCAGCGCTCCGAAAGAACCACCCCGGCCAACGTCAGCACACCACCCACCAGATGGAACCAGGCCAGTTGCTCATGCAGCACCACGGCGGCAATCAGCGCCGTGATCAATGGCAAGAGGTTGAAGAACAGCGTGGTGCGGCTTGGCCCCAGGTGCACCACCGCCTGCATCCAGGCCAGGGGCGCGAGCATCGAGGCCAGCAGGCAGGCGTAAAGCACCAGGGGAATGTTCTGCAGGGTCGGCCCGACTTTGGGCGAGGCCAGGAACAGCGGTAGCAATACCACCACCGCCACCAGCACCTGCAGGTACAGCAGCACCAGCGGTGGCAGGCGCAGCTGCCATTTTTTCAGCAAGGTGCTGTAGATCGCATAGGCCAGGGTGGCCACCAGCATCATTGCGTCCCCCAGGTTGACCCCGTGCTGCAGCAGTGCGGCCAGGCTGCCGGAGGACACCACCAGCAGCACCCCGGCAAACGACAGCACCGCGCCCACCAGGGCCCCGGCGGTCAGGCGCTGGCCCAGGGCGGCGATGGCCATGGCCAGGGACATCAGCGGCATCAGCGAAAGGATGATGCCCATGTTGGTGGCCGAGGTCAGGCTGGCGGCGAAGTAAGCCAGGCTCTGATACACCGCCATGCCCAGGATGCCGAGAATGGCGATGCGCCACAGGTTGGGACGGATCACCGGCCAGTGGCTGAGCACCGGCTTGAGCATGAAGGGGGTGAACAGCAGGCCGGCCAGCAACCAGCGATAGAAGCCGATCTCCGCGGGGAAGATCGCGCCCACGGCGAGTTTGTTGATCACGGTATTGCCAGCCCAGATAAAGATGGCCAGCAGTGGATAAGCGTATTGCATGGAGACAACCACAGAGTTGATGAGGGCTGATTATCCCCTTGTCCGAATCAATGCCTATACTGCGAACCAGACAACCCGCCCCGACATCCGGACAGCATGAGCAAAAAACACATCGATCTTCTGGATTTCCACGGGCTGCCCGCGCCGGTGTATTTCCGTTATGCCGACTTCGCCGCCCACAGCCATGCCCTGGAGCACCGTCATCCCTGGGGCTGCCTGGAGTATTCGGCGCACGGCGTGATGCACATGGAAATCGACGGCCAGCGCTTCATGTCGCCACCGCAATACGCGGTCTGGGTGCCGCCGCAGACGCCCCACAGTTTCTACACCTCGCAGCCGATCAATTACCGCGCCGTGCTGCTGGCCCCGGAGCTGTGCGCGCAGTTGCCCGCTCAGGGCAGCACCCTGGCCATCAGCGAGATCCTCAAGGCAATCCTCAAGGACTTCGCCGCCCGTGACGTGCAGATCCCCGAGGGCGAGGCCGACCAGCGCCTGGCTCAGGTACTGCTGGATCAGTTGCGCCAGGCGCCGGTGCATACCTGCTACCTGCCTTACGCCAGCAGCCCCGATCTGCTGCGGGTGCTCCAGGTGTTGCAGGCCGAGCCGGGCAACAACCAGCCTCTTGCCCACTGGGCGCGGCAGGCCCATGTCAGCGAACGGACCCTGGCCCGGCAGTTCGTTCGCGAGCTGGGCATGAGCTTTGGCGAATGGCGCCAGCGCCAGCGTTTCCTGGCCTCCATCGAGGCCCTGGACAGCCCGCGCAGCATCCAGGAAATCGCCTTCGACATGGGCTACAGCAGCGCCTCGGCGTTTATCGCGATGTTCCAGCGCCAGGCCGGCAGTACGCCCGAGCAGTACCGCCGGGCCGGCCTGCAGAACAGATGAAGGTGTAACAGGCTTTGTCTACACTGCGCAGGAGGCCGTGCCCGTCGGCGCGGTGACCAGGAGAACACTCCATGAAGATGTTGCGTATTCCGTTGTTGATGGTGGGCCTGCTGCTGTGCTCCCAGGGGTTTGCCGCCACTGCCCAACAGAACAAGATGACCAACTGTAACGCCGAAGCCACCGCCAAGAGCCTCAAGGGCGACGAGCGCAAGGCCTTCATGAGCACCTGCCTCAAGGCCGCCCCGGCTGCCGCCGCCACCCCTTCCACGCCTCAGGAAAGAATGAAGACCTGCAACGCCGACGCCACCGCCAAGGCCCTCAAGGGCGATGCGCGCAAGGCGTTCATGAGTGATTGCCTGAAGAAGAAATAAGTCCAATCGATACCGTCATTGCGCCTCCCCGTCTTGCCTTGGGGAGGCTCATCTCCCGCGCGCCTCGTTGCACATGGCTGTTTTTTTTCAGCCATATTCCGTCATTGTGTTTATGATCCTTTGCGCTTCATCGCAAGCGAGGGGGCGGATGTTCGACGCCTTAATGGAGGCGCAGCGCTTGGAGCTGGCCAGCAATTGCATAGGGAAGTGACGGTGAAAAAAGTTCTGTGGGTTCTGCTGTGTTGTGTTCTTGCCGGGTGTGCTTCTGCTCCTCGTCAAAAAAGCCAGGATGAGGTCCTCTCTGACGTGGTGTCAGCTGTGCAGCACAGCCGCGATGGTTCGTTGCAATCCCAGGAAGGCCCGCCACTGGTCTTCACTCGGATCAACAGTCATGGAGTGCTTCCGGATCGCCTGGCGATTGTGGCGGGAGGCGGAATGGAACGGTTCAACATGCGCGATATGTTTCGCACAGCCTCGGCAGAGCAGTATGGAACGTTCGTGATATTCGGCGCCAACCCGGCATTGGACAAGGCGATTGTCGGCGGTGCGCTGAGTGATCAGCAGTTTCCTCGGGTCTGGGTGTTCTTTGTCGGCGAGCCGGCGCAGGAGCAGGAAATGCGGGGCCTCGTCGAAGCCGCGGGGAGCCAATATTCATTTATCAGCAAATATCAGCAATGAGCCTGATGAGGCTGGCCATGAGCATGCGCCGCGCTATCGAGCGCGCACTGGTAGGCGGACTTCTGGTGATCATCAGCGGCTGCATGTCGCCGCCCCTGGTCTACGAAAATGATCGCTTGGACAGCCGCATGCTGTGCACCGAAGGCGCGAAGCGGATCACCCTGATGCAGCGCTATTCCTTCGATTTGCCCGGGCCGTATCGGCATGCGCAATGCGGCACCATTACCAGTGGCTTTACCTACGAGAAGGGCCGCGATGCTTTGTCTGTCGGCACCTCCGGGTCTTTCTCCTACGGCGACATTCAGGTGACGGCATCTGCGCTCTATATGCGGGTCAACAGCTTTCTCGATGGCCGGGCGGACGGCTTGCCCTATCCGCCGCAGGCGTTTCTGGACGATCTCCTGGCTCGTCAGGCCCTGCCGTCCTATAGCGGCGTCAAGCCCAGCAGCATCGACTGGGTGAGCATGCGGGGGCACCAATGCCTACGCATCTATGAGCGTTGGGAGGGCGTCGCGGTCGGGATCTTCGAGGATGAGGTCAAGTACTGGTGCTGGGAACAGGAGAGCGGCCTGCAACAACCCTTCTATGTGCATGCCGGCCAGCGCCTGCCCCTTGGGAGCAAGGGCTACGATCTGGATCAGGTGTTCATCGTGCCGTTCTTTCAGAGCCTGAAGATCAATCCGCTGCCGGCGCCGGTGCTGGCCAAGGCCCGGGCTGATATCCAGGGGTTCTGTGCCCATATCAAGTCGCGCTACGACCAGAAGCTGCCCTGGGGGAGTGACTACCCCGACAAGCGACTGATCCGGACACACTTGCACTACTGCGGCTACGACGTCCCGCTGCCCGACCTTTCAGCCCCGGTGCCTCAGGCCAAAACCGACTGAACCTTCGCCGGTCACAACGCTCCAGTACCCTGTAAGCCCATGCCCTTGGGGCGCCTGCCACTATTCCTCGGGGGTGAAGGCTGGCAGACTGCCGGTCTTTTCCCGCTGTTTGTCTTGAGGCTATATGCCAGCGTTTTCACAGCGTCATCTGTTGTTCATCAGTTGGATCATCATTTTCGGTGGCCTGTTGCTGGCCTTGCCCCTGCGTCTGTTGCCCAGCTTGCTGGCAGGGCTGTTGGTGTTCGAGCTGGTCAACATGCTCACCCCGCAATTGCAGCGGCTGATCGAGGGCCGGCGCGCGCGCTGGCTGGCGGTGGCGCTGCTGGGCACGCTGGTGGTCAGTCTGCTGACCCTGTTGTTCGCCGGGGCCATCAGTTTCTTGCTGCATGAAGCAGAGAATCCCGGCGCCTCGCTGGGCAAGTTCATGGTGGTGGTGGACAAGGCCCGGGGCCAGTTGCCGCCGTTCCTCGACGCCTACCTGCCGGCCAGCGCCGCGGAGTTCCAGGCCGCCATCGGCGCCTGGGCCAGCAAGCACCTGAGCGAGTTGCAGCTGGTGGGCAAGGACGCGGCGCACATGTTCGTGACCCTGTTGATCGGCATGGTCCTGGGGGCGATCATCGCCCTGCAGCGCATCCCCGACCTGACCAAGCGCAAGCCTCTGGCGGCGGCGTTGTTCGATCGCCTGCACCTGCTGGTCCAGGCGTTTCGCAACATCGTCTTCGCGCAGATCAAGATCTCCCTGCTCAACACCTTCTTCACCGGGATCTTCCTGGCGCTGGTCCTGCCGCTGTTCGGGGTCAAGCTGCCGCTGACCAAGACCCTGATCGTGCTGACTTTCCTGCTGGGCCTGTTGCCGGTGATCGGCAACCTGATCTCCAACACCCTGATCACCATCGTCGGGCTGTCGCTGTCGATCTGGGTGGCGGTAGCGGCGCTGGGCTACCTGATCTTTATCCACAAGCTGGAATACTTCCTCAACGCGCGGATCGTCGGCGGGCAGATCAGTGCCAAGTCCTGGGAACTGCTCCTGGCGATGCTGGTGTTCGAGGCCGCCTTCGGCCTGCCCGGGGTGGTGGCGGGGCCGATCTACTACGCGTACCTGAAGAGCGAGTTGAAGCTGGCGGGCTTGGTCTAGGACGGCAGCTGCAAGCGGCAAGCTTCAAGCGACAAGCCAGGGCCGGGCGCCGTCCTGCCTTTACTTGTAGCTTGCCGCTGCCTTTATCCGTAGCGCTTCTTGGCCTCGATGGCCAGGCCGCTGCCGATGCTGCCGAAGATATTGCCTTCCACGTGACGGGCGTTGGGCAGCATGGCCGCCACGCTCTGGCGCAGCGCCGGAATGCCGCTGGAGCCGCCGGTGAAGAACACCGTGTCGACCTGGGCCACACCGACATTGGCGTCGCTCAGCAACTGGGTGACGCTGGTGCGGATGCGTTCCAGCAAACCGTCGATGGAGGATTCGAACAGGGCCCGGCTCAGGTCGACGCTGAGGTCGCGCTCGATGCGGTCCAGGGCCACCAGGCGGCTTTCGGCGTGGGTCAGCTGGATCTTGGTCTCTTCCACTTCCATGGCCAGCCAGTGCCCGGCGCGCTGTTCGATCAGCTTGAACAGACGGTCGATGCCGCCGGTGTCTTCAATGTCGTAGCGCATGCTGCCCAGGGCCAGCTGGGATTTTTGCGAGTACACCGAGTTGATGGTGTGCCAGGTCGCCAGGTTCATGTGGTGGCTGGTGGGCATGTAGGCGCCGCTCTTCATCCGGCTGCCGTAGCCGAACAGCGGCATTACGCCCTGCAGGCTCAGTTGCTTGTCGAAGTCGGTGCCGCCGACGTGCACGCCGCCGGTGGCGAGGATGTCGTCGTGGCGGTTATCGACGCCACGGCGCTCGGGGGACAGGCGCACCAGGGAGAAGTCGGAAGTACCGCCGCCGATGTCGACGATCAGCACCAGCTCTTCGCGCTCGATGCTGGACTCGTAGTCGAAGGCCGCGGCGATCGGTTCGTACTGGAAGGACACTTCCTTGAAGCCGATCTTGCGCGCCACTTCCACCAGGGTGTCTTCGGCTTCCTGGTCGGCGGCGGCGTCGTCATCGACGAAGAACACCGGGCGCCCGAGTACCACTTCTTCGAACTCGCGGCCGGCGGTGGCTTCGGCGCGGCTTTTCAGTTGGCCGATGAACAGCCCCAACAGGTCCTTGAAGGGCATTGCGGTGCCCAGCACGCTGGTGTCGTGCTTGATCAGCTTGGAGCCCAGCAGGCTTTTCAGCGAGCGCATCAGCCGGCCTTCGTAGCCTTCCAGGTACTCGTGCAGCGCCAGGCGGCCGTACACCGGACGGCGTTCCTCGATATTGAAGAACACCACCGAAGGCAGGGTGATCTTGTCGTCCTCCAGGGCGATCAGCGTCTCCTCGCCGGGGCGCAGCCAGCCGACGGTGGAGTTGGAGGTACCGAAGTCAATGCCGCAGGCACGGGCCGGGGTGGCGTTGTTCATGTCTTTGGGTCCGGTGAAAAAAACGGCCGCGCAGCGTACGCCAGTCCTCGCGCGTTGCAAAGGCCGACTATCTGCTAAATCACCACCTGTTGTGCCTTGAAAGACTATCCTTGACCCCCAAACTTGCAGGCATGGGCCGAGCAGCCACTCGGGATCACAAGATCCGTCCGCGGCTGCCGATAAACTTCTGATGCGCCGTTCAGTCAGAGGATTGAGATTGATCAATTCTCATGCTGCCAGACCGAGCATGCTGTGCTGCACGCCGCGCGACTTTGATAACGGATGGTGATTCCCTCGATGGACTTCAAAGACTATTACAAGATTCTCGGCGTGGAGCCGACAGCGGACGACAAGGCGATCAAGGCCGCCTATCGCAAGCTGGCGCGCAAATACCACCCCGACGTCAGTAAGGAAAAGGATGCCGAGGCCAAGTTCAAGGATGCCTCGGAAGCCTATGAAGCGCTGAAAAGCGCCGACAAGCGCGCCGAGTACGACGACCTGCGCAAGTACGGCCAGCATGGCCAACCGTTCCAGGGGCCGCCGGGCTGGCAGAGCCGTGGCGGCTTTGGCGGCGGCGACGGTGGTGGCGATTTCTCGGACTTCTTCAGTTCGATCTTTGGTAACCGGGGGCCAGGATTCGGCGGCCCGGAGCAGCGCCGCAGCAGCGGTCGTCGTGGACAGGATGTGGAAATGGAACTGCCGATCTTTCTTGAGGAAACCCTGTCGGCCGAGTCGAAGAAGATCAGCTTCCAGGTGCCGCAGTACAACGCCGCCGGCCAGCACGTCAGCAACACCAGCAAGAGCCTGAACGTGAAGATTCCGGCCGGGGTCACCGACGGCGAGCGCATCCGCCTCAAGGGCCAGGGCGCGCCGGGCGTGGGCGGCGGAGCCAATGGCGACCTGTACCTGACCATTCGCTTCGCGCCGCACCCGAAATTCGATGTCGAAGGCGAGAACCTGATCATCACCCTGCCGCTGGCCCCTTGGGAGCTGGCGCTGGGCACCGAGGTCGCGGTACCGACCCTGACCGGCAAGATCAACCTCAAGGTTCCGGCCGGCAGCCAGAATGGCCAGCGCATGCGCGCCAAGGGCCACGGCCTGCTGAACAAGGCCGGCCAGCGCGGCTACCTGTTCGTCCAGCTCAAGGCGGTGATGCCCAAGCACACCGGCGACGACGTCAAGGCCTTGTGGCAGGAGCTGGCGAAGAAGGCGGCGTTCGATCCCCGGGAACATTTCTGATTCGACACTAGGAGGCGCTGATCATGAGCACCCTGATCGTTCAGCTGGACATGGAAGAATTCTGTGAAGTGGCCGATTTGTCGGCGGCCTACGTGATCGAAATCGTCGAGCACGGCATTCTCGAACCTCAGGGGACGGCGCCCCAGGACTGGCGTTTCAACGATGTTGAACTGTCCCTGGCCAAGCGCGCGGCGAAGCTGCGCCGCGATCTGGACCTGGAGTGGGAAGGCGTCGCCCTGGCCCTGGACCTGCTGGACGAAGTGCGGCAACTGCGCGCCGAGAACCAGATGCTCAAGCAGCGCCTGGGCCGCCTGCTGGTGGACTGATGACCTGTAGCCGCTGCCGAGCGCCAGCGAGGCTGCGACCGTAAAAACAGGCAACTGCGGGGTGTCAGGAAAAAGCAGGTTGCGAGGACTGCGTCCTCGTTCGCAGCTTCGCTGGCGCTCAGCAGCGGCT
>NZ_JAJTTH010000005.1 GCF_021341665.1 Pseudomonas sp. Au-Pse12 | reverse complement strand
CACTCTGGCTCTGGCTCTGGCTCTGGCTTTGCTTTGGCTTTTGATCTTGATCTACCTGCCCCTTCCCAGCAGGCCGAGCGCAGGCGTTGCGTAGGAGGCAGCTCGGCATGGATGCCGAGCTAGCCGCCATCAGGCCATGGATGGCCTGTGGCGGCGGCCCCCGGAGCAATGCCGGAGCTCGGGCACCCCGAGCCCCAGCGAGGGGCCGTATGGAGGGGCAAGACTTTTTGGTTCCTTTTGTGTCGTTTGACAAAAGGGACTCGCCGTAAGGGCGAAACCGCCAGTGGCCGTGACCGCAGCAACGGATATGTACCCCGTCAAACTCGCCACAAAGGCGAAACCGCCAGCGGCCACACCCGCAGCAACGGATATGTACTCCACCCCCTCTATCGCCATCCGCAATCACCTCCCCCCCTGCATATCGCCCTTTGGAATGTCCCCAAAATCAACCCCTTACCTTCGTGAATCCACCTGTCGGAAACCCACAAAATCAATGTGCCATTACCCCGCCAAATCCACCCGCGCTGCTTAACTGCAAAAGCTGCCGAGTACCGCAGCACCCCACACCCACACCCACGGAAGGCAAACGCCATGAGCAATGCATCCCCACATGTGATCCCCCCCTACGGAGTAGCAATCCAATCGGCAATCTCCGCAGGCAAGCTGCCTGAGATGAAAGCCCTGCTGGCCAAGCGCGATCCGGGCAAAAACGAGCCCAAGGACCTGCACAACGCCTACGAACAGCTGGCCAAGGAAGTCGCCCGCCTGGAACGCCACTGATCGCGGTTCCCCTGTCATTGAATGGAGGCAAAACAAATGTCCGCTACCCAATCGCAAGCCGAAGGCCTGTTCCCCCTGAGCTATCGCATCGGCACTTCGCAACCCGGTGCGCCTTCCCTGATCCTCAACCTGCTGGTCTACACCCCAGAGCTCACCGTACGCGGCAGCTCGACGATCACCCAGGCGGTCAACCCGCCTCTGGACCTGCACAGCGATGTCTGGGGCCAGTACACCTACCTCACCGTCATGCCGCCCAGCGCCAGCAAGATTCTCATCACCGCCCAGGGCAATCAGGGCGGCCCCGGGTCGAATTCGATCATCACCTTCAAGCTGCACCTGGTGGTCAGCGACGACTGGAAGGAAGGCATCGCCAACTACCAGTACTACAACGGCCACAGCTGGGTGACGGTGAACCAGGTGCCGGCCCACCTGCAGGAAACCGTGCAATCGAGCACGCTGTCGACGCCCGAGCATCAGGGCCAGCACAACCGGCTGCATGTCACCAGCGCGGCGCTGTACGCAGCACCGATCCATGGCGCCATCGCCAGTGGCGACCTGGCGCAGATGAAGAGCCTGCACAAGGCGGCCACCCAGCAGCTGGAGCAGTTGCCGCTGATCCGCACCGCCCTGGTGGCCGCCAAGGCCGAGATCAACAAGCAGGAACGGCGCTGAGCCCGGCCGTCCATCGAACCTGATGTCTTTATCAAGATAAGGAGTTGCAGCATGACAATCGGACTGTTCCATACCCGCCTCATCGTCGCCAACCCTGTGATCGGTGGGCCGGTGCTGACCCTCGACCTGCTGGTCGATACCCCGAAGAAACGCGTCAGCGGCGTCGCCCGCGTGACCCAGAGCACCTCGCCACCGGTGCAGTTCCGCGCCGATGTCTGGGGCGACTACTCCCAGGTCAAGCTCGACCCGTCCAGCGAGGGCCATATCATCCTCAGCCTGGCGGGCAACCCCAGCGGCCCCACCAGCCAGATCGCCGAGACCTTCCAGTTGCAGGGCATCCTCGGCCTCGATTGGGCCAGCGGCTTTGCCAGCTACAAGTACCAGTACCAGGGCCATTGGCACGTGGTGCAACACGCCGCCGTGAGCCAGGCACCGGTGGACCAGAAGTACAGCGAACGGGCGCCCCAGGCCAACCCGCCGTACCTGCATCCGCATCCGCTGTACGCAGTGGCGCTGCAGGAAGCCCAGAGCAGCGGCGATCTGGCGCGGCTCAAGGCCTTGGTGGCCCAGGGCGAGCAGCAACTGGCCAACAGTGACAACCTGAGCCAGGCGGTGCAGCAGCTGCAGGCGGAAATCAACCGCCTGGAACACCGCTGACCACCACCCGGGGTCGCTCGCCGCGGCCCCGGGTGCGGCGGCAAACCGACCGCGCCATGGCAACACCAGGAAGGCGCGCCTATTTCGATGGGTTGGTGCCGCGCACCGCTGGGTGCGCAAGGATCTTTCATGTCAGACCGTCTCCCCGCCCGCTACCTCAGCGAAACCGACCTCAAGCGCTTTGTCCCGGTGCACGTGGTCTGGGAAATCACCCTCGCCTGCGACCTCAAGTGCCTGCATTGCGGCTCCCGCGCCGGGCACCGGCGCCCTGGCGAGCTGAACACCCAGGAATGCCTGTCGGTGATCGATTCGATCGCCGCCCTGGGCACCCGGGAAGTCACCCTGATCGGCGGCGAAGCCTATTTGCGCAAGGACTGGACGCGGCTGATCCAGGCCATCCACGACCACGGCATGTACGTGGCGATCCAGACCGGCGGACGCAACCTGACCCCGGCCAAGATGCAGGCTGCGGTGGATGCCGGGCTCAATGGCGTCGGCGTATCGCTGGACGGCCTGGCCCCGCTGCATGATGCGGTGCGCAACGTCCCCGGCTCGTTCGACAAGGCCCTGGACACCCTGCGCCGGGCCAAGCAGGCCGGGCTCAAGGTCAGCGTCAACACGCAGATCGGCGCTGCCACGCTGCCCGACCTGCCCGCCCTGATGGAGCTGATCATCGACGCCGGCGCCAGCCACTGGCAGATCCAGCTGACGGTGGCCATGGGCAACGCCGTCGATCACCCCGAGCTGCTGTTGCAGCCCTATCAATTGCTGGACGTCATGCCGCTGCTGGCCCGGCTGTACCGCGAAGGCGCCGAGCGCGGGCTGCTGATGAACGTCGGCAACAACATCGGCTACTACGGCCCCTACGAGCACATGTGGCGCGGTTTTGGCGACGACCGCGTGCACTGGAGCGGTTGCGCCGCCGGGCAGACGGTGCTGGCCCTGGAAGCCGATGGCACGGTCAAGGGCTGCCCGTCGCTGGCCACCGTCGGTTTCTCTGGCGGCAACGTGCGCAACATGAGCCTGCACGACATCTGGCACTACAGCGAAGGCATGCATTTCGGCCGCCTGCGCTCGGTGGACGACCTGTGGGGCTACTGCCGTACCTGCTATTACAACGACGTCTGTCGCGGCGGCTGCACCTGGACGTCACACTCGCTGCTGGGCAAGCCGGGGAACAACCCCTACTGCCACTACCGGACCCTGGACCTGCAGAAAAAAGGCCTGCGCGAACGCATCGTCAAGCTGGAGGACGCCGGGCCCGCGTCCTTCTCGGTGGGCCGCTTCGACCTGATCACCGAGCGCATCGACACCGGCGAGGCGGTGTCCAGCGTCAGCGACAGCGGCCAGGTGATCAAGCTGGCGTGGGTCAACCAGGGCCAGGCCTCGCCCGAGGAAGGACGGATTGCGCCGCGCCTGGCCCTGTGCCGCAGTTGCCTGGAGTACATCCACGCCCATGAAAGCACCTGCCCGCACTGCCACGCCGATGTCGCCGCCGCCGAGGCCCGGCACCAGGAAGACCGGCTGCGCCAGCAGGCGCTGATCAACACCCTGCACCAGCTGCTGGGCATGCCCCAGGAGCAACCGCGCCTGTAACCCCAACCGCCCCGCCGCGCCCGCCCCCGGCGCGGCGGCGGTTATAGCGGCCCTGCCAAGCATGGAAAAACCATCTATAAAAAAACCTCCAGGCAAGGCGGATAACGGCTTTGCTATGGAAGTTCGTCCACAGGCCCGAGCGCCTGCCGACGCCCTGCGGGCTCAGGCCCGCGCGCGACCTGCGAATGGAGCAGAGCATGAAAATCAATCCCTACCTGGTGTTCAACGGCAACTGCAAGGCCGCCTTCACCTTCTATGCCCAATGCCTGAACGGCACCCTGGAAATCATGATGACCTTCGGTGAAAGCCCGGCCCGCGAGCACATCAGCGCCGACTGTCACGAACGCATCATGCACACCCGCCTGAGTGTCGGCGACCAGGTGCTGATGGGCTCGGACACCACCCCGGAGCTGCCCTACCTGGGCATCCACGGCTGTTCGATCTCATTGAACATCGACACCGCCGCCGAAGCCGAACGGGTGTTCGCCGCCCTGGCCGAACAGGGCAACGTGCAGATGCCCCTGGAAACGACCTTCTGGGCCGAGCGCTTCGGCATGCTGGTGGACCGTTTTGGCGTGCCATGGATGGTCAACTGCGAGAAGAGCCAATAGCCCGGCCCACTGCGAGTTGCCCCCGGGTGCTGTGCCACGCAGCACCCCACTGCCGCGCCTGGTGTGAAATATTTTGCGCACTTGGTCAAACAGCGGCCAGCGCCCTGTACTAGGATACGAGGCGACCCTTCGTCACTCGGCAGAAAAAAAGGAGGTAAATCAACCGTTACCCCAACTCGTTGCTATGAAGCAGCCTCGGCACACCTTCACATTCATGGATGAAATGATGAACGCACAAGTACTGTTTCCACACATTGGCAAGGTCATTGCCAGCACCGGCAGCCGCAGCTTCCCGCGCATGCTGCACGACCTGATTCTCACCCAGCTGGCGGTGGACGCCACCCATATCACCCAGCTGCGGGCCGACCCGGAAGCGGCCACCGGCAGGACCGGCAAGCCCCTGATGCTGACCCGCCACCCGTTGTACAGCGATGCTCACGCCAGCAACGATCCGCTGCTGTGCGCCGGCTTTCCCGAGCAGCCCGGCCACCCGGTCGAGGGCCCGCTGCGCCAGCGCCAGCGCGGCCAGGCGAATCCGGCACAGTTGCACCTGACTGGCCACAAGGACTCGTACCACTACGTGCTTTCGGTGTACCGCAGCAGCCAGGCGCAGAGTTTTTCCCCCCAGGAGCGCCTGCTGCTGGAGGACATCTCGACGCTGCTGCTGCCGATGGTGGAAAAACACATCAGCGCCTTGCAGCCCCGGGGCGACAGCGCCGAGCAGGACGGCGCCGCCATCGAGGGCCTGGCGACCCTGCGCCTGCGTTTTGCCGAGCGCCTGGAGCAATCCGGGCTGCGCCTGTCCAACCGCGAGCTGGAAGTCTGTGTCGGGCTGCTGGCCGGGCGCACCGCGCCGCAGTTGGCCGAGCAGCTCAAGCTGAAGGTCAACACGGTCGAGAGCTACTTGAAGCGCGCCGCCATCAAGCTGGGGATCAGTGGCCGCCACTCGCTGTTGCGCTGGATGTATTGCACTCAAGCCTGACTCGCCACCCGAGGCTCTGGCCCGGCCTTTGTGTCCCGGTTTTCCCCTACAGACGGGCCGTGGACACTCGGGCTTAAATCAAACGCCGGGAACCGCAACAGGTTCGTCGGAAATCAGCCACGGCCCGCCGTGGCAATCGCGCTTCGTTCAGCGTTTTGTCTCGATCAAGGATGATAAGGATATGGGCCTGACCAGCAGTATCGCCAACATGGAGCCCCCACAGTTCTACTGCGAACTGGGGCAATTGATCTCCAGCAGCGGTCACTCCCGGTTCGCCCGGGACATGCTGCAACTGGTGGACAAATGGGTGCCGGTGACCCAACTGGTGCTCAGTGAGTGGACCCTCGACGAATGCCAGGCCAGTTCCCTGGAAATCACCCTGCTGGGGCGCGCCGGGCTGCAGGAAGACCTGCCGCTGCCGGAACCTCCACGACGCCAGGACCCGCTGCTGCACAAGATGCTGGAAATGGACGACTCGCTGCTGATTCAGATGAATGCCCAGGCGCAAGGCGGGTATTCGCGCACTACCTCGCACCAATGCCATCTGGTCTCGCGCAAAGCCAACCGTCGCTGCGTCATCGCCCTCTACCGCGAACCCGCCCTGGGCGTCTTTTCCCTGGCCGAGCTGTCGTTTCTCAAGAGCCTCTCGGCAACCCTGCTGCCGCTGCTGGAGCGGCATGCCCAGTTGCATCGGCAACAGGCCTTGCGGCAACTGCGCAGCTGGAGCACGCGGCCCCACGACGCACACTCGCAGACACCGCTGCAACGGGAGTTCGACGAACGCCTGTCGCTGGGCGACATCAGCCTCTCGGCCCGGGAAAAAGAGGTGTGCCTGGGCCTGCTGACCGGCGGCACCGTGCCGGAAATGGCCCAGCGCCTGAGCGTCAAGAACAGCTCCGTGGAAACCTACCTCAAGCGTGCCGCCGCCAAGCTCGGGGTCAGCGGCCGCCACGGGCTGGCCAAGTGGATGGTGGGCGCCTGACGCCGCTGGTGCCGGGCCAGCAGGTTCCTCTCGCAGGTCACACCGCCCTTCCTCGGATGGCCGCTGCGCAGTAGCACGCCCCGCCGCGGCTCATGGCCGCGCCTCGGCGCGGTCCTGCGCGGTGACCGAGGTCAGGCGCGCCAGGCGCGGCGCCAGCCAGCGGTTCAGGTCATCCATGCAACTGAAGACCACCGGCACCAGCACCAGGCTCAACAGGGTCGAGGTGATCAGCCCACCGATCACCGCCACCGCCATCGGCGCACGGAACCCGGCATCGGCGCCGCTGCTGAGCACCGCCGGGACCATCCCCGCGACCATGGCGATGGTGGTCATGATGATCGGCCGGGCGCGCTCGGCCCCCGACTGGATCAGCGCCTGGTGCCGGGGCATGCCGAGGCGGCGCTTCTCGAGGGTGAACTCCACCATCAGGATCGAGTTCTTGGTGACGATGCCCATCAGCATCAGCAGGCCGATGACCACCGGCATGTCGATGGCGGCGCCATACAGCAACAGGCCGCCAATCGCCCCGCCGACGGACAACGGCAGCGCGGTGAGGATGGTCAAGGGTTGCAGGAAGTCGCGAAACAGCAGCACCAGCACCGCGAACACCATCATGATGCCCAGCCCCATGGCCACGCCGAAGGCGTCGAACATCTCGTTCATGTACTCGGCATCGCCGTATTCGACACTGCGCACGCCGTCCGGCAACTGCTGCAGCGCCGACGACTGGCCGATGGCTTCCAGGGCCGCGCCCAGCGTGATCCCGGACAGGTCGGCATCCACCGACACCCGGCGCAAGCGGGCGAAGCGCTCGATCCGCGCCGGCCCGCTGCCATAGCCGATATCGGCCACCGCGCTGAGGGGCAGCACCGTCCCCCTGTCGGTGCTGACGCCGAGGTTGCTCAGGGCATTCAGGTCGCCCTGCTCGATGGCCGGCAGCAGCACCCGGATCGGCACCTGGCGGTCATGGAAATTGAAGCGCGCCGAACTGGCGTTGATTTCGCCCACGGTGGCGATCCGCGCCACGCTGCCGATGGCCTGGGCACTGACCCCGGCCCGGGCCGCTTCGTCCACCCGTGGCTGGATCAGCAGTTCCGGACGCGGCAGCGGCTCGTTGACCTGGACGTTGGCGATGCCCTGAATCGCCCGCATGTCGCGTTGCACGGCATGCGCGGCGCGGCTCAACGCCGGCCCGTCGGGCCCCACCAGGATGATCGAGATATCCCGCGCCGCGGTTTCGCCACGAAAGGCGTAGCGCAGGTCGGCAAAGCCGTTGAGCAGCGGCCGCAGGGACTGTTCGAAGGCCTTCTGGCTGAGCGCGCGCTGGTCCGCCGGGAGCAATCGCACCAGCAGTTGACCGGTGGCCACATCCGTGGCCCCGGAGGCATCCTCGCCGCCGGCGGTGACGAACACCGAGAGCACTTCGGGCCGCTGGCGAATCTGCCGGGCCATGTCGGCCAGCACCTTGTCGGTCCGCGCCAAGGGCGTGCCGGGCGGCAGGGAGACGTCGATACGCGACAGGCTGAGGTCATTCACCGGCATGAAGCCCGAAGGCAAGAGCGGCACCAGGGCGAACGAGCCGACGAGGAACAGCCCGGCCAGCCCCAGGCTCTGGCGCCGGTGCCGCAACGCCCATTCCAGCAGTTTCAGGTAGCGCCCCAGCAGGCCGCCGGGGGCCACCGCCGGTTGCCCGTGGCCAGCGCCCGGGGCCTTGGGCTTGAGCAGGTAGGCGGCCATCAGCGGCGTCACCAGCCGCGCCACCAGCAGCGAGGCCAGCACCGCCGCCGAAACGGTGATGCCGAACGGGGTGAAGTACTGGCCGACGAAACCGCCGATGAAACTCACCGGCAGGAACACCGCGACCAGGGTCGCGGTGATTGCCACCACGGCAAAGCCGATGGCGTCGCTGGCATCGATGGCCGCCTGGTAGGGGCGCTTGCCCTGGTCCAGATGGCGTTCGATGTTCTCGATCTCGACGATGGCATCGTCCACCAGGATGCCGATCACCAGGGTCAGGGCCAGCAGGGTGATGCTGTTCAGCGAATAGCCGAACCCGGCCATGATGGCGAAGGTCGGCAGGATCGACAGCGGCAGGGCGATGGCCGCCACCAGGGTGGCGCGCCAGCTTCTGAGGAACACCAGGACCACCAGCACGGTCAGCAGCGTGCCTTCGACCAGGGTCATGATCGCCGCGTCGTAACTGGCCAGGGTGTAGTCCACCGAGGACGAGATCTGGCGGATCTCCAGGTCCGGGTGCTGTTGCTGCAGGCGCTGGATGACCGCCTCGACGCCGGCCGCCACCCGGGTGTCGCTGGAACCCTTGGCGCGAAACACCGCGAACCCCACCACTTCCTCGCCGTCCAGACGCGCCTGGGAACGGGCCTGGCTGGCGCCGTCATGCACCCGGGCCAGCTCCCCCAGGCGCGCCCAGCGCCCCTCGCCCAGGGCAATCGGGGTCTCGCTCAGGGCCTCCACCGTCAGTGCGCTGCCCAGGGTGCGGATCGACTGTTCGCTGTGGCCCAGCCGGGTCCGCCCGCCAGGCACGTTGATATTGCTCTGCACCAGTTGGCCATTGACCTGTTCGGCGGTGAGGCCCAGGGCCTGCAGGCGCTCGGCCATGAGCTCGACCTTGACCTCACGCTCGACACCGCCCAGGCGCTGCACTTTCTGCACCCCGGGCACCGCCAGCAGTTCGCGGCTGAGCTGGTCGTCGACGAACCAGGAAAGCTCCACCAGGCTTCGCGCGCTGCCCTTCACCGCGTAGTTGAGGATCGCCCCGCCCTCGACGTCGATGCGGGTGATCATCGGTTCCTCGATGGTCTGCGGCAGGTCGGCGCGGATCAGCGCGATGGCGTCGCGAATGTCGTTGGCGGCGCGCCCGGGGTCGATACCGAGCTGGAACTCCACGGTGGTCACCGAGATCCCGTCGGCCACCGTGGAGGTGATATGACGGATGCCGGCCAGGCCGGACACCGCGCGTTCGACCCGCAGGGTCACCGAGTGTTCGAGTTCGGTAGGCGCCGCGCCGACCTGGGACACCAGCACGGTGATCACCGGGAACTCGACCCGCGGGTTGGCGTTGATCGGCAACTGCAGGAAGGACAACCAGCCGCCCACACTGAGCACCAGGAACAGCACCAGGGTCGGAATCGGGCGGCGGATCGCCCAGGAGGACAGGCGCAGGCTCATGGTTCCAGCGCCTCGTCTTCGGCCGGCCGGACCTGGTCGCCGTCACGCACGAAGGCCGAGGCCCGGGCCACTACCCGCTCGCCCTCCACCAGCCCGGACAGCACCTCGACCTGGCTGCCGTCACGCCGGCCGACGCGGATCTGCCGCAGGCTGGCCTTGCCCTCCGGGTCCAGCACCACCACCGTGGCCTGTTCGTCACTGGCGAAGGTCAGGGCGCGCTGCGGCAGCACCAGGCTCAGGCCCTGGGCCGGCAGTTCGAGGCTGCTGGTGGCAAAACTGCCGGCGCGCAGCTCGGGCTCGGCCGCCAGGGTGATGCGCACCCGACCGCGACGGCTCGCGGGGTCGACTTTCGCCGCCAGCAGGCGCACCTGGCCTTGCACCGGGGTCGCCAACCCTGCCACCTGGACCGCCACCCGGGTGCCGACCTGCAGGGCGCGCAAGGCGCTTTCAGTCACCTCGCCGTCCAGCTCCAGGCGGTTATCGCGGATCAGCCGGAACAAGGGCTCGGAGCCGCTGAGGGCGCCAACCCGGGCATGCCGTTCGGACACCACGCCGGCCACCGGGGCCCGCAACGTGGCTTTCTGGCGTTGCGCCCGGGCGTCCGCCAGTTGCGCCCGGGCCTGGGCCTGCTCGGCCCGGGCCGCCGCCAGGGCGGCCTGGGTGACGCGGGCCTGAGCCCGTTGCTGGTCAACTTGCTGAGCGCTGGCGGCACCGATGCCGCCCAGTTGTTCCAGGCGCTGGTGGCTGGTCCGGGCCTCGACGCTCAACGCCTGCTGCTGGCGGATCAACGCCGTCGCCCGGTCGAGCGCGGCCTCGGCCTGGCGCACCTGGGCATCCAGGGTGGTGGTTTCCAGCTCGGCGAGGACCTGCCCGGCACTGACCCGGTCGCCCTCCTCCACGCGGATCGAGGCCAGCCGCTGGTCCTGCAGGGCGGTGCCGACGGCAATCTCTTCCTGCGGCACCAGGGTGCCGCTGATAAAGATGCGTTGCCCGACGTTGCCGGGCCGGGCCAGCACGCTGCTGACGGTCAGCGCGGGTGGCTCCTGGCTGTGGCTCGGTGACAGCTGGGTCTGCGGCAACCACAGGGCCAGCAGCGCGCCCCCCAGGGTCAGTAGCGCGACCAGCAACAGCCTGGGCGTGTGTTTGGCCAGGCGCCGCAAGCGCTGGGCGCGACGTTGCTCGGGGGTGGAGGCGATCAGGTTCATGTATCGGCTACTCGAAGGTTCATCTGCGCCCGAAAGACGGGCACGCTGCCCCGGAGCCGGCAACCGGCCCGAGACGCCATGACGCAAGCTGGGCAACGGCCGACAGAGCCGTCGCAGGGCGGCAGTCAGCCGGGTTCGGGCTGCTGGGGACGCAGGAAGCGGCGAATGATCAAGCGCAGCAGCGGTTGGTGCGCCCGGGCCTGGAAATCCGCGTCCATTACCACCCGGGCAATGGCGCCTTCAGTCAGCGCCAGCAGCCACACCGCGGCCATGTCCGGGTCCAGCTGCGGGTCGATCTGCCCGGCGGCCATGCCGCGCTGGAGCAAGGCCGCCAGGTCGGCCTTGACCCGCGCTTCGTTGGCGGCAAACAGCGCCCCCATCTGCGGGTTGCGGGTGGCTTCGGCCGCCACCTCGATACTGATCCGCGCCTGCAGCGGGTCGCTGGAAGCCTGCATCATCGCCAGGGCGATGTCCTCGATGGCGCCCAGGGCATCCTCGGCCCCGTCCCGCTCGGAAAACAGGCGCGTCATGGCCTTGCAGTCTTCCTCGGCGATCGCCGCGATGATCGCCGCCTTGCTGGGAAAGTAGTGGAACAGGTTGCCCGGGCTCATGCCGGCGGCCGCGCAGATCTGCGCGGTACGGGTGCCGTGGAAGCCGTACTGGGCGAAGCAGGTCAGCGCCGCGCCGAGGATCTGCTGGCGCCGGGCTTCCATCTTGTAGGGGTCTACCGTTCTCATTGCCCACCCTGGCGCCACAGGCCTTGCCGGCGCGATTCATAGACTGACTGATCGATCTAGTATTGAGCCGCAGTCGGCTCACGGCGCAGAACCGCCAGAGCGTCCCACTGCCGGTACATGCAGCGGTCACAGGCTAGCGCGAGGGTTTTCCGGGAGCTGTAAATCTATGTGAAAAATAGTGCAGGAATGCATCAGGAAACGAAGGGCAGCGTGGCGGATGCCGGGAGCTGTGCAGGCGTGGGGGGGGACAGGCTGAGGATAGGGCCAACCCGGCCAGCCAAGGGCAGTAGGCAGAACATGGGCCGGGCGGGCGGGTGCCGCGATGTTGCAGCCCGCCCTGACCAGGCACCGCCATTCAGCAGTTCACTGTGATACCTGGCCGGGCGAACGGGGGCAATTCTAAGCATCGGTCCGGGGAACGTATGTAAGAAAATTCTTATTCATGATCATCCTTAATCTCTAGATGGCCCTGGATAAAACAAGCTTTTCCCAAGAACGCGGAAGACCGTACCCGCCAATATCGGTTAGCGGGTACCCGGAACCAGGTCGAGGATCTCATCGATCCCCAGGCAGCGCGGCTCCACCTCCAGGGTCCGGCCGTGTTCAAGAATGCCCACCGCCACGTCGCGCATGGCCATGTAGGCACTGCGCAACATGTGGTTGGCGTAGATCACCGCGTTGAAGCCGGCGCCCTCCAGCTCGTCGAAACTCAAGTGGGCGTAGCTGGTGGGCACGCAGATCAGCGGCACCCGCGGGCAATGGCGGCGGAACAGCCGGGCGAACTCGAGGATCTCCAGGCCGTCCTTCTTGCGGCTGTGAATCATGATCCCGTCGGCGCCGGCGGCGACATAGGCCAGGCAGCGCTCGATGGCGTCGTCCATGCCCTTGTCGAGGATCAGGCTTTCACAACGGGCGATGATCAGCAGGTCCTCGTGGCTGCGACTGGCACAGCCCACGCGGATCTTTTCGCAGAACTCCTCGATGGAGTCCTGAAGCTGGCTCACCGCGTTGCCGAACAACGAGTTCTTCTTCAGCCCGCACTTGTCCTCGATCACCACCGCCGACACCCCGGCCCGGTCGAGCATCTTCACGTGGATCGCGAAATGCTCGGCCTTGCCGCCGGTGTCGCCGTCGAAAATCATCGGCAGCGAACACACATCGAAAATCTCGCGGATGCCGTGCAAGCGGTTGCTCGGCGAGAGGATCTCGATGTCCGGCAAGCCCTTGTGGGTCGAGTCGGTCAGGGAGCTGGACCAGATGGCGTCATACACCAGGCTCGGCCCGGCGCCCCGCTCCAGCCTGGATTGCTCCGCCAGCAGCGCGGAGATCGGGCTGTGGGCCTCAAGCACCCTCAGGCAGCGCTTACGGCGCAGCAACTGGCTCAGGTTGGTTCGGCGAATATCTGCTTCCTGCATGGGATTCACGCGCCTCTTGTGGTTGTGGAACAGCGGGTTCGCTCAGGGATGGGTCATGTCCAGGGCCACCACGTAGCGGTCGAAATCCGCGGCCGAGACATAGCCCAGTTGCACGGCGACCTCGCGCAGCGACTTGCCCTCGTGGTGGGCGGTCTTGGCGATGATCGCGGCCTTGTCGTAGCCGATGTGCCGGTTGAGGGCGGTCACCAGCATCAGGTTCTTCTCGATGTTGGCCTCGATGCGCGCCCGGTTCGGCTCGATGCCCACCGCGCAATGGTCGTTGAAGGCCAGGCACGACTCGGCCAGCAAGGTGATGCTCTCCAGCACGTTGTGCACCATCACCGGCTTGTAGACGTTGAGCTGGAAGTTGCCCTGGCTACCGGCGAAGGCCACGCTGGCGTCGTTGCCGAAGACCTGGGTGCAGACCATGGTCAGCGCCTCGCACTGGGTCGGGTTGACCTTGCCCGGCATGATCGAGGAACCCGGTTCGTTCTCGGGAATGTCGATCTCGCCGATGCCACAGCGCGGGCCGCTGGCCAGCCAGCGCACATCGTTGGCGATCTTCATCAGGGCCATGGCCAGGGTGCGGATCGCCGCCGAGGTGTTGACCAGCGCGTCGTGCGCCGACAGGGCGAAGAACTTGTTGGCGCACGACTTGAACGGGTAGCCGGTGAGCTCGGCGATGACCTTCGCGCATTCGTCGCCGAACTGCGGATGGGAGTTGAGCCCGGTGCCCACCGCCGTGCCGCCGATGGCCAGGTCGTAGAGGCCGCTCATGTTCTGCTGGATGGCCATCAGCGCGTAGTCGATCTGCTCGACCCAGCCGCCGATTTCCTGGCCCAGGGTGATCGGGGTGGCGTCCTGCAGGTGGGTGCGCCCGACCTTGACCACATCGCGGTACTGCTCGGCCTTGTCGAACAGCGTGTCACGCAGGGTGGACACGCCCGGCATCAGGGTCTCGAAGATCTCCGCCACCACCACCATGTACATCGCCGTGGGGAAGGTGTCGTTGGATGACTGGCCACGGTTGACATGGTCGTTGGGGTGGATCGGTTGCTTGCTGCCCAGTTCGCCACCGAGCATCTCGATGGCCCGGTTGGCGATCACTTCGTTGGCATTCATGTTGGACTGGGTGCCGGAGCCGGTCTGGAACACCACCAGCGGGAAGTGTTCATCCAGCTGCCCGCTGATCACTTCATCGGCGGCCTTGACGATCGGCAGCGCGACGGCTTCCGGCAGCTCGCCAAGCTTGAGGTTGGCCAGGGCCGCGGCCTTTTTCAGGATGCCCAGGGAGCGGATCATCGGCGCCCCCCACTGGAAGCGCGCGCGGCCAATGGGGAAGTTGTGGATGGAACGCTCGGTCTGAGCGCCCCAGTAGCGGTTGGACGGTACGGCGATGGACCCCATCGAGTCGGATTCGAGACGCATGTTCAAGGTGCTCCAGTAGTGGGCGCAAAGCGCAATCAGGTCGGGGTTGCCGGGCAGGCGCGCTGCCCGGCGTGGGGCACGGGCGCCCTACTCCTTGAGGACGGAGGCCATTTTTTCCAGGTGCGCGCAGGCCCGCATCACGTATTCGTCGGACAGCGCGGCAATGCGCCGGTAGTTGATCTGCTGGCCGGTGGCCTCGGTGTAGAGCCGCAGGGCGTCGGTGGCGTGGCGGAAGTGCCGTGCCTCGACGGCGCCGCAGTGGACGCTGAGGAAACCGGCGATGCGGTTGGCCTCCCCCGTCGGGTAGCCGCAGGACTCGCGCAGCCAGTTCTTCCACAGCGGCGTCATCAGGTTGTACTCGCCGGTGTTGAACAGTTCGGTCAGGGCCATCATTTCCAGGGCTTCCACCAGGTTCGGCGCCAGCGGACGCTTCTCCCCGACCCAGGTGGAGAATTCCTTGGTGATCGGGTTCAGGTACTTGTCCTGCAAGCGCCAGTTGTCCGAGCCGCAGATCGCCGAGGCCATGCGGTGGTAGAGCTTGGAATGGTGGGGATGGCCGTGCATTTCACCGAGGCCGACGTCTTCGACGATGATCTCGCCGCAATGCCGGGCGGCCGCCAGCAGCTTGAGCTTGTTGTCGTCGCCGGGCAGCTCCGCGGATTCCTGCAGCAGCCGCACGATGATGCTCGACACCGCATGGGCCGCGCCGTCGGGGCTGCGCCAGCCGCAGAAGAACGTGCACAGCGAATCCTCGGACCAGCGGCGCGAGGTCATGCGCTGGTAGGTCAGGCAGTAGCCGTCCAGTTTGTCGGGGTGGTTTTCGAAGCCGCTCAGCAGCGCCTCCACCAGATTCCGGTCCTCGACATCCACCAGCGCCTGGTGCACGTAGCCGATGAACGCCTTGCGGGAACTCTCCATGTTTCTCTCCTGTAATTATTCTTCACTGCACGGACAACAAGATGAGCGACGCCGGCCCGAACCACGGCAACGGCTCGGGAACAGGCTCGATCCCCCCGGGGGATTGGGTTTTCTGCAACGGTGTCAGTCGATGACGATCGCCGAGATGAACTGGGCGAAACGGGTCAGCCCCTCGATCAGCTCTTCATATTCCACGGCATAGGAAATCCGCAGGCAGTTCGGGTCGCCGCAGCCGGAGCCGGGCACCACGGCGATGTGCGCCTCGCTCAGCAGCAGGTCGGCGAGGTGATCCACATCCCGTACCGCTTGCCCCTGGTAGTAGCCGCCCAGCTTGGAAGAGACATCGATGTACAGGTAGAACGCGCCTTCCGGTGGCGCATAGGTCACCCCTTCCAGGCGGTCCAGGTAGGTGCGCGCGGCGTGCAACTGGCGTTGCAGGAACGGGTTGACCAGGGCGGCGAAGTGCGACGAATCGGCGCTCAGGGTATTGAGCGCGGCGTACTGCGACAGGCTGCTGGGGTTGGAGGTGGTGTGCCCCTGCAGGTTGTGCATGGCGGCGATCACCGGCGCCGGGGCACAGGCATAGCCGACTCGCCAGCCGGTCACCGCCTGGCTCTTGGAGAAAGAGTCGATCAGTACCGTCTGCGCCTTCAGCGCGGGGAACAGCGCGAGGATGTTGTGGTGTTCATGGGGCTCGCGCACCAGGCCGCGATAGCACTCGTCGAACATCACCCACAGCTGCCGTTCCTGGGCCAGTTGCGCGATCGCCAGCAGTTGCTCGCGCTCATAGACCGTGCCGGTGGGGTTGTTGGGGGTATTGATGACGATCATCCGGGTGCGCTCGGTGAGCGCTCCCCGCACCGCTTCGACCGTCAGCCGGTAGCGGTCGGCGCGGGTCTCGACGCACACCGGGGTGGCGCCCGCCAGGCGAATCTGGGTCGGAAAGGTTTCCCAGTACGGGGTTGGCACTATCACCTCGTCGCCGGGGTTGAGCAGCACCATGCAGGCGTTGTACAGCGCCTGCTTGGCCCCGGCGGTGACCGCCACCTCGTGGGCGGCGAACGCCACCCCGGTGCGCTGGCTGACCCGTTGCGCAAGCTTCTCGCGCAGGGCCGGCAGGCCGATCGGCGGGGTGTAGCGGTTGCGCGCATTGGCAATGGCTTCGATGGCCCCGGCGCGCATGTCCTCACAGGCGTCGAACGACAACTCCCCGGCGGCGAAGTTGATGACCTTGATCCCGCTTTCCTTCAGTGCATTGGCTTTGCTGCGCATGCTCGAGGTGCCTGGAGCGCTCAGGCCCAGTGCCCGGTTGGACAAGGAAAAACGCACTGCCGTGGCTTCGCTGTTTGTCATTTTTGTACCTGCGAAATCGTTCGGAAAACAGAGTGCCCCGAGCCTCTGCCCATGTTGCCCCGGCAACCTGGAAAGCGGCTCTAGGCGGGTCGTCTTACATTCTGATGACAGTCGGAAATACCGGCCAATACTGTTTGCGTCGTGATTGATACTGGAAAAACAAGAAATGCTCGAACTTCGCCGTCTGCGTTATTTCGTCACCGTTGCCGATGAGCTGCACTTCGGCCGCGCCGCCCTGCGCCTGCGGATCGCCCAGCCGCCACTGACCCGGCATATCGCCGCCCTGGAGGCCCGCCTGGGAATCCGCCTGTTCGAACGCTCGACCCGCACCGTGTGCCTGACCCCGGAGGGCGAGCTGTTTCTGCAGCAGGCTCGGGGAGTGCTGAGCGCCGTCGGCGAGGCCGAGGCCACGGCGCGCAAACTCGCCCACGGCGCCATCGGCCGCATCGTCATCGGCTATGCCAGCTCGATTCCGCTGTCCAACGCCTTCTCCGAGATGATCCGCAACACCAGCCGCAGCCTGCCGGAGGTGGAGCTGGCGTTTCGCGAGGTGTCCACCGCCAGCCAGCGCCAGCAGCTGATCGATGGCAGCCTGGATATCGGCTTTGGCTGGGGCGCGCCGAAATTGCCGGCGCACGGTTTGCAGTCGCTGGTGAGTTCACGCGATTCGCTGGTGGTGGCGGTGCCGTCGCGCAGCGCCTTCGCCGGCAGAAGCAGCCTGGGCTTTGCCGAGCTGGCGGGCGAGCCGTTCGTGACCTTTCCCCGCACCTACGGCTCGGCGCTGAACAGCGCGCTGGAGGAGCTCTGCGCCCACAGCGCGATCATCCCGCGCCTGGGGCCGACGGCCACGCAGATGACCACCCTGGTGTCCCTGGTGGCGGCGGAGCGCGGGGTGGCCATCGTTCCCGATTACACGGCGACGCTGCAGCGCCCCGGGGTGGTCTATGTGCCACTGGCCGAGCCCTATGTGCTGGAGCAGACCGTCAGCTGGCGTGAACCCCTGGATTCACGCTGCCTGGAGCGATTCGTCGAACTGGCCAAGCGCCTGGCGACGCCGGCACCCGATGCGGCGCTTGAGCGACGCCTGCACGGCTAGCGGCGCAACTTGGCCGCCAACAGGCAGCAGGCCCGGGCGCACAGCTGCGGGCCTGCATCTGGAAGCCTGGCCAGGACTATCAGCCCGGGCTTGCCAGGGACCGAGCATCGGCGTCCAGGCCGCGCTGCACATACCAGGACAGTGGCAGGGTCAACAGCAGGGTCGCGGCCAGGGCCATCACCGCCAGGGGAATCCCGGTGACGTCGCCAAGGCTGCCGAACAGCACCGGGGCCAGCGCCCCGCCACCGATGGTGCCGGTGTAGAACAGCGAGAACGCCTGCTCGCGCTTGCCCGCCCCCGCCAGGTCCGGCACCGCGCCGTAGAGCACCGACGAGGTGCCGTTCAGGGCCAGCCCCAGGAGCGGCAGCATCACCATCAAGGCGCCATAGGGCAGGAACACCGCCAGCACGATCAGGCTGGCCGTGGTGAATTCGGTGATCCAAACCGTCTTCATCATGCCAATGCGCGCGCCGAGGTAGCCGCACAGCAGCTTGCCGAAGGCGCCGCCGACAAACAGCAGGGTCAGGGCCAGGCCGATCCCGGCGGTGCCGGCGCCCTTGGCCTTGAGCAGGAACGGCAGGAACGTCAGAAAGCCCATGCGCACCGCACTGTCCAGGGTGCCGGTGACGATCAGCGCCCGCAGGCCGCCGACCGAACCCTGGCCCTTGACCGTCTTCGGCGCCTTTTCCTGCATGGCCAGGGTTACCGCCCGGGACGGGATCAGCCACCACAACGCCAGCGCGGCGCCCACCCCCAGCAGGCCGATCAGGGTCACGCTGGCGCGCCAGCTGATCAGGGTCAGCAGCAGCCCCACCAGCCCGGGAATCAGGGTCTTGCCGATGTCTCCGGCGAAGTTGTACTGCGACAGGGCCTCCTTGACCCCGCCACCGGCCTCGTGGGTGTCGGTGATCATCGAAGACGCCAGCGGGTGCTGGGTACTGGCGCCCAGCCCCCCGAGCAGCAGCGCGAGGAGCAACACCCCAAGCCCCGTCGCCTGCCCCGCCAGCAGGTAAGCCACCCCGGCCAGGGCCGTGCCGCCCACCAACAGGCGCTCGCGCCCCCAGCGCTTGGCCGCGCGGCTGGCGAGCAACTGGAAGCCGGCCATCATGCCGGAGTAGGCACCGCGCAACAGACCGATCTGGGCGTAGCTCATGGCGAACTGCGACTGCCAGATCGGCAGCAGAACGTAGATCACGTCCGTCAGGCCGTCGTGCACCGCATGGGCGCCGCAACCGGCCACCAGGGAGCGGCGACGCACCGACACATCGGACGCCGGCAATGCCTCCGGGGAGACAGGGTGTTTCAGATCATTCATCGTCGAGACAGGCTGCAAAATGAAAGGAAAGGATGAACCCGCAACAGGATAGGCGAGCCCGGCGCGGCCACAAGCCCCGTTGCCGGGGCCGGGCCTGGGGCGTCAACGCAACAGCTGGGCGCAGTCGCGCATCACCCGCGCCTTGCGCTGCAGGTATTCGGCAAAGATTTCCCGCGCGGTCTGCGGGTCGACCCGCACCTGCATGGCCTCAACGAACTCGTTGACCGCAGCCACCGCATGGGCGAAGTGATTGCTCTCGGTGCCGCCGGTGTGCACCGTGACCCAGGCCACGGTGGTCCGCGCCTTCTCGGTCGGAACCCCCATGTCACGGACGAACCATTGCTTGTACAGCGGGTGGATGAACTCCACTTCGCCATGGGTGTAGACCTCGTGGATCAAGGTGGTCAGCAGCCCTTGCAACAGGTCGCGGTCACGCAGACGGCGAAAATCCGTCCAGTCCTTGAAGGCCTGGGCCGAGGGCAGGCAATTCTCCTTCAGCAACCACTGGTCATCGCCGCAGATCGGCGTGGCCATGTTGTAGAACAGATCCGAATGCAGGGTATTGCCCAGGGCGCCGAGGTCTTCATCGGTAATCCGCTGCAGGCTGCCGCAAGCCCGGTACAGGCCCTCGGCGGCTTCCGAACCCTGCTCGGAACGGGCCAGCAGGGTGATGCGGTTGGCCAGGCCGGAAACACTGGTGGCGGAATTGTTGGTCTTCGACCAGCTGGCGAAGAACTTGCGCAGCACCGCCGGTTCGTGGCGACGCGAGGTGAGTTTCTCGAAGGCATTCTCGATGTCCACCAGGGCGCCCTCTTCGCTCCAGAACGCTTCGAACAGCGCATGCTTCAAGACACTGGCCGGCATGTCGTTCAACACAGGTTCGACAATCTTCAGCAACTGGCTCTGCCGGGTCAGTACGTTATTCATGGTCACCTCACGTATTCCTTGTTGGATGATGAATCTATCGGGTTGGACGGTGCGCGGGCTGCGACCGGGGTTTCAGGGTTGAGGGGCTTCCAGCCGCCCCAGGCAATCAGCAACGACAGCAGTTGGAACAGCACGATCAACGCCACGCAGCCCTGCCAGCCCCAGCGGCTCCAGAGCAGGGCCGGGGCCACGGCGCCGAAGCTGCCGCCCAGGTAGTAGCAGGTCAGGTACAGGCCCACGGCGCCGGCCTTGTTGTGGCGGGCAGTGGCGGTGGTGAAGGAGTTGGCGGCGGCCTGGGCCAGGAACACCCCGGTGGAGCTCAAGGCCAGGCCCAGCACGATCAGCCACAGCGACGGCAACAAGGTCAGGGCCGAGCCGCAGACCCCGAGCAGCGCCGCAGCCACCAGCAATTGGGCCTGGGGCCGCGATTTGCTCAGGCGGCCGGCGATGGGAATCACCACCAGGGCCAGCAGGAACACGCTATAGATCGCCCCCAGGGCGGCGGCGCCCAGGTCGAAGGGGGCCTGGCTCAGGTAGAGCCCGGCGTAGGTAAAGGTCGCCACCTGCGAGAACAGCACGCAGAACCCCACGCCGTAAGCGGCCAGCAAGGGCCGCCGGCACAACTCGCGCAGGGCACTCAGATGCCCGGTGGCACGGGGGGCCTGCAGGGGAGGATTGGCCGGCAACAGGCAATGAATCGCCACGCCAATCAGCAGGCTCAGGCCCGCGAGCAAGGCAAAGGCTTCGCGCCAGCCCACGTATTCGGTCATGAAGCCGGTGATGAAGCGCCCGGCGAACCCGCCCAGCACGGTGCCGGCGACATACAGGCTGGTGACTTCAGTGACGGTGCCACCGCTCCAGCGGTCGCCGATGTAGGCCACGCTGGTGGCGAACACCACCGGGATCAGCATCCCCTCCACCAGGCGCCAGACCAGCAACTGGGTAAAACTGCCGGCATAGGCCGCCAGCACCGCCGGCAGCGCCAGCAACAGCGCGGCCACCACAATCACCCGGCGCTGGGCGAAACGCCCGGTGAAACGGCTGACGAAAGGCGCAGTGAGTGCCACCGCCAGGGTGGTGACGGTAATGCTCCAGCCGGCTTCGCGAATGCTCACCTGAAAGCTCTGGGCCAGTTCCTGGAGAATGCCCTGGGTCGCATACAAGTTGAGAAATGCCGCACAACCACACAAAAACAGGGCGATGCGAGCACAATGCTGACGCGAATTCATGAAACCTCTCGTTTTATGACGAAAGGCCTTTATAAAATACGCCGCCAAGCCAAGACCAATACCGATTTCCGACCGATCAATACCCAGGGAACAGGATGCTCGATCTACGCAGGTTGCGTTATTTTCTGACCGTGGCCGAAGAGCTGCACTTCGGCCGCGCCGCCCTGCGCCTGCACTTGGCGCAACCGCCACTGACCCGGCAGATTTCAGCCCTGGAAACCGAACTGGGCTTTCGCCTGTTCGACCGCACCAGCCGTACCGTGACCCTCACCGCCCAGGGCCAGCACTTCCTGCCCTACGCTCGCGCGGTGCTGGAGCAAGTGGAGCTGGCCCAGGTCATGGCCGGCAAGCTGGCCGCAGGCTGCGCCGGGCAACTGTCCCTGGGCTACGCCAGCTCCATCGCCCTGTCGGACCTGTTCAGCCAGGCGATCCAGGCCTTCGCCCAGCGCTTTGCGGACGTGCAATTGACCTTGGTGGAAGGTGCCTCGGTCAGCCAGTGGTCACAGATTGTCGATGGGCGCATCGACATCGGCATGAGCCGCATGCAACCGCCGAGCGAGCAGAGCGACATCCAGGCCTTGTCCCTGGGGGATGAGCCGCTGGTGGCGGCGATTTCCAGCGACAGCCCCCTGGCCGCCCAGGCGCAGGTGACCCTGGCCGAGCTCAGCGAGCATCCGTTGATTCAGTTTCCCGCCGACTACGGCTCGGGGCTCAACGACGCCATCGAACAACTCTACCGGCGCAACGGCCTGCCGCTGCGCCCGGGCCCCAGCGGCCGACAGATCACCTCGATCATCGCCCTGGTCGCCGCCGGCCGGGGCATTGCCCTGGTGCCCCGCTGTACCCAGACCCTGGCGAAAAAGGGCGTGACCTATCGGCCCCTGGCGGACCCCAGCGCCACCGCGCAACTGCTGGTGCTGACGCGCAGGCAAGGACGCAGCCCGTTGGTGGAAGCCTTCCTCGGAGTGCTCGATGAACTGCTGCGGGCGCAACCCGGCGGCGCCGGGCTCTAGTCAGAACACGCCCAGCCCCAGCCCGGCCAGGAGCATCCCAGCCTGGCTGCAGTGCTGCGGGCATTGATCAAGTTGGCAGCCGTGAGGTCGGCGCAGGCAGGCCAATCTTGGTCCTTGCCGCGCCGCGTGAGCAATCAGCCCCTAGCGACAATCGACCGAAACCCGCGTGCCCGCCTGGGCAATCGACAGGTCATTGCCGTTGGCGTCGGTGCCAACGAAGGTGCTGATGTAGGAATACACCTGCTGATAGGCCTTGCCGTCGTAGCGATAGAAGGTGTCGCTGTGCTCCCCGGCACTGACCCGCGCACTGGTCATCAAGTCGGGCATGCCATTGCAGGAGCTCTCCAGCACTCCCAGCGGGCCATCAGCGACCGCGAACAACGGCTCGGGTTGTGCCTTGCCGACACGGTAAAGCCATTGGCTCGCATTGACCTGGTTGCCGCTCATGCCACAGCTCAAGAACAGCAACCGGCCATGCGGGCCACGGCAGCTGGAAGCAATCACCCCCTCCTCGCCGCACTCAGCGGTGACCTGCTGGCCGGGGCCGGCCCCCAGGACGGCCAAGGCCTTGTTCGCGGGCATCGCCAGCGCCTCGGTCGCGCACAACCCCTTGCCCCGGGGCCACGCCCGGCTGGCGCCGAAATACACCGGCGACAGCTGGGCAATCACCGTGTCCAGCTCACGGGTGAGGCACTGGCGGTCCTGACAACGACTGATGGCGCGGTTTTGGCGCTCGATCCTTTGCGCCAGCGTCCACGGGGCGTCCACCAGGGCAATCGAGCCGTACTGCAGAAAGCGCGCCTTGAACAGCTTTTCCACCAGCACCGCATCCTCACAAGTCCCTGCCGGCAAGGCCTTGCGTGCGACCGCGGCCTCTTGGTGCACACTGTCATCCGCGCCGAAGCCCAGAGCCGCCACATCCACACAGGGCTTTAGCAACAACTGCGACGAGAGATAACCGCCCTCGACTTGCGCGCTGGCCGGCAAGACCCGCTTGCCCTCCGCCCACACGGACGAAGCCAGTGAAAGTGTGCATGCCAACAGAGTAATGAGGTGTTTCATGGTCGCGCCGCCATCCATTGATGTGATCAGAGCGCTTGCGCTCTTGCCGTGTAGTGCCTTGCGTTGAACCGAGATGGGCCACAGCGCTCTCCAGATCGAAGTGCGCCTGCCAAGGGCCTCGCCCATCAGACGCGCGGGGCATCTTGCTCATCTGCCGAGCTTCGCGCAATCATTCGACGCCTTGCCCTCCGGAGACCAACGATGCACACACTCCCCCTCGCTGCGTCACTCGTTAGCCAGTCACTCGAGCTGCGCCCATTGGCCGCCGGAGACTTCGAAGCCCTGTACCGTGTTGCATCCGACCCGTTGATCTGGGCGCAGCACCAGAGCACAACGCGCTATCAGGAACCGGTATTTCGCCAATGGTTCAACGACGCCCTGACGGCGAAAAGCGTACTGATCGTGATCGATCGTCACAGCGGCAAGATCGTCGGTAGCTCCCGCTACTACGAGTTCAACGAAGAAAAACGTGAAGTTGCCATCGGCTACACCTTTCTCTCTCGCGAGAAATGGGGAGGCAGCGCCAACAAAGAACTCAAACAACTGATGCTCGAACACGCCTTCCAGTGGGTGGATACCGTCTGGTTCCATGTTTCGGGGCAAAATATCCGCTCACAGCGGGCCATGGAAAAAATCGGTGGGCAACTCTCGCACAAATCGACAACGCCGCTGAATGGAGGCACGCAAGAAAAGCTCTTTTATAAAGTTGAGCGAGCCACCTTCTGAACGCTGCGCCTCGCCGTCACGCCGAAAAGACAAGCTCATTTGCCTAAAATGATGGGGATCAGCGTCTGGCGCTACGCGTCAGTCAGGGAATCGATCGATGTGATGTTCAAGGCACCGAGGCCTTTCGCGACGATGGGTGCGCTCATATCGGCGCTGACGCTCTCCGGAAGCGTTTTTGGGGCAGTTACTTCCACCCCCGCGGCATAACCTAGCTTGGGCTTGATCGTCGTCAGCGCTTCAGGCTTGCCGCTGAATGTCTGCAGGTTGCGCAATGGGGTCGACAAACGCTGCTCGTCGACAAGGCTTATGGGGGGGTAGACAGGGTTAAATTTGATTGGAGATAAAATCTAAGTGTAAAAAAACAAACTTTCGCGAGACACACTTGATAATTTTTCTTTATCGATTTCCTGAACAACCTGAAACTTATCCAAGACATTTATCAGAATCGCTTACAGTAATTTACTGTCAACAGCCTACGATACTTATTGAACCTGCAAGAGCTATTTATATAGCTGACCGCCGAAAACTCTCTCGGAATCATTTAGAATCTGCCCAGTATAAAATCAGTACCATAAAGACTTTCACTGACTCCAACCCAGCTACCCCGCCTGCCAATTCGACAGGACGCACATCAACATCTGATGACTCCCGTTGTCGCTGTAAACGTTCCTGAACTTCCGACTACCGAACGTTCTCACGGTAATCCTTATAAAGGCGCAGTCATCATACAAACCTGCATAGCCACCCCACCCGCAATCCCACCCGCCAAGACGTTGGCCCAAAACATTGGAATATAACCACGAAAATGAACGATCAAGATTGTGATAAGCGTCCCAACCCAAACAAACAGCTGAAATTGGATAAACCATCACGAAAGACTCCCAATCTTCCCAATTAAACAAGACCCACAACATTAGCAACACCAATAATTCTCAAATTTTTAAACACTACATAAACCCAGGGAACACAGGATTTTCTTTTCAACCGAACAGCAAACTTCAGTAGGCACTTATCTCAAAAGACACTTACCGTCTTTTAATATTACTGGAAAATAAAATCATTACAAATGGCTTCTGCTTTGCCAAGAGCCACGTATGGGAAGAGCTTTTCAGCACAGCCTCAGACGACTTCAAGTCAGGTTTCAAAGTAATGTGGCGGCCCGCCTTAGTGTTTCAATGTATAAAGCGCTACAGCAAACCGTAGGAAGAACGACAGTAGGACGATGAACTGTGTCGTTTGCGAGCGAAACTCAAGCGCGCCACTGAAGAGCGAGACATATTAAAAAGACCGCCGCGTACTTTGCCAAAGAGTGCGTCTGAAGTACGCCTTTATCAAGCAGCGCGCGGGCGACTATTCGATTCGACGGCTTTGCCTGATGCTTAAAGTACATCCCAGCGGTTATTACGCCTAGCTGTTCGAGCCGCAATCTGTACGCGCCAAAGACAACCAGCGACTGCTCGGCTTGATCAAGCACTCATGGCTGGAGAGCGGCAGCGTATATGGGTATCGCAAAGTCCAGAACGATCTGCCCGAGGTTGGTGAAGACTGTGGCCGGCATCGTGTGGCGAGGCTAATTCGCCTTGAAGGCCAGCGCTCTCAGACAGGTTATCGACGACGCCTTGGCAAGTAAGGCGGTAAGCTAGCGGTCGCCTCACCCAATTTGCTGAAGCGCCAGTTTGATGTCGTAGAACCCAACAAAGTTTGGGTTACCGACATCATCTACATTCGCACGCATGAAGGCTGGCTGTGGTGTTGCATCTGTTTTCTCGTCAGGTCGTTGGCTGGTCAATGAAGTCGCAGATGACCAGTGATTTAGCTATTGACGCGTTGTTGATGGCGGTTTAGAAGCGTAAATCGAAGCAAGAGGTGATGGTTCATTCCGACCAAGGCAGCCAGTACAGCAGCTCCGATTGGCGCAGTTTTTCGGAGGTAACCAATTTGGTTACCAGCATGAGTCGCCGAGGCAACTGTCATGACAACGCCGTGGTCGAGAGCTTTTTCCAGCTTTTGAAACGGGAACGGATCAAGCGGAAAATCTACATCTCGCGGCAAGACGCTCGTAGTGTTGTGTTCGATTACATCGAGATGTTCTACAACGCAAAACGCCGCAATGGTTTCAACAGTCAGCTGTCACCGGTAGAGTTTGAAAAACGCTACGTAATGAGCTTGCTAGGTGTCTAGAGAATACGGACGATTCAGGATCTTAAGCGACTACGGCTTGATTATAGTTTTTTGTTTTCGAATAATTTAGAGCTCACCAACCACCGAAAAATTGACAAACCTGATAGAATTACTGCAGCTTTGCACTCACAAAGACAAGTGAATCATTCTCCAACCATCTATTTATTAATAGGCCAAACATGAGAATTACGCATTTAATTTTTTTATCCACACTTGCCTCCTTCTGTTCAAACTCCAATGCAGAGGATGTTACAAAAGGGAGAGAATACGAAACATGCAACACAAAATACTGCAACCCTAGCCTGTCAACTTCTGAATTTATGGAAAGCCCACCTCTTGAGGGCGAGATAATTATTGGAGAGACATTCTTTGTAAGCGAAGAATTCCCCAAACTCTACAAAACAGCATTCCAGCCGAAGAAAGTAATTTCTGTGTACAACCCATCAACGGGTGAAATATTTGAAAATGAAAAAGACTACTCCATTACTCAAAGCGGGATACTGATTCTCCCAGGCTCCAAAATCAATGAAGCTCCGGCAGGATTTCTTGAACCTTCATGGTCAGAAATGAGCACATACGGGGTCAAGGTTTCCAATGAATTCAAACGATACCAGTATGCAGTAACTTACAAGAAAGAAGATTTTTACCATATAAAGAAAGTCGGCTTCATTAAAAAACCAAAAGAAATAAAAAAAATGAGACTGACTTTTTTTGGAGACTCAATTAGTTATGGATCCGACACTACGCACGGATACGTAAACCTTGTAATGTCGACACTTGAAAAAAACTCTCCCGGCAGGTTCATGTACAGAAACAATTCCGTACCTGAAATTAGCTCCCTAAATGCTAGTTGGTGGATAGATACAAAACTAAACGACAAAAAATCCGACATTATCGTTCTCGCATTTGGCATGAACGACAGCAACAACATTACCCCTACCAAGTACAAGGCCAACCTAGAGAGTATAATTAAAAAAGTAAGGCTAAAAAATCATGACACTCAATTTATATTGATAAGTCCTATCAGACCCAACCCTAAATCTAAAATCCATAACCACGACTATTTCAATAAATATGCAGCCGCATTAAAAGACATTGCAATTGAAAACGACAACGTAATGGCGATCGATCTAACTTCAGCATGGGATCGAGTAAATAAAAATAAGAGATTTTACGACTTAACAGCAAATGGCCTTCATAGCCCGAATGATTATGCTCACAGAGTCATAGCGGATGTGGTTTATTCTGCCATGAAGGAGATATAAGCTTGAGGCCCCGACCTAGGGGCCTCAACCTATAAATCACCTAAACCACACACATGTCCGCATCAACATTGACTGACGCGACCTTGAACTGTAGCGGTCTAATGATTCCGGACACCCATTTAGGCGAGAATGCTCACCAGATAGAGGTGTCTGATGACCACACAACGTCGTTCCTTTTCCGCTGAATTCAAACGAGAGGCCGCAGGCCTCGTACTTGATCAAGGCTATGCTACATCGAAGCCTGTCATTCACTTGGAGTTGTCGCATCTGCGCTACGTCGCTGGGTTAACCAGCTTCAGCAAGAGCGCAATGGAGTGACTCCGTAAAGCAAAGTGTTGACGCCCGAGCAGCAAAAAAAATCAGGAACTGGAAGCCCGAATCAATCGGCTGGAATGGGAATAATCGATCCTAAGAAAGGCCACCACGCTCTTGATGACTGAAGAATACGAGCGTTCGCGTTAATTGATCAGCTTTACCCTGAAGAACCTGTTGATCTGTTGTGCTCGGTATTTGAAGTCACCCGATCTTGCTATTACGCGCACTGCCGCAAGCGTCGATTTCCGAACATTGAGCGGCTGATTTTGCGCTGCCGTGTGAACGAGCTGTTCACCCAAAGCCGCAGCGCGGCGGGCAGCCGAACTATCATATGCATGATGCGAGAGAACGGCATAAATATTGGGCGGTTCAAGGTGCGCAAGCTGATGAGCAAGATGAAACTGATCAGTAAGCAACCCGGCTCACATGCCTATAAATAGGCCGGGGATGTCTACCTTTCCGGGGGCAGTCCAGTATTGGCGCACCGCCAACCAGTACGCAATCATTGTCGTGAAAACGACCGCTAAACATTTCCGTTAGGCGGTCGATATATTCGCGAACCATTTTTCTGCGGCGTAGCCAGATTCGCCTCAAGGCTTCGTCAGGGCTTGGCCACACTCGCCAAGTACCGTTTAACAAGGAGTTCCGGCATGTACGCCACCCTTATCGACCCGGTCAAGGAAGCACTGCGGCAAATCCTCAACATCGCCGTGCAATTCGACCGCACCAACGCCGAGCGCGAAAAAATTCGCGCGGTGTTACGCAAGTTGCTAGTCATTCGCGAAATGCACTCGACTTATTTCATTTGCGTAGGCGGCACCCAAGGCGCCGGCAAAACCCACTTGCTACGTGAACTCTACGGTCTGGATGATTGGCTGCAGGACAATCCGGGCCGTGGCGAATGTCGCCCGCTGTTTATCCTCGAGCGAGACTGTGAAGCACCCTACGCCCGTGGCGTGGATGAGTACGGCGAAGAACATGAGATCAACCAGGAGACACTGGCAAAGGAACTGCGCAGTTTCTCTACCGGTGAACGTTTCCTGCTGCTGCGTTTGTATGTGCCCCGCCGCCACTTCAGTGATGGCTTCGGCTTTTTGCTGCTGCCTGGATACGAACGGCTAAGCCGTACCAACAGCCTGTGGCAGGAGGAGATGCGCGACACGCTCAAGCATGCTATGGGCAGCATCATGGTCACCAACGCCAATGCCCTGGCGACTAACGCAACTAACGAAGTACTGATCGACATGTTGGAAAACGCCCTTCAGGGCCGCCAACCGATCATTACCATCGGCCGTACCGAAGGTAAAAGCGACGATGAGCGTGACACGCTGCGCCTTTCGGCCGCGGAAGCCTGCGAAGTACCTGCCGAGGAACTGGATCGCATCCTGTGCGTCGGGCGTGGCGAAGAGTACCGCGCGCACTGGGTTCCACAACTGATCGAAGCGCTGGCCAAATACGCCCAGGTGCCTGAAAGCATTCACCACCAGCGCCTGACGGATCTGCGTTCCATCGTAGAGTTGGAACTGGAAGCCGCTGTGACCTTGCTCGAATCTTTGGTCGAAGACGCCGGCGCACGCTCCAGCGCCCAGGACGCACTGATTGACTCCATCCTTAACAAATTCCGCCAGTCAGTCGTCAGCTACCGCAAAAAGTATCAGAAGTCCTTGCACCATTACGTTGACCAATATGCACTTCAAGCCACGGTCAGCGCCAAAAAAGCCTACGGCGACGAGGAAGAAGGCTGGGGCAACAAACTACGGACCGCCAAGGACTTCTTCCTGCTCAATGCCAGCGAAACCGAGCAACGCTTTATCGATCGCATCAATCTACACTGGGAAAACCAGGCCGGCCAAACCCCCGTTGATGCCACCTATCTTGCGTTGACCCACGTTGCCAACGACCTGCTCGCACTGGGCCATGCCCCCAAAGAGCATCTCGACCCCCAGGCCCTGTTAAGCCTGCGCAATGAAGATCGGCCTGGGCAGTACCTCGGTTACGAAAAAGCCGATGGTGGAGCCATCTCCCCCTTGAGCAACAGGGTCGACCCGCAGTTACTTCAAAAACACGTTTGCCTGCTGCTCAACGAGACCTCCAGCGAAAATCATCTCGACACCGGCACCACTCGAACCCAGCAGTTCAATACTGCCCTACAATACCTACCAGCGCTGACCATGGAATACCTGCGCATGAGCCAGGGCATCGCACTGTGCCGGCGCGGCGTCATAGACACCTCGCAACTGGTGAACTACGACCCCGTCCAGCTCGCCAAAGACATTGGCGAAACGCTGCCCAAGTTTACCCAAGGTGCCCAGCAAGCCATCCGTGCCCTGCTTGCAATCACTGCCGTGGATTTAGCCATTGACGGAAGCTTCGACGTGATTCCCGCGCTGGCCGGGGGCGCAGCCACTGGCCTTGGCGCCACCTTATCGATGGCCGCAACCGGCATGTTGGGGCTTGGGTTCATTGGCTACAAAGCGGCCAGCTCGGTGCATCACTACGATGTAGGCAAACGAAACTTCATCGGCGCCAGCATCGAGCGCTTCAAAGATCACTTGGTCGAGACCAGTCTTGAGCACTATGACGAACTGATGGAGACGATAGAGGCACGTATCCAGCGCAATCTGAGCCTTGCCTACGGCGTTGACATTGACCAGTTCGCCGAACGCGATGCGCTGGCCCGGTCACTGCGGGCTCTGGAGGTTTCGCGGCGCAATCTGGAAACCGAGATCGACCGTGCCCATTCCCGCTACCTGGCTTGAGCGCCATCGACAACGTCACGATTGGGCATTGCAAGCCTTCGACCGGTTTGTTCACGAACTGGCGCCGGAGGTCAGTAATCAGGTCAGGCGCTCCGACCAAGTGACGGTGGTGGTCTATGGTGCGACGCAAGTCGGCAAGACCACCCTCATTCTCGACCTGCTTGGGCTAGCGTCGAGCACTCACGACGAAGTGGCCCGTGTGCTGCGTGGCGGCCAAGCCGTGGGCAAGTCTGCCACGGCCATGCCGCTACGCTACGGTCGTGCGCCCGATGACAACTGGTACATCGGGGGTGACCAGCCAATGGACGAGGCACAGGCTACTCAGGCACTGGCCGATATTCGCCGCACAGTCGAGCAAGGCAGCCGGCAGAATACAGACCTGACCGATATCCTCATCCCCGACCGGTTGTTCCCGGCCGAGTCTGGCAATGCGCTGGACGTGGACGTCAAGCTGATCGACTTGCCCGGATTGGACGCACGCAACCGAAACGAACAACAACTGGTAGAACAGCTCGCTCGTCGTTATGCCACCGTGGCGGACCTGGTGCTACTAGTGACCCAAGCCAGCAGCCTGGGCTTCCTTCGACCGGAAAACCTGCGGATCGAGGAACTGGCTCACTGGGCAAGCCAGCCAGTACGTTTTCGCGTGGTAGTGACTTCTTGTTTCTCCCTCAGTAGCGTGCGCAAGCGCTTCCTCAATACTCCGCTCGACGTACATGAAGTACGTCTAGCAATGATCAGCGAGATCGAAACTCTCGAACTAAAAATCCCTTCACGCTTTGCCGACAATCTGTATGTGCTTGAACTGGGCGATTCCGCTCGTGATCTGGCCAACACCGACCCTGAGTACTATGCGCACATTGCACCGGTGGTCAGTGAATTCAGACAGCAACTGATTACCGACATCAAAGATGCGTCCGGACCGTTCTCGCGGTTGTTCGCGGCCTTTCAACTGGATAGCGTCGTACAGGGTCAAATTTCGGTGTTCCGAGCGCGCTACGAAGAGCGCAAGGCAGAGTTGGATGAAGAACTGGTGGTGTTGAAAAAACAACTGGGCAAGCACTACCCGACGCTGTCCGATAGTCCCTGGTTAGAGATGCTTGAAGATCACCAAACAAGCCTCGACGAGCAACACACGACTCAAAAGCAGCTGGGTGCCGTTCTGTCCAAGTTAGTGCACACCGAGTGCAAGACGCTGTTTGAATCATTATTCGAAGGCTCGCCGGTCAAGGTAGACTCCGAAACCGTGTCAGCGCTGCAAGAGGCACTTGAAGAGGAAAAAGAGCGTCTGAAACAACGGTGCCAGGGTTGGACAGACATCTTCAATGAACTATTTGAGCGTGTGGCTGCAGATCATCTGAAGGCGCCTTTAAGCGAATGTGTTGACCGGTTGCCTCGCATCACCTTCGATGACAAAGACTTCCACGCTATCGCCTATGTCCTGGATGACTACAGCAGAGACAGCTACTTCTGGTCGTCGAACTTCGAAAACGACAGGATAGTGCTGGACATGGCTTTTCGTAAAAGTCAGCAACGCCATGCATCACTTGCCCATCAAAGCTTCATTGACGGCTTCCGCGCGCAAGCCGAGAAAATCGAGAAGACCGTGCACGCGCTCAAAACACAGAAGCGAAACGTGGCAGAAAAGCTGCAACAACTACACGACCACCAGGACACCCTTGCGAAACTACAGTCAGAACTGGATGCAAATCTGGCCAGGATGACCAACTCGCTGCAAATCGCCGAACACTTTGAGCGACGGGTTAATGACGCCTTCGTACAAGCCCTCCAAACCGTCAAGACAGGTATCGCCAAGGGCTCAACCGCTATGGACAAATTCCTGGCCGTGCTGAATACCCATTTGCTGATCAACGAAGCGGAAAAACTCTACGCCGGAAAACCCTCGACGTGACTGACAACACAGTTCAAGACGAAATGCGAGCCGCCAGGCAAGACATGGCACAGTTGCTCAACGATATCGTGATCGCGCCACTGAAAGACGAACTCACTGCCCTGCTGGACGGTGCGCTGTATCCGCTCGACAAAGAGATCAAGGACCGCCATGACGGCCTGATGGCGCAGATAAGCAAGATCAAGCGAACGCTCGATCGCCACTACCCCGCTAACAGCCTTGCCCTCGACGAACAATTTCAAGCATTGCTGGACGGCCAACACGATGCCGAACATCAGGCACACACCCGAACTAACGACCTGGCAACGACCCTGAGCGCCCAAACGGAAGCGTTCAGTCAGCAAACCCTACAAGCGCTATCGAGCCAAACCGAAGCGCTCGATGGCCTTTTAAGTAAACAGCAGCAGGCCTTCCAGGCCCATACACAAGCGCAACTGCACGCCCTGAACGACGCCAACCGGCTAGCCCATCACGAAAGCAATGAGCGGCTGTTCGAGCAGATGTCCGGACTGGCAGATACCCAGCAAAGCACTGAGGCGCTTGCAGTCACCCGGGCGGAGCATCTGCTCGAGACGCTGAGCACTCAAGCCGAAACGCTAGGCCAACAGACCCTGCAAGCTCTTAACACCCACAGCCAAAAGCTCGAAGGGCAACTGAACGACCATCACCAGGCGTTTCAACTCGACACGCAAACACAACTGAAGGCACTGAGCGAAGCAAACCAGTCGGTCCTTCGCGAGGGCAACGATCAGTTGCTCGAGCAACTGCAACAACTCGGCAAGGAGCATACGAAGCGCCTGGAAGCACTGATCACCGTGTTGGCCAGCAAGGGCCGCACCTCTGTGGAGCAGGCCATTGCCCAGCAGGACCAGCGCGTGCAAGTCACTCTCTGCACGCAAGCAGTCCAGGCCAGTACGCAGCACGAATCCACTTTGCAAACGCTTGCAGCCATTCACCAGCATTTACTGAGGCAGGACGCCCGGGTCGACGACCTGCAAGTCAATCTGCAGCGAACCGCAGGACATGCCAAGGCCTTGCTCTACACCGTCGTCCCAGTAGGCCTGTTGAGCCTCGGAGCGCTGGCGTACCTGATCCTGCATATCAGCTAGCGGCCCTTCAGGCTCACTGTCCTTTTCACCGCATATACCCAGCCTGCGTTGAGCCGGCCGAGGCCGCCCCGCCGCCGAAGTACGACCCAGCAGCAGAGGCCGCCATGCCGAACAGCGAGCTGAGCGCCGCGGAACTGGCCTGGCGAACAGCGATCCTTGCCATGTCTGCAAGGATCGACTTCGCAAAGTCAGCAAACGACAGCTTCCCGGTCATCGCGAACTGCACGATCGCGTCTTCCATGGAGCCGAAAGCATTGGTGATACGGGTTCTGTCGCTTTGCGCACGGAAGTGGCGGGATGAAGAAAGGCGGCCCTGGCTTGATTCGGTGCCAATGCTGGCGAAGCTGGACCTTAAGAAAAAGGTGCGTGAACCCTACCCAATGTCATGGGAAGAGCAATCAATCCTTTTCGGCGAGTTGCCGGCGCACCTGCAGACGATGGCCCTATTCAAGGTGAACACGGGCTGTCGCGAGCAGGAGGTCTGCAAGTTGAGGTGGGATTGGGAGATTTCGGTGCCGGAACTTGGCACCAGCGTGTTCCTGATTCCTTCCGACTTCGGCGGCCGGAACGAAAGGTCGGGCGTGAAAAATGGCGATGAGCGGCTGGTCGTGCTCAATAGCGTGGCGAAATCAATCATCGACAAGCAGCGTGGACAGAGCAAGGACTGGGTTTTTCCTTACAACGGTACCGCGATGCATCGCATGAACGACTCGGCATGGAAGAAGGCGCGGGTGAGAGCAGCGAAACTCTGGCAGGAGGAAAACCTTCGCCCCGCTCACCCTGGGTATGCATCCATCAGGGTGCACTTTGGCCATCGCCTTCGGGCGGCAGGTGTTACCCAGGAAGACAGGAAGGCCTTGCTGGGGCACAAGAACGGAGCATCACCAGTCACTACTCGGGCGCTGAGCTTGGGCATCTGATTGAGGCTGCGAACATGGTATCAGTAACCGACTCGCGGGGACCGGTGCTGACGATCTTGAAGAGGAAAACAGGATGAAGCCCCGAAAAACTCCCCACAAATGAAAAGCCCAACCTGTGAAGATTGGGCTAAGTCATTGAAAAATATGGTCGGGACGGAGTGATTCGAACACTCGACCCCTAGCACCCCATGCTAGTGCGCTACCGGACTGCGCTACGCCCCGACTAGGCGTGAAACCTGTTTCACTTCTCAGGAAACGTTGAGGAATATACCGCAAGCTTTTGAAAAGTGGAAGTATTTAAAACCAAGAATTACTTCTTAAGCACCACAAGCACATCCTCCAGCTCAGAAATCATCTGACGGATCAGTTGCTTGTATTGGGTCGTATCATCTTTGGCTTCATCGCCGGAAAGGCGCAAACGTGCCCCACCGATGGTGAACCCCTGATCGTAAAGCAACGCGCGGATCTGCCGGATCATCAGCACATCCTGGCGCTGATAATACCGGCGATTTCCGCGGCGTTTGACGGGGTTGAGTTGAGGAAACTCCTGCTCCCAATAACGCAGCACGTGCGGTTTGACCGCACAAAGCTCACTGACCTCACCAATAGTGAAGTAGCGCTTGCCCGGGATCACCGGGAGCTCGTCGTTATGACTTGGTTCCAGCATAAGCCTCAACTCGGGCCTTCAACTTCTGCCCTGGACGAAAGGTGACCACACGGCGGGCCGTGATCGGGATTTCTTCACCCGTTTTCGGGTTGCGGCCAGGACGCTGGCGTTTATCCCGAAGGTCGAAGTTACCGAAACCGGACAATTTGACCTGTTCGTTATCTTCGAGAGCGTGCCTGATTTCTTCAAAGAACAGCTCGACCAATTCCTTGGCCTCGCGTTTATTCAGGCCTAGCTCTTCGTAGAGACGTTCGGCCATTTCAGCTTTCGTCAGAGCCCCCATACGTCACTTCCTTAACGTGGCGTTCAACCTTTGTTCGAGCGAGGTGAGGATGTTTTGCGTCGTAGAGTTCACCTCATCGTCATTAAGAGTGCGCGATGGATGCTGCCAGGTCAAGCCGACGGCAAGGCTTTTTCTATGCGGATCAATGCCTTTACCCTGATAGACGTCAAAGAGCCTGAGGTCTGTCAGCCATTCACCTGCATTTTCACGGATTACGTCCAGAACGGCGCTGGCCGCTACGTCACGATCCGCCAGCAATGCCAGGTCACGACGCACTTCCGGGAAGCGCGATAGCTCATTGAACTTCGGCAAACGCCCTTGAGCCACTTCGCCCAAGACCAGTTCAAATACATACACCGGACGATCCAGACCGAGATTTTTCGCCAACTCAGGGTGAATAGCCCCCAGATAACCGACTTCACGACCATCACGTTCAATACGTGCAGTCTGGCCAGGATGAAGCGCTGGGTGCTTGCCCGGGGCAAAGGTGAAGGCATCAAGAGCGCCGGCAAAGCCCAGAACGGCCTCGACATCTGCCTTGACGTCAAAGAAGTCCACGCCTTCGCGGCCTTGCGCCCAACCTTCAGGCAGGCGACTGCCACAAACCACACCTGCCAGCATTGGCTGTTGCTTCAAACCTTCCAACTGACCAACAAAACGCAGACCACTTTCAAACAGACGGACGCGATCCTGTTGACGGTTCAGGTTGTGCTGAAGCGCCTTGACCAACCCAGGCCACAAGGAAGAGCGCATGGCTGCCATGTCGGCCGAAATAGGATTGGCCAACAGCAACGGCTCAACGCCAGGATTGAACAGCTCGAACAGTTTTGGATCGATGAAGCTGTAGGTGATCGCTTCCTGATAACCACGAGCCACCAGCAAACGACGCAGCGCAGGCAGATCGCCCTGGGCCTCGGCCTTGGCTTGAGGTGCCAGGCGAGCTTGCGGATAGCGAACCGGCAAACGGTTGTAGCCATAAAGACGCGCCAACTCTTCGATCAAATCAACCTCAAGGCTGATATCGAAACGGTGGCTTGGCACTTCAACACGCCACTGCCCTGCCCCGTCGGCAGCTACAGTCAACCCCAGAGCAGTGAGCAGACGCTCGACCTCGGCCCCCTCGATTTCCATGCCCAGCATCTGCGTGATGCGTTCAGCACGCAGCGTGACAGGCGCAACCGACGGCAGATGCTGCTCGCTGACGGTTTCAATGATCGGGCCAGCATCACCGCCAGTGATCTCCAGCAGCAACCCGGTAGCACGCTCCATGGCCTCACGAGCCAGCTGCCAGTCCACGCCACGCTCGTAGCGATGGGAAGCGTCGGTATGCAAACCATAGGACCGCGCCTTGCCAGCAACCGCGATCTGGTCGAAGAAGGCACTTTCCAGAAACACATCACGAGTGTTGGCGGTGACACCGCTGTGCTCGCCCCCCATGACGCCGGCAATCGCCAGGGCCCGAGTGTGGTCGGCAATGACTAGGGTATCGCTGCGCAGGGTCACTTCCTGACCGTCAAGCAGCACCAACTTCTCGCCCTCTTCCGCCATGCGCACGCGGATACCGCCATTGATCTCGGCGAGATCAAAAGCATGCAGCGGCTGGCCCAGCTCAAGCATCACGTAGTTGGTGATATCCACTGCGGCATCAATACTGCGCACGTCAGCACGACGCAGGCGCTCGACCATCCACAGCGGAGTAGGCTTGGACAAGTCGACATTACGAACAACCCGCCCCAGGTAACGAGGGCAAGCAGCTGGCGCCAGCACTTCCACTGGGCGCACTTCGTCATGCGCTGCAGGAACTGCTTGTACTTCCGGACGCTGCACTTTGGCCGCGTACAAGGCACCGACTTCACGAGCCAGACCGGCCAGAGACAGGCAGTCGCCACGGTTCGGAGTCAGGTCGACCTCAATGCTGGCATCGTCCAAGCTGAGGTAGCTACGAATGTCCTCACCCACCGGAGCATCGACCGGCAGCTCCATCAGACCGTCATTGCCTTCACCGATCTGCAACTCCGCCTGGGAGCACAGCATGCCGTTGGATTCAACGCCACGCAGTTTGGCCTTTTTGATCTTGAAGTCGCCTGGCAGCTCGGCACCGATCATCGCAAACGGAATCTTCAGACCTTGGCGCACGTTAGGTGCACCACAGACAACCTGAAAGGTCTCCGAACCATTGCTGACCTGGCACACACGCAGCTTGTCGGCATCGGGGTGCTGTTCGGTGCTCAGCACCTCGCCCACCACTACACCACTGAAAGCACCGGCGGCTGGCGTTACGCTGTCAACCTCAAGACCGGCCATCGACAGACGAGCAACCAGCTCATCACGACTTACCTGCGGGCTAACCCAGCCACGCAGCCATTGTTCACTGAATTTCATCCTGCTCTCCTAATAGATTCGTTACGGACGCGCGACTAGCGAAATTGCGCAAGGAACCGCAAGTCGTTGTCGAAGAACAGGCGCAAGTCATTGACACCGTAACGCAGCATGGCCAAGCGCTCGACGCCCATGCCGAAGGCAAAGCCCTGGAACTCTTCCGGGTCGATCCCGGACATACGCAGCACGTTCGGGTGAACCATGCCGCAACCCATCACCTCCAGCCAGCCAGTCTGCTTGCAGACCCGGCAGCCTTTACCGCTGCACATCACGCATTCCATATCAACTTCGGCAGAAGGCTCGGTGAATGGGAAGTACGAGGGACGGAAACGCACGGCCAGTTCCTTTTCGAAGAACACCCGCAGGAATTCTTCGATAGTGCCCTTAAGGTCGGCGAAATTGATGTCGCGATCCACTAGCAGGCCTTCGACCTGATGAAACATCGGCGAGTGGGTGATATCGGAATCGCTACGGTACACACGACCCGGGCAGACGATACGAATCGGCGGCTGCTGCGACTCCATGGTGCGAACCTGTACCGGTGAGGTATGGGTGCGCAGCAGCATGTTCGCATTGAAATAGAAGGTGTCATGCATCGACCGGGCCGGGTGATGGCCAGGGATGTTGAGCGCTTCAAAGTTGTGATAATCGTCTTCGACCTCGGGGCCTTCGGCGATGCCGTAGCCAATATGGGTGAAGAACTGTTCGATACGCTCCAGGGTCCGCGTAATCGGGTGCAGACCACCAGAGGTCTGGCCACGGCCCGGCAGGGTTACGTCAATGCATTCGGCGGCGAGCTTGGCGCTGAGTTCCGCCTCCTCGAAAGCCGCTTTGCGCGCATTGAGAACCTCTGTCACACGCTCCTTGGCCACGTTGATCAGCGCACCGACTTGCGGACGCTCTTCGGCAGGCAGGTTGCCCAGGGTCTTCATCACCTGAGTCAGCTCGCCCTTCTTGCCAAGGAAGTGAACCCGGATCTGCTCCAGGGCGTTGATGTCTTCAGCGTGTTGCACGGCCTCAAGTGCTTGAGAAACCAGCGCATCCAGGTTTTCCATGTACAGACTCCAGATACAAAATAGGGGAAGAGCTTGAAGGCTCTTCCCCTATTTATGACGTTTAACATCAGAGCTCACGGAAGGTGAGCCCGGATGACTGTCGGGGGTACTTAAGCCAAGGTGGCTTTAGCTTTCTCGACAATCGCAGCAAACGCCGCTTTTTCGTTCACTGCCAGATCAGCCAGAACCTTACGGTCGATCTCGATGGACGCCTTTTTCAGGCCAGCGATCAAACGGCTGTAAGACAGACCGTTGGTACGAGCACCAGCGTTGATACGAGCGATCCACAGAGCGCGGAACTGACGTTTTTTCTGACGACGGTCACGGTAGGCGTATTGGCCTGCCTTGATTACCGCTTGCTTGGCAACACGGAATACGCGCGAGCGAGCGCCGTAGTAGCCTTTAGCAAGTTTCAGAATTTTTTTGTGACGTTTACGGGCAATGACGCCACGCTTTACACGAGCCATGAGTTACTTCCTCTATTCTTGATCCAAAAATTAACGAAGGCGCAGCATGCGCTCGACTTTTGCCACGTCAGACGGATGCAGCAAGCTGCTACCGCGCAGTTGACGCTTACGCTTGGTCGACATTTTGGTCAGGATGTGGCTCTTGAAAGCGTGCTTGTGCTTGATACCGTTAGCAGTTTTCAGAAACCGCTTAGCAGCACCACTTTTGGTTTTCATCTTTGGCATGTTCGGATACTCCGCATTCAGTTGATAAACATAATCAGAAGGCCTGCCGTGCCCTGTTGATTACTTCTTCTTTTTCGGGGCGATGACCATGATCAGCTGGCGTCCTTCCATCTTAGGATGCTGTTCGACCGAACCGTACTCTTGCAGGTCAGCTTCAACCCGCTTGAGGAGTTCCATCCCCAGCTCCTGGTGGGCCATCTCACGGCCGCGGAATCGCAAGGATACCTTGGCCCTGTCCCCGTCACTCAGGAAACGTACCAGGTTGCGCAGTTTTACCTGGTAATCCCCTTCCTCCGTCCCTGGACGAAACTTGATTTCTTTAACCTGAATCTGCTTCTGGTTCTTCTTCGCAGCAGCAATCTGCTTCTTCTTCTCGAAGATCGACTTGCCGTAATCCATCACCCGGCAAACAGGTGGGACTGCGTCGGCGGAAATTTCCACCAGATCCAGCTTGGCTTCTTCAGCTATACGAAGCGCTTCATCAATCGAGACGATGCCAATCTGCTCGCCGTCAGCGCCAATTAACCGAACCTCGCGTGCCGAGATATTCTCGTTGATCGGGGCTTTCGGTGCAGCTCGTTTATCTTGTCTCATATCACGCTTAATAATAATTACTCCGAATCTTGGCGACCACGCCGGGAAACCGCTTGTGCGAGGAACTCCGAGAATTGGCCGACAGGCATCGAGCCCAGGTCTTCACCTTCACGGGTACGCACAGCGACAGTCTGCATCTCGACCTCCCGATCTCCAATAACCAAGAGATAGGGAACCTTGAGCAAAGTATGCTCGCGGATTTTAAAGCCGATCTTTTCATTTCTCAAGTCGGACTTGGCACGAAATCCGCTTTGATTGAGTGTTTTTTCCACTTCGAGGGCAAAATCTGCCTGTTTATCAGTGATATTCATCACCACGGCCTGAGTCGGAGCCAGCCATGCAGGGAACGCGCCCTCGTAGTGCTCGATCAGAATTCCGACAAAACGCTCGAAGGAACCGAGGATTGCCCGGTGCAACATCACTGGATGCTTACGGCTGTTGTCTTCGGAAACGTACTCGGCACCCAGACGGATCGGCAAGTTGAAGTCCAGCTGCAAGGTACCGCACTGCCACACACGACCCAGGCAGTCTTTCAGCGAGAACTCGATCTTCGGACCGTAGAAAGCCCCCTCCCCCGGCTGCAAGTCATATGGCAGGCCAGCGCTATCGAGCGCAGCGGCCAGTGCGCTTTCCGCACGATCCCACAGATCATCGGAGCCCACGCGCTTTTCAGGGCGAGTGGACAGCTTCATCTCGATGTCCTTGAAGCCGAAGTCGGCATAGACATCCATGGTCAGCTTGATGAACGCTGCGGATTCAGCCTGCATCTGATCTTCAGTACAGAAGATATGGGCATCGTCCTGAGTGAAGCCACGCACGCGCATGATTCCGTGCAAGGCACCCGAAGGCTCGTTACGGTGGCAGGCACCGAACTCGGCCAGGCGCATTGGCAGCTCGCGGTAGCTCTTCAAACCCTGGTTGAACACTTGCACGTGGCAAGGGCAGTTCATGGGTTTGATCGCGTAGTCGCGGCTTTCCGACTCAGTGGTGAACATGTTCTCGGCGTAGTTGGCCCAGTGCCCGGATTTTTCCCAGAGGCTGCGATCGACCACCTGCGGAGTCTTGATCTCCAGGTAGCCGTTGTCACGCTGCACCTTGCGCATGTATTGCTCAAGAACCTGGTACAGGGTCCAGCCATTCGGGTGCCAGAACACCATGCCCGGCGCCTCTTCCTGGGTATGGAACAGGCCCAGGCGCTTGCCGATCTTGCGATGGTCGCGTTTTTCAGCCTCTTCGATACGCTGGATGTAAGCAGCAAGCTGCTTCTTGTCCGCCCAGGCAGTACCGTAGACCCGCTGCAGTTGCTCGTTCTTCGCATCGCCACGCCAGTAGGCGCCGGACAACTTGGTCAGCTTGAAGGACTTCAGGAAGCGAGTGTTCGGCACGTGCGGACCGCGGCACATGTCGACATATTCTTCGTGGTAGTAAAGACCCATTGCCTGCTCGTTCGGCATGTCTTCAACCAAACGCAGCTTGTAGTCTTCACCACGCGCCTTGAACACGTCGATAACTTCGGCGCGCGGCGTGACCTTCTTGATTACGTCGTAATCCTTCTCGATCAACTGTTGCATGCGCTGCTCGATAGCGGCCATGTCTTCGGGCGTAAAAGGACGCTCGTAGGCGATGTCGTAATAGAAGCCTTCATCGATGACCGGCCCGATGACCATCTTGGCAGTCGGGTACAACTGCTTGACCGCGTGCCCCACCAAGTGCGCGCAAGAGTGGCGAATGATCTCCAGCCCCTCTTCGTCCTTTGGCGTGATGATTTGCAGGGTCGCATCGCCGTCGATCACATCACAGGCGTCGACCAGCTTGCCATTGACCTTGCCGGCCAATGTAGCCTTGGCCAGACCTGCACCAATGGATGCGGCGACCTCCGCTACGGATACCGCATGGTCGAATGAACGTTGACTGCCGTCGGGAAGAGTAATAGTGGGCATGGCGCCTCCTCTCCTAGTGGTGACCCCTACCAAAGGTCACGTGGGTTGGGATGAGCCAGTACGCGATTCAGTTCGGCCGTTCTGTTATGAACGCCTGCCTCACAGTGGCAAGAGCCTTGCGGCCAACCGGGAAACCGAACCAGAGTGACTGGGGTTCAAATCAAAATTTATGAGGCATAGACGGCAAGGGAAGAGAAACACCCAAAGCTTGAAAACACCCAAGCGGGGCATGCTAGCACAGAAAAATCGCAATCGCCGCGCAGCAAATTCCTGCGAGCCTGGTTTACAGTCTTTTAGTGTTGAAAGTGAACTTGAGATGTACGTCGAACCTCAAATACCTCGAGAATCGCCGTCCTTGCTACTTACTTCAGGAGAACCCGACTCATGCGCCTTACCCAACTGCTCGCCCTTGCCGCCCCACTCGCCCTGTTGCTGCCCTTGAGCGCACAGGCGGCCTGGCCTGCCGGAGCACGCGCCGACTACATGAAGGACTGCACCGCGGCCGCTAGCCAGAATATCGACGCCAAGAGCGCTGAAAAGCATTGCGCCTGCGGTGCCGACAAACTGAATGAAAAATTCACCACCGAGGAAATCAAGGAACTGATGAGCAAAACCAAGCAGCCGAGCGCGGAGTTGCGGACCAAGGCACTGGATGCCATCGCCGCCTGCCGAGTGGTGAAATAACCCACCAAGGCTCGAAACAAGCCGTATCGAGCCCTTTAAAAGAGCCTGAAACGCGTTTTTTTTCACAATTTACGCAGGTTTTACGGGTTTTTTTATCACCGTTTGTTTTCCGCGAAAGCCCCTTAAACCGGGGCCTACAGCCAACTTCGCAGGCAAAATATACGGGCACATCGGGCAAACAGTGCCTCTAGGGGGCTCCCAAGCCGAACATTTCGACTATGATAGCTCGGTGTGCCCAGTTGGCCTGAGCAGCACAGCACTACTGAAAATATATGTTTCTTGGAGATACACCATGTCTAATCGCCAAACCGGCACCGTAAAATGGTTCAACGATGAAAAAGGCTTCGGCTTCATCACTCCTCAAGGTGGCGGTGACGACCTGTTCGTACACTTCAAAGCTATTGAAAGCGACGGTTTCAAAAGCCTGAAAGAAGGCCAAACCGTTTCCTTCGTGGCTGAGAAAGGCCAAAAGGGTATGCAAGCTGCACAAGTTCGTCCTGAGTAATTTCTCAGCGAGCTAAAAAAACCCCGTCCATGTGACGGGGTTTTTTATGCGTGAGCAAAAAGCCTCAGCCCTTAACCACAGTTAACCCGGGTTACCACCAAACCGGCATCGGTGTTGAGGTTCAGGCGATCCGAGCGGTACTCAAGAGTGATCATGTCGTTGGGCTTGAGGAACCTTGCATACTGCGCCCCAGCACGCGTACGGGCCTGCTCGAGCAACTCGGGAGAAGCCTTCTTGCCGACGGCGAATTCAGCGGCCGTTGCTTCACAACGAGTGTGCCCGGCCTCAGCAGCCACAGGCGCCGTTGTCGACCCAGCAGTGCTGCACCCGCCAAGGACTGCAGCGGCCAACAAGGTTCCGAATGAAGCGAGCTTCCAAGGCATGAAGCCTCCTTTTCAAAAATAAGCAGAGAACGTGCGACAGCCGATTTGGCTTTTGGTTTCAAAACAAATGGCCATTTGCCGCATCAGGTAAACGGCGGACAAGTCTGCCTCAGACATTGCCACCCTTTCACGGGACAATCGTCACCGGATATGAACAGCGATCAATAGATATCGATGTAATCGAACGCTGGCTTGGGCCAGTTCTGCTTGAGCGCATTGAAGATCTGCATCACCCAGACTTCGTCCGCGGCCGCCACCTTGCCCACATACCCGGACCCGGCCGCCCAGGTTTCCAGGCGAAACAGCAAGCCGTCGATCTCGGCACCGCCCACAACACCCGCCGAGATATAGGCAATTCCGGTTTTGCTCACGCGCAACTGCGTGTGCACGTTGTCACTGGCGGACGCCAGCAGCTGACGCACCGCGTCCAGGGTCAAGGCATCAGGCTGGTTCAAATCAATGTGCACGAGGGCTTCCTTGAGCGCAGGAAAAACCGCAGTGTCGCATAGCACCCGCTTGATGCCTAAGTCGCAGTGCCAAACACCCGCCAACATGGTTAACTCTGCGGCGCAACAAACACCCGCCCAGAGCCCAGCCCTGGCACCCGCCTTATCCGAATTCGTGAGACTTTCATGGCCACCGTGAGTATCGACGCCGACATCAAAGCCAAATGGCCCCAGGGCCAGTGCTCCTACAGCCCGGGGAGCCCGGAAGAGCTGGCGATCATTGGCATCGACCTGCTGGTGAAGGAGCTGGGCACGCAGTCTGCCCGCGCGTTCATTGAACAGGTATTCGAGAAGTACCCGGCCGACCATCTGGGTGCGCAGGCCCTGGAACGGGAGTAGAACCCCGCAGGCAGGCACCTGCGGGGGCATTGCTTACTTGAGGCGCGCCAGACGCTCGGTGAGCAAGTCGAAGAACCCCTGAGCATCACCGTTCTCGACCCAGAACACGTTCTTTTGCTGTTTCAGGCCGTCGTACCAGTCGACGATGGTCTGGCCGAAGGTCGGCCCTTCGCGACTGTCGATGACCATGTTGGCCTGGCGCCCGGTGAACAACTCGGGCTTCAGGAGGTAGGCGATCACGGTCGCGTCATGCACCGGGCCACCGGGAATCCCGTAGTGCTCCATATCCCCCTTGACGTACTCGTTGAGGATATCCCCCACCACTTTGCTGGCATTGTTGTTCAAGGCCGCGATCTTCTGCAGCCGTGCATCACTGGTCAGCACCTTGTGAGTCACATCCAGTGGCAGATAGGTCAGCTTGACGCCGCTCTTGAGCACCACTTCAGCCGCTTGCGGGTCGGCGAACAGATTGAACTCGGCCACCGGGGTGATGTTGCCACCGTTGAAGTGCGCGCCCCCCATGACCACCACTTCCTTGATGCCCTGAGTGATATCCGGCGCCTGGATCAGCGCCAGCGCCAGGTTGGTCTGCGGGCCGAGCATGGCGATGGTGATGCTGTGGGGCTTGGCTGCCCGCAACGTCTCGATCAGGTAGTTGATCGCACTGCCCTTGGCCAGAGGCGCCTTGGGTTCATGCACCGTCACTCCGGAAATGCCTTCCTTGCCGTGGATATTCTCGGCGTAGATGGGGGTACGCAGCAGCGGCTGTGGCGCCCCGGCGTAGACCGGCACGTCCTCGCGCCCTGCCCACTCACGAGCCAGTCGCGCATTGCGCGAGGTCTTGTCCAGCCGCACGTTGCCCGCCACCGTGGTCAAGGCACGGACCTGCAACTCCTCCGGCGAAGCCAGGGCGAACAGAAGGGCCACCACATCGTCGGCCCCCGGATCGGTGTCGATGATCAGATCGATTTTTTCCGCCGCCTGAGCGCCGGTAGCAGTGAGGAGAGACAAAAGCAGCAGACTCCGAAACCAATGATGAAACAGCTGAGCATAGCGGCGCATGGCGCACTCCTTGTGCAAGGTAGAAAAAAGCCCGACAGCGGCCTAGAAGGTCACCCCGGCGATCAGGGCGATATTGCAATACGGCTGGCACTCCCCCGTACGAATCACCGCACGGGCCTGACGACTGAGCAGCTTGAACTCTTCATGACTCAGAAGCTGCCGCGCGCCCAGCTCACCGCTGGCGGTCATGGCTTCAAGCGCCGAGAGCGGGCCTGGCTGCTTGAGCAGAATCTCTTCAGCCAGCACATGACGCTCCACCTGCATCTCACTGAGCAGCACCTTCAAGGTGCCGAGAAAGTCGGGAACGCCATGGGTCAGCGCCAGGTCGATCAATTCGACGCCTGGCGGCACCGGCAGGCCCGCATCGCCGATCACCACGATATCGCCGTGCCCCAGAGAGGCGATCAGGCGCGACAGGGCAATATTGAGCAAAGGTGTCTTTTTCATGAAGGAACGAACGCCTGTACGTCGGACAGCGTGGGAATGGAGGGTTGTGCACCGGCGCGTGTCACCGACAACGCGGCGGCCACCTGGCCAAAACGAATAGCCTCGGCCTCGCTCTTGCCGCTCGCCAGGGCAGCGGCAAATCCGCCGACAAAGGTATCCCCCGCCGCCGTGGTATCGATGGCCTTGACCTTCGGCGCCGGAAAATGCTCGAAACCATGGCCATTGGCGAACAATGAACCTTGGGCACCGAGGGTGATGATCACCTTGCCCGCACCGGCAGCGATCAAGCGGGCAGCAGCGACTTCGGCGCTCTCCAGAGAGTCCACCGGCACACCACTGAGGGCCGAGGCCTCGCTTTCATTGGGAACCAGGTAATCGATCGAGCCATACCACTCGGCCGGCAACGGCGCACTGGCCGGAGCCGGGTTGAGAATCAGCGTCTTGCCCAGCTCGCGCCCGCGCTTGAGGGTGTAGCCCACTGTTGCCAAGGGCACCTCCAGCTGGCAGATGATCACCTCGGCCTCCTGCAATACCCGATCGAACCCGGCGACCTTTTCAGGACTGAGCTGACCGTTAGCGCCAGCGACAATGACAATTGCATTCTGGCTACTGTCATCCACCACGATCAGCGCGACGCCACTGGAGCCCTCGACCTCGCTGACGGCCTGGCAATCGATCTGCTCGGCCAACAATGCGCCACGCAGTTGCTCGCCATAGGCGTCGTCACCGACACAGCCGACCATCGATACCGGCGCGCCCAACCTGGCCGCGGCCACCGCCTGGTTGGCGCCCTTGCCACCGGAAACCGTGGCGAAGGATTGGCCAATCAACGTCTCGCCCCCTCGGGGCAGGCGCTCGGCCCGGGTCACCAGGTCCATGTTGAGGCTACCCACCACCACTACTTTTGCAGACATACATCGATACTCAATCAAATGGGTTCAACGGTATTCAGCGAAGGCGCCACTGAGCGGCGCCGTCGACTCCCGCAAGACGATATTCGGTGTAACGATGCGCTGGTCGACCGGCAACTCCGGAGTGGCGATGCGCCGCAACAGCAATTCCGCCGCGGTTTCACCCAACTGCAGGATCGACTGGCCGACCGTCGTCAGTGCCGGGTAGACATAACGGCTCATGAGGATGTCATCGAAGCCGATCACCGAGAGCTCGCCGGGCACGCGAATATTGCGCTCCGCCGCCGCGCGCAGCACCCCGATGCCCATCATGTCGTTGCCGGCGAAGATCGCGCTCGGCGCCCGTCCGCCATCGAGCAACTGCGCCGCCGCGCGATAGCCGCCGGTGCTGCTGAAATCACTTTCCAGAATGCGCTCGGCCGGCACCTCGACGCCGGCCTCGCCCAGCGCCTGCTGAAATCCCGCCAGGCGCAACTGCGCCACGCTGGTATTGCCCGGCCCCCCAATGCAGGCGATGTCCCGATGCCCCAGCTGCAGCAGATGCCGAGTCGCCAGGTAGGCACCGTACTGGTGGTCGATGCGCACCAGATCGGCGTCCACCCCTTCCAGCCCGCGGTCGACAATCACCATCGGCGTGCGCACCCCGGCCAGCCCCTGGGCCAGGCCGCTGTCGCCGCCGGCCGAGGTGACGATCAGCCCGTCAATGCGCTTTTCCAGCAACACCCGCAGGTAGTTGCGCTGTTTCTCCGGGTTGTCGTCGGAGTTGCAGAGGATCACGCAATAGCCGTTGCGCTCACAGTAGTCCTCGATCCCCCGAGCCAGCTCGGCAAAGTACGGGTTGAGGCTGTTGGGCACCAGCAACCCGATGGTCGCCGTGGTCTTGGCCTTCAGCGAGCGCGCCACCGCGCTGGGCACATAGTCCAGGCGCTTGATCGCCGCTTCGACCTTGACCCGCACTTCTTCACTGACCGGGCGCGTCTTGTTCAGCACGTGGGACACCGTGGTGTAGGAAATACCCGCCAGCGCCGCCACATCCTTGATGGTTGCCATGAATCAAACCCGCCGATTGGCGCGCTGGCTGCGATAGGTATCCAGCACCACGGCAATCACGATGACCGCACCGGTGATGATGCGCTTGGTCGGTTCGGATGCGCCGATTTGCGCCAGGCCTGCAGCCAGCACGGAAATAATCAAGACGCCGAAGAAGGTACTGATCACCGAGCCGCGTCCGCCCATCAGGCTGGTGCCGCCGATCACCACCGCGGCGATGACCTGCAACTCCAGACCGGAGCCCGCATTCGGGTCTGCCGCTTCCAGGCGAGAAATCTGAAACAGTGCAGCAATGCCGGCCAGCAACCCCATCAGGCTGAAAACCAGAATCTTGTAGGGCTTGGGGTTGATCCCCGCCAGGCGCACCGCTTCTTCGTTGGTACCGATGCCGATCAGATAGCGGCCGAACACGGTACGGGTCAGCACCGCCTGGGCCAGGAAGATAATCAGCAGGGCAATGATAAACGACGGCGAAATGCCAAAGGCAATCGGATTCGACAACCAGGCGAACGCGTCGCCGATGTACGCGGTGCGCGAGCCGGTCATCTGATAGGCCACTCCGCGGGCCATCTCCAGAACCCCCAGGGACACGATGAACGAAGGAATGCGCCAAGCCACGGTGATCGAGCCGGTGACGGTCCCCGCCAGCGCCGCACAGGCCATGCCCAGCAGCGCCGCGGGCACTACCCCCCAACCCCAGCCGAGAATCGCCACGCTGACGGTTGATGCCGCCAGGGCCAGCACCGACCCCACGGACAGGTCGATGCCGCCGATGATCAGGACAAAGGTCATGCCCACCGCCAGCACCATCAGGTCGGGAATCTGGTTGGCCAGGGTGCTGAAGGTGTCATAGGACAGGAAGTGGCTGCTGAGCAGGGAGAACAGCACGATCATCCCCAGCAACGCCCCCGCCAACCCCAGGTAAGTACCGAGGCCGTAGTAATGGCCGCCTCGCTTGCCGCTTGCCGGTGCAGTTTTCATGATGCATTCCTAGGCGCCGCTTCATTGAGCAGCGCATCTCGTTTTTGATAGCCGGCAAACGCCGCCGCAAGCAGTTCATCCTGGGTCCAGCTGTCGCGCTCGAAGGTGTCGATCAAGCGCCCGGCCGAAAGCACGCCGATGCGATCGCAGATCAGCATCAGTTCCCGCAGGTCGCTGGACACCACCACCAGGGCCTTGCCCTGGCGGGTCAAGTCTCCCAGCAGGCCGTAGATATCGAACTTGGCGCCGACATCGATGCCACGGGTTGGCTCGTCAAACAGCAGCACTGAACAGTCGCGCTCCAGCCAGCGACCGATCACCACTTTCTGCTGATTGCCGCCGGACAATTCACTGACTAGTTGCGCCGGGCTGGAGCTGCGGATGCGCATGGCGTCGATCTGCCGCCGGGCCAGCTGCTCCTCGTCCTGGCCATTGACCAGACCGCTGCTGGAAATCGCCGGCATGTTGCCCAGGGCGATATTGGCGCTGATCGACTGGCTCAGCAGCAGCCCCTCGCCCTTGCGGTCTTCGGTGATCAGTGCAATGCCGTTGGCCACCGCGTCCACCGGCGAGCGAATGCTCACTGGCCGCGCCGGCGTGCCCAGGGCGATGCTGCCGCTGTCAGCGATGTCAGCACCAAAGATCAATCGCAGCAGTTCGGTGCGCCCCGCCCCAATCAGACCGGAAATGCCAAAGATCTCGCCGCTGCGCACCTCGAAGGAGACATCGCGAACCTTGTCCGCGCGGCTGAGATTGCTCACCGTCAGCGCTGGCGCACCGATGTTGCGCTCGCCAAGGTCGATATGCTCGCCCAGCTCGCGCCCCACCATCAGGTTCACCAACTGCTCACTGTTGTAATTGGCCATCGGCTCGACACAGACCAGGCAACCGTCACGCAACACCGCAATGCGCTGCGCGACCCGGGCCAGTTCTTCCAGGCGATGGGAGATGTAGATGATCGACACGCCTCGGGCCTGCAGGCGGGTGATTTGCTCGAAGAGCATCTCCACCTCACGGGACGTGAGCATGGCGGTGGGCTCATCGAGAATCAGCACATGGCAGTCACCGATCAGGTTGCGGGCAATCTCCACCATTTGCTGATGGCCAATGCCCAGCTCGCCCACCAGGGTGTCGGGGTCGATGGCGTCCAGGCCGACCTGGGCCATGGCCTCGATCGCCGCCTTGCGCAGTTGCCGACGGCTGATCCAGCCAGCACTGCTGGGCAGGTTGTCAAGAAACAGGTTCTCGGCCACAGACAGCGTCGGCAGCAGGTTGAGTTCCTGCATCACCATGCGAATACCCAGTTCCTCGGCCTGGGCGCGGCTGCCGGGGCGATAGTCCTGGCCGTTGAACTGCATATGCCCTGTGGTGGGGCTGACCAGGCCGCCGATGATCTTCGACAGGGTGCTCTTGCCGGCACCGTTCTCACCGGTAAGCGCCAGCACTTCACCGCGCAGCAGCGTCAGGTCGATGCCGCTCAACACCGGTTGGGCATAAGTCTTGCCGATACCGCTGACCGATAGGACAGCGTTGGCAGCGGAAACTGACATAGGAAACTCTCCATGCGCCCGCCCGACCGGGCGAGCGCCGTTGTACCGCCGCAATGATTACTGGGTGACCAGCTCAACCGGAGTTTCGATCACGCCTTGGGTACCGCTGTCGACCTTCTCGCCCTTGAGGATCTTCAGTGCCGTCTCGATACCGAACACCGCCTGCTTGGCAGCGAACTGATCGGCCGTGGCCAGGACTCGGCCATCCTTGAGCATCGGCTTGATGGCGTTAATGTTGTCGTAGCCCACCACCTGCACCTTGCCCGCCTTGCCGGCGGCCCGTACGGCCGAGACCGCGCCCACCGCCATGCTGTCGTTACCGGCGAGCAATGCCTTGAGGTTCGGGTATTCGCTGAGCATGGCCGAGGCCACGCGGTTGCCGGCGTCGATTTCCCAGTCGCCCGATTGCAGCGACACCACCTTGATCTGCGCAGCGTCCATCGCATCCTTGAAGCCGGCAGTGCGCTGTTGTGCGTTGGTGGTGGTGGAAACCCCTTCGATGATCCCCACTTCGTCACCAGCCTTGAGTTGCTTGGCCAGGTACTCGCCCACCAGGCGCGCGCCCTTGCGGTTGTCCGGCCCAACGAAAGGCACGCTGATGTTCTTGCTCTTCAACACAGCGGGGTCAAGCTGGTTATCGATGTTGATCACCGTGATCCCGGCGTCCACCGCCTTCTTGATCACCGGCACCATCGCCTTGGAGTCGGCGGGCGCAATCACCAGGGCATTGACCTTGGAGACGATCATCTGCTCGACGATGCGGATCTGGTTGGCGGTATCGGTTTCATCCTTGATGCCGTTGGACACCAGGTCAAAATCGGCGGAGTGCTCTTTCTGATAAGCCTTGGCGCCGTCTTCCATGGTCAGGAAGAACTCGTTGGCCAGGGATTTCATGACCAGGGCGACCTTGGGTTTCTGTGGGGTGTCGGCCAGAGCCGAAGAGACAGGAAGGGCAGCGGATGCAGCGGCCAGAACAGCAACCGCGAGTAGACGTCCAGCAAAGGGCAGCTTCATGGGTTCACTCCGATCTTATGATTATTGTGAGCAGCGTTCGCCCGGCGGGGCCGCCAGGTTTCCAGCGACACTGGCCGGCGCCATGCCTCGGAAAGATAGACGATCATCGTTTCCCGAGTGCCGCGCAAACGTTTGCGTAAAACGAACTATGCGAACCTCGCCAGAGTTTGTCAACGCTGTTCAATGTGCGATCAGAGAGCGTGAGCAGCCATTCGCGGCCGGCCGCTTGGAGAAAAACCTGCCCGGAAAATGCTCCCGGACAGGCTGATGATTCAGGCGGTGGTATTCACCAGACCACCGGAGGAAGACGACTCCTTGGCCAGCTCCCGTACCAGGTTGCCCGAAACCTCTGCCAGGGCACCGTTGGTATCGGCAACCTGCCCTTGAATGGCCATGACTGCCGTCTGCTTGGCCTCGGGGGTTGGGTAGTCGGCGGCCTGGGCGGCAGCCAGTTGCTGTTGCTGCTCCCGAAGTTGCTGCTGCAGTTCCTGCATGCGCTTGAGCAGCATCTTTACCACGATGCTGTGGTTGTCTTCGCTTGGGCTTTCGCTTTCAGACTGTTCGGCCTGCTTGCTGGAACCGACCCGCAAAGTGCCCGACTCGTCGGTGCCCAGTGCGCTAGACGCCTGCTCGGCGGTGGCGTCGCTCAATGCATCGATGGTTGCGGGGGTCTTGCCATTGATCAGAATGGCTCCTGCCCCTGGAAATCCGACTGACAGTGACATTGGAACTCCTGGTGAAAAATCCTAAAAGGATCATCGACCGCCACAGAACATTCTTTAATGAATGTGCAAGAAGTCGCGCCAGGACCGGCGACGAGCACTTTCGGATTGCCGAACACAGCGCTGCACAAATGTTCGGAAACCCGGACGCCGCTTGACTCAACGCGACCAAAAATTGAAATAAAATTGATATAAATCAGTAACTTAAAATACTTATCCGGCCAAGGTAGTGCTGGTACAGATCCTGCTCAACCCTCGCTGCCTCGGCGCAAACAGATCTGCCGCCGAGGTGTTTCTAGATGAACCTGCATCAGCACCGTCTCACTACTAGAGAGAAAATAATGAAATCTGCCTTCAAATCCTTCGCCCCGGGCGCTTTGGCCCTCCTCCTGCTTCTACCTGCCGCCCTGCAGGCCAAAGAAGCTGAAACCCAACAGAAACTCGCCAATGTCGTGGTTCTGGCCACTGGCGGCACTATCGCCGGCGCCGGTGCCAGCGCCGCCAACAGCGCCACCTATCAGGCGGCCAAGGTCGGCATCGAGCAACTGATCGCCGGCATCCCGGAGTTGAACCAGCTGGCCAACGTGCGTGGCGAGCAAGTCATGCAGATCGCCTCGGAAAGCATCACCAACGAAAACCTGCTGCAACTGGGCCGTCGCGTTGCCGAACTGGCCGACAGCAAAGACGTAGACGGCATCGTCATCACCCACGGTACCGACACCCTGGAAGAAACCGCCTACTTCCTCAACCTGGTGGAAAAGACCGACAAGCCAATCGTTGTGGTCGGCTCCATGCGCCCAGGCACCGCAATGTCGGCTGACGGCATGCTCAACCTGTACAACGCCGTGGCCGTCGCTGGCAGCAAGAACGCTCGCGGCAAAGGCGTACTGGTGACCATGAACGACGAAATCCAGTCTGGCCGCGATGTCAGCAAGATGATCAACATCAAGACCGAAGCCTTCAAGAGCCCATGGGGCCCGCTGGGCATGGTGGTGGAAGGCAAATCCTACTGGTTCCGCCTGCCAGCCAAGCGCCACACCATGGATTCGGAATTCGATATCAAGAACATCAAGAGCCTGCCTGACGTAGAAATCGCCTACGGCTACGGCAACGTCAGCGACACCGCCTACAAGGCCCTGGCCCAAGGTGGCGCCAAAGCCATCATCCACGCCGGTACCGGCAACGGCTCGGTGTCTTCCCGTGTGGTCCCTGCCCTGCAGGAACTGCGCAAGAACGGCGTCCAGATCATTCGTTCTTCCCACGTCAATGCCGGTGGTTTCGTCCTGCGCAACGCCGAACAGCCTGACGACAAGTACGACTGGGTCGTGGCTCATGACCTGAACCCGCAGAAAGCCCGCATCCTGGCCATGGTCGCCCTGACCAAGACTCAGGACAGCAAGGAACTGCAACGCATGTTCTGGGAATACTGACAGAACCCTGCTCGACCGGCCCCGGTCGAGCAAGCTTGCAACCACTCGCCCGCCCGGGCGGGTGGTCCCGGTACCACCTCCCTCCTCCCAGTAAAAATATCTGCCCGCCTCGTGAGACAAATGCGTAAAGCGTTGTCAGAGGAACTTCTTGAATTTTAAGCAGTTGCGAAATGCCCTACAGTTAAATACTGTATGTGCGTACAGCTTAATAAGGATTGTTCCGTGGCCACGACCCAAACGCCCCTCAGCTCCTACGAACGCCTGGGTGTGCGCATCCAGAAAATCATCAACTCTCCCACCGCGCAAAAGGCCAAGGCAGCACTGATTTTCCGCCTCGCCGATGAACCGCAGGACGAATGGGAACGCTTGCTGGAAGAAATCGCCGAAAACGACAACGTCACCCTCGCCTATCGCGACGATGGCGGTGTGCAGATTTTCTGGGTCGTGCCGAAGGAAGACTGAGTCGATGAGTGTCCGCTGTTTTGCCCTGCTGTTGCTGTTTCTCGCCTGTACCGCCCAAGCCGATGCGCCCCGCACCTTCAGCGAAGCCAAGAAAGTCGCCTGGAAGCTCTACGCCCCCCAATCCACCGAGTTCTATTGCGGCTGCAAGTACACCGGCAACCGGGTGAACCTGGCCGCTTGCGGCTATGTGCCACGCAAAAACGCCAAGCGCGCCGAACGCATCGAATGGGAGCACATCGTGCCGGCCTGGCAGATCGGCCATCAGCGCCAGTGCTGGCAGCAAGGCGGCCGCAAGAACTGCACGCGCACCGACTCGGTGTATCAACGCGCCGAAGCTGATCTGCACAACCTGGTGCCGAGCATTGGCGAAGTGAACGGCGACCGCAGCAACTTCAGCTTCGGCTGGCTGCCGGAGCAATCGGGCCAGTACGGTTCGTGCCTGACCCAGGTCGACTTCAAGGCCAAGAAGGTCATGCCCCGGCCTTCGATTCGCGGAATGATCGCCCGCACCTACTTCTACATGAGCAAGCAGTACGGCCTGCGCCTGTCCAAGCAGGACCGACAGCTCTTCGAAGCCTGGAACAAGACCTACCCGGTGCAAGACTGGGAACGCCAGCGCAATCAGAGCGTGGCCTGCGTCATGGGGCGCGGCAATGAATTCGTCGGCGCGGTCAACCTCAAGGCTTGCGGCTGAAAGCAGATCGCCCGCTGAGCGCGGGCGATCCTGGATCCTGTGCAAACAGGTTTACTGCGCGGTTTGATGCTCGATGACAGTGACGTCGATATCGCGCTTCTTGGCCTTGACCAGCTTTTCGATCACTTCATTCTTCTTGGCCTCGGCTTCGGCCTGGGAAGCAAACGGGCCGACCACCACCAGGCGCTTGCCCTCTACGGTCAGCACATTGGAAATGATCCCGTGCTCGATCAGCCAGCCGGTCAGGTCGCTCACCGCCAGGGGTAGTTGGCTGCCGACCAGCACATCCCATTGCGGCGTGGTCGAGGCCGGCGCCGGCTGAACCTGCGCTGCCACCGGAGCGCTCTTGTTCGCTTCGACCCGCTTGCCTTCGCCACAACCGACCAAGGCCAACACCGCCATCATCATCGCTACTGTGCGCACAACCTAACCCCTAGATAGTCTGAGGCGGCGATTTTAGCACTCAAGACCCGAGAGACCTCGTCACAAAATCAGACCGAAACAGGAAGAATGATATTTATTGCCTCTGTATAGTTGCGCCTTGGGAATTAATAGATCGTCTGCGCGTCAGAAAGATGCACCCACTCAGTGGAACTTCGCACTAATCTATACCTAAGACCGACCTCTGCACTGTTTGAATCTGGTGCCCTACAAAGCTATCAAGGAGAAGATCATGCTGATACTCACCCGCAAAGTCGGTGAAAGCATAAACATCGGTGACGACATTACGATCACCATCCTCGGCGTCAGCGGCCAGCAAGTGCGCATTGGTATCAACGCGCCAAAAGACGTGGCTGTACACCGTGAAGAAATTTATCAACGCATTCAGGCAGGCCTGACCGCTCCGGACAAACGCGAAACCCCTTGAGCAGCATGAGCACCAGCCCTTTGCCCGCGCACAATGGCTGGCGCAGCGTCTGTCTTGCTTGCCTTGAGCTTTGCCCCGCAGACCGTCTGCATGCCCTGACCGGGTTGCAGGCACAGCACATTCCCGCTCACCAGACTGTCATCAACCACTGACTATCGCCCCCTTCCCGTGGCGAGCCCGACCGCTGACTCCCGACACACGCCGCCGCCCTCTTGCAGGCGGCGCGCCGGCTCCGCGGTCAGGCGCCCGCCGTCAGCTCCACAGGCTTGAAGCCCAGGTCCTGGGTGAAACGCAGCAGGTAGCCATCCGGATCGAGCACCAGCAGGTTCAACTCGCCGTGCAACAAATCGTCGTGACGGTACCAGCACTCCTGGATGTCCCGACGCAAAGCAACGCCAGCCTGGCCCAAGGCTGCCGCCAGCTGGCGAATATCCGGACACTCGATGGACAGGTTCATGCCGCGACCAAACGGAGCCTGCAATGGACCGACCCGCCACTCCGACTCCTGCCGATCATCCTGCTCCAGCATCAGCTGGGCGCCATTGAGGGAAAGAAAGGCAAAGAAGTGTTCCGGTCGCTGATACTCCACCTTGAAACCCAGCGTATCGCGGTAGAAGGCCAGACTTTGCTGCAGGTCCGTGACCAGCATTTCCGGAACCAGGTCATTCATTTGAAACATCAGAGGCTTCCATCGCTCATTGATCGAGCCGCGAGCCTACTCTCAAGCCACCGCAGGGTGCAGCCCCCGCTTACCAATGATTACAACTGAGCCCAGGTCACTCCACGCGCCATGCCGCTGGCCGCGATAACCACCAGGACCAGCAACCAGGCCTGCACGTGGCTGATACGGGCAAGCAGCAGCGCCCGTCCAGTTTCCAGCACCGTGCCGCGCGCACGCGCCAAACGCCATTTGATCAAGGTCAGCAACGGCAGGACTTCCAGTAACAAAATGACAACAAACAGCGCCATCTTCAGATGAAACAGCGGCTGGTGCAGGCAGTAGTCCGCCCCCAGCGCCACTCAAACGACGCAGCGTCGCAACCCGCGCCAGCACCCCGGTGAACGCGCCAGCAAATGCACGGCCGCCAGCCATCATTGCTGCAACATCTGGCTCGACTCCGCTTGATTGATCGATCCACCCGAGCGCCTCAGTAATAGTTCATAACCTGGGCGGTTGCCGGTGATCGAAAACAAAAAAGCGGTTCGCACGGATCGAAAACTCCGTGAGAACCGCCTGGCCATTCATGCCGTCAATGACCATCAGTACTCAGCCATGACGCTCCTGCAACACCTTGCTCCACAAGGTGAACGCCACGGGCGGCGTCCAGGACGGGTTCGACGTGTGCTCCTGAAGACACAGGTAACGATTGCCCTCATAGCTCACCCCATCTTCCCGGCGATAGCGCTGGCTGGTGCGCCACTCCGGAAAGCTCGGATCGACCACACCGCCAGTGGTCCTGGCACTCACACTGCGACTGGGGAGCGATTCCCGTCCCTGGGTGTCGGTGGCCGTGACGAAGTAACTGTACTGGGTATCAGCGCTCAGCCCCTGATCCTCAAAGCCCGGGGCTGGGGTCCTGGCTACTGCATTGCCATCGCGATACAGGGTGTAGAACTCTACCGGCCGCACGCCTGCGGAAACACTCCAGCTCAGGCTGACGCTATTGCGACCAGTGTTGAGCACCAGCAGGTTGCCCGGAGCCCCGGGGCGCTCCGGCTCGCCACTGTCACCATGGATCAACGGTGCATAACGGTTGCAGAACTCCCAGTTGTAATGCACGCCCTGCCGGCTGATTCCGGCATCCCAGTTCACCGACCAGGTCATCAATCCCTTGATGGCGTGACCGGCGCCCTGCAAACGCTTGAACGCGTTACTCACCGCCGAGGGGTCAATCACATAGCCGGTGGCAGCCGCATCGACATTGCTCGGCAAACCTATTACCAGCTTGTCCGCGGCGATGCGGGTGTAACCACGGGTGCCGCTCGCCAGGCTTTCGCTCAGGTAATAGAGGAAGTCCTCTTTCATCGCATCGTTGTTCTGGGCGATCCAGGCTCCCTGCCCGCCGTTGGCTTCTTGCACCCAGAGCCCGTCGCCGCCCTGGTTGTAGAACTGCGGCGCGACAAAGTCGTAATAGCCTTCCAGGGCCTGCAGATAGGCCACGTACTTGCCATTGCTGGTCAGGTACGGAAACTCCGGCGCCATGCTGATGATGAAATGCTTGCCCTGGCCGGCGTAATGATCCTTCACCAGCTTCAGGGCGGCAGGCAGCACGCTCTTGTTATCGGCAAAGTCGATGGCGCTCTGCTCCAGATCGATATCCAGGCCATCGAAACCGTAGGTTTCCACCAGCCGGATGATCTCGTTGGCCAGGGGCTGTTCGTTGCCCTTGTGCAACTCGATATGCGCATCTGCACCGCCCAGGGAGATCAACACCGCCCGCCCCTGGCTGTTGAGCACGCCCACCTGACGCCGGAATTCGGCGTCCGAAAGCTTATAGGGCCTGAAAGTGGGAATGCCGTTGCCCTTCATGAAGGCCACCGCCACCACGTTGTATTCCTTGGGCACGTCGACCAGGTCCAGGTTGGCAAATTGCCCCTGCTGGTAACCGTCGCTGTGACCGGCTGCCCAGTTGTGCCAGAAGCCCATGAGCACCTTCTTGCCGGCAATGCTCGGCATCAGGGAGGCGGCGTCTGCGGCCTGGCTCTTGATTAATGAAAAATCGATTTTATCCACGTTCTAATCCTTCAGAACTGTTAGTGAATGTTAAATAACTGCGACTTATTTGAAATCCAGATCGAAAGCTTGGTAGAAACCGTTACCCGTATTGGCAACAATCCACACCAGCACCACAACATGGTGCCCCTTCTTATTCTTGGGCAGTACAACTTCATGCTGAGTCTTGGCTTTCAATACCGAGCCAAACTTGTCGAATGGAACTTCGGTATAGAAGTCCTGATAGAACGCCTGAGGCTCCAATTGTGCCCGGCTGATACGCTGTTTCGGGTCCCAGCCGTCTTTGGTGATGAACCAGCTATAGCCCCGGGTAACGTGGGGAGCGGTGTATTCCCACTGCACCTGAAACACCTGGCCCGGATTCACATTCACCAGCGGCCAGCTGAAGGGACGGTTGATTTTTTTCGACATTTCCTCGTTGGTGAAGTTGATGCAATCGCGCTCATCAACCTTGCCACCGCTGAGAATGTGGCCATCAGCCGGCGGTACAGCACTGGCCACATCACTGTCATAAGGCTTTGGAAAAGGACCGGCGACCAGTGCCGGGAAGTTTTTCCCGCCTTCCATTTCATTGACCTGCCAGGTCCCCAGCAACCCCAGTTCCACTGCCACCGCACCGCGGCTGGACGGAGAAACAACGCGACCATGTTTAACTTGAGCTTGTGGCTTATTCATATCTTTCACTCCATTGATTAATTAACTACCGCTCCTTGTTGAGCACCCTTAAGTTAGCTCATTTCCCCCTGCTTTTTCATCACCACTAAAACTAACTATTCGGGCCAATTTACAAAACTCCACGCCAGCCCTAACAATCCCTGGACTTCCTTATTTCAACTGACAGCTTGAAGAGGCAATGTATTACACGCTTTGCTACAGGCTTATTGGCTATTTTCGCGAGACGCCAACTGCAACCAGAGCAACTAGCCGACATATCGCTACCCATAAATGACAAAACCCGGCGAGTGCCGGGTTTTTTAGCTGATGGCGCCACGAGGCCCTGCGTTAGAGACAGGTCGCCAGGGCCGCCAGACGGCGTTTGGAAACGTAGCTGTCTTCTACGGCATAAAAATGCACGGTAGTGCCAGCAGGTTCAGCCTTGATATCGACAAAGGACTCGGCAGAGCGGGTATACACCGTATACCCCCCAGCCTTGCCCGGCTGCAGGTAAGCGGCGGCATCGACACCGAAGACCGCCTCGTCCTGCCAGGCGAACTGCACACACTGCGCCACCAGTTGATCAGCCTTGGCCGAGGTCAGGGTCTTGCTGGGTGTTCTGGCACGCGCCTCATCCATGGTGGAACTCGCACAGCCGGCCAACAGCGCCGCAACCATTACCGCGATCAAAACCCGCATGCTGCTTCCTCGTCCTGAAAACGCGAGAGTATCGCTCAGACAGCGGCAAAAAACGCGCGCGGGCAGAAGAAAAAACCTCGCCACATCCCTCAACACTCTGCCAGCGACGATGCCAACTGGGCGATGGCTTCCTGGTCCTCGCCACCCAGATGCCGGTAGTTCTGGATAATGGCGCTTTCATTCCGGCTCAGGCTGCCCTCGGACAACCGGGAACGCTCGCCGGTCAGCAGGTAAAGCAGGTCGGTGATGCTTTTACGACCGTGGACGCCACAAAAGGTGCATTTTGTTTCACCACACCCATTGCCAGCCCCACCGACAAAGGATTACCCTGCGCGCCCTTTCCACACTTTTGCCAAGGAGATCCACCATGCAACAGCTGATCACCCCTTGCAGGACGTGCCTGGTTTAAACGCTGCAACCGCTACCCGTTAGCGCCTTCGCTTAACCCCCGCTTCGTCCTGCCATTACCTGAATATTTTTTCCAATCAGGAATTGGACATGGACACTTGCATCCGTCATTTGTCGAACGGCGTCTCTCTGATCGCCTCCGACACCACCTGGATCGAAGACAAAGCGCTCCAGCAACTGCACACCACCGCCCAACTGCCCGGCATGCGCCAGGTCGTCGGCATGCCGGACCTGCACCCAGGCCGAGGCTATCCGGTAGGTGCTGCATTTTTCTCCACCGAAATGGCCTATCCGGCACTGGTGGGCAACGACATTGGCTGCGGCATGGCGCTGTGGCAAACCGACCTTTCCAGCACTCGCCTGAATCTCGACAAGCTGGAAAAGAAAATCGGCAACATCGACCTTCCCCTGGATGAACAATGGGATGAACAACGAGCGCAATTGGCACTGCCCGCCAGCGGCCACGAACACTCCCTGGGCACCATCGGCGGTGGCAACCACTTCGCCGAACTGCAACAGCTCGATCAGGTCCACGACACCGACGCCTTGCAGGCGCTGAAACTGGACCCGAAAGCCCTGCTGCTACTGGTGCACAGCGGCTCGCGCGGCCTGGGCGAAGCCATTTTGCGGCGCCACGTCGAACAACACGGTCACAGCGGCCTGATGATGGACAGTCTCGCTGGCAGCCAGTACCTGCAGGAACATGACCAGGCCCTGCGTTTTGCCGAAGCCAATCGGTGGTTGATTGCCGAACGCTTGCTGCACAACCTGCGAGCCAAGGGCCATTCACTGCTGGACATCAACCACAACCTGGTGTCCCCGGCGCAGGTCGACGGCGTGTCGGGCTGGCTGCATCGCAAGGGCGCCACGCCTTCGGACCAGGGCCCAGTGGTGATTCCTGGCTCCCGCGGCGACTACAGCTACCTGGTGCAGCCGATAGCCACGTCGTTGAGCCTTTTCTCCCTGGCTCACGGCGCCGGACGCAAATGGCTACGCAGCGACTGCAAGGGCCGCCTGGCAACACGCTTCAGCTTCGATCAACTCAAGCGTACCCAACTGGGCAGCCGGGTGATCTGTGAAGACCGCAGCCTGATGTACGAAGAGGCGCCCGAAGCCTACAAGAGCATCGACAGCGTGGTGGGCAGCCTGCGCGACGCTGGCCTGGTGAAAATCATCGCCCGGCTCAAACCGGTACTGACCTACAAACGTCGGGGGTGCTGCTGATGATGCTGCTCCAGCTATCTTCCGCCCAGGGGCCTGCCGAGTGCGAACTGGCGGTCACCCGGGCACTGCGTCTGCTGCATCACGAAGCCGCAGCGCAGAACGTGCGCCTCGACATTGTCGAGCTGGTTGCCGGCGAGGCCCACGACACCCATCGCTCGGTGCTGCTCAGCCTCGATGGCGAGCACGCTGCAAGCCTGGCCGAACGCTGGACAGGCACCCTGCTGTGGGTGTGCAAAAGCCCTTACCGACCCGCGCACCGGCGCAAGAACTGGTATTTCGCCGGCCAGCCGTTCAGTGCCCCGGCGAAATCCACGGACGGCGAGATCCGCTTCGAAACCATGCGCGCCTCCGGCCCCGGCGGGCAACACGTCAACAAGACCGACTCCGCGGTGCGCGCTACCCATGTAGCGACCGGCATCAGCATCAAGGTGCAATCCGAGCGCAGCCAGCATGACAACAAGCGCCTGGCCCAGCTGTTGATCCAGCAGCGCCTTGCGGCCCGGCAACAACAGTCCGCACAGGAACTTCGCTTGCAGCGCCGCGACGCCCATCACCAGGTGGAACGGGGCAATGCCGTGCGTACCTTCAGTGGCAGCGCGTTTATCCCCCAGGACTGATCATCCCTCGCTTGGGGAGCCGCTCGCATGACGGCTTCCCGCGTGCGCGGCTGACGGCAGAAAACACCAGGGCAATACGTAAAAGATCTTCAACCAGCAACCGATGCGGTACCTGCAGCGGCAGCTGAAGACATGGAGCGAAAACGCCAATGAACAACTACTTCGAAAGCCCCTTCAAAGGCATCACACTGGACCGGCAAGTTACCCATCCGAATATCCGGGTTGGACGCTACAGCTACTACTCCGGCTATTACCACGGCCACAGTTTTGATGATTGCGCGCTACCTTCCTCGTGATGAAGGTGTCGACAAGCTGATTGGCAATGACGTCTGGATCGGCTCCGAAGCCGTAGTCATGCCAGGCATCAAGATCGGCGACGGTGCCGTGATTGGCACCCGGGCCCTGGTGACACGAGATGTGGAACCCTATGCAATCATCGGCGGCAACCCCGCCAAGATGATCCGCAAGCGCTTCGACGATCGCCGCATAGAGATGCTTCTCGAAATGCAGTGGTGGCATTGGAGCAACGAGCAGTTGAAAGCGGTAATGCCACTGATGACCAGCGCCAATGTCGAGGCCTTGTTTGAACATTGGCTGGCGCACATCCGCTCTTGCCGAGCGAGCTCCCTGCCTCTTCAAGCCGTTATTGGCGCAAAGAATTGCGCTATCGAACCGAGGCTCGGAACAGGGCTTGGCAAAGCCGTTAAAATCGCCCAAAACAAAAAAGGGGCTCACCTCTCGGTGAACCCCTTCTAGACCGCCCAGCAGAGCGGATTTTGTTTGGTAGGCGCGATTGGACTCGAACCAACGACCCCCACCATGTCAAGGTGGTGCTCTAACCAACTGAGCTACGTGCCTGCTGTGAGGCGGCATTCTACGGAATTCCGGAGGGGTGTCAACACCTTTTTTGCAGCTAAGCCTATGAATATGCGAATTTTTTAATTTTCCGAGCGTGAAGAAGTTTTTTCTCCTGTCTGGCAGCTCATTTGCAACTCAGGTAGCATCGGCGCACTCGTAAAATATATTAAACACATGAGGTCGCAGGATGGCGAACATTCCCTACCCACAGTCCTATTACGCGGCATCGGCCAATGCGACTCCGGAACGCCCGATGCTGCAAGGCGAGATTGAAACCGATGTCTGCGTGATCGGTGCGGGCTATACCGGCCTGTCCAGCGCCCTGTTTCTTCTGGAGAGCGGCTTCCGCGTGACCGTACTGGAGGCCGCCAAGGTCGGCTTTGGTGCCTCAGGGCGCAATGGCGGGCAAATCGTCAACAGCTACAGCCGTGATATCGACGTGATCGAGCGCAGCGTGGGCCCCAAGCAAGCACAACTGCTGGGACAGATGGCGTTCGAAGGCGGCAGGATCATTCGCGAACGGGTAGCCAAGTACCAGATCCAGTGCGACCTGAAAGACGGCGGCGTGTTCGCTGCGCTGACCAGCAAGCAGATGGGCCACCTGGAGTCGCAGAAGCGCCTGTGGGAGCGCTACGGCCACACTCAACTGGAATTGCTGGACGAGCGACGGATTCGCGAAGTCGTGGCCTGTGATCAGTACAAGGGCGGCATGCTCGACATGAGCGGCGGCCATATCCACCCACTGAACCTGGCACTGGGCGAAGCGGCAGCCGTGGAGTCCCTGGGTGGCACTATCTACGAGCAGTCCCCGGCAATCCGTATCGAGCGCGGCGCCAATCCGCTGGTGCACACCCCAGAAGGAAAAGTCCGCGCCAAGTTCATCATCGTTGCCGGCAATGCCTACCTGGGCAACCTGATTCCGGAGCTGGCGGCCAAGTCCATGCCGTGCGGCACCCAGGTGATCACCACCGAACCCCTGGGCGATGAGCTGGCTGCCAGCCTGCTGCCCCAGGACTACTGCGTCGAAGACTGCAACTACCTGCTGGACTACTACCGCCTCTCCGGCGACAAGCGCCTGATTTTCGGTGGCGGCGTGGTGTATGGCGCCCGCGACCCAGCCAACATCGAGGCCATCATCCGACCGAAGATGCTCAAGGCATTCCCACAGCTGCAGAACGTGAAGATCGACTACGCCTGGACTGGCAACTTCCTGCTGACCCTGTCACGCCTGCCGCAGGTTGGCCGGCTGGGCGACAACATCTACTACTCCCAGGGCTGCAGCGGCCACGGCGTGACCTACACCCACCTGGCCGGCAAAGTCCTGGCCGAGGCCTTGCGCGGCCAGGCGGAGCGCTTTGACGCCTTCGCCGACCTGCCCCACTACCCCTTCCCCGGCGGCCAGTTGCTGCGCACGCCATTCACCGCCCTGGGCGCCTGGTACTACAGCCTTCGCGACAAGCTCGGCTTCTGATAGCCCAAGTTTTTCGCAGCCACAAAAAAACCGCCGAACAGGCGGTTTTTCATGCTCAAGCAACAGGCTCTGCCAAAAGGCAAATTCCACAAACAAAAAACCCCGGTCTCTCGACCAGGGTCTTTGCTATCGATACGAATCAAACCCTTGGGTTTGTTTCGCTGCTTCAAGGCGTTCAGTGATCCTTGAAGCTGATATGGCGCAGCGGACGGGACTCGAACCCGCGACCCCCGGCGTGACAGGCCGGTATTCTAACCGACTGAACTACCGCTGCGTATCGCTTGGACTTGCGCCCATGTGAACCGTTTAAATCGTCTGACCAAAAAGCTTCGAGGCTTTTCAATCTCAAACCAGGCGAGCCTGGCTTGGAAAATATGGCGCAGCGGACGGGACTCGAACCCGCGACCCCCGGCGTGACAGGCCGGTATTCTAACCGACTGAACTACCGCTGCGCGTCGGTTGGAGGCTTCCTTGGAAGCTTCCGTCTTTCTTGCGAAAGACACTCAGGAAATGGTGGGTGATGACGGGATCGAACCGCCGACATTCTGCTTGTAAGGCAGACGCTCTCCCGGCTGAGCTAATCACCCTTTGCTTCGCTGAGGCCGCGAAATTTACGCAGGTAACGAAGCTAAGTCAATAGCAGGCTTGAAGTTTTTTTCAAAAACAGCAGAAGTGTCCAGCCGCCAGCCGCGAGAAAAAAGCAACTGACACACAACCGCACGACTCACCTGCCGCTTAAAGCCTGGCGCAACCTCACGCCTGATAAATCATTTTCTTGGTCATGCCACCATCCACCACGAACTCCTGGCCGGTGACAAAACCCGAATTGCGCGACAGCAACCAGGCCACCATCGATGCCACATCCTCCACCGTCCCCACCCTGCCCGCAGGATGCTGGGCATGATCGGCATCGGATAAAGGCTCGGCACGACGCAGCGCTGGATCACGGGCATCGATCCAGCCCGGACTCACCGCATTGACCCGAATTTCCGGCCCCAGGCTGATTGCCAGGGCATGGGTCAAGGCCAGCAAGCCACCCTTGCTTGCCGCATAGGCTTCGCTGTCCGGCTCGGATTGCCGGGCACGGGTGGACGCCAGGTTGACGATCGCGCCGCCATGCGCGCGCAGATACGGCGCACAGTGCTTGGCCAGCAACATCGGCCCGCCCAGGTTCACCGCCATGACGCGATTCCAGTAGGCCAGATCCAGGCTTTCCAGGGTGATGTTGTGCGGATCGGCCACAGCGGCATTGCAGACCAGAGCATCCAGGCGCCCGAACTGCCCCAGCACCTCAGCCACACCCTGAGCCACCTGCGCCTCATCGGCCACGTCCATGGTGATGAACCAGGCATTCTCACCCAGCACCCGGGCCACCTTGGAACCCCGCTCGCGATCCAGGTCGGTCAGCACCACTTGCCAACCTTCGCTGATCAGCCAGGCCGCGATCCCCAGACCAATGCCCCGCGCCGCACCCGTTACCAGCGCGACACGGCCATTGCCGCCGCCCTGAGGCGTGGACAACTCGATCACAAGGCGGCCAGGCCGCGAGCCAGGTCGGCCTGCAGGTCGACCACGTCTTCCAAGCCCACTGCAATGCGGATCAGGCTGTCGCGAATCCCGGCCGCTTCACGCTCCTGAGGCGCCAGGCGCCCGTGGGAAGTCGTGCTCGGATGAGTAATGGTGGTTTTGCTGTCACCCAGGTTGGCCGTGATCGAAATCAGGCGGGTGGCATCGATAAAGCGCCAGGCGCCCTCTTTGCCGCCCCTGACCTCGAAACTCACCACCGCACCGAAACCACGCTGCTGACGCTTGGCCAGTTCGTGCTGCGGGTGGCTGGCAAGACCTGCGTAGTGCACTTTCTCGACGCCATCCTGCTGTTCCAGCCACTCAGCCAGGGCCAGGGCGTTGGCACAATGGGCGCGCATGCGCAGATTCAGGGTTTCGAGGCCCTTGAGGAAGATCCAGGCATTGAACGGACTCAGGGTCGGCCCCGCCGTCCGCAGGAAACCCACCACTTCTTTCATCTGCTCGCTGCGCCCGGCCACCACGCCGCCCATGCAACGACCCTGGCCGTCGATGAACTTGGTGGCCGAATGCACCACCACGTCCGCGCCCAGCTTCAAGGGTTGCTGCAAGGCCGGAGTGCAGAAGCAGTTGTCGACCACCAGCATCGCGCCCTTGGCATGAGCCACCTCGGCCAGCGCGGCGATATCCACCAACTCGGCCAGCGGATTGGAGGGAGATTCAACAAACAGCAGCTTGGTGTTGCTCTTGATCGCCGCATCCCAGCCGGACAGATCCGCCAGGGGCACGTAATCGACTTCAACACCGAAGCGCTTGAAATACTTCTCGAACAGGCTGATGGTCGAGCCGAACACGCTGCGCGACACCAGCACGTGATCGCCAGCACTGCACAGGCTCATGACCACCGAGAGAATGGCCGCCATGCCGGTCGCCGTAGCCACTGCCTGCTCGGCACCTTCCAGGGCCGCGATACGCTCCTCGAAAGAGCGCACCGTGGGGTTGGTGTAACGCGAATAGACGTTGCCCGGCACTTCGCCAGCGAACCGCGCCGCCGCATCAGCAGCGGTGCGGAACACATAGCTGGAGGTGAAGAACATCGGATCACCGTGCTCGCCTTCCGGCGAGCGGTGCTGACCGGCGCGCACCGCCAGGGTATCGAACGCTACGCCTTCAAGGTCGCTGTCCAGCCGACCGGCATCCCAATCCTGACTCATGCCGCCTACTCCTAATGTCTTCTTAAAATGCTCGGATCAGTTGTTGTACAGATCGATGATGGCGCTGACCGCCTGGGTCTTGGCCTTGGAAGCATCGTTACGAGCGTTCTCGATCTTGTTCAGATAGGCCTCGTCGACGTCACCGGTGACGTACTTGCCGTCAAACACCGCGCAATCGAAGTTCTCGATCTTGATCTTGCCGCCACCGACCGCTTCGATCAGGTCCGGCAGGTCCTGATAGATCAGCCAGTCGGCGCCGATCAGGTCAGCCACGTCCTGGGTCGAACGATTGTGGGCGATCAACTCATGGGCGCTCGGCATGTCGATGCCATACACGTTCGGGTAACGCACTGCTGGCGCAGCGGAGCAGAAGTAGACGTTCTTCGCGCCGGCCTCGCGAGCCATCTGAATGATCTGCTTGCAGGTGGTACCGCGAACGATGGAGTCGTCCACCAGCATCACGTTCTTGCCGCGGAACTCCAGCTCGATGGCATTGAGCTTCTGGCGCACGGATTTTTTCCGCGCCGCCTGGCCCGGCATGATGAAGGTACGACCGATGTAGCGGTTCTTCACGAAACCTTCGCGGAACTTGACCCCCAGGTGGTTGGCCAGTTCCAGCGCCGCGGTGCGGCTGGTGTCCGGAATCGGGATCACCACGTCGATATCATGCTCAGGACGCTCGCGCAGAATCTTCTCGGCCAGCTTCTCGCCCATGCGCAGACGCGCCTTGTAGACCGAAACGCCGTCGATGATCGAATCCGGACGAGCCAGGTAGACGTGTTCGAAAATGCATGGAGTGAGCTGCGGATTGGTCGCGCACTGACGGGTGTAGAGCTTGCCCTCTTCAGTGATGTAGACCGCCTCACCCGGGGCCAGGTCGCGAATCAGGGTGAAGCCCAGCACATCCAGGGAAACGCTTTCCGAGGCGATCATGTACTCCACGCCTTCGTCGGTATGACGCTGGCCGAAAACGATCGGGCGGATGCCGTGAGGGTCGCGGAAACCGACGATACCGTAACCGGTGATCATGGCCACCACCGCATAACCACCGACGCAGCGGTTGTGCACATCAGTCACCGCAGCAAACACGTCTTCCTCGGTAGGCTGCAGCTTGCCGCGCTGGGCCAACTCGTGAGCGAACACGTTGAGCAGCACTTCAGAGTCGGAGTTGGTGTTGACGTGGCGCAGGTCTGATTCGTAGATCTCCTTGGCCAACTGCTCAACATTGGTCAGGTTGCCGTTGTGCGCCAGGGTAATGCCGTAAGGCGAGTTGACGTAGAACGGCTGGGCCTCGGCCGAGGTCGAGCTGCCTGCGGTTGGATAACGCACATGGCCAATGCCCATGTGCCCCACCAGGCGCTGCATGTGCCGCTGCTGGAACACATCACGTACCAGGCCATTGTCCTTGCGCAGGAATAACCGGCCATCATGGCTGGTCACGATACCGGCAGCGTCCTGGCCGCGGTGCTGGAGGACGGTTAGCGCGTCATACAGCGCCTGATTGACGTTCGACTTACCGACGATACCGACGATGCCACACATGCGACGCAACCCCTACTTAATGAAACTGAACTGAACCCATCTTACTGAGGCGTTTTGGCCGGTAAGAGGTGCTCCTTGAACGGTATTTCAGCGGGTACGCTGATACCGCTGGCCAGCCACTGACTGCTCCACCCCAGGATGAGGTTCTTGGACCAGTCTGCAACCAATAGAAATTGTGGCACCAGCCGCGACTGTTGCCACCAGGAATCCTGCTGTACCGGCCCCAGGCTCAAGAGCCCGACCGCCACGACCACCAGCAACGCGCCACGCGCCGCGCCGAAAGCCATGCCGAGGAATCGATCGGTCCCGGAGAGGCCGGTGACACGAATCAATTCGCCGATGAGATAGTTGACCATTGCGCCCACCAGCAAGGTGGCGACAAACATGATTGCGCAGCCCGCGATCACGCGAGCCGAGGGAGTTTCGATATAACCGCCGAGGTACTCGGACAGTGAGCCACCAAACATCCAGGCAACAACTCCTGCGATGATCCAGGTAAGCAACGACAAGGCTTCTTTGACGAAACCGCGGCTCAAGCTGATCAAAGCGGAGATGGCGATTATTGCAACGATCGCCCAGTCAACCCAGGTAAATGGCACAGTGCAGCCTACAGACGGATAAGGCGGCGCATTTTAACAGAGCGCTTGGCTGTCGGTAAGCTGCGATTCACTGTGCTTTTAAAATCAAGCGGATAGCCTTAACCGCGCTCAGGCTGGAAACGCACCACAAAGCCCTTGAGATTGTGCTGACGCCCTAGCACGTCACGCAGACGATCGGCCTCGGCCCGCTCGATCAGCGGCCCGACAAACACCCGGTTCTTGCCGTCAGCGGAACGGATATATGCGTTATAACCCTGACTGCGCAGGGTTTTCTGCAGGTTTTCCGCGCCTTCACGGCTCGACAGGCTGGCCAACTGCACCGACCAACTGATGGACAGGCCATTGGCATCGACCCGGCTCGGGGCCGTGTCAGGCTTGGCGCTGACCACCGGCTGCGGCGGCACCGGAATCGGCGTTGGCGCAGGCTTGGGTGTCGGCTTGGCTGCTACTGCCGGAGCAGGTGCAGGCGCAGGCGTCACCACCGGGGTGCTTGGCGCAATCGGCGTCGACGGGGCAGCCTGTTGCACCACAGGCTCATCGGCCGGCACGGAACCTTCAGGCAATGCCTGAGGCTCGGGCACCACCACCGGCTCAACCTGAACCTGAGGCATGGCGGACACTTGCGGCGCGGCAGGCACATCAACCGTTACATGGCGCTGCTCATCCTCACGCGAAAACAGCATCGGCAGGAAGATCACCGCCAAGGCCACCAACACCAGTGCTCCGACCATTCGCTGCTTGTAGACGTTATCCAGCATTGCCATGTGCAGCTTCCTCCGTGGAGCGCCGGGCGAGCCACTCAAGCGCCTCGGCAACACAATAAAAAGACCCGAACAGCAGAATTTCGTCATCGGCGGTGGCTTGCGCGCATTGTGCTTCCAGCGCCGCAGCCACACTGGAATAGGACGCCACGACTGCCCCAAGGTTCTCCAGAGCACACTGCAGGTCCTCCACCGGACGCGCTCGCGGCGTATCCAGAGGCGCTACGGCCCAGTGCCGGACGGCGCCCTGCAGACAAGCAACCACGCCCTCCAGATCCTTGTCCGCCAGCAACCCGAATACCGCCAGGCGCTTACCTGCCACCGGACGGCGCGCCAGACGCTCGGCCAGGTACTGCGCGGCATGAGGATTGTGCCCCACGTCCAGCAACAGGTTCAGGCGTTTGCCCTGCCAGTCGATTTGCCGACGATCCAGGCGCCCGGTAACCCGTGTCTGCTGCAAGGCTGCGCTAATCTGCCCAGACTGCCAGGGCAGCCCCAGGAGCAAATAAGCCTGCAAAGCCAGCGCAGCATTTTCCATGGGCAGATCAAGCAGCGGCAGATCGCTCAACTCGACCTGATTGCCCTGGGCATCCAGGCCGCGCCACTGCCAATACTGCTCAGTGATTCCCAGGTCAAAATCCCGCCCCCGCAGGAAAAACGGGCAACCCAGCTCCCGCGCCTTGTCCAGCAGCGGTTGCGGTGGGTTCAGGTCGCCACACAACGCCGGCGCGCCGGGTCGGAAGATCCCGGCCTTTTCGAAGGCCACGGACTCACGGGAGTCGCCAAGGTACTCGACATGATCGACACCGATGCTGGTCACCAGCGCCAGGTCGGCATCCACCAGATTGACCGTATCCAGGCGTCCACCCAGACCGACTTCCAGGACCACAGCGTCCAGAGCCGCTTGCTGAAACAGCCAGAAGGCCGCCAGGGTGCCCATCTCGAAATAGGTCAGGGAAATCTCACCGCGCCCCGCCTCCACCGCAGCAAAGGCTTCGCACAGTTGCTGGTCAGTGGCTTCGACGCCATTGACTTGCACCCGCTCGTTGTAGCGCAGCAGGTGCGGCGAGCTGTAAACCCCCACTTGCAGGCCCTGAGCCCGCAACAGGGAAGCGACAAAGGCACAGGTAGAGCCCTTGCCGTTGGTCCCGGTAACCGTGATCACCCGAGGCGCCGGCTTGCCCAGCCCCATCCGGGACGCTACCTGCTGCGAGCGCGCCAGGCCCATGTCGATGGCCGACGGATGCAACTGCTCAAGGTAGGCGAGCCATTCGCCAAGGGTACGCTGGGTCATAGGCTGGCTGGAGCCGGCGGCACCACGATCGGCTCCACCGGAGCCTCGACGAATTCCGGCGTCGGCAGCCCCATCAACTGAGCCAGCAGGTTACCCAGGCGCGGACGCAATTCCTGGCGAGAAATGATCATGTCGATCGCGCCGTGTTCCAGCAGAAACTCACTGCGCTGGAAACCTTCTGGCAGTTTTTCACGCACGGTCTGCTCGATCACTCGAGGACCGGCGAAGCCCACCAGAGCTTTAGGCTCGGCGACGATCACATCGCCCAGCATCGCCAGGCTGGCGGAAACACCACCGTAGACCGGGTCGGTCAGCACGGAGACGAATGGAATGCCCTCTTCACGCAAACGCGCCAGCACTGCGGAAGTCTTGGCCATCTGCATCAGGGAGATCAGGGCTTCCTGCATCCGCGCACCGCCAGAGGCGGAGAAGCAGATCATTGGGCAGCGGTTTTCCAGGGCGTAGTTGGCGGCACGCACGAAACGCTCACCAACGATGGCCCCCATGGAGCCGCCCATGAAGGAGAACTCGAAAGCCGAAACCACCACCGGCATGCCCAGCAGGGTGCCGCTCATGGAAATCAGCGCATCTTTCTCGCCAGTCTGCTTCTGCGCCGCGCTCAGGCGGTCCTTGTACTTCTTGCCATCGCGGAACTTCAGACGGTCCACGGGCTCCAGGTCGGCGCCCAGTTCGGCACGGCCTTCGGCGTCAAGGAAGATATCGATACGGGCACGTGCGCCAATGCGCATGTGGTGGTTGCACTTGGGGCAAACATCCAGGGTCTTTTCCAGCTCCGGACGATAGAGCACCGCCTCGCAGGACGGGCACTTGTGCCAAAGACCTTCAGGCACCGAGCTTTTCTTCACCTCGGAACGCATGATCGAAGGGATCAGTTTGTCTACTAACCAGTTGCTCATGCTTTCTTTCTCCAGTACCGGCGGCCCGAACACTCTGGTTCACAGCCCCGCGTATGCCCTTGAGCTAAATTCATGTGTGCGGCGATGATCAATTCGCTACCGCGGTCAGCACCGGGCTCGACCTGCCTGCAACGAACCGCTCCTCAGCCATCCCGGCAACCCGCACCAGAGCGGTTGCCACTCGATTTCGACCCCGCCTGAAGGCGGCGCCTGCCTGTTTTGTACAGTGGTGTTATGGACGGCGGCAGACTGCCAGCCGTCACATCGACTCGTTGCTGCGACGCACCGCTTGCATAAATGCGTGAATCTTTGCCGGATCCTTGATGCCTTTGTCCTGCTCCACACCGCCACTGACATCCACCGCATAAGGACGCACCCGGGCGATGGCTGCCGCGACATTCTGCGGAGTCAGGCCACCGGCGAGAATCACCGGTTTGCTCAGTTCCTGAGGAACCAGGGACCAGTCGAAGGCCTCGCCAGTTCCGCCCGGCACGCCTTCGACATAGGTATCCAGCAAGATGCCGCTGGCCCGTGGATAGGCCAGGCAGGCCGCCGCGATGTCGTCTCCAGCCTTGACCCGCAACGCTTTGATATAGGGACGGTGATAGCCTTCGCAATCGGCCGCCGACTCATCGCCGTGGAACTGCAGCAGGTCCAGCGGCACCGCATCGAGGATTTCCCCCAGCTCACAGCGGCTGGCATTGACGAACAACCCGACCGTGGTCACGAACGGCGGCAAGGCCGCAATGATTGCCCGCGCCTGCTGCACATTCACCGCCCGCGGGCTCTTGGCGTAGAACACCAGACCTATGGCATCAGCCCCCGCCGCCACTGCCGCCAACGCATCTTCTATGCGGGTAATCCCGCAGATCTTGCTGCGAACAGCTGGCATGTCATGAACCTCAGGGGCAAATCCGGAAAGTTCCGGATGGTAGCAAATGCTTTTCCGGGCGTCAGCCGTCAAGTTCCGAGAATCCGCTGAGGAAATGTGGCCCGATGTATCGCTCGGGCAACTGGAACTCATCCTTGTATTCGACCTGCACCAGATACAGCCCAAAAGGATGAGCGGTGACGCCGCCAGAGCGCCGGACCCGACTTTCCAGCACTTCCCGCGCCCATTCCACAGGGCGCTCGCCGGCACCGATGGTCATCAGCACCCCGGCGATGTTGCGCACCATGTGATGGAGAAAGGCGCTGGCACGAATATCCAGGACGATCATCTTGCCGTGCCGGGTAACCCGCAGGTGATGGATCTCCTTGATCGGCGACTTGGCCTGGCACTGACCGGCGCGAAACGCGCTGAAATCATGGGTACCCAACAGAAACGCGGCGGCCTGGGCCATGCGCTCGATATCCAGAGGGCGGTGATTCCAGGTGATTTCTTCGTTGAGGTGGGCCGGACGAATCTGATCGTTGTAGATCACATAACGGTAACGCCGGGCAACCGCCTTGAAACGCGCATGAAAATGCGCCGGCATTTCCTTGGCCCAACTGACGCTGATGTCATGGGGCAAATTGATATTGGCGCCCATGACCCAGGCCTTCATCGAGCGCACGGCCTGCGTATCGAAATGCACCACCTGCCCGCAGGCATGCACCCCGGCATCCGTACGCCCCGCGCAGGAAACCACCACTGGAGAGTCCGCCACCCGGGACAGAGCCTTCTCCAGGGTTTCCTGGACACTCGGCACACCGGACGCCTGACGCTGCCAGCCGCGATAGCGCGAGCCCTTGTATTCAACACCCAGTGCGATTCGGGAAAAGCCTTCGGCCGCCATTTCGGCGGCCGGGTTATCTATATTTGCCAAGAACTTACAGCCTGCTGATATGCGCAAAGGCGCTCATTATAGGGCCGCAGGCAACAGACGCCACGCGCTGTCGGGCTTTGTTTGCAGATCAAGCATTCAGGTGGCCAATCCGCCGGGCGATTGCATCACCCCCAGGGCAAACGCTATATAGATTTTTATACAGCGGAAAACAACACAGACACCCCGATCGAGAACCGATGAATGATCGCAACCCACAAAGAGGCCGTAGGCCTGGCTTACAGCCTGGAAGGCATGCTCCACGCCAAACGCATGACTTGGGAGGCCATCGCGCACATGGCCCGGCAGATCCAACCCGGCATGCAGGAATCCACCGCCAGGGAAATGGGCCTGGAAGTCCTGCGGGAAATGGGCATGGAGCGTATCTGGCATCCATTGCTGATTCGCTTTGGCGCCAACACCTTGAAAACCTTCAAGCAACGCTCCGATGGCGATCCGCTGCTGGGGGAACATGACCTGTTCTTCATCGACCTGGGCGTTGTCTGGGATCGCCACGAAGGCGATTGCGGAGCGACATTCGTGGTCGGCGACGACGCTGAAATGCACGCCTGCGCCGCCGCGGCGAAAAGCCTGTTCAACCAGGTCCACGACCACTGGAAAAACCATCAGGTGGCCGGGCCCGAACTGTATCGGTACGCCCAGGAACAGGCCCGCACCATGGGCTGGGTGCTCAACCTGGACATCAAGGGGCATCGGGTCAGCGACTTTCCCCATGCCATCTACCGCGCCGGGGACCTGGGAGACTTTGCCGCTTGCCCGCAAGTCGGCCTGTGGATCCTGGAGATCCAGATTGCCCACCCTACCCGCCCCTTCGGTGCCTTTTACGAAGACCTGCTGGCCTGATCCACGATTGAACCGCCAATAACAAAAACGGCAGCCTCATCGGCTGCCGTCCTGTTCAAGCGTCGAGTTGCATCAGGCCAGTCGCGCCAGCATCTCCTGGGCTTCGCTCTTCTGCCCTTCACTGCCTTCGCTCAACACCTCACCGAGGATATCCCGCGCACCGTCGTTGTCCCCCATGTCGATATAGGCCTGGGCCAGATCGAGCTTGGTGGCCACTTCATCGCTGCCAGAAAGGAAATCGAAGTCCGCTTCATCAGGCGCCGCAGCGGCATCTTCAGCGGTAAAGCTGGGCACCGCCGGCTCTGGCTGATCCAGGCTCTGGGCCAGGCGGTCCAGCTCAGCATGACATCATCCAGCTCGGAAGTGAAGGCGTCCTTGGACGCTGTACCAGCGTCCAGCTCATCAGCCAGGGACAGGTCGAAGTCTGCCGACAAGTCCAGGTCATCCAGGGTCGCTTCGGTGACGGTAGGCACATCACCTGCAGGCAGGTCCTTGAGGTCGTCATCCAGGCTCAGCAAGAAGTCGTCATCACTTGCCGTCGCGGCAGGCAGGTCGGCCCCCAGGTCCAGATCGAAGTCACCCAGGTCATCCAGGTTTTCCTCGGGAGCGATCTGCTGCTCGAGTACCGAGCCAAAACTCAGGTCGTCATCCAGCGGGAAGTCTTCCAGCTCGGCTTCAGGCTCTGGGCTGAGCACTGCCGGCGAAGCCGCTTCCAGATCATCCAGGCTCAGGTCGAAATCCGCATCCAGACCTTCCACCGGAGCAGCCGGCTCAGGCGCTTGCGGCTCGTCTTGCAGCAACTCCTTGACATACTCGGCGTCCAGCTCGGCGGCCACTGCCGCAGCGGCCAGGCCAGCGGCCGCCGCTACCGCGACCATTGCCGGAAACCGGCTCTTCAGTTGTTCGACCTGGGCATGGTTATCACCATTGGCCACCAGCTGCCGCTCCTGGGCGACAAAGGCGCTGCGATCACCCTGATGCGCGTAGACCTCCATCAACTTCAGACGCAGATCACTGCGCTGAGGCTCCAGCTTGACGGCTTCCTCAAGGATGGCCGCGGCCTGGTTCAGCCGACCGGCATCGATGTGGTTCTGGGCCTGCCCCAGGACGTCGGTAGCGCGCTCGACCGGCGCCGCCGGAACAGGGGTCACCACTACCGGCTCCGGAGCTGGAGCTGGAGCTGGAGCTGGAGCTGGAGCTGGAGCTGGAGCGAGCTTGACGCTTGGCGGAGGAACCTCAAGGCCTTCGAAACTGCTTTCCGGCAGGTCCATTTCCTCGGCGAAATCACTTTCCTCCGACAGCGCCCGTGCCATGCGCAGGTGTTTTTCCGCTTCCTGCTGGGCCTTGCGGCGGCGCGCCAACAACAGCAACAGCAGCAACGAGGCCAATACCGCACCGCCCCCCACCAGGCCCAGCAGGATCGGGTTGGTCAGCAGATCGGAATACTTATCTTCGTCACTCTTGGCGACGCCAGCATCCGCTGCCGGGCTGGCAGCCGGCTCACTGACCGGAGCCACTGGCGCCACCACCGGGGCCGCGACCTCAGGCTTGACCACCAGCTCAGCCGGCATTGCCGGGGCCGGCTGAGCAGCGGGCGCTGCAGCCCCATTGCCCTCGGCCTGCATCTTGGCCAGTTGGTTGTTCTTCAATTCGATAAGACGCTGCAACTTGTCCAGCTGGCTCTGCAGGTCTGCCATGCGCTCCTTGAGCTCGGCATTGTCACGACGAGTCGCGTCGAGGCTCTCCTGAGTCACGGCCAGCTTGTTGTTCAGCGCCTTGGCGTCACCGGCTGCGCCCTTGCCACGCGCCTTGCCGCTCTCGGCGGAAACCAGGCTCAGATTATCCTTGCTGTTGACCTGCTTGGGCGCCTTGTCGGCACCGGCACGACGGGTCGCATCCACCTGCTTCTGAGCACGCGCTCCGGCGCGGCGCCCCTGACGCCAGGCGGCATTCTGCGCCGCGACCTCAGCGATTGCCTTGGGCTGCGGCAGCGCGGTGCTTTGCACCACATCGGGCAGGCGCAGCACCTTGCCGGTCTTGAGCCGGTTGATGTTGCCATCGATAAAGGCATCGGGGTTCAACGCCTGGATCGCCAGCATGGTCTGCTGGATCGAGGCGCCGTTACGGTTCTTCGCGGCGATTTCCCAAAGGGTGTCGCGAGCCGAAGTGGTGTATTGCTCAGGCTTGCCGACCTTGTTCGCACGGGTCACCGGAGCATTCACCGCCGGGCCACTGACTGGCGCGGTCTGCGCCGCGGCGGCGGCTTGCGGGGAGAACTTCGAAGGGTCCAGCAACACGCTGTAATCGCGCAGCAGGCGGCCATTGGGCCACATCACCTGCACCAGGAACTTGACCATCGGCTCCGACAGCGGCTGGCTCGAGGTCACCCGCAACACACTTTTGCCGCCGGGATTGAGAATCGGGGTGAAATGCAGGTCATTGAGAAAAGCCTGGCGATCAACGCCGGCCTTGGAGAACTCTTCTGCCGGTGCCAGGCTGGGCACTACCTCGGCGGCAGTGAGGTCCTTGACATCAAGCAATTCGATTTCTGCTACCAGAGGCTGGTTCAGACTCGACTTCAGGGTCAGCTCCCCAAGCCCAAGCGCCTGCGCCATACCGGAGGACAGCGCCGAGGCGGCCGCTATTGCTAACACCAGTTTGCGAACTTGAACCATAGCCTCATCCTTTGTTTGAACATTCCTCGGCCAGCGAGAAGGTTTTGTAGCGGCTGCCAAAAGGCACTGCGCGGGATCATCAACGACCACGACGCGCGATTATTTCTTGCATGCCCCGGGAGCACCTGACGGCCACTCACCTCCAGCAACTTGCCAAGCATAGCGCCCAGCTAGATTCATTCTGCAAATTGTTGCCAAGTATCTTTTACAGCAGGTCTTTTATCAACAATTCAGCCAGCTGCACAGCGTTCAAGGCCGCACCTTTGCGGACGTTATCCGAGGTCAACCACAGATTCAGTTCCGTCGGATCATCGACCCCGCAACGAACCCGCCCCACGTAGACAACATCCTGGCCCACGGCGTCACCGACGGCAGTCGGATAGTCACCCGCCTCCACCAGTTCCAGACCGCAAGCCGCCTCCAGCGCCGCATTGACCGCCACCAGATCGACATCGCGGGCCGACTGCAGGGTCACGCTATAGCTATCGCCAAAAAATACCGGTGCTTGAATGCAAGTGACAGAAATCTTTAATAAAGGTTGCCCCAGCACCTCGCGCAGCTCCCGAACCAGACGTTTTTCCAACAAGGTATGACCTTGGGCATCCGGGGTTCCGACCTGGGCCAACAGGTTGAAGGCCACTTGCCGATCGAAGAAGCGCGGCTCCATGGGACGCACGTTCAACAGCTCAGCGGTCTGCCGAGCCAGTTCACTGACCGCCTCACGCCCCTGGCTGGAAATCGCCAGGCTCGCCGTCAGGTTGACCCGCTGGATATCCAGCAAGCCTTGCAACGGCGCCAACGCCACGGCCAAGGCGGTGGCCGAGGCGCTTGGGCTGCTCAATTGCAGTGGCTTTTTCAGGCCGGCCAGCACCTGAGCATTGGCTTCGGGTACGACATTGGGCGCCTGGGCCGAAGGCAAGGCGCCTGACAGATCGATCACCGCACAATTGGCCGCCGTGGCGCGCGCGGCAAAACTCAGAGTCACGGCCGGGCCGGCGGCGAAGAACGCCAACTGGACCTTGCTGAAATCGAACTCGTCGACTTCACGCACACGCACGTTCTTGCCCCGAAACGGCACTGAATGACCGGCCGATTCGCTGCTGGCCAACAGGTGCAGGTTGGCAACGGGAAAATCACGCTCTTCGAGAATCTGCACCAGGGTTTCGCCGACAGTACCGGTGGCACCGATCACGGCAATATCAAAGGAAGGAGTCATGGTGCTACCTCAGGCGAAACGGGGGGAGCGGCACTTTACCCGGCACCGGGTGGCGAGGCAATTCGCGAGGCACTGGTGGCGGGCAAGCGGTTCTCTTCACGGGCCTGCCCGCCCCTGCGGGGGCATAAAAAAACCCGCGTCCTGGGTCGGCCGCGGGTTCTTTCAAACACTCAGTGGATCAACGCTCCAGAAGGATCCGCAGCATGCGCCGCAGCGGCTCGGCCGCGCCCCACAGCAGTTGGTCGCCCACGGTGAAGGCCCCTAGGAACTGCGAGCCCATGTTCAGCTTGCGTAGACGCCCCACCGGAATGTTCAGGGTGCCGGTGACCTTGGTCGGGCTCAGCTCCTGCATGCTGATATCACGCTGGTTCGGCACCAGCTTGACCCAAGGGTTGTGCTGGCTGATCAGCCCTTCGATATCGGCGATCGGCACGTCCTTGTTGAGCTTGATGGTCAGCGCCTGGCTGTGGCAGCGCATAGCGCCGATCCGCACGCAGATGCCGTCCACCGGGATCGGGCTCTTGAAACGACCGAGGATCTTGTTGGTTTCGGCCTGGGCCTTCCACTCTTCGCGGCTCTGGCCGTTGGGCAGTTCCTTGTCGATCCACGGGATCAGGCTGCCGGCCAGCGGCACGCCGAAGTTCTCGGTCGGATAGGCATCGCTGCGCATGGCCTCGGCCACCTTGCGGTCGATGTCAAGGATGGCGCTGGCCGGGTTGGCCAGGTCATCGGCAACCGCCGCATGGGTAGCGCCCATCTGCTTGATCAGCTCGCGCATGTTCTGCGCGCCGGCACCGGAAGCCGCCTGGTAAGTCATGGCGCTCATCCACTCCACCAGGCCGGCTTCGAACAGGCCGCCCAGGCCCATCAGCATCAGGCTGACGGTGCAGTTGCCGCCGATGTAGTTCTTGGTGCCGGCATCCAGTTGCTGGTCGATGACCTTGCGGTTCACCGGGTCGAGGATGATCACCGCGTCATCCTGCATGCGCAGGCTGGAGGCGGCGTCGATCCAGTAGCCCTGCCAACCGGCTTCGCGCAGCTTGGGGAAGACTTCGCTGGTGTAGTCGCCACCCTGGCAGGTCAGAATCACGTCGAGGGTTTTCAACTCTTCAATGCTGTAGGCGTCCTTGAGCGGAGCAATATCCTTGCCCACCGACGGACCCTGGCCACCGACATTGGAAGTGGTGAAAAACACCGGTTCAATAAGATCGAAGTCCTGCTCTTCCAGCATCCGCTGCATGAGCACGGAACCGACCATACCGCGCCAACCGATCAGACCTACACGTTTCATCGCAACTACACCTATACAAAAGTGGGCCACTGTCTGTGCAGTGGGCCCGAAAGATTACAGATTCCGCAGCGCGGCGACTACTGCATCGCCCATTTCCTGCGTACCGACTTTGGTGCAACCGGCCGACCAGATGTCGCCAGTGCGCAAACCCTGATCCAGCACCCGGCTCACCGCCTGCTCGATGGCGTCCGCCGCTTCGGTCAGATTGAAGCTGTAACGCAGCATCATGGAGACCGAAAGGATGGTCGCCAACGGGTTGGCAATGCCCTGCCCGGCAATGTCCGGCGCCGAACCGTGGCACGGCTCGTACATGCCCTTGTTGTTGGCATCCAGCGACGCCGACGGCAGCATGCCGATGGAACCGGTGAGCATCGAGGCTTCGTCGGAGAGAATGTCGCCGAACATGTTGTCGGTGACGATCACGTCGAACTGCTTCGGCGCACGCACCAGTTGCATGGCGGCGTTATCCACGTACATGTGGCTCAACTCGACATCCGGGTAGTCCTGAGCCACTTGCTCGACCACTTCACGCCACAGCTGGCTGGACGCCAGGACGTTGGCCTTGTCCACCGAGCACAGCTTCTTGCCGCGTACGCGGGCCATGTCGAAGCCGACCCGGGCGATACGGCGGATTTCACTCTCGCTGTACGGCAGGGTGTCGTAGGACTGGCGCTCGCCGTTTTCCAGCTCGCGGGTGCCACGAGGCGCGCCGAAGTAGATACCGCCGGTCAGCTCGCGAACGATGAGGATGTCCAGGCCGGAAACGATTTCCGGTTTCAGGCTCGAGGCATCTGCCAGTTGCGGGTAGAGGATCGCCGGACGCAGGTTGCCGAACAGCCCCAATTGCGCGCGAATCTTCAGCAGGCCGCGTTCAGGGCGGATGTCGCGCTCGATCTTGTCCCACTTCGGCCCGCCCACGGCACCCAGCAGCACAGCGTCAGCGGCACGGGCACGGTCCAGGGTTTCGTCAGCCAGGGGCACGCCGTGCTTGTCGATGGCCGCGCCACCGATCACGTCGTGGCTCAGTTCGAAGCCCAGGCTGTACTTGTCGTTGGCCAACTCCAGCACCTTGACCGCCTCGGCCATGATTTCCGGGCCAATACCGTCACCGGGGAGAATCAGAATCTGCTTGCTCATGCGTTCCTCGTTTGCTCTGTCGGCGTGCCCGCAGGCGCGCCCGGAAAAATTCTAGCGTTCGGCCCACAGCACCAGCACATCAGTACTGAACGAACCATCGGCCTCAATCTCAAAATATTCGCGCACTTCATTGCCCATCGCCTGCTGCAGCTCGCGGATCGCCACCCGCAGCGGCTCGGGGGTGCGCATGCGTTCAACCCAGGAGCGGTACTCCAGGCGCAGCCGTTGACGAGCGGTACTGCGCGTATGCAGCCCAGCCTCGCTGACCTGACGCAGCCATTCACCCGCCGAATAATCGCGCACATGGCTGGTATCGCGCAGCACTTCGACGCTTTGCAGGTAAGTGTCCAGCAGTGGACTGCCCGGCGACAAGACATCGATGAATGCCGCCACGCCGCCCGGTTTCAAGACCCGACGCACTTCGCGCAGGGCCAGGCCCAGGTCGCTCCAGTGGTGGGCCGAGTAGCGACTGAAGACGAAATCGAACTCGCCATCGGCAAAAGGCAAGCGCTCGGCGGCCCCGGCAACCGTGCGGATGTTCCCCAGGCCACGCTCCTGCGCCGCCCCGGCCACCACATCCAGCATCTGCTGGGAGAGGTCATAGGCCACCACTTCCTTGACCAGCGGCGCCACGTGAAAACTCACGTGGCCGGCACCACACCCCAGGTCCAGGACACGGGCATCGCCCCGCTCCGCCACCTCGGCCTGTAGCAAGGCGAATTCGGCACCCTGGGCGTGCACGGCACTGCTCAGGTAGGCCGAGGCCTGTTCACCAAATTGCTTCTGTACCACCTGGCTGTGGGCATTGCTGGTCATGCTGCGGTCCTTTTGATAAGGGAAACGGGGTTCGCTGGCAAGCCAGCTCCTACAAGTTTGCAGGAGCCGACAGTCGGCGATCAGGCGTCGCGGAACAGCCAGGGCTGGCTGGCACGATGCTTGGCCTCGAAGGCGGCGATGGCATCGCCGTCCTGCAAGGTCAGGCCGATGTCGTCCAGGCCGTTGAGCAGGCAGTGCTTGCGGAATGCGTCGATCTCGAACTTCAGCACCTTGCCGTCGGGACGGGTCACGGTCTGCGCCTGGAGGTCGATGCGCAGCTGGTAGCCCGGCGTGGCTTCGACCTGCTGGAACAGCTCGTCGATTTCAGCGTCACTCAGAATGATCGGCAACAAGCCGTTCTTGAAGCTGTTGTTGAAGAAGATGTCGGCGTAGCTAGGCGCGATGATGCTGCGAAAACCGTACTCTTCCAGCGCCCACGGCGCGTGCTCGCGGCTGGAACCGCAACCGAAGTTCTCCCGCGCCAGCAAGACGCTGGCGCCTTGGTAACGCTCGGCGTTCAAGACGAAATCCTTGTTCAACGGGCGCTTGGAGTTGTCCTGGTACGGCTGCCCCACATCCAGGTAGCGCCACTCGTCGAACAGGTTGGGGCCGAAGCCGGTGCGCTTGATCGACTTGAGGAACTGCTTGGGGATGATCTGGTCGGTGTCGACGTTGGCACGATCCAAAGGCGCGACCAAACCATTGTGCTGAGTGAAAGCTTTCATGCTGCGCTCCTTAGATCAATTCACGGACGTCGACGAAACGCCCGCTGACAGCGGCGGCGGCGGCCATGGCCGGGCTCACCAGGTGGGTACGCCCACCGGCGCCCTGGCGCCCTTCGAAGTTGCGGTTCGACGTCGAGGCGCAATGCTCACCGGACTCCAAACGGTCCGGGTTCATCGCCAGGCACATCGAGCAGCCCGGCTCGCGCCATTCGAAACCAGCTTCGAGGAAGATCTTGTCCAGCCCTTCCGATTCGGCCTGGGCCTTCACCAGGCCCGAGCCCGGCACCACGATCGCCTGCTTGATGGTGGAAGCCACTTTGCGGCCCTTGGCGATGACCGCGGCGGCGCGCAAGTCTTCGATCCGCGAGTTGGTGCAGGAACCGATGAAGACGCGGTCCAACTGAATGTCGGTGATCGCCTGATTGGCGCTCAAGCCCATGTATTTCAAGGCGCGGACGATGGAATCACGCTTGACCAGGTCCATTTCCTTGGCCGGGTCCGGCACGTTCTGATCCACGGCCAATACCATTTCCGGCGAAGTACCCCAGCTGACCTGCGGCTTGATCTGCGCCGCGTCGAGCTCGACCACGGTGTCGAATTTGGCATCGGCATCGGACACCAGGTCCTTCCAGGCCTCGACCGCCAAGTCCCATTCGGCGCCTTTAGGGGCGAACGGACGGCCCTTGACGTAGGCCACGGTCTTTTCGTCCGCCGCCACCAGGCCAACACGGGCACCGGCTTCGATGGACATGTTGCAGATGGTCATGCGGCCCTCGACGGACAAGTCGCGAATCGCGCTGCCGGCGAACTCGATCGCGTGGCCATTGCCGCCAGCGGTGCCGATCTTGCCGATGACCGCCAGGACGATGTCCTTGGCCGTCACGCCGAAAGGCAAGGTGCCTTCCACGCGCACCAGCATGTTCTTCATTTTCTTGGCCACCAGGCACTGGGTGGCGAGCACGTGCTCCACCTCGGAAGTGCCGATACCATGGGCCAGGGCGCCGAAAGCACCGTGGGTCGAGGTATGGGAGTCACCGCAGACCACGGTCATGCCCGGCAAGGTGGCGCCCTGCTCCGGACCGATCACGTGGACGATGCCCTGGCGCACGTCGTTCATCTTGAATTCGACGATGCCGTATTCGTCACAGTTGTCATCGAGGGTCTGCACCTGCAGACGGGAAACCTGGTCGGCAATCGCTTCGATCCCGCCCTTGCGCTCCGGCGTGGTCGGTACGTTGTGGTCCGGGGTCGCGATGTTGGCATCGATGCGCCATGGCTTGCGCCCGGCCAGGCGCAGGCCTTCGAAGGCTTGCGGCGAGGTCACTTCATGAATGATGTGACGATCGATATAGATCAGCGCCGAACCATCGTCGCGCTGCTTGACCAAATGCGAATCCCAGAGCTTGTCGTAAAGCGTCTTGCCGGCCATCGGACCATTCCTCATCAGCTTGTTTCTATGCCCCGGGCCCCGATCGTGCGCCGATCAATAACCCCTTGGCTTGTGAGGCTGATGCTATGGCGTTAGATTAAATAACTCAAATTCATATTTTTCATGCTTTGGATAACCAACTGGAATGCAACTATGGACCTGGCCAACCTCAACGCCTTTATAGCCATTGCCGAGACCGGCAGTTTTTCCGGCGCCGGCGAGCGCCTGCACCTGACCCAGCCAGCCATCAGCAAACGCATCGCCGGCCTGGAGCAGCAACTCAACGTGCGGCTGTTCGACCGCCTGGGGCGGGAGATCGGCCTGACCGAGGCCGGGCGCGCCCTGCTGCCCCGGGCCTACCAGATCATCAATGTGCTGGATGACACCCGCCGCGCCCTGACCAACCTCACCGGCGAAGTCAGCGGGCGCCTGACCCTGGCCACCAGCCATCACATCGGCCTGCATCGCCTGCCGCCGCTGCTGCGGGCCTTTACCCGGCGCTACCCGCAGGTAGCCCTGGACATCCAGTTCCTCGATTCCGAGGTGGCCTACGAGGAAATCCTCCATGGCCGCGCCGAACTGGCGGTGATCACCCTGGCCCCCGAGCCCCACTCCCTGGTCAAGGCCACCGCGGTCTGGGACGACCCGCTGGACTTTGTCGCCGCCCCGGAACACCCGCTGGTCAGCAACGGCCAGGTGAGCCTGGCGGATATTGCCCTGCATCCGGCAGTGTTTCCCGGCGGCAACACCTTTACCCACCATATTGTCCAACGCCTGTTTGAGGCCCAGGGCCTGACGCCGAACATCGCCATGAGCACTAACTATCTGGAAACTATAAAGATGATGGTGTCCATCGGCCTGGCCTGGAGCGTATTGCCGCGCACCATGCTCGATGATCAGGTATCGCGCATTCCTTTACCGGGCATACAGCTGCACCGCCAGCTAGGCTATATCCTGCATACCGAACGGACGCTTTCGAACGCTGCGCGGGCTTTCATGGCCTTATTGGATGCACAAGTCGATTGGCCAGGGAACCCGGCATAACACCCCGGGTATTGCCCGTGCCACGCCGCACCACCATGAATATCCCGCACCGACGAATGACTCAGCTCAAGGCCTGACCTCCATGCCAAAACCCGCTGACCGTATTCCACCGTTGCCGCGCATCCACGCTGTCGACCCCCGCGAGTCGGAGCAAAGCTGGGAAAGCGCACCGCAGTTGCTCGCAGCCCTCAATGGCGCACGCCTGGGGGCCTGGTATTGGGATATTGAAAGCGGGCAGATCAGCTGGTCCCGGGGCACCCAGGCGCTGTTCGGCTTCGATCCGCGCCAACCGCTGCCGGAAAACCTCGAATACCTCGACCTGCTGCCCGTCGAGGACCGGGCCAGGACCATTCGCGCCTTTCACTCGGTGCTGGCCGGCGCGCCGCTGGAACATGCCATGCACCACCGTATCCGCTGGCCCGACGGCAGCCTGCACTGGCTGGAGATCAACGGCAGCGTGCTACCGGACAAGCACGGCAAACCACGAATGATCGGGGTGATCCGCGAGATCACCCACCAGCGCCAGCGCGAAGAAGCCCTCAGCAGCTCGGAAAAGCGCTTTGCCACGCTGTTTCACCTGTGCCCCAATACCGTGCTGCTGACTCGCCTGGAAGATGGCTTGATCAGCGAAGCCAACCAGTACTTCGAAAGCCAGTTCGGCTGGCCCGCCGAGCACGTGATCGGCCGCACTACCCTGGAGATCGGCCTGTGGGTCAACCCCGAGCAGCGCCCCCAACTGATCAAGGCGGTGCAGAAGAAAGGCCAGGCCGCCAGCCTCGAAGTGCAATTTCGCGCCAGCAACGGGCAGATCCATGACGGCATCCTCAGCGCGCAGAAGGTTGAGCTGGAAGGCAAGGCCTACCTGCTCAGCACCTTTCTCGACACCAGTGAGCGCAAACGATCCGAACAGGCGCTCAAGGACAGCCAGGAACGCCTGGACCTGGCCCTGGATTCGGCGCAACTGGGCACCTGGGACTGGCACATTCCCAGCGGCATGCTCTACGGCTCGGCCCGCGCCGCGCAGTTGCACGGCCTGGAACCCATCCCCTTCCATGAATCCTTCGACGCCTTCTTCGAGGGCGTGCCCACCGAAGAGCGCAACTCCATGCGCGATGCCTATCGCAGCCTGCGCGAAGGCCCGGCGGGCAACTACCAACTGACCTACCGGGTCCAACTGGCGGACGGCAGCTCGCGCTACCTGGAAAGCCGCGCTCGCCTGTACCGCGACGAGCAGGGCAGCCCCCTGCGCATGGCCGGCACCCTGCTGGACATCACCGAGCAGGTGGAACGGGAACAGCGCCTGATCACCTCGGAAGAGAAATTTGCCAGCCTGTTCCAGGTCAGCCCCGACCCCATCTGCGTGACCCTGCTGGAAACCGGCCAGTTCATCGAGATCAACTCCAGCTTCACCCAGACCTTCGGCTGGACCCTGGATGAGGTGCTCAACCGCAGCGCCGAGCAGATCGGCCTCTGGGAAGACGCCGCCCCGCGCCTGCGGCGCATCGAGCAGGTGATTCGCGAACAGGCGCTGAACAACGTGGCGGTGGTGGTCCACCACAAGAACGGCCAACCGCTGACCTGCATCATTTCCAGCCGCCTGATCACCGTGGACAAGCAGCCCTGCATCGTCACCAACCTGCGTGACATCACCCAGCAGCAGCGCTCGGAGGCCGCCCTCAAGGCCAGCGAAGAAAAGTTCGCCAAGGCCTTTCACTCCAGCCCCGACGCCATCAGCATCACCGAGCGCGACACCGGCCGCTACCTGGAGGTCAACGATGGCTTCTGCCGGCTGACCGGCCACCGCAACGACGAAGTGATCGGCCACAACATGTACCAGATCGGTATCTGGGCCGAGGAAACGCAACTCTCCACTTTGCTGGCAGAGCTTCAGCTCAAGGGGCGGGTGCATCACCTAGAAATGCTCGGGCGCAACAAGCGCGGGGAAATACTCACTCTCGAGGTCTCGGTAGAGCCGATTACCCTCAATGAAACGCCCTGCCTGCTGCTGACCGCCCGGGACGTCAGCCTGCTGAAGAATGCCCAGGCGCAGATCCGCCACCTGGCCTACCACGACCCCCTGACCAACCTGCCCAACCGCGCCTTGCTGATGGATCGCCTGAGCCAGCAGATCGCCCTGCTCAAGCGTCACAACCTGCGCGGCGCCCTGCTGTTTCTCGACCTGGACCACTTCAAGCACATCAACGACTCCCTAGGCCACCCGGTGGGCGACACGGTGTTGAAAATCATCACGGCCCGGCTCGAAGCCAGCGTGCGCATGGAAGACACCGTGGCGCGCCTGGGCGGCGATGAATTCGTGGTCCTGCTGAGCGGGCTAGAGGGCACGCGCAACGAAGTCAGCGAACAGGTCCGACAACTGGCCGGCACCCTGCGCGAACTGCTGTCGGAACCCATGTTCCTCGACGGCCAGCGCCTGCAGGTCACCCCGAGCATCGGTGTGGCACTGATTCCCGACCACGGCTCGACCCCCACCGACCTGCTCAAGCGCGCCGACATTGCCCTGTATCGAGCCAAGGACTCTGGGCGCAACACCACCCAGATGTTCCACAACACCATGCAAAAAGCTGCCAGCGAGCGCCTGCGCATGGAAACCGACCTGCGCCTGGCCCTGTCCCGTGGCGAATTCAGCGTGCACTTCCAGCCCCAGGTGGACGCCCGCGATAACCGCATTGTCGGCGCAGAGGCCCTGGTGCGCTGGCAACACCCGGAATTGGGCGCGCAATCGCCGACCGAGTTCATCAAGGTGCTGGAGGACAGCGGGCTGATCCTGGAAGTCGGCACCTGGATTCTCGACGAGGCCTGCCTGGCCTTCAGCCAGTTGATCAATCAGCAACTGGTCGACCCTCAGCAGTTCAGCCTGTGCGTCAATATCAGCCCGCGGCAGTTCCGCCAGACCGACTTTGTCGAAAGGGTCGAACATAGCCTGCGCGCCTACGCGCTGCCTTCCAGCCTGCTGAAACTGGAGATCACCGAGGGCATCGTGATCCAGAACCTGGACGACACCATCAACAAGATGCGCCGCCTGAAAAAGCTCGGTGTCAGCTTTGCCATGGACGACTTCGGCACCGGCTACTCGTCGCTGACCTACCTCAAGCGCCTGCCGGTGGACACCTTGAAGATCGACCAGTCCTTTGTCCGCGATGCAACCCACGACCCCAACGACGCGGAAATCATCCGCGCCATCGTCGCCATGGCCCGCAGCCTGAATCTGAAGGTCATCGCCGAAGGCGTCGAAACCCCGCAGCAGCTCGAATTCCTCCAGGGGCTGGAGTGCCATCTGTACCAAGGCTTCCTGCACAGCCGGCCGCTGCCCCTGAGCGAGTTCAAGAAGCTGCTGGAATGACGGGCATGAAAAAGGGCGCCACCTGGGCGCCCTTCTTTTGCAGCGGTCTTAGTGTTGCAGAGCCGGCTGCTGCGCACCGTTGATCGGGATGCGCTTGGCTTTGGCTTCTTCCGGCACAACCCGCAGCAGGTCGATATTCAACAGACCGTTGCTCAGGGCCGCAGCCTTGACCTCGATATGGTCGGCCAGGCGGAAGGACAGCTTGAATGCACGCTGGGCGATGCCCTGGTGCAGGTAAGTGACGCTTTCATTGGCATCGCGCTTGCCACCGCTCACGGTCAACACGCCTTTTTCCACTTGCAGTTCCAGGTCTTCTTCCTGGAAACCCGCTGCGGCGATGACGATGCGGTACTGATCGTCGGCGTGCTTCTCAACGTTGTAGGGTGGGTAGCTGCTGCCTGGTTCGTTACGCAGTGCCGATTCGAACAGATCATTGAAACGGTCGAAGCCGACAGAGGAACGGAACAGTGGGGCCAAGGAAAATGCAGTACTCATGGGTGTTTCTCCTGATATTCAGCGAGTGGTTATCTCCGCGACCCGAATTCGGCATCGCGTACCCAAGAGATAGGGATCGCCTTCGGCATTTCAAGAGAGGCCGTTCGAGTTTTTTACGCGGCTTCGCTCTCCGGCATGCCCAATAGCCGCCCGACCTGATCCAGCTCGGTTTCCCGACGCAATGCGCTGAACAGCTCAACCGCCTCCGGGTAGTTGCGGGTCAGCATCGCCAGCCACTGCTTCAGGCGCCCGGGCGCCGAACGCGGGGTCAACTGCACCACCACCTGCGCCCAGAAGTCCTGGAGCATCGGCTGCAGGTCGGCCCAGGACATTTCCACCACGTCCTCACCGGCCCGGGCTGCGGCGATCTGCCGAGCCAGGTCGGGACGCGAGACCAGCCCACGGCCCAGCATGATGTCCTCGACGCCACTGATTTCGCGGCAGCGCCGCCAGTCCTCGACACTCCAGATATCGCCATTGGCGAACACTGGCACCTTGACCACCTCTTGCACCCGCGGGATCCACTCCCAATGGGCCGGCGGCTTGTAACCGTCAACCTTGGTCCGCGCGTGCACCACGATATGTTCGGCGCCGCCTTCAGCCAAGGCCGTGGCGCAGACCAGCGAACCATCCGGGCTGTCGAAGCCCAGGCGCATTTTCGCCGTGACCGGAATGTGCGCCGGCACCGCGCGCCGCACATGCTCGACGATCTGGTTCAGCAGCTCGGGCTCCTTGAGCAGCACCGCCCCGCCCCGCGACTTGTTGACAGTCTTGGCCGGGCAGCCGAAGTTCAGGTCGATGACCTCGCTGCCCAACTCACAAGCCAGCGCGGCATTTTCCGCCAGGCACACCGGATCCGACCCCAGCAACTGCACGCGCAGCGGCACACCGGCCGCGGTGTGCGCACCGTGCAGCAGTTCAGGGGCAAGCTTGTGGAAGTAGGCAGGCGTCAGCAGACGGTCATTGACGCGAATGAACTCGGTGACACACCAGTCGATTCCGCCAACACGAGTCAATACATCCCGCAGGATGTTGTCGACCAACCCCTCCATGGGCGCCAGGGCAATTTGCATGAAACACACTCAACAGGAAAACGGGCAGAAAAACGTCCGCCAGTTTACTGGGTTTCGCCTTTGAGCAGGAGCCTTGTCGCGGCGCCTTCGCTGGCCAGCTCGCTCCCTGATGAAAACAGAGACGCATGGAGAGCGAAAACTATCAGGCACCTTGCAGGGCCGGGCCGTAGCCGTCGAGGAACTCGGTGGGCATGCGCTTGGGCTTGCCCGTCGACAGCTCGATGCAGACAAACGTGGTCTGGGCGCGCAACAGGGTAGCGCCGTCACTCGGGCGCACCAGCTGGAAACGCCGGGTCATTTTCAGGCGTTGGTCCCAATCGACGATCCAGGTCGCCAGTTGCAACTCATCGCCTTCATAGGCCGCCGCCAGGTAATCGATCTCGTGCCGCACCACAGCCATCGCCCGATCCAGGCGGCGATATTCGGCCAGGTCCAGCCCCAGGCGCTGCGAATGGCGCCAGGCACAACGCTCCAACCAGCTCACGTAGACCGCATTGTTGGCGTGCCCCAGGCCATCGATGTCTTCGGCGGCCACCTGCAGATCGATGACGAATGGCGTTGCCAGATCCCAACTCATGCCCAACTCCCGGTCAGATTTTTGACCGGGGCAGTGTAACGGATGCTCAGGCCGATTGGCGCGCTTGCAGATGCCGGCCACTGACCAGCGCCACCACCGCATCAACCACCCGGGAATCAGCCAATACCCGCTGGTGACCGCCTTCGCTCAAGCGCAACAGCCGACTGTCGAACCAGGCCTGGTGGATCAGTTCCGATTCCTTGACCGGGACGAAGCGATCGTCTTCGGCGTGCACGATCAGGCCAGGCATATCCAATTGGTACTGGGCGACATCCATGGCCGCAGCGCGCATCCCGACGTTCTTTTCCACCTGGCGGATAAAGGCCGAACGCGCCCGAGGCGGCAGCTTCATGTAGCTGGCGAACCCGCGCAGCACGGCAAGGATGCGTGCCGGTGCCGCGATGCTGACCAGGGTTTCAGTGCGCAGGCCCAATTGCACGGCGAGCATGGCGCTGGCACCGCCCATGGAATGACCGATCACTGCGCGCAGGGGTGGCAGTTCCGCTGCCGCTTCCAGCATCGCCCGGGCAAACAGCGCGACATTCGCTTCATCGCCCGGCGAGCGGCCATGGGCCGGGCCATCCAATGCCACAGCGGTATAACCGGCCGCCACCAATGCCTCGATCAGGCTGGCGAACTGCGTGGGCCGGCCTTCCCAACCATGCATCAGCAATACCGTCGGCCCCTGCCCCCAGCGCAAGGCCGACAGCCCGAAACGCAGGGTCATGCGCTCGGCGTGGGCCAATAGCGGCAACTCCCATTCGCGAGGCGGCAGTTCACGGGGGGTCATGAACAAATGGCGCATCCGGTTCGCCGCCCATTGCGGTGCCACCCAACCCAGGGTGCCATTGACGCCACGAATCCAGCTCAATCTGCTCATCAGCGGTTACCTCGCCATTGCACGTCAGGTCACAGCACCGCCGTTTTGGCGGCGCGCAGCAAACGATCGGACAACTCGCCAGGCCCCAGGGCCCGCGCCAGGGACAGCCCGCCGACCATCAGTGCGATGTCAGCCAAGGCCTTGTCGGTATCCTCGGGGCATGTGGCCAATTGCGCGACCATCAGCTCCATGTGTTCGTTCAGGGCTTTGCGAAAACTCTCGGGCAAGCGCCCCAGCTCACCGACCGACGCCGGAATCGGGCACGCCTGCTCCTTGGAGTCGCGATGCTTGCGTGACAAATAGAACGCCGCTGCCAGCGCCCTGCGCTCCTCACCACTGAGGCTTGCATCCATTTCATCGATCAGGCCGCGTCGCTGGGCAAGCAACTGGGTAAAAGCTTCCAGCATCAGCGCATCCTTGCTCTCGAAGTGTGCATAGAAGCCGCCTACGGTCAGCCCGGCAGCACCCATCACCTCGCCCACGCTCGGCTCGGCCGGGCCACGCTGAATCAGCGCAGAACTGGCGGCCTGGAGAATGCGTTCGCGGGTTTGAGCTTTTTTGTCGTTCATCGTTGCCTCCGAATATTACGGAAAAAATATTATTCTCATAATAATTTTCCGCAAGCCGCCAGCGTGACCGTCGGTCAGAAGCGCAGGCTAAGGAAGAGAGAAATTGGCTGAAGGCCAGAAAAACAAAAGGGTCATTCAATGATTGAATGACCCTTAAAAATCCCGCAGAGCGGGTAAACGTGGCGTCCCCTAGGGGACTCGAACCCCTGTTACCGCCGTGAAAGGGCGGTGTCCTAGGCCACTAGACGAAGGGGACACAAACCCTTCTAACAGCTGATCAGTGCTGAGTACTGATCGATTCAAGGCCGGTGTGGCCAGGCCTTGAACTGTAAATTGGTGGAGCTAGACGGGATCGAACCGTCGACCTCTTGCATGCCATGCAAGCGCTCTCCCAGCTGAGCTATAGCCCCGGATTTTCGCCTCGCGGCGCAGCGACATCTTGCAACATCGCTTGTGTGAAACTGGCGTCCCCTAGGGGACTCGAACCCCTGTTACCGCCGTGAAAGGGCGGTGTCCTAGGCCACTAGACGAAGGGGACGCAAACCCTTCTGTACAACTGACCGGTGCTGAGTACCGATCGATTCAAGGCCGGTGTGGCCAGGCCTTGAACTGTAAATTGGTGGAGCTAGACGGGATCGAACCGTCGACCTCTTGCATGCCATGCAAGCGCTCTCCCAGCTGAGCTATAGCCCCGGATTTTCGCCTCGCGGCGCAGCGACATCTTGCAACATCGCTTGTGTGAAACTGGCGTCCCCTAGGGGACTCGAACCCCTGTTACCGCCGTGAAAGGGCGGTGTCCTAGGCCACTAGACGAAGGGGACGCAAAACCTTCTGTACAACGGACCGGTGCTGAGTACCGATCGATTCAAGGCCAGCGTGGCCGCGCCTTGAACTGCAAATTTGGTGGAGCTAGACGGGATCGAACCGTCGACCTCTTGCATGCCATGCAAGCGCTCTCCCAGCTGAGCTATAGCCCCTCATCGCTGAGGACGGGGCGAATCTTAAGGGGGGATCGGAAGGCTGTCAATTTTTTTTCCGTTTTTTGAAAAAAAATCTGCCGGGATAACAATCACTTACCGGCCCGCCCGGAAATCCCGGGGTTTTACCGCCCTGCCCGCCTGCGGCGAATCGCGCAAAACGCTCGCCGCAAGCCCCAGAAAGCCGCCATAAACCGCAATCAATCCGCCTGGCGCTCGGTTTCAAGCCTAGTCGAAAAGATTGCAGCCCCTGGCGGTGCCCCTCGGCAAAAACGCCTCAGGCGATGGCGCCGAGGAGTTTTTCCCACTCTTTGTTTTCTTTCTTCGACACACCGCCCAGCAGATCGATGGCCTGACGCAGACGGAAACGGGTCAGGTCCGGCCCGAGGATTTCCATGGCATCAAGCACCGACACCGAACTGGCCTGGCCAGTGATGGCTGCGAACATCAGCGGCATGGCATCACGCAGCTTCAGCTCCAGGGACTCGACCACCGCCTGGATGGTCGCGGTGATGCTGTCTTTCTCCCACTGGCGCAGGCTTTCGAGTTTCCACAGGATCAACTGCATCAATTGACGCACCTGATCGCCAGAAAGCTTCTTCGACTCGAACAGCTTGGCATCCGGATTCACGCCACCGGCGAAGAAGAAACCGGCCAGCGGCGCGATCTGGCTGAATGTCTCGACGCGGCCCTGCACGTGTGGCGCGATCTTCATCAGGTACTCGGGGTTCAACGCCCAGGTCTGGACCCGGCTGGCGAACTCCTGCACCGGCAGGTCACGCAGCCACTGGCCGTTGAGCCAGGACAGTTTCTCGATATCGAAAATCGGCCCACCCAGGGACACCCGCGACAGGTCGAAGTTGTCGACCATTTCCTGCAACGAGAACTTCTCGCGCTCGTCCGGCATCGACCAGCCCATGCGCCCCAGGTAGTTGAGCATGGCCTCAGGCATGAAGCCCATGCGCTCGTAGAAGGTCACCGAGGTCGGGTTCTTGCGCTTGGACAGCTTGCTCTTGTCCGGGTTGCGCAGCAGCGGCATGTAGCACAGCTGTGGTTGCTCCCAACCGAAGTACTCGTAGAGCAGGATCAGCTTCGGCGCCGAAGGCAGCCATTCCTCACCGCGCAGCACGTGGGTGATGCCCATCAGGTGGTCATCGACCACGTTGGCCAGGAAGTAGGTCGGCAGGCCATCGGTCTTCATCAGTACTTGCATGTCCATGCGATCCCACGGGATCTCGACATCGCCACGCAGCATGTCCGGAACCACGCAGACGCCTTCGGTCGGCACCTTCATGCGGATCACGTGAGGCTCGCCGGCCGCCAGGCGCTGGGCCACTTCTTCCTTGGACAGCAACAGGGCCCGGCCGTCATAGCGCGGGGTTTCGCCACGAGCCATCTGCTCGGCACGCATCTGGTCCAGCTCTTCAGCGGTGCAGAAGCACGGGAAAGCGTGGCCCAGGTCCACCAGTTGCTGGGCGTATTTCTGGTAGATGTCACCGCGCTCGCTCTGGCGATACGGGCCGTGAGGGCCGCCGACATCCGGGCCTTCGCTCCAGTTGATGCCCAACCAGCGCAAGGCATCGAAAATCTGCTGTTCGGACTCGCGGGTCGAGCGCAACTGATCCGTGTCTTCGATGCGCAGGATGAACTCACCGCCATGCTGCTTGGCAAAGCAATAGTTGAACAAAGCGATGTAAGCGGTACCTACGTGGGGGTCCCCGGTAGGCGATGGCGCGATGCGCGTGCGGACGGTGGTCATGGCTTGTCTCGAAAAGATAGAAAAACGAGGAATAAAACAGGGGGCGAATGGTAACAGGCGACACCAGCCCCGCTCCAGTGAGGAGGGCATTTAAGCCAAGGTTGCGACTACAGGCCGCTGCCAGCCCGCTGAATGACCAATAATCAACAACCGGCATTTACCACCCAGTGGCTATATGCCAGATTCGCCGGCTGATAGATTTCCTTACACTTTTATCGACTACAGTCTGCCCATGCCTGCCCAACTCAAGCGTCGCCTGTTTGTTTTCCTGTCCCTGGTCCTGCTGATCGCCCTGGGTTTCCTCGCCCACTGGTGGTTCCACGGGCGCTTCTATGAAACCACCGACAACGCCTACGTCCAGGGCGAAATCACCCGGGTCTCCAGCCAACTGAGCGCGCGGATCGACGAAGTGCTGGTGCAGGACAACCAGCACGTGGAAAAAGACCAACTGCTGGTGCGCCTGGAGGGCCAAGACTTCCAACTGGCGGTGGACCGCGCCCAGGCTGCCCTGGCCACCCGCGAAGCCGAGCGCCTGCAGGCCCAGAGCAAACTCACCCAGCAAGCCAGCCTGATTGCCGCAGGCCAGGCCCAGGTGGCATCGAGCCAGGCCAGCCTCGGTCGCTCGCAGATCGACCTGTCGCGGGCCCAGACCTTGCGCAAGCCCGGTTATGTCTCCGAGGAACGGGTCACCACGCTCTCCGCCGACAACCATATCGCCCGCTCCCAGGTGGCCAAGGCCGAGGCGGACTTGCAAGGCCAACGCCAGCAGGTCAACGCCTTGAATGCCGAGATCAAGCGCCTGGATGCGCAGATCGCCAACGCCCGCGCGGACCTGGCGCAAGCGCAACTGAACCTGACACGCAGCGAAATCCACGCCCCCATCAGCGGCATCATCGGCCAGCGCGCCGCGCGCAATGGCCAGGTGGTGCAGGCCGGCGCCTACCTGCTGTCGATCGTTCCGGATCAGGACATCTGGATCCAGGCCAACTTCAAGGAAACCCAGATCGGCCACATGCAGCCCGGGCAAAAGGCCGAACTGACCTTTGACGCCTATGGCGATACACCGATCCAAGCGCGGGTCGACAGCCTGTTCGCCGCCTCGGGTGCGCAGTTCAGCCTGCTGCCACCGGACAATGCCACTGGCAACTTCACCAAGGTGGTACAACGCATTCCGGTAAAACTGACCTTTGCTGCCGACAATCCCCTACAGGGCAAGATCCGCCCGGGCATGTCGGTGACCGTCAAGGTGAACGTCAAAGACCCTGTCGATGGCCGGTGATCAACTGCTGCGCCCGGCGGGCGAGCCCAGCCGGCGCGACTGGATCGCCGTGATGAGCGCGATGCTCGGCGCCTTCATGGCGGTGCTCGATATCCAGATCACCAACTCCTCGCTGAAGGACATCCAGGGCGCGCTGTCCGCGACCCTGGAGGAAGGTTCGTGGATCTCCACCTCCTACCTGGTGGCGGAGATCATCATGATTCCCCTCACCGCCTGGCTGGTGCAGTTGCTCTCCGCCCGACGCCTGGCGGTCTGGGTCTCGGTGGGTTTCCTGATCGCCTCCCTGCTCTGCTCCATGGCCTGGAGCCTGGAAAGCATGATCGTGTTTCGCGCCCTGCAAGGCTTTACCGGCGGCGCGCTGATTCCCCTGGCGTTCACCCTGACCCTGATCAAGCTCCCCGAGCACCATCGAGCCAAGGGCATGGCAATGTTCGCCATGACCGCCACCTTCGCCCCCTCCATCGGCCCGACCCTGGGCGGCTGGCTGACGGAAAACTGGGGCTGGGAATACATCTTCTATATCAACGTGCCACCGGGCCTGCTGATGATCGCCGGCCTGCTCTATGGCCTGGAAAAGAAGGAAGCCCACTGGGAGCTGCTGAAAAGCACCGACTACGCCGGCATTCTCACCCTCGGCCTGGGCCTGGGTTGCCTGCAGGTATTCCTGGAAGAAGGCCACCGCAAGGACTGGCTGGAATCAAGCCTGATCGTGACCCTGGGCAGCATTGCCCTGATCAGCCTGATCACCTTCGTCATTGTGCAAGTCTCCAAGCCCAACCCACTGATCAACCTGGGCATCCTGCGCAATCGCAACTTCGGCCTGTCGAGCATCTCCAGCCTGGGTATGGGGGTCGGGCTGTACGGTTCGATCTACCTGCTGCCGCTGTACCTGGCGCAGATCCAGAACTACAACGCGCTGCAGATCGGCGAAGTGATCATGTGGATGGGGGTGCCGCAGCTGTTCCTGATTCCCCTGGTGCCCAAGCTGATGCAGTTCATCTCGCCGAAGTGGCTGTGCACACTGGGCTTTGGCCTGTTCGGCCTGGCGAGCTGTTCATCGGGAGTGCTCAACCCGGACTTCGCCGGGCCGCAGTTCAACCAGATCCAGATCATCCGCGCCCTGGGGCAGCCGCTGATCATGGTGACCATCTCGCTGATCGCCACCGCTTATATACAGCCCCAGGACGCGGGCTCGGCTTCAAGCCTGTTCAACATCCTGCGCAACCTCGGCGGCGCCATCGGCATCGCGTTGCTGGCGACCCTGCTGGATGCCCGCACCAAGACCTACTTCGACTACCTGCGTGAAGCGCTGGTGCCGAGCAACCCGCAAGTGGCGGAACGCCTGGCGACCTTCACCGAGAAGTTCGGCAGCGAGACTGCGGCGCTGGGCAAGCTCAGTGAAATCACCCACCAACAGGCGCAGATCATGGCCTACAACGATGCCTTCCATTTTGTCGGCATCGCCCTGGGCATCAGCATGCTGGCGATCCTGCTGACCAAGGCGTTGCCCAAGGGCCTCAAGGCCGGTGAAGCCCACTGACCTGACGCTGACGCCTGCAGAGGCTGGCTTGCCAGCGAATGGGCCCTTGATCCTTGCACAGGACTTGCAGGGCACTTCGCCGGCAAGCCGGCGCCGACGAGGTGAAGAGGGGTCAGACGGTCAGCAGGCGCTCGCGCAGCTTGGTGATTTCGTCGCGCATCTGCGCCGCGGCCTCGAACTCCAGGTCGCGGGCCAACTGGTACATCTTCTCTTCGAGCTGGCGGATGCGCTTGGTGATTTCGCTCGGCGAACGCAGTTCGTTTTCGTAGCGGGCACTTTCCTCGGCCGCCTTGGCCATGCCCTTGCGCTTCTTGCTGCGCGAACCCGGCACGGTGGCGCCTTCCATGATGTCGGCAACGTCCTTGACCACGCCCTTGGGGGTGATGCCATTGGCCAGGTTGAAGGCGATCTGCTTGTCGCGACGGCGCTCGGTTTCGCCAATCGCCCGTTCCATGGAGCCGGTGATGCGGTCGGCGTAGAGAATCGCCCGGCCATTGAGGTTGCGCGCAGCCCGGCCAATGGTCTGGATCAATGAGCGCTCGGAACGCAGGAAGCCTTCCTTGTCGGCGTCAAGAATCGCCACCAGCGACACTTCCGGCATGTCCAGGCCTTCACGCAGCAGGTTGATCCCCACCAGGACATCGAAAGTGCCCAGGCGCAGGTCGCGGATGATTTCCACCCGCTCCACGGTGTCGATGTCCGAGTGCAGGTAACGCACGCGCACGCCATGGTCGGCCAGGTAGTCGGTCAGGTCCTCGGCCATGCGCTTGGTCAGGGTAGTGACCAGCACCCGCTCCTCCACCGCCACGCGCTTGGTGATTTCCGACAGCAGGTCGTCCACCTGGGTCAGGGCCGGACGCACTTCCACTTGCGGGTCCACCAGCCCGGTGGGGCGCACCACCTGCTCCACCACACGCCCGGCGTGCTCGGCCTCATAGTTGCCCGGGGTGGCGGAGACGAAGATGGTCTGCGGGCTCACCCCTTCCCACTCGTCAAAGCGCATCGGCCGGTTATCCAGCGCCGACGGCAGGCGGAAACCGTACTCCACCAGGGTTTCCTTGCGCGAACGGTCGCCCTTATACATGGCGCCGACCTGCGGCACGCTGACATGGGATTCATCGATCACCAGCAACGCATCCGCCGGCAGGTAGTCGTACAAGGTGGGCGGCGCAGCGCCGGCGGGACGGCCCGAGAGGTAGCGCGAGTAGTTTTCGATGCCGTTGCAGTAGCCCAGTTCGAGGATCATCTCCAGGTCGAAACGGGTACGCTGCTCCAGCCGCTGGGCTTCCACCAGCTTGTTGTTGGAGCGCAGGTATTCCAGGCGTTCCTGCAGCTCGACCTTGATCCCCTCGATGGCATCCAGCAGGGTTTCCCGCGGGGTCACGTAGTGGCTCTTGGGATAGAAGGTGAAACGTGGCAGCTTGCGGATCACTTCGCCAGTCAACGGATCGAATGCGCTGAGGCTTTCCACTTCATCATCGAACAACTCGATGCGGATCGCTTCCAGGTCCGATTCCGCCGGGTAGATGTCGATCACATCACCGCGCACGCGGAAGGTGGCGCGAGCGAAATCCATGTCGTTGCGGGTGTATTGCAGGTCCGCCAGGCGGCGCAGCAAGGCGCGCTGGTCGAGCTTGTCGCCGCGGTCCACGTGCAGGACCATCTTCAGGTAGGTTTCCGGGCTGCCCAGGCCATAGATGCAGGACACCGTGGTGACGATGATCGCGTCCTTGCGCTCCAGCAGCGCCTTGGTCGCGGACAGGCGCATCTGCTCGATATGGTCGTTGATCGAGGCGTCCTTCTCGATGAAGGTATCGGACGACGGCACGTAGGCTTCGGGCTGGTAGTAGTCGTAGTAGGAAACGAAGTATTCCACCGCGTTGTTCGGGAAGAAGGCCTTGAATTCACCGTACAACTGCGCCGCCAGGGTCTTGTTCGGCGCCAGCACCAGGGTCGGGCGCTGCACCTGGGCGATCACGTTGGCGATGCTGAAAGTCTTGCCCGAGCCGGTCACGCCGAGCAGGGTCTGGTGGGCCAGCCCGGCCTCGATGCCTTCGACCATCAGGCGGATGGCTTCTGGCTGGTCGCCGGCGGGCTGGAAGCGGGTGACTAGCTGGAATTCGGACATAACCTACCTCTGGGATCATTCGTGCGCGGCGATACCGTACAGGAACATGAAAGACCGCGTACGACCCATGTCGCCGAGGAAAAAAACCGGAATGTCCAAGATGTGGAGCCCAATACCACAGCTTTCAAGGCAAAGGTCCTGCACCCGCTAACACCCTGGACGTTGCAATAAGACTAACGGTCGAAAAATAAAGCGAAAAACTTGTCGCAAAAGGTCAATCGGCTGTCGCCCCCTGCGATGATGGCCTCTATACTAGCTCCCCGTTTGTGCACCGCTCTAGTGCATTCGGCTGGAGCGCGACACGTCCCTCCACACTCCATTCAGAGCCGCCGTAAAAATGAGCCTGTTCTCCGCTGTCGAAATGGCACCACGCGATCCAATCCTGGGCCTCAACGAAGCATTCAACGCCGACACCCGTACCAACAAGGTCAACCTTGGGGTGGGCGTGTACTGCAACGAGGAGGGACGCATTCCACTCCTGCGCGCCGTTGTCGAAGCCGAGACGATTCGCGCCGCTCAACACGCTTCCCGTGGCTACCTGCCGATCGACGGCATCGCCGCCTACGACCAGGCGGTACAAAAACTGCTGTTCGGCAATGACTCGCCACTGCTGGCCGCTGGCCGCGTGGTCACCACCCAGGCCGTGGGCGGTACTGGCGCACTGAAGATCGGTGCCGACTTCCTCAAGCAGCTGCTGCCCAACGCCGTGGTCGCCATCAGTGATCCGAGCTGGGAAAACCATCGCGCGCTGTTCGAAACCGCCGGTTTCCCGGTGCAGAACTATCGCTACTACGACGCCGCCACCCACGACGTGAACCGTGCCGGCCTGCTGGAAGACCTCAATGCCCTGCCGGCCCAGTCGATCGTGGTGCTGCACGCCTGCTGCCACAACCCGACCGGTGTCGACCTGAGCCCGCAGGACTGGAAAAACGTCCTGGATGTGGTCAAGGCAAAAAACCTCGTACCGTTCCTCGACATGGCCTACCAGGGCTTCGGCGACGGCATCGATGAAGACGCCGCGGCCGTGCGCCTGTTCGCCGAGTCGGGCCTGACCTTCTTCGTTTCCAGCTCGTTCTCCAAGTCGTTCTCGCTGTACGGCGAGCGCGTTGGCGCCCTGTCCATCGTCAGCAGCTCCAAGGAGGAAAGCGCTCGCGTGCTGTCCCAGGTCAAGCGCGTGATCCGCACCAACTACTCCAACCCGCCGACTCACGGCGCAACCATCGTCGCCGCGGTACTGAACAACCCGGAACTGCGTGCCCAGTGGGAACAGGAACTGGCGGAAATGCGCCTGCGGATTCGCGGCATGCGCACGCAGATGGTCGATCTGCTGGCCAAAGGTGCTCCCGAGCACGATTTCAGCTTTGTCGGTCGTCAATGCGGCATGTTCTCCTACTCCGGCCTGACCGTTGAGCAAGTGACTCGCCTGCGCAACGAATTCGGCATCTACGCGCTGGACACCGGCCGCATCTGCGTCGCCGCGCTGAACCAGAACAACATCGACGTCGTGACCAAGGCCATCCTGCAGGTGATCTGATTCACCGCAGCGATAACCAAAGGGGAAGCCAACCGGCTTCCCCTTTTTTGTCGGCGTCGCGCCGCTCCCCTGCCTGGCCCCACAGCCTCTAGACTGTGACCCTGTACTCCCCTGCTGATCGAGAAACCGATGAAAAACGATGACCTGCGGGCTGACCGCGACGAACTGGAGCACTACCGGCCCCGCTCGCAGAAACGCGAGAAAAGCCTGGTACTGCAAATTGCTCTCGGCGTGTTTCTCGGCGGGCTGGCCTTGTGGCTGGTACAACTGGCAGCCAGTTCGCTGATGGCCAAGCTGATGCTCGGCACCCTGACCTTCGGCGGCTGAGCAACCTCACCCCGTCAGTTCAGCCAGGCGTTGGCTGGCGGCATCATCGAAAGCCACGTACAGCGCCTCGGCCACTTGGCTCCTGATGGCCTTGGCGCTTTCCAGCCCAAGCACAAAACCCTCGGCCTTGCCGCCGGCACGCTGCAGATCGGGCGCCGATCCGGCCTGGGTAATGGCGTCCAACAGCTTGCTGGCCTGAGGCCCTACCCCTTTGGGCAGGCTGATCTGCTCGATGCTCATGACAGCACCCCGCAGCGGACGGCGAAAAACGCGGAAGAAACCTGGGATAAATCGAAGCGGATCATAAAGGCTTACCTATGCGGCTTGAGGCCGGCAGCGCGTGAAACCACTTCCGGGAAGCCATGGTAGCCCCTATCGGATCACGTATAGGCCTGCTAACCGATAAAACCCTCGAAGTCATGTCAGCAAATCATTCAGGCCCTCACAGCACTGAAAAAAATATTCGCCGCTTGTTGACTTCCCTTTCTGAATCAGTAAGATACGGCGCATTCCGCGATAGCTCAGTTGGTAGAGCAAGTGACTGTTAATCACTGGGTCCCTGGTTCGAGTCCAGGTCGTGGAGCCAAATTCCTACACTGATTTGCCTTTATCCTCCTGAGAGCGCCCTGCTCTTTCGGCAAATCAGCTCAAGCAATCCCCCCTTCAGATAAAGCATCCGCCTGTTCAGTCAGACTGGCGGAAAGACCCTCGTTACCCGGCAGAAATCCTCCGTTAGCGCCCCTGTTGCGTTGCCGCAAAGGCCTGACGTAGGCTGTGCGCCTCTTTTTCCAAGCAGCCAGATGATGTGATGTTCCTGCCAGCACAGTCACCGTGCCCTTCCCCCTCGATGAGCCCCTCGGCAACCCTGGCCGTTGCCCAGCATGACTGCGCGATCAATCGTCGACGTCGTAGTGTCCTGTTTGCCTTCACCTTCTCCCCGCACCAGGGCACTCGCTAACCGCGATTGAGCCCAGCACCGCCCCGCCACCTTTGGCGCGGGCGCCTACGCCACTGGCGCGCGCGGCCATCCCCCGTCTCTCGGCGTGCGTTGTTACCCGGCGCGCGCAACACCTCTATTTTTTGCCGCCTGAACCTGCAGGCGCGAGTCTTGATCATGAACAAAGCCTTGTTAGCCGCCCTGATCCTGGGCATTTCCATTGTCGGCCTGAGCATTGGCTCCACGGTGCCGATCCTCGCCCTGCGCCTGTACCAGGCCGGCGCTTCCAACAACCAGATTGGCATCATGTCGGCGCTGCCCGCAGCAGGCATGATGCTTTCGGCCTTCCTGGTCAATGCCCTGTGCCAGCGCCTGACCCGACGCCAGATCTACCTGCTGTGCTTCAGCCTGTGCGCCGTGAGCGTGGCTGCCCTGGAACTGCCCGGGGCCAGCCTCTATAACCTGGGCCTGGCGCGAATCACCATGGGGCTGGGTGCGGGGCTGATCATCATTCTCGGCGAAACCTGGGTCAATGAAATGGCCGAGGACGCCACCCGCGGACGGCTGGTGGCGGTCTACACCACCTGCTTCACCTTCTTCCAACTGCTGGGCCCGGGCCTGGTGTCGCTGCTGGGCACCGAGGGGCCGGCAGTGCTGGCCATTGTCAGCGTCGGTTACGCGGTGGCGATCGCGGTGGTCTGGCTGATTCTGCCCTTGAAGGATCAGCAGCAGCCGCACGCCGAAAGCCGGACCTTCTCGGTACTGGGCTTCATCCGCATCGCCCCGGCGCTGTGCGTGGGCATCCTGTTCTTCGCGTTTTTCGACAGCGTGGTGCTGTCGCTGTTTCCGGTGTACGCGGCCAGCCATGGCTACAGCATCAAGCTGGCGGCACTGATGGTGACCATCATCCTGCTGGGCGATACCGCCTTCCAATTCCCCCTCGGCTGGCTTTCAGACAAGCTCGGGCGCCCCGGCATCTACCTGGGCTGCGGCATCATTGCCCTGGCGATCGGCCTGGGCCTGCCACTGCTGATGGAAGCCCCCGCCCTGCTCTGGCCCAGCCTGGTGATCCTCGGCGCGGTGGCCGGCGGCATCTACACCCTGGCCATCGTGCTGATCGGCCAATCCTTCAGCGGAGCGGACCTGGTTACCGCCAACGCCAGCGCCGGCCTGCTCTGGGGCATCGGCAGCCTGCTGGGGCCGTTGCTCAGCGGCGCCGCCATGAGTGGCGGCAGCTATGGCCTGCCCCTGACCCTGTCGGCCGCTGCCGCGGTAGTGGTGGTGTTCGCCCTGTCTCTGGTGCGCCAGGGGCAATTGACCAAGGCGACCGATTGAGACCGGCAATCGCCCCCAGAACGCGGCCCGAGGCCATTCACAGGCCGCCTCTTTGTCATTACCATCGCGCGTTCTGCAATCCCACCTCATGGATCACCTCGCGATGGACCGACTGCTGCGCCTCTTGCCCCTGTGGGGCCTGCTCTGTGTACTGCCTTTGCCGGCACAGGCCGAAGCCCCGATGGACTGCGCCACCCTGAGCGACAACGCCTCCCTGGAAGCCGGTGAATACCGCCCGCCCCTGGAGGCCAGGGTGATAGGCCAAGGGCGCCTGCACTTTCACAGCGCGCCCAATGCCGCCTGTGTGAACAAGACGCTTTATGTGATTCCTGGTGACGGCCTGACGGTGTACGCCTCCAGCGAAGACGGCTGGGCCCAGGTCATGTACATCGCCAAGGACGGCGAGGACTACACCGGCTGGGTCGATGAAAAACGCCTGCTGCTGGGCAAGCACTATGGGGCAAGTGGGGCCGAGCTTCCCGATGAAGTGGCCGCGTTCATTCAGCGCCACGAAGCCTGCGAGCACTTCGCCGGCGAAGAGGCCTACGACGAGGAGCGTCGGGCTTTCCTGGAAAGGTCCGTGAATGAGGTCTGCCTCGGCCATGATCGCCAGCTTGCGACCTTGCGCCAGCAATACCAGGACAACCCTGACGCTCGCCAGGCCCTGCAGCCGCTGGACAACCTGGAATAACGAGCCACAGAAAAAACCGGCGCCTTGAAGGCGCCGGTTTTTTTATGGCCGCGACAATCGACGTCAGTGAGTGGCTTCGGCACTGCCTCGCGCATGGCTTGGCAACGAACCATCGCCCGCCGGGTTCGGCGAATGGCCCGACTCTTCCGTGACCAGCGGGACCTCATTGCCCTCGGCGTCATGCAGTTTGCCGCCACTGAAGTAGTCGCCTTCACGCAGCACCGCGATGTCCTGGAAGCGCAGGCTGCGCTCGGTACCGGCGACAAACACCGACTGCTGGTCGGAGTTGCCCGCAGTGAAATGGTTGAATGCCAGGTTCAGCAGGATCGCCATGATCGCCGAGGAACTGATCCCCGAGTGGAAGATGGTGGCGAACCAGCTGGGGAAATGATCGTAGAAGCTGGGTGCGGCAATCGGGATCATGCCGAAGCCGATAGAAGTGGCGACGATGATCAGGTTCATGTTGTTGCGGTAGTCGACCCGCGACAGGGTACGAATACCACTGGCCGCCACGGTGCCAAACAGCACGATACCGGCACCACCGAGCACCGACGTCGGCACCGCGGCAATCACCCGCCCCATGAACGGCAGCAGGCCGAGGATCACCAGGAACAACCCACCGGTGGCCACCACGAAGCGGCTCTTGATACCGGTGACCGCCACCAGCCCGACGTTCTGGGCGAAGGCGCTCTGGGTGAAGGAGCCGAAGATCGGCGCAATCATGCTCGACAGCATGTCGGCGCGCAGGCCGTTGCCCAGGCGCTTGGAGTCAACCTTGGTGTGGATGATCTCACCCACCGCGAGGATGTCCGCCGAGGTTTCCACCAGGGTCACCATGACCACGATGCACATCGACAGGATGGCGGCGATATGGAAGGTCGGCATGCCGAAGTGGAACGGCGTGGGCAGGCCGAACATCGGCCCCTGGCTCACCCCGGAAAAGTCCGCCATGCCCAGGAACAGCGCGACCACGGTGCCAATGATCATGGCCAGCAGGATCGACAGACGGGAAATCGCCGCGCTGCCGATCTTGCTCAGCAGCAGCACCAGTACCAGGGTGAGCGCCGCCAGGCCAATGTTCGACATGCTGCCGAAATCCGCTGCCCGGCTGTTGCCGCCCATCGCCCAGCGTGCCGCCACCGGCATCAGCGTCAGGCCGATGGTGGTGATGACGATACCGGTGACCAGTGGAGGAAAGAACTTGGTGATCCGGGAGAACACTGGCGTGATCAGCAAGCCGATCAGCGAGGCGACGATCACCGCGCCGAGAACCGACTGGAAGCCGCCTTCACCGCTGCTGGTGACAATCGCCACCATGGTCGACACACCCGCAAAGGACACCCCTTGCACCAACGGCAGCTTGCATCCGAAAAACGGTACACCGAGGGTCTGCAACAAGGTGGCCAGCCCTCCTGCGAACAGCGACGCGGCGATCAGCAGGCCAATCTCCGCAGGCGACAGGCCGGCCGCCTGACCGACGATCAGAGGCACCGCAACGATGCCGCCATACATGGTCAGAACGTGTTGCAAGCCATAAGCCATATTGGCGCCGATACCCAAATTTTCATCTTCGGGCCGTTGCGGTGAAACCTGGGGCGTATTCATGGTGTGAGGTTCCCTGTTTTTGTTATGCGCACACTGTATGCAACATCCAAGACAACTGTCCATATTATTGTATACAGTTTGCCATCCAGGCCTTCCCTCTCGGCCCGCCCCGAACAATCCGCGCAACAGCCTCGGATACTGCCGCCTCTCAAGCCTGTAACGGCGCCCCAGAGCCATCGCGCAAATCAATCCCGGGTAAAGTCGATAGCTTCACCCAAGGCTTTTAGCGTGACTTCACTGGTTGAAAAACCAGGATAAAAAAAGCCGATCCAGTCGCTGGATCGGCTTATGCATCAGGTGAGCGGCGCAATCACTTGGCCGGAACCCGGATCTTGTACACATTGGGCGCGACACGAACCCACTGATCGCTGACCAGCGGATAGACCCTGGTGCGCGACGACAAGCGCAGCAGTTGCGAGTTGATGGTCGCCAGGGTCTTGACGTTGCCATCACGCGTATAGCTCAGCATGTTGTCCCGCAGATTGACGATGGTGTTCCAGGTGTCCGCATTGTTGACGATGTACTGGGCATTGGTTTCGAACGCCTCGCCCGGGTCGTCATTGCGGCCGTTGGGCCCGAGGAACAGGTTCCATGGCATCCAGGTGTAGAAGCCATGGAAGGTGTCCCAGCCCAGCGGGCGCGGCATCCCGGCGTTGGCCCGCACCACGCCCCGGCCGATTTCTTCCAGCAAGGTCTTGGCCTGGTCGTAGTCCGCCTCTACCGCCGGGGTGACATTGACCTGGTTGTCCCGCCCGTAACTGAGGAAGCGCCCGCCAAAACCGTCCCAGAACCCTTTCAGCTCCTTGAGATGCCCGCGCTGCACCACGGACATGTAGAAATCCCGCAGCTGGTTGTAGGCAATGATGTGGTGGCGACTGACCGGCACCGTGTACGCCGCCCCGATGCCGGAAGCCGTGAGTTCGGCGTTGTAGTTGTTGGACGCGGGATAGGGCGACCCGGCACGGGCCTCCATGTTCAGGTTGTATTCACCATTGGGATTGGGCACCGCGTAGCTGGCGCCCGAGCCCAGGCCAAGCACTACCAGGGCTGCAAGCAGCCCGCCCTTGAAACGTCGCAGCGCTGCGCCTGTGCTACCCAACAGGCTTGAATGAGCTGTGTTCTGCATGATTCTCTCCTTAGAAAATGACCGGCTTGCCGCCAGAGTCTAAGGAGCAACGCGCTGTGGATTTAACCGGGAACCGATTCCGCGCCCGTCCTGGCGGGCGCCGGAAAGCCCGCAGCATCAGGCCTCAAGCAATTGTTCAAGGACCCGCGGCAGTTCGGGATGGGCCGGCAGGCGCAGGGCGAACTCGTCCTGCAGCAGGCTCATCAACTCCCCTGCATCGGTGATCTGTCGGCGCTCGCTCGGCTGCCCCATGCGATGCAGGGCATAGCTGCCGTTGTTCAACGTGCGGCGCACCCCCGGCCCCATCAGCGCCACCTTCAGTTGACCGAGAAAGGGTGAATCGGGGTGGGTGCAGACGTACCAGTTGCCCATCTCGTAATCCACATCGCCTTGCAGCAGCAGGTCAAAGACGTACATCGCCCGCCATTCATCCATGACCTTGGCGCGCAAGGTGTAACTGCCTTCACGCCGCGTGATGCAGAAAGGCTCGTGGGGCGTTGCCTGCTCTTCCTCGGTATCGAGCAGCAAGGGCGCGGTGGGCACCATGCCGCCAAAACCGACATCGACGATGTAGCGCTGGCCATCCAGGTGCACCAGTGCCAGGCGGTGACTGCGAGCGGTGAGCGCATCTTCCGGGGCGCCCATCACCACGCGCCCGGTGATGCCCCGAGCCTCGAAGCCCAGGTGCTGCAACAGCACCAGGAAGGTCTGGTTGAGTTCGTAGCAGTAACCGCCGCGCCCCTCGTGGAGAATCTTGCGCTCCACCGACGCCAGGTCGATGGGTACCGGAACCCGCAATAGGGTCGAAAGACTTTCGAAGGCAAAACGACAGACATGCCGCCATTGCAGCTCCCGCAGGTTTTCCAGGGTCGGCGCCGGCGCGTGCGGGTAACCGAGTTGCTGCAGGTACAGGTCGAAGTCCATCAAGTGCGGCTGGCTCATGCACAAATCCTTGAAATGAGGGTCGCCCGGGGTCGCAACAGCCCCGGCAGGTCGGCGTCATGTATAAGCCAGAAACGGGGAGCCCAGACAATCAATTCGGTTGATATTTTTTATTGCATTGGCCCTGAATTGCCCCTTGCCAAGCGCCAGGGACGACTCTGTAATAATCCCCCCTTTCGCGCCATCGAAAGAGCCCGGCACCATGCAATCACTGGCAGGCCCGCGAGTCATCCTGCGCCCTTTGCAGCGCAGTGGCGCCTCAGCCAGCCCTGAACCTTCACCCAGCCCCTCTTTACAAGGATGTAGCCATGCCGATCGATTTCACCCTACGCCACGCTGAGCGCGAGGATGCGCTGTGCATCAGCGGCCTGGCGACTCAGGTCTTTCTCGACACCTACGCCACCGATGGCATGCGCAGCGACCTGGCCGAAGAAGCCCTGAGCGTCTACGCCCCGGAGCAGTTCCGCCAGCGCCTTGAAGACCCCAACAGGACCCTCTTGCTGGCTGAACGCAATGGGCACCTGCTGGGGTTCGCGGAATTTACCCGCCAGGCCCGCCCGCCGCTCGCAGCGCTAGCCGATGCAGTGGAACTGGTGCGCCTGTACGTGCAGCGCCACGCGCACCGGCAAGGCGTTGGCCAGGCGCTTCTGCAACAGGTAGAGCGCCTGGTGCAAGCCAGCGACACCCCCTGCCTGTGGCTCGCCGTATGGGCAGAGAACCACAGGGCGCAGGCCTTCTATCAAGCCCTGGGATATGCCTGCGTCGGCAACACCGCGTATGAGTTCGGGGGCAATGCCTACGCCAACCAGGTGTTCTGCAAGCGCTGGTAGCACTTCAACGCTCGGAGCGTTGCAAGGGCTCGCCGGCGTGTTCCCCTGGCAACGCCATGGCACGGTTGCGGCCCGTGGCCTTGGCCTGGTAGAGCGCCTCGTCTGCCCGCTCGATAAACATCTCGATACTGTCGCGCCCGGTGGGCACGAAGGAATAACAGCCCAGGCTGACCGTCACGCACCCCACCGGGGACCCGGAGTGGGCAATGTTGCGCTGCATGACACTGCGGCGAATCTGTTCGGCCATGGCCAGCGCGCCATGGATATCGGTATCGGGCAGCAACACCGCAAATTCTTCGCCGCCGTAACGCACAGCCAGGTCGGCCTTGCGCTGGCAGCAGCCCTTCAGGGCCTGGGCCACTTCTGTCAGGCAGTGATCGCCCGCCACGTGGCCATAGGTATCGTTGTAGCGCTTGAAGTAATCGATATCGACCATGACCAGGCCCAACGGGCTGCGTTGCCGGGCACCACGGCCAAACTCGATCATCAGCGAACGTTCGAACAAACGTCGATTGGCCAGGCCAGTGAGGCTGTCATGGGTGGCAATCACCTCCAGCGCCTCCTGGGCATTGCGCAGGTCCGTCTCGATCCGCTCGTTGTTGCGCACCTGCTGCACGAAGACCCAGCCAAACAGGCCGACCCCCAGCAGCACCAGCGCGACGATGGCCGTGGACTGGTAGGCCGAGGCGTACCAGCCCTTGAGAATCGAGTCCTTGGAATTTGCCGCGGCCACCACCAGCGGATAAGCCTGCAACTGTCGATAGCCGTACAGGCGGGTCACGCCATCGACGATCGAGGTGATCATGGCGTTGCCGACCGGGGCCTCGGGCAGGTACTTGCTGAAGATCTCGCCACGAGCCAGGGAGGCGCCGACCTGCCGCTCCTCGAAAGGACGTCGCGCAATCAGCGTGCCATCGGACAAGGCGAGGAACATGGCGCCCTGATCATCGATATTGAAGCTTTTGAAGAACTGGTCGAAATACGCCAGCTTGATGCCCGCCATCACCACCCCTTGGAAATTTCCGTGGCGGTCATTGAGCCGACGGGAAATGGGGATGATCCATTCGCCATTGGCGCGGCTGCGGATGGCCGGGCTGATATGCGCCAGCGACGAGGCGTTCTGTTGATGAAAACGGAAATAATCGCGGTCAGCCACATCCTTGCCGTGGGGTGATTCACCGAAGGAGCTGACCACCCAGTGGCCTTGCTGGTCATAGAGGAAGACCCCGCTGAGCTGATTCAGGGCCTGCACCCGCCGGGCAAAGATGCCTTGCAGCCTGGGCTGTTGCTCGGGACCGTCGCCCAGGGCCTGGATCCATTCGGAAAGGCTCATCAGCACCAGGTCGGCCTCCATGAAGGTGTCTTCGGCCTGTTGGGCAATCGCCTGAGTCAGGTTGGTGGAGTTGACCTCGGCCTGCGCCAGGTCGTGACGCCAGGATTGCTCCAGTTGCAGGAACAACAGGCCACACAAGCAGAGAAATACGGTAGCGATGAACGCCACGGCAGCCTTGAGCAACGGCAAGCGTTTCAGGTTGCCGCCAGGGGCGTGATGCGGATCGTAGATGGGAACAGGCAAAGGTGTCGTCCTGACGGGAAAGGCCTGGGCTAGAGGACTGATCCCTGGTTGTTTTCGAGACTGGCCGAGTGGCCAGCGCCCTGCAAAGTATAGATTCCCGACCCTCGAACCCGGGCCGTACGAGCAAGCGGCAAACGTCAACGGGCTGGCTCCACCCTGGTGTTATCGGCCGCAGCGAGCAATGCCTAAAGTGCAGATCGCCAGCTGGAGCAATATTCGACAAGCACCTGCGACAGCGCCGCCAGCACAGTCTGATCTGCTTCGGGCGCGGTGAACAGACGAAACTGTGCGTCAGGCAACGGCGGCAAACCATACTCCGCCCCCAAGGCACTGAGCTCTGCCCCCAGTTGGCTGAGCGCCATGGGGGCCACAGCGAACCCGGACAACACGGCAGCCCGCAAGGCCCCATGGCTGCTGCAAAGCATCGCCGTGCGCTGCGCAATACCCGCCTGGGCCAAACGCCCCAGAGCTGCGGCCCGGTAGGGGCAAGGCTCGGGAAACAGCGCCAGGGGCAAAGGCTCGGGCAAGGCGCCAGCAGGTTGCGCGAGCCCAGCCCAGACCAGCGGTTCAGACCAGAGCAAGCGGCCCGGCGCGGTCGTTTCGCACAGCGAGCCCACCACCAGTTGCAGGCCACCCTGGGCCAGTAGCTCCAGCAACGTACCGGGAATGCCGACCTGTATATCGAGCTGGAGGCCCGGGTACTGCCCGGCAAACACCTGCAACGTGCGCAGCAACCGGGGCTCGGCAAAGTCCTCGGACAAGCCGAGCCCCACTCGCCCATGGAACGGCACCTGAGTCAGTTCCGTCCAGGCGTCACGGTTCAACGCCAGGATCGCCCGGGCATAGGCCATCAGCCGCTCACCATCCGCGGTCAGTTGCTGTGAGCGAGTGGTGCGCTGGAGCAACGGCTTGCCGACCTGTTGCTCCAGGCGACGCAGATGGCCGCTGACGGCCGATTGAGTCAGGTGCAGTTTGAGCGCCGCACGACTGAAGCCCTGCTCATCGACGACGGCGACAAAGGTGCGCAACAGCAAGGTGTCGAACATATTTCAAGATGAACTCAATAAGGCCAGAATTGACAATTTATATTTAAAAACCAGCTATGTTGCAATGACGGTCATTCCTCGCCCCAAGAGACTCAGCCATGACCCGGCTCCTGCACATCCAATGCTCCCCTCGCCTGCACCGCTCCGCTTCCCTGGAGATCGCCCAGAGCTTCATCCACCGCTACCGGCAGCAACGGCCGGACACCCAGGTCAGCACCCTGGACCTGTGGAGCCTCGACTTGCCCGAGCTCGACCAAACCGCCATGGATGCCAAATACGCGCAACTGGCCGGACAGCCCCTGAGCAGCGCCGAACACAACGCCTGGGCCCGGCTCCAGGCACTGGCCGAGCCCCTGCACCAGGCCGACCTGCTGGTGCTTTCCGTCCCCCTGTGGAACTTCAGCATTCCCTACAAGCTCAAGCACTTCATCGACCTGGTGTCCCACCAGGGCATCCTCTTCAGCTTCGACCCCGAGCGCGGGTTGCAAGGCCTGTTGCGCAACAAGACAGCGGTGACAGCCTATGCCCGGGGCCTGGACTTTTCCGCGCGTTCGAGCACCCCGGCGCCAGCATTCGACTTCCAGAAGCCGTATGTAGAGGCCTGGTTGAACGTCATCGGCATCACCGACCGGCACTCGCTGATTGTCGAAAAGACCCTCCTGGGCGCCGACCTGGACCTGGCTTCGCGCCAGGCGGCCGCACACCAGGCGCACACCCTGGCGGAGCAACTGGCGCCGCTCCAGCCCTAAGCCGACGCAGCGGCCTAGCGGAGAGCGAGAGCGTCCGCCAGGCCTGTCACCGCACTTCCCACTCCCTGCCAGCCAACCTCAAGCACCTGCGGCAGGTGCTGCCCTCACGATGACGTCGCCACTCATCAAAAAAGCTGTAACAACACCTTCACTTCACCCATTCCTGGTCTATAAACACCTCAGGAAATTCTTCATTTAAAGTCGCAACCCCGCCCCTTCATACCTACGGGTCATGCAGGTCACAACGCTAGAAGCGGGTTCCAAGGAGCGGATGTTGATTGGAAGTAACACGCTGAATCGCTTCAAGTTTAGGCCCTGGCATCACAAGGAACTGCTCCTGGCCCTGATCGAACGTGAAGTGATAGGCCGCTACCGTGGCTCGATCGCTGGCCTGCTCTGGTCCTTTCTCAACCCTTTGCTGATGTTGCTGGTGTACACCTTCGTGTTCAGCGTGGTGTTCAAGGTGCGCTGGGGAACCGACAGCGATTCGAAAACCCAGTTCGCACTGCTGGTGTTCACCGGAATGATGGTCTTCAACCTGTTTTCCGAATGCATCACCCGCGCACCCGGGTTGATCCCGAGCCACGTCAACTACGTGAAGAAGGTGGTGTTCCCCCTGGACATCCTGCCCTGTGTGATGCTCGGGGCGGTGCTGTTCCAGACGCTGGTGAGCTGTATCGTCTGGCTGCTGTTCCACCTCCTGGCCTTCGGGTTGCCGCCGCTCACTGCCCTGCTGTTTCCCCTGGTGCTGCTCCCCCTGGCGCTGTTCACCCTCGGCTTGTCCTGGATACTCGCCTCCCTCGGGGTCTACCTGCGAGACGTCGGTCAGGTCATGGGGGTATTGATGTCGGCCCTGCTGCTGCTATCGGCGGTGTTCTACCCGGTTAGCGCCCTGCCCGCCACCTATCGGCACTGGCTGTACTTAAACCCTTTGACGCTGGTGATCGAGTCCTCACGCGACGTGCTGATCTGGGGCGTGGTGCCCGATCTCGGCCTGTGGCTGGGAGAGCTGGCAGTCGCCCTCGGCGTAGCCTTCCTGGGATGGGCGTGGTTCGAGAAAACCCGCCAGGGGTTCGCCGATGTGCTCTGAACTGGCGATCAAGGCCCAGAACCTGGGCAAGTGCTACCCGATTTACGAGCAGCCCCGCGACCGTTTGCTGCAACTGCTGCTGCCCCGCGGCAAACAGCGCTATCGCGAATTCTGGGCCTTGAAGGACGTTTCGCTGGAAGTGCGCAAGGGCGAGACCCTGGGCATCATCGGCCGCAACGGCAGCGGCAAGTCGACCTTGCTGCAACTGATCTGCGGTACCAGCACCGCCTCCACGGGCACGGTGAGCAGCCATGGGCGGATCGCAGCCCTGCTGGAGCTGGGTTCGGGATTCAACCCCGAGTTCAGCGGCCGCGAAAACGTCTACCTCAATGGTGCGGTGCTGGGCCTGAAGCGCGCGGAGATCGACGCGCGCTTCGAGGAAATTGCGGCCTTCGCCAATATCGGCGAATTCATCGACCAGCCCACCAAGACCTATTCCAGCGGCATGCTGGTGCGCCTGGCCTTTGCCGTCTCGGTGTGCGTGGAGCCGGATATCCTGATCGTCGACGAGGCCCTGGCGGTCGGCGATGCGTCGTTTCAGTTCAAATGCCTGGAGCGCTTGGAGCGCCTGACCCGACAAGGCACGACCCTGCTGTTCGTGTCCCATGACATGAGCATGCTCAAGCGCTTCTGCAACCGCGCCCTGTACCTGCGCGACGGCGAAGTCCGCGCCAGCGGAGCGCCGGAGGAGATGGCCGAGCGCTACCTGCTGGACATGCGCGACGAGCAGCGCCGCTGGGCCAGCGCGGGCGCGATCCAGGTCAGCGCCAAGACGCCGCTCAACCCGGAGCGCGGCATGGCCTTCGGCACCGCTGAAGGGCGAATCACCTCCGCCGTCTTCAGCAGCACCGGAGCGCTGTACTCAAGCTTTGCCCACGGCGAGGTGATTGAAATCGCCATTCAGACCCTGGTCAGCGACGCCATCACCCGCCCCAACATCAGCCTGACCATCCAGGAAGCCCGGCTGCTGGTGGTCAGCGGAGCCAATGTGGCCCTGCAATGCGGTGAGTCCCACGAAGGCTGGCGCAGCGCCTCGGTGCGCTTGCGATTCGCCGCCAACCTGGCTGCCGGGCGCTACCACATCACCCTCAAGCTGATGAATGGCGAAACGGAAGAAACCTCCCACCTGATTGAAAAACAGGTGGCCCTGCTGGCGTTCGACACCTTGCCAGGCAACAAGCACTTTCTGGGAATCGTCGACTTGCACATCGAACCGCTCAGCCTTGAATTGCAACAGCCCCTGGCAGTCGAGGAGCAACCATGAGCACCAAGGAATGGCAGGTCGCAATCTTCGGCACTTTCGACGTGGCCAACTACGGCGACCTGCTGTTTCCCATTCTTGCCGAGGCGGCACTGCAGAAGCGCCTGGGCGCGGTGCGCCTGCGAGCGTTCTCCTACCACTCGCGCAGCACGCCAGAATGGCCCTATCCCGTGACCTCGGTCAGCGAACTGCCCCAGTTCGTCGACAGCCTGGATGGGGTACTGATCGGCGGAGGCTTCATTATTCGTTTCGACAAGGTGGTCGCACCCGACTACTTCCCTCCCAGCCCACAGATCCACCACCCCACGGGCTATTGGCTGTCCCCCGCGCTGATTGCCCTGCAACACAATGTGCCGTTGATCTGGAATGCCCCCGGCATGCACCGCAATCCGATTCCGTGCTGGGCCAAGCCGCTGGTCAGGCTGGCCCTGGAACAGAGCACCCATGTCCGAGTGCGCGATGCGCTGTCGGCAAACACACTGCGTGAACTGAGCGAGCAGGTGCAGGTCGAGGTGCTGCCGGATACCGCCTTCGGCCTGCCCGAGCTGATTGACCCACAGCAACCGACACCCGCCTACCGGCGTCTGTGTGAAACGGCAGGACTGCACGGCCCCTATCTGGTGGTGCATGCGATCAACGGCCTGGAGCGCTTCCTGCACCTGTGGAAAACCCACAGTGCAACCTTTGCCCGCTGGCAGCTGCTGCTATTGCCCATTGGCCCGGTACTGGGGGATCAAGAGTCCACTCTCGGCACCGGCCTGCCGCGGGCCGTCAGCCTTGCCACCTGGCCGGAGCCACTGCTTCTGGCCGAAATCCTGGCCCACGCCCAAGGGGTGATCGGTCACAGCTATCACCTGGCAATCAGCGCCCTGGCCTTTGGCGTGCCCATCTTCAGCTCGGCCGACCTGAGCCTGGGCAAGTACACCGCATTACGGGAATACCGAGGAGTCCATGCCCTGCCCAACGGCCAGGCAATCGACCCCCAGTGGTTCCTGCAACGCCTGGGTACAACGCAGCCCTGCCCCCGGGTGAGCGCCGCGCGGGAACAAGTGCATCGCCATTGGGATCGGGTAGCTGAACTCATCAGCCAGGGCCCGCGCTCCACCAGCCAGGCGCTGGACCGCTTCTGGCAAGCGCTGCCCGGCCTGCTGGAGGAAACCCACCTGGACTGGCGCGAGGAATGCCTGAGCAAACAGGCCGAGCTGGACGAGCTGAAAGTCCGCCTGCAGCAGTTGACCGACCTGCAGGCGCAACAACAGGAACTCATCGGCCAGACCAGCGGCGAGCTCGAGCGCATGTACAGCTCCAGCTCCTATCGCATCACCGCGCCACTACGCTCCATACGACGCGGCTTCAGATACTTATTGAGGAGATGGAATCGATGCTAGACCTGACAAGACTCAATCAACAGCCACTCCATAAACAGCCCTTCTACTGGGGGCAGATCGATGGCCTGTATTCCGCCGAAGACGCCGCCGCACTGGCCACCACCTATCCGCATGACGCTTTCAAGCGGGTCTACGGATATGGCGGAGAAAAAGACTACGAATATCAAGCCAGGCAATTGGTGGAAATGGGCACCGGACGCATCGTTCACGAGCAGGGCTTGAGCCCTGCCTGGCGGCAACTGGCTCAAGCGCTGATTGCACCGGCCTATCGCCTGGCGTTGTCAACGTTGACCGATATCGACCTGCGCACGGCGCCCATGGAGGTCAATGTATTCCACTACGGGCCCAAGGCCTGCCTGGGGCCTCATCCCGACCTCAGCGACAAGCTGGTGACCCACATCCTCTATTTCAACCAATCCTGGAACATCGAGGACGGTGGGTGCCTGAACATCCTGCGCTCGGCGAACCCGCAAGACGTGGTCGCAGTGATTCCACCACTGGTAGGCAACTCTGCGGTGCTGGTACGCACCGATGACTCATGGCACTGCGTGTCACAAGTGGTCGACGACTGCCCAACCTCCCGCCGCAGCATGACCGTTACCTTCTATCGGCCGGGCTCGCTGAGCTCAATGTGGCCGGCCGGAGATCAGACACCGCTGCACAACTACGAGGCCCCTCATGGCTGACCCTGTTTCGCCACAAATGGGCTCCCGCTTCTTCTCGGTAATGGATCAAAATGCCTGATCGTGCTGTGTTATTCCGCTACCTGCTCAGTGTCTATCGAAAGCTGCCTCTTCCCTATTCCCTGAGGGCGCTCTTGAGTCGGCTCTACCGACGGACGCTGCGACCCGCGCACACGAAAATCCGCAGCCAAGCTCTGGCATGCAGCCTGTTTCAGCCGCCGGCTTGTGCGCTGCAAGCACCGCTGCCGCAGCTGCCGGACTACCTGTTCTGGGGAGTTATCGACTGGGATTTTCGCCACCAGCGGCCGCAGCACCTGGCCGGTGGCTTGAGCTCCAGCGGCCGCAGGGTGTTCTACATCTCGGCAAGCCTGGAAGACGACCCCCGCGATGGTTTTAGTCTGCGCCCACTGGATGAGCACGGACGGTTGTTCGAAGTCCGACTGTTCGCTCGCACAGCGCCGCCCCTCTACTACGCCGCCCCGCAAGAGTCAGTGATCCTGCAGTTGCGCCGCAGTATCGGCGAGCTACTGAGTTGGGCCGATTCGCAGTGGGTGATCTCCCTGGTCCAGCACCCCTTCTGGGCTCCCGTCGCCGGGGTGCTGCCGGCCAGCCGGTTGGTCTATGACTGCATGGATGACCACCAGGGCTTCGGCAACAACGTGCCGGCCTTGCTGCAGCTGGAGCATGAGCTGCTCAGGGATGCCGACGTCACGCTGTTTGCCTCGGCGTGGCTGGAGCAATACTGGAACCAGCGCTGCCCGCCCGTCGCTAGCGGACAACGCGCGGTACTGCGCAACGCCGCCGACTTCGCCTACTTTTCCACGGCGGTGCAGCACGGTTACCAGGACCCGCAGGGACGCCCGGTGATCGGCTACTACGGCGCGCTGGCCCATTGGTTCGATGTCGAGTTGGTGGGCGCCATCGCCGAGGCCTTCAGCCACTGCACGGTGCTGCTGATCGGCGCCGATACCGCGCGCGTCGGCGCGTGCCTGCGGCGCCATGCCAACGTCAGGCTGACTGGCGAAATCCCCTATGCGCAACTGTCCGCCTACCTGCAGGTGTTCGCTGTCGGCATCCTGCCGTTCCGGATCGAGGCGCTGACCCTGGCCACCAACCCGGTCAAGGTCTACGAATACCTGAGCGCCGGCAAACCGGTGGTGGCAGTGGATCTGCCGGAGTTGCAGGAGTTCGGCCAGCAGGTGGCCGTCGCCAAGGATGTGCCGTCCTTTATCCAGGCCATCGCCCGGGCATTGCAGGAACCCGCATCTGACAACGCGGCCCGCCAGCGCCAGGAGTTCGCCGCCCAACAGACCTGGGAGCACCGGATAAAACGGCTGAAGGCGCTGGTGGAAGAAGATGTTCCCCAACCCTTGATCAGCGTGATTGTAGTGACCCACAACAACCTGGCATTCACCCGCGACTGCCTGGCGAGCCTGGCTGCCGACCCCCTTGGCCGACAGTTGGAGATCATCGTCGTCGACAACGCCTCTACCGACGCCAGCGTCGAGTTCCTCCAGCAGTGGGCCAGCGACAGCGGCCACTCACTCATTCTCAACCCCGGCAACCTGGGCTTCGCCGCGGCCAACAATCAGGGCCTGGCACGGGCCAGGGGCGAATTTCTGGTCCTGCTCAACAACGATACTCAGGTCACCACCGGCTGGGCGCAGACTCTGCGCCGCCACTTGCAACGCAACCCGCAGCTCGGCCTGATCGGGCCGGTGACCAACAATATTGGCAATGAAGCGAAGATCGACATCAGCTACCGGACCCTCAAGGAGATGCCCGGCCGCGCCGGCCAACACACCTGGCGCCATGTAGACCAGGTGGTGCCCTGCGCCACGCTCGGTTTTTTCGCGGTGATGATGCCCCGATCGACCTATGAGCGTGTCGGCCCGCTGGATGAAGCCTTCGGCCTGGGTTTCTTCGAGGACGACGACTATTGCCGGCGGGTCGAGCAGGCCGGACTGTCCTGCGCCTTCGCCGAAGATGTGTTCATTCATCACCATCTTTCCGCTTCGTTCAATCAAATGCCCGACGGCCAGCGCCAACAACTGTTCAACCGGAACAAGGCACTGTACGAGGCGAAATGGGGCCGCCCGTGGATTCCCCACACCGCCAGGGAACCCTCATGAGGCTGGTTTATCTGTCGCCGGTCAGTTGGCACAGCTTCACGCAACGCCCCCATGAACTGGTGCGTCAGTTCCACGCAGCCACTCAGGCGCCAGTGCTGTGGGTCGAGCCCTATCCCACGCGCTTGCCCGTCATGGCCGACCTGCTCGCACAGCCGCCACAACAGGGCCCGGCCGTTGAGCTGCCGAACTGGCTGACCCTGTCCAAGGCACTGGCTTTGCCCATAGAACCCCTGCCCGGTTCGGGCTGGGTCAACCGCCTGCTCTGGCAGGGACTGAAACAGCAGATCCGCCGCTTTGCCGAGGAACCCACCCTGCTCGGCATCGGCAAGCCCTCGCGCCTGGCGCTGCAATTGCTGCAGGAACCGATCTTCGTCGGCAGTTTCTATGACGTCATGGACAATGTGCCGGCGTTCTACCAGGGCTGGTCGCGCCATGCCATGCGCCGGCGCCAGCACCAGACCGCTCAAGCGGTGAGCACCGCCCTGGCGTCCTGCACGAGCTTGCAGCACTACTGGCAGCAGCAACAGGTCGACACGCGACTGCTGCACAATGGCTGCGCCAGCGAACGTATGCCAGCCCTGCCGCTGGCCCGCCCCGCAGCCCCTAGCGGTCGCCCGGTGTTCGGCTACATCGGCACCCTCGCCAAGTGGTTCGACTGGGATTTCGTGCAGGCCCTGGCCTTGGCCTTTCCCGAGGCGCAAGTGCGCCTGATCGGCCCTTTGCACGGCACTTCGCCCGCTGCACTAGCGGCCAATATCCAGCGCTTGCCGGCGCTTTCCCACGAAGCGGCCCTGCAAGCCATGACCGAATTCGACGTTGGCCTGATTCCGTTCAAGCGCGACGACATCACCCGCTACGTGGACCCGATCAAGTACTACGAATACCGCGCCCTGGGCTTGCCGGTGGTCAGCACGGCATTCGGCGAAATGAGCAACAGGCGCGGTGTTCAAGGCGTGTTTCTCAGCGACAGCGTTGCCGATATTCCCCAGGTTGTTCACCAGGCATTGGCGTTTACCGAGCCGCTGGCCGAGACCCTGAAATTCCGCGAGGCCAACTCCTGGGCAAAACGCTTCGAGGTGGCCCATGCCGCGTTCCTGTGACGTGGTAGTGGTCAACTACAACGCCGGGGTACTGCTGGAAGGCTGCGTGAACTCGGTACTGGCCCAGGGCGTCAGCAGGCTGGTGCTGGTGGACAATGCCTCCCACGACGACAGCCTGGAACGGGTGACGACCCGTTTCGGTGCCGACAAGCGCCTGATCATCCTGCGCAATCCAACCAACACCGGCTTCGCCGCCGCCTGCAACCTGGGCGCCACCCACTGCGAGCAGGCGCATATCCTGTTCCTGAACCCCGATACCGTGCTACAGCCAGGAGCGCTGCAAGGAATGGTCGACGCCCTGCGCCAGGCCGACGACCTGGGCATGGCGGGTGGCCTGCTGTGCAATGTCGACGGTAGCGAACAACCCGGGGGGCGCCGGGTCTTTCCCACGCCACGGCGAGCGGTGGTTCGTGCCCTCAACTTGTCGGGCCTGGCCTGGCTGTCGCCACGGCTGTTTTCCGACTTCCTCCTGCACCGCGAACCCCTGCCTCCCCATCCGACCCTCGTGGAGGCCATTTCCGGCGCCTGCATGCTGATCAAGCGCGAAGCCCTGGACAGCGTTGGCGGCTGGGACGAAGGCTATTTCCTGCACTGCGAAGACCTGGACCTGTGCATGCGTTTTCGTCAGGAAGGCTGGAAGGTCTGTTTCGTACCACAGGCAAGGATCTTTCATACCTGGGGCGCCTGCAGTCGCTCTCGTCCGCTGTTTGTCGAATGGCACAAACACCGGGGGATGATTCGTTTCTATGCCAAGTTCTTTCGAGATGATTACCCGAGGGTGCTGTCCTGGGGCGTTTCGGCTGGGGTCTGGGTGCGATTTGGCGTTGTGGCGGGGTATCACTCGGTGCTGCGGCTAGGGCGGATACTTGGGCAAAAATGCTAGGATCGCCGCCTTATTGAAATAACTGAACACTTCGACGGCATGTTGGGCTTGGTCGAATTTTACAAAAGGAAGTCGCAATGAGCGTCCACCTACTTCTCTGGCTCATTCTGACTGGCATGACCGCCTACCTGGCGAACACACGCGGCCGATCAGGACCACGATGGTTTGCAATCGGGCTTTTTCTCCCTGGCGTTGCCCTGATCGCCGTTTTGTTGATGCCTCGCTTGGCGAAGACCGGCGTCGACGCGCTGGTGCATGAGGACCTGCGCCCCTGCCCCGCCTGCACCCAAGCCATCAAAGCGGCTGCCACACGATGCAAACATTGCAAAGCCGACGTGGAACCTATCGCCCTAAAAGATCGCAGCGGCTGGGTAGCGCGATTCACTGCCAATAGCGATGAAGAGTTTGAACGACTGGCCGCGCAGCTAACGCTGATCGACATACCGACAATCCTCGATGAAGCCCCCCACGCGCTCTCGGGCCCGTTTGAAGAAAAAGCCGAGGCACAGAACACGCTCAACTACCTGAAATCCACCCATGGCCTGGATGGGCTGGTGACCTGGCGCTCGGTCACAAGATAACGCCCCCCCCCTTTTCAACCCTTGCCTTACCGCACGCGCCGCCAATCCCGAGTCACCTGTTTTCAGGCACGAGCCCAACTCTCTTGATAAACTCGGGCAGCGTCGCAACAGCCGTTATGCACCCTATTGCCGATGCCGCCAGCGGTACGTAAGCGAAACCTGATCATGGCAATCGTCCTGTGGCCCCCGAGCAAAAGTGCTTGCCACCTTGAATCAGCACTCCTCAGAAAACGCCCGTTCACCCCCAAACACGCCTTAAACACGTAGAGCAAAATGGTCCAGAATTCAGCTACAGCCCCAATAAACTCAAGCCCTACGCTGTCTCGGCGGTTTAGCGTTGCACCCATGATGGATTGGACCGACCGTCACTGCCGGTTCTTTCTGCGCCTGTTGTCCAAGCACACGCTGCTCTACACCGAAATGGTCACTACCGGGGCGCTGCTCAACGGTGATCACGAACGCTTCCTGCGCTACCACCAGTCCGAGCACCCTCTGGCGTTGCAACTGGGGGGCAGCACACCGACGGATCTGGCGGCCTGCGCGCGCATGGCTCAGGAGCATGGTTACGATGAGGTCAACCTGAATGTCGGCTGCCCCAGCGACCGGGTACAGAACAATATGATCGGTGCCTGCCTGATGGGCCACCCGGCGCTGGTGGCCGATTGCGTGAAGGCCATGCGCGATGCCGTGTCGATTCCAGTGACGGTCAAACATCGAATTGGCATCAACGGACGGGACAGTTATGCCGAACTGTGCGACTTCGTCGGTCAGGTCGAGGAAGCCGGGTGCACCAGCTTTACCGTGCATGCGCGGATTGCCATTCTCGAAGGCCTATCACCCAAGGAAAACCGTGACATTCCTCCGCTGCGCTACGATGTGGCGGCGCAATTGAAAGCGGATTTCCCGCAGTTGGAGATCATCCTCAATGGCGGGATCAAGACCCTCGAGGCCTGTCATGAACATCTGCAGACCTTTGACGGCGTGATGTTGGGGCGCGAGGCCTATCACAACCCCTATTTGCTGGCCGAGGTGGACCAGCAACTGTTCGGCAGTACCGCACCGGTGATTTCCCGGGCCGAGGCGCTGGCCCGCTTGCGCCCCTATATTGCCGAGCACCTGGCGGCAGGTGGCGCCATGCACCACATCACGCGTCATGTGCTGGGGCTGGGGACAGGCTTCCCCGGTGCTCGCAAGTTCCGCCAACTGTTGTCGGTGGATATTCACAAGACCCAGGATCCGCTGGCCCTGCTGGATCAGGCCGGACAGTTGCTGGAAGGACGCTAAGCGTCGGCCAGGTTGAACCTGGCCGGGCTTTTGGCATCGTATCTATCTGGATAGTGCCCCACCATTCAAACGGCTGTTTTCAGGCCGCAGGCTGTGCGGCCGTAGTTAGCATTCCGCGCCCTTGAGCGCCTGACAGCGCTCGGGTAATGTCGTCAGACCCATAGGACAGAGCACGCTCATGACTTCCAAGCTGGAACAACTGAAGAAAATCACCACCGTTGTGGCCGATACCGGCGACTTCGACGCTATCGCCCGGGTCAAGCCGGTGGATGCCACCACCAACCCTTCGCTGCTGCTCAAGGCTGCGGCCATTCCTGGTTATGCCGATCTGCTGAACGCCTGCGTCAGCGATTGCAAAGGCGATGTCGGCCTGGCCAGCGACCGTTTTGGCGTTGCTGTCGGCCAGGAGATTCTCAAGGTCATTCCGGGCCGCATTTCCACCGAAGTGGATGCCCGTTTGTCGTTCGACACCGAAGCCATGCTCAAGCGCGCCCATCGCCTGATCGAGCTGTATGAAAATGCTGGTGTCGGCCGTGACCGAGTGCTGATCAAGATCGCCTCCACCTGGGAAGGTATCCGCGCGGCAGAGAAACTCGAACGCGAAGGCATCCAGACCAACCTCACCCTGCTGTTTTCCTTCGCCCAGGCCGTGGCCTGCGCCGAAGCCGGTGTGTTCCTGATTTCGCCATTCGTGGGACGAATCTACGACTGGTACAAGAAAGCCACCGGCAACGACTACGTCGGCGCCGATGATCCAGGCGTGCAGTCGGTAACGCGCATCTACAACTACTACAAAGCCAATGACTACAAGACCGTGGTCATGGGCGCGAGCTTCCGCAACCTGAACCAGATCGAGCAACTGGCAGGCTGCGATCGCCTGACCATCAGCCCGGACTTGATCGAGAAACTGGCTGCCGATACCGGCAAGCTGGAACGCAAGCTGAGCCCAGGCAAGACCGGTGAATCCCGTCAGAGCCTGAACGAAGCACAGTTCCGCTGGGCCTCCAACGAAGATGCGATGGCCACCGAAAAGCTCGCCGAAGGCATTCGCCAGTTCGCCCGCGACCAGGAAAAGCTCGAAGCCCTGTTGGCTGCCAAGTTCTGATAGCTTCGCGGCGATGCAAAAAGGGCGAACCCTCACAGGTTCGCCCTTTTTTGTGCTCTGCTGCCTCAACCGATCAGTGACGCTCCAGAGCATTCACCAGGTCGTGGAAGGCTTCACGATTGGAGTCGTTGAGCCCCATGAGAATCTTGTGCGCCTCCAGGACCTTGATCCGCACCACTTCTTCCGACTGGTCCTGGGACGGCAGATCGGTCAGGCATTCCGGGCAAGGGATCGGACGATCGACGATGTTGAACACCTGATCGAAACCCATGGACTGCAACAGACGGGTAATGTCTTCGTGGGTGGTGACGACTGTGGGCAACAGACCGACTTTCTGCCGCGACAGGATCGACAACTTGGCCAGCAGGCCCAGAGTGGTGCTGTCGATGCTACGGGTTTCCGTCAGATCGATCACGATCGCCGAGAAATTCAGCGCGGTAAAAATCCGCTCAATAGTCGCATCCAGCGCCGAACACAAGGTCAGGCGCACTTCACCGACGAACTTCAGAACGAAGGTGCCGTCCTGCTCGGCGAACTGGATTCTACCGGTACTCATTGAAGGTTCCTGCTCAACACCAATAGGGCGATATCATCCGGCATCTCCCCTAGCGTGGCCAATCCAAAAACTTGCCGCAAGCCATCCAGGCTGCCGCCCGCTGCTCTTACCCGCTCGGGCAAGGCTGCTTCTTTCTCTTTGAGTGTAGGCTCGGGCAAAAGGTCCAGAATGCCGTCGGACATCAGCGTCAGGCTGAACACTGGCGGCAACTCCAGAATGTGATCTTCGTAGGTAGCCTCGTTGAACAGGCCCACCGGCAAACCACGCCCTTCCAGATAACGCACACTGTCTGGGGTGTACAACACCGGCAGCGGCAAATGCCCGCCAATGCTATAGGTCAACAAACCAGTCTCCTCGTCGATGACACCACCGACCATTGTGACGTGCTTGCCCAGCTTACAACTGATCAGGCCACGGTTGATATGACCGAGCACTTCCGAAGGCTTGAATTCCGGCAAGGTGCCGTTGCGCTTGGACTCGAACAGCAAACGCGTGGTCATGAACTTCAACAGCACGGTGACGAAGGCCGACGACGCACCATGACCGGAAACATCCGCCAGGTAAAAAGCCACCCGACGCTCGTCGACCCGGAAATAGTCGACAAAATCACCCGACAGGTACAACGACGGGATGATCTGGTGAGCAAAGTTGAACGCGTCGATTGACCAAGGGCTGGTAGGCAGCATGTTCATCTGCACCTGGCGACCGGCGTTCTGGTCCTCCTGGAGCAGATTGAGGCTGGCCTCGAGCTCGCGGTTGGCCGCTTCAAGCTTCTCTCTATAACGCTGGTTTTCCAGCAACAGACGCGCACGATCCAAGGCCCGACGCACCGAGTGCTCAAGCACAGCCAGATCTTCCAGCGGCTTGATCAGGTAGTCCGCCGCCCCCAGGCGCAACGCTTCAACCGCGTCGTTCATCACGCCCGCGCCCGAAACCACAATCACCGGAGTTTGTGGCGACAGCTCAGTCACTTGACGGATAAGTTCGAGACCGCCCATCTGCGGCATGCGCAGATCGCAGATCACCAGATCGGGGTTGTCGCGCTCGAATACCTGAAGACCCTGCTGGCCATTGGCAGCCTGCAGTACGCTGAAGCCACTGTCTTCCAAATAGGCCGCGAGGCTCGCGCGCACTACTTCGTCGTCATCGATTATCAGCAGCGTGGCACTGGTTTTTTGCATGTGGGCAAACGGCGCCAGAATTAGGTTGGCGTAGGGCGCTCTGGCCTGAGGCCTGATGCACGCTACTGGATTCGCTTTCTAGCCACTCTGCAAGCGAGGCCAGGACCTTCAGCCCTGCACGCCCGACCATCAGAGGTGCCCTTCTAAGGCGCAGACGGTACTCCCATCCGCGGGGCGTTTCAAGCTCATGCCGATGGTCGCCTAACGTCTTTACACCGCAAATCACCGGGAGTTATAAAAACCGCTAAAACCGCAACTCAATCGCAGGATGGAACCCATGAATCAAAACCAGCGTGACTACAGCGAAAAGCGCGATTACATCCGCATGCGGGTGGATGCCGAGGTCACGCTGATCCATCAGGGACAAGTGATTGAAGCCGTCTGCATCGACCTTTCCAGCAGCGGCATGCAGGTCCAGGCCCCTCGCTCGTTCCAGGTCGGCGATCAGTTGAGCGTGCGTATCGACTCCGAGCACGCAGCCCTCAGAGGCCTTGAGGCAGAGACGGAAGTGGTGTGGGCCAAGCCGCTGGAAGGTGGCGGCCAGAAACTTGGGCTTACAATCCTTAAAATGAAGTAAAACTCCAGCCCATGAAAAAGGCGGCCATCGGGCCGCCTTTTCAGTTTCAACAGAACCGCCGAAAGCTTAAAAATCGTCTTCGACCTTGCCGTCCTTGACCTTGAATTCGCGATTCTGCAGGTAGGCATTGCGAATGAAGGTGTACTTGTCACCACGAATCAACTTGTCCGCCGACAACAGGCTAGCCCGGGTATCGACGATATCCAGACCCATGGTGGTGTTCCGTGCGGGGATGTCATTCATGTAGCGGTAAGGTTCGGTGTAGCTGTCGACATATTTGGCCGGCGCATCACGCAGGGTGCTTGGGCCCAACAGCGGCAGCATCACGTAAGGACCGCTGCCCACGCCCCAGTGTCCCAGCGTCTGGCCGAAATCTTCGTCGTTGCGTTGCAGGCCCATCTTGGTGCCGACGTCGAAAAAGCCGGCCAGGCCCAGCGTGGTATTCATCAGCAATCGCGCAGTATCGACACCGGCCGCCCGTGGCTTGGCCTGGAGGATGTCATTGGCCAGGTTGCCGACATCGCCGATGTTGCGAAACATATTGTGGATGCCGTCTTCCAGAAACTGCGGCGTGACAGCCTGATAGCCTTGCGCCAAAGGCTTCAGGGCATAAGTATCCAGCGTGTCGTTGAAGGTGAAGATGGGACGGTTGATGCTTTCCCACGGATCGTCTTCAGCCGCCTGGGCGACCAGGGGAGCCAGCGTCACACCGGCACTCATACATAGTGGAACTAGATAACGGCTCCAGCGCATAGCAGGAAACTCCTTCGATTGTTCTCTCGCGGGGCTATGCCCTGAGGATAAGTTCAGGAGTATAAATCGGATAAGCCGGTTTAGGCAGCATCACTGCAAGCTGTCTTTGCCCATCAGCCAGCCAACCCCGTACTCGTTCACCGTGCTGTCACCTGCGTGTCATCTTCTGCCGCTAGCCTCGGGGGGTATTTCAAGGACGCTGACATGCCCCACGCCGACGCCTCAGTGCAACCCGCCCGCCCCTTGACCGCCGTGCTCTTCGGGCTCAGTGGCTGCCTGGTGGATTTCGGCGCGCGGATGCGCCAGCAAGCCACGGCCGCCCCTGCCCCGGAGCAAGCCCAAGCCACCCCAGGCGCGTTGGAAACCTTGCGACACCTGCATCAGCAAGGCATCCCCTGTGCCTGGCTGGAGCAGCTGCTTCCCACCAACAGCCGCCGGCTGGCGGCCAACTTGCCGGATTGGATCAAGCCTGCCCCCCATTCCCCAACCCCCTGGCCCGCACCCGATGCCTGCTGGCAAGCGCTGATGGCACTGAATGTCAAAGGCATCGACGGCTGCGTCCTGGTCAGCGGCGAGCCTCAGTTGCTGCAGTCAGGCCTCAATGCCGGCCTCTGGACCATTGGCCTGGCCTCCTGCGGCTCCCTGTGCGGCCTGACGCCCAGCGAATGGCAAGCGCTCAGCCAGCAGGAGCGGGAACACAAGCGCGGCAAAGCCACGGTGCAGCTCTTTGGCTTGGGCGTGCATTCGGTCATCGACCATCTGGGGGAGCTCAACACCTGCCTGGCAGACATCGAGCTGCGTCGGTTCAAAGGTGAAAAACCCTGACATAAGGCTGTTGATCCGGATCATGCACAGCGCCTGGGAGTGGATTACTCTAAGCCGTGGGCATGGACCTTTGACGCAACCTCGCGGTCCATCCCTGTGCCTATCAATAAAGGGAGAACGCCATGCCTGCCCGCGAACTGCAAGAACAACTCGACACCCTGCGCGAGCAATTGGAGCAGAACCCACCGCTTTCCGAAGCAGAGCGCGCCAACCTGCAAGAACTGATGCAGCAGATCGAACTGCAGCTCAAGCTGGAGAGCGGCACCCAGGACACCAGCCTCGCCGACGGCGTCAATCTGGCCGTTGAACGCTTTGAACTGGAACACCCGGCCATCGCCGGAACCTTGCGCAACATCGTCCAGACCCTGGGCAACATCGGCATCTGACTCAACCGCCGATGGCCCGCCTCACAAAACAAAAGCCCCACTCTCAGAGCGGGGCTTTTGCTTTACTGGCGTACCAGCCGGTGATTGGCGAAGTCCGCCGTTTCAGTGCTGCGGTAAGGGTTGATATCCAGCCCGCCGCGACGCACATAACGCGCGTATACGGTGAGTTTCTGCGGTTTGAGCAAGCGTTGCAGGTCGAGGAAGATCCGCTCCACGCACTGCTCGTGGAAGTCCGAATGCTGGCGGAAGCTCACCAGGTAGGCCAGCAGGCTGGCGTGATCCAGCGCCGCGCCACGGTACTCCACCACCACGCTGCCCCAGTCCGGCTGGCTGGTCACTGGGCAGTTGGACTTGAGCAGATGACTGTGCACGCTCTCTTCCACCACACGCGAAGCATCACAGCGCAGCAGTTCCGGACGCGGGTGCTCGTAACTGTCGACATTGATTTCCAATTCGTCGATGCATACGCCGGGAAGCGCCACCACGCCTTCGGCCTCGACTTCCTGCAGGCTGCGGATACGCACGCCCACCGGCTTGCCGGCAGCGGCCGAAAGATCGGTGCGCAAGGTCGCCTCAAGCACCCCGCGATCGGCAAATGGCGTCTGGTTCAGCGAGTTGAGATACAGCTTGAAGGACTTGGATTCGATGATGTTCGGCGAGTCAGCGGGAATGCTGAACTCGCCAATGGCCACCACCGGCTTGCCCGAAGGCAGCAACCAGGACAACTCGAAGCAGTTCCAGTAGTCCACACCTTTATAAGGTAGGGTATCGGCACTCAAGCCCAACTCGGCCCACTTCGCCGCCCGGGGTATCGGGAACAGCAGGGACGGGGTGTAAGTGGAGACGTATTCACTGGACTTGCCCAGCGGCGAATGTTCGGCTGCGGGATGCATGGCGGAAACCTGACTGAAGAATCAGCGGATTCTACCAGCCTTTGCTCCCGCCTTTGAGCCCCGGGTACTTACGGACTGACCGTCAACTTGCCGACCATCCCCGCCTGATAGTGCCCGGGAATGTTGCAGGCAAACTCCAGGCTGCCGCTCTTGCTGAAGGTCCAGGTCAGCTCGGCCCGCTTGCCCGGCTCCACCAGCACGCTGTTGGGATCGTCATGCCGCATGCCGTGGTCCATGCCTGCCATCGATCCGTGCCCCATCGCCCCATGATCCATGGCCTGCATGCCGGTGGGCGTGAGCATCCCGCTCTGTTGCATCTTGAGCATTTCCTGCTGGTGCTCGGCATGCATGGCCGCGTTGCCCAGGTTGAATTCATGCAGCAGCTGACCGTTGTTGATCAATACAAAACGCACCGTTTCCCCCGCCTTGATCTCCAGCGCCTTGGGATTGAACGACATGTCCCCCATCACCACCTCGACACTGCGGCTGGCCTTGGCCGCCGGTGCCGGCTGGCCAAAGTCGTAGGACGCCGCCGGCGAGGCCCATAGCGGCGCGCTCAACAGCATCAGACAACCGCCCAGAATCGACCGGCTTCGCCACAACAGCTTTTGCATACTCATCATTAGACTCCAACAAGATCGGGATTCAGCCTGTGGCACACTCTAGAACCCTGCCGCTGCCAGCCAGCTGACAAGAAGGTTACAACTTTGTCAGTTTGAACCGCCCCGGCCTCTTGCACGGTATAAAGCCCGGGTTCCGCCCGCCACGAGTCCACCATGAAACTGCTGATTGTCGAAGACCAAGCAAAAACCGGTCACTACCTGCGCCAAGGCCTGAGCGAGGCCGGCTTCAATGCCGAACTGGTGGCCGATGGCAACACTGGTCAGCACCTGGCCCTGACCGGTGATTATGCCCTGCTGATTCTCGACGTGATGCTCCCCGGTCGCGATGGCTGGCAGATCCTCCAGGCGGTGCGCAGCGCCGGCCTGGAAATGCCCGTCTTGTTCCTCACCGCCCGGGATGCGGTAGAAGACCGGGTCCATGGCCTGGAGCTGGGGGCCGACGACTACCTGGTCAAGCCCTTCGCCTTCTCCGAACTGCTGGCGCGGGTGCGCAGCCTGCTGCGCCGTGGCAGCGCGGTAGCCCAGGAAACCAGCCTGCAACTGGCCGACCTGCGCCTGGACCTGATCCGCCGTCGGGTGGAGCGCAGCGGCCAACGCATCGATCTCACCGCCAAGGAGTTCGCCCTGCTGGAGATGCTGCTGCGGCGCCAGGGCGAAGTCCTGCCCAAATCGCTGATTGCCTCCCAGGTCTGGGACATGAATTTCGACAGCGACACCAACGTCATCGAAGTGGCGATCCGCCGCCTGCGCCTGAAGATCGATGACGATTACCCGAACAAACTGATCCATACCGTGCGCGGCATGGGCTACGTGCTCGAAGAGCGCCAGGCCTGATGCGCCGCCTGTCGCTGAGCGGGCGCCTGGCGCTGCTGTTCGCCGCGTGCACCGCGGTGGTCTCGCTGCTGGCGGGCGTGCTGTTCAGCCGCGCCAGCGAAGCCCACTTCATCGAACTGGATCAGCAACTGCTGGACGGCAAGCTGCTGGCCCTGCGCAGCGCCTTGCAGGATGTCAGCGAGGCCGCGGATCTGCCCCGGCACCAGGCCAGGTTGCAGGACGAACTGAGCCATCAGCCAGACCTGCAGCTACGCGTCAGCGACGCCAACGGCCGGCTCTGGTTCGACAGTGCCCCGAGCCTGCCCGCTTCGCTGCCCGGCAGCGCCGGCTTGCACAGCCTGAACCAGGCCGGTAGCGCCTACCGGATCTACACCGCCGCGCTGAATCCCGGCCAACCCGCCTCGGCGCAGTTGACCCTGATCCTCGACATCACCCATCACCAGCACTTTCTGCAACGCATGCAGCATCTGATCTGGCTGACCGTGGGCCTGTCGGCCCTGGCCACCGCCCTGCTCGGCGCCTGGGCCGCCCGCAGCGGCTTGCGCCCGTTGCGGCGCATGAGCGCGGTGGCCGCCGGCGTGTCCGCCAGTTCCCTGACCCAGCGCCTGCCCCAGGAGCAGATGCCCGCCGAACTGGCGGAGCTGGCCAGCAGCTTCAACGCCATGCTTGGCCGCCTTGAAGAGTCGTTCCAACGCCTCTCGGCGTTTTCTGCCGACATAGCCCACGAACTGCGCACGCCGCTGTCGAACCTGCTGACCCACACCCAGGTCACCCTGACCCGGCCCCGACCGCTGGAGGACTACCGCGAAGCCTTGCACAGCAACCTCGAAGAACTGCAGTGGATGGCACAACTGGTCAACGACATGCTGTACCTGGCCAAGGCCGACCACGGCCTGCTGAGCCCCAGGCGCGAAGCGCTGGACCTGGCCCAGGAGACCGACATGCTGCTGGAGTTCTATGCCCCATTGGCCGAAGACGCGCAGATCGAACTGACCCGTGAAGGCCATGCCGGCTTTGCCGGGGACCGCAGCATGCTGCGCCGCGCGCTGTCCAACCTGCTGGATAACGCCCTGCGCTTCACCCCTGCCGGAGGCTCGATCAAGGTGCGGATCAACGACAGCGCCCAACACTTGAGCCTGAGTATCGAGAACAGCGGTGAAGGCATTGCCCAAGAGGCATTGCCACGACTGTTCGACCGCTTCTACCGGGCGGACCCGGCGCGGCGTGAAGGCAGCAGTGAACATGCGGGGCTGGGGCTGGCAATCACTCAGTCGATCATTCGCGCCCATGGTGGGCAGATCCGTTGCGAATCGGCGGCGGGTTGGACGCGCTTTGTGATCGAATTGCCAAAGCAAGATTGAGGGTCTGTTCGCCGGCAAGCCGGCGAACGCACCCGCGAGTATCAGGAATAACGCAACGCGTGGGCCGGCTCGACCTTGGATGCGCGCCAGGCTGGATACACGGTGGCCAGGAAGCTCAGGACAAAGCCGGCGCCGCAGATCAACGCGACATCGCCGCCCTGCAACTCGGAAGGCAGGTTGCTGACGAAATACACGTCGGAGCTGAAGATCTGCTGGCCACTGATCCGCTCCAGCCAACCCACCAGCTCGCTCACGTTCAACGCAGCAATGACTCCCAGCACCCCACCGATCAGGGTGCCGACAATCCCGATCACCGTGCCCTGGACCATGAAGATCGCCATCACCTGCCGCGGCGTGGCGCCGATGGTGCGCAGGATCGCGATGTCCGCGCCCTTGTCGTTCACCACCATGATCAGGGTGGCGATGATGTTGAACGCCGCTACCGCGACAATCATCAGCAACAGCAGGCCAATCATGGTCTTTTCCATTTTCATCGCGCTGAACAGGCTGCCCTGGGTGTGGGTCCAGTCATCGGCGCGGAAGTCCGTCCCCAGGCCCTTGGCGATGTCCGCCGAAACCTGTGGCGCGGCATACAGATCCTTGACCGCCAGGCGCACGCTCTGTACCTGGTTGGGCTGCCAGTGCTGCATCTCTGCGGCGTCAGCCACATGGATCAGGCCCATGGAACCATCCAGCTCGGCCCCCACCTTGAACACCCCAACCACATTCAAGCGCTGCATGCGCGGGGTAATACCCCCGGGCGCGGTGCTGACTTCCGGCACGATCAGGGTCAGCTTGTCGCCGACATTCAGGCGAAAACGCCGGGCGGTGATCTCGCCGATCACCACACCGAACTCACCGGGTTTCAGATCCTGCAGGCTGCCCTGGACAATATGCTGGGTAACGATGGAGACCTTGCCTTCCTGGGCCGGGTCGATGCCGCTGATCTGGATCGGCTGCATCGCTCCCTTGTAGGACAGCATGCCTTCCATCTCGGTGAAGGGCACTGCCGCGGTGACTTCCGGGTTCTTCAGGGCCGCCGCGGCCACCGGTTGCCAGTCGTCAATGGGCTTGACCCCGACGATGGTGGCGTGAGGCACCATGCCGAGGATCCGCGAGCTCATTTCCCGCTGGAAGCCGTTCATCACCGACAACACCACGATCATCGCCAGCACGCCCAAGGCGAGGCCGATCATCGAGGTCATGGAAATGAACGAGACAAAGCGATTACGCCGTTTGGCGCGGGTGTAGCGCGTGCCGATAAAGATCGATAAGGGTCTGAACATGGGCAAGGCACCCTGGAAAAATTAATGACCCGGCGCCGACGGGCTAGCCCGCCGACGCCGCGTGCGGCCGCATCAGATGGCGACCAGGTGACCTTCTTGCAGGTGCAGTACGCGGTCCATCTGCCGGGCCAGGTTCATGTCGTGGGTCACCACCAGGAAGGCGGTGCGCATCGACGTACTGAGCTCCAGCATCAAGTCCTGAATACCCTGGGCGGTGTGCGAGTCGAGGTTGCCGGTGGGCTCGTCGAGCATCACCAGCCCCGGCTTGTTCACCAGGGCCCGGGCAATGGCCACCCGCTGGCGCTCGCCGCCGGACAGTTCGGCCGGCTTGTGCTCCAGGCGATGGCCGAGCCCGACACGCTCCAGCAGCGCGGTCGCACGCTGACGGGCTTCGGGGATCGGCGTACGGCCGATCAGCAGCGGCATGCAGACGTTCTCCAGGGCGGTGAACTCCGGCAGCAGGTGGTGGAATTGATAGACGAAGCCCAGGGCGCGATTGCGCAACTGGCCACGAGCCTTCTCGCCCAACGCCGAGAGCTCTTCGCCAGCCAGCCAGACGCTGCCCTTGGACGGCGTATCCAGGCCGCCCAGCAAGTTGAGCAAGGTACTCTTGCCGGAGCCGGAGGTACCGACGATGGCCACTCGCTCACCCGGATGCAGTTCCAGTTGCAGGCCGGACAGGACCACCACCGATTCCGGACCTTCCTCATAGGACTTGCCCAGGTCACGGCAGCTCAGGATTGCTTTTTCACTCATGCCCAACTCACTCATAACGTAGCGCCTCTGCAGGCTGGGTGCGCGCCGCACGCCAGGCTGGATACAGGGTGGCGAGGAAACTCAGGACCAATGCCGCGCCGCAGACCATCAACACGTCCTCGGCCATCAGTTGCGACGGCAGGTAGTCGATGAAATACACGTCGGCATTCAGGAATTTATGGCCGATCAGGCCTTCGAGGGCGGAGATCGCGGCACTGACATTCAACGCTGCGAGCATCCCCAGCACCGCCCCGATCAGGGTGCCGACCACGCCGATCACCGTGCCCTGGACCATGAAGATCGCCATGATGGTGCCCGGTGTGGCACCCAGGGTACGGAGGATGGCGATGTCACCTTTCTTGTCGTTCACCACCATCACCAGGGTCGAGATGATGTTGAACGCAGCCACCGCGACGATCAGCAGCAACAGCAGGCCGATCATGGCTTTTTCCATGCGGATGGCCTGGTACAGGTTGCCATGGGTACGGGTCCAGTCGCGGGCGTAGAAATGGTTCTCGCCCAACTGCTGGGCGATTTCCCAAGCGGTGCGTGGGGCCTGGAACAGGTCGTCGAACTTCAGCCGCAGGCCCTGGACCTGATCCGGCTTCCAACGGTGCAGGCGGCCTAGGTCTTCGAGGTTGGTCAGGCCCAGGTAGCCGTCGATCTCGCCCGCGCCGACGTGGAAGATGCCCACCACGGTAAAACGCTTCATGCGCGGGAACATGCCGGCCGGGGTCACCGTGACTTCCGGCGCGACGAAGGTCAGCTTGTCGCCCAGGCCGACGCCCAGCTTGGCGGCCGCCTTGTCGCCGATGACGATGCCGAAGCTGCCGGGCGCCAGCGCGTCCAGCTGCCCCTGTTGCATGAAGTGGTCGATGATCGACACCTGCCGCTCCTGCGCGGGGTCGATGGCATTGAGCAGCACTTTCTGCACCTGGCCGTTGTTGGTCAGCAAGCCCTGCATCTGGGTGAATGGCGCCACCGCCAGCACTTTCGGGTTCTGCTTGACCTTGTCGGCCAGGCTTTGCCAGTCGCTGATGGGCTCGCCGGATTCAATGGTGGCGTGGGGCACCATGCCCAGCACGCGGGTGCGCATCTCATGATCGAAGCCGTTCATCACCGACAGCACCACGATCATCACGATCACGCCGAGGGCGAGTCCGATCATCGAGGTCAGGGAAATGAATGACACAAAATGATTGCGACGCTTTGCACGGGTATAACGCGTGCCGATAAAAGCAAACAGAGGTCTGAACATGTCGGGGCTTGTGCAGAGGAAAAGAAGACGTCCTTGTGGCGGGGCCTGGTAAGCAGCTTTACACTCAGACCACTGCCTCTACCATGGGTTCGCCATGTCGACATTAGATGAAGAAGATCGCCGCGAATACTACCGTATCGAGGACGCGATCGCACTGGAAATTAGCCCCTTGTCCGCCCACGACGCGGCGAGCAAGGAAGTGTTGCAGGATGAGTCTCCACTGTTCAATTTGCTCAGTGAACTGCACCTGAGCGAATTCGAATCCCAGCACCTGCTGCGCCAGGTCAGCGAGCGCGATCGCACCCTGGCCAGCTACCTCAAGGCCATGAACAAGCGCATCGACCTGCTCAGCCAAGTGGTGGCGCAGACCGTGTTCGGCAAGTTCGGCGAACCGCAGCGGGTGATCCTTTCCGAAGGTGGCATCGAGTTCAACCACCACCTGAGCTACGCCAAGGGCAGCCACCTGGCCGTGAAACTGCTGCTGATGCCCCAGGCCCTGGGCCTGCTGCTGCGGGCCAAGGTCATCCACTGCGAGCCCCAGAGTTTCGGCACCTTCGAGATCGGCACCGAGTTCGAAGCATTGACCGACGCCCAACGCCAGCTGCTGGCACGCTATATCCTGCAAAAACAGGCCCAGCAACGCCGCCAGGCCCGGGAGCAGAGCGACCCTGCCGCCGGCTGAGCAGCACGCCTGACCCCTCTTAAGGAACAACATCCGTGAAGGAGCAATTGTGACCCTGATCTATGGCCATCGCGGCGCTAAAGGCGAAGCACCGGAAAATACCCTGACCAGCTTTCAGGAATGCCTCAAGCACGGCGTGCGCCGTTGCGAGCTCGACCTGCACCTGTCCATGGACGGTGAACTGATGGTGATCCACGACCCGACCCTCAAGCGCACCACCGACCGGCGCGGCAAGGTGGTGGAGCATTCCGCCGCCGAGCTGGTGACCTACGACGCGCGCAAAGGCGGCCCAGGCTGGGTCAGCCCCTGCCCCATTCCACGCCTTGAAGAGCTGTTCGAGAAATGCGACTTCGAGCACTGGCAGCTGGAAGTCAAAAGTGCCTCGCGCACTCGCGCCGCCACCACTGTGCTGGCGATTCGGGAAATGGCCCAGCGCTTCGGCCTGCTGGACAAGGTCACCGTGACCTCAAGCTCGCGGGAAGTGCTGAAAGCGGCGGTCGAGCTGACCCCGGACCTGTCTCGCGGACTGGTCGCCGAATACGCCTGGCTCGACCCACTGAAGGTCGCCCAGAGCTACGGTTGCGAGATTCTTGCGCTGAACTGGACCCTGTGCACCCCGGAGCGTCTGCAACGGGCGCAGCGTCAGGGTTTGCATGTGTCGGTGTGGACGGTCAACGAGCCCGCGCTGATGCGCAGGCTCGCCGACTTCGGCGTAGATAGCCTGATTACAGACTTTCCCGGTTTGGCCAGCGCCACTCTCGAGAATTACTGAAATCGGTCTCCCCGGCCGGCTCAGGCCACCGGCCGGAGCCGCTCAAAAAAGCCGGTTGAGGCCGTCGTATGCCGCTACCCGATAGGCTTCGGCCATGGTCGGGTAGTTGAAGGTGGTGTTGACGAAGTACTTCAGGGTGTTGTGCTCGCCCGGCTGGTTCATGATCGCCTGACCGATATGCACGATCTCCGAAGCCTGGTAGCCGAAGCAGTGCACGCCGAGGACTTCCAGGGTTTCCCGATGGAACAGGATCTTCAGCATGCCTTGCGGCTCGCCGGCGATCTGCGCGCGGGCCATGCCCTTGAAGAACGCCTTGCCCACTTCATACGGCACCTTGGCCTGGGTCAGCTCCTGCTCGTTCTTGCCGATCGAGCTGATCTCCGGAATGGTGTAGATCCCGGTCGGCACGTCGTTGACGAAGCGCCAGCTACCGTTATCGACAATGCTGCCGGCAGCGGAGCGACCCTGGTCATGGGCGGCACTGGCCAGGCTTGGCCAGCCGATCACGTCACCGGCGCCATAGATGTTCGGCACGCAGGTGCGGTAGTTCTCGTCGACTTCGATCTGGCCGCGGCTGTTGACCTTGACCCCGATGTTCTCCATGCCCAGCTTGTCGGTGTTGCCGGTCCGGCCGTTGCACCAGAGCAAGGCGTCGGCCTTGATCTTCTTGCCGGATTTCAGGTGCAGGATCACCCCGTTGTCGACCCCTTCGACCCGGTCGTATTCCTCGTTGTGGCGCACGGTGATGTTGTTGTTGCTGAAGTGGTAGCTCAGGGCCTGGGAGATTTCCGAATCCAGGAAGCTCAGCAACTGGCCACGGTTGTCCACCAGTTCCACCAGCACCCCAAGACCACTGAAGATCGAGGCGTATTCGCAGCCGATGACCCCGGCGCCGTAGACGATGAGTTTGCGCGGGGTGTGGCCGAGGCTGAGGATGGTGTCGCTATCGTAGATACGCGGGTGGCTGAAATCGATGTCCGCCGGCCGATAAGGGCGCGAGCCGGTGGCGATGATGATGTGCTTGGCGACCAGCTTTTCCACCACGCCGTTGGCGCAGACCACTTCCACGGTCTGCTCGTCGGCGAAGCTGCCAGTGCCGAAGAACACGTCGACCCGGTTACGGGCGTAGTAGCCGGTGCGCGAAGCCACTTGCTTGGAGATGACCTTCTCGGCGCTCTTGAGCACGTCCGGGAACGAGAACCAACGCGGTTCGCCAATGGCCCGGAACATCGGGTTGGTGTTGAACTGCATGATCTGCCGGACCGAGTGACGCAGGGCCTTGGACGGAATGGTACCCAGGTGGGTGCAGTTACCGCCGACCTGGCGACGGCTATCGACCATCGCCACTTTGCGTCCTGCTTTCGCGGCGTTCATCGCCGCACCTTCTCCAGCGGGGCCCGAGCCCAGCACCACTACGTCGTAGTTGTAGACAGCCATGCGTACTCCTCAGAACAGGCCGAGATGCCCTTCTGGCATCTCCGGCTAAATCATGCCGCGGCCAGCGGCATGAAGGATCAATTTGGCTCGGTTACGAACCCGGGCACAGTCTATAGAAGCGTCAACGCCGCGCACATTAACCCTTGGTCGCGTCGTAGGCTACTTTTGCCTGCACTACAGGGCTCACAAGCGTGCTCAAGGCTATTGTTTTTGCCCGGCCAGCAGCGCATCGAAGGCCGGGGTGCTGCGTGTGACGAAACCTGTATCGGCACGCATCACAAAAAATCCGGCGATGGCGTGTTTTTCCGCGTACTCCCAACCCGCCTCCGGGCCGAGTATCAGCAACAGCGTCGACAGGCCATCGGCCATCAGCGCCGAAGGATGAATCACCGTGACCGAGGCCAGCCGATGGGTGATCGGCCTGCCGAGCCGAGCATCGAAGGTGTGGGAATAACGCTGGCCGTCCTGCTCGAAGTAATTACGGTAGTCGCCAGAGGTGGATACGCCATAACCATCAACGGCAATCACCCGCTGCGCCACCTGCTGGTCGTCACGTGGTTCCTCCAGGGCAATCCGCCAGGACGTGCCGTCCGGCTTGCGCCCCACCGCCTTGAGCTCGCCGGTGGCTTCGGCGAGAAAGCTGTCGATTCCCAGCTGCGCAAGCCGCGCGGCCATGCGATCCACCGCGTAACCGGCAGCGATGCTGTTGAAATCCACCTCCACCGGCGCATCCTTGCACAGCTCCTGCCCTTCGATACGCAAATGCCCATGCCCGACCCGCTGCCGAACCTCGGCCAGCGCCGAGGCAGTGGGAACCTTTTCCTCACGCCCCTGGGGACCAAACCCCCAGAGATCAAGTAACGGCTCCACCGTCAGGTCGAAAGCACCATCGCTGTCTCGGGACAGTTGCTCGCCGACCCGGACCAACTGCAGTACCGGCTCCGGCATCGGCTGACAACTGTTGGCGGGCAAGCCATTGAAACGCTCGATATCCGAATCGCTGCGGTAGGTGGACATCTGCCGGTCGACCTCGGACAGAATCCCCTCGACCTCAGCCTGAACCAACGACGCAGCCGGGCCATTGGCGTGTTGCACATACTGTACGGACCAGGTGCTGCCCATGGTTGGCCCCGATAGGCTTTGCAGGCGATCGCCGCCGCAGCCCGATAGCAGCGCCAGCACAGCGCACAAAGCGCCCCATCGCGATCTTTCGTTACCTGGCAAGGTCTTCCTCCCGATCAACCGCCCAACAGGCTCGGCTGACATTACAAATGGCCATTATGCGACAGACGGAACCAGACCGCGCGCGACCCCAGCCCCCTCGTCTATACGCAGAGCCTTGATCTAGAGCCGCCAAACCACCCAAAGAGTTTTTGTTGCCGGATGGCCTTCATACACATATCGTTACAAAACTGTTCAGCGTGCAGCCTCGTGCCCCGACTTTGCAGTAAGGGACGCATAACGACCAGGGATTGCTAACAAGACAGCCAAAGTGAGTGCAAAAAATGTCCACGACCACGGGCAAAGGCAAGGCGATCTTTCGCGTTGTCAGCGGCAACTTCCTCGAGATGTTCGACTTCATGGTCTACGGCTTCTACGCCACGGCAATCGCCAAGACCTTCTTTCCTGCCGACAGTGCCTTCGCCTCGCTGATGCTGTCCCTGGCGACCTTCGGCGCCGGCTTCCTGATGCGCCCCCTGGGGGCGATTTTCCTGGGTGCCTATATTGACCGTCACGGCCGCCGCCAGGGCCTGATCATCACCCTGGCACTGATGGCCGCGGGTACGGTGCTGATAGCCTGCGTGCCGGGCTACGCCACTCTCGGCGTCGCCGCGCCCCTGCTGGTATTGCTGGGCCGCCTGCTGCAAGGCTTTTCCGCCGGCGTCGAACTGGGCGGTGTGTCGGTCTACCTGGCCGAGATCTCGACCCCTGGCCGCAAGGGCTTTTTCGTCAGTTGGCAGTCGGCCAGCCAACAGGCGGCGGTGGTGTTCGCCGGCTTGCTGGGGGTGGGCCTGAACCACTGGCTGAGCCCCGAGCAAATGGGCGACTGGGGCTGGCGCGTGCCGTTCCTGGTGGGCTGCATGATTGTTCCGGCGATCTTCATGATCCGTCGTTCCCTGGAGGAAACCCCAGAGTTCCAGGCCCGCAAACATCGCCCTTCGCTGCAGGAAATCGTCCGCTCCATCGGTCAGAACTTCGGCATCGTCATCGCCGGCATGGCCTTGGTGGTCATGACCACCGTGTCCTTCTACCTGATCACCGCCTACACCCCGACCTTCGGCAAGGCTGAGCTGCACCTGTCGGACTTCGACGCACTGCTGGTGACCGTGTGCATCGGCCTGTCGAACTTCTTCTGGCTGCCGGTGATGGGCTCGCTGTCGGACAAGGTCGGGCGCAAGCCGCTGCTGCTGGGCGCGACCATCCTGGCGATCTTTACCGCTTACCCGGCGCTGTCCTGGCTGGTGGCCAACCCCAGCTTCAGCCATCTGCTGATCGTCGAACTGTGGCTGTCCTTCCTCTATGGCTCGTATAACGGCGCCATGGTGGTGGCCCTGACTGAAATCATGCCGGTGGAAGTGCGCACCACGGGTTTCTCCCTGGCCTACAGCCTGGCGACCGCAACCTTCGGCGGCTTCACTCCGGCGGCCTGCACCTACCTGATCCACGTCCTGGGCAACCAGGCCGCACCGGGCATCTGGCTCAGCGGCGCAGCCGTGCTGGGGCTGATTGCGACGCTGGTGCTGTTCCGTGGCAACCGCCACGAACTGCGTACCGCGCAGGCGGCTGGCAGCGCCTGACAGCCAGCTTCACCAACGAGCTGGCGCCGGCCTTCCAGGCGCAAGCCACAAACAAAAACGCCCCGACGAGTCGGGGCGTTTTCATTTCAGCTGTCGCTTAGCGTGGGAACGCTGGCGGGTTGACCCCAGCCATGTCTTCCATCACGCGCACGACCTGGCAGCTGTAACCGAACTCGTTGTCGTACCAGACGTACAGAACAACGCGGTTGTCCTGAACGATGGTCGCTTCAGCGTCGACCACACCGGCGTGGCGCGAGCCCACGAAGTCGGTGGACACCACTTCCTGCGAGTTGACGAAGTCGATCTGCTTGTGCAGGTCGGAGTGCAGCGCCATGTAGCGCAGGTACTCGTTCATCTCTTCACGGGTGGCGGCTTTCTCGAGGTTCAGGTTGAGAATGGCCATCGACACGTTCGGCGTTGGAACGCGGATCGCGTTACCGGTCAGCTTGCCGGCCAGCTCAGGCAGGGCCTTGGCAGCAGCAGTGGCCGCACCGGTTTCGGTGATCACCATGTTCAGCGCGGCGCTACGACCACGGCGATCGCCCTTGTGGAAGTTGTCGATCAGGTTCTGGTCGTTGGTGTACGAGTGAACGGTTTCGACGTGACCGTTGATGATGCCGAACTTGTCATTCACAGCCTTCAGCACCGGCACGATGGCGTTGGTGGTGCAGGAAGCGGCGGAGATGATCTTGTCTTCAGCGGTAATTTCGCTGTGGTTGATACCGTGAACGATGTTCTTCAGCTTGCCCTTGCCAGGCGCGGTCAGAACAACGCGGTCGATACCCGGGCAGGCCAGGTGTTGACCCAGACCATCGGCGTCACGCCATACACCGGTGTTGTCCACCAGCAGCGCGTTCTTGATCCCGTACTGGGTGTAGTCCACCTCGGTCGGGTTCTTCGCGTAGATCACCTGGATCAGGTTGCCGTTGGCGGTGATGGTGTTGTTTTCTTCGTCGATGGTGATGGTGCCATTGAACGAACCGTGTACCGAGTCGCGACGCAGCAGGCTGGCGCGCTTGGTCAGGTCGTTTTCGGCGCCTTTGCGCACCACGATGGCGCGCAGGCGCAGGCCGTCGCCGCCACCGGTTTTCTCGATCAGGATGCGCGCCAGCAGACGGCCGATACGACCGAAGCCGTACAGGACAACGTCAGTGCCTTTGCGGGCCGAAGCATTTTGCTGGCCCACGACATCAGCCAGTTCTTCGCGAACGAATTGCTCGGCGGTACGGCCGTTGCCTTCGTTGCGGAATTTGAACGCCAACTTGCCCAGGTCTACCGAAGCCGCGCCGAGCTTGAGCTCGCTCATGGCCTTGAGCAGTGGGAATGTTTCGTGGACGGAGAGTTCGCTGTCGTCGGAGGAGCGATGGCGAGCAAAGCGATGAGCTTTGAGAATCGCGATGACAGACTGGTTGATCAGGCTGCGGCCATAGATCGAGCTCACCACATTGTTATTGCGGTAGAGCTGACCGATAAGCGGAATCATCGCTTCTGCGAGTGCTTCACGGTCGATCCATTCACCAAGACACTGGTCGGGCTTCTGAGTCACGGGAACCTTCCACATGTAGGGGCAGAAAAAAGGGGCTACATTATGCCGCCCAGTTCCTGCCGTAGCAATGCGCGCCTGTCGTGCGGAACGTAACAAAAAGGCCTTGCAAAAAAACACCACTGTGCTGGAGGCCAGTAAAACCGTGGCTTCCAGCAGCGTCAATTTTTTGGACAGCTTATCAGCCTGTCTGTAACCCTCCGTAACACCAGCCGGATTCGGCACTACATTTCCGCCCAAAAGGCACATTTTGTTGTCATAGCCACTACATTTGCCCTGAGCGGCGTAATAGACGCATCAGCCACTGACAGTGGCCACCCGGGGCCGTTACAATTACCGACTTTCGTCGCAACGCTTGGAGCTTGACCGTCCGTGCCCGTCCTGCGTCTACCGCTACTCCCTGCCGCCGCCGGTAAACAGCATTGGGGCAACCTGCCCGGTGCCGCCCTGAGCCTGGCCATCGCCGAAGCCGCCAGCGCTGCCAAGCGCTTTACCCTCCTGTTGACCGCCGACAGCCAAAGCGCTGACCGGCTGGAACAGGAGCTGAGCTTCTTCGCCCCGGACCTGCCGGTGCTGCATTTCCCCGATTGGGAAACCCTGCCCTACGACCTGTTCTCGCCGCACCAGGACATCATTTCCCAGCGCATCGCCAGCCTCTACCGGCTGCCGGAGCTGGAGCACGGCGTGCTGGTGGTGCCGATCACCACCGCCCTGCATCGCCTGGCGCCGACCCAGTTCCTGCTGGGCAGCAGCCTGGTGCTGGATGTCGGCCAGAAGCTTGATGTGGAACAGATGCGCACGCGCCTGGAAGCCACTGGCTATCGCTACGTCGACACGGTCTACGAGCACGGCGAATTCACCGTGCGCGGCGCGCTGATCGACCTGTTCCCCATGGGCAGCAAGCTGCCCTATCGCATCGACCTGTTCGATGACGAAATCGAAACCCTGCGCACCTTCGATCCAGAGAACCAGCGTTCCATCGACAAGGTCGACTCGGTGCGCCTGCTGCCGGCCAAGGAATTCCCGCTACAGAAAGAAGCGGTGACCCGCTTCAAGGCGCGCTTTCGCGAACGCTTCGACGTGGATTTCCGCCGCTGCCCGATCTTCCAGGACCTGAGCAGCGGGATCACCCCGGCCGGCATCGAGTACTACCTGCCGCTGTTCTTCGAAGAAACGTCGACCCTGTTCGATTACCTGCCCCAGGACACCCAGGTGTTCTCCCTGCCGGGCATCGAACAGGCCGCGGAAAACTTCTGGAACGACGTACGCAACCGCTATGAAGAACGCCGCGTTGATCCTTCGCGGCCACTGCTGCCGCCGGCGGAGCTGTTCCTGCCCGTGGAGGACTGCTTTGCCCGCCTGAAGAACTGGCCGCGAGTGGTGGCCAGCCAGCAGGACATCGAAACCGGTGTCGGTCGCGAACGCTTCCCGGCCCACGAATTGCCCAACCTGGCCATCGAGGCCAAGGCCAACCAGCCGCTGGCGGCGCTCTCGGGCTTCCTCGACGAGTTCCCCGGCCGGGTGTTGTTCACCGCCGAATCCGCCGGCCGCCGGGAAGTGCTGCTGGAACTGCTGGAACGCCTCAAGCTGCGCCCCAAGACCGTCGACAGCTGGCCGGACTTCGTCGCCAGCAAGGAGCGCCTGGCGATCACCATCGCGCCCCTGGACGAAGGCCTGGTGCTGGATGATCCGGCCCTGGCCCTGGTGGCCGAAAGCCCATTGTTCGGCCAGCGGGTGATGCAGCGCCGGCGCCGGGAAAAACGCGCCGACGCCAACAACGACGCTGTGATCAAGAACCTCACCGAGCTGCGCGAAGGCGCGCCGGTGGTGCACATCGACCACGGTGTCGGCCGCTACCTGGGCCTGGCGACCCTGGAGATCGACAACCAGGCCGCCGAGTTCCTGACCCTGGAGTACGCCGAAGGCGCCAAGCTCTACGTGCCCGTGGCTAACCTGCACCTGATCGCCCGCTACACCGGCAGCGACGACGCCCTGGCGCCGTTGCACCGCCTGGGCTCGGAAGCCTGGCAGAAAGCCAAGCGCAAGGCCGCCGAGCAAGTCCGCGATGTGGCCGCCGAGCTGCTGGACATCTATGCCCGCCGCGCTGCCCGCGAAGGTTACGCGTTCGCCGATCCGAAGGCCGACTACGCCACCTTCAGCGCCGGCTTCCCCTTCGAGGAAACCCCGGACCAGCAGAGCACCATCGAAGCGGTGCGCGAGGACATGCTTTCCGGTAAACCGATGGACCGTCTGGTGTGCGGCGACGTCGGCTTCGGCAAGACCGAAGTGGCCATGCGCGCCGCTTTCATTGCGGTCCACGGCGGCAAGCAGGTGGCGATCCTGGTGCCCACCACCCTGCTCGCCCAGCAGCACTACAACAGCTTCCGCGACCGCTTCGCCGACTGGCCGGTGACCGTGGAAGTGATGAGCCGCTTCAAGTCGGCCAAGGAAGTGAACGCCGCGGTGGCGGACCTGGCCGAAGGCAAGATCGACATCGTCATCGGCACCCACAAGCTGCTGCAGGACGATGTGAAGATCAAGAACCTGGGGCTGGTAATCATCGACGAAGAACACCGCTTCGGCGTGCGCCAGAAAGAACAGCTCAAGGCCCTGCGCAGCGAAGTCGACATCCTCACCCTGACCGCCACGCCGATCCCGCGGACCCTGAACATGGCGGTCTCGGGCATGCGCGACCTGTCGATCATCGCCACCCCGCCGGCCCGCCGCCTATCGGTGCGAACCTTTGTCATGGAGCAGAACAAGAGCACGGTCAAAGAGGCCCTGCTGCGTGAACTGCTGCGTGGCGGCCAGGTGTATTACCTGCACAACGACGTGAAGACCATCGAGAAATGCGCCGCCGAGCTGGCCGAACTGGTGCCCGAAGCCCGGATCGGCATCGGCCACGGGCAGATGCGCGAACGCGAACTCGAACAGGTGATGAGCGACTTCTACCACAAGCGCTTCAACGTGCTGATCGCCTCGACCATCATCGAGACCGGGATCGACGTGCCCAGCGCCAACACCATCATCATCGAGCGTGCCGACAAGTTCGGCCTGGCCCAGCTGCACCAGTTGCGCGGCCGGGTCGGGCGCAGCCACCACCAGGCCTACGCGTACCTCTTGACGCCGCCGCGCCAGCAGATCACCCCGGACGCGGAAAAGCGCCTGGAGGCCATCGCCAACACCCAGGACCTGGGGGCCGGCTTTGTCCTGGCCACCAACGACCTGGAGATCCGCGGCGCCGGCGAACTGCTGGGCGACGGCCAGAGCGGGCAGATCCAGGCCGTGGGCTTCACCCTGTATATGGAGATGCTCGAGCGCGCGGTAAAAGCCATCCGCAAGGGCGAACAGCCGAACCTCGACCAGCCCCTGGGCGGCGGTCCGGAAATCAACCTGCGCCTGCCGGCGCTGATCCCCGAGGACTACCTGCCAGATGTGCACGCGCGCCTGATCCTCTACAAGCGCATAGCCTCGGCCACCGACGAAGACGGCCTGAAGGACCTGCAGGTGGAGATGATCGACCGCTTCGGCCTGCTGCCCGAGCCGACCAAGAACCTGATCCGCCTGACCCTGCTGAAACTCCAGGCCGAAACCCTGGGGATCAAGAAGGTCGATGGCGGCCCGCAAGGCGGGCGTATCGAGTTCGCCGCGGACACTCCGGTAGACCCCATGGCGCTGATCAAGCTGATCCAGGGCCAACCCAAACGCTACAAATTCGAAGGCGCAACGCTGTTCAAGTTCATGGTGCCGATGGAACGCCCGGAAGAGCGCTTTAATACATTGGAGGCACTGTTTGAACGCCTCACCCCGAAAACTGCTTGAAGGACGCCCCATGCGCCTGTTCCGCTCCTTGACCCTGCTCCTGGCCCTGGTCGCGCCAACGGCCTTTGCCGACGACCTGTACCAGGTGGAAATGATCCTTGTCCGGCAGAACGCCGAGCCGCAGATCATCAGCCGCGCCGCGCCGGAAGACTGGGCCGCCGGCGCTCAACACCTGAGCCCCGACAGCCAGCGCACGCCCTCCCTGGGCGGGATCGTCGACAAGCTCAACGCCAGTGGCAACTACAGCGTGCTGCTGCACAAGGCCTGGCAACAGACCCTGGGGGAAAACCCGGTCAAGGTGGCCCTCAGCGACGGCCCCGAACAGTTCGGCCAATTCCCCATCGAAGGCACCCTGAACCTCAAGCTCGGGCGCTTCACCGATGTCGACGCGGACTTCTGGATCAACCAGATCGACAGCAATGGCCTGGTCACCAGCAGCGAGCGCCTGAAACAGCAAAGCCATACCAAGAATGGCCAGCTCAACTACCTGGACAACGGCCACCTGGCGCTGCTGATCAAGATCACTTCGCTGACCGCTCCAGCGCCGCGCCCTGCTCCAACTGAAATTCCGGACTGATCGAAGTCCCTATGACCCCGCCCCTGACCAAACCCCTGGCCCCGTCCTGGGTCAACCGCTTCAAGGAACAAGCCTTGGAGCGCGGCCGGCGTTACGCCCTGGAAAAGCGCGTACGCATCGCCACGGCCGGAGACAGCGCTATCACTGCCAGCTGTGAAGGCTCCGGCGACCACGTCTACCGACAAACCATTACCCTGCGCGAATCGAGCAAGGGCAACCTGCTGCTGATCGACGCCCACTGCACGTGCCCGGTCCACAGTAACTGCAAACACGTTGCCGCGGTGCTGCTGCAGGTGGAGGAAACCCTGGCCTATCCGGCAGCGGCCCAAGACGCCGAGCTGCTGGAAAAGCTCTCGGCGGTGCTCGACAGCCGGCGCCCCGCCGCCCTGCCCCAGGTGCTGCTGGAGGACGTGCGCCCAATACCGCGCCTGTGGCTGGCGAGCATCGAGTTCAGCGCCTTCGAACCGCGCAACGGCAAGATACAGCGTTATATCCAGCACCGCGCCGCGCTGTCGTTCAACTACAACGGTGAGTACGTCAGCGGGCAGAAAAACGCCGATGTGATCATCCGCCAGGAACACCAAAGCCTGCGCATCAAGCGCCAGCCCGAGCTGGAGCAAGGCTGGCGCGAACAGTTGCGCGGCCTGGGCTTCAAGATCGCCACCCGGCAGAGCAAGGCGCTACCGGAAAGCGCCGGCGAGCTGTTCGAGATGGTCAATGACAGCGCCTGGCTGACGTTCACCCTGAATGAACTGCCCAAGCTGCGCAGCCAGGACTGGGAGCTGCAGATCGACGACGGTTTCGGCTTCGACCTGACCGCGGTGGACGATTGGTACGCCAGCGTCGACGAGGCCCCGGGCCGCGACTGGTTCGACCTGGAACTGGGGATCATCGTCAACGGCGAGCGCCTGAGCCTGCTGCCGATCCTGCTCAACCTGATGCGCTCGCACACCGAGATTCTCAACCCGGAGCGCCTGGCCAAGCGCCGCGACGACGAGCTGATCCTGGTGAACATTCCCAACCGGCCCAACTCGCTGCACGGGCCGCTGCAAGTGGCGCTGCCCTATGGCCGCCTGAAGCCGGTGCTGGCAACCCTGGGCGAGTTCTACCTGCAGGAACCCGGTGAAACCACCCTGCGCCTGAGCAGCGCCGATGCCACCCGCCTCAACCCGCTGCAGGAACTGCCGCTGCTGTGGGAAGGCGGCGAACACATTCGCACCTTCGCCCAGCGCCTGCGGGACATCCGCGACTATTCGGCGCCTGCGCCACCAGGCCTGAATGCCACCCTGCGCCCCTACCAGCTCGAGGGCCTGAGCTGGATGCAGTCCCTGCGCCAATTGGAAGTGGGCGGCATCCTGGCCGACGACATGGGCCTGGGCAAGACCCTGCAGACCCTGGCGCACATTCTCAGCGAGAAGCAAGCCGGACGCCTGGACCGGCCGTGCATGGTGGTGATGCCCACCAGCCTGATTCCCAACTGGCTGGACGAGGCGGCGCACTTCACCCCGCAACTCAAGGTTCTGGCGCTGTACGGCGCGGGGCGCAAGAAACACTTCGCGCAACTGGCCGACTACGACCTGCTGCTGACCACCTATGCACTGCTGCCCAAGGACGTCGAACTGCTGGCCGCGCAACCCTTGCATGTACTGATCCTCGATGAGGCCCAGTACATCAAGAACCCCTCGAGCAAGGCCGCCCAGGCCGCCCGCGAACTGAACGCCCGGCAGCGCCTGTGCCTGTCCGGCACGCCCCTGGAAAACCACCTGGGAGAGCTCTGGTCGCTGTTCCACTTCCTGTTGCCGGGCTGGCTTGGCGATGCCAAGAGCTTCAATCGCGACTATCGGGTGCCGATCGAAAAACACGCCAGTGAAGTGCGCCTGCAACACCTCAACGGCCGGATCAAACCCTTCCTGCTGCGCCGCACCAAGGAGCAAGTGGCCACCGAGCTGCCGCCCAAGACCGAGATCATCCACTGGGTCGAGCTCAACGAGGCGCAACGTGATGTCTACGAAACCATGCGCCTGGCCATGGACAAGAAAGTCCGCGACGAAATCACCCGCAAAGGCGTGGCCCGCAGCCAGATCATCATTCTTGAAGCGCTGCTCAAGCTGCGCCAAGTGTGCTGCGACCTGCGCTTGGTCAATGACTCGCCACCGGCACGGGGCAGCTCGTCGGGCAAACTCGACAGCCTGATGGAGATGCTTGAGGAGCTGTTTGAAGAGGGCCGGCGGATCCTGCTGTTCTCACAGTTCACCTCGATGCTGAGCCTGATCGAGGCCGAACTGAAACGACGCAACATCGCCTACGCCCTGCTCACCGGCCAGACCCGGGATCGGCGCACGCCGGTGCGGGATTTCCAGAGCGGCAAGCTGCAGATTTTCCTGATCAGCCTCAAGGCCGGCGGGGTCGGCCTCAACCTGACGGAGGCCGACACCGTGATCCACTACGACCCCTGGTGGAACCCGGCCACCGAGAGCCAGGCCACCGACCGCGCCTATCGCATTGGCCAGGAGAAGCCGGTGTTCGTCTACAAGCTGATTGCTCGAGGCACGGTGGAAGAGAAGATCCAGCACCTGCAACAGGAAAAATCCGACCTGGCGGCAGGCGTGCTGGACGGGCGCAAGGCCGGTGACTGGAAGTTGCAGAGCGACGACATCGAAGCGCTGTTCGCGCCACTACCGGACAACAAGGGCGGCCGCTAAGGCAGCCCGATCACCCAGGCACCAGGGTATCCCGGGCGCCTCCTGCCAGGTACCTCAGTCGATCAGCTGAGCGTCCTTGAGTGCGCCCAGCGCCGTCAGCCAACGTGGGTCCTGCTTGTATTCGAGGTTGGCGAAGGCCTGACCACGCATCCGTGCAATCCGCGGCGATGGCTGTACCTTGAGGCGCTGTACGGCGCTCAGGGCCAGCTCCGCGGCAGCCCGGTCGTTGCACACCAAGCCCATGTCACAACCGGCGGACAACGCGGCCTCGATCCGGCTCGCCGCATCCCCGACGACATGTGCGCCGGCCATCGACAGGTCGTCACTGAAAATCACCCCGTCAAATTGCAGCTCACCACGCAGGATGTCCTGCAACCAGTAGCGGGAGAAACCAGCGGGCTGGGGGTCGACCTGCGGGTAGATGACGTGCGCCGGCATCACCGCCGCCAGCTGCCGACTCAAGCGGGCGAAGGGCAGCAGGTCCTTGGCGCGAATTTCATCCAGGCTGCGCTCGTCATTGGGAATCGCCACATGGGAGTCGGCCTCGGCCCAGCCATGTCCGGGAAAGTGCTTGCCGGTAGCGGCCATGCCGGCGCTGTTCATGCCGCGGATAAAGGCTCCGGCGAGCACTGCCGCCTGCTCGGGATCGCCTTCAAAAGCGCGGCTGCCCACCACCGCACTGCGCTGGTGGTCGAGATCCAGGACCGGGGCGAAGCTCAGGTCCAGGCCTACTGCCAGGACCTCGGTGGCCATGATCCAGCCGCACTGTTCGGCCAGATACTCGGCATTCGGGTTGTCAGCCAGGGCCCGCATGGCCGGCAGACGCACAAAGCCCTGGCGCAGACGCTGCACCCGACCACCCTCCTGGTCCACCGCCAACAGCACGTCCGGGCGAATGGCCCTGATCGCCGCACACAACTCACGCACCTGGCGCGGGTGCTCGATATTGCGCGCAAAGATAATCAACCCACCGACCTGCGGCTGGCGCAGGAGTTGGCGATCTTCGGCCGTCAGCCAGGTACCGGCAACGTCCACCATCAAAGAGCCTTGCAGGCCTGCAGTCATAGAAATTCCTTAAGCACTACGATGGCTTCCAGGCAACGCCGACGAGGCCGCATCCACTGGGATGCAACCGGAGCAAGCAGCGTCGGCACAAGGAAGGCACGGGGATATGAAACGAGAATCGGCATGGGCGGCTAGCTTAGCGGATGTAAGCAGTCGCGCCCACCCGCGGGATCACGCCTTGGCAGCTGCCGGAGCGGTTTTGCTGCGCGGCTTGAGCTGGGCGCTGGCCATGGCTTCATCGGTGACGCCGGTTTCGGCACGCATGCCGGCGGCGAGGAATGGAACCATCAAGCGCATCACCTGTTCGATGGAGGTGTTGACCCCGAAATCGGTTTCGGCAATCGCCCGCAGCGCCTTGATCCCGGACATGCTGAACGCTGCCGCACCCAGCATGAAGTGCACGCGCCAGAACAATTCGATGGGTGGAATGCGCGGTGCCGCCTCGTTGACCAACAGCATGTAGCGCCGGAACACCTTGCCGTACATGTCTTCCAGGTAACGTCGCAAATGCCCCTGGCTCTGGCTGAAGGCCAGCCCCAGCAGGCGCATGAAGATCGACAGGTCGTTACCGCTGCGTGGTTGCACCACCAACGCCTGCTCAACGAGGATTTCCAGCAACTCCTCCAGGCTTGGCTTGTTTTCCGGCTTGGACTGGCGACGCTCCAGCTCACGATCAAGGCTGATGCAGAACGGCCCGAGGAAGCGCGAGAACACCGCCTGGATCAGGGCCTTCTTGGAACCGAAATGATAGTTGACTGCTGCCAGGTTGACCCCGGCCTTGCTGGTGATCAGCCGCAACGAGGTTTCGGCAAAACCTTTTTCCGCGAACAACTGCTCGGCAGCATCGAGAATGCGTTCAACGGTTTCCGACTGGGCCATGGCTACTCCGCCTGACAAACACTTGTTTGAAACATACGTTTCAGGCTCCGCAATGTCAAGCCTGCGAGCCTCTGCAAAGGCCCTTCGGCGCGCTATTTAATCACACCTGCCGGCCCCTGTAGCCAGGATTGCGGCGCCAGAATGACAACCGTCCGACCACCCCGGGAAAAAGGAGGATTGCCAAGCGACGTTCACTGTATATAATCCCAGTCACTGTATAAAAAGACAGAGCGATCGACATGCTAAAACTGACGCCACGCCAAGCTGAGATTCTGGCTTTTATCAAACGCTGCCTTGAAGACAACGGCTACCCGCCGACCCGTGCGGAAATCGCCCAGGAGCTGGGGTTCAAATCCCCCAACGCGGCTGAAGAACACCTCAAGGCCCTGGCCCGCAAGGGCGCCATCGAAATGACCCCTGGCGCCTCTCGCGGGATCCGCATCCCCGGCTTCGAGGCCAAGGCCGACGACACACTGCCGATCATCGGCCGAGTCGCCGCTGGCGCGCCAATCCTGGCCCAACAGCACATCGAAGAGTCCTGCAACATCAATCCGGCCTTCTTCCACCCTCGCGCCGACTACCTGCTGCGGGTCCACGGCATGAGCATGAAGGATATCGGCATCTTCGACGGCGACCTGCTGGCGGTGCACACCACTCGTGAGGCCCGCAATGGCCAGGTCGTGGTCGCGCGCATCGGCGACGAAGTCACGGTCAAGCGCTTCAAGCGCGAAGGCAGCAAGGTCTGGCTGATCGCCGAGAACCCTGAGTTCGCCCCTATCGAAGTCAACCTGAAAGATCAGGAGCTGGTGATCGAAGGCTTGAGTGTCGGCGTCATTCGCCGCTAAAGGAGGCTCCATGCAGTTCCCCCACACACCACAGCAAGCACAACTGCCACTGTTCGAAGCGTTCCTGGCCCAGCCATTGGCGCCCGCCCTCAAGGAAGTGGTCGAATCGCCCTGGAACAAAGATCCAGAAGCCTTCAGCGAACTGTCGTTACGCGGCGCCGCCGGGAACTGCCTGAACCTCCTGGCCCCCATCCTCCGGGAACTCAGCCAGGATCAGGATGCCCGCTGGCTGACCTTGATCGCGCCCCCTTCCAGCCTGACCCAGAGCTGGCTACGGGACGCTGGGCTGAATCGCGAACGGATCCTGCTGCTGCACCCTCGCGGCAACCAGAGCCCGCAACAGCTCGCCTGCGAAGCCTTGCGCCTGGGCCGTAGCCATACCGTAGTCAGCTGGTTGAACCCACTGAGTGCCAGCGCACGACAACAGTTGACGACTGCCGCACGCACTGGCGATGCGCAAAGCCTGAATATTCGCCTGGGATAAAACACCGGGAAAGCGTGGGATTGACGCTGGAATGACACCAGGCTTCTCCAGGATTGAGAAGCCGAAACAAATACGACGAATGACCGGAATAAAACCGATAGACGGGCTTAGTGCAGAACCCGAGGGCCGTCTTCCTTGTCGATTTCGCCTTCAACCAGTCGGCCAGCCATCTGTACACCAACGCTCAACATGGCCTTGGCCACTTCCACGTGCTGACCTTGAAGAAACGCTTTGGCATCCTCGGAGAAATCCAAAGTAACCAGAGAACCCTCGTCCTCAGCTCTGCGCAGCTCGATACGGCCGTCTGGCAACTCGACAATTTCTAGAAAGGACGTTGGCATAAAGGTCTGGTCTCCACGAAAGGGCGGGATTATATCAGTCATCACCCGCGCCCCGCTCAGGATCTTGCATCGAAATCACCGCCATTCGACTGGCATTGCCTCCCTGCCCCATGCAACAAATACCGAGCCGCACTCTCCCAAACGGCTTGAAAACACTGTTCAGAAATTCGGTTTGTATTCAAAACCCGCTGCCGCCTCGCTGTCGGAGAACGGTGCGATCAGCGACTTTTTCAGGGTCAATCGATTGATCACAGAACCGGGAAACAACTGAATGGAGTTGTTGAAATGCTCCACATTCTGGTTGAACAGGGTAATGGCCCCGCCGATATTGCCCTCCTGCTCGGCAACCTCACGCATCAGATTGCTCAACAGTTCGGCGGACTTGAGATCAGGGTAGGCTTCAAACGCGAGATTCAAACCACCCAGCAATGCCTTGGCGCCCTGGCTGACCGACTTGAGCGCATCGCCATCGGCGGCGGACGGCAAACTGCCAATCGCACTGCGCAGCCCAACTATCTTCTCCAGCAACTGGCTTTCATAAGCCTGGAAACCCGCCACTTGCGGCTCGAGCATATCCAGCACCTTGATCCGCTGGCGCTGGTAGGTCAGCACATCCGACCAGGCACGCTGGGCGCGGTTGTACGCGCCGACAATCTTGTTGTAGTGCACATAGGCAAGAACACCTAAGGCAATCGCGATGACCAGCAACACATCCATACTCTACCGCTCCATTTCGTCAGCGACCTTCAATGGAAGGTCGAAGTTGTTGTCGTGCAACTCTGCCAGTTCATGCACCAGGGCCAGCACCGGAAACAAGTTCGGCAGCTCTAGCCCTTGCTCGATATTCGCGTAAAAGTTCGCTAGATCCGCAAACGTGCCCGGGTCTTTGTAGGCCATGACCTCGGCATCATCGAAACTCAGGCATAAATGGCCCTCGCTGGAGAACTCCAGGTTCACCCTCTTCAGCCGCCGACAAAGCTTCAGTAGAAAAGCCAGGGTCGTGGGCGTCGCAAACTTGGCACAGGCCAGCTCGCTGTCACCGGTGAAACTGAAGGTTCTGTTGAAGTCATCAGAAGTGGTTTCGAAGACCTTGCATGTTGTGCGCTTTTTATCCGGCAGATAACTGCGCACCTTCACGCCGCTGGCCCAGGGAAAATCCACCACCAGACTGAAGCGATCGAAGCTCTCGTATACCCGCTCACTCTCGCCATCGGATTTCGACTTGTAGTGGGAATTCACATAGCACAGATGATGAAAGACAAAGGCCAACTGATGCCGCGCACCCTGATAGACGCCCCTGGCCGAAGCCTCAATACGGCGACTGTCATTGCCGCGGTCATAATCCTCGAACTCGCTGCTCAGCTGCGTGAAACGCTCTTCGGCAGTTCCTCCCGGATCCCAAAGACCATTGGTGAGGAATGAACATTTGCGGGCTATTTTCTTCGGCAGCTCATCTAACACCGCTGTGCGAGCCATCCAGGTGTACAGGCAGGCAAAACCCAGACACGCCGTCACGAACCACATCCAGACCACCCCTGCCATGGCTGGGATTGCCGAGACAATGGCCAGCATCAACAGCAGCCAGGACTGGGCATGGTCGAACTCCAGCCCTCCCTTGAAGGACTGGAGCCTGGCGATGACCTGTAACAGGTCATCGTTGCTCCTGGCCCGCGCCACCTCCGCGTTACTGGTGATCAGCAACTGCGTCAACTCCGCGTCGCGCCTGAGAAACTGCATCACGCTTCCTTAATCAATTCGCCGATTTCAGAAACCTCTGGAAAAGCGGCAGGCACATGCCCCTCGTGCAATTCCGCCAGTCGATGCATCAGCCCCAGCAGTGGATACAACCTCGGCAACTCGATGCCAGCCTTGATTCGCTCGCGAAACGCCGACAGATCATTCAGAGACCCAAGATCGGCATGGACCATGATGTCTTCATTGTCGAAACTCAGGCACAGCCGGCCCTGGCTGGAGAACTCCAGATTGACTCGATCAAGGTGGCGCGAAAGCTCCATCAGGAGACTCAGGGTCGCGGGGGTAGCGAAGTGCTCGCAAGAGGCCTGGTCATTGCCACGCAGCACAAAGGTCTGATTGAAATCGGCGCAGTCCGTCTTGAATGGCTGCCCCGCCAGCGGTACTTCCAGGGGGCTGGAGCGAACCGCAATGTCTCTCACCCAGGGAAAGTCCAGCACCAGACTGTAGCGGTTGTACGTCTCATAGACCGCTCTGGAATCCCCGCTGGCGTCGCGTTCACGCCTGGAGTTCACGTACTGCAGATGGTGATACTCGTACGCCAACGAGTGCCGAGGGCCCTGGGAAAAGCCCTGGAGCGAGTCCACGATACGCCGCCGCTCACGCTCATTGCCCCGCTGGTAATCGGTGAACTCGTTGTCCAGCCTTTTCAGGTGCCAGACGGCATTGGTGTCGAATTCACTCAGCTCATGGCAAAACATCAAGCACTTGCGGGCGATGCTCGCCGCCAGATCCGTCAACGACCCAGAAACCCTTTTACTGACGCGATAACTGAAGAAACAAAGCGCCAGAAAGACCCAGAACATCCCGCCCATGCCATCCATCAACAACGCCGCAGCGAGCGAGGCAAAAGCCAGCACCAGGAGGGCTATCGACTGCACATGATCGAATTCCAGCCCGCCAGGGAATACCTCGAGCCTGTCGAGCACCTCCAGCAGATCCGCATTGGACTGGGCATGAGCGACCCGCATGCGGCAATCACTCAGCAGGCGCACCAGCGCCTGGTCACGCAAGAAGAACAACATGAATCTTCCTTGATCAGTTAAACGCGCCGCGAATCAAGCGGCGCTCAGGCTCAGCACTCGTTCAAGCCATCGCGAAAACGTATGGCCAGGGCCTTGAGGTTCTGCCGCCAGCTTTCCAACTCTGCTCGGCTCAACTCCTGCTCCGGCTCTTCTTCATCCAGGTTGACCGCCACGATCAGTGGCTGAGTCACGTCGCCCTTGGGCTTGTGCGGTGCTCGCGGCGGTTGAAACAGTTCGCTGTAAGCAGTCAGCAGTTGTGCCAGCCAGGTTTGCGGGCTCTGCGCCAATTCCGCCAGCTCCGCCAGCTCGGGAATGGCGATGCTTTCCAGCACTTCACGATTGAGAATCTGCTCGACTCGGGCGGCATTGGCCTGTGGCAACCTGTAGAACCCGGCAATCTCATGGCAAAGCCCCAGCAAGGCCCCGTACAGGTGGAACAGCACCGACTCACGTCCCGCCTGGACCTGCGCCTGGGCATTCATCGCCCGCCCCTCTTCAGCCCGCGCCAGGGTTTCGAGCGACAGGCCAGCAAAGTAGATTTTCTGATTGGTACGGGTATAGAGCTCGTGGGCCATATAGGCAGCCTCCACTGCGAGATGAGAACCAGATGCAGACGGCACAGTTTCAGGGATCACTCCGGCTGGCCGCAAGCAAAACAAAGGCCGCATGACCCCAAAGGGATCATGCGGCCTTGTTGATCGACGCGCCGAGAAACAGGCCCTCGGCGGCGCAAGCGCTTAGCGCTTGTCCTCGACCTTCCATTTACCGCCGTCGTAGAACGCACGCCAGCCAGTCGGCTTGCCGTCGACTTCGGTCTGCACGTACTGCTCCTTGGTCTTGCGGCTGTAGCGCACCACCGCCGGACGACCGTCCGGGTCCTTCTGCGGAGCTTCGCAGAGGAAGTGGTACTTCGGATCGATCTCGTCCTTGTGCGGGATCAGCTCAAGCACCAGCGGGGCACGGGTCTCGCGGTTTTTCGGGAACTGGCTGGCCGCCAGGAACAGGCCCGAAGCGCCATCGCGCAGGATGTAGGTGTCGTTGACCTTCTCGCACTTGAGCTCGGGCATCTTCACCGGATCCATCTTCGGCGGCGCCGCGTCGCCGCTTTTCAGCAGCTTGCGGGTGTTCTTGCAAGTCGCATTGGTGCACCCGAAGAACTTGCCGAAGCGGCCGGTCTTGAGCTGCATCTCGCTGCCGCACTTGTCGCATTCCAGGCTCGGGCCTTCATAGCCCTTGATCCGGTAGCTGCCCTCTTCGATCTCGTAGCCGGCGCAATCCGGGTTGTTGCCGCAGATGTGCAGCTTGCGCTTTTCATCCAGCAGGTAAGCGTCCATCGCCGTGCTGCAGATAGGACAACGGTGCTTGCCGCGCAGGACCAGGGATTCCGATTCGCCCTCGTCGTCCGCGGCGATCTCGTCGCCCGGCACCAGGTTGACGGTGGCCTTGCAACGCTCCTTGGGTGGCAGGCTGTAGCCCGAGCAACCGAGGAACACACCGGTGGAGGCAGTACGAATCTGCATTGGCCGGCCGCAGGTCAGGCATGGAATATCAGTCATCACCGGCTGGTTGGCGCGCATGCCGCTTTCGGCGCCCTCGGCCACTTCGAGCTTCTTCTTGAAGTCGCCATAGAACTCGTCGAGAACGTTCTTCCAGTCGCGCTCTCCCTGGGCCACGTCATCGAGGTTCTCTTCCATGCCGGCGGTGAAGCCGTAGTCCATGAGATTGGAGAAGCTCTCGGAAAGACGCTCGGTGACGATGTCGCCCATCTTTTCCGAGTAGAAACGACGGTTGTGCAGGGTCACGTAGCCGCGATCCTGAATCGTGGAAATGATCGCGGCATAGGTCGAAGGACGACCGATACCGCGTTTTTCCATTTCCTTCACCAGGCTGGCTTCGGAGTAACGCGCCGGCGGCTTGGTGAAGTGCTGGCTCGGATCGAGCTTGATCAGCTTCAGCACTTCGCCCTGGGCCATCTCCGGCAGCACATCGTCGTCGCCCGGCTTGGCCATTTGCGGCATCACACGGGTGTAACCGTCGAACTTGAGGATACGGCCCTTGGCACGCAGCTCGAAGTCTCCAGCGGCGACACTGACGGTGGTGGAGAGGTATTGCGCCGGCAGCATCTGGCAGGCAACGAACTGACGCCAGATCAGCTCATAGAGGCGCTCAGCGTCACGTTCCATGCCCGACAGCTTGCTCGGATGGGTATTCACGTCAGACGGACGAATCGCTTCGTGCGCCTCCTGAGCACCCTCCTTGCTGCTGTAGACGTTAGGCGAGGCCGGCAGGTACTTGTTGCCGAATTCCTCTTCGATATAAGTCCGCGCCATCGCCACGGCATCCGCCGAGAGGTTGGTGGAGTCGGTACGCATATACGTGATGTAGCCAGCTTCATACAGACGCTGCGCCATCATCATGGTCTTCTTCACCCCGAAGCCCAGGCGGTTGCTCGCCGCTTGCTGCAGGGTGGAAGTGATGAACGGCGCCGACGGCTTGCTGCTGGTGGGCTTGTCTTCACGCTTGGCGACGCTGTAGGCCGAGGCCTTGAGCTTTTCCAGGGCGGCCATGGCCTGGGTTTCGTTGAGCGGCTTGAAGGCTTCGCCGTTTTCACGGGCCACTTCAAAACGTACGTTCGAACCCTTGGCGGTGCCCAGGTCAGCGTGAACTTCCCAATATTCTTCGGGGATGAAGGCACGAATCTCGCGCTCGCGCTCCACCACCAGCTTCACGGCTACCGACTGCACGCGACCGGCGGACAGGCCACGGGCAATCTTCGCCCACAGCAGCGGCGAAACCATGTAGCCCACCACGCGGTCGAGGAAGCGCCGTGCCTGCTGGGCATTGACTCGGTGAATGTCCAGCTCGCCCGGCTGGGAAAAGGCTTCCTGGATCGCCTTCTTGGTGATCTCGTTGAACACCACGCGTTTGTAGCGGCTGTCATCACCGCCAATGGCTTCGCGCAGGTGCCAGGCAATGGCTTCCCCTTCGCGGTCCAAGTCCGTTGCGAGATAGATGGTGTCGGCATCCTTGGCAAGGCGGCGCAGCTCTTCGATGACCTTTTCCTTGCCAGGAAGGATTTCGTACTTGGCTTTCCAGCCGTGCTCGGGATCGACGCCCATGCGTGACACCAGCTGCTTGCGCGCTTTTTCCTTGGGCGACAAGGCAGGGGCTTCGCCCGCAGCGGCCTTGCCACGCTTGGCGGCTGGCTCTTTGGCGGCACTCGCCGAACCGCTGGTGGGCAGGTCTCGGATATGGCCGATACTCGACTTCACCACGTATTGGTTGCCCAAGTACTTGTTGATGGTCTTGGCCTTAGCCGGGGATTCCACAATGACCAGCGATTTGCCCATGGATCGGAAAATTCCTGAATTCGAGAAGTGAAAGGCGGTTGGCGCCTGACGCGGCACCGCTATATATAGTGGCAACAGGGTGAGGTCAAGCGCAGGGTACTGCGCGCCCCATGCTTATGCCGGTGAAAAAAGACTGGGTTCGGCTTGCACCAAAGCAAAGCGCGGGACCTGCTCGCCGTCAACTTCGACCGACTCCAGGAACATGCTCAAGGGCCGCACCCAAAAGCCGTAATCCCCATACAGGGCTTGGTAGAACACCACTTCTTCTTCCGTTTCCGAGTGCCGCGCCACGCTGAAAACGCGGTACTGCGGCCCCTTGTAATGCTGATAGAGCCCGGGTTGTAACTGCATGCTCTGGCCCTCGTGCAATGTTCAAAAATAAAAAACAAACAAATCTTCAGAAAAACAAAAACCGGGGCACTGGGCCCCGGCTTCCATCAACCCAACGCTTAAACGCGTTCGAAGACGGTCGAGATGCCCTGGCCAAGGCCGATGCACATGGTGGACACACCGAAGGTGCCGCCATTCTGCTTCATGACGTTGAGCAGGGTCCCGGAGATACGTGCACCGGAGCAACCGAACGGGTGACCCAGGGCGATCGCGCCGCCGTGCAGGTTAACCTTCTCGTTCATCTTGTCGAGCACTTTCAGATCTTTCAGCACTGGCAGGGCCTGTGCAGCGAAAGCTTCGTTGAGCTCGAAGAAGTCGATATCGTTGATGCCCAGGCCCGCGCGCTTCAGGGCTTTCTGCGTGGCCGGTACTGGACCATAGCCCATGATCGCCGGATCCACACCCGCCACTGCCATCGAACGAATCACCGCCATCGGCTGGATGCCCAGGTCCTGGGCACGCTGCGCCGACATCACGATCATGCACGAGGCACCGTCGGTGATCTGCGACGAAGTACCGGCAGTCACGGTCCCCCCTTTGGGGTTGAACGCCGGCTTCAGGGCCGCCAGGCTCTCCAGGGTGGTCTCGGGACGGATGGTTTCGTCGTAGTCGAACAGTTTCAGGAAACCGTTCTCGTCGTAACCCTGCATCGGGATGATCTCGTCCTTGAACTTGCCTTCCACGGTCGCCTTGTGGGCGAGCTGGTGGGAACGCACGCCAAAGGCGTCCTGCTGCTCACGGGTGATGCCGTGCATCTTGCCCAGCATCTCGGCGGTCAAGCCCATCATGCCCGAGGCCTTGGCGGCGTACAGGGACATGTGCGGGTTCGGATCGACACCGTGCATCATGCTCACGTGCCCCATGTGCTCGACGCCGCCGACCACGAACACGTCACCGTTGCCGGTCATGATCGCTTGCGCGGCAGTGTGCAGGGCACTCATGGACGAACCACACAGACGGCTGACAGTCTGGCCAGCCGAAGTGTGCGGGATCTGGGTCATCAGCGACGCCATGCGCGCGATGTTCCAGCCTTGTTCCAGGGTCTGGTTGACGCAGCCCCAGATCACATCCTCGACTTCCGCCGGGTCAACCTTGGTGTTGCGCTCCAGCAGTTTGCTGATCAGGTGCGCCGACATGTCTTCGGCGCGGGTGTTGCGGTGCATGCCGCCCTTGGAGCGGCCCATCGGAGTACGACCGAAGTCGACAATCACGACGTCTCTAGGATTCAAGCTCATATGTTCACTCTCGCTCTAGTGTGGGGCGCTTAACCGAAGAAGCTCTGGCCGTTCTTGGCCATTTCACGCAGCTTCGCGGTGGGGTGGTACAGCGCGCCCAGATCGGCGTACTGGTCGGCCAGGGCAACGAACTCGGCAACACCGATGGAATCGATGTAGCGCAGCGCACCGCCACGGAATGGAGGGAAGCCAATACCGTAGACCAGGCCCATGTCCGCTTCGGCAGCGGTTTCGACGATGCCGTCTTCCAGGCAACGAACGGTTTCCAGGCACAGCGGGATCATCATCCAGTTGATGATGTCTTCGTCAGTGACTTCACGCTGCTCGTAGACGATCGGCTTGAGCACTTCCAGCACCGATGGATCGGCAACCTTCTTCTGTTTGCCGCGCTTGTCGGTTTCGTAGGCGTAGAAGCCCTTGCCGTTCTTCTGGCCCAGGCGCTTGGCTTCGTAGAGCACGTCCACGGCCGAGCGGCGATCGTCCTTCATGCGGTCCGGGAAACCTTCAGCCATGACGTCGCGACCGTGGTGGCCAGTGTCAATGCCAACCACGTCCATCAGGTACGCCGGGCCCATTGGCCAGCCGAATTTTTCCATGATCTTGTCGATGCGCACGAAGTCCACACCGGCGCTGACCAGCTTGGCGAAACCGCCGAAGTACGGGAACAGGACGCGGTTGACCAAAAAGCCCGGGCAGTCGTTGACCACGATCGGGTTTTTGCCCATTTTCTTGGCGTAGGCAACGGTGGTGGCAACGGCCAGCTCGCTGGACTTCTCGCCACGGATCACTTCCACCAGCGGCATCATGTGCACCGGGTTGAAGAAGTGCATGCCGACGAAGTTTTCCGGACGCTTGAGGGCCTTGGCCAGCAGGCTGATGGAAATGGTCGAAGTGTTGGACGCCAAGATGGTGTCCTCCTTGACCTGACCTTCCACTTCAGCCAGCACGATCTGCTTGACCTTGGGGTTCTCGACCACGGCTTCGACCACCAGGTCGACGTTGCCGAAATCGCCGTAGGACAGGGTCGGACGAATGCCGTTGAGCACTTCAGCCATCTTCGCCGCGGTCATGCGGCCTTTATCAACGCGACCGACCAGCAGTTTCGCGGCTTCCGCCAGACCCTGCTCGATACCGTGCTCGTTGATGTCCTTCATCAGGATCGGCGTGCCTTTGGACGCCGACTGGTAGGCGATGCCGCCACCCATGATGCCAGCCCCGAGTACCGCAGCCTGCTTCACGTCCTTGGCGATTTCGTCGTAGGCCTTGGCCTTTTTCTTCAGTTCCTGATCGTTCAGGAACAAGCCGATCAGGCTCTGTGCGGCAGAGGTCTTGGCCAGTTTGACGAAGCCTGCGGCTTCCACTTCCAGGGCCTTGTCGCGGCCGAAGTTGGCGGCCTTCTGAATGGTCTTGATCGCTTCAACAGGCGCCGGATAGTTCGGGCCGGCCTGACCTGCGACGAAACCCTTGGCGGTTTCGAAGGTCATCATCTGCTCAATGGCGTTGAGCTTGAGCTTTTCCAGCTTCGGCTGGCGCTTGGCCTTGTAGTCGAACTCACCGGAAATGGCGCGCTTGACCAGGGCCAGAGCGGCTTCCTTGAGCTTCTCGGGAGCAACTACCGCATCAACGGCACCAACTTTCAGCGCGTCTTCAGCACGGTTTTCCTTGCCGGCGGCAATCCACTCGATGGCGTTGTCGGCACCGATGAGGCGCGGCAGGCGCACCGTACCGCCGAAGCCCGGGTAGATACCCAGCTTGACTTCCGGCAGGCCGATCTTGGCGCTGGCAGCCATGACGCGGTAATCCGCCGCCAGGCACATTTCCAGGCCGCCACCCAGGGCGATGCCATTGATCGCGGCGACGGTCGGCACGTTGAGGTCTTCGAAATCGCTGAAGATCTTGTTGGCTTCGAGGTTGCCAGCCACCAGCTCTGCATCCGGCAGCTTGAAGTTGTCGACAAACTCGGTGATGTCGGCGCCGACGATGAATACGTCCTTGCCACTGCTGACGATCACGCCCTTGATCGAAGCATCTGCCTTGATGGTGTCAACAGCCTGACGCAATTCATTCAGGGTTAGACGGTTGAACTTGTTGACGGACTCACCCTTGAGGTCGAAATTCAATTCGACGATGCCACTTTCAAGAGCCTTAACCGTGATGGCTTTACCTTCGTAAATCATCAACTGATCTCCACGATATGGAAGCTGAACAGTACACGTCGGACGCTGACTTCTGGCATGGCACTAACGTCACCGTCGATGCTAACGCCAATCCGCCAGGCACACCCGCCAACGCGATAGTCGGGATTCTGGAAAGAGCCGCCTGCGATGCAAACGCTCATTTCATACGCCCGTTTGATTTGGGTACGCCACATTCAGGGAAAATCCGACAATTGTCAATCGTCCAAAATGCTGTTTGAAACGCGACTTTGCGGTCATTCCAATGTTCCCCGGATGATCAACACGACCCCGCATTTACAGCCATTCATAGGATCAATATTTAGAAAATGCGCCCTAAATCGTCCGGCCGCACGGAGAAAGAGCGACTACGCTGGGAAATATCTGAATTGATAACAGAAGTTTTTTAGCGAAAAGGGGCACGCCCCCTGGGTGACAAGCCACTTCAAGAGTGGCTCAAACGAGATTACCGGCCTGCCTGGCCATCCCGCCCGATGCTGATGTCGGGCTTTTTATTGCCAAGCGTGCGTGATTGCCGCGCACGCCCTTCCCCCTCGAATTCAGGCCAGTGCCTTGAGCAGCGAGGCAATATCCTGCAAAACACTCGCCTCACCGCGCTCGTTCCAGTACAGGGCAATCATCTGTTTGTCCGCTTCAACCTTGAACACTCCCGCCGGCAAGGCCCGCAGATGCTCGAGCAGCGACTCATCGACACAGGGCTCACGCCACTGATTGACCCAATGACCTGGCGCGATCTGCCAATAACTCCAGCACAGTGACTGCCCGCTGCGCCGCGGCCGATGGTACTGCGGGCAAGGGTTGGGCGGCTCCTGGCCCAGCCAGTGCGGCCATTCCTGGGGTGCCAACTGCATGGCCAGGCCCATGCGTCGTGCCTCCATGCGCAAGGCGATCAACCCATTCTGGCGACGCGAGGGCCGCAACCAGGCCAACGGGCTGAGAACTACCGCAAGGATTGACACCACTATCCAGACCGTCATATCTGTACTCTCGATTTTTGATGAGCGGGACCTCGGTCAAACCAACCCGCTTGAAACCAGCCATACTTGAAGCTATTGCAATCCTCAGGAGGAGCGCCTCATGTCCTACCACCATATTTTGGTCGCCGTAGATCTAACCGAAGAGTGCGATCCTGTTATCCACCGCGCTCGCGAGCTGTCGGTGAGCAATGGAGCCAAGCTGTCCCTGGTGCATATTGTCGAACCCATGGCCATGGCCTTCGGTGGCGATGTGCCGATGGATCTTTCGCAGCTGCAGCAGCAACAGTTCGACCAGGCCAGGGAGCGCCTTGATCGGCTGATCAACAAGTACCCGGAACTGACCAAGGAATACAGCCACCTGACCTACGGCCAGCCACGCCAGGAAATCCATCATCTGGCCAAGGAACAGGAATGCGACCTGATCGTGGTCGGCAGCCACGGCCGCCATGGCCTGGCCCTGCTGCTGGGCTCCACCGCCAATGACGTCCTGCACGGCGCTCCGTGCGACGTGCTGGCGGTGCACCTGGCCAAACGCTGACCCAGAACAGGCATCCGCCCGACAACACCCGTTTATTGCACTGAAAAAAAGCCCGACTCTACAGTCGGGCTTTTTTATCAACCGCCAGGCAATCAGGCATCCAGCTCAGCCCAGCGCTCGACCATCTGCTCCAGCTCGGCGTTCAACTGCTCCAGACGGGCAATCACCGCAGCAGTTTCCGCCGCCGGACGCTGGTAGAAGCCAGCGTCGGCCATTTCAGCCTCAACCCCGGCAATCTGCTGCTCCATGGCATCGATCTGCCCAGGCAACGCCTCAAGCTCGCGCTGCAGCTTGTAGCTGAGCTTCTTTTTCGCCGTCGGCGCTTCCTGCGCAGGAGCGGGAGCCGCCTGCACCGGTGCCACGACCGCGGAATTCAGCTCGGCCTTGCCGGACTTGTTCTCGGTCACGCCCAGCAATCGCGGCGAGCCGCCCTGGCGCAGCCAGTCCTGGTAACCACCGACGTACTCGCGAACCTTGCCCTCGCCTTCAAAGACCAGGGTGCTGGTGACCACGTTGTCGAGGAAGGCCCGGTCGTGACTGACCATCAGCACAGTGCCCTGGAACGTCAGCAGCACTTCTTCAAGCAGTTCGAGGGTTTCCACATCCAGGTCGTTGGTCGGTTCGTCGAGCACCAGCAGGTTCGCCGGTTTGCTGAACAGTTTGGCCAGCAACAACCGCGCACGCTCACCACCGGACAGCGCCTTGACTGGCGTACGAGCACGCTGCGGGCTGAACAGGAAGTCACCGAGGTAGCTCAGCACGTGACGGCTCTGACCATCGATCTCGATGAAGTCGCGACCTTCGGCGACGTTGTCGATCACGGTCTTTTCCAGGTCCAACTGATGACGCAACTGGTCGAAGTAGGCCACGTCGATCCGTGTGCCCTCTTCCACCTTGCCGCTGCTGGGAACCAGGCCACCGAGCATCAGCTTGAGCAAGGTGGTCTTACCGGTGCCGTTGGCGCCCAGCAGGCCGATACGGTCGCCGCGCTGCAGGACCATGGAGAAGTCCTTGACCAGGAACGGGCCGTCCGGGTGAGCGAAGCTGACGTTCTCCAGGACCATCACCTGCTTGCCGGACTTGTCCGCAGTTTCCAGCTGGATGTTGGCCTTGCCGGTACGCTCACGGCGCTCACTGCGCTCCACGCGCAGCGCCTTGAGCGCACGCACGCGGCCTTCGTTACGGGTACGCCGGGCCTTGATGCCCTGGCGGATCCACACTTCTTCCTGGGCCAGGCGCTTGTCGAACAGCGCGTTGGCGGTTTCTTCCGCCGCCAGCATGGCTTCCTTGTGCACCAGGAAGCTGGCGTAGTCGCCGTTCCAGTCGATCAGGCCGCCGCGGTCCAGTTCGAGGATGCGCGTGGCCAGGTTCTGCAGGAAGGAACGGTCGTGGGTAATAAAGAGGACCGCGCCCTGGAAATCCTTCAGCGCTTCTTCCAGCCAGGCAATCGCGCCGATGTCCAGGTGGTTGGTCGGCTCGTCGAGCAGCAGCAGATCCGGCTCGGACACCAGGGCCTGGGCCAGCAGCACGCGACGACGCCAGCCGCCGGACAACTCGGCGAGGGTCTTGTCGGCTGGAAGCTGCAGACGGCTCAAGGTGCTGTCCACCAGTTGCTGCAGGCGCCAGCCGTCACGGGCTTCGAGGTCGTGCTGGACGTGCATCAGTTTTTCCAGATCGGCGTCGGTGACGATGTTCTGACTCAGGTGGTGGTACTGGGCCAGCAGCTCGCCGACACCGTCCAGGCCCTGGGCAACCACGTCGAACACGGTCCGCTCGTCGGCCACCGGCAATTCCTGGGGCAATTCGCCGATCTTCAGACCGGGTGCGCGCCATACGGAGCCGTCATCGGGCTTCTGATCGCCCTTGACCAACTTCATCATGCTGGATTTGCCAGTACCGTTACGGCCGATGATGCACACCCGCTCACCACGGGCGATCTGCCAGGACACCTTGTCCAACAACGGCATGGCGCCGAAAGCAAGGGACACATCGCTGAATTTGAGCAGGGTCATGTTCTTCTCCAAAAACCGGGCGCGCATTCTACCTGAGTTGAGCCCGCAGAAGGCCGGGTATTTCTCCCCCGGCGGCGCCAGCGGTACATTTGTTGCCAACTGATGCCAACGGCTCGGCAAAGCTTTCACCGGTTGCTGGCAAAAGGCTAAGCTAGTGAGCAATCAGTGTTGGCCCTGTCGGCACTTGTCATGATTTCTCTGCCCGGATGTCTCATGCGCAGTCGCCTTTTCAGCCTTTTATCCTGTCTGCTCCTTTCCGCCACTGCCGCCCAATCCGCCCTGGCGGCGGACCTGACCCAGCAACGCCAGTACTACGATGAAGCCAAGCGCGCCCTGGCCAAGGGCGATTCCGGCCCCTACTTCCGTTATGCCGATGCGCTACGCGACTACCCGCTGGAACCCTACCTGGCCTATGACGAGCTCACCGCTCGCCTGAAGTCCGCCAGCAACGCCGAGATCGAGAAATTTCTCGCTGAACATGGCGACCTGCCCCAGGCCAACTGGATGAAACTGCGCTGGTTGCGCTGGCTGGCCGAACGTGGCGATTGGGCGACCTTCACCAAGTACTACGACCCGAAACTCAATTTCACCGAGCTGGACTGCCTCAATGGCCAGTACCAACTGGGGCACAACCTCAAGGCCGAAGGCTACGCCGCGACCGAAAAACTCTGGCTGACCGGCAAATCCCAACCTGCTGCCTGCGACGCGTTGTTCGCCCAGTGGGCCGCCGAAGGCCAGTTGACCGAACAGAAACGCTGGCAGCGGGCCAAGCTGGCCGCCGAAGCGCGTAATTATCCGCTGGCCAACAGCCTGGTGAAGAGCATGAGCACCCTGGCGCCTCAGGGTCGCTTGCTGGTCGATGTGGCGCAAAAGCCCGAGCTGCTGAGCCAGCCCTCGCGCTTCCAGCCTGCCGACGAGGCCATGTCCGACGTGGTCGGCCTGGGCCTGCGCCGCCTGGCCCGCCAGGATCCGGACAAGGCCATGGCCCTGCTGGATGGCTATGCCAGCAGCATGCACTTCTCCCGTGACGAAAAAGTGGCGATTGCCCGCGAGATCGGCCTGACCCTGGCCCGGCGCTTCGACAGCCGCGCCCTGGACGTGATGACCAAGTACGATCCCGAACTGCGGGACAACACCGTGTCCGAATGGCGCCTGCGCCTGCTGCTGCGCCTGGCGCGCTGGGAAGACGCCTACCAGCTGACCCGCAAGCTGCCCCAGGACCTGGCGACTACCAACCGCTGGCGCTACTGGCAGGCGCGCAGCCTGGAGCTGGCCGAACCGAAGAACCCACAGGCACAGGCATTGTTCAAGGGCCTGGCCCGGGAGCGGGACTTCTATGGCTTCCTCGCCGCCGACCACGCGAAGGCGCCCTACCAGCTGAACAACCAGCCACTGATGCTCAGCCAAGCCCTCATCAACAAGGTCCGCAATACCCCGGGGGTACGCCGCGCCCTGGAACTGCACGCTCGCGGGCAGATCGTCGACGGTCGCCGCGAGTGGTACCACGTCAGCCGGCATTTCAACCGTGATGAAATGGTCGCCCAGGCCAAGCTGGCCTATGACCTGAAATGGTATTTCCCGGCCATTCGCACCATCAGCCAGGCCCAGTACTGGGACGATCTGGACATCCGCTTCCCGATGGCCCACCGCGACACCCTGGTGCGTGAAGCCAAGGTTCGCGGCCTGCACTCCAGCTGGGTGTTCGCCATTACCCGCCAGGAAAGCGCCTTCATGGACGACGCTCGCTCCGGCGTCGGCGCCAGTGGCCTGATGCAACTGATGCCCGGCACCGCCAAGGAAACCGCGCGCAAGTTCAGCATTCCCCTGGCCTCGCCCCAGCAAGTGCTGGACCCGGACAAGAACATCCAGCTGGGCGCCGCTTACCTGAGCCAGGTCCACAGCCAGTTCAACGGCAACCGGGTACTGGCCTCTGCCGCCTACAACGCCGGCCCCGGACGGGTGCGCCAGTGGCTCAAGGGCGCCGACCACCTGAGTTTCGATGTCTGGGTGGAAAGCATTCCTTTCGATGAAACCCGCCAGTACGTACAGAACGTCCTGTCCTACTCGGTGATCTACGGCCAGAAACTCAACTCGCCGCAGCCCCTGGTGGACTGGCACGAGCGTTATTTCGACGACCAGTAACTACCGCCCCACGACAAAAAATGCCCGCAGCGATGCGGGCGTTTTCGTCTTCCCCCCAACGGCCTGCCCTCAGTTGTAGCCATCGCTGAATTGCAGGGCCGCCAGGCGCGCATACAAAGGATTGCTCGCGATCAGTTGCTGGTGAGTGCCCACCGCGACCAACCTGCCCTGGTCCATGACCGCAATGCGGTCGGCGTTCTTCACCGTGGCCAGGCGATGGGCAATCACCAGAGTGGTGCGGTTCTTCATCAGGCTGGGCAAGGCCTGCTGGATCAGGTGCTCGCTTTGCGCATCCAGGGCACTGGTGGCTTCGTCCAGCAGCAGGATCGGCGCGTCCACCAGCAACGCCCGGGCAATCGCCAGGCGCTGGCGCTGGCCGCCGGAAAGGCCGAGCCCGGCGTCTCCCAGGTGAGTCTGGTAACCCTCGGGCATCTGCTCGATGAACTCGTGGGCATAGGCGATCTTCGCTGCCTCCTGCACCTGGGCCAGGGTCGCCTGGGGATTGCCGTAGCGAATGTTCTCTTCAATGCTGCCGTAGAACAGCGCCGGGCTTTGCGAAACCAGGGCGAAGCAGCGGCGCAGGTCCAGCGGGTCGAGCTGGGTCAAGGGCACGCCATCGAGCAGGATTCGCCCCTGCTGCGGGTCGTAGAAGCGCAGCAACAGATCATAAAGGGTGGATTTACCGGCGCCCGACGGCCCCACCAAGGCCAGCGTTTCCCCGGCCTGGATATTCAGGCTCAGGCCATCGACTGCATAACGGTCGGGGCGCGAGGGATAGGAAAACCGCAGGCTGTCCAGTTCCAGATCGCCGCGTACCCGCGCCGGCAGGGTCACCAGCCCGCTGTCGGGCGGCTGGATGATGTTGTCTGCGCGCAGCAATTCAGCAATCCGCTCTGCTGCACCGGCGGCGCGTTGCAACTCGCCGATCACTTCACTCAAGGTGCCAAAGGCGCTCCCCACGATCAGGCTGTAGAAGACGAATGCCGCCAGCTCGCCGCCGGAGATGCGCCCGGCAATCACATCCATGCCACCGACCCAGAGCATCACGCCCACCGCGCCGAGCACCAGGACAATCACCAGGGTGATCAGCCAGGCGCGCTGGACGATCCGCTTGCGCGCCGTCTCGAACGCCTGCTCCACGGTCACGGCAAAGCGCTGTTCATCCTGGGGTTGATGGTTGTAGGCCTGGACCGTCTTGATCTGGCCGAGGGTTTCCGAGACATAGCTGCCGACATCGGCGATCCGGTCCTGGCTCAGGCGTGACAGGCTGCGTACCCGCCGGCCGAAGATCAGGATCGGCGCCAGCACCAGTGGCAAGGCGATGACCACGATGCTGGTGAGCTTGGGGTTGGTGATGAACAGCAAAATGATGCCGCCGAGCACCATCAGCGCATTACGCAAAAACAGCGACAGCGAAGAACCGATCACCGACTGCAACAAGGTGGTGTCCGCGGTCAACCGCGACTGGATTTCCGAACTGCGGTTGTTTTCATAGAACCCGGGATGCAGGTAGATCAGGTGATTGAACACCTGGCGCCGGATGTCCGCCACGCATCGCTCGCCAATCCACGACACCAGGTAGAAGCGCACGAACGTGCCCACCGCCAGCGCCAGAACCAGCAGCAGAAACAGACCGATGGACTGGTTCAGCAGATGGGGGGATTGAGTCATGAACCCTTGATCCACCAACAGGCGGATGCCCTGGCCCATGGACAAGGTAATGCCGGCAGTGATGATCAGTGCCAGCAAGGCGCCCAGCGCCTGCCAGCGGTAGGGAGCGACAAAGCGGCTGGCCAGATGCAGCGCCCGGCGGTGACGAGAAGAAAGCATGCAGTTCATCCATTGACGCACCGGCGAGCCGTTCGCTGCAGCGGCGGCAACGAGATGAATTCGCAGGAACTTTGCTAAATCACAATGAGTCAGGTTGATTATGACCGCTGACACTAGCGCCTAGAGATTATCGATCTAATCCGTCGCTGGCACTCTCCGGGCATTTCTGTTGGAGTGAAGTGGCCGGGCCAGCCCTCGCGGCGCTCTGTAACAGCTTGGTCACCCGGTCATTCTAGAGTAAGCACACAACCTGATGAGGAGACAGGCCATGTCCTTGCAACACAGCAGCAATGACAAGATTCAAGTAATCCGTACCCAGCCAAACCAGTCTCTGGGGTGTGCCATCATCGACGCTCAGGGTCGCGAAGTACCTATTACTGAAGACATGATCCAGAACGCCTGCCGCGAACTGGAAAAGCGACTGGTCAAGCCTGCTCGGCAAGATTGACACATAGCCTCACGTCCTCTTGACCCGGCCTTGCGGCCGGGTTTTTTATCCGCGCCATTCGTATACGGCGAACAGGCTCAGACTTCCCTGGCGCCCAAGGCCTGGACAATCTGGCTCAAGGCCGCCGACTCGCCCTGGATTCGCACTTGCAGGCCTTCGATCTCGCGGCGCTCCGGATAATGCTTGCGCAGACCATCGAAGGCACTGCGTTGCTTGTCGACATCGTCCGACAGGCTACGGCGAAAGTCCGCATCGTCGCGGCGCGGGTCGTAGACCGCCCGGCAGATCATCGCCAGGGCCCAGGCCGGATCCGCATTGGCATTCAGGTTGACCTGCGGCACCCAGGGCGCCGGCAGCAAGGCCGACAGGCTGACCTGTTCGGCCTGCCCGAGGAAGCGGCAATAGGCCTGGTAGATCTGTGCCGTACCGCGCTGCTTGCCGTCCAGGCTGTAACCGGCGATATGCGGCGTCGCCAGTACGCAAAGATCCGCCAGAGCGCCGTCCACCGTCGGCTCCTCCTCCCAGACATCCAGCACCGCCTGCAGGTCTTCGCGCTGGCGCAGCACTTCACGCAGGGCCTGGTTGTCCACCACCGGGCCACGGGCCGCGTTGATCAGCCAGGTGCCGTGCCGGAGCTGGTTCAGCCGCTGCCGATCCAGCAGGTGCCAGGTGGCATGCTCCCCAGCTCTGGTCAGCGGCGTGTGCAGGCTGATGACATCGCAACGTTCCAGCAACTGCTCCAGGCTGACGTAATCACCGCCCTCCACCGCCTGCCGCTGCGGATCGCAGACCAGCACGTTCCAGCCCAGGCCGCGCAGCACCTTGATCAGGCGCCCACCCACCTCGCCGGCACCGACCACGCCGTAGCAACGCTGCGCCAGGTCCACGCCTTCGATCTCGGCCAGGGTCAGCAGGCTGCCCAGCACATAGTCCACGACGCCCCGGGCATTGCACCCTGGCGCACTGGACCAGGTGATTCCGGCCTGCTGGAAGTAGTCCAGGTCCAGGTGATCGGTGCCGATGGTGCAGGTGCCGACAAACCGCACCGGGCTGCCGTCGAGCAACTGGCGGTCGACCTGAGTCACCGAGCGCACCAGCAACACATCCGCCTGCGCCACGGTCGCCCGATCGATGGCACGCCCGGGGAAGCGTCGGATCTCGCCGAAACCGGCAAAGAACTCTTCGATCAGGGGGATATTTTCGTCGGCAACAATCAACATGGCAGGCTCCTCTTGCGGAGCCGCAGTGTAGGCGCAGATGACAGGGCGAGCCAGCACGGCATGCGCGCGACCGGGCATTTTCACCGGCCCCGTCGATTACAAATCGACAACACTGGATTTTTTCCTGACCGGGGTGTCAGCGCGTAGACTGTCGCGTCCTGCGCAACACCACCTATGGACGCAACGCCCCGTGAATTCCGTGAACCACTCCCCCGCCGCCACGACCACCAGCCGCCCTGCCCGGGTCGGCCGCGAGCTGTACGACCTGCTGGTGCTGGCGATGCCCATCATGATTGCCCAGGTGGCAACCACCGCCATGGGCTTTGTCGATGCGGTCATGGCCGGCCGGGTCGGCCCGCGAGACCTGGCGGCGGTGGCGCTGGGCAACTCGATCTGGATTCCGGTGTTCCTACTGATGACCGGCACCCTGCTGGCCACGACGCCCAAGGTGGCGCAGCGCTTCGGCGCCGGCAAACTGCAGGAGATCGGTCCGCTGGTGCGCCAGGCGCTGTGGCTGGCCGTGGTGGCCGGGATCTGCGCCTTGCTGATACTGATCTGCGCCGAGCCGGTGCTGCACCTGATGAAGGTCGACCCGGAACTGATCAAGCCCTGCATGGGCTACCTGCACGGGATTGCCAGTGGCCTGCCGGCGGTGGCGCTCTATTACGTGCTGCGCTGCTTGAGCGATGGCCTGGGCCGCACGGTACCGAGCATGGTCATAGGCCTGGGTGGCCTGGCCCTGAACATTCCCATCAACTACATCTTCATCTATGGCCACTTCGGCGTGCCGGCCATGGGCGGCGTCGGCTGCGGCTGGGCCACGGCCATCGTGATGTGGGCCATGATGCTGGGCATGGCCGCGTGGATTCGCTGGGCGCCGGCCTACCGCAAGATCCAGTTGTTCAGCCGCTTCGACTGGCCGCAAGGGGCGATGATCGGGCGCTTGCTGGGCATCGGCCTGCCGATTGGCATCGCGGTGTTCGCCGAATCGAGCATCTTCGCGGTCATCGCCCTGTTGATCGGCAGCCTGGGGGCCACGGTGGTGGCCGGGCACCAGATCGCCCTCAACGTCAGCGCCCTGATGTTCATGATTCCCTACTCCCTGGCCATGGCGGTGACCGTGCGGGTCGGCCAGGCCCTGGGCCGCCAGCAACCGCGCAATGCGCGCTTCAGTGCCGGCGTCGGCATGGCCACGGCACTGGCCTACGCCTGCCTCTCGGCGAGCCTGATGTTCTTCCTGCGCGAGCCCATCGCCACCATCTATACCACCGACCCGATGGTGATCCAGGTGGCGTCGATGCTGATCGTGTATGCGGCGCTGTTCCAGTTTTCCGACGGCATCCAGGTCACGGCAGCCGGCGCGCTGCGCGGCTATCAGGACACCCGGGTGACCATGATCCTGACCCTGTTCGCCTACTGGGGAATTGGCTTGCCAGTGGGTTACGCCCTGGGCCTGACCGACTGGTTCGGCCCTGCGCGCGGCCCGAGCGGCCTGTGGGAAGGCCTGATTGTCGGCTTGAGCTGCGCGGCGCTGATGCTGTCGATCCGCCTGACCCGCAGCGCGCGCAAGCAGATCCGCACCAGCCGCGCGGCGAGTTAATCGAGCTTCTTGCGAATCCAGTAGAGGTAGGTGCCCGCCTCTTCCTGCTGCGCCACCAGTTCATGGTCGAGAAACACGCAAAACTTGGGAATGTCGCGGCGGGTGGAGGGGTCGGTGGCAATCACCTTCAACAGGCCGCCCGGCGCCAAGTCGCGAATGTGCTGGTGCAGCATCATGACCGGCTCCGGGCAGTTGAGGCCGGTGGCGTCGAGGGTGCCGTCAACCGGCGTATCGATAATCTGACTCATGAATCACTCCTGAAACTGGCCGGCATTGTCGCGCAACGCCGCCATCGGTTCATCTGTTGCCGTCGCTATAACGTCCCCACCGTCCTGCAGGAACTGGCTTGCCAGCTCCTGCAGGGAATCGCGCGGTGTTTCGATCGCTATGCCGATTTGGTTTTTTTCTGGTCCAGGCGCCGCAGGTGGCAAGTGACTTCCTCGCGGTCGTGGTACAGCTGCTTGCAGCCAATCGCCACGCGAATGCCCCGGGCCTTGAAGCCCTCTTCGATGCGCTCCAGCAAACGCTTCACTTCGGCGTAACGCTGCTTCATCGGCAACTTCAGGTTGACCACCGCTTCGCGGCAATGCCCCTCGCCAATCCAGGTTTCCAGCAGCGCCGCGTTGCGCGCCGGCTTCTCGACGATGTCGCAGACCATCCAGTCCACCGGCTGCCTGGGCTTGTAGGTAAAACCATCCGCCATCAAGTGCTGCACCAGGCCGGTGTCCATCAGGCTTTCGGCCATCGGGCCGTTGTCGACAGCGGTCACCAGCATGCCACGGTTGACCAGTTGCCAGGTCCAGCCACCGGGAGCGGCCCCCAGGTCGACGCCGGTCATGTCGCCATGCAGGCGCTCATCCCATTGCTCCCGGGGAATGAAATGGTGCCAGGCTTCCTCCAGCTTCAGGGTCGAGCGGCTCGGCGCCTCCCGGGGGAACTTCAGCCGCGGAATGCCCATGGGCCACATCGCCGAGTTACCGGCATCCGCCAGGCCGACAAAGACCTCACGGCCACTCTTGAAGGTCAGCAGCAAGCGCGGCTTGGCGGCATCGTCCACCAGCTTGCCGGCAGCGCTCAGGGCCTTGCGCAGCGGCGCTTCGAACTTCTTGCAGAAGTTCGACAGTTCCTTGCCGTCATTGGTATCCACCACTTCCAGCCACAGGCTGCCGCACTGCGGGAAGTTGGCCAGGTAGGCCAGGATCACGCTGATGCGGTCGGTTTCCGGCAAATCGATGAAACCGCCCCGGGCCCACTGCCGGGGAAAGATCAGCTCCGAGAAGCGCAGGCCCTGCATCAGGCGCTGGGCGCCGTCATCCTCGGTGCAGATGAACTCGGCGCAGGCGGTGCTGGGCTTGGCCTTGGCGTAGCCGGCGACATTCAACCGGGCGGCGTGATCGGCGATCTCGGAGCAGACTTCGCCCTCGAAACCGGGCCGGCAATGGATAAACAGGGTGTTCATTGAATCTCCTGGGCAATTGGCGATGAATCGATGCGCAAACCTGCCCTGTAGCAAAGCCTGTCACGAAAACCGGCGCATGATAACCGAGTTCGGAACCTTGGACTTGAGCCAGCAGTCCAGTGATTAGCCATAAGCCCCAAACAGAGCTAGGTTAACTCTCTGTCCGTATCACAGGTCCGTAGCCGTGCGGGCCACAAGGAGTCATTCAATGCCATCCCTCGATAGCCTGAAAACCCTTAAAACCCTGAAGGTCGACGATAAGACCTACCACTATTTCAGCCTGCCGGACGCCGCCAGGAGCCTGGGCGATATCGACGCCCTGCCCATGTCGCTGAAAGTCCTGCTGGAAAACCTGCTGCGCTGGGAAGACGACAAGACCGTCACCGGCGCCGACCTCAAGGCCCTCGCCGCCTGGCTCAAGGAGCGCCGCTCCGACCGCGAGATCCAGTACCGCCCGGCCCGGGTGCTGATGCAGGACTTCACCGGCGTGCCGGCGGTGGTCGACCTGGCCGCCATGCGCGCCGCCATGGCCAAGGCCGGCGGTGATCCGCAACGGATCAACCCGCTGTCGCCGGTGGACCTGGTGATCGACCACTCGGTGATGGTGGACAAGTTCGCCAGCAGCAGCGCCTTCGAACAGAACGTCGACATCGAGATGCAGCGCAACGGTGAACGCTATGCCTTCCTGCGCTGGGGCCAGAGCGCCTTCGACAACTTCAGCGTGGTACCGCCGGGCACCGGTATCTGCCACCAGGTCAACCTGGAATACCTGGGACGCACGGTCTGGACCAAGGACGAAGACGGTCGCACCTACGCCTTCCCCGACACCCTGGTGGGCACCGACTCGCACACCACCATGATCAACGGCCTCGGCGTACTCGGCTGGGGCGTGGGCGGGATCGAGGCCGAGGCAGCCATGCTCGGCCAGCCGGTGTCGATGCTGATTCCCGAAGTCATCGGTTTCAAGCTCACCGGCAAGCTCAAGGAAGGCATCACCGCCACCGACCTGGTGCTGACGGTGACCCAGATGCTGCGCAAGAAAGGCGTGGTCGGAAAATTCGTCGAGTTCTATGGCGACGGCCTGGCCGACCTGCCCTTGGCGGACCGCGCCACCATCGCCAACATGGCACCGGAATACGGCGCCACCTGCGGCTTCTTCCCGGTGGATGACATCACCCTGGATTACCTGCGCCTGTCCGGGCGTCCGAGCGAGCTGGTGAAACTGGTGGAGGCCTACAGCAAGGCTCAGGGCCTGTGGCGCCTGCCGGGCAAGGAGCCGGTATTCACCGACAGCCTGGCGCTGGACATGGGCGGCGTCGAAGCCAGCCTCGCCGGACCAAAACGGCCACAGGACCGGGTTGCACTGCCCAACGTGGCCCAGGCTTTCACTGACTTCCTCGACCTGCAGTTCAAGCCCACCAGCAAGGAAGAAGGCCGCCTGGAAAGCGAAGGCGGTGGTGGCGTTGCCGTCGGCAACGCCGACCTGGTGGGCGAAGCCGACTACCAATACGAAGGCCAGACCTACCGCCTGAAAAACGGCGCGGTGGTGATCGCGGCCATCACGTCCTGCACCAACACCTCCAACCCCAGCGTAATGATGGCCGCCGGCCTGGTGGCGAAGAAAGCCGTGGAAAAAGGCTTGCAACGCAAACCCTGGGTCAAGAGCTCCCTGGCCCCGGGCTCCAAGGTAGTGACCGACTACTACAAGGCCGCGGGCCTGACGCAATACCTGAATCAGCTGGGCTTCGACCTGGTGGGTTATGGATGCACCACTTGCATCGGCAACTCCGGCCCGCTGCAGGAGCCGATCGAGAAAGCCATCCAGCAGGCCGACCTCAGCGTGGCCTCGGTGCTGTCCGGCAACCGCAACTTCGAAGGCCGGGTGCATCCGCTGGTGAAAACCAACTGGCTGGCCTCGCCGCCGCTGGTGGTGGCCTACGCCCTGGCGAGCACGGTGCGCATCGACATCAGCAGCGAACCGCTGGGCCAGGGCAAGGACGGCCAGCCGGTGTACCTGCGGGACATCTGGCCCAGCAGCAAGGAAATCGCCGACGCCGTGGCCCAGGTCAACACCCGGATGTTCCACAAGGAATACGCCGAAGTGTTTGCCGGGGATGCGCAGTGGCAAGCCATCGAAGTGCCGCAGGCCGCCACCTATGTCTGGCAGGACGACTCGACCTATATCCAGCACCCGCCGTTCTTCGATGGCATCGCCGGCCCACTGCCGTCCATCAAGGATGTCAGCGGCGCCCGGGTACTGGCCTTGCTTGGGGATTCGGTGACCACCGACCACATCTCCCCGGCCGGCAACATCAAGGCCGACAGCCCGGCCGGCCGCTACCTGCGCGACAAGGGCGTGGAGCCGCGGGACTTCAACTCCTACGGCTCACGGCGCGGCAACCACGAAGTGATGATGCGCGGCACCTTCGCCAATATCCGCATCCGCAACGAAATGCTCGGTGGCGAGGAAGGTGGCAACACCCTGTACATCCCCACCGGCGAGAAGCTGGCGATCTATGACGCGGCCATGCGCTACCAGGCCGACGGCACGCCGCTGGTGGTGATCGCCGGCCAGGAGTACGGCACCGGTTCCAGCCGCGACTGGGCAGCCAAGGGCACCAATCTGCTTGGGGTCAAGGCGGTGATCGCCGAAAGCTTCGAGCGCATCCACCGCTCCAACCTGGTGGGCATGGGGGTCTTGCCCTTGCAGTTCAAGCTCGATCAGAACCGCAAGAGCCTGAAGCTGACCGGCAAGGAAACCCTGGACATTCTCGGCCTCAGCGGCGCCGAGCTGATGCCGCGGATGAACCTGGCCCTGGTGATCACCCGCGAGGATGGCAGCCAGGAAAAGATCGACGTGCTGTGCCGCATCGACACCTTGAATGAAGTGGAGTACTTCAAGTCCGGCGGGATCCTGCACTACGTGCTGCGCCAACTGATTGCATCCTGATCCGCAACGAAACCAGACACCGCCTTAGGGCGGTGTTTTTCGTCGGGCTGTCGAACAAAACTCAGCTGGTTATACTTGCCACCCGCCGGCTGACCCGCCGGTCGCAAAAGCGACTACAGATCCGGCGCTGTACGACGTCTCTGCAACACCCCTTTCTTTTTTGCAACAAGGATTCCACATGACCGCTTTGCCATGGATGTATCTGGCACTCCTTTCTATTGGCTACGCACTGGCTCTCAGCTACGGGCAACTGGGGCTGCTGGCCGCCCTCTCGATCCTCCTCCTGCTCTGTGCCGGCTTTGCCGTGCGCCAGCAACGCAGCCGGGTCGGCCAGTACCTGGGCCACGGCCTGTTCGTGGTGCTGGCCCTGGCCCTGGCCATGCACTGGCTGCCTGGCTTCTACAATGGCCGGGCCATCGACCCACAACGCTTTACTGACGATGCCGTGCCGTTTTCCATGTACCTGAACCAAGACAAGCCGCTGATCGGTTTCTGGCTGCTGCTGGTGTGCCCGTGGATTATCGGGCGGCGCTCATTGCGCCTGTCGCTGTATGCCACCGCCGTGGCCCTGACCCTGTGCGCAGTGGCTGCGCTGGGTGGCGCACTGCTGCTGGGGATCATCAGCTGGGCCCCCAAATGGCCTGATCAGGCCTGGCTGTGGGTGCTGAACAACCTGCTGCTGGTGACGCTGGTGGAGGAAGCGCTGTTCCGTGGCTATATCCAGGGTGGCCTGAGCCGACGCTTCAAGGCGCTGCCCCATGGCGAGAACCTGGCGCTAGTATGCGCAGCCCTGCTGTTCGGCCTGGTCCACCTGGGCGCAGGGTGGCAATGGACCCTACTGGCGAGCATCGCCGGGGTCGGCTACGGTCTGGCCTATCGCTTTGGCGGCCTGAGCGCGGCAATCGCCACTCACTTCGGTCTCAACCTACTGCATTTCGGCCTGTTCACCTACCCGATGCTGGCCGGATAAACGGCCGGTCATTTAGCCAAACCAGTACTTCAGAAGTATTGACTGCCAAGGAAGAAGGTCAATGATTAGCCCCTCGCCAACGCCAGCTGAAAGCCGCAGGCGTTTTTTGCAAGCGACACATTCTGCCAATGAGACCCAGAGCCGATTATTGAAAAATAATTTCAATAATCGGTTGAAGCGGCCGACAACCCATCAAAGCCTTGCGGATCGAAAAAGCCATGCGTAATAACCAGCCTGTCACTCAGCGCGAACGTACCTTCCCGGCTCAACAACGGTTGATTTCCACCACCGACGCCAAAGGCGTGATCACCTACTGCAACGACGCTTTTGTCGAGATCAGTGGGTTCTCCCGTGAAGAACTGGTTCGCGCACCGCACAACCTGGTCCGTCACCCCGATGTACCGGCAGCAGTGTTCGCGCACATGTGGGGCACCTTGAAACAAGGCTTGCCATGGATGGGCATCGTCAAGAACCGCTGCAAGACCGGTGACCACTACTGGGTCAACGCCTATGTAACGCCAGTCTTCGAAGGCAGCCAGGTGGTGGGCTACGAATCGGTACGGGTCAAACCCACCGCCGAACAGGTACGCCGCGCCGAGGCCCTCTACCAACGCATCAACACCGGCAAGTCGGCCATTCCCAAGCGTGACAAGTGGCTACCGGTGCTGCAGGACTGGCTGCCGTTCATTCTGGTCAGCCAGTTGAGCTTCATGATCGGTGCCTGGCTCAACTCCCACTGGGGCTTCGCCCTGGCCGCCGCGCTTTCGGTGCCGCTGGGCCTGCTGGGCCTGAGCTGGCAGCAACGCGGCCTCAAGCGCCTGTTGCGCCTGGCCGAGCAGACCACCTCCGACCCGCTGATCGCCCAGATGTATACCGACAGCCGCGGCGCCCAGGCGCGCCTGGAAATGTCGATCCTGAGCCAGGAAGCACGCCTGAAGACCTGCCTGACCCGCTTGCAGGACACGGCCGAGCACCTCAACGAGCAGGCCCGCCAGTCCGACACCCTGGCCCACAACAGCTCCAGCGGCCTGGAACGTCAGCGGGTCGAGACCGAACAGGTGGCCACCGCGGTCAACCAGATGGCCGCCACCACCCAGGAAGTGGCCAGCCACGTGCAACGCACCGCCGACGCCACCCAGGAAGCCAACCGTCTCACCGGCCGTGGCCGGGACATCGCCGGGGAAACCCGCGAAGCCATCCAGCGCCTGTCGGTGGTGGTGGGCGAAACCGGCCTGACCGTGACCCAGTTGGCCAAGGACAGCGACGAGATCGGCGGCGTGGTGGATGTGATCAAGGGCATCGCCGACCAGACCAACCTGCTGGCGTTGAACGCTGCCATCGAAGCGGCGCGAGCCGGGGAAATGGGTCGCGGCTTCGCCGTGGTCGCCGATGAAGTGCGCCAGCTGGCGCAACGCACCAGCGAGTCCACCGGGCAGATCCACACCCTGATCGCCAAGCTGCAGCAAACCGCAGCCACCGCCGTGCAGACCATGGACGCCGGTCATCGCCAAGCCGAAGAAGGCGTGGCACGGGTGCTGGAAGCCGACCAGGCCCTGGTGGGCATCAGCGAAGCGGTGGCCAACATCACCGACATGACCACCCAGATCGCTGCCGCTACCGAAGAGCAAAGCTCGGTGGCCGAAGAGATCAGCCGCAACATCAGCACCATTGCGCAACTGGCGGACCAGACTTCGGAGCAGGCCCAGCACTCGGCCGAACTCAGCGAAGCCCTGACCCGCACTGCACATACCCAGTACTCGCTGGTGGAGCGCTTCAACCGCTGAGTCTTTCGACTGGCGACAAAAAACCGGAAGCCTTGGCTTCCGGTTTTTTTATGCCCGCAATCCCGCTCCTATGAGGACGGGACGCCGTTCAGAAATCCGGCGACCTTGAGCGCCGCAGACTCCAGGTGCTGCTCATGGGTGAAACCCGAGGCCTTCAGGGGCTTGAGATCGTGATCGGCGGCCGCCAGCCAATACAGCTCGATACTCGGTGCCAGTGAGTAGGCCTCGACTGCCTGGCGATTGCCCAGGGCGTCACGCTCGCCCTGCACGATCAGGCTCGGCGTCGCCAGTTCGGCCAGGTGCGCCACTCGCGGTTTCTCCGGCTTGCCGGCCGCATAGAAGGGATACCCCAGGCACACCAGGGCATCGGCCGCCAACTCATCGACCAGCAAGCTGGCCATGCGCCCGCCCATGGACTTGCCACCCACTGCCAGGACCCCAGTGACATAAGGTCGCACCCGCGCATGCACCTCGCGCCAGCACTCCAGGAGTTTCGCCGCCGGGTTGGGCGGCCGCTTGCCGCCGTCCAGGCGCCGCTGGGCCATGTAGGGAAACTCGAAGCGCAAGACGTTCACCCCATGCCTGGCAAGGCGTACAGCGATGTCGTTCATGAACCCGCTGTCCATCGGCGCGCCGGCACCGTGGGCCAGAATCAGCGTCGGTGCCTGCAACGGGTCGGCAACAGCGGCGACCTCCCATAACCAGCCCCGTTCCTGCACGCACTGCGCCCATTGATCCCCGTCAATACTGGCCTTGTGCTCATTGCTCATGCTTGCCTCGCTTTTAGTCTGCCTATAACTCCAGACGAAGTGAGCGCGCCTTGCCGTGCGCAGTCGCTTTCACTTCAGCTGAACCGTGGATGGGGAACCATGAACACTTCTATCAGTACCGCCTACAACTACAAGGTGGTCCGCCAATTCGCCATTATGACGGTGGTGTGGGGCATCGTCGGCATGGGGCTCGGGGTTTTTCTCGCTGCCCAGTTGGTCTGGCCCGAACTCAACTTCGACTTACCGTGGACCAGCTTCGGCCGTCTACGTCCATTGCACACCAACGCCGTGATCTTCGCCTTTGGCGGCTGCGCGCTGTTTGCCAGCTCGTTCTACTCGGTGCAACGCACCTGTCAGACCCAGTTGTTCGCGCCGAAAATCGCCGCGTTCTGCTTCTGGGGCTGGCAGTTGGTGATCCTCCTGGCGGCTATCAGCCTGCCACTGGGCTACACCAGCTCCAAGGAGTACGCCGAACTGGAATGGCCGATCGACATTCTGATCACCATTGTCTGGGTGGCCTACGCCATCGTGTTCTTCGGCACCCTGGTGAAGCGCAAGACCAAACACATTTATGTGGGTAACTGGTTCTTCGGCGCTTTCATCATCACCGTGGCCATCCTGCACATCGTCAACAACCTGGAGCTGCCGGTCAGCTTCACCAAGTCCTACTCGGTGTATGCCGGTGCGACCGACGCGATGGTGCAATGGTGGTACGGCCACAACGCCGTGGGCTTCTTCCTGACCGCGGGCTTCCTGGGGATGATGTACTACTTCGTACCCAAGCAGGCCGAGCGTCCGGTGTACTCCTATCGCTTGTCCATCGTGCACTTCTGGGCACTGATCACCCTGTACATCTGGGCCGGCCCGCACCACCTGCACTACACCGCGCTGCCGGACTGGGCACAGTCGCTGGGCATGGTGATGTCGCTGGTACTGCTGGCGCCAAGCTGGGGCGGCATGATCAACGGCATGATGACCCTGTCGGGCGCCTGGCATAAGCTGCGCAGCGACCCGATCCTGCGGTTCCTGGTGGTGTCCCTGGCGTTCTACGGCATGTCGACCTTCGAAGGTCCGATGATGGCGATCAAGACCGTCAACGCCCTCTCGCACTACACCGACTGGACCATCGGCCACGTACACGCCGGCGCTCTGGGCTGGGTAGCGATGATCTCCATCGGCGCGCTGTACCACCTGATCCCGAAAGTCTTCGGCCGCGAGCAGATGTACAGCGTCGGCCTGATCAACACCCACTTCTGGCTCGCCACCATCGGCACCGTGCTCTACATCGCGTCGATGTGGGTCAACGGCATCGCCCAGGGCCTGATGTGGCGTGCGGTCAACGAAGACGGCACCCTCACCTACTCCTTCGTCGAAACCCTGGTGGCCAGCCACCCAGGCTTCATCGTGCGACTGGTTGGTGGTGCGATCTTCCTCAGCGGCATGTTCCTGATGGCTTACAACACCTGGCGCACCGTACGTGCCGCCGTGCCAGCCGATGTCAACGCCGCTGCGCAGATGGCCTGAGGAGTTCGCAATGAAACACGAAACGATTGAAAAAAACGTCGGCCTGCTGATGCTGCTGATGGTCTTCGCGGTGAGCATCGGCGGTCTGACCCAGATCGTCCCGCTGTTCTTCCAGGACGTCACCAACAAGCCGGTGGAAGGCATGAAGCCCTACACCGCGCTGCAACTGGAAGGCCGCGACATCTACATCCGCGAAGGCTGCGTACAGTGCCACTCGCAGATGATCCGTCCGTTCCGCGCTGAAACCGAACGCTATGGCCACTACTCGGTAGCCGGTGAGAGCGTCTGGGACCACCCGTTCCTGTGGGGTTCCAAGCGTACCGGTCCGGACCTGGCCCGGGTTGGCGGTCGTTATTCGGATGACTGGCACCGCGCGCACTTGTACAACCCGCGCAACGTCGTGCCTGAGTCGAAGATGCCGGCCTACCCATGGCTGGTGACCGCGCCGGTAGACAGCAGCCACACCGAAACCAAGCTCAAGGTCATGCGCACCCTCGGCGTGCCGTACACCGACGAAGACATCGCCGGCGCCACTGCCACGCTCAAGGGCAAGACCGAGATGGACGCCCTGGTGTCCTACCTGCAAGTGCTTGGCACTTCGATCAAGAGCAAGAGGTGAGCCATGGGTTTTGAACTCGATAGCGGCATGATCCGCGGCCTCGGGACCCTGGTGGTGATGATCGCCTTCGTCGGCCTGTCGATCTGGGTGTTCAACTCAAAACGCAACCCCGAGTTTGCCCAGGCACGCCTGCTGCCCTTCGCCGATGACCCGATGCCGGGCGCGGCACCGGCCGGCAACACAACTGATGACGCTCAACCTCAAGAGCCTGCAACAAGGAGCATTCGGCCATGACCACCTTCTGGAGTACGTGGATCTGCGTACTGACCATTGGCAGCCTGATCGGCCTGACCTGGCTGCTGGTCGGCACCCGCAAGGGCGAGACCAAGGGCAGTGTCGACCAGACCATGGGCCACGCCTTCGATGGCATCGAGGAGTACGACAACCCCCTGCCGCAATGGTGGTTCCTGCTGTTCGCCGGGACCCTGGTGTTTTCCGTGGGTTACCTGATCCTCTACCCGGGCCTGGGTAACTGGAAAGGCATCCTGCCGGGCTATGAAGACGGTTGGACCCAGACCAAGGAATGGGAAAAGGAAATGGCCAAGGCGGACGTGAAGTTTGGTCCGATCTTCGCCAAATTCGCAGCCATGCCCGTGGAAGAAGTGGCCAAGGACCCGCAAGCGCTGAAGATGGGCGGACGCCTGTTCGCTTCCAACTGCTCGGTCTGCCACGGCTCTGACGCCAAGGGTGCCTTCGGCTTCCCGAACCTGGCGGACGACAACTGGCGCTGGGGCGGCAGTGCCGACACCATCAAGGCCACCATCATGGGCGGCCGCATGGCTGCCATGCCGGCCTGGGGTGAAGTGCTCAAGGAAGCAGGCGTGAAGAACGTGGCGGCTTATGTCCGTCACGAACTGGCCGGCCTGCCTCTGCCTGCCGACAGCGACGCCGACCTGGTGGCCGGACAGCAAGCGTTCAGCACCACCTGCGTAGCCTGTCACGGCGCCAACGGCAAGGGCACCCAGATCATGGGCGCGCCCGACCTGACCCAGCCGGCCGGCTTCATCTACGGCACCAGCCTGGCGCAACTGCAGCAGACCATCCGTCACGGTCGCCAGGGCCACATGCCAGCGCAGAGCGAGCTGCTCGGCAATGACAAGGTGCAACTGCTGGCCGCCTACGTTTACAGCCTGTCCCACAACAGCAACAAGCCTCAAGCTGCAAGCGAGCAGTAAAAGGTCCACGGCAAGCTGCGAGATTTCACTTGCAGCTTGCCGCTTGAAGCTTTCTCCCTGCCTCTTTGCGACCAAGTGTCGCACCCTCTCCTCCCCTTCGTTTGCACTCATCTGATTCAGGACTAAGCTTGCCCCGATGGGGACTGGCAAGGGCTGGTCACAGGCCAACGGTATCCGTGAAGTTCGAAGCTTCTGCTCGATGACAGGCCGCAAAGGCTGGTTTATACCGGCTGTCGACTCGTTTACCGCCTGTCAGCTGATCCGCCAGCTTCCACGCACCCGGTTACAACCAACCTGACACCGCCCGAATCCTGTCCACGGCGACAGCCTGTCCGAGGGCATATTTTTGTCCCTACTCGGCATAGGGAAAGGCCGCAGAATCAGGCATGGAACGCATTGACCCAGGTCATGGCGCGTTGCAATGACCCCCTGCTTTCTCCATACTTGCGGCCGATTTTTATCCCTAATAAAACACCCAAACCGTGGAACCTTAGAATGAGCACAGCAATCAGTCCGACTGCTTATAACTATAAGGTAGTCCGCCAGTTCGCCATCATGACGGTGGTCTGGGGGATCCTTGGCATGGGGCTCGGTGTCTTCATCGCCTCACAACTGGTATGGCCGGAGTTGAATTTCGGTCTGCCGTGGACGACGTTTGGACGCCTGCGCCCGCTGCACACCAACCTGGTGATCTTCGCCTTCGGTGGATGTGCATTGTTTGCCACCTCTTACTATGTCGTGCAGCGAACCTGCCAGACGCGACTGATTTCCGACAGCCTCGCGGCCTTCACCTTCTGGGGTTGGCAAGCGGTGATCGTCGGCGCGATCGTGACCCTGCCACTGGGTTACACCACCACCAAGGAATACGCCGAACTGGAATGGCCCCTGGCTATCCTGCTGGCGATCGTCTGGGTCACCTACGGCCTGGTGTTCTTTGGCACCATCACCAAGCGCAAGACCAAGCACATCTACGTCGGCAACTGGTTCTACGGTGCCTTCATCGTGGTGACCGCGATGCTGCACATCGTCAACCACGCGTCCCTGCCGGTCAGCTTCTTCAAGTCCTACTCGGCCTACGCCGGTGCGACTGACGCGATGATCCAGTGGTGGTACGGCCACAACGCCGTGGGCTTCTTCCTGACCACCGGCTTCCTGGGGATGATGTACTACTTCGTACCCAAGCAGGCCGAGCGTCCGATCTACTCGTATCGCCTGTCCATCGTGCACTTCTGGGCACTGATCACCCTGTACATCTGGGCCGGTCCGCACCACCTGCACTACACCGCGCTGCCGGACTGGGCTCAGTCCCTGGGCATGGCCATGTCGATCATCCTGCTGGCGCCAAGCTGGGGCGGCATGATCAACGGCATGATGACCCTGTCGGGCGCCTGGCATAAATTGCGCACCGACCCGATCCTGCGGTTCCTGGTGGTGTCCCTGGCGTTCTACGGCATGTCGACCTTCGAAGGCCCGATGATGGCCATCAAGACCGTCAACTCGCTGTCGCACTACACCGACTGGACCATCGGCCACGTACACGCCGGCGCTCTGGGCTGGGTAGCGATGATCTCCATCGGCGCGCTGTATCACCTGATCCCGAAAGTCTTCGGTCGTCAGCAGATGCACAGCATCGGCCTGATCAACACCCACTTCTGGCTGGCTACCATCGGTACCGTGCTGTACATCGCCTCGATGTGGGTCAACGGCATTACCCAGGGCCTGATGTGGCGTGCAATCAACGATGACGGCACCCTCACCTACTCCTTCGTCGAAGCGCTGCAAGCCAGCCACCCGGGCTTTATCGTCCGCGCCCTGGGCGGTGCGTTCTTCGCCACCGGCATGCTGATCATGGCGTACAACGTGTTCCGCACCGTTCGCGCCTCGAACCCGGCTGAAGCTGAAGCCGCCGCTCAGATCGCTGTAGTTGGAGCTCACTGATGAAGCACGAAGTAGTCGAGAAGAACATTGGCCTGCTGGCCTTCTTCATGGTCATCGCCGTCAGCATCGGCGGCCTGACCCAGATCGTCCCGCTGTTCTTCCAGGACGTCACCAACAAGCCGGTGGAAGGCATGAAGCCGCGCACCGCGCTGGAACTGGAAGGCCGCGATGTGTACATCGCCAACGGCTGTGTCGGCTGCCACTCGCAGATGATCCGCCCGTTCCGCGCTGAAACCGAACGTTATGGCCACTACTCGGTGGCCGGTGAAAGCGTCTGGGACCACCCGTTCCTGTGGGGTTCCAAGCGTACCGGTCCGGACCTGGCCCGAGTGGGCGGTCGTTACTCCGATGACTGGCAGCGTGCGCACTTGTACAACCCGCGCAACGTGGTCCCCGAGTCGAAGATGCCGGCTTATCCGTTCCTCGTAGAAAACAAGCTCGACGGCAAAGACACCGCGAAGAAAATGGAAGTCTTGCGCACGCTCGGCGTCCCCTACACCGACGAAGACATCGCCGGCGCCAAGGATGCTGTGAAGGGCAAAACCGAAATGGACGCGCTGGTGGCCTATCTGCAAGGCCTGGGCACCATCATCAAAAGCAAACGGTGATCTAGATGGATATCGGGATGATTCGTGGCCTGGGCACCCTTGTTGTGATGGTGGCCTTCATCGGTTTGGCGCTCTGGGTGTTCAGCCCCAAGCGCAAGTCCGAGTTTGAAGACGCAACCTTGCTGCCGTTCGCGGATGATCCCGACGCCATCAAGCACGTCGAGCAAGCTTCTAGGAGTAACAAAGAATGACTACGTTCTGGAGTCTGTACGTCACAGTCCTCAGTCTGGGTACCATCTTCGCCCTGACCTGGCTGCTACTGTCGACCCGCAAGGGCCAGCGCGCCGAGCAGACCGACGAGACGGTCGGCCACTCCTTCGACGGGATCGAGGAGTACGACAACCCGCTGCCGAAATGGTGGTTCATGCTGTTTGTCGGCACCATCGTCTTCGCCCTGGGTTACCTGGTGCTGTACCCGGGCCTGGGCAACTGGAAAGGTGTTCTACCCGGCTACAACTACCTCGATAACGAGAAGCAGACCCCGTTCGCCAACGGCCAGTCCGGCTGGACCGGCGTGCACGAGTGGGAAAAGGAAATGGCCAAGTCGGACGCCAAGTTCGGTCCGATCTTCGCCAAGTACGCTGCCATGCCTATCGAGGAAGTCGCCAAGGACCCGCAAGCCCTGAAAATGGGCGGTCGCCTGTTCGCTTCCAACTGCTCGGTCTGCCACGGTTCCGACGCCAAGGGCGCCTATGGCTTCCCCAACCTGACCGACGCCGACTGGCGCTGGGGCGGCGAGCCGGAAACCATCAAGACCACCATCATGGGCGGTCGCCACGCGGTGATGCCGGCCTGGCTGGACGTGATCAAGGAACAAGGCGTCAGCGACGTTGCCGCTTATGTCCTGACCAACCTCGACGGCCGCAAATTGCCTGAAGGCATCAAGGCCGACCCGGTCAATGGGCAGAAGCTGTTCGCCGCCAACTGCGCGGTCTGCCATGGTCCGGAAGGCAAAGGCACCCCAGCCATGGGCGCGCCCAACCTGACTCACCCGGCAGCCTTCATCTACGGTTCGAGCTTTGCACAACTGCAGCAGACCATTCGTTACGGCCGTCAAGGCGTGATGCCTGCGCAGGAACAACTGCAAGGCAACGACAAGGTTCACCTGCTGGCGGCTTATGTCTACAGCCTGTCCCACGGTGACAAGCAGGCCGACGCCGAGTAAGACCGACGCCTGAAAGCAACACCCGACGGCCCCGCCAATGAGAATTGGCGGGGCCGTTTTGTTTATGCCTTACATCGGTTTGCCCCGGCAGAAGATTGCTCTTGGCGGCAACCAGGTAGTAACGCTCCTATATTGAGTGCTTCAAGCAGGTGCCCACCATGACCATCACCACCCTTTCCAGCCGCGAGTTCAACCAGGACACAAGCGGTGCCAAAAAAGCCGCGCTTACAGGGCCGGTCATCATCACTGAGCGTGGCAAGCCAACCCATGTACTGCTAAGCATTGAGGAGTACCAGAAACTCAGCGGCCTGAACCTGAGCATCGTCGAGATGCTGGCGATGCCGGAAGCCAAAGACATCGAATTCACCACGGAGCGCGCAGTGATCACTCCACGCGAAACAGATCTGTCCTGATGTTCCTGCTCGACACCAACGTCATCTCCGAGCTGCGCAAACCCAAGGCCAATCATGGGGTCAAGACCTGGGCCCACGGCATCGCGCCCACCAGCCTGTTCCTCTCGGCGATCACGGTGCTAGAGCTGGAAACGGGCATTCTGCGGGTGGAGCGGCGCGCCCCGGATCAGGGCACCCTACTGCGCAACTGGCTGGAGCGCCGGGTTCTTCCCGCCTTCGCCGGCCGCATCCTGGCCATCGACAGTGCCGTGGCCTTGCGCTGCGCCCAACTGCATGTCCCGGACCGCAGCAATGAATGCGCTGCACTGATTGCCGCAACCGCCCTGGTCCATGGTTTGACCCTGGTTACCCGCAACGTGAAGGACTTCGAGGCCTGTGGCGTACGCCTGCTCAACCCATGGAAGAATTGAACGGCGCGGAGTACAAATGGGTCCATAATTCACAAGTCAATTGATTCAAGTCATTACACCATCAGTTGATTTCCCCCAACGCGACCAAAGGTCGCACCCTTGCACTAGAGCTACAGGCGTATCATTGCGCCACTGCAACACCCCTTTTGACCGCGGTCGGCACGTACTGACCGAGGCATTTTTCCACTGCCGTGGGATGCAATGATGAGCAACCAGATTCCCGTACAAGACGTTACCCCGCCTGCCAAAAACGCGACCAACAGCGTCGATCTCTACGCCTCCAGGGAAAAAATCTACACCCGCGCCTTCACTGGCCTGTTCCGCAATCTGCGCATGCTCGGCGGCGCTGGATTATTCCTGCTGTACTTCGGCACCGTGTGGCTCAACTGGGGCGGCCACCAGGCTGTCTGGTGGAACCTTCCGGAACGTAAATTCTTCATCTTTGGCGCCACTTTCTGGCCCCAGGATTTCATTCTGCTCTCGGGCCTGTTGATCATTGCCGCGTTCGGCCTGTTCTTCATCACCGTCTATGCGGGACGTATCTGGTGCGGCTACACCTGCCCGCAGAGCGTCTGGACCTGGATCTTCATGTGGTGCGAAAAGGTCACCGAAGGCGACCGCAACCAGCGCATCAAGCTGGACAAAGCGCCCATGAGCACCAACAAGTTCCTGCGCAAGCTCAGCAAGCACAGCCTCTGGCTGCTGATCGGCTTCGTCACCGGCATGACCTTCGTCGGCTACTTCTCGCCGATCCGCGAACTGGTCATCGACTTCTTCACCGGCCAGGCCGATGGCTGGTCGTACTTCTGGGTCGGTTTCTTCACCCTGGCCACCTACGGCAACGCCGGCTGGCTGCGCGAACAAGTGTGCATCTACATGTGCCCCTATGCGCGCTTCCAGAGCGTGATGTTCGACAAAGACACCCTGATCGTCTCCTACGACCCGCGCCGTGGCGAAAGCCGTGGCCCGCGCAAGAAAGGCGCCGACTACAAGGCACAGGGCCTGGGTGACTGCATCGACTGCACCATGTGCGTCCAGGTCTGCCCCACCGGCATCGACATTCGCGACGGCCTGCAGATCGAATGCATTGGCTGCGCGGCCTGTATCGACGCCTGCGACAGCATCATGGACAAGATGGAGTACCCGCGCGGGCTCATCAGCTATACCACCGAGCACAACCTCTCCGGACAGAAGACCCATAAACTGCGTCCGCGCCTGATCGGTTATGCCCTGGTGCTGCTGACCATGATCAGCCTGTTGGTGACCGCATTCCTCCTGCGCCCGCTGGTGGGCTTCGATGTCAGCAAGGACCGGGTGCTGTACCGCGAGAACGCCGAAGGCCGGATCGAGAACGTCTACAGCCTGAAGATCATGAACAAGGACCAGCGCGACCACACCTATGTGCTGGATGCCGCCGGCCTGCCGGACCTGAAGCTGCAAGGCAAGCGCGAGATCCATGTGGTGGCCGGCGATATCGTCAGCATGCCGGTGGAGCTGTCGATTGCTCCAGAACAACTGCCATCGACCACCAACGAGGTGAAGTTCATCCTCAAGGATGCCGACGATGACAGCGTCCACGTTGAAGCCAAGAGCCGGTTCATCGGCCCACAAATTCGTTAAGAGAAGTGACTATGTCCACAGCCACCGCCACAAGCCCCTGGTACAAGCATCTCTGGCCCTGGATCATCATTGGCATCCTCGCCTGCTCGGTGACCCTGACCTTGTCCATGGTGACCATCGCCGTGAACAACCCGGACAACCTGGTCAACGACAACTACTACGAGGCCGGCAAGGGCATCAACCGCTCCCTGGACCGCGAGCTGCTGGCCCAGACCCTGAAGATGCGTGCCAATGTGCACCTCGACGCGCTGACCGGCGAAGTCGAACTGCGCCTGAGCGGTGACAGCCAGCCCAAGACCCTGGAACTGAACCTGATCTCGCCGACCCAGCCGGAAAAGGACCGCAAGATCACCCTGACCCGCAGCGAAACCGAACACGGTCGCTACATCGGCCAACTGACCGACCAGGTCGAAGGGCGGCGCTTCGTCGAGCTGCTCGGCGTTGAAGGTGACAAGACCTGGCGCATGTTCGAAGAAGAACAGGTCAGCCACGACAAGGACCTGCTGCTGGGCGACGAACCGCTGCAGGGCGCGGAAGACCTGAACTGATCAACACCCGCCGTACATCGCCGGCCCGCCGCTCCCCTGCCCCGCAGCGGAGCCGGTGCGCCGGCGATGAGTTTTTCCCCAATCACAAAGACTGCCGATGACCACGCCACTGCCTTGCTACCACTGCGCCCTGCCGGTTCCCTCCGGTAGCCGGTTCACCGCCGTCGTGCTCGGTGAGCCCCGGGAGTTCTGTTGCCCCGGCTGCCAAGCGGTGGCCGAAGCCATAGTCGCCGGCGGCCTGGAACACTATTACAGCCATCGCAGCGAAGCCTCCGCCAACCCCGAAGCCTTGCCCGTGCAACTATTGGACGAGTTGGCCCTGTACGACCGCGCCGACGTCCAGCAGCCCTTCGTCCGCCATGAAGGCGAACTGGCGGAAACCACCCTGCTCATGGAAGGCATCAGTTGCGCCGCCTGCGGCTGGCTGATCGAAAAACACCTGCGCAGCCTACCGGCGGTGGCCGAAGCCCGACTCAACCTGTCCAATCACCGACTGCACGTGCGCTGGGCCGACAGCCAGTTGCCCCTGAGCCAGGTCCTCGGCGAGCTGCGCCACATCGGCTACGCGGCCCACCCATACCAGCCGGACCGCGCCTCGGAGCAACTGGCCAGCGAAAACCGCCTGGCACTGCGCCAGCTGGGGGTCGCCGGGCTGCTGTGGTTCCAGGCGATGATGGCGACCATGGCCACCTGGCCGGAATTCAACATCGACCTGAGCCCCGAGCTGCATACGATCCTGCGCTGGGTTGCACTGTTTCTGACCACGCCCATCGTCTTCTATAGCTGCGCGCCGTTCTTCAAGGGCGCCATGCGTGACCTGCGCACCCGCCACCTGACCATGGACGTGTCGGTCTCGCTGGCTATCGGCGGGGCCTACCTGGCGGGTATCTGGACCTCCATCAGCGGCGTCGGCGAGTTGTACTTCGACGCCGTGGGCATGTTTGCCCTGTTCCTCCTCGCCGGGCGCTACCTCGAGCGGCGGGCGCGGGAACGTACCGCGGCGGCCACCGCCCAGTTGGTCAACCTGCTGCCCGCCTCCTGCCTGCGCCTGGATGAAGACGGGCAGAGCGAGCGCATCCTGCTGACCGAGCTGCGCCTGGGCGACCGGGTGTTGGTGCATCCTGGCGCGGTGCTGCCGGCGGACGGCAAGATCCTCGACGGCCAGTCGAGCATCGATGAGTCCCTGCTCACCGGCGAGTACCTGCCGCAGCCTCGCGGCCTCGGCGACCAGGTCACTGCCGGCACCCTGAACGTCGAAGGCGCGTTGACCGTGCAAGTCCAGGCCCTGGGCCAGGACACCCGGCTGTCCGCCATCGTCCGCCTGCTGGACCGCGCCCAGGCGGAAAAACCCCGGCTGGCGGAAGTCGCCGACCGCGCCGCCCAGTGGTTCCTGCTGTTCTCGTTGATCGCAGCCGCCGCCATTGGCCTGCTGTGGTGGCAGCTGGACGCCTCGCGCGCCTTCTGGATCGTCCTGGCGATGCTGGTGGCGACCTGCCCTTGCGCACTGTCCCTGGCAACACCCACTGCGCTCACGGCCGCCACCGGCACCTTGCACAAACTCGGCCTGCTGCTAACCCGCGGTCACGTGCTGGAAGGCCTGAACCAGATCGACACCGTGATTTTCGACAAGACCGGCACCCTCACCGAAGGGCGCCTGGCACTGCGTTCCATAAGGCCACTGGGGGCCCTGTCCAGCAACGACTGCCTGAGCCTCGCCGCCGCCCTGGAAAACCGTTCCGAGCACCCGATTGCCCGAGCCTTCGGCCGCGCCCCGGTGGCCGCCGAGGACGTCACCAGCAGCCCGGGCCTGGGCCTGGAAGGCCGAGTCGGCAGCCAGCGCCTGCGCATCGGCCAGCCAGCGTTCGTCTGCGAGCTCAGCGGCTGCGCGGTGCCGAGCATGCCCGAAGAAGCCGGCCAGTGGCTGTTGCTGGGAGACAACCAGGGGGCCCTCGCCTGGCTGGTACTCGACGACCGCCTGCGCAGCGATGCTCCGGCCCTGCTGGCGGCCTGCAAGGCTCGTGGCTGGCACACCCTGCTGCTGTCCGGGGACAGCTCGCCGATGGTCGCCAGTGTCGCCGCCGAGCTGCAGATCGACGAGGCCCGTGGCGGCCTGCGCCCGGATGACAAGCTGCAGGTGCTGCAACAGCTGCATCAGCAGGGGCGCAAGGTGCTGATGCTCGGCGACGGGGTCAACGACGTGCCGGTGCTGGCCGCCGCCGACATCAGTGTCGCCATGGGCTCGGCCACCGACCTGGCCAAGACCAGCGCCGACGCGGTGCTCCTGTCCAATCGCCTGGATGCCCTGGTGCAAGCCTTCAGCCTGGCCCGACGCACGCGCCGGGTGATCATCGAGAACCTGCTCTGGGCAGGCCTGTACAATGGCCTGATGCTGCCGTTCGCCGCCCTCGGCTGGATCACCCCCGTGTGGGCAGCGGTCGGCATGTCCATCAGTTCCCTGACCGTGGTGCTCAATGCCCTGCGCCTGACCCGCATGCCGCGGCTGGCCGACAGCGCCGATACCCCCGCAACCCGCCCGCTGCCGGCCTGAGCCGCCGGGCCTGGAGACCAGATGCCTGCTCTTTACGTGATGATCCCCGCGGCCCTGCTGATCGTGGCCGTCGCCATCTATATCTTCTTCTGGGCCGTGGACAGCGGCCAGTACGACGATCTCGACGGCCCGGCCCACAGCATCCTGTTCGATGACCAGGACCCGAGCCACACCGCCGCGGTGGATGAGGCCAAGGGGCAACCGGCAAGCGAAGCCGACCCGGCCAGGAAATCGGAACCGCCCCATGCTTGAACTGGCCCCCCTGCTGGTCTCGGCACTGATTCTCGGCCTGCTGGGCGGCGGCCACTGCCTGGGCATGTGCGGCGGACTGATGGGCGCCCTGACCCTGGCCATTCCCCAGGAACAACGCAGCCGACGCCTGCGCTTGCTGCTGGCCTACAACCTCGGACGCATCCTCAGCTATGCCTTGGCCGGCCTGCTGCTGGGCCTGGCCGGCTGGGCGGTGGCCAACAGCCCGGCAGCGCTGTTCATGCGCATACTGGCCGGGCTGCTGCTGATTGCCATGGGCCTGTACCTGGCCGGGTGGTGGAGCGGCCTGACCCGCATCGAAGGGCTCGGCAAGGGGCTGTGGCGGCATATCCAGCCGGTGGCCAGCCGCCTGCTGCCGGTCTCCAGCCTGCCCCGCGCATTGCTCCTGGGCGCGCTCTGGGGCTGGCTGCCCTGCGGCCTGGTGTACAGCACCCTGCTGTGGTCCGCGAGCCAGGGCAGTGCCCTGGATAGCGCATTGTTGATGCTCGCCTTCGGCCTGGGGACCTGGCCCGTGCTGCTGGCCACCGGGCTGGCGGCGGAACGGATCACCGCCCTGCTGCGCCGACGCAGCGTACGCATGGCCGGCGGCGTGCTGGTGATGCTCTTTGGCATCTGGACCCTGCCCGGTCCTCATCAGCACTGGCTGATGGGCCACTGACCCTGGGGCCGAGCCCGGCAACCGGGCCCGTACGCCCCGTCGGCACTACCCCAGCAGCTCCCGAACACCCTTGATACAAGTCAAGATGGCCCTAGCCCGAACCTCCTAGACTCGCGAACACTGCCAGCCTATCCGGGGGAATTCCCGCATGCTCGACGCCATTCGTTGGGACACAGATCTGATCCGCCGCTATGACCTGGCGGGACCACGCTACACCTCGTACCCGACCGCCGTGCAATTCAACAGCCAGGTCGGCGCTTTCGATCTGCTGCACGCCCTGCGCGACAGCCGCAAGGCCCAGCGCCCACTGTCGCTGTACGTGCACATCCCGTTCTGCGCCAACATTTGCTACTACTGCGCGTGCAACAAGGTCATCACCAAGGATCGCAGCCGCGCCCTGCCCTACCTGCAGCGCCTGGAACAGGAGATGCAACTGATCGCCTGCCACCTGGCACCCAACCAGCGGGTCGAACAGCTGCACTTCGGCGGTGGCACCCCGACCTTTCTCAACCACGATGAGCTGCGCCAGCTGATGGCCCTGTTGCGCAAGCATTTCAACCTGCTGGACGACGACTCCGGCGACTACGGCATCGAGATCGATCCCCGGGAAGCCGACTGGTCGACCATGGGCCTGCTGCGGGAGCTGGGCTTCAACCGGGTCAGCATCGGCCTGCAGGACCTGGACCCGGCGGTGCAGCGCGCGGTCAATCGCCTGCAGAGCCTGGATGAAACCCGGGCAGTGATCGAGGCGGCCCGCACCCTGCAGTTCCGCTCGATCAACATCGACCTGATCTACGGCCTGCCCAAGCAGACCCCGGAAAACTTCGCCCGGACCGTGGAAGAAGTCATCAGCCTGCAACCGGACCGGCTCTCGGTGTTCAATTACGCCCACCTGCCCGAACGCTTCATGCCACAACGGCGGATCAACAGCAGCGAATTGCCGGCTCCAGCGGAAAAACTGCAGATGCTGCAACGCACCATCGAACAGCTGACGGCTGCCGGCTACCGCTACATCGGCATGGATCATTTCGCCCTGCCCGATGATGAACTGGCCATTGCCCAGGAAGAATCAACTCTGCAACGCAACTTCCAGGGCTATACCACCCATGGTCATTGCGACCTTATCGGCCTGGGTGTTTCCGCCATCAGCCAGATCGGCGACCTCTACTGCCAGAACAGCAGCGATCTGACGCACTATCAGAATGCTCTAGCGGGTGCGCAACTGGCCACTAGTCGCGGCCTGGTATGCAATGCCGACGACCGTCTGCGTCGTGAAGTTATTCAACAACTGATCTGCAACTTTAGTCTTAAGTTCGAAGAGATCGAACAGGCTTTCAACATCGACTTTCGCGGTTACTTCAATGAACTATGGCCAGAACTGGAGGAGATGGCCGACGACGGCCTGATTGAACTCAGCGGCGAAGCCATTACCGTGTTGCCTGCCGGTCGCCTGCTGGTGCGCTCGGTGTGCATGGTTTTCGACGCTTACCTGGGGCAGCAGAACCGCCAGCGCTTCTCCCGGGTGATCTAGGACTTCATGATCAACGAGGCCGCCTTCAAGATCTGCTCAGGGCTCAAGCCCGCTTCTTTCATCGCCTTGGCCAGGGAGGCATTGGCGGCCAGCAAACCGCCGTTGAGCGTTGCCAGTGCAGATTGCAGGCTGCCCATCCGGACCTTGGTCTCTTCAGGGCTCAGGTGCTTGTCGGCCATCAGCGCCTGCAGTTGGGCGAGGGCCTCTGCAATCTGTTGTTGCAATTTCCTGATCATCTTGAGGAGCTGCTGGATGTTTTCTGGCAGGCCGCTTTCCTCGATATCACGGTCACGCCCTTTGGCGGCGGCAGATTGACTCAGGCCGGCGCCCGACAGCGACACTTTGACGCCCTCCCCGAGCAGCGGCCCTGCAACTAACGGAGAAACCCTTAGTTCATCGTCAGCGGCGCTTTTCGAGGAATCATGAAGTGGCTGCAAGTTATTGCTGCCATTAGTAATAGTGCCAACGGACGACATAATTGCAGCCCTCTAAGTTACTTTCGTTAACAGGTTATCGAGCCATAAAAGGATAGCTTTACGACTAACAATCAATACGGCACGGACTGGCCGGAACCTCCTCCCGTGAGTTACCCTTACGGCTTATGTGTGTTTTCCCACAAGGATTCTAGAATGTCCGAGCCAGTTAAACTGCGCGCTCACAACCAGGCCCATTGCAAGGATTGCAGCCTGGCACCCCTCTGCCTGCCACTTTCTCTGAACTTGGAAGACATGGACGCGCTGGACGAAATCGTCAAACGTGGCCGCCCATTGAAAAAAGGCGAATTCCTGTTCCGTCAGGGTGACGGCTTCGACTCGGTGTACGCCGTGCGTTCGGGTGCCTTGAAAACCTTCAGCCTGAGCGACAGCGGCGAAGAGCAGATCACCGGCTTCCACCTCCCCAGCGAACTGGTAGGCCTGTCCGGCATGGACACCGAAAGCCACCCGGTTTCAGCCCAGGCGCTGGAAACCACCTCGGTGTGTGAAATCCCCTTCGAACGCCTCGACGAACTGGCGCTGCAGTTGCCACAACTGCGTCGCCAACTGATGCGAGTCATGAGCCGGGAAATCCGCGATGACCAGCAAATGATGCTATTGCTGTCGAAAAAGACTGCCGACGAGCGCATCGCCACCTTCCTGGTCAACCTGTCCGCACGCTTCCGCGCCCGTGGCTTCTCGGCCAACCAGTTCCGCCTGAGCATGTCGCGCAACGAAATCGGCAACTACCTGGGCCTGGCGGTGGAAACCGTGTCCCGGGTGTTCACCCGTTTCCAGCAGAACGAACTGATTGCCGCCGAAGGCAAGGAAGTGCACATCCTCGATCCGATCCAGCTCTGCGCCCTCGCCGGCGGCTCGGTAGAAGGCTGATCCACAGCACGTGCGGCTGAGCCAAGCGGCTCGGTCGCGGGTATACTGGCGCGGCCTATTTGCCCGCCAGGACACCTGAAGATGGCCTTCGATTCCTTCGACATCAAATCCCTGATCCGCCCCGTGGTCGACTTCCCGAAACCGGGCGTGATCTTCCGCGACATCACCCCTCTGTTCCAGTCTCCCCGGGCCCTGCGCCTGGTGGCCGACAGCTTCGCCCAGCGTTATGTCGAAGAAGACTTCAGCCACATCGGCGCCATGGATGCCCGCGGTTTCCTGATCGGCTCGATCATTGCCTACCAACTGAACAAGCCACTGATCCTGTTCCGCAAACAGGGCAAGCTGCCGGCCGATGTGCTCGCCGAGGGCTACCAGACCGAATACGGCGAGGCCTTCCTCGAGGTCCATGCCGACAGCCTGTGCGAAGGCGACTCGGTGCTGATGTTCGATGACCTGATCGCCACCGGTGGCACCCTGATCGCTGCCGCCAACCTGGTACGGCGCATGGGGGCGAAGATCTATGAAGCCGCGGCAATCATCGACCTACCGGAACTGGGCGGCTCGCAGAAACTGCAAGACATGGGGATTCCCACCTTTTGCCTGACCCAGTTTTCCCTGACCGAGCGCTAACCTTCCCCGGGGTATCGGCTGCTACAACCCCATCTGCTTGCTGATGATTTCGTTCATCACCTCGCGAGTGCCGCCGCCGATCGAGAGAATGCGATTGTCGCGGTACAGACGCTCCACCAGGCTCTCGCGCATGTAGCCCATGCCACCGAGTATCTGCACCGCATCGTTGGTAATACGGTCGGCGGTATCGGTGGCAAAATTCTTGGCCATGGAAATCTCCTTGATCACGCTCTTGCCGGCAGCCATCTTCGCCGCCTGGCGATAGGTGAACTCCCGCGAGACCTCCAGGGCCGTAGCCATCTCCGCCAGGCGATGCTTGAGCACCTGGAACTTGGCGATGGGCTTGCCGAACGCCTCCCGCTCGCGAGCCCACTTCAGGCTTTCCTCCAGGGCCAGCTGTGAGGTCATGTTGGCCATCAGGGCCAGGGCCAGGCGCTCGCTCTGGAAGTTGCCCATGATGCAGGCAAACCCCATGTTCTCGGCGCCAATCAGGTTGCCCACCGGCACCCGGCAATCGTCGAAGAACAACTCGGCGGTGTCCGAGGCCCACCAGCCCATCTTCTTCAGCTGCCGGCCCACGGTGAAGCCCGGCGTGCCCTTTTCGATCAACAGCAGGCTGATGCCACCGTAGCCGGGGTCGCCGGTGCGCACCGCAACGGTGTAGAAATCGGCACGCACGCCGCTGGTGATAAAGGTCTTGCTGCCACTGACCCGGCAATGATCGCCATCGCGCACGGCGCGGGTCTGCAGGTTGGCCACATCCGAGCCGCCGCTGGGTTCGGTGACCGCCAGGGCACTGATCTTTTCCCCGGACAACACCTGCGGCACAACCCGCTCACGCACTTCGTGGCGAGCCCATTTGACGATGGGCGGCAAGCCGATATCCAGGGACCCGAGCCCCGCCACCAGGCCGCCGGAGCCGCTGCGCATCAGTTCTTCACTGGCGGCGATCTTGGCGAACAGGTCACCTTCATGACTGCCACCCAAGGCCTCGGGGTAGCCGATACCGAGAAGCCCGGCGGCCCCGGCCTTGAGATACAGCTCGCGGGGGAAACTGCCAGCCTCCTCCCATTCATCGATCTGGGGAAGAATTTCACGTTCGACGAAACGTCGCACGCTGTCGCGAACCAACTGGTGGCTGGGATCGAAGTATTCCTGGCAGGCAGACATCGGCAAGCTCCTCTGAAGGGTCGAGGAAACTTACCAAGCGCTTGCTTGGTTTTCAAGGAGATGTGTGGCGTATCCTTCGCCGGCGATCCGGCTCCTGCAGCGTTATAGAGCGATGGGTTTGCGCCCGGCGAAGGAGTGAGCCAGGGTGCCACCGTCCACCAGCTCCAGCTCGCCCCCCAGGGGCACGCCGTGGGCGATGCGCGAGGTGATCAGGCCCTTGTTGGTCAGGAGCTGGGCAATGTAGTGCGCGGTGGCCTCGCCTTCCACGGTCGGATTGGTGGCCAGGATCACTTCGCTGAAGCTGCCCTGTTCCTCGATCCGTGCCAGCAACTGCGGGATGCCAATGGCTTCAGGACCCAAACCATCCAGCGGTGACAGGTGCCCCTTGAGCACGAAATAGCGACCTCGATAACCGGTCTGTTCCACCGCATATACGTCCATCGGCCCTTCCACCACGCAGAGCAAGGTGTCGTCGCGACGCGGGTCGGCACACTGCGGGCACAGCTCGTCTTCCGTCAGGGTCCGGCACTGGCGGCAATGCCCCACGCCCTCCATGGCCTGGCTCAGGGCCTGGGCCAGACGCAAGCCGCCACTGCGATCACGTTCGAGCAGTTGCAGGGCCATGCGCTGGGCGGTTTTCTGACCCACGCCCGGCAAAGTCCGCAAGGCGTCGATCAGTTGGCGAATCAGGGGGCTGAAGCTCATGGGCAAAGGTCCGACAAAAACAACGAGACGCGGTTTATACCCGCGCCTCGGGGTAGCGTCAAATGCTCGCGTCCGTTGCGACCTTGACCACCAGCTTGCCGAAGTTGCGCCCCTCCAGCAGGCCGATGAAGGCTTGCGGCGCCTGTTCCAGGCCCTCGACCACGTCCTCCTTGAACTTGACCTTGCCCTCACGCACCCAAGGCGCCATGGCCTTGATGAACTCCGGGTGCCGGTCGCCATAGTCGTCAAAGACGATAAAGCCCTGGATGCGTACCCGCTTGGTCAGCAAGGTGCGCTGCAACAACGGTAAGCGGTCCGGCCCCGCAGGCAGCGCCTGGGCGTTGTACTGGGCAATCAGCCCGCACAGCGGAATGCGCGCCTTGGGATTGAGCAAGGGCAGTACCCCATCGAATACCTTGCCGCCGACGTTTTCGAAATAGATGTCCACGCCCTTGAAGCAGGCCTGGGCCAGCTCATCGGCGAAGTCGGCGCTCTTGTGATCGATGCACGCATCGAAACCCAGTTCTTCGACCACATAACGGCATTTTTCGGGGCCACCGGCCACGCCCACCACCCGCAGCCCCTTGAGCTTCGCCACCTGCCCGACCACCGAGCCCACGGCACCGGAAGCAGCCCCGACCACCAGAGTCTCTCCCGGCTTGGGCTGGCCGATGTCCATCAACCCCATGTAGGCGGTCATTCCCGGCATGCCCAGCACACCCAGGGCCATGGAGGGGCTGGGCAGGCCCGAAGGCACCGGGATCAGGTTGCGGCCATCGCAAATGCAATGGCTCTGCCAGCCGGTGGCCCCCACCACCAGATCCCCTGCCTGGAACTTGGGGTTCAGCGAGCGCTCGACCCGACTCACCGCGCCGCCAGTCATGACCTCATCTATCTCCACCGGCGCCGCGTAGGACGGCGCATCGCTCATGCGCCCGCGCATGTAGGGGTCCAGAGACAGGTAGAGGGTCTTCAACAGTACCTGGCCATCAGCCAGTTCCGGCAAGGCCACCCGCTCCAGGCGAAAGTTCTCCGGCACGGGCGCGCCCTGGGGACGCGATACCAGCACCACACGCTGATTGAGGGTCAATGTCTGCGGCATCGTGGACACTCCTTTAGAGAAAGTTGACTGAAACTGTATAGGGTGCAGACCCTGAGAGGACCATGGCGTTCGATGTTTTTGCAGCTGAAGCGGCGGCGGCCCTGGCCTGCAAGCCGGCTCCCGCGAGCAGCGCCGTACTTATCGACAGAATAAAAAAAGCCAGGCACAAGGCCTGGCTTTTAGTCCATCCGACGCGCGTGCGCGAATCAGAAGGGCAGTTTCATGCCAGGAGGCAGTTGCATGCCGGCGGTCATGCCGGACATTTTTTCCTGGCTGTTGGACTCGATCTTGCGCACGGCGTCGTTGACCGCAGCGGCAAACAGATCTTCCAGCACTTCACGGTCATCTTCGCTGACGCCTTCCAGCAGGCTCGGGTCGATGCTCACACGCTTGATGTCATGACGGCCGGTCATGACCACGGTAACCATGTCGCCGCCGGCCTTGCCGGTGACTTCAGCGTTGGCCAGCTCTTCCTGCATCTTGGCCATTTTTTCCTGCATCTGCTGTGCCTGCTTCATCAGGCCGGCCATGCCACCTTTCATCATGGGAATTACCTCAAAGTACGGGGATGGAAACGGCGCCCGGCTCAAGGCCCGGCACCCTTTGAATGATCAGCCCTGAGCCGCCAGGGCCTCGACAGGTTCAATAGTATCGTGGCGCACCACCGCACCGAACTCCTGGACCATCCGCTGGATGAACGGATCACCGTGGATCGACTCCTCCGCTTCGCGCTGACGATCGGCACGGCGCCGTGAAGCGGCCTGGGCCGGGGTTTCCTGCTCGGGCTTGATCAGCTCGATCGCCAGGGTCAGGGTCCGCCCGTGGTACTGGTTCAGCGCGTCGTTGAGGCGCCGCTGCTGGGTGGCGTTGAACAGGGCGCTGTGGGCCGGGTCCAGGTGCAACAGCCAATTGTCGCCGTCCACAGCCATCAAGGTGCAGTTGGCGGCGATGCTACCGGTCATGCCGGAAATCGGCAGCTTGGGAAACAGTTCCAGCCACTCCAGGGCGAGGCCGGTGGCGGGCTTGGCGGCGGGCTCCGGCTCGGGTTCCGGGGCCGGCTCGGCGGCATGCTCGCTGGCCAGTTCGTCCAGGTAGCTGTAGGCCGAATCGATGTCCGGCTCGATGTAGTCTTCGTCCAGCGGCGGCTCGTCGTCCAGGTCGATCCCCGGGGTGGCGGCATCAACCTCGGCCACACTCGGCTCGGGCATTGGCGCGCTGACCCACTCCGGCGCGTCCGGCACCACGCTGTCCGGCGTCGGGGTCGGCATTGGCGTCAGTTCAGGCTGCTCGGCGGCCACTTCCAGCACCGGCTCAACCGCCGGCTGCTGTTCAATCTGCGGCTCTACCGGGTCGTTCCATGGCAGGTCGACCACGGCTTCGGCAACCACCGGCACAGGCTCGACGGCAATCGCCTGGGCAACGGGCTGCGGGGCAGGTTCAGGCTCGGCAACAGGTGCTGGTGCTGGTGCTGGTGCTGGTGCTGGTGCTGGTGCAATTGGAGCACTCACAGCCGGGGCCGGGGCAACAGTCGCTACAGGCACAGCGGGTGCCGGCACCGCCACGGTTTGGGCGGAATCAACTGTGGCCTGGCTGATCCCCACTGGCTTTAGCGGCTGTCTCGGCGCATCCGCGGTGTCTGCCGGGCGGAAGGCCAACATCCGCAGCAGGACCATTTCAAAGCCGCCACGCGGGTCTGGCGCCAGCGGCAGATCGCGCCGGCCGATCAGGCCCATCTGGTAATAGAACTGCACATCTTCGGCCGGCAGTGCCTGGGCCAGGGCCAGCACCCGGTCACGATCGCCATGCCCGTTATCGACCCCTTCCGGCAGCGCCTGGGCAATGGCCACTCGGTGCAGCACATTGAGGATTTCCGAAAGCACGCCGTTCCAGTCCGGCCCCTGCTCCGCCAGGTGCCGCACCGCCTCCAGCAGTGCCTTGGCATCGCCGTTGATCAGCGCATGCAACACGTCGTAGACCTGACCATGATCGAGGGTGCCGAGCATCGCCCGAACATCAGCGGCCATGACCTTGCCTTCACCGAAGGCAATCGCCTGGTCGGTGAGGCTCATGGCATCGCGCATCGAGCCGTCGGCGGCGCGGCCCAGCAGCCACAGCGCGTCGTCCTCGAAGGGTACGTTCTCCACACCCAGGACATGGCTGAGGTGCTCGACCACCCGCTCGGGTGTCATGTTTTTCAGGGAAAACTGCAGGCAGCGTGACAGAATGGTCGCCGGCAGCTTCTGTGGATCGGTGGTCGCGAGGATGAACTTGACGTACGGCGGCGGCTCTTCAAGGGTCTTGAGCAAGGCGTTGAAGGAGTGACTGGAGAGCATGTGCACTTCGTCGATCAGGTAGACCTTGAAGCGCCCGCGGCTCGGTGCATATTGCACGTTATCCAGCAGTTCACGGGTATCCTCGACCTTGGTCCGGCTCGCGGCGTCGATCTCGATCAGGTCGACAAAGCGTCCTTCATCGATTTCGCAGCACACCGAACAGGTGCCGCACGGCGTGGAAGTAATACCTGTTTCACAATTCAGGCATTTGGCTATGATCCGCGCGATGGTGGTCTTGCCCACTCCGCGGGTGCCGGTAAACAGATAGGCGTGGTGCAGCCGCTGGCTGTCCAAGGCATTGATCAGAGCCTTGAGCACATGGGTCTGGCCGACCATTTCGCGGAACGAGCGCGGACGCCATTTACGTGCAAGAACCTGATAACTCATCGAAAACCGTCGCAACTGGAAAGCGGAAGCCGGTAATGCTAGCGGAGCAAGGGCGAAATTGCATCCGGCGCGCTCGTCTAATCTGTCTAAGCTGACTTTTGCAACGGATTGCTCGCCCGCCGACACCCTGGAGATTGTATGCGTTTGACCTGGGGCGCCCTGTTTTTCTTCAGCGCCAGCTTGCAAGCCGCAGAGCCAACTTTGCGCTTTGCCGTCGCCGACAGCTGGACCATGCCAACCATCGAGATCAAAGGCGACCAGCCCACCAACGGCATCCTGTTCGACACGATGAACAGCCTGGCCCGGCACCTCGACACCCGCGCCGAGTTCCACGTCCTGGCCCGGGCCCGGGTGCAGAATGCCATGACCCAGGGCGAAGTCGACGTGCGCTGCTATGCCGCCCAGGCGTGGTTGCCGAACCTGTCCGGGGATTACCTGTGGAGCGTGCCCCTGTTCATGCAGCGCAACCTGCTGGTCAGCACCCACGCGGTTCCGGCGGTGGTCCACCTGCAACAGCTGTCGCGCCAGCACATCGGCACCGTGCTCAGCTACACCTACACCCCCTTGCAGCCGCTGTTCGACGCCAACCTGTTGATTCGCGACGACGCACGCAATGAAGAGCAGGTGTTACAGAAGCTGGTGGTCGGGCGCTACCGCTATGCCATTGCCAGCCAGTGGACCCTGGACTGGTTCAACAAGACCCAGGCCTCCGCCAACCCACTGCAAAGCGTTGCGGTGCTGCAGGAGCAAGCCGTCGGCTGCTACGTGCGCGACGCCCCGGGAGTGCCGGCCCAGCGGATCCTGCGGACCCTGCTGCGCATGAAAATGTCCGGGGAAATCGACGCCATCGTCCAGCGCTACGTTGGCCCGCTGCCCTCCGAAAGCGCCTCGCCCTGAAGCTGATCGTCGCGCCAGGCCAAGGGCGGTTCGAAACTGCGCACCCACTCCAGCACCGCCTCGGCAGGCATCGGCGGGGCAATGAAATCACCCTGGGCCACATCACAGCCCAAGGCCATCAACCGCGCGCCGTGCGCCAGGCTTTCCAGGCCTTCGGCCACCACCCGCCGACCAAACGCCTGGGCCAGCCCCACCATCGCCTGGATCAGCGCCTGATCGTCCTCGTCGTGCAGCATGTCGCGCACGAACAGCCGGTCGATCTTGATGGTCTGGGTACGCAAACGCTTGAGGTAGCTGAGGGACGACTGACCGGTGCCGAAATCTCCCAGGGAGAACTGCACGCCAAATCCCTGGCAGGCATCGAGGCAATCGCTGACCCGCTGGATATTGTCGATGGCCACCGACTCGACAATCTCCAGGTCGAGCAATGCCGGTAATACGTCCGGGTAACGATCGAGCATGTCCTTGAGCCGCTCGACGAAATCCGCGCGCTGGAAATGCCGCGCCGCCACGTTCAGGCTCACCGGCCAGCCCATGCCCGCCTGCTGCCAGCCCTGCAGCCGGGTCATTACCTGATCCATGACCCACTCGCCGATATCGATGATCAGGTCGGTCTCCTCCACTTGCTGCAGGAATTCCTGGGCGCCCAGCATCCCGCGCTGCGGATGCTGCCAACGCAGCAGCGCCTCGAAGCCCACCACGGCACCGGTGCGCATGTTCACCTTGGGCTGGAAGTACAGGCACAGCTCCCCCCGGTGCAGCGCCTGGCGCACCTGTTCCACCGTCTGGTAAGTGACCATCACTTCACGGTCACGCAGCACATCGAACAGGTGAAAGCGGTTGCGCCCACTCTGCTTGGCCACATACATGGCCTGGTCGGCGTGACGCAACAGGGTATCGGCGTCGTGGTTGTCGTTGGGGTACAGGGTCACGCCGATGCTGGCGAAGACATTGATGTCCTTGCCCTGGATCGAATATGGCTGGGAAATGGTCGCCAGTACCCGCTGCAATGCCGCGCGCAACTCCAGCATATCGCGCACATAACGCAGAATCAGCACGAACTCGTCGCCGGCCAGGCGTGCCACCACATCCTCGCCGCGGATGATCGAGCGCAACCGCGCGGCCACTTCCACCAGCAGCAGATCGCCGCACGCGTGGCCATAGCCGTCATTGACCGCCTTGAAACCGTCCAGGTCGAGCATGCACACCGCCAGGGGAATATCCTCCGCGCGGGAGAAGTCCAGGGCCTGGTGTAACAGCTCGGAGAGAAAGGCCCGGTTGGGCAGCCCGGTGAGCACGTCGTGCCCGACCCGCCATTGCAACGAATGCAGCAGCTGGCGCTTTTCACTGACATCGAAACGGATCGACACGTAACGCATCACCCGGCCGGAGCGCTGGTCCACCAGCGGCACCATGGTGCTGTCGACCCAGTACAGGCTGCCATCCTTGGCGCGGTTGCAGATCTCGCCCTTCCACACCCGGCCCTGGGTGATGGTCTGCCACAGCTCGGTGAAGAACTCCGGCGGGTGCAGCCCGGAACTGAGCATGCGGTGATTGGCGCCGAGCAACTCTTCACGGCTGTAGCCCGAGACCTGGCAGAACAGATCGTTGACATAGGTGATGCTGCCGCTCAGATCAGTCTCGGAGAAGATGGCGGCGGCATCGACGGCCCTGCGGTATTTCTCATCCATGAGTCGAACTCACTGTCGCTAGCGGTTGAACCGCTCGACCAGGGCACGCAGCCCGGAAGAGATGTTTTCCAACTCAGTGCCGCGAACCACACCGGCGCTGGCATTCTCGGCCGTGCGTTGCACGGTGGCGGCGACGGTGTTGATCTGCTCGGACACCGATTCGGCGACATGCGACTGCTCCTGGGACGCCGCGGCCATTTGCTGGCTCATATCAGTAATGCGCTCCACTGCAGCCCCAATCCCCTGCAACGCCTGCTGCGCCTGCAACACTTGCTGCACACCCTGTTCGGCCTCCTCGATGCCCAGGCTGGCGATCTGCACGGCCTCGTCGGCCCCGGACCGCAAGCTCTGGATGATGCCCTGGATCTGCTGGGTCGATTCACGAGTCTTGCCAGCCAGGGCCCGCACCTCATCGGCGACCACGGCAAAACCGCGCCCCTGCTCACCGGCCCGGGCAGCCTCGATGGCCGCATTCAGCGCCAGCAGGTTGGTCTGGTCGGCAATGGCCTGGATCATGCTCGCCGCCACCATGATCTCCTGGGTCTGCCCCGCCAGGTCGCCTACCGCCTGGTTGATCTGGGTCACCGTGCGCGCCAGCAACTGGATCGCATCCCGGGACGTGCCAGCCACCTCGCTGCCCTGGCGGGCCAGGAGATTGGCGGTGTGGGCTTCGCTGGCGGTGTGCTGGACATGCTCGGCGACTTCGGTGATCGAGGCGGCCATCTGAGTCATGGCCGCCGCCGTCATGTCGGTTTCGGCCCGCTGTTCGAGCAGTGCCGATTCGGTACGGCTGGACAGCTGGCTGGAGTCGGCCGCTGCGGTGGCCATCTGCCGAGCCAGATCACTGAGGCGGGTCAAGGCGGTCTTCAGGCGCGCCTCTTCGCTGATCAGGATCATCTGCAGCTGTGCTGCCGGCCCCAGAGCTTCGCTGTAGGCCAGGGCGCAGATCGGATCGGCAAAGGTGTTCGGCGTGCTGCTGACAATCTGCTTGAGCTGCTGCCCCATGCGGCGCTGGGCCAGCAGCCCGACAGCAACGAACCCCAGGACCGTCAGGCCCTGCGCAGCCAGCATCGGCAGCCATTTGAACGCCGCCAGGCAACCCACCGCCACCGCTACCGGCAGCAGCAACGGCCGCGCCATGGCTTCGGTGCGACGCCAGGCGCACACCGGGGCCTTGTCGGCCCGCAGGCGGGCGTACAGGGTTTCGGCGCGGCTGACCTGCTCACGAGTCGGCTTGACCCGTACCGATTCATAGCCCACCAGCCTGCCCTCTTCGAGAATCGGCGTGACATAGGCGCTGACCCAGTAGAAGTTGCCGTTCTTGCAGCGGTTCTTCACCACGCCCATCCAGCTCTGGCCCGCCTTCAGGTAGCCCCACATCGACTCGAATACCGCCGCCGGCATGTCCGGGTGGCGTACCAGGTTATGCGTGCTGCCGATCAGTTCGGCCTGAGTGAACCCGCTCATCGCGGCGAACTCGGCGTTGCAATAGGTAATATGACTGTTGATGTCGGTGGCGGATATGAGCCGCTGCTGGTCGGGAAAGGTCTGCTCAACAGAGGTGACCGGCAAATTGAGACGCACTTTAGAACTCCATAGACAGCCAGCGATCAACAGTTACCGGAGCCCGGTAATCAGCTGATTCGCGATGTACTTTCCTGGCGGTACAACTCAATCGGAAGGTTCGCCCTGATTGCAGCCGTACAGCGGTTTGCGCGGCAGTTGACCGTCGATTCGACGGAGATCAACTAGGATCAGATTAGGCGTCAGGTGGGGACGGCGGACGGAGCGTTGGCGGGATATACGAGACGTGCGAGCCTCTGCCAAGTCCTTGGTTTAGGTGAACAAGGGAAATGCAATGATTTCTTGTTTCATAAACCAGCCTGCTGAAACTAGATCACCAAATACCTGTCCGAAGCGCCGATTCTACGAAATGCATCACATTTTGCAAAGCAAGGTGATGAACCATGGTGTTGTCTAATGCCAATATTTATCGTTAAGTTCTTGATTCTAAATGGGAATTGAGCGATGCAAATTTCAAGTTTGGGTGCAGCCATCAAACGTTATCGAAAGGTAGCGGGGCTTACTCAGGCTGAACTAGGTGAAAAAACCGGTTTTGACCCAAAAACCATCAGCCGCTTCGAAACCGGCACCTACACCCCCAGCGTTGAAGCTCTATTTCTGCTAGCCGAAGTACTGGGAGTGAAGCTGAAAGCCTTCTTCGCCGATCTGGGCGACGAAGAGGAACAGCGGGCTTATTTGTTCGGTGTCATTCACAAAGCCACCCCGAAGGATCTGGGAAAGCTGATAGCAGCGGTAGACCAGGCCTTGTCCAAGCCTTGAGCCCCGCAACAAATCAACGCCAAGAGGCAGGCGTATCGACAGCGATATGCAGGCCTCTTTTTCAATCGATGACTCCTGACAGGAACTGACAGCCCCGGCGCATAAGCTTGCGCCCACTGCACAGCTCACACCCCCCGGAGTCGCCATGATCACCAACACCAACACCTACTTCCTGTTGTATGTGGACAGCCCTGCCGTCAGTGCACAGTTCTACAGCCGCCTGCTGGAAAAACAGCCGGTGGAATCCTCCCCGACCTTCGCCCTGTTCATCCTCGATTCGGGGATCAAGCTCGGCCTCTGGTCCCGGCACACCGTGCAACCCAGCGCCCAGGCGGCCGGCGGTGGCGGCGAGCTGGGCTGGGCGGTAGACAGCCGCGAAGCAGTGGACGAACTGCACCGGCAGTGGCAGGCCCTGGGCATGCGCATCGCTCAGCCGCCCACCCAGATGGATTTCGGTTACACCCTGGTGGCTCTCGACCCGGACGAGCACCGCCTGCGGGCGCTGTACCTGACCATCGACTGAATCGACGCTACCGAAACGGCGCCGGACCCGGCGCCCTTCCCGGAGAAAAACAGAAACCTCGCATTGAGCCACCCGCCACTCATCGTTATCCTTCCCGCCGACTTGTCACAAAATGTAAGGGAATACGATGAAGTACCTGCGCCTCCTCATGGCCATGGCCGCCCTCTGCGCCATGCCATTCCTTGCCAACGCCACCACCGCGCCCGAAAGCCAGGACGCCGAACCCCAGACCGCCGAACAGTTCCTCGCCTCGCTCTCTCCGCGCCATGGCAACGTCAAGCTGCCTGGGGATATCGCCAGCCTCGACTTGAGCAAGGAGTTCTATTACCTCAACCCCAAGGACACCGAGAAACTGCTGACTGAAGGCTGGGGCAACCCACCCGGCTTCACCACCCTGGGCATGATCGTGCCCAGCGCCGTCAGCCCGCTGTCCGCCGAAGGCTGGGGCGTGATCATCAGCTACAAGAACGATGGGCACATCTCCGACGACGATGCGGCGAAGATCGACTATCAGGACCTGCTCAAGCAGATGCAGGAAGCCGATGAAGAAGACAACAAGCAGCGCCAGGAACAGGGCTACGGCGCCATCCACCTGCTGGGCTGGGCTGAGCAACCGAGCTACGACGCGCAGTCGCACAAGATGTACTGGGCCCGCGAACTGAAGGCCGAAGGTGCTCAGAACAACACCCTGAACTACAGCATCCGCGTGCTGGGTCGCGAAGGCGTGCTGGAACTCAATGCCGTCGCCTCGATGGACGACCTGGCCACCATCAAGCGCGAGATTCCCAAGGTGCTGGCCTTTACCAACTTCACCGATGGCAATCGTTACGCGGACTACAACCCCAGCACCGACAAACTGGCCTCCTACGGCCTGGCAGCCCTGGTAGCCGGCGGCCTCGCCAGCAAGGCCGGGCTGTTCGCCAAGCTCGGCGTGCTGCTCCTGGCCGGCAAGAAATTCATTGTCATCGGCGTGCTCGCCATCGCCGCCTTCGTTGGCCGGCTGTTCAAGAAAAAGAGCTGAATCCCGCGCGACAACGCCCTACCACGCCAGGGCGTTGTCACTCGCCAGCCCCGCTCTAGCGCTCCTGCCCCGCAGGCGCCTGAGCAGCGGTTTTCGGCGACGGCCAGCGCCCAGCGCGGCGCTGACGCCAACGCCCTTCCAACGGCATCGCCATCACACTGCCCAGTACCACAGCCGCCCCCAGCAGCACACTCGCTTGCAGGGTTTCGCCCAGCACCGTCGCCGCCAGCAGCATCGCCACTGGCGGGATCAGGTACATGGCAATCGACGCCCGGCTGACCTCAACCCGCGCCAGCACATAGGCCCAGGCCAGATAGGCCAGTGCGCTGGGAAACAAGCCCAGCAACAGCACCGCCAGATTCACCCGCCACGACGCCTGGACCACCGCCTGCGCCAGTCCGGGCGCATACACCGACAACAACAGCGTGCCGCACCAGACCATGTAGCAGACCGTGGTCAACACCCCATAGCGCCCGGAAAAGCGCCGCTGCAAAACGAAATACAGCCCCCAGGAAAATGCCGCCAGCAGCACCAGCAGCCCCCGCGGCTCGATCGAGCCCAAACCCTTGTCAGTTGCAACCACCAGCACCGCCCCCAACAACCCAACCGCCACACACCCCCAGCGCCAGCCACTGACGGGCTCCTTGAGCCAGAAAAACGCGATCAGCGTGCTGAAAAGTGGCGCCGATTGCGCCAGCACACTGGACGCCCCGGCGCTCAACCCCTGCTGCCCGTAGTTGAGGCTGACGTGATGCAAGGCGATGGCGAAGAATCCCAATACCAGCAACCACGGCAGGTCACGCCAACGCGGCAGGGAGATTTTCAGCACCAGCGCCATGCCGGCCATGAACAGCGAAGCCATCAGGAACCGCAACAAGGCCAGGTGCCCCGGGCTGTAGCCCTCCAGGCCAATGTGAATGCCCACCGGCGAATAGGCCCAGCACAGAATCACCGCAGCAATCGCCAGCACCAGCTTGAACAGGGGCGAGATCTTCACGACACAGGTATCCACAAGGCAAGGAGAAGGCCTGCAGTGTCGCGCCGCGCACAACTCACCACAATTAACCGATACTGAGGCCATTCCTCACTGGAAATGAGCAATGGAACTGACCCAACTGAAAATGGTGAAAGCCGTGGCCCGCACCGGCAGCATTGCCCGGGCGGCCGAACAGCTGCATTGCGTGCCGTCCAATATCACCAACCGCCTCAAGCAATTGGAGGCTGAACTGGGCACGCCATTGTTTACCCGGGTCGGGCGCGGCCTGCGGATCAGCCCGGCCGGGGAAATCTTCCTTGGCTACAGCGAACGCATCCTGGCCCTGGTGGACGAAGCCAGGCGCGCCGTGGACAGCCAGGCCGAACCCAGCGGCCTTTTGCGCCTGGGCTCGATCGAGTCCTGCGCCGGAGGACGCCTGCCACCCCTGCTGGCGGAGTACCACCGACGCTACCCGAAGGTCAGCGTGGAACTGGTGACCGGCACCTGGTCGCAACTCTTTGAGGAACTACGGCACCAACGCATCGACGGCGCCCTGGTAGCGATCGACAGCCTGCCGGCCAAACTGCAACAGACCGTGCTCTACCACGAACCCCTGGTGCTGATCTCCAGCGCCGCCAGCGCTCCCATCCGCCGCGCCAGTGACTTGCAGCAGCACACCCTGTTCATGTGGCCACCCGGCTGCCCCTACCGCCGCGCCCTGGAAAACTGGTTGGCCCGGCACGGACTGAACCTGCCCATCACCGGCTATGCCAGCTGGGGCACCATCATCGGCTGCGTCAGTGTCGGCGCCGGGGTCTCGCTGATACCGGAGGGGGTGCTGGAGCGCTACTCGCAATCGGCCAACCTGACGGTGCAGCGCTTCACCGACTTGCTCCCGGTGGATAACCGCTTCGTCTGGCACAAGGACGTACAACACCACGGTGCCAGGGACGCCTTTGCCCAGCTGTTGCAAGAGAAGCTCGGGGCCTGACAGCCATCTCTTGGGCCTGTTGCAGGCCACACCGAGCATTTGCGCACAACCTGCGAGCATCCCGGCACAATGCCGCGCACCGCCTCTGAATAGACTGGTCCTTCCTCCTCCTCACCTGGACCAGTCCCTCATGAAAAACCGCTTTTTACCCTGCGCTCTCGGCCTCGGCCTGAGCCTTGGCGCCCACGCCGCCGACTTCACCCTCAGCAGCTCCGACATCGCCGATGGCAAGCCCATGAGCAGCCAGCAAGTGTTCCAGGGATTTGGCTGCGCGGGCGCCAACACCTCACCGGAACTGTCCTGGAACAGCCCGCCGGCAGGCACCCGCAGCCTGGCGATCAGCGTCTATGACCCTGACGCCCCCACCGGCAGTGGCTGGTGGCACTGGACGGTGATCAATCTCCCCGCGACCACCCGACAATTGCCCAGCGGCGCCGGCGATAGCCGCGGCGCACTGCTGCCGGCAGGAGCCATTCAAACCCGCACCGATTACGGCCAACCCGGTTTTGGCGGCGCCTGCCCACCCGCGGGAGATAAACCTCATCGCTACCAGTTCACCGTCTGGGCACTGAAGGTGGATAAACTGCCCCTCGACGCGCAGGCCAGCGGCGCCATGGTGGGCTACATGCTCAATGCCAACAGCCTGGCCAAGGCCACACTGACCGCCACCTACGGACGCTAGACAGCATGAACGCACCCGCCGGCCTGCAGCATCATCAAAGCCGTATCGACGCCTGCATCATCAAGGCCCGTCAGGCCCATGCCTTGCGGCGGGTTCCGATATTCGTCAGCGCCCTGTGCCGGGTGCGCCAGGGCGAAAAGCGCATGAGCTGGGACGACCGCGAGAGACGCGTTGGCGCCCAGCACCTGATCCTGCTGCCGGCGGGGCGTGAGGTGGGCATCAACAACTACCCGGGCGCACACGGGCATTACATCGCCGACGTGGTGAGCTTTCCCACCCAGGCATTGCGCAACTTCAGCCTGCGCTACAGCCAGCAGATCGTCAGCCGCCCAGGCCCGAGCGAGCTGTGCGTTCCTCTGGACCGGCATAGCACCCTGGCCTGGGACAACCTGCTGCAATGCATCGCCGCCAACGCACCGGATGCATTGCGCAGCCATTACGGCGAAGCGGTGCTACTGGCGCTCGCCCTGGGTGGCTGGGCCGGCCCTTTGCTGCTCGACCGTCACGATCCGCTGTGCGAGCGCGTGCAGCACCTCCTCATGAGCAATCCGGCACGGGACTGGACCGTGGCCTGCGTGGCCGAACGGCTGAACCTTGGCGCTTCGACATTACGCCGCCAATTGGCAAGCGAGGGCGGCAGTTTCAGCCATATCCTCGAGAACGTCAGGCTGGGCACGGCCCTGCAATGGTTGCAGACCACCGCTCGGCCCATCGGTGAAATCGCCGCAGCCAGCGGCTACGCCTCGGCATCGCGCTTTGCCGTGCGCTTTCGCAAGCATTACGGGCTTTCCCCCCGAGAATTGCGGGCAGCGATCTAACCGGCGCCAGTCACCTTGACTGGCTGCTCATCAGCGCATCGATGAAGGGGGCTTTCTGCGCCAGGTATTCGCCGATGCCCTGGCGATTGCTGGCTTCAAGCTGAAGCTTAAGCGCCTGGTATTGCTGACGGATGTTGCTGTCCTGGCGCAACAGATCGCGAAAACGCAACATGCGCCCGACTTGCTCGTGCCCCGAAAGACAGACATGCACCTTATGGGTACGCACGCCCTCGACATCACGCCGATAAAAGTGATGCCCCGGGGAAAGATTGCTGCCCCGCACATACCCCAACGTCGCCATGAAGGCGTTGCGCGCGGCCTCATCCCGGTGCTCCACGACCACCACCAGCAGATCGATCTCCGGCTTGGCCGCCAGCCCCGGAACAGCCGTGCTGCCCACATGCTGAATATCCACCAGCTCGGCGCCGAAGCCTTGGGCGATACGCCCTTGCTCGGCACTGAAGGCCGCTGGCCAGTGATTGTCATAAGCACAGATTTTACTGGTCAGCGCCATTGGCACTCCGTCCCTGATAGCAAAAAACGCGAGAGCTTAGCTCCGCTGGGCAATCCTTGGAATCCTCCCGCACGCTGGAGCCAACCATGAGGAACCGCCAGATAGCGCTACACGCCTTCCCTGCGCCCATCAAACTCAAACCAGAAACTGGCGCCGCCACTCTCCGACCGGCCATCCATGAATTCACTCAACAAGTCGTCAAGGCGTTCAGGCACTCGCCGTCACTTCCTGAGCCGGCCACACCTGCAACTTGAGTGCACCCTCGGCACCCAGCGCAGCAATGAACGGCCGTGGAAAGGGCTCGATGCAATGCAGCCGTCCGACGGTGTTTCTGGCCAATGCCTGCAACGCAATCAACGAAGAAAAACCGCTGCCGATCTCGACAATGTTCCGCGGGCGGAGACGCCGCACATAGGCGTAGTAGGCCATGGCATCGCTGCCTGTGAACTGGCCGCTTTTCCAGAAGTACGAACGGCTGTTGTCCTTGTCCCCGGTTTGCGCCGAAGTGAAATCGACCCCATATCGAACGAGCTCGGCAAGTTCTGCCCGCAACGCGTCCCGATCGAAGATTCCACAGTGCAAATACGGCGGCTCTGCTTCGTTGTATTCGTAGAACGCCTTATCGGTGATACGCGCCATGTCATCGATTTCCTTGTTCAAGCGGTGCTGGACAAGGCAGAACACCTGCGGCACGCCCTCTCCCGTTAGGAGAAACAGCCTAGACCGTTCACCCCCGCGGTGCAGCGCAACGCTTTTGAACTGGCCACCAACGCAGAAGCCGCTCACGCCCGCCGCAAGCAAAGGCTCTTGAGAAAACAACGGACGCAGAAAAACCAGCACCACGCTCGCAAGCGTTGGGCCGAGTGGCGGGACAACGTCAGGTAGAATCGCAACGGATGCATCACTCCTTGTACCACCGGGTGGTAAAGGGTGAAAAATCGTTGGAAAAGAATGACTTGGAGATTGGAGGCAACCCCACCAGCCACACCCCGGCACACAATGTTCCCGCTGTGGCTGCTGCCTTCCGGCTCTGACCAGGTTCACGGGTAATCGTTGCGGGGGGACCGATGGGGTCACCATAACGACGCTCGCCTGTCGGCGAGCCGCGCCATTGTACCTATCTGAGTTGAACTTACAACTGCTCCTTGCAGATTAAAAAATCTGATGAGCTTCAAGTACTTGGCTGTGGCCCGCCTACAAGACGGCAAGTGTCAGCCCAGAGACAGGGCTTCGTCGGCGCGACCGCCTTCCTGCTGGACCACCAGGTGAATGAAGTGCAGCTTGGCAATCACTGCCGGCGGCAGGCTGAAGGGATAGAAGTCCGGCTGGCCCATGCTGCGCGACAGTTCGTTGAGCATGCCCGCCAACTCGATCCAGGCGTTGACGAAGGCCAGGAACGCCGGGCCGCTCGGATGCTGCGGATCATAGAGGCTGCCCAGGGGAAACGGCTGGTAGTCGAGGTCGACGTCACGCGCGCTCATGCCGAAACCCAAGGCGGTATCCAGCGCATCCATCATGTGCAGGTAGTGGGCCCAGGTTTCCGCCCAGTCCTCCCAGGGGTGCATGGTGGCGTAGGCACTGACATGACTTTGCTCCCAGCCCGCCGGCGCGCCCTTCTGGTAGTGCCGGTCCAGGGCCTCGGCGTAGCTGTAGCGTTCGTCGCCAAAGAGGCTGCGGAACGGTTCCAGCCAGGCACCGTGGGCAATCAATCGATCCCAGTAGTAGTGACCCACCTCGTGACGAAAGTGCCCGAGCAGGGTTCGATAAGGCTCGTGCATCTGCGCCCGGACCTTTTCTCGATGAGCATCATCAGCCTCCTTGATATCCAGGGTGATCAGGCCGTTGGCATGCCCGGTCATGGGCGCCCTGCCCTCCAGGTCGACACCGATGAAATCAAAGGCCAGTCCGGCCTGCTCATCCTCGCTCTTGGAAATCACTGGCAACCCCAGATCAAGCAGTTGCGCCACCAGCCGGCGCTTGGCGATTTCCACTTTGCGCCAGCGCTCCGGGTTCTCGGCCATGGACAGGTCGGGGATGGTCCGATTCAGACGACAAGCCACGCACAGGCTGTCGGTCAGGTGCGCAGGCAGTAACCAATTGCAGGCCGCCGGTGCATCGAGATTGGCGCAGCGCCTGAAGGCGCCGGCTTCGGGCTGGCTGTCGAGCACCCAGGTAGCCGTCATGGGGCCGGGCTGCAAGGACGACAGAACGCCCAGTTGCGGTGCATAGCCGAGCATCGCCGAACAGGCCAGGCACTGGCTGTTGCGAAAGAACAGCGATTGCCCGCAGCGGCAGGACCAGAGTTTGCTGTTGCGTGAACGATCACCGACGAAGGGCGCGGCGATCCGGGAACTGAGCTGCTCGAAGAAACGGTGCATGACGAATCCTCCCTGAGGCTTGCCAAGACTAGATCATGGGCAAGCCTGTGGGGTTCCAGGATTCGCAGGCTGCACCGCAGGCACGGGAAGCCTCTGTGGAGCTTGTCGCAGCCTGCGGCAGTGGCTGCAGGTCAGGTCGGGATGCCGTGCTCGGTCAGGAAGGCAACGAAGGCTTCTTCGTCCAGGACCTTGAGCCCCAGCTCGTTGGCCTTGGCCAACTTGGAGCCCGCGCCAGGGCCGGCCACCACGCAGTGGGTCTTGGCCGAGACCGAGCCGGCCACCTTGGCGCCGAGGCTCTCCAGCTTGTCCTTGGCCACGTCGCGGCTCATCAGTTCCAGCGAACCGGTGAGCACCCAGGTCTGCCCCGCCAGAGGCAGCCCAGCCACCACCTTCTTCTCGCTGTGCCAGTGCATGCCAAAGGCCTGCAGCTGCTGCTCGATGGCCTGGGCCAATTGCGCGTTGGCCGGGTTGTCGAAAAACTCGCGAACCGCCTTGGCCTGCTTCTCCGGCAGCGCCTGGCGCATGTCCAGCCAATCGGCATCGATCACGCCTTGCAGGGAGCCGAACTTGTCCGCCAGCTTCTGCGCACCGCCCGGCCCCACCGACGGGATATTGAGCTTGTCGAGCATGCCACCCAGGGTGGTGCTGGCGGCAAACTCCGCCCCCAGCTCCCCTTGATCCTGCAACACCAGGCCGCATTGATCGGCGTCCAGCAAGGCGCCGATCACTTCCTGGTTGTGGCTGTCTTCAAAGAAGCTATGAATCTCGTGGGCCACCTCCAGGCCGACATCCGGCAGGTAGGTCAGCACTTGCGGCAACGCTTGCTGGACCCGCTCCAGGGTGCCCAGGGAACGAGCCAGGACCTTGGCGGTTTCCTCACCGACGTCCGGGATCCCCAGGGCATAGATGAAGCGCGCCAGGGCCGGACGCTTGCTGTCCTCGATGGCCTTGAGCAGCTTGTTGCTGGAGACTTCGGCAAAGCCTTCCAGGTCGATGATCTGCTCGTACTTGAGCTGGTAGAGATCCGCCGGCGAGGCAATGAGCTTCTCGTCCACCAACTGCTCGATGGTCTTGTCGCCCAGACCTTCGATGTCCATGGCGCGCCGGGAGACAAAATGGATGATCGCCTGCTTCAGTTGGGCAGCACAGGCGAGCCGGCCGACGCAGCGATACACCGCGCCTTCGCTGACGGTTTCCCGGCCTTTGCTGCGCTTGACCAACTGCGTGCGTTCGACGTGGGAGCCACAGACCGGGCAGTTCTGGGGAATCTGTACTGGCCGGGCGTTCTCCGGGCGGCGCTCGGTAACCACTTGCACCACTTGCGGGATCACATCGCCGGCGCGGCGGATAATCACCGTGTCACCGATCATCAAGCCCAGCCGCGCCACTTCATCCATATTGTGCAAGGTCGCATTGGACACGGTGACCCCGGCCACCTTGACCGGCTGCAAGCGCGCCACTGGAGTCACGGCGCCGGTGCGGCCGACCTGGAACTCCACGTCCAGCAGCTCGGTGAGCTCTTCCGTGGCTGGAAACTTGTGGGCAATGGCCCAGCGCGGTTCCCGAGCGCGAAAGCCCAGCTCGCGCTGTGAGGCGACGCTGTTGACCTTGAACACCACGCCGTCGATCTCATACGGCAGCGCATTGCGCCGCTCGCCGATCTCGCGGTAGTAGTCCAGGCACTCATCAATGCCCCTGGCCAGGCGTAGCTCGCGGCTGATGGGCATGCCCCACTGCTTCAACTGCTCAAGGTTGCCGATGTGGGTATCGGCAATCTCGGCGCTGACCTGGCCCAGGCCATAGCAGCAGAACTCCAGAGGCCGGCTGGCGGTGATCTTCGAATCCAGTTGGCGCAGGCTGCCCGCTGCGGCGTTGCGCGGGTTGGCGAAGGTCTTGCCGCCCGCCTCCAATTGCGCGGCGTTCAGGCGCTCGAAACCGGCCTTGGACATGAACACTTCGCCGCGCACTTCCAGGGTGGCCGGCCAACCGCTGCCTTGCAGCTTGAGGGGAATGTTGCGCACGGTGCGCACGTTGACGCTGATGTCTTCACCGGTGGTGCCGTCGCCTCGGGTGGCCCCACGCACCAGTACGCCGTCCTGGTACAGCAGGCTGACCGCCAGGCCATCGAGCTTGGGCTCGCAGCTGTACTCCACCGCTGCGCCACCGCCGAACAGGTCGCCAGCCGGCAGGTCCAGGCCTTCGTTGACCCGGCGATCGAACTCGCGCATGTCGACTTCTTCGAAGGCGTTACCGAGGCTGAGCATCGGGATTTCGTGACGCACCTGGGTGAAGGCCGAAAGCGCAGCGCTGCCGACACGCTGGGTCGGCGAGTCACTGGTCACCAGCTCCGGGTGCTCGGCTTCAAGGGCCTTGAGCTCGTGGAACAACCGGTCGTATTCCGCATCCGGAATGCTCGGCTCGTCCAGTACGTGGTAGCGATAGTTGTGTTGGTCCAGCTCAGCGCGCAGCTCAAGAATGCGGGTTTCGGCGGCGGTCATGGGGTTCTCTCATAAAGCAAAAGAGCAGCCTAGGCTGCTCGATCTGAAGATTGGGGCAAGGGCATCGCTGGCAAGCCAGCCCCTGCAGGAGGGGCTGATGGCAGGAGCTTAGCGCTTTTGGGTCAGGGCGCGACGCTCGAATTCGACGATGCGCTGACGGTAGTGCTCGATGGTCTGGGCAGTGAGGACACTGCGTTGATCGTCCTTGAGTTCACCATTGAGCTCCTGGGACAGCTTGCGCGCTGCCGCCACCATCACGTCGAAGGCCTGCTTCGGATGACGCGGGCCAGGCAGGCCGAGGAAGAAACTCACGGCCGGGGTGCTGAAGTGGTCGATGTCGTCCAGGTCGAACACGCCGGGCTTGACCGCGTTGGCCATGGAGAACAGCACTTCGCCGTTGCCAGCCATGCTTTCGTGACGGTGGAAAATATCCATCTCGCCAAAACGCAGACCGCTTTCGAGGATGTTCTGCAACAGCGCGGGGCCTTTGAAGCCGGCGGCGTCACGACAGATCACGCTGATGACCAGCACCTCTTCGGCTTGCGGTTGTTCCTTGTCGCTGTGGCTGGCGGACTTGCCTTCCGCGGCCGGGAAATCATCATCACGGCTGCTGAAGCTCGGGCCGCTGTCCAGATCCAGGTCCAGGTTGAGGTCGCCCTGGTGCGGCTCGCCACCACGCTTGCCACGCTTGGACGAAGAGCCTTCCCGAGGCTCGCGGGCAGGCATGCTCACCGACGGCAGATCATGCTCGTCCAGTTGCGGTTCTTTATGGGTGTCCAGCACGCGGGGTGGTCCCAGCAGCTCGGCACTGCCCTCATCATCGGGCAAATTGGAAAGACTTCGATCAAGACGGAACTTCAACTTCCCCTTGCCGCCGCGCATACGCCGCCAGCCATCAAAAAGAATACCGGCGATAACAATAATGCCGATGACGATCAGCCACTCGCGCAGACCGATTTCCATGTAATCCCGTGCCTCTATAAAAAATGCTGAAAAATAAGGGGTTTACAATCTGCAAACCGCTTTAAAACGTGGCGCCAACTCTATGTTCTGAATGGCGTTTTGCCCACGCATAGGAAAAATTGACATTAAACTAGCACGACCAAAGGCAACTTTACACCGTCTGTCGTGACGGCTAGGGCCAATATATCGATTGGCCAGCTTGGCAATGGGGAAATTCCCCCTACTTGACCTCCTAACAGTCACCTCGGTCGCCTGGACTCAAGCGTCCACCATCGCCATCGCCTCCTCGACATCCACGGCTACCAGGCGCGAACAACCGGGTTCGTGCATCGTTACGCCCATCAATTGATCAGCCATTTCCATGGCGATCTTGTTGTGGGTGATATAGATGAACTGCACCGTCTGCGACATCTCTTTAACCAATCTTGCGTAGCGTCCAACGTTAGCGTCATCCAGCGGTGCGTCAACTTCGTCGAGCATGCAGAACGGCGCCGGGTTCAACTTGAAGATGGCAAATACCAGGGCCAATGCAGTCAGCGCCTTTTCGCCACCCGAGAGCAAATGAATGGTGCTGTTCTTCTTGCCCGGAGGGCGCGCCATGATCGTTACCCCTGTATCGAGTAGATCTTCGCCCGTCAGTTCCAAATAAGCGCTGCCGCCACCAAAAACTTTTGGAAAGAGTGCCTGCAGACCGCCGTTGATCTGATCAAAGGTATCTTTGAACCGATTACGGGTTTCCTTGTCGATCTTGCGGATCACGTTCTCCAGAGTCTCCAGCGCCTCCACCAGGTCGGCATCCTGGGCATCCAGATAACGCTTGCGCTCGGACTGCTGCTGGTACTCGTCGATGGCCGCCAGGTTGATCGCGCCCAGACGCTGGATCCGCGCGGCAATACGTTCCAGCTCTTCTTCGGCAGCCTGCTCGCTGGCTTCTGCGGTCAGGGTTGCCAGCACGCCATCCAGGTCATAGCCATCAGCCAGCAGCTGCTCCTGCAAGGTCTTGCGGCGCACAGTCAGGGCTTGCCATTCCATGCGCTGCTGTTCCAGCTGGCCGCGAATCAGTTGCGATTGCTGTTCGGCCTGGTTGCGACGCTTCTCGGCATCGCGCAGTTCGCGGTCGGCATCTTCCAGGGCGATTTGCGCGGTCTTGAGCTCGACATCCACGGTCATGCGTTTTTCCAGCAGCTCTTCGAGCTTCAGGCGCAACTCTTCCAGCGGCGCCTCGCCCTCCTCCAGATTGAGGCTGAGCTGCTCGCGCTTTTCGGTCAGGCGCTCGGACTGCAGCTCCAGGCGCTCCAGGGCCTGGCGCGTGGAGTCATGCTGGGCCTTGAGCGAGCCCATGCGTACTGCCAGTTGATGAGCGTGATCCTTGTGCTGGCGCGCTTCCTGGCGCACCCGATCGAGGCGCTCGCGCAAGCTGTCACGCTGGGCCAGCAGCAGTTCGCGCTGCTCGGTGTCCAGGGCCATGCTGTCGAGGGCTTCCTGCAACTGCAGGCGCGCCTCGCCGATCTGTTCGTGCTCCAGCTCACGCTGCTCACCCAGCTCGACCAGCTCTTCATCAAGACGGGTACGCCGCAGGTTCAGCTGTTCGGCCTTGGCTTTGCCGGCCGACAGCTTGGCTTTCAACTCACCCTGCTGGCGGGCTTCGTCCTGCAACAGGCGACGCAAATGTTCACGACCGTTCTCCTGCTGGCGCTGCTGGGCCCGCAGGTTGAGCAACTGGCTTTCCAGGGCCTCGACGCTGGCTTCGCGCTCATCGCGCTCCAGGGTCAGTTGCTGGATTTCCTGGCCTCGAGCCAATACGCCACTTTCCGCTTCACTGGCGCGACGCACCCGCAAAAAATGCCGGCCAACCCAGTAGCCATCCCGGCTGATCAGGCTCTGCCCGGCGCTCAGTTGTCCGCGCAAGGCCAGGGCCTGTTCCAAGCTGTCCACCGGCTTGACCTGGCCCAGCCAGGGCGACAGATCGACCTGGGATTCAACCTTGTCCAGCAAGCTGCCGGGCATGCGCAGGGCATCCCCTTGCACACTCAGCAGACGCAGGTCGCCTTGCTGGAATCCGGCCAGGTCGATGCCAGAAAAATCGTCCACCAGCACTGCTTGCAGATCAGCGCCGAGCACGGTTTCCACCGCCAGCTCCCACCCCGCCTGCACCTGCATGCCATCGGCCAGGCGCGGACGCTCGGCCAGTTGCTGCTCACGCAGCCATTGCGCGGCACCGGTGCCCGGGTCGAGGGCCGCTTGCTGCAAAGCTTCCAGGGAAGCCAGGCGACCGTTGAGCCGCTGCAGCTCGCCCTGAGCCTGCTGCTGAGCCTGGGTGGCCTGCTGCAGTTGCTGGCGCAGCTGTTCCAGGCGCTCGACCTGGGACTCCTCACTGGCTTGCAGGTCTTCCAGGGTCGCTTCGCTGGCGGCCAGTTGTTCGTTGAGTTCGAGGATGGCCGCATCTTCCGGGTCCGCCGAGAGCAGCTCGCGCTCCTCGGCCAGACGCCGCTGACGCTCGGACAGGCGCTCCATGCTGCCTTCGAGCTGCTGGATGCGCGACTGCTGCACTTCCGCCTGGCGCCGCGGCTCGGCGGAACTCAGGTTGAAAGCGTCCCACTGCTCCTGCCAGCCGTGCATGGTGGCTTCGGCTTCTTCCAGGGTCGCAGCCGCTTCTTCAGCCGCCGCGGCGGTCACTTCCTGCTCGGGCTCGAGCATCGCCAACTCTTCACCCAGGGTCGCCAGCAAGGTGCGGTCGTGGCCCAGGTGCGACTCGGTTTCCAGGCGCGCGCGCTCGGCTTCCTTGAGATCGTCCTGCAACTGCCGCAGGCGTTGCTGGCCGTGCTGGATGCTCTGCTCGACCCGGGCGATATCGCCGCCCACCGAATAGAAGCGCCCCTGCACCAGATTGAAGCGCTCGGACAGCTCGTGGTGCCCGTCGCGAAAGCGTTCGATGGCCGCATCGGCGTTGCGCTGCTCGGCCACCAGCGCCTCGAAGCTGACTTCCTGGCTGCCGATCACCGACTCGCGCTGACCCACCTGTTCATTCAGCGCCTGCCAGCGCAGGGCCGACAGTTGCGCCTTGAGCTGACGTTCCTCGGCCTTGTATTCCTGATACTTCTCGGCGGCCTGGGCCTGACGATGCAAGCGTTCGAGCTGGCGCTCCAGCTCTTCGCGCAGGTCGGTCAGACGGGCGAGGTTCTCGTGGGTGCGGCGGATGCGGTTTTCCGTTTCGCGCCGGCGCTCCTTGTACTTGGAGATGCCCGCGGCTTCTTCGATGAAGTTGCGCAGGTCCTCGGGCTTGGCCTCGATCAGCTTGGAGATCATGCCCTGCTCGATGATCGAGTAGCTGCGTGGCCCCAGGCCGGTGCCAAGGAAGATGTCAGTGATATCACGACGGCGGCACTTGGCGCCGTTGAGGAAATAGCTGTTCTGGCTGTCGCGGGTCACCTTGCGGCGGATGGAGATTTCCGCATAGGCCGCGTATTCGCCCACCAGGGTGCCGTCGGAGTTGTCGAACACCAGTTCGATGCTGGCCTGGCTCACCGGCTTGCGGCTGGTGGAACCGTTGAAGATGACGTCGGTCATCGACTCGCCACGCAGGTTCTTCGCCGAGCTTTCGCCCATCACCCAACGCACGGCGTCGATGATGTTCGACTTGCCGCAACCATTGGGCCCGACCACCGCCGCCATGTTACTGGGGAAGTTCACCGTGGTCGGATCGACGAAGGACTTGAACCCCGCCAGCTTGATGCATTTGAGTCGCACGTTTACGCATCCGCCAACGCAGACACCACCAGATCGCTGCTGCGCTGGGCGTAGACCGTCAACACCTGACGGATCCGCTCCAGATCACGGGCCAATACGGCGGCCAGCAATTGCTCGAACAACGCCAGGTATTCGCTCATCGAGGCCTTGCGCTGCTCCAGTGCCAGGTAATAGGCACGGCTCATGGCCGGTTGCAGGTTCTCGACGGTTTCCTGCAGGTAGGGGTTGTTGGCGAACGGATAGGCCGCGCGCATCACGCTGAAGCTGTCTTCGACGAAGGCGCGGATGTCCTGGCGCTCGTAGGCGCTTTCCAGGCGCTGCTGGATCTGCAGGAACGGCGTCATGTCGCTCTGCTGCACCCAGCCGCTGGCCACGGAGTTGCCCAGCAGGATGTACAGCTCGCTCATCAGGGTGCACAGGCTGCGGACCTTGTGCTCGGTGAGCTCAGTCACGTGGGCGCCACGGCGCGGCAGGATGGCGATCAGATGGCGGCGCTCGAGAATCAGCAAGGCCTCGCGGACCGAACCACGGCTGACATTGAGGGCCAAGGTGACCTTCTGTTCCTGAATGCGCTCCCCAGGCTTGAGATCCCCGCGAATGATACGTTCGGCGAGGTGGTGAGCAATTTGCTCGGCGAGGCTGTCCGGCGCCTTGAACGTCATGGTTTTCCTTCAAAATCTTTAATCGGCACAAGCGGCGCAGTGTAGCGCAATTGACACTTCATCGCGGAGTGCCCAGGGGCCGGAATTTGGCACGAAATAAGCAAATTCGTGCTGATCCGAGCAATTTTCTGTAGCCGTTCATACTTGAATTGTTAGAGGCGGAAATTTCCTGACCTCAAAGTCAGAAAATCATTGACCGAAAAGTCAGACATGACTAAATTCGGCTGACGTCGGTTAACAATAATAATGAGTCTGCGAGGCCTTCCGTGATCCAGTTTTTACTCAACCAGGAACTCCGTAGCGAGCATGCCCTGGACCCCAACCTGACCGTGCTCAACTACCTGCGCGAACACGTGGGCAAGCCCGGCACCAAGGAAGGCTGCGCCAGCGGCGACTGCGGCGCCTGCACCGTGGTGGTGGGCGAATTGCAGACGGATGCGCAAGGCCGCGAAAGCATTCGCTATCGCAGCCTCAACTCATGCCTGACCTTCGTCTCCTCCCTGCACGGCAAGCAACTGATCAGCGTCGAGGGCCTCAAGCACCAGGGCCAGCTGCACAGCGTGCAACAAGCCATGGTCGACTGCCACGGCTCGCAATGCGGCTTCTGCACCCCGGGCTTCGTCATGTCGCTGTTCGCCCTGCAGAAAAACAGCAGCCAGCCCGACGCCCACAAGGCCCATGAAGCCCTCGCTGGCAACCTTTGCCGCTGCACCGGCTACCGGCCGATTCTCGCCGCCGCCGAACAGGCCTGCTGCGCCGGGCAAAGCGACCAGTTCGACGCGCGCCAGGCCGAGACCATCGGCCGCCTCAAGGCCATCGCCCCCAAAGACACCGGCGAGCTCAATAGCGGCGACAAGCGCTGCCTGGTGCCATTGACCGTGGCCGACCTGGCCGACCTCTATGACGCCTACCCGCAAGCCCGGCTGCTGGCCGGCGGCACAGACCTGGCCCTGGAAGTGACCCAGTTCCACCGTACCCTGCCGGTGATGATCTACGTCGGCAACATTGCCCAGATGAAGCGCATCGAACGCTTCGACGATCGCCTGGAAATCGGCGCCGCCACCGCCCTCACCGACTGCTACGACGCGCTACGCGCCGAGTACCCGGACTTCGGCGAACTGCTGCAACGCTTCGCCTCGCTGCAGATCCGCAACCAGGGCACCCTGGGCGGCAACATCGGCAACGCCTCGCCCATCGGCGACTCGCCGCCGCTGCTGATTGCCCTGGGCGCGCAGCTCGTCCTGTGCAAGGGCGAAGTGCGCCGCACCCTGGCCCTGGAAGACTATTTCATCGACTACCGGGTCACCGCCCGCCAGGAAAGCGAGTTCATCGAGAAGATCATCGTGCCCCGGGCCAGCGCCGAGCGACTGTTTCGAGCCTACAAGGTGTCCAAGCGCCTGGACGACGATATTTCCGCGGTCTGTGCGGCCTTCAACCTGCGCATCGACAACGGCGTGGTCAGCGATGCGCGCATCGCCTTCGGCGGCATGGCGGCGATTCCCAAGCGCGCCAAGAGCTGCGAGGCCGCGCTGATCGGCGCGCCCTGGAATCAGTCGAGCATCGAGCGCGCCTGCGCCGCGCTGGCCGAGGACTTCACCCCGCTCTCGGACTTTCGCGCCAGCAAGGAATACCGCCTGCTGAGTGCGCAGAACCTGCTGCGCAAATACTTCATCGAACTGCATGCACCGCACATCGAGACCCGGGTGACCGCTTATGTCTAACCATCACAAGGTCGAGAAGACCCAGGCCGAACTGACGGCCCTGTTTCACCAGGACCTGACCACCGGCGTCGGACGCAGCGTCAAGCACGACAGTGCCGACAAGCACGTGTCCGGTGAGGCGGTGTACATCGACGACCGCCTGGAATTCCCCAATCAACTGCACGTCTACGCGCGGCTGTCGGATCGGGCCCACGCCCGGGTCATCAGCATCGACACCGGCCCCTGCTACGCCTTCGAGGGCGTGCGCATCGCCATCACCCACGAGGACATTCCCGGCCTCAAGGACATCGGCCCGCTGCTGCCCGGCGACCCGTTGCTGGCCATCGACACCGTACAGTTCGTCGGCCAGCCGGTGCTGGCGGTAGCCGCCCGTGACCTGGAAACCGCGCGCAAGGCGGCCATGGCCGCGGTCATCGAATATGAAGACCTGGAACCGGTACTGGATGTGGTCGAAGCCCTGCGCAAGCGCCACTTCGTGCTGGACAGCCACACCCATCAGCGCGGCGACTCGGCCAGCGCCCTGGCCAGCGCCGAACACCGTATCCAGGGCACCCTGCATATTGGCGGCCAGGAACACTTCTACCTGGAGACCCAGATTTCCTCGGTGATGCCCACCGAGGACGGCGGCATGATCGTCTACTGCTCGACCCAGAACCCCACCGAAGTGCAGAAGCTGGTGGCGGAAGTGCTCGACGTGTCGATGAACAAGATCGTGGTCGACATGCGTCGCATGGGCGGCGGTTTTGGCGGCAAGGAAACCCAGGCGGCCAGCCCCGCCTGCCTGTGCGCGGTGATCGCCCGCCTCACTGGCCAGCCCACCAAGATGCGCCTGCCGCGGCTCGAAGACATGCTGATGACCGGCAAGCGCCACCCCTTCTACATCGAATACGACGTGGGCTTCGACAGCCGCGGCCGCCTGCACGGCATCCAGCTGGAACTGGCGGGCAACTGCGGCTGCTCGCCGGACCTCTCGGCGTCCATCGTCGACCGGGCGATGTTTCACGCCGACAACTCGTACTACCTGGGCGATGCCACCATCAACGGCCATCGCTGCAAGACCCACACCGCGTCGAACACCGCCTACCGCGGCTTCGGCGGCCCGCAAGGCATGGTCGCCATCGAGGAGGTGATGGACGCCATCGCCCGTCACCTGCACCTCGACCCGCTGGCGGTGCGCAAGGCCAACTACTACGGCAAGACCGAGCGCAACGTCACCCACTACTACCAGACCGTCGAGCACAACATGCTCGAGGAAATGACCGCCGAACTGGAAGCCAGCAGCCAGTACGCCGAACGCCGCGAAGCCATCCGCCGGTACAACGCCAACAGCCCGATCCTGAAAAAGGGCCTGGCGCTGACCCCGGTGAAGTTCGGCATTTCCTTCACCGCCAGCTTCCTCAACCAGGCCGGCGCGCTGATCCACATCTACACCGACGGCAGTATCCACCTGAACCACGGCGGCACCGAAATGGGCCAGGGCTTGAACATCAAGGTGGCGCAAGTGGTGGCCGAGGTGTTCCAGGTCGACATCGACCGGGTGCAGATCACCGCCACCAATACCGACAAGGTGCCCAACACCTCGCCCACCGCCGCGTCCAGCGGTGCCGACCTCAATGGCAAGGCCGCGCAGAATGCCGCGCAGACCATCAAGAACCGCCTGGTGGAATTCGCCGCGCGCAAGTACCAGGTCAGCGAGGAAGACGTGGAGTTCCACAACGGCCATGTGCGGGTCCGCGAGCACATCCTGACCTTCGAGGACCTGATCCAGCAGGCATATTTCGCCCAGGTGTCGCTGTCCAGCACCGGCTTCTACAAGACCCCGAAGATCTACTACGACCGCGCCCAGGCCCGGGGCCGGCCGTTCTACTACTTCGCCTTCGGTGCCGCCTGCGCCGAGGTGATCGTCGATACCCTGACCGGCGAGTACAAGATGCTGCGTACCGACATCCTGCATGACGTCGGCGCCTCGCTGAACCCGGCCATCGACATCGGCCAGGTCGAGGGCGGCTACATCCAGGGCATGGGCTGGCTGACCACCGAGGAGCTGGTGTGGAACGCCAAGGGCAAGCTGATGACCTGCGGCCCGGCCAGCTACAAGATCCCGGCGGTGGCCGACATGCCGGTGGATCTGCGGGTCAAGCTGGTGGAAAACCGCAAGAACCCGGAAGACACGGTGTTCCACTCCAAGGCCGTGGGCGAACCGCCGTTCATGCTCGGTATCGCCGCCTGGTGCGCGATCAAGGACGCGGTGGCCAGCCTCGGCGACTACCGTCACCAGCCCCAGATCGATGCACCGGCGACTCCCGAGCGGGTGTTGTGGGGCTGCGAGCAGATGCGCCGCTTGCAGGTGAGCAAGGGCACGGATCAGCACGTCGAGCTGGCACCGCTGTAATGGCCTTCGCGGGCTTGCCCGCGACAGGCCCGGGCAGACAACCAAGATGTCGAGGTGAACATGTACAACTGGATCAGCGCCCTCGCCGACCTGCAAAGCCAGGGCGAACCCTGCGTGCTGGTGACCATCATCGAAGAGCTGGGTTCGACCCCGCGCAATGCCGGCTCGAAGATGGTGGTCAGCGCCACCCGGGCCTTCGACACCATCGGCGGCGGCCACCTGGAATACAAGGCCATGCAGATCGCCCGGGAGATGCTCGCCGCCGGCAAGCAGGCCACCCACCTGGAGCGCTTCAGCCTCGGCGCCAGCCTCGGCCAATGCTGCGGCGGCGCCACGGTGCTGCTGTTCGAGCCGATGGGCCAGGTACAGGCACAGATCGCCGTATTCGGTGCCGGACATGTCGGCCGCGCCCTGGTGCCGCTACTGGCCAGCCTGCCTTGCCGGGTGCGCTGGATCGATTCGCGGGAACAGGAGTTCCCGGAACAGATTCCCCAGGGCGTGCGCAAGATCGTCAGCGACGAACCGCTGGAGGAAATCGATAACCTGCCCGCCGGCAGCTATTGCATCGTCATGACCCATAATCACCAGCTGGACCTGGAGTTGACCGCGGCCCTGCTCAAGCGCAACGATTTCACCTATTTCGGCCTGATCGGCTCGAAGACCAAACGGGTCAAGTTCGAACACCGCCTGCGTGATCGCGGTTTCGACGCAGACACCTTGCAGCGCATGCGCTGCCCGATGGGGCTCGGCGAAGTCAAAGGCAAGTTGCCTGTGGAAATCGCCATCTCCATCGCCGGCGAGATCATCGCCACCTACAACGCTCATTTCGGCCAGCCCAGCGCCAGCGCCGAACCCATTGCCAGACTGCTGCCGGCCTCGCGCCGCAGCCAGGCCTCAAACTGACAGGACACACTGAGAATCCCCCATGCCTTTGACTCGCAAAGCCTACCGTGCCGCCATCCTGCACAGCATCGCCGACCCGGCCGAAGTCGGCATCGAAGCCTCCTACGAGTACTTCGAAGACGGCCTGCTGGTAATCGAGAATGGCCGGATCAGTGCTCTCGGCCATGCCAGCGAACTGCTGGCCAACCTACCCGCCGAGGTGCAGGTCGAGCACTATCCGGACGCCCTGATCACTCCCGGCTTCATCGACACGCATATCCACCTGCCCCAGACCGGCATGGTCGGCGCCTACGGCGAGCAACTGCTGGACTGGCTGAACACCTACACCTTCCCCTGTGAAAGCCAGTTCGCCGACCAGGCCCACGCCAATGAAGTGGCGGACATCTTCATCAAGGAACTGCTGCGCAACGGCACCACCACCGCCCTGGTGTTCGGCAGCGTGCACCCGCAGTCGGTCAACGCGTTCTTCGAAGCCGCCGAAAAACTCGACCTGCGGATGATCGCCGGCAAGGTGATGATGGACCGCAACGCCCCGGACTACCTGACCGACACCGCCGAATCCGGCTATCAGGAAAGCAAGGCGCTGATCGAGCGCTGGCACGGCAAGGGCCGCCTGCACTACGCCGTCACTCCGCGCTTTGCGCCAACCAGTACCCCGGAGCAACTGACCCTGGCCGGCCAGTTGCTGACCGAGTACCCCGACCTCTACATGCAGACCCACATCAGTGAAAACCTGCAGGAAATCGAATGGGTCAAGGCACTGTTCCCGGAGCGCAAGGGTTACCTGGACGTGTACGACCACTACCAGTTGCTCGGCGAGCGCTCGGTGTTCGCCCATGGCGTGCACCTGTGCGATGACGAATGCGCGCGCCTGGCGGAAACCGGCTCGGCCGTGGCCTTCTGCCCAACCTCGAACTTCTTCCTCGGCAGCGGCTTGTTCAACCTGCCGATGGCGGAAAAGCACAAGCTCAACGTCGGCCTGGGCACCGACGTCGGTGGCGGCACCAGCTTCTCGCTGCTGCAGACCCTGAACGAGGCCTACAAGGTCATGCAACTGCAAGGCGCCCGCCTGAGCCCGTTCAAGTCGCTGTACCTGGCGACACTGGGCGGCGCCCGGGCCCTGCGCCTGGAGGACAAGATCGGCACCCTGCACCCGGGCACCGACGCCGACTTCGTGGTCCTCGACTACCACGCCACGCCGCTGCTCAGCTACCGCCTGAAGCAGGCCAAGAGCATCGCCGAAACCCTGTTCGTGCTGATGACCCTGGGGGATGACCGCACGGTGCTGCAGACCTTTGCCGCCGGCCAGCAGGTGCACCAGCGCTAACCTTTGCGAAAATGAAAATCCCCCGTTCGACAGCCTCGCACGGGGGATTTTTTGTCTGCACCCTGAACCGGGTTGCACGGAACCTAGAAGGTCACTTCCATGTTCAAGGTTGGCGCCGAGGTCCGCGTGCCACGTCCGCCGTCCACCCCGAACTTGTTATGCCAGTATTCGTAGCCAACCCCCAGGTACAGGTTGGGCTTGACGTTCTTGCCCGGCAGCACGGCCACCATCAACGAACTGCGCAGCAGGGTTTCCGGAGCGGTGTCGCGGTAGTTGTAGTCGTGCCCCTTTTCACCGGTGTAGTTGATGAAACCCTGGAACTTGGCAGCGTGGCTGCCGACTTCGAAAGGTCGCATCCAGGCCAGGTTGAGCAGGTAGGTATCGTCGAAGGTGTGATCCGGATCCTTGGCCCCGGGGATCCCCGAATGGTTGTTTTCCTTGTAGTACAGCAAGCTCAGGTCAAGCACTCCGACCGTGTTGAACTTGAGGGTCGGGCCAAAGACCAGGGCGCGCTTTTTCGCCGATCCCAGGTTGTTGTTGCGGCTGGCGTCGAAGCCCATGGTCAGCGCGTAGTCCTTGATCAGGCCGGTGCCCAGCGGCGTGCCCAGTACCCGGGAAGAATACAGCTGATGACGATAGACCCCGTAGACCTCGCTGCTGCCCTTGTGGGTGCCCTTGCGCGGATCGTCGCTGTCGGAAAGCAGTACATCCAGGTGCAGGTAGTTGCTGCCGTACTGGTAGCCGCTGGCGTGGGTGAAGCTGTAGATGCGCTTGCTGATGTAGTGCGGGTTGTTCGGGTTGGTGAACTCCTTGCCGTACCGAAAGCCGACGCTGTTGTTCATCCACTCGAGGGCGGCTGCTTCCCCTGCTCCGATCATGGTCAATAGCAGGGTTGCGCCTTGTAGTGCCTTTTTCATTTTTATTATGTCCTGTGGCGGTGTGGCTTGAGGCAGCTTCGCTGGCTGCCGACCGGACGCAGTATCGACACAAGCGCCACAGTGCCCAAAGCACAGAATATCGATCAGGGCGCTGCCGAAATGGCAACACGGGGCCAGGAGGCCGGACTCAGAGCACCGGCTGGCCGAAGGCGCGCTCTGCCCGCTCGCGAATCGCGATCTCCTCACTGAGCAAATGCGCCAGCGCCTCCACCGCGCTGGGCAAGTCGCGGCCACTGCGGGCATAGAGCCCCAGGTCACTGTAGATGCCGCCCTGGTCACTCAGGGGAATGTGCAGCAACTCGCCCTTGTCCAGATCCGCCTCGACCCCGACACGGGTCTGGAAGGCCACGCCCATGTTGTGCCGGGCCATCTGCCGCGCCAGCTCCATGGAGTTGCTCTGCAACGGCGGCTTGTCCAGCAGCCCCAGGCGCTTGTGCAGTGGCGCCAGCAAGTGATGGATCGACAGTTCGCTCTTGGCCAGGATCAACCCGTGCTCGGCACAGGTGGCGAAGTTGACGCTGCCTCGCTCCGCCAAGGGATGGTCAGGGCTGACCAATGCCCCCAGGCGAAAATGTCCGACGCTCAATTGACGAATTTCCGCCGCCCGCGGCACGGCGAAGGCCAGGCCCAGGTCGGCGCGACTATTGATCAGGGCCTGGGGAATCGATTGCGACCCCTGGACGGTGACGCCGATGGTCACCTGCGGGTAGTGATCGCGCATGCGCTTGAGCACCGAAGGCAGCAGATCCACCGCGGCGCCTTCTGCCGTGGCGATCTCCACGTGGCCGCTCTTCAAGCCACGCAAGGCGTCGAACTCCAGGCGCACCCGCTCCAGATCCTGCAGCACCAGGTTGACGTGGCGACTGAGAACCTCCCCGGCCAGGGTCAGGCGCAGGCCGCCGGGCAAGCGTTCGAACAGCGGCGCGCCAATTTCATCCTCGATCTTGAGAATCTGCCGATTCACCGCCGAGGACGCGACATTCAGACGCCGGGCAGCCTCACGGATCGAATGGCAGCGCCGGACCATGTCGAAGTAGTGGATCGCGGAGGAATGAATACGTAGCGTTCTGCCGCTCATGCCGCGGGCTCCTTTCGCAGGGCGAGAAGCGAGTCATGGCGGTCTGCAACCGCGCCGCCCGCCTCGAAGCGGGCACTGTATACAATCCATCATTAAAATCGCAACAATCAACCCGCCCCGGAACCTTTGCTTGTGCCAAACAAAAATCCCCCGCTGCGTGCCAGGTACGCAGCGGGGGATTGCTTGAAGCTGGCGACGGCTACTCAGAGCTTGGCGCTGGGCCGCCCCGGCTTCTTGGTTTGCAGCAGGTGCGAGAACACCGCATGCAGGTCGTCCGAAGCGCTTTCCTCGTCGAGGTTGAGCTTGCTGTCGATGTGGTCCATGTGATGCATCATCAGGTTCACCGCCAGTTCACCGTCCCTGGCTTCGATGGCATCGATCAGCTGGGTGTGTTCATCGTAGGAACAATGCGAGCGGTTGCCGCTTTCGTACTGGGCGATGATCAGCGAAGTCTGGGACACCAGGCTGCGCTGGAAACTGATCAGCGGCGCGTTCCTGGCCGCTTCCGCCAGCTTCAGGTGGAACTCCCCGGAGAGACGGATTCCGGCGCCGCGATCGCCACGGGAAAAGCTGTCGCGCTCTTCGCTGACCATCTGCCGCAACTCCAGCAACTGCTCGGCGGTGGCGTGCTGCACGGCCAGCTCAGTGATGGCTCGCTCCACCAGACGCCGGGCCAGGAACACCTGACGGGCTTCCTCGACGCTCGGGCTGGAAACCACCGCGCCACGGTTGGGTCGCAGCAGCACCACGCCTTCATGGGCCAGACGCGACAGGGCACGACGGATGATGGTCCGACTGACTCCGAAAATCTCCCCCAGCGCCTCTTCGCTCAATTTGGTACCGGGCGCCAGGCGCTGCTCGAGGATGGCCTCAAAGATGTGCGCGTAGACAATATCGTCCTGGGTTCCGCTGCGACCGGCTTTGCCTGCTCGCGGTTGTTTCTTGAGAGGTTGCAACTGTTCGTTCATGGGCACTCGGGTCGGAAGGACTGCGGCGATTTCGGCGTGACTTTAATACGCCACGGTGGGTCGCTGGCAAGTATCGCGTTAAAACAGGGGCACATTGTACACAACCCATGGGGATCGCTAGCAAAAAGTGTTACGGACCCACCGCTTGCTCGGCGACTGTACGGCTATTTGTAGTCACGGCTGTATTGCAATGCAAAGTTACTTTTAAGTTTAGGCTTGAACCTTGAACCCCATGACTGGCCCATTGCTCGAAAGCGCTTCGATCAATGCGCCCGGGATGTGGTTTTTTGCGCACTTCAAGAACAAGGAACAGCAGTAATGTCCGACGCCACTCCCGCGCAGCTGCGCCCTCTGGCCGATACTTCACCGTCAGCCATAGTGGCCGGCTTCATCGCCATGATGACTGGCTACACCAGCTCCCTGGTGCTGATGTTCCAGGCCGGACAAGCCGCCGGCCTGACCAGCGGTCAGATTTCCTCGTGGATCTGGGCCATCTCCATCGGCATGGCGGTGTGCAGCATCGGCCTGTCGTTGCGCTATCGCACCCCCATTACCATCGCCTGGTCGACCCCCGGCGCTGCCTTGCTGATCACCAGCCTCTCCGGAGTCACCTACGGCGAAGCCATCGGCGCCTACATCACCTGTGCCGTGCTGGTCACCCTGTGCGGGCTGACCGGCAGCTTCGAGCGCCTGGTGAAAAAGATCCCCGCGTCCCTGGCAGCGGCCCTGCTGGCGGGGATCCTGTTCAAGATCGGCAGTGAAATCTTCGTCGCCGCCCAGCATCGCACCGGCCTGGTACTGGGCATGTTCTTCACCTACCTGGTGGTCAAGCGCCTGTCGCCGCGCTACGCGGTACTGGCCGCGCTGCTGATTGGCACGGCCCTGTCGGGCGCCATGGGCCTGCTGGACTTCAGCGGCTTTCACCTGGAAGTGGCGACACCGGTCTGGACCACGCCGCACTTCTCCCTGGCGGCCACCATCAGCATCGGCATTCCCCTGTTCGTGGTGGCCATGACTTCGCAGAACATGCCCGGGGTCGCCGTGCTGCGCGCCGATGGCTACAACGTTCCAGCCTCGCCGCTGATCACCGCCACCGGTTTTGCCTCGCTGCTGCTGGCGCCGTTCGGTTCCCACGGCATCAACCTCGCGGCCATCAGCGCCGCCATCTGCACCGGCCCGCACGCCCACGAAGATCACAGCAAGCGCTACACCGCGGCGGTGTGGTGCGGGATTTTCTACGGCATTGCCGGGGTCTTCGGCGCCACCCTGGCGGCGCTGTTCGCTGCCCTGCCCAAGGAACTGGTGCTGTCGATTGCCGCCCTGGCACTGTTCGGCTCGATCATCAACGGCCTGAGCATTGCCATGAGTGAAGTGAAGGAGCGTGAGGCCGCGTTGATCACCTTCATGGTCACGGCGTCGGGGCTGACGCTGTTTTCCATCGGCTCGGCGTTCTGGGGAATCGTCGCGGGGGTGGTGACCTTGATGATCCTGAACTGGCGCAATGCCTGAGGCGCTTCACTGGCAAGCCAGCGCCTTCGAATATCAGCGCCCACGACAGAACCCGGGGCGGGCCCGTGGCAGGTGCAAGGAGACAAGGGAAAGATCGAGACGTTGCCCTGGGGCAACAACGCATGAGCGGCCCGGACGGGCCGCTCATGCATGACATCACGCGACTGGGTTGATCGCGTTGTCCGGGTACCAGACGTCCAGCAGCGGGCTGACTTCAACGGTGGTCAGCTCGGTGCGCGCCTTGAGCCAGGCTTCAACGGTGGCACGTTGCTCTTCGCTGACGGAACCGCGCTTGCTCAGGCATACCAGACCGAAGTCGTCGCCGCCTACATAGCCCAGGCCGTTGGCTTCCATCGCTTCTTTGAGGAATGCGTCGAGGAAAGCATCGATAGCTTCGTCAGCCAGATCTTCTTTGAAATCCAGGTTCAGCTCAAAACCCAGCTCCTGAAATTCATCCACGCAGAGTTTTTTGCGCAGACGGCGGGAACGGTTAGTGGCCATGGAACAATCCTCATAAGTAATAACGGGCGGCACTTTACCAGTTTAGGCAAGCGATTGCCTGACTCTATGAGGACGCGGCCCTGCCATTGGTAAAAAAAATACCACCCCGGCAGCCCGTGGCACGGCACAAGCCGCTATACCTTGGGGCATAATGCCGACACTTTCATGACTACTGAGGGATTTTATCTGCATGCCCTCGCCTTTTTTCCCCCTCGACTGCAGGGTTCCATTTCATATGATCAAATCGTTGCGTCCTCTGTTGCTTGCCAGTGTTTTTCTACCCCTGGCATTCCCCGTTTCCGCGGCCCCGGTCAACACCACCCTGACCCCCAAGGTCCAGCAAGCCCTCAAAGCCAGCAAACTTCCGGATAACGCGCTGTCGCTGGTGATGATCCCCCTGAACGGCCCGGGCACCCCGACCATTTTCAACGCCGATGTATCGGTCAATCCGGCGTCCACCATGAAGCTGGTGACCACTTATGCAGCCCTGGAAATGCTCGGCCCAACCCACCAGTGGAAAACCGAGTTCTATACCGACGGCACCCTCAGCGGCGGCATCCTCAACGGCAACCTGTACCTCAAGGGCGGCGGCGACCCCAAGCTGAACATGGAGAAGCTCTGGCTGCTGATGCGCGACTTGCGGGCCAATGGCGTGCAGCAAGTCACCGGCGACCTGGTGCTGGATCGCAACTACTTCGTGCAACCGCAACTGCCGGAATTCAATGACGACGGCAACGACGAGAACAAGCCGTTCCTGGTCAAGCCCGACGCCCTGATGGTCAACCTCAAGGCCCTGCGCTTTGTTGCCCGCAATGATTCCGGGCGGGTGCTGGTGTCGGTGGAACCGCCGATCGCCAAGATTCGCATCGACAACCAGGTCAAGGCGGTCAACACCAAGCAGTGCACCGGTGACGTGCGCTACAACCCGGTCACCCAGGCCGATGGCAGCGTAATCGTCACCGTCGGCGGCCAGTTGGGCGATGGCTGCAGCTCCCAGACCTACCTGTCGCTGCTGGACCACGCCACCTATACCGCCGGCGCGGTGCGGGCGATCTGGAGCGAACTGGGCGGCAGCATCCAGGGCCAGGATCGCCTGGCGGTGGTGCCCAAGGATGCCAAGGTGCTGGCCCGGGCCTTCTCCCCGGACCTCGCGGAAATCATCCGCGACATCAACAAATACAGTAACAACACCATGGCCCAGCAGTTGTTCCTGAGCCTGGGCGCCAAGTACCGCAACGAGGCCGATGGCGATGACGCCAAGGCCGCCCAGCGCGTGGTGCGCCAATGGCTGGCGAAGAAGGGCATTACCTCGCCGCACCTGGTGATGGAGAACGGCTCCGGCCTGTCCCGTGCCGAGCGGGTCAGCGCCCGGGAAATGGCCGGCCTGCTGCAAGCCGCGTGGAAGAGCCCCTATGCGGCCGAGTTCATCAGCTCGATGCCGATCGCCGGCATGGACGGCACCATGCGCAAGCGCCTCAAGCGCACCGCCATGTCGGGTGAGGCGCACATCAAGACTGGCACCCTGAACACCGTCCGCGCCATCGCCGGCTACAGCCGCGATGACAACGGCAATACCTGGGCAGTGGTGGCGATCCTCAACGATCCACGGCCGTTCGGCGCCTCCTCGGTGCTGGATCAGGTGCTGCTGGACCTGTATCGCCAGCCGAAGCTGGCCACCAGCGCGTCGGTGCTGTAACCGACGACACGGGCGGCGCGCCTGGTGCGCCGCCCGCCTTCATGGCAACTCCGTCTGGACCCGATCCCGCCCCGCCTGCTTGGCGGCATAGACCCCGGAGTCGGCCCGAAGCAGCAACCCGTCCGCGCCCTCGCCTTCGCGCCAACTGGCGATACCGAAACTGGCCGTCACGACAGCCACTGGCCCGATCGGCGAACTGCGCACCCCGTGCCACAGTTCCTGCGCCAGAATCAGCGCCTGCTGGCCGGTGGTGTCCGGGCACAGGACGATGAACTCCTCGCCCCCCAGACGACAGAAGACGTCGACACGCCGCAGCCGCCGACCGATGCGTTCGCACAACCCGCGCAGCACCTGATCCCCTACGCCATGCCCATACTGGTCGTTGATCCGCTTGAAATGATCGACATCCAGCATGATCACCGCCATCTCGCCGCCGCCACGCTTGAGCCGATGCATTTCCGCCTGGAGCCGCTCCTGGAAGAAGCGCCGGTTGTGGATGCCGGTCAGCGAATCGGTGATCGACAGTGCCCGCAACTCTTCCTCGACCCGCTTGAGGTCGGAGATATCCGATATATAGCCGTGCCATAGCACACCGCCGCCACGCAGGCTTTCAGGTGTCGCCGCACCGCGCATCCAGCGCAAGCCGCGTTGCGGCAGGCGGACCCGGTATTCCTCGCGCCAGGGGCTGAGCTGCTGCGCCGAGACCCGGATCGACTCACGCACCCGCTCCAGGTCCTCGGGATGGATGCGCTCGAACACCGGCTCGGCATCCTGCTGCAGCAACTGCGGCTCTATTTCGTAAATCTCGCGGATACCGTCGCTGGCGTAGGTGAAACTCGCATGCCCGTCGGCGTCCAGCTTGAACTGATAGATCCCGCCTGGCACATGGGCGCTGAGCCGCTGCAACAAACGATCACGGGCGGCCAGGGCCTCATGCACGCGCTTGCGCTCGGTAATGTCGATGCAGATCGCCAGATGGCCAATCCACAACCCCTGGTCGTCGAGCACCGGGGTGGCCAGCATATTCACCTGCAAATGACTGCCGTCACGCCGAACCAGGGTCCACTCCCGAGTCTCATGCCCACCAGCCATGCCCTCTTCCACCAACATCGCCTGGGACACCGGGATGGCCTTGCCATAGCGCTGGCTGAGGCTTTGCGCCCAGCTTTCCAGTTCTTCGGGCAGGTGCAGGCTTTCCAGGGTCAGGTGCCCCACGGCCTCGGCGCTGCGGTAACCAAGCATCTGCTCGGCCCCGGCATTGAAGGTGCTGATCACCCCGCGCAGGTCCGTGGCGATGATCGCCACCTGCGTGGCGGCATTGAGCACGCAACGCAACTGGCTATGGGTGCCGCGCAGCTCCTGCTCACGGCTGCGCAGCTCTGCGGTGCGCTGCTCCACCAGCGCCAGGGCCCGTTGGCGCTGGCTCACCAGCACATAGAGCAAGGCACTGAGCAGCAGGCTGAGCATGCCGCCAAGAATGACCAGGCTGCTCAGGGAGGAATGGTTAGCGTGCAGGAAGGCCGCGCTGGGGCGGATGTCCACCTGGTAATCCCGATCCGCCAGGCGCAGCAGGCGGCTGGCGGTCAGATTGCTGGTGACAGGCGGGTTGTTCGACTCATAGAGCACCTCGTGCTGGCCCTCGGTGGACAGATCGAGAATCCGCACCGACAGGTTATCGCTGGCAGAAACCGGCAAGCCGTCCGCCACCAACTGCCGCAGACTGATGATCGCCAGCACAAAACCGTAGGGCCGGGCCTGAGGGCCGCTGCCCTCCTGCGCGCGCCTGACCGGAGCGGCCAGCAGCACCCCACGCGCATAAGCCGGGTCCACCGCCACCAGGTGCAAAGGCGGCGAGACCGCCAGGCCATTGAGCTCCCGAGCCCGCTCCAGGGTGGCCCGGCGCAGGGGCTGGGCCAACAGGTCGTACCCCAGGGGCGAGCCCAGCGGGCTCTGGGTCTGGCTGTACAACACCGGTGCATAGTCGTCGTGATCGCCGGCCGGCTCCATCTGGCCGCTGGCATTCAATTGCAGAATGGAAAACCCCGGCTGCCCCTGGTCCCGTACCGAGCGCTCGAACTCCGCGCGCTGGGCACGGCTCACCAAAGGCGCCCAGGCATAGGCCTGGGTCCGACGCAACAACGGTTTGGCGTAGCCTTCGAAATCCTGGCGGGTCACCAGGTCGGAGTTGACAAAGAATCGCCGCAAGCTGTCCAGGCGTTGTTCCTGGTCTTGAAAGCGCTCTTCGATGCGGCTGTAGCGTTCGCTGACGAGCAACTGGAAACGCTGTCGCAGCTGCTGCTTGTTCAGGCTGTAGGTGGACCAGGCGAGAAGCCCGGTGAGAATACCGCCGGCAAGCAATACCAACAGGGCCACCAGCCAGGCAGAAACCTCTTCACTTATGAAACCCAGGATTTTCGGGCGTACCACATGCAACGGCATAAGTAGAACTCATCACGCCAACGAATTTGGGTGTCATCCGGACTAGGTGTGAGTTATAGCTATTAGCCATTAATTTGACCAGCGCTAAACAGCCGCCGAAGCCTGAAAAAACAGGCCCCGGTGGCTTGTCCGGCCATCAGCGAGCGGTGATTTTCCAGGCTCTGTGGATTTTGCCGTTACGGGCGAAATCCGGATCGATGGTCTTCGCCGTGATCTCCTCGACCTGATACCGCGCGGCGAGGTTCTCATCCAGCTGGAACTTGCGGAAGTTGTTGGAGAAGTACAGCACGCCGCCCGGCGCCAGACGCGCCATGGCCAGGTCCAGCAACTGCACCTGGTCACGTTGCACGTCGAACACCCCTTCCATGCGCTTGGAGTTGGAGAAGGTTGGCGGGTCGATGAAGATCAGGTCGAACTCGTCACGGCAGCTGTCCAGCCAGGCCATCACGTCGCCCTGCTCCAGACGGTTCTTGTCAGAGAATCCGTTGAGCGAGAAGTTGCGACGCGCCCAATCCAGGTAGGTTTTCGACAAGTCGACGCTGGTAGTGCTGCGCGCACCGCCCTTGGCCGCGTGCACACTGGCGGTGGCGGTGTAGCAGAACAGGTTGAGGAAGCGCTTGCCGGCCGCCTCCTGCTGAATGCGCATGCGCATTGGCCGGTGATCGAGGAACAACCCGGTATCCAGGTAATCGGTCAGGTTCACCAGCAGCTTGATCCCGCCTTCGCGGACTTCGGTGAACTGGCCCTGGGCACTCTGGCGCTCGTATTGCTTGGTGCCGCTCTGACGCTCGCGGCGCTTGATCACCACCCGGCTCTTGTCGACGTTCAGCGCCTGGGGAATCGCCGCCAGCGCATCGAACAGACGGGCCTGGGCCTTCTCCGGGTCAACCGACTTGGGCGCGGCGTATTCCTGCACGTGCACCCAATCCTGGTACAGGTCGATGGCCAGGGAGTATTCCGGCATGTCGGCATCGTAGACGCGGTAGCACTCGATGCCCTCGCGCTTGGCCCACTTGCCCAGTTGCTTGAGGTTCTTCTGCAGGCGGTTGGCGAACATCTGCCCGCCTTCGCTCAAGCGTGCCTGCTCGACCACAGGCGCCGGAGCCGGCGCCGGCTTGATCGGGTTGCCATTCTTGTTGTACTGGCGCACAGGGGCTTCGTCTGCGGCGGCCTGGGCCTGCTCGCGCTCCACCTGACGCTGTTCGGCGGTACGCCGCTCGCCGGTGACGAACTGGTCCGGCAGCACCTTGATCAGCAACAGCTTGCAGGGCAAGGCGCCGTTCCAGAACGAGTACTGCTTATGGCTGCGGATGCCCATGCGCTTGCCCAGGTCCGGGGCGCCGGTGAACACCGCCGCCTCCCAGTTCAGGCAGGCCTGGCGCAGGCGCTCGCCGAGGTTCTGGTAGAGGTACAGCAGGCTGGCTTCGTCACCCAAGCGCTCGCCGTAAGGCGGGTTGCAGATCACCAGGCCTTTCTGGTTCTGGTCTGGGCGCGGTTCGAAGGTGCCCACTTCGCCCTGGTAGATCTTGATCCAATCGCTCAGGCCGGCGCGCTCGACGTTGTTGCGACCCGGCTGGATCAGCCGTGGATCGGCCTCGTAGCCGCGGATCCACAGTGGCGGCTTGGCCAAGCCGGCCTGGGCCCGGGCCAGCGCCTCGTCATGCAGCTTGCGCCACAGCGCCGGCACGTGGCCGAGCCAGGCGGTGAAGCCCCACTGCTCGCGCTTGAGGTTGGGCGCGATGTCGGCGGCGATCATCGCCGCTTCCACCAGGAAGGTCCCGACACCGCACATCGGGTCGGCCAGGGCGCCGCCTTCAGCGGCGATGCGTGGCCAGCCGGAACGGATCAGGATCGCTGCCGCCAGGTTTTCCTTGAGTGGCGCAGCGCCTTGCTGCAGGCGGTAGCCGCGCTGGTGCAGGCTGTGGCCGGAAAGGTCCAGGGAGAGGATCGCTTCGCCGCGGTCCAGGCGCAGGTGAATGCGCAGGTCCGGGTTGAGCTTGTCCACCGAAGGACGCTCGCCGGTCGGGGTGCGCAGTTTGTCGACGATGGCGTCCTTGACCTTCAAGGCGCCGAAGTGGGTGTTGTCGATGCCCGAGCCGTGGCCGCTGAACTCCACCGCCAGGGTACCGTCGGCCAGCATGTGGTCCTGCCAGTCGACATCCAGCACACCGTGGTAGAGGTCCTCGGCATCCTTCATCGGGAAGCGCTTGAGCACCAGCAGCACCCGGTTGGCCAGGCGCGACCACAGGCACAGGCGATAGGCCGTCTCCATGTCGGCCATGCCGCGCACGGCAGAAGTGTGCTCACGCGCTTGCTCAAGGCCAAGCCCGACGGCTTCCTCGATCAGCAGGCCTTCAAGGCCTTTGGGGCAGGTGAGGAAGATTTCGTAACGATCCGACATGGGAATACCAGGGCCTTTAGCAATAAGTGAACGGGCAACGCATCGCCCGCTCGGTTTTCAATCAAGCGCTTTTCTTCAAGAGCGCTCGTGTGGCGCGAAACTGCGCCGTGCCACCCCGGCTGGGCGGCTGTTTTGCAGGGCAAAAGAGCTTAGAGGCCGGGACAGATAAAAAGTCAGGGCAACAAAATGACATAAGTCGACCCTTCGTCGAATAGTAGTTGAGTGCAACCGTTCGACATTCTCACTAAAGCATTAACCTCATCATCTAGCGAGAGGCTCACCACAGCGGGCTTTGCGTGACAGGCACGATACAAAACCGCTCGCCGCTTATGGCCTGGACAGCATTATCGTTACGTCCTTATGACAAAACGATCATTCACTTGCTGTGACCTATTGGTTAGAACTCAACACAGGTTGGCGCCGCAACGGCGTCAACATCAAGGCTCGCGACGTCGGCAGCGAGCACCAACGGCAGAGACCCTCTGCCCGACCTCAACGAAGGTCGACGGGACATAAAGCAGTCAACAAGTGAGGGAAACACCCTATGAGAAGACTAAAGCGTGATCCGTTGGAAAGAGCGTTTTTACGCGGATATCAGTATGGCGTTAATGGCAAGTCCCGTGAGCTTTGCCCATTTACTCTACCGTCGGTACGCCAAGCCTGGATTAACGGCTGGCGCGAAGGACGCGGCGACAACTGGGACGGTATGACAGGCACTGCGGGCATCCACAGACTCAACGAACTTCGCGCTGTCGGCTGATCAGGGCACATTCCGACACCTAAAACTTGAATAGATAACGACTTAACCACGCACGCCCCATCCGGGCGGCGGGCTTCGGCCCAGGGGCTCCTTCGAGGAGCCCTTTTTTATCCGCGCGTTTTCTCCTGCCCCTCTCAGCCCATGGCCGCAATGGCATCCACCGACTCGCGAATCAGCGCCGGGCCCTTGTAGATGAAGCCCGAATACAGCTGCACCAGGCTGGCGCCCGCTGCGATCTTCTCTGCCGCGTGCTTGCCCTCGGTGATGCCGCCCACGGCAATGATCGGCAAACGGCCAGCCAGTTCAGCGGCCAGCACCTTGACCGTGTGGGTGCTCTTTTCCCGTACCGGCGCGCCGGACAGGCCGCCCGCCTCGGCACCGTGCTCCAGGCCCTCGACGCCTTCACGGCTCAAGGTGGTGTTGGTGGCGATCACCGCGTCCATGCCGGTTTCCAGCAAGGCACGGGCCACTTCCACGGTTTCCTCGTCGCTCATGTCCGGGGCGATCTTGATCGCCAGCGGCACGCGCTTGCCATGGATAGCGGTGAGTTCCTGCTGGCGCTGGCTCAAGGCCGACAGCAGCTGCTTGAGCGACTCGCCAAATTGCAGGCTACGCAGGCCCGGGGTATTGGGCGAACTGACGTTGACCGTGACATAGCTGGCATGGGCATAGACCTTGTCCAGGCAGATCAGGTAGTCGTCCACCGCCCGCTCCACCGGCGTGTCAAAGTTCTTGCCGATATTGATCCCCAGCACGCCCTTGTATTGCGCGGCCGCGACCCGCGCCAGCAGGTTGTCGACCCCCAGGTTGTTGAAACCCATGCGGTTGATGATGGCCTCGGCCTGGGGCAGGCGGAAAATCCGTGGCTTGGGATTGCCCGGTTGCGGGCGCGGGGTGACGGTGCCGATCTCGACGAAGCCGAACCCCAACTGGGCGAAGCCGTCGATGGCCGCGCCGTTCTTGTCCAGGCCGGCAGCCAGGCCCACCGGGTTCGGGAACTCCAGGCCCATGACCTTGACCGGCCTCTGCGCCGGCGCCTTGCACAACAGCCCGTTAAGGCCCAAACGCCCACCCGCGCCGATCAGGTCCAGGGACAGATCATGGGAGGTTTCCGGGGAGAGTTTGAACAACAGCTGGCGGGCCAGGGTATACATGGGCGGGATGAACTCGGTTGGCGGCGAAATAGGGCGCCGATTATAGCCGGGCCAGGGGCGTGCAGGCGAGGCGCAGAGTGAAATCCCCGGCCGGCTGGCATATGCCTTGCACCCTCTTGCACATGCAGACCTCGGCCAACGGCGGCCCGGGTCGAAGGACAATGGCGTCGTCACCCGCCCCGGCCCTCCCCGGCCAGCGGGAACGACGCTTTTTTATGCAAGGTGCCAAGCCATGACTGAACGCCCCAATACCCCGCTGGCCTGGGTCAACGGCAGCGACGCCCCGGAAAAGTCCGCGATCAACCTGGGCTTCATGGCCCTGACCGATTGTGCTTCGGTGGTGGTCGCCGCCACCCAGGGCTTTGCCCAGCCCTACGGCTTGACCCTGAACCTCAGGCGCCAGAGCTCGTGGGCCAACCTGCGCGACAAGCTGGTGAGCGGCGAACTGGATGCCGCCCACAGCCTCTATGGCCTGATCTACGCGGTGCACCTGGGCATCGGCGGGACCAGCCCCTGCGAGATGGCGGTGCTCATGGGCCTGAACCAGAACGGCCAGAGCATCAACCTGTCCCGCGAGCTGCAAGCCCTCAAGGTGACCAGCCCTGAAGCACTCGACCGCCACGTGCACCAAAGCCGGGCGCGCCTGACCTTCGCCCAGACCTTTCCCACCGGCACCCACGCCATGTGGTTGTACTACTGGCTGGCCAGCCAGGGCATTCATCCGTTGCTGGACGTCGACAGCGTGGTGGTGCCGCCGCCGCAGATGGTCGCCCACCTGCAGGCCGGGCGTATCGACGGCTTCTGCGTCGGCGAACCCTGGAGCGCCAGCGCGGTGCAGCAAGACCTGGGGTTCACCCTGGCCACCAGCCAGGCGATCTGGCCCGACCACCCGGAAAAGGTCCTTGGCTGCACCCATGCCTTCGTCGAGCAGTACCCCAACACCGCGCGCGCCCTGGTAATGGCGATCCTCGAAGCCAGCCGCTTCATCGAGCAGAGCCCGGAAAACCGCCGCGGCACCGCCCAGTTGCTGAGCGCCGCCGACTACCTGAACGCCCCGCTGGCCTGCATCGAGCCACGGCTGCTGGGGGACTACGCCGACGGCCTGGGCAACCGCTGGCAGGATCCCCACGCCCTGCGTTTCCACCAGCACGGCGCCGTCAACCTGCCCTACCTGTCCGACGGCATGTGGTTCATGACCCAGTTCCGTCGCTGGGGCCTGCTGCGCGAGGACCCGGACTACCTCGGCGTCGCCCGCCAGGTGCAGCAGCTGCAGCTCTACCGCGAAGCCGCCAGCGCGCTGGGCATCGCCGCCTGGGGCCAGGACATGCGCAGCAGCCAGCTGATCGACGGCAAGGTCTGGGACGGCTCGCAACCCGCCGCCTATGCCCGCAGCTTCCGCCTGCACGCCCTGAACGACAGCCCTCCCCTTGCCGCCCAGCGCTGACCGGAAGCCGCCACCATGCTGCGTATCCTGCTGATCAACGACACCGCAAAGAAAGTCGGCCGGCTCAAGGCCGCCCTGAGCGAAGCCGGCTTCGAAGTCATCGACGAATCCGGCCTGACCATCGACCTGCCCGGACGCGTCGAAACGGTGCGCCCGGACGTGATTCTGATCGATACCGAGTCACCCAGCCGCGACGTCATGGAGCAAGTGGTGCTGGTCAGCCGCGACCAGCCCCGGCCCATCGTCATGTTCACCGACGAACACGACCCCGGGGTGATGCGCCAGGCGATCAAATCCGGAGTCAGTGCCTATATCGTCGAAGGCATCCAAGTCCAGCGCCTGCAACCGATTCTCGACGTGGCCATGGCGCGCTTCGAAAGCGACCAGGCCCTGCGCGCGCAACTCCAGGCCCGCGACCAGCAACTGGCCGAACGCAAGCGCATCGAACTGGCCAAGGGCCTGCTGATGAAAATGAAGGACTGCGATGAAGAACAGGCCTACACCCTGATGCGCCGTCAGGCCATGGGCAAACAGCAGAAACTGATCCAGGTGGCGGAACAGATCATCGCCATGCAGGAACTCCTCGGCTGACCCTCGCCCCGAAGACACCAACCCAACCAACAGCCGGAGGTTGGCTCGGCTCTTGCTAAAAAATCCTTACCGGTAACCAACGGCGGTTGCCCCACCCACGACAAAGACGTCGCGCGCCCTGCTCGCCCACCGCGAGCCGGACGCCGACGTCTTTTCGTTTTGGCCCCACTGATCGGGGTCGGTGGCGCGGCCGTGGCGGCGCTCCACCTGCAAGCTCATGACGACTCCAACGACTCTTATCAGCTGAGGTGCGCGATGAATTCAAGCTTCTGGAAATCCGGCCACACCCCGACCCTGTTCGCGGCCTTCCTGTATTTCGACCTGAGCTTCATGGTCTGGTACCTGCTGGGCCCGCTGGCGGTGCAGATCGCGGCCGACCTGCACCTGAGCACCCAGCAACGCGGCCTGATGGTGGCCACGCCGATTCTGGCCGGCGCGGTATTGCGCTTCATCATGGGCCTGCTGGCCGATCGCCTGTCCCCCAAAACCGCCGGCCTGATCGGCCAGGTGATTGTCATCAGCGCCCTGTTCGTGGCCTGGAAACTGGGCATTCACAGCTATGAACAAGCATTGTTGCTGGGAGTGTTCCTCGGCATGGCCGGCGCCTCCTTCGCGGTGGCCCTGCCCCTGGCTTCGCAATGGTATCCGCCGCAACACCAGGGCAAGGCCATGGGCATCGCCGGCGCCGGCAACTCCGGCACCGTGTTCGCCGCGCTGATCGCCCCGCTGCTGGCGGCGGCCTATGGCTGGAGCAATGTCTTCGGCTTCGCCCTGATTCCGTTGCTGCTGACCCTGGCACTGTTCGCCTGGCTGGCGCAGAACGCCCCCGAACGCCCTCGCGCCAAGTCCATGAGCGACTACTTCAAGGCCCTGGGCGACCGCGACAGCTGGTGGTTCATGTTCTTCTACAGCGTGACCTTCGGCGGTTTCATCGGCCTGGCCAGCGCCTTGCCCGGCTACTTCAACGACCAGTACGGCCTGAGCCCGGTGACCGCCGGCTACTACACCGCCGCCTGCGTCTTCGGCGGCAGCCTGATGCGCCCCCTGGGCGGCGCCCTGGCCGACCGTTTCGGCGGCATCCGCACCTTGCTGGCGATGTACAGCGTGGCCGTGGTGTGCATCGCCGCCGTGGGCTTCAACCTGCCCAGCTCCTACGCCGCGCTGGCCTTGTTCGTCTGCACCATGCTGGGCCTGGGCGCGGGCAATGGCGCGGTGTTCCAACTGGTGCCGCAGCGCTTTCGCCGGGAAATCGGGGTCATGACCGGGCTGATCGGCATGGCCGGCGGCATCGGTGGTTTCGCCCTGGCCGCGGGCATGGGCGCCATCAAACAGAGCAGCGGCAGCTACCAACTGGCCCTGTGGCTGTTCGCCAGCCTCGGAGTCCTGGCCTGGTTCGGCCTGCACGGGGTCAAGCGCCGCTGGAGAACCACCTGGGGCTCCGCCGCCGTGACCGCGGCACGGGTCTAAGCACGCCATGGGCCTGCAACTGAGCCACGCCGAGGCCAGCGCCACCGGCCCGCGAGCAGAAAACCAGGACGCCCTGCGCCGGGTCACCCCGGCGCCGGAGCTGGCGGCGAGCAAGGGCCTGCTGTTCGCCATCGCCGACGGTGTCAGCCAGTGCGCCGACGGCGGCCTGGCGGCGCGTTCAAGCGTGCAAGCCCTGGCCCTGGATTACTACGCCACGCCGGAAACCTGGGCCGTGGCCGAGGCCCTGGAACGCCTGCTGATCGCCCAGAACCGCTGGTTGCAGGCCAATGGCGGTGGCCAACCCCTGCTCACCACCCTCAGCGCCCTGGTGCTGCGCGGGCGACGCTTCACCCTGGCGCATGTCGGCGACTGCCGGGTCTATCGCTGGCACCAGCAGCAGTTGCAACGCATCAGCGAGGACCACGTCTGGGAACAGCCGGGCATGCAACACGTGCTCAAGCGCGCCCTGGGCCTGGACCAGCATCTGGTGGTGGACTTTCTCGACGGCGAACTGCGCCAGGGCGAAAGCTTCCTGCTGCTCAGCGACGGGGTCTGGGCCACCCTGGGCGACAGCGCCATCGCCGCCATCCTGCGCGACCAACCGGACCTGGACAGCGCGGTCGCCACCCTGGTCGGCGCCGCGCACCTGGCCGGCAGCCAGGACAATGCCAGCGCACTGCTGGTACGGGTCGACGCGCTGGGGGAACGCAGCATCGGCGATGCCCTGCTGCACATGCGGCAATGGCCCCTGCCACCGCCGCTGAAACCGGGGCAGCAATTCGAGGGCTGGCAGGTCGAGGCGCTGCTCAATCACAGCCGGCAAGCACTGCTGTATCGGGTGCGTGACGAGCAACAACAGGCCTGGCTGCTGAAAACCCTGCCGGCAGCCCTGCACAACGACCTGGCGACCTGCCAGGGGCTGCTCTCCGAGGAGTGGCTGCTGCGCCGCGTGGCCGGGCGGCATTTTCCCCAGGTGCACGGCGGCGCGGCGCGCCAGCACCTGTATTACCTGATGCGCGAATACCCCGGGCGCACCCTGCAACAGCTGTTTCGCGACAGCGGCCCTTTGCCCCTGGACCAGTGGCAATCCCTGGCCGAGCGCCTGCTGCGGGCCGTTGGCCTGCTGCATAGACGGCAGATCCTGCACCGCGACATCAAGCCGGACAACCTGCTGCTGGGGAACGACGGCGAACTGCGGGTACTGGATTTCGGCCTGGCCTACTGCCCGGGCTTGTCGGCGGACCCGGCGCACCTGCTGCCCGGCACCCCGAGCTATATCGCCCCGGAAGCCTTTGCCGGCGAACCTCCCAGCCCGCAACAGGACCTCTACGCGGTGGGCGTCAGCCTGTATTACCTGCTGACCGGGCACTACCCCCATGGCGAGATCGAAGCCTTCCAGCGCCCGCGCTTCAGCGCTGCGGTGCCCCCCAGCCGCTACCGCCCGGACCTGCCGGAATGGCTGGCGCAAAGCCTGGAACGTGGGGTCTGCGCCGACCCGGCCCAGCGCTATGAAACCGCCGAAGAGTGGCTGCTGGTGCTGGAACAGGCAGAACGCCGCAGCCTGAGCCCCCGGCCACGGCCCTTGCTGGAACGGGAGCCGCTGAAGGTCTGGCGAGGCATCGCCCTGCTCGCCCTGCTGCTGAACCTGATGCTGTTGCTGGCACTGCTGCACCGCTGAAGCCATCGGGTGGCTGGCCTGGCCTTTCAATCTCCCGACCACCTCCAGCCTCCTCAGCGCCTCCTTTGGAGCCGTTCGCAGCCTGCGGCAGCCCCAAAGAACCGAAAGAGGGCGTGACGCCTCGATTCGGTGCAACAACCGAACTCGGCCAGGACAGAATCTTCACCAGAGCCCCATAAAACCGCGCCCTCGGCTACTTGGCACAAGCGCTGCATGACATCAGGCAACAGACATAAAGCCTGGCCTTCAACGACGAAGGCAGGCTTCCCGAGAGAACGGGATCGGACAAAGGCGTCCTCGTCAGGCCACTGACGGGACGCCTTTTTTTGTTTGCGCGCAGTTTGTCGAGCCAGGCCGCACTGAACCCGCCTGAGCTCCGGAGAAGCCCATGAAAAAACCCAAACTGGTGATGATCGGCAACGGCATGGCCGGGGTCCGCACCCTGGAAGAGTTGCTCAAGCTGAGCGACGAGCTGTATGACATCACCGTGTTCGGCGCCGAGCCCCATACCAACTACAACCGCATCCTGCTGTCGCCGGTGCTGGCCGGTGAGCAGACGTTCGAGGACATCGTCCTCAATGACCTGGACTGGTACCTGCAACACAACATCAAGCTGCTGCTCAATCGCAAGGTGGTCCAGATCGACCGGATCAAGCGCCGGGTGATCGCCGAGGATGGCAGCGAAGCCGAGTACGACCGCCTGCTGATCGCCACCGGTTCCACGCCCTTTATCCTGCCGATTCCCGGCAAGGACCTGCAGGGAGTGATCGGCTACCGCGATATCGCCGACACCCAGGCCATGATCGACACCGCCAGGACCCACAAGCACGCGGTGGTGATCGGCGGCGGCCTGCTGGGCCTGGAAGCCGCCAACGGCCTCAAGCTACGGGGCATGGACGTGACCGTGGTGCACCTGGGCGAATGGCTGCTGGAACGGCAACTGGACCAGACCAGCGGCCAGTTGCTGCAAAGCGCCCTGGAAAGCCGTGGCCTGAAGTTTCGCCTGTGCGAGCAGACCCAGGCGCTGATCGATGCCGGTAATGGCCGGGTCGGTTCGGTGCAGTTCAAGAATGGCGACATCATCCCCGCCGACCTGGTGGTGATGGCCGCCGGCATCCGCCCCAACACCGAGCTGGCGGAACGGGCCGGCCTGCCATGCAACCGCGGGATCCTGGTCAACGACACCCTGCAGACCTTCGACCCGCGCATCTACGCGATCGGCGAGTGCGCCAGCCACCGCGGCATCGCCTACGGCCTGGTGGCGCCGCTGTTCGAACAGGCCAAGGTCTGCGCCAACCACCTGGCCCAGCTGGGCTTCGCCCGCTACCAGGGCTCGGTGACCTCGACCAAGTTGAAGGTCACCGGCATCGATCTGTTTTCCGCCGGCGACTTCATGGGCGGCGACGGCACCGAAACCATCACCCTCGCCGATCCCATTGGCGGGGTGTACAAGAAGCTGGTGATCAAGGACGACGTGCTAGTCGGCGCCTGCCTGTATGGCGACACCGCGGACGGCGGCTGGTACTTCCGGCAGATCCGCGAGCAGCACGCCATCGGCGAAATCCGCGATCACCTGATGTTCGGCGAGCAGGCCCTGGGCGATGTCGGCCATCAGGGCCAGGACAAGGCCATGAGCATGGCCGACAGCGCCGAAGTCTGCGGCTGCAACGGGGTGTGCAAGGGCAGCATCGTCAAGGCGATTCAGGAGCACGGGCTGTTCAGCGTCGACGAGGTCAAGAAACACACCAAGGCCGCCAGCTCCTGTGGCTCCTGCACCGGCCTGGTGGAACAGATCCTGATCAATACCGTGGGCGGCGCGGCGGACGTCAAGCCGAAAAGCGAAAAAGCCATCTGCGCCTGCAGTGACCTGAACCACGGGCAGATCCGCCAGGCGATCCGCGAGCAGCACCTGCTGACCATCGCCGGCACCCTGAGCTACCTCAACTGGCGCACCGCCAACGGCTGCGCCACTTGCCGCCCGGCGCTGAATTACTACCTGATTTCCACCTGGCCAGGGGAAGCCAAGGACGATCCACAATCGCGGCTGATCAACGAACGGGCCCACGCCAATATCCAGAAGGACGGCACCTACTCGGTGGTGCCGCGGATGTGGGGCGGGGTGACCAATCCCTCCGAACTGCGGCGCATCGCCGACGTCGCCGACAAGTATCAGGTGCCCATGGTCAAGGTCACCGGTGGCCAGCGCATCGACCTGCTGGGCATTCGCAAGGAGGATTTGCCCGGGGTCTGGAAGGACCTGGACATGCCGTCCGGCCACGCCTACGGCAAATCCATCCGCACCGTGAAGACCTGCGTCGGCAGCGAGTTCTGCCGCTTCGGCACGCAGAACTCCACGCAGTTGGGCATCGAGCTGGAACACGACCTGTTCAACATGTGGTCGCCGCACAAGGTCAAGCTGGCGGTCTCCGGCTGCCCGCGCAACTGCTCGGAAGCCGGGATCAAGGATGTCGGGATCATTGGCGTCGATTCCGGCTGGGAGATGTACATCGGCGGCAACGGCGGGATCAAGACCGAAGTGGCGGAGTTCTTCGTCAAGCTCAAGACCGCCGAAGAAGTGCGCGAGTACAACGGCGCGTTCCTCCAGCTGTACCGCGAAGAAGCCTTCTACCTCGAACGCACCGTGCACTACCTGCAACGGGTCGGCATGGAACACGTGAAAAAGGCCGTGCTGGAAGACCCCGAGCGGCGCAAGGCGCTGAATGAACGCTTGCAGTTCGCCCTGTCCTTCGAGCAGGACCCGTGGCAACAGCGCCTGGCCGAGCCGCAGCTGAAAAAAGAGTACGAATCGATCCCCGTGAAACAACTGGAGGTGCCGGCATGAACTGGCTGGATATCTGCGCCCTGGAAGAAATCAACGCCCTGGGCTCGCGCATCATCAAGGGCCCCCAGGGCGATATCGCGATTTTTCGTACCAGCGACGATCAGGTCTTCGCCCTCGACGATCGCTGCCCGCACAAGGGGGGCCCGCTGTCCCAGGGGCTGATCTACGGCAAGCGCGTGGCCTGCCCCCTGCACAACTGGCAGATCGATCTGGAATCCGGCGAAGCCCAGGCGCCGGACGTCGGTTGCGCCCACCACCACCCGGCGCGGGTGGAACGTGGCCGAGTGCAGCTGGCCCTGCGGGATGCCGGGTGATGCAGCGCCAGAGCACGGCCTCGACCTGTTGCTACTGCGGGGTTGGCTGCGGGGTACTGATCGAGCATGACAGCCGGCAGATCCTCGGGGTCAGCGGTGACCCGGCGCATCCGGCCAACTTCGGCAGGCTGTGCAGCAAGGGCGCCAGCCTGCACTTGACCGGCGACCCCGGCGCCCGCGCCCTGTACCCGGAGTTGCGCCTGGGCAAGCAGCTAGCCCGCAGCCGCTGCGACTGGGACAGCGCCCTGGAACATGCCGCCGGGGTGTTTGCCCAGACCATTGCCGAGCATGGCCCGGACAGCGTGGCGTTCTACATCTCCGGGCAACTGCTGACCGAGGATTACTACGCCTTCAACAAGCTGGCCCGGGCCCTGGTGGGCACCAACAACATCGACAGCAATTCGCGGCTGTGCATGTCCTCGGCGGTGGTGGGCTACAAGCGCAGCCTGGGGGCCGATGCGCCGCCCTGCAGTTATGAGGACCTGGAGCAGAGCGATTGCGTGATGATCGTCGGCAGCAACATGGCCTACGCCCATCCGGTGCTGTTCCGACGCCTGGAACAGGCTAGAAGCCAGCGTCCGCAGATGAAAGTGCTGGTCATCGACCCGCGTCGTACCGACACCTGCGACCTGGCCGACCTGCACCTGGCGATTCTGCCGGGCACCGATGTGGCGCTGTTCCACGGCATCCTCCACCTGTTGCTGTGGGAGGATTGGGTCGATCGGGACTTCATCCGCGAACACACCGAGGGCCTGGCCGAGTTGAAGGCCCTGGTCCGCGACTACACCCCGCCGATGGTGGCGCAGTTGTGCGGGATCAGCGTCGAGCAGTTGCAGCAATGCGCACAATGGATCGGCAACGCGGAAAGCTTTCTGTCCCTGTGGTGCATGGGCCTGAACCAGTCCAGTGCCGGCAGCGCGAAAAACAGCGCGCTGATCAACCTGCACCTGGCCACCGGGCAGATCGGCCGCCCCGGCGCCGGCCCCTTCTCGCTCACCGGTCAGCCCAATGCCATGGGCGGGCGCGAAACCGGCAGCCTGAGCAACCTGCTCCCCGGGCACCGGGAGGCCGCCGACCCCGAGCACCGCGCGCAGGTCGCCGCCTACTGGGGAGTGGAACAATTGCCCGCCAGCCCCGGGCTGACGGCCATCGAGTTGTTTGAACAGTTGCGCAGTGGGCACATCAAGGCCTTGTGGATCGCCTGCACCAATCCGGCGCAGTCACTGCCGGACCAGAATACGGTGCGGGCGGCACTGCAAGCCTGTCCTTTCGTGGTCCTGCAGGAAGCCTTCGCCACCACGGAAACCGCGGCCTTTGCCGACCTGCTGCTGCCTGCCGCCAGTTGGGGGGAGAAAGACGGCACGGTGACCAACTCGGAACGCCGGGTTTCCCACGTGCGCCAGGCCGTGATCGCGCCCGGCGAAGCGCGGCCTGACTGGGCGATTACCGTGGACTTCGCCCAACGCCTGGAGCGCCGCCTGCGTCCTGGCCAGCCGAGCCTGTTTAGCTTCGATTCCGCCACCCAGCTGTTCGATGAGTACAAAGGCCTGACCCAGGGCCGCGACCTGGACTTGTCCGGCCTCAGCCATTCGCTGCTCGACCGCCTCGGCCCGCAGCAATGGCCCTTCCCCAGCGGTGCGAGCCAAGGCACACCGCGCTTGTATGGCGACGGAGTCTTTCCCACCACCACCGGCCGTGCGCGCTTTATCGCCGAGCCCTATGTGGCCGCCAAGGAACAGCGGGATGCGCGTTTTCCCCTGACCCTGATCACCGGCCGGCTGCGGGACCAGTGGCACGGCATGAGCCGCACCGGCACTGCAGCGCAGCTGTTCGGCCATGTCAGCGAGGCACTGTTGAGCCTGCACCCGGACGAGTTGCGCCGACAACGCTTGCGCGAGGGCGATCTGGTGAGCCTGAAAAGCCGGCGCGGCAGTGTGATTGTCGCCGTCGCCAGTGATGACAGCGTGCGCCCCGGCCAGGCTTTCCTGCCGATGCACTGGGGCGATCGCTTCCTCAAGGGCGGGGTCAACGCCGTCACCCAGCCGGCCTTCGATCCCCTGTCGAAACAGCCGGAGCTCAAGCACAGCGGCGTGCGCCTGGAGCCGGTGCAGTTGCCCTGGCAGTTGTTCGCCCTGATCGAAGGCGACGTACAGGCTCACTTCAGGGCTCTGCGCCCGCTATGTGAAAGCTTTGCCTATGTCAGCCTCAGCCTGAGCGGTCGCGAACGCCCGGCCCTGGTGATCCGTGCGGCTCACCAACAGGCACCGCAGCCGGCTCTGCTCACGCTTATCGATCAGCAATTGGGGCTCGACGCCGGGCCGGTGCTGGCCTATGACGACCCGCGCCGGGCCATCGGCAAGCGGGTGCGGATCGAACAAGGGCGGATTACCACGATCCGCCTGGCCGGAGAAACCCTGGCCCAGCACTGGTTGCAGCAATTGTGGCTCGAAGGCCGCGCCGACGAGCAACTGCGCCGCTGGCTGCTGGCGCCAATGAGCGCCCCGCCGGAGGCCAGCGGCCTGGGCGAGACGCGAGAACGGACCCTGTGTAACTGCAAGAACGTCAGCTATCGGGCGGTCTGTGCCGGTGTCGCTGAAGGCCTGAACCTTGAACAACTGAAACAGCAATTGGGTTGCGGTAGCCAATGTGGCTCCTGCGTGCCGGAGATCAAGCGCCTGCTGGCGGCTTCGGTGCACCCTGTCGCCGCCCCTGTGTGAGGAAACCCCATGAATGCAAAAGTCTGGCTGGTTGGCGCAGGCCCCGGAGACCCCGAGCTACTGACCCTCAAGGCCGTACGCGCCCTCGCTGAGGCCGATGTGGTGCTGATCGATGATCTGGTGAATCACGCGGTGCTGGCGCACTGCCCAAAGGCGCGGGTGATCGCGGTGGGCAAGCGCGGCGGTTGTCGCTCGACGCCTCAGGCGTTCATCCATCGCCTGATGCTGCGTTACGCCCGCCAGGGCCGCTGCGTGGTGCGCCTCAAGGGCGGCGATCCGTGCATCTTCGGGCGCGGTGGCGAGGAGGCCCAATGGCTCAAGGAACGGGGAATCGACGTGGAACTGGTCAACGGCATTACCGCCGGCCTGGCGGGGGCCACGCGTTGCGATATCCCACTGACCCTGCGCGGTGTTGCCCGGGGTGTGACCCTGGTGACCGCCCATACTCAGGACGACAGTCAGTTGAACTGGCAGGCGCTGGCGCAAAGCGGCACGACCCTGGTGATCTACATGGGAGTGGCAAAGCTGACGGAAATCGCCGAGCAGTTGCTCAATGGCGGATTGGCGGCGGACACGCCGGTGGCAATGATTGAAAACGCCTCGCTGCCCGAGCAGCGGGAATGTCGCAGTGTGCTGGCGGACATGGAACGGGATGCCGAGCATTTCGTGCTCAAGAGCCCCGCCATCCTGGTGATCGGTGCCGTGGCAGCAACCGCTTCGGCGGCGGCCCTCACCCCTGGGGCCCAAGCGCAACAGGCCTGAATCACGCCTTGGGGAAGGTAAATCGCAGGCAAAGAAAAACCCGGCCTAGGCCGGGTTTTTCCAAGCTACAAGGCTAATTACTTAGCTTGAGCTTCTACCGAGGCTTCTACGCGACGGTTGATAGCGCGACCGGCTTCAGTTGCGTTGTCGGCAACTGGGCGGGACTCACCGTAACCAACGGATTGAACGCGGTTAGCGCCAACGCCGTACTGGTTAACCAGGACTTGTTTAACGGCGTTTGCACGACGCTCAGACAGCTTCTGGTTGTAAGCGTCAGGACCGACGGAGTCAGTGTGACCTTCAACAACGGTGGTGGTCTGTGGGTACTGCTTCATGAAGTCAGCGAGGTTCTTGATGTCAGCGTAGCTGTTAGGCTTGACTACCGACTTGTCGAAGTCGAACTTCACGTCCAGCTCAACACGAACTACTTCAGCAACTGGAGCTTCTGGAGCTGGCTCTGGAGCTGGAGCTGGTGCTACTGGAGCTGGAGCAACTTTGCCGCCGCTGCCACCGAAGTTAACACCCAGGCCGATGGTCGGAGCGTAGTCCCACTTGCCGTTGTCCAGCTTGTAGTCAGCTTCAACGCCAGCACGGGCGAACAGGTTGTTGGTGATGTACCACTTAACACCAGCGCCTGCAGTCAGGAAAGTCGACTGGTCGCGACCGCTGTGGCCGTCGGCCTCAACGTTGGTCATGCTCTTGTGAGCAACACCGCCGGAAACGTATGGACGCAGAGCGTCACCCACGGTACCAAAGTGGTACTGAGCGTTCAGGCCGAAGTTGTCGCCTTTGATTTTCTGGTTACCAGTACCGTCGTTGGAACGGGTGTGGTTGGTCTTGTCGTAGGTGGCGTTCAACGACAGATCGTCGGTCAGGAAGTAACCGATCGATGCGCCTGGGTTGAAGCCGTCTTCAACGTGATTAACGCTGTCGTTGTACTGTTTTTTGTAAAACAGTTCACCCTCGACCGCGCCTTGGCCTTGCGCCAGAACGCCGAACGAAGTCACGGCAACAATAGAACCAATGGCAATGCCCAAGGTGTTTTTCAGTTTCATCCGTTAAATCCCCATCTGGTGATTGTAAAGCAGTCCCACATACCGGGGGACAACTCGGCGGTAAGTCTATCAGAACTCACCTAGACGTAAGAGATATTTGCGCCGAACTAAGTTTCAGCAATGCCTGCAAATTTCTCACGCAATTTATCAAGAGCACGTTTGTAACGCATCTTCGTAGCACTCAACCCCATATGCATGATGTCCGCGATCTCTTGGAACTCCAGCTCTGCGACAAATCGTAGCACCAGAATTTCCCGATCAATCGGATTCACATGCACCAACCAGCGGTCAAGTCCGCCCTTTTCCTCAGGTTTCGGCGCCTTCTCTTCAGAGGCCTCCTCGAGGGGGTCAAGACTTAAAGCGTCCATCAACCGACGCTTACGCCGCTCCTTGCGATACTGCGTGATGCATTCGTTGTACGTGATGCTATATAGCCATGTCTTGAACTTCGATTTACCCTCAAAGTTCTTAAGGCCATACAGCACCTTCAACATCACTTCCTGACAGACATCATCGGCATCCCGATCGTTCCCTAGATAACGTGCACAAACATTAAATAGGGTCCTCTGATAGCGCCGCATCAACTCTTCATAGGCGCGTGTTACGTGAAACAGCTCCGTATGTGAGCGCGCAACCAACTCCTCATCAGAGAGCTCACGGGGGTCATAGCGCGTGGATAGCGATTGGGTTTTATTCAAAACGAGTCGTGCCGACAGTCAGGTCAATGTCCGCCGCAACCCGGCTAGGGGCTTTTTTGCGGCGGCATACATTAGCAGGGTTTGCCGGGTTAGCGGCTACTTACATGCTGCTCCAGCAGGATCCGGTTGGAGAGAGAGACTAGCTCACCCTCCTCGGTCAGCAATGTAGTTTTAACCGTGCCAATCTCTTCGATCTGGCCTTCGACCTCACCAACACGTACTTGTTGCCCAACCTGGTACAACTCACGCACATAGATTCCCGCAAGAATCTGCCCGGCAATTTCCCGGCTTCCCAAGCCCATGGCCAGCGCAACGGCCAGACCAACGGTAATCAATACAATGACGATCACGTGGTTGAGCAGGTCGGTTTTGACCTCCAACTGACTGATCGCCACGGAAATACTGATGATGATCACCAGCCCCTGGGCAATTCGCCCCAGGCCACCGGCATAATCCAAGCCCACGCCTTCTGCCGCGCCGCGCACCAGGCCATTGGCCAATTGCGCCAATAGAACGCCCACCAACAGCACCAGCGCCGCGCCGAAAACCTTCGGTAAATACAGCGCAAGCATGTCGAGCGTAGCCGAAACGCGTTCAAGCCCCAGGGATTCAGCGGCAGAAACCAGGAAAATCAGCAGGACGAACCAGTAGACGATCTTGCCGATCAGGGTCGAGATCGGCACTTGCAGCCCTGCGCGCGACAGCAACTTGGTCAAGCCGGTACCGCCCATCAGGCGATCCAGGCCCAGCTTGGCCAGCAATTTCGACAGCAGGGTATCCAGCAGCTTGGCCACCACAAAGCCCAGCAACAGCACCACCAACGCGCCGAACAGGTTCGGAATGAAGTTCGCCACCTTGGTCCACAAGGCAGTCATCGCCGTGACGAGGCTCTGCGTCCAGAGATCAAGTTCCATATTCAATCAGCCTTATCAGCAGTGCGAGCAGTAGATTTACGACGAGAAACCGGCGCGATATGAGCCGATCCATTATTCAGGGCAATCATCAGCGCCGGCAGCCAGCGGCCCAGCAGGCTGAACAGGTCTCCCGCGCCTACCTGGCGGTTGGCGGTTTTCAGTACGCGGCCCAGGCAGGCATCGTCATCGCGGCTCGATGGCGAGGCTTTGAGCATGTCACGCAAAGACTGTTCAAATGGATCGTGCATACGCACCTCTGGTGATGTCTGAAAAAGACGCGATCAGATTTATTCGGGTCACATGAAGCCTCTTCACACCCAGCGCAAACGGCGGAATAACCACCATTGTCCCAGGGCCACCGACACCAGCAGCAGGCAGGCAATGATGAATCCGTAGGGGCTGGCGGAGAACGGAATCCCGCCGACGTTGATCCCCAGAAGGCCGGTAAGAAAACTCATCGGCAGGAAGATCCCGGTGATGATCCCGAAGCGGTACATGGTGCGATTCATGCGTACGCTCAGACGCCGGTCTTCGGCCTCCAGCACAAGCCCCACGCGCTCTCGGGTCAATTCCAGCTCTTCCAGGTAACGGGTCAGGCTGTTGTGCAACTCGTTCCAGTAATCACCATCATCAGCGGCGAACCAGGGCAGTTTTATCCGGCTCAACTGGGCGAAGATATCCCGCTGCGGAGCCAGGAAGCGCTTGAGCCCGGCAGCCCGGCGACGGATCTGCAAAATGCTCCCGTGCTCGGGTGTATACCGTTCGTCGGCATCCAGCTTTTCTTCTTCGGCATCGACCACTTCGCCGAGGTCGCTGACCAGATGCTGCACCTTGTGCGTCAGGTACTCGGCCATATAAAGGAGGAGTTCGGCAGCGGTTTTCGGCCCTTTGCCTTCTGTCAGTTGCTCCAGCAACTCATCAGTGGCCCGCAACGGCCGCAAACGCAGGGAAATCACTCGCTGGGAAGAGGCAAAGATACGCACCGAGACCATGTCTTCAGGCTCGGCCCCCGGATTGAGGTTGATGCCCCGCAGAAACAGCAACAACTCCGAGTCTGGCAAGGCCAGCAGGCGCGGACGGGTGTTTTCCTCCAGCAGCAGGTCGCAGCTGAACTCGCTCAACCCGCTGGAACGGCGCAGCCAGGTCTGGGTCTGCGGATGGCTGCGATCCCAGTGCAGCCACAGGCTTTCATGGGCCTGCAGCTGCAGTTCGTCGAGCTCAGTCCGGGCAATTGAACGCGCACCGCCTTCACCATCCAGCACCAGGGCATGCACCAGCCCCCATTGCGCGTTGTCTTCCTCGAACATCCTCATCCCTTGTCAGGTCGATTGCTTATTCAGGCATTTTCAATGGGCTTGGCGACACGATCACGCCATTGTTGTCGGCATAGACATACTCGCCCGGACGGAAAGTCACACCGGCAAAAGTCACCGCCACATTCAGGTCACCAATACCGCGCTTGTCGGTCTTCATCGGATGGCTGGCCAGCGCCTGGACGCCGAGGTCTGTCTGGGCGATGACATCCACATCACGGATGCAACCGTAGATCACCAACCCTTCCCAGCCGTTTTTCGCGGCTTTCTCGGCCAGCATGTCACCCAGCAGGGCGCGGCGCAGAGAACCGCCACCATCCACCACCAGCACCTTGCCGTGCCCGTTGAGCTCCACCTGCTCCTTGACCAGCGAGTTGTCTTCAAAGCACTTGATGGTGACGATTTCGCCGCCAAAGGAATCGCGACCACCGAAATTGCTGAACATCGGCTCTACCACCTGCACCAGGTCCGGATAGGCGTCGCACAGGTCGGGAGTGAGGTAATGGTTCATCGAGAAACTCCTGTAACAGAAAGAACACGATCGAAGGTGTGGGTAATTCCGGGAGCTGCCTATTTGATACGCGCCCAGATGGCAGATGTTTAACCTGCTGCACCTGATGAGCGAATCAGCCCGCCCCTCCATTTTCACAGCCATGCCAGCGGAACGGAAAGGCGGATCAATAACTGAATGTGACCAGAACAGCGCAATGCGTCATATCTTAGCCGCAAGCGCTATTCAGCGAAATGCCCTTGTCAGAGCCTTCGCCTCAAACCACGACCACAGGTTCGGCGGCAGAAACCAGCAACGGCGCCTGCGGATCCTTGAGCCAACGCGCGACCAGCGGCCAGACCTCAGTCTGCGCCAGTTTGCTCACCAACATCTCGACATGACCGAAATTGCCGCTGAATCCCTGTTCAGTGCCCAGGCAGACAAACTGTTTATGCTCGCTGCCCAATTGTTCGAACAATTTGCGACAGGCCCAGGTCGGGTCCTGATGATCACCTGCGGCGCTGACCGCCAGCGCTGGCACGGTCACTTCCGCCAGGCCAGCCCACCAATCCTTGTCGGCATCGCCAAAACGGCCAAACAGGCCGTGCCAACGCATGCTTTCCAGAGCCAGGCCAATCGGCTCGTCTTCCGGCCCACGCTTGAGCCGCGACCCGGACAGCTGGGCAAAGCGCTTGATCACCAGGCGCCCGCCCCACTCCACCATCGGAATCTTCAGGGGCCAGTAGGTGCGGCTGATCTGGGTACCGAAAAATGCCGCCGAGGCCACTCCCGCCTCCCCCAGGTACTGACCGCCCAAGGCCGCAGCCAAGGTCGTGCCGCCCAGGGAATGACCGATCCAGTGAGGAACCTGCGTACTTTGCTCGCGGACAAAGGCGGCAATCGCTGGCAAATCGTAACGCGCGTAGTCGGCCACGCGGTTCTTGCGGTAGTCGACGTTGCGGCGCGACAGGCCGTGACCACGCATTTCCGGAATCCACACATCGAAGCCGGCGCGGGCCAGATAAGCCCCCAGCCCGATCCCCTTGGGTGAATACCAGAAACGCCGATTGGAAAAACTGCCATGCAACAGGATCACGGGAATACCCCGGGCCTCTGGCTCATCGGCCAGCCCCAGACGGGTCACGGCCAACTCCACCGAAGAGTCGGGGCTGTTGCCGGGTTTCAAGCGATAGACATCTTCGCTGAGGTCGCCTCGACGCTCGGCACTGATCAAGGCGACGGGAAATAGGTTGCTGCTGCTTTGCATATTCTTCTTGCACAAAAAAGGGCGGCATCCAGAAGAAGCACGCCCTGCTTGAATCTTCAAGAGCCGGCCAGCCTTGCGACCGACCGGCTCTGCACTCACTGATTACGCCGCGCCCTGACCTTCAGCCAGGAAGAACCAGGTTTCCAGCACCGAGTCCGGGTTCAGCGAAACGCTTTCAATGCCCTGCTCCATCAGCCACTTGGCCAGGTCCGGGTGGTCCGAAGGCCCCTGGCCGCAGATGCCGATGTACTTGCCCGCCTTGTTACAGGCGGCAATGGCATTGGCCAGCAGCTTCTTGACCGCAGGATTACGCTCGTCGAACAGGTGGGCGATGATCCCCGAGTCACGGTCCAGGCCCAGGGTCAGCTGGGTCAGGTCGTTGGAACCGATGGAGAAACCATCGAAGTACTCGAGGAATTCCTCAGCCAGGATGGCGTTGGAAGGCAGTTCGCACATCATGATCACGCGCAGGCCATTTTCGCCGCGCTTGAGGCCATTTTCAGCCAGCAGATCAACCACCTGGCTGGCTTCGCCCAAGGTCCGCACGAACGGCACCATGATTTCGACGTTGGTCAGGCCCATCTCGTTGCGCACGCGTTTCAGCGCGCGGCATTCGAGTTCGAAGCAGTCACGGAAGGATTCGCTGATGTAGCGCGACGCGCCACGGAAGCCCAGCATCGGGTTCTCTTCTTCCGGCTCGTAGAGCTTGCCGCCGATCAGGTTGGCGTATTCGTTGGACTTGAAGTCCGACAGACGCACGATGACCTTCTTCGGAGTGAACGCCGCCGCCAGGGTGCTGATGCCTTCAACCAGCTTGTCGACGTAGAAATCCACAGGATCGTGGTAGCCGGCAATACGCTTGTCGACGCTGTCCTTGATCTCTTGTGGCAGCCCGGCGTAGTTCAGCAGCGCCTTGGGGTGCACGCCGATCATGCGGTTGATGATGAACTCCAGGCGGGCCAGGCCCACGCCAGCGTTCGGCAGTTGGGCGAAGTCGAAGGCCCGGTCCGGGTTGCCGACGTTCATCATGATCTTGAACGGCAGTTCCGGCATGGCGTCTACCGAGTTCTGCTTGATGTCGAAGCCCAGTTCGCCTTCGAAGATCAAGCCGGTGTCGCCTTCAGCGCAGGAAACGGTCACGCCCTGGCCGTCCTTGAGCAGCTCGGTGGCGTTGCCGCAACCCACTACCGCCGGAATCCCCAGTTCGCGAGCGATGATCGCCGCGTGGCAAGTACGACCGCCACGGTTGGTCACGATGGCGCTGGCGCGCTTCATCACCGGTTCCCAGTCCGGGTCGGTCATGTCGGAGACCAGCACGTCGCCCGCCTGGACCTTGTCCATCTCGGAAACGTCCTTGATGATCCGCACCTTGCCCGCGCCGATGCGCTGGCCGATGGCACGGCCTTCCACCAGCACAGTGCCGGTTTCCTTGAGCAGGTAGCGCTCCATCACGTTGGCCTGGGTACGGCTCTTCACGGTTTCCGGACGGGCCTGGACGATGTACAGCTTGCCGTCGTCGCCGTCCTTGGCCCATTCGATGTCCATCGGGCACTGGTAGTGCTTCTCGATGATCATCGCCTGCTTGGCCAGTTCGCTGACTTCGGCGTCGCTCAGGCAGAAACGTGCGCGATCGGCTGCGTCAACGTCCACGGTCTTCACCGAGCGACCGGCCTTGGCTTCATCGCCGTAGATCATCTTGATGGCCTTGCTGCCCAGGTTGCGGCGCAGGATGGCCGGGCGGCCGGCTTCAAGGGTGTTCTTGTGGACGTAGAATTCGTCCGGGTTGACCGCGCCCTGGACCACGGTTTCACCCAGGCCGTAGGCACCGGTAATGAAGACCACGTCACGGAAGCCCGATTCGGTGTCGAGGGTGAACATCACGCCGGCGGTGCCGGTTTCCGAACGCACCATGCGCTGCACGCCGGCAGACAGGGCCACCAGCTTGTGGTCGAAACCCTGGTGCACGCGATAGGAAATGGCGCGATCGTTGAACAGCGAGGCAAACACTTCCTTGGCCGCGCGAATCACGTTGTCCACGCCACGGATATTCAGGAAGGTTTCCTGCTGGCCGGCGAAGGAGGCGTCCGGCAGGTCTTCGGCGGTGGCCGAAGAACGCACGGCGACGGCCATCTCTGGGTTGCCCGCCGACAAGGCGGCGAAGGCGGTACGGATCTCGGTGTTGAGGCGCTCGGGGAACTCGGCCTCCATGATCCACTGACGGATCTGCGCGCCGGTCTTGGCCAGGGCATTCACGTCATCGACATCCAGCGCATCGAGCGCGGCATGGATCTGGTCGTTCAGACCACTCAACTCAAGAAAATCACGATAAGCCTGAGCTGTCGTGGCGAAGCCACCAGGGACCGATACGCCCGCACCTGCGAGGTTGCTGATCATCTCGCCCAGGGATGCGTTCTTGCCCCCCACATGCTCAACATCGTGTTTGCCGAGCTTATCGAGGGAAACTACGTACTCTACCAAGGTGATCTCTCCACTAACTGTGTTGGAAAAGCTCAGAAGCCGGCTGCTCTATGGAGCGTTTGCCCGCTATATGGCCTGGACCTGGAAAATAAGTGAGAATGCGGGCCATTCCCGGCCGACAAATCGCGCCTATCATATCCAAGAATCGTCACTAGCTTAAGGCCCAAGCCGCAAATGAAACGATCTGCTTTCTTTATCTCCGACGGTACCGGTATCACAGCGGAAACCCTCGGCCAGAGCCTGTTGGCGCAGTTCGAAAACGTTACCTTCAGCAAATTCACGCGGCCGTATATCGACAGCATGGAAAAAGCGCGGGCCATGGTACAACAAATCAATATAGCCGCCGAAAAAGACGGCCATCGCCCGATCATATTCGACACCATCGTCAATCAGGACATTCGTGAGATCCTCGCGACCTCCAATGGTTTCATGATCGACATCTTCTCGACCTTCCTCGCGCCCCTGGAACAGGAGCTCAGCGAGCATTCTTCCTACTCCGTCGGCAAATCCCATTCCATTGGCCACAACTCCAACTACATGGAGCGGATCGAGGCGGTGAACTTCGCCCTGGACAACGACGACGGCGCCCGCACCCACTACTACGACAAGGCCGACCTGATCCTGGTCGGCGTATCGCGCTGCGGCAAGACCCCAACCTGCCTGTACATGGCCATGCAATTCGGCATCCGCGCGGCCAACTACCCGCTGACCGAAGAAGACATGGAGCGCCTGCAGTTGCCCAATGCCCTGCGCGCCCACAAGCACAAACTGTTCGGCCTGACCATCGACCCCGATCGCCTTACCGCGATCCGCAACGAGCGCAAGCCCAACAGCCGCTATTCCAGCTACGCCCAGTGCGAGTTCGAAGTGCGCGAAGTAGAGAACCTGTTCCGCCGCGAGAACATTCCCCACATCAACTCCACGCATTTCTCGGTGGAAGAGATCTCGGCCAAGATCCTCGTCGAAAAAGGCGTGGAACGGCGTTTCAAGTAAGCCCTCCGCCGCCCCATGGCCAGGGCTTCGGCGCCCAGGCCATGGAACCTACCAGGACGCCAGCCCAGTGTCCTGGCGCAGGGCCGCAGCCAAGGCGGTGAAACCCTCCTGCAGCCTGCGGTCATCCGCGGTGGTATTGCAGACACTGGCTCGGATGAACTGCGGCACCGCAGCCTGGCCAACGGCAAAGGCTTCGGCCGTGGCCACCTGATAGCCCTGACGCTGCAGGTTCGCTTCGATTTCAGAGGCTCGCCACGGCTCGACCACCCTGATCCAGAAATGCGGGCAACCCTCCGGGCTGTGCCACTCCAGCCCCTGCAACAGCCCCGCCACCAGCGCCTTGCGCCGGGCAATCTCGGCCATCTGCTGCTGACGCAGGCGCTCGGCAACCCCCGTATCGATCCAGCCCGCCACCAGCTCCAGGGGCAGCGGCGTGGCCATCCAGCAGGTGGCGCGTACCGCTGCGGCCAATCGCCCCACCAGCGGTAATGGCGCATGCACGAAACCGACCCGCAGCCCTGAGGCCACGGCCTTGCTCAGGCTGCTGATCAGCACCGTGCGCTGCGCCGCGAAATGCGCCAGCGGCGCTGGGCGCCGATTCATCAGCACGGCATGGGTTTCATCCTCCAGAATCAGCAGGTTATGCCGGTGACAGACCTCAGCCACGGCTTCGCGCCGCGCCGCGGACTGCACCGCAGCCGTGGGGTTCTGCAGGGTGGGGGTGCAATACAGCGCCGAAATGCGGTGCTGCCGGCACGCTTCGTCCAGCGCCTCGGGCAACAACCCCTGCTCGTCCATCGGCAAGCCCAGGAGCTTGATGCCCAGCATTCGCGCCGTGCTGATCAGGCCCGGGTACGTCAGGTGCTCGGTGGCCAGGGTATCGCCAGGCTTGAGCAGCGCCAGCAAGGCGATATGCAGGCCGTGCTGGGCGCCGTTGACGCAAATGACCTGCTCGGGGTCCACCTGCAAGCCGTCCTGCGCCAGCCAGCGCGCGCCCGCCGCGCGATAACGCGCCAGGCCGGCCTCGGCGCTGTAGCGGCTGACTTGCAGCAACCCCTGCGGGTCCTCCGCCAGCGCCCGCAGGCCCTGGGCGATGAAGTGGCTCTCCTCCCCCGGAATATGGGTGTTGCGGCTCATGTCGAACAGCGCCTCCGGCGCCTCGGCAACGTTGCGAAAGCCACTGTCACGCTGGCGCTGCAGACCGTCCTGACGCACATAGGTGCCATCACCCACCCGCGCCACCACCTGCCCCAGGCGCTCCAGCTCGGCATAGGCGCGACTGATGGTGCCAATGGTCACGCCCAGCTGATCAGCCAACAGCCGATGAGGCGGCAACTTGCTGCCAGGGGCCAAGACACCGTCAACGATGGCCTTGTCCAAGGCCTCGGCCAGCCGCTTGTACTTGGCGCCGACGCCATCCTGCAACGCGGAACGCGTTATTGACACCGTGTCAATACTTGCTTTGACAGCCATCATTTTCCCCAATAGCGTTGTTTACGGGCTCAATAACCGCAAATGACTCGCCCAATATAGGGGTCAATTGCCCACCACGAAAGGAACGCCAGCGTGAGCACCACCACCATCACACCTGACACCCGAGCCCTGCCTCGCCATTGGCTCGCCACGCTGGTCACCTGCACCCTGTTCCTGATCGTCTGCCTGAGCTGGGGCACGACCTGGCTGGGCATCAAGATTGCCGTGGAAAGCGTGCCACCGCTGACCGCCGCCGGGTTGCGCTTTCTGATTGCCTTCCCGTTGTTCGCCTGCTTTGCCTGGCTGCGCCGCGAGCCGTTGATGTTCCCCAAGGGCAGCCGGGGGTTCCTGGTGTTTGTCACCCTGTGCTACTTCAGCCTGCCTTACACCTTGCTCAACTACGGCGAGGTGCACGTCTCCTCGGGTTTGACCGCGCTGCTGTTCAGTTGCATGCCGGTGTTCATCCTGATTTTTTCCGCCCTGCTGTTGCGGGAAAAGATTCATCTGGCGCAACTGCTGGGCATCGCCGTCGGCTTTGCCAGCCTGTTCCAGATCATCCGCGGCCAGGGCCTGCTCAGCGATCACAACGAACTCTCGGGGGTGCTGGCGATTCTCGGCGCGGCGCTGCTGCATGCGCTGTGCTACGTGGTCACCAAGAAACACGGCAGCGCCATCAGCGTCATCACCTACAACACCCTGCCGATCGGCATCGCCGGCCTGCTGCTGTGCCTGGCCGGGCTGGCCGTGGAAAGCCCGGATTTTGCCGCCATCAGCCCGCGTTCCTGGGGCGCCTTGCTGTACTTGGGGCTGGCCGCTTCGGTGGGTGGGTTCATCGTCTACTTCTTCCTGCTCAAGCGCCTGAACCCGGTGATCCTGTCCTTCGTCTTCATCATCTTCCCGGTGTTCGCGGTGATCATCGGCGCCTGGTACGAAGGCCAGAGCCTGTCCCGCGACCTGCTGCTGTACTCCTCGACCCTGCTCGGCGGCTTCGCCATCACCAAATTGCCGCTGGATAAATGGCTGTCCGGAAAGCCCACCCAACGCTAAGAAAATCCGTAGGAGCGAGCTTGCTCGCGATGCTTCTGAGGGCACCGCGTTCGCCCGGCGAGCCTGCGTCATCCTTGACGTTCTTCGCGAGCAAGCTCGCTCCTACAAGGGAGGGGACAGCCTCAAATCACCAGCAGGTCGACAAACCGGTGCACCGGCGTGCCCTCCAGCTGCGCCTGGTCCTTGCACAACTGGAAAATCTGCGTCGCGCGCTGGGCGGTGAAGCGTGTGGCCAGGTTGGCCTTGAACTTGTCTTCCAGCAGCGGGATGCCTTCGGCGCGGCGGCGCCGGTGGCCGATGGGGTATTCCACCGCCACCTGCTCGGTGCTGGAACCGTCCTTGAAGAACACCTGGATCGCGTTGGCGATCGAGCGCTTGTCGGCTTCCAGGTATTCACGGGTATAGCGAGGCTCCTCGACGATCTGCATTTTTTCGCGCAACTGATCGATGATCGGGTGCGCAGCGTGGAAGTCGTCCTCATAGTGCTCGGCCACCAGGGTGCCAAAGGCCAGCGGCACCGCGGTCATGTATTGCAGGCAGTGATCGCGGTCGGCGGCATTGGCCAGCGGCCCGACCTTGGAAATGATGCGGATCGCCGACTCATGGGTGGTGATCAGGATGCGGTCGATTTCGTGCAGGCGATTGCGCACGTTCGGGTGCAGAATCACCGCCGCCTCACACGCGGTCTGCGCATGAAACTCCGCCGGGAAGCTGATCTTGAACAGCACGTTTTCCATCACGTAGCTGGCGTATTTCTGCGCCAGTTTGAACTGTCGCTGGCCCTCGGGCTTGAGCGCCAGGTCCTTGTTGGTATGGCTGAACAGCACGTCATAGAAGCCCCACTGCGGCGCGCTCAGCACTCCGGGAATGCCCATCTCGCCACGCAGGGCGATATCCGCCAGGCGCACCCCACGGCTGGAGGCGTCACCCGCCGCCCAGGATTTGCGCGAGCCGGCATTCGGCGCGTGACGGTAGGTGCGCAGCGCCTGGCCATCGACGAAGGCCTGGGACAGCGCCGCCAGCAACTGCTCGCGACTGGCCCCCATCAGCTTGGCGCAGACCGCGGTGGAGGCGACTTTCACCAGCAGCACGTGATCGAGGCCGACGCGGTTGAAGGAGTTTTCCAGGGCAATCACGCCTTGGATCTCATGGGCCATGATCATCGCCTTGAGCACATCGCTCATGGTCAGCGGCGCCTCGCCATTGGCCACACGCTTTTGCGACAGGTGATCGGCCACCGCCAGAATCCCGCCGAGGTTGTCCGAAGGATGCCCCCACTCGGCCGCCAGCCAGGTGTCGTTGTAGTCCAGCCAGCGCACGATGCAGCCGATGTCCCAGGCCGCCTTTACCGGGTCGAGGCGGTAGCTGGTGCCGGGCACCCGCGCACCAAAGGGCACCACGGTGCCTTCGACGATGGGCCCCAGGTGCTTGGTGCATTCGGGAAAACGCAGGGCCAGCAGGCCGCAGCCCAGGGTGTCCATCAGGCAGTTGCGAGCGGTATCGAGGGCTTCTCGGGAGTCGATGGAATAGTTCAGGACATAGTCGGCGATGTCCTGCAGGACCTGGTCGTAATCGGGACGGTTGTTCAGGTCTACGTTGGCGCTCATGAGGGCTTCACTCCTGTTGCAAGGTTGTAGGTACGGTGCTTCCTCAGGTTCAGGTCAATAACGGCATCGCAGGTCTGCGCCTGCTCAGCGATTCAATAACAACATCACGATGGGCGGTGGTGGCGAGGGAGCCCCGCCACCACCGCCGGCACTACTCGGCTTAGAAACTGTCGCCGGGCACTCGCACCCAGCCTTCCATCAGCACCCGCGCGCTGCGGCTCATGATGGCCTTGACCACCGTCCAGTCACCTTCGTTCTGGGTGGCTTCGGCGCCGACGCGCAAGGTGCCCGAAGGGTGGCCAAAACGCACCGCGCTGCGCGCGCCACCACCGGCCGCCAGATTGACCAGAGTGCCGGGAATCGCCGCCGCGGTGCCAATGGCCACCGCGGCGGTGCCCATCATCGCGTGGTGCAACTTACCCATGGACAGGGCGCGCACCAGCAGGTCGACATCCCCGGCCTTGATCGCCTTGCCGCTGGAAGCCTGGTAATCCGCAGGCGGCGCGACAAAGGCCACTTTCGGCGTGTGCTGGCGCTGGGCGGCTTGGTCCAGGTGCTGAATCAGGCCCATGCGCAGGGCACCGTGGGCGCGAATAGTCTCGAACATCGCCAGGGCCTTGGGGTCGCCATTGATATCGCCCTGCAGTTCGGTGCCGCGATAACCGATGTCCGTAGCGTTGATGAAGATCGTTGGAATCCCGGCGTTGATCAGGGTCGCCTTGAAGGTGCCGACACCGGGCACTTCCAGGTCGTCCACCAGGTTGCCGGTGGGGAACATCGAACCGCCGGCGCCCTCTTCCTCGGCCGCCGGGTCGAGAAACTCCAGTTGCACTTCGGCCGCCGGGAAGGTCACGCCGTCCAGCTCGAAATCACCGGTTTCCTGAACCTCGCCGTTGGTGATCGGCACGTGGGCGATGATGCTCTTGCCGATATTGGCCTGCCAGATACGCACCACCGCCACGCCGTTCTGCGGAATGCGCGCCGGGTCCACCAGGCCGCTGCTGATGGCGAACGAACCGACCGCCGCCGAGAGGTTGCCGCAGTTGCCGCTCCAGTCGACGAAGGCCTTGTCGATGGCCACCTGACCGAACAGGTAGTCGACGTCGTGATCGGCCTTGATGCTCTTGGACAGGATCACCGTCTTGCTGGTGCTGGAGGTGGCGCCGCCCATGCCGTCGATCTGCTTGTCATAGGGATCGGGGCTGCCGATCACCCGCAACAGCAGGGCATCACGGGCCGCGCCCGGCAGCTGGGCCGCCTCGGGCAGGTCCTTGAGGTTGAAGAACACGCCCTTGCTGGTGCCGCCACGCATGTAGGTGGCGGGAATCTTGATCTGCGCTACAAATGCCATGAATTTCAGGTCCCGATAATGACCGGGGGCGGTGCCTTGCGGCCCGCCCCCGGTACGTTGCTTAGCTGGCTACTGCCGATTCCAGGAAGTCCTGGGCGAAGCGTTGCAGCACCCCGCCCGCCTCGTAGATCGACACCTCTTCGGCGGTGTCGAGGCGGCAGGTCACCGGCACCTCGATCCGCTCGCCGTTCTTGCGCTGGATCACCAGGGTCAGTTGCGCCCGAGGTGTACGCGCGCCGATCACGTCGTAGGTTTCAGTGCCGTCGATGCCCAGGGTCTTGCGGTCGGTGCCCGTGAGGAACTCCAGCGGCAGCACGCCCATGCCCACCAGGTTGGTGCGGTGGATGCGCTCGAAGCCTTCGGCGACGATCGCTTCCACACCCGCCAGGCGCACGCCCTTGGCCGCCCAGTCGCGGGAAGAACCCTGACCGTAGTCGGCGCCGGCAATGATGATCAGCGGCTGCTTGCGCTGCATGTAGGTTTCGATGGCTTCCCACATCCGCGTCACTTTGCCTTCCGGCTCGACCCGCGCCAGGGAGCCCTGCTTGACCTTGCCGTTTTCCTGGACCATTTCGTTGAACAGTTTCGGGTTGGCGAAGGTTGCGCGCTGGGCGGTCAAGTGGTCGCCACGATGGGTCGCGTAGGAGTTGAAGTCCTCTTCCGGCAGGCCCATTTTCGCCAGGTACTCGCCGGCCGCGCTGTCGAGCATGATGGCGTTGGACGGCGACAGGTGGTCGGTGGTGATGTTGTCCGGCAGCACTGCCAGCGGGCGCATGCCCTTGAGGCTGCGCTCGCCGGCCAGCGCCCCTTCCCAATAAGGCGGACGGCGGATGTAGGTGCTCTGTGGACGCCAGTCGTACAGCGGCTCGACTTTCGGACCGGTGTCTTCGTGGATGGCGAACATAGGGATGTAGACCTTGCGGAACTGCTCCGGCTTGACCGCCGCCTTGACCACGGCGTCGATCTCTTCGTCGCTCGGCCAGATGTCCTTGAGGCGGATTTCCCGGCCGCTGGCATCCAGGCCCAGCACGTCCTTCTCGATATCGAAGCGGATGGTGCCGGCAATCGCGTAGGCCACCACCAGCGGCGGCGAAGCCAGGAACGCCTGCTTGGCATAAGGGTGGATGCGCCCGTCGAAGTTGCGGTTGCCCGACAGCACGGCGGTGGCGTACAGGTCACGGTCGATGATTTCCTTCTGGATCACCGGGTCCAGGGCGCCGGACATGCCGTTGCAGGTGGTACAGGCAAAGGCCACCACGCCAAAGCCCAGCTGCTCCAGCTCATGGCCCAGGCCGGCTTCTTCCAGGTACATGGCCACGGTTTTCGAACCCGGGGCCAGGGACGACTTGACCCACGGCTTGCGGGTCAACCCCAGCTTGTTGGCGTTGCGCGCCAGCAGGCCGGCGGCGATCACGTTGCGCGGGTTGCTGGTGTTGGTGCAGCTGGTGATGGCGGCGATGATCACCGCGCCGTCGGGCATCTGCCCCGGCACTTCGGACCACTGCCCGGCAATGCCCTTGGCCGCCAGGTCGCGGGTGGCGACCCGGGCGTGCGGGTTGCTCGGCCCGGCCATGTTGCGCACCACCGACGACAGGTCGAACTGCAGACCGCGCTCGTAACGCGCGCTCTTCAGGCTGTCGGCCCACAGGCCGGTGTGCTTGGCGTAGCTCTCTACCAGGCGCACTTGTTCGTCTTCACGGCCGGTGAGCTTGAGGTAGTCGATGGTCTGCTGGTCGATGTAGAACATCGCCGCGGTGGCGCCGTATTCCGGGGCCATGTTGGAGATGGTGGCGCGGTCGCCCAGGGTCAGTGCCGCGGCGCCTGCGCCGAAGAACTCCAGCCAGGCCCCGACCACTTTCTGCTTACGCAGGAACTCGGTCAGCGCCAGCACCATGTCGGTGGCGGTGATCCCCGGTTGCAGCTTGCCGGTGAGCTCGACGCCGATGATTTCCGGCAGGCGCATCCACGAAGCGCGGCCGAGCATGACGTTCTCGGCTTCCAGGCCGCCGACGCCGATGGCGATCACGCCCAGGGCATCCACGTGGGGGGTGTGGCTGTCGGTGCCGACGCAGGTATCAGGGAAGGCCACCCCGTCGCGCACCTGGATCACCGGGGACATTTTCTCCAGGTTGATCTGGTGCATGATGCCGTTGCCCGGCGGGATCACGTCGACGTTCTTGAAGGCCTTCTTGGTCCAGTTGATGAAGTGGAAACGGTCTTCGTTGCGGCGGTCTTCGATGGCGCGGTTCTTGTCGAAGGCGTCCGGGTCGAAACCGCCGCATTCCACGGCCAGGGAGTGGTCGACGATCAGCTGGGTCGGCACCACCGGGTTGACCAGGGCCGGGTCACCGCCCTGATCGGCGATGGCGTCGCGCAGGCCGGCCAGGTCCACCAGCGCGGTCTGGCCGAGGATGTCGTGGCACACCACGCGGGCCGGAAACCACGGAAAGTCCAGGTCGTCACGGCGTTCGATCAGTTGCCCGAGGGAGGCGTTGAGGGTCGCCGGATCACAGCGACGCACCAGGTTTTCCGCCAGTACGCGGGAGGTGTAGGGCAGGCTGTCGTAGGCGCCGGGTTGCAGCGCATCGACCGCCGCACGGGCGTCGAAATAGTCCAGCTGGCTGCCGGGCAGCGTCTTGCGAAATTCAGTGTTCATGGTCAGGGAACTCGATCACGGTAGTTTCAAAGGAAGCGTCCGGCACGGGGCTGCATGGGCATCCATCCCTTGTGGGAGCGAGCTTGCTCGCGATGACGGACGCAGGTCCGACGTCGCTGTCGGCTGATTCATCGCGATCGCGAGCAAGCTCGCTCCTACAGGTGTGGAGCATTCAAGCCACAGTGCCGGCGCCCTCCCGGTCAGCGGCGTTCGATTGGCACGAACTTGCGCTGTTCAACGCCGATGTACTCGGCGCTTGGACGGATGATGCGGTTGTTGCCTCGCTGCTCGAACACGTGGGCGGCCCAGCCGGTCAGGCGCGAGCAGACGAAGATCGGGGTGAACAGCTTGGTCGGGATGCCCATGAAGTGGTACGCCGAGGCGTGGTAGAAGTCGGCGTTGGGGAACAGCTTCTTCTGCTCCCACATGGTCTTGTCGATGGCTTCGGACACCGGGAACAGCACCTTGTCACCGACTTCGTCAGCCAGCTGCTTCGACCAGCCCTTGATCACCTCGTTGCGCGGGTCGCTGTCTTTGTAGATCGCGTGGCCAAAACCCATGATCTTGTCCTTGCGCTCCAGCATCCGCAGCAATTCGGCGGTCGCCTCCTCGGGGCTCTGGAAGCGTTCGATCAGCTCCATGGCCGCCTCGTTGGCGCCACCGTGCAGCGGGCCACGCAGCGAACCGATGGCGGCGGTGATGCACGAATACAGGTCCGACAGGGTCGAGGCACAGACCCGGGCGGTGAAGGTGGAGGCGTTGAACTCGTGCTCGGCGTAGAGAATCAGCGACACGTTCATCACCTTGACGTGCAAGTCGCTGGGCTTCTTGCCGTGCAGCAGGTGCAGGAAGTGGCCACCGATGGTCTGCTCGTCGCTGACGCAGTTGATGCGCACGCCTTCATGGCTGAAGCGGTACCAGTAGCACATGATCGCCGGGAAGGCCGCCAGCAGGCGGTCGGTGACATCGTGCTGCTGGGAGAAGTCCTTCTCCGGCTCGATGTTGCCGAGGAACGAGCAACCGGTGCGCATCACGTCCATCGGATGGGCCTGGGCCGGAATCCGCTCCAGCACTTCCTTCAGGGCTTGTGGCAGGTCGCGCAGCTTGCTCAGCTTGGCGCTGTAGGCGGCCAGTTGTTCCTGGGTCGGCAGGTCGCCGTACAGCAACAGGTAGGCGACTTCCTCGAACTGCGCATCGGCCGCCAGTTCGCGCACGTCATAGCCGCGGTAGGTCAATCCGGCACCGGCCTGGCCCACGGTGGACAGCGCGGTTTGCCCGGCGACCTGGCCGCGCAGACCTGCGCCACTCAATACTTTTGCTTCGGCCATTGCTCTCTCCAATCTTGAATTTGTTAGGGACTTGGCAACTTCGTTGGTCGGGACTCACCCCGACACTGTAGGAGCCAGCTTGCTCGCGATCCAGGCCCGCGCGCCCCAGCGAATCAGGGGCTGCGCATTAGCGTTGACGGCCATCGCGAGCAAGCTCGCTCCCACAAAACCTCATTCAGCCTTTCTTCTGCGCGAACAGCGCGTCGAGCTTCTGTTCGAAGCTGTGGTAGTCGATGCGCTCGTAGAGCTCCATGCGGGTCTGCATGGTGTCGATCACGTTCTGCTGGGTGCCGTCGCGACGGATCGCGGTGTAGACGTTTTCCGCCGCCTTGTTCATGGCACGGAACGCCGACAGCGGGTACAGCACCAGGGAAACATCCACAGATTTCAACTGTTCGGTGGTGTACAGCGGGGTGGCGCCGAATTCGGTGATGTTGGCCAGGATCGGCGCCTTCACCCGGTCGGCGAAGATCTTGTACATCTCAAGCTCGGTGATGGCTTCCGGGAACACCATGTCGGCGCCGGCCTCGATGCACGCCGCGGCGCGTTCCAGGGCCGATTCCAGGCCTTCCACCGCCAGCGCATCGGTGCGCGCCATGATCACGAAGCTGTCGTCGGTGCGGGCATCCACCGCGGCCTTGATGCGGTCGACCATTTCCTGCTGGGACACGATCTCCTTGTTCGGGCGATGACCGCAGCGCTTGGCGCCGACCTGGTCTTCGATATGGATCGCCGCGGCGCCGAACTTGATCATCGACTTGACGGTGCGCGCCACGTTGAAGGCCGAGGAACCGAAGCCGGTGTCCACGTCCACCAGCAGCGGCAGGTCGCAGACGTCGGTGATGCGGCGCACGTCGGTGAGGACGTCGTCGAGGCCGGTGATGCCCAGGTCAGGCACGCCGAGGGAACCGGCGGCGACCCCGCCGCCCGACAGGTAGATCGCCTTGAAACCGGCGCGCTTGGCCAGCAGGGCGTGGTTGGCGTTGATCGCGCCGACCACTTGCAACGGCTGTTCGCTGGCGACCGCATCGCGGAAACGCTGGCCTGGAGTGCTCTTGTTGGAACTCATGACTCACCTCGTGGAGTGGCTGTCTGATGGGCGCTGTCCTGGTAGTGACGCGCAATATTGCGTTTCGAGGCGCCGATGTGGCGGCGCATCAACAACTCGGCCAGTTCGCCGTCGCGATCGGCAATGGCATCGAGAATCCGGTGGTGTTCGGCAAAGGCCTGGTGCGGGCGGTTGGGGGTCGCGGAAAACTGGATGCGATACATGCGCACCAGTTGATACAGCTCGCCGCAGAGCATTTGCGTGAGGGTGCGGTTACCAGCGCCCTGGATGATCCGATAGTGGAAGTCAAAATCCCCTTCCTGCTGGTAGTAGCCGACCCCGGCCTGGAAGGCGGCGTCGCACTCGTGGGTATCGAGCACCCGGCGCAGTTCATTGATGTCCTCGGTGGTCATGCGCTCCGCCGCCAGGCGACAGGCCATGCCTTCCAGGGATTCACGGATTTCGTAGAGTTCGATCAGCTCGGCGTGGCTCAGGGATACCACCCGGGCGCCGACGTGCGGCACCCGCACCAGCAGACGCTGGCCTTCCAGGCGGTGGATGGCTTCGCGCAGAGGACCGCGACTGATGCCGTAGGTGCGCGCCAACTCGGGCTCGGAGATCTTGCTGCCTGGGGCAATCTCACCCTTGACAATGGCCGCCTGGATCCGCCGGAAGACGTTTTCGGACAGGGTTTCAGAATCGTCCTGCGCCGGCATCGGGTGTTCGAGTTGCTCCAGCATATTGTCGACACCTTTAAAATCAATGAGGCAAAAACTAGCCAATACAGCGAATACAGTCAAAGGAAAAATAGAGATTGTCGACAATCGTCTAATAACCCTTTGCACCAGAACGAGACAAAAGGCCCCGCCCCGGCGCTGGCGCCATAAAACCAGCATGCTAGAATGCCGCCCGCATTGGCCTGTCATCTTTTAATGGCACGCATACGAAGGAGCTTGCGCAGCCGTGCCAGTCGCCTTGAACTGAAGAACCCATGCCCATCAGGATCTATGAGACTCAAGGCCCTTCCCCTATTGCTCTGCCTGCTTGCCCTGCCCGGCATCAGCGCCGCCGCTGGCAAGACCGTCTACGGTTTGAATGAATACGCACGACTGTCGGGCATCGACCTGGAAGTGGCGGCCAAGCTCGACACCGGGGCCAAGACCGCTTCCCTGAGCGCCCGCGATATCAAGCGCTTCAAGCGCAATGGCGAGTCCTGGGTACGCTTCTACCTGGCCATCGACGCCGCCCATTCCCACCCCATCGAACGGCCCCTGGCCCGGGTCAGCAAGATCAAGCGCCGCGCCGGCGACTACGACCCCGATGAGGACAAGAACTACACCGCCCGCCCGGTCATCGCCCTGGATGTGTGCATGGGCAGTGCCTTGCGCAGCATCGAAGTGAACTTGACCGACCGCAGCGCCTTCCAATACCCGCTGCTGATTGGCTCCGAAGCCTTGAAACGCTTCGATGCGCTGGTCGACCCCAGTCTTAAATACGCTGCTGGCAAACCCGCCTGCGCCACCGACGCTCATACCGCAGAGTAATTCCAATGCGCTCTCTTACCCTTCATCTGAAAGTCCTGATCGCCATCCTGGTGGTGCTGGGCATTTCGATCACGGCCTATCAGATTTTCGTGCTCGGCATTCCGGTGACCGAAGACGCTACCGACGATCTGTGGAACATCGATGCCAAGGTCGAATTCGTCGCCAACGGCAAGGACCCGATCAAGATCCAGATGTTCGTGCCGCCCCTGAGCCGGGACTACGTGAGCCTTAACGAAAGCTTCATTTCCAACAACTACGGGGTGGCGGTGAACCGCGTCGACGGCAACCGCAAGGTCACCTGGTCGGCGCGCCGGGCCAAGGGCAACCAGACCCTGTACTACCGCCTGGTGCTGACCAAGCGCTACAGCGCCGAGAAAGCCAAGGTCAAGGGCCCGACCTTCCGTGACAGCATGGCCGTGGAAGGCCCGGAAAAGATCGCTGCCGACGCCCTGCTGGCGCCGATCCGCCAGCACTCGGCGGACGTTGAGACCTTCATCAGCGAAGCCATCAAGCGCGTCAACAACGCCAATGACGACAACGCCAAGCTGCTGCTGGCTGGCGACTCGTCCAGCGCCAACAAGGCCAAGATCGTCGAGTTGCTGCTGTCCATCGCTCATGTGCCGATGGAGAAGGTCCACACCATCCGCCTGGTGGCCGACCAGCCACAGACCCCGGAGCTCTGGCTGCGCAGCTTCAACGGCACTGACTGGCTGTACTTCAACCCGGAAACCGGCGAACAGGGCATGCCCAGCGACCGCCTGCTGTGGTGGACCGGTGACGACAACCTGATCACCGTCGATGGCGGCAAGAAAGCCAACGTCACCTTCAGCCTCAACAACAGCGAAATGAACGCCATTCGCCTGGCCAAGCTGACCGACGAGAACACCGACGCCAACTTCCTCGAATACTCGCTGTACGGCCTGCCGCTGCAGACCCAGCAGACCTTCATGATCATGGTGATGATCCCCATCGGCGTGCTGGTGATCCTGGTATTGCGCAACCTGATCGGCCTGCAGACCCTGGGCACCTTCACCCCGGTGCTGATCGCCCTGGCGTTCCGCGAAACCCAGCTGGGCTTCGGCATCGCGCTGTTCACGGTGATCACCGCGCTGGGGCTGTCCCTGCGCTCCTACCTCGAACACCTGAAACTGCAGATGCTGCCGCGGCTGTCGGTGGTGCTGACCTTCGTCGTGGTGCTGATCGCCGCCATCAGCCTGTTCAGCCACAAGCTGGGCCTGGAACGCGGCCTGTCGGTGGCGCTGTTCCCGATGGTGATCCTGACCATGACCATCGAACGCCTGTCCATCACCTGGGAAGAGCGCGGCGGCGGCCACGCGATGAAAGTCGCCATCGGCACCCTGTTCGCCGCCTCCCTGGCGCACCTGATCATGAGCGTGCCGGAGCTGACCTACTTCGTCTTCACCTTCCCGGCGATGCTGCTGATCCTGGTGGGCTTCATGCTGGCGATGGGTCGCTATCGCGGCTACCGCCTGACGGAGCTCGTGCGTTTCAAAGCCTTCGTCAAGGCCGACTCCTGATGTTCGGCCTGTGGAAGACCTGGAAAGCCCTGGAAGCGCGGGGAATCATGGGCATCAACCGGCGTAACGCCGACTACGTGCTCAAGTACAACAAGCGCAGCCTGTACCCCATCGTCGATGACAAGATCATCACCAAGGAGCGGGCGATCAAGGCCGGCATCCATGTGCCGGAACTGTACGGGGTGATCTCCACCGAGAAGGAAATCGACAAGCTCGATGCGATCATCGGTGAACGCAACGACTTCGTGATCAAGCCGGCCCAGGGCGCTGGCGGTGACGGCATCATTGTGATCGCCGACCGCTTCGAGGGCCGTTATCGCACGGTGTCGGGCAAGATCATCAGCCACGAGGAAATCGAGCACCATATTTCCAGCATCCTCACCGGCCTGTATTCCCTGGGCGGCCACCGCGACCGGGCGCTGATCGAATACCGGGTGACCCCGGACCAGATCTTCAAGAGCATCAGCTACGAAGGCGTGCCGGACATCCGCATCATCGTGCTCATGGGCTACCCGGTGATGGCCATGCTGCGCCTGCCGACCCGCCAGTCCGGGGGCAAGGCCAACCTGCACCAGGGCGCCATCGGCGTCGGGGTCGACCTGGCCACCGGCCTGACCCTGCGCGGCACCTGGCTGAACAACATCATCGCCAAGCACCCGGACACCACCAACGCCGTGGACGGCGTGCAACTGCCCTACTGGGACGGCTTCATGAAGCTGGCGGCCGGCTGCTACGAGCTCTGCGGCCTGGGCTACATCGGCGTGGACATGGTCCTGGACCAGGACAAGGGCCCGCTGATTCTCGAACTCAACGCCCGTCCGGGGCTGAACATCCAGATCGCCAACGACTGTGGCCTGACCCAGCGCACCCACGCCATTGAAGCCCACCTTGAGGCACTCAAGGCCCGGGGCATCGTGGAAAGCGTCGAAGAGCGGGTGCGCTTCGCCCAGGACCTGTTCGGTCACATCCCCCCGATGGAAGGCTGATAGCCGCGGCTGCGGGCTGCGAACACAAGGTCCTGCGGACCTTTTCGCCGCCTGCGGCAGCGGCTACCGGTCGGTGAATGCGCCGTGAATCAGGCAATCACCGACATCCCCTCTAGGAGCAACTCCTGCACAGGCATACAATCGCCAACCGCGCTCCGATGGCTGATTTGCCCCGCATGTTGACCTGTTCCGTACACCCGCTCCCCTATCGCGCCAACCCCGCCGAATATTTCGCGGCAATCGAACACGCTCCCGGCGCCGTGCTGCTGGACAGCGGCCGGCCCAGCGCCGAGCGCGGCCGCTATGACCTGCTCAGCGCCTGGCCGCTGGCCGAACTGACGGTGGCCGCCGACGAAAGTGGCGGCGACTTCCTCCAGCGTCTGCGGCACAACCTGCAGCAGCTGGGCCCGGCCCAAGTCCCGGCGCCCTATGAGTTGCCCTTCGCCGGCGGCCTGATCGGCTACCTCAGCTACGACTTCGGCCGCCATCTGGAGCGCCTGCCGAGCCAGGCCCGGGATGACCTGCACCTGCCGGACGCGCGCTTCGGCCTGTACGCCTGGGCGCTGATCAATGACCACCGGGCGGGCACCAGCCAACTGCTGTTCCACCCCAGCCTGGAAGAGGCGGAGCGTCGGCGCCTGATCCAGCTGTTCAGCCAGCCACTGCCATCGCCAGGATCGACGTTCAAGCTGGCCAGCCCCCTGCAGCCCGACCTCGGCGCCGAGGACTATCGCCAGGCATTCCAGCGTATCCAGCACTACATCCAGGCCGGCGACTGCTATCAGGTGAACTTCGCCCAGCGCTTTCGCGGCCAGTACCAGGGCGATCCCTGGGCCGCCTACTGCGCCCTGCGCGCGGCCTGCCCCACTCCGTTCTCAGGCTTCCAGCGCCTGCCCGAGGGCGGCGCGGTGCTCAGCCTGTCGCCGGAGCGCTTCGTTCATGTCAGCCAGGGCCGGGTGGAAACCCGGCCGATCAAGGGCACCCGCCCGCGCGGCCGGGACGCGGCCGAAGACGCGGCCAACGCCGCCGAGCTGCTGGCCAGCCCCAAGGACCGCGCGGAAAACCTGATGATCGTCGACCTGCTGCGCAACGACCTGGGGCGCACTTGCCGTACCGGCTCGGTGCGAGTGCCGGAGCTGTTCAGCCTGGAAAGCTACCCCAACGTGCACCACCTGGTGAGCAGCGTCACCGGCGAACTGGCACCCGGCAAGGACGCCCTGGACCTGATTGCCGGCAGCTTCCCCGGCGGCTCGATCACCGGCGCGCCAAAGATCCGCTCGATGCAGATCATCGACGAGCTGGAACCGACGCGCCGCGCCCTGTACTGCGGCTCGCTGCTGTACCTGGACGTGCGCGGGGAAATGGACAGCTCGATCGCCATCCGCAGCCTGCTGGCCAAGGACGGGCAGATCTGTTGCTGGGGTGGCGGCGGGATAGTCGCGGATTCGGACTGGCAGGCGGAGTACCAGGAATCCATCACCAAGGTGCGGGTGTTGCTGGAGACGCTGCAGAAGCTCTGACCCCTGTAGCCGCTGCCGCAGGCTGCGACAAGCCCCGCAGGGGCTTCAGGACCTCAAGAGCGACGCCTCCTTCGGAGTCGATCGCAGCCTGCGGCAGCGGCTACAGGTGCGGTTTACAGGCTCAGGGCGCGGTTGGAAGCCTTGATGAATTCCTGCTTCAGCTCGGCGAAGCTGTGCACCGCGGGGAACTGCGGGAACTCGCGGATCACGTTGTCCGGGGCATGGAACAGGATGCCGGCATCGGCCTCGCCGAGCATCGTCGTGTCGTTGTAGGAATCCCCCGCCGCGATCACCCGGTAGTACAGGCTCTTGAAGGCCAGCACCGATTGGCGCTTGGGGTCCTTCTGACGCAGCTGGTAACCGGTGACCCGACCGCCGTCATCGGTGATCAGGCGGTGACACAGCAGCGTCGGGAAGCCCAGCTGGCGCATCAGCGGCTGGGAAAACTCATAGAAGGTGTCGGAGAGAATCACCACCTGGAAACGCTCGCGCAGCCAGTTGACGAACTCCACCGCGCCGTCCAGGGGCTTGAGGGTGGCGATCACTTCCTGGATGTCGGACAGCTTCAGGCCGTGCTCGTCGAGAATCCGCAGGCGCTGCTTCATCAATACGTCGTAGTCGGGAATATCCCGGGTGGTTGCCTTGAGGGATTCAATCCCGGTTTTTTCGGCAAAGGCGATCCAGATTTCCGGGACCAGTACACCTTCCAGATCGAGACAGGCAATTTCCACAAGACACTCCCATTGGTTCTGATTATTGAAGTTGAGCGAGCAAAAGGACTGCCGAACTCTAGCGACTCGCCTGCGCAGGTGCAACGCAGAGGAGCGCGCCAGGGCCGGGTGGATTTTGTTAAGATCGCCCCCCTATAGAGCGCACAGCGCCACCGACCTGTAGGAAACCGCCCTGATGACCCCATCGTTCGACGTCGCTGAACTCGCCGCGACCTATGCCAACAAATCCGCCCAGGACATTCTCAAGCTGGCCTTCTCCCAGTTCGGCGATGACCTGTGGATCTCCTTCAGCGGCGCCGAGGACGTGGTGCTGGTGGACATGGCCTGGAAGCTGAACAAGAACGTCAAGGTGTTCAGCCTCGACACCGGGCGCCTGCACCCGGAAACCTATCGCTTCATCGATCAGGTGCGCGAACACTACAAGATCGACATCGAACTGATCTCGCCGGACCACAGCAAGCTCGAACCCTTCGTCAAGGAAAAGGGCCTGTTCAGCTTCTACAAGGATGGCCATGGCGAATGCTGCGGCATCCGCAAGATCGAGCCGCTGCGACGCAAACTGTCCACGGTCAGTGCCTGGGCCACCGGCCAGCGCCGCGACCAGAGCCCAGGCACCCGCAGCCAGGTGGCGGTGCTGGAAATCGACAGCGCCTTCTCCACCCCGGAGCGCCCCCTGTACAAGTTCAACCCGCTGGCGCAGATGAGCAGCGAGGAGATCTGGGGTTACATCCGCATGCTCGAACTGCCGTACAACAGCCTGCATGAACGCGGTTTCATCAGCATCGGCTGCGAACCCTGCACACGCCCGGTACTGCCCAACCAGCACGAGCGCGAAGGCCGCTGGTGGTGGGAGGAAGCCACCCAAAAGGAATGTGGCCTGCACGCCGGCAACCTCATCAGCAAAGCCTGACCCCTTCCCTGCGGGCGCTCCTTACGGGCACCCGTACTAAAACGCCAACTCGCAACAAAACATGTACACAAAAATGTCACCATCAGTGCCATTTTTGTGTGCACATAAAACAGCACCCGCCCCAAAAGGTTACAGGCCTTTCTTCCGCCACTCTCCATGCGGTGCCCAGCCGTGCCCGACAAAAAATAAATACCTGTTCAAACGGTCAATTTTTAATCACATATTTTCAGATGGTTAGGAACAAACCATAACAAAACGAAATCAGCAGCCAATTTCATAGTCACGAAATTGGCACAGAAGTGGCTTTAGTCGACTTATGTTTTGTATACAAAAAAATCAAAACATACATACACTAACCGTCCGCACGCCTGATCCACGGCTCAAGCTGCAGATGCCCCGAACCCAGTGATTCCTCCCCTGCGACGAAGATTGTCGAGCCTTGCGCTCAAGCACAGTCATCCAGGGCCGGAATCAGGAGCATGCCGGAATGCGTACCAGCCCTTCCAACAACATCGCACTGGATCTGCCCTCCTCGCTGCATTCGCCCAACGCCCAGCACCCCGTCGCCGATCCCCACCCGCACCCTATTGTCCTCAGCCCGCGCCTGCATAACCGCGACCTGGCACCGACCAAGGTCGAGGGTCGGCGCTGGGGTGGCTACAGCATCTTTGCCCTGTGGACCAACGACGTGCACAACATCGCCAACTACTCCTTTGCCATCGGCCTCTACGCCCTGGGGCTGGGTGGCTGGCAGATCCTGCTGTCGCTGGGCATAGGCGCGGCACTGGTGTATTTCTTCATGAACCTGTCCGGTTACATGGGGCAGAAGACCGGCGTGCCGTTCCCGGTGATCAGCCGCATCAGCTTCGGCATCCATGGCGCGCAGATACCGGCGCTGATCCGCGCGGTGATCGCGATCGCCTGGTTCGGCATCCAGACCTACCTGGCCTCGGTGGTGTTTCGGGTGTTGCTCACGGCCATTCATCCGGGGTTCGCCGACTACGACCACAACTCGATCCTCGGCCTGTCGAGCCTGGGTTGGGCCTGTTTCGTGGTGATCTGGCTGGTGCAGCTGGTCATCCTCGCCTACGGCATGGAAATGATCCGCCGCTACGAAGCCTTCGCCGGGCCGATCATTCTGCTGACCGTGGCCTGCCTCGCCGGGTGGATGTACACCCAGGCCGACGGGCAGATTGCCTGGTCGATCCGCGAGCCGCTGAGCGGTGGCGAAATGTGGCGGCAGATCTTCGCCGGTGGCGCCCTGTGGCTGGCGATCTACGGCACGCTGATTCTCAACTTCTGCGATTTCGCCCGCTCCTCGCCGTGCCGCAAGACCATCAAGGTTGGCAACTTCTGGGGCCTGCCAGTGAACATCCTGGTGTTCGCGACCATCACCGTGCTGCTGTGCGGCGCACAGTTCCAGATCAACGGCCGGGTCATCGAGAGCCCCACCGAGATCATTGCCTCGATCCCCAACACGCTGTTCCTGGTGCTGGGCTGCCTGGCCTTCCTGATCGTCACCGTGGCGGTGAACATCATGGCCAACTTCGTCGCCCCGGCCTTCGTTCTCAGCAACCTGGCGCCCAAGTACCTGACCTTCCGCCGCGCCGGGCTGATCAGTGCGGCGCTGGCGGTGCTGATCCTGCCGTGGAACCTGTACAACAGCCCGCTGGTGATCGTGTATTTCCTCTCCGGCCTCGGCGCCCTGCTCGGCCCGCTGTACGGGGTGATCATGGTGGACTACTGGATCCTGCGCAAAGCCCAGGTCAACGTGCCGCAGCTCTACAGCGAAGACCCGCAAGGGGCTTATTTCTACAGCCGCGGGATCAATCTGCGGGCGCTGGCGGCCTTTATTCCCGCGGCGCTGATCGCCATCGTGCTGGCCCTGGTGCCGGGCTTTGCCAGCGTCTCGCCGTTTTCCTGGCTGATCGGCGCCGCTATCGCCGGCCTGCTGTACCTGATCATCGCCAAGCGCCAGCCCGGGTACGCCGACATCAGTGGCGAATCCATCGCCGTGGACAACGTCAGTCATTGAACCTGAACGGCCCGGCGTGCCGGGCCTGAACCGCCCAACCTGCAAGGAACCCTCATGCGAATTCTCGTGGTCAACGTCAACACCACCGACTCCATCACCCAGGCCATCGCCCGCCAGGCGCAAAGCGTGGCGGCGCCGGGCACCGAGATCGTCGGCCTGACCCCCTACTTCGGCGCCGAATCGGTGGAAGGCAACTTCGAAAGCTACCTGGCGGCCATCGCCGTGATGGATCGAGTGCTGGCCTACGACCAGCCCTATGACGCAGTGATCCAGGCCGGCTACGGCGAGCACGGCCGCGAAGGCCTGCAGGAGTTGCTGAATGTGCCGGTGGTGGACATCACCGACGCCGCCGCCAGCACCGCGATGTTCCTCGGCCACGCCTATTCGGTGGTCACCACCCTGGATCGCACCGTGCCGCTGATCGAAGACCGGCTCAAACTGTCCGGGCTCTACGAGCGCTGCGCCTCGGTGCGGGCCAGCGGCCTGGCGGTGCTGGAACTGGAGGAAGACCCGCTGCGGGCGGTGGAAGCCATCGTGCGCCAGGCCGAACGGGCGGTGACCGAGGACAAGGCCGAAGTGATCTGCCTGGGCTGTGGCGGCATGGCCGGGCTGGATGAACAGATTCGCCAGCGCACCGGGGTGCCGGTGGTGGATGGGGTGACGGCGGCGGTCACCGTCGCCGAATCCCTGGTGCGCCTGGGGCTGTCCACCTCGAAGGTGCGCACCTATGCCACGCCACGCCAGAAACAGGTGATCGGCTGGCCGCCCCGCTTCGGTCGCTGAGAAACCGCCGGACAGCGCCGCCTCAGGCGGCGCTGAAACGCCGCGCCAGGCCCTGCTCGGCAAACTGGTGAATGACGAAGTCGACGAAGGCCCGGGTCTTGCCCGGCAGCATCTTGTGCTCGGCGTAGTAGATCGAGGTGAAACCGTCATCCACGTACCAGTCCGGCAACACCCGCTGCAGGGCGCCGGAGTCCAGGTAGTTGATGGCAAACGGCATGCTCACCAAAGCCAGCCCCAGGCCCTGGGCCGCAGCGATGCAGGCGGCCTCGGAGTCGCTCATGGTCATACTGGCCTTGAGCTCCAAAGGGCACATCTGCCCTCCCCGGCCAGTCATCTGCCAGGTGCGGATACGCCCAGTCTGCGGTGAGCGGATAAGAATCCCCCGGCAATGCCGCAGGTCTTGCGGGCCATTGATCGGCGCACGCTCCTGCAGGTAATCCGCGCTCGCCACCAGCACCCGATGGGCCGGTGACAGGCGCCGAGCAACCACTCCCTGAGGCAGTTCAAAACCACCACCGATGGCGGCATCGAAACCCTGACCGATCAGGTCCACCTGGCGATTGTCGAAATGCCAGTCGGGATGGATGTCCGGGTAGCGCTGCAGAAAGGCCCCGAGCATCGGCACTATGTACAGCCCACCGAACACCGTGCCCATGCTGACCTTGAGCGTACCGGCCGGACGTCCCTGGGCGTCGGCCAGGGTGCTGACGGCGTTCTGGATGGTCTGCAGGCTGTCAGCGACTTCGGCAAGGAACAGCCGCCCCGCCTCGGTCAGGGTCAAGCGCCGGGTACTGCGCTGGAACAGGCGCACACCGACCCGGGCTTCCAGCTTGGCCACGCTCTTACCCACTGCCGCCGGGGTCAACCCGAGCCGCCGCGCAGCCTCGGCAAAACTGCCCACCTCAGCGCTGCGGACAAAACACTCGATACTGCTGAAGGCTTCCATAGCTGGCCACTCTAAACTTTTGGTTTACACAGAATAGAGGAATTACTGGCTACTCAGAGGCTAATCAGCGGCAGATACTCGCCCCAAGCACAAGGCAACCCGGCCTTGAATCTCTGGAGAAGCACATGAGCAAGCACAACCTCAGCGGCAAAGTGGCCCTGATCCAAGGCGGTTCCCGCGGTATCGGCGCGGCCATCGTCGAGCGCCTGGCCGCAGAAGGCGCCAGCGTCGCCTTTACCTACGTCAGTTCGGTGAGCAAGGCCCAGGCGCTGCAGGACAGCATCACTGCCAAAGGCGGCAAGGCCCTGGCGATCCAGGCCGACAGTGCCGACGCGCAAGCCATTCGTCGCGCGGTGAACAGCACCGTCCAGGCCTTTGGCCGCCTCGATATCCTGGTCAACAACGCCGGAGTACTGGCCGTGGCGCCACTGGAGGAGTTCAAGCTGGAAGACTTCGACCAGACCCTGGCGATCAATGTACGCAGCGTCTTTATCGCCACCCAGGAAGCCGCGCGACACATGGGCGAAGGCGGTCGCATCATCAATATCGGCAGCACCAATGCCGAGCGCATGCCCTTCCCCGGTGGCGGCCCTTATGCCATGAGCAAGGCTGCGCTGGTGGGCCTGACCAAGGGCCTGGCCCGGGATCTGGGCCCAAAGGGCATCACCATCAATAACGTGCAGCCAGGTCCAGTGGACACCGATATGAACCCCGCCGACAGCGACTTCGCCGCGAGCCTGATGGACCTGATGGCCATCCGCCGTTATGGCCACGCCGAGGAGGTCGCCGGTTTCGTGGCCTACCTGGCCAGCCCTGAAGCGGGCTACATCACTGGCGCCAGCTTGAGCATCGACGGTGGTTTCAGCGCCTGATATCAGGCAAAAAAAACGGGCCGCCGGTGACTGGCGACCCGTCTGTCATTGTCTTCCCAACAGCGCTTTGCTGTAGCTCAGCATCAGGACCAGTGCAGATGTGGCAAACCGCAGGCGGCCGGCTGAAAGCCCTTGAGCGAACGGATGATCCCGTGGGCGTGGGCAAACTTGCTATCGGCCATGGCCGGATCAGGAACCGCAATCACGCTCATGCCAGCAGCCCTGGCAGCGGTCACGCCAAACGGCGAATCCTCGAATACCAGGCACTCTTGCGGTGCCACGCCCAGGCGGCGGGCCGCGGTGAGGAAGATGTCCGGCGCCGGCTTGGCCGCCGTCACTTCCGGGTCATCGGCGGTGACGATGGTGTCGAACAGCGCGAACCAGTCGCCATGGCGGGTGGTTTTCTCGCCGAACGACATCTGCGACGAACTGGCACCGACCGCGATGGGGATCCTGTGCGCCTTCAAGTGCCGCACCAGTTGCTGGGCACCGGGCATGGCCTCGGCACGCGGAAAACGCTCGCGCATCAGCGGCTCGCGCATGACCAAAAACTCCTCGGCGGTGATCGGCAGGTCCAGGGCCTGGACCACATAGCGCGCGAGGTCGCCGGCGCCTCGACCGATGATGTTCTGCTTGATGGTCCAATCGTAGGTGCGGCCATAACGCTCGGCGATCAACTGGGTGATCTCGGTGTAGATGCCCTCGGTGTCCAGGAGCAAGCCGTCCATGTCGAAAATGACCGCCTTGATCGGCCCCATATCATTCAACTGTGCATTCATCGCATCTGATCCGTTAGCAAAAGTACATTCCAGGGAGCGGCTCAGGTACGGCCCGTTTTTTTGGCAGTTCATCAGTTAAAGGATTCAGCAGCATAGCGGCGGCCCTGGGTCGGGAGCAACCAAGGGGGCTGGAGGAGCGTGCAGAGGCTTCATTCAGCAGGCTTGCGCGGGGCTTCGGCGTCTTCCGGGGCCTCTTGCAGGGGCACTAGCGCATCGTCCAGCAAGGAGCCGGGATCTTCATTCCCGGGGTCGTTGATGACGTCCGGTTCCTCCGCCACAGGCTGAGCCTGGCCTGGCGTCTCACGAGGCATGACGGTCTCCTAGAAACTCGGGACTGAGTGCCTTGAGTATGGCGAAGCTTGGAGCACCCCACATGAAAAACCCGGCGCATGGCCGGGTTTTCCTGACATCAGGCCAGATCAATGACGCTTCTTGTGACCCATGCTGCTGCCCAGGGCTCCGCCGGCCGCGCCACCAATACCTGCGCCAACGGTAGAACCGGTGCTGCCACCCAGACGATTGCCGATCAGCGAACCACCGGCCGAGCCCAGACCACCGCCGATTGCCGCCTTGGTGCGGCTACCCTTGCGCGCGCCAGCCGCGCTACCGGCCGCCCCGGCAACCCCGGCACCAATCGCCGCGCCGGTGCTGCCGCCGAGCTTCTGCCCGACCACATTGCCCAACGCACCGCCGAGCCCGCCACCGATAGCGGCAGTCCCATCACCGGCCATTGCGCCTTGAGCCAGCAGAAGTCCCACAACCAGGGCAGGTAGAGTTAAACGCATGACTTGAACCTCGAAAAAGACTGTCGATCTGACAAAAAAGCCCAGCACCACGCCGCCCGATACGAGCTGTCGCGGCAGCACCCGGTTGCTCTCCGGTGGCTTGGACAGCTGATTTTAAAAGAGTTTTATCACCGAGCAAAAAAAAGCCCGCTGGGGGACGGGCTAGGGATGCTGCTTTTTAACGGATGTTTTGAGCCTACCCAGGCAGATGTGAAGATTATGTGAAAAGAGTCCGTCAATGGGAGCAACATCAACGGGCCCCGGGCTTCACCCATTCCAAGGCATCTTCAGCTCACCTTACTGAAAATGTTCAGAACGTATCGATGACTGGCAGCTCATTGGGACGCTGCGCCGGCATCGCTTCGGTATCCACCTAAGTCGCTCGATCGCAGCGATGTTCAACGAATGCTACGAATGCTGCCTTTATTGCCCTTGACGGTGACGGAGACTTTCTTGAAGACGAAGTAGTTTTCTTCGTTCACTTCATAACGCGGAGCAACGATCAGGTCGGCGCCCGAGGATTTGACGGCCTTGAAAGCCGCAGCGGATTTGACCGCGCTGACCGGGTCGAAGCCCAGGCCACCCAGCGCACCACCGCCGTCGCCACCGTAAGCTACGCCGTCGGCAAACTGGCTATCGCCACCAAACTTCAGGAAACCAAACAGGATGTTGACCGACGACTGACCCGAAATTGCTTCACCCACGGCCACGTCGGCCTTCAGATCAGTCTTGACCTGGCTGTCGATCGGCGCGGAGGGCTGGCTGATGTTGTAGCTGGTGCAGCCAGTGGCTGCGGCAACGAGAGCAGAGAGTGCGAGGAGTTTGAAAATGGCTTTCACGTTTATTTCCTTATCACGTTTCATATAAAGGCATCATCGCTGGATGCGCAGCCCCGCTTGAATCGGGATAAGGAACATATCGTTACTTATAACGAATTGAGATAAGAAAATTCCTAAAAGCATAGAAATCATTCTTAATGATTATCAAGAAAACCAAGAACGTTTTGATGCAGCTGCTCCAGCCCTCCTCCTCCAGGCAAGAAAAAGCCCCGCATGAAGCGGGGCCTGTCAGTACTCGGGATTACTTCCTCTTCGGCAGCGCCTTGGGGAAAAACATCGTATTACTGGCTACCGGCACCGTCGCAGTCTTTCTCTTGCTGACAACAACGCCAGTGGATTGAACGTCCACTTCAAATGCGGCCTGACCGCAACGCACCAAGTTGTTGATTGGGAACTCATCCCCGTTGTCTTCAATATAAGCAAGACTCCTCATACCCAGCTCCCTCCAACATCGGAACAGCACCGGCAAGCTCCTGATTGCCTGGAAAGTACCGTCCGTCACGGCATTTGAGACTAGACAGTCATTTGCCGACCCGCTGTTCAAGAGAGGAAAACGCCGACGAGTGGCGGCACACTGGGTGCGCGGCTTGATCCAAAGCAATTTTGCAGCCAAGGTCGCAAGCGGCCAGGAGAAATGGCGAGCCTTGGCGAGATGCGTCCTGAATGCAAAAAAACCCTGGCTTCTCTAGGAAACCAGGGGTTTTCTGTACATCGAATGTGGCGGTGAAGGAGAGATTCGAACTCTCGATACAGTTTCCTGTATACACACTTTCCAGGCGTGCTCCTTAAGCCACTCGGACACTTCACCGTATCTCTTCAAACCGATTCAGTCTGTCGAGGCGCGCTAATGTAGTCGATAGCTTTTCAGATGGCAAACTTTTTTTTCAGAATTTTCATGCGCTTAAGGAAGATCCCTGGCCAAGGGGAATGCCAGGCCGGTTCATCGCAAGGCAAACCAGCCATTCTCAAGCCTCGCCCGTAGCTATATAGAAGAAAGCATGCGTTATCCGCAGGGGCATGCAGGGCGATCGCCGGTGCAGGGCCTGACTCATCAGTCAGTCATGGCGCTTTACCGCAGCTTTCGTGGTGGGTAACTTCTGCTGCACTTCTAATACAAGGAATTGCGTCATGAGTGAGTTGATTTCCTACCATCTCGAAGACGGTATCGCGACCCTGACCTTGAGCAATGGCAAGGTCAATGCCATCTCCCCGGACGTGATTGCGGCCTTTAATGCGGCGCTGGATCAGGCCACCGCCGACCGTGCGGTGGTGATCATCACCGGCCAGCCCGGGATTCTTTCCGGTGGCTACGACCTCAAGGTCATGACCGCCGGCCCCAAGGAAGCCGTAGCCCTGGTCACCCAGGGCTCGACCTTGGCGCGCCGCCTGCTCGCTCACCCTTACCCGGTCATCGTCGCGTGCCCGGGGCACGCAGTGGCCAAGGGCGCGTTCCTGCTGCTGTCGGCGGACTACCGGATAGGCGTCGAAGGCCCTTTCAGCATCGGCCTCAATGAAGTGCAGATCGGCATGACCATGCACCACGCCGGAATCGAACTGGCCCGCGACCGCCTGCGTCGTTCGGCTTTCCATCGTTCGGTCATCAACGGTGAGATGTTCACCCCCGAGAGCGCCGTGGATGCCGGCTTCCTCGACAAGGTGGTAACCCCCGATGAACTGCAAGGCGCCGCCCTGGCTGCCGCACGCCAGCTGAAGAAGATCAACATGCTGGCCCACAAGAACACCAAGCTGAAGGTGCGCAAGGCGCTGCTGGACGCTCTGGACAACGCGATCATCCTGGACCAGGAACACCTGGGCTGAACGTCCCCGGTGTCCGCTTGAACAAGCCCGGCCCACGCGCCGGGCGTTTTACTGCCGGCCTCGGCTACCGTTGGCAAGCGCTCTAGACCAGCATTGCCAGGCATCGCCGGAAACATGCACTTAAACATCGCCCATCTCCGGGCTGAGAACGGCAATTGCCGAAAACAGTGCACATCCGTACACTGCGCCACCTTTTGTCCCCGGTGGGCCGTTTAGATGCTGTATCTGTTTCGTATGTCGTTGATGGGCTTGCACTTTGTCCTGGCGGGCAGCTTGGGCCTGCTGCTCGGCCTGTGCCGCCCATTCAACCCGGACAACAGCCGCCTATGCGCCCGCCTCTACGCCTGGCCGGCGATGTGCATCCTGCGCCTGCGGGTCAAGGCCGAGGTCGGCCCGCTGATGGACAAGCCCCAAAGCTGCGTGATCATCGCCAACCACCAGTCCAACTACGACCTGTTCGTGTTCGGCAACGTGGTGCCCCGGCGCACCGTGTGCATCGGCAAGAAGAGCCTGAAATGGGTTCCGCTGTTCGGCCAACTGTTCTGGCTGGCGGGCAACGTCCTGATTGACCGCGGCAACCCGCACAAGGCGCGGCGTTCGATGCTCACCACCACCCATACGCTGCAACACAAGGACACCTCGATCTGGGTCTTCCCGGAAGGCACCCGCAACCTCGGCGAAGAGCTGCTGCCCTTCAAGAAAGGCGCCTTCCAGATGGCCATCGCCGCCGGTGTGCCGATTGTCCCGGTGTGCGTCAGCAGCTACATAAAGCACATGCGCCTGAACCGCTGGAATGCCGGCAAGGTCCTGATCCGTTCGCTGCCGGCCATTCCCACCGCCGGGCTGACCCTGGACGACATGCCGCTGCTGATCGCCCAATGCCGCGAGCAGATGCGCGAATGCATTGCCAGCATGGATCGGCAACTGCAAGCCGCCTGAAGCTGAGCAACACCGAAAGCCCGCCTTGCGCGGGCTTTTATTTGTCGGCGAACTCGCGCGCGGCCAGTGACTCTGATGGAGCATTGCAGGCTAAGCTGCACCAGATCTGTCACCGCCCCATTGATAAGAAGAAGTGAATCAGAACCATGGGTAGAGTTGTTGCTGCCGCCGTCTACAGCGGCGGAAAGAAAGTCACGGATATCAGCCTCGACGAAGGCGCTGCCTGGGCCGCCAAACCCGGCCACTTTGTCTGGATCGGCCTGGAAGAACCCAACGCCCACGAGCTGGCCAACCTGCAGCGCCAGTTCAAGCTGCACGAACTGGCCATCGAGGATGCCCTGGAAAAGCACAGCCGACCGAAGCTGGAGACCTTCGGCGATGCGCTGTTCATCGTCACTTATTCGCCGGTGCGCACGCAGGGCAAGCTGGAGTTCATCGAAACCCATATCTTCGCCGGCAACGGCTACATCATTACCGCGCGCAACGGCCACTCCGCCTCCTACGGCTACGTTCGCCAGCGCTGCGAGGCGCGCCCGCTGCTGCTGGAGCACGGCGAAGACTTCGTGCTCTATGCACTGCTGGATTTCGTTACCGAGAACTACCAGCCGGTCAGCGAAGCCATCCACGCGGAAATCGACGAGCTGGAGCGCAATGTGCTCTGTGACTCCCTCAACGAGCGGGACATCCAGCACCTGCACGGCCTGCGCCGCGATGTGCTGCGCCTGCGGCGCCACGTGGCGCCCATGGTGGAGATCAGCGAAGAGCTGCAGAAACTCAGCTTTCCCTTCATCGACAAGAACATGCGGCCGTACTTCCGGGATGTGCAGATCCACGTCACCCGGCAGATGGAAGACCTTTCGACCCTGCGCGATATCGCCAGCCAGACCATCGAGATCGGTGTACTGCTGGAGGCTTCACGGCAAAGCATCGTGCAACGCAAGTTCGCCGCCTGGGCAGCGATCCTGGCGTTTCCGACAGCGGTAGCGGGGATCTACGGGATGAACTTCCAGAACATGCCGGAGCTGAGCTGGCACTACGGCTACTTTGGCGTCCTGGGTTTCATCACTGTGGGCTGTGTCGGCCTCTGGGCCAGCTTCAAGCGTTCCGGCTGGCTCTGAGAACCAACGGCCCTGCACAGTGCGGCAGGGCCATGACCTGGCTCAGGCGGCCTCGGGCTTGTGGGCAACGAAACGCATCATCCACTCCGCCACGGTAGCGCCGTGGTGTTCATGCTCGAGGCTGGCCACGCCCTTCTGGTAGATCTGCTCGCCGAGAAACTCCTGGCGCAGGTCCAGCAGGGCCCGGGAATAGTCGTGGATGAACTCGGGGTGGCCCTGGAAGCACAGCACCTGATCGTTGATGTGGTAGGCCGCGAACGGACAGAAATCGCTGGAAGCGATCACCGTGGCGTTTTCCGGCAAGGCGGTGACCTGATCCTGATGGCTGATCAGCAACGTCAGCTCCTCCACCACCGGGCTCATCCACGGTGCCTTGGCCGCCAGTTTGTAGTTGTGGGTACCGACACCCCAGCCCTGGCTCGCCCGCTCGCTCTTGCCTCCCAACAGCAATGCCAGCAGCTGGTGACCGAAGCAGATGCCCAGCAATTTGTCGCCACGCTCATAGCGGCCCAGCAGGTAGGTCTTGAGGGTCTGGATCCACGGGTCGGTGCCAAAGGAGTCGGCCTTGCTGCCGGTCACCAGATAAGCGTCGAACTCCAACTCATCACTGGGGTAATCACCCTGGACCACGTTGTAGACGCTGAACTGAGCAGCGATGGGCTGCTGGGAGAACAGGCGCTGGAACATCTGCCCGTAACCCTGATATTGATCGACCAGTTCGGGACGCAGGATATCGGTTTCAAGAATGCAGATGCGTAGCGACATAAAAAATTCCTGACAAGGCGATGGCAATAATGAACAGCCCAGAGCCTGCCTTGAAAGACCACGACAAGGCAAGCCCCGGAACGGCTCATTTAGCGCCCGCAGGTGTCAGAACAACTGACCCTGGCGGGCCTTTTCCAGCAGCAGGGTCGGCGGCCTGAAACGCTCGCCGTACTGCTCCGCGAGGTACTGCGCACGGGCGACGAAATCCTGTACCCCGTACTGGTTGATGAACTGCAGGGCGCCACCGCTCCAGGCGGCGAAACCGATGCCGAAGATCGAGCCGATGTTGGCGTCCGCGGTGGACTGCAACACCCCCTCCTCCACACAGCGCACGGTCTCGATGGCCTGGACGAACAGCAGGCGGTCGCGCACATCCTGGGGCGAAATCTGCCCGTCAGCCCGGTAGAAACGCGTGCGCAACTGCGGCCACAGATGCTTCTGGCCATTGGCCGGGTAATCGTAGAAACCGCCACCGGCGGCCTTGCCCGGACGTTGGTACTCGTTGAGCAGCAGGTCGATCACGGCAAACGCTGGATGCTCGATGGGCGGCTTGCCCTCAGCCTGCAGGTCCTTGGCGGTCTGTCGGCGAATATGGCTCATCAGGCTCAACGAGACTTCGTCGGAAATCGCCAGCGGCCCCACCGGCATCCCGGCCTTGCGGGCCTCGGTCTCGATCATGGGCGCCGCGATGCCTTCGCCGAGCATGGCGATCCCTTCGTTGGTGAAGGTGCCGAACACCCGCGAGGTGAAGAAGCCGCGGCTGTCGTTGACCACGATTGGGGTCTTGTTGATCTGCAGCACGAAGTCGAACCCACGGGCCAGGGTTTCATCGCTGGTCTGCGCGCCCTTGATAATTTCCACCAGGGGCATCTTTTCCACCGGGCTGAAAAAATGCAGGCCGATGAACTTGTCCGGATTCGGCACCGCCGTGGCCAGCCCGGTGATGGGCAAGGTCGAAGTGTTGGAAGCGATCACCGCTTCGCTGCCGACCACTTGCTGCGCGGCCCTGGACACCTTGGCCTTGAGCTCGCGATCCTCGAACACCGCCTCGATGATCAGGTCGCAACCGGCCAGGTCGGCGCTGCGGCGGTGGTGCGAATCCGCGCCAGGGTCGCGTCACGCTGCTCGCGGCTCAGTTGCCCGCGAGCCACCTTTTTCTCCAGCAGCGCCGCCGAGTGGGCCTTGCCCTTCTCTGCCGCCTCCAGGCTGATGTCCTTGAGTACCACCTCGATACCCGCCACCGCGCTGACGTAGGCAATGCCCGCGCCCATCATGCCGGCGCCAAGCACCCCGAGCTTTTTCGTGGTTTGCGGCGGCACGCCCTGGGGCCGCGAGCCACCGGCATTGATCTCGTTGAGCTGGAACCAGAAGGTGCCGATCATGTTCTTCGCCACCTGGCCGGTGGTCAGCTCGGTGAAATAGCGGGTCTCGATCAAGTGCGCGGTGTCGAAATCCACCTGGGCGCCTTCGACGGCGGCGCAGAGAATCTTCTCCGGCGCGGGGAAGCAGCCCTGGGTCTTGGTCCGCAGAATCGACGGGGCGATGGCCAGCATCTGCGCAACCTTCGGGTTCGATGGCGTGCCGCCGGGAATCTGATAACCGCGCACATCCCAGGGCTGCTGGGCGGTCGGGTTGGCGAGGATCCAGGCCCGAGCCTTGGCCAGCAGGTCGTCGCGGTCCGTCGCCAGGGCATCGATCAGGCCGGCCTGCAACGCTTGCTGCGGGCGCACTTTCTTGCCTTCCAGCAGATACGGCAGGGCTTTTTCCAGGCCCAGCATGCGCACCATGCGCACCACCCCGCCGCCACCGGGCAACAGGCCCAGGGTGACTTCCGGCAGGCCGATCTGCACCGCCTTATCGTCCAGGGCAACGCGGTGATGGCAGGCCAGGCAGATTTCCCAGCCACCGCCCAGGGCCGCACCATTGATCGCCGCAACCACCGGCTTGCCCAGGGTCTCCAGCGCGCGCAGCTGGCCCTTGAGGGTCAGCACCCTGTCGTAGAACGCCTTGGCCTCGGGCTTGCCGACCGTGATCAGCTCATTGAGGTCGCCGCCGGCAAAGAAGGTCTTTTTCGCCGAGGTGATGATCACCCCGGCAATCGACTCCTGCTCGGCCTGCAGCCGCGCCACGGCAGCAGCCATGGCGTCGCGGTACACCGCGTTCATGGTGTTGGCGCTCTGGCCCGGCATATCAATGGTCAGAACAACGATCTGGTCCTGGCCTTTTTCGTAACGGATGGCATCGCTCATGAAAGGAATTCCTTGAAGTCGGGGCTCAGAGGCGTTCGATGATGGTGGCGATACCCATGCCGCCGCCGACGCACAGGGTCGCCAGGCCATAGCGCTGGCGCCGGGTTTCCAGTTCATCGAGCAAGGTGCCGAGGATCGCGCAGCCGGTGGCGCCCAGAGGGTGGCCCATGGCGATGGAGCCACCGTTGACGTTGACCTTGGCCGGGTCGATTGCCATGTCCTTGATGAATTTGAGCACCACCGAGGCAAAGGCTTCGTTGACCTCGAACAGGTCGATGTCCTCGACCCGCAACCCGGCCTTGGCCAGGGCCTTGCGGGTGGCCGGTGCCGGGCCGGTGAGCATGATGGTCGGGTCGGTGCTGGTGACCGCCGTGGCGACGATCCGCGCCCGTGGCGTGAGCCCCAGTTCACGGCCCTTGGCCTCGGAGCCGATGAGCATCAGCGCCGCGCCGTCGACAATCCCGGAACTGTTGCCCGGGGTGTGCACATGGTGAATGCGCTCCACGTGGCTGTAGACCCGCAACGCGGTGGCGTCGAAGCCCATCTGTCCCATCATCTCGAAGCTTGGCTTGAGCTTGCCCAGCCCCTCCAGGGTCGAATCGGCGCGAATGAACTCGTCATGGTCCAGCAGCACGATGCCGTTCTGGTCCTGCACCGGCACCAGCGACTTGGCGAAGGCGCCACTGGCCCGAGCCTGGGCGGCCTTTTGCTGGGATTGCAAGGCGAAGTGGTCGACGTCCTCCCGAGAGAAACCCTCCAGGGTCGCGATCAGGTCGGCGCCAATCCCCTGGGGGGTGAAATGGCTGTGCAGGTTGGTTTCCGGGTCCAGCACCCAGGCACCGCCGTCGCTGCCCATGGGCACCCGCGACATGGACTCGACGCCGCCGACCACCACCAGCTCCTCGAACCCGGAACGCACCTTCATCGCCCCGAGGTTGACCGCCTCCAGCCCGGAAGCGCAGAAGCGATTGATCTGCACCCCGGCCACGCTCACGTCCCAGTCCGCAGCCTGGACCGCTGTCTTGGCGATGTCGGCGCCCTGATCGCCGATCGGGGTCACGCAACCCAGGACGACGTCGTCCACCTGGCTGGTGTCCAGCTCGCAGCGCTGCTGCAGAGCCCGCAGCAGGCCCGCGGTGAGATTCACCGGTTTCACGCTGTGCAAGGCGCCATCGGCCTTGCCTTTGCCGCGGGGCGTGCGTAACGCATCGAATATCAAAGCTTGGGTCATGACGTCCTCGAACCGCTGTGCAGGGGGAAATGTCGAGCCCCCACCTTAGGCCCGGCAGCCCGGGATTCAATGACCGATGCGCTCAGCCGCCTTGACGTCGACGCTCAGACGAACGGTAGCCAGCTAAGGGCTCTGCCGATGAAGGGTCGCAAGCTGTCTAGCCAGAGGGCGACCAAGGGACGACCAGGCAGATATATAGCGCTTTAATAAACTCCACCGATAACTTCATATGAATTGGATCTAAGCCAGAGGATTCAAGGCCCCTAAGGTAGAGACTGTAGGAAGCTCCAGACGGATTCTGCACTGGAGCAGGTCAGAAAAAGGACACATAGCCGGTTCATAGTGACTCAGAGTGGAGTACACCAACCGGCATGCATTGATGCTCAGGAATAACAACAAAAGGCATTCAGCCATGTTCAAACATTCGAAAGTACGTCAAGCGGGGCTCATCCTCTTCGCAACCACACTGCTGTTGATCTTGCCGAATCTCACCAAGGTGATCGGCTGATCTGTGGCTGCTCGATCCACCAGACGGAAAATTGTCCCCGGCTCGTACCGGGGCACGATCCTGTGCACCCGTCTTTCCGAGGCTCGCCACGGACAAGACTGATGCGCCATTGGAATGCCCTTGCGCCCTTGCTCGGTGCCTCTACCGCTCAGGCTGGAATCGTCGACATCACCCGCGTGGTGGACGAAATCAACGACGGCGCACTGATCCTCGGCCTGCGCAAGGTGGTGCGAGCCTCCAAGGCCACCGTGGCAATCGACAGCGACACTGAACAGCACGCCTTGAAAGCCGAAGACACCCTGGTCAAACACGGCTATTTCGGTATCGTGAACGGCGGCAACTACGAAGAACTCCGGGACGCCCCGTTCGACCCTGTGTCACGACCGGACGGCATGCTTCCCGGCAACGACCTCACCGACGATCCGACGGCCATCAATTGAAAATTTTCCTCCTTGGCGCTGCCCTGCTGTTGAGCAGCCCGCTGCATGCTGCGCAATTACTGATCGACCTGGGCTCCGCCAGCCACACCTGGCAGACCGAGGACCTGCTCAAGCATCCACAGGCCCGGGACATCACCGTCAAGGACGATGTTTCCTACAACCGCGACATGCAGTACCGGGCCGTGCCCATGGCCGCCCTGCTCAATGGCCTGAAGGCCGAAGATCACCTGCAAGCGGTGGCCCTGGACGGTTTTGCTGCGGAGCTGAACGCCGCGCCGCTGCTCAATCGCCAGGGGGCCCAGGCCTGGCTGGCCGTGGAAGACCCGAGCCAGCCCTGGCCTGCACTGGCCACCGACAAACCCAGTGCCGGGCCCTTCTACCTGGTGTGGACCCACCCCGCCGCCGGGCATATCAGCCCCGAGCAATGGCCGTTTCAAGTGGCACGCATCCAGCGCTTGGCGCCAGTGGCGGAACGCTTTCCGGCGCTGACCCCGGATGCCCGGCTGGCGGCCAATGACCCGATCAACCAGGGCTTTGCCCTGTTTCAGAAAAACTGCCTGGCCTGCCATCGACTCAATGGCGCCGGCGACTCACAGTTTGGTCCGGACCTGAATATTCCCTACAGCCCGACCGAGTATTTCAGTGGCGACTTCCTCAAGCGCTATATCCGCGACCCGCAGAGCATGAGGCGCTGGCCCCAGGCGAAGATGCCCGGGTTCAACAACAGTGTTCTGCCGGACGAAGAGCTGGAGTTGTTGCTGGGGTATCTCAAGCACATGGCGGGGCGCAAGCAGGTTCCCTGAGCCGTGCTGCATTGCCTGCGCCGGCAAGCCGGTTCCTACAGGGGCACGGGTTATTGCTGGAGCATCCTGGCGTGCATTTGCTCTCCCGCGGCGCCCCGGCGCATGCCCCGCACCGGGCAGGCATCCAGGTAATCCAGGCCGACGGCCAGCTTGAGGTGGCGCTCGGGCCGTGCCAGTCGATGGGTCACATCGAAGCTGTACCAGGCGCCCCCCAGCCAGGCTTCAGCCCAGGCGTGGGCAACCAGTTGCTCACGGTTGTCGCGATACAGGTAGCCGGAAACGAAGCGCGCCGGAATCCCCAGGCTGCGGGCACAGGCGAGAAAGGCATGGGTATGGTCCTGGCAGACGCCGCTGGGGGTGCGCAGGTTGTCTTCGAGCACGCAGTAATGGCCATCGCCATCACGTACCAGGTCAATCCCGCAGACATGGGCGTAGACATCGCCATGCAGATCCAGCCCTTGCATGGCCAGCTGGTATTGCTGGTTGGCCAGAACCTGCTCGGCAGGAATCACGCCTGCGCGAATGATCCGTTGCTGGTGGTAGAGATCGGCGAGAAACAGGTTCAACGCCCGCACCCGCTGAATGCACCCTTGCTCGATGATTCGCCATTCCCGGGCCGGGATGATGCGAGGAATGGTGTCAAAGGGAATCAAGCGCTCAGTGCCCTGCTCGTCGCCGTACAGGGTGAATCAGTCAGCAGCACCAGAAGGATCGCGCCCGCCCCGGCCCCTGGCGGGTGCGGGTTTTGGCTATCACCAGCATAGTCAGAGTTGATTTCACTGCTCGCTGCCAGCTGCGGATAATCGCGTCCATCGAGCAAACACTTCGCCAGCCTGATGAAGTCGCTGCTGCAACCTTGATGACGCCGATGACAACCGGGTCCGGGCTCTCTCGACCGGTTCCCTCTCCTGACCGGTCTTCCCTTTTAGCCACCCTCTCGGGTGGCTTTTTTTACCTTTTGCAGGCTCAGAAACACAATTGGCCGACCCGGGGGCCAGCCAATTGCCTGTCTCGATCTACGTGCTGCGGGCTATACCAGCCGTCCACGAATCTCCTGTTTCACTCCCCAGCCCTCAATGATGCCGCCCAGGGGCTCGACCACCGCCTCGAAGTCCTGTTCAAAATCCCCGATGCCGCCATAGGTGGCGTACATCACCTTGCTCAACTCCAGATACCAGGCGCCGTCGTCACGCACGCTGACCTGGGCATTCAAGGATTCACCGCGAAAATGTCCTGCCGCCCTGCGCGCCCGCTCCTCGTCCGGGAAAATGGCGTAGAACTCGATGGGGTGGAATCGTGAAAAGTCAAAACCGCCTTCTTTCATGCGGCGCAGCACACTGCTGCTGATGTCTTCTTGAACGGCTGTGCTCATGAAACGTCCTCCTAAAACCGATGGATAGACTTTCCGTGCTTCCCGACTCGCCGGCCAAGGGGGCCGACATCACGGCCCGGGCGGGCCGTCAGGAAACAAGCATGGAGCTGACAAGATCAGAGCTTAGCGAAGAATTCGCTGATCTCGTTTGCAGATTAGCGCCTACCTCTGGACGTCGCCAGAAATTGCTGCACCAGCGCGCTCTACCTTCTCTAGATCGGCGCGATTCCGAGAATCTGAATACTGTTCTGCTCTTTCAGACTCTTGAGAGTGGGGGCCTCCGTACGCCCGTCCAGGTCATTCAGATCCAGTTCGGCACTCACCGGCAGCAGCTTGGCCCGCACCAACTGTGCGGCGCGCTCCATCGTCGGTTGCTGATCGCAATCGAAATGCTCGACGGACTGGACACCATGATCATCAACGAAAGTGATTTGCCACTTTTGCATCAGTGCCTCCTCGATAGCCCCATGGGTGGGCTGACAACATCTCGACCCTGGGCAACGGGCAATCGTTCCACCGCCCGGGCGAAACGCAGGAACGACAAGGCCGCCCGGAGGCGGCCTTGGTCAATCTGCAGAAGCCCAGCCTGTTAAGGCTTTTCAGCCCGTGCCTTGAGTGCCTTGAGGGTGTTGAATGGCGCATCCACCACAAACTTGTTGGCCAACCAGGACGGCACGCTGCCACCCGGCTCGGTGTGCACCTGATAGGTCACTTCGACCTGATCGGCGCCCTTGGGCACGAACTTCCAGTAGCCCTCGACCTGGGCCACGCGCACGAAGCCTTTCTCCTCGGGGATGTAGGTCGGCACGCCTTCCAGCTTGCGGGTCAGGCTGCCGTCGGCCGCTTCGCTGGTGGTGATGTGCAGCACCGAGTCACGGGCCGTGACCGGCCATGGGGTATTGAACTGGGTGTAGGTCCAGGTCTGATCACCCTCGTGCTTGAGCAGCTTCTGGGTCTTGCACTCATGAATCCAGGAGCAGGCGCCCGCTACGTCTTCCTGCAGCGCACGGAGCTTGGCGATAGAGGTCTTCATGGTGGTCACACCACGGTAGGCCTTGTATTTGGAGCCGGCCACTTCGCTCAAGGAGATCTTGATGCCGTCTTCATCCTTGGCGGTCTGCCAGTCTTCGGCCTGGGCCGTTGCCGACAACAGCACGGTTAAACCACAGAGCACAGCCATTCGTTGCAGCGAACCCATTGTCTTATTCCTTATTGTTGAAGTTCCGTTCATTGAGAACACTCTATGCCGCGGTCACTTGTTCCCACCATCCGAGCAAGCGGATGGCGTCTTCCCGGCTTTCGCCACAGACCTCGGGATCTGCCTGAAACGCCCCACACACTGCCGGTCGCTCCGGCAGGCCGAACAGCCCACACAGGTGGTCGACAGAAAGATGCAGGCAACGTTCTCCCGCCGGCTTGCCATTGGGCATTCCGGGAATCGGGGTGCTGATGGAAGGGGCAATGCAGCAGGCGCCACAACCTTCACGGCAGTTCATGGGGAAAAGCTCCTTGCGACAAGCAAAGTGTTGAATGACACCCGCCAAGAGTAACCGCTAAAACAGCTGTTTAAAATTACTCAAAGAACGGATTTAACGCACAACCCTGCGTGACTGATCAGTCTCCGACAAAGTGTCGAGCAAACCCGTCACGGAGAAGACGAAAAATTTACTGCTTGAACTCGAAATCCAGGGCTGCGCCTTCGATCTCGCGGCGCTCCTCGTTGCGCAGCTGCAACTGCATTTCATTGCTGAGCAGGCGGCCGTTGAGCTGGAACGGGCTGCTTTCCTTGGGTTTCTCGCCGAACATCTGCGGCAGCAGCGGCTCACGCTTGGGCAAGGGTACGCTGCCGACCGGCTGCAGGTGCTTGACCATTTCCGGCGGCAGGCTCAAGTCCACCTTGGCGCTGGGCAACGGCGTCTTGATGTCCTGATAAGCCCATTTGGACTTGGGCTTGGCTGGCGCCTTCTGGGCTGCGGCTTTGCTCTTGCTGGCGGCGGGCTTGCCCTTGCTGGCCGGAGCCTTCTTGGCAGCGGCCGCCTTGCTGGAGTGAGCAGCCCCGGCAGCCGGTTTGTCCTGGGTGGAAGCCGCCTGCGCAGGAGCCACAAGTACGCATCCCAACAGGCAGGCACTTAACCAGAGAGCGGGTAAAAAGGCTTTCATAAAGACAGGTAGATCGACAAAAGGTCCTCTATGCTCGCTTGTTGCAGGCCCTATGACAAGCACGGGGCCACACTGATTAAAATCCGCCTGCCGCCTCCTGGCACAACTGGCTGGCCAGCATTCCCAACGTCATCAGCGCACGCTCGGCCTCGCGATTCCAGGGTGTCCCGCAGTTCAAGCGCACGCAGTGGTTGAACTGCTCGGTGTTACTGAAGATCAGCCCCGGGGCAATGCTGATGCCCTGCTGCAAGGCGCGCACATGCAGTTCCTGGGTATTGACCCGCCCCGGCAGGCTGACCCAGAGGATGAAGCCGCCATTGGGCCGGGTAATCTGCGTACCCTCCGGGAAGTACTGCTGTACCGCCAGTTGAAAGGCACTGAGGTTCTTCCGGTATTCCTGGCGGATGTACCGCAAGTGCCGGTCATAACCGCCGTTCTCCAGGTAAGCCGCAACGCCCATCTGGGTCACGCTGCACGCCGAATGAGTACTGAAAGTCTGCAGGCGCTGGATTTCCTGCTGGTACTTGCCGGCGATCATCCAGCCAATGCGCACGCCCGGCGACAGGGTCTTGGAAAAGCTCGAGCAGTAGATCACCCGGTCCAGGCGGTCATAGGCCTTGAGGGCCTTGGTGCGCCCGACCTCGAACATCAACTCGCCGTAGATATCGTCCTCGACCACCTGGATATCAAAGTCCGACGCCAGGCGCAGCAACTGCTTCTGCCGCTCTTCGGGCATGGTGCCGCCCAACGGGTTGCTCAAGCGCGTGGTCAGTACCAGAGCCTTGATCGACCATTGATTGGCCGCCAGTTGCAGGGCCTCCAGGCTCATGCCGGTGGACGGATCACTGGGTATCTCGATGACCTTGAGCCCCAACAGGTCCGCCAGTTGCAACAGGCCGTAGTAGGTCGGCGACTCCGCGGCAATCAGGTCCCCCGGGCGGGTCAGCACCCGCAGCGACATCTGCAGGGCATCGACACAGCCGTGGGTAATCACCACTTCGGAAGGATCGACCACCACCCCTGCATCGCGCATGCGAATGGCCACCTGGCGCCGCAGGGGCTCGAAGCCCGGGCTGAACATGTAGCTGAACGCCCGGGGGCTGTGAAATCGCGTGACCTTGGCCAACTGCTGATGCAGCGCCCGCACCGGCAAATAGTCGACGCTGGGCACCGCGGCCCCCAGGGGAAAAACCCCTTCGCGACGGGACTCCACCAAGACCTGCTGGATGATACTGCTGCGGGTCACCAGCCCCGGACGCTCGACGCGGGCGATATCCGGCGTGGGCGCGGTCAGCGCCGGCGTCTGGTGCACGTAGTAACCCGACTGGGGACGCGCGCGGATCAGCCCCTGGTCTTCAAGGTTGGCGTAGGCCTGGAGCACCGTGGCATGGCTGACATTGAGCTGCGAGCTCATCTTGCGCACCGACGGCACGCGCTCCCCCGGCTGGTAGACACCACGGCGAATATCCTCAGCCAGTTGCTGAGCGATACGTTGATAGAGCAAGAGATTGGTCATGGCGCAGCACTCGATTTCACGGCGTTTTATTCTTGTGTGAAACAATACCGGCACAGTTTAGAAGTGTACTGGGACAGTTTCTACAATAGTCGAGGACACAGGGCAGTGAAAAGCATAACTGTAGGGTTTTTGTGAACCTCTTGGCAGGCATAAAAAAACCCGACGCGGGCAAGGCGTCGGGTTTTTCCAGGGCAATCGGTGGATGCTGTCAGCGTGAAGCGCCGAGCTGGCCCTGCTCGTCAGAGAAGACGATCTCGACCCGGCGGTTCTGCGCCCGCCCCCGCTCGGAGGCATTGGCCTCTACCGGGTAGTCATCGCCATAACCTTCGACCTGGATGCGTTTTTCATCGATGCCCAGGTCCACCAGCACATCGGCCACGGCTTGGGCACGGTCGCGAGACAATTGCAGGTTGTTCTGGCGCTCACCGGTGTTGTCGGTGTAACCCTCGATACGCACCACGCGCTTGGGGTTCAACTGGAGAAACTGCACCACCTTGAGCACCGTGCGGTTCGCCGAGTTCTTCAGCTCTGCTTCACCGGTATCGAACAGCACGTCCCCCAGGGTCATCACCAGGCCACGATCGGTCTGAGTGGTGGCCAGACTGATGATCTGTTCCTCCAGCCATTTGCCCTGTTGCTGCACGCTGAGCAGCTTGGCTTCGCGCAGGGCCAACTGCAGGCGCTGGCGCTCCAGCTCCAGCTTGGCCGCACGCTCGTGGTTCAACGCCTGCTCGGTGTGCTCGCGGGCAATCTCGCTGTAGCGCCGACTCAGGTAGGCGTAGTGCTCCACATCAGCACCACTGCCCCAATACGTAGACAGGCGATCGGCACGGGCTAGGGACTCGCCGGCACGGATCACGTCCTTGGGCGCGATGCGCAGCACATTGGAGTCCTCCTTGACCTTCTGGAAGTCGTTGCTGGCCTGTTGCAGCGCCTCTTCACTGTGCTGGCCGGCGCAACCGTAGAGACTGGCACAGGCCAACAGCAGGGTACTGCCGAAAATCCGGGTAGGGAGGCTCATTGGGCATCCCCCAGTTGTTTGCGCAGACGAGTGATGCGGGTATTGAGCACGTCCACCTGTTCCTTGCTCTTCTGGGTCAGGACCTTCGCCTCAGCCAACCGCGCATCCAGCTCCGCCTGCTCGGCGCGCATCCGCGCTTTCTTGTAGGACTCATCCTGCATATTGCCCTGCGCTCGGGAGAACTTGTCTTCGGCCAGTTTCAACTCGGGCATGTCCTCGGCGGAAGCGCCCACGGCCTTGGCCTGCTCCAGCGCCCGGGCGGTGAGGCGCATCTGCTCGTTGGGCGCCGGATCGGTTGCACAACCCGCCAGGGCGAGAACAGCCATGGCGGCGAAAAGAGGTCGAATAGTCACACAAGATTCCTACTGTTTTGGGCTGCTGACGGGTTGCTGCAACTGAGCCTTCCAGCGCTCCAGATTGCGCTGCAGCAAGGCCTCCGTCAGACCGGACGCGGGCAATTCTGTCATCTTTTTTGCCAGCTGTCCGCGCAACCATGGGTCATTGCAGGCGGAGTTATGGGACAGCGCAAGGAACAGCCCCGGTTTGTCGATGGGCTGGGGAAATGCCGCCAGATCCGCACTCATGCCCAGCGTCTGGGCCATGGCCATGCCGGCATAACGCGGGGCCAGCACATAGTCCACTTCGCCCAGCACCAGGGTCTGGAAGACCTGGGTCAGGTTCGGCAGACGCTTGAGTTGCAGATGCTCCTTGGCCAGGGCGACAAAGGGTTGGGTCAGCCGGGCCTTTTCCGAAACGGCCCCGGGGTGGCCTGCCAGATCGCTCGGCTGGGTGTAGTTGAGGGTGGAATCCTTGCGGGTCCAGACCAGATAGTCGTTCTGCACCAGCGCCGGGTGGATGTAGTCCAACGACTCCAGCTCACTCAAGGTCAGTGGTGCATCGGCCAGCAGGTCCATGCGCCCGGCGCGCACTTCATCCAGGGCCTCGGAACGCTTGCCGGCATACAGCAGCTCGATCTTGAGCCCCAGCTCACCCGCCACCTGCTGCAGCAGATCGGCGCTGGCGCCCATCAGGTGCTTGGGGTTCTGCGGATCACGCCACAGGTAGGGCGGTGCATCCGGGCTGCCGGTGACCACCAGGCGTTCGCACTTGCCCGCGGCGATCGACAGCGATGGCAACAACGCCAGGCCCAACAGCGCAGACCAGCCACTCATGCGGCGCAGATCCATGGCGATACCCTCCCCCGACAAAAAAACACCCATAAAAAAACCCGGCCAAAAGGCCGGGCTCTTTATAAGTGAAGACGCCGGATTAGACCAGCTTCTCCAGCTCAGGTACGGCTTCGAACAAGTCCGCCACCAGGCCGTAGTCAGCCACCTGGAAGATTGGCGCTTCTTCGTCCTTGTTGATCGCAACGATCACTTTGGAGTCCTTCATGCCCGCCAGGTGCTGGATCGCGCCGGAAATACCGACGGCAATGTACAGCTGTGGCGCAACGATCTTGCCGGTCTGGCCGACCTGCATGTCGTTCGGTACGAAGCCTGCGTCCACCGCAGCGCGGGAAGCGCCGACAGCAGCGCCGAGCTTGTCGGCCAGGGCGTACAGGTGCTTGAAGTTGTCGCCGTTCTGCATGCCGCGGCCGCCGGAAACGACGATCTTGGCAGCGGTCAGTTCAGGACGATCGGACTTGGCCAGCTCTTCGCCAACGAAGCTCGACTTGCCCGCATCGTGAGCAGCGCCAACCGCTTCAACCGCGGCCGAACCACCTTCAGCGGCAACGGCGTCGAAGCCGGTGGCACGCACGGTGATGACTTTCACCGCAGCCGAGGACTGCACGGTAGCGATGGCGTTACCGGCATAGATCGGACGCTTGAAGGTATCAGCGCTTTCTACCGAGATGATCTCGGAGATCTGGTCAACGTCCAGCTGAGCAGCAACCCGCGGCAGGATGTTTTTGCCATTGGAGGTCGCGGCAGCCAGGATGTGGCTGTAGCCAGCGCCCAGTTCGGCAACCAGCGGCGCAACGTTTTCCGGCAGTTGGTGAGCGTAGGCGGCGTTGTCGGCCACCAGCACTTTGGCCACGCCAGCGATTTTGGCGGCGGCTTCAGCCACGGCGCCAACGCCCTGGCCGGCAACCAGTACATGCACGTCACCACCGATTTTGGCGGCGGCGGCAACGGTGTTCAGGGTGGCCGGAGCCAGCGCCTTGTTATCGTGTTCGGCGATTACCAAGATAGTCATGATCAGATTACCTTCGCTTCGTTTTTCAGTTTCTCGACCAGTTCAGCCACCGACTTGACCTTGATACCCGCGCTGCGTGCAGCCGGCGCTTCGACTTTCAGGGTCTTGTTGGTGGAGGCGGTGGAAACGCCCAAAGCATCAGGAGTCAGCGTTTCAAGCGGCTTCTTCTTGGCTTTCATGATGTTTGGCAGAGACGCGTAGCGCGGCTCGTTCAGACGCAGGTCGGTGGTGACGATGGCTGGCAGGTTCAGCGCAACGGTCTGCAGGCCGCCGTCGATTTCACGGGTGACGTTGACCTTGTCGCCGGACACTTCGACCTTGGAGGCGAAGGTGCCTTGAGCGTAACCGCTCAGGGCCGCCAGCATCTGGCCGGTCTGGTTGTTGTCGCTATCGATGGCCTGTTTGCCGAGGATCACCAGCTGTGGCTGTTCCTTGTCGACCACAGCCTTGAGCAGCTTGGCCACGGCCAGGGAGTTCAACTCTTCAGCGGACTCGACGAGGATCGCGCGATCGGCACCCAGTGCCAGGGCGGTACGCAGTTGCTCTTGAGCAGTAGCAGGACCGATGGAGACGACGACGATTTCAGTCGCAACGCCTTTCTCTTTCAGGCGTACGGCTTCTTCCACTGCGATTTCGCAGAAAGGGTTCATCGACATCTTGACGTTGGCGAGGTCGACGCCGGAGTTGTCCGCTTTGACGCGAACCTTGACGTTATAGTCGACCACTCGTTTGACAGCTACAAGAACCTTCATGGATTCCTCGTTACTCTCCGGTGAAAAGAAAGTCGCCTAGGCGAGAACCTGGCGGTTGATGCTCATCGGCACAAGGGCACCTCCAAAAACGCCGGCATACATAAGGGATGACCTTGCTCACGGGGGAGATGACCGTTCGTCAGTGGTGACCGACGAGTCATTCAGTATCGCGGCGTGTAAACTGCGCACTTTCAAGCTGCGCGGTGCGTCACCTTTACTGCCTTTGCCCTGTCTTTAGAGGTGCTCTTGAAACCAACAGTCAGCCTACGGCGAGCGCAAAACCGACCGTATCTTGACCGGAACGCCTTTTCCGGTCAATACGGCAAAATAGCCGTTTATAAGCCGCGCTTCTTTGATTTATCTGGGCTGCGGCAATTTCAAACAAACGTTTGTATTGGACGCTGAGAGTGGTGTAGATATAATGCGCCGCCCAGAGAGAAAGGTCGGCCGTCCTCTCCTTCTCCCCCCATGCGCGATGGGAGAAAGCGCGGATGCAACGCCAAACCTCCAATTAGAAAAAACCGTTGAGCCTTGAGTAGGAGATAGCCTAGTGGAACGCGAATACATGGAATTCGACGTGGTCATCGTCGGTGCCGGCCCCGCAGGCTTGTCCGCCGCTTGCCGCCTTAAGCAGAAGGCCGCTGAAGCCGGGAAGGAAATCAGCGTCTGCGTGGTTGAAAAAGGCTCCGAAGTCGGTGCTCACATCCTTTCCGGTGCCGTGTTCGAACCACGGGCCCTGAATGAACTGTTCCCGGACTGGAAGGAACTGGGCGCCCCGCTCAACACTCCGGTCACCCGCGACGACATCTATGTCCTGCGCAGCGGCGAAACCTCCACCAAGGTTCCAGACTTCTTTGTGCCCAAGACCATGCACAACGAAGGCAACTACATCATTTCCCTGGGCAACCTGTGCCGCTGGCTGGCCCAGCAGGCCGAGAACCTGGGCGTGGAAATCTACCCGGGCTTCGCCGCCCAGGAAGCCCTGATCGATGAAAATGGCGTGGTCCGCGGGATCCTCACCGGCGATATGGGCGTCGATCGCGAAGGCCAGCCGAAAGACGGCATGTACACCCCCGGCATGGAACTGCGCGGCAAATACACTCTGTTCGCCGAAGGCTGCCGTGGCCATATCGGCAAGCAACTGATCAAGCAATTCAACCTGGACAGCGACGCCGACGCCCAGCACTACGGCATCGGCCTCAAGGAAATCTGGGAAATCGACCCGGCCAAGCACCAACCGGGCCTGGTGGTGCACACCGCCGGCTGGCCGCTGGACATCATGAGCAACGAGAACACCGGCGGCTCCTTCCTCTATCACCTGGAAAACAACCAGGTGGTGGTCGGCCTGATCGTCGACCTGTCCTACGCCAACACCTACCTGTCGCCGTTCGATGAGTTCCAGCGCCTCAAGCATCACCCGGTGCTCAAGCAGTACCTGGAAGGCGGCAAGCGCATCAGCTACGGCGCCCGCGCCATCTGCAAGGGCGGCCTGAACTCGCTGCCGAAGATGGTGTTCAAGGGCGGCGCGCTGATCGGCTGCGACCTGGGCACCCTGAACTTCGCCAAGATCAAGGGCAGCCACACCGCCATGAAGTCCGGCATGCTCGCCGCCGATGCCGTGGCCGACTCGCTGTTCGCCGGTTCCGAAGGCGCCGACGAGCTGAAGAGCTACGTCGACTCGTTCAAGTCCAGCTGGCTGTATGAAGAGCTGTTCGCCAGCCGCAACTTCGGCCCGGCCATGCACAAGTTCGGCCCGATCATCGGTGCCGGCTTCAACTGGATGGACCAGAACATCTTCGGCGGCAAACTGCCGTTCACCCTGCACGACACCAAGCCGGACTACGCGTGCCTGAAGATGGCCAAGGACTGCGTGAAGATCGACTACCCGAAACCCGACGGCAAACTGAGCTTCGACAAGCTGAGCTCGGTGTTCATCTCCGGTACCAACCATGAGGAAGAACAGCCTTGCCACTTGAAGCTGACCGACCCGAGCATCCCGCTGAGCCGCAACCTGCCGCTGTACGACGAACCGGCGCAGCGCTACTGCCCGGCCGGCGTGTATGAGGTGATCACCCAGGAAGATGGCGAGAAGCGCTTCCAGATCAACGCGCAGAACTGCGTACACTGCAAGACCTGCGACATCAAGGACCCGGCCCAGAACATCACCTGGGTCACTCCGGAAGGCGCCGGCGGCCCGACTTACCCGAACATGTAAGTCGCCGCGGTACAAAAGAGGCCCCCTATATGGGGGCCTTTTTCATGCCCGGCATTCACCGACACAGCAGCCAGCGCCTGCAAGGGGATGGGTGCTCAGGCCGCGCGCTCATCGCCAGGGTTGCGTTCGAAGTAACGTTTGTATTCGCGGCTGAATTGCGAGGTGCTCTGGTAACCCACCCGATGCGCCACCTGGGCCACGCCCAGCCCTTCGCCCAACAGCAACTGCTGGGCCTTGAGCAGGCGCAGGCGCTTGAGGTATTGCACCGGCGAAAGCAGGGTGCTGCGCTTGAAATGCTCGTGGAAGGTCGAGGTGCTCATGTTGGCGCAACGGGCCAGGGTCTCGACGTTCAACGGCTCGGTGTAATGCTCGTGCAGATGATTGAGCGAAGCCGCGACCCGGGCGAACTGCCCCTGCTGCTCCACCAGCGCCCGCAGGGCATCGGCCTGGGGCCCACGCAAGGCAGCGAAGAGCAGCTCGCGCACCCTAGACGCGCCCATGATCTTGCACTCCAGAGGATCGTGCAGGCAGCGCAGCAGGCGCTCCACGCAACCACGCATGGCATCGTCGAGCACCGCCGAGGTCATGGACTCCAGGGTCTGCGCCGAAGCCGCACGGCCTTCGGTGATGCCCATGGCCAGCACCAACTCGCTGAGAACTGCCCGGTCGATGGCAATCGAAATGCCCAGCAGCGGCGCATCGGGCAAAGCGAAGGTTTCACACTCGAAGGGCACCGACAGCGCCTGGATCAGGTAGTGTCCGGCGCCATATTCCAGGGTCCGCGTGCCCAGATACGCCAGCTTGCTGCCCTGGACAATGATCATCAGGCTCGGCTCATAAATCTGTGGCCCTCGCGCCACATCGCAGCTGGCGCGCAGCACCTGGACCCCGGGCAAGGCGGTAGCCACGAAACCATCACGGCTGGCAAGGGGCTGGATCAGCGAAACCAGGGGGGCGTTGGCGTCCAGATGGCGGGTCAGCAGCATGGGGAAAACTTCACGGAAAAAGGGATGAAAACATCATCGCAGGTCTGTCCGCCAATGCCGCGTGAAAACCGCCAATGCCGGAGAAATAGGCATGACATGCCGAGGAATCACCATGGTTGCCCCCGGGCCCGACGCAGAAAATGCCCCGCCTCAATCGTCAGCGTTTTCGCGAGGTCCATCATGTACACCGCCATCGGTTATGCCGCCCAGTCGGCCACCACTCCCCTCGCCCCCATGAGCTTCCAGCGCCGTAGCCCGCGCCCGGACGACGTCGCCATCGAGATCCTCTACTGCGGCGTCTGCCACTCCGACATCCACCAGGCCCGCAACGAATGGGGCATCGCCGTGTACCCACTGATGCCCGGCCACGAAATCGTCGGCAAGGTCACCGCGATCGGCGCCAACGTCAGCAAGCACAAGGTCGGCGACCTGGTGGGTGTCGGCTGCATGGTGGACTCCTGCCGCCACTGCGAGGCCTGCGCTGCGGACCTGGAACAGTACTGCCTGCAAGGCCCGACCATGACCTACGCCACTCCGGACCGGGTCGACGGCAGCAACACCATGGGCGGCTACTCCGACAGCATCGTGGTCAGCGAGCACTTTGTCGTATGCATCCCGGAGAAACTCGACCTGGCCAGCGCCGCGCCGATTCTCTGCGCCGGCATCACCACCTACTCGCCGCTCAAGCACTACGGGGTCAAGCCCGGTGACAAGGTGGGGATTCTCGGCATGGGCGGCCTGGGCCACATGGGCATCAAGTTCGCCAAGGCCCTGGGCGCCGAAGTGACCCTGTTCACCCGCTCGGCGAGCAAGGCCGAAGAAGCCCGGCGCCAGGGCGCCGATCACGTGGTCGTGTCCACCGACGCGGCGCAGATGCAGTCGGTGGCCGGGCATTTCAACTTCCTGCTGGACACCATTCCAGTGCCCCACGACCTCAACCCCTACCTCGATACCCTGCGCTTTGATGGCGTGCACATCCTGGTGGGCCTGATCGAACCGGTGGACCCGGCGCTGCACGCCGGCAAACTGGTGATGAGCCGTCGGGTACTGGCCGGTTCGCTGATCGGCGGCATTGCCGAAACCCAGGAAGTGCTGGATTTCTGCGCCGAGCACGGCATCACCTGCGACATCGAAATGCTCGACATCCGCCAGATCAATGAAGCCTACGAGCGCATGATCAAGGGCGATGTGAAATACCGCTTCGTGATCGACATGGCGAGCTTGAAGGGCTGAATGCCGACGCCATGAAGGCCCGGCCTGGCGGTGGGAGGCGCTCCATGGAGCGCCTTCGCCGGCCAGCCGGCTCCTGTGCAAGCCGGCAGCAGCGGTGGTCAGCCGCGGGCGAAGGCGCGCAGTACTTCGCCGTCCATGCGGTACTTGACCCACTCTTCCTGAGGCTGGGCGCCCAGAGACTTGTAGAACTGGATCGCCGGTTCGTTCCACTCCAGCACGCTCCATTCGAAGCGCCCGCAATCATTGTCACAAGCGATCTGCGCCAAGTGCCGCAGCAGTTGCTTGCCCGCCCCGCCGCCCCGCTGTTCCGGGGTGATGTAGAGGTCTTCCAGGTACAGGCAGTTGCTGCCCAGCCAGGTCGAATAACTGAAGAAGAACACCGCGAAGCCGATCGGCACGCCATCGCGCAGGCAGATCAGGCCGTGGGCCGTGGCCCCCTCGCTGAACAGGCTGCGTTCGATATCGGCGACGCTGGCGATCACCTCATGGCGGGCCCGCTCGTAATCGGCGAGCTCGGTGATGAACGCAAGAATCTGCGGGGCATCGCTGGGCAGTGCAGGACGGATTTCTACGGTCATCGGCGGCTCTCGTGGCGGAATCAGGCGGCCATATTAGAACGACAGCAGAAATACATGCACGGCCATTTGTGCCGGCCCCTCGCCCGCCTGCCACGGATCCAGCACTTACTCCGCTGCCGACTAACCCTGAGGCCTGCAGGAACACAACAAACGCCAGAGAGCGCCATGCTAGAAAGCCCGACACAACTTCAAGCATAAAAGAGGCACTTTCATGTCCGCGCGCCCCCCGCAGGAGTCCCGGGTCTCGGCCCCGTTGTTCGGCCTGTTCTGCCTGGGCAGCTACCTGCTGTCGCTGTCCTACGGCTCGACCTTTCTGCTGTCGCTGCTGATCAGCAGCCGTGGAGGCAATGAGCACGACGCCGGCACGGTGATTTCCGCGGCAATGCTCAGCACCTTTGTCGCGGTGATCGGCTCTGGCCATCTTGCGGACCGTCTCGGCGCCGCGCGCTCGGTGGCGCTGTTCGGCTGCCTGCTGGCCGTAGCCAGCCTGGGCTTCGCCCTGACTCCTGGGTTCGGCCCCAGCCTGCTGTGCTTCGGCCTGACCCTGGGCCTGGGCTGGGGGGTGTTCTATACCCTGGGGCCGATCATCGTGGCGATGCTGGTGCAGCCCGCGCAACGGGCCCGCTACTTCGCCCTGCTGTCGGGCAGCATGATGAGCGGTATTGGCTCCGGGCCATTGCTCGGGCGCCTGGCCAGTGCCTTGGGCTATCCACTGACCAGCGCCTTCGTGATCGCTGCCGGCGCCAGCCTGCTGGGGGTGCTGATCTTCTGGGGGCTGGGCAGCCGGCTGCGTCAGCAGGCCAACCACCTGGGCACCACCGCGGCCAGCATCACCTGGGCCGGCACCGTGCAGGTGCTGACCTCACGCGCTGTCTGGCCGATTCTCATGGTCGGCCTGGGTGGTTGTGTATTCGGCGGCCTATCGAGCTTCCAGACCAGCTACGGACCCTCTCGGGGCGTGGACTACTCGCTGTTCTTCCTCGGTTTCATGAGCGCCGCCATTGCCAGCCGCATGCTGATTGCCGGCATCGTGGTCAAGCGCGATCCCTATCGAGCCGCCTGCCTGCTCTCGGGGCTGATGCTGGTGTCGATCGTGCTGTTCCTGTTTGCCGTCGACAGCAGCGTCAGTTACTTGCTGGCTGCCGTGACCCTGGGGGTCGGCTACGGCCTGACCTATTCAGTGATCAACGGCCTGGCAGCCAATGAAGCGCCCGCCGGCTGCACGTCCCAGGCGCTGCTGCTGTTCAGCCTCTCGTACTTTATCGGGGTCTTCGGTTTCCCTTGGCTGGCCGGGCGGCTCATCGTCGAAGCCGGCATCCAGGCACTGCTGTTCAGCGTGCTCGGCGTGGCCCTGCTGAATTGGCTCATCAGCCTCGCACGCCTGGGCTGGCGGCGCCTGGATCGGTGGCGTATGGCGGCCGACGCCAACACCGCCTGATGCGCAAGCCCCGGGCGAAGAACATTCCGGGCCGCTCGCGCAGGCGCAAACAGCAGTGGATCGAGGCGTCGAGCCAGGCCGGCTGACGCTTGCCAGCCTGGCTCTTGCCGGCTCAGCCGTGCTGCAGCAGCGCATCCACTTCGGCATGCCCCGGGGCGGTGGCTGGGCCGCGCCGGGTCACGGCAATCGCCGCCGCGGCGTTGGCGCGACGGGCTGCGGTCAGCGGCTCAAGACCCGCCGCGAGCCCGGCGATCAGTACCCCGGCATGGGCATCGCCGGCACCGTTGCTGTCCACGGCCTCAACCTTGAAGCCCGGCACCTGCACCGCCCGCCCCTGGTGGCTGATCCAACAGCCCCGGGGGCCATCGCGCAGCACCAGCAAGGCCGCGGGCGACAGCCAGTCTTGGAGCTGCGCCAGAGCCTCGGCAAGCTGCGAAGTGGCGGTGAAATGCAGCGCCTCGGCGCGGTTGCTGCTCCAGATATCGATCCGCGGCAACAAGGCCGCCATCAGCGGTGAATCCGCCGCACCGGCCAATGGCCCCGGATCGAACATCAGCGGGATCGAACGAGGCAAGGCCAGCAGCCAGTCCACCAGGGCCCGGGCCTTGCTCTCCTGCAACAGGCTGTAGCCGCTGACGTAGAGGTAGTCCCCCGGCGCCACTTCGACCTGGGCCAGGTCCTCGGCGGACAACTCGCCTTCGGCGCCAATGTGGGAGATGAAGGTGCGCTCGGCCGAGGCTTCAGTCAGGGCCACGCACAGGCCGGTGTCGGCACCGGCGCTGGGTGGCAGGCTCATCCGCACGCCCTCGCGCTGCATCGCTTCACGCGCCAGGTCGCCAAAGCGCCCCTGGCCATGACGCCCCAGGTAGACCACCGGCAAACCGTTGCGCGCTGCGGCGGCCATGACGTTGAAACCACCACCGGCCTCGAAGCACGCCGACTCCGCCAGCACATCGCCCCCGGAAGCCGGCAGGCGCGGCAGCGCCATCACCAGATCAATGATCACCTGGCCGGTGTGCAGCAACCTAGGCATTGGCGCGCTCGGCAAAGGCAGCGCGCCGATCCCGGGCACCGCCCAGCAAGCCATAACCGCCGCCAGCCACCAGGAACGTGACGATCCAGCCCAAGCCGTTATGGCCCAGCCAGGAATCCGCCAGCGGCCCGGTAAACCAGACATCTTCGGCAGTGGTGCCGATGGTGGTGAAACAGAAACCCAGGACAATGGCCAGCACCCAGGCGCCAAAGGCCCGCCACTCGATGCCGCCCTGGTACCAGTAGGCGCTGCTCGGGCCGACGTTGAGCAAGTCATCGGCGCTGTAGTAATGACGATGGATCAGGTCCACCACGAAAATCCCCACCCAGGCGGTGATCGGCACGGCCAGCAGGGAGATGAAGCTGATGAAAGGGCCGTAGAAGCTGTCGGCAATCAGCATGAAGTAGATCGAGCCGAGGAAGATCGCCACGATATCCACCAGCACCGCGTAGACCCGCTTGACCTTGAGGCCCAGGGTCAGCGCGGTGAGGCCGGCCGAATACACCGACAGATTGTTGGAAAGCAGCAGGCCGCCAAAGGCAGCGATCAGGTACGGCACGGCCATCCAGGTTGGCAGCATGTCGCGGATCGCGATGATCGGGTCCACCGCCGAGGCCAGGTGATCGTTGCCCACCGACAGCAGGCCACCCAGGGTAATCAGCAGCACCAGCGGAATGCCGGCGCCGAACGCCGCCGAAGCCACCAGGCGCCCGGCCGTCACCGAACGGTGCTGGTAGCGCGACATGTCGGCCCCGGAGCTGGCCCAGCCAATCCCGGTACCCGCCGCCATGGTGCCGACACCGATGATCATCGCGCTCATGGGGGCCGGCGCGGCATTGAATACCGCGGCCCAGTCGATGGTGGCGCAGAGGAAACCGCCCACCAGAACGTTCAGCGCGCCAAAACCGTAAGTGGCCCACTTCTGGATCACCAGCAAGGTGGCGTGGCCCAGGCCGGAGACGCTCAAGGTCATCAGCACGAAGATGCCGATGAACAGCAGGGTCAGCAGGGGCGCATCCTTGGCCGACGCCGGGGTCTGGAACAGGATCGAACTCAGGGACAACAGGACAAAGGCCGCCGTGGTGGTATTGACCGTCTCCCAGCCAACCCGCGAAAGCATCGACACCAGGGTCGGGCCGATATTGCCGCGCACCCCGAAGATCGCCCGGGACAGCGTCAGGCTCGGGGCCCGCCCGCGTCGACCGGCAACCGAGATCAAGCCGACCACGGCAAACGAACCCACCGACCCCAGAATGGCCACCAGCAGCACCTGCCAGATCGACAGGCCGCGAAATGCCACCAGGGTCGCCCCCAAGGGCAAGCCGAGAATGCTGATGTTGGCCGCGAACCAGACCCAGAAAAGCTGCAGGGGATGACCGTCGCACTCGGCCTCGGGCACCGGCTCGATACCGCGGGTTTCCAGTTGCCCGGCGCCAGATGCTGCCGTGGATGAACTCATGGATAAAACTCCTGTTGCCGTTGTTATGGTGTTTGGCAATTTCGGAAGTCACAGAACATCCCGGCATTCCTGGCCGTGTTGTCGCTTTCCCTAGCTCTTGGCAACCGGGCCGCAAAGGCTGTGGCCCGTACCTGAAAGGCGGCTTATCGCAACGCCAGCAGCTGTTCTACCAGAGGCTGCAGCTCCAGTTCATTGACCTTTCGCACCTGTGCGATCAGTTCGGCGGGCCAGATCTCCATCCCGAGGCAGGCACCGAGCATGGCGCCGAGAATCGCCGCGATGGTGTCGGTGTCGCCCCCAAGGCCGGCGGCCATGCACAGCGCCTCGAAGGCCGGTAGCTGGCCCAGGGCAACTTGCCGGGCCAGGGCGAAACTCACCACCACCGACTCCTGGGAAGCCACCGAGGTGCCGATCAACTCGTAGAGCATCCGCGCGAAACCTTCCCGGTCGCCATCAACGCGCAGCGTGCTGGTCCATTCCAGCCGGGCAGCGATAGTCGCGCCGGCCACCCAATGGCCCCGGCCCTGCGCTTGCCGGGCAACCTGAACGCCCAAGGCCAATGCCTCGGCCAGGGGCAGCCCATTGATCCCGGCGGACACCACCGCCGCCACCGCGGCCGCGCTGGAAATACCCAGGCTGGTGTTGTGCGTCACCTGGCAGGCCTCGACCACGGCCTGGAGAAAAGCCTCGGGCCGGGCCACGTCGGCCGCGATGCCCACCGGAGTGATGCGCATCGCGGCGCCATTGGTGGTGCCATAGCGGCCCGCCTCCTCCACCGACTCACCGGCGAGGATCAGTTCAATCGCGCGCTTGGTGGAAGGGCCCAGCAGGTCCTGGGAACCCTTGGCCTGCATCTGCGCTTCCCATTCGATCAGGCTCTGGGCCAGTGCCGCCGGGGCGATCCGGCCTTGGCCCTGGACCAGCAGGCGCCCCACCAGGATCGCCTGCTCGGTATCGTCGGTGATGGAGCCGCGGGGCATGTTAGGGGCAATCGGCTGGTCCGGGCCGGCATCCTCCAACGTCCGGATAACACCAAAATGCTGCTGGATCTGTTCCCGGCTCAGGGACTGGGTCGGCATGCCCAACGCGTCCCCCAGGGCCAGCCCGTAGAACGCGCCGAGGGCTCGCTGCGACCTGTTCACCGCGACTCCCCAAATTGCAGGTGCATGCGGAAATGCTGCGGGTCCAGCAGGCTCTCGACCTGCTCCATGAAGCGCCCCTGGCGGTCGTAGGTGGTGCGCAGGGCCTTGAGAAATACTTCACCCGGCGCCCGCCCCAGCAATTCGGCGTCCTCGGCGTTCAAGGGTTCGGCGCCGATCCATTGATCGCCGCGCTCGCCAATGTAGCCGTAGGCGGCCAGGGTAATGGTCAGGGAATCATCGATCAGGCCGACCCGGGGCAGGCCTTCCAGCTCGCCGGAAGCCGGAATCAGCGAACGCTCCAGGGACAGCACCCGGCCATCGGTGCTGCGGCGCCGGCGATCGAGGGCAATGAACTGGTCGGTGCCCAGGCGATGCTTGAGATCCGGACGCCGGATCGCCTCCAGGCGCAACACTTCGGTATTGACCAGCGCACCGCTGTCGGCCAGGGCCTGAGCCCAGCCATGATGCTGGTCCAGGGCCACTCCATCGAAGGTGACGATGGAGCCGACACCGCTTTGCGTGGCGATGTAGTTGCGGCGCTTGAGCTCGGCCAGGGCCTCGCGCAAGGTGCCGCGGCTGACACCGAATTCCTCGGCCAACTGATGCTCGCCCGGCAATTGAAAACCGTCTTCCAGCAGACCGCTTTCTATGCGCCGGATCAGTTCGTCGACCACTCTTGTTTTCTTATCGAATCGGACATGTTTGATCATGTCCGATTTGATACATGAAACGCCGGAGCGAGAGCAAGAAATATCTTCTTACAAGGCTCTGAAACGTCTGTCAGGGCTCAAGACCGATAGGAAAGAACACCCCGGAACTCCACACTCCGAGCCAATTCCGGCCATCGATCTGGCGGGTCTGCGCCAGCTCCACCAACTGGTAGAAGACGTTGCGATGGATCAGCGCCTCAAGGTTGTGTCGCACCAGGATGTAAGGCGCCGGCTCCTGGGTCAGCGGGTCGATTTCCACCCGCAGCGGGTGCTCGCCGTCGGCCACCACCGGTTCGTCGACATTGCTGGTGAAGCGCAGCACCTGCGCCTCGCCCTGCCCTTCGACTTCAAGGGTCACGGCGACGAAGGGAGCATCGTCGACCTTGATGCCAACCTTCTCCACCGGGGTGATGAGGAAATAGTCATCGCCATCGCGGCGAATGATGGTGGAGAACAGCTTGACCATGGGTTTGCGACCGATCGGCGTACCCAGGTAGTACCAGGTGCCGTCACGGGCGATACGCATGTCGATATCGCCACAGAAATCGGGGCTCCACAGGTGGACCGGCGGCAGGCCTTTTTCAGCCTTGGGAATCTGTGCCAACAGGTCGTTGGCCTTGCCGGGTCCACTCATGCCGCTCTCCTCAATCAATCAGTCGCTCAGGCCCAGCAAACCGCGAGCGTATTGCTGCAAGGGCGGGCCGAGCAAATCCTGTGGCTTGTTGTCGTGGAACGTCAGTAAACCGCCACGACTGCGAATACGTGTTGTATCGATCAGGTACTGGGTGCTGGTTTCGATCAGCATGATCTGGATGGTACTGGTATCGACGCCCAGGCGGTCCACCGCTTCCTGGTCCAGCCACTCATCGGAGTTGCCGATACGGTCGTCGGCCTTGGCGAAACGAGCGTAGAGCAGGTAGTGCGCCCCCACTTCCCGAGCTTCGGCCATGGCTTCGTTCAAGCCTTCGGGGGCCTTGGCCCGACGCACCATGGGGAAATACTCGACAAAGCCATTGAACGCTTCTTCGGCCACCACGTTAGGCCGCGGATAGGCGCCACCAGGCGGCACGAAATGCCCCTGAGCGATGAAAATGAACGAATCCGGCTGAATGCGGAACGAGCTGGTCCGACGAGTATCACTGTGATCGAGCACCCCCGCGTCACTCAGGTGATAACGCACCCCTTCGCCCATATCACTGACATTCATGCAGCCGCCGAGCGCCAAAAAGGCCAGCAGCAAAACCAGGCTACGCATCCTACCCTCCAAAATCCGGTGACGGAAAACCGGCGAATGGCCACGAGATGCAGCTTCCGCGCCAGCTACGGACCTGAGGGAAATTCGTCGCAAAGCAGCCTCAGCCACCAATGATTTTCATCACCGTGGCCCCGCCGGAAAAAGCCAGGTCCTGCTTGTCCCCAAGGGCCTTGACCAGCAAACGCTGCAAAGCCGGCAGAGCCTGGTGGCGCGGCTTGTCCAGCAGGTCGCCAACATAGTGACGATTGCTCGACGACAGGCAGCCATGCAACCAGCCGGTGGAGGACAGCCGCAGGCGCGAGCAGGTCCGGCAGAACGGCACGCTTTCGTTGGCGATCACGCCGAAATGACCACGCCCGGGGATCGCATAGCGCACCGCGGTAGCGTCCACCGGCGCGTCGGCCTGCAGGTATTCGTAGCGCTGGCCGATCAGGTCCAGCAACTGTTGCAGGCTGACAAACTGTTGCAGGAAGGCGTTGCCATCACTGGCCAGGTGCCCCATGCGCATCAACTCGATAAAGCGCAGCTCGTAGCCGCGCTCCAGGCAGTAATCAAGCAGCGGCATCACCTGATCCAGGTTCTGCCCGCGCAGCGGCACCATGTTGACCTTAATCTTCAAGCCGGCGCTGCGTGCTTGCTGCATGCCATCGAGCACCGTGGCCAAGTCGCCGCCACGGGCGATGCTGCGAAAGGCGGCAGGATCCAGGGTATCGAGGGAGACGTTGATCCGGCGGATCCCCGCCTCCACCAGCAACGGCAGCTTGCGCGCCAGCAGTTGGCCGTTGGTGGTCAGGCTGATGTCGTCCAGCCCCATGCGCCCCACCGCCCCCATGAAGGCTTCCAGCTTGGGGCTGACCAGCGGTTCACCGCCGGTGATGCGCAAGCGTTCGATGCCGGCCGCTTCAATCAGATACGCCACGCCCCGAGCCATCGCTTCGGCCGACAGTTCGTCCTGCGCAGCCACCAGCCGCTTGCCGTTGGGCACGCAGTAGGTACAGGCGTAGTTGCAGGCTGACGTCAGACTGATCCGCAAGTTGCGAAAGCGCCTGCCTTGACGATCAACGATCATGGATGACTCCGGCGGAGGAAGGGGGAACCGGGCAAAACCTGACCCATAAATCAGGTTTTGGCAAGTCCCATGCCTGAGTATATTCCTCGGACACTGCGCCATACAGATGGGCAATGGCGCAATACAGCGACTGAATGCCTTAGCTGTTCGAGGTGTCGGGGTCGCGCTTGCGCTTGTTGCCCATGCGCACACCGATATCCATCAGGAACTGGAAGAAACCTTCCTGATCTTCCAGCACATTGCTCCAGAACGGCGAGTGGTACAGCGCCACTGCGCCATGTACCAGCGCCCAGGATGCACAGTAGTGGAAGTACGGCGGTACATCCTCCAGCTTGCCTTCACTGATGCGGCCCTTGATCAGCAGGGTCAGGCGCTCGAAGTTGGAAGCACGGATCTTGTGCAGCTCCTCGACCATCTCCGGCACCTGGTTGCCCTTGACCACCTTTTCTTCCAGGCGGTCGAACAACCGGTAGCGCTGCGGATCACGCATGCGGAATTCGAAATAGGCCCGGGACAGGGCCTCCTTGTCCTTGTCGACATCGGCCGAGTGCAGCAGCTCGTTCAGGTCACGCTCGTAGTCGAGCATCAGCCGCAGGTAGATCTCCGCCTTGGACTTGAAATGCTTATAGATGGTCCCTTTGCCGATACCCACGGCATCCGCAATCATCTCGACGGTGACACTGTCTTCACCTTGTTCGAGGAACAGCTTGAGCGCGGTATCGAGAATTTCTTGCTCGCGGCGACGAAACTCACGGACCTTACGAGGTTCTTTCTGCATAAGAAAAGGTCTGTTCGGGGTCAAAATCGAAGCCGCGTATTATGCCTAACTTGCGCCAAAATGCACGGATCATCCTTCGTTGCTGGCGTTTCTGGCACAAAAGCCGCCCCTGGCGACGACCTTGCGCAGCCGCCAAAAGCCCGGAAAAACCAGTGAATACGGGGGTCGCAAGCCGTTCAAATAGCAAACATTACGCCCCTGCAAGCCCCGGATCAGACCACAAAGTCTAGATTCCCTTGCAGCAGGCACCAACCCTGCCCTCAAGCCCCACCCACGACGAAAATCTCCCGATGAGTCGCAATTTCATCATTAAGTGCTAGAACCGGCGCTTTCCCCGGATCAGGAAAGGTATCCACAGCCCTTGATCGCCCCCTGAAACTATCGATGACGTTGATGGGATCAGGGTTGTCGAGAATTTAAACTGCAACAGCTTGTGTGAGCGAACGACAGGAAAAACCGGAAAACAGAAGGTAAAGTTGATAAAACGTCGGGGAATTCAACGTTTTTACCGAAAAAAGCCGCCAACATGACGGAAATGAGAACTCAAGCGAAGCGCGCGTATTCCAAATTTGTTTAAAAAACGAGCAGGGGCAACTGGACTGAACGCAATAGTGATCAATACTTCAACTGTCGGCGGGACATCTCCCCCAAGTGAAACGCCGATCAAGGTACCAAGGGACCGCGTGCCTTAGTTTTACTCCTAATGGTCTTAACCCGGATTCACCCCCCAGAACCCGGGTTTTTTTTGCCTGCGATTTGGCCTCTCGCCTCAGCCCCTGACTCGCGCCAGGGGGAACAGACGCTTGAAGTTTGCCGTGGTCTGCTCGGCAAAGGCCTCGTAGCTTTCCCCCCGCAGCATCGCCAGGAACTCCGCCACTTCGCGCACGTACTGCGGCAGGTTGGGCTTGCCGCGATACGGAATTGGCGCCAGGTAAGGCGCATCGGTTTCCACCAGCAGCCGGTCGGCCGGCACCTGGCGCGCCACATCCCGCAGGGCATCGGCATTGCGGAAGGTGACGATCCCCGAGAGGGAAATATAGAAGCCCAGGTCCAGGGCCGCCCTGGCCATTTCCCAGTCTTCGGTAAAGCAATGCAGCACCCCGGCATTGGGCAAGGCGGCCTCGCGCAACAGTGCCAGGGTATCGGCACGCGCACCACGGGTATGCACCACCACCGGTTTGCCGGTCTGCTGCGCGGCCTGCAGATGCAAGCGGAACGAGGCCTGCTGCAGTTCGGCGGCTTCCGGCTCGTAGTGATAGTCCAGGCCAGTCTCGCCGATGGCCACCACCCGCGGATGGTTCAACTCACCCAGCAGCCAGTCCAGGGCCGGCGCCGCGCCCGGCTGCAGATCCAGCGGATGCACACCCACCGAGCAATCGACATCGTCATAGCGGTCGGCCAGAGCCTTGACGTCCGCGGCATTCTCGGCACTGACGCCGATACACAGGAAGTGCCCGACGCCACGCTGGCGGGCCGCCGCCAGCGCAGCATCCAGGGAGCCGTCGTGGGCGGCGAGGTCGAGACGATCAAGGTGGCAATGGGAATCTACGAGCATAGGAGGCTACAACTACATCCGTTCAATGAAAGGCCCGGGCTCTGCACCCGGGCGGAAACAGCGTTGATTCTAGGCGCCGCGGGTCAATGCTGGGTAGGCAGGGCCGCCCATTGCACCAGCAAGGCTTCCAGCAGCAGCACGCGGTTGAGGTTGGCCTTGCTCAGGACCTTCTGGCGCTGGGCCAGGATCCAGTCCTGAATATTCAGCACCTTGGCCTGGCTGGATTTCTGCGCCAGGTATTGCAGCACCTTGCGCATGTCCTGCAGCCCCAGCCCCTGTTCGTCCTGGGTCAGTTGATAACGCAGCACCAGGTTCGACCAGTCGCAAAACCAGTCGAACAGCAGCAGCAAGGGAATGGCATTCCAGGATTCGGCCAGTTGCGTTGGCGACTGCTGCTGCTTCAGCAGTTTCTTCACCCCTTCCACCACCAGCGCGCGCTGCTCGCGAACCCCTTGGGCCTGCAAGCTGACCGCCGCCAGCGGCGAGCCGGCGGCCAGGGTCAATAGCTCTACCCGCTCCTCTTCGGAGCAGTCAGGCAGGGCCCGGGACAGCCATTGCAGGCTCATCGCCTCGCTGGGCAACGGGCAGGCCTGCTGCACGCAGCGGCTCTTGATAGTCGGCAGCAGCCGACTGGGCTGGTGGCTGACCAGCAACAGCACTGTGTTGCCGGAGGGCTCTTCGAGGCTCTTGAGCAGGGCGTTCGCGGCGTTGATGTTCATCGACTCCACCGGCTCGATCAGCACCACCTTGCGCCCGCCCAACTGGGCGGTCTGGACCACGAAGCTGACCAGCTCGCGGACCTGGTCGACCTTGATCGCCTTGTCCGCTTCCTCGGGTTCCAGCACATAGTTGTCCGGATGACTGCCAGCCTGCAGCAACAGGCACGACTTGCACTGCCCGCAGGCATCCAGGCCTTCCGGGCGCTGGCACAGCAAGCACGCCATCAGGCGCTCGGCCAAGGCCCGCTTGCCGATGCCCGCCGGGCCATGCAGCAGGTAGGCGTGAGCGTGTTGCGCACGCCCCGCCAACTGCTGCCAGAGGCTGTCCTGCCAGGGGAAGACCTCAGCCACGGGCGCGCTCCAGCAACTGCGGCAGCAGCGCATCCAGGGACTGCTGGACCTGGGCCAGAGGCTGCGCCGCGTCCACCAGTACATACCGCTGCGGGGCTGCGGCGGCACGGGCCAGGAAAGCCTCGCGAACCTTCTGGAAAAACGCCTGGCCTTCCTGCTCGAAGCGATCCAGCCGACCACGGGCACTGGCCCGCGCCAGGCCGACATCCACCGGCAAATCGAAGACCAGGGTCAAGTCGGGGCGCAGATCGCCTTGGACGAAATCCTCCAGCGCGGCAATACGTTCCAGGCTCAGGCCGCGGCCCGCCCCTTGATAGGCGTAGGTGGAATCGGTGAAGCGGTCACACAGCACCACCGCGCCCCGGGCCAGAGCCGGGCGAATTACCGTTGCCAAGTGCTGGGCGCGCGCGGCGAATACCAGCAACAACTCGGTGTCGGCATTCATGACCTCTTCGACTGGGGTCAACAGCACCTCGCGAATTCGCTCAGCCAAAGGCGTGCCCCCGGGTTCACGGGTCAATAGCACCTCGATCCCCGCCGCGCGCAGGCGCTCGGCGAGGTATTCGCGGTTGGTGCTTTTGCCGGCACCTTCCGGGCCTTCCAGGGTAATAAACAAGCCAGTCACAGGCAGTCCTTAATCAAAGTCATTGCGGGCTTTTCGGCGCCGGCTCGCGCTCGCCAGGAGCCTCGCTCGCAGCCGGCGCTTGCGGAGCATCGGCCGGAGCCGTCTGCACCGTGGTGGATGGCGCCGGGCTCACAGCCTCCGGAGCCGCCGGGGCACTGGCCGGCGCCGGGCTGGAACGATAGTCGGCACGGCGCTTGAGCTGGAACTCGCGCACCGCACTGTTGTGAGCATCCAGGTCATCGGAGAACACATGGCTGCCGTCACCCCGCGCGACAAAATACAGGCTCTTGCCCGGTACCGGGTTGAGGGCCGCGTGAATCGCCTCGCGCCCGACCATGGCAATCGGCGTCGGCGGCAAGCCGGCGATCACGTAGGTGTTGTAGGGCGTGGCTTCCTTGAGATGGGCGCGGGTCAGCTTGCCGGTGTAACGCTCACCCAGGCCATAGATCACCGTGGGATCGGTCTGCAGCAGCATGCCAATCTGCATGCGCCGCACAAACACACCGGCGATCTGCCCGCGCTCCTGAGGCACACCGGTTTCCTTCTCCACCAGCGAGGCCATGATCAGCGCCTGATAGGGGTCGCGATAAGGCGCATCGTCAGCCCGTTTGCTCCACTCCTTGGCCAGCACATCATCAAGACGGTCGTAGGCCTTTTCCAGGAGTTCGGCATCGGTCATGCCCCGCACGAAGCGATAGGTATCAGGAAAAAAACGTCCTTCAGGGAAGACGCCGGGGTGACCGAGCTTTTCCATCACCTGGCTGTCGCTGAGACCGCCCAGGGTCTGTTGCAGTTTGTCGCTCTTGGCCAGGGCGCTGCGCACCTGGCGGAAATTCCAGCCCTCCACCAGGGTCAGGCTGTATTGCACCACCTCGCCACGCTGCCAGAGGCCGATCAGGCCTTCGGCGGTCATGCCCGGGGTCATGCGGTACTCGCCGCTGTGCAGCGGCTGGCCCGCCAGGTTGAAACGCCAGTACAGGCGCAGCCAGAATGCGTCGTCGAGCACGCCATCGGCCTGCAAGCGATTGAAGGTGCCGGTGGGAGTCGAGCCCGCGGGAACATCGAGCAACTGTTCCTGACTCAGGTTCAGCGGTTGTTCCAGGGCCGAGTGCAACTTCCAGGCACTCGCGCCCAACAGCAGCCCTGCCAGGACCAGTCCGGTTTCCAGCAGGAGCAGTAATTTACGTCTCACGAATCAAGCATCCAGTAGTGCGCGGGTAATGCCCTGCAGTTTACGGGTGAGCGCACCCGCCGACCAGCTCATCCCAGCACAGCCAAGCACTGGCCAAATGCCGTAGACGCTGTTGCAGGCGAAGACTTCATCAGCCTGCTGCAACTGATCGAGACTGATATCCAGGACTTCCACGGGAACCCCCAATGACTCGGCCTGAAACAATATTTCAGCGCGCATCACGCCGGCCACGCCACAGCGACTCAGGTCAGCCGTCAACAGCCGCCCCTGGCTGACCAGGAACAGATTGCTGAACACACCCTCGATGACTCGCCCGGAGGTATCTCGCATCAAGCCTTCGGCATGCTCGCTATCACGCCACTCGGCGCGGGCCAGAACCTGCTCAAGACGATTGAGATGCTTGAGACCAGCCAACAAAGGTTGTTCGGCCAGACGCGTGGCACAGGGGAACAGGCGAATGCCTTGCTCGGCATGGGCCTGGGGATACGCCGGCAAGGCAGAACCCTGGAGAATCCGCCGGGCCGGGGTCGTGGGGTCGGCGGCATAACCACGCAGGCTGTCGCCCCGGGTCAGGATCAGCTTGAGCACGCCATCGCCCAAAGCAGCCGCGCAGGCCAGCACTTCACTGCGGATCAACGCGTGATCCGCCGTCAGTGCCAGGCGCCGGCCACCTTCAGCCAGACGCTGCAGATGCCGCTCCAGCAGTTGCGGCCGCCCGGATCTGACGGCGATGGTCTCGAACAGGCCGTCGCCGTAAGCCAGGCCGCGATCCTTGAGCGACAGTGCGTCAGCTGGCTGACCGTCGACCCAGCTGTGCATCACTCGGCGAACCGGCGGAACACCAGGGAGCCGTTGGTACCACCAAAACCGAAGGAGTTGGACAGCACTACGTCGATGTCCATGCTGCGCGCAGTGTGCGGCACGAAATCGAGGTCGCAGCCTTCATCCGGCTCATCCAGGTTGATGGTGGGCGGTGCGACCTGGCTGTTGATCGCCAGCACGCTGAAGATCGCCTCGATCGCCCCGGCAGCACCCAGCAGGTGACCGGTCATGGACTTGGTGGAACTGATCGCCAGCTTGTAGGCGTGGTCGCCAAACACACTCTTGATCGCTTCGGCTTCTGCCAGGTCGCCAGCTGGGGTCGAAGTGCCATGGGCGTTGATGTACTGCACCTGGTCCACATTGAGCTTGGCGTCGCGCAGGGCATTGGCGATGCAGCGAGCGGCACCGGCGCCATCGGCAGGAGGCGAAGTCATGTGATAGGCGTCGCCACTCATGCCGAAACCAATCAGCTCGGCGTAGATGGTGGCGCCACGAGCCTTGGCGTGTTCCAGCTCTTCCAGAACAAGGGCACCGGCACCGTCGGACAACACGAAGCCATCACGCCCCTTGTCCCAGGGACGGCTGGCGCGGGTCGGCTCGTCGTTGCGGGTCGACAGCGCACGGGACGCGCCGAAGCCGCCCATGCCCAGGCCGCAGGCGGCCATCTCGGCACCGCCGGCAATCATCACGTCGGCTTCACCGTAGGCGATGTTGCGCGCGGCCATGCCGATGCAGTGAGTGCCGGTGGTGCACGCCGTGGAAATGGCGTAGTTCGGCCCCTGGGCACCCAGGTGGATGGACAGGAAACCGGAAATCATATTGATGATCGAGCCAGGCACGAAGAACGGAGAAATCCGTCGTGGGCCGGATTCGTGCAGGGTGCGGCTGGTTTCTTCGATATTGGTCAAACCGCCAATACCCGAGCCCATGGCCACGCCGATGCGTTCACGGTTGGCGTCGGTGACTTCCAGACCCGCGTTACGCACAGCCTGAAACCCGGCCGCCAGGCCGTATTGAATGAACAGGTCGAGTTTGCGGGCCTCTTTGGCCGACAGGTATTCCTCGACATTGAAGCCCTTTACCGAGCCGCCAAAACGGGTGGAATAGGCAGAAAGGTCGGTGTGCTCGATCAGACCGATGCCACTTTGGCCAGCCAGAATGCCCTGCCAGCTACTCGGTACATCCGTACCCAATGGCGACAACATACCCATACCGGTGACTACGACGCGTCTACGCGACACAGCACTCTCCTTTTTCTAATGACGACACTTTGTATCAGGCCTAAAGAAAAAACCGCACGCCGTAACGGCAGTGCGGTTTTTCCATGACAGCAAAAGACGACTACAAACGATTAAGCCTGGTGGCTGGTAACGTAGTCGATAGCTGCTTGAACGGTAGTGATCTTTTCAGCTTCTTCGTCAGGGATTTCGGTCTCGAATTCCTCTTCCAGAGCCATCACCAGCTCAACGGTGTCAAGGGAGTCGGCACCCAGGTCTTCAACGAAGGAAGCGGTGTTCACAACTTCTTCTTCTTTAACGCCCAGTTGCTCAGCAACGATTTTCTTGACGCGCTCTTCGATGGTGCTCATACCTTGTTTTCACTCCTAATGGACAAATTCAGGCAGCTGGCCAGTGGGTAAGTGTATAGAAAGGCTTTTCAGCTTTTCAACTGAAAGCTTTGTCCCTCAAACCCTTTGGCCATCTGCCTATAAATAGATTGCAGCTTTATAACGGATTTTAGACAGCTCGTATGACATTTTTTTGAAGCAATCCGTCACATTTGACTCACATATACATCCCGCCGTTGACCGGGATTGTAGCCCCAGTAACGTATGCCGCACCGTCGGATGCCAGAAAAGCGACCACTTGCGCGATCTCTTGAGCCTGACCCAGACGACCCAGCGGAATTTGCGTCAGCAGGGCTTCACGCTGTGCTTCCGGCAGCTCGCGGGTCATATCGGTGTCGATAAAACCTGGAGCCACCGAGTTCACGGTGATCGACCGCGAACCCACTTCACGCGCCAGGGCACGGCTGAAACCTTCCAGACCGGCTTTGGCGGCGGCGTAGTTTACTTGGCCTGCGTTGCCCATGGCACCCACAACCGAGCCAATACTGATAATTCGACCCCAACGGGCCTTGGTCATGCCGCGCAGAACGCCCTTGGACAGGCGATACAGGCTGTTGAGGTTGGTATCGACCACGTCGTACCACTCGTCGTCCTTCATGCGCATCATCAGGTTGTCGCGAGTGATGCCGGCGTTGTTCACCAGGATCGCCGGCGCACCGAACTGCTCGGTGATGCTGGCCAGGACCGCTGCCACGGATTCGTCGCTGGTAACGTTCAGCTCAAGACCAGTGCCCTGGATGCCGTTTTCCTTGAGGGTTGCTGCGATGCGCTCGGCACCCGAAGCAGACGTGGCGGTACCCACCACGATGGCGCCCATACGCCCCAGCTCAAGCGCGATGGCCTGGCCGATACCGCGGCTGGCGCCGGTCACCAGTGCAACTTTACCTTGCAGACTCATGCAAGCTTCTCCTAGTTCAGGCCAACGCTGCACGGGCGGCAGCGAAGGCATCTGGGGTATTCAGGTTAGAGGTCGACACGCCTTCGGCGCAGCGCTTGTTAAGGCCTGCCAGGACCTTGCCCGGGCCGCACTCCACCAACTGAGTGGCGCCTTGGGCTGCCAGGGTCTGCACGGACTCAACCCAACGCACAGGCTTGTACAGCTGCTCCAGCAAGTCACGCTTGAGGGTATCGAGGTCAGCCGCCACAGCGGCGCTGACATTTTGTACCAGAGGAATCTGCGGTGCCTGCCAGTTGATCGCCGCGATCGACTCGGCAAAACGCTCTGCCGCAGGGCGCATCAGCTCGCAATGGGATGGCACGCTGACCGGCAGCGGCATGGCACGCTTGGCACCGCGAGCCTTGCAACCCTCGATGGCGCGATCCACTGCCGCCTTGGCGCCGGCGATGACCACCTGGCCCGGGGAGTTGTAGTTCACCGCACTGACCACTTCGCCCTGCGCCGCTTCTGCGCAGGCCGCCACAACGTCGGCATCGTCCAGACCGAGAATCGCCGCCATACCGCCCTGCCCTGCTGGCACGGCTTCCTGCATCAACTGACCACGGCGCTCCACCAACTTGACCGCTTCGGCCAGAGTCAGGCTACCGGCAGCCACCAGGGCACTGTATTCACCCAGGCTATGGCCTGCGACGAAAGCCGGGCGCGCGCCGCCTTCGGCCAGCCATACACGCCACAAGGCGATGGAAGCCGTGAGGATTGCAGGCTGGGTCTTATCCGTTTGATTGAGCAGCTCTTCGGGACCTTGCTGGGTCAGGGCCCAGAGGTCATAGCCCAGAGCATCGGAGGCTTCTTTGAATGTATCGAGGATCAGCGGGTACTGCGCGCCCAGCTCGGCCAACATGCCGAGGGACTGCGAGCCCTGTCCTGGAAAGACGAATGCGAGGGATGCAGACATGTAACAAGCCCCTAATGATCTTGTCGTCGGAGAATTGACGTCACACCGTGGTGGACGCAAGAAACTGACAGTTGGATGGCCAATTGAACTGAGCGGTCACATTTAAGCACTCCACAGGATAAACGCCTAAAGCAACAAGTCTTCAAGACGCCCATGCAAGCGTCGGGGCAGGTCTTCCTGGATCTCGATCAGCGCACGCTGAATCGCACTCTGAAACCCCTGAACGCCCGCAGAGCCATGGCTTTTCACCACAATCCCCTGCAACCCGAGAAAGCTCGCACCGTTGTGCCGAGCCGGCGCCAGGTCCGCCTGCAATCGCCGCATCAGCGGCAAGGCCAGCGCCCCCACAACCCGGGACAGCAGATTCTGCCTGAACAACGCCTCGATACGGGCAGCGATCATGGTCGCCAGGCCCTCGCTGGACTTGAGCAGGATGTTGCCGACAAAACCGTCACACACAACCACATCCGCTTCGCCGCGATACAGCCCGTCACCCTCGACAAAGCCGATGTAGTTCAGGCCACGCGCCTGCTGCAGCAAGCTCGCCGCCAGCTTGACTTGCTGGTTGCCCTTGATGTCTTCGGTGCCGATGTTCAGCAAGGCCACCCTCGGCCGCACTATGCCCAGGCTTTCCGCCGCAACCGACCCCATGATCGCGAACTGCAACAAGTGCTCGGCGCTGCAATCGACGTTGGCCCCCAGGTCCAGCAACTGGCAATAACCACGCTGGGTGGGAATGGCCGCCACCATCGCCGGGCGATCGATACCGGGCAAGGTCTTGAGCACGTAACGCGACAGCGCCATCAGCGCCCCGGTGTTGCCGGCACTGACACAAGCCTGGACCTTTTCATCGCGCAACAACTCAAGCGCCACCCGCATCGAAGAATCAGGTTTGCCACGCAGGGCCTGGGAAGGTTTTTCGTCCATGGTGATCACCTCGCTTGCCGGGGTAATCGTCAGGCGCGCGCGATCCACAGCCGCTTGACCGGAAATCAGTTCTTCAAGAAGGGAGGGTTGACCGACCAGGGTCAGGTGCAGCGAGGGGGTAGCAGACAGACAAGCAATACTTGCCTGAACAATGCTGCGGGGACCGAAGTCCCCGCCCATTGCGTCAATCGCGATGACTTGAGCGGACAAGGATTACTCGTCAGCGCCCTTGTCGATCACTTTACGACCACGGTATACGCCTTCTGGCGATACGTGGTGACGCAGGTGAACTTCACCGGTGGTCTTTTCTACGGACAGGGTGCTAGCCTCGAGAGCATCGTGGGAACGACGCATGTCACGGGCAGAGCGGGATTTTTTGTTCTGCTGAACAGCCATAATTGATTAACTCCTAAACGTTTGGGTCACGCTTTAACTGCGCCAATACACTGAACGGGTTGGACCGCGTTACCTCGTCCTCGCTCGGTTCGGGCTCATCGAGCCCCGCCGGCTGCTGGCATTCTTCCGGATGATGAGCAGGCACGATGGGCAAGGCAAGCAAAAGCTCCTCCTCGATCAACGCCTGCAGATCCAAAGGATCTTCGCCCAGTTCCAGCACGTCATAACCTTTCGGCAACGACTGGGTATTCGCACCCTCCTTCACCACGGCGTAACTGCACTCGCTGTGGATCGGCAGGGTGACCAGCTCAAGACAACGCTGGCAAACCATTTTGACTTCGACGTCGATGGAGCTGTGGATAACTACAGCTTTACGCTCGTCACGCTCGAAAACGAATTTAGCCTGCACCGTACCGACATTGTCGGAAAGCGGGTCGCAGAGTCTCTCCAAATCGGCCAGCAGCAGTTCACCTTGAAGGGTGGTGCCACGGTCAGCCAATTTGCGCGGGTCAACGTGAGGTGGAATCGGGTCATTCAACATAGGCGCAGCATTATAGGGATGCCCCCGGCCATGTCAAAGGAAATTCAGCCCTGTCCGTCACTTGCGAGCCCCGCTAGAATTCCCGGCCTGCCTCAGGAGATGCGCATGCTGCCTTTATTACTCGCCTCAAGCTCGGTCTACCGCCGGGAATTGCTGTCCCGCCTGCACCTGCCCTTCACCTGCAGCTCCCCTGATATCGACGAAAGCCATCGCCCGGGCGAGCCTGCCACTGAGCTGGTGAAACGCCTGGCCGAAGAAAAGGCCCGCGCCCTGGCACACACCCACCCAGCACACCTGATCATTGGTTCGGACCAGGTCGCCGTACTGGGCGAGCGCATCATTGGCAAACCCCACACCTTCGACAGGGCCCGCCAGCAATTGCTGGATGCCAGTGGCGCCAGCGTAACCTTCCTCACCGGCCTGGCCCTGCTCAACAGCCAGACCGGCCACTGCCAGGTTGACTGCGTCCCCTTCACGGTCAATATGCGCACCCTGGACAGCGCCCGAATCGAACGCTACCTGCACACCGAACAACCCTACGACTGCGCCGGCAGCTTCAAGGCCGAAGGCCTCGGCGTCAGCCTGTTCCGGAGCACGGCCGGCAGCGACGCCACCAGCCTTATCGGGCTGCCACTGATCCGCCTGGTGGACATGCTGCTGGCCCAGGGCGTGGAGATCCCCTGAAGCGGTCATAAAAAAGCCGGCACTCATGCCGGCTTTTAATGGGGTAGTGCCCGATCAGCGCAAGGTCGGCCCCTGAAAGCCCATCCACATGGCAATCTGCTCAGCCACGCTGGCACCCAGCTTTTTCGAGAAGCGATCAAATGGCGACTCCTGAACAGTAAAGTCCACCACCTCCTTCTCACCAATCACATCCCGCGCGACCGAACTGGTATTGCCCAGGCCATCGATCAGCCCCAGCGGCAGCGCTTGCTCGCCCGACCAGACCAGCCCGGAAAACAGCTCAGGGTGCTCCTTATCCTTCAGGCGATCGCCACGCCCCTGCTTGACGCTGGCAATGAACTGGCGATGGGTAGTGTCCAGCACGCCCTGCCAGAATTGCGTCTCTTCAGGCTTTTGCGGCTGGAACGGGTCCAGGAACGACTTGTGCTCGCCCGAGTTATAAGTACGACGTTCAACCCCCAGCTTCTCCATGGCACCGACAAAACCATAACCGGCCGCCGTCACACCAATGGAGCCCACCAGACTCGCCTTGTCGGCATAGATCTCGTCAGCAGCACTGGCAATGTAGTAAGCACCCGACGCCCCAAGATCAGAGATCACCGCATAGACCTTGGTGTCCTTGTGCAAAGCCCGCAGACGACGGATCTCGTCATAGACATACCCCGACTGTACCGGGCTGCCACCTGGGCTGTTGATGCGCAAGACAATGCCCTTGACCTTGGGGTCATCGAAGGCGGTACGCAGGCTGCCGACAATATTGTCCGCACTGGCCGACTCCTTATCGGCAATCACCCCGGTGATATCGATTACCGCGGTGTAGCTGCCGCCACGGGCAGCGTTCTTTTCCATGGTCATCAGCGGCGTGAACAGAGCCAACGCCACAAACAGATAGACAAAGGTCAACAGCTTGAAAAAGATCCCCCAGCGCCGCGAACGACGCTGTTCCTGGACGCCGGCCAGCAGTGTCTTCTCCAACAGCTTCCAGCTTTTATCCTCACCACCTTCAGCGCCCGCCTTGCTCGGCGCCTTCCATTCGTCGGTCATGCCTGCTACCCCAGCAAAAACTTATTCAACACCCTGACTCAGCCAGGCATGCAATTGAGGAAAACGGTCGATGGACAAGCGCGGCTCAAACGCCTGCAAAGCCTCGATGGACTGAGCACCGTAACTCACGGCCACTGAATCCATTCCGGCATTGCGCGCCATCAACAGATCAAAGGAAGAATCGCCCACCATCAGAGCCTGCCTTGGCCCGACGCCGCAATGAGCAAGAATTTCCTCCAGCATCAATGGGTGAGGCTTGCTGGCGGTTTCGTCGGCCGCCCGAGTGATATCGAAATAGTCTTCCCAGCCGTGCGCCTTCAGCACCCGATCCAGCCCGCGACGAGCCTTGCCGGTGGCGACTGCCAGCTGATAACCCTCGGCTCGGAACGCATCCAGCGACTGCACCACACCCGCAAACAAAGGCGAAGGTTCAGCCTCGAGTGCGATGTAGTGGTCCGCATAATGCTGACGAAAGGCGACTAACTGGCCATCATCGATCTGCGGATACAGCGTACGAATCGCCTCCGGCAATCCCAGACCGATAATGCCCTTGACGGCAAAGTCGTCGCAGCGCGCGAAACCGGAGCGATCGGCAGACACATGCATTGCCTCGACAATCCGACCAATGGAGTCAGCCAGTGTGCCGTCCCAGTCAAAAATCAGCAGCTTGTAGTCAGGGCGCACTCAAACGCTCCACGGTCTTGGCCCACATTTCATCCACCGGGGCCTGCAACTTCAGCTCGCCGCCATCCGGCAGCGGCACCGTCAACATATAGGCATGGAGAAACAGGCGCTTACCGCCCAGCTCTCGGATCTCGCGAGTGAAATCGTCGTCGCCATACTTGCTGTCACCGGCGATGCAATGCCCCGCATGCAGGGTGTGCACGCGAATCTGGTGGGTACGCCCGGTCACCGGCTTGGCCTCGACCATGGTGGCGAAATCACCGAAACGGCGCAGCACTTTGAACACGGTCAAAGCCTCCTTGCCCTCTTCGTTGACCTCCACCATGCGTTCGCCGGAGCGCAGGTTGCTCTTGAGCAACGGCGCACGCACCTGTTTCACGGCAGTCGCCCAATGCCCGCGGACCAGCGCCATGTAGCGCTTGTCCACGCCATCACCACGCAGCGCGGCGTGTAGATGGCGAAGCATGCTGCGTTTTTTCGCGATCATCAGCAGGCCGGAGGTGTCGCGATCGAGGCGATGCACCAGCTCCAGCTCCTTGGCATCCGGGCGCAACTGACGAAAGGCTTCGATCACCCCGAAATTCAGGCCGCTGCCGCCATGCACGGCAATCCCGGCAGGCTTGTTGATCACAATCAGCGCCTTGTCTTCGAAGACGATCGAGGCTTCCAGTCGCTGCAGCAACCCTTGAGCCAGCGGCACCGGCTCATCGCGTTCAGGCACGCGCACCGGAGGCACGCGCACCACGTCGCCCGCCTGCAGCTTGTACTCGGGCTTGATCCGCCCCTTGTTCACGCGCACTTCGCCTTTACGCAAAATGCGGTAAATCAAGGTCTTGGGCACGCCTTTGAGTCGCGCGAGAAGGAAGTTATCAATACGTTGGCCGGCATATTCCGGCGAGACCTCAAGCAATTGAACGCCTGGGGTCGAGGGGGCAGTAGTCGTCATGGCGCGAATGATAACAATTTTTTATGGATTTGAAGCACTTAATGATTGCTGCTATAGTCGCGAACGCCGCCAAAAGCGGCTGGACAGAGGAACAGCGGCAAACAGCCGGCCCTGACCAACGCAATTCATGAGGACGCAAGGCCGTCCTACGCAGTTTTCGCTACCTAACGGAAGAGTTCGGCGTTGTAACAAGCGCAGGTGACATGAGGCCTGAAACCCGTAGAAAGCAGAGTCACTACTCGCCTTTTACGCAGCGATTAACGGCCAGTTCACAAAGTGCAGTCAGCGACAAACAATCCCGAGCGCAAGTTGCGGAAACAACGCCTTTAGCCATGATGCGTGGCCTCCCCTTTCGGAGTTCACGGTAAATGCCAACCCGCTGCGGATTCTGCGCGCGGCAGCACCCGAATTATCAGGGATACGTGTAGGGTGGAGATGCACAACCGTCGGACTGTGTAGCATTAGGCTTTATCAAGACGCTTCATCTCGTCCACAGTCGCCGGTTGATTCCTCCTCCTGACAGACTTTTGCTTAAGCGGTGCCTTAGTCACCACAGCAAGCAGGACGCGTAAGTCGCGACTTCGTCCTTAGTTACTTGAGTTACTTGGACGAACCTCGCTAGACACTCGAGTGGCCAACCACTCCTGACGCACCTGACACCGACCGTGAGAAGTCGTGTGTGCCGAACGCCGTTTCCGGCAGCCCGGAAACCGACGGTACTACATGAAAAGAATGCTGATTAACGCAACTCAACCCGAAGAGTTGCGTGTTGCCCTGGTAGACGGCCAGCGCCTCTACGACCTGGACATCGAGTCCGGTGCACGCGAGCAGAAAAAGGCCAACATCTATAAAGGCCGAATCACTCGTATCGAACCTAGCCTCGAGGCTGCCTTTGTCGATTTCGGCTCTGAGCGCCACGGCTTCCTGCCCCTCAAAGAAATCTCCCGCGAATACTTCAAGAAAGCCCCCGAAGGCCGCGTCAACATCAAGGACGTCCTGAGCGAAGGCCAGGAAGTCATCGTCCAGGTCGAGAAAGAAGAGCGTGGCAACAAGGGCGCTGCCCTGACCACCTTCATCAGCCTCGCCGGTCGCTACCTGGTACTGATGCCGAACAACCCGCGTGCCGGCGGCATCTCCCGTCGCATCGAAGGCGAAGAACGCAACGAACTGCGCGAAGCGCTGAACGGCCTGGTGGCTCCTGCCGACATGGGCCTGATCGTGCGTACTGCCGGCCTGGGCCGCAGCAGCGAAGAGATGCAGTGGGACCTCGACTACCTGCTGCAACTCTGGACCGCCATCAAGGAAGCCTCCCTGGATCGCTCCGCGCCCTTCCTGATCTACCAGGAAAGCAACGTGATCATCCGCGCGATCCGCGACTACCTGCGCCAGGACATTGGCGAAGTGCTGATCGACAGCGTTGAAGCCCAGGACGAAGCCCTGACCTTCATCCGCCAGGTGATGCCGCAGTACGCCAGCAAGATCAAGCTGTATGAAGACAGCGTGCCGCTGTTCAACCGCTTCCAGATCGAAAGCCAGATCGAAACCGCCTTCCAGCGCGTGGTCGAACTGCCTTCCGGCGGCTCTATCGTCATCGACCCGACCGAAGCCCTGGTGTCCATCGACATCAACTCGGCCCGCGCCACCAAAGGCAGCGACATCGAAGAAACCGCCCTGCAGACCAACCTGGAAGCAGCCGAAGAAATCGCTCGCCAGCTGCGCCTGCGTGACATCGGCGGCCTGATTGTCATCGACTTCATCGACATGACCCCGGCCAAGAACCAGCGCGCCGTGGAAGAAAAAGTCCGCGAATGCCTGGAAGCCGACCGCGCTCGTGTGCAGATCGGCCGCATCTCGCGCTTCGGCCTGCTGGAAATGTCCCGTCAGCGCCTGCGTCCATCCCTGGGCGAAAGCAGCGGCATCGTCTGCCCGCGCTGCAACGGCACCGGCATCATCCGTGACGTCGAGTCGCTGTCCCTGGCAATCCTGCGCCTGATCGAAGAAGAAGCCCTGAAAGACCGCACCGCCGAAGTTCGCGCTCAAGTGCCGATTCCGGTCGCCGCCTTCCTGCTCAACGAAAAACGCAACTCGATCACCAAGATCGAACTGCGCACCCGTGCCCGCATCGTCATCCTGCCGAACGACCATCTCGAAACGCCGCACTTCGAAGTGCAGCGCCTGCGCGATGACAGCCCGGAAGCCAACACCAACCAGTCCAGCTACGAAATCGCTGCAGCCGCTGCCGAAGCCGAAGAAGTTCAGCCGGCCGCCGCCACCCGCACCCTGGTTCGCCAGGAAGCCGCGGTGAAGACTGCCCCTGCCCGCGCCAACGCTCCGGTTCCGACCGAAGTCGCCGCGCCTGTCGCCGCACCTGCTCCAGTGGCCGAGCCGAGCCTGTTCAAAGGCCTGGTGAAATCCCTGGTCAGCCTGTTCGCGACCAAGGAAGAGCCAGCGGCTCCGGTCGTGGCCGAGAAGCCCGTCACCGAGCGCCCTGCTCGCAACAACGAAGAACAGCGTCGCAATGGCCGCCAGCAGAGCCGCAACCGCAACGGTCGCCGCGATGAAGAGCGCAAGCCACGCGAGGAACGTGCCCCGCGTGAAGAACGCGCACCACGCGAAGAACGTGCTCCGCGCGAAGAGCGTCAGCCGCGTGAAGTCCGCGAAGCCCGTGAAGAAGTTCAAGCGGTAGCCCGTGAAGAACGTGCACCACGCCCACCGCGTGAAGAGCGCCAGCCACGTGCACCGCGCGAAGACCGCAAGCCGCGTGGCGAGCGTGAAGAACGCGTGCGCGAACTGCGCGAGCCACTGGACGCTGCTCCTGTGGCCGCCGCAACTGCTGCCGTGGTCGCCGAAGAACGTCCGGCTCGCCAGCCGCGCGAAGAGCGCCAGCCACGTCCACCACGCGAAGAGCGTCAACCACGTGCCGAACAGGCTCAGGCCGCAGCCGCCAGCGAAGAAGAAACACTGCCTAACGAAGAGCAACTGCAGGAAGAAGGCCAGGACAACGCCGATGGCGAACGTCCACGTCGCCGCTCCCGCGGCCAGCGTCGTCGCAGCAACCGTCGCGAGCGTCAGCGTGATGCCAACGGCAATGTGATCGAGGGCTCGGAAGAGAACGCCGAAGAGCCAAGCAGCGCCGACCTGGCTGCCGGCCTCGCGGTTACCGCCGCGGTTGCCAGCACCGCCATCAGCGCCAACGCTGAAGCCGAGGCTCACCAGCAAGCCGAGCGCGCGACTGCCGCCGTAGAGGACAACACTCCGGAAGCCCCGGTGGTTGAAGCCACTACGCCAGTAGAAGCCCCAGTGGCTCCAGCGGTGGAAGTAGCTCCCGTTGTTGAAGAGCAAGCCCAGGTTGAAGTGATTGCCGAACCGGCCGTGGTGGTTGAAGCCCAGCCAGTGGTGGCCGAGCAACCTGCTGCCGAACCTGCAGCCCAGGCGCCAGTCGCTGAAGAAAAGGCCATCGAGCCTGCTCAAGAAGCGCCTGCACCGGCTCCGGTTGTCGAGCCTGTAGTGGTTGAAGAGCCAGTGGCTGCCCAGCAGCCAGCCCAGGTGGAAGCGCCAGCTCCGGTTGCCGCACCTGTGGTGGTCGAAGAGCCAGCGCCTGTGGTTGAGGCTGCACCGGTCAGCACCCTGACCAGCAACGGCCGTGCACCGAACGACCCACGTGAAGTGCGTCGCCGCAAGCGTGAAGCCGAGCGCCTGCAGAAGGAAGCCGAACTGGCTGCCGCTGCTGCTCCGGCTGAAGCCGTGGTAGCCGCCGAGCCAGCGCCGGTGGAAACGCCAGCAGTGGCCGAGGCCGCTCCAGCCGTTGCCGAAGTGGCTGAAGCCGCACCGGCACCTGTGACCGAGCCTGTGGTCGAGCAAGCTGCCCCGGCGGCCGAGGAAGCACCTCGCGCTGTCGAGCACGTTGCGCACACCGAGGAAGAGCAGCACGAGCCTAAACCCCTCGTCTGATTCCATCGGTCCATGAAAAAGCCCCGCCCGGGTAACCGGGCGGGGCTTTTTTATGCCTGCATCCATCAGCAATCCCGGTAGATCAACGCCTCCGGTAAATCCACATCCCAGGTCACTCCCGAATCCGTCACCGGTACTTCGATCACCTGGCCCGAAGCGAACAACAACCGGGCACCACGATCACCGGACAAGCCCTGCAACGCCGGCCCATAAGACCGACCAAAACCCACCGGATGCCCCAGCTCAGCCCCCAGTCGCGGCACGCAGATGCTCTGTTCGGTCAACGCCTCGATCACCCGACGAGCAGTGGCCGGCAAGATAAACGGCATATCCCCCAACCAGACCACCCAGCCATCGGCATCGGCACAGGCCGCCACTGCCGCCGCCAGGCTGTGCCCCATCCCCGCCGAGTCGAGCAACTGCACCTCACAGCCATGGGTTCGGGCCAGATCCGCCACCTGCGGCCGATCCGGCGTGGTCACCAGCACTCGCCGGACAAGCTCCGCCGGCACATTCATCAGCACCTGCTCCAATACCGGCCGCAACAGCCCGTCACGCCCGCGACAGGGTGCCAGCAGCTTGTCCCGGTCCGCTCCGGCTGCCTGACGGAAACGCCTGCCCTGCCCCGCCGCGAGGATGATCGCGCAAGGCAACCGACTCACCGAAGCACCTCGGCCGCGCGCACGAGCGGCGGCTTCTGCAACGGCTCGACGCCATTCTTGATCGCGACGATTTCCGCCAGCAGCGACAAGGCAATTTCTGCCGGTGCATGGCTGCCAATGTGCAACCCCACCGGCCCGTGCAAACGCTCGATGGCCTGCGCCGACAAGCCCAGCAGCGCCAGATTGTCCCGGCGCTTCTGGCTGTTGGCCCGGGAACCCAGAGCGCCGACATAAAACGCCCGGGAGTCGAGTGCCGTCAGCAACGCCATATCATCCAGGCGCGGATCATGGGTCAAAGCCACCACCGCCGTACGCTCATCAGGCTCGATGCTCAGCACCGCATCGTCGGGCATACCGGCGACAAACCTTGCATCCTGCCCCTCCCAACCGTGCACGAACTCCCGACGCGGATCACAGATCAGCACTTCAAAGTCCAGCAAGCGCGCCATCTGCGCCACATAGCGCGACAACTGCCCGGCGCCGATCAGCAGCAAGCGCCAGCGCGGCCCATAGATGGCCCGCAAGAGAGCCCCGTCGAACGCCAGCTCATCGCGTTTGCTCGCCGCCTTGAGCTGCACCTGGCCACTGCCCAAGTGCAACTCGCGAGCCACGATCTGGTGCGCATCACAGCGCGCCAGCAGCTCCGCGACCCAGGCCGGATCGCCGACCCGCTCCTCGGTCAGGCGCAAGGTGCCGCCACAGGGCAGGCCGAAACGCGCCGCTTCTTCCTGCGTCACGCCGTAAGTCACCAGTTGCACCGGCGGCCCGCCTCGGGACAATCGCCCGTCACCCTGGCGAGTGATCAGGTCGTCCTCGATACAGCCACCGGACACCGAGCCGATCACCACCCCATCATCGCGCAAGGCCAGCATCGCACCGGGCGGCCGGGGCGCGCTGCCCCAGGTCTGGACCACGGTGTAGAGCAGCACTCCGCGCTCGGCGCGGCGCCACTCCAGGACGCTGCGCAAAACATTCAGGTCGACGCTGTCCATCAGGCACTCGCCTGCCGCCAGCCCTGCAGCTGGTAGCGCACCGGCAGGTTGCGAATGCGCTTGCCGGTGGCCGCGAAGATCGCGTTGCACAGGGCCGGCGCAATCGGCGGTACGCCGGGTTCGCCGACACCGCCCAGGGGCACATCCCCCGGCGGCGTCACCAGGTGCACCTGCACCTGCCTGGGCGCCAGGGACATGCGCGCCACCTCGTACATATGGAAGTTGTCCTGCTGGACCTTGCCGTCCTTGAAGCTGATTTCCCCCAGCACTGCGTTGCCCAGGCCCATGACACAGGCACCCTCGAACTGCGAGCGGATGCGCTCGGGATTGATCTGCGGGCCGCAGTCCACCGCGATGTCGGCCTGATGCACGATCAACGTGCCATCGTCCTTGACCTCCACCTCGATCACCGCCGCCACATAGGTGACAAAGCTGTAGTGCACCGCCAGCCCCAGGCCACGCCCCTTGGGCAGCGAGCGTCCCCAACCGGCCGCCTTGGCCGCGGTTTCCAGCACCGTGCGCAAGCGTGCGGTATCGATCGGGTAACGCTCGGGGGATTCGCCATAGTTCCACTCTTCGCTCAAGGTTCGCGGATCGATCTGACGATCCGGCCCCAGCAACTTGAGCTGGTACTGCAGCGGGTCCTGACCGGCCTTGTGCGCCAGCTCGTCGACAAAGCTCTGGATCGCGAAGCCATGGGGAATGTTCGACACCGAGCGATACCAGCCGACCCGGGTATGGGCGGCCGCCTCGGGGTTTTCCAAGCGCACGTTGGGAATCGCATAGGCCATGTTGGTAAACCCCATGCCCAGCTCGAAGGCGCCTTCGTGCGTCATTCCCGGCGCGAATAGCGCGGTGATGCTCGGCGCCACGGTGCGGTGCAGCCAGGCGGCCAGCAAGCCATCCTTGTTCAACCCGGCCTTGAGGTATTGCGCCGACACGGTATGAAAGTAGGAATTGTGGATATCGTCCTCGCGAGTCCACTGCACCCGCACCGCCTTGCCGGGAAAAGCCTTGGCCAGGATCGCCGCTTCAAGGATGAAGTCCGGCTTGGATTTACGGCCGAAGCCACCGCCCAGCAAAGTGACGTTCACCGTAACCTGCTCGAAGCCGATTCCCAGGCGCTCGGCGATCCGCTCGCGGGTCACTTGTGGCGCCTGGCTTGGCGCCCAGGCCTCGCAGCGACCGTCCTGGAAACGCGCCACGGCCACCATCGGCTCCATGGGCGCCTGCGCCAGATGCGGCAGGTAATAGCTCGCCTCCAGGGTGCTTTCGGCAGCGTTAAGGGCCTCATCCAGGTTGCCGGTGCTGCGCACCACCTTGCCCGGTTGCAGCGCCGCCGCCTCCAGTTGCTTGCGGTATTCGATGGAGTCGTAACCGGCATTGACCCCATCCTCCCACTCGATCTTCAACGCATCGCGGCCCTTGATCGCCGCCCAGGTGTTGCTTGCCACCACGGCCACGCCACCCAGCGGCTGGAACTCGGAAGGCAAGGGACGGCTTTCAATGGGCAGGACCTTGATCACCCCGGGCACCTTCAAGGCTGCACTGTCATCGACCGACTTGAGCTTGCCGCCATAGACCGGGGGGCGCGCCACCGCCGCGAACAACATGCCGTCAAAATGCACATCGGCGCCATACACCGCACGGCCGTTGACAATGTCCCGGCCATCGATGGCACGAGTCGCCTCTTTGCCAATGTAGCGAAACTCCGATGGCAGCTTCAGCCGCAAGCTGTCCCGAGCCGGCACCGCCAAGGCGCCCGCCGCCGCGGCCAGAGCTCCGTAGCCCAGCTCACGCCCGCTCGGCGAGTGAACGACTTTGTGCAACTGCGCCCGACACTCCGCCAGCGGCACTTGCCACTGCGCGGCCGCGGCCTGCTCCAGCATGGTCCGCGCGGCTGCGCCGCAGCGGCGCATGGGTTCGTACCAGTGGCGCATGCTGCGCGAGCCGTCAGTATCCTGGTTGCCGAAACGCGCCTCGTCACCCGGTGCCTGGCGAACCTTGACCTGCGCCCAGTCGGCGTCCAGTTCATCGGCCACCACCATGCTCAGGCTGGTGCGCACGCCCTGGCCCATCTCCGAACGGTTGCACAGCACCGTCACGCTGCCGTCGTTGGCAATGCTCAGGTAGACCTTGGGGTCATCGACCCAGCCATGGGGCATGCCGTCGGCGCCAAACTTCTTGTCCTCGGCAAAGGCTTCCTGCCAGCCCCAGCTCGCGGCCAGCACCAGGGCCCCGGTGGCGCCCACGCCCTTGAGAAAGCCCCGGCGGCTGAGGTTGCTCAGGGCAAAATCCTGCGGTAGGTGGTTCATGCCTTGGCCTCCTGCAGGTGGCTGGAGGCCTGGCGAATCGCACTCTTGATGCGGTTGTAGGTGCCGCAACGACAGATATTGCCGAGCATCGCCTCTTCGATCTGCTCGTCGCTGGGATTGGGATGGACCTTGAGCAGAGCCGTGGCAGACATGATTTGCCCGCCCTGGCAGTAACCGCACTGGGCCACCGCGATGTCCAGCCAGGCCTGCTGCACCACCTGCCCCACCGGGTCGGTGTGCAGGTTGTCGATGGTACTGACGTGCTTGCCTTGCACCGCGCCGATGGGAGTGATGCAACTGCGCGCCGGGTCACCGTCGATATGAATGGTGCAGGCGCCGCACAGGCCCATGCCGCAGCCGAACTTGGTGCCGTTGTAGCCCGCCACATCGCGGATCGCCCACAACAGCGGCATGTCCTCGGTGACGTCCAGTTGATGATCTTGACCGTTGAGTTTCAGGGTAATCATGGGCACGCCCGCATTCTGTCAGGTGATGGGGTCGAGCCATCCGCCGTGCAGTACCGCGGCCGCGGTGCACGCAGATCGGCTCAGGCTAATCGGGCTCTCTTGTGAAGGCAGGGCTTCACCGGGCCTTTGGCAACAGCAAAAGCAGATTCTTAGCCTGCTAAGTTAAGCCGTAATTAATAAAAAAGCCTTGCCCGAATGTCAGCCGGGCAAGGCTTTTTGATCACCGCGGGCGAGCCGCCGCTAATAGAGGTTGGGCTCCATCTCCAGCTCGACACTGAAACGCTCGGCGATATCGCGCTGGATCCGCTGCGCCAGTTCCAGCAACTGCAAGCCGCTAGCACCGCCATAGTTGACCAGCACCAGCGACTGCAACCGATGAACCCCAGCATCGGCTTCGCGAAAGCCCTTCCAGCCCGCCTGCTCGATCAGCCAGCCGGCCGCCAGCTTGACCTGCCCGTCGGCCTGGGGATAACCCACCAGCCCCGGGTACGCCAGCTTGATCTGCGCGGCCAGTGCTGCCGATACCACCGGGTTCTTGAAGAAGCTGCCGGCATTGCCGAGCACTGCCGGATCCGGGAGCTTCTCGCTGCGGATGCTGCAGATCGCCCGGCTGACATCGCTGGCCGTCGGCTGCTCGATGCCCTGCTCGCTCAGGCGCTGGCGCACCGGACCGTACTCGAGGTGCAGATGGTCGACGCGATTCAAGGCAAAGCGCACCCGCAGGATCAGCCAGCGGCCCGCCTGATGCTTGAACAGGCTGTCGCGGTAAGCGAACTGGCACTGCGCCAGGTCGAAATCCCGCAGCTCGCCGGTCTGCCGATCGAGGGCGGTCAAGCCGGCGAACACGTCCTTGATCTCCACTCCGTAGGCGCCGATGTTCTGCATCGGTGCGGCGCCGACAGTGCCGGGAATCAGGCTCAGGTTCTCCAGCCCGGACAGGCCCTGCTCCAGGGTCCACTGGACGAAGGGATGCCAGGTTTCCCCAGCCTCGGCTTCGACTACCACTCGCTGTCCGTCATCACTGAGCAGGCGAATGCCGCGGCTGGCCATGCGCAGCACCAGGGCCTGGATATCCGCGGTCAGCAGCAAATTGCTGCCACCGCCGATCACCAGCAGCGGCAACTGGTGCTGGGCGCAATAGGCCAGGGCCTCGTGCACCTCGTCGTCGCTGTGGGCCTGGGCGAACCACTTCGCCTTGACCTCGACCCCAAAGCTGTTGAACGGCTTGAGGGAAACATCGGGCTCGATGTGCAGGGTCATAGCCGTCCCCGCAATTCGCTCACCAGCCGGTCACAGGCGTCTTCAATCAGGTCCAGCACCTGCTCGAAGCCCTGCTCGCCGTCGTAGTAAGGGTCCGGCACTTCATCCAGGGCCGCCTCGTAGCGACGCAGGAACAGATCCAGCTCAGCCTTGCCACGAGCCGGTTGCAAGGCCTTGAGGTGGCGCAGGTTGCTCTGATCCATGGCGAAGATCAGGTCATAGGCCGCGAAGTCGGCGCTACTGACCTGCTGCGCCCGTTGCGCGGAAAGGTCGTAGCCGCGGCGCAAGGCAGCCTGCTGGCTGCGCTTGTCCGGGGCCTTGCCGATGTGCCAGTCGCTGGTGCCAGCCGAAGCGACCTGCACCTGGTCACCCAGGCCAGCCTCGTGCAACTTGCGGCGCAGCACGCCTTCGGCGGTGGGCGAGCGACAGATATTGCCCAGGCAGACGAACAGAACCCGCATCAAGCCTCCAGCAGGCGCCGAACGCGCTCAAGGTCTTCGGCGGTATCAACGCCGGTAGGCGGTGCTTCCACGGCCTCGCCCACGTGGATGCGCACGCCGTGCCACAGGGCCCGCAACTGCTCCAGGGATTCCGTGTTCTCCAGCCAGCACGGGCCCCAGCTGACGAAGTCATGGAGGAAACCGGCACGGTAGGCGTAGATGCCGATGTGACGGCGATAAGGCACGCCTTCCGGCAACTGCTCACGGCTCTGGGCGAAGGCATCCCGGGCCCAGGGCAAGGTGGCACGGCTGAAGGTCAGGGCCAGGCCGTTGAGGTCGCTGACCACCTTGACCACGTTGGGGTTGAACAGGGTCTGCACATCCTCGATCGGCTCGGCCAGGGTGGCCATGCGCGCTTCGGTATGGGCCGCCAGGTTGGCCGCCACCTGATTGATCACCGACGGCGGGATCAACGGCTCGTCGCCTTGCACGTTGACCACGATCGCGTCCGCGGCCAGGCCCAGCTGGGCGGCGACTTCCGCCAGCCGGTCGGTGCCGGAGTTGTGGTCTTCCCGAGTCAGCAGCGCTTCGGCACCAAAGCCCTGGCAGGCTTCGACGATGCGCGGGTCATCGGTGGCCACCACGACCCGCTCGGCACTGCTCTTGCGCGCCTGCTCCCAGACCCACTGGATCATCGGCTTGCCGGCGATCAGTTGCAGCGGTTTGCCCGGCAGGCGGGTGGAGGCATAACGCGCCGGGATGACAACGGTAAAGGCGTTGCTCATTTGTCCAGACGCTCTTCGGTGGTCAGGGTGCGCGCCTCGCTTTCCAGCATCACCGGGATGCCGTCGCGAATCGGGTAGGCCAGGCCAGCGCCCTTGCTGATCAGCTCGGTCTTGTCGGCGCTGAGTTTGAGGGGACCTTTGCAGATCGGGCAGGCGAGGATGTCGAGCAGTTTGGTGTCCATGAGGAGTCCCTGGATAAAAGCGAATTAAGGCAACAGACGATCAGGCAGCAGGCGCATCAACTGGGTATCGAACCAGGCGACAAAGGCCGGCGAAGGCTGTGCATCGACCGCCAGGTACCACCAGTCGTCCGCAGCGAAGGCCCGACACTTGACCGCATCTTTCTCGGTCATCACCAGCGGCAGCGATGGGGTAAAGGCCAACGCCTGCGCACTGTATTGAGCGTGATCGGCAAATGCATGGGGAACAGGCCGCCAGTGTAGCGTTTCGAGGGTGTCGAAGAAACGCTGCGGGTTGCCGATGCCGGCCACCGCATGCAGCGCCTGACCGGAGGCAAAGTGCGCTACCGGACGACGCTCGCCACTGCGCAGGTTGACCAGCGCCGAAGGCTTGAGGTGAAAGGCAAAACCGTCGTCACGGTCGTCGAGGGCGCCGTTGTAGAGCACTGCGTCGACGCTTTGCAAACGCTCGGCCGGCTCGCGCAGAGGCCCGGCCGGCAGGCAGCGGCGATTACCCAGGCCACGGGCTGCATCGATCAGCACCAGCTCCAGATCACGGGCCAGGCGGTAATGCTGCAGGCCGTCGTCGGAAAGGATCAGGTCCAGCGGTTCAGCGGCCAGCAGGGCCTGCACCGCGCGGCTGCGATCCGGGTCGATCATCAGCGGCACGCCGCAGCGCTGAACGATCAGCAGCGGCTCATCGCCGGCCACTTCGGCAGAGTCCTCGGCACTGACGCGCCAGGGCAGGTGCGCCGGCTTGGCGCCGTAGCCGCGGCTGACCACCCCGACCCGCAGCCCGAGGCGCTGGCAATGTTGCACCAACCACAGGATCAACGGCGTCTTGCCGGTGCCACCGACGGTGATGTTGCCCACCACGATCAGCGGCACCGGGGGCTGATAGATCGCCCCCTCGCCCGCGAGAAAACGCTGGCGCTTGCTCATCACTACCCGGCGATACAGGTATTCCAGAGGCTGCAGCAGTTGCAGCGCGGGATGGCCGTTGTACCAGGCGGCGAGCAGGCGATCGGAAAGTGCCATCAGGGTGCCGGGTCCGCCTCGACGGTGGTCATGCGCAGGTGGCTGAAGCCGAGCTTGCCGGCCGCATCCATGGCAGTGATCACCGCTTGATGTTGAGTCTTGCCGTCGGCGCTGATGGACAGCGGCAGGTGGGTGTCGCCCGCCGATTCCTTCTGCAGGGCCTCGATCAGGCTCGCCAGGTCGCTCTTGGGCAGGACCTGGTTGTTCACCGAGAACACCCCGTCGGCGCTGATGGCGATGTCCAGTTGCTTGACCTGCTGATCCTCGGCCGGCGAGCCACTGACCGCTTCCGGCAGGTCGACCCGCAACTCGGTTTCCCGGGTGAAGGTGGTGGTGACGACGAAGAACAGCAGCAGGATGAACACCACGTCGATCAGTGACGCCAGGTTGATGTCCACGGTTTCCCGGGGCTTGCGACGGAATTTCACGCTTTGCCCTCGGCCAGGTCGACATCGCGGTCACCCTGGATCACTTCCACCAGCTTGATCGCCTCCTGTTCCATGCCGACCACCAACTCGTCAACCCGGCGTTGCAGGAAGCGGTGGAAGAACACCGAAGGAATGCCCACCATCAGGCCGGCAGCCGTGGTGATCAGGGCCTTGGAAATACCGCCCGCAAGGATGTGCGCGTTGGTGGTCATGCCCGAGCCCATGAACGAACTGAAGATGTCGATCATGCCCAGCACCGTGCCCAGCAGGCCCAGCAGCGGCGCCATGGCGGCGATGGTGCCAAGGGCGTTGAGGTAGCGCTCCAGCTCATGGATAACCCGGGCCGCGGCTTCTTCGATGCATTCCTTCATGATCTCGCGACCATGCTTGGAGTTGGCCAGGCCCGCCGCCAGAATCTCGCCCAGGGGCGAGTCGGCGCGCAGTTCCTTGAGCTTTTCCTTGTTCAGCTGTTTGTCCTTGATCCAGCGCCAGACCTGCCCCAGCAGGTGAGGCGGGGTAACGCGGCTGGCGCGCAGGGTCCACAAACGTTCGGCAATGATGCCCACCGCAGCGATGGAGCTCAGAATGATCGGCAACATCATCCAGCCGCCGGATTTGACCAATTCCCACACAGTGACAGCCCCCTCAAAAAAGTGCGCCACTCTAACATAGGGGCCGGACGCACCGAAGACCGTGATGTCGCATGCTCACAGGCTTTAATAACTCACGGTTATTTAAGGGCTTGCAGGCGGCTCACGCCAGAATCGCCGCTGCCCGCGCAGGCTTTGCACCGTCCCGAAAGCCCCCAGTTGCACCTTCAGCGCACCGTGTTCGGCGCTGTCATAAACCGCCATGTTCAGCCGCTGGTAACGTGCCAGCACCTGGGGATGAGGGTGGCCAAAGGCATTGCCCCGCCCACGGGAAATCAGCACCGCGCTGGGCGCCAGCCGTTGCAGCAAGGCCATCGACGAAGAGGTGCGGCTGCCGTGATGGGGCGCCTGCAGCCAGTGCGTTCGCACCGCCAGCGGGCTGTCGAGCAAGGCCCGTTCGGCGCGGGCGTCGATATCCCCGGTGAGCAGCAGGCGCTCGCCGGCAGCCTCGACCTGAAGCACGCAAGAGGCCTGGTTGCCATCCGTGGCCGCCGCCCATTGCCACTGGCGAAAGCGCACGCCATTCCAGGTCCAGCTCAGCCCACTTGCGCAGGGCCCGGCTTGCAGCGCTGCGGGCAACGCATCAGGCTCGCCACTGCGCACCTCGGCCACCGGCAACCCGCGCTGCACCGCCAGGGCCCCACCGGCGTGATCGTTGTCGGCATGGCTGAGCAACATCAGGTCCAGGCGACGGATGCCAAGCCGGTGCAAGGTCGGCAGCACCACCCGTTCTCCCAGGTCGAACTCGGCGGTCCGCGCTCCCGCGTCATACAGCATGGCGTGATCACGGGTACGCAGGACGAATGACAAACCCTGGCCGACATCCAGTTGCCAGACCTCCACCTCACCCTCCGGCACGCGGGTTTGTGGCGGCCAGACCACCAGCAGCAACAGAGGCCAACCCAGGACCCGCATCGGCATGCCCGCGGGCAACAGCAGCAACAGGCAGCCCAGGCCGCTCATGCCCCACAGCCAAGGGGATACCTGCGGCGCCAGCCACGCTGGCCACCCAACGGCAATCACCGCCAGCAAGCGAAACAGCCCGTCCAGCAGCCCGCCTGCCAACCACAGCAAGCCCTCCCCCACATGTGGCACGGGTAGCAGCAGGCTGCCGAGCAAGGCAGGCGGTAGCACCAGAAAGCTGACCCAGGGCACCGCCAACAGATTGGCCAGTGGCCCACTGAGGCTGACGGGCAAGCCCAGGGCCAGCAGCGGCGGCAACAGGCCAATGGCAATCAGCCATTGGGCCCGGGTCCAGCCCTGCCACCAGCGCCACGCCCCGAGGCGCCCGGCAAAGGTCAAGATCAGGATCGCCACCGCCGCAAACGACAGCCAGAACCCGGGCTGCAGGCTGGCCAGGGGCTCGGCCAGCAACACGGTGTTCAGAGCCAGCAACAAGGGCCACCAGGCCCGTAGAAAACGAAAGCGCAGGCGCCAGAACAGCACCAGCGCAACCATCACACAGGCCCGTTGCACCGGGACGTCGAACCCCGCCAGCAGGCCGTAGCCCAGCGCCCCGAGCCAGGCCAGGGCACAGGCCCAGGGTAACCATGGCAGGCGTGCAGGCCAGGCACCGTAGCGGGCCAGGCCGGCCACCGTGAAATAGATCAGCCCAGCCAACAAGCTGATGTGCTGCCCGGATATCACCATCAGGTGGACAGTGCCGGTGTCCTGCAACAGCTGCCAGTCTTGCCGCTTCAGGCCCGAACCGTCCCCCATCACCAAGGCCGCCAGCCCTGCGCCGCGGCCATGCGCCTCGACCTCCAGCAAGCGCTGGCGCAGCCCTTCGCGCCATGCCTGGCGAGACGGCGCCAGCCGCTCCCCGGCCTTGACCGTACCGGTCGCGCCAATGCGCCGCGCCAGCAGCCAGGCCGGGTAATCGAACCCCTGGATATTCAACAACCCCGCTGGCCGGCGAAGCGTGACCGCCAACCGCCAGCGCTCGCCGCTCTTGAGCGCCGGGCCATCGCGCCAGGCCAGGCGCATGCGCCGTGGCAGGCGCTCACGACGGGCCTGGGCATCTTCCAGCTCAAAGCGCACGACACCCGCGCCCTGCTCCGGCAAGCCGCTTACCCGCCCCTCCAGCCAGCGGGTCTGCGCGTCCAGGCGAGGGGCCAGGCGATCATCCAGGGCCGACTGTGCGGACACACAGGCCCAGCAGAAACCAAAGAGGAAAAATGCCACCGGATGTGTACGAAACGGCAACAGCATCAAGGCCAGTATCGCCATCGACAGCAGCAGCCAGCCGGGTGGCAAGGCCGGCAGAAAACCCAGCGCCAGCAGCCCCGCAGCCAGCGCCAGCATTGCGCTACGCATCAGCCTGCCCATCCTTGGAAGTTCATACCCTTGGCTTAGCCGAGGATCAGCGGTGCGGCTTTATCATTTGTCACAATGTCTGAATTTTCGCCGACTAGAATCCGGTCATAATCGTCGCCTGTCCCGACCGAGAAGCCTTATGCCCCGGCGCTTATTCAAACGTTACATGCCTGATCCGACCAGCATCCGGGAACACAAATCCTTACGCTTTCTCGGCACCTTGCTGCATGACGCCAACCTCTGGCACCTCAATCGGCACTCGGTGGCCCGAGCCATGGCCATCGGTCTGTTCGCCGCCTTTATTCCGATCCCGATGCAGATGCTGCTGGCGGCGGTACTGGCCATCTGGTTGCGCGGCAACATGCCCATCAGCGTCAGCCTGGTCTGGCTGACCAACCCGATCACCATGCCTCCGGTGTTCTTCTGCACCTACCAACTGGGGGCCTGGTTGATGAATGTGCCGCCGCGCGCACTGCCCGACGAATTGACCTGGGAATGGATCAGCGGCCAGCTGGCCACCCTGTGGCAGCCCTTCCTGCTCGGTTCGGTGGTGGCGGGGTTGGTGCTGGGCGCCACCGCCTACTGCCTGACCATGCTCTATTGGCGCTGGTGGGTCGCTCGCCAGTGGTCCCGGCGTAAGCTGCAACGGAGGTGACCAACGAAAACGGCCTCCCGAGGGAGGCCGTTTTCATTACGCACTAAAGGCTTCTACTGACGCATGCCGCGCCCACTCACCAGCAGCCGCACACAACCGATGTACAGCACCAGCGTGGCCACCAGCATGAAGGTAATGGCGATGCTGATCTTGATATCCGAAACCCCGAGGATGCCGAAACGGAAGGCATTGACCATATGCAGCACCGGGTTGGCCAGCGACACCGTCTGCCAGAACGGCGGCAGCAGGTTGATCGAGTAGAACACCCCGCCCAGGTAGGTCAGAGGCGTCAGCACGAACGTCGGGATGATCGAGATATCGTCGAAGTTGCGCGCGAACACCGCGTTGATGAAGCCCAGCAGCGAAAAGATCGTCGCGGTCAGCACCACCACCAGCACCGTCACCCCGAGGTGATGCACCTGCAGCGTGGTGAAGAACAGCGACAGCAGGGTCACGATGATCCCCACCATCAGGCCCCGCAGGACGCCGCCCAAGGTGTAGCCGATGAGAATGGTGTGGGGCGACAGCGGTGACACCATCAACTCCTCGATCGAGCGCTGGAACTTGCTGCCGAAGAAGCTCGACACCACGTTGCCGTAGGAGTTGGTGATCACCGACATCATGATCAGCCCCGGGACGATGTACTCCATGTAGGTGAAGCCACCCATGTCGCCGATCTGCCGGCCAATCAGGTTACCGAAGATGACGAAGTACAGAACCATGGTGATGGCCGGGGGCAGCAGGGTCTGCGGCCAGATCCGGGTGAAGCGCCGGACCTCGCGATAGACGATGGTGTTGAGCGCCACCAGGTTGGCTTTGAACTCCGAACTCATACCGCCACCTTCGACAGATTTTTCTCCACCAGGGACACGAACAACTCCTCAAGTCGGTTGGTTTTGTTACGCAGGCTCAGCACCTCGATGTTCTGCAGGGCCAACTGGCCGAACAGCGCGGTGATGCCCACGGCCTTGTCCACCTGGACTTCCAGGGTGTGGCTGTCCACCAGTCGGGTCGGGTAACCGGCCAGTTGCGGCGCCACGCTCAGGTCGTTTTTCAGGTCGAGGAGGAAGGTTTCCACATGCAGCTGGCCGAGCAGCTGACGCATGCTGGTGTTCTCGACAATGGTGCCGTGATCGATGATGCCGATGTTGCGGCACAGCTGTTCAGCCTCTTCCAGGTAGTGCGTGGTGAGGATGATGGTGATGCCTTTCTGGTTGAGCTCGGTGAGGAAGCTCCACATCGACCGGCGCAGCTCGATGTCGACCCCGGCGGTGGGTTCGTCGAGGATCAGCAGGCGCGGCTCGTGCACCAGCGCTCGGGCGATCATCAGGCGCCGCTTCATGCCCCCGGACAGCGAGCGCGAAGGCACATCGCGCTTGTCCCACAGGCCAAGCTGGGTCAGGTACTGTTCGGCGCGCTGCTTGGCGATCTTCGCCGGAATGCCGTAGTAGCCCGCCTGGGTCACCACGATGTCGAAGGTCTTCTCGAACTGGTTGAAGTTGAATTCCTGCGGCACCACGCCAATGCAGCGCTTGAGCGCCGCCGGCTCTCGATCCAGGTCGTGGCCGAAGACATTCACCGTGCCGCTGGTCTTGTTCACCAGGGTCGAGAGAATGCCGATGGTGGTGGATTTACCGGCCCCGTTAGGGCCGAGCAGGGCAAAAAAATCACCTTCGGCGACGTCCAGATCGATACCACTCAGGGCCTGGAAACCGTTGCCGTAGGTTTTGGTTAGCTGCCGGATGGACAGAGCGGAACTCATATCGGATTCATGCACCAAGAAGGGGGAATTTTATAAGTAAGGGCGGCCCGGCCGGATTGCAACGACGCTGGACGCCCGCCATGTTGCGTGCCGGCGTCGTGCAAGTACAGTCACGCATATCGATAGTGGTTATTAAGTCAACGCGGTCATCACCGCCCGGCGATAGGCCGGACGCTGTTTCAAGCGTTCATACCAGGCGTGCAGATGGGGCATCGCAGGGCGCTCGATGGGCATCTCGAACCAGGCGTAGATGAAACTCCCCAGGGGAATATCCCCCACGCCGATTTCCGGCCCGGACAGGTAAGGCTGGTCGGCCAGCGCCTGATCGACCCGAGCCAGCAGTTCGGCGCAGGTGGCCTTGGCGGCATTGATCTGCGCCCAGTCCTGCTGCTCGGTCGGGGTGCGCAACACGCCCCAGAACAGATGCCGGAAAGGCTCGGCAAAGGTCGAGGTGGTCCAGTCCATCCACTTCTCGGCACTGGCCCGGGCCTGCACATCGGCCGGGTACCAATGGGTGTTGGCGGCATGTCGGGCCGCCAGGTAACGGACGATGGTGTTGGATTCCCAGAGCACGAAATCGCCGTCTTCAATCAAAGGGATGCGGCCATTGGGGTTCAGCGCCCGGTATGCCGGGGTATCCACCACGCCAAAGGCGCCACCGGCGTCCAGGGACTCATAAGCGAGCCCCAACTCCTCCGCGCACCACAGTGCCTTCCTGACGTTCGACGAGTTCTTGCGACCCCAGATCTTCAGCATGACCATCCCTCAGTAATGAATGCCGGGGCAGTCTACGCCGGATCAGCGGCGACTCAAATCGCCGTGCGTGTCAGCCGGCAGCCCGGTTTGCTGCGCATGAAACAGATGCGGATAGGACTTTTCCAAATGGGCAAAGAAGAAGGCTTCCGGCACGTCGGCAAACTGCCCGTGGTCCACCAGGTATTCCATCGACTGTTCGCCCTGGCGATTGAACGGCTGGAACACGCTGTCCTCCAGGCCGTTGAAATCCAGGGGCGCCACATCGAACAATTCGCACAATTGCCGGTTGAACGCTGGCGTGGCCTTGACCCAACGCCCCTGCAGATGGAACTCGGTGTAGCCGTGCATGGCGAACACATCGCTGCGCAGCAGCTCCAGCAGCCTGGGGGTGGATAGATGATTGCGCACGTCGGCCAGGCCGATGCGCGCCGGAATCCCGCAGTGCCGGGCGCAGCCGGCGAGCAAGGTGGCCTTGGGCACGCAGTAGCTCTCGCCGGCGGCCAGGGCGTGGCTGCCGCGCAAGGTCAGGGGATCACGACTGAAGCTATAGAAGTTGTAGCGCACGGCTTCACGTACCGCGTAATACAGGCTGACAGCTTGCTGCAGAGGATCGCGGCTGGCACCGCGATGAGTTTCGGCGAACTCCACCACCGCCGGGTGGTCACTATCGATGAAGCGGCTGGGACGCAGGTACTCGTGCATGGGCATGACCTCCGAGAGGAAGCCTGAGTCTATCGAGGCGTCCAGCCCAGTGATAACGACATATTGGCCAAAGATCATGGCCTCACCGATCAACCGGGCCTGGCCCTCACCACAAAGACTTGCGCTGCATCCGCACGGCCCTGATCACCCGCACCGGCGAAGGCCGACTACGCTCTGAGGGTGGTTTCACCCCTGGCTTCATGGAGGATTGAATATGCTGTTGTTGTGGATACTGGTTCTGGTGCTCGGCATCGCCTACCTGGCTCACCGGCGCACCGCCCCCCTGCCCGCCCTGAGCGTGGTCGCCATCTACCTGCTGGCCATGGGGGCCTTCAGCCGCGCGCCCGGCTGGCTGCTGCTGGTTTTCTGGGTGCTGCTAGCGGCGGTTGCCGCGCCCCTGCTGCTGCCCGACCTGCGGCGCAAATACTTCAGCGCACCGCTGTTCAGCTGGTTCCAGAAGGTCTTGCCGCCGATGTCCCAGACCGAGCGCGATGCCATCGATGCCGGCACCGTCTGGTGGGACGGCGAACTGTTCAGCGGCCGTCCGGACTGGAACACCTTGCTGGCCTACCCCAAGGCGCAACTGACCGAGGAAGAACAGGCGTTCATCGACGGCCCCACCGAGGAACTCTGCGCCATGGTCAGCGACTGGCAGATAGGCCAGCACATGGACCTGCCCGCCGAGGCCTGGGCCCACATCAAGGAGCACGGTTTCTTCGCCCTGATCATTCCCAAGGAGTTCGGCGGCAAGGGTTTCTCCGCCTATGCCCACTCCCAGGTGGCGATGAAGCTCGCCACCCGCAGCGGCGACCTGGCCTCCACCGTGATGGTGCCCAACTCCCTCGGCCCGGCGGAACTGCTGCTGCACTACGGCACCGACGAGCAGCGCAATCACTACCTGCCGCGCCTGGCCCGCGGCGATGACATCCCCTGCTTCGCCCTCACCGGCCCCCTGGCCGGCTCCGACGCCGGCGCCATGCCCGACACCGGTGTGGTCTGCAAAGGCCAATGGGAAGGCAAGGAAACCCTCGGCCTGCGCCTGAACTGGGAAAAGCGCTACATCACCCTCGGCCCGGTCGCCACCCTGCTTGGCCTGGCGTTCAAGGCACACGACCCGGACCATCTGCTGGGCGAGCAGGAAGACCTGGGCATCAGCCTCGCGCTGATCCCGACCGATACCCCCGGCGTGGAAATCGGGCGCCGCCACCTGCCCCTGGGCGCCGCCTTCATGAACGGCCCGAACTCCGGCAAGGACGTGTTCATCCCCCTGGACTTCCTCATCGGCGGCCAGGAAATGCTCGGCAAGGGCTGGATGATGCTGATGAACTGCCTGTCGGTGGGCCGTTCGATTTCCCTGCCAGCCGTCGGCACCGGCGCCGCCAAGTTCACCAGCCTGGTGACCGGCCAGTACACCCAGGTGCGGGAACAGTTCAACGTGCCCCTCGCGGCCTTCGAGGGCATCCAGGAAGCCCTGGCCCGCATCGGTGGCAATGCCTGGCTGATGGACAGTGCGCGCATGCTCACCGCCAATGCCGTGGACCTGGGGGAAAAACCCTCGGTGCTGTCGGCGATCCTCAAGTACCACCTCACCGAGCGCGGCCGCGAGTGCATCAGCCACGCCATGGACGTGCACGGCGGCAAGGGCATCATCATGGGGCCCAACAACTACCTGGGTCGCAGTTGGCAAGGCGCCCCGATCTTCATCACCGTGGAAGGCGCCAACATCCTTTCGCGCAACCTGATGATCTTCGGCCAGGGGGCCATCCGCTGCCATCCGTTCGTACTCCAGGAAATGGCCCTGGCCGGCCGTGAAGACCACGGCCAGGCCCTGCAGGAATTCGACGCCCTGCTGCTCAAGCACATAGGTTTTGCCGTGAGCAACGCGGCCAGCACCCTGGTCCTGAACCTCGGCCTGGGCCACTTCGAGCAGGCTCCGGGAGACAAGCTCAGCCAGGGCTATTTCCGCGCCCTGAACCGCCAGGCCGCCGCCTTTGCCCTGCTGGCGGACTTCTCCATGATGCTGCTGGGTGGCGAGCTCAAGCGCCGCGAACGGCTGTCGGCGCGCCTGGGGGATGTCCTCAGTCATCTGTACCTGGGGTCGGCAGCGCTCAAGCGCTACCACGACCTGGACTCCCCGGAATACCTGCGGCCGCTGCTGACCTGGGCCCTGGAGGAAAGCCTCGGGCATGCCGAACGGGCCCTGGATGAATTGCTCAGCAACTTCCCCAACCGCGTCTTCGGCTGCCTGCTGCGGGCGCTGGTGTTCCCCTTCGGCCGTCGCCATACCGGGCCATCGGACCGGCTGGATGCCGAAGTGGCAGCCATCATCGGTCGCGCCCAGGGCGATCCGGCGCTGGAAGCGGTGCTCGCCGGCTGCTATCGCCCGCAATCCACAGACGATCCGGTGGGCGCCCTGCAACACGCCAGTAACCTGCTGAGTGCCGTGCATCCGCTGCACAAGAAGCTCCACGAAGCGCTGAAAAGCGGCCAGGTGAAGCCGGCTGCCGGTGAGTCGGCCATCGATGCGGCGCTGGAGGCTGGCGTGCTGCAAGCGGCTGAAGCACAAAGCCTGCACGAGGCTGAAGCGGCGCGGCGCAACGTCATCGACGTGGATGATTTCGCCAAGGAAGAACTGACCCTGAGCGAGGGCAAGACCCGCTAGACGACCGCCCTCGGGGCAGGTCGATTATGAAACCGGGCGCGGGAGCTATATACTCCCGCGCCCGTTTTGCTCTTGAGGACCCTGTCATGTCCAACATCGTCGCCGATCATCTCGTCCTGCTGGACCACCTGCGCAGCATCCTGGTCGCCGTAGGTGAAGCCGAACAGGTGCCCGAGGAAAGCCACGCGCTGTTCCTGGAGCGTTTCGACGAACTGCGCGCCTCGCTGCCGATCGATCCGATCGAAAGCCAGTACCTGGGCCAGGACCTGCTGTGCCAGATCATGCAGCGCTACCCGCAGATCGCCCACCTGGTGCCGCGCGACCTGCTGTGGTTCTTCGCCGGTGACTGCCTGCACTACATGCCCGATGAAGAAATCGACCTGTATCAGGCCCTGGAAGAGCGGCGCTTCGAAGCCGAGCAGAACGATGAGCCGTTCGACTGGAACCAGGAAAAGCAGCTGCTGGCGCTTTCCGCCCAGGACAGCAAGCACTGATCGCTGCGCCCGCCGCAGCCATGGCCCGCACGGTTCGCCCGGCGGGCTTTTTTTATGCGCGCCTTTTCGCTGCCTGTTGCCGGCGCAATCGCTCTGGCGGCCTCATTCGCCGGCAAGCCCGCGCCTACAGGGGACGCTCCACTTTGCCCGGGCGGTTGAGGGTCGGCTCCTTGGCCAGGCACTCCACCAGGTAGTCGATGAACACTCGCAGCTTGGGCGGCAGGTAGCGGGTCGGCGAGTGCAGCAGCCAGGCGCCACCGTGATAGGAGGCCAGGAAGGTCCATTCCGGCAGCACCTGGACGATCAACCCCTGCTCCAGGGCATGGCGCGCGGTGAAATACGGCAGGCTGCCGATTCCCAGGTGTTGCAGCACCGCATCCAGGCGCACCCCGGTGTGGTTGGCCGCGTAACGCCCACGCACCCCGACCGTCACCGCCTTGCTGCCCTGGGTGAACTTCCAGCGCGCATCGCTGGGGGTCTCCCCCAGATAGATACAGCTGTGCTGACGCAAGTCCTGGGGGTGGACCGGCGTACCGTGTTCCGCCAGGTACTGGGGGGTGGCGCAGAGCAGATGATCGATGCGCAGCAACTGCCGGCCAACCAGCCCGGGCGGCGGTCGATCGGTAATGCGGATCGCCAGGTCGACGTTGTCATCGATCAGGTCGACATCGCGGTCTTCGTGCAGCAGTTCGACATCGACCTGCGGATAGCGCCGCAAGAATTCCGGCATGTGCGGATGCACCACGAAACGCCCCACCGCCTTGGGCACGCTGACCCGCACCACGCCTTCGGCCTCATGAGTGAACTGGCCGCTGATCTCCATCACCGACCGGGCCGCGCTGACCATTTCACTGCAACGCTTGAAGACTTCCTCGCCACCGTCGCTCAATCGCAACTTGCGTGTGGTGCGCTGCAACAGGCGCGTGGCCAGGGCCTTCTCCAGACGCGAGATGCTGCGGCTCACCGCCGAAGGCGACGAACCCAGCTGGCGCGCCGCTTCGGAAAAGCTACCGGTCTCCACGACCCTGACGAAGATGGCCATTTCTGCCAGCAAAGGCAGGGGTAGATTTATGCTCATGACGCAATAGTCCATTGAGTTTCGAACGGATTATCACGCAATTACCCAGGCCGCATAATAAAAAAACACTGAATTCCAGGGTAAGAGAAATGACGCTGCGCCTGTATTACGACAACGCCCCACTACAGACCTCGGTCGAGGTCCTGAGCTGCATTGCCCACGAGCAGCAGTTCGCGGTCACCCTCAACGCCACGCCCTTTCACCCCCAGGGCGGCGGCCAACCCAGCGATATCGGCTGGATCGGCTCATCAGAAGTTCTGCGAGTGGCTCAGGAAGGCGAGCAGATCGTGCATTACCTAACCCAGCCCGTGGAGCCCGGGGTTGTGGAGGCCCGGGTCGATGAAGCCACTCGCCTGTTCAACAGTCGCATGCATTCCGCCGGGCACCTGATCGGCCACTTCGTGCAAAGCCAGGGCTGGATGCCGACCAAGGCCCATCATTGGCCGGGCGAAGGACGGGTGTCGTTCAAACCGGCGGAACAGCCCCGGGAGATCGACTGCGCCAGCGTGCAGGAGGCAATTGCGCAATGGATAGCGGCAGACCTTGAACGCAACACTTCGACGGTGGACAGCTTGCGCCAGATCAGCTTTGGCCATTTGCCGGCCTATGGCTGCGGCGGTACCCACGTCCCCCATCTGCGGCAGTTGGGCGCGGTACTGATCACCGCGGTCTCGCTCAAGAAAGGCACCCTAACGGTCAGCTACGACCTCGACTGAAAACGCCCTGTCCCTCAAACACCCTGATTTGCGGAGCCCGCATGCTGTCCAATTATCTCGGCGAGTTTCTCGCCCTGGCCCTGGTTCACTTTCTCGCGGTGGTCGCCCCCGGGCCGGACTTCGCCGTGACCATCCGCCAAAGCGTACGCTTCGGCCGCACGACCGGGGTCTGCACCGCGCTGGGCATCGGTGCCGGCATCTCGGTGCATGTGCTCTACACCCTGCTGGGCGTGGGCGCGCTGATGCACGCCACGCCCTGGTTGCTGAGCGCGGCCAAACTGCTGGGGGGCGCCTACATTCTCTACCTGGGCATCAGCCTGCTGCGCAGCAAGGCCAAGACCAGCATTCCCGGCGATGCGCCCACCGACGAGCCGCAACAGACCTTGCTGCGAGCCTTTACCACCGGCTTCCTGACCAACGCCACCAACCCCAAGGCGACTCTGTTTTTCCTGGCGATCTTCACCACCCTGGTCAGTGCCACCACCCCACTGGGCATCCAGGCCCTGTATGGCGCCTGGATGTGCCTGGTGAATGCGCTGTGGTTCGTTATCGTCGCGCTGTTTTTCTCCAGCACCCGGGTGCGTTTGCTGTTCATGCGCCTGGGGCACTGGTTCGAGCGCTGCATGGGGCTGATCCTGGTGCTGTTTGCCGGTCGGCTGTTGCTGTCGCTGTAGACCCGCCAACGACAATGGCCCGCACAGGTGAACTGGCGGGCTTTTGGGGCTTGGCGATACCGGCGGCCTTGAATCGCAGACAAACAAAAACGCCGCTCATTGAGCGGCGTTCTTGTGAATTTGGAGCGGGAAACGAGACTCGAACTCGCGACCCCGACCTTGGCAAGGTCGTGCTCTACCAACTGAGCTATTCCCGCAAATGGCGTCCCCTAGGGGACTCGAACCCCTGTTACCGCCGTGAAAGGGCGGTGTCCTAGGCCACTAGACGAAGGGGACACGCTACCCGGAACACATGGTGTGTGTTTCGGTGTCCAGCTCCGCATCCGAAGACTTGGTGCTGGTTTCACTCGGCTTCGCCCGAAAGCGCTGCCGTTTAAAATTGGAGCGGGAAACGAGACTCGAACTCGCGACCCCGACCTTGGCAAGGTCGTGCTCTACCAACTGAGCTATTCCCGCAAATGGCGTCCCCTAGGGGACTCGAACCCCTGTTACCGCCGTGAAAGGGCGGTGTCCTAGGCCACTAGACGAAGGGGACACGCTACCCGGAACACATGGTGTGTGTTTCGGTGTCCAGCCCCGCATCCGAAGACTTGGTGCTGGTTTCACTCGGCTTCGCCCGAAAGCGCCGCCGTTTAAAATTGGAGCGGGAAACGAGACTCGAACTCGCGACCCCGACCTTGGCAAGGTCGTGCTCTACCAACTGAGCTATTCCCGCATTGGCGTCCCCTAGGGGACTCGAACCCCTGTTACCGCCGTGAAAGGGCGGTGTCCTAGGCCACTAGACGAAGGGGACACGCTACAACATTCACTTCCTTCAACGTTTTGCCAATTTGCTTTCCGTTGAAAGTGGCGCGCATTCTATGGATGCTTTGGGAGGTCGTCAACCCCCAGATATAATTTTATTTAAATCAATAACTTCGGAGCTGTTTCAGGCCTGCTTCAGGGTTTTCTGCCGTCCGTGCTTTGACGCCTATATTCTGGCACTCGACAAGGCGCTATAGTCCTCCGCAGCCGGTGATGGCAATTTGGACTCCTGGTTCTTCCACGGCAATTGCCACCTATATAAGCAGCACAATCCATGCCCGGCTCGTCGAGCGGCGCTATGCGTCTAAATGCCAAGCCACTACACTCGCACGCGAATCCTATAACGAGGTTTTAACGGTGACACCACTCATGATCACCCTGCTGGTAATAGCCGGGATCGCACTATTGATCGCCATTGGCTACATGAACCATGTGGTGGAAAACAACAAACTGGAAAAGGCCCGCACCAAGGTCGAACTCAATGATCGCCTGCGTCGTTGTGGCGAGATCACCGAAACCTTCCCCGGCCAGTTCATGTCGCCGGCCCTCAAGCTGCTGCTGACACGCCTGGAACTGAATGTCGTGCAGCGCATGCTCAACCTCGACAAGACCGACAGCGCTCTCAAGGGGCGCCTGGCCGAGCTCAACAAACTGGTGGGTCAGGGCGAATCGATTCCGGTGAACAACCCGCCGGCACCGATCCAGACCGAAGCCAAGGCCAAGGACGTGCGCTTCCTGCTGGAGGCCATGCACGGCCAGGTAACCCGCGCCGCCCATGATGGTTTCCTGCAACCCAACGAGGCCAAGCGCTGGATCAAGGAAATTCGCCACATCCTGGTGCTGCTGCACATCGAGTTTTTCAACAACCTCGGCCAATACGCCCTGCAGCAGAACCAACCGGGCCAGGCACGCCTGGCGTTCGAACGTGGCGTGCAATACCTGCGCAAGCAGCAGGACCCTGCGGTCTACAAGGAACAGCTGGAGTACCTGGACAAGCTCCTGGCCCGGGCCAACGCCATGGTGCTGTCGACCCTGGAACCTGCGCCAGACGAGGACAACCAGTTGACCCAAGGCCTGAAGACCGTGGAAGCCGACGCCGACTGGAAGAAGAAAGCCATCTACGACTGACAGAAAAAACCCTTGCCCGGAACACCCGGGCAAGGGTTCGACAACGCCGCGCCCTCCTCGCCGCTACAGGCGGAAATGCCCCACCATCCCCTTCAGCTCCACGCCCAGTTGCGCCAGCTCGATGCTCGACGCGGCGTTGCCCTGCATCGCCAGGGAAGACTGATCGGCACTGGCGCGAATGCTGGTGACACTGCGGTTGATCTCTTCGGCCACGGAGCTCTGCTGCTCGGCCGCCGCGGCGATCTGCTGGTTCATCTGTTGAATCAATGACACCGCCGCGGCAATGCTGCCCAGGGCGCTCTCCGTCTGTAGCGCATCGCTGACCGCCAGCTTCACCAACTCGCCACTGCTCTGGATCTGCTGCACCGAAGCGTCGGCAGCAGCATGCAGCGCCGTCACCAGCCGGGCGATCTCTTCGGTGGACTGTTGCGTACGCTTGGCCAGGGCCCGCACTTCATCGGCCACTACCGCGAACCCCCGGCCCTGCTCACCGGCCCTGGCGGCTTCGATGGCCGCATTGAGGGCCAGCAGATTGGTCTGCTCGGCCACGCTCTTGATCACATCCAACACGCTGCCGATGTTGTCGATCTCCGCGCTCAGGCTCTCGATACCGCCGCTCGCACGGCTTGCGGAATCCGCCAGTTGCTCGATCCGCTGCATGCTCTGGCGTACCACCTGCTGGCCGCTTTCGACCTTGTCGTCCGCCGCCTGGGCCGCCTGGGCCGCTTCCTCGGCATTGCGCGCCACATCGTGCACGGTGGCCGTCATCTGGTTCATGGCCGTGGCCACTTGTTCGGTTTCTTCCTTCTGGTTGCTGACTTCCAGGTTGGTCTGCTCGGTGACCGAGGACAGCGACTGAGCGGAACTGGCCAGTTGCTCGATCCCCGCCTGCAGGCCACTGACGATGCCGCTCAGGCCGCTGCCCATCTGCTGCATGGCCTGCATCAACTGGCCAATCTCGTCGCGCCGGGTGACGGCAACGCTCGCGGTCAGATCGCCGGCGGCGATCTGCTGGGCCACATGCATCACGCTGCGCAACGGACGGACGATCAGCCGGGTGATGCTCAAGGACGCCAGCAGCCCCACCAGCAAGGCCAGAGCCGAGGAGCCGATGATCAACAGCGAGTTCTTGTGCAGATCGTGCTGCATCGACTGGTCCTGAGCCAGATAGGCTTGGTCGACCCGCGCCATTACCTGCGCGGCGCGCTCATGCAGCTTTTGATAGACCTGCTTCTCCTGGGCCAGCAGGCCGGTGTATTCGTTGAGCTTTTCACCGAAGTTCGCGATGTGCCCCGACACCTCGTTGAGCACCGTCTGGTAGCCCGCATCCTTGACCGTGGCTTTCAATTGCTCGGCCTGGGCCAGGGCCTGGTCGGCCTGCTCGATCTTGCCCTGTTCGGCGACCTCCTGGTCGCCGCCCTTGCGATTCTGGTCCAGACGCACCCGAGCCTCATTCATGGCCTGCAGCATCAAGCGCGAGACCTGACTGATCTGGTTGGCCTGCTCGATGAACTCCGCGCCCTCCTTGCCCTGGGACTCCTTGAGCGTATAGGCACCGTCATCCGCCAACCCGGCCTGCAGCACATCCAGGTTATTGGCCACGCTGGACACCGACCAACTGGCCATTTCCAGGGCCAGGTCCTTGGCCTGGGTCAGCTCGACGAACTCGTCGAAGGCCTTGCGGTAGTCCGCCAGCGCCACTTCGACATCGCCCATCGCCATCTGGTTGGCCGCCGACTGACCCTTGAGCTGCTGAGCCAGGGCCAGCAGGCCGTCCAGGCTCTCGTGCAGGCTGTCCACGGTCTTGCTGTCGCCATGCAACGCGTAGTCCTGCTCCAGCAGCCGCACCTTGAGCACGCCGCTGTTGAGCTGGGACATCTGTTTGAGGCCATCGAAGCGCTGGCTGATGGTCTGCAGGGACCAGACACCGATTCCGGCCACCAGCGCCGTCAGGAGCAACACCAGGGCGAACCCGATACTCAGTTTCTTTGCCATGCCCAGGTTGGCAAAACGTCCACTTGCGGCCGAAGTCATGGTGCGCAGTCCCCTTCCAATCCCCAATGGCAATAGGGCCATCTTGTCTTGACGAAGGGTCGCAACGGCGTGCACCGGCGCACAAGTCTCTGACGTCGGAATAATGGCAAAAAGCTACGCAGAGGTCGTTTTCAGGACGCTGGAGGTCGATTCCACTCGCCTCCAGCCATCCCCCCTCCCCCGGCGCCCGCCGGGCTCAGATCGCCGTGGCGCCACCGTCGACCGCCAACGCATGGCCGGTGGTAAAGGCGGCACCATCGCTGCACAGGTAGAGCACCGCGCTGGCGATCTCCTCGACCTTGCCGATGCGCCCCACCGGGTGCATGGCCGCGGCGAACTCGGCCTTCTTCGGGTCTGCCTCGTAGGCACGGCGGAACATGTCGGTATCGATCACCGCCGGGCATACCGCGTTCACGCGGATTTTCTTCTTCGCATACTCGATCGCCGCCGACTTGGTCAGGCCGATCACCGCATGCTTGGACGCCGCATAGATGCTCATCTTCGGCGCCGCGCCCAGGCCCGCCACCGAGGCCGTGTTGACGATCGCCCCGCCGCCCTGGGCCAGCAGCAGCGGCAACTGGTACTTCATGCACAACCAGACGCCTTTGACGTTGACTCCCATGATGGCGTCGAATTCGTCCATCGAGCCCTCGGCCAGACGGCCTTTCTCGATCTCGATCCCGGCGTTGTTGAAGGCATAGTCCAGGCGGCCATAGGCCTCGATGGTGCGGGCCATGAGGTTCTGCACATCGGCCTCCCGGGTGACGTTGCAGGGCACGAACAGCGCCTCGCCGCCGGCCTCGCGGATCAGCGCCACCGTACCCTCGCCCCCGGCCGCGTCGAGGTCCGCCACCACCACCTTCAAACCTTGTGCGGCGAACGCCTGGGCGGTCGCCCGGCCAATGCCATTGGCCGCACCGGTCACCAGGGCCACCTGGCCGGAAAACGTCATGCCCATTGCAAAGATCCTCGATCAAGTTCGGGTCAGCTATCCGGGCCAATCTAGCCACAGCCGGCGCGGCTGGCGTCAGCATTATCAGAAGCCCGGTTGGACGCTTATGCATCCGGGTGATGAACCTGCCCTGGCCTTTATCAAGACAATGGATTGCCCCCCATTCGCTGGACCGGCAAACCTTGCGGTAGCAGGCCCAAGGGTCTATCAACTAAGGCTTCATTCACCCCTTGAGTGCCTGCCATGACCGCCCTGACCAATCGCCAGTTCCTGCTCGCCAAACGCCCCGTCGGCCCGGCCACCCGCGACACCTTCACTTACCAGCAGGTGGCGGTAGGCGAGCCCGCCGCCGGGCAGATTCTGGTGAAGAATGAATACCTGTCCCTGGACCCGGCCATGCGCGGCTGGATGAACGAGGGCAAATCCTATATTCCGCCGGTGGCCATCGGCGAAGTCATGCGCGCCCTGGGCGTGGGCCAGGTGATCGCCTCCAGCAACCCCGGCTTCGCGGTGGGCGACTACGTCAATGGCGCGCTGGGCGTGCAGGACTATTTCCTCGGCGAGCCCCGGGGTTTCTACAAGGTCGACCCCAAGCTGGCACCGCTGCCGCGCTACCTGTCGGCGCTGGGCATGACTGGCATGACCGCCTACTTCGCCCTGCTGGATGTCGGCGCGCCCAAGGCCGGCGACACCGTGGTGCTGTCCGGCGCCGCTGGAGCGGTGGGCAGCATTGCCGGGCAGATCGCCAAGCTCAAGGGCTGCCGCGTGGTGGGGATTGCCGGTGGCCAGGACAAGTGCAAGTTCCTCATCGACGAACTGGGCTTTGACGGCGCCATCGACTACAAGAGCGAGGATGTCCAGGCCGGGCTCAAGCGCGAATGCCCGAAAGGCGTCGACGTGTATTTCGACAACGTCGGCGGCGACATCCTCGATGCCGTGCTCAGCCGCCTGAACTTCAAGGCGCGGGTGGTGATCTGCGGCGCCATCAGCCAATACAACAACAAGGAAGCGGTCAAGGGGCCGGCCAACTACCTGTCGCTACTGGTCAACCGGGCGCGCATGGAGGGTTTCGTGGTCATGGACTACGCCGCGCAGTTCGCCGAAGCCGGGCGGGAAATGGCCGGCTGGATGGCCACGGGGCAGCTCAAGAGCAAGGAGGATATTGTTGAGGGCCTGGAGACCTTCCCGGAAACGCTGGGCAAGCTGTTCAGCGGCGAGAACTTCGGCAAGCTGGTACTGAAAGTCTGAACCTGCTGGAGCCGGCGCATCGCGGTGCGCCGGCTCCAGCAAGGCCTGTTTTTACAGGGCCAGTTCGGCCACTACGTCGGCCAGGGCCTTGGCCGGATCGGCCGCCTGGCTGATAGGACGACCGATCACCAGATAGTCGGAGCCGGCATCCAGGGCCTGGCGCGGGGTGAGGATCCGCCGCTGGTCGTCCTGGGCGCTGCCTGCCGGACGAATACCCGGGGTTACCAGTTGCAGCGACGGATGGGCGCTCTTCAGCGCCTGGGCTTCCAGGGCCGAGCACACCAGACCGTCCATTCCGGCTTTCTGCGCCAGGGCGGCCAGGCGCAACACCTGCTCCTGGGGCTCGATGTCCAGGCCGATACCGGCCAGGTCTTCACGCTCCATGCTGGTGAGCACGGTGACGCCGATCAGCAGCGGCTTGGGGCCGGTACGCTGATCAAGCACGTCGCGGCAGGCAGCCATCATGCGCAGGCCACCGGAGCAGTGCACATTGACCATCCACACGCCCATTTCCGCGGCGGCCTTGACCGCCATCGCGGTGGTGTTGGGGATGTCGTGGAACTTCAAGTCCAGGAACACTTCGAAACCCTTGTCCCGCAGGGTCCCGACAATCTCGGCGGCGCAGCTGGTGAACAGCTCCTTGCCGACCTTGACCCGGCACAGTTTGGGGTCCAGTTGATCGGCCAGTTTCAGTGCGGCGTCACGGGTGGGAAAATCCAGGGCGACGATGATAGGAGTCTGGCAGGCGGACATGAAGGGGCTCTCAGGCAAGTCGAAATCGGCGCGGATTGTAGCGCAAGCCGCGCCGCTCCGGGACCCGATCAACGGTAAATCCTCCTCAACGGTGTCCAAGCCACCTGAACACCCCGGCCAATCCCCGGCGACGCAACGGCATTTGTATCAACGCCGATACACTGACGACACGCCGGCAACAATCCCCGGCGCTACCCTCGCCCGCCGCAACACCTTCGAACAGCACTTCCAGCCCCAGGGCCGGACGCCTATGCTGAAGCCACAACCTCGCCGTCGCCTCCTGATGGCCGGCAGCCTACCTGGCAGATGAACGCACCCATGCATAACACTCCAGCCCCTCTGAACGACGACTCCAAAGCCGTGGCCAATGGCGACGACAAGCGCTGGAACACCCGGGCCCTGATCGTCGATGACGACGTGCCGATCCGCGAACTGCTGATCGACTATCTGGCGCGCTTCAACATCCACGCCAGCGGCGTCACCGACGGCGCGGCAATGCGCCAGGCCCTGCAGACCGAGCACTTCGACGTGGTGGTCCTGGACCTGATGCTGCCCGGTGAAGACGGCCTGTCCCTGTGCCGCTGGCTGCGTACCGAATCGGATATCCCGATCCTCATGCTCACCGCTCGTTGCGAACCCACCGACCGCATCATCGGCCTGGAGCTGGGCGCCGACGACTACATGGCCAAGCCCTTCGAGCCGCGGGAGCTGGTGGCACGGATCCAGACCATCCTGCGCCGGGTGCGCGACGATCGCAGCGAACAGCGGGCCAATATCCGCTTCGACAACTGGCGCCTGAACAGCGTCCTGCGCCAGTTGATCTCCGCCGATGGCCTGGTGGTGCCGCTGTCCAACGCCGAGTTCCGCCTGCTCTGGGTATTCATCGAACGCCCGCGCCGGGTACTGAGCCGCGAACAACTGCTGGACGCCGCTCGCGGCCGTTCCATCGAAGCCTTCGATCGCAGCATCGACCTGCTGGTGTCGCGCCTGCGGCAAAAACTCGGCGACGACCCGAAATCGCCACAGCTGATCAAGACCGTGCGCGGCGAGGGCTACCTGTTCGACGCCCGGGATATCGGCTGATGCGAGGGCGTTTCGATACGTTGTTCGGCCGCCTGTTCGGTGTCTTGCTGATCGCGATCGTACTCGCCCATCTGCTGGCGTTTTTCTGGTTTCACCACTACGGACCGCCCCCTCCGCCGCCACCGCCTCCCGGCTCGGCGGAGCTGATCAACGGTCAGCGCCCGGGCCCGCCTGCGCCTTATCCAAGACGCCCACCGCGCCCCTGGTTCGGCGGCCCGCTGGTGCCCCTGACGTTCCAGTTCATTTCCCTGATCATTGCCGCCTGGTACGGCGCCAAGCTGTTGTCGCGGCCGATCCAGCGCCTGAGCGCGGCCGCCGAACGCTTGAGCGAAGACCTCAACAGCCCGCCCCTGGAAGAAGTCGGCCCACGGGAAGCACGCCAGGCGGCCAGCACCTTCAACCAGATGCAAAAGCGCATCCGCGAACAGGTCCAGCAGCGCGGACGCATGCTCGGCGCCGTCTCCCATGACCTGCGCACACCGCTGTCACGCTTGAAACTGCGCCTGGAACAGATCGAGGACAGCAAACTGCAGGGGCAGATGCGCCAGGACCTGGATGACATGATCAAGATGCTCGACGCCACCCTCAGCTATCTGCATGAACAGCGCACCAGCGAAGCCGAGCAATGGATGGACGTGCAGGCACTGGTGGAATCGCTGTGCGAAAACGCCCAGGACCAGGGCGCCGATGTCCAGGCCCAGGGCCACTGCGCGCCCTTGCTGGTCCAGCCCATGGCCTTGCAATCGTGCATCAACAACCTGCTGGACAACGCCCTGCGCTATGCCGGCCAGGCAACCCTGGCCCTGGAAGACAACCGCGAGCACTTGCTGATCCGGGTCATCGACCACGGCCCGGGGATTGCCGCCGACAAGCGCGAAGCAGTGTTCGAACCCTTCTTCCGCCTGGAGGGCTCGCGCAATCGCAACTCCGGCGGTGTCGGCCTGGGCATGACCATCGCCCGTGAAGCCGCCGAACGCATGGGGGGGCAACTGCGGCTCGAGGAAACCCCCGGCGGTGGCCTGACCGCGGTACTGCACCTGCCACGCCCCTGAGCGCCTTGTGCAGCGGCAGGTACAAACCGCCAATACCCAGGACAACTCCCCCCCAAGGATCAGCGCGGTTCCTGGGTCCGGGCCTGGCTGGCGCTCCAGTCCAGCAACAGGCTATAGGCCACCGCCAGCAGGGTCGGGCCGATGAACAAGCCGATAAAACCGAAGGCAATCAGGCCACCGAACACCCCGAGCAGCACGATCACCAGCGGCAGGTTGCCACCGCGGCTGATCAGGTACGGCTTGAGCACGTTGTCCACGCCACTGATGATGAACGTGCCCCAAATCCCCAGGAACACGGCCATGCCGTACTCGCCTTTCCAGGCCAGCCAGGCGGTCGCAGGAATCCATACCAGGGGCGGGCCCATGGGAATCAGGCTGAGCAGGAAGGTGACGATGCCCAGCACCAGCGCCCCTGGCACGCCGGCAATCAGGAAGCCGATCAGCGCCAGCAGGCCCTGGGCTGCGGCGGTGCCAATCACGCCGTTGACCACCCGCTGCACGGTGCCTGCCACCAGGTCGATGTAGTAGCCGGCACGCTCGCCGATCAGGCGCTCCAGCAGCTTGTGCACGAACAGCGCCAGGCGCGGGCCGTCGCGGTAGAAGAAAAACACGAAGACAATGCTCAGGGTCAGTTCGAGAATGCCCCCGCCGATCTGCGCGCTACGGGCCAGCAACCAGTTGCCCACCTGCCCCAGATAGGGCTTGACCGCAAGCATCAGCGCCGCGCCCTGCTGATCGATGCTGTTCCACCAGCCCACCAGGCGCTCCCCCACCAATGGCAGGTTCCCCAGCCACTCCGGAGCGGCGGGCAGGCCATCGACCTGCACATCCTTGATGAAGGCCGTGGCGTCACGCACATGGTCCGCCAGGTTGAGGCCGAGCCAGACCAGCGGCGCAGCCACCAGCACCATCCAGCCCAGCGTCAGCAGGGCCGCGGCCAGGGATTCGCGGCCATTGAGCCAGCGTGTCAGCAGGCGCATCAGCGGCCAGCTGGCAAACGCCAGCACCGCGCCCCAGAACAGCGCCGACCAGAAAGGCGCCATGACCCAGAAGCTGGCACCGAACAACACCAGGAGCAGGATCTGCACCAGCAGGCGATCGTTATTGGGCATGAAATGTCTCGCGCAAGAATAACCAGTGAAGAGTAGGCGAACCCGCGATCGCGGGTTGCCCAAAAAGAACTTAACGCAGCAGTTCGAAGTGCAGACCCAGCGCTTCGGTGTTGCCGGTTTCCATCCGCGTGGCCAGCACGCCTTGGCCGATCAGCGCCTGACGCCAGGCTTCGGCCTGTTTCCCAGACAGGCTGACGCGCATCGTGGTGTCCAGGTTCAGCCCGCGCGACAGCAGAGTCAGCCAGGTGGGCTGGGGCTCGGCGAGTTTGGGCAGGTCCAGCTTGCCGGTGTCCTTGAGCTGGCGCAGCAGGGTCGCCGACGTCGGCAACAGGTCCCCAAGCGGAGCGTTGGCGTCGAACTGCTCCACATGCAAGTAAGCCCGGCGGTTACCCCGGGTGATGCCGTACAGGGCTACCAGTGAGTTGTCCTGGGGCGCCGCCAGCCGCAGCAGCAGGTAGGCCTGCTGCTCATCGGCGCCAAACAGCTTGGCGTTGCCGAACACCTCGTTGGCCCACAGGCTGCTTTCGCCACAATCACGCGCCTGGCACCAGAACAGCAGCTCGGCGCCCTGCTTCTGCAGGGCTTCCCTGGCCAGGGTAAAGGCTTCGTTGGAGGTGCGCTCCGCGGGCAACTGGTAGGTGATGGCGGTGAGCTTGCCGCGGGCATTGACCTGGCCGTCGAAACGCAACTGACCGCTGATCCTGCGGATTGAACCCAGGGGGTAGACGCGCTCCTGCTCCACTTCGGGACGGTAGTCGACGATCTGTGCATCGGTCAGGCGGGGTACCAGGGGCAAGTCGTGACTACCCGGCAGATCGGCGGCCAGTGCCAGGGCACTGGCCAGGGACAGGCTCAGAATACTGATTGAACGCATGGAAACTCTCATCGGATAAGCATGGCCTGGGCGCCCTTGACGACGCTGGCATCGTCACTGCGTTGCGGAACCTGCAAGCCACGCTGCACCGCAGGGCGTGCCTCCAGGGCCGCCATCCAGCGCTGCAGCGCCGGCAGGCCTTGCACCGAAACCCCGGACCATTCATGGCCGCGCACCCAGGGGAAGGTGGCGATGTCGGCAATACTGTAGTCACCGGCCAGGTACTCGGCCTGTTGCAGGCGCGTGTCGAGCACTTCGTACAGGCGCCGGGTCTCGTGTTGATAACGGTCGATGGCGCCCTGCAGCTTTTCCGGGAAATAACGGAAGAATACGTTGGCCTGGCCTTGCATCGGCCCGATCCCACCTATCTGGAACATCAGCCATTGCATGACCCGCGAACGGCCCTTGGGGTCGGCCGGCAGCAGTTGGCCAGTGCGTTCGGCCAGGTACACCAGGATCGCGCCGGACTCAAACACCGGGAAATCACCATTGTCGCGGTCGACGATGGCCGGAATACGCCCATTGGGATTGATCTTCAGGAACGCTGGGGCTTTTTGCTCCTTCTTGTCGAAACTCAAGGCATGCACCTCATAGGGCAGCCCGAGTTCTTCAAGCAGGATGGAAACCTTGTGACCATTGGGGGTCGCAGCGGTGTACAGATCTATCATGGTTGTCTCCCATTTCAACCCGCCCAGCCTCGACAGTTGACCCCGTCAAGTCAAGGAACGGCGAAAAACCGATTGAAACAGTCTGCGACAAAGGTTGCACCGGCCTCATCGTTGAGGTGCAAGTGGTGCCCGCCCGGCAGCTGCTCACGGCTGAAGGGTAGACGCTGCAACAAAGCCTGGTGCTTGGCCAGCATGCCGTCGGCGGCCACCACCAGTTGTGTCGGGCAAGCAACCCGCTGGACAAAGGACATGGCCTGCTCCTCGGTCAGACGCAATGGCGAGGCCAGGGTCAGACGGCTGTCGCTGCGCCAGGTATAGCCGCCAGGCACCGGCATCAGGCCGCGCTGGGCCAGCAGTTCGGCGGCCTCGCGACTGACCGCCACCAGGCCCTTCATGCGGGCCTCGATAGCTCGCTCCAGGGTGGCGTACACCGGCTTGCTCTTGTTCTGCAGGTTCAGTTGCGCCTGCAACGCCATGCCCAGGCGCTCCGCGGCATCCTCGCCATTGGCCGTCGGCGGTATCACCCCGTCGATCAGGGCCAGGTGGCTGACCCGCTCCGGCAGGGCCGCCGCCAGCACCAGCGAGACGATCGCCCCGAGGGAATGGCCAAGCAGGGCAAAACGCTTCCAGCCCAACTGCTCGGCGGCTTGCAGCACGTCATAGACGTAGTCCCACAGGGCATAACCAGCCCCTGCCGGGCGATGCCCGGAATGACCGTGGCCGGCCAGGTCCAGGGCAACGATGCGCAGGCCTTCGAGCTTGGGCGCCAGCCGGGCAAAACTGTTGGCGTTATCCAGCCAGCCATGCAGGGCGATGACCGGCAGACCGTCCTCGGGCCCGAACAGATGGGCCGCCAGTTCAATATGCGGCAGGTTCAGGCGGACTTCTTCGACGGCGTGGCTCATGCAGGGCTCCGTTGCCAGCGAGTGAACAGGTCCTTGAGCAGCGCCGCGGTGTCCTGGGGACGTTCAAGGGGAAACATGTGGCCGCCGGGCATGGTCAGCGACTCGCCCAGGGGCATGCGCCCCACCGCGCTGGTGTGGTGGCGCATCACTACCCGGCTCTGCTGCCCACGCACCACCGCCAACGGCACCTTGAGCTGGCGCGCGCTGCCCGGGCTGGTGTGGGGCACACCACGGTAGATGCTGATTTCCGTGGCCGGATCGAAACGCAGGCGCAAGCGGTCGCCCACTTGCTGCAGGCCATGCTGCAAGTACGCGTCCAGGCAATCGGGGTCGAAGGCTCGGAACAGCGTCTTGCGGGCAAAGTAACTGCGTGCGGATTCGATGTCGGCAAACTCCTCGCGGCGCCCCAGGGTTCGTCCGGCGGGAGTCAGACGGTCGATGAAACCAAAGCGCTTGGCGGCGCGGATCACCCACTGGTCGGCCCGGGTCAGCACCGGCGAATCGAGCATCACCACCCCCCGATACAGCTCCGGGCAGCGCAGGGCCGCGTGCAGATGCAGCACGCCCCCCAACGAATGCCCCACGCCCCACACCGGCTGCGCCTGCTGTTGCAGGTGGTGGATCAGCTCATCCACCAGGCTCTTCCAGTTGTCGTCCACCGGAAAGCGCGGGTCGTGGGCATGCTGTTGCAAATGAGCCACCTCGAACTCCGGCGCCAGGGCGGCAAACAGCTTGCCGTACGTGCCGGAGGGAAACCCATTGGCGTGAGCGAAAAACACCTGTTGCGACATACCGACCTATCCATCCACCAAACCAACACCGATTGTCCGCAGGCCCTTGCACCAGGGCAATGACCGTAACGGACAGGAATACTGACACCCAGGCTCAGCCTATGGCGCGCTCACTCATTGCGCCGGCGGCGTTTGCCCCAGAGGCACCACGGCCATGGTCAGGCGCGAAATACAACTGGCCTTGCCTTCATCGCTGCTCAGGCGGATATCCCAGACATGGGTGGTGCGCCCAATATGAATGGCCCTGGCCACCGCCGTGACCCGGCCACTGCGCAAGCCGCGCAGGTGATTGGCGTTGATCTCCAGCCCCACGCAATAGAACTGGCTGGCATCGATACACAGGTAGCTGGCCATGGAGCCGACGGTTTCCGCCAGCACCACCGAAGCCCCGCCATGCAGCAACCCGTAGGGCTGGTGGGTGCGATGGTCGATGACCATGCTTGCGCTCAGCGATTCCTCATCAAACGACTCGAAGCGAATATCCAGCACTTCGCCGATGGTGTTCTTCTGTGCCGCGTTCAGTTGCTCGATGTTTGGAGTGGTACGCCATAGGCTCATCGCTGCTTCCCTTCTGGGTGGTTATTGTCGATCAATCCTGCCACAGCACTGCTTCGCCGCGCTCGCTCCAGCGTTGAAAACTGCCGCCATAGGTGGACTCGATCACATTGCGCTTGATCTTCAGGGTCGGCGTCAGAAAGCCGTTCTCCACGGCCCAACTGTCCTTGACCACCACCAGCCGATGCAGCCGCTCATGCTTGTCCAGGTCTCCATTGACCTGGGCCAGCAGGCTTTCCAGGCTATGGTGCAAACCTTCCCGGGCGCTGCCTGCCGCGGCCTGCCAGCCCGCCGCCGACAGCACGCACAGGCCCAGGGGCGCCGTCAGCCCGTCACCCACCACGCACACCTGCTCGATGTGCGCATGCACCGCCAGGCGGTTCTCGATGGGCGCCGGGGCCACGTACTTGCCCTTGCTGGTCTTGAAGATTTCCTTGAGCCGGCCGGTCAGGCGCAGGTTGCCGGCGGCATCCTGCTCGCCCTTGTCGCCGGTGCGCAGGAAACCGTCCTCGGTGAGGGTCTCGGCGGTCTTCTGCGGGTCCTTGAAATAGCCCTGCATGGTGGCCCCGCTGCGTACCTGAACCTCCCCCGCCTCATCGATACGCACTTCGACCTCCGGGCAGGGGCGGCCAATCCAGCCGGGCACATGCTCCCCGGAACGACCGATGTGGGAATAGCCGCAGCTCTCGGTCATGCCATACACCTCCAGCACGTCCAGGCCCAGGCGCCGATACCAGTGCAACAGGGTCTGGGGCACCGGTGCCGCGCCCGACAGCGCAACCCGCAGCGCGTCCAGCCCCAGCCCGGCCAGCACCTTGTGGCCGACACGCTTGCCGATGAAAGGCAGGCCCAGGAGGAAATCCAGGCGCTTGGCCGGCACTTTGCTGTAGACCCCCATCTGGAACTTGGTCCAGATCCTCGGCACGCCAAACAGCGCAGTCGGCCGGGCCCGCTGCAGGTCGGCGAGAAAGGTATCCAGGCTCTCGGCGAAGAACACCGTCTGTCCGGTATAGATCGCCGCCATTTCGACGAACATGCGCTCGGCCACGTGACACAGGGGCAGATAGGACAACAGCCGGTCCTGCGGGCCGAGGCCGAAAAGCCGGGTCCCATGGCTGGCGGCAAAACCCAGGTTGCCGAAGCTGTGCATCACCCCCTTGGGCAGGCCGGTGGTGCCGGAGGTATAGATGATGGTCGCCAGCTGATCTGCCGGCGGGCTCGGGTTGTCCTCGACCGCCGTGCAACCTTGCAGGTCGTCCCAGCTGAAATCGAAATGCCCTGCAGGAGCCAGAGGCAAGCGAATGGTCGGCAGCCCGGGCTTGATGCCAGGCGCCATTGCCGGCCAGTCGTCGAGCTTGCCGATGAACACCAGGGCCGACTCGGAATGCTCCAGTACCTGGGCCACCGAATCGGCGGTGAGATTGGGATACAGCGGCACCGAGACATGCCCGGCAATCCAGATTGCCAGATCGGCAATGATCCAGTGCGCGGAGTTCTTGCCGATGATTGCAATGTGGCTACCGGCTGGCAGCTGGCGCTCGCGCAACCACTGTGCCGCACGCCGGGCCTGCTGGCCGACCTCAAGCCAGCTCAGTTCCTGCACCTGCCCGCCGGCACTGGGCTGAACCAGAAAACGTTGCTGGGGATGACGAGCCTCGCGCTCGTAGAACACTTGCAGGGGCAAACGAAAAGCAGCAGACATGACTCGCTCCTTTGTTTTTATTCTGTTCGTGAGACCAACCAAGCACTTGCTCGGTCGACTATTCCACGCACAAAGGAGCGCTGCAAGCGAAGAAATGTAGCGGATCGCAACCAGGTATCGGTGGGGGCGACGCGACAACGGCGACCGGGACAGGCCCGGCCGCCGGGCCCATCAAGGGTGGGTCACAGCATTCAAGGTCATCAGCCCCGCCAGTGGCCAATCGCCTTCCAGCTCCGCCAGGCTGGCGGTATTCATGGGCTGGGGATCACGCAGGTGGCCGTGCTGCAGCAAGCCGATCAGGTTGCCGACCAGAGGCTGATGGCTGACCAGCAGCAGGTTGTCGGCACTTTCCAGTCGCTCCAGCACCTGCAGTGGATTGGCCTCGGGCGTGAGCCAGGGCACGGTGCGGATCTCCCCTGCGAAACCCAGGGCCTCGCGCACCAGGTGCGCGGTCTGCTGGGCACGCACATAAGGGCTGGCAATGATCGCGTCGATGGGTTTGCCGATCAGTTGCGCAGCGCTGCCCAGCACTTCCTCGCGGCCATGGACGGTGAGGTTGCGCTCAGCGTCGGTAGCGGCATGGGCCTCGGCCTGGCCATGACGCAGTACCCACAGCTTCACAGCTTGGGCTCCTCGTCACGCACTGGATGCGGTGCCGGCGCAACACTATGGGGCGCTTCGCCTTCAGGCGCCCGAGGCGTCGGCCAATCGGCGAACGGCCAGGGTTTCTGTTCGGTGTGGAAGCTGCCGAAACGGCCGATCTGCGCCAGGAACTGGCTAAGGCTGTCGCCAAAGTTCATCAGCCCGGCATTCGGTGCGCCGTAGATCAGGCGATAGATCAGTTGCACCAGGACCAAAGCGCCCAGAAGAAACTGTGCCACCTGCCACACCAGCACGAACACCAGCATCCACAGCACGCGCAGGAGGATGGACTCGTATTTGGCTTCGGATTTCATATCGTTCATGTCTGGCTCCTGTGCTGCTCAGTTGAATCCGCTGGTGGAGATAAAGTCGACGTCGGTTTTCGGCTCGCCGCGCATCAGCAGCTCGATCACCTGATTCAGCGTACGCCCTTCGAACAGGATCGCATGCAGCCCCGCTACCAGCGGCATATAGACCCCCAGCTCCTGGGCCTTGGCCTTGAGTACCTTGAGGGTGTTGACGCCCTCCGCCACTTCGCCCAGGCGGGTCACCGCCTCTTCCAGGCTAAGGCCCTGGCCGAGGGCGAAGCCCACCTGGTAGTTGCGGCTCTTGGGCGAGGAGCAGGTGACGATCAGGTCACCAACCCCGGCCAGGCCGAGGAACGTCATGGGGTTGGCCCCCTGGCTCACGGCAAAGCGGGTCATTTCCGCCAGCGCGCGGGTGATCAGCATGCTCTTGGTGTTTTCGCCCATGCCCAGGGCCACCGCCATGCCGGCGATGATCGCGTAGACGTTCTTCAAGGCGCCGCCCAGTTCCACGCCAAAGCGGTCGGCACTGGCATAGACGCGGAAGGTGCGGCCATGCAGCGCAGCCTGGACCCGCTGGCAGAGCTCTTCGTCTTCGCTGGCGACCACGGTAGCGGTCAGGGCGTGCTCGGCCACTTCCCGGGCCAGGTTGGGGCCAGAAAGTACGCCGATCCGCGCTTGCGGGGCTATATCCTCGAGGATCTCGCTCATCAGCTTGAAGGTCTGGGCTTCGATACCCTTGGTCAGGCTGACCAGGAACTTGCCACTGAGCAGATCGGCGTGGGGCGCCAGCACCGAGCGCAGGGCGCTGGAAGGCAAGGCGACAAAGCACAGGTCACTGCCATTGAGGGTGGCCAGCAGGTCGGTGACCGGCTCCACCGCCGGATGAATCTTGATGCCCTTGAGATAACGCGGATTCTCGCGATTGACCCGAATGGCCTCGGCCTGCTCGGGGTCGCGCATCCACTGCCGCACCGAGTGGCCGTTCTCGGCCAGCAGATTGGCCACGGCGGTACCAAAACTTCCGCCTCCCAGGACCGCAATAGGGCGCTGTTGTGTCATATGCAATCCGTTTATCCATAGCAGTGGCGATGGCGGCATTATACGGGGCGGTTTTCTCACCACCAGCCCCAGGGACCATTCAGGCAACCTGTCGGGAACACGTGGAGTCATTCGGGGAATGTCGGGCTTATCGACTGGAAAACTCGACTATCTCGGTTAACATGCGCGCCATTCATCTAGATTCAAGGCTGTGTCGTGTCTGCTGGCCCCTCACCTCTTCGTCTGTCACTGCTGCTGGGCATGCTGTTCGGCCACCCGGTGCTGGCCGACGATCTGTTCCTGGACGGCAATGCCCTGCCCGAGGTGTTGACCGCCACGCGCCTGAAACAGTCCCCCGCCGCGGTCCCCGGCAGCATGACGGTGCTCGACAATGAGCTGATCAAGGCCAGCGGTGCCCGGGACATCAGCGAGCTGCTGCGCCTGGTGCCTGGGATGATGGTCGGCGCCATCAGCGGCAACCAGGCCACGGTCAACTACCACGGCACCAACGCCAGCGAAGCCCGGCGCATGCAGGTGCTGATCGACGGGCGCTCGGTGTATCGCGCGGGCCTGGCGACCGTGGACTGGAGCGATATTCCGGTGGCCATGGAAGACATCGAGCGCATCGAGGTGTTCCGCGGGCCCAATACCGTCAGCTACGGCGCCAATGCGCTGATGGCGGTGGTCAACATCATCACCCGCGCCCCGGCCAACAGCCACGGCACGCGGGTCAAGGTGACCCGCGGCCAGCGCGGCATCAGCGACTGGTACGCCAGCCAGGGCAGCGGCTGGGAAACCGGCGACCTGCGCCTGTCGCTGTCGGGGCAGGAGGATGATGGTTTCGACAAGAATCGCCTGGGTGCCGACTACCGTGACAGCAAGCGCTTGAACCGCTTCAGCCTGTCGGTAAGCCAGATGCTCAACGAACAGCAGAGCATCGACTGGCAGTTGAATGCCAAGGAAGGCACCAACCAGCGGCCTTATACCTATCTGCCGGTGTTCCATGGGGTAACCCAGCAAGGCAACAACTCCGATGTGGTGGCCAAGGACTACGCCGGGTCACTGCGCTGGAACCTCGAGCTCAATCCGCAGCACAGTCTGTATGTCCAGGGCTCGGCCCAGCACTGGGACCGCCAGCAGACCTGGCGCGCCTGTGACGCGGCGATTTCCTTCAGCCCCGAGCTGACACGCCTGTGGCAACTCAATCCGAATTACGCCGAGCGGTTGGCGCGGGGCATAAACCGCTATCCGACGGCCCCATCAGGAACAGCCGCAGAGGAAGCTCTCGCCAGCCAGGTCCTCCAACAATGGAATAACGGAGGCGGTAACAAAACCGTCTGCGGCAACATCGACCAGAGCTCTCGTGAAACCCGCTACGACCTTGAACTGCAGGACACCCTGAGCCTCAGCGATAACCTGCGGCTGGTCAGCGGCATGAACTATCGTTACGACCGGGCCGACTCCGAAACCTACTTCAACGGCACCCTCGACGACACCACCTGGCGCCTGTTCGGCCAGCTGGAATGGCGGGCCAGCGAGCATTGGCTGATCCAGGGCGGGGCTATGTACGAAGACACCCAGCTGACCGGCAACTCCCTGACCCCAAGGATTGCGGTCAACTACCTGATCAACCCGCGCCACGGCTTGCGGGCGGTGTATTCGGAAGCCATCCGTTCCCCGGACATGTTCGAGAACAACGTCAACTGGAGCTACCGGGTCACCGGCCTGAGCGCCCCGGTCTACGGCCAGACCAGTGCCCAGTACTTCGTCAAGACTCGCGGCCCCGGCAACCTCGACCAGGAACGCATGCGCTCGCGCGAACTGGGCTACAACGGCTATTTCGTCGATCAGGCGCTGAACCTCGACATCAAGCTGTTCTACGACGAAATCAGCGGAATGATCAGCGAACCGCTGCGCAACAACCAGTACATCGCCAGCAACAGCAACACCTCACGCTTTTCCGGCACCGAGAGTCAGCTGGACTGGCAACTGAGCCGCGCCGACCGCCTGCGGCTGACCTACGCCTACGTCCACGCACAAGCCAGCAACCGCCTGGACCAGCGCCTGACCGCCAGCAACAGCGGCTCCGCCGGCTGGCTGCGCAATTGGGGCCAGGGCTGGTCCAGCGCACTCTTCTACTATGGCGACAGCGCCCTCAACGGCTACCGCTTCGAACGCATCGACACCCGCCTCGCCAAGCGCCTGGCCCTGGGCAATGCCAGCCTGGAACTGGCCGGCACCCTGCAACAGCGTCTCGACCACCAGCCCACGACCTACGCCGACAACCTCTACGACTCACGCCATGTGGTCTATTTCAGCGCCGAGCTGGAGTTCTGACATGGGCCACTGCCGGCCCTGGAAGGCCCTGCGCGCGTACCGAAACCTCAGCCTGTGCCTGGCACTGGGCATGCTGCTGGGCAGCCCGTCGTGGGCCGCCGATGTGCTGCTGACCGCCAGCGAGGATAACGGCAGCGTGCACACCTTCACCCAGGAACTGGCCACTCAGCGCCCCCAGGACCAGGTACGCTTCGTGCCCCTGAGCCAACTGCCACCACCGGGCCAGTTACCCAGCAGCACGCGCTTGATCCTGCTGGACCCGCAAAGCCTCGACTGGCGCCTGCAGGACCCGCAAGGCCCGCCGACCCTGGTCCTGCGCATCAGCCGCCTGCAGGCCGAACAGCGTCTGCAGGGCAGCCCTCACCCGCGGCTGAGCCTGCTCTGGAGCGACCCGCCCCTGGACCGCCAATTGCGGTTGATCCGCAACGTCCTGCCCCAGGTACGCCGGGTGGGAGTGCTGTACAGCGCCGACAGCCAGTTCCTGCTCAAGGAACTGCGCCAGATGGCGCAAGCCCTGGACATGGAAATCATCGCCGAGCCCTGGGACAGCACCAGCGACAGCCGCCCATTGCAAAACCTGCTGCGCAACAGCGAGGTCCTGCTGGGCCTGGATGACCCGCGGCTGTACAACCCGAAAACCGTGAAGAACCTACTGCTCAGCACCTATGCCCGGCAACAGGCGCTGATCGGCCCCAACGCCGGCTTCGTTCGCGCCGGCAGCCTGGCCAGCACGTACAGCGACCAGCAGGACTGGTTGCAGACCCTGGACAACCTGCTCGACCAACCGCCGGCTCGCTGGCCCCGTACGCTGTACCCGGCGGCCTTCAAGGTACTGAGCAACCCACAGGTGGCACGCTCCCTGGGTCTCGAGGAAATCGACCCGCAAGCGGTAGCCCGCCAGTTGAGTGAAGGAGAGAAACACCCATGACATTGCGTCGCCGATGGGATATCCAGACCCGCACTCAGCTCATCAGCCTGGGCCCCGCGCTGCTCCTGACCCTGCTGTTGATCAGTTTCTTTACCTTCGTGCGCATCCAGGATCTGCGCCAGGAGCTCAACCACACCGGGCAATTGATCGCCAACCAGCTGGCACCGGCCACCGAGTACGGGGTGATTTCCGGCAATAACGAAGGCCTGGAAAGCCTGCTGCAGGCCACCCTGGCCACGCCCCATGTGCACTTCCTGGAAGTCCAGGACAGCGCCAACAACATCCTGGTGTATGTCGAGCAACCCTCGGCCAGCCATAACCACGCGCAGCAGATCAAGGTCTTCCAGGCCCCGGTGCGCCTGCAGCGCATTCAGGTACACAACGACTTCCTGCAGAACGACCCGGCCAGCCTGGCAACCCAGGGCGACGGCTACCTGGGCCGCGTGATCGTCGGCATGTCCAACGACGCCTTCAGCCAGCGCCAGCAGGAAATCCTCCTCAAGGCCGCGATTCTCGCGCTGTTCGCCCTGCTGTTCACCTTCCTCCTGGCCCGACGCCTGGCGACCGGCCTGGCACAGCCCATCCGCGCCATGGGCGATGCGGTCAAGGCGATCCAGGAAGGCGACTTCAAGACCCCGCTACCGGTCGTCGACGACGGTGAACTGGGCAACCTGGCCCGTCACATCAACAACCTCGCCGCCGGCCTGGAACTGGCCAGCCGCGAGCAGCATCAGGCCATGTCCCAGTTGATCCAGACCCGGGAAGAGGCGGAACGGGCGAACAAGGCCAAATCGGATTTCCTGGCGATGATGAGCCATGAGCTGCGCACTCCGATGAACGGCGTGCTGGGCATGCTGCAGTTGCTGGAAACCACCGAGATGACTCAGGAGCAGAGCGAATACGCCGCCCTGGCTTCGGAATCCACCGAACACCTGCTGAAGGTGATCAACGACATCCTCGATTTCTCGCGTATCGAACGCTCGGCCCTGGAGCTGGAACACATCCCGTTCAACCTCGCCGAGCTGATCAGCAGCTCGGCCCAGGCCTTCCAGCACAGCGCCCTGCAACGCGGCCTGGACCTGCAACTGCGGCTGCCACCCGGCATGGAGTCGCTGCAGGTCAAGGGCGACCCGACGCGAATCCGGCAGATCCTGGTCAACCTGATCGGCAACGCCCTGAAATTCACCGAACAAGGCAGCATCACCATCGAGCCGCAGTGGCAGGCCCTGGACCACGAGCTGCTGTGGTTCACCTGCGCGGTACGCGACAGCGGGATCGGCATCAGCCCGGCCAGCCTGGAACTGATGTTCGACGCCTTCCAGCAGGCCGACAGCTCGATTTCCCGACGCTACGGTGGCACGGGCCTGGGCCTGCCCATCGCCCGCACCCTGGCCGAGCGCATGGGCGGCACCCTGCGGGCGCAGAGCGAGGAAGGCCGCGGCTCGGTGTTCACCCTGGAAATCCCCCTGGCGCTGTTCCAGCAAAGCCTGCCGGTACTGGCGCCACGGGTGAACAGCCATCAGAGCTCCGGAGAGGGGCGCAACGTGCTGCTGGTGGAAGACAACCCGGTGAACCAGACCGTGATCCAGGCCATGCTGCGCAGCCTGGGGTTCACCGTGAGCATCGTCACCGACGGTGCCCAGGCGGTTCGCAGCGCCGAAAGCCTGATCTTCGAGGCGATTCTGATGGATTGCCGGCTGCCGCTGGTCGACGGCTATGAAGCCACCCGGCAGATTCGCCAACTGCCCGGTTGTGCCGATTTACCCATCATCGCCCTGACCGCCAACGCCTTGCAGGGCGACCGCGAAGCCTGCCTGGCCGCGGGTATGAACGACTACCTGGCGAAGCCTTTCAAGCGCGCGGATCTGCAGCAAATTCTCCAACGTTGGGTGCAGTAACAGGCTATTTTCGAGCATCTGCGACTGGCGTCATGGGCGAAAGTGCGGCAGTCTTAGGCACCCGACGGGGCCCTGAAAAGGCCCTCAAAAAAAATTTCAGTGCACAAGTGTACATTCATGCCCTTTGCGCTGTGACTTTCACTACAACGCAATAGTCTATGAGTAGGCTGCCGGCTCGAGGCATGAACGCTTCGATCGGCCGGGAAGATTTGCCCAACCCTGCCGCACGGGACTATTGAGGAGCTCGCATGACCAAACAAAACGCCTTTACTCGGGAAGACCTGCTGCGCTGCAGTCGCGGTGAGCTGTTCGGCCCAGGTAACGCGCAACTGCCCGCCCCCAACATGCTGATGGTGGATCGCATCACCCATATCAGCGAAGAGGGTGGCAAGTACGGTAAAGGTGAATTGGTCGCTGAGCTGGATATCACTCCAGACCTGTGGTTCTTCGCTTGCCACTTCGAAGGCGACCCGGTGATGCCAGGCTGCCTGGGCCTGGATGCCATGTGGCAACTGGTCGGTTTCTTCCTCGGCTGGCAAGGCCTGCCGGGCCGCGGTCGTGCCCTGGGCTCGGGAGAGGTAAAATTCTTCGGTCAAGTCCTGCCGACCGCGAAAAAGGTGACCTACAACATTCATATCAAGCGCGTGCTCAAGGGCAAGCTGAACATGGCCATCGCCGATGGCTCGGTCAGCGTTGACGGCCGCGAAATCTATACCGCCGAAGGCCTCCGGGTCGGCGTGTTTACCTCAACTGACAACTTCTAAGGGTTATCCGCATGCGCCGCGTCGTTATCACTGGTCTGGGCATTGTTTCGTGCCTGGGCAATGACAAAGAGACCGTCTCCGCTAACCTGCGTGCAAGTCGCCCTGGCATCCGCTTCAACCCGGAATATGCCGAAATGGGTCTGCGTAGCCAGGTTTCCGGCTCCATTGACCTGCCCCTCGAAGAACTGATCGATCGCAAGATCTATCGCTTCGTCGGCCACGCGGCGGCTTACGCCTACCTGGCCATGAAAGACGCCATCGCCGACTCCGGCCTGAGCGAAGAACAAGTGTCCAACCCGCGTACCGGCCTGATCGCCGGCTCCGGCGGTGCTTCGACCCTGAACCAGATGGAAGCGCTGGACATCCTGCGCGAGAAAGGCGTCAAGCGCGTTGGCCCATACCGCGTCACGCGGACCATGAGCAGCACCGTTTCCGCCTGCCTGGCCACGCCGTTCAAGATCAAGGGCCTGAACTACTCCATCGCCTCTGCCTGCGCCACCAGTGCTCACTGCATCGGTACCGCCATGGAACAGATCCAGATGGGCAAGCAGGACATCGTCTTCGCCGGCGGCGGTGAAGAAGAGCATTGGAGCCAGTCGTTCCTGTTCGACGCCATGGGCGCCCTGTCCAGCCAGTACAACGACACCCCGGAAAAGGCCTCCCGCGCCTACGACGCCAAGCGTGACGGTTTCGTCATCGCCGGCGGTGGCGGCATGGTGGTCGTCGAGGAGCTGGAACACGCTCTGGCCCGTGGTGCCAAGATCTACGCGGAAATCGTCGGCTACGGCGCCACTTCCGACGGCTACGACATGGTGGCCCCAAGCGGTGAAGGCGCGATCCGCTGCATGCAGATGGCCATGTCCACCGTCGACACCCCGATCGACTACCTGAATACCCACGGCACCTCGACCCCGGTCGGCGACGTTGCGGAAATGAAGGGCGTGCGTGAAGTGTTCGGCGACAAGGCTCCAGCCATCAGCTCCACCAAGAGCCTGTCGGGTCACTCCCTGGGCGCCGCCGGCGTTCACGAAGCGATCTACTGCATGCTGATGATGGAAGGCAACTTCATGGCCGGTTCGGCCAACATCGACGAGCTGGATCCGGAAGTGGCCGACATGCCGATCCTGACCAAGACTCGCGAAGACGCCACCATCAACACCGTGATGAGCAACAGCTTCGGCTTCGGTGGCACCAACGCCACCCTGGTGCTGAAGCGCTGGCAGGGCAAGTAAGCCCCGCCGCTGCTGCGGATGAAAAAGCCCCGACTGGTTCGGGGCTTTTTTTCGCCTGAAATTCCCCCGCCAGCCAGGCCCGAGGAAACCCGCAAGAGCCGCGTGGCCGGCGCGAGAAGCTCACACCGAAAAACGCGCCACCATGGTGTTCAGGTCCACCGCCAGCCGCGACAACTCCTGGCTGGCAGCACTGGTCTGATTGGCTCCGGCTGAAGTCTGCAAGGCCAGATTGCGGATGTTCATCAGGTTGCGATCCACTTCGCGCGCCACCGCCGCCTGCTGCTCGGAGGCGCTGGCAATGACGATGTTGCGCTCATTGATCTGGGTGAACGCCGAAGCGATTTCCTCCAGCGCCTGCCCCGCCGCCTTGGCGACCTCCAGGGTCGAATGAGCGCGGCTATTGCTCTGCTGCATGGAACTGACGGCCTGGTCGGTGCCCTGCTGGATACCGCCGATCATCTGTTCGATCTCCTGGGTCGACTGCTGAGTCCTGTGGGCCAGGGCCCGCACTTCATCGGCCACCACCGCAAAGCCGCGCCCGGCATCGCCAGCGCGCGCCGCCTCGATGGCCGCGTTCAAGGCCAGCAGGTTGGTCTGCTCGGCAATCGAACGGATCACCTCCAGCACCCGGCTGATGCCGTAGACCTTCTGCGCCAGCTCTTCCACCTGGCTGGCATTGGCCGTCACGTCCTGCGCCAGCGACTCAATCGACAGCACCGTCTGCTGCACCTGCTCGCGCCCATGCTGGGCGATGCGATCAGACTCCCGCGAGGCCTCGGACGTGGCCACGGCATTGCTGGCCACCTCCTCCACCGCCGCGGTCATCTGGTTCACCGCCGTGGCCGCCTGATCGATTTCCAGGCTCTGTTGATGCAACCCCCGGGTCGCATCCTCAGTGACACAGCTGAGTTCTTCGGAGGCCGAAGCCAACTGGCTGGATGAATCGGAGATGCGCCGGATGGTTTCCCGCAGGCTGTGCTGCATGGCCTTGAGTGCCTGCAGCAGGCGCGCCGGCTCGTCCCTGCCAGTCACGGTGATATCGCCGGTCAGATCGCCACCAGCCACCACCTCAGCGACATTCAGCGACTGCGCCAACGGCAGGACGATACTCCGGGTCAGCAACAGCGCCAGGCCGATAGTCACCAGCGCCGCCAGGGCAATCATGCCGATCACCCATACTCGGGACTTGCTGAACACCGCCTGAGCCAGATCGGTGGCATGAGTGGCGCTCTGCTTGTTCAACTCGATCAGGTCGTGCAGGGTCGCTGCCATTTCGTCGGCCAACTGGTTCATTTCACCGTTGACCACCTTGACCGCTTCTTCCAGCTGATTCGCGCCGGAGAGCTGCATGACCCGCTCCTGCCGCTGCAGGTACTGCTTTTCGGTGGTTTTGAAACGATCGAACAGAACCCGCTCCTGGGGCAGCAGGATCAGGGATTCGTAGCGCCCCTGGGCAACCCCGAGGGCACTCTTGATCTCGTTGATCTTGTTTTCGTTCTGGACGATCGCCTGCGGGTCGCGATTGATCAGCAACCGCAGGGTCAGGGCGCGAATGCGCAGCAGGTCCTGGCTCATTTCACCAACGGACATCACGCTGGGCAGCCAATTGCTTTCGACTTCATCGGACTGCTGGCGCATGTTGCCCATCTGCATCAAGGCGAATGCCCCGAGAGCAAACACCATCAGCGCCAGCAAGCCAAAACCCAGGCTCGCGCGTAGCGCAATGTTGAGACTTCTAAGGCTCATTCCTCTGGCTCCTTCCTAGAGCGCTGCAAAAACTTGCAGCAGGGTGCTCTTAGACGGTATCGGGCCTCTGGAAAATTGCGTAAGACAAAAACGTGATATCAAAACGCCCTAGCACTCCGATACCTAGAAATGAAGCGATTCAGCACCTCGAAAATCGCGGTTATGCCAACAAACGGTCGCCCTGGAAGGTCATCAAGCCGCCAGCGCAAGGTTATCGATCGGCGCTTGGCGCGGAGCCGCATCGACCGCGGCGCCGAGTCGCAGGCGCAGGCGCAGAAAAAGGGGAACGCCGGCGCCTCGATATGCTCTATAACTCCAGCACCTTCACAGCCTGATCCTTATTCATCACTGCCTGAGGTTTGCCATGACCATCACCGTCAACACCGAGTCCAGCGAAAGTTTCCGCCACAGCATCCAGGTCGACGACCATCAATTGTTCACCGACCTGCCCACGTCCGCCGGAGGCGAGGGCACCGCCCCCGAGCCCCACGACTACTTCGACGCAGCCCTGGGCGCCTGCAAGGCCCTGACCCTCAAGCTCTATGCGCAGAAGAAGAACATCCCGCTGACCGGGGTCACGGTGGAGATCAAGCACGACAACAGCGAAGAGCAGAAAGGCAAATACGGCCTGCACGTCAAGCTGACCCTCAAGGGCGTGCTCACCGATGCCCAGCGCGAAGAGCTGCACCGGGTGGCCGACCGTTGCCCGATCCACAAGCTGATGACCAGCAGCGAAGTCAGCATCGAGACCCACCTCTCCGAAGGCGCCTTCAGCCAGTAGCGGCAAGGCGGACAGCTGGGGGTTATGCTGACGGGCATAACCCCGACCAGCCTGGAATCCGCCATGAACTCGCCCCTAGTGATCCGTCCCCGCGTCGAGGACGTCGAAGGCCAGCCTATCCTCCGCCCCCTGCCTTCGGCACAGTGCCGCAGCGTTGGGCCTTTCGTGTTCTTCGACCACATGCTGCAAACCCGCTACCCAGCGGGCAAAGGCATGAATATCCGCCAACACCCGCATATCGGCCTGTCCACCCTGACCTACCTGTTCAGCGGGCAGATCCAGCACAAGGACAGCCTCGGCTCGGACCAGATCGTCGACGCCGGGGACGTCAGCTGGATGACCGCCGGCAGTGCCATCGCTCACGTCGAGCGCACGCCTGCGGCCTTGCTGGGCGAGGATTTCGCGATGCATGGCTTGCAGGTCTGGCTGGCCTCGCCCAAGGAACATGAACAGGGGCCCGGGCACTACAGCCATCACCCCGCCGTCACGCTGCCGGTGAGTGACAACCTCGGGGTCACGATCCGCATGATCGCCGGCAGCGGCTTCTGCCTGGAATCGCCAGTGCCGGTGCTCTCCCCGACCCTGTATGCCGAGCTGCACCTGCGGACCGCCACCAGCCTGTTGATTCCCACCGAGCATCAGCAGCGCGCGCTGTATGTGTTGGACGGTGAGGCACAGCTGGACGGCGAGCCAGTGCCCCAGCACTCGCTGGTGGTGTTGCCGGAGGGAGAAAACGCCACGCTGTTCGCCGAGAGCGACTGCCATGCGGTACTGCTCGGCGGTGCGCCTCTGGACGGGCCGCGACGGATCAACTGGAACTTTGTCGCCAGCGACCCACTGCTGATCGATGAAGCACGCAGACGCTGGGCGGCCGGGGACTGGCCGCAAGTGCCGGGAGAAAGCGAGCGCATCGAACTGCCCTCCTCCCGCCACTGACCCGCAGGAGCCGGCCTGCCGGCGAACAGGCCCGTGAGCTTTGCGTTGCTCACTGGCGCCTTTGCTGGCACGCCAGCGCCTACGGGATCAGCGGGTCAGCCCTGGAACACTTCGTCCAGCAGGTAGTGCATGGTGGCGAAGGCCCGAGCGGAAGTCTTGGCGTCGTACATCATCTTGCCCGGCAGGTTGGCGTGGGTATCGGTGAAGGAATGCACCGCGCCGCCGTAGCTGACCAGCTGCCAGTCCACCCCCGCCGCATCCATTTCCGCTTCGAAGGCCGGCAGTTGCTCCCTGGCCACGAACGGATCGGCCGCGCCGTGCAACACCAGGACCGAACCCTTGATGTTCTGCGCGTCAGCCGGGGTGGGCGTATCCAAGGTGCCGTGGAACGATACCGCGGCCTTCACCGGCGCCCCGCTGCGGGCCAGCTCCAGCGCGCAGCAGCCGCCAAAGCAGAAGCCGAAGGTCGCCAGCTTCGAAGTGTCCACCGCGGCCTCGGCCTGGCTCTGCAGGGCGCTGAAGGCCGCCTGCATGCGCTTGCGCAACAGCGCCCGATCCTCCTTGAGCGGCATCATCGCGGCCCCGGCCTGGCTGGCATCGCCGGGGCGCAACGACTGGCCATACAGGTCGGCGATCAGCACGACATACCCCTTGGCCGCCACCGACTCGGCGAGCTTCTCCGCGCCGGCGCTGACACCCATCCAGTTCGGCGCCATCAGCAGCCCCGGGCGCGCATCTTTATGGGTTGCATCGAAGGCCAGTCGGCCTTCATAGGGCTGGCCATCGATCTGATAGACCACGGAACGCACGGTGATTTGACTCATGACTTATCTTCTCCAGTAGGGGGACACCAGAATGAAAAAACCCGCCGAAGCGGGTTTTTCCTGCAACCTGGTTAAACCGACAGTTCAACCAGCAGCTTGTTCAGTCGGCGCACATAGGCCGCCGGGTCTTTCAAGCTGTCACCGGCCGCCAGGGCCGCTTGATCGAAGAGGATGTGCGATAGGTCGCCAAAGCGCTCTTCGCTCTGCTCGCCGTCGAGTTTCTCGATCAGCGGGTGGGTCGGGTTGAACTCGAAGATCGGCTTGGAATCCGGAACCTTCTGCCCGCTGGCTTCAAGGATCTGACGCATTTGCAGCCCCAGGTCCTGCTCGCCGATGGCCAGGATCGCCGGCGAGTCGGTCAAGCGGTGGGAAACCCGCACTTCGCTGACGCTCTCGCCCAGGGCGGTCTTGATCCGCTCAACCAGGCCTTCCTTGGTCTTGGCGACTTCCTCGGCAGCCTTCTTGTCCTCTTCCGAGTCCAGGTTGCCCAGGTCCAGGTCGCCACGCGCCACGTCGACAAAGCTCTTGCCGTCGAATTCGTTGAGGTAGCTCATCAGCCACTCGTCGATACGGTCGGTGAGCAGCAGCACTTCGATGCCTTTCTTGCGGAAGACTTCCAGGTGCGGGCTGTTCTTCACCTGCGCGTAGGATTCGCCGGTGAGGAAGTAGATCTTGTCCTGACCTTCCTTGGCGCGGGCCAGGTAGTCGGCCAGGGAAACGTTCTGCTCGCCGTCATCACCCTGGGTGGAAGCGAAGCGCAGCAGGCCGGCAATCTTCTCCTTGTTGGCGAAGTCTTCGGCCGGGCCTTCCTTCATCACCTGACCAAAGTTCTTCCAGAAGCCCTTGTATTGCTCAGGCTCGTTCTTCGCCAGTTTTTCCAGCATGTCCAGCACGCGCTTGGTCAGCGCCGACTTCATCGAATCGATGATCGGGTCTTTCTGCAGGATTTCCCGCGAGACGTTCAGCGACAGGTCGTTGGAATCCACCACGCCCTTGATGAAGCGCAGGTACAGCGGCAGGAACGACTCGGCCTGGTCCATGACGAACACGCGCTGGACGTAGAGCTTGAGGCCCTTCGGCGCTTCACGCTGGTACAGGTCGAACGGTGCACGAGCCGGTACGTAGAGCAGCGAGCTGTATTCCAGCTTGCCTTCGACCTTGTTGTGGCTCCAGCTCAGTGGGTTCTCGAAATCGTGAGCGATGTGCTTGTAGAACTCCTGATATTCCTCGTCCTTGATCTCGGTACGCGGACGGGTCCACAGGGCACTGGCGCGGTTGACGGTTTCCCACTCCAACGCCGGTTTCTCTTCGCCTTCAGCAGCAGCGGCCTCTTTCGGCAGCTCGATCGGCAAGGCGATGTGGTCGGAATACTTCTTGATGATGTTGCGCAGGCGCCAGCCATCGGCGAATTCGTCTTCACCGGACTTCAGGTGCAGGACGATGCGGGTACCGCGTTCGGCCTTGTCGATGGTCGCAACCTCGAACTCGCCTTCGCCCTTGGACGACCAGTGCACGCCTTCGCTGGCCGGCAGGCCGGCACGACGGCTGAACACTTCAACCTGGTCGGCAACGATGAACGCGGAGTAGAAACCCACGCCGAACTGACCGATCAGGTGCGAGTCCTTCTTCTGGTCGCCGGTGAGGTTCTTCATGAAGTCGGCGGTGCCGGACTTGGCGATGGTCCCCAGGTGGGTGATCACATCTTCGCGGTTCATGCCGATACCGTTGTCTTCGAGGGTGACGGTCTTGGCGTCCTTGTCGAAGCTCACACGGATTTTCAGTTCGGCGCCACCTTCCAGCAACTCGGGCTTGGACAGGGCTTCGAAACGCAATTTGTCGACGGCGTCAGAGGCGTTCGAGATCAATTCGCGAAGGAAGATTTCCTTGTTGGAATACAGCGAATGGATCATGAGGTGCAGCAGCTGCTTCACCTCGGTCTGGAAGCCCAGGGTTTCCTTTTGAGTTTCCACACTCATGGTCATCAAACTCCAATCAGATGGCTGTGGCCGCGTTCCGGGAGCGGAGGGCGGCGGGATGACATGAAAGTGGGGGTCGCTCGCTGGATTTCAAGGGGCGAGGCTCTCTTCAATCTTGAAATGTGCCCTGGCGGTAGCAATTGGCTCGTCGGCGGTGCTCTGCCAGGCGGTGATGGCAACGTTGGCCACCCTCCTCCCCTGACGACACACCTGGCAACGGGCGAAGGTGTCGCGAAATTGCCCGGCGCGCAGGTAGTCGAGGGAAAAGTCGATGATCTTCGGAACCCCGGGCGAGCCCGTGAGAATCAGCAGGTGCAGGGCCGCCGCCAGCTCCATGAAGCCGGCGATCACCCCGCCGTGCAGGGCCGGCAGCAAGGGATTGCCGATGTTGTCCTTGTTGGCTGGCAGGCGAAACAGCAAGTCATCCCCCAGGCGGGTGCATTCGATACCGATCAAGTTGGCGTAGGGAATCTGCTCCAGCAATGCCTTGAAATCGCCCTGCTGGCGAGCCTGATCCAGTAGCGCTCGAAGGTCCACGCTCATGCCTGCTCTCCCTTGAGGGCGCTGGCGAAGCCGCGACTCCCCTTGAGCCCCTTGCCCATGCGCATGAAGGTGCCGACGACGTGGGCCACCGGTCGCTCTGGATCGTCCTGGTAGGCAAAGCCGCGGGTGAAGATCACATCGGTGGTGACCCGGTAACACTGGGCAAAACCATGCACATCGTGATGAGGCACCGCCGGGTGCATATAGTCTATGCGCAGGTCCAGGGTCGGACACACCTCGAACTCCGGCAGCACACAGAGCGTGGCCATGCCACAGGCACTGTCCATCAGCGTGGTCAGGGCACCGCCATGAATGATCCCGCTTTGCGGGTCACCGACGATCTGCGGGCTATAGGGCAAGGTCAGGGTCAGGCCTTCTTCGCAAGCGCTGTGCACCCTGATGTTCAGCACCTGACAGTGGCGCAAGGCTGAAAGAAAGCGCGTCGCACGCTCGAAAACAAGGTTTTGCACCATAAGACTTATCTCTTTTTATTGTCAGGAATGAGCATTTAATCAAGCTGGAAAAAGTTCCGTGAAACAAACACTTAATATATCTGTGAGCCTCAAGGAACTTAAATCACAAGGCCATGATCGAAAGGCCAGTAGATATCTTCACTCAGGAGAAACACCCCATGCGTAAGACTTTAGCTATTGCCCTGATGCTGACCGCTTCCCTCGGTCTGGCTGCCTGCGACAAAAAATCCGAGGACAAAGCTCAAGATGCCAATCAACACGCTGAGCAAGCTCAACAGAAAATGAACGAAGCTCAGGATAAAGTGAACGAAGCGGCGAAAGAAAACGCCGAAGCAGCCAAAGATCAGGCTGAATCCAACAAGGCCGCTGTTGAAGAAAGCGCCAAGGAAGCAGCCCCTAAGACCAACTAAGTCTGTCTTAGCGCAATACAGAACAAAGCCCGCCAAGTGCGGGCTTTGTTCTGTGCGCAAACAGCACCTATACAACGCTGCTTAGTTGCCGGTTAAGCAACTAAGCATCGAGGTTCAGGAGCCTGGGCTCAGGAACACTTCATCCGGGCGCGGTTCGGCTTGCAGCACACTGGCCGCCATGGAAGGGTTCTGCGCCGCCTGCGGCGCATAGCGCAAGGCACTGGAGGCAGGCAACAACCTGATGGGGAAGTCGTAGTTGGCGGTAAAGGGCGCCACCCACTGGCGAGTCTGGTAATCCGCCGCGGCAATACTCATGGCGCAAGGGTGCGGGGTGTCCCGTGGCGAGCGACCGGCCAGTAGCATCACCCACTCCCAATCCGTTGCCGGATCAAGCTTGAAACTGCCGTCCTCAGCGGTCAGGAACTCCCCGCCACACAACGTGCCCCTGGCGCCGGCGATCGGCAGGCCACTCAATGCATCCACCACCCGGCCCCGCGCTTCACCATTCAAATACAGGGTTTGCATCCGGCAGCCCGACAACAGCAAGAACGACAAGCACAAATACTTCAGTACACGTGAACGGTTCATTGGCCACTTCCTTTTAACCGGGCAACAGGTCACTCAGCCCTCGCCGCTCACGCGGGATCTTTGCCGCTATCGACCAGGGGGTGTTCCGTCGGGGTATAAACCATGACCTCAAGTACGTCGGAATGAAACTCCCGGCGATACAGGACAAACACCACCCCCGCACTCATCAGCATGAATAGCCAGGGGCTGACGAACCAGGCCAGCATGGTCATGCCGAAATAATAGGAACGCAAACCAAAGTTGAACTGGTTGGCCGCCATGGAGATCACCCGCGCGGCGCGGGAGGCAAAGGCCTTGCGCTCCTGTTCGGACACATGCCGTTCGCCGATCATCGGCGCCGACCCCACCAACACCGCGGCGAAGTTGTACTGGCGCATGCACCAGCTGAAGGTGAAGAAGGCATAGACGAAGACCAGCGCCAGGCACAGCAGCTTGATCTCCGACATGCCCTGGGATGCCTGCTGGACCATGGGAATGTCCGCCAGCAACGACACCGCACGTTCCGAGGCGCCCAGTACAGTGAGGATGCCCGCCAGGATGATCAATGTGCTGGAGGCGAAGAACGAGGCATTACGCTCCAGGTTGCCGATGACGCTGGCATCGGCGATGCGGTTGTCGCGCAGCAGCATGCGGCGCATCCAGTCCTCGCGATACAGGTGCAGGACACTGGCCAGGCAGGCTGTATCCCGGCCTTTCCAGCTGGCGTAGCGGGTGTAGCCCCCCCAGCAGACGACGAACCACAGAGCCGCCAGTAGATGGAGCAGGTTGGCTTGGACGAACGACATGCAAATTCCTGTAAGGCGTTGGCAGAAGACAAAGGACATTGCTTCGACGCCCCACCGAGGAAAAAGACACCGCCCCACGCCCATAAAAAATGCCCCGCATCGATGGATGCGGGGCATTTTTCCTGGTGTTCATGGGCCGCTTGTGGCGACCCCGAACAAACAGCGTCAGGCCAGCGCTTCGCTGCGCTTGCCCAGCAGACGGTCGCAGATCACCGCCACCGCCAGCACGATCACCGAAGGCACCAGCCACGCCAGGCCCTGCTCGCTCAGCGGCAGGTGCGACAACTCGGTTGGCATCCAGCCGGCCAGGCCCGCGCCCTTGAGGGCATCGATCAGACCAAAGATGAAGGACACCAGCATGACCGGGCCGACGATACGGCGCTGGTCCTGCCAGAAGTCCTTGCAGAAGCTCAGGGCCACCAGGGCGATGCACGGCGGATAGATGGCGGTCAGCACCGGGATCGAGAAAGCGATCAGCTTGGTCAAGCCCAGGTTCGACACCAGCAACGAAAATGCCGCGAGGATCACCACCAAGGTCTTGTAGGACAGCGGCAGCACACGGCTGAAGTACTCGGCGCAGGCACAAGTCAGGCCCACGGCCGTCACCAGGCAGGCCAGGGAGATCAGCACCGCCAGGAAGCCACTGCCCAGGGAGCCGAAGGTGTGCTGCACGTAGGCGTGCAATACCGCGGCGCCGTTGGTAGCGCCAATGGCCACTTCGTGGCTGCCTGCGCCCAGGCGGAACAGGCTGATGTAGACCAGCGCCAGGCCGACCCCGGCAATCAGGCCGGCGATTACCGCATAACGGGTGATCAACCGAGGTGACTCGACGCCACGGGAACGGATCGCATTGACGATGACGATCCCGAACACCAATGCGCCCAGGGTATCCATGGTCAGGTAACCATTGATGAAGCCCTGGGAGAACGGCGCCGCGACGTACTCGGCAGTGGCGGTGCCGATGTCGCCGGCAGGCAAGGCGAAGGCGGCAATGCCCAGTACGGCCAGGGCGATGATCTTCAGCGGCGCCAGGAAGCGCCCGACGGTATCCAGCAGGCGGCCCGGGTACAGCGAGATGAAAAACACCAGCAGGAAGTACACGGAGCTGTAGAGGAACAGCGCCAGCGGGCTTTCGCCGGTCAACGGCGCCAGGCCCACTTCAAAGGACACGGTGGCGGTGCGCGGCGTGGCGAACAGCGGGCCCACCGCCAAGTAGCAGACCGCCGCCAACAGGCCGCCGGCCACTTTGCCGATAGGTGTGCTCAGTGCATCCATGGCGCCGCCGACCTTGGCCAGGGCAACCACGGTGATCACCGGCAGACCGACTGCGGTGATCAGGAAGCCCAGCGCCGCCATCCAGACATGAGGTCCGGACTGCAAGCCGACGATAGGCGGGAAGATGATGTTGCCAGCCCCGACGAACAGGGCAAAAGTCATAAAGCCGAGTGCCAGAATGTCCTGGCCTTTCAACACTTTCATTAAGGAAATACCACACTACTGAATCGGAATTTAGAGAGGGATTTCCCTTATGGGTGAGGGAAATGCTGTCAATCCGTATAAGACTGACCCGTTTAGCGCGCCGATACCTTGTGGGCAGCAGACGCATAAAGAGGCGGCTAGCCTACCGAATCCGCAAGACGAACGCACCGGCGCAATGCGAATTTTCTGATATGCGACATTGGGATGTCGCATTTTTGAAATTATATTTCCACCGGACTAAATCCCCCCCGCGCAGCCACTGCCCTGCTGGCGCCTGCCTTGCGCAGCACCCGTTCGCTGGAGTGGGCTCGCGCAAGAGCAGGCTGGACGGCAAAGGCCTCGGCAAGGACAACATCCCGCCCAGAGGCTCGCCGGCTCATACGCCAGAAAGCACAAAGGCCACCCGAAGGTGGCCTTTGCTGGAAGAGTTGCAAGCTAAGCGCGAGGCTTACTTGACAGCCCAACCGGTCAGCTCGGCCAGGGCCTTGCCGATGTCTGCCAGCGAACGCACGGTTTTCACGCCTGCGTCTTGCAGAGCAGCGAACTTCTCGTCTGCAGTGCCTTTGCCGCCAGAGATGATTGCGCCAGCATGGCCCATGCGCTTGCCCGGAGGAGCAGTCACACCAGCGATGTAGGAAACAACTGGCTTGGTCACGTGAGCCTTGATGTAGGCAGCCGCTTCTTCTTCAGCCGAACCGCCGATTTCGCCGATCATCACGATCGCTTCGGTCTTCGGGTCTTCCTGGAACAGCTTCAGGATGTCGATGAAGTTCGAACCCGGGATCGGGTCGCCACCGATGCCGACGCAGGTGGACTGACCGAAACCGGCGTCAGTGGTCTGCTTCACAGCTTCGTAGGTCAGGGTGCCGGAACGGGAAACGATACCGACCTTGCCTGGCAAGTGAATGTGACCTGGCATGATGCCGATCTTGCATTCGCCTGGAGTGATCACGCCTGGGCAGTTAGGGCCGATCAGGGTAACGCCCAGCTCGTCGCACTTAACTTTAGCGTCCAGCATGTCCAGGGTAGGAATGCCTTCGGTGATGCAGACGATCAGCTTGATGCCGCCGAAAGCAGCTTCCAGGATCGAGTCCTTGCAGAAAGGAGCTGGAACGTAGATCACGCTGGCGGTGGCGCCAGTGGCAGCTACTGCGTCTTTCACGGTGTTGAACACTGGCAGGCCCAGGTGCTCGGTGCCGCCTTTGCCCGGAGTTACGCCACCAACCATCTTGGTGCCGTATTCGATGGCTTGCTGGGTGTGGAAACTACCTTGCGAACCGGTAATACCCTGGCAGATAACTTTGGTGTCTTTATTGATCAGGACGCTCATTATTTGCCCTCCGCAGCTTTGACAACTTGTTGAGCAGCGTCGGTCAGGCTGGTAGCAGCGATGATGTTCAAGCCGCTTTCTGCCAGTACTTTAGCGCCCAGTTCAGCGTTGTTACCTTCAAGGCGAACAACAACCGGGATTTTCACGCCGACTTCTTTCACGGCGCCGATGATGCCTTCGGCAATCATGTCGCAGCGAACGATGCCGCCGAAGATGTTGACCAGTACTGCAGCGACGTTGGTGTCGGACAGGATGATCTTGAAGGCTTCGGTCACGCGCTCTTTGGTAGCACCACCACCTACGTCGAGGAAGTTGGCTGGCTTGCCGCCGTGCAGGTTGACGATGTCCATGGTACCCATGGCCAGGCCGGCACCGTTGACCATGCAGCCAATGTTGCCTTCCAGGGCTACGTAGTTCAGTTCGAACTTGGCAGCGTGAGCTTCACGTGGATCGTCCTGCGACGGATCGTGGAAGGTTTTCAGCTTAGGCTGACGGTACATGGCGTTGGCGTCGATGTTGATCTTCGCGTCCAGGCAGTGCAGATCGCCGTCCGCCTTGATCACCAGCGGGTTCACTTCCAGCAGGGCCAGATCGTGATCCTGGAACAGTTTGGCCAGACCTACGAAGATCTTGGCGAACTGGGCAACTTGCTTGCCTTCCAGGCCCAGTTGGAAAGCCAGCTCGCGGCCCTGGAATGGCTGAGCGCCAACCAGTGGATCGATAGTGGCTTTGAGAATTTTTTCTGGAGTGTCGTGAGCGATCTTCTCGATGTCCACGCCACCTTCGGTGGAAGCCATGAACACGATGCGACGGCTCGAACGGTCAACGACAGCGCCCAGGTACAGCTCTTTAGCGATATCAGTGCACGATTCAACCAGGATCTTGGTGACAGGCTGGCCATTGGCATCAGTCTGATAAGTCACCAGACGCTTGCCCAACCACTGTTGAGCGAATGCTTTAGCGTCTTCTTTGCTGCGAACCAGCTTAACGCCGCCCGCTTTACCGCGACCACCTGCGTGGACCTGGGCTTTAACAACCCACTCCGAACCGCCGATCTTGTCGCAAGCTTCTGCTGCTTCTTCGGGGGTGTCTACCGCGTAGCCTTTGGATACTGGCAGGCCGTACTCAGCGAACAGCTGCTTACCCTGATACTCGTGAAGATTCATGCTTTTTACCGTCTTCGTTAGGTACTGCGCATTCGGCGCTGCGCTCATGATGAGTGCCGCGCCACCTGTGACCGCTACTCTCAAACCAGTGCCACACCTGAACCCGGAGCCTGGGCTCCGGTCCAGAATGTGGCACTACCTCAAGAGGTCGAGTCCAGCGGAGATTCCGCGGTGAGTCTTGCTCGCAAGGCTCACGACGGGCAATCCGCCGTGGTTTCTTATTGTCTTAACGCTTTTTGCGGTTGGCGATGTGAATGGCGCCGCCATTCACTGCCAGTGCAGCTTCGTGCAGGGCTTCGGACAGGGTCGGATGGGAGAAGACCATCATGCCCAGGTCTTCGGCGCTGGTGCCGAATTCCATGCCGATTGCACCTTGCTGAACCAGTTCCGCAGCGCTTGGGCCAATCACGTGGACGCCCAATACGCGATCTGTCTTGGCATCGGCGATGACCTTGACGAAACCGCCGGTGTCGTTGGCTGCCATGGCACGGCCGCTGGCGGCAAACGGGAAGGTGCCGACGTTAACTTCAACGCCTTCAGCTTTCAAGGCCTGCTCGGTTTTACCAACCCATGCAATTTCCGGGTGAGTATAAATAACCGATGGGATCAGGTCATAGTTCATCTGGGCTTTGTGGCCCTTGATGCGCTCGACGACCATGATGCCCTCTTCCGAAGCCTTGTGAGCCAGCATCATGCCGCGCACCACGTCGCCGATGGCGTAGACGCCCGGTACGGTGGTGGCGCAGTGATCGTCAACGTGCACGAAACCGCGCTCGTCGAGGGTCACGCCGCAATCGGCAGCCAGCAGATCGGTGGTCACCGGACGGCGACCAACGGCTACGATCAGCTTGTCGAAAGTGATGGTCTGTTCGCCATTGGCGTCGGTGTAGGTCACCACGACTTCTTCGCCGTTGACCTTGGAGCCGGTCACGCGAGCGCCCAGCTTGATGTCCAGGCCTTGCTTGGTCAGGGTTTTCAGCGCTTCCTTGGAAACAGCGGTGTCGGCTGCCATCAGGAAAGTGTCCAGGGCTTCCAGGACGGTCACTTGCGCGCCCAGGCGCGACCATACCGAACCCAGTTCCAGACCGATCACGCCAGCGCCGATCACGCCCAGACGTTTTGGTACGGCTTGGAATTCCAGAGCGCCAGTGGAGTCGACGATCACATTCTGGTCGACCGGAGCCGGTGGAATGTCGATCGGACGCGAACCTGGAGCCAGGATCACGTTTTCAGCTTCGATCACTTCAACCGAACCGTCCGGCTTGGTGACTTCGACTTTCTTGCCAGCCAGCAGCTTGCCGTGGCCCTGGATCGAGGTCACGCCATTGGCTTTGAACAGGGTGGCAACACCGCTGGTCAGGCCTTTGACGATGTTGGCCTTGCGACCCACCATGGCCGGTACGTCCATGGTCACGCCAGCGTGCTGGATACCGTGGATGGCAAAACCATCCTGGGCTTCGTGGAATTTCCAGGAGCTGTCCAGCAGCGCCTTGGAAGGAATGCAACCGACGTTCAGGCAAGTACCACCCAGGGCCAGCTTGCCCTCTTTGTCGGTGTACTTCTCGATGCAAGCAGTCGTCAGACCAAGCTGTGCAGCCTTGATTGCAGCTACATAGCCGCCAGGGCCGGCGCCAATCACTACCACGTCGAATTTCTGAGTCATAAAAAGGTTCCTTTTAGCGGCAAGCTAGAAGCCGCAAGCTGCAAGCTTGAAGCCCCTAGCCCTAGGGGCTTGGAGCTTGTCGCTTGCAGCTTGCAGCTGCTTTTTAGATGTCCAGGAGCAGACGCGCTGGGTCTTCCAGCAGGTTCTTGATGGTCACCAGGAACGTCACGGCTTCTTTACCGTCGATCAGGCGGTGGTCATAGGACAGCGCCAGGTACATCATCGGGCGGATCACTACTTGGCCATTGATTGCCATAGGGCGCTGCAGGATGTTGTGCATGCCCAGGATCGCGGCTTGCGGCGGGTTGACGATCGGGGTCGACATCATCGAACCGAAAGTACCACCGTTGGTGATGGTGAAAGTACCACCGGTCATCTCTTCCATCGACAGCTTGCCGTCACGAGCCTTCTTGCCGAAGGTAGCGATGCCGCCTTCGATTTCGGCCAGGCTCATCAGTTCGGCGTTACGCAGAACCGGAACCACCAGGCCACGGTCGCTGGAGACCGCAACACCGATGTCGGCGTAGCCGTGGTAGACGATGTCGGAACCGTCGATCGAGGCGTTGACCGCAGGGAAACGCTTCAGCGCTTCGGTGGCGGCCTTGACGAAGAACGACATGAAGCCCAGGCGTACGCCGTTGTGGGACTTCTCGAACAGGTCCTTGTACTTCGAACGCAGCGCCATGACTTCGGTCATGTCGACTTCGTTGAAGGTGGTCAGCATTGCCATGTTCGACTGGGCTTCAACCAGACGCTCGGCAACCTTGGCACGCAGACGGGTCATAGGTACGCGCTTCTCGACGCGATCGCCGGCAGCGAAGACCGGAGCAGCAGCGGCAGGAGCCGGAGCCTTGGCTGGCGCGGCAGCTGGAGCGGCTTTCTTCGCGGCAACAGCAGCCACCACGTCTTCCTTGGTCACGCGACCGCCTTTGCCAGTACCGGCAACGGAGGCGATGTTGATGCCGTTTTCTTCAGCCAGCTTGCGCGCGGCAGGAGCAGCGATTGGATCCTCTTCGCCGTCAGCGGCAGCCGGGGCGGCAGCGGCAGCGGCCGGAGCAGCGGCAGCAGGAGCAGCCGCAGCGGCGCCGCCTTCAACGATGGAGCCCAGCACTTCGTCGGACAGAACGGTATCGCCTTCGTTCTTGACGATAGCGCCCAGTACGCCGTCGGCGGTGGCCAGAACTTCCAGCACGACCTTGTCGGTCTCGATGTCAACGATCAGCTCGTCACGCTTGACGGCGTCGCCCGGTTGTTTGTGCCAGGTGGCAACGGTGCCATCGGCAACCGATTCCGGGAAAGTGGGGGCTTTGATCTCGATAGCCATTATCTGTGGTTCCTTAAATTCGGTTTCAGGTGCGCGAAGGCGTTAAACAGTAAAGGCATCTTGCAGCAGTTTTTCCTGCTGCTCAGCGTGCATCGATGCATAACCACAAGCTGGGGCAGCAGAAGCGTCACGGCCCGCGTACTCGAGTACGAGCGACTTGTTGTGACCGCTGATGATGCGACGCATGTGATGCTGGCTGCAGTACCAGGCACCCTGGTTCATCGGCTCTTCCTGACACCAAACGATGTGTTTGACGTTTTTGTACGGAGCCAGGACTTCGATCAGGTCGTCCTCAGGGAATGGGTACAGCTGCTCGATACGCACGATGGCGATGTCGTCACGACCTTCGGCACGGCGTTTTTCCAACAGGTCGTAGTAGACCTTGCCGCTACACAGAATGATGCGACCCACGTCTTTTGGATCCTGGGCATCGATTTCCGGGATAACGGTCTGGAACGAACCTTCCGCCAGATCTTCCAGGGTCGAGATGGCCAGTTTATGACGCAGCAGGGATTTCGGTGTCAGCACGACCAGCGGCTTGCGCAGCGGGCGAATCACCTGGCGACGCAGCAAGTGGTAGATCTGAGCCGGCGTAGTCGGTACGCACACCTGGATGTTGTGCTCGGCGCACAGCTGCAGGTAACGCTCCAGACGAGCCGAGGAGTGCTCAGGGCCCTGACCTTCATAACCGTGTGGCAGCAGCATGGTCAGACCGCAGAGACGGCCCCACTTGTGCTCGCCACTGGTGATGAACTGGTCGATCACCACTTGTGCACCGTTGGCAAAGTCGCCGAACTGGGCTTCCCAGATCACCAGCGCATTCGGCGTGGTGGTCGAGTAGCCGTATTCGAATGCCAGTACCGCTTCTTCGGACAGGAACGAATCGTACAGGTCGAAACGTGGCTGGCCGTCGTACAGGTGCTGCAACGGAATGTAGGTACCGGCGTCCTTCTGGTTGTGCAACACCGCGTGACGGTGCGAGAAGGTGCCGCGGCCGATGTCCTGGCCGGTCATGCGGATCGGGTGACCTTCGAACGCCAGGGTCGCGTACGCCATGGTTTCAGCGTAACCCCAGTTGATCGGCAGGCCGCCGGCTTGCATCTTCTGACGGTCTTCGTAGATCTTCGCGACCTGACGCTGAACCACGAAGCCTTCTGGAATTTCCAGCAGCTTGGCAGACAGCTCTTGCAGGGTCTTGAGGTCGAAGGTGGTGTCGTGGCGCGCGGTCCAGGTGTGGCCCAGGTATGGACGCCAGTCCACGAACAACTCTTTGTTCGGCTCCTTGACCAGGCTCTTCACTACGTGCAGACCGTTGTCCAGCGCGTTGCGGTATTCGTCGACTTTCGCCTGAACACGCTCGGCGTCGAGCACACCGCTCTGGGTCAGACGATCAGCATACAGCTCACGGGTGGTGCGCTGCTTGGTGATCTGCTGATACATCAGTGGCTGGGTGCCGCTTGGCTCGTCGGCCTCGTTGTGACCGCGACGACGGTAGCAGACCAGGTCGATCACCACGTCGCGCTTGTACTGCATGCGGTAGTCGATGGCCAGCTGGGTCACGAACAACACGGCTTCCGGATCATCGCCATTCACATGGAGGATCGGTGCCTGGATCATCTTCGCAACGTCGGTTGCGTACTCGGTGGAACGCGAGTCCAGCGGGTTGCTGATGGTGAAACCAACCTGGTTGTTGATCACGATGTGCACCGTGCCGCCGGTACGGAAACCGCGGGTCTGGGACATCTGGAAGGTTTCCATCACCACGCCCTGACCGGCGAACGCCGCGTCACCGTGGATCGAGATCGGCAGAACCTTGTCGCCGGTCTGGTCATTGCGGCGGTCCTGACGGGCGCGCACCGAACCTTCGACCACTGGAGAAACGATTTCCAGGTGGGACGGGTTGAACGCCATGGCCAGGTGAACTTCGCCACCGGTGGTCATCACGTTGGACGAGAAGCCCTGGTGATACTTCACGTCACCGGAACCCAGCTCGACCTTCTTCTTGCCTTCGAACTCATCGAACAGCTCGCGCGGGTTCTTGCCGAAGGTGTTGACCAACACGTTGAGACGGCCACGGTGGGCCATGCCGATCACAACTTCCTTGGTGCCGTAGGAGCCGGAACGCTGGATCAGCTCATCGAGCATCGGAATCAGGCTTTCGCCACCTTCCAGACCGAAACGCTTGGTGCCCGGGTATTTGGTACCCAGGTATTTTTCCAGGCCTTCGCCGGCGGTGACGCGCTCGAGCAGGTGGCTCTTGATGTCGGCGGAATAGGTCGGACGGCCGCGTACGCTTTCCAGACGCTGCTGGAACCACTGACGCTGCTCGGAATCGGTGATGTGCGTGAATTCAGCGCCGATGGTGCGGCAATATGTCTGCTGCAACGCTTCGTGAATTTCGCGTAGGCTCGCTTCCTCTTTGCCGATGAACAGGTCGCCGGCACGGAAGGTCGTATCAAGATCGGCATTGGTCAAGCCGTAATGATTGATCGACAGGTCTGCAGGTGCAGGACGCTGCCACAGCCCCAGCGGGTCCAGCTGGGCTGCCTGGTGGCCACGCATCCGATAGGCCTGGATCAATCGCAGCACTTCAACTTGCTTCTTCTCGTGCTCACTGCTCACGCTACCGGCGGATACCGGTTGGGCGCGGCGCTGGTTCTTTGCCAGCAAGACGAAATGATCGCGGATTGTCGAGTGCGAAACATCGATGGCAGTGCTGCCGTCGGTAGGCAACTTCTGAAAGTAAGTGCGCCACTCTTCTGGCACAGCGTTAGGGTCGTGCAGGTAGAGCTCGTAGAGCTCTTCCACATAGGCAGCGTTACTACCGGATAGGTAGGCGCTGTTCCACATGCGCTGCATCACGCTTTCTTGCATGCTTGGTCACCCTCGGTTAGGGGAACACCACCGGCGACGACACCGAGCAAGCTTGCAGAAGTCCGAATGCAGCGACCAAAACAAGCCACTTAGGATCACGCTGATAGTCCGGGTACCAGCCCGGATGCCCCTGCTTGTCTCATTTCTTCAAAAATAAGAGCAGCCACTTTGTGAGCTGCTGCTCAGGTTAGAGCCATGACGCGGGTTGAAGCCCGCGCCTTGGCTTTTACGGGTACAGCGGTCCTACGGGTACAACAGCTGAATCACACGCCACTCTGCAGCAGCATGTTACGAATGTGACCGATGGCCTTAGTCGGGTTCAGGCCTTTCGGACATACGTTGACGCAGTTCATGATGCCCCGGCAGCGGAATACGCTGAACGGGTCATCCAGCGAAGCCAGACGCTCGGATGTCTTGGTGTCACGGCTGTCTGCCAGGAAGCGATAGGCTTGCAGCAGGGCAGCTGGACCCAGGAACTTGTCCGGGTTCCACCAGAAGGATGGGCAGGAGGTCGAGCAGCAAGCGCACAGGATGCACTCGTACAGACCGTCGAGCTTCTCGCGCTCTTCCGGGGACTGCAGACGCTCGATGGCCGGAGCCGGCGTATCGTTCTGCAGGAATGGCTTCACCTTCTCGTATTGCTTGTAGAAGATGCTCATATCGACGACTAGGTCACGGATAACCGGCAGACCTGGCAGCGGACGAACAACCAACTTGTTCTTCTTGACCACGGCAGACAGCGGCGTGATGCACGCCAGGCCATTCTTGCCGTTGATGTTCATGCCGTCGGAACCGCAAACGCCTTCACGGCAGGAACGACGATAGGAGAAACCTTCGTCCTGCTCTTTGATCAGCGCCAGCACGTCCAGCACCATCAAATCCTTGCCACCGGTGTCGACCTGGAAAACCTGGGTTTTCGGCGCCGAGTCGGTGTCAGGGTTGTAACGATAAACTTCAACTTGCAACATATCGATCACCCTTTAGTAAGTCCGGACTTTTGGTTCGAAAGTCGGAACAGTCTTCGGCGAGAAGTTGACCGCACGCTTGGCAACGCGCTTCTCACCCGGGAAGTACAGGGTGTGGCACAGCCAGTTTTCGTCGTCACGGTCTTCAAAGTCTTCACGGGCGTGAGCGCCGCGGGACTCTTTACGCACTTCGGCAGCGATGGCGGTGGCTTCGGCCACTTCCAGCAGGTTCTGCAGCTCAAGTGCTTCGATACGCGCAGTGTTGAAAGCTTGAGACTTGTCGTTGATCTTGACGTTGGCGATACGCTCGCGCAGCTCAGCCAGCTGGGCGATACCCTTCTGCATGTATTCGCCAGTACGGAATACACCGAAGTAGTTCTGCATACAGTTCTGCAGCTCGCGACGCAGGGTTGCAACGTCTTCACCGGTGGTGCGCTCGTTGAGCTTGGCCAGACGGTTCAGGGCTACATCGACGTCGGTGTCGCTGGCGTCGCGGTACTCGATACCGTCGGTCAGGGCTTTTTCCAGGTGCAGACCAGCCGCACGGCCGAACACCACCAGGTCCAGCAGCGAGTTGCCGCCCAGACGGTTGGCGCCGTGTACCGATACGCAAGCCACTTCACCCACTGCGAACAGGCCAGGGATGATGGTGTCTTCGCCAGCGGCGTTCTGAGTGATTGCCTGGCCATGAATGTTGGTGGCAACGCCGCCCATCATGTAGTGGCAGGTAGGAACGACCGGAACCGGAGCAACGACCGGGTCAACGTGGGCGAAGGTCTTGGACAGCTCGCAGATACCAGGCAGGCGGCTGTGCAGCACTTCCTCACCCAGGTGGTCGAGCTTCAGCATCACGTGGTCACCGTTAGGGCCACAGCCGTTACCGGCGATGATTTCCTTGACCATGGAACGCGCAACAACGTCGCGGCCAGCCAGGTCTTTGGCGTTCGGAGCATAACGCTCCATGAAACGCTCGCCATGCTTGTTGATCAGGTAGCCACCTTCACCACGGCAACCTTCGGTTACCAGTACACCGGCGCCGGCAATGCCGGTCGGGTGGAACTGCCACATTTCGATGTCTTGCACCGGAACGCCAGCACGCAGCGCCATACCAACGCCGTCACCGGTGTTGATCAGGGCGTTAGTGGTGGAAGCGTAGATACGGCCTGCACCGCCAGTCGCCAGAACGGTGGCTTTGGAACGGATGTAGGTGGTTTCGCCGGTTTCGATGCAGATAGCGATCACACCAACGAAGGCACCATCCTGGTTCTTCACCAGATCGACCGCGTACCACTCGTTGAGGAAGGTGGTACCGGCTTTCAGGTTGCCCTGATAAAGGGTGTGCAGCAGCGCGTGACCGGTACGGTCGGAAGCGGCGCAGGTACGAGCAGCCTGGCCACCCTTACCGTAGTCCTTGGACTGACCGCCGAAAGGACGCTGGTAGATGCGGCCGGTTTCGGTACGGGAGAACGGCAGACCCATGTGGTCCAGTTCGAAGACCGCAGCCGGGCCTTCCTGACACATGTATTCGATAGCGTCCTGGTCACCGATGTAGTCGGAACCCTTGACGGTATCGTACATGTGCCAGCGCCAGTCATCGTTCGGGTCCGCCGAGGCGATCGCGCAGGTGATGCCGCCTTGGGCAGACACAGTGTGCGAACGGGTCGGGAACACCTTGGTGATCACGGCAGTCTTGTGACCACCCTGGGCCAGCTGCAGTGCGGCACGCATGCCGGCGCCGCCGCCGCCAATGATGATGGCGTCGAAAGAAATGGTTGGAATGTTAGCCATGAATCAGATACCCCAGAGAATCTGCACACCCCAGACGAAGTAAGCGAACATCGCAACGCCGCATACTGCCTGGAAAAGGAAACGCACTGCTGTCGCCGACTTGCCCAGCGCCATCGGCGTCAGGTAGTCAGTCGAGATGGTCCACATGCCGACCCAGGCGTGAGCGCCCAGGGCCACCATGGCCAGCAGACTGAAGATACGCATCCAGTTGTTTGCGAACAGGCCATGCCACTGGGTGTAGTCAATGCCCGGATTCGCTACGAGGTATCCGATCAGGAAAATGAAATAAGCCGCGAGAACGACCGCAGACACACGTTGTGCCATCCAGTCATAAAGGCCCGAACGCGACAGGTTCGTAACGCTGGTTACCATATCCAAACTCCCGCCAGAACGATTACCACCACGGATACGGCGATAACGATTTTCGAGCCCAGCTTGCCGCCTTCCAGCGTCTCACCGATGCCCATGTCCATGATCAGATGGCGTACACCGGCCACCAAGTGATACAGCAAGGCGGACAGGAGGCCCCATGCAACGAATTTGGCCAGCGGACTGGTCAAGCACGCCTTCACCTCGGCATAGCCTTCCTCGGAGCCCAGGGATTTGCTCAATGCATAAAGCATGATGCCGATGCCCAGGAAGAGGATGATGCCGGAAACACGGTGAAGAAACGACGTAACGCCGGTGATGGGGAGTTTGATGGTCCTTAGGTCTAGGTTTACAGGTCGTTGGCTATTCACGGCTTTTTTCACACTGAAGAGCCCCTAACAATCAGGGCAAAGTTGTTGGGGAGTGCACTGGTCAGGTAACCACTACCCAGGGAGTGCGACCCCCAATAAAGCGGGCCCAGAAGCCTACGGAGGTCGGTGGCCGAGTATAGACAGTTAGGCTACTAATGACAACGCAAACGCCTTCCCCTAATAGCTGATTGCGTTAGCCTTATAAAAGGCGTAAATGGCGCTGAATTTCGCTAAAAAATCGGCCCCAAAGCCTTCTGGGACAAGACTTTAGGCAAATTGACATTCAGATTTATCTCACTATAGTGGTGCGGGCCCTGCGTGGGGGGTCTGTCTGATGATTTCAAGCATAAATAGGAGGCCACATGGCTGACAAAAAAGCGCAGTTGATCATCGAGGGCGCAGCCCCCGTCGAGCTGCCCATTTTAACCGGCACCGTTGGTCCCGATGTAATCGATGTTCGGGGTCTGACGGCCACGGGCCGCTTCACTTTTGACCCGGGTTTCATGTCGACCGCCTCCTGCGAGTCGAAAATCACCTACATCGACGGCGACAACGGCATCCTGCTGCATCGCGGCTACCCGATCGAACAGCTGGCCGAGAAATCGGACTACCTGGAAACCTGCTACCTGCTGCTCAACGGTGAATTGCCCACCGCCGAACAGAAGGCCCAGTTCGTCAGCACCGTGAAGAACCACACCATGGTTCACGAACAGCTGAAGAGCTTCTTCAACGGTTTCCGTCGCGACGCCCACCCAATGGCGGTGATGTGCGGCGTAGTCGGCGCCCTGTCGGCGTTCTACCACGACTCCCTGGATATCAATAACCCGCAGCACCGCGAGATTTCCGCCGTGCGCCTGGTGGCCAAGATGCCGACCCTGGCAGCGATGGTTTACAAGTACTCCATGGGCCAGCCGATGATGTACCCGCGCAACGACCTGTCGTACGCGGAAAACTTCCTGCACATGATGTTCAACACCCCGTGCGAGATCAAACCGATCAGCCCGGTACTGGCCAAGGCAATGGACCGGATCTTCATCCTCCACGCCGACCACGAACAGAACGCCTCGACCTCCACCGTGCGTCTGGCAGGCTCTTCGGGTGCCAACCCGTTCGCCTGTATCGCAGCCGGTATCGCGGCACTCTGGGGCCCTGCCCACGGCGGCGCCAACGAAGCCGTACTGACCATGCTCGACGAAATTGGCGATGTCTCGAACATCGACAAGTTCATCGCCAAGGCCAAGGACAAGAACGATCCGTTCAAACTCATGGGCTTCGGTCACCGCGTGTATAAAAACCGCGACCCGCGCGCCACCGTGATGAAGCAGACCTGCGACGAAGTTCTCAAGGAACTGGGCATCAACAACGATCCGCAACTCGAACTGGCCATGCGCCTGGAAGAGATCGCCCTGACCGACCCGTACTTCATCGAACGCTCGCTGTACCCGAACGTCGACTTCTACTCGGGGATCATCCTCAAGGCAATCGGCATCCCAACCAGCATGTTCACCGTGATCTTCGCCCTGGCGCGGACCGTCGGCTGGATCTCGCACTGGAAGGAAATGCTCTCCAGCCCGTACAAGATCGGCCGCCCACGCCAGCTGTACACCGGCTACGAGTCGCGTGACATCACCAAACTGGAAGACCGCAAATAAGACCTGCCTTGCGCACGCGTCTTAGCTGCACCGGATACGGCCTCTAACAGAGGCCGTATTTGTTTCTGCCCTCCCCGCTCCCCGCCCACACCTCGCAGGAGCCGGCTTGCCGGCGAAAAACTCCGCAAGCCTTGCATCCCCAGCCCCCAAGTACGCCCTCGTCGACAAGCCAGCTCCTAGGGGCTTGCGTCGACAGCCAGATGCATCCGGACAGGGTGGACAGGCATAAAAAATGCCCCGGTCTCTCGACCGAGGCATTTCGCCATTACGCAGCTTCTATATAGAAGCCGATGCATCCATCCGGCTTAGTGCGACACCGCCCCACTGGCGCCAAGGCCGGTCTGCGAACGCACGAACTGCGGGAAGAACAGGGCCCGCTCATTGGCCGCCGAGGCCGACTTGTCGGTGATGGAGAAGAACCAGATACCGATGAAGGCAATCATCATCGAGAACAACGCTGGGTACTCGTAAGGGAAGATCGCCTTCTCGTGATGCAGGATCTGCACCCAGATGGTCGGCCCCAGGATCATCAGCGCCACGGCACTCACCAGGCCCATCCAGCCGCCAATCATGGCGCCACGGGTGGTGAGCTTCTTCCAGTACATGGAAAGCAGCAGAACCGGGAAGTTGCAGCTGGCGGCGATAGAGAATGCCAGGCCCACCATGAACGCGATGTTCTGGCTTTCAAAGAGAATGCCCAGACCGATCGCCAACACACCCAGAGCCACCGTGGTGATCTTGGAAACGCGGATCTCATCCTTCTCGTTGGCCTTGCCCTTCTTGATCACGCTGGCATACAGGTCGTGGGACACCGCCGAAGCGCCTGCCAGGGTCAGGCCTGCAACCACAGCCAGGATGGTGGCGAAAGCCACTGCCGAGATGAAGCCGAGGAACACGCTGCCACCCACCGCGTTGGCCAGGTGCACCGCCGCCATGTTGTTGCCGCCGAGCAAGGCGCCTGCGGCGTCCTTGAAGTCCGGGTTGGTGCTCACCAGGAGGATCGCGCCAAAGCCGATGATGAACGTCAGGATGTAGAAGTAGCCGATGAAACCTGTGGCGTAGAGCACGCTCTTGCGGGCTTCCTTGGCATCACTGACGGTGAAGAAGCGCATCAGGATGTGCGGCAGACCGGCCGTACCGAACATCAGTGCCAGCCCCAGGGAGAAGGCCGAGATCGGATCCTTCACCAAGCCGCCCGGGCTCATGATGGCTTCACCTTTGGGGTGAACCTTGATCGCTTCGGAGAACAGCGTATTGAAGTCGAAGTTGACGTGCTTCATCACCATCAGCGCCATGAAGGACGCGCCGGACAACAGCAGCACTGCCTTGATGATCTGCACCCAGGTAGTGGCCAGCATGCCGCCGAACAGCACATACAGGCACATCAGGATCCCCACCAGGATCACCGCCACATGGTAGTCGAGGCCGAACAGCAGCTGGATCAGCTTGCCGGCACCCACCATCTGCGCGATCAGGTAGAACGCCACCACCACCAGCGAACCGCAGGCCGACAGGGTGCGGATCTGGGTCTGCCCGAGGCGATAGGACGCCACGTCGGCAAAGGTGTACTTGCCCAGGTTGCGCAGGCGCTCGGCGATCAGGAACAGAATGATCGGCCAGCCCACCAGGAAGCCGATGGAGTAGATCAGGCCGTCATAGCCGGAAGTGAACACCAGCGCGGAAATCCCCAGGAAGGAAGCCGCGGACATGTAGTCACCGGCAATTGCCAGACCGTTCTGGAAACCGGTGATCTTGCCGCCTGCCGCGTAATAGTCGGCAGCCGACTTGTTGCGCTTGGAGGCCCAGTAGGTGATGCACAGTGTGGCCCCGACGAAGACCACGAACATCGCAATCGCCGAGACATTGAGGGGTTGCTTGTGAACTTCACCCGTCAAGGCGTCTGCAGCCCAGAGGGCGGGAGCGAAAGCGGCAAGACCGAGTGCTGCGAATAGACGTCGGATCATTGCTGAGCCTCCTTCAGGATCGCGTTGTTCAGGTCGTCGAACTCACCGTTGGCGCGGCGTACATAGATGGCCGTCAGGACGAAGGCCGAGACAATCAAGCCGACACCAATGGGAATGCCCCAGGTGATGGATGAGGTAGGACTGATTTTGGCTCCCAGGATCTGGGGCCCGTAGGCGATCAACAGAATGAAAGCCGAGTAAAGCCCAAGCATGATCACCGAGAGAATCCAGGCGAACCGCTCTCGTTTGCTGACCAGCTCCTTGAAGCGCGGGCTGTTTTGAATCGAGAGGTAAATGCTGTCGTTCATTGTTTTTATCCTCGCAGCACAGATTTTAGGTGGAACGTAATCCACTCTATGCGGCTATGGAGCAGGTTCCAGACGACCTTAGTATTAGAACGACATTAGGCCCGGCGCCGAGTTTTTTCCGCAGAAATTACAAGGCCGCCCCCCGTTTCCAGGGGGGCGGCCTGAAGAAGCCTGAACTAGACGCTTCGCGACTATTTAGCCGTCCACTCGGCAACCCGCTCCGGGTGCTTGCTCACCCACTCCTTGGCTGCCGCATCGGGCTTGGCGCCATCCTGAATGGCCAGCATCACCTCGCCAATCTCATCCTTGGAGGCCCACTGGAATTTCTTCAGGAACGCTGCCACCTCCGGCGCTTTTTTCTCCAGGCCCTTGCTGCCGATGCTGTTGACGGTTTCAGCAGCGCCATACACGCCTTTCGGGTCTTCAAGGAAGCGCAGTTTCCACTTGGCGAACATCCAGTGCGGCACCCAGCCGGTCACGGCGATGGATTCCTGTTTTTCCTCGGCACGCGTCAATTCAGCGATCATCGCCGCACCGGAACTGGCCTGCAGCTTGTAGTCCAGGCCGTAATCCTTGATCGCCTGGTCGGTCTTGAGCATCACCCCTGAACCGGCGTCGATGCCAACGATCTTGTTCTTGAAGGTGGTGTCGGCCTTGAGGTCCTCGATGGACTTGGCCTTGACGTACTCGGGCACGATCAGGCCGATCTTGGCGTCCTTGAAGTTGGGGCCGTAGTCGACAACCTTGTCCTTGTTCTTGGTCCAGTACTCGCCGTGGGTCACCGGCAGCCAGGCCGAGAGCATGGCGTCGAGCTTGCCGGTGGCCACGCCCTGCCACATGATCCCGGTCGCCACCGCTTGCAGCTTGACGTCATAACCGAGCTTCTGCTTGATCACCTCCGCCGCCACATAGGTGGTTGCCACGCTGTCGGACCAGCCGTCGACGTAGCCGATGCTCAGGGTCTTGCTGTCGGCACTGGCCAGAGTGGAACTGACGGCAAGTACCAGTGCGGCACCTGCGCCTAAGAGTCGTCGCATCTTCATCGTTACTTCCCCGAAAAGTGCAGTGCCGGGCGGCTGCCAGGCACATCAACGTATGGTTATGGTGCTCAGCGCCCCCTTCACGCCTCACCGCGAACGCGTTAGTTCATCAGCGGAGTACTGACACTTCGATCATCAACCCGCGACCGACCACGACCTGCTCTGCCTGCGACCTCAAGGCAGCCAGCAGCGACATCAGATAGCCAGTAACCAACGGCCTGCATCACCCGGACAGCGGCCCCGCCCGAACTTTGCATGTCAAAATCATGCAGCCCACCAAGCTGCGGGCAAATGCGGGTAAGATGCCCGGCTTTGTTCCACGACGGCCCGATCATGCCCGCCACCCCACGCTTCCCCGTTCTGCCTTATCTGTTTGCCTGCCTGCTCGGGCTGTTGGCCCTCTGCGGCTACTGGTACGGCCTTGGCCGGCCGGTGCACTTGCCAGACGTGGCCAGCGCCAGCCACAAACTGCAATGCGCGTCCTACACCCCGTTCGACAAGGACCAGTCGCCCTTCGACCAGCCGTTCAAGTTGCGCCCGGAGCGCATGGACGCCGACCTGGCGCTGCTGGCGACCCGTTTCGAATGCATCCGCACCTATTCCATGAGCGGTCTCGAAGCACTGCCGGAACTGGCGCGCAAGCACGGCCTGAAACTGATGATCGGCGCCTGGGTCAACAGCAACCCGGTGGACACCGAAAAGGAGGTCGACCTGCTGATCGCCTCGGCCAACGCCAACCCGGACGTGGTCAGCGCCGTGATCGTCGGCAACGAAGCGCTGCTGCGCAAGGAAGTCACTGGCGCGCAGCTGGCGCGGCTGATCCTCAAGGTCAAGGCCGGGGTCAAGCAGCCGGTGACCTACGCCGACGTCTGGGAGTTCTGGCTCAAGCACCCGGAAATCGCCCCGGCGGTAGACTTCCTGACCATCCACTTGCTGCCGTATTGGGAAGATGACCCGTCGAACATCGACGCGGCCCTGAACCACGTGGCCGAGGTACGCCAGGTATTCGGCAACCGCTTCGCGCCCAAGGACGTACTGATTGGCGAGACTGGCTGGCCCAGCGAAGGCCGGCAGCGGGAAACCGCCCTGCCAAGCCGGGTCAACGAAGCCAAGTTCATCCGTGGTTTCGTTGCCCTGGCCGAGCAGAACGGCTGGCACTACAACCTGATCGAGGCCTTCGACCAGCCCTGGAAGCGCGCCAGCGAAGGCGCAGTCGGTGGTTACTGGGGTCTGTTCGATGCCGATCGCCAGGACAAGGGCATTCTCGCCGGCCCAGTCTCCAACCTGCCGTACTGGCCACTCTGGCTGGGCCTTGGCGGGTTGATCCTGCTCGGCACCCTGGTGCTCGGCGGCCGGGTCCGCGACAACCGCACCGCCCTGCTGCTGCCCCTGTTGGGAGCACTGGCGGCTTGCGCCATCGGAACCTGGGGTGAGTTGGCACGGGTGACCAGCCGTTTCGCTGGCGAAGGGTGCTGGGCCGCTCTGCTGCTGGGGCTGAACCTGTTGGTGCTGGCCCACGCCGCCCTGGCCTTGAGCCCTCGCGAAGGCTGGCGCCTGCGGGCCTTCAACGCCCTGGAACAACGTGCCGGCTGGTTGTTGGCGGCAGCCGGCTTCGCAGCGGCGGTGATGATGCTGGAACTGGTGTTCGACCCGCGCTACCGCAGCTTCCCCAGCGCTGCCCTGTTACTGCCGGCACTGGTCTACCTGTGTCGCCCGGTGCGGGTGCCGCGCCGCGAGATCGCCTTGCTGACCTTTATCATCGGTGCCGGCATCGCCCCGCAGCTGTATCAGGAAGGCCTGGCCAACCAGCAGGCCTGGGGCTGGGCCCTGGTCAGCCTGCTGATGGTCGCCGCCCTTTGGCGCAACCTGCGGGCCCGCCGCGCCTGACCCCGAGCGACCGCCGGTAGCGGCTGGCGCGGCTAGCGGCGACCGGCGCGCACCAGGCGCAAGCCGGCAATGACCACCGCGAACACCGCCAGCGTGGTGTTGTACAGGGCCAGGGCCGGGATGCCGAGCAGCAGCGCCAGCACGCCCAGCCCCCAGCCAGCCCGCCCGGGAATGACAAAGCCCAGCAGCGCCACGGCCACTGCGCTCCAGCCCAGCACCTTGAAGTGAATCATCCAGCCCAGGTTGGAGCGCAGCCCGCACTCCCAACGGCTGGCCGCCTCGACACAGGCCCCCACCCAGCGAGCATCCTCCATAAAGCCGTAGCGCAGGCCATAACTGGCGGCGAGCCACAGCGGCAGGACCACAAGCAGCAGAATCAGGGGAAGGCGGCGGGACATGAAACACTCCGAACAATCAAAACGGCGCCCAGCATAATCCCCCGAGAACGCTTGGCAAGCGCCAGGCGCAGATATCTGCCATGCAAATGGCGGCAAAGTGTATCGTCCGGCTACTATCACCCCCCGATACGCCTGTCGCAGCCGTTATTTGTGCCCAACCATGGCACTTCGGCAGCAGCGCGGTGGTCATAGCCTGCGAACCTCATTCGGTACCTTCTTCTAGGGATTCAGTCATGCTTCGTTCCTTGCGCTTCGCTGCCCTGTTTGGCGGCCTTATTCTGAGTGCGTCCGCGCTGGCGGTCGACGTCGACGCAGCCAGCTATGGCTACCCGTTGACCAACCCCTTCGAAGCCACCATCGCCACCACGCCACCGGAGTTGCGCCCGGAACTGCCCGCAAGCGACGACATCCACCAATCGGACTACAGCCTGACCCTGCGCCCGGAACGCGAGTTCATCCTCCCGGACAATTTCTGGGCGGTGAAGAAGCTCACCTACCGCATCGCCACCCAGGACCACACCGCACCGCTGATCTTCCTGATTGCCGGCACCGGCGCACGCTACGACAGCAGCCTCAACGAATACCTGAAGAAGCTCTACTACAAGGCCGGCTACCACGTGGTGCAGCTGTCCTCGCCCACCAGTTTCGACTTCATCAGCGCCGCCTCGCGCTTCGCCACCCCCGGCGTGACCCAGGAAGACGCCGAAGACATGTACCGGGTCATGCAGGCGGTGCGCGCCCAGCACCCCAAGCTGCCAATCAGCGAGTTCTACCTCACCGGCTACAGCCTCGGCGCCCTGGACGCGGCATTCGTCAGCAAGCTGGATGAGACCCGGCGCAGCTTCAACTTCAAGAAAGTCCTGCTGCTCAACCCGCCGGTCAACCTCTACACCTCGATCACCAACCTCGACAAACTGGTGCAAACCGAGGTCAAGGGCATCAACAACAGCACCACCTTCTATGAACTGGTGCTGGGCAAGCTGACCCGCTACTTCCAGCAGAAAGGCTATATCGACCTCAACGACGCCCTGCTCTATGACTTCCAGCAGTCCAAGCAGCACTTGAGCAATGAACAGATGGCGATGCTGATCGGCACCTCATTCCGCTTCTCGGCGGCGGACATCGCCTTCACCTCGGACCTGATCAACCGTCGCGGCCTGATCACCCCGCCCAAGTACCCGATCCGCGAAGGCACCAGCCTCACGCCGTTTCTCAAGCGCGCCCTGCAATGCGACTTCGACTGCTACCTGACCGAGCAGGTGATCCCCATGTGGCGCGCCCGTACCGATGGCGGCAGCCTGCTGCAACTGATCGACCAGGTGAGCCTCTACGCCCTGCAGGACTACCTCAAGGCCAGCACGAAGATCGCCGTGATGCACAACGCCGACGATGTGATCCTCGGCCCTGGCGACCTGGGTTTCCTGCGTAAAACCTTTGGCGACCGCCTGACCGTCTACCCCCATGGCGGCCACTGCGGCAACCTCAACTACCGCGTCAACAGCGACGCCATGCTGGAGTTCTTCCGTGGCTAAACATCTCCTGCTTATCGCTGCGTTGTTCTGCGCAGGCTATGCCCAAGCCGACAACAGCAAGGCCAACACCCCGGTCACGCCCGATCCCGACGGCTTCACCGAGCCGTTGAAGAGACTCAAGTTCAACCCGGGGCTGGACCAGCGCGAATTCGAGCGCTCAACCCTCAACGCACTGAATGTCTATGACCCGCTGGAGTCTTGGAACCGTCGCGTCTACCACTTCAACTACCGCTTCGATCAGTGGGTGTTCCTGCCAGTGGTGGACGGCTACCGCTACGTGACCCCGGGCTTCCTGCGCAGCGGGGTCAGCAACTTCTTCAACAACCTGGGCGACGTGCCCAACCTGGTCAACAGCCTGTTGCAGTTCAAGGGCCAGCGCTCGATGGAAACCACCGCGCGCCTGCTGCTCAACACCACCCTCGGTGTTGCCGGCCTGTGGGACCCGGCGACCAAGATGGGCCTGCCGCGACAAACCGAAGACTTCGGCCAGACCCTGGGCTTCTACGGCGTACCCGGCGGCGCCTACCTGGTGTTGCCGATTCTCGGCCCGTCGAACCTGCGCGACACGGCCGGGCTGGCGGTGGACTACACCGCCGAATCGGCGATCAATTTCCTCAACGTCTCGGAAGTCAGCAGCAACCACCCGGAAATCTGGGCCCTGCGCGGCGTCGACAAGCGCTACCAGACCAGCTTCCGCTATGGCCAGCTGAACTCACCGTTCGAGTACGAAAAAGTGCGCTACGTGTACACCGAATCGCGCAAGCTGCAGATCGCCGAGTAACCTCCTGCGCCGGTTGCCCGCCGCAACAGCGGCAACCGGCTGACTCGGGCCTCAGCCACGCAGCGCTCGCCAGCCCTTGCCGAGCACACTCACCGCCAGCAGCACCACGGCCCCGGCAATGACACCAGCCACTGCACTGAGCAGGGTCGGCATGACCACCGAGGCGCCGCCGATGAACCCGGCGCTGCGCTGGGCCAGGCCTTCGATCAGATGATGCACGGCAGGCACGCCGTGGGTGAGGATGCCGCCGCCGACCATGAACATCGCCGCCGTGCCGATCACCGACAGGCTCTTCATCATCCATGGCGCTGCCCGCAAAATAGCGCCGCCGATGCGCCTGGCCAGGGCGCCCGGCTTCTGCGCCAACCACAGTCCCAGGTCGTCCAGCTTGACGATGCCGCCCACCAGGCCATAGACACCAATGGTCATGATGATCGCGATGCCCGAGAGCACCACCACCTGCTGGCTCAGGGAAGCGCCCGCCACCGTACCCAGGGTAATGGCGATGATTTCTGCGGAGAGGATGAAATCGGTACGGATCGCGCCCTTGATCTTGTCCTTTTCAAAGGCCACCAGATCCACCTGCGGATCGGCCAGGGCTTGCAGGCTCTGCTCATGCTCGGCCGCGTCATCGGCATGCGGCAGGTATTTGTGCGCCAGCTTCTCGAAGCCTTCGAAACACAGGTAGGCACCACCGACCATCAGCAACGGCGTCACCAGCCAGGGCGCCAGGGCGCTGATGGCCAGCGCCGCAGGCACCAGGATCAACTTGTTGCGAAACGAGCCCTTGGCCACCGCCCAGACCACCGGGATCTCGCGCTCGGCACGCACCCCGGAAACTTGCTGGGCGTTGAGCGCCAGATCATCGCCCAGCACTCCGGCGGTCTTCTTCGCCGCCATCTTGGTCATCAAGGCCACGTCATCGAGTACCGCAGCGATGTCGTCGATCAAGACCAGCAAACTGCTTCCTGCCATGAACCAGGCTTCCCTGCATGAAAAATAAGGCGCGCAGCATACCGTGCCGCTGGCAGGACAGGCGAGATGTCCGAAGCAGGAAAACCGCGGCCGCCGGGCATTCTTGAGCGTCGCGCGACGCCGGTGCTACCATGCGCAACCGCCCGAACAGGCAAGGAATCCCCTGGTTTATGAGCACCATCCGCGAGCGTAATAAAGAACTGATCCTGCGGGCCGCCAGTGAAGAGTTTGCCGACAAGGGCTTTGCAGCGACCAAGACCAGTGACATCGCCGCCAAGGCCGGGCTGCCCAAACCCAACGTCTACTACTACTTCAAGTCCAAGGAAAACCTCTATCGCGAGGTGCTGGAAAGCATCATCGAGCCGATCCTCCAGGCCTCCACCCCGTTCAACGCCGACGGCGTGCCCAGTGAAGTGCTCAGCGGCTACATCCGCTCGAAGATCCGCATCTCCCGCGACCTGCCGTTCGCCTCCAAAGTGTTTGCCAGCGAGATCATGCATGGCGCACCGCACCTGAGCGCGGACCAGGTGGAACAGCTCAACGCCCAGGCCAAGCACAACATCGAGTGCATCCAGACCTGGATCGATCGCGGCCTGATCGCCCCGCTCGACCCCAACCACCTGATGTTCAGCATCTGGGCCGCGACCCAGACCTACGCTGACTTCGACTGGCAGATCTCGGTGGTCACCGGCAAGACCAAGCTGGACGAAGACGACTACGAAGCCGCCGCGCAGACCATCATCCGCCTGGTGCTCAAAGGCTGCGAACCGGATCGCTGATCGCGTTTGTGCCCCTTCCCGTGCATTTCTGTTGTTGCTGCAAACTGCGCGCAGAAATATCAAGACACCAGCAAGGTCCTGCGGACCTTTTCGCAGCCTCGCGGGCTCGGCAGCGGCTACAGGCCGGGGCCAGGCCCGCAAGGTTGAGGACTACGCGCTGACGCCGGCATCCGCCGCCAGGCCCTGAGCCTCGATCGCGCTGATTGCGCATTGCTCGTCGATGTCAGAGGTATCGCCACTGATGCCGATCGCTCCCAGCACCGTCCCCGCCTGATCACGAATCAACACCCCGCCCGGCGCGGGCACCACGCTGCCCTGCCCCAGGCCATTCAGCGCACCGATAAACGCCGGGCGCTGCTGCGCATCCAGCGCCAGCAGGCGCGAGCCCTTGCCCAGGGCCACCGCGCCCCAGGCCTTGCCGATGGCGATCTGCGGACGCAACAGGCTGGCGCCATCCTCCCGCTGCAAGGTCACCAGATGCCCGCCGGCATCCAGCACCGCGATGGCCAACGGGGCCGCGTTGATCTTGCGCCCTGCATTGATGGCCTGGTTGGCCAGGTTGACTGCGACTTTCAAGGTTAAAGCGCTCATGGGTGCCGTCCTTATCTTGTTATTGAGAAAGCCTGGGGGAAGCTTCTTGTAGGAGAAGTCCGATACAGCAAATAGAACACAATGAATTTCTTTTTTGTATACAATAATTCTCGAAAGGTAGCCCATGCGACAAAAGGACGCCGGTTTAAAGGGGCTCTGGCGAAAGCCGCTACCGTTCAAGAAAATGGATTGACCTGCGCCACCCGCCGTGAATACACTTTGTTGAAAGCCACTTGTATACAATTACAAAACGTAAGAGGCACAAAACCATGAGCAAAATGAGAGCAATCGAAGCCGCCGTTCTGGTGATGCGCCGCGAAGGGGTCGATACCGCTTTTGGCATCCCGGGTGCCGCCATCAACCCGCTGTATTCCGCGCTGCAGAAGGTCGGTGGCATCGATCACGTCCTCGCTCGCCACGTTGAAGGCGCCTCGCACATGGCCGAGGGCTACACCCGCACCAAGGCCGGTAATATCGGTGTGTGCATCGGCACTTCGGGCCCCGCCGGCACCGACATGGTCACTGGCCTGTACAGCGCCTCGGCCGACTCGATTCCGATTCTCTGCATCACTGGCCAGGCACCGCGGGCCCGCCTGCACAAGGAAGACTTCCAGGCCGTGGACATCACCAGCATCGTCAAGCCGGTGACCAAATGGGCCACCACCGTGCTGGAACCGGGCCAGGTGCCCTACGCCTTCCAGAAAGCCTTTTATGAAATGCGCTCCGGCCGCCCCGGCCCGGTGCTGATCGACCTGCCGTTCGACGTGCAGATGGCGGAAATCGAGTTCGACATCGACGCCTACCAGCCCCTGCCCCTGGCCAAGCCCGCGGCAACCCGCTTGCAGGCGGAAAAGGTCCTGGCCCTGCTGGACCAGGCCGAGCGCCCGTTGCTGGTGGCCGGTGGTGGCGTGATCAACGCCGACGCCAGCGAGCTGCTGGTGGAATTCGCCGAACTGACCGGCATTCCGGTGATCCCGACCCTGATGGGCTGGGGCACCATCCCCGACGATCACCCGCAGATGGTGGGCATGGTCGGCCTGCAGACCTCGCATCGCTACGGCAACGCCACCCTGCTCAAGTCCGACACGGTACTGGGCATCGGCAACCGCTGGGCCAACCGCCACACCGGTTCGGTGGACGTCTACACCGAAGGCCGCAAGTTCATCCATGTGGACATCGAACCGACCCAGATCGGCCGGGTATTCACCCCGGACCTGGGCATCGTTTCCGACGCCGGCAGCGCCCTGACCGTGCTGCTGGAAGTGGCCCGCGAGTGGCAGACCGCCGGCAAGCTCAAGGACCGCAGCGCCTGGTTGCATGACTGCCAGCAGCGCAAGGCCAGCCTGCACCGCAAGACCCACTTCGACAACGTACCGGTCAAGCCGCAGCGCGTGTACGAAGAGATGAACCAGGTGTTCGGCAAGGACACCTGCTACGTCAGCACCATCGGCCTGTCGCAGATTGCCGGCGCGCAGTTCCTCCACGTCTACAAGCCACGCCACTGGATCAACTGCGGCCAGGCCGGCCCACTGGGCTGGACCATTCCAGCGGCGCTGGGCGTGGTCAAGGCCGACCCGAATCGCCAGGTGGTGGCCCTGTCCGGCGACTACGACTTCCAGTTCATGATCGAAGAACTGGCGGTGGGCGCACAGTTCAACCTGCCGTACATCCACGTGGTGGTGAACAACTCCTACCTGGGGCTGATCCGTCAGGCCCAGCGCGGTTTCGACATGGACTACTGCGTGCAGCTGTCCTTCGACAACCTCAACGCGCCGGAACTCAACGGCTACGGCGTCGACCACGTGGCGGTCGCCGAAGGCCTGGGCTGCAAGGCCCTGCGGGTGTTCGAACCCAAGGACATCCAGCCGGCCCTGCGCCAGGCCCAGGAAATGCTCCAGACCTACAAGGTGCCGGTGGTGGTGGAAATCATCCTGGAGCGCGTGACCAACATTTCCATGGGCACCGAAATCAACGCGGTCAACGAGTTCGAAGACCTGGCGCTGGTGGGCAACGACGCCCCGACCGCAATTTCCCTGCTCGACTGATACCCCCGGCCGCTGGCACCGGCCGGGCACCGCGCGCAACTTCCCGCCAGAGGTTGCGCAGCGCCTGCCCGCTGGGTGCCAGCCACAGGCTTGACCGATCTACAGGAGACCACCATGCCGCGTTTTGCTGCCAACCTGTCCATGCTGTTCACCGAACAGGACTTCCTCGCCCGCTTCAAGGCGGCCGCCGATGCCGGTTTCAGCGGCGTCGAATACCTGTTCCCGTACGAATTCAGCTCCGCCGAAATCAAGGCACAACTTGATGCCCACGGCCTGAGCCAAGTGCTATTCAACCTGCCAGCCGGTGACTGGGCCAAGGGTGAGCGCGGCATCGCCTGCCTGCCCGACCGGGTCGAGGAGTTCCGCGCCGGGGTCGACCTGGCCATCGCCTACGCCCAGGTCCTGGGCAACACCCAGGTCAACTGCCTGGCGGGCATCCGCCCACAGGGCGCCGATGAGGCGCTGCTGGAAAAGACCTTCGTCGCCAACCTCAAGTACGCCGCCGACAAGCTCCAGGCGGTGGGCATCAAGCTGGTGATGGAAGCCATCAACACCCGCGACATCCCAGGCTTCTACCTCAACAACACCGCCCAGGCGCTGTCGATCCGCGAACAGGTGGGCAGCGCCAACCTGTACCTGCAGTACGACATCTACCACATGCAAATCATGGAGGGAGACCTGGCGCGGACCATGGCCAACCACCTGGGCCAGATCAACCACATCCAGCTGGCGGACAACCCCGGGCGCAACGAGCCGGGCACTGGCGAGATCAACTACCGCTTCCTTTTCGAGCACCTGGACCGCATCGGCTACCAGGGCTGGGTCGGCTGCGAGTACAAGCCGCTGACCACCACCGAGGCTGGCCTTGGCTGGCTGAAAACCCACAACGCAATCTGAACCCGCACGCCTGTAGAAGCCGGCGAACGGGCCGGCAGGCACGGCACGCCCCTGAAGACCGCCTTCACTGGCCAGCCAGCTCCTACAGGGTCCGTCTGAATAGAGGATTTTCATCATGGCTAAAATCGGATTTATCGGCACCGGCATCATGGGTCACCCAATGGCCGCAAACCTGCAGAAGGCCGGCCACAGCCTGCTGCTCTCGGAACACCACGGCAAGGCCCCGGCCGACCTGATCGCCGCCGGCGCCGTGGCCCTGGCCTCGCCCCGGGACGTGGCCCAGGAAGCCGAGTTCGTCATCATCATGGTGCCCGATACCCCGCAGGTCGAAGACGTGCTGCTGCGCGCCGACGGCGTTGCCGCCGGGATCGGCAAGGGCAAGATCGTCATCGACATGAGTTCGATCTCGCCGACCGCGACCAAGGCCTTCGCCGCCAAGATCAACCAGACCGGCGCGCAGTACCTGGACGCCCCGGTATCCGGCGGTGAAGTCGGGGCCAAGGCCGCGACCCTGAGCATCATGGTCGGTGGCGACAGCCAGGCCTTCGAACGCGCCCTGCCGCTGTTCCAGAGCATGGGCAAGAACATCACCCTGGTGGGTGGCAACGGTGACGGCCAGACCGCCAAGGTGGCCAACCAGATCATCGTTGCCCTGAACATCCAAGCGGTGGCCGAAGCCCTGCTGTTCGCCGCGAAGAACGGTGCCGACCCGGCCAAGGTGCGTGAAGCGCTGATGGGCGGCTTCGCCTCCTCGAAGATCCTCGAAGTGCACGGCGAGCGAATGATCAAGGGCACCTTCGACCCGGGCTTCCGCATCAACCTGCACCAGAAGGACCTGAACCTGGCCCTCAGCGGTGCGCGCGAGCTGGGCATCAACCTGCCCAACACCGCCGGCACCCAGCAAGTGTTCAGCACCTGCAGCGCCATCGGTGGCGCCAACTGGGACCACTCGGCCTTGATCAAGGGCCTGGAACACATGGCCAACTTCTCGATCCGCGAGAAACAATAAGCAGCATCCGTAGCCGCTGCCGCAGGCTGCGCCAGGGTTCGCAGGAAACGCCTCACGGCGGGCCAGGGACAGGCCCTGCTGACCCTGGTGCCGCCTGAGGTGGCGGCTACACCCGTTTCAAGCCCCCCATAACAAGAAATCCGGGAGCCCGCCATGTCGGTCGATCCGCAACAATTCCTCCGTGAGCTGTTCGCCACAGCCATCGACGCCGCCCATCCGCAACAGGTTCTGCAAGCCCATCTACCCAGCGATCGCAACGGCCGCGTGATTGTCATCGGCGCCGGCAAGGCGGCCGCGGCCATGGCCCAGGTCGTGGAGCGCAACTGGCAGGGTGAAGTCAGCGGGCTGGTGGTGACCCGCTACGGCCACGGCGCCCCCTGCAACAAGATCGAAGTGGTCGAGGCCGCCCACCCGGTGCCCGACGCCGCCGGCCTGGCCGTGGCCAAGCGGGTGCTGGAGCTGGTCAGCAACCTGTCGGAACAGGACCGGGTGATCTTCCTGCTGTCCGGTGGCGGTTCGGCCCTGCTGGCCCTGCCCGCCGCCGGCATCACCCTGGCGGACAAGCAAGCCATCAACAAGGCCCTGCTCAAGTCCGGCGCCACCATCGGCGAGATGAACTGCGTGCGCAAGCACCTCTCGGCGATCAAGGGCGGGCGCCTGGCCAAGGCCTGCTGGCCGGCCACGGTCTACACCTATGCGATTTCCGATGTTCCCGGCGACCTGGCCACGGTCATCGCCTCCGGCCCCACCGTGGCCGACCCGAGCACCTCGGCCGAAGCCCTGGCGATTCTCAAGCGCTACGACATCGACGTCCCGGCCACGGTGCGCAACTGGTTGCAGAGCCCCGAGTCGGAAACCGTCAAGCCCGGTGACCCGAGCCTGGAGCGCAGCCACTTCCAGCTGATCGCCCGGCCCCAGCAATCCCTTGAAGCCGCGGCAGTCAAGGCCCGCCAGGCCGGCTTCAGCCCGCTGATCCTCGGCGACCTGGAAGGCGAATCCCGCGAGGTGGCCAAGGTCCACGCCGGTATTGCCCGCCAGGTGGCCTTGCACGGCCAGCCGCTGGCCGCGCCCTGCGTGATCCTTTCCGGCGGTGAAACCACGGTCACCGTGCGCGGCAATGGCCGTGGCGGACGCAACGCCGAGTTCCTCCTGAGCCTCACCGACAGCCTCAAGGGCTACCCGGGCATCTATGCCCTGGCTGGCGACACTGACGGCATCGACGGTTCCGAGGACAATGCCGGGGCCATCATGACCCCGGACAGCTATGCCCGCGCCGCGGCCCTGGGCCTGAGCGCCAGTGACGAGCTGGACAACAACAACGGCTACGGTTACTTCGCGGCACTGGGCAACCTGATCGTCACCGAACCGACCCGCACCAACGTCAACGACTTCCGCGCCATCCTGATTCTCGAGAACCCCAAACATGACGCCTGACAAGAAGGTCAAGATCCTCGCCACCCTGGGCCCGGCCATCGACGGCATCGAGGATATCCGTGAGCTGGTACAAGCCGGGGTGAATATCTTCCGGCTCAACTTCAGCCACGGCGCCCACGCCGACCATGCCCAGCGCTTTGAGTGGATCCGCCAGGTCGAGCGCGAGCTGAACTACCCCCTGGGCATCCTCATGGACCTGCAAGGGCCGAAACTGCGGGTCGGCACCTTCGCCGAAGGCAAGGTGCAACTGGTGCGCGGGCAAGCCTTGCGCCTGGACCTCGACCCGACCCCGGGCAACGCCCAGCGGGTCAGCCTGCCGCACCCGGAAATCATCGCCGCGCTGGAGCCGGGCATGGACCTGCTGCTGGACGACGGCAAGCTGCGCCTGCGGGTGATCGCCAAGCACGCCGACGCCATCGAGACCACCGTGCTCAATGGCGGCGAGCTGTCGGACCGCAAAGGGGTCAACGTGCCCCAGGCCGTGCTCGACCTCAGCCCGCTGACCAGCAAGGACCGCTGCGACCTGAGCTTCGGCCTGGAACTGGGGGTGGACTGGGTGGCCCTGTCCTTCGTGCAGCGCCCGGAAGACATCCGCGAAGCCCGTGCGCTGATCGGCGACAAGGCCTACCTGATGGCCAAGATCGAGAAACCTTCGGCCGTCACCCAACTGCGGGAAATCGCCGCGCTAAGCGACGCAATCATGGTGGCCAGGGGCGACCTGGGCGTGGAAGTGCCGGCGGAAAGCGTGCCGCAGATCCAGAAAAACATCATCAGCACCTGCCGCCAGCTGGGCAAGCCGGTGGTGGTGGCCACGCAGATGCTCGAATCCATGCGTTTCTCCCCGGCGCCGACGCGGGCCGAGGTCACCGACGTCGCCAACGCCGTGGCCGAAGGTGCCGACGCGGTGATGCTGTCGGCGGAAACCGCTTCCGGCGAATACCCGCTGGAAGCCGTGCAGATGATGAGCAAGATCATCCGCCAGGTGGAATCGGGCCCCGATTACCAGACCCAGCTCGACGTCAGCCGGCCCCAGGCCGAAGCCACCGTCTCGGACGCCATCAGCTGCGCGATCCGCCGGGTGTGCAGCATCCTGCCGGTGGCGGTGCTGGTGAACTACAGCGAATCGGGCAGCTCGACCCTGCGCGCCGCCCGGGAACGCCCGCCGGTGCCGATCCTCAACCTGACGCCGAATCTGCAAACCGCTCGCCGCCTGAGCGTGGCCTGGGGCGTGCACTCGGTGGTCAACGACCGCCTGCGCCAAGTGGACGAGGTGTGTGCCACGGCCCTGGAAATTGCCCAGGCCCAGGGCCTGGCCAAACGCGGCGACACGGTGGTGATCACCACCGGCGTGCCGTTCGGCCAGCCGGGCACCACCAACTCGCTGCGCGTCGAAACCCTTCTCTGACCCGCAGCCCATGGCGCCGCTGCGCCGCTGACCGGCACAGAGCCTCCCGCAGAGGAGGCCTGGCCGCTCAAGCGCAGCGGCGGCCAAAGGCCGCATCCACTGACTAGCACCATGCCTTCACCGTCTTTCAATGCCTTCTGCCCCGACTGGGCCACTGCCCTGCTTAACGGCTTCAGTCAGATCTTCCTCCAGCGCCATCCGCTGTGCGGCCTGCTGTGCCTGCTGGCGATCCTGGTCAGCGCCCCTGCGCTGCTCGGTGGCGCCCTGCTGGGCGCCCTGGCCGGGCTGTTGACCGCGCAACGCCGCGGGTATGCCAAGGCCGACCGGCAAGCCGGACTGTTCAGCTACAACGGCGTGTTGCTGGGCCTGCTGCTGAGCCTGTACCTGCCCTGGTCGGTGCTGCTGCCGCCGCTGATCATCGCCGCCGGCGGCCTGAGCGCGATCATTACCCAGCAATGGCTGAAACGGGCGCGCCAGCGCGCCAGCCTGCCGGCCTACACCGCGCCTTTCGTCGGCCTCGGCTGGCTGTTGCTGAGCCTGGCCGAACCGCTACCGGGCGCTGCCCAGCTCGCGCCTGGCCTGTCCCCCGTGAACCTGTTGGGCGGCCTGTTCCAGGGCCTGGGGCAGATCATGTTCCTCGCCCAGCCCCTGGCCGGCCTGCTGATTCTCCTTGGCCTGCTGCTGGCCAGTCGGCGCGCGGCGGCCTGGGCCGTGTTCGGTTCCGCCTGTGGCCTGGCGTTCACCCTGGTGCAGCACGAGCCCGCCCAGGCCCTGCAAGGCCTGGGCGGCTACAACTGCGCCCTGGTGGCCCTGGCCCTGGGCCAACAGGCGCGGTGGCCATGGCGACCGCTGCTGGGAATGCTGCTGGCGCTGCTGATCACCCCGGGCATCGTCGCCCTGGGCCTGGCGCCCCTGACCGCACCTTTTGTCCTCGCCTGCTGGCTGGTGCATGCCGTGGATCGGGCCGTGGGCCGCACGCCCCAGGGCGACGCGCCTTGCGCTGGGCCGGCAAATCCCCCTAGGCTTCGCTGATCTTTGATTCAGGCGACTCCCATGGGTAACAGCGACAACTGGCGGCAGCGCCTCTACGTAATGATCTTCCAGACCGATACGGTGGCCGGAAGACGCTTTGACACCACCTTGCTGCTGATCATCCTCGCCAGCCTGGTGATCGTGATTCTCGACAGCATCGACGAGGTACACAGCAACTACGCCAACGTCCTGGCGTACATCGAATGGGGTTTCACCCTGATCTTCGCCGTCGAGTACGGGCTGCGCCTGTACTGCTCGCCCAAGCCGCTGCGCTACGCCTTCAGTTTCTATGGCCTGGTGGACCTGCTGGCCATCGTCCCCGGCATCCTCGCCCTGTACTACAGCGATGCGCAGTACCTGCTGATCATCCGCATCATCCGCATGCTGCGGATCTTCCGTGTGCTCAAGCTGGCGCCCTACCTGAAACAGGCCCATTACCTGCTGGACGCGCTGCGCGGCAGCAAGCAGAAGATCCTGGTGTTCCTGCTCAGCGTCTGCACCCTGGTCACGGTGTTCGGCACCCTGATGTACGTGGTCGAAGGCCCGGAGCACGGCTTCACCAGCATCCCCAAGGGCATCTACTGGGCCATCGTCACCCTGACCACCGTGGGCTACGGCGATATCGTGCCCAAGACCGTGATCGGCCAGATGATCTCGTCGATGGTGATGATCACCGGCTACTCGATCATCGCCGTGCCCACCGGGATCTTCACCGCAGAACTGGCCAGCGCCATGCGCGGCGAGCAGCTCAAGCACGACTGCCCGGTGTGCCGCAAAAACAGCCACGAACCGGCCGCGGCCTTTTGCTCGCGCTGCGGTAACGCGCTGTTCAAGAAGCTGGAATAAGCAAAGTACTTTTTAATCTTTAAAGAGATATAGCGCCCCGGCTATAGTCGGCGGCAAATTGCCTTCACTCTCGAACAAAAGGAATGTGCAGTGAAAAAACTCTTCAGCGCCTCGCTACTGGCCGCCGGCTTGGCTCTGGGCAGCGTCGCCCAGGCCGCACCGACCCTGCTCAACGTTTCCTATGACGTGATGCGCGACTTCTACAAGGACTACAACGCCGCCTTCCAGAAACACTGGAAAGCCGAGCACAACGAGAACATCACCCTGCAGATGTCCTTCGGCGGCTCCAGCAAACAGGCACGCTCGGTGATCGACGGCCTGCCGGCGGATGTCATCACCATGAACATGGCCACCGACATCAACGCCCTGGCGGACAACGGCAAACTGGTCCCGGACAACTGGGTGACGCGCCTGCCGGACAACAGCGCACCCTTCACCTCGGCCACCGTGTTCATCGTGCGCAAGGGCAACCCCAAGGCGCTGAAAGACTGGCCGGACCTGCTCAAGGATGGCGTGCAAGTGATTGTGCCCAACCCCAAGACCTCGGGTAACGGCCGCTACACCTACCTCTCGGCCTGGGGTTATGTGCTGAAGAACGGCGGCGACGAGAACAAGGCCAAGGACTTTGTCGGCAAGCTGTTCAAGCAGGCGCCCGTGCTCGACACCGGTGGCCGTGCCGCCACCACCACCTTCATGACCAACCAGATCGGCGATGTGCTGGTGACCTTCGAGAACGAAGCGGAAATGATCGCCCGCGAGTTCGGCCGCGATCAGTTCGAGGTGATCTACCCGAGCGTGTCCGCCGAAGCCGAGCCGCCGGTATCGGTGGTGGACAAGGTGGTGGAGAAGAAAGGCACCCGCGCCGCGGCCGAGGAATACCTGAAGTACCTGTGGTCGCCGGAAGGCCAGGAAATCGCCGCCAACAACTACCTGCGCCCACGGGACCCGAAGGTGCTGGCCAAGTACACCGACCGCTTCCCGAAAGTCGACTTCCTCTCGGTGGAGAAGACCTTCGGCGACTGGCGCAGCGTGCAGAAGACCCACTTCAACGACGGCGGGATCTTCGACCAGATCTACACCAACGCCAAATGACCCCTCGCGGGTGAATGAAAAAAGCGACCCTGGCGGTCGCTTTTTTTATGCCTGATGGCGAGTTCAAAGCGCCCGTGCCGGATTGAACAACGCCGCCGTGACCACCTGATGCTGCTCCTCCAGCACCGCCTCGGCCTCGACCTCGATCAGCCACTCGGGCAGCGACAGCCCGCTGACGATGATCCACGAAGACGCCGGTGGCTGGCTGGCAAAGCGCTCCAGCAATACCGCGCTGATGTGCTCCTGCTGGTCGCGGGCGACTTCGGCGATGTAGATCCGCAGCATCACCACATCCGTCATCTGGCCGCCTGCTGCGGCCAGGACGCTTTCGATATTGTCGAAGGCCTGCTCGGTCTGCTCCCGCAGGTCGGGGCCGACCGTCCGCTCCTGCTCATCCACCCCCACCTGGCCGGAGAGCAGCAGGCGTCGGCCGCCCCGCACTTCCACCGCCTGGCTGAAACCGTATTGCAGCGAATTGAACACACTGGCTGGGTTGAACGTCGACTTTTCCATAAGGCACTCCCGGCGCATTGAACGACCGGAAACCGTAAACCAAGGCCTTGGTGACTTCCACTGCAACCCGCGTGCTGCAACATTTGGCAATGCAAGCCTGGGCACCGCAGAGCCGGAACGGAATATTCCACCCCGCAGACAACGGCTTTACATGGGCGGAGCCACGCCATCCTTGCCGGCGGAAATCGACTGCGCGGTGAGTTTGCCGTCGGCGCTCTGGGTAACGAACATCACCACCTTGACCCCGGCCTTGAGCAGGCTGCGATCCCCGGGCGTGAGGTTGACGATGGGGACATCGTCCGGCACCAGGATCTTCTGCTGCCCGCCCTTGTAGTTGACGGTCAGGGTGCGGCCGTTGCTCACCACCAGATCACCGACGCTGCCGTTGGTCATGCTGCTGCCCTTGGCCAGGTCGAAGGGCCGATGACCATCCCCGGTACCGGCCATCTGCGCGGGAAAGACATGCACTTCCAGGGCCTTGAGAGTGCCGTCGGCCATGGGCATTGCCGCTGACCCGATGTAGCTGCCCGGCTTGATGTCCTCGATGTTGGCCAGGGTCACCCCGCGCACCTGGGTCTGTGGGGTCAGCTCGACGCTGACGTTTTCACCGCTGTTGACATGCACCCGCACCAGGTCACCGCTGATCCCGGTGATCTCGCCGCGCACGCCCATGCGCATGCCCGGAGCGTCCTGGGCGCGGGCCGCAACGCCCACCAGGGTGAACACCAGAACAACGCCCTGAGCGGCGCACAACCAACCACGCAAAGACCGATTCATGGGATGGATTTCCTCTGTTGAAAAGGGGGCTCGGGCCACTCCGGGGCGAATGGCGAACCTGAGCATGCTATCGAACAAGATGTAAGTAAATGTATCATCAGCCCTCGTCAGCGGCATCCGTCGCGGCTGGCAGCGCAACGCCTTGAATCAGTCATTTATTCCCCCCAGGAATGAATGCTATTGCCCCGCCCTCTCTACTGCGCTACCGCGTCGCCTCTTAACCTTGCCCCACCTTTTCGCCGCCAAGAGAATTCCGATGAGCTCAACGACCCAGGCGCTGCCCCTGCGCAGCGTGACAATGACCCGAGGCATGGTGCTGCTGTTCGCCTTCTGTTGCGGCGCCATCGTCGCCAACATCTACTACGCACAACCCATCATCGAGCTGATCGCCCCGGACCTCGGCCTGTCCAGCGCCCTGGCCAGCCTGATCGTGTCCCTGACCCAGATCGGCTATGCCCTGGGCCTGTTCTTCCTGGTGCCCCTGGGAGACTTGCTGGAAAACCGCCGACTGATGGTGATCACCACCCTGGTGGCCATCGCCAGCCTGCTGGGAGCGGCCTGGACCCAGCAGCCCAACGTCTTTCTCCTGGTGTCGCTGCTGATCGGCTTCAGTTCGGTGTCGGTGCAGATCCTCATTCCCCTGGCAGCGCACCTGGCCCCGGAAGAGTCCCGCGGCCGAGTGGTGGGCGGGATCATGGGCGGCCTGCTGCTGGGGATTCTCCTGGCCCGTCCAGTGTCCAGCGTGGTGGCCGATCTGTTTGGCTGGCGCGCGATGTTCATTGCCGCCGCCGTGCTGATGGCGGCCATCAGCCTGGTCCTGATGCTGACCATGCCCAAGCGCCAACCGGCCCACAGCGCTACCTACGGCCAACTGCTGCGCTCACTGGGGGGCTTGCTGCGCCGGCAACCGGTCTTGCGCCAGCGTGCCTTCTACCAGGGCTGCATGTTCGCCAGTTTCAGCCTGTTCTGGACCGCGGCCCCCCTGGAGCTGGCACGGCAGCACGGCCTGTCGCAGAGCCAGATCGCAATCTTCGCCCTGGTAGGCGCCATCGGGGCCATCGCCGCCCCCATCAGCGGACGCCTGGCGGATGCCGGCCACACCCGTATCGCCTCGCTGCTGGCCATGCTCCTGGCGGCCCTGAGCTTTGTGCCGACGCTGATCCATCCCGCCTACAGCGTGATCGGCCTGGCGGTGACCGGGGTGGTCCTGGACTTCTGCGTGCAAATGAACATGGTGCTCGGACAACGGGCGGTGTATGCCCTGGACGCTCACAGCCGCAGCCGCCTCAACGCGCTGTACATGACCAGCATCTTCGTCGGTGGCGCCTTCGGCTCATCGATTGCCAGTGCGGTGTACGAACACAGCGGCTGGCTGGGGGTGGCGCTGGTGGGCAGCGCCTTTCCTCTGCTGGCCCTGCTGCGTTTTCTGCTGGTGGCGGACAACCGCCGAGCAGAGCGTGCCTAGGCAATTCGGGCTGAACCCGCTGATAGTGTCGGCGCCCGGGGGCCGTGCTCCCCTCTCCTGCAAGGACAACCGATGGACCGCCTAGCCGCGATGGAAACCTTTGTGCATGTGGTGGAAAGCGGGTCCTTCTCCGCTGCCGCCCGACGCCTGAACCTGGGCCAGCCTGCCGTATCGAAAAGCATTGCCCAGTTGGAGGCGCATCTGCAGGTACGGCTGTTGTTGCGCTCCACCCGCGGCTTGACCCCCACCGAGGCCGGCCTGGCCTATTTCGAACGGGCCCGGCGCACCCTGGAGGAGGCCTGCGAGGCGGAAAATGCCGCTCGCGGGTCGGCAGCGGCATTGCGCGGCACCCTGCGCATCGGCGCCGCGGTGACCTTCGCCCGCCTGCACATCGTGCCCCATCTGGGGGCCTTTCTCGATCGTCACCCCGGACTGCAGATAGACGTGGTGCTGGACGATCACCACATCAATCTGGTGGAAGCCGGGGTCGATGTGGCGCTGCGCATGGGCAGCCTGGCCGACTCGACCCTCACCGCGCGCAAAATCGCCGAATGCCCTCGCCTGCTGCTGGCCACCCCGGAGTACCTGGCCGCACACGGCGAGCCCCGGCATCCGGCCGATCTGAGCGAGCACCAGGCCCTGATCTACAGCCGGAGGCCCGGTCACTTCTGGCACTTTTTCCAGGGCGACCAAGAGCAGCAAGTGAGTGTCAGCGGCAGGATTCGGGTCAATGCCGCGGAAGGCTTGCGTGCTGCGGTCCTGGCACATCAGGGCCTGGCAACCGCCTCGCAATGGATGTTCGCCCCGGAGTTGGCCAGCGGCGCGGTCAAGGCGCTGCTGACCGACTGGCAGCTGCCACGGCAGCAACTGTGGGCGGTGTTTCCCGGCGGGCGCCTGGTGAGTGCCAAGGCCCGGGCCTTCATCGAGTACGTGGAGCAGTTGCTGGAGCGACTCTGAAACGCGCTTCAGATGCGCTCGCGGACCAGTACCTCGATGTTCAGCGCCTCGCCCCAGCGCCGCAGGCGCTCGATCAGGCCCTGATCGGTTTCACCCACCAGGTAGAGGGTGTCGATGGTCTGGGTCGCGGCCCATTCGACGAACTGACTGCTGTCGAAGTCGGCCAGGGTGGCCAGCTGGAATTCATTTTCATAAAAACCCGGGGCGACCGCTATCGGGGTGTCCTGGGGACCGGGCGCGCCGATGAAGTCGCAACCCAGGTGCACCACGCCCCAACGGGCAACCCGCCAGTTGCCCAGGGCTTCGTCCAGCCGGGCCCGGGCACCACGGGCAAAGCCCAGGCCATCGATGACCACGCGGCGGTTGACGATCAGCCACAACTTGCGCCGCCGCGGCGCCTTGAGCAGTACTTCGCCGGTGACCTTGGAGGCGCGCAATGCCAGGGCGATCACCAGCAGCAAGGGCACGAAGTAGCTGTAGAGCTTCTCGGTATCGCTGACCGCCACCAGGCCATTCAGGCGATGCACCTCGGCCCGCTGCCGTTCCAGTTCCTTGATGCTTTCACTCAGGCTCTGCAGCCACTGGCTGATGGGGGGCGCCGTGTATTCGCCGCGGATATCCCCCAGCGCCTGCTGCACCTTGATCACCGCCAAGGCCGAAAGGCGCCCGTCGGCGGTGCGTTCCAGCGCCGCAAAACGCTCGCACAGGCTCATGACCTGGGCCGCATCCTGGGGTTCGTAGCGCTCCACTGCCGCCTTGCAGTGCTCGCCGCCCAGCATGTCGTCGATCTCTGTGGCCACGCGCCGCTGCAACCCGGCCTGGGCCTGCTGGGCCAACTGGTAGTCGGTCTGGTACCAGTCCACGCGCACCGCCTGGGTGGCGCTGATCAGGGCCAGCGAGGCCAGCAGCAGCCAGCCGTAGTCCACACGCTTCCAGCCGATCTCACCCAGGCGCCAGACCGAAATGAAGCTCCAGCAGAAGAAGTAGTACATGAAGGCGAACGCCACCAGCAGGCACACCGGCTCCAGTGACAGGTAGATCAGCTCCGGCACCTCCGCCGGGCCGAAGCCATACATCAGCGCCAGCACACAGATCAGCGCTAGCCAAAACACCATCGGCGCAAAATAGGGTTTGTTCAGGTCATTCTTCATCGGGCGCTCAACGGCTGATACTCGGGAACACCCCGCTGTATCGGCCAGGCATCCCGAGGCTTAAATAATCCACCCCGGGCGCGGGCTCTGGCCTGCGCCTCTGCGGTTATCCGGCAGGCGCCGGAATTATTGGAACTGGCGGCCGAGGCCGGCGGGAACACCGTGGATATCGGTGTCTTCCCAAGGCCCGTCGGGGCTGATGGAGCGGCTCCAGCCATTGTTCCAGCGGTAGTAGGTGCGCTGGCGATAAAAGGTATTGCTCTGGTTATCCAGCACATAGACCCCAAGCCGCGCATCCCAGTGGCTGTGCCCGCCTGGCGGCGGTGCGAAGCTGGCGGAAGTGCGTGGCAGGGGCTTGGCGGCGGGAATCGGCGCACTGGGCTTGCCCGGGGCCGTGGACGGAGCCGGGCGTGTGCTCGGCCCCGCGGGCGGAATGGGCTCAGAGGAAGTTGGCGCCGGCCGCTGGACCGTACATGCGCTCAACCCCAGAACCAGTGACAACAGGGTAATGCGAGCGATGGCGGTCATGGCGGTTTCTCTGGTTATTGATCCGGGCTGTCGATGGTCAGCTGCTGGGCAGCAGTGGTGCTGCTGGCCAGGGGCTGGCTGCGCCCGACCCACTCGCCGGCCGTCGGCTGGCCAGCGCGGGATACGCGCGCAACCAGTTGGACTTCAGGGAAGTTCGACAGTTTCAACTGCGGCATCATTGCGTCGGCATCCGCCAGCTCGACGGTCGCCGGCAGGTCGGCCACGGTCAAGCGCTTGGCCGCCAGTGGCGCCGGCGGGCCCTGGGTGGCGCGGGCGAAGATGAATACGCTGTCACTCGGCTGGACCTTGGCCTTGAGCTCCGCTGCCAGGTCGACCCGGACCTTGAGCACCGCGCCCTTGGCCTGGGCCTTGGCCACAGGTTCGCTGGCAACCTTGCCGCCACCGGCCACCAGCTTCTCGCTGGCACGATCGATACCGCCCTGCAACGCGGCGCGGGAGTTGTCGTCCGGTGGCAGTTGCGCCTGCAGGCGCTTCCAGTAATCGATGGCTTCCTGGAAACGCCCGCCTTCGAAGGCGGCAATCCCCAGCAGCCCGAGGCTGGTGACTTCATTGGGGTCGGCTTTCAACGCTTCGTCGGTCAGGCCCTGGACCTTGTCCGACCATTGCTTGTTGTCGGCGAAGTACTGCGCCTGGGCCCATTGCCCCAGCAATTCGGGCTGGCGCCCGGCCAGGGCCACGGTGCGCTCGAAGATCTTCGCCGCGTCCGCCGGCCGGTCCTGGGCCATGTAGGTGCGCCCGAGGAAATACAGGCCTTCGGCGGAGTCCGGCTGGGCTGCCACCGCGCGCTCCAGGCGCCAGGTCATCTCTTCCATGGACTGCGGTGCCTGGGCGAATTCGCGGGTCAGCTCGACCTTGTCGCTGGCCCCGAAGTGCAGGTACAGACCCAGGCCCAGCAGCGGTACCAGCAGCGCCGCCAGCAACGGCAGTGGCTTGCCCAGGCGCGAGGTGCGCACGGCGCCGCTGCCTTCGGTGTCGGCCAGCAGTTCGCGGGCGGCTTCGGCACGCCCCGCGTCCATCTGCTCGGCACTGAGCACGCCTTCCTGCTGCTGGCTGTGCAGCTCGGCCACGCGCTCTTCATAAAGCGCCACGTTCAGCGCGGTACGATCCTCCTCGCGCTGAGCGCGACGCTCACGCAAGACCGGGATCAACAGGAAACTCAGGGCAATCAGGAGCAGCAGGCCTGCCGCAAGCCAGAAATCAATCATGGGTGGTTTTTATCCAGCAGTTGGTCGAGGCGCTGACGCTCTTCGACGGAAAGCGTGTTCGGGCTGTCACTGCGCTCCACGCGCCGACGCCGGACAATCACGACAATGATCACCAGACCGCCGAGCAACAGCCCGGCGGGGCCGAACCAGAGCAGCGCGGTCTTGCCGGTGAGGGCCGGTCGGTAGCGCACGAAGTCACCGTAGCGATCGACCATGAAGTCGATGATCTGCTGGTTGTCCTTGCCCTCGCCGAGCATGCGGAAAATCTCTTTGCGCAGGTCAGCGGCGATCGGTGCGTTGGAATCGGCGATGTCCTGGTTCTGACACTTGGGGCAGCGCAGCTCCTTGGTCAGCTCGTGAAACCTTTCACGGTCGGCATCGTTGGCGAACTGATAGGTGTCGATGGCGGCCTGGGCCACCCCGACAATGCTCAGGCCGAGGATGGCGGCGGCTAACCAGCGCTTCATGGCTTGGCCTCATCGACCAGGGCCTGGTACTTGGCGGCCAGTTGCTCGCGCCACACCACTTCGTCGATCACCCCGACGTACTTGTCGCGGATGATGCCCTTGGCATCGATGAAGAAGGTTTCCGGGGCGCCGTAGACGCCGAGATTCAGGCCCAGGGAGCCCTCCTCGTCGCGCACGTCCAGCAAGTAGGGGTTGTGGAACTCGGCCAGCCACTTCAGGGCGTCGGCGTTGACGTCCTTGTAGTTGATGCCGTAGATCACCACGCCCTTCTCGGCCAGCTTGTTCAGCACCGGATGCTCGACCCGGCAGGAGATGCACCAGGTGCCCCAGACGTTGACCAGCGCCGGCTTGCCCAGCAGGTCGGCACGGGTCAGGGTCTTGTCGCCCTGCACCGACGGCAGGGAAAACTCCGGGAACGGCTTGCCGATCATCGCCGACGGCAGCTCGGCCGGGTCCAGGTACAACCCGCGATAGAGGAACACCGCCACCACCAGGAACACCGCCAGGGGCAGCATCATCATCCAGCGTCTCATGCCGTAGCTCCTGTCATGCCCAGCGCTTCGCGCACGCGGCTTTTAACCTTGACCCGATAACGCCGGTCCATGGCCGCCAGCAAGCCACCGAACCCGGTGAGCAGGCCGCCGAACCAGATCCAGCGCACGAATGGCTTGACGTGCACCCGCACCGCCCAGGCGCCTTCACCCAGGGGTTCGCCCAGCGCCACATACAGGTCACGGGTGAAACCGGCATCGATCCCGGCCTCGGTCATCATCGAGCTCTGCACGGTGTACAGGCGTTTTTCCGGATGCAGCACCGCCACTTCCTTGCCATTGCGCACCACACGCACGGTGCCCTTGTCGGAAGTGAAGTTCGGCCCTTCGAAATGCTTGGCGCCCTCGAAGATGAAGTGATAGCCGGCCAGCTCCATGGACTCGCCCGGCTCCAGGCGCAGGTCGCGCTCGGCGCTGTTCTGGCTCGACAGCACCACGCCCAGGGCACAGACGGCGATGCCCAGGTGCGCCAACTGCATGCCCCAGTAGCTGCGGGTCAGGCTGGGCAGGCCCTTGATCAGGCCCTTGTGCCGGGTCTTGTCGACAATGTCGCGCACCCCGGCCAGCAGCACCCAGGCCGCCAGGAGGAAGGTCGCCAGCACCGCCCAGTTGAAGTCGCCGTAGGCGATGCCCGCGACCACCGCCAGGGCCACGCTGCCCAGCAGCACCGGGCCGAGCATGCCCACCAGCCATTTCACCGGGGTGTCTTTCCAGCGCACCAGCACGCCCACCGCCATCACCACCATCAGCAGGGCCATCAGCGGAATGAACAGCGCGTTGAAGTACGGCGGGCCCACCGACAGCTTGGCGCCGGTCAGGGCGTCCAGCACCAGCGGGTACAAGGTGCCGAGCAGAATCATCGAGGCCGCCACCACCAGCACCAGGTTGTTACCCAGCAACAGGGTTTCCCGCGACCAGAGGTTGAAGCCCACCTGGCTCTTGACCACCGGCGCGCGCAGGGCGAACAGGGTCAGCGAGCCCCCCACCACGAACAGCAGGAAGATCAGGATGAACACGCCGCGCTCAGGGTCTGCGGCAAAGGCGTGAACCGAGGTCAGGACCCCGGAACGAACCAGGAAGGTGCCCAGCAGGCTCAGGGAGAAGGCAGCAATGGCCAACAGCACGGTCCAGCTCTTGAACACCCCGCGCTTTTCCGTGACCGCCAGGGAGTGGATCAGCGCCGTGCCCACCAGCCAGGGCATGAACGAGGCGTTTTCCACCGGGTCCCAGAACCACCAGCCGCCCCAGCCGAGTTCGTAGTAGGCCCACCACGAGCCCAGGGTGATACCGATGCCGAGGAAAGCCCAGGCAACGATGGTCCAAGGCCGCGACCAGCGGGCCCAGGCAGCATCCAGGCGACCGCCGAGCAAGGCGGCGATGGCGAAGGCGAAGGCCACCGAGAAACCGACGTAGCCCATGTAGAGCATCGGCGGGTGGACGATCAGGCCGATGTCCTGCAGCAGCGGATTGAGATCACGGCCGTCGGCAGGCACCTGAGGCAGGATCCGCGCAAACGGATTGGAGGTAACGATCAGGAACGACAGGAAGCCGGTGCTGATCATGCCCATTACCGCCAGTACCCGGGCCAGCATCACCTGCGGCAGTTGCCGCGAGAACACCGACACGGCGAAGGTCCAGCCGCCGAGGATCAGCGCCCAGAGCAGCAGCGAACCTTCGTGAGCGCCCCAGACGGCGCTGAACTTGTAGTACCAGGGCAAGGCGCTGTTGGAGTTGTGGGCCACATAGGCCACCGAGAAGTCATCGGTCATGAAGGCGTAAGTCAGGCAACCGAAGGCGAACACCAGGAACGCGAACTGCCCCCAGGCCGCCGGCTGGGCCAGGCTCATCCACAGCCGATCGCCACGCCAGGCGCCGAGCATCGGCACCACGGCCTGGACCAGGGAGAAGCACAGGGCGAGGATCATCGCCAATTGGCCGAGTTCAGGAATGAACAGTGCGGAACTCATGGCTTAACCCTCTTTCGCTGGCGTCGGTGCCGACTGGCCGCTGTCTTTCAACGCCTTGGTGACTTCCGGCGGCATGTATTTCTCGTCGTGCTTGGCCAGCACTTCATCGGCCACCACCACGCCATCGGCATTGAGCTTGCCCAGGGCGACAATGCCCTGCCCTTCGCGGAACAGGTCCGGGAGGATGCCGCGGTAGGTGATGGTCACCGACTTGTTGAAGTCGGTGACCACGAATTTCACGTCCAGGGAATCGGCGGAACGCTGCAGCGAACCGGCCTGGACCATGCCTCCGGCGCGAATCCGCGTGTCCAGCGGCGCTTCGCCATTGGCGATCTGGGTCGGGGTGTAGAACAGGTTGATGTTTTCCTTCAGCGCGCTGAGGGCCAGGCCGACGGCAATGCCGACGCCCACCAGGATCGCCAGGATGATCAAAAGACGCTTTTTACGCAGCGGATTCACTTACCGTTCTCCCGGCGCAGACGACGCGCCTCCTGTTGCAGATAACGCTTGCGGGCCAGGATCGGCTCCGCCACGTTGATGGCCAGGACCGCCAGGCAGATGCCATAGGCCGACCAGACATACAGGCCGTGATGGCCCATGGCGAGAAAGTCGCTGAAGGATGCAAAGCTCATCGAACGGTCTCCAGGCAACCTTGTACTTCGGCCTTGACCCAACTGGCCCGGGCTTCGCGCTTGAGCACTTCCAGGCGCATGCGCAGCAACAGCACGGCGCCGAAGAAGCAATAGAAGCCCAAGGCGGTGAGCAGCAGCGGCAGCCACATTTCCACCGGCATCGCCGGTTTCTCCGTGAGGGTGAAGGTGGCGCCCTGGTGCAGGGTGTTCCACCACTCCACCGAGTACTTGATGATCGGGATGTTCACCACGCCCACGATGGCCAATACCGCACAGGCCTTGGCGGCGCTGTCACGATTGCTGATAGCGTTGCCCAGGGCAATCAGACCGAAGTACAGAAACAGCAGGATCAACATCGACGTAAGTCGTGCATCCCAGACCCACCACGAGCCCCAGGTCGGCTTGCCCCAGATGGCCCCGGTCACCAGCGCCACGGCGGTCATCCAGGCGCCGATCGGCGCCGCGCATTGCAGCGCCACGTCCGCCAGCTTCATCTTCCATACCAGGCCAACCACGCCGCAGACCGCCAGCATCACGTAGCAGGACTGCGCCAGCATCGCCGCCGGGACATGAATATAGATGATGCGAAAGCTGTTGCCCTGCTGGTAGTCCGGCGGCGCGAAGGCCAGGCCCCAGACCACGCCGACAGCGATCAGCAACACCGCGGCGATGCTGAGCCAGGGCAGCATTCTGCCGCTGATGCCATAGAACCATTTAGGCGAGCCGAGCTTATGAAACCAAGTCCAGTTCATTCACTGTTTCCATCACGGGTGCTTTTCGTGGTCGAAAAGCCTGGGTCTTTTCTTGAACAGAAGTGATCAAAAAATGATCAGACCTCATTATTATTCGCCGACGCTGATCTTCAGGCCAGCCGCTATTGCAAAGGGTGTCAAGGTTACTGCCAGGGCGGTCAGGCTCCCAAGCCACAGCAGGTAACCGGTAGCCGGCATGCCCTGCAATGCCGCCTGCAGGGCGCCACTGCCGAGAATCAAAACCGGGATGTACAACGGCAGGATCAACAGCGCCAGCAACAGGCCGCCACGCTTGAGCCCCACCGTCAACGCCGCACCCACCGCGCCCAGCAGGCTGAGCACCGGGGTGCCCAGCAACAAGGACATCAGCAGCACCGGCAGACAGGCGGCAGGCAGCCCGAGCATCACCGCCAACAAGGGCGCGAGCAAGACCAGTGCCAATCCGGAGAACACCCAGTGTGCCAGCACCTTGGCCAGAACCAGAAGAGCCAGGGGGTGCGACGAAAGGACCCACTGCTCAAGGGATCCGTCCTCGAAATCACTGCGAAAAAGCCCGTCCAGCGAGAGCAGGACGGACAATAGGGCCGCTACCCAGACCAGCCCCGGAGACAAGGTTTGCAACAATTGTGTCTCAGGTCCCACGGCCAACGGGAACAGTGCGACAACGATTGCGAAAAATACCAGGGGGTTGGCCAGTTCCGCCGGACGCCGACACAACAGGCGCGCTTCACGGGCCACCAACAGGGCAAAGACACTCATGCGGCCCACCGTCCCAGGTCGATATCGCGGTAACCCGAAGGCATGCGGCTCAGGCTGTGGTGGGTGGTCAGGACCACCATGCCACCCCGCTCGCAATGGCCGGCCAGGTGTTCTTCAAGCTGGGCCACACCCTGCTTATCGAGCGCGGTGAAGGGTTCATCGAGGATCCACAGCGGCGGGCTGTCCAGGTACAGGCGCGCCAATGCCACGCGGCGCTGCTGGCCGGCGGACAGGGTATGGCAAGGCACGTCCTCGAAACCACGCAGGCCGACGGCGGCCAGGGCCTGCCAGATCGCCTCGCGCTGGGCGGGCTGGTGCAGGGCACAAAGCCAGCTGAGGTTTTCCTCGGCGGTCAACAGGTCCTTGATCCCGGCGGCGTGGCCGATCCACAACAGGTTGCGCGCCAGTTCGGCGCGCTGGGCGTGCAAGGGCTGGCCATTGAGCAGGACCTGACCGCCGGTGGGTTGCATCAACCCGGCCAGCAGTCGCAACAGGCTGGTCTTGCCGCTGCCGTTGGGGCCGCTGATCTGCACCATGTCTCCGCCTGTCAGACGCAACTCGAGGTGTTCAAACAACATTCGCCAATCGCGCTCACAGGCGAGTGCTACGGCTTCGAGAAGAGGGCTGGTCAAGGGATAGGGGGCCTTTACGGGTTCAAGTCGGCAATGGAGCGGCCGTTAAAGAGATGCAGGATAAATGCATTGGCGGCCTGTTCTAGAGAGCTGCGTCAAACATTTGCAATGTTTTCACCACTCCCCCAAAGACGGGCGGCATTATACATGCGAAGCCCTACTCTCAAGAGGGCTAATTTCCACAGGTTGTGTCCGAATGACAGGCGAAATGAACATCCTGCCGCTGCCCCAGGCGCCCGCTTCCGGCACCTCGCGCCCTCAGCCGATCAGTGGCGAACTGCTCAAGCTGGTGCCACCGCTGGAGGGTTTGATTGCCGCCGGCCAGAGCGCCAAGGCCGAAGTCCTTTCGCTCAAGCAGACCGACCAGACATTCCAGCTGCTGCTCAAGGTCACCCTGGACAACGGCCGGCAAACCACCTTGCAGGCCACCAGCAACCAGCCCTTGCCCCAGGGCACCAGCCTGGCGGTCACCCAACCCTCGGCTGGCAACCTGGCGATCACCGTGCAGCAAGCCATCGCTTCCAGTGTCGCCGCCCTGACCCGCCTGGACACCAGCCAACTGCCCCCGGGCACCCTGCTGCAGGGCAAGGTGCTGACCAGCCAGATGCTGCCCCAGGGCGCCAGCCAACCACTGGTCTACCGTTCGCTGGTGAGCCTGCTCAACACCGCGCAAAGTGGCGCCACCCTGAGCATCGACAGCCCACAGCCGCTGCGCATCGGCAGCCTGCTGAGCGCACAGGTCAGCGATGCACAAACCCTTAACTTCGTGCCCTTGAGCAGCCGCCAGGAACAACTGGCGATTGCCGCTCAACTGGCCAGCCAGCAAAGCCGCCAGGGTTCGCTGAGCGGCTTGATCAACGCCTTGCAGAACCTGCCCGCCGACAGTGCCCCCTCCAGCCTTTCCGCCGACCTGCGCGCCGCCGTCGAGCGCCTGCTGGCCGGCCTGCCCGACGTGCAACAGTTGAGCAGCCCGCGCGGCGTGGCCCAAGCCTTGCTGGGCAGCGGCCTGTTCCTGGAGGCCCGGTTGCTGGCTGGGGCCAATCCGGGGCAGGTGCCGGACATGAAGGCCGACCTGCTACGGCTGATCGCTCAGCTGACCCCGAACCTGCCCTCCTCCACCCAATTCAACGCGATCCTGGCCGCCAACACCCTGGCCCAATCGCTGCCGAGTTTCGTGCGCAGCGCCCTGGGCACCCTCGGCCAGGTCAGCGCCAAGGCCTCGCCCACTGGCTTTCCGCTGCCCGAGCGGCTGCTGCAGAGCCTGGAAGGCGAAGGTGACCTGGAACAATTGCTGCGCCTGGCCGCGGCGGCCGTGTCGCGCTTGCAGAGCCATCAATTGTCGAGCCTGGAACAAAGCGGCCTGACCGATGACGGCCGGCTGCTCAGCACCTGGCAGCTGGAAATTCCCATGCGCAACCTGCAGGACATCGTGCCCTTGCAGGTCAAGCTGCAACGGGAAGAGGCGCCGGAACCGGAGCCGCAGCAGAAACGCGAAGAACGCGAACCCAAGCAGGCCTTGTGGCGGGTCGACCTGGCCTTCGACCTGGAACCCCTGGGGCCGCTGCAGGTCCAGGCGCAACTGATCCAGGGCCGGCTATCCAGCCAGCTCTGGGCCGAACGCCCCTATACGGCGAGCCTGATTGAAAGCCACCTGGGCAGCCTGCGCGAACGCCTGCTGGCCTCGGGGCTGAATGTCGGCGACCTGGATTGCCATCTCGGTATCCCGCCCCGGGGCCCGCAAACCCGATTGGAACAACGCTGGGTCGACGAAACCGCATGAAGCACACTCCGCCACCACGCCAGGCCATCGCGCTGAAATACGATGGCCAGCAAGCCCCGACCCTCACCGCCAAGGGCGATGACGAACTGGCCGAAGCCATCCTCAAGATCGCCCGCGACTATGAAGTGCCCATCTACGAGAATGCCGAGTTGGTGAAGCTGCTGGCGCGACTGGAGCTGGGCGAGAGCATTCCGCCGGAGCTGTACCGCACCATCGCCGAGATCATTGCCTTCGCCTGGAACCTCAAGGGCAAGTTCCCGGTGGGGCATGATCCGCAACAGGCGGAAGGGGAGAAGGATGTCACAGAGGGCAGCTACAAGCTGTAAGCCGCAAGCTTCAAGCGGGAAACTTGCGGCTTGCGGCTGATGTTCAGCCTTTGTGCAGCTTGCTGACCAGTTCCGCTTCGGCCTGGGTCAGGCCACAGGACTGGGTCAGTTCGTCGACGCTGGCGCCCATGCCCACCAGGCGCGCAGCCTGGGCGAAGGACAGGCTGGAGGGGTCGCGCTGTTCCAGCTGGGCCAGCTTGTCCGGCAATGGCGCCACCACCGCCCGCAGCTCATGCAGATCCTCGCCCATGCGCACGGTACCGTTCTGGTAATGGTCAACGCGCTTGGCCAGCTCCTTGATCCGCTGGTCACGCAAGGCATCGCCCTCAGCCTGCTGGGCGGCAATCTGCCGCTGGTTGCGGGTGTAGGACAGGAACAGCGCCAAAGTGGCGACCCAGAGGATCGCCAGGACAATTACCGCTACCTCGAGGATCAATCAGATACTCTCCAGTTCCGACCATTCCTCTTCGCTCATCATCTTGTCCAGCTCAACCAGAATCAGCAGTTCGCCGTTCTTGTTGCACACGCCCTGGATGAACTTGGCCGACTCTTCGTTGCCGACGTTCGGCGCGGTCTCGACTTCCGACTGACGCAGGTAAACCACTTCGGCGACGCTGTCGACCATGATCCCGACCACTTGCTTGTCGGCCTCGATGATGACGATGCGGGTGTTGTCGTTGACTTCGGTCGGCACCAGGCCAAAACGCTGGCGGGTGTCGATCACGGTCACCACGTTGCCGCGCAGGTTGATGATCCCTAGCACGTAGCTGGGTGCGCCCGGCACCGGAGCGATCTCGGTGTAGCGCAGCACTTCCTGGACGCGCATCACGTTGATGCCGTAGGACTCGTTATCCAGCTTGAAGGTGACCCATTGCAGGATCGGATCTTCGGAACCCTGTGCAGACGACGACTTATTCATACCCTGACCCCTCAAATAACCGTTGGAAACGGCGTGTGTTCTGTGTGGCGACGCCCGACGGACGCCGCCTGTTGTTGGTTTACTTCGGCTTGTGGGCCGCTTGACTGATAGCCATCTGCTTGGCACCGCCGGTGGCGATCAACTCCGCCAGTTCGGAGACATCAAGCAAGGCACACATATGCTCGATCACGGTACCGGCCAGCCAAGGCCGTTGGCCACGGTGGCTGCGCCACTTGATTTCATTGGGGTCCAGGCGCAACGAGCGGCTGACCTGATGCACCGCCAGCCCCCACTCATAGCCCTGAACCGAGATGACGTACTGCAGGCCCTGCCGGAAATCATCGCGGTAGCGATCAGGCATGACCCAACGCGCGGTATCCAGGACCTTCAGGTTGCCGGCCTGGCTCGGCAAGATGCCGAGGAACCACTCCGGCTGGCCGAACAGCGGCGTCAGTTCCTGCCCGGCCAGGGAATAGATCGACCCCAGGCACACCAGCGGCACCGCCAGGGTCAGGCCCGCAACATCGAACAACAGACACTCGAACGGCTCCGCCGCCCAGCTCGGCCGATCACTGCCAGCGACCGGAGGTGGCGGATTGCTCGGTGGCAAATGCACTTCCACCACGGGCGGCACCAGGGCCTGGAGCATCGGCACCACGGGCGAAAGCGTGCTTGGCATGGGCGCGGGCGCTTCCAATACCGGCGCCACCACTGGCGCAGGTGCGGCAACCGCGGGCGCCGCGTGCTGCTGGAGCTGGGCGTCACGCGCCTGTTCTTCCAGAACGGCGGCCTGGAACTCATCCAGCACTTCGCCGGACGCTTCGACGACCACAGGTGGGGCCACCGGAACGGGTGGCGGCGCCAACTCCTCGTCGGTGGCGTCCTGCAGCAACGCGTCCAGATACGACTGCAGCGCCAACTGCGGCCGGCTCTTTACATCCAGAGGACGGTTCATGAGGATGCCCACGCTAAAACCCCGACACAGTGACCTGTAGGGGTTATCGGCCGGGCTGCCTGGCGACTTGAATAACGCTTCACGTCAAGCCACCTGTGCCACGAGTTGTTGGGCCAGCAGGTGCTTGAGCAAGGCCTTGTAGGCCAGTACCCCGCGACTCTTGCCGTCAAACTGCGAAGGCGTGACCCCGGCCCGGCTGGCGTCGCGCAAACGGGTATCCACCGGAATGTAGCCTTGCCAGATTTCCTCGGGGAACTTGTCCCGCAGGACCCGCAGGGTACCCAGGGAAGCCTGGGTCCGGCGGTCGAACAGGGTTGGCACGATGGTGAACGGCAAAGGTTGCTTGCGCGAGCGATTGACCATGGCCAGGGTGTTGACCATGCGTTCCAGGCCCTTGACCGCCAGGTGTTCGGTCTGCACCGGAATCACCAGCTGCTGGCTGGCCGCCAGGGCGTTGACCATCAGCACCCCGAGCAGCGGCGGGCTGTCGATCACCGCGTAGTCGAAATCCTGCCACAGCTGCGCCAGGCTCTTGGCGATCACCAGGCCCAGGCCGCTCTGCCCCGGCGACTGGCGCTCGAGGGTGGCCAGCGCGGTGCTCGACGGCAACAGGGAAATACGTTCATGGCTGGTGCCCAGCAACAGCTGGCCCGGCAGGTCCTGGGGCACGTTGCCCTTGTGCAGGAACAGGTCGTAGCTGCTGTGCTCCAGGGTGTCCGGGTCATAACCGAAGTAGCTGGTCATGGAACCGTGGGGGTCGAGGTCGACCACGACCACGCGCTTGCCCGCCTCGGCCAGCAACCCGGCTAAAGCGATGGAACTGGTGGTCTTACCGACACCACCCTTTTGATTGGCAACTGCCCAGACTCTCATTCGGTTTGTTCCTCCCGCCCGGCCACAGCGGGGCGAGACATAGCGCTAAGTTATAAAGCAGGTGACGGAGAATTGACGGCGCTTCCCTGTACCGGCGTTTTGACCGGGGTTGGTGCAGTTTGTGTGCCAGCACGCTTGAGCGCCGCATCCGGCTTCGCATTGGCGGTTCCGGTACCGGTCAGGCTGCGACGCACATCCAGGTTGCGCGACACCACCAGCACCACCCGGCGATTGCGTGCCCGCCCTTCGGCGGTGGCATTGTTGGCCACCGGCTGGAACTCACCGTAGCCCACCGAAGCCATGCGTGCCGGGTTGACCCCCTGCATTGCCAGCATGCGCACGATGCTCGCCGAGCGGGCCGAGGACAGCTCCCAGTTGGTCGGGTACTGCGCCGTCTGGATCGGCTGGTTATCGGTGAACCCCTCGACATGGATCGGGTTGTCGAACGGTTTGAGGATCTTCGCCACCTTGTCGATGATGGTGAACGCCTGATCGCTGGGCATGGCATCGCCACTGCCGAACAACAGGCTGGAGTTGAGTTCGATCTCCACCCACAGCTCATTGCCGCGCACGGTCATCTGATTGGAGCTGATCAGGTCGCCAAAGGCCGCGCTGATGTCATCGGCGATGCTCTTCAACGGGTCGCTGCCACCGGAGATACCGGCATCGGTCTGATCGCTGTCCTTGACCAGCGGCTTGGCCGGGGTCACGGTCTTGGGCCGCTCATCGCCAATCGGAATCGGCTTGAGGCTGCGATCGGAGTCGGTAAAGACCCCGATCAAGGCTTCGGAAATGACCTTGTACTTGCCCTCGTTGATCGAGGAAATCGAGTACATGACCACAAAAAACGCGAACAGCAAGGTGATGAAGTCGGCGTAGGAAACCAACCAGCGCTCATGGTTGACGTGTTCTTCTTGCTGGCGACGACGGGCCATAATCAGTCCATGAAGCCTTGCAGCTTCAGCTCGATGGAGCGGGGGTTTTCGCCTTCGGCAATCGACAGGATGCCTTCAAGGAGCATTTCCCGGTAACGCGACTGGCGCAGGGCAATGGATTTCAGCTTGGCGGCGATCGGCAGCAGCACCAGGTTGGCACTGGCCACGCCGTAGATGGTGGCGACGAAGGCCACGGCGATGCCGCTGCCCAGCTGGGAGGGATCGGCCAGGTTGCCCATCACGTGGATCAAGCCCATCACCGCACCAATGATGCCGATGGTCGGGGCGTAGCCGCCCATGCTCTCGAAGACCTTGGCGGCCTCGATATCACGGCTTTCCTGGGTGTAGAAATCCACTTCGAGGATGCTGCGGATGGCTTCCGGCTCGGCGCCGTCCACCAACAGTTGCAGGCCTTTGCGCGAATAGGTGTCCGGCTCGGCGTCCGCCACGCCTTCCAGGCCCAGCAGGCCCTCCTTGCGCGCGGTCAGGCTCCAGTTGACCACCCGATCGATGCCGCCCGGCAGATCGACCCGAGGCGGAAACAGGATCCACACCAGGATCTGCATGGCTCGCTTGAACGCGCTCAACGGTGACTGCAGCAAGGCCGCGCCGATGGTCCCGCCGAGCACGATCAGCGCGGCCGGACCATTGGCCAGAGCCGACAGGTGACCACCTTCCAGGTAATTGCCGCCAATGATGGCGACAAACGCCATGATGATCCCGATTAGGCTGAGCACATCCATCAGAGACAGGCCTCGACCAGGTGCCGGCCAATGTCGTCCAGGCTGTACACCGCATCCGCCAGGTTGGCTTTGACGATGGCCATGGGCATGCCATAGATCACGCAGCTGGCTTCATCCTGGGCCCAGACCGCGCTGCCGCCCTGCTTGAGCAGGCGCGCACCTTCACGACCGTCGGCACCCATGCCGGTGAGAACCACCGCCAGAACTTTGTCGTTGTAGGACTTGGCCGCAGAACCAAAGGTGATATCCACGCATGGCTTGTAGTTCAGGCGCTCGTCGCCGGGAAGAATCTTCACCGCGCCACGACCGTCGATCATCATCTGCTTGCCGCCAGGCGCCAGCAGCGCCAGGCCCGGACGCAGGATGTCACCGTCCTCGGCTTCCTTGACGCTGATCCGGCAGAGCTTGTCCAGGCGCTCGGCGAAGGCCTTGGTAAACGCCGCCGGCATGTGCTGGATCAGCACGATAGGGGCCGGGAAGTTGGCCGGCAGCTGGGTCAGGACCCGCTGCAGTGCCACCGGACCGCCAGTGGACGTACCAATCGCCACCAGCTTGTAGGCCTTGCGCTTGGGCGCTGGCGAATTCGCGCTGGCAGCCGGTGCCGCAGCCCGGGCCGGAGCTGGCGCTGGCGCCGGGCGACTGCCACCAAAGCTCGACGGCGCCGGCGCCGGAGCAGCCGGTTGTGGCGCCGGGGCGCTGTAGCTGCTGAAACGCCGATTACTGCGCGAGATGCTGTGGACTTTCTCGCACAGCAGTTGCTTGACCTTCTCGGGGTTGCGCGAGATGTCTTCGAAATTCTTCGGCAGGAAATCCACCGCCCCGGCATCCAGCGCATCGAGGGTCACTCGGGCGCCTTCGTGGGTCAGGGAAGAGAACATCAGGACCGGCGTCGGGCAGCGCTGCATGATGTGCCGCACTGCGGTGATGCCATCCATCATCGGCATCTCGTAGTCCATGGTGATCACGTCCGGCTTGAGCGCCAGAGCCTGATCGATCGCCTCTTTACCGTTGGTCGCCGTACCGACGACCTGGATATTCGAATCCGCTGAAAGAATTTCCGAGACGCGGCGGCGGAAAAAACCCGAATCGTCCACCACCAGGACTTTGACTGCCATAAACACTCCGTTAGGTGGGGCGAGGCCAACCGCCCCTCCCCGCCGAATCAAATACGCCGTGCGGCGTAACGCTTGAGCATGCTCGGAACATCGAGGATCAGAGCGATGCGGCCGTCACCGGTAATGGTGGCGCCGGACATGCCCGGGGTTCCCTGAAGCATTTTGCCCAAGGGCTTGATGACCACTTCTTCCTGGCCCACCAGTTGATCGACGACAAAGCCGATCCGCTGGGTGCCCACCGAAAGGATCACTACGTGGCCCTCGCGCTGCTCTTCATGAGCGGCGGAACTGACCAGCCAGCGTTTGAGGTAGAACAGGGGCAACGCCTTGTCGCGCACGATCACCACTTCCTGGCCGTCCACCACATTGGTGCGCGACAGGTCGAGGTGGAAGATCTCGTTGACGTTGACCAGCGGGAAGGCGAAGGCCTGGTTGCCGAGCATGACCATCAGGGTCGGCATGATCGCCAGGGTCAACGGCACCTTGATGACGATCTTCGAGCCCTGGCCCTTGGTCGAGTAGATGTTGATCGAACCATTGAGCTGGGAAATCTTGGTCTTCACCACGTCCATGCCCACGCCACGGCCGGAGACGTCGGAAATCTCGGTCTTGGTGGAGAAACCCGGGGCGAAGATCAGGTTGTAGCACTCGGTATCGCTGAGGCGGTCGGCGGCATCCTTGTCCATCACGCCGCGCTTGACGGCGATGGCGCGCAACACGTTAGGGTCCATACCCTTGCCGTCATCGGAGATCGACAGCAGGATGTGGTCGCCTTCCTGTTCCGCCGCCAGAACCACCTTGCCGCCACGGGACTTGCCCGAGGCTTCACGTTCTTCCGGCGATTCGACACCGTGGTCCACCGCGTTGCGCACCAAGTGCACCAGCGGGTCGGCCAGGGCCTCTACCAGGTTCTTGTCGAGGTCGGTTTCTTCCCCCACCAGCTCCAGGTTGATCTCTTTCTTGAGCTGCCGGGCCAGGTCGCGAACCAGGCGCGGGAAGCGCCCGAAGACCTTCTTGATCGGCTGCATGCGGGTCTTCATCACCGCGGTCTGCAGGTCGGCCGTTACCACGTCAAGGTTGGACACCGCCTTGGACATGGCTTCGTCGCCACTGTTCAGCCCCAGGCGCACCAGGCGGTTACGCACCAGCACCAGTTCGCCGACCATGTTCATGATTTCGTCCAGGCGCGCGGTATCGACCCGCACCGTGGTTTCCGCTTCGCTGGCCGGCTTTTCTGCCGGTGCCGCAGCCGCCGCGCGTGCCGGAGCCGCAGCAGCAGGAGCGGCTGGAGCAGCGGCAGCCTTAGGCGCCTCGGCCTTGGGCTCGGGCTTCTTCGCTGCCGGTTTGGCGACGGCTGCAGCGGCCGCCGCAGCCGGGGCCGGGGCCGCAGTCACCGCGGCAGGCTGGGCCGTACCTGGGGTTTCGGAAAACTTGCCCTTGCCGTGCAACTCATCCAGCAGGGATTCGAATTCGTGATCCGTGATCAGGTCGCTGCCGGCGGCCGCGGCCGTCGGGGCTGGCGTCGCGGGGCTCGCGGCCACCGCCGATTCCAGTGCGTCCACGGCAAAGTTGCCCTTGCCATGCAACTGGTCCAGCAGGGCTTCGAATTCGTCGTCGGTAATTTCGTCGCCACTGGCAGCGGTGCCTGTGGCGGTACTGGCGGCGGCCGGTGCTACGGCATCCGGGGCAAACTGGCCCTTGCCGTGCAACTGGTCCAGCAGGGATTCGAACTCGGCATCGGTGATTTCATCGCTGGCCGGCTCGCCCTGGGCCACTGGTGCGGCGGCAGGCGCGGTCTCGGCTTCAGCCTTGGCGGCGTTCAGCGAGTCGAGCAGCAGCTCGAATTCGTTATCGGTGATATCCCCTGCCGGGCTTTCATCAGCCACAACCTCGGCAACCGGCTCGACCACTTCTTCCACCGCAGGTGCTGCGGGCTCGGCACCGGCAGGCTCGGCCAGGCGCGCCAAGGCGGCCAGCAGTTCCGGGGTCGCGGCAGTGATTTCGGTGCGCTCACGGACCTGGCCGAACATGCCGTTCACCGCGTCCAGAGCCTCAAGCACCACGTCCATCAGTTCCGAGTCGACCCGCCGCTCACCCTTGCGCAGGATGTCGAAGACGTTCTCGGCGATGTGGCAGCACTCCACCAGCTCATTGAGCTGGAGGAAGCCGGCGCCCCCTTTAACAGTGTGAAAACCGCGAAAAATTGCATTGAGCAGGTCCGCATCATCCGGTCGGCTTTCCAGCTCGACCAGTTGTTCGGACAGTTGCTCTAGAATCTCGCCGGCCTCAACCAGGAAATCCTGAAGGATCTCTTCATCGGCGCCGAAGCTCATTAATGGGTGCTCCTAGAATCCAAGGCTGGAAAGCAAATCGTCTACATCGTCCTGACCGGACATAACGTCTTCCCGTTTATCGGCATGAATCTGCGGACCTTCACCCTTGGCGAGATGTTTTTGCGGATCTTTTTCAGCGAGGATCGATTCACGGTCATGTTCGATGCCTGCGAAACGATCGACTTGACTGGCCATCAAGACCAGTTTGAGCAGATTGCTTTCGACTTCCGTGACCAACTGGGTCACACGCTTGATCACCTGGCCGGTCAGGTCCTGGTAATCCTGCGCCAGCAGAATGTCGTTGAGGTGGCCGGAAACGGTACGGGTTTCCTGTTCGCTGCGCGTCAGGAAACTGTCGACCCGGCGCGCCAGCTCGCGAAACTCTTCAGCACCGACCTCGCGTCGCATGAAGCGACCCCAGTCTGCGCTCAAGGCCTGGGCTTCAGTGCTCAGGCCGTTGACCAGCGGGGTGCTGCTCTCCACCAGGTCCATGGTGCGGTTGGCTGCGGCTTCCGTCAGCCGGACCACATAGGACAGGCGCTCAGTGGCATCCGTGATCTGTGAAACTTCCTCGGCTTGCGGCATGTGCGGGTCAATCTGGAAATTGACGATCGCGCTATGCAACTCGCGGGTGAGCTTGCCCACTTCCTGGTACAGGCCGCGGTCACGGGTCTGATTGAGCTCATGGATCAATTGCACCGCTTCGCCGAACTTGCCCTTTTCCAGGCTCTCGACCAGTTCCAGCGCATGTTTTTTCAGGGTCGACTCAAAGTCGCCCAGTGAAGATTCGTTATGCTCCATAGCTCCCCCGTGGCGGAATGGCTACGCACCTCAACCGATGCGTTCAAAGATCTTTTCGATCTTCTCTTTCAACGCCTGGGCCGTGAATGGTTTGACGACATAGCCGTTTACGCCGGCCTGGGCAGCTTCGATGATCTGCTCGCGCTTGGCTTCCGCGGTCACCATGAGTACCGGCAGGTGCTTGAGTTTTTCATCGGCACGCACGTGGCGCAGCAGGTCGATACCGGTCATGCCCGGCATGTTCCAGTCCGTTACCAGAAAGTCGATGCTCCCGCTGTTGAGTACCGGAATGGCAGTAGTGCCATCGTCGGCCTCGACCGTGTTGGTGAAACCCAGATCACGCAACAGGTTCTTAATGATCCGCCGCATCGTTGAAAAGTCATCAACGATGAGGATTTTCATGTTCTTGTCCAATTCGACCTCCAAGCAGTCTTAAACGCATCCAGCACCTGAACGCGCCATTCAATCAATCCGGCATAACACACAACGACTGCATGGAGCACATACTGCAAGACCGGTGCAGCGCTTGCTTCACCGGCCCTGAACGCAGTGTCCCCACACTGCCTGTCAGCGCGCTCGCCACTCCCCCAAACGCCCCCGCAAACGGGCTGCGCACTGGCTGTGTAACTGGCTGACCCGCGACTCGCTGACCCCCAGGACCTCACCGATTTCCTTGAGGTTCAGCTCTTCGTCGTAGTACAGCGCCAACACCAGTCGCTCGCGCTCCGGCAAATTGGCAATCGCATCCGCCAACGCGGCCTGGAAGCGTTCATCCTCCAGGTCCCGTGACGGCTCGAGATGAGCACTGGCGCCATCCTCATGCAGCCCTTCATGCTCGCCGTCCTGCAACAGATCGTCGAAACTGAACAGGCGGCTGCCCAAGGTGTCGTTCAAAATCCCGTAATAATCGTCGAGACTCAATTGAAGTTCGGCCGCAACTTCGTGATCTTTAGCGTCACGACCGGTTTTAGCTTCAATTGCGCGAATCGCATCACTGACCATGCGCGTATTACGGTGCACCGAACGCGGTGCCCAGTCGCCTTTACGAACCTCGTCGAGCATCGCCCCACGGATACGAATACCCGCGTAGGTTTCGAAACTCGCGCCCTTGCTCGCGTCGTATTTGGTCGACACTTCGAGCAAACCGATCATCCCGGCCTGAATCAGGTCTTCCACCTGAACACTGGCCGGCAACCGCGCCAGCAGGTGATAGGCAATACGCTTGACCAGGGGCGCATAGCGCTCGATCAGTTCGTACTGGCTGTCACGCGCCGACTTCTTGTAGAGGTTGTAGCCACTGGCAGTCATAGCACCGGTCCCGCTGTTTGATGCACTAGCCGCTCGACAAAAAATTCCAGGTGCCCGCGTGGGTTCGCCGGCAACGGCCAGGTATCAACTTTTTGCGCGATGGCCTTGAACGCCAATGCACACTTCGAACGCGGAAAGGCTTCATAGACCGCACGCTGCTTTTGCACGGCCTTGCGTACGCTTTCGTCGTAGGGAACTGCACCGACGTATTGTAAAGCCACGTCCAGAAAGCGATCCGTGACCTTGGTCAATTTTGCAAACAGGTTGCGCCCTTCCTGGGGGCTCTGGGCCATGTTGGCCAGGACCCGGAAACGGTTCATGCCGTAATCGCGGTTGAGCAACTTGATCAGCGCGTAGGCGTCAGTGATCGAAGTCGGTTCGTCGCAGACCACCAGCAGCACTTCCTGGGCCGCGCGGACAAAGCTGACTACCGAGTCACCAATACCCGCAGCGGTGTCGATCACCAGCACATCGAGGTTGTCACCGATGTCGCTGAAGGCCTGGATCAGGCCGGCATGCTGTGCGGGACTCAGGTGCACCATGCTTTGGGTGCCCGAGGCGGCCGGCACGATACGGATGCCACCCGGCCCCTGGAGCAGCACATCGCGCAGCTCGCAGCGCCCCTCGATGACATCGGCCAGGGTACGTTTGGGGGTCAGGCCCAGCAGGACATCGACATTGGCCAATCCCAGGTCGGCATCCAGCAGCAAGACCCGCCGGCCGAGCTCAGCCAGAGCCAGGGACAAGTTCACTGACACATTAGTCTTGCCGACGCCACCTTTGCCGCCGGTCACCGCAATCACCTGTACGGGATGCATGCTGCCCATGTTCTTTCTTTACCTTGTCTTACTTAGACGGGGCCACATAACTGGCTGCGCGTTCACCATTGGAACAATGCATGGCAGACCATCAATGTAGATACACTGCAATCTATTCATGATTACCTCAGCCAACCCGCTTGGACGGGCTGTGGTAAAGGTCAGCGAACATGTCGGCCATGGCTTCCTCACTGGGTTCTTCCTGCATCTGCACGCTCACTGCGCGGCTCACCAGTTGATGCCGGCGAGGCAAGTGCAGGTCGTCAGGAATCCGCGGGCCATCGGTGAGATAGGCAACCGGCAGTTCATGACTGATGGCCAGGCTCAACACCTCGCCAAGACTGGCTGTTTCATCAAGTTTAGTCAGGATGCAGCCCGCCAGACCGCAGCGTTTGTAGCTGTGGTAGGCAGCGGTCAGCACCTGCTTCTGGCTGGTGGTCGCCAGTACCAGATAGTTCTTCGCCCGAATGCCACGACCAGCCAGGCTCTCCAGCTGCATGCGCAACGCCGGGTCGCTGGCCTGCAGGCCGGCGGTGTCGATCAGCACCACGCGCTTGCGCAGCAGCGGGTCCAGGGCCTGAGCCAGGGACTGGCCCGGGTCGACGTGGGTCACCGATACATTGAGGATGCGCCCCAGGGTCTTGAGCTGTTCCTGGGCGCCGATGCGGTAGCTGTCCATGCTCACCAGGGCAATGTTCTGCGCCCCGTACTTGAGCACATAGCGCGCCGCCAGCTTGGCCAGAGTGGTGGTCTTGCCCATGCCGGCAGGGCCGACCATGGCAATCACGCCCCCCTCTTCCAGAGGCTCGACTTCCGGGGTCTGGATCATCCGAGCCAGGTGCGCCAGCAACATGCGCCAGGCCTGACGAGGTTCGTTGATGTCGGTAATCAGCGCCAGCAGATCGCGGGCCAGCGGGCCGGACAAACCGATGCGCTGCAAGCGGCGCCAGAGGTTGGCCTGCTCCGGGCGGCTGCCTTGCAGCTGGCTCCACGCCAGCGAGCCCAGCTGGACTTCCAGCAGTTCGCGCAGGCCGTTGAGTTCGAAGCGCATCGAATCCAGCGCCCGGGTATCGGCTACTGGCGCGACAGGCGCCGGGGCCGGGCGCGGACGCTCGGTCAGGGTGGGTTCGATCAGCGGTTCCGCCGCCGTCAGGGGCAGGCCGGCGAACAACTGGCGATTGGTGATCGAGGTGCTGTCGCCCTCGCCCCGCAGGCTCAGTTCGGCCTGGGCGGTGACAATCCGCGATTGGGTCTTGCGCAGCTCGTCTTCGAGTTCCATGTTCGGAACCCGTGGCGACAAGGCCGACAATTTGTAATCCAGCGCAGCCGTCAGCTCGACACCCCCGGCGATCCGCCGGTTGCCGATGATGGCAGCTTCAGCGCCCAACTCATCACGAACCAGTTTCATGGCCTGACGCATATCGGCGGCGAAAAAACGCTTAACTTGCATAACCCACTACCTCAGCCGTTGGGGCCTACTGTCGCAACGATGGTCACTTGCTTGTTGTCCGGAATTTCCTGGTACGCCAGCACATGCAAACCCGGGACGGCGAGACGGCCGAACCGCGAGAGCATGGCGCGGACCGGACCCGCTACCAACAGAATCACCGGTTGACCTTGCATCTCTTGACGCTGCGCCGCATCGATCAGCGAACGCTGCAGCTTCTCTGCCATGCTTGGCTCGAGCAGAACGCCTTCTTCCTGGCCTTGTCCTGCCTTCTGCAGACTGCTGAGCAAAATTTGTTCCAACCTTGGCTCCAAGGTAATCACAGGCAGCTCAGACTCAGTGCCTACAATGCTTTGGACGATGGCGCGAGACAATCCGACGCGCACCGCTGCAACCAAAGCGGCAGTATCTTGACTCTTGGCGGCATTGTTGGCGATGGCCTCGGCAATGCTGCGGATGTCGCGCACCGGCACCTGTTCGGCCAGCAGCGCCTGCAACACCTTGAGCAACTGCGACAGCGACAGCACGCCTGGCACCAACTCTTCCGCCAGCTTCGGCGAACTCTTGGATAGCACTTGCAGCAGTTGCTGGACTTCTTCGTGACCGATCAGCTCGCTGGAGTGCTTGTACAGAATCTGGTTCAAGTGGGTAGCCACCACGGTACTCGCATCCACCACGGTGTAGCCCAGGGACTGCGCCTGGGGCCGCTGGCTGATCTCGATCCACACCGCCTCCAGGCCGAAGGCCGGGTCCCGGGCGGAGATACCATTGAGCGTGCCGTAGACCTGCCCCGGGTTGATCGCCAGCTCGCGATCCGGATAGATCTCCGCCTCGGCCAGGATCACCCCCATCAGGGTCAGGCGATAGGCGCTCGGCGCCAGGTCCAGGTTGTCGCGGATGTGCACGGTAGGCATGAGAAAGCCCAGGTCCTGGGAGAGCTTCTTGCGCACCCCCTTGATCCGCGCCAGCAGCTGTCCACCCTGGTTGCGATCCACCAGGGGAATCAGCCGGTAACCGACTTCCAGGCCGATCATGTCGATCGGGGTAACGTCATCCCAGCCCAGCTCCTTGGTTTCCAAGGCGCGTGCCGGGGAAGGCAGCAGGTCCTGCTGACGTTGAACTTCTTCCAGGGCCTTGACCTTGACCTGGTTCTGTTTCTTCCAGACCAGGTAAGCCGCGCCGCCCGCCACGGCCGCCAGGCTGAGGAAGGAGAAGTGCGGCATGCCGGGCACCAGCCCCATCACCGCCATCAGGCCAGCAGCCACCGCCAGCGCCTTGGGCGAAGCGAACATCTGCCGATTGATCTGCTTGCCCATCTCCTCGGAACCCGAAGCCCGGGTCACCATGATGGCCGCTGCGGTGGACAGCAGCAGCGAAGGCAATTGCGCCACCAAACCGTCACCGATGGTCAGCAAGGCGTAGACCCTGCCCGCATCGCCAAAGCTCATGTTGTGCTGGAAGATACCGACGGCCATGCCGCCGATCAGGTTGATGAACAGAATCAGCAAACCGGCGATGGCGTCACCGCGAACGAATTTGCTGGCACCGTCCATCGAACCGTAGAACTCGGCCTCCTGGGCCACTTCCAGGCGGCGCAGCTTGGCCTGGTTCTGATCGATCAGGCCGGCGTTCAAGTCAGCGTCGATAGCCATCTGCTTGCCGGGCATGGCGTCCAGGGTGAAGCGCGCGCTCACCTCGGAGATGCGCCCGGCACCCTTGGTCACCACCACGAAGTTGATGATCATGAGGATCGCGAAGACCACGATACCGACCACGTAGTTGCCGCCGATCACCACCTCACCAAAGGCCTGGATCACCTTACCGGCGGCGGCGTGGCCCTCCTGACCGTGAAGCATCACCACCCGCGTCGAGGCGACGTTGAGCGCCAGACGCAGCAAGGTGGCCACCAGCAGGATGGTCGGGAATACCGCGAAATCCAGCGGCCGCAGGGCGTACACGCACACCAGCAGGACCACGATCGACAGGGCGATGTTGAATGTGAAGAACACGTCCAGCAGGAACGCCGGGACCGGCAACATCATCATGGCCAGCATGACCAGCAACAGCACCGGTACCCCCAGGTTGCCTCGACCGAGGTCAGCCAGGTTACTGCGAGCTGTGCTGATTAACTGAGAGCGATCCACCGATTTACCCCGTTCCGTAAAGCAAACTTTTGACGCCTGAAGCGGCACGGGGCTGCTACTGCAAGAAACCTTCCAACTTTGCCGGAGCCCGGGAATCACCCCGCCTACAACCAACAGCGGGAGCCCCCTTGCTGGCGAACGCGATCACCTGGACGCCCTCAGCGGCCAGCGGGCTCCTGCAAGGACAATGATAGCGATTAGCCATTTTACTGGCGCAACGCACGTCACCCTCGGCCCCGCTGCAAACCCGCGCTTTACAGCGGATCGATCGGGCCAGTGGACGACTGCTTGCCAGAGGTGTCGCGCCGCAGATCCGGCGGAATCGGCAGGTCCTTGAGCGGATCCGGACGCTTGCCCTTGCCCGCGCGATGCTGGCGGATCTGGTAGACGTAGGCCAGAACCTGGGCCACCGCCAGATACAACCCGGCAGGAATCTCTTCCTCAAGCTCGGTGGAATAGAAGATCGAACGCGCCAGGGCCGGCGACTCCAGCAGCATGACTTCGTGAGCCACGGCGATCTCGCGAATCTGCAGGGCCAGGAAATCACTGCCCTTGGCCAGCAACACCGGCGCCCCACCCTTTTCCGCGTCGTACTTGAGGGCCACGGCGTAGTGGGTCGGGTTGGTAATGACCACGTCGGCCTCCGGAATGGCCGCCATCATCCGCCGCTGAGACATCTCGCGCTGCAACTGGCGAATCCGCTGCTTGACCTCGGGCCGCCCCTCCTGGTCCTTGTGCTCGTCGCGCACTTCCTGCTTGGTCATCAAGAGTTTCTTGTGCGCCTGGTACAGCTGCACCGGCACATCCACCGCGGCAATCAGGATCAGCCCGCAGGCCATCCACAAGGTGCTCCAGCCCACCACCTGGACACTGTGGATGATCGCCTTCTCCAGCGGCTCATGAGCGATACGCAACAGGTCGTCGATGTCCGCCGAGAGCACCGAGAGCGCCACGAACAGCACCAGGCCGAACTTGGCCAGGGCCTTGAGCAGCTCGATCAGCGCCGTGGGAGAAAACATCCGCTTGAGGCCGTTGGCCGGGTTCATCCGACTGAACTTGGGCGCCAGGCTCTTGCCGGCGAACAGCCAGCCCCCCAGGGAAATCGGACCGATGATCGCCGCCAGCAGCAGCGTCAGCAACACCGGCTGCACCGCCAGAATGGCGATCTTGCCCGAGTGCAGCAGGTACAGCCCCATGGAACCGGGGCTGAGCAGCACTTCCCGGGGCAGGGAGAAATTCAGGCGCATGATTTCCAGCAGATCGAGGGCCAGGCCGCCGCCATAGACCAGCAGGCCACCCGCCCCGGCCAGCATGATGGCCAGGGTATTGAGCTCCTTGGAACGGGCGATCTCGCCCTTTTCCCGGGAGTCCTTTTTGCGTTTCTCCGTGGGTTCTTCTGTCTTGTCCTGGCCGCTCTCGCTCTCTGCCATGGCTTAGCGCGCCTTTGCCAGTTCGCGTAAAAACTGCAAAGCCTCGGAGGCCAGCGGTTGATACTGATTGAGAATGTCAGCCAGGCTGATCCAGACAATGCCCATGCCCAGCACCAGGGTCAGGGGAAAACCGATGGAGAAGATGTTCAACTGCGGCGCGGCGCGGGTCATGACACCAAAGGCGATATTCACCACCAGCAACGCGGTAATCGCCGGCAATACCAGCAACAAGGCCGCCCCCAGCACCCAGCCGAGCTTGCCCGCCAGCTCCCAGTAATGATTGACCATCAGGCCGCCGCCCACCGGCAAGGTGGTAAAGCTCTCGGTCAACACCTCGAACACCACCAGGTGGCCGTTCATGGCCAGGAACAGCAGGCTCACCAGCATGGTGAAGAACTGCCCGATCACCGCCACCGAAACGCCGTTGGTGGGGTCGACCATGGAGGCGAAGCCCATGCCCATCTGGATCGCCACGATCTGCCCGGCGACCACGAAGGCCTGGAAGAACAGCTGCAGGGAAAACCCCAGCACCGCGCCAATCAGGATCTGCTCGGCGATCAGCAACAGGCCGCTGAGATCCAGCGCGTGCACCTCGGGCATGGGCGGCAGCCCTGGCGCTATCACCACGGTGATCGCCAGCGCAAAGTACAAGCGCACCCGCCGCGGCACCAGGGTGGTACCAAAGATCGGCATCACCATCAGCAACGAGGTGACCCGGAACAGCGGCAACATGAAGCTCGCCACCCAGGTACTGATCTGGGTATCGGTCAACGCCAGCAGGGACATCGGCTCAGCCGATCAACTGCGGAATACTGCCGTACAGCTGGCGGATGTATTCCATGAAGGTTTGCACCAGCCAGGGGCCGGCGACAATCAGGGTCACCAGCATCACCAGCAAGCGCGGCAGGAAGCTCAGGGTCTGTTCGTTGATCTGCGTGGCCGCCTGGAACATGGCCACCATCAAACCCACCAGCAGGCTCGGCACCACCAGCACCGCCACCATCATGGTGGTCAGCCAGAGCGCTTCGCGAAACAGGTCTACCGCGACTTCTGGAGTCATTGTCGATCACCCGCAAACAAGGTTTTAAACACCACCAAAACTGCCCGCCAGGGTGCCAATGATCAACGCCCAGCCGTCCACGAGGACGAACAGCATGATCTTGAATGGCAGGGAAATGATCAGGGGCGAGAGCATCATCATGCCCATGGCCATCAGCACACTGGCCACCACCAGATCGATGATCAGGAACGGAATGAAGATCATGAAGCCGATCTGGAACGCGGTCTTGAGCTCGGAGGTGACGAAGGCCGGCACCAGGATGGTCAGCGGCGCCTGGTCGGGGCTGGCGATGTCGGTGCGCTTGGACAGGCGCATGAACAGCTCCAGGTCACTGCTGCGGGTCTGCGCCAGCATGAAGTCCTTGATCGGCACCTGGGCCTTGGCCACGGCATCCTGGGCGGTGAGCTTTTCCGCCAGGTAAGGCTGCAAGGCGTCCTGGTTCACCCGATCGAATACCGGCGCCATGATGAACATGGTGAGGAACAGCGCCATGCCGGTGAGGATCTGGTTCGATGGGGTCTGCTGCAGGCCCAGGGCCTGACGCAGGATCGAGAAGACGATGATGATCCGGGTGAAGCTGGTCATCAGCATGACGAACGCCGGAATGAAGCTCAGCGCGGTCATGATCAGCAGGATCTGCAGGCTGACCGAGTACTCTTGCTGGCCGCTGGCGTTGGTGCCAAGGGTGATCGCCGGGATCGACAACGGGTCCGCGGCCAACGCCAGCGGCGCCGCCAGCATCAGGGCCAACGTCAAGATGATGCGCAACGGCATTACTTCTTATCCTTCTGGTCCTTGCCCAACAGCTCCATCAGGCGCTGGGCGAACTCGGGCGTCGCCTGCTCGGCACTGGGCACCTGCACCGGCTCTTTGAGTACATGCAACGGGGTGATGGTGCCCGGGGTCAGGCCGAGCAGAATCTGCTCGCTGCCCACTTGCACCAGCACCAGGCGATCTCGCGGGCCCAGGGCCCGGGAACCGATCAGTTCAATCACCTGGCCCTTGCCGGCAGGACCGGCCTGCTGCACCCGGCGCAACAGCCAGGCAAGAAAGAAGATCAAGCCGATCACCAGCAGCAAGCCCAGCACCAGTTGGGTCAACTGGCCACTGACACTGCCCGTTGCCGGCGCGGCCGCCACCACCGCGGCGGTGGCCGCCGGCTCCGCAGCCAGGGCGCTCAGGGGCAGCGCGAGCGCCATGCCAAGCAGCTTGCTCACTTAGCGCAGCTTCTTGATGCGTTCGCTGGGGCTGATCACGTCAGTCAGGCGAATACCGAACTTCTCGTTGACCACCACCACCTCGCCGTGGGCGATCAGGGTGCCGTTGACCAGCACGTCCAGCGGTTCGCCGGCCAGGCGGTCGAGCTCGATGACCGAGCCCTGGTTGAGCTGCAGCAGGTTGCGGATGTTGATATCGGTACTGCCCACTTCCATGGAGATCGACACCGGAATATCCAGAATCACATCCAGGTTGGGGCCGTCCAGAGTGACCGGCTCGTGGCTCTTGGGCATGCTGCCGAACTCTTCCATCTGCAAACGCCCGGAACTTGACGCTGCACCCTCATCCGCCGCCAACAGCGCGTCGATATCCGCCTGACCGGCATCACCGGTCTCTTCCAGCGCAGCAGCCCACTCGTCGGCCAGCGCCTGGTCGTCCTGGGAGTTAATTTCGTCAGCCATCATGGGTCCTCGACGGGCAAAAATTCATTGAACAGCAAATAGGTTGAAGCGCCGCTCAACGGCGCTCGATCGGCTCGATCACTTGCAGCGCCAGGTTGCCCTTGTGGGAACCCAACTTGACCTTGAACGACGGCACGCCATTGGCGCGCATGATCATGTCTTCCGGCAGCTCCACCGGGATCACATCGCCCGGCTGCATGTGCAGGATGTCCCGCAGGCGCAACTGGCGACGGGCCACGGTGGCGCTCAGCGGCACGGCCACATCCAGCACGTCCTCGCGCAGGGCCTTGCTCCAGCGCTCGTCCTGGTCATCCAGGTCGGACTGGAAGCCGGCGTCGAGCATTTCGCGGATCGGTTCGATCATCGAATACGGCATGGTCACGTGCAGGTCGCCGCCACCGCCATCGAGCTCGATATGGAAGGTCGATACCACAATGGCTTCGCTGGGGCCGACGATGTTGGCCATGGCCGGGTTCACTTCGGAGTTTATGTACTCGAAGTTGACCGGCATGATCGCCTGCCAGGCTTCCTTCAGGTCGACGAAGGCCTGCTCCAGCACCATGCGCACCACCCGCAACTCGGTGGGGGTGAACTCACGCCCTTCGATCTTGGCGTGGCGGCCGTCGCCACCGAAGAAGTTGTCCACCAGCTTGAACACCAGCTTGGCGTCAAGGATGAACAGCGCCGTGCCGCGCAGCGGCTTGATCTTCACCAGGTTGAGGCTGGTGGGCACGTACAGCGAGTGCACGTACTCGCCGAATTTCATGACCTGCACGCCACCCACCGCCACGTCCGCCGAACGGCGCAGCATGTTGAACATGCTAATACGGGTGTAGCGGGCAAAACGCTCGTTGATCATTTCCAGGGTCGGCATGCGTCCACGGACGATGCGATCCTGACTGGTCAGGTCGTAGCTTTTGACACTGCCGGGCTCGGCAGCGTGTTCGGTCTGTACCAGACCATCGTCGACGCCATGCAGCAGCGCGTCGATCTCATCCTGGGACAGCAGGTCCTGCACGGCCATGTCGTGTTCCTACTGCAGTACGAAGTTAGTAAAGAGCAACTGCTCGACCACCACTTTGCCGACCTCTTTCTGCGCCACTTCCTGGACGCTGGCCGTGGCCTTCTGGCGAAGCATTTCCTGGCCGACCGGGGTCGCCAGGGTGTCGAAATTCTGTCCGGAGAAGAGCATCACCAGGTTGTTGCGAATAACCGGCATGTGCACTTTCAGCGCGTCCAGATCAGCCTGGTTACGCGCCAGCAGGGTAATGCTCACCTGCATGTAGCGCTGCCGACCGTTCTGCGTGTAGTTGGCAACGAAGGCCGGAGCCATGGGCTCGTAGATCGCCGCTGGCTTGACGTTGCTGACGGTTTCCGCTGCCGGCGCGGGCTTGCTCTGGGAGCTGTGCATGAAGTACCAGGTGGCGCCGACCGACAGGCCGATGGCCAGCAACAACGCCAGGACAATCAACAGGATAAGCTTGAGTTTGCTTTTCCCTGCGGTGGGTTTCTCTGCTGCTTCGCTCTTCGCCATGCCAATAATCCGTCACTATTCGGGGGTTCACAGTCGCACGGCAAGGCAAGAGCAAGTGTTATGCCAGATTTGTCAGAAAGACCGGGATGAACAGCGAAGGGCAATGTTGCGAGGGGAAACCTGCGGGGCAACCGATTACCGTTGCACCGCAGGGATCAACGCGGGGACCGGGAGCCGGCCCCGACACGGGTCAAGCGTAGTAGTCGACGGCACTACTACCAATCACGGTCTGTACCGGAGCCTGCACTTCTGCCACGGCCGGAGACGACTCGTCATCGCCAGCGTCCCGGCGCCCACCGCTGGTGCTGGAACCGCTGCGGCGATTCTGTTCCTGTTGCGCCTGCTCCTGGCCCTGCCAGCCACGGGACTGATCGGACACGTTGACATCCACCTGCCCCAGGCCCTGCTGGTTGAACATGTCGCGCATGCGGTGCATCTGCCCTTCCAGGGCTTCGCGAACCCCGGCATGGGCACTCATGAAGGTGACCTGGGTCTGCTGGTCGGGAATCATGTGCACGCGAATGTCCAGGCGCCCGAGCTCGGCCGGTTGCAACTGAATATCCGCCGACTTGAGGTTGGTGCTGGACAGGTACATCACCCGGTTGACCACCTCCTCGGTCCAGCCGCTCTGGTGCATGGCCAGAGGCTGGTTGACCGGGACCGCGTTGGCGGTCTTGGGGGTCGCCGCCTGAGTCAGTGCCGCCAGGCGATTGGCGAAGTCATCCACACGGGTGTCGCTGGAGGCACCCTTGAGATCCTTCAGGCCCTCAGTGATCAGCCCGGTAAAGGCCTTCTCACTACCCTGCTCGGTGCCGCCCTTGCCGGCCTGCTGCTCAAGCATGCCGAGCATGCCATTGGCGAAGTTCTGCACCGAGGCCAACTGCCCCTCGTTGCCGGCACTGCTCGGCGCGGCCTTCGGCTGGGCCTGGCTGGTTGCCGATACGTGGCCACCCTGCTCCATGGCCAGGCGCACTGCCGGCAAGGCATCCAGGGGATCGGCCTCGGGGTCGAACTCCGGCTTGGCGGGCTCGGGGGCTGGCGCGACGATGGCGGCAGCGATTGCCGGCACCGGCACAGCGGGCGCCGCCTCGACCTGAGGCGCTGGCACCGGCACGGGCTCCGGCGTCGCGGGCAGCGCTTCAGCGGGCACCACAGGCGCTGGCGGGGTTAGCTGCACCAGGCTCGGATCGAGCACCGGATCGCTGGGCGGCGGGGTATCGGTTTGCGCGGTATCCGTCGACTTACTGGTATCCGTCGACTTGCTGGTGTCCGTGGACGCCGTTTTGTTGTCGCTGCTCGCCGGCTTGTCGGCAGGCAAGGATTTGCCGCTATCGGCAACCGCTGGCTGCGGCGCGGCAGACGAGTCGTTGCTGACATCCCTCTTCGGGCTGTTGTCGCCAGGCTTGTCGCGCACCGGCTTGGGCGAGTTGTCGGCAACACTCGGGAGCCTGGCTTGCGGCTTGCTCTGGGACTCCTTGGCATACAGCTGCGCAAAGCTGGAAGCCTTGTCCCCAGGCTCGGCAACGCTTGCCAGGGGGCTGGCAGGGGCCGCTTGAGTCTTGGACTTAGCGCTGGCCTGGGCAGTGGCCTGAAAAAGCGAATTAGGGGTAACAGCCATGGGACAGTCTCCGCTGCACGGGGATCATGGGTACAGTTGTGAGACTTGAATGCAAGGGCCGAGCCAGTTTCACCAACCCGCTGATAAAAAATGGCTTCTCAACAGTGAAAGCGCTGCAGTTCCTGCTCGCACAAGCGCCGGACAATAGCGAACTCGCCATCGATCTCACCCACCAGTTGGCGAATGCCATCAGTGGCCGACTGCCCGGCGCGCACCTCCAGCTGGTGACAGAGCTCAGCCAGACGGGTGGCGCCCATGTTACTGCTGCTGCCCTTGAGGCTGTGGGCGGTGGCTACCAGCAAAATCGCATCTTCGGACTTATGCAGCAGGCGCACGCGCTCCTCGGAGTCACAGACGAAGGTATCCAGCAGCACGGGATATTCATCCTCCATGACTTCCTGCAAAGCATTGAGCACCGTGTGGTCCAGATGAATCTCAGCCACTTGTTCACTCCTTGATCAAGAACCCGGGAATTATGCCAGAGCCTCCCAAGAAAACTCCACGCAGACACTGCGTCCATCGTCCGCCCACTCGGCCTGCCGACTCATCTGCCGGATCAGGCTGACGCCACGCCCCGACAAGCGCCCGAGGTCATTGGGCCGCGCCAGGACCGTGGCAACATCAAACCCCTCGCCACTGTCCTCGACCCGCACCACCAGGCGCCCTCCCGTTCCCTGCGGCTGCACGTGCAGATGCACGCGAACGTAGCCTTCCTGCAACTGCGCCAGCCTCGCCGAGCGCTCGCGGTAGTAACGGGTAAAGCCCTCGGCATCACGCTTGAGCCGGGAGTCGAGCTTGAGCACGCCATGCTCCAGGGCATTGGAATAGAGCTCCGCCAGCACGCTGTACAGGGCACCGCTCTGGGAGCGCAGGCCATGCACTTCAAGCAACAGCTGGAGCAGATACGGCAAGGGGTTGAAACGCTTGAGGGTGGCGGCGCGAAACTCGAAACTCACCGACCAGTCCAGGGGGCAGGATTGGCCGCTGTCCGAATACACCACGGCCGGCGGCGTCAACCGGGGACACTCCGGCAAGCCCACTTCAACCATGCTCACATCGTCTCGGGCACCGCCACCGAACCGCTCCAGGGCCTGCTGTATCTCTTCGAACAGCAGCGCCTCCTGGCGATTGGCGGCGAACACCTGGTGCAAGCGCTCAACGCCAAACAGCTCATCCTCGGCGTTGCAGGTATCGATCACCCCATCCGACAGCAGGAACACCCGATCCCCCGGCGCCATGGGAAACACTTCGGTACGGTCCTCGAAGGCCTCGGCACTCAACACCCCAAGAGGCAGATGACGAGCGACCAGCGGCGTTCGCGTACCACTCGCCTGCCGGTACAGATAGCCCTCGGGCATGCCGCCATTCCACACCTCGACCGCATTGCGCTGAACACTCAGGCACAACAAGGTGGCGCAACAGAACATGTCCACCGGCAGGATGCGCTTGAGCTTGGCATTCATCTCCCGCAGGGTTTCCGGCAGGCCGTACCCCTTGGCGGTCATGCCATAGAACACCTCAGCCAAAGGCATGGCACCTACCGCCGCCGGCAGCCCGTGACCGGTAAAGTCGCCAAGCAGCACATGCATGTCACCCGCCGGGGTATGGGCCGCCAGCAGCAAATCACCGTTGAACAGTGCATAGGGCGATTGCAGGTAACGGATATTCGGCGCATCCAGGCAGCCGGAATGGGCAACCTTATCGAACACCGCCTTGGCTACCCGCTGCTCGTTGAGCAGGTAATCGTGGTGACGGGTGATCTGGTCGCGCTGGCGCAGAACGGTTTCCTGCAGGCGCCGCAGGCGATCCATGGCGTTGATCTTGGCGCCCAGCACCACCGGGTTATAGGGCTTGGCCAGAAAGTCGTCACCGCCCGCCTCAAGGCAGTGGGCCAGCGCCTCGCCCCCACTCAGGGACGTGAGAAAAATGATCGGCACCAGGCTCTCGCCGGCCAGGGCCTTGATCTGCCGGGCAGCCTCGAACCCGTCCATGACGGGCATCAGCGCGTCCATCAGCACGATGTGCGGGCGCTGCTGCTGAAACAACTGCACCGCCTCGGCACCATTGCTCGCCGCCAGCACCTGATGACCATGACGCCGGATAATGCTGGACAGCAGCATACGGTCCGCCGCGCCGTCTTCGGCGATCAGCACACACAGGGGCTCGAGCATCGACTGCCTACCGCTCAACTGATGTCGAAAAGCTTGTCGAAGTTGGAAATGGCGAGAATCTTGCGCACGTCCGAGTTGCTGTTGATCACCCGGACATCGGCATTGTCGCCGCCTGCGTGGTCACGCAACAACAGCAGCATGCCCAGGGCCGAACTGTCGAGGTAGGTGGCTTCCTTGAGGTCCACCACGATGGACTCCGGCGTCCGGTTGAGGCGCTCGTAGGATTCGCGAAACTCCTGATGGCGCCCGAAATCGAAACGCCCTCTGATGGATATCGTGAGTTTTTGCCCGTCCGGGGAAATTTCTGTAACGACCGACATGTGACTGCTTCCTTGTCATTGACGACGTTTAAAAGGTTTAGCACCCACTTGCCAGAGGGACAACCTGAACAAGGCAAATGAACGCTATCAGTAGGGATTCTGACGAGGCAGACGCTGGGAAAGTTCATCCAGCAACTTCTGCTCGCGCTTGTCCTCAAGCGCCCTGGCCTCGTCGACATAGCGCTGCACCAGCTTGCGCAGCCCCTCAACCCGAGCATAAGCCTGCTGCCAGGCCTCCCGAGCACGATCGAGGTTGTTCTGATGCCAAGCCAGGCTTTGCCGTTGCTGACCGACGGCAGTGTCCAGTTGGCTGAGAAAGTATTGGTAGTTCATCAGCCAGTGGCCGCTGACACCCAGCTTGCCACGCTCGACCCACTGCTCCTGGTAGTCGCCACGAAAGCGCTCCAGGTCGCCCAGCTTGCTCTGGGCGACGCGCACTTGGCCGTTGAAGTATTCCAGGCGCTGAGCAGCGGTGCGCTCGGCGTTTTCAGCCATGTCCACCACCGGCGCCAGGCGCGCCGCACGGCTACCGGCCACGACCGGTTACCCGCCCGCTGCCGGAGCGAACAGCAACTCCAGGTGGGTCTGGCTATGACCCAGGCTGACATTGTCGTTGAGCCCCTGGCGCAGGTACGCAACCATCGCCGGGTGCAGGGAGATTGCCGCGTCGGTATCGCGGTCGCCGCCGGCCACGTAGGCGCCGACGCTGATCAGGTCCCGAGCCTGCTGATAGCGCGACCACAGCTGCTTGAAATACTGCGCCCGTGCCATATTGTCGGGGCTGATCACCGCCGGCATCACCCGGCTGATCGAGGCCTCGATGTCGATGGCCGGGTAATGCCCCTCCTCCGCCAGGCGCCTGGACAGCACGATATGCCCGTCGAGCACGCCCCGCGCCGAGTCGGCGATCGGGTCCTGCTGGTCGTCGCCTTCGGACAATACCGTGTAGAACGCGGTGATCGAGCCACCGCCCGCTTCGGCATTACCGGCCCGCTCCACCAGCTTGGGCAACTTGGCGAACACTGAAGGCGGGTAGCCCTTGGTCGCCGGCGGCTCGCCGATGGCCAGGGCAATTTCCCGCTGGGCCTGGGCAAAACGCGTCAGGGAGTCCATCAGCAACAGGACATTCTTGCCCTTGTCACGAAAGTATTCGGCGATCCGCGTGCAGTACATTGCCGCCCGCAGACGCATCAACGGCGCGTCGTCCGCTGGCGATGCCACCACCACCGAACGCTTGAGGCCCTCCTCACCGAGGATGTGCTCGATGAACTCCTTGACCTCACGACCCCGCTCGCCAATCAGCCCGACCACAATGATGTCGGCCTCGGTGAAGCGGGTCATCATGCCCAGCAGCACACTCTTGCCCACGCCGGTACCGGCGAACAGGCCGAGACGCTGGCCGCGGCCTACCGTCAATAAACCGTTGATACTGCGAATGCCCACATCCAGCGGCTGGCTGATGGGGTCGCGCTTGAGCGGGTTGATGGTCGGCCCGTCGATCGGCACCCAGTCTTCGGCACGCATCGCACCCTTGCCGTCCAGGGCCCGACCAGCGCCATCCAGCACGCGCCCGAGCATGCTCATGCCCATGGGCAGGCGACCGGTATCGGCCAATGGCACGACCCGCGCACCCGGCGCAATCCCGGCAACGCTGCCCACCGGCATCAGGAATACCTTGCCCCCGGAAAAGCCCATGACTTCCGCCTCGACCTTGACCGGGTGATAGCTGTCATCATTGATCACCAGGCAACGGGTGCCCATGGCGGCGCGCAAGCCCTCGGCCTCAAGGGTCAGACCGACCATGCGCAACAGCCGCCCTTCCAGGATCGGCTGGCCCGGCAAGCTGATAGCCCCGGCGTAGCCGCCCAGGCGCTTGCCGAAGCTGGTGCGTTCAAGGCGCATAGCTGGGGTCCGCAAACTCGTGTTCGGCGGCTTCCTGCTCGGCGGCGGGATCGGCAGCCGCACGCTCCGGCACCGACGGCGTCAAGGGGCCCAGGTCCAGGCCCAGGTCCGCGGCCGCCGGATGCAGCGACTGCTCGTGCAACTGGTCGGCCAACTGATCCATGGCCTGGGCGATCCGGGTCTCCACGCTGGCGTCGATACGGCTGTGCTCGGTCTCGACCCGACAACCGCCAGGCAGCAGCGCTTCGTCCTCGACGATGCGCCAGCTCTCTTCATGCCGCTCGCGCAGGCTTTTGACCTGCTCGAAATCCTGTGGATTGACGTACAGCCGCACATTGCCGACGCCCAGAGGCAACAGCTTGAGCGCTTCGCGCATGACGTGCTCGATCTGCGTGGAATCCATCGCCAGCTCACGCTGGATCACCTGGCGAGTGATGTGCTTCACCAACTCCACCAGGGTCTTTTCAATTTGCGTGTCTTGCTCGGCAATCGGCTCGAACAGGTTGACCATCAGTTGCTCGAGCGCCTGCAACTTGGCGCTCAAGGCCACTTCGGCTTCCTGGCGCACCTTGAGGGTGGTGCTGTGAAAGCCCTCTTTTTCACCCGTGGCGAACCCTTCGTTATAGGCTTCCTGGCGAATGCTCTCGAGCTCTTCGAGGGTCAGCGGCTGGACTTCCTCCAGCGGCACTTCCTCGATTTCTTCCTGCACCTCTTCAGGCTCGGGCTCGGGCTCGGGCGGCTCGGGATCGAAACTGGGCAGTGCCCAGACGTCAAAACCCTCGACGTCCCGGGCACGAATCAGTTCGCTTTGGGACTCATCACTGCTGGACGACATAAAGCGACCTTAGATCATTTCTTCGCCGCCCTTCCCGCCGAGAACGATTTCTCCGGCTTCGGCCATACGGCGGGCAATAGTGAGGATTTCCTTCTGCGCGGTTTCCACATCGCTGACGCGAACCGGGCCCTTGGCTTCCAGGTCGTCGCGCAACAGCTCCGCCGCACGCTTGGACATGTTCTTGAAGATCTTTTCCTTGACCCCTTCGTCCGAGCCCTTGAGGGCCAGTACCAGCACGTCGGAAGAGACTTCGCGCAACAACGCCTGAATGCCGCGATCGTCGACATCGGCGAGGTTGTTGAAGACGAACATCAGGTCCTCGATCTGACCGGACAGGTCTTCGTCCACTTCGCGGATCGAATCCATCAACTGGCCTTCGATCGAGCTGTCGAGGAAGTTCATGATGTCGGCAGCACGCTTGATACCACCCAGGGTGGTACGGGAAGCGTTGGAGTTGCCGGAGAACTGCTTCTCGAGAATCTGGTTGAGTTCCTTGAGCGCCGCCGGCTGCACGGTATTGAGCGAGGAAACCCGCAAAATGATGTCCAGACGCGCCTTATGGTCGAAGTTGCCCAGCACTTCACCCGCCTGATCCGGATCGAGGTAAGCCACCACGATCGCCTGGATCTGCGGGTGCTCGTAGCGGATCACGTCGGCCACGGCCCGCGGCTCCATCCATTTCAGGCTATCCAGGCCGCTGGTGTTGCCACCCAGCAGGATGCGGTCGATCAGGCCGTTGGCCTTGTCTTCGCCCAGGGCCTGGGTGAGCATTTTGCGCACGTAGTCATCGGAGCCGACGCCGAGGCTGGTCTGGTCGCCGACGATGTCGACGAACTCGCTCATCACCTGCTCGACCTGCTCACGGTGCACGTTGCCCATCTGCGCCATGGCCACGCCCACTCGTTGAACCTCTTTAGGGCCCATGTGGCGCAGCACTTGCGCGGCATCGGTAGAACCCAGGGACAGCAGCAGGATCGCGGCCTTGTCGACCCGGGTCAGTTTGGCGGTAGCGGCTCGGTTATCACTCATCTGCGTTAATCCACTCTTTCACGACCTGAGCCACACGACCCGGGTCTTCAGCCACCAGACTCTTGATTGCGTTCAACTGAGCGTCATAACCCTCGCTCGGGCTCGGCAGCAGAATGCTCTGCGGCCCGCCGAGGCTGACGCGATCGTTGGCCAGCTCGCCGTCCAGGCCGCCCATGCCGCCCAGTTCGACATCACTGCCCAGGCCTGCCAGTTGCTTGTTCTTGCCACCGCCGGTGATGTTGTTGAGCACCGGACGCAATACACCGAACACCAGCACCAGGATGAACAGCACGCCGAGCACTTGCTTGACGATGTCCCAGAACCAGGGCTGCGAGTAGAACGGAATGTCGGTGATCACTTCCCCACGCTCGGCGGAGAACGGCACGTTGATCACGCTGACGCTGTCGCCGCGGCTGGCATCGAAGCCCACGGCGTCCTGCACCAGGCGGGTGAAGCGCGCCAATTCGTCGGCGCTCCACGGCGCACGGCTGGTCTCGCCATTGGCCGGGTTGACCTTGACCTGATCGTCCACCACCACCGCTACCGACAGGCGATTCAGGCGCCCCTGCTGCTGCTTGGTATGGCTGATGGAGCGATCGAGTTCGAAGTTCTTGGTGGATTGTTGACGCTTGTCCGACGGGTACGGTGCCAGCATCGGCTGACCGGTCGCCGGATCCATGATCTGTTGACCATTGGCGTCAAGCAGCGGCTGCCCCGGTTGCACCATGCCTGCCGCGGCAGTCGCGCCACCGGTGGTCTGCGGCGCCGAAGCCGGCGAAGGTGGCTGGTTGCTCAGGGCACCCGGAACACCTTGCGGGCCATTGCTGCTGGAACGCTGTTCATTCACCGACTGCTCGCTGCGCAAGGCCGGCTGGTCGGGGTTGAACTGCTCGGAGGTGGATTCCACCGCGCTGAAGTCGACATCGGCCGAGACTTCAGCCTTGTAGCGATCATTGCCCAGCACCGGCTGCAGGATGTTGTGCACCCGCTGGGTCAACATGCCTTCCAGGCGACGGCTGTAGTCGAACTGCTTGCCGGCCATGGTCAGCGCGGAGTTTTCCGCCTGATCGGACAGCAGGTTGCCCTTCTGGTCGACCACGGTGACCTGGGACTTGTTCAGTTCGGGAACACTGGTCGCCACCAGGTTGACGATGGCCATGACCTGGCCCGGCTCCAGGGAGCGGCCGGAGTAGAGTTCAACCAGGACCGAAGCACTGGGCTTGCGCTCGTCACGAACGAACACCGAGCTTTTCGGAATCGCCAGGTGCACGCGGGCGCCCTTGACGTTGTTCAGGCTGGAGATGGTACGGGCCAGCTCACCTTCCAGGCCGCGACGGTAACGGGTCGCTTCCATGAACTGGCTGGTGCCCAGGCCCTGCTCTTTATCAAGGATCTCGAAACCGACGTTACCGTCACCCGGCGCTACGCCAGCGGCGGCCAGTTTCAAGCGGGCACGGGACAAGTCGTCGGCCTTGACCAGCAAGGCACCGGAATTGGGCTCAACGGTGTAAGGAATGTCGGCAGAGGCCAGGGTATCCATGACCTGCTTGGCATCCATACCCGCCAGGCTGCCGTACAGCGGCCGGTAATCGGGCTGTTGGGACCACAGCACCACGGCAAAACCGATCGCCACGCTGGCGGCCAGGCCCACCAACAGGCCGACCTGACGCAGCATGGTCATCTGAGACAGGTTTTCCAGGAAGGACAAACCGAACAGCGGCGGTTTACCGTCGATCGGGGTGGCCTTGGCCGGTACGTTATCGGCGACTGCTTCTGCCATGACTCAATCTCGTCCTTAAACCGGCATCTGCATGATGTCTTGATACGCTTGAACCAGCTTGTTGCGAACCTGGGTCAAGGCTTGAAAAGACACACTGGCCTTTTGCGAGGAAATCATCACATCCGTCAGGTCGACACCGCTCTTGCCAATTTCAAAGGCGCTGGACAGCTGATTGGATGCTTGCTGGGTGTCATTGACCTTGTTCACGGCCTGGCCAAGCATGTCAGCAAAACTGCTGCCGCTGACTTCTGCCACCGCGGCGGATTTAGGCTGCGACATTGCGTCCATCTGCATGGCTCGCATATCCAGCATCAACCGATTAAATTCAACACCTTGGCTCATGGTCTACTCTCTCTGACGACCCGCAATTTTTTGACGCTCACTCAGCGGTTAGTGAGGTGTTAGCAACAAGGGTGCCAGCTCCATGGCCCTTCTCGACAAAAGCCCATCCTGGGCTTTCCACTCACCGGTCAGGTCGCGAACAGATAAGCCTCGACGTCCATTCCAGCGTCGCGCATCTGCGCCAGTTTGTAGCGCAAGGTCCGCGGGCTGATGCCCAGGCGCTCCGCCGCTTCCTTACGTCGCCCGCGCTCTGAACGCAGGGTGTCGATAATCATCTGAAACTCCCGACGCCGCAGGTCATCGCCCAAACCGCCAGATTCTTGAGCCTGCACCTCCGTTTCTCCCGGCACGCCACGGGGCGCCATCGCCGACACCGGAGCCAACGCCGGAGCCAACGCCGGCAACGGCGCACACGCCACTGGGCCGGCAAGACAGAAGTCTTCCGGCTGGATCAGGCCGCCCTGCTGCAGAATCAATGCACGCTGCAATGCGTTGTCCAGCTCCCGCACGTTGCCCGGCCATGGATAGGCCAGCAAGCAGGCCTGGGCTTCAGCGGACAGTCTGGCCGCCGCGTGCTTCATTTTATTGACGTGCTTGGCCAGCAGACGCTCGGCCAGCGGCAGGATATCGGCGGTACGTTCGCGCAATGGTCTCCAGGCCAGAGGGAATACCGACAGCCGGTAATACAGGTCCTCACGGAACCGCCCCGCTGCCACTTCCCCCGCCAGATCGCGGTTGGTGGTGGCGACCACGCGAATATCCAGAGTGATCGGCTTGCGCGCCCCCACACGCTCCACCTCGCGCTCTTGCAACACCCGCAGCAACTTGGCCTGGAGCCCCAGAGGCATTTCGGAAATCTCGTCCAGCAGGATGGTGCCGCCGTCGGCCTGCTCGAACTTGCCCGGCTGGGCAGCGATGGCGCCAGTGAAAGAGCCTTTCTCATGGCCAAACAACGTGGCCTCGAGCATGTTGTCCGGGATTGCCGCGCAGTTGATGGCAATAAATGGCTGACTGACTCGATGCGAATGCTGATGGATATAGCGCGCCAGCACTTCCTTGCCGGTACCGGACTCACCGGAAATCAACACCGTGGAATCACTGCGCGCCACCCGCGCCGCCAATTCCAGCAACTGCGCACTGGCCGGTTCGAAGGCCACCGGCCCCTCATCTTCGCCAGCCCCCAGGTTGCCCAAGGCATGGCGCGCCACCAGATCGAGCAGGGCCCGCGGCTCGAAAGGCTTGACCAGATAGTCGGCCGCCCCCTGACGCATGGCTTCCACGGCACGCTCGACGGCGCCATGGGCGGTCATCAACAACACCGGCAATTGCGGTTGGCGAGCACGCAGCAGGCCAAGCAACTGATGACCATCCATGCCTGGCATATTGACGTCGCTGACCACTAGGCTGAAGGACTCGCCAGCCACTGCCTCCAGCGCTTCTTCCGCACTGCCGACAGCCTTGTAGTCATGACCGGCCAACAACAGGGTATCGGCCAGCGCCTCGCGCAACGCACGGTCGTCTTCAACCAGTAGAACCTTGATTGCCATTACCTTCACTCCACTCCATGAGCGCTGGAGAACAAAGGCAGTGTCACCAGCGCACAAGTACCGCGCCCGGGACGCGAGCGCAGCGACAATTCTCCCTGATGAGCACGGGCAACCGCTTTGACTACAGTCAGGCCGAGCCCGGTTCCGTTGGTCTTGGTGGTGAAAAACGGCTCCCCCAGGCGCGCCAGGACCGCAGCCTCTATGCCGCTGCCGCTGTCACTGATGCACAACCGCAGGGTGTCGCCCCGCGTGTAGAGGTGGACCTTGAGCCGCGCCTTGCCCGCACTGGCCTGGATGGCGTTCTCGATCAGATTGAGCAAGGCGCCCACCAGCGTGTCGCGGTTGCACAGCAACTCGCCGCTGTGACTGTCGCACTGCCAGCGCACCGCAACATCCTGGACGTGGGTCAATGCGGCAGCCTGCAACGACTGCAGCAGGGACTTGGGCGTCAGGCGATCGGTCAGGGGCAATTCACCACGGGCGAACACCAGCATGTCGCGCACCTGGTGCTCCAGTTCGTGCAAACGCTCCTTGAGTTTCCCGGCGAAACGCTGATGAGTGGCCACCGGCAACTCTTGTTCGGTGAGATGACTGGCGTACAGCAGGGCCGCCGACAGCGGCGTACGAATCTGGTGCGCCAGGGAGGCGACCATCTTGCCCAGGGAGGACAAGCGCTCGTGACGAGCCAACTGGTCTTGCAGGTGGCGGGTTTCGGTCAAGTCATTGAGCAGCACCAACTGCCCGGGCTCGGCATCCAGCGAGCGCGTGGAAATCGACAGGCGCCGACCGTCACGCAGAGAGATTTCATGGCCGTCGTCTTCACGGGGCGCAAAACTGCGGGCGATGATGTTGCGCCATAGCTGCCCTTCCAGCGGCAGCCCCAACAGCTCGCCGGCGGCCGGATTGGCTTCGGTGACGATGCCATGGCCGTCGATCACGATGACCCCGCCTGGCAACAGGTCCAGCAGGTTCTGCAGACGATTGGCCAACCGCTCCTTTTCCGCCAGCTCCTGCATGCGCTGGGCGCTGACCACCGCCAACTCGCCCTTGAGTTCGGTCACTCGGGCTTCAAGCATGCTGTAGGAGTCAGTAAGTTGGCTCGACATCTGGTTGAACAAGGCGAAGGCCTGCTCAAGACCGAGCCGACTCGCCTGCTCTACGGACGACGATTGCCCCTGGGTATCGGGGGCAGGAGACATCTGGGCGGCTTGGGGCATCGTGCTCTCTCGCGTGGCTGACCGTCAGTTAAACGGAACGTTGCAAGAGACTTAGCAATACCCGTGCCTAAAAAAAACCACCCAATTTTCAACAACTTGAAAAACCGGCGTCAATCATCCGCCTGTTCATCACCCTCACGACGGCTCATGCCGTACTTGCGCATCTTCTCCACCAGGGTGGTGCGACGAATGCGCAAGCGCTCTGCAGCACGCGCCACAATGCCATTGGCATCATCCAGCGCCTGCTGGATCAGGCCCTGCTCCAGGCTACCGAGGTAATCCTTCAGGTCCAGGCCTTCCGGCGGCAGCATGGCGGTTGCGGCAAAGTCCGGCGCATGGCCATTGATCGCCACTCGCTCTTCCAGATCGCTGCGCAGGCTGTCCACCAGCTGCTCATCTTCGTCATCCACATAGCGGAATTTCTTCGGCAGCTCGACCACACCGATCACGCCATAAGGGTGCATGATCGCCATGCGCTCCACCAGGTTGGCCAGCTCGCGAACGTTGCCTGGCCAGCCATGCCGACACAGAGACATGATGGCAGCGGAGTTGAAGCGAATCGAACCGCGCTTTTCATGCTCCATCCGCGAAATCAGCTCATTCATCAGCAGCGGAATGTCTTCCACACGCTCACGCAGCGGCGCCATTTCGATGGGGAACACGTTGAGGCGGTAGTACAGATCCTCACGAAAACTGCCGACTTCGATCATGCTTTCCAGATTCTTGTGGGTGGCGGCGATGATTCGCACGTCAACACCTTGGGTCTTGTTGCTGCCCACACGCTCGAAAGTACGCTCTTGCAGCACTCGGAGCAGCTTGACCTGCATCGGCAGCGGCATGTCGCCAATTTCATCGAGGAACAGGGTACCGCCGTTGGCCAGCTCGAAACGCCCGGCACGGCTGGTGATGGCCCCCGTGAACGCGCCCTTCTCATGACCGAACAGCTCGCTCTCGAGCAACTCCGCCGGAATGGCTCCGCAATTGACCGGAACGAAAGGCGCGTCGCGACGCTTGGAGTGATAGTGCAGGTTACGCGCCACCACTTCCTTGCCGGTCCCCGACTCACCAAGGATCAGCACGCTGGCATCGGTGTCCGCTACCTGCTGCATCATCTGCCGCACATGCTGGATGGCGCGACTGGTGCCAACCAGGCTGCGAAACAGATTGGGCTCACGGTGACGCCCACGCTCACGGGCCTGATCGTACATTTCACGATAGACCTGAGCGCGGTGCAGGGAGTCGAGCAACTTGCTGTAGCTGGGAGGCATTTCCAGGGTGGAAAGCACACGACGACGCTGGTCTTCTGGCAGGTCAATGGAAGAATTTTCGCCCATCAACAAAACCGGAAGGAACTCATCCCAGGTAGAGAGTGTCTTTAACAGGCCCAGAAGTGCACCAGGAGCATTAACAGTCCCGATGAGGACGCAAATTACTTCACGACTTGACGACAAAGAGCCGACAGCCTGCTGCCAGTCATGGCTACCGCAGGGTAAATTTTCTTCGCCAAGAAAATTTAAAATCACCGCCAAGTCGCGGCGGCGCACGCTATCGTCATCGATCAGCAGAATTTTGGTTTCACGCCACATGCAATAGCAACTTCCCTAGTCAACTCAATGCCCAGATAAGGGGCAAGCTAGACGCGCTTGTAGGCATTTTCTGCCCTATAGACGCCTGAAATCTGAAAACAGCCACTAGTTAAGTCAAAAAAGCGTGCACAGTCAAATTTATGGCGCGCAGTGTTCGGATTAACTCAACATCAACCGAACAAATGGTAAACCTTTGCCGCGTTCTGTGCTTGCTGGATCTGCGACATCTCGTCGACTATTGCCTGGCGCTCACCGGTTGCCACCTCAAGCAACTGCCGGTAAACCCCCAACAACTCCTCCAGATTGTCGCGCAAAGCGACCTCGTCGACCTGAGCTTCGCTGAGCACGTCCTCCATGCACGAACGACAAGCCAGATCCAACTCACCAATGGCTTGCCAATTGCGCTCAGCAAGGGCGTCGACCAATGCCTCGCGAGTTTCTTCGATACGTTGCAGGACAGCGCTCATGGTGTTCCTCCTCAGAACTGCGGACCCGGCGCAGCGATGGCATCCCAGCCATCCTTGACCGTACGCAGCAGACCGGCAACCTCATCAAGGATCTTCGGATCAGTTTTGATATTGGCTTCAGCCAGACGCTTCATCATGTAGGTATAAAGACTATCCAGATCCCCCAGAGTGTCCATGGAGTTTTCCAGATCCAGGCCTTCGCGCAAGCCGCCGATGATGCCGATGGCCTTGCCGATGAACACGCCCTTGTTGGCAACATCCTTGCGCTCCATCGCACCCTTGGCCTGAGCGATACGATCCAGGCCGCCTTCCATCAACATCTGCACCAGACGATGTGGACTGGCTTCGGAGGTCTGTGCCTGCGCACCGACCTTCTGATACTGCCGAAGGGCTAACATCGGATTCATGTAATACCTCTTCAAAACTCAAGGGTTCGTATAAGCATTGTATCGACGCAACGTCAAAAAACTTTAGGCCAAATACAAAAGCCCGGAGCGCTGAAAAACGCTGCCGGGCTTTTGGCACAGGCCGGATATTAACCTTTTTTCTGTGCGTTCAGCGCTTCGAACATCGACGTGATGTTGCTGGCGGTGGCCTTCAACTTACCTACCAGAGTGTCCATGTCGTTGTACTTCTTGGTCAGCACTGCCGTCAGTGTTGCCACTCGACGATCCAGAGCATCCTGCTGATCAGAAAGCTTTTTCTTGGTCAGATCCAGGGTCTTGCTCCGAGTGGTCAAGATCCCCTCTTTCATGCTGCCTACGCCCTCAGTGAAGGGCTTGATCGCCTTGGTCATGCGATCCAGCAGGCCCGGGTTGGTGCCATCACCGGTAAACAGCTTCTGCACTTCACCACCGAGCTTCTTGTCGGTCATGGCGGCGGTGAACTTCTTGTCGTCGAAATCCAGCGCACCAGTCTTCTGGTTGGTGGTAATACCCAACTGCGCCAGTACGGTGAGCTTATCGCCTGCGCCGGTTTCGGACAGCGGCGCGCGAATGGCTGCCAGAATCGAGCGAGGCAACGAGTCACCGGTCAACTGCGCCGGAATTGTCGGCTTGCCGTTGTCGTCCAGAGAAGGCTTGGTCAGGGTAGTGATACCGTTGGCCACTGCGTTGTAAGCATCGACAAATTTCTGGATCGAGGTTTTCAAACCCTCAGTGTTGGTCGCGACCGTCACGGTGATAGAGGTGTTAGCGGCGGTTGGAGCAACAAGGTTGAGTTTCAGACCGGAAATGGCCTGTGTAACCGTATTGGTTTTGCTGGTCAGTTGCATGCCGTCGACGGTGAAAACCGCATCCTTGGCCAACCCTCCGATATTACCGGACGAGGTTGCCGTGGCTGGATTGGTCTCACTCGACATGGACTGGGTGCCATCGATCTCCAGCCCGGCAATACCACTGACCGAAATATCAGAGCCGGTGCCCGTCTTGTCGGAGCCGATCACCAGTCGCGAACCGAAAGAGTCAGTCACGATGTTCGCACTGAGCCCAGCCATGTTCATCTTCGAATCAGCGTTGATCGAATCACGCACCGACTGCAACGTCGCATTGGCGCCAATGGTCAGCGGATAGTTAATGCCATTTTGAGTGATGTTTAGCGTACCACTCGGAATGGCACTGGTATTGCCTCCGGAAAAAGCAGCGCTGGCCACTTTTGAGGAAGTTGCAAGATTTTTAACAGTAACCGTGTATTTGCCGGCAACCGCATAGTTGTCTGCCGTGGCGTCCACAGTCTTGCTGTCGCTGGAGGTTGCAGCAAAGCCGGCAAAGGCAGGATTGACAGCACTTCCCAATCCGGCGACCGACAAGGTGCTCTGAAAGGTCGACAGCAGCGACTGCAAGGTACCGATACCAGAAATACTGGCGCTATTGGTGGTGGTCGCACGATCGATCTGACCCTGCTTGGCCGCTTTGTCAGCCGCCACGAGCGCCTTGACGATAGCACCCGTATCGAGACCAGAACCCAAACCAGTACCCGGTAGAATTGGACTTGCCATGTGTGTCTCCCTTCATAGTGCCGCCAGTCTTTTGACCACTAACGCGCCCAAAAGAACACAGCAACAAGTTTCATGCCAGCTATCAGACTTTCGCACTGAACAGCAGGCTACTGGCGTCATTCAAGCTGTGGGCCAATCTCAGCACTTCTTCGTTGGGGATCTGACGAACCACCTCTCCCGAATCACTGGCAATCACCTTGACCACAACCTGGCCGGAGGGCTCATCGATCGAGAACTCCAGGTTACGCTTGACCGACTGGACGAATTTTTCAATTTCCTGGACGGCCATCTTCAACTTTTCCTGCTCGGTCCGAGCTTCTTTCTTACTGTCCTGACTGGTGGTTTCGACCACAGCCGGGACCACCTCTCGAGGCTTCTCGACGGGCTTGTCAGTGACTGGCGTCACCGGCTTGGCCGCAGGATAAGACAAGTTCAGCTTCACGCTCATATCCATGTCCACCACCTCTTAAACTAAAAAAGCGAGAGAGCACGACCAGCGCACTCCCCCGCCAAAGCTTAGCCAGCTATTACTGAAGCAGCTTCAGTACAGCGGATGGCAGTTGGTTGGCCTGGGCCAGAACTGCGGTCGAAGCTTGTTGCAGAGTCTGCTGCTTGGTCAACTGAGCAGTTTCAGCAGCGAAGTCGGTATCTTGTACGCGACCCAGTGCAGCACTGGCGTTTTCGTTGATGTTCTGCAGGTTGGAGATGGTGCTGGTCAGACGGTTTTGTGCAGCACCGAGGTCGGCACGGCTGGAGTTGATGGTCGACAGAGCCTTGTCGATAGCGTCCATCGCAGCCTTGGTGCTGGTCTCAGCAGTGGCGCTGTCGTTACCGGTGATGCTGATGGTGGCAGAGTCAACGCCCAGGGTAGTAGCGTCGAAGCCGCTGGCCAGGGTGATGGTGATCTGGTTGGTTGCACCAGTGTTGGAACCGACCTGGAAGGTCATGGTGCCAGCGGAACCGTCGATCAGGTTTTTGCCGTTCAGGTTGGTCGACTTGGCGATACGAGTCAGCTCGTCCGACATCTGAGCAAATTCTTTGTTCAGAGCTACGCGGTCTTGAGTACCGTTGGAGTCGTTTCGCGACTGAACAGCCAGTTCACGCATACGCTGCAGGATGTTGGTGGATTCTTGCATCGCGCCTTCAGCGGTCTGGGCGATGGAGATACCGTCGTTGGCGTTTTTGATTGCCATGGTCTGACCACGGATCTGCGAGGTCATACGGGTAGCGATCTGCAGGCCGGCGGCGTCGTCTTTTGCACTGTTGATCTTCAGGCCGGAAGACAGGCGAGTCATCGAAGTCGACAGAGCGTCGGAAGCGCGGTTCAGGTTTTTCTGAACGTTCAGCGACGTGACGTTAGTGTTTACTGTTAAAGCCATGACGAATTCCTCGTTGGTTGGGTACTGCGGCTTCCGGCCCTGGCAACCGCCGGGTAATGGCCTAGAGAACCTTCGTAATAGTTATCGTCGGTAATGCAAGTTGCTTTAGGGCTTTTTCAAAAATATTTGCCATCACCCTGCCACCCCTTGAAAAACAAGGGGTTAAGCCAAGACCAAACGAAAAACTGACGCCAGAAAACCCCCACCATAAACCACCTGCCTTGTCTGCAAACTCATCCGCCAAATTCAGCCAGCAGCCACTCCAGCAGTTCGTATTCAAGATAGTCGGCCAACCCCAGCCAATCCTGCCCCTCCTGGCACGCCAGCATCAGCGTCAGCAACTGCGCCCAATCCTGCTGGAGCGACACTTGCGCAGCATCCACCAGCGATTGCACAGGCTCGAACAGCTCGACCATGCCTCCTACGGCCTCGACATCTCGGCCCAGGCGGAACAGATCGGCGATTTCCCGGGCTCGGGCAAACACAGGCTCTAGTTGATTCATTGAACAAAGTCCGGATGGAAGGTGGTACCGAGGATCATCGCGCCACTGCGGCTGGTGTTGAAAAACGTCACTTCAGGCTGGCTGCGAATGTAGCGCTCCAGCTCGCACAGGTAGCTGCGGAAATTGAGCTGGGTCTTGACTCGTTGCCCGTGACCATCCAGCACCCAATGCCGGGCGGCGCCGAGTTGCGGTCCCAGGTCGCCATCATGCCAACCGGCATGGGTGCGGCTCATGGGGAACGCGAAGTCCGCACCAAACAGGGTGATGCGCTGCCCACCCATTTTTACCGCCAGATCCACGGCCGGATGAATCACGCTTCCACCTGCATGCAACAGCGCGCGCGGGATGCGCTGACGCAGCGCCTGAAACACCGGACTGGCGGAGTACCCCACATACCGAGGACCGAGCCACCCTTCAAGCACCTGCGGGTCCGCCAGCGGCATATACACCAGAGCGGTACCCTCACTGCCCTGAGCCGGTAAATGTCGAGTGGAGATTCGCTGGTCGATACTCACCACCAGGTCCGCCCGGATACCCTGTTTGAGCAGTGGCTGATAAGCCGTGTCGACACAAATCAGCAGTGGCCGCTGCGGCTGCCCGGCCACTGCGCGCAATGCCGCGTAGTGCTGCTCGAGGCTCGGCCCCGTGGCGATCACAAAGACCTCGCTCGCGGGATGGCGATCGAACAGCTCGGCGACATCGCGATCCAGACCAACCCAGGGTTCAATGGCCGCCAAGCGCTCGGCAATATCCGCCGCTTCAGCAGTAAACAGGCGATTGTTGAAGGACAGGTGAGTCTCGCTGATCAATCGATCGCGGATCTTCGCGCTGAAGTCGTCAGCCAATACCAGCTCGGCCGGCAGGGCAAAGAACGGCAGCGCAATCTCCGGCAGGTCGCCGGCATACAGCAATTCGACCCGCGGATCAGCCAGCCACTCCTGCTGCTCAAGCACTTGCAATACCAGCTTGAACAGCGCGCCATTGAGGATGTGCACATACAAGCGCTGCAACCCCGGCCGCTGCAGTAACACCCCTTGCAGATCCCCCAGGCCACAGCCATAGAGGTGCAGTACCGGTGCCTCGGGCAGGCTGGCCGCCTGGACTTGAGCCTCGCGCCGGCGATCATGGCGACTGGTGAGCTGGACCCCGCCAACGCTCAGGGTCGAGCCCAGGCCTTCCACCAGGTCCGCCTGCAACGCAGCAGCATCCTCAGCCTGCACCCGCGCCAGCAGCGCCGGCCAGCGCTCGCCAATCACCCGGGCGTTGCCTTCAAAGCTGTCACTCATGCTGCCTCGCTTATCACTCGAGCAAAAAAATAGCGCTCAAGATTACACCTTGAGCGCTATCTGTGCCGCCGCGAGCAGAAACTCAGGCGCGATAGATGATCGCCGACCCCCAAGACAATCCAACGCCAAAGCCACTCAAGGCCACGCGCTTCCAGTTGGAGTCGAACATGTGTTTTTCCAGCAGCAGCGGAATGCTCGAGGAAACCGTATTACCGGTCTCCACCATGTCCTTGATGAACTTGTCCGGGTCGCCCTCGAAACGCCGTGCCACCGCATCGACGATCGCTGCACTGCCCTGGTGAATGCAGAAGGCATCGATATCGTCAGGCTGCAAGCCCGACTCGGCCAGCAACTCATGCAGATGCGCCGGCACCTTGAGCAACGCGAAGTTGAACACCTGCCGACCATTCATGAAGAACACGCCGTCGCTGACCTTCAAGTGCGGAGCGCCGGAACCGTCGGTGCCGAACTTGGCCTTGCCCAACTGCCAGGCCGCGCCCTCGCCCAGCCAGGTGGCAGTGGCGGCATCGCCGAACAGCATGGTGGTGTTGCGATCTTCGGGATCGACGATCTTCGAATAGGGATCGGCGGTGACCAACAGGCCGTTTTTCAGGCCCGCTGCTTCCATGAAGCCCTTGATGGCATAGATTCCGTAGACATACCCGGAACAGCCCAGGGAGATATCGAAAGCAGCGACGGTAGTCGGCAGGCCCAATTTGTCCTGCACGATCGCGGCGGTGTGGGGCAACCCTTCCTCGTCACCGTTCTGGGTGACCACGATCAACACATCGATGGCTTCACGCTTGAGTTCCGGGTTACCGGCGAACAAAGCATTGACCGCTTCGACACACAGATCGGAAGTCTCTTGCCCGGCGTCTTTGCGCGGCAGAAAAGCAGAACCGATCTTGCCCAGGATGAAGTCTTCATCCTTGGCGAATTTTGCACCTTGTGCGTAATTGTCCACGCCGGCTACAGGCACGTAGCTCGCAATGCTTTTTATGCCAATCATTACGGCTTCCCAATAATAAACAGCTCAATACCCCCGCTCAGTCACTGAGCAGGGGCTGCCGAAAGAAACACAGATACTTGCGCCGAACACAACGGCATCGGGAAGAACAAAGGGCTATCACGGGTCCTGTCACGCAGGGCTGGCGCCATCTTCCCGGGCAATACAATACAGTGAAGATGCACGTTATGACTCACAGGTCACGCCATTTTGCCGAATCAGCAACACAAAGGCCTATTCGACGAATGCCCAGTCCAGTGCGGTGCCGCGCTTGAGGGCCTGGCGCGCGCGACGACCGAGTAGCGCGTCGTAGTGCTTGGGAGCCAGCCCCAGCCCGGGACGGATGGCCCGCACATTATCGGCGCTGAACAGCTCTCCGGCCTGCATGTCGCGAGTGACATACAGCGACCGGCGGTAGACCAGTGATGGGCTCTCTGCCTGGGTGGCGCCATAGCGCACCTGCCCCATGGCCTGCCAGGCGCGCTCGGTTTCCAGCACCAGGCTGGCCAGCTCCGCAGGCTCCAGAGAGAAGCTGGCATCGACCCCGCCAGCGGCGCGATCCAGGGTGAAGTGCTTTTCGATCACCGTGGCACCCAGCGCCACCGCAGCCACGGACACCCCGACTCCCATGCTGTGGTCGGACAACCCCACTTCACAGCCGAACAGCTCCCGCAGATGGGGAATGGTCAGCAGATTGCTGTTCTCTGGCGAGGCCGGGTAGGTGCTGGTGCACTTGAGCAACACCAAGTCACGGCAACCTGCCTCACGGGCAGCGCGGACACTTTCGTCCAGCTCGGCGATGCTGGCCATGCCGGTGGAGATGATCAGCGGCTTGCCGGTGGCGGCGACCCGACGAATCAAGGGCAGGTCGGTGTTTTCAAAACTGGCGATCTTGTAGGCCGGGACGTCGAGGCTCTCGAGAAAATCCACCGCGCTCTCGTCGAACGGGGTGGAAAACGCCAGCATGCCCAACTCCCGCGCCCGGGCGAAGATCGGCGGGTGCCACTCCCAAGGCGTATGGGCGCGCTGGTAAAGGTCATACAGGGATGAACCGGCCCAGAGGCTGTTCGGGTCCTTGATGAAGAACTCGCCCTGATCCAGATCCAGGGTCATGGTATCGGCGGTGTAGGTCTGCAATTTCAAGGCATGGGCACCGGCCTTGGCCGCCGCCTCGACAATCTGCAGGGCCACCTCCAGCGATTGATTATGGTTGCCGCTCATCTCGGCGATGATCAACGGCGCCGCACCGGCGCCCACCGAGCGCGAGCCGATCTTGAAACTAGTCATCCAGAGATTCCTTCAATACTCGGGTGAATTCGCAGGGTGCCTGGCAGTAGCCGGCGTGGCGAAACAACGCCAGTGAAACCTGGTTACCTGCCAGCACCTGAGCCCCCAGGCGCTGCACATCAGGCCAATGGCGCATCAGGTATGCCTCACCCTGCTCCAGCAACGCAGCCCCCCAGCCCAGGCCCAGGCGCTCGGCAAACAGGTAGATCGACACCTCGGCCTGGACGCCTTGGCGGTCATAGCGCAACACCCCCACCGGCCCCTCGGGCACTTGCGCGACCAGCAACAAGCGCTGCGGATCCTTCAGAGAAGCCTCCAGCCAGTGCAGATGCTCCGGCCACTCAAGCGTCCCGGGCTGCTGGGACCAACACCTGACAAGCTCGGCATTACGTCCGTCGAACAGCAGGCGGGCATCATCCAGGGTCGCCGGACGCAAGTGCAGCGCGGTGGCGAACAACGCCGCCGCCACGCGCTGCACGCCACGGCCATCCACCAGTTCGCGGGCCCGCCGGGCCAGGCTATGACGCAACCATGGATTGTCCAGCAGCAGGCTCACGGCCTGACGCACCTGCTCCACACTGACCTGCTCACAAGGCCCCAGATACAAGTGGACGCCGGCTTCGGCCAGCAAGCGCGCATTGACCTCCTGGTTGCCGGCCACGGTGATGCACAGCGTGGGCACGCCCAGCACCGCGCGCTCCCAACTGGTACCGCCCCCGGCGCCCAGGCACAGATCGGCCTCGGCCAGCAGAGCGGCAAAATTCTTCACATAGCTGTGCAGGCGCCAGTGCGGCCGCCCCGCGGCCAAGGCCTGCATGGCCGGCCAGTCCGGGTTGCCGCTGCCGGCGACGAAATCCACCTGCAACTGGTGGAAATCCGCCAGCGCCAACATGGCCTTATGGGTCTGACCGGCGGCATCGAAGCCACCGAAGTTCACCAGCACCCGCCGCGGCTGGGGCCGAATCGGGATCGCTGGACGTCGGAACTCTTCACGCAGCAAGGCGAAATGCGGGCCGAACAGAGTCCGGCAGCGCTCGTCATGCAACCCGGCATAGGCCTGGACGCTACCGCTGAAGTTCTGGTCCAGCAACAGGTCCACGGCGTGCCTGCGGTTGGCCAGGTCGTCGATGGCGGCGATCCTGGGCGCCCACTGCCGAGCCGCAACCTGCCATTGGTGATCAAGGCCGTAATGGTCCACCAGCACCCAATCGAAGGCTGCTTGAGTGGCCAGCGCCCGCTGCAACGCGGCGATGTCTGCCTGCCAGGGCAAGGGCGTCTCGATCCCCAACTCGGGATGCTCGTCGGCATAGCGCTCCGGCAACTCGAAGGTCTGGAACCCCTCGGCCTGCAGCGCCTCCAGGCGATGCCCGAGCAGACGCCGACAGGCGAATGCCACACTGGCGCCCTGGCGGCGCAGCTCCTGGGCCAGGGTCAGGCAGCGGGCCACATGGCCACTGCCGATAGCCGGCGAAGCGTCGGCGCGGATCAGCACCCTCACTCCAGCTCTCCCCCGGCCTTGAGCGCGGCATACAGGTATTCAGCGCGCCGCCAATCCTCTTCGGTATCGATGTCCTGCACCAGATGACGCGGCAGGATCACCGGCAGGCTGCGAGTCGAGAACAACACCTCGCCTTCCAGCCAAGCCTGAGTCCTGCCCCAGTAGAACTGCCCCGCATCCTGATAGGCCGGCGGAAGATCCTGGGAACGGCTCTGGCGAAACTCCGGATACAAGGCATTGAGCGCCCCTTGCTCATCGAGAACCAACGCCCGCTGCACGGGAAAGCCGAAGCTGCACACCGAGAAGGCAAACCCTTTGTCCGGGTGCCGCATCAACATCTCCAGCCCCTGACGCAGATAACGTTCCTGCAGCAAGGGCGCAGTGGCATAGATGCAACAGGCGTACTCGAATTCCCGCCCCTGCTCCCGCAACGTCTGCAAGGCATGGACAATCACCGCCGCGGTGCCAGTGAAGTCATCCGCCAGGGTCGACGGCCGGATGAAGGGCACCTCGGCCCCACAGGCGAGCGCCAACTCCGCGATCTCAGGGTCATCGGTACTGACCACCACCTGCCGGAACAACCCACAGCTCAGCGCCTTATCAATAGAGCGCGCGAGCATCGGCACGCCATCGAAGGCCTTGAGGTTCTTGCGTGCAATACGCTTGCTGCCGCCTCGGGCAGGAATGATGGCAATCGCACTCATGATCCTGAAGACTCCTGTACCCAGCGCCGTACCTGCTGGACAATGAAATCCTGTTCGCTGTCACTCAACCCGGGATAAATCGGCAGGCTGAGAGCTTCCGCGTAATAGCGCTCGGCCTGGGGAAAGTCCCCCTGAGCAAAGCCCAGCGCCTGGTAATACGGCTGCAGGTGCACCGGAATGTAATGCAGATTGACCCCAACTCCCGACTCACGCAGCCCCTCGAAAACCTGTCGATGAGAGTGCTTCAGTCCTTCGAGCTGCAACCGCACCACATACAGATGCCAGGCCGACTGTGCATCGGCCTGAGCCTGGGGCAGTGTCAATGGCAGACCCTGCAATAGGCGCTGATAGCGAGCAGCCAGGTATTGGCGGCGCCGCACAAAGTCATCCAGCCTGTTCAACTGGGACAACCCCAGCGCAGCTTGAAGATCGGTCATCCGATAGTTGAAGCCCAGTTCCACCTGCTGGTAGTACCAGGGACCATGACTGGCCTCACTCATCTGTGCCGGATCACGCGTCATGCCATGGCTGCGCAGGCGTCGCAGACGCGCCGCCAGCTCGGGGCGATTGGTCAGAACCATCCCGCCCTCGGCGCTGGTAATGATCTTCACCGGATGAAAGCTGAACACGGTCATCGCAGCAAACTCACCGCAACCGACTGGCCGGCCCGCATAGCAGGCGCCCACCGCGTGGGAAGCATCTTCGATCACCGTGAAGGCATATCGCTCAGCCAACTCCGCCAACCGGCGCATGTCGCAGCTCTGCCCGGAAAAAGCCACCGCCACCACCACCTTGGGCAACCGTCCACACGCCTGGGCAGCCTGTAGCTTGTCAGCCAGGGCCTCGACATCAAGATTCCAGGTCTGCGGATCGATATCGACAAAGTCCACATCCGCACCGCAGTAACGCCCACAGTTGGCCGAAGCCAGAAAGGTATTGGGACTGGTCCACAGCCAATCACCTGGCCCCAAGCCGGCCGCCAGGCAAGCGATATGCAAAGCTGCCGTGGCATTGCAGACGGCCACTCCATGGGCCGCCTCGCAGCACGCGGCCATGGCCTGCTCAAAGGCTTCGATGGCCGGTCCCTGAGTCAGCCAGTCGGACTGCAGAACGTCTACGACGGCATCGATATCCGCCTGGTCGATACTCTGGCGACCGTAGGGAATCATGCCGAAATTCCGTCATGCAACTCGGCAATCTGCCCCACCGAGAGGAAGTGCGGGTTGGTATCGGAGCGGTACTCGAAATCCTCGGCGACCGAAACGCCCCGCTCCCCCACGCCATCAACGGCAAAGTCGACATTGACGCTGGTAAAACGAATGGACGGTTGAATCGTGTAATGATCGGCAAACTCCAGGGTCATGCGCGCATCATCCAGCGGCACCATCAACTCATGGAGCTTCTCTCCTGGACGGATGCCGACCTGTTTCTGCGGCAGATGGGCAGCCATGCCCGACGCCAGATCGACAATGCGAATCGAAGGAATCTTGGGCACGAAGATCTCCCCGCCATGCATGCGGGCGAAGCTGTCCAGAACAAACTGCACACCATGATCCAGCGTGATCCAGAAACGCGTCATGCGCTCATCGGTAATCGGCAGCTCCCTGGCTCCCTCGGCAATCAGTTTGCTGAAGAACGGCACGACCGAACCACGGGAGCCGGCGACATTGCCGTAGCGCACCACGGCAAAACGGGTCGGCTGCTCACCGGCAATATTGTTCGCCGCCACAAACAGCTTGTCCGACAGCAGTTTGGTGGCACCGTACAGGTTGATCGGACTGGCCGCCTTGTCGGTGGACAAGGCCACAACCCTTTTCACCCCGTTGTCGATGGCTGCAGCGATTATGTTCTCGGCACCATTGACGTTGGTACGAATGCACTCGGTGGGGTTGTATTCGGCGGCAGGCACCTGCTTCAGCGCGGCGGCATGGACCACATAGTCGATACCGCGCATGGCCTGACGCAGACGCTCAGCATCGCGCACATCGCCAAGGAAGTAACGCATGCACGGCGCATTGAAGGTTTGCTGCATCTCATACTGCTTGAGCTCGTCGCGGGAAAACACCACCACCCGCTTGGGCTGGTACTGCTCCAGCAGGCGTCGAATGAAGTTGCGCCCAAAGGAACCGGTGCCACCGGAAATGAAAATCGACTTACCGTTGAACATGACTGGATCCTTATCCGAGCAACTGAGCCCAGTTCACCGTGCCTGCAACACCCAGGACAAAGCCCTTGCCGCTCAACGCCAGGTTCGAGTTATAGGCAATATCCTGGGCAAAGCGCGCCGCCCACTTGTCCTGCAGGGCCGCTGCGGCTTGTGAATCCTGCGCCAGGGTGCCCGGGTGCTGAATCTGCGCCTGGGGAGTCACGACGGTGAGGTAACCGGCATCGGCGACCTTCAGGCACAGGTCGACATCGGCGAAAGCCTGGTCGAAATGCTCTTCGTCCAGTCCACCCACCGCCTCGAACAGCGCCTTGGCGATCATCAGGCAGGCACCGGACACCGCCGAGTAGTTCTTCTCCACCCACAGGCTGTTCATGTAGCCCGCGGCGTCCTTGGCCTCGCCAGCGAAAGCCGCGCCCAGATGGCCGTCGAAGCCCAGGATCAGTCCGGCCTGGGTGGTCGCACCCTTTTCGTTTACCAGCTTGGCACCGACAACGCCGACTTCCGGACGCTGGGCCTGGTTGAGCAGGCTCTCGATCCAGTTGGCGTTGACCACCTCGGCATCCGTTGCCAACAGCACCAGGTACTCGCCTCGGGCCTCAAGGCTGGCGGCGTTGTACAGGGCCGAGGAGCTCAGACGCCGCTCGCTGCGCAGCACACGAATACGATCGCCGCGACGCTCCAGACTGGCGAGCCAGCTGTCGAGTTCGGCGTTCTGGCTGTGGTTCTCGGCAATCAGCACTTCGTAGCGCTGGTAGCGAGTGCGCTGTAGCACGCTGACCAGGCAGCGTTGCAACTCGGCGAAGTTGTCCTGGCTCGCCAGAATGATCGACACCAGCGGACGCTCGGCGTGCTGATACTCGATCTGGTAAGTGCCCGGCTGCGCCGAACTGACCTGGGCGCGATAACCCCGTGCCGCCAGGTGTCGGGTCAGTACCTGACGCTCCTCGGCGCTGGACTCATCTGTTGGAGCACGGCAGATCAACAGTGGCTCGGCCAGATGGGCCAGTCCCGCGAGGCCGCCATCCTGGATCAAGCGCAGCAGCACATCGAATTCCAATGCCTGCTTGAGATCGCTGGAGAAACCACCGATCTGCATCAAGGCGTCACGCTGCAGCAACCAGTGCCGGGCCATCAATCCGGGAGCGCATTGCAGCTGGTCAAGGTTGAGCCCAGGACGGAATACCGAACTCAGGGTGAAATCACTCCGACGCTGCACTTCATCCATCGCGACCGCACGAATGCCTTCGGCGCCCAGCAGCTCCAGACTGGCCCGCAGCAGGCCACTGGCGGTGAACTGATCACCGGCCTCGGCCAGCAGAATCCAATCAGCGCGAGACTGGGCCAGAGCCAGGTTGATCCGCTCCACATAGTTGCTCTCGGTGACCTTGACGAAGTGCAAGGTGTCCTGAGCGGAGGTGGTGGCCGGCAAGTCGCCGGTGGTCAGTACCACCAGCTTGAAGGCTTTGAAATGGCTCGCCACCAGACTGTCGAAAGTGGCCTGCAGCTTGACCATGTCGGCATCGAGGTCGAGCAGCAGGATCTGCACCTGTGGACCGCCGCCATGACGCGCCAGATGCTCACTGATGGCACTCAGTTGCGCAGGCTCCGGCGCACGAGCGTCCAGCCAGTTGAGCAGGCGACCGGACTCGGTGGCATCAAGCAGCACTCGACTGTCCGGCCCTTGCACGGAATCCAGGCGCTCGGCCCAGGCCTGCAGCTTGCTCGCCTCTTCCTGCTCGTCCGTATCGCGCATGGACTCGACCAGGCGCTTGACCACCTGGCGGTTGAACATGTTCAGGGTCAAGGCTTCCCATAGCCGACTGCGCAGGGTTCGCGCGGTGTCATTGGGATGCACCCGCATCAGCTCCTCCTGGCGCAGCAGCACGCCTTCCAACTCCTGGAGCTGGAGCCGGCCCGCCGGCATCGCGTGCATGAGGAACTCGAACTGGGTCAGCAGATCGAACATCGGCTTGTTGTAGAACGGCATCTCGACGAACTGCTCGGCGCCGAACGAACGCACCGGCTCGGCACCGACTTCGACCCAGGCCGAACGGAAAATCATCGCGCCCTTGAGGGAACGTTTGGAAAGCAGGCAATCGGCCAAGGCGGTGAAACTGTCCAGGGCAATCTGCTTGATCTCTTGCGGGTCCCGACCACTGAAGCCTGTGGGCAGCGAAGCGAGGAACTCGGCAAAGGCCTGCCGTTGCTCCACCGACCGGGCGTCCTGAAACGCCAGCACAGTCAGCACGTCGGTGTTGTGCTCGGAGCTGCCATAGTTGGCCTCGCGCACGGCAAAGGGAATCGGCAGGATGCGCGCCTTGGCACAAGCCAGGAGGTAGAAACTATGACCGATTTCCTGCCACTCGAAATTGACCCCGGCCGGCAACTGGTTGTACCACTGGCGCAGCAGGTCCGTGCGGATCACGCCGTAGAACGGCGGCAGGAAGTTCTCCATGAAGCTCATGACCCGCTCACGCGGATCGTCGGAGGCATAATCCTCGACCACCCGACAATCGCGACGGTAGAAATTGGTCTCCGTTGCCCGCGCCACGTACATCATCCCGTAGCCATGACACAGACCGTAGTCCTGGTTTGCCTCAAGAAACTCCACCGATGCATTGAGCGCATCATGAATCAGGAAGTCGTCATCGGCAGCAAACGCCATGTAAGGCGTGGTGACCAGATTGACACCGTAGGTCAGCTTGTCCTGCAGGCCCTTGTAGCCGAATTGCGGCAGATGCCGGTAGTCGACCTCGGGATAGCGCTCGGCCAGAGACTCGTCCGGCTCCTGGGATGAATCCAGGACCAGGATCGAACAGGGATAGGTGCTGTAGTACTGCAAGGTACGTTGCAGGAACGCCTTGCGGTTGTGGGTCATCACCACGAGGGTGAAACGTTCGCTCATCGGCGTTGCGCTATTGTTCATCACTTTGTCTTCACCCCACATAAAACCTTCCCCACCACCGGCCACACGTCCGGAACTGCAACCATTGATATTCAGCGAACCCGACGCAGGTAACCGTCCGGCGCCACGGTGATCAGCAACTTGTTCTGCATCTGATAGTCGATCTCGAAATCGCGGTTCTCTTCCAGGTAGGCCCAGACCGCGGTTTTCGGGTTGTCGCCCGGGCCCCAGGGACGATCCGGGAAGAAGTTTTCCGGCATGTCCTCGACCACGGTGTCCATGACCACGCAGTAGCTGCCCACCGACACCAGCGGCGCATACAGGCGCAGCTCTTCGAGCACGTGCTCGTGGGTGTGGTTGGAGTCCAGAACCAGAATCACCTTCTTGCCTGCTGCGGCGGCCCGCACCTGCTCGGCGATGGCCGGATCGATGCTCGAACCTTCGATCATGCGGATGCGCTTGCTCATCGGATGCTGCTCGATGGCTTCGCGGTTGTGCGGGCGGATATCCAGGTCGATGCCCAGCACTTCGCCATGGCCCTGCAGCTCCAGCAGCGAGGCGTAGTAGATGATCGAACCGCCGTGGGCGATACCGCATTCGATCACCAGGTCCGGCTTGACCTGCCAGATGATCTCCTGCATCGCCATCATGTCCTGGGGCAGCTGGATGATCGGCCGGCCCATCCAGGAAAAGTGATAGCTGTACTTGTGGCTCGCGGACTCATTGAAAAAGTCACGGGCCAGGCCCTTGAGCTTTTCATCCTGGCCCTGGGCGCTGATCTGCGCCTGGCATTCTTGTTCAAAGGCTTGAATGACGTTGTGCTCGGTCATGTTCGGTTCTCAATGGCAAATTAGCTGAACGAAGCGCTGTCGACGGCGTGATAGACATAACGGCCGTCGGTCATGCGCTTGATTTCTTCGAGGTAGTTGGAATTCATCACGAACAGGTTGGCGCCTGCCGGCAGTGCCTCCATGGCTTCTTGTGGCGATGACACGCGCATCCCACTGAGCGGCAGGTACCGGCCCTGTTTGGCCGGGTTGATATCGACGACCTGATCCACCGCCACACCGGCCCGTTGCAGGAACAGCGAATAGATCACGCCCTTGGAAGAGGCCCCCCAGATCCCGGCAGCGGTTTGCGGTGCCGCCTGGATGATGCGTTTGGCGCATTCGATGCTGGCGGTGAAATCCGCCGGCATCCGCAACGGCTGCAACGGCGCCGGCAACGCCGACTGCAAGCTGCCCAGGTCCGCCACCACGTACAGGTACTGGCCGCCAAACAGATGCCCGGCTTCATGCACAGTGCCGAACATGCGCTGCAGGTCTTCGAGACGGAAGTAATTGACGTGCTCATAGAACACATCGAACCAGGCGCGATGCTCGAGGATCCAGTCGAAACACGGCACTTCGATGTAGATCTGCCCGCCCTGGTTGGCATCGGCAATCTCCGCCAGAAAGGCCAGCGGATCGGCAATATGCTCCAGCACATGACGCAGCACGATGGCCTCGGCCGCCAGCCCCAGACCACGAGTGAACGGCGCCTTGATCACCTCGGGGTTGGTCCCCTCGTAGGCCGGGTCGATGCCGGTGATGGCATAGCCCTCGCTGCGCAGCAGTTCGAGGAAATAGCCCTTGCCGCAACCGACCTCGATCAGCTCGCGCCCCTTGAAGTGCCGGGCGATGATGCCCTCCACATCCATCAGGTGCTGCTGGAACTGCGCCGAGTGGGCCTGCTCGTTCTGATAGTCGCTGTCGTAGCTGAGCTTGTCGGCATCGAAGGCCTGATTGAAGATCAGCCCGCTCTGCAGGTCTTGCACCAGGACGATATCCGCAGACGCCGAGGCACGGGCACTCTGGGCATCGGCGAAGGTGCGATTCTGCAGCACCGGCAAGTCGGCGACCCGATACAACTCATGCGCCATGTTCGGCTCCTGTTATGTGCTGCAAGCGCTGGTTCAAGCCCCAGAACGCCATGGGTTCATAGTCCGGGTACGGGTAATGCCCCAGGTTCAGGCGGATCGCCGCGCCGCGCTGAGCGATACGCTGCTCCACCAGGGAGCGCACGGATACCGGCCGGCCACTGGAGCAATTGACCACCCCGGAAAATCCGCGCTGGTCGAGCAGCGCCGCCAGGTAGCCGGCGGCCTCCTCGATGCCCAGGTAGTCCCGCAGTTGTTCGCCGCCGGACATATTGAAAACCTCGTCACCGGCATCGATCGCTCGGTCCAGCGCCGCCAGCAGGCTCTTGGGGTTCTGCCCCGGGCCATGCAGGTAGAACAACCGCGCCCATTGCAAACTGAAGGGCAACTGCTGCTGCAGGGCTTGCAGAAACAGATGCAGGCTGTGCTTGGCCAAACCGTAGGGATTGCTCGGGCGCGCCTCGACGTCTTCATCCAAGGGCCCGCTCTGCATGCCGTACTCGAAGCAGGTGCCGGTGACCAGCACTTGGTTCACCCCGGCCTCGACCACGGCTTTGATCAAGCGGTAATCAGCCATCAGGTTGTGCTCGAGGTGAAACAGCGCCTGATAGTTCGGCAGCCCCGGCCAGGCCAGATGGGCCAAGGCATCGACGCCTTCCACCAGCGCCGCGACATCGAGCTGCGGGGCGTGCACGTCCAGGGCGCGAAACTCCACCGCGTCAAACCAGGGCAACTGCCGCGCCTTGTCCGCATCCCGCGCCACCGCACGCACGCGGCATCCCCGGGCCAGCAAGGCCGTCACCAGATGCTGGCCAACAAAGCCGCTGGCGCCGGTGACCAGCACCGTCATGCCCTTCACAGCAGCTTCAACTCGGGCACGGCGATCACGAAGCGCCCGCCCCATTGCCGCACCTGGGCCAGTTGCTCACTGACTTCGCCGAGCAGGTTCCACGGCAGCACCAGCACATAGTCCGGTCGCTCCTGATCGATACGCTCAGGCGCGACCACCGGAATCCGGCTGCCCGGCAAGTACTTGCCCTGCTTGTGCGGGCTGGCATCGGCCACCCAGGCCAGGAGGTCGGGCTTGACCCCGGCGTAATTGAGCAAGGTGTTGCCCTTGGCCGCCGCGCCATAACCCACCACACGCTTGCCTTCGGCCTTGGCCTGGAGCAGGAAACGCAGCAGCTCGTGCTTGATCCGCTCAGCGGCCGGCGCCAGAGTCTGGTAGTACCCGGGCGTGTTCACCCCGGCCTGCTGTTCCAGCAGCAATTGACGCGCCACGCTGTCCAGCACGGGACGGCGCTGGCCATCGACACGCTGCACGAACACCCGCAGCGAACCGCCATGGGTCGGCAAGGTTTCGACATCGAAGATTTCCAGGCCGTTACGCTGGCACAAGCCCTGGACCGCCGTCAGCGACAGGTAGGAGTAGTGCTCGTGGTACAGGGTGTCGAACTGCTGCCCGGCCATCAGGGTCAGCAGCTGGGGAAACTCGAAAGTCGCCACGCCGGTGGGCTTGAGCAATGCGGCAAAACCACAGAGGAAGTCGTTGATGTCCGGCACATGAGCCAGCACATTGTTGGCCGCCATCAGGTCGGCGGCCCAACCCTCTGCCAGCAACTGCGCGGCGGTATCGCGGCCGAAGAACGACTCACGGATCAGCAGCCCCTTGTCGCGCGCCGCCTGGGCGGTACTGCGGGTCGGCTCGACCCCGAGGCAAGGGATGTCACGCTGGGCCACGTACTGCAACAAGTAGCCATCATTGGCCGCCACTTCCACTACCCGGCTTCGGGCATCCAGGCCGAAACGCTCGACCATCTGCGCCACGTAGTCCCGGGCATGCTGCAGCCAGGTCGTGGAGAACGAGCTGAAATAGGCGTAGTCGGCGTCGAACAGGTGGTCGGCGCGGGTGTAGTCCTCAGTCTGCACCAGCCAGCATTGCTGGCACACCTGGACCTTGAGCGGCACCCATTGCTCGGCCTGATCCAACTGCCCGGCCCGCAGGTAGGCGTTGGACGGCGGCGAGGTGCCCAGGTCGATCAGAGGCAGGCTCAGGCATGCGCCACAACCGCGGCAATTCATAGACTCACTCCAGCGAAAGCAGCATCGAGCAAGGGGTGGCTGGCATCCCGGGTCGACAGATTATTGACAGGCAACGGCCAGTTGATCGCCAGGCGCGGGTCCAGCACCGACAACCCGGCCTCGTGCTCGGGGGCGTAGTCGGCGCTGTGCAGGTAGAGCAGTTCGGCATCCTCGCTCAGGGTCTGGAAACCATGGGCGAAGCCTGCCGGCAACAACAGGCTGCGGCCGTCGCCCGCCCTCAGGTGCTCCGCGTGCCAGTGGAGGAACGTCGGCGACTCGGGGCGCAGGTCCACCGCCACGTCCCAGACCTCGCCCCGCAGACAGGTAATGAGCTTGGCCTCAGGACGCGCGGCGGTTTGATAGTGCAGGCCACGCACACTGCCCCGCTCGCGGGTGCAGGAATGGTTGATCTGACGAATATGAAACGGCTGGCCAAAGGCACTCAGGGTGCCTTCGCAGAACAACCGGGAGAAATGCCCGCGCTGATCCTCGAAGCGTTTATGGCGCACCTCGCACAACCCGGCCATTGGCAGAGCCAGGACCTGAAACTCGCTCACAGCGTCCCCCGATACAGGTTCAACTGCCCCAGGGTCACCGCGCGCATGTCCGCGCCGCTCTTCCAGGCCAGGTGCCAGTCCAGGGTCTGCGCCAGGCATTGCTCCAGGCTCCAGCGAGGTTTCCAGCCGAGCAACTGTCGCGCGCGGCTGCTGTCCAGACGCAACAGACCCGCCTCGTGCAATTCACTGGGCTCGATACGCAGGCCAGGGGCTTCTGGCCAGTGCCGGGCCAGCAGTTCCACCACTTCACCGACGCTGCACATGTCTTGCTCGCCAGGACCGAAGTTCCAGGCCCCCGCGTAGTGCGGACCCTGCTCATACAGGCCGGCCGCCAGTTGCAGATAACCGGCCAGGGGCTCCAGGGCATGCTGCCAGGGGCGCACGGCCTGCGGATAACGCAAGGTCACCGGCTCGTCGGCGGACCAGGCCTTGAGCACATCGGGAATCAACCGCTCGGGGGCAAAGTCGCCACCGCCCAGGACGTTGCCCGCGCGTGCCGTGGCCAAGGCCAGGCCATGTTCGGCATAACGCTCGGCGGCAAAGAACGAAGAGGCATAGGACTGGGCTAGCAGCTCGCAACAGGCCTTGCTGCTGCTGTAGGGGTCATGACCGCCCAAGGGTTCGTTTTCCCGGTAGGGCCACAGCCACTCCTGGTTGGCGTAGACCTTGTCGGTGGTCACCAGCACACAGGCGCGCACCCCGCCCACCTGGCGGATCGCCTCCAGCAGGTTGAGGGTGCCCATGACATTGCTCGAATAAGTCCCTAACGGGTCGCGATAGGCCTCGCGCACCAGGGGCTGGGCCGCCAGGTGCAAGACGATTTCCGGCTCGACCTGGGCGATCAACTCCAACAGGCTGCCCAGGTCGCGCAAATCACCGCGATGATCATTGATGCCTTCGGCCACCCGCGCCAGTTCGAACAGGCTCGGCTCGGTACTCGGGTCCAGGGCAAAACCACTGACCTCGGCCCCCAGGCTCTGCAGCCACAGGCTCAGCCAACTGCCCTTGAAACCGGTATGGCCGGTCAGCAAGACCCGTTTGCCACGCCAGAACTCCTGGCTCAGTCCCATTGCTTCCACGGGGCCTCCCCGCTTTGCCAGAGCTGTTCCAGATGGTTCTTGTCGCGCAGGGTGTCCATTGGCTGCCAGAAACCACCGTGCTCGAATGCACGCAATTGCTGGTTCCTGGCCAGTTGCATCAGTGGCTCGGCTTCCCAGGTGGTACTGTCGCCATCGATATAGGACAGCACCTTGGGCGACAAGACGAAGAACCCGCCATTGATCCAGCCGCCGTCGCCACGAGGTTTTTCAGTGAACCCCAGGACCTGGTCGCCATCACGCTCCAGAGCGCCATAGCGGCCTGGCGGCTGTACTGCGGTCACGGTGGCCAGCTTGCCGTGAGCCTTATGAAAATCCACCAGGGCGCCGATGTTCAGGTCCGACACACCATCGCCGTAGGTAAAGCAGAACGCCTCTTCATCCTGCAGGTAGCGCCCGGCACGGCGCAGGCGCCCACCGGTCATGGTTTCCTCGCCGGTGTCGATCAGCGTCACGCTCCACGGCTCGCTGTAGTTCTGATGCACGTCCATGCGATTGTTGCGCATGTCGAAGGTGACATCCGAGGTGTGCAGGAAGTAGTTGGCAAAGAAGTCCTTGATCGCGTAGCCCTTGTAGCCCAGGCAAATCACGAAATCATGAATTCCGTGGGCGGAATACTGCTTCATGATGTGCCAAAGAATTGGCTTGCCACCGATCTCGATCATGGGCTTGGGCTTGAGGTGGGACTCTTCGCTGATTCGCGTACCCAGTCCACCAGCCAGAATTACGGCCTTCATCGCTGTCCTCTTGCTCTTCGCGGGCTGTATCAGCCCTCCTGAGACCTGGCTGAGCACCAGCCGCAGATCATTCATTCGCAGCCAGATCCCTTGCACAGCGTCGCTGCGAAGGTTTTATGGCGATATGCAAGGGACTTGCAGGAAGTGCGCCAATTGCGCAGGGGATGCCTTGGGACGCGCTAAAAGAAAGCCCCTGGCCGTTATCTCCGACAGGGGCTTGTCTGAACAGCCGGTCACAGCACGAAACGTCCCGGCCAGCAATGGAATCAGTCCGGTAACCAACCCCACAACCAGTGCTGCAGGTTGTCACTGCGCAGCATGAAGTCGCGATGCACCGCCTCACGCAACTCATCGCCCATGCGATAGCTGGCTGCCGGATCGGCCAGGTGCATGCGGATCGCCTGCAACCACTCCTCGGTACTGTTGCTACGGACCCGGGTACAAGGCAGGAAACCGCGATAGGCCTCAGTATCGGTGCAGATCACCGGATAACCGCAGGCCCCGTACTCCAGTAGCCGCAGGTTGCTCTTGCAGTCGTTGAAGATATGGAATTCCAGCGGAGCCAGAGCCAGATCGAGGTTCAGGCTGGCCAACTTGAACGGATAGGCCTGCAAACCGATCGCCGGATAGAATTCGTGCACATAGGGACGCAATGCGTCCGGACACATGCCGAAGAATACCCACTCCACCTCCTTGGCCAGCTCGCGCACCACCTCGGCAATAATCTCCAGGTCCCCCGTGTGGCTGGTCCCCCCACCCCAACCGATACGCGGCTTGCTGGACGTGCCCCGCCGACTGGTGAGCGTCGCCCAAGGATCGGGCGAGAGCATATTGGGCACGACACGGATGTCGCTGTGCATGCTGGACAGCGCATCAGCCAGCGGCTGGGTGGTGACCAGCAAACGATCGCACAAGGCGATCCCCTCACGGAGCAATTGCTCGGTATTCTCCGGCTTGTTCCGCGCATGGATATTCTTCTTCGGCGCATTGACGATGTAGTCATCAATCTCAAAAATACGCAGCGCACTGGAGTACTTTTTCATCCGCAGAATATCGTCGGCCGCGCCCTCGCTGTACCGACACTGAAGCACGATGGTATCGGGAGACAGACGCTCGATTTCCACCATCGTCGGCGACTCGTAGGCTACCCGCCCCATAACCCGCCCTGCCTCCTCGAGCGCATTCAGGGGCGCGGTGACCCGGTAGTGGCCGACCGCGCTGGTGTTGACCGGCAAGCCCAGTATCAGCGGCAAGGCCCGACTGCAAAATGGATCCCAGTGGTTACGCAAGGTCGGCTCAAGGCTGAAGCTGGAGAAGCCCAGACTCAGAGCCGGATTGTATGCGGGGTCCCGAGCGATCTTGGGCAGCCACTGAAGATAGAAACTCTCGCACTCCGCTTCCCGTTCTGGCCGGTGCTCGATTGCCTCCGGCTGCTGCTCGACCGCACCCAGCATCAAGGTGGCATAAGGCGTCCAGACCACCAGATAGCCATCACGATCCACCCGCAGGCACAGGTCCGCCGCACCGAGCTCGCCACTGACGTATTGCTCATCCAGGCCGCCGAGAGCGCAGAACACTTCCTTGCGCACCATCAGGCAGTCGCCACTGACCGAGCTCCAGTTTTGCACCACTTGCAGCCGCTGCATGTACCCGCGCACACCCAGCATCTCGCCGACATAAGGCGAACCCACAGGACCAGCCAAGCCCAGCACCTGCCCGGCATGCAGGATAGAACCGTCCATGTCCAGTATCCGCGCACCGACCACGCCGACTTCCGGGCGCTGAGCCTGGTTGAGCAGCTCATCCAGCCAGTCACCGGTACAGATCCGTGCCCAGGGGCTCAGCAGCAACAGGTACTCACCACGAGCCTGTTGCGCAACAGCATTGACCCGCATCGCCTGGTTGTCCGGACCCTCGTAGGGCAGCACCCGCAACATGCCGCCCCCCAACTGCGCCATGGCCGCCAGCCAGCCCGCCATGGCCGGATCGCGACTGCCGGCATCCACCAGCAACAGCTCGTAACGGTTGTAGGCGGTCTGCTCGATCAGACCTTCGACACAGCGCTGCAGAGCCGACAGCGAATCACCGCAACTGACGATGATCGACACCAATGGCCGCGCCTGATGCAGATAATCGATGCGGTTGAGCAAGGGCAAGTCGTCATGACGGATCCGGTGCTCAACGCCGATACGCCGCAGATGCGCAGCCACCAGTCCCTCACTGGCCTCGATCACCTGCGACCGCGACAGCCACTGAGCAAATGTAAATTCCGACTCCAGTTGGATATCGGCGATGTGTTCGATGGTCTGCGGGCCTGCGCCTTCCACCAGTCGCCACAGCAGGTCTTGAGGCGCCAGCTCGCCATGGGCAGAATCGAAGCCGCCCTCGGCCATGAAACGCTCGCGGGAGAAAGCCAGGGCCCGGCCGACATAAGGATAGGAACGCATCAGATCGAGGTTGAAGTCGGGCTTGAAGACCGGTTCAACCGACTCCCCCTCCAGCAGTGCACCTTCATCGCTATAGGCACAGAGCATGCCCGAGGTGTTGGCGATGCGTTCGGCCAGCACCAGCAAAGCCGAATCCCGCAGACGATCACCGGCCCGCACCAGATAAAACCAGTCGCAGCCCTCCAGTTGCGGCACCCACTCATTGAGCTGCCCGGCCCAATCGGCGCGCAGGGGTTGCTGCAGTACCCGCTCGCCGATCTCACATTCGGCATCGGACAGCACCACCACCGCCTGAGGCGCATAGAGCTGCTCGGCCAGACTGTCCAGGGTCCGCTGGAGCGCGGCGCTATCGGCCTCGAAGTCGATAACCACGGGCACGATCTGCACCCGCCGCGGCCAACTGTCGATACGCTGCGCCATCAGCCGCTGTTCCGTCGTCGAGAACTTGCGCACAGCCAGCCACTCTCGATAGAACTCCTCGTAGCTCTGGCTCCCGCCACCGACCCGTCCGTTTACCACGGTATTGCGATTGCCCAGTATCCGCACCACGAACAGCTCCTGCCACGGACGCGGCTGCTCATGGGCCTGGTACAGCTTCACAGTACGCACCCAACCTGAAGCGGGCGCAGGCTCACCACTACGGACCGCCAGCATCTGCGCCAGCCATTGCCACTCGGCAGCGGCGAACTTGAGCATTTCCGGCGTGCCACTGAGGCGCCCGGGGTAGAGCCGCTCACAACTCAAGACGCTGGTCAGCGCAACAACATTGCCGCGACGCATCAGGCAGATAAACAAGGCCAGGTCGAGCAAGGCGAGAAATCCGGCGCCCTCCTGAATCAATGCAGGCAACAACTCGAGCACATCAGCGCGACGCATCAGAGCAGCGCTGAAATTGCCCACGAAGTTTTTCGGCATGGTTTCAAAAACCGCCAACAGGTCATCGCCCTTGAGCAATGTATCGCCCCGGGTAAAGCGACAGTTGTCGATCCGCGACGGCAGGATGAAATTGCCCGCGTCACTGAACACTCTTAACGCGAACACCAGGCTGACATCGGGATTGTCGAGCAATGCTGGTGCCTGTTCGGCGACGCTCGGCGAAAACAAGCGATCGTCGTCACACAAGACCTTGATCAGCTCGCCACGAGCCTCTTCAACGCAGCGCAACACGTTCTTCTGCAACCCCAGGCGCTGCGGGTTGCGCAGATAGCGCACAGGGTGTGCAGGCTCGGTAATGGCCTCGACGATACGCTGGATCTGATCGTCGGCACTGTCGTCGCAAATGACGATTTCCAGGGGCTGGTAGGTCTGGGCCAGGGCACTCTCGAGGGCCTGACTGAAGAAGCGCGGGTTGAAGGCGGGGATAACGATGCTGACTAGAGGGGCTTGGTTCACGGTTGCAAACTCTCGAGCGGCGAGCCCCGGCCAGAAAGACCAGGGCTGCAGAACCGCTTAAAAAAGACGGCCGGCGGCTCGACGATCACGGCGTTCGAGGCAGGCCTCGAACGCCCTGTACTCAGACCTTGTTGAACAGGCCGAGCTGAGTGATCTTGCTGAAGGCCAACTGCGAGGCCTGCAACATGGTCTGCTGCAGGGTCAGACGAGTCATGACTTCGGCCGGATCGGAATCACTGATGGCGGAACGCGTGGTGACGTTGGCTGCCGCCAGGCTTTCGTTGATTTCGTTCTGGGTGTCCAGCGCCGAACCACGACCACCGATGGAGCTGATGCCGATGGACAGCTGATCGACACCACTGGCCAGGTTGGCCATCCCCGAGGCGAGGTCCGCCAGCTGCTTCTGGGTCGCCAGGACGTTACCGTCAGTGGGTACGTTCAAGGCGTTTTTCAACTGACTCACGGTGTCCAGGATGTTCTGGGTTTCGTGGGTGTTGACCGAGACGCTGAACTGATCGTTGGCAGCCGGCGAAGGCGCACCCGTCAGGGTGAAGCTCACGCCCGCCGCAGTGGCGATATTGCCCGGCCCTACCACACCCGAGGACACCGGCTTGCTGTCAGCGGTCAGCGGCGCGGCATAGAGGTCAAAGTTGGTGGCGCTGGTGAACTTGAGCACTGCATTGCCGCTCGGGAACGTCGAGTTGTAGGCCACCGGATCCGTCACGCTGGTGGCTGAAACCTGAGTCATGCTCGGGTTGCCCGGAGAACGTGCAACGTTGAAGGTGTCCGGCTTCGACGCCAAGGTGAAACTGTGGCCCGGCAGCACCGCATTGGCGACATCGCCAGACTTGAGATTGACGTTCAGGTTCAGATCGACACCCCGGAAACTCACCGTCTGATTCGGCGAAGTATCGACCACACCGCCCTTGCTGGCCTCAGCGGTCACATCGTTGCCGCTGCCATCAAGGATCTTCAACTGGGTACCGCTGACGAACGACACGGTGTAAGGCTCGCCAGCGCGGAACTGGCTGTTGTAGCTGCCACTGTTGCTCATCTGGCCATTGGACAGGGAAACCCGCCCATCATCCACCGCCGGCGAGGTCATGGTGACCTGGCTACGACTGGTGTTGAGCGCCTGCTGGAACACATCCCAACCGGTGCTGTTGGCAGCCATCATCATGGTGTCGCCCACCGGCAGCTTCAGGCTGCTCTGGTCACCGTTGTAGCTGTAGGTGCCATCGGAGTTGCGGCTGAACGGCGGAACGTCGTCCTTGGAACCACCGAAGAGGTACTTGCCGTTTTCGTCCTGAGAGTTCATCAGGCTCAGCAGTTGCTCTTCGATCTGCCCCAGCTCGGAAGCGTTGGCCTGCCGGTCGGCATCGGTGTAACCGGCGCTGCCCGCGCCGGTGGCCAGTTGCTTGGCCCGATCCAGGACGTTGTTGATGCTGGTCATCACCGACTCGGCCTGGCCCAGGGAAGCCTTGATCGAGTTGCTGTTGGCCTTGTATTGATCAAGCAGCGAAGCCTGCTGACCCAATTGCAGCAGACGGGCAGCGCCCACCGGATCGTCGGCGGCGGTCTTGACCCGGACCAGGCTGCTGGCCTCTTCGCCGCTCTTGATCGCGTTGGAGAAGTTCTTCTGATAGTTGGCAGCCGAAGTCTCGTAATACTGGGCGGTGGAAATGCGCATGGGCTACGGCTCCTTAAAGGCTGTTGATCAGCGTGCTGAAGGTTTCCTGCGCAGCCTTGATGATCTGCGAAGACGCTGTGTAGTACTGCTGAAACTTGACCAGGTTGCCAGTCTCATCATCCAGGTTGACCCCGGACAGCGAGTCCCGGGCGCCCTTGGCGTTGGCCAGGATGGAACCGTTGGCAGCGGTGTCGAGCTTGGCCTGGCTGGCCTTGGCGCCGACGTTCTCGATCAGCTTGCCGTAGGCATCCACCAGCGTGATGCCCTTGCTCGCCGAACCGGTGTCCACGGTCTGCTTGGTCTGCAGGCCCGACAACGCCAGGCCGTTGCGGTTATCGGAAGAACCAGCGCCATTCACCGAAATGCTCATGTTGTCACCGGCGTTGGGCGAACCGGCAACGGTCATCTGCACCGTGAAGGTCTTGGTCACGGGTGGCGTGCCGCCGTCGGTGATCGGGTTACCGCTGGCATCGAGCATATTGACTTGCAGGTTCAGGACATTGCTCTGCCCCGGCACGATGGAGCCGCTGCCCATCTTGACGCCCTTGGCGTCAAAGTAATCGTAGGTCTGGCTGCCGCCGGACGCGGTATTGAACACCACCTTGACCGGGCCGGAGTTCTTGAGGGCGGTCTGCATTTCCAGCTTGCTGGCTGCATCGTAGTTGTCGATCGGCACCGCCAGGGACGGCTGCGAAGAAATGCTCAGGGAGCTCTTGACCCCGGCACCGAGCTCGGCCTTCAACGGCGCGGCCAGTGCCAGGCGCTTGGAGTCGGTCATTTCCGTCTGGATGGTAGCCGCGGCATTGCGGGTCGGGATGATCTTGAAGCTGTCACCGGCGGCCACCGTACCACTGAGGTTCAGCGAAAAGCCGTCGATCACCGGCGCCGGGCTGGTGGTCGTGCTGAAGCTGCCCAGGTCGGTGCCATCGGAACGCTTGACGCTGTAATCCGTGGCGCTGCTGAAGGTCACCGTGTAGTCATTGGTGCTCAGCTTGCCGGTGTCCTTGATCGTCACATTGAAGTTGCCCGAACCGGCACTGTTGGCGGCGTTGGCCATACTGCGCTGGCTGATCATCCTGAGGCTGTTGATATCGTTGAACAGGTTGCCGCCGAATTCACCGTTCTTGTCGATGCCCTGAGCCATCTGGCTGTTCATCTGGTCGGCTACCACCAGGGCCACGCGCCCCAGTTCATTCATTGCCGGGTCCAGCACTTCGCTGCGATAGCGCAACAGGCCGCCAATCTCGCCACCCGTGGTGACGTTGGTGATGTCCGCGGTACTGGTACCCCGATTGATCTGCAGCATGGAGCGGGTCGGATCAGTCTTGCCCTGCACCACTTCCAGGGTGTTGGCGGAGTTGCCCATCACCAATGGCTGGCCGCTGCCCAGGTACAGATCGAGGCTCGAACCACGCTCCGATACCTGAACACCGATGAACGTCGAAAGCTGGCGCACGGTTTCATTACGAGCATCCAACAGGTCGTTGGGCATGCCGTTGCCGTTGGTCGACAGCTCGGAAATCTTCTGGTTGAGCTGAGCCACGGTGTTGGCCAACTTGTTGACCTGGTCGGCCATGCTCGCCAGGTTGCCATTGATGTTGCTGTTCTGCTCGTTGAGCTGGCTGGACACCGAGTTGAAACGGTTGCTCAAGGCCTGAGTGTCGCTGAGCAGCAACTGCCGAGAGGCCTCGTCGGTGGGCTTGGCGTTGAGGTTCTGCAGCGAGGCGAAGAACTTGGTCAGGGCGCCGTTCATGCCGGTGCCGTTGTCCGACAGCAACTGGTCGATCGGGCTGATCTGGCCCTGGTAGGCCGCAACGTCACTGTTGAGGGACGTGGCGGTGCGCAACTGGGCATCGAGGAAGCTGTTGTACACCCGGCGCACGTCGGCCAGGGTGGTACCGGTGCCGATGAAGACATTGCCGAACTGGGCGGAGGCCTTGGTGCCCTGCACGGTCTGCTGGCGCGAGTACCCGGCGGTGTCGGCGTTGGCAATGTTGTTACCCGTGGTCATCAACGACGTTTGGCTGGCGGCCAGCCCCGACATCCCGATATTGAGCAAACTCATGATTCAGACCTTATAAATTCGTGGAAACGCCCGCCGCAGCGTAGTTCTGGTAGTTCTTCATCTGCTTGGCTATCTGCGAAATCTTGCTAGCGTAATCCGGGTCCGTTGCATACCCGGCTTTTTGCAACTCGCGAACAAACTGTTCTGGTTTATCGGCCACCTTCAACACTTCTTGATAGCGATTGTTGCTCTGCAACAAGGTCACCAGATCGTGGAAGCTGTCCTGATAGGAATCGTAGGAACGGAACGCCGCCGTCTCCTTGACCATCTGCCCATTGCGGAACTCACTGGTGATCGCCCGGGCCTGGGCACCCTGCCAGCTCTTGCCGGCCTTGATGCCGAACAGGTTGTGACTGCTGCTGCCATCCTGCTGGCGCATCACTGATTTGCCCCAGCCGGTTTCCAGCGCGGCCTGGGCCACCAGATAGCGTGGATCGACGCCAATCCGCTGGGCCGCCTGCTGCGCCATTGGCAACATGGTGGCGACGAAGTCGTCGGCAGAACTGAAGGCGCGCTTGGCCGGTGCCAATGGCGGCTGGGCCATGGCCCGACCATAGACCCGCATCTTGCCCTGGGACGCGGCATACCCCTGGTTGACTCGCCATTCGCCACGCAGCACGGCATCGGCCGCTGCGCTGTTGCGGGTCGGCGCAGCGTTCTGCACACCCCCCTCGACCGCCCCGGCCGAGGGCACGATGCCGGTCAACAGACGATCAGTGAGCTTGCTCGGCAGCGACAGGCGCCGCTGATTGAGCAGCGCCATATCGTTGTGCGACACCGTGCTGCGCAACGGATCCTTCGCCCGCGAAGCCCACATTGGCCGCTGGCCATTGACCCGGCTCAACGGACCATCCTGAGCGGTGGTGCCTGCGGCAATCGGAGTCGGGGTCGCCACGGGCGCAGCGGCCGTCAAGGCCGTGCCGGCTGCCTCCGGGTGGACGGGCTTGTTCTTCATCATCTGGCGCATCAGCACGTTGGCCAGGCCGATACCGCCGCCCTCGCGAGACAGGGACACCGCCAGCTGCTGATCGTACATGTCCTGGTACTGCTTGGCGGCCGGGGTATTGAGCGGGTTGTCCTGAGCAATGACGTCCGTGGCCTTGCGCATGGACTTGAGCATTTCATTGAGGAACAGCGACTCGAACTCCTGCGCCACCTTGCGCACGTTGGCTTCGCCATTCTTGTCGCCAACCTTCAGTTGCTGCAGGCGGTTGAGGTCGGAATAGGACCCGGAGTCGCCGCTGCCAATCAGTCCGCTCTTACGTATATCCATGGCGCTCACCTCAAATCACAATCAGGTCGGCCTGCAAGGCACCGGCCTGTTTCAAGGCTTCGAGGATCGCCATCAAGTCACCTGGCGCGGCCCCCACCTGGTTCACCGCACGGACGATTTCATCCAGGGTGGTACCCGGGCCAAACTTGAACATCGGCTTGGCTTCCTGCTGGGCGTTGACCCGCGAACGGGGCACTACCGCGGTCTGGCCATTGGACAGAGGACCGGGCTGGCTGACGATCGGGTCTTCGGTAATGGTCACGGTCAGGCTGCCGTGGGTCACCGCCGCCGGCGAGACCTTGACGTTCTGGCCAATGACGATGGTGCCGGTACGGGAGTTGATGATGACCTTGGCCACCGCCTGCCCCGGATCGACTTCCAGGTTTTCCAGGATCGACAGGTAATCCACCCGCTGGCTTGGGTCCAGGGGCGCGGTAACCCGGATCGAGCCGCCGTCGATGGCCTGGGCCACACCCGGGCCAAGCATGTCGTTGATCTTGTCGACAATGCGTTTGGCCGTGGTGAAATCCGAACGATTGAGGTTCAGGGTCAGGCTGTTGCCCTGGTTGAAACCACTGGGCACGGCACGCTCTACCGAGGCGCCGCCAGGAATCCGTCCCGCCGACGGTACGTTGACGGTGATCTTCGAGCCGTCGCGCCCTTCGGCGTCGAAGCCCCCCACCACCAGGTTGCCCTGGGCGATGGCGTAGACGTTGCCATCAATCCCCTTGAGCGGCGTCAACAGCAAAGTGCCGCCACGCAGGCTCTTGGAGTTGCCGATGGAGGAAACGGTGACATCCACCTGCTGGCCCGGCTTGGCGAACGCCGGCAGATCAGCACTGATCGACACCGCCGCAACGTTCTTCAACTGCACGTTGCCGGAACCGGCCGGCACCTTGATGCCGAACTGCGACAGCATGTTGTTGAAGGTCTGCAGGGTGAACGGGGTCTGGGTCGTCTGGTCGCCAGTGCCGTTAAGCCCGACCACCAGGCCGTAACCGATCAACTGGTTGGAACGCACGCCGGAAATACTGGCGATATCCTTCAACCGCTCGGCCTGAACGCCCAGGGAAGTGGACAGCAACAAGGCCGCCGCCATCAGGTGCTTGAAGTTGAACATGAGGCTTCTCATCACCTAGAAAGGGAACAGCGGGCTGAGGAAGAAACGGTCGAACCAGCCAGGCTGGTTGGCATCGGCGAACGAGCCGGTACCCGAGTAAGTGATGCGCGCATCCGCGACCCGGGTCGAAGACACCGTGTTGTCGGTGGCGATATCGTCCGCCCGCACCAGGCCGGCAATCCGCACCAGCTCGTCGCCGGTGTTGAGGGTCATCCACTTTTCGCCGCGTACCGCGATGATGCCGTTGGGCAGCACGTCAGCCACGGTCACAGTGATCGAACCGGTCAGGCTGTTGCTCTGGGCGGCCTTGCTGTCGCCCTTGGTGGCGCGGTTGCCGCTGTAGCCGGCATTCAGGGTCAGGTCACCACTACCCAGAGGGTTGTTGGTGTTGGGCACGGAACCAAACAGCGAGGTCAGGCCAACGCTGTTGGAACTGGTCTTGGTCAGCGCCGAGTTGGCACCTTTACTGGCCGCGGTCTTCTCGTTGAGGGTGATGGTGATGATATCGCCGACCCGGAAGGCCTTGCGGTCGCTGTACAGGTTCTGTTCGAAACCGGCCTGATAGATAGAGCCATTGTTGGACGCGGAAGGCAGCGGCGTACGCGGCAACACCGGCGCGTAGTAAGGGTCATTGGGCTTGGGCGGTGGGGCAACACAGCCCGCGAGCACGGCACTCCCACTCAGCGCTAGAACACAAATAAACCGATTCATGACCCTTCCTCACGATGTTGCCGGTACGCCACTTCAGACCCGTGGCGACCTCAAGACTTGATTACAGCTTCTGCGTTATGAACGAGAGCATCTGGTCGGCGGTGGAGATCACCTTGGAGTTCATCTCGTAGGCGCGCTGAGTGGTGATCATGTTGACCATCTCTTCAACGGTGCTGACGTTGGATGCTTCCAGGGTGTTCTGCAGCGTGGTGCCGAAACCGTTGAGCCCCGGGGTGCCGATCTGCGGCGCACCACTGGCGGCGGTTTCCAGGAACAGGTTGCCGCCCTGGGACTGCAAGCCGGCCGGGTTGATGAAGTCGGCGGTTTGCAAGTTGCCGATCACCTGGGACGCCGGGTTGCCGGCGACGGTGATGGACACGGTGCCGTCCTGACCCACGGTGAAGGTCTGCGCGTCGTTGGGCACGACAATCGCCGGCTCCAGGGCAAAACCGCCGGCGGTGACGATCTGGCCATTGGAGTTCAGGTGGAAGGTGCCGTCACGGGTATAGGCCGTGGTGCCATCAGGCTGCAGGATCTGGAAGAAACCGCGGCCGTTGATGGCCAGGTCCAGAGGCTGTTCGGTGGTCTGCAGGCTGCCGGCATTGAAGTTCTTCTGGGTGCCGACGATGCGCACACCGGTACCGACCTGCAGGCCGCTTGGCAGTTCGCTGTCCTGGGTGGTCTGGGCACCCGGCTGGCGCTTGATCTGGTACAGCAGGTCCTGGAATTCCGCGCGATCACGTTTGAAACCCGTGGTCGAGACGTTCGCCAGGTTGTTGGAAATGACACTCAGGTTGGTGTCCTGGGCGGACAGACCGGTTTTGGCAACCCATAGAGCCGGAAGCATTCGATTCTCCTCTCGCGCCTGTTTTACGGCGCTAGATACTGGTAATTAGCTGATCTGCAAGACCCGAGCCATGGCCTGGTCGTCTTCTTTGGCGCTGTTCATCATCTTCACGTGCAATTCGAACTGCCGGGACAAGGCCAGCACCGCGGTCATTTCTTCAACGGCATTGACGTTGCTCGACTCCAGGAAGCCCGAGACCACCTGGACATTGGCATCGGCGGGTGCCGGCTGGCCGTCCTTGGTCTTGATCGAACCGTCCAGGCCTTTAGTCAGGTTCTTGATGTCCGGATTGACCAGCTTGATACGGTCAACCTCGGCCATGACCCGCGGGCCCTCGCCCATGGCACGAATGCTGATGGTGCCGTCCTGGCCGACTTCAATCTTCTGCTCCGGCGGCACGGCGATCGGACCGCCATTGCCCATGACCGGCATGCCGTTGCCGGCGCGCAGTATGCCCAGGGCGTCAACATTCAAGCTGCCGGTGCGCACATAGCTTTCGCTGCCATCGGGGCTCTGCACGGCGATCCAACCCTTGCCGCTGACGGCCACGTCCAGGTCGCGACCGGTCTCCACCATGGAGCCGGGAGTAAAATCCGTCGCCGGCCGTTCGCCCATGGCAAACGCCCGCGCCGGAAAACTGTCACCAAACACCGGCATCGCGCGCGCCTGTTCCAGGTCGCGCTGAAAGCCGTTGGTGGAGATGTTCGCCAGATTGTTGGCATGAGCCTTTTGCGCCAGTGCGTTCTGGCTGGCGCCGGTCATTGCCACATAAAGGTACTTGTCCACAATCGTTCCTCATCTGCCGGACGTTTGCCGCCCCACACTGTAGTGGCCATGGCGCAAGCAATTTCTACACCAACTTCCACACCCAGCAACGCACACCATGCAGGCCGGGGCTTTGCCGCATGCAGCGTGATTTTCAAGACGAGCCAAGAGACGAAAAAACGGCGGACTTATGCCGCTAACGGCAAGTATCGGTCGCGCCCCGGGGTAAATTCTGACCGCCAAGCCGACACTTTGTGAACGGTTCTTGCTAGGCACAGTCGCTGGCGCTTGCAACTTCAGTTTGCAGGGGGGGGCCGACACCTAAACCAATGACCACCAAGGAAAGCATCACGGTGGCGTTCGATGGCGAGACCAACCACCCGGCACTGCACACCCTGATACCGGTGGAAGAGTTCGTCAGCCGGGTTACCCGGCTCAAGGGCCAGTTCACCAACAACCAGCGCGCCAAGGATCTGATCCTCGGCTTAATTCACGAGATCGGCATCGACCCTCGAGACTACTTCTTCGACGAACCACGCCTGCGCGTCGTGCCCAGCTACGACTACCTGCACGCGGGCGCCAGCCCCGAGCCAAACGAAAAGCCCCGCTACTTCAGCGTAATGCTGTTCACTTAACAAAAAACGGCGCTTCCTCAAGATGAGCAAGCGCCGTTTTTTGGGCTTCGCTGCCGCCCCAAAAGAGACATTCTTCGTTCGGCCGCTCAAGTGCAGAGCATTGCCCTGTGGCGAGGGAGCTTGCTCCCGCTGGGGTGCGCAGCGCCCCCAGTAGCGTCCACGCGGTGAGCCTGATGAACCGCGCTGGCAGGCTCTACGACCGCTACGCGGCCGAGCGGGAGCAAGCTCCCTCGCCACAACAGGCCTTGTCACCACAACAAGCCCCCCCCCCCCCCGCTCGTTCGGCCGCTTAAGTGAACAGCATTACGCTACTTAAGCGGGGCTTTTTTCATTCCGGCGATTCCTTGCCAACCTCGTATTGGCGCAACTTGTTGGCGATGGTGGTGTGGGACACTCCCAGCCGCTTGCCCAACTGACGGCTGCTGGGGTGCTCGGCATACAGACTTTCGAGCACCGCCTTTTCAAAGCGTCCGACAATCTGCTCCAGGCCGCCCTCCAGGGAAAAATCGCCCAGCGGTTGGCGCGCGCCATAGTCCGGCAGGCGGATGTGCTCGGTCTTGACCGTACCGCCATCGCACAGCGAGACCGCCTGGAACAGCACGTTCTCCAACTGACGCACATTGCCCGGCCAATGGTAGTGGCTCAGACGCTCCATGGCTGCGGGCACCAGCCGTGGCAAAGGACAGCCGATCTGCCGGCTGGCCTGGTCGAGGAAGTGCTCCACCAGCGGCGTCAAGCCGTCGAGGCACTCGCGCAACGGTGGAATATGCAGCGACAGCACATTCAGCCGGTGATACAGATCCTGGCGAAACTCGCCACGCGCGCACAGCTCGGACAGGTCAACCTGGGTGGCACAGATCACCCGCACATCCAGGTACACCTCCTCATCGCTGCCCACCCGGCGGAAGCAGCCATCCTGCAAGAAGCGCAGCAGCTTGACCTGCAAGCGTGGGCTCATCTCCCCAACCCCATCGAGAAACAGGGTGCCGCCCGCGGTCAGTTCCAGCAGCCCCAGCTTGCCCTCTGCCCGAGCCCCCTCGAAGGCTCCAGGGCCGTAGCCGAATAACTCGGTCTCGGCCATGGACTCCGGCAACCCGGCGCAGTTCAGGGCCATCAGCGGCGACTGCCCGCGGGGGCTGGCCAGGTGGCAGGCGCGGGCCAGCAGCTCCTTGCCGGTGCCGGTTTCGCCCTCGATCAGCAGCGGCGCATCCAGCGGCGCCATGCGCCGCGCCTCACGCACCACCGCTGCCATGACTTTCGAACTCTGGAAAATACTGTCGAAACCGCGCAACTCCTGCTTGCGCACGTTGTAGATGCGCTCACCGACCCGGTCCGCCCGATGCAAGGTCAATACCGCGCCGGCCATGGCCTCGCTGTCGTCGTGCTCGGATTGCAGCGGGGCGATATCCGCCAGGAACACATCGCCCTTGACCTTGACCCGCAGCCCGTTGATCCGCGACTGGTTGGCCCGTACCAGTTCCGGCAAGTCGAAGTCCTCGGCATAGCGCGACAGGGGAATCCCCGGCACCTCATCCACCCGCACCCCCAGCAATTGCGCCGCCGCCCGGTTGGCGGCAACGATGGAGCCGCCCATATCGATGGACAGCACCGGGAACTCCAGCGCCCCCAGCAGCGCATTGAGCTCCATATGCCGGCGCTCGCTGGGCATCAGCCCGACGCGCTTCACACCAAAGACCCCGGCAATGGATTCGAACTTGGGGCGCAACGCCTGGAACTGCAGATTGATCAGGTTCGGGCAGTGCAGGTAGATGGCGTTGCCATGCTCGCCCCCCACTTCGCCACGGGCCACGTTGATCCCGTACTCCACCAGCAGATTGAGAATGTCGCGCAGGATGCCGATGCGGTTCTGGCAATGAACTTTGATACGCATAAAAGAAGGCCCGGAGCTGATGATAAAGGGCATAAACGCCGAAAACCGACGCTTTTGGCGCCGGCCTTTGCAAACTTTCTGCGGGGTGACGCAGATAATCGTCAAGATTATGTGACAGCAAAGGGCTTTTTCAAACCCGAAAACCCACAACATGCCGGCCACCCGGGCAAAACCGTAACGATTACTTTACGAATAGCCGCCCAACGGCCCCTCTCGCCCGCCGAACGCCTGCTGCAAAGCGTCGCACCCTCGGGTAACACTGGGGTCACACATAACAAGAACGCATCCCCTGGCAGGAGAGCAGCATGAAGCAGACGCAGTACGTGGCCCGCGAGCCCGACGCGCAAGGTTTTATCGACTACCCACCCGAAGAACACGCGGTGTGGAATACCCTGATCACCCGCCAGCTGAAAGTGATCGAAGGCCGTGCGTGCCAGGAATACCTGGACGGCATCGACAAGCTCGGCCTGCCCCACGACCGTATTCCGCAACTGGGCGAAATCAACAAGGTGCTGGGCGAAACCACCGGCTGGCAAGTGGCCCGGGTGCCGGCACTGATTCCTTTCCAGACCTTTTTCGAACTCTTGGCCAGCAAGCGCTTTCCGGTGGCGACCTTCATTCGCACCCGCGAAGAACTCGACTACCTGCAAGAGCCGGACATCTTCCACGAGATCTTTGGCCACTGCCCGCTGCTGACCAACCCCTGGTTCGCCGAATTCACCCACACCTACGGCAAGCTCGGCCTGCAAGCCACCAAGGAAGAACGAGTGTACCTGGCGCGCCTGTACTGGATGACCATCGAGTTCGGCCTGGTGGACACCCCGGCCGGGCGGCGCATCTACGGCGGCGGCATCCTCTCCTCGCCCAAGGAAACCGTGTACAGCCTGTCCGAGGAGCCGGAACACCAGGCTTTCGACCCGTTGGAAGCCATGCGCACGCCGTATCGCATCGACATCCTGCAACCGATCTATTTCGTCCTGCCCAACCTCAAGCGCCTGTTCGACCTGGCCCATGAAGACATCATGGCGCTGGTCCACCAAGGCATGCAGCTGGGCCTGCACGCACCCAAGTTTCCGCCAAAACCCAAGGCGGCCTGAGCGGCCCGCACTCGCGAGCCGCTGCGAAAGATAGTAACTTCCAACAAGAATCGAACTCAGGAACCCACCATGACCGCTCTGAACCAAGCCCATTGCGAAGCCTGCCGCGCCGATGCCCCTCAAGTCAGCGACGAAGAACTGCCGGTACTGATCAAGCAGATCCCTGACTGGAACATCGAAGTTCGCGATGGCGTGATGCAGTTGGAGAAAGTCTTCCTGTTCAAGAACTTCAAGTTCGCCCTGGCCTTCACCAATGCCATGGGCGAGATCTCCGAGGCCGAAGGCCACCACCCAGGCCTGCTCACCGAGTGGGGCAAGGTCACCGTGACCTGGTGGAGCCACTCGATCAAGGGCCTGCACCGCAACGACTTCATCATGGCGGCTCGTACCGACGAAGTGGCCAAGACCGCAGAAGGACGCAAGTAATGCATTTCGACGCCATCGGCCGGGTACCCGGCGACCCGATTCTCGGCCTGATGGGGGCCTACGCCAGCGATCCCAACCCGAACAAGTTCGACCTTGGCGTGGGCGTCTACAAGGACGCCCAGGGCCTGACTCCGATTCCGCGCTCGGTGAAACTGGCCGAGCAGCGCCTGGTGGATAGCCAGGACACCAAGATCTACATCGGTGGCCACGGCGACGCGGCGTTCGGCAAGGTGATCAATCAACTGGTGCTGGGCAGCGACTCGCCACTGATCGCCAGCCAGCGCGCCGGCGCCACCCAGACCCCGGGCGGCACTGGCGCCCTGCGCCTGAGCGCCGACTTCATCGCCCACTGCCTTCCGGGCCGGGGCGTGTGGCTGAGCGATCCGACCTGGCCGATCCACGAGACCATCTTCGCCGCGGCCGGGGTCAAGGTCAGTCACTACCCTTATGTGGGCAGCGACAACCGCCTGGACGTCGAGGCCATGCTGGCCACCCTGAACCAGGTGCCCAAGGGCGACGTGGTGCTACTGCACGCCTGCTGCCACAACCCGACGGGCTTCGACCTCAGCCATGCCGACTGGCAGCGGGTGCTGGACGTGGTGCGCAGCCGCCAACTGCTGCCGCTGATCGACTTCGCCTACCAGGGCTTTGGCGACGGCCTGGAGCAGGATGCCTGGGCAGTGCGGCTGTTCGCCGCCGAACTGCCGGAAGTGCTGATCACCAGCTCCTGCTCGAAGAACTTCGGCCTGTACCGCGATCGCACCGGCGCCCTGATCGTTTGCACCCAGGACGCCGAGAAGCTGCTCGACGTGCGCAGCCAACTGGCCCACATCGCCCGCAACCTGTGGTCCACGCCACCGGACCACGGCGCCGCGGTGGTCGCCACCATCCTTGGCGACGCGCAACTGAAAAGCCTGTGGGTCAACGAAGTCGAAGCCATGCGCCAGCGTATCGCGCAACTGCGCGCCGGCCTGGTGGAAGCCTTGCAACCCCATGGTCTGGCCGAGCGCTTCGCCCATATCGGCGTGCAACGCGGGATGTTCTCCTACACCGGCCTAAGCCCGGCCCAAGTGCAGGCGCTGCGTGAACAGCACAGCGTGTACATGGTCAGCTCCGGCCGCGCCAACGTGGCCGGGATCGACGCCACCCGCCTGGACCTGCTGGCCCGCGCCATCGCCAGCGTCTGCAAGGGCTGAATCCAGCCCCTGCCGGCATGCCCGGCCTTTGCACTGCGGTGCCGAGGCCGGGCTTGCTGCCCCCGCCCTCAAGCCCTCAAGCCCTCAAGCCCTCGGGCCGCCCTCGCTGCCCCCCCCCAAAAAAAAGCCCCCCCCCCCCTTCAAAGGCCTTTCTGGATCAACTGCCCCAGCGCCGCCAGCTCGCCCTGTTCCAGGTCCGACACCAGGATGAAACGCAGGTGATTGTGCCGCCACGCCACCAGGTTGTAGCCGCGCAAGGAGAGGTTTTGCGCCGCGCCATCGGCCTGCGTCGTGGGCAGGATGAACAGGTTGATCACGTGCCGCCCATGGCCGTAGGTCAGGGCCGCCGCACTTTGCTGCTGGAGGTAGTCCAGGCGCCCGCCCAGCAGCGGATAGCCCTGCTGACTGAAATCGAAGACCGGCGGGGCAAAATCCAGCTTGCCGGTGAACCAGGGCTTGACCGTGTGCCGGTCCGAGGACACCACGTCATTCAAGTGATCGACCATCAGCGAACGCACATGGCTGGACACCGCCTCATCCAGCCACGGCCGCTCGGCAGAGGGCGCCGCCAGGTAGAGCATCAGCGACAAGGCCAGCGCCAGGGTTGAAAACCCCGGGGCCAGCCAACGCCAACCATCACCGCCCAGCCAGCGCTGGAGCCGCCCCTCACGGGGCGGCGCAGGTGCCTCGAGACTCGCCCGCAGGTGCTGGGCCAAACCTGCCGGCGCCTGGTAATGGGGCATGTGAGCCCTGAGCTGCGCCACCAGGCGCTGGGCGTCGGCATATTCCCAGGCACACTCGGCACAGTGGCGCCGGTGCTCGGCCACCTCGGCAGCGGCATTGGTCTCCAACTCGTTGTCGAGGTCACCGTGCAGCCAGGCCCGGCAGGTCTTGCAGTCGATGGGGTGGATCATGGCCGGGACTTCTGCAGTTGCAGCCGCAGCAGCGAGCGCGCCCTGGCCAGACGCGACATGACCGTTCCCAGGGGGATATCGACGATCTTGGCAATGTCCTTGTAGGGCATGTCTTCCAACTCCTTGAGCACTATCACCTCACGAAACACCGGCGCCAGGGCCTGAAGCGCCTGTTGCAACTGCGCGGCCTCCTGCCCCTGGATCAACTGCCATTCCGGGGTGCGCCCATCGGCCAGGGCCGGGTCGTCCTCGCCATAAGCCTCGTCGAAAGCCACCGCGCCCTGGCGCGCCGCAGCCTTGAGCCAGTTGTAGCTTTCGTTGCGCACTATGGTCAGAAACCACGCCTTGGGATTGCTGCCGTCGAAACGATGGAGAAACTTCACCGCGCGAAACGCGCTTTCCTGGACCACGTCCTGGGCCGCGCTGTCGTTATCGGTCAGCCAGCGCGCGAGGTTATAGGCCGCATTCAGATGCGGCAGGAACAGTTCCTCGAATCGCGTCATGGTGGCTCCGTGTCCTTTGCACCCTATAACGGTGAAAGCCGGCATTTTATTCCCGAAATAAAAATACGCCTTCCCGGAATAAAGCCCTGCACCGCGCGGTTTTACAGATGTGAGACCCATCACTGTAGACCGCTACCGAGGGCGCACCATGGACACTCCCGTCACATCGCACACCCGAACCACCGAAGGCCCGCAGAATCCCGACCGGCGCACCCTGCTCAAGTGCTCGGCCTGGGCCGGCGCCGGCGTCATCTGGGCCTTGAGCGGAGGTATCCCGCGGGCCTTCGCCCTGGATCAGGCAGGCCAGCCGACCGATCCCAGTGCCCTGAACAGCAGTTTTCACTTCGTGCAGATCAGCGATTCGCATATCGGCTTCAACAAGGAAGCCAACCCGGAACCGGTCAAGACCCTGCAAGTGGCCATCGACAAGGTCATTGCCCTGCCCAAGCGGCCCGCGCTGATCCTCCACACCGGAGACATCAGCCACCTGTCCCGGGCTGAAGAGTTCGACACCGCCGCCCAGTTGCTCAAGGGCCTGCCGTCCACCGTGCACTATGTACCAGGCGAGCACGACACCCTCGATGCAGGCGGCGGCCTGCTCTATCTGCAACGCTATGGCAAGGGCACGCGGGGCAACGGCTGGTACAGCTTCGACCAGCAGGGCGTGCACTTCATTGCCCTGGTGAATGTCTTCAACCTGCAGCCCGGCCATGAAGCCACCCTGGGCGCCGAGCAACTGGCCTGGCTGGCGGACGACCTGCGGGCCGTGACCAGCAGCACCCCGATCGTGGTCTTCACCCACATCCCGTTGTGGACCATCTACCAGCCCTGGGGCTGGGGCACCGAGGACGGCGACCAGGCCATCGCCCTGCTGCGCCGCTTCGGCTCGGTGACGGTCCTCAACGGCCATATCCATCAGGTCATCCAGAAGGTCGAGGGCAACATCACGTTCCATACCGCTCGCGGCACCGCCTACCCGCAACCGGCTCCCGGCGCGGCGGCGAACCCGGGGCCGATGACCGTGGCCGCCGATCAATTGCGCAATTACCTGGGCATCACCGATGTCCGCGCGACCCAGGGCGAGCATCCCCTGGCGCTAATCGACTCCACCCTGGTCTGAGGTCCCGCGCGATGAAGACATTGCTCACGCTGCTACTCCTGGGCTGCCTGGCAACGCCGGCCTGGGCCCAGGAGGTGAAGATCGATATCCGCGAGTTCATGTACAACCCCCAGGATGTGCAAATCACCGCGGGTACCCGGGTCACCTGGGTCAATGACGATCAGATACCGCACACGGTGACGGAGACCCACACGCTGTTCCGTTCCGCGGCCCTGGACACCAACGACCGCTTTTCCTACCAGTTCGATACCCCCGGCACCTACCAGTACTTCTGCGTCCTGCACCCACAGATGATCGGCAAGATCATCGTCAGCCCGCCACAACCCTAGGCAACAAGCCCGGTGCAGCGCTCTTTGCGGCGCAACACCGGGCGGCCGCGGCCGGTGCGGCCATGCACTGTCACGCGCCACCAAAACACCCGGGACCTGACGAATGACCCTCGACCGAGGGGAAATAAAAATCTTTCTGTCATTTGTACTGCTGTATCCTGCCCAGGCTTTTTAAAAGCGCGGATCTACCCAGCGATTTAAAAAACAGACTTTGCGAGGAGCAACGACATGCATGAGATCCCGAATCTCCCCTTCCCAAGCCTGCACGAAACTGAGCAGACAACCCCGCCACAAGCCAGCGCCCAAAAGCCTGCAGTGCAAGAAGCCGCCGACAGCCGCAAGGCCGACAGCGAAGACTGAAGAAGAGCTGTAACCAGACCGTGTGGAAAGCGCTACTCAAGCGCTTTCCACACCGCCTGAAACCCTCCCCCCGAGCCCCGCCACACCATGACCGAATCTTTCAGCGAAACCCAAGCCAGCGTGCTGATCGGCGCTGCCGAACAGATGATCGAAGTGTGGAATCGCCTCAGCGCGGAAAAACAGGCCGCCTTGCTTGCCCGCTTCGGCACCCAGGAAAACGCCCTGGCCGCCTTGGTTACCACCCGTTTGCTGGGCAGCAAAGACGCCTGAGCCGGCAACTGGCCAGGTAAAAATCTGAACAACACGTCGATTTCTCCCACAACCCCTCCCTGCACATCGGTATCATAAGCACCCTATCTATTCAGCTGTCGCAGTGGTCCCCTCCCCATGCCAGATTCCCAGCGCCCCTTGACGGTCACGCTGCAAGTCGTCTCCATCGTTCTGTTCACCTTTATCGGCTACCTGAATATCGGCATTCCGCTGGCGGTACTGCCGGGCTATGTGCACAGCGACCTGGGTTTTGGCGCAGTGATTGCCGGCCTGGTGATCAGCGTGCAGTACCTGGCCACCCTGCTCAGCCGACCGTACGCCGGGCGCATCATCGACAACCTGGGCAGCAAGCGCGCGGTGATGTACGGCCTGGCCGGCTGCGGCCTGAGCGGGGTGTTCATGCTGCTCTCGGCCTGGCTACAGGCCCTGCCGACCCTGAGCCTGGTCAGCCTGCTGATCGGCCGCCTGGTCCTGGGCAGCGCGGAAAGCCTGGTGGGCTCGGGCGCCATCGGCTGGGGCATCGGCCGGGTCGGCGCGCAGAACACCGCCAAGGTGATTTCCTGGAACGGCATCGCCAGCTACGGCGCCCTGGCCATCGGCGCACCGCTGGGGGTATGGCTGGTGAATCAGCTGGGGCTGTGGAGCATGGGCGCGAGCATCATCCTGCTGGCGTTGATCGGCCTGCTGCTGGCCTGGCCAAAACTCGCCGCGCCCATCGTCGCCGGCGAACGCCTGCCGTTCATCCACGTGCTGGGCAAAGTCTTCCCCCACGGCTGCGGCCTAGCCCTGGGCTCCATCGGCTTTGGCACCATCGCCACCTTCATCACCCTGTACTACGCCACTCAGCATTGGGCCAACGCCGTGCTGTGCCTGAGCCTGTTCGGCGCCAGCTTCATCGGTGCCCGCCTGCTGTTCGGCAACCTGATCAACCGCCTCGGCGGCTTTCGCGTGGCAATTGCCTGCCTGTCGGTGGAAACCCTCGGCCTGTTGCTGCTGTGGCTGGCTCCCGACGCCCACTGGGCCCTGGCCGGCGCAGCCTTGAGCGGCTTCGGCTTCTCCCTGGTGTTCCCGGCCCTGGGGGTGGAAGCGGTGAACCTGGTGCCGGCCTCCAGCCGTGGTGCCGCGGTGGGCGCCTACTCGCTGTTCATCGACCTGTCGCTGGGCATCACCGGCCCCCTGGCCGGGGCGATTGCCGCCGGCTTCGGCTTTGCCTCGATCTTCCTCTTCGCCGCCATCGCCGCCTGCAGCGGCCTGGTGCTGAGCCTGTACCTGCACCACCAGGCGCCCAAGCTGCGCCAGGAACGCGAGGCGCGCTAGAAGTCCACTTTGCCGCGCCCGGCCTTGATGCTGCCGCGCTTGGCCTTGGTTTCCAGGCGGCGCTTCTTCGAGCCCAGGGTCGGCTTGGTCGGGCGGCGTTTCTTCTCCACCTTGATGGCGCTGAGAATCAGCTCGGTGAGGCGCTCCAGGGCATCGGCACGGTTCTGCTCCTGGGTACGGTATTGCTGGGCCTTGAGGACGATCACGCCGTCACTGGTGATGCGGCTGTCGCGCAGCGCCAGCAGGCGCTCCTTGTAGAACGGCGGCAGGGACGAGGCCGGAATGTCGAAGCGCAAATGCACCGCGCTGGACACTTTATTGACGTTCTGCCCTCCGGCGCCCTGGGCGCGGATGGCGGTCAGCTCGATCTCGGCATCCGGCAGATGCACGTTGTTGGAAATCACCAGCATGGAACAGGAATCCGTTTTCAGGGCGCACAGGATACCCCCATTCCCCATGCTCTTGCGGGCCTCTTCGCTGGCAAGCCAGCGCCTCCCACAAAGGTCACAGGCATGAAAAACCCGGCCGGAGCCGGGTTAGTCATGGCCGGGGCCGCCCTTACTTCAGCGAAGGGCTGGCCGCCTGCAGCGCATGCTGGGCACTGCGCTTGTTCTTGATCAGGTAGCAGACCCACATGAACACCACCCACACCGGGATCGCGTACACCGAGATCTGGATGCCCGGGATCATCAGCATGATGCCGAGGATGAACACCACGAACGCCAGGCAGACGTAGTTGCCGTAGGGGTACCACAAGGCCTTGAACAGCGAGGTCTGGCCGGTGCGGTTCATGTGCTGGCGGAACTTGAAGTGCGAGTAGCTGATCATCGCCCAGTTGATCACCAGGGTGGCCACCACCAGGGACATCAGCAGCTCCAGGGCATGCTGCGGGATCAGGTAGTTGAGCACCACGGCGACGAAGGTCACCACCGCCGAGGCGAGGATCGACATCACCGGCACGCCGCGCTTGTCGATCTTGGCCAGGACTTTCGGCGCATCGCCCTGCTCGGCCATGCCCAGCAGCATGCGGCTGTTGCAGTAGGTGCCGCTGTTGTACACCGACAGCGCCGCGGTCAGGACCACGAAGTTGAGGATGTGCGCCGCGGTGTTGCTGCCCAGCATCGAGAACACCTGGACGAACGGGCTGCCACTGTAGGCATCGCCGGAAGCGTTCAGGGTCACCAGCAGGGTGTCCCACGGTGTCAGCGACAGCAGCACTACCAAAGCGCCGATGTAGAAGATCAGGATGCGGTAGATCACCTGATTGATCGCCTTGGGAATCACGGTCTTCGGCTTGTCGGCTTCAGCAGCGGTGAAGCCGAGCATTTCCAGGCCGCCGAAGGAGAACATGATGATCGCCATGGCCATCACCAGCCCGCTCACGCCGTTGGGGAAGAAGCCGCCGTGGGACCAGAGGTTGCTCACCGAGGCCTGCGGGCCGCCGTGACCGCTGACCAGCAGATAGCTGCCCAGGGCGATCATGCCGACGATGGCCACCACCTTGATGATGGCGAACCAGAACTCGGCCTCGCCGAAGACCTTGACGTTGGCCAGGTTGATGGCGTTGATCATCACGAAGAACACCGCCGCCGAAGCCCAGGTCGGGACGTCCGGCCACCAGTAGTGCACGTACTTGCCAACCGCGGTCAGCTCCGACATGCCCACCAGGATGTAGAGGATCCAGCAGTTCCAGCCCGAGAGAAAACCGGCGAAACCACCCCAGTACTTATGGGCAAAGTGGCTGAAGGAGCCGGCGACTGGCTCCTCGACGATCATCTCGCCGAGCTGGCGCATGATCATGAACGCGATGAAACCGCAGATGGCGTAGCCGAGGATCATCGACGGGCCGGCGGATTTGAGCACCCCGGCCGACCCCAGGAACAAACCGGTACCGATCGCGCCGCCCAGGGCGATCAGTTGAATGTGGCGATTTTTCAGGCCGCGTTTCAGCTCGCCCGAATGCGAGTTTTGTCCACTCATGAAAAGGCTCTCACGCAAGGTAATGTGTGTCAGACGTTGCCGCCCGGTAAAGGCTTAAGCGGCGCGGATCAAACCCCAGCGCAGGCACCAGAAGTTCAGCGTTTTTTTAACGGTCATGCGTCACCTGTTTGTTTTTATCTGTGACGAAATCGAACCCACCACGCTCGTGACGCGGCGGGGTGAACAAGGTGGATAACCTTGAGTTTATTGGCCCGGCAGCGGTGTTTTCAGCACCCTCGGGGCAAGCTGAAACACGCGGCGCAGACGCAAAATGCGCGGGTACGCAGTTGGGTCACAGTTAAAACGCCGCGCATTGTACACCCCTGCCCCCCTGTCGCCAGACACCGCTGTTTCAGCGTGCCGGTAACCGGGATCCCGCGGGGCCGGCTCGATGCTCGGCATCGGCGGCAAAAAAGTGGACGGACCGCGTGGGGTCGTCGATGAATGAGCGAAGGCCATCGCCCATCGAAGGGTATTGGTGAAAGACGGTTACGGCGTTCATTGCGCCTCCTTCTTGTTATGTACCTGTACGCAGGCAGGTGTGCATCTCACCTGCCTTGGCGCCCCGGAACAAGCGGCCTAGAGCCTTGGCGCTGGCTTTTCCAGGCATCCTTCGGAAGCTTTTCCTTACAGCCGCTGCGCGACGACGCATTGCGGCCAGTTCATGGCCCTTCTCGTCATGTTTTCTTTACGACGCGTAACGATAAATTGCCAAGGCAGATCATCCAGGGCGCCGACTGCAAATTGACACCCAAGCCGCTCGGCACCGGGGAAAGCCTTAGCTTTTTGTTTTCAAGCAATAAATCTTTCAGTGAAAAATAGAAAATAAAGTCCAGCAGAAAATAATCTAATTATTTTTTTGCACTTCAAAATCCCCTGGACTAGGTTTCCAGCCACTTGCCGGATCACTCATCCGGCAAGTTCCCGGAGTGGCTGGACGGCCCCGTAACCCTCCCGTTCGCCGCTGTTCAACTGCTCCAACAATGGACTGCTTACGCACTGTATCTAGGAGAGACACCATGCAAGCACTTGAACAGGACCTGGAAACCGAACTGCAGCTGGACGACTGGTTCGAAGCCACAACCCATGAAGCCGCAGTGGAAATGATGCAGGCCGACGCGGTGGTGCCATTCGGCACTGCCATGTGGCCGATGTAAGGCGCCCGGGCCGGAGCAGGCACCACGCCTGCCCCGGTCTCCTTTGTCCTCCAGGGAGGTTTTATGGACCAGACCCGCGCCATCCACCATTTCCTGTATTACCTCGAACGACACCCGGCCTTGAGCGGCACTCGGAAACCCAGGGTGGTGATCGGCCACACCGCCGAGTACCAGGCCATGGTCGGCGCCATCGTCGAACAGTCGCGCCAGGCCACGCCGTTGACGATCAGCGCCCTGCGCCTGGACCTGGAACCCGCCGAACAGCTGGCCCGGGCGATCATCGAGTGCGACCTGTACATCTTTTTCTACGATTCCTCGACCCTGCCCCAGCCGCGCCCCGACGGCCCGGAGTTCCTCCGCCCCCTGCACGGGCTGATGGCCGAGCACTGGAAGAAGTCGCTGCTGTTCAAGGATTACGGCGAGTACTTCTACGACACCTTCAGCGTCGAGCCCCAGCGCATCGCCGACCTCAATGCCACCTTGATCCGCCGCCTGTCCCAGGCCTCGACCCTGAGCTTCAGCGACCCGCAGGGCTCATATTTCGAGGCGCCCTTGAGCAGCGTGAGGAAATGGACCGACATCAACGGCGTCGGCAACTACGACCTGGCACCGGGGGAAATCGCCACCCACAGCGATGCCATCAACGGTCATGTGAAGTTTCTCGGCACCTTCCTCAGCACCATCCCCTTCGCCCGCAAATACGGGGTACTGAAAGCACCGCTGGAGCTGTGGATCGACAACTCGAGTATCAGCCGGGTCGCCACCGAGGTGCCCGGGCTGGCCAATGACTTCAACAAGTACCTGAACGCCAATCCGTCCAACCGGCGCATTGAGGAACTGGGCATCGGCACCAACGAGGGCATCAGGTCCCTCTATGGGCGCAATTCCGGCTTCGAGGAACGTCACTGCGGCCTGCACCTGGGGCTGGGAGGCGGCGCCAAGGGCAGCCACCACCTGGACCTGATCTTCAGCTCGGGAGTGCTGACGGTGGACAACAAGCCGGTGTTCGACGGCCAGTTTGCCTTCTAGCGCAGCAACCAGCTTGCGGGCCTGTTCGCCGGCCAGCCGGTTCCTACGTGGCGGCAGGCAAAAAAAAACGCCAACCCGCAGGTTGGCGTTTTTGTCGGCGGGCCGAAGCTTACTCCGGCTTGCGACGACCGAAGCCAGGACGCTGGCCTGTACCGGCCGGGGCGCCACGACGCTTGCCGGACGGCGCGTCCTTGTCCAGCACCAGGCTTGGGCGCTTGGACTTCGGCGCCGGTTTGGCGGGGCGCTTGGTGTCCGCCGGACGCTCGGCTACCGGGGTACCACGGCCAGTGGCCGGACGCGGAGCACGGGAGCCACGCTCGCCATCCGGGCGCGCCGCCGGCTTGCGCCCTGGGCGCTCGCCTTCGATCTGCGGCTCACGGGAAACACGCGGGTTGGCCGGTGCACCGTTGGCCGGACGCAGGGTGCGCACGCGCTCGCTCTTGCCCACCGGACGCGAGGATTTGCGCTGCATGCGCTCCAGCTTGTCCTTGGACTTGGCGTTGAGCTGCGGCAGCGCCACCGGGGTCAGGCCGACTTCGGCACTGAGCACATCGACTTCGTACTGGCTCATTTCGCGCCAGCGGCCCATGGGCAGGTCGGAGTTGAGGAACACCGGACCGAAGCGCACGCGCTTCAGGCGGCTGACCACCAGGCCCTGGGACTCCCACAGGCGGCGCACTTCACGGTTGCGCCCTTCCATCACCACACAATGGTACCAGTGGTTGAAACCTTCGCCACCGGGCGCCTGCTGGATGTCGGTGAACTTGGCCGGGCCGTCTTCGAGCATGACCCCGGCCTTGAGGCGCTCGATCATCTCGTCGTCGACTTCACCACGCACACGCACCGCGTACTCGCGGTCCATCTCGTAGGAAGGGTGCATCAGGCGGTTGGCCAGCTCACCGTCGGTGGTGAACATCAGCAAGCCGGTGGTGTTGATGTCCAGGCGACCGATGTTGATCCAGCGGCCTTCGCGCGGACGCGGCAGCTTGTCGAACACGGTTGGACGGCCTTCCGGGTCGTCACGGGTGCAGATCTCGCCGTCGGGCTTGTTGTACATGATCACGCGGCGCACCGATTCGGCGGCCTCTTCGCGCTTGATCACCTTGCCATCGATGGAAATGGCGTCATGCAGGTCGACGCGCAGGCCCAGGGTGGCCTCTTTGCCGTTGACCTTGATCCGGCCCTGGCTGATCCAGGCCTCGACGTCGCGGCGCGAGCCAACGCCGATGCGGGCGAGGACTTTCTGCAGTTTCTCGCCGGCTGGACGGATTTCCTGGTCGTTCTGATCGGTATCGCTCATCTGGGCACCTCCCGGTGTAGCGCTTCAGGTTAGAGCGGCCTGAAGACGTGAAAACAGGTTCTGTGGCGAAGGGATCGCCAAAGGGTCGCGAATCATACGCTCATGGCGGCAGTTGCGCATCACAGACTAGTTGATAAGTCGCCGCCCGGGCTTTTTTCCGCCCATCGGTGACGAACATCCCCCCGTAGAAGCCGGCTGGCCGACGAAGAGGCCCGCAAGCCGTGCGTCAGTCGTCCAGCAGGCGGCGTTCGTTTTCAATGGCTTCGGCCAGGGCCAGGGCTTCGGCCTCTTCTTCGCTCAACTCCGGCACCGAAGGCTCCAGGGCTGCAACGGCGGCCAGCAATTTGGCCCGGGCCTCGGCGACACCCAGCACATCGTCCTCGGCTTCAACCTGCGGCTGCGCTTCGGGCTCGACTGCAAACTCATGGGAGTCATCCAAGTCGTCACCCGGGATGTCAGGCTCGGCTTGCACCTCTGGCTGATCGAACAGCGGCTCCGAGTTCCCAGGCTCAACCGCGCCATCACGATGCAGGTCGTCGAAGTCGGTCTTGATCCCCTCCTCCATGGAGTCCAGCTCCAGCAACAGGGTATGGAAGCTGGTTTCTTCCTTGGGCTCTTCCGGCTCGGCGCTGGCGTCGGCCAGTTGCTGCAGGTGCTCGGGCACGGGCGCGTCATCGAACTCCAGCACCGGCTCGGCCTCGATCTCCCGCAGCTCGGCCAGCGGCGGCAGGTCGTCAAGGTTCTTCAGATTGAAGTGGTCGAGAAAGGCCTTGGTGGTGGCGAACATCGCCGGTTTTCCCGGCACATCGCGATACCCCACCACACGGATCCACTCGCGCTCCAGCAGGGTCTTGACGATGTTGCTGTTGACCGCCACGCCGCGCACGTCCTCGATCTCGCCGCGGGTGATGGGTTGGCGGTAGGCAATCAGCGCCATGGTTTCCAGCAGGGCACGGGAGTAGCGCTGCGGGCGCTCCTCCCACAGGCGGCCGACCCAGGGCGCGAACTTTTCGCGGATCTGCAGGCGATAGCCGGAAGCCACTTCCTTGAGCTCGAAGGCCCGCCCCTCGCAGGATTTGCCGAGCAGGGTCAGGGCCTTCTTGAAGACCGCAGGGTCCGGCCGCTCGGCTTCTTCGAAGAGCTCGAACAGGCGTTCCAGGGACTGGGGTTTTCCCGAGGCCAACAGAAAGGCTTCGAGCAGGGAGGCCAGCTCGCGGGGTTCATTCAGGTTCATGATTTAAGCTCGTTATTCGGCTCGCGCCCGTACGTGGATGGCCGCAAAGGGCTCATTCTGCACCAGCTCGACCAGGGATTCCTTGACCAGTTCGAGGATCGCCATGAAGGTCACCACCACCCCCAGGCGCCCTTCCTCGGCGGTGAACAGCTCGACAAAGGGCACGAAACCGCCGCCCTTGAGCCGCTCCAGCACATCGCTCATGCGCTCGCGGGTAGAGAGGGCCTCACGGCTGACCTGGTGGCTTTCGAACATGTCGCCACGGCGCAGCACCTCGGCCATGGACATCAGCAACTCTTCCAGGGCCACATCCGGCAGCAGCTTGCGCACCCGGGCCTCGGGAGCATCGAGCTTGGGCACCACCACGTCGCGACCAACCCGGCTCAGGCCATCGATGCCTTCAGCGGCGGCCTTGAAGCGCTCGTATTCCTGCAGGCGGCGAATCAGTTCGGCTCGCGGGTCGTCCTCTTCTTCCTCGACCTCGGCGGAACGCGGCAGAAGCATTCGCGATTTGATCTCGGCCAGCATCGCCGCCATCACCAGGTACTCGGCGGCCAGCTCCAGGCGCACCGATTGCATCAACTCCACATAGCCCATGTACTGGCGGGTGATTTCCGCCACCGGGATGTCGAGGATATTGATGTTCTGCTTGCGGATCAGGTACAGCAGCAAGTCCAACGGGCCCTCGAAGGCTTCGAGGAAGACCTCCAGGGCATCCGGGGGGATGTACAGGTCCAGGGGCATTTCCATGACCGCCTGGCCGTAGACCATGGCAAACGGCAGCTCCTGCTGGGCGCCGGCCTGATCGTCAACGGTTTCCACTGCGGACATCTAGGCCTCGGCCATGAACGGCGCGGGGTCGCCGCAACCGACGCGGATCACTTCCGGCTCGCCATCGGCAAGGTTGATCACCGTGGAGGACTCGGTGCTGCCGAAACCGCCGTCGATGATCAGGTCCACCTGGTGCTCCAGCAACTGGCGCATCTCGTAGGGATCGCTCAACGCCTCGGTATCACCGGGCATGATCAGGCTGACGCTCATCAGCGGCTCGCCCAGTTCGGCCAGCAGCGCCAGGGCAATCGGGTTGCTCGGCACCCGCAGGCCGATAGTGCGGCGCTTGGGGTGCAGCAGCAGGCGCGGCACTTCCCGAGTGGCGTTGAGAATGAAGGTGTAAGGCCCCGGCACATGGGCCTTGAGCAGGCGGAAGGTACCGGTGTCGATCTTGGCGAACAGGCCCAACTGCGACAGGTCACTGCAGATCAGCGCGAAGTTGTGCTTTTCGTCCAGCTGACGCAGGCGTCGCACCCGCTCGATCGCGCCCTTGTCGCCCATCTGGCAGGCGACGGCGTAGGACGAATCGGTGGGATAGATCACCACGCCACCGCTGCGAATGATCTCGACAGCCTGTTTGATCAGGCGTGGCTGTGGGTTTTCCGGGTGGATCTGGAAAAATTGACTCACTGTCTCTACCTGTTCAGGCGGCAATAATTGGCTCATGTTTGAACCGACACCAAAGGGGCGGCAGGTCCTCCGGAACCGGGCGGTACTCGCCGATCTCGGACCAGCCTCCAGGTCCATGAAAGTCACTGCCGGCGCTGACCAGCAGTCCGAATTCACGAGCAAGAATAGCCAAACTGCCCACTTGCTCTGCAGGTTGGTGGCCATTGACCACTTCGATTGCATGACCACCGGCTTGAATATAGTCGGCAATCAAGCGGCGACGCTTGCTGCGGGTGAAATCGTAATGCCAGGGATGGGCCAGGCTGACCCAGGCCCCCGCGGCCCGCAGCGTGCCGACGGTTTCTTCCAGGGTCGGCCAATGCTGCTTGACGTCCCCCAGCTTGCCGGCACCCAGCCATTTGCGAAACGCCTCGGCACGATCCTTCACAAAGCCGGCGCGTACCAGATAGTCGGCAAAGTGCGGCCGCGCCGGGGCGTTGCCGCTGTCTCCCAGTTCCTGCTGGATCGCCCGGGCGCCTTCCAGCGCTCCCGGCATGCCCTTGAGGGCCAGCTTGCGGCTGATCTCCTCCGAACGCAGCCAGCGGCCTTCGTGGAGTTTTTCGATGGCCTCCACCAATGCTGGAGCCCGGGTATCGAAGCCATAGCCCAGCACATGGATGGTGGCGCCCCCCCAGGTACAGGACAGCTCGACCCCATTGACCAATTGCATGCCCAGTTGTTGCGCCGCCTGACGGGCCTCGTCCAGCCCTTCGAGGGTGTCGTGGTCGGTCAGGGACAGGATTCGCACGCCTCTCTCGTACGCACGCGCAACCAGAACCGCAGGCGCAAGAGCGCCGTCGGAGGCCGTGCTATGGCAGTGCAAATCAACATTCACAGGACGATAAAACCTCAAGTCAGCTGGCGCTTTCGCTACCAAGGATGTTTGTTATTATGCCGGGACATCCTGCTTCTGGCTGCCACTGTGAAACAATTCATCGACTTCATCCCGCTGTTCCTGTTTTTCATCGTCTATAAAATCGATCCCCGCGTCGTCGACCTTGCCGGTCATGAAGTCAGCGTGGGCGGTATCTACAGCGCTACAGCAGTGCTGATCATCAGCTCCCTGGTGGTGTATGGCGCGCTGTTCGTGTCCCAGCGCAAGCTGGAAAAAAGCCAGTGGCTGACCCTGGTCGCCTGCCTGGTCTTCGGCAGCCTGACCCTGGCCTTCCACAGCGAAACCTTCCTCAAATGGAAAGCCCCGGTGGTCAACTGGCTGTTCGCCCTGGCCTTCATCGGTAGCCATTTCATCGGCGACCGCCTGCTGATCAAGCGCATCATGGGCCACGCACTGACCCTGCCGGAGCCGGTCTGGACTCGCTTGAACATCGCCTGGATCGCCTTCTTCCTGTTCTGCGGTGCCGCCAACCTGTTTGTCGCCTTCACGTTCCAGAGCATCTGGGTCGACTTCAAGGTCTTCGGCAGCCTGGGCATGACGGTATTGTTCCTGGTGGGCCAGGGCATCTACCTGTCGCGCCACCTGCATGACGCCGACCCCACCACCCCGAAAACCGAGGACTGACATGCTTTACGCAATCATTGCCACAGACGTTGCCAATTCCCTGGAAAAACGCCTGGCCAACCGGCCGGCCCACCTGGAACGGCTGCAAGTGCTCAACGACCAAGGGCGTGTGGTGCTGGCCGGCCCCCACCCGGCGATCGACAGCAATGACCCGGGCGCCGCCGGTTTCACCGGGAGCCTGATCGTGGCCGAGTTCGAATCCCTGGAAGCCGCCCAGGCCTGGGCCGAGGCCGACCCCTTCGTGACCGCCGGCGTCTACGCCAATGTGCTGGTCAAGCCGTTCAGGCAATCGATGCCGTAATTCCCCCGAAACGCGATGAACCTTCAGGGGCCATCGCGTTCTCAATCGCTCATTATTCTCGTTTGACTGCCGACAACCTGCCCAACACTCGATTGGAATCAGGAGTTTCGATGCGCCAAGGTCCGCTGTGCCTGCTGTTGGTCATGTTGTCGATCGGGGCTCCGGCCCTTGCCGAAGAAACTCAGGAAACCGGCCATTCGACGCCGCTGTCCCTGAGCGCCGGCAGTCAGATCACCGAGTTGCAGCAACGCTTGAAAGAAAGCGAACGCCTGCGCGATGAGCTGAGCAAACAACTGCAAAGTGCCGATGCCGAACGGGAAAGCCCCCAGCTGAACCGCTTGCGCCAGGAGAACCAGCGCCTCAAGCTGCAACTCAAGGAGGCCCAGGCCAACCCGGCGCCACGCTGGTTGACCGATCAGCAGCAGTGGTTCGTCACCGGTGGCGGCGTGGCCCTGCTGGCCCTGCTCTGCGGTATCTTTGCCAGTGGCGGGCATCGCAAGCGTCGACAATGGCTAAATTGAGAGATTCATGAGCGACCTGTTACTGATTGATGATGACCAGGAGCTGTGCGAGCTCCTGAGCAGTTGGCTCGGCCAGGAAGGCTTTCAGGTTCGGGCCTGCCACGATGGCCTGAGCGCCCGTCGCGCCCTGGCCGAAACCGCGCCGGCGGCGGTAGTGCTGGACGTGATGCTGCCGGACGGCAGCGGCCTGGAGCTGCTCAAGCAACTGCGCAATGACCATCCCGACCTGCCGGTGCTGATGCTCTCGGCCCGCGGCGAGCCCCTGGACCGCATCCTCGGCCTGGAACTGGGCGCCGACGACTACCTGGCCAAACCCTGCGACCCTCGCGAACTCACCGCCCGCCTGCGCGCCGTGTTGCGCCGCAGCCATCCGGTGGCGGCATCCAGCCAGATGGAACTGGGCGACCTGTGCTTCAGCCCGGTGCGCGGCGTGGTCAACATCGACGACCAGGACATCGCCCTGACCGTTTCCGAAAGCCGCCTGCTCGAAGCCCTGCTCAAGCAACCGGGCGAGCCACTGGACAAGCAGGAGCTGGCGCAAATCGCCCTCGGCCGCAAACTGACCCTGTATGACCGCAGCCTGGACATGCACGTCAGCAACCTGCGCAAGAAAATCGGCCCGCACCCCGATGGCCGCCCACGGATCGTCGCCCTGCGCAGCCGCGGCTATTACTACAGCCTGTGATTCCAATGTGCCCTGGCGCATGTGTCAGGGCCCGGAAAGACCTTCTTTACCCAAGCTTTACCCTCCGCTGACTGCCGCTGACCTTGATCTGCGTAACCTGAACTCATCCGGAACTTACCGGGAATGAGACAAGGAGACACACCATGCGCAAGACCCTGATCGCTCTGATGTTCGCCGCCGCCCTGCCAACCGTGGCCATGGCCATGCCTGAAGGTCACGGCCCGATGGGCCCCATGGACGGCCCTCGGCACAGCGAACACATGCGCGGCAAAGGCCCTTTCAGCCAACTGGACCTGAGCCGTGAACAGCGCCAGCAAATCGGCAAGCTGATGGGCGAGCAAATGCACGACCGCAAGGCCGTGGTGGAAAAGTACCTGGAGAAACTCTCGCCGGCCGACCAGAAAGCCATGAAGGATGAACTGGACGCCAAACATCAGAAGACCCAGGCCGATATCCGCGCCCTGCTCAAGCCCGAGCAGCAGAAGGAATTCGACGCCATTGTGAAGAAACAAGAGGAACGTCGCGCCGAATGGGCCGAGTTCAAGGCCTGGAAAGCGCAACAACCGCAAAAAGCGCAATAATGCGTTAGCGTCCATCCCAGCCCAGTGGCCTCCCCCCACTGGGCTTTCGCGTTCGAGGAGTTCCCGTGCGTTCATTGTTCTGGCGCATTCTGGCCAGCTTCTGGCTGGCCATCACCCTGGTTGCAGGGCTGTCGATCCTGCTCGGGCACATGCTCAACCAGGACGCCTGGATCCTCAGTCGTCATCCAGGCCTCAACAGCCTGACCGAGGAATGGACGCAAACCTACGAGAGCCAGGGCGAAGACGCCGCCCAGGACATCCTCCAGCAGCGCAAGCGCCAGTACCACATCGATGTTCAGGTACTCAACGAGAGCGGTGACCCGGTGGTACGCGGGACCTTCCCGCGTCGCGCCGCCGCCTTCGAGGCCCGGCAGAACAACGACGACCGACACCTGCCCTGGCGCCGCCTGACCGCGGAATACACCAGCCCGACCACCGGCGACACCTACCTGTTCATCTACCGCATTCCCCACCCGGAACTGGACGCCTGGCACCGCGACAGCCTGACCTGGCCCCTCAGCGCCCTGGCCATCGCTCTGGTGGTGCTGACCCTGTTCAGCCTCCTGGTGACCCTGTCCATTACCCGCCCGCTAAGCCGCCTGCGCGGTGCGGTGCATGACCTGGGCCAGGCCACGTATCAGCAGAACAGCCTGGCACGCCTGGCCAATCGCCGCGATGAGTTCGGTGTGCTGGCCCGGGACTTCAACCGCATGGGCTCACGCCTGCAAAGCTTGATCGGCAGCCAGCGCCAACTGCTGCGGGACGTTTCCCACGAACTGCGCTCGCCCCTGGCACGCCTGCGCATTGCCTTGGCGCTGGCGGAGCGGGCAGCCCCCGAAGAACGGGAAAAGCTCTGGCCGCGGCTGACCCGCGAGTGTGACCGCCTGGAAGCCCTGATCAGCGAGATTCTGGTATTGGCCCGGGTCGATGCGGACAACGCCAGTGCTGAAGAGGTGGACCTCAACGCCTTGCTGCTGGCCGTGCAGAAAGACGCGCAACTGGCCTGTCCGGAACAGCCGGTGCAGATAGAGGCCCAGCCGCAGCTGAACCTGCGCGGCTGGCCGACCATGCTTGAACGTGCGGTGGACAACCTGCTGCGCAACGCTCAGCGCTTCAACCCTGCCGGGCAACCGATCGAAGTCACGGCCCTGCGCCAGGGCGAAAAGATCCAGATCAGCGTGCGCGACCATGGCCCAGGCGTGGAAGCCGAGCACTTGCGCCAACTCGGCGAGCCGTTCTTCCGCGCGCCAGGGCAAAGCGCTCCGGGCCACGGCCTGGGGCTGGCCATCGCCCGGCGCGCGGCGGAACGCCATGGCGGCAGCCTGATACTGGACAACCATCCCCAAGGTGGATTCATCGCCACCCTGGAGCTGCCCCTGGTCCCGGGAGCCGTGGCGCAGGCCTGAATGCAACGCGGGCAAGCCGCTGCTGCAAGGTTTGACAGCAGCGGGCTTGCCCGCGAAGTGCTCAGCGCGGGAAGGGAATAGTCAGGCCCTGGCCGTCCAGGCACTGACGAACTCGGCGGTGTCGACTTTAGGGGCCACCCGCGGCTCGTTCAACGGTGTGCCCAGGTACAGGAAGGCAATGATCTCCTCGCCGTCCTGCAGCCCCAGGCCCTTGGCCACATGGGCCGAATAGGACAACTCACCGGTGCGCCAGACCGCGCCGATACCCTGGGCATAGGCCGCCAGCAGAATACCGTGGGCCGCGCAGCCCGCCGCCAGCAACTGCTCGCTCTTGGGCACCTTGAAGTGCTCCTGCAAGCGCGCGACCACCACAACCACCAGCGGTGCGCGCAGGGGCATGGCGCGAGCCTTGGCCAAGGCGGCCTGGGTCACCTCGCCGCCCTGCAGCTGTACCGCCTCCACCAGCAACTCGCCCAACTGCTCGCGCGCCGCGCCTTCGACAGTGAGAAACCGCCAAGGGCGCAATTGCCCATGATCCGGTGCGCGCAGGGCGGCAGCAAACAACGCCTCGCGCTGCGCGGCATTGGGCGCGGGCTCCACCAGGCGCGGCACGGAAACACGGTTGAGCAAAGCGTCGAGAGCCTCCATCGGCCACCTCCTGAAAAAAATGTCCGGCCATTCTAGCGGTATCTGCCAGCCGGGTGCCGGTTTACATGCCCTGCCCCGCAGGTAGAATGAGCGCCCTTCTTCTACCAGCCCGAGCGGAACACATGGCGTTGCCGACCCTAAGGATCATTGGTTTCATCATCGGCATCTTCCTCATCACCCTGGCCATCGCCATGGTGGTTCCGATGGCGACACTGGTGATCTTCGAACGCACCGGCGACCTGCCGTCCTTCCTCTGGGCCAGCATGATCACCTTTATCGCCGGCTTGGCCCTGGTGATTCCCGGTCGCCCCGAGCACATTCACCTGCGGCCCCGGGACATGTACCTGCTGACGGTTTCCAGCTGGGTGGTGGTGTGTATCTTTGCCGCCCTGCCGTTCCTGCTGACCCAGCACATCAGCTACACCGACTCGTTCTTCGAAAGCATGTCCGGCATCACAGCCACTGGCGCCACCGTACTCAGCGGCCTGGACAGCATGTCCCCGGGCATCCTGATCTGGCGCTCGATGCTGCACTGGCTGGGGGGCATCGGCTTTATCGGCATGGCGGTAGCGATCCTGCCGCTGCTGCGCATCGGCGGCATGCGTCTGTTCCAGACCGAATCATCGGACCGCTCGGAAAAGGTCATGCCGCGCTCGCACATGGTGGCGCGGCTGATCGTCGCCACCTACGTCGGCATCACCATCTGCGGCAGCCTGGCGTTCTGGTGGGCCGGGATGAATGTGTTCGATGCCATCAACCACGCCATGTCGGCAATCTCCACCGGCGGCTTCTCCACCTCCGACGAATCCCTGGCCCACTGGCAGCAACCGGCGGTGCACTGGGTAGCGGTGGTGGTGATGATTCTCGGCAGCCTGCCCTTTGCCCTCTATGTGGCAACCCTGCGCGGCAACCGCAAGGCATTGATCAAGGATCAACAGGTCCAGGGCCTGCTCGGCATGCTCCTGGTGACCTGGCTGGTGCTCGGCACCTGGTACTGGTGGACCACCGACCTGCACTGGCTGGATGCCCTGCGCCACGTGGCGCTGAACGTGACTTCGGTGGTCACCACCACCGGGTTTGCCTTGGGTGACTACAGCCTTTGGGGCAATTTCTCACTGATGCTGTTCTTTTACCTGGGGTTTGTCGGCGGTTGTTCTGGGTCGACTGCCGGCGGGATCAAGATCTTCCGCTTCCAGGTGGCCTACATCCTGCTCAAGGCCAACCTCAATCAATTGATCCACCCCCGGGCGGTGATCAAGCAGAAATACAATGGCCATCGCCTGGACGAGGAAATCGTCCGTTCGATCCTGACCTTCTCGTTCTTCTTCGCCATCACCATCTGCATGATCGCCCTGGCCCTGTCGCTGCTCGGCCTGGACTGGATGACCGCCCTGACCGGCGCCGCCAGCACCGTATCCGGGGTGGGCCCGGGCCTAGGCGAAACCATCGGCCCGGCCGGCAACTTCTCGACCCTGCCGGACGCCGCCAAGTGGATCCTGTCCCTGGGCATGCTCCTGGGCCGACTGGAAATCATCACGGTGTTCGTATTGTGTGTTCCGGCGTTCTGGCGTCATTGACCTGGGCCGGCATCGCCTGTAGCCGCGCCCGGTACTCACCGGGTGTGGCATCGAACCAGCGGCGAAATGCCCGAAAGAAATTGCTCGGGTCGGCAAACCCCAGCAGATAGGCAATCTCCAGCAAGGTCATGCGCGGCTGCGCCAGGTACTGCTCAGCCAGCTCCCGGCGAGTGTCATCCAGCAAAGTCTGAAAGCTGGTGCCCTCTTCCTGCAGGCGACGCTGCAAGGTGCGCTGGGACAAATGCAGAGTCTGCGCCACCATCTCGCGCTTGGGTTCGCCCTGGGGCAGCAAACGGCACAGCACCTGCCGCGCCTTGTGGGTCACCCGACTTTCCGAGAACCGCGCCAGGTATTCGCCGGCGAAGCGGTCATGCAGCAACGCCATGGCCTCGTTGGCGGTAGGCAGCGCGGCCTCCATGTCGGCACGCTCGAAGATCAGTGCATCGAAGGGCGCCGCAAATACCAGGGGCGCATGGAACATGTCTTTATAGGGCTGCACATCCTGGGGCTGCTCCCCTTGTAGCAATACCTTGCGCGGCTGCAACGCGCGCCCCGTCAGCCAACCACACAAGGCCAGGGCACAGGCCAGCGAAGCCTCGGCACTCTGCCGGGTGGGCGGCAGATGATCGCCATGTACAGTCAGGATCAGTGCGTAACCTTCAGGCAGAAGGCGGAAACTCAAGTCAGCGCTTTCGGCGATGATCCGCTGATAACGCACCAGCCGCTGGAAGCCCTCCGCCAGGGTACGGCTCGACATCAGCGCATACCCGGCCACATGAAAGGACGCCGGACGCACCAACTTGCCCATGTTCAAGCCAATGGCCGGGTTGCCGGAAATCTCCACGGCACGCTGCCAGAGCCGGGTCATCGAATCCTGGGTAAAGCGTGCATCGGGATCTTCCAGGGCGCCGTAGTCGAGCCCCAGCTGCTTGAACAGGGCCAGGCAATCCAGCCCCTCCATCTCCAGGGCCTTGACGATCCCCAGGGTCCAGCTTGCAGAAGTCGTTCGTTCGCTCATGAGCTTTTCTTACATGATGAGCCGCATGCTACGGCCAATTTTCCAAGGATACTAAAGTGGCGCCTATTGTCACTGGCCTGTACTGCCAAGGACTCTAGACTCAAATAAGCTCCCCGCAGAACATCCGCCTACAGAACAACAAACACAGAGATCGCGGCCATGGAAAACATCCGACAGTTCAACAGCTTCGCCGAGTTCTATCCCTACTACCTGAGCGAACACAGCGACAGCACCTGCCGACGCCTGCACTTCATCGGCACCAGCCTGGTGATCTTCCTGCTCGCCCTGACCATCGGCAAAGGCGCCTGGTGGCTACTGCTGGCGTTGCCGGTGGCCGGGTATGGCTTCGCCTGGGTCGGGCACTTCTTCTTCGAGAAAAATCGCCCCGCCACCTTCCAGCATCCGCTGTACAGCCTGCTGGGGGACTTTGTCATGTACCGCGACATGATCCTCGGCAAGGTGCCCTTCTAGGCCTCGCTGGACAGCAAGCCGGCCCGCACAGCCACTGCGCCGGGCAGCCCCCTGCCTACACTCGAATCCTCCAGCCCATGACAACAAGAGGATGGCCGATGAACACTCATGCGCGTTTTACCCATATGCAGGACGGCACCCAAGAGGACTGGGCGATCATTGCGGCAGATTTCAGCGCCTACGCCAAACAGTTGCCGGCCCGCATCCTGGCCCACCTGCAACTGCTTGAGGGCGACTTCGGCGGCTTCCCGGTGGACCGCCTGACCCATTCACTGCAGACCGCCAGCCGCGCCTGGCATGACGGGCGCGACGAGGAGTACGTGGTCTGCGCCCTGCTCCACGACATTGGCGACACCCTGGGCTCCTACAACCACGCCGATATCGCCGCAGCCATTCTCAAGCCCTTTGTCAGCCCGGAAAACCTGTGGATGGTGGAGAAACATGGGATCTTCCAGGGTTACTACTTCTTCCATCACCTGGGGATGGATCGCCATCTGCGCGAGCAATTCAGCGAACATCCGCTGTACCAGTACACCGCCGAATTCTGCGCCAAGTACGACGCCGCGGCCTTTGACCCAGCCTATGAGAGCCTGCCCCTGAGCTTCTTCGAACCCATGCTGCGGCGGCTGTTCGCCCAGCCCCGGCAATCGCTGTACAAGGCCGCCATGGAGCAGGCCGGCCCGGCGTGAACAGCCGCTGCCAACGCGGGGCTCAGGCCGGTTCCGCGACGTTCATCCGCTCGGCCTTGAGCCGGGCTTCGCGGGCCTGGGCTTCGGCCAGGCGGTAGAGCTCGATGCTGCCGTCCCAGTGTTCGATCAAGGCGGTGCAGGACTCCACCCAGTCACCGCAGTTGAGGTAGTCCACCTCGCCGACCTTGCGGATCTCGGCATGGTGAATGTGGCCACAGACCACCCCGTGCAACTCGCGCTTGACGCATTCGTGGGCAATGGCTTCCTCGAAATCGCTGATGAAGCTCACCGCCGTCTTGACCTTGTGCTTGAGGTAGGCCGACAGCGACCAATAACCGTAGCCATAGCGTGCCCGCCAGTGGTTGAGCCAGCGGTTGAGGGTCAGGGTGAATTCGTAGGCCGAGTCGCCGAGAAAGGCCAGCCAACGGTGATAGCGGGTGATCACATCGAACTGGTCGCCATGAATCACCAGCAGGTGACGCCCGTCCGCGGTGACATGCACCGCCTCGTCCACCAGCTGGATATTGCCCAGGATCAGCTTGGAGTAGCGCCGCAGAAACTCGTCATGGTTGCCGGTGACGTAGATCACCTCGGTGCCGCGCTTGCTCATGGTCAACAGGCGCCGGATCACGTTGGTATGGGCCTGGGGCCAGTACATGCCGCCGCGCAGCTTCCAGCCATCGATGATGTCGCCCACCAGGTAGATGCGATCAGCGTGGTAGCCCTTGAGAAAGCGCGCCAGGTGTTCCGCCTGGCAGTCCCGGGTGCCCAGGTGCACGTCTGAAATCCATAGGGTTCGCACCCGTTGCTTGCGGCTGGGCTTGGCGAGTTCGGCATGGGTCATGGGCGCTCTCCTGGATTTTGTGCGAGCTTGCGCCCCAGCGATTAATAGCCCATGACACAAATACGGCAGCGCGATGACAGCGCGAAACAGCCGACCGCCGGTGTAGACTGGCCGCCTGCCAAGGAGACCGTGATGGGATCTATCCTCACCCTGCGCCACTACAGCCACGACCTGATCGCCCACAGCCACGAACATGCGCAACTGGTGTTCGGCCTCTGCGGCCAGCTCGATTTCGAAGTCGAAGGCCAGGGCAGCCAGGTGCAGCAGCAGAGCTTTGTGGTCGTGCCGGCCGGTGCCCGGCATGTCTGCGGCAGCCCCCGGGGCAGCCACTGCCTGGTGCTGGACATACCCGGCGAACACTGGGTGAAACAATCGTTGGGAGAACATGCCGAGGCCAGCCGACGCTTGCTCGACACGCCTCTGCACCGGGTCCTGGGCCCGAGCCAGAGCCGCCTGGTCAGCTGGTTGGCGGACAGCCCGGTGGACGATCCGCTGATTGCGCAACAAGGCGCGGTCTTGCTCTTGGCCAGCCTCAACCATGCGAGCGCCGGCCACCCCGGCGAGCGCCGCCTGCCCTATGCCGCCCTGAATGCGCACATCGACCGCCACGCCGCCCACCCCTTGCAAGTGGCCGACCTGGCACGCATCGCCGGGCTGTCCGGCGCCCGCCTGCATGCACGGTTCATCGCCGAATGCGGGGCTACCCCCATGGAATACGTGCGGCGCCGACGCCTGCACATGGCCCTGGAGCTGTTGCGCGGGTCGGCGTTGCCCATGGGGGAAATCGCCAACCGCGTGGGCTACAGCTCGCAGAGCGCCTTCGCCGCGGCGATACTGCGCGAATTCGGCCACTCGCCGCGCCAGCTCAGGCGCGGGGCGCACGCTAATCCCTCGACAAAAGACGCCAGGGCCGCGACAGACCCGCAGGCCGCTGCGCCCCTAGACTGAACCCGTTGCCGCCCAAGGCAATGACTGCCCGTCTTGTGGTTAAGGAAAAAAATGACTCCGCGTACCGCCCTTGGTGCCTTGCATATCGGTGCCCTGATGTTCGGCCTGACCGGTGTATTCGGTAAGCTCGCCGCCGCTTCACCTGCAGTAATCGTCTTCGGCCGCGCGGCCTTTGCCGTGCTCGCCCTGGCTATGTTCGCCCGCCTGGCGAGCCATACCCCCTGGCAAAGGCTGGCCGCCACCGACTGGCGGCGCCTGCTGCTCAGCGGCCTGCTGTTGGCGGGGCACTGGGTGAGTTTCTTCGTTGCGGTGAAAGTCGCCGGGGTGGCTATCGCGACCCTGGGCTTTGCCAGCTTCCCGGCCTTCACGGTGATTCTTGAAGGGCTGATCTTCCGCGAACGGATCCGCTTCAACGAAATGCTACTGGTGGTCCTGGTGAGTATCGGCCTGATGCTGGTGACCCCGGACTTCGACCTGGCCAGCCAGGCCACGACCGGTTTGCTCTGGGCCGTCGGTTCCGGCCTGCTGTTCGCCCTGCTGTCCTTGAACAACCGCGCCAGCTCCGGACGGATGCCGGCGGTACAGGCGGCGCTCTGTCAAAACGTGGTGGTCGCCCTGTGCCTGTTGCCCGTGGCGGCTCCGGCGCTTGGCCAGGTGCGGGCCATGGACTGGCTGTGGATCAGCCTGCTGGGGATCTTCTGCACCGGGCTGGCCCACAGCCTGTTTGTCGCCAGCCTGGCGGTGATCAAGGCACGTACCGCGGCGGTGGTGTTCGCCCTGGAACCGGTCTACGGAATTACCGTGGCTTGGCTGCTGTTCGGCGAGAACCCGACCCTGCGCATGTTGTTCGGCGGGGCCTTGATCATCGTCGCCATCGTGGTTTCAAGCCGCCTGTCCACGGGCTCAGGGAACAAGGCAGCGCCGGCTGAAGCCAGCGCTCACTGAGTGCGGTCGTTGTGGCCCAGATCGCGCTCGGGGTCGATCTGGTCGCGGACCCGTTGCTTGAGCACCTTGGCCTCGGGAAAGCCGCCATCGGCCTTGCGCTCCCAGATCTGAACACCGTCGCAAGTGATGCGAAAAACCCCACCGGTTGCCGGCGCCAGGGACACCTTGCCCAGGTCGTCGCTGAACGTACTCAAGAGTTCCTGGGCCAACCACGCCGCGCGCAGGAGCCACTGGCATTGGGTGCAGTAGGTGATGATCACTTCGGGTTTACGTTCAGTCATGGTCCGGCCAACTCCTGGGTTCTAGGGCGTCGCTATAATAGCCGGCTTTATCGCCCGCCCCGAGAACCGTGATGCGCCGCCTGCTGTCCTGCCTGCTCCTCTGCCTGCTGCCCTTGCTCGCTCAATCTGCCGAAGCACCACGACCGAAAATCGGCCTGGTGCTGTCGGGGGGCGCCGCCCGGGGCCTGGCCCACATCGGCGTGCTCAAGGCGCTTGAGGAACAAGGCATCCGCATCGATGCCATCGCCGGCACCAGTATGGGCGCAGTGATCGGCGGGCTGTATGCCTCGGGCTACAAGATCGACGAGTTGGAAAAGCTCGCGTTGAACATCGACTGGAAGCAGGCCCTGTCCGATGCCCCGCCTCGACAAGACGTGCCGTTCCGGCGCAAACAGGACGATCGGGATTTCCTCGTCAAACAGAAACTCAGCTTTCGTGACGACGGCAGCATGGGGTTGCCGCTGGGGGTGATCCAGGGCCAAAACCTGGCACTGCTGCTGGAGAGCAAGCTGGCGCACGCCAGCGACACCCGCGATTTCGACAAACTGCCGATCCCCTTCCGAGCCGTGGCCACCGACATCGCCAGCGGCGAGAAAGTGGTGTTTCGCAAGGGCCACTTGCCCCAGGTGATCCGCGCCAGCATGTCGATCCCGGCGGTGTTCGCACCGGTGGAGCTGGATGGCCGGCTGCTGGTGGATGGCGGCATGACCGACAACATCCCCCTGGACGTGGCCCGGGACATGGGGGTCGACATTGCCATCGTGGTGGACATCGGTACGCCGCTGCGCTCACGCAAGCAACTCAATACCGTGGTCGATGTACTCACCCAATCCATCACCCTGATGACCCGACGCAACTCCGAGGTGCAACTGGCGGCGTTGCACAAGGACGACGTGCTGATCCAGCCATCGCTGTCGAGCTTCGGCGTCACCGACTTCGGCCGAGCCCAGGAAATGATCGATGCCGGCTACCGCGCCACTCGCATCCTCGACGCACGCCTGGCGCGCCTGCGCCCGGCCCATCCGCTGGATGGCGAGCTGGCCGCCGCGCGCCAGCCCAGCCAGCGCACGCCGATCATCAGCGCAATCAAGGTAGAGAACGACTCCAAGGTCAGCGATGAAGTGATCCGCTATTACATCCGTCAGCGCATCGGCGAACCTCTGGACCTGGACCGCCTGGAAACCGACATGGGCACCCTGTACGGCCTGGATTTCTTCGAACAGGTGCAATACCGCGTAACGCACAAGGGCCAGGACAACACCCTGGTGATCAGCGCCCGAGGCAAGCGCAGCGGCACCGACTACCTGCGCCTGGGCCTGAACCTGTCCGATGACATGCGTGGCGACAGCGCATTCAATATCGGCGCCAGCTACCGCATGAACGGCATCAACAGCCTGGGGGCGGAATGGCTGACCCGGGTGCAGATTGGAGACCGGCAGGAAATCTACAGCGAGTTCTACCAACCGCTGGACGCGGGCTCACGCTATTTCGTGGCGCCATTCATCGCCGCCGAAGCGCAGAACGTCGAGGCGGTGCTGGACAACGACCCAATCGCCGAATACCGGCTGGAACGCTACGGCCTCGGCCTCAACCTGGGACGGCAGATCGGCAACAGCGGTGAGGTGCGCTTCGGCGTTGGCGAAGCCTGGGGCAAGGCCGACGTCAGAATCGGTGACCACAACCTGCCCAGCGAGAACTTCAACGAAGGCTATTACCAGTTGCAGTACTCCTTCGACTCCCTGGACAACGTCTACTTCCCCCACTCCGGTGAGGATATCGGCCTGACCCTGCGCCAGTTCGAGCCGAGCCTGGGTTCGGACAATCGCTACCGGCAATGGGAATTCAAACTGGACAAGGCCTTGAGCAGCGGCCCCAACACCTTTGTCCTGGGCGGACGGTATGGCCGGACCCTGGACAACGCCGATGTGGTGACGTCCAGCTTTCTGCTGGGCGGGGCGCGACAACTGTCCGGCTTCCGCCAGGACGCGCTCTCAGGGCAGAACATCAGCCTGGCTCGCGCCGTGTATTTCCGCCGCCTGACACCACGCTCCTATCTGCCTCTGGAGTTTCCGCTGTACCTGGGAGGCTCATTGGAACGCGGTCGCGTGTGGAACAACGACAACGCCTTCGACAGTGGCTACATCAATGCGGCCAGTATCTTCCTCGGCTTCGATACGCCGCTGGGGCCACTGAACTTCAGCTACGGCTTCAACGATGACAACCAGAAAGCCCTGTCACTGAATCTCGGCCAGACATTCTGACAGGCGTGCAGATACCGCCCCAGAAATACAGCAGGCCAGGATTCACAGCAGTGGGAGAACAGGACAAACCGGGGTCAGACAACCCCGGTGAAGGCGTCAGGACTTTTCCAGATTAGCCAGGATGCGCCCATGAACGCGCATGCAGACCCGCAGGTCTTCATCGTCAACGCCAATGAACAGTTCATGGCGCAGGGCAGTGGCAATGGTTTCGATCTGTTCGATCAATGGCCGGGCCGAAGGACAGAGGACAATCTTCTTCGCCCGACGGTCTTCCACCACCGACTGGCGCTGGACCAGGCCCTGGGTTTCCAGGCTGTCCAGCAGCCGGGCCAGAGTCGGCCCTTCCACACCGACGCTTTGCGCCAGCTCACGCTGGGTCGGCGCCTCTTCGAAGCGGGCCAGGTGCAGCAGCACCAGCCAGCGAGCCTGGGACAGGCCAAGCCCGGCCAGGCGACGGTCCAGTTCAGCACGCCAGCCGCGAGACATATGCGCCAGCTGCATACCAAAACGGTGTTCATCGGTTAACGGCATAAAACACTCATGATCAGACTGAAAATAAAGAAAAACTAATTATTAGTCAGCTAAGCATGCCCCTTGCCCGGAGGCAAGGCCTGTAAGGGACTGAATCGTTACAACATTGACGCACCCCTTCACATTTCAAACTCCGACTGCAAGGCCGCACGCACGCAATACAACACCCCTTCAGGCACCCGTCCGGCGAACACCTCGATAATCTCGGCCACGGGCGGTAGTTCGCCCTCGCCGTCGAGGAAAGCGTCCTGGATTTCCCCCAACAGGTCTTCCGGCAAATCCAGGGCCTGCTCCAGGGACAGTTGCTGCTTGCCGATCGCTTCGGCCAGCAAGGTGTAGACGTTCTTTTCCGTGCATTGCAGTTGGCCAGCGATCTGCACCGGGGTCATTCCTGCACGAGCGAGGGTGATCAATTCGTGGCGAATGTCGGCGACCACCTTCGGCGCTTCGACACCGCCCCCCAGGACTTCCAGGAAGGCCGCGCCATAACGCTCCAGTTTGCGCGCGCCAACACCGCTGACCTCGGCCATTTCCGCCATGGATCCCGGCTGGCTGCGAAGCATTTCGAGCAAAGTGGAATCGGGGAAAATGACATACGGCGGCACCCCATGCTCTTCCGCCAGCTTGCGCCGCAGGGCCCGCAGCGCCTCCCACTGTTCGCGCTCCTCGCCCCGCACCAGTTGGCTGGCCTGGCTGGTACTGCTCTTGGGGCTGCTTTGCGGCTTGAGATCGCGCCGCAGCTCCAGGGTGACTTCCCCCTTGAGCAAAGGCCGACAAGTGTCACTCAAGCGCAAGCCGCCATAACCCTCCAGGTCGATATCCGCCAAGCCGCGCGCCACCAGCTGGCGGAACAGCGAACGCCATTCGCCTTCGCTACGGGCCTTGCCGACACCGAACACCGACAGATGCTGATGACCGAAGCTACGGACCTTTTCCGTGTCCTTGCCCAGCAGCACATCCACCAGATGGCCGACGCCATAACGCTGGCCGGTGCGATAGATCGCCGACAGCGCCTGACGCGCCGGTTCGGTGGCATCCCAGGTCTGCACCCCATCGACGCAGTTGTCGCAATGGCCGCACGGCTGCGGCATGTCTTCATCGAAATAGGCCAGCAGGGTCTGGCGCCGGCAGCGGGTTTCCTCGCACAAGGCCAGCATGGCATCGAGCTTGTGCTGCTCCAGACGCTTGTGGCGCTCATCGCCTTCGGAGTTCTGCAGCATTTGCTTGAGCATCAGCACATCCTGCAGGCCATAGGCCATCCAGGCATCTGCCGGTAGGCCATCACGGCCGGCACGCCCGGTTTCCTGGTAGTAGGCCTCCAGTGACTTGGGCAGATCCATGTGGGCCACAAAGCGCACGTTGGGTTTGTCGATACCCATGCCGAAGGCGATGGTAGCCACCATGATCAAGCCTTCCTCGTTGAGGAAGCGCTTCTGGTGGTAGGCGCGCAGTTCGTTGGGCAGCCCGGCGTGATACGGCAACGCGGTGAAGCCTTGTTCGCAGAGGAATGCGGCCACCTCGTCGACCTTCTTGCGCGACAGGCAATAGACGATCCCGGCATCGCTGCGCCGCTCGTTGAGGAACGCCTGCAACTGCTTGCGTGGCTGTTCCTTGGGCACGATGCGATAGAAGATGTTCGGCCGATCGAAGCTGGAGAGAAAACGCTCGGCGTTCTGCAAGTGCAGGCGATTGACGATCTCTTCGCGGGTGCGTTTGTCCGCGGTGGCGGTCAGGGCAATACGCGGCACCTGGGGGAACATTTCCGCCAGTTGCCCCAGTTGCAGGTATTCGGGACGGAAGTCATGACCCCATTGGGATACACAGTGGGCTTCGTCAATGGCGAACAAGGCAATATCAAGGCCCTGCAGGAACGCCAGCATGCGCGGCTGGACCAGGCGCTCGGGGGCCAGGTAAAGCATCTTCACCTCGCCGCGTCGGATACGCGCCGCCAGGTCACGCTGCTGCTCGGCGCTCAGGGTGGAGTTCAGGGCCGCCGCCGCAACACCGAGCTCCTCCAGGGTCGCGACCTGGTCGTCCATCAGCGCGATCAGTGGCGACACCACCACCGCCAGGCCTTCGCGCAGCAGCGCCGGGACTTGGAAGCACAGCGACTTGCCCCCCCCGGTGGGCATCAGTACCAAGGCATCGCCGCCGCTGGCCACGCGCTCAATGATCGCACCTTGGCGACCACGGAAACTGTCGTAGCCGAAGATGTCCTTGAGGACGCGTTGAGCCTGTTCGAGCATGAAAAACTCCAAAAATCGCTGAAATCCCTGGGGGCAGACTGGACGAAAAGCCGGCATGCTTCACCGACATTTGCGTTAGCGGACTTGTCCGGGGCGGACACTTGGCCTGCAGGGCATCACAAAACGCGCGAGTATACCCGAGCCCTTCCCGGCAGAGGGCGTCGACAATGGACCACTGGTAACCTTTAGAACCGCTCAAATCTGCCCCGCGGCTGGCTTGAGCGCGCAAGAAAGCCTAGAATTCAGCATCGTTTATTCCCCAAGGTAGCCGTCAATGTCCTTCGCTGAGCAACTAACCCGCCTGCAAGTCTTCCTCGATGCAGATGATCTGCACGACGAGGCGCTGGACTACGTGGCCGCTCACGGCTACCTGACCGCGCTGTCGATCTGTTCGGAAAGCGTTCCGGATCGCGAATGGATCGATGCCCTGTTCGCCGAAGAGCCGCATTACCGCGACGACGCCGAACGCGAAGCGATCGAGTCGACCCTGCTGGCCCTCAAGGCGCACATCGCCCGCCAACTGGCTTCCGACGAAGAATTCGAGCTGCCTTGCGAGCTCGACCTGGGCGACGATCCGGACGACTCGGACCTGCGTGGCTGGTGCATCGGCTTCATGGAAGGCGTGTTCCTGCGTGAAGCCGCCTGGTTCGAAACCGCCGAAGAAGAAGTCAGCGAGATGCTGCTGCCGATCATGGTGGGCTCCGGTCTGTTCGACGAACAGCCTGAGTTCTCCGACATCGCCAGCGATGCCAACCTGATGGACGACATGATCGTGCAGATCCCCGAAGCGCTCACCGCGCTGTACCTGCTGTGCAACGCCCCCGACGAAAAGCCCGCGCTGCTCAAGCCTCGCCACCACTGAGTCGTTGCCTATGGCCAAGCCCATAGGCCAGCGCTCCCTGATATGGCGTTACGTTCTGCTGGCCATCGGCTGGTTGAGCGTAGCGCTGGGGGTGGTGGGGATCTTCCTTCCGGTATTGCCTACCACACCTTTCCTGCTGCTGGCGGCCGCGTGCTTTGCGCGCAGTTCGCCACGCTTCTACCAGTGGCTGGTGCAACACCCGCGCCTGGGTCCGTGGATCCGTGATTATCTGGACGGCAACGGCATTCCACTCAAAGGCAAGGTGTATGCGATCGGCCTGATGTGGCTGAGCATCGGGCTCTCCTGCTATCTGGTCCCGCTGCCCTGGGCTCGGGGGTTCATGCTGACCAGCGCGGTGCTGGTGACCTTCTACATCCTGCGCCAGAAAACCTTGCGCTCCTGAGCCATTGCTCTGCCTGACGAACACGCCCGCACTGACCTGCGGAAGCCGGCTTGCCGGCGAAGAGTCGGGCAAGCCCTGCCCCCGTTTTCGCGGACAATCCCCTCCTACAAGGAAGGGCTGAGGCCGTGGTTGCGTTGGTAGGTGTCTTCACCCATCGCGGCAATCTGCCCTTCGATCAGTGCCTCGAAGGGCCGCAGCAGCGGCTCGAACGAGGCCGGCGCTTCCAGCACCTGCAATGCCTGGACAATCGCCTCCAGGGTTGACAAGGCTCCCGGCCCCGGAGCCTTGCGCAGGCGATAGCGCGAGGGCGTTGCGACCGCCAACGTCACCCGCGGCAAAGCCGCCAGCAGGGGGTTGAGGTGCAGCAGTTTGCGCGCCTTGCGCCAGGTGCCGTCGGGCACCACCAGCAGCAGCGGTTCATCCGTCTCGGCGTAAGCCTGCAATGGCTGGGCATCATCCGCCGGGAACAGCAGGCATGCGCGGTATCCGGGCTGAGCGAGCAGCACCGGCAAATCCTCGAACACCTCGCCAACCACCAACTCGGCGTTACTCAATCCCAACGCAGCCAGTCGTGCAGTGTTCAAGGCATGGTTGACCTCGCTGGGATGCTGCAACAGCAGCACTCGGGTGCGGCTGGACAGCTGTGGAATCAGCGGACACAGACAGTGGCCGGCAGGGCGCAGGCAACGCTCGCAGCGTGCTCGGGACATGGGGGCTCCTTATGACTGGTTGAGCTGGGCTTTGAGCAGGTCGCGAAACGTCTGGATCAACGGTTCACGACCGCGCCCGCGACGCATGATCATGGAAAACGGCGCCTGGTAGCCAAAGGTCGCCGGCAGCAGCACCCGCAAGTCGCCCTTGTCGGCCCAGGCCTGGGCGTAATGTTCCGGCAGGTAGCCGATGTAGGCGCCGGACAGCACCAGAATCAACTGTGCCTCCATGCTTTCCACGGTCGCCGCGCTGTGCTTGAAGCCGTGCCGGGCCAGCTCGGCCTGGCTCCAGTAACCGCGGCCAACCATGCGCTGCTGGGTAATCACCTGCTCGGGAATGCGCCGCTCGCTGTACAGCGGATGACGGTTGCTGCAGTACAGCCAGTGCTGTTCACGGTACAGCGGCATGTACACCAGCCCGCTCATGCGCGTGGAAAAAGCGCCAATGGCCAGGTCCAGACGGTTGTCCTGCACCCCCAGTTGCAGCTCATGCGGGCTCATCACCGACAAGTGCAGGTGCACCGCCGGATGCTCCTGGCTATAGGCACCGATGGCCTCGGCGAACGGCAAGGCCTTGTCGCTCACCGTGGAGTCGATCACCCCCAGGTTCAGAGTCCCGCGCAACTCGCCCTTGAGGGCCGCGGCATATTGCTCGAAGCCTTCCAGTTCAGCCAGCAGGCGCAGGGTTTCCTGATGGAACAACTCACCCTTGCTGGTCAGGCTGAACCCGCCCCGGCCCCGATGACAGAGCACCAGCCCCAGGGAAGCTTCCAACTGGCTCATGTAGGTGCTGATGGCTGAGGTCGAGAGGTTGAGCTCGTGCTGGGCATTGGCGAACCCCTGATGCCGCACCACACTGACAAAGATGCGCAATAGTTTCAGATCAGGTAAAGCGTTGGCCATGACAGGCTCCGATAACAGGCAAAACAACAACCTCCCTGTGGCGAAGAAGCACGCTCCCGCCGGGCAGTAAAGCTGCCCCGATGACGTCCATGCCCACTTCCAATCTGACCGTGCAACCCGGATAACAGAGGCTGCGCCTCCCAACGGGAGCAAGCTCCCTGGCTGCGAGGAGCCCTGGGAGCAGCGCAGGAGTCTAGCGCGCCCGCCGCCATTAGTTTAGAAAAATCTGAACTAAGTATTTGTCCGTAGCGATTCTTTCCCCGCACTACATTTCGCAGAATCGGTCCACTCGGTTGTTCGGGCAGGATTCGCTGCGCCGCCGACCCCATAAATATAAAACAACGATGAGGCCTATCCCGTGGACAAGATTCTCCACCAACCACTGGGCGGCAACGAAATGCCGCGCTTCGGCGGCATCGCCACCATGATGCGTCTTCCCCATCTGCAATCCGCTGCCGGCCTGGACGCTGCCTTCGTCGGCGTGCCCCTGGACATCGGCACCTCGCTGCGCGCCGGCACCCGTTTCGGCCCGCGGGAAATCCGCGCCGAATCGGTGATGATCCGCCCCTACAACATGGCCACCGGTGCCGCTCCGTTCGACTCGCTGTCGGTGGCCGACATCGGCGACGTGGCAATCAACACCTTCAACCTGCTGGACGCGGTGCGCATCATCGAAGAAGCCTACGACGGCATCCTTGAGCACAACGTGATTCCCCTGACCCTGGGTGGCGACCACACCATCACCCTGCCGATCCTGCGGGCCATCCACAAGAAACACGGCAAGGTCGGGCTGGTGCACATCGATGCCCACGCCGACGTCAACGACCACATGTTCGGCGAGAAGATCGCCCACGGCACCACCTTCCGCCGTGCCGTGGAAGAAGGCCTGCTGGACTGCGACCGAGTGGTACAGATCGGCCTGCGTGCCCAGGGCTATACCGCCGAAGACTTCAACTGGAGCCGCAAGCAGGGTTTCCGCGTGGTCCAGGCCGAAGAGTGCTGGCACAAGTCCCTGGAACCCCTGATGGCCGAAGTTCGCGAAAAAGTCGGCAATGGTCCGGTGTACCTGAGCTTCGACATCGACGGCATCGACCCGGCCTGGGCACCTGGCACCGGCACTCCGGAAATCGGCGGCCTGACCACCATCCAGGCCATCGAGATCGTCCGTGGCTGCCAGGGCCTGGACCTGGTCGGCTGTGACCTGGTGGAGGTCTCGCCGCCTTATGACACCACCGGCAACACCTCGCTGCTGGGCGCCAACCTGCTGTACGAAATGCTCTGCGTACTGCCTGGCGTGGCCCATCGCTGAAACCCGGCCTTCGGAAGGCTGCTGCCGCGCTCGCCCATGAGCGCGGCCATGGAACCGTGCAGGCAAAGGAGTGCAACACCTTAGCCAACGTGATCGGAGCAGATCATGCATAACAACAAAGAAAAGAGCCTGAGCGACATCTCAACCAACAGGGTCGAACAGTTCCTCGACCACGAGCGCGGCAGCGGGCCTTGCGACCTGGCCAGCGCGCCCCTCGACATCATCAAAGCCACCGACTCCAGCACCGCCAACAGCGGTGTCAGCAGCCTGCTGGCAAGTCGCGCACTGCTGCCTGGATAACCCTCTGGAGCCACAGGACCCGCGATAGAGCCCTTGAGTCTTACTGAAGACTCAAACACGCCTTCGCCGCGCAACCAGCGCCTGCATGAACCGTTTGTTTCACATAAAAAAGATAATCGGAGACACGCCACCATGGCTTTAGATCTATTTGTCGTACTCATCTATGCCGCCGGCATGCTCGTGCTCGGCTACTACGGCATGCGCAAGGCCAAGACCCACGAGGACTACCTGGTGGCCGGCCGCAACCTCGGCCCGACCCTGTACATGGGCACCATGGCCGCCACCGTCCTGGGCGGTGCTTCCACCGTCGGTACCGTGCGCCTGGGCTACGTCCACGGCATTTCCGGCTTCTGGCTGTGCGCCGCCCTGGGCGCGGGGATCATTGCCCTGAACCTGCTGCTGGCCAAGCCACTGCTCAAGCTGCGTATCTTCACCGTCACCCAGGTCCTGGAAAAGCGCTACAACCCCATGGCCCGCCAGGCCAGTGCTGTGATCATGCTGGCCTATGCACTGATGATCGGAGTGACCTCGATCCTCGCCATCGGCACCGTGCTGCAAGTGCTGTTCGGCCTGCCGTTCTGGATCTCGGTGCTGCTGGGCGGCGGCGTGGTGGTGGTCTATTCGGCGATCGGTGGCATGTGGTCGCTGACCCTCACCGACATCGTCCAGTTCGTGATCAAGACCGTGGGCCTGATGTTCATCCTGCTGCCGATCTGCCTGTACCGCGTGGGGGGCTGGGATGAACTGGTGGCCAAGCTGCCGGCTTCCAGCTTCAGCTTCACCACCATCGGCTGGGACACCATCATCACCTACTTCATGATCTACTTCTTCGGCATCCTGATCGGCCAGGACATCTGGCAACGGGTGTTCACCGCCAAGACCGAGAAAGTCGCGCAATACGCCGGCACCCTGGCGGGCTTCTACTGCATCCTCTACGGCCTGGCCTGCGCCCTGATCGGCATGGCCGCGCATGTCCTGCTGCCGGACCTGGACAACGTCAACAACGCGTTCGCCGCCATCGTCAAAGCCTCGCTGCCGGACGGCATCCGCGGGCTGGTGATCGCTGCCGCCCTGGCCGCCATGATGTCCACCGCCAGCGCCGGCCTGCTGGCCGCCTCGACCACCCTGACCGAAGACCTGCTGCCAAGGCTGCGCGGCGGCAAGCAGTCGAGCCTGGGGATTAACCGCCTGTTCACCTTCCTCACCGGCATCGTGGTGCTGGGTATCGCCCTGGTGGTCAACGACGTGATCAGCGCCCTGACCCTGGCCTACAACCTGTTGGTGGGCGGCATGCTGATCCCGCTGATTGGCGCCATCTTCTGGAAACGCGCCACCACCGCCGGTGCCATCGCCAGCATGGGCCTGGGCTTTGTCACCGCCCTGGTGTTCATGTTCAAGGACGGCCTGGATGCCAACACCCCGATCTACTACAGCCTGGCCGTGGGCCTGGTGAGTTTCGTGGTGGTGAGCCTGTTTTCCCGACGCTCGGTGCCACTGGCCAACGCGATCTGAGTTGAAGTCGGACGCCTGAAGTTTTTCTTCGACGGGTGCGGCGTCGGTGGCCGCACCCGTTTTTTTTCGTCCTCAAGAAACCCTCGCCATGCCATCGCCGACGCTGCCCGTCCCGCCTGAGCCCTCCCCCGACCTACCGGACGCGACGCAAATGAATCCTGCCCACGCACGCGCGGCCGTGCACCTGCTGATCCGCCAGGGGCTGGGTGAATGTTTTCGATGAGCAAAGCGCTCTGCAGCGCACTCGGGCCGGACAAGCAGGAGATCGAGTGGCTGCTCTGGCGCCTGGAGAAGGTCGAATACCTGGCGCAGCGGTGGTTGGAAAGGTCCCGGCAAGATCAAGGTTGACCCGATCGCTCCGGGTGGGTGGCTGGCGACTGCCAGCCAGAAAACACCCGCGAGAGCCGGAGTCTGCACTCCGCTCTCGCATCGGCCTCAACGACGACGTTGTTGACGGCGCCGCAGTTCTTCGTCGGTAGGAATCGGCACCGGTTGCAGCGGTGGCTCGATCAGGCCCAGTGCGACGCCAAGGTCGTGCAGCCAGCTTTGCAGTTTATCTTTCATAGTGCCCCCTCAGGGTCGTGCCGAGCGGCGATTCTGCGCCGCCTCAAGCAGATAATAGTCCGATCTTTTCCGGCGCGCTGCAGCGCAATAGCAATGAACTGTTACTGGATTGAAGCCAATCGCCACTGCCCCTTCAGCCATGCGCCCGCGCTGGCTCCGCAAGCCCCACGCCAGCGCTTTGCTGCAGCTCGATCCAGGCATTGAGGTTGGCCCCGACCATGCCCCTGCGCCACATCAACCAGGTGCTGGCACACGCGAAGGGTTCGGCCAGAGCATGCACCGCCACACTCTCGCGCCCCGGCAAACTGTCGAGCATTGACTGAGGCATCAGCGCCACTCCGGAACCGGCGATCACACAAGCCAGCATGCCCTGGTAGGACTCGATCTCCATGGCCCGGCCCATCGCCGCATGGTAGTGGGCAAACCAGGACTCCAGGCGCATGCGATAGGCGCAGCCCTGGCGAAAGGTGAACACCGCACGGCCCTCCACATCCCGGGCCGTGCACACCGGCGGATGGTCGATCTCGCTGATCAGCACCAGGGTCTCGTCACACAGGGGCACCCCATCCAGCCCTGCCAGCTCCAGCGGCCCGTCCACCAGGGCTGCATCCAGGCGCCCGGTGAGCAAGCCTTCAAGCAATTCACCACTGGGCCCGGACTGCACTTGCAGGTTCACCGCCGGATAGGCCCGGTGATAACGCGCCAGCAACGCTGGCAAGTGAATCGCGGCCGTGCTGTACATGGTCCCCAGAACAAACTCTCCCGCGGGCTGGCCACCCTGCACGGCTGCGTGGGCCTCGTCGTGCAGGGCGAACAGACGCGCGGCGTAATCGAGCAGTACCTTGCCCGCCGGCGACAACTGCAAGCGCTGGCGCTCGCGCAGGAACAGCTCGACTCCCAATTGCTCCTCCAGTTGCTTGAGCCGGGTCGAGAGGTTCGACGGCACCCGGTGCAGGCGCTCGGCGGCGCGGGTGATGGAGCCTTCCTCGGCCACGGCCTGGAAGATGCGCAATTGGCTGAACTCCACGACATTCTCCAAAACTGAACAAGTTACTCAATATTATTCATTTTTATAGAAAGTCAATCAGTCCTAGCCTGACGCTCATTGTTCCTGCCGATGGAAGCCCGACCATGTCTCCCCTGCTCCGCCTGCTTGCCAGCTTCATTGCCCTGATGATGGCCATGGGCATTGGCCGCTTTGCCCTGACCCCGCAATTGCCGCACCTGATCAGCGAAGGCCAGGTCGACCTGACCGCCGCCGGGCTGATTGCCGCCGCCAACTACCTGGGTTATTTCCTCGGTGCGCTGGACGCCATGTTCGCCCGGCGCCCGGCGCAGGTACGCCTGCGCCTGCTGGGCGGCCTATGGCTGTGCGTGCTGCTGACCCTGGCCTCGTTCTGGGCCCAGGGCTTCTGGCCGCACCTGGTGCTGCGCTTCGGCACCGGCGTGGCCAGTGCCTGGGTCCTGGTGATGATCACCGCCCTAAGCCAGCCCCTGGCGCAGGCGGCGGGCCGGCCGCGGCTGGGCGCCCTGGTGTTTGCCGGCCCGGGGCTGGGGATCATGCTGACCGGGCTGCTGGCCCTGGGCTCCAATCTGCTGGGGCAACGCTCGGCCACTCTGTGGCTGCTGTATGCCGCCGTCGCCTGGTTGATGCTGCTGGTGATCCTGCCGATCCTGCCTCCGGCCTCGGCACGCCCGAGTGCTGCCTCGCAGGGCAACGCTGCCAGCGAACACAGCGTGGCGCGCCTGGGGCTGGTCTACGCCCTGTACGGCGTGGGCTACATCATTCCTGCGACGTTCCTGTCACAGATGGCCAATGCGCGCTTCCAGGGCCAGTGGCAGGCTGACCTGTTCTGGCCCGGCTTCGGCCTGGCCGCCGCCATCGGAGTGGCCCTGGTCAGCCTACGGCGGCACAGCCCGGACAGTACCCGCCAATGGCTGATAGCAACCCTGTGGCTGCAAGCCCTCGGGGTCTTCGCCTGCCTGTTGGGCAGCGGCCTGGGGCTGGTATTGGGGGCCTTGTTGTGCGGCACGCCGTTCCTGGCCTGCATGCAACTGGTGATGCAACGCTCCCGGGAACTGGCACCGCAGTCGGCGCAGCGCAACGCCGGCCTGCTCACCGCGTGCTTCGCCGTCGGTCAGCTCAGCGGTCCGTTACTGGCCGCCCTGAGCAGCCACTTCAATGGCAACCTGCACCTGGCGCTGATAGTGGCGGGTTGCGGCCTGCTGCTCGGTGCCAGCCTGCTCTGGCAACAACGGCCCGAAGCGCAGCGCTGCACGGCGCTGTCCTAGGCGCAGGCTACAGAAAGCGCTTGATCCGCCGCCGCAGCCACTGCTCGGCACTGACAAAGGTGATGCCCAACAGCACCAGCATTGCCCCCAGCACGAAGTTGAGGCTCAAGGGTTCACCCAACAACAGCACGCCGAAGGTCACGCCGAACATCGGGGTCATGAAGGAAAACACCGCCAGGTTCGCTGCCAGATAACGCCGCAGCAGCCAGAACCAGGTCAGGTAGCTGAAAAACGACACCACCAGGCCCTGGAACAACACGCTGGCTACCGCCACCGGGGTCAGGCTGACCTGGGTGACCTGGCCGCTGAGCACGGCAATCAGCAACAGGCCGACGAAACCGACGATCAATTGATAGAACAGGGTCAGGGTCGCCGGCGCCTCGGACAATCGCGAAGCCCGCACCACCACCGTGGTCGCCCCCCAGGCCAGCCCAGCCAGCAAGCCCAGCACATCGCCCAGGAGCATGCGCCGGTCGAGATTGTCCAGCGAGACCCCGGCGGCAAAGGCGATGCTGATGCCAATGAACGCGAGGACAATCCCCAGCCACTGCAGAGGCCGCAAACGCTCACTGGGCAACAGCCAGTTGACCCCCAGGGCGGTGAAGATCGGCGCGGTATAGAGAAACACCGACATGTGTGCCGCACTGGTAAGCTTCAGCCCTTCGGCAATGAACAGGAACTCCAGGCCGAACAGGGCACCGGCCAGCAAGCCGCCGCGCCAAGTGCTGGAAACCTGGGACCAACCGCCCTTCCAGCACATCAACAGGGCCACCAGCAGCGCCGAGATCCCGGAACGGGCGGCAGCCTGCATCACCGGGGCGATGTCCGCCGCGGCCCACTTGATCATCACCTGCTGCACGCCCCAGATCAGGCACAACCCCAACATCACCTGCAGGGCAAAGCCGTCGGCGCTGCGCCGTTCGATGCTCACCGCTGTTCCTCACAGTGTTTGAATGACATGACACCTACCCAAGATAAAAAGTTGCGCCCCCAGGCGCACTGCCCGACGCCAGCCGCCCTGCTGCAGGGCGGGACGCACAGCAGGCAACCCGTAACGTAGAGGAGATAGAACAGCGATGTCGGCAACAGCCGTGGCTGTTCCAGCAGCGAACCCAGCAGGGGCCGGTAGGTGGGGCCCACCATCAGCCCCAACCAAAGCGCGTCGAGCAGCAGGGAACGCCAGCAAGGTGGCGAGCCAGGCAACCAGGGTGGTTTTCATGAACCTCGCCTGCAGCGTGAAGTGAGCCTCAGCTTAGCTCGATGCGATCCGCGTGGATGACAATCTGACCCTGCTTATAGAGGGCGCCGATGGCCTTCTTGAAGTTGCCCTTGCTGACCCCGAACAAACTGCTGATCAATGCCGGGTCGCTCTTGTCACTGACTGCCAGGGAGCCATTGTTTTCCCGCAACTTGGCGAGGATCTTCGAGTTCAGGCTGGTGGCCGCCTGTTCCCCGACAGGTTGCAGGCTCAGGCTGATCTTGCCGTCAGCCCGCACTTCCTTGATGAAGCCTTTCTCTTGCATGCCGGAGCGCAGGAACTTGAACACTTCGTTCTTGTGGATCAGGCCCCAGTGCTTATTGTTGATGATCGCCTTGAAGCCCATGTCGGTGGATTCGGCCACCAGCAAGTCGACTTCCTGACCGGCCTTGTAGTTGGCCGGTGTCTTGTCCAGATAGCGATCCAGACGGGCCGTGGCGGTGATACGGCGGGTGTGCTTGTCCAGATAGACATGCACCACGCAGTATTCGCCGGCGTTCATCTGGCGCTTTTCTTCGGAGTACGGCAGCAGCAGATCCTTGGGCAGCCCCCAATCCAGGAACACCCCGATACTGTTAACTTCGACAACTTTGAGACTGGCGAACTCACCCACTTGAACTTTCGGCTTTTCGGTAGTTGCGATTAACTTGTCAGCACTGTCCAAGTAGACAAAAACATTCAACCAGTCTTCATCTTCACTGGGAATATCCTTGGGAATATAACGATTGGGCAGCAATATCTCGCCGTCCGCTCCACCGTCCAGATACAAACCAAAGTTAGTGTGTTTAACCACTTGCAAACTGTTGTAGCGCCCGACTAAAGCCATTTCCAATACCCTCATTGCGTGGGCGGCATTCTACCTGTTTTCCAGGCTGACGTTGACGCTCCTGAATCGACGGTCATGAAATCCTTGATTTTTCTGGCTTTCCCGGCCGCTGACCCGCCACTCGTCAGGCAAACAGCGGCGCATCGGGCTTGCGCAGGCCACTGCGCAAGGACATTTCTGCTGATGGGTATTTAGTTAAAACAGCGACTTAGGCAAATATTCGGAAAATAAACTTAGGAAAAATAGAAGAAAGCAGCACCCTGTTTCCGAGGATATTTACCAAGCAATTGTCAAGTATTTCTGATAAGATGCCTGGCCAAATTAATTTTCCCCAAAGGTTAAATGGCCGCCATGCGAGTAAAAGCCTCCAATAGCAAAGCAAAACCAGCTCCCGCCGTTGAAACCAGCGAATCGATCAACGAACAAATCGCAGCGTTCCTGAAATCGGGCGGCGAAATCCAGCAAATCGCCAAAGGCGTCAGCGGCCAGACTTTCGGCCCGTCCAAGCAGATCAGCCTGGGCAAAAAGTAATACCCCCGCGCATTATCCTGGTCCCTTAGCGCTTTGCCCTCAAAGCGCTAGGACTGGCACCTTCTCTCCTTCCCACTACCAGAAATCGACGAACGGCCTTCAGCAAAAAGCATTCGCCGGTATCCTTTGGCCCTTCTGGATCAATCGTTTCAGCCGACTTTCAGGTTGTCACTCCGCGCAGTTCAGGGAGTGCTGCATGCTCAAACCCTCATTGCTGGCCGGCAGCCTGCTGCTGACCTGCACCATCGCCCACGGGCAGATTTTTCAGCGCGAGCTGGGCGACTTCGACCTCAAACTGGGCACCAGCCCCAGCCGCAGCATGGCCCAGGGCCTGGTCAAACCTTCGTCCAGTGGCTCGTTCCATGGCGGCCTAGACCTGAGCCACGACAGCGGCTGGTACGCCGGCCAATGGTCCCCGAGCATGGGCCTTAGCCCTTCTAGCAAGCTGGAAGTGGATTCCTACCTGGGCTTCAAGCAGCCCTTCGACCAGACCCTGGGCTACGAGCTGGGGACGATCCACTACAACTACCCACAGTTGCGGACCCAGGACAGCCAAGAGTTCTACGGCGGCCTGACTCTGCTGGGCAGCCGTTTTGGCGCCGCCTTCAGCAACGACCCGGACAAACGCAACAGCACACTGTTCGCCGACTTGGGTGGCAACCCGCCGTTCGGCATCGGCGTCAGCGTCAAATACACCACCCATCGGCTGAACAATGGCGTCGTTGTGGCCAACGGTGGCTACGTGGCCGGCTTCAACGACTGGTCGGTCAAGCTCTCGCGCCCCTGGCTGGGGATCGACCTGAACCTGATCTACAGTGACTCCAGCCTCAGCGGCAACGACTGCAGCGCCTACTCCGGGCACAACCCCCAGTGCGATGGCCTGCTCACCTTCAAGGCCGAGCGGGCGTTTTACTGAACGTCTGAACGGCGAGGCGCGTTCAGGGTTCAGATACAGCAACCCGCCCCCGCAAGGACTCGAACATGGCGCGACGCTGGCACCTGCTCATTCCCTTCCTGATCATCAGCCTGCTGCTGGGCGCCTGCAGCCGCGTCGGCCTGGCCTACCGCAACCTGGACGTGATCATTCCCTGGACCCTCAACGACTACCTGGACATGAACCGCGAGCAGAAGAGCTGGTTCAACCAGCGTCTGCGACAGCACCTGAGCTGGCATTGCAGCACCCAATTGCCGGGCTATCTGAGCTGGCTCGACCGCTTGCAACACATGGTGCAGTACAACCAGATCAGTGACGAAGGTCTGCAAGAGCGCGCCCGGGAGGCCAAGCAGGCCATTGCCGAAACCGCGCGGCAGATCACTCCGTCCGCCGTGGAGTTGCTCCAGGGCCTGGACGATCAGCAAGTCCAAGAGATGAACACGGCCTTCACCAAAGACCTGCAGGAGCACCAGGAGCAATACCTCAAGCCGCCACTGGCACAGCAGATCGCGCAGCGCAGCCAACGCATGAGCAAGCGCCTGCATGCCTGGCTCGGCCCCTTGAACCCGAACCAGCAGCAGCGCATCGAGCAATGGTCCGCCAGCCTGGGCGAGCAGAACCAACAGTGGATCGCCAACCGCGCCCGCTGGCAGGCACAGTTCAGCGCCGCACTGGCGCAACGGCAAAACAGCGATTTCCCACAACGCATCGAGCAGTTGCTGGTGCACCGCGAGAGCTTATGGACGCCGGACTATCGCCAGGCCTACGCCCACACCGAACAGGCCGCACGCAGCCTGCTGGTGGACCTGATGGCGCACAGCAGCCCGGCCCAACGCCAGCGTCTGCTGAAGAAAATCGACGCGGTGCGCAAGGACTTCGCCGAGCTCAAATGCCTGCAGAGTGCCGGCCAGGGCTAGGCGATCTGGGCCTTGGACGCCAGCAGATCGAAAGTTGCCGACTCCAGCGCATCAGCCTGCTCGTCCAGCACTTGGCGCGGGTGATCATGACCGGGAATGCTGCTGTCGATCAGGCACAGCAGGCTGGAGCCGCGGAGCGTAAGCACGAAGTTCTCGCCATTGCCGCCCTGACCTTCCGGTCGGCTCTCGATAAATCCCCGATCCAGCAGTAATTTTTCGTACTCGGTGGCGGTGACTTTCAGATCATCCAGGTTGCCGGCGGGCTCGCCTTGCGCCGCCTTGGCCGCTGCATGCTGCTCGGCATAGCGCCGAGGAGTAAAGCTGTGGCCGGCGCCATTCTGCACTTCGTGCAACAGCCGTTCGATCAGATCCCAATTGTAAGTTGTCATGCTGATTCAACCTCCAGATAAGAGCAGGAAATGCCTTCACAGGTTGTGACCGACTGGGCTTTCGGCCGTTCAGGAAATCCACCCCGGATGCCCGCCCCCGAGCGGAAAACCGCTGGGCGGTTTGTCGATCGGCCCCGGCGCCAAACGACTAGCGTGTGTAAGACCTTTCGCCCACTGCCTGAGGAAAAATGTCATGTCCGCTACCCATCATCCCGTGGTCTCCCGGGAACAATGGCTGCAAGCCCGCAAACAGCACCTGATCCACGAAAAGGCCTTTACCCGCCACCGCGACCAACTCAGCGCCGAACGCCGGGCGTTACCCTGGGTAAAGATCGACAAGCCCTATCAGTTTCAAGGCCCGAATGGCCCGCTAAGCCTGGCCGAGCTGTTCGGCAGCCATAGCCAACTGCTGGTCTACCACTTCATGTTCGGCGCCGGCTGGAAAGAGGGCTGCAAGGGCTGCTCGTTCCTGGCAGACCACTTCGATGGCGCCAACCAGCACCTGACCCACCACGATGTGGCGCTGGTGGCGGTGTCCCACGCGCCCTACGCCGCATTCCAAGCCTTTCGCCAACGCATGGGCTGGCACTTCGACTGGTACTCCAGCGCCGGCGATGACTTCAACCAGGACTTTGGCGTCAGCCTCAGCGACGAGCAACTGGCCCAGGGAACCGCCAGCTACAACTACGAACAGGCCAGTGGCGATGAGCGGGAGCTACCCGGCCTGAGCGTGTTCTATCGCAACCAACAAGGTGATATTTTCCACACCTATTCCACCTATGCCCGCGGACTGGACCTGTTGCTGGGGGCCTACAACTTCCTCGACCTGACGCCCAAGGGGCGCAACGAAGAACAGATCATGGACTGGGTTCGACACCACGACCGCTATGAAGAAGCGCCCAAGGGCCAGAGTGACAGTTGCTGTGGTGACGCTTGAGAGCCTGTTCGCCGGCAAAGGCCTCCCTCAGGGGCCGGCTTGCCGGCGAATCGCACTCATCAACGGCACACATCTGCGGCAGACTGCGACGACCCACCCAGCCAACTAAGCTGAAGACATGAGCGCCGCCTATCACAGCCTCCATGAATACACCCTGCGCATGAACCGGGTGCTGGAGCATATCGACCAACACCTGGACCAACCGCTGGAGCTGGCGGACTTGGCGCGGGTCGCGCATTTCTCGCCTTACCACTTCCACCGCCTGTTCAGCGCCTGGGTCGGCGAGCCCCTGGGCGTCTACCTGCGTCGCCGGCGCCTGGCCTGCGGCGCCTACCTCATGGCCAGCCGCCCCGAAGCCTCGATCCTGGAAATCGCACTGGAAGTCGGCTTCGGCTCCGGCGAAGCCTTTTCCCGAGCCTTCAAGCAACACTTCTCGGTCTCCCCCAGCACCTGGCGCGACACCGAACCCAAACGCTGGCACCGCCGCCTCGACGACATCCGAGAACGGCGCCTGCGTGAATTGCGCAATCCTGATCAGACCCACATCCCGGCCTTCGACGATCCTGACGCCATCATTCACCTGAAGGAAACAGCGATGAACGTCACCCTGCAGCAACTGCCCGCCACCCGCGTGGCTTACCTGCGCTACATCGGCGCCTACGGCCCCGGCATAGGTCTGTTCTGGCGCGAAACCGCCGCGCCATGGATGCTCGAACACCACCTGTTCAACCGCGTGCGCTACGGCATCGGCCACGACGACCCGGACCTCACACCCGCCGACAAATGCCGCTACGACGCCTGCGTCGAAGTGCCGGAAGACTTCAAGGCCAACGCCCCGGCCGTCATTACCACCCTACCCGGAGGCCTCTACGCCGTGGCCCACTACCGCGGCCTGGGCCCAGCCATCGCCGACGCCTGGATCGAACTGTGCCGTGACTGGCTGCCCAAGAGCGGCCTGCAGTTCGACCCGCGCCCGGCGTTCGAACGCTATCCGGCGGATGCGTACTACGACGCCAAGACCGGGGAGTTGGAGTGCGAGATTTGTATTCCGGTGAAGGCGCTATAAGCCAAAACGCATGTTAATCCCCATGTAGGAGCGAGCTTGCTCGCGATGAACGTCAACGACAACGCGCCACAACTGGAAGAACGCAGCGCCCTCGGCTCATCGCGAGCAAGCTCGCTCCTACCATCCCACCACACACCTACTCAGCGCGAAGGAATGGCCTTGATATCACTGACAATGAACTTCGGCAGAGTGCGAATGTAGAAATTCTCCACATCCGAATTACCGCTGTTGGTGATCACCCCCAGCATGCTCTTCATATTGCGCAACTGGCCCATGGCCCCGGCAGGCTGCAAGCCTTGGCGCTCCTGAGCGAAATGCAGCACCTCGGCGCCGCCGCGCTTGACCTGCACCTTGTAACCGAAATCGACACTGGCAAGGATCGTATTGTCATCGACGACCATCGACACCAGCCCACCCTTGGAATCACTGAGCCGGCGCTTGTACACCGCATCCACATCCAGCAGGTAGTCGGCGCTGTCCTTGCTGGCGGCGTAGCGATTGGCATTGCCCAATTGCCGGATCAACTCCATGCCCAGTTGCTGACGCAACTTGTCCTCGGGCAGAAAGCGCTCGCTCTCGCCGACCAATTGCAGGTTGAAGGTGTCGATCCAGTAAGTGGCGGTGGCGGGAATCTGCACCGGTTTGGGCGAGATGTAATAGTCCGGCGTGGAAGCACAACCGGAGAGTAGAACGAGAGTGAACAGCAACGAAAAAAGACGCATGACGGATCTTCCTTGAGAGGGTTTTCAACAACGCACCGCCACCTGAAAAGCATCTCTGGTATGGCGATGAGCGGCGGCATTGTAAGCCAGGAAAATCGCGACGGACCGGCTCGAAAAGATACTCTCGGCAAATTAGGAATTGCCTTACAGCAGAAGCAGACGATCCAGTAGGAATGGGGCTTTAAGGACAGAGGAAGCGCTGGATATAGTCGAGGGGTCGTTGAATGGACGACCGGGTTTGGCGACCTGATCTACAGAGTCCTCAGTCAAACTAAAGAGGCTCAATAAATGACGCGTTATCAAGCTATTACCGGCCACGACTGCAACATCCCCTCACTGCTGATCGATACCCAAGCCCCCATTGACGTCCTGCACGATGCAGCGGCGTATCGCATTCGCGCTGTGACTCAACTACTGGAAAACTTCGCGGCTTCTGATGAAGCGCCCAAAGGTGCAGTGGTGCTGCAGGAACTGTCGCTGGTGTGCAGTATTTTGCTGCGAGATGGGTGTGATTTGATGGATGTGACGACGAGGCGGATGCAGGAACAAGTGCTCCAGTAAGCTAAAAAGGGCGGCTTGATCAGGCGGTGTGAAAACGCAGCCTGTTGAAAATTCGCATAAACAGAAAGGGGCGGTATAAAGCAGCCCGACTTCAACCTTGACATCTAACTAAAAGCACAGTACCCGTCCAGTTCAGCGTGACTTGGTATAATCCGGGTCATGATTTCTCTGCCCGATGACCTTCCTGATGATCCTGTTCTGCTCAAGCAACTGCTGTTTGAGGTGCTCACTCACCAGGTGGAATCGGCCCAGGCTTATCAGCCCCACATCGTCGATCTGAACGAACAGATCAAGCTATTGCGTAACCGTCGGTTTGGACGCAAATCCGAGCAAACCGCTGAGCCCAACACCCCGCAACTGGCCTTGTTCAATGAGCCTGAAAGCAAACCCATGTCGTTGTTTGGCGACGCCGATGATGAGGTTGTTGAGCAGCCACCTCGTCGTGGCAAACGCAAGCCGCTGTCCGCTGATTTGCCCGCCTCGAAATCATCCACGAATTGACCTGTGCTTGCGGTTGCCGCAAACATGCCATCGGCGAAGATACCAGCGAGTAACTGGACATCGTGCCGATGCAGATCCGGGCCATCAAATATATCCGCAAGATCTACGGGTGCAGGGGCTGCGAAGCAGCGCCTTTCACGGCTGAAAAACCTGCGCAACTGATCGAAAAGAGCATGGCCAGCCCAAGCGTATTAGCCATGCTGTTAACGACTAAATACGTCGATGGTCTGCCGCTGCACCGCTTCGAAATTGTGCTGAGCCGACACGGCATCGAGATCCCTCGGCAAACGCCGGCTCGCTGGATTATCCAGTGCAGTGAACACTTCCAGCCGCTGATTAATTTGATGCGTGACCGCCTGTTGGAAAGTCCGATAATCCACTGCGATGAAACCCGTGTCCAGGTGTTGAAAGAACCGGTTCGAGACCCGACCAGCCAATCCTGGATGTGGGTGCAAGCCATCGGCCCGCCAGATCGTAAAGTCGTGCTGTTTGATTACGCGTCCAGCCGTGCTCAGGAAGAGCCACTGCGTCTGCTGGAAAATTACCGTGGTTATGTCATGACCGACGATAACGCCGGCTATAACGCGTTGGCGTTGCAATCCGATGTGGAACGTCTGGCGGGCATGGCCCATGCACGACGCAAGTTCGTGGACGCGCCAAAAGTGCAGCCCAAGGGTAAAACCTGACGGGCCGATATCGCGCTGACGATGATCAACAAACTGTACGCCATCGAGCGTGAGCTCAAGGACGTCAGCGATAAACAGCGGTTTGTAGGTCGACAGGAGAAAAGCCTGCCGATCCTGGCACAACTGAAAAGCTGGCTGGAGAACCCCCAGGCTCAGGTGACAGCACAAAGTGCTGTTGGGCAAGGCCGTGCATTATCTGGCGAATAACTGGAACAGGTTTGAGCGCTACGTTGAAGCGGGCTATTTGCCTATCGACAATAACGCAGTTGAGCGAGCCATCAAGCCGTTTGTCACCGGGCGCAAGGCCCGGCTGTTCAGCGATACCGTCAACGGTGCCGGTGCCAGCGCGAAGATCTATACCCTGGTTGAGACCGCCAAGGTCAACGGCCAAGAGCCTTATACGTGGCTATGCCACATACTAGAGCGGCTGCCGCATGCCTTCAGTAAAGGACTACGAGGCGCTACTGCCGTGGAACTGCTCGCCAGAAATACCACAGTAAACCGTTGCCCCGCTGTTGGGTTGGTGGGGTTTATGGATCGCATACCAAACAGCCGAGCAAACGCAGTGTCCTGTACAAGACTAGGCGCACGATCGAGAAGGCAAAAAAGCAGATGTGGGCCAAGGTCGGACATTCATTTTGGGTGATCAAACGACAGTTCCGCAAAATCGAAGTACGCTTCCGAGGCCTGGCCAAAAACACCGCGCAACTGGTCATCTTGTTCGCCCTGTCGAATCTATGGATGGCCCGCCGAGAGTTGCTGGCTGAAACGGGAGAAGTGTGCCTGTAAAACGCAGACCCCCCGGTCAAAAGCCGGGTTTCTGGTGAAGCCTGCCGCCGAAGACCAGGCTGAAAAGCGATTCGGTCGCCAATCAAATGCCCGTCGCTGACTTGTTCGGAGTTTCCTTAAGCATAAGACCTTCCAGACTCGCAACAGGATAAACTTTCCAGCAGTCGAAAATTGCATAGTATGTATATAAAATATCAGCCTACTCAAACCAGCGCACCAGAGCCCCTTATATGCTACCTGCCATAAGACATGCTTGGGACATTCCTCCCAGCGAAGCAATAGACTTACAAATAAAACTCTCAAAGCAAGTAGTCAAAAAAGATCGACTGGGAGTGGTAAACCGCATCGCTGGAATTGATGTTGCCTACCATAAAAATAACGACACACTAATTGCATCTATTGCTATAGTTGATGCGCACAGCCTAGAAACTATCGAAAGCCATGCATGGGCAGGCATGGCGTCATACCCTTATGTACCTGGTCTTTTTTTGTTTAGAGAACTGCCTTCAATCGTAAGACTTTTATCAACTATAACCCACCGACCTGACCTGATCATTTGCGACGGGCAAGGTATAGCTCACCCTCGTCGGTTTGGCTTGGCATCACACTTGGGGGTACTTTATGACATACCCACTATTGGATGCGGAAAAAGTCGTTTCATCGGTGAATACGCACCTCCCCTTAATGAAAGGGGATGCCACTCAGGCCTGTTCGACGGTGACGAACTAATCGGGGCCGTGCTCAGGACTCAAGAAAATGTAAAACCTGTGTTCGTTTCAATCGGCCACCGAATTTCCCTTGAAACCGCCTGCCACTGGGTATTGAACGTCACACGCAACTATCGATTACCAGAAACAACACGGCTTGCAGATCGACATGGAAAGCAATTTTACGAACAGAACAAATACGCCATCACCCCGCCAAACTAACCTTGCGATTATTTAAATACACATCACATTCGGGTCGAAGTATCTGAAACTGTACGCACCCTTCACGCCACCAGTCAAAGCAATGCTTAGCAGCCACAATTTTCAATACACTCAACTGCTGAAGATTATTCAAACACTGCAGGAGTTCCGGCGTCCCATTGACACCATCCAACTCCAACTCTCTGATACGCCGCTGATTTTCGCCCAAAAAAATGTAACCAATCACGGCCGTGTCAATACCATCCCCACTGAGTAAAACTCGGCCCGCACACTTAAGAGAGGAGAGCTCCGCTTTATCACGTAACATAGGAAACCTTATGCAGCCAATCACTTTCGGCAACCTAGAAAAGTAGTCACCCAACAAAGTCAACCGCTCTAGCCCTTCCAATGAAAATTTCAATGAAAACATAAAAACATTATTTTGGTGAACCGTCATCGCTTCCAGCCCGCCGCCTTCGAACCACTCATAACTCTGTGGGACATCCTCCCCGATCTCGACAGTACGCAACTGGCCATCTGGAAAGTAGGTTACTTCCTCTATCACCCAGCCATATTCATACAAGCGCTCGCTGACACATATATCTCCGCTGAACTCATAGGAAAAACCATTGTAAACCTTACCTTCCCAATAAAACTGCTCCCCCGTATAGTCACGTTCCATTTCGATGCTATTGCGCACCTCCCCAAGAATAAACTCGCTACGGTAGACATCAACAAAGCGGCCTTCCTCATACATACCGCCCCCCACCACATGACCACTCGAGAGTTCCAACACGCCCCCGGTGTATGGCACGTCCCGAAAAGTCCACAATCCACCTTGGTTGCTTAGCGCATTTTTTTTGATAATCATCAGTGCCTCCTTCCGGTAATCACATCGACATCCTTCAGTACACCGCTGCAGTTCGAGCACGCCTTGAATTTATCGCCTTGACCCTGCCTAGGTGCCAGCTTGTAGGTGGCCACTTTCACCTCATCAATTGATACCTTTGGGTACCGAGTAAGTGCACTATTCACGGCTCTGACCTCGGCGTGCAACCCAGGAATACCATTCTGTACATCAAATCTCTTTCCATTGCTGACAAGGTTTTCAATCACCTCTCTAACCTGGGGTGTCAGCGGCGTTCCTGTGTCAGCATACAGCTGGTCCACCTTTCGCATGAACGCCCCCTGATCGACCACTGTAAAATATTGTTTGGTCTCACCAAATCGTTCGATCCCAGGGAAGTTCGGTACTTTTGCGTTGATATTGGTGAACGCCTCGCTCACATAATCCCGCCCAGGTACACCTGCCCTCGACAACGCGACGCCGGCAGTATCCCCTGCTTTAATTAGCGCCTCAGCTTCTGAACCAACCTTCTGGAAAAGCAGGCGGTCAAATTCGGCACTATTCAACGGATCAAGGTGGCCAAATTCCCCGTCCACCCAGGGCCCCTTGCCCGCACCGCCACTGGCGCCCCTACCAGCTGACGCCCCCCCCCGCATCAACCAGAGTTTCCTTGCCAGCCGCAGCGCCACCTGCCTCGGCCATTGCAGCACTAACCCGCTTGGCCAGCAACGCCCGCAACACAGCAGGCGCCCCTGCCATCGCCAAAGCGATATCCAGGTCCACCGTCACATCCTCCACACCGCCCGTGACAATGACCGAGAGGCGCTCCATCAGGTCTTTCATTTCCTCCGGGTTGCTCGAGACCTGCCCAATCTCACGTATGTAGATTGCGGCATTCTTCTCACCAAACTGCCGCTTCCATGCCTCGGGCACCATATCGACTTCACCGGCCCAGCTGTTACCCGATGCCTGCGTCCATTTCGAGACGGTATTGAACAACGCGTGGTCCTGGAACTGCTTTCCAGTGGACTGGAATGCTTTGACCTCATCACCATAGGCCGTGATCGGACGGCCGTCCTTCCAGGTCAGGACGATGTCCTGGGCTGCCAATTTGGCAATGCTCTGCTGGGCGATAAGCAGATTTCCGGCAAAATTCTGCCCCTCTGGATTATTCGAGCCGTACATCTGCAGCAGCGCCTGCAGCCGCTTGTTCTCCGTCTCGTCTACATGGGCGTTGGCTGCCAGCAGCAGCAAGTCGTCCCAGGACAAATCGGTCCCTGGCTTGCCAAGTCGCTTCTGCAGTTCTGCCGCTTCGGTCGTGAGTGCCTTCTTTTCGGCGTCATGTAACAGGCGATTGTAAGAGGTTGCGCTGCTCGCGACCCACGACCCCGTCTGCAGATCCTTGGCGTCGCCGCCAGCGGCTGCAGCGGTCAATACGCCAATGAGCTGCGAGTTCATCACCAACAGCTGGTTTTTTTCCTCTTTCGGCATCTTGGTGTACTGATCGGCCAGCAGTCCGACCACGGCTTCATTTACACCAGCTGACAGGGCCCCCATCCTGAAATCGCCTCCCGCAGCCTCCGCTGCGAGGCCGCCCATGAGCGCATGGAGCGCGATTTTGGGTAATCCCCCATCCTTCAGGTTGAGTTTGTTTTCTCCGCTGATATCACCAACCCATTTGAATCCAGCCGCCGCAAAGGTGTTAACCAGACTATTGCGCAATGCATCGCTGAACGAGCTGTTACCGCCTAGTGCGCGGTCGATCACAGCGGAGGTACCGTTCTGCAACATCTGACTGCCGGCGAAACGCCCGACCCCGTCCAACGTAGAAAGCCCACCCGGCGGCAGCACCGCAGTTGTCTTCGCAACGGCCCCGGTCGCGCCAGCCGCACCAGCAACGTCAGCCTTAGTCCCCGTCCACCCGTCGAACAGCCCCGCGGTCAGCCCTGCGGTGATACCCGAGACGGCGTATCCTCGCAGTGCATCCTTGGACGTCACATCCTTGAGCACCAGACTCAGGTTGCCCTTGTTGTTGATCGTGCTGATGGCTGTATTACTGGTCATGCCCATAGCGCCGGCAGTCACCATCGCATTAGCCCAGCCAATACCCTGCAAGGACGCCCCCGTACCGGCCGCCCACATGCCACCGGCTGTAGTCGCCGCCGTGGAAGCACCTGCAGCCGAGGCCCCGCTGGCAACCAGCCCGCTAGCAGCACCTGCCGTGAAATAGGCAATCAGGATGGCAATGACCATCTGCGCACCGGCCCCAAGCCCGGAATGGCTGTACTTGAAGGAATCATGCACTTCCTTCACCTGCCGCCAGTCCACATCCCCGCGCTGCTCGACTTCCTTCAACCAAGCCAGCTGTGGATCAGCCGCGACCATGGCGTCGATGCTCTGGCTGATGGTCGCCTGGTCGACATGTTTCACATCGACCTTCAAGCCATCCACCGCCTTGATCACCAAATCGCCCTTGGCCGTCAACTGGCTCTGGCGCAGGGCCTCGTCGGTGCTGCCCTTGCCCTTCATGCTGTTCCAGGCAAGGTCACCCTTGCCCTGCACTCAAGGTGCCGCCCTGGTTGTC
>NZ_JAJTTH010000052.1 GCF_021341665.1 Pseudomonas sp. Au-Pse12 | reverse complement strand
GATCAAAAGCCAAAGCAAAGCCAAAGCCAAAGCCAAAGCCAAAGTGTGCAGTCCGGTTCCTTGTAGCCGCTGCCGCAGGCTGCGAACGAGCGTTAGCGCTCGCAAAACCAGGCGGCGCGGAGTGTCAGGAACATTGGGGAGGCAGGTTTAGCGTCTCCTGCGACGGAGTGCCGCCCAGAGCGTTCGCAGCCTGCGGCAGCGGCT
>NZ_JAJTTH010000051.1 GCF_021341665.1 Pseudomonas sp. Au-Pse12 | reverse complement strand
GGTGCGCAGGCCGGTTACAGGGGCCTCATTCATCGTCGAGAGGGCAGTGAAGGGCAGAAGGACAAAACAAGGCCGGCCGGCAGGCCGCCGTCAGATGTTGATTTTGCTTTTGATCTTCCTGCCCCCTTAGACACGATGGCCGAACGCAGGCATTGAGCCGTGGGTAACCCGGCAGGACGCCGGGTTAGCCGCCCCAGGCCATGGATGGCCT
>NZ_JAJTTH010000050.1 GCF_021341665.1 Pseudomonas sp. Au-Pse12 | reverse complement strand
GCAAACTCGTGAGCACATCCTGCTGTCCCGTCAGGTAGGCGTTCCGTACATCGTTGTCTTCCTGAACAAGGCTGACATGGTTGACGACGCTGAGCTGCTGGAGCTGGTTGAAATGGAAGTGCGCGATCTGCTGAGCACTTACGACTTCCCAGGTGACGACACTCCGATCATCATCGGGTCGGCTCTGATGGCTCTGAACGGCCAAGACGACAACGAAATGGGTACCACCGCTGTTAAGCGTCTGGTGGAAACTCTGGAT
>NZ_JAJTTH010000004.1 GCF_021341665.1 Pseudomonas sp. Au-Pse12 | reverse complement strand
AGCCGCTGCCGCAGGCTGCGAACGACGGGGAACCCGGCGCAAGGGCCTGCCAGGCTCACCGGGTTGCATGACGGGCAATAAAAAACGCCCCCGATTTGTGGTCGGGGGCGTTTCTTTGCCTTGGCGCAGGTTGCGATCAGTCCAGTAAGGGCTGTGCGGGTGAGATCGCGAAGGCCCTGCGGGCCTTGTCGCAGCCTACGGCAGCGGCTACAGGCGAAGCATTACTTCGCTTTCACACCTTCGAAGCTGATGTACAGGTCGACGTTGTTGGACGCCGGACCCAGGTCCATCATCTTGCCGAAATCCTGGCGATTGATGCTGGTGGTGCCTTCGAAGCCGGCACGGTAGCCGCCCCATGGATCCTTGCCTTCACCCAGGAAAGTGGCCTTGACCACCACCGGCTTGGTCACGCCGTGCAGGGTCAGATCACCCGCCACGTCGGCGGTCAGCTTGCCATCGGCATTCTTGCCGGTCGGCTTGACGCTGGTGGAGACGAACTTGGCATCGGCAAACTTGCTGGACTCCAGGAAGTCCTTGCTGGTGATGTGCTTGTCACGTTCGGCGTGGTTGGTGAACACGCTGGCGGTGCGCACGTTGACTTCGATCTTGGCGTCTTCAGGCTTGGCCGCGTCGAAGCTGAACTTGCCGTCCAGGTCCTTGAAGGTACCGGTGATGAAGCTGTAGCCCAGGTGGCTGATCTTGAAGTCGACGAAGGCGTGCTGGCCTTCCTTGTCGATCACGTAGTCCGCTGCCATCACTTGACCGGCCGCCAATACAGCAGAACCGATGGCCAATGCGGCGAGAGTCTTTTTCAACATGCTTTCTATTCCTTTGAGTCAAGGTTGAACATCAGGCTTTGCGGCCCAGCATACGGGTAAGGGTCGCATCACGATCGATAAAGTGGTGCTTCAGCGCAGCCAGGCCATGGACACCGGCAAAGATCACCAGCCCCCAGGCCAGGTACAGATGCACCACGCCTGCTACATCTGCCTGGTCCGGTAGCCCGGAGATCAGGGCAGGCACTTCAAACAAGCCGAACACCGGGATACCCACGCCATCTGCGGTGGAAATCAGGTAGCCGGCAATCATTACCGCAAACAAGCCCAGGTAAAGGAGCGCGTGCCCCAACTTGGCCCCCAGACGGGTCAGGGGTCCATGGTTGGCCGGCGCCGCTGGTGGCGGGCTGACAAGCCGCCACAGCACCCGCAGCAGCATGATCGCAAGCAGTGTCAGGCCGATGCTCTTGTGCAAGTCCGGCGCGTCTTTGCGCCAGGTGCTGTAGTAGTCGAGGCCGACCATCCACAAACCCAGGGCGAACAGACCGAACACCACAAGGGCCACACCCCAGTGCAGAACAATGCTTAACCAGCCATAGCGAGAAGAAGAATTACGTAACTGCATCAGTTGCATCCTGTAAGAAACGCAGATCAAGACTAGCGATTTACCTATCGAATTAAAGCGGAATTTTTTGCTTTGAAATATCGAGAAATACGATCGATAGTCTGGACTCAAGGCGTTAAGAAAAGATTAAGGGCTTTTTCAGACGCATCAGATATACCCCTGGCCGGTGCCCTGATAGCGCTCGGACACGTCTTTGCACCCAGGGCGACTGAGTCTGCGCCAACCGCCCTCACATTAGGTTGTCCCGCGGCCATGCATTGCATAGGCTTGCTCGATTGTCCGCCCGCGCTGTCAGCGAAGCGCCTCCAGGAGACTGTACATGGGCCTGAATAACCAGTGGATGCAACGCGATCTTGCGGTGTTGTGGCATCCCTGCACCCAGATGAAAGACCACGAACAACTGCCGTTGATCCCGATCAAGCGCGGTGAAGGCGTCTGGCTGGAAGACTTCGAAGGCAAACGCTACCTGGATGCGGTGAGCTCCTGGTGGGTCAACGTCTTCGGTCACGCCAACCCACGCATCAACCAACGCATCAAAGACCAGGTGGACCAGCTGGAACACGTGATCCTCGCCGGTTTCAGCCACCAGCCGGTGATCGAGCTGTCCGAGCGCCTGGTGCAGATCACCCCTGAAGGCCTGACCCGCTGCTTCTACGCCGACAACGGTTCGTCGTGCATCGAAGTGGCGATGAAGATGAGCTTTCACTACTGGATCAACCGCGGCCAACCGAACAAGAAGCGCTTCGTCACCCTGAGCAACAGCTACCACGGTGAAACCATCGCCGCGATGTCGGTGGGCGACGTGCCGCTGTTCACCGAGACCTACAAGGCCTTGCTGCTGGACACCCTCAAGGTGCCGAGCCCGGACTGCTACCTGCGCCCCGAGGGCATGAGCTGGGAAGAACACTCGCGGAACATGTTCGCCGCCATGGAACAGACCCTGGCCGAGCACCACGACAGCGTCGCCGCGGTCATCGTCGAGCCGCTGATCCAGGGCGCCGGCGGCATGCGCATGTACCACCCGGTGTACCTCAAGCTGCTGCGCGAAGCCTGCGACCGCTACGGCGTGCACCTGATCCACGACGAGATCGCCGTCGGCTTCGGCCGCACCGGCACGATGTTCGCCTGCGAACAGGCCGGCATCCGCCCGGATTTCCTGTGCCTGTCCAAGGCCCTGACCGGCGGCTACCTGCCCCTGGCCGCGTGCATGACCACCGATGACGTCTACAGCGCCTTCTACGACGACTACCCGACCCTGCGCGCCTTCCTCCACTCCCACAGCTACACCGGCAACCCGCTGGCCTGTGCGGCGGCCCTGGCGACCCTGGACATCTTCGAGCAGGACAACGTCATCGCCAGCAACCGCGCCCTGTCCCAACGCATGGCCAGCGCCACCGCGCACCTGGTGGACCACCCCCACGTCGCCGAAGTGCGCCAGACCGGCATGGTCCTGGCCATCGAGATGGTCCAGGACAAGGCCAGCAAGACCGCCTACCCCTGGCAGGAACGACGCGGCCTGAAGGTGTTCCAGCACGCCCTGGAGCGCGGCGCGCTGCTGCGCCCCCTGGGCAGCGTGGTGTACTTCCTGCCGCCCTACGTAATCACCCCGGAGCAGATCGACTTCCTCGCCGAAGTCGCCAGCGAAGGCATCGACATCGCCACCCGCGACAGCGTCAGCGTGGCCGTGCCCAAGGACTTCCACCCGGGCTTTCGCGATCCGGGCTAGAGCAGGCCATCCATTGTGGCGAGGGAGCGTGCTCCCGCTGGACCGCGCAGCGCTCCCAAAACCAGGCTGAGCACCCCGGCGGATTCAACGACGGCTTCACCGCCGAGCGGGAACCGGCTCCCTCGCCACAGCATGCTTTCCACCGATGCACATTCAACAGAGAACCCAGATGAGATTGTCCCGTTTCTTTATCGACGCCCCCCTGAGCCTCGGCGAGCATGAACTGCCGGAAGCCCAGGCCCACTACATCGGGCGCGTGCTGCGCATGGCCGAAGGCGATGCGCTGCAAGTGTTCGACGGCTCGGGAACGGAGTTTCGCGGCACCCTGGTGGAAGTGGGCAAGAAGCGGGTTCGCGTGCAGCTGGATGAAAGCTTCGCCGGCCAGCCAGAGTCGCCCCTGCGGATTCACCTCGGCCAGGGCCTGTCCCGCGGCGAACGCATGGACTGGGCGATTCAGAAAGCCACGGAGCTGGGGGTCAGCGAGATCACCCCGATCTTCAGCGAACGCTGCGAAGTGCGGCTCAAGGACGAACGCGCCGACAAGCGCCTGCTGCACTGGCGCCAGGTGGCCATCAGCGCCTGCGAGCAATGCGGGCGCTCGCGAGTCCCGGTGATTCATCCGCCCGTGCTGCTGGCGGACTGGATCAAGCAGACCGAGGCCGACCTGAAGCTGGTACTGCACCCGGTGGCCCAGCCCCTGGAAAGCCACGCCAAACCGCAGACCCTGGCCTTCCTGATAGGCCCGGAGGGCGGCCTGTCCGATGCCGAAGTGGAGCAGGCCCACGGCGCCGGCTTCCTGCCCGCCCGCCTCGGCCCTCGCGTGCTGCGCACCGAAACCGCCCCGGTGGTCGCCCTGGCCGTGGCCCAACAACTGTGGGGCGATTTCTAACGCAAAACGATGCAGGGGCTGGCATGCCAGCCCCTACAACAACCGGTTACTCCACCGGATCGCTGGTGGGCCGGGCGATGATGGCTTTCAGCTCAGCGGTCATGGGGAATTCCAGATTCAGGCCCTTGGGCGGAATCGGCTGCTGGAACCAGCGCTGGTAGATGCCGTTGATTTCCCCGGAGCGGTACAGATCCGCCAGCGTGCCGTTGACCAGCGCCAGGAACTGCGGGTCGTCCTTGCGCACCATGCAGCTGTAGATCTCCCGCGACTGCTCCTCCCCCACCACCACCCAATTGTGCGGATCGCGGGCCTTGGCCCGTTCGCCGTAGAGCAGCGCGTCATCCATGTAGAACGCCGCTGCGCGCCCGGTCTGGAGCATCTGGAAAGCTTCGCCGTGATCCTTGGCGCTGATCACGAACATGTCGATCTTGTGCTCGACGTTGTAGTTCTTGAGAAAACGCTCATTGGTGGTGCCCGCCGTGGTCACCACGTTCTTGCCCCGCAAGTCGGCGAAGCGCTTGATCCCACTGTCCTTGGCGGTCAGCAGCTGACCTTTGACGTAGATGAAGCCGTAGGAAAACGCCACCTGCTTCTGCCGCTCGGCGGTCACCCCGGTGGAGCCGCATTCCAGGTCCACGGTGCCGTTCTGCACCAGGGGAATGCGCGTCTGCGAGGTCACCAGGTTGTACTTCACATTCAGCTTGGGCAGGTGCAACTGCTGCTGGATGCGCTCCACCACCTTGCTCGCCAGCTCCACCGAATAGCCCATGGGCTTGCCGCTGTTGTCGCCCACGTAGGAAAAGGGCACCGAAGCATCGCGATAACCCAAGGTAATACTGGCGCTGTTGGCGATCTTGGCCAGGGTGCCGTCCAGAGGCGCGTCATTGGCCTGGGAAATGGCGCTGAACAACAGCCCCAGGGTGCAGCCGAGCAACGTGATCTTATGCATTGTTATTCTCCGTTGTGGGTTAAGGCGGCTCAGCGGCGAACCGCGATGACGCTGATTTCGACGAGGATCTGCGGGCGCGCCAGGGCCGCCTGCAAGGTGGTGCGCGCCGGCGCCTGGCCGGGAGACAGCCAGGCCGACCAGACTTCGTTCATCACCGCGAAGTCGGCCTGGATGTCCTTGAGGTAGATCGTCGCGCTCAAGAGATGGTCCTTGTCGCTGCCGGCCTCGGCCAGAAAGGCGTCGATCTTCTCCAGCACCTCGCGGGTCTGGCCGCCGATGTCGCTGCTGGCCCCCGGCACCTGGCCGGAGAGAAACACCAGTTCGGCAAAGGTCACCGCGCCACTCAGGCGCTCATTGCTGTGGATACGCTGGATACTCATCTGAAGACTCCTTTGAACGTTCAGGCGACGCGGGGCGTCAGGCCCTGCATGTCGATGCTGGTAGAACGCTGGCCGATCAGTTCGCCCAGCAACTGGCCGCTGCCACAGGCCAGGGTGAAACCCAGCGCGCCGTGGCCGAGGTTGAGCCACAGGTTGCGGTAGGCGGTGGCGCCGATCAGCGGCACGCCGCTGGGGGTGGCCGGACGCATGCCGGCCCATTCCACCGCGGCATCGTAGTCACCGGCAGCGGCGAAGGTCTGGGCCGCCTGACGGCGCATCAGGGCCAAGCGGCCTGGGTCCGGCGCGGGGTCGAAACCGACGATGTCGACCATTGCCGCCACCCGCAGCTGCTGGCCGATGCGCGCGTAGACGATCTTGCGGTTGTAGTCGGTGATGCTGATCTCCGGCGCCCGGTGCTGCGGGCCGATGGGCACGCTGAGGCTGTAGCCCTTGAGGGGATACAGCGGCAGCTTGAGCCCCGGCAGGCGCAACTCGGGGCTGCGGTGACCGGCCGCCAGCACCAGATGCTGCACCGGCAACTGGCGCTCGCCCAGGTCGATGGCCTGGACCCGGTCGCCCGCGTGGTGGATGGCCCGGACCCGCTGGCCAAGAAGGATTTCGCAGCGCCCGGAGGCCCGCAGCCACGTCGCCAGCTGCTGGCAGAACGCGTGGCAGTCGGCCACTTCTTCATCCGGGGTATAGATGCCACCGACGAAGGGCGTGTCCCCCAGGGTCGGCTCCAGGGCGGTGCATTCGGCAGCCGACAACACCTGCTGCTGGCGGCTGTCCGCCAGGTTGTGCCGGGCATGCTCGAAGCTGCCGGGCTCGCGAAAGGTCACCAGCTTGCCATTGCGCCGCCAGTCGAAGCCCTGCAGGCCATCCTCTTCGCGCCAGCGTTGCAGGGTGCTCTGGCTGAGCAGCGCCAGGCGCAACAGGTGCGCGCCATTGCGCTGGTTCACCGAGTGCCGGCAAGCCCCCAGGAAACCCGCCAGCCAGCGCCACTGCGCCGGGTCCAGGCGCGGGCGCAGCTTGAGCGGCGAGTCGCCCTTGAGCATCCAGCCCAGGGCCTGCCAGGGCACACCGGCATCGGCCAAAGGCGCCACATAGCGATAGGACAACTGCCCGCCGTTGGCGAAGCTGGTCTGGCTGCCCAGGGACTCCTGGGCCTCCACCAGGGTCACCTCGAAGCCCTGGCGGACCAGGGCGTAGGCACTGGCCAAGCCGATGACGCCCCCACCGATGATGCAAACCTGCTGACTCATGACTGCCCCTAGCCCGTTGTTCGATGACCCGTTGTTCGACGGCACGTTGTTCGACGGCACGTTGTTCGATGGCACGTTGTTCGATGGCCCAAGGTTAGGGGCAGGTGACAGGCGCCGGACAATGAATAAAGATGCACCTCCCATAAACAAAGGTTATGGACTGCCCCATGCGCCTGCGTCATATCGAAATTTTCCAGGCCATCCGCCAGGCCGGTTCCATCAGCGGCGCCGCGCAGTTGCTGCACGTCTCGCAACCGGCGGTGACCAAGGTCCTGCAGCACGCCGAACTGCAGCTGGGTTTCCCGCTGTTCCTGCGGGTGCGGGGCAAGTTGCAGCCGACTCCGGAAGCCCTGGAGCTGGAGCGCGAAGTGGACAAGGTCAGCGAAAGCCTGCAAGGCGTGCGGCGCCTGGCCCAGAACCTGCGCCGGGCGCCGGGCCACAGCCTGCGCATCGGCGCCACCCCGGCCCTGGCCCTGGCGTTGCTGCCGCCGGCCATCCGTGAATGGACCCGCCTCTACCCCGACAGCCTGTGCGAACTGTCCAGCGCCCACAGTCGCGAGCTGGTGCAGAACCTGCTGATGCGGGAAATCGACGTGGCCCTGACCCTGCAACGCCCCGATCACCCCGGGCTCTGCGCACAGCCCCTGGCCGAGGGCGTGCTGGTGGCCCTGGCGCCGCTGGACTACTGGCCGCCCACCGTGCGCGGCCAACCGCTGGCCCTGATGGAACTGGCGGATGCACCGCTGATTGGCCTGAGCAGCAGCGACCCGCTGTCGGCGCGCCTGGACAGCTACCTCAAGGCCGTGGAGCCGCCGCCGCGGATCAGTATTGCCGTACAGACCTACTCCCTGGCCCGGGCCATGGTCGAGTCCGGCGCCGGGTTGGCGCTGATCGACCCGTTCACCGCCCTGGGCGCATCAACCGCCAGCACCGTCATCCGGCCCCTGAGCCCGCCGCTGCCGATCACCCTGTACGCGGTGATCCGCGCCGCCGAACCGCCGCCCCACACCCTGGCCAGCCTGCTGGAGATCTTCGCCCGCCAGGCCCAGGCCCAACTCGACCATCCTCTGTAGACGCTGGCTGGCCAGCGAAAACGTTCGCCAGCACGGGGCAAATCCAGAGGGCCTCTTCGCCGACAAGCCGGCGTCTACAGGACGTAGAAGAGGATGGCGACGAAATGCAGCAGGCTGCCGGCGATCACGAACAGGTGCCAGATGCCGTGGGCATGGCGCAGGCGGCTGTCCAGGGCGAAGAAGATGATGCCCACGGTGTACAGCACCCCGCCCGCCGCCAGCCAGGTAAACCCGGCGGTTCCCAGGGCCGCCAGCAGCGGCTTGACCGCCACCAGGACGATCCAGCCCATCACCGCGTAGATCACGATGGAGAGGATCCGCGCTTCGGAACGCGGCTTGATCTCCTGGAGAATGCCGATCAGCGCCAGCCCCCAGACAATCCCGAACAGGGTCCAGCCCCAGGGCCCGCGCAGGGTCACCAGGCAGAACGGCGTGTAGCTGCCGGCAATCAGCAGGTAGATCGAAAAGTGATCGACCTTCTGCATGATGTTCTTCGCCCGGCCGCGCACGCTGTGATAGACCGTGGACACGCTGTAGAGCACCAGCAAGGTGAAGGCGTAGATCGCCACGCTGACGATCTTCCACGGGCTGCCATCGAGGCTGGCCAACACCACCAGCCAGATGCCGCCGACAAACGCCGCGATCGCCCCCAGCAAGTGGGTCCAGGCGTTGAATCTTTCTCCGTGATACATCGGTCACTCACCCTTGAAACATGAAAAAACACGCAAGGCTCAGGCCTGCAGTTTGAAAGCGCAATAGCTCAATGGGGGCTCGGCGGATAAAAAACCAGCGGCCACTTTCGGACTCATCGGGCATCATCAGCCCCTCATCAGCCGAGGCCAGACCATGCTCATCGACGAAGAGTTGACCCTGAAAAAGCTCGAAGTGTTTCTGGCCTTCATGCGCACCGGCAACCTGGCCCGCGCCGCCGCCGAGTTGCAGACCAGCAATGTCAGCGTGCACCGGGCCATCCATTCCCTGGAAAACGCCCTGCGCTGCCCGCTGTTCAAGCACGAAGGGCGCAACCTGACGCCGCTGGAAAGCGCCTTCGTGCTGGAAGAACGCGCGCAGAAGCTGGTGCAAGACGTGGTCGAGAGCGTGCGCCTGACCCGTGAAGCGGCGGGCTTCTCTGCAGAACGCTTCAAGCTCGGCGCGCTTTACTCGCTGACGGTGAAAACCGTGCCGCAACTGATCATGGGCCTGAAGCTGCGCCGCAGCGAGCTGAATATCGACCTGATCCTGGGCTCCAACATCGACCTGCTGTACAAGCTCAAGAACATGGAAGTGGACGCCATCCTGATTTCCCTGGACGACAGCGTCAACGACCCGGACTGCGAGCAATTGCCGCTGTTTTCCGACGATATCTTCCTCGCCACCCCGGCCGATTCACCCTTCGCCCAGCAGCGCGAAGTCGACCTGGCCGACGTGCGCGACGCCACCTTCATCACCCTGACCCAGGGGTTCGCCACCCATCAGGACGGGGTGCGGGTGTTCAAGCAGGCGGGGTTCGAACCGAAGGTGGCGATGCAGGTCAACGACATCTTCACCCTGCTGAGCATGGTCAGTTCCGGGGTCGGTTATGCGTTGCTGCCAGGAAGGATCGCAGCGGTGTATGAAAACCGCGTGAAACTGATACCGCTGCAGGCGCGCTACCGCCTGCAGCAACATATCGGCGTGGTGTTTCTCAAGGCCAAGGAGCGCGACCCGAACCTCCTGGCGCTGCTGGCCGAGTGCCGGATGTACGCCAACCGCCAGGGCGCGTCCTGAGCCCCCGCGTAGGAGCTGGCTTGCCAGCGTAGGCATCCGAGAAGGGGCTCTTCGCCGGCAAGCCGCCTCCTGCCGGGGGTTAGCCCACCAGGCCGCGGACGATGAAAAACAGCAGCGACGGCCCCAGCAGGCAGCCCAGGCCGGTGTGGAAGGTGGCGGTCAGGGCGCCGTAAGGCACCAGCCGCCGGTCGGTGGCTGCCAGGCCCGCCGTCACGCCGCTCACCGTTCCGGCCAGACCACCGAAAACCATCGCCGAGCGCGGGTTGTCCAGGCCCATCCAGCGCGCCGCCATGGGCGTGCCCACCATCACCAGGATCGCCTTGATCAGCCCCGTGGCAATTGACAGGGCCACCACGTCGGAACTGGCACCAATGGCCGCCCCGGTCACCGGGCCGACGATGTAGGTCACCGCACCGGCGCCAATGGTGGTCATGCTCACCGCATCGCGATAGCCAAAGGCCCAGGCAATGCTCGCGCCGACAATGAACGGCAGTACCGTGCCCAGCAGCAGCGCCACCGCGCCGATCATCCCGGCCTTGCGGGCCTCGGTGGCCTGCACTTCAAAGGCCGTGGCGACGATGGCGAAGTCCCGCAGCATGGCCCCTCCCATCAGGCCGATGCCGGAAAACAGCGCCAGGTCCGCCAGGCCCTTCTGCCCACCGGTCAAGGTGCCGCCGACCCAGGCCAGCACCAGGCCGATGACAATGGCGATCGCCGAACCGTGAATGCGGCCAAACGTCAGGCGCTTGGACAGCAGCACTGAAATCCACATGATCACCCCGACGAAAGCGAAGGCAGTCACCAGACCGTTGTGTTCCAGGCCTTTCTCGATCAAATCCCACATCTCAGCGCCCTCCTGCCGGTGCGGCGTTCACACCCGGCTCCAGCGGCTCGGCGGGCAAGGGCTCGCCCTTGTGAGTCCGGCTGATCAGGGCAATGGTGCACCCGCAAAGCACCACCGAACCTATGGCCGCCAGCACCGCCACCGGGCCGCCATGCAACGCGGTCACCACGTTCTGCTGGGCAGCCATGGCCACCACCACCGGAATGTACATGGCGCCCCAGAAGCCGACGCCCATCTCGCAATCCTTGGTCATGCCGCCGTGCCTGTGCATCCACAAACGGGCGCAGATCAGCAGGATCATGGCGATGCCGACCCCGCCGACATTGGACTTCACACCCAGCAACGCGCCAAGCATGTCGCCGACAATCACCCCTGCCAGGGTACAGATCGCCAGCAGTGCCACACCGTAGATAATCATTGTTGTTGTCCTCAAAGTGCATCGTCGAAGTTGTTGTTCTTGTGCTTCGTCAGCCTGAGTCGGTGCTCTATCGGTCGCGGCTTCCCTCCTCACTCAACAGGGCTTGCAGGGTGTCCAGGCGCGCGCCGTCGAAAGCGATCACCGTCCCTTGGGCAAACACCCGGCGGGCCAGCCCGGTCAGTACCGCGCCGGGAGGCAATTCGATCTGCAGGCGTACCCCGCGCTCGTAGGCGCTTTGCACGGTGCCGCGCCAGTCCACCACCCGGCACATGTTGAACGCCAGGTCGTCGCGCAGCTGCTCCAGCGTGCGCAGCGGCCGCGCCCGGCTGCCACTGAGGTAACCCAGCACGGGCATCTGCAAGGGCACCTCGGCAAAGGCCGCGGCCAGGGTCTGGGCCGGTTGCTCCAGCAGTGGGCAATGGGACGGCACGCTGACCGCCAGACGCTTGGCCACGCCGACTCCGCAACCCCGAGCCAGCTCGGCCACCGCCTGCATCGCCGCATCGCTGCCGGCGATCACCACCTGGCTGTCGGCGTTGATATTGGCCAGGTACACCGGCGTCTGCGGGCTGTGAACCTGAGCCAGCAGCCCTTCCACCGTCGCCAGGTCCAGGCCGATCAGGGCGGTCATGCCATAGCCCTGTGGATACGCCTGCTGCATCAGCTCGCCGCGCAGGCTCACCAGGCGCAAGGCATCGGCAAAGCCCAGGGCCCCGGCCACCACCGCCGCCGGATAGGCACCGATGGACAGGCCCGCCACATAGTCCGCCCGGAGCGGCGCTTGCAGCAGGGTCCGGGCACTGGCCACGCCGGCGATCAGCAGGCACAGCTGCACCGCCCGGGTGCTGGCCAGGGCCTGGGGCGAATCCAGCCTCAGTACGTCTTCCCCCAGGACCTCGCTGGCTTCCTGCAGGCAGGCCCGGGTTTCCGGGCTTGGCGACAGACGCTGGAGCATCCCCGGCTGCTGCGCGCCCTGGCCCGGAAACACCAACAGGCTGCTCATGCCACCTGCTCCAGAGGGCACCAAGGGTCGCTGACCAAGCGCGCGCCCTCGGCACTCTTGAGCAGCACCCGAGGCGCCGCTCCCGCCCATTCACGCAGCGCCACGGCCCCGGCCGGAACCTGCAGTTGCAGGTCCACCGGGCACTCGGCGTGCTCCAGCAGGGCCAGCAGTTCCCGGGCCTGAGCCCGGGAAAAGGGTTCCGGCGTGCGCAGGATCAGGTCCAGGTCACTGTGCTGATGCAGCGCAGCCACCCCAGAGGCCAGCTCGAAACCGGCACTGCCGCTGACGCCCCAGACCAGGCCCAGGGCATCCAGCTCGCCGCGCAGTTGCTGCAACGCCTGAAGCGCCGGCAATGAGCGCGAGCCGCGCACATGACACAACGCTTCGGGACGCACCCCACGCTGCACCGACTCCAGCGCCAGCAACGCCGGATAGCGTTGCTCGCGCCTGCTACCGCGCAGGCCGACCGCGATCTGCCCCGGCGCCGTCAGCGCCCGCCGCACCACCACCGGTTGCCCCGCCTCCAGCACGGCAAAGGCCCAATCCGGCGCGTCGGCGGCCAACTGCGCCGGGGTCATGCCCCACAGCAGGTCGTGGGGCAGCCAGGGGCCGAGGCCGTTCACCATTGTTCCCGCAGCAATTGGCGGACCCGGCTCGACGCCGCCCGGTTCGCCGCCCCCAGCCGGCCGATCAGGTCGACGCTCGTGGCCCGTACATCGGCGATGGCCGCCAGCAGGCATTCCTCGACCGCGACCCGATCCTCGGCCGTGGGCTGTTCGACCTGCCGCACCGACAGGGTTTCCCAGAGCAGGCCCAGGCCGGCGTAGCTGTCGATGTCATAGGCCATGGGCGGCACGCTGGCGGCCAAGGCTTCCAGCTCCTCGACGCTGCGCAGGGTGACCCGCGCCGCCGAGGCCTTGCCCATGGCGTGCACCATCACCCCCGGGTCGCGCAGGGCGATCAGGCGGTTGGCCTGATACCCGTGGGCCAGAAAGGCCCCGGACATGGCCTTGCCCACCAGCAGGGCAATCACCGGGTGCCCGGCCAGGCGCGCCCGGGCATAGCTGTCGGCGGCGGCGGCCAGGGCCTGATGAATGCCCAGGGCCTCTTCACGCCGGCCATAGGCCTGGCTCGGCACATCGACAATGGCGACCAGCGCCCGCTTGTGGGGCTGGTCGCGGTCAGTGTCGATCAACTCATCCACGGCCTTGGCCAGGCCCCAGCCTTCCAGCAGGCCGACTTCACCCTGGCGGGCACGGGGAAAACGATTCTCCGGGTCAGCCACCACGGCGATAAAACGCACTGGCTGCCCCGCCAGTTCGCCATCGGCCACCCGCAGCGACGGCGGCAGGCCGGCCACCGGCGTGGCACCTTCACTCAGGGCGTTGAACCAGTTCAGGCCCCGCAACGAACAAGCACTCATGAGCGGTCTCCTTGATACAGATCGCGAACCGTCGCGGCATCGATTTGTGGCGTGGTGTCCAGACGGGCCAGACGTTGCAGGTAGTGTTCGGCCTCGCGGCTGCGTTGCCGTTGCGGCAAGCCGAGGGCCAGCAGCTCGCGGACCTGGGCCTGGATCTGCGCCACGTTGTCGGCCACATAACGGTCCACCAGGCCGCTGGCGAAACGCTGCTCGCCGCCGGTCAGGCTCCAGATGAACGGTCGGTCCCGCGAGTCGTATTCCTCAAGCCCGGCTTCCTGTTCGATCACCTGCGGGCCGTTGAGCCCCAGGCGCGCTTCCTGGGTGACCAGCAGATAACTGCACAACCCGGCGGCAATCGACATGCCGCCAAAGCAGCCGACGCTGCCGGCCACCACGCCGATCACCGGCTGGTACTGGCGCAGGTCGACAATCGCCGCATGAATGTCGGCAATCGCCGCCAGCCCGAGGTTGGCTTCCTGCAAGCGCACGCCACCGGTTTCCAGCAGCAGCACGGCCCGGGTCGGGATGCCGTTGCGGTTGTCCTCGGCGGCCAGTTCCAGGGCACCGGCGATCTTCGCCCCGCCCACTTCACCCAGGCTGCCGCCCTGGAAGGCGCCTTCGATGACGGCCACCACCACCGGCCGGCCGTCGATGCTGCCCTTGGCGATCACCACCCCATCATCGGCCTGGGGCACCACGCCCTGGCGCGCCAGCCAGGGCGACATGACCCGTTGGAACGGGTCCAGCAGCTCGCGAAAACTGCCGGCGTCCAGCAAGGCCCGAGCGCGCTGCCGGGCGCCCAGTTCAACGAAGCTGTGCTTGTTCAACAGATGTGCGCTGTCAGTCATGGCCGATCTCCTCGAAGCCCTGTTCCAGGCGCAAGCGCACCACCCCGGGGGTGGCACCGAAATCATGGATGTCGATCAGCAGCGCCGGCGGTGTCTGGCCGTCGAACATGCGCTCGAACAGGTGCTGCCAGCGCGAGGCGCTGCCATTCACCGAGGTCTGCACCTGGATCGTCAGCTTGCCGGGCTGCCCCGGCTCCAGCAGCACTTCCAGGTCGCCGGAGCCGACACAGCCCACCAGGGCGCGGCCACGGCCGGGCTGGCCGGCGGGGAATTCAAAGGACAAGGTTTCCATCAGTTCGCTCCCTGGTGAAAGGCATCGGCGGATTCGATCCGGTCCAGCAGCAGGCTGGCCGCCAGCAAGTCGGCGGCGCCGCCGGGCGAGGCATTCAAGGTCAGTAGTTGCAGGTCCAGTTCGTGCAGCCGGCGGCGCCCGGCGAGGCTGGCGCTGCCACCGGCATCGAGCACCGCCCGGGCGCCCTGCTGCATGGCGTGCAGGCCCTGTTCACCGGCGCGGTAGAGCACGCAGGTGTCGGCCAGTTGGCTCATGATCGCCAGCAAGGCATCGAGCCGGGCGTTCTGTTCGCCATGGCCCTGGGCGCGGCTGCGCTTGAGCTGCGGCAGCCCCCGTTGCAACACGGCGGGAAAGCCTTGCTGGGCTTCTTCGCGGGCGCCGTGCACGCCGTAGCGCAGGGCTACCTGGGCGCCATGGCTCAGGGGCCGTGGGGCATAACGATCCTCCAGCAGGGCCAGGCGCGCGGCCCGCAGCGCGACACTGCCGGCCGCTGTGGCTTGAGGCTCCAGCGCGGCCGCGGCCACCAGCAGGCCCAGGGCCCAGATCGCCCCGCGATGGGTATTCACCCCGCCGGTGGTGGCGAGCATGGCCTGCTCGCCTTCGCGGCCGATGCGCCCCAGGGCTTCGCGCAGGGGCAGGCCGACGGCGCCGAACGCCAGCGCCGCCTCGGCCATTTCCTTGAACGCCGGCCACAGGGCCAGGGCCGAAGCGTGCATCAGGCCCAGGTGCAGGTCGCTGTGGGCGCCATTGCCTCGGCGGTCCACCAGGGCCGGCTTGGGCGACAGGTCGGCCTCGTCGATCAGCGCGTCCACCGCCAGGTCCGCCAGGCGCTCGGCCAGGCTCAGGGGGTGTGATTGCAGGTTGAGTGCGTGCATTACCAGCTCCTGAACTTGGCGGGTGGGTTGTACAAGCCACCGGACCACTCCACCAGATCGGCGACGCTTTTCGCCGCCAGCAGCTCGCGGCTGGCGTCGGTGCGGCGGATGCCCAGGTCTTCGGGCAAGGCGATCAGGCCTTCACGGCGCATGCGCGCGGTGTCCTTGGGGTTGTGCCGCAGGCCGATGACGGTGACTCCGGCCACGGCGGCGATCATCGCCTGGCGTTCTTCCAGGGAACGGGCCTTGTACAGGTAGGCGATGCCCTCCTCGGTCAGCAGGTGGGTGACGTCGTCGCCGTAGATCATGATCGGCGCCAGGGGCATGCCGCTCTTGCGCGCCACGTCCACCGCGTCCAGGGTCTCGACGAAGGTCGGTTTGCCGCCTTCCTGGAAGGTTTCCACCATCTGCACCACCAGCTTCTTGCCGCGCTCCAACATGGCCTGAGGGGCATCGCTCGGGTCTACGCGCATGTCCAGCCAGGCCGGGGTGCCGTGGCGCCGCCCGCGCGGGTCGTGGCCCATGTTCGGCGCACCGCCGAAACCGGCCAGGCGGCCGCGAGTCACGGTGGAGGAATGCCCATCGCCATCCACCTGCAAGGTGGCGCCGATAAACAGGTCCACCGCGTACTGCCCGGCCAGCTGGCAGAACATCCGGTTGGAACGCAGCGAGCCGTCGCGGCCGGTGAAGAACACGTCCGGGCGCGCGGCGATGTAGTTCTCCATGCCCAGTTCGGTGCCGAAGCAATGCACGCTGTCCACCCAGCCGCTTTCGATGGCTGGGATCAGGGTCGGGTGGGGATTGAGGGTCCAGTTGCGGCAGATCTTGCCCTTGAGCCCCAGGGATTCGCCGTAGGTGGGCAGGATCAGCTCGATGGCCGCGGTGTTGAAACCGATGCCGTGGTTCAGCGACTGCACGTTGTGTTTTTCGTAGATGCCGCGAATCGCCATCATCGCCATCAGCACGTGCACCGGCTTGATGTGGCGCGGGTCACGGGTGAACAGCGGCTCGATGTAGAACGGCTTGTCGGCCACCACCACGAAATCCACCCAGGACGCGGGAATGTCGACCCGGGGCAGCTCGCTGACGTCGTCCACCAACTGGTTGACCTGGACGATCACGATGCCGTCGCTGAAAGCCGCCGGCTCGATCAGCGCCGGGGTGTCCTCGGTACTGGGGCCGGTGTAGATGTTGCCGGCGCGGTCGGCCATGAAGCCGGCGGACAGCACCACATTGGGGATCAGGTCCACCACCAGCCGCGCATAGAGCTCGATGTAGGTGTGGATGGCGCCGATTTCCAGCAGCCCGTCTTCCAGCAACTGGCTGATGCGCAGGCTCTGGGTACCGGCGAAGGAGAAGTCCAGCTTGCGGGCGATGCCGCGCTCGAACAGGTCCAGGTGCTCGGAGCGGCCGACGCTGGGCATGATCATGTGCAGGTCATGCAGCTTGGCCGGGTCGGCCTTGGCCAGGGAGCGGGAGAGAAAGTCCGCCTGCTTCTGGTTGTTGCCCTCCAGCACCACCCGGTCGCCGGACAGGATCAGCGCCTCCAGCGCCGCGACAATCTTGTCGGTCGGCAACACCACGCCATCGGCGAGGGCCCGCACCTGCTCGAGGCGGCGCTGCTTTTCGCTGCGCCGCCGCGACCAGCGCGCGTCGGGGGAAATTATTGTTGTCATGCTCACTCCACGGGTTCGCTGTCGTGGCAACAACCTTAGGAGTGAAAACGGGGGGCATCAATCAAGCGCGGCGTTGGATCGTTACGCTGAGGGTAATGATCGAGTCGAAGGCCGGCTGTAGGTAATGGCAACACATTGGCGGTTGTTGCAGCGCAGGGGGAACCGCATAGTTGCCCGGTCGCCGATGCATCGGCGGCCGATCTTAGCCGGTCGAGCCTGTTCACGGACGCACAAGCGCTTGCCTATAATGCCGGCGCTTTTTGCTGCCTGGCATTTTGCTATGGCGGCTGTGCGCGGGACACCTTCGGGTGTGCCGGAGGTTCCGTGAATTCCTCTGGTCGGCTAACCCGCGTGCAGCTGCCACCCTCTTTGTTTAGCCGCAAAAGGTAGTAGCTCCTCAAAAAACACGGAGGTGCGCTATGTCTGATTTCATCCCGCTACACAGCAATCTCACCCCTACCCCAGTGTTCCACCTCGACCGCGACGCCCCGGCAGCGGACTTGCACGGCGGCGCGGTGCAACGCATCAAGGCCTCGCGCGACCTGCTGCACAGCCTCAACTGCCTGAGCCTCAAAGGCGTCGACGAACGCGACCTGAACCACTTCGTCAACGCCGCCCACCTGCTGCAAGACGGCTGCGATGCCCTGGACGCCTTGCAGTGGCGGCTGGAGGCGTAAAGGCCTCGGTCAAACCTGCCCGGTTGGCCTCCTTGGGGGTCAACCGGCGGTCTTGTCTTGCTCCTGCGCGGGCTCCGACGAAGGGCCCATCCAGGTGCCATACAGCTTCTTGGTATTGATATAGGCAAACAGCCCTACACCGAGGGCGAGCACCAGGAATCCCCAATAAGCCTTGTCACTCCATTGAAAAGCCACCCACGCCTTGTACAGAAAAAACCCGACAGCACCGGCTCCCGCAAGACCGAGCACCGAGATGAAAAACCAATAAATCAAACGTTCTGCCATGTTGAAACGTCCTTGCCTCATTAATTAAAAGTACCCAGTTATTGCTGCCTGCCAGGGTGAATCAACTACTCGCTTCGCCTCCCTCCAGAGCACTGGTTTCAGTCACGGTATTCCACATGCCGGGCCATCAGATTGGGCCGGCTGAAGGTGTCGATAGCATCAATCTTCCCCAGCATCTCCTTGACCTTGGCCTTGAAAGTTTCATCGTCCATATCGATCCAGTAACGCGGTGGGCGTTGGTGTTGACGGTCGTATTCGGCGGTGACCGGGTCCAAATGGCGAAAGGGCTCGTACTTGGGAATATCGGGCAGGGGACGGCTGACATCCATGAAGTTCTGGAAGAAGTCCCATAAGGCGCAGGGTCTTTGCAGAGAGTTGTCGGGAGCGATCAGATTGTTGAAGTTGATACGAATATCGCGGTAACGATGAATCAGGAACAGACCATTCATGGGCGAGCCCTGACGATCCGGGCTGGTGACGATATAGGCATCGAACTCGTAGAACGGAGCAGTGACCTCATCAATAACGCCTTCTTTTTTAAAGCGTTTGTAGTCGAAGAATGTGACTAGACCCGTACGACGATTGAGTTCCCAGAGAGGGCCCTTAGGGGGGCGAAACCAGATATACGGAAAATAATTAACTACAATGTGCCCTACAAGCCAACACAGAAGAGGAATACCCAGTATCCAAGAGAAAAACCCTTTTAATGCCTCTATAGCTAATTCAATCGAATCTCCTTCAATCGAGAGCATCCCAGAAAAAAAAGACAGAAGAGAAATAGGCAGCAAAACTATAAAAGCCAACATACCAGCACTATTCATCAGCAACCAAAACTGAGAGCGAAATGGTAACTGAGCATACCTAAACTTTTCTTGATCATACCTCTGATGAAGTTCAACGCCTTCTAAAGGCGGCGACACATAAGTACCATTAGATTTTTTTATGATTTTTTCTTTTTCAGCCTTTTCCCAAAAGCGCATGCTTTCAGGTTTTGGATCTTGCATGATACGGCTCGGCGCTACTTCCTGAGTATTTCCCCAAGGTAAACGTTGGCCTGAAAACTTAAGTAGCCAGCTTCGCTCTGTGGATTCGGATTGATCTGGGACATGTCCTGGACTGTACGCCATCCGCCCGTAATAAGTTTGTGATGCAACTAACTCACTCATTGTATTGCACATGGTTTGCCATCAAGTTTGGGCGATTAAACGTATCGATAGCATCAATTTTCCCGAGCATTTCCTTGACCTTGGCCTTGAAGGTTTCATCGTCCATATCGATCCAGTAACGCGGTGGGCGTTGGTGTTGACGGTCGTATTCGGCGGTGACCGGGTCCAAATGGCGAAAGGGCTCGTACTTGGGAATATCGGGCAGGGGACGGCTGACATCCATGAAGTTCTGGAAGAAGTCCCATAAGGCGCAGGGTCTTTGCAGAGTGTTGTCAGGTGCAATCAAGTTGTTGAAGTTAATGCGAATATCGCGATAGCGATGGATCAGGAACAGGCCATTCATAGGCAGGCCCTGACGATCCGGGCTACTGACGATATAGGCGTCGAACTCGTAGAACGGCGCTACTACCTCATCGATAACGCCTTCTTTTTTGAAGCGTTTGTAATCGAAGACGGTGACAAGGCCGGTGCGACGATTGAGCTCCCAGAGAGGGCCTTTAGGGGGGCGAAACCAAATATTCGGAAAATAATTTACGACAAGACTACCTATCCCCCAACACACAAGGGGAACACCTAATACCCATGAGTAGAGATCAACAAACATATCAACCGTAAACTGCCACGGAGTTTTTTGTGATGCAGGCATAATAGTAAAGTGGGCTAAAGCCATGAACACTAATAGAATTACAAAAACCCATTTACACCCCCCCCACATAAACAACCAAAACTGCGAGCGAAATGGAAGCTGAGCATACCTAAACCTTTCTTGATCATACCTCTGATGAAGCTCAACACCCTCTAAAGGTGGAGAAACATAAGTGCCATTATTTATTTTTATTATTTTTTCTTTTTCAGCCTTTTCCCAAAATCGCATGCTTTCAGGTTTTGGATCTTGCATGATACGGATTGGCACTACCTCCTGAGTACTCCCCCAAGGTAAACGCACTCCTGTAAACTTAATTAGCCAGCTTCGCTCTGCCGATTCAGATTGACCTGAAATATTGTCAGGACTGTATGCTTCTTGTCCGTAGTATTGCACCGGCTCTAATAAATCATTCATTACTTGACACCTTATGGGCTTTTTCATCGGCCCAAAATGGGAGTTCAGTCTTATTAAAGTTGGCCTTAGCATGAGCTGGCCCATAAAGTGTTGGATCCTTAACTCCCGGAGCAGGAAAATGGCGGCTTTCTCCACTGCCCTTCAATATAAGTTGTGCGCGAACCGCCCAGTACCAGTTACGGGTTTTGAAGGGAGATGGATCTGTATTGGCAGGAGGGGTAGAAAAATAGAGTTCAAGACTGTCGTTGAACAGCCGCTGAGCCTTGGGTATCGAACACATGATGGGTGTTTGAATATCAGTACGGTAGGGCGAGCCTTTGATGCTGTAGTAAGTAACTGTTTCGCAAAGTCGACAATCAGCCTCAATATCAACGCTCCCCAAGCTGCCAAGTAAACCTGGAAGGCGGCTTTCTATACGAATCAAGGTATCGGCACTACGTACTGAGTGGGGCACTTCCTCCCGAGCGTCCAATTTGGCATTGGGCTCGAAGAGCGGGTTGCGCCCAACGGTAATGCTGATGCCCGCGAGCACACCAAGCAGGCGGTAAAAGGCCTCTTGCGGATCTTGCAGGTGTTGGTTTGAGGAACCGTCTCGGCTTCCAAAAGGCCCGACATTTAACCAATCTTCCAGTGGGGTGCTGCTCAACCAGAGCACAAGACCAGAGCCGATGCCGATTAATAGCAAAGCCACCCAATTCAATGGGTGCATGCCAAGTACCGGGGCCATGCCGCTGAGCCAGCCGGCGGCGACACTTGAAAGTGCACCGCCGGCCATTAGCAGATAGCCATACATGGCCTGATCGTTCCATTGCCAGGCATACCAGGCGTCATAGATACTTACCCCGGCAAAGATCAGACCTCCGATCGATTGAATAATCAACCGGGCAGACAAATCTTTTGTTATAACTTCTCCTAATGTACTACCTAGTCGCTTATTTAGTGCTTCACCGGAAACTGTATAAAACGCTCTTCTTGTAAAAATTTCTGTTGATTGACTGCCTGTAAACTTTATAGTCAAAGCTTCCATCGCAACAACTAAGTCAATGTAAGCTCCAGCTGTACTTCCTACGGCCCTTAGCTCGCCTTTTTCCCTAATATTTTTTTCTTTGCTTTGCACCTCCGCCCTTACATTCCACATCTCCAACATCAACACCGCCGCCGCAAAAGGCCGGCTGTTCAACACTCGCCAAGTATGAATTTTCTCCCGCTGCTGACTTATATGCTCACGAGCATCGTTCAAGGCGCTTCTGGCGCGGGTGCTGTTTGCCGCGTCAGCCGCGGCGACGGCGTCTGCCTGTTGGGCGGCGTTGATCTGTTGGTTCATCTCTCTGATCAACTGAGTGACGGGCGCACTGACCGGGATAGCCAGCACCAGATGGTTGGCGCTGGTCACGCCCGTTGCCGGCATGCGCGTGCGGTTGGTGCTGCCCAGCACCTCGCCCGTTGGGCTGAGAAACTCACCGTGGACGGTGATCGCTCTTGCCTGACGAGTGGGCAGGTCCTGCAGGCCGAACAGGTAGAGATCCTGGGTTACCGCTGCGCGCCGTACAAAGTGAGCAAGCGCAAAGGTGTCGGGCAACATGCTGCGTAGTTGCTGCACGCCACGACTATGCAAGGCAATGTTGACCGGCCTCGCCTCCGCTCCCAGGCGCTGGCGCATTTGATTCAACCGTTCATTGGCCAAATGGCTGGCGGCTCTGCTGCCGGCAGCGGCTTTCTCGGCCTGTTTGGCAGCATTGCCGAGAGTAGTGGTCGCGGCCAGTGCGGTGTCCACGGCGCCTTGCAGGTTTTCGAAAAAAACGATCAGTGCGGCGCTGGTATTTTTGCCGTTGGCCGTGAGAAAGGTGTCCAGGCGACCTTCGACCAGCAGTTTGGCTAGCAGGCCGCTATCCAGCAGTGTCTGTTGCGCGGGGGAAGGTGGCGTCTGGTTTTCATGCTTGGCCAACTCGGTCGGACGAAAGCAGCCATCGCCTAGGTTTCGGTCATTCTGGGTCGGGACCTTGTAGGGCACGCAGACCGTTTCCACGTCGCTGGCCGGCCACAGCATCTGGTGCCAGGGCGAGGCCGTGTCTTCGGCAATACTGCTGAGCAATTTCTGCGCACGGCTGGCCTTGGGGCTGTACAGGCTGACGCCGGTCACGGCATCCACCACGTCGCCAGTGGGCGACAACGGGTCGAGGCGCCCCGGCGGCAGGGCGATGCTAGCCATGGCCTGGCTCAGGGTGAACAGCGCGGCCAGGTAGTCGAAGCCCTCCAGGCTCAGGTGGTCGGCGAAGGTTTGTTGGGTAACGCCCTGCTCCAGGCATTCGCTCAGCAGGTCCTGGGCGCTGTTCATGTGCTGCCAGACCATGGCCCGCTCGACGGTGGCGGTGCAGCGGTTGATGGCCTGCTTGCCTGTGTCGTTGAGTTTTTCCATGCCGGCATGCAACGCATTGGCCTGCCCCGCGAGCTGGCGTGGCACCACCAGTTGCTGCACCAGCAGCGCGCTGCCGTGGTTAGGCTCCTGGGCGGCTCGGCGGGCGCAGAGCATCAGCAGCTGGTGATGAGTGTTGAGGCGCCTGTGCAGGTGGCGCACGCGGTAGCGTGGGTCTTCCAGCAAGACGCCGCAGAGTTGGCGTTGCCGGGCCGATTCGAGGACGTCGGCCACGCTGTCCTGTGCCTGCCATAAATCGGCTTTTTCGCCCTCCGCTTCCGGCTTGCTGCCGGGCTTGGGTTCAGGCGCCGGCAAGGAGGCTTGCAGGGCATCGGCGATGGCGGTCAGCTCCAGTGAAACCGCATGGGGCTGTTCAGCGCTGCCTGCAATGCAGGCGTCGAGGAAGGCCTTGGCCTGGGTGCTGGCCTCGATGGGGAATTGTCCGGACAGGTCGCACAGGTAGCTCCCCGGGTGTTCGAGCATCCATTCGTAGCCCGGCTCCCGGGGGCGTTGCGGCGCGGTCACGCTGACCGGGAAGGCGCTCGACTGAAGGTTGAGCCAGGTGGTCCTGGCCTGGGCCACGGCGCTCTGGTTGGCGGCGTTGTGCACATCAAAACTGGCAAAGGCCTGCAACATCGCCGCGCCGTCCGGCAGGTTCTTGTACAACCGCTTGAAGCGCTGATCGGCGCTGCGCAGGTCGGGGCTCCGGCAGCGAAGGCCACGCAGCTTGGCGTCCTGTTCCAGGCGCCGCAGGCGGGGCGCGCTGAGCTGAACTTCCGAGAAGCACAGCTGCAAGCCATCCACTGGCCGGTTGTTCCAACTGGCCGGCAGCCAGATGTCGTCCAGGGCCTGGCCGCTGGCCTTGCGTTCACCCGGCTTGAAGCCTTCACCCTGACGATATTGAGTGACATAGATGTCGTGGTAAGTGGTCTTGCCGCCCTCGATACGCACTTCGAGCTCACGCCACAGCTGTTTTTCATGAAACACATAGACGTAGCCGTCACGCGCCAGTACCGGCGTGCCGAGGTCGTAGGCGCTTTTGCTGCCGGGCAAGGCAACAAAGGGCAGCACCGGCACCACCTGGTTCCACTGGGCATCGCTCTGGCGGGGCGTGGGGCGCAGGTTGTCGAGCAATGGCAGGCGAATGGGCGCGCCCTGGGTGGTGGCGATTTCCAGGCACAGTTGGCCCTTGGCCAGGCCGGCACTGTCCCAGACATGCAACACACTGCTGCAGCATTCCTTTTCCAGGGTTTCCTGCTCGCCCTTGAGCGGGCTCCGGGCTTGATCCAGCAACACCAGCCTCTGGCTCTCGGGATGGTTCTTGCCGATGACCTGGACAATCAGCTTGCCAGCCTCACAGGCCGGGCCCGAACTCAGGCTGTTAATGGGGGCGCTCATGTCAGGGACTCCTTGTCGTGCAGATAGCGTTGCAGCAGCTCCAGGCGTTCCTCGTTGCTGACGCTTGGCGTAAGAGGAGGCAGCTCATGGTGGGGATAGCCTGACCGCAAGGCCAGGAATGTGTGCAACTCCCCGGCCTGGACAAAGCCGTTGTCGAGGCCTTGGTCCAGGTACTGGCACGCCTGGGCAAAGGCCATATCGCCCTGGTTTTTCCACCACTGGTAAACGAAGTGCTCTTTGCGTTGGCGCTGCAACGCTTGTTCCTCGCGCGGGCCGAGGCGTGCCGGAACCTGTCCGCGAATGGCTTTCCAGTGTTCGGCATCAGGGTTGTCCACGCTGAACCAGCGCTGCTCGCCCCGAGCCTGATCCGCCCAGGTGCCGCCATACCAGCGCACGTGCGAAATAGGCCCCAGCCACGTGGCGCGGCTTTGGGCATCGTCGAGAGTGAAGAGGTAACTGGCCGTGGTCGGGTTGGAGTAGCGCAACACCCCCTTGCGATCCTCGCCAAAACGCACCAACAGGATGTGTCGCAGGTGGCTCAGCAGGGTCTGCGTGGACGCAGCGCTGTCGATGATCAGCCCCGGCCACAACCCTGGCTCCTGGCTCACGCATTCAAGGAGCCGGGGGTTGTGCGCAGTGTCCAGCCAGAGAGGACTCTGTTCGCGGCACTCCGCCAGTTCGGTGGAGTCGAACAGCAGCGTGGGCGAAGGATCATCTGCCCCCTGGTAGATCTTTTCCAACACCTGCTCGGTGCGCTCCAGCAGCAATGAAAACGTCATGCCGAGGCCCCGGCCAGCAGGGCTTTCCTGCAGGGGCAATCCTGCAACGGGCATTGCATGGGCGTACCGCCCTTGGGCTTCTGGCACAGCTCCACCAGTGGCAGCTCTTCCTTGAGGCGCTGTTGCAGCAAGGCCCCCGGCTTATCCCCATCCGCCTGCCGCAACGGCCCCGGCAACAACGGCGCCGCACCACTGCCGCTACCCGGGCTGCCACCGCCGTTGAACTTGACCTGGGCGCCGCCGAAGACCACGCCGCCGGCGTCGATCTTGATCCAGCTGCCGCCGCCCTTGAGGGTCAGTTCGCTGCCGGCTTCGAGCACCACTTTCAGGCCGCTGGCCAGGTGGATTTCCTGGCCGGCCTCGACGAACAGGCCACTGCCGATCTTCAGGTGCTGGCTGCCGGTGATGCTCAGGTGATCGCTGGTGCGCGCTTCGACTTTGCGATCGGCGTGCACGGTGTGGTGTTCTTCAGCCTTGAACTCGCTGTAGCTGTTGGCTTCCACCGTGTCGTGGCGTTGGTGGCCGACGCGGATTTTCTGGTCGTGCTCGATGTGTTGATCCCAGTCGCGCTGGGCGTGGATGAATATCTGCTCCGCGCCTTTTTTGTCTTCGATGCGCAGTTCGTTGAAACCGCCACCCCCTGGAGAACTCAAGGTCTTGAAGGTGCTGCGGGTCTTGTGTTGCGGCAGCGGGTAGGGAACCACGTTTTCCTTGTGGTACAGGCAACCGGTGATCAGCGGCTGGTCGGGGTCGCCTTCGAGGAAGGTCACCAGCACTTCCATGCCCACCCGGGGGATGGCGATACCGCCGTACCAGGCGCCGGCCCAGGCCGAGGACACCCGCAGCCAGCAGCTGCTCTTGTCGTTGCCCTGGCCGTCGCGGTCCCAATGGAACTGCACCTTGACCCGGCCGTAGGCGTCGGTGTGGATGTCCTCGTCTGGGGGGCCGGTGACCTTGGCGGTCTGACTGCCGAGAATCCTCGGCTTGGGGTGTTCCAAGGGCGGGCGATAAGGCACGTCCCAGGGCATGACGGTGAAGCGGTTGCGGTAGCCCTGGTGAAAGCCGTCCCGCGGCGGCGTGTCGCTGGTGATGGACTCTTCCAGCACCTGTGGCTGACAGCCTTCATGGGTGATTTCAGTCAACAGCCAGAGGTCGTTCCAGGCCGGATGGGGGTGCCCGGTCAGGGCCAGGAAATGGCCGCTGAGCAGGTTGGACTGGTCGCTGCGGCCGCAGGCCAGGCGGTAGTCGCTGCGGTGGCGCTCCAGGGCCCGCCGGGCCAGGTGCTTGCCGCGCTCGCGGTCGGTGAAGCGACCCGGGTAGTCGTAGTCTTCGAGGTCAGGCTCGCGGCTCTTGCCTTCGGGTTTGCAGGCCGCTTGCATGTGCAGGCGCGGTTTTTCGAAGTCGTAATCGCGGCGGGTAACGCGATGGGGGCGGGTTTCGAAACGCAGTTCGAAAGCCTTGATCACCGGGTCGCTGGCCACCAGCCCGGAGTCTTGCCGGTACGCCACCGGCGCCCGTTTCGGGAACACCGTCTGGTCGTCGCCGAACACCAGCAGGTGCCCGTCGCGGCTGTGCTGGAAGTGGTAATGGATGCCTTCTTCCTCGCACAGGCGCTGGATGAAATGCAGGTCCGACTCGTCGTACTGCACGCAGTACAGGCGTTCGGGGTACGCGGTGCCCAGGTGGAACTGCTGGCTGTCGCCGAGAATGCCGTGCTCTTGCAGCACCTGGGCGATGATCTGCGGCACGCTCAAGTGCTGGAAGATCCGTTGGTTGATGCGCTGCTCCAGGTAGGCCAGGCGCGGGCGCAGGCTGACCTGATAGTGAGTCAGGCGCCGGCCGCTGTCTCCTTGGGCGATGCGCTGGATCTGCCCGTGGATGCCGCCGCCGTCACTGGCCAGCTGCAGGAAGGCCGGGGTGTGGAGCAAGGCGTCGAGGTCCAGGTTGGCCCGCTCGCAGACCAGTTCCAGCTCAAAGACGAAGGGTTGGCTGATGCGTTCCCGGCCCTGCAGGGCCAGCACCTGGAACCCCGGGTCCGGGCCTTCCAGGGTCAGGCTGAAATGCGTCTGGTCGGCGGCTGCGAACATTCCCTGTTCCTCGAGGCGGGAGGCTGAAAAAGGCCCCGGCCAGCAGAGCTGGCCAGGGCGGTGTAGCGGTCGAGCGGCCTTCCTTAGCCGGCGACCGGAGTACGCCAGTCGTCGGAGCCGGAAGTGCCGGAGACTTCGTGGGTCCAGGTGATCTTGCGGTAGGTGAAGTGCACGTCTTCCAGGTGGGTGAAGTGGGAATTGCCCGGGTCCTGGCAGTTGTGCATGTAGTCCTTGATGTCGACGATGATCGCGTCCTCAAGGGTGGTGGTGTAGTAGTGCTCCTGGGTGCCGGCGGCGGAGGTGCGATACCACTGGATGACGATTTCGGTCAGGCGCTCGCCGGAGGTCAGGGCCGCCAGCAGCAGCGGCGAAGCCTTGTCGAAGACCTTGGTGATGATCACCGGTTTGTGCACGCGCTGGCCGGTGGGCTGGCCGGACTGCGGGTCGCGAGGAATGATCACTTCGTGCTGGAAGCCCTGGACCATGACCTGGTCTTCGTGACCTTCCTGATAGGTGTTGCCGACGGAGTCGGCGGTAAAGGCCCCGGCGGTGATCAGCCCCTGTTTGGTGCCGGTGACGGACATATACGCTGGCGTTGCCATGAATGCTCTCCTTGCGAGTCACTGAAAAATGCCCCCGGCGAAATCGCCAGTGGGTACAGGAGTGAGTACAAGGTCTGTGCCAGCCATGGATTAGTGCTTGTGAATCAATTGGTTAGGTGTTTTTCTGGGTATTTCCAGAGGATTTTCCGCGCGAATACCCTGGAAAGTGGGCAACATGTTGCGCAGTGCCGCGCAAGATCTTGCGCAGCCGATTGCAGGCCTTGCCAGGCTAGCCTCAGAGAGGCTTATGCACAGGGTTATCCACAGATGTGAGCGCAACATGTTGCGCACTTCGCCTGCTCTTCGGCGTCCGGCTCCTGGCCCCTGCCCGGTCTTTCACAACAGCACGTCACGCGGATTGGCGTCCTGCCGGGCGGCGGTACACAATGCGCGCCGGACCGGCCAAAGAATGGCCTGGACAGACAATGATGAGAGTCAGCATGGACACACCGATTCGCTCGAACCAGGCACTGCTGGAGCAGATCAAGCAGGGCCTCAAACCCGACTACCTGATGTTCTGGGGGCACCAGCCGACCCGCGACGGGCGCATCTCCCCGAGTTGCTTCAGCCAGTGGTTCGCCACCGGTTTCGAGCTCGAGGGCATTCACTACCCCAGCGCCGAGCACTTCATGATGGCCGGCAAGGCCCTGCTGTTCGACGACCAGGAAACCCACGGGCGCATCCTCAAGGCGACCACCCCGGCGGACGTCAAACAGTTGGGTCGCGAAGTGCGCCGCTTCGATGACACGCAATGGCAGGCCGCGCGCTTCGACATCGTGGTGCGCGGCAACCTGGCCAAGTTCAGCCAGCATCAAGCCCTGGGTGAATACCTGCTGTCCACGCGGGACCAAGTGCTGGTGGAAGCCAGCCCGGTGGATCGGATCTGGGGCATTGGCCTCGCAGCGGACGATGCCAAGGCCAGCCGGCCAGAGCAGTGGCGCGGCCTGAACCTGCTGGGGTATGCGTTGATGGAAGTGCGGGACAGGTTGCGTGCTGCCTGAGGCGAAGACGCCTTAAAGGCTCCCCACCAGCAACTCCTCCAGGGCCAGCAGGTCCGGCACCTTGACCACCTGCTCGGCTACTTGCACCGCGGCCTTCTCCAGCGCTGCCAGGGGCACATCGACATAGCTCAACTGGCTGTCGAGCTTGCAGGAACGGGGAATGCCCTGCACCAGCAAGGCCATGAACTTCAGCTCCGGGCGCCCGCCCAGGGCATTGAGCACGACGATCCGCGCGCGCTCGCCAATCACCGTCTTGGCGCCGCAGGCCGACTCGAAACTGATCAACGCAATCCACCGCTCGCGCCACAGCACCCGGCCCAGGTACCAGGGCGGCGAATCCAGGTCGAAGGCCCCCTGCTGATAGTCGATCAACTCGGCCACGGCCACGTTGGGCAGGATCAGGGTACGGTCGGCCAGGGGCAGCAGCAGCCCGGTCAGGGTGCTCGCGCGGTGATCAAGCATGGGTCTTGCTCCACAGGGCGATGCTTTCCAGCAGCACCGACTCTTGATAGGGCTTGCCGAGGTAGTCGTTGACGCCGATGGCCATGGCCCGGTCGCGGTGTTTCTGCCCGGTGCGGGAGGTGATCATGATGATCGGCAGGTGCTGCAGGCGCGGGTCGTTGCGTACCTGGATCGCCACCTCGAAGCCGTCCATGCGCGGCATCTCGATATCCAGCAGCATCAGGTCCGGGGTGTGCTCGGCCAGCAGCGCCATGGCGTCGACCCCGTCCTTGGCGGTGAGCACGTTCATGCCGTGGCGCTCCAGCAGACGGCTGGTGACCTTGCGCACCGTGACCGAGTCGTCCACCACCAGCACCAGCATCGGTCGGGCCGGCGCCACTTCGCCGGCCGGCTCGTCGCCCGCCAGGCGCGGCTGCGGCGCCTGGGCCTGCAAGGCGCGGATAGGCGCCAGCAAATCGAGAATCAGCACCACCCGGCCGTCACCGAGGATGGTCGCCCCGGACAGCCCCTGAACCGCGGCAAACTGTGGCCCCAGGCTCTTGACCACGATCTCCCGGGTGCCGGCCGTGGCATCCACCTGCACGGCAATGCGCTGCTCGTTGCAGTGCACCAGCAGCACCGGCAACGGCAGCACCTGGCCCAGCAGTTTCGGCCGCGGCACGGTGTGCAGCAGCTCCCCCAGGTAGCACAGGTCATACACTTGGCCGGCGTATTGATAGCGCGGCGGGTCGAGCTGGTAATAGCCGTCCAGCTCGCCGGGCAGGACCCGGACGATGCCTTCCACGGTGTTCAGCGGAATCGCGTACTGCTCATCGGCGCACTGCACCATCAGCGCCCGGTTGACCGAGACGGTGAACGGCAAGCGAATGCGAAAGTGCACGCCCTGGCCGGCAATCGAGTCGATGCTCATGCTGCCGCCCAACTGCCGCACCTCTTCATGGACCACGTCCATGCCCACCCCGCGCCCGGAGATCTGGGTGATTTTCTCGGCGGTGGAAAAACCCGGCTGCATGATGAATTGCAGCACCTCGCGGTCGCTGAGCTGCGCCTGGGGGTCCAGCAGGCCGCGCTTGATGGCCTTGTTGCGCACCGCTTCCAGGGGCACCCCGGCGCCATCGTCGCGCATGTCGAAAATGATATCGCCGCCCTCGCGGGACAGGTCGAGGCTGATCCGCCCCTGCTCCGGCTTGCCCGCCGCGCGCCGCGCCTCGGCCGCCTCCAGGCCATGGTCGACGGCGTTGCGCAGCATGTGTTCCAGGGGGGCGACCATGCGTTCGAGCACGTTGCGGTCCATTTCCCCTTCGGCGTTGCCGACCACGAATTCCACGTCCTTGCCCAACTCTTCGGCCACCTGACGGACGATGCGCTTGAGCCTCGGCACCATGCGCTCGAACGGCACCATGCGCGTGCGCATCAGGCCTTCCTGCAACTCGGTGTTGATCCGCCCCTGCTGCTGCAGCAGGTTCTCGGCGTCGTGGTTGCGCCGGTCGAGGGTTTCCTTGAGGTCCAGCAGGTCCGAGGCCGACTCGAACAGGGCCCGGGACAGTTGCTGCAGTTGCGAGTGGCGGTCCATTTCCAACGGGTCGAACTCTTCATAACCCAGGCGCTCAGCCTCCACCTGCTGGCGGCTGAGAATCCGCCCCTGGGTCTCGGTGTCCAGGCGGCGCAACTGGTCGCGCATGCGTTCGATGGTGGTTTCCATCTCGCCCAGGGTCGTGCGCGCATCGTTGACCTGCTGCTCGATACGGCCGCGAAAGATCGAGGTTTCGCCAGCCAGGTTGACCAGGTCGTCGAGCAATTCCGCCGAGACCTTGACCATGTCCCCCGCCACTGCGGCTTCCGCCGTGGGCGCAGCCAGCTCGGGCTTGGCACTGGGCAACGGCGTTTCCGCAGCGGCGTTGGCCGCCACTCGCGGGTGGCTCAGGTCGTGGATCGCCTCGATGAGCTTCTGCGCCGGTTCGATGGGCTGGCCGGCGCGGGCGGCATCGAGCATCTGCGCCAGGCGGTCGTGGCTCTTCTGCAGCAGGGTGAACAGCGCCGGGCTGGGTTGCAGCAAACCGGCGGACAGGCCTTCGAACAAAAATTCCAGCTCATGGGCCAGATCGCCGATGGGGGCGATCTCCACCATCCGCGCACCGCCCTTGAGGGTGTGCAGGTCGCGCAACAGGGTTTCCACCTCCTGGCGGGCCTGGGGGTCGGCCTGCCAGCGGGCCAGGGCCGCGGCGGAACTGTCGATGATGTCGAAACCTTCTTCGAGGAAGATCTCCAGCAGCTCCGGGTCCTGGGCCGCGCTGTCTTCCTCGACGGCGCTTGGCGCCACCTCGGTGGCGCTGGCGGCCTGCTGGCGGTAAGCCCGCACGGCCTCGATCTGCGCCCGGGATTCGTCCAGCGGATGCTGCCCCTGCAACTGCTCCAGCAGCAGCGCCAACTGCTGGTGGCTGCTGCGCAACAGCAGGCCCAGGTGCTGGCTGTGGCTGTAGCGGCGGTCCACCAGCCCCTCGTACAACGACTCCAGCTCCTGGGCCAGCTCCGCCACCGGGGCCACTTCGGCCATGCGCGCGCCGCCCTTGAGGGTGTGCATGTCCCGTTGCAGGGACGACAGCGGCGCACCGTTGTCTGCATCGGCCAACCAGCGCTGCAAGGCGTGGTCGGCGCTGTCGAGGATGTCCACGGCCTCTTCAAGGAAGATTTCGACAATCTCGTCGTCCGCCTGCGCAGGAACCGTGGCCTGCTCCAGGCGGGCGGTGGCCGCGCCCAGCTCACTGATGCTCAGCGCACGGCTGCCATCGCTCTTGATCAAGCCGGTCGCGGACGGGTCCAGGCCTTCATCCAGCAGTTCGCGCAGGGCCTGCAGGCGTTCCGGACGCGGGCTGACTTCCTGGCCCGCCGCCAGTTCGTCGAGCATGTTGATCAAGGCTTCATGGGCGCTTTCGGCCTCATGGAAAAAGCGCTCGCTGACCGCCAGGCTGCTCTCCTCCACCGCCCCATAGAGATCGAGCAAGGCTTCGCACAGCTCGTCCACCGGGTGCAGGTCGGCCAGGTGCGCGCCCTCGCCCAGGGTGGTCAGTTCATCCAGCAGGGCACTGAGTTCCTGGCGCTCGCCGGGATGCTGCTGCCAGCCGCGCAACAGGCTTTCGGCGTCCAGCAGGATGTCCATGCCCTGGGCCAGGAAGTCATTGATCAATTGCGGGTCGCGCTTGGCCCGGAGCGCGGTGTCCGGGGCATTGAGCAGGGTTTCCAGGCGTTCTCCGAGCAGCGCCAGGACGCGCCCCACCAGCGACCGGGCCCCGTCGATGGGCGCCAGCGGATCGCTGTCCAGCTGCCGCAACCCACGGCGCAGCAGGCCTTCGGCCTCCAGCAGCAGCTCCACTTCGTCCAGGTCCAGGGGGATCAGGTGCGCCCGGTACTCCCGGGCCAACTGGTCGAAGGGGCCGGCCAGCTCGGCCATTGGCAACACCCCGGCCATCGAGGCGCTGCCCTTGAGGGTGTGCAGGGCCCGTTGCAGTTCGTCGCTGACCTGCAGCGGTACCTGCTCGGCGGCCTGATCGAGAAAGCGGTTGATGCTGTCCAGGTGGGTCTGGGCCTCGGTGCGGAAGATTTCCAGCAACTGCGGGTCCAGGGCCTCGTCCTGAACCGCCGTCGGCAACGGGCCTTGCGCGCCGTTGGCCAGGGCATGGGCGCGGGCGGCCAGGCGGTCGACATCGTCGCGCTGGCGCTGAGCCTGCCCGGCGAATTCGGCGATCAACTCCGGCAGCAGTTGCAGGGTGTCGGCCACCAGTTGCTGGACCTCGACACCGGGTGCCACGCTGCGCTCCAGTACCCGGTTGAGCAGGTTTTCCACGGCCCAGGCCAGTTCGGCCAGCACCAGCGCACGCACCATGCGCCCGCTGCCCTTGAGGGTGTGAAAGGCCCGGCGCAGCTCGCTCAGGGCGGATTTCCCCTGCGGGTCCGCAGTCCAGCGCGGCAGGTATTCGCGGAGCATCTCCAGCACTTCCTCGGTTTCTTCGAGGAAGACTTCTCGCAGTTCGTCATCCACCGGCTCTTCATCCCGAGGCGGCGGCAGCAGGCTGCCCGGGGTGATCAGCGCCGGCGGGTTGAGGGCCGAGACCGGCACCGCCAGGACATCCGCCAGCGACTGCGCCACCTTGGGCTCGCCCAGCTCTTGCGGGGCCTCCAGCCCCGGGGCTTCGTCGGGGCTCAGGGGCTGGTCCGGCAACGGCAGTTGCTCCACCGGCACATAGCCGAGGGCGAGCAGGCCCTGCTGGGCCACATCGAGGATCTTCTCCCCCGGCGCCTCGTGGTCCTCGCTCAGGCGTTCCAGGTAGTACTCCAGGCTGGTCAGCACATCCGCCAGATGGTCCAGTTGCTGCCAATCGGGCCGGGCACGAGTCGCCAGCAGTTGCTCGACGATGAACTGGTGGCAAGCCTGCATCAGGCTCGCCGCGCGCGGCAGCGGAATCATCGCCAGTGCACCGCGCACCTGGGTCAGCAACTCGGGCAGCGCCAGCAGGTGCTCCAGGTCCCAGTCAGCCTCGATGCACTCGGCGATCAGGTCCTTGGCCTGTTGCAGGCAGACCCGCGCCTCCTGGATCACCAACTGGTGGATCTGGGTCAGGTCGGTGGTGGGCAGGCGGCTTTCCTCGCGGCTCTCCGGCTCCACGGTGCCGGCCATCCCGGCCAGGGTCGCCTCTACATACAGCAGGGCCCCGGCCACATCCATCAGCACCGCATCGTCCGGCGCACGCTGGCCCTGGGCCAGGCTCTGCACCACGGCCAGCTGGTCGATGATCACCTTGCGCGGCTGGCCGAAGCCCAGCACCGCCAGGGTGTCGGCGATCTGCCGCAGGGGCGAGAGCAGGCCTTCCAAGTCGGCAGCGTGCTGGCGATCGCTGCGCACGAACAGGTCGAGGCGCTCCTTGACCCGCACCAGGCCATCGCACACGGCGGTCAACACCGAGCGCATGGCATCGCGGTCGGGCCCGGCCAGGCGCGCCCGTTCCTCATTCACCACCGCGCTGTCGGGCAAGGCGTCATCCAGTCCGTAACGTTCTTTCATGGTCAGCATCAATGGCGTGGGATGGCGCGCCTTGGCGATATAGAACAACAGGCTCTTGAGCAATTCGTCGGGGGCCGCTTGGTTGATCCCGGGCATCCCCTGTTCCAGCAGGCGCTTGAGCTCCCGGTCGGCATCCTTGAGCAGGCTGCGCACTGCCGGGCTGTTGGCGATTTCGCCGTGGCGCATGCCTTCCACCAAGGCCGAGGCGATATGCCACAAGGGCGCCAGCGGCGCGTCCTGGCACAAGGCTTCCAGGCGCTCGAAGACCTTGGCCATGTAGCCCAGGCTCTGTTCGTCGTCCTGCTCGCGCAGCAGGTCCACCAGGGCGGTCTGCAACATGTGCCGCAGCTTGCGCAACTGGTTGGCCAGCTCCAGCGGCTCCAGGGCGGCCAGGGCCTTGTCGCTCAAGGGCGGCAGGCTGGGCAGTTGCGGGCTGAACAGGCTGGTTTCCGAGAGCAGGCTTTCGCCGCGTGCGCTGCGCAGGTCGTTGAGCAACGGCAGCACCACCAGTGGCAGGTCGCGCCGCGCGCTCTGCACCCGGTCCAGGTACTGCGGCAACTGGCCGATGGCCTGGCGCAGCAGGCGCAGGGCTTCGTCACGCTGGGGCACACGTTCGTCTCGCAGGGCCAGGGCGAGTTTTTCCATTTCCTCGGCCAGCAGCGCGGCGCCGTAGAACTCCACCATCTGCAGGCTGCCATGGACCAGGTGGATGCCTTCCAGGCACTGGTCCATGGCTTCCAGGGCCTGGGGATCGTCCGCCAGATGTTCCAACGCCTGATGTGCCTGCTTGAGGGTCTCGGCAATTTCGCCCTTGACCCACTCCAGGGCTACATAGTCATGCCGATCAACCATCACCATTCCAGTCAAAGCCTTGTGTCAGCGGTTGTCATTCGGGGCCGGGCCCCGGGTGGCCGGCAAGGTGAAGCCGGACACCGAGCGGCGCAACTGGCTGGCCATTTTCGCCAGGTTGCCGATGCTCTCGGCGGTGGCGGTGGAGCCGGACGAAGTCTGCGAGGTGATCTGCTGGATCACGTTCATGGTCAGGGAAATCTGCCCGGCCGACGAGGTCTGCTGCTGGGCCGCGTTGGAAATGCTCTGGATCAGCGCCGCCAGGGTCTTGGACACGCCTTCGATCTCTTCCAGGGCCACGCCCGCGTCCTGGGCCAGGCGCGCGCCACGCACCACTTCGGTGGTGGTCTGCTCCATGGAAATCACCGCCTCGTTGGTGTCGGTCTGGATCGCCCGCACCAGGGTCTCGATCTGCCGCGTGGCCGCCGAGGAACGTTCCGCCAGCCGCTGCACTTCGTCGGCCACCACGGCAAAGCCGCGCCCGGCGTCACCGGCCATGGAGGCCTGGATCGCCGCGTTGAGGGCAAGGATGTTGGTCTGGTCGGCAATGTCGTCGATCAGGCTGACGATGTCGCCGATTTCCTGGGACGACTCGCCCAGGCGCTTGATGCGCTTGGCGGTGTCCTGGATCTGCTCGCGGATGTTATCCATGCCGTGGATGGTGTTGTGCACCACCTCGTTGCCCTTGTTGGCGATTTCCACCGAGCGCTCGGCCACCGCCGAGGACTCGGCGGCGTTGGCCGACACCTGATCGATGGACTGGGCCATTTCGTTGATCGCCGTGGAGGCTTCGGAAATCTGCTGGGCCTGGTGCTCCGAGGCTTCAGCCAGCTGCATGGCGGTGGCCTGGGTTTCCTGCACCGCGCCGGCCACCTGACCCGCCGTGAGGTTGATGGTGGCCACCAGGTCGCGTAGCTGGTCGACGGAATAGTTGATGGAGTCGGCGATGGTCCCGGTGAAATCCTCGGTGACCGAGGCGGTCACTGTCAGGTCACCGTCGGCCAGGTCCTCGATCTCGTCGAGCAGGCGCATGATCGCGTTCTGGTTGCGCTCGTTCTTCTCGGCGGTTTCCTGCAGCTGGCGGTTGGTCTCGCGGACCATCACCAGGCCGATGAGGATGATCGACGCCAGCGCCAGCAGGCCCAGGACATAGCCGCCGATGGTGTCCAGCTTGCGGCTGCCGGCCAGGTTCTCGAAGCCGGTGGCCAGCAGCGAGGCTTCGTCCAGCAGGGTCTGCGACAGGCTGAAGATGTTGCTCGCCGATTCGCGGACCTGGAACAGCTCGGGGGAGGTTTCGAGGATCTCGTCCACGGAGCCGGAGACGAACTCGAACAATTCGGAAATTTCCGCCAGCCGGGCCCGGGCATCCGGGTCCTCGACCTGGCTGATCTTCAACCCCGGGTTGCCTTGCAGCATGCCGTTGAGCACCTGGCCGAAACGCGCCGCATCACGGCCAAAGGCGTCGGCGGCCTGCACCGCGTTTTCGTCGCCGGCCAGCACCGTGTTGACGGCGCCGAGAATCCGCTCGGCCAGCAGCGACTGGCGCTGGGCCATGGCCACCTGGGCCGCCGGAGCGCCGCGCTGGAGCAGGATCTCGACGACCTTTTCATATTCCACCTGCAACTGCGGCACGGTTTCCGCCAGGGTCGCGGCCACCTGATGCAGCGACAGCACGGTCTGCTCGCTGGCGAGGATCGCATCGGTGTTCTTCAGCAGCTTTTCCCAATCCAGCTGCACCGCGCGCATTTCCTGGCGCAATGCCACTGGCGCCCCGGGCAGGCCGGTGTCCGGGTCGCCTTTCTTCAGGTAGCCCCAGCGCCGGGCAAAATCGTTGCGCGCATCCCCCAGCAGCTTGAACGCCGCGGCCTTGCCCGCCGCCGCCTCGGTGGCGTTCTTGGCAATGCGCTGGGACAGCACCCGCAGCTCGCCGGCATGGCCGATGTACTGCTTGTCGTAGGTGGCCTGGGTATTGAGGTAAGCGAAGTTGGCGAACAGCAGCATGATGAACACGATCAGTGCGATGAACAGCACGATGATCTGCGAGCGACTGCGGGAGCCTTCCAGGGGCTTGCCGGTTTTGGCTTTGGTCATCGATCAGGCCTGTGGCGAGCGGGCGGTCCCGCATTCAGGTGCCCAGGGCGTGCGCAGCGCCGGGGCAGCATGGGTTGATCCAGGGAAACACGCGTTTCCCGTGGCACTGCAAACGGCGGATGCAGACGCCGGCGCACCGATCACGCCGCCACCTCCAGGAAGCCCGGCGAGCGGGCCAGGGCGAACGGGCTGAACACCTGCCAGACCTGATCGCGACGGAACTGCCCCTGCAAGTAGGGATTGACCGCGGCGTCGGCGAAGTCGGTGATGCCGGGCTCCAGGCTGTCCTGGGCGAAATGCTGCAACCCGGCCACTTCGTCCACCAGCAGGCCGGCAAACAGCTCCTTGTACTCCACCACCAGCACCCGCCGCTGCTTGCGCAGGGGCGACAGCTCACGGCCAAAGAAGCCGCACAGGTCCATGATCGGCAGCAGCCGTCCGCGCAGGTTGGCCACGCCCTTGACCCAGGGTTTGACCCCCGGCAGCAAGGTGTAGCGCGGTTCGTGCAGCACCTCGCTGATCTCGCCCATGGCGGCCACGTACCAATGCTCGCCCAGGCGAAAACCGATGCCGCTCCAACGGTGCTGGCGGGTTTCCTGGGACGGCAGGTCGGCGGCCAGCAGGCGGCAGCGCTGGTCGATCTCCAGCAGCAGCTCGAAGGCGGTCTGGGATTCGCTCATGGCCCGGCAGTCAGCCGGCCAGGACGTTGTTCAGGGTCTTGATCAGGGTTTCTTCATCCACCGGCTTGGTCAGGTAGTCCTTGGCGCCCTGGCGGGTGCCCCAGACCTTGTCGGTTTCCTGATCCTTGGTGGTGATGATGATCACCGGGATATGGCTGGTCTCGGCGTCCTTGGTCAACTGGCGGGTAGCCTGGAAGCCGTTGAGGCCGGGCATGACGATGTCCATCAGCACCGCGTCGGGCTTTTCCTCACGGGCCAGGGCCACGCCATCGGCGCCGTTCTCGGCCTTGAGCACTTCATGGCCGTGCTTTTCCAGCATGCCGGTGAGTTTGTACATTTCAGTCGGCGAGTCATCGACGATCAGAATACGAGCCATGGTCTTCCCCATACGGTATAGGCGCGCGGCCTGCTGGCCGGGCGTCGCTGTGCGTGTCTACTGTGGCGCAAGCGCAACAAAGTCCGGGACATGGGCCTTGATCGCGCTCAGCAGTTCTTCCTTGCTGAAGGGTTTGGTCAAAAACTGATCGGAGCCGACGATGCGCCCCTTGGCCTTGTCGAACAGGCCATCCTTGGAGGACAGCATGATCACCGGGATGGACTTGAACGCGCTGTTGTTCTTCACCAACGCGCAGGTCTGATAACCGTCGAGCCGCGGCATCATGATGTCGACGAAAATGATGCCGGGGTGGTGGTCGACGATCTTCGACAGGGCCTCGAAGCCGTCCACTGCAGTGATGACTTCACAACCGACGTTCTTCAGCAGCATTTCGGCCGTGCGGCGAATCGTCTTCGAATCGTCGATCACCATCACCTTCAAGGCGTTGGAATGCTGTTCCATATCTGCTCTGCCATCGCCCCAGCGAATGATTTGATCCGGTACCACGGGCCAATGCCCCAAACCCTTGAACTTCAAGGCCTCGGCCGGGCATGCGAGCCTTTTTAGCACACTCTCCCCTCTGCAATCTATGGACCACGCCAGGCAGTGGTTTTTCCTTGACCCAGGCCCCTGTCAGCGCCACTCTGACGCCACTTTTTTTGCCTCGCTTCCACTCATTTTCTTAAAGGAATCCACCCATGAGCGTTCGCGTCGGGATTGTCATGGACCCTATCGCCAGCATCTCCTACAAGAAGGACAGCTCGCTGGCCATGCTGCTGGCCGCCCAGGAGCGCGGCTGGACCCTCTTCTATATGGAACAGCGCGACCTGTACCAGGGCGCCGGCGTGGCGCGGGCGCGCATGCGTCCGTTGCAGGTCTTCGCCAACCCGGAAAAATGGTTCGAGCTGGACGCCGAGATCGACTGCCCGCTGAGCGATCTGGACGTGATCCTGATGCGCAAGGACCCGCCGTTCGACATGGAGTTCGTCTACTCCACCTACCTGCTGGAACAGGCCGAAAGCGCCGGCGTGCTGGTGGTCAACAAGCCCCAGAGCCTGCGCGACTGCAATGAAAAGCTGTTCGCCACGCTGTTCCCGCAGTGCACCCCGCCTACCGTGGTCAGCCGTCGCGCCGATGTATTGCGTGAATTCGCCGCCGAGCATGGCGACGTGATCCTCAAGCCTCTGGACGGCATGGGCGGTACCTCGATCTTCCGTCACCGCGCCGGCGACCCGAACCTCTCGGTGATCCTCGAAACCCTGACCGTGCTCGGCAGCCAGCAGATCATGGCCCAGGCCTACCTGCCGGCGATCAAGGACGGCGACAAGCGCATCCTGATGATCGACGGCGAACCGGTGGATTACTGCCTGGCGCGCATCCCGGCGGCCGGCGAAACCCGTGGCAACCTGGCCGCCGGCGGTCGTGGCGAAGCCCGCCCACTGAGCGACAAGGACCGTTGGATCGCCGCCCAGGTCGGCCCGACCCTGCGGGCCAAGGGCTTGCTGTTCGTCGGCCTCGACGTGATTGGCGAGCACCTGACGGAAATCAACGTCACCAGCCCGACCTGCATCCGTGAAATCGACAATGCCTTCGGCACCCAGATCGGCGCGCTGCTGATGGATGCCATCGAACGCAAGCTGCAAGCCGCCAGCAACAAGCCGCAAGCTTGATCTGCGTCACCTGCAGCTTGTCGCTTGAAGCTTGGCACTCGAGGCTTGAAACCAACATTGCGTTATCATGCGCCGCCTGTGAAACCGTGATGTTGGTTGTGTGATGCCTCCTGTGATGTCGAACCGCCGATGAGCCTCCCGTACGATCTGCCCCCCGAGCTGGCCCATGGCGGCGTGCGCGCGGCCGATCGCCTGGGATTTACCCTGTTCCTGGCGGCGCTCCTGCACCTGGCCCTGATCCTCGGCCTGGGCTTTTCCTTCGCCGAACCCAAGGCCATCAGCAAGACCCTGGAAATCACCCTGGCCACCTTCAAGAGCGAGACCAAGCCGAAGAAGGCCGACTTTCTCGCCCAGGACCACCAGGAAGGCAGTGGCACCCTGGACAAGAAGGCCATTCCGAAAACCACCGAAATCGCGCCGTTCCAGGACAACGCGGTAAAGAAGGTGGTGCCACCACCTTCGGTCAAGCCTGAAGTCAAGGAAGCCGCGCCCAAGGCGGCCGTGGCCACCACCGCGCCGAAACCGAAAAAGACCGTGACCCAGCGTGAAGAGGTCAGGAAAGACCCCACGCCCAAAGCCGCCACCCCGACGTTCGACAGCTCGCAGCTGTCCAGCGAGATTTCCAGCCTGGAAGCCGAGCTGGCCAACGAACAGCAGCTGTATGCCAAGCGACCGCGCATCCACCGCCTGAGCGCCGCCTCCACCATGCGCGACAAGGGCGCCTGGTATAAGGACGAATGGCGCAAGAAGGTCGAGCGCATCGGCAACCTCAACTACCCCGAAGAAGCGCGACGCAAGCAGATCTACGGCAATTTGCGGCTGATGGTCTCGATCAACCGCGATGGCTCGCTGTACGAGGTGCTGGTGCTGGAATCCTCCGGCCAGCCGCTGCTGGACCAGGCCGCCCAGCGCATCGTGCGCCTGGCCGCGCCGTTCGCGCCCTTTACCGGTGATCTGTCGGACATCGACCGCCTGGAAATCATCCGCACCTGGCGCTTCGCCCGGGGCGACAAGCTGTCCAGCAACTGATCCCGCCCCTTCCCGCAGAAGCCCGCAAGACCGATGCAACCTTCACGCTGGCAAGCCAGCGCCTGCAAAAGGCTGGCGCTTGTCAGCCGGCCCCGCCACCGCCACACTAGCGCTCATGAAAAATGTCAGCCCAAGCTATCTCAAGCATCACTTCCTGATCGCCATGCCCCATATGGCCGACCCGAACTTTGCGCAGACCTTGACCTACATCGTCGAGCACAACGCCAGTGGCGCCATGGGCCTGGTGATCAACCGGCCCCAGGACCTGAACCTGGCCGATATCCTCGAACAACTGCGCCCCGATGAAGAGCCGTCGCTGCTGTGCCAGCACGTGCCGATCTTCAGCGGCGGCCCGGTGCAGACCGATCGCGGCTTCGTCCTGCACCCCAGCGGCCCGGTCTACCAGGCCACGGTGGAGCTCGAAGGGCTGTCCCTGTCCACCTCTCAGGATGTGCTGTTCGCCATCGCCGACGGCGTCGGCCCGGCCAAGAGCCTGATCGCCCTGGGCTACGCCGGCTGGGAAGCCGGGCAACTGGAAGCCGAGCTGGCGGACAACGCCTGGCTGACCTGCCCCTTCGACGCCGACATCCTGTTCAACACCAGCAGCGAATTACGCCTGGAAGCCGCCGCCCGGCACCTGGGGGTCAACCTCAGCCTGCTCACCAGCCAGGCGGGCCACGCCTGATGGCCTTGCGACTGATCCTCGGCTTCGACTACGGCACCAAGCAGATCGGCGTCGCCGTGGGCCAGGCCATCACCGGTCAGGCCCGCGAACTGTGCACCCTCAAGGCGCAGAACGGCGTGCCGGACTGGAATCAGGTGGAAGCCCTGATCAAGGAATGGAAACCCGATGCCGTGGTGGTAGGCCTGCCGCTGAACATGGACGGCAGCCCCAGCGACATGTGTGCGCGCGCCGAAAAATTCGCCCGACGCCTGAACGGCCGCTTCAATGTGCCCTTCTATACCCACGATGAACGCCTGACCACCTTCGAGGCCAAGGGCGAACGCCTGGCCCGGGGCGGGCAGAAAGGCAGCTACCGCGACAACCCGGTGGACGCCATCGCCGCGGCCCTGCTGCTGCAGGGCTGGCTCGATGAAAACGCCGGCCTGCTGAACACCTGAGACCCGAACCCTGAAGATGCACGGCTCCCGGGCTGCGCGTCTCCTGGCCCGACACCAGCCGTAAGTCCCACGCGCCTCGCTGCCCGGCAACCCGGCGCGAGCCCACGAAGGAGCCACCATGAGCCTGCCCAATCCCGCCGCCCTGATCAGCCAGATGGCCACTGATCTCAACGCCCACCTGGCCCAGCGCGCCATCAGCGAGCCACGCTTCATCGGTATCCGTACCGGCGGCGTCTGGGTGGCCCAGGCCCTGCTGGAAGCCCTGGGCAGCGACGCGCCCCTGGGCACTCTGGACGTGTCCTTCTACCGTGACGACTTCAGCCAGAACGGCCTGCACCCGCAAGTGCGTCCTTCGGAGCTGCCGTTCGAGATCGAAGGCCAGCACCTGGTGCTGATCGACGACGTGCTGATGAGCGGCCGGACCATTCGCGCCGCCCTCAATGAACTGTTCGACTACGGCCGCCCGGCCAGCGTGACCCTGGTCTGCCTGCTGGACCTGAACGCCGCCGAGCTGCCAATTCGTCCGAATGTGGTGGGCGCGACCCTGTCGCTGGCCGCCCACGAGCGGGTAAAATTGTCCGGTCCTGCGCCGCTTCAACTCGAGCTCCAAGACCTCGCCCTCTAACTCGCCCTTTTAAGAGTCCATTGCGATGACGCCTCTAGACGCCAAGCGCCCGCTGCAGCTCAACGATCAGGGCCAGCTGCGCCATTTCCTGTCCCTCGACGGCCTGAACCGCGAGCTGCTGACAGAAATCCTCGACACCGCCGACTCGTTCCTCGAAGTCGGCGCCCGGGCGGTGAAGAAAGTCCCGCTGCTGCGCGGCAAGACCGTGTGCAACGTGTTCTTCGAAAACTCCACCCGAACCCGCACCACCTTCGAACTGGCGGCCCAGCGCCTGTCGGCGGACGTGATCACCCTGAATGTCTCGACCTCCTCGGCGAGCAAGGGTGAAACCCTGCTGGACACCCTGCGCAACCTGGAAGCCATGGCCGCCGACATGTTCGTGGTGCGCCACGGCGACTCCGGCGCCGCGCACTTCATTGCCGAACACGTGTGCCCGCAGGTGGCGATCATCAACGGCGGTGACGGCCGTCACGCCCACCCGACCCAGGGCATGCTCGACATGCTGACCATCCGCCGGCACAAAGGTGGCTTCGAGAACCTTTCGGTGGCCATCGTCGGCGACATCCTGCACTCGCGGGTGGCACGCTCCAACATGCTGGCGCTGAAAACCCTCGGCTGCCCGGACATCCGCGTGATCGCGCCGAAGACCCTGCTGCCCATCGGCATCGAGCAGTACGGGGTCAAGGTCTACACCGACATGACCGAAGGCCTGAAGGACGTGGACGTGGTGATCATGCTGCGCCTGCAACGTGAGCGCATGCAGGGCGGCCTGCTGCCCAGCGAAGGCGAGTTCTACCGCCTGTTCGGCCTGACCACCGCGCGCCTGGCCGGGGCCAAGCCCGACGCCATCGTCATGCACCCGGGCCCGATCAACCGCGGCGTGGAGATCGAATCGGCGGTGGCCGACGGCCCGCACTCGGTGATCCTCAACCAGGTGACCTACGGCATTGCAGTGCGCATGGCGGTACTGTCCATGGCCATGAGCGGGCAGACCGCCCAGCGACAATTCGAGCAGGAGAACGCCCAGTGAAGCTCAGCATTCTCGGCGCCCGCGTCATCGATCCAAGCAGCGGCCTGGATCAAACCACTGATCTGCACCTGGAAGCCGGCAAGGTCGTCTCCATCGGCGCCGCCCCCAATGGTTTCAACGCTGTCACCACCCTCGATGCCAAGGGCCTGGTGGCCGCGCCCGGCCTGGTGGACCTGAGCGTCGCCCTGCGCGAGCCGGGCTACAGCCGCAAGGGCAGCATCGCCAGCGAAACCCGCGCCGCCGCGGCCGGTGGCGTCACCAGCCTGTGCTGCCCACCGCGTACCAAGCCGGTCCTGGACACCTCGGCGGTGGCCGAACTGATCCTCGACCGTGCCCGCGAAGCCGGCAACAGCAAGGTGTTCCCCATCGGCGCCTTGAGCAAGGGCCTAGAAGGCGAACAGCTGGCCGAACTGATAGCCCTGCGTGACGCCGGTTGCGTGGCCTTCGGCAATGGCCTGGACGGTTTCCGCAGCACCCGCACCCTGTGCCGCGCCCTGGAATACGCCGCCACCTTCGACCTGACGGTGATCTTCCACTCCCAGGACCGCGACCTGGCCGAAGGCGGCCTGGCTCACGAAGGCGCCACCGCCAGCTTCCTCGGTTTGCCGGGTATCCCGGAAAGCGCGGAAACCGTGGCCCTGGCCCGGGACCTGCTGCTGGTGGAGCAGAGCGGCGTGCGCGCCCACTTCAGCCAGCTGACCAGCGCCCGCGGCGTGGAACTGATTGCCCAGGCCCAGGCCCGCGGCCTGCCAGTGACCGCTGATGTGGCGCTGTATCAGCTGATCCTCACCGACGAGGCGCTGATCGACTTCTCCAGCCTGTATCACGTGCAGCCGCCGCTACGCTCGCGGGCCGACCGTGACGCCCTGCGTGCAGCGGTGAAGTCCGGGGTGGTGCAAGCCATCTCCAGCCATCACCAGCCCCATGAGCGCGACGCCAAGCTGGCACCGTTCGGCGCCACCGAGCCGGGCATCAGCAGCGTCGAACTGTTGCTGCCCCTGGCCCTGACCCTGGTGCAGGACGGTCTGCTGGACCTGCCGACCCTGCTGGCGCGCCTAAGTGCGGGCCCGGCCGAGGCGCTGCGCCTGCCGGCAGGCAAGCTGGCAGCCGGCAGCGCGGCGGACCTGGTGCTGTTCGACCCGGCCAGCTCCACCGTGGCTGGCGAGCGCTGGCTGTCCAAGGGCGAGAACTGCCCGTTCCTCGGCCATAGCCTGCCGGGCGCGGTGCGCTACACCCTGGTGGACGGGCACATCAGCTATCAAGGCTGATTCCCTGTAGCCGCTGCCGCAGGCTGCGAACGGCTCCGAAAGGGCCGTCGCGCCTGATGGCAGCAGCGACAAAAGCCGTCCTCAGCGACGCTTGGCGTTTTCCAGCGAGACCTGATCGTTCAGGGTCCAGAAGTCGTACAGCACCCCCAGGAAGAACAGGCCGCCGGTGAACAGGTAGATCACCCCGCTCAGCCATTTGCCCTGGTACATGCGGTGCACGCCGAAGACCCCGAGGAAGGTCAGCAGAATCCAGGCCACGCTGTACTCCAGCGGACCTGCGGTAAAGCGAAGGTCCGCTTCCCGGTCCATGGACGGGATCAGGAACAAGTCGATCAGCCAACCAATGCCCAGCAGACCGAAGGTGAAAAACCAGAGAGTCCCGGTCACCGGCTTGCCGTAATAGAAGCGGTGGGCCCCGGTAAAACCGAAAATCCACAACAGGTAACCGATCACCTTGCTGTGGGTGTCATGGGTGGATGCATCCTGACGATAGGTGTTCATTAAGTGCCTCTTTGCAGGTGATAGATAAATATTCTTAAAAACTTTGTGACTTTTTTACAGGCATTCGACGTGCGGCCAATGTTACCTTCTGTTCCGTCAAAGCCTTGTACTGCCTGACTTCTGACGGTTTTCTGCGTCAAGTTGCCACCTCTTTGCCGAAGTTGACCCCAAGGTTGAATCGACAAACGGCCTCGGAAGTGACCTGAAAGCTGTTATAAAGTTGCGCGCTAACCAATAAGAGCCTTGCCTAATGCGTCCATTTTTCAAGACATGGCTAACCATTTGCCTATTAATGCCACTGGCCGCCCACGCCACCAACCGTGAGCAACGACTTCCCAACGTTAATGGCTACACCCCGAAACCTCACGTTTCGACGGTCACCGCCAAGAACAAGACCTCGATCAAGCACCCTACCCGCCTGAGCAAGGCCGACAACAAGCTGGTGGCCAACACTGCCGGCCGGCCGAGCACCACGGTCCTCAGCCGCGCGGTCAACGTTCTCGGTACGCCGTATCGTTGGGGCGGCAGCAGCCCAAGTAAAGGCTTCGATTGCAGCGGCCTGGTGCGTTACGCCTTCAACGACGTTGCCGCCGTGGACCTGCCGCGCACTTCCAACGCCATGGCCAGCGGCCACGGGCAGAAAGTCGAGCGCAAGGACCTGAAGCCGGGCGACCTGCTGTTCTTCAACATCAAGAGCCGCAAGGTCAACCACGTCGCCATCTACCTGGGCGAAGACCGCTTCATCCACGCCCCGCGGCGCGGCAAGGCGGTGACCATCGACACCCTGAAGAAACCCTACTGGCAGAGCCACTATGTGGTTGCCAAGCGGGTCCTGCCCAAGGAGCACGCGCCCCTGCGGGTCGTGCAGCGCTAACACCCCCATTCGCCGGCTTGCCGGCGAATGCATTTCCAGCCCCGTCAAAAACTCTCCGGCATCCGCGCCTTCTCCCGCGCCTGCTCACGGCTGATCAGGCCCTGCCCAAGCAACGCCTTCAGGCTCATGTCCAGGGTACGCATGCCCTGAGCGCCGCCCGTCTGGATCGCCGAATACATCTGCGCCACCTTGTCCTCGCGGATCAGGTTGCGGATCGCCGGGCTGGCCAGCATGATCTCGTGCGCCGCCACCCGGCCACCACCGACCTTCTTCAGCAGCACCTGGGCGACCACCGCCTGCAGCGACTCGGCCAGCATCGAGCGCACCAGGGCCTTCTCCTCCCCCGGGAACACATCCACCAGCCGATCGATGGTCTTGGCCGCCGATGAGGTATGCAGGGTGGCCAGCACCAGGTGCCCGGTCTCTGCGGCGGTCAGCGCCAGGCGGATGGTTTCCAGGTCCCGCAGCTCTCCCAACAGGATCACGTCCGGGTCTTCACGCAGCGCGGCGCGCAAGGCCGTGGCGAAGCTCTGGGTGTCGCGCTGCACCTCGCGCTGGTGCACCAGGCAGCTTTTCTGCGGATGCACGAACTCGATGGGGTCCTCAATCGTGAGGATGTGCTGCTGCCGGTGCTGGTTCAGGTGATCGATCATCGCCGCCAGCGTGGTGGACTTGCCGCTGCCGGTGGGCCCGGTCACCAGCACCAGCCCCCGGGGCGCCTCGGCAATCTGCCGAAACACTTCCCCCAGCCCCAACGCTTCCAGGCTCTGCACCCGCGAAGGAATCAGGCGCAACACCGCGCCGGCACCACGGGCATGCTGGAAGGCATTGACCCGGAACCGCGCCACGCCCGGCAGTTCGTAGGCGAAGTCCAGGTCCTGGGTGGCGGCGAAGGCTTGGCGCTGTGCTTCGCTCATCAGGCTGTGGATCAGGTCCAGCGCCCGAGGTGCATCCAGGGCCGGCCCGTCGAGCGGGCGGATATCGCCATCGATGCGCAGCAACGGTGCCAGCCCGGCGGACAGATGCAGGTCCGAAGCGCCCCGGGAAGCGCTCAAGCGCAAGAGTTCGGTGATGTCCATAGAGCCCCCCAATTCCAGTAGAATGCCGCGAGCTTCAGACCCGCTCGCGCCCGGCAGATTCGCTGGCCCGGCTGCGAACAGTGTCCGGCACGGCCCTTGAGCATGGCTCGGGCCGGTCGACAATCGAGGTCTGGTGGATTCACGCGGCAGCCGGTGGTCAAGGCCGCCGGTACTTTTGAGACGAAATCGAATGTCCACGATAGCAGACAACATTGCCCAGGTAGCCGAGCGCATCCGCAGCGCCTGCCAGGCTGTACAACGCGACCCGCACAGCGTCCAGCTGCTGGCCGTGAGCAAGACCAAGCCCGCCGCCGCCCTGCGCGAAGCCTACGCCGCCGGCCTGCGGGATTTCGGCGAGAACTACCTGCAAGAAGCCCTGGGCAAGCAACAGGAACTGGCCGACCTGCCCTTGAGTTGGCACTTCATCGGCCCCATTCAGTCGAACAAGACCCGTGCCATCGCCGAGCATTTTGCCTGGGTGCACTCCGTGGATCGCTTGAAAATCGCCCAACGACTGTCCGAGCAACGCCCGGCCGAGCTGCCGCCGCTGAACATCTGCATCCAGGTGAACGTCAGCGGCGAAGCCAGCAAGTCCGGCTGCAGCCCGGCCGAACTGCCAGCCCTGGCCAGCGCCATCAGCGCCTTGCCACGCCTGCAACTGCGCGGGCTGATGGCGATTCCCGAGCCCACCGAGGATCGCGCCGCCCAGGAAGCCGCCTTCGCTGCGGTGCAGCACTTGAACAACCAACTGCGAGACAGCCTCAAGCTGCCCCTGGACAGCCTTTCCATGGGCATGAGCCACGACCTCGAAGCGGCCATTGCCCAAGGCGCCAGCTGGGTGCGGATCGGCACCGCGCTGTTTGGTGCACGCGACTACAGTCAGTCCTGATGCGACTGACCCTGACCTCTCATAAGGACCTGTCATGAACACGACTCGTATCGCTTTTATCGGTGCCGGCAACATGGCCGCCAGCCTCATCGGCGGCCTGCGGGCCAAAGGCCTGGAGGCGGCGCAGATCCGCGCCAGCGACCCCGGCGCCGAAACCCGCGCCAAGGTGGCGGCCGAGCACGGCATCCAGGTGTTTGCCGATAACGCCGAAGCCATCGACGGCGTCGACGTGATCGTCCTGGCGGTCAAGCCCCAGGCTATGAAAGCCGTGTGCCAGGCCCTGCGCCCGAGCCTTCAGCCGCAGCAACTGGTGGTGTCCATCGCCGCCGGCATCACCTGTTCGAGCATGAACAACTGGCTCGGTGCCCAGCCCATCGTGCGCTGCATGCCCAATACCCCGGCGCTGCTGCGCCAGGGCGTCAGCGGCCTGTACGCCACCGCCCAGGTCAGCGCCCAGCAGCGCCAGCAGGCCGAGGAACTGCTGTCCGCCGTGGGCATTGCCCTGTGGCTGGACCAGGAGCAGCAACTGGACGCGGTGACCGCCGTCTCCGGCAGCGGCCCGGCGTATTTCTTCCTGCTGATCGAAGCCATGACCGCCGCTGGCGAGAAACTCGGCCTGCCCCGGGAAACCGCCGCCCAACTGACCCTGCAGACCGCCCTGGGCGCCGCCCACATGGCTGTTTCCAGTGACGTCGACGCCGCCGAACTGCGCCGCCGCGTGACCTCGCCGGCCGGGACCACGGAAGCGGCCATCAAGTCGTTCCAGGCCGGTGGCTTTGAAGCCCTGGTGGAAAAAGCATTGGGTGCCGCCGCGCACCGCTCGGCCGAAATGGCCGAACAACTGGGCCAATAAGGAGCCAATGATGATTGGATTGAACACCGCCGCGGTGTATGTGCTGCAAACCCTGGGCAGCCTGTACCTGCTGATCGTGCTGATGCGTTTCGTCCTGCAACTGGTCCGCGCCAACTTCTACAACCCGCTGTGCCAGTTCATCGTGAGGGCCACCCAGCCGCTGCTCAAACCGATGCGCCGGATCATTCCCAGCCTTGGCGGCCTGGACATGTCCTCGCTGTTGCTGGCGATCCTGGTGCAACTGGCGCTGATGGCCCTGACCCTGCTGCTGACCTACGGCACCACCGGCAACCCGCTGCAACTGCTGATCTGGTCGATCATCGGCGTGACCGCGCTGTTCCTGAAGATCTTCTTCTTCGCCCTGATCATCAGCGTGATCCTGTCCTGGGTCGCGCCGGGCAGCCACAACCCCGGCGCCGAGCTGGTGAACCAGATCTGCGAACCGGCCCTGGCGCCGTTCCGCCGCATCCTGCCGAGCATGGGCGGCCTGGACATCTCGCCGATCCTGGCCTTCATGGTGCTCAAGCTGCTAGACATGCTGGTGATCAACAACCTGGCGGCCATGACCATGATGCCGGACATCCTGCGTCTGCTGATCTGACCCAGGCGGCCCGCATGAGTTATTTCCGCTGGGACGGTGACGATCTGATCCTCGATTGCCACCTGCAACCCAAGGCCAGCAGCGACGAGTTCGCTGGCCTGCACGGCGAGCGGTTGAAGATCCGCCTCACCGCGCCCCCCGTGGAAGGCAAGGCCAACGCGCACCTGATGGCCTTCCTGGCCAAGGCCTTCGGCATCCCCAAGAGCCACGTCAGCCTGGTCAGCGGCGAGTTGAACCGGCAGAAGCGGGTACGCCTGCAAGCGCCGAAGAAACTCCCGGACCTGCCAGGGCTGGCGCGCCCCGCCTGACTCACCGACACGCCGGCTCCTCGCCCTCGCATCCGCCGTGGGAGCCGGCTTGCCGGCGAACCTCCCACCGCCATTTCCCCCGACGCAACACAGCCCCGGGCTTTGCTTGCCGCTGGGGGCAGCGGTCTTTAGACTTACGCCTCATTTAAATGAGAGCAGGGTCGATGCCAACTGCCTTCCCCCCCGATTCTGTTGGTCTGGTCACACCGCAAATAGCGCACTTCAGCGACCCCCTGGCCCTGGCCTGCGGGCGCGCGCTGCCGGCCTACGACCTGATCTATGAAACCTACGGTCAGCTCAACGCCAGCGCCAGCAACGCGGTACTGATCTGCCACGCCCTGTCCGGCCATCATCACGCCGCTGGCTACCACAGCCCCGACGACCGCAAGCCCGGTTGGTGGGACAGCTGCATTGGCCCGGGCAAGCCGATCGATACCAACAAGTTCTTCGTGGTCAGCCTCAACAACCTGGGCGGTTGCAACGGCTCCACCGGCCCCAGCAGCCTCAACCCGGAAACCGGCAAGCCGTTCGGCGCCGACTTCCCGGTGCTCACCGTGGAAGACTGGGTGCACAGCCAGGCACGCCTGGCGGACCGCCTGGGCATCAGCCAGTGGGCGGCGGTGATCGGTGGCAGCCTGGGCGGCATGCAGGCCCTGCAATGGACCATCACCTACCCGGACCGGGTACGGCATTGCCTGGCCATCGCCTCGGCGCCCAAGCTTTCGGCGCAGAACATCGCCTTCAACGAAGTGGCGCGCCAGGCGATCCTCACCGACCCGGAATTCCACGGTGGCTCGTTCCAGGAACAGGGTGTGATCCCCAAGCGCGGGCTGATGCTGGCACGCATGGTGGGGCACATCACCTACCTGTCCGACGACTCCATGGGCGAGAAATTCGGCCGTGGCCTCAAGAGCGAGAAGCTCAACTACGACTTCCACAGCGTCGAGTTCCAGGTGGAAAGCTACCTGCGCTATCAGGGCGAGGAGTTCTCCGGGCGGTTCGACGCCAACACCTACCTGCTGATGACCAAGGCCCTGGACTATTTCGACCCGGCGGCGAACTGCGACGACGACCTGGCCAAGACCTTCGCCCACGCCACCGCCAAGTTCTGCGTGATGTCCTTCACCACCGACTGGCGCTTCTCCCCGGCCCGTTCCCGGGAGCTGGTAGACGCGCTGATGGCCGCGCGCAAGGACGTCTGCTACCTGGAGATCGACGCCCCCCAGGGCCACGACGCCTTCCTGATCCCGATCCCGCGCTACCTGCAGGCGTTTAGTCACTACATGAACCGCATTACCTTGTGAGGACACGATGAGAGCCGATCTGGAAATCATCCAGGAATGGATCCCCGCCGGCAGCCGCGTCCTCGACCTGGGCTGCGGTAATGGCGAGCTGCTGAGCTGGTTGCAGGAGCACAAGCAAGTCACCGGCTACGGCCTGGAAAACGACCCGGACAACATTGCCGAGTGCGTGGCCAAGGGCATCAACGTGATCGAGCAGGACCTGGACAAGGGCCTGGGCAACTTCGCCAGCAACAGCTTCGACATCGTGGTCATGACCCAGGCCCTGCAAGCCGTGCACTACCCGGACAAGATCCTCGACGAAATGCTCCGGGTCGGCCGCCAGTGCATCATCACCTTCCCCAACTTCGGCCACTGGCGCTGCCGTTGGTACCTGGCCAGCAAGGGCCGGATGCCAGTATCGGAATTCCTCCCGTACACCTGGTACAACACGCCGAACATCCACTTCTGCACCTTCGAGGACTTCGAAGAACTGTGCCGCGAGCGACAAGCCCGGGTGATCAACCGCCTTGCCGTCGATCAACAACACCGCCACGGGTGGGCCAGTAAGCTATGGCCTAATCTCTTAGGGGAGATCGGCATCTACCGCGTCAGCAGTCCCGGCCTGCAAGATCACAAGGTCGCGGTATAAACCACGTTGCATCGAGGAGAACCATCATGGGACGTCTGGTTACATTTCTATTGGCTGCCTGCCTGAGCCTCAGCGCCCTGGCGGCGGACCCGATCAAGGGCGATCGCAAGGAAGTGTTCGGTGACATCACCGTGCACTACAACACCTTCAACTCCACCTACCTGCAGCCTGATATCGCCAGGGCGGCGGAGCTGGTTCGCAGCAAGAACCAGGGCGTGATCAACGTTTCGCTGATCAAGGACGGCAAACCGCTGGTCGGCCAGGTCAGCGGTACGGTCAAGGACCTGACCAGCAAGAGCATCCCGCTGAAATTCCGCCAGATCAATGAACAGGGGGCGATCTACTACATCGCCCAGTTCCCGGTAGAGCAGCAGGAAAACCGTACGTTCACCATCACCGTGCAAACGGGTAGTGACACCAACAGCTTCAGCTTCAACCAAGAGCTATTCCCGGGCGAATAATGAACCTTACGCAACTCGTACTGGCCAGCCACAACGCCGGCAAACTCAAAGAACTCCAGGCCATGCTCGGCGCCTCGGTGCAATTGCGCTCGATCGGCGAATTCAGCAGCGTGGAGCCGGAGGAAACCGGCCTGTCGTTCGTCGAGAACGCCATCCTCAAGGCGCGCAATGCCGCACGCATTTCCGGCTTGCCGGCGCTGGCGGATGACTCCGGCCTGGCGGTTGACTTTCTCGGCGGCGCGCCGGGCATCTACTCGGCGCGCTATGCCGACGGCCAGGGCGACGCGGCGAACAACGCCAAGTTGCTGGACGCCCTGAAGGACGTACCCGAAGCGCAGCGTGGCGCGCAGTTCGTCTGCGTCCTGGCCCTGGTGCGGCACGCCGATGACCCGTTGCCAATCCTCTGCGAAGGGCTGTGGCACGGGCGCATCCTCACGGCCGCCAGCGGCGAGCACGGCTTTGGCTACGACCCGCTGTTCTGGGTGCCGGAACGTGACTGCTCCAGCGCCGAGCTGGGCCCGGTGGAGAAAAACCAGCTCAGCCACCGCGCCCGCGCCATGGCCATTCTGCGGCAACGCCTGGGCCTGCAATGACTCATGAGCCCTCCGCGTCGCCGCTGATTCTCGGCGGCGCGCCAACGCCTCGGGCGGCGCTGCCCCAGTTGCCGCCCCTGGCGCTATACATCCACATCCCGTGGTGTGTACGCAAATGCCCCTATTGCGATTTCAACTCCCACGCCGCCAGCCCGACGCTGCCGGAAGAAGAGTACGTCGATGCCCTGCTCGCCGACCTCGATCTGGAGCTGCACGCGGTCTATGGCCGCGCGCTGAGCTCGATCTTCTTCGGCGGCGGCACCCCGAGCCTGTTCAGCGCCCAGGCCCTGGGCCGGCTGCTCAAGGGCGTGGAACAGCGCATCCCCTTCGCCGGCGACATCGAGATCACCCTGGAAGCTAACCCCGGGACCTTCGAGCAGGAGAAGTTCACCGCCTACCGCGCCCTGGGGATCAACCGCCTGTCCATCGGCATCCAGAGCTTCCAGGAACAGAAGCTCAAGGCCCTGGGCCGCATCCACAACGGTGACGAAGCGGTACGCGCCGCCGGCATGGCGCGCCAGGCCGGGTTCGACAACTTCAACCTGGACCTGATGCACGGCTTGCCGGACCAGTCCCTGGACGATGCCCTGGACGACCTGCGCCAGGCCATCGCCATGAAGCCGACCCACCTGTCCTGGTATCAGCTGACCCTGGAACCCAACACGGTGTTCTGGAACCAGCCGCCGGTGCTGCCGGAAGACGACACCCTTTGGGATATCCAGGAAGCCGGCCAGGCCCTGCTGGCCGAGCATGGCTACGCCCAGTACGAGGTCTCGGCCTACGCCCAGCCCGGCCGCGCGGCGCGGCACAACCTGAACTACTGGAGTTTTGGCGACTTCATCGGCATCGGTGCCGGTGCCCACGGCAAGCTCAGCCACCCGGACGGGCGCATCCAGCGCACCTGGAAGACCCGCCTGCCCAAGGACTACCTGAACCCGGCCAAGCCGTTCAAGGCCGGCGAGAAAACCCTGGGCAACGACGAGCTGCCGTTCGAGTTCCTGATGAACGCCCTGCGCCTCACCGACGGCGTCGACGCCGCGCTGTTCGCCGAACGCACCGGCCTGGACCTGGCCAGCCTTGCCGAAGGCCGGCGCCAGGCCGAACAAAGCGGCTTGTTGCAGGTCGAACCGTCACGCCTGGCGGCTACGGCCCGCGGGCAACTCTTCCTCAATGACCTGCTGCAATACTTTCTGATCTAAGGAAATCACATGGATCTGGTACTCGACCTGCTTGCCACCGTGTCCCGCTGGAGTCGCAGCAACCTCTCGGAAATCGCCCTGGCACTGGTGGGCTGCCTGCTGGTGCTGTTCGGCGCGGACATCAAGGGCTGGGTCGAGCAACGCCTGGGCGGCATCGCCGGCGCCCTGCGCGTGCCGCTGATGGCCCTGCTGTGCATGGTCGGCAGCGGCCTGGCGCTGATCTACGCCACGCCGTGGATCGTCCGCGGCCTGAGCCAGTTCAATAACTACAGCCTGGCGCCGGTGCTGCTGGTGGTGCTGGTGCTGATTGGCGTGGTCGCCGACCGTCGCTGATTCGCCGGCGAACGCAATCCAACGGCCACCCTCGCCATCAAGGATGAACATGAGCAAGAAACTCATCGAGGACACCAGCAAGTTCCTCAGCTACGTGCTGCGCCACGAACCCCAGGCCATCGGTCTTGTGCTGGACAGCGAAGGCTGGGGCGATATCGACGCGCTGATCAGCGGCGCGGCCAAGGGCGGCCGACAACTGAGCCGGGAACTGATCGAGCGGGTCGTCGAAGGCAACGACAAGAAACGCTTTGCCCTGTCTGCCGATGGCCAGCGCATCCGCGCCGTCCAGGGGCACTCCAACAAGGCCGTGCACTTACAGCTGGAGGCGCAGCAGCCGCCCGCCATCCTCTACCACGGCACCGCCACGCGCTTCATGGACTCGATCAATGAAAAGGGGCTGATCCCCGGTTCACGGCACCACGTGCACCTGTCCCGGGAAATCGACACCGCCCGGGCCGTGGGCCAGCGTTACGGCCAGGTGGTGATCCTGCAGATCGACGCCCAGGCCATGCAGGCCCAGGGCTTCAGGTTCTATCAGGCAGAGAATGGGGTGTGGCTGACCGACCGGGTGCCGGTCGATTTCATCCAAGCCCTGTAGGAGCCGGCAAGCCGGCCCCTACAACAGGCTCAGTCGAGCTTTTCGAACTTCAGATCCCACACACCGTGGCCCAGGCGCTCGCCACGACGCTCGAACTTGGTGATCGGGCGTTCGGCCGGGCGCGGCACACACTGGCCGTCTTCGGCCAGGTTGCGATAACCCGGGGCAACGTTCATCACTTCCAGCATGTATTCGGCATAGGGCTCCCAGTCGGTGGCCATGTGCAGAATGCCGCCGACCTTGAGCTTGCTGCGCACCAGTTCGGCGAAGGAGGCCTGGACGATACGGCGCTTGTGGTGCCGGCTCTTGTGCCAGGGATCGGGGAAGAACAGCATCAGGCGGTCCAGGCTGTTGTCGGCGATGCAGCGGTTGAGCACTTCAATCGCGTCGCAATCGTAGACCCGCAGGTTGGTCAGGCCCTGGGTCAGCACGCCATTGAGCAGCGCGCCGACACCCGGACGGTGGACTTCCACGCCGATGAAATCCTGCTCCGGGGCCGCCGCGGCCATTTCCAGCAGCGAGTGGCCCATGCCGAAGCCGATTTCCAAAGAGCGCGGCGCCGAGCGGCCGAACACCTGGTCGTAATCCACCGGGGCGTCAGCCAGGGGCAGCACGTACAGCGGCGCGCCCTGGTCCAGGCCGCGCTGCTGGCCTTCGGTCATGCGCCCGGCGCGCATCACGAAACTCTTGATGCGGCGGTGTTGGCGCTCGTCGCCGGCTTCCGGCTGGATTGGCGTGTCGTTTGATTCAGTCATCAATGGCTCTTACTTGATCAGACCATCCAGCGGCGAAGAGGCGCTGGCATAGAGTTTCTTCGGCATGCGACCGGCGAGGTACGCCAGGCGGCCCGCGACAATCGCGTGTTTCATGGCTTCGGCCATCATGACCGGCTGCTGCGCATGGGCGATGGCCGAGTTCATCAGCACCGCTTCACACCCCAGCTCCATGGCGATGGTGGCATCGGAAGCGGTGCCGACACCGGCATCCACCAGCACCGGAACCTTGGCTTCCTCGAGGATGATCTGCAGGTTGTACGGGTTGCAGATCCCCAGCCCGGTGCCGATCAGGCCGGCCAGTGGCATGACCGCGATGCAGCCCATTTCCGCCAGCTGGCGGGCGATGATCGGGTCGTCGCTGGTGTAGACCATCACGTCGAACCCTTCCTTGACCAGCACTTCGGCGGCCTTGAGGGTTTCCAGCACGTTGGGGAACAGGGTCTTCTGGTCGGCCAGGACTTCCAGCTTCACCAGGTTGTGGCCATCGAGCAGCTCACGGGCCAGGCGGCAGGTGCGCACGGCTTCCACCGCGTCATAGCAACCGGCGGTGTTGGGCAGGATGGTGTAGCGATCCGGCGGCAGGATATCCAGCAGGTTCGGTTCGCCCGGGTTCTGGCCGATATTGGTCCGGCGCACGGCGACGGTGACGATCTCGGCACCCGAGGCCTCGATGGCCAGGCGGGTTTCTTCCATGTCGCGGTACTTGCCGGTGCCTACCAGCAAACGCGACTGGTACGTCCGACCGGCCAGGACGAAAGGCTTGTCACTACGAACGTTGCTCATCGGAAATCCTCTGTTGGGGTGAGGTTCTTGCAGAATTCTTTATCAGGCCCGGGGCGCTGGTGACCCACGATCCGGGGCCGGTGAACGCATTCGTCCATGAGAGGGCCCGGAGTCGGGCCAGGGCGCTGCGCAGATCAGCGGCAGCGCTGTTGAAGCCCGTGACTAGCCGCCGCCGATGGCGTGGACCACTTCCACCTGATCGCCCTCGTTGAGGGCGGTTTCGGCGTGCTGGCTGCGCGGAACGATATCCAGGTTGAGTTCCACCGCGATCCGCCGGCCGCTCAGTTCCAGCTGGCTCAGCAGGGCCGCAACGGTCGAGCCGTCGGGCAGTTCAAAGGATTCACCGTTCAACTGAATGCGCATGCTCGAAGCCGCCATCATTTTTAGGGGCCAGCATTCTAGCCCGATCGTGACCCAAAGGTCAGCTACAAGCGTCAGCCGGCGACTTGCAGGCGCCAGGCGGCAAGGCCCAGCAAGAACCAGCCAACGAGGAAGGCCACGCCACCGAAGGGGGTGATGATGCCCAGCTTGCTGATGCCGCTCAGGGTCAACAGATACAGGCTGCCGGAGAACAGCAGGATGCCCAGGGTGAACGCTGCGCCGGCCCAGGTCACCAGCCGCCCGGGAATATGGGCCGCCAGCAAGGCGACGCCGAACAGCGCCAGGGCGTGCACCAGTTGGTAGGTCACGCCTGTGTGAAAAATAGCCAGGTATTCCGTGCTCAGGCGGTTTTTCAGGCCGTGGGCCGCGAAGGCGCCGAGGGCCACCCCGGTGAAACCGAAGAAGGCGGCCAGCATCAGGAAGCCACGCAACATGAGGAACTCCAGTCAGATTCAGCGCAAAGGGTCTGTATAATGGCGCGCTCAACGGGTTCGGCCAAGCCATCTCTATGCTGCGTTATCTGTTTCGTCGCCTTGTAAAAGCCTTGATGTGGTTCGTGGTCGGCAGCGTGCTGCTGGTGCTGCTGTTTCGCTTCGTGCCGCCACCGGGCACCGCCCTGATGGTGGAGCGCAAGATCGAATCCTGGGTCGACAACGACCCCATCGACCTGCAACGCACCTGGAAGCCGTGGAACGAGATATCCGACAACCTCAAGGTCGCGGTGATCGCCGGCGAGGATCAGAAATTCCCCGAACACTGGGGTTTCGATATCGACGCGATCCAGGCGGCACTGGCCCACAACGAACGCGGCGGTTCGATCCGTGGCGCCAGCACCCTGAGCCAGCAAGTGTCGAAGAACCTGTTCCTGTGGTCCGGCCGCAGCTACCTGCGCAAGGGCCTGGAAGCCTGGTTCACCGCCTTGATCGAAGTGTTCTGGCCCAAGCAGCGGATTCTTGAGGTCTACCTCAACAGCGTCGAATGGGATGAAGGGGTGTTCGGTGCCGAGGCGGCTGCGCGCCACCACTTTGGCGTCAGCGCGGCCGACCTGTCGCGCCAGCAGGCCAGTCTGTTGGCCGCCGTGCTGCCCAATCCGCGGGTGTGGAGCGCCGCTCGGCCCAGCACTTACGTCATGCAGCGAGCGGGCTGGGTTCGGCGGCAGATGAGCCTGCTGGGCGGGGCCGATTATCTGAATCGGCTGGACGAAGCCCGCAAGGCGCCGTGGGCGGGCTAGGTCACCCAGGGCCTTCTTCGCCGGCCAGCCGGCGCCTGCAGCAGATGCGCAAACAAAAACGCCCCGAGATGATCGGGGCGTTTTGCATGACGCTTCAGGCTTAGGCGGCGATGGACAGTTTCAGCTTGTTCATCGCGCTTTTTTCCAGCTGGCGGATACGCTCGGCCGAAACGTTGTACTTCTGCGCCAGGTCGTGCAGCGTGGCTTTCTCTTCGGCCAGCCAGCGCTGGTAGAGAATGTCGCGGCTGCGTTCGTCCAGCACTTCCAGCGCTTCGTGCAGGTTGCTGGTGGAGTTGTCGCTCCAGTCAGCGTCTTCCAGTTGCAGCGCCGGGTCGTAGCGGTGGTCTTCCAGGTAGTTGGCCGGCGATTGGAAGGCGCTGTCGTCATCCGCTTCAGCAGCAGGGTCGAAGGCCATGTCCTGGCCGGTCAGGCGGCTTTCCATCTCGCGCACTTCACGGGGCTCGACGCCCAGGCTTTCCGCCACGCGGTGCACTTCTTCGTTGTTCAGCCAGGCCAGACGCTTCTTCTGGCTGCGCAGGTTGAAGAACAGTTTGCGCTGAGCCTTGGTGGTCGCGACTTTGACAATCCGCCAGTTACGCAGGATGAACTCGTGAATCTCTGCCTTGATCCAGTGCACGGCAAAGGACACCAGGCGCACACCCATTTCCGGGTTGAAGCGCTTCACGGCTTTCATCAGGCCAACATTGCCTTCCTGGATCAGGTCGGCCTGGGCCAGCCCGTAGCCGGAATAGCTGCGGGCGATATGTACGACAAAACGCAGGTGGGCGAGCACCATCTGCCGAGCCGCCTCAAGATCCTGCTCATAGTAGAGACTCTCGGCCAGTTCACGCTCCTGCTCGGGCGTCAGCAATGGAATGCTGTTCACCGTGTGCACATAAGCCTCCAGGTTTGCGCCTGGAACCAATGCGTAAGCAGGTTGCAAAGAAGTGGTCATACGAAAAAACCTCCGACTCACATAACTCGTGCAGTTCAGCACTGCGAAAATTGACCGGAAACCGCGAAACAAGTTCCCAAATATTCTGAAAGGTCAATACAAGCAAAAAGACATTACTTCGGTGCCAGCTCCCTCAGGTGGCGGGCCACCGCAATCCACGCACCGATATAACCCAACAGCACCGCCCCAAGCAAGAGCGACAGACCATCGGCAACCGGTACTCCCGCAAGGGCAAAATCACTGCCATACAGGCCGGCCAGACCGATCACCGCGTCGTTCAGCCAGTTCAGGCCGAACGCCAATACACCCCAGGACAGAATCCCCGCACCGAAGCCATACAGCGCGCCCATATAAAGGAAGGGACGTCGTACATAGCTGTCCGTACCGCCGACGAGTTTAATCACTTCTATCTCGGTGCGGCGGTTTTCAATATGAAGACGAATGGTATTGCCTATCACCAAAAGTAATGCAGAAACCAGCAGCACCGTCAGGCCGAAGACAAAGCGGTCCCCCAGCTTGAGGATGGCCGCCAGTCGCTCGACCCATACCAGGTCCAGCTGCGCCAGTTGCACCTTGGGCATGTCCGCCAAACGCTGGCGCAAGGCCTCAAGCGTAGCCTTATCCACCTCGTTCGGCGTCACCAGCACCACACCCGGCAACGGGTTATGGGGCAACTCGCGCAAGGCCTCGCCCAGCCCGGACTGCTGCTGGAACTCTTCCAGGGCCTTTTCCTTGCTGATGAACTCGGCATCCGCCACACCGGGAAGGCCCTTGATCTCTTCGCTGAGTTTCTCGCCCTCGCTGGCAGAGGCCCCCAGATCCAGGTACAGCGAAATCTGCGCGGCGCGCTGCCAGGAACCGCCCAGCCGCTCGACATTGTTGAGCAACAGCGACAGGCCCATGGGCAGGCTCAGGGCTACCGCCATCACCAGGCAGGTAAAGAAGCTGCCAATGGGCTGCTTGCCCAGGCGCCGCAGGCTGTCCAGCAGGCTGGCGCGATGGCTTTCGATCCAGGCGTGCAGCAGGGTGGCGAAATCCGGGCCGTCGTCTTCGTCGCGTTTTTTCTTAGGCGGCGGCGCTTCGGAAGCCTTGGGCGCTACGCGCTCCGCCACTTTAGGGGTACGTGTAGCACTCATACGCCGGCCTCCCCATCGCCGATCAATCGGCCGCGTTGCAGGGTCAACATGCGGTGACGCATGCGAGCGATCAGCGCCAGGTCGTGACTGGCGATCAGCACGCTGGTGCCCAGGCGGTTGATATCTTCGAACACGCCCATGATTTCCGCCGCAAGACGCGGGTCGAGGTTACCGGTGGGTTCGTCCGCCAGCAGCAGGGCCGGACGGTGGACGATGGCCCGGGCAATCCCCACACGCTGTTGCTGGCCGGTGGACAGGTCACCGGGGTACAGATCGGTCTTGTCCGACAGGGCCACGCGCTCCAGGGCCGAGTCCACCCGCTTGGCGATTTCCGCCTTGGACAGGCCAAGAATCTGCAGCGGCAGCGCGACGTTGTTGAACACGGTGCGATCGAACAACAGCTGGTGGTTCTGGAACACCACGCCGATCTGGCGCCGCAGGAACGGGATCTGCGCGTTGCTGATCTGCCCCAGGTCCTGCCCGGCCAGCAGCAACTTGCCGGTGGTCGGACGCTCCATGGCCAGCAGCAGGCGCAGCAAGGTGCTCTTACCGGCGCCGGAATGGCCGGTGACAAACAGGAATTCGCCGCGACGCACGCGAAAGCTCAGCTCATGCAGGCCAACGTGACCGTTGGGGTAGCGTTTACCGACCTGTTCGAAACGAATCATGAACGCTCCCGCTCGGCAAACAGTGCCTGGACAAAGGGTTCGGCTTCAAAGGTACGCAAGTCATCAATGCCTTCACCGACCCCGATATAACGGATCGGCAGACCGAACTGCTTGGCCAGGGCGAAGATCACCCCGCCCTTGGCGGTGCCATCGAGCTTGGTCAGGGCCAGGCCGGTCAATTCCACGGTCTGGTTGAATTGCTTGGCCTGGTTGATGGCGTTCTGGCCTGTACCGGCGTCCAGCACCAGCAGCACCTCATGGGGCGCATCGGCATCGAGCTTGCCGATCACCCGGCGGACTTTCTTCAGCTCTTCCATCAGGTTGTCTTTGGTGTGCAGGCGCCCCGCCGTGTCAGCGATCAGCACGTCAATGCCACGGGCCTTGGCCGCCTGCACCGCATCGAAGATCACCGAAGCCGAATCGGCACCGGTGTGCTGGGCGATCACCGGGATCTTGTTGCGCTCGCCCCAGACTTGCAGCTGCTCCACCGCCGCGGCGCGGAAGGTGTCGCCGGCGGCCAGCATGACTTTCTTGCCTTCCAGCTGCAGCTTCTTCGCCAGCTTGCCGATGGTGGTGGTCTTGCCGGCGCCGTTGACGCCCACCACCAGGATCACGAAAGGCTTGTTCTGGGCAGCGACTTTCAGCGGCTGCTCCACCGGCTTGAGCATGCTGGTGAGTTCGGCCTGCAACGAGGCGTACAGCGCATCGGAGTCGGTGAGCTGCTTGCGCGCCACCTTCTGGGTCAGGTTCTGGATGATCACCGAAGTGGCCTCGACCCCGACGTCGGCGGTCAACAGGCGGGTTTCCAGGTCTTCCAGCAATTCGTCATCGATGGCCTTCTTGCCCAGGAACAGGCTGGCCATGCCCTCGCCGATACTGGCGCTGGTCTTGGACAAGCCCTGCTTGAGGCGAGCGAAGAAGCCGATCTTGCTCTCTTCGGCAGGACGGACGGGCTCAGGCTCGGTCACAGGCTCGGGCTCTGCCGCCACCACAACCAGCTCGGCTACAGGAGCAGGAGCAGGAGCAGGAGCAGGAGCAGGAGCAGGAGCAGGAGCAGGAGCAGGAGCAGGAGCAGGAGCAGGAGCAGGAGCAACAGGCTCGGGGGCGACGAAGGCTGGCGCGACCGCTGCTGGCACCTCGACCACCGGGGCCGGTGCGATGACTGGGGCGGCAATCACCGGCTCAGGGGTCACCGCGGCTGGAATCGGCGGCGTCACATGCTCGGCCAGGGCGTCTTCCACCAGGGCCACCGGCTCTTCCGCCACCGGCAAGGTCAGCCAGGGCTTGTGCTCGGGGTTCGGGGTCAACGGCAGCTCGGGCGCGGTGGGCGCTTCAGGTGCCGGTTCGAGGTGCGATTGCAGCACCGGCTCGACCATCGGCAGCACCACTGGCTCGGTCGGGGCTACGCTGGGAGCGGCTTCAATGACCGGAGCCGGCACTGGCTCGACAGGCACTTGCGGCTGTTCGACGACGGGTTCCTGCGGCTTTTTGCGCAGCCATCCGAACAGGCCTTTCTTCTCGCCAGCCGCGGCTGGGGTCTTTTTGTCGTCGTTGGAACCAAACATGGAGACGGCTATCTCAAGGTAGCGATGCGCCACTGGGCGCCTCGGTAAATAAATATTCGATGCAGAACAGACTGTGTTTATTCCAGCTTGTTCACGCGCAACATGTTGTCGAAATGCCCAAAAGCACTTCAAGGAGCGATTTTACTAAAGGACTGGAACGGCAAAATCGGCGAAAAGTCGCAGTTTAGCTGACAAATCAAGGCTTATTGCCGGTAACTCATACAACCTGATCAAGTACCTGCTGATCCGCGAAGACCTGATAGGCGTGGCCGCCAGTAAAACGGATCAGTATCCTAGCACCTCCTCGCCCGCTGACGCTAAGAACACGCGGGCAGCCCAACAGGTTTAAAAACGAATGAATGCTCTAGCCCGCCGCGCCGCAGGCCTGCTGCTCAGCACAGTTTGTCTGCCCCTTGCAGCCCTGGCTGCCGACCCGCAACCCACCCACGAATTCACCCTCGACAACGGCCTCAAGGTCGTGGTCCGCGAAGATCATCGCGCGCCGGTGGTGGTGTCCCAGGTCTGGTACAAGGTCGGCTCCAGCTACGAAACCCCGGGCCAGACCGGTTTGTCCCACGCCCTGGAACACATGATGTTCAAAGGCAGCGAGAAGGTCGGCCCCGGCGAAGCCTCGTTGATCCTGCGGGACCTGGGCGCCGAAGAGAACGCCTTCACCAGCGACGACTTCACCGCTTATTACCAGGTCCTGGCCCGCGACCGCCTGGGCGTGGCCCTGGAACTGGAAGCCGATCGCATGGCCAACCTGCGCCTGCCGGCCGACGAGTTCAGCCGCGAGATCGAAGTGATCAAGGAAGAACGCCGCCTGCGTACCGACGACAAGCCGCTGTCCAAGGCCTACGAGCGCTTCAAGGCCATGGCCTACCCGGCCAGCGGCTACCACACGCCGACCATCGGCTGGATGGCCGACCTGAACCGGATGAAGGTCGAGGAACTGCGCCACTGGTACCAGGCCTGGTACGTGCCGAACAACGCCACCCTGGTGGTGGTCGGCGACGTCACCCCGGACGAAGTGAAAACCCTGGCCCAGCGTTACTTCGGCGCCATCCCCAAGCGTGACGTGCCACCGGCGAAGATCCCCATGGAACTGGCCGAACCCGGCGAGCGCCTGATCACCCTGCACGTGAAGACCCAACTGCCGAGCCTGATGCTGGCCTTCAACGTGCCCAGCATCGCCACCGCCGAGGACCAGCGCTCGGTGCACGCCCTGCGCCTGGCCGCGGCCCTGCTGGACGGCGGTTACAGCGCCCGCATTCCGACCCAGCTGGAGCGGGGCGAAGAGCTGCTGTCCAACGGTTCCACCAGCTACGACGCCTACACCCGGGGCGACAGCCTGTTCATGCTCTCGGCGACCCCCAACAGCCAGAAGAAGAAAACCATCGCCCAGGCCGAAGCCGGGCTGTGGCGCATGCTGGACCAACTGAAGAGCACCCCGCCGTCCGCCGAGGAACTGGAGCGGGTGCGGGCTCAGGTGATTGCCGGGCTGGTCTACGAGCGTGACTCGATCACCAGCCAGGCCAGCGCCATCGGCCAGCTGGAAACCGTCGGCCTGTCGTGGAAACTGATGGACACCGAGCTGGCGGAACTGCAAAGCGTGACCCCGGAAGACATCCAGAAGGCCGCCCGCACCTATTTCACCCGGGAGCGTATGAGCGTGGCCCACGTACTGCCTGAGGAGTCCGCTCATGAGTAAGCGCAAGAATGCTTCACCGGTCCTGCTGGGCCTGGCCCTGGTCGCCCTGCTCACCGCCGGTGGCCTGTACCTGTCGCGCTCCGGCGAGAGCAATGCCAGCCAGGCCCTGGACAAGGCCAAGAGCAGCCAGAAACTGCAATCCCTGGCCGAGCTGGATGGCAAGGCACCCAGCCATCGCAACCTCAATGTGCAGACCTGGAATACCGCTGAAGGCGCCAAGGTGCTGTTCGTCGAAGCCCGCGAGCTGCCGATGTTCGACATGCGCCTGATCTTCGCCGCCGGCAGCAGCCAGGACGGCAACACGTCCGGCCTGGCCCTGCTGACCAACGCCATGCTCAACGAAGGCGTGCCCGGCAAGGATGTGGGCGCCATCGCCCGGGGCTTCGAGAGCCTGGGCGCGGATATCGGCAACGGCGCCTACAAGGACATGGCCGTGGTCTCGCTGCGCAGCCTCAGCGCGGTGGATAAACGCCAGCCAGCGCTGAAGCTGTTCGCCGAAGTGGTGGGCAAGCCGACCTTCCCTGCCGACTCCCTGGCACGGATCAAGAACCAGTTGCTCGCCGGTTTCGAATACCAGAAGCAGAACCCCGGCAAGCTGGCCAGCCTGGAACTGATGCAGCGCCTGTACGGCACTCATCCCTATGCGCATGCCAGCGAAGGCAATGCCAAGAGCGTTCCGGGCATCAGCCTGGCGCAACTGCAGGCGTTCCACGCCAAGGCCTATACCGCCGGCAACGTGGTGATCGCCCTGGTCGGCGACCTCTCGCGCAGCGACGCCGAAGCGATCGCCGCGCAGGTTTCCGCCGCCCTGCCCAAAGGCCCGGCCCTGGCCAAGGTCGAGCAGCCCACCGAACCCAAGGCCAGCATCGGCCATATCGAATTCCCGTCGAGCCAGACCAACCTGATGCTGGCGCAACTGGGCATCGACCGTGACGATCCGGACTACGCCGCCGTGTCCCTGGGCAACCAGATCCTTGGCGGTGGCGGTTTCGGCACCCGGCTGATGAGCGAAGTGCGCGAGAAACGCGGCCTGACCTACGGCGTCTACTCCGGCTTCACCCCGATGCAGGCCCGCGGCCCGTTCATGATCAACCTGCAGACCCGCGCAGAAATGAGCGAAGGCACCCTGAAACTGGTGCAGGACGTGTTTGCCGATTACCTGAAGAACGGCCCGACCCAGAAGGAACTGGACGACGCCAAGCGCGAACTGGCCGGCAGCTTCCCGCTGTCCACTGCCAGCAACGCCGATATCGTCGGCCAGCTGGGCGCCATGGGCTTCTACAATCTGCCGTTGAGCTACCTGGAAGACTTCATGCGTCAATCCCAGGAACTGACGGTGGAACAGGTCAAGGCCGCCATGAACAAGCACCTGAGTGTCGACAAGATGGTCATCGTCAGCGCCGGCCCCACCGTCGCGCAAAAGCCATTGCCGCCCCCCACTGACAAACCCGCCGAGCAGCCGCTCGGGGTTCCGGAGCATTAATGGCCCGTCCAGCCCGTCCCAGTAAGAAACCCGTCCACAACCAGCACAACGGCGTGGGCCAGCTGCGCATCATTGGCGGCGAATGGCGCAGCCGCAAGCTGAGCTTCCCCGACCTGCCGGGGCTGCGACCGACCCCTGACCGGGTGCGCGAAACCCTGTTCAACTGGCTGGCGCCCTATGTCGCCGGGGCCAAGGTCATCGACCTGTTCGCCGGCAGCGGCGCGGTGTTCCTCGAAGCCCTGTCCCGTGGCGCTGCCACGGGCCTGGCCCTGGACAGCAGCAGCGTGGCCATCTCCAGCCTGCGCGAGCACCTGGGAACGCTGCGTTGCACCGTGGGCCAGGCGCAGACCGCCGACGCCCTGCGCTACCTGGAAACCCAGCCGGCGACGCCGTTCGACCTGGCTTTCCTCGACCCGCCGTTCAACCAGAACCTGCTGCCCGCCGCCTGCGCCCTGCTGGAAGCACGCGGCTGGCTGGCGGACGACGCGTGGATTTACACCGAAAGCGAAACCGCGCCGTCGACCCTGGGGCTGCCCGGAAGCTGGCGTCTGCACCGTGAACAAAAATCCGGGCAGGTGTATTACTCGTTGTGGCAACGTATGGCAGACAACGCTGCTTAAGGCAGCCGGAACAAGGCGCGCAGCCCGCCCGGGCCGCGCGCCGCTGCATCGAGACCCTCCCCGTGCCTGACTCGCCTGATCGCTTCATCCCCGCCTTCGGCCTTGGCAACCCGCACCTGCAAACCCTGTGGGGCCCGCTGTGGCGCCCGACCACTCACCTGGAGCGCCAGCGCGAGCGCTTGTGGCTGGATGACGGCGACTTTCTCGATCTGGACTGGCACGGCCCCCATAGCGCCGAAGCCCCTCTGGTGCTGGTGCTGCACGGTTTGACCGGCTCGTCCAACTCGCCTTATGTGGCCGGCCTGCAGCAGGCCCTCGCCTCTCGGGGCTGGGCCAGCGCAGCGCTGAACTGGCGCGGCTGCTCCGGCGAACCCAACCTGCTGCCGCGCAGCTACCACTCCGGCGCCAGCGAAGACCTGGCCTCGGCCATCGCCCACCTGCGGGCCAAGCGTCCTCAGGCGCCGCTGTATGCGGTGGGCTATTCGCTGGGGGGCAATGTATTGCTCAAGTACCTGGGGGAAAGCGGCAGCGCCAGCCCGCTGCAGGGCGCCACGGCGGTGTCGGTGCCGTTTCGCCTGGACCAGTGCGCCGACCGCATCGGCCAGGGCTTTTCCAAGATTTACCAGGCGCACTTCATGCGCGAGATGCTGGCCTACATCAAGGACAAGCAACGCCAGTTCCAGCACGACGGCCGCCATGAAGGCCTGGCCACCCTGGCGCAACTGGGCCCGCTGACCAAGATGCGCACCTTCTGGGACTTCGACGGCCGGGTCACCGCGCCGCTGCATGGTTTTGCCGATGCCCAGGATTACTACCGCCGCGCCTCCAGCCGCTATTTCCTTGGCGAAATCCGTACCCCGACCCTGATCATCCAGGCCGCGGACGACCCCTTCGTGTTCCGCCACAGCCTGCCCGAAGCCCGTGAACTGTCCGCCAGTACCCGCTTCGAACTGCAGGCCAAGGGCGGCCACGTGGGTTTTGTCGGCGGTAGCCTGAAACACCCGAATTACTACCTGGAACAGCGCATTCCGCAATGGCTGACGGACCTGGGCCGCCATGGCTAAGCCCACCCGGGAGTCGATCCGTTTCTGGCAGACCGAGCCCCTGGCCGGGGTCGAGTTACTGGCCGCGCGCTATATCGAACAGCGCTTCGTGCCTCATGTGCACGAGGGTTATGTGATCGGCATGATCATGGCCGGCGCCCAGCGCTACCGCTATCGCGGGGCCGAGCACCTGGCGGGCAGCGGCACCCTGGTGCTGATCAACCCGGACGAGTTGCACACCGGTGCCAAGGGCGTCGAGGACGGCTGGCTGTACCGGGCCTTCTACCCGGACAACCGACAGGTATTCGGCCTGCTGGACGAACTGGAACTGCCCAGCGGCAGCCTGCCGGCCTTCAGCGCGACCCTGTACCGCGACCCGGACCTGGTGCAGGGTTTTGCCCGCCTGCACCACCTGCTGGAAAGCCCGGCCACGGCCCTGCAGCAACAGACCCAGTGGCGGGAAATGCTGCTGTTGCTGTTGCAGCGACACGCTGGGGTTCGGGCGCTGGGCGAACCCGGGCAGGAGCACCGAGCGATTGTCCAGGCCAAGGAACTGCTGCGCTCGCAACTGGCCGCGCCGCCGTCACTGGAAGAGTTGGCGGCGGCGGTGAACCTGTCGCCGTTCCATTTCGCCCGGGTGTTTCGCCGGGCCACCGGGATTCCACCCCACACCTGGCTGATGCAGCAGCGCATCGCCAAGGCCCGGGCCCTGTTGCGCGATGGCTGCCTGCCGCTGGAAGTGGCCACGCAACTGGGGTTTGCCGACCAGAGCCACCTCAGTCGGCAGTTCAAGCAGGTGTATGGGGTGGCGCCAGCGGCTTATCGCAGCGCTGTTCTGCAGTAGGGCGGCGCGGCTTTCGCGAGCCAGCTCGCGCCTACAGGCCCGCGTGGCCCCGCCAGCCTTAGGCGCCGGCTTGCCAGCGAAGAGTCAATCGCCCGTGGCGACAGGCCGCTGGGCATCGGTGATCCACTCGCTCCACGAACCGGCATACAGCCGCGCCAGCGGGTAGCCGGCCAGGCACAGCGCGAACAGGTTGTGGCAGGCGGTGACGCCAGAGCCGCAGTAAGCCACCAGGTGCTCCGGGGAACGCCCGGCGAGCTTTTGCGCGAAACGCTGCTTGAGCCGATCAGCCGCCAGGAAGCACCCGTCCTCGCCCAGGTTGTCGGTGAATGCCGCGCACTGGGCCCCGGGAATGTGCCCGGCCACGGGATCGATGGGCTCCACATCGCCACGAAAACGCGGCAGGCCGCGGGCGTCCAGCAGGGTCAGGTCCGCCTGGCCCAGGCGCTGGCGCAGGTGTTCGGCATCCAGCAGCAGGCTGTGGTCGGGCTGGCCAGTGAACTGCCCGACCACGGTTTCCGGGGCATCCAGGCTCAGCGGCAGGCCGGCGGCGTGCCAGGCTTTCAGGCCGCCATCGAGAATGAACACGCCATCACGCTTGCCCAGCCAGGCCAGCAGCCACCAGGCACGGGCGGCAAAGGCGCCGGGGCCGTCGTCATAGAGCACGATCTGGCTGTCGTTATCGATGCCCCAGGCCTGCAGGCGCGCCAACAGTTGCGCCGGCTCCGGCAACGGATGCCGGCCGGTCACGCCCTTGATCACCGGCCCGCTCAGGTCCCGGTTCAAGTCGGCGAAATGCGCCCCGGCGATATGCCCTTCGGCATAGCTGCGCTGCCCGTAGTCCGGGTCTTCAAGGGCAAAGCGACAATCCAGAATCACCAGACCGGGCTGCTGTTTCTTCTGGTCCAGGGCAAGTGGGCTGATCAACTGCGCGAGGGGCATGGCAGGCTCCTGTGAATAAGTCGGAGGTTGATCCTACTGCACTTCTTCCAGGGCTTGGGCCAGTGGCACGTAAAACTCTTCGAACAGGTCGTTGACCGCTTCCCGAGCCTGATCGGTGACGAAACCGGCTTCCAGCACCAGCACCTGATACACCCCGCGCTTAATGGCTTCTTCGCTCAGGTGGGTGGAGTTTTCCCGGGTGGTGCACAGAAAACGTACCCAGGAGGTGAGGATGATCCAGGCATTGAGGGTCAGGGATTCGATCTGCACCTTGTCCATGGCGACGATCCCGGCGTCGACGAAACGCCCGTAGATGGCCATGCCCTGGATCAGGCAACGCTGGGAGAAACGCCGGTAGCGCGCGGCCAGCTCGGGGTCGCTGTCCAGCAGGTGTTCCAGGTCGCGGTGCAGGAAACGGTAGCGCCACATGGCCGCCAGCAGCGCCTGCAGGTAATAGCGCTTGTCTTGCACGGTGACCGCGCGCCCGGGCGGCGGGCGCAGGAAGCTGTCCACCAGGCTTTCGTACTCGGCAAACAGCACGGCGATGATCGCCTGCTTGTTGGGGAAGTGGTAGTACAGGTTGCCCGGGGAGATCTCCATGTGCGCCGCAATATGGTTGGTGCTGACGTTGCGCTCGCCCTGCTGGTTGAAGAGCTCGAGGCTGAACTGGACGATGCGTTCACGGGTTTTTATGCGTGGGGCCATGGGCGTGGGCTTTAATCAGAAGGCTGGGGTGCATCTTACGTTCTATCCCCCTGGGGATAAATCGCGACCGGCACCGGATGGTATTTGACAATTTAGAGCATAAGCTCTAAAAAACTAGCCACCCCTTAAACACCGGAGCCCGTCCATGTCTGCCGAAATTGCCTACCTGCAGGATTCCCTTCAGCAACAGGACGCGCTGCATGAGCTGTTCGAGGCCCAGCGCCGGGCCTTTGCCGCCAACCCGATGCCGCCCGCCGCACAGCGCCAGCAATGGCTGAAGGCGCTGCACGAGCTGCTCAACAACGAGCGTCAGGCACTGATCGACGCCATCAGCCAGGACTTCAGCAACCGCAGCGCCGATGAAACCCTGCTGGCCGAGCTGATGCCCAGCCTGCACGGCATCCACTACGCCCGCAAACACCTGAAAAAATGGATGAAGCCGTCCCGCCGCGCCGTGGGCCTGGCCTTCCAGCCGGCCTCGGCCAAGGTGGTCTACCAGCCCCTGGGGGTGGTCGGGGTGATCGTGCCGTGGAACTACCCGCTGTACCTGTGCATGGGCCCGCTGGTCGGGGCGCTGGCCGCCGGCAACCGGGTGATGCTCAAGCTCAGTGAATCCACCCCCGCCACCGGCCAGTTGCTCAAGCAACTGCTGGCGCGGGTGTTCCCCGAGGACCTGGTGTGCGTGGTACTGGGCGAAGCCGAAGTGGGCATGGCGTTTTCCAAGCTGCGTTTCGATCACCTGCTGTTCACCGGCGCCACCAGCATCGGCAAGCACGTGATGCGCGCCGCCGCGGAAAACCTGACACCGGTGACCCTGGAGCTGGGCGGCAAATCCCCGGCCATCGTCTCCAGCAGCGTGCCGCTCAAGGACGCCGCCGAACGCATCGCCTTCGGCAAGACCCTGAACGCCGGGCAGACCTGTGTCGCCCCGGACTACGTGCTGGTGCCGGAAGCACGGGTCGGCGCCTTTGTCGAAGCCTATCGCCAGGTGGTGCGCGGCTTTTTCCCGACCCTGGCGGACAACCCCGATTACACGGCGATCATCAACCAGCGCCAGCTGGCACGGCTCAACGGCTACCTGAGCGACGCCACCAGCAAGGGTGCGCTGCTGGTGCCCCTGTTCGAACAGAGCCAGGAGCGCCGCCTGAGCCACAGTCTGCTGCTCAATGTCACGGACGACATGACGGTGATGCAGGACGAGATCTTCGGCCCGATCCTGCCCATCGTGCCCTACAAGACCCTGGACCAGGCCTTGGCCTACATCACCCAGCGCCCGCGCCCGCTGGCGCTGTACTACTTCGGCTACGACAAGGCCGAGCAGCAGCGGGTGCTCAACGAAACTCACTCCGGCGGCGTGTGCCTCAACGACACCCTGCTGCACGTGGCCCAGGACGACCTGCCGTTCGGCGGCATTGGCCCGTCCGGCATGGGCCACTACCACGGGCATGAAGGGTTCCTGACCTTCAGCAAGGCCAAGGGGGTGTTCATCAAGCAGCGCTTCAATGCCGCGCGCCTGATCTACCCGCCGTATGGCAAATCGATCCAGAAACTCATCCAGAAGCTGTTCATTCGTTAACCAGTACAACGCCGGGTAATAACAACAATGACCCCTAGCCTGTCTGAAACACCCGCGCTGTCACGGCGCGGCCTGCTGAAAGTCGGCCTCTGCGCCAGCGCGTTCCTGGCCACCGCCGGGCTCGGCGCCAGCCTCAGCGGTTGCTCCGCCAGTACCCCTGCCAGTGGTTTCAGCATGCTGCGCAGCAATGACCTGCCGTTCCTGCGGGCGCTGATTCCGGTGATGCTCGAAGGCGCGGTGGCAGCGGACAAGATGCCCGCCGCCGTCGAGGGCACCCTGGCCAGCCTGGACAATGCCCTGAACCACCTGTCGACCGAGATGTTCAAGCTCACCCAGCAACTGTTCGATGTGCTGGGCATGGCGGTGACCCGCGGCCCGCTGACGGGGATCTGGGGCAGTTGGGAGAACGCCAGCGCGGACGACATCCGGCACTTCCTCGGCCGCTGGGAAAACAGCCTCCTGGCGCTGCTGCGCATGGGCCATGCCTCGTTGCTGCAACTGGTGATGATGGCCTGGTACACCCGCCCGGAATCCTGGGCCCATTGCGGGTATCCCGGGCCACCGAAGGTCTGACTGGCCTTTGTAGCCGCTGCCACAGGCTGCGCACGAGCGCCGGGTTCGCGGGGCGATGGGGCAGCGACTGGGGATCGTCAAGCAAGGCCCTGCGGGCCTTTTCGCAGCTTCGCAGGCTCAGCAGCGGCTACAGTGGATCCGCGCCGAGCCTTCAATAATAAGAGAGCACTCGATATGCCTGTACCTGATCTGTTCCGCGAAGGCCTGAACCGTGGCTGGAAAACCTACAACGGCTCGCAGCTGGAGCAGGACCTGACCCTGGAAGCCGATGTCGCCATCATCGGCAGCGGCGCCGGTGGCGGCACCACCGCCGAAATCCTCAGCGCCGCCGGCTACAAGGTGCTGCTGATCGAGGAAGGCCCGCTCAAGACCAGCGACGACTTCAAGATGCTCGAGGACCAGGCCTACACCAGCCTCTATCAGGAAGGCATCGGGCGCATGAGCAAGGACGGCGCCATCACCATCCTCCAGGGCCGCGCCGTGGGCGGCACCACCCTGATCAACTGGACTTCGAGCTTTCGCACCCCCGACCCGACCCTGGAGCACTGGGCCCGGGAACACGGGGTGGTGGGCCACAGCTCGGCCGAAATGGCGCCCTGGTTCGAAAAGATGGAACAGCGCCTGGGTGTCGCGCCCTGGGTCATGCCGCCCAACGCCAACAACGACGTGATCCGCAAGGGCTGCGAAGCCCTGGGCTACAGCTGGCACGTGATTCCGCGCAACGTGCGCGGCTGCTGGAACCTGGGCTATTGCGGCCTGGGCTGCCCGACCAACGCCAAGCAGTCGATGCTGGTGACCACCATTCCGGCGACCCTGGAGAAAGGCGGCGAGCTGCTGTACCTGGCCCGGGCCGAGCGCCTGCTGATCAAGGATGACAAGGTCAGCGGCCTGCAGTGCCAGGCCATGGACGCCCGCTGCGTCGCCCCCACCGGGCGCACCATCACGGTCAAGGCCAGGCACTACGTGCTGGCCGGCGGCGGCATCAACAGCCCGGCCCTGCTGCTGCGCTCCGATGCCCCGGACCCGCATTCGCGGCTGGGCAAGCGCACCTTCCTGCACCTGGTGAACTTCTCCGCCGGGCAGTTCGACGAGGTGATCAACCCGTTCTACGGCGCGCCGCAATCGATCTATTCCGACCATTTTCAGTGGCAGGACGGCACCACCGGCAAGATGTCCTACAAACTCGAAGTGCCACCCCTGCAACCGGCCCTGGCCAGCACCCTGCTGGGCGGCTTCGGGCCGCAGAGCGGGCTGTCCATGGAGCAGCTGCCGCACACCCACGCGATGCTGGCCCTGCTGCGGGACGGCTTCCACCCCGACAGCACGGGCGGCAACGTCGAGCTGCGCGGCGATGGCACCCCGGTCCTCGACTATCAGGTCTCGCCCTACGCCTGGGACGGCCTGCGCCGGGCCTTCCACAGCATGGCGGAGATCCAGTTCGCCGGTGGCGCCAAGGCGGTCAAGCCGCTGCACAGCGATGCCCGCTTCGCCAAGACCCTGGGCGAAGTGCGCGCGCAGATCGATGGCCTGGACCTGGCCCTGTACCGCACCCGCCTGGGCAGCGCCCACGTGATGGGCGGCTGCGCCATGGGCGAAGACCCGAAAACCGCCGTGGCCGACAGCCTCGGGCGCCACCATCAACTGCACAACCTGTCGATCCATGACGGCTCGCTGTTCCCCACCAGCATCGGCGCCAACCCGCAGCTGTCGGTGTACGGCCTGACGGCGCAACTGGCCACGGCCCTGGCGCAGCGTTTGAAAACGGCGTGAAACAGCTGGGAAATTTCGTCGTCCATCGGGCTTTCTTCTCTAAAAGGCGACTTGGCCGACCGGGAAGGCTGCGATACCATCCGACTCCCCAACGGATTCCCGCCAGGACGACGCGATGAACCGAGTGTTGTACCCAGGTACCTTCGACCCTATTACCAAGGGCCACGGCGATCTGGTCGAGCGCGCCTCGCGGCTGTTCGACCACGTGATCATCGCCGTTGCCGCCAGCCCCAAGAAAAACCCGCTGTTCCCCCTGGAGCAGCGCGTGGAACTGGCGCGTGAGGTGACCAAGCACCTGCCCAACGTTGAAGTCGTTGGCTTCTCCACGCTGCTGGCGCATTTTGCCAAGGAGCAGAACGCCAATGTCTTCCTGCGCGGCCTGCGGGCGGTTTCGGACTTCGAATACGAATTCCAGCTGGCCAACATGAACCGCCAACTGGCGCCGGACGTGGAAAGCCTGTTCCTCACCCCGTCGGAGCGCTACTCGTTCATTTCCTCGACGCTGGTCCGTGAAATTGCTGCCCTGGGCGGTGATATCACCAAGTTCGTGCACCCGGCGGTCGCCGACGCGCTGACCCTGCGCTTCAAGAAATAAGCCGCGCGGCCCCGCACAGGGGCCATTGCCGGGCGTCAGCCATCGCGCCCGCGTGCACTGCGGGCGTCAATACGGCACAATTGCGCGCATTCGTTTTTACATGCCCGGGCCTGCCGCCCAGGCCGGAGTACCCCATGTCCCTGATCATCACCGACGATTGCATCAACTGCGACGTCTGCGAACCCGAGTGCCCTAACGCGGCGATTTCCCAAGGCGAAGAGATCTACGTCATCGATCCGAACCTGTGCACCCAGTGCGTCGGCCACTACGACGAACCGCAGTGCCAGCAAGTGTGCCCGGTGGATTGCATTCCGCTGGACGAAGCGCACCCGGAAACCGAAGAAGAATTGATGGCCAAGTACCGGAAGATCACCGGCAAGGCGTGAGTGATAGAACGCCCTTTCGGCTCCCACACCCCTTTGTAGGGGCCGGCTGGCCGGCCAAGCGCCTCAGCTCTGGCAACGCGGGCAATAGACGCTGGCCCGCTGGCCGAGCTTGATTTCCCGCAGCCCCGTGCCGCAGACCTTGCAGTGCTCCCCGCCACGCCCGTAGACGAACAGCTCCTGCTGGAAGTAGCCCGGCTGGCCGTCACCGCCAATAAAGTCACGCAGGGTGGTACCGCCCCGCTCGATGGCCGCCGCCAGAATGCGCTTGATCTCGATCGCCAGCTTCACATAGCGGGCGCGGGAAATGCCCTTGGCTTCACGACGCGGATCGATGCCCGCGGCGAACAGCGCCTCGGTCGCGTAGATGTTGCCCACCCCCACCACCACCGCGTTGTCCATGATGAACGGCTTGACCGCCATGGAGCGGCCCCGGGACAACTGAAACAGGCGCTCGCCGTCGAACAGGTCGGTCAGCGGCTCCGGCCCCAGGCGCACCAGCAATTCATGGTTCAGCGGGTCCAGGCTCCAGAGCATGGCGCCAAAGCGCCGCGGGTCGGTGTAACGCAGGGCCAGGCCCGACTCCAGCTCGATGTCCACATGTTCATGCTTGGCCGCCGGCAGGCCGACTTCCACCAGCCGCAGGTTGCCGGACATGCCCAGGTGGCTGATCAGGGTGCCGACTTCAGCGTTGATCAACAGGTATTTGGCGCGCCGGTCCACTTGCACGATGCGCTGCCCGGACAGGCGGATGTCCAGGTCTTCGGGAATCGGCCAGCGCAAACGCCGGTCACGGACAATCACCCGACTGACCTTCTGGCCTTCCAGGTGCGGCGCGATCCCGCGCCGGGTAGTTTCGACTTCCGGTAATTCAGGCATATCAGCCCCTGGCACTCATCGCGATATGAACGGTCAGTGCGCGCCCAGCTCGCGCACGGTTTCCTTGAGGTTCTCGAAGTCGTAATCCGACAGGCCGACGTAGTCGAGAATCAGGTGGCCGATGCTGTTCCACTCGTGATCTTCCACCTGGTTGCCCAGCACCCGGTAGGACGCGCAGATGTGCTCGGCCATCTTCAGGATCGCCAGCAGGTTCTTCAGTTGGCTGTTGCGTGAAGATTCGTCGCTGAAGATCGCCAGGGCATTGTGGTGGTTGGCAATGGCGTTGGTCACGTGCTCCGGCAGGCGCCAGGACTTGGCCGTGTAGTAACCGACCACCGCGTGGTTGGTGTTGAAGGCACGGTTTTCCGTGTCCACCACCCGCTGCTCAGGTCCGGCGCTGCCGTAGGCCTCTTCCAGCACGGTCATGTAGTCGGGGAAGCGCTTGAGCATCAGTGGCACGCCACAGTCATGGAACAGCCCCAGGGCATAGGCTTCGTCCACGGCCTGGGAGCCGGTGCGCTTGGCCAGGGTCAGGCAGGTCATGGCCACGTCCTGGGCGGTGTCCCAGAAGCGGTTGAGGGTGACGATGGTTTCGTCGCTCATCTCGCCCTTGATCGACTGCGCGTTGATCAGGTTGATGATCGAACGGCTGCCCAAGAGATTCACCGCGCGCTGGATCGACGCAATCTTGTTGCTCAGCCCGTAATACGGCGAATTGACGATCTTCAGCAACGCGCCAGACAGGCCCGGGTCCTGGGAGATCAGCTTGGCGATCACCTCCAGGTCGGGATCGGGCATGTACTGCTCCATCTGCAAATCCACCATGATTTGCGGTTGGGGCGGCACGCTGATGCCTTGCAGGGCCTGTTGAATCTGTTCGGCTGATAGCTCTTGGGACATAAGTACACACTCTGGGTGAGCCGGGGATTCTAACCCCTAACACGGGAATGTTGGGCGAACGGACAGGAACTTTACCCAATGGTTGCAGGAAAGGTCCCTGGCCGCAGGTCCATTGGCCATCGCTTGCGCCGCGCGACGGGGTATAATCGCGCCCTTTTTTCCGGAGCGACGTCATGTCCCTGCCAAGCCTGCGCCTCAAAGCCAACGCCGATCGCCGCCTGCGCGCCGGCCACCTGTGGGTCTACAGCAACGAAATCGATGTAGCCGCCACCCCTCTGCACGGCTTCAAGGCAGGCGACCAGGCAGTGCTGGAAGCCGCCGGCGGCAAGCCCCTGGGCGTGGTCGCCATGAGCCCGAACAACCTGATCTGCGCCCGCCTGCTGTCGCGCGACGCCAAGCTGGCCCTGGACAAGTCGCTGCTGGTGCACCGCTTGAACGTGGCCCTGTCGCTGCGCGAGCGCCTGTTCGACAAGCCGTTCTACCGCCTGGTCTACGGCGACTCCGACCTGCTGCCGGGCCTGGTGGTCGACCGTTTTGGCGACATCCTGGTGGTGCAGATCGCCTCGGCGACCATGGAAACCCACAAGGACGACGTGATTGCCGCCCTGACCCAGGTGCTCAAGCCCAGCGGCATCCTGTTCAAGAACGATTCCGCCGCCCGTGACGCCGAAGGCCTGGGCCGCTACGTCGAAACCGTGTTCGGCCTGGTACCGGAGTGGGTTGCCCTGGAAGAGAACGGCGTGAAGTTCGAAGCCCCGGTGATCCAGGGCCAGAAGACCGGCTGGTTCTACGACCACCGCATGAACCGCGCTCGCCTGGCGCCTTATGCCAAAGGCAAGCGCGTGCTCGACCTGTACAGCTACATCGGCGGCTGGGGCGTGCAAGCCGCCGCGTTCGGCGCCAGTGAAGTGTTCTGCGTCGATGCCTCGGCCTTCGCCCTTGATGGCGTGGAACGCAACGCCGCGCTGAACGGTTTCGCCGAGAAGATGACCTGCATCGAAGGCGACGTCTTCGAGGCCCTGAAAGAGCTGAAAGCCAGCGAAGAGCGCTTCGACGTGATCGTTGCCGACCCGCCTGCCTTCATCAAGCGCAAGAAAGACCTGAAGAACGGCGAAGGCGCCTACCGCCGCCTGAACGAGCAAGCCATGCGCCTGCTCAACAAGGACGGCATCCTGGTCAGCGCTTCGTGCTCGATGCACCTGCCCGAGGACGACCTGCAGAACATCCTCTTGACCAGCGCCCGCCACCTGGACCGCAACATCCAGCTGCTGGAGCGCGGCGGCCAGGGCCCGGATCACCCGGTGCACCCGGCCATCCCGGAAACCCGCTACATCAAGAGCATCACCTGCCGCCTGCTGCCCAACAGCTGAGCCCGGGCCGACGGCCATTCCCGCCCAGCGCGGGAATGGCCACTGCCATCGATTGACTTTGCAACGCCACGGCTCGATTCTCGGCACCTTCTCAAGGACCGAGAGCGCCGCACCATGGGCCACTCCCCCGCCGCCACGAAAAAGACCTCGGTCGTCATTCTGCTGCTGACCATGACCCTGCTCGGGGTCTTCCCGCTGGACGTGATCCTCCCCTCCTTTCCCGCCCTGGCCGAACGCTTCAATACCTCCAGCGCCGATATCGCGCTGTCCGTCAGCCTGTTCGCCATTGGCTTGTCGTTTTCCCTGATGGTGGTCGGGCCGCTATCAGACTCCCTGGGGCGAAAGAAGCTGTTACTGGCTGGCATGGCCGTGGCCGTCGCCGGCGCCCTGGGCTGCATGGCCGCCACCGAGTACGCGTGGTTCCTGCTGTTTCGCGTGGTCCAGGCCGTGGGGTGTGGCTGCTTCGTCCTGTCCCAGGCGCTGGTGCAGGACCTGTTCGTCGGTAAGCAGCAGGAGCGCCTGCGCATCGCCCTGGTCACCGCCAGCGGCCTCTTCATTTCCCTGTCACCGCTGCTGGGCACCTGGCTGCAGGCCCGCCTGGGCTGGCAGGGCAGCTTCGGGGTGTTCGCCGGCCTCGGCCTGCTGGTCATCCTCAAGGCCTGGGTCCTGCTGGAGAACACGCCGGGCACGGCGGCACGCCAGCAGAATATCTTCGCGGCCTACCGGCGGGTGTTTGCCGACCTGTCGTTCGTTGGCTACTGGCTGATCTCGGCGCTGGCCTTCGCCTGCCATTTTTCGTTCATCGTCATATCACCGATCATTTTCATGGAGCAGTTGCAGCTCTCGCCCTACCAGTACGCCCTGGCGCTGTTGCTGTATGGGGCCGCCTATGTAGTGGGCGGCATCGGCGCCGGGGTGATGAACCGCTACCTGCAGGCCAGCACCCAAATCGTCACCGGCCTGGGGCTGATCGCCCTGTCCGGCCTGCTGATGCTGCTGTTGCAGCCGTTCGAGCTGTCCGTCGCCACGGTTCTGGTGCCGATGATCGTCTGCACCGCCGGCACCACCATCACCCGCCCGGTGGCGACCTCGCGAGCCATGGGCATCTTTGCGCACAACGCCGGGACCTCGGCGTCGGCGGGCAATATGCTCATCTTCATCTGCGGCGGCCTGATCAGCGGCTTCATCAACCTGAGCGCCAGCAACCTGGTGACGGCGCTGGGGCTGTGCTTCCTGGTGCTGAGTGCAATCGCCCTGGGCCTGAACGGCCTGGTCAATCGTCGCTATCAGAGCGCTTGCGCCTGAAGATCGCGCACGCGGCACAAATCCCTGAGGTACAGGACAAAGGAGAAGGCCAGGGGCGGCCCGGTGAAGTAACGCAGGGACAGGAACCCGCTCTTGAAGGGGTCCAGATGGTGCTTGTGGACCCAGAAGTCGAACAGCGCCTGTACCAGCCATGACGCAGACAGGGCCACCAGCATCCAGCTGCCGTCACCCAGCAGCCGTCGTTCGAAGCCATCGCGTCCCGGCAGCCAAGTGGCGCCAAGCAGCGTCATCAGCAGCAGGAGCGCCACCACGCTGTAGATCACTGCCCGGGTGAAGGGCAACTCACTGCAGGCCTGCACCACTACCGCCGCCGCGAAGGCCAGCAGCAGCGCGGCGCGCCAGGTACGCCACTGGCGCCGCCGTCCGGCCAGCAGTTGCACGAAGCCGCCGCCCGTCAGCACGGCCGCGCCCACCACGGCCATGGCACTGCCGGGCCAGTCGCTATAGAGCACCAGCCACATCAGCAGCAGCCCCTGCAGCAGGCCCATGCCCAGGTAGAACCTCAGGGATCGCATGTTCGGGGACATTCCAGCTCCATTGGAAGGTGATCAAGGGGCGGCGAGTCTAAACCAGGAACCGTCGGGCTGGCAGTCTCCCTCGCGGATCCAGGCAATCGCACGCCACGGAACGGTCGCGGCATTCCTTCCTGACGCCAGCGGTGTAGAATCGGCGAATTCATCGCCAGTCATCCCCCGGCGGGTTTATGAGCTCAGGCTGAGGCGCGCGGCGATCCCGCGGCGTCATCGGCAGCTTTCGGACACACGGCCATTTCTGAGTGTTCCCAAGGTCAATAGAAGCTCACTCCCCATTTGTTCCCTGATTAGCCGCCCGGAGTGCTCCATGCCTGATTACCGTTCGAAAACATCCACCCACGGCCGCAACATGGCCGGCGCCCGCGCCCTGTGGCGCGCCACGGGGATGAAAGATGCCGACTTCAAGAAGCCGATCATCGCCATTGCCAACTCGTTCACCCAGTTCGTCCCGGGGCACGTGCACCTGAAGGACCTGGGCCAGCTGGTGGCTCGCGAGATCGAACGCGCCGGTGGCGTGGCCAAGGAATTCAACACCATCGCCGTGGACGACGGCATCGCCATGGGCCACGACGGCATGCTGTATTCGCTGCCGAGCCGCGAGATCATCGCCGACTCCGTGGAGTACATGGTCAACGCCCACTGCGCCGACGCCATCGTCTGCATCTCCAACTGCGACAAGATCACCCCCGGCATGCTGATGGCCGCCCTGCGCCTGAACATCCCGGTGATCTTCGTTTCCGGCGGCCCGATGGAAGCCGGCAAGACCAAGCTCGCCGCCCACGGCCTGGACCTGGTGGACGCCATGGTCATCGCCGCCGACTCCAGCGCTTCTGACGAGAAGGTTGCCGAGTACGAGCGCAGCGCCTGCCCGACCTGCGGTTCGTGCTCCGGCATGTTCACCGCCAACTCCATGAACTGCCTGACCGAAGCCCTGGGCCTGGCCCTGCCGGGCAACGGTTCGACCCTGGCCACCCACAGCGACCGCGAAGAGCTGTTCCTGCGGGCCGGGCGCACCATCGTCGAGCTGTGCCAGCGCTATTACGGCGACAACGACGAGTCGGTCCTGCCGCGCAACATCGCCAACTTCAAGGCGTTCGAGAACGCCATGACCCTGGACATCGCCATGGGCGGTTCCACCAACACCATCCTGCACCTGTTGGCCGCGGCCCAGGAAGCCGAGATCGACTTCGACCTGCGGGACATCGATCGCCTGTCGCGCCATGTGCCGCAGCTGTGCAAAGTGGCGCCGAACATCCAGAAGTACCACATGGAAGACGTGCACCGCGCCGGCGGCATCTTCAGCATCCTCGGCGAGCTGGCCCGCGGCGGCCTGCTGCACACCGACCTGCCCACCGTGCACAGCAAGACCCTGGCCGAGGGCATCGCCCACTGGGACATCACCCAGACCACGGACGAAGCCGTGCACCACTTCTTCAAGGCCGGCCCGGCGGGCATCCCGACCCAGACCGCGTTCAGCCAGTCGACCCGTTGGGACAGCCTCGACGACGACCGTGAAAACGGCTGCATCCGCAGCGTCGAGCACGCCTACTCCAAGGAAGGCGGCCTGGCCGTGCTCTACGGCAACATCGCCCTGGACGGCTGCGTGGTGAAGACCGCCGGCGTCGACGAGTCGATCCACGTCTTCGAAGGCAACGCCAAGATCTTCGAAAGCCAGGACAGCGCCGTGCGCGGCATCCTCGCCGACGAAGTGAAGGAAGGCGACATCGTGATCATCCGTTACGAAGGTCCGAAAGGCGGCCCGGGCATGCAGGAAATGCTCTACCCGACCTCCTACCTGAAGTCCAAGGGCCTGGGCAAAGCCTGCGCCCTGCTCACCGATGGCCGCTTCTCCGGCGGCACCTCGGGCCTGTCCATCGGCCACGCCTCGCCTGAAGCGGCGGCCGGCGGCGCCATCGGCCTGGTGCAGGACGGCGACAAGGTGCTGATCGACATCCCCAACCGCTCGATCAACCTGTTGGTCAGCGATGAGGAACTGGCGGCGCGCCGTGTCGAACAGGACAAGAAAGGCTGGAAGCCAGTGGAAGCGCGTCCACGCAAAGTGACCACCGCGCTGAAGGCCTACGCCCTGCTGGCCACCAGCGCCGACAAGGGCGCGGTGCGCAACAAGGCCATGCTCGACGGCCTGTGATCCTCGCGACATAACCGTCAGCCCAAAAAAACGCCGCTTGGCTGCATAGGCCAAGCGGCGCTTTTTTATGCCGGGAGCGTTTGTTCAAGCTGCGGGCGCAACCTTGAAGCCTGTTAGTGCGCGGTGCCGGGCCTGGGCTTTTGGTGGCGAGGGAGCTTGCTCCCGTTCGACCGCGCAGCGGGCGCAGGTGCGCCTAAACCTTGAGGCCCACCCTGCAGCTCAAGGCATGCGCTCGCCCAACTGCCCGCGCAGGAAGCGGTACAGGCCGTCGGCGCTTTTGCGATAACCGTCGGCGGTCAGGTGCACCAGGTCGTTACGCGCCAGGTCGCTGCCCTGCCATTTGCTGATGGAGCAGTCGCCGCCCATGAACGCCTGCCAGTCCCAGAACAGGGTGCGACTGGTCTTCGCCACGTCCTTCTGGATCTGGATGACCTGCCGCAGCGGTTGCGGCTGGGAGGCCGCGCAGCTGCCGGCATTGCGCCGCTTGATGGAATCCGGCGGCCCCACCAGCAGGATCACGGTCTTGGGCAGGTTCTTGCGCAGCAGCGCGACCTTCCCCTGCAGCTGGCTGCGGTACAGCTGCAGATCCAGATCGTCATCGAAAGCCTCGTTGGTGCCATAGGCCAGCACCACCATGTCCGGACGCAGGGCCTTGAGGGCTTCCAGCCAACCGGGCTGCCACTTGTCCAGCACGTCCAGGCGCGCACCGTTGATGCCCAGGGCGGAATAGATCACTCCGGCACTCTTCTGCCCGAGGATGTTCCAGCCGCCCAGGGCCAGGCCCTGGTTGTTGGCCACGTTCAGGTCCAGGGGCAGGGTCAGGTTGTTGAACGGCGGGCTGAAACGCCATTGCCCACCGGTGGCGGCCAGCATGCGGCTGCTTTTGTTGAGGTTGTCCCGAGCGGTCAGGGTGCTGTTGCTGGACGCCTGGTACAGCGCGGAAATGCGGTACTGCTGATTGCTCGCCTGGCGCTCGGCGATGTGCACCCGCGCGCCCGGGGTCTGCGGCAGCGACAGGTAGCCACCCAGGGGAAACTGGTTGCTCTGCTGGTTGCGGGCCGACACCAGGGACCACTGGCGCTTGGCGGCGCCAAGGATCACCCGCTCGTAGCGGGTGCCGGGCACCGGCGTGGCCGCGACGAAACCGATGCCGCCATCGCCGTATTGGGCTTGCAGCAGGCGGCGCATTTCGCCGCTGAACAGGTCGGCAGCGGTGTGCGAGTCGCCCAGTTGCACAATGGTGATGGGGGTACGGTCGGAGGTGCTGAACTTGCGTGCCAGCAGCGCCAGGTTCGGGTCGGTCCCGGTGGTCAGGACCTTCTTCGCCGCGGCCCCGGACCTGGCCAGCGCCGAAGCGGGAGTGGCCTGGACCTCGGTGGTCGGGCTGCAACTGCTCAGCAAGGTGATGCCCAGCAACAGCGCAATGCCTTGCAGTCGCCCCATGTCAGTGCTCCGTCAATTGTTGGCTGGGAAAATTGATCAGCGAGATCACACGCTCAGCGATCAGCTTCTGCCCAGTGGTGGTGAAGTGGATACCGTCGTCGACCCGGGTCTTGACCTTCTTGCCGTCGCCGGTGGTGCGGTAATAGGAAAATTCGTCGCTCTGGTAACCGAGAATCTCGTTGGCCGAGACGTAATGCTGTTGGTACTGCTCGATCTGGCCCTTGTACAGCTGGCTCAGGTAAGCCATGGCCGTAGACAGCTTGGGCTTCTCCATGTTCGGCGGCCCAACCCAGATAACCTGCACATTATGTGCCTGGGCGGTGTCGAGGATCGAATCGATGCGCTGACGGTAGGCTTCTTCCCAGTCCGGGGTCTTGAAGCGCAGGAACGGCTTGCCCTTGACCACCGGCATGTCCCAGGGGTCGTTGGGGCCGAGGAAGATCACCATCAGGCGGATATTGGGGTTGCTGGCCAGGGTGCTGGCAACGGTCTTGGGCCAGTTGAAGAAGCTCGGGTAGGCAAGGCCAGTGCTTTGCTTGCTGAGGTTCAGGCTCTTGACGTTGTAGCGCTTGCGCAAGGTGTTGGCCATGTGCGGCGCCACGCCCTGCATCAGCGAGTCGCCAACGAAGAACACCTCGTCACCGGTGGCCAGGCTGGCCATCAACGGTGTCGTGGCCCCCGGGTCGATCTTGGGCGGGTGACTGACCACCGGGGCCACAGCCACCGGCTGCGGGTGCACCGCGGCCGGTGTCTCCGGGGCTGGATGCACAGGCGCAGGATGAGCGGCCGCAACCGGCGGGTGGGCGGGCTCCGGCTCATCGGCCAGGGTGGGCAGCGGGGCCAGCTCTTCATCCCCGGCGGCCTCAGCCTCGGCCACCAGGCTCACCTGGCCGGTAAAGCTGCCGACAAAGGCCACCCGGGCATTTTCCAGGGCCTGGTTGAGTTGCGCGCCAAAGCGCCACTGCGCGTTCTGCGACAACCCCGGGATCTCGCAGTTGTCGTGGTACTTCTGCTGGCAGTAGAGACGGATCGACTGCTGGTTGAACCACACCAGCAACAGGCTGGTCACCACCAGGGCGTAGAAGACCTTGGCCGCGCTACCGAGGCTGACCGACAAGGGCGAACGGTTAGAAACTGGCATAGATGAACCCCGGCACGCCCGACGGTGAGGCGAAGATGACCACGCAGATAAACAGCCCCAGCGGCACTGGATAGAACAGCCACGGCAAACCGGTGGCGGCATCGAACAGGCGACGCAGCAGCGCCACGATCCGTGGGTAGAAAGCCACGAACAACAGGCAGCCCAGAAGGCTGGCGGCGCCGCTGGCGAGCCCGGCAAAGGACAGCTCGCTCAGGCCCTTGAGCATGTCCATGGCATCGGACAGGGTCGCGCAGCGGAAGAAGATCCAGGCGAACGCCACGTAGTGGAAGGTCAGCAGGCGCGCCGCGAGGTCGGCGCCGATCCAGCTCGGGCCTCGGGCCAGCAACGGGCTGCACAGTTTGTACAGGGCCAGGCCGATACCGTGCAGCGCGCCCCAGATGATGAAATTGGCGCTGGCGCCGTGCCACAGGCCGGAGATCAGCATGGCCAGCAGCATGTTCAGGTTGCCGCGCCACACCGGGCCACGGTTGCCCCCCAGGGGGATGTACACGTAGTCACGGATGAAGGTCGACAGGCTGATGTGCCAACGGCCCCAGAATTCCTTGAGGTTGCGCGCCGCGTAGGGGTAGTTGAAGTTCTGCGGCAGGCGGAACCCCAGCAGCAGGGCGATGCCGGTCACCAGGTCGGTGTAGCCGCTGAAGTTGAAGTAGATCAGGAACGAATAGCCGTAGACCGCCCGCAGGATCTGCTCGGCCGAGAAGGCCACCGGGCTGTCGAACACCGGGTCAACCCATTCATTGGCCAGCCAGGAACTGAGGAAGAACAGCTTGACCACCGCCACGGCGATCAGGCCCAGGGCGCGTTGCGGCTCCAGCACCTGCCGCAGCTGCGGCGGGTTGATCTGTTCCAGCATCGGGATCGCCCGGTTCACCGGGCCGGCGATCAGGCTGGGGAAGAAGGCCAGGTACAGCGCCAGGTCGAAGGGCGAGCCCGGGGTCAGTTCACGGCGGTTGATCGACACCAGGTAGCTGACCGAGTGGAAGGCATAGAACGACAGCCCCACCGGCAGCAGCACCTCCAGCAGCGGCAGCGACACCTCCACGCCAAACTGGGCGAAGGCGTTCTGCACCGTGCTGGTGAAGAAATCCTGGTACTTGAACAGGTAGAAGGCCCCCAGCACCAGCAACAGCATCAGGCCATTGACCCAGCCCCTGCCGGGGTAACGCTGGCTCAACAGGCCAAGCAGGTACACCAGGGCCGTGTAGCCCAGCAGGATATAGAGGAAGTTCAGGCTGAAGCTGGCGAGGATCGCGTAGCTGGCGACCAGCAACAGGGCATTCTGCAAACGCAGGCTGAAGCCCAGGCCCCAATACAGAACGAAGAACAGGATGAAGCAGAGGCCGAATTCGATCGAGAGATAGCTCACAACGTAGTCCATTACGTGCAATCGGGGACAAACCCGGCACAAGGGAGAGCAGGCGGGGGGACAGGAAACGGGCGCGATTATGGCAGAGGGGGTTTGACAGTCACAAGTTGAAACATTCGCCGCCTTTGGCGCTAACGGCCTGTCATAGGAGCGGGCTTGCCAGCGCAGGCGCCCGCAAGGGCGCTACCCGGCAAGCCGGCTCCGACAACGGTGGGGAGGCTGGGGTTACTGGATGTCTTCGGGTTTGACGATCACCCAGTTCTTGTCGGCCGTCACCGGCAGGCCTTCCTTGGCCTGGGCCGCGGCGTGCTTGGCCATCATGCCGTTGAGCTGGGTCATGTATTTGTCCTTGCGGTTGACCCACAGGTGGATACCGCCCTTGGCCACGTCCACGCCATGAAACAGCATGTAGCCGTCGCTGGTCGGGGTGTCGCCGCCCACCAGCACCGGTTTCTTCCACTCATCGATGTAGGTCAGGATCGCCGCGTGCTTGCCCGCCATCCAGGTGGCCGGGGTCCACAGGTACGGCGTCAGTTCCAGGCCGAGGTTGGCCTGCTCGTCATACTTGCCGTCGGTGATCTGTTTGCGCGCGGTGGTCAGGGCGCCGGTCTTGCGGTCCTTGAGCAGGGTGGTCACGCCGATGACGTTCTGCGGTTTGACGTTGTAGCCGTACTTGGGGTCGGCGGCGACCATGCGCACCAGTTCTTCGGAGGCGGCGGTCATCACGTAGACCTCGATGCCGTTCTCCATCAGCTTGTTGTACAGCTCGGCCTGGCCGGTGAAGACCTTGGGCGGGTTGACCTCGATGGTCTTGACCACGTCGCCGTCGTAATAAGTGCTGGGCACCGGCTTGCCGGAGGCCATCAGCTCATCGACGTAGCCCTTGAGTTCCTTGAGGGTAAAGCCGGAGAACACCTGCGCCACCCAGGGGTAGCAGACCATGTCGTCGATTTCACACAGGCGGTAGTAGTAGCTGAACAGGCTTTCCTTGTGCTCGGCGGTGTCCTTGAAGGGCATCAGCTTGAGCGACGGGTCGAGCGTGTCGCGGGTGATCAGCCCCTTGTTTTCCATGAAGGGCAACAGGGACTCTTCCAGGTCGTAGCGGTAGCTGGTGTTGTCCATGTCGAACACCGCGAAGTTGCCCTTGTGGGCGTTGGCCGCGATCATCGCGTCCAGCTGCTTGGCCTGTTCGGCGGGCCAATGCTTCAACTCGGTGGCCAGGGCCTGGCCGGCGAGGCCCAGGCAGAGTGCGACTGCGAGCAATTTCGGAGCAAGTTTCATCGACGGTTTTCTCCCTGAGTGAAAGCCTTCGACGCTAACAAATCCCTGTGACAGTTCTCGTCTCCACACGACCGCTTGCGTCCCGAGAGCGCCAGCCACATGCGCCTGAGCGTCAGCGGCTTATTCCAAAAACGACAGTTGCCATGCGATATCGTTATTAATTCATTAGATTTCAAGCTGTTAGGCTTGCCGGTTCGCAATCGCCCTGAGCCGCGATTGGCACACGTCTTATCGGAGCCCCAATGAATCTGCCGCTGATCCTCAACCTGCTGGTGTTCCTGGCCCTGCTGCTGGGCCTGGCACAAACCCGCCACACCACCTGGAGCCTGGCCAAGAAGGTCCTGCTGGCCCTGGTGCTGGGCGTGGTCTTCGGCATTGCCCTGCACAGCCTCTACGGCGCCGGCCACCCGGTGCTCAAGGCCTCCATCGGCTGGTTCGACCTGGTGGGCAATGGCTACGTGCAGTTGCTGCAGATGATCGTGATTCCCCTGGTATTCGCCTCGATCCTCAGCGCCGTGGCCCGCCTGCACAACGCCTCGTCCCTGGGCAAGATCAGCTTCCTGACCATCGGCACCTTGCTGTTCACCACCGCCATCGCCGCGCTGGTGGGCATCGGCCTGACCAACCTGTTCGGCCTGAGCGCCGAAGGGCTGGTGGCCGGCACCCAGGAAATGGCTCGCCTGCAAGTGATCCAGAGCGATTACGCGGGCAAGGTCGCCGACCTCAACGTGCCGCAACTGCTGCTGTCGTTCATCCCGCAGAACCCTTTCGCCGACCTGGCCCGGGCCAAGCCGACCTCGATCATCAGCGTGGTGATCTTCGCCGCCTTCCTCGGTGTGGCCGCGCTGCAACTGTTCAAGGATGACGCCGACAAAGGGCAGAAAGTGCTCAACGCCATCGACACCCTGCAAGCCTGGGTGATGCGCCTGGTGCGCCTGGTGATGAAGCTGACCCCGTATGGCGTGCTGGCGCTGATGACCAAGGTGGTGGCCGGCTCGAACCTGCAGGACATCATCAAGCTCGGCAGTTTCGTGGTGGTGTCCTACATCGGCCTGGGCCTGATGTTCGTGCTCCACGGCCTGCTGGTCGCCCTGGCCGGGATCAACCCGCTGCGCTTCTTCCGCAAGGTCTGGCCGGTACTGACCTTCGCCTTCACCAGCCGCTCCAGCGCCGCCAGCATTCCCCTGAGCATCGAAGCCCAGACCCGGCGCCTGGGCATTCCCCAGTCCATCGCCAGCTTTGCCGCCTCGTTCGGCGCCACCATCGGCCAGAACGGCTGCGCCGGCCTGTACCCGGCGATGCTCGCGGTGATGGTTGCCCCGACCGTGGGCATCAACCCGCTGGACCCACTGTGGATCGCCACCCTGGTGGCCATCGTCACCTTGAGTTCCGCCGGCGTGGCGGGCGTGGGCGGCGGCGCGACCTTCGCCGCGTTGATCGTGCTGCCGGCCATGGGCTTGCCGGTGTCACTGGTAGCGCTGCTGATTTCCGTGGAGCCACTGATCGACATGGGCCGCACGGCGCTGAACGTCAGCGGCTCGATGACCGCCGGCGCCATCACCAGCCAGGTGATGCAGCAGACCGACAAGGCGCTGCTGGACGCCGATGAGCATTCGGAACTGCAGCACGTGTAAAAGCAGCTGCAAGCCGCCAGCTACAAGCTGCAAGTAGAAGCCGACGGGCTCTTGCTTGCAGCTTGTAGCTTGAAACTTGCAACTGCCTGCTGTCATCTTCTCTCCCACACCTCGAAGCTGTACGCCGGCTTGTCCCCTTCCGGCGGGTTCGGCATCTCTGATACCCGCTTCCACTGCTGCTCATCGAATTCCGGAAACCAGGCGTCGCCTTCCGGGCTCAGGGCCACCCGCGTCAAATACAGGCGATCCGCCTGCTCCAGGCCCTGGCTGTAAAGCTGTGCGCCGCCAATCAGCATCAGCTCGCTGGCGCCCTGCTCCAGGGCCCATTCCTCGGCCCGTGCCACTGCCGCCTCCAAAGACGGGTAGACCTCGGCACCTTCGAGCACCAGGCTGGTCTGACGACTGACCACGATGTTCAAGCGCCCCGGCAAGGGCCGGCCAAGGGAATCCCAGGTCTTGCGCCCCATGATGATCGGCTTGCCCAGGGTGGTGGCCTTGAAGAATTTGAAATCCCCCGGCAAATGCCAGGGCATGCTGTTGTCGACGCCGATCACGCGGTTTTGTGCGAGGGCCGCGATCAGGCTGAGAGGGAGAGATTTTTTCATGCCGGCGAGGATACCAGAGGCCCCAAGCCTGGCAACTTCACCCGACCACCGCTGCAGCAGTTATGCTCAGCGCACTTTGTAAGCGATGGAATGACGCGTGACTGCACTGACTCCCCTGCAACGACTGTGGCTGACCGAAACCGTGCGCCTGCGCGAGGAGCACGCCGGCCCGCTGGAGGATCAGGAAGCCAATCGCCTGGCCCGCAACCAGGGCGGCGACCTGGCGACCCGCATCCAGAACCGCGCGCTGTGGCTGGCCCAGCGCGACGGCCTGCACAGTGCCCTGCTGCACTGGCAGCAGGGCGCGCGCCTGGCGCTGCTGGCGCTCTCGGTCCTGGCGGTCATCAGCGGCGCCGGCCTGGCCTTCAGCGCCCTGGGCAACACCCAGCAACCGGTCAACGTGTTCTGGGCCCTGGGCAGCCTGCTGGGCCTGAACCTGGTCCTGCTGCTGAGCTGGCTGGCCGGCCTGCTGTTTGCCGGTGAACACGGGGCCGGCCTGGGCCGCCTGTGGCTGTGGCTCAGCGAAAAATTTTCCCGCGATGCCAAGGCCGCGCAGTTGCCGCCGGCACTGCTGCTGTTGCTGCAACGGCGCAAGCTCAACCGCTGGGCCCTGGGCAGCCTGATCAACGGCCTGTGGTGCCTGGCCCTGTTCAGCGCCGTGGTCATGCTGCTGGTGCTGCTGACCACCCACCGCTACAGCTTCGTCTGGGAGAGCACCCTGCTGGGCGCCGATGCCTTCGTGGCCATTACCAACGCCCTCAGCGCCCTGCCCCGGGGCCTGGGCTTCGGCGCACCGAGCGTGGCGACCATCCAGGCCAGCACCCGGGACGTCTACAACACCGAACTAATCCGCCAGTCCTGGGCCATCTGGCTGGTGGTGCTGGTGGTGATCTACGGCGTGCTACCGCGCCTGCTGCTGATGCTGTTCTGCCGCTGGCGCTGGAAACACGGGCAGGCGCGCCTGCAACTGGACCTCAACCTGCCAGGCTACGCCTCACTGCGCGAACGCCTGATGCCCAGCAGCGAACGCCTGGGAGTCAATGACGCGGCCCCCGAGCAGTTGCACCGGGTCGAAGGCGGCGTCAGCGCCGAGGACAGCAGCGGTGCCTTGCTGGTGGCCATCGAGCTGGACGACCAGCGCCCCTGGCCGCCGCAGTTGCCGGACACGGTCAAGGACGCCGGCATCCTCGACAGCCGCGAATCGCGCAACCGCCTGCTGGAACAGATGAGCCGTTTCCCCCCGGCGCGCCTGGTGATCGCCTGCGACCCGCGGCGCTCGCCGGACCGCGGCAGCCTCGGGCTGATCGCCGAACTGGCGCGCAACGCCAGCGCGACCCGGGTCTGGTTGCTGCAAGCCCCGCCCGGCCAGGCCCTGGATGCCGACCGCCTGGGCGACTGGCACAGCGCCCTGCAACAGCTGAAGCTGCCCTTCGCCGATTGCGCGCCCCTCGACTGGCTGGAGAACGGTCATGACTGATGCTCGGCACACGCCGCTGAAACTCGCCGTGGTCGGCCACACCAACGTCGGCAAGACCTCGCTGCTGCGCACCCTGACCCGAGACGTGGGGTTTGGCGAAGTTTCCCATCGCCCCAGCACCACCCGGCACGTGGAAGGCGCCCGCCTCTCGGTGGAGGGCCAGCCCCTGCTGGAGCTCTACGACACCCCCGGCCTGGAAGACGCCATCGCCCTGCTGGATTACCTGGAGCGCCTTGAGCGCCCCGGCGAACGCCTGGACGGCCCGGCGCGGGTGGCACGCTTTCTTGAAGGCAGCGAGGCCCGCCAGCGTTTCGAGCAGGAGGCCAAGGTTCTGCGCCAGCTGCTGGCCTCGGACGCCGGCCTGTATGTGATCGACGCCCGGGAACCGGTGCTGGCCAAGTACCGCGATGAACTGCAAGTGCTCACCGGCTGCGGCAAGCCGCTGCTGCCGGTGCTGAATTTCGTCAGCAGCGCCGAGCAGCGCGAAGGCGACTGGCGCGAAGCCCTGGCCCGCCTGGGGTTGCACGCCCTGGTGCGCTTCGACAGCGTGGCGCCGCCGGAAGATGGCGAACGGCGCCTGTATGAAAGCCTGGCCCTGCTGCTGGAACATGCGCGCCCGGCCCTGCAACGGCTGATCGACGACCAGCAAGCCCAGCGCCTGGCGCGCCAGCACAGCGCCGCGCGGCTGATTGCCGAGTTGCTGGTGGACTGCGCCGCCTGCCGCCGCAGCGTGGCCAGCGATGCTGAGCTGGAGCAACAGGCCATCGGCGAACTGCGCCAGGCCATCCGCCAGCGCGAGCAGCGCTGCGTCGAAGCCCTGCTCAAGCTCTATGCCTTCCGCCCCGAGGACGCTGCGGCCAGCGACCTGCCATTGCTGGACGGACGCTGGGGCGACGACCTGTTCAACCCGGAAACCCTCAAGCAACTGGGGGTGCGCGTCGGCGGTGGCATCGCCGCGGGCGCCGCGGCCGGTGCCGGGGTGGACCTGCTGGTGGGCGGCCTGACCCTGGGCGCCGCGGCCCTGGCCGGGGCGATTGCCGGTGGCGCGCTGCAAACCGCCCGCAGCTACGGCAGCCGTTTGCTAGGCAAGCTCAAGGGCCAGCGCGAGCTGAGCGTGGACGACAGCGTGCTGCGCCTGTTGGCCCTGCGCCAACGGCAGTTGGTCCAGGCGCTGAACCGGCGCGGGCATGCGGCGCTGGACAGCATCCGCCTGGCGATACCGGAAGACAAAAGCTGGCGCGAGGGCAAACTGCCCGACGCCTTGAACAAGGCCCGGGCGCATCCACAGTGGTCGTCGCTCAACCCGCACAAACGCCTGAGCCAGGCCGAGCGCCAGGAGCAGATCGAGGCCCTGGCCCAACATATCCTGTAGCCGCTGCCGAGCCCGCGAGGCTGCGCCAAGGGCCGCAGGACCTTCAACACTCCCAAAAGCGGCGCCTCCTGCGGAGCCGTTCGCAGCCTGCGGCAGCGGCTACAAAAAGCACTCTGCTCAAAGCAGCGCCAAGGCCTTGTCCTTGAGCACCTGCAGGTCCATCACCGGCACCCACAGGTCCTTGGCCTGTTCGTCCCAGTGGCGCAGGCGCAGACTCAGCGCGTACAGAGGATCGAGCTCGAAGGCCGCCGCTTCTGCCGCGCTCATCGCCCCGCCCTGGTATTCCAGGGTGCGGCGGCTGGCCTCGCTCAGCCGCTGGTGATACTCGGGTTCCTTGAAGGTCAGGTAGCGCTTGGCCTGGACGTGGTACTCCACCAACCGCGCCAGACGCTCGCTGAAACCCGCCCGGCGCAGGTAGTCGGCCCCCAGGCGTTCATGGCTGACCACGCCAAAACCGCCCATGTTCTCGGCATCCTGCTGGCAGATATGCCCGATATCGTGGAAGAACGCCGCCAGCACCACTTCGTCGTCATGACCTTCCGCCAGGGCCAGCTGCGCGGCCTGGGACATGTGTTCGATCTGCGACACCGGCTCGCCAATGTAGTCGCAGTCGCCAAAGCGCTCGTACAGGCCGAAAACCTCGTCGATGATCCGTTGCTGCCGACTCATCACGCGTGCTCCAGCAGCCGGGCGATATTGCCCTCGGCCATGGCCGGACCGACGCTCATGCCCACGCCGGTGTGCATCAGCGCCACATGCACCCCGGGCGCGGCTTCCAGGAAGGAGAACGGCCCGGGCCCGCGGGCGCCGTACACACCCTGCCAGCGCTCCACCACCTGGACCTTGCAGCCCAGGGTCTGTTCGGCCAGTTCGATCAACCAGTTATCCACCTGTTCGGCGTTGAACGGCGACGGATCGCTGCCGTAGTCGTGGGAGTCACCGATGATCAGCTCGCCGTAGGGGGTCGGGCTGATCAACAGGTGAATGCCGTGCTCATGCAGGTGCGGCGCCTCACGCAGGATCTGCGCCCGCACCGCCGCCGCTTGCGGCAGGTCGGCGAAGGCGCCGTAGTGCACACAGCTCAGCCCGGTGAGCAAGGCATGTTGCAGGTTGAGGTTGACCTGGGGCCGGGCGCGGAGCATCTGCAGGCGGCAGACCTGCGGCTGCAGGGTGGCGATCGGCTCGGCCAGCAGGGTCTGATAGTCGTGGCCCGAGCACAGCACGATCTGCGGCGCATGAAAGCTGCCGGCGGTGCTCTGCAGCCGGCCCGGCTGGATGTCCCGGACCAGGGTCGAGAAGTGGAACTGCACCCCCAGGTCGCGGCGCAGGTAGTCGATCAGCAGCGGCAGCGCCTCGCGGGAATACACTTGCTGGTCGTCCAGGCCGTGCAAGGCCGCCCGATGATGGCGGAACTGGCCGCCATACAGGTCATTCAGGGCCGCGCCCCGGAGCAGTTCGACGCGGTAGCCGTGCTCCCGCGCGCGCCCGGCGCAGAAGGCTTCCAGCAACTGTTCCTCGGCTTCGCTGCGGGCGAACAGGTAGGAACCGTTGCGCTTGAGTGGCAGGCCCGCCAGCTGCTGCCAGTCGGCCCAGATCTCGCGGCTGGCTCGGGCCAGCTCCAGCATGATGCCCGGCGGCTGGCCGGTGACCAGGGCCTGGCCGAAGTTGCGCACCGAAGCGCCCAGCGGCGTGCTGCTGCGCTCGAATACATGCACCTGCAAACCGCGCTTGGCGGCGGCGTAGGCGTGGGACAGGCCGAGGATACCGGCGCCGATGATCAGCAGATCGCTGTGATGGGTCATGTTCATGCCTCGTTGTTTGTGGCGAGGGAGCAAGCTCCCTCGCCACAGCAGTCCTGGTCGTTACTGCTTGGCAACCTTTTCCGACTTGCCGTCATAGCGCTTGCGCCATTCGGTGAGGATCTGGTCGCGGTTCTTCGAGGCCCAGGCGAAGTCGTTCTTGATCAGGCGCTGCTCGTAGTCGGCCGGCAGTTCGGTCTGCGGCTTGGCGATGCCCGGCTGGGCCAGCACGGCGAAGTTTTCCTTGTACAGCTCCATGGCCGCGGGGCTGGCGGAGAAGTCGGCGAGCTTCTTCGCCGCCTCTTCATGAGGCGTGCCCTTGATCACCGCCGTGGCTTCGATTTCCCAGCCCAGGCCTTCCTTGGGCAGCACGATGTCCAGCGGCGCGCCCTGGCGCTTGAGCTGCACGGCCGGGTATTCGAAGGAGATGCCGATGGGGAATTCACCGGCGGCGGCCAGCTTGCAGGGCTTGGAGCCAGAATGGACGTACTGGCCGATGTTCTGGTGCAGCTCATCCATGTACTGCCAGCCCTGCTTCTCGCCGAAGGTCTGCAACCAGGCGCTGACATCCAGGAAGCCGGTGCCCGAGGACGCCGGGTTGGGCATGACGATCTTGCCCTTGTACTCGGGCTTGGTCAGGTCCTGCCAGCTCACCGGCTTGCTCAGGCCCTGCTTTTCGGCCTCCACCGTGTTGAAGCAGATGGTCGCGGCCCACACGTCCATGCCGACCCAGGCGGGAGGGTTGGCGGCGTCGCGGTAGTTCGCGCCGATCTGGCCCAGGTCCTTGGGCGCGTAGCGTTGCAGCATGCCCTGCTGGTCGAGGATCGCCAGGCTGGACGCCGCTAGGCCCCAGACCGCATCGGCTTGCGGCCGGGCTTTTTCCGCCAGCAGCTTGGCGGTGATGATCCCGGTGGAATCACGCACCCATTTGATCTCCACATCCGGGTTGGCCTTTTCGAAGGCCTGCTTGTAGCTCTTCAGTTGCTCGGCTTCGAGGGCGGTGTAGACCGTCAGCTCGGTTTTCCCAGCAAACGCGTTCAGGCTGACAGCAGAGAGGACGGCAGCGGCAAGAGCCAGGGGCTTGAACATGGTGCGGTTCCTTAGTGAGTGCAGATCAGAGGGTGGGTGAACAAGGGTCAATGGCCCGGCGCGCTCTGCCGCCAGGCCTGGGAGCGGCGCAGCAAGCCGCGCGAAGCCCAGGCCAGGAGCAGCGAGACGCTGGCCGAGGTGAACAGGATCAGGGTCGACATGGCCGCGGCGCCGCCGACGTTGCCGGCGTCGTCCATGTTCAGCACCGCCACGGCGGCGAGGATGGTGTCCGGGCTGTAGAGGAAGATCGCCGCCGACACCGTGGTCATGGCCGAGACGAACAGGTAGCGCACGATGTCCAGCAGCGCCGGCAGGCAGATCGGCACGGTAACCCGCAGGAAGTGCCGATACAGCGGCGCCTTGAGCGACAGCGCGGCGGCCTCGAACTCGGCATCCAGCTGGCGCAGGGCGGTGGTGGCGGTCATCTGCGCGGTGGTCAGGTAGTGGGCGATGGTGCACACCACCAGCAGGGTCATGCTGCCGTAGAACACATGCAGCGGGTTGCCGTTGAGGTTGAAGAAAAACACGTAGCCCAGGCCCAGCACCAGGCCGGGCACCGCCATCGGCACGAAACTGAGCAGGCGCAGCGCCAGGTTCAGGCCACGCTGGCTGCTGGTCTTTTCCATCAGGTAGGCGCCGGTGAAGATCAGCACACTGCCGATCAGCGCCGTGCCCAGGGCCATGCTCAGGCTGTTGCGGTAGGCCAGCCAGCCACCGCCGGCGGTGTCGTTGAACTGGTAGTGGTTCAACGACAGCGACAGGTTGTAGGGCCAGAACTTCACCAGCGAGGAAAACACCGCCATGCCGAACACCAGCAGCAGCGCGGCGCAGATCAGCAGCACGATGGCCAGGTAGCAGGCGTCCCGCAGCCGCGATGGCGCAGGCCGGAACACCTGGGCGCGACCGCTCATGGAGTCGCCCTGGCGACGACGCAGCCAGGCATCGACGCCGAAGCTGAACAGTGCCGGCAACAGCAGGACCATGCCGATCAACGCGCCGCGACCGAACTGCTGCTGCCCCACCACCGCCTTGTAGGCCTCCAGGGCCAGCACCTGATAGTCACCACCCACCACCACCGGCACGCCGAAGTCGGTGATGGTCAGGGTGAACACCAGGCAGAAGGCGGCGAACACCGCCTGCCGGGTGGCCGGCCAGGTGATGCTGCGAAAGGCCCTGGCAGGACTGGCGCCCATGCTCGATGCGGCGTCGAACAGCCGCGCGTCCGCCAGGGACAGGGCCGAGAGCAGGATCATCAGGGCATGGGGAAAGGTGTAGATGACTTCGCCGAGGACGATGCCCCAGAAGCCGTAGATGTTCTCGGCGAACAGGCCGCGGAGCATGCCCTGGTTGCCGAACAGATAGACCAGGGCAATCCCCGGCAGCATCGACGGTGCCATCAGCGGCAACAGCGACAAGCCGCGCCACAGGCCCTTGCCGGGAATCAGCGTGCGTTGCAGGGCGTAGGCGAACAGGTAGGCCAGGGGCACCACGATGGCGGCGACACTGAGGGAGACTTTCAGGCTGTTGCCCAGCAACCAGTGGAAGTTGGCGCTGCTGACCAGCTCGCGGGCCGCCAGCCAGCCACCGCCCTGCCCGGCCTCGGCACTGAAGCCGCGCCAGAAGATCGCCAGCAGCGGCAGCAGCACGGCGACGCTCAGCAGAAGCAGCAGTAGAACCTTGCCACCGAGGACAAACACACGATCGCCGAGTTCGGCACGGGAGGCCTGGCGCGCCCGCTTGGCAGGTAGCGGCAGGGACATGGGCAGGCTCATCTCAGGCAAACACCTGGAGGCTGCGCGGCGGCAAGGCCACCCAGATGTCCTGGGCGCCCAGGCGCGGCATGGCTTCCGGGGCCAGCTCCGCCAGCAGTGCATGCCCCGGCAACTGATTGAGTTCAAAACTCATGCGGCAACGGTTGCCGAGGAAAGTGATCTCGCGGACCTTGGCCGGGAACAGGTTTTCCTCATGCACCGGCGGGTTCACGCTGATCGCTTCCGGGCGGCAGAACAGCCGGCCCGAAGCGGCCTTGGCCGAGTCGTCGGCCAAACGCACATTCATTCCGCCGACCTGGGCATGGCTGTCGCTGTTGCGGCTGAAGGGCAACCAGTTGCCCTGGCCGACGAACTCGGCAACGAACGGCGTGGCCGGGCGATCGTAGATTTCCTGGGGCGTGGCGTACTGCTCGACCTTGCCGTTGTTCATCACGGCAATGCGGTCGGCCATCAGCATGGCCTCGTCCTGGTTGTGGGTGACCATCAGGGTGGTGATCCCCAGGCGCCGTTGCAGCTGTCGCAGCTCGGTGCACAGGTGCTCGCGGACCCGGGCATCCAGGGCCGACATCGGCTCGTCCAGCAACAGCAACGACGGCGCCGGCGCCAGGGCGCGGGCCAGGGCCACGCGCTGCTGCTGGCCGCCGGACAGCTGGCCGGGGTATTTCTTCTCGCTGCCGCTCAGGCCCACCAGTTCCAGCATCTGCGCCACGCGCTTGCGCGCTTCCTCGCGACCGCTGCCGGCCAGGCCGTAGGCAATGTTGGCTTCCACCGTGAGGTTGGGAAACAGCGCATAGGACTGGAACAGAATCCCGTAGTCCCGGGCCTGGGGCGCCAGCAGCGAGACGTCGCGTTCCCCCAGGTACAACTCGCCCCGATCCTGGCGTTCCAGCCCGGCGATGCAGCGCAGCAAGGTAGTCTTGCCGCAGCCGGACGGCCCCAGCAGGCACACCAGCTCGCCGGCGGCGACGTCCAGGGACACGTTATCCAGCGCGGTGAAAGCGCCGAAGCGCTTCTGCACGCCGCGCACTTTCATCGGTGCGCCGGGGTTGCTCAGGGCAGTTGCGGTTGCAGGGTTCATGGACAGGCCTCATCAAGCAGATGAGGCCAATCCTAGAGTTGTAATGCGTCGGTCATATGGCAGTAAGGCAAAAACGACCGATAGTGGTATTCAGGGATTTGGGTTCAGTTGCAAGTCATGTGCTCGCGAAGGCATCGGCATGGCCGATGCCGAGCTTTCAGGCGGGAGCCATTTCCTGGGCCAGGCCGAGGAAGGCCGCTGGCAGGCGCGCGTTCTTGCGCTCCTTGAGGCAATACAGGTACTCGACGATCTGCGGCGCATGCTCGATAGTCAGCACGCGCAACTGCGGGTCGTGGGGCACTTCCTGGCGGGCAATGATGCTGATGCCGATGTTGCGCAGCACCGCCTCGCGGATCGATTCGCGGCTGCCGATTTCCAGCAGCGGACCAAAACTGACATGGGCGTTCTTCAGCAGGTTTTCGGTGAGGCTGCGGGTGGTGGAGCCGGGTTCACGCATCAACAGCGTATGCCCGGCCAGGGCATTCAGGGGCACGTGCTCCAGCGCCGCCAAGGGGTGGTTGCGGTGTACCGCCAGCACCAGCGGATCGCTGCCCAGCACCCGGCGGATCAACCGAGGGTCTTCCAGCAGTTGCGAGGAAGCGGCGACATCCACCCGATACTCCTCCAGTGCCTCCAGGACCTGCTGGGAATTGCCGATCTCCACCGACACGTCCACCTGGGGCAGGCGCTGACGGAAGGTCTTGACCAGATCGAGGATGTAGTACGGCGCGGTGGCGGCGATGCGCAGGGCGCCCTGCACCTGCCCGCAATTGCGCAGGAAGAACTCGATGTCCGACTCTTTCTGCAGCAGCTCCTTGACCATCGGCAGCAGGCGCGCGCCCTCCTCGCTCAGGCTCAGGCGGCGACCGCCGCGGTAGAACAGCTCCACCGCGAACTGGCTTTCCAGGTTGCGGATCTGCGTGGTGACCGTGGGCTGGCTGAGGCCAAGCTTCTTCGCCGCCTGGGTGATGCTGCCCAGGCGGGCGACCATGTAAAAGGCCTTCAGCTCGGCGCTCAGCATGGCGGCTTGTCGCAGCTGCAAGCTTGCAGCGCCAAGCCGCAAGCTGAAGCCGGTGCGCGTAAGTTCATCACTCTGGTTCTCCCCTCAGTTGCTTGCCGCTCACCGCTTGCAGCTACGATGTCCTATTTGCGCAGCAGGCGCAGACCGTTGAACACCACCAGCAGGCTCACGCCCATGTCGGCGAACACCGCCATCCACATGGTGGCGAGCCCGGCAAAGGTTACCCCAAGAAAGATCGCCTTGATGACCAGGGCCAGGGCGATATTTTGCTTGAGCACTACCGAGGTCTGGCGCGACAGGCGGATGAACGCCGGGATCTTGCGCAGATCATCGTCCATCAGCGCTACATCCGCGGTCTCGATCGCGGTGTCGGTGCCGGCCGCGGCCATGGCGAAACCGATTTCGGCACGGGCCAGGGCCGGGGCGTCGTTGATGCCGTCGCCGACCATGCCGACCCGGTGACCCTGGGCGTACAGCTCCTCGATGGCTTGCAGCTTGTCGGTGGGCAGCAGGTCGCCCCGGGCCTGGTCGATGCCCACCTGGGCGGCGATGGCCTGGGCGGTATGCGGGTTGTCGCCGGTGAGCATCAGGGTCTTGATCCCCAGCTCGTGCAACTGCCGGATGGCTTCGCGGCTGGACTCCTTGACCGTGTCGGCCACCGCGAACAGGGCCAATGGGCCGTTGCTGTCCAGCAGCAGGACCACGGTCTTGCCCTGCTGCTCCAGGGCGAAGAGTTTTTCTTCCAGGGCCGGGGAGCACAGGCCCAGCTCTTCCACCAGGCGGTGGTTGCCCAGGTGATAGAGCTGGCCGTTGATTTCACCGCGCACCCCGCGCCCGGCCAGGGCTGCGAAGTTATCCACAGGGTGCATGGCCAGCTGTTTATCCACAGCCGCCTGGGCAATGGCCAGGGACACCGGGTGGTCGGAGCGCCCCGCCAGGCTCGCGGCCAGGGCCGGAGCCGTGTCCAGAGCCAGTGGGTCCAGGGACAGGAAATCGGTCTGCACCGGCTTGCCGTGGGTGATGGTGCCGGTCTTGTCCAGGGCCAGGTAATCGAGCTTGTAGCCACCTTCCAGGTAGACCCCGCCCTTGACCAGGATGCCTTTGCGCGCCGCCGCCGCCAGGCCGCTGACGATGCTCACCGGGGTGGAAATCACCAGGGCGCACGGGCAGGCCACCACCAGCAACACCAGGGCGCGGTAGATCCAGTCGAACCAGGCGCCGGCCATGAACAGCGGCGGGATCAGCGCCACCGCCAGGGCGAAGGCGAATACTGCCGGGGTGTAGATTTTCGAGAAGGTGTCGACGAAGCGCTGGGTCGGGGCCCGCGCGCCCTGGGCCTGTTCCACGGCGTGGATGATCCGCGCCAGGGTCGAGTTGTTGGCGGCGGCGCTCACCCGGTATTCCAGGGAGCCGGCCTGGTTGATGGTGCCGGCGAACACCTTGTCGCCCACGGTCTTTTCCACCGGCAGGCTCTCCCCGGTGATCGGTGCCTGATCGATGGTCGAACTGCCGGACACCACCTCACCGTCCAGGCCGACGCGTTCGCCGGGGCGAACCCGTACCAAGGCGCCCAGTTCGACGCTTTTAGCCTCCATTTCGCGCCAACTGCCATCCGCCTGCTGCACCGTGACCTGTTCCGGGGTCATCTGCATCAGGCCGCTGATGGCGTTGCGGGCCCGGTCCAGGGAGCGGGCTTCGATCAACTCGGCCACGGTGAACAGGAACATCACCATCGCCGCTTCCGGCCACTGGCCGATCAGCACCGCGCCGGTCACCGCGATGCTCATCAGCGCATTGATGTTGAGGTTACGGTTCTTCAGGGCGATCCAGCCCTTCTTGTAGGTGCCCAGACCGCCACTGAGGATCGACACCAGGGCCACCAACGCCACCACCCAATCGGGGGCGGCCTGGGTGAAATGAATGACTTCGGCGGCCAGCGCGCCGATACCGGACAGGGCCAGCGGCCACCAGGCCTTCTTCACCGGTGCTGCGGCAGGGGCGGCTGCGGCCCCCTCCTGCTGCAGGGGCTCGGCGTGCATGCCCAGGGATTTGACCGCCTCGATGATCGGCGCGGTGCTCGGCAGGTCGTGGGTCACCCCCAGCACGCGGTTCATCAGGTTGAATTCCAGGGCCTGGACCCCGGCCAGCTTGCCCAGCTTGTTCTGGATCAGGGTCTGTTCGGTGGGGCAGTCCATGGCTTCGATGCGAAAGCTGCTCAGGCGCGCGCCGGCGGTCGGGGTTTCGCTCAGGGTGACCCTGGACGGCGAAGGGCCGGCTGAACCGCAGCAGGAAGCGCCATGGGCAGCGTGGTCGTGCGCCTTGACCGGCTGCAGCTTGCCCGCCGAGGCGTGGGCATGGCTGTGATCGTGATCGTGATCGTGTTCAGCATGGGTGTGCTGGGCGTCGGGCTTGCGCGGGTTGTGAATGGAGTCACTCATAAGGGGTCGCGTCCGAATAGAGGTGCTTGTTGCCAAGTGAACACCCTGTAGCCACTATAGGGTCAAGCACCCATTCGGAGACGACGGCAATGAAGATTGGCGAACTGGCGAAACTCACCGACTGTCAGGTCGAGACCATCCGTTACTACGAGCGCGAAGGACTGCTGCCGGAACCGGCCCGCAGCGAAGGCAACTACCGCCTCTACACCCAGGCCCACACCGAGCGCCTGACCTTTATCCGCAACTGCCGCAGCCTGGACATGACCCTCGAGGAAATCCGCAGCCTGCTCAACCTGCGCGACAGCCCCCAGGACCAGTGCGCCAGCGTCAACGCCCTGATCGACGAGCACATCCACCACGTCAAGGCGCGCATCGACGGCTTGCTGGCCCTGCAGGAACAGCTGCTGGACCTGCGCCAGCGCTGCAGCGAAGGCCCGGACCTGGCGCACTGCGGAATTCTCCAGCGCCTGGAAGTCAGCGGCTCGGTGGCCCCCAACGAAGCCGAACCCTCGCATGTCGGCCGCAGCCACGGGCACTGAGCCTCGGGCGCGGCTTCAGGAGCCGCGCCGCACGCTGTCGATCAGCCGCAGATAAGTCCCCTCGAGCACCGCCAGCAACCGCTGGCCCAACTGCCGCCAGGCCAGGCCCTGGCGCACCAGCCAGGCACTGAGCAGCCCCATCAGGCAACCGCCGAGAATATCGAAGGGGAAATGCACCCCCAGGTAGACCCGCGCCCAACCCACCAGCAGCGCCAGGCCGAGCATCACCAGCCCGGTCTTGCGCAGGGGCGCGAGGATCAGCGCGAACGCCATGGCGAACATGCCGCTGGCATGGTCGCTGGGGAAGGACGCGCCAGGCGCGTGGGCAAGGAAGTTCTGCCCCAGGCCGATCATGAACGGCCGCGGATGGAACCACAGCTCACGGATCAGCCAATTGCTGGCCAGGGCCAGCACGATGCTCAGGGTCGCGAGCAGCACGATCATGCGCTGGCGGCGTTCGCCGAAAACCCAGAGCACCACCAGCAGCAGCGGCACGCTGAGCACCACCCATTGCGCGAGGAACAGCGCCAATGTGCGCATCGGCATTGACGCCCCGGCACTGGCATTGATGGCCAGGAACAGGCTGTGATTGAGTTCTTCCATTCGCGGCTCACGTTGAAGTTCACAAGGGCGACGCCCCGCGCCTGGCGGGGCCACTCCTCAGAGCGTAGCTGGCCGCCAGGCACAGTCATGTCCGGACAATTCCGGGCACGGGTCGATAAAAGCAGCAGGTTCAATCGACAGGGGCCGCGCGGTGTCAACCACGCGGCCCCTGGCACAGCAGGTGGCGGCTTAAACGGCCATCGGCGCGGTCATTGGCGCGTGGTGCTCGTAGCCTTCCAGGGAAAAGTCGCTCGGCTCGATCAGCTCCAGCCACTCCGGCTGGTAGACGCCGGTCTTGGCGAACTCCGGCACACGCTCGGAAATCACCAGCTTGGGCATCGGGAACGGCTCGCGCTTGAGCTGTTCGTTGAGCATGTCCAGGTGGTTTTCGTAGACGTGGGCATCACCAATGAAATAGGTGAACCAGCGCGGTGTGTAGCCGGTCAGGCGACCGATCAGGCTCAGCAGCGCCGCGCCTTCGGTGAGGTTGAACGGCGTACCCAGGCCCAGGTCGTTGGAGCGGATGTAGAGGGTCAGGGAAATTTCCCGGGTCTCGACATTGGGGTGGAACTGGTACAGCAGGTGGCACGGCGGCAGGGCCATTTCATCCAGCTGGGCGCAGTTCCAGCCGTGGAACAGGATCCGCCGGCTGCCCGGGTCGTTGATGATGGTGTCGACGCACTGGCGCACCTGGTCGATGGCCTTGTACAGCACCACGTAGCCCTGGCCGTCTTCCTCGCCTGCGGCGATCTGCCGGTAGCCCTGGCTCAGCGCCAGGTCGATGGCCGCCTGGTTGCTGGTCTTGATCTGCTTGTAGGCCGGCCACTTGCGCCATTGCACGCCGTAGATCTCGCCCAGGTCGTCGTCGCCCTGGCGAAACGGGTTGGCCAGCCACTGGGCGTTTTCGTTGGCGTTCTGGTCCCAGACCTTGCAGCCCAGCGCACGAAACTCGGCGGCGTTGTTCACCCCGCGCAGGAAGCCGACCATCTCGCCGATCGCCGACTTGAAGGCCATCTTGCGGGTGGTGATGGCCGGGAAACCTTCCTTGAGGTCGTAGCGCAGCATCGCCCCGGGAAAGCTGATGGTGTTTACACCGGTGCGGTTGGCCTGCTTGGTGCCGTTGTTGATGACGTGGGCCACCAGATCAAGATATTGCTTCATGAATTACCTGCATCCTTGAACCCGGGGCACGCCCCGGGATTCGAATTTATTGCGCCGCGCTCTTGGCCGGAGCGCGATGATAAGCCAGCCAGATCAGCCCCAGGCCGCCGAGAATCATCGGCACGCACAGCACCTGACCCATGGTCAGCCAGTTCCAGGCCAGGTAGCCCAGTTGTGCGTCCGGCACCCGGACGAACTCGACGATGAAACGGAAGATCCCGTAGAACAGCGCGAACATACCGGAAACCGCCATGGTCGGCCGCGGTTTGCGCGAGAACAGCCAGAGAATCAGGAACAGCGCCACGCCCTCCAGGGCGAACTGATACAGCTGCGACGGATGACGCGGCAACTGCGCCGGATCGCTGAACGGCGGGAAGATCATCGCCCATGGCACATCGGTGGGTTTGCCCCACAACTCGGCGTTGATGAAGTTGCCGATCCGCCCGGCGCCCAGGCCGATCGGCACCATCGGCGCGACGAAGTCCATCAGCTCGAAGAAACTCTTGTTATTGCGCTTGCCGAACCACCAGGCCGCCAGCATCACCCCGATGAAGCCACCGTGGAACGACATGCCGCCCTTCCACACTTCGAAGATCAGGGTCGGGTTGGCCAGGTAGGCGCTCAGGTCGTAGAACAGCACGTAACCCAGGCGGCCGCCGACGATCACCCCCATGGACATCCAGAACACCATGTCCGAGAGCTTCTCTTTGCTCCAGGTCGGATCGAAACGGTTCAGCCGGCGCGACGCCAGCAGCCAGGCACCGCCGATGCCGATCAGGTACATCAGGCCGTACCAGTGGATTTTCAGCGGGCCGATGGCCAGGGCCACCGGATCAATCTGCGGGTAAGGCAGCATTGCGACTCCTCGTAAGGGTTAGAACTCAAATGTCCCTGGGCAAACTGCCAGCCCGGGATTAAGCCAGGATTGCGTCATCACTCAGAACAGGAAGCTGATCCCCACGCAGAACAGTAGCGCGGCGAACAAGCGTTTCAACAGGCGTGGCGACAGTTTGTGGGCCAGGCGCGCGCCGATCCGGGCGAACACCATGCTGGTCAGGGCAATGCCCAACAGCGCCGGCAAATAAACGAAGCCGAGACTATGAGCCGGGAGCAGCGGATCATGCCAGCCCAGAATCATGAAACTTAAGGCGCTGGCCAGGGCGATGGGCAAGCCGCACGCCGAGGAAGTCGCCACCGCCTGCTGCATCGGCACGCTGCGCCAGGTAAGAAACGGCACGGTCAGCGAGCCGCCACCAATGCCGAAGATCGCCGAGGCCCAGCCGATCACACCGCCGGCCGCGGCCAGGCCCAGCTTGCCGGGCACCTGGCGACTGGCCTTGGGCTTGAGCTCCAGGGTCATCTGCAAGGCGATGACCAGGGCAAAGACGCCAATGATTTTCTGCAGGTGCGGGCCGGAAATGGCTTCCGCCGTCAGGGCACCGAAACCGGCCCCCAGCAGGATGCCCAGGGCCATCCAGGCGAAGATCGGCCAGCGCACCGCGCCGCGCCGATGGTGCTCGCGAACCGCATTGACCGAGGTGAAGATGATGCTGGCCAGAGACGTGCCGACCGCCAGATGGGTCAGCACCGAGGCATCGAAACCTTGCAGGGTGAAGCTGAACACCAGCACCGGGACTATGATGATCCCGCCGCCCACGCCGAACAGCCCGGCCAGTACGCCTGCACAAGCGCCCAGCAACAGATAGAGCAGAAATTCCATGGGAGCATCCGAAAATAAGACCGGCATGGTAACGGATGCGCCGCCCCGGACTCCACTGGATGGCGATGGATACCCACCGGATCTGTGCGTAAAGTGGGCAAAAACACACAGGGGGCCACCTTAATGTGCTTGATCGTTTTCGCCTGGCGGCCGGGCCACGCTCAGCCACTGATCGTCGCGGCCAACCGCGATGAGTTCTACGCCCGGCCGAGCCTGCCGCTGGGGCAATGGCCGGAAATGCCGCAGATCCACGCCGGTCGCGACCTGGAGGCCGGCGGCACCTGGCTTGGTGTCGGGGCCAATGGCCGCTTTGCCGCCCTGACCAATATCCGCAACCCTCACCAGCCTCCGGCGCGGCGCTCGCGGGGTGAACTGGTGGCGCGCTTTCTCGCCGGCGACGTGGCGCTGGAAGACTATCTGCACGATGTGGTGGGCCGCTCGGTGGAGTACGCCGGGTTCAACCTGTTGCTGGGTACTGCGGAGCAACTGTGGCACTACAACGCCCAGGACGTGGAACCGCAATTGCTCAATCCCGGCGTCTACGGCCTGTCCAATGCCGGGCTCGATACCCCGTGGCCCAAGCTGCTCAAGGCCAAGGCGGCGTTGCAGGAGGTGCTGCACGACCCACAGCCCCAGGCGCTGCTGGCGCTCTTGAGCGACCCGCAGACGGCGCCCTTTGTCGAGCTGCCGGATACCGGTGTGGGTTTGGCGACGGAAAGCCTGCTGTCCAGCGTGTTCATCGCCAGTCCCAGCTATGGCACACGGGCCAGCACCGCGCTGATCGTCAGCGCCGATGGTTCGCGGCATCTGCTGGAGCGCAGTTTCGGCCCTTATGGCGGGCATCTGGGGGAAGTCGAACTGAAGGTCTGAAGCGTTCGCCGGCAAGCCGGCTCCCACAAATGCCTCTACGGGAGCCGGCTTGCCGGCGAAGAAAATACCCTGGTTACAGGGTCTTGCTCGAAGCCGGATTGATCATCCGCGCCAACCCGAGCTTCTTCAGCGCCAGTTGCAGCGAGCTGTGGATAACTTGCGGGTTGTCGATGGTCATCATCTCCTCCAGCAGCTCCTTGGCCTTGCTCATGCTGACCTGACGCAGCATCCACTTCACTTTCGGCAGGTTGGTGGCGTTCATCGACAGGCTGTCAAAGCCCATGGCCATCAACAGCACCGCCGCCGCCGGATCGCCGGCCATCTCGCCGCAGATGCTCACTGGCTTGCCTTCGGCGTGGGCGTCGCGCACGACGTTTTGCAGCGCTTGCAGCACTGCCGGGTGCAGGTAGTCGTAGAGATCGGCAACCCGCGGGTTGTTGCGGTCCACCGCCAGCAGGTACTGGGTCAGGTCGTTGGAACCCACCGACAGGAAATCCACCTGGCGCGCCAGCTCCTTGGTCTGGTACACCGCAGCAGGAATCTCGATCATCACCCCCACCGGCGGCATCGGCACATCGGTGCCTTCGTCACGCACTTCGCCCCAGGCGCGGTGGATCAGGTGCAGTGCTTCTTCCAGCTCATGGATGCCGGAAATCATCGGCAGCAGGATGCGCAGGTTGTTCAGGCCCTCGCTGGCCTTGAGCATGGCTCGGGCCTGCACCAGGAAGATTTCCGGGTGGTCGAGGGTTACGCGGATGCCGCGCCAACCGAGGAAAGGGTTGTCTTCCTTGATCGGGAAATACGACAGCGACTTGTCGCCACCAATGTCCAGGCTGCGCATGGTCACCGGTTGCGGATGGAAGGCCGCCAACTGTTCGCGATAGATCGCCAGCTGTTCTTTCTCGCTGGGGAAGCGCTGGTTGATCATGAACGGCACTTCGGTGCGATACAGGCCCACGCCTTCTGCGCCGCGCTTCTGCGCCCGCGCCACGTCGGCCAGCAGGCCGGTGTTGACCCACAGCGGCATGCGGTGGCCATCAGGGGTGATGCACGGCTGGTCGCGCAAGGCATCCAGGCCCTGGGCCAGTTGCCGTTCTTCTTCCACCACATCGGCGAACTGCTTGCGCAGCACATCGCTGGGATTGGTGTAGACCTCGCCGTGGTAGCCATCGACGATCATCTGGATGCCGTCGACCTTGGAATACGGCAGGTCCACCAGGCCCATCACCGTGGGAATGCCCATGGCCCGGGCCAGGATCGCCACGTGGGAGTTGCCCGAGCCCAGCACCGAGACCAGCCCCACCAGCTTGCCTTCAGGCACTTCGCCGAGCATGGCCGGGGTCAGTTCTTCACTGACCAGGATGGTGTTGTCGGGATAGACCAGCGTCTGCTGGCGCTCTTCCTGCAGGTAGGCCAGGAGCCGGCGGCCCAGGTCCTTGACGTCCGAGGCGCGCTCGCGCAGGTAGGCGTCGTCCATCAATTCAAAGCGGTTGACGTGATCGGTGACCACCTGGCGCAACGCGCCCTGGGCCCACTGCCCGGTCTTGATCACGGCCTTCACTTCGCTGCCCAGGGAGGCGTCGTCGAGCATCATCAGGTAGACGTCGAACAGCGCGCGCTCTTCCGGGCGCAACTGGGTGGCGAGTTTTTCCGACAGCGCGCGCATATCGGCACGCACCCCTTCCAGGGCGCTCTTGAACAACGCCAGCTCGGCGTCGATGTCACTGATGTGCTTGTCCGGCACCACATCCAGGTCGGCCGGCGGCAGCATCACCACCGCGCTGCCCACCGCTGCGCCGGGGGAGCCCGGCACGCCGACGAACTTGGCTTCCTGAATGCCCTTGCCCTGGCGTCCCAGGCCACGGATCGAACCGGTGGCCTCGGCGTGAGCGATAACCCCGGCCAGCTGGGCGCTCATGGTCACCAGGAAGGCTTCTTCGCCCTCGTCGAACTGGCGCCGCTCCTTTTGCTGGATGACCAGTACGCCGACCACGCGGCGATGGTGAATGATCGGCGCGCCAAGGAACGAGGCGTAACGTTCCTCACCGGTTTCGGCGAAGTAGCGATAACGCGGGTGATCGGCGGCGTTTTCCAGGTTGAGGGGTTCTTCCCGGGTGCCCACCAGGCCTACCAGGCCTTCGTTGGGCGCCATGCTGACCTTGCCGATGGAGCGCTTGTTCAAGCCCTCGGTGGCCATCAGTACGAAACGATTGGTTTCCGGGTCCAGCAGATAGACCGAGCAGACCTGGCTGCCCATGGCCTCTTTGACGCGCAATACAATAATCCCCAACGCCGCCTTGAGATCCTTGGCGGAGTTAACTTCCTGGACGATCTTGCGCAGCGTATTGAGCATGGCTCGGGGTCGAACTCCGTCGTCAGTCGCGCACTAGAAGGCGCGGGGCAAGCTCTTTGAGAGCGCGGCGATACACTTCGCGCTTGAATGTCACCACCTGGCCCAACGGATACCAATAACTGACCCAGCGCCAGCCATCGAACTCCGGTTTACCGGTCAAATCCATCCGCACCCGCTGCTCATTGGAAACAAGGCGCAGGAGAAACCATTTCTGCTTCTGGCCGATGCACAGCGGCTGGCTGTGGGTACGGACCAGGCGCTGCGGCAAACGATAGCGCAACCAGCCCCGGGTGCAGGCGAGAATTTGAACATCTTCGCGCTCCAGACCCACTTCTTCGTTCAGCTCGCGATACAAGGCGTCTTCCGGCGTCTCGTCGGGGTTGATCCCGCCTTGAGGAAACTGCCAGGCATCTTGATTGATACGGCGAGCCCATAGCACCTGTCCGGCATCATTGGTCAGAATGATCCCGACATTGGGGCGGAAACCATCGGGGTCGATCACGGCTACAACCTCGCAAACGCATGTCGCCGCATTGTTCCACAAAGCTTGGGAATGCAGCAACGAGGCTGCTTACCTTATGTGCACTCTTGTGAAAAGACCGTATTCTGGGCACCTTTTTCCGCGACTTTTCAGCGAGTAACTGCAATGCGCCTGGCTTTATTCGACTTGGACAACACGCTTTTGGGCGGCGACAGCGACCACGCCTGGGGTGACTACCTGTGTGAGCGGGGCTTCCTCGACGCCGTCGCCTACAAGACCCGCAACGACGAGTTCTACCAGGACTACCTGGCAGGCCAGCTCGACAACGCCGCCTACCTGAACTTCTGCCTGGAAATCCTCGGCCGCACCGAAATGGCCGTGCTCGAAGAATGGCACCGCGACTTCATGCGCGACTGCATCGAGCCGATCCTGCTGCCCAAGGCCCAGGCGCTGCTGGACCAGCACCGCGAGGCCGGCGACAAACTGGTCATCATCACCGCGACCAACCGTTTCGTGACCGCGCCGATTGCCGAACGCCTGGGCGTGGAAACCCTGATTGCCACCGAATGCGAAATGCAGGATGGCCGCTACACCGGGCGCAGCACCGATGTGCCGTGCTTTCGCGAAGGCAAGGTCACCCGCCTGAACCGCTGGCTGGAAGAGACCGGCCACAGCCTGGAAGACAGCTACTTCTACAGCGACTCGATGAATGACCTGCCGCTGCTGGAGCAGGTGAGCACTGCGGTGGCCGTAGACCCTGATCCGAACCTGCGGGCCGAAGCCCAGAAACGTGGTTGGCCGGTGATCAGCCTGCGCGATTGAACAGCTCGCCGGCAAGCCGGCTGTAGGCTCTGGCTTGCCAGCGAAAGGCCCTACGCCGGCTTAGCCACCATCAGGTAGAAAATCGCCATGAAGGCCAGGAACGCCGGCCAGCCCAGGGCGAACCACCAGCGCATATAAAGGTTGGCCCGGATCGGCATCGGCACCCCGTCACGCAATGCCTGCTCGGCCATCTTGTGCACCCGGATCTGCAACCAGACCACCGGCAGCCAGCACAGCCCGGCCACTACATAAAGCCCCAGGCTCCACAGCAGCCATGCCTGCTGCAACGACCAGCCCGCCAGGTGCACCAGCCCCAGGCCGCTCAACGGCTGGAACACCGCCGTGGTGGCGGTAAAGGCCCAATCGGCGAACACCAGGTGCTTGAAGGTCACGGCGATCACTTCCACCCGGCCGCTGCGCCAGGCCCGCAGGGCGTAATAGGCAGAACCGGCGCCCAGGCCGAACAGCACGGTCGAGGACAGGATATGCAGGGTTTTCAACAGCAGGTAAGCACTCATCGACGAGGTTCGGTCCACAGCAGCCAGAGGGTTGCCACCATCAGCACCAGGTTCTTGGCGACGGCGGCATAAGGGTCAAACCAGAAGTGCGGCAGGATCAGGCTGATGATCAGGGTGTAGCCGAGCATCAGCCCCAACTGTGCCTGCAAGGCCCGACGGCGCCAGCGTCGCAACAGCAGGCCGACACCCAGCACGGCGTCGCAGAGCGAGCCGCCGATTACCGCGAGAGCCGCCCAGATACCCTGCACGCCGGCCTCGGCCATGATCCGCAGGCCCCAGTCGTAGCCCGGGCCGATGCACACCAGCGCCGTGCCCAGCCAGATCACCACCATCACCGCAAGCAGCAGCGGACGCAGGGCCAGTTGGGTGCTCTGTGCCGCCTGTGGCCAGTCCTGCAGGCGGGCCGCCAGGGGCGCCGCGTGATAACCGCAGACCGATGCCAGCACTTCAGGGTCCGCCAGGTTGTCGCTGCGGGCCATGGCCAGGCTTTGCCGGTTCAAGGCGCGCCAGCCCAGGCGATCACCTGCACCCGCCATCAGCTTGAGCAACATCGAAGGCAGTTGGAAGTAACGGGCCGGGGCCCAGCCCTGGGCCGCCCGCAGGCGGTCGAGCAACTGCGCCATGGTCATGCGTTCCGGGCCGACCAGGGGCAGGACCATGGATTCCTGCGGCCATTGCCTGAGCAGCGCCAGCACCGCCGCGCTCAAGTCCTCGACATGCAAGGGCTGCATCTGCGCCTTGGTGGACAACAACCCAAGCAGCGGCCAGGGCGACATCTTCGCCAGCCAGCCGCTGCTGGCACCGCCGGCGCCAAGCACCAGCGACGGCCGCAGCACCACGGCCGGAATACCCGAGCGCAGCAGGTAATCATCCGCCGCGGCCTTGCTGGCAAGAAATGGCACGTGGGGCTGGGTGCCAGCGCCCAATGCGGAAATCTGCAGCACCCGCACGCCACGGGTTGCCGCCAGATCGAACAGGGCACGAGTGCCCAGGTCCTGGGTCAGGGTCAACGCCCGGGCATCGGTGCTCAACAACCCGGCGGCGTTGATCAACACATCGGTATCGGCAGGCAGGACAAAGGGCTGGGGCTCATGCCCCAGGCGATCGAGATCCAGTTGTCGCCATTCCACTCCCGGCAGGCTGCGCGGCTGTGGATAACGACTGGTGGCGATCAACTGATGACCGGCGGCATGCAGAGCCGCCAGCAGATGGCGGCCGACAAACCCTGTGGCCCCCACCAGAACAACCTTCATGGCAATCCTTAAGATTCACGCCGGGCTCAGACCGGCTTGGCGCCCATCAGGCCGGCAATGGCGACAAAACACACCAGGCTGAACACCGCCAGCACCAGGGTGAAGGTCAGGCCGCTGGCGGCCTTGGCCCGCCGCAGGCGGTTGAGCCGCACCATCAGCCACAGCCAAGCCAGGGCGCCCAGGGTATAGAGCACGCTGGAACCCAGGAGCCAGGCCTGGCCCAACGGCCAGCCCACCCGATGCACCATCCACCAGCCACTGAACGGCAGGCTCAGCAGACCGATGGCCAGCAGCAACCAGCCAAACAGCCCCGGACGATGCAACACCCGGCTGTAAACCGTGGCATCACCCTGGCGGCGCAGGCGCCAGACCCAGACCGCCAGCCCCAGGGCACTGCCCAACAGCAGTACGGTGGCCAGTACATGAAGCGTCTTCAGCGTGCTCAGTGTTTCCATGTTCTCGCGTCCTTAAGGCTCCGATCCTCAGCGTAGTCGTTCAGCCAAGGAACAGCTGATACGCCGGGTTGTCGCTTTCATCCCAGTACGGATAACCGATCTGCTCCAGCGCCGCTGGCACCAGGTGACGCTCGTCGGCGGGCACTTGCAGGCCGGCGACGACCCGGCCGTCGGCCGCGCCGTGGTTACGGTAGTGGAACATCGAGATGTTCCAGCGCCCGCCCAGCTTGTTGAGGAAGTTGAACAGTGCACCCGGACGCTCTGGAAACTCGAAACGCAGCACCACTTCGTCGCTGACCTTCTCGGCATGGCCACCGACCATGTAGCGGATGTGCAGCTTGGCCAGTTCGTTGTCGGTCAGGTCGATCACCGGAAAGCCCTGCTCGGTCAGGCTGGCGATCAGGGCGCTGCGCGGATCGTTTTCCGGGTGAGTCTGCACGCCGACGAAGATGTGCGCTTCGCTGCCGGTGTTGTAGCGGTAGTTGAACTCGGTGATCTGGCGCTTGCCCACCGCTTCGCAGAAGGCTTTGAAACTGCCCGGCTTCTCGGGAATGGTCACGGCGATGATGGCTTCACGGCCCTCGCCCAGCTCGGCGCGCTCGGCCACGTGGCGCAGGCGGTCGAAGTTGACGTTGGCCCCGGAGTCGATCGCCACCAGGGTCTGCCCGCTGATACCGCGCTGCTCGACGTACTTCTTGATCCCGGCCACACCCAGGGCGCCGGCAGGTTCAGTGATCGAGCGGGTATCGTCGTAGATATCCTTGATTGCGGCACAGATCTCGTCGGTGCTGACGGTGATCACTTCGTCCACATAGTCTTTGCAGATGTCGAAGGTGTGCTGGCCAATCTGCGCCACCGCCACGCCGTCGGCGAAGATCCCCACGGTTGGCAGCACCACCCGCTCGCCCGCGGCCATGGCGGCTTGCAGGCAGTTGGAATCGTCCGGCTCGACGCCGATGATCTTGGTTTCCGGGCGCAGGTATTTCACATAGGCGGCAATGCCGGCGATCAACCCGCCGCCACCTACCGGAACGAAAATCGCGTCCAACGGGCCCGGGTGCTGGCGCAGAATCTCCATGGCCACCGTGCCCTGCCCGGCAATGGTGTGCGGATCATCGTAGGGGTGGATGTAGACGTAGCCTTTTTCATCCACCAGCTTCAGCGAATAGGCCAGCGCCTCGGGGAAGGTGTCGCCGTGCAGCACCACTTTGCCGCCACGGGAACGCACGCCTTCGACCTTGATCTCCGGGGTGGTCTTGGGCATCACGATGGTGGCCTTGACCCCCAGCACCTTGGCCGCCAGGGCCAGGCCCTGGGCGTGGTTGCCGGCCGACGCGGTGACCACGCCGCGAGCGCGCTCGGCGTCGCTGAGCTGGGTCAGCTTGTTGTAGGCGCCGCGGATCTTGAACGAGAACACCGGCTGCAAGTCTTCGCGCTTGAGCCAGATCTGATTGCCCAGCCGCTCGGAGAGCTGGCGGGCAGTCTGCAATGGGGTTTCTACGGCAACGTCATAAACGCGCGAGGTGAGGATCTTCTTGACGTACTGTTCGAGCATCGGAAAGCATCACTGAGCGGGTTGGGCAGGGCCAAGGAGTCTAACCCAGCGTTTGCCCGGGCGACCACACGAATACCGAGGTTTTAGCCAGCGCCCTCGCCGCCTCTGCCCCGCCGTGTGAACTCCCCGGCCACCCCGGCCGATTAGCCAAACGGGCAATGACCTGATCTGCCGCGGCGCCTATAATGCCGGCCTTTGTGCCCCCCTTGCCCGCTTCGGAGCCCGCATGACCCAGGATCAACTCAAACAGGCCGTCGCCCAGGCCGCCGTCGACCTTATCCTCCCGAAACTCGATGACAAGAGCATCGTCGGGGTCGGCACCGGCTCCACCGCCAACTGCTTCATCGACGCCCTGGCCCTGCACAAGGGCGCCTTCGACGGCGCCGTGGCCAGCTCCGAAGCCACCGCCGCGCGCCTCAAGGGCCACGGGATTCCGGTGTACGAGCTCAATACCGTGAGCGACCTGGAGTTCTACATCGACGGCGCCGACGAGAGCGATGAGCACCTGAACCTGATCAAGGGTGGCGGCGCCGCCCTGACCCGGGAAAAGATCGTTGCCGCCGTGGCCAAGACCTTCATCTGCATCGCCGACGCCAGCAAGCTGGTGCCGGTGCTGGGCAACTTCCCGCTGCCGGTAGAAGTGATTCCGATGGCCCGCAGCCATGTGGCCCGTGAGCTGGTGAAGCTGGGCGGCGACCCGGTGTACCGCGAAGGCGTGATCACCGACAACGGCAACATCATCCTCGACGTGCACAACATGCAGATCACCCACCCGGTGGAACTGGAAAGCCAGATCAACGCCATCGTCGGCGTGGTCACCAACGGCCTGTTCGCCGCGCGCCCTGCCGATGTGCTGCTGCTGGGCACCGCTGAAGGGGTGAAAACCCTCAAGGCCTGAGCCGGCCGGCTTGCCAGCGTGGACGGCCTGCAAGGCCTCTTCGCTGGCAAGCCAGCTTCTACTGTGTCGACTTCTTGAAGACGTAGAACAGATTCGGCTCGCTCACCAGGTACAGGGTGCCAGCATCATCCATGGCCATTCCTTCCGCCTGTGGCACGGACCTGTCCAGACCTTGCCGCCCCTTGCCCAAGGCCAGGGTGCTGAGCGGGCGCCCATCCACGTCCAGCTCCACCACCAGGCGCGACTCGTCCGACAAGGCCAGCAGATGGCCGCTGCGCTCGTCGTATTGCAGGCTGGAAAGGTCGCGCACAAAGAGTCCGGCATCGCGCTCGGGGTTGTTAAGCACGTGCACCCCGTAGGATTTTTCCGGATCGTGATGGGGAAAGCCCTGCACTTCATAGATCAACATCGGGTCGCGCTCCTTAGCCACGAACAGGCGCTGGCCCTTTGAATCGTAGGCCAGCCCTTCGAAGCCCTTGTTCCCCGAGAGGTGCACGCCAAGGGTGATCTGCTCGGCCTCCGCCGCCTCCACCACCGTGGTTTCATCGTTCAGCTGAATCTTGATCAAGCGGTGCTGGCGCTCGTCGCTGATCACGTAGGTATTGGCGCTGATGAACTCCACCGCCTCCGGATCGCCAAAGCCCACCAGGGCGATACGCCGCAGAACCCGCCCCTCCAGGGACAGCTCGACCAGCTCGGCATTCTTGTTGGTCACGGTGAACAGGCTGTTGCGCAGCGGGTCGTAGGTCAGCGCCGAGACTTCATCCAGGCCCTCTATGGGCTGTGCCTCCAGCACCACCCGATAGTCGCCCAGCCCCAGGGACTGGGGGGCCGCCACCTGCCAATAGGATTGCCAGTCGAACCAGGCGCGCTGCCACAACCGGTGGTTGTGGACAAACGCCGCCAGCAGCACGGCCATCAGGCAGAGGATCAGGTAGAGGGGTTGCAGACGGGTCAGGCGATACATGGCGGGGCGGCTCGAAATCAGGACAGGCGCATGAAATATCACAGCCGACTGAATTCAAGCTTAATGCCGCGAGTGGCCCGGCTCAGGCGCCGAGCCCGGGCTCACTGTTTCTCGAAGCGATAGAACAGGTTGGGCTCGCTGACCATATACAGGTTGCCAGCTTCGTCCATGGCCACGCCTTCAGCCCGGGGAATGGTTTTCTCCAAGCCGTTGAAGCCACCGAGCAAGGCCATGAAGCTGACCTGCTCGCCCTGCTCGTCCAGCTCCAGCAGCAGGTGAGAGTCGGCCGAGAGCACCAGGGTGTGCCCGGTGCGCGGGTCAATGCCCAGGGCCGAAAGGTTGCGCAGGTCGAGTTCGTCACTGGCCAGCTTCTGCTTGTCGCCCTTGAGCACCTGGCTACCGTCGCTGCTCCAGGTGAACAGGGCCGGTGGCCGCTCCTCGCCCAACAGCAACTGCTGCTTGCGCGGGTTCCAGGCAATACCTTCGAAGGCCTTGTTCTGGTCTTTCGAAGGGCCCAGGTCGTATTGGGGGAAATCGGCGATATTCAGCGCTTGGGTATTGGCGTCGACCTTGACGATCACCAGCGAATGCTGGCGCTCATCGACAATCGCCAGCAGGCCGTTTTCCAGGACCGCGACCCCTTCCGGGTTGCTCCAGCCCACCAGGGGCATTTTACGCAGGACGTCGCCTTGCAGGGTCAACTCCACCAGAAACGGGTTCTTGCCCATCACTGAAAACAGGGTTTTGGTTTGCGGATTGTAGGAAAGGTCGGAGGCTTCATCGCGCTCCATGCCCGGCAAGGCCTTGGCATCGATGACCGCCCGGTAGCTGGGCAACCAGACGCTGGCGCTGCGCTCGGCGGTACTGACAAAACCTTCCTGGACCCAAAGCGCGCCACGATCATCCCAGTGCATGAGACTGGCAACGCCATAGCAGATCACGCCCGCCAGCAGCAGCCAGGAGTACCAGCGCATGCGCACTCGCAGGCGACGAATGGGGTGAGGTTTGGGTAGGGGGTGGGCGTCCATTACACAGATTCCAGAAGCTCGGCCAATGGTAATAGCACACGAATTTCAGATCCGCGAACCACAAGCTACGGAATTATCCGGAGAAAATGTGAAAAACCGGTTAAAGAGCGCCGCCCTATCTACGCTGCGCCCTGGATTCCAGGGCCAGCGCAAAAGATTCGAATCAACGGACGCTGCTGGTGAAACGGCTGACGCCGGGTAGCTCCAGCACCAGCTCATCACCGACATGCAGCGGGCCGACCCCCACCGGTGTGCCGGTGAGGATGACGTCACCGGCCTGCAGGGAGAAGCAACCGGCCATGTACTGAATCATCGGCACGATGGGATTGAGCATGACGCTGCTGTTGCCGTCCTGGCGTACTTCGCCGTTGATGGTCAGGCGGATGCCGATGTCGCTCAGGTCGGCAAAGCTGCTGCTCACCACGAAGGGCGCAAGGACCGCCGCCCCGTCGAAGCACTTGGAAATTTCCCACGGCAGGCCCTTGGCTTTCAGCTCGGCCTGTTTGTCACGCAGGGTCAGGTCCAGTGCCGGGGCAAAGCCGGAGATGGCATCCAGCACTTCTTCGCGGCTGGGCTGGGTGGACAGCGGCTTGCCGATCAACACTGCAATTTCCGCTTCGTAGTGCACCGAACCGCGCTCGGTCGGGATGCTGAAACCGCCCTCCAGAGGCACCACGCAACTGCCCGGCTTGATAAACAGCAGGGGCTCGGTAGGAACGGGGTTATCCAGTTCCTTGGCGTGCTCGGCGTAGTTGCGGCCGATACATACCAACTTGCCCACCGGAAAATGAATCCGGGTACCGTCGACATACTGGTGCTGATAGCTCATTACCGACTCCTGCTTGTGTGCTTCATCAGGGTGCCGCTTGCGCTCAAACGGCGAAGATCTTGCCCGGGTTCATGATGCCGTTCGGATCGAATACCGCCTTGACCGCTTTCATGTACTCGATCTCGACCGGCGAGCGGCTGTAGGTCAGGTAATCGCGCTTGGTCATGCCCACGCCGTGCTCGGCAGAGATCGAACCGTTGTATTTCTCCACGGTTTCGAACACCCACTTGTTGACGGTGGCGCACTTGGCAAAGAACTCGTCCTTGCTCAGGTTGTCCGGCTTGAGGATGTTCAAGTGCAGGTTGCCGTCGCCGATGTGGCCGAACCAGACGATTTCGAAATCCGGGTAGTGCTTGCCGACAATGGCATCGATTTCCTGAAGGAAGGCCGGAACTTTCGATACGGTGACCGAAATGTCGTTCTTGTACGGCGTCCAGTGGGAAATGGTTTCGGAGATGTACTCGCGCAGCTTCCACAGGTTGTGCAGCTGGGTTTCGCTCTGGCTCATCACGCCGTCCAGCACCCAGCCCTGCTCGACACAGTGCTCGAAGGTTTCCAGGGCGTGGTTGGCCACCTCCTCGGTGGTGGCTTCGAATTCCAGCAGCGCGTAGAACGGGCATTCGGATTCGAACGGCGCCGGCACGTCGCCACGGGCCAGAACCTTGGCCAGGGCCTTGTCGGAGAAGAACTCGAAGGCGGTCAGATCAAGCTTGCTCTGGAAGGCATGCAGCACCGGCATGATCGAATCGAAGTCGGCGGTGCCGAGCACCATCGCGGTGAGGTTCTTTGGCGCCCGATCCAGGCGCATGGTGGCCTCGACCACGAAGCCCAGGGTGCCCTCGGCGCCGATGAACAGCTGGCGCAGGTCGTAACCGGTGGCGTTCTTGATCAGGTCCTTGTTCAACTCCAGCAGGTCGCCCTTGCCGGTCACCACTTTCATGCCGGCCACCCAGTTGCGGGTCATGCCGTAGCGAATCACCTTGATCCCGCCGGCATTGGTGCCGATGTTGCCGCCAATCTGGCTGGAACCTGCCGAAGCGAAATCCACCGGGTAGTACAAGCCGTTTTCGTGCGCCAGGTTCTGCAACTGCTCGGTGACCACGCCCGGCTGGCACACCGCGGTGCGGTCGGTGAGGTTCAGGTCGAGAATCTGGTTCATGTAGTCGAAGGACACCACCACTTCGCCATTGGCCGCCACGGCGGCTGCCGAAAGCCCGGTGCGACCGCCCGACGGCACCAGCGCAACCTGGTGCTGATTGGCCCAACGCACGATGGCCTGGACCTGCTCGATGGTCTTGGGAAACACGATGGCCGTCGGGGCTGGGGCGAAATGCTTGGTCCAATCCTTGCCATAAGCATTCAGGGAGTCAGCGTCGGTCAGCACCTTGCCAGGCTCAACCAGGGTCTTCAGCTCATCAATCAGGGCAGGATTGGTCATCAGCAGAACTCTCGAACAATTCATGGTCATCCTGAGAACGCTTCACGTCGCAGGAATGAGTGTTTAGCGGGGCGCGTATGCTAGCATACCGCCCCCGCAGGAGAGTGCCCAAGGGCCTTCTGCGGTGTCGGCTTAGTGCCGCCCAGGTCAGCTCAAGCTGTCCACTTCCCTGCCATTTTTCTCCGGGACACAGGTTTACGCAGATGAGCAAGACTTCTCTCGATAAGAGCAAGATCAAGTTCCTTCTCCTCGAAGGCGTCCACCAATCCGCTGTCGACGTCCTCAAGGCCGCCGGCTACACCAGCATCGAGTACCTCACCGGTTCTCTGCCGGAAGCCCAGCTCAAGGAAAAGATCGCCGATGCACACTTCATCGGCATTCGCTCCCGCACTCAACTGACCGAAGAGATCTTCGACCACGCGAAGAAACTGGTCGCAGTGGGCTGCTTCTGCATCGGCACCAACCAGGTTGACCTGTCCGCGGCTCGCGAACGCGGTATCGCGGTGTTCAACGCGCCTTACTCCAACACTCGCTCGGTCGCCGAGCTGGTGCTGGCCGAAGCCATCCTGCTGCTGCGCGGCATCCCTGAGAAAAACGCTTCCTGCCACCGTGGCGGCTGGATCAAGAGCGCGGCCAACTCCTTCGAAATCCGCGGCAAGAAGCTGGGTATCGTCGGTTATGGCTCCATTGGTACTCAGTTGTCGGTCCTGGCCGAAGGCTTGGGCATGCAGGTGTTCTTCTACGACACCGTGACCAAGCTGCCACTGGGCAACGCTACCCAGGTGGGCAACCTGCACGAACTGCTGGGCATGTCCGACATCGTGACCCTGCACGTACCGGAAACTCCGGCGACCCAGTGGATGATCGGTGAGAAGGAAATCCGCGCCATCAAGAAGGGCGGCATCCTGATCAACGCCGCTCGCGGCACCGTGGTCGAGCTGGACGCCCTGGCGGACGCGATCAAGGACAAGCACCTGATCGGCGCCGCCATCGACGTGTTCCCGGTCGAGCCGCGTTCCAACGACGAAGAGTTCGAGAGCCCGCTGCGCGGCCTGGACAACGTGATCCTGACTCCGCACATCGGCGGCTCCACCGCTGAAGCCCAAGCCAACATCGGCCTGGAAGTGGCGGAGAAACTGGTCAAGTACAGCGACAACGGTACCTCGGTATCCTCGGTCAACTTCCCTGAAGTGGCGCTGCCGGCCCACCCGGGCAAGCACCGTCTGCTGCACATCCACGAGAACATTCCGGGCGTGATGAGCGAGATCAACAAGGTCTTCGCCGAAAACGGCATCAACATTTCCGGTCAGTTCCTGCAGACCAACGAAAAGGTCGGCTACGTGGTGATCGACGTCGACGCCGAGTACTCGGACCTGGCGCAAGAGAAGCTGCAGCACATCAACGGCACCATCCGTTGCCGTGTGCTGTTCTAAGAGCAGCTTCAAGCGGCAAGTTTCAAGCTGCAAGCCAGAGCCCGTGCTGACTTGCAGCTTGAAGCTGAAACCTTGCAGTTGGCCGCACAAAAAAAGGGAGCCTTGAAAGGCTCCCTTTTTTTGTGCGGCGTTTACGATTATTTCACTGTGACTGTGATTTTCTTGGAGACGATCACCGGGCTGAACGGCACGTGGTTCTTGTCGCCCAATTCCAGTTGCAGGGTGTGCTTGCCTGGGGCCAGGGTCACTTCGGTCTCGGTCTGGGCCTTGCCGAAATGCAGGTGGTTGGCGTCCATCGGGATCGGCAGGTTCTCGGCCGGTAGCTGGTCGACGTCGATCAGCAGGTGATGGTGGCCGGTGTTGGCGGTCTGATCGCCCGCCGGAGCCAGGGCAATGCCTTCAACGCCGAACTTGACCTTGAAGGTCTTGTCCACGGTGGCCCCGTCGGCTGGGGAAACAATAAACACCTTGGCGCCGGCAGGTGCCTCTGTACGAGGAATTTCCGCTGCACCGGCCAGCATCGAGGCTCCCAGCAACAGACCGGCCAAAGCAGCACGCGACATAAAAATTTTCATTATCTTCTCCAGTTTTTCCGCAAATCTTTTACGGTTATGACAACTTCGTGGCAATTCGTTGTCGAAGGCACTCAACACCTTAGCAAAGCGAGCCTGAACGGCGCATCGCTCATATAAATTCAAGGAGTGACCATGCGTTTCCTGCCTGGCCTGATACTTTTGCTGCCCCTTGTGAGCACTTGCGCTCAAGCCGAACTGATGGACGACATCAACGACCGCGGTGAACTGCGTATCGCCCTGGAAGCGGATACACCGCCCTTCAACTTCAAGGACGACGGCAAACTCACCGGCTTCGAGGTGGAGTTGGGGCAATTGCTGGCCAGCGAGCTGGACGTACGCGCGGACTTCGTGGTGACCGAGGCGGCTGAACTGCTGCCAGGCGTCGAGAGCGGCAAGTTCGACGTGGCGATCAACCACATAGCAATGACCCCGGAACTCAAGGATCGTTTCGACTTCAGCGAACCCTACAGCTATTCCAGTGCGCAATTGATTGTGCGCAAGGAAGAACAGCGCCCGCTGTTTTCCTTGCAGGCCTTGCGCGGCCAGGCTCTGGGCGTGGCCCAGGGCAGCCAGTTCGTTGACCAGGCGCGGACGGTGGAAGGGATCAACCTGCGCAGCTACGCCGATGCCCAACAGCCCATCAGGGATGTGGCGGACAAACAGATCGACGCCGCAATCAGCGACCGCCTGCTGATTCCCTATGCCATTCGCGACAGCCGCCTGCCGGTGAAGGAAGGCGCCAAGGTCGGGCCGACCCTGAGCCTGGCGATCCCTTTTCAGAAGGGCAACCCGGCATTTCACGCCAGCCTGGACAGCGCTCTGCAGCGGATCAAGGCCGACGGGCGCCTGATGGCCCTGTCAGAGAAATGGTTCGGCATGGATGCCAGCAAGCCGCCCAAGGCCGAAGCCGGGCAGTAAACCTCATCTGTAGCCGCTGCCGCAGGCGGCGAACGGGACGAAGGAGTTTGATGGCCAGCTGGAGATCGCCAAGCAAGGCTCTGCGAGCCTTTTCGCAGCCTTGCTAGAGCTCGGCAGCGGCTACAAGGACAAGGCGGCGAGGGCGCTGGCGGCTTCGGGTAGTTGCAGCTCACTGAAGACCTGCACGCCGTGCTGCTTGAGCAAGGCGGCGGTGACACCCTCCCCCGAGACCTTGACCCCGCGGAAGCTGCCGTCATAGGTCTGCAGGTTGCCGCAAGACGGGCTGTTGGCCTTGAGCACGGCAACGCGGATCCCGTGCTGTTCCACCAGCTCCAGGGCCTGCCGGGCCCCAGAGAGGAATTGCGCGCTGACATCTTCGCCTTCGGTGGTCATCACCGGTGCCCGTCCCTCAAGCACATCGACCCCTTGCCCACCGGGAATCTCCGCCGCCGCCCGTGGCGTCGGCAAGCCGCCGGCCACTTCCGGGCACAGCGCAACCACCCGCCCCTCTTGCAGCCAGGCGGCCAGTTGATCGAACGGGCCGCTGGCACCGCCGTCGTAGCGTACGCGGTGGCCCAACAGGCAGCGGCTGACCAGGATCTTGTGCATGTTCAGAACGGCTCGTTACCACGGCGCCGGAACCAGCCGGTCAGAGACAGGCGTTCCCGGGTCGCGGGCAGGACTTCATGGGGGACCTCACCGGATAGAAACACCACCAGCCGCCCCCCGACAGGGACCACATCGTATTGCCCCTGGTCATTGAGGTACATGCGCAACTGCCCGCCCTGCTCGGGCAGCCACTGCTCATTGAGGTAGATCACCGCCGAGACCATGCGCCGGTCATCATCGCGAAAACGATCCACGTGACGCTTGTAGAAAGCCCCCGGCGGGTACATCGCGAAGTGGCACTCGAAATCCTCAAGGCCGAGAAACAGCCCTCGGTTGAGGGCCTCGCGCAAGCTGTCCATCAACCCCAGGTACGTATCGACGGCATCGGCCTGGCCTGGTTCGAGCCACTGGATATGGTCGCCACGGATACCCTCGCGGATCTCCTGGGCCGGCCCGCGCCCCACCGCCGCCGGCGCCAGCTCACCTTCAGCCGCACGTTTACGGCACTCAGCCGCCAGTTCGAGGGTCAGAGCCTCGGACAGAAAGACATTTTGCTGCGACCAGCCACAGGCGGCCAGGTCGTCGACAATGTTCAACAACAGCGGATGATCAGAGGGTATTTGCATGGCGCGCATAGTATCCAGCATCAGATAAATCCGACAGAGCCGCAGAGCGGAGGATCGAGCATTTTTTTCAATGGGCTTACACATCATCGGTTTGCCGAGCGATGCTGATACGAATTCTCGACAACCACCGTCTTGCCCCGGAGAATAGTCGACTGCTGACAGGAGTCCTTATGCGCCGTTTGCTTTTCTCACTGTTGATGTTCTGCGCCTTGCCTGCCTGGGCAGACAGCCACGACCAGTTGTACAAGGTCGCCGGCTGGGCAGAACAGCGCGCGCATTTCAACGATGCCCTCAACGCCGCCCAGCAGCGCTACCAGAACAGCCTGCCGCCGGCGGTCTACCAGGCCCTGGTGGACAACAGCAACCAGCGTTTCGCGCCTCAGGCCGTGGACCGTCGCGCCGAGGCCCAGCTGCGGCAGAACCTGGCCGATCCCGGACCGGCCCTGGCCTTCTTCCAATCGCCCCTGGGGCGCAAGATCGTCGCCGCCGAACTGCTGGCAACCCGCCGCGACCAATTGGCCAAAAACGCTCAGGGCCTGCCGAAGATGCAGGCCAGCGACAACCGCCAGTTGATCATCGGCCACCTGGCCCAGGCCCTGCCGGCCCGGGAAGCAGGAGCGGAGGTCAGCCTGGCGATCGCCGGTGTCGCCGCCGACAGCCTGAGCCAGATGATTCCCGGCCTGCTGGGTGGCGGTCAGGCCCAGGGCATGCTCAATGGCCAGCGCCAGCGCCTGATGCAGCAGATCGGCAACGACCTGAACAACACCCTGCTGTATGTCTATCGGGATCTTTCCGACACCGAACTGGAAGAATTCGCCACCTTTGCCGAGTCCAGCGAAGGCAAGGCCTATTACCAGGCCGCCCTGGCGGCGATTCGCGCCGGCCTGGCGGTCGGTCAGAGCACCTCCAGCCTCGCCCCCTGACCCAGCAACTCACCTGTAGCCGCCGAGCCCGCGAGGCTGCGCAAGGGGCCGCTGCCGCAGGCTGCAAGGCAGACGCGCTCCCGCGGCTCAGACATGCTGGGTCAGAAAAGCAAAATACTGGTCGCGGTACAGCGGAATCTCATTCGCCAGGTGGTGCCGGGCTTGCGGCAGCATCAGCACCTCGGGCGTGGCGAACTTGCGGCGAATCACCTGCAGATTGTGCTGCCAATCCACGGTCATGTCCGCGTCCCCCTGGACGATCAGCGGCTGCCTGGAACTGCATGGCGCCGCTTCCAGGCGCTTGATCCAGCGTGACAGCGCCCCCACCCAGGCCGTTGGCAAGCGCTGCGGTTGCAACGGATCGGCCTGGAGGAAAGCAAGGAAGTCCGGGTCGTTGGAGTTCTCGCTGAAGCGTCGGGCAATGCCGGTGACGAAGGGCCGCAGCACGTAGTAGCTGAGCATCGACCAGCCCCAGGCCCGAGGCCGCACCAGGGGCGATAGCAGAATCACCTGCCCCTGGGCCGGGCTCTCGGCGCCCTGGTTGAGCAGGTGATCCATGATGATTGCGCCGCCAGTGCTTTGCCCGAACAGGTGCCAGGGCTCGGGCAGCGCCAGGGACCGGGCCTCGGCGAACAGCCCTTGCAGCACCCGCTGATACACCGCGAAGTCATCGATGCTGGCCCGCTCGCCACTGGACAGGCCGTGCCCGGGCAAATCGCAGGAAATCACCACGAAGCGGCGCTGCAGCGCCCACTCGATCACATGCCGGTACAAGCCCATGTGATCGTAGAAACCGTGGAACAGAAACAGCGTGGCCCGTGGCTGCTCCGGCCACCAGGCCTGGCTCACCACTTCATAGCCGTCCACCTGGAAACGCCCCAGGCGGCTGCGTGGCACCATCGCCCGCCCGGCGAAATCCAGACCATAGAAACGCTGGTAGGCCTGCCCCTGCGCCGACAAGGGCTGCCCGGCGACCAGGGGTTGTAGGCTGGCACGCAGATGGTCGGGATCGAAAGTGGCGGACATAGAGGATTCCAAAGCGGGGGTACCGGCGACAAAACGGGCTTTCTGGGCCTGCGATATTCATCTGTCGCGGCAAGCATGGCAAGCTACGCGACCTTCGAGGACCGATCCCAATGCGCCAGTCTTACCGCACGCCCCTGCTTGCCAGCCTGCTTGTCCTGATCTGCGCCGTCGTGCTGTGGAACGCCTACGAATGGTTCCAGAGCCGCTACCTGCGGGCGTTCAGCGAGCACACGGCGATGTTCTCCGGCGACGCCCTGCAACTGCCCGCGGAGCTGGCCGGCCCAGGGGCGATCCGCCTGGTGCACTTCTGGGACCCGGCCTGCCCGTGCAACGTCGGCAACCAGCAGCACCTGGCCGAGCTGATCGAAACCTACAGCCCCCGCGGCGTCGAGTTCTACGCAGTGCAGAAACCCGGCAGCCACGGCCAGTTGCCCGCCACCCTGAACCGCTTGAAGCCCCTCGACAGCCTGCCTGGTGCCGATCAGATTCCCGCCAGCCCAGCAGTGGCGATCTGGGACCGCAATGGCAAGCTGGCGTATTTCGGCCCCTACAGCGAAGGCCTGACCTGCAACTCCAGCAACAGTTTCATCGAGCCCATCCTCCAGGCCCTGGAGGGCAATCGCCAGGTCAGCGCCACCCATACCCTGGCCATCGGCTGCTACTGCCCCTGGCCGGCCCAGTAAGGCATTCGCGACTATTCAAGGACTGGCTCCTGCGCGGGCCCCTGACTTGTGCTAAATCTCTGCTGCTCTCCCGAGGCGGCATTGAATACAACAACAGCAAGGAGCCCGCATGAAACGCAGCCTGACCGTCGTCGCCGTACTGATCCTCGCCCTCCTGGCAGGAGTGGCCGGTTATCTGTACAGCAAGCAGCCGACGCGCCAGGGCCAGATCGAGCTCAACGGCCTGCAGGGCTCGGTCACCGTGCGCTACGACGAACGCGGCGTGCCACACATCCGCGCCGAAAACGAAGCCGACCTGTACCGTGCCCTGGGCTACGTGCACGCCCAGGACCGGCTGTTCCAGATGGAAATGCTGCGGCGCCTGTCCCGGGGCGAGCTGGCGCAGGTCCTCGGGCCCAAGCTGCTGGACACCGACAAGCTGTTCCGCAGCCTGCGAATTCGCGAGCGGGCTGACAGCTACGTGGCGGGGCTCGATCGCCAGTCCCCCGCCTGGAAGGCCCTGGAAGCCTATCTGGACGGCATCAACCAATATCAGGACACGCACGCCAGCCCCCTCGAATTCGACGTCCTGGGCATCCACAAGCGCCCCTTCACCGCAGAGGACACCGTCAGCGTCGCCGGTTTCATGGCCTACAGCTTCGCCATGGCCTTTCGCACCGAACCGCTGCTGACCTACATCCGCGACCAGCTGGGCAATGATTACCTGAAGGTGTTCGACCTCGACTGGCAGCCCAAGGGTGTGCTGGCCAAGGGCGTGCTTGCCAAGGGCAAAGGGCAGCCCTCACCACCATTGGCCGCCGTTGACTGGCGGGACCTCGGGCAGATCGCCCGGGTGAGCCAGGAAGCCCTGGAGGACGCCGGGCTGCCGCAATTCGAGGGCAGCAATGCCTGGGTGGTTTCCGGCTCGCGGACCAAGAGTGGCCGCGCGCTGCTGGCCGGCGACCCGCATATCCGCTACTCGCTGCCGTCGGTGTGGTACGAAGCCCAGCTTTCGGCGCCCGGCTTCGAACTCTACGGCCACCACCAGGCGCTGGTGCCCTTCGCCTTCCTCGGTCACAACCTGGACTTCGGCTGGAGCCTGACCATGTTCCAGAACGATGACCTCGACCTGATCGCCGAAAAGGTCAACCCGGAGAACCCCAACCAGGTCTGGTTTCACGACAAATGGGTGGACCTGATCAGCAGCGAGCAGCAGATTGCGGTCAAGGGCCAGGCCCCGGTGACCCTGAGTCTGCGCCAGTCGCCCCACGGCCCGATCATCAACGACATGCTCGGCACCACCGTGGGCAAGGCACCGATCGCCATGTGGTGGGGCTTCCTGGAAACCCCGAACCCGATCCTGGACGGCTTCTACCAGCTCAATCGCGCCGACACCCTGGCCAAGGCCCGCGCCGCGGCAGCCAAGGTCCATGCACCGGGGCTGAACATTGTCTGGGCCAACGCCAAGGGCGACATCGGCTGGTGGGCCGCAGCCCTGCTGCCCAAGCGCCCGGCCGGCGCCAAGCCGGCCTTCATCCTCGACGGCAGCAGCAACCTGGCGGACAAGGAAGGCTTCTACCCCTTCAGCGCCAACCCTCAAGAGGAAAACCCGGCTCGGGGCTATATCGTCTCCGCCAACTTCCAGCCGGTATCCGCCACGGGCATGGAGATTCCCGGCTACTACAACCTCGCCGACCGCGGCCAGCAACTGGACCGGCAACTGAGCGACAAGAGCCAGAAATGGGACCTGGAGAACACCCAGAAACTGCAACTGGGCACCACCACCGCCTATGGACCGCGCCTCTTGGCGCCGCTTTTACCCGTGTTGCGTGAAGTGGTCAGCGACCCTGAGGAGTTGAAGCTGGTGGAGCAACTGGCGAAGTGGCAAGGCGACTACCCCCTGGAGTCCACCAGCGCCACGCTGTTCAACCAGTTCCTGTTCAACCTGGCCGATGCCACCTTCCATGAAAAACTCGGGGACGCCTATTTCGACGCCCTGATCCAGGCACGCGTGGTGGACGCCGCCCTGCCCCGGCTGGCCGCCGACCCCGACTCGCCCTGGTGGGACAACCGCACCACCCCCCAACGCGAAAGCCGCGCGGACACGGTCAAGGTGGCTTGGCGCGCCAGCATCGAGCACCTGCGGCTGACCCTAGGCGCCAACCCGGCGCAATGGCGCTGGGGCACGGCCCACACCCTGACCCACGGCCACCCGCTGGGCATGCAGAAGCCCCTGGACCGGCTGTTCAACGTCGGCCCCCTGGACGCTCCCGGCAGCCATGAGGTGCCGAACAACCTCACCGCCAAGATCGGTCCGGCGCCCTGGTCGGTGGTCTACGGGCCCTCGACCCGGCGCATCATCGACTTCGCCGACCCGGCCCATAGCCTGACCATCAACCCGGTGGGCCAGAGCGGCGTACTGTTCGACAGGCACTACGATGACCAGGCCGAAGCCTATATCGAAGGGGTCTATCAGCAGGCGCACTTCAGCGAAGAGGAAGTCACCGCCAACACCCGCAGCACCCTGAAGCTGCTGCCGGCCCGCGCGCCCCGGTAAACGGGCAGCGCAGATCGAGGCTGCCGCAAACGCCAGCCTGGGCGATGAGAATGCCGATCGAATTCATTGGAGCGTATCGGACAGATAACTGAGCAAATCGGACAGGCCCGAAACGCCAGGATGGTCAAGACTGAGAGTGTTGCCACAGTACTCCCTCAACCCATCCCGGAGTGAATACGATGTTCCATAACTGGTCCGAACTGCTGCCTACCATCAAGAAAGCCTTTGGTTCCCTGGGCAAGAGCAACCCGAAAATGGTCCAGGCCTATATGGCCCTGGGTGAAGCCGCTGAAGAAAACAACGTGCTCGACGCCAAGACTCGCGAGCTGATTTCCATAGCCGTGGCCATCACCACTCGCTGTGACGGCTGTATTGGCGTGCATGCCGACGCCGCGATCAAGGCCGGCGCCACCCGCGAAGAAGTGGCCGCGACCCTGGCCACGGCGATCTCGCTGAATGCCGGTGCGGCCTACATCTACTCACTGCGGACACTGGAGGCGTATGACAGCCTGAAGCCTTGATCGCCCAGCGGCCTCGATCGTCCCAGACGGGACAGTTCAAGGCAAAAAAAACCTCGCTCCCGTTCAGGGGCGAGGTTTTTTTCAGCACTGTACACGGCTCAGGCAGTTTCCACCCTTTGCGGCCGACGCACTTCCGGCTGTTTCCAGGAGTCGGCGGCGCTTTCCTCGATGGCCTGCTGGATCGCCCGCTTGCGGGCTTCTTCGGCGCGGCGGCTGAAGAACCAGACCAGGAAGGTCACCAGGGACACCGCCAGCAGGATCAGGCTGGCCACGGCGTTGATCTCAGGTTTCACCCCCAGGCGCACCGCCGAGAACACTTCCATCGGCAAGGTGGTGGAGCCCGGACCGGAAACGAAGCTGGCCAGTACCAGGTCGTCCAGGGACAGGGCAAAAGACATCATGCCGCCAGCCGCCAGAGACGGCGCGATCATCGGGATGGTGATCAGGAAGAACACCTTCCACGGCCGCGCCCCCAGGTCCATCGCCGCCTCTTCAATGGACAGGTCCAGCTCGCGCAGGCGCGCCGACACCACCACCGCCACATAAGCAGCGCAGAACGTGGTGTGGGCGATCCAGATGGTGACGATCCCGCGTTCCTGAGGCCAACCGACCGCCTGGGCCATGGCCACGAACAGCAGCAACAGCGACAGGCCGGTGATCACCTCGGGCATCACCAGCGGCGCGGTGACCAGGCCACCGAACAGGGTGCGGCCCTTGAAGCGGGTGATCCGGGTCAGCACGAACGCCGCCAGGGTGCCCAGGGCCACGGCCGCCACGGCGGTGTAGCAGGCAATTTCCAGGGAGCGCATGACCGAACCCATCAGCTGCTGGTTATCCAGCAGGCCGATGTACCACTTGATCGACCAACCGCCCCACACCGTCACCAGCTTGGAGGCGTTGAACGAGTAGATCACCAGGATCAGCATCGGCAGGTAGATGAACAACAAGCCGAGCACCAGCATCAGGCTGGAGAAACTGAAGCGCTTCATTCCTTGCCCTCCATTTCCTTGGCCTGACTGCGGTTGAACAGGATGATCGGCACAATCAGGATCGCCAGCATCACCACCGCCAGGGCAGATGCCACCGGCCAGTCACGGTTGTTGAAGAACTCTTGCCACAGCACCTTACCGATCATCAGGGTTTCCGGGCCGCCCAGCAGTTCCGGAATCACGAATTCACCCACCACCGGGATGAACACCAGCATGCAGCCGGCGATGATGCCGTTCTTGGACAGCGGCACGGTGATCTTCCAGAAGCTGTTGAAGGTGCTCGACCCCAGGTCGGCGGCGGCCTCCAGCAGGCTGATGTCGTGCTTCACCAGGTTGGCGTACAGCGGCAGGATCATGAACGGCAAGTAGGAATAGACCACGCCGATGTACACCGCGATGTTGGTGTTGAGGATCTGCAGCGGTTCGTTGATCCAGCCCATGGACAGCAGGAAGCCGTTGAGCAGGCCGTTGTTGCTGAGGATGCCCATCCAGGCATAGACGCGGATCAGGATCGCGGTCCAGGTCGGCATCATGATCAGCAACACCAGCACCGTCTGCAGCTCTTTACGGGCACTGGCGATGGCGTAGGCCATCGGGTAGCCGATCAGCAGACAGAGGATGGTGCTGAAGAACGCCATCTTCAGCGAGCCCAGGTAGGCGGCGATGTACAACTGGTCGTCGCCGAGCATCGCGTAGTTGCCCAGGTTGAGCAGCACCTGCAGCTTCTGGTCGACGTAGCTGTAGATCTCGGTGTACGGCGGAATGGCCACATCCGCTTCGGCGAAGCTGATCTTCAGGACGATGAAGAACGGCAACATGAAGAACAGGAACAGCCAGATGAACGGAACCCCGATGACCAGCTGACGGCCACCGGGAATTATTCGATTGAGTCGGCGCTTGAGCTTTCGCATGTTCATGAGCGCAGTACCACGCCGCTGTCGTCTTCCCACCAGACGTAGACCTGGTCACCCCAGGTCGGCCGCGCGCCACGGCGCTCGGCGTTGGCGACGAAGGACTGCACCAGCTTGCCGCTCGGCAGTTCGACGTAGAACACCGAGTGGCCGCCCAGGTAGGCGATGTCGTGGACCTTGCCGCTGGACCAGTTGTATTCGCAGGTCGGCATCTCGGCGGTCACCAGGAGCTTTTCCGGGCGGATGGCGTAGGTCACCGACTTGTCCTGCACCGAGGTGCTGATGCCGTGGCCGACATAGATGCTGCGGTCCACGTCCTTGCAGGTAATCAGCGCGTGGCCTTCGGCATCGTCCACCACTTCGCCTTCGAAGATATTGACGTTGCCGATGAATTCGCAGACCAGGCGGCTGACCGGGGTTTCATAGATGTCGATCGGGCTGCCGATCTGGGCGATCCAGCCCAGGTGCATGATGGCGATGCGCTCGGCCATGGTCATGGCTTCTTCCTGGTCGTGGGTCACCATCACGCAGGTCACGCCCACGCGCTCGATGATCTCCACCAGCTCCAGCTGCATCTGCGAGCGCAGCTTCTTGTCCAGGGCGCCCATGGGCTCGTCCAGCAGCAACAGCTTGGGACGCTTGGCCAGGGAGCGGGCCAGGGCCACACGCTGGCGCTGGCCGCCGGACAGCTGGTGCGGCTTGCGCTTGGCGTACTGGCTCATCTGCACCAGCTTGAGCATTTCCGCGACCCGGGCGTCGATCTCGGCGGCAGGGATCTTGTCCTGCTTGAGGCCGAAGGCAATGTTCTGCGCCACGGTCATGTGCGGGAACAGCGCATAGGACTGGAACATCATGTTGATCGGCCGCTCGTAGGGCGGCATGTCGGTGATGTCCACGCCATCGAGGAAGATTCGCCCCTCCGTCGGCCGTTCGAAACCGGCCAGCATCCGCAGCAAGGTGGACTTGCCTGAACCCGAACCGCCGAGCAGGGCGAAGATCTCGCCCTTCTTGATTTCCAGGGACACATCGTCCACAGCAACCGTCTCGTCGAACTTCTTCGTGACCCGGTCGATTTTGACCAGCACCTGCTTAGGTGTCTGGTCGCCCTCGAGGGCTTTCTTATAGGCGCCGGAGGCAACTGCCATTTGCGAAACTCCCAACAAAATTTGCAGCCCGCCCCACGCGGGCGGACCTTGGATAGTTTGAGCCTGTGGAACTACTTACCCGTCTTGACCTTGGTCCAGCTGCGGGTCATCAAGCGTTGGATAGTGGGTGGCAGCTCGGTGGACACGTAGGTCTTGTCGAGCACGGCCTGCGGTGGGTAGACCGCTTCGTCGGTGCGGATGGATTGCTCCATCAGCTTGTCCGACCCGGGGTTGGGGTTGGCATAACCGACGTAGTCACTGACCTGGGCGATCACCTCAGGTTGCAGCAAATAGTTGATGAAGGCGTGTGCGTCCTTGACGTTGGTCGAATCCTTGGGGATCGCCAGCATGTCGAACCACAGGGCCCCGCCCTCCTTCGGAATCGCATAGGCGATGTTCACGCCCTTGCCGGCGTCGGCGGCACGGGCCTTGGCCTGGAACACGTCGCCGGAAAAACCGATGGCCACGCAGATATTCCCGTTGGCCAGGTCCGAGATGTACTTGGACGAGTGGAAGTAGGTCACGTAAGGCCGCACCGCCAGCAACTTGGCCTCGGCCTTCTTGTAGTCCTGGGGGTTGGTGCTGTTGGCATTCAGGCCCAGGTAGTTGAGGACCGTGGGCAGCATTTCATCGGCGGAATCGAGGAACGCCACGCCGCAGCTGTTGAGCTTCTTGATGTTCTCCGGCTCGAACAGCACGCTCCAGGAGTCGATCTTGTCCACGCCCAATACGGCCTTGACCTTGTCGACGTTATAGCCGATGCCGTTGGTGCCCCACAGGTAGGGCACTGCGTACTGGTTTCCCGGGTCATTCATTTCCAGGCGCTTGAGCAGCGCCGGGTCGAGGTTCGAGTAGTTCGGCAGCAGGCTCTTGTCGAGCTTCTGGAACGCTCCGGCCTTGATCTGCTTGCCCAGAAAGTGGTTGGACGGCACCACCACGTCATAACCGGTGCGACCGGCCAGCAACTTGCCTTCCAGGGTTTCGTTGGAATCGAATACGTCGTACACCGGCTTGATACCGGTGGCCTTTTCAAACTCGGCCAGGGTGTTCTGACCGATATAGTCGGACCAGTTATAAATATGCACGGTCGGTGCAGCCTGGACGCCAGCCACCAGCGTCAGGCTGGCGGCGACCAGCATGGCTTTGCGAAATAAAGAAATAGGCAAGTGGAGGTCCTCTTAAATAGTTGGGCCCAAGTTGCCCCGCGCTACCTGACAGCCTCCGAGCTGCCCAGCAACAAAACCGGCGCGCAACTTACCCTCGATAAACCAATCCAGCAAAACTTTCTGTCATTTAATTGTTTCCTGTTGCCGCCCTCGCCACGACGACGGCAACAGGTAGTGCTGCAAATCGGCTTATTTACCGGATTTGATCTTGGTCCAGCTGCGGGTCAGGATGCGCTGGGTCGCGGCCGGCAGGTCGGCAATCGCGTACAGCTTGGCCTGCACCTCGGCTGGCGGGTAAACGCCCGGGTCGCTGGTGATGTCTTTATCAACCAATGGGGTTGCAGCCGCGTTACCGTTGGGGAAACGCACGGCGTTGGTGATTTCGGCCATCACTTCAGGTTTTTGCAGGAAGGTCATGAACTTGTAGGCACCCTCGACGTTTTCCGCGTCTTTAGGGATGGCCACCATGTCATAGAAGCTGCCAGCACCTTCTTTGGGGATGTTGTAGCTGACCTTGACCTTGTCACCGGCTTCGGCGGCACGGGCCTTGGCCTGGTAGATGTCGCCCGAGTAACCCACGGCTACGCAGATGTTGCCGTTGGCCAGGTCGGAGATGTACTTGGACGAGTGGAAGTAGGCAATCGAAGGACGGATCTTGAGGAACAGCGCTTCGGCTTCAGCCAGTTGTTTCTTGTCCTGGCTGTCGGTTGGATAGCCCAGGTAGTGCAGCGCCACCGGAATCATCTCGGTTGGCGAATCGAGGAAGCTGACGCCACAGGCTTTCAACTTCTCGGCGTTCTCCGGCTTGAACAGCAGGTCCCAGGAGTTGGTCGGTGCATCGGCGCCCAGGGCGGCCTTGACCTTCTCGGCGTTGAAGCCGATGCCGATCGAGCCCCACATGTAAGGGAACGCGTGCTTGTTGCCCGGGTCGCTCACCGATACCGCCTTGAGCAGCGATTCGTTGAGGTTCTTCCAGTTCGGCAACTTGGACTTGTCCAGTTCCTGATAGACGCCCGCCTTGATCTGCTTGGCCAGGAAGTTGTTGGAAGGCACCACAACGTCATAGCCGGATTTGCCGGCAAGCAACTTGGCTTCCAGGGTTTCATTGCTGTCGAACACGTCATAGACAACCTTGATGCCCGACTCGGTCTCAAACTTCTTGATGGTGTCCGGCGCGATGTAATCGGACCAGTTGTAAACGTGCAGCACTTTATCGTCCGCCTGTGCTGCCGCCGCCATCACGCCCATCAGGGACATGGCGAGGAGGGTCTTGCCAGCTAACTTCATACCTAATGCCTTCATGCGTAATGCTCCAATTGTTCTTTTTAACCACTCGCTCAGCGGCCAATATCCGGGCAACCAAAACGGCGGGTAGTCTGGCAAGATCCAAGGCCGGCTTTCAAGGAAAGACCCGGCCTTTATATCTGCTTTGAACCCAGCGCCCGCAAGCACCGCGCTCAAAGCCTAGCACTCAGCCCTCGAGCACACTCAAGGTCAGGTCCAGGCACTTGCGTGCCTTGGCCACCAGCTCGTCGATCTCCGCCTCGCTGATCACCAGCGGCGGCGCAATGATCATGGTGTCGCCCACGGCGCGCATGATCAGACCATTGTCGAAGCAGAACTGGCGGCAGATCATGCCCACGCCACGGCCTTCGTAACGCGCCCGGGTGGCCTTGTCCTTGACCAGTTCGATGGCGCCCAACAGGCCTACCCCGCGAACTTCGCCCACCAACGGGTGATCACTCAGCTCGCGCAGACGTTTCTGCAAATAAGGTGCCGTTTTTTCATGGACGCGCTGGATAATTTTCTCTTCGCGCATGATGCGGATGTTTTCCAGAGCCACGGCAGCGGCTACCGGGTGCCCGGAATAGGTGAAACCGTGGTTGAAGTCGCCGCCCTCGTTGAGCACCGCCACCACTTCATCACGCACGACCAGGCCACCCATGGGGATGTAGCCGGAAGTCAGGCCCTTGGCGATGGTCATCATGTCGGGCTTGAGGCCGTAGAAATCGCTACCGAACCACTCACCGGTACGGCCGAAGCCACAGATCACTTCGTCGGCGACGAAGAGGATGTCGTACTTGGCGAGGATTTCCTTGATCCGCGGCCAGTAGCTGTCTGGCGGTACGATCACGCCGCCGGCGCCCTGGATCGGCTCGGCGATAAAGGCCCCGACATTGTCCACGCCCAGTTCGAGGATCTTCTCTTCGAGCTGGTTGGCGGCCCAGATGCCGAAGGCTTCAGGAGTCATGTCGCCGCCTTCGGCGAACCAGTACGGCTGCGGGATGTGGACGATGCCAGGGATCGGCAGATCGCCCTGTTCGTGCATGTAGGTCATGCCGCCGAGGCTGGCACCGGCCACGGTAGAACCGTGGTAGCCGTTGACTCGGCTGATGATGGTTTTCTTGTTCGGCTGGCCCTTGATCGCCCAGTAGTGGCGGACCATGCGCAGCATGGTGTCGTTGCCTTCGGAGCCGGAACCGGTGAAGAACACATGGTTCATGCCTTCTGGCGCGATGTCGGCGATGGCCTTGGACAGCTCCAGCACCGGCGGGTGGGCGGTCTGGAAGAACAGGTTGTAGTAGGGCAGCTCACGCATTTGCTGGCTGGCGGCTTCCGCCAGTTCGTCACGGCCATAGCCAATGGCTACGCACCACAGGCCGGCCATGCCGTCGAGAATCTGATTGCCTTCACTGTCCCAGAGATACACCCCCTTGGCATGGGTGATGATTCGCGGCCCCTTCTCCTTCAATTGCTTGAAGTCACTGAAAGGCGCCAGGTGGTGATCACTGCTGAGGGTTTGCCACTCGCGGGTTTGCGGGTTTTTATGAGTCATCAATCTCTCCTAAGTGTCAGTGAAGGCGCCACTGGCGGGCAGTGGCGCCCGGCGGATCAGACGGCGAACAACAGGAACTCTCGCTCCCATGAGCTGATCACGCGCTTGAAGTTTTCGTGCTCGGCCCGTTTCACCGCGACGTAGCCGGTGATGAACTTCTGGCCCAGGTACTTCTCGATGGTCTTGCTGTTTTCCATGCGCTCCAGAGCGTCTTCGATGGTCAGCGGCAGACGCAGGTTGCGGCGTTCATAACCACGGCCCACCACCGGCGCACTCGGGTTGTGGCCTTCGACCATGCCGATGTAGCCACACAGCAGGCTGGCGGCGATCGCCAGGTACGGGTTGGCGTCGGCACCCGGCAGACGGTTTTCCACCCGGCGGTTCTGCGGCCCGGCATCCGGCACCCGCAGTCCTACGGTGCGGTTCTCCTCGCCCCACTCGACGTTCACCGGCGCCGAGGTATCGGGCAGGAAGCGGCGGAACGAGTTGACGTTGGGGGCGAACAGCGGCAGCAGCTCGGGAATGAACTTCTGCAGGCCGCCGATGTGGTTGAGGAACAGCTGGCTCATGGTCCCGTCTTCGTTGGAGAAGACGTTCTTGCCGGTGTTGATGTCGATGATGCTCTGGTGCAGGTGCATGGCACTGCCCGGCTCGCCGGTCATGGGCTTGGCCATGAAGGTGGCGGCCACGTCGTGCTTGAGCGCGGCTTCGCGCATGGTGCGCTTGAACACCAGGATCTGGTCGGCCAGGGACAGGGCATCGCCATGACGGAAGTTGATTTCCATCTGCGCCGTGCCGTCCTCGTGGATCAGCGTGTCCAGGTCCAGCTCCTGCAGTTCGCACCAGTCGTAGACGTCTTCGAACAGCGGGTCGAACTCGTTCGCGGCTTCAATGGAGAACGACTGGCGGCCGGTTTCCGGGCGGCCGGAGCGGCCGATCGGCGGCTGCAGCGGGTAGTCCGGGTCGTCACTGCGCTTGGTCAGGTAGAACTCCATCTCCGGCGCCACGATGGGCTGCCAGCCATGGTCGGCGTAGAGCTTGAGCACTTTCTTCAGGACGTTGCGCGGCGACAGCTCGATGGGGTTGCCCTGCTTGTCGTAGGTGTCGTGGATCACCTGAGCGGTGGGCTCGATGGCCCAAGGCACCAGGTACACCGCGTTCTGGTCCGGTCGGCAGACCATGTCGATGTCGGCCGGGTCCAGCAGTTCGTAATAGATGTCGTCTTCGACATAGTCGCCGGTCACGGTCTGCAGCAACACGCTTTCGGGCAGACGCATGCCTTTCTCGGCAATGAACTTGTTGGTCGGCGAGATCTTGCCCCGGGTGATCCCGGTCAAGTCGCCGATCATGCATTCGACTTCTGTGATCTTGTGGTCTTTCAACCAATCGGTGAGCTGGTCGAGGTTGTTACTCATAAATGCCTCTAGGCTGAGTTTCCTGACTCTCTATTAAGTCAGGCCTTGTGTGACGCTTCGGCGTCGCGTTGTCTTGCCCGCTTGCGGCAGGCCTCACCAAAAGCCCGGAAAATGGCCAGGTAGTGAGGGTTGCAGCTTACCTGCCATTCGGGGTGCCATTGCACCCCCAACGCAAAAGCCTTGCTTGCTTGGACTGAAACGGCTTCCACCAGCCCATCGGGCGCCAGGGCCTCGACCCGCAGGCCCGGGGCCAGACGCTCGATGCCCTGGGCATGGATCGAATTGACGTGTATGCGTTCGGGCAGGCCCAGCTCCGCCAATACGCCACCGGCCTTGACGTGCAGCTCATGGGCCGGTGCATACCAGGCGTCCAGCGGCTGGCCGGGCTGTTCTGCGTGTCGGTGGTCCATGAACGGCTGCACTTCATGCACGTTCTGGTGAAGGCTGCCGCCCAGGGCGACATTCATTTCCTGGAACCCGCGGCAGATGCCCAGCACCGGAACTCCGGCGGCAATCGCGGCATTCAACAGCGGCAGAGTGGTAGCGTCCCGTGCAGAATCATGAGCAGTGCCCGGCGCACTGGCGGGGCCCTGGTAATGAATGGGTTCGATATTGGAGGGGGAACCGGTAAAGAGAATGCCGTCCAGACCGTCCAGAATATCGGACGGGGAAAACAGTTTCGCCATGGATGGGAGGATCACCGGCACGCCCTGGGCGGCGCTGGCTACTGCGTGGACATACTCGTCGCCACTGATGTGATAAGCATGCAGACCGATCTGCCTGGAGCAGGCGGTGATGCCGATTAACGGCAGGCGAGACATGAAACACCCCGGTATTATTGCTGTTATGGGTTTGATTCGAGCTTAGCCTTGTTCATTTTTTTACACAACACCCCCGTAAAAAATACAACACGGCCCGCTCAAGCCTGCGGCACCCACGGCAGCCGGAACCCAAAAAACGCCCTGTTTTGCCCCAAAAGAGCCTTGCCAGCCCTTTATTAGGGCATAAAGGGCCTTACTTGACTTCGGCATGCCGTTCGGGTTGACTGAAACCAGAAAAGATCAATGATTGATATTTTTAACAACAAAGGTGTTGCATCATGTCGGTACCCCCGCGTGCCGTTCAGCTCAACGAAGCGAACGCGTTCCTTAAGGAACATCCTGAGGTTCTGTACGTTGACCTTCTGATTGCGGATATGAATGGTGTGGTGCGCGGCAAGCGCATCGAACGCACCAGCCTCCACAAGGTTTACGAGAAAGGCATCAACCTGCCGGCCTCCCTGTTTGCCCTGGATATCAATGGCTCTACGGTGGAAAGCACCGGCCTGGGCCTGGACATCGGCGATGCTGACCGAATCTGCTATCCAATCCCCGATACCCTGTGCAACGAACCCTGGCAGAAGCGCCCGACCGCGCAACTGCTGATGACCATGCACGAACTCGAAGGCGATCCGTTCTTCGCCGACCCGCGGGAAGTGCTGCGCCAGGTCGTGACCAAGTTCGACGAACTGGGCCTGACCATCTGCGCGGCCTTTGAACTGGAGTTCTACCTGATCGACCAGGAGAATGTGAACGGTCGTCCACAGCCTCCGCGTTCGCCGATCTCCGGCAAACGTCCGCATTCCACCCAGGTCTACCTGATCGACGACCTCGACGAATACGTCGATTGCCTCCAGGACATCCTCGAAGGTGCCAAGGAACAAGGCATCCCGGCGGACGCCATCGTCAAGGAAAGTGCCCCGGCACAATTCGAAGTCAACCTGCACCACGTGGCCGACCCGATCAAAGCCTGCGACTACGCGGTACTGCTCAAGCGCCTGATCAAGAACATCGCCTACGACCATGAGATGGACACCACCTTCATGGCCAAGCCTTACCCGGGCCAGGCGGGCAACGGTCTGCACGTCCACATTTCGGTTCTGGATAAAGATGGCAAGAACATCTTTGCCAGCGAGGATCCCGAGCAGAACGCCGCACTGCGTCACGCGATCGGCGGTGTGCTCGAGACCCTACCGGCGCAGATGGCTTTCCTCTGCCCGAACGTCAACTCCTACCGTCGTTTCGGTGCACAGTTCTATGTGCCGAACTCGCCGAGCTGGGGCCTGGACAACCGTACCGTGGCCATTCGCGTACCGACGGGGTCCGCTGATGCGGTGCGCATCGAACACCGGGTTGCCGGTGCCGACGCCAACCCGTACCTGCTGATGGCTTCGGTCCTGGCGGGCGTGCACCACGGCCTGACCAACAAGATCGAGCCGGGCGCGCCTACCGAAGGCAACTCCTACGAGCAGAACGAGCAGAGCCTGCCGAACAACCTGCGCGATGCCCTGCGCGAGTTGGACGACAGCGAAGTCATGGCCAAGTACATCGACCCGAAATACATCGATATCTTCGTCGCCTGTAAAGAGAGCGAGCTGGAGGAGTTCGAACACTCCATCTCCGACCTCGAGTACAACTGGTACCTGCACACCGTGTAAGCGCCAGTTGCATGAAGAACGCCGCAGGGTTTACCCCCGCGGCGTTTTTTTGTGCCCGTGATTCGCATGCGCAATAGCCCCGGGCTGCGGCTACAGGGATGCCTGCCCACTCGCGTACAATGCCCGCTGCCCTGTAGGAGACACCGATGACGCGCACCGCCCCGCTCCGCAAACCCCGTGCACGCAGCCAGGCCCGGATCGACTCGATACTCGAAGCCGCACGGACCCTGCTGGCGGCCGAGGGCGTGGCCAGCCTGTCGATCTACAGCGTGGCCGAAAAGGCGCAGATCCCGCCGTCATCGGTCTATCACTTCTTCGCCAGCGTTCCGGCCCTGCTGGAAGCGCTCACCGCCGACGTGCACGCGGCATTCCGCGCCTGCCTGCAAGCGCCCATCGACCACGAGCAGCTCGCCAGCTGGCACGACCTGTCACGCCTGGTGGAGCAACGCATGCTGGCCATCTACGACGCAGACGCGGCGGCCCGCCAGCTGATCCTCGCCCAGCACGGCCTGACCGAAGTCACCCAGGCCGACCGCCAGCACGACATCGAGCTGGGGGACCTGATGCACAAGTTGTTCAATCAGCACTTCGAGCTGCCAAGATTGCCCGCCGATGTGGACGTGTTCGCCCTGGCCATGGAGCTGGGAGACCGGGTGTACGCCCGCTCAGTGCAACAGCACGGGCAGATCACCCCGCGCATGGCCGAGGAAGGCATGCGCGTGTTCGATGCCTACCTGGGCCTGTACCTGCCGCCCTACCTGGCCAAGCGCCCCACCGCGCCCTGAGGCCAGCGCCTGGGGTGCTCAGGCCTGGCGCAACAAAAGTCGGTCGATGCTGTGGTCCGCCGACTTGTGGATGATCAGGTTGGCCCGCTCGCGGGTCGGCAGGATGTTTTCAACGAGGTTTTTCAGGTTGACCCGGTCCCAGGTATCGGAGGCGACCGACAGCGCCTCGGTATCGGACAGGCCCTTGTACTTGTTGAAGTAGGAGTCCGCCGACTGGAAGGCGGTGTTCTTCAGATAGACGAACCGCTCCAGGTACCAGGTCTTGATGGTCGCTTGCGGGGCGTCGACATAGATCGAGAAATCGATGAAGTCCAAGGCATTCAAGCCTTGCCCCCGCTCCCCCTGCAACACGTTCAAGCCTTCCAGGATGATGATGTCCGGCGCCTCCACCGACTGCGCCTCGTCGGCCAGGATGTCGTAGCGGACATGGGAATAGATGGGAATCCGCGCTGCTTCGCCCCGGCGGCACACCGCCTGGAGAAAATCCACGAACAGCGGTTCATCGTAGGATTCGGGAAACCCCTTGCGGTGCAGAATATTTTTTTCCTGCAGGGTCGCCAGCGGATACAGAAATGAATCCGTGGTCACCAGGTGCACATTGGGTTTGCCCGGCCAATAGGCCAGCAGCGCCGCCAGGACCCGGGCAAAACTGCTCTTGCCCACCGCCACGCTGCCGGAAACGCCAATCACGTAGGGCGCCTTGAAGCCGGTCTGCGGCACCTTGAGCGATTGCACTTGTGCCGCGTGCAAATGCAGCAGGCGCGACAGCGGCAGGAGAATCTGCCGCACCTCTTCGGGCGCCATGGGCTGGGTCGGACTGGTCAGCGTCTCCATCTCGGATGGCGCAAGACTCATCGGTTCCCCGGCCCGCAGAGCGGCCCAATGGTCGCGATCGAACTCCAGATACCCCACGTTTGGACCCTGCTCTGTTGTCATGTTTACTGTTCAGGTCTTGCCGAAAGCAGGGAAAGTATCAAATCTGACCGGTATTTACAGCGCCCATGAAAAAGCCCCGAAGGGCTTGCACCGTTCGGGGCCGTGATCGTGCATGACTCACAACTTGGCGATCGACACCTCGGTGGACTTCACAAAGGCAATCACTTCACTGCCAATCGACAGCTCCAGCTCTTTCACCGAGCGGGTGGTGATCACCGAAGTGACGATTCCGGAAGCGGTCTGCACGTCGATTTCCGACAGCACATCGCCTTCGACGATTTCCTTGATGGTGCCCTTGAACTGGTTGCGTACGTTGATGGCCTTGATGGTCATGGTGTTTCTCCTAAGGTCGAAAAACAGAGCTGCAAGCTTCAAGCGGTCAGCTGCAAGCACAAGCACGACGCTCTTGCTTGCCGCTCGCCGCTGGAAACTTGCCGCTGCTCTAGAGCGCCCAACGCAACTGCGTGGGCAAGGGTGAAACGGGTTCCGGTTCCGGCGGCGAGCCGGGCAGTGACAACACGCGATTGAGGACTTCGGTTTCCAGCGCCGCCAGACGATGGGAACCCCGCACCCGCGGGCGTGGCAGTTCGACGTGCAGGTCCAGGCCCACTTCGCCGTCCTCGATCAGGATCACCCGATCGGCAATCGCCACCGCCTCGCTGACATCGTGAGTCACCAGCAGCACGGTGAAGCCATGCTGCTGCCACAGGCGTTCGATCAGTTGCTGCATCTCAATCCGGGTCAAGGCATCCAGCGCTCCCAGCGGCTCATCCAGCAGCAACAGCCGGGGCTGGTGGATCAAGGCGCGGGCCAGCGCCACGCGCTGCTTCTGCCCACCGGACAAGGCCGCCGGCCATTCCTGGGCTCGGTCCGCCAGCCCCACCGCTTCAAGGGCTTGCAGGGCTTGCGGGCGCCAGTTGCCCTTGAGCCCGAGCCCGACGTTGTCGATGACTTTTTTCCAGGGCAGCAAGCGCGCTTCCTGGAACATCAGCCGGGTGTCTTCAATGGCCGCGCTCAAGGGCGCGGAACCGGCCAGCAACTCACCGGCGCTGGGCCGGTCGAGGCCGGCCAGCAGGCGCAGCAAGGTGCTTTTGCCGCAGCCGCTGCGCCCCACCACCGCGACGAACTGGCCGGCGGGAATGTGCAGGTCGATGTCCCGCAGCACCTGCCGCGAGCCGAAGGTCTTTTGCAGTTTGCGCACCGCCAGGGGAATGCCCTGCAGCAGCCGCGGAGGTTGTTGAGCGGTCATTGGGCACCGCCTTTGGCCACTTGGTAGGCCGGGTGCCAGCGCAGCCAGACCCGTTCCAGGCCACGCGCGGCCAGGTCCGCCAGCTTGCCGAGCACGGCGTACAGAACAATCGCCAGCACCACCACGTCGGTCTGCAGGAACTCCCGGGCGTTCATCGCCAGGTAGCCGATGCCGGAGCTGGCAGAGATGGTTTCCGCAACGATCAGGGTCAGCCACATGAAGCCCAGGGCAAAGCGCACGCCCACCAGGATCGAGGGCAAGGCCCCCGGTAGGATCACCTGGCGAAACAAAGCGAAACCGGACAGGCCGTAGCTGCGAGCCATCTCCACCAGCGCCGGGTCGACGTTGCGGATGCCGTGGTAAGTGTTGAGGTAGATCGGGAACAGCGTGCCCAGTGCTACCAGGAAAATCTTCGCCGACTCATCGATGCCGAACCACAGGATCACCAGCGGAATCAGCGCCAGGTGCGGCACGTTGCGGATCATCTGCACCGAGCTGTCCAGCAGCCGCTCGCCCCACTTCGACAAGCCGGTGATGAAGCCCAGCGCCAGGCCGATGCCGCCACCAATGACGAAGCCCAGCCCGGCGCGCCAGCCGCTGATGGCCAGGTGGGTCCAGATATCACCACTGCGCACCAGGTTGACCCCGGCCTCGATCACGGCACTGGGGGCCGGCAGGATGCGGGTCGACAGCCAGCCCGCCGACACCGACAGCTGCCACACCGCGAGCAGCAGCAACGGCAGGCCCCAGGGCGCCAGACGCTGCACTATGCGTTGTCCATTCATGGCCGCACCTCAGCTCTGCGACGCGGCTTTGGGAATGATGTCGTTGGCGACCATCTCGCCGAACGGGCTGACGTAGCCGGCGGCTTCGGGCAGCTTGGGCCGTTCGATATCCAGGTGCGGGAACAGCAGCTCGGCCACGCGATAGGACTCTTCCAGGTGCGGATAACCGGAGAAGATGAAGGTGTCGATGCCCAGGTCCGCGTACTCTTTCATCCGCGCCGCCACGGTCGGGCCGTCCCCCACCAGGGCAGTGCCGGCCCCGCCACGCACCAGGCCAACACCCGCCCAGAGGTTGGGGCTGACTTCCAGCTTGTCGCGACGGCCACCATGCAAGGCCGCCATGCGTTGCTGGCCCACGGAGTCGAAACGTGCGAGGGACGCCTGGGCCCGGGCGATGGTGTCGTCGTCCAGATGGGAAATCAGGCGTTCGGCAGCCTGCCAGGCCTCGGCGTTGGTTTCCCGCACAATCACGTGCAGGCGGATGCCGAAACGCACGGTGCGCCCGAGCTTGGCGGCCTTGTCGCGCACCTGATGGATCTTCTCGGCCACGGCGGCCGGCGGTTCGCCCCAGGTCAGGACCATCTCCACCTGCTCGGCGGCCAGGTCCTGGGCGGCTTCCGAAGAGCCACCGAAATACAGCGGCGGACGCGGTTGTTGCAGCGGCGGATAGAGCAGCTTGGCGCCCTTCACGCTGATGTGCTGGCCGTCGTAGTCCACGGTTTCACCTTCCAGCACTCGCCGCCAGATACGGGTGAACTCCACGGAGGCCTGATAACGCTCTTCATGGTCGAGGAACAAGCCATCGCCGGCCAACTCGTCGGGATCGCCACCGGTCACCAGGTTGAACAGCGCCCGGCCACCGGACAGCCGGTCCAGGGTTGCCGCCTGGCGGGCCGCCACCGTCGGGGAAATGATCCCTGGGCGCAGGGCTACGAGGAACTTCAGACGCTGGGTCACCGGAATCAGCGAGGCGGCGACCAGCCAGGAGTCCTCGCAGGAGCGCCCGGTGGGAATCAGCACGCCACCAAAGCCCAGGCGATCGGCAGCCTGGGCGATCTGTTGCAGGTAAGCGTGATCGACGGCGCGGGCGCCTTCGGCGGTGCCAAGGTAATGGCCGTCGCCGTGGGTCGGCAGGAACCAGAAGATATTGAGGCTCATGGAGTTGTCTCCTAAGGGGTCGAATTACGGCGCTTTGGCCACGGCGGCGGTGGGCGTCCAGATCACGTCTTTGATGCTCAGAGGCTTGGGAATCAGCTTGAGCTGATAGAAGCTGTCGGCAATTTTCTGCTGCGCGGCGACCACTTCAGGAGTCAGGAAACCCGCGCCGTAACCCTGGCGCTTCACCGACGTCAGGGTGATGTCGGCAGGCAAGCCCAGCAGCGGCGCCACCTGCTCGGTGACCTCCTGGGGGTTGGCCTTGGACCACTCGCCCACCGCCCGCACTTCTTCCACCAGGGTGCTGATCACCTCGGGATGCTGTTGCGCGTAGGGTTTGGTCGCCAGGTAGAACTGGTGGTTGTCGACGATGCCGCTGCCGTCACGCAGGGTGCGGGCTTGCAGTTGCTGTTCGGCTGCCGCCTGGTAGGGGTCCCAGATCACCCAGGCATCCACGCTGCCACGCTCGAAGGCGGCACGGGCATCGGCGGGCGGCAGGAACACGGTCTGGATATCGCTGTACTTGAGGCCGGCGTCTTCCAGGGCGCGGACCAGCAGGTAATGGACGTTGGAGCCCTTGTTCAGCACCACCTTCTTGCCCTTGAGGTCCTGCACCGACTGGATCGGTGACCCCTTGGGCACCAGGATCGCTTCGCTGTGAGGCGCTGGCGGTTCGTAGGCCACGTACAGCAGGTCGGCGCCTGCGGCCTGAGCGAATACCGGTGGGGTCTCGCCGGTCACGCCGAAATCGATGGAGCCGACGTTGAGGCCTTCCAGCAGCTGTGGGCCACCGGGAAATTCGGTCCACTGCACCTCGACGCCCTGCTGCGCCAGGCGCTTCTCCAGGGAGCCCTTGGCCTTGAGCAGCACCAGGGTGCCGTATTTCTGATAGCCGATCCGCAAGGTTTCGGCCTGAGCTTGAACAATGGCGCCGAAGGACACAGCCGCAGCAAACAGAGCGACCAGACCGCGACGCAAAATGACAGGGCGCATGGCGCTCTCCTTTTTGCTGTGGGGTTGTGGCTGCACCTGCTTGCCCGTTGGCGGGCGAGTAAGGCGAGTCGTTCAATCGGGGGTGAAGCTCAAATGCTCCAGCGAGCACTCAACAGGCGTTCATTCAGCAGATGCGGGTCCAGCGGTTTGGGGCGACGGGCCATGGCGCTATGAAACTGTTCCAGGGCCTCTTTCAAACGCAGCTCCAGGGCCTCGGCCAGCTGCGGCTGGGCACTGCCTTCGCCGTAGGCGATCTGGCTGTCCTCGGCAAAGATGCCCTGGAGCATTTCCTGGGCCTTGAGCGCCGAGAGCACCGGCTTCAGCGCGTAATCCACCGCCAGCATGTGAGCGATGCTGCCGCCGGTGGCCATGGGCAGCACCACCTTGTGGCTCAGGGCGCGCTCGGGCAGCAGGTCGAGCAGGGTTTTCAGGGCCCCGGAAAACGACGCCTTGTACACCGGCGTGGCGATCAGCAGGCCATCGGCCTGTTCGATCTGTTGCAACAGGTCAATGACCTTGGGGCTGTCGAAGCGCGCGTGGAGCAGGTCTTCGGCCGGGAAATCCCGCACCTGGTAGCTGACCACTTCCACGCCTTGCTGCTGTAACCAGCGCTTGGCCAACTCCAGCAGCACCCCGGAACGGGAGCGTTGGCTGGGACTGCCACCGAGAGAGACCACCAGCATGCAGAAAATTCCTTGAACGAAGAAAGCGATTCGCGGGATGCGATCTCGCCGGACTGAACAGACCTTAACAGCCTATTTATATATCCATAAATCTTATTTATTCATTTGTTTATTCCTTAAATGAATATAAAAAGCCGTGCTCTCCAGGCAAAAAAATAGGCCGTCGAAACGGCCTTAAAACCCCTGCTTTATGGATCTGTTACTCCGGCGCCCTGCGCAGGAGCGGGCTTGCCCGTGAAAGGGTCCGCGAAACGTGCACCGGCCTCACCACCGCCTTCGCCGGCAAACCGGCTCCTGCAGCGGTGAGTCGGTCAGCGATTGGGTTGCGGGGTCAGGCGCAGGTAGGGCTTCACTGCGCGATAACCCTTGGGAAAGCGTCGTTTGATCTCTTCCTCGTCCTTGAGCGAGGGCACGATGACCACTTCGTCACCGTCCTGCCAGTTGGCCGGGGTGGCCACCTTGTAGTTATCGGTGAGTTGCAGCGAGTCGATGACCCGGAGAATTTCGTTGAAGTTGCGCCCCGTGCTGGCCGGATAGGTAATGGTCAGGCGAATCTTCTTGTTCGGGTCGATGACGAACAGCGAACGCACGGTCAGGGTGTCGCTGGCGTTGGGGTGGATCAGGTCATAGAGGTCCGAGACCTTGCGATCGGCGTCCGCCAGAATCGGGAAGTTGACCCGGGTGTTCTGGGTCTCGTTGATATCCTCGATCCACTTGTGATGCGAATCCACCGGGTCCACCGACAGGGCAATGGCTTTCACCCCGCGCTGGGCGAATTCGTCCTTGAGCTTGGCAGTAAAGCCCAGCTCGGTGGTGCACACCGGGGTGAAGTCCGCCGGATGAGAAAACAGCACGCCCCAGCTGTCGCCCAGCCACTCGTGGAAACGAATCTTGCCGGCACTGGAATCCTGTTCGAAGTCGGGGGCGATGTCGCCCAGTCTGAGGCTCATGGATGCTGCTCCTGTGAGTGCGTGATGGCGCTACTCTGCCTGCACGGGAGACTATTTAAAAAGAATAAATATCGATTTATTAATAACAGTAAAGAATATTAAAAATCTCTTCACTGGACGCGCGCGCAGGCGAAGACCACCCTTCTCAACAAGGTTCGAGAAGGCCTTGAGTCGCTGTAAAAAGAGGGGATCTCAGGAAGGGCTCACGGGGGTGGGCCTGACTTGAAGCAACACCTCGCCCGGCATTGCGCCGGGCGAGGTTTTATCACGCTATTACAGCAGCGGGATCGAGTAGCTGACGATCAGGCGGTTTTCGTCCTGGTCGCGCTGGCCCGGAATGTCGTTACGCCACATGGCGTTTTTCCAGGTCAGACCGAGGTTCTTCAGCGGACCTTGCGGAACCACGTAGGACAGGGTCAGGTCGCGCTCCCACTCGGTGCCGCCAGTGCCCAGGGTAGGGTTTTTATCAGCGCCGATTTTACCAGCGGTGTCGATGTTGTTACCGCGCAGGTAAATGATGCCGGCGGTCAGGCCAGGCACGCCAACCTTGGCGAAGTCATAGGCGTAGCGAGCCTGCCAGGTACGCTCGCCGGCACGGGCGAACTTCTGGATCTGCATGTCGGTAATGATGCTGGCGGACGAACCGTCACCCTGGTTCAGCCAAGGGAAGTCGCTGTCGCCATTGCTGTACTGATAGCCACCGCCGAAGGTGTGACCTTCAACCGAGTACAGAGCCAAGTAGCTGTACAGGTTGTTATCAACTTTACCCTTGGTGGTAGTGCCACCGTAGTAGCCCGATGTGAAGTAAGCAGGGGTATCGCCATTGGAGCCGTTGTCGCGGCTGCGGTAGTAGCGCAAGTCGCTTTTCAGCACTCCAGGACCAATGGACCAGTTGTGCACCAGGCCCAGGAAGTTCTGCGAATAGAAGTCTTTCAGCTCACCGTGGTAGTACGAAGCGGTCAGATCCTTGGTGATCTTGTAGTCAGCACCACCGTAGTAGAACTTGTTGCTGAACTTGCCTTTGCTGAAGTCGGAGCCGCCGTTGGCGCCGGCAATCGACAGGCCTTCGTTGTTAGTCGAGTTACGCCCTTTGGCGTGTTCGATCTGACCTGCAGTCAGGGTCAGGTCCTTGATCTCGTTCGAAGTGATCTGGCCGCCCTGGAAGGTTTGCGGCAACAGACGACCGTCGTTGTACTTGATCACTGGGTTGTTCGGCTGCAGGGTACCGATCTTCAACTCGGTCTGGGAAACCTTGACCTTGCCGGTCAGGCCCAGGCTGGAGAAGTCATTGACCGCCTCAGCGTTGTTGCCGTTGGTAGAGTGAGTCGGGAAAACGGTACCGCCATAAGAGGTCTTACTCGCACCGTTAGTACCACCACCGGAGTCCAGACGAACGCCCAACAGGCCGATAGCATCCAGACCGAAGCCTACGGTGCCTTCGGTATAGCCAGAAGTGAAGTTGAAGATGAAGCCTTGCCCCCACTCTTCCTGCTTGCTCTGGGCTTTGGCGGCTTTGGTATCGCCATCACGGTTATCGGTATTGATATAGAAGTTACGCAGCCCCAAGGTGGCCTTGCTGTCTTCGATGAAACCGGCGGCGCCTGCCTGCTGCGCCAAAACCCCTACGGCCACAGCCAGGGCCAAGGTGGACTTGTTCATGTTTCGCTCCTCTCGTTTCTAGTTCTTGTGGTTCCTGGCCCCGGATCGAACGCCCGGGTGCCACAGATGCGCGATTAGCGCCAGACCGTGACCGATAAGTCAATCGTAACGATCTGTGTCTACGACCATGGTCTAATCGCAATGATTTGGTCCCTGCAGGGTAATGAATTACTCATAAACCCAAAAAGAATTGTTTAATTCTTTTTCATGCCTTTCAGGAATAAAGCTCGCTATTAATACGCCAAACGTCCCAGCGTAGACGCTCACAAGCTAATTGCTGAAAAGATTGCTCCCACTTCTGCGGCCCATGATCCGATGCGCTGTGCGCGCAAAACGTCAAACAGGATCAAAAAAGCGACGCAATCATGGCTAAGTGCTTATCCTCCCGTCAATTTGTTACAGTTTTTGTATCGAAATGAAATTTTTCTGACATGTGCAACGCGCGGCCACGGCCCGATCAACTGACCGGGCCGTGGCCGCGCGCTGTGCAAAGAGGCGGGTTCAGAGGGCTTTTTCGAAGATTTTCGAATTGCGCTGATAGTTGTACAACGAGGCCCGGGCCGATGGCAGGCGCTCGACGCTGCTGGGCACGAAACCACGCTCACGGAACCAGTGGGCAGTCCGCGTGGTGAGGACGAACAACGTCTTCAGGCCTTGGGCACGGGCCCGGGTCTCGATCCGTTCCAGCAATTCGTCGCCACGCTTGCCATGACGGTACTCGGGGTTCACCGCCAGGCACGCCAGTTCGCCGGCATCGGAATCGGCAATCGGGTACAGGGCCGCGCAGGCGATAATCATGCCCTCGCGCTCCACCACACTGAACTGCTCGATCTCGCGCTCCAGCACCTCGCGGGAGCGCCGCACCAGGATGCCCTGCTCTTCCAGCGGGCTGATCAGGTCCAGCAGACCACCCACGTCTTCAATCGCCGCCTCGCGCACCCGCTCGAACTGCTCCTGGGCCACCAGGGTGCCGCCGCCGTCGCGGGTAAAGAGCTCGGTCAGCAGCGCACCGTCCTCGGCGTAGCTGACGATATGGCTGCGCCCGACCCCGCCGCGGCACGCCTCGGCAGCCGCATCCAGCAGTTCGGCCTGATAGTTGCCGCCCAGGCGCTGCAGGTGCGCCGGCACCTGTTGCGGACGCAGCTCGCGCACCAGCTTGCCGTTTTCATCCAACAGCCCCAGGTCGGCACCAAACAGCAACAGCTTGTCGGCCCCCAGGTCGATGGCGGCGCGGGTGGCCACGTCTTCGCAGGCCAGGTTGAAGGTTTCCCCGGTAGGCGAATAGCCCAGAGGCGAGAGCAGCACGATGGAGCGCTCATCCAGCAGGCGATTGATGCCCTTGCGGTCGACCCGGCGTACTTCGCCGGTGTGGTGATAGTCGACGCCTTCAAGCACACCGATCGGACGGGCGGTCACCAGGTTGCCGCTGGCCACCCGCAGCCGCGAGCCCTGCATCGGCGAGGAAGCCATGTCCATGGACAAGCGAGCCTCGATGGCGATGCGCAACTGGCCCACGGCGTCGATCACGCATTCCAGGGTCGCCGCGTCGGTGATCCGCAGGCCGTGATGGTAATGCGGCGTGAGGCCGCGCGCCGCCAGGCGGGCTTCGATCTGTGGACGCGAGCCATGCACCAGCACCAGCCGCACGCCCAGGCTGTGGAGCAGCACCAGGTCGTGGACGATGTTGCCGAAGTTGGGATGTTCAACGCCGTCGCCGGGCAGCATGACCACAAAGGTGCAGTCGCGGTGGGCGTTGATATAGGGAGACGCGTGGCGAAGCCAATTGACGTATTCGGGCATGAACCTGAGCCTGTAAATAAAAAGCAGCCTATGAAAGGACGAAACGGAAAACTCACGGCGGGCTGATGGTTATCGTCGGAACAGGCTTGGCAACACGCTTACTCTCCTCATGGGTACGGACAGGAACGCCGGCAATTTACTTAAAACCGGGCCGGTGTCAGGCAGTAATGTTCAATCAATTCACGTAATAGATGCACGGTAGGCTGCAAGCGTGACATTTCGAGGTACTCCCCCGGCTGGTGGGCACAGGCAATGTCGCCCGGGCCGAGCACCAGGGTCTCGCAGCCAAGGCGCTGAAGATAAGGTGCTTCGGTGCCAAACGCCACTGCTTCGGCGCGATGCCCGGTCAACCGCTCCGCTACCCGCACCAGCTCGGCATCCTCGGGCTGCTCGAAAGGCGGGACGGCGGGGAACAGCGGCGCATAGTCGATCTGCACTTCATGGCGTTCGGCAATTGGCTTGAGCTTCTGCCGGATCGCTTCACGCAGCATGGCCGGGTTCATGCCCGGCAAGGGGCGCAGGTCGAACTCCAGGGAACACTGGCCACAAATGCGGTTGGGATTGTCGCCCCCATGGATGCAGCCGAAGTTCAGGGTCGGTTGCGGCACGCTGAACTGCGCATTGCGGTACTCGCGTTGCCACAGCAAGCGCAGACCGCGCAGTTCACCGATGGCGTCGTGCATCGCCTCCAGAGCGCTGCGGCCCAGGCTCGGGTCCGACGAGTGACCGCTGCGGCCGAGGATATCGATGCGTTCCATCATCACCCCCTTGTGCAGGCGGATCGGCTTGAGCCCCGTCGGCTCACCGATCACCGCTGCGCGCCCCAGCGGGCGACCAGCCTCTGCCAGGGCCCGGGCGCCGGCCATGGAACTCTCTTCGTCACAGGTGGCGAGGATCAGCAGCGGCTGCTTGAAGGGCTGATCCAGCAAGGGCCGCACCGCCTCGATGATCAGGGCAAAGAAGCCCTTCATGTCACAACTGCCCAGGCCGACCCAGCGGCCGTCAACTTCGGTCAACGTCAAGGGGTCGGTCTGCCACAGCGCGCTGTCATAGGGCACGGTGTCGCTGTGACCGGCCAGTACCAAACCGCCGGGACCACTGCCAAGGCTCGCCAACAGGTTGAACTTGCCGGGGCTGACCGGCTGAATGTCGCAGGCAAAACCCAGGTCGCCTAGCCAGCCGGCCAGCAAGTCGATGACCGCGCGGTTGGACTGATCCAGGGCGGCCTGGGTACAGCTCACCGATGGCGTGGCGATCAGTGCGGCGAACTGCTCCTTCATGGACGGCAGGGGCATGAGCGGTCTCCGGGAATCCCAATGTGAGGTCCATCATAGAGGCATCCCGCAAGCGGAAGGAACCGCCGCGGCACCTCCGGGCGCCTTGTCCTGTACACTGCACGGCCTTGGCAGCCAACTCTTCCCCGGCTGCGCTCCCGATCCTGGATTTTCCGGCCATGCAGAAAGAAACCGAAATCAAACTCCGCGTCAGCCGCGAAACCCTCGCTGCTCTGCGCGAGCACCCGCTACTGAAAAAACGCAACAAAAGTGGCTGGGAACGCCGTGAGCTGATGAATCAGTACTTCGACACCCCAGAGCGTGATCTGGCCCGGGCCAAAGTTGCCCTGCGCCTGCGTCGCGACGGCGATGCGGTGATCCAGACCCTGAAGACCAGCGGCCAGAGCGTCGCCGGCCTGTCCGAACGCAACGAGTACGACTGGCAACTGGCCAAGGCCAAGCTGGACGTGAAGAAACTCGAAGGTGAATGCTGGCCCAAGTCTTTGGCCGACCTGGACAAGAAGACCCTCAAGCCGCTATTCACCACCGACTTTGTCCGTGAGCGCGCGGAAATCGCCTGGGGCCGGGGCAAGGCCAAGGTCGTGATCGAAGCCGCCCTGGACCTGGGCCAGGTGATCGCCGGCAAGCACAAGGAAGAAATCTGCGAGCTGGAACTGGAATTGCGTGAAGGTGAACCGGCCGCTCTGCTGGAGCTGGCGGCGGAACTGGCCCTCACCCTGCCGCTGATGCCTTGCGACATCAGCAAGGCCGAACGTGGCTATCGCCTGTTCGATGCCGGCAGCTACTCGCTGAGCCTGCCCGCTCCGCAATTGAGCGCCGAGATGCCCCTGGACGACGCTTTCGCCGCCCTGGCCTGGCATCTGCTGGGTAGCAGCCAGCGCCTGGCCGAACAGTTCCGCTTCAACGGCCACTGGCGCCTGCTGCAGGACTGGGTGGACAACCTCGCCGAACTGCGGGCCCTGGCCAGCAGCCTGGGCCAGGCAGCGCCACGCCAGTCCACCGCCGAGCTGCGCAGTGCCCTGGACGCCCTGCTGGAAGACTGGCGCCCACTGGTACAGGCCGGCCTCGATGATGAAGACGTGCGCAAGGCCGCGCCGGAACAGTTCATCGAAGAATTGCAGGACGTGCGCTGGGGCCTGTTCTCGCTGAACACCTCGCGCTGGCTGCTGGCCCGCGCCTGGAGCGCCGAGCGCAATACCCGCGGCAATCGCCAGGGCGCCGCACAACTGGCCAGCTGGCTGCCACGCCTGCTGGCCGAAGAAGCCCGCTCGCTGCAACTGCCGCGCTACCAGCAACAGCCGGAAGACCTGGCCGAGCAACTGCCGCGCATCGAGCGCATCCAGGCCTGGCTGCATCACGCCCGCGCCGTCCTGGAGATCCCGGAACTGGACCGCCTCTACGGTGAACTGAACAAGCTGGCACAACTGGCCAACGAGCCGATCACCGACGAAGCCCTCGATGCCCGCAAGCAACAGGCCATCGCAGTGTTCCAGAACCGTGCCTGGAAAATGCTCCTGCGCCTGTAAACCCGCCCGTCAGCGCATGACCGGCAGGCTGGTGGTGGACTTGATCTCCGACAGGGCAACGATCGAGTTCACCTCCTGAATCCCCGGCACCATGGACAGCTTCTCGAAGAAGAAGCGTTCATACGCCTCGATGTCCGCGGTCACGATCCGCAGCAGAAAGTCCACCGCGCCCATCAGCACATAGCACTCCAGCACCTCCGGAAAGCCACGAATCGCCTCGGTGAATTCGGTGAAGTTGGAACGTCCGTGGGCGTTGAGCTTGATCTCGGCAAAGATCTGCGTGTTGAGGCCGATTTTCTTGCGATCAAGCAAGGTCACCTGGCCGCGAATCACCCCCTCTTCCTTCATCCGCTGAATGCGCCGCCAGCAGGGCGACTGGGACAACCCCACCTGCTCGGCGATCTGCGCGCTGGAAAGCGAAGCATCCTCCTGCAGCAAGGCCAGAATCCGGCGGTCATAGGCATCCAGCTCGCTATGCATAAAAATCACCCATAATCGAAAAAAATTGAATTGAACAATTCATCTTCAAGCAAACAAGGCCCATCTTAGATAAGAAATACCGGGAAACGAATGTAAAAATTTCTCCACTGACCTGGAGACCGCCATGCCCCCTTTCGAGCCAGCCCCCCGCGCCGATGTCTGGAACCTCAACAATGCCCGCTGCCGCGTGCTCTACCGGATAGTGGCCGACGCCGAAGCCGATGTGCTGTGTCGGATCCTCAACCACTTCGCCCTGCAGTTCCTGGTGCCACAGCGGCTCTCGATGCAGCAACAGGACGCCACATTGCACATCGAGGTGGAACTCGATGACCTGAGCTGGCACCGGGCCCGAGTGATCGGCGACAAGCTGCGCAACCTGATCAGTGTCTGTGGCGTGGAACTGCAGTTGGCGGAGGCCTCGCGCCTGCAAGCCGCGGGCTGATCCCGGCAAAACCCTGCAACCCTTGGCCGCGCCCCCTTGAGCCCCTCGGGACTATTCTTGGCAGCTTGTGCGCCGAGACCCACGTCTCGGCAACAGCCCCAAGGAGCCTCCCATGAGTGCCGCGCACATTCCTCAGGACCGCTGGCTGGACCTTCGCGAGCTGCTGCGGGAACTGCTGGCCCAGGGTCGCATCAGCCAGGACGCCGCTGAACAGGTACTGAGCAGCCGCCCCCATGCGGCCGGCAACGTGTTGCATCCCCTGGAACTGATCGCCGACCAGCAACTGCCTGACCTGCAGCAGCCGGGCCGGCACCTGGACCTGGACAACCTGACGGCCTGGCTGGCCCGGCAAGCCGGCCAGCCTTACCTGCGCATCGACCCGTTGCGCATCGATGTGCCCAGCATCACGCCGCTGATGTCCCACGCGTTCGCCCAGCGACACAAGATCCTCGCCGTGGCCGTGGACGCACAAAACGTTACCGTGGCCAGCGCGCAACCTTACGTCAGCGCCTGGGAAAGCGACCTGGCCCATGCCCTCAAGCGCACCGTGCGGCGAGTGGTGGCCAGCCCCCAGGATATCCAGCGCCTGACCCTGGAGTTCTATCGCCTGGCCAGATCGGTCAGCGGCGCCAGCAATGAGCAGAAGGCCGGCGGCCTGGGCAGCTTCGAACAATTGCTCAAGCTGGGCGCCAGCGACCAGGAACCGGATGCCGACGATGCGCATATCGTCAATATCGTCGACTGGCTGTTCCAGTACGCGTTCCAGCAGCGGGCCAGCGACATCCATATCGAACCGCGCCGCGAGCACGGCACCCTGCGCTTTCGCATCGATGGCGTGCTGCACAACGTCTATCAGTTCCCACCCCAAGTCACCCTGGCCATCGTCAGCCGTCTCAAGAGCCTGGGGCGAATGAACGTCGCGGAAAAACGCAGGCCCCAGGATGGGCGGGTCAAGACCCGCCCGCCCGAAGGCCCTGAGATCGAACTGCGGCTCTCGACCCTGCCCACCGCCTTCGGCGAGAAACTGGTGATGCGCATCTTCGATCCCCAGGTCTTGCTCAAGGACTACGCCCAACTGGGCTTCAGCGCCCACGACCTGAGCCGCTGGCAAGCCATGACCGCCCAGGCCCACGGCATCATCCTGGTCACCGGCCCCACCGGCTCGGGCAAGACCAGCAGCCTCTACGCCACGCTGAAGCAGCTTGCGACCCCCGAGGTCAACCTGTGCACCATCGAAGACCCGATCGAGATGATCGAGCCGGCGTTCAACCAGATGCAGGTCCAGCACCCTATCGACCTGGACTTCGCAAGCGGTGTGCGCGCACTGATGCGCCAGGACCCGGACATCATCATGATCGGCGAAATTCGCGACCTGGAAACGGCCGAAATGGCCATCCAGGCCGCACTCACCGGGCACCTGGTGCTCTCCACCCTGCACACCAACGACGCCCCCGGAGCCATCAGCCGCCTGCTGGAACTGGGCGTGCCGCATTACCTGATCAAGGCCACCCTGATCGGGGTCATGGCCCAGCGCCTGCTACGCACCCTGTGCCCGCACTGCAAGGCCCCTGCCGAGCTGGCCGAGGAAGACTGGAAAGACCTGACCGGAGCCAAAGAACCGCTACCCGTGCCTGCTGCCCAGCGCGCCGTGGGGTGCGCCGAATGCCGGGGCACCGGCTACCACGGGCGCACCGGCGTCTACGAGATCATGCCCTTGAGCCGTGCGCTCAAAAGCATGATTCATCACGACCTGGACCTGACCAACCTGCACCGCCAGGCATCCGCAGAGGGCATGCGCAGCCTGCGCCAGGCCGCCGCGCACACGCTGGCCAAGGGCCTCACCAGCCTTGAAGAAGTCCTGCGGGTCACGCCACAAAACGAGCATCCGCAACGCGCTACAACTCGCCCGCAGGCGAACCCTGAGCACTGAACTACGCTTTAAACACCGCCAAAAATGAGCAGGAAGCCAGGCATGAATATTCGTCACAACATGATCGCCTCCGGGGTTCTCAGCCTGCTGGCCATAACGCTGGTGGCCGGCCTCGGCCTCTGGGGCCAATCACGCCTGGCCAGTGCCCTGCATGACAATGAACTCAATGCCAGCGCCCTGCGCAATCACCTGGAAGCCGACATGATGCACGACGCCCTGCGGGCCGACGTGCTGGAAGCGCTGAGCAGCGAACCCGGCGACAGCGCGGCCGGCGAGGAGGTGCGTGGCAGCCTGCGCGAGCACGGCGACTGGTTCCGCAAGGCCCTGGCGGAAAACGCCAAACTGCCCCTGGCGCCGGATATCCGCGATGCCATCAGCGAGCTGCAGCCGGTCCTGGAGAACTACATCCATGCCGCCGAGAGCATCGCCGAGCAGGCCCTCAAGGACCCGCAGGCGGCACGCCTGCACATGCAGGAGTTTTCCCAACGCTTCAGTGAAGTGGAAACCCGCAATACCGCCCTGAGCAGCAAGATCGAAGCCAGCACCGCGCAGACCCGCGAAGACAGCGAGCGCGCCGTGCGCCAGGCCGCCTGGTGGCTGATCGGCGGTAGCTTGATTGCCGCCCTGGCCTTGTGCCTGCTGACCCGCCAGTTGCTCATTCGCGTGCTCAAGCCACTGGAAAAGTCTGTCGCCACGGCCCGGGCCATTGCCCTGGGGAACCTGACCACGGTCATCAGCATCGACAGCCAGGACGAAGCTGGCCAGTTGCAACAGGCCCTGGGCGAGATGCAGGACAACCTGCGGCAGATGATCACCACCATCCGCCATGAGAGCGAGGAGCTGCGGGGCCGCTCCCACAGCCTCAGCGACACCTCGCTGGGTATCGCCGAAGGCGCCACCGAGCAGGCCGACGGCGCCACCAACATGGCCGCCGCCATGGAGCAGATGATCAGCAACATCGCCCAGGTCGCCGAGCACGCCCGCAATGCCCAGGGCATTGCCGCCCACTCCGAATCCCTGGCCGGCAGCGGCGGCCAGGTGATACTCGGGGTGGTAGACGGCATGAGCCACATCGCCGAGGCGGTGAATCAGTCGTCCCAGAGCATCACCGCTTTGGGCCAGTCCTCTGAGGAAATCCATTCGATCATCCAGGTGATCAATGGCATCGCCGAGCAGACCAACCTGCTGGCCCTGAATGCCGCCATCGAAGCGGCCAGGGCCGGTGAGGCCGGACGCGGATTCGCCGTGGTCGCCGACGAGGTTCGCAACCTGGCGGCACGCACCGCGCAATCCACCCGGGAGATCACCGGCATGATCGAGCGGATCCGGGAAACCACCGAACAGGCGGTGAGCAGCATGCAAACCGGGGTCAGCCGGGTCAGCGACGGGGTGCACATGGCCCAGCAGGCGGGCACCTCGATCAATGAGATTCGCCAGGGTGCGCAACGCTCGGCGCTGATGGTGGAAGAGATATCCCACACCATCGGCGAGCAATCCAAGGCCAGCAGCGAAGTGGCGCACCGGGTGGAAATGATCAGCCAGGTGGCGCAGCGCAACAGCCAGGCCATGCGTGATCTGACCCTCACGGTGGAGCAGATGGAAAACTCCGTGGCCACGCTGCAGACCTCCGTCACACGCTTCCGGCTCTGAAGCCTGGAAACGGATCACGCCGGTGATGTGTGTCCTGATGATGCAGGAGCCGCGGTATCTCAGCGTCAAGTCGGGGAGCCCCGTACACTCGGCTCCCCGAGCCCCTTGATCACTGACTGAACAGGTGAATGTTATGCAGATTGGAAGCGTACTGTTACTTTTTGTCGGCCTTGCCGTGGCCCTGGTCTTCATGGGGTTCAAGGTCGTCCCCCAGGGCTACCAGTGGACGGTGGAACGCTTCGGCCGCTACACCAACACCCTGAAGCCGGGACTGAACATCATCATTCCGGTGATGGACCGCATCGGGCGCAAGATCAACGTGATGGAAAGCGTGCTGGATATCCCGCCCCAGGAAGTCATCACCGCCGACAACGCCACGGTGCAGATCGACGCCGTGTGTTTCTTCCAGGTGGTCAACACTGCCCAGGCCGCCTACGAGGTCAACAACCTCGAACACGCCATCCGCAACCTGTTGCAGACCAATATCCGTACCGTGCTGGGTTCCATGGAACTTGACGCGATGCTCAGCCAACGTGACGGCATCAACGAGAAACTCCTGCGAACCGTCGACGAAGCCACCGCGCCCTGGGGAATCAAGATCACCCGGATCGAAATCAAGGACATCAGCCCGCCCGCCGACCTGATGGCGGCCATGTCCGGGCAGATGAAGGCCGAGCGGGTCAAACGTGCGCAGATCCTCGAAGCTGAAGGCCTGCGTGCCGCGGCCATCCTGACCGCAGAAGGCAAGAAACAGGCACAGATCCTTGAGGCGGAGGGCGAACGCCAGGCGGCATTCCTTGAGTCCGAAGCCCGGGAACGCCAGGCCGAAGCCGAGGCCCGGGCAACCCAGGTGGTGTCCGAGGCGATCGCCAGCGGCAACGTCCAGGCGATCAACTACTTCGTCGCGCAGAAATACATCGATGCCCTGGGCAAGCTGGCTTCAGCCAACAACAGCAAGGTGATCCTGATGCCGCTGGAGGCCAGCCAGGTCATCGGCGCGGTGGGCGGCATCGGCGAGATCGTCAAGGCCACGTTCGACGGCAAGAAGGTCTGAGGCGCGATCCATGTTGGCATTCCTGCAAGCGCTATCGTTCTGGGACTGGCTGGCACTGGGCACCTTGCTGCTGATCTTCGAGGTGTTCGGCGCCGGCGGCTACCTGTTGTGGATCGGCCTTGCGGCCGCCACCGTGGGGGTCCTGACGTTCCTCATCCCCGGCCTGTCATGGGAAATGCAATTTCTCCTGTTCGGCCTGTTGTCAGTGCTGACGGCGCTGTATTGGTGGCGCCGCCAGCGCAACGTGGTACGCCCCAGCGACCAGCCGAACCTCAACCTGCGGGGCCAGGAATTGATCGGCAAGACCTTCGTGGTGCAACAGGCGATAGTCAACGGTCGCGGGCGGATCAAGGTGGCCGACGGCGTGTGGATCGCCAAGGGCGCCGACGCGCCGGTCGGGGCCAAGGTGCGGGTAACCGGGCAGGAAGGGGCCATTCTGCTGGTCGAAAACCTTGACTGACGGGTCACGGAACTCCACCGGGGTATCTAGAATCAAACTGTGCAGATAACCCCCAGTTGGAGTCACCCATCATGCGTCTGAAAATTGCTGTCGCCACCCTTGCCCTGCTGTCCCTTCCCGTTGGTTCGGCAATGGCCGACACCTTCTGGCGTAACGTCATTTCCTCCGGTGCCACCACCGGTTCCACTTACCTGACCTTCAAGGACCACAAGCTGATCGTCGCCGCCCAGGACGACGCTGGCAGCTTCGTTGCCAGCGAAGGCAGCATTCGCGGCCCGTACCTGGAAGCCGCCATGCAGAAAGTCCGCGCCGACAACCCCGGCCTCAAGGCCACCGACATGGAACTGGCCAACGCCATCCTGGCGAAGAACGCCGTCGCTCAGGAATAACCCTCTCCCCAAGGATGGCTGACAGCAAACGCCGACCCCTGGGTCGGCGTTTTCGTTGGCCCGCTCGACAGGCTAGACAGCAGAAGCGCGTGAAACCGCCGCCAGCCCGGCGAGGGCATAGCTCATCATGTGTTCGATCAGTGCCGGCGGATCCAGCTCCAGGCCAGGCAACACGTTGCGCGTCAGCGGCTCATGGGCAATCAGCAGGAACAGGCAGGGCGCGAAGACGCTGACCGCGCTGCGCAGGGTGGCCGGGTCGTCCGGCGACAGCTGCATGATCTGGCCAAGAATGCTGCGCACGATCTTCGCCTTGGGGAACGCCTGCTCCTCAAGGACCGCCGGCAGCACCGAGGAAGGCGACAACAGTTCGCGAGTCAGCACTTTCAGCGCCCAGCCTTCGCGCTGGTTGCCCAGCCCTTCGATCAGCACGGTGATGATCGCCCGCAGCTTGTCTTCGGCACTGTCCTGGCTCTCGCTCAGGCTGATCATGGTCTCGATCCGCACCAGGCGGTCGTGGGCCTCGCGCAATACCGCCCGATACAGGCCGTCCTTGTTCTCGAAGTGGTAGTTGACCGAGGCGTTGTTGGCCCGGGAGTTCTCGCAGATCTGCTTGCTGGTGGTGTTGGCATACCCCAGCTCGGCAAAAAGCTGGCCGGCCGTTTCCAGGATCTGCTGGCGAGTGGCCTGGCCATCCTGACGCGGCGCACGGGCCGCCGCTGGCTGCGGGGAAGCGGAAACGGCCATAGATGCCTCGCTAAGTTAAATTCAAATTTGACTTTTGTTTATGGACTGCTTAGCTACAAAGCGCCAGTTTCTCGTTCAACCCTGCCAGCGGGGTACCGGGAGATGGCCGCTACTTGTCAATTCACGCCAAAGGATATCAGCATGGAAGCGCGCATCATGACTCCCTTCACCTACTTCTCACTGCCCATGCAGAAGCTGTTCCTGCGCAACCAGGCTGCAGTCAGCAACAAGCCCTATGCCAAGTATTTCCGCTCGGAAATGCGCGTGCCGCTGTCCGCCGTACGCAAGATCCAACAAGGCCCCATGGACCTGAAAGACACCCTGACCCCGAGCATCGAGGACATCAATCGCCTGCTCGACCCGGACTTTGTTAGCGAGGAATCCGGTTACGCGCTGCTGCCCGGCCCGATGGCCTATGTGCAGAGCCGCAAGTTCTTCCCCGGCTGCACCGCGCAGATGTTCAAGTGGTGGTTCATGTGGCACCCGGCGGAAGCGGAGCGCTATACCCTGTGGTTCCCCTACGCCCATGTCAGCAACCCCTGCGTGAATCACCAGCGCCTGCGCGACGAATCCCTGAGTTTTGAAGAACGGCTGTACGGCAACACCTTCTGCGCTTCGGAATATGTCGGCGACCGCCTGATGCACCTGCATATCGACTTCCAGGAACCGGCTCGCCTAGGCCTGAACCCCGATCTGTACCGCGAAGCGAAAATCGACGGCAGCGTCAGTGCCCTGATGAGCCTGGCGGACCACCCACAGGTGCCGGTGTCGTTGATGGTGCATCTGTTCAAGGAAGTGCCGGGCGGCATGCACCTGACCAGCCGTTACTGGGTTGGCTCACATCCCTCGATGGCCCGCTTTCCCGGGGCAGAAAAGGCCGCGGCGCTGTTGAAGGAAAGTGGCTTCGGCGAGGCCGAGCTGGAAACTCTGGCCTACGAATTCGCGGTGCATGACATGTGCGAGTTCAATCATCTGGCCAGCTTCCTGCCAGATCTGTATCGAGAGTTCGGCCCCGCTTCAGCCTGAAATAACAGCCATTAAGCCCACGGGCTTAATGGCTTGCAGGGATCAGCGTTGTGCTCCAGGACACACACCGTTGATCAGCAGAGAAGTGAATTCCTCGATGTCCTGTTCCGCCGTCAACTGCTCAGTCAACAACCGATACCAGCAAAAACCGAAGATCATATCGAGCAGCAATTCGCGATTGGTGTCCTTGGGCAACTCGCCATTGCTGATGGCATTTTCCACCAGTTTCTTCGGCATCTCCCTTCTGCGCTCCATGAACTGATCCTTGAGCTGGGTCAGGGTTGCCGGATCCAACTGCGCTTCGGCGATCACGCAGCGAAAGGCCTCTCCGCAGATCGTTTCTCTCCAGACTTTCCAGAGATTTCGCAGCAAAAAGTCGAGATCTGCTTTGAAAGAGCCAAGATCAGGAAACTTCCTGACTTGCTCACTCTCGTTTTCATAAACCTCGGCAATCAAAGCCGCCTTGTTCGACCACCAACGATAGATAGTTGGCTTGCTGGCCCCCGCCCGGCGGGCGACGGACTCGATACTGAGCCCGGAGTAGCCACATTCCTTGAGGATTTCGATGGTGGAACTGAGGATGGCTTTATGGGTGTGAGGACTTCGCAAAGAGCCGATGGAGCTGCGAGATGGGGTTCGAGCCACAATAAAAAATCTCCAGGCAGGTCGCTTGACAAACGCAACGCAGGGTATAGGATTCCCTCGAATCGAAATGAAACGGTCCGTTTCGTTTCATTCTTAAAAGAATCATTACTTTCTTGCATCGATCTATCTAGTTTCAAAAATATCGCGTAAGGGTTGAGCAGATCAGGCCTTGTAACTTGGAGTTCCTCGAATTCAAGGCTGTTGACCTTCCCCCTCAAGAGATTAGATCGGCTGAAATTATTATTAAACGAAACGTTCCGTATCATAGCATGATGAGGTGAATAAAAACAGCTTTCGAGCGGGCTTCCCGTCATTTGGAGTCTGCTGTTAAACCGCTCAAGCCCGAGGGTTTATGCATTGTCGCCAAAGGAAAGGCCGCAAAATTGTTTTCCGTATGTTTCAAGAGTGCTTCTGAACAAGCACGACGCAGTTTTCTGAAAAGAATGGAATCAAGAGGAAAATGAACGTGAAAAAAGTAGGCATTGTCAGCTATGGCGCGGGTATTCCGGTATGCCGCCTGAAAGTCCAGGAAGTGATCAACGTCTGGAAAAACACCGACCTCAAGCTGGTCGAGGAAAACCTCGGCGTGACGGAAAGAGCGGTGCTGCAACCCGATGAAGATGTCATCACCCTCGGGGTGCTGGCGGCGCAGCGGGCCCTGGCGAAAGTCCCCGGCCACGAGCTTGAGGCGCTGTACCTGGGCACCTGTACCAACCCCTATGACTCGCGGGCCTCGGCCTCGATCATCCTGGAAATGCTCGGCAGCGGTTACGACGCCTACTGCGCCGACGTCCAGTTCGCCGGCAAGTCCGGAACCTCCGCCCTGCAGATCTGCCAGGCCCTGGTGGCCTCCGGCATGACCGGCAGCGCCCTGGCCATTGGCGCCGACACCATCAACCGCAACACCGCGCCGGGCGACCTGACCGAATCCTATGCCGGGGCCGGAGCCGCCGCGCTGCTGATCGGCAGCCAGAATGTGATTGCCGAATTCGATGGCAGCTTCTCCTGCGCCGCCGATATCGCCGACAACATCCGCCCCCAGGGTGATCGCTACATCCGTTCGGGAATGGGCCTGGGCTCGGACAAGAACAGCATCGGCCTGGAAGACCAGACCCGCCGCGCCGCCGAAGGCCTGATGGCCAAGCTGCATACCAGCCCGGCCGACTATGACTATGTAGTGTTCCAGCAAAACCTGGTGTCCACGCCCTACTCCCTGGGCAAGCACCTGGGCTTCACCCCCAAGCAGGTGGAACCGGGGATCTACGCCGGCAGCGTCGGCGACACCGGCTCGGCCAGCCCGCTGCTCGGCTTGATCAACGTGCTGGACCAGGCCCGCCCGGGCCAGAAGATCCTCCTGGTGTCCTACGGTTTCGGCGCCGGCAGTGACGCCATCGCCCTGACCGTCACCGACGCCATCGAGCAGTACCAGAAGCACAACAAGCCCCTGCGCGAACTGCTCGAAACCAAGACCTACGTCGATTACGGCACGTCCATCAAGTACGAGTTCAAGTACCTGCGGGCTGACTACGCCCTGACCGCCTACCTCTGATTACGCCTGTCTACGCAAGGAGCATGCACATGTGCGCACGTCGTGTTGCAATCGTTTCGGCCGCCTATACGCCGAAACCCGGAAGTTCACGAGTTCGGCAGACGTTCAAGGAAATGATCGTCGAGTCCGCCTACAAGGCCCTCAAGGACGCCAAGATGCACCCCCGGGAAATCCAGGGTGTCGCCTACGGTTATCACGGTGAAGGCATTTCCGAATATGGCGGCCTGGGGCCGACCATTTCCGACGCCCTGGGCATCAGCCCGGCGCCGACTTTCATGAGCACCGCCAACTGCACCAGCAGCTCGGTGTCGTTCCAGATGGGCCACCAGATGGTCGCGTCCGGGGAATACGACATCGTCCTGTGCGGCGGCTTCGAGAAAATGACCGATCACTTCAACTACGCCGAATACATCGGCTCCAGCACTGAATGTGAATACGATTATTTCCTCGGCATCTCCCACACCGACGCCTTTGCCCTGGCCACCGCCGAGTACTTCCAGAAGTTCGGCTATGCCGGTCGCGAGGCCGACGTGCTGGCCACGTTTGGCCGGCAGATGCGCATCTACGCGCAGAACACCCCGACCGCCACCCGCTATGGCCAGCCGATTCCGTCCCTGGAAGCGCTGAAGAACAGTGAAGCCTGCGGTTCCATGCTGGCCTGGGGCGAAGCCAGTGGCTGCGCGATCCTGGTGGCCGAGCACCTGGCCCACAAATACACCGACAAACCGGTGTTCGTCCGCGGTTGCGCCTATACCGGGGTCTCGCACTACTTCGGTACGCGTTTCCACAACCCGACCCTGCACCACCCGGGCCTGCCCAAGGACGTGGGCATGGCCGTCTCCGCCAACTCCATCGCCTGCGCGGAAATTGCCTACAAGAAAGCCGGGATCACCGCCAAGGACATCGACGTGGCCCAGGTCTACGACCTGCTCGGCGCCGGGCTGATCCAGATGGAGTCCATGGGCATCTGCGGCAAGGGCCAGGCCGGCGACTTCGTGCTCGAAGGCGGCATCGCCCTGGACGGCCAGCTGCCACTGAACACCGACGGCGGCAACATCGGCCGCGGCCACGCTTCCGGCTGCGACGGCATCCTGCACATCACCGAGCTGTTCCGACAGCTGAGGGGTGAATCCGACAACCAGGTCAAGGGCGCACGCATCGGCGTGTCGCAGAACCTTGGCGGTTATGCGGCGCACAACTCGGTAATTGTCCTCTCGAACGACTAAGGAGCCCGGACCATGTCCATGTACCCAGAACAGATCCACAGAATGACCACCGCCAGCATGCTTCGCGAATGGCGCGAACATGGTGGCAAGTACCGCCTCGAAGGCAGCCAGTGCGAAGAATGCAATGAAATCTTCTTCCCCCGGCGCACCGTCTGCGGCGCCTGCAATTCCCTGAGCGTGAAGCCTTACCGCTGCAAGCGCACGGGCAAGATCGAAGTCATGGCCCACGCCGAGAACCCGATCCTGGCCGCCATGGGCTATGGCGAAACCGTGCCGCGCATCATGGCCATGGTGCGCCTGGACGACGGCCTGGTGATCGCCTCGGAGATCGTCGATGTCTGCGATCCGCAACAGCTGAAAGTCGGTGCGCCAGTGCGCATGGTGATTCGCAAGCATGTGCGCGAAAGCAACCTGGCCTGGCAATACGCTTATAAGTTCGTACTGGATATATAAGTTGTTGTTCAAGGTGCCTTTATATAAGGCACCTTGAAGTTAGCCATTAAAATAAAATCCAACTTAAAAGTTACATCAACGGCCGCTTCACGCCTCGAAGTTGCCTTAAGGCCCTGATTTCCTTTAGGGCCTACAGATTCCTGTGCCTATGAACGGGGACTATCCCCACCCCTTAACTTATTGGCTTACTTAGAGCCAAGGACCCATCATGTCTACTCTTTGCCTTCCACACGTCATGTTTCCGCAACACAAGATCACCCAGCAACAGATGGTTGATCACCTGGAAAACCTGCACGCCGACCATCCGCGCATGGCCCTGGCCAAACGCATGATCGCCAACACCGAAGTCAACGAGCGCCACCTGGTGCTGCCGATCGACGAGCTCGCGGTGCACACCGGCTTTACCCACCGCAGCATCGTCTACGAGCGTGAAGCCCGGCAGATGTCGTCCGCCGCGGCGCGCCAGGCCATCGAGAATGCCGGGCTGCAGATCAGCGACATCCGCATGGTGATCGTCACCTCCTGCACCGGCTTCATGATGCCGTCGCTGACCGCGCACCTGATCAACGACCTCGGCCTGCCCAACTCCACCGTGCAACTGCCGATCGCCCAGCTGGGTTGCGTGGCCGGTGCCGCGGCCATCAACCGGGCCAACGATTTCGCCCGACTCGATGCGCGCAATCACGTGCTGATCGTGTCCTTGGAGTTTTCTTCGCTGTGCTATCAGCCGGACGACACCAAGCTGCACGCCTTCATCTCCGCGGCGCTGTTCGGCGATGCGGTCTCGGCCTGCGTGCTGCGCGCCGATGACCAGGCCGGCGGCTTCAAGATCAAGAAGACCGAGTCGTTCTTCCTGCCCAAGAGCGAGCACTACATCAAGTACGACGTGAAGGACACCGGCTTCCACTTCACCCTCGACAAGGCGGTGATGAACTCCATCAAGGATGTGGCGCCGGTGATGGAGAAGCTCAACTACGACAGCTTCGAGCAGAACTGCGCGCACAACGACTTCTTCATCTTCCACACCGGCGGCCGCAAGATCCTCGACGAACTGGTGATGCACCTGGACCTGGCCTCGAACCGGGTGGCGCAATCGCGCAGCAGCCTGTCGGAAGCCGGCAACATTGCCAGCGTGGTGGTGTTCGACGTGCTCAAGCGGCAGTTCGACTCCAACCTGAATCGCGGCGATATCGGCCTGCTGGCGGCGTTCGGCCCGGGGTTCACCGCGGAAATGGCGGTCGGCGAGTGGACCGCCTGATGTAACCCCTGCGCTTGTCCAACCTGACGTTGCCGGGCTGCATGGCCACGTCAGGTCGAGCCGGTTCATGGTTTCACAAGGAAGCTGAGCGATGAACACTGGAATGCCAACCACGGCTGCCAACAGCCGTTACGAACGATCCATGGTGCTGTTGCTGTCACTGAGTTTTGGGCTGGTGGGGCTGGATCGCTTCATTATCCTGCCGCTGTTTCCGGTGATCATGCACGACCTGCAGCTGGACTATCAGGACCTGGGCTACCTGTCCGCCGCGCTGGCCTTCACCTGGGGGCTGTCCGCCCTGGGCATGGGCAGCGTGATCGAGCGCCTGGGCACCCGCCGCGTGCTGGTGGCCTCAATTGCCGTGCTGTCGCTGCTGTCCGGCTTTTCCGCGCTGGCCACCGGGGTGCTGGGGCTGGTGCTGCTACGCGGGCTGATGGGCATCTGCGAAGGCGCCTTCACCCCGACCAGCATCATTGTCACCAACGAGGTTTCGCGCCCCGACCGGCGCGGGCTGAACCTGGGCATCCAGCAAGCGCTGTTCCCGATTCTCGGCCTATGCCTGGGGCCGCTGATCGCCGCCTACTTGCTGCAACTGTCCGGCTCGTGGCGCGCGGTTTTCGCGATCATTTCCCTGCCCGGCCTGTTGCTGGCCGGCTACCTGTGGAAGGTTTACCGGCCGCTGCCGGTGCCCGCCGCCGAGCGCCCTGCCGGCAGCGCCTGGGGCAACTGGCTGGCGGCCTTCAAGAGCGGCAACGTGAGCCTGAACATCCTGATCATGTTCTGCATCCTCACCTGCCAGTTCGTGCTGTGCGCCATGCTGCCCAGCTACCTGACCGATCATATGCACCTGGACACCCTGTCCATGGCCTTCGTCATCTCGGCCATTGGCCTGGGTGGCTTCATCGGCCAGTTGATCATCCCCGGCCTGTCCGACCGCCTCGGGCGCAAGCCGGTGGTGTCGGTGTGTTTCATGGCCAGCAGCACCCTGGTGGGCCTGCTGATCGTCAGCCCGCCCATCACCGGGCTGCTGTTCCTGCTGCTGTTCATGCTGTCGTTCTTCAATTTCAGCCTGATCTGCATGACGGTCGGGCCACTCACCAGCGAGTCGGTGGCCCCGGCCCTGCTGCCGACGGCGACCGGGATTGTCGTGGGGTTCGGCGAGATTCTCGGTGGCGGCCTGTCGCCGGCCGTGGCCGGGTTCGCCGCCAGCCATTTCGGCCTGCCGTCGATCCTCTACGTGGCCCTGAGCGGCAGCCTCGCGGGCCTGCTGCTGTCATTTCTGCTCAAGGAGCAGGTGCTCGAACCGCGCCGCACGCGCGCCCCCGACACACTGCCCATCCTCCCCGCCCCCTTGCCTCTGAAGGATTAGAGAATCATGGACGATTACCTGCTGTTGCTGGATGTCTGCCACAAGGAACAGCGCGCCATCGGGCTGTTCGACTTTCACAATGGCCGCAGCCTGCGGGCCTATTCCGAACACGGCGGGCTGTACGAGACCCTGCAGTTCTGCACCCGTCGCCACCTGGGCTGGAGCGAGCACTTGCGCAGCCTGCCGGCCCATCCACAGCTGCCGGCCGACGGCCCCCAGGACGGGCCGCTGCGCCCACCGCTCAAACCCCGGGACAGCCTGCTGGCCCAGGTCAGCGAGGTCACCCTGAATACCCCGCATACCCGCCAGGGCTGGTTCTACAAGGGCAACGGCAGCCTGCTCAAGACCGATGGCGAGCCGCTGATGATTCCGTACCACGCCCTGAGCATTTCCAGCCAGCCCGGGGTGGTCTGCGTGTACCTGGTGGACCCTTTCGGCCAACTGCGCTTTGTCGGCTTCAGCCTCGGCCACGACATTCACGACCCGCTGCTGAGCCGCCAGGACGCCAGCTCCTGCGCGCAATCGCGGCTGCGCCAGTGCGCCATCGCCCCGGCGCTGATCCTCGGCGAACTGCAGAACAGCCTGGCACTCAATGTCCGGGTCGAACGCCAGGGGGCGCAGCTGTCACAGCTCAGCTATCGCCTCGACCTGCAGAATTGGTGGGCCATTCGCAAATACTCCCAGGCGTTCCTCGAACAGCACGAACAGTTCCTGCAACCGGGCATGGTCCACTACGTGTTCCACAGCGCCAGCCGGCGCGAGAGCGAGCTGCAGTTGCAGCATGGCGACTGGCTGGACCTGGATTGCCCGGAACTGGAGCTGGGCCTGAGCAACCAGGTGATCGAGGAAGAGTTGCTGCACCTGTATCCCCTGGACACCCAGCCATCCCGAGCCCGCGCCCACGGCGCGCGCCCGAAGCGGATACGACACCACTACTGAAGCGCGCTCAGCGGTAGTCCTCCAGCGGCACGCAGGCGCAGAACAGGTTGCGGTCGCCATAGACGTTGTCCACCCGGTTGACCGCTGGCCAGTACTTGTGGGCCCGGGTATGCGCGGTAGGCAGTACCGCCTGCTCGATGCTGTACGGCCGCACCCAGACCCCGGTGATGTCCGCCAGGGTATGCGGCGCGCCCTTGAGCGGGTTGTCCTCGGCCGGCCAGTTGCCCTCCTGCACCTGGGCGATCTCGGCGCGGATGCTCAGCATGGCCTCGATAAAGCGGTCGAGTTCGGCCTTGGACTCGCTTTCCGTGGGTTCCACCATCAGCGTGCCCGGCACCGGAAAGGACATGGTCGGGGCGTGGAAGCCGTAGTCCATCAGGCGCTTGGCCACGTCTTCTTCGCTGATCCCGGTCAAGGCCTTGAGCGGGCGCAGATCGAGGATGCATTCGTGGGCAACCCGGCCATTGCGCCCGCTGTAGAGCACCGGAAAAGCGCCACCGAGCTGCTGCGCCAGGTAATTGGCCGCCAGGATCGCCACCTCGCTGGCGTCCACCAATTGCGGCCCCATCAGCGCGATGTACATCCAACTGATCGGCAGGATGCTCGCGCTGCCCCAGGGCGCGGCGCTGACGGCACCGTTCTCCGCCAGCGGCCCGTCGATGGGCACCACCGGGTGGTTGGCGACAAAGGGCGCCAGGTGCGAGCGCACGCCAATCGGCCCCATGCCCGGCCCACCGCCGCCATGGGGAATGCAGAAGGTCTTGTGCAGGTTCATGTGCGAGACATCGGCGCCGATGTCCGCCGGCCGGGCCAGGCCCACCTGGGCATTGAGGTTGGCGCCGTCCATGTACACCTGGCCACCGTGGCTGTGGATAACTTCACAGATCTGGCTGATGCCTTCTTCGTACACGCCGTGGGTCGATGGGTAGGTGGCCATCAGGCAGGACAGGTGTTCCCCGGCCGCCTGGGCCTTGGCCTTCAAGTCCTGCAGATCGACATTGCCAGCCTCATCGCACTCGACGATCACCACCTGCATCCCGGCCATCTGCGCCGAGGCCGGGTTGGTGCCGTGGGCCGAAGCCGGGATCAGGCAGATATGTCGACCGCCCTGCTGGCGGCTCTCATGGTAGCGACGAATGGCCAGTAGCCCGGCGTACTCGCCCTGGGCACCGGAGTTGGGCTGCATGCAAATCGCGTCGAAACCGGTGATGGCGCACAGCCAACGCTCCAGTTCATCGATCATCAGGGTGTAGCCGACGGCTTGCTCCCGAGGCGCGAAGGGATGCAAGTTGGCGAACTCCGGCCAGGTAATGGGGATCATCTCGCTGCTGGCATTGAGCTTCATGGTGCAGGAGCCCAGGGGAATCATCGACTGATTGAGCGCCAAGTCCTTGTTTTCCAGCTGCTTGAGGTAGCGCAGCATCTCGGTTTCGCTGTGGTGGGCACTGAATACCGGGTGGGTCAGGTAGCGACTGCGCCGCAGCAGCGGGTCGGGAATCCCCGACTCCAGTGCCTCTGCGTCCAGGGCGGCGACATCCAGCCCGTGGTCGGCGCCGAGGAACACGTCGAACAAGCGTGCCACGGTGGTTTCGTCGCAGGTTTCATCCAGGCTCAGCCCCAGCTGGCCACGCCCGAGGATGCGCAGGTTGATCTGCTGCGCCCTGGCGCTTTCGATGATCGCCGTCTGGCTGCCGCCGACCTCCAGGGTCAGGGTATCGAAGAAGTGCCGGTTGACCCGGGCGATGCCCTGACGCTCCAGACCGACCGCCAGGATGCAGGTCAGCCGATGCACCCGCTGGGCAATGCGCTTGAGCCCCGCGGGGCCGTGATAGACCGCATAGAAACCGGCGATATTGGCCAGCAGCACCTGGGCGGTGCAGATGTTCGAGTTGGCCTTCTCGCGACGGATATGCTGTTCGCGGGTCTGCAGGGCCATGCGCAAGGCCACCTGGCCGCGGGCATCCTTGGACACGCCGATGATGCGCCCGGGCATCGCCCGCTTGTACTCGTCGCGGCAGGCGAAAAACGCCGCGTGGGGGCCACCGTAGCCCATGGGCACGCCGAAGCGCTGGGACGAACCGAGCACCACGTCGGCCCCCAGCTCGCCGGGCGGGGTCAGCAGCAACAGGCTGAGCAGGTCGGCAGCGACACAGGCCAGGGCCTGCTGTGCGTGCAGATGGTCGATCAGCGGGCGCAGGTCGCGGATCTCGCCGTGGGTGTCCGGGTATTGCAACAGGGCGCCGAACACCTGGTGCGCGGGCAAGTTATCCACAGCGTCGACGATCAGTTCGAAGCCAAACCCTTCGGCCCGGGTACGCACCACGGAAATGGTCTGCGGATGGCAGTGCTCATCGACAAAGAACAGGTTGCTTCTGGACTTGGCCACGCGCTTGGCCAGGGCCATGGCTTCGGCCGCCGCCGTCGCCTCGTCGAGCAACGAGGCATTGGCCAGGTCGAGGCCGGTGAGGTCGATGGTCATCTGCTGGAAGTTGAGCAGGGCTTCGAGCCGGCCCTGGGCGATTTCCGGCTGATAGGGGGTATAGGCGGTGTACCAGCCGGGGTTCTCCAGCACGTTGCGCAGAATCACCGTCGGCGTCAGGGTCCCGTGGTAGCCCATGCCGATCAGGCTGGTGCAGGCCTGGTTCTGCTCGGCATAGCCCTTGAGCCGGGCCAGCGCGGCCGCTTCGTCCAGGGCCGGCGGCAGGTCCAGGGGGCGATTGAAACGGATGCCCGGCGGCACCGTCTGTTCGATCAGCTCGGTCCGGCTGCCGAGGCCGAGGCTGGCAAGCATCGCCTGCTGCTCCTCGGCGTCTGGCCCCAGGTGCCGGTTGAGAAAAGCGTTGGGCTCGCGTAACTGGCTCAAAGATAGCAACTGGGACATGACCGGCTCTCTCCGATAAACGGCGCTCAGCGTCGCTGCAACAGGGTGCCAAGCAGCATAGCAGCCGATTTCCTGCGTCGGTGCTCTGGCGTCCCGAGGCAATCGGTACCATCATGCTCGTCGTCAATGCGCCGGCCCCGGCGCACCACAACCTGTGCCCTTATCGTCCGCTTATCGGGTGTCCCATCGTCATGAGCCAACTGCCTTTCCTGCCGTTCTCCAAACCCACCATCGATGAACCGACCATCGCCGCCGTCGGCGACGTCCTGCGTTCAGGCTGGATCACCAGCGGTCCCAAGGTCCAGGCCTTCGAAGCCCAGCTTTCGGAGTTCTTCGGTGGGCGCCCGGTACGCACATTCAACTCCGGCACCTGCACCATGGAAATCGCCTTGCGCATCGCCGGCATCGGTGCGGGCGATGAAGTCATCACCACACCGATCTCCTGGGTCGCCACCGCCAACGTGATTCTCGAAGTCGGCGCCACGCCGGTGTTCGCCGATATCGACCCGGTCACCCGCAACATCGACCTGGCCCAGGTCGAAGCCGCGATCACCCCGCGCACCAAGGCCATCATCCCGGTGTACCTGGCCGGCTTGCCGGTGGACATGAGCCGCCTGTACGCCCTGGCCAAGAAACATGGCCTGCGGGTCGTGGAAGATGCCGCCCAGGCCCTGGGCTCCAGCTGGAACGGCCAACGCATCGGCGCCGGTGGCGACTTCGTGTCCTTCAGCTTTCAGGCCAACAAGAACGTCACCTCCTCCGAGGGTGGCTGCCTGGTCCTCAATACGCCGGAGGAAGTGCGCCTGGCCGAGAAGTACCGCCTGCAAGGCGTGACCCGCAGCGGCTTCGACGGCCTGGACGTGGACGTGCTCGGCGGCAAGTTCAACATGACCGACGTGGCAGCGGCCATCGGCCTGGGCCAGTTTGCCCACATCGAGGCCATCACCGCCCATCGCCGTGAGCTGGCCCGGCACTATTTCGAATGCTTCGGCAGCGACTTCGAGGCCCGCTATGGCGCCCAGCTACCGCCAGCGGACTTCAGCAACAGCAACTGGCACTTGTTCCAGTTGGTGCTGCCGGAACGCAAAGACGGCAAGCCGGCCCGCGCCACCTTCATGGAGCAGATGCAGGAACGTGGGATCGGCATCGGCTATCACTACCCGCCGATTCATTTGCTGAGCCTGTACCGCGAGCGCGGTTTCAAGGAAGGCATGTTCCCGGTGGCAGAACGCGTCGGTCGACTGATCGTCTCGTTGCCGATGTTCACGGCCATGAGCAAGGCCGACGTGGAACGTGCGGTGGCGGCGGTGAAAGAGGTGTTGCAGGCTTAAGCGCCTGCGCGGGCGAGCCCGCTCCTACAAAAACGGGAGCGGGCCTGCCGGCAAGAACGGCTTACTCGCCGATGGCGGCCTTGTAGCCGGCGGCGTCCAGCAGCTTGTCCAGGTCGGCCGAGTTGCTTGGCTTGAGCTTGAAGATCCAGGCACCGTACGGATCGCTGTTGAGCAGCTCGGGGCTGGCACTCAGCTCTTCGTTGACCGCGACCACCTCACCGGCAACCGGCGCATAGATGTCGGAAGCGGCTTTCACCGACTCCACCACACCGGCCTGGTCCCCTGCGCCAAACACGTTGCCGACTTCCGTCAGCTCGACGAAAACCACATCGCCCAAGGCTTCCTGAGCGTGGTCGCTAATACCCACGGTCACGCTGCCGTCGGTTTCCAGGCGGGCCCATTCGTGACTGTCGGCAAAACGCAGGTGGGCAGGGATATCGCTCATGTTCTGTGTCCTCAAGAAGAAGTGCCAGCGGCGCAATGCCGGCTGGAAATAGTTAGATCAAGGTCTTGCCGTGGCGCACGAAGGTCGGTTTGACCACCCGGACCGGGTACCACTTGCCGCGGATTTCCACTTCGGCACGGTCGGCGGTGGCCATCGGCACCCGCGCCAGTGCGATCGATTTACTCAGCGTAGGGGAGAAACTACCACTGGTGATCTCACCTTCGCCAACATCGGCGATACGAACCACCTGATGAGCGCGCAAAACCCCACGTTCCTCCAGCACCAGCCCCACCAGCTTTTGCTTCACGCCGGACGCTCGTTCTGCTTCCAGCGCGGTGCGACCGATGAATTTGCGCGACGAAGGTTCCCAGGCAATGCTCCAGGCCATGTTCGCCGCCAGGGGCGAGACGTCCTGGTGAATGTCCTGGCCGTAGAGGTTCATGCCGGCCTCCAGGCGCAGGGTGTCCCGGGCGCCCAGGCCGATGGGCGAGATCCCCGCCCCCACCAGATCGTTGAAGAAGGCCGGTGCCTGATCGGCGGGCAGGACGATTTCCAGGCCGTCCTCACCGGTGTAGCCGGTACGGGCAATGAACCAGTCACCGTCGAAACCGGCTTCGAAGGGCTTGAGCTGCTGGATCAGGGTGCCACGCGACTGGCTCACCAGTTCGGCAATCTTGTTACGCGCCTGCGGGCCCTGGATCGCCAGCATCGCCAGCTCCGGGCGCTCGCGCAACTGCACCTGGAAGTCCCCCAGCTGCGCCTGCATCCAGGCCAGGTCCTGATCACGGGTCGCGGCGTTGAGCGCCAGGCGATAAGCGTCTTCGAGGCGATAGACGATCATGTCGTCGACGATGCCGCCATGTTCGTTGAGCATCGCGCTGTACAGAGCCTGGCCAGGCCTTTGCAGACGCTCGACATCATTGGCCAGCAACTGCTGGAGCCAGGCCTTGGCCTGGGCACCGCTGACGTCGATCACGGTCATGTGGGATACATCGAACACACCGCAATCACGTCGCACCTGATGGTGCTCCTCGACCTGCGAGCCGTAATGCAAGGGCATATCCCAACCGCCAAAATCGACCATTTTCGCGCCGAGGGCGAGATGCAGGTCATACAGAGGCGTACGCTGTCCCATGGGTTTCTCCTTCCGGGCGTGGCGAGGGTGCGGACTGGCGCTGTTAGAGTGAAAGCCTTGAAATAGATGGCCTTCAGCCGATTTCAGCGTCCCGGCCAAACAACAGGCCGCACCGAATGCCGCGCATTGTAGCTGCAAGGTGGAAGGCTGGCACCTAACCGATTCGATGGGCCGAACGACGGATCAGGCCGATCACCGGCAGCAGGCCCACCAGCACCAGGGTCAGTGCCGGCAGCGAGGCCCGGGCCCACTCCCCTTCACTGGTCATCTCGAAGATCCGCACCGCCAGCGTGTCCCAGCCAAACGGGCGCATCAGCAGGGTGGCGGGCATTTCCTTGAGCACATCGACGAACACCAGCAAGGCGGCGCTCAAGGTCCCGGGCAGCAACAGCGGCAGATACACTTTGAAAAACAGTCGCGGGCCTCCGACCCCCAGGCTGCGCGCCGCTTCGGGCAGTGACGGGCGAATCCGCTCCAGGCTGTTTTCCAGCGGCCCATAGGCCACGGCGATGAAGCGCACCAGATAGGCCAGCAGCAAGGCCGACAGGCTGCCCAGCAGCAGCGGCTTGCCGGCCCCGCCCAACCAGCCGGACAACGGGATCACCAGTTCGCGATCCAGGTAACTGAAGGCCAGCATGATCGACACCGCCAGCACCGAACCGGGCAAGGCATAGCCCAGGTTGGCCAGGCTGACCCCGGCGCGGATGCCCCGGGTCGGTGCCAGGCGCCGGGCGAAGGCCAGCAGCAAGGCCACGCTGACGGTGATCAGCGCCGCCATGCCACCCAGGTAAAGGGTGTGCATGATCAACCCGGCATAACGCTCATCCAGGTCAAAACGCCCACGCTGCCAGAACCACGCCAGCAACTGCAGCAGCGGAATCACGAAGGCACAGGCGAACACCAGCAGGCACCAGCCCGTGGCCGCCACGGCCTTGATCCCTCGCAGGTGATACAGGGCCTTGCCCCTCGGGCGTTCATTGCCCGTACGACTGGCCCCCCGGGCCCGCCGCTCGCCATACAGCACCAGCATCACCGCCAGCAGCAACAGGCTGGCCAGCTGGGCGGCACTGGAAAGGCTGAAGAAGCCGTACCAGGTCTTGTAGATGGCGGTGGTGAAGGTGTCGAAGTTGAACACCGACACCGCACCGAAATCCGCCAGGGTCTCCATCAGTGCCAAGGCTACCCCGGCGCCGATGGCCGGCCGCGCCATGGGCAGCGCAACGCGCCAGAAGGCCTGCCAGGGCGACTGCCCGAGCACTCGCGCGGCTTCCATCAACCCCTTGCCCTGGGCCAGGAAGGCGGTGCGCGCCAGCAGGTAGACATAGGGATAGAACACCAGCACCAGCACCAGGATCACCCCGCCGGTGGAACGCACCCGCGGCAGTCGCAGGCCGCTGCCGAACCATTCCCGCAGCAGGCTTTGCACCGGCCCGGAAAAGTCCAGCAGGCCGACGAAGACAAAGGCCAGCACATAGGCCGGAATTGCGAAGGGCAGCATCAGCGCCCAATCCAGCCAGCGCCGCCCGGGAAACTCGCAGAGGCTGGTGAGCCAGGCCAGGCTCACCCCCAGCAGCGTGACGCCAACGCCCACTCCGAACACCAAGGTCAGGGTGTTGCTCAACAACCGCGGCATCTGCGTGTCCCACAGGTGGGACCAGATCTGCGCATCGACAGCCTGCCAGGACAGCAGCAGCACACTCAGCGGCAGCAGGACCAGGGCCGCTACGGCGAAGACCAGGGGATACCAGCGACGTTGAGCGGGATGGGCCACAAAAAACTCTCGGGCAGGTGGAACAGACAAGATTTTTGCGCAAAACGCGCGTGGCGAGGGAGCTTGCTCCCGCTGGGTCGGCCGGCGCTCCGGGGCTTAGCCGCCCCAACGGCTGCAGACCCGTTCCGCCAGTTGCATCACGTGCTCAGGGTTTGCCACCGCTGCGCGGTGGAGCGGGAGCAAGCTCCCTCGCCACAAAAAAGCCGGCGGCTAAAGAAAACGCCCCGCAAAAGCGGGGCGCAGTATAACGGCAGGCTCAGTTCCAGCCAGCCCGGTCCATCAAGCGGATGGCTTCGGCCTGACGCTTGCCGGCGATTTCAACCGGCAGGGTATCGGCCACGAACTTGCCCCAGCTGGCCACTTCCGCAGACGGTGCCACCGCCGGGTTGGCCGGGAACTCCTGGTTGACGTCAGCGAAGATCTTCTGCGCCTCAGGCGTGGTCATCCACTCCACCAGGGCCTTGGCCGCTTCCGGGTGCGGCGCGTGCTTGGTCAGGCCGATGCCCGACAGGTTGACGTGCACCCCACGATCGCCCTGGTTCGGCCAGAACAGCTTCACCGCCAGGTTCGGCTTCTGCTTGTGCAGGCGACCGTAGTAGTAGGTGTTGACGATGCCGACGTCGCATTGCCCAGCGTTGATCGCGTCCAGCACGGCGATGTCATCGGAGAACACATCGGTGGACAGGTTGTTGACCCAGCCCTTGATGATCTCTTCGGTCTTCGCCGCGCCGTGGGTCTCGATCAGGGTGGCGGTCAGCGACTGGTTGTAGACCTTCTTCGCGGTACGCAGGCACAGGCGGCCTTCCCACTGCTTGTCCGCCAGGGCTTCGTAGGTGGTCAGCTCGGCAGGTTTGACCCGGTCGGTGGAATAGGCCAGGGTCCGCGCCCGCAGGCTCAGGCCGGTCCAGGCATGGTTGGAAGAGCGATATTGCAGGGGGATGTTGCTGTCGATGACCTTGGAGGTGAACGGCTGCAGGATGCCCATCTGCTCGGCCTGCCACAGGTTGCCGGCATCCACGGTCAGCAGCAGGTCGGCGGTGGCGTTCTCGCCTTCGGCCTTGATCCGCTGCATCAGCGGCGCTTCCTTGTCGGTGATGAACTTGATCTTCACCCCGGTCTTCTGGGTGTAGGCATCGAACACCGGCTTGATCAGCTCATCGATACGCGAGGAGTAGACCACGACTTCATCGGCGGCGCAGGCCGTGCCGCCGATGAGTGTGAGGGCCAGGGCGGTCAGTAGACGCTTCGGTGCCAACATGGGAGCGGTCTCTCGATTTCAAAATGAGGCGAAATGATAAGGACTCCCATTTGCCATCTCAACCGAACCCGGCGCCGAGGCGTTACCAGATGTTGCGTAGGGTCGTCCTCCAGGAAGTTTCGCCGGCCAGCCGGCGCCTAGGCCCTGGCCAGCTCCGGGAGATCGCCGCTCAGGCCCAGTGCCTGGCGCACGAAGATCGCCTTGGCCTCGGGCATCTGGTCGATCACCTTGAGGCCGGTGTTACGCAGCCAGCGCATGGGCAGCGGGTCGGCCTGGAACAACCGCTCAAAGCCCTCCATGGCCGCCATCAGCGCCAGGTTGTGAGGCATGCGTCGGCGCTCGAAACGGCTCAGTACTTTGACCTCGGCCAGGCGCTCGCCACGGCTGGCCGCTTGCAGCAGCACCTCGGCCAGCACCGCCGCGTCGAGAAAGCCCAGGTTGACCCCCTGCCCCGCCAACGGGTGGATGGTGTGGGCGGCGTCGCCGATCAGCGCCAGGCCTTCGGCCACGTAGCGCTTGGCATGCCGCTGGCGCAGCGGTACGCAGAGCCGCGGGTCGGCACCGAGCACCTTGCCTAAACGGCCTTCGAAGGCGCGCTCCAGTTCAGCACAGAAACTCTCGTCGTCCAGGGCCATCAGGCGCTCGGCCTCACTCGGCGTGGTCGACCAGACGATCGAGCACCAATCATGCTGCCCGTCCCGTACCAACGGCAGAAACGCCAGCGGGCCGGTATCGGTGAAACGTTGCCAGGCCGTCAGTTGATGCGGCTGGCTGCTACGCACGCTGGTGACGATAGCGTGGTGCAGGTAATCCCACTCGCGGGTGGCGCAGCCGGTCAGGCGACGCACAGCCGAATTGGCACCATCTGCGGCCACCACCAATGGCGCGCGCAGCATTCGACCGTCCGCCAGGGTCAGCAGCCAGTCATCGCCGGAGCGACGCATCTGCTCCAGCCGGGCATTGGCCAGCAGGCCGATATCACATTCATGCAGACGTTCGAGCAAGGCGTCCTGAACCACCCGGTTCTCGACGATATGCCCCAGCACTTCGGCATGCACACTGGACGCCGAGAAGTGGATCTGCCCGGTGCCGCTGCCATCCCAGACCTGCATGTCGCAGTAGGGGCTGCTCCGCCGCCGAGCGATGCCGTTCCAGGCACCGAGGCGCTGCAGAATGCGCTGGCTGGCCGCCGACAGGGCACTGACCCGAGGCTCGAACGGCGCCTCGTCATCGAAGGGTTTGACACTCAGGGAGCCGCCATCGAGCAGCAGCACTTCCAGGCCGCTGCCCTGTAACGCCAACGCCAAGGCACTGCCGACCATTCCGGCTCCGACAATCAGCACATCTGCGCGCATTTCCATGCTTTAGGCCTGTCTCACTGGCGGCTTGAGCCGCACATAAAGGGTTTTATCGACCCGCGCCACCAGGGTGCCGGAGCCGTCATGAATCTCTACCTGCAACTGCGGCAGGTACTTCTCACCCGTTGCGGTCTGCTGGCGCACTTCGTCGAGCAGCGCCTGGTCGATGCTGAACCGGGCAAACACCGGGCCCCGGCCCGGGGCGATGAAATCAATGGCCGCCGCCTTGTCCCAGACGATGTAGTCGCGCCCCAGGTTCTCCATCAGCATCAGCATGAAGAACGGGTCCACCATCGAGTACAGGCTGCCGCCGAACTGGGTGCCGACATAGTTGCGGTTGTACCAGCCCAGGCCCATGGAAACCTGGACTTCACGGAAGTCCGCGCTGATCTGGCGAATCCGCACACCGGCCCCCAGGTAGGGTGGGTACAGGTTCAGCACCCAGCGCAACAGGCGGGCCTTGCCAAACCGCCGGGTCAGCCAGTCACGCATCCGGGCGGGTGCCCAGGCCCATGGCCTGGCGGGCGAACCAGCGCTTGGCCGGGGGCAGCAGGTCCAGGCCGAGCAAGCCGAGGTTGCGCCCCACCGACAGCAGCGGCAGCTTGCTGCCGAACAGCCGGGTGACCTGATCGGAGAACCCCACGGTCAGGTTCTGGTCCAGGCGCTGGCGTTCGCGATAAGCCTGCAGCACGGCAAAATCCCCCGGCAACTGCTCGCTGGCCAGCAAGGCATCCGCCAGGGCCTGGGCGTCACGCAGCGACAGGTTGAAGCCCTGGCCGGCGATCGGATGCAGGCTGTGGGCGGCGTTGCCCAGCACCACCAGATGCGGGCGCACCTGCTCCTCGGCTTCCACCAGGGACAGCGGGTACAGGTGGCGGGCGCCGACTTGCTTCAGGGTGCCCAGGCGGTAACCGAACACACCCTGCAACTCACTGAGGAAACTGCGCTCATCCAGGTCCGCCAGACGTTGTGCATCCATGCCCTGGCGGGTCCAGATCAGTGCACAGCGGTTGTCCGGCAGCGGCAGCAGCGCCATTGGCCCGTCGTCGGTGAAGCGCTCGAAGGCCATGCCGTTGTGGGCTTCGCTGGGGGTGATATTCGCAATCAGCGCACTCTGGTTATAAGGGCGATTCTTGACCCCGATACCCAGTTGTTCGCGCAGGCCGGAGCGGCCGCCGTCGGCCAGCACGGCGAGGTCGCACTCCAGGGTGGTTTCATCATTCAGGGTCAGGCGATAACCGCCTGCCAGAGGCTCCAGGCGGGTGACCTCGGCCGGGCAACGCCAGCTGATCACGTCCTTGTCCAGCCCCTGCCACAGGCATTGGCCGAGCCAGGCGTTTTCCACCACATAACCCAGGGCCGGAACGCCTTCTTCCATGGCCGACAAGCGCGCAGTGGAAAACCGCCCGCGGTCGGACACGTGGATCTGCTTGATCGGTTCGGCACGCCGGGAGATCGCCTGCCACAGGCCCAGGCGCTGGTAGATCTGCCGGGCACCGAAGGACAGCGCCGAGGAGCGGGCATCGTAGCTGGGCTGGAAACTGTCGCCAGGGGCGAACGGCTCGATCAGCACGATCTTCCACCCGCGCGCCTTGGCTCCGGCCTGCAACGCCAGGGCCAGGCTCGCGCCCACCAGCCCGCCACCAATGATGGCCAGGTTGACCCGGCTCATGACGCCTGGACCCGGGCAGCGGCCATCAATGCCTCGATCTCGGCAACGCTCTTGGGCACGCCACCCGTCAGAATTTCACAGCCCTGCTTGGTCACTACCACGTCGTCCTCGATGCGCACGCCGATGCCGCGCCACTTCTTCGCCACCTGCTGGTTGTCCGGGGAGATATAGATGCCCGGCTCCACGGTCAGCGCCATGCCGACCTCCAACACCCGCCACTCGCCGCCGACCCTGTATTCGCCGACATCGTGTACATCCATGCCCAGCCAGTGTCCGGCGCGGTGCATGTAAAACGTCTTGTAGGCCTCGCTGGCAATCAGCTGGTCCACATCGCCTTCCAGCAGGCCCAGGCGCACCAGGCCGGCGGTAATCACCTGGACCGTCGCCTCGTGGGCCTGGTTCCAGTGCTTGTTCGGGGCGATCTGGGCAAAGGCCGCTTCCTGGGAAGCCAGCACCAGCTCGTAGATCGCCTTCTGCTCCGGCGAAAACCGGCCATTGACCGGCCAGGTGCGAGTGATATCGCTGGCATAGCAGTCGATCTCGCAACCGGCGTCGATCAGCACCAGGTCACCGTCCTTGAGCACGGCGTCATTCTGCTGGTAATGCAGGATGCAACTGTTGCGGCCCGCCGCGACGATCGAGCCATAGGCCGGCATCTTCGCCCCACCCTTGCGGAACTCGTAATCCAGCTCGGCTTCCAGGCTGAACTCGTGCAACCCGGGACGGCTGGCCTGCATTGCGCGGATATGGGCCTGGGCGGAAATCCGCGCGGCTTCGCGCATCACCTTCACTTCTGCCGCCGATTTATACAGGCGCATGTCGTGCAGCAGATGATCCAGGGCAACGAATTCGTTCGGTGGCTGGGCGCCAAGGTGCGCTTTAGAGCGGATCACGTTGATCCACTCCATCAGGTGGCGATCGAATTCGGGGTTGCTGCCCATGGCCGAATAGACCCGGTCACGGCCTTCGATCAGCCCCGGCAGGATGTCGTCGATATCGGTGATGGGAAACGCATCATCGGCACCGTAGTCGCGGATCGCGCCTTCCTGGCCGGCACGCAAGCCATCCCAGAGCTCCCGCTCGGGGTTGCGTTCACGGCAGAACAACACGTACTCGCCGTGCTCGCGCCCCGGGATCAGCACGATCACCGCCTGAGGCTCGGGAAAACCGCTGAGGTACTGGAAGTCGCTGTCCTGGCGGTAGACGTGCTCCACGTCGCGATTGCGAATGGCCACGGCTGCCGCCGGCAGGATCGCGATGCTGTTGGGCTCCATCTGCGCCATGAGCGCCTTGCGGCGACGGCTGTATTCCGCTTTCGGGATATGAATCATGGGCAGATGCAGTTCCCTGTCAGTCAGTGCAGAGAAGGCTTGGCAGCCGGTGCAACGGTCTTGTTGGTCTCGGTGAACAGCAGCAGAGGCGCGACGCGCAGGTATTCCATCACCTCCATGTAATCGCTTTCACCGTCGTCGGACTCTTCCAGCGCGTCCTGGACCTGGGCGATGGCCGCAAGGTCCTGCAACACTTCCGTGGCCTCGGCGCTCAAGGTGCTGCTGTCACGGGAGTTGAGGCCGAAACCGGCGAGGAAACCCTGGCACCACTGGCCCAGGGCCGCGGCGCGTTCGGTCAGTGGCGCGTCGTCGCTGGGCAGCAGCAGGACCACGGTCATGTCGTCGCTGGTGAGCTCGCCCTTGACCATCTCCTGCAGGCCGATCAAGGCGTTGCGCACGTTGTCTTGCGGCTCGCCTTCGAGCAGCTCGGCGGCATCCACCAGCCAGCCGTCGACCTCGAAACCGGCACCGGCGCAGCTGCGACCCAGCAACAGGCCGTGCAATTCGGCAGGAGAAACAGGGTGACCGCTGCTGCTGAGCAGGGTGGCGAAGGCGTTGTACGGGGAATTCTGAATGGGCATGGGCAGCTAGGCGCCAAGCGGCGCAATGTCTAGAATGAAGGTCTTGTATCGTAGGGCGTGTCATCATTCATTGCCAGCGCCGCGTTGTGCTTTGCGCCCCGTTACAGTGGCGCGCAGGGCCTCGGGCGACAGACAGATTGCCGACCCGACAGCGCCAGATGCGCCAGGACTGTTCAGGCCATCGAGGCGCTGCCCAGCCAGTTGCCACTCATCAGACCAACTTCAGTGGGACACAATGGAAGACACCGACCTGCACGCACTGATGGCCAGACTCGAACTGCTTATTACCCGGGTCGAGCAACTAAAGAGTCAAAACGCACTCTTATTAGCTCAGGAAAAGACCTGGCGCGAGGAACGCGCGCACCTCATTGAAAAAAACGAAATCGCCCGGCGTAAGGTCGAATCGATGATTTCGCGCCTCAAGGCCCTGGAGCAAGACTCATGAGTTCAAGCAATAGCGTTACCGTGCAGATCCTCGACAAAGAGTATTCGATCATCTGCCCCCAGGAAGAGCGCAGCAATCTGGTGAGCGCCGCCCGTTACCTGGATGGCAAGATGCGCGAGATCCGCAGCAGCGGCAAAGTCATCGGCGCCGATCGCATTGCGGTCATGGCCGCCTTGAACATCACCCACGACTTGCTGCACCGCCAGGAGCGCCCGGACGTTCAGGCCAGCGCCACGACCCGCGAGCAAGTGCGGGACCTGCTGGAGCGTGTCGACCTGGTCCTGGCCACCGATTCGGACACAAGCAAAGCTGATTCCTGACAGCGGTTGCGGTATACTCCCGCCACTCCCTGGGGTGCTTGCCAGTTGGCGATGTCCCTGAGCCGATTCGCACTACCCTGGAAGTTGCACGTTGGGCTGGTGTGCATGTCCGCTAGACGGAAAGCCTTAAAGCCTGCTGCATCTTCCGCCTTGAACTTTCGGGTTCAAGGGCTAAGTCGACAGCGGTTCGCCTGGGGAGCCTGAATTGCCAACCAATGCCAGTTATCCATGCTGGCATTGGTTTTTCCGGGTAGGCTGTTCTGCCAAATCCGCTCTTCTCGTAGCCTCTTTCATGATCGAACCTGCGCCGCTTTCCCGCCCGCAACTTCGCCGCATGCTGCGCAAGGCCCGTCGCGCGCTCAGCCCTGCCGAACAACGCCAGGCAGCCCGTGGCCTGTACCGCCAACTGGCACAGAACCCGATATTTCGCCGCGCTCGACACCTGTCCCTGTATCTGCCCACCGACGGTGAAATCGATCCTCGCCTGCTGCTGCGTGCCGCCCAGCGCCGGGGCAAGGCCACCTACCTGCCGGTGCTCAGCGCCTGGCCACGAACCAAGATGGTCTTCCAGCGCATCCGTCCAGGGGAAAAGCTAAGGCCCAATCGCTTTCGCATTCTCGAACCCCGGGTCAACTGCGCACGACAACGCAAGGTCTGGGCGCTGGACCTGGTGTTGCTCCCGCTGGTCGGGTTCGATGAAGAAGGCGGGCGCCTGGGAATGGGGGGCGGCTTTTATGACCGCAGCCTGGCCTACCTCGCGCGACGCCAGAAATGGCGCAAGCCGAAGCTGCTGGGGCTGGCCCATGAGTGTCAGAAGGTCGGAAAACTGGATCAAGCCAGCTGGGACGTGCCATTGCACGGCACGGTGACTGATCAGGGGTGGTACTTCGCTCGGTAGGTGCCGCGTTGGGTCAGCGGCACCGGAGCAGGTTCAGCGCTTGAAAGGCTGCGGTTGCTGTTGTGCGATTTCGATGGGAGTGTCGGTCTTGCTGGCCCATAAGCTCTGTGCATAACCCGTGGTCACAACGCCCAAACCGAACAAAATAACCAAAATCCATAGTAAATCCGGTTGGCGTTTCATCGATTGCCCCCCCTCAGGCAAATCACACACGCTGACTGCTGGCTTTCCATAACAGGCCATGCGGCAGCGTCAAGCTTAAAATCACGGCATTCTGCGATAACGTGAACCGACACGCAAACGCTGACGTCAACCGACCGTCGGTTTGTCATAAAATTGCCCGACAACCTGCCCAATCACCCTTTGGAGGGTAAGAAAGATGGCCTATTGGCTGATGAAATCCGAGCCTGATGAGCTCTCGATCCAGGGCCTACAGCATCTGGGTCAAGCCCGCTGGGATGGCGTGCGCAACTACCAGGCGCGCAACTTCCTGCGTGCCATGGCGGTGGGTGACGAGTTTTTCTTCTATCACTCCAGCTGCCCGGAACCGGGCATCGCCGGCATTGGCCGGATCATCAAGGCCGCCTACCCGGACCCCACCGCCCTGGAGCCGGACAGCGTCTACTTCGACCCCAAGTCCAGCGCCGAGAAGAATGCCTGGAGCGCAATCGACGTGGCCCACGTGGAAACCTTCGCCAAGGTCCTGCGCCTGGACTACCTCAAGCAGCAGACCGCCCTCGCCGAAATGCCCCTGGTGCAAAAAGGCAGCCGCCTTTCGGTGATGCCAGTCACCGCCGAACAATGGGCGGCCGTGCTCACCCTGCGCTGACCTGCAGCCCCTGGCGCCGGGACACCAGCACCTGCATGGCGCCAGCCTCGGCGTTTTTTTGCCTCGATCATCATGCAGCCTGCAAACAATAGGTTTAGGCTTGGCCCTTTCATTTGACGGGCATCAAGCCACAGAAAGCCTAGAGCCGTCAGACTTGGACGCTATTGCCGCAGGACGCTGAACACATGTCGACGAACCACCGTTCCTCCCGCCTATTTGCTGTTTCCCTGTTGATTCTATTGCTCGCTGCCGGTGGCTTCGGCTACTGGAAATCCCTCCAGGATCGCCTGCCCGAAGGCCTGAGCATGGGCAATGGCCGGCTCGAAGCCACGGAGGTGCAGATCGCCAGCAAGATCCCCGGACGCCTGGCGGAAGTGCGCGTCAACGAAGGCGACAAGGTGCTTCAGGGCCAACTGCTGGCACGCATGGACACCCGTACCCTGGAGGCCCAGCGCAGCCAGGCCGAGGCCGAAGTGCTGCGCGCCCGGGAGAACCTTTCTGCCGCCGAAGCCAACGTGCAACTGCGCCAGAGCGAACTGCTACTGGCCAATCAGGAACTCAAGCGTTCCCAGGAACTGTTCAAGCGCGGTTTTGCCAGCCAGCAGATCATCGACCAGCAGCAAGCGCGCCTGAATACCGGCAATGCCGCCGTTCAAGCGGCCCAGGCTCAGGTCGCGGCGGTCAGGGCCGCCATCGGTGCCGCCCAGGCCCAGGTCGCCCAACTCACCAGCGAAATCGACGACAGCAGCCTGCGGGCGCCCATCGACGGCATCATCCAATTGCGCCTGGCCGAACCCGGCGAAGTACTGGGCGCCGGTGGCCGGGTGCTGCTGCTGATCGACCCCAACGACCAATACATGAACCTCTACCTGCCGGCCTCGGTCACCGGACGCCTGACGGTGGGTGATGAGTCGCGGATCCTTCTCGACGCCCTGCCCAACCAGCCGCTGCCGGCGAAGATCAGCTTCGTCGCGGCCAAGTCCCAATTCACCCCCAAAGAAGTTGAAACCCGGGACGAGCGCCAGAAGCTGGTGTTCCGGGTCAAGGTGCGCCTGACTCAACCCGCCGCCGTGCCCCAGGCCAAACCGGGGATGCCCGGTGCTGGCTATGTGCGCACTGCCCCCGTGGACTGGCCGGCTAACCTGCAATGAGCGGCCTGGCGCTGCAGGCGAGCGGCATCAGCCATCGCTACGGTTCACAGCAAGCCCTGATCGATATCAGCTTCAACCTGCCGGCGGGCACCCGCTGCGGCTTGATCGGGCCGGACGGGGCCGGTAAGTCGAGCCTCCTGGGCTTGATCGCCGGGGTCAAGAAACTCCAGCAAGGTGAGCTGGAGGTCCTCGGCGGGGCGATTTCCCAGCGGCGCCACCGCCGCAGCCTTTACCCGCGCATTGCCTTCATGCCCCAGGGGCTGGGGGGCAACCTGTATCCCGACCTGTCCATCAGCGAGAACATCCGCTTCTTCGCCACCCTGTTCGGCCTGCCCCGAGACGAGTGCGAGCAGCGCATGCACAGCCTGCTGCTGGCCACCGACCTGCTGCGTTTTGCCGAACGCCCGGCGGGCAAGCTGTCCGGCGGGATGAAACAGAAGCTCGGCCTGTGCTGTGCACTGATCCACGAGCCGGACCTGCTGATCCTCGACGAGCCCACCACCGGGGTCGACCCGTTGTCCCGTCGGCGCTTCTGGGAACTGGTGGAGGACGTACGCCAGCAGCGCCCGCAACTGACGCTGCTGGTGGCGACGGCCTACATGGAGGAAGCCGAACAGTTCGAACACTGCCTGATGCTCGACCAGGGCAAGTTGATCGCCCAGGGCCTGAGCCAGGAGCTGGCAAAGGTCACGGCCAGCGGCAAACTGGACGATGCTTTCACCCATTTCCAGGGCGACAACGGCCACGACAACCAGCCGCTGGTGATTCCACACCGCTCCGGCGACGATCAGGACATCGCCATCGAAGCCCACGAACTGACCCTGCGCTTCGGTGACTTTACCGCGGTCAACAAGGTCAGCTTCGCCATCGGGCGCGGGGAGATCTTCGGCTTCCTCGGCTCCAACGGCTGCGGCAAGACCACCACCATGAAGGTCCTCACCGGACTGATGCCCGCCACCGAAGGCAGCGCCAAGCTGCTGGGCAACCCGGTGGATGCCAAGGACCTGGCCACCCGCAAACGGGTCGGCTTCATGTCCCAGAGTTTTTCCCTGTACGGCGAACTCAGCGTGCGCCAGAACCTGGACCTGCACGCCCGCCTGTTCGACCTGCCGCCTGCCGAAAGCGGCCCGCGCATCGAGGAACTGATCCAGCGCTTCGACCTCGGGGCGATTGCCGAGCAGCAGTCCGGCGCCCTGCCCCTGGGCCTGCGCCAGCGCCTGTCACTGGCGGTGGCGGTGCTGCATCGCCCGGAAGTGCTGATCCTCGACGAACCCACCTCCGGGGTCGACCCGGCGGCCCGCGACGACTTCTGGCGCCTGCTGATCGAGCTGTCCAGGGAACAGGGCGTGACCATCTTCCTCTCCACCCACTTCATGAACGAGGCCCAGCGCTGCGACCGCATCTCGCTGATGCACGCCGGCAAAGTGCTGGCTTGCGACACCCCGGCGGCGCTGCAGCAGCAGTTTGCCGGCGAGACCCTGGAAGCCGCGTTCGTGCGCTGCCTGGAAGACGCCCAGGGCACGTCGGACACGCCCACCCCGCCCCCTGCGGCAGCAACGCCCGCCGCTACCGGCAGCATTGCCGCCCCGCGCTCGGGCCTGAGCCTGGCACGCCTGCTGGCGGTGGCCACCCGTGAAGGCAAGGAACTGCTGCGGGACCGGGTGCGCCTGGGCTTTGCCCTGCTGGGGGCGATCTTCATGATGGTGATCTTCGGCTACGGCATTTCCCTGGACGTGGAGAAGCTGGCCTTCGCCGTCTACGACCAGGACCAGACACCGCAAAGCCGCGCCTACCTGGAAGCCTTCCGCAGTTCGCGCTACTTCGAGGAGAAACCGCTCATCCGTGGCTCGGCCGAACTGCATCGGCGCCTGCAACGCTCGGAGATCAAACTGGCCCTGGAGATCCCGCCCGGGTTCGGCCGCGACCTGTACGCCGGGCGCCAGCCCACGGTCGCCGCCTGGCTGGATGGTGGAATGCCGTTTCGCGCGGAAACCAGCCGCAACTATGTCGAAGCCGTGCACCAGTCCAACCTGGAGCGGCTGGCGGAGCAAAGCAGCCTGGCGCTCAACTCGAGGCCCGCGGCCAAGCTGGAAACGCGCTTTCGCTACAACCAGGACGTGGTCAGCGTGAACGCCATCGGCCCCGGGGTCATGGCGCTGATCCTGGCGTTCATTCCGGCCATGCTCACCGCCCTGGGTATCGTCCGCGAGAAGGAACTGGGCTCGATCACCAACTTCTACGCCACGCCCCTGACCCGCCTGGAATTCCTCCTCGGCAAACAGGCGCCCTACCTGGCCGTCAGCCTGATCAACCTGGCCTTGCTGGTGGCCATGAACCGCTGGCTGTTCGGCGTGCCCTTCAAGGGCAGCGGCCTGACCCTGGCCCTGGGCGGCGTGCTGTACGTGCTCGCCACCACCAGCATGGGGCTGCTGATCTCGGCGTTCACCCGCACCCAGATCGCGGCGATTCTCGGCACCATGATCATCACCAGCCTGCCCACCATTCAGTTTTCCGGGCTGATCGTGCCGCGTTCGTCCCTGGACGGCGCGGCGGCAATCATGGGCCAACTGTTCCCTGCCGGGCACTTCCTCGACATCGCCGTCGGCACCTTTACCAAGGCCCTGGACCTGCGCGAGCTCTGGCCTCAGTGCCTGGCCCTGGTGGGCTTCTTCCTCGGCTTCACCGGGCTCAGCCTGGTCATGCTGAAAAAGCAGGAGGTCTGATGAATCGTCTTGCTCATATCCTGCGCCTGGGCCTCAAGGAACTCACCAGCCTGCGCCACGACAGCGTACTGCTGCTGTTCTTGATGTATGCCTTCACCGTGGCCATCTACATGCCCGCCGCCGGCTCGGTGATCGGCGTGCACAACGCCAGCGTGGCGCTGGTGGATGAAGACCACAGCGCACTGTCGCGACAGATGGCCGAAGCCCTGCAACCACCGGAGTTCCAGGCCCCGGTGTCGCTGCCCTACGACCGACTGGACGAAGTGATGGACAGCGGCCAGTACACCTTCGTGATCAACATTCCGGCCAACTTCCAGAGCGACCTGCTGTCCGGGCGCGAGCCGGCGGTGCAAGTCAACGTCGACGCCACCGCCATGAGCCAGGCGTTCATGGGCGCCGGCTACATTGGGCGGATCTTCCAGCGCGAATTACTGACCTACGCCAACCAGGCCGACACCGCCAGCAAGACTCCGGCACGGCTCACCACGCGTGCCCTGTTCAACACCAACCTGGAAGGCGGCTGGTTCCTGGCGGTGATCCAGATCGTCAACAACATCACCATCCTGGCCATCGTGCTCACCGGCACCGCACTGCTGCGCGAACGCGAGCACGGCACCCTCGACCACCTGCTGGTGCTGCCACTGACAGCGCTGGAGATCATGCTGGCCAAGATCTGGAGCAACATGCTGGTGGTGGTGCTGTGCACCTGGATATCACTGGAGGTGATCGTCAAAGGCGTGCTGGGGGTACCGCTGGCGGGCTCGATGGCGCTGTTCCTGATGGTCACTGCGCTGTATCTGTTCGCCAGCACCGCCCTGGGGATCTTCCTCGCCACGCTGGCCCGTTCGACCCCGCAATTCGGCCTGCTGGCGATTCCGGTGATCATCCCGATGCTGCTGCTATCGGGTGGCAGCACGCCGCTGGACAGCATGCCGCAGTGGCTGCAGTGGGTGATGCAGGGCTCGCCATCCACGCACTTCGTCAGCCTCAGCGCGGCGATCCTGTTTCGTGATGCGGGCGTCAGTGTGGTCTGGCCCGACCTGCTGGCCCTGGCGACAATCGGGCTGGTGTTCTTCGCCATCGCCCTGGCGCGCTTTCGCAAAAGCCTAGCCTCGTGACCCGCACCTTGTAGGAACCGGCAAGCCGGTTCCTACAGCGGGCAGGCCTATTGGATGATCAGGTTGTTGAACAGCAGGTCTTCCACCACCGGCTTGCCGGTTTCGTCGCTCATCACTTGCTGCACCTGCTTGAGGGCTTCCTGGCGCAGCTTCTCCTTGGCCTCGACGTTGTTCATGGTATCGGCGGTCTGCTGGGCGAAAAGCGCCACCAGCTGGTTGCGGATCAGAGGCTCGTTGGCCTTGACCGCCTGGGCCGAGGCATCGCCGGTCACCCGCAGGGCCACGTCGGCCTTGTAGACCTTGAGTTTCGGGCCGCCATCCAGGCCGTAGTTGCCCACGAATGGCGGGCTCAGGCTGATGTAGCTGACTTTCGGTGCTTCGCCTTCTTTGGCCTCTTCGGCCATCGCTGCCATCGGCAGGGAGAGGGCCAGCAGCAACATGATCCACGCTTTCACAATTCGCTCCTTAATCCGGTTTGCGGCCTAGCATAAAGGCCCGCCCGCCTGAGCCCAAGCACAAGCTTATGGCTGCTTATCAGGACCGGGCATGCTCGTTGACCGCCTGATTCACGCTCCTACACTTATCGGCCACCAACCCCAAAGGAATAGCCCTGATGAAAGCCGTGCTGTGCAAAGCCTTCGGCCCCGCCGAAACGCTGGTGCTGGAAGAGGTCGCGAGCCCCGTGCCGAAGAAGAACGAGATCCTGCTGGACGTGCATGCCGCTGGGGTCAACTTTCCGGACACCCTGATCATCGAGGGCAAATACCAGTTCAAGCCTCCCTTCCCCTTCTCCCCGGGCGGCGAAGCGGCCGGGGTCGTCAGCGCGGTGGGCGAGAAAGTCAGCCATCTCAAGGTGGGTGACCGGGTCATGGCCCTGACCGGCTGGGGCAGCTTTGCCGAACAGGTGGCGGTGCCGGGCTACAACGTGCTGCCGATTCCCGCCGCCATGGACTTCAACACCGCCGCCGCTTTCAGCATGACCTACGGCACCTCGATGCACGCCCTCAAGCAGCGCGGCAACCTGCAGCCCGGTGAAACCCTGCTGGTGCTCGGCGCCTCGGGCGGGGTCGGGCTGGCCGCGGTGGAAATCGGCAAGGCCATGGGCGCCCGGGTGATCGCCGCCGCCAGCAGCGCGCAAAAGCTCGCCGTGGCCAAGGCCGCCGGTGCCGATGAGCTGATCAACTACAGCGAAAGCAACCTGAAGGACGAGATCAAGCGCCTGACCGACGGCAACGGTGCAGACGTGATCTACGACCCGGTGGGCGGCGACCTGTTCGACCAGGCGATCCGCTCCATCGCCTGGAACGGCCGCCTGCTGGTGGTGGGTTTTGCCAGCGGGCGCATTCCCGAGCTGCCGGTGAACCTGGCCCTGCTCAAGGGAGCGTCCGTGGTGGGGGTGTTCTGGGGCTCCTTCGCTCAGCGTCAGCCTCAGGACAATGCGGAGAACTTCCAGCAGCTGTTTGGCTGGTTCGCCGCGGGCAAGCTCAAGCCGCTGGTGTCTCAGGTCTACCCGCTGACCGAAGCCGCCCGAGCCATTGATGACCTTGGTCAGCGCAAGGCGGTGGGCAAGGTTGTGGTGCAGGTGCGCTAAGCGCGGCTACAGAGCTTCAATGGGCAACAGCCCCCTTGCAGCGCTTGAGCCGCGCTTCCAGGTTACGGTCCGGCATGGCGTGGTTGCGCAGGGCCTGGACCGTCTGCTCGACGTAATCGCGGGTGGTGCCATAACGCCCGCACGCACTTTCAAACACCTGGCTGAGCACATGATCCGGCAGATTGCCGGCATAGCTGGGCAGGTGCCGCTCCAGCACAAAACCCAGCGCCTGGACCTGGCTGCCATCCTCAAGACGGCAGTTGAGCCAGTGCGGACGATAGGAGGGATAAGGCATTTCACGCTGCCACAGGGCGTACAGCGAAGCGTCCAGTTGCTCTTCCGGCAACCGATAGGCGAAGCCGCTGCAGGAGCCGCCACGATCCAGGCCGAACACCAGGCCCGGCAGTTCCGGCGTGCCGCGATGCTCGTGGGACCACAGGTACAGGCCGCGATGATAACCATGCACCCTGCCGCGCATGCGCTCGACCGCCGAACATTCCGGGCGCCAGATCAGTGAACCGTAAGCGAACAGCCACACCGGCCCGCCCTTGTGCCGGGCCATGGTGGATTGCATGGAGCTGCGAAGTTGTTCGTGGGTCAGCTGCGGCCCCAGATCGAGCCGCGGAGGGTAAGCCAGATTCAGATAACTGGATTCAAGGGCTGTCATGGCGAATAGCGTTCGGCTCCCCGCGTATTAGAAGTTACTTAATAGAACGCTTGGCAGTAACTACAAGACACATAAGTTTCAAGGCAAGTTAAGTGCCACTAAGCAGTGGCCACTTAAGTTAAAGGCTTATATATAACCTACCGATATTTATTCAATTAGCTAAATACCGATGGGCTATATACGAAGTTATAACGCGGGGCTCGGGGCCAATGCAGTCAAGGTCGCGGGGCGTAGGCAAACACGTCGGCGCGCATCTGATGGGCATCCATCCCGGCATTCACCAGCGCGTCCAGGGTGGCGTAGATCATCGCTGGCGAACCACTGCCATAGACGTGCACCGCCGACAGATCGGTGATGTCCTCGCAGACCGCTTCATGCAGCAAGCCGCAGCGTCCCTCCCAGCCACACAGGTCGCTGACCACTTTGTGCAGATAGAGATTGGGCAGTTGCTGCCACTCGTCCCACTCTTCGATCCGGTAGAAATCTTCCGGCCGGCGCACGCCCCAATACAGGTGTACCGGATGCTTGAAGCCCGTGGCTCGACAATGTTCGATCAGGCTATGCATCTGCGCCATGCCAGTCCCGGCGGCGATCAAGACCAGTGGCCCGTCGGGCAACTCCGCCAGGTGGGTATCACCGAAAGGCAACTCGACACGCACGATACGATTGCGCTGCAACTGCTCCATGAGGCTTTGCGCACTGGTCTCACGCACCAGCACATGCAGCTCCATATCGCGGCCGCAGTGGGGCGCCGAAGCCAGGGAAAAGGCCGATTTCTCGCCATTCTCGCGCTCCAGCATCAGGTACTGGCCGGCGTGGTAGCGCGGCGGCTTGCCAGCGGGCGCGCGCAGCCAGACCCGCCACACATCGCCACCGACTTCCACACACTCAATGACCTGACACGACAGGCTGCGCACTGGCAGTTCTCCCAGCGCAAGGACGCCATCCCACAGCACGATGCAGTCTTCCAGCGGCTCTGCAATGCAAGTGTAGAACTCGCCGTGGTCACGCACATCGCCGGCTTGCTGCACGCTGCCCTCCACCAGCAGCGCCGCACACACATGACAGTTGCCGTTGCGGCAGCTCTGCGGGCATTCATAGCCCAGGCGCCGCGCCGCATCGAGAATCCGCTCGCCGGGCAGTGTCTCAAGCACCGCTCCGGAGGGCTGCAAGGTTACACGCATCAATCTATTCCTAACTGATTCCAGATGGCATCGATCCGGCGGGTGACCGCCTCATCCTTGACGATGACCCGGCCCCACTCTCGGGTGGTTTCTCCAGGCCATTTGTGAGTAGCGTCGAGCCCCATCTTCGAGCCCAGGCCGGAGACCGGCGAGGCGAAGTCGAGGTAGTCGATCGGGGTGTTGTCGATCATCACCGTGTCGCGCTTGGGGTCCATGCGCGTGGTGATCGCCCAGATCACGTCGTTCCAGTCCCGGGCATTGATATCGTCGTCGGTGACGATAACGAACTTGGTGTACATGAACTGTCGCAAAAACGACCAGACACCCAGCATCACGCGCTTGGCGTGGCCCGGGTACTGCTTCTTCATGGTCACCACCGCCATGCGGTAGGAGCAGCCTTCGGGCGGCAGGTAGAAGTCGGTGATTTCCGGGAACTGCTTCTGCAGGATCGGCACGAACACTTCGTTCAGCGCCACGCCGAGGATCGCCGGCTCATCCGGCGGCCGGCCGGTGTAGGTGCTGTGGTAGATCGGCTTGATGCGGTGGGTGATGCGCTCCACGGTGAACACCGGGAAGCTGTCGACCTCGTTGTAGTAACCCGTGTGGTCGCCATAGGGGCCTTCATCGGCCATCTCGCCGGGATGGATCACCCCTTCAAGGATGATTTCGGCAGTGGCCGGAACTTGCAGGTCGTTGCCGCGGCACTTCACCAGCTCGGTGCGGTTGCCGCGCAGCAGGCCAGCGAAGGCGTATTCGGAAAGGCTGTCCGGCACCGGGGTCACGGCACCGAGAATGGTCGCCGGGTCGGCTCCCAGGGCCACCGATACCGGGAACGGCTGGCCTGGGTGCTTCTCGCACCACTCACGGTAATCCAGCGCGCCGCCGCGATGGCTCAACCAGCGCATGATCACCTTGTTGCGACCGATCACCTGCTGGCGATAGATCCCCAGGTTCTGCCGGTCCTTGTTCGGGCCCTTGGTCACCGTCAGGCCCCACGTGATCAGCGGGCCGACGTCGCCGGGCCAGCAGGTCTGCACCGGCAGCATGCCGAGGTCGACATCGTCGCCTTCAATCACCACTTCCTGGCACACCGCGTCCTTGACCACCTTGGGCGCCATGGAAATGATCTTGCGGAAGATCGGCAGCTTGGACCAGGCATCCTTCAAGCCCTTGGGCGGCTCCGGCTCCTTGAGGAAGGCCAGCAGCTTGCCGATTTCGCGCAGTTCGCTGACGGCTTCGGCGCCCATGCCCAGGGCCACGCGCTCGGGGGTGCCGAACAGGTTGCCGAGCACGGGGATGTCATAACCGGTGGGGTTTTCAAACAGCAGGGCCGGGCCTTTGGCACGCAAGGTGCGATCGCAGACCTCGGTCATTTCCAGCACTGGGGACACCGGAACCTGGATGCGCTTGAGTTCCGAGCGCTGTTCCAGGCCGCTGATAAAGTCGCGCAAGTCGCGATACTGCATGCGTGAGCCTCGTTTTCGCCGTGGCATTCGGGGCAGGCAGTTTAGCGCCGAACCCACAGGTTCAGAATAGAGAATGTCAGATAGCAAAAAGCCGGGTTTCCCCGGCTCTTGCTGGCCTGATCGATTTACTTGCGTTTCATCGACAGGAAGAACTCATCGTTGGTCTTGGTCTGTTTCAGCTTGTCGACCAGGAACTCGATGGCAGCGACTTCATCCATGGGATGCAGGAGCTTGCGCAGGATCCACATGCGCTGCAGCTCGTCGTCGGCCGTCAGCAACTCTTCGCGGCGGGTGCCGGAGCGGTTGATGTTGATGGCCGGGAAGACGCGCTTTTCAGCGATCTTGCGGTCCAGGGGCAGTTCCATGTTGCCGGTACCCTTGAACTCTTCGTAGATCACTTCGTCCATCTTCGAGCCGGTTTCAACCAGCGCGGTGGCGATGATGGTCAGCGAGCCGCCTTCTTCGATGTTGCGCGCAGCGCCGAAGAAACGCTTTGGCTTCTCCAGGGCGTGGGCATCGACACCACCGGTCAGGACCTTGCCGGAGCTTGGGATCACGGTGTTGTAGGCACGAGCCAGACGGGTGATGGAGTCCAGCAGAATCACCACGTCCTTCTTGTGTTCAACCAGGCGCTTGGCCTTCTCGATCACCATCTCGGCCACTTGCACGTGGCGGGTTGGCGGCTCGTCGAAGGTGGAGGCAACCACTTCGCCGCGCACGGTGCGCTGCATCTCGGTCACTTCTTCCGGACGCTCGTCGATCAACAGCACGATCAGATGAACTTCGGGGTTGTTACGGGTGATGTTCGACGCGATGTTCTGCAGCATGATGGTCTTGCCCGCCTTCGGCGGAGCAACGATCAGGCCACGCTGGCCTTTGCCGATCGGCGCGCACAGGTCGATGACACGACCGGTCAGGTCTTCGGTGGAACCGTTGCCGGCTTCCATCTTCATGCGCACGGTCGGGAACAGCGGCGTCAGGTTTTCGAACAAAATCTTGTTCTTGGCGTTCTCGGGGCGGTCGTAGTTGATGGTATCGACCTTGAGCAGCGCGAAGTAACGCTCGCCTTCCTTGGGAGGGCGGATCTTGCCAACGATGGTGTCACCGGTGCGCAAGTTGAAGCGACGGATCTGGCTTGGCGAGACGTAGATATCGTCCGGGCCGGCCAGGTAGGAGGCGTCGGAGGAACGGAGGAAGCCGAAGCCGTCCTGGAGGATCTCCAGCACGCCATCACCGGAGATTTCCTCACCGCTTTTCGCGTGCTTTTTCAGCAGGGAGAAAATCACGTCCTGCTTGCGCGAACGGGCCATATTTTCTATGCCCATCTGTTCGGCCAATTCGAGCAGTTCGGTAATCGGCTTTTGCTTGAGTTCAGTCAGATTCATATAGGAATGACGTAATCATTTATAGAGGGGGGAAATTAAGCTTTTGGCTTAATGAGGCCGCGCCGCAGAGAAGGCGACAGGATCGCGTACTTATTCGAAAAGGAGAGCGTCGGCGACGGCTTGCAGGGGGCAATGGAGAAACCAGTGCGGGGCCGAATGTAACACCTGAGTTTCGGAGCGTCTAGCCCTCAATTACGAAAAAGCCCCGCATTTTGCGGGGCTTTTCCAGGGCACTGAAATCGACGCTTAGATGTTGGCGTCGAGGAAAGCGGCCAATTGCGACTTCGACAGCGCGCCGACCTTGGTGGCTTCGACGTTGCCGTTCTTGAACAGCATCAGGGTCGGGATACCACGCACGCCGTGCTTGGCCGGGGTTTCCTGGTTTTCGTCGATGTTCAGCTTGGCAACGGTCAGTTTGCCTTTGTAGGTTTCAGCAATTTCGTCCAGAACCGGAGCGATCATCTTGCATGGGCCGCACCACTCAGCCCAGTAGTCGACCAGTACAGCGCCTTCGGCTTTGAGTACGTCGGTCTCGAAGCTGGCGTCGCTGACGTGTTTGATAAGATCGCTGCTCATGGAATTCTCCAGGTTGTAAGCAAAAAAACGTGGCCCATCATATCTGCCCTTCCTGCGTTCAGGAAGCCGGAGATGATTGACTCTCACTATGGTGCCCCATGAGTTTGGGTATAGCTCAGCTCAGGAAGACAAGGGGGTCACGAAGGCAATTCCGGTGCGCAGGGCCGCGTTGCGTACGTGTTCCTGCATGGCCTTCTGTGCCGCCGCCGAAGCCCGCCGGGCCAGGCCGCGGAGGATCTTGCGGTGCTCCTGCCAGGTTTCCATGGCCCGCTCGGGCCGGATGAACGGTAGCTTCTGGCTTTCCAGGAAGATCTGCGCGCTGGTGCTGAGAACGCTCAGCATCGCCTGGTTGCCGCAGGCCAGGAGCAGCTTGTGGTGGAATTCGAAATCCAGCCGGGCCGCCGCCTCGAAATCCCTCGCCAGCAACTCCTGGCGCATGGCATCGACATTGTCCTCCAGGGCATCCAGCTCATCGGCGGTCAGGGTGACCGCCGCCAGCCCCGCCGCGAAACCTTCCAGGGCATAGCGCAATTGAAAGATATCCACAGGCGAGGCCTGGGCAGCGAATGGCCAGTCCAGCCCGCTGGCAACCGGCGCCACTTCCTGGACAAACACGCCCTTGCCTGGCTGCACACTGATCAGCCCCAGGGCGCTCAGGGATGACAGCGCCTCGCGCAGCGAGGCCCGACTGACCCCCAGTTGCAACGCCAGATCTCGTTGCGAAGGCAGTGCATCGCCCGGGCCGAAGCCGCGCTCGGTGATCAGTTGGCGAATGGCTTGCACCGCCACTTCGGGTACCGCACGGCTGATGGAGTTCATGAACTTGAGGCTGGCCCGGGCTAGAAAAGCTCCCTTGTAAAGCTATTCGCCGAACCCGGCAAGTCGTGCCCCAGCAGGGTTCGGCAACCCGCCCCGATGCCCGATCCAGGTGCAAGAAAAGCGGCAACTGTTCAGACCAGTAAGACCAATGCAACCCAGCAAAACCCACCTTCACCGGGCTTTTCCAGCTGATTGGCACGACCCGTGCTCTGTCGCCACGCAGAAATCACTTCCTGATGCTTCCGGAGAATCGCCATGCCCACACGCTTCAGCGCCCTGCTCTGCACCCTGTTTGCCAGCCTGATGCTGAGCCAGGCACCAGCCCAGGCCAACGCCCTGGATGACGTACTGGCCCGCGGCACCCTCAAGGTCGCCGTGCCCCAGGACTTCCCGCCGTTCGGCTCGATAGGCCCGGACATGCAACCCCGCGGCCTGGACATCGACACCGCACGCCTGCTGGCCGAACAGCTCAAGGTCAAGCTGGAGCTGACCCCGGTGAACAGCACCAACCGCATCCCGTTCCTCACCACCGGCAAGGTCGACCTGGTGATTTCCAGCCTCGGCAAGAACCCCGAGCGGGAGAAAGTCATCGACTTCTCGAAGGCCTACGCGCCCTTCTACCTCGCGGTGTTCGGCCCGCCCGAAGCCGCCATCGCCAACCTCGACGCGCTCAAGGGCAAGACCATCAGCGTGACCCGCGGCGCCATCGAAGACATCGAACTGACCGCCGTGGCGCCCCAGGGCGCGACCATCAAGCGCTTCGAGGACAACAACTCGACCATCGCCGCCTACCTCGCCGGCCAGGTCGACCTGATCGCCAGCGGCAACGTGGTGATGGTCGCCATCAGCCAGCGCAACCCGAAACGCATCCCGGTGATGAAGATCAAGCTCAAGGACTCGCCGGTCTACGTCGGGGTGAACAAGAACCAGCCGGAGCTGCTGGACAAGATCAACCAGATCCTCACTGCCGCCAAGGCCGACGGCGCCCTGGAGAAAAACGCCCAGCAGTGGCTCAAGGAGCCGCTGCCGGCCGACCTTTGACCGCCCTTCCGGAGCTTGAGCATGGCTTATCAGTTCGACTTCCTGCCGGTGCTGGAAAACACCGGCCTGCTGCTGCGCGGCGCGCTGTTCACCCTGGAGCTGACCGCCATCGGCACGCTGCTCGGGGTCAGCCTGGGGATCATCGGCGCGCTGGTGCGGGCCTGGAAGATCCAACCCCTGGCGACGATCTTCGGCCTCTACGTCGAACTGATCCGCAACACCCCGTTCCTGGTGCAGTTGTTCTTCATCTTCTTCGGCCTGCCGTCCCTGGGCCTGCAGATTTCCGAGTGGCAGGCGGCCGTGCTGGCCATGGTGATCAACCTCGGCGCCTATTCCACGGAAATCATCCGCGCCGGCATCCAGGCGATTCCCAAGGGCCAGTTGGAAGCCGCCGCTGCACTGGCCATGAGCCGCTTCGAAGCCTTCCGCCACGTGGTGCTGCTACCGGCCCTGGGCAAGGTCTGGCCGGCCCTGTGCAGCCAAATCATCATCGTCATGCTCGGCTCCGCCGTTTGCTCGCAGATCGCCACCGAAGAACTGAGCTTCGCCGCCAACTTCATCCAGTCGCGCAACTTCCGCGCCTTTGAAACCTACGCCCTGACCACCCTGATCTACCTGTGCATGGCCTTGCTGATCCGCCAGTTGCTGAACTGGATCGGCCAGCGCTACATCCTGAGGAACAGCCGATGAGCGACTTCACTTTCTGGGACATCCTGCGCAATCTGCTCAGCGGCCTGCAGTGGACCCTGCTGCTGTCCCTGGTGGCCTTTGTCGGCGGCGGCCTGATCGGCCTGCTGATCATGACCCTGCGGATCTCCGACAAGGGCTGGGCCCGCTCCTGCGCTCGCACCTATATAGAATTGTTCCAGGGCACGCCGCTGCTAATGCAGCTGTTCCTGGTGTTCTTCGGCATCGCCCTGCTGGGGGTGGATATCTCGCCCTGGCTGGCCGCGGCCATCGCCCTGACCCTGTTTACCAGCGCCTACCTGGCGGAGATCTGGCGCGGCTGCGTCGAGTCGATTCCCCACGGTCAGTGGGAGGCCTCGGCGAGCCTGGCCCTGAGCCCTTATGAACAGCTGCGCCACGTGATCCTGCCGCAAGCGCTGCGCATCGCCGTGGCCCCCACCGTGGGCTTCTCGGTGCAAGTGGTCAAAGGCACCGCGGTGACCTCGATCATCGGTTTCACCGAGCTGACCAAGACCGGCAGCATGCTGGCCAACGCCACCTTCGAGCCCTTCATGGTCTACGGCCTGGTGGCCCTCGGTTACTTCCTGCTCTGCTACCCCCTGTCCCTCAGTGCCCGCTACCTGGAAAGGAGACTGCATGCCTCTGCTTAGAATTTCCGCCCTGCATAAATATTACGGCGACCACCATGTGCTCAAAGGCATCGACCTGAGCATCGAGGAAGGCCAGGTGGTGGCGATCATCGGGCGCAGCGGCTCGGGCAAGAGCACCCTGCTGCGCACCCTCAACGGCCTGGAGTCGATCAACGACGGAGTGATCGAAGTCGACGGCGAGTACCTCGACGCGGCCCGCGCCGACCTGCGCAGCCTGCGGCAGAAAGTCGGCATGGTGTTCCAGCAGTTCAACCTGTTTCCCCACCTGAGCGTGGGCGAGAACGTGATGCTGGCCCCGCAGGTGGTGCAGAAGGTGCCCAAGGCCCGGGCTGCCGAGCTGGCGCGGCAGATGCTGGCGCGGGTCGGCCTGGCGGAGAAGTTCGACGCCTTTCCAGACCGGCTGTCCGGTGGCCAGCAACAGCGAGTGGCAATTGCCCGGGCCCTGGCGATGTCGCCCAAGGTGCTGTTGTGCGACGAGATCACCTCGGCCCTGGACCCGGAGCTGGTCAATGAAGTGCTCAGTGTGGTGCGCCAACTGGCCCGGGACGGCATGACCCTGATCATGGTCACCCATGAGATGCGCTTTGCCCGGGAAGTGGGCGACAAGCTGGTGTTCATGCACCAGGGCAAGGTGCATGAAGTGGGGGATCCCAGGCAGCTGTTCGCTCATCCGCAGACCGCCGAGCTGGCGAACTTCATCGGCGGTGCCGAGCAGGCTTGAGGCGCCTTCTTCATGGAGGCGGGCTGGCCGGCGAACAGCCACAGCACGCCTGCCGAGGGTTTTATGCGTTGAATCAACGCATTGGACACTGCGCGTTGGCGCGAGCCGTTGATCGTGGCAGGATGGCGAGGTTATCGACCGAGACCCCCAACCATGCCCCAATCCCAAGCCAAGAATCTGTCCCTGATCGCCGCGATCGATCTGGGCTCCAACAGCTTTCACATGGTCGTGGCCAAGGCCCGGAACGGTGAAATCCGCATTCTCGAGCGGCTCGGTGAAAAGGTTCAACTGGCCGCCGGCATCAACGAAGAACGCCAGCTCAACGAAGAATCCATGCAGCGCGGGCTCGACTGCCTCAAGCGCTTCTCCCAACTGATCAATGGCATGCCGCCGGGCACCGTGCGCATCGTCGGCACCAACGCCCTGCGCGAGGCGCGCAACCGCGGCGAATTCATTCGCCGCGCCGAGGAAATCCTCGGCCACCCGGTGGAAGTCATCTCCGGCCGCGAAGAGGCCCGGCTGATCTACCTCGGGGTGTCCCACACCCTCGCCGACACCCCGGGCAAGCGCCTGGTGGCCGACATTGGCGGCGGCAGTACCGAATTCATCATCGGCCAGCGCTTCGAACCGCTGCTGCGCGAAAGCCTGCAGATGGGCTGCGTGAGCTTCACTCAGCGTTATTTCCGCGACGGCAAGATCACCCCGGCCCGCTACGCCCAGGCCTACACCGCCGCGCGGCTGGAGATCATGAGCATCGAGCATGCCCTGCATCGCCTGACCTGGGACGAAGCCATCGGCTCTTCCGGGACCATCCGCGCCATCGGCCTGGCCCTCAAGGCCGGCGGCCAGGGCAGTGGCGAAGTCAACGCCGAAGGGCTGGCCTGGCTCAAGCGCAAACTGTTCAAGCTGGGCGACGCCGAGAAGATCGACTTCGAAGGCATCAAGCCCGACCGCCGGGCGATCTTCCCGGCCGGCCTGGCGATTCTCGAAGCGATCTTCGACGCCCTGGAACTGCAACGCATGGACCACTGCGAAGGCGCCCTGCGTGAAGGCGTGCTCTACGACCTGCTGGGCCGCCACCACCATGAAGACGTCCGCGAGCGCACCCTCAGCTCGCTGATGGAGCGTTACCACGTGGACCTGGAACAGGCCTCGCGGGTCGAAGGCAAGGCCCTGCGCGCCTTCGACCAGGTCGCCGCGGACTGGGACCTGGAAGACGGCGTCTGGCGCGAACTGCTGGGCTGGGCGGCCAAGGTCCACGAAGTGGGGCTGGACATCGCCCACTATCATTACCACAAGCACGGCGCCTACCTGATCGAGCACTCGGACCTGGCCGGCTTCTCCCGCGAAGACCAGCAAATGCTGGCGCTGCTGGTACGCGGCCACCGCCGCAACATTCCCAAGGAGAAATTCGCCGAGTTCGGCGACGACGGCATCAAGCTGATCCGCCTGTGCGTGCTGCTGCGTTTCGCCATCCTGTTCCACCACATCCGTGGCACCCAGCAAATGCCCCAGGTGAGCCTGCGCGCCCAGGGCGACCACCTGGATCTGGAGTTCCCGGAGCACTGGCTGGATGAAAACCAGCTGACCCAGGCCGATTTCGCCCTGGAAGCCGAATGGCTGACGCGGGTCGGCATCGTGCTCAACGTCAGCTGACCCCACCTGCCCAGCCCCTAGGAGCCGGCCGACGCTTTCGCTGGCAAGCCAGCTCCACACGCAAGGCAATAAAAAAGGCCAGCCCGGTGATCGGGCTGGCCTTTTTATTTGGCGCCTGCCGCGCTTAGCGCACCGGCAATACCGGGCTGCCAAGACGCTCCAGCAAGGTCGCCTGGGCGCTGCGCGGGTTCTGGTTGCCGGTCGGCGTGTTGCGGATGTAACGGCCGTCGGACTGCAGGCTCCAGCTGTGGGTGTTATCGGTGAGATAACTTTCCAGCTCTTTCTTGACCCGCAGAATCAGCTTCTTGCCTTCCACCGGGAAGCAGGTCTCGACTCGTTTATCGAGGTTGCGCTCCATCCAGTCGGCACTGGAAAGGAACATCTGTTCCTCGCCGCCGTTGAGGAAGTAGAACACCCGGGTGTGCTCCAGGAAGCGGCCGATGATCGAGCGCACGTGGATGTTGTGCGATACCCCGGCAATCCCCGGACGCAGGCAGCACATGCCGCGCACCACCAGATCGATGCGCACGCCGGACTGGCTGGCCTTGTACAACGCGCGAATGATCTTCGGATCGGTCAGCGAGTTGAACTTGGCAATGATGTGCGCCGGCTTGCCGTCCAGGGCGAACTGGGTCTCCCGGGCGATCATGTCGAGCATGCCCTTCTTCAGGGTGAACGGCGCGTGCAGCAGCTTCTTCATGCGCAGGGTCTTGCCCATGCCGATCAGCTGGCTGAACAGTTTGCCGACGTCTTCGCACAAGGCGTCGTCGGAAGTCAGCAGGCTGTAGTCGGTGTACAGACGGGCGTTGGCCGCGTGGTAGTTGCCGGTGCCCAGGTGCGCATAACGCACGATCTCGCCAGCTTCGCGACGCAGGATCAGCATCATCTTGGCGTGGGTCTTGAAGCCCACCACGCCGTAGATCACCACCGCGCCGGCCGCTTGCAGGCGGCTGGCCATCTGCAGGTTGGACTCTTCATCAAAGCGCGCACGCAGTTCGATCACCGCGGTGACTTCCTTGCCGTTGCGCGCCGCGTCCACCAGGGCGTCGACGATTTCCGAGTTGGCACCACTGCGGTACAGGGTCTGGCGCACCGCCAGCACGTGCGGGTCCTTGGCGGCCTGGCGCAGCAGGTCGACCACCGGGGTGAAGGATTCGAACGGGTGCAGCAGCAGGATGTCCTGCTTGCTGATGACGCTGAAGATGTTCTCGCTGTTCTGCAGCAGCTTGGGAATCTGCGGGGTGAACGGGGTGTATTGCAGCTCCGGATGACTGTCCAGACCGGTGATGCTGAACAGCCGCGTCAGGTTCACCGGGCCATTGACCTGGTACAGCTCGGTCTCGTGCAGGTTGAACTGCTTGAGCAGGTAGTCCGACAGGTGTTTCGGGCAGGTGTCGGCCACTTCTAGGCGCACCGCGTCGCCGTAGCGCCGGGAGAACAGCTCGCCGCGCAGGGCGCGGGCCAGGTCTTCGACGTCCTCGGTGTCCACCGCCAGGTCGGCGTTACGGGTCAGGCGGAACTGATAGCAGCCTTTTACCTTCATGCCCTGGAACAGGTCATCGGCGTGGGCGTGGATCATCGACGACAGGAACACATAGTTGTCGCCAGGGCCGCCGACTTCTTCCGGCACCTTGATGATCCGCGGCAGCAGGCGTGGCGCCGGGATGATCGCCAGGCCGGAATCGCGACCGAAGGCGTCGATGCCTTCCAGCTCGACGATGAAGTTCAGGCTCTTGTTCACCAGCAACGGGAACGGGTGCGTCGGGTCCAGGCCAATCGGGGTGATGATCGGCGCGATCTCGTCACGGAAGTAACGGCGTACCCAGGTCTTGAGCTTGGCGGTCCAGTAGCGGCGACGGATGAAGCGGATCTGGTGCTTCTCCAGTTCCGGCAACAGGATGTCATTGAGGATCGCGTACTGGCGGTCGACGTGACCGTGCACCAGCTCGCTGATCCGTGCCAGCGCCTGATGCGGCTGCAGGCCGTCGGCACCGGCCTGTTCACGGGCGAAGGTGATCTGCTTCTTCAGGCCGGCGACGCGGATCTCGAAGAACTCGTCCAGGTTGCTGGAGAAGATCAGCAGGAACTTCAGGCGCTCCAGCAGCGGGTAGGACTCGTCCAGCGCCTGTTCCAGCACGCGGATGTTGAACTGCAGCTGCGACAGCTCGCGGTGAATGTACAGGCTGCTGTCATCCAGGTTGGGAATGACAATGGCCGGCGCCGGTGGCGCCTCGGCCACCGCGGGCGCGGGCTCCAGCTCCGGCGGGGTTTCAACCACTGGCTCGACCACCGGCTGAGCGTCTTTTACGGCAACTTCTGAGAGTCCTTCAGTATTCATCGCGTGTTCCTGGGAGGGCTATTTTTGCTCTCGTAACAATTGAGCAGCACGAACGGCAAAGTAAGTCAGGATGCCATCGGCACCTGCACGTTTGAAAGCGGTCAGGGATTCAAGAATAACCCCCTCACCCAACCAACCATTCTGGATGGCCGCCATGTGCATGGCGTATTCGCCGCTGACCTGATAGACAAAGGTCGGCACCTTGAATTCATCTTTGACCCGCCAGAGGATGTCCAGGTACGGCATGCCTGGCTTGACCATGACCATGTCCGCGCCTTCGGCGAGGTCCGCCGCCACCTCATGCAGGGCTTCCTGGCCGTTGGCCGGGTCCATCTGGTACGAGGCCTTGTCGGCCTTGCCCAGGTTCAGCGCCGAGCCCACCGCATCTCGGAAGGGGCCGTAGTAGGCGCTGGCGTATTTGGCCGAGTAGGCCATGATCCGCACGTTGACGTGCCCCGCCAGTTCCAGGGCTTCACGGATCGCCTGGACCCGCCCGTCCATCATGTCCGACGGCGCCACCACCTGGGCCCCCGCCTCGGCGTGGGACAACGCCTGGCGCACCAGGGCATCGACGGTGATGTCGTTCTGCACATAACCCTGTTCGTCGAGGATGCCGTCCTGGCCATGGGTGGTGAACGGGTCGAGGGCGACATCGGTGATCACCCCCAGTGCCGGGAAACGTTCGCGCAAGGCGCGGGTGGCGCGCTGGGCGATGCCCTCCGGGTTCCAGGCTTCGGCAGCATCCAGGGACTTGAGCCCGGCCGGCGTCACCGGGAACAGCGCCAGCGCCGGAATCCCCAACTCGACCCAATGCGCCGCCTCTTCCAGCAACAGGTCGATGGTCAGGCGCTCGACCCCGGGCATCGACGCCACCGCCTCGCGGCGATTCTCACCCTCAAGCACAAATACCGGCAGGATCAGGTCATCCACGCTCAACCGGCTTTCACGCACCAGGCGGCGGGAAAAATCATCGCGACGGTTGCGCCGCAGACGAGTGGCTGGGAACAGGCGATTGGCAGGGGTAAAGCTCACGGCGGACTCCAGGGCTCGCGCGGGCGGGCGAGCGGCACAGTTATAAGCGGGCATTATGACGAACAGATGACAGTTGTGCTCAAGCTGTTGACCGACAGCAACACTCATTGTCATTGGCCCAATTGTTCACGTCGAGACACATTTCGATACTTTCCCGAACGTCGTCGAAGGGGTAGGCTGCGCGTTCATTTCGCCAGCATCCAGACAATGCTCCAACAATTTCTTCAGGATTTCGGCTACTTCGCCCTCTTTCTCGGCACGTTTTTCGAAGGTGAAACCATTCTGGTTCTTGCCGGGTTTCTTGCGTTCCGCGAATACATGGATATCAAGCTGGTGATGATCGTCGCCTTCTTCGGCAGCTACGCCGGTGACCAGCTGTGGTACTTCCTGGGGCGCAAGCATGGCCGCAAGCTGCTAGCGCGCAAGCCGCGCTGGCAAATGATGGGTGACCGGGCGCTGGAGCATATCCGCAAGCACCCGGACATCTGGGTGTTGAGCTTCCGCTTCGTCTACGGCCTGCGCACCGTGATGCCGGTGGCCATCGGCCTGTCCGGCTATCCGCCGGGCCGCTACCTGCTGCTCAACGGTATTGGCGCGGCCATCTGGGCCGTGGCCCTGGCCCAGGCCGCCTACCATTTCGGCGCGGTCATGGAAGGCATGCTCGGCAGCATCAAGAAGTACGAGCTGTGGGTGCTGGGCGCCCTGCTGGTGCTGGGCTTCGGCCTGTGGGTACGCCGGCGCTTCAAGAACGCCCGCCTGGCCAAGCAGATCTACGAGGCCGAACAAGCCGCCGCGCGAGACGAGGCCAAGGCTTCGACGACACCGGTGGAGTGACACGCCCGTCATTTGGCATGCTGTCGGCACCATGAACCTGGAGAAACAACCATGAGCAAAAAAGTTGCAGTGATCCTTTCCGGTTGCGGCGTGTTCGACGGTGCCGAGATCCACGAGAGTGTGATCACCCTGCTACGCCTCGATCAGCGTGGTGCCCAGGTGCAGTGCTTCGCCCCGAACATTCCCCAGATGCATGTGCTCAACCACCTGACCGGCGAAACCATGGCCGAGACCCGCAACGTGCTGGTGGAGTCGGCGCGCATCGCCCGAGGCGAGGTCAAGGACCTGCGTGAAGCCAGCGTCGACGACTTCGATGCGCTGATCATTCCCGGCGGCTTCGGCGCGGCCAAGAATCTGTCCAGCTTCGCCACCGAAGGTGCTGCCTGCACTGTCCAGGCCGACGTCCTGGCCCTGGCCGAAGCCTTTGCCGAAGCAGGCAAGCCGGTGGGCCTGATGTGCATTGCCCCGGCCATGGCAGCGAAGATCTACGGCCCCGGCGTGACCTGCACCATCGGCAACGATGCCGACACCGCCGCCGCCCTGGGCAAGATGGGCGCCACCCACGCCGAATGCGCAGTGGGCGAGATCATCGAAGACAAGGCGCGCAAGCTGGTGAGCACCCCGGCCTACATGCTGGCGAAATCCATCAGCGAAGCGGCCTCGGGCATCAACAAGCTGGTGGACCGGGTGCTGGAACTGACTCACGAAGGCGAGAAATAGCCCTCTAGCAAGCCGTACCGGGGGGGGAGCCTGCTCCCCCTTCAGGCCTGACGCGCCAGGCGAGTCAGGATGCGATCCAGGGCATTGGCGAACGCCTGCTTCTCCCGATCGCCATAAGGCGCCTGCCCGCCGCTGACCTGCCCCTGCTCACGCAGGTCGGTAAACAGGTTGCGCACCGCCAAACGCTCCCCCATGTTCTGCGCATCGAACTCCTTGCCTCGCGGGTCCAGGGCAGCCACGCCCTTTTTCACCAGGCGGTCGGCCAGCGGCACATCGCTGCAGATCACCAATTCGCCGGGTACCGCGTGCTCCACCAGGTAATCGTCGGCGGCATCCGGACCGCTGGGCACCACAATCAGCCTGACGCAGGCAAACGCCGGCTTGATCTGCGCCTGCCCGGCCACCAGCACCACCTCGAACTGGCGCTTCAAGGCGAAGCGCACCACTTGATCCTTGGCCGCCTTGGGGCAAGCGTCGGCATCGATCCACACACGCATTGAATGTTCTCCTTCCAGAATGCAAAACGGGCAAGCCACCCCGTGCAGGAGCAGGCTTGCCCGCGATCAACCGCGTAGCGTCAAGAAGCCTGCAAACGCCGCTTCTCACTCAGGCGACTGCGACTATAAAGCACCACGATCGCCAGGATGGCCACCGCCTGGGCACCCAGCGAGTACGCGTCGGCGTGGATCCCCAGCCAATCGAAGTCGAAGAACGGCACCGGCCGGGTGCCGAAGATACCGGCCTCCTGCAAGGCCTTGACCCCGTGCCCGGCGAACACCACCGACAAGGCGCAGAGCAGCGCCGCGTTGATGCCGAAGAACAGTGCCAGCGGCAGCTTGGCCGAACCCCGCAGGATCACCCAGGCCAGGCCCACCAACAGCACCAGGGCGGTGGCACCGCCAGCCAGGACCGCGTTGTGCCCGGCAGGCCCCGCCTGCAGCCACAGGGTCTCGTAGAACAGGATCACTTCGAACAGCTCGCGATACACCGAGAAGAACGCCAGGACGGCAAAGCCGAAACGCCCACCGCCGCCCACCAGGCTGCTCTTGATGTAGTCCTGCCAGGCCGCCGCATGCCGGCGGTCGTGCATCCACACCCCGAGCCACAGCACCATGACGCTGGCGAACAGCGCGGTGGCGCCTTCCAGCAACTCGCGCTGGGAACCGCTGACGTCAATCACATAAGCCGCCAGGGCCCAGGTGCCCAAGCCCGCCAGCAGCGCCAGGCCCCAGCCGACGTTGACGCTGCGCACCGCCGATTGCTGGCCGGTGTTGCGCAGGAAAGCGAGGATAGCCGCCAGCACCAAAATCGCTTCCAGTCCTTCGCGCAGCAGGATCAGCAAGCCGGAGATAAAGCTCAGCGACCAGCTCAGGCTGTCGCCGCCCAGAAGCTCGGCCGATTCCTTGAGCTTGGCCTTGGCCGCGTCCAGGCGCTGCTCGGCCTGAGCCACCGGCAAACCGTCCTGCAACGACTGACGGTAGGCCATCAGGGCTTTTTCCGTGTCCTTGCGCACCGTGGCATCGACGTTGTCCAGGGAGCTTTCCACCAGCTCGAAACCTTCCAGATACGCCGCTACCGAGAGGTCGTAGGCCTGCTCATGGTCACCGTTGCGATAGGCTGCCAGGCTCTTGTCCAGGGTCGATGCGGTGTAGTCCAGCAACTGCGCCGGGCCACGCTTGACCTGGGGCGGTTGGGCCCGTTGGGCACGGAAGGTTGCAGCCGCCTGCGGGCCTTGGGCAGCCAGCACTTCAGCAGGCGTCTGCCGGGCCAGATCGGCCAGGTTGAAGCCCTGCTCGCCCTTGACCGCCGCCGGGTCGGCGCTGAACCCGGCAATGTAGGTGGCCAGGTCCCAACGTTGACGGTCATCCAGCTGATCGGCGAAGGCCGGCATGTCCGTGCCTTCAACACCCAGCCCCAGGGTGTTGTAGACGGCGTACAGGCTCAGGCGATCAAGACGCTCGGCATCTCGCAGATTGGCCGGTGGCGGGGTCATGCCAACGCCGGCCGGCCCATCGCCAGCGCCTTTCTCACCGTGGCAGACCGAGCAGTGCTGGGCATACAGCGGCGCACCGCGGCTTGGGTCCGGGGTGATGACCGGCGCCTGGCTGACCTCATAGGCCACCGCCAGCTTGGCCCCCATCTGCCGCGCCAGACGTGCCACCTGGCCCCCCTCGACACGCTCGTCCACCGCCTTGCGCAGACTGGCAACGCCCTGCTCCAGCTCGGCCTTCTCCGGTTTGGCCGGCAGGTCGGCGATCAGCCCCTGCAAGACCCCGAGAAACTCCACCTGCTCGCGGTATTCGGACTCGTCGATGACCTTGCCGGCTTCAACCGTGGGTGGGTAATCGGCGCCAATGTAATCCAGCAGATGCAGGGCCTTGGGCGCGCCGTCGACGGTATCGGCCAGCAGCTTGGAGCTGCAGAGCGCGAGTACCGGCAGCACCAGCAACGCCAGTAAACGGGAAGGGCCAGTCATGAACGAATCTCAAATGGAAATACGAAGTAACATATTGTTCACTCCCAGTGAGTTTCACTCAAGGCTTATTGCCCCGCTGAAACATCTTCGTTCAGCGGCCGCCTGCCCCAGCTCGCAAGTTTCAGCGGCTTTTGCCACGCCCTCGCAGGCCTTCAGAAAACCACTCGGCACCCTTCCCGCACCCTGGCCGGCCATCGATAATGCGCCACCTCTCGCAGGTCTCGCTCAGGGAAGAAACACCGCTCATGACCCGCCACCCGATTCCTTCGCTGCTCTTGGTTGCGCTGCTGTTGAGCGGCTGTTCGATCTTTCGCAACTACGACCTGGAGCTGCAGCAGACCAACCAGCAACTGAGCGCCGGCAATGTCGACGGCGCCCTGAACCTGCTGGAGCAGCACAATCCCTGGCAGGACAAGGACCTGCTCTACTACTTCGAGAAAGGCGAACTGCTACGGGCCAAGGGCGACCTGATCGGCAGCCAGCTGGCCTGGCGCCGGGCCGACCGGGTGCTGTTCACCTGGGAAGAGTCGGTGAAGTTCGACAGCGCCAAGTACTTGGCCCAGTTCGGCAGCTACCTGATCAACGACAAGGTCCGACGCTACGAGGGCTACGACTACGAGAAGGTCATGCTGACCACCCAGATGGCGATCAACCACCTGGCCCAGCAGGACTTCGACGGCGCGCGCATCGAGATCAAGAAGACCCACGAGCGCGAGGCGCTGATCGCCGAGCTGCGGGACAAGCAGTACCTGCAGCTCGAAGAACAGGCCCACAGCCAGGGCATCAACGTGCGCTACCAGGATTTGCACGGTTATCCGGTGGCCACCCTGGACGCCCCGGAAGTGCTGGAACTGAAGAACAGCTACCAGAGCGCCTTCAGCCATTATCTGGCCGGCTACCTCTACGAAGCCCTGGGCGAAAGGGGCCTGGCCGCCGCCGGTTATCGCCAGGCGATCGAGCTGCGCCCGCGCACGCCGCTGCTGGAACAAGCCCTGCGCAGCCTGGATCGACCCACCGCCAAGGCCGACGAAAGCGACTTGCTGATCATTGTGCAAAACGGCCTGGCACCGGCCCGGGGCTCGGTGCAACTGCCGGTGACCGTGGAGATCGAGGGCCAGCCGATCCCAACCCTGATGTCGTTCCCCATCATGCTCGCCGACACCTCGACCCGCCCCGTGGAACAACTCAGCGTGGATGGCCGCACACAGCCACTGACCGCCCTCAACAGCATCAGCGCGATGTCGCGCCGGGCCCTGCGCGACGACATGCCCGGGATCATCCTGCGCACCACCTACCGCGCCCAGTCCTACGCCGCCTTCCAGGCGCAGCAATTGAAGAAGGACCCGCAGCGGGCCAAGGAGAGACAACAGCTCAACGTACTGATCGAAGACGCAGACACCCGCACCTGGCGCACCCTGCCGGACACCACCCTGGTAGCCCGTTTGCGCCTGAAGAAAGGCCAGCACCGGCTGGCCCTGGGCAAGACCGCGCAATTGCCCTTCAAGCTGGACCAGCGCTTCCAGGTCATCAGCCTGCGCAGAGTGGGTGACCAGCTGTTCGTCATCGCGCCCGCGCCAGAGGAAAGAAAGCCGCTGGCCGCGCTGTTCGGTGGTTAATGCGCAGCCGCTCACATAGTGGCTAACTAGATATCAATCTGACCCTAAAAAGCCATTACATCACCCAGAACCACGTTTATAATGCCGCGCCCTCGTTATCGCGAGATGGCATTTAAGCTCCTCTTTTTATGAGGAATTGGCATGGTAGCCAGCGCTCCTGCCAGTGGGTTCGTCCAGCCCGACCCGCACGCCCGGCTGTCTCATTCAGGGAAGAAGAAGTACCCATGGCATCCCGCGCCCTCACTTCGATTGCGCTCGGCGCAGTCACTCTGCTTGCAGGCTGTTCGGCCTTCCGCAGCTACGACAACGAGCTTCAGGAAACCAACCAGCAACTGCGCGCCGGCAACCTCGATGCCGCCCTGATCCTGCTGGAAAAGAACAACAAGGGCGAAGACAAGGACCTGCTCTACTACTTCGAAAAGGGCGAGTTGCTGCGGGCCAAGGGCGACCTCAATGGCAGCCAGGCCGCCTGGGGCCATGCCGATCAGGTGGTGGCCAGCTGGGAAGACTCGGTCAAGCTCGATACCGACAAGTACCTGGCCCAGTTCGGCAGCTTCCTGGTCAACGACAAGGTCCGCCGCTACGAAGGCTACGACTACGAAAAGGTCATGCTGACCACCCAGATGGCCATGAACCTGCTGGCCGGCAATGACTTCGACGGCGCCCGCATGGCGATCAAGAAGACCCACGAACGCGAAGCGGTGATCGCCGAACTGCGCGACAAGGAATACCTCAAGCGCGAGGACGAAGCCGAGAAGCAAGGGATCAAGACCGAGTACAAGGACCTCAAGGGCTACCCGGTGGAAGCCCTCGACGCACCAGACGTGGTCAACCTGAAAAACAGCTACCAGAGCGCCTTCAGCCACTACCTGGCCGGCTTCGTCTACGAAGCCCTGGGCGAGAAGGACCTGGCCGCCCCTGGCTACCGCAAGGCTGCCGAACTGCGCCCCAACACACCGCTGCTGGAGCAGGCTCTGCTGAACCTGGACCTGCCGATGGAACCGGTGAAAGTCGAAGCGCCGAGCAAAACCTCGGGCAAATCCAAGCGCAAGGCTGCCCCCGCCGCCACCAAGGCACCTGCGGTACCCGCCCTGGCGGCCAATGAAAGCGATGTACTGATCGTGGTGCAGAGCGGCCTGGCCCCGGCCCGGGACTCGGTGCGCATTCCCCTGCCTCTGCCGATCAACGACCACTTGGTGATCACCCCGCTGTCGTTCCCGGTGATCAAGGCCGACACCTCGACCCAGACCTTTGCCCAGATCGGCATCGACGGCCAGCAGCAGAACCTGACCCTGCTCAACAGCACCACCGCCATGTCCCGCCGTGCCCTGCGCGACGACATGCCGGGGATCATCCTGCGCACCACGGTGCGCGCCGTGACCCGTGGCGTAGCGCAAAAGAACCTGAACGAAGTCAACCCGCTGGCCGGCCTGGCCGTGGGCCTGGCCTCGGCGGTGACCGAAGGCGCCGACACCCGCACCTGGCGCACCCTGCCGGACAACACCCAGGTAACACGCCTGCGCCTCAAGCAGGGCGAACACAGCCTGACCCTGCCCAACGCCCTGGGCGGCACCCAGGTGCAGGTCAAGATTGACCAGCGCTACCAGGTGGTCGCCCTGCGGGTCGTCGGCAACCAGGTGTTCAGCAGCGGCCTGGCCGCCCATGTCATCCCGAACAACGCCGGCCAGAACATGGCCAGCAACCAACGTCCTTAAGCGGAGCCCCCCATGCGCTTGAAACTTCTCGCTGTCGCCGCACTGGCCCTACTGGCCGGTTGCGCCACCCCGCCCCCTCCCGCCCCTGGCAGTGCCGCGAGCAAGGTGGTGGTGATGAACAAGTTCAACAACATCGCCATCGGCGCGATGCGGGTCGCCCGTGAAAACGGCTTCCTGACGGTCAAGGTGGCGCTGAACAACACCAGCCACACCAACATGACGATGTACTACCGCTTCGTCTGGCTGGGCGACGACGGCTTCCCGGTGGCTGACGAAGAAAGCTGGAAAGTCTTCAACCTGTACGCGGCCCAGGCCACGTTCCTGCCGGCCATCGCGCCGGTGCCCAAGGCCACCGACTTCCGCCTGGAAGTCAAAACCCAATAAGCCGTCCCTGAACCCGATCAAGAGAGCACTTCCATGTTTGCACGCTTTTCCTTCCTCGCCGTGGTCGCCCTGCTGGCCAGCGGCTGCGCCAACAACTCCCCCGTCCTGGGTGGCAAGAACATCAGCTACGGCGACAGCAAGGCCGTGGAACTGGTGACCAACGAGTTCGGTTCCACCGACCTGCAGATGATCGCCGAATCCATGACCCGCTCCCTGGCTCAGTCCGGCATCCTTCAGGGCCGCCCGGTGGTGCAGGTCTACGACGTGAAGAACAAGACCAGCGAGTACATCGATACCCGCGAGATCACCACCTCGATCAAGACCCAGCTGATGAAATCCGGCACTGCCCGCTTCGCCAGCGACAACACCGCCATGCAGAGCCAGGTCGACCAGCTGAAGCTGCAGAACCAGAGCGGCCTGTACAAGAAGTCCACCGTGGCCAAGACCGGCAACATGGTCGCCGCCAAGTACCGTCTTGAGGGCTCCATCAGCTCCATCGTCAAGCGCAGCAGCGACTACAAGGACGTCTTCTACAAATTCAGCCTGCAACTGATCGACGTTGAAAGCGGTCTGGCCGAGTGGATGGACGAGAAAGAGATCCGCAAGACCACGGAGCGCTAAGCAATGCGTGCATGGATTGGCATCCTGGCCCTGGCCTGTGCGTTCAGCGCGCAGGCGGCCCCGAAAGTCGCAGTCATGGACCTGGCCTACCAGGAACGTGTGCAGGAATACATTCACGTGGTCTCGGCCCAGCAGAGCTACCACGAGGGCTACTACAGCTCCAGCGGCTCGGCCAGCTACAACGAACTGGAATCCAGCACCAGCTACATCGAGGAAGGCGAACTGCGCAAGTTCACCGGTGATATCAAGGGCGGGATCCTCAAGTCCGGGATGTTCCAGCTGGTGCAGGGTTCGCCCCACACCGACGCGTCCAAGACCAACGTCTACGACATCATCAAGCGCATCAAAGCCGGTAACTTCAAGGGTGCCGACTACGTGCTGTTCGGCACCGTGTCGGACATCGACTTCACCCAGGACATCAACGAGCTGGCCAACACCGACAGCTATTCGGCGGTGCTGGGCCTGACCCTGGTGGCGGATTTCAGCCTGATCAACACCCGCACCTTCGAGATCACCTCGGCGTTTACCGCCATGGGCGAAGGCCAGGACACCAAGCTGGTGAACAGCCGGGACATCCGTGTCTCGCTGAACCGTCCGCGGGTGGTGCGCGAAGTGTCCAAGGCCCTGGGCGAGGACGTCACCCGGCAGATGGCCGAGCAGCTGGGTCGCGGCGGCTACGAGCAACAGGGGCAAGCGCCGATGCGCAACAACCTGCCGCCGGACACGGCGCCGGTGATCCTGCGCTAAGCCGTGAACACATGAAAAAGGCGACCCGATGGGTCGCCTTTTTTTGTTCCTGGAAAACCTAGGTCGCCGCTTTGCGAATAGTCGCCAGAAAGCCCGCCGCACCGAGAAACAGGCCAGCGAAGGTGCGGTTCATGCGCCGCTGCTGGACCGGGGTACGCAACAGGCGCAGGACCTTGGACGCCAGCCCGGTGTAGCCGGCCATGACGATCAGGTCGACCACGATCATGGTGGCGCCGAGGATCAGGTACTGCTTGATCAAAGGCGCATGCGGGTCGATGAACTGCGGCAGCACCGCCAGCATGAACACCAGGGCCTTGGGGTTGCTGATGTTCACCAGGAAACCGCGGAACACCAGGGCCAGGGGCTTGCCGATGGGACGGATGGCAGCATCATCGCTGAGGTCGCTGGGCAGCGCGCGCCATTGCTTGACCGCCAGGTACACCAGGTAGGCCACGCCAAACCACTTGATGGCATAGAAAGCGGTGGCCGAGGCCGCGAGGATGGCGCCAACACCGGCGGCGACAATGGCAATCTGCATGGCCAGGCCCAGTTGCAGGCCCAGGGCGTTCCAGTAGCCGCGCCAAAAACCATATTGCAAACCACAGGACATCGACGCAATGGCGCCGGCTCCCGGGGAAAGACTGATTACCCAACTGGCGGCAAAGAACGCCAGCCATGTCTCAAGCACCATCGCACACCTCGGATCGAATTGGTCGTGGCTGCCTAAGCTAATCCTCTGCTTCGCGGCTGACCATATTTTTTTCGTCGGGAGCGGATGCACGGCGCTGTCGCTGCCGCAGGGGAAGGGGTTACTTCTCGCCGTTGCCCACAGGCAGCACATCCGTGCCCCGCCAGCGGCGTACCGAACGCTGGAAGAACAGGCTGTTGGGCACCTGGACCATGGCGCTGCCGGTGCCGGCCTCCTCGGCTTCGATGAGGGTGGTGTACAGCAGGTTGATCGCCACTACCCGGCCCTTGACGCCGGGCTTGTCGACGGTGTCCACCAGCTCCACCACATCACCCAGGCGGAACGGGCCAACGGTGAAGATCAGGATCGCGCAGAGCAGGTTGGAGAGCACGCTCCACATGGCGAAGAACGCCACCGCCGCCACGGCGACGAAGCCGGACAACGCGGTCCACAGCACCGTGGCGGAAACCCCCAGGCGCTCCAGGACGAAGATCACCGCGCTGCCCATGATCAACCAGCGCAGGCCGCCACGCAGGGGCATCAGCAACTGCGGCGGAAACGGGTAACGCTCGCCCAGACGGGTCAGGCCACGGGCCACGAAACGCTGGGCCAGATAGCCCGCCAGCAGAATCAGCAGGATCTGCACGCCCACCCACAACGGGTCGATCCACTGCGCCGGCAACGGCAACTGCAGCGCCTCCATCAGGACAGCGCCTCCAACTCGGCCTGCATGCTTTCCAGCAGTTCCAGGGCCTCCATCCAGGCCTCTTCCAGCTCGGACTCACGGGTCTTGAGCTTGGCCTGCTCGGCCAGCAAGTCGCGCAGCTCATCCTTGCGCGCCGCCTCGTACAAACCGCTGTCACCGAGGCTCGCCTCGATCTTGGCCAGGCGCTCATGCACCTTGCCCAGCTCGGCTTCCAGCTTGTCCGCCTCACGCTTGTGCGGCGCCAGTTGCTGACGCAACGCCGCGGCGGCCTGGCGCTGGGCCTTCTTGTCGGTCTTGTCCGGGTTGACCGGAGTGTTGCTGACCGGAGCATTGCGCTGGCGGTAATCCACCAGCCAACGGGTGTAGTCGTCCAGGTCGCCGTCGAACTCCTCGACCTTGCCGTCGGCCACCAGGAAGAAGTTGTCCGTGGTGCTCTTGAGCAGATGGCGATCGTGGGAGACCACCAATACCGCGCCACTGAACTCTTGCAGGGCCATGGTCAGGGCCAGGCGCATCTCCAGGTCCAGGTGGTTGGTGGGTTCGTCGAGCAGCAACAGGTTCGGCCGCTCCCAGGCGATCAGCGCCAGGGCCAGGCGGGCTTTTTCGCCGCCGGAGAAATTCAGCACCGGCTCGTCGATCCGGGCGCCACGGAAGTCGAAACCGCCGAGAAAGTCGCGCAGGGTCTGCTCGCGCTCGGTGGGCGCCAGGCGCTGCAGGTGCAGCAAGGGGCTGGCCTTGGAATCCAGGGAGTCGAGTTGGTGCTGGGCAAAGTAGCCAACAACGGTGTTCTCGCCCCGAGTCAGGCGCCCGGACAACGGCTGGAGTTCGCCGGAGAGGTTCTTGATCAGGGTCGACTTGCCGGCGCCGTTGGGCCCCAGCAGGCCGATCCGCGCGCCCGGGGTCAGCTGCAGCTTGACCTTCTCCAGGATCGTGCGCTCGCCATACCCCAGGCGGGCATCGGAGAGGTCGATCAGCGGGCTGGAAATCTTCGTCGACTCACGGAAGGTGAAGTCGAACGGCGAATCGACGTGGGCCGCCGACAGCTCCTCCATGCGTTCCAAGGCCTTGATCCGGCTCTGGGCCTGACGGGCCTTGGTGGCCTGGGCCTTGAAGCGGGCGATGTAGCTTTCCATGTGCGCGCGCTGCGCCTGCTGCTTCTCGTAGGCCTGCTGTTGCTGGGCCAGACGCTCGGCACGGGCGCGTTCGAAGGCGCTGTAGCCACCGCGATAGAGGGTGATCTTGCGCTGATCGACATGGGCGACGTGATCGACCACGGCGTCGAGGAAATCCCGGTCGTGGGAGATCAGCAACAAAGTGCCGGGGTAGCCCTTGAGCCAGTCTTCGAGCCAGATGATGGCGTCGAGGTCCAAGTGGTTGGTCGGTTCGTCGAGCAGCAACAGGTCCGAGGGACACATCAGGGCCTGGGCCAGGTTCAGGCGCATCCGCCAGCCCCCGGAGAAGTCGCCGACCTGGCGATCCATCTGCTCGTTGGTGAAGCCAAGGCCGGCCAGCAGCTTGCGCGCCCGGGCGTCGGCGGTATAGCCGTCGGCGCTGTCCAGTTCGGCATGCAAGCGTGCCTGGGCGGCGCCGTCATGGGCGGCTTCCGCGGCAGCCAGGTCACGTTGCACCTGGCGCAGGCGCAAGTCGCCGTCGAGCACATAGTCCACCGCCAGGCGCTCGAGGGTATCGACCTCCTGGCGCATGTGGGCAATGCGCCAATCGGCGGGCAGGAAGCAGTCACCCGAATCCGGGTGCAGCTCCCCGCGCAGCAGGGCGAACAGGCTGGATTTGCCGGCGCCGTTGGCACCGATCAGGCCGGCTTTCTGGCCGGCGTGCAGGGTCAGCTCGGCGTCTTCTAGCAGACGTTGCGGGCCACGCTGTAAAGTCAGGTTCTGAAGTCGAATCATAATGGCGGCGGAGTCTACCAGCTTCGTTAGCAACTGGCGCGAGTAGCAATATGTCCCCTGACCTGTGGAGCTTTGCCCTGAAGACCTACGCCCTGCCCGGCGTGCAGGAGGCCTGCCTGCAACTGCAGGATGGCGGCGCGAATGTCTGCCTGCTGCTCTGTGGCGCCTGGCTTGGCCAGCGGGGAGTGGGCTGTGATGAGCGGCGCGTGCAAGAGCTTGAAGAGCTGGCGACGCCCTGGCACCAGGAGGTCGTCGAGCCCCTGCGCAAACTGCGGATTGAGTGGCGAGCCGCTGCCGCTGGCGACGAGCAATTGAGCGCCTTGCGCGAACAGCTGAAGAGCCTGGAACTGGAAGCCGAACGGCAGTTGCTGCGGCGCTTGCAAGAAGGGGTGAGCCAATGGCCCGAGGCTCAGGCCAAGAGTCTGGATGACTGGCTCAAAGGACTGGCAGCCGAAGCCGCCGTCCGCAACCGCGACGCGCTGCAAGTGCTGCGCGTCGCGGTGGCCGGCGCTTAGGAAGCGCTGGAAGGGTTGCTGGTCGCTGTTGCTGCAGCTGCGGCAGGTGCGCTGGCTGCAGGGGCCGGCGAGGCTGCCGGAGCAGGCGCAGCAGGCTTGGCCGCAGCGGGTGCAGGCGCAGCAGGCTTGGCCGCAGCGGGTGCAGGCGCAGCAGGCTTGGCCGCAGCGGGTGCAGGAGCAGCAGGCTTGGCGGCTGGGGTCGCTGATTTGGCTACAGCAGGTTTGGCCGCTGCGGGTTTGGCAGCAGGCTTTTTCGCGGCGGGCTTGGCTGCCGGTTTGGCGGCTGCCGGTTTGGCAACAGGCTTCGCAGCCGACGCGGCGGCGGGCTTGGCAGCAGCCGGTTTGCTCACGGGCTTGGCCGCTGCTTTGGCTGCAGCTGGCTTGGTGGCCGGCTTGGTAGCAACCGGTTTAGCGGCTGCGGTTTTGGCGGCTGGTTTCGCTGCGGGCTTGGCTGCAGGTTTGGCAGCTACGGTTTTGGCCGCAGGCTTGGCTGCAGCAACTTTGGTAGCAGGCTTGGCCGCCGCCGGTTTAGCAGCTGCCGTTTTGGTGGCTGCGGGCTTGGCAGCCGGTTTGGTAGCAGGCTTGGCCGCTGCGGCTTTGGCCACGGCCGGCTTCGCCGCACTGGCAGCAGCAGGTTTCTTCGCCGCAGGCTTGGCTGCGGATTTCGCCGGTGCTTTAGCAGCAGGCTTGGCCGCTGGCTTTTTCGCCGCTACCGCTGCCGCTGCCGGCTTGGCATCACGAGTGCTCAATACCTTGCCTACAGCTTCCTTCACGCGACCCACGCCTTGGGCCAGCTTCAGGCTTTCCTGGGCGTCGCGTTTGAGTTGCAGGATATAGCTGCGGGTTTGCGCCTGACGCTCTTTCAAAGCGTCCAGCAGGTCTTCGAGTTCCTTGACCGCGGTCTTCGCCTTGGCCTGTGCCTTGGCTTTGCCGGCCGCCGCAGCGTCCTGCAATTTGGTGCGCGATTTGTGCAGTTTTTCCTGCGCCTTGCCCCGTTGTTTTTCCAGCTTGGCGAGCAGTTTTTCAGCATCAGCCAAGGCTTGGGAACAAGCGTTTTCCAAATGTTCGAGCAAGCTGCCCGACAGCTGTTGGAGCAAATGCAACGGAGTATTTACAGGCTTCTTATTGGCCGACATGGTTTACCTCCTGGCTGACGTGAGTTGCGGCTCATACTAGACCTCTGCTGCTACCGCCGCTAGGGCATGTTGACAGTATCGAAAGCCTGGCGTTGCAGCCGAATGAAAATGTTCTTTGCACCCATCGAAGTTGCTCACCAACGAGCGCTTTGTCGCTGGCATAATCCACCGCAACTCAGGCCGGAGAGTGCCCATGTCGCGTTACCTGTTTTTATCCTTGAGCCTGTTCTTGCCACTGGCTCAAGCGGCGGCCGAAGCGCCACCCAATAACGCTCACGATCTTGCCTACAGCCTGGGGGCCAGTCTCGGTGAGCGCCTGCGCGACGAAGTGCCGGACCTGCAGATCCAGGCACTGGTCGAAGGCTTGAAGGCGGCTTATCAAGGCAAGCCACTGGCACTGAAAAACGAACGCATCGAACAGATCCTTGCCGAGCATGAGGCACAGATCAACGAGCAGTCGGCCAAGTCTCAGACAGAAGCCGCGCTGAAAAACGAACAGCGCTTTCTCGATGAAGAAAAGGCCAAGCCCGGTGTGCGCCAATTGGCCGATGGCATCCTGCTGACCGAGTTGAGCCCCGGCAGCGGCAAAAAACCCAACCCCAATGGCTCGGTCCAGGTGCGTTACACCGGACGCCTGCCCGACGGCACGGTGTTCGATCAGACCCAGCAGCCGCAATGGTTCCGACTGGACAGCGTGATTGCCGGCTGGCGCAGCGCGCTGGCGCAGATGCCCACCGGAGCCAGATGGCGGCTGGTGATTCCGTCGAACCAGGCCTATGGCACTGAAGGTGCCGGCGACCTGATCGCGCCCTATACCCCACTGGTATTCGATATCGAATTGCTCGGCGTCGCCGGCTGAGGCGGCACAACGAAAAACGGCACGCCAAAGCGTGCCGTTGTTACTCAGGCGCTGTTCTCAGGCCTGTGCCGCCGTTTCCTGCTTGTGGGCGTTATGCAGCACTTCGATCAGGCAGTCTTCCAGCTCGAAGCGCTCGTGCAACAGGCCACCCAACTCCTGGAATTTCTGCGCCACGCACTGCCCCGCGTCACACAGGTCGTTGAACGCCAGGAGCTTTTCGGTGATCACGTCGATGCGTGGGTAGAGGGTATCGGCCAGCTCCAGCCCGCGCTTGTCGCCAAAGGCCTTGGCTTCGCTGGTCAGCTGTTCGTAGATTTCAAAATGGCCGGCGGAAACGTAGTCCACCAGGATCCCGCAGAATTCCTGCAGCGGCTTCTTGCTCTCACTCAATGCCTCGGGTTTGGCGCCCAGCGCATCATAGGCTCGAACCAGTTCGTGACGCTCCTGCAACCAGCGGTCGATCAGCAGATGCACTCCACCCCAGCGTTCCTGAGCATTCTGACAACTTTCGAGCATGGTGATCTCTCTTCCCTTATGGGTCATGCCGCTTGCCCACCGCCCCTTTTTAGAGACTCTGAATCCGGTCAGGCATAACTGCATCGAGCAACATAATTCCAGTGACAGGTGCGGGCCAGATTATGCCCGCTCGACAACAGCATCAAGGTACGCAGGAGATAAAGTTCATACAAGCGTTTAATCCTCGACCTACCGCCAAACACTGACTCAGGGCAATACCGCAGCCTTGCGTGTAACACGCAGCAGGCGCAGCAGACGGTAGCCGCTAAAGATCAGCATGATCACGAAAAACAGCAGGCTCCACTCCGGCAGGCTCATGTCCAGCAAGGTCCAGGTGACTTCGGCACAATCCGAGGTGCCCATGAAGGTCAACTTCAACGCCTGCCACCAGGACAGGTGGCGGAGCATGAAGGACATATCCGGCAGGCAGGCCAGGAGCTGTTCGGAGGGAATGTTCTGCAGCAGCACATGACGCCCGGCGGTGATCACGCCCAACAGCCCCAACAACAGGTTGAGCCCCCAGTAGACCGCTCGCCCCACGCGCCCGGGGCCCTGCACCACCGCCAGCAGATTGACCCCACCGAACATCAGCAACAGCAGCCGCTGCACGCCCCACAACGGGCAGGATTCAAGGCCGCCACCGGATTGCAGGTTGAACGCCGCCCACGAGGCCAAGGCCCCCACCAGGAACACCAGGGAGAACAGCAAGCGGGAGCCGGCCAGCGACATGAGATATCCGTAACGGGAGAAACAGGCAGCCACGGTAGAGAAAGCGCTCGCCGCTTTCAAGAAGCGCTATGCCGCAACCGCTCGACAAGAGACGGCGGGAACGCCGCGAAACCCAGGTAAAAGGGCCGGCCGCCCAGAACAGGCAACCGGCCCCAAGGGACTTCAGGCCCGCGCCGGAACCGGCAGCGGCGAAGCCAACAGGCGTTCGTCGAGCATTCCCAGGCCTTCCTGGAACAGTTGGTTGCTGCGCTCTGTATCCCCCAACTGTGCCAGCAGGCGCGCCAGCTCCGCACAGGCTTCGGGGTTGCGCTGCAGGCGCAGGCTGCTTTCCAGATAGTCGCGAGCCTTGCCCCACAGGCTGTTCTGCAGGCACAGGCGACCCAACGTCAGCAGCAGGCTCGGATCGTCCGCATGCTCTTTCAGCCAGTGCTCGGCCGTCTGCAATTGCCGCGACGGGTCGCTGCCACGCACCAGGCCGTAGAGCCGTGCCAGGTGGCTTTCGTACTTGCGCTTGAGGGCCGTACGCAATGCTTCTTCCGCTTCGGCTCCAGCGCCCAACTGACGCAATTGTTCCGCGTAGGCCAGCACCAGTTGCGGCTCCTGGCGCTGCGCCGAGGTCAACTGCTGCCAGGCACGATTGAGCGATTGCAGGCCGGCGACCTGGTCCTCTTCACGGCGCACGGCCAGGGACAGGTTTTCACCCCAGGCCCGACGCTCCAGCTCCTGCAGCTCGCCGGCCGGCAGCGCCTTGTCCTTGCGCAGCTCGGGCAGCAGGCGGATCAGGGCCGACCAATCGCCACGCTGCTGGTGCAGGCGCTGCAATTGGCGCAGCACCTGCACGCTATGGGGGTGGCGCTCATGCATGGCCTGCAAGGTGCTCAGGGCGCCTTCGGTGTCACCACGATCGGTCTGCAACTGGGCGTGGCTCAGGGCCACGGCCAGCTCGGCCTGAGGCTGGCGAGTCAGCGCACGCTCCAGCAAGCGGTCGCACTCCTCATAGTGGCCCTGCTCATTGGCCGCCCGCGCGGCGCCGAGGTAGTACAGCAGCGGCTGGCGCTCGGCCTCCGCAGCCCGGTGCAGGTGCTTCTGCGCGCTGGCCCAACGACCTTCGGCGAGGTCCATCTGGCCCTGCTCGATGGCGATCTGCACGCGGCGGCTGCGATTGCGTCGTGACCAGGGGTTGACCACACCGCCGGACACCATCACCAGCTCGATGAGCAGCTTGATGCCCCAGAGCACCAGCCAGATCAGTGCGACCAGCGCCAGGGTCGCCCACAGGCTCGATTCATAACGAAAGTTGCTGTAGGCGATCAGCACGTACCCGGGATGCTCGGCGATGGCCAGGCCCAGCAGGCCAATGGCGGCGATGACCAGCAGCAGGATCACATAGGCGCGCTTCATGGGCTGGTCTCCTGGGTGCTGTTCACCGCAGGTTTGGCCAAGGGTTTGACCGACTCTTCGACACTCAGGCTACGCCGCTCCAGATAGGCCTGAACCGTACTCAAGGTCTTGGCCAGGTCCGGAGTGACGACTGTCACCGGTTGCTTGCTCAACTCGGACAGGCGCTCGAGCATGATCTTGCTTTGCGGATTGTCCTGGTTGAAGTTGCCGGTGAGCACGTCACGGGCTTCGGTCAGGGCCTGGGTATAGACCGCGGCCTGGCCGTTCAAGGCCGCCCATTGAGCCTGTTCCAGCGCCAGGCTCAAGGCCAGGCGCACCTGGGTCAGGCCCTGCCCCGCCAGCAGCGGACGGATGTTCTTGTCAGCATTGAAATCGATACGGAAGTAGCGCGAGACCTGATCCCACCACTGCGCCCAGCGGCTGGCGCCGTCACCATCGGCCGTCAGGCCGAGCAACGATTCGCCACGATCCTTGTACTCCGGGGCCACGGCGCTCAATTCAAGCACCTGATCACGCAGGGCGCCCAGTTGCAGGAACAGCCCGGTGCGGTCTGGTTGCTCGGTGCTGCGCAGGGCCGCCAGGCTTTTGGCCAACTGCTCACGGGCGGCGAAGGCACCCGGATCGTTCTGTTCACGCAGGATATCGTCGGCGCCCTGAACCAGGGCCTGGGCGCTGCTGATGTCCTGCAACGCCGACAGACGCAGGCTGGCCAGACGCAACAGGTGCTCTGCTTCAGCCAGGCGCCAGTCCTTGCGACTGGCACCCAGCACGGTTTCCAGGCGCTGGCTCAGACGCTGCTGGTCACCCTGCAACTGAGCCACCAGACGCCGCCGGTCTTCCAGCTCATCGGCCGCGGGCAGTTGCTCCAGGCGTGCGCTCAAGCGCTGCTCGCTGAGCTTGAAATCCTGGGCCTGATCGCCCAACGCCTGCAATTGGCTGAGTTGCTGCTGGTTATTGGCTTGCAGGTGGCGCACCTGCCATACCCCCCAGCCGCCAACGGCGACGCCTGCCGCCCCCAGCAGCAGGGCCAGAACTGCCAACCCGTTGCCACGACGTTCAACGGTTGGGTTCGTGGGTTCAGCGGGAGTCTCGGACACCGGCTGGACTTCATCTTTAGGCAAGGCTGTTTCGCTCACGTATCCATCCTTTGCGTTTAGAGAACGGGCACGGGTTGCTCCCGTAACGCCGTTAGCAAAGCCGCGGCGCTGGCACCGCGACAATCCACAACTTTTTCCGCCCCGGCGGCGTGTGCCATGTCGGCAACCCGAGGGCTTGGAACAAACAACGGCAATTTCGCCAGTTGCGGCCAGGCGGGCCCCGCCAACTGCCGCAAGTGGCTGAAACCCTGCCCACTGCTGACCACCAGCCCGTTCAAGCGTTCCACTTGAATGCGCTGGAGCAATGCGCCCTCGGCGTAGTGCGGCAGGCAGCGGCGGTAGAGCTCCAGATAATCGACACTAGCACCTAGGTCACGCAAACGCTCAGAGAGCAGCTCGCGCCCGCCCTCCCCACGCACGATCAGCACTCGTGGATCGGGCCGGCCGATAGCCTCGCGCAATTGGGGAAGTTCAAGCAAGGCTTCACTGTCATCACCCTGCTGGGGATAGGCCACCCGTAGGCCGGCATCCGCGAGAATCTGCCCGGTGCCAGCGCCTACGCTGAACCAGGCCTGATCCGGTGGTTGCGGCCAATACTGGCGCAACAGGCCCAGGCCGAGATGCGCTGCCGGCTTGCTGACCACAATCACCGCGCAATACTGGTCGAACGCCAGCAAGGTCGAGCGCTGCGCATCGCCGACCGGCAAAGCCTGGATTTCCAGCAATGGCAGGCTGCTGCTGAACACCCCGGACTGCGCCAGGATCGCCGCCAGCGCGGCGCAGTCCTCGGTCGGCCGGGTCAGCAACAGGCGCCAGCCAGTCACTCCTCGCCCGCCTCGCCGTAGACCGCCCGCAGGATGTCATCGGCGCCCTGCGCCAGCAGCGCGTCCGCCACTTGCACGCCCAGCTCGGCAGCCAACGCGCGCGGCCCGCGGGCCTCGGCACTGAGCAGCAGGCCGCCACTCGGCTCGCCCACCAGGCCACGCAGCCAGAGCTGCTCGCCTTCCAGTACCGCATAGCAGGCAATCGGCACTTGGCAGCCACCGTTCAAATGCTTGTTCAGTGCTCGCTCTGCGGTGACCCGGCTGGCGGTATCGGCATGGTGCAGGGGAGCCAGCAACGCGTGGATTTCAGTGTCGGCACTGCGGCATTCGATACCGACCGCGCCCTGGCCGCCAGCGGGCAGGCTGTCATCGACGCTGATGGAAGAGCTGATGCGATCTTCGAACCCCAGGCGGATCAGGCCGGCAGCCGCAAGAATGATGGCGTCGTACTCACCGGCATCCAGCTTGGCCAGGCGAGTGTTGACGTTGCCCCGCAGAAAGCGGATCTGCAGGTCGGGGCGACGGGTCAGCAACTGGGCCTGACGACGCAGGCTGGAGGTGCCGACCACACTGCCTTCGGGCAAGTCGTCGAGGCTGGCGTAGGTGTTGGAGACAAAAGCGTCACGCGGGTCTTCGCGCTCGCAAATGCAGAACAGCCCCAGGCCCTGCGGGAAATCCATCGGCACGTCTTTCATCGAGTGCACAGCGATGTCGGCCTGGTTTTCCAGCAGCGCGGTTTCCAACTCCTTGACGAACAGCCCCTTGCCACCGATTTTCGACAAGGGCGAATCGAGCAGTTTGTCGCCGCGGCTGACCATGGGCACCAGGGTCACGACAAGGCCCGGATGGGCCTCTTGCAGACGGGCTTTGACGTATTCGGCCTGCCACAAGGCCAAAGCACTTTTGCGGGTAGCGATGCGGATTTCGCGAGAGGACATGGATCAATCCGTACTGAATAGATACGGCAGATAATAACAGCTCAGCCAAAGCAGCTTTGACTTGTATCAGAAACGCAGCGTCCTCCCGACGCCAGGCTTCGCTATTTACGCGGGTTAAATCCCGGCCTAGAGCTGTTGCATCATCTTGCGCACGCCCGCCACATGCCGTCGGCTGACAATCAGCGCATCGCCATTGAGCCCCTTGAGGTACAGCTGGAAATGCCCCAGCGGCGTGCGTTGCAAGCGCTCGATGCGCTCACGGGCCACCAGCGCATTGCGGTGGATACGCACAAAGCGGTCGCCGAACTCATCTTCGAGGGCCTTCAAGGGTTCATCCAGCAGCACTTCACCGCCTTCGTGGCGCAGGGTCACGTATTTGTGGTCGGCAATGAAGTACACCACCTGAGCCAGGGGAATCAGCTCGATGCCTTTGCGTGTACGGGCACTGATGTGGCTGCGCGGGCCGTTGCCGCTTTCCGCCGCCGGCCGGGTCAGCGCCGCCAATTGCACACGGTTGGGTTTCTCGGCCTTTTTCAGCGCTTCCAGCAACAGCTCGGAACGCACGGGCTTGACCAGGTGGCCAACGCTGCTGGTGTCGAAGGCCTCCAGGGCGAATTCGTCCGGCGCGGCGCAAAACACCAGCGCTGGAGGCGTCTCGCGTTCGCACAGCTTGCCGGCTACCTGCAGACCATCCAGCCCAGGCATGCGGACGTCGAGCAAGACGATATCCGGCTTCAGGCTGTCGATCAGGCTCAATGCCTCTTCGCCATTGGTGGCGCTGGGCTCCAGGACACTGTATCCCTCAAGCTCACTGACCATCCGGCTCAGGCGCTCGCGGGCTAGGGGTTCGTCATCAACGATCAGGACATTCATATTGCGCTGGATTCCTGCGTGAGTCTCGCACAAGGATAGCGTAGACAGGTGGAGTGACGTCCGTCACGGCGATCCACGCTAAGACTAGTGCGAAGGCCAAAAAGTGCCGCAAGTCGGGCACCAATATTTGCCCGTACCTGCCCGGTACCGTTCAAGGTCGTGAGATGCGCGACGGCGTTGCAGGGAATGCTGGTCTTCAACACAAAGCCCCCCTCGTGATTGTGGTCGCCGCCCACCCTGCCCGCACCCGTCTCGTTTGGTGGACGGATTGCCTGGCCCTGCGCGGTGTGAACTTGCTGGACGGGCCCACGGCGAACACGCGAGGGGTGTTACGCAATTGTGCCGGTCCTCCTGTCCAACTGTAGACGGTTGCCAAGACGATATTGCTCAATCGATAAATATCGTTTGATCGATATCACCATCCGCACTCAAGGCACTCGCCTGACCTGGAGCACTTTCGATTGCGCCAGCCTCAGTCTCTGCGCCCTCGAAGACGGCGACAAGCCGTCCAGACACTCTGCACAGAAAAAAGCTGCCGACCAGCGCCAGCGACAGCCCGGGCAACCCTGTTATTATCGGCGCCTGTTTTTACGCCATCTTCCTTCAGCAGATCACGAGCGAATTCATGAGCACTGACAAGACCAATCAGTCCTGGGGCGGCCGCTTCAGTGAACCCGTCGACGCCTTCGTCGCCCGCTTCACCGCCTCTGTCACTTTCGACCAGCGCCTGTATCGCCACGACATCATGGGCTCCATCGCCCACGCCACCATGCTGGCCAAGGTCGGCGTGCTCACCGACGCCGAGCGTGACAGCATCATCGACGGCCTGAAGACCATCCAGGGCGAGATCGAGGCCGGCAGTTTCGACTGGCGCGTGGACCTCGAAGACGTGCACATGAACATCGAAGCGCGCCTGACCGACCGCATCGGCATCACCGGCAAGAAGCTGCACACCGGCCGCAGCCGCAACGACCAGGTGGCCACCGACATCCGCCTCTGGCTGCGGGACGAGATCGACCTGATCCTCGGTGAAATCACCCGCCTGCAAAAAGGCCTGCTGGAGCTGGCCGAGCGTGAGGCCGAAAGCATCATGCCGGGCTTCACCCACCTGCAGACCGCCCAGCCCGTGACTTTCGGCCACCATATGCTGGCCTGGTTCGAAATGCTCAGCCGTGACTACGAGCGCCTGGTGGACTGCCGCAAGCGCACCAACCGCATGCCTCTGGGCAGCGCGGCGCTGGCCGGCACCACGTACCCGATCGACCGTGAACTGACCTGCCAGTTGCTGGGTTTCGAAGCGGTGGGCGGCAACTCGCTGGACAGCGTTTCGGACCGTGACTTCGCCATCGAATTCTGCGCCGCCGCCAGCGTGGCGATGATGCACCTGTCGCGCTTCTCCGAAGAGCTGGTGCTGTGGACCAGCGCGCAGTTCCAGTTCATCGACTTGCCGGACCGCTTCTGCACCGGCAGCTCGATCATGCCGCAAAAGAAAAACCCCGACGTGCCGGAACTGGTGCGCGGCAAGAGCGGCCGGGTATTCGGCGCGCTGATGGGCCTGCTGACCCTGATGAAGGGCCAGCCCCTGGCCTACAACAAGGACAACCAGGAAGACAAGGAACCGCTGTTCGACGCCGCCGATACCCTGCGCGACTCGCTGCGGGCCTTCGCCGACATGATCCCGGCCATCAAGCCCAAGCACGCCATCATGCGTGAAGCGGCGCTGCGCGGTTTCTCCACCGCCACCGACCTGGCGGACTACCTGGTACGCCGTGGCCTGCCGTTCCGCGACTGCCATGAAATCGTCGGCCATGCGGTGAAGTACGGCGTGGAAACCGGCAAGGATCTGGCGGAGATGAGCCTGGAAGAACTGCGCAAGTTCAGCGACCAGATCGAGCAGGACGTGTTCGCCGTGCTAACCCTGGAAGGCTCGGTGAATGCCCGTAACCATATCGGCGGCACTGCACCGGCCCAGGTTCGGGCAGCCGTGGTTCGCGGCCAGGCCTTGCTGGCCAGCCGCTAGGCCGTCGCCGGTCAGCCTGCTGCATCAGCAGGCTGACCAGGCACCCGCGCCGCCTTGAGCGCCACTACTTCCTGGCCGCCACCATGGCCAGGAACTGCGGCATCGCCGCCTCTCTATCCGCTGCTACTCGCTGGGCATTGGGCAGTTGCTCCAGGCGCTCCAGCAAGGCTTTCGCCGCCGGCATCCCCTCCAGAAAGTCCACCCCGAACAGCTTGTGCCCGACCGCCCGGGCCAGGGTCACGCTGTAGAGGAAATACAGATCCGCCACACTCAGGCTGTCGCCGGCCACATAAGGCGCAAATTTGCCGTGCCGCGCCAGGGAGGCAAACCCTAGCAGCAACTCAGCCTTGGACTTTTCCTGGATCGCCGGGGCCACCGACATACCGAAGAACGCCTCGGGATAACAGGCCCGCGCCGGCAGCTCGATATAGAGTTCGATCTCCCTGGCCAGCGCCAGCACCTGGGCACGCTGGAATGCATCGCTGGGCAACAGCGCCCGACCTGGTTGGGTGTGCTCCAGGTATTCGAGAATCACACTGGTTTCGTTCAGGTACCCCTGCTCGACCTCAAGCACCGGAACCTTGCCCCGTGGACTGATGGCCAATACCTCCGGAGTTTGGCCACCGGAAAAAGGCACCTCTTCGAAAGGCAGGCCTTTCTCCAGCAACGCCAGCTTGACCATGTTGTAGTAGTTGCTGACAGAGAAACCGTAAAGCTTGAGCATCACATAGCCTCCAGGCCGTGCAGGGGGTTGGCAGCATTTTTTATAGAAGCCCAATGCAATTCTGGCCAGCAGCATCACCACCCTGAATACGAGTAAACTGGCGACCTTTCCTTGAGGAGCCTGCCATGAGCGAGCCAACCGATATCGACACCGACGAAGAAGAGTTCGCCGAAAACACCCTGATCGAAGCCATCGAAAATCAGATCGAAAGCGATAACCCGCCAGCGGCCAAGGCCACGTTCAACAAATTGACCCTGGTGGGTTACGAGCGCGAGGAAATCCTCAATCTGATGGCCCATGTACTGGCCATCGAGATCGACGCAATTCTCGAACAGGACCGTGCGTTCGACACCCAATGGTACGAAGCCGCCCTGCGCGCCCTGCCGGAACTGCCTCCCGAAAAGCAGTGAATCCGCCCAGCCGGAGCGCAAGCTCCGGCACTCAACCCAACCCGCCTCTCGCCCTCCGACTACACTGCCACCGACCTGCGGCCAAATACCGCTGCACCCGGGGATAAAACTCCTCAGCGAACGCTGGACACGCCGCCTTTCTGCGTTCACCTTAAGAACGCTGACCCCTAATTCCTAGAAAGTCTGGAGTCCTTATGTCGTATACCCCTGAGTTGGTTGCCGAACTGGAAATCCTTGCACTCTTCAACCTGGACAACTCCCAGGAAGGCCTGAAGATTCATCAGACCGCCGCCCCTTCCGCCATCTCCGCCGCCCAACGCCTGTTTGACAAAGAACTGATTACCCAGCCCGATGGAGGCTACCTGACCAGCCTCGGCCGGGATGCCGCCGAACACGCCCAGGGCCTGCTGACCATCCTGAGTGTCAAAGAAACCGCCTGAGCCACCTGCATCGGCCTGCGGGATTCCCGTCTGTCGGATTCCGTAGGCATCCTGCCCTCAAAGCGTTAAAAATCTGGCGTCAAAAAATTAAATCAGCTTAAAGCCCAGCCCTGTCTGACGGTAAACTGCTCGCCGTCCTCAATACCGCCACGTTCGAGCTCCGCTTGAAATGCCCCATACCCACGAAATCCGCCCCGATCTGGATGAAGGAATCGATCGCAAGGTTCTCGGCCAACTGCGCGCGCGTTTCCTGACCCTGAATGAAGGGCGAATGGCCCGGGCGATGGAAGGGTTGTCCACGCGCCAGCAACTGGTCCTCAACCTGCTGCCGTTGTTCTTTCACGTCAATCACCCACTGCTGCCCGGTTATGTCTCCGGAGCCACGCCGGCGGGGCTTTCCTGCTATGAACCCGAGCCACAGGTCTTGGCCGAAGCCCAGCGCCTGACCCGTTCGTTTTCCTACAAGCCGCGCCATGGCAACCCGCCACGGCCGATTCATGGCCTGTTTCTCATGGGCAGCCTGGGCACCCTCGCCCAGGCGGACCAGAGCGATATGGATGTGTGGGTCTGTCATGCCCCGGACCTCAGCGAAAGCGAGCTGGCCGAGTTGCAGAAGAAATGCCAATTACTGGAAGCCTGGGCCGCCAGCCAGGGCGCCGAAGCCCATTTCTTTCTGATCGAGCCTGGCCGCTTTGTCCGCGGCGAACGGGACACCCAACTGAGTTCGGACGATTGCGGCACCACCCAGCACTACCTGCTGCTGGACGAGTTCTACCGTACCGCCATCTGGCTGGCCGGGCGTACACCACTGTGGTGGCTGGTGCCGGTGTACGAGGAAGGCCGCTACGCACAATACATCCACACATTGCTGTCCAAACGGTTTGTCCCCGCCGAGGAAAATCTCGATCTGGGCCACATGGCACGCATTCCTCCCGGCGAGTTCATCGGCGCCGGGCTCTGGCAACTGTTCAAGGGTATCGAGTCGCCCTACAAATCCGTGCTCAAGCTGCTGCTGATCGAGGTCTATGCCAGCGAGCATCCCAAGGTCCAGTGCCTGAGCCTGCGCTTCAAGCAGGCAGTGTTTGCCAACCGCCTGGACCTCGACGAGCTGGACCCTTACATCGTGGTCTACCGGCGCATCGAGGAGTACCTCAAGGCCCGCGGCGAGCCGGAGCGCCTGGAACTGGTGCGCCGCAGCCTCTACCTCAAGGTCAACCGCAAGCTCACCACCGGCAACGCCGCCCGCAGCCCGAGCTGGCAGCGGGCCCTGCTGGAGCGCCTGGCCGGCGAGTGGGGTTGGGACCAGCGCCAACTGGCCCTACTGGACAGCCGCAGCCAGTGGAAAGTGCGGCAGGTCAGCAGCGAACGCCGGGCGCTGGTCAACGAACTCAACTACAGCTATCGCTTCCTGACCCAGTTCGCCCGTACCGAGCAAGCCGCCAGCCTGATCAACAAGCGCGACCTGAATGTACTGGGCCGACGCCTGTACGCCGCCTTCGAGCGCAAGGCCGGGAAGATCGAGTTCATCAACCCCGGCATCGCCCCGGACCTGGCCGAAGACACCCTGACCCTGGTACAGGCACCGAACAAGAAGGAGCCCGGACAGCACCATTGGGGGCTGTACAACGGCAACCTGACGGCTCTGGAATGGGAGCATTTTGCCCCGATCAAACGCAGTCGCGAGCTGCTGGAGCTGCTCACCTGGTGCCATCGCAACGGCGTGATCGACAGCAGCACCCGCCTGGCGCTGCACCCGGGCGGCAGCGACCTCAGCGAGTTCGAACTGTTCAACCTGCTGGGCAGCTTGCAGCAGACCGTACCGCTGCCGCTGACGACGGTCAGCGAAGAACAGTTGCTGCGCGCCGCCGTGCCCAGTGAAGTGCTGATCCTGGTGAACGTCGGGGTCGACCCCCTCAAGCATCACCGCGACCTGAACATCCTGATGACCACCGAGCGCACCGACTCGCTGAGCTACGCCGGAGTACGCGAGAACCTGGTGCTGACCCTCGACCAGGTCACGCTCAACAGCTGGAACGAAGTGATGGTCGGCCGCTACGACGCCGAGCACGCGCTGCTCGACTGCCTGCGGGACTACCTGAACAATCTGCCGGCCGGCCCGCAACCGCGACTGCGGGTACGCTGCTTCTGCCACAACCGCGCGCAATTCATCGCCCGCCGAGTGGAGGAGTTGTTCGAAACCGCGCACAACCTGCTGCTCAGCCAGCTCAACTACCGCTACCTGGTCCAAGTGCAGCAGCACTATCACGTACTTGAACTGGTGCCAGGGCAGGTTCGGCACCGGGCAATGGCCACCCTCGGCGCCTTGCAGGAATACCTGGGCCAGGAACAGACCCGCTACAGCCCCCTGCACCTGGACCCGATGGCGCTGGAAGACCACGACCTGGCGCTGATCCTGCCCATGGGCCAGCCGGACTGCATCCAGGTGTTTTACCGGATCATCGACGACTACGCCGAACTCTACGTGCTGGATGAGTGCAACGCGCTGTGGCAGCAAACCCTGCCCTATCACGACGAGCACAGCCTGCTGGTGCCCCTGCAGCGTTTCCTGCAATCGATTCTCTACCGCCGCGAGGCGCTGCTGCCGATGGACAGCAGCCAAGCCGAGAAACCTTTGGACACACTCTACTTGCAGATATTGCCCTCAGGCACCGGCCGCGCACGTCGGGTAGAGCCTCGGCCGGCCCCACCGACACCCGTCGACAAGGCGTTCTACGATGTGCAGGCGATCATCGGCAAGGCCGCACCGGGCCAGGTGCAAGTCTCGCTGTACTGCAATCAACGGGAGTTTTCCGATCTGGAATATGCAGACCAGCTGTACAGCGCGGTGGCCCAGGAAATCGTCGGACAGCGCCACGAAACGGAGCGCTATCGCTGCTACATCACTGACCTGGACCTGTCCGGCCTGCTCGGCGATGTACAAAGCCCGAGCATTCTCTATCTGCGCTACAAGGCCAGCCTGGAGCGCGCACTGAACGACGCGCTCGAGCAAGTCTAGCCAAGGGTCAGAGGTGGAAGTCGCCTGCGGCTTCCGGCTGGTATTCCACTTCCAGCAGGGTCAGCTTCAGGGTCTTGCCGCCCGGAGCCGGCCAGTCGATGTACTGGCCAACCTGCAAGCCCAGCAGGGCGCTGCCTACCGGCGCCAGGATCGAAATCTTGCCTTCGTCGGCATTGGCGTCCTGTGGATAAACCAGGGTCAGGTGGTAGTCCTTGCCACTGCTTTCTTCACGGCAGTGCACACGCGAATTCATGGTTACGACACCGGCCGGGACTTCATCGTGACCCACCAGCGTTTCGGCACGATCCAACTCGGTTTGCAGTGCAATGACACCTGGCAGCGAGTCGTCCAGACTGTCGATCAGACGCTCCAGACGTTGCACGTCAAGGCGGGTAAGGATGATGGATGGTGCAGTACTCATGATCCTGGCTGACTCCTATTTTTTCTGCACAAAAAAGCAAAACCCCGCCAAATAAGACGGGGTTCTCACCGGCCTCGATGTAGCGAGGCGAAGCCGGACACTATCACAGCAGACTGAATAAACAAACCGTACGAGTACGAAGCTAAACCCCGCCTGCCGCCGCGCTTTGCTTGCGCTGCTGTGCCTGGGCACAGATCACGCGCCGCCGCTGATCATCGGCCGAGCGCCATTCACGAATGTCTTCCACATGACGGAAACAGCCGCGGCAGACCTTCTCCTCATCGAGACGGCAAAGGCTGATGCAGGGCGAACTCACTGCCGGACTGACATTACTGTACAGCGGCTTGGGCGGGCGGGCCGGGGCGGGTTGGGTCACGGTATCAGAGCCCTTCAAACTCAAGCTTGATGCCTGCCTGCTCCAGGACAATGCGCTCCAGCATCTCGCCCAGTTGCTCTTCGCTCTTGTCGCACATCCAGCGCTCGCTTTCCTCGTCGTAGTCGAAGTGGAAACCGCCCGAGCGCGCGGCCAGCCAGAGTTGGCGCAAAGGCTCCTGGCGACTGAAGATCACCTGACTGCCGTTGTCGAACTTGACGGTGAGTACCCCGGCCGAACTCTCCAGATCGATATCCAGGTCGCTCTCATCGAAAATATCCTCCAGCGTCTGCTGGGTGGCATCCACCAGGTCGTGAAAACGGGCTTCGGTCAAACTCATTGCAGGAACCTCGAAAAGTGTCTACTCACGCTCAAGCGCCGCAAGATACGGGCGCTCCCCGGCGAATGCAAAGGATACCGAACGAGCGAATAAATGCGACGCCCCTTGCACAACCACCCAAGCAAAGCCGCCGCCCAGCCCTTGGCAAAGGCCCGCTGGACGGGAGTTACGCTGCATAGGCAAGCTGCCGGGTGGCCGGTATACTCGGGCGCAATTTACGCATTCTCAAGGATTTCGCCATGAAGCGCCTGATCTCTTCCCTTGCTGCGCTCGTCGCGGTTGCCTGCCTCGTTACCGCCTGCGGCCAGAAAGGCCCGCTGTACCTGCCTGATGACAGCAAATCCCCCGAAGAGCAGGCGAAGTCGCAATCGAAGTCGCACAAGCACGACACCTACTAAGGGCAAACCATGGACGCTTTTAACTACCGCGACGGCGAGCTGTTCGCGGAAGGCGTAGCCCTGTCCGCCATTGCCGAACGTTTCGGTACGCCCACCTACGTCTATTCCCGTGCGCACATCGAAGCCCAGTACCAGGCTTATGCCCAGGCCCTGGCCGGCATGCCGCATCTGGTCTGCTTCGCGGTGAAGGCCAACTCCAACCTGGGTGTATTGAATGTCCTGGCACGCCTGGGCGCCGGTTTCGACATCGTCTCCCGGGGCGAGCTGGAGCGGGTTCTGGCCGCGGGCGGGCAAGCTGACAAGATCGTCTTCTCCGGCGTCGGCAAGACCCGCGACGACATGCGTCGCGCCCTGGAAGTAGGCGTCCATTGCTTCAACGTCGAGTCCGCCGAAGAGCTGGAGCGCCTGCAGTTGGTAGCCGCCGAACTGGGCGTTCGGGCGCCGATCTCGCTGCGGGTCAACCCGGATGTCGATGCCGGCACCCACCCGTACATTTCCACCGGGCTCAAGGAAAACAAGTTCGGCATCGACATTGCCACGGCCGAGGACGTGTACATTCGCGCCGCGCAGCTGCCGAACCTGGAAATCGTCGGTGTCGACTGCCATATCGGCTCGCAACTGACCACCCTGGAACCCTTCATCGACGCCCTCGACCGGCTGCTGGAGCTGGTGGATCGCCTCGGCGAATGCGGCATCTACCTGCGCCACATCGATCTGGGTGGCGGCCTGGGCGTGCGCTATCGCGACGAAGAGCCACCGCTGGCTGCCGACTACGTCAAGGCGGTGCGCCAGCGCCTGGACGGCCGCGACCTGGCCCTGGTGTTCGAACCGGGCCGCTTCATCGTGGCCAACGCCGGCGTGCTGCTGACCCGGGTCGAATACCTCAAGCACACCGAACACAAGGATTTCGCCATCGTCGACGGCGCCATGAACGACCTGATCCGCCCGGCGCTGTACCAGGCCTGGATGGATGTCAGCGCCGTGCGTCCGCGAGATGCCGAACCCCGTACCTACGACATCGTCGGCCCGATCTGTGAAACCGGCGATTTCCTCGCCAAGGAACGCACCCTGGCCCTGGCCGAAGGTGACCTGCTGGCGGTGCACTCCGCTGGTGCCTATGGTTTCGTCATGAGCTCGAACTACAACACCCGCGGCCGTGCCGCCGAAGTACTGGTCGATGCCGACCAGGCTGTTGAAGTGCGTCGCCGCGAGACGGTAGCCGAGTTATTCGCTGGCGAAAGCCTGCTGCCGGAGTAAGACCATGCTGCTGCGTTTTACCAAGATGCACGGCCTGGGCAATGACTTCATGGTTCTCGACCTGGTCAGCCAGCACGCGCATATTCTGCCCAAGCACGCCAAACAATGGGGTGATCGCAATACCGGGATCGGTTTCGATCAGTTGCTGATCGTCGAGGCCCCGAGCAACCCGGACGTGGATTTCCGCTACCGGATCTTCAACTCCGACGGTTCCGAAGTGGAACAGTGCGGCAACGGTGCGCGCTGCTTTGCCCGCTTTGTGCTGGACAAGCGCCTGACCACCAAGCGCCAGATCCGCGTCGAGACCAAGAGCGGCGTGATCGAGCTGGATATCCGCAACGACGGCCAGATCAGCGTCAACATGGGCGCGCCGCGCCTGGTGCCAGCGGACATTCCGTTCCAGGCGCCGGCCCAGGCCGACAGTTACACGCTGGACGTCGACGGCCGCCAGGTGCAACTGGCTGCGGTGTCCATGGGCAACCCCCACGCCGTGTTGCGGGTGGATGACATCAACAGCGCGCCGGTGCACGAGCTGGGGCCGAAGATCGAACACCACCCGCGCTTCCCGGCGCGGGTCAACGTCGGTTTTCTCCAGGTCTTGGACCGTCAGCGCGCGCAATTGCGGGTCTGGGAACGTGGCGCCGGGGAAACTCAGGCCTGCGGCACCGGTGCCTGCGCAGCTGCTGTGGCCGCGATCAGCCAAGGGTGGATGGATTCGCCACTATTGATCGACCTGCCGGGCGGGCGCCTGTCCATTGAATGGGCAGGCCCTGGCCAACCGGTGATGATGACCGGCCCGGCAGTGCGCGTATACGAAGGACAGGTGCGTCTTTAAGTGAGCGAAATCCATGACTGATCAGCCTCAGGTTCCCGCCGAAAAGCCCGACGAGTCACCGTCCGCCAACCTGGAAGCGGCCGCCGTCGCCGCCTACCTGGAAGCCCACCCGGACTTCTTCGTCGACCACGACGAACTGCTGCCGGCCTTGCGCATTCCCCACCAGCGCGGCGACACCGTGTCGCTGGTGGAGCGGCAGATGAAGATCCTGCGCGAGCGCAACATCGAGATGCGCCATCGTCTGTCGCAACTGATGGACGTGGCCCGGGACAACGACCGCCTGTTCGACAAGACCCGCCGCCTGATTCTCGCGCTGATGGACGCCACCAGCCTGGAAGAAGTGGTGATGAGCGTCGAGGACAGCCTGCGCCAGGACTTCCAGGTGCCCTTCGTCAGCCTGATCCTGTTCAGCGACAGCGCCATGCCGGTGGGCCGCTGGGTCTCGGCCGCCGAAGCCCAGGGCGCCATCGGCGGTCTGTTGTCCGAAGGCAAGAGTGTCAGCGGCAGCCTGCGCGAACACGAGCTGGATTTCCTCTTCGGCGAAGAACAGCGCAAGCAGATCGGCTCCACCGCAGTGGTCGCCCTGGCGCACCAGGGCATGCACGGCGTGCTGGCCATCGCCAGCCGTGACCCGCAGCACTACAAGAGCTCGGTGGGCACCTTGTTCCTCAACTACATTGCCGAAGTCACTGGCCGCGTATTGCCGCGCTTCACCCACTCGCTGCGCTCGGTACGCTGACCATGCAACAGCAACTGGACGCCTACTGCGCGCACCTGCGCAGTGAGCGCCAGGTGTCGCCCCACACCCTGCAAGCCTACCGACGCGACCTCGACAAGGTGCTGGGGTTTTGCGAGAAACAGCAGGTACGCAGCTGGAACGATCTGGACATCCAGGGCCTGCGCAGCCTGATTGCCCGCCTGCACCAGCAGGGTCAGTCGTCCCGCAGCCTGGCGCGCCTGCTGTCCGCGGTGCGCGGGCTCTATCACTATCTGAACCGCGAAGGGCTGTGCGATCACGACCCGGCCAACGGCCTGGCCCCACCCAAGGGCGAGCGCCGCCTGCCCAAGACCCTGGACACTGACCGCACCCTGCAGTTGCTGGACGGCGCTGTGGAAGACGACTTCCTGGCCCATCGCGACCAGGCGATCCTGGAGCTGTTCTACTCCTGCGGGCTGCGCCTTTCCGAACTGACCAGCCTCAACCTGGAACAGCTGGACCTGGCGGACGGCCTGGTGCAGGTCCAGGGCAAGGGCAGCAAGACCCGGGTCCTGCCAGTGGGTAAGAAAGCCCGGGAAGCCCTGGCGCTGTGGCTGCCGCTGCGGGCCTTGAGCAACCCGCCCGATGGCGCCCTGTTCGTCAGCCAGAAGGGCCGGCGCCTGGGGCCGCGCGCCATCCAGTTGCGGGTCAAGGCCGCCGGTGAGCGCGAACTGGGCCAGAACCTGCACCCGCACATGCTGCGCCATTCCTTCGCCAGCCATTTGCTGGAATCATCCCAGGACCTGCGCGCCGTGCAGGAGCTGCTCGGGCACTCGGATATCAAGACCACGCAGATCTACACGCACCTGGACTTCCAGCACCTGGCAGCGGTCTACGACAGCGCCCACCCACGGGCCAAACGCAACAAAGGCGGTGAGTAATGACCATCAAGCTGATCACCTTCGACCTCGACGACACCCTGTGGGATACCGCCCCGGTGATCGTCAGCGCCGAAGCCACGCTGCGCCAGTGGCTGACCGAGCACGCACCGAATCTCGGCGGCGTGCCGGTGGAGCACCTGTGGGCCATTCGCGAGCGCGTGCTGCTCGAACAACCGCACCTCAAGTACCGAATCAGCGCCCTGCGCCGTCAGGTGCTGTTCCATGCCCTGGAAGAGGCCGGGTATGAGCACAGCCAAGCCAGCCAGCTGGCCGACCAGAGCTTCGAAGTATTCCTGCACGCACGGCATCAGCTGGAGATCTTTCCCGAGGTACTGCCGACCCTGGAAGCCCTGGCCAATCACTTCGCCCTTGGGGTCGTGACCAACGGCAACGCCGACGTGCGGCGCCTGGGCCTGGCGGACTACTTCAAGTTCGCCCTGTGCGCCGAGGACATCGGGGTGGCCAAGCCGGATGCCCGGCTGTTTCATGAAGCCCTGCAACGCGGTGGCGCAACGGCCGATACCGCCGTGCATATCGGCGATCACCCGGGTGACGACATTGCCGGAGCCCAGCAGGCGGGCCTGCGTGCGATCTGGTTCAATCCTGCGGGCAAGGCCTGGGAAGCCGAACGCGCCCCAGATGCCGAGATCCGCAACCTGACCGAGTTGCCACGGCTGCTGGCCAGCTGGAAATAGGCGGCTGGCCGCCGCAGCCTCAAGCCTCAAGCCTCAAGCCTCAAGCCTCAAGCCTCAAACTTATAGCTTGCAGCTCGTAACTTGCCGCTGTCTTTCTTCCATGAAAAAGCCCGCAGCGACGGCGGGCTTTTTCAGCAAGCAAGTAGCAAGGCTCAGATAGGCCGGCTGCCGTACTTGTTATCAGGCTTCTTGGGCGGATCGGCGACCACATTGGCCTCGACTTCCTGCACTTTGCCGCCACGGGCCAGGAATTCTTCCATGGCACGCGCCAGTGCATCACGCTCCTTGTTCTTGGCCTCGACACTCGGCAGCTCGTCTACCGAGACGGCAGCCTTGGCCTTGCCTTTGGCGGTCGGAGCAGGAACATCACTGCCATCGTCTTCCGCCACATCGTCGGCGGCCGCTTCAAGACCTTCTTCGGTTTCGTCTTCGTCACCTACTTCGAGGTCGTCGTTTTCCAGATCATCGTCGCTCATGTTCTACCTCATGACTTGCGAAAAGCAGATTAGTTATAGCCCAGCTGTGCCGACTGTCGAAGGCCGCCGGAAAAAATCAACGTCCACTGATACTCAGCGGCTTATGCCTTATCACCCTGCAAGGTGGCAAGGACTTTGCGGGCACCGCCATGATCGCGATGCTCGCCTAGATAAACACCTTGCCAGGTACCTAGCGCCAAGCGCCCCGCCGCTACCGGCAAAGTCAGCTGACAGCCTAGCAAACTGGCCTTGAAGTGCGCCGGCAGGTCATCCACGCCTTCGTCGTTATGTTCGTACCCGGCCATGCCTTGAGGCACCAGGGTATTGAAGAAACGCTCGAAGTCACGCCGTACCGCCGGATCGGCATTCTCGTTGATGGTCAACGAGGCCGAGGTATGTTGCAGCCATAAATGCAGCAGACCAACCCGACATGCCTTCAACTCAGGCAGGCCGGCGAGCAACTCGTCCGTCACCAGATGAAAGCCCCGGGGCCTGGCCCGCAGGGTAATCAGGGTCTGTTGCCACATACCGATCTCCACGCTTCGGCGCGCATTCTAGCGCGCTCAGGGAAAAAACAAAGCGCCGAATAATCCTGCTTTAGTGTAAGCATTTGTCCTGCCGAAAATCGCCACGACAAACACGCCAATGCCTGTCAGAAAATCCTTTCAGCCTTTCTCGATGACAAACGCCAGGCAAAAAAATGCCCGGCCGGAGCCGGGCTTTTTTTCCCGCGCGATTACAGGTTGTAACCACGCTCGTTGTGTTGCGCCAGATCGAGGCCAACCGCCTCTTCTTCCTCGCTCACCCGCAGCCCCATGACCGCGTCCAGAACCTTGAGGATGATGAAAGTGACGATCGCGGTGTAGATCACCGTGAAACCTACACCCTTGGCCTGGATCCAGACCTGAGCGGCAATGTCGGTCACGGTGCCGAAACCGCCCAGGGACGGCGCAGCGAACACACCGGTGAGGATCGCACCGAGAATACCGCCGATACCGTGCACGCCGAAGGCATCCAGGGAGTCGTCATAACCCAGCTTGCGCTTGAGGCTGGTGGCGCAGAAGAAGCACACCACGCCCGCCGCCAGGCCGATGATCAGGGCGCCCATCGGGCCAACGGTGCCAGCTGCCGGAGTGATTGCCACCAGGCCGGCAACCACGCCCGAAGCGATACCCAGCGCGCTGGGCTTACCGTGGGTGATCCATTCGGCAAACATCCAGCCCAGAGCAGCGGCAGCGGTAGCGATCTGCGTCACCAGCATGGCCATGCCGGCAGTGCCGTTGGCGGCGGCGGCAGAACCGGCATTGAAGCCGAACCAACCCACCCACAACATGGCCGCGCCCATCAGGGTGTAGCCCAGGTTGTGCGGCGCCATTGGCGTGGTCGGGAAGCCTTTGCGCTTGCCCAGCACCAGGCAGGCCACCAGGCCCGCGATACCGGCGTTGATATGCACCACGGTGCCGCCAGCGAAGTCCAGCACGCCCCAGTCACCCAACAGCGAACCCGGGCCGCTCCAGACCATGTGCGCGATTGGCGCATAGACCAGGGTGAACCAGACGCCCATGAAGATCAGCATCGCGGAGAACTTCATCCGCTCGGCGAAGGCACCGACGATCAGCGCCGGCGTGATGATCGCGAAGGTCATCTGGAAGGTGACGAACACCGCCTCGGGGAACAACGCCGCCGGGCCGGTCAGGCTGGCCGGGGTGATGCCCGCCAGGAAGGCCTTGGAGAAGCCGCCCATGAAGGAATTGAGGTTGACCACGCCGGCTTCCATCCCGGTGGTGTCAAACGCCACGCTGTAGCCGTAGATGAACCACAGGACAGTGATCAGACCGGTGATGGCGAAGCACTGCATCATCACCGAAAGAATGTTTTTCGAGCGCACCATGCCGCCGTAGAACAGCGCCAGACCAGGAATGGTCATGAACAGCACCAGGGCAGTGGAGGTCAGCATCCAGGCGGTATCGCCGGAATTGAGCACTGGAGGGGGCACCGGATCTGCCGCCAAGGCCAGGCCAGGCATTACGAGGGACAACAGGGCTCCTAGCCCTGCGAATTTACGCAGAGTCATATTGTTTTCTCCTGGGGCGTTGGGTTTGGCGGCTTAGATTGCGTCGGTATCGGTTTCGCCGGTACGGATGCGAATAGCCTGTTCCAGATTGACCACGAAGATCTTGCCGTCACCGATCTTGCCGGTGTTGGCGGCCTTGGTTATCGCCTCGATAACCCGGTCAAGATCCTTGTCGTCAATGGCGACATCGATCTTCACCTTCGGCAGGAAATCCACCACGTACTCCGCACCGCGATACAGCTCGGTGTGACCCTTCTGCCGGCCGAAGCCTTTGACCTCAGTGACGGTAATGCCCTGCACGCCGATCTCGGACAGCGACTCGCGCACGTCGTCCAACTTGAACGGCTTGATGATGGCAGTGACTAGCTTCATGAAACTCTCTCCCGAATTGGTGGACTTGCCCCAGGAAAACAAACCCGACTCAAGTCTAAGCGCAGTGCCTGGCTTTGTAACGCATCGTCGGCCTTCCTCAGCCACACAGACGCCAGCTAACCGCTCCTGACGAAACACTCCCCGCTCCGCCTGCCGCACTGCATTCGTCACAGCGACTGCATCAGTGCATGGGTCACCAGGGTCTAAGCAGAAAGCTTGCCAGCTCGGGAAAAATCAGTGATTTCAGTCCCTTGCCCATCGCCAACGGGAAATAGCGGAAAACCACGCCCGGGATACGCACAAAAACAGTGCGCCAGCGCCCGGCCAGATGCGCGAAAAACGTGCAACCCAGGCTCACTTGGAGCGCGGTGGCTGCGTGATACACTGCGGGCCGACTGCAATTCAGGACTCTCCCATGCTCGCGCCCAAAGACCTTCTCGACGCCCTGAGCGGCCACGCCTCGCGGTTGCTCAGCGGTGAAACACCGCTGCCTCGCAATGAAATCGAAAGCCAGTTCAAAGCCCTGCTGCAAAGCGGCTTCAGCAAGCTCGACCTGGTCAGCCGGGAAGAATTCGACAGCCAGATGGTGGTCCTGGCCCGCACCCGCGCACGCCTGGAAAGCCTCGAAGCCAAAGTGGCGGAACTCGAAGCGCGGCTGAACCCGGTACAAGACTGAGCTGAACACCTGATTCGCCGGCAGCCCGACTCCCGCAGACCCGCGTCGTGGGAACCGGCCTGCCGGCGACATATCCTGTGCCCATTCAGGCGCCTCGCCCCGCCACACCCTCATCTATCCTTGCAACACCGCAGGACGCGGTTCCCGCTGTCGCAAGGAAGAGCTCCCCATGTCGCTGGCAATCATTCACAGCCGTGCTCAAGTAGGCGTGCAGGCCCCGGCCGTCAGCGTTGAAGTGCACCTGGCCAACGGTTTGCCGAGCCTGACCCTGGTGGGCCTGCCGGAAACCGCGGTCAAGGAAAGCAAGGACCGGGTACGCAGCGCCATTCTCAATGCCGGGTTCAATTTCCCCTCGCGCCGCATCACCCTCAACCTGGCTCCGGCGGACTTGCCCAAGGACGGCGGGCGCTTCGACCTGGCCATCGCCCTGGGCATCCTCGCCGCCAGCGTGCAGGTGCCGGCGCTGGCCCTGGACAACATCGAATGCCTGGGGGAACTGGCGCTGTCCGGAGCAGTTCGCGCGGTGCGCGGCGTACTCCCTGCCGCACTGGCAGCACGCGACGCCGGACGTACCCTGCTGGTGCCCCGGGCGAATGCCGAAGAAGCCTGCCTGGCCAGTGGCCTGGAGGTGATCGCCGTCGAGCATCTGCTGGAGGCCGTGGCCCATTTCAACGGCCACGCACCGATAGCGCCTTATGTCAGCGACGGCCTGACACAGAGCCACTCCCCCTACCCCGATCTCAACGAAGTACAGGGCCAGCTCGCCGCCAAGCGTGCCCTGCTGATCGCTGCGGCCGGTGCCCACAACCTGTTGTTCAGCGGCCCGCCAGGCACCGGCAAGACCCTGTTGGCCAGCCGCCTACCCGGCCTGTTGCCGCCGCTGCAGGAAGACGAAGCCCTGGAAGTGGCGGCCATTCAATCGGTGACCAGCCACGCGCCCCTGCGCCACTGGCCCCAGCGGCCATTTCGCCAGCCCCACCATTCGGCTTCGGGGGCGGCGCTGGTCGGCGGTGGCTCCAAACCCCAGCCTGGGGAAATCACCCTGGCCCATCACGGCGTGCTGTTTCTCGATGAGCTGCCGGAGTTCGACCGCAAGGTTTTGGAAGTCCTGCGCGAGCCCATGGAGTCCGGGCAGATCGTCATCTCTCGGGCCCGCGACCGGGTGCAGTTCCCGGCACGCTTCCAGCTGGTCGCGGCGATGAACCCTTGCCCCTGTGGATACCTTGGCGACCCCAGCGGCCGCTGCCGTTGCACGCCGGAACAGATCCAGCGCTATCGCAACAAATTGTCCGGCCCGTTGCTGGATCGCATCGACCTGCACCTGACCGTGGCCCGCGAAGCCACGGCCCTCAACCCCGAGCCGCAAGCGGGCAAGGACAGCGCCGGGGCCGCGGCTAAAGTGGCTCAGGCACGCGAACGGCAACGCCTGCGCCAGGGCTGCGTCAATGCCCTGCTCGACCTGCCCGGCCTGCGTCGCCACTGCCCGTTATCCAGCGCCGACGAACACTGGCTGGAAGCCGCCTGCGAACGCCTGAACCTGTCGTTGCGCGCGGCCCACCGCCTGCTCAAGGTGGCGCGCACCCTGGCGGACCTGGAACAGGCCACCCGGATCAACCGCGAGCACCTGGCTGAAGCCCTGCAGTATCGACCCAGCGCCGACTGAGGGCTCACTCGCGGGACAGGTCCACCAACGGCGTTGCCCGCACTTCAGTCTGACGCCCGTCCTGAATCAGGCTGACACGACCCAGGGCTTTATCCACAGCCACTTTGTCTGCCAGCAGGCTGTAACGAATGACGAATTGCCGTTGCTCCTTGGCACCGAGGGTTGGCACCAGGTTCAACGGTCGCTGATAGCGGCGGTTGTAGGAAAAACTGGTGCCCGGCTCCAGCCCTGTCACATAGCCCTGGCCCTGGGTGTCGGTGTTTTTCCACAGGGAAAACACCGGCAACTGCTGGGTGTTGAAAGCCAGGGAAACCCCAAGGCTGCCGGCCTTGTTGTGCAGCACCGCCAGGGTCTCGCCCTGGGCATCGGCGTAAGGCACGACGTTGTACACGGTTTCGTCATAGTCGCGGGTCGGGCCGCGATAGGTCTGCCAGTCCGCCAGATCCGCCTTGGCCTTGTCGTTGAACGGCGAGACCTGCTTCACCGGCGCGGCGAACTTCGCTCCCTGCTCAAGGAACGGCGTGCTGAAATTGCTGTGGTACAGCGCCTGGTATTCCTTCGCATAGTCGCCGTTGTTGGTCAGGCGATCATTGAGGGTGAAGCTGGTGCTGCCCGGCTCGGTGACCAGCTCGGTGGCGACTCCGAAATCAACCTTCTTGAACGCCTGCTCCTTGAGCTCGCCCCGCAGGTGAATCGCATAAGGCGGCTGTTCATCGATGTGCAGGGTGACCCTGCTGGCGGGGATGTTTGCCGCGCGACCATGCAGGGTCAGCAGTTCGCCATTGTCCATGCCCGGGTGCCCGACCCATTCATAACCACAACGGGTCACCAGCTCGTTGAAGCCCTCCAGCCAGCCCAGGCCGCCACGGCCGTTGAGCTCGATGAACGCCGGATTGACCACCTCCTTGACCGGCGAGTCCCAGCCCAGGCGCACATCGCCCACCGATGCCTGCAACACGTTCATGCCCCGGGTCGGCACCACCGAGAGCTTCATCAGGCCATTGTCGATGTCGATGATGCTCACGCCTTCCTGGCGCCCGCCATGCAACGTGCGCAAGGTCACGGAAAACGGCTGTGCGAGCTTCAGCCCCAACTGTTCACTGGTCAGGTGCAGGTTCTGAGGGGCCTTGTCGGTGTCGAGCAATACATAGTCCCAGGCCATGGCGTGGGAGGTCGCGGCCAGCGCGCCGAGGGTGACCAGCAGTTTGAGCGGAGTCATGAAGGGATGCCTTTTTTGGAGTTGTGCGGTTTTTATAGCGCTGAAGAATCGTTTCAGCAAGCTACAAAATCCCAATTTACCGTACCGGTCCCTTACTGCCCGCGGCGCCCCATTCACCCTCGAACCCGAGCAGCAGGCCAGCCACCTCCATGACGTTCTGCAAGGCTGCCCGGGCAGGTCCTGGGTGGAAATCTCGGCGAAACCCTTGCTGCGAAATAATTCCAGGGCAGCCTGGATGATATCGGCCAGCGCGTGGGTCCGGGGCTGGCCGAGTCGGCAAGCCTCGGAACGGCCGGCTTGGCCTGCTCAGCGGAAGCGATCGACTTCCCGGCGCAAGTCGGCGGCCAGGGTTTCCAGCTCGCGGGCGGTGAGCGCCAGGTTGGACACCACCTCGCGCTGCTCGCTGTTGGCCTGGGCGATGCTCTGCAGGTTACTGCTGAGCACCGTGGCGGTGCTGCTCTGTTCCTGGGTCGCGGTGGTGATGGCGGCGAACTGCTCGCCGGCGCTGCGGCTCTGCTCGTCAATCAGCGCCAGCGCCGAGGCCACGTCGGCGTTGCGTGACAGCCCTTCCTGCATCAGGCGGTTGCCCTGCTCCATGGTCTCGATGGCGTTGCCGGTTTCCTGCTGGATGCTGGTGATCATCTGCGAGATTTCATCAGTGGCCTCGCGGGTCCGTGAAGCCAGGTTGCGCACCTCATCGGCGACCACGGCAAACCCGCGCCCCTGCTCGCCGGCACGAGCGGCCTCGATGGCGGCGTTGAGGGCCAGCAGGTTGGTCTGATCGGCAATCGCGGTGATCACCCCGACAATGCCGCCGATCTCCTGGGAACGCTGGCCCAGGGTATTGATCACCGTGGCCGTGCTGTTGAGGGCCCCGGCAATCTGCTCCAGGGAAGTCGAAGCCTGTTCCATGGACTCGCGGCCAATATGGGTCTGCTGGGCATTTTCCTGGGCCAGACGCTGGGTGCTGCCCATGTTGTCGGCGATGTTCAGCGAAGTGGCGCTGAACTCTTCCACCGCCCCGGCCATGCTGGTGATTTCGCCGGACTGCTGCTCCATGCCTTCATAGGCGCCACTGGACAGGCCGGACAAGGCCTGGGCCCGGCCGTTGACCTCGGCGGCGGAACGGCGGATGTGCTCGACCATGGTCGACAGGGCTTCGCCCATCTGGTTGAAACTGCGGGCCAGCTGGCCGATTTCATCATGGCTGGAAACATTCAGCCGCACGCTCAGGTCGCCGCCACCCAGAGCCTGGGCCTGGCGCACCAGATCGCTCAGGGGCGCCAGCTTACTGCGCAGCAGCCAGACCGTGGCGCCGACGGCCAACAACATCGCCAGCAGGCTGCCGATCACCAGTCGAATACCGACACTCCAGGTCACCGCACGAATCTCCGCCTTGGGCATGCTCGCCACCACCGACCAGGGGCCGCCCTCGAACGGCACCGCCAGGCTGTAGAAGTCCTCGCCCTGGTCGCTCCAGAAACGCCCCTTGCCCGGTTCCTTGGCGGCCGCCGCCATGATCTGTGCCGCCGGCTCCAGCGCCTGCACGCCAGCCGGTGGCACCAGCCACTTGCGCTGCTCATCGAGCAAGGCCAGGGAGCCGCTCTGGCCGATGCGGAAACGCTTGAGGTTGGCGAACTGGGCATTCTGCGCATCGGTGTAGTCGAAGCCGACGAACAGCACCGCAATGACCTTGCCACTGCGATCCAGGACCGGTGTGTACTGGGTCATGTAGAAGCGTTCGAAGAGCAAGGCGCGGCCGACATAACCCTGGCCCGCCATGAGTTTCTGGTAGGCCGGGTGAGCGTGGTCAAGCAAGGTGCCAATGGCCCGGCTACCGTCCTGCTTGCTCAAGGAAGTACTGACTCGGATGAAATCGTCGCCGCTGCGCACGAACAGGGTCGCCACCCCGGCGGTCATCTGCTTGAACTCGTCCACTTCCTCGAAGTTGTTGTTCAGCACCACCTCCCCCAGGTGCAGGCCCGGGGTCTGGACCCCGGCCACGCTCACCGGTTGCTCGGGATGCAGGCTCAGGCCGCTGCTGAAACGATTTTCGAACAGGCCGCTCAGGCGCTGGGTGCTCTCGCGCAGGCTGCCATGGAAGGTGTTGAGCTGGTCGGCCAGCAGACGCGCTTCACTGGCCAGGTGCTCTTCTCGGGTATCGAGGTTCGCCGAATCCAGCGATCGCAGGGCAAACAGGGTGCTGCCACTGATCACCAGGGCGAGTATCAAGGCAAGGGCAAGCCCTAGCTGAGAGGCTATCCGGGCACGGGGTTGGGACATGATGGCTCCTTGCCGAGAAGGCGGATCATCCTGATCGGTCAGCACGCTCGGCAGTAATAATTCTAAGATTTTTAGTAATTTAGGACCTTCCTGAACGCTGGTTCCATAACCCATGGATTCGGCGGCGCCGGTGAATACTTGAGCGCCTTGCAAGGATATCTGTGCACCCCCGCCGGCCGGGCACTGCATCGTTTCAGCCGAGCCGCTCTACCTCGGGCAGTTGCATGGCCTGGACCTCCCCCTGAAGAAAATCGCTGAGCCGCCGCAAACGTTCACCTCCGGGCCGGGTCTTGGGCCACACCAGGTAGTAATTCAGGCCACTGGCCACAGCCGTCGGCCAAGGCAGGCTCAGGCGGCCTTGGGCCACGTCTTCCGCCACCATCAGCAAATCGCCCATAGACACGCCGTAGCCGCGCGCCGCGGCGATCATCCCCAGCTCCAGGGTGTCGAACACCTGACCGCCCTTGAGCGACACCTGGTCGGTCAGGCCCATGTGCTCCAGCCAACTGCGCCAGTCGCGGCGGTCCGGGGTCGGGTGCAGCAGTTCGGTGGCCGCCAGCCGCGCCACATCCCAGGGCGGGTCTTCGAGCAGGTTCGGCGCGCCCACCGGAATCAGCAGCTCGGGAAACAGGTAGCTGGCCTCCCAGTCCGGGGGGAAGTGGCCATTGCTGAGCAGCACCGCGCAGTCGAAGGGCTCCTGATTGAAGTCCACCGAATCCACATCCATCCAGGCGCTGGTGAGCTGCACCTCGTTGCCCGGCTGCAAGTGGCGGAAGCGGCTGAGTCGCGCCAGCAGCCAGCGCATGGTCAGGGTCGAGGGCGCCTTCATGCGCAGGATGTCATCTTCGGCGCGCAGGGTATTGCAGGCCCGCTCCAGGGCACCGAAGCCCTCGCGGATGCCCGGCAGCAGCAGGCGCGCCGCCTCGGTCAACTGCAGGTTGCGCCCGCTGCGCTGGAACAGCCGGCAGGCGAAGTGATCCTCAAGGGTACGGATATGCCGGCTGACCGCACTCTGGGTGATCGACAGCTCTTCGGCTGCCCGGGTGAACGAGCTGTGCCGGGCGGCCGCCTCAAAGGCGCGCAGGGCATAGAGCGGGGGAAGGCGACGGGACATGCGGGCACTCCAGAACGAGATAGGCCAAGCTACCAGAAAGCGCTTTGCATGAGTTTTAATCATGCCAGCAATCGTTTTTATCCCTTTGTGCAATGGCCCGCAAGCGCCGAAAATCAGCGCTCTCCCGGACTTTCCCCTGATCGAGCCTGATGACCATGCAGCATCCAGCACGTACCGAACTCTGGGCCATCCTGCGGCTGGCGGGGCCGCTGATCGCCTCGCAACTGGCGCATATGCTGATGGTCCTCACCGACACCCTGATGATGGCCCGCCTGAGCCCCGAAGCCCTGGCCGGCGGCGGCCTGGGTGCCGCCAGCTATTCCTTCGTGTCGATCTTCTGCATCGGCGTGATTGCCGCGGTGGGCACCCTGGTGGCGATCCGCCAAGGCGCCGGCGACATCGAGGGTGCCGCGCGCCTGACCCAGGCCGGGCTGTGGCTGGCCTGGCTGATGGCCCTGGTGGCCGGCCTGTTGCTGTGGAACCTCAAGCCATTGCTGTTGCTGTTCGGCCAGACCGCCAGCAACGTCCACGCTGCCGGCCAGTTCCTGCTGATCCTGCCGTTCGCCCTGCCCGGCTACCTGAGCTTCATGGCCCTGCGCGGCTTTACCAGCGCCATCGGCCGGGCCACGCCGGTGATGGTCATCAGCCTGGCGGGGACGGTGGCCAACTTCCTGCTCAACTACGCGCTGATCACCGGCATGTTCGGCCTGCCAAAGCTCGGCCTGGTGGGCATTGGCCTGGTCACCGCGATCGTCGCCAACTGCATGGCCGTGGCCCTGGCCTGGCACATCAGGCAGCATCCGGCCTACGCCGCCTACCCGCTGCGCCAGGGCCTGGCCCGGTTGAACACCCAGTACCTGCGTGAGCTGTGGCGCCTGGGCCTGCCCATCGGCGGCACCTACGCGGTGGAAGTCGGCTTGTTCGCCTTCGCCGCGCTGTGCATGGGCACCATGGGCAGCACCCAGTTGGCGGCGCACCAGATCGCCCTGCAGATCGTGTCGGTGGCGTTCATGGTGCCCGCGGGCATCTCCTACGCCATCACCATGCGCATCGGCCAGCATTACGGGGCCGGGCAATTGCTCGACGCACGGCTGGCCGGGCGCGTGGGCATCGCCTTTGGCGCGGTGGCGATGCTCGGATTCGCCATGGTCTTCTGGCTGCTGCCGAACCAGTTGATCGGGCTGTTCCTCGACCACAACGACCCGGCCTTCAGCGAGGTGATCCGGCTGGCCGTGAGCCTGCTGGCGGTGGCCGCGTGGTTCGAGTTGTTCGACGGCACCCAGACCATTGCCATGGGCGCAATCCGTGGCCTCAAGGATGCCAAGACCACCTTCCTGGTCGGCCTGGGCTGCTACTGGTTGATTGGTGCACCGGCGGCCTGGCTGATGGCCTTCACCCTGGGCTGGGGGCCAACCGGTGTCTGGTGGGGGCTGGCCCTGGGGCTGGCGTGCGCGGCCATCAGCCTGACCCTGGCGTTCGAGTGGCGGATGCGCCGCATGATCAAGCGTGAACCGCCCGTGCCGGCCATGAACCTCCAGGCCAGCCAGGCGGATTGAGCCCTGAGCCGGCGGCTTAAACCATCCCGTCCTGCAACGCTTGCTGGCTGCTGCCGAACGTCAGGTAGTCCATCAGCTCCGCCAGGGGCAGCGGCTTGCTGATCAGGTAGCCCTGAACCTGGTCGCAGCCAAAGCCTCGCAGCAACGCCAGTTGCTCCGCGGTCTCCACGCCTTCGGCCACCACATCCAGGTTGAGGTTGTGGGCCAGGTTGATCATGGCGTGGACCAGCTTGCGGTTCTCTTCACGCTGTTCCATGCCACCGACAAAGCTCTTGTCGACCTTGAGCAAGGTGATCGGCAGGCTGTTGAGGTGCACGAAGGACGAGAAGCCGGTGCCGAAATCGTCCAGGGAAAACCGCACGCCCAGGCGCCCGAGGGCATCCATGGTCTGTTTCACCAGGTCACTGCGGCGCATCACTGCGGTTTCCGTCAGCTCGAACTCCAGCCACTGGGCCTCGACTCCGCGCTCGGCAATCAGCCGGCTCAGGGTCGAGAGCAGCTGGCTGTCCTGGAACTGACGGAACGACAGGTTGACGGCCATGTGCAGCGGCGGCAGCCCACGTTCGCGCAGGGCCTGCATGTCGCGCAGGGCACGGGAGATCACCCAGTACCCCAGGGGCACGATCAGCCCGCTCTGCTCGGCCAGGGGCACGAACTCGCTCGGCGGCAGCAGGCCGCGCTCGCCATGGCGCCAGCGCACCAGGGCTTCAAGACCGACGATCTTGCCGTCGTGCAGGTTCAGCCGCGGCTGGTAGTGCAGCTCCAGCTCGTCTCGGCGCAAGGCCCGGCGCAGCTCGCTTTCCAGGTCGGCGAGGCTGCGGGCGTTGCGGTTGATCCGCTCGTTGAAGATATGAAAGGTGCAGCCCTGGGTGCTCTTGGCCTGCTGCATGGCGATGTGCGCATGCCACATCAGCGGGTCGGCGCCGGCATTGGCCCGGGCGTGGGCAATCCCCAGGCTGCAGCCGATCAGCAGGCTTTCGCCATCGACCCAATAGGGCTCGGCCATGGCTTCGGTGATGCGTTCGGCCATCCACTCGGCCCGCTGTGGGGCGCGCCGGGTGTCGATCAGCAAGGCAAACTCATCACTGCCCAGGCGGGCCAGTTGATCGCCCGCCTCAAGCTGGCTTTTCAGCCGCGAGACCACCTGCAGGATCAGCCGGTCGCCGGCCTGGTGGCCGAGGGCGTCGTTGGCGTGGCGGAAGTTGTCCAGATCCAGATGGCCCAAGGCCAGGCCACGACCTTCATTCTCCGCCAGGCGCGCGGCCAGCAAAGTCTGGAAGCCCTGACGGTTGGCAATGCCGGTCAGAGGGTCCTGCTCGGCCAGGCGCTGCAGGGTATTTTCCAGCACGCCGCGCTCGCGCACATGGCGCAGGCAGCGGCGCAGGGCATCGGTACTCAGGCAGGAACTCACCAGCCAGTCGCTGACACCCACCGGGGCTACGGGCGGTTCCTGGTCCAGCAGCAACACCGTGGGCAAGCTGCAGCGCCCGGGGCCGGGCTGCAAATGTGGAAGGGTCAACAGGACCGCATTGCGGTCGTCTTCAAACAAACGGCTGACAGACTCCCAGTTGGGAGCACTGATCAATACCACCGAGTCACCCAACGGAGCGACACACTCGCGCAACAACGCTGTCCATACTGGCTCTTCGGCCAGTAGCAGCAAACGCAAGGGTTCGACAGGCTTAGACAAGCTAGCTCCCTAGACTCTGCAAATTAAGTTGGCGGCGGGCATTATGGCGCGCAAATAAGCAATAACAAATGATATTGATTATCATACGCAATTTCTTGTACCGCTCTAACTCGAACATTAGCCGCATATTCAGCGCGCATCCTGAGGGAAAGTATCAAAACCGGCAAATTTAGATCGCGTTGTGTGTCACAAGTCGCAGAGACGCAGCAGAATCTGTCCAGCCTGTTAAAATGCCCGCCCTTTTCGTAACCGATCCCTTTTTACCGTCATGTCCCGACTCAATCCCCGGCAGCAAGAAGCCGTGAACTACGTCGGCGGCCCTCTTTTGGTGCTCGCCGGTGCTGGCTCCGGCAAGACCAGCGTGATCACCCGCAAGATCGCGCACCTGATCCAGAATTGCGGCATCCGCGCCCAGTACATCGTCGCCATGACCTTTACCAACAAGGCGGCGCGGGAAATGAAGGAGCGGGTCGGCACCCTGCTGCGCGCCGGCGAAGGCCGCGGCCTGACCGTGTCGACGTTCCACAACCTGGGCCTGAACATCATCCGCAAGGAGCATGTGCGGCTGGGCTACAAGCCGGGCTTCTCGATCTTCGACGAAACCGACGTCAAGGCCCTGATGACCGACATCATGCAGAAGGAGTATTCCGGGGACGACGGCGTCGACGAGATCAAGAACATGATCGGCTCGTGGAAGAACGACCTGATCCTGCCCGCCGAAGCCCTGGAAAATGCGCGAAATCCCAAGGAACAGACCGCCGCCATCGTCTACACCCACTACCAGCGCACGCTCAAGGCGTTCAACGCGGTGGACTTCGACGACCTGATCCTGCTGCCGGTGAAGCTGTTCGAAGAGCACGCCGACATCCTCGAGAAATGGCAGAACAAGGTCCGCTACCTGCTGGTGGACGAATACCAGGACACCAACGCCAGCCAGTACCTGCTGGTGAAAATGCTCATCGGCAAGCGCAACCAGTTCACCGTGGTGGGCGACGACGACCAGTCGATCTACGCCTGGCGCGGCGCGCGCCCGGAAAACCTGATGCTGCTCAAGGACGATTACCCGTCCTTGAAAGTGGTGATGCTGGAGCAGAACTACCGCTCCACCAGCCGCATCCTGCGCTGCGCCAACGTGCTGATCTCAAACAACCCCCACGAGTTCGAAAAGCAACTGTGGAGCGAGATGGGCCACGGCGACGAGATCCGCGTGATCCGCTGCCGCAACGAGGACGCCGAGGCCGAACGAGTGGCCATGGAGATCCTCAGCCTGCACCTGCGCACCGACCGGCCCTACAGCGACTTCGCCATTCTTTACCGGGGCAACTACCAGGCCAAGCTGATCGAACTGAAGCTGCAGCATCACCAGGTGCCCTATCGCCTGTCCGGCGGCAACAGCTTCTTCGGACGCCAGGAAGTAAAGGATCTGATGGCCTACTTCCGCCTGATCGTGAACCCGGACGACGACAACGCCTTCCTGCGGGTGATCAACGTGCCGCGTCGGGAAATCGGCTCCACGACCCTGGAAAAACTCGGCAACTACGCCACCGAACGCAAGATCTCGATGTACGCCGCCACCGATGAAATCGGCCTGGGCGAACACCTGGACAGCCGCTTCACTGATCGCCTGGCGCGCTTCAAGCGCTTCATGGACCGGGTCCGTGAGCAATGCGCCGGCGAAGACCCGATCTCCGCCCTGCGCAGCATGGTCATGGACATCGACTACGAGAACTGGCTGCGCACCAACAGCTCCAGCGACAAGGCCGCGGACTACCGGATGGGCAACGTCTGGTTCCTGATCGAGGCCTTGAAGAACACCCTGGAAAAAGACGAAGACGGCGAAATGACCGTCGAGGACGCCATCGGCAAGCTGGTCCTGCGCGACATGCTGGAACGTCAGCAGGAAGAGGAAGACGGCGCCGAGGGCGTACAGATGATGACCTTGCATGCCTCCAAGGGCCTGGAATTTCCCTACGTGTTCATCATGGGCATGGAAGAGGAAATCCTCCCGCACCGCTCCAGTATCGAAGCCGATACCATCGAGGAAGAACGGCGCCTGGCCTACGTGGGCATTACCCGCGCACGTCAGACCCTGGCCTTCACCTTCGCGGCCAAGCGCAAGCAGTACGGTGAAATCATCGACTGCGCGCCGAGCCGTTTCCTTGATGAACTGCCCCCGGACGATCTGGCCTGGGAAGGCAACGACGACACCCCGACCGAAGTCAAAGCCGTTCGCGGCAATAGCGCTTTGGCGGATATACGCGCGATGTTAAAGCGCTAAAATCGACTATTTTTAAACGACCTTTGGCCCAGAAGAGGCCTGTAGAGGAAGCTCCGTGGAAGCACTGCACAAGAAAATTCGCGAAGAAGGCATCGTGCTTTCCGATCAAGTACTGAAAGTCGACGCCTTTCTGAACCATCAGATCGACCCGCAGTTGATGAAGCTGATCGGCGACGAATTCGCCACGCTGTTCAAGGATTCGGGCATCACCAAGATCGTCACCATCGAAGCCTCCGGCATCGCCCCGGCGATCATGACCGGCCTGAACCTGGGCGTGCCGGTGATCTTCGCCCGCAAGCACCAGTCGCTGACGCTGACCGAAAACCTGCTGTCGGCCACCGTGTACTCCTTCACCAAACAGGTGGAAAGCACCGTGGCCATTTCGCCACGGCACCTGACCAGCAGCGACCGCGTGCTGATCATCGATGACTTCCTGGCCAACGGTAAGGCGTCCCAGGCGCTGATCTCGATCATCAAGCAGGCCGGCGCTACCGTGGCCGGCCTGGGCATCGTCATCGAAAAATCGTTCCAGGGCGGCCGTGCCGAACTGGACTCCCAGGGCTACCGTGTGGAATCCCTGGCTCGGGTCAAATCCCTGGCCGGTGGCGTGGTCACCTTCATCGAGTAAACCCGCCCGCCAGCCCTGCGCAGGGGCTGGCTGCCGTGGGCGCCGGCGTGCCAGCGACGGCGCTCTTGAGAGCAGTGCCAGGCCTGCCGGCCCCTACGACAACGTGGGTGCAGTGGCCTGCAGGCCAGCCAGCAGGAAGCGCTGGTAAAGCTCCTCCCGCAGCCCATCGGGCTGCTCCAGCCCCATGCGCTGCAGATGCGCCGCAAATGCCTCAGGCTCCGGCGCATCGAGTGCCGCCTTGCCCAGTTCGAGGATCTCGCTGAGCTTGAACTTGCTCTTGAGCCAGTTCAGCGCCCGCAGCAGGTCACGCTCCTCGTCGCTGAAGTCGCTGCCCAACGGATACTCCGGAAACAGATGGCGATGACGCGCCTGAATGTGCTGCAAACGCTGTGGGCTGTTGTCGGCAAAACGCGGCTCCAGCTGAAAATCCTTCGCCAGCTTGCCGGCTTTCTGTGCCTGCTCGATCAACCCCGGCTGGAAGCGTGAGTCACTGATATTGAGCAGTGCCTCGATCACTTGCGCGTCGGTCTTGCCCCGCAGATCGGCGATACCGTATTCGGTGATGACGATGTCGCGCAGATGCCGGGGAATGGTGCAGTGGCCGTACTCCCAGACGATGTTGGAGCTCACCTCCCCGCCCGACTCACGCCAACTGCGCAGGATCAGCACCGAACGGGCATCCGCCAGGGCATGGCCCTGGGCAACGAAGTTGTATTGCCCGCCGACACCGCTCAGCACCTTCCCGCCCTGCAACTGATCGGACACCGCCGCGCCCATCAGGGTCATGGTGAAGGCACTGTTGATAAACCGCGCATCCCGGCGTTGCAGGCGCTTGAGTTCTTCATGGCCATACAGCTCGTTGATGAAGCTGATGGCGGTCATGTTGAACTCCGCCAGCTTGCGCTTGGGCAGCTCCCGCAGACGCTGATAGAAGCTGCGCGGCCCGAGGAAGAAACCACCGTGGACCGAAACCCCGCCGACAGCCGAGTCCGGGTCCAGGGTGCCGGCATTGGCCTGCTCTTGCTGCGCCACTGTCGGGTAGACCTTGCGCCGCACGATGCCCGCATCGACCAGGGCCAGCAGGCCGTTGACGAACATTTCGCTGCACCCATAAAGCCCCTGGGCAAAGGGCTCGATACCGCCTTCGTGGTCGATCAGCGGCTGCCAGTAGTCCACCTTCAGCTCCGCCAGCAGGGCGCGGTAACCTTCGTTGTCGGCCTGCCGCGCCAGCAAGGCTGCAGTCAGCGCGTCGCCCATGGAGCCAATGCCGATCTGCAAGGTGCCGCCGTCGCGCACCAGGGTGCTGGCGTGCAGGCCGATGCAGTGGTCCTGGACGCCGACCGGCATGTTCGGCGTGGAGAACAGGGTGCTGCGTTCTTCGTCATCGATCAGCAGGTCGAGGTCCGCGGCGTCGATTTCGGAGTCCCCCGGCATGTACGGCAGGTCGCTGTGGACCTGGCCGAGGATCAGGATGGTCTCCCCCGCCGCACGGCGCTTGGCAATCATCGGCAGCAGGTCGAGGGTGATGTCCGGGTTGCAGCTCAGGCTCAGGCGCTCGGGGTGTTGCGGATCGCGGGCCAGCAGTTGCGCCACCAGGTTCAGGCCGGCGGCATTGATGTCCCGGGCGGCGTGGCTGTAATTGCTGCTGACGTAGTCCTGCTGCGCCGGGTCGCTGTGCAAAAGGCTGCCGGGCTGCATGAAGAACTGCTGGACACGAATGTTCGCCGGCAGGCGGTCGCGGCGCAGGTCGGCGAGAAAATCCAGTTCCGGGTAGTCGCCGAATACCCGCTCGACAAAGGGTTCGAGGAAGCGCTTCTGCAAACCGTCGCCCAAGGCCGGACGGCCCAGGCTCAGGGCGGTGTAGATCGTTAGCTGGCGTTCCGGCAACTGGGCAATGCGCCGGTACAGGGCGTTGGCGAAACGGTTGGGTTTGCCCAGGCCCAGGGGCATGCCCAGGTGAATGTGTTGCGGCAAACGGGCAAGCACTTCATCTACCGCATGCTCGATAGAACAGGATTGCAGCATCTGACCCTCCGGGGACCGTCCATGAATTGAGGTTGGACCGAGCTTGCCGGGAGTTTGCTGCATTGACCAGTACGCAAGACAAATGGCGCCCACAAAAAAGCCGCTCGTAAGCGGCTTTTTCGCTGAAGATGGCGGCTTATTTCAAACCGGACATCTTCTGGATTGCGCCTTTGAGCTCGTCATCGGAGCAATCGGCGCAGGTGCCTTTAGGCGGCATTGCGTTGATCCCGGTGATGGCCTTGGCCAGGATGCCGTCGAGGCCGCCCTGGTGATCGGCGCGCTCTTTCCAGGCCGCGGTGTCACCGATTTTCGGTGCGCCCAACAGGCCAGTGCCATGGCAAGCGTTGCAGTGCTTGGCAATCACGTCATCCGGGGACTTCGCGCCACCGCCACCGCCCGCAGAGGCGGCCACTTCCATACCCTTGCATTCCTGCCCCTGGACGCAGACCTGGCCGACAGGCTCAAGACGCTTGGCAATATCATCATTAGTCGCAGCTTGAGCGCTGACTGCCCAAAGGGCCAATACGGTTGCTGGTGCGGCCAGCATTTTCATAATTAGGTTCACGCGTACACCCTCAATGGTGGCTAGTCACGCCTGCGGCCACGGTTTCGCAGGCGGGCGAAAGTATAACGGTTAGCCCGCCACACTGAAACAACCCCAAAGTCGAAGGGGTCTTATTCGCGGCAAAATGTCGCTGCGGCTTCACTGCAAGCCTTGCAGGACGCCTCTTGATCTAGAAGTTCGCCGGAGTGGCTGCGCTGATTAGTCGCGCCGGAACATCGAACGGATTACGGAAACGGTGCGGCTTCGTACTCTCAAAGTAGTAGCTGTCGCCGGCTTCGAGGACAAATGTTTCAAGCCCTACCACCAGTTCCAGGCGACCCTCGAGAAGAATTCCGGTTTCCTCGCCGTCGTGGGTGAGCATCTCTTCACCGGTATCGGCACCGGGTGGGTAGATCTCGTTGAGGAAGGCAATGGCACGGCTCGGATGGGCCCGGCCGACCAGTTTCATGGTCACCGCACCATCGGAGATATCGATCAGTTCGTGGGCTTTGTAGACGATCTGAGAAGGCGTTTCCTGGAGGATTTCCTCGGAAAAAAACTCCACCATGGACATCGGAATGCCACCCAGCACCTTTCGCAGCGAACTGATCGAGGGGCTGACGCTGTTCTTTTCGATCATTGAAATGGTGCTATTGGTGACGCCCGCACGCTTGGCGAGCTCACGCTGGGAAAGACCTTTCAGTTTACGGATGGATTGCAGTCGTTCACCGACGTCCAATGCGGCAGCCTCCTAGGCGGGAATCAGGCGTTGTTGTAATTGAGCGTTATCATGGCGACAGCGTTCAGTATTTACAACACTTGCTCCCGATTCCCCCAAAGGCAGGCGACTTTCGGTACAGGCCGCGTAATCTCAGCCTTCGCAGTACACCAGCGGCACTCGGCGCAGGTTGCAGAACAGCTGATAAGGGATGGTATCGGCGGCCAGCGCGACCTCGCTGGCAAGGATGTTCTTGCCCCACAATTCCACCGTGGAACCGAGGCCGGCCTGCGGCACATCCGTCAGGTCGATGCACAGCATGTCCATGGACACACGGCCCAGCAGACGGCTGCGCTGGCCCGCCACCAGCACCGGCGTGCCCGTCGGCGCATGGCGCGGATAGCCGTCGGCATAACCCATGGCGACCACGCCAATGCGCATCGGCTTGTCGGTGATGAACTTGGCACCGTAACCCACCGGTTCGCCAGCAGGCAGCTCACGCACGCAGATCACCTTGGATTCCAGGGTCATCACCGGCTGCAGGCGCTCGGCCACGGAGTTGTTTTCTTCGAACGGTGTGGAGCCGTAAAGCATGATGCCGGGACGCACCCAGTCACTGGGCACGCTCGGCCAGCCCATGACCGCCGGCGAGTTGCGCAGGCTGATCTCGGCCCCCAGGCCCTGGCGAGCCGCTTCGAACACCGCGACCTGCTCGCTGCTGCGCGGGCAGTCCAGCTCGTCCGCGCGGGCGAAGTGGCTCATCAGCACAATCTTCTCGACCTTGCCGCTGGCCTGCAGGCGTTGATAGGCCGCCTGGTAATCCCGGGGATGCAGGCCAACACGGTGCATGCCCGAGTCCAGCTTGAGCCAGACCGTCAGCGGCTTGGCCACTGCCGTCTGCTCGATGGCCTCCAGTTGCCATAAAGAGTGCACCACGCACCAGAAGTCATGCTCGACAATCAGCGCCAGTTCGCAGGCTTCGAAGAAACCTTCCAGCAGCAGGATCGGCGCACGAATGCCGGCGGCGCGCAGCTCAAGGGCCTCTTCGATGCAGGCCACGGCGAAACCGTCGGCCTCGCCTTCCAGGGCCTGGGCGCAACGCACCGCGCCATGGCCGTAGGCGTCGGCCTTGATCACCGCGAGGGCGCGAACGCCCGAGACTTCACGGGCCAGTTGGTAGTTGTGACGCAGGGCTTGGAGATCGATCAGGGCACGGGCAGGACGCATGGCGGCAGACTTCTAGGCGGTCATGGGGAATAAAAAACCGGCGCTGGATGACGGCGAACCGCCACCGGCACCGGGAGAGGGATCTTGTCGCTTAAGGCAGAGCAGCCACTACCGACAGCTCAACCAGGATTTCCGGCTCGCAGAGCTTGGCTTCGACAGTGGCCCGGGCCGGGGCCACGCCTTTTGGCAGCCACTGGTCCCAGACACTGTTCATGCCTGCGAAGTGGGCATCGATGTCCTTCAGGTAGATGGTCACCGACAGCAGCTTGCTCTTGTCGGTGCCGGCCAGGTCCAGCAGGCGCTCGATATTGGCCAGGGTCTCGCGAGTCTGCTGTTCGATCCCGGCCTGCATGTCATCGCCGACTTGCCCAGACAGATACACCGTACCGCCGTGAACAACGATCTGGCTCATGCGCTCATTGGTGAGCTGGCGCTGGATTGACATGTTTAGCTGACTCCTGAGGGTTGCCATAACGGGAAATATCGAGGCCTTCGGCGCTGATCTGCGGCTTTTTCTTGGCCATCAGATCCGCCAGCAGGCGACCGGAACCGCAAGCCATGGTCCAGCCAAGGGTGCCGTGACCGGTATTGAGGAACAGGTTCTTGAACGGCGTCGCGCCAACAATCGGCGTGCCGTCCGGCGTGGTCGGACGCAGGCCGGTCCAGAAACTGGCCTCGGCCAGATTGCCGCCCTGAGGATAAAGGTCGTTGACGATCATCTCCAGGGTTTCGCGCCGACGCGGGTTCAGCGAGAGGTCAAAACCGGCTATTTCAGCCATGCCGCCAACGCGGATGCGGTTGTCGAAACGGGTGATCGCGACCTTGTAGGTTTCGTCGAGGATGGTCGACGTCGGGGCCATCGCCGGGTTGGTGATCGGCACGGTCAGGGAGTAACCCTTGAGCGGGTACACCGGGGCCTTGATGCCCAGCGGCTTGAGCAGTTGCGGCGAATAGCTGCCCAGGGCCAGCACGTAGCGGTCGGCGGTTTCCAGCTTGCCGTCGATCCACACGCCATTGATCCGGTCACCGGCAAAGTCGATGCGCTGGATGTCCTGGCCGAAGCGGAATTCCACACCCAGCTTGCTGGCCATTTCCGCCAGGCGAGTGGTGAAGATCTGGCAATCGCCGGTCTGGTCGTTGGGCAGGCGCAGGGCACCGGCGAGGATATCGGTAACGTTGGCCAGGGCCGGCTCGACCCGGGCGATGCCTTCACGGTCCAGCAATTCGAACGGCACGCCGGATTCCTTGAGCACCGCGATGTCTTTCGCCGCGCCGTCCAGTTGTGCCTGGGTGCGGAACAGCTGGGTGGTCCCCAGGCTGCGGCCTTCGTAGGCGATGCCGGTTTCCGCACGCAGTTCGTCGAGGCAGTCACGGCTGTATTCGGACAGGCGCACCATGCGCTCTTTGTTCACCGCATAGCGGCTGGCAGTGCAGTTGCGCAGCATCTGCGCCATCCACAGGTACTGATCGATATCGGCGGTGGCCTTGATCGCCAGCGGCGCGTGGCGCTGCAGCAGCCACTTGATGGCCTTGAGCGGCACGCCCGGAGCGGCCCAGGGCGAAGCATAACCAGGCGATACCTGGCCGGCGTTGGCGAAGCTGGTTTCCATGGCGGCGGCCGGTTGGCGGTCCACCACGGTCACTTCAAATCCAGCTCGAGCCAGATAATAGGCACTGGTGGTTCCGATAACGCCACTGCCCAAGACCAGAACGCGCATTTTCATATCCTCATCGCGGCTTGACCGCTGACGTTTGTTATTCAGAGCAAAGATGCGCGCAGTGTAAGAAACATTGAGCAGTGATTTTCACTATATAACCGCCTATATTTGGCGAGAATTCTCGGCAATATTGCTTTTCACGGAGGGGCATCCCCTATGCGCACCAACCATCAGACCCGTCGGGCCCTGGACAAGATAGATCGCAATATCTTGCGGATACTGCAAGCCGACGGACGCATTTCCTTCACCGAGCTGGGGGAACGGGTGGGCCTCTCCACGACCCCCTGCACCGAGCGTGTGCGCCGCCTGGAACGCGAAGGCATCATCATGGGCTACAACGCCCGGCTCAATCCGCAGCACCTCAAGGGCAGCCTGCTGGTGTTTGTCGAGATCAGCCTGGACTACAAGTCCGGCGATACCTTCGAGGAATTTCGCCGGGCGGTACTGAAACTGCCCCACGTGCTGGAGTGCCACCTGGTGTCCGGTGACTTCGACTACCTGGTCAAGGCGCGAATCTCGGAAATGGCGTCCTACCGCAAGCTGCTGGGAGACATCCTGCTCAAGCTGCCCCATGTACGCGAATCCAAGAGCTACATCGTCATGGAAGAAGTGAAGGAAAGCCTGAGCCTGCCGATTCCGGATTGAACTGAGGGGGGGCGACCGGGACGGTCGTGCGGTTCGCTAGACCAGCACCTGGCGAGTGCTGGCCATGTAGGCGTGAATCTGCTTCTCGACCCGGGGGTGGATCATCTCCACCGGGCGCCGACCGTTGGGGCACGGCAGGCTCGGTGTAGTACCGAACAGACGGCAGATCAGCGGACGCTCGTCATACACCGTGCAGCCGTTGGGGCCCAGGTGCACACAGTTGAGCTCGTCCATGGCCGCCTCCTGCTCGGCAGCCGTCTTGCGCGGCAGGCGGGACATTTCTTCCGGCGAGGTGGTGACCGGGCCGCAGCAATCGTGACAGCCGGGAACGCACTCGAAAGAGGGAATCTGCTGACGCAGGCTACGGACAATTTGACGGTTGCAGCTCATGAAAATGACTACCGGGCCATGACTAACCGTGGATTCTGCCTTAAATGCCTCACCGCAGACAGGACCGGACGTCCCGCGGTTGCCCCGGCGCAAAGGCCCGACTTATGCTCCGCGCATTTTCACCGACAGCATAAATCAGGACGTCCCCATGCCCGCCAGCCTTCCGCACGCCGCCTCCTACTACGCCGCCAGCAGCCTGCCGCAACCGGAGTACCCAGCATTGGCGGGCGAGCTGACGACGGATGTCTGCGTGGTCGGTGGTGGTTTTTCCGGGCTCAATACCGCGCTGGAGCTGGCCGAGCGCGGCTTTAGCGTCGTCCTGCTGGAAGCGCACAAGATCGGCTGGGGCGCCAGCGGACGCAACGGCGGGCAACTGATTCGCGGGGTCGGTCACGGCCTTGAACAGTTCACCAAGGTGATCGGCCAGGACGGCGTGCGGCAGATGAAACTCATGGGCCTGGAGGCCGTGGACATCGTCCGCCAGCGCATCGAGCGTTTCCAGATCCCCTGCGACCTGACCTGGGGCTACTGCGACCTGGCCAACAAACCCGCCGACCTCGAAGGCTTCGCCGAGGATGCCGAGGAGCTGCGCAGCCTGGGTTATCGCCATGAAACCCGCTTGCTGCAGGCCGATGAAATGCACAGCGTGGTGGGCTCCAAGCGCTACGTGGGTGGCCTGATCGACATGGGCTCGGGCCACTTGCATCCGCTGAACCTGGCCCTGGGCGAGGCCCAGGCAGCGCACCAGCTGGGCGTGCAATTGTTCGAGCACTCGGCCGTGACCCGCATCGACTACGGCCCCGAGGTCAAGGTCCACAGCGCTCGCGGCACGGTCCGCGCCAAGACCCTGGTACTGGGCTGCAACGCCTACCTCAACGGCCTCAACCCGGAACTGGGGGGCAAGGTGCTCCCGGCGGGCAGCTACATCATCGCCACCGAACCCTTGAGCCCGGCCCAGGCCCGCGAGCTGCTGCCACAGAACATGGCGGTCTGCGACCAGCGCGTGGCCCTGGATTACTACCGCCTCTCGGCCGACCGGCGCCTGCTGTTCGGCGGTGCCTGCCATTACTCGGGGCGTGACCCCAAGGACATCGCCGCCTACATGCGCCCGAAGATGCTGGAGGTGTTCCCGCAACTGGCCGGGGTGAAGATCGACTATCAGTGGGGCGGCATGATCGGCATCGGTGCCAACCGCCTGCCGCAGATCGGCCGGCTCAAGGACCAGCCCAATGTGTATTACGCCCAGGCCTATTCGGGCCATGGCCTGAATGCCACGCACCTGGCGGGCAAACTGCTGGGCGAAGCCATCAGCGGCCAGCACGGCGGCGGCTTCGACCTGTTCGCCAAGGTGCCGCACATGACCTTCCCCGGCGGCAAGCACCTGCGCTCGCCGCTGCTGGCCCTGGGCATGCTCTGGCACCGCTTGAAGGAAGTGCTCTGAGCCTGCTGCCACGCGGCCGGGTTACAGGCGCCAGAATGGCTTGAGGCCTTCGGCCCGCGCCTCCTCGCGACTCAGGCCAACATCGCGCAACTGCTCGGAGGTCAGGTCCAGCAACGCCTTGCGGGTGCGCAACCGATGCCAGTACAGGCCCAAGGTGCTCAGCCCGGCCGGTGCAGAGCGTGGCAGGCGCGCAGCCATGGCTTGCTCCTGTTCCGCCTCCAGCTCCTGACTCCGTAACGACAGCCGCACATCGCTCAAGCCGTTCATCTGTATTGCTCCTGTTTGCTCAAGGTTGCCATGAGCCCCTATGATGCGTGGCGCACAAAAACCATTACAGACTCAATACAGCGGTTTTACTTCCATACAGTTTTGCCGAAAATCTCGCTGAATCCTGTATTTTTGCCCCATCTGTACTGGTTCACGCGACCACCACTACGAGCCAAAGCCATGACCCTGTACGTCAACCTCGCCGAACTCCTGGGCACCCGCATCGAACAGGGCTTCTACCGCCCCGGCGATCGACTGCCCTCGGTGCGAGCCCTGAGCGTCGAGCACGGGGTCAGCCTGAGCACCGTGCAGCAGGCCTACCGCTTGCTGGAAGACAACGGATTGGCAATGCCCAAGCCCAAGTCCGGGTACTTCGTGCCTCCCAGCCGCGAACTGCCCGCGTTGCCGGCAGTCGGCCGCCCGGCCCAACGGCCGGTGGAGATTTCGCAATGGGACCAGGTGCTGGAACTGATTCGCGCCGTGCCGCGCAAGGACGTGGTGCAACTGGGCCGCGGCATGCCGGACATCACCACCACGACCATGAAACCGCTGCTCCGGGCCCTGGCCCGCCTCAGCCGGCGCCAGGACATGCCCGGCCTGTACTACGACAACATCTACGGCGTGCTGGAACTGCGCGAGCAGGTGGCGCGGCTGATGCTCGATTCCGGCTGCCAGCTGGGGGCCGGCGACCTGGTGATCACCACCGGCTGCCACGAAGCGCTGTCCACCAGCATCCGCGCCATCTGCGAGCCGGGGGACATCGTCGCCGTCGACTCGCCCAGCTTCCACGGTGCCATGCAGACCCTCAAGGGCCTGGGCATGAAGGCCCTGGAAATCCCCACCGACCCGATTACCGGCATCAGCCTGGAAGCCCTGGAGCTGGCCCTGGAACAGTGGCCGATCAAGGCCATACAGTTGACCCCCAACTGCAACAACCCCCTGGGCTACATCATGCCGGAGCCTCGCAAACGGGCGCTGCTGACCCTGGCCCAGCGCTTCGACGTGGCGATCATCGAGGACGATGTGTATGGCGAGCTGGCCTACACCTACCCGCGCCCGCGCACCATCAAGTCCTTCGACGACGATGGCCGGGTGCTGCTGTGCAGCTCGTTCTCGAAGACCCTGGCACCGGGCCTGCGCATTGGCTGGGTGGCCCCCGGGCGCTACCTGGAGCGGGTGCTGCACATGAAGTACATCAGCACCGGCTCGACCGCGCCGCAGCCTCAGGTGGCCATCGCCGAGTTTCTCAAGGGCGGCCACTTCGAGCCCCATTTGCGCAAGATGCGCACTCAGTACCAGCGCAATCGCGACCTGATGCTCGACTGGGTCAGCCGCTATTTCCCCGCCGGCACCCGCGCCAGCCGGCCACAGGGCAGTTTCATGCTGTGGATCGAACTCCCCGAGGGGTTTGATGCTCTGAAGCTCAACCGGGTGCTGCTCGACCAAGGGGTGCAGATTGCCGTGGGCAGTATCTTTTCCGCGTCGGGCAAGTACCGCAATTGCCTGCGGATGAACTACGCTGCCAAGCCAACCGCGCAGATCGAAGACGCGGTACGCAAGGTCGGCGCCGCGGCCATCAAGCTGCTCAGTGAGACCCCGGACTGATCCCGAGCCGTTGCAGGAAGCCAGCCGCCCCATGCCCACCCGTGCCGTGACGCGAGATGACCTGACTTGAGCCGTATACAGGCATTCACTTGGCTTTTACTGCTGAGCCTCGGGCTGGGCGGCTGCGCCACCCTCGAGGTGCCCTACCAGCCCAGCCAGGCCCTGGCCGCGAGCGATTCCAGCTTCGCCCAGTCGATCCGCGCCCAAGCGGCGCCCTATCAGGGCCGCTCGGGCTTTCGCCTGCTGCCCAATAGCACCGAAGCCTTCATGGCCCGCGCCGAGCTGATCCGCAATGCGCAAAGCAGCCTCGACCTGCAGTACTACATCGTCCACGACGGCATCAGCACGCGCATGCTGGTGGACGAGTTGCTCAAGGCCGCCGACCGAGGCGTGCGGGTGCGCATCCTGCTGGACGACACCACCAGCGACGGCCTGGACCAGATCATCGCGACCCTGGCCGCCCATCCGCAGATCCAGATCCGCCTGTTCAACCCGCTGCACCTAGGCCGCAGCACCGGCCTGACCCGGACCATGGGCCGCCTGTTCAACCTGTCGCAGCAGCACCGGCGAATGCACAACAAGCTCTGGCTGGCGGACAACAGCGTGGCCATCGTCGGCGGGCGCAACCTCGGGGACGAGTACTTCGACGCCGAGCCCAACCTGAACTTCACCGACATCGACATGTTCAGCGCGGGGCCGGTGGCCGAGCAGCTGGGCCACAGCTTCGACCAGTACTGGAACAGCGCCCTGAGCCGGCCCATCGCCGAGTTCCTGTCCAGCCCCCCTTCGACCAAGGCGCTGGACAACACCCGACGACGCCTTGAGGAATCACTGCAGGACAGCCGCCGGCAAAACCAGGCCCTGTACCGGCAACTGATGACCTACCAGACCCAGCCGCGCATGGACATCTGGCGCAAGGAGCTGATCTGGGCCTGGAACCAGGCGCTGTGGGACGCGCCGACCAAGGTCCTGGCCAAGGGCGACCCCGACCCGCACCTGCTGCTGACCACCCAGCTGGCGCCCGAGCTGAGCGGGGTCGGCAAGGAGCTGATCATGATCTCGGCCTACTTCGTCCCGGGGCAGCCCGGGCTGGTGTACCTGACCGGACGCGCCGACGCCGGAGTCACGGTGAGCCTGTTGACCAACTCCCTGGAAGCCACCGACGTGCCGGTGGTGCATGGCGGCTATGCGCCCTATCGCAAGGCGCTGCTGGAACATGGAGTGAAGCTCTACGAACTGCGCCGACAACCCGGCGAGCGTGGTGGCAGTGGGCCGCACCTGTTCCACAGCGGTTCCTACAAGGGCTCCGACTCCAGCCTGCACAGCAAGGCGATGATCTTCGACCGACGAAAGAGCTTTATTGGCTCGTTCAACTTCGATCCCCGTTCGGTGCTGTGGAACACCGAGGTCGGGGTGCTGGTGGACAGCCCCGAGCTGGCCGAGCATGTCCGCGCCCTGGCCCTGCAAGGGATGGCACCGGCCCTGAGCTACCAGGTCAAGCTGCTGGACGGCAAGCTGGTCTGGGTGACCGAGGACCAGGGCCGAACGCACAGCCTGAGCCATGAACCCGGCAGTTGGTGGCGACGCATCAATGCCTGGCTGAGCACCCGCATCGGCCTGGAACGCATGCTCTGAACCATCCCCCGCAGGCCGCTACAGGGCTGCCCGGGCTTCACCGAACGCGCCCTGGCGCAACAACAGCACTAGCAAGCCAAAGGCGCCCGCCGCCACCAGCAGCAACATGGCGTGGCCGCTGACCCACTGGCTGCCCGCCCCGGCCACCAACGGCCCGATCAGGCAGCCAATGCCCCAGAGCTGCGCCACATGGGCGTTGGCCCGCACCAGCGCGTCGTCACGATAACGCTCGCCGATCAGGATCAGCGACAAGGTGAACAAGCCTCCCGCGCTAGCCCCGAACAGCACCCACAGTGGCCAGATCAGCGCCGTGTCCAGCAACAGCGGAATGGCCAGACTGGAACACAGCAAGACCACCGCGCAGCCGGTGAACAGGCCGCGCCGGGACATCCGGTCCGCCAGAGCACCAATCGGCAGTTGCAGCAAGGCATCGCCCACCACCACGGTACTGACCATGGCCAGGGCAACGTCTTCGGTGAACCCCTGGCTCAGGCAATACACCGGCAACAGGGTCAGGATCAGCGCCTCGAAGGTGGCGAACAACGCCACCGCCCAGGCAATCGCCGGCAGCGTCTGACAGAAGCGCCACAAGTCGAACAGGGTCACGCTGCACGACTCGCTGCTCGGCGCCCCGCTGCGCCCCAACAGCAGGAGCGGGGAAACCACCAGCAACCCCACCGCAGTCCAGAAACCATAGTCATGCTCGGTGCCCAACACGCCCAGCAGCAGTGGCCCAGCCAACTGGCTCAAGGCATAGCTGCAGCCATACAGCGCCACCAGCCGGCCGCGCCATTGCTCCACCACCAGCTGATTGATCCAGCTTTCCCCGAGAATGAAGATGATGGTCAGCACCACCCCCAGCACCAAGCGCAACACCAGCCACAGTGGATAACTGGGCAGCAGCGCCAGCAAGGCAATGGAAATCGCCCCGCCCCACAGGCACAGGCGCATCAGGCTGGCGGTGCCGAACCGTGCCGCCAGGCGGCTGGAAATCTTCGCCCCAAGCAACACGCCAATGGCCGGCATCGCCGCCACCACGCCAATTGCAAAAGGTCCGTAGCCCCAGCTTTCAAGACGAAAGGACACCAAGGGCATGGTCACGCCCAGGGCCAGGCCGACACTCAGGACGGCGGCCAACACGGCGAAATAGGTCGCCCAACGCATTTCCACGCTCCTGTGGATCATTGTTTTGCAAGGCACAGACAACGCAGCCGGACTCCCCTCGCGGAAAGTCCGGCTGCGCTGTGGATCGACATCAGGCGGGGCGGCGCCTGCCAGGCACCTCCCGCCTCAAGCGGCAAGGCTCAGAGCTTGATCCAGGTCGCTTTCAGCTCGGTGTACTTGTCGAACGCATGCAGCGACTTATCGCGACCGTTGCCCGACTGCTTGAAGCCGCCGAACGGCGCAGTCATGTCGCCACCGTCGTACTGGTTGACCCAGACACTGCCGGCACGCAGCGCCTTGGCGGTCTGGTGGGCCTTGGAGATGTTCGCGGTCCACACCGCGGCCGCCAGGCCGTAAGGCGTGTCGTTGGCAATCTGGATCGCCTCCTCCACGCTGTCGAAGGCAATGACCGACAGGACCGGGCCGAAGATCTCTTCCTGAGCGATCTTCATCGCGTTGCTGACACCGTCGAAAATGGTCGGCTCGACATAAGTGCCGCCGGTCTCTTCCAGGGTGCGCTTGCCACCCGCCACCAGCTTGGCGCCATCGGCATGCCCGGCCTCGATGTAGGACAGCACGGTGTTCATCTGCTGGGTGTCCACCAGGGCGCCGACGTTGGTCGCCGGATCCAGTGGGTTGCCCGGCTTCCAGCCCTTGAGGGCCTCGATCACCAGAGGCAGGAATTTATCCTTGATCGAGCGCTCCACCAGCAGGCGCGAGCCAGCGGTGCAGACTTCGCCCTGGTTGAAGGCAATGGCGCCGGCAGCGGATTCGGCGGCGGCCTGCAGGTCCGGGGCATCGGCGAACACGATGTTCGGGCTCTTGCCGCCAGCTTCCAGCCAGACGCGCTTCATGTTGGATTCGCCGGAGTACACCAAGAGTTGCTTGGCGATCTTGGTCGAACCGGTGAACACCAGGGTGTCCACGTCCATGTGCAGAGCCAGGGCCTTGCCGACGGTGTGGCCGTAGCCCGGCAGCACGTTGAACACGCCGGCCGGAATCCCGGCTTCCACGGCCAGGGCAGCAATGCGGATGGCCGTCAGCGGGGATTTCTCCGAAGGCTTGAGGATGACCGAGTTGCCGGTGGACAGCGCCGGGCCGAGCTTCCAGCAGGCCATCATCAGCGGGAAGTTCCACGGCACGATGGCCGCAACCACGCCTACCGGCTCGCGGGTGACCAGACCCAGCTGGTCGTGCGGAGTGGCCGCGACTTCATCGTAGATCTTGTCGATGGCCTCGCCGCTCCAGCTCAGGGCTTGCGCGGCGCCGGGCACGTCGATGTCCAGGGAATCGCTGATGGGCTTGCCCATGTCCAGGGTTTCCAGGAGCGCGAGTTCTTCAGCGTGCTGCTTCAACAGGCCGGCAAAACGGATCATCACCGACTTGCGCTTGGCCGGCGCCAGGCGCGACCAGACGCCGGAATTGAATGTGGCGCGGGCGTTTTCCACGGCGCGCTGGGCATCGGCGGCATCGCAGCTGGCGATGGTCGCCAGAACGCGCCCGTCTACCGGGCTGATGCATTCGAAGGTGTCATTGGAAGCAGATGCGGTGTATTCGCCGTTGATGTACGCGCGGCCTTCGATTTTCAGGTCGCGGGCACGTTGTTCCCAGTCGGCACGAGTCAGGGTGGTCATACGAGTGTCCTCCTCTTATTTGTATACAAGCGCCATGCGAACTACGCCGGCACTGCTGAAGAATCCTGCCCGGCCAGCCTGCTTTCGGCCAAAGGCACCCGCCACCCTAAACCAGCGACACCTGTACTTTCAATATATTTGACAAAGCCCGGGCAAACGCCATTGCTATGTGCATTTTAATAAACATAGACTTTGGCCTTCATAGCCACTCGCGCCGCAATCACGGGGGAATACAACAATGAGCATCCGCAACATCGTCGACTTCAGCCAGGCCAATACCGAGGGCGAACGCTACCGCCCCGCCCCGGAAAAAGTCCTCAAGGGCGACCCTGAGCAGGCCGTGTTCAACCACTACGCCAGCCCGTGCGCCCAGCTCAATGCGGGGATCTGGGAAGGTGCCGTGGGCCAGTGGACGGTGAACTTCACTGAGCACGAATACTGCGAGATCCTCCAGGGCGTTTCGGTGCTGCGCGATAACGACGGCAACGCCAAGACCCTGCGGGCCGGCGACCGCTTCGTGATCCCGGCCGGCTTCAAGGGCACCTGGGAAGTGCTGGAACCCTGCCGCAAGGTCTACGTGGCCTTCGAACAGAAAGCCTGAATCGCAGGCACAAAAAAACCCGCTTGAAGGCGGGTTTTTTTGTTAGAAGAAAAATCAATTACTTGATTTTGCCTTCCTTGTAGATCACGTGCTTACGAACAACCGGATCATATTTCTTGATCTCGATTTTGTCCGGAGTAGTACGCTTGTTCTTGTCGGTAGTGTAGAAGTGACCAGTACCGGCGCTCGAGATCAAACGAATCAATTCACGCATGATTAGCTCCCTTAAACCTTGCCGCCATCGCGACGGATTTCGGCCAGCACGACGTCAATGCCGCGCTTGTCGATGATACGCATGCCTTTGGCAGATACGCGCAGACGCACAAAGCGTTTCTCGGACTCAACCCAGAAGCGGTGATGCTGCAGGTTCGGCAGGAAACGACGACGGGTTTTGTTGTTTGCGTGGGAAATGTTATTCCCAGTCACCGGACCCTTACCGGTAACTTGACAGACTCTAGACATGCCTCAGCCCTCTAAAACCACATGCCCAACCCGGCATGGGTTGGCCGCTTAATCTCTCAGTCATTTGGCGCCAGGCGCCGCGTTTCTTTAGGGTCTTACCGGCTACACCTACAAGCGAAGGAACCGGGCCCCTAGAAAAGAGCGCTGCTTTATACCAGAAAGACCCTAGAGCAACAACAACCGCTGTGCCCAGGATGAAGAAAAGTCCTGATTTTCTTGCGCCGGACGCCTGCGGCAAAGGCTACCGCAGAAATCTACCGCTCGTCGCAGAATATATTTCTCCCGAAACCCCAAGCACAAAACGGCCATCGAGCGCGGGCATGCCCGCAGAAAATCACGCCTGGAACCCGGGCCGGCCCCAAGGTTTCATCGCCCGATACAAAAGGGATAGTCATTTTACAAAGAGGCCACTAGGGTAAGGCATTTCCAGACTGCACTCGCAGATGGGCTTTCGATCTGCACAAGGAACCCGACCATGCGTCTTGCCGCCCTCCCGCTCCTGCTCGCCCCGCTTCTGAGCCCATTGGCCCAGGCCGCGGCCTTGAGCGTCTGCACCGAAGCCAGCCCGGAAGGCTTCGACGTGGTGCAGTACAACTCGCTGACCACCACCAACGCGTCCGCCGACGTGCTGATGAACCGCCTGGTGGAGTTCGATGCCGACAGCGGCAAGGTGGTCCCCAGTCTCGCCGACAGCTGGGAGGTCTCCAGCGACGGCCTAACCTACGTGTTCAAGCTGCACCCCAAGGTCAAGTTCCACCGCACCGACTACTTCAATCCCAGCCGCGAACTGAGCGCCGAAGACGTCAAGTTCAGCTTCGAACGCATGCTCGATCCGGCCCATCCGTGGCACCAGGTCGCCCAGAGCGGTTTTCCCCACGCGCAGTCGTTGCAACTGCCCAGCCTGATCAAGAAAATCGACGCCCTGGACCCGTTGACCGTGCGCTTCACCCTGGACCACGCCGACTCGACCTTCCTCGCCACCCTGAGCATGGGCTTTGCCTCCATCTATTCTGCGGAATACGCCGATCAACTGCTCAAGGCCGGCACCCCGGAGAAGCTCAATAGCCAGCCGATCGGCAGCGGCCCGTTCGTCTTCACGCGTTTCCAGAAAGACGCCTCGATCCGTTACAAGGCCAACCGCGACTACTTTGCCGGCAAGCCGGCGGTGGACTCGCTGATCTTCGCCATCACCCCGGACGCCAACGTGCGCCTGCAGAAACTGCGGCGCAACGAGTGCCAGATCGCCCTGTCGCCCAAGCCCCTGGACGTCCAGACGGCCAGCACGGACCCGGCGTTGAAGATCGAGCACACCGCCGCCTTCATGACCGCCTTTGTCGCCATCAACAGCCAGCACCCGCCCCTGGATAAACCCGAAGTGCGCCAGGCAATCAACCTGGCGTTCGACAAGGACAGCTACCTCAAGGCGGTCTTTGAAGGCACCGCCGAGGCCGCCAATGGCCCTTACCCGCCCAATACCTGGAGCTACGCCAAGGACCTGCCCGGTTACGCCCACGACCCAGAGAAAGCCCGCCAACTGCTGGCCAAGGCCGGCCTGAAGAACGGCTTCCAGACCACCATCTGGACCCGCCCTTCCGGCAGCCTGCTCAATCCCAATCCGAGCCTGGGTGCGCAGTTGCTGCAATCGGACCTGGCCCAAGTGGGGATCCAGGCGGAAATCCGCGTGATTGAATGGGGGGAGCTGATCCGCCGCGCCAAGGCCGGCGAGCACGACCTGCTGTTCATGGGCTGGGCCGGCGACAACGGCGACCCGGATAACTTCCTCTCGCCACAGTTCACCTGCTCCGCCGTCAAGTCCGGCACCAACTTCGCCCGCTACTGCGACCAGAATCTGGACAAGCTGATCACCGCCGGCAAGACCACCAGCGAGCAAGGCGTGCGCAGCAAGCTGTACCAACAGGCGCAGACCCAGATCCAGCAGCAGGCACTGTGGCTGCCCCTGGCGCACCCGACCGCTTTCACCCTGACTCGCAAACAGATCGAGGGCTACCAGGTGAGCCCATTCGGCCGCCAGGACTACTCGAAAGTCAGCATCAAGTGACGCCACCGCAGGCTTCAAGGCCCACCCGGCCTTGAAGCCTGCCGTGCTCAGATCCAGCCGTACTCGGCCATCGACAATGGATCGCCCTCACCGACGATGAAGTGATCCAGCACCCGTACATCGATCAGTTCCAGCGCCTCCTGCAAGCGCCGTGTCACCACCCGGTCGGCCGGGCTGGGCTCGGAGATGCCCGACGGATGGTTGTGGCAGAGAATGACCGCGGCCGCGTTGTGCGCCAAGGTGCGCTTGATCACTTGCCGCGGATAGACCGTGGTGCTGTCTATCGACCCCTGGAACAGCACTTCGAAGGCCAGGACACGATGCTTGGTGTCGAGAAACAGACAACCGAACACCTCATGGGGCTCGTGCCGCAACATCGACTTCAGGTAGTCACGCACCACCAGCGGGCTTTCCAGCGCGGATTGCCGATGCAGCTTCTCCGCCAGATGCCGGCGGGCCATTTCCAGCACCGCCTGCAACAAGGCGTACTTGGCCGGCCCCAAACCCAGTTGGCGCGTAAAGGTCAACTGATCAGCCTCCAGCAGCCTGCGCAGGCTGCCAAAGCGCTGCAGCAGGTGTCGGGCCAGGTCCACCGCACTTTTGCCAGCCACCCCGGTCCGCAGGAAAATCGCCAACAGCTCAGCATCTGAAAGGCTGATGGCACCCTGCTCCAGAAGCCGTTCCCGCGGACGTTCCGCCGCGGGCCAATCTCGAATGCTCATCACACCTCCCTGTGCATGGCGCCGCTGTTCGACAGCAGACGCTGTGCTATCTTAGCCGCCTCTTTTTTGCGTGGTATTTCACCTGGGGAGGGGGCATGCCACGCAGCAATCACTGAACGGAAAGACAGGCCTATGCAGCGGCTGTATCGGAAACGCATCGTGCTCGGCGTCGGCGGCGGCATCGCTGCCTACAAGAGCGCGGAGCTGGTTCGCCGACTCCTCGACCAAGGCGCCGAAGTGCGCGTGGTCATGACCCGGGGCGGCAGTGAATTCATTACCCCGCTGACCATGCAGGCCCTCTCCGGGCACCCGGTCCACCTCGACTTGCTGGACCCGGCCGCCGAAGCCGCGATGGGCCACATCGAGCTGGCCAAATGGGCCGACCTGGTACTGATCGCCCCCGCTACCGCGGACCTGATCGCCCGCCTGGCCCAAGGTATCGCCGACGACCTGCTGACCACCCTGGTACTGGCCACCGACGCCGTCGTCGCCATCGCCCCGGCAATGAATCAGGCCATGTGGCGCGACCCGGCCACCCAAGCCAACACTCAACTGCTGCAAAGCCGGGGCCTGAAAGTCTTCGGCCCGGCTTCCGGCAGCCAGGCCTGTGGCGATGTGGGCCTGGGCCGCATGCTGGAAGCCAACGACCTGGCGCAAAGCGCCGCTGATTGCTTCCAGCACCTTGCACTGACCGGCAAGCACCTGCTGATCACCGCAGGGCCGACCCAGGAAAACATCGACCCGGTTCGCTACATCACTAACCATAGCTCAGGAAAAATGGGCTTCGCCCTGGCCGAGGCCGCCGTCGAGGCAGGCGCCCGGGTGACCCTCATCACCGGGCCGGTACACCTTCCAACCCCCGACAGAGTCACGCGGATCGACGTTGTCAGCGCCCGGGACATGCTCGCGGCCTGTGAAGCCGCCATCCCTTGCGACGTTTTCATCGCCTCTGCGGCGGTCGCGGACTACCGACCGGAAGTCGTCGCCCCACAGAAATTAAAGAAAGACCCTACGAAAGGTGACGGCTTGTTGCTGCAGATGGTGCGCAACCCAGACATCCTGGCCACCATTGCCAGCCGTCCGGACCGCCCTTTCAGTGTCGGTTTCGCCGCAGAAACCGAAAACTTGCTCGACTACGCTGCACGCAAATTGAAGGACAAGAACCTCGACCTGATCGTCGCCAACGACGTGGCCAACCCGAGCATTGGCTTCAACAGCGAGGAAAACGCCTGCAGCGTGATTGACCGGGAGTTGCACGCAACTCTCTTCGCCCAGACCAGCAAGGGCAAGATTGCCCGCCAGCTGATCTCTTTTATCGCCGAACGGCTGAACCAGGTTTAACTCGCATGCACGCTTTACAAGCCAAGATCCTCGACCCACGCATCGGCAATGAATTCCCTCTGCCGCAGTACGCCACGCCGGGCTCCGCCGGCCTAGACCTGCGGGCCATGCTCAAGGAAGACACCGTCCTGGAACCGGGTCAGACCTTGCTGATTCCCACCGGCCTGTCGGTGTACATCGGTGATCCGGGCCTGGCGGCACTGATCCTGCCGCGCTCCGGCCTGGGTCATAAACACGGCATCGTGCTGGGCAATCTGGTGGGGCTGATCGACTCGGACTACCAGGGCGAACTGATGGTGTCCTGCTGGAACCGCGGCCAGACCGCCTTCAACATCGCCGTCGGCGAGCGCATCGCCCAACTGGTATTGGTGCCAGTGGTGCAGGCGCATTTCGAAGTGGTCGAGGCCTTTGATGAAAGCCAGCGTGGCGCGGGCGGCTTCGGCCACTCCGGCAGCCACTGATCGCCCCCTCGGAGCGGGCCATCTGCCCGCTCCGACCCTTTGCGGTGCCAATCAAAACGGATGAACAGCATTTTTCTGAAGCGTGTTTCGCCCCCGCCAGATCAGGCTCCCGACCGATCCCGGACGGCACGGCGCCCACCAGATGGCACTTTCACAGCACGAACTCTATGCTGAAAACGCCGTCATACCCTTCAGTTTGAGCCTGCCGGCCTGCTCTTCCAGGGCCGCACTGCACCCCTTCAGATGGAGCACCCTCAGTGATGAGCAACGCAGCTAAAGTCGCCCCGACATTTCCTGACAGCATCTTTCGCGCCTACGACATCCGCGGCGTTGTACCGCAAACCCTGACCGCAGAAACCGCCTACTGGATCGGCCGCGCCATTGGCTCCCAGAGCCTGGCACAGGGCGAACCCAACGTCAGCGTGGGGCGCGACGGCCGCCTGTCCGGACCAGAGCTGGTGGCGCAACTGATCCAGGGCCTGCATGACAGCGGCTGCCACGTCAGCGATGTCGGCCTGGTGCCGACCCCGGCCCTGTACTACGCCGCCAACGTCCTGGCCGGCAAGTCCGGGGTGATGCTCACTGGCAGCCACAACCCGTCGAACTACAACGGCTTCAAGATCGTCATCGCCGGCGACACCCTGGCCAATGAACAGATCCAGGCCCTGCACGAGCGCCTCAAGAGCAACAACCTGAGCAGCGCCCAGGGCAGCGTCACCCAGGTCGACATCCTGCCGCGCTACGCCGAGGAGATCACCCGTGACATCAAGCTGGCCCGTCGCCTCAAAGTCGTGGTGGACTGCGGCAACGGCGCCGCCGGAGTCATTGCTCCACAACTGATCGAAGCCCTGAACTGCGAAGTCATCCCGCTGTTCTGCGAGGTGGACGGCAACTTCCCCAACCACCACCCGGACCCGGGCAAGCCTGAAAACCTCGAAGACCTGATCGCCAAGGTCAAGGAAACCGGGGCCGACCTGGGCCTGGCCTTCGACGGCGACGGCGATCGCGTCGGCGTGGTGACCAACACCGGCAGCATCGTCTACCCCGATCGCCTGCTGATGCTGTTCGCCAAGGACGTGGTGGCGCGCAACCCGGACGCGGAGATCATCTTCGACGTCAAATGCACCCGCCGCCTGATTCCGCTGATCAAGGAATATGGCGGTCGCCCGCTAATGTGGAAGACCGGTCACTCGTTGATCAAAAAGAAAATGAAACAGACCGGCGCCCTGCTGGCCGGCGAGATGAGTGGCCATGTGTTCTTCAAGGAGCGCTGGTTCGGTTTCGACGACGGCATTTATAGCGCCGCACGGTTGCTGGAGATCCTCAGCAAGGAAAAATCCACCGCGGAAGAGCTGTTCGCCACCTTCCCGAACGATATTTCTACGCCGGAAATCAATATCCATGTGACCGAAGAGAGCAAATTCAGCATCATTGATGCCCTGCACGACGCGCAGTGGGGCGCAGGCGCCGACCTGACCACCATTGACGGCGTGCGAGTCGACTATGCCAAGGGCTGGGGCCTGGTTCGCGCCTCCAACACCACCCCTGTGCTGGTGCTGCGCTTCGAGGCTGATGACGAAGCCGAGCTGCAGCGGATTAAGGACGTGTTCCACGTCCAGCTGAAACGTGTTGCACCCGATCTCCAACTACCGTTTTGACTGTTTGAAGCACCGGAGCCCTGAATGACCATCGAACGCGATGCCGCCGCCAATACCGCCAAGGTCCTATCCGAAGCGCTGCCTTACATTCGCCGCTATGTCGGCAAGACCCTGGTGATCAAGTACGGCGGCAACGCTATGGAAAGCGAGGAGCTGAAAACCGGCTTCGCCCGCGACATCGTGCTGATGAAGGCTGTCGGGATCAACCCGGTGGTGGTGCACGGCGGCGGGCCGCAGATCGGCGACCTGCTCAAGCGCCTGTCGATTGAAAGCCACTTCGTCGACGGCATGCGCGTGACTGATGCGCAGACCATGGACGTGGTGGAGATGGTTCTCGGCGGCCAGGTCAACAAGGACATCGTCAACCTGATCAACCGGCATGGCGGCAGCGCCATCGGCCTGACCGGTAAAGATGCCGAGCTGATCCGCGCGAAGAAACTCACCGTGACTCGCCAGACTCCAGAGATGACCACGCCGGAAATCATCGATATCGGCCATGTGGGCGAAGTGGTCGGGATCAACACCGACCTGCTGAACCTGCTGGTCAAGGGTGATTTCATTCCGGTGATCGCGCCGATCGGCGTTGGCGCCAACGGTGAGTCCTACAACATCAACGCCGACCTGGTAGCCGGCAAAGTGGCCGAAGCCCTGAAAGCCGAAAAGCTGATGCTGCTGACCAACATCGCCGGCCTGATGGACAAATCGGGCAAGGTGTTGACCGGCCTGAGCACCCAGCAGGTCGACGAGCTGATCGCCGACGGCACCATCTATGGCGGCATGCTGCCAAAAATCCGCTGCGCCCTGGAAGCCGTGCAAGGTGGTGTCGGTAGCTCGCTGATCATCGACGGTCGAGTGCCCAACGCGATTCTGCTGGAGATCTTCACCGATACCGGCGTCGGCACCCTCATCAGCAACCGCAAGCGCCCTTAAGCGCCAGCCACAAAAAAGCCCCCGCCCGGCATCCCGGACGGGGGCTTTTTTATCGACGCCACCTTTGCAGGAGCCGGCGCCTACAACGTCAGATTCCGTACTGCGCGCGGTAGGCTTCCACTGCCGGCAGGTGCTGCTTGAGTGCCGGATCGTCCGCCAGGAACTGCAGGACCTGGGTCAGGGAGACAATGCTCACCACCGGAATGCCGAAGTCACGCTCGACTTCCTGGATCGCCGACAACTCGCCGTTACCGCGCTCCTGGCGGTTCAGGGCGATCAATACCCCGGCGGCCTTGGCGCCTTCCTGGGACTCGATGATCTGCATCACCTCGCGAATTGCCGTGCCGGCAGTGATCACGTCATCGATGATCAACACATCACCGGTCAGAGGAGCACCCACCAGGCTGCCGCCTTCGCCGTGCGCCTTGGCTTCCTTGCGGTTGAAGCACCAGGGCAGGTCGCGCTGATGATGCTCAGCCAGAGCGACCGCAGTAGCTGCCGCCAGAGGAATGCCTTTATAGGCCGGGCCAAACAGCACATCGAAGGGAATGCCGCTTTCGACGATCGCCGCCGCGTAGAAACGCCCCAGCTGGGCCAGGGCCGAACCGCTGTTGAACAGGCCGGCATTGAAGAAGTAAGGGCTGGTGCGCCCGGACTTCAGGGTGAACTCACCGAAGCGCAAAACCCCGCGATCGATGGCAAAACGAATGAAATCGCGCTGATACGCCTGCATGAAAAAACCCCAGATACCACGGATTTAGCTAATTAGGTAGAGCTCGGGTATCATACACGCACGTGATTTTTGGGGCCATTTATGCGGATCATCAGTGTGAACGTCAATGGTATTCAGGCTGCAGTCGAGCGTGGTTTGCTCAGTTGGCTGCAGGCACAGAATGCCGACGTCATCTGCCTGCAGGACACCCGCGCCTCTGCCTTTGAACTGGATGATCCAGCCTTCCAACTGGATGGCTACTTCCTTTATGCCTGCGATGCTGAAGTCCCTGCCCAAGGCGGCGTGGCTTTGTATTCGCGGTTGCAGCCGAAGGCGGTCATCAGCGGCCTCGGCTTCGAGACAGCCGATCGTTACGGGCGCTACCTGCAAGCCGATTTCGACAAGGTCAGCATCGCGACCTTGCTGCTTCCATCAGGGCAGAACGGCGATGAAGACTTGAACCAGAAGTTCAAGCTAATGGACGACTTCGCCCGTTATCTGGATAAACAGCGACGCAAACGTCGCGAGTACATTTATTGTGGCTCGCTGTACGTGGCGCAACAGAAGCTGGATATCAAGAACTGGCGTGACAGCCAGCAATCTCCGGGCTTCCTGGCACCTGAACGTGCCTGGATGGACGAGATCATTGGCAATATGGGCTATGTCGACGCACTGCGCGAAGTCAGCCGCGAAGGCGACCAGTACAGCTGGTGGCCGGACAACGAACAGGCTGAGATGCTCAACCTGGGCTGGCGCTTCGACTATCAGCTGCTGACCCCAGGCCTGCGTCGCTTCGTCCGTAGCGCACGCTTGCCGCGCCAGCCGCGCTTCTCGCAGCACGCGCCGTTGATCGTGGACTATGACTGGACGCTGACCATCTAAGCGTCTTTTCACCGCCACAAAAAAGCCGACATCACTGTCGGCTTTTTTGTGCGTGCTCGATCTACTTGATCAGGCGCCAGGTGAAGGGATACCGATACGGCACACCCTCACCCGCCTTGACCCCACCAATGATGGTCAGTACCAGGGCACCAATCGCCAGCAGGCCAAACATAAAGAAACCGATCACCACGATCATCAACAGGAAACAGACCGCCGAGGCAATGGCGACGGTCAGTTGGAAGTTCAGCGCTTCCTTGCCCTGGGCATCGATAAAGGGATCCGTCTCACGCTTCATCTGCCAGAGAATCAGCGGCCCGATCAGCGTACCGAAGGGAACCCAGATCCCCAGCAAGGCGGACAGGTGACAAAACATCGCCCACTGCCGGACTTCATGGCTCGGCGCAGGCTGTGGCAGTTGTTCATCACTCATGGTGCTCTCCTTGCTGAAGACCGGCGCCCATCAATCGGCGAGCGCCGCCTGCTGCAGTTGGAAAATCTCGTTCATGCCTTGCTGAGCCAGGGCCAGCATCGCATTCAGCTCAGCCGGCTGGAATGGCGCACCTTCGGCAGTGCCCTGCACCTCGATGAAACCACCGGTGCTGGTCATTACAACGTTGAGGTCGGTTTCGGCGGCCGAATCTTCCAGGTAATCCAGGTCCAGGACCGGCTCGCCCTGGTACATGCCCACCGATACTGCAGCAATCATCTGTTTCAATGGATCGCCGCCTTTCAGGCCGCCACGCTTCTTGATCACTTTCAAGGCGTCGACCAGGGCCACCATGGCGCCAGTGATCGATGCGGTACGCGTACCGCCATCAGCCTGGATCACATCGCAATCGACATACAGGGTGACGTCGCCCAGCTTGGACATGTCCAGTGCGGCGCGCAGCGAACGACCGATCAGGCGCTGGATTTCCAGGGTCCGGCCGCCTTGCTTGCCACGGCTGGCTTCCCGCTGGTTACGCTCGCCGGTGGCGCGCGGCAGCATGCCGTACTCGGCAGTCAACCAGCCCTGCCCCTGGCCCTTGAGGAAGCGCGGCACGCCGTTCTCGACACTGACCGTGCAGATCACTTTGGTATCACCGAACTCGACCAGTACAGATCCCTCGGCGTGTTTGGTGTAGTTGCGGGTGATGCGGATCGAGCGAAGCTGATCGGCGGCGCGACCACTTGGACGTTTCATAGGGGAACACCTGTACAGGGACGGAAAACTGCCGAGCATTATAAAGCCCGCAACCGCGCCAGGGCACGCCAAAAAAGGCCAAACACGCATTTGCACTGCAGATCCGTCCTGTTACGACGACCTGCATTGCATTGTCAGCGCCAGGGTTTGGGGGCTCCGACCGCACTGCGCTACAATCCTGCGCCTTCGCAGCCTGTCGGCTTTAATTCATCACTATCAGGCCCGCCCAAACCACTCGCGGTTGGCGCTGGCGCTGAATCGGAGGTACCTCCATGGTGCACAGCATGACCGCCTTCGCCCGGGTAGAACGGGCCGGCACTCAGGGCACCCTGAGTTGGGAATTGCGCTCGGTCAACAGCCGCTACCTGGAGCCGCACCTGCGTTTGCCGGAAGCCTTTCGCGACCTTGAAGGCGCGGTCCGCGAAGCCTTGCGCCAGGGCCTGTCCCGCGGCAAGGTCGAGTGCACCTTGCGCTTCACCGAGGAAACCGCCGGCAAGCCCCTGCAGGTGGATCGCGAGCGCGCCGCACAGTTGGTCGCGGCCGCCGAAGCCGTCGCCAGCCTGATCAAGCAGCCAGCCGCGCTCAACCCGCTGGAAGTCCTGGCCTGGCCTGGCGTGCTGGTGGCCGATGCCAGCGACCCGCAAGCGTTGAACAGCGACGCCCTGGCCCTGTTCAACCAAAGCTTGAAGGAGCTGAAGAACGGCCGCGAACGCGAAGGCGCCGAGCTGGCCAGGCTGATCAACGAGCGCCTGTCCTCAATAGAGGAAGACGTGGCAACCCTGCGCGAACTGGTCCCGCAGATGCTTGCAACCCAGCGCCAGAAGGTCCTCGACCGCTTCGCCGACATGCAGGCCGAGCTGGACCCGGCCCGTCTCGAACAGGAGATGGTGCTGCTGGCACAGAAAAGCGACGTCGCCGAAGAGCTGGACCGCCTGAGCACCCACATCATCGAAGTGCGTCGCGTGCTCAAATCCGGCGGCGCGGCCGGGCGGCGCCTGGACTTCCTGATGCAGGAACTCAACCGCGAAGCCAACACACTGGGCTCCAAGGCCTTCGACCCGCGCAGCACCCAGGCTGCGGTCAACCTCAAGGTGTTGATCGAACAGATGCGCGAACAAGTGCAGAACATTGAGTAAGGCAACTGACATGACCCACAGCACCGGCACCCTGTACATCATTTCCGCCCCGTCGGGCGCGGGCAAGAGCAGCCTGGTCAAGGCCCTGACCGACGCCAATCCGGAGATCCGTGTCTCGGTCTCCCACACCACCCGCGCCATGCGCCCGGGGGAAGTGAATGGCGTGAACTATCACTTCGTCTCCCGCGAAGCGTTCGTGAAGATGGGCGAGCATGGGGATTTCCTCGAGCGCGCCGAAGTTTTCGGCAACCTCTATGGCACCTCGCAAAGCCACCTGCAGCAGACCCTGGACGAAGGCCACGACCTGATCCTGGAAATCGACTGGCAAGGCGCCGAGCAGGTGCGCAAGCTGATGCCCCAGGCACGCTCGATCTTTATTCTGCCGCCGTCATTGCAGGCACTGCACCAGCGCCTGACCAACCGCGGGCAAGATAGCGACGAAATCATCGATGGGCGGATGCGTGAAGCCGTCAGCGAAATGAGCCACTACGTTGACTATGACTACCTGATCATCAACGACGATTTCGCCCACGCGCTGAGCGACCTGAAAGCGATTTTCCGCTCCAGTCAGCTGCAACAGAAACGCCAGCAGCAGCGTTTCGGCAAGTTGCTGGCCGAGCTACTGGGTTAAAACAGCACTTCCCAAAACCGCTGCAAGCGCTTTACATTGGCACTTGCAGCGCGTTGAAGGGCTTGGTTAAAAAATCAGCGCTTCCCTAAACGCTGGTGATTTTTTAAACTGTTGAGTCCGCTCGCCCATCCGGGCAGCGCGCATATTGCATTTGCTACGAGGAAGACCATGGCCCGCGTAACCGTTGAAGACTGTCTAGAACACGTGGATAACCGCTTTGAGCTGGTCATGCTCTCTACCAAGCGTGCCCGTCAACTGGCAACCGGCGGCAAAGAGCCGAAAGTAGCATGGGAAAACGACAAGCCTACCGTTGTCGCCCTGCGCGAAATCGCCGAAGGCTTGATCGACTACGCAGCCATCGCCGAAGCTGAAATCGTTGAAGACGAGCCGCTTTTTGCTGCTTTCGAGGACGAGTCCAACGAGGCCGTCTGAGCCTATGCCTGGTCGACGTAGCACGGCGCGGGATCACAGCTTACGGCAGGAGACATCATGCCGAGCATAGACGCCCTCGCCGATCGCTTATCGACCTATCTCGGCACGGACCAGGTCAACCTGGTCCGCCGAGCGTATTTCTACGCCGAACAAGCCCATGACGGTCAGCGCCGTCGCAGCGGCGAGGCGTACGTCACGCACCCACTCGCGGTAGCGAACATTCTTGCCGACATGCACATGGACCATCAGAGCCTGATGGCCGCGATGCTGCATGACGTAATCGAAGACACCGGCATCGCCAAGGAAGCGCTCAGTGCGCAGTTTGGCGAAACCGTGGCCGAGCTGGTGGACGGGGTCAGCAAACTGACCCAGATGAACTTCGAGACCAAGGCCGAAGCTCAAGCGGAAAACTTCCAGAAGATGGCCATGGCCATGGCCCGCGACATTCGCGTGATCCTGGTCAAGCTGGCCGACCGCCTGCACAACATGCGCACCCTGGAAGTGCTCTCCGGCGAGAAGCGCCGCAGGATCGCCAAGGAAACCCTGGAGATCTACGCCCCCATCGCCAACCGCCTGGGCATGCATGCCATCCGCATCGAATTCGAAGACCTGGGCTTCAAGGCCATGCACCCGATGCGTTCCGCGCGGATCTACCAGGCGGTCAAGCGCGCCCGGGGCAACCGCAAGGAAATCGTCAACAAGATCGAGGAATCCCTCAGCCACTGCCTGGCCATCGACGGCATCCAGGGCGAGGTCAGCGGCCGCCAGAAGCACCTGTACGGTATCTACAAGAAGATGCGCGGCAAGCGCCGCGCCTTCAACGAAATCATGGACGTCTATGCGTTCCGCATCATCGTCGACAAGGTAGACACCTGCTATCGCGTGCTCGGCGCTGTACATAATTTGTACAAGCCACTGCCAGGACGCTTCAAGGACTACATCGCCATTCCCAAGGCCAACGGCTATCAGTCGCTGCATACCACGCTGTTCGGCATGCACGGAGTACCGATCGAGATCCAGATTCGTACCCGGGAAATGGAAGAAATGGCCAATAACGGCATCGCCGCCCACTGGCTGTACAAATCCAGCGGCGACGAACAGCCCAAAGGCACCCATGCCCGCGCCCGCCAATGGGTCAAGGGCGTGCTGGAAATGCAGCAACGCGCCGGCAACTCCCTGGAGTTCATCGAGAGCGTGAAGATCGACCTGTTCCCGGACGAGGTCTACGTGTTCACGCCCAAAGGCCGGATCATGGAGCTGCCCAAGGGCTCCACCGCCGTGGACTTTGCCTACGCGGTGCACACCGACGTCGGCAACAGCTGCATCGCCTGCCGGATCAATCGCCGCCTGGCGCCACTGTCCGAGCCGCTGCAAAGCGGTTCCACGGTTGAAATCGTCAGTGCCCCGGGCGCGCGCCCGAACCCGGCCTGGCTGAATTTCGTGGTGACCGGCAAGGCCCGTACCCATATCCGCCATGCCCTCAAGCTGCAACGCCGCTCGGAGTCCATCAGCCTCGGCGAACGCCTGCTGAACAAGGTGCTCAACGGCTTCGACAGCTCGCTGGAAAAAGTCCCGGCGGAACGTATCCAGGCGATTCTTCAGGAATACCGCCTGGAGCTGATCGAAGACCTGCTGGAAGACATCGGCCTGGGCAATCGCATGGCCTACGTCGTGGCCCGGCGCCTGCTCGGCGAAGGCGAACAGCTGCCAAGCCCGGAAGGCCCGCTGGCGATCCGCGGCACCGAAGGCCTGGTCCTGAGCTACGCCAAGTGCTGCACGCCGATCCCGGGCGACCCGATCGTCGGCCACCTGTCCGCAGGCAAAGGGATGGTGGTGCACCTGGACAACTGCCGCAATATCAGCGAAATCCGCCATAACCCGGAAAAATGCATCCAGCTCTCCTGGGCCAAGGATGTCACCGGAGAATTCAACGTCGAGCTGCGCGTCGAGCTGGAACACCAGCGCGGCCTGATCGCCCTGCTGGCCAGCAGCGTCAACGCCGCCGACGGCAATATCGAGAAAATCAGCATGGACGAACGCGATGGTCGCATCAGCGTGGTCCAACTGGTGGTCAGCGTGCACGACCGCGTGCACCTGGCCCGCGTGATCAAGAAACTGCGCGCCCTGACCGGGGTCATCCGCATCACCCGCATGCGTGCGTAGCCCGTCCATTACAAGGAGTCATTCATGACCAAGACTGTTATCACCAGCGACAAGGCCCCAGCCGCCATTGGCACCTACTCCCAGGCGATCAAGGCGGGCAACACCGTCTACATGTCCGGTCAGATCCCGCTGGATCCCAAGACCATGGAGCTGGTGGAAGGTTTCGAAGCCCAGACCGTCCAGGTGTTCGAGAACCTCAAGTCGGTAGCCGAAGCCGCTGGCGGTTCGTTCAAGGACATCGTCAAGCTGAACATCTTCCTCACCGACCTGAGCCACTTCGCCAAGGTCAACGAGATCATGGGCAAGTACTTCCAACAGCCTTACCCAGCCCGCGCCGCCATCGGCGTGGCCGCCCTGCCAAAGGGTGCACAGGTTGAAATGGATGCCATCCTGGTCATCGAGTAACACCCGCGGCGCAGCCCACAGGGCTGCGCCGTTTTCGTTCTGGAAGGATTTCGTCATGCGCAAAGCGCTAGCTGTTTCGCTGCTCGCCGTATTGCTCGGCGGTTGTGCCAGCGACCCCGCCAAAAATGATGTGGGCGGCATCTGGATCAATCAGGTAGCGATCGACGCCGCCTCCAAAGGTGGCCCTTTGCGTGAAGCCCTCCAGGCCTATGGCCCGAACCTGGAATGGGAACTCAACACCAAGGCTGGCCAGGCACGCTACACCAACGGTTTCGAAACCGTCGAAGGCAAGATCATCGGCAACGGTTCCAGCACTGCAAAAGTCGAGTTCTATGGCAGCGCTGCCACTGACTTGAAACGCAACGGCAAGCAACTGCTGCAAGTGGCCAACGACAACGAGCCCGAGCAGGTATTCGACCGCCCCAAAGACCCCGCCCCCGAAGGCGCGCCGCTAGGCGCCAACTTCGAGCGCGCCTTGTACTCGGCCTACCTGGGTGGCAAGTGGAAGATCGTCAATGGCCCGGGCCTGGGCAACGACGTGCAGTTCCAGGCCAACGGCGCAGTCCAGGGCCTGCCGGGCGCCGATCGCTATGCCTTGTGCCTGGCTGGCGACTGCGCCTCCATGAGCGGCGGCAACGACAGCATCTGGCTGCAGCTCAACGGCCAGGGCAACTCCTGGATCTTCGTGCGCAAGGATCAACAGCTGGAAATCTTCCAGGCGGTGAATACCGCCCTGGCGGATGAAGTGCCCTCGCTGACGCCGGGCAGCCAACAGTGGTTGCTGGAGAAACAGTGAACCTCCCGTAGCCGCTGTCGAGCCCTGGCGAGGCGGCGAAAAGGCCCGCAGGGCCTTGCTTGGCGATCTTCCGTCGCGCCTTGAGCGCCCTCAAGATCGCCACGGCGCCTTCGGAACCGGTCGCAGCCTTCAGCCGCGACCGCACGCCACTCGGGCTGCTCAGCCCTGCTCCGCCAGAATCGCCGCATACCCCTCGCGATAACTTCCATAACGTGGCACCCAGCCCAACGCCCTGGCCCGAGCATTGCTGCAGCGCTTGCTGCCGGTGCGACGCACACTGGCATCGTCCGCCCACTCGGTAACGCCCAGGTATTCACGCAGCCAGTCAACCACCTCGGCCAACGGTGCAGGCGCGTCATCGACACCTATATAGCAATCTTCCAGCACGTCACCCCGCCAGTCCGCCTTGAGCAGGAATGCCAGCAAGCCGGCAGCATCGTCGGCATGGATACGGTTGCCATACAGCGGCGGGTCGATCGCCACCCGATAGCCTCGGCGCACCTGGGTCAGCAGCCACTCGCGACCGGGGCCGTAGATGCCAGTCAAGCGCACCACGCTTGCGGGAATACCACTCTTGAGGGCCACCTGCTCGGCCTCCAGCATCAAGCGCCCGGAATACGCCGTGGCCGCCGCCACGGACGCCTCATCGACCCACTCACCAGCCTTTTGTTCGTAAACACTGCTGCTGGAGACGAACAACAAACGCTTGGGCTGCTGGCCATGCTGCTTGAGCCAACCCAGAACATGCTGCAAGCCCTCGACATAGGCCGCGCGATACCCGGCCTCGTCATGTTCGGTGGCCGCCGCGCAGTACACCAGATAATCCAGGGGCGCCTGCGGCCAGTGCGCCGGGCACTGTTCGCCGAACAGATCACCCGCAATGCCGACCACCCCCTGCGGCAAGCGCGACACCGTGCGCCGCAGGCCATAAACCTGCCATTGCTCAGCCAGCAGTTGAGTCGCCAGGCGACTTCCGACATCACCGCAACCGGCGATCAAAACAGAGGGGGAGGACATCAGAAAACTCCTTTCAGAAAGGCCAAGACTAGCCCTCGCACTGGACGAACGGCTAGCAATCAAGGAAAAAAAGATACTCTATTACTTTTGTTAACAAGAATTACTTGCAATAATAACCGCCCATTTTGTTCTCGGCCCTGCGAGGCCTAGAAGGACATTTCACCCTTTTTTTCCTCTCAGGTCCGGCCAGCATGACAAGCAATCCACTCTCCGTCTCGCCAACCAAACGCCCAAGCCCGCTGCGCGCCATGAGCGCGGTTGCTGCGCTGCTGTGCAGCCTGCTGCTGGCACATCCTGTTTTCGCCGACGAAGCCACTTCGGCTCCGGCTCCCACGCCACAGGCGACGGCAGAAGTGCCACGCAATCCTGATGGCAGCGTTGATCTGTCTCAGTTTCCGCCAGAAGTCAGAGAGGCGCTGACCCAATTAGGCGAATCCGGCAAACAACTGGACGAGTCACTGGAAGAGCAAAACAGCCTGGGCATGGCCCACGACCTGTCGCCGTGGGGCATGTACCAGAACGCCGACATCATCGTGAAACTGGTAATGATCGGCCTGGCCATCGCCTCGATCATCACCTGGACCATCTGGATCGCCAAAGGCTTCGAGCTGATGGGCGCCAAGCGTCGCCTGCGCAGCGAAATCGCCGCCCTGAAAAAGGCCACCACCCTCAAAGAAGCCAGCGCCACGGCCGCCAAGGAGGGCACCCTGGCCCACCTGCTGGTGCACGACGCCCTGGAAGAAATGCGCCTGTCGACCAACAGCCGCGAGAAGGAAGGCATCAAGGAACGCGTCAGCTTCCGCCTCGAGCGCCTGGTTGCTGCCTGCGGTCGCAACATGAGCAGCGGCACCGGCGTGTTGGCCACCATTGGTTCCACAGCGCCGTTCGTCGGCCTGTTCGGCACCGTGTGGGGCATCATGAACAGCTTCATCGGCATCGCCAAAACCCAGACCACCAACCTTGCAGTGGTTGCCCCGGGTATCGCCGAAGCCCTGCTGGCAACCGCCCTGGGCCTGGTTGCCGCGATCCCGGCGGTGGTGATCTACAACGTCTTCGCTCGCTCCATCACCGGCTACAAGGCTCAGGTCACCGACGCCTCGGCCGAGGTCCTGCTGCTGGTCAGCCGCGACCTGGATCACCAGCCAGCCGAGCGCTCCGCACAACCGCACATGGTGAAAGTGGGGTAATCAGCCATGGGCTTGCATTTGAAAGAAGGCGCAGGCGACGACCTGGCCGAAAACCACGAGATCAACGTCACGCCGTTCATCGACGTGATGTTGGTGCTGCTGATCATCTTCATGGTGGCGGCACCGCTGGCCACCGTGGACATCAAGGTCGACCTGCCCGCGTCCAGCGCCAAACCGGCGCCACGGCCAGAGAAACCGGTGTTCCTCAGCGTCAAGTCCGACAAGCGCCTGTTCCTCGGCGAAGACGAAGTCAAGGCTGAAACCCTTGGTGCCATCCTCGACGCCCGGACCCAGGGCAAGAAAGACACGACCATCTTCTTCCAGGCCGACAAAGGGGTGGATTACGGCGACCTGATGAGTGTGATGGACACTCTGCGAGCGGCCGGATACCTGAAAGTCGGCCTGGTCGGACTTGAGACGGCAGCCAAGAAATGATCACGACGCGCCAAAGACTGACGCGTTACGGCGGTAGCCTGGCGGTGGTGCTGGGCGTCCATGCGGTGGCGATCCTGCTCGCCCTCAACTGGTCCAAGCCACAGCCGATGCCCATTCCTCCCCAGGCCATGGTCTTGGAACTGGCGCCTGCCCCTTTAGCGCCGCCGCCAGCGCCGCCCAAAGTGGTGACCCCGCCACAACCGCCGGCCCCCGAGGAAGAACTGCCGCTGCCGAAACTCGCCGAAGCGCCGAAACCGACGATCTCGGTGCCCAAGCCAGCCAAGCAGAAACCCAAGCCGCAACCGCCAAAACCCGTGGTCAAGCCTGAGCCGCCCAAGGAAAAGCCTTCCGAGGAAAAACCCAGCGACGCCCCGATAACGCCGACCCCGTCCAAGCAGCCCGCCCCAGCGACCACAGGCCCGTCACCGGCCCAGGCCGCCGCCAAAGCCAACTGGCAGGGCGAGTTGCAAGCGCACCTGGCCAAGTACAAGCGCTACCCGAGCGAAGCTCAGCGCCGAGGCAAGGAAGGCACCAACTCCTTGCGCTTCGTCGTTGATGCCGAAGGCAAGGTGCTGTCCTACGAACTGGTGGGCAGGTCGGGCAATGCCGATCTGGACCGGGCCACGCTGGAAATGATCCGTCGCGCCCAGCCGCTGCCCAAGCCGCCGGCAGACATGCTCACCAACGGCACCCTGGAAATCAGCGCCCCGTTCAACTACGAGATCGACCGCAGTCGCGGCCGCCGTTGATCCTGCACCGCGCCATCGCAAGGGCACCGTCAAGGTGCCCTTCGCGCTTGTGCAGGCTGAAGCAGGCATTGGCGGGTGTCGCACTCCGCCCTCTGTCTGATAACGTGCGTCTATCGATTGCAGCCGTTATGCTTGGTCGCAACCCCACGGACGCCCGCTATGACTCTTACAGAATTGCGCTATATCGTTACCCTCGCCCAAGAGCAGCACTTCGGCCACGCCGCCGAGCGTTGCCATGTCAGCCAACCGACCCTCTCGGTCGGCGTGAAAAAGCTTGAAGACGAACTCGGTGTGCTGATTTTCGAGCGCAGCAAGAGCGCCGTGCGCCTGACCCCGGTGGGTGAAACCATCGTCGCCCAGGCACAGAAGGTCCTGGAACAGGCCCAGGGCATCCGTGAGCTGGCCCAGGCCGGCAAGAATCAGCTGACCGCGCCACTCAAGGTCGGGGCGATCTACACCGTCGGCCCTTACCTGTTCCCGCACCTGATTCCCCAGCTGCACCGGGTCGCCCCGCAGATGCCGCTGTATATAGAAGAGAACTTCACCCACGTACTGCGCGACAAACTGCGCAATGGCGAGCTGGACGCAATCATCATTGCCCTGCCGTTCAACGAAGCCGATGTCCTGACCCTGCCGCTGTACGACGAACCGTTCTACGTGCTGATGCCCAGCGGCCACTCCTGGACCAAGAAGGAAACCATCGACGCCAGCCTGCTCAACGACAAGAGCCTGTTGCTGCTGGGCGAAGGCCACTGCTTCCGCGACCAGGTGCTGGAAGCCTGCCCGACCCTGACCAAGGGCAACGACGGCGCCAAGCACACCACCGTGGAATCCAGCTCCCTGGAAACCATCCGCCACATGGTCGCCTCCGGCCTGGGCATTTCGATCCTGCCGCTGTCAGCGGTGGACAGCCACCACTACGCCCCCGGGGTGATCGAAGTGCGTCCGCTGACCCCGCCAGTGCCCTTTCGCACCGTAGCCATCGCCTGGCGCGCCAGCTTCCCGCGGCCCAAGGCCATCGAGATCCTCGCCGACTCGATCCGCCTGTGCTCGGTGGCCAAGCCGCCCGCCGCGAGTTAAGCGTTCGCAATGACTGAGCTGTCGAACGTGCCGGTCACGGCACTCAAGGGCGTCGGCGAAGCCATGGCCGAGAAGCTGGCCAAGGTCGGCCTGGAAAACCTCCAGGACGTGCTGTTCCACCTGCCCCTGCGCTACCAGGATCGCACCCGCGTGGTACCGATCGGCGCCCTGCGCCCCGGCCAGGACGCCGTGATCGAAGGCACCGTCAGCGGCGCCGACGTGGTCATGGGCAAGCGCCGCAGCCTGCTGGTGCGCCTGCAGGACGGCACCGGCGGCCTGAGCCTGCGCTTCTACCATTTCAGCAACGCGCAGAAGGACGGCCTGAAGCGCGGCACCCGCGTGCGTTGCTACGGCGAGGCCCGGCCCGGCGCATCGGGCCTGGAGATCTACCACCCGGAATACCGCGCCATCAGCGGCGACGAGCCACCGCCGGTGGACCAGACCCTGACGCCGATCTACCCGCTGACCGAGGGCCTGACCCAGCAGCGCCTGCGCCTGCTCTGCCAGCAGAGCCTGGCCCTGCTCGGCCCGCGCAGCCTGCCGGACTGGCTGCCGGAGGAATTGGCCCGGGACTATCAGCTGGCGCCCCTGGACGATGCGATCCGCTACCTGCATCACCCGCCGGCAGACGCCGATGTCGACGAACTGGCCCTGGGGCACCACTGGGCCCAGCACCGCCTGGCGTTCGAGGAACTGCTGACCCACCAGCTGTCCCAGCAACGCCTGCGCGACAGCCTGCGCTCCCAGCGCGCCCCGGTGCTGCCGCTGGCCAAGAAGCTGCCGGCCCGGTACCTGAAGAACCTCGGCTTCGCCCCCACCGGCGCGCAACAGCGCGTGGGCAACGAGATCGCCTACGACCTGAGCCAGCCGGAACCCATGCTGCGCCTGATCCAGGGCGACGTCGGTGCCGGCAAGACCGTGGTCGCCGCCCTCGCCGCCCTGCAGGCCCTGGAAGCCGGTTACCAGGTGGCGCTGATGGCGCCGACCGAAATCCTCGCCGAGCAGCACTTCATTACCTTCAAGCGCTGGCTCGAACCCCTGGGCCTGGAAGTCGCCTGGCTGGCGGGCAAGCTCAAGGGCAAGAACCGTGCTGCGGCCCTGGAACAGATTGCCGGCGGCGCGCCCATGGTGGTGGGCACCCACGCGCTGTTCCAGGACGAGGTGAAGTTCAAGAACCTGGCCCTGGTGATCATCGACGAACAGCACCGCTTCGGCGTCCAGCAGCGCCTGGCCCTGCGCCAGAAAGGCGTCGGCGGCCGCCTGTGCCCGCATCAGCTGATCATGACCGCCACACCGATTCCGCGCACCCTGGCGATGAGCGCCTACGCCGACCTGGACACCTCGATCCTCGACGAACTGCCCCCGGGCCGCACACCGGTAAACACCGTGCTGGTGACCGACAGCCGCCGCGTCGAGGTGATCGAACGGGTACGCGCCGCCTGCGCCGAAGGGCGCCAGGCCTACTGGGTCTGCACCCTGATCGAAGAATCCGAGGAACTCACCTGCCAGGCGGCCGAAACCACCTTCGAAGACCTCTCCAGCGCCCTCGGCGAACTGCGCGTGGGGCTGATCCACGGCCGCATGAAGCCGGCGGAGAAAGCCGCGGTAATGGCCGAGTTCAAGGCCGGCAACCTGCAACTGCTGGTGGCCACCACGGTGATCGAGGTCGGGGTCGACGTGCCCAATGCCAGCCTGATGATCATCGAGAACCCGGAACGCCTGGGCCTGGCGCAGTTGCACCAGTTGCGCGGCCGGGTCGGGCGCGGCAGCGCCGCCAGCCATTGCGTGCTGCTCTACCACCCACCGCTTTCACAAATCGGTCGTCAGCGCCTGGGCATCATGCGTGAGACCAACGACGGTTTCGTCATCGCTGAAAAGGATCTGGAACTGCGCGGGCCCGGGGAAATGCTCGGCACCCGGCAGACCGGTCTCTTGCAATTCAAGGTGGCCGACCTGATGCGCGACGCCGATCTGCTGCCCGCGGTACGCGATGCCGCGCAAGCCCTGCTGGAGCGCTGGCCGGACCATGTCAGCCCGTTGCTGGAGCGCTGGCTGCGCCATGGCCAGCAATACGGTCAAGTGTGAACCACCACTCAGTTAGTGAACCCTCGCCATAACCAAGCTGGTTATACTCGTCAAATTGTAGAAAAACGGATACCAGACCATGACAGAAGTTGCCCTAGACATTGCAACCCCACACGCTCCGTCTGTTATCCGGTTGCTGCTCGGCAAGCTGGCCATCAGCTACAACGAAGTGCTCGACCAGCCGGGCCTGCCAGCTGCGCGTAAAGTCCAGGCGGTGCTGCTGGACGACGCCGTCGGCGCACTGATGGTGCTGTTCCCGCAGAGCCAGTTACTGGACCTCAATCGCCTCGCCGAACTCACCGGCCGGCGCCTCACCGCAGTGTCCACCGAACGCCTGGAGCGCATGCTCGGCAAGCACAGCCTGAGCCTGTTGCCCGGCCTCCCGGCGCTCACCAGCTCGCCCTGCCTGTACGAAGAAAGCCTGCTGCGCGAATCCAGCCTGTTGATCAATTCCGGCGAGCCCGGGGTGCTGCTGGAAATCACCAGCGAAGCCTTCAAGAGCATGCTCAGCAAGGCCAGCGCCGGCAACTTCGGCGAACCCCTGAGCAGCATCCGCCCCAACCTCGACCGCCCGGACGATGACCGCGAGGAAATCACCCAGGCGATGCAGGCCTTCACTGCACGGCGCATCCAGCAGCGCCTGGAAGCCACCATCGAGATCCCGCCACTGGCGGAAACCGCGCAGAAGATCATCAAGCTGCGGGTCGACCCCAACGCCACCATCGACGACATCACCGGCGTGGTGGAAACCGACCCGGCCCTGGCCGCACAAGTGGTCAGCTGGGCCGCCTCGCCGTACTACGCCTCGCCCGGCAAGATCCGCTCGGTGGAAGACGCTATTGTCCGCGTGCTGGGCTTCGACCTGGTGATCAACCTGGCGCTGGGCCTGGCCCTGGGCAAGACCCTGAGCCTGCCCAAGGACCAGCCGCAGCACACCACGCCCTACTGGCAGCAATCGATCTACACCGCCGCGGTGATCGAGGGCCTGACCCGCGCCATGCCCCGCGCCCAGCGCCCGGAATCCGGCCTGACCTACCTCGCCGGCCTGCTGCACAACTTCGGCTACCTGCTGCTGGCCCACGTGTTTCCGCCGCACTTCTCGCTGATCTGCCGGCACCTGGAGGTCAACCCGCACCTGTGCCACAGCTATGTCGAGCAGCACCTGCTGGGCATCAGCCGCGAGCAGATCGGTTCCTGGCTGATGCGCTACTGGGACATGCCGGACGAGCTGTGCGCCGCCCTGCGCTTCCAGCACGACCCGAGCTACGACGGCGCCTACGCCGAGTACCCGAACCTGGTGTGCCTGGCCGTGCGCCTGCTGCGCAGCCGGGGCATCGGCTCCGGGCCCCGCGAAGAAATCCCCGACGCCCTGCTCGAACGCCTGGGGCTGAACCGCGACAAGGCCGACGATGTGGTGAGCAAAGTGCTGGAAGCGGAAGTGCTGCTGCGCGAACTGGCTTCGCAGTTCAGCCAGGCCTGAACCCGTTCGCCGGCAATCCGCTTCCCACGCCGAGCGTGCAGGAACCGGCTGGCCGGCGAAGGTCCAACCTCATCAAGCCTTGGGCTTGGCCTTTTTCGGTTTCAGATACTTGGTCAGCCCCTGGAACCAGATCACCAGCGCCGGGTTGCCCTTGATCTGGATCGACTTGTCCTGAATGCCGGTCATGAACGCCAACTGCTTGTTCTTCGCCTGCATCGTGGCGAAGCCGTAGGCGGCATCCTTGAAGGCGATGGCGAACGCAGGCTCGGGATAGAACCCCGAACGGCTGGTAATGCGCTGGTCTTTGACGAAGAAATGTCGAGCAACCTTGCCATCGAGCGTCTGCAGCTGGAACACCAGCTCCTTGTCACCCAACTGTTGCTGGAAAGCAGGATTGTTGCGGCTGGCCTTGCCCATCAACAGGCCAAGCATCCAGAGAAGAAAACGAAATTTCATGCACGGCGCCTCAGTGGAATTATTGAATGGCCGGCGCAGTTTAACCTGTAACTCGCAGAGCGCCAGTCGATCTGTCCGATTGCTCGGAGATCGACTGGCGTTCAACGCTTATCGCGACATCTTGTCAGACAATCACTGACTCAGACGTTAGGGCAAGGCACCGGAGCCCAGTCACCCAGGTCCGGGTTCTTGCACATGCTGTTGACCTGAGTCTGGCCAGTGGTAGCGACCTGATTGCTCTCGGCCTGCTTGGTCTTGGCCTGCTGGATCGACTTCTCGGTGCTGACCGCTTCTGCCGGCACGGTCGGCAGCTTGGGCTGCTTGACCTTCTGCACCGGCTGCTTGCGCTTGCCACTGCTGGTGGTGGTCACCGGGGTGGTATCGGCGGTGGCCACTTTCACCACGTCGGTGCGCTGCACGCCCACTTGCTGCAGGTCCTGCTCGTAGGCCTGGTTGTACTTGTTCAGGTCTTCGCTGGCACGGCCGTTCACCGCGGTGATCAGGTCGTTGGACTCTTTCAGGCCGCTGACGATTTCCGCCAGGCGCTTGCGCCCTTCCACGTCATTGATGGAGTTGGCCTTGCGCGCGCTGATCAGGCTGTCGAAGGCGCGCTGGTAGCAGGTCTGGGAAGCGCGGGCATAGGCCGTGCTGCGATCGATGTCGGCAACGCTCTTGTTGACGTCGGCGGCGTAGGACGCGATGCGCTGGTTGTCGTCGGCGATCTGCTTCTGGCGCTCGGTGTAGTAACCGGCGGCGCCACCGGCCAGGGCACCGCCTGCGGCGCCGATGGCGGCATTGCGGCCACGGTGGTCGCCGTCACCGGTCAGGGCACCGAGCAAGGCACCGCCAGCGGCGCCCAGGGCGGCGCCGGTCACCACCGACTTGGTCATGTCCGAATCGGTGGCGCGCAGGTGCTGCACCGGTTCGTAGCAGCTCGGGTAGTACTCGACCTTGGTGGTCGAGGCGACCTTGGACACCGGAGAGGTCGCGCAACCGGTCAGCACGGTGCTGAACCCGGCGGCAACCAACAGCAGGTGACGCTTGGATGTTGAAGCAAATGGCTTGCGGGAAAATAGCATGTTGGTGATCTCGATTAAGTTTGACCCACTCGGCACGACACCACGTCGCCCGAGATCCTCCAGGCTCGACAGACAGCGGCCGGTCATGACTTCTGGCCGGTCGATGCGAGCAGTTCCTTCAAAATCGTCGCCGGGTCGGCACGCCGTTGCTGGCGATAGTTCCCGACATGGCGAACGAATAACGTAGCGCGCGTCACCAGGCTCTTGCCGAGCACTGGCTTGCGATTGAGCTCTTCCTTGATTCGTTGAAATTGCGCCTGGATCACCGCGTCGGTGTAACGGGTGCCCGTGGCCAGGTTGTCGATGTAGATCGCCACCGCGCCGTCCAACGCGCTGCGGCCGTTGTCGATGGCTTCGGCGAACAGCTTGGCGCTGGGCTCGTCCTTGGCATCGATGGCCTGCTGCTGGCTTTTCTTCAGGTTGGTCAGGCGGATGTTGTAGTTGTTGATGGTTTCGGCCACCAGGGCCGACGACTGGATCAGGTTGCCGGCCGCTTCCTCGCGCTGCTGGGCGATCAGCGAGACGTTGCGCTTGAGCTCTTCGTTGACCAGCCCCAGCTCCGCCTGCAGGCGCGGGTCGACGCTGGCGGCAATGATCGCGTCCAGGCGCTTGGTGGGGTCCTGGGCATCGTCGATGGCATCGGTCAGCGACGCCAGGCGGCCCTCCTTCTGCCACTGGGCGAACAGCTCCTTGTAGCGCGAACGCGGGGCCGACAGCGCGCCGATGGCCACCCGGAAACCGGTGGTCTCGTTGCTCTGCTCGGTGCCGTCGGCGCCGAACAGCGGGTACTCGCGGCGCATCCCGGTGAACAGCGTGCCCTCGCCTTCGAGGTAGTTGCCGCCCTTGACCACAAAGCCGCCGTAGGTGCCCTGGCGGCGCCCGGCGCGCACCAGCTGGAAGGATTCCTGGACCATCTCGGCGGCGTTGCCGATCACGTCGAACATACCGATGGGGTTGGGCAGCTTGGTGCCGATCGGCATCAGCCGCGCCGCCTGCCCTGTGCCGCCGGCCACCTGGTTGAACACCGCCCAGTCGGCCAGCGGGCCGTCTTCTTCACTGCCCTCCACGCGGCGCGGGAACAGCCGGCCCTCCAGCTCCTGGCGGCTGACGGCCTGGCCGCCGCGAGCGGCGTATTCCCATTCCACTTCGGTGGGCAGGCGCACGAACCCCAGGCCGCCGTCTTCCGAGGAACTGCCACGCCCGCTGACCGGCAGCAGATCGCGGTGGTTCTTCATCAGCCAGGCGCTGTACACCGCGGCGAAACGCTCGGCCTCGAAGCGCGACAGCTTGACCTTGGGCAGGCGCCCCTGCAGGCCGTCCGGCGCTTCACAGGCCGGGGCCGGGCCGCCACTGGCCAGCGACTGGGCCTGGGCCATGACCTGGGCGTACTGGCGGGCGGTGACCTCGTACTTGCCGATGAAATACAGCATCGGCTTGAGGGGCACCCCGCTGCCGGTCTTCGGCAAGGCCGGGCCGATGGTCTTGCCCCAGGCCGCGGGCAGGTCCTTGAGGGTGAACTGGCCGTTGATGTAGTCCCGGCGATAGCCGGAAATGAACGACTGCTGATAACCGCTTTCACCCTCGCTGAAGGGGTAGCCGAGGTTCACCTCGCGGTCATCCAGGGTGCCTTGGGCCAGGACGTAGACGTAGCGGAAGACCATCTCGCCTTCACAGGGCAACGGCAGGCTGACGTCGTCCGGCAGCGGCTTGGGGTTGTCCATCTTGTTCGCCGGCTCTTCGGCCCACACGGCCCCGGCCAGGGTCATGGCCAGCACAGTGCTGATCAACTTATACATCGCGAATTCCTTCACAGGCTTCAATGCGCGACACCCGCCAGCCGCCCAGCGCGGCGGCCAGGGTACTGACGCCCAGCGTCGCCAACAGGGCCAGCCCGTAATGGGCCGGCAGCAGGTGGCTGGCGTATTCGCCGGGCACCTGCATGAACAAATGATTCAGCCCGGCCTGGGCCAGGCCATACAGAGCGCCACTCAACAAGGCGGCGAAACCGGCGCTGTACAGCGCCTGGGCCACCACGAACAGCAACAGCGCGCCGGTGGAAAAGCCCAGCAGGCGCAGCACCGACAACTCGCGACGCTTGCGCTCCACCGCCGCCAGGGCCCCGGCGAAGATCGCCGCGAAGGCGCCCGCCAGGGCCAGCCCGGCGATCACCCAGAAGACAATGGCCAGGTTGCGACTCAAGGACTGCACCTGGGCGATGGTCTGCGCCTGGGTCGCCACCAGCAGGCCGCGCTCGGCGAAATACACCCGCAACGGCTCGACGTCATCCAGGTTGCGGGCATACAGGCGAAACGCCGGGTAGACCCGTTGCGCGGACACGGCCTGGGCCTCGCCGAGCCAGCCCAGGGCGGCCACGGCGCGACCGTCGCGGTAATCCTCGGCGGCCTCCAGCAGCGCCAGCGGAGCGAACAGCGCATCACGGGCAAAGGCCTCCAGCGGCAGAATGCCCTCGACCTGGACCCGGGTCCGCTGCACCTCGCTGCGCCCCGCCACCTGCCGGCCAAAGCTCGCCTGCAGCCAGTCCCCCGGCTGCACCCCGAGCTTCTCGGCGGCGGTGCGGCTGAGCAGCACGCCGCTCATGCTCCGGGGGACCGGCAAGCGCCCGAGCAACGGGTCGCCCGCAGCGGTGGGCAACATCTCCACGGTCAGGCCGATATCCCCCGTGCCGCGGGACAGGTCCGCCGTGGCGGCAATCTGCCGGGTGCGCGGCAAGGCAAAGGCCACGTCCGGGCGCTGCCCCAGCTCGGCAATGAAGCTGGCGCTGAAACGGCCGCCGCCCAGGGGAATGATCTCGCGCACCGCCGGGTCTTTTTCCAGGCGCTCGGTGAGGCTGCTGACCAGCCCGAACTTGAGCCCGAACAGCACCAGCAACGGGGCGATCACCGCCACCAGGGCCAGCACCGAACAGGCCGACAGCCAGCTGTCGGCGCGGTAGTCCTGCCAGGCCAGTGCTGCGGTCAGGGAGGCACGCATCAGCAGGCCTCCCCCAGGATCGCAGTGACCCCGCCGTCGGCGTCGCGCTGGCAGGCAATGCGCCGCACCTGCAAGCCGTTGGCCCGAGCCAGGGGTTCATCGTGGGTGGCAATCACGCTGCACACCCCCTGATCGCGCGATTGCTGCACCAGCAACTGCATCACTCGTTGAGCGTTCAAGGGGTCCAGGGCCGCCGTTGGCTCGTCCGCCAGCAGCACCTGCGGGCCGTGGGCCAGGGCCCGGGCACAACTGACCCGCTGGCGCTGGCCCACCGACAGGGCGGCGGGCTTCTTGTGCAGTTGATCGGCGATCTCCAGGCGTTCGGCCAGGCGCCGGGGAATGCCGTCGTCAGCCAGCCCCAGCAACTGCCGGGGCAGGCTGATATTGCCGCGTACATCGAGAAAGCCCAGCAGGCCGCCGGTCTGCAACACGTAGCCCAGGTGCCGGCTGCGCAACTGCGCCAGGGCGTCGTGGCCGGCACCGCGCCAGATCCCGGCAATGTCGATGGAGTCGTTGGCCGGGGTGAACTCGAAGCGCGCCGCCGAATCCGGGGCCAGCACCAGCGCCAGCAGATCGAGCAACGTGCTCTTGCCGCAGCCGCTGGGGCCGACCACCGCCAGTTGGTCGCCCGCGCGCAGGTGCAGCCGCGGGATCACCAGGCTGTAGCGTTGGCGACCCTCGCCGCGGCTCTTGCGCACCTCCGCCAGATTGAGCATCACGGCAGCGTCGACAGCGGTACGCGGTACAGGGCATCACCCGGCTCGGCATCGCCGAAGCGCACCCAGTTGGCCAGATCGTTGTGGAAGGTTTCGTAGAGGCGGATCTTCGAATCCAGCTCGTCGATGAAATCTTCCTGCTCGGCCACGCTCAGGGACAGCCACAGGTCCTGGGTCATGTTCAGCGACTTGCTGCGGTACGGCAGGCCTTCCAGGTATTCGCCCAGCACACCGCCGTCGGCCAGGTTGCCGCCCTTGCGCAGGGCCGACGGGTCGCGGCTCATGTAGGCACTGGCACTGGCGATTTCCTGGAAGAAATCCTTGGGCGAGGTCTGGGTCTTGCGCGCCGCGTCGACGATCAATTTCAGCGACTGCTGCAGGTCGTTGAGCTGCAGCTTGGTGAGCATCACGCAGACCTGGAACGCCGGCAGCGCCGGGTTGGTCAGGTCGCGGTCGGCGGTCCAGGCGCTGACCAGCTGCGGCGCCTGGCTGGCGGCCTTGCGCCCGAGGAAATCCATGTGCATGGCGTAGCCGATGGCCGCGGATTTCTGCGCGATGCTCGGCGCCGCCGCCAGCAGCGGGACTTCCTGGTTCTGGTTGCTGCGCACCTGATGCACCAGATCGGCGAACACCGTGCCGATCTCGTCGACCCGCTCGCCGAACTTGCGCACATCGCCGCCGGGCACCGGAATGTACAGGTCGCCGATCTTCGGGTTGGCGTCGGCGGTCAGCACCCGGTACTGGGTTTCCGCCTGGGCGTGGTTCTTCTTGCCGGCATCGGTGCGCAAGTGCAGGGCGTAGATCTTGATCTGCTTGCCCAGGGCCGCCTGGCGCACTTCCGCCTCGTTCATCTGGGTGCGGCTGTAAGGGTCGTTCTTGCGCAGCGCCCCGGCGTCGCTGACCAGCAGGATCAGGCGGCCGCCGTAGCCCTTCCAGTCCATGCCTTCCACGGCCTGCATCACGCCGGCAAACGCGTCTTCGTTGAACGAATGGCTGGAGACGCTGGTGGCCTTGACCTGGCTCACCAGCTCCTGGAATCGCTGCGGATCGCGCCCCTGGTCCAGGGTCACCAGGGTCTTGGTCACGTACTCCAGGCCCGGGGTCTTGCTGGTGTTGTTGCGAAAGCCCACCAGGCCGAAGCTGACACTGTCCAGCTCGCCGCGTTCGGCGATCTTGCTCTGCAGCTCGTGCACCACGTCACGCACCTGATCGATGTAGGGCTGCATCGACACCGAGGTGTCCACCACCAGCACCACCGCCGTGCGGAAGGCATCGCCGGCCGCCGGCGGGGTGTTCGCCGGCAGGCTCTTGCCGCTGCTGTCGCTGATGCTTTGCGCGCTGTTGCCCGGGTCGATCGAGGCGATGTTCAGCAGCTGCACCGGCTGGCCGTTCTCGTCGAAGCTCTCCTTGGAATCGAAGATCGGCAGCAGGTAGAACTGCTCCTGCGGCACCGCGCTGGCATTGGGTTCCAGGGCCAGCACCTGCTGCTCGTCCTGGGGGTTCTTCTGCGCCTTGAGCAGCAGGTTCTTGGCCGCCGCCGGGTCCGCCAGCAGGCGCTCCAGTTCGCTGGCCTGACGCACGAACATCACCGGCGCGCGGCCGGAACGTTCGGTGAATTTCAGCACCAGGCTCTGCTTCCAGTCGCTGACCTGCTCGGCCGGCAGCCAGCCGGCGCTGCGCCCGTCACTGGCGGCGCCCAGGCGCAGCCAGGAGCGGCCATCGAGGTTCTTGCGCTGGTACACGTAGAGCACCGAGAACGCCGGCACCGCCGGGCCCGGCGTGGCACCCGGCGCGCTGGAGAAGCTCGCCCCCGGCTTGCTCAGCACCCGTTGGAACAGGGTCTTCTTGCCCGGCATCAGCAGCGGCCGCTGGCCGCCATCGACATCGGCGGCCACGGGTTGATTCACCGGCGGCGCCACCACCGCAGGGGGGCTAGCGACCGTCGAAGCGGTCTTGGGCGCAGGCGCCGGGCTGTCGCCGGACAGCCACCAGTAACCGCCACCGGCCACGGCCAGGGCCACCGCCACGGCAACCCCGGCCAGGGCCAGCACCGGGCCGCGACGCTGTTCGGAAGCCCCACTGCCGGCTGGCGGCAGGTTGGACGTGCGTGGCGGCGCGGGCGGCTCCTGAGGCGGCTCGCGGCGCGGCGCCGGTTGGGGCGCGGGCGCGTGTTGCGGAATCTCGATCGACATCGGGGTCAGCCCGGCCAGGTCGTTGCTCTGAGTTACAGGCTGAGTTACAGGCTGGGTTGCAGGCTGGGGCGCAGCCAGGGGTGGCAGCGGCAACGGCTGGATCAGCGTCGCCTCGACCTCGGCCGTCTCCGGCGGCAGGTTGTCCAGGGCCGCCAGCAAGGCCGCCGCGTCCGGGAAACGTTCCGCCGGGTCCTTGGCCAGCAGCTTGCGCAGGATGTGCTGGTAGCGCCCGTGGTGCAGCGGCAGCTCCGGCAAGGGCTCGGTGAGGTGGGCCAGGGCCGTGGACAGCGCGTCGGTGCCGTTGTACGGCAGCTCGCCGACCAGGATTTCATACAGCACCACGCCCAGGGCATAGAGGTCGGCGCGACCGTCGATGTCCTGGCCACGGGCCTGTTCCGGGCTCATGTAGCTCGGCGTGCCCACGGCGAAACCGGCCTGGGTGAACTGGGTGCGGTCGTCCAGGGACTTGGCGATGCCGAAGTCCGAGAGCACCGCCGTGCCGTCGGCGCGGAACAGGATGTTGGCCGGTTTCACATCACGGTGCACCAGCCCCTGGGCGTGGGCATAGCCCAGGGCCGAGGCGATCTGGCGAATGTAGGTCAGGCCCTGCTCCGGGGTCAGCCCGGCGGCGATGCGCTCCTTCAGGGTGCCGTTGGGCAGGTACTCCATGGCCATGTAGTACAGCTCGCCGACATTGCCGATGTCGTGGATGGTCACGGTGTGCGGGTGCGACAGCCGCGCCAGGGTCTTGCCCTCGCGCAAGAAGCGCTCGCAGAAGCTCGGGTCGGCGGCCAGCGCCGCGGCCATCACCTTGAGCGCCACCTTGCGCTCCAGGGAACGCTGGGTCGCCAGGTACACGCTGGCCATGGCGCCTTCGCCAATCTCGCCCTGGATGTCAAAGCCGGGAATCAGAATGTCCATGGTCAGTGTCCTGCGGCCTTGATCACGATGGCGGTGATGTTGTCCGGCGCGCCCCGGGTCAGGCCCAGGTGAATCAGGCTGCGCACCACGTCGTTGGGCTCGCTGTGGCTCAGTACATCGCGCAGCTCATGGTCTTCGGCGGTCTTGTTCAGGCCGTCGCTGCACAGCAGGAAGGTGTCGCCGTCCTCCACCTGCAGATCGACCTGGGACAACTGCAGCTGGGCCTCGACGCCAATCGCCCGGGTGACGATGTTGGCCCGTGGGTGCACCCGCGCCTCGGCCTCGCTGAGCAGGCCGCTGTCCTGCAGGTCCTGGACGTAGCTGTGGTCCCGGGAAATGCCTTCCAGCTGCTCGTCCCGCAGCCGGTACAGGCGGCTGTCGCCGGCCCACAGGCACACTGCGCGAGCCCCGCGCACCGCCAGCAGCACCACGGTGCTGCCCATCATGGTCACCCCGCGATTGGCGGTTTCCTCACGCACCGCGGCGTTGACCGCGGCCAGGCCGTTGCGCAGCGCGGCGACGTATTCGTCCAGGCTGTCGGCGGCCGGAACCGCACGCAGGCTGTCGACGATCAGGCTGCTGACATAATCCCCGGCGGCGTGCCCGCCCATGCCGTCGGCCACCAGCCACAGGCCGCTCTCCGGGGCTTCGAGCCAGGCGTCTTCATTGATTTTCCGCACCATGCCGACATGGCTGTAGCTGGCGGACTGGTAGGACAGTTGCGGCGCTGAACGCATTTAGACGGCACCCTCTTGTCCGAGCAAAAATTGTGCAAACTCACTGGCTGGCGGCAGGCCCTGGCAGCGCAACAGCATCGGGCTGATGTACTGCGAACCGCGCCCCCACCAGGCACTCGACCCCTCGCAGGCCTGGGCTGCGAGTACCGCGCCCCGGGCCTGTGGATCGCTGATGTAAAACCGTTGCAGGCCGGCGTAATGGCTGCTTTCGACCCGCCGCGCCGGGCTGGGCGCGCCCAGGGCCAGCAGGCCCTGTTCCAGGGCCTCGAAACTGGCGCCTTCCTCCAGGGTGGCCAGCAGCAGGTCTTCCACCTGCTCGAACCACTGCTCCGGGCCGCTCAGCAAGGACGCCAGGTCACTCTCGGGCTCCAGCAGCGCGGCCACGGTCAGGGGGAAATAGCGCCCGACCCGGTCGATGCTCGGCATCACCACGCCCACCGCAGCCTGGGGCCCACAGACCCCCGGGGCCAGGGCAAAGCGCCACAGCGGGCTGATCAGGTAGGCGTTCAACCACTGCTCGCCCAGGGCGTTCTGGCTGGCCAGCAAACCCGCCGCCAGCCAGCTGTCCCAAGGGCCGATAAAACTCTGCGGCAGGCCACGGCTGACAAAATCGCCACGGCTGGCCAACTTGCCGTACAGGCCGGGCGCGGTCATAGCCGCTCCGGCAGGCTGAAGCCGCTGAGCACCCGACTCTTGAACGGGTTGAAGGCACTGCTGGCGCGCAGCTCGTAGGAGATGCTCGCGCCGTCCACCCGCAGCCGCAGGTTGAAGCGATCCGGCGAGTTGGTGGCGGTCAGGTCCGATTGCTCCAGCAGGCGGAACCAGGCCCAGGGGCCGTCCAGGGTCACCCCGGAACGCCCGGTGGCCGACGGCGGCATGATCGACAGGCGCACCACGCCGATGCTCCCCGGGTTCGGCCACTGCATGGCCACCGGCCGGCTCGGGCCGTGGTCATAGCTCAGCTGCTGGCCGTCCAGGTCGAGGAGGAACTGGCTGATGTTGGCGTCCATGGCCACCGGCTTGAGTTCGAAACGCACCGCCGGCTGGGTGCCGCCACTGGAACGGAAGAACGCATCGCGGATATTCGCCGCGCGCTGGAAGGTTTGCAGCACGCCGGGGGAGATCCCCAGTTTCTGCGCCGCGCCCGGCTGCCAGCTCCAGGTGGTGGTCGAGGTGTTGACGTAAGGCTGCAGGTACTTGCGGAAGTAGTTGTCCATCACCCCGCCAGTGCCGAAGAACTGGCCGAAGTCTTCCAGGGTGGCGTCCCGCGAGCTGCCCGGCGACATCGGATAACGCCCGCTCAGGGACTGGCGATAGACGTTCACCACTTCGCTGACCCAGGCCGCGTTCAGTTGGTTGCGCACCCCGCCCATCATGGTGTTGGTGGTGGAACCGACCACCGACTTGACCAGCCCCTGGACCATCGGCGGCTGACGCTCGGCAGTCAGGCTGACCCGCGCCGCCGCGGCGCTGGCCTGGTTCTTGGCCTCGCCCAGCAGCGCGTCGCCGCTGGCCCCGACCATGGCGCTGACCTGCACGTACAGGGCGTTCATGTCCGCCAGCAGGCCGTCGATGGCCGCCGGCTCGCCCTCGCCTTTGCTCACCAGGCTGTTGAGGTCGGCAAAGTGCGCACTCACCGGGTCTTCGCTGCTGGCCACCGCCGTCGGGTTGCCCGCCTGCTCCTGGCCCAACAGGGAACCCAGGCGCTGCTTGAGCTGATCGACGCCGCCCTCGACCTTCTGGCCCTGGGCCGCCAACAGGCGTTCTTCCTGTTGCAGGTCGGTTTCCTTGGCCACCGCCACCAGCAGTTTCTTCAGCGGCGAAGTGGGCCCGGAGATCACCCGCAGCACGTCGGCGGCCTGGGCCACGCTGGTGATCGGCACGAAGTCGATGTCCGCCAGCAAGGCGTCCCACTGGCGCAGGTAGTCCTGGAAGTACAGGCGACGCACGTCGGCGGCGAGGCTGGCGACGTTCTGCTGGTCGGCCTGATCGCGGCCCAGCACCCACTGCTCTTCCGCCAGGGTGCCGGCCTGGTTGAGGCTGGCCAGGAGGAAACCCTGGCGATAGCCCTTGGCGGTGAACAGCCCGCTCAGGGGTTCGCTCAACGGCTTGCCGCTCTTGCGCGTGAACACCAGTGCCGCGTCGCGGCCACCGGCTTCGCTGAGGCGGAAGTCCGGTACACCGTCCGGCAGCTTGGCGCGCTTGACCCGGTCATACACCCGCTGGGCCACCGGCAGCTGTTGCAGCTGGCGGCGCAGGTCGTCGATCAGGCGCTGGTCCAGCCGCGCGTTCGGTGGATGTTTTTCGAACAGCGCCTGCAGGTGCCCGGTCAGGGCCTGACGCTGGTCCGGCGGCAGGTCGCGAGCCAGGGTGCGGTCCCAGTCCAGGGTGATCCAGGCCTTGATGAAGTCCGGGTCGTAATGCTCGCCGTCCGCCAGCATCAGGTAGGCCTTGAGCCCCTCGTAGAGGAAGTCCGAGTTGCCGCCGCTGTGCAGTTGCTCTTCGATGCGGGTCATCAGCCGGGGGGCGAACACCGCCACCAGCAGCTTGCGATAGACACTGGCGGACTCGGCTTCGAGCATGTCGCCCTGGTACAGGCCCAGGCCTTCGGCCCAGCCCGGTGCGTCGGCGGCCAGGTGGCGGGTGGCGTTGAGCAGCGGCAGCACCGCCAGCACGTCGCGCTGGGCCGGGCTGAGGTTCTGCACATCCTGACGCACCGGGCCGACGCGCTGGTCGACCTGGGCGATGTAGGCCTGGTTGGCCCGGTAGCTGATGATCCACAGGGTGCTGACCACCAGCACCACCGCCACGGTGGCCGCCAGGGCGCCGCGGGCGATCCATTGGCGTCGGCGCTCGACCTTGGGGTTGACCCCCACCAGCCCGCGCTCGGCAAAGGCCACGGCGCTGAACAGTTTCTCGATGAAGTAGCTGCGCCCGGTGCCGGTCTGCCGCGCCAGGTGCTGGCGGTCCAGGTTCATGCTCTGGGCCATGGCGCCGATCAGCCGGTCGATCGGGCTGCCTTCCTGGGTGCCGCTGGTGAAATACACCCCGCGCAGCAGCACCCGCTCTTCGAAGGCGTTGGGTTTGAACACGCCTTCGAGGAAGCCCTGCAAGGACTCCTTGAGCGCCGCGAACTGCTGCGGGAAGCCGTAGATCAGGTCGCGCCGCGCCGGGTCGCGTTCCTGTTGCAGGCGCTCCACCAGACGCTCGTTGAGCCGCTGCTCCAGGGCTGCCAGCTCCGCCGGCAACTGGGCCAGGGGGCTGTCGCCGCTCTTGCCGTCGTCCAGGGCGAAGGTCATGCCCCAGACCTGGGCCCGCTCTTCCTTGCTCAGGGAGTCGAAGAACTCCATGAAGCCCGGCACCAGATCGAGCTTGGTCAGCATCAGGTAGATCGGGAAGCGCACCCCCAGCTGGGTGTACAGCTCCTGGATGCGCAAGCGGATCGCCGCCGCGTGGGCCGCGCGCTCGGCCTCGCTGCCAAGCAGCAGGTCGGACAGGCTGATGGCAACGAAGGCGCCATCAATCGGGCGCCGCGAGCGCTGGGTTTTCAGCAGGTCGAGAAAGCCCAGCCAGGCCGCCTTGTCCACCGTGGCGTGGCTGTCCTGGGTGGTGTAGCGGCCGGCGGTGTCCAGCAACACCGCCTGATCGGTGAACCACCAGTCGCAGTTGCGGGTGCCGCCCACGCCGCGCACGGCACCGGCGCCCAGCTGCGCGGCCAGGGGGAAATGCAGGCCGGAGTTGACCAGCGCGGTGGTCTTGCCCGAGCCCGGCGGGCCGATGATCACGTACCACGGCAGCTCGTAGAGGTTGCGCCGCTCGTCACCGCCCAGCTTGGCCTTCTTCAGCAGCGCCAGGGCTTCGTCCATGCGCTGGCGCAGGGCCGCCAGTTCTTCGGCGGTGGCCACGCTGTCCGGGTCCGGCGGGGTATCGGCGGCCAGGCTCTGCAACACCTTGGCCGCGTGCCGGCGGGCCTGGATGATGCGAAACACCCGGTAGCCGATCCACAGCGCGAAGATGCAGATGATCAGCGCCCAGCGCCGGCCTTCCGGCACCAGGAACTCCAGCAGCGGGCCAATGAACCAGATGATCAGGCTCAGGGCGATCAGCCCCAGCAGCGGGATCACCCAGCGAATCACAAAACTGAAAAACGCCTTCACTCGACCCCCTCCGCCAATACGCTGATTTCGACCCGACGATTACGCGCCCGCCCTTCGGCGGTGGCATTGGTTGCCAGCGGCTCGGTGTCGCTGCGGCCTTCGGCGCTGAAGCGCTCCGGCTGGCCGGTCTTCGCCGCGAGGATCTGCAGCACCGATTCGGCGCGCGCCTGGGACAGCTTCCAGTTGGACGGGAAGCGCAAGGTGGCGATCGGTCGGTTGTCGCTGTGGCCGGTGATGCGCACCTGGCCCTTGACCTTGCGCACCGCATCGGCGATGCGCAGCATCAGCGGCTGATAGTCGTCGAGGATGCTGGCGCTGGCCGAGGCGAACAGCTCGTCGCCACGGATGGTCACCACCGAACGGTCGACGGCGTCTTCCACCGCCACCCGCCCGGCCTTGATGTCCTCGGCGAGGAAACCCGCCAGGCGCGGACGCTCGACGATCTTCGGCTGGATCACCGGGCGGTCCAGGGTCTGCACCGGGATCTCGCCCAGGGCATGGATGTTCTTGAACACCGGCTCGGCGTCCGCCGCCAGCTTCAGGCGCAGGCCGAACAGCAGCGCCAGGAGCAGCGCCACGCCAATCGCGATGCCGACCCAGGGCGGCATGAACTGCGCCAACCGGTCACGGGCCACGCTGACCCCGCGCCAATGCGGCGACAGCTCGCGCTCGTGCTCGCCACGGGCACTGCGGATGGTGGCCGCGGTGCGCTCGCGCAGGGCTTCGAGCTGGCTGCGGCCATCGATCATCACCCGGTAGCGGCCCTCGAAACCCAGGCACATGCACAGGTACAACAGCTCCAGCAGGTACAGGCGCTCGCGTGGGCTTTGCAGGCAGTGCTCCAGCAACTGGAAGACCTTCTCGCCGCCCCAGGCTTCGTTGTGCACGGTGATCAGCAGGCTCTGCTTGCCCCAGTCGCTGGTGCTGCCCCAGGGGGTGCTGAGCACCGCTTCATCCAGGGCGGTGCACAGCGCATAGCGCGCCAGCAGCACGTCGTTGCGCGGCACGCCGGCGGCTTCCGCGCGCTCTTCGAACTGGCGCAGGTAGGCCAGCAATTGCGCCCGCAGGCTGGCCGGCGCCGGGTGCGCCAGGGTGCTGCGCAGCCGGGTGAGCAAGGCCAGCAGCGGGCCGGCGGCGCTTTCCAGGGGGTTCAGGCCCCGGGCCTGGCCGGCCGGCAGTGGCGCCGCCGGCATCGCCAATGACGGCGACGCTGCGGCCGCCGGGCGCCCGGGCTCGGGCGCGCGGCCACCGGGGCGCGGCATGAATTGAGTGCGGTCATTGGCCGGGGACGGCTGCCCTGCCGAATCGTCGAAAGGATGCATCGCGACTTATCCTCGAATGGCCCAGAAGGCCAGGTTCAAGCCCGGGAATTCCCCGGCGACGTGGAACGCGAAGCCGCCGGAATGAACCAGTTGCTTCCAGTGCTCGCTGCCACGGTCGAGCTCGTAGTAGGTCGAGCCGGCGTGATACGGCAGTTGCCGTGGCGCCACCGGCAACGGCAGCAGGCCAATGCCCGGCAGCTGCAGGTTGACCAGATCACGGATGTGCTCCACCGAACCGACCTTGCTCTGCTGGGCGAAACGCCCGCGCAGGGTTTCCCCGGGCACATCGGCGCGCACCACCAGGATGAAGCTGGCGCTCTCCAGCAAGGTGCGGTCGGCGAGCATCGCCACGTGCACGCCGTAGGCTTTCTCGACGATCGGGATCGGCGTCGCCTTGCTGTCGATCAGCATCGACAGCGCTTCGCGCAGGGCCTGCATCACCGGAGCGAAGCTCAGGGCCAGTTCATCGTGCTGGTACTGCGGGTATTCCGCGGGGCGTCGGGCAGTGGTATTGGAGAAGGTCGAGAATTCGCCGGCCAGGCTCACCAGCTCGCTGTACAAGCGCTCCGGGTGCAGCGGGCTGATCTGGTTCAGGTGGCTGACCAGCGGCTGGGCGCGGTTGACCAATTGCAGGAGCATGAAGTCGGCAATTTCCGAAGCACCGCCGGCGCCCGACGCCACCACGCGCCCGGCCAGGGCCTCGCCACGCTGGTGCAGCAGGCCCAGCAGCTCGCTGCGAAAGGCGTTCAGCGGCTTGGATGCGGCCACGTCCAGCAGCGGCGGGATGTAGCTGTCATCCAGCACCAGGGCACGGTCGGCGCGCTTTTCCTTGATCCGCACCACGCCGACGGCGGCGTAGTCGCTCAAGCCGTCCTGCGCGGTGAGCAGGCGCAGGGCGCGGGACCCCACGGCCACCGGCGCGCGGTTTTCGAAAGGCGCGTTGTCGTCACGCACTTCGCGTACCTGGCTCAGGTAGCGGGCGCCGCCCAATTCCTCGCCTTCGTCCACGGTATCCCGGGCACCGGCGCGCTTGAGCGGCAGCGCCAGGTACACCAGGCCGTCGCGCAGGCTGTCGTCGATGCTCAGCGGGCTCGGCGCCAGGTCGTCATGGGGAATGTTGAACGGCGTGCCATCGGGCAGCAGGCCACGGGCGCTGACAATCGCCAGCTTGCCCTGGGCCAGCAGGCCCTGATCGATACGCAGCTCGGAGAAACCCCAGGCCCCGGCGGACAGCGGGCGGCTGCGGGCGTCGATGAGGTTTTCCAGGTAACGGTCATGCTGCTGGAAGTGCTGGGTTCCAATGAACATGCCTTCCGACCAGACCACGCGATTGTTCCAGGACATGGTTGCTCCGATTGCCTATTGGGCAGGGCTGGATGGGGATGCCACGAGCTCGGCGCTGACCGCGCGGACGTCGAGGACGATCTGATACTGGTTGCTCAGGCGCTGCGCGGTGTTGACCCCAACCCGCCACAGGGCCTGGTCCACTTCGCGATACCCCACCAGCAGGCCTAGCTGACGCGTGGCCGGGTCCAGGGCGCGCTTGAGGGTGAACTGGTCGCCGGGCTTGACCAGCACTTCGTCCTGGTCGATCAGGTCCGGGCCGAGGGTGGCCGGGGCCCGCTCCGCCAGGGCGAAGTAGTCGGCGCGCATGAAGGTGGCCGGATTCTTCAGCTCGAAGATCCGCACCCGCACGGGCGTGCCCTGGCCATCAGGCCCGGGGTTGAGCCCGGCCACGGCCTGGAAATGCAGCTCCACGGTGGTGGCGCCCGGCTGGGGCTCCTTGGCCGGCTCGGCAGGCGCCGGGGCGTCCTTGGCACAGGCCGCCAGTACCAGCATGGCGACCAATGTCAGCAATCGTTGAATCATCCTGCGTCCTCAATGACGTATCAGCTGTCCGTGTATCCGTGTGTCTGGGGTGTTCCCGGTTCGCTCAGGAACGGCGCAGCCGGTGAGTGTGTTCTTCGTAGGCGCGGCTGAACTCGCGCCCGAAGAGGTCCTGGAAATCGTCCTGGGCCTCTTGGGAAATCTGCTTGTAGAGCGCGGTGAACTGCTGCCAGTTCTGCGCCTGGCGCGAACCGCTGAACAGGTTGCCCAGGCCGCCGGGGCGGGCCATGCGCGCTTCCAGTTCGGCGGGCTCGAAGCGCCCCAGCAAGTGCTTGATGGCCGCTTCCACACCGGCCATGACCGCCAGCTGGTGGGCCCGCAGGTCATCGAAACTGTCCCGCACCGCCTGGTCCGGGGCCATGAACGCCTGGTTGCTGTGACGCAACAGCAGGAGCATCGCCTCGTCGACATTGGGGGCGAATTTCAGCGGGTTGTTTTCCACCGGGCGGATCATCGTCTGCTGCATGCGGAACTCGCCCTTGAGGCTGCTGCGGGCACGCAATACGTCGATCAGGCCCTCGACCATCAGCCGGTAGCTGCGGCCCAGGCTTTCCATCTGCGCCTGGGCCTGCTGCGGGTCGATGCGCAACTGGTCCAGCCCGGCGCCGCGCAGAAAGGCTTGCAGCAGGTCGGGCTGGGGCACCGCCGGCGCGGGCGCTGCGACCGGTGCCAGCGGGGCCTCGGCAACCACCGGGGCCGCGGGCGCCTGGGGCTGTGGCTGTACAGGTTCTGCGCTGAATGGCGCCGGGTCGGCCAGCGGGGCCGGAGCCGGGACCACCACGGGCGGCGCGACCGCCGGCGGCACCTCGAACACGGGCGCAGGGCTGCGCGGCGCCTCGGCGAACAGGTCCCAGTCTTCCGGAATCAGCGCGCCACCCTGGGGCGCCGCTGGCTGCGGCACCGCAGTCGGGGTCGGCGGGCGGAAATCGTGCTGCTCGGCCGGCACGTGGTCCGGCTGCGTGGCCGGTGGGGTCGCGCTCGGGGTGAGGAAATCAAACAGGTCGGGAAAGGTGTCCTGGGCCGAAGCACCCTGGAAATGCGCCACCGGCGCCATGGAAATCGGCTCGATCGGCGTCGGCGGCGCCAACTGGCGCCCCATCAGTGCCTCGAAACTGTTGGAGCTGTCCCCGGAAAAGGGTTCAGCACCTGCACGGTTCAAGCTGAAATCGATGCGCGCGCTGATTTCATAATCGCCAATGCGAATAACCTCGCCATCTTCCAGAGGCTCGCTGCTACCCCGGCGCATGCGAATACCGGCACGGACTAACTCCACGCCATTAGTGCTGTTATCGGTCAAGTAATAACGGCCATCCTTGTATTGGATGACACAGTGTCGCGCGGAAACTAAGCGCTCGGGGTCAGGAAGTACCCAGTCATTATCGGAACTACGGCCAATTGCCATCATCCCCTGATCCATTAGTTTCTCAGGGCATTGGCCAGGGGTAATCTTGTGATAACTAGTGATAGTCAAACACAGCGACATTGCGCCTCCTTGCAGTACTTCCGCGTGCGAACCGGCAAAGGTAAAAAAGTTCCGTAAAAAATGAAAAGCTCGCAAAAAATCCTTTAAACAGCGCCGTTCGCAGCATGATCGCCTATCTTGATCCACACAGATGACAAACGACCTGTCGCACCGCCCCGATCTGACTTGCCGGTCAAGGAACTAATAAGCCGACATAACACTGTCATCGGGGGCGAATAGCTTACCTTGACAAGGCACAACTACTACACCAAAAATGCACAACTTCTTGAACACGGATGATGGCTCACTAGTATCAATGAGTCCATATAAACCAAGAAATGTGCGCGAGTTCACAATCAACTAGTGCATTAATTGCCTGACTGTCCTGCAGGCTGATAGGGAGATCAAACCAGGTGGATGTACCGATGTTGCTCGCCGCGATTTCAGCAACTTCGCCTTGTGGCGAAGACCTGGAATATGACGCGGATTTCTTGCACTTGGAGCGGGCCGCGCAAGGCCAGCCCGAGCGCAGCATGGGCGACTCGATCCTGCCGGCCGAGCCGCCGGACTGGCGCAGCATCCAGCAGCAGAGCCTGGACCTGCTGGCGCGCAGCAAAGACCTGCGCATCACCCATTTTCTGGTTCAGAGCACCCTGGCCCTCGAAGGCCTGCCGGGCCTGGCCACCAGCCTCGAACTGATCGACGGCTTGCTCCGGGACTACTGGGCGGACCTGCATCCGCGCCTGGACGCCGATGACGACAACGACCCCACGGTGCGCATCAACGCCCTGGCCGGCCTGGCTTGCGACACCACCATCGGTCTGCTGCGCGAAGCCCAGCTGACCCGCTCGCGGACCTTCGGCCCGGTGACTGTGCGGGCCGCGCTGAACGCCGCCGGCCTGCAGCATTTCTCCGGTGAAAGCCTGGGTTCCGACCACCTGGCCGGCGCCCTGCAAGACAGCGATCCCGAACACCTGGAAGCGATTCGCAACGCCTTGAGCACTGCCCGCTCGGCGGCCGAAGCCATCGAAAAGCAGGTCAGCGAACACGTGGGCTCCGCCAGTGGCGTGGACCTCACTGCCCTCAAGCAACCGCTGCGCCTGGCGCTGCAGGTGCTGGGCCAGCACGCCCCGCACACCAGCGACAGCCCGGCCGATGAACCCGCCGACGCCCCCGCGAACGAGGCCGGCAACGCGCCCGTGGCGCCGGCCGCAACGCGGATTTCCGGCGAGATCAACAGCCGTGAAGACGTGTTGCGCAGCCTCGACCGGCTGCTGGCCTATTACAGCCGCCACGAGCCTTCGAGCCCGCTGCCGGTGTTGCTCAACCGGGCCAAGCACCTGGTCAACGCCGATTTCGCGGCCATCGTGCGCAATCTGATTCCGGACGGCATGTCCCAATTTGAAAACCTGCGCGGCCCTGAATCCGACTAACCGCGGAACAGCCGAACAGTATCGTCAGCGGCAACCACCGACCGACGCCAACACCGTCGCAACAGCGACCAGGAGCACAACGTGGCGAAGCAAAGTTCTCAAAAGTTCATCGCGCGCAACCGCGCGCCCCGGGTGCAGATCGAGTACGACGTCGAACTCTACGGCGCCGAGAAAAAGGTCCAGCTGCCCTTCGTCATGGGCGTGATGGCTGACCTCGCCGGCAAGCCCGCTGAGCCTCTGGCCGCCGTGGCCGATCGCAAGTTCCTGGAAATCGACGTCGACAACTTCGACTCGCGCCTCAAGGCCATGCAGCCTCGGGTGGCCTTCCACGTGCCCAACGAACTGACCGGCGAAGGCAACCTGAGCTTGGACATCACCTTCGAGAGCATGGACGACTTCAGCCCGGCGGCCGTGGCGCGCAAGGTCGACTCGCTGAACCAGCTGCTGGAGGCCCGCACCCAGCTGGCCAACCTGCTGACCTACATGGACGGCAAGACCGGCGCTGAAGAAATCATCATGAAAGCCATCAAGGATCCGGCGTTGCTCCAGGCCCTGGCGAGCGCGCCAAAGCCTGCTGACTCCGAGCCGAACGCGTAAATCAGGACCAACGATCATGACCGAATTGATGCGTGACAATCAGGCGCAACCCGGCGCCACCGAGCAGGCCAGCGAGTTCGCCTCGCTGCTGCTGCAGGAATTCAAGCCCAAGACCGAGCGCGCGCGCGAAGCCGTGGAAACCGCGGTGCGCACCCTGGCCGAACAAGCCCTGGCGCAAACCGACCTGGTGTCCAATGACGCGATCAAGTCGATCGAGTCGATCATCGCCGCCATCGACGCCAAGCTCACCGCCCAGGTCAACCAGGTGATCCATCACCCGGAATTCCAGAAGCTGGAAAGCGCCTGGCGCGGCCTGCACTACCTGGTGAACAACACCGAGACCGACGAGCAGCTGAAGATCCGCGTGCTCAACATCTCCAAGCCGGAGCTGCACAAGACCCTGAAGAAGTTCAAGGGCACGGCCTGGGACCAGAGCCCGATCTTCAAGAAAATGTACGAAGAGGAATACGGCCAGTTCGGCGGCGAGCCTTACGGCTGCCTGGTGGGCGACTACTACTTCGACCAGTCGCCACCGGATGTCGAGCTGCTGGGCGAGCTGTCGAAAGTCTGCGCCGCCATGCACTCGCCGTTCATCGCCGCGGCTTCGCCGACCGTGATGGGCATGGGCTCGTGGCAGGAACTGTCGAACCCGCGCGACCTGACCAAGATCTTCACCACCCCGGAATACGCCGGCTGGCGTTCGCTGCGTGAATCGGAAGACTCGCGCTACATCGGCCTGACCATGCCGCGCTTCCTGGCGCGCCTGCCGTATGGCGCCAAGACCGACCCGGTGGAAGCCTTCGCCTTCGAAGAGAACACCGACGGCGCCGACAGCTCCAAGTACACCTGGGCCAACGCCGCCTACGCCATGGCAGTGAACATCAACCGCTCGTTCAAGCACTTCGGCTGGTGCTCGCGGATCCGCGGCGTGGAGTCCGGTGGCGAGGTGGAAAACCTCCCGGCCCACACCTTCCCCACCGACGACGGTGGCGTGGACATGAAGTGCCCGACCGAGATCGCCATCTCCGACCGCCGTGAAGCGGAACTGGCGAAGAACGGCTTCATGCCGCTGCTGCACAAGAAGAACACCGACTTCGCTGCCTTCATCGGCGCCCAGTCGCTGCAGAAACCGGCCGAATACGACGACCCGGACGCCACCGCCAACGCCAACCTGGCCGCGCGCCTGCCGTACCTGTTCGCCACCTGCCGCTTCGCCCATTACCTGAAGTGCATCGTGCGCGACAAGATCGGCTCCTTCAAAGAGAAGGACGAGATGCAGCGCTGGTTGCAGGACTGGATCCTCAACTACGTCGACGGTGACCCGGCGCACTCCACCGAGACCACCAAGGCCCAGCACCCGCTGGCCGCGGCGGAAGTGGTGGTCGAGGAAGTCGAAGGCAACCCCGGCTACTACAACTCGAAGTTCTTCCTGCGCCCGCACTACCAGCTCGAAGGGCTGACCGTGTCGCTGCGCCTGGTATCCAAACTGCCGTCCGCCAAGGGCGCCTGACCCATAACCGACTCAAACCTGTCGTCGCGGCCCCTGGCCGCGCGAGGCCCCAGGGCCTGGCGCAGCGGCGACAGAAGCTGAATCAACATCGTGGCAAGTGCCACACAGGGAGAAAACATGGCTGTTGATATTTTCATCAAGATCGGTGACATCAAGGGCGAGTCCATGGACAAAGCCCACAAGGACGAGATCGACGTGCTGAACTGGAGCTGGGGCATGTCCCAGTCCGGCAACATGCACGTGGGCGGTGGCGGCGGCGCGGGCAAGGTGAACATCCAGGACCTGTCGCTGACCAAGTACGTCGACAAGGCATCGCCGAACCTGATGATGCATTGCTCCAGCGGCAAGCACATCGACAAGGTGCGCCTGACCGTGCGCAAGGCCGGCGGCGAAAGCCAGGTCGAGTACATGATCATCGACCTGGAAGAAGTGCTGATCACTTCGCTGAGCACCGGCGGTTCGGGCAGCGATGACCGCCTGACCGAAAACATCACCCTGAACTTCGCTCAGGTGATGGTCGAGTACCAGCCGCAGAAAGCCGACGGCACCAAGGACGGCGGCCCGATCAAGTACGGCTGGAACATCCGCTCGAACACCAAGCGCTGATCCGCTGCGGTCGCGGCCCTCTGGTCGCGACCGACCCGGCCCTCGCGTTGCGCCTGGCGCAACGCGGGGACGGTTGGCCAGGACCGCGTCCCCGTGAGTCTTTGGTTATGCCCCTTTTCGTGACGTCACGCCTGCGCCATCCGATCCTGGAGCGAACCCTTTGGTAACCGACATCGCCGCCCGCGATCGCTTGCAACCTTCCCTGCTGGATCGTCTGACCGACGATGAACCCGGCAACCTGAAAGAAAGCCCGGACAAACGCGTGCTGTCCCTGAGCCAGCTCAAAGCCTCGGTCCTGCGCGATCTGGCGTGGCTGCTCAACACCACTTCCCTGCTCGAAGCCGATGCCACCCTGCACACGCCCGCCGGCACTTCGGTGGTCAACTACGGCCTGCCGGCCCTGGCCGGGTACAGCGCATCGAGCATCGACATCCCGGCCCTGGAGGCCTTGATCCACCAGGCCATCGCCACCTTCGAACCACGCATCCTGCGCAGCACCCTGCGGGTTCGCGCGCGCACCGCGCCCGGGGAAATGAACCACAACGCCCTGAGCTTCGAGATCGAGGGCGATCTCTGGGCCCAGCCGATGCCCCTGCGCCTGCTGCTGCAAACCGACATGGACCTGGAATCCGGCCATGTGCGGGTGGTGCCTGCCGATTCCCGGAGACGCGCATGAACCCGCGCCTCTTGGAGCTGTACAACCAGGAACTGCACCACGTGCGCGAAAGCGCCGCGGAGTTCGCCAAGGAATACCCGAAGATCGCCAGCCGCCTGACCCTGTCGGGCATGGACTGCGCCGACCCCTATGTCGAGCGCCTGCTGGAAGGCTTTGCCTACCTGACGGCGCGGGTGCAGCTCAAACTCGACGCCGAGTACCCGACCTTCACCCACAACCTGCTGGAGATCGCCTACCCGCACTACCTGGCGCCGACCCCGTCGATGACCGTGGTGCAGTTGCAGGCCGATCCCGAAGAAGGCTCGCTGAGCAGCGGCTTCACCCTGGCGCGTGACACCAGCCTGCGCGCCGCCCTGGGCCGCGACACCCAGACCTGCTGCGAGTACCGCACCGCGCACCCGGTGACGCTGTGGCCGCTGCAAGTGGCCCAGGCCGAATACTTCGGCAACCCGGCGGCGGTGCTCGGGCGCCTGGCCGCCAGCGAACCCAAGGCCAAGGCCGGCTTGCGCCTGACCCTGTGCACCGGCGCCGAGCTGCCCTTCAACAGCCTGGCCCTGGACAGCTTGCCGCTGTACCTGAACGGCAACGACGAACAACCGTTCCGCCTCTACGAACAACTGCTGGGCAACGCCTGCGCGGTGTTCGCCCGCGCCCCGGGGGGCGACTGGGTCGAGCGCCTGCCCCAGGACGCCCTGCGCTCCCGTGGTTTCGATGACCGCGACGCGGCGCTGCCCGTGGTGCCCCAGGCGTTCCAGGGCTACCGCCTGCTGCAGGAATACTTCGCCCTGCCCAACCGCTTCCTGTTCGTCGAATTCGCCCAGCTGGGGCGCGCGGTGCAACGTTGCGCCGGCCAGGAACTGGAGCTGATCGTGCTCTTCGAGCGCTTCGAGCAGAGCCTGGAAGGCAGCGTCGGCGCCGCCCAGTTCGTGCCGTTCTGCACCCCGGCGATCAACCTGTTTCCCAAGCGCCTGGACCGTATCCACCTGTCCGACCGGGTCAACGAGCACCATGTGATCGCCGACCGTACCCGGCCGATGGATTTCGAGGTCCACTCGCTGACCGCCCTCAGTGGCCACGGCACCGGGCCGGAGCAGCCGTTCCTGCCGTTCTACGCGGTGCGCGACCCGTCCCGCTATGGCCGCGACCAGTCCTACTACATCGTTCGGCGCGAGCCACGGGTGCTGTCCAGCGACCAGCGGCGCAACGGCCCGCGCTCGACCTACATCGGCAGCGAGTCCTTTGTCAGCCTGGTGGACAGCCAGCAAGCGCCCTACCGCCACGACCTGCGCCAGCTCGGGGTCAGCGCCCTGTGCACCAACCGCGACCTGCCGCTGTTCATGAACGTGGGCAACGGCAAGACCGACTTCACCCTGGCCGACAGCGCCCCGGTGCAGGCCATCCGCTGCCTGGCGGGCCCGAGCCGGCCACGCCCCAGCCACGCCCACGACGGCAAGGCCTGGCGCCTGATCAGCCAACTGTCGCTGAACTACCTGTCGCTCGCCGAACAGGGCCAGGGCGCGGCGGCCCTGCGCGAGCTGCTGCGGCTGTACGGCGACAGCAACGACGCGGCCCTGCAATTGCAAATCGAGGGCCTGCGGGACGTCAGCAGCAAAGCGGTGACCCGGCGCCTGCCGATGCCCGGGCCGATCGTCTTCGGCCGGGGCCTGGAGATCACCCTGGAATTCGATGAAAACGCGTTTCGCGGCACCGGGGTGTTCCTGCTCGGCGCGGTCTTCGAGCGCTTCCTGGCACGTTACGTGTCGATCAACAGTTTTACCGAGACGGTGATCCGTACCACCGAACGCGGCGAGATCATGCGATGGAAAGCCCAGCCCGGACGGCGTCCGACTCTTTGAATACGCTGGCGGCGATGCACGCCGAGCCCTGGGAGTACGACTTCTTCCAGGCTCTGCGGCGTATCGAATGCCTGTCGCCGCAACTGCCGCGCTTCGGTCACTCGTTGCGCCTGGCGGACGATCCGCTGCGCCTGGGCCAGCAGGCCGACTGCACCTTCGCCCCTGCCACCCTGGCCTCGGTGACCCCGGGCAGTGAGGGCGCGGCGACGCGCCTGGAGCAGTTCTTCTTCGGCCTCGGCGGGCCCAACGGGCCGTTGCCGCTGCACCTCACCGAGTACGTGCGCGAACGCCAGCGCAACAATGCCGACAGCACCAGCAAGCGCTTTCTCGATGTGTTCCACCATCGCCTGCTGAGCCTGTTCTACCGGGCCTGGGCCGAAGCCCGGCCGACGGTGAGCCACGACCGCCCGGACGACGATTACTGGTCCGCGCGCCTCGCCGCCCTGAGCGGCCGGGGCATGCCCAGCCTGCTCAAGCAGGGGCGGCTTGCCGACACCGCCAAGCTGCACTACAGCGGCCATCTGGCGGCCCAGACCCGCTACCCGGATGGCCTGCGGGCGATCATCAGCGAGTACTTCGGCCTGCCGGTGGCGATCGAGGAATACGTCGGCCAGTGGCTGGAGCTGCCGGAGCGCAGCCGGGTCGGGGTCCAGGCCCACCAGCTGGGCGTGGACTTCTGCCTGGGCAGCCACGTCTGGGACCGCCAGCACAAATTCCGCATCCGCCTCGGCCCGCTGAAGCTCGACGACTACCTGGGGATGCTGCCCGACGGCCAGCAGTTCCAGGAACTGGTGGCCTGGGTCGCCGAGTACCTGGGCTTCGAGCTGGACTGGGACCTGAACCTGGTCCTGCGCAAGGACGAAGTGCCCAAGCTGCAACTCAACGGCCGCCAACGCCTGGGTTTCAACACCTGGCTCGGGCAACCCGGCAGCGATGCCAAGGACCTCATTCTGGCCCGGCACTACGCCGATCAGGCCACTACCTCACGTACACCAAGGAGCACAGAGCATGGGTGAAATCAGTCGCGCGGCGCTGTTCGGCAAACTCAACAGCGTTGCCTACAAAGCCATCGAAGCCGCCACGGTCTTCTGCAAACTGCGGGGCAACCCCTATGTGGAACTGGCCCACTGGTTGCACCAGTTGCTGCAACTGCAGGACTCGGACCTGCACCGCATCATCCGCCAGTTCAACCTGGAACCGGCGCGCCTGGCCAAGGACCTGACCGAGGCCCTGGACCGCCTGCCACGGGGCTCGACCTCGATCACCGACCTGTCCTCTCATGTCGAGGAAGCGGTGGAGCGCGGCTGGGTCTACGGCAGCCTGATGTTCGGCGAAAGCCAGGTGCGCACCGGCTACCTGGTGATCGGCATCCTCAAGACCCCGAGCCTGCGCCACGCGCTGCTGGGGCTGTCCCGGGAGTTCGACAAGATCAAGGTCGAAACCCTGTGCGAACGCTTTGACGAATACATCGGCGACTCGCCGGAAAACGCCCTCGGCGCCAGCGACGGTTTCAATGCCGGCGCGGTGCCGGGCGAAGCCAGCGGCGCCATGGCCCCCAGCGCCCTGGGCAAGCAGGAGGCCTTGAAGCGCTTCACCGTCGACCTCACCGAGCAGGCCCGCAGCGGCAAGCTCGACCCGATCGTCGGTCGCGACGAAGAGATCCGCCAACTGGTGGACATCCTCATGCGCCGCCGGCAGAACAACCCGATCCTCACCGGCGAGGCCGGGGTCGGCAAGACCGCGGTGGTGGAAGGTTTTGCCCTGCGCATCGTTGCCGGCGACGTGCCGCCCGCGCTCAAGGACGTCGAGCTGCGCAGCCTCGACGTCGGCCTGCTGCAGGCCGGCGCCAGCATGAAGGGCGAGTTCGAACAGCGCCTGCGCCAGGTCATCGAAGACGTCCAGGCGTCGCCCAAGCCGATCATCCTGTTCATCGACGAAGCCCACACCCTGGTCGGCGCTGGTGGCGCCGCCGGCACCGGCGATGCGGCCAACCTGCTGAAACCGGCCCTGGCCCGCGGCACCCTGCGCACCGTGGCCGCCACCACCTGGGCCGAGTACAAGAAGCACATCGAGAAAGACCCGGCCCTGACCCGGCGCTTCCAGGTGGTGCAAGTGGCCGAGCCGTCGGAAGACAAGGCGCTGCTGATGATGCGCGGCGTGGCCTCGACCATGGAGCAGCACCACCAGGTGCAGATCCTCGACGAAGCCCTGGAAGCCGCGGTCAAGCTGTCCCACCGCTACATTCCGGCGCGCCAGTTGCCGGACAAATCCGTGAGCCTGCTGGACACCGCCTGCGCCCGCGTCGCCATCAGCCTGCACGCGGTGCCGGCGGAAGTGGATGACAGCCGCCGACGCATCGAGGCCCTGGAAACCGAGCTGCAGATCATCGCCCGGGAACAGGCGATCGGCGTGGCCATCGGCAACCGTCAGGTCAACAGCGAGAACCTCCTGGCCGCCGAGCGCGAGCGCCTGGCCGAGCTGGAAAGCCGCTGGGCGCAAGAGAAGACCCTGGTCGACGAACTGCTGGCGACCCGCGCCCAACTGCGCGAGAACGTCGGCCTGGTGGACAGCGACGTCGGCGGCGACAGCCACGGCCTGCGCGAGAAGCTGGTGGACCTGCAGCAGCGCCTGAGCGCCCTGCAAGGCGAAACCCCGTTGATCCTGCCGACCGTGGATTACCAGGCGGTGGCCTCGGTGGTCGCCGACTGGACCGGGATTCCCGTGGGGCGCATGGCCCGCAACGAGCTGGAAACCGTGCTCAACCTCGACCAGCACCTGAAGAAGCGCATCATCGGCCAGGACCACGCCCTGCAGATGATCGCCAAGCGCATCCAGACCTCCCGCGCCGGCCTCGACAACCCCAACAAGCCGATTGGCGTGTTCATGCTGGCGGGCACCTCCGGGGTCGGCAAGACCGAAACCGCCCTGGCCCTGGCCGAAGCCATGTACGGCGGCGAGCAGAACGTCATCACCATCAACATGAGCGAGTTCCAGGAAGCCCACACCGTGTCCACCCTCAAGGGCGCCCCGCCAGGCTACGTGGGTTATGGCGAAGGCGGCGTGCTCACCGAAGCGGTACGGCGCAAGCCCTACAGCGTGGTGCTGCTGGACGAGGTGGAAAAAGCCCACCCGGACGTGCACGAGATCTTCTTCCAGGTGTTCGACAAGGGCGTCATGGAAGACGGCGAAGGCCGCATGATCGACTTCAAGAACACCCTGATCCTGCTCACCACCAACGCCGGCACCGAGCTGATCGCCAACGTCTGCAAGAACCCGCAGGCGGTGCCCGAGCCGGAGGACATCGCCAAGGCCCTGCGCCAGCCATTGCTGGAGATCTTCCCGCCGGCGCTGCTGGGGCGCCTGGTGACCATCCCCTACTACCCGCTCAGCGACGAGATGCTCAAGGCGATCACCCGCCTGCAACTGGGGCGGATCAAGAAGCGCGTGGAAAGCACCCACAAGGTGGATTTCGACTTCGACGACGCGGTCATCGACCTGATCGTCTCGCGCTGCACCGAGACCGAAAGCGGCGGGCGGATGATCGACGCCATCCTCACCAACAGCCTGTTGCCGGACATGAGCCGCGAGTTCCTCACCCGCATGCTCGAAGGCAAGGCCCTGGCCGGGGTGCGCATCAGCCAGCGCGACAATGAACTGCACTACGACTTCAGCCAAACAGAATAAGGGGCAGCTGCAAGCTGCTTTTATCCTTCACCGAGACTGACGATGCTATTTCAGCAATCCACACGACTGGCACAGGTCAACTGCCCCCTGGGACCGGACGTCCTGCTGCTCAAGAGCCTGGGCGGCGGCGAGGAGCTGGGGCGGCTGTTCGACTACCAGCTGCAACTGACGTCCAGCGACGCCAACATCGACCTCAACCATCTGCTGGGCAAGCCCATGGGCCTCAGCGTGCAGCTGGACGGCGGTGGCCAGCGCCACTTCCACGGCATCGTCGCGCGCTGCAGCCAGAACATCGACAGCGGCCAGTTCGCCAGCTACCAGGTGACGCTGCGGCCCTGGCTGTGGCTGCTCAGCCGCACCTCCGATTGCCGGATTTTCCAGAACCTGAGCATCCCGCAGATCATCAAGCAGGTGTTCCGCGACCTGGGCTTTTCCGATTTCGAAGACGCCCTGAGCCGCCCCTACCGGGAGTGGGAATACTGCGTGCAGTACCGCGAGACCAGCTTCGACTTCGTCAGCCGGTTGATGGAACAGGAAGGCATCTACTACTTCTTCCGCCACGAGAAAGACCGCCACGTGCTGGTGCTGGCCGACGCCTACGGCGCCCACAGCAGCGTGCCCGGCTACGTCTCGGTGCCCTACTACCCGCGGGACGAGCAGCAGCGCGAGCGCGACCATATGTTCGACTGGCACCTGGCCCAGGAGGTGCAGCCCGGTTCGCTGGAACTCAACGACTATGACTTCCAGCGCCCCAGCGCACGCATCGACGTGCGCTCGGCCATGCCCCGGCCGCACAGCGCCGGCGACTACCCGCTCTACGACTACCCCGGCACCTACGTGCAGAGCAGCGACGGCGAGCACTACGCACAGACCCGCATCGAGGCCCTGCAGAGCCTGCACGAACGCATCGAGCTCAGCGGCAACGCGCGGGGCCTGGGGGTGGGCAACCTGTTCAGCCTCACCGGCTTCAGCCGCCAGGACCAGAACCGTGAATACCTGATCGTCGGCATCCGCTACTACCTGGTCCAGGAAAGCCTGGAGAGCGGCGCTGGCGGCGGCTCGGCGCAGTTCGAAAGCCACCTGATCTGCATCGACGGCCAGCAGAGCTTCCGGCCCCTGGCCAGCACCCACAAGCCGATGGTCCAGGGCCCGCAGACCGCGCGAGTGGTGGGCCCGGCCGGGGAAGAGATCTGGACCGACCAGTACGGCCGGGTCAAGGTGCACTTCCACTGGGACCGCCACGACCAGTCCAACGAAAACAGCTCGTGCTGGATTCGCGTGTCACAGGCCTGGGCCGGGAAGAACTGGGGCTCGATGCAGATCCCGCGCATCGGCCAGGAAGTCATCGTCAGCTTCCTGGAAGGCGACCCCGACCGCCCGATCATCACCGGCCGGGTGTACAACGCCGAGCAGACCGTGCCCTACGACCTGCCGGCCAACGCCACCCAGAGCGGCATGAAGAGCCGCTCCAGCAAGGGCGGCAGCCCGGCCAACTTCAACGAAATCCGCATGGAAGACAAAAAGGGCGCCGAGCAGCTGTACATCCACGCCGAGCGCAACCAGGACATCGTGGTCGAGGTCAATGAAAGCCACTCGGTGGGCAATGACCGGGTCAAGAGTATTGGCCGCGACGAGACCGTGACCATCGGCTCCGCCCGCCTGCGCGCGGTCAAGGAGCTCGACGTACTGGTGGTCGGCGGCAAAAAGACCGACAGCATCAGCCAGAGCTACATCATCGAGGTCGGCGAGAACCTGCGCCTGGTCTGCGGCGAAAGCGTGCTGGAGTTGAACGCCAGCGGCCAGATCAACCTCAGCGGCAAGCAGATCAGCTTCTATGCCTCAGGCGACGCCGAATTCAATACCGGGGGCGTGCTGCACCTGAACAACGGCGGCGGTGCCGGCGCGACCCCTGAAGGCCAGGGCGTCAAAGGCAGCATCGATGCCAGCGTCGACGCCATGTTTCCCAAGCCCCAGGGCAAGCCCTAACGAGAGCCCAGCGCCATGACTTATCGCATCAACGAATTTCAGTTCGCCTTGCCGCCCAGCGAGCTGCTGGACGCATCGATCAATATCCTCAAGTTCCCGCAGCTGGGCACTTCGCTGATCGTCAGCCGCAGCCAGCTGGCCGAGGGTGAGACCCTGCAGAGCAACTTCGACAGCCAGCTCAAGAAACTCGAACAACAGGTCCAGGAGCTGCGCTACCAGCCCAGCGTGGCCGTGCGCGTGGGCAGCGCCCAGGAAGTCGACGCTCTGGAACTGCGCAGCCAGTTCAACAAGGGCACCGAGCAGGTCTTCCAGTACCAACTGGCCCTGGTCCTGCCCGGCACCCGCAAGATGCTTGCCCTCAGCTACGTCAAGGCGCAACCGCTGAACGATAGCGACGCCGCGCACTGGGCCAGCATCAGGCAGTCCCTGAACTTCGACACGCCTTGATGATGAGCCTCCGGCATGTCTGACGCGCTCCTGTGGGCCGCACGCCTGGGCGACGGGCTCGAACACAGCTCGGTGATGGCGGACATCCTCAGCGGTGTGCTGGAGGTCGCCGCCAACATCGCGATTACCGCGTTGGCCACTGCCGCCGTGGTGGCCGCGACCGGCATTACCGTGGCCACTGGCGGGCTCGGAGCCTGCCTGCTGGGCGCCGTAGTGGGGGTGATCGTCGGGCTGGCGATGAGCAAGACCGGGGCCGACAAAGGCCTGACGAAGATGTGCGACTGGATAGGCGACGCGCTGTTTCCGCCCTCCGTGCAGGCCACCATCCTCAGCGGCTCCACCGACACCCTGACCAATAACATTCCGGCCGCACGGGCCGCCGGTACGGCCCCGCCCCCTGCCCCGCCCTCAGGCACCCCGGAAAGCCAAGCGCCCGCCAGCGAGTCACCGGGGCCGGCGGAAGCGGAACCCGGCTTCCTGGACATGGCCAAGGGGTTCTTCTCGCAGATGTGGCGTCCGACTGTCGCCACCCCCGCTCCCGGTGCAGAACCCAAGCCGCTGGACCTGGTGACGTGCACCAAGCACCCGCCGATGCCGCCGCAGTTTCTGGCCGAAGGCTCGGAAAAGGTCTCCATCAACGGCCAGCCGGCCGTGCGCAGCGGCGACCGCAGCACCTGCGATGCCAAGGTGGTCGCGGCCGGCATGGTGTCGTCCAACGTGTCCATCGGCGGTGGCTCGGTGGTGGTGCGTGAGATCCGCAGCGGCAAGACCCCGGGAATAGGCCTGGCGATTACCGTGCTGATGATGCTCAAGGGCGGCAAGGGCAACTTCAAGGCCAACCTGCCCTGCATGTTGCTGGCGGGGGTCAACTCGTTTGTGGTCAGCCAGGCCGTTGGGGCCCTGACCAACGCCGTGGTGGGCTCGCCGAACCCGGTGCATGCGGCGACCGGGGCCAAGGTCCTGGGTGGCGCCGCGGACCTGGACTTCGTCTTGCCGGGCCTGCTGCCCATCGACTGGCAGCGCTTCTACAACAGCCTCGATCAGCGCCGCGACGGGCTGTTCGGTAACGGCTGGAGTGTGCCTTACGAGATCAGCGTACTGATCGAGCATCACCCCGAGGGCGGCGAACACCTGGTGTACCTCGATGAGCAGGGCCGGCGCATCGACATGGGCTCGATTGCCCTGGGCGGGGCAGCCTTCAGCCCAGGCGAGGGGCTGAGTGTCCGGCGCAACAGCAACGGTCAGTTGCTGATCGAAAGCAACAACGGCTTGTACCGGCTTTTCGAGCCCGATCCCGTGCAGGGTTCGCGGCTGCGCCTGAGCCAGTTCGGCGACCGCAACGACAACCGCATTTATCTCGACTATGACCCGGCCGGGCTATTGATCCGCCTGCGCGACACCTTCGATCTGGTTCAAGTCGAACTGATCTACAGCGCGCAATGGCCCCGCCGGGTCCAGCAGATAGAGCGCCTGTACCCGGACCAGCAGCGGGAAATCCTCGCCCGTTATGCTTATGACGCCAATGGCGACCTGGCACAGGTAGAGGACGCCAGCCAGCAAGTACAGCGGCGCTTTGCCTATGAGGGCGGGCACATGGTGGAACACCAGTTGCCCAGCGGACTGCGCTGCTTCTATCAGTGGGCGCAGATCGATGACCTCGAATGGCGCGTGGTCCGGCACTGGACCGATGACGGTGAAGAGTACCGTTTTGACTATGACTTGCAGGCGGGTATCACCCGGATCGAGGACGGCCTGCAACGCCAGAGCACACGGCATTGGGACAAACAGCATCAAATCACCGGGTACACCGACAACCTGGGGCAGACCTGGCAATTCCAGTGGAATGACGAACGCCAGCTACTCGGCGCAACGGACCCTCAGGGCGGGCAGTTCCAGCTCAGCTACGACGAAGCCGGCAACCTCAGCGAAACCCTCGACCCCCTCGGCAGGCGGGAGTCGACCCTTTGGCTGGAGCATTGGTCGCTACCGCGAATCGAAACCGACGCCGCCGGCAACAGCTGGACCTACGACTACGATCCGCGCGGCAATTGCATCAGTGAAACCGACCCTCTGGGCCATGCCACCCGCTATCGCTATGACAGCCAGGGCCGGATAGTCGAGATCACCGATGCCAGCGCAAAGACCAAGCGTCTGCAATGGAACGACCTGGGGCAATTGCTGCGGTTCACCGATTGCTCCGGCTATCCGACCCATTTCAGCTATGACCTGCGCGGCTATCTGCAGGCCGTTACCGATGCCTCGGGCGAACAGACGCTCTACCAGCACGACGCCCGTGGGCGCTTGCTGCGCAACCAGCTCGCGGACGGCCGCGTCGAGCAGTTCCTGCGTGACCACTGCGGCCAGCTGACCGGTTACATCGATCCGGCCGGGCACGCCACCCACTATCAGTACGATCGACAGGGCCAGCTTCAGGTACGCATCGATGCCCATGGACGCCGGGTGCAATTCAGCCACGACGCCTACGGCCGCCTTCAGGCGCTGAGCAACGAAAACGCTGAAAGCTACCGATTTGCCTGGGATGCCGGGGATCGCCTGATCCGGCAGCAGGACCTCAATGGCAGCGTGCAGCAGTACCACTACGACCTGCTTGATAACGTGGTTGGCGTGGAGTACCTGGCCGCCCCCGCGGGCAACGTGGAACCGCCGAGAATCATCCATCGCCTGGAACGCGATGCGGTGGGGCGGATTCTCACCAAGATCACCGCCGATGGATTGACTGAGTATCAGCATGATCCATTGGATCAACTGACACGCGTGGTCTTTACCGGCCAGAACCAGCAGTCGCAAGCCCTGTCCTTCACCTATGACGCCCTCGGCCAACTGCTGGAAGAGCAGAGCGCGGCCGGGCGCTTGCAGCATCACTACGACGAGCTGGGCAACCTGTGCCAGAGCCAGCTGCCTGATGAGCGCTGGATCAACCGCCTGTACTACGGTAGCGGCCACCTGCACCAGATCAATGTGGACGGCCAGGTGATCAGCGACTTCGAGCGAGACCGCCTGCACCGCGAGGTGCTGCGGACCCAGGGCCACCTCACGACCCTCAGCGAATATGATCGCGCCGGGCGCTTGCGCTCGCGCCTGCAACGTCCGGCCCAGCAGCCAGCGGCGCTGCCGGCGCCAGTGCGCAAGCACTTTGAGTATGATCCTGCCGACAATCTCATCGGCCGGCTCGAACAGCGCCCACGCGGCGGGTACCACCAGCTGTATCACTACGATGCAAGCGAACGCATCATCGCCAGCCAGGACAATATCCTGGGCCAGACCGAAACCTTTGCCTACGACGCTGCCGCCAACCTGCTGGATGGCCAATCGGCCGCGTCCGGATCGGTCCTGCATAATCAGCAGCGCGTGTTTCAGGACAAGCATTTGCGTTATGACGGCTTTGGCCGGCTGATCGAGAAACGCAGCGCCGGCCACCTGATACAGCACATGCGCTATGACGCTGAACACCGCCTGATAGAGGTGCGCAATCAGGCCGGCCAGCAGGAAACAACGGTCAGGATGAGCTACGACCCCCTGGGTCGCCGCATCCAGAAAACCGAACATGACGCCCAAGGCTATCTACTGGGCGAAACCCGCTTCGCCTGGGATGGCCTGCGCTTGCTGCAAGAGCAGCGCAACAGCACCACCAGCCTCTATCTGTATCTCGACGATGGCTTCGAAGTGCTGGCCCGGATCGATGGTACGGGCGCCCTGCAGAAGGTCCGGCACTATCACAACGACCTCAATGGCCTGCCGCAACAGCTGACGGAGGTCGATGGGCACAGCGTCTGGCAGGCCCGTTACCGGGTTTGGGGCAGCATTGCCGAAGAAGAGCGCGAACCCTATTACCTCGAGGAACAGAACCTGCGTTTTCAAGGTCAGTACCATGACCGCGAGACAGGGCTGTACTACAACACGTTCCGCTTCTACGACCCGGATATCGGCCGCTATATCAGCCCCGACCCCATCGGGCTCGAAGGCGGCCTGAACCTCTACACCTACGGCCCCAACCCGCTGACGTATTTTGATCCGCTCGGCTGGACAGGTACCTACATCTTCACCAACGGCAAGATCTCCTACATCGGCAAAGGCCCGGTGACCCGCATGAACAGCTCGATGCTTGCCCGCATCAAGGGCAAGGCCAATGCTACGCAGTTCGCCCACCTGGACTTCGGCGACAGCAAGATGGGCTTCATGGTGGAACATCGCCTGATGCAGAAGTACAACGCGCGCAACTCGGCGAAGTTCGCCAACAGCCCGAATGTCAACTCGCCAGGCAAAAAGTATTACGAAGCTGCGGACGCCAAGACCCAGCGCAAGGTGAACAGATTGGCCACGAAGTTGGACAACAAGTTCAAGAAATCCGGATCATGTGGGGGTAAGTAATGAAGAATTTCAGCTACAACGAAGACATAGACGCCCTGGAAATACCGGCCCACCAGTTCGCCGCAGGCGTCGAGTACGCCAGCAAGAAGGGCTACGCCAACCTCCGGGTCATGGGCTCTGCCAAAGCGGCCAAGGGTGCGCCGCTGGACCTGAGCGCGCTGAATGGGCACAGCGGCGTGCAAGCGCTGGACCTGTCGGACGACCTCGACCTGAAGCAGGTGGATTTGAGCCCGCTGTACGCGTTGCCGCAGCTGAAGCTGCTGTCGATCCCCTACCTCAAGGAACGTATCGACTTCTCGCGACTGCCCAGCCTGGAGACGCTCTACATCACCGGCGCCGACGAAGCGCTGGAGCCCCTGGAACTGCCCCGGCTCAAGCACCTGCTGCTGGTGGCGGTGAAGAATCAGGATTGCGGGTTTCTCTCGAAGCTCAGCGCACTGCAGGAACTGCGAATCAGCGGCGGCAACATCGAGCGACTGGCCGGCCTCGAGACGCTGGACGAGCTGGCATCGATTCAGATCCAGCACAGCCCGAAGATGCTCGATATCAGCGCCATCAACGCGCTCAAGAGCCTGAAGACCCTGCACGTCGAAAAATGCAGCCAGTTACGGGACTACGGATTCCTGTCGGAAAACAAGACCCTTGAGGAGGTGTTCATTTCCGAGCTCGACTCGGTGTCGTTCGCCCCGGCAATGGAGCGCCTGAGCTCACTGCAATTCTGGGACCTGAAAGACGGCGACATGAGCCCGCTGCTGACCTCCAAGAGCCTGAAAGAGGTCTACTTCCATCCGAAGAAAAAGCACTACAGCCATAGCCTCAAGGAGATCAATGCCGCGTTCGGCAAGTGAGCAGAGGCCTGTACATCGGGCTCAACGACGGTCAGATCGCCGTGCCGCGATGGCTGCCCGGCTGGATGATCAGCAACTGATCCAGCTCGCGCTTTCTGGCGCGGGTGACGAACTCCAGCGCGGCCGGCAGGTCCTGTTCGAACCGCTCGAAGGTCGCGCGATCGATGGCGTAGTACTCCTCGTAGTCGACCACGCCGAGGCTGACCGGGAAGGAGACGTAGTGCTGGCCGCTGAGTTCTTCGATGCCCATCGAGAACATTTCCTCGCGGCTGACAAATAGATCGTTGAATTTCATCTCGGTCCCGTATAAGCCCGTCACTGGCGAATGGCAGTCTGCTGACTCGAACGATCAGACCTCGACCAGGTGATAACGCCCGGGCTCTCGCCAGGAAACCCGGGTGAACGCGCCGCTGAGCAGGTTCATGTCACGCAGGTATTCAAAAACCTCGGCCGGGCACCATTCCTTGCCATCGGCAAAGGCCACGCCGAGCGTGCGCAAGGCATCGAAGAGCTGCGCCTTGCGCCCGTCGTCCGCTACGTCCAGGGCATAAACCCCCGGTTCGAAGGTTGCGCCAAACCCCAGAGCCACCAGGGCCGCGTCCAGCGAAGCGTCAATGACCCGAATACGTACCGTGTCGGCATCCGCCTTTTCTACATAGGCCTTCAATTCTTGCTCAGTCACTTACAAACACCTCAGTTAGGGTTTTGACCTCACTCAGATCCTGGCGCGGGTGACGAACTCCAGCGCGGCCGGCAGATCCTGTTCGAACCGCTCGAAGGTCGCGCGATCGATGGCGTAGTACTCCTCGTAGTCGACCACGCCGAGGCTGACCGGGAAGGAGACGTAATGACGACCGGAGACTTCTTCGATACCCATCGAGAACATCTCTTCACGGCGGACCAACAGATCGTGGAACGTCATGCCGCTCCTGGGTCGCGCTGCGGACATGAGGGCATAGACCTCAGGGCAGATCGACCTTCAGCCCGCGCCCCGTCTGCACCGCCACGTAGTGGGCTTCCTTCAGTGCCCGTGCCAGTTCGGGGTCGGTTTCGTCGAACTCCTTCACGGCAATGCTGCCGATGCTGATCCGGTGCAGCCCGGAGCGATCCAGGCTGCGGTCCAGCAATACCGCACGCACGTACTTCAACTGCTGTTCCAGGGATTCGAAGACCTCGTAGCCAGGCAGGGCCTGGGCTCGTTTGGCCACCAGCGCCAGGGCGCGGTCAATGTAGTCGATTGGTTTCATGGCCCACCGGGTGAGAGCGCTCCGAAAGCGCCTTTGTCATTGGAAAACAACTGCTGCGCCCCGCCCTTGGCGGAGTAGGACTGCCCCTTGACCGACCAGAAGTCATCGGTCGCCGCCGCCGTACTGCGCAGAACCTCGACTTTGCGGGTCGTGCCATAGGAATTGAGAACCTTGGGTTCAATGGTGTTGGCGGCGCGGTTGGTACCCATGGGGTTGATCCCCAGCTCGGTCGGCTGGACCCGCGGGCTGAGAGTATACCAGTTGCCCTGGGGCGCCCCGGGAGACTGGTACTGCCACAGGTTCTTGCCAGGGGCCAGGGTCTCCACGCTCACCGGATGATTGAAGTCCAGGCCGTTCATGTAGGATTCGGCATCGACTTTCGAGTACCCCTTGGACTCGAAGAACTTCGCCGCCACCTCGCGATTGCCGCGGTAGTTGATGTCCTGGTTCAGGTTGCCGCTGCGACCGAACTTCTCGTTCAAGTAGGCGCGCCGCGAGGTCAACTCGGCGGTGGTGGCTGTCGCCGGCTTCCGGCCCGCCAGCTTCGGCCCCAATCCCAGCAGGGCCATGCCCGCGACGCCTTGCAGCAGGTCGCGATAGCCCGGCCCCAGGCGGTCGCCCAGATCCCCCAGCAGGGCCATGCCGCCATACACCGCGGCGCCCACTGCCAGGGCTCCGGCCAGTGCCGCCACTCCCGCCATGGCCGCCACCACCAGCCCGGCGCCGAGCGCCGCCAACCCCAGCGCTTCCAGCCCGGTGTGCATCCAGCCTTCGATATCCAGGACGAACGCCACCTGCACCGTGGGCCCGCCAATGAAGGTGTTTTCGCTGCCGGTCTTGATATGAGCGCCGCAGACCATCTTGCTTTGCAGGCGTGCGGCCGGCTTGCCGTTGATGGTGACCTTGGCGCTGCCCTCGGCGATCAGCACCGGGAACGGCCAGATCGGGTGGTTCAGCGGCAGGCCGCTGCACGAGGACGAATGGTCCTGGCCCGCGCGCATGGCGTTGCGCAGGTTGATGCGAACATTGAAGCTGCCCTCCACCAGCACCCCCGTGCTGGGTTCGGGCAGGTTGAAGAGGGTGCTCAGGCCCTTGGCGATCTGGAACATCGACAGGCCGCCCGCGGCGACCGAACCCGCGATGATGGCGATCGCCACCCCACCGGTGGCCACGGTCGCCGCCACCACCGCGGCGCCAATCAGGGCCCCGACAACAGCCCCCGCCACCATCGCCGCCACGCCAAAACCGTGGGCGATTTCATCCCCCAGACGGGCTGCTGCCAACATATCCATGCTGTGTTACTCGACCTGGAGGATCAGGCCACCGAAGGCTGGGGTTTGAGGCTCTGCATGGCCTGTTTCCAGGCTGGCTCGTGATGCACCAGATCATTGACCGTGGTGGTCAGGGTGGTGATCAGCACCGCCGGCTTACGTTCAATGAACACCTGGCGCAGCATCAGCTCGCGGCTTTCGCGCTGCCAGCTGTAGTCCAACAGCACCGCGGCGTGGCCGTGCATGTCGAAATCCCAGCGCTTGATCAGGTTGAAACCCGGCAGTTGCTGTTCGGCGGAGCGCAGTTGCCCGGCGACATAATCGGCAAAGGCGGCATCGCCCTGGCTCGCGTCGCGGCTGATGACAAAACTGGCTTCCTGGGCGCCACCGACGGCGGGCAGCTTGAAGATGTTGATGCTCTGGTCCTGCCAGGCGTCAGGAATATCGAGATCGGCTTCTTGAATGCGGTAGGAGGACAAGAGATTCGCGTTCCATGCTGAAAGGGTGATTCGGATGACGGCAAATTTTCAAGCAATGACTGGCAACAATCAAGGAACCACTCGGCAACTCTGCACAGCGCCAGTGGCGTCTGGCCGAGGCCTAGCGCGACTCCAGGCAGGACGCATAGGCCCGGGCAAAACGCGGGTCGAACTTGAGCGCCTGGGGCTCTTCGGGGTCGATGCTGACATTCCACAGTGCCTGCTGCGGCACGTCGTAGCGGACCCAGCCGATGATCCCGCTGCCGGAGGTTTCGTAGAACAGCTGCAGGCTCAGTTCATCGCCCTCATCGCGGTCGATCAACAGCTTGAGGTGCTCCGGGGTGGTGAAGTCGCGGTAGGGAAAATCGCTGCTGCGCACCAGTTCGGTGAGGTAGCCGTAGCAGCCCTTGCCCGGGTTCGATTCATCCGCCAGGGCGGGCATGGCCGCGCTGGCGATCAGCAGGCTAAGGCCTGCCAAGTTCAAGTACCGCATGATTGCCCCTTGAGGGTGAGGGTTTCGACCTGGTCGTTGATCTCGACGCGCGCCAGCACCTGGCGGTCGTGCGACTCCTGGTACTCGCTGAAATTGTTGCGCTTGAGGATGTTCAGGGTGACGCGGATATGGGCGCTGGCGTTCTGGTACTCGCTGCGCTCGGGGCCCTGGGTGGCGCCGGTCAGTTCCACCAGTTGGCCGGCGGACTTGAGGTAGAGAAAGCGCTGGTCCACTTCCACCAGCAGACGCGGAGCCTTGGGCGCCACGCTGTAGTCCTCGCGGGCCAGGGAGTAGCCGCAAAGCCAGGCGCCGGGGCTGTCGTATTGCTGGCTGTGGAACCAGCTGAGGGCTTCGCGATAACCGATCTGCCCCAGTTGCGAACCGTTACCGGCAGAGGCCGATGACAGGCCAAGGGTGAGCAGGCAGCCCAGGATCAGGGCCGTTGAACCGAGGCTTCCCAGGCAGCGCAACAACACTGTCCATGAAGCGGATCTGTCAGTGGGGCGGGTCATCCTTGGCCTTAGATCACAATTCAAACAAGCGCGCATCCTAGCCACGCCATGGCCGCTTCGCAAGCGGATCCACGGGCAATCGACAGGCAAAAATCAAGGGCAGCTATAAGCTTCAAGCGGCAAGCAAAATCAACAGCCATCTGCGGATACAAAAGGTTGCTTCAGGCTACACACATCGGGTTGACCACCCTCTTCTCGCTCCCTATCCTCGCGCCTGTCACGACTCATTCGTGATCGGGTTTGACGGCCCGCAACATCTCTCACGACGTGCATTGCCTCATCTCTACGCTCGGGCCCACCTGTGCCCGCAGCATTGCGTTATGGCAACTGTACGTGGGGCACCTTTGGGTGCGCCGGGTTGCGTGAGACCGGTCCGTCAACCTGCGTACAGTTGCCACCCAACTCGTTTGACGGCGAGCCGATGGCAGCTCTTGATAACTCACGGAGCAACACACCATGACGGACCGTATCGCGCTAACCAGCAACGAATCCTCCACTCCCACCCTGTTTATCGACACCCGCGCGCCCCTGGAAGAACTGCATGCCAGTGCCGCCTACCGCATCCTCGCGGTGACTCAACTGATGGAAAGCATCGTGCATCTGGACAGCCGCCACGCCGATGCCACCGACCTGACACAGATCGCCCACGCCAGCGCCATTCTGTTGCGTGACGGCGGTGATCTGCTGGATGTGCTGGGACGGCGGATTCGTGGCAGTCAGTACTTGAACTAAGATGCCCAGCGATCGTTAGCCCCTTCACACAACCGCCACTGCACGCAAATGCGAGCGCAAAAAAAAATAGGCACCCGATGCGCTCGGCGTGCCTATTTTCCCCTGCGCGCTCCCGCTGCCGGGAGCCCGCTCAATGCTTATGGGTTGACGCTGTCTTTCAGCGATTTGCCCGGTTTGAATGCCACGGTGTTGCTGGCCTTGATCTTCACTGGCTCGCCGGTCTGCGGGTTCTTGCCGGTGCGGGCGCCACGGTGACGTTGCAGGAAAGTACCAAAACCGACCAGGGTGACGCTGTCTTTACGGTGCAGAGCCCCGGTGATTTCCTCAAGGATGGCGTTGAGCACGCGATTGGCCTGCTCTTTGGTCAGGTCCGCTTTTTCAGCAATGGCTGCGGCGAGTTCTGGTTTACGCATAGTGTGAAGCCTCTTTGACGGTTTTTTGTTGTTATGTCCGTGCTGTTCACGGGAACAGCGCCCAAGGCGCCGCAGGCTCTACGCTGCGGCAGACGGGTGTGAGGATGGCACGCGCTTGAGAGCCGCGCCAGTCTCCCCGCGACCTTTGTAGGGGCCAGAGCCGGGTTATTCCGACAGAACGACCGGTATTTAAGCCAGCAACGCCGGAAGTTCCTTGTTCAGGGCCAGCTTTTCCATCACCGCCGCCCCAGTCAGGGCGTAGCCCAGCAGTTGGCCCTCGGCATTGCGGCACAGAACCTTGATGTCGGTGCCCTGCCCTTCAGCGGTCCAGACACCTTCGGCGCCACGCGGTGGTGGCGACACCACCAGCGGGCAGACCGGGGTCTTGACGGTGATCGGCATCGGCCCGTAGCTGACCGCCGTCGGCTTGCCGGCCAGGGTCTGCGCCAGCGCCCGGGCGCAGCTCATCAGCGGCATCACGTACAGCAGGTTGAGGCCATCGACCTCGGCGCAATCGCCCAGGGCGTAGATGTTGGCGTGGGAAGTCTTCAGCTCGCGGTCCACCACCACGCCGCGATTGACCTGCAACCCGGCGGCGGCCGCCAGGTCGATGCGTGGACGCAGGCCAATGGCCGAGACCACCAGGTCGCAGGCGATCACCTGGCCATCGGACAGGTGAGCCTCCAGGCCATTGGCGTTGCGTTGCAGGCGGTTGAGCACCGGGCCCAGGTGGAAGCGCGCCCCCAGGCTTTCCAGCCCGGCCTGGACCGCCGCCGCGGCGGCCGGGTGCAGCAGGGTCGGCATCACCTGTTCGCAGGGGGCCACCAGGTCCACGCTGTAGCCGCCGAGGATCAGGTCATTGGCGAATTCGCAGCCGATCAGCCCGGCCCCCAGCAACAGCACCCGGTGCTTGCCGGCCGCGGCGTTGCGAAAGCGCGCGTAGTCTTCCAGGTCGTTGATCGGGAAAATCAGTTCCTCGGCGTCGCCCTGCACCGGCACGCGCACGGTTTCCGCGCCCCAGGCCAGGATCAGGTCGCGATAGGCCACCGCTTCCTCGCCGATCCACAGGCGCTTGTGGCCCGGGTCGATACCGCTGATGCGCGTGTGGGTGCGGACCTCGGCCTTGAGCTGCTCGGCCATCGCGCCGGGCTCGGCCATGCTCAGGCCGTCGGCGTCCTTGTTCTTGCCGAAGCCGGTGGAGAGCATCGGCTTGGAATAGGAACGGCCGTCATCGGCAGTGATCAGCAGCAACGGCGTCTCGCCATCGAGCTTGCGAAACTCCCGGGCCAGGTTGTAACCCGCCAGCCCCGTACCCACGATCACCACCGGTGCGCTCATTCCCTGCTCCTTGTCATTGGTTGTTCAAGCCACAAAAATCGATCACGCGATCTCGATCATTTCGAAATCCATCTTGCCCACGCCGCAGTCCGGGCAGAGCCAGTCCGCGGGCACGTCTTCCCAACGGGTACCCGGCAAAATACCGTCGTCCGGCCAGCCTTCCGCTTCGCTGTAAATCAGGCCACAGACCACACATTGCCACTTTTTCATTGGTGCATTTCCTCAAGGGTTCAGGCTTTGCCGGTGGGTCGGTCGATGGATCGACTCTGAAGGCCACGCTGATCAGCGTCCGGCACTGGGGTTTTTTACTGATCACTACCGGCAGATGCAAGCACGTTCGTGCCGCCGGACGTCCTCGATCAATCAAAACCGACGGTCGTCATGCTAAGCTCGCCGCCTCATTTGCTGCCAATACTGACCCACTGTGCCGCACTCAATGCCCCCCGCCCCGGCCCCCACCTGGCTGGTGCAAAGCCATTTGTCCCCGATCCCCGGCGCACCTGTTGCGAACTGGCTGTTCGATGAAGGATCGCTGACCCGACGCCTGACCCGGCTCTCCCACAATGCCTTCAGCGTCACCCCGCTGGTGGAAGAGTGGCAAACCCTGCGCAACGACGAATGCGCCGCCCTCGGCCTGCCCGCACAGAGCGAAGGTTGGGTGCGCGAGGTGTACCTGCGTGGGCACGGCGAAGCCTGGGTCTTTGCCCGCAGCGTGGCCGCCCGCAGCGCCCTGCTTGAAGGCGGCCTGAACATCGACGAACTGGGCAGCCGCTCGCTGGGCGAATTGCTGTTCTGCGACCAGGCCTTCACCCGCCAGCCGATTGAAGTCTGCCGCTATCCTCAAGGCTGGCTGCCCACCGCCGTTGCCGGCAGCGGCCTGTGGGGCCGGCGCTCGCGCTTCGATCGCGGGCCCCTGAGCCTGCTGGTGGCGGAAGTTTTCCTGCCCAGCCTGTGGACCGCCATAGACGCCCGACCGGAGGCCTGCTGATGTACCTGAGCCTGCTCAAATCCCTCAATCGCCTGCACCCGCGGGCCTGGGACTTCCTGCAACTGGCGCGCATGGACAAGCCCATCGGCATCTACCTGCTGCTGTGGCCCACCCTGGTGGCGCTATGGATCGCCGCCGAAGGCAAGCCTTCCCTGAGCCATGTGCTGATCTTCACCTTCGGCGTGGTCCTGACCCGCGCCGGCGGCTGCGCCATCAACGATTTCGCCGACCGCAAGGTCGACGGCCAGGTCAAGCGCACCGACCAGCGGCCCCTGGCCACCGGCAAGGTCAGCGCCAAGGAGGCCCTGGCGCTGTTCGCGATACTGATGGGCGCCGCCTTCCTGCTGGTGCTGTGCACCAATGCCACCACGGTCTGGCTGTCGTTCGGCGCCCTGGCCCTGGCCGCCTGCTACCCCTTCATGAAGCGCTACACCTATTACCCGCAGGTGGTCCTGGGCGCGGCGTATTCCTGGGGCATCCTGATGACCTTCACCGCGCAGAACGGCGAACTGCCGGCCACTGCATGGCTGCTGTACATCGCCAACCTGCTGTGGACCGTGGGCTACGACACCTACTACGCCATGACCGACCGCGACGATGACCTGAGGATCGGGGTCAAGTCCACGGCGATCCTGTTCGGCGATGCCGACCGGGTGATCATTCTCTCCCTGCAGGGCCTGTCGCTGGGCTGCCTGCTGCTGGCCGGGGCACGGTTCAATCTGGGGGGCTGGTTCCACCTCGGGCTGGCGGTGGCGGCGGCATGTTTTGCCTGGGAATTCTGGTACACCCGGGATCGCGAGCGGATGAAGTGCTTCAAGGCCTTCCTGCACAACCACTGGGCGGGCATGGCGATCTTTATCGGCGTGGTGCTGGATTACGCATTGCGTTAGACCGTCAAGCAAGGCCCTGCGGGCCTTTTCGCAGCTTCGCCATAGCTCAGCAGCGGCTACAGAGATCCATGTAGCCGCTGCCGCAGGCTGCGAACGGCCCGAGGTCAGTCGGACTTGGCGACCTTCCAGGCGCCATCCATCTTGCCGTCACCGGTCATGTCGCCAGGCTTCTTGTCCATCACGAAGCTGTACAGCGGCTTGCCGTCATAGGCCCATTGCATCTTGCCGTCGTCACGCTTGATCAGCGTCCATTCACCCGTCGCCTTGTCGCTGCCCTCGGCCATCAGCGGCGGCCAGTTGGCGGCGCATGGGCCGTTGCACATGGACTTGCCGCCGGCATCCTTGGCAAAGGTGTAGAGGGTCATGCCCTTGTGATCCACCAGTACGCCGTCCTTGCTCATCGCCGGGTCGGCGGCCAGGGCGAAGGTCGGCAGAGCCAAGGCAGCGCCCACCAGCAGGACCTTGAGGGATTGCTTGAATAGAGTCATGGGAAACCTTCTTTTGTGGTTGTCAGGAATCGGACTCAAAGCTTAGTCGACGCAGCAGCACCTCGCTGCCCGACCTGAAATACTGTCACACGACTGCAATAATTCCGTTATCTAATGCGGCGCAAGACAGTTAAATGACAAGAGGTTCAAGCATGGTTGGCAGAAGCATTCTGATCGTTGACGACGAAGCGCCTATTCGCGAAATGATCGCCGTTGCGTTGGAAATGGCCGGCTATGACTGCATGGAGGCAGAGAACTCCCAGCAAGCCCATGCCATCATCGTCGACCGCAAGCCGGACCTGATCCTGCTGGACTGGATGCTCCCCGGCACCTCCGGCATCGAGCTGGCGCGACGCCTCAAGCGCGACGAGCTGACCGGTGACATCCCGATCATCATGCTCACCGCCAAGGGCGAAGAGGACAACAAGATCCAGGGCCTGGAAGTCGGCGCCGACGACTACATCACCAAGCCGTTTTCCCCCCGCGAGCTGGTCGCCCGCCTCAAGGCCGTGCTGCGCCGCGCGGGCCCTACCGACGGCGAGGCGCCGATCGAAGTCGGCGGTCTGCTGCTGGACCCCATCAGCCACCGGGTGACCATCGACGGCAAGCCCGCGGAAATGGGCCCCACCGAATACCGCCTGTTGCAGTTCTTCATGACCCACCAGGAACGCGCCTACACCCGCGGCCAACTGCTGGATCAGGTCTGGGGCGGCAATGTGTACGTCGAGGAACGCACCGTGGACGTGCACATCCGCCGGCTGCGCAAAGCCCTGGGTGACGCCTACGAGAATCTGGTACAAACCGTGCGCGGCACCGGCTATCGTTTTTCCACCAAGGCCTAACAACAGCTGCAAGCGGTAAGCCACAAGCGGCAAGTCGATAACCGACCGCCTCTGGACTTGCAGCTTGTGGCTTACAGCATGGAGCTGCTCCCCAAAGTGAATCAAAACTGGCATGGCACCCTGATTCGCCACCTGTTGCTGTTGATCACCGGCTGCCTGCTGGTGGGCCTGATCAGCGGCTACTACGGCTGGAGCCTGGCCGTCGGCTTAGGGCTCTACCTGGCCTGGACCCTCAAGCAGCTGCTGCGCCTGCACGAATGGCTGCGCCTGCATCAACCCGACGAAGCGCCGCCCGATGGCTACGGCCTGTGGGGCGAAGTGTTCGACAGCATCTACCACCTGCAACGCCGCGACCAGCGGGTGCGCGGGCGCCTGCAAGCGGTGATCGACCGGGTCCAGGAGTCCACCGCGGCCCTGAAAGACGCGGTGATCATGCTCGACAGCGACGGCAACCTGGAATGGTGGAACCGCGCCGCCGAAACCCTGCTGGGGCTCAAGACGCCCCAGGACAGCGGCCAGCCGGTGACCAACCTGGTGCGCCATCCGCGCTTCAAGGAGTACTTCGAGCAGGACAACTACGCCGAACCGCTGGAGATCCCCTCCCCGGCCAACGACCGCGTGCGTATCCAGCTGTACATCACCCGCTACGGCAACAACGAGCACCTGATGCTGGTGCGCGACGTGACCCGCATTCACCAGCTGGAACAGATGCGCAAGGACTTCATCGCCAACGTGTCCCACGAGCTGCGCACCCCGCTGACGGTGATCTGCGGCTACCTGGAAACCCTGCTGGACAACGTCGAGGAAGTGAACCCGCGCTGGAGCCGCGCCCTGCAGCAGATGCAGCAGCAAGGCGGGCGCATGCAGACCCTGCTCAACGACCTGCTGTTGCTGGCCAAGCTGGAAGCCACCGACTACCCGTCGGACAACCAGCCGGTGCCCATCGACGCGCTACTGCAATCGATCAAGAGCGACGCCCAGGCGCTGTCCGGCGAGCGCAACCAGCGCATCAGCCTGGAGGCCGACGCCTCGGTGCAACTCAAGGGCAGCGAGGCGGAACTGCGCAGCGCCTTCTCCAACCTGGTGTTCAACGCGGTGAAATACACCCCGGCCGAAGGCAACATCCGCATTCGCTGGTGGGGCGACGACCAGGGCGCGCACCTGAGCGTGCAGGATTCGGGGATCGGCATCGACAACAAGCACCTGCCGCGCCTCACCGAGCGCTTCTACCGGGTGGATTCGAGCCGCAACTCCAACACCGGCGGCACCGGACTGGGCCTGGCCATCGTCAAGCACGTGCTGTTGCGCCACCGCGCGCGCCTGGAGATCAGCAGCGTGCTGGGCCACGGCAGTACCTTCACCTGCCATTTCGCCCCGGCCCAGGTGAAGAAAAACCGCATCGAGAGCCTGACCGACCAGCGCTGACAGCCACTCGCCCCTAGGCAATTGCCCTGTCAGCCGCTACATTGCGTCACTTGTGCCTGCCTTTCAGGCACCGCCTTTCCTTCTTTTTCGAATACACGGAACCCGCAAAACTCCATCATGGACCCTTCCCCTGGTTTTACCCTCGCGTCTCTGTTCGCCGACTTCGGCATGATTCTTTTTGCTCTGATCCTGGTCCTGCTCAACGGTTTTTTCGTTGCCGCAGAGTTCGCCATGGTCAAGCTGCGCTCGACCCGGGTCGAAGCCATTGCCCACAAGAACGGCTGGCGCGGGCAGATCCTGCGCACCGTGCACAGCCAGCTCGATGCCTACCTCTCGGCCTGCCAATTGGGTATCACCCTGGCGTCCCTGGGCCTGGGCTGGGTCGGCGAGCCGGCCTTCGCCCACCTGCTGGAGCCGCTGCTGGGCGCGGTGGGGGTCAACTCCCCGGAAGTGATCCGCGGCGTGTCGTTCTTTACCGCGTTCTTCATCATTTCCTACCTGCACATCGTGGTCGGCGAGCTGGCGCCCAAATCCTGGGCGATCCGCAAGCCCGAGCTGCTGTCGCTGTGGACCGCGGTGCCGCTGTACCTGTTCTACTGGCTGATGTACCCGGCGATCTACCTGCTCAACGCCAGCGCCAACACCATCCTGCGCATCGCCGGCCAGGGCGAGCCCGGCCCGCACCACGAGCACCACTACAGCCGTGAAGAGCTCAAGCTGATCCTGCACTCCAGCCGCGGCCAGGACCCCAGCGACCAGGGCATGCGCGTGCTGGCCTCGGCCGTGGAAATGGGCGAGCTGGAAGTGGTGGACTGGGCCAACTCCCGGGAAGACCTGATCAGCGTCGAATTCAATGCGCCGCTCAAGGAAATCCTCGCCCTGTTCCGCCGCCACAAGTTCAGCCGCTACCCGGTCTACGACAGCGAGCGCAACGAGTTCGTCGGTCTGCTGCACATCAAGGACCTGCTGCTGGAACTGGCGGCCCTGGACCACATTCCCGAGTCGTTCAACCTGGCCGAGCTGACCCGCCCGCTGGAGCGCGTGTCGCGGCACATGCCGCTGTCGCAGCTGCTGGAGCAGTTCCGCAAGGGCGGTTCGCACTTCGCCCTGGTGGAAGAAGCCGACGGCAAGGTGATCGGCTACCTGACCATGGAAGACGTGCTGGAAGTGCTGGTGGGCGACATCCAGGACGAACACCGCAAGACCGAGCGCGGCATCCTCGCCTATCAGCCGGGCAAGCTGCTGGTGCGCGGTGACACGCCGCTGTTCAAGGTCGAGCGCCTGCTGGGCATCGACCTGGACCATATCGAAGCCGAAACCCTCGCCGGCCTGGTGTACGAAACCCTGAAACGGGTGCCGGAAGAGGAAGAAGTGCTGGAAGTCGAAGGCCTGCGCATCATCATCAAGAAGATGAAAGGGCCGAAGATCATCCTGGCCAAGGTGCTGATGCTGGATTGACGGGCCCTTCGGCCCGTTCACCGGCAAGCCGGCGTCTACAGCAGTCGGTCATTTCTTGCCCAGGGCAAAATTCGGCAGATCCCCCAGCGGCGGGTTGAACTGATAGGGAATCGACACCAGCCCCAGCCCGGTATTGCGCTGCACCACGAAGTGCAGGTGCGGCCCGCTGCTGTTGCCGGTGTTGCCCGACAACCCCAACGGGCTGCCCACCGCCACCCGCTGCCCTTCCCGCACACTCACCGAACCTTGCTTGAGGTGCAGGTACACGCCCATGGTGCCGTCGTCGTGCAGCACCCGGACGAAGTTGCCGGCCGGGTTGTCGCCCCGCCCGTTCTGGGCGTTCTCGGTCTTCACCACCACCCCGCCACGTGCGGCAATGATCGGCGTGCCCACCGGCATGGCGATGTCCATCGCGTAGCGGCTCCTGGGCCCGAAATGGCTGTATTGGCCATTGGCGCCCTGGGTCAGGCGAAACGGGCCGCCGCGCCAGGGCAGCGGGTAGCGATAGGCCTGGGCGGCGCCTGCCGGGTCCCCCAGGGAATAACGGAACATGGGGACATAGCTCAAGGGCTGGTCGGCACGAGTCGCCGTGAGCAGCGCCAGACGCTGCCTGCTGCGGGCCGGCAACACCTGGCGAATCGGCTGCCCGGGCGCGCCACTGACATTGCTCAGCCCGGCAAAACCCAGCTCGATCTCCACCGGGGCGTACAGGTCATTGCGCACATACACCGCCTCCACGCCCTTGTGCTTCTGGATATCCAGGCGCACCTGACGCTCCAGGTGCTCTTCCATGCGGTCGCGGAACACGAACGCCTGGGCCCCCGGCGAAGGCCGGTCGCTGTAGGACACCACGCCTTCGGCGTCGATGGACTTGTAGACGGTCATCGCCGCCGGCGAGGTGGCCAGCAGGGACAGTCCGCACAACAGCAGCAGGCGCACAAGCATTGGGCAGCCTCTTGGCAGGTTATGCAGGCACGCTAACAGCCGGATATGGAGCTTGTGTGAATCAGGCCGGGGCCAGAGGGTGCGTGCCCGACGCGTCGACATGGATATCCACGCCCAGTTGCGCGGCCTCGGACAGGTTGACCAGCGCATCGAGGGAGAACTTGTTGATCTTGCCGCTGAGCACGTCGTTGAGCCGCGGTTGGGTGATATTGAGGCGCTTGGCCGCCTCCTTCTGCGATACCCCCCAGGCTTGCACGGTCTTGCCCAGTTCAAGCATCAGCTTGGCCCGCAGGCGCATGTTGGCGGCCTCCTGGGGCGTGGCTTCAAGGGCGTCCCAGACGCTGGCAAAGCGCTGGTTGATCGGTTGGTCAGTCATGGCGTGAACCTGCTTCTTGATATCTGGCACGAGCCAGCTCGATATCCCGCGCTTCGGTCTTGCGGGTGGTCTTGCGCACCGCGTGCAGCACATAGATGGCCGCGGGCCGCCTGACCACATAGAACACCCGAAACGCCCCTGAATCCTCATGGATCCTGATTTCGAAAACGCCCGGACCGATGGTTTTCACCGACCTGCAATCGTAGGGCTGTTCACCCTGCTGCAGCAGATCCAGCTGGAAACCGGCGGCCCGGCGGGCATCTTCAGGGAACGCCCGGAGATCCCGCAGCGCGCTCCCGACAAACACCACATCCTTGTGCCTGGGCATCGAACCTCTCCTGTGAATGACCAGGAACAAGGCTAATCAACATGGCCAGGAGCGGCCGCGCCGGGTTGTTTCAAGGCATGGCCGCAAGCGCTGAAAGACACGGAGCGCTATGAGCAATCTATATCCAAACAGATATAAATCAAGGGCAAAAAAATCAATCGGACGTACGGCAGCAGGATGCGGAGGGAACGGTCAAGGCCTTGTGGCCTGAGGGCTACGGCCGATATGAGCGGTTGCTGGCTGGATCGGGGAACAGCGCAGCAGCCTGCCTGGGCGGCAGGCTAAGAACCTGTCTGGAAAAGTGTTTTCAGCAGGTTTCCGCAGCACCTTGCATCACCGCAGGAGCCGGCTTGCCGGCTCCTGCGTGACTGAGGGAAGGCTCAGGCGCCGGGAACGAAGTGCTTCTGTGCGGTGCCGCGGGCGATCAGGCGAGAGATGTAGTCGAGCTTCTGCGCGTCCTGGTCGACGAAACGGAAGGTCAGTTGCAGCCATTCGCTGTCCGGCTTGGGCTCCAACGCCACCACCGCATGCAGGTAGCCATTGAGTCGCGCCACTTCGGCGTTGTCGCCCTGCTCCAGGTCCAGCACCGCGCTTTCCAGCACCTGGGGCAGGCTGTCGGTGCGCTTCACCACCAGCAACGCTTCCTTGATGCTCAGGGCCTTGATCACGCACTGCTGGTTACCGCTGGACAGGCGCAACTGGCCCTGGCCACGACCGCCACTGGCCGCTGCCGCGGGCGCCGGGGCCTTGACCGGAGGGCTGTTGAGCAAGCCGCGCGCTGGTGCCGCGGCGGCGGGGGCCGGCGCTGCGGCCGCCGGTTTGGCGAACGGATTGACCGGGGCCGAAGCCGCCCCCACCACCGCCGGCTTGCCGCCGGTCAGGGCACTCAGGGAGTCGTTGCCGAAGGCCGAGTTCATCTTGGTCGGCGCGCTGTTCATCAAGGTGTCGAGCTTGCCGACCTTGTTCAGCGCCTGCTTGACCTTGGTCAGCAGCTGTTCGTTGGTGAAAGGCTTGCTCACATAACCGGACACCCCGGCCTGGATCGCCTGCACCACGTTTTCCTTGTCGCCACGGCTGGTGACCATGACAAAGGGCATGGCTTTGAGCGCCTCTTGCCCACGGCACCAGGTCAGCAGCTCAAGGCCGGACATTTCCGGCATTTCCCAGTCACACAGGACCAGGTCGAAGGCTTCGCGGGCGAGCATCGCCTGGGCCTTCTTGCCGTTGATCGCGTCTTCGATCTTGATGCCAGGGAAGTAGTTGCGCAGGCACTTCTTCACCAGGTCACGAATGAACGAAGCGTCATCCACCACCAACACACTTACCTTACTCATCGACCACCCCTTTAAAAATCCCGGCAAGCATAACGCTGGCTGATGGCACTTTGCCAAAACTCTTCAGTCACGCCGGGACTTTTCGTTCGCGGGTGCTGCTTTTCGTATTCGAGGCGCACAAACAAAAACGCCCGACCAAAGGGCCGGGCGCTCTTCTCGGGCACTCTTACTTATCGTCAGCTTCATCCGGAACATTAGCGGATTCGCCACTTGTGCCTTCAACTTCCTGCTTCATGCGCTTGAGGCCGAGGTGGCGCACGTCGGTGCCGCGTACCAGGTAAATCACCAGCTCGGAAATATTGCGCGCGTGATCACCAATCCGCTCCAGCGAGCGCAGCACCCAGATAATGCTCAGAACCCGCGAGATAGAGCGTGGGTCTTCCATCATGTAGGTGGCCAGCTCGCGCAACGCGGTCTTGTATTCGCGGTCGATGATCTTGTCGTACTGGGCCACGGAAAGTGCCAGGTCGGCGTCGAAGCGGGCAAACGCGTCGAGGGCGTCGCGCACCATGTTGCGCACCTGGTCGCCGATGTGCCGCACTTCCACGTAGCCGCGCGGGGCCTCGCCCTCTTCGCACAGCTGGATGGCCCGACGGGCGATCTTGGTGGCTTCGTCGCCGATGCGCTCCAGGTCGATCACCGACTTGGAGATGCTGATGATCAAGCGCAGGTCGGAGGCCGCCGGCTGGCGACGGGCGAGGATGCGCAGGCATTCCTCGTCGATGTTGCGCTCCATCTGGTTGATCTGGTCGTCGATCTCGCGCACCTGCTGGGCCAGGCCGGAGTCAGCCTCGATCAGCGCGGTGACCGCGTCGTTGACTTGCTTCTCCACCAGCCCGCCCATGGCCAGCAGGTGGCTGCGCACCTCTTCCAGCTCGGCGTTGAACTGCTGGGAGATGTGATGGGTTAACCCTTCCTTCGAAATCATGGTTTGCTCCGCAAAAGCTGTGAGCTGCAAGCTACAAGCTGCAAGCTATCTATGTCGTTACCCTGAACCGCTCTCACTTGCCGCTTGAAGCTTGCGGCTTGCAGCTGCTTTCTAGCCGTAACGCCCAGTGATGTAGTCTTCGGTCTGCTTCTTCGCCGGGTTGGTGAACAGCGTGTCGGTGTCACCGAATTCCACCAGTTTGCCCATGTACATGAACGCGGTGTAGTCGGAAACCCGCGCCGCCTGCTGCATGTTGTGGGTCACGATGACGATGGTGAACTTGGACTTCAGCTCGTAGATCAGTTCTTCGACCTTCAGGGTCGAGATCGGGTCCAGGGCCGAGCAGGGTTCGTCCAGCAGCAGCACTTCCGGCTCCACGGCGATGGTCCGGGCAATCACCAGACGCTGCTGCTGACCGCCGGACAGGCCCAGGGCGGAATCATGCAGGCGGTCCTTGACCTCATCCCACAGCGCCGCGCCCTTGAGCGCCCATTCCACGGCCTCGTCGAGCACGCGCTTCTTGTTGATGCCCTGGATGCGCAGGCCGTAGACCACGTTTTCATAGATGGTCTTGGGGAACGGGTTGGGCTTCTGGAACACCATGCCGACCCGGCGACGCAGCTCGGCCACGTCTTCGCCCTTGCGGTAGATGTTGTTGCCGTAGAGGTTGATCGCACCCTCCACGCGGCAGCCGTCCACCAGGTCGTTCATGCGGTTGAAGGTCCGCAGCAGGGTCGACTTGCCGCAACCGGACGGGCCGATGAAGGCGGTCACGCGCTGCTTGGGGATGTTCATGCTGACGTCGAACAGCGCTTGTTTCTCGCCGTAGAACAGGCTCAGGCCAGGCACTTCGATGGCCACGGTTTCCTGTTCCAGGCTCAGGCTCTGCTTGTCGCGGCCCAGGGCGGACATGTTGATGCCGTGAGTGTGGGTTTCGTGTTGCATGGTCTCACTCCGTTTGTAGCTGCAAGCTTCTAGCTGCAAGCCGCAAGTTAGGGCAAAGCGGCAAACTGCTTGGAGCTTGCCGCTTGTGGCTTAAAGCTTTCGTTAGCTGTCCAGCGCCTTGTACTTCTCGCGCAGGTGGTTACGGATCCACACGGCCGACAGGTTCAGGGTGGCGATCACCAGCACCAGCAGCAGCGCGGTGGCGTACACCAAAGGCCGCGCGGCCTCGACGTTGGGGCTCTGGAAGCCGACGTCGTAGATGTGGAAGCCCAGGTGCATGATCTTCTGGTCCAGGTGCAGGTACGGGTAGTTGCCGTCCACCGGCAGCGACGGCGCCAGTTTCACCACGCCCACCAGCATCAGCGGCGCCACTTCACCGGCGGCGCGGGCCACCGCGAGGATCATCCCGGTCATCATCGCCGGGCTGGCCATGGGCAGGACGATCTTCCACAGAGTCTCGGCCTTGGTCGCGCCCAGGGCCAGCGACCCTTCGCGCACGGTGCGGGGAATCCGCGCCAGGCCTTCCTCGGTGGCCACGATCACCACCGGCACCGCCAGCAGCGCCAGGGTCAGGGACGCCCAGAGCAGGCCCGGGGTGCCGAAGGTCGGCGCCGGCAGGGCTTCGGGGAAGAACAGCCGGTCCACGGAACCGCCCAGTACATAGACGAAGAAGCCCAGGCCGAACACCCCGTAGACGATGGCCGGAACCCCCGCCAGGTTGTTCACCGCGATGCGAATCACCCGGGTCAGGGCGTTCTGCTTGGCGTATTCGCGCAGGTAGACCGCCGCCAGCACGCCGAACGGGGTGACGATCATGGCCATGATCAGGGTCATCATCACGGTGCCGAAAATCGCCGGGAAGATCCCGCCTTCGGTGTTGGCTTCACGCGGGTCGTCGCTGAGGAATTCCCAGACCTTGCTGAAGTAGAAGCCGATCTTGGTGAAGGTGCCCATGGCGTTCGGCTGGTAGGCATGCACCACCTTGCCCAGGCCGATCTCGATTTCCTTACCGTTGGCATCGCGAGCGGTCAGGCTGTCGCGGTTGAACTGGGCATGCAGGTCACCCAGGCGCGCTTCAACGTCCTGGTAACGGGCATTGAGCTCGGCGCGCTCGGCGTCCATGTCGGCCTGGGCGGCGGCGTCCAGCTTGCCATCGAGCTCCAGCTTGCGGCCGTGCAGGCGAATGCGTTCCAGACCGGCGTTGATCGCGCCGATGTCGGATTTTTCCAGGCTCTTGAGCTGGGCGGCCAGCTTGTTCACCCGGTCGATCCGCGCTTGCAGCTCGGGCCAGGCGGCCTCGCCTTCGGCGATCACCTTGCCGCTTTCCTTGACGTTGACCAGGTAGCCGTAGAAGTTGCCCCACTCACGGCGCTCGATGGCCATCAGCTCTTTCGGGTAGCTCTGGTTGGTCAGCCACTCGCCGACGATCCAGGTGAAGTCGTTGCCGTTCAAGTCGCGGTTGCCGACCTTGATCAGCTCGCGGGTCATGAACTCCGGGCCCTGGTCGGGCACCGGCAGGCCGGCGCTCTTCAGGCGTGCCCGGGGCACTTCTTCCTTCTGCACCACTTCACCGATGACCAGGTGGTTGGCCTGGCCCGGCACGTCGTAGTTGGCGTGCACCAGGTCGGCCGGCCAGAAGTGGCCGAGGCCGCGCACGGCGATCACCGCCAGTAAACCGATGGTCATGATGACCGCGATGGACACCGCGCCACCGCTGATCCAGACGCCCGGGGCGCCGCTCTTGAACCAGTCTTTTAGGGAGTTCTGTTTCACAGACTTCTACCTTTCTTAAAGCGACGAGTATTTCTTGCGCAGACGCTGACGGATCAGCTCGGCGAGGGTGTTCATGACGAAGGTGAACAACAGCAGCACCAGCGCCGAGAGGAACAGCACGCGGTAGTGGCTGCCGCCGACTTCCGACTCGGGCATTTCCACCGCGACGTTGGCGGCCAGGGTGCGCAGGCCTTCGAACAGGTTCATTTCCATGACCGGGGTGTTGCCGGTGGCCATCAGCACGATCATGGTCTCGCCCACGGCGCGGCCCATGCCGATCATCAGCGCCGAGAAGATCCCCGGGCTGGCGGTGAGAATCACCACCCGCGTCATGGTCTGCCACGGCGTGGCGCCCAGGGCCAGCGAGCCCAGGGTCAGGCCGCGCGGCACGCTGAACACGGCGTCTTCGGCGATCGAGTAGATGTTCGGGATCACCGCAAAGCCCATGGCCAGGCCGACCACCAGGGCGTTGCGCTGGTCGTAGGTGATGCCCAGGTCGTGGGAGATCCACATGCGCATGTCGCCGCCGAAGAACCAGTTCTCCATGAACGGGCTCATGTACAGCGAGAGGAAGCCCACCAGGATGATCACCGGGATCAGGATCGCGCTCTCCCAGCCGTCCGGCACTTTCAGGCGCAGCGACTCGGGCAGGCGGCTCCAGGCGAAACCGGCCACCAGGATGCCGATCGGCAGCAGGAGCAGCAGGCTGAAGATGCCCGGCAAATGGCCCTCGACATAAGGCGCGAGGAACAGGCCGGCGAAGAAGCCGAGGATCACCGTCGGCATCGCTTCCATCAGCTCGATCACCGGCTTGACCTTGCGGCGCATGCCCGGGGCCATGAAGTAGGCGGTGTAGATCGCCGCCGCCACCGCCAACGGAGCCGCCAGCAGCATGGCGTAGAACGCCGCCTTCAGGGTGCCGAAGGTCAGCGGCGACAGGCTCAGCTTGGGTTCGAAATCGGTGTTGGCCGCGGTCGATTGCCAGACGTACTTAGGCTCATCGTAGTTCTCGTACCAGACCTTGCTCCACAGTGCGCTCCAGGACACTTCCGGGTGCGGGTTGTCCAGCAGCAGCGGTTGCAGCTTGCCGCCGGCCTCGACGATCACCCGGTTGGCCCGTGGCGACAGGCCGAACAGGCCCTGGCCGTCCACCACTTGGTCCACCAGCAGGGTGCGGTGGGCGGTGCTGTGGAACACCCCGAGCTTGCCGGCGGCGTCCAGGGCGACGAAGCCCTTGCGACGCTCTTCGGCGGTGATTTCAACAATAGGCGCGGTGCCCATCTGGAAGGTGCGGATCTGCTTCAGGCGCAGCTCGCCGTCCGGGTCGCGGGCCATGAACCACTGGGCCAGGCCGCCCTTGGAGGTGCCGATGATCAGCGAGATGCCGCCCACCAGCTGGGTGCTGGCGGTGACTTCGGTATCGGCGTCTTCCAGCAGTTTGTAGCGGCCGTTGAGGCTCTTGTCGCGCAGGCTGAAGACGTCGGCCTGGGCGCGTCCGTTGACCACGTACAGCCACTGCTGGCGTGGGTCGATGTACATGGCCTTGACCGGCTCGGTCATCTGCGGCAGCTCGATGCGGCTCTGCTCGCTGGTGACCTCGCCAGTCATCATGTTTTCTTCGCGGGTCAGTTTCAGCACATGCAGTTGCGCACCGGTGGAACCGGCGACGATCAGCGACGAATCGGTGGCATTGAGGTTGACGTGCTCCAGTGCGCCGCCCTGCTCGTTCAGGGTGATCGGGGTTTCGCCGTAGGGGTACTCGATGGCCGGCGAGATGGTCTTCTTGCCGTCCGGGTAGCTGACCTTGTAGGTGTGGCGGAACACCAGGGCCTGGCCGTTGGACAGGCCGACCACCACCAGCGGATTGCCGGGCTGGTCCTTGCCGATGGAGGTGACGCTGGCGCCCGCCGGGAGCGGCAGGTCGACCTTGCGCAGCTCGGCGCCGCTGTCGATGTCGAAGAACAGCGCCTGGCCCTTGTCGGAGACGCGCATGCCGACCTGGTTCTGCTCTTCCAGGGAGAACATCAGCGGCTTGCCGGCGTCCTGCATCCAGGCGGGGGTCAGCGGGTCCTTGGCAGTCAGTTCGGCCCCCTGGAACAGCGGTGCGACGACGTAGGCGAGGAAGAAGAAAATCAGCGTGATCGCGCCCAGCACGGCCAGGCCGCCCACCAGGACGTACCAACGGGTCAGGCGGTCTTTGAGCGCGCGGATGCGGCGCTTGCGTTGCAGCTCAGGCGTATTGAAGTCAATGCGCTTGGGGGGAGAAGTCGTAGTCATGGTGGAGTTGGCCAGATCATTCATGCGCACACCCTAGCGATCCTGTATGACAGAAAGATGACAATGCAGTGACGCAACAAATCCGCCGCGTGGCAGGGCCGGCAGCGGACAAAAAATGAGGTTGTAAGAGCTGGCTCGCGGGCGCTTGCGCTGGCAAGCGGAACGCCGCCCGGCCAGCTCTTACGGATACGACAGGGTCCGGGGGCCGGACCCTTATGCGGCGGCTTATGCGCCTTCTTTCAGGCCCAGGTCAGCCAGGGCCTTGGCGGCCACCTTGGCAGGCAGTGGGATGTAGCCGTCTTTCACCACCACTTCCTGACCCTGCTTGGACAGGACCAGTTTCACGAACTCGGCTTCCAGCGGGGCCAGAGGCTTGTTCGGGGCCTTGTTGACGTAGACGTAGAGGAAGCGCGACAGCGGGTACTTGCCGTTCAGGGCGTTCTCTTCGCTGTCTTCGATGAAGTCGCTGCTGCCTTTCTTGGCCAGGGCCACGGTCTTCACGCTGGCGGTCTTGTAGCCGATGCCCGAGTAGCCGATGCCGTTCAGCGAGGAGCTGATGGACTGCACCACCGACGCCGAACCGGGTTGTTCGTTGACGTTAGGCTTGTAGTCGCCTTTGCACAGGGCTTCTTCCTTGAAGTAGCCGTAGGTGCCGGATACCGAGTTGCGGCCGAACAGCTGAACCGGCTTGTTGGCCAGGTCGCCGGTCACGCCCAGGTCGCCCCAGGTCTTCACCTCGGCTTTGGCGCCACACAGACGGGTGGACGAGAAGATCGCGTCGACCTGTTCCATGGTCAGGTGCTGGATCGGGTTGTCCTTGTGCACGAACACTGCCAGGGCGTCCACGGCCACCGGGATAGCAGTTGGCTTGTAGCCGTACTTCTGTTCGAAGGCCGCCAGTTCCGTGTCCTTCATCTTGCGGCTCATAGGGCCCAGGTTGGAGGTGCCTTCGGTCAGCGCGGGTGGCGCGGTGGCGGAGCCGGCGGCCTGAATCTGAATGTTGACGTTCGGGTATTCTTTTTTGTAGTTCTCGGCCCACAGGGTCATCAGGTTCGCCAAGGTATCGGAACCGACGCTGGACAGGTTGCCCGACACACCAGTGGTCTTGGTGTAGCTCGGGATAGCAGGGTCAACAGCGGCAACCGCGTGGGCAGTCGCAACGCCAGCGGCGACAAAGGTCATTGCCGCCATCAAACGCTTCAGTTTCATGCCTTACTCCTAGCAGATAGGGTGTGTTAAGTCGGGGCCAAGTATCTGTAGGCCGTGTGAACACTCTATGTCCGGAATATGACAATTAGATGAAAGGCCAGCACTCCTGAACGGAAGCTGGCCTTTCTTTCGTGGGGGAATGAAAGCTTCTTGTAGCCGCTGCCGAAGGCTGCGACCGACCCGCAGGGTCGCGACACTCTTCAGCGCCCAGCAGGGCCTGCGGCAGCGGCTACAAGCTGGCGGCGATCAGCGACCCTTGGCCCACAGGTACAGACCGACCAGCAGGCCGATGCCGCAAATAATCGCAACATAATAGGCCGGGCCCATCGGGCTTTCCTTGAGCAGCCAGGTCACCACCATCGGCGTCAGGCCGCCGAAGATCGCGTAGGCCAGGTTGTAGGAAAACGACAGGCCACTGAAACGCACCACTGCCGGGAACGCCTTGACCATCACGTAGGGCACCGCGCCGATGGTGCCGACGAACAGGCCGGTCAGGGCGTACAGCGGGAACAGCCACTGCGGGTTGTCCAGCAGGCCGTGATAGAAGGTCCAGGAGGTGGCCAGCAGGCAGGCGCTGCCGAACACGAACACCTTGCCGGCGCCGAAGCGGTCCGCCAAAGCGCCGGAGGCCACGCAGCCCAGGCTCAGGAACACGATCGCCAGGCTGTTGGCTTCCAGGGCGGTGATGGCCGGGAATTTATAGACCGTCTGCAGCACGGTCGGGGTCATCAGGATCACCACGATGATCCCGGCGGACAGCAGCCAGGTCAGCAGCATGGAAATCACGATGGCGCCGCGGTGATCGCGCAGCACTGCACGCAGCGGCAGTTCCTCGGCCAGGGCCTTGCGCTGTTGCAGTTCGGCGAACACCGGGGTTTCGTGCAGCAGGCGGCGCAGGTACACCGAGAACAGGCCGAACACCCCGCCCAGCAGGAACGGAATCCGCCAGGCGTAGTCCGCCACTTCCACCGGGGTATAGAGGCTGTTGATGGCGGTGGCCACCAGCGAGCCCAGGAGAATCCCGGCGGTCAGGCCCGACGTCAGGGTGCCGCAGGCATAGCCGATGTGCCGCTGCGGCACGTGTTCGGAAACGAAGACCCAGGCCCCGGGCACTTCACCGCCGATGGCCGCGCCCTGGATCACCCGCATCAGCAACAGCAGGATCGGCGCCCACATGCCGATCTGCGCGTAGGTCGGCAGCAGGCCCATGATCAGGGTCGGCACCGCCATCATGAAGATGCTCAGGGTGAACATCTTCTTGCGCCCCAGCAGGTCGCCGAAGTGGGCCATGACGATCCCGCCCAGGGGACGGGCCAGGTAGCCGGCGGCGAAGATGCCGAAGGTCTGCATCAGGCGCAGCCACTCGGGCATGTCCGCCGGGAAGAACAGCTTGCCGACCACAGTGGCGAAGAACACGAAGATGATGAAGTCGTAGAACTCCAGCGCCCCGCCCAGGGCGGACAGGGACAAGGTCTTGTAGTCACTACGGGTCAGCGGACGGGCGGGTTGCGCGGATTGCGCGGCGCTCGCGGGCACAGTGGTCATGGCAAGGGCTTCTCTTATTAGTCGGTTCTGGAAGCCGCAACAGCGCTGGTTGGGGCCTGGCAGGTTCGGCACGATAGCAAATTGTTCGAATGCGTACACAGCAGCGCACAAATGACTCACAAATTTGCGAACTGAGTGGGTCGTCGCGGAGTCTATCGACCGATATACTCGCAAACCTCGGAGCGCAAAGCCGCTCCTGGCAAGGGTTGCTGTGCGAAAACCCGTTGTCCTCATGCGCTGTGAGAACGTAGCGAGCGAAAGCAAGACAAGGCAGAAACAGGCACGGATGCGGAGTCTACGTGTTGTAAATGAGCAATCCGTGCCTGTTTCTAACGCAGTGTTGCTGAGCGCAGTAGTTCTCACAGTGCATGAGCAGCCGATTTCGCAGAGTTTCCCTATAGCACGCCTTAGAAAGAACGTGACGAACGCAGTGTGTTCGGGCTGAATCGTTTTTCCTGAAGACGGCTATTCACCTGAAGTACCCATGAAGCGTCACGGGTCAGAGGCCCCTCGGCATGATAGAGCTCGAACAAGAAGATCCAATCCCGCAAGGCGACCTGGCCCTGCAAATCACCGCGTTGCCCCGTGAAACCAACGGTTTTGGCGATATTTTCGGCGGCTGGCTGGTGGCGCAGATGGACCTGGCGGGCACCGCCATGGCCAGCCGCGTCGCCGGTGGCCGGGTGGCCACGGTGGCCATCGACCGCATGGCGTTCCTGGTGCCGGTGGCCGTGGGCGCGCAGCTGTCCTTCTATACCCAGACCCTGGAAATCGGCCGCAGCTCGATCCAGATGATGGTCGAAGTGTGGAGCGACGACCCGCTGTCCAGCGAATGGCGCAAGGTCACCGAAGCGGTGTTCGTGTTCGTCGCCATCGACGGCAGCGGCCGCACCCGCTCGGTTCCGCCCCGCGCACGTTAAACCTGGAGGCTGTCATGCGGTCCATGACAGCCCACACCTTGCGAACGAGAACAGCAGCATGCCTACGCCCCAGGTCGAAACGGTCAAACTGGATGAACTGAACTGCTGGCGCATCCGCCACGGTGGCGCCGAACTGCTGGTAGCCCAGCAAGGCGCGCACATCCTCAGTTATCAGGTGGATGGACAACAGCCGCTGATCTGGCTCAACGACGAGGCCGTGTTCAACAGCGGCAAGAGCATCCGCGCCGGGGTTCCGGTGTGCTGGCCCTGGTTCGGCAACCTGGCGCGCAACCCGCAAGCGGTGCAGGCCATGCGCCAGAGCAGCGAACCGGCACCGGCCCACGGCCTGGTGCGCGCCACCGACTGGGAACTGCTGGGCATCGAAAGCCAGGGCGACAGCCTGCTGGTGGAACTGCGCCTGCCCTGCCCCGCAGACGGCTTCCCCGGCTGGCCCCATTCAGTGGAACCGCGCCTGAGCATCCGCCTGGACGAGCAACTGCACATCAGCCTCACCAGCCATAACCTGGGCACTGAAAGCGTGAGCATCAGCCAGGCCCTGCACAGCTACTTTGCGGTCAGCGATGTGCGCAACGTGCAGGTGGAAGGCGTGGACGGGCTGAACTACATCGAGACCCTGGAAGACTGGAAAACCAAGGTCCAACGCGGCGCCCTGCGCTTTAGCGGCGAAACCGACCGCATCTACCTGAACGTTCCGGCGCAGCTGGAAATCGTCGACCCGGACTGGCAACGGCGGATTCGCCTGACCAGTGAGGGTTCGCGCACCGCGGTGATCTGGAACCCCTGGATCGAGCGTGCCGCGCAGTTCAGCGACATGGCAGACGATGGCTGGCAGCGCATGCTGTGCATCGAGACCGCCAACGTGATGGACGACATCGTCACCCTGGCCCCCGGCGCCCGCCACACCCTGAGCGTGAGCATCGGCGCCGCCCCGCTCTGACCCACGATTGCGCTGATGGGCCCTGTGTTTAAGCCGAATGTGGCGAGGGAGCTTGCTCCCGCTGGAAGGCGCAGCCTTCCCAAGTCCTGAATCCGCGGTCTGTCAGGCAGAACGCGTACTCAGGTCTTGCGGCCGCTACGCGCCCGAGCGGGAGCAAGCTCCCTCGCCACAACAGCCCTCCTGGCCCCAAATTCCTGGCTAATCCCCTCAGTCCCGCTACAGGTCGGATTCCTGCACCACCCGCACCTTCGCCGCCTCCAGGGCGTAGGCGGCGTCGGCCAGGTCATTGCTGACCTTCTCGATCTTCAGGGTGCCGGTCACCCACAGCGGGGTGTAGATGTCATCCAGCTTCACGCCCTTGGGAAAGCGCACCAGCACCAGCTGGTTGGGCGGCGGTGGCGGCACGTGGATGCAGGCCCCCGGGTACGGCACCAGGAAGAACAGCGTGCTGCGGCCCTTGGCATCGGCTTCCAGCGGCACCGGGTAGCCGCCCAGGCGGATCTGCTTGTCGTTCATCGCCGGCACGGTCTTGGTGGAATACATCACCGCCGGCAAGCCCTTGCTCTGCTTCAGGCCGCCCTTGTCGGTGAAGGTGCCGTTGGCTTCGGGGGAGTTGTGGTCGATTTCCGGCATCTGCTCCAGGGCCTTCTGGTCCGACTTGGGCATCAGCTCCAGCCAATCGGTTTCCGGCAGTTCGCCAGCGTGGGCCAGGCCGCAGCCCAGCAGAACAAAGGTCAATAGAAGACGGCGCATGAGAGGCTGGCTCGGTCAAAAAGGAAGGACGGAAAAACCCGGGCATTCTAGTGCCCAAACCGTCGGCTGCGTTGAAGTTTCAGATGAAGAAATGGGCTCCCCTCCGCCCGAGCGGCAGAGGGGGCTTGCAGGGGGGAATCAGCTTTTCTTGATAAAGCCGTAGATCACCAGCAGGACGATCGCGCCCACCAGCGCACCGATGAAACCGGCGCCCTGGCCCGCATGGTAGATACCCAGCGCCTGACCGCCATAAGTGGCGGCAAAGGAGCCGGCGATACCCAGCAGGATGGTCATGATCCAGCCCATGCTGTCGTCTCCCGGTTTGAGGAAGCGCGCCAGCAGACCAACGATCAAGCCGATGAAAATGGTTCCGATAATGCCCATGGCTGTTCCTCTGTAAGGGGGGATCAAGCCAAAGCCTAGTCAGCGCCTTGGCCTCCCGCTATCAGAGAACGGCGGGAAACGAAGGTTCCCGCCAGCCGGTGGATTTGTTACTCGGCGATCAGCGCTTCGACCTTGAGGATCTGCGCTTGCAGGGTCGCCTGATCGGCGCAACGCAGGTTGGCGTGGCCGACCTTGCGCCCGGCCTTGAAGGCCTTGCCGTAGTGATGCAGGTGGCAGTCGTCGATGGCGATGACCTTGTCCACCGGCGGCACTTCGCCGATGAAGTTGATCATCGCGCTCTCACCGACCTTGGCCGTGGAGCCCAGGGGCAGGCCCGCCACCGCCCGCAGGTGGTTTTCGAACTGGCTGCACTCGGCGCCTTCGGTGGTCCAGTGCCCGGAGTTGTGCACCCGCGGGGCGATCTCGTTGGCCTTGAGGCCACCGTCGACTTCAAAGAACTCGAAGGCCATCACGCCGACGTAATCCAGCTGCTTGAGCACGCGGCTGGAGTAGTCCTCGGCCAGGGCCTGCAGCGGGTGATCGCTGCTGGCCACCGACAGGCGCAGGATGCCGCTGTCGTGGGTGTTGTGCACCAGCGGGTAGAAACGGTTTTCCCCGTCACGGGCGCGCACGGCGATCAGCGAGACTTCACCGGTGAACGGCACGAAGCCTTCCAGCAGGCAAGGCACGCTGCCCAGTTCGGCGAAGGTGCCGGCAACGTCGGCGGCGCTACGCAGGACCTTCTGGCCCTTGCCGTCGTAACCCAGGGTGCGGGTCTTGAGCACCGCTGGCAGGCCGATGCGCGCCACGGCGGCGTCCAGGTCAGCCTGGGACTGGATGTCGGCGAACTCCGGGGTGGGAATCCCCAGGTCCTTGAACATGCTCTTCTCGAACCAGCGATCGCGGGCGATGCGCAAGGCTTCGGCGCTCGGGTAGACCGGCACGAACTGCGAGAGGAAGGCCACGGTTTCCGCCGGCACGCTCTCGAACTCAAAGGTCACCAGGTCCACTTCATCGGCCAGCTGGCGCAGGTGGTCCTGGTCGCCGTAGTCGGCCCGCAGGTGTTCGCCCAGGGCAGCGGCACAGGCGTCCGGCGCCGGGTCGAGGAAAGCGAAGTTCATTCCCAGCGGAGTCCCCGCCAGGGCCAACATGCGGCCCAACTGGCCGCCACCGATTACACCGATCTTCATCGTCAACAACCTCAGGCGACGCGCGGGTCTGGATTGTCCAGAACGCTGTCTGTCTGTTCAGCACGGAATTTTTTCAGCACGGCATGGAACTGCGGGTGCTTGGCGCCCAGGATGCTCGCCGAGAGCAGGGCCGCGTTGATCGCACCGGCCTTGCCGATGGCCAGGGTGGCCACGGGGATGCCAGCCGGCATCTGCACGATGGACAGCAGCGAATCCACGCCCGAGAGCATCGACGACTGCACCGGCACGCCCAGCACCGGCAGGTGGGTCTTGGCCGCGCACATGCCCGGCAAGTGCGCCGCGCCGCCGGCACCGGCGATGATCACCTCGATGCCACGCGCCTCAGCCTCTTCGGCGTACTGGAACAGCAGGTCCGGGGTGCGGTGTGCGGACACCACCTTCACCTCGTAAGGGATGCCGAGCTTTTCCAGCATATCGGCGGTGTGGCTAAGGGTGGACCAATCGGACTTGGAGCCCATGATCACGCCAACCAGTGCACTCATCGTCGTGCCTCTTCTCTCTGGGCGCCCGCAGGCGCGTCAAAAACAACAAGCCACGCGAAAATGCGTGGCTTGACTGTACGAATTATGGCCGGACGAACCGGCCGAAGGCCGCGCAGTATACCGAAAAAGCCGCGCTAAACGCACTTTCGCCGACCATCTGTCGAACAAAGTATTTGCACCGCAAAACCCCGGTTTTATTGACTTGGGAGTCAGTCGCCCTGGACTGAAAATCCCTCGCGGCCTGACCTGCTCCTTGTCGCCGCTGCCGCAGGCTGCGAACGACGGCGCAGCCGGCGCAAGGGCGGTGTTGCCCATCCTTCAGACAGACCGCGGCGCCAGGTGTGGCGGCCCCTGCGGTGCCGTTCGCAAGTCATGTGCTGCTAGTGGCTTGCGCAGCCGCGCCTTCCAGCTTGCGCCAGAGCAAGCGCACGTTGGCCTTGCGCACCAAGGCGCAGCGGTACAGGCGGATCTCCAGCGGCACATGCCATTGCGCGCCGCCGCACACCACCAACTCGCCCCGGGCCAGTTCGGCGCGCACGCTCAACTGCGGCACCCAGGCAATGCCCAGCCCTTCCAGGGCCATGCTCTTGAGGCTGTCGGCCATGGCGGTTTCATAAACCGTGGTGAAACGCAGGTTGCGTTGGCGCAGCAGCAGGTTCACCGAACGCCCGAGAAAGGCCCCGGCGCTGTAGGCCAGCAGCGGCACGCTGGATTCCCCTTCCAGGTCGAACAGCGGCTTGCCCTGGGCATCGGCGGCGCACACCGGCAGCATTTCGGTGTGCCCCAGGTGCAGCGAGGGGAAGATTTCCGAATCCATCTGCAGGGCGGCATCCGGATCATAGAAGGCCAGCATCAGGTCGCAGCCGCCTTCGCGCAGGGCGTGCACCGCGTCGCCGACGTTGGTGGCCACCAGCCGCGTGGCAATGTTCAGCCCTTCATTGCGCAGTTGCGCGATCCAGCGTGGGAAGAACCCCAGCGCCAGGGAGTGGGCCGCCGCTACTTGCATCACCTCGCCCTGCCCGCCTTCCAGGTGGTGCAGGTGGCGCACCACTTCACCCAGTTGCTCAACCACGGTGCGCGCGGTGACCAGGAACAACTGCCCCGCTGCCGTCAGTTCCACCGGCGTGCGCGAGCGATTGACCAGGGTCAGGCCCAGCGCCGCTTCGAGGCTGCGGATGCGCCGGCTGAAGGCCGGCTGGGTCACGAAACGTCGCTCGGCAGCCTGGGAAAAGCTGCGGGTGGCGGCCAGGGCACTGAAGTCCTCGAGCCATTTGCTTTCCAGATTCATCACGTCCTCCCGGACACGCACCATTTTAGGTCACACGCTCGCCGGCAACCCGGCGTCACACCGGCATTATGCCGAATATGCATAGCCCAGTGTTTAACAGCATTGGCCCAAAAATTCCCTTCGGCCTAGGATTCGCAGCGTTCCCGGCACAGACCGGGTCCCTATCGAGATGATCTCCGTCATGTCCTCCGCTGCATCATTCCGCACAGAAAAAGACCTGCTTGGCGTACTCGAAGTACCGGCTCAAGCGTATTACGGCATCCAGACCCTGCGAGCGGTGAACAACTTCCGCCTCTCCGGTGTTCCGATTTCGCATTACCCGAAATTGGTGGTCGGTCTGGCAATGGTCAAGCAGGCAGCTGCTGACGCCAACCGCGAGCTGGGTCAGCTCAGCGAAGCCAAGCACGCTGCCATCAGCGAAGCCTGTGCCCGTCTGATCCGCGGTGATTTCCACGAAGAGTTCGTGGTGGACATGATTCAAGGCGGCGCTGGCACTTCAACCAACATGAATGCCAACGAAGTCATCGCCAACATCGCGCTGGAGGCCATGGGCCACAGCAAGGGCGAATACCAGTACCTGCACCCGAACAACGACGTGAACATGGCGCAGTCCACCAACGACGCCTACCCGACCGCGATCCGCCTGGGTCTGCTGCTGGGTCACGACGCCCTGCTGGCCAGCCTCGACAGCCTGATCCAGTCGTTCGCCGCCAAGGGTGAAGAATTCAGCCACGTCCTGAAAATGGGCCGTACCCAGCTGCAAGACGCCGTGCCGATGACCCTCGGCCAGGAATTCCGCGCCTTCGCCACCACTCTGGGTGAAGACCTGGCGCGCCTGAAGACCCTGGCCCCCGAGCTGCTGACCGAAGTCAACCTGGGCGGCACCGCCATCGGCACCGGCATCAACGCCGACCCGCGCTACCAGGCCCTGGCCGTACAACGCCTGGCCGTCATCAGCGGCCAGCCGGTTGTTCCAGCTGCCGACCTGATCGAAGCCACTTCCGACATGGGCGCCTTCGTGCTGTTCTCCGGCATGCTCAAGCGTACCGCCGTGAAGCTGTCGAAGATCTGCAACGACCTGCGCCTGCTGTCCAGCGGCCCACGCACCGGCATCAACGAGATCAACCTGCCAGCGCGTCAGCCAGGCAGCTCGATCATGCCCGGCAAGGTCAACCCGGTGATCCCGGAAGCCGTGAACCAGGTAGCGTTCCAAGTTATCGGCAACGACCTGGCCCTGACCATGGCGGCCGAAGGCGGCCAGCTGCAACTGAACGTGATGGAGCCGTTGATCGCCTTCAAGATCTTCGACTCGATCCGCCTGCTGCAACGCGCCATGGACATGCTGCGCGAGCACTGCATCACCGGCATCACCGCCAACGAAACCCGTTGCCGCGAACTGGTGGAGCACTCCATCGGCCTGGTCACCGCGCTGAACCCGTACATCGGCTATGAAAACGCCACCCGTATCGCCCGTATCGCCCTGGAAAGTGGCCGTGGCGTACTGGAACTGGTGCGCGAAGAAGGCCTGCTGGACGACGCCATGCTCGACGACATCCTGCGTCCGGAAAACATGATTGCCCCGCGCCTGGTTCCGCTGAAAGCCTAACCACCGCGACCCCGAAACATGCAACACCGCTCACCAGGTTGAGGGACTAGACACCTCTCACCTTTTGAGGGCTTGGAGATACGTCTCCAGGCCCTTTTTTTTGCCTGGAGAAAAGCCGCGATTTGTAAGGGGACGCCGCCCAGCATCGAAGCGGATTCGCTTTGTTTTGTAGGGCAAATCCGAGAGAATCCCCAACGCCTTTGAGCGCCTTGTACCCCTTCGAACGATCAGGCAGTCTCCCTGAGCCGCTGCAAAATCAGCGGCCCGGATGTGGAAGTCTGGGATAAAGGACGTGCAGTCGTCTCATTCGAACACCCTTGCCGATGCGGCTTGGGTGAACTCGATCTATGGCGGCTGTGCGTAGGGCACCCTCGGGTGCGCCGGTTCCTTTAGCCCGGTCTTCCACACCTGCGCACGGCTGCCACCCTCTCATGTGGAAGTGAGATCCGGCGGTTTCTTAAACGCTAAAGGAACCAGTCTCATGAAAAAGCTCGTCCCCGATCCACCTTTACCCACCGATCATCCGCGCCGCGACCCGGAGCTGGACCGCGCCAACGCCAACCTGCTGGCCGCCTTGCACGGCACCCGCCATCGCCCCTTCGGCCTGCGCGACGCCCAGGGCCATTCGTTGTTCGCCGTGCAACCCCAGGTGAATGCCGAAGACGCCCTGATGCACGTCTCGCTGCTGCTCAAATGCGCCGAAGAGGTATCCGATGAAATCACCGAACGGGCCAGCGGCATCGAACGCGGGCTGATCTGGTCCATGGTGCATTCGGTGGAAATGGCCCGCGCCGTGGTGGACGCCCTGCTCGACGGCGCCCGCCCCGGCCCCTGACGCAACCTGTAGCCGCTGCCAGGAGCACTTCAACCAGCAGCGGCCGCAGTTGGACGAGCATCTACTCCAATGGGTGGAACAACATCTGGAGCAGTTTCAAGCCTGAGTCGCCGCTCGTCTTTGGCGTACACGCCACTGCTCCTCCCAGAAGCCGGTAGACTTCCGCCCTCACCGAACAGGGGCCTCGGATTACCCTCTCCATGGAATTGCACTACCGCACCACCCCTGCCCACGCCGAAATCCGGCTTGCCGAAAAATCACAGCAAGAAATGCTCAAACAATAGAGCATTAGCTTGCCGTTAATTTATTTTCTCGAAAACCACCATCTAACTTTTCGTTTAACAGGGAGCGCAAACAAATGAATAAATATACAAAAAAAAGCAATCCACCCAATAAACTCATGCTCTAAGAGCAACTCTGGTCGACGCCCCAAAAACAAGAAATTTTGATTTTGAAGAATATCGATATAGGGCACGACAAAAAAACCATTAAACACTAAACAAGCGTAAAGTTTAGTGTAATTTAAATCACTACCCGACAGTCGCACTTTCAGGAAATAGGCAACACCAATCCCACAGGCGGCCACAACAGGAAAGAGCCACAAAATCATTGCCCAGTCTCTTGGTATACCTGCTTCCCTGTTTGGAGATCGGTATATATCTCAAAACCCATGGCGCTAGCCCCCATACTTTTATAAGATCGCACATAGTCTGATCTGACATATCTAAACAAGCGCCAGGCATCCGGCTTTAATACATACCGACTAAGAGCATATGCAGAAAGCCCTATATCAGTTGCTCCATAGGCCATATTTCCTTCGCGCTCTCCGTAACCGACTGCTTTGGCAACTGCTTGATATCCCTGCCTGACCGGCCCCTCTGTATCAGTACGATCTTCTAAAAGGTTGCGCCCATTTTCATAAACGTTATTTGCTCCATGGGCCATCATCGGTACACCAGCCACAAGACACAGGGTACCGGCCGAGCCGTAGCATACTCCCGCACCGGTTATGATCTGCATTGCTCCGGCGATGGTGCCTGCACCTTTTTTGGCGATTTCCCATGACTGGCTTAGTAAGCTGCTCTGTTCATTTTTTATGTCCATCAAACCCTGTTCAGGGCTTTTTTTACCCAACGCAACCTCATTGACAATGCTTCTTGCGTAATAAGAAACCTCACGATTAAATTGCAAACGCAACGTGCCATCCTTGATATGTCGCGCCCCTAAAGTACAGGCTTGATTCGTCAAATTTCCAGCGGCCTTACTGACTAACCAATAGTCGTTGTTTTTTAGCTGCCCCACTCATCAACCCCCCATGAGGTGTGCCCACTCGTTCCTGCCAAGTGATGCACCCAAGTAATTTCACGATAGCGAATCGCAAGATGCTCTTGAGGCTCTACATCATTTTGAAAAACAACATGGGGCATTTCTACGGTCAGATCGGCAATAACTCCGCCATGAATTTCTACAGTGTAAAATTTTTCTTGCAGCCCGTACGAAGAAATTCGATAGAAACTAATTGAACAACTGAGCTCCTCTCTACTTGCAAGTGCTTGAGCAAGTAAAGGGGACGATTTATCAATATTTTTGGTGATTGTAAGCGGCCGATGCGTTGCTTTATTGATATTCCCAATATTGGCCATGTTGTGGCTGTAAGATAAAACCATTATTTCGTCGGTATGCGCCGACTGGCATTTATTACCGATTGATTCCTGAGTTGAACAACCCGCCGAAATCAATCCTTGAGCCTTGCCGGTAATGGTCATGTAGCCATGACTCGCCATAGGTACCACTCCTTTAATATTCAGCCAAACAGCCTATTACAAGGATTTCAGGCATGGCGCAGGGAGTTTCCGAAAAAATATATGAAATTTCTCGTAGGCAAGTCCGGCCCCGCAGGGGCAGCAAACCTGTCTGCACACTCGATCTGCCTTTCCCGTTCGCAACCTCAAACGAGCCTTTAGCCCCCTGATCACAACAGGTTTTGTAAGGCGATGCCGCCCAGCATCGAAGCGGATTCGCTTTGTTTTGTAGGGCAAATCCGAGAGAATCCCCCACGCCTTTGAGCGCCTTGTACCCCTTCGAACGATCAGGCAGTCTCCCTGAGCCGCTGCAAAATCAGCGGCCCGGATGTGGAAGTTCGGACCTGAGTAAGCATGAGCGCTCATGAGCATCGCTCGACGTATTGTCGTCGGCATCGCTTTATGGCGGTTGTGCGCGGGACACCTTCGGGTGTGCTGGGTTACTCAGTCCCGGTCTTCCACACCCTCGCACAACTGCCACCCCTCATGTGGAAGTGAGCTCGGCAGTCCGTTAACTACTGAGTGAGTGACCGTCATGAAAAAGCTCGTCCCCGATCCGCCTTTGCCCACCGATCATCCACGCCGCGACCCGGAGCTGGACCGCGCTAACGCCAACCTGCTGGCCGCCTTGCACGGCACCCGCCATCGCCCCTTCGGCCTGCGCGACGCCCAGGGCCATTCGTTGTTCGCCGTACAACCCCGGGTGAATGCCGAAGACGCCCTGATGCACGTTTCCCTGCTGCTCAAATGCGCCGAAGAGGTGTCCGATGAAATCACCGAACGGGCCAGCGGCATCGAACGCGGGCTGATCTGGTCCATGGTGCATTCGGTTGAAATGGCCCGCGCCGTGGTGGACGCCCTGCTCGACGGCGCCCGCCCCGGCCCCTGACGCAACCTGTAGCCGCTGCCGAGCCCGCGAGGCTGCGACAAGGTCCGCAGGACCTTCAGCGACCCTGAGAACCCCGCGTCCCTTCGGGACGTTCGCAGCCTGCGGCAGCGGCTACAGGTTTTGCCCGGCGCAGTAGATAATCAGCCTCCCGCCGCAGCCGGCAATGACTACCAAGGCACCCTGTCGATGGACCCGACGCACACCCAGGCCCTGCAACAGCTACGCACCCTGATCCCCATCGGCCTGCGCCACGCCCAGGCCCTGCTCGAACGTTGCGCCGACAATCCGCAACAGGCCGCCGAGCTCTACAAATCCGAGCTGCTGCAAGTGCTGGTAGAAAAGTCCGGCTTGCCCCAAGAGCAAGCCCGGGAACAGCTGCACGCCGCCGCTTACGACCTGAACCGCGCCCTGCACGCTATAGAAGAAGCACGCTTCAGCCTGACCCAACGCATTCTGCGCAAGCACCACCGGGACCCGGGCCAGGCCCTGGACCTCATCGCCCAGGCCATCGAAACCGCCGAGCAGCTGCCCCGCCAGTACTGGCTGGATTTCGCGCGACTGGAGCAACTGGCCCCAGCACCGCGCTGCTTCATGATCCTGCACGAGTGGCTGGCCTTCGAGGGTTGGGAAGGTTTCGACAGCGCCCTGCACTTTCATCTGCCCCAGGCCATCGCCCAACTCCGGCACCTACAGCAGGATGACCTGGCAAACACCCTGGAACAGGCCGACCAGCGCCAACAGCAACTACGGGCCACCCAGGCCAAGGAAGAAAGCCCTGTGGAGCTGAGCATGCGGATCAATCAGGACCCGCTGTTCAACCGCTGCGAGGACAGTTTCAACCAGCAGCGGCCACAGCTGGATGCACACCTGTATCAATGGGTGGAGCGATATGTAGAGCAGTTCCCAACCTGAGCGGCGAATGGCTGCGTGTGCACCAGCCGCTGCTCCCCAGAAGTCGGTAAACTGCCGCCCTCACCGAACACGGACCTCGGATTCAGCCGCCATGGAATTGCAGTACCGCCTCACCCCGGCCCACACCGAAGCCCGGCTTGCCGAAAAATTGCCCCAGGCGCTGCTGGAGCATGACCAGTTGCAGACGCGGATCTCGGGCACTACCGCCCGCTGGCAGGGACGCCTGCTCGGCCCGCTGATCCTGTTGCTGTGCCTGATCGCTGCGCCCCTGGCGGTGTATTTTCCCGAGCGGCGCTTTACCCCGGAAAAGATCATCGCCCTGGTGCTTTGCGCGCTGATCTTCATCCCGCTCTGGTGGCGCTTTTCCGGGCGCCTGATCCAGCGCCTACAGGCCCGCACCCGGCACCGGACACCGCTGCGCGGCCTGAACCACCGCCTGATCGAGGCCCGCCTGCGGGCGCCCCTGAAGGCTACCGAAGGCACTTACACCCTGACCTTCGACGACCTGGGTTTCACCCTGAGCAAAGCTCCCAGAGCTAGGAGCAGCATGACCTGGGAGCAGGTCGTAAACCTGCGTGAAGCGGCCAACTTCTATGACGTGGCCAGCGCCGAAATGCATCGCAAAGGCCAGGCCTTCCGCATCGCCAAGCACAGCGAACTCATGGACGCCGAGGAATACCAGCAAGGGCTGCAAGCCTTTCTGAGCCAATGCCCGGTCCCGCCGTCCGCCACCTGATCAAGCCTCCCCCGACGCCCCACAAACGGAATTTGCATGCACACATCAGCGTCCTCCCCCCGCCCGGCCCGCGCCCTGGCCATCCTCGGCACCGGCCACGCCTTGCCGCAGCGGGTGGTCAACAGTGCCGAGCTGGACCGCCAGCTCGGCCTGGAAGCCGGCAGCGTGGCGCGCATCAGCGGTGTGCAGCAGCGCCATGTCGCCGATCCTGCGGACACCGCCGCCAGCCTCGGCGCCAGTGCTGCGCGCCAGGCCCTGCACGCGGCCGGCCTGACGCTTGAACAGCTGGACCTGATCGTCTGCGCCAGTGGCACCCAGGACCAGGGCATGCCCTGCAACGCCGCGCTGCTGCAGCGGGAGCTGGGCCTGGGGCAGTCGGGCATACCGGCCATGGACATCAACGCCAGTTGCCTGGGCTTTATCGCCGCTCTGGACACCCTGTCCTGGCCGATCCAGGCCGGGCATTACCGCCGTGTGCTGCTGGTGTGCGCCGATATCGCCTCCTGCGGCCTGGACTGGCAGCAGGTGGAAGTCTGCGGCATCTTCGGCGACGGCGCGGCGGCGGCGGTGCTGGGGGCCGGCGACGGCGAGCAGAAGATCCTCGCCTCACGCCTCAAGACCTACGCCGAAGGCGCGGCGCTGTGCCAGATCCCCGCTGGCGGTTCGCGCTTTCATCCGCGGCGCATCGAGGTGCCCTTCGAGCCGCTGACCAGCTTCGCCATGCAGGGCAAGGGCGTGTTCCGCCTCGCCGCCAAGCACCTGCCCGAGCTGATGGACGACCTGCTCCAGCAAGCTGCATTGCCCCTGGAGCAGATCGACTGGGTGATCCCCCATCAAGCCAGCCAGCAGGCCATGCAGCATGCGGCCAGGCGCCTGAGCCTGGGGCCGGAAAAGGTCATCGATATCTTTGCCCGGCACGGCAACCAGGTGGCGGCTTCCCTGCCCACCGCCCTGGACATCGCGGTGCGCGACGGGCGCATTCAACGCGGGCAAACCCTGATGCTGATCGGCACTGGCGCGGGCCTGTCCCTCGGCGGCCTGATCCTGGAGTTCTGATGAAAATCCTGGTCACCGGCGGCAGCGGTTTTATCGGTCGGCATCTGGTCTGGAAGCTGGCCGCCGAAGGCTGTGAGGTGCAGTTCAGCGGGCGCAACCCCGAGGCAGCGGCCGAGGTGATTGCCCACAGCCCGGCGCCAGTGCGCTGGCTGCCTGTGGAGCACGGCAGCCGCCAGGCCAAACGCCTGCTGGCCGACGCCAGCCGTCAGCACGACGCCATAGTCCATTGCGCCGCCTTGTCTTCACCCTGGGGTTCGCCCCAGGCGTTTGCCCGGGCCAACCTCGACTCCACCGCCGAGGTGATCCACGCCTGCCGGAACAACGCCATTGCGCGACTGGTGCATATCTCCACCCCGAGCCTGTACTTCGACTTCAGCGACCGCCTGGGCATCCGCGAAGACCAGCCGCTGCCCACGCCGGTGAACGACTACGCCCGCAGCAAGGCCCAGGCCGAAACCCTGCTGGGCCAAGCCGGCCTGCCCGAATGCGTGATCCTGCGGCCCCGGGCGGTATTCGGCCCCTGGGACGCGACCCTGATGCCGCGCCTGCTGCGAGTGATGCAACGCGGGGCGATCCCGCTGATGCGCGGCGGCCGAGCCCAGCTGGACCTGACCTGCGTCGACAATCTGGTGCACGCCGTATGGCTGGCCCTGACCCGGCCCCTGCCGCGCCCGCTGTGCGTCTACAACCTGAGCAACGGTACGCCGCTGGCCTTCAAGGACCTGCTGCAACAGATGGCCGAGCACTTCCAACTGCCACTGCGCACCCGCCGCCTGCCCTGGCCCCTGGTGCACGGCGTGGCGCACCTGCTGGAGCTCAAGGCGCGCCTGGGCAACGGCGCCGAACCCTTGATCACCCGCTACGGCGCCGGCGTCCTGGCCTTCAGCCAGACCCTGGACATCAGCGCCATCCAGCGCGAGCTGGGCTACCGTCCGGTGATCAGCCAGGAACAGGGCATCATCCAGCACGCCCAATGGTGGCGGGCCAAGCAGAGGCAACGACCATGAGCCGCAGCGTGCGCTTGAAAGTCCTGCGGGCCGGCTGGTGCCGGCACCTGGAATGCATGGCCGACCGTGGCGGGCGCCTGGCGCCGGTACAGTTTCCAGCCTTGTGCGGGCTGATCCAGCACCCGGAGCACGGCTGGATGCTCTACGACACCGGCTACGCCGAACACTTCTTCCAGGCCACCCGCGCCCTGCCCGAGCGCCTGTACCGCAGCGCGGTGCCGGTGCAGTTGCCAGTGGTCGAGCAGTTGGGCGCGCAGTTGCACGAGCTGGGCATAGGCCCGGGGGATATCCGCCATGTGATCATTTCCCACTTCCACGCCGACCATGTCGCCGGGCTGCGGGATTTTGCCAACGCGCGTTTCATCGCCCTGAAAGCCGATTACCAGCATATCGACAGCCTGCGCGGCCGGCGCTGGCGCGCCACCCTTGGCGGCCATCTGCCGGGCTTGCTGCCGGACGATTTCAGCGCCCGCCTGCGCCTGGCCGACACTAGCCCCAGCTGTGCGCTACCGGGCTGGATGGCGCCCTTCGAGCAGGGCCTGGACCTGTTCGGCGATGGCAGCCTGATCGGCGTGCCGCTGCCGGGGCACAGCGAAGGCCAGCTGGGCCTGTTCATCCCCGACGCCCAGGGCCGGCCGGTGTTCCTGGTGGCCGACACCTGCTGGTCGGTGCCGGCCTGCCGCGCCGAGCGCCTGCCCGCCGCCCCGGCGCTGTGGTTTGCCAGCGCCGACCGTCAGCAGTACCTGCGTACCTACAGCGGCCTGGGCCAGTTGATTCGCCGCGAACCGGCGGTGGCGGTGCTGCCGTCCCATTGCACCCAGGCCTGGGAGGCGTTCGCCAATGAACAGTGAACGCCTGCTGGGCACCCTGCGCAGCATCGGCGCCTTCGTGTTCAGCCGCTACGCCCTGCGCTTTCGTCGCCGCGAGCGGCTGGAAGCCTGGCAGGCAAGGCGCCTGCGGCACTTCATGGCCAAGGTCATGCCTGGCGGCGAGCGCTTCAGGGGGCTGGTCAACGGCGGCCTGCACAGCTTGCCGATCATGGACAAGGCCAGCCTGATGAGCGATTTCGCCGGCTTCAACACCCGCGCCCTGAGCCTGGAGCAGGTGCTGCCGGTGGCCTTGCAAGCCGAGCACTCCCGGGACTTCAGCCCGACCCTGGGCGACATCACCGTGGGCCTGTCCAGCGGCACTTCGGGGGCCCAGGGGGTGTTCCTGGTCAGCAGCGCGGAACGCCAGCGCTGGGCCGGTATCCTGCTGGCGCGGACCCTGCCCCGGGCCCTGCTGCCCAGGCTGCTGTGCCCCTGGCTGGCGCCGCTGCGCATCGCCTTTTTCCTGCGGGCCAACAGCCGCCTGTACACCACCCTGGCCAGCCGCCGCATCGACTTCGCCTTTCATGACCTGACCCTGGGCCTGAACGCCTCCCTGGAGCGCCTGAATCAGCACAACCCGGACGTGCTGGTGGCCCCGGCCACGGTGTTGCGCGGGCTGGCCCAGGCCGCCCTGGCCGGACAGCTGACGATCCGCCCACGGCACATTCTGTCGGTGGCCGAAGTGCTGGAAAGCACTGACGCCGAGGTGGTGCAGCAGGCCTTCGGGCTCAAGCCCCGGCAGATCTATCAGGCCAGCGAGGGCTTTCTTGGCTACACCTGCGAGGCCGGCACCCTGCACCTGAATGAAAGCCACCTGCATATCGAGCCGCAGTGGCTGGACCCGGAACGCACGCGCTTCCAGCCGATCATCACCGACTTTTCCCGGCGTACACAGCTGATCGTGCGTTATCGCCTCAACGACATCTTGCGGGTGGCCAGCGTGCCCTGCCCCTGCGGCCGCGCGGAGCGGGCGATTGCCGCCGTGGAGGGCCGCGCCGACGAGATCCTCTGGCTGCCAAGGCTCGACGGCCAGCAACTGGCACCGCTCTACCCCGACGTATTGCGCCGCGCCTTGCTGATGCTCGGGGCGACGCTTGAGGAATATGAAATCCACCAGCGTGGGCTGCTCTGGCAGGTCAATCTGCACACCAGCGGCGACTACCACGCCCTGTGCCAGCACCTGGGCGAGGCCCTCGCCGAGCTCTGCGCGCAACAGGGGCTAAAACCGCCCAGCCTGAGCTTCGGCCACTGGCAGGCGCCGCCGCCCCACAGCAAAAGACGCCGCCTGCTGATGCTGCAACTACCCGAGGGACTGCCATGCGTGTATTGATTCTCGGCGCCCGGGCCCCGGCCTGCCTGGAGTGGGCCCGGGCCTTCAGCCAAGCCGGCTGGACGGTGACCGTGGCCGATTCCTTGGCCCAGCCCCTGAGCCGCTTCAGCCGCGCCGCCGAGCACTTCGTGCGCCTGCCGGAACCGCGCCACGACCCCGAGGCCTGGATCGAGGCCCTGGCCGGAGTGATCCGCCAACAGGCCATCGACCTGCTGCTGCCCACCTGCGAAGAAGTGTTCTACCTGGCCCACGGCCTGGAGCGCCTGCGCCCGCTGTGCCGGGTGTTCACCAGCGATTTCGAGTTGCTGCACCGCCTGCACCACAAGGGCGATTTCGCCGCCCTGACCCAAGGTTGGGATGTGGCCGCACCGCCGACCCGGGTGCTGCATGACCCGGCCGCGTTGCAGGCCCTGGCCGCCGAGCGCGATGCCCTGGTGTTCAAGCCGGCCTATTCGCGCTTTGCCTCCCAGACCCTGATTCGCCCCAGCCCGGCGCAGCTGGCCAAGGTCCGGCCCAGCAGCGATGCGCCCTGGGTCGCCCAGCAGTTTGTCCCCGGCCAGGAATATTGCAGCTTCAGCCTGCTGGTGGACGGCCAGTTGCGTGCCCATAGCAGCTACCAGCCGCGCTACCGGGTCGGACGCGGCTCGGGGATCTACTTTCACAGCTGCGCCCCGGCGCCGATCCGCGCCTTCCTGGAGCAGTTCGGCCAGGCCACCGGCTACACCGGGCAAGTAGGCTTTGATTTCATCGAGGACCCGCACGGCCGCTTCCATGTCCTGGAGTGCAACCCCAGGGCCACCAGCGGCGTGCACCTGTTCGACGACCAGCGCGTGCAACTGGTGGCGGCGCTCGGCAGCGAGGCGAGCGAGGCGCTGCAGGCGACCCTGGAACCGCGGATGATCGCCCTGGCCATGCTGCTTCTGGCCGCGCCGCAACGGGCCTTGAGCCGCGCGTTCTGGCACGACTTCCGGCAGGCCCGGGACGTGATCGTGCAGGACGGCGATCGCGGCCCGCTGACCGCCCAGCTGCTGAGCCTGAGCGAGATCATCGGCCGCGCCCTGACCCGCCGCTGCGGGCTGCTGGCCGCCTCCACCGCCGATATCGAGTGGAACGGCCAGCCTCTGGGGGCGCCACGCCGATGAAGCTGTGGATGCCCGAGCAACTGGCCCTTGAGCCCCCGAGCGTCGGCGACAGCCACGCCCGGCAGTACGTGCGCACCTGCGCCGGTGGCGCGCTGATCGGCAACGTCAGCACCGCCCTGGCCCTGCTGGACACCGGCCACCAGCAGTTCCCGGTGAGCATCAACCATGGCCACGACCCTGTGGATAACTGCTACGTGGTCTCGCCGCAGACCGCCTACAGCGGCTATGCCCGGGAAGAGCTGCAACGCCTGAAGCGGCCCTGGCTGGCCTGGCCACTGAAGCTGCTGACCCAGGGCGTCGACCGGCTGCTGAGCGCGGCCAAGGTCGATCGCCTGGTGCAGGTCAACAACTGGCTGCTGTCCACCAACCTGTACCCGGCCGACTGGGATGGCGCGGATTTGCCGGCGATCACCGAGCTGCTGCGCCGGAAGTTTCCCGACCACGGCTTCGGCTTCCGCTCCCTCAACGATTTCAGCAACCTCGAACTGCGCAAGCGCCTGCAAGCCCTGGGCTACCTGGCCATTCCCAGTCGCCAGGTGTACCTGTTCGACGGTCGCGACGGCGAGGACTCGGCCTTCCTGCGCCATCACAACACCCGCCTGGACGCCACCCTGCTGCGCCGCAGCCCGTATACGGTGGTGCCCGGCAGCGAGCTGAACGAGGCCGACTTCCAGCGCATCGAGCAGCTGTACAACCTGCTGTACCTTGATAAATACAGCCGCCTCAACCCCCACTACAGCGCCCAATGGCTGCAACGCGGGCAGGCCGAAGGCTGGCTGCAAGTGCGCGCCCTGCGCAACGCCGAGGGGCGCATCGACGGCGCCCTGGGCTGGTTCGCCAACAGCGCGCTGATCAGCACCCCCATCGTCGGCTATGACACCGCCCTGCCCCAGCGCGCCGGGCTGTACCGGCAACTGACCCGGCTGTGCCTGCAAGAAGCGGTGAACCGCCGTCAGGTGCTCAACTTCAGCTCCGGCGCCGCCGCCTTCAAGCGCCTGCGCGGCGGCCAGCCCGAAATCGAATACAGCCTGGTCCACGTCGCCCACCTGCCCTGGTCGCGCAGGCTGGTGTGGCAACTGATGGGGTTGCTGCTGCAACGGATCGGCGTACCGCTGATGAGGAAGCTCAAACTGTGAACAGTCACTTGGGCTGGTGGCCCGTCGCCCTCAGCCGGCACCTGCACAAGCACCCGCTGGCCTGCACCCTGCACGGCGTGCCGCTGGTGCTGTTTCGCGACGCCGAGGGCGCCCCCGCCGTATTGCCGGACCGCTGCCCCCATCGCTTTGCGCCGCTGAGCGCCGGCCGGGTGCGCGACGGGCAGATCCAGTGCCCCTACCACGGCTGGCGCTTCGACCCCCAGGGCCGTTGCACTCAGCTGCCCGGCCAGGAGCAGCAGCGTTGCAGCCAGCCGCTGCTGCAACCCCTGCACAGCTGCGAAGCCCAGGGGCTGGTGTGGGCCAGCCTTGCCAGCCAGCGGCCGAATGCGCCGCCGGTGGCGGCCGCCGAACAGACCCAGGCCCTGGATGTGTTCTGGATCAGTGACCGGGTGCGCTGCAGCTTGCAGGACGCCGCGGAGAATTTCCTCGACGGTTTCCACACCCATTTCGTGCACGCCGGCTGGATTCGCCACGACCGCCAGCGCCAGCGCATTCGCGCCTGGGTGCATCAGCTCGAAGACGGGGTTGAAGCGCAGTACAGCGAAGAAGGCACCCAATCCGGGCTGATTTCGCGGCTGTTCGAAGGCGAACGCGGCCTGAGCATGGGCCGCTTCCGCCTGCCGGGGCTGGCGGAAATCGAATACCGCGACCGCCAGGGCCGGCTCAACCTGCTGGTCAGCGCCTGGCTGAGCCCGGCCGCCGAGGGCCAACTGCAGCTGTTCGCGCGCATCGCCACGGCCCGCGGCCGCACACCGGGCTGGCTCAAGCGCGGCGTGCTGCAGCCGCTGTTCAAGGTGATCCTCAAGCAGGATCGGCAGATCCTGGAAAACGTCAGCGCCAACCAGCAACGCTTCGCCCGGGTGCCGCTGCGCTGGCAGCGGCCCAGCCCCCTGGACAGCTCGCTGGATCTGCTCGGGCCGTGGATTCGCCAGTTGCTGGAACAGGGTGAAATGCACAACTTCCAGGAGCGGCATGAAACCTTCTGGCTGTAACCCGATACGTGTTGCAACCCGATACTTTCGGCGATAGGTCATTGCGGGGCGGCTGCTCTTATATGAGCAGCCGCCAACTGGCGCGCGCCATGTTTCATATATAAAACAAACAAGGCATTTATCGCGTTTTTCCCGTTACCCACAAAGCCTTCTTCTCTCGCAACTTCCCAGGCAACTTTCAAGTGTTGGGCAGTTTCGTGCCAAATAATAAACATCGTTTCATATATAAAACATTGAAAACACTCAAATAATTAGTGCAAGCCACTGATTAATAACAATTTTTATAACTTAAACCCTCGCCCGAAATTCACTGGCATTGTTCATGCACTAAACGACATATCACCTATAAAACAGACTTGAGAATTATCCCAATGGCTGTGAAAGAGATGTATGCCGTCGTGCCGCAATGGAATGCCGCGCTTCCTCAAGAAGCGTCGGCGCCAACTGAAATCGAATTTCGCAAGGTCGGTAAATGTTTTCCGAGCAAGGGGCAGTCCAGCGCGCCTTTTGCCATTCGTGATGTGAGTTTCAAGATCCGCCGCGGCGAGGTGGTGTCGATCATCGGCCCTTCCGGCTGTGGCAAGAGCACCCTGCTCAACATGGGCTCGGGCCTTTACCTGCCCAGCGAAGGCGAGGTGCTGGTGGGCGGCGAGGCGGTGACCGGGCCGGTACGCCGGGTGGCCTTCATGCTGCAGAAAGACCTGCTGATGCCCTGGCGCAGCATTCGCCGCAACGTCGAGCTGGGCCTGGAGATCCAGGGCGTGGCGGCCAGCGCCCGGGAGGCGGTGGCCAATGATTTGCTCGAACGCTGCCACCTCAAGGGCTTCACCGAGCACTACCCGTTCCAACTGTCCGGCGGCATGCGCCAGCGCGCCGCCCTGGCCCGGACCCTGGCCATCGACCCCCAGGTGCTGTTCCTCGACGAGCCGTTCTCGGCCCTCGACGCCCAGACCAAGATGATCCTGCAACAGGACATGGCGCGGATGCTCGCCGACACCGGGAAGACCGCGCTGTTCATCACCCACGACCTGGTGGAAGCCATCGCCATGTCCGACCGGCTGCTGGTCATGAGCGCCCGCCCGGGAACCATCGTCGAGGAAATCAGCGTCGACCTGCCCCTGCGGGACAACCCCCTGGAACGTCGCAAGTTGCCGGAGATCGGCCCGCTGGTAGGACGCCTGATGGAGCTGCTGCAAGTCGGCCAGGACCTCGAACTGCATTGATCAAGGCCCTCGCGGGCCGCAACCGATTCAGGAGTACCCATGCTCAAGTCGCTGTTTCAAAGACTCGGCCGCACCGCTACTGTCGCCCTCGGCCTGACCCTGGCGCACGGCGCGCTGGCCGCCCCGCAGGAGGTCACCTACCTGCTGCCGGCGCCGCCCAACCTGCCGGCGTTCGCGCCGTGGATCATCGCCAAGGAAAAGGGCTACTACGCCGCCCGCAACCTCAACCTGACCTTTATCGCCGCCAAGGGCGGGGTCGACGTGGCCAAGCAGATCGGCGCCGGAAACGCGCTGATGGGCGGCGCCATCGGCGACACCCCGATCGTGGTCCGGGCCAATGGCATTCCGGTGCGCGCGGTGGCACTGCTAGGGGCCGGCGGGGTGACCCTGATCGCCACCCCGCACAGCGCCGGGATCAAGGCCATCGGCGACCTCAAGGGCAAGACCCTGACCGTGATGTCCTACTCGGACACCACCTACTACGCGCTGCTCGCGTCCCTGCGCAAAGCCGGCCTGAGCAAGGGTGATGTGGACATCCAGGCCGCTGGCCCGTCCGGGGTCTGGCAGCTGTTTTCCGCCGGCAAGGCCCAGGCCATGGCCGCCGTGCCGGACTGGGTGATCAATGCCGAGGACGCCGGGATCAAGGTGCAACTGATTCCCCGGGAACAGATCTTCGAAAGCATGGCCCAGGCGATCCTCGCCTCCGATGCGGCGATCCGCGACCAGCCGGAACTGGTGCGCGGGGTGGTCCAGGCCACCCTGCAAGGCATGCACGACATTATCCAGGACCCGCGCGCCGCGGCCCGGACCTTCGCGAGGGCGGTGCCGGCCTACACCGGCAAGGAGGACGCTCTGGAGCGGATCTTCAAGCTCTATGTCGAGCACGTCTATGCCGGCCAACAGGTGCTGGGGCGCATCGACCCCCAGCGCCTGGAGCAGGTGCGCCAGTTTTATGTCAGCGAAGGCATCGTCAGCCAGGAGCCCAGGCTCGACGACCTCTACACCAACCAGTTCATCGACAGCCCGGTGGCTGCGCAATGAGCGCCGCCCCTTGCGAGGTACAACCCCGGATGAAAACCCTCAATCACTCCGTGCTCGGCAGCGCCGCGCTGCTGCTGGTGTTCCTGCTGCTCTGGCAGTGGGGCCCGGGCCTGCTGGGCATGCCCGAATTCGTCATGCCCAGGCTCAGCCGCGTGGCCCAGGAAAGCCTGGTCATGTGGCAGAGCGGCAACCTCTGGCAGCACACCCTGGTCACCGCCCTGGAAATCATCGTCGGCTTTGCCCTCGGCGCCTTCCTCGGGCTGACCATCGGTGTGTCCCTGGGCCTGTCGCCCACCGCCGAAGCGGTGCTCTCGCCCTACATCCTGGCCTTGCAGATTGCGCCGAAGGTGGCCTTCGCCCCGCTGTTCGTGATGTGGCTGGGCTACACCGTCTACCCGAAGATCCTGATCGCCATCCTGATCGTGTTCTTCCCGGTGATGATCAACGTGCTGTCGGCGATCCGCACCGTGGACCCGGACATGATCAACCTGGTGCGCACCATGAGCGCCAGCCGCTGGCAGATCTTCCGCCTGGTGGAGTTTCCCTCGGCCATGGCCGCGCTGTTCTCCGGCCTGCGCATTGCCTCGACCCTGGCGGTGATCGGGGTCACGGTGGGCGAGCTGGTGGGCGGCAACCAGGGCCTGGGCTTCCTCCTGGTGGACGCCGAAGGCCAGGGCAACACCGCCGGGGTGTTCGTCGCCATCGTCATGCTGACCCTGATCGGGGTGATCGCCTACGGCGCCGTGGTCTGGGCGGAAAAACGCGTCCTGCACTACCTGCCCAAAGCCATGTTGAGTAGCCAATGATGAACACCCCAAGCGATCTGCTGCAGGACCGCCGGGTCCTGATTACCGGTGGCGCCCGTGGCCTGGGCTACGCCTTCGCCGAAGCCATTGCCCGCGCCGGAGCCCGGGTGGTGATTGCCGATGTGCTGGAACAGCGGGTGCAACAGGCCGCCGTCGACCTGCGCCACCAGGGCCTGGATGTCCGCGCCCTGAGCCTGGACCTGGCGAACCCCGACGCCATCGACACCTGCATCAACGCCGCCGTGGAGCTGCTGGGCGGCCTCGACGGCCTGGTGAACAACGCCTCGATCACCCATTCCGGGGGCAAGAGCTGCGAGCAACTGACCCTGGACACCTGGGATCAGGTGATGCAGGTCAACGTGCGCGGCACCTGGCTGATGACCAAGGGCTGCCTGCCGGCCCTGCGCGCCAGCGGGCGCGGGGCCATCGTCAACCTGGCCTCGGACACGCCGCTGTGGGGCGCGCCGAACCTGTTGGCCTACGTCGCCAGCAAGGGCGCCATCATCGCCATGACCCGCAGCCTGGCGCGGGAGCTGGGGGGCGACGGGATCACCGTCAACGCCATCGCCCCGGGCCTGGTGCAGGTGGAAGCCACCGCCTATGTGCCCGAGGCGCGCCATCGCCTGTACCTGGAGCAGCGCGCCCTGCAACGCCCGCAACTGCCCGAAGACGTCAGCGGCGCGGTGCTGTTCGCCCTGTCCGACCTTGCCCGTTTCATCACTGGACAAACCCTGCCGGTCAACGGCGGGTTCGTCATGCCCTGAATGGAGACTGCCATGACCGATCTATCCGCCAACCCTCAAGCCAGAAGCTGGGAGCGCCCGGCCGGGGCCAGCCTGGAAAGCTGGATGAACACCCGCATCGCCCGCTACGCAACCCGCCAGTACGACTGGGATGCGCTGAAGTTCCAGGCCGACTACGACCCCAAATACCGCCGCGCGCAGATGCGCTACATCGGCACCGGCGGCACCGGGATCAGCAACGACAGCAACACCATCCCGGCCGAACACTTCACCTTTTCCACCATGGTCATCCCCGCCGGCCATGAGGGCCCGTCGCACCTGCACATCGATGTCGAGGAAGTGTTCTTCGTCCTGCGCGGCAGGCTCAAGCTGGTGCTGGAAAAAGACGGCGAGCGCTTTGAAACCATCCTCAACGAACGTGACGTGGTGTCGGTGCCGCCGGGGGTCTACCGCGAGGAGATCAATATCGGCGATGAAGACGCGCTGATGTGCGTGATGCTCGGCGCGAAGAAGCCGATCACCCCGACTTACCCGCCAGAGCACCCTCTGGCCTCGATCAAGCGCGGGTAAGGCCATGTTCCCAGGCCTCTCTCAACCGGCAGCGACGGCGGACCTGCAAGCCCAGCTGGCCCGGGACTTTCCCCAGCGCCTGGTGACGGCCAGCGGCGGCCGCCAAGCGCTGCGTGAAGGCGGCGCGGGGCCGGCGCTGGTGCTGCTGCACGGCATCGGCTCCGGGGCGGCCTCCTGGCTGGAAGTCGCACAGCACTTGGCGCCCAAGGCCCGGGTCATTGCCTGGGACGCGCCCGGCTACGGTGATTCCAGCCCGTTGGAATCACCCGCGCCGAAGGCCGAGCACTACGCCGCCCGGCTGCTGCAGATGCTCGACGCGCTGGAGATCGAGCAATGCGTGCTGGTGGGGCACTCCCTGGGCGCGTTGCCGGCCCTGGCCCTGGCCCGCAGCGCCCAGGCCCGGCGGGTCAGCCGCTTGCTGCTGATCAGCCCGGCCCGGGGCTACGGCGCGCCAGCGCTGGCCGAACAGGGCCGGCAGGTGCGCCAACAACGCCTGGACACGCTAGAGCGCCTGGGCATCGCCGGCCTGGCCGAACACCGCAGCGCCCACATGCTTTCGCCCACCGCCACGCCCCAGGCCCTGGCCTGGGTGCGCTGGAACATGGCCCGCCTGAACCCCGCCGGGTATCGCCAGGCCATCGAGCTGCTGTGTGGTGACGACCTGCTGCGCCATGGCCCACCCGGCATGCCCTGCGAAGTGCATTGCGGCGAAGCCGACCGCATCACCCCGGCCGAGGGTTGCCTGACCCTGGCCAAGGCGCTGGACGCGCGCTTCAACCTGATCGCCGACGCGGGCCACGCCAGCCCCGTCGAACAACCGCTGGTGGTGGCGGGCCGCCTGGCCTGCGCCATCGAAGAATCCCTGACAGGTAGACCCCTATGAACGACGCCGATCTGCTGAAGGACCCTCAGGACAAGTACATCGTCCCGGGCCTGGAACGGGGCCTGTTGCTGCTGTGCGAATTCAGCCGCAGCAACCGCACCCTCACCGCCCCGGAGCTGGCCCGGCGCCTGGCCCTGCCGCGCTCGACCATCTTCCGTCTGCTGACCACCCTGGAAACCATGGGTTTCGTCACCCGCAGCGGCAATGAATACCGCCTGGGCATGTCGGTGCTGCGCCTGGGCTTCGAATACCTGGCGTCGCTGGAGCTCACCGAGCTGGGCCAGCCGCTGCTGGCGCGGCTGTGCGACCGCCTCAACTACCCGAGCAACCTGGTGGTGCGCGACGGCCGCTCGATCGTCTACGTGGCCAAGGTTTCGCCGCCCTCGGTGTTCTCCAGCGCGGTCAGCGTCGGCACCCGCCTGCCGGCCCACGCCACGGTGCTCGGCCGGGTGCTGCTGGGGGATTTGTCCCTGGCCGAGCTGCGCGAGCTGTACCCGGAGGAACACCTGGAGCAGCACTCCCACAGCACGCCAGGCACCGTGATGGCGCTGTTCGACATGGTCCAGGCCGACCGCCAGCGGGGCTTTGTCAGCGGCGAAGGCTTCTTCGAGCCGAGCATTTCCACGGTGGCGGCCCCGGTGCGTGACCAGAGCGGCGGCATCGTCGCCGCCCTGGGGGTGACCATCGCCACCGCCCAGGTCGGCCACATCAACTACAACGAACTGCTGTTGCAGGTGCGCCGCAGCGCCGACGAGCTGTCGCGCCTGCTCAACTACAACAGCGCGGCCCATGACGGGCAGCCGCGGGTCACCGCCTTGATGAGGGATTGAAATGAGCCCTTATCAACTGCAAGGCCGCACGGCCATCGTCACCGGCGGCTCGTCGGGCATCGGCCTGGCCTGCGTCGAACTGCTGCTGCAGGCCGGCGCCAAGGTGGCCTTCTGTGGCCGCGACCCGGAGCGCCTGGAGGCGACGCAACAGCGCCTGCGCGAACGCTTCCCCGAGGCGCAGCTGCTGGCGCGGGTCTGCGACGTGCTCGACGCCGACGCCGTGGGCGCCTTCGCCAGCGCCAGCCTGAAGGCCCTGGGCCCGGCCAGCGTGCTGGTCAACAACGCCGGGCAAGGCCGGGTGTCGACCTTTGCCGACACCAGCGCCGCAGCCTGGAGCGAAGAGCTGAACCTCAAGTTCTTCTCGGTGATCAACCCGGTGCAAGCCTTCAAGCCCCAGCTCGACGGCCAGCCCGAGGCGGCAATCGTCTGCGTCAACTCGCTGCTGGCGCGCCAGCCGGAACCGCACATGGTGGCCACGTCCGCGGCCCGCGCCGGGGTGCTGAACCTGGTGCGCTCATTGGCCAGCGAGTTCGCCGCCGATGGCATCCGGGTCAACGGCATCCTCGTGGGCCTGGTGGAGTCCGGGCAATGGCGCCGGCGCTTCGAAGCCCGGGAAGAACGCCACCTCGACTGGACGCAATGGACCGCCCAACTGGCCCAGCGCAAACAGATTCCCCTGGGACGCCTGGGCCTGCCGATCGAGGCAGCCCAAGCCATCCTGTTCCTGGCCTCGCCTCTAAGCGCTTACACCACGGGCAGCCATATCGATGTTTCCGGAGGCCTCTGCCGCCATGCGTAACGAACCAATGGTCACCGTCGGAGCGGTCATCACCGCCTTTCTCGAACAGTGCGACGTCAAGGCCGCCTTTGGCGTGATCTCGATCCACAACATGCCGATCCTCGATGCCTTCGCGGTGCGCGGCAACATCCGCTTTGTCATGGCCCGGGGCGAAGCCGGGGCGGCCAACATGGCCGACGCCTATGCCCGGGCCAGCGGCGGCCTGGGGGTGTGCCTGACCTCCACCGGCACCGCGGCCGGCAATGCCGCCGGCGCCCTGGTGGAAGCCTTGACCGCCGGCACGCCCTTGCTGCACCTGACCGGGCAGATCGAAACCCCCTACCTGGACCAGGAACTGGCCTATATCCACGAAGCCCGGGACCAGCTGAGCATGCTCAAGGCGGTGTCCAAGGCGGCCTTCCGGGTGCGCAGCGTGGAAACCGCCCTGAGCACCCTGAAGCTGGCGGTGCAAACCGCCCTGACCGCGCCCACCGGGCCGGTGAGCGTGGAGATTCCCATCGACATCCAGTCGACCCTGATCCCCATGCCCACCGACCTCTCGCCCTTGCCGGTGGCCGTGGCGGTGCCCGCCGCCGAGGCCCTGGACCAGCTGGCCGACCGCCTGGCGCAGGCCCGCCGCCCGCTGCTCTGGCTGGGCGGCGGCGCGCGGCACGCCGGGCCCCAGGTCAAGCGCTTGATGGACCTCGGGCTGGGGATCATCACCTCGACCCAGGGCCGGGGCGTGGTCAACGAGGACGATGAACGCTGCCTCGGCGCTTTCTCGCAGAACAAGCAGGTCGAGCAGTTCCTGCAAAGCTGCGACGCGCTATTGATCGCCGGCTCGCGCCTGCGCAGCAACGAAACCTTCAAATACAGCCTGAAGCTGCCCCACAACACCCTGCGCATCGACGCCAACCCGGCCATCGAAGGGCGCAGCTACCCCAGCGAACGGTTTGTCTGCGGCGATGCCGCCCTGGCCCTTGAAGGCCTGGCCGAGCGGCTCGAAGGCCGTTTGCACGGCAACCCGGAGTTCCTCGCCGAACTCAAGGCGGTGCGCGCCGCCTCGCGCCGGCAGCTGCTGGCGGACCTGGGGCCCTACTCGGCCATGGTCGAGCAGTTGCAGGCCCACACCGGTCGCGACTTCACCTGGGTGCGCGACGTGACCCTGTCCAACAGCATCTGGGGCAACCGCCTGCTGACCCTGTATCACCCGCGCTGCGGCATCCACGCCCTGGGCGGCGGTATCGGCCAGGGCCTGGCCATGGGCATCGGCGCCGCCGTGGCCGCAGCGGTCAATGCGCCACAGCGCAAGGTCTTTGCCCTGGCCGGCGACGGCGGTTTCATCCTCAACCTGGGTGAGCTGGCGACCCTGGTCCAGGAGCGCGTCAACCTGGTGATCCTGCTGATGAACGACCAGCGCTACGGGGTCATCCGCAACATCCAGGACGCGGTCTACGGCAGCCGTCACTGCTACGTCGACCTGCACACGCCGGACTACAGCAAGCTCGCCGAATCCATTGGCCTGCGCCACGGCCTGGTCAGCGACCTCAAGGATTTCGGCGGGCTGCTGGACCACGCCCAGCGCGAGCCCGGCCCCTTCCTGCTGGAGGTGGACATGCTCAGCGTCGGCAACTTCGCCACCGCGTTCGCCGGGCCGCCCAACAGCGAAACCCAAGCCCAGAAAGCCAATGCCTGAGGAATGCGCCATGTTGCACATCACCATGATCGGCTGCGGGGCCATTGGCCTTGGCGTGCTGGAGCTGCTGGAACAGGACCGGCAACTGCGGGTGGACCGGGTGATCGTTTCGCCCGGCTCCGAAGCCGCCGCCCGCCAGCGCCTGGCCCGCTTGCAGCATCCGCCCCAAGTGCTCACCGCCCTGCCGGCCGAGGCCCGGCCCGACCTGCTGCTGGAGTGCGCCGGCCACCAGGCCCTTGAGGAACACGTGCTGCCCGCGCTGGAACGGGGCATCGCCTGCCTGATCGTCTCGGTGGGCGCGCTCTCGCAGCCGGGCCTGGTGGAGCGCCTGGAAGCCGCGGCCGAGCACGGCCGTACCCGCATCGAGCTGCTGCCGGGGGCCATCGGCGGCATCGACGCGCTGTCGGCGGCCAAGGTCGGCGGCCTGGACTCGGTGGACTACACCGGCCGCAAACCGGCCCGGGCCTGGAAAAACACCCCTGGCGAACAGGCCTGCGACCTGGAGCGCATCAGCGAAGCCACGGTGATTTTCCAGGGCAGCGCACGGGAAGCGGCGCGGCTGTACCCGAAGAACGCCAACGTCGCCGCCACCTTGTCCCTGGCCGGGATCGGCCTGGACCGCACGCGGGTGACGCTGATCGCCGACCCGCACAGTGACGAGAACGTCCATCAGTTCCAGGCCCGGGGCGCCTTTGGCGGTTTCGAACTGAGCCTGCGAGGCAAGCCGCTGGCGGCCAATCCGAAAACGTCGGCGCTGACCGTGTACAGCGTGATCCGGGCCCTGGGCAACCACGCTCACGGCCTATCCATATGAGTAAGAGCAGCGGCAAGGGGTGAGCGGCAAACGGCAAGTTAAAGCGTGCACAGCGCGCTTGCCGTCACTTGCAGCTTGCGGCTTGCCACTTGAAGCTGAGGTTTTTATGAGTGTTGAACAGTCGTTACCGATTTGTGTTGCCGGTGATTGGCGCCTGGGCCGGGGGGCCCGTTATGCCAGCCACTACCCCGCCACCAACGAGGTGGTGGCCTGGCTCAATGCCGCCGATCTGCAGGATGTCGAGGAGGCGGTGCAAGGCGCCCATCAGGCGTTCCTCCACAGCGGCTGGGCCCAGCGCAAGCCCCATGAGCGGGCGGCGGTGCTGCTGCGCATTGCCGGGCTGATCCGTGAGCGCGGCGAGGAGCTGGCGCAGTTGCAACGCCAGGACAACGGCAAGCCGATCAATGAAACCCGGGCCCTGGTGGCCAGCGCGGCCGCGACCTTTCAGTTCTTCGCCGCCGCCTGCGAAACCCTGGAAGAGACCATCACCCCGTCCCGGGGGGATTTCGTCAGCATGAGCGTCTACGAGCCCATGGGCGTGATCGCCGCGATCACGCCCTGGAACTCGCCCATCGCCAGTGAGGCGCAGAAGCTGGCGCCGGCCCTGGCCGCCGGCAACGCGGTGGTGATCAAGCCGGCGGAAATCACCCCGCTGCTGGCCCTGCAACTGGCGCGCATCTGTGACGACGCCGGGCTGCCCAAGGGACTGGTCAGCGTCCTGCCGGGCAAGGGCTCGCTGCTGGGGGACGCCCTGACTCGCCACCCCCTGGTGAAAAAGGTCTCGTTCACCGGCGGCACCCGTACCGGCAAGCACATCGCGCACATCGCCGCCGACAAGATGATGCCGGTGTCCCTGGAGCTGGGCGGCAAGTCGCCGACCATCGTGCTCGACGACGCCGACCTCGACCACGCCGTGGCCGGGGTGCTGTACGGCATCTTCAGTTCCTCGGGCGAAGCCTGTATCGCCGGTTCGCGGCTGTTTGTCGCCCAGCGCCTGTACCAGCCGTTCATGGACCGGCTGGTAGACGCGGCGAGCCGGCTGCGGGTCGGCGACCCGGCGCACGAGTGCACCCAGATGGGGCCGTTGATCAGCGCCGAGCATCGCCAGTCGGTGGAACGCTATGTGGCCCTGGGCCTGGCCGCTGGCGGCTGCCTGCGCCTGGGCGGCGAACGCCTGGCGGGAGCGGCCTACGAGCGTGGCTTCTACTACCCGCCGACCATCCTCGAAGGCCTGCACAACCAGCAGCAGGTGTGCCAGGAAGAGATCTTCGGCCCGGTGCTGGTGGCCCTGCCCTTCGAGGACGAAGCGCAGTTGCTGGAGCAGGCCAACGACAGCCTGTACGCCCTCGCCGCCGGGATCTGGAGCCGCGACTACAAGCGCGCCTGGGCCCTGGGCCGCAAGCTCCAGGCCGGCACGGTGTGGATCAACACCTACAAGCAGTTCTCGATTTCCACCCCCTTCGGCGGTTGGCGCGACAGCGGCCTGGGCCGGGAAAAGGGCCGCCTGGGGATCCTGCAGTACATGGAACAGAAGAGCCTCTACTGGGGCATGAACCCACAACCACTGGCCTGGGCCGGTCTGGGCAACGAGGTAGTGCAATGAGTGTTCTGGGCATTGATGAAGTCACTTACGGCGTCGAGGACCTCGACACCTGCGTGCGGTTTTTCCGCGATTGGGGCCTGCAGCAGGTCAGCACCCAGGCGGATGAGGTGGTCTTCGAAACCCTCAACGGCTGTCGCGTGGTGCTGGCGGACCTGAACCGGCCCGGCCTGCCGCCGGCGATCGAAGCCGGCTCCACGGTGCGCGAAGTGGTCTGGGGCGTGGAAAACGCCGCCGACCTGGCGCTGTACCGCCAGCGCATCGCCGCCGACCCGGGTTTCGTCGAAGGCGACGGGCGCATCGGCTGCACCGACCCCAACGGCCTGGCCATCCGCTTGCAAGTGACCCGCAAGCGCGCCCTGGACATCGAGTGCAGCGGCCACAACACCTGGCAGACCAAGGGCCGGATCAACAAGCCGGCACCGATCTACGAACGCGCCACGCCGATCGAGGTCGGCCACGTGGTGTTTTTCGTCAAGGACGTGAACGCCTGCGAAGCCTTCTACCACCAGCGCTTCGACTTCCAGGCCTCGGACCGCTACCCGGACCGCGGGGCTTTTTTGCGCAGCGCCGAGGAAGGCGGCCACCACGACCTGTTCATGCTGCAACTGCCGGCGCCGCGGGCCGGGCTCAACCATGTGGCCTTCACCGTGCGCGATGTGCACGAGGTGTTTGGCGGCGGCATGCACATTTCCCGCAGCGGCTGGGCCACGGAAATCGGCCCCGGCCGGCACCCGGTGTCATCGGCGTTCTTCTGGTACTTCAAGAACCCCGCCGGGGCCCTGGTGGAGTACTACGCCGACGAGGACCAACTGACCGGGCAATGGCAGCCGCGCAGCTTCGAGCCCGGCCCCACGGTGTTCGCCGAATGGGCGATTGCCGGTGGCATCGACGGCCACACCCGCCGCCAGCAACACGTCGAGGCGCCCCAGGGCAAATTCCTCACCGACAAACCCAAAGCCTGAGCAGACCCCGTGAAGGAGACTCATGAAATGACCGCCCGCGTACCCTATCTGGAGCCGCATCAGGCTCGCAAACGTCCCAGCACACCCTTCGAGGACCTGCTGGGAGACGCCATCGAACGCGCCTTTGGCAATGGCATCAGCGAACTGCCGGCGCTGCTTGAACACCTTGACCGGGCCGGCCCGCCCTGCCCCCTGACCGAGGGCCAGTGGACGGCGGATGCCTATAAAACCCTCATGGCTCGATTGGGCGAATGACCCGTCGGAGGACAATAAGAAATGAACCTGCAACTGACCGTCGATCCTGTTGAGCAACACCTGGCCAATGGCCTGAAAGACCTGTGGTTTCCCGTACTGCCGTCGGAGCATCTGGGGGGCAAGCCCGTGTCCATCCGCCGCCTGGGCTACAAGATCGCCCTGTGGCGCGACAACGATGGCCGCGTCCATGCCCTGGAAGACCACTGCCCGCACCGTGGCGCGCCACTGTCCCAGGGCCCGGTGCTGGGCGATCGCCTGCAATGCCCTTATCACGGCATCGAAGTGCGCTGCGACGGCACCGTGCTCAAGGTGCCCGGCAGCCCCGGGTGCAAACTTGAAGGCAGCCGGCCAACGCGGATGTTCCATACCCGCGAAGCGGCCGGGGCGATCTTCCTGTTCAACGCCAGCGACCCGCACCTGGACCAGGCGCCGGAGCTGGTGCTGCCGGAGCAACTGACCCACCCCGAATGGAGCCACTTCCTCTGCTACACCGAGTGGCAGGGTGACTACCGCTATGTGCTGGACAACGTCATGGACCCGATGCACGGCACCTACCTGCACAAGATGTCCCACTCCATGAGCGAAGGCGAAGCCACCGCGCGCTTCGTCACCCGCGACACCGAGCAGGGCTTCGTCTTCGAGAAGGAAGGCCAGCGCGGGGTCAACTTCGACTGGACCGAGTTCCTCGATAACGGCTGCCACTGGCTGCGCCTGGAAATTCCCTACCCGAAAACCGGCGGCCCGGGGGGCAACTTCACCATCATCGGCAGCTACACCCCCAGCAGTCGCGCCCTGGCGGCGGTGTTCCACTGGCGTTGCCGCCCGCTCACTGGCTGGCAGCGCGACACCTGGCGCTTCCTCTACAAGAACCGCCTGGAGGCGCGCCACTGGGCGGTGCTGGAGCAGGACCGGGTGCTGCTGGAATTCATGGAGGCCGACGCCAACCAGCGGGAAAACCTCTACCAGCACGACCTCGGAGTGGTGCGTCTGCGGCGCTACCTGAAGAGCGCCGCCAAGGCCCAACTGGAACTGATCGACGCCAGGCAACTGGCGTGAACCCGACCGGCGGGGATCGAGCCCGATCCCCGCCGCGCTGTCCTGAAAGAGGTGAATGATGTGCACATCCCCGCTCCTCACCGCCCGGGTGCAAAGCCTGCACTATGAAGCCGAGGGCATCATCAGCGTCGAGCTGCGGCCCTTGGGCGACACCCGGTTCCCGGCCTTCGAGGCCGGCGCCCATATCGACCTGCACCTGGCCAACGGCCTGGTGCGCAGCTACTCGCTGCTCAACGCACCGGGCGATCCCGGGCATTACCGCCTGGGCATCCTGCGCGACCGCAACAGCCGCGGCGGCTCGGAGTACATCCACAGCCAACTGCGGGTGGGCACGGCGTTGTCGATCTCGGCGCCGCGCAACCATTTCGCCCTGGACCTCGACGCCAAGCACAGCGTGCTGGTGGCCGGCGGCATCGGCATCACGCCGATCTACTGCATGTTCCGCCAGCTGCTGGCCCTGGGAAAATCCGCCGAGCTGATCTACTGCGCGCGCTCGCGCCAGGAAGCGGCGCTGGTGGCCAGCCTCGACAGCCTCGGGGCCCCGGTGCGTTACCACTTCAACGATGAGCAAGGCCTGCCACCGGACCTGGGCGACTACCTGACCGGCTACCCCGGCGACAGCCACTTCTACTGCTGCGGCCCGACGCCGATGCTCGATGCCTTTGAAAGCACCTGCGAACGCCTGGGCTATGTCCACAGCCATGTCGAGCGCTTCAGCGCCGGCGAAATCGCCCCGAGCGCAGACGCCCGCAGCCACTACCGCGTGGAACTGAAAAAGTCCGGGCGAACCCTGGCGGTGGACCCGGCCCAGAGCTTGTTGGACGTGCTGCTGGAGGCCGGTTGCGACATCGACCACAGCTGTCGCGAAGGGGTCTGCGGTTCCTGCGAGACCCGGGTCCTGGAAGGTGAAGTCGACCACCGCGACGGCGTTCTGAGCAAGGCCGAACGGGCGGCCAACCGCTCGATGATGGTCTGTGTCTCGGGCTGCAAGAGCCAGCGCCTGGTGCTGGATCTGTAATCTGCGCGGTTGCGGGAAGGCTGCCCGGCTAAAAAAACCTGTGGCGAGGGAGCTTGCTCCCGTGGGACCGGCCGGCGCTCCGGGGTGTAGCAGTCCCATTTTTGGGGCCGCTGCGCGCTGGTACGCCAGCCCGGCCCAGCGGGAGCAAGCTCCCTCGCCACCCGTACAGTGCTTGTCCCTAACTGATCGGCCTCAGCCTTTTTCAACCCGTTTTTTCGCCAACAAGCCCGCGCCATGGGGCTGCGTCCCGCGGTTCACCCATAAAACACCCTGCCCGCGTAATACCCCCAAGGTGCAATAAAGACGCACCGGGCAAGGCCCCCTGTTACCTCTGTAACCCGCTGTTCCAAGGGTTGTACAAGGGAGCCTTGTTTCTCATATAAATCATTGATTTAAAAGTATTTTTCCATAATCAAACAGCGTGGCGACTGGCATGGTTTCTGCTCTTGCCCTCCTCAACTCATTAAGGAGGAGATCAAGATGAAGCGTCACGCCCTGGGTGCCAGCCTGCTAGTGATCAGTTGCGCCGGTTTCGCCGTTGAACCGGTGCCTTCCGAACCGGTGCGCGCCAACGCCGCCAACAAGCCCTTCCCGCATGTTTCCTGGCGCAGCACGGACGGCGACAGCAGCCTGGACATCGGCGGCGCCCTGCGCCTGAATTACCGCGACGAACATTGGCAGACCACGGAAAACAACGGTCGCCTGCTGTTCGACACCTTCCGCCTGGACGTCCAGGCCCGCTACCAGAACCTCTACAGCGACCTGGGCTACTGGTTCCAGGATGACGGCAAGCGTTCCATCGACCGGGGTTTCGTCGGCTACCGGCTGAACGCTCAATCGACCCTGCAACTGGGAGCGCCCTTCAAACCCTTCGGCCTGGAGCCCTACCCGCAATTCGGCTGGAGCTATCACATCCCGTTCTTTCTCGGTTACGGCTCCAGCGCCGGCAGTGGCTTGAAGTACAGCCACAAGGACGCGGACTGGGATGTGCAACTGGCCTACTTCCCGCGGATGCTGCCCAGCGGCATACGCTACTCGCCGGAAGTCGGCCGCTACGCCGACTTGAACGACAACACCATCGCCGCCGTGCAGTCGCGCCAGGACAACGAAAAACGCAACCAGCTCAATGCCCGGGTCGCTCGGACCTTCAGCGTCGACGACTGGAAAACCGAGCTGGGCGCCTCCCTGGCCACGGCCCAGCTGTACAACGCCAGCACCCGGGACAACGGCAACTACTGGGCAGCGGGGCTGCACGCGGTGATCAATCATGGCCCCTGGACCCTGACCAGCCAGGCCATTCGCTACCAGTTCGATCCAAAGAACCCCAATGGCGTCAGCACGCATTCAGTGCTGATGGGCGGCAACGGCCTGACCCCGGCCTACCTGATCGCCGCCCGGGCCAGCGTGGCCTCGCTGAACCTGGGGTACGACATCGACACTCCCGGGCTTGGGCAACTGAAGCGCATCAAGCTGTACAACGACTACAGCCGCATGCGCAAAGACCAACGGGCTTGGGACGACTCGCAGATGTACACCGTGGGCGCGCAGTTCCTGGCACTGCCAGTGATGGCCTGGCTGGACCTGACCTGGGCCAGGAACGCCAACCCCTACGGTGGCGCGGAGAATGGCAGCGGCTTCACCAGCACCACCTCCAGCGGCAGCAACCAGTGGTATTACCGGACCAACCTCAACATCGGCTATTACTTCTGAACACCGCGTCCTTGCCGGCGAAAGCGCTCTTGCGGGCCCCTTCGCTGGCAAGCCCGCGCCCAAGCTCCGCAGGGACGGCGCGGGGATGATGCCGGCGCCCCTTGCAGCCCTGTTTGCGGTTTTTTACGGGCCAGGACAAGAACCGATTCAGCCTCCCGCCCCCTGCCGTTCCTCGGCTCGATGCGCTATATGCAGACGGCGAGCCCGCGCACCGGTATAGTGCGCCCCCTCTTCACGTGGGCAGCCGTCGGTAACGAGGCTCAAACCCACGGGAAACCCGAACTAATAACAACCCGCGAAATATAGAACCGGGACGAACAATCGCTCCACCGCTTTGCCGTGCGTGCAATCAGCGGTGTAACAGAATGTTTCCGTCCGCTCTGCTTTTGCCTACACAAAAAACAGCGAGGAATAATCCATGCTCGAAGTCATCAACGACTTCCTCTCAGGGAAAGTGCTGATCGTGCTCATTGTCGGGCTCGGCAGCTACTTCACGATCCGCTCGCGTTTCGTTCAACTGCGCCACTTCCTCCACATGTTCGCGGTGTTCCGCGACAGCCTGAAAAGCACCGGCGGCCAGCTCAGCTCGTTCCAGGCGCTGATGCTCAGCCTTGCTGGCCGGGTGGGCGCGGGCAACATCGCCGGCGTCGGCATCGCCGTGACCCTGGGTGGCCCTGGCGCGGTGTTCTGGATGTGGGTGACCGCGCTGGTCGGCATGTCCAGCAGCTTCTTCGAATGCACCCTGGCCCAGGTCTACAAGCGCGCCGACGGCGACGGCCTGTACCGCGGCGGCCCGGCCTACTACATCCAGCACGGCCTGAAGCTCAAAGGCATGGCGGTGCTGTTCTCGATCCTGCTGCTGGTCACCTACGGCTTCGCCTTCATCGGCCTGCAGTCCTACACCGTGACGCACTCGCTGCAGGACGCCTTTGCCTTCGCCCCAAGCCACACCGGCATCGTCCTGGCGGTGCTGCTGGCCATCACCTTCATCGGCGGCATCAAGCGCATCGCCGCGGTGTCCGACCTGCTGGTCCCGGTCAAGACCCTGGCCTACATCGCCGTGACCCTGTACGTGATCGGCACCCAGATCGAACACGTGCCGGCCATGCTGGAGACCATCATCAAGAGCGCCTTCGGCCTCGACCCGGCCTTCGGCGGCCTGCTCGGCAGCGCCATCGTCATGGGCGTGAAGCGTGGCGTGTTCGCCAACGAAGCGGGCCTGGGCAGTGCGCCGAACGTCGCCGCCGTGGCCGCCGTGAAGCACCCGGGCGCCCAGGGCGTGGTCCAGGCCTTCAGCGTGTTCCTCGACACCTTCGTGATCTGCACCTGCACCGCGCTGCTGATCCTGCTGTCGGGCTTCTACACCCCGGGCTTCGAAGGCGACGGCATCGTCCTGACCCAGAACTCACTGGCCGCCGTGGTCGGTGACTGGGGTCGCCTGTTCGTCAGCGTCGCGCTGTCGCTGTTCGTCTTCACCTGCATCCTCTACAACTACTACCTGGGCGAGAACAGCCTGCAGTTCCTCACCCGCAACCGCACCGTGCTGATGCTGTTCCGCGGCCTGGTGCTGGCGCTGGTGGTATGGGGTTCGATGCAGGACCTTTCGACCGTGTTCGCCTTCGCCGACATCACCATGACCTGCCTGGCCTTCGTCAACCTGATAGCCCTGGCCATGCTGTTCAAGGTCGGCCTGCGGGTGATGCGCGACTACGACGAGCAGCGCCGCGCCGGCGTCGACCAGCCGGTGTTCGACTCGCGCAAGTTCGCCGATCTGGACCTGGACCTGAAGGCCTGGCCTGCCGAACCTTCGGCCCCCGCCCAGGCCGAGCCGCAAGGCGTGCCCGCAGCGCAACGCTGACGGGTGAACGACGGGCGCATCCTCTGCACCCGTCGGTTACAGTTCGATAAATGTGCGAGCGGGCTTGCCCGCTCCCACAGGAACTCACCGCTTCGGAGAACCCCATGAACCCTTCGACCTACCCTGCCGCCCAGCACGTCATGGTGCTCTACACCGGCGGCACCATCGGCATGCAGGCCAGCGCCGACGGCCTGGCCCCGGCTTCGGGTTTCGACGTGCGCATGCGCGCCTACCTCGACAGCCAGCCCGAGTTGCGGGTGCCGGCCTGGCGCTTTCACGAGATGGCGCCGCTGATCGACAGCGCCAACATGACCCCCGACTACTGGCAGCGCCTGCGTGAAGCGGTGGTCGAGGCCGTGGACCAGGGTTGCGACAGCGTGCTGATTCTGCACGGCACCGACACCCTGGCCTACAGCGCCGCCGCCATGAGCTTCCAGCTGCTGGGCCTGCCGGCACCCGTGGTCTTCACCGGCTCGATGCTGCCAGCCGGCGTGCCCGACAGCGACGCCTGGGAAAACCTCAGTGGCGCCCTCTTGGCCCTGGGCCAGGGCCTGGCCCCGGGCGTGCACCTGTACTTCCACGGCGAGCGGCTGGCACCGACCCGCTGCGCGAAGATCCGCAGTTTCGGTCGCCACCCGTTTGCCGCCCTGCAACGCAATGGCGGCGGTGCCAGAGCCGAAGCGCTTCCTGCGGCGCTGGATTACCGCCAGGCCAAGCAACTGGCCAAGGTCGGCGTGCTGCCGCTGTTCCCCGGCATCGGCGCCGAGCTGCTGGACGGCGTGCTCGACAGCGGGATCCAGGCCCTGGTACTGGAATGCTTCGGCAGCGGCACCGGCCCCAGCGACAACCCGGCCTTCCTCGCCAGCCTCAAGCGCGCCCATGAGCGCGGGATCGTGGTGGTCGCCGTGACTCAGTGCCATGAAGGCGGTGTGGAGCTGGACATCTACGAAGCCGGCAGCCGCCTGCGCGGCGTGGGCGTGCTGTCCGGCGGCGGCATGACTCGGGAGGCGGCGTTCGGCAAGCTCAATGCGCTGCTCGGTGCGGGCCTGGAAAGCGCCGAAGTGCGGCGCCTGGTGGAACTGGACCTGTGTGGCGAGCTGGCCTGATCCCACGCCACCGCCCTGTGGCGAGCGAGCTTGCTCGCGCTGGATGGCGCAGCCAGCCCAGAACCAGCGGCGCCTTTCTGCCTGGAACACCGCGATAGCCGGCTTTACGACCGCTGCGCGGCCGAGCGGGAGCAAGCTCCCTCGCCACAAACAAGCAGTGCGCGCCACCCCCTGTGGCGAGCGAGCTTGCTCGCGCTGGATGGCGCAGCCAGCCCAGAACCGGCTGCCCCTTTCTGCCTGAAACACCGCGATAACCGGCTTTACGACCGCTACGCGGCCGAGCGGGAGCAAGCTCCCTCGCCACAACAAGCAGTGCGCGCCACCCACTGTGGCGAGCGAGCTTGCTCGCGCTGGATGGCGCAGCCAGCCCAGAACCAGCGGCGCCTTTCTGCCTGAAACACCGCGATAACCGGCTTTACGACCGCTGCGCGGCCGAGCGGGAGCAAGCTCCCTCGCCACAAACAAGCAGTGCGCGCCACCCACTGTGGCGAGCGAGCTTGCTCGCGCTGGATGGCGCAGCCAGCCCAGAACCGGCTGCCCCTTTCCTGCCTGGAACACCGCGATAACCGGCCTTACGACCGCTGCGCGGCCGAGCGGGAGCAAGCTCCCTCGCCACACATGGCGCTTCGCGGCATGCAACTTGCTCCGGTTAAGGGTCTTTCCCAGGCTGGAATCTGCGCATGCTGCACTCGCACCTCACCACCCTCAACGCCGTTTCCCTGGTGCTCAACACCTTCAAGGAACAGGGCCAGGACAGTGAAGCCCTGCTGGCCGGTAGCGGGATAAACCCCGCTGACCTGAGCCGCGCCGACCCCCGCATCACCACCAATCAGGAGATGCTGGTGTGCGCCAACGCCGTGGCCCTGCAACGGGATATCGGCCTGGAACTGGGCCGGCGCATGCACGTGTCCTCCTACGGCATGCTCGGCTATGCCCTGCTCACCAGTGCCACCTTAGGTGACGCTTTGCGCCTGGCCATGCGCTATCCGGCGCTGTTGGGAACACTTTTCGAGCTGAGCCTGGAAGCCGACGGCCCGCGCATCTGGCTGACCGCCGCCGGCTATCGCGAATGCCCGGCCCTGGCGGCGTTCAACACCGAGTTCTGCCTGGTGTCGATGAAGGTCATCTGCGACGACTTGCTGGGCCACCCGCTGCCGCTGCTGGGCGCGCGCTTCGACTACCCGGCGCCGGACTATCAACAACGCTACCGCGAACCCTTTGACTGTCCGCTGCAGTTCAACGCCCGCAGCAACGCCTTCGCCTTCGACCAGCAATGGCTTGAACAACCCCTGCCCCTGGCGGATGCAATCACCCACCAGGCCATGGCCGAACGCTGCCGCAAGCAGAACACCGAGTTCACCGGGCGCCAAGCCTGGCTCGGGCGCATCCGCCAGTTGCTGGCGGCGCAACTGGACGCCGCGCCGGGGCTGGAGGGGCTGGCGGAACAGATGAACTGCTCGGCCCGGACCCTGCGCCGCCATCTGCGCGACCTGGGCTGCAGCTATCAAGAGCTGCTGGACGAACTGCGCTTCGAGCGGGCCAAGCAGATGCTCTGCGAAGACCAGATGCCCATCTACCGCATCGCCGAGGCCCTGGGCTTCAGCGAAACCGCGAGCTTTCGCCATGCCTTCATCCGCTGGAGCGGCGTGGCGCCGAGCCAGTTCCGGCCCTGAGACAAACCCCGGCATAAAGCCGCCAATTGCATTACATTGCCGAGCTTTGAAACCGGCAAGGGACTGCAAGCTTGAACCTATTCACAGGCGCCATCGCCCGGCGCATCGGTATTCGCGAGGGGTGCCTGGCGCTGGTGCTGCTAGCCGGCCTCCCCCTCGCCCAGGCCTTCGAGCTGTCCAAAATCCGCTGGTGGGAAATGCAGAGCGACATCCTGCTGGACGACCCGGAAACCGCCACGCTGCAACTCGAACCCTTTCCCCTGCCCGGGCTGGCCCAGCCGCCGGCCCGGGTGATCCTCAGCCAATACCACGGGCTGTTCTACCTCAACGGCTATGCGGACGGGCAGTACCGGCAGCGGGTCTACAAGTCACCGCCCTTGCCGCTGTTCGATGCCCAGGCGCTACAGGCCTGCGTGCCCGAGCAGCGCCCCGTTGAGGCCACGGACAACTGGCCGTCGAGCAAGCAGCTGGAAGCCGCCCTGAGCCTGACCAAACTGAGTTTCGACTGCCAGAGCCCAGGCTGGCAGTTGAGCAATCGCTACCTGCTGGTGGACAGCCGCGATCCCCAGCGGCCGTTGCTGGCCATCGGTCAGCGCCAGGGCGAGGCACGGATCGACTTCACCCCGCAGCAACCGATCAGCCCCGAGCTCCAGCAGCAATGGCAACAGGCCCTGCACAAATACCCGAAGTTGCTGGAGCCCTTTGACGCCAGCAGCGGCCAGCTGACGGTCCAGCCCTATGTCCCGGCGCCGAGCCCGGAGCAGGTCTGGACAGAGTTCCGCCAGCTGCACGCGCAATTGCGCGACGCCAAGGACAAGGCCCCGGGCATCGCCCGGGCGGAAGCCTTCTTCACCCGCCACGACTTTCGCGCTATCGCCCCCGAGCGAAGTGCCTACCCCGGCCTGCTCAACGACATCGCCTATTGGGCCACCGAGGCTGGCCACTTGCAGAGTGCCCGGCCCTGGCTGGCGTACGTGCTGCGCCGCGACCCTGGCCGCGTCCCCACCTACCTCAATCTGGCGGACCTGGACTGGCGCCTGTACCAACAGCAGCCCACGGACTCCAGGCACCTGGGCCGGGCCAAGGAGAACTATCGGCTGTACTGCGGGCTGCGCCTGCAACGCCAGCTCGGGATACCCGCCAGGGTCACCCAACGCCTGGATCTTGCGGCAGCCAGCGAACAGACCTGCCAGGGTTCCTGGCCGCTGGTGACGGCGGTGGACCAGGGTGACGAGGCCGAGGTCCGGCGCCTGTTGCAGAACGGCCTGCGCGGCGACGTCATCGCCGACGACGGGCGCCCGGCGCTGTTGCACGCGCTGGATAAACCCAACTTCTACATCGCCCGGCTGTTGCTGACCTATCGCGCCCGCCCCCAGGGCCAGTACAACGGCCGCACCCAGGTGTTCCTGGCCATGCGCCGCGACCTCAAGGACAACCCGGACCTGAGCCAGGCCAAGCGCTTGAACTTCCTGCTGCAGGCCGGCGCCGCGATCGATGAACAAGATGCCCAGGGCGGCACCGTGCTGCAGGCAATGGCCAAGGAGCGCGACGACATCGAGCGCTTCAACTGGCTGCTGCAACACCCGCAGGACCTCGACAAGCGCAGCGGGCCAGACGGCGAAACCGCGCTGTTCCTGGCGCTCAAGAGCGGCAACTACGCCGCTGCCAGGCCACTGATCGAGGCCGGTGCCAACCTCAACCTGAGCTACGGCCGCAATGTTTGCGCAGGGCAGCCGATTCGCGAAAGCCTGCTGATGATCGTGGCCGAACAGGGCTCGCCCGAGGTCATCAATCCCTGGGTCAGCCAGCAAGAGAGCCTGGACATGTTCACCCTGCTTCTGCAGCGCGGCGCCGATCCCAACGTCGGCCGCTACTGCGCGAACAACGGCTACACCTGGCTGCTGGAGATCATGGCCCGGCGCAAGCGCGACGACATGCTCAAGGTGCTGCAAGGCTTTGCGCCGCCACCGCCGGCGACGGCGTTTCGTCTTTGAGGCGTGGCGCCGAGCCCGCTGCGCCCCGGAAACAAAGCCCGGCACAGCGGCGCCGATTGCATTACATTGCCGGGCTTTCTACCGGCAAGGGACTGCAACGTTGAAGCTATTCTCAGGCGCCATCGCCCGGCGCATCGGCATTCGCGGGCTTGGCCTGGCGCTGGCACTGCTGGCCGGCGCCCCCGTGGCCCAGGCCTTCGACCTGGACCTGGCCTGGTTCAAATGGTCGGGAATGCGCCGCAACTTCGTCCTCGACGCCCCGGAAACCGCCACCCTGGAGCTCAAGCCGTTCCCCCTGCCGGGCCTGGAGCGGATGCCGCTGCGGATTGTCCTGAGCCAGTACCGCGGGCTGTTCTACTTCAATGCCTATCAGGACCTGCACTACCGGCAGCGGGTCTACAAGTCGCCGCCGATGGCCCTGTTCAGCCCCAAAGAGCTGCGGGCCTGCGTGGCCCCGGGCGATGACCTCCAGGTCAGCGACATCTGGCCCACGAGCAACACCCTGGTCCCCGGCATCACCCTGACGCCCCTGAGCTTCCAGTGCAAGGAGCCATCGGAGTGGCAACTTAGCGGGCGCTACCTGCTGGTCGACCAGCGCGATCCGCAGCACCCGCTGCTGGCCATCAGTCACCGCCAGGACCTGAGCCAGATGGAATTCACCCCGTTGCAACCCATCAGCGAGGAAACCGGGCGGCAGTGGTTGCAGGCCCTGGAGACATTCCCGCCGTGGTTCCGCCCCTTCACCCAAGGCCGCGGGCCGATCACCGTCAACGCCTTTGTGCCAGCGCCAGCCTCGAACCCGGACAGCCTCTGGAAAGAGTTCCGCGCGCTGCACGAACAACTGCGCACGGCCAAGGACAAACTGCCGGGCATCCGCGAAGTGGAAGACTTCTTCGTCACCCATGACTTTCGCAGCATCGCCACCGAGCGCCGTGAATACGCCGGCCTGCTGAATGACATCGCCTTCTGGGCCAGCCAGGCCGGCCAGCTGCAAACTGCCCGCCCCTGGCTCCAGGAAGTGCTGCGCCGCGACCCTGGACGCATGCCGACCTACCTCAACCTGGCGGACCTGGACTGGGCGCTGTTCGAACAGCGGCCGCTGGACAACGCCCATCAGGGCCGGGCCATCGAAGGCTATCGGGTGTATTGCGGCCTGCGCCTGCGACGCCAGATGAGCATCCCGCCCCGGGTCCTGCAGCGCCTGGGCTTGAGCGCCGCCAACCCACAAGCGTGCCAGGGCTTCTGGCCGCTGGTGAACGCGGTGGATGCCGGCGACCTGAGCGAAGTGCAGCGCCTGCTGGCCAGTGGCATCAGCGGCGAGGTCATGGCCGACGATGGCCGCAGTGCCCTGTTACACGCCCTGGACGCGCCGCGCCTGGACATCGCCCGGCTGCTGCTGGAGCACGGCGCCCACACCAGCGGCCTGTACAACTGGACCACCCTGGCCACCCTGGCCATGCGCCGCGACCTGGGCGACAGCCTCGACCTGAGCCAGGGCGGGCGCCTGAAGTTCCTCATCGAGGCGGGCGTGGCCATCGACGAACCCGACAGCCAGGGCGTGACGCCACTGATGCAGATGGCCGAGAACAAGCGCAGCCTGCAAGGCTTCAGCTGGCTGCTGCAGTACCCGCAGAACCTCGACCTGCGCAACAAGAATGATGGCGAAACCGCGCTGTACCGGGCCTTCTCGGGCAACAACTACGTGGCCATGAAGCAGTTGATAGCGGCCGGCGCCAACCTCAACCTGAGCTACGGCCGTGGCACCTGCTACAACCAGCCCGTCGGCGAAAGCCTGCTGACCCTGGTCGCCGACAAGACCTCCGCCGACGCCCAGTCGCCCTCCGTCAGCCAGCAGGACACCCTGGAGCTGTTCACCCTGCTGCTGGAGAAAGGCGCCGACCCGACTGTCGGCCAGCACTGCGAGAAAAAGGGCTACGCACTATTGCTGGAAGCCATTGCCCGGAAAAAACGCGAGGACATGCTCAAGGTCCTGCAGCGCTACGTCCCTACCCCGCCTGCCAGCTGAACCGGATGGCGCCCCGCAAGGGGCGCCATGCCTCTTTAAGGGGCGAATTTCGGTCAAACACTTTGGCCAGATCAATCCCCTTTTGGCCGCTCCTGCCGTTCTCCCAAACCCCGCGCCCCGCAAGACTGTGAGCCACCGAATCAGCCTGCGGAGAACAAGAAAATGCTGACGATCTACTCGGACGATCACCACCTGCACCACGGCCGTTGTGAACTCATCGACGGGCAACTGATGCCCTGCTTCGAAATGCCGTCGAGGGCCAACCACGTGCTGGACCGGGTGAAGCAGCGCAACCTCGGGGCCGTGGAGGCGCCCAGGGATTTCGGCCTGGGGCCCATCGAGCGCATCCACAGCCGCGCCTACCTGGACTTTTTCCAGGGCGCCTGGGAACGCTGGGCGGCGCAGGGCATCGACGGCGACCTGCTGCCCTACACCTGGCCGGCGCGCACCCTGCGCGGCGTGATCCCCACCAGCCTGCACGGCCAGCTGGGCTACTACAGCTTCGACGGCGGCGCGCCGATCACCGCCGGCACCTGGCAGGCGGCCTACAGCGCGGCGCAAGTGGCGCTGACCGCCCAGGCCCATATCCAGAATGGCGCCCACAGTGCCTTCGCCCTGTGCCGGCCACCGGGACACCACGCCGCCAGCGACCTGATGGGCGGCTACTGCTACCTGAACAACGCCGCCATCGCCGCCCAGGCCTTCCTCGACCAGGGCCACCGGAAAGTCGCGATCCTCGACGTCGACTACCACCACGGCAACGGCACCCAGTCGATTTTCTATGAGCGCAGCGACGTGCTCTTCACCTCGATCCACGGCCACCCGGAAGCCGAGTTCCCGTTCTTCCTGGGCTATGCCGACGAGTGCGGCGAAGGTGCCGGGGAAGGCTTCAACTTCAACTACCCGCTGGCCGCCGGCAGCGGCTGGGAGGTGTGGAGCGCGGCCCTGGAGCAGGCCTGCGACGAGATCCACCGCTATGGCGCCGACATCATCGTGGTGTCCCTGGGCGTGGACACCTTCAAGGACGACCCGATCTCGCAATTCAAACTCGACAGCCCGGATTACCTGGCCATGGGCAAGCGCATCGCCGCCCTCGGCAAGCCGACGCTGTTCGTCATGGAAGGCGGTTATGCGGTGGAAGAAATCGGCATCAACGCCGTGAACGTTCTCGAAGGTTTTCAAAGCGCCCAGTGAGGGATTCGCATCATGCAAAGACTCCAACGCTTTATCGTTCCAGCCCTGTGCGCCAGCCTGCTGGGTACCGCCGCCCATGCCGAAGAGCGCACCCTGCGGGTGTACAACTGGTTCGACTACATCACCCCCAAGGCCCTGGAAGACTTCAAGGCCCAGAACACCCAGGTGAAGCTGGTCTACGACATCTTCGACACCAACGAAGCCCTGGAGGCCAAGCTGCTGACCGGCAACTCCGGGTATGACGTGGTGGTGCCGTCCAACGTGTTCCTGGCCAAGCAGATCGAGGCCGGGGTGTTCCAGCCCCTGGACCGCAGCAAGCTGCCCAACTGGAACCACCTGGACCCCAAGCTGATGAAGCTGATCGAGGCCAACGACCCGGGTAACCAATTCGCCGTGCCCTACATGTACGGCACCATCCTGATCGGCTTCAACCCGGACAAGGTCAAGGCCGCCCTGGGGGACAAGGCGCCGGTGGACAGCTGGGACCTGATCTTCAAGGAAGAGAACATCAGCAAGCTCAAGCAGTGCGGCGTGGCCCTGCTGGATTCACCGTCGGAAATCCTGCCCCTGGCCCTGCAGCACCTGGGCCTGGACCCCAACAGCAAGAAGCCGGCGGACTACGAGAAAGCGGAAGCGCTGCTGATGAAGATCCGCCCGTACATCACCTACTTCCACTCGTCCAAGTACATGGCCGACATCGCCAACGGCGACATCTGCGTGGCCGTGGGCTATTCGGGGAGCTTCTCCCAGGCCGCCAACCGCGCCAAGGAAGCCAAGAACGGCGTGACCGTGGACATGCGCCTGCCCAAGGAAGGCGCGCCGATCTGGTTCGACATGCTGGCGATCCCCAAGGGCGCCAAGGACCAGGAAGATGCCTACACCTTCATCAACTACCTGCTGCAACCCCAGGTAATTGCCCCGGTCAGCGACTTTGTCGGTTACCCCAACCCGAACAAGGACGCCACCGGGCTGGTGGATCCTTCGATCCGCAACAACCCCAACCTGTATCCGACGGAAGCGGCCATGAGCACCCTGTACACGCTGCAACCGTTGCCCCGTGATGCGGAGCGGGCACGGACCCGGGCCTGGACCAAGATCAAGTCCGGCACCTGATCGTTACCCCTGTGGCGAGCGAGCTTGCTCGCGCTGGATGGCGCAGCCAGCCCAAGACCGGCGGCGCCTTTCTGCCTGAAGCACCGCGATAGCCGGCTTTACGACCGCTTCGCGGCCGAGCGGGAGCAAGCTCCCTCGCCACAAACAAGCAGTGCGCGCCACCCCCTGTGGTGAGCGAGCTTGCTCGCGCTGGATGGCGCAGCCAGCCCAAGACCGGCGGCGCCTTTCTGCCTGAAGCACCGCGGTAGCCGGCTTTACGACCGCTGCGCGGCCGAGCGGGAGCAAGCTCCCTCGCCACAAACAAGCAGTGCGCGCCACCACCTGTGGCGAGCGAGCTTGCTCGCGCTGGATGGCGCAACCAGCCCAAGACCGGCGGCGCCTTTCTGTCTGAAACACCGCGATAGCCGGTTTTACGACCGCTTCGCGGCCGAGCGGGAGCAAGCTCCCTCGCCACAAACAAGCAGTGCGCGCCACCACCTGTGGCGAGCGAGCTTGCTCGCGCTGGATGGCGCAGCCAGCCCAAGACCGGCAGCGCCTTTCTATCTGAAACACCGCGATAGCCGGTTTTACGACCGCTGCGCCGCTCAAACCCGCCAGGCCTGGCGCAAACGGCCCAGCGCAGCCTGGATATCGGCTTCGGGCACCGCGGCAAAACCCAGCACCAGCCCGGCCCGCTGGTCCTCGGGCAAGCGGGTTTGCGGCAGCCAGTAAGTGCTCAGGCCATTGACCTCGACATCGACACTGGCCGCCTGCTCCAGCAGTTGCTGCTCGCGGGCCAGGCTGTCCACACGCAATGTCAGGTGCAGCCCGGCAGCCACTGTGGGCAGCGGCCCGACGCCATCGATTGCCTGGGGCCAACCGGCAAGCAAGGTGTTGAGTCGGCTCAGGGCCGCCCGGCGCATGCGCCGGATATGCCGCTGGAAGTGCCCGGCGGCCATGAACTCGGCCATCACCGCCTGGGTGCTGACTTCGGAATGGCGCACATCCACCGCCCGACGCTGGGCGAAGGGCTGGACCAGGCCCGGCGGCAACACCAGGTAGCCCAGGCGCAGCGCCGGGAACGCGATCTTGCCGAAGGTGCCGACGTAGATCACCCGCCCCTGGCGGTCCAGCGCCGCCAGCGGGGCCAGGGGCGCGCCGCTGTAGCGGTATTCGCCGTCGTAGTCGTCCTCGACGATCCAGCCCCCGCTGCGCTCGGCCCAGGCCAGCAGCTCCAGGCGCCGGGCCAGGCTCATGATCACCCCGGTGGGGTACTGATGGGACGGGGTGACATAGGCCAGGCGGCAGTGCTCCAGCTGCTCCAACTGACGGCAGTCGATGCCCTCCTGGTCCACCGCCACGCCCTGCAATTGCGCACCGGCCAGGGCGAAGGCATGGCCGGCGGCCCGGTAGCCGGGGTTTTCCACAGCCACCCGGTCGCCCGGCTCCACCAGCAGCTGTGCACAAAGGCTGATGCCCTGTTGCGCGCCACTGGTGATCACAATTTGTTCAGCGCTGCAGTGCAATCCCCGGGCACTGCGCAGGTAAGCGGCGATCAGGCTACGCAGGCGCGGGTCGCCCGCCGAGTCGCCATAACACAGCTGGCTGAGGTCGGGCCTGCGCCAGAAAGCCGTATTCAGCTTGGCCCAGACCTCGAACGGGAACAGATCGAAGGCCGGCACACCAACCCGAAACGCCTTCGGCGGCCCCTTGGGCGGAGTACTCAAATGATGGCTTTGCAGGCGTTGCCAGCCGCTGCTGTGGATAACTTTACTGGATGCATCACCAGTTATTTCGGCCGATTTTGTGGATAAACCTGTGGGTAAGCCTGTTGACAACCCTGTGGATACTTTTGTGGATAGTTTTTTGATGGGCAACCGGGTTTCCGGCAATTGGGCCACATAGGTGCCATCGCCGACCCGCCCTTCGATAAAGCCCTCGGCATACAGCTGGTCGTAGGCGCGCACCACGCTGTTGCGGGAAATCTCCAGGGCGGCGGCCAGGTCGCGGCTGGCCGGCAAGCGCGTGCCGCTGGCCAGGCGCCCGTCCAGCACACGCTGGCGCAAGGCCTGGTACAGCTGGCGGCTAAGGCCCTGGCGGCGATCCAGCTGGATCCCGGCAGGGTTGAAAGACAGCGGAGGCAAAGCACTGTTCATCGAGGCGCCCCTGGGATTGGACCCACAAAATTGACCAAAGATGGCTCTTACAACGAACCATTAGCCTGCCTAGGATGCAGCCACTCGCCAAGGATTTTTTCCATGTACCTACCTCGCGCTTTCGTTGATGAAGACCTCACCCGCCTGCAGGGCGTGATCCAGCACAGCCGTCTGGCGACCCTGGTGACCTGGGGCGCCCTGGGCCTGCAAGCCAGCCACGTGCCGCTGCTGCTGGATCCCGCACAGGGCGCCAATGGCACCCTGTATGGGCACCTGGCCAAGGCCAACCCGCAGTGCGCCGAGCTGGCCAGTGGCGCCGAGGCGCTGCTGATCTTCATGGGCGAGGATGCCTATGTCAGCCCCTCGTTCTATCCGAGCAAGGCCGAACACGGCAAAGTGGTGCCCACCTGGAATTACGTGGCGGTGCACGCCTATGGCCAGCCCGAGGTCTTCACCGATCCGCAGCGCCTGCTGCAGGTGGTCGAGGGCCTGACCGGCCGTCACGAAGCCGGCCGCCAACAACCGTGGCAGGTGGCCGACGCCCCGGCCGACTACATCGACGGCATGCTCAAAGCGATTGTCGGTTTCGCCCTGCCGATCCAGCGCCTGGAAGGCAAGCGCAAGCTCAGCCAGAACCGCAGCGCCGAGGACATCGCCGGGGTCCGCGAAGGCCTGGCGGCCAGCACCGACCTGCGTGACCAGCAACTGTCTCAACTGATGGGCTGAGGCCCACCCAGAACAATAAAGGAGCTTTCATGAGCCAGATCCAGATCCGCCCCGTTACCGCCGCCGACCACGCCGCCTGGCTGCCGTTGTGGCAGGCCTACCTGCGCTTCTACGAAACCGAACTGCCGGACGCGGTGACCCAAAGCACCTGGCAGCGTTTGCTCGATGCCCGCGAACCGACCCACGCCGCCCTGGCCTGGGACGGCGAGCGCGCCGTGGGCCTGGTGCACTTCATCTACCACCGCTCCAACTGGAGCATCGAGAACGCCTGCTACCTGCAAGACCTGCTGGTCGCCCCGGACCTGCGCGGCACCGGTGTCGGCCGCCAGTTGATCGAGTTCGTCTACACCCAGGCGAAACAGGACGGTTGTGCCAAGGTGCATTGGCTGACCCACGAAACCAATGCCACGGCCATCCAGCTGTATGAGCGCATTGCCGAGCGCCCGGGCTTCATCCAGTTCCGCAAACCCCTCTGAATTGCCAAGGAGCCACTGCATGTCGATTTCTCTCGCCGATTGGAAAGGCGTCCCCGCCCCTTCGGCCACCCTGCTTGAAGGGCGCTTCATCCGTTTGGAAAGGCTCGACCCGGCGCGCCACGGCGATCAGCTGTTCCAGGTGCTGCAAGGCCCCGACGCCGACCCGGTGCTGTGGAACTACCTGCCTTACGGCCCCTTCCCCGAGCGCGCGGCGTTCGATGCCTGGCTCGGTAACCACGCCCTTGCCAGCGATCCGTATTTCTTCACCGTGATCGACCGCGCCAGTGGCCGGGCCCAGGGCCTCATCAGCCTGATGTCCATCGTCCCGGCCCAGGGCCGCATCGAAATCGGCCACGTCACCTTCGGCGCGCCGATGCAGCGCTCGCCCAAGAGCACCGAGGCGGTGTACCTGCTGGCCAAGGAAGCCTTCGCCCTGGGCTACCGGCGCCTGGAGTGGAAGTGCAACAACGCCAACGCCCGCTCGCGCTATGCCGCCGAGCGTTTGGGTTTCAGCTTCGAGGGTGTGTTTCGCCAGCACATGGTGGCCAAGGGGCAGAACCGCGATACCGCATGGTTCTCGATTCTGGACGGGGAATGGCCGGCGATTGCCAAGGGCTTCGAGCAATGGCTCAGCGATGAGAACCAGAGCGGTTCGGGGCAGCTCAAGTCTCTGGCGGAGTGTCGCGGGTAACGGGAGGTTCGCCGGCAAGCCGGCTCCTACGGACCTGTGTAGGAGCTGGCTGGCCAGCAAAGACGTCAGCCCAGCTTCTGCGCCAACACCGCAATGTGCTCCGGGCCGATGCCGCAGCAACCGCCAACATGGCTGGCACCGCGCTGGTGCCAGTCCGCCACCCATTGCAGGTAACCCGGCGGGTCCAGGTCTTCGCGCAGCGGGCACAGGCCATCGTTGGCGGTGGCATCCTCGGGCTGCGGCGGGAAGGCGTTGGCGTACACGCCAATATGGATCTGCACACCCAGGCGCTCGAAGGTCTCACGGGCCGCATCCACCGCCGCACCAATCACTTCCGGCTGGCTGCAGTTGAACAGCAGGGTCTGCACGCCCAGTTGCGCCGCCACCGCCGCCGCGTCAGTCACCGGCTCGCCGGAACGCAGGCGCGGCACTTCATCGACGTCTTCATCCTTCAAGGTGAAGGACAGCCAGAACGGCTTGCCGTCCTTGGGCAGGCCCGCGTGAATGGCCCGCGCTTCGGCGATCGAGCTTTGGGTTTCTGCGAGCCACAGGTCGACGAAAGGCGCCAGCCCTTTAACCAGCGGGCTCAGCACTTCCTCGACCCGGGACGCATCGAACAGATCCGGGCGATAGGAGCCAAATAGCGGCGGCAACGAACCCGCCACCCGCACCGGCTTGCCGGAAGCCTCCACCGCGCGGCGCGCCAGCTCACCGGCCAGGGCCGCCAGGGCCTGGCCTTCAGCGGCAAAGCGCTCTTCACCGATGTGGAACGGCACCACGGCGTAGCTGTTGCTGGTGATCACGTTGGAACCGCTGGCGATATAGGACGCATGCACCGCCTCCACCGCCTGGGGGTCCTCGCTCAACGCCAGGGCTGACCACTCGGGCTGCCGGAACGGCGCACCACGGCGCTGCAACTCACGACCCATACCGCCATCCAGAATTACCGTGCTACCTGCGCCCATATGCTTTTTACTCATATGCTTATGAAAATAACTCACTACCGGAGTCGTTCTTATAACTATTAAATACGCACCATTCAGTTAATAACAACTCTTTTTCAGTCAGGATTCCGATGAATTTCAAACCGCTGCTGGCCCTCGGCCTGACCCTTCTCGCCACCTCCTCCCAAGCCTTCGCCGGCGCCACCCTGGAGCGCATCGAGCAGAAAAAGGAACTGGTCGGGGTGCTGATGGAAAGCTACCCACCCTTCTCTTTCCTCAATGAGCAGAACCAGCTGGACGGCTTCGACGTCGACGTGGCCAAGGCCGTGGCCGACAAGCTCGGGGTCAAGCTGCGCCTGGAAACCCCGTCCTGGGACGTGATCGCCGCCGGGCGCTGGAGCGGGCGCTACGACATCTGCATCTGCTCCATGACCCCAAGCAAGGCGCGCGCCGAGGTCTTCGATTTCCCGGTGCAGTACTACGCCTCGCCGGCGGTGATCGTGGTCAACGCCAAGGATGAGCGGATCCACGGCGCCAAGGACCTGAGCGACAAGAAGGTCGGCCTCACCGCCGCCTCCAGCTACGAGAGCTACCTGAACAAGAACCTGGTGATCGAAGGCGCTGAAGACACCCGGCTGCAATACCCCTTCGAGAACGTGCAAATCGCCCCCTACGACACCGACAACGTGGCCTTCCAGGACCTTGGCCTGGGCCCGGGCGTGCGCCTGGATGCGATCCTCACCAACCTGGTCACCGCGCAACCGCGGCTGACCCAGGATGCGCGCTTCAAGCTGGCCGGCGAGCCGCTGTACGCCGAGCCCAACTCGGTGGCCATCGAGAAAGGCGATGCGCAGTGGAATGCCAAGGTGCGTGAAGTCTTCGCTCAACTGAAGCAGGACGGCACCCTGAGCAAGCTATCGCAGAAATGGATCGGCGCCGACATCAGCCAATGACTGCCTACACGCCACCGCCGCAGCCACCGCAACCGGTGGCTGAACCGCTGCTCAAGCGCCTGCTGGATTTTCGCAGCCGCCTGTACCTGACCTGGGCGGCGCTGCTGGGGCTGTTCGCCAGCTTCTTCCTGAGCTTCGACCTGAAGTTCTCGATCATCCTCGACAAGCTGCCAAACCTGCTGGGCCTGCACCTGTCCCCCAGCGGCTTTCTCCAGGGCGCGGCGCTGACCCTGTTCCTCTGCGCCTGCGCCATCGTCGCCTCATCGCTGCTGGGCTTTGTCACCGCCCTGGCGCGCCTGTCGTCCAGCGCCGTGGCGTTCGGCATCGCCAGCTTCTACGCCTCGTTCTTTCGCGGCACGCCGCTGCTGATCCAGATCCTGCTGATCTACCTCGGCCTGCCGCAACTGGGCCTGGTGCCAGGCGCCATCACCGCCGGGATCATCGCCCTGTCGCTGAACTACGGCGCCTACCTCAGCGAGATCTTCCGTGCCGGCCTCCTCGGCGTGCCCCACGGCCAGCGCCAGGCCGCCCTGGCCCTGGGCATGAGCGACAGCGTGATCTTCTGGCAGGTGACCCTGCCCCAGGCCATGCGCACCATCATTCCGCCGGCCACCAACCAGTTCATCTCGATGCTCAAGGATTCGTCGCTGATCTCGGTGATGGGGGTCTGGGAAGTGATGTTCCTGGCCCAGTCCTATGGCCGCTCCAGCTACCGCTACATCGAGATGCTGAGCACCGCGGCGCTGATCTACTGGTTGCTGTCCATCGGCCTGGAACTGATCCAGGCGCGGATGGAAAGGCATTACGGCAAGGGTTACGCCAAGCGCGGCTGAGGCTCAGGCGAGCGCCGAAGGCCCGGGGGCACCCGGGCGCCTCTACGAGCGCTCAGGCTCATCGAGCAGCGAACGGGCACGGCTGGTCTTCTGCACTTTCACCACCCCCATCTGCAGGCCGAACGGCTTGAACACCGCCGTCAATGACTTGAGGGTCGGGTTGCCGTCACCGTGTTCGATGTGGATCAGGGTGCGCAGGGAAATCCGACACATGCGGGCGAACTGGTGCTGGTGCAGCCCCGTGACTTCAGTGCGCAGGCGCTTGACCGCCTCGCCGATCGGCAGGCGACCGGCCGCCATTTCCTGCTGGATGTCGTCGATCAGGGCCCCGCGTTCTTCCAGCGTCATGTTCATCGCAATCCCCACTCCTGCAGGCGTCGGTCCAGGTGGCGCAAGTGAATGCGCGGGTGATTCAAGGTGGCCTCGGGCAAGCCGCCGGCACTCAGCAGGTCCGGCAGGGCCCGCAGTTGTTCGGCATCCGCGCGCAGGCGCGTGAGGGCGGCCTCGGGGTCGAGCAGCGGCTTGAGGCTGGCGCACACCAGGCGCCAGTCGACGTCACCAGCCACTTCCATGCGCCCGGGCCATTTGGTGGTGCGGGCAATCCCCTCGTCATCCATGACCTTGGGCGCCAGGTCATGGATCGGCGCCAGGCGCACCCCAGCCTCAGTGCGCAGCACCGAAAGCGCGCGGCCATGATTGTCGGTGTTGCCGAGGATCCTGTTGAGCAGGTCGCGCCGCAGGTAGTCCGCCACCAGCTCGGGGATCGACGCCTCCTGGCCAGTGGCGCGCCACAGTTCGGCGAGGATCCCCAGGACCTCGGTATGGCGCATGCCTTGGCCATGGCCCACCAGCCCTGCCAGGGAATAGATCGACTCCACCGCCAGACGCTCGACCCCGGCGGGTGTCCGCCGACGGTCAAAACGCTGCATCCACAGGCTTGGCCGACGCCCCTCTTCCAGCGCCAGCCCGGGCACCGGTAACGTCTCGATACCCAGCTGCTGCAGCGCCCGGTAGTAATGGAACTCGCTTCTGAGCATGTCGCAGGCGTTCGGCGAAGCCGGGTTACGGGGGAACTTCACCCACCAGTGACGCGTTGCCGAAGCGTCGTCGAGCAGCGCATCGGGGTACAACAAGCCCTCGCGGTTTTCTGTCAGCAACAGCTTGGGCGCTTCTTCGCCGAGGCTCGCCGTGCCACCAAAGGCCGCCGCCTGCTCGTGGGCGTATTCCAGAAAACGGTTATCCAGGGTCACCACCTGTTCCCGGGTGAAACCCAGGGCCGGACGCCTGTGCAGCCCTGCCAGGGACTCCTTGATCCGCAGGTGGCCAATGGGCGCCGCGGTGCTTCGGGCCAGGAGGAACAACTCGCTGCCCATGCCATCGGGCCGCTCGTGGCCAATCTGCCGGAGCAAAAAGCGGCGCGCCGCCGGCGTGGCGACCAGGTCATAAAGAAAGGCCGGCGCCCGGTCTTCTCGCCAGGGCTCCCAGCCCAAGGGTATCTGCGCACTGACCGAGCGACTCAGCGGGCTGGCAACCGCGTCCAGGTTGTCCACCAGGTACTGCGGGACATAACCAAAGCTGCAAGGGCTGGCAAAGCCCGCTTCGGGGTTGTCGAAACTCAGGGTCATGGCATCGCTCCACGCCCCTGCGCCGTAGAGCTGCAACGTCAGCCGGAGCATTGGGTTACCTGCAATTTGATGCGTTTCAATAGACGTTCCGACTCAATTATCTGCGCATTATATTGCAGTTTCTTCCAGGCTACCGAACCAATAAGTGCATCAAAGTACACTTATATAAATTTTCTCATCTCAAAAATGCATTAAATGACACTTCATAAAAGCAAAAAAAAGGGGAGCCGTAGCTCCCCCGAGGTAAACCGTTGCAGATGAGGGCCTGAACTCAGCCCTCGATTTCGATCAGGATTTCGCCCGGGTTGACCCGGTCGCCCTTGGCCACATGAATCGCCACGACCTTGCCGGCGATCGCCGCCTGGACTTCGGTTTCCATCTTCATGGCTTCGGTGATCAGCACTGCCTGGCCGGCCTTGACCGTGTCGCCTTGCTTGACCAGCACATCGACGATGTTGCCCGGCATGGTGGTGCTGACATGGCCCGGCGCGCTGGCCTGCTTGCGCTTGCTGCCACCGCCGCCGACGAACTCGTTGAGCGGCTCGAACACCACTTCTTCCGGCATGCCGTCGATGGACAGGTAGAAGTGGCGCTTGCCTTCGGCCTTGACCCCGACACCGGTGATGTCGACGCGGTAGGTTTCGCCGTGGACGTCGATGACGAACTCGGTAGGCACGCCTTCACCGCCCGGCTTGCTGACGCCGCCGGCTTCAGGGATCGGCAGCAACGCTTCCGGAACCAGGGTGCCGGCCTCACGCTCTTCGAGGAACTTGCGCCCGATGTCCGGGAACATGGCGTAGGTCAGCACGTCTTCTTCGGAGTGCGCCAGGGCGCCGATGTCGCCGCGCAGCTTGGTCATTTCCGGCTTCAGCAGGTCGGCCGGACGCACGTCGATCACGTCTTCGCTGCCAATGGCCTGGCGCCGCAGGTTTTCGTCCACCTGGCCCGGGGCCTTGCCGTAGCCGCCCTGCAGGTAGAGCTTCACTTCGTTGGTGATGGTCTTGTAGCGCTCGCCGGCCAGGACGTTGAAGAACGCCTGGGTGCCAACGATCTGCGAGGTCGGGGTCACCAGCGGCGGGTAGCCCAGGTCGTGACGCACCCGCGGGATCTCCGCCAGCACTTCGCCCATGCGGTTCAGCGCGCCCTGCTCTTTCAACTGGTTGGCCAGGTTGGAAATCATCCCGCCCGGCACCTGGTTGACCTGCACCCGGGTATCGACCGCGGTGAACTCGCTTTCGAACTGGTGGTACTTCTTGCGCACGGCGTAGAAGTACAGGCCGATTTCCTGCAGCAGCTCCAGGTCCAGGCCGGTGTCGAATTCACTGCCTTTGAGGGCCGCGACCATGGACTCGGTGCCCGGGTGGCTGGTGCCCCAGGCGAAACTGGAGATGGCGGTGTCGATATGGTCGGCGCCGTTCTCGATGGCCTTGAGCTGGCACATCGCGGCCAGGCCGGCGGTGTCGTGGGAGTGGATGAACACCGGCAGCGACAGCTCGGCCTTCAGCGCCTTGACCAGCTCGCCGGTGGCGTAAGGGGTCAGCAGGCCGGCCATGTCCTTGATCGCGATCGAGTCGCAACCCATGGCTTCCATCTGCTTGGCCTGGGCCACGAAGGCCTCGATGGTGTGCACCGGGCTGGTGGTGTAGGCGATGGTGCCCTGGGCGTGCTTGCCGGCGGCCTTCACCGCCTCGATGGCGACCCGCAGGTTACGCACGTCGTTCATGGCGTCGAAGATGCGGAACACGTCGATGCCGTTGACCGCGGCCTTGGCCACGAAGGCCTTGACCACGTCGTCGCTGTAGTGGCGATAGCCCAGCAGGTTCTGCCCGCGCAGGAGCATTTGCAGGCGGGTGTTGGGCAGCGCCGCGCGCAGTTTGCGCAGGCGCTCCCAGGGGTCTTCCTTGAGGAAGCGCACGCAGGCGTCGAAAGTGGCGCCGCCCCAGACTTCCAGCGACCAGTAGCCGACTTTGTCGAGCTTGTCGCAGATCGGCAGCATGTCTTCGGTGCGCATGCGGGTCGCCAGCAGCGACTGGTGGGCGTCACGCAGGATGGTGTCGGTAACGAAGATCTTTTTAGTCATTGGTATCTCCTCATGGCGGCAAGCTCCAAGCCACAAGCCACCAGTAAAAGCCGATTGGCTGTTACTTGCCGCTTGCCGCTAAAAGCTTGCAGCTGCTTATTCATAGGCCTGCGTGGGCGGCGATGGCGGCGGCGATGGCCAGGGCCAGCTCTTCGGGTTTGCGCTTGATCGAGTAGTTGGTCAGTTCCGGGTGGCTCTCAACGAAGCTGGTGTTGAACTGACCGCTACGGAATTCCGGATTGCGCAGGATTTCCTGGTAGTAGGCGGCGGTGGTCTTGACCCCTTGCAGACGCATGTCGTCGAGGGCGCGCAGGCCACGGTCCATCGCTTCTTCCCAGGTCAGGGCCCAGACCACCAGCTTCAGGCACATGGAGTCGTAGAACGGCGGAATGGTGTAGCCGGTGTAGATCGCCGTGTCGGTGCGCACGCCGGGGCCGCCGGGGGCGTAGTAGCGGGTGATCTTGCCGAAGCTGGGCAGGAAGTTGTTCTTCGGGTCCTCGGCGTTGATCCGGAACTGCAGGGCAAAGCCACGGTGGTGGATGTCTTCCTGCTTCACCGACAGTGGCAGGCCCGAGGCGATGCGGATCTGCTCGCGAACGATGTCGATGCCGGTGATTTCCTCGGTGATGGTGTGTTCCACCTGCACCCGGGTGTTCATCTCCATGAAGTACACCTCGCCCTCGGCGAGCAGGAACTCCACGGTGCCGGCGTTCTCGTAGCCCACGGCCTTGGCCGCGCGCACCGACAGGTCGCCGATGTAGGCGCGTTGCTCGGGAGTCAGTTGCGGGCTCGGGGCGATCTCGATGAGCTTCTGGTTGCGGCGCTGGATCGAGCAGTCGCGCTCGAACAGGTGCACCACGTTGCCAAAGCTGTCACCGAGGATCTGCGCTTCGATGTGCTTGGGATTGACGATGCACTTTTCCAGGAACACTTCCGCCGAACCGAAGGCCTTGGTGGCTTCGGAAATCACCCGGGGGAAGGCCTGCTCCAGCTCTTCGCGGCTGTTGCAGCGGCGGATGCCGCGGCCGCCACCGCCGGAAGTGGCCTTGAGCATCACCGGGTAGCCAATGCGGTCGCCTTCGGCCAGGGCTTCGTGGATATCCGCCACGTTGCCTTCGGTGCCCGGGGTCACCGGCACGCCGGCCTTGATCATGCTGCGGCGGGCTTCGGTCTTGTCGCCCATGCGGCGGATGACTTCCGCCGACGGACCAATGAATTTAATTCCACGTTCGGCGCAGATGTCCGCCAGTTCGGCGTTTTCCGAAAGAAAACCATAGCCGGGATGCAGCGCATCACAGCCGGTTTCCACCGCCAGGTTCACCAGTTTGCGTGGGTTCAGGTAGCCGGCCAGCGGCTCGGCGCCAATGCTGTGGGCCTCATCCGCGCGCTTCACATGCAAGGCATGGCGATCGGCGTCGGAGAAGATCGCTACCGAACGGATGCCCATTTCCGCGCAGGCACGCACGATTCGTACGGCGATCTCGCCACGGTTGGCGATCAGGATCTTTTTTATCACTTGGAGGTTCCCTTGAGCCGTTGAAACAAACGACCCGCTAGACCGAGTCGGCGCGTGACCAAATGTTTCAAGTCAGTCGCCGCGTCACACTAGCTCCGAAGAGGGATTAACAAAAATCAATAATTATTGGGTTGGGCATAAGTAAAGACTTATAGTCATGCCACCAGCCCCAGGCGCGAGCACTCTAGAAATGCGTAAGTCCTTGATGAGACTGACATTGCGTCAGTTGCAGATTTTCAATGAAGTCTGCGATCTACGCTCCTACAGCCGCGCCGCCGATGAGATGAATCTCACCCAGCCGGCGGTCAGCCTGCAGATCCGTCAGCTGGAGGAGCTGATCGGCCAGCCGCTGTTCGATTACGTCGGCAAGAAGCTCTACATGACTGAAGCCGCCGAAGCCCTGCAACGGGCCAGCCGGGACATTTTCGGGCGCCTGGAAAACCTCGACATGCAGCTCTCGGACATGCAGGGCTCGCTGCAGGGCCAGCTCAAGCTGGCGATCGAGTCCAGCGCCAAGTACTTCGTGCCGCACCTGTTCGCCGCCTTCAAGCGCCAGCACCCGGAAGTGCACCTGCAACTGACCGTGGTCAACCGCGCCCAGGTGATCCGCCGGCTCTCGGACAACCGTGACGACCTGGTGATCATGTCCATGGTGCCCCAGGACATGGAGCTGGAATTCCTGCCCTTCCTCAACAACCCGATCGTCGCCGTGGCCCCGCCGGAACACCCCTTGAGCCACCTGGGCCCGCTGCGCCTGCAGGACCTGGAGCCTTACACCCTGGTGCTGCGCGAGCAGGGCTCGGGCACGCGGCTGGCCTGCGAGGAGTACTTCAAGGAGAAGCGCGTGCACTTCACCCAGATCCTCGAAGTGTCGTCGGCCGAGGCCCAGCGTGAGTGCGTGCGGGCAGGCCTGGGCGTGGCCTTGCTGACGCGCCACGCCCTGAACCTTGAGTTGGCGACCGGCGGGCTGGTCGAGTTGCCGGTCGAAGAGCTGCCATTGCTGCGCAGCTGGTGCCTGGTACAGGCCAGAGCCAAACGCCTGTCACCGGTAGCGCATGCGTTCCTGGGGTTCATCCGCAGCGAACGGGTACAGATCAGCGGGCTGGTTGAACGCTTCGACGGGAAGCCGCGGGGGCTGCCTGCCAGTAATTGACGGCATCCAGCTCGGGGTAGTCGTTGATTTCCTGTTGCAACTGACGCAGCTCGAAGCGGTGTTCGATCGCACGACGAAATTCCATGCGGCGCTGGTCTTCCTGCTGACGACGGGTCTTGACTGCGCTGTTGCTCTCTTCGTAAGGCCGGGCCATTTCGAGTCTCCCAATGCGAGTACGGAAGCTTCACGATGGACGTCGGCGGTTACGGTTTGGCGGCGGGTCGGTTACAGGACGATGAACATTCACAGCGCCTGCCTATGCAGGAGCTGGCTTGCCAGCGAGCGATGCACAACCCAGGGGCCTCATCACCGGCCAGAGATACTTCAGTCGTCCAGGGCTTTGACCGACTTGGGCGACAGGCGCAGGCTGCGCAAGCTGCGCTTGACGCTCTTGAGGTGGTTCACCAGGCTCGGGCCGCGAGCCATGGCCACGCCCATTGCCAGCACGTCGATCACCACCAGGTGAGCGATACGCGAGGTCAGCGGGGTGTAGATCTCGGTGTCTTCGTGGACGTCGATGGCCAGGTTGACCGTGGACAGCTCGGCCAACGGCGTCTGGCTCGGGCACAGGGTGATCAGCGAGGCGCCGCTTTCGCGCACCAGGTTGGCGGTGATCAGCAGGTCCTTGGAACGCCCGGACTGAGAGATGCAGATCGCCACGTCGGAAGGCTTCAGGGTCACCGCCGACATCGCCTGCATGTGCGGGTCGGAATAGGCCGCCGCGGTCAGCAGCAGGCGAAAGAATTTGTGCTGAGCGTCCGCCGCCACCGCGCCCGAAGCGCCAAAGCCATAGAACTCGACGCGCTGGGCTTGGGACATGGCGGTCACCGCCTGCTGCAAGGCCACCGGATCGAGCTTCTCGCGAACCTCCATCAGGGTATGCAGGGTGGTGTCGAAGATCTTCAGGCTGTAGTCGGCGACGGAGTCGTCTTCATGAATCGCGAACTGGCCGAAGCTGGCCCCGGCCGCGAGGCTCTGCGCCAGCTTGAGCTTGAGGTCCTGGAAACCGGAGCAACCGATGGCCCGGCAGAAACGCACGATGGTCGGTTCGCTGATGCCCACGCTGTGGGCCAGGTCCGCCATGGAACTGTGCATCACGGCCGCAGGATCAAGGAGCACGTGATCGGCGACCTTGAGTTCCGATTTGCGTAACAAATGACGTGACTGGGCGATGTGCTGCAACAGGTTCAAAGGGCTGGACTCATTGTTATTGGCTGACGCCGGGGATGTAGCAAGCTTGTAGTTATACTACAGGAATCGTCTTTTTGCCTGCCCAATGCATCACGAAGTTGCCTGCTCGCCCCCCATTTTCAGCTGGGTACGACTTATGTAGCCGTTACGGCAGGTATCACCGGCGGCTACCGGCCCTGGACCTGCAACAGCCGTGCGAGGCCTTCGGCAGCCACCGGGCGGCTGATCAGGTAGCCCTGCACTTCGTCGCACTGTTCCGCCCTGAGGAACGCCAGCTGCGCCGGGTCTTCCACCCCTTCGGCCACCACTTTCAACGACAGCCCGTGAGCCATGGCGATGATCGCCCGGGTAATCGCCGCATCCTCACCGCCCTCGGCCAGGCCGCGAATGAAGGCCTGGTCGATCTTCACGTAGTCCACCGGAATCCGCTTGAGGTAGCTCAGGGACGAATAGCCGGTGCCGAAGTCGTCGATGGCCAGCTTGACCCCCAGGTCGCGCAGCTGCTGGAAGGTCGCGATGATGTGCTCGACACTGTCGAGCAGCTGGCTTTCGGTCAGCTCCAGTTCGAGAAAGTGCGGTTCCAGGCCGGTTTCCTCCAGCACCTGGCGCACCAGGCTCACCAGCTTGCCCTGGCGCAGCTGATACACCGACAGGTTGACCGACACGCGGATCGGCTCCAGGCCCTGGCGCTGCCATTCACAGGCTTGCCGGCAAGCCTGGCGCAACACGAACTCGCCGATGGGGCCGATCAGCCCGGTTTCTTCCGCAAGACCGATGAAGTCCCCCGGTGGCACCCGCCCCATGACCGGATGATCCCAGCGCACCAGCGCCTCGGCGGCATTCAGGCGGCCGCTGGCCAGGCACAGCTTGGGTTGGTAGAAAACCGTCAACTGGTCCTCTTCGATGGCCTTGCGTAGCTGGTTCTCCAGTTGCAGACGCTCCAGGGTGCTGGCTTGCAGGCTCTCGGTATAGAACTGGAAATTGTTGCCGCCCAGGTGCTTGGCGTGGGCCATGGCCATGTTTGCCTGGCTGACCAGGGCGGCAATCTCCCGAGCACTGTCCGGCAGCATGCTGATGCCCATGGAGGCGCTGACCACCAGTTCATGGCCTTCGACAGTAATCGGCAGGCGCAGCTTGCTCAGCAGCCGGGTGGCGACCCGGGTCAGGCTCGACAGGCTGCCATAGGCGTCGAACAGTACGGCGAATTCATCCCCGGACAGCCGGGCGATGGTGTCGGCTTCCGGCAAGGCACTGACCAACCGCCGGGCCATTTTCTGCAGCAACTGATCGGCCACTTCATGGCCGAGGCTGTCATTGAGCAGCTTGAAGCGATCCAGGTTGATGTGCAGCAGCGCCAGGCTACGGCCCCCCTGGCGCACGCGCTGATGGGCCTCGCGCAGGCGTTCGCGAAACAGCGAGCGGTTGGCCAGCCCGGTGAGTTCGTCGTAATGGGTGAGGTAGCGCATGCGCTCCTCGGACTCGCGCCGAGCGGAAAGATCGGCGAAGAAGCCCACGATATGGCGGATTTTCCCCCGCCGATCGCGCACTACATTCAATTGCAACCACTGCGGATAGAGCTCGCCGTTCTTGCGCGTTTCCACCAGCTCGCCTTGCCAGCTGCCGTGCTGCTCCAGGGCCTGATGAATCATCGGATAGTGGCGACGGGCGTCGCGGCTGCAAGACAGCTCCACCACGTTGCGCCCGAGCATGTCTTCGATCTGGTAGCCGGTGACCTGGCTGAAGGCCTGGTTGGCGGCGATCAGGGCGTAATCGGGGTCGAGAATGACGATGCCTTCGCTGGCCGCCTCGAACACCGTGGCCGCCAGGTTGCGCTGAACCTCCAGCTCCTTGTCGGCACTGATATCGCGCCGGGTGCCGACCATGCGCAGCACCCGGCCGTCGGCGGCGCGCTCCACCGCCCGGCCGCGGTCCTCGATCCACACCCAGTGGCCAGCGCCATGGCGCACCCGGTATTCCACCTGATAATCGTCGCTGCGGCCCTTGAGGTGCTCCACCAGGGCACGCTTGAGCAGGGGCAGGTCCTCGGGGTGCAGGCGCGGCTTGAGGTGGCTGAGCATGGCCGTGACCTCTTCCGGCTCCAGGCCGAACAGCTCCCTGATCTGGGTGTGATGGACCTCGTCGGTCTGCAGGTTCCAGTCCCACAGCCCCAGTTCGCTGGCGTTCAAGGCCAGGGCCAGGCGCGCCTCGCTCTTGCTCAGGGCCTGGTTGGCCGCATCCAGTTCCAGGCTGCGCTGGGCCACCCGCTGCTCCAGCCCGGCCTGGGCTTCACGCAGTAGCTCCTCGGCGCGCCGGCGCTGCTCGACCTCCCGCGCCAGCTCACGATTGAGCTGCTCGCTGCGGCCCTGGGCATCCTGCAGGTGCTCGATCAGGGCCTGGTTCTGAAAACGCCGCAGCAAGCCGCGCTGGAGCAGGCGGTTGACCTGCCAGGCCACCACGCTGAGCGACACCAGCAGGATCAGCCCGAGCCAGCCCCAGCCGCGCTGCTGATCGTCGCCGCCCCAGAACAGATAGGCGATGGCCGGCAACAGGCACGGCAAGGTAAAGGAAAGAAAGGCCTGCAGGCTCACCGCATAGGCCACGCTGGCCGACAGAATGGCCGCGCCGATCAGGCCGAAGACCCAGGCCTGCTGCAGGAAACTGTCGGTGGGCACCAGGGCGATGCCGGCGCAGGCCAGGGTCAGGCCACTGACCGCCGAGCCCAGGAGAAACATCCGCTGCCACACCGGCTGCGCCTGACGGCTGGGAATTGCCGAATCAAAGGCCGCGACCTGGATCACCCGCAAGGCCACCAGGGCCAGCAGCCAGACCATCCACACGCTGAGCAGCAAATAGCGCGCCGGGCTCCAGAGCAGCCAGGTACACACCAGGCCGTTGAGCAACATGAACAAGGTCGGCAGCAACGAGCCCTGATACAGCAAGCGCGTGCGCTCCACTGCCATCTCCACGGCGTAGTGCTGGCGGATGACCCGGGGCTCCACAAAGGGCCCGGACAGGTCGGGATTAAGTGTCATAGGCAGTGTTCTTATAATGGTTGAGCCCGAAACGTCGCCGGAGCATACACAAGCAAAGCCGCGAGCCAAACTGCTCCAGGTCATAAAATCAATAAAACCGGATGGCCCGGCCCAGGCCCTGAAAGTCTCCGGACGAGAAGCACCAATGGCTGCGGCCTTTGACCAACCGGTCGTCACCAGCAGCTGTTTTATCGGCTAATGCAAAGCCGGGTTTGCCCGGGGTGGCGCGGCCCCCTAGAATGCCCCGATGCGCGATGATCTCTCCCTCCTGTTGAACTCCCTCAACGATGCCCAACGCCAGGCCGTAGCCGCCTCCGTGGGTCGTCAGTTGGTCCTGGCCGGTGCTGGCTCCGGCAAAACCCGTGTGCTGGTGCACCGTATCGCCTGGTTGATCCAGGTCGAGAACGCCTCGCCCCACTCGATCCTGTCGGTGACCTTCACCAACAAGGCGGCGGCCGAAATGCGCCACCGCATCGAGCAATTGCTGGGCATCAACCCGGCGGGCATGTGGGTGGGCACCTTCCACGGCCTGGCTCACCGCCTGCTGCGGGCCCACTGGCAGGAAGCCGGCCTGAGCCAGACCTTCCAGATCCTCGACAGCGACGACCAGCAACGCCTGGTCAAGCGGGTGATCCGCGAGCTGGGCCTGGACGAGCAACGCTGGCCAGCCCGCCAGGCCCAGTGGTTCATCAACGGGCAGAAGGACGAAGGCCTGCGCCCGCAACACATCCAGGCCAGTGGCGACCTGTTCCTGGCCACCATGCGCAGCATCTATGAGGCTTACGAGGCCGCCTGCCTGCGCGCCGGAGTCATCGATTTCTCCGAGCTGCTGCTGCGCGCCCTGGACCTGTGGCGCGACCATCCGGGCTTACTGGCGCATTACCAGAAGCGCTTCCGCCATGTGCTGGTGGACGAGTTCCAGGACACCAACGCCGTGCAGTACGCCTGGTTGCGGCTGCTGGCCCAGGGCGGCGACAGCCTGATGGTGGTGGGCGACGACGACCAGTCGATCTACGGCTGGCGCGGGGCGAAAATCGAGAACATCCACCAGTATTCCGCCGACTTCCCGGACACCGAAGTGATCCGCCTGGAGCAGAACTACCGCTCCACCGCCGGCATCCTCAAGGCCGCCAACGCCCTGATCGCCAACAATACCGGGCGCCTGGGCAAGGAGCTGTGGACCGACGGCGGCGATGGCGAAGCCATCAACCTGTACGCCGCCTTCAACGAGCACGATGAAGCCCGCTATGTGGTGGAAACCATCGAGAGCGCGCTGAAGACTGGCATGGCCCGCAGCGACATCGCCATTCTCTACCGCTCCAACGCCCAGTCCCGGGTGCTGGAAGAGGCCCTGCTGCGCGAGCGCATTCCGTACCGCATCTATGGCGGCCAACGCTTCTTCGAGCGGGCCGAGATCAAGAACGCCATGGCGTACCTGCGCTTGCTGGAAGGCCGTGGCAACGACGCGGCCCTGGAGCGGGTGATCAACGTTCCGGCGCGCGGCATCGGCGAGAAAACCGTCGAAGCCATCCGCGAACATGCGCGCCACAGCGACGTATCAATGTGGGAAGCCATGCGCCAGCTGGTGGCCAATAAAGGCCTGACCGGTCGCGCCGCAGGCGCCCTCGGGGCCTTTATCGAACTGATCGAGAACCTCGCCGCCAAGACCCTGGAAATGCCCCTGCACCTGATGACCCAGACGGTGATCGAGCAGTCCGGGCTGATCGCCTACCACGAAGCGGAAAAAGGCGAGAAAGGCCAGGCCCGGGTGGAAAACCTTGAGGAACTGGTGAGCGCCGCGCGCAACTTCGAAAACAGCGAAGAAGACGAGGACCTGACGCCGCTGGCGGCCTTCCTCGGCCACGCTTCCCTGGAGGCCGGAGATACCCAGGCCGACGAACATGAAGACAGCGTGCAACTGATGACCCTGCACAGCGCCAAGGGCCTGGAGTTCCCCTATGTGTTCCTGGTGGGCATGGAAGAAGGCCTGTTCCCGCACAAGATGAGCCTGGAAGAGCCCGGCCGCCTTGAGGAAGAACGGCGCCTGGCCTATGTCGGCATTACCCGGGCGATGCAGAACCTGGTGATGACCTACGCGGAAACCCGTCGCCTGTACGGCAGCGAAACCTACAACAAGGTGTCGCGCTTCGTACGCGAGGTGCCCAAGGGTCTGATTCAGGAAGTGCGTTTGTCCAACAGCGTCAGCCGGCCTTTCGGCGGTGGCCAGTCGCAGAGCACCAGCAGCCTGTTTGGCGGCAGCGAGATTCCGGACACTGGCCTGAGCCTGGGCCAGACGGTGCGGCACTCGGTGTTCGGAGACGGGGTGATCCTCAATTTCGAAGGCGCCGGTGCCCAGGCCCGGGTCCAGGTCAACTTCAGCGAAGGCAGCAAATGGCTGATGCTCGGCTACGCCAAGCTGGAAGCCATCTAACCCCCGACCGTAGGTCAGTGCAGAAAAGGCAGCGCGAACATGGGTTCAGGCTTTTTTTCCTCGTGGACATTCTGGGCGCTGTTGTCGGCAACTTTCGCGGCGTTGACGGCGATCTTCGCCAAAGTCGGGATAGAAAATGTCAATTCCGACTTCGCCACCCTGCTGCGCACCGTGGTGGTCCTGGTCAGCCTGGCCTTGATTTTGTACGCAACGGGCCAATATCAGTCCCTGGGATCGATTTCCGCCAAGAGCTATCTGTTCCTGCTGCTCTCGGGGCTGGCCACCGGGGCCTCCTGGCTGTGCTATTTCCGCGCCCTGAAACTGGGCCCGGCCTCCCTGGTGGCACCGGTGGACAAGCTTAGCGTGGTGTTCGTCGCGATCATCGGCGTGTGCCTGCTGGGGGAGAAGCTCGACCTGCGACAGTGGGGCGGAATCGGTTTGATCAGCGCCGGCGTGGTGCTGCTAGCCCTGCGCCGCTGACGGCTTTCGGGCGGAACCAAAGCCACGTCCTTGCGGACAAAAACCTATCGGCGAGCATGCCTCCTGACGAAGCTGAACCGAGCCTGTCAGGCAAAAGCCCGAAACATTATGCCGCTCGCCACTGACACTTCACCTGTGCAATATGGCGCGCGTGCCATCCACAAATGGGAACCCCCTTTATGAAACGTTTTCTTAGCATCGCCATGGCGCTGTGCATCGGCCTGACGATGAGCCTCGACGCCAACGCCAAGCGCTTCGGTGGCGGCAAAAGCGCCGGCGCTGCCCCGACCCACCAAACTCGCCAGGCGGCCCCGGCCACTCCGGGCGCGCCTGCCGCTGCAGCCACCGCTGGCGCAGCCGGTGCCGCGGGTGCCGCAGCCAAGGCCGGTGGTGCTTCGCGCTGGCTCGGCCCTCTGGCCGGCATCGCGGCCGGTGGCCTGCTGGCCTCCATGTTCATGGGCGGCGGCTTCCAGGGCATGCAGATCTTCGACATCCTGATCATGGCGGTCATCGCCTTCGTGATCTTCCGCTTCATCGCCGCGCGTCGTCGCAAGCAGCAGGAGCAGTTCGCTCCAGCTGGCCATGCGCCCATGCAGCGTGAGGCTTTCGAACCTCAGCAGCCTGCCGGTGGCTCGATCTTCGGTGGCTCGGCAGCCCCTGCCGCGCGTCCGGTGATCAACGCGCCGGCCTGGTTCAACGAAGAGCGCTTCATTGAAGCCGCGCGCAGCCACTTCCAGTCCCTGCAGCAACACTGGGACGCCAACGAAATGGACAAGATCGCCGAGTTCGTGACCCCGCAGATGCTGCAGTTCCTCAAGCAGGAACGTGCCGATCTGGGCGACGGCTTCCAGTCGACCTACATCGATAACCTGCAAGTACAGCTGGAAGGCGTGGATGACCGTGCCGACAAGACCATCGCCACCCTGACCTTCAGCGGTGTGTCGAAGACCTCGCGCTTCGACCAGGGCGAAGTGTTCAGCGAAAGCTGGAACATGGAGCGCGCCCAGGGCGACAACCAGCCATGGCTGGTCGCAGGTATCCGCCAGAACGGCTGATTCATTCTGCTGTCACAGCTGTAAGGCAAAACCCCGACTCAGGTCGGGGTTTTGCATTTCACGATTGCACTTATAGCGAGCTACTGTATAAACCGCCGTCAAATAACCGCGCCATAGAGCTAAGAGGACCCAGGCCGTGGAAGAAGTCATCGAACAACTCCGAGAAGCCAACGAACCGGTACCCGTCCCCCTGGAACTGCCGGACGAAGATCAGCTGGTGGAAATTGAGGAACAACTGTTCATCAATATTCCGTTCGTCTTCAAGGAGTTCCTGTTGACGGTCAGCGATGTGGTGTACGGCAGCCTGGAACCTGTAACCGTTACCGACCCGCAATCCCACACCTACCTGCCGGAAGTGGCCGCGACCGCCTGGGACATGGGCGTGCCGCGCGAGCTGATTCCGATCTGCCAGGACGGCGACGACTACTACTGCGTCGAGGAAGACGGCACCGTGGTGCTGTGGTCCGGCGAAGAAGAGCTGATCACCGAGGAATCCTGGGAATCGGTGTGGCACTGGGCGCGGGACGTCTGGCTGGAAAGCTGAGCCCACCCCAGGTTTTGAACAGGCTCGCCGGCACCCTGCCGGCGAGCCGCAAGGTCAATGTCCACCGTTGTCCTTGCTGTGGTCGAAGGTCTCGATCAGTGCCACCTGCATCCGCGTGTGCACACGAATGAACCAGCGCCACAACACGGCCGCCACCGCCGCCGCCACTACGGCGATCAGCACCAGCAGCTCCAGGGTCGGCAGGATGCTCGACGACAAGGCCGCCAGCAGCAGGAAGATCACCAGCAACGAGAGGATCGGGATCACCTCGGCGATCACCCGACGCACCCGCTGGGTATGACGCCCGGCCATTTCCGCCTTGACCCCCATCTCCGCCAGCAACATCGACAGCGCCTTGAGCTTGCGATAGGCGGCAATCAGGAATGGCAGCGACAACAGCAGCGCCCCGCCCCAGATCAGCGCCTTCTGCCAGCTGGGTTCGCTGACCCAATCTTGCAGATAGGCGCCAATGCGCTTGGCGAAATAACCGCCGGAAAAGAAGATCGCCACCACCAGCGCCAGGTTCACCCCCACTTGCAGCAGGATCTTGCGGATCATCGACGCCAGCAGCGCGCCCTCGCCCTGAGGCTGGATGCTGCGCAGCCACTCGCCATACATCCCCAGCACCCGGCTCAGGCGCTGGGGCACAACCCCCGCCAGCTTCAGCGACAACGGGTCCGCGGCACGGATCAGGTAGGGCGTGAGCAAGGTGGTGATCGCGGAAACCGCGACCGCCACCGGGTAGAGGAAATCGCTGGTGACCTGCAAGGTCATGCCCAAGGCGGCAATGATGAAGGAAAACTCGCCAATCTGTGACAGGCCCATCCCCACTCGCAGGGAGGTACGTCCGTCATTGCCTGCGATAAAGGCGCCCATGCCGCAGGACAGCATCTTGCCCAGCACCACCGCCACCGTGATCACGGCAATCGGCCAGGCGTATTGCAGGAGGATCTGCGGGTCGATCATCAGGCCGATGGCGACGAAGAAGATCGCGCTGAACAGATCGCGAACCGGCTCGATCAGTTGCTCGATCTTCAGCAACTGGCGGGATTCGGCCATGATCGCACCGATCAAGAAGGCCCCCAGGACCATGCTGTACTCCAGCTTGACCACCAGCAGGCAGAAGCCGAAACACAGCCCCAGCACGGTGATCAGCAGCATCTCGTTGCTGTCGAACTTGGCCACGTAGGCCAGCAGGCGCGGCACCAGCAGGATGCCGACCACCAGGGCCACGATCATGAACAGCGAGAGCTTGCCGACCGTGGAAAACACCTCGCCGGAACTCACCGTGCCGCTGACGGCGATGCTCGACAGCAAGGCGATGATGCCAATGCCGAGGATGTCCTCGACGATCAGCACGCCGAAGATCAGCTGGGCAAAGCGCTCATTCTTCATCTTCAGGTCGTTCAGCGCCTTGACGATGATGGTGGTGGAGGAAATGGCCAGGATCGCCCCGAGGAACAGCGAATCCATGGTGCTCCAGTCGAACCAGCGGCCGATCTCGTAGCCGATCCAGATCATCAGGACGATTTCCAGGAACGCCGCGATGAACGCCGTAGCCCCGACCTTGAACAGTTTCCGCAGGCTGAATTCCAGCCCCAGGCAAAACATCAGGAAGATCACCCCGAGCTCGGCCAGGGTCTTGATCGTCTGTTCATCGTGGATCAGCCCGAAGGGCGGAGTGTGCGGGCCAATGATGAAGCCGGCGACGATGTAGCCCAGCACCACCGGTTGCTTGAGCCGGTGAAAGAGAATGGTCACCACACCGGCGACCAGCATGATCACGGCCAGGTCCTGAATGAAGCTGATGGCATGCATGGCCGGGGCTCTCCTTGAATGCTGGGCGGGTGTGATCGCCTAAAAAGAATATTCTGATCAGCCGAAAGATTTGTCCTGATGACTAGCGGAAAAAGCCCTGGAACGGGTGTTTTGCAGGTTAACACCGCGACTTCCGGCAGAAAGGCGGTGCAATATATGGAAACAGATCCACCGGAGCGTGACGGCACGACGCGGGCCGGCGTCCCGTTATCGATGGTTTGAAAACCCTTGAAACCAGCACCCGCAGAGGTGCTTCAGCAACCCCTGCCTAGAACCGTGAGTGTGCTATGGAACCCGGAAACGCCCAGCTGTCGATGACGGTATTGATGACCCCTGACATGGCCAATTTCTCTGGCAATGTCCACGGCGGCACCCTGCTCAAGTACCTCGACGAAGTCGCCTATGCCTGCGCCAGCCGTTACGCCGGCCGCTACGTGGTGACCTTGTCGGTGGACCAGGTGATCTTCCGCGAGCCGGTGCATGTCGGCGAACTGGTGACCTTCCTGGCCTCGGTCAACTACACCGGCAACACCTCCATGGAGGTGGGCATCAAGGTGGTCACCGAGAACATCCGCGAGCGTTCGGTGCGCCACACCAACAGCTGCTTCTTCACCATGGTGGCGGTGGACGACCAGCGCAAACCGGCCCAGGTGCCGCCGTTGCAGCCCGAGACCGCCGACGGCAAGCGGCGCTTCATCCAGGCCCGGCAGCGCCGGCAGATCCGCCAGGAACTGGAACAGCGCTACCGGGAAATCAAGGCCGACGGTCCTTGATAGCCCCGCTGCTTCCCCTCCCGCATGTTCCAGCAGGCTTCTGCGGTCATCCCGAATGGCCAGATCCATCCCTTTTTGACCACATCGAGAGTTATGCCCTCCGGGCGCCGCTGCCAGAATCGAAGGGCAAGGCACAAACGCACTCCCTGTCCAGGGAGCCTTCGAGCCCACGAACGCGTGAGAACAATAAAAATGCCCAGCGCCAATGCTCTCTCCAGCAGCCCCCCTGCGTCCGCCACTAACGCCAGCCTCGATGGCGGCTTCACCCACAGTGCCCAGGGCACCTCGTTGCGACGCATCCTCGGCCTGCCGGCCCTGGTGTTCTTCGGCCTGGTGTACATGGTCCCGCTGACCGTCTTCACCACCTACGGCGTGGTCACCCAGATCACCGGCGGGCGTACCGCCGCAGCCTATGTGATCACCCTGCTGGCGATGATCTTCACCGCCCTTTCCTACAGCTTCATGGTTAAAAAATACCCGATTGCCGGCTCGGCCTATTCCTACGCCAGCCTCAGCTTCGGCCCGGGCATCGGCTTTCTCGCCGGCTGGTCACTGCTGCTGGATTATCTGTTTCTGCCGATGATCAACTACCTGGTGATCGGCCTGTTCCTCAACCTGGCCTTCCCTGCCGTGCCGGCCTGGGTCTTCGTGGTGGCGACCATTGGTCTGGTGACGCTGCTGAACATTCGCGGCATCGGCTCGGTGTCGAGCATGAGCAACCTGATCGTCTGCGCGCAGATGGTCTTCGTGGTGGTGTTCGTGGGCCTGGTGATCCGCCAGCTGGCGGGCGCCGAAAACCTGGACCTGAGCGCGCCCTGGGTCGGCGATGGCAGCCAGGGCGGGCTGTTGCCGCTGATGGCCGGGGCGGCGGTGCTGTGCCTGTCGTTCCTCGGCTTTGACGCGGTATCGACCCTGGCCGAGGAAACCCGCGACCCGCGCCGGGACATCCCGCGGGCAATCGTCATCACCACCCTGGGCGCCGGCCTGTTGTTCATCCTGCTGGCCATGACCAGCCAGCTGGCGTTCCCCGGCAGCAGCTTCAAGGACGCCGACTCGGCGGCCAGCGAAGTGATGCTGCACGCCGGCGGACGCTTCCTGGAGATGTTCTTCACCGCCACTTATGTTGCCGGCGCCGCCGGTTCGGCCCTGGCGTCCCAGGCCTCGGTGTCGCGCATCCTGTTCAGCATGGGCCGCGACGGCATCCTGCCACGGCGGGTATTCGGCACCCTGTCCGAACGCTACAAGACCCCGGTGGTCGCCATTGTCCTGGTGTCGCTGGTGTCGTTGCTGGCGGTGGTCATCGACCTCACCACCCTGGCGTCGATGATCAGTTTCGGCGCGCTGGTGGCGTTCTCGGTGGTCAACCTGGCGGTGATCAAGAGCCACCTGGGCCAGGGCCAGCCGCGCAGCACAGCGCGGCTGTGGCAATACGGCCTGTTGCCGTTGGTCGGTTTCGCCCTGATCGTCTGGCTGTGGACCAGCCTCTCGGCGCTGACCCTGGGCATCGGCCTGGCGTGGTTCGCCCTGGGCCTGCTGTACCTGGCAGCGCACACCCGGGGCTTTCGCCAGCCGGCGCCGACCGTGCAGTTTTCCGAGCAGGCCTGAGCCCAGCCTCAGAAGCCGAGCGGCGTGGCCTCGAAGCGCACCCGTGGATGGGCGATACGATCCTGGGCCCGCACCAGCTCCAGCTCGTAGCTGGCGCAGGCCTGGGTTTCCAGCAGCACTTCATGCACCGCCGCGGCGGTGAATTCGAACGCCGCCACCAGGCTGTCACCCAACAACACCCGGGCCAGGAACAGACCCGAAGTCAGGTCGCCCACGCCCACCGGCTGTCGCGGGAATGCCAGCAGCGGGCGGCGCAGGTGCCAGCTGCCTTCCGCGGTCACCAGCAGCATCTCGAAACCTTCCGCCAGCTTACCCGGGTAATCCAGGTGCTTGACCAGCACCGCCTTGGGGCCCTTCTCCAGCAGGGAGCGGGCCATGCCCAGGCAGTCGAACAGTGATTGCGGCTTGCGCCCGCAGAAGCTGTCCAGCTCCAGCTGGTTGGGACAGAGAAAATCCGCCATGACCAGCGCTTCGTCGAGCAGGAAATCACTGACTTCGGCCGGTACGCTGCAGCCCTTTTCCGGGTGGCCCATCACCGGATCGCACAAGTACAGGGCCTTGGGGTTGGCCGCCTTGATCCGCGCCACGCCGCTGAGAATCGCCCGGCCCTGGGCCGCACTGCCCAGGTAGCCGGACAGGATCGCGTCGCAGTTGCCCAGCTCGCCGATGCTGGCAATGCCTTCCACCAACTCGGGAATCTGCTGCGGCGCCAGCACTTCTCCGGTCCACTGGCCATACTGAGTGTGGTTGGAAAACTGCACCGTGTTCAGTGGCCAGACCTTCACCCCGACCCGCTGCATGGGGAATACCGCGGCGCTGTTGCCGGCGTGGCCGAAAACCACATGGGACTGGATCGCGAGCAGGTGAGGCGTACGTTTCATGCAGGATTTTCCATAAAACCGGTGGAATTCAAGCCGCGCAGTATGCGACTAAACGCAGCCTGTACGACAGACCGGAGTCGCAGTTAAGCTGACGCCACCTCGTTGGAGCAAACCTTCATGCTGACCCTTGGAAACATCTTTGTGCTGATGCTGCTGGCCACCGCAGCGGCCTGGCTGTGGCACAACCACGGCCTGCGCGAGCGCGCGCTGGAGCGGGTCAAGCAGCATTGCGCGCGGCTCGACATCGAGCTGCTGGACGGCAACGTCGCGCTCAAGCGTATCGGTCTGGTCAAGGATGCCAATGGCCGGCGGCGCCTGGCGCGGGTCTACAACTTCGAGTTCACCGTGACTGGCGAAACTCGCCATGCTGGCACCATCACCCAGTTTGGTGCCCACAGCGCCCATATCGAACTGGCGCCCTACCCGTTCGAGGCCAAGGAGCCGCTGCCCAGCGCCGAGGTGATCGAGCTGAGCCAGTGGCGTGAAGAGCATCGCAAGTTCAAGCCGTGAGATTCGCCGGCAAGCTGGCGCCTACAGGCGGCAGGCGTCGAGGCTGGCTTGCAGCGCGGCCATGTCCTGAGGCGTGCTGAAGATCAACTCCAGGCGCGAATCCCGGCGCCATTCGCTGGGCAGCCAGTTCAGCGGTGAATTGTCCAGCCCGTTGCCCGAACGCCAGCCCTGGTCGCTGTGGATCACCAGCTTGGCCCGGCGCCAGTCGAGGTTCTGCAACCAGTGCTCGATGCGGGCCAGGTCGAACTGCTGGCTCGGATGCCAGCGCCAGCCAATGCTCCAGCCATCCTCCTGGGCCTGGCTGAGGCAGATCGGCAGCGCAGGGTCGCTCCACAGCGCCGGCAGTTGCGCCACCCCCCGAGGAATATCCAGCTGCTCCAGCGCCGCGCCGGCACTGGCGCTGGCCTCCAGCCCCGGCAACTCGGCCAGGGGCAACGCGGCGTGGCGGGTCCAGAACAAGGGAACATCCGGCAGTTGTTCCAATACCCGCAGCCGATCGCTGTCGCTGAGCAGTTCATCCTTGTTCAACACCAGCAGACCGGCGCTGGCCAGCGCATCCTGCTGCGCCTGGGGCAACGGTTTGCCCGCCGCCAGTGCCTGGGCATCGAGCACCAGCACACAGGGCTGCACCGCCAGCACGCCTTGCCAGGGCGCGGCACTCAGTTGCTTGAGCAGCTGCGCCGGGTGGCCGAGGCCCGAGGGTTCGATAAACAGCCGGTCCGGCCTGGCCTTGCGCAGCAGGCGGCCAAGGCCAACCTGAAACGGCGCGCCGTTGACACAGCACAGGCAGCCACCGGCCACTTCGCCGAGGGCGATGCCATCTTCATCCTGAGTCAGCAAGGCCGCGTCCAGGCCAATCTGGCCGAACTCATTGATCAGCACCGCCCAGCGTTCATCGGCCGGGCGCTGGCTCAACAGATGGCGGATCAGGCTGGTCTTGCCGGCGCCCAGGGGGCCGGCAATCACGTGGGTGGGAATGTTCTGCAACATGGGAAGGGGGTCCGGAAAGCCTGTGAAGGGATGCTACGCCCTTCCCGAGCAGGGCGAAAACCCGCGCGCTCCGACGTCGCAGGAGACGCCGTTCCTGAGCGCGCCGCCTGGGTCAACCCAGCCAATCAAGGGTAAGGATCAGCCGGCGCTCCCCCGGCGCCGGTTGCGGCGAACGGTGGATCAGGCCGAAACCTTCGTTGCCGTGCCACTTCTCGCCCTTGAACAGCGCCACCTCACCGCTGCCGATCTGCTGGATCAGCGCCGGGTCTCGGGGTTCAGCGCTGGCCTGTCCCAGTTGCCGACGGTCCATCGCCCCCTCGCGCAACCACTGGCTGCCAATCCCGGCGTAAGTGGTGATCAGGCGCACGGGCACATGGTCGACGTGAAAGCGCGGGCACATGGCCTTGTCCAGGACCCGCAAGCGCAAGCCCACGCGCTTTGCGCCCAACAGGCAGGCAAAGGCGCTGACCAGCCAGGAAACGTCGGCGATAAAGCCGTCATAGCCGTGCAAGTCACTGAAGCCCGACGCCAGTCCCTGCAGGTTCGGCAGGGCATCTTCATCCGGCAGCTCCAGCGACAGCGACTCGGCCAACGGCTGGTTCAGGGACAGCAGCAACTCGCCGAAATCGGCGATATGGGCCGGCAACCGCCGCTGCCAGAGGCCGAGGTTGACGTCATCCTCCAACACCTCGGCCAGTACCGCCGGGGTTGCGCCGATCGCCTGGCGACGAGAAACCAGGGGCACCACGCTGGGCCGCAACAGCCACTTGGCCGGCAGCGCATTGACCAACGGGGTCACCGGGGAACTCAGGGTCAGCATCAGGCCGCCTCCTCTTCATGCCAGGGACCGAAGGGGTCGGCCATCAGGCTCCAGCCCTCGACACCGAGGGCCATTTCGTCGTCGTCCAGCAGGCACAGGTCGAGCTCGGCGCAGAGCCGGGCAAAGTCGATGTTCTGGCCGATGAACACCAGCTCCTGGCGGCAATCGCCGGTGGCCGGGGTCCAGTTGTGCAGGATGGCGGCGGTGCTTTCCTGGTCCTGGGGCCAGTGCTGCTTGGGCACAAAGCGCCACCAGCGCCCGGCAAAGCCGTGGCGCATCAACCCACCGGCCTGGGACCAGCTGCCGGCTTCCTGGTACTTGCTGGCCAACCAGAAGAAGCCCTTGGAGCGCAACAGCTTGCCGTTGACCCAGGGCTGGTTGATGAAGTCGAAGAAGCGCTGCGGGTGAAAGGGCCGCCGCGCGCGGTACGCCGTGGAGGCGATGCCGTACTCCTGGGTTTCCGGCACGTGCTCGCCGCGCAGCTCCTGCAGCCAGCCCGGCGCCTGGGCCGCCCGCTCGAAGTCGAAGCGCCCGGTGTCGAGAATCTTCGCCAACGGAACCTGGCCCATGACCATGGGAATGATCTCTGCCTGGGCGTTGAGCCGCGCCAGGATCGCCAGCAGTTCCTGGCGCTGGTCGCTGCTGATCAGGTCGATCTTGCTGACCAGGATCACGTCGGCGAACTCCACCTGTTCGATCAGCAGGTCGCTGATCGAGCGTTCATCTTCTTCGCCCAGGGTTTCGCCACGGCTGGCGAGGCTTTCCGCGGCCTGGTAATCCAGCAGGAAGTTCAGGCCGTCGACCACGGTGACCATGGTGTCGAGGCGCGCGATGTCCGCCAGGCTCTGGCCGGATTCATCGCGAAAGGTAAAGGTTTCCGCCACTGGCAGCGGCTCAGAGATCCCCGTGGATTCGATCAGCAGGTAGTCGAAGCGGCCGTCGCGGGCCAGCTTGCCCACCTCCTCCAGCAGGTCTTCGCGCAGGGTGCAGCAGATGCAGCCGTTGCTCATTTCCACGAGTTTTTCTTCGGCGCGGTTAAGGCTGACATCGCGCTGCACTTCACTGCCATCGATGTTGATTTCGCTCATGTCGTTGACGATCACCGCCACCCGCAGGTTGTCGCGGTTGCGCAGAACGTGGTTGAGCAAGGTGCTTTTGCCGGCGCCGAGAAAGCCGGACAGCACGGTAACGGGAAGACGGTCGGTCATGGTGGGTTCCTCATCAGGTCGCGGCTGGGTCAAAGCGCCCGTTGATGGCGTTCGCGCAGCTCTTGGCGTTCTTTGGCTTCGATACACAGGGTGGCGGTGGGCCGCAGCAGCAGGCGCTTGAGGCCAATCGGCTCGCCGGTGTCGCGGCACCAGCCGTATTCGCCACGGGCCAGGCGTTCCAGTGCCTCGTCGATCTTGTCCAGAAGCTTCTTTTCCCGCTCCAGCAGGCGCAGTTGCCACTGGCGCTGTTCTTCGGCGCTGCCGATGTCAGCGGGGTCGCTGTGGGGCTCCTGTTCGCGCAGCTGGTCGAACTCACCGGCAATGCGCTCCTGCAGATCACTGCGCTGGGCCAGCAGCAGCTCGCGAAAGAAGCCCTGCTGGGCTTCATTCATGTAGTGCGCCTCGGGCTGGGCGAGGAGGTCTTGTTCAGTCATGGCGAGTCACGGGTCAGGCTTTATTTGATGTTATATTATAACAATACAAATTAGCCAATCCTCTCTTGCCGCCCACGACGAAGGGCGCGATGCTGCGCCCCTGTCGCCACGAGAATCGCCATGCGCCTTGTCCTGCCCACCCTGCTTTCGAGCCTGATGCTGCTGGCCGGCCACGCCACTGCCGCCATGCCCGGCACCTTGGCCACCTGCACCCGCAGCGCCACCCTGCTGGCCTGCGTCGACCCACTGGGCAATGCCTACAGTGTGGCGACCGCCGGCAGCACCACCTATCTGCGCGGCTTCGAGGTGGTCGGCAAGCGCTATTGGGCGCAGACCAACAGCCGCTATGGGCAACTGACCTTCTTCACCGGCCTGGCCTCCGATGGCGAGGCCTGGGTGGGCTACAGCCAGCGCGTGGGCTGGACCACGCGCAATCGCTTCTCCAGCTCCGGCGGCAGCCGCGGCCAGTTCACCTGCAGCCGCATCGGCGGCTGCTAGCCGGCTTTTACGCGGGGCGGTTGTTCTTTGTTTCCAGGAGCCAGGCCATGTAGCTGTTTACCGGCGGGTTCTTCTGGAAATAACGCTGCAGACCGTTGAACAGGCCATCGGCAATCGCCTGCTGGTGGCGCGCGGTGACCAGCCGCTGGCTGTCGCGGCTGTTGGAGATGAAGCCGGTTTCCACCAGGATCGACGGCACGTCCGGTGACTTGAGCACCGCGAAACCCGCCTGTTCCACGCGCTTCTGGTGCAGGGTGGTGATCCCCGACAGGCTGTCCAGCACGGTGCTGCCCAGTTGCAGGCTGGCGGCGATGGTGGCGTTCATCGACATGTCCACGATCACCCCCGCCAGCATCGGATCCTTGTCCTTGAGGTTGAGCAGCGTGGTCGCCCCCAATAGGTCGGCGCCGTTTTCCCGCTGGGCCATCAAACGCGCGGTGGCCGACGTCGCGCCGCCTTCGGACAAGGCGTACACCGAAGCACCGGACGCGGTGAGACGCGGCGCCGCATCGGCATGCACCGAGATGAACATGTCGGCCTGGTGCTTGCGGGCGATCTCCACGCGCTTGCGCAGCGGCACGAAGAAGTCGTCGTTGCGCACCAGCTTCACGTCGAAGCCCTTTTCCCGCTTGAGCCGCTTGGCCAGCAAGCGGGCGATGGACAGCACCACATCCTTCTCCCGCTCGCCCTTGGCCCCGACCGCGCCGGGGTCCTTGCCGCCATGGCCGGGGTCCACCACCACGATGATGTCGCGCTTGGGATGGGGCTTGCCCGTTGCCGCCTCGGGCCTGGCCAGGGGTGCAGCTGCCGCGGCGATCGGCAATGGCGCCTTGGCGGCGCCGGCCAGGTCCAGCACCAGCCGATGCCCCTGGCCATCCTGGGGCGGCAGGAGAAAGCTGTTGAGCTGCACCGGCTCGCGCAGGTCGAGGACGATCCGTGTATCGCCCTGGCCGAAACGCCCGGAACGGATCGCACGGATCACCGTATTGCCCAGGGCCAACTGGCTGAAATCGCCGCTCAGGCGCGCGCCATTGAGATCGATGATCACGCGCTCCGGCGCGCTCAGGGTGAAGGTCTTGTACTGCACCGGGCCGCTCAGATCGAGCACCAGCCGCAGCTTTTCGGTGTCTTTCCACACACGCGCATGGCGGATCTGCGCGGCGGAAACACTCCAGGGAAACATCAGGGCCGTACCGGCCAACAGCAGGTTGAGCAATTGACGTCTGTGCATGGCAAATACCGCAGAAAAGGAGCGTCCGTACTCACAAGGCAGGATGAACGACCGTCGAGGAAAAACTTTCCATCGGACGTATTGTTATAATATAACATGTCGAATTATTTCCCACGACGGACCTGTTCATGAACGCGCTGACTCTGCCGGATATCGCCGCGCAGGCCTCACGCCAAGCCTTGCCCCTGGAATGGGTGGGCATGTGCGGCATTGCCTTACCTGTAGTGATCGACGGCCAGCGAACCGCCGCCAAGGCCGATGCCGGTGTCAGCCTCGACGATGGCGAGGCGCGAGGCATTCATATGTCGCGCCTGTACCTGGCCCTGGAAATGCTCGAACAGGAAAGCCTCACCCCTGCGCTGCTGCGCCAGGTTTTGCAGCGTTTCCTTGATAGCCATGAAGGTCTGGCGCATAGCGCCTACCTGAGCATTCAGCTGGATCTGCTGCTGAAACGCCCAGCATTGGTCAGCCCTTTGGCCGGCTGGAAAAGCTACCCGCTGAGCATTGAAGCGCGGCTGAAAAACGCAATGTTCCACGTGGAACTAAAAATCGATGTGCCTTATTCCTCAACCTGCCCCTGCTCGGCGGCATTGGCGCGGCAACTGATCCAGCAGCAATTCATTGATGATTTTGCCGATCGGCCACTGCAACACACCGACGTCCTGGCTTGGCTCGGTTCGTCCCAAGGCATCGTTGCCACGCCCCACAGCCAGCGCAGCAACGCAGCATTGCATTTGCGCCTGGATGATTTCATCGACGAACTGCCGCTGATTGCCTTGATCAACGATGCAGAAAGCGCCCTGGGCACCGCTGTGCAAACCGCGGTCAAGCGCGCTGACGAGCAAGCCTTCGCCCTGGCCAACGGGCAGAACCTGATGTTCTGTGAAGACGCCGCCCGCCGCTTGAACCTGGCCCTGCGCCGCTCACCCGGAATCAACGCCTTCCAACTGCGGGTGGTGCACGCCGAAAGCCTGCACGCCCATGACGCCGTGGCCGAAAGCCGCTGGAACTGGGAGGCCTGATGATCCGCTGCGAAAACCTGCGCTGGGGCGCCCCGGGGCAACCGCTGACCCCGGCGCTGGATCTGCACCTGCCCAAGGCCAGCCTGAGCGCGATCATCGGCGCCAACGGGTCGGGCAAGAGCAGCTTGCTGAAAGTCCTCGCCGGGTTGCAGAAGCCACTCTCGGGCAAGGTCCACCTGGGTACGCCGCGCGGCGGTCTGTCGTTCCTGCCACAGCAGCAACACCTGGACCGGCAGTTCCCCATCAGCCTGGAAGAACTGGTGGCCGGTGGATTCTGGGGCAAACGTGAACCGGCCAGGGCCCGGGGAGAAAAGCTGCGCACGGTACTCGAAGACTGGTGCCTGAGCGGCCTGGAAAAACGCCCGTTGATGGCCCTTTCCGGCGGCGAATTGCAACGCGCCCTGCTCGCCCGCTTGAGCCTGACCGAAGCACCGATACTGCTGTTGGACGAGCCCCACGCCGCCCTCGACGAAACAGGCCAGGCCCTGCTCTGGCGCCACCTGTACAACTGGCACGCCCAGGGCCGAACCCTGGTGGTGGTCTGCCATGACCTGGCCGCCGTGCGCCAACACATCCCCCGGACCCTGCTGGTAAAAAGCAGCGGCTGCGTATTCGGCCCCAGCCAAGAGCTGATCGCCCAACCACCGTGCGCGCGGGTGGCTTGATGCAGCTCGCCGCGCATGTCTGGCAACCGTTCAGCGAATTCATGTTCATGCGCCGGGCCCTGCTCGGAGGCCTGCTGCTGGCCTGCAGCACTGCGCCTCTGGGGGTGTTCCTGATCCTGCGGCGCATGAGCCTGATCGGCGACGCCGTGGCCCACGGCATTCTCCCCGGCGCCGCCCTGGGTTTCTGGTTGGCCGGTCTCAGCCTGCCCGCGTTGACCCTCGGCGGCCTCGGCGCCGGGCTGGGCATGGCCGGCCTGGCCGCCTGGGTCACCCGCCGTACCGGCCTGCGGGAAGACGCCAGCATCGCCGCGCTCTACCCCATTTCCCTGGCCAGCGGGGTACTGATCCTCGGGCTCGCGGGCCAGCGCCTGGACCTGTTGCACCTGCTGTTCGGCTCGGCCCTGGCGGTGGATGGCCCGACCCTGAACGGCATGCTGTTGGTCTCGGCCTTCAGCCTGCTGGCCATGGCGCTGATCTACAAAGCCCTGCTGCTGGACACCCTCGACCCGCTGTTCCTGCACAGCGTCAGCCGCCTCGGCCCCCTGGCCCACGGCCTGTTCCTGACCCTGGTGGTGCTCAACCTGGTGATCGGTTTCCAGGCCATCGGCGCGCTGATGGTGGTGGGGCTGATGATGCTGCCGGCCGCCGCCGCGCGTTTCTGGAGCCGCCGTCTGCCGACCCTGATCGCTATCGCCGCCGTGCTGGGCTGTCTTTCGGTGTGGCTCGGTTTGCTGCTGTCGTTCCATTACTCGTTGCCCAGCGGGCCGGCCATCGTGCTGGTGGCGGGCGGGCTGTATCTGCTGTCCGTGGTGTTCGGTCCGGTGCACGGCTTGCTGCGCCGCCCGCCTTTGCTCACATCCCCATGAGGTGTCTACCGATGCGCGCTCTACTCGTGCTGTTCAGCCTGCTGTTGCCGTTGTCGCTGTCCACCGCCCACGCGGCGGACAAGCTGGCTGTGGTCAGCAGTTTCAGCATCCTCGCCGACATGACCCGCCAGATCGGCGGCGAACATGTGCAGATCACCAACCTGGTGGGCGCCGATGAGGACGCCCACACCTACGAACCCACCCCGGATGACGCCAAGGCCTTGCTCAAGGCCCGGCTGATCATCAAGAACGGCCTGGGCTTCGAACCCTGGCTGGACCGCCTGATCGCCAGCACCGCCACCCCGGCGCAACAGGTCATCGCCAGCCGCGGCGTCATTCCGCGCACCCTTGAGGAAGACGGTGCAAGCGTTCCCGACCCGCACGCCTGGCACAACCTGGCCAACAGCGAACTCTATGTGAACAACATCACCCAGGCGCTGATCGCCGCCGACCCGGCCCACCAGGCCGACTACCGGCGCAACAGCCAGGCCTACCTGCAACAGGTCTATCGCCTGCTGGCCGAGGCCAAGGCCAAGCTCGGCTCACTGCCCCCGGGCAACCGCAAGATCGTCACCTCCCACGACGCCTTCGGTTACCTGGGCCAGGCCTACGGCATCGACTTCATGGCGCCCCAGGGCCTGTCCACCGAGCGTGAACCTTCGGCCGCCGAAGTCGCCGCGCTGATCACCCAGATCCGCACCGCCAAGGTCAAGGCGGTGTTCATGGAAAACATCAAGGACGCCCGCCTGCTCAAGCAGATCGCCGACGAAAGCGGCGCCCATATCGGCGGCACCCTGTACTCCGACGCACTCTCGGCCAGCGGCCCGGCCAGCACGTTCACCGGCCTGTTCGAAGCCAACCTCAACACCCTGTACGACGCCCTGAGCCGACCATGAACCAGCCCCCGCCGCTGTCGTTGCTGACGCTGGAAGGCGCGCCCCAGGGCAGCCGCTGGCCGCTGGCCGCCGTGCTCGACGCCCTGCCCTGGAACAGCGACGGCCTGATCGCCGCCATCGCCCAGCAGCACGACAGTGGCGAAGTGCTGATGCTGGCCTGGATGAACCGCCGGGCCCTGGCCGAGACCCTGGCCAGCGGCCAGGCCTGCTACTGGTCGCGTTCGCGCCAGTGCCTGTGGCGCAAGGGTGAAAGCTCCGGGCACCGGCAACGCCTGATCGAAGCACGCCTGGACTGCGACGGCGATGCCGTGCTGCTGCTCGTGGATCAGCAAGGACCTGCCTGCCACACCGGTCGCCCCAACTGTTTCTACAACGCCATTCGCGATGGCGCGGTGGAAGTCATCAGTTCCCCCTTGAAGGACTCGCGCCATGATTCGTAAAAACCCCTCCGGCGACCTGCCAGTGATCGCCGAATCGGCCTACGTGGACAAGACCGCCATCATCTGCGGCAAGGTGGTGATCGGCGACAACGTGTTCGTCGGCCCCTACGCGGTGATCCGCGCCGATGAAGTGGACGCCAGCGGCCAGATGCAAGCCATCACCATCGGCGCCAACTCGAACATCCAGGACGGCGTGGTGATCCACTCCAAATCCGGCGCGGCGGTGACCATCGGCCAGCACACCTCCATTGCCCACCGCTCCATCGTCCATGGCCCGTGCGTGGTCGGCGACCGGGTGTTCATCGGCTTCAACAGCGTGCTGTTCAACTGCGAGGTCGGCGACGGCAGCGTGGTCCGGCACAACTCGGTGGTGGACGGCCGCGACCTGCCGGCGGGTTTCTACGTGCCCTCCACCACCCGCATCGGGCCCAAGACCGACCTCGCCCAGTTCCCTCCCGTGAGTGTCAGCGCTTCGGAGTTTTCCGAAGACGTGGCGCGCACCAACGTCGATCTGGTGCGTGGCTACAAGGCCCTGCAGAACGAGTTTTGAGCATGAGCCGAATCCTCATCCGCAACGCCCGCCTGGTGAATGAAGGGCGCGAGTTCGACGCCGACCTGCTGGTCAGCCACGGGCGCATCGACACCATCGGCAGCCTCGACCACCTCAGCGCCGAGGTCGAAATCGACGCCCAGGGCCAATGGCTGCTGCCGGGGATGATCGACGATCAGGTGCACTTTCGTGACCCCGGCGCGCCGGAAAAAGGCAGCCTGCATAGTGAGTCGCGGGCGGCGGTGGCCGGTGGCATCACCAGCTTCATGGACATGCCCAACACCTCGCCGGCAACCCTGACCCTGGCTGCCCTGGCGGACAAGAAGCGCCGCGCGGCGACCACGTCGGTGGCCAACTACGGCTTCCACTTCGGCGTCAGCAACGACAACCTCGACACCGTCGCCGCCCTGGACCCGACCCAGGTCGCCGGGGTCAAGGTGTTCATGGGCGCCTCCACCGGCAACATGCTGGTGGACGACCCCGAGGTGCTGGACCGGCTGTTTCGTCAGGTGCCGACCCTGCTCCTGGCCCACTGCGAACACACCCCGAGCATCCAGGGCCGGCAACAGCGCTGGCTGCAGCTGTACGGCGAGCAGATCCCCGCCGCCGCCCACCCGCACATCCGCGATGCCGAGGCCTGCTACCGCTCCTCGTCCCTGGCGGTGGCACTGGCCAGAAAACACGGCACCCGCCTGCACGTCCTGCACCTGACCAGCGCTCGGGAGCTGGCGCTGTTCGAGGACCGGCCCCTGGCGGACAAGCACATCACCGCCGAAGTCTGCGTGCACCACCTGCTGTTCGATGACCGCGACTACCCGCGCCTGGGCCACCTGATCAAATGCAACCCGGCGATCAAGACCCAGGCCGATCGCGATGCCCTGCGCCAGGCCCTCAACAGCCAGCGCCTGGATGTCATCGGCACCGACCACGCCCCCCACACCTGGGAGCAGAAACAACTGCCTTACAGCCGCGCGCCTTCCGGCCTGCCGCTGGTGCAACACGCCTTGCCGGCGCTGCTGGAACTGGTGGCCGACCGGCTGCTGCCCCTGACCACCCTGGTGGCCAAGACCAGCCACCGGGTCGCCGATCTGTTCGCCATCCCCGACCGCGGCTACCTGCGCGAGGGCTACTGGGCCGACCTGGTGCTGATCCGCGCCGAACCCGGGGGCCTGGCCGTGGACAGCCAGCCGATCCTTGCCCAATGCGGCTGGACACCGTTCACCGGCCGGCGCTTTCGCCACAGCGTCAGCACCACCCTGGTCTCCGGCCAGCTCGCCTGGCATCAGGGCCGCCTGTACGACCACTGTCAGGGCCTGCCCCTGCGCTTCACCCGTTAACCGCCTGACACCAAGGACCACTGAAGATGATCCGCATCACCCTGCCTGATGGCGCGTGCCGTGAGTACGACCAGCCGTTGTCCGTTTTCGAGGTGGCCGCCAGCATCGGCAGCGGCCTGGCCAAGGCCGCCGTGGCCGGGCGCGTGGATGGCCGGCTGGTGGACTGTGACTACCTGCTGCAAAGCGATGCCCGGCTGAGCATCATCACCGCCCGCGAGCCCGAGGGCCTGGAGGTGCTGCGCCACTCCTGCGCGCACCTGCTGGCAATGGCGGTCAAGCAGTTGTATCCCTCGGCCCAGGTGGCCATCGGCCCGGTAATCGAGGACGGCTTCTTCTACGACTTCGCCTGCGAGCGCCCCTTCACGCCCGAAGACCTGGAACTGATCGAGGCACGCATGCACAGCCTCGCCGCCACCAACCACTCGGTGCGCCGCCGCGAATTGTCCCGGGAGCAGGCCGAGCAACACTTCGTCGCCCAGGGCGAGCACTTCAAGGTCGAGTTGATCCGCGACCTGCCACCGCAGGCCGTGCTGTCGCTGTACCGCCAGGGGGATTTCGAGGACCTGTGCCGCGGGCCGCACCTGCGCTCCACCGGCCAGTTGCGCGCCTTCAAGCTGACCCGGGTGGCGGGCGCCTACTGGCGCGGCGACGCCAGCAAGGCACCGCTGCAACGGATCTACGGCACCTGCTGGGCCAGCCGCCAGGAGCTGGACGCCTACCTGATCCGCCAGGAACAAGCCGCCAAGCGCGATCACCGCAAGCTCGGCCAGCAACTGGACCTGTTCCACTTCGACGACTGCGCACCGGGTTCGGTGTTCTGGCACGCCAGGGGCTGGACCCTGTTCCAGCAATTGATCGGCTACATGCGCCAGCGTCAGGAGCAGGCCGGCTACCAGGAAGTGAACACCCCGGACGTGATGGACCGCAGCCTGTGGGAAACCTCCGGGCACTGGCAGAACTACCGCGACCACATGTTCACCACCAGCACCGAGGACCAGCGCACCTTCGCCCTCAAGCCGATGAACTGCCCCGGCGCGGTGGCGATCTTCAGCCACGGGATAAAGAGCTACCGCGACCTGCCGCTGCGCATCGCCGAGTTCGGCAAGGTCCACCGCTACGAGCCGTCAGGCGCTTTGCACGGCCTGCTGCGGGTGCGCCACTTCACCCAGGACGACGCCCACATCTTCTGCACCCCCGAGCAGATGCAAAGCGAATGCGCCAGCACCATCGCCCTGGTGTTCGACATCTATAAGGAGTTCGGTTTCGACGACGTGTCGGTGAAGCTCTCCACCCGCCCGGCCAACCGCATCGGCAGCGACGAGGTCTGGGACCAGCTGGAAAACGCCCTGGTCGGCGCCTTGCAAAGCATGCAGGTGGACTACCGGACCAACCCCGGGGAAGGCGCCTTCTACGGCCCCAAGCTGGAGTTCGTGCTACGCGACGCCATCGGCCGCGACTGGCAGTGCGGCACCCTGCAAGTGGACCTCAACCTGCCCGAGCGCTTCGCCATCAGCTACATCAGCGACAGTGGCGAGCGCCGCCCGCCAGTGATGCTGCACCGGGCGCTGTTCGGTTCGCTGGAACGCTTTATCGGCATTCTCCTGGAACACCACGGTGGCGCCCTGCCCCTGTGGCTGGCGCCACAACAGGCGGTGGTGCTGAACATCAGCGAAGCCCAGGCCGACTACGCCCGGGACATCAGCGAGCGCTTGCGCCAACACGGGCTGCGGGCCAGCGCCGACCTGCGCAACGAAAAGATCGGCTACAAGATCCGCGAGCACAGCCTGCAGAAAGTGCCCTATCTGCTGGTGATCGGCGACCAGGAAAAGGCCGGAGGCTACATCAGCCTGCGCAGCAGGAATGGCGAAGACCTGGGCCGCCTGAGCCTGGAACAGGCCCTGGCCCGCATGAAGTAGACGCTGCCCGGAGCGGGCAGCGTGGCGCGGGACGAGCGCTCAGGAAGCCCGCGGTTTGACCGTGCCGCAATCCTGGCCCAGCCACACGGCGCGGGTGTCCATGCTGCCCTTCTGCTGCAGGCCGGTGGCGTTGAAGGTGCCGATCACATTGGTGGTGAACTCACGATCGCTGATGAACTTGGCCACCCCATTGCCCTGGGCCTTGGGGCAACTGAAGCGGAATTTCCATTGATTGCCGTTGCGCTCGGTCACCTGCTGCTGGCAACCCGATTGCGGGTCCTGCAGCGGGATGGTGTCCGACTTTACCTGGGCCGGCGTCAGGCACACACGAATGCCCTTGCCCCCCATGGTCACCCCCTGTTTCTCCAGCATCGCGCGCTGTTGCGGGGTCATCTGCTGCTGCAACTGGCCGAGAATCAGCGACAGGTCCGGCAGGTTCTGGTCATCGACCTTCATGTTGCTGCTGGTCAGCTCCCACAAGCCCGGTTGCAGCATCTGCGCCTGCGCCACCACCGGAAGCGCCAACCCCGCCGCCAAGGCCCAACCCAGTAAACGAAGTTTCATCGAATGACTCCTAGACAATAGTGGCCGTTAGACTTCAGCCAGGGCACGGTGTTGCATACAGAATAAAATAGCGACATTCACCGTGGAACATGGTCTGTTAGGCATTGAATCTTCAGGAGCAAGGCTGCCCCATGGATTATTTTGGCCCGCACATCTTCGGCTACCTCATCGCGCTGCTGCATTTTCTCGGGTTGATCGCCGCGATCCACGCGGTGCTCACCGTCAGGACCGCCCAAGGCGCCATTGCCTGGGCCCTGTCGCTGATGTTCATACCCTACCTGACCCTGATCCCTTACCTGGTGTTCGGCCGCAGCACCTTCGATGCCTACATCAAGGCCCGGCGCCAGGCCAACGTGGAAATGCACAAGGCGATCAATGAGCTGAACTGGCGCCCCTGGGTCGAGGAAGCCCTTACCGCGCGCGCCTCGCAGGCCTACGCCTCGCTGCGGGCCATGCCCAAGCTCGGGCGCATGCCCTGCCTGGCCAACAATCAGGTGCGCCTGCTGGTCAACGGCGACGCCACCTTCGAGGCGATCTTCAACGCCATCCGCCGCTCGCACAAAGCGGTGCTGATCCAGTTCTTCATCATTCACGACGATGAACTGGGCCGGCGCCTGCAACGCCTGCTGCTGGAAAAGGCCGCCGAGGGCGTATCGATCCACTTGCTCTACGACCGCATCGGCAGCCATTCCCTGCCCGCCAGCTATGTGCAGACCCTGCGCGACGCCGGGGTCCAGGTGCACGCCTTCGCCACCCGCAGCGGCTGGCTCAACCGCTTCCAGGTGAACTTTCGCAATCACCGCAAGATCGTGGTGGTGGACGGCATGCTGGGGTTTGTCGGCGGGCATAACGTCGGCGACGAATACCTGGGCAAGAAAGCGCCCCTGGCGCCCTGGCGCGATACCCATGTGCAAGTCAGCGGCCCGGTGGTGGCCTGCCTGCAGGAATCCTTTGCCGAAGACTGGTTCTGGGCCGCCCGCGAGCTGCCGCCGCTGATCCTCCCGGACACCTACCCGGACGCCGGCGTGCTCTGCCAGTTGCTCGCCAGCGGCCCGGCCGATGCCCACGAAACCTGTTCCCTGTTCTTTGTCGAAGCCATCCACTCGGCCACCGAACGGGTGTGGATCACCAGCCCGTACTTCATTCCCGATGAAGCGGTATTCGCCGCCCTGCGCCTGGCGGTGCTGCGGGAAGTGGACGTGCGCATCCTGCTGCCGTCGCGCCCGGACCACCGCATCGTCTATGCCGCTTCCAGCCTGTTCGCCTTCGAGGCGGTGCGCGCCGGGGTGCGGGTGTTCCGCTATCAACCGGGGTTCCTGCACCAGAAGGTGGTGCTGATCGACAACGAGATCAGCGCCATCGGCAGCGCCAACCTGGACAACCGTTCGTTCCGCCTGAATTTCGAAGTGATGCTGCTGACCGTGGACGACGACTTCGCGACCGAAGTGGAGCGCATGCTGGAAGCCGACTTCGCCAAGGCCCGGGAAATCGCCAAGGAAGAAAGCCGCCAGACCCACCGCCTGCAACAACTGGGCATGCGGGTCGCGCGGCTGATTTCACCGATCCTGTAAGTCAGGGGTAGTAGAGGTCGTCCCGGGTCCAGGGCAACTCATGGCTGCCGTCGGCATGGGGTTTGACCGCGAGGATCTGGTGCAGGTTGATCCAGCCCTTGGCGAATGCGTAGGCGCAGCCCGCCAGGTACAACCGCCAGATCCGTAGCGCCTGCTCGGGAACCTGCCTGGCAGCGGCTTCCAGGTTGTCCTCCAGGCGTTCGCTCCAGTGATCCAGGGTGCGCGCGTAATGCATGCGCAGGCTCTCGACATCGACGATCTCCAGCCCCGCCTCGCTGATCTGCGCCGAGATCATCGACAGGTGCGGCAGCTCGCCATTGGGGAACACATAGCGCTCGATGAAGTCCCCGGCGCCGCGCCCCACCGGGCGACCGTCGGTGTGCTTGGCGGTGATCCCGTGGTTCATCACCAGGCCACCCTCACGCACGGCGTTGAACAGGGTCTGGCAGTACTCCGGCAAGTTGGCGTGGCCCACGTGCTCGAACATGCCGACGCTGACCACCTTGTCGAAACGGCCATCCTGAGGCAGGTCGCGATAGTCCAGCAGTTGCAGCTCCACCAGGTCGTCCAGGCCTTCGGCCTTCACTCGCTCGCGGGCCAGGGCCAGTTGTTCCTTGCTCAAGGTAATGCCGAACACCTTGGCGCCGAACTCGCGGGCGGCGTAGCGGGCCAGCCCGCCCCAGCCACAGCCGACATCCAGCAGGTAATCCCCCGGTTGCAGGCGCAGCTTGCGGCACAGGTGACGAAATTTGGCTTGCTGGGCCTGTTCCAGGGATTCGCTGCCGGTCTCGAAATAGGCACAGGAATAGGCCATGTCGCTGTCGAGCCACAGCTGGTAGAAGGCGTTGGAAAGGTCGTAATGATAGGAAATGGCGGCGGCGTCGGTGGCCTTGTCATGCTGCGAGCGCACAGGCTGATTGTCATCGTCTTCGTCGAGCAGCGCCTGGCTCAGCTCGTCGCAGACCCGTATGACTTCGCTGATGGAGCCTTCGAGCTCCAGCTTGCCCTCGACGAAAGCGCCCCCCAGCGCATCCAGGCTGGGATGGGTGAACTGCGCCACCAACTGCGGGTCCTTGACCACGATGGTGACATTGGGCTCCGGCCCAAGATTGAATTCATGGCCGTTCCAGAGCCGCAGGCGCAGGGGCAATTGCAGATTCTGTAAGGCCGGTGGAAGTTGCGCGAGCATGGAAAATCCCCCTTGTTTCAGACGTCTGAAATGAGGGTAGACCATCTTGGAAAATAGCAGGCTATCGATTTGATAGCGGTTTTCTATGATGTGCCGAGCAGCACCAGGCCGTCTTCGACCCACTGTTTCAGCCAGGTAACCGCCTGCAGCGGGGCCCCCTCGGCATAAGTGACGGCCAGTTCGGCACAGAGTTCCGCAAAGTTCCACTGCTCCTGCGTCATGCCTTTCAAGGCCCAGGCCTCCTCGGCCGACAGGCTGCGGTAGCGGCAGACCCGGTCCGCTCGCCAGACCAGGCACACCTGCTCCTGATCGAGTAAAGCACTCTGGGGAAAATCCGCCTGCTCCTTCACCGCGCGCCACAGCGCCACGCTGTTGTAGCGACAATCGAGCCACTGCACGCAAGGCGCCAGGCACAGTTGCAGCACCGGCCATTGCTCGGCGTCCAGCCCGGCCATGGCCGCCACGGTCAGCACCTCGGCCTCGGGCGCATCGAAGGCCAGGGTGAAGGCCCATTCCAGGCGCGCCAGTTCCGCCAGGGGCACGCCCTGCTCCGGCACCAGATGGCCCTGGATAAACCCGGCGAACCCCTGCCCGAGCCAGCGCAGGCTGAAGTGCCGCGACGGGCACTGGCGGATATAGGCAGCGGCCAGCGCAGCGAATTCCGCATCACCCAGCCAGTGCCCGATCACCGGGAAATCACCGCCCATGACCTCCAGCAGTCGAGCCTGATAAGCGTGGTGATAGATCGCCAGACCGGTCTCGACATCCAGGGTCGGGCCACCGATCAGGCTGTCTTCCAAGGTGGCGCAAGCCTGGGGCTGTTCGCCCAGCAGATAGGCTTCAAACGCCCGTTGCCAGTCGTTCAGGCGCATTGCTGCCTCCCGGCCAGGGCTCGTTGTCCCAGCTCGCGGGCCTTGTGCAATTCGCCCAGCAGTTCGTCCAGCGGCGGAAAATGATCGTCACGCTCAAGCAGGGTCGCCACCGGCCCCAGGTGTTCAAGCGTGCGTTGATACAGCGCCCAGACCGGATCGCACACCGGGTGATCATGGGTGTCGATCACGTAGTCACCGTAGTCCTGGTGCCCGGCCAGGTGCAGTTGCCGCACGCGGCGGGCCGGCAGCGCCTGGATGAAGTGCCAGGGGTCGAAACCGTGATTGCGTGAACTGACGTAAACGTTGTTCACATCCAGCAGCAGCTCGCAGCCACTGAGCTGGCTCAGTGCCGCCAGAAATGCCCACTCGCTGAAGTCATCCGCCGCCGTCCGCACATAACTGGAGACATTCTCCAGCACCAGCGGCCGCTCCAGTATTTCCTGCACCTGGCGCACCCGGCCCGCGACGTAATGCAGGCTTTCCTCGGTGTAGGGCAACGGCAGCAGATCGTGCAGTTGATGAGCGTTGCCCCGGCTCCAGCACAGGTGATCGGAGATCCATGCCGGGCTCACCCGTCGGGCCAGCTGCTTGAGTTGCTTGAGGTAATCCAGGTCCAGGGCATGGGGACCGCCAATGGACAGTGACACCCCGTGCATCACGATGGGGTAACGCTCGGCGATGGCGTCCAGGTAATAGAGGGCCTTGCCGCCCTCGACCATGAAGTTCTCGGACACCACCTCGAACCAGTCGACGTCCGGCGCTTGATCGAGAATCTGCTGATAGTAGGCACTGCGCAAACCCAGGCCATAGCCCAGGCAGGAAGAAAGGTCAGGCATCGCGAACTCCTCGCAAGGTGGCCGCAGTGGTCGTCAGCCCCACTGCGGCAGCACGGATTCGCCGCTTACTCGCCGACTTTGCCGCCGGCTTTTTCGCACGCCGACTGGGTCATGACCTTGAAGCCCTGGCCCTTGCAAGCGCCCATGCCTTTGCAGGCGTGGTCCTTGGTCTTGCAGTCGTTCTGACCTTTGCAGCCATTGACGCCGTAACAATGAACCTGGGCATCGGCGGCCGACGCTTGAGTGGCAACACCGGCAAACAGGGTGGCGGCAGCGAAGGCCAGGGCAGCGCCGGCAGCGGTTTTCTTCATGTTCATGTTTTATTCCTCAATAGTCGCAGGGGGGTGACGGGCCGCTTGTGCAAGCCCGTCATGGCACTAGAGAGGGGAGGCCACCCGGCGTTACAGCCGGGATGAAAAAAAACTGCACAGCGGCGTTTCGCCGGCAAGCCGGCTGCTACAGCTTGAGCAGCGGCTCCTGGAAACGCAGCAGGCGACCAGCGTTGCCCAGCACCAGCAAGGTGCTCAGGTTGTGCAGCACCGCGGCGATCATTGCCCCCGCCGCCCCCAGCCAGCCAAACGCGGCAAAGGCGACGATGGCCAGGGTCCAGCCCAGGCCGATGATCACGTTGACCTGCAGGGTCCGCCGGCATTCACGGCTCAGGCGCACGCAGGTGCCCAGGCGCCGCAGGTCGCTGCCAATCAGCACCACATCCGCCGAGGCCAGGGCGATGTCCGCGCCCCCGGCCCCCATGGCCACCCCCACCACCCCGGCCTTGAGGGCCAGGGAGTCGTTGATGCCATCGCCGACCACCATTGGCCGGAAGCCCTTGTCGATCTCCCCCAGCACCCGCTGGAGCTTGTCTTCCGGCAAGGCCTGGGCCTCGACATCGGCAATCCCGACCTCCAGCGCCAGGCTGTCGGCCACGCTCTGGCGGTCACCGGTGAGCAGCAACTGACGCCCCAGGCCCAGCTCGCGCAACTCGCCCAGCGCTTGCCGCGCCTCGGGCTTGACGCTGTCGGCCAGCAACAGCCAGCCGAGAAACTCGCCATTGAGCGCCAGCCCGGCAATCGGCCCGTCATGCGCCGGCACCGGGTGGGTGCTGATGCCCAGCTGGCTGAACAGCTCCGGGCGCCCCAGGGCGGCCTCGCCCTCCCCGGTCCGGGCCACCACACCCAGGCCCTGGCGTTCATGGATCTCGCTCAGCAGCCATTGCTCTTCCTGGGGCACCAGCCCCGCCAGGGCCCGGCTGACCGGGTGGCTGCTGGCCGAACCAAGGCTGGCGGCCAGGTTGAGCATGCCGCGCTGGTCTTCCTGAGGACTGTCGATGGCTTGCAGGCGCAAGGTGCCAAAGGTCAGGGTGCCGGTCTTGTCCACCACCAGCGAGGTCAGGTCCGCCAGCTCTTCGAGAAACGCCGAGCTGCGGATCAGGATGCCGTGGCGCGCCGCCACGGCAATCCCGGCAATGGCGGTGGCCGGCGCCGACAGCACCAGGGCACAGGGACAAGCCGCCACCAGCACCGCGAGCATGGCCTGGGCATCGTTGGTGATGAACCAGGTCACCGCCGCCAACAGCAGCACCAGCACCAGATAACTGCCGGCGTAACGCTCCAGCAAACGGGTGATGGGCGGCTTGGCCCGCTCGGCGCCTTGCATCAGGGCAATCACCTTGCCCAGGGTCGACTCTTCGCCGGTACGGGTGACCTGCAAGCGCAGCAGCCCATCGAGGTTGATCGCGCCGCCGAAGACCTGCATGCCGGGCGCGGCCTCCAATGGCACCGACTCACCGGTGATCGGCGCGGTATCCAGGCTCGCCTGGCCGGACATCACCACGCCGTCGGCGGGCACCCGGTCGCCGGCGCGCACCTCCACCAGGTCACCAGCCTTGAGGCTGGCGTTATCCACCTCCCGCACGCTGCCATCGGCCTCGACCCGCCGCGCCAGGCTGCGCGTCAGGCGGCCCAGGGCATCGATGGCTTCCTGGGAGCCGATCACGCTGCGCTCTTCCAGCACATGGCCAAAGATCATGATGATCGGCAGCAACGCAGCGGTCAGCAGGTCGCCCGTGGCCCAGGCACCGAGCATGGCCAGGGCGATCAGTTGGTCGGTAATGCCGTGCAGGCTGGGGTAGCGCAGGCTGAACCAGGCCGAGCGCATCACCGGCACCGCCACCAGCAGCGAAGCGACACCCAGCAGCAACTGGCTGACGCCGACCTGTTCCGGGGCCAGCCAGCGCCAGATCAGGCCCAGGGCCAAGAGCCCCAAGGCGAGCATGGCCAGGGTCAGCTGGCGCGCGGCGCTGCGTTGTTCGGCCGAGCTCAGCATGCTGGCGGGGGCCGCCCCGTGGGTAGTCGCAGTCATTGTTCGGCTCCCTGAATGATCAGGCGTGAATCGTCTTTAGGGTTGACCGTGGTCACCGAGCCAGCCTGGCCGAGGATCTTTGGCAAACGCTCGCGATAGATGCGCAACAGCATCTCCGGGTCGGTGCCGTTGCGCTGGGCCTGGGCCAGGCTCAGCACCGTGGCCGTCTGGGCCTGGGCCAGCGCCAGGCGTTCACTGGCCTGGGCATGGGCCACTTGCAGGCTGCGGTCGGCCTGCTGGTTGGCGCTCTGGGTCAGTTTTTCCGCGTCGGTGCGGGCATTGGCCACGGCCTTGTCGGCTTGCTGGCTGGCGGTGAGCACCGCGTTGAAAGCACTGACCGCCGGACCGGGCAGGCTCGACTGCACATCCACCCGCGTGACTTCGACCCCCAGGCCCTGGCCGCTGGCGGTCAGTTCCGCCAGGCGCTGATTGATGCTTTGCAGCAAATCGCCGCGCAGCCGTTCACGGCGCTCGGCGGCCTGATGGTCGCTGCCGATCAATTCCGGACGCGCCACCAGGATGGTGTCCAGGTCGCGAGCCGCGGTCAGGGCCACGGCGCTGCGGGTCACCAACCGGTCCAGCGCCGGCAGCACATGCTCGCTCTGGAGGACATAGGCGTAGGGCTCGCTGACCTTGTAGAACACCCGCACATCCAACTGCACCACACCCGCATCCCCCGTGAGCAGGTAACCGGAGCCGGCCAGGGTGTCATTCAAGGGCGTGGCGAGGGTGGCGACCCTGTCCCCTTCCAGGGCAACTTCGGAACGCAGCAGCCCTTCCACTCGCCGCTCCAGCACCCGGTCGGCAGCGGGCAACAGCACCACCTGTTCAAAAGGCCGAGGCCAGGCCAGCAGCAAGCCGGCGTCCTGCACCCGTTGCAATTGGCCAAAGTGCAAGACCATGGCCCGGTTTTGCGGGTCGATCTGCCGCACATTGGAAAACGCCCAGGCCAGCGCCGCCAGCACCGTCACCCCGTACAACGCGATAAAGGCCAGGCGTCCGGCCTGGATCCACGGGCTGCGCAACTCGTTTGTTCCACGTGGAACCTTATTCATGGTTGCGATCCGGAAACTTTGCCTGGCAGGTTCTGCGGGCCATCCACCAATACCCGGAACGGCGCCGCATCGGTACGCAGGATCAGTTTGGTGCCCGGGGTCACCACCGTGCCCAGGGTGTCCAGGGAGCGCAGCAGGTTATACAGCTGCGGCGAACTGGCGTAGGCGCGGCCATAAATCTGCGCCGCTTCGACCCGGGATTGCGCCTCGATATCGGCCGCTTTCACCGTGGCATCGGCCTGCACGATCCGCGCATCGCGCTCCGCGGCAGAACGGATCTGCGCCGCCTCGCGCTTGCCGATGGCGGTGCGTTCGGTGGCGATGGTTTCACGCTCGGCGCGCATGCGATCCACGGTGGCGGTCAGGGTTACCGAAGGCAGGGTCAGGCGCTCGACCCCCACTTGCACCACGCTCACCCCATAGGTGGAAAGCAGTTGCTGTTCGATCTGCTTGCGCAATTGTGCTTCGAAGTCGGCGATCCGCACCTGGCTGGCATCGGTGTTCACCAGGTTGGCCAGGTCGAAACTGCTGGCAGTGGTTTCCAGGGCCGAGCCGACAAAGGTGCGGATCTGCCGCGCCGCTTCGTCCGGCTGGTTCTGCACCGCGCGCATGAAACGCTGCACATGCTCCGGATCACCCTGGACCCGCCAGGCCACATACGCCTGGACAATAATGCGCAGACCGTCGCGGGTGCCCACATCCTGCAGGCCACTGGACGTGGTGCGCAGGCGCAGGTCCACCGGGATCGCCGCCTCGAAAGGCGCCGGCCAGCGCCAGTTCAGCCCCGGTTCCAGCAACACCCGCGCCGGGTTGCCGAAGCGGGTGATCACCGTGGCCTCGCCGGAGCGCACTTGCACCAGGCTCGCCGCGGCGACGGCGAACAGCACCAGCAGCACCGCCCAGCCCATGCGCCGCCAGGGAAAAGGCCCGGCCTCGGCGGGTGCGCCGTGATGATGGTGGTGATGCCCGTGAGAGTGGTGATGGCCATGCCCGTGGTCGTGGCCGGCGTGATCGTGGGAATGGGAAGACTGGCTCAATGGACGGCTCCTGGCTGAGCGGCTTTACGCGGCGCCGAAGGGTCGGCCGGTAAGGTGAACGTACGCAGGTCGAGGGTCGGCGCGCTGTCGCCGCCCAGACGATGATCAAGAATCAGCAATTTGGCCTGGCTCAGGCCCAGGCTCAGTTGGCTCAGGTAGTGCTCCAGAACGAAGGCCTGCCCCGCGCTGGCGTAGGCCTGCTGCTCGGCGGCAAACCGCAGGTCGGCGGCCTGGGCCGCAGCCTGCACTTCACGCGCATCGGCCCGGGCCTGGTCGCTGGCGATGCTGGCTTGCAATTGCGCCTGGTTGGTCTGCTCGGCCGCCGCCCCGCGTTCCCGGGAAATCAGCGCCTGGGCGCCAATCTGCGCAGCCTGCACACCGTGGTAGGCATTGGCCGCACCGGCAGGTGGATGGATGGCTTCGACCACGGTGGCGAGAATCTCCACCCCGCTGTCGAGCCGGTCCAGGTCACCCTGCACCGCCCTGCCGATATCATCGGCCAGCCCGGTTCGGTCCTGCCCCAGCAGGCCGTCGAGGGTGCGTGCAGCGAAGTCGTGCACCAGCACCCGGCTCGCGGTGCTGCGGATCAGCGTCGGTACGTCGCTGCTGTTGTACGTGGCGGCCAATGCTGCAGCGTCACCCAGGCCGATGCGGTAGACGAAGCGCACATCCATGTTGACGATCTGAAAGCTCTGCTGCTGGGCGTCGCCGCTGGCGATCACCTGGGATTTGTCATTCACGTGGCTGGCGTCCCACAAACGGTTGGCAATCGCGGGCGCTGGCCCTTCAGCCGGTGCCAACTGGAGCGGCTGTGGGTTCTCGCCCACGCTGGTGGCCAACTCATGGACCACGCCATTTTCCACCGTCAGCACCCGCCCCAGGGGCCAGGGCAGGCCCACATGCAGGCCCGGGCCAAAGACTTCCACCGGCTTGCCAAAACGCTCGTAAATACCGCGACTCTGCATCGAAAGTTCATGAACACCGGTCAACAGCCACCCCACCGCCAGCACCACCAGCAACACCGGCAAGAACGCCCGACGCATGTAGGCAAAGGCCCAGATCTGCCGCAGGTCGATGCCGAACCGGTTGTGCAATTCATGCTGCAAGCTGAGCAACGGCTGGGGCGGCCAACGCAGCATATCGGCGACAAAACTGTGGGCCAGCAGGCGTGGTTCCAGCTGCTCGCGCTGCGGGCTGAACAACGACAGCAGCGCCCGCAACAGCAACTCGCCAGCCACCAGCGCCGGCAGCAACCCCATCAACACCGCCAGCCGCACCGGCCACAAGGCCCCGTCGCTGCTGAACAGCAAGCACAGCGCCGCGACCAGCAGGCACACAATGGCCACCCGCAACAGCTGCGCCAGGGCGCCGGCTTCCGGCCACTCCCCGGGAGGCTCCTGGGCCAGTTGGCGTTCCAGCACCAGCAGGGCAAACGCCAACAGCAGCACCAGCACCGCCGCCACGCTGGCACTCAGGCCCAGGGCGCTGGCGGGCAACGACAGGTTGAACACCTGCACCACGCTGTACAGGATCAGCAGCGACCAGCCGGCGAGCCACAGGGTCGGCGCGCCGATCTGCTGCAACAAGCGCTGCCAGCGCAGGGCCAGCGTGGCCGCCAGCCGGCCCTGGGGCGGCTCGGGGCCAGCCCCGGCCTCGGGCACGGCCATCGCTGGCGGATTGATCACCTCTTCCCGCCAGCGGCTGACCCAGCAGGCCGATTGCAGCCCGGCCACCGCCACCAGCAAGGCACAGGACAGGTTCACCAGCACCGCCGGCCAGATCGTCAGCGCGGCGAACAGGTCGACAAACACCGCCGCCACCAGGCCCAGCACCGCCAAACCGAGCAACACGGCGCCCCAACGCTGCAAACGCGCGGCATGCGACGCCGCCTGCTGAAACCGTGGCAAGGCGGCCACTTCGCCACCCTGCGCCTCAAGATCGACTTGCATACCACCCCGCCGCTCTGGTCCGGCCCTGTGGATAAACTCCGGGCCGAAGAAAATCGAAACAATTCGTTACTGTATAACCCATCGGGTGAAATTTTTGTCGCATGCCATGCCTTTTCATCTGTGACGTGCGTCGTAAACACAGAGACAGCTGTTTGGTCATGAAGAAACTTCTGATGTCAGCCCCCTGGCATTTGTGGCAATAATCCAGCCCTGCTCACCGCGTGCGACAAGGAACCGTCCCATCATGCTCTCGATTTACCAGCTCAAACCGCGCTTTCAGAACTTGCTGCGGCCGTTGGTGCAGCGCCTGTACGACAACGGCACCACGGCTAACCAGATCACCGTACTGGCCGCCGTCGTCTCACTCCTGGTCGGCACCGTCATCGCCTTGTTCGCCAGCCACACCTGGCTGTTCGCCCTGATTCCGCTGTGGATGATCCTGCGCATGGCGCTCAATGCCATCGACGGCATGCTGGCCCGGGAATTCGGCCAGCAGTCGCGCCTGGGCGCCTACCTCAACGAACTCTGCGACGTGGTCGCCGACAGCGCACTGATCCTGCCTTTCGCCCTGCTCCCGGGCGTCAGCCTGCTGCTGGTGCTGGCCGTGACCCTGTTGGCGCTGTTCAGCGAATACGCCGGGGTACTCGGGCCGATGGTCGGTGCGTCACGGCGCTACGACGGCCCCATGGGCAAGAGCGACCGCGCCTTCATCCTCGGCGTGTTGGCCACCGGCATCGCCCTGGGCTGGCTTGGCGCCCTGTGGATCAACGCAGTGCTGGCACTGGTCGCCGCGCTGCTGGTCTACACCCTGATCAATCGGGTCCGCCAGGGCCTCAAAGAAGTTCAGCACAACGCTCCCTCTGCATAAGGAAATGGCAATGCGCGACGCTCAACACCAGACGTTCCGGACCCATGACGGCGTCGAACTGTTTTACCGCCACTGGCCAGCCACCGAAGTGGCCCCCGGCGAACCGCGTCAAGCGGTGATGCTGTTCCACCGCGGGCACGAACACTCCGGGCGCATTGCCCACCTGGTGGACGAGCTGAACCTGCCGCAGGTCGACTTCTTCGCCTGGGACGCCCGCGGCCACGGCCAATCCCCGGGTGACCGCGGCGACAGCCCGAGCTTCGCCACCAGCGTGCGCGACGTGCAGACCTTCTGTGACCACCTGGGCAGCGCCCACGGGATTGCCGAGGAAAACATCGCCGTGGTGGCGCAGAGCGTCGGCGCGGTGATCGCGTCCACCTGGGTGCATGACTACGCGCCGCGCATCCGCTCCCTGGTGCTGGCCTCGCCGGCGTTCAAGGTCAAGCTGTACGTGCCCTTCGCGCGCCCCGGCCTGGCGCTGATGCGGCGTTTTCGCGGCAACTTCTTCGTCAACAGCTACGTCAAGGCGCGCTTCTTGAGCCACGACCCGGAACGCGTGCGCAGCTACGACGCCGACCCGCTGATCACCAAGGCGATCTCGGTCAACGTGCTGCTGGGCCTGTATGAAGCGGCAGACCGGGTGGTGGCCGACGCCCAGGCGATCCAGGTGCCAACCCAAGTGCTGATCTCCGGCTCGGACTTCGTGGTGCACCGCAAGCCCCAGGAGCAGTTCTTCGAGCGCCTGGGCAGCCTGCACAAGGAAAAGCACATCCTCCCTGGCTTCTTCCACGACACCCTGGGGGAAAAGAACCGCGCCCCGGCCGTGGCCAGCATCCGCCGCTTCATCCTGCAGAACTTCGCGCGCCCGCTGAACCGCCCTGCCCTGCTGGACGCCGACCGCCTGGGCGTCACCTGCGCCGAATCCGAAGCCCTGGCCGCGCCGCTGCCGCACAACTCGCCGCGTGACCTGTACTGGCGCGCCACCCGCGCCAGCATGCGCCTGGGCAGCCAGCTGTCGGCGGGGGTCAAGCTGGGCTTCGACACCGGCTTCGACTCCGGCAGCACCCTGGACTACGTCTACCGCAACACGCCCACCGGGCATTCCGCCCTGGGCCGGATGATCGACCAGAACTACCTGAATTCCATCGGCTGGCGCGGCATCCGCCAGCGCAAGCTGCACGTGGAAGAACTGCTGCGCCTGGCCATGGAAAAACTCCGTGAACAGCAAAGCGACGTGCGCATCGTCGACATCGCCGCCGGCCACGGCCGCTACATCCTCGAAGCGCTGCAAGGGGTCAGCCCGCTGCCGGAATCGATCCTGCTGCGCGACTACAGCGACATCAACGTGCGCGACGGCAGTGCCCTGATCCAGGAGAAGGGCCTGGGGGACATCGCGCGCTTCGTCAAAGGCAACGCCTTCGACCGCGAGGACCTTGCCGCCCTCGATCCCAAGCCGACCCTGGCGGTGGTGTCCGGGTTGTACGAGTTGTTCGCCGACAACCAGATGGTCGGCGGCTCCCTGGCCGGCCTGGCCAGCGCCGTGGAACCCGGTGGCTACCTGGTGTACACCGGCCAGCCGTGGCACCCGCAGCTGGAGCTGATCGCCCGTGCCCTGACCAGCCACCGCGAAGGCCAGGCCTGGGTCATGCGCCGCCGCACCCAGGCGGAAATGGACCAATTGGTGGAAGCCGCGGGCTTTCGCAAGGTCACCATGCGCGTGGATGAATGGGGGATCTTCAGCGTGTCCCTGGCGCAACGGGTGCAATGATGAGCACAGGCGCCTTGCCGGCGCGGGAGCCGGGCCTGCTGAAACCGGCGGTGCTCTGGCTGCTGTTGCTGGCGCCGCTGTTCTTCAGCACCTACGGCTTCGCCACCTGGGTCACCGCCCAGCGCGACGACGTCGGCAGCCTGGTCTTCGACTGGGAGCGGCACATGCCGTTCTGGGCCTGGACCATCGTCCCCTACTGGTCCATCGACCTGCTCTACGGCTTCTCCCTGCTGCTGCCGCGCAGCCGTGACGAGCTCAAGCGCCACGCCCTGCGCCTGCTGACCGCCCAGCTGATCGCGGTCAGTTGCTTCCTGCTCTGGCCGCTGCGCTTCACCTTCCCCCGGCCGGAACTGGACGGGGTGTTCGGCTGGCTGTTCGAAGTGCTGGCCGGCTTCGACAAGCCCTTCAACCAGGCGCCGTCACTGCACATTGCCCTGCTGGTGGTGCTCTGGGTCTGCTACGCCCGGCATACCCAGGGCTTCTGGCGCTGGCTGGTGCATGGCTGGTTCGGCTTGATCGGGGTGTCGGTGCTGACCACTTATCAACACCACTTTGTCGATGTGCCGACCGGCGCCCTGGCCGGCTGGCTGTGCGTCTGGCTGTGGCCGCTGGACCGCCCCAGCCCGCTGTTCAGCGCGCGCTTGAGCCGTGAACCGAAACGGCGCCAACTGGCCTGGCGCTATGGCCTGGGCGCGCTGCTGTTCGCCGGGGCAGCCTGCGCTGGCGGCACCGCACTGTGGCTGATCTGGCCCGCCGTGGCGTTGTTGCTGGTGGCCTTGAACTACGCCCTGCTCGGTGCCGCGGGTTTCCAGAAGCGCCAGGACGGCAGCCTGAGCCCGGCCGCACGCTGGTTGCTGGCCCCTTACCTGGCGGCGGCCTGGATCAATTCGCGGCTGTGGACAAAAAACCATCCACAGCCGGTGCAGATTGTGGATAACGTCTGGCTCGGCCGCCTGCCGAGCGCGGCACAGCTCAAGCACAGCCCATTCGGCGCGGTGCTCGACCTGTGCGCCGAGTTGCCCCTGGACAGCCGCGGGCTACAGGCTTACCAGAGCCTGCCGGTCCTGGACCTGTGTGCCCCCAGCCCCGAGCAGTGCCTGGCGGCGGCGCAAGCCATTGAACGCTTGCGCCAGCAAGGCCCGCTGCTGGTGTGCTGCGCCCTCGGTTACTCGCGCAGCGCCACGGCGATTGCCGCCTGGCTGCTGCACAGCGGCCGGGCGGCGACCATGGATGCGGCTATCGTGCAGATCCAGCGGGCACGCCCGCAGATCGTCCTGCACCCGGCCCACCGTCAGGCGCTGGAAACACTGAGCGGCGCCGGGAGCCTGGCCCATGTCCACTGAAATGCAGCTCTACAGCGTGGCCAGCCTGCTGCGCCGGGGCCGTGCCCTGGATCAGTTATCCACAGGCCTGACCCTGCTCGGTGCGTTGTATGGCCTGGGCCAGTACCTGCTGGCCAGCGTCACTCTGGGGGGCTTGTTCCTCAGCCTGGCCCTGGTGCTGCTGGGGCTGGTGGAAAAATACCTGGCGCTGCGGGTGACCTTCGACGCCGACCTGTTCCAGCGCGTGGCCGACGCTCCGGCGTCCCTGGAACACAGCACCCAGGCCATGGACCAGGCCCTGAACGCCCTCGGTCTGCAACCGGCGCAAGGCGCCGGCCGGCCCTGGGACCAACGCAGCCGTGGGGCCCTTGGCCTGCTGCGCCGTCAGGCATTGCTGCTGGCGGCGCAAGTGCTGGTGATAGTGAGCGTGATCCTGGTCAGCCCGTGGCTGACCTTTGCCGGATAAGGAATGCCCATGTTCGAACCCCTGGTCGCCAGTCTCATCACCTCCGCCGCCCGTAGCATCACCGGCGCCCGCAGCCTGTGGCTGGGTTCGGCGCCGCGCGCGGTGCAACGGATCTACTTCGCCAACCACAGCAGCCACGGCGACTTCGTGCTGCTCTGGGCCTCGCTGCCGCCGGCCCTGCGCAAACTGACCCGGCCGGTGGCCGGCGCCGACTACTGGCAGAAAAGCAGCTTGCGCCGCTACATCATCAACCGGGTGTTCAACGGCGTGCTGATCGACCGCGAGCGCAAGGAGGCTGTGGATAACAATCCGCTGCAACCGATGCTCGACGCCCTGGAGAACGGCGACTCGCTGATCATCTTCCCGGAAGGCACGCGCAACCCCGACGATGGCCTGCTGCCCTTCAAGAGCGGGATCTACCACCTGGCCAAGCGTTATCCACAGGTGGAAGTGATTCCGGTGTGGATCGCCAACCTCAACCGGGTCATGCCCAAGGGCCGCTTCCTGCCCCTGCCCCTGCTGTGCACCACCAGTTTCGGCGCGCCGCTGACCCTGGAAGCCGACGAAAGCAAGGAACACTTCCTCGAACGCAGCCGCGCCGCGCTGCTGGCCCTGGCCCCGGAGCACGCCTGAGATGGATAAGCAGACCCTGATGTTGTTCGGCGGCATCGGCGCCATTCTGGTGCTGGCCTCGCTGATCGGTTTCATCCTCCAGTGGCGCACCCGTGGCGCGCCCAACCCGGTGATCGACAACCTCAACGCGCGGATCAACGCCTGGTGGGTGATGGTGCTGGTGATCGGCATCGCCTTCTGGCTCGGCACCGCGGCGGTGATCCTGCTGTTCTATGCGGTGTCGTTCTATGCCCTGCGCGAATTCCTCACCCTGACCCCGACCCGGCGCAGCGACTACCCGGCCCTGGTGGCCGCCTTCTACCTGGCCCTGCCCCTGCAGTACCTGCTGATCTACTCCGACTGGTACGGGCTGTTCTCGATCTTCATCCCGGTCTACGTGTTCCTGCTGCTGCCGATCCTGGCGTCCCTGGGCGGTGACAGCACGCACTTCCTGGAACGCGCCTCCAAGGTCCAGTGGGGCCTGATGATCGCAGTGTTCTGCGTGTCCTTCGTGCCGGCCCTGCTGACCCTGGACATCGCCGGCTACGAAGGCCGCAACCTGTTGCTGATCGCCTACCTGGTGATCGTGGTGCAACTGTCGGACGTGTTGCAGTACGTCTGTGGAAAACTCTTCGGCAAGCGCAAGATCGCCCCCAACCTCTCACCGTCCAAGACCGTGGAAGGCTTTGTCGGCGGCATCCTGCTGGCCTCGCTGATCGGCGGCGCGCTGTTCTGGATCACCCCGTTCAATGTCTGGCAGTCGTTCCTCATCGCCCTGCTGATCAACCTGCTGGGCTTTGCCGGCGGCATCGTCATGTCGGCGATCAAGCGCGACCGTGGGGTCAAGGACTGGGGGCACATGATCGAAGGTCACGGCGGCATGCTCGATCGCCTGGATTCTGTGTGCTTCGCCGCGCCGATCTTCTTCCACCTGGTGCGCTACTGGTGGACCTGAACCCTGTGGCGAGCGAGCTTGCTCGCGCTGGGCTGCAACGCAGCCCCAGACCCGGCCAACGCAAAGTACCTGACACCCCGCGTAGCCAGATTCTGCGGCCGCTGCGCGACCGAGCGGGAGCAAGCTCCCTCGCCACAGTAGCTAGAACATGCCGGTGAGGCGCTGACCCGGCTGGCCAGGATCATCAGCCGGGCAAGTGCCCCAATGGCAAGGGCCCTGGGGTTTTCACCGTGTGAATCGCGAAGTTGCTGCGGATGTCGCTGACCCCGGGGATCTTCAGCAAGTGGCCGGTGAGAAACCGGTCGTAACCGCGCAGGTCCGGGACCACCACCTGCAGCAGGAAGTCCGACTCGCCGGACACCAGGAACGCCGAAATCACCTCCGGCAACTGCAACACCGCCTGGCGGAAGGCTTCGGCCTCGGCGTCGTTGTGTCGCTCCACCTTGACCCCGACAAACACCGTCAGCCCCAGCCCCACTTCGTCGCGGTCCAGGGTCGCCTGATAACCGCGAATCACCCCGGCCTCCTCCAGCATGCGCACCCGACGCAGGCAGGGTGACGGCGACAGGCCGATCTCCTCGGCCAGTTGCACATTGCTCAGGCGGCCATCGCGCTGCAGGGCGGCGAGAATCTTGCGGTCGTAGGCATCGAGTTTCATGTTTGGCATATCCGGCTGGTCATTCCATTGAAAGCTGGAAGGTTATGCCAATTTTCGCCGCTCTGCTGGCTGATTACGCAAGCACCTGCCGGCCCCTGCGGCCCTAAACTGGGCGCACCGACTCGACAACGAAGGGGGTGCAAAGTGGCGCAATTGTGGATGTATTTCCTGGCTCTGGCGGTGGTCTACCTGCTGCCCGGCCCCGACATGATCCTGCTGCTGCAGACCGGCGCCCGCCAGGGCAAGGCTCAGGCACTGGCCACCGCCCTGGGGCTGGCCATCTCCCGTGGCTGCCACGTGGCCCTGGCCGCCCTGGGCCTGGCGGCGCTGTTCAAGGCCGCGCCCTGGACCTTCGATGTGGTGCGCCTGGCGGGCGCCGCCTACCTGCTGTGGATCGGCATCCAGTGCCTGCGGGCCAACCTGCTGCCCAATCTCGACAGCAGCGCCGCGGCCACGCCCCTGCGCTGGCGCCAGGCGATCCAGCGCGGCTTGCTGACCAACCTGCTGAACCCCAAGGCGCTGCTGTTCTGCTCGGTGCTGCTGCCGCAGTTCGTCGATCCCCAGGCCGGGGCCGTGGTCCCGCAGTTCGTCACCCTGGGGGTGCTACTGGTGGCGGTGGGTGGCCTGTTCGACTGCTGCTACGCCCTGGCCGGGGCCGGGCTGGGCCGCTGGATGCAGCGCAGCCCGTCGGCGCAACGCTTGCAGCAATGGCTGTTCGGCAGCCTGCTGATCGGCTTCGCCCTGCGCCTGACCTTTGTCCAGCAGGCATGAGGACTGGGAAATCTCTGTGATGGGTGGGCTTGGGATGGGCTTGGGGGATGGGCTGGGCTGGGATGCGCGGTGAACCTGCTACGGCCGCTGCGCGGCCGGCGGGAGCAAGCTCCCTCGCCACAGCAAACTCCCTCACCACAGCAAGCTCCCTCGCCACAGCAGGCTCTCCCGCTATGGCGAGCTCTCCCGCTGTGGCGAACGAGGCCGTCGCAGCCAACGTCCCTGTGCTCAGCTAGCGAGCCCCAGGCGCCTGACCTTGATCAGGCGCGTTGGCGGCGGCGCCGGATCAGGTAGGCGGCACCCAGCAACAGCACGCCAGCAGCGCCGCCAGCGGCAAGCTTGTGCTCGCTCACCGCCGTGCGGGAGGCCGACAGCCATTGGGTCAGGTAGCGCTTGTTGGCGCTGCCGAAATCCGGTTCCTCGCAGTTCATGCCGAAGTTGCCGGCCCATTCCACAAAGGGCCCGTTCTTCACGTAGCGCTGGTAGTACTCGATCTCGGCGTCGCTGCCGCGGGTCCAGCGCGCCGCCTTGCACAGCACCGCGGCATAGGCCTGGCTGGTGTGGGGCAGGAAATCCGCCGCCCGATTGCCCAGCTCCCCAGCCACGTAGCGGTAGTGGTAGCGCACATCGGGCTCGGCGGTGGTGGCTTGCTGGCGCTGCACTTCATCGGCACTGACAAAGGGCCCGGCCTGCACCGGCGGGATCTCCAGGCTGTAGCTGCCCCACAGGCTGTGGTAATCCGGGCCCATTTCGTAGCCGAGGATCTCCATTCCCGAAGCCCGTGCCAGCTTGCCGGCCTGGTAATAGGCCTCGGCCCGGCGTGTGGGCAGCCAGGCCGACTCGGCGCTGCGCCGGTACTCGCCGTAAGCCTTGGCGATGGCCTGGCGCTCCGGGCTATCAAAGTAGCCCCAGCCTTCTTCGTAGCGGCCTTCACGCAGCAGCCGGCGCCCCAGCAACTCGCGCACCTGGGCGGCAATCGGCAGGCTTTCGTAGTAGGCATCGGGCTGCTTGGGAGTCGGCGCTGGCGCCGGTACCTGGGTGTCGACGAAGTGCTTGAGTTCATCCAGGGTCAGCACCCGCTCCGCCACGGTCGCTGCGTCGTGCCAGTAGATGTCGCCACTGCGGTAGAGCAGTTCGAACGCCTGCACGTAGTCGCCACGATCCAGGGCCAGCACGGCGCTTTCGCCTTCTACCCGGCAGCCCGGCTTGAGGTCTTCGTAGTTGCCGTCATAGTCACCGCGAAAGCCCCAGCTCTCTTCCCGGGGGAACGCCGCGGCGGCCTTGGCGTAGGCCGCGGCAGCCGCCACCTTGTCGCCATTGCGCACGGCCATCTTGGCCCGCAGCCACCAGGCCAGGCCACCGTCGCCGGCATGTTCGAGCAACTGCTGGGTGGTGACGAAATCGCCGTTCTGGTAATTCAGCGCCGCCAGCCGGTCGGCGTTGTCGAAAGTGCCGGCGGTGCCCTGGCTCAGCAGCTTGATCAGCTTCACCTCGGATTCCGGCCGTTCGCCGAAGGACCAGCCCAGGTGCGAGACCAGCGAAGCGGTGAGCAAGCGCGCCACCGAAGGCTGCTTGAGCTGCTCGCGCAACTGCGCATCCGACAGGCCGCCCAACTCGCCCACCACTTGCTTCAGCGAGCTGTAGCCGACGTCCGAGCCCATCAGGTTCTGGCTGGCATACAGGTCGATGGCCTCGCTCCAGTGGTTCTGGTTCTTCAGAATGCGCGCCTCTTCCCCCAGGCTGGCGATGCCCAGTTCCAGGGGGTCGCTGAAGCCGTCAATATTCAATTGGCGGGTCTGGGCGAAGGCCTGGCGCGCCGCCAGCAACGTGTCGCTGCGCCCCTGATCATCCAGCTCATTGGCTTCTTCACTGATGGCTTGCAGAGCCCGGCCCAGGGAATAGGCGGCCCAGGTACTGCGCAGCGCCCGCTGCTCGGCGGGCAGCGCCAGCACCTTGCGGAAATACTCCGCCGCCCGCTCGTGATCCCCGGCGCTGAAGGCCACCGCGCCCGCGGTGTAGAGGTTGATCTCCGGCGGCAGGCTGGCCCCTTGCTGCTCCGCCAGGCGCGCGTCATTGAGCGTGCGCAACTGCCTGACCAGGGTTTTCTGGGCGTCGTCCAACCCTTGCTGTTCGGCCCAGTTACGCGCCTGCACCTCGTAGCTTTCAGGCAGGTTGTAATCGCGGCTGAAGCCATCCTGGACGACGGGCTTGAGCCCGACGATGGGCTTGCCCAGGCGGCTGACCTCGAACAGGAAACTGCCTTCGGGCAACTGCGCCAGGGTCTGCGGGCGATCCCCCAGCAGGCGCATGGGAAAGGTCGGGCCGCACGCCAGGGCCGGGGCCAAGGGCAGGCACAGGCTCAGGCACAGCAGGTAGCGGGATCTAGGGACGAACATGTGCAGCTCCTTGGTCAATTTTTGTACAGCGGGCCCAGCCCACGGCCCGGGTGCCACCCGCTGCCAGCCGGCCGGCTTGCTGGCGGGTCAATGACAGCTGGCCGTCACGCAGCTCGGCGGCATAACCGCCCAGCCCGTCGAATCCGTCGCATTGGGCAACGGCCAGGGTCAGTTGTTCAGGCAGGGGCCGATCGAGGTTGCCCGGGTTGCTCAAGCGAATATCGAAAAGACCGTCCTGCTCCTGCAGGCTGATGCCCAACCGGCTGTCCAGAACATCGCCCCGCGCCACCGCGCGCAGGGTGTCCAGGCTCCAGGCCCGGACATCGCCCTTGAGTGGCAGGCGAAACCAGATCAGCCCGGCCAGATGGGCTGGCGGGTCATGGCGCAAGGTCATGGCCAACTGGTGCAGTTGCTCCGGATCGGCCATCAACTCCCGGCGCTGGCCGCCAAGGGCGATGGGTGCCTCGCTTTCCACCACCGGGGCTCCCGCGGTGCCGGGCAGCAAGGCCACGCCATAGGCCGGCAGCGCCAGGTAAAACGGTTTGTCGCTGATGTTCGCCCAGCGCCTGGCCCACTGTTCGGCCTGGCGCGGATCGAACAGCCCGCGCCGGGGATCGCTGACGGCATGGACCTGGAGCACGCTGCTGTCGACCTGGGCCAGCAACCCGGGCAGCTCGCGGCTGTCGAGCCAGGCGGGCAGCGCGGTAATGCTCAGGGCCAGGTGCTGCGGCAGTGCCCCGCGCAACCGCTGCAGGAGCGCGGCATAGGCGGGCAACCGGGCGCTGCCGGCGTCGTGGTCAATCTCGATGCCCGCCAGGGTCAGGCCCTGCCCTTGCCAGTCGGCCAGCAGGTGCTGCACCTGCTGGAGAATGTCGTCCTGGTTCAAGGACGGTAACTGGCCATCCAGGCGCACCACGGCGATCAGCGGGCGGCCATCCTGCTTGAGCAGCTCGGCATCGATTCGCGCACGCTTCCAGCCAGCCTGTGGAAAAGCCTGCAGGGCCAGCACCCGGATGGTGGAAAAATCCGCCCGCGAGCCTGCCAGGGCGTCGGCGTGGGCCGGGGTCCACTGGCGTTGCCAGATATAGAGTTGCTGGTCGAGCGGGGGCGCGTCTTCATCGCGGCAGGCGTTGAGCAACAGCCCGCACAGGAACAAGACACAGAGACGGAGCAAGACCCGGGGGAGCATGAATCGTTGATTCCCTTTAACGCTGAAAGCCCTGGAACAGCGGGCGCCATTCACCTGATCGAGATTGCCCGTAGCCGCCGTCGAGCCCGCGAGGCTGGGAAAGGAACCGCAGTCGACAGCCCGCAGCAACAGCGACAAAGCAGCCGCCAGCCTACGCAGCGGCGCGGTTGGCAGCAATCGCCGGACAGACTTTTTTCCCTGTGCTACAGGTCCAGCACCAGCGCTGGCGCAAGGTTATCCACAGCAGCGGGCACGGCGCAGCAAATCAGCACCTGACCCGGCTCGGGCAGTTGCGCCGGCACCTGTGGATAATTCACCTGACCACTGATCAGCCGAGTCTGGCAGGTGCCGCAGGAACCGCCGCGGCAGCTGAACGGCGGATGCAGGCCGGCGCTTTCCGCCAGTTGCAGCAGGCTGCCGCTGGCGGGTTCCCAGGACAGCTCCCGGCCGGCCTGCTGCAAGCGTACCGTCACCGCCTGGGTGGCGGCAGGCGGCTGGCTCAATGGCACAGCCTCGGGGTCCGGCCGGCGGCGCAGGGTCGAGGGGCCGAAGGTTTCGGCATGAATCTGCCGGTCAGCGATGTCCAGGTCGCGCAGGCTGTCATACAGGCCCTGGGTAAAGCCCCCGGGGCCACAGAGCACGAAGTCGGCACTGTCGACATCCAACTCCGGCTGCGCCAGCAGCAACTGCACATCGATGCGTCCGCCATGATCGAAGGCCACTCCCGGGCGCGCCCCGGCTTCCGGCTGGCTGAGCAGGCGCACCAGCCGCCAGCAATCCCCGGCCTGTTCACGCAAGGTTTGCAACTCGCCAGCAAAGGGTTGCTCGGCGAGGTTGCGCGAACCCTGAAACAGCCAGGTGGGCCGGGTACGACGGGTACGCCGGCCCTGGTACAGCACCTCCCGCAGCATCGACAGCAACGGTGTGATGCCAACCCCGGCCGCCAGCAGCACCAGGGGCCGGGGCGACTGCGGGTCGGCAGTAAAACGCCCTTGCGGGGCGCGGGCCTGCAGCAAGTCGCCGACCTTGAGTTGCTGGTGCAGGTGGCTGGAAACCCGGCCTTCGCGCTTGACGCTGATGCGCAGGAAATCATCGGATGGCGCGCTGGACAGGCTGTAAGTGCGAATCAGCGGCTGGCCGTCGAGCATGACCTGCACCGGCAGATGCTGGCCGGCCACAAAACCCGGGACACCCGCGGCATCCGCCGGCTCCAGGTAGAAGGAACGGATGCCCAGGCTTTCGTCCACGATCCGGGTCACCCGCAACGGCCGCCACTGCTGGCCCAGGGCCGCGGCACGCAGGCGAGCCTCGGCTTGCGGCCAGTTGCCGGTCAGCAGGCTGTTGGGGGAAAAGCCCTGCAATTGCCAACGCAGGGACGAGGCCGCCGGGCGCCGTACCAGCCGCTCCACGGTAAAGCGCCAGAGCCGCTCGGCGCCCTGGAAGGCACTGACCAGCGGCCCGTCGAGGATGACCTCGGTGCGGCCACTGAGCTGCAGCAATTCACCGCTGTGAAAGTCGATGAACAGCAAGCCCGCCCGGGGGTTGAGCAGCAGGTTGCCGAGGGTATTGAAATGCAGGTTGCCGGCGAAATCCGGGATGGTCAGGCAGTTGCCCTCGACCCGGACGAACCCGGCCTGGCCGCCACGGTGGGAAACGTCCACCGAGCGCTGCCCTTGCAGGTCGACGTAGCTGGCAACGAAGAAGGTATCGGCGGCGCCGATCAGGGCCTGCGCCGCGAGGTCCAGGCTCTCGCGGTGCTCGGCCGGCCGGCTGGCCGGGTCGCTCAAGGGCAGCCGTTGCAGCTCGCGCTGCTGGATGTATTGCGGGCAATTGCCGAAGGACTGGTCGACGCTCAAGCTGAAACCGTCGCGGTCGAGGCTGCTGATCCGCCCATTCAGGCGGTTGCGCCGCCGGGTGTGCAGTTCGATGCCCAATAGACCCAGCGCCGCACCTTGCTGCAACTGCACCGGGTCATCGGCGGCCGGCAGGCTGTCGACCCGCAGCAGGGTCGCCAGGGGCGCCTCGGCAAAGCCCGGAGGCCCTTCGAGAAGGCTCGCCCAAGGGTTGCCCTCGGCATCCACCGCGCCCACCAGCATGAACGGCAACTGGGCGTAGAACTGCCGGTGCTGGTCGGGCATGGCCTGGCGGATGACCTTGCCGCCGAAGGCTTCCATGCGTTCGGCGACCCCAGCCAGGGCCTGTAGCTGCCGCTCGCCGGCGTGCCAAGGGGAACGGCTGCTCATGATGGCTCCCTCGCAACCTGGCCTCAGGCGCTTTTCAGCCCCGCCGCCGTGGACGGCATGGGCACGAAGCCCGGCAAGGCTTCGATCCGCGCCAGCCAGGCCCTTACGTTGGGGTAGTCCGCCAGCGACACGTTGCCTTCCGGGGCGTGGGCGATGTAGCTGTAGCCCGCAACGTCGGCGATGGTCGCCTGCTGGCCGACCAGGAACGGCCGCCCCGCCAGCTCCTGGTCCATGACCTTGAGCAGGGCATGGGCACGGGCGATGACTTCCTCGGCATTGAAGGTGGCGCCAAACACCGTGATCAGGCGCGCCGCCGCCGGACCGAAGGCGATCGGCCCAGCCGCCACCGACAGCCAGCGCTGCACCTGCGCCGCGCCGACCGGGTCGCTGGGCAGCCAGCGGCCCTGACCGTAACGCTGGGCCAGGTACACCAGGATCGCATTGGAGTCCGCCAGGACTGTGCCCTGGTCATCGATCACCGGGACTTGGCCAAAAGGGTTGAGGGCCAGGAACTCGGGTTGCTTGTGCTCGCCCTTGGCCAAGTCGACAAACAGGGTTTCAGTGGGCAGGTCCAGCAGCGACAACATCAGCTCGACGCGATGCGCGTGGCCGGACCGGGGAAAGTTGTAGAACTTGATCGGAAGCAGGGACATGTTCGACTCCGCAGGCAGGAACGCGGTGCAAGTGCCGCGCTGGCCTGGCTATCTTGATCCCTGCCGGAAAACAACAGAATCACCAGAAAGCGCAATCCGGCATTTCATCCAGCGCAATAAAGCCGGTCAACCATTGAGCGCTGGATGCTCGCGCAGGGCCTGCACGGCGAAATCGACAAAGCTGCGCACCCGCGCCGGCGCCTTGCGCCCGCCCTGGTACACCACGTGGATCGGCAACGGCGGCAGCTCGAAATCCGCCAGCACAATCTGCAACTGACCGGCGGCAACCTGGTCGGCCACCTGGTAAGACAGCACCCGCGTCAGCCCCAACCCCAGGCAGGCGGCACTGATAGCGGCCTGATTGGCGCTCACCAGCAAACGCGGTTCGGGGCGGATGCTCAGGGCGCGGCCGGCGTCGTTGAATGACCAGTGGCGCGCCTGGCCGGTGGAAGACGGCGCAATAATCGGGGCCTGGCGCAGTTCATCGGGGTGTTGCGGGCAACCATGGGCGGCAAGGAATCCGGGTGCCGCGCACACCACCCGACGCACCTCGCCGACGCGAATGCCGTGCTGGCCACTGTCGGGCAATTCGCCAATCCGCACCGCCACATCGATGCCCTCCTCGACCATGCTTGCCACCCGGTCCACCAGCAGGGCGTTGACGCTGACCTGTGGATAACACTGCAGGTAGCGCACCAGCAGCGGCGTGACGAAGAGCTCGCCAAACAGCACCGGCGCGGTCAGGGTCAGCAGCCCCCGGGGCTGGGCATGGACCCCGGCCGCCGAGGCTTCGGCGTCCTGGACCTCGGCGAGGATGCGTCGGCAATCCTCCAGGTAACGCTGCCCGGCGTCGCTCAAATGCACACGGCGGGTGGTGCGGATCAGCAGCGGGGTGCCGATGCGCTGCTCCAGGGCGGCCACCGCGCGGGTAACGCTGGCGGCCGACAGGCTCAGGCGCCGCGCGGCCGCGGCGAAGCCCTGCTCCTGAGCGACACAGACGAATACCTGCATTTCCTGGAACCTGTCCATTGCCTACCTCGGCTGCCGGCGCCTGCCCGGTGGGCGCCGCGAGCCCGCAGCATAATCCAGGGCCCTGGCTTCAGGGGATACACCAGGTGCCAACATCGTGCCTATCGAATCCCAGGCACGGGTTGTTCCTGGCTATCAGCCGGTAAGGCTGATCTTCGGCGTAAGAAAAATAGAAGTAGTAGTGCCGATCTTCCCCATACAACCAATAGGAAGAAGACCCCTGATTGATCAGGGTCGGCTCAAAGCTCCAGATCGAGGATTCGGCCGGAATACGATTGTGCCGCTCCATCAGCAGCAACAGGCTGTTGGACAGCACCGGCGTCAGGACGCCCAGCAGCAGGACCGCCGGGATCAAGGCAATCATCCATCCATGAATCAAGCGCAATTGCATAGGTTTTCCACAGCTGAATAAAAAAGCTCAGGCCTGTGCATAAACCGGAACTTCCTGGGTGATGAGGTCACAACGGCCCTGATCGAAATGCTGTCGCGGAATTGCTTCCTGCTGATGCTGGCCGCGGCATAGCGCTGAGATGAGCTTGCCAATTTGGCAACCCATCACAGTAGAGAGAGGCTTGATATGCCCACTTTGAATCCTGCAATCACGCTGGTCGGCAACCTTGACCAATTCAACCATGACGGTTTCGAGATCGAAGCCATGAATTTCCTTTTCGATCGCCTGGATCGTGGCAACCTGACGGTGGATGGCGAGGCCCTATATATTGGCAAACAAGCCGTCCATCACTACACCTGGCGCGACAAACAACGCAACCGCACCTGCTCGATGTTCTACACCTATGGCAATACCCCGGCCAGTCACCTTTCGGTTTATGGCCTGGGCAAACACGTTGGTGACAACGACAAGGAATACGCGCTCTACACCTGGGTCGACAAGAAAGAACAGCTGTATACCCTGACCCCAGCCCGCAGCGATGCACGCTTTCGCTCACTGCTGACGCCCAACTGAGTCGGCGGCCATGTGAACGAACCCCATGCAACAAGGCGCTCGTCTGGAGCTGGTCGGCTACAACATAGTTTGTCACAGAGCCGCCCAGAAACATTGGCTAAAAGCGCCCTAGCTTCAGTCCAAACTTTCAACATAGTTTGTCACAGCCCCGCTGCACCTTCGAATATCCGATGAGGCTGAAACAACATAGTTTGACTCAACGCCTTAGAAGGCTTTCTCAGTACGCGCTACAGCCATCCTGACTCAGGCGCTCACCAGTAAAGCTTTGAGCTCCAAAGCAAGCCAGTGCCTGCTAACCACTCAGAGTGATGAGTTTGAACGAATGTCAGATATAGTCTTTAATATCTGACATTACTGTCAATAGAGCGTCTCTCATGCCTTCATTACCTGCCGCGATCCTGGAGCGAATCCATGCTCTGCCAGAAGGCAGTATTCTGGCTCCCAAGGAGTTTCTGCACCTGGCTAGTAGAGCCGCGGTGGACCAAGCGTTTTCACGCTTGACCAAGGCTGGAAGTCTGCAACGTGTGGCCCGCGGAGTTTATGTCGCCCCTACTCCTACAGGAGTTAAGGTAGAGGCTGTTGCACGGTCGCTTGCAGAGAAAGGAAAATCCGCGATTGCAGGAAATGGAGCGCTCGCTGCGAAAGCGTTTGGATTGACCTCTCAGATTCCCGAGGGAGAGGTTTTCCTCACGACAGGCCGTAGTAAGGAACTCACCATTGGCCCAGTGAAGGTTTCACTCCAGCATGCCCCCTACTGGATGTTGGCACTAGGGAACTCGAAGGCTGGTGAGGCTGTTCGAGCATTGGCCTGGATGGGGCCTGATCATGCGCAGATCGCAGCGATTCAGCTCCACGAACGACTTCCGATCTCACAATGGGAGTTTCTTTCTTCTGTACGCGCTAGTCTTCCCAGTTGGATGGCTACGGCCATTGGCAAGGCCACTATTCACTGCAAGCTTAGCGCTCACTGACGAGTGACCGAGAATTTGAGGGCGTACTCCAGGAGACCAACGGGTCTTAGCGATTACACTATTTAGATGAAAAAGGTAGAGAACCATGGCTAGCGGCGAGCATTTAAAGGCGCTTTTGCGCTCACACATCAAAGGAGATGACAGTCATTTCCTTGCCGTTGCTATGCAAATGGCTGCACACGAAGCTAAGCAAGGACACGGAAAACTTGCTGAAGATTTACGCACGCTGATTGACTCTGCTCAGTCAAAGCGAAAGCCGATGCCATCTGGCCAGCCAGTTCCTATCGGTCAGCCCAGAGGTGAGCTGAGCAACCTGTTATCTGTTGCTCTTCCTCAGACCCGTTTCTCGGAAATGATTCTGGATGAGACTACTCACGGCCGTCTGGAACGCATTATCAGCGAACAGCGTAACTTCGAGAAAATCCGAGCTCACGGTCTTTCTCCTCGCCGCAAGCTGCTCTTGGTAGGCCCACCAGGAACAGGTAAGACGATGACCGCCTCAGCCCTAGCTGGGGAATTGGGCATCCCCCTGTACATCGTCCGACTCGACAGCCTGATCACAAAGTTCATGGGAGAAACCGCAGCCAAACTACGGCAGGTTTTCGATGCTATCCGTGATACTCGCGGGATCTACTTCTTCGACGAGTTCGATGCCATTGGATCTCAACGCGGCCTGGCAAATGACGTTGGTGAAATACGTCGAGTGCTCAATAGCTTTCTGCAAATGATCGAGCAAGACCAGTCGAACAGCCTGATCATTGCTGCTACAAACCATCCCGAAATTCTCGACTATGCCTTGTTCCGGCGCTTTGATGATGTTATCGAATACGGGTTGCCCAATCCGGAACAGATTCAAGCCGTGTTAAAGAACCGACTCGCAAATTTCTCGAAATCAATAAAGACCTGGGACAAGCTCACCTCAATAGCGAACGGTCTCAGTTATGCGGAGTTGGTGCGGGCAGCAGATGATGCAATTAAAGATGCCATCATCCACGATCGTGTAGAGGTAGCAGCTAAGGATGTGGCAAAGCACCTTGAGGAGCGCAAGGCTTTCCACGGAAGACCACGAATATAAGCCGGTAGAGCTTTTCAATGACGGAACCAAACGCAGGACAGCGGCGGCACTTTCATCTCCAAGGAACAGGGAAGCCAGAACGGTTCCAATCAACGGCATCTGCGACAAGGGAACCTCGTTTCCCACCGAGGGATCGCAGGGGGCATGGTAACTCGCTGCTCACCCAGCTTGGACATGTGCATCAGCGAATGGCAGAAGCTGTTCAGCTTCAATCCCAGAGAGGTCAAGAAGATGGGTTGGGGCTACAAATCGAGTTTGTCAGCGAGCCCGGATTTGAACTTGCATTTGAGGGTTTGGCCCGCGGGCCGCAGCGAATCGAGCTGCTGAATTTACGTTATGACGGGGCGACTGAAACTTATTTTGCGACTGTTTTCGTCCCTGATGGAAAGCTCAGTGCGTTTGAAGGCCTGGTACATCAATACTTGGAAGTCAACACCAGCAAAGGCAATCCACGTAATACCCTTCTCCTGAACCCCATACTCGAAATACGGACCGCAACGTTCAGTGCGCTCTGGACGGATGACTCTGCGGCGTTGCCAGCGACTGTCACTGAAGCCATCTGGTGGGAGTTCTGGTTACCTGCCCGAGACAATCAAGCTGCCGTTCTTCAACGGTTTCGTACAATTGCTGATGTCCTCGGGTTTCAGACTTCGCGAGACGCGTTGATCTTTCCAGAGCGCACGGTCATCAACGTCTACGCTACGCAGGCAGCCATCACCGAGTCGATGGCTCTGCTCAATGAAGTCGCGGAAATCCGACGGGCCAAGGAAACAGCGGAATTCTTCGACGCACTCCCCCCTGTTGAACAACGAGAATGGGCTGACGAGCTCTTAGAGCGCACAACAGGCGGCGATGACAATAGCGTCCGTGTTTGTCTGCTCGATACTGGAGTAAATCCTGGCCATCCCTTGTTAGCCAATCACGTTGGCATGGCAGATCTGTACACAGTAGACGCCGACTGGGGAGTACAGGATAACTTGGGGCACGGTACCGGGCTTGCCGGCGTTGCGCTTTATGGAGATCTGGTTGATCCACTTTCCGCGCAAGGTCCTGTTTCGATCTCCCACCGCCTTGAGTCTGTAAAGCTGCTACCCGGAGCCCAAGGGAATCAGAGCGAACCCTACGGTTCGTTGACAATGAGCGCTGTCGCCCGCCCAGAAATTAGCCAGCCTGAAAAGCAACGAATTTTTAGCATGGCAATTACCAGCATTGACAATCGAGATCGAGGGCGTCCATCAGCATGGTCTGCCGCAGTAGATCTCTTAACCTCGGATGCTCTAGGTGAACGTAAGCAGCCACGTCTGATGATTGTTTCAGCTGGTAATGCAGATGGGCAAAGATATCTGGAGTATCCACACAGTAATCTGACCGATGGGATTCATGACCCAGGACAGTCATGGAATGCCCTCTGTGTGGGTGCCTATACACAGAAAGTGACACTCGACCCTCCGACTCAGGCCTATCAGGCGCTGGCGGCTCACGGAAGCCTTAGTCCCTATAGCACTACTTCTTTGACGTGGCAGCGTACTCCATGGCCTTTGAAGCCTGATGTTGTTTTCGAAGGCGGAAACCTAGCAAGTGACGTACACGGCGCCTATGGCCACACCTCACTATCGTTGTTGACCACTTCACACTTGCCACAAAACCGTCTTTTCGCGACAACTTGGGCCACAAGTGCAGCTTCCGCTTTGGCTGCCCGGATGGCTGCGCAGATCTCCTCGGCATACCCAAGGCTGTGGCCAGAGACGGTGCGAGCGTTGATGGTGCACTCTGCAGAGTGGACCCCGCGGATGAAAACAGACTTCCTCGCAGGTGAAAGCAAAACCGACTATGAAGCACTGGTTAGGACCTGCGGTTTCGGTGTCCCAGATGTGGGGCGAGCTCTTTGGAGTGCGTCGAACTCTCTGACCTTGATCGTCGAGGACGTAATCCAACCGTTCATGAGACAGAGCTCTAAACCGGCAACAGCCCGTGATATGCACCTACATCTCCTACCTTGGCCTCACCAAGAGTTGCTAAATCTAGGAAACATAGACGTTGAAATGCGCGTAACGCTTTCCTACTTCATCGAACCAAACCCTGGTGTCGCAGAGCGAGGCCTCAAAGGTCGTTATCGCTATGAGTCCCACGGCTTGCGGTTTGAAGTCAGCCGCGCAGGTGAAGATGAAACCCTTTTCCGTCAACGCATAAACAAGCGGGCGCGGGACGAAGATGATGGGACGCCATACTTGAGCGGGACGCCAGATAAGAACTGGCTCATAGGAACGCGTGGACGCCACAAAGGCTCGCTGCACTCTGACATCTGGCAGGGACCAGCTTCGGACTTGGCAAGCTTAGGTATGCTCGGCATCTACCCTGCGCCTGGTTGGTGGAAGACTCTTGTAAAGCAGGGACGTTTCAACGAAAAGGTGAGGTACAGCTTGGTCGTATCCATCAAGACGCAGCAGACCGACATTGACCTGTACAACGCGGTCGACACTGCGATTGCAAACCGGACGGTGATCGCAACGTGAGTGCTTGTTACTCCTTAGCCAGGTAACACAGGCAGTGCTGACCCCCGTGAGACTTTGGGTCTAAGCGAGCGGCGAATAGAGCACAAATTAGAAGGTCAGGTATCAGTGATACTTGGCCTTCTTTCGTTGCAAAAATACGGACGATCAAGTCAAGCCACTAGCGTCTGAGTTCAATGTGCTACTGAGGCTCCAACTCAAATCCTTCGGGTCAAGCAGGGAGCGCTGTGCGCTATAGTTCCGCAGTAGCTGGCGACGTTTGAAAGCAGTGAGGTGTTGTCATGAATGGGGCAATCGAGTCACAGCCTCTCTCCAGAAGTCAGTGTGCTACTGGTCTACGAACGGCAACGCTTGTGCTTGAGAAATGGCAAGCGTCCAACATTCAGATTTGCAAGATTCTGCGCATTTCTCGCAGCACTCTCTCCCGCACCAAACAAGGCGATGGACAATTGGCTGTTCGCCTTGATTCGGACCAAATGAAGCGGATCAGCTTGGTTCTGAACATTCACGCGGCACTGCGCACTATTTTCGATAACCCCAAGAACCTCTATGGTTTTCCCTCCCTGGCCAACCAAAATGATTTCTTCAATGGCCGCTCTCCCCTTGAAATCATGTCCCAGGGGGACCTGATATCGCTGTACGAGACGTATCGACGAATAGATGCCTTAAGTGTGTGAGTGGCAGGTGGCTGGTCAAACATCCACGAAGAAAGGTCAAACCAACCACCCACTCCATCATTGCTTCAACGATTTGATGGAGACGATGGTGGCCGCCATTCCGTCGGCACGAAACTCAAATGCCACTTTATCTCCAGCCTTCAGGCCCTCTAGTTGTTTGGCCGTTGCATTGAATGCCATAGTCATGGCAGGCCACTGCACGGCCGGCACTGCACCATGGGCGACAGTCACCGTATGTTTAGTGGTGTCGATCGCCTTGATCGTGCCCTCGGCTTTGGCCACAGGAGCCTGCTGGGTCTCCTGCTGAATTTGCATACCTTTCATGGACGTAGCGTCCATCTTCATGCCCGGCATGTCCTCTGCCTGAGCAGAGAGAGACAGAGCGGCAACAGTGCCTGCGACAGCGATGAGAGTCAGTTTCATGCGACTTCTCCTTGAGGAGTGGTAGATATTGCGGGGAGATGCCGGCGGCGCATCAGGCGATAGGCTGCCGGAATAACGAACAGGGATAACAAGGGCGCGGTGACCATGCCACCGACCATGGGTGCAGCGATGCGACTCATGACCTCGCTACCTGTACCGCTACCCAGCAGGATGGGTAACAGCCCAGCGATGATCACGGCCACGGTCATGGCCTTGGGACGAACGCGCTGCACTGCACCTTCGCGTATCGCAGCGACTAGCCCACGCTCGGTGCTGTCACCAATGTCCTCACGTTCGGCCCAGGCGTTCTTCAGGTAGAGCAGCATGATCACCCCGAACTCGGCCGATACGCCGGCCAGGGCGATAAACCCAACGCCGGTGGCCACCGACAGATTGAACCCCAGCAAGTACAGGAACCAGACACCGCCGGAGAGAGCGAATGGCAGCGTTGCCATGATCAGCAAGGCCTCATCGAAGCGGGCGAAGGTCAGGTAGAGCAGTACGAAGATGATCAGCAGCGTGGCCGGTACCACCAGCTTGAGCCTGGCATTGGCCCGCTCAAGAAATTCGAATTGTCCCGAATAGCTCAGGCTCATGCCCGGCTGCAGCTTGACCTGCTCACCGACAGCCTGGCGCAGGTCAGCGACCACCGAAGCAATATCCCGTCCCCGCACATCGATATACACCCAGCCGGAAGGCCGGGCGTTCTCGCTCTTGAGCATTGGCGGACCGTCATTGACCTTGACCTTCGCTACCGTGCCTAGAGTGATCTGGCTCCCTAGCGGAGTGTAGATTGGCAGTCGCTCCAGGGCGCCGAGTGAATCACGCCACTCGCGTGGATAGCGCACGTTGATCGGGAAACGGGCGAGCCCTTCAATGGTCTCACCGATGTTCTCACCTCCGATGGCGCCGGCCACGATCGATTGCACGTCGGCAATATTCAACCCATAGCGAGCAGCTGTCTTACGGTCGATATCGACGTCGATGTAGCGACCGCCAGTCAGGCGCTCGGCCAGGGCTGAACTGACCCCGGGCACCTCTTTGGCCACGCGCTCGACCGCCTGAGTCGCCGCATCGATCTCTGTCAGATTCGCACCGGCAATTTTCACCCCGATGGGGCTCTTGATCCCGGTCGCCAGCATGTCGATGCGATTGCGGATTGGCGGGATCCAGATATTGGTCAGCCCTGGGACACGGACGACCCGATCCAGCTCCTCCACCAGCTTCTCCTGTGTCAGACCGGCACGCCATTGCTCACGTGGTTTGAATTGAATGGTGGTCTCGAACATCTCCAGTGGCGCCGGGTCAGTGGCGGTTTCGGCACGACCGGCTTTACCGAAGACGTGCTCGACCTCTGGCACCGTCTTGATCAGTCGGTCGGTCTGCTGCAACAGCTGTGCTGCCTTTTGCGCCGACAACCCAGGTAACGCCGAAGGCATGTAGAGCAGATCACCTTCATCCAGCGGTGGAAGGAACTCGCCACCCAACCGGGACATTGGCCAGATCGCACTGAGAAACACCAGAAGCGCGGCCAGCATGGTGACTGTTGGTCGACGCAATACCGCATCCAAAGCCGGTTGATAGATCTTGATCAGCCAACGATTCAACGGATTCTCTTCCTCACTGGGAATCCGTCCGCGAATCCAGTAGCCCATCAGCACCGGCACCAGGGTCACTGATAGTCCGGCCGCTGCCGCCATGGCGTAGGTTTTAGTGAAAGCCAGCGGCCCAAACAGACGACCTTCCTGAGCCTCCAGGGTAAACACTGGAATGAATGACAGAGTGATGATCAGCAAGCAGAAGAACAACGCCGGCCCGACTTCGGCCGCTGCTTCGGTCATCACGTGCCAATGATGTTCGCCCTTCAGTTCTTCCCCTGGGTGAGCCTTGTGCCAGGCTTCAACTTTCTTGTGAGCGTTTTCGATCATCACCACCGCGGCATCGACCATGGCGCCGATGGCAATGGCAATCCCACCCAGGGACATGATATTGGCGTTGATGCCCTGGTAACGCATGACGATGAAGGCCATCAATACCCCGACCGGCAGCGAGATAATGGCCACCAGAGATGAGCGCAGGTGCCAGAGGAAGATCCCACAGACCAAGGCGACGACGATGAACTCTTCGAGCAACTTGTGGCTGAGGTTTTCCACTGCGCGATCAATCAGCTTGCTGCGATCGTAGGTCGTGACGATCTCCACCCCGGTGGGCAGGCTTTTTCTCAACTCGTCGAGCTTGGCTTTGACCGCTGCGATGGTTTCACGAGCATTCTTGCCACTGCGCAGAATCACCACACCGCCGACCGTTTCACCCTCACCATCGAGCTCACTGATGCCACGACGCATCTCTGGGCCTAACTGGATCGTCGCCACATCGCCCAGTGTCACCGGCACCCCACCGGCCCCCAGCCTCAGTGGTATCGCGCGAAAGTCATTGAGAGTCTTCAGGTAGCCCGAGGCGCGAACCATGAACTCGGTTTCGGCCATCTCCAGCACCGCACCGCCGGTTTCCTGGTTGGCCTTGCCAATCGCCTCGCTCACCTGCGCCTGGGTGATGCCCTGACTGGCCAGTTTGAGCGGATCGAGCTGCACCTGGTACTGCTTGACCATGCCGCCCACGGTGGCTACTTCCGCCACATTGGGTAGGGTTTTGAGCTCGAACTTGAGAAACCAGTCCTGCAGCGCCCTTAGTTGCGCCAGATCATGCCCTCCGGTGCGGTCCACCAGGGCGTACTGATAGATCCACCCCACTCCAGTGGCATCCGGCCCCAAAGCCGGTTTGGCGCCGGCGGGCAGGCGACTTTGGATCTGACTCAGGTACTCCAGCACCCGCGAGCGGGCCCAATACATATCGGTACCGTTTTCGAACAGCACGTACACGAAGCTGTCGCCGAAAAAGGAATAGCCGCGCACGGTTTTCGCCCCCGGTACTGAGAGCATGGTGGTGGCCAAGGGGTAGGTCACCTGATTCTCGACAATTTGCGGCGCCTGACCCGGGTACGGGGTGCGAATGATCACCTGAACATCGGATAGATCGGGCAGCGCATCGATCGGGGTATTCTGCACCGACCAAACACCCCAGGCCGTGACGAACAACGTGGCCAGCAACACCAGGAAACGGTTAGCGACTGACCAGCGGATAAGGGCAGCGATCATGGTTGCTCCCCTAGTTTTTCCAGGCGCTCAACCCGCAAACCGTCATCGGTCTGACTGACGGACACACGAACCTTGTCGCCCGACTTGAGCCCCTGCATGAGTGCAGGGTCGGCTAACGGAAAGGTCATGGTCATGCCAGGCATACCCAGTGTCTTGAAGGGGCCGTGGGCGATCGTCACGTCTTTGCTATTGATCTGCAGGACTTGTCCCTCCGATTCATGAAGGGCCTGGGCTGCAGTGGAAGATGCTGGAATTTCCAGCGTACTGGCGACAATACCTTTGAGGCTGGCCTCAGAGTCGAGCAGGAACTGGCCTGAGCTGACCACCTGCTGGCCTTCTTGCAGACCTTGCAATACCGCCGTCTTGCCGTCGTTTTCCTGCCCGAGTTGCACTTCAACCGGACGATAACGGCCGGCATCTTCAGCAAGCATCACCAAAGCCCGACGCCCTGTGCGAATGACGGCCTCACTGGGTACCCACAACACACTCTGCTCCGCCGCGCGAGTGAGACTGACTTGTGCCGTCATGCCCGGCCGTAGGCGACCGTCTGGATTAGGTAACTCAACACGCACACGTAGTGTGCGGCTGTCGGGATTGGTTTCCGGGAGAATGGCACTGACGGTGCCGTTAAGCACGACACCGGGAAAGGCTGGCAAGCGTGCTTCCACTGTCTGGCCAACGACGATTGATCCTGTCTCCGATTCGGGAACGGCCACCGCTAGCCAGACGCTGTTCAACCCATTGACACGTGCCAAGGTCTCGCCGGCGGCCACGCTCATGCCCACCCGTACATTCAGCTCCTGAAGCACACCGTCTATGGATGTGGTGAGCGTCAGGGTCGACTGGACGTTACCACTGCGCTCCACTTGGGAGATCAATGCTTGCGGCATCCCACTAAGGCGCAAGCGTTGGCGGGCCGCCGCCAGCAAGCCAGCATCACCATTGCGTTTAAGCGCGAGGAACTCCTCCTGAGCGGCTGCCCATTCCGGTACCAGGATATCCGCCAATGGCTCATTGGCCTTGAGCACATCGCTCGGAGCACGGGCATATACCCGCTCGACGAAACCGCCGGTACGTGCCTGGATCACGGCGACGTCCCGCTCGTTGAATGCCAGCACGCCGACCACGTCCAGGCTGGAGGCGAGGACTCCACGGGTGACAGTGGCCAGACGCAGGCCGAGATTCTGGGTCAGACCGGGGTCGATGCTGATGGCCGCACTGTTCGTTGCCGCGTCGGCGTATTGCGGTACCAACTGCATGTCCATGAAGGGCGACTTGCCCGGTTTGTCGAACTTCTGCTGCGGGTACATCGGATCGTACCAATACAGGGCCTTGCGTTCGTCTTGCGTCTTGGGACTCTGCTCGGCGAGTGCACTAGGCATTGTGTTCATGCGTTGCTGAGCGAACCAGTAACCGCCTGTAACCCCTAATGCGACCGAAAAGCCAGTCAAAACAGCCACTTTCCAGACCCGAGTACTCATTGGCTGGTTTCCCCATAGCTGAAATACAAGCGCGCGTTGGTCAGCGCTCGCTGCTCTTCGACGTCAATTTGTTTGAGGCGGGCTTCGATGAGTTCGCGGCGTGCGGCAACCACTGAGTTCAGATCGCCCTTGCCGGCGCGGTAGCTGGCCATGCTCAACTCGACCTTTTCCTTGGCCAGGGGGACTAGGCTGTCCTGGCTGCGGCTCACGGCACGGTTCAGGCGCTCATAATCGGCCAGATCCGCTTCCAGTTGCTCGGTGTGTTCGCGTATCAGGGCTTCACGCTCGGCTTCCAGTTGATTCAGCTCGGCGTGTCTAGCTGCGACCTTGGGATTTTGTCGCGAGCCGGGGAACAGTGGCAGGTCAAAGGTGAACTGCACGCTGACCATGTCGCCGAACTCCCGCCCGCGGCGTTGGTAATCGAGTTCCCAGCTCCAGTCAGACTGTTTCTCTGCCTCGGCTTCACGCACCTTGGCTTCAGCTTCGCGAGTCATCGGCGCGAAAGCCGCCAGTGCGGGATGGTGTTGCAGCTTATGGGCATAACCTGACGTATCGATGGGCCATTGCGGTAAGACACCCGCTGGCTGGTCGTTGGCCGCGGGGCCAATCCAGCGCTTGAGGGCAGCTCGGGCCTGTGCCCGCAAGCGGATCAGGTCGTCCTGCTGTTCCGCCAACTGGGCTGCCTCCTGCTTCGGTGTTACCGCATCGGCAGGCTGGGCGCGGCCGCCGGCGATTTGGGCGCGGGCGGTATCGGTCAGCAGACGATTTTCTTTGTAGAAATCCTGAAACAGGGTCTCTTTACGTTCGACTGAATAGCTGCTGATCCAGGCCAATGCCGTGGCCTGTCGGACATTCAAACGTTCGACTCGACCTTCAGCCGCGGCGCGATCAACAGCCGCTTCGGCAACCTCGATACGCGCTCGGCGCTTTTCGCGGTTGGGCACTTCCTGCATGACCCCCACCATCTGCATGGTCATGAAGTCCTGGTCGATGCTCCAGCGATCCGGGCCGCCAATGGGGTAGTTCTGTACCCCCAGCAACAATTTGGGGTCGGGCAGTTCGCCGGCGGGGATGGCAGCACTGCTGGCAGCTTGCAGTTTGGCCGCTTGGGCCGTCAGTGACGGGGCATTGTTGTCAGCCAGCCGCAACGCTTCATCGAGTGTCAGGGGGGCGGCTAGGCTAGGCAATGCCAGCACGCTTGCCGCCAAGGCGGCCACGACAAGCCAGCCTGTGCAATAGCGTATGGAGTTCATGCTCACGATTCCTGTGATGTTCCACTGCGCGCCTCTTAGACATGCACGCAGAAATGCCATCCCGCCAAGGCAGGATGAGACTCAGTGTGGTACAGGAATCAGGCGCAGGGCGGTCGCCATACCCCGGACAGGGTTTGGTCAGGCAGGAAGTCGCTGGAGAAGGAAGGCGCTACGGGGCTGGAGAAGGTAACAGGAGGCTTAATGACTGAGACTTGCAGAATGCCGCCAGTCTTGCATTCCTGGCCTGGCTTGCAGGGTTTGCCGTGCTCGGATGGACTTTTCATATCGTTACAACAGTCCATGCCCATGTCGTCCATCATCGCCATGCCCGCCATTTTCATTGGGCAGGGTTCTGTCGGTGCCTGAATGCCCGCCATCCCGCTGAGGGGAAGCGCCAGGCTAATCAGGAAAATGAGGCAGCACCGCAGGTAGCGTTTCATGCGGGGGAGTCTAGTCGTTGGTAACGAACCGGACAATTACAAATGTGTCAGCAAGAGCCCAGTGGCTGGAGCTTGAGGGTCAATACTCTCCCCTCGGGTACAAGGACTCGCTGAACAACCAAACCCAACTCACTGAGCGTGGGAAGTGGTTACCGCTTACGGCCTATCGTCCGGATCATGCTTGGTCGGTTTGACCTTCTGTGTGTCATCGGTAGTCGGCGCATCTTTGTGCATGCCGCGCATACAGAAAATCATCATTAACGGACACAGCAGTAACAGCAAGAATGGAGCGGCGACCACGATCCAGGTTTGAAAAGCCGGAAACAAGGCATAGGCCACCGCCAGGATAATGACTACGCCAACGCCCAGACGGACCATGTTGGGATTATTACGCGTCATGATGCTCTCCTGTGGGCCTGGTTGTGGGAGGTAGGTCATCCAGAACCAGCCCAAGTGGTTGCTCGACGCCATCACAATGCCCGGCCAGATATGACAGGGTTTCGCGCATGATCTGGAGCGTGGTAATACGCCCATTCAGCGCATCGATGTTACTCAGCGAAATGGCCCGAACCTCATTATCAGGACGACTGCGGTCCCGCGAAGTCAGCTTTCGGTTGGTTATCACCCAGCTCTTGAAGAGTTTCTTAGGCATAAGGTTGGACCTTGCCATTGCGGCAAGGTCAAGCAACAGCACGTTTGATTTCCGCCTGATGTGGGTGCCTCTCCTATACTGTTTGCGTTGGCTGGTTCAACACAAATATTCGAGCGCCGTCGGAATATCAAGCAGAGTGCCGGCAGCGTCCCTTTCAGTCACTGTAAGGAGATCTAGCATGGCAATCCGTATTGGCGACGAAGCCCCGAATTTCACCGCTGAAAGCACCGAAGGCCTGATCCACTTCCACGAGTGGATTGGCGAAAAGTGGGCGATCCTGTTCTCGCATCCAAAGGACTTCACTCCTGTGTGCACTACTGAACTCGGTTATATGGCCAAGCTCAAACCGGAGTTCGACAAACGCAGCACCAAGATCGTCGGACTCAGCGTAGATCCGGTCAGCGACCACAAAGCTTGGGTCGGTGACATCCAGGAGACCCAGGGCCATGCAGTCAACTACCCCATGATCGGCGACGAAAACTTGGTAGTGGCTAAGCTCTACGACATGATTCACCCGAATGCCAGTGGCGGCTCACGTACCGCCATGGACAACGCCACCGTGCGTTCGGTGTTCATCATCAGCCCGGATAAGAAGGTCAAGGCGATGCTGATCTATCCGATGAGTGCTGGACGCAACTTTGATGAAGTGTTGCGCCTGCTAGATTCCCTGCAACTGAACGCCAAGTACGCCGTCGCTACGCCGGTGAACTGGCGTCCGGGAGATGACGTCATCATTCCGACTTCTGTATCCGACGAAGACGCGAAGAAGAAATACCCGCAGGGCTTCAAGACGTTGAAGCCTTACCTGCGTACCGTAGCACAACCAAAGTAACAGCAATCCACTAAAGCCCAGTCACCATTGGAGAGTGGATTATGTATATGAGAACGATGCTATGCCGGACGATATCGACTGGCGTGTTGATTGGACTCGCCCACTTGACCGCCGGCGCCGCGACGACGGTCACCTTGAAACATATTCATGGACTGGCCTTCAGTCAGGATGGGCAACAACTATCCATTCCCAGCCATGACGGATTGGCCCTGTACCGTGACGGTCATTGGAGCAAGGCAGTTGGGCCTGAGCATGACTACATGGGCTTTGCTGCCGGTCGTCAGGCAATCTATAGCAGCGGCCATCCTGCTAGCGGTAGCGGTCTAGTCAACCCTCTCGGCCTGATCAAAAGCAGTGACGGTGGAAGTACCTGGCAGCAGCTTGGACTTCAAGGTGAGTCTGACTTCCATCTGTTGGCAAGTGGATTCGACAGCGGAGCCCTCTACGTTTACAACACACGCCCGAACTCGAAAATGACCTCTGCCGGTTTGTACTACAGCCTGAACGATGGAACTACATGGCAGCATGCTTTGGCGCAAGGGATGGATTCAGAGCCGAATGCATTGGCGGTACACCCCTCGGATAGCAAAACAGTCGCAGTGGCGACTAGCAATGGACTGTTTTTATCAAACGATGCTGGTGAGCATTTTCAGCCCATTCTCCAGAATGTACAGGTACTGAGTATCTGCTTCAGTATCGATGGAAAGAGCCTGTGGTTCGGTAGCTATGACAAGCTACCGCAGCTCTCGACCCTCGACTTGAAAACCCATGAGATCAACGCTCTTGGATTGCCATCACTCAATCAGGACGCCGTTGCTTACCTGGCACAGAGCCCAAAAATCCCCCAGGAATGGGCACTGGCGACTATCAAGCGAGACGTATATTTGTCGCAAGACGAAGGAAAGACTTGGACGGCGATCGCTCAAGCGGGGCAAGCCTTGTAACAAGGGGTGGTGATCAGCGATTAGGCGTATTAAGTGGCTTTCCATGCCAGAACGCCTTTACCAGATGGCCTGCCGGTTGGGCCGTGGTTCCGATCATTAGTAAAATTCGTGACAACACTGCGGATCACGTTTTAGAGGTGGTGCAGCCGGTGAAAAGTGGCTCTTACAGTTCACCTTCTAGGTTTTCGTCAATCGTTACACCAACGTCTATGTCGCACTCATTTCCATTTCTGGACTTAAAGTACCTAGCCATGCAACAAGACAAATGATGATTACTGCCATTGAAAACTCGAATGTCATGCTGCGACGTAAAGCATTAATCGCGACAGAGTATTCGCCATTTTTTACTGAGCGCTCCAATAGCGGGCTCAGATGAAAACGGTTAAGAATGGCTAACACGATCATTCCAGAGAATAGAAGAACTTTCAAAAATAGCAGTTGGCCATAAGTGCTGAGCATGACCTCATCAAGGTTCGGACCGACGATGAAAAGGTAGTTCACTACACCAGTAATGCTTATGATCACCACAATCACCGCACCGGCTGTTTCAAAACCCGTTAGTACTCGAGCAAGAATCCGAGCGTCTTGTTCGCCTTTCAGTGATTTCAAACGCAGCAGTAATGCGAATGCTGCTAGAGCCCCCAACCAACCACCTGCGGCTAGAAGGTGGAAGATATCGCTGATGAAGTGCCAATAGCGACGGCTCCCCTCATCCATAGCCCCGTGCCCTGTCCACGCCAGTGTTGCTAGCGCGATGGCGGCAGAGACGGTGACGACCCAGAGGCTGACTGTCGGCATGCGTTTATTCAGTGCGACACCTATAATGGCCATCACCAGAGCAGCTATTCGGATCATCCAGGTCAAGCCGACGTCAGTCCCCATGATGACCATTTCAAAAATATGGTGATGCAGCTCCATGAACCCCGATACACCGCTCATTGCTTTCGCAAGAAGACACATGGCAACAAGGGATAGAGCTACACCTAAGGCGGAAGTAGCGTAAAGGAGCGACTCAAAGTTCAAGACCGTGCCCGATAGCCTTTCTTTTCCCCTGAGGCTGTACAGACCGAAGATCGCCAATCCGAACAACAACATCAGGTCGAAATAAAGAGCAAAACGAACTACAATATTAATTGAGTCGCTCATGAATCATTTCACTTTAAAAGAGAAGTTACTGGTAATTGGATGGGTGTCCGAGGAGACGGCACGCCATTCAACTTTGTAAGTGCCAGTCGTCAGTGGCGCAGCAGGAGTAATTACCATCGTTTTTGGATCAGCACCTCCAGAGACACTGGCCTTTACACCCATTGGAGAGTTTGGCATGCCGGGCATATCGGTCATGATCAATTTTGCACCCGAGAACTGAGTCGTCAGGTTTTCAGAGAAGTGCAGCTCAATTTTCGCCGGTGCAGCTGCATTCGAGCCTTCTGCGGGAGTGGATGACAAAAGCTTTGGATGTGCTTGAGCAACAGCACTCAGAAGCAAACCGGCGGTCAGCGCAACAGCTACGGTGGTAGTTTTAAGGAATGACATGCAAGACTCCTCACAGCAAGAGCTGTTGGTTCGAGGTTTGTTTAGAAGATATCTAGTTTTTACTTTTCGATTCTTGTTAAAACCACTGATGAACCGTTAGTAAACTCTGTGTCCTTGGCCGGACTAAATACGAGGCCTTCACTAGGATTCCAACGCCACAGTGCAAGCACACGATGCCACAGGGACGCGAACTGTTCGATTACATTTCAGTCAGCTTGGATCAGGCTTTTGGCCAGCAATTTGGATGCGCAAAGACGCTTGGCTCAGCGCCTGAAGCGAACGCGTCCGATCAGGGTGTGACGTTCCTAAACCGCTCTCATCCCAATACTAGGCAACTCTATATGGAAAGCAGTTTTTCCATCGGATGAAGTGCACCATATTTTGCCCTCATGCGCCTCGACAATTGATCTAGTGATCGATAAGCCTAGCCCAGCATTACTCGGACTTCCTTCTCGACGTGCAGGATCTACACGGTAAAAACGATCAAACAGTTTTTCTAGGTGTTCGGGCGCAATCGTTGCTCCAGGGTTTTCTACGACGATCAACGTCGACATCCCTTTCTGCTGAAGATCAATATTGATGCACTGCCCTTCAGGGGTATACCGCAGTGCATTTGAAAGCAGATTCGAGATGGCTCTGTGTAGCATGAGAACATCGCCTCGAACACTGCCTCGTCCAGAAACTGTGAGACTGATACCTCGCTCATCGGCCAACAAGCGGTAGTACTCAATGAGTTTCTCCACGATCTCCAAGAGTTCTATCGATTTATTCTCGTGCGTGATCAGGCCATTGTCAGATTTTGCTAGGAAGAGCATGTCGTCGATCATCCGCCCCATGCGCTTCAAGTCATCGAGATTGGAATAAAGATTGTCTTCATAATCCTCGATATTTCTTTTTCTAGAGAGCACGACTTCCGTATGAGTCATCAAGTTGCTCACTGGGGTTCGCAGCTCATGAGCAATATCCGCAGAAAAGTTTGACAACCGAACAAAGGCATCATCCAACCTGGCTAACATCGCGTTAAACGAAAGCACCATATTTTGAAGTTCTTTGGGTACAGGCGCTAAGGGAATGCGCTCTTTAAGCGATTTGGCTGACATTGAGGCCGCAACCTCCGTCACCTGTCGGATAGGGCGCAGACCGCTGCTGGCAACCATCCAGCCAAGCGCGGCACTCACAAGTGCGCTGATCACCAACCCTATCCAGAACCATCGTTCAAGCGTTTCGAAGAAGGACATGTGCTGGGTAACGTCATAAACCAAGATGACCGTCAGTGGCTTATCCTGCCCCGCAACGATGGCTTGTGCCGTCACCCCCCGGTACATCTGCTCCTGGTCACGCCATTCCCAGACGTTGTTGTTTGGAGTCGTGCGGAACTTTTCCGGAACATTCATCGGTCCTGGGTCAGCAAAAAGTAACTTGCCATCACTATCGATTATCAGGGCCGTTAAATCCCGATGAGCCCCGAGTAAAGCCTCAAGCTCAGGCTTGAACTCGCTGAATTGATCGATGCTGTTCATTCCAGTCAGAATTCTTTGGGTCGAGTGGAGCTTCTCGTTCAGCGCCTGCTGATCAAGCATCTTGAAATGATGCCGGCTGAGGTTATTAAAACTGAGTCCGGCGACGGTAAGTACAGCCGTTACCGCAAGCATGAACATCAGGCTCATACGAGTAGTCAGAGACATCCGCGTCATTCCGACTCCGAGTCTGGTGCGTCGAGCATGTAGCCCATACCTCGAGAGGTATGGATCAGCTTGACCTCAAAGTCATCATCAATTTTGGCTCGGAGTCTCCTCACCGCGACCTCAATCACGTTGGTGTCACTGTCAAAATTCATGTCCCAAACCTGAGAGGCAATAAGCGACTTGGGAAGCACCTCTCCGCGACGACGCAATAGCAACTCAAGCAGTGCAAACTCCTTGGCGGTAAGGTCTATACGCTTCCCACCGCGAATAGCCCTACGCTTGAGCAGATCGACCTCAAGATCAGCCAACTTCATGTGCGTCTGTGAAGGAGCGCTGTTACCTCGGCGCAGTAGGGTCCGGACACGGGCCAGTAATTCGGAAAAGGCGAAGGGCTTAATCAAGTAGTCATCTGCTCCGAGTTCAAGCCCCTTCACTCGGTCCTCGACCCGATCTCGTGCTGTCAAAAACAGCACAGGCACATCCTTCCCTGATGCGCGTACCTTCTGCAGCACTTCCCAACCATCCATACCTGGCATCATGACGTCGAGAATCAACAGGTCATATGCCTCACTCAGCGCATGCTGAAGAGCTACCTTGCCATTGGTGAAACGGTCAACGTTGAACCCAGCCTCGGTAAGGCCCTGCTGCAAATAGATACCTATTTTTGGTTCGTCTTCGGCAACCAGAAGTCTCATGGCATGGCTCTCAAATAGTTATGGCGTGAAGTCTGCAACGAAAAACTTCAGCCAACCAGCAACTGACAGAAAAGTAATATTGGCTTCAGGTGGATGTCAGCCAGCCCTGTCTAGGGTTCAGCGTGTAGCACCGTCGAGTGCTGGAATCAGCTCTTCACAAAACCTAGAAGAGTCAGACGAAATGTCCACCAGGAGTGGCCCTCATGAATTCCCTAAAAACGTTTTTCTTTGTGAGCTCAATCCTCGTCTCTGCCTCTGCGCTGGCTGAAAGTGGTGGTGATCGAGTGATGGAACGCATGGAGAGTATGCGCAATAGAGCTGAAGCCACCCTACAGCAAGCCGAAAAAGCCCCGGAAGGGCAGCGTCACGTACACATGGCCGAGCACATGAAAATGCTGGGTGAGATCATGACTCAACTCCATCAGGATCATCCCGACGCCTCCATGTCACCTCAACAGCATCTGGCCTGGATGGAAAAGCACGACAAAATTGTCGATGACGTTTTGAATCAAATGCAGCGAGAACACAAATTGATGCTTTCAGAAAACCATCAATAAACCCGAGGTATTCAATGTATTTATTTGAGAAGTCCCGTTGAACACTGAGTTACCAACCGCCGAGTTTTACGTAAACAACTGACAGAATTGTAGTGTTCAGGTCAGGTAGCTGGCAGCTTCGAGACTTTAGCATCGCCAGTGTTTCTCTCTCGCTCTTGAGGTCACCATGAAAGCTAAGTTCATTACCCCAGTCCTAGCTGCAGTAACCCTTCTTTTCGGCATTACGGCTATGGCTAGTATAGGCCATGGGAAAGATGACATTGGTCAACCAGGAATGGTGACCGACGTTACTCGCACGATTGAAGTAAAAATGGGCGATATTTTTTTTGACGCCAAAGCCATTGATGTCAAACCAGGCGAAACGATTCGGTTCGTCCTACGCAATGATGGCTCTCTCCTCCATGAGTTCAATATCGGCAAAGCAGCTGCCCACGCCGCACACCAAGCTGAGATGACGGCTATGTTTCAGAACGGAACGCTGAGCCCTACTGGCGTAGGGCGGGCGATGAATGATATGGAGCACAGCATGGGAGGTATGAAGAAGGTTGGGATGGAGCATAACGACCCCAACAGTGTTCTGATCGAACCAGGCACAACCAAGGAACTGATTTGGACTTTTACCAAAAGCACAGGGCTAGAGTTTGCCTGCAACGTACCCGGCCACTACCAGTCTGGAATGGTTGGTCAGTTTGAAATGAAGTAAACATTCGCTGCTTGATATCACTGTACCTAAGCGAGCATTGACTATTCTGCCCCCCAGAGTCCTCACTGCTTGCTTAAATGTTGGAATCAACGTCATGAATAATCATCAGCACTCAAATGAAAGTCCTCCTTCAAGGTTCTGGAGGAGCAAAGCAGGCGTGGTGCTGATCATGCTCTTTGTGATCGGCATCTTTTATGTGGTGCGGGAACACTTTGCCCACGCCTCTCCATATTTGCCTTATCTGATTCTTTTGATCTGTCCTTTGATGCATTTCTTTGGACATGGTCAGCATGGAAGTAAGACAAAAATCGACAGGGATGAGAAGGAGAAATAGCCATGCCCCCAAGCCATCATATCCACGATCACCTCCATTCCAAAAAACCTCTCGATGGTGGTCCGCGGGATCCGGTGTGCGGAATGGCAGTAACCCCGCCGAGTCCGTTTGACGAAACTTATGAGGGGAAGGCATATCAATTTTGCAGCTTCAAATGCCAAGAGAAGTTCCGGATAGATCCTGAACGTTATGCGCAGCACAAAACGAGGTCGCCCCATGCCAGCCATCCTGATCCGTCACTGACCACGCAGTCTGGAAGAGAATTCACTTGCCCTATGCACCCAGAAATACGTGAGCCTGGGCCCGGCATCTGCCCAAAGTGTGGCATGGCGCTAGAACCGGTCATGCCCACCCTTGATGAAGAAGACAACCCTGAACTTAAGGACTTCGCCCGGCGCTTCTGGTGGACACTACCGTTAACGGTGATTGTGACCGTTCTCGCTATGACAGGACATTCCTGGCACCTCTTTCAGGGATCGATTCAAAACTGGGTGGAACTTGTCCTCGCAACGCCAGTAACCCTGTGGGCAGGCTGGCCCTTTTTTGTCAGGGGGGTAGCGTCTGTTCAGCATCGCACCCCAAACATGTGGACACTGATAGGCTTGGGTACCGCTGCGGCCTATCTTTACAGTGTTGTGGCCACTCTTCTCCCTCAAAGCTTCCCAACCACCTTCCTGCAAGGGGGTCGTATCGGCGTCTACTTCGAAGCCGCTGCCGTGATCATCTCGCTCACCCTGCTCGGGCAAATACTTGAGCTCAAAGCTCGATCGCAAACCTCGGCCGCCATAAAATCCCTCCTGAGCCTTTCTCCAAAGACTGCTCGCAGAATCAAGATTGATGGCCAAGAGGAAGACATTCCTCTTACCCATCTGCACCAAGGAGATCACCTGCGAGTTAGACCCGGTGAAAAAGTGCCTGTTGATGGCACTGTGCTGGAGGGGGAAAGCGCCGTCGACGAGTCAATGCTGACTGGCGAACCAGTACCTGTCATGAAAAGAACAGGAGACAGCTTGATCGGAGCGACCCTAAATACTCATGGCAGCCTGGTAATGGTGGCCCAGAAGGTAGGCACCGAAACTACGCTGTCGCAAATCGTACAGATGGTCGCCAGAGCTCAGCGCTCAAAGGCACCAATGCAACGCATGGCTGATGTGATTGCAGGCTACTTCGTAACGGGGGTCATCGCGATAGCGCTACTGACGCTCTTGGGCTGGGGGCTCTTGGGGCCAGAGCCCAGTTGGGTCTTTGGTCTGATCAATGCTGTCGCTGTTCTGATCATTGCCTGCCCCTGTGCTCTGGGGTTAGCGACCCCGATGTCGATAATGGTCTCTACGGCGAAAGCTGCCAGCGTAGGGGTGCTATTCCGAGATGCAAGTGCCATAGAGAACCTTTGCAAGATAAATACGCTAGTCGTCGATAAAACCGGCACGTTGACGGAAGGGCGCCCAGTGTTTCACAGCGTGGAAGCCACTCCGGACTTCGGTCCAAACGATGTCCTTCAACTAGCTGCCAGCCTTGATCAAGGCAGCGAACATCCGCTCGCTCATGCAATCGTGGCTCATGCGCATGCTGAAAAGCTTGTGCTGACCAAGCCTGAGTCCTTCGAGTCAAGCTCTGGTATTGGGGTCAGCGGCCTGATTAATGGAAAAAAGATCCAACTCGGAAATACCGTATTGATGGAGGCCGCCGGCGTAAGTACCAAACCTCTCCAGTTTCGCTCAGAGCAACTAAGACTTGAAGGTATCAGCATTATCTACCTAGCTGTCGACGGGAAATTGGCCGGGTTGCTAGCAGTGGCAGACCCAATCAAGTCGACCTCAAAAGAAGCTGTCATCAAACTTAAGGCAGATGATGTGAAAGTCATTATGGCCACTGGAGACGGCCTCACCACTGCTCGTGCGGTGGCTAAAGAGATGGGCATCGAGGAGGTTCATGGTGAGGTGAAACCTCAAGATAAGGAACGCCTGGTCGAGGATCTTCAGCAGTATGGTCGTAAGGTTGCAATGGCTGGTGACGGTATCAATGATGCTCCGGCCCTGGCCCGAGCAGATGTGGGAATCGCAATGGGGACGGGGACAGACGTTGCGATGAACAGCGCTCAACTCACCCTGGTTAAAGGTGATCTGATGGGGATCCTTCGAGCGCGCGCCCTTTCGGTTGCAACGGTAAAAAACATGCGGCAAAACTTGGGTTTTGCCTTCCTTTACAATGCGCTGGGCGTTCCGCTCGCGGCTGGACTACTTTACCCACTGACAGGCCATCTCCTATCACCCATGATCGCCGCGATTGCTATGAGTGTGAGTTCAGCGTCGGTTGTTTTTAACGCATTGAGACTGAGAAACGTCAGAATTGAATAACCCCGTTTGATTGTGTAGGTCGGCACATAACTCCTCTTGACCGTCCCATAGCGTCAACGTTAAGGCCGTATCTGTGGCTAGAGAAACCGCCAAGTACAAAAAGTAACTATGTACGTTTTAAATGTATCAGGTATTGATTGTGACAGCGGTGTAAGTAAGATCACCAAATCGGTTCAGTCGATGGGTAGCGACGAGATCGTTTCGGTAGACAGTACTGTTAGTAAAGTTAAAGTAGAGAATAGCGAACGACCAGAGCGAGTTAGGGAAGCAGTTGACGCACTTGGTTTCCCTGCTGAGTTCAGAGCCTGAGGGTACTGATTTATGCTAGCAAATTCCGAGAAATATTCGCTTATTACTTATTGATCGAGGAGGTTGAACACTAGAACCCCAAGAAATAAAAGTGTACAAATAGCAAGCGTCAGTATTAATAGCTTTTCGTCATTGCTTTTCATAAAACTACCTTCTAATAGCATGGTATGTCTACGTAGATAGCCTCACCAACAGTATACCGAACTGCTTTTAATCAACTCAATCATCTAGATTGCTCGTTGAATTTTCAATCCCGCTCTAAGACGTCATAGTTTGGCCAAACTCACTACGGCAACAGATGGCGAGAAAACTCTAGGGCACGTCACAAAAAACACACCTGACAGAAACGTAATCTTCGCCTAAGGTTTCTGACAGGGGAAGAGTCTTAATGTTACTTCACCCCCCAAGAATCAAGGTCCGAATTGGATTCAGTGGGGTGACCCAAACTCATCTGAGGATCCCCAAAATGAACTCCATCAAAACTGTTTTTGTCATTGCTGCTCTGACCCTCTCCTCTCTGGCTATGGCCGAAGGAGGTGGCGATCGGACATTCGCGCGCATGGAAGCGGCCAGGAAGGACTCAATGGAATCGTACCAAGTTGCTCAAAAGCAAAGCCCCCAAACACCCGTAGTAGACAGCAAAGACAAAGCCGTCGAGCACGACAAATGTTGATAAGCATGCGTCCCAAGCTGACAGAAATGTAATCACTGTGGCGGATCAATTGTGGCAACTTCTGAGCTCGCTCGCCGTACCAATTCGTCGTTGGTTGCGGCCGGCGGAGCTCATCTGGGGCGAACACCAACGCCCACGAAAATGCCTTCAACTTGTATGAGCAATTCATGGGTTGTTTCGCACATCTTCCCTTTTGACTGATTGGACAAAAATGGCATGAACTCCAAAACCTCTAGACGGACATTCGTGAAAGGCTTAGCCGCAGGCGGCATTCTTAGCAGCCTGGGTTTGTGGCGCACCCCAGTTTGGGCAGTGACCAGTCCTGGTCTTCCAAGCGTACTGACTGGCAACGAATTTGATCTGTTTATTGGTGAAACCCCTGTAAACATCACTGGTTCAGCGCGTACCGCGATGACCATTAACGGTACATTGCCGGGGCCGTTACTTCGCTGGCGCGAGGGAGAGACCGTTACACTGCGTGTAAAAAACCGCCTCGACCAAGACACCTCGATTCATTGGCACGGGATAATCCTCCCAGCCAATATGGATGGTGTACCGGGACTGAGCTTTCACGGTATTGCTCCCAATGGCATGTACGAATACAAATTCAAGGTTCATCAAAACGGTACGTACTGGTACCACAGCCACTCAGGCCTACAGGAACAGGCGGGTGTTTATGGACCGATAGTGATCGACTCCAAAGAGCCAGAGCCCTTCAAGTACGACCGTGATTACGTGGTGATGCTGACTGATTGGACTGATGAAGATCCTCGTCGTGTCATGGCCAAGCTCAAGAAACAGTCGGGCTACTACAACCACCACAAACGTACCGTTAGTGACTTCATCAATGATGTCAGCAGTAACGGTTGGTCCGCGACAGTAGCAGATCGGAAAATGTGGGCTGAAATGAACATGAGCCCTACCGACCTCGGCGATGTCAGCGGGGATACCTACACCTATCTCATGAATGGTCAGGCCCCTAACGGCAACTGGACCGGCATCTTCAAACCGGGCGAGAAGCTGCGATTGCGCTTCATCAACGGCTCAGCTATGAGCTATTTCGATGTTCGTATTCCTGGTTTGAAAATGACCGTGGTAGCCGCCGATGGCCAACACGTCAAATCGGTCAGCGTCGACGAGTTTCGCATCGCCGTGGCAGAAACCTATGACGTAATCGTAGAACCTGCCAGCGAAGAGGCTTACACCATCTTCGCCCAGTCCATGGATCGAACCGGTTATGCACGTGGAACCCTGGCGGTACGTGAAGGATTGACCGCGCCAATACCGCAGATCGACCCACGCCCTATCATCACCATGGATGACATGGGAATGGGCGGTATGGCCGGCATGGACCATGGCAGCATGGCAGGCATGGGAAGTGGCGATATGTCTGGCATGGCCGGCATGGATCACAGCAAGATGGTCGGTATGGCCCAAGGGAATATGACTGGTATGACAGGAATGGACAGTGGCGATATGTCCAACATGGCCGGAATGGACCACAGCAAGATGACGGGCATGGACAAAGGCGACATGTCCAACATGGGTGGCATGGATCACAGCAAGATGGCTGGAATGGACCATGGCGACATGTCTGGCATGGGCGGCATGGGTGCAGAGATGCAGACTCACCCAGCCTCCGAAACCAACAATCCCTTGGTTGATATGCAAGCCATGACCCCAACGCCGAAGCTAAACGACCCTGGCATTGGTTTACGGAACAATGGTCGTCGTGTACTTACCTACTCTGACCTGAGGAGTACATTCCAAGATCCTGATGGTCGCGAGCCCAATCGCACCATCGAGTTGCATCTGACCGGCCACATGGAGAAATTCTCGTGGTCATTCAACGGCATCAAGTTCTCTGACGCAGAGCCACTTCGCCTCAAGTACGGTGAGCGCCTGCGCATCACCCTGGTGAACGACACCATGATGACCCACCCCATCCACCTCCACGGTATGTGGAGCGACCTTGAGGATGAGAGCGGTAAGTTCATGGTACGCAAACATACGATCGATATGCCGCCAGGCACCAAACGCAGCTATCGTGTCACGGCCGATGCCTTGGGTCGTTGGGCCTACCACTGCCACCTGCTTTTCCATATGGAAATGGGCATGTTCCGTGAAGTGCGGGTCGATGAGTAAAGGAGACGATCTATGAGCACATACCGAAATCGTAAATCGCTGGTGAGTTGCGTCTTTGCTGTTGGGCTGTTGGGTGGCGTTTCACCCTTGGTACTGGCAGCGGACATGACTGGACAGATGGATCCTTCGATGGCCATGCCATCGAGCGAGGATTCAAAGCCGTCGACAACGCCACAGGCCAAGCCCGTCAAATCGAAAGACCATCCAATGGATCACTCCAAGATGGATCACGGCTCAATGGGCGCCATGGATCACAGCATGATGAATATGGGCGACGGGCAAATGGATGGGATGGAGAGTATGGACGGGGGTGCAACCACTACCAGTCGCCCCCCTATTCCAGTGCTTACCGATGCCGATCGCGCCGCAGCCTTCCCCCCGGTCGCCGGGCATGGGGTTCATGATAAGAGCCTCAACTCTTTCATCTTGCTTGATAAGTTCGAATATCAGGACGCCGACAATGGTAGTGCTTTGGCCTGGGATGCCAAGGGATGGATCGGTGGTGACATTGATCGCCTGTGGCTGCGCTCCGAAGGTGAACGTACAAATGGCGTAACGGAAAGCGCTGAACTCCAAGCACTCTGGGGACATGCAATCACTCCATGGTGGGATGTCGTCACCGGCGTACGTCAAGACTTCAAACCCGGTTCGCCACAGACCTGGGGGGCTTTCGGCATTCAGGGCATGGCCCTCTACAACTTTGAAGCCGAAGCAACGGCCTTCATCGGCGAGAATGGTCAAACCGCTGCTCGGTTTGAAGGTGACTATGACATTCTGCTGACCAATCGCCTGATCTTACAACCAACAGTCGAAGCGAACCTTTACGGGAAGAACGATCCTCAGCGCAGTATCGGTTCCGGTTTGGCTAACACCGAAGTAGGCCTACGGTTGCGCTATGAAATTATCCGTGAATTTGCTCCCTATATCGGCGTTTCCTGGAGCCGCTCCTATGGAAAAACTGCCGATCTGGCCAGCGACGAAGGCGAGAAAACCAACGAGGCTAAATTTGTAGCCGGCATCAGGATGTGGTTTTGAACCAGGGGGAGAACTCTTCCCTATCCAACCAATACTTTCATTCAGGGGGCGAAACTTCGTTTGAGCCGTCTGCACGACTACGAAGTCTTCCTCACTGACGCAAAGGGCACTACCTATGCAAAATGACCTCCGACTGCGCGCATTACGCATCGCAACATTCGCAGCCTTGTTCATTGGCTCCACCGCCTATGCTGCAGATCCCATGAAGATTGATGTTCATCGTGATGCGAACTGCGGTTGCTGTAAAAAATGGGTTCAACATCTTGAGGATAACGGTTTCACCGTTGTAGACCATGTCGAGACTGACATGAGCGCGGTCAAGCAGAAATTTGGAGTCACCCCACGACTCTCGTCATGCCACACCGCAGTCACCAATGGGAAGTTTGTCGAGGGGCACGTACCAGCCGAGCAGATTGTCGCGATGAGCCATCGCGCTGATCTGATGGGGATCGCAGCACCAGGCATGCCTGCGGGTTCTCCTGGGATGGAAGTTGGCGGAAAGCGAGACGCATATCAGATTATTGGCCTGACCAAAACTGGAAGCGATCAGGTGATCACGGAATACCCAGCCAACTAAATTGTGTGATTTGCGTCCTCGTACGGTCCTTTGAAACGACGTAGGACGCTTGCACTGATTCGCTGGCTGAGCATTGAATTGATGTTGGAAGCGAAAGCTTGTTTTGCTTTTGGTTCAAAACCACATTCAGACTGTTCACATTCATCAACTCCAGGTTCAGCAACAGAGCAGTCCCCACCTCAAAGCCTTTGAGTAGAGCCATACACTACTGACAACAAAGGCCAAGCTCTCTCACCACAGGTTACTCATTCAATTTGCTCTGCACGCTTGCAGCAACGTCATAGCTCGATTGATGTATTACCGTCCGCTCCTATCTGGTTCTGTGCCTGAAAAACAAAAAAAGGCGCCACTAGGGCGCCTAAGCCGTCTCCAAACCAAAGGAGAAACAAGGAGACGGGGTGTGCTTGGTAATCGAGTACCGATGAAACAGGCTGATGCTTGTTAAAGCAGCTGCAGCGGGTACTCGACGATCAGACGAACCTCATCCAGATCTGACTCGAAGTCAGTGGCCCGAGTCGTTGCCTGGCGCACACGGAAGGACATGTCCTTCAAAGAGCCTGACTGGATGATGTACTTCGCTTCAATGTCACGCTCCCAGCGCTTCTGGTCTTGCAGAGGGTTACCATCCGCTCCGCGGCGCATGTAGACGCTGTTCGCATTCGAGTAGTCCGCCTCCCAGCCCTTCGCATAGCGAGTCATGAAGCTAAGACCAGGTATGCCGAAAGCCTGCATGTCCAAGTCATAGCGTAGCTGCAGAGATTGCTCTTTCGGGGAATTAAAGTCGCTGTATTGGATGGAGTTATCCAGGAAAATGGAATCTGACTGACGTAGGTAGTCAAAATCGTCATTACCATTGTTCCGCTGGTATCCAATGGTCACTGTATGAGCTCCGAACTTGATCCCAGTCTTACCACTCCAGATGTTGTTATCGAAGCTCCCCAGCAGCTTCTTGCCCTCATCGACAGCTCGGTAGTAATTCAATCCACCGATCAGCGTCATGTTCTCCGAGAGGGGGTAGCTCAACGTGGTGCCGGCGTAGTATTGATTCCAAACATCTTTGAATTGGCTGGTATAGAGACTTACACCGACATGCTCATTGACGGTGTAATCACCGCCCAGGTAAGCAATCCAGGGCGCATCAACTGCCCCGGCATAGAATGTAGCGAAGCCGTCACGCATACCACTGGAGTTGGGTTGACTCATTGCATGTAAACGCCCCCCTTGAAGGGTGAGGTCTTTGATACTGGTATTGGAGAACGTCACACCTCGAAAACTTTCTGGCAGCAAGCGAGAGTCCCCGTATGCCACGACAGGTGTGGACGGAAACACATCCCCGACTTTGACAATCGTATCCAGAAAACGAACCTTCGCAGCCCCACCCACCTTGGAGTAAGTGTCTTCTGGCTGGCCTTTGCTGTTATAGGGCATGACGTCTACCGAGCTGCGAGCTCCAGAGCGCCCATCACCAGAGTCGAGTTTGATCCCTTGCATTGCGAAAGCGTCAATGCCGAAACCCACAGTGCCTTGGGTAAACCCTGACTCGAATCGCCCGATGATGGCGTGAGCCCATTCTTCAGCGTAGCCATTACCAGTAGGGCTTGATTGACCCTTGCGATAATCCCGATTGATGTAGAAGTTTCGGTTGAGAACATTAACGGAGCTCCCCTCAATGAACCCCTCCGGTTTTTGCTCAACGGCCACTGCGACTTGCCCCATGCTCATGCCAAGGGCAATGAGAGAAAGACCATAAAAGCTTTTATTGTTCATTTAACACTCCAGGCTTTAGCTTGGCAGAGTTTCTATATGAAATATTTTTATCATTATAAAAAGCCATCGGCACGCAGAGGCTTCCTCCAACGTGCCGGCAGACATAATTTCACACACAAGATAACTCCCGCATGACCTGAAAATTACTTCTACGTCAGTAAAAAGTAAGCGCTCCTTGAAATATTGAAATCACTCAGCAAAAATTTGATCACCATCTTATTGCTACTAGCTTCCATGTGGGCAATTGCTACCCATAACTCGATACTCCACAGTGTTGAGTTTTCCGCTGGAGTCTTCATAAGTCATGCGTGATGGAGCGACACTACAGTTTTTGTCAGTTGGTGTGACACTAACCACCTTTTTGACATCGAGGTTCATGCCATATTCATAGTGAACTATCTCAGGAACGGCCTTGCCATTTTTTAAAGCGTACTGTTCCATAGCTTTTTGGTTTTCCTGAATCATTCGGCCATACACACGATCTCCACCACCTTCAGCAACGGCCAAAGATGATATGACCGTCAAGGCTGAAAAAACGAAAAACGCTTTAATTGCTTTCATGATATTCTCCGAGTGATTACTTACAGCTATAGAATAGCCGTTGATACCTTTCAGGGAGCTGCCATGAAAATTACTTATGCGTAAGGTGCGTCTCTATATATTTGAGGATCAACGCTAAAAATCGCCGAAAAAGTTTTGATAAATACATAGCTGCTAGTAGATACATACAGATGGAAATCGCTGTTTTTTGACTAGAAAGGTGTCTGCCAAATTAGTGTAATTTGTCAATGGTTGCAGAGTTAACAGCGCCCTACGATGTATACAAGGCTTTCAATACAAAACATCGACACTCTTCATCTTGGCATCTGCGCATCTTCAGTAACAACTCAGCACGATCTCTAGACTTCAATTGGCTAGGGGAGGCCGTGATATCAGTCACCGTCCAGTTGCGACTAGACAATAGGATCGAGACGAGTCGCTCTAGTCGTGGAGTACCCCAATGGACTAACAGCTCCAGGTGTTCTCTTACCTCACTGAACACGACAATTTCCGTTGGTGGTGTCGCCTGATGGAGCGGTTTTCGCCAGTAACCTACGTCGTGCCATTGCCGATGCTTGAATCCCACTGCGGGATAGGTTCCGATATGAGTGATACCAAACGCTTCGTGGAGCCCGATGCTCGCGATATTGGGAAGGGCACCTTTACTGCAGATGGCCTGCTGAGCCCAGATCAAACCCAGGTGTGTCCATCCGCCAGCTCGGCTAGCACCTGCACAATTGACCAACACGCTAGCAATATCGTCCTCACCCGAAAGGCTGCCTGCCAAGCACAGATCGATAGGTATGACTCCGTTGAAGAGATCCGCCAAGGTGTATCTCAGCTGAGCGCTCTTTATCGTAAAGACGGTTGTGAGGATCCTCGCTGAGTAACCCACTGCATCAGCTCCAGCCACTTGCACGATCTACAGACCTGTAGAATACAGGGCATATTAATGGCTCACCAAGGTATACCAGTGCTTGAGTTGTTCAGGAAAAATGGCAATCAGCTCACAAAGCTTACTGACCCGATTGTATTGTAGAGATTAATTACCCTCCGCAGAACGAGCATCAGGATCTACCGAGCTGACGGAAACCATGATATTAGTATTGTGTCTCACTGGTGACTCAGACCATAACCACAGTAGATGACATGACCAAAAACATACATTTAAGAACATTTTATTGATATGTCAGTAAACCTTTTATTTTTTCCAGCCTCAATGCCTGATGAAACACTTCAATCGCGAATATCCAGATATCACCTACTATCTGGAAACCGAACCGAAAATGAGACCTACAGGGATATTTTCGGAACAGCTCCCTTTGCAATGAAAATTATCCCAAATAGGATTGAAGACCTAGCCTCTCGGTTGCCTGGAGACAAAAGTCTAAACCTTAATGAATTACTCATCTCCAACACCATATTACCTGTATATAAGCCATTTTTAGGGGTATCAAAAGAAAATATTGAGCTGCGTGATGAGAGCATTATTTCAGCGATAGCAAGGGTTCCTCGCAGGGAAGTCAGCGCTCACAGTATGGCAAAGTTATGCCTGTCATGCGTGCAAGATGATCTTATTGAAACAGGTCATTCATATTGGCACCGCGCACACCATATACCTGGAGTAACCGTTTGTTGGCGACATGGAGAAGTGTTGCTTCAGTCGTGCCCAAAGTGTTCACATCCATTTTATCGCTCGAATAAATTATTACCTAGCCTCGCAGCGCAATGTATCTGTGGATGGAATCCATTAAATTCACACTCCCCTGAAACTGGATTAGAGCTTGAACAGAGCTTTGCGCGATTTTCTAAAGAATTGCTTGATCGCAATCTACCGGCAGTGAAAAGCGAAGTCTTGGCAGCATTTTATACTCGCCAGGCAAAAAAAATGGGCTTTACCCATGGGCAGTTCATGTCACGAGCCAAACTATTTGAAAGCATCCAAGCGATGTTTGGCCCTAAATTGTTGGCAAAGATTGATAATGCATATGCCGCAGGTAAGCATAATCAATGGATTAGAACAACGACAGTTAATGGTTTACTCGACATGCCGATAACAAGGCATCTCATCATGGCTTATCACTTATTTAAAACCGTTGAAAGTTTTGAGAAAAAACTTGCAACTGAGTCATTATTTTTTAGCAGTGAGGCAAGAAAGCGACAAGCACAACTAAATAAGTCTTCGTCAAACAAGCAAAAACTTCATCGCCAAAAAGTGACTCAGCTCATTGGGGCTAGACCTGAACTAAATTTGGATTATTTATGGGCCAATGCATATCAGGCGACACTATGGCTTATCACTAACGATAAATCGTGGCTTATGAAGGCCCTAGCAAATGGGCCAATCATAAAGGCGAAGGTGGAGCAATCTCCTGATCATCGAGACGAGGCGTATGCTGACATCATATCTACACGTGTCGAAGAGCTCTACGCTATCAGTAAAAAGCCGGTTAGAGTTAATATAACCAAAATGATAGCTTTATTGCCGATTAGGATTCCAACAAGTCCTGCTGATCGGAAAATTTTGTTTCCACGTGTAGCTCAAAAGCTGGAACTCTATTACGAATCATCATGGCATTTTCGCTTAAGAAGAACCATATGGGCGTTGTCAGAAATGTCCCGACTAAAACTCCCACCAAACACATGTAGTCTAAAACTACTACCCTCCGTACCTATCCAAGCCTGGATTATATTGATAAATCATTTCGAGTGGGATCTAGAGAAGCTGATGAGCACTGGTTTTAATCCAGAATCGTTACTTGCAAAAGCTAGCGTTAGCAGGCAGTGGGAGGGCCCTCCAGGTCACCATGGACCTATGGGCGGAAGATCCTATATTTCGATAAAGTCAGCGGCAGTAGATGCTCCAGATTATTAATCTTATCCGGGAAGCTTATGATTTGACTTCTGATCAATTGTGTCTAATACAGGCAGTTCTGTAGAGCCATGATGCAGTGATGGGTTTACCTTCTAGCTTTAGTTGCTGTTCGGCCCATTCTAATCGGCGACGATGAAAGTCTTCACGACTCTCGCAAACTGACGCCAATGCAGCCGCACATATAGGAAGTTTCTTAAGCTGCTTCTCAAATCGAGCAATCGTATCCAGCTCTCGACCGATTCTGGTTTGAGTAAGCCGAACCGGCTTGCCCGACAACGCACGAAGATCCTCTGCGCAATCAATGATTCTGGACGCAAGGTAAGGATCAAGCTGACGAAACGAACTATTCAGTTTCCGATTACTTCCATGATGATTTAGCAGATTGCACTGCTGGGTAAGCCATGACTGATCATGCCTGTATAGCCATAGGTAATCAGAACACTCATGAGCCATACGATCTTGATACTGACTCTCAAAACGCTGCCGCCGCTGAGCAAGATATCGTTCATGCTTGCACTGTTTCCACCATTCTGCTCCCTTCTCGTGTGCTCGAATGCCTCGATAAACACTAGCGAGGGAGATATCCAATTTTGATGCAATTTCTGTCGCATCCATTCCTTTTTCAGCCCAAGCCCAAATCGAAGGTTGATGACCTACAGCGGGTTTAGGGCCAGAGTTGTGTTGCTCTGCTGGTTTGCCTGGAATGGGTAAAGGAACAGACGGTGGGATTTCCAAGGCCGTCGCGTTCAGAAGAATGTCTTGGCCAATGAGAAGCCGAGTCATGTCAACGTTCAGCGCGCAGCCAAGAAGGATGAACTTCAACGGATGATGAGTACGTCGAGGTTTCCGAAGAAGCTTAGTCACCCAAGACGCAGGGGTTTCATCCGGGTCGCATCCAAGAATTGAGAACTCGCCGATGCTTGGAAGACGGTGGAAATAAGCGTCCATATGTCGAGCAAGAGGCCCCAAACGCAGTCGACCATGGTGGACCAGCTCCAGAGCCACAGCCCCATCTAGAAGCAACCTTCGCACTCTGTTCGCAGGCAGAGGTAACACATTGGCCTGAAGTACCTTAAGTGAAAGTCGTGCGATCTCGAAAAGCTCACGACGTCGATCTATTGGGATCTCTAAAGGCAGAGCACATGATTGGACGCTTTCGTCCTTGGGAAGCAAGAGCCTCTTCCTACAACGAGTCAAACTGCAGTGATCCAAGACCACCAACGGTTCCACGTGATGGGGACAGATGAAAACACCTGGGAGCTGGTGTACACGATGCCAATAAGCTACCCCCATACTGGCCTCATCCTGGTCCAAGCAGGAGGGGCAAAATCGGATTCTCGATGCGCTCTCAAGGCGACTAGCAATCAACCCCAATCTTAGTTTGAGCCCTTCTCTACCTTGATGAGCCATCTGCTCTCGGGCACGTTGAAATTGCTGAACGGACAGGAAGGGTTGGTAGTACGGCAAGAGAGTGTGACGTTCAATTAGCTTGTCCACGGTCAAGCCGACACCGTATGGCAATACGTCCACGAATTTGGCGAGGTGACAGGGAAAAGGTACATTCTCCGAAAAACCTTCCTCCCACAGAGTACTGGCAAATATCTCGCTGTGTGCTCCGAAACCACAAAGCCGAACGTACCTAGACAAAACGCTGTGTAGCGTTTCGTCAGGGAAGGGCTCAGGAAAGAAATGAAAGCGGTGCTTCATTTCATATCCCTCTATTGTTTACCTCTTGCGGTACAGCGGCGAAAACTCAAACAAGTCCTGATTCAGCCATCCAGCATTTTTCATGGCACTTAGTGGGTCTTCGCTACTACCTATGGTTCGGACCACTGACGTTTCAGCAACCACAGCAGCGACGGGGGAGGACGCCCTAGTGACGCTCTTCGTTGCTTCAGCCGCGCTTGCTGGAGCACTAGCCCCCTGCTTCTTGAGACTGCGCAACAACGCCAGACGGTCCGGTCGTGACGCAACGTCAAAAGCCATCATGTCAGCCAGCTGTTCGTCAATCGGAAGCAAATCTTCAAACTGGCTCATTCGTTTTGGGTCGCGGCTGCGCAACGCAGACAGCGCGGGCTTCAATATCTGCATCTTGGAGTCGCTAATGCATCTAATGTCCGCCGCCGTGATGCACTCCGACCCACTTTGAATTACGTAGCGTTGTGTGAGCACAAGCAACTTCACCAGGAAATCCGTTACACCCTGCGTATGTTCGTAGAGCGCATCAAAGATTTCGCCAGTCAAGTCAGCTCGCTGCTGACACCATTGGTAGCTCCAAAGGTTCTCGACCAACATTTTCCACTCGTCATCATCCTTTTCAAATCGCTTGAACTCGATGATTCCTGCATCGCAGCAACGGCGCGCATTTCTCAACACACCAGAAAAAAGGCTGACCATCGAATTAGTGCCGATGAAGACAACTGGTATACCGATATTATTTACCAGGTGCAGAAAGAAATTCAGCATGCTGTCTTTGCCACCTGTCTTGGCAAAATGCAAATTCTGAATCTCATCGATGAGCAGTGCGCCAATAAAGAATGTACTCGCGACCTGAGCCATCATCTGCAGCGAGTCATTAATGTTTCTGGCTCGAAACCGCTTATGGTAGTTCTCATCGCCCAACGCTTTCCCCACAGCGATAAAGAACTCCTGACAGAACCCGGCTAGAGACCCGTCCCTAGGACAATCAAGCTTCAACCAAGTGATCTGTGTGTGAACGAACTGTTTACCCTCGTAGCGTTCATGCCTGATGGTTTGAGGGTAAAGGCTGAGGATGGCCCATAACGCTGTGGATTTCCCAATCCCGCTCAACCCAACCAAGCTGAATGTCTCCGCAGTCGATTTGAATCCATCATGGTACCGCTGAGCCCCAGAGAGCGAGTGGAGGTGCCTGACAGTCGCTGGTGAGGTCGGGTTCCGCCCTACGTAGCCCCGTCGGATCAACAGCGAGATCAACGACTCAAGCTCCAAGTGAATCATCATTGGGTGGACGACTGACCGTAAGCGATCGATGCAATGGATTCGCGTTGAGCGTTCCAATGCCAACTCCTCTGGAGTTGCTTCATATGGAAAATTAGCGATAAGTTCCATCGCTGCTTCATCCGGGAGGATTGGCGGCAACGCTTCGATGAGTGGGTTGCCTGCATACTCAGGAATCGGTTGCTTGGTGTAACAGGCAAAGATTTGAGTGCCGTTCATGGCTTCTTACCTGGGCGAATTCGTTTGAGCATGTCTATCACTTGTGCACTACGAGCACCGGCGTAATGCCTAGGAGGATCTTTAGGAGACTGCGGTGCATCTACATCAACGCTGCGGACGCCCTCCGGAACCTGCACCTCCGCTCGCTCCCGGAAACGCTCCTCCGCCCGATTCTCACGAATATTTCCGATGCGCTCAGATTTCGTTTTAGGGGCTATTTCATCTTTTTTTTCTTTTAGGGCAGTGTTTACCACACTATCAATTTCATCGTTAAGAGAGATCCGACTCTCTAGCTCAAGCCGTTTATGCGTCGGTGGAGTTTGACGATAAGCCTCAAGCATGTCGTAGATTTCGTCAGTACGATAATTCGAATATTTCCGATCTGAATATCTTAAATCACAGCGAACAAATTGTTTATCGTCCCCTTGAATCCAAATGTGGTCTGCTGAGTTTGGGTCGTACCAACATTGAATCGACCAGACGCCTTGACTTCTCGCCTTTGCTAGCCAGTTTTTATCAATGACCATATCGCATATATAATACATACCCTTAAATAACAAACCTCCCTTTTGAACTGTGCCACTGTCCCTAGGAAGCAAATGTAAGTAAATCAGATCATCTGATCGATAATTAGGCTCAACAAAATCATTTTCCAATGCCCAGTTCCATATAGACAAAGGGGTAGGTTCAACAGCGTCAGCAACCATTTGTTTTGTGAGTCTTTTAGGCTGACGATTGAATTTATTGTAATGAAGCACACACTTAATAATGATTTTAGTGAATTCTTTCAGATTAAGAGTCGCGTCCAAGCGATAATCCCGCTCACCTCTTTCTTTCTCGCGTGCTGCTACGCCACCGGGTAACCATCGGATGCCCGTCAAAGAGTTCAGGATGTTAAACCTGCTTTCCACCATCGACTTCCAGTCTGGGCGATAAGGCGGAGCAATACCCAGCTCAATGCCTAAGCCTGTAGCAAGTCCCTCAGCTGCAATCCCAAGCATTTCTCCCCGGTCGGCGAACACCTCATGAGGTAGGTGGTGACAAGGCCAATCAGCGTCTTCTATTGTGACGCCATTGAGAGCACAGAAATCTTGCTTAGAGGTAAATGCATTGAAAAGTGCTTGCCTTGCTCCATTCCAACTCGGACCTTCTAAACCTACATAGAGGCCGACGATCATGCCTGAAAAGCTATCAATAACCACATAAATCACTGGGCGCCCGATAAGCATGTGGCGAGAGTAACTGTTCACCAAATAGATATCGGCAATCGTGGCATCAATTTCAAACTGATGGCATGGTCCACGAAGCTTGTCCTGAACGGAACCTGATAAAGGGCGACGGTCTTTTAACCATTGTCTTTCCCCCATCCGTCCGCGCTCAGTCGCCACCACATCGAAAAACTTCTTGCCCTGATAATCAAACTGACGAAAAGAAGGTATTTGTGTCGATGGCAATAAGCGTAAACTAGCTTCAGGATTTTTCGAGAGATCTTTTTCCGTGTAAAACTTCGCTAGCATTTTATGGTAGGCATCAATTAAAGATGCTTCTTCATTATCGACATAGAGCGCGTAACCGATCTTGATACAGCTCTTATCTACAGCCTCCAAAAACTTGTTCTGCTGCAGCTCAACTCCCTGAAATTTCGGTTTCCTGCCTGGAGGACTTTCCGGGTTGTACACTCGCTCGGACTTTCCAACATTTTTATAGTTTTTCAGAAGAGCATTTCGTACTTGACCATTTATCCAATATCTACATAAAAGACGATAAATTTGTCTGCGATTGATATTAAGCTCGGCTGAGCGAGCTGCAACGAGTCGCCCCAGTTCGCCAGAGAAAAATATCTGACCCGGAACTTCAGAAAAAATCAGCGGCGAAATAACATTCCACTTATTATCTCTATCTGACTTTTGCTTTTCGTCGAGAGCCTCTTCTAACACCAACAAGTACTCTGGTGTTTTTATCGTAGCCGTCTTCGTATCTCCAGCTAAAACAGATGACTTTATTTGTTCCCATCCCAATACAAATGGTAGCCGAGGTGGATTTGCTGTAATTTCGATCAAGCAGATTACATCTTCTATCTCATCTAGCCACAAAACTCGGACCAAAGCAGGTATAGCTGAGTGCTCAGTTATAGGCTCCAAAACGTCATTTATTTTGATTTTCATAGCGCACCCTCCGCAGTCTTCCAATAGGAATATGTATCCTCGACTATTAGTAGTTCTGGGAAAGGTAACCCCATTTGTAGAGGCACATGTATCAAGTCGAGTTTAATACGCTTATGCCAAATCAAGTAGTGATATAGCGCTCTTGAGTCCTGATACGAAATAAACAGTCTCGTTGCAATTTTTTTCAAAACTTGAGCAGTGGTCCAAGGGTAGCCCTGAAACTCTCTTAGGCAATAAAGAAAGTCTTTCACCACAGTAGGTTGTGTTAATGCACGAGGTATCTGAGCAAATTTTCGCAGTAACCCTAAGTTTTGAACCAGTTCAACAGTAAAGCCAACTTCCGTAACTACTTCCCAATCTACGCCTTGTGAATTCCAGAACTCCTTTTCGATTGCCAGCTTTTCACGTGTTCTACCGGCCCTTTCACCCACAAGATCGCTTTCATACTTGACTGTGCGAGCGACAGTCTCAAAGCTTCCATCTGGTTTTATGACCGTTAGGAGAAAATCCGTCGTCATCACATATGGAACTGAACTCTTTGGGTAGTTGGGATAATTCAATCCCATCGCACTGGCATGGGCCTGTACGCGATCTCTTGGAAGCAACGGGTATTGCTCACGGATGTCGATAATTTCTTCCGAAAACTCGCAAACTAAAAAGTAGCCGTATTCGAGATTAGAAAGTAGGTGGTACAGGCGATCGACCTTGACCCCTTGGACTTTTCGAGAATGTCCTTGAGAGGGTACATCCTGCACGCGTAGCCACGGGACGTAGCTAACCCCAGCCCCTTGGCCGAATCCATTTGAAATGTGCCGTTCAACGTCGGCTTCTGTAGAAAACCTGCGACCGCGCAACCCAGACCTCCTGCGCTCCCTGCCGCACTGCAAACCTTCGTCTCGAAATAGGTATAGGAAAAAACTGCACCTTCTCTTGATGGTGGTCAGCAATCTCCAGCTTACCCCTTGAGTGAAATGGAGCAGTGAATCTGGACAAATGGCGCTTTAAGAAAAAGAAAACCCCCTGAATTCAGGGGGTTAGCCATTGTGACAGACTATGTTGTAAGGAGACACACTATGTTGTCTGGAGACAAACTATGTTGTTTTCAACCAGGAGCGCCTTGTTGCAAGTCACTCATTCCACCGTCACCGACTTGGCCAGGTTGCGCGGCTGGTCGACATCGGTGCCCTTGAGCACGGCGACGTAGTAGGACAGCAGCTGCAGCGGGATGGTGTAGAGGATCGGCGAGAGGATGTCGTGGATGTGCGGCATCTGGATCACGTGGGTGCCTTCGCCATTGGTCATGCCGGACTGTTCGTCGGCAAACACGATCAGCTCGCCGCCACGGGCACGCACCTCTTGCAGGTTGGATTTGAGTTTCTCCAACAGCTCGTTGTTCGGCGCCACGGTGACCACCGGCATGTCGTTATCCACAAGGGCCAGCGGGCCGTGCTTGAGCTCACCGGCCGGGTAGGCTTCGGCGTGGATGTAGGAAATCTCCTTGAGCTTGAGCGAGCCTTCCATCGCCACCGGGTACTGGGCGCCACGGCCGAGGAACAGGGTGTGGTGCTTGTCGGCGAACAGTTCGGCGGTCTTTTCCACCACGCCGTCCATGGCCAGGGCTTCGCCCAGGCGGGTCGGCAGGCGGCGCAGTTCTTCCACCAGCTCCGCTTCGACGCCGGCCGCCAGTGTGCCACGCACCTGGCCCAGGGACAGGGTCAGCAGCAACAGGCCCACCAGCTGGGTGGTGAAGGCCTTGGTCGAGGCCACGCCGATCTCGCGCCCGGCCTGGGTCAGCAGGGTCAGGTCGGATTCACGCACCAGCGAGCTGATGCCGACGTTGCAGATCGCCAGGCTGGCGAGAAAGCCCAGTTCCTTGGCATTGCGCAAGGCCGCCAGGGTGTCGGCGGTTTCGCCGGACTGGGAAATGGTCACGAACAGGGTATCGGGCTGCACCACCACCTTGCGGTAGCGGAACTCGCTGGCCACTTCCACCTGGCACGGAATGCCGGCCAGTTCTTCCAGCCAGTAACGGGCCACCATGCCGGCGTGGTAGCTGGTGCCGCAGGCGACGATCTGCACATTGCGCACCTTGGCGAACAGCTCGGCGGCTTGCGGACCGAAGGCCTGGACCAGCACCTGATTGGCGCTCAGGCGGCCTTCCAGGGTGCGCTGTACCACGGATGGCTGTTCGTGAATTTCCTTGAGCATGAAGTGGCGGAACTCGCCCTTCTCCGCGGCTTCGGCGCCATCGCGGTACTGCACCGCTTCGCGCTCCACGGCCTGGCCGTCGATGTCCCAGATCTGCACGCTGTCGCGGCGGATTTCGGCGATGTCGCCTTCTTCCAGGTACATGAAGCGATCGGTGACCTGGCGCAGGGCCAGTTGGTCGGAGGCGAGGAAGTTTTCCCCCAGGCCCAGGCCGATCACCAGCGGGCTGCCGCTGCGGGCCGCGACCAGGCGATCCGGCTGGCTGGCGCTGATCACGGCCAGGCCGTAGGCGCCGTGCAGTTCCTTGACGGTGGCCTTGAGGGCTGTGGTGAGGTCGCCCAGGTCCTTGAGCTTGTGGTCCAGCAGGTGGGCAATGACTTCGGTGTCGGTGTCCGAGGTGAACGCGTACCCCAGGGCGCTGAGCTGCGCGCGCAGGGCTTCGTGGTTCTCGATGATGCCGTTGTGCACGATCGCCAGGTCGCCGGAGAAATGCGGGTGAGCATTACGCTCGCACGGCGCGCCATGGGTGGCCCAGCGGGTGTGGGCGATGCCCAAGCGGCCCACCAGCGGCTCGTCGGCCAGGGCCTGTTCCAGTTCGCTGACCTTGCCCGGGCGACGCATGCGCTCGAGCTTGCCGGCATTGGTATAGACCGCCACACCGGCGCTGTCGTAGCCGCGGTATTCGAGGCGCTTGAGGCCTTCCAGCAAAATGGCGGTGATATTGCGTTCAGCAACGGCGCCAACAATTCCACACATGGTTTCTCTCCTAGCTGACAGCCGCGCAAATCAGAGTTATGCCGCGGGCCTGAATCTGGTCGCGGACCTCGAAAGGCAGGCGATCATCGGTAATAAGGGTATGGATGCTGCTCCACGGCAGCTCCAGGTTGGGAATCTTGCGGCCGATCTTGTCGGATTCGACCATCACCACCACTTCGCGGGCCACTTCAGCCATGACCCGGCTCAACCCCAGCAACTCATTGAAGGTGGTGGTGCCACGGGCCAGGTCGATACCGTCGGCACCGATAAACAGCTGGTCGAAGTCGTATGAGCGTAGAACCTGTTCGGCCACCTGGCCCTGGAAGGACTCGGAATGCGGGTCCCAGGTGCCACCGGTCATCAGCAGCACCGGTTCGTGTTCCAGCTCGCTCAGGGCGTTGGCCACATTCAGCGAGTTGGTCATCACCACCAGGCCCGGCTGCAGCCCCAGTTCGGGGATCATCGCGGCCGTGGTGCTGCCGCTGTCGATGATGATGCGCGCATGTTCGCGGATGCGTTGCACCGCGGCACGAGCAATCGCCTGCTTGTAGAGAGACACCGGCTGGCCCAGGTCACTGACCAGTTCCTGGGGCATGGTAATGGCGCCGCCGTAACGGCGTAGCAGCAGGCCATTGCTCTCCAGAGCTGCCAGATCCTTTCGAATCGTAACTTCAGAGGTTTCGAAACGCTTGGCCAACTCGTCGACACTCACTTCGCCCCGTTCATTGAGCAAGGCGAGGATATTGTGGCGGCGTTGAGGTGTATTGCGTTTCGACATGATGGTCTTAAGTTTCGATTCGAAAGATAACAGGCGCAATAAAAACCCATGATCGAAACTTCGTCAAGCGGGGAAGGTGAAAAAATTCGCCGGCAGCCGGCTCCTGCCCATGGATGCAGGAGTCGGCTTGCCGGCGAAAGGGCTGTGGATAACCTCAGTCCTTCTTGATCTTCTCCGGCCGTTTCCAGCCGTCGATGTTCTTCTGTCGTGCCCGACCCACCGCCAGCTGGGCTGGCGCCACGTTCTGGGTGATGGTGGAACCGGCCGCGGTGGTGGCACCGGACAAGATATCCACAGGCGCTACCAGAGAGTTGTTGGAGCCGATGAACACGTCTTCGCCCAGCACCGTCTTGTGCTTGTTCACCCCGTCGTAGTTGCAGGTGATGGTGCCGGCGCCGATGTTTGTGCGCGCGCCGATCACTGCGTCGCCCAGGTAGGTCAGGTGGCCGGCCTTGGCACCCTGGCCCAGGTGAGCGTTCTTCAGTTCGACGAAGTTACCCACATGGGCACGGGCTTCCAGCACGGTGCCGGGACGCAGGCGGGCGAACGGGCCGGCATCGCTGCCCTCGCCCATTACCGCGCCATCGAGGTGGCTGTTGGCCTTGATCACCACGCCCTTGCGCAAGGTGCTGTCCTTGATCACGCAGTTGGGGCCGATTACCACGTCGTCCTCGATCACCACCCGGCCTTCGAGAATCACGTTGATGTCGATCAGCACATCGCGGCCAACCGTGACGTCGCCACGCACATCAAAACGTGCCGGGTCGCGCAGCGTCACGCCCTGGGCCATCAACCGGCGGCCGGCACGCAGCTGGTAGTGACGCTCCAGCTCGGCCAGTTGCTTGCGGTCGTTGGCGCCCTGCACTTCCATGGCGTCGTGGGGCTGTTCGGTGGCGACGACCAGGCCGTCACTGACCGCCATGGCGATCACGTCGGTGAGGTAGTACTCACCCTGGGCGTTGTTGTTGGACAGGCGGCCGGTCCAGTCGCCGAGACGCTTGCCGGGCACCGCGAGAATCCCGGTGTTGCCTTCGGTGATCGCGCGTTGGGCCTCGTCGGCGTCCTTCTGCTCGACGATGGCGGTGACCTTGCCACTGGCGTCACGGACGATGCGCCCGTAGCCAGTCGGGTCATCCAGCTCGACGGTGAGCAGGCCCAGTTGCTCCGGCCCCGCCTGCTTGAGCAGGCGCTGCAGGGTCTCGACTTCGATCAGCGGCACGTCGCCGTAGAGGATCAACACCGTGTCGGCCGTAATGAAAGGTACGGCCTGGGCCACGGCGTGGCCGGTGCCCAGTTGCTTGTCCTGCAACACGAAATTCAAGTCATCGGCCGCCAGGCGCTCGCGCACCGCATCCGCACCATGGCCGATCACCACGTGGATGCGCTGTGGATCGAGTTGCCGGGCGCTGTGGATAACATGCCCGAGCATGGAATTGCCGGCGACCGGGTGCAGCACCTTGGGCAGCGCCGAGCGCATGCGGGTGCCCTGGCCTGCTGCGAGGATAACGATTTCGAGAGACATGACTGGCTACCAATCCTGGGTGGTCGGCGACTGCGACCAAGAGGGGGTGAATGGCGGAAAATAAAAAGGGTAGCCGAGGCTACCCTTTTTAATCAATCACACATGAAGCCTGCGACTTAGCCGCCGAACTTCTTGCGGATCTGCTGGACGGTACGCAGCTGAGCTGCGGCCTCGGCCAGACGTGCAGCAGCAGAACCGTAATCGAAATCTGCGCCTTTTTCATTCAGGGCCTTCTCAGCAGCCTTGACGGCTTCCTGAGCGGAGGCTTCGTCCAGGTCGGCAGCGCGTTGCACGGTGTCGGCAAGAACCTTGACCATGTTCGGCTGAACCTCGAGGAAACCACCGGAGATGTAGAACACCTCGGCTTCCCCGCCCTGCTTGATCAAGCGGATCGGACCTGGCTTCAGGTTGGTGATCAGCGGTGCGTGACCCAGAGCGATACCAAGATCACCCAGTTCACCGTGCGCAACCACCATCTCCACCAGACCGGAGAAGATTTCCCCTTCCGCGCTGACGATATCGCAATGGACTGTCATAGCCATCTGCTTGCCTCAACCTAAATTAGCGCCCGTTGCCGGGCGCCGGGATTACAGTTTCTTGGCTTTCTCGATCGCTTCGTCGATGCCGCCGACCATGTAGAACGCTTGTTCTGGCAGGTGGTCGTAGTCACCGTTGAGGATGCCTTTGAAGCCAGCGATGGTGTCTTTCAGGGAAACGTATTTGCCTGGAGAACCAGTGAAGACTTCAGCCACGAAGAACGGCTGCGACAAGAAGCGCTGGATCTTACGAGCACGGGATACCAACTGCTTGTCGGCTTCCGACAGCTCGTCCATACCCAGGATCGCGATGATGTCCTTCAGCTCTTTGTAACGCTGCAGTACGTACTGAACGCCGCGAGCGGTCTCGTAGTGTTCGTTGCCGATCACGTTCGGGTCCAGCTGACGGGAAGTCGAGTCCAGTGGGTCTACCGCTGGGTAGATACCCAGGGAAGCGATGTCACGGGACAGAACGACGGTGGCGTCCAAGTGGGCGAAGGTGGTCGCTGGCGACGGGTCAGTCAAGTCGTCCGCAGGTACGTATACCGCTTGGATCGAGGTGATCGAGCCTTGCTTGGTCGAAGTGATACGTTCTTGCAGAACGCCCATCTCTTCAGCCAGGGTCGGCTGGTAGCCTACTGCGGAAGGCATACGGCCCAGCAGTGCGGATACTTCGGTACCGGCCAGGGTGTAACGGTAGATGTTGTCGACGAACAGCAGAACGTCGTTACCTTCGTCACGGAACTTCTCGGCCATGGTCAGGCCGGTCAGCGCTACGCGCAGACGGTTTCCTGGTGGCTCGTTCATCTGGCCGTAGACCAGAGCAACCTTGTCCAGAACGTTGGAATCCTTCATCTCGTGGTAGAAGTCGTTACCCTCACGAGTACGCTCACCCACACCGGCGAACACGGAATAACCGCTGTGCTCGATGGCGATGTTACGGATCAGTTCCATCATGTTTACGGTCTTGCCTACACCGGCACCACCGAACAGACCGACTTTACCGCCCTTGGCGAACGGGCAAACCAGGTCAATTACCTTGATCCCGGTTTCCAGCAGGTCGTTGCCGCCTGCCTGTTCTGCGAAGGAAGGCGCTGGACGGTGGATGCCCCAACGCTCTTCTTCACCGATAGGACCGGCTTCGTCGATTGGGTTGCCCAGTACGTCCATGATCCGGCCCAGGGTCGCTTTACCGACCGGTACGGAGATGGCTGCGCCAGTGTTGTTGACGTCCAGACCGCGCTTCAAGCCTTCGGTGGAGCCCATCGCAATGGTACGCACCACGCCGTCGCCCAGCTGCTGCTGAACTTCCAGAGTGGTTTCGGCGCCTTGAACCTTCAAGGCGTCGTAGATGCTCGGTACGCTGTCGCGTGGAAATTCCACGTCGATAACGGCGCCGATGATTTGAACGATACGTCCGCTACTCATAGCTGGATCCTCTGAATATTTGAACCGTTAAACCGCGGCAGCGCCGCCGACGATTTCCGAGATCTCTTGGGTGATCGCAGCCTGACGCGCCTTGTTGTAGATCAGCTGCAAATCGCTGATCAAATCACCGGCGTTGTCGGTAGCGTTCTTCATTGCGATCATCCGCGCGGCTTGTTCAGCTGCGTTGTTCTCGACCACCGCCTGGTACACCTGCGACTCCACGTAACGGACCATCAAGCCGTCCAGCAGCTCCTTGGCATCCGGTTCGTAGAGATAGTCCCAGTGGTGCTTGAGTTCTTGATCCGGGGTTGCCTCCAGTGGAATCAACTGCTCCACGGTCGGCTGCTGGGTCATGGTGTTGATGAACTTGTTGGATACCACGGACAGGCGGTCAATCCGGCCTTCCAGGTACGCATCCAGCATCACCTTGACGCTGCCGATCAGGTCATTGATCGACGGCTCTTCACCCAGATGGCTGATAGCTGCAACGACGTTACCGCCGAAGTTGCGGAAGAAGGCCGCACCCTTGCTACCGACCACACACAGATCGATCTCGACGCCTTGTTCGCGGTTTACCGCCATGTCCTTGACCAGGGCCTTGAACAGGTTGGTGTTCAAGCCACCACACAGACCACGGTCACTGCTCACCACAACGTAACCGACACGCTTGATAGCGCGGTCGATCATGAACGGGTGACGATATTCCGGGTTGGCGTTGGCCAGATGACCAATAACCTGGCGGATGCGCTCCGCATAAGGACGGCTAGCAGCCATGCGCATTTGTGCCTTGCGCATTTTGCTGACCGCCACTTTTTCCATGGCGCTGGTAATTTTTTGCGTGCTTTTGATGCTCGCAATCTTACTGCGAATCTCTTTTGCGCCTGCCATGTAACACCTATCAGGTTAGCAAGCGGGAGCCTTGCGGCTCCCGCTGCGGCTTACCAGGTTTGGGTGGCTTTGAACTTCTCGATACCGGCTTTCAGGCCAGCGTCGATTTCGTCATTGAAGTCACCCTTCACGTTGATCTTCGCCATCAGGTCGGCGTGATCGCGGTTGAAGTAAGCAATCATGGCCTGTTCGAAGCTACCAACTTTGGCAATCTCGACGTCCGTCAGGAAGCCACGTTCAGCGGCGTACAGGGACAAGGACATGTCGGCGATGGACATCGGCGCATATTGCTTCTGCTTCATCAGCTCGGTAACGCGCTGACCGTGCTCAAGTTGCTTACGGGTCGCTTCGTCCAGGTCAGAAGCGAACTGGGCGAATGCCGCCAGTTCACGGTACTGAGCCAGAGCGGTACGGATACCACCGGACAGCTTCTTGATGATCTTGGTCTGAGCGGCACCACCCACACGGGATACCGAAACACCGGCGTTCACTGCAGGGCGGATGCCCGAGTTGAACATGGCCGATTCCAGGAAGATCTGACCGTCGGTGATGGAAATCACGTTGGTCGGAACGAACGCGGAAACGTCGCCAGCCTGGGTTTCGATGATCGGCAGAGCGGTCAGGGAACCGGTCTTGCCAGTCACTGCGCCGTTGGTGAACTTCTCTACGTACTCTTCGGAAACGCGGGATGCGCGCTCCAGCAGACGGGAGTGGAGATAGAACACGTCACCTGGGTAGGCTTCACGGCCTGGTGGACGGCGCAGCAGCAGGGAAATCTGGCGGTAAGCCACTGCTTGCTTGGACAGATCGTCATAAACGATCAGCGCGTCTTCACCGCGGTCGCGGAAGTATTCGCCCATGGTGCAACCGGAGTACGGTGCCAGGAATTGCAGTGCAGCCGATTCCGAAGCACTGGCGGCCACGATGATGGTGTTAGCCAGAGCGCCGTTTTCTTCCAGCTTGCGAACCACGTTGGCGATGGTCGATTGCTTCTGACCGATCGCTACGTATACGCAGAAAATGCCGCTGTCTTTCTGGTTGATGATCGCGTCGATCGCCAGAGCGGTTTTACCGATCTGACGGTCACCGATGATCAGCTCACGCTGGCCACGGCCGACAGGGATCATGGCATCGACAGCCTTGTAGCCAGTCTGTACAGGCTGGTCTACCGACTTACGCCAGATCACGCCTGGAGCAACTTTCTCGACCGCGTCGGTCTCGGTGTTGTTCAGCGGACCTTTGCCGTCAACTGGGTTACCCAGTGCGTCGACTACGCGACCCAGCAGTTCCTTACCAACCGGAACTTCGAGGATGCGGCCGGTGCACTTGGCGCTCATGCCTTCAGCCAGAGAGGTGTACGCGCCCAGTACTACGGCACCTACAGAGTCTTGCTCAAGGTTGAGGGCCATACCGTAGACGCCGCCCGGAAACTCGATCATCTCGCCGTACATGACGTCGGCCAGACCGTGAATCCGCACGATGCCGTCAGATACGCTGACGACAGTGCCTTCGTTACGGGCTTGGGAGGTCACATCGAGTTTTTCGATGCGGCCCTTGATAATTTCACTTATTTCGGAAGGATTGAGTTGCTGCATTGCTCTGCTGCCCCTTCAAACTCAAGATTTCAATGCTTCGGCAAGGTTCGCGAGTTTGCCGCGAATCGAGCCATCGATAACCAGGTCGCCGGCGCGGATTACGACGCCACCAATCAGGCTGGCATCCTCCGCAGCGTGCAGTCGCACTTCCCGGCCGAGCCGTGCACTGAGAACCTTGGCGAGTTTGTCTTGCTGTTCTTGGTTCAATGCGAACGCACTGGTCACATCCACATCCACCGATTTCTCTTGCTCGGCCTTGTACAGGTCGAACAGAGCGGAGATCTCCGGCAACAGCAGGAGACGGTCGTTTTCGGCGGCAACGTGAATGAAATTCTGTGCCTGTGCATCAAACTTGTCGCCACACACTTCGATAAAAGTGCTGGCCTTTTCTGCGCTCGTCAGTCGCGGGGCCTTAAGCACGCGCTGCATGGTGTCATCTTGTGACACCGCTGCAGCCAGGCCGAGCATGGCTGACCAAGAGGCCAGCTGCTGGTGGGCCTGAGCGTGCTCGAAGGCCGCCTTAGCGTAAGGTCGGGCCAACGTGGTCAGTTCTGCCATGATCGCCCTCGCTTAAATTTCAGCAGCCAGTTTGTTAACCAGCTCTGCGTGCGCGTTTTGATCGATTGTGGCACCCAGGATCTTCTCTGCGCCGTTGACTGCCAGGCTACCCAGTTGGGCACGCAGCGCGTCTTTGACACCGTTCAGTTCCTGCTCGATCTCGGCCTGAGCCTGAGCCTTCACACGTTCAGCTTCGACACGAGCCTGTTCACGGGCTTCGTCGACGATCTGAGAACCGCGCTTCTTGGCTTGCTCAATGATTTCAGCTGCCTGAGCTTTAGCTTCGCGCAGTTGCTGACCCGCTTTATCTTGGGCCAGTTCCAGGTCACGAGCTGCTCGGCTGGCAGCGTCCAGTCCATCCGCGATCTTCTTTTGACGTTCGTGCAAAGCTGCAATGACCGGAGGCCAAATGAACTTCATGCAGAACAATACAAAAATTAAGAACGCAACGGACTGGCCAATCAGGGTTGCATTAATGTTCACGCCAACACCTCGCTCGTTCGTTGTCCGTCACACCAATCCACTCGAATACTCGAGTGATTAGCCAGCGAGTTGACCAACGAAGGGGTTTGCGAAGGTGAAGAACAGAGCGATACCAACACCGATCATGGTTACGGCGTCGAGCAGACCGGCAACGATGAACATTTTAACTTGCAGCATTGGAACCATTTCTGGCTGACGCGCAGCGCCTTCCAGGAACTTGCCGCCCAGCAGGCCGAAACCAATTGCGGTACCCAGTGCGCCCAGGCCGATCAACAGTGCAACAGCGATAGCGGTTAGACCAACTACAGTTTCCATCTTTCCTCCCGACTTTTACGTCGTATGGTTTAGGTTTTTTAGATTAAAGCGGTAAAACAAATCGTTTCATTGACCCGAGACGGGCCCCCTCTCGCCGCAACGAGAGGGACATCAGACTAGTCGAGACTGGTCTTAATGGTTCTCTTCGTGCGCCATCGACAGGTAGACGATGGTCAGCATCATGAAGATAAAGGCCTGCAGGGTGATGATCAGGATGTGGAACACCGCCCACGCCCATTGCAGAACCACACCCATGCCGCTGAGCCACAGCAGACCGCTGCCGAACATCACGGCGATCAGGATGAACACCAGTTCGCCGGCATACATGTTGCCGAACAGACGCAGTGCCAACGAGATTGGCTTGGCAATCAGGGTCACGAATTCCAGCAGGAAGTTCACCGGGATCAGCAGCGCCTGAACCAGGATGTTCTTGCTGCCGAACGGGTGCAGGGTCAGTTCGCCGATGAAACCGCCGATGCCCTTGACCTTGATGCTGTAGAAAATGATCAGCGCGAACACCGACAGGGCCATGCCCAGGGTGGCGTTCGGGTCAGTCGTGGATACGGCACGGAATGGAATGTGCGGATCGCCGGAGATCAACATGGCCAGTTGTGGAATCCAGTCCACCGGTACCAGGTCGATGGCGTTCATCAGGAACACCCAGACGAAAATGGTCAGTGCCAGCGGCGCGATCACCGGGCTGCGGCCGTGGAAGCTGTCCTTCACGCTGCCATCGACGAAGCCAACCATGACTTCAACGAAGTTCTGCAAAGCGCCCGGCACGCCGGAAGTCGCCTTCTTGGCCGCCATGCGGAACAGAAGAATGAAGATCACACCCAGTGCGACAGACCAGCCGAGGGTATCGACGTGGAATGCCCAGAAGCCCATTTCCTTGGCTTCTGCTGCGGAGTGGGCAAAGCCCCAGCTCCCATTGGGTAGCTGACCGAAGGTCAGGTTCTGCAAGTGGTGCTGGATATAGCCCGAAGCGGTTGTTTCTGCTGACATGGTTGCCTCAAACGCCCTAAGGTCTCGAAAGTCTTGTTCTCATTAGCAGGGGAGCGAACCAGCTGACCAATTGGGTCAACACGAAGACGCCGAATACAGCCAGCGGCGCCAATGGCTTCACACCTGCAAACGTCAGTGCAAACAGCACCGCCGTCAAAATCAGTTTGCCCGCCTCACCGGCATAAAAAGACCGGACGATGGCTTGGGCCGCTCGGGCGCCGGAAAACCGAAATGCCCTGTGAGCGAAATACACATTGGGTAGCAAGGCTATCAGTCCTCCGCAAAGGCCTGAGTATCCGGCTACGACTCCACGCCATTGCCAGAGCGCCAGAGCGGCTATCAGTAAAATGACCAACTGAGCCAATAACACCGGGAAAACCGCCAAGCGATGAAACGGCAGGCGGTTTGGCGTGCGGGTTTCCATCGCTCTTGCTCCTCAAGGGCCGGCTGCCAGAATTCAATAACTTGGCATAATTTGTGCCGACAAAATGCGCGCAGAGTATAGGGGCGGTTCAGCCCCTATTCAACTGCCGGGTAGTGATTTCCGACTGCGCGCTACATAAGGAAATGTTTCAGCGGATGTGAGCAAGGACGCCTTGCAACTCATCCAGGGAGTTGTAGCCGATAACCAGCTGTCCCTTGCCCTTCTTTCCGTGGCGGATCTGCACCGCAGAGCCTAGGCGCTCGGCCAGACGCTGCTCGAGACGGGCGATATCCGGGTCTGGCTTGACCGGTTCAGCAGGCTCCTGTTTGCCACTCAACCACTGGCGAACCAGGGCCTCGGTCTGGCGCACGGTGAGGCCTCGTGCGACAACGTGTCGCGCCCCTTCAACCTGTTGATTTTCCGGCAATCCGAGCAAGGCACGGGCATGGCCCATTTCCAGGTCGCCGTGGGACAGCATGGTCTTGATCACTTCCGGCAAGGCAATCAGGCGCAGCAGGTTGGCCACGCTGACACGGGACTTGCCCACCGCTTCGGCGACCTGTTGCTGAGTCAGCTGGAACTCCTGCTGCAGACGCTGCAGGGCCACGGCTTCCTCGATGGGATTGAGGTCTTCGCGCTGGATGTTCTCGATCAATGCCATGGCGATGGCGGTTTCATCCGGCACATCGCGGACCATCGCCGGGATGGTTTCCTGGCCGGCCTGCTGGCTGGCGCGCCAGCGACGTTCACCGGCGATGATCTCGAAACGACCACCACCGATAGGACGCACCACGATCGGCTGCATCACGCCCTGGGTCTTGATCGAATTCGCCAGCTCTTCCAACGCTTGCGGATCCATGTCCCGGCGCGGCTGGTACTTGCCGCGCTGGATCAGGTCCAGGGGCAGGTGTTGCAGTTCACGCTGGTCAGCCTGCACCGCTTGTTCTTCCAGTGCGCTGACAGTCGGACCACTCAACAGTGCATCCAGTCCACGTCCGAGACCTCGTTTCTTGACGGCCATGGGGATTCCTTAAGTTGGCTGGGCGGCTGCGACGCGCGATTGTTTACGTTGCCGGCGAACCATCTCGCCCGCCAGGGCCAGATAGGCCAGCGCGCCACGGGATTGTTTGTCGTACGCCAAAGCCGGCATGCCGTAGCTCGGCGCTTCGGCCAAGCGGATGTTGCGCGGAATGACGGTGTCATACAGCTGATCACCGAAGTGTTCCTTGAGCTGCGCGGAAACATCGTTCATCAGGCTCAGGCGCGGGTCGAACATGGTGCGCAACAGGCCTTCGATCTTCAGCTCCGGGTTGAGCAGTTCGGCGATGCGCTTGATGTTATCCACAAGGTCGCTCAACCCTTCCAGCGCGTAGTACTCGCACTGCATGGGGATAATCACCCCATCGGCGGCCACCAGGGCGTTGAGGGTGAGCATCGACAGCGACGGCGGGCAGTCGATCAGAATGTAGTCGTAGTTCTCGCGGATCGGCGCCAGGGCGCTGCGCAGACGGCTTTCCTTCATCTGCATTTCCAGCAGCACCACTTCCGCCGCGGTCAGGTCGCGGTTGGCCGGCAGCAGCTGGTAACCGCCGTGTTCAGAGAAATGCATGGCCTGGGCCAGGTCGCATTCGCCGATCAGCAGGTCATAGACCGAGTTTTCCAAACTATGTTTATCCACACCGCTACCCATGGTGGCGTTGCCCTGTGGATCAAGATCGATCAACAGCACCCGGCGCTTGGTCGCTACCAGGGATGCTGCGAGGTTGATGCAGGTGGTGGTCTTGCCCACGCCACCTTTCTGGTTCGCTATCGCGAATACCTTAGCCATTCTTGCTTGTGTTCCCAATCATGCCGTGCGGCGCAGTATCAGCAGATGGCGTTGGCCTTGGCAACCGGGTACGGCCAAGGCGTGTTCGCTATCGAGGTGGAAGTCTGCCGGCAATGCTAACAGCTCATCCGAGGGATGGACGCCCTTCATTGCCAGCCAGCGTGTATCGCGGTCGCCCAGGTGGCGGGTCCAGTTGGTGAAGTTCTCCATGCTGCTGAACGCCCGGGAAATGATCCCGTTGAAAGGCTGCTCAGGGGTGAAGGCTTCGACCCGGCTGTGGATAACTTGCAGGTTGTCCAGCTTGAGTTCGAGTTTGACCTGGGTCAGGAAGCGGGTTTTCTTGCCGTTGCTGTCCAGGCAGGTGACTTGCGACTCGGGAAACAGGATCGCCAGGGGGATGCCGGGCATCCCGCCGCCGCTACCGACGTCCAGCCAACGGCCGTTTTCGATGAACGACATCACACTCAGGCTGTCGAGCAGATGGCGGGAAACCATTTCGTCGGGATCGCGCACCGCGGTCAGGTTGTAGGCCTTGTTCCACTTGATCAGCAAGGCCAGGTAACCCAGTAGCAATTCATGCTGAACCGGGGTCAGCTCGACACCGAGCTGGCGCGCACCTGTGGATAACTCATCCGCGTGTTGTGGGGTGACCATAGAACTCAAGCGCTTTGCTCCAACTGACGGCCCGCGCCGCGTTTTTTCAGGTGAATCATCAACAGGGAAATCGCTGCCGGGGTGACCCCGGGAATACGCGAGGCTTGGCCCAGGGTTTCCGGGCGAGTCGCGCCGAGCTTGCTCTGGATTTCCTTCGACAGCCCGGAAATGCCGCTGTAATCGATATCCACAGGCAGCTTGGTGTCTTCGCTGGCGCGCAAACGGGCAATTTCATCCTGCTGACGATCGATGTAGCCGGCGTATTTGGTCTTGATCTCGACCTGTTCCGCTACCTGTGGATCTTCTGCCCCCTGCCCGGTCACTTCGACCAGACCAGCGTAGTCGATTTCCGGGCGGCTCAGCAGGTTCAGCAAGTTGTACTCATGGGTCAGCGGCGTGCCGAATTTTTGCGCAATGGCATCGCCCTGCTCGGTACCCGGCCGAACCCAGGTGGACTTCAAGCGCTGCTCTTCCTGGGCAATACCTTCGCGTTTCTTGCAGAAAGCGGCCCAGCGCACGTCATCCACCAGCCCCAGCTCGCGTCCTTTTTCGGTCAAGCGCAGGTCGGCGTTGTCTTCGCGCAGGATCAAGCGGTATTCCGCCCGGGAAGTGAACATCCGGTACGGTTCCTGGGTGCCCAGGGTAATCAGGTCATCGACCAGTACGCCGATGTAGGCCTCGTCGCGACGCGGGCACCAGCTGTCTTTGCCCTGGGCGCGCAGTGCGGCGTTGGCCCCGGCCAGCAAACCTTGGGCGCCAGCCTCTTCGTAACCGGTGGTGCCATTGATCTGGCCAGCGAAGAACAGACCGCCGATGACCTTGGTTTCCAAGCTGTACTTCAAATCCCGCGGATCGAAGTAGTCATACTCGATGGCATAACCCGGGCGCACGATATGAGCGTTTTCCATACCGCGAATCGATTGCACGATCTGCAACTGCACATCGAACGGCAAGGATGTGGATATCCCGTTCGGGTACAGCTCATGGGTGGTCAGGCCTTCGGGCTCGATGAAGACCTGATGGCTTTCCTTGTCGGCAAAGCGATGGATCTTGTCTTCGATCGAGGGGCAGTAACGCGGTCCGATGCCTTCGATCACCCCGGAATACATCGGCGAACGGTCAAGGTTCGACGCGATGATTTCGTGGGTACGCGCGTTGGTGTGTGTAATCCAGCAACTGACCTGCTGCGGATGCTGTTCTTTCGAGCCCAGGAACGACATCACCGGAATAGGCGTATCGCCCGGCTGTTCGGTCATCACCGAGAAATCCACAGAACGGCCATCGATACGCGGTGGCGTACCGGTTTTCAGGCGGCCGACACGCAAAGGCAGTTCCCGCAGACGTTGCGCCAGGGCAATCGAGGGCGGATCACCGGCACGGCCACCGGAGTAGTTCTGCATACCGATGTGGATAAGTCCGCCGAGGAAGGTTCCGGTGGTCAGCACCACGGACTCCGCGAAGAAACGCAGGCCCATCTGCGTTACCACACCGCGTACCTGATCCTGTTCAACGATCAGGTCATCAGCCGCCTGTTGAAATATCCACAGGTTGGGCTGGTTTTCGAGAATCTCGCGAACCGCTGCCTTATACAGAATGCGGTCGGCCTGAGCGCGGGTAGCGCGCACGGCTGGGCCTTTACGGCTGTTCAACACGCGAAACTGAATGCCGCCTTTATCTGTAGCCATGGCCATCGCGCCGCCCAGGGCATCGATTTCCTTGACCAGATGGCTTTTGCCAATGCCGCCAATCGCGGGATTGCAGCTCATGGCACCGAGGGTTTCCACGTTATGCGTCAGCAACAGGGTTTTTGCCCCCATGCGTGCTGATGCAAGTGCTGCCTCGGTACCGGCATGACCGCCGCCGATGACGATCACTTCAAAACGGGAAGGGAAATCCACCACGCACCTCGTGCCTGCTTCAAGTAGGAGTAATTAGGAGTAGTTGTCGGGTTGGTTTTTGGACCAAGGCGGCAAGTATAGGGACTTCGACCTTTCTAAAGAACCCTTTGCACAAAATTTAACCAGCTGTGGATGACTGACGGACAATAGAAATTAAAAGAGAGAGATTTATTAAAACCTTGTTTTTATGTTTATTCTTATACAGCACCCTATCTGTGGATAGATTGCTATAGGCCTTTATATTCAATGTGTACAGAGATTTTAAAGTCTGTGGTTAGGTGGCAATGAGGCCCTTGGATAACCGGTTTAAGCCTGTGGATGAATGGGGTGGTTATCCACAGGGGTGGTTTTCCTCAGTTTTGAAGCCCGGTTATCAACTGAGCTGAAGGGCAGTTATTCACAGGGCTTAATCCACAGAAATCCACCTTTTTCCAGGCTGGCGCCCACGCAGATTCCTTTCGCGGGGTCCGACTCCGGCAAAACCTCATGTAAAAAAATGCCCCAAACGAAAACAGGCAGGCCTTTACGGGCCTGCCTGTAGATAACCAGCGAGGATCTGGCCGATGTTCAGGAAGTCATTCGGGCCAACCGACCCTGAACCCACCAGCTCATGCCCAGCAGTAGCACCGCCAGGACCACCCAGTACTTTTTCAATAACGCGAGAGCACTCTCGGGCTGGTTGTCCTGTTGATAGTGAAAGGCCTTGGCCAGTGCCTGAGCGTTGAGCCGCCCAACCTCATCACCGGCCATTGTTGCCGTCAGATTCAAGGCGAATGGGCTACCTACGGCGTTGTCGCCATTGAGTGCCGGCAGGGACTTTCTTGCTTCAACCACGGCCTGGCCGATCCAGGGCGATGACTTCAGCGGCGCAAAACCCTGGCCAGTGGTGTTGCTGGCCTGCACCTGCTCAGCCTGATGGGCCGTTCCCCGTGGCTCATGGGTATCAACCGAGACAAACCACTGTTGGCCATGATCCTTGGGAAACACCAGGCCCAGAACTTCTGAGCCCTTCGTGTTGGAGTCGAAGGATTGGAGAATCCGAAAGGCTTCTGATGGCCCGACAAACACATGGTCCTGGGCCAGTTCCAAGGTCGCCTTGCCCAACAGTCGGATGCTGGCAGGGCCAGGAATGGCAGAACGGCTGGCTTGTTCGAAGGCATTGCTGCGCTCCGTCATCACAACATGCTCAAGTGGTGCTTGAGCCAGGGCGCCTTGCCAGGCAAGGACGAGACTGAAAGCAGCGAAACAACGACTGAAGCGCATAAACACCTTCCATGAGCTGGGTCATACACCGGCCGGCGTCAGCTTTCACCCGGCTTGACCGAGGGCTGAGCGCAGGGCCGCCAAATAGCCGCGACCGACAATGTTGATCTGCAACTTCGAGGGTGAATATCGGATCAATCTGATTCTGGTTGTCCACAGACGTTCGCAGGAAACACGCTCGTCTGTGGATAAACGGCTTTCAGGCCGGTTCTCTTGGCCACAACGGTGGAAACAATGGATGTTCCAACCTCGCCCCGCTCGGCAGGTGCTCGGCCAGGCCGGGAAACTCCGGCGAGGTTCGCCAGGGGCGTGGTGCGTGGCGCATATCGTCCCCCAGAAAGCGCAGGGAAAAAGCTCGGCGGCGCCGATTGCCACTGACGCCTCCGGCGGCATGCAAGGTCAGCATGTGGAAAAACACCGCGTCGCCGGGCTGCAGGTCCCAACCCAGAATGTTCCACGCCGATCGATCGGCCTCGATGTCCGGAAGATCCGCCAGGCTGCCCTCCGGGAACCACTTGGCCTGGTTGTCGAGGAAGGTCCTGGGCATCAGCCAGGGCCCTTTGTGCGAACCGCCAACGAACTCCAGGGTCGATTCCCTGGCTACCGGGTCCACCGGCATCCACATGCTGCAGTTCTGCTGGCCCTCGACGTTGTAGTACGGCTGATCCTGATGCCAGGGAGTGCGCTGTCGGGTGTTGGGTTCCTTGACCAGCAGATGATCGTGATAAAGCCTGACCTGTTCACTGCCCATCAACTGGGCGGCCACATGGCCAACCCGGCTCTCGAAGATGAACTGCCGATAGGCCGGGTTCTCCTGCCAGTTGCAGAAATCCTCGAAAAACCAGCCCGGATCATCGGGACGGCTGGCCACCTTGGCCCGCTCGCTGGGAAGTGCCAGGTTGTGTTCGATGCCCTGCTCCAGCAAAGCCACTTCGGCGGTGTTGAACAATTGACGAATGCAGATCGCTCCGTCGCGCTGGAACGCTTCGACAGTGGAGAGCGGCAACTCGAATCTGTGCATGGGTTACTCCTTTTCTTGGGCGTCGATTCCTTGTATCGCCATGTGATGGTCGATCGTGCCCGGTTTGATCCATATCCAGTAAGCCAACGACAGCAAGGCCAGCCAGCCCAATCCCACATACAACGCCAGCCGGGTATCGGGAAAGACACCCAGCACCACGAATACAAACAGCATGAAAACCACCGCGCACATCTGCCCGAGGTTGCCCAGGGGCACAGGAAAATGCAGCGCTTCGATTTCGCTCCGGCTCATGCGGCGGCGCATGGCCATTTGCGACAGCAGGATCATCAACCAGACCCAGACCACCGAAAAGGTCACCAATGAAGCAAAGATCAGGAACAGTTCCTGCGGGATCCAGTAGTTCAGCAGTACTCCCAGCAATAACGCCACGGACATCACCAGCACGGTCATCCAGGGCACGCCGAAGCGTGACGTACTGGCGAACACCGCCGGCGCCTGACCCATGGCCGCCATGCCGTACATCATGCGTCCGGCACTGAAGATATCGCTGTTGATGGCCGAGACCACGGCGGAAATCACCACGATGTTCAACACCGTGGCCGCCGAATCTATTCCCAGGCTGCTGAAGATCTGCACGAACGGGCTGCCATGGCTGCCGATGCTCGACCAGGGAGCCAGCGTCAACAGGATCAGCAAGGTGAGCACGTAGAAGATCAGGATCCGTAATGGCACCGAGTTGATGGCCTTGGGAATCATGCGTTGTGGGTCCTTGGCCTCGCCGGCAGTGATGCCTATGACTTCGATTCCGCCGAAAGCGAACATGACAATGGTGAAGGAGGCGATCATGCCCTCGACGCCATTCGGGAAAAAACCACCGTATTCCCAGAGATTGCCCAGCCCCCCACGGCTTTGTTCGTCTCCGAGCTGGATGCCGAAGAACAGCAGGGTAAAGCCGCCGACGATCATGGCCACGATGGCACCGACCTTGAGCAGCGACAGCCAGAACTCCAGCTCGCCGAACACCCGGACGCTGCACAGGTTCAAGGCGCCGATCCCCAGGACGATGCTCAGTACCCAGATCCACCTGGGGGTTTCGGGAAACCACAGGCCCATGTAGACGCCAAAGGCAGTGACGTCCGCCAGGCACACCATGAGCATCGAAAAGGCGTAGCTCCAGCCGGTCAGAAAACCCGGGAAACGCCCCAGGTAGGTGCTGGCGTATTGTCCGAAGGAGCCGGAAACCGGTGTCCTCACCGCCATTTCCCCCAGGGCGCGCATGGTCAGGTAGATGGCTGCACCGCCAATCAGGTACGCCAGCAGGACCGAAGGGCCGGCCCGTTGGATCGCCGCCGCCGAACCGTAGAACAGGCCCGTGCCAATGGCAGAACCCAACGCAATGAAGCGGATATGCCGGGTACTCAAGCCACGGTGCAATGCAGAATTCGCGTTAGCCATTTCTATTCCTTGAATGCCGGACTGTTTCCTCAGGTGTACAAACCTGTCCATCCACCGGGATGCAAATCAGGTACCACGTGGGAAACTCACTAAAAAACGGCAAAACAGACCGATTCCTCAGGAAAACCAAGGAAAAATGGCCCATCTTCGAAAGTGGGCTGTTACTCAAGACCGCAGGTTTATCAGCGGCGGCCGGGGAGGGGGGTAAAGGTAACGTCGCTCTCCCCTGTGGCCGGTAAAAATCGCAAAATCTGCAAATCTGCCGTCGCTACAGTGGAGTGCCAAGGAGGCCTTATGAAACCTGCAACCCGAATCCATTACGGCCAGCGCATGGAGCCGGTGCTGCGTTGGCTGGCAAGCCATCCACACAGCGATCCGGACCTGTACCACCTGGCGGACCTGGCCTGCATGTCGGCTTATCACTTTCACCGCATTTACCGCGCGATGATGGGAGAAACGCTGAACGCCACGGTGCAACGGATGCGCATGCATCTGGCTGCCGCGGCGCTGGCAGGTACGGAAGAGGACCTGGCCGAGGTGGCCTTGCGTGCCGGGTACGAATCGGGAGCGGCCTTCAACCGGGCATTCTCTGGCGTGTTCGGGTTGCCACCTGGGCGTTATCGCGCAACCCGTTCCCGTCCTTTCGACACCAAGGAGTCAAAAAATATGTACCCCATTACTGTTGAACATTTCCCTGGCGTTGTCCTGGCTGCCTTGCCTCATCAGGGTTCCTATCAGGAAATCGGTCCGGTGTTCACCCGTGTTTTCATGCTGGCCGCCAGCCAGGGGCTCATGCACCCGGCCGCCTGCGGGTTCGGTGTTTACTTCAACGACCCCGAGCAGGTTCCGACCGAGCAGTTGCGTTCCCTGGCCGGGGTCTCGGTCGCGCCTGATGCGGATCTGGGGGAAAAGCTGGAAAGGTTCGAAATCCCTCAAGGGCGCTACGCAATACTGAATTACGTTGGCCCCTACAACGAGATGGGCAAAGCCTATGCCTGGATGTTCTCCGAGTGGCTGCCCGAGAGTGGCCTGACGCCGGGGAATTTTCCGATGTTCGAACAGTATGTAAACGATCCGCGCACCACACCGCCCGCACAGCTGCAGACACGAATCTACCTGTCAGTGGAGTAAACCCGACCGCTACCGGCAGGGCTGTGGATAACCTCTGCCGGAGCCCATCGGGGGCGAATCTACTTGCCGATGCAGAAACTGGAGAAGATTCGCCCCAGCAGATCATCGGAACTGAAGGCTCCGGTGATTTCCCCCAGCGACTGCTGAGCCTGGCGCAGGTCCTCGGCCAGCAGTTCGCCGGCACCGGCCAGGGTCAGCTGTGCCCGGCCATGTTCCAGGGCGGCACTGGCGTAGCGCAGTGCCTCCAGGTGCCGACGGCGCGCGCTGAAGCTGCTTTCGGAGGTCTGTTCATAACCCATGCAGGCTTTCAGGTGGTCACGCAGCAGCTCCAGCCCGCTGCCGGCAGCCATGGCACTGAGGCTGATGGTGACGTGGCCGTCATCACAGGTTTCCAGGGCGATGGGTTCGCCGGTCAGATCGGCCTTGTTGCGAATCAGCGTGACCTTGGCCGGGTCTGGCCGCTGCTCGAGAAACTCCGGCCACAGGGCGAAGGGGTCCGCCGCTTCAGCCGCGGTGGCGTCTACCACCAGCAACACCCGGTCGGCCTCGCTGATGGCCTTGAGTGCCCGTTCGACACCGATCTTTTCCACCTGGTCCTCGGTATCCCGCAGCCCGGCGGTGTCCACCACATGCAGTGGCATGCCATCGATGTGGATATGTTCGCGCAGGATGTCCCGGGTGGTGCCGGCGATATCGGTGACGATTGCTGCCTCGCGTCCGGCCAGGGCATTGAGCAGGCTGGATTTACCGGCATTGGGACGACCGGCGATCACCACGGTCATGCCGTCACGCAGCAAGGCGCCCTGCCCTGCTTCACGCAGCACTGTGGATAACTCATCACGAACCGCATCGAGCATGCTCAGTACATGACCATCGGCGAGGAAATCGATTTCCTCCTCGGGAAAATCAATCGCCGCTTCGACATAGATCCGCAAGGCGATCAACTGCTCGGTCAAGTTATGCACACGTTGAGAGAAAGCCCCCTGCAACGAACGCAGGGCGTTGCGGGCAGCCTGTGCCGAACTGGCTTCAATCAGGTCGGCGATGGCTTCGGCCTGGGCCAGGTCCAGTTTGTCATTGAGAAATGCACGTTCACTGAATTCACCCGGCCGGGCCAGGCGGCAGCCCAGCTCCAGGCAGCGCTGCAGCAGCATATCGAGAACAATCGGGCCGCCATGGCCCTGGAGTTCCAGTACATCTTCCCCGGTGAAGGAGTTCGGGCCCGGGAAATACAGGGCGATGCCTTCGTCCAGGACCTCTGCCTGGGCACTGAGAAATGGCCCGTAATGCGCAAAACGCGGCTTCAGTTCGCGACCACTGATGGCCTTGGCCGCCGCGCCCGCCAGGGGCCCGGAAATCCGTACGATGCCCACGCCGCCGCGCCCCTGGGCGGTGGCAATGGCGGCGATGGTTTCACGAGGGACATTCATAACCCGACATCCAGACAAAAGTGACAGATAGCAAAACGCCCCACTAGGGGGCGTCTTGTGTGGTTATCCACAGCGTAGGTCAGGCAGCTGCTTTCTTGGTAGCCGCTTCGATCTTACGAGTGATGTACCACTGTTGAGCGATCGACAGGCAGTTGTTCACTACCCAGTACAGCACCAGGCCGGCCGGGAACCACAGGAAGAAGAAGGTGAAGATGATCGGCATCATTTTCATCACCTTGGCCTGCATCGGATCCGGAGGCGTCGGGTTCAGCTGCTGCTGGATGAACATGGTGGCGCCCATGATGATCGGCAGGATGAAGAACGGATCCTTGATCGACAGGTCGGTAATCCACAGCATGAACGGCGCCTGGCGCATTTCCACGCTTTCCAGGAGTACCCAGTACAAGGACAGGAAGACCGGCATCTGTACCAGGATCGGCAAGCAGCCGCCCAGCGGATTGATCTTCTCTTTCTTGTACAGCTCCATCATCGCCTGGGACATTTTCTGACGATCGTCGCCGAATTTTTCCTTCAGCGCGGCCAGTTTCGGAGCCACGGCACGCATGCGCGCCATCGATTTGTAGCTGGCAGCCGACAATGGGAAGAAGATCCCTTTGATCAGCATGGTCAGGAAGATGATCGACCAGCCCCAGTTACCGACCAGGCTGTGGATATGTTGCAGCAGCCAGAAGATCGGCTGGGCAATGAACCACAGGAAGCCGTAGTCGACAGTCAGTTCCAGACCTGGGGACAACTCTTTCAGCACGGCCTGGCTTTTCGGACCGGCGTACAGAGTCGCGCTGGTCTCGGCCTTGGCGCCTGGAGCAACGGTCATCGAAGGGCCGGTGTAGCCGATGATGTAGTTGCCTTTGCTGTCCTTGCGCGCCAGAACCTGGTTGTTCTCGCCTTTTGGCGGAATCCAGGCGGTCACGAAGTAGTGTTGCAGCCAGGCAACCCAACCACCCTGAACGCTTTCAGTGATCGGAGCCTTGGATTTGTCCTCGTTCACCTTGTCCATGTCTTTCATGGACACTTTTTTGTACGGCTCGGAACTTGTCCACAGGGCGGCGCCCAGGTAAGTCGCGGTGCCAGTAGCGGTGCTGGAGGAGGGATCGGAACTGGCGTCGCGCTTGAGCTGGGCGAACATCGCACCGGTCCAAGGTTGAGCGCTTTCGTTGTCGATCACGTAGGAAACGGTGATGTCATACAGGCCACGCTTCAGGGTGAAGCGCTTGATGTAGTTGATACCGTCCTTGCTGAATTTCAGGTCGACCACCAATTGGTCCTGACCATCAGCCAGTTGATAACTTTTCTTCTCCGAGGAGTAGATCGGGCGACCAGCCGGGCTTGCGTCCGGGCCATTGCTGCCAATCAGGCCGCTCTGCGCCAGGTAAGTCCGCTCGTTGCCGTTATCGAACAGCTGGAACGGGATTTCCGGGTGGTCTTGACGACGTGGATACAGTGGCAAACGCAGTTGCGCGATATCCCCACCTTGTGGATCGACAGCCAAGTCGAGCACATCCGTTTTGATCTGAATGAGATCTTTGCTTGCAGCTACAGGCGCTTCAGCGGGTGCGGTGGTGTCACTTGCCGCGCGCGGAATGTCGTCGTTGGCAGCGGAAGTGCCTGTTGGCGCATCCGGCAAGCCCGGGGCGGTCGTGCTGGAAGCAACATTCTGAGTCGGCAGGGCAGCCTGGCCATAATCCTGGTTCCATTTAAGAACCATGACATAGGACACGATTGCCAGGGCGACGATCAGGATCGTGCGTTTGATATCCATGATTACTCGGCCATCGAAGAAGAACGGGAGGTAGGGATAGGTGGAACCGGGTCATAACCACCGGGATTCCACGGATGACAGCGACCTAAACGACGAAAGGTCAGCCAGCCACCGCGTAGAAGGCCATGATTTTCGATGGCTTCCAACGCGTAGCAGGAACAACTGGGGTAGAAACGACAGTGATTGGCCATCAGAGGACTAATGGCATAGCGATAAAACTGGATCGGAACGAGGGCCAGTTTACGCATCGGGACTGTCTACCCCTACAGTTTCGGATTTGACTGCTGGTTCCGGCTTGTTGCGCGCCAGACGTTTCCAGAGCTTGCCGAAATGCTGAATCAATTCGGGGTTTTCTACATCGCCCAAACCTTTGCGCGCGACGATAACGATATCCCATCCGACCAGTGAGTCCTGGTGGAGACGAAACGATTCGCGCATCAGACGCTTGAGGCGATTGCGCTCAACGGAGAGCTTTACGCTCTTTTTCCCGATCACGAGCCCCAGACGGGGATGATCAAGATCGTTGTTGCGCGCAAGGAGCAGGAGATTTTTCCCCGGAACCTTGCCGGTAGGGGAGTCAAAGACCGCCTTGAAGTGCCGAGGAGTAAGCAGACGCTTTTCCCGACTGAAGTCCTGACTCACCTCCAGTGCCGGATTATCAAACTGCCAGACGCGCACGACCTTTGGCGCGACGACGCGACAGGACGGCACGACCGTTCTTGGTAGCCATGCGAGCACGGAAACCGTGGGTACGAGCGCGTTTGATAGTGCTTGGTTGGAAAGTACGTTTCATGTCGTGTTACCTGGTTCGTCCACAACGGGCCGGAATGGCCCCCGTTTTAAGAGATCGGCGATTCTAGAGAAAGCAAGCCTCTAGGTCAATTTCCAACCAGCTTTTCCTTTATCTATGTATGTCCGGGGACGGGGTTGTGAGCCAGGGTCAGCTAGATATAAAAATAAAGAAGGAAAGTATTTAAAGCTTTTCTGTAAAGCTTATAAAGGCTAGGGACTGCACCTTCTGTGGATAACTGGCTTAAGCCCTTCTATTCCGTACTGTACAGAGAATGACAACACGGTTGAGAAACGGTGTCCTGCCTGTGCTGCGCTATCGGAAAACCTGTGCGTGGAACGAGCAGTTATCCACAGCCGAGTTACCCACAGAGTTTCGACCCGAGTTGTGCAACGACCTCAAGTGGGGTTATCCACAGAGCTTATGCACATACCGCTGGTCGTGTTTATTCGGGGTAAGACGTTGATTCTTAGTGTCCTGAGGGCACGCTACATGTGGATAAGTGGGCGGCTGATCGCTACAATGGCCGCTTGTTTTTGCCTCACCGGCTTTCAACTTAGGGGATATCCGTGTCAGTGGAACTTTGGCAGCAGTGCGTGGAGCTTCTGCGTGATGAGCTGCCTGCCCAGCAATTCAACACTTGGATCCGCCCGCTACAGGTCGAAGCCGAAGGCGACGAGTTGCGTGTTTACGCACCGAATCGTTTTGTTCTCGATTGGGTCAATGAAAAGTACCTGGGTCGCGTGCTCGAGCTGCTGGATGAACACGGCAACGGCAGCGCTCCGGTTCTTTCCTTATTAATAGGCAGCAAACGCAGTTCGGCACCTCGCGCCGCACCTAATGCGCCATTGGCAGCTGCTGCCTCGCAAGCACTGCAAGCGGCGGCGGCCAATTCCGCTCCGGCTGCTGCTCCTGCGCCCACTCCGGCACCTGCTTCTGCCCCGGCCAAGAAAGCGGCTGTGCAGAAGACTGCCGAAGTCAGCGAAGAACCCTCTCGTGACAGCTTCGACCCGATGGCGGGCGCCAGCTCGCAGCAGGCGCCGGTGCGCGCCGAGCAGCGTACTGTCCAGGTGGAGGGTGCGCTCAAGCACACCAGCTACCTGAACCGCACCTTCACTTTCGAGAATTTCGTCGAGGGCAAGTCCAACCAGCTGGCCCGCGCGGCGGCCTGGCAGGTGGCGGACAATCCCAAGCACGGTTACAACCCGCTCTTCCTTTATGGCGGCGTCGGCCTGGGTAAGACCCACTTGATGCATGCTGTGGGTAACCACCTGTTAAAGAAGAACCCGAATGCCAAGGTCGTGTACCTGCATTCCGAGCGTTTCGTGGCAGACATGGTCAAGGCCTTGCAGCTCAATGCCATCAACGAGTTCAAGCGCTTCTACCGTTCGGTCGATGCGCTGCTGATCGATGACATTCAGTTCTTCGCTCGCAAGGAGCGTTCCCAGGAAGAGTTTTTCCACACTTTCAACGCCCTCCTCGAAGGCGGCCAGCAGGTGATCCTCACCAGCGACCGCTATCCCAAGGAAATCGAAGGGCTGGAAGAACGCCTCAAGTCCCGCTTCGGCTGGGGCCTGACGGTGGCCGTCGAGCCGCCGGAGCTGGAAACCCGCGTCGCGATCCTGATGAAGAAGGCCGACCAGGCCAAGGTCGAACTGCCTCACGATGCGGCGTTCTTCATTGCCCAGCGGATTCGCTCCAATGTCCGAGAACTGGAAGGCGCGCTCAAGCGCGTCATCGCCCACTCGCACTTCATGGGCCGCGACATCACCATCGAGCTGATTCGCGAATCGTTGAAGGACCTGCTGGCGCTGCAGGACAAGCTGGTGTCTGTGGATAACATCCAGCGTACCGTCGCCGAGTACTACAAGATCAAGATTTCCGATCTGCTGTCCAAGCGACGTTCGCGTTCGGTGGCCCGTCCGCGGCAAGTGGCCATGGCCCTGTCCAAGGAGCTGACCAACCACAGCCTGCCGGAAATCGGCGATGTGTTCGGCGGCCGTGACCACACCACGGTTCTGCACGCCTGCCGCAAGATCAATGAACTTAAGGAATCCGACGCGGACATCCGCGAGGACTACAAGAACCTGCTGCGTACTCTGACCACTTGATGACTCCAACGCAGCTTATTAAGGCAAGGGACTAGACCATGCATTTCACCATTCAACGCGAAGCCCTGTTGAAACCCCTGCAACTGGTCGCCGGCGTCGTCGAACGCCGCCAGACCTTGCCGGTGCTTTCCAACGTGCTGCTGGTTGTCGAAGGCCAGCAACTGTCGCTGACCGGTACCGACCTGGAAGTCGAGCTGGTTGGTCGTGTGCAACTTGAAGAGCCCGCAGAGCCGGGGGAAATCACCGTTCCCGCGCGCAAGCTGATGGACATCTGCAAGAGCCTGCCGAACGACGCCCTTATCGACATCAAGGTCGATGAGCAGAAGCTGGTGGTGAAGGCCGGGCGTAGCCGCTTCACCCTGTCGACCCTGCCGGCCAACGATTTCCCGACGGTGGAAGAAGGCCCTGGCTCGCTGACCTGCCAACTGGAGCAGAGCCGCCTGCGTCGCCTGATCGAACGCACCAGCTTCGCGATGGCCCAGCAGGACGTGCGCTACTACCTCAACGGCATGCTGCTGGAAGTGTCTGCCGGGATCATCCGTGCCGTGGCCACTGACGGTCACCGTCTGGCCATGTGCTCGATGCAGGCGGATATCGGCCAGCCGGATCGCCACCAGGTGATCGTGCCGCGCAAAGGTATCCTGGAACTGGCGCGCCTGCTGACCGAGCCGGACGGCAACGTCAGCATCGTCCTGGGCCAGCATCACATCCGTGCCACCACTGGCGAATTCACCTTCACCTCCAAGCTGGTGGACGGCAAGTTCCCGGACTACGAGCGCGTACTGCCAAAAGGCGGTGACAAGCTGGTGCTCGGCGACCGTCAGGCCCTGCGTGAAGCGTTCAGCCGTACCGCGATCCTGTCCAACGAGAAGTACCGCGGCATCCGTTTGCAACTGGCCAATGGTCAGCTGAAGATCCAGGCCAACAACCCGGAGCAGGAAGAAGCGGAAGAAGAAGTGGGCGTGGAATACAACGGCGGCTCGCTGGAAATCGGCTTCAACGTCAGCTACCTGCTGGACGTGCTGGGCGTGATGACCACCGAACAGGTTCGCCTGATCCTGTCCGATTCCAACAGCAGTGCGCTGGTGCAGGAATCCGACAACGACGACTCGGCTTACGTTGTCATGCCGATGCGCCTGTAATCATGCTCAGCAGAAGCTAGATGTCCCTCAGTCGCGTCTCGGTCACCGCGGTGCGCAATCTGCACCCGGTGACCTTCTCCCCCTCTCCCCGCATCAACCTTCTCTACGGCGCCAACGGCAGTGGCAAGACCAGCGTGCTGGAAGCCATTCACCTGCTGGGGCTTGCCCGCTCGTTTCGCAGTGCCCGGCTGTTGCCGGTGATCCAGTACGAACAGCTGGCCTGCACCGTGTTTGGTCAGGTGGAGCTGGCTCAGGGCGGGCATAGCAGCCTGGGGATATCCCGCGATCGCCAGGGGGAATTCCAGATACGCATCGACGGGCAGAATGCCCGCAGCGCCGCTCAGCTGGCGGAAATCCTGCCGCTGCAACTGATCAACCCGGACAGCTTTCGGCTGCTGGAAGGCGCTCCAAAGATCCGGCGGCAGTTCCTGGACTGGGGAGTGTTCCATGTGGAACCTCGCTTCATGTCCACCTGGCAGCGCTTGCAGAAGGCCCTGCGGCAGCGGAACTCATGGCTGCGGCATGGTACACTTGACGCCGCTTCGCAAGCGGCCTGGGACCGGGAACTGTGTCAGGCCAGCGCTGAAATCGATGAATACCGCCGCGCATACATCAAAGCCTTGAAACCGGTCTTTGAGCGGACCTTGGGCGAACTGTTGCAGCTCGAGGGCCTGACGCTTAGCTATTACCGTGGTTGGGACAAGGAACGAGAGCTCAGTGAAGTGCTCGCGACCGCCCTCCACCGTGACCAGCAAATGGGTCATACCCAGGCCGGCCCACAACGTGCTGATTTGCGTCTGCGCTTAGGCGGACACAACGCCGCGGACATCTTGTCCCGTGGCCAGCAGAAGTTGGTGGTCTGTGCCTTGCGCATTGCCCAGGGGCATCTGGTGAGCCAGGCCCGTCGCGGTCAGTGTATTTATCTGGTGGATGACCTGCCGTCCGAGCTGGACGAGCAGCACCGCCGCGCACTTTGTCGCTTGTTGGAAGACTTACGCTGCCAGGTGTTCATCACCTGTGTAGACCACGAATTATTGAGGGAAGGCTGGCAGACGGAAACGCCAGTCGCTTTGTTCCACGTGGAACAAGGCCGTATCACCCAGACCCACGACCATCGGGAGTGAAGGCATGAGCGAAGAAAATACGTACGACTCGACCAGCATCAAGGTGCTGAAAGGTTTGGATGCCGTACGCAAACGTCCCGGTATGTACATTGGCGACACCGATGACGGCAGCGGTCTGCACCACATGGTGTTCGAGGTGGTCGATAACTCGATCGACGAAGCGCTGGCCGGCCATTGTGACGACATCAGCATCATCATCCACCCGGACGAATCCATCACCGTGCGCGACAACGGGCGCGGCATTCCGGTAGACGTGCACAAAGAAGAAGGCGTCTCGGCGGCAGAGGTCATCATGACCGTGCTCCACGCTGGCGGTAAGTTCGACGACAACTCCTACAAGGTTTCCGGCGGTCTGCACGGCGTGGGTGTATCGGTAGTGAACGCGCTGTCCGAAGAGCTGATCCTCACCGTGCGCCGCAGCGGCAAGATCTGGGAACAGACCTATGTCCACGGCGTTCCGCAAGAGCGGATGAAGATCGTTGGCGACAGCGAAACCACCGGTACCCAGATTCACTTCAAGCCTTCGGCTGAAACCTTCAAGAACATCCACTTCAGCTGGGACGTCCTGGCCAAGCGGATTCGTGAACTGTCCTTCCTCAACTCCGGCGTCGGCATCGTCCTCAAGGACGAGCGCAGCGGCAAGGAAGAACTGTTCAAGTACGAAGGCGGCCTGCGTGCCTTCGTTGAATACCTGAACACCAACAAGACTGCGGTCAACCAGGTGTTCCACTTCAACATCCAGCGTGAAGACGGCATCGGCGTGGAAATCGCCCTGCAGTGGAACGACAGCTTCAACGAGAACCTGTTGTGCTTCACCAACAACATTCCTCAGCGTGACGGCGGCACCCACCTGGTGGGCTTCCGTTCGGCCCTGACGCGTAACCTGAACAACTACATCGAGCAGGAAGGCCTGGCCAAGAAGCACAAGGTCGCCACCACCGGTGACGACGCTCGTGAAGGCTTGACCGCGATCATCTCGGTGAAGGTGCCGGATCCGAAGTTCAGCTCCCAGACCAAGGACAAGCTGGTGTCTTCCGAAGTGAAGACCGCGGTCGAACAGGAAATGGGCAAGTACTTCTCCGACTTCTTGCTGGAAAACCCCAACGAAGCCAAGTTGGTGGTGGGCAAGATGATCGACGCTGCCCGTGCTCGTGAAGCTGCGCGTAAAGCCCGTGAAATGACCCGTCGCAAAGGCGCGCTGGATATCGCCGGCCTGCCGGGCAAACTGGCGGACTGCCAGGAAAAAGACCCGGCCCTGTCCGAACTCTACCTGGTGGAAGGTGACTCTGCTGGCGGTTCCGCCAAGCAGGGACGCAACCGCAAGACCCAGGCGATCCTGCCGCTCAAGGGCAAGATCCTCAACGTCGAGAAGGCGCGCTTCGACAAGATGATCTCCTCGCAAGAGGTGGGCACCTTGATCACCGCACTGGGCTGCGGCATCGGCCGCGAAGAGTACAACATCGACAAGCTGCGTTATCACAACATCATCATCATGACCGATGCTGACGTCGACGGTTCGCACATCCGTACCCTGCTGCTGACCTTCTTCTTCCGTCAGCTGCCGGAGCTGATCGAGCGCGGCTACATCTACATCGCCCAGCCGCCGCTGTACAAGGTCAAGAAAGGCAAGCAAGAGCAATACATCAAAGACGACGACGCCATGGAAGACTACATGACCCAGTCGGCTCTTGAAGATGCCAGCCTGCACCTGAACGACGAAGCCCCGGGGATCTCCGGCGAGGCGCTGGAGCGCCTGGTCAACGACTTCCGCATGGTGATGAAGACCCTCAAGCGTCTGTCGCGCCTGTACCCGCAGGAGCTGACCGAGCACTTCATCTACCTGCCGGCCGTGACCATGGAGCAACTGTCCGACCACGCCGCCATGCAGGATTGGCTGGCCAAGTACGACGCCCGCCTGCGCACGTCCGAGAAGTCCGGCCTGGTCTACAAGGCCAGCCTGCGCGAAGACCGTGAACGTAATGTCTGGCTGCCAGAGGTCGAGCTGATCTCCCACGGCCTGTCCAACTACGTCACCTTCAACCGCGACTTCTTCGGCAGCAACGACTACAAGACCGTCGTCTCCCTCGGCGCTCAACTGAGCACCCTGCTGGACGAAGGCGCGTATGTTCAGCGCGGCGAGCGCAAGAAAGCGGTCACCGAGTTCAAGGAAGCCCTGGACTGGCTGATGGCGGAAAGCACCAAGCGCCACACCATTCAACGATACAAAGGTCTGGGCGAGATGAACCCTGACCAGCTGTGGGAAACCACTATGGACCCAAGCATGCGCCGCATGCTCAAGGTGACCATCGAAGACGCCATTGGCGCCGACCAGATCTTCAACACCCTGATGGGTGATGCGGTCGAGCCTCGTCGCGACTTCATCGAAAGCAATGCCCTGGCGGTGTCCAACCTGGACTTCTGATCCGCAGCAGCACCTCAAAAGCCAACGCCTAGCGTTGGCTTTTTTTTGCGCGGACATCATGGCGTTGTCAGTGGATCATGCAGCTGTTCTGCTCAACAGGAAGGCAAGGAGCCTATGAGTCGATTCAAGATTTCTCCCTGGCTGTCCAGTTCCGGTGGCCCCTTGGTGGTGATAGGTGAAGGCTTGGCCGGTATGTGGCGTGGCCTCGACGGCCATCCCTCGGATTACCACAGGGCGTGTCAGATTGATGACTATGCCGGCCGGCTGGAGGGTGTCGATGGCGACATTCTTGTCCTGGGTGACGAGCCTTTGGACACGGCGATTGCCACGGCAGACGATGCCTTGCTGATTATCCGATGGATATGCGCCCCATTTGAGGCCGAGGTGCTGACGCAGCTTGAGCTGCTTGAGCTTGGTTCACTGACCCCGATCGAGCGGTTGAGTATTGATTGGTCAAGCGACGCGCTGGTGCTGTTTGATGGGGTCGACGGGTTTGATCCACAGGCGTGTCTGCGCCTTCAACTGTTGTCGCCGCATAGCGAGGTATCGACATTCCGCTACCAGCCCACGCCCGATATCGCCCTGTTGATCCACCAGATAGTGCCTCGTCAGTGGGCCCATCCGTACTGAGGTTTGGCATGCATGGATAGGCAGCATTACCTTTTTGATGAGCAACGCTACCCCATTGCCTGGCGGTTCAATGCTCGGGATTGTGGGTTGTCCGATAGCGACAAACAGCGTCTGTGCTTGTACCAGCAGGCACAGTCCCAGGCGCTATGGGATGAGTGGGTTCCGCTTTCGCACCTGATGAGCGTCAGCGCCGGGACGTTCCAGGTCAGCGAAACGACCACCCTGGATTTCAAGCGTCGGGCTGACGGTGCCAGGTTTTTCCAGAAGGTCCTAGAGGGTGAGGAATGGCTCTGGTTGTTCTGGGGCAGGTGCTGCGCAGCGCAGGTGCCCAGGGATATTTTTATAAAATGCTGGGACGACTTTTTCTATCCGTCCGATGAGAATACGGTCCTGGTCATGCCGGGCAGTGCAGAGGTCATATTTTCCTTCGAGGAAAACTTCTTTTACGGACAGTTTGTGAGGCCCATGGCGGCGCCTCAGTGAGATGGAATGGATAACTCGACAGCACAGTTTCACAAGATCATTTTCAAGCTCACCGTCGACGCCGACGGTTACCCACCGGTGGAGTATGAATCGATGTGGGGCATTCAACGAGGCGCAGGTGTCTATGAGTTGGATAACACGCCCTACTATCTCTACGGCGTGAGCAAGGGGGACTGGGTGCTGACTTGCGCCGATGCTCATGAGCGGATCGCGACTCGCGTGGTGCGGCAATCCGGGCACTCGACGCTGCGGGTTTTTGCCGAGCGCGAGTCGGAGCGCTCGAGCATTGTGCAGCACCTGCGTAGCCTCGGCGCCCGGTGCATGGTGACCCGGGGCCTGTCGCTGTTCACTGTGGATATCGCGCCCGAGATCAGTTTTTGCGCAATTGACCAGTACCTGTCCTCCATCACCGACGACCAACATATCGCCTATGAAGATGCCTGTTTACAGCATGGGGCCATTGAACCTGCGCGCATGAGCGAGTGCTTATCGCTGGCTTCACTTGAGGTTCAAGCATGACGGTTGAATGGCCTGCCAATTGTTTCAGCCAGGACCGCATCATTTTCAGCATGGCCAGTTCCGTCACCTGGTGTGCGGGCCTGGATCAGCTGGTGCTGTTGCTGGCACCTGACCTGCAGGACGATCCGGCCATCGAACAGGCGCTTCGAGGCGTGTTCATCGAGCCGTTGACCCCGCTACGCGGCTGAGTCCGGCTCGGCTCTTTTCACCCTGTGTAAAAGCAGCAATCGCTCGGAAACGTGTTATGGATGATGAAAACCAGGAAATATCGATTCGGGTCGTGGCGGGGCAAAACGACCGTGGCCCGGTCTATGAGCCGCTGCATGTACGGCGGATCGATGAGGACAGCTACGAGATTCTCTACTCACCGGGGCTGACACTGAACCTGGCCAAGGGCGACATTATTTCGATCAAGGACCCGCAGGCACCTGCCGTGGTGCTCAAGCGTGGCGGCAACTTCTGCATCCACATTTATTCGAATCACATCCCTGAAGAACACATCAGTGCGCTGGCGGCGGATGTGGCGACCGAATTGGACGGCATGCTCGACGGGCGCTACAAGGGCAATCTGACCTTGTCGGTGCCGGCGCGAAACGGCATGGACAACATCGCCCGGTTCTTCAACCGCTTCCGCGAGACCACGGGCATCGAGTGGTACTACGCCAACATCTATAAGAACCTCGATGACAGCGATGACGAGACCTTGCTCAATTGGTGGCTGGACCAATGAACGAAAGACAGCAGCTTGTCTGTGAACGCTACGACCTCGCTCCCCAGGCACCGGAGCCGATGATTGCACTGGCCACCCGCTCCCTGGCGCAGTCGCCCATCTATGGCACCCGGGTCGAGTTGCCGGAGAACGGCACGATCAGTTGGTTTATCCACTGCGGCGAACATTCCACGGCCTTGGATTTCTACCAGCCTCTGTGCGCCGAGCATCTGCTTGAGCTGTTGCCGGAGGTGATCGATTACCTGTATCTGCCGAGCGGGACGCGTTTCATCATCGACCGTGCCGGCTATGAAGATGTCTGGCAGGACCCGGAATGATATCAAGCCGCTTTTGACGGCAAGCCGTCAGTCGCCCTGCTCGTCAGGCGACGCGACGCTTTCCAGCCGGTAGCCGTAACCGTAGATGGTCAGCAACTGCCAACCGCGGTCCGCGGTCAGCCCGAGCTTGTTGCGCAGGCGGTAGATGTGGGTATCCAGGGGACGTGAGGAAACGATTTCTTCATGGGTCCAGAAGCGTTCGTACAGGTACTCCCGGGACAGTGGTCGGCCCAGGTTGGCGAACAGGCAGCGGGCCAGGCGGTACTCGCGCTCGGTCAGGCTGATGGGCGCGCCAGCGCGGGTCACGGTCAGTTCGGCATCGTCGAAGGTCAGGTCGTTGAAGCTCAGGAGCTCTTCACTGTTGTTGCGCTGCAAGCCGTGGCGGCGCAGCACCGCATTGACCCGGGCCTTGAGTTCGTTGGGACGAAACGGCTTGCTCAAGTAGTCGTCGGCGCCGGTGTTCAGGGCCTGGACAATGTCGCTCTCGGCATCGCGGCTGGTGAGCATGATGGCGGCCGGCGGTACCTCCATGTGTTCCCGAGTCCAGCGCAGCAGCGACAGGCCGCTAAGGTCCGGCACCTGCCAGTCGAGGATCAGCAGGTCGAAGGTTTCCCGCCGTAGCTGGCGCAGCAGGTCTTCACCACGCTCGAAGCTGTGCAGGGTCCAGGGCTGGTCGCCGGGGCTGGGAATCTCGCGCAGTGTCTGTTCCACCCGCGCCAGTTCCGCCGGTTCGTCATCCAGTATTGCGACACGCATGCGAGGCAGTTCCTTTTGGTTCGGGGGCTGTGCTTGCCGGGCTTGGACCGTGGGGCAGTTTAGGCGCCGGGCCCGAATCTGAACAATTGTGGCGAATTGCTCTTGAGCCCGGGCTCCCTCGGTACGCTGATATCAAATAGCCGGTAAGGCGCCCGGAGCACGGGGCTGCCGGCCTATTGAGCTGCACGATACCGGCTCGTACAAACAAGGAAAAGAACCATGGGGAACATGCTCAGGAAAGGCCAGGTCGCGCTTGTCAGAATATTCAGTGGCGATGATCCCGTCCGTCTTTTCAGCCTGATGCTGGCGGCTTACCTGGGGATAAGTGCCAGCGCCATGCCTTCGTCGATGGCGTCCTGTTGCCAGCACCACACCACTCAAGCCTACTCAGGGCTGGCCTTGCCCATCAGTCGCGATTCCAACCTGACCCTGGACGCCGAACCGGTGCTGGGTCGGACAGCGCTACCTACGAACCTGCAGCAACCGGCCCCGCGTTGGGTCTTCTAGAGGGCGCGGCAATGATTCTGAACAAATATTGCAAATCCGTCGCAGCGTTCCGGCCAGCGTTACATTGCTCCCCGCTGAGTGGCACACGGGGGCACCTGGAAGTGCTCCGACACAGGGAGTGTCAACCGCCAGGCTGGCGGCACAACGCGCGCTTGCGTGCGTCGTTGAAGGGGAATACAGGGAGTGCCTCCTCAGGACTTTGGGCCGGGCGACCTGTCGCCCTGGTCCCGACACAGGGACGTGTCACTTTCTCCGGTTCCTGCCCCCTTCCCTCCCACGCCCGACCCGCACCCTCTCCTTGGGCGACGCCCCGCAGCGTCCGGCTTTCTGCCCATGCGCTGCCTCAGGTATGGTGCGTAGGATCTCGCTGTGGTTTCCCCAAAGGCTCAAAGCATATCCATGAATGACCTCTGCCCTTTTCCGTCCGCTGGCCGGCCTGCGCTGGCTCGTGTCGCACTGCTGGTGGCGGGGCTGATCCTGCCGCTGGCCGGGGTGCAGGCCGCGCCTTCACGACTGCCCTATATCGATGACAACCAGCAATGCCGCGGCCAGCCTCTGCCGGCGACGGTGGAACACTTGACCGGCGAAGCCTGGAAGCTCGACACCAAGGGCCGGGAAGTGGCTCTGGAAGAAGGCATGAGCATCGATGAGAAGGAAGGGATCAAGACCTCGCCTTCGGCATTTGTCAGCCTGTCCCTGGGAGACGGCTCGCGGGTGGTGCTGCCCTCCAGTTCCCAGGTCACTCTGCTGCTCAACGCCCAGTACGCGATTCCTCAAGTGGTGCTGGAGCAGGGCCAGATCGAATCCTATGTGATCAAGCGCAAGAGCGATCACGACCGCTTCCAGATCGTCACGCCAGTGGGCGTGCTGGGGGTTCGCGGCACCCACTTCCGGGTGCGCAATGATGATCAGCAGTCCCTGGTGGAAGTGCTTAATGGCCAAGTGGCGGTCAGCCGTACTGATGACTTGCCCGACCCGACGCCGCGCCGCAAGCGCCCTGTGGATAAACCGGCGGGCCCGGTGCCGGGGGAAGTTCAGGTCATGGCGCGTCAGGGGCTGCGGATCCACAAACAGGGCGAGCTCAAGCCGGTGGAACTGCTGGCCGCGCCACGGCTGCTGGGGCAGGCCGGGAAAACCGGTGAGCTGCCCGTCTGGCAACTGATCCTGCAACCGTTGCCCGGGGCCAGCCGCTATCGGGCCCAGGTCGCCACTGACAAGGATTTCCTGAACATCAAGCAGGAGCAGTTCTCCAGCAGCCCGCAAGTCAACTTCACCGGCTTGCAGGCATTTTTCTACCATGTGCGTCTCTCGGCGTTCGATGAGCACGGCCTGGAAGGCGAAACCGGGGTCTACGACATCTTCTACTACCCCAGGACCAGCCGTGTTGAATAACCCTTCGGTGGGCCATCGATGAGTCGGTGGCGCCTGCGGGCCGATGGCCGTGAACCGACCCAGGCCCAGCGTCTTTTTCGTGGCCTGGTGCGGGAGTGGTTGTGGGTCAGCCTGATCCTGCTGCCGTTGACGGCGGTGCTGTCCCTGAGCCATGGCCTGGCCCTGAATAACCTGTTCTACGACAACCTTCGGCGCTTCACCCCGCTGCCGGTGGACCCGCGAATCCTGCTGGTGACGATCGACGACTACAGCCTCCAGCAACTGGGGCGCTGGCCCTGGCCGCGGGCCGTTCATGGCCAGTTGCTGGACCGGCTGGGCGCGGCCGAGGCCAAGGGGGTTCTGTTCGATGTGATCCTCAGTGAACCCGGCAGCACGGTGGAAAACGACACCCGCCTGGCCAGCGCCTTGTGCCGGGCCGGCAACGTGTTCTTGCCGGTGCTGCGCCAGAGCGTTGCCCGCTACGGCCAGGACCTCGAGGAAATCCCGCCAGTGCCGTTGCTGAGCAATTGCGCCCGAGGGCTGGGCCATATCAATGCCGAAGCGGATGCCGACGGCACGGTGCGCAGTGTCTATCTGCGGGAAGGCCCGGTGCAGGCGCCTCGGGCGCAACTGACGTGGTTGCTGTACCAGCTGACCGAGGCCGATCCGCTTTCCTCGCAGATGCCCGGGCCCGGCAAGCCCCGGGTGGCGCAGGGCTGGCTGCGGGCCAACCCGGTGCGCATTCCCTTTATCAGCGCCGACGCCGGTTTCCCCAGCGTGCCCTATGTCAGCGTGTTGCGCGGCGAAGTGCCGCCGGAGCTGCTGCGTGGCCGGCTGATCCTGGTGGGGTCCACCGCGCCGGGGCTGGGAGACCGCTACGTGACTCCGCAGTCCGGCAGCCAGGGCACCACGCCGGGTGTGGAGATCCAGGCCAACCTGCTCAATGGCTTGCTCCAGCACCGGAGCGTGGTGGCCCTGGGCAAGTGGTCGGGGATGCTGCTGTCCATGGCCCTGACCGCTGTGTTGCTTGGGCTGCTGCTGTGGCGGCCGCGCCACGCGCTGTGGATAACCCTGGGGTGCATGGGCCTGGGCCTGGCGGGCTCGGTGCTGATGCTGCGGCAGGGCTACTGGTGGTCGCCGGTGGCCAGCCTGTTGGGCATGTTCCTGGCTTACCTGATCTGGAACTGGCGTCGGCTGAGCGTGATCCTGGCCTATTTCGGCTGGGAACTGGCGCGCCTGGACAGCGAACCCAAGGTGCTGCCGGAACGCCGCCACAGCCAGACCCCGGCCGGGGACGTGCTGCAGGGGCAGATCGTGGCCCTGGAGCAAGCCCTGAGCCGCACCCGCGACACCCGGCGTTTTATCGCCGATGGCCTGGAGTACCTGCCAGTGGCGACCCTGATCAGCGACCCCGACGGCAAGATCCTGTTGGCCAACCGCAACGCTCGGGAAGTCTTCGCCCATTCCCTGGTGGGCAAAGGGCTGGTTGCCCAGTTGGCTGCCCTGGGGTATCCGGGCCTGACGGACCCGGCCCAGTACCCGCGGCTGGAACAACTGCCGGCGGTGGAGTTCCGTGATGTTCAACAGCGCAGCCTGCGCATGGAACTGGCCCCGCTGCTACCGGTGGACAGCGATACCGCCATTGGCTGGCTGCTGAGCCTCACCGACCTCAGCGTCGAGCGCGATGCCGAGCAGCAACGCAGCGTGCTGCTGCGGTTTCTGTCCCACGATCTGCGTGCGCCGCATTCGGCGATCCTGGCGCTGCTGGATGTGCAACGGCATCAGCCGGCGATGCCCAGGCAGGTCTATGTGCAGATTGAACAGCAGGTGCGCCGGGCGCTGGGGCTGACCGAGGCTTTCGTGCAGTTGGCGAAGGCCGAGTCGGAGGTCTACCAGTTCGAGCCGAGCATGTTCGCCATGCTGGTGCTGGATGCGTTCGACCAGGCCACGACCCTGGCCCAACTGAAGGACATCCACCTTGAGCATGATCTGGATGACGAGGCCGAGAGCCTGGTCCTGGCGGATCAGTCGCTGCTGACCCGGGCCCTGTTCAACCTGCTGGAGAACGCCATCAAGTACAGCCCGGCCGAGTCCAGGGTGAGGGTGCAGGTCAGCTGTAGCCCGGGCTGGCTGCGCTGCGAGATCCGCGATGAAGGTCGCGGCATCGATGCCGCGGATATGCCCCAGCTGTTCGGCCAGTACCAGCGCTTCGCCTCGGCCAAGGGCATCGATGGCCTGGGCCTGGGCTTGTCCATGGTCAAGGCGGTGGTGGACCGGCATCAGGGGCGCATCAGTTGCCAGAGCGTGGTGGGCCGGGGCTCCTGTTTCATTCTCGAACTGCCCTTGCTGGAGCAATGACCTCCCCGGGATATCCGGGTCGAAAAAAAACCGGCTTCAAGGCCGGTTTTTTGTCTGCGGTAAAAACTTATGCACGTTTTTCCACATTTTATTAGTTTGAGAAATATATATATAAATCAGTAATTTATAAGCGAATTTCGGACCTCGTACGAATATTCGTACACAGGTTATCCACAGAAGCTCATACAGCAACCTTATCCGTGGAAGTGGGCAATGGTGGCAATGAGCCCATGTCCCGTTGAGCCTGCTCGTTCCACGCCGCGACCCGGTCATTGAGCTCGGCAATGGCCCGCGGGCCGCTGCCTTCGGCGTACATCGGTGCGCCAATGGTCACGGTGATGGTGCCGGGGCGCTTGGCCCAGCCGGTCTTTGGCCAGAACTTGCCGGCATTGTGCGCCACTGGCAGCACCGGCAGGTTGGCGTTTACCGCCAGGGCGCTGCCGCTGCGGGAGAACTTGCCGACGGTGCCATAGGGCACACGGGTGCCTTCGGGGAAAATCAGCACCCAGACGTTTTCCTTGAGCAACTCGTCGCCCTTGCTCGCCACTTGCTTGAGCGCAGCCTTGGGGTTGTCCCGGTCAATGGCGATGGGCCGTAGCATGGCCATGGCCCAGCCGAAGAAGGGTACGTACAGCAATTCGCGCTTGAGCACCTGGCTCAGGGGCTCGAAATAGGCCGAGAGGAAGAACGTCTCCCAGGTGCTCTGGTGATTGGAGACGATCACGCACGGCCGCTCGGGAACGTTTTGCGCACCCTTCACTTCCACGCGAATGTTCAAAAATACCTTGGTCAGCCACAGCGCGCAGCGACACCAGTAGACGTTGATAAAGCGGTAGCGCGCCTTGAAGGGCAGGAACGGCGCGATAAAAAAGCTCAGGGAGCACCACAGCAAGGAACTGGTGCCCAACAGCAGGTAAAAGAAAAAGGTTCTGATGGCCTGCAGGATCGACATAGCGGCATTTACCATTGCGGGCATGCCCGCCTGTTAAAAAGCGCTCTCCCGAACAGTCCTTGGTCAGGATGCCAGAAGGGGCCTAATTGTGGATAAGTTCAGCGGCAACGGCCGCCAGGTCGTCAAAAATCAAGGTGCCTACCGGCAGGGTTTTCCCCAGAGTCTTTTCGCCTTTCCCGGTCTTTACCAATACTGGCTGAGAGTCGACGGCTTTTGCGGCTTCCAGGTCACCGAGACTGTCACCGACAAACCATAGACCTGTCAGATCTGCCTGATAATGCTCGGCAATGGTCCGCAGCATGCCCGGTTTCGGTTTGCGGCAAGCGCAGCCTTCGTCGGGGCCGTGGGGGCAGTAGACGATCAGCCCGACCTCGCCGCCCTGCTCCGCCACCAGCTCGCGCAGGCGCGCGTGCATGGCGTCGAGGGTGGCCAGATCATAGTAGCCGCGAGCGATGCCGGACTGGTTGGTGGCCACCGCCACCGTCCAGCCGGCCTTGCTCAACTGCGCAATGGCTTCGATCGCGCCGGGGAGTGGAATCCACTCCTGCACCGATTTGATGTAGGCATCGGAGTCGTGATTGATCACGCCGTCACGATCGAGTATCAGCAGTTTCACAGCAGTTCCTTACCTGATCAGCTCAGTACCGAAATATCCGCCACGCCTAGGAACAGGCCCCGCAGGCGCGCCAGCAGCGCATAGCGGTTGGCCCGAACATTGGCGTCTTCGGCATTGACCATCACCGCCTCGAAGAAGGCGTCCACCGGCTCGCGCAGGGCCGCCAGGCGGGCCAGGGTCTCGCTGTACTGACGAGCAGCGGCCATGGGCTGTACCGCCTGGTCCGCCTGCTGGATCGCCGAGTACAGGGAGAACTCGTTGGCGTTGTCGAAGTACTTGGCTTCGACGGTGGTCGGCACGTTGCCTTCGATCTTGCTCAGCAGGTTCGACACGCGCTTGTTCACAGCGGCCAGGGCGGCGGCTTCCGGCAACTTGCGGAAGGCCTGCACGGCTTGCACGCGCTGGTCGAAGTCCAGGGCCGAACCCGGCTTCAGGGCACGCACCGACAGGTAGGTGGCGACATCCACGCCTTCGTCTTCGTAACGCGCACGCAGACGGTCGAAGATGAACTCCAGCACCTGGTCGGCCAGGCCGGCGGCCTTGACCTTGCTGCCGAAGGCGCTGACGGCGAAGGCCACGGCGTCGTTCAGGTCGAGGTCGAACTTCTTCTCGATGAGGATGCGCAGCACGCCCAGGGCCGCACGGCGCAGGGCGTAGGGGTCCTTGCTGCCGGTCGGCAGCATGCCGATGCCGAAGATCCCCACCAGGGTGTCCAGCTTGTCGGCGATGGCCACGGCGGCACCGGTCACGGTGCTCGGCAGCTCGGCGCCGGCGCCACGTGGCATGTACTGCTCGTTCAGGGCCAGGGCCACGTCTTCCGGCTCGCCGTCATTGAGCGCGTAGTAGTAGCCGGCTATGCCTTGCATCTCCGGGAACTCGCCGACCATTTCGGTGGCCAGGTCGCACTTGGACAGCAGGCCGGCACGGGCCGCGCGCTGGGCGTCGCCGCCGATGCGCGGGGCGATGAAGGCGGCCAGCTTGGAAATCCGTTCGGCCTTGTCGTAGACGCTGCCGAGTTTTTCCTGGAAGACCACGTTCTGCAGGCGCAGGTTGAAGTCTTCGAGTTTCTGCTTCTTGTCCTGCTTGAAGAAGAACTCGGCGTCGGTCAGGCGTGGGCGCACGACTTTCTCGTTGCCCTCGATGATCTGGCGCGGGTCCTTGCTCTCGATGTTGGCCACGGTGATGAAGCGCGGCAGCAGCTTGCCGTCCACGTCCAGCAGGCAGAAGTACTTTTGGTTGTCCTGCATGGTAGTGATCAGGGCTTCCTGGGGCACGTCGAGGAAACGTTCCTCGAACGAGCACACCAGCGGCACCGGCCATTCCACCAGGGCGGTGACTTCGTCCAGCAGGTCCGCCGGGACGATCGCCGTGCCTTCCTGCAGGGTCGCCAGTTCCGCGGTGCGCTTGCTGATCAGCTCGCGGCGCTCGTTGGCGTCGGCCAGCACGTAGGCGGCACGCAGGTCGGCCAGGTAGTTGGCTGGCGACGTGATGCGCACGCTTTGCGGATGATGGAAGCGATGGCCACGGGAATCGCGACCGGCCTTCTGGGCGAGGATGGTGCAGTCGATGACGGTGTCACCGAGCAGCATCACCAGCCATTGGGTCGGGCGCACGAACTCTTCCTTGCGCGCGGCCCAGCGCATGCGCTTGGGAATCGGCAGGTCGTTCAGCGAATCCTCGACGATGGTCGGCAGCAGGCTGGCGGTCGGCTTGCCCTTGATGCTCTGGCTGTAGCGCAGTTTCGGGCCGCTCTGGTCGATCTCGCTGAGGTCGACGCCGCACTTCTTGGCAAAGCCCAGGGCTGCCTGGGTCGGGTTGCCTTCAGCGTCGAAGGCCGCCTGGCGTGGCGGGCCGTCGAGGTTGATGCTGCGATCCGGCTGCTGGGTGGCCAGCTGGGTGATCAGCACCGCCAGGCGCCGTGGCGCGGCGTACACGTGCTTGGCCTGAAAGCTCAGGCCGGCGCTCTGCAGGCCTTTCTCGATGCCGGCCAGGAAGGCTTCGGCCAGGGTGTTCAGGGCTTTGGGTGGCAGTTCTTCAGTGCCCAGTTCAACCAGAAAATCTTGCGCACTCATTGTGCCGCCTCCAGCTTAGCCAACACTTCATCACGCAGATCCGGGGTCGCCATCGGGAAGCCCAGCTTGGCACGGGCCAGCAGGTAGGCTTGCGCAACGGAACGCGCCAGGGTGCGGACACGCAGAATATATTGCTGGCGCGCGGTGACCGAGATGGCACGGCGGGCATCCAGCAGGTTGAAGGTATGGGAGGCCTTCAACACCATTTCATAGCTCGGCAACGGCAGCGGCTGATCCAGCTCGATCAGGCGCTTGGCTTCGCTTTCGTAGAAATCGAACAGTTCGAACAGCTTCTCGACGTTGGCGTGTTCGAAGTTGTAGGTCGACTGCTCCACTTCGTTCTGGTGGAACACATCGCCATAGGTGACCTTGCCGAACGGGCCGTCGGCCCAGACCAGGTCGTACACCGAGTCCACGCCCTGCAGGTACATGGCCAGGCGTTCCAGGCCATAGGTGATTTCGCCGGTCACCGGGTAGCACTCGATGCCACCGGCCTGCTGGAAGTAAGTGAACTGAGTCACTTCCATGCCGTTGAGCCAGACTTCCCAGCCCAGGCCCCAGGCGCCCAGGGTCGGCGATTCCCAGTTGTCCTCGACGAAACGGATGTCGTGCACCAGCGGGTCCAGGCCCACGTGCTTCAGGGAACCCAGGTACAGCTCCTGGAAGTTCTCCGGGTTGGGCTTCAAGACCACCTGGAACTGATAGTAGTGCTGCAGGCGGTTGGGGTTTTCGCCGTAGCGGCCGTCAGTCGGGCGACGACTGGGCTGCACATAAGCGGCGTTCCAGGTTTCCGGGCCGATGGCCCGCAGGAAGGTAGCGGTGTGGAAAGTGCCGGCGCCTACTTCCATATCGTAGGGCTGAAGTACCACACAACCTTGCTCGGCCCAGTACTGCTGGAGGGCGAGGATCAAGTCTTGGAAGGTACGCACGGCTGGCGTAGGCTGGCTCACGAAATTCACCTGTTACTTGGGCTGCGATTTAAGGAGCGGGAGTATACCCGATTCAGTCCTGCGCACGCCCCCTGGAGCCTTATGCCACGCTGCTTTTGGTGTTCCGAAGATCCGCTGTACATGGCTTATCACGATCAGGAGTGGGGCGTGCCGCTGCGCGATGGGCAGCGCTTGTTCGAGTTGTTATTGCTCGAAGGGTTCCAGGCCGGGCTGTCATGGATCACTGTGCTGAAGAAGCGCGAGCACTATCGCCAGGTGCTGTTCGGCTTCGATGTGCAGCGCGTGGCGCAGATGAGCGACGCCGAGATCGACGATCTGATGCAGGACCCCGGCATCATCCGCAACCGCCTCAAGCTCAATGCCGCCCGGCGCAACGCCCAGGCCTGGCTGGAGCTGGAGGACCCGGTGGCCTTTCTCTGGTCCTTCGTCGACGGCGTGCCGAAGATCAATCATTTCAACGACCGCAGCGAAGTGCCGGCCGTGACCCCGGAGGCCGAAGCCATGAGCCGCGGCCTGCGCAAGGCCGGCTTTACCTTCGTCGGGCCGACCATCTGCTACGCGCTGATGCAGGCGTCGGGGATGGTCATGGATCACACCCGCGACTGTGATCGCTACGCCATCCTGGTCGATGCGCGGTTAGAATAGCCGGCTCGCGACACGCTTCATGACCGACAGATCAGGAGTCATTTGTGGATAAGTTCAAAGGCGCCCTGCTGGTGGGCGCTCTGCGGTTGTTTGCCCTGCTGCCCTGGCGCGCGGTGCAGGCGGTCGGCGCGGCCATCGGCTGGATCATGTGGAAGACACCCAATCGTTCCCGCGACGTGGTGCGCATCAACCTGGCCAAATGTTTTCCACAGATGGACCCGGCGGAGCGCGAGCGCTTGGTGGGCCAGAGCCTGAAAGACATCGGCAAGTCCCTGACCGAAAGTGCCTGCGCCTGGATCTGGCCGGCGGAGCGCTCCCTCGCCCTGGTGCGCGAAGTCGAGGGCCTGGACGTGCTCAAGGACGCCCTGGCCTCGGGCAAGGGCGTGGTCGGCATCACCAGCCACCTGGGCAACTGGGAAGTGCTCAACCACTTCTATTGCAGCCAGTGCAAACCGATCATTTTCTACCGCCCACCCAAGCTCAAGGCGGTGGACGAACTGCTGCGCAAGCAGCGGGTGCAACTGGGCAACCGTGTGGCGGCCTCCACCAAGGAAGGCATCCTCAGCGTCATCAAGGAAGTGCGCAAAGGCGGTGCAGTGGGCATCCCCGCCGACCCGGAACCGGCCGAATCCGCCGGGATCTTCGTGCCCTTCTTCGCCACCCAGGCGCTGACCAGCAAGTTCGTGCCGAACATGCTGGCCGGTGGCAAGGCGGTCGGCGTGTTCCTGCATGCCCTGCGCCTGCCCGACGGTTCCGGCTACAAGGTGATCCTCGAAGCGGCCCCGGAAGACATGTACAGCACCGATACCGAAACCTCCTGCGCCGCCATGAGCAAAGTGGTCGAGCGCTACGTGGGGGCTTATCCGAGCCAGTACATGTGGAGCATGAAGCGCTTCAAGAAGCGTCCGCCGGGTGAGGCGCGCTGGTACTGAGGGAGCTGGCACGATCTGTGGATAACCCCGTTCCGGAAGTTATCCACAGCACACTGAACAAGGGCGCAGAAGATGTCCGAGCACCGCAAGTCGTTTCGCATCAAGATTTCCCACGAAAGCATCGGCGAATGCCTGGGGCAGACCCGCAACCTGTCCGCTAGCGGCGTTTATGTGCAAAGCCCGGCCCTGGCGAAATTGCCCAAGGGCGCGGTGGTCTATGGCCAGGTGCAGGGCTTGCCAGTGGCGGCGCCCAGGGTGCGCATGGAAGTGGTCCAGGCGGATGCGGAAGGCATTGCCCTGCGCTACCTGTAAATCGCGGTAGCCGCTGCCGAGCGCTGCGCCAGCAGCTACAGGGTGATGTCAGCCTCGAGACTGGCGCTCCAGCTTTTTCAGGAACACGGTCATTTCCTTTTCCGCCTGTTTGTCGCCATGCCCTCGGGCCGCTTCCAGGCCCTGTTCCCAGGCCTGACGCGCCGCCGCCAGGTCGCCCTGCCCCTGGCAGGCCTTGCCCAGCAGTTTCCACGCCGCTGAATACTTGGGGTCGAAGCCTACGCAGCGCTGCAGATGCTCGGCGGCCTTGGCGAATTCGCCCTGATCCAGGTAACCCTTGCCCAGGCCAAAGCGCAGCAGAGCGTTATCCACACCCTTGGCGAGCATTTTTTCCAGCGACTCCAGCATCGTGGTCACTCCTGTGGATTCTGTAGCCGCTGCCGCAGGCGGCGATAAGGCACGGCGGCTACAGCGTGGTTGATCAGAAGAAGCTCAGGCCGACGTGGAACAGTTTCTCTACGTCGCGAATGTGTTTTTTATCCACAAGGAACAGGATCACGCGATCTCCGGCTTCGATCACCGTGTCGTCGTGGGCGATCAGCACTTCCTCATCGCGAATGATCGCGCCGATGGTGGTGCCCGGCGGCAGGCCGATGTTCTCGATGGCGCGGCCAATCACCTTGCTCGACTTGGCGTCGCCATGGGCAATGGCCTCGATGGCTTCCGCCGCGCCACGGCGCAGGGAGTGCACGCTGACGATGTCGCCGCGGCGCACGTGGGCCAGCAGGGTGCCGATGGTGGCCAGCTGCGGGCTGATGGCAATGTCGATGTCGCCGCCCTGGATCAGGTCGACATAGGCCGGGTTGTTGATGATGGTCATGACCTTCTTCGCCCCCAGGCGCTTGGCCAGCAGCGAGGACATGATGTTGGCTTCGTCGTCGTTGGTCAGGGCCAGGAAGATGTCGGCGTCGGCGATGTTCTCTTCCAGCAGCAGGTCGCGGTCCGAGGCGCTGCCCTGCAGCACCACGGTGCTGTCCAGGGTGTCGGACAGGTAGCGGCAGCGGGCCGGGTTCATCTCGATGATCTTCACCTGGTAGCGGCTCTCGATGGCCTCGGCCAGGCGCTCGCCGATCTGCCCGCCACCGGCGATGACGATGCGCTTGTAGGATTCCTCCAGGCGGCGCATCTCGCTCATCACCGCGCGGATGTGCGCCTTGGCGGCAATGAAGAACACCTCGTCGTCGGCCTCGATCACCGTGTCGCCCTTGGGCATGATCGGCCGGTCGCGACGGAAGATCGCCGCCACCCGGGTGTCGACGTTGGGCATGTGCTCGCGCAGCTGGCGCAGTTGCTGGCCCACCAGCGGGCCGCCGTAGTAGGCCTTGACCGCCACCAGTTGCGCCTTGCCTTCGGCGAAGTCGATCACCTGCAGGGCGCCGGGGTGCTCGATCAGGCGCTTGATGTAGTTGGTCACCACCTGCTCGGGGCTGATCAGCACGTCGACCGGGATCGCATCGTTGTCGAACAGCCCGGCGCGGGTCAGGTAGGCGGCTTCGCGGACCCGGGCGATCTTGGTCGGGGTGTGAAACAGGGTGTGGGCAACCTGGCAGGCGACCATGTTGGTTTCGTCGCTGTTGGTCACCGCCACCAGCATGTCGGCGTCGTCGGCACCGGCTTGGCGCAGCACGGTCGGGAAGGAGCCGCGGCCGTGCACGGTGCGGATGTCCAGGCGGTCGCCGAGGTCGCGCAGGCGTTCGCCGTCGGTGTCGACCACGGTGATGTCGTTGGCTTCGCTGGCCAAGTGTTCCGCCAGCGTGCCACCCACTTGCCCGGCGCCGAGGATGATGATTTTCATCCAGTCACTCCCTTAAAACCGTTTAGCCGCGTGCGGCGGCAATCTTGATCAGCTTGGCGTAGTAGAAGCCGTCGTGGCCGCCCTCTTGCGCCAGCAACTGGCGCCCGTGGGGCTGCTTGAGGCCGGCCGCAGGCTGCCCCAGTTGGCCGCCGATGTCCAATTCGCGAGCACCCGGGGTACGCGCCAGGAAGGCTTCGATGACCTCGGTGTTCTCGGTCGGCAGGGTCGAGCAGGTGGCGTAGAGCAGGATGCCGCCGACTTCCAGGGCCTGCCACATGGCATCCAGCAGTTCGCCTTGCAGTTGCGCCAGGGCGGCGATGTCTTCCGGCTGGCGGGTCAGCTTGATGTCCGGGTGGCGTCGGATCACCCCGGTGGCCGAACACGGTGCGTCCAGCAGGATCCGCTGGAACGGCTTGCCGTCCCACCAGGCCTGGGTGTCGCGGCCGTCGGCGGCGATCAATTGGGCATCCAGCCCCAGGCGGTCGAGGTTTTCCCGCACCCGCACCAGGCGCTTGGCCTCCAGGTCCACCGCCACCACGCCGGCCAGCTGCGGCTGCACTTCGAGGATGTGGCAGGTCTTGCCGCCGGGGGCGCAGCAGGCGTCCAGCACCCGTTGCCCCGGCGCCAGCTCCAGCAGCTCGGCGGCCAGTTGCGCGGCCTCGTCCTGCACGCTGATCCAGCCTTCGGCAAAGCCCGGCAGGCTGCGCACGTCGCCGGCCTCGTCGAGAACGATACCGTCCTGGCTGTAGACGCAGGCCTGGGCCGCCACGCCGGCAGCGCTCAGCAGTTGCAGGTAGGCGTCGCGCGAATGATGCCGGCGATTGACCCGCAGGATCATCGGCGGGTGGGCGTTGTTGGCGGCGCAGATGGCTTCCCATTGCTCGGGCCAGAAGGCCTTGAGGGATTTCTGCAGCCAGCGCGGGTGCGCGGTACGCACCACCGGGTCGTGTTCCAGCTCGGCCAGCAGCGCCTCGCTTTCGCGCTGGGCGCGGCGCAGCACGGCGTTGAGCAGGGCCTTGGCCCAGGGCTTTTTCAGCTTGTCGGCGCAACCCACGGTTTCGCCGATGGCGGCGTGGGCCGGCACGCGGGTGTAGAGCAACTGATAGAGGCCCACCAGCAGCAGCGCCTCGACATCGGCATCGGCGGTCTTGAACGGTTTCTGCAGCAGCTTGGTCGCCAGCGCCGACAGCCGCGGCTGCCAGCGCGCGGTGCCGAAGGCCAGGTCCTGGGTGAAGCCGCGATCCCGGGCTTCGACCTTGTCCAGTTGGGTCGGCAGCGAGCTGTTGAGCGAGGCCTTGCCGTTGAGTACCGCGGTCAGGGCCTTGGCGGCGGCCAGGCGCGGGTTCATTGGGCGTCCGCCGCTTGGCCGAGCACAGTGCCGAGGGCGAACTTCTCGCGGCGGCTGTTGAACAGGTCGCTGAAGTTCAGCGCCTTGCCGCCGGGCAGTTGCAGGCGGGTCAGGCACAGTGCCTGTTCCGCGCAGGCGACGAGCAGGCCGTCCTTGCTGGCGCCGAGGATCTGCCCCGGGGTGCCCTTGCCTTCGGCCAGGGTTGCGGCCAGGACTTTCAGGGCTTCGCCATTCAAGGTGCTGTGGCAGATCGGCCAGGGATTGAAGGCACGGATCAGGCGTTCCAGCTCCACGGCCGGGCGGTTCCAGTCGATGCGCGCCTCATCCTTGTTCAGCTTGTGGGCGTAGGTCGCCAGGCTGTCGTCCTGCACTTCACCTTCCAGGGTGCCGGCGGCCAGGCCTTCGATGGCTTGCAGCACGGCGGGCGGGCCCATTTCGGCCAGCCGGTCGTGCAGGCTGCCGCCGGTGTCTTCGGCGCTGATCGGGGTGCTGACCTTGAGCAGCATGGGCCCGGTGTCCAGGCCCGCTTCCATGCGCATCACGGTCACCCCGCTGTGCGCGTCGCCCGCTTCCACGGCGCGCTGGATCGGCGCCGCACCGCGCCAGCGTGGCAGCAGTGATGCGTGGCTGTTGATGCAGCCCAGGCGCGGGATATCCAGCACCACCTGGGGCAGGATCAGGCCGTAGGCCACCACCACCATCAGGTCCGGCTTGAGCGCCGCCAGTTCGGCCTGGGCCTCGGCATTGCGCAAGGTCGGCGGTTGCAGCACCGCAATGCCGTGCTCCAGGGCCAGTTGCTTGACCGGGCTGGGCATCAGCTTTTGCCCACGCCCGGCCGGACGGTCCGGTTGGGTGTAGACCGCGACGATCTGGTAAGGGCTGTCGAGCAGGGCCTTGAGGTGTTCAGCGGCGAATTCGGGGGTGCCGGCAAAGACGATGCGCATCATGGGTACTCGCTTAAAAAGGGGACGCAGGTGAAACGATCGCGGGCAAGCCCGCTCCTACACAAAACCACCATTGTAGGAGCGGGCTTGCCCGCGATGCACCACTGGATAAGGAATCAAGCCTGTTGGCGATGCTGCTTTTCCAGCTTCTTCTTGATCCGGTCACGCTTGAGCGTGGACAGGTAATCGACAAACAACTTGCCGTTCAGGTGGTCGCATTCGTGCTGGATGCACACCGCCAGCAAACCTTCGGCGATCAGTTCGTAAGGCTGGCCGTCACGGTCCAGGGCCTTGATCTTGACCCGCTGCGGGCGATCGACGTTTTCGTAGAAGCCCGGTACTGACAGGCAGCCTTCCTGATACTGGTCCATCTCGTCGGTCAGGGCTTCGAACTCGGGGTTGATGAACACCCGTGGCTCGCTGCGGTCTTCGGACAGGTCCATGACCACCACGCGTTTGTGCACGTTGACCTGGGTTGCCGCCAGACCGATGCCGGGGGCCTCATACATTGTTTCAAACATGTCGTCGACCAACTGACGCACTTCGTCGTCCACTACGGCCACTGGTTTGGCGATAGTGCGCAGGCGCGGATCAGGGAATTCGAGGATGTTTAAAATGGCCATAAGCGTAATTGCTACACGTGTGAAGTAAGGGCGGAGTCGGCGTTCACGCAGGTTCTGGACCTGGGTCGCCGATGCAAAACGTGCTCTGGGAGGGAGCGAGCCGCGCAGGCTCTGGCGTTTCACGCGAACGCACATAATAAAGGGATTCAGCCCATGAGGAAATCACTGTTCGCCCTGCTGGCGGTGGTCAGGAGCGGTGAACCCGTGCGCGACCCGGCTGGCCGCGGTGCCGTTGCAGAGCCCCGATGAGGCGGCCGGCTGGCTGAGGGTGTTTCGCCGCGACGACAGGCTTGGCCATGGTTGGGTACTCGCGGCCTCGCGCTCGCTGGCGCTGCTGGACAAGCTCCGGCGCCCCTGAGGAGGGTCGTTCCTCAACAAGTTACCAACAGAGTTATCCACAGCTTGTTCCAGCCTGGGCTGGAGCCCTGACGATCAAGGATGATCCATGTCGAACCCGATGACCGGCAGTATTTCCCCGGCGGAACTGGAGGCTCGCTTGCGCTTGCACGGCTTGCCCGAGCTCGGCCCCGTACGCTTTCAGCGCTTGCTTCAGGCGTTCGGTTGCGCCTCGAAAGCCCTGGCTGCGCCGGCCAGTGCCTGGCACTCGCTGGGCCTGCCGTTGGCCTGTAGCGAAGCCCGGCGCAGCAGCGAAGTGCGTGAGGGCGCCCGCCGCGCATTGGCCTGGATAGATAGCCAGGCCCAGCATTTATTGATGTGGGACCAGCCTGGCTACCCGCCTTTGCTGGCGCAGCTTGCCGACGCGCCGCCGCTGCTGTTCGTGGCTGGCGACCCTTCGATTCTCGAGTGGCCGCAGTTGGCGATGGTCGGCAGCCGTCGTGCTTCGCGGCCAGGGCTGGACAGCGCCGCGGCCTTTTCCCGAAGCCTGGCCGGTGCCGGTTTTGTCATCACCAGCGGCCTGGCCCTGGGCATTGATGGCGCTGCCCACCAGGCGGCGCTGGATGTCGGTGGGCGCACCGTGGGGGTGCTGGGCACCGGCCTGGAAAATTTTTATCCACAGCGGCATCGGGCCTTGGCCAGGGCCATGATCGACCAGGGCAGCGCGGTGGTTTCCGAGTTCCCGCTGGACACCCCCGCGCGCCCTGAACACTTCCCGCGGCGCAATCGAATCATCAGCGGCCTGTCTCTGGGCGTGCTGGTGGTGGAAGCCAGCGTCGCCAGCGGTTCGCTGATCACCGCCCGCCTGGCGGCGGAGCAAGGCCGCGAGGTGTATGCGATTCCCGGCTCGATCCACCACCCTGGCGCTCGGGGCTGCCATCAGTTGATCCGCGATGGCGCGGTGCTGGTGGAAAGCGTCCAGCATATTCTCGAAACCCTGACGGGCTGGCAAAACCTGCCGCCCAGCGCCGCGCCCCAGGCCGTGGCCAGCGCACACCCATTGCTGGCCCTGCTGCTGGCCGCGCCCCACAGCAGCGAAGCCTTGACCCGCGCCAGCGGCTGGCCCCTGCCGCGGGTGTTGGCGGCCCTGACCGAGCTTGAGCTTGAAGGCCGCGCGGTCCAGGAAAATGGGCATTGGTCTGCGCGTCTGAGCTAGGTTTTATAAGCAGGATCGGTAAACTGCGCACAGCTTTTATGTGGAGAGTCGGTAATGGTCAGCAGTTGGCGTGTGCAACAAGCCGCACGAGAGATTCGCGCAGGGGCGGTGATTGCCTATCCAACCGAAGCGGTCTGGGGCCTGGGGTGCGATCCGTGGAATGAAGAAGCGGTGGATCGCCTGCTGGCGATCAAGTCGCGGTCGGTGGACAAGGGCCTGATCCTGATCGCCGATAATATCCACCAGTTCGATTTCCTCTTCGAGGATTTCCCGGACACCTGGATCGATCGCATGTCCAGCACCTGGCCGGGGCCCAATACCTGGCTGGTGCCCCACCAGAACCTGTTGCCTGAATGGGTCACGGGGGTTCATGACACGGTGGCGCTGCGGGTCAGTGACCATCCGCTGGTGCGTGAGCTGTGCTCGCTGGTGGGCCCGCTGATCTCCACCTCGGCCAACCCCCAGGGGCGCCCGGCGGCGCGTACGCGGTTGCGCGTCGAGCAGTATTTCCGTGGGCAACTGGACCTGGTCCTGACTGGAAGCCTGGGTGGGCGCAAGAACCCGAGCCTGATCCGCGATCTGGCCACCGGCAAGGTGGTGCGGCCCTCCTGAGGCATCGGTGGCGAGGGCGCTTGCTCCCGCTCGGCCGGCCGGCGCCCCGGCGCGCAGCGGTCGTAAAGTCGGTTATCGCGGTGTTTCAGGCAGAGACGGGTCGCTGGTTTTGGGCTGGCTGCGCCATCCAGCGCGAGCAAGCTCGCTCGCCACAAGGGCCAGCCCGGTTTCCGGCAGCAGGTATTGACCTCAATCAGGCAAGAGCACCGTCGAACCCGTGGTGCGCCGCGCCGACAGCTCGATATGCGCCTTGGCCGCCTCCGCCAGGGCGAAGCGCTGGCCAATCTCGATCTTCAGCTTGCCGCTGGTAATCATGCCGAACAGGTCGTCGGCCATGCGTTGCAGGTTTTCGGCATTGTTGGCGTAGCTGGCCAGGGTTGGCCGGGTCACGTACAGCGAGCCCTTGGCCGAGAGAATCCCCAGGTTGACCCCGTCCACCGCGCCGGAGGCGTTGCCGAAGCTGACCATCAGCCCGCGCGGCGCCAGGCAGTCCAGGGAGGTCAGCCAGGTGTCCTTGCCCACGCCGTCGTAGACCACCGGGCACTTCTTGCCATCAGTCAATTCCAGTACCCGCTGGACCACGTCCTCATGGCTGTAGTCGATGGTTTCCCAGGCGCCCAGGGCCTTGGCGATGGCGGCTTTCTCCGGCGAGCTGACCGTGCCGATCAATTTCACCCCAAGGGCCTTGGCCCATTGGCAGGCCAGGGAGCCGACGCCACCGGCGGCTGCGTGGAACAGCACGGTTTCGCCGCCTTTGAGTTCGTAGGTCTGGCGCAGCAGGTACTGCACGGTCAGGCCCTTGAGCATCACCCCGGCCGCCTGTTCGAAGCTGATGGCGTCCGGCAGGTGCACCAGGTTGGCTTCCGGCAGCACGTGCACATCGCTGTAGGCGCCCAGTGGGCCGCTGCCATAGGCCACGCGGTCGCCGACCTTGAACCGGGTCACCGCGCTGCCCACCGCCTCGACCACGCCCGCGCCTTCGGCGCCCAGGCCCGAGGGCAGGGCCGGCGGTGCGTACAGGCCGCTGCGGAAATAGGTGTCGATGAAGTTCAGGCCGATGGCCTTGTTGTTGACGCGAACCTGTTGCGGGCCCGGTTCGGCGGGTTGGTAATCCACATACTCGAGTACTTCGGGGCCGCCATGGGCGCGGAACTGGATACGTTTGGCCATCTGTACTCACTCCTTGGTCGTCGCGTGAAAGGGTTCTATCGGACTCCTCTGCTTGACCTTCGTCAACTGCGGAGCGCCCCGGCGCGGTGTTATGCTACGCGCCCATTTGCGCCGGCCCGTGTTCCATCCCTAGCGCCGCGTAGTTTTGCCCGATTCAAGGTGATGCCATGACTACCCGCACCGAGGCCGTGAAAGCCTACCTGCTCGACCTGCAAGACCGCATTTGCGCTGCACTGGAAACCGAAGACGGTGGTGCGCGCTTCATCGAGGACGCCTGGACTCGCCCTGCCGGTGGCGGCGGACGCACCCGGGTGATCGGTGACGGCGCGGTGATCGAAAAGGGTGGGGTCAACTTTTCCCATGTGTTCGGCAGCGGCCTGCCGCCTTCGGCCAGTGCTCACCGGCCTGAGCTCGCCGGTCGCGGCTTCGAGGCCCTGGGCGTGTCCCTGGTGATCCACCCGCACAACCCCCACGTGCCGACCTCCCACGCCAACGTACGGTTCTTCATCGCCGAGAAGGAAGGCGAGGAGCCGGTCTGGTGGTTCGGTGGCGGTTTCGACCTGACCCCCTACTACGGCAACGTCGATGACTGCGTGCACTGGCACCGGGTCGCCGAGCGTGCCTGCGCGCCCTTTGGCGCCGATGTCTACCCACGCTACAAGGCCTGGTGCGACAGCTACTTCCACATCAAGCACCGCAATGAACCGCGGGGCATCGGCGGCCTGTTCTTCGACGACCTCAATGAGTGGGATTTTGACACCAGCTTCGCCTTCATGCGCGCCATCGGCGATGCCTACATCGAGGCCTACCTGCCCATCATTCAGCGCCGCAAGGCCTTGGCCTACACCGCCCAGCAGCGTGAGTTCCAGGAATTCCGCCGTGGCCGCTACGTGGAGTTCAACCTGGTCTACGACCGTGGCACCCTGTTCGGCCTGCAATCGGGCGGGCGCACCGAGTCGATCCTCATGTCGCTGCCGCCGCAAGTGCGCTGGGGCTACGACTGGAAGGCCGAGCCGGGCACAGAAGAAGCGCGCCTGACCGAGTACTTCCTGCAAGATCGCGACTGGCTGGCGGCCAGCAACTAAACCGCACCTACCGTGTAGGAGCCGGCTTGCCGGCGAAAAGGCCGTCACGGCGGGTGTTGAACACAGGAGGAACGATGGATCAGTACGTTGTCTTTGGTAATCCGATCGGCCACAGCAAGTCGCCGTTGATCCATCGGCTGTTCGCCCAGCAGACCGGCCAGCAGCTGGAGTACGACACCTTGCTGGCGCCCCTGGACGATTTCGCCGGCGCCGCTCGCCGTTTCTTCGCCCACGGGCGCGGGGCCAACGTCACGGTGCCGTTCAAGGAAGACGCCTATCGCCTGTGTGACAGCCTGACCGAACGCGCCCAGCGTGCCGGTGCGGTGAACACCCTGAGCAAGCAGGCCGATGGCCGCCTGCTGGGGGACAACACCGACGGCGCCGGGCTGGTACGCGACCTGACGGTGAACGCCGGGGTCAGCCTCAAGGGCAAGCGCATCCTCCTGCTGGGGGCCGGCGGCGCGGTGCGGGGCGCTCTGGAACCGCTGCTGGCGGAACAACCGGAAGCCGTGGTGATCGCCAACCGCACGGTGGAAAAGGCCGAGCGGCTGGCCGAGCTGTTCGCCGACCTGGGGCCGGTCTCGGCCAGTGGTTTCGATTGGTTGCAGGAGTCGGTGGACCTGATCATCAATGCCACCTCCGCCAGCCTGTCGGGCGAGCTGCCGCCGATTGCCAGCAGCCTGATCGAGCCGGGCAAGACCGTGTGCTACGACATGATGTACGCCAAGGAGCCGACGCCGTTCTGCCGCTGGGCCAGCGACCACGGCGCGGCGCGGGTGCTGGATGGCCTGGGCATGCTGGCCGAGCAAGCGGCGGAAGCCTTCTACCTGTGGCGCGGCGTACGCCCGGACAGCGCCCCGGTGCTGGCCGAACTGCGTCGCCAGCTGGCCCAGTAACCCCCTGAAGATCATGTGTGGCGAGGGAGCTTACTCCCGCTCGGCCGCGTAGCGGTCGTAAAGCCGGCTATCGCGGTGTTTCAGACAGAGACGGGGCGCGGGTCTTGGGCTGGCTGCACCATCCAGCGCGAGCAAGCTCGCTCGCCACAGGCAGCGCCCCGGCAGGCCGTGGGCTCAGTCTTCGAAGCGGATCGGGCAGTGCGCCGGCCCTTCCAGCCTGATCAATTCCTCCTTCACCGCCTGCCGCGCCCGGCGCAGGGTCAGGCTGCGGCCCTGACGCCGCAGTCGGCGCGCTTCCTGGTGCAGCATCGCCACCCCTGAATAGTCGATGAAGTTGATCTGCCGGGCGTCGATCACCAGTTTCGGTGCGTGGCAGCGCTGCAGGCGCACCTGCAGGTAATGGCTGGCGCCGAAGAAGATCGAGCCGCCCACCCGCAGGATGTCTTCGTCGCCTTCGCTGGACTGCTGCACCCGCGGTTGCGAAGTGCGCTTGAGGTAGAAGAACAGCGACGCCAGGACCCCGGCATAGATCGCGGTCTGCAACTCCAGGAGCAAGGTGGCGACACAGGTCAGGCTCATCACCACGAACTCGGCGCGGCTGACCCGGAACAGCGCGCGAATGCTCCGATGGTCCACCAGCCCCCAGCAGATCAGCAGGATGCTGCCGGCCATGGCCGGGATCGGGATATGCGCGATCAGCCCGGCGCCGGCCACGGCGAACAGCGCCACCCACAGCGCCGAGAACACCCCGGCCAGGGGCGAGCAGGCTCCGGCCTCGTAGCTCAGTCCGGAGCGGGTAAAGGACCCCGAGGACAGGTAGCCGGAGAAGAACGCGCCGACCATGTTCGACAGGCCCTGGGCGCGAATTTCCTGGTTGGCGTCCAGCAGTTGTTCCGAGCGCGCTGACAGCGAGCGGGCAATCGACAGGCTGGTCACCAGCCCCAGCATGCCCACCGCCACCGCGCTGGGCAGCAACCGCAGGATCAGTTCCAGGTCCAGTGGCAGTGGGCTCAGCGGCGGCAGCCGACCGACAAAGGCGCTGACCCGCTGCACATCGCCAAACAGCCCCGGCAACAGCCACGCCGCCAGGGTGCTGAGCACCAGGCAGATCAACAGGCTCGGCCAGCGCGGCGCCAACAGCTTCAGGGCAATACCCACCGCCAGGGTGGCCAGCCCCAGCAGCAGCGAAGGCCGGTCCACGGCACCCAGGTGTTGCAGCAACTGGCCCAGGCTATTCAGGGCCGTGGCCTGGTTCGGCAGATCCAGCCCCAGCAGGTTGGGCAACTGGCCAATGGCGATGACCACCGCCGCGCCGAGGGTGAAACCCAGCACCACCGAGTGCGAGACGAAGTTCACCAGGGCGCCGAAACGCAGCATCCCCAGCAGCCACTGAAAGACCCCGGCCAGCAGGGTCAGCAGCAGGATCAGGGTGATGTAGTCTTCGGACGCCGGCACCGCCAGGGGGCTGACGCTGGCGTACAGCACGATGGAAATCGCCGCCGTGGGGCCGCAGATCAGGTGCCACGACGAGCCCCAGAGGCAGGCGATCAGCACCGGGACGATGGCCGCGTACAGCCCGTATTCCGCCGGCAGGCCGGCGATCAGCGCGTAGGCGATGGATTGCGGCAGGGCGAGGATCGCACCGCTCAGGCCCACCAGCAGATCACGACCGACGCTGGCGCGGGTCTGGCGTGGCAGCCAGCCGAGAAAAGGCAGGAGTGAATGGCGGTTGGGCCAGGCCATGGTTGCTCACGGATGGGTGGATTCGAGGGGGCCAGGGTAAAGCATTGTCAGGCCTCGGGCATGTGCCGAGGCTGGCCCCTCGTCCCGGAGGAGCCGGCTTGCCGGCGAACGGCCGCTGGCTGGTGCTCTACAACATGCCCTTCACCGCGGCCAGGGCGTCCTTGCCGTCGAGGGTCCGGACCCCTTCCAGCCACTGCTCCAGCACCGCCGGGTTGGCCTTGATCCAGGCCTTGGCCGCGTCGGCATTGCTGAGTTTGCGGTTCACCACCTCGGCCATGATGCTGTTCTCCATGTCCTGGGTGAAACGCAGGTTGGACAGCAGCTTGCCGACATTCGGGCAGGCCTGTGCATAACCCTTGCGGGTCAGGGTGTAGACGCTGCCGCTGGCGCCGAAGTACTGCTCGCCGCCGGTGAGGTAGCGCATGTTCAGCTGCACGTTCATCGGGTGCGGGGTCCAGCCGAGGAAGGTGATGAAACGCTGCTTTTTCGTGGCCCGGGAGACTTCGGCGAGCATCGCCTGTTCGCTGGATTCGATCAGCTTCCACTGGCCCAGGCCGAACTGGTTGTGCTTGATGATTTGTTGCAGCGACAGGTTGGCCGGCGCGCCGGAACCGATGCCGTAGAGCTTCTTGTCGAACCGGTCGGCCAATCTGTTCAGGTCGGAAAAGTCATGCACCCCGGCCTCCCACACATAGTCCGGCACTGCCAGGGTGAATTCGGTGCCTTCAAGGTTCTTCGCCAGCTGGGTGACGTCGCCATTGGCCACGAACTTGTCGTAGAAGCCCTGCTGCGCCGGCATCCAGTTGCCCAGGAACACGTCCACCTGGCCATCCTTGAGGCCGCCGTAGGTAATGGGCACGGCCAGGGTGTCGATCTTGGCCTTGTAGCCCATGCCTTCGAGCAGGAAGCTGGCGATGGCGTTGGTCGCGGCGATGTCGCTCCAGCCCGGATCGGCCATCTTCACCGTCGCGCATGAGTCGGCCCAGGCGGATGCGCTGCCGAAGACCAGAAGCCCGAATGTCAGTGCTGTGGATAACCTTTGCATGCTCTTCCCCTCAGGTTTTATGGGTGTTGGCAGGGTTGTGGATAACGCGCCTTGCGCTCCAGATCGTCGAGGTCGATGTGGTTGCGCATGTACTGCGCACTGGCGTCTACCTGTGGCTGGTGGTCCCAGCTCTTGCGCGTGCCCCGGTTCAGGGCGTCGGCCACCAGTCGGCGGCGGCGCTGGCTGGCCAGGACCTGTTGGTGAATGGCCGGGATGTCCCACTTGGCCCGGGCCTCGGCGAGGAAGGCGTCGAACAGCGCGCGGTGCCCGGCCGACCGGCTGAGGTCGACGCGCTCTTGCGGGTCGTTGGCGACATCGAAGAGCAGGCACGGGTCGTCTTCGCTGTAGATGAATTTGTAGGCGCCGCGACGAATCATCATCAGCGGGCTGAGGGTGCCTTCGGCCATGTACTCGCCGAACACTTCATCGTGGCCGCCCTGCCCTTGCAGGTGCGGGACCAGGGAGCGGCCGTCCAGGGGCAGGTTGGGCTCCACATGGCCGCCGGCCAGTTCCACCAGGGTCGGCAGCAGGTCGGCGGTGGACACCGCGGCGCCGACCCGCCCGGCGGCGAACTGCCCCGGTGCCCAGATCAGCAGCGGCACCCGGGCAGCCATTTCGAACCAGTGCATTTTGTACCAGAGGCCGCGTTCGCCGAGCATGTCGCCGTGGTCGCCGGAAAACACGATCAGCGTGTCGTCCGCCAGCCCGGTGTCTTCCAGGGTCTGCAGCAGCGTGCCGACGTTGCTGTCGATGTAGCTGCAGGCGCCGAAGTAGGCACGCCGTGCGTCGCGGATCTTATCCACAGGCAGCGGCTTGTCCCACAGGTCGTAGACCTTGAGCAGGCGCTGGGAATGCGGGTCCAGCTCGCTCTGGGGCGGGGTCTGGGGCAAGGGGATTTCGTCGTCGCGGTACAGCTCCCAGAAGGCCTTGGGAATGGTGTACGGGTCGTGGGGGTGGGTCATGGAAACCGTCAGGCAGAACGGTTGGTCGCCGGCTTCGCGCACATGGTCGAACAGGTACTGCCGGGCCTTGAACACCACCTCTTCGTCGAAATCCAGTTGGTTGGTGCGCACGCAAGGGCCGGCCTGCAGCACCGAGGACATGTTGTGGTACCAGCTGGGGCGCACCTCGGGCTGGTCCCAGTTCACCGCCCAGCCGTAGTCGGCGGGGTAGATGTCGGTGGTCAGGCGCTCTTCGTAGCCGTGCAACTGGTCCGGGCCGCAGAAGTGCATCTTGCCCGACAGCGCGGTGCGGTAGCCCAGGCGCCGCAGGTAGTGGGCATAGGTGGGCACGTCGGCGGGGAAGTCGGCGGCGTTGTCGTAGGCGCCGATCTTGCTCGGCAACTGGCCGCTGACCAGGGTGAAGCGCGAGGGTGCGCACAGCGGGCTGTTGCAGTAGGCGGCGTCGAACACCACGCCCTGGGCGGCCAGGCGGCTGAGGTGCGGCAGCTTGATCGGCGATGGACCGTAGAACGGCAGCAAGGGCGCGGCCATCTGGTCGGCCATGATGAAAAGAATGTTCTTGCGCTTCATGGGCTCGCGGCATTCCATAGTCGATGGTTATGCGAAAGTGCTGCAATCGAGCATGGATTCCATGCCTTTGGCGGTAAAGCCCATGCACGGCAATGACTAGGATAAGCAACGCTTATGTATGAAGCCCTTGGTGACCTGTCCCTGGACCTGCTCCGGGTGTTTGAAGCGGCCGCGCGTCTGCGCAGCTTCACCGCCGCGGCGGTGGAACTGGGGACCACCCAGCCGGCCATCAGCCAGCAGATCAAGCGCCTGGAAGAGCAACTGGCGGTGCGCCTGTTCGACCGCATCTACCGGGGCATCGAGCTGACCGAGTCCGGCGCGCTGTTGCTGGAGCAGGTACAGGTCGGTTTGCAGAGCATCGATGCCGGCCTCAGCGCCCTCAGCCAGCAGCATCAGCACGAGGTGTTGCAGGTGGCCACGGATTTCGCGTTTGCCGCCTATTGGCTGATGCCACGCCTGCACCGCTTTCATCAGGCCAACCCGCAGGTGGATGTCAGCCTGGTGACCAGCGAGCGCAGCCACAGCATGTTGCGCAGCGATATCGACGTGGCGGTGCTGTTCGGCGAAGGGCGTTTCAAGCAAGGGGAAAGCCACTGGCTGTTCAGTGAGGAAGTGTTTCCGGTGTGCAGCCCGCTGCTGCTCAAGGACCGCGCCGCGCCGCTGCCTGCGCGCTCGCTGCTGGAGCTGCCGCTGCTGCACCTGCGGGGCGAGAACAGCAGCCACTGGTTCGATTGGAGCGGGGTGTTTCGCGAGCTGGGCCTGGCCGGCGCCCCGGCCCCGGGGCAACTGCGCTTCGACAACTACACGCTGCTGATCCAGGCAGCCATTGGCGGCCAGGGCGTGGCCATCGGCTGGCGTCACCTGGTGGACGACCTGCTGGAGCAGGGCCTGCTGTGTCGGCCGATCACCGAGCGAGCGCTGTCCGGCTACGGCTACTACGTGGTGCTGCCGCAGCGTAAGCGTCGTGGCCCGTTGATCCAGCGTTTCGTCGACTGGCTGATGGCCGAACAGGCCGACAGCGCCCAATCCCTCAAGGGGCTGGCGTTGCCGTCCATCGCTCTGTAGGCGGCTCATGGCACCATGGCGCGTGCACCGCGCTGGCCTGGGCCAGGACAATTTCATGAGGATTTCGACATGCAACGGATCAAGGGCTATCACGCCCATGTCTATTTCGACGCCAGCACCATCGATCAGGCCCGGGCCTTGTGCGAGCAGGCGGCGCAATTGTTCCCGCTGAAAATGGGCCGGGTTCACGAACGGCCAGTGGGGCCGCATCCGGACTGGAGTTGCCAGCTGGCGTTCAAGCCGGCGCTGTTCGCCGAGCTGGTGCCCTGGCTGATGCTCAATCGCCAGGGCCTGGTGGTGCTGGTGCACCCGATCACCGGCAGCGACCTGCGCGATCATCGCGATTACCCGATGTGGATGGGGGCGACCCGGCCGCTGGATCTCTCGGACCTCAGCGACGGGTCTGTGGACTATCAGCTCTAGGCTTCAGCCCAGGGCTTGCAGCACCTCCTCGGCGGCCCGTTCACCGGCCCGTACCGCGCCCTCGAGGTAGCCGCACCAGACGTCGGAGGTTTCACAGCCCGCCCAGTGCAGGCTGCCCACGGCGGGCCGCAGGTGCTGGCCATAGCGGCTGAGCACCTGCGGCTTGAGGGCGGTGACGCAGCCGGCACTCCAGGGTTCGCGCGACCAGTCCTGCTCGACATACCCCAGCGGCTGCCGCGCCGCCTCGCCAAACAGGGCCACCAGCTCTGCCAGCACCCGGGCGCGGCGTTGCTGCGGCTGGTCCCGCAGAACCTGCGGGTCGACGAACGCCAGCAGCACCCCGCCCCGGGCCGGATCGCCCGTGCTGTCGAAGGTCACCTGGACCAGGCCGCGGTCATTGCTGCTGGCGCCGCTGAGGCCGGCGTCGCGCCAGAACGGCCGCGAATAGTGCAGGTGCACTTTCATGCCGCTGTAGCCGCTCCAGTTTTCCTGCAGCGCCTGGCGCCCCGCCGGCAGCGGCGGCGAGAACTCGATCCGGCGGACATCGGCCGGCATCATCGCCACTATGGCGCGGCGGGCCCGGATCAGGCCCTGGCGGCAGTGCAGGAGCAGCGACTGGTCGTCGCGGGTGACGATGCGCTGTACCGGGCAATCCAGCCGCAGCCGGCCGTCCAACTGCTCGGCCAGGCGCAGGGATAGCGCCTGGGCACCGCCCTGCAACCGATACTGCTGGGCCTGTTCGTCCAGGGCGTCGAAGCCCCCGGCAGAGGCCAGGTAGAACAGCAGCCAGAGCAGCGAGACTTGCCCCGGTTCGGTGCTCAGGGTGGTGCCGATGGTGCTGGCGACGGCTTCCCGTGCGGCTTCGCTCAAGCCTTCGCGGTCCATCCAGGCTTCGACGCTCAGGGCATCCAGCGCCGCCGCGTCGGGCGCCAGCCAGGGCGCGCTGCCGGGCACGTGGTCCGCCATGGCTTCCAGGCGCCTTTGCACGTCCTGGCGCTCGCGGCGTGCCTGGGCGTCATCCCGCGGGCCGTCGCCCAGGACCACCGGCTCGCCTTCGTCGTATTGCTCCAGCAGCGGGATATCCAGCTCCCGGGCCAGTTCCAGCACCCGGCACTGGCTGGCGCCTATCCACTGGCCGCCGCCATCCACCCACAGGTTGTCGCCGATGGCCTGGTTCCAGGTACGCCCGCCTACCCGGTCGCGGGCCTCCAGGACCAGCACCCGCAGGCCCGCGTCCTGCAGGGCGCGGGCGGCCACCAGCCCGGACAGGCCCGCGCCGACCACAGCCACGTCGACTTCCGCCGGCCCCGGGCCGCCCGGGACACCGGCAGCGCCAGGCTGGTCGTGATGGGCAGCCAGCAGCTGCCGAGAAAAACCCACAGGATTCATCAGTTGATAGCGCATGTTACCTCCACTTGGTAACCAAGTTGCCACAGCCAAAAAAAGACCGCGTCCAGCGGTCGGGGTGAAAGGGTCAGCCTCGGGAAGTGCGCACCGAAGCCAGGTAATAGGGCAAGGGGTCCTGCCGGCTCGACAACTGCCTGGCCAGGGTCAGGTAGAACCAGCGCACGGTCTGGGGCTCGCCTTCCTGCGGTTGGGCCTTGTCGCTCCAGCGTTGCCAGAGGGCCATCTCCATTTGCAGGATGCGATTCTTCCCGGCCGCGGTAACGGCCTGCCAGAAGCGCTGGCTCAAGTGTTCGGCCTGTTGCGGGTCCAGGTCATCGGGATAGGCCTCCACCAACTGCAGCAGGCGTTGGCGCTGCTGGTCGCTGGCATGGCGCGCGGCAGCCTCCAGCAGCCCGGTGGCATACAGTTCCTGGTATTCGGCCAGGTCCTGCAGCAGGTCGCGGGCGGCGTCCGATTGCAGCTTGTCGGCGTGCCTTAGCAGCAGTTCCAGTACCCGGGCGTCGGCCTTGGCCGGATCGCAAACCTTGCTTGCGCCGCCCTGGCGGACTTCCACCAGGCCCAGGTCCTTGAGCTTGTGCACCGCCTGGCGCACGGTGATCCGCGAAACCCCGTAGCGCTCGGCCAGCAGGCGTTCGGCAGGCAGGGCTTCGCCCGGGGCCAGCAGGCCGTCGAAGATTTCCACGAACAGGCCCTGCAGCGCAGCGTCGCTGGCGTGTTCGGCGGTTGGGGGCGGAGTGTCGTCGAGAGTGTTCATGGGTGGAAAATTTACTTGGTTACCAAGTTAAGTCAAGGTCATTCCCAAGCATTTTTCCACGCGGTGCCGGGGGCTGGCAGGCCCCCAGGCCCCCAGGCCCCCAGGCCCCGCGAGGCGTCAGTAGAGCACGCCGTCGAGGATCTCGTAGACGATGCCGCTGCCGACTTCGATCAGGAAGATATCGCCCCCCATGCGCCGCCATTCATAGCCGCGGTACACCGGCAGGCGTGACAGGGCGCGAGGGTCCAGGCGTTCGCCGTAGTAGCCGCGTGGCAGCGGCTGGCCGCGCATCAGGCGGATGCCGGGAGGTGGCGGTGCACCCCGCACGAAGTAGCCGTGATTGTCGTGGATGGTCTGGCGTACCGGGCCGAAATCCCGCGGTGGGCCGCCGCGGCGATCATCCCCGGGCCCGCGATGTTCATTGCCGCGGTTGTCCCAATGGCCCTGCGGTGGGCCGCCGCGATCATGATCACCACGTTCGTCGGCCATGACGTGTAGCAACGGGCTGGCGCTGAGCATCAGCACTGCAGCACCGGCTATCAGACGCTTGGGCATTTTCATCAGGTATTCCTCGCAGCACAAACAGCAAAAAGGGTTTCAGAGCGGTGGCTCTGAAACCCTCGGTCTTGCCTGTTTAGTGTGTCTGCGCGGGCGCTAATTCCTCTGTATCAGGAACTTTACCCTCAGCTGACACGGGCCTGACGTACGCCCTCGGCCAGGGCCGCGCACAGGCTCAGGACACCGTCCACCGCTTGCTCGGAAGACTCGGCATGGGCGATCTGGTCGATCAGCGCCGAGCCCACCACCACGCCGTCTGCCAGCCGGGCGATGGCCGCGGCCTGCTCCGGGGTGCGGATGCCGAAACCGATGCTGATCGGCAGCTCGGTGTGGCGGCGCAGGCGGGCCACGGCTTCTTCCACGTGCTCCAGGGTGGCGGCGCCGGCACCGGTGACTCCGGCCACCGAGACGTAGTAGACGAAGCCGGAGCTGCCGTCGAGAACCTTCGGCAGGCGTGCATCGTCGGTGGTCGGTGTGGTCAGGCGGATGAAGTCGATGCCGGCGGCCTGGGCCGGGTCGCACAGTTCGCTGTTATGTTCCGGCGGCATGTCCACCACGATCAGGCCATCGACCCCGGCAGCCTTGGCGTCGGCAATGAAGCGCGGCACGCCGTAGTGGTGGATCGGGTTGAAGTAGCCCATCAGCACCAGCGGGGTGTCGCTGTTGCCCGCGCGGAATTCGCGAACCATCTGCAGGGTTTTCGCCAGATTTTGCTTGGCGCCCAGGGCGCGGATGTTGGCCAGCTGGATCGCCGGGCCGTCGGCCATCGGGTCGGTGAAGGGCATGCCCAGCTCGATCACGTCGGCGCCCGCCGCGGGCAGGCCCTTGAGGATCGCCAGGGAGGTGTCGTAGTTCGGGTCGCCAGCGGTGACGAAGGTCACCAGGGCGGCGCGGTTGGCTTCCTTCAGCTCGGCAAAGCGGGTTTGCAGGCGGCTCATCAGTGTTTCTCCTGCTGCGACTGTTGCATGTGGTGCATGACGGTTTGCATGTCTTTGTCGCCACGGCCCGAGAGGTTGACCACCATCAGGTGATCCTTGGGCAGGGTCGGCGCGCGCTTGAACACTTCGGCCAGGGCGTGGGCGCTTTCCAGGGCCGGGATGATGCCCTCCAGGCGGCAGCACTGGTGGAACGCGGCCAGGGCTTCGTCGTCGGTCACCGAGGTGTATTCGACGCGGCCGATATCGTGCAACCAGGCGTGTTCCGGGCCGATGCCGGGGTAGTCGAGGCCGGCGGAAATCGAATGGGCGTCGATGATCTGGCCATCGTCGTCCTGCAGCAGGAAGGTGCGGTTGCCGTGCAGCACGCCCGGTACGCCGCCGTTGAGGCTGGCGGCATGCTTGCCGGTCTCGATGCCGTAGCCGGCGGCTTCGACGCCAATGATCTGCACGCTTTTATCGTCGAGGAACGGGTGGAACAGGCCCATGGCGTTGGAACCGCCACCGATGCACGCCACCAGGCTGTCCGGCAGGCGGCCTTCCTGGGCTTGCATCTGCTCGCGGGTTTCCTTGCCGATCACTGCCTGGAAGTCGCGGACCATGGCCGGGTACGGGTGCGGGCCGGCCACGGTGCCGATCAGGTAGAAAGTGCTGTCGACGTTGGTCACCCAGTCGCGCAGGGCTTCGTTCATCGCGTCCTTGAGGGTGCCGGTGCCGGCCACTACCGGGATCACTTCGGCGCCCAGCAGCTTCATGCGGAACACGTTGGCTTGCTGGCGCTCGATGTCGGTGGTGCCCATGTAGATCACGCAGTCCAGGCCGAAGCGCGCGGCCACGGTGGCGGTGGCCACGCCGTGCATGCCGGCGCCGGTCTCGGCGATGATGCGTTTCTTGCCCATGCGCCGGGCCAGGAGGATCTGGCCGATGCAGTTGTTGATCTTGTGCGCGCCGGTGTGGTTCAGCTCTTCACGCTTGAGGTAGATCTTGGCGCCGCCGCAGTGCTCGGTCAGGCGCTCGGCGAAGTACAGCGGGCTTGGGCGGCCGACGTAGTCGCGCTGGAAGTAGGCCAGCTCCTTGAGGAACTCGGGATCTTCCTTGGCCTTTTCGTATTCGCGGGCCAGGTCGAGGATCAGCGGCATCAGGGTTTCGGCCACGTAACGGCCGCCGAACGTGCCGAACAGGCCGTTGTCGTCAGGGCCATTGCGTAAGTGGGACTGGGTCATTGCAGCGCTCCCGGGCAAGGGTGGGGAAAGACAGATTCGTGGAAGGACAATGGAGCCCACTCTACCCCTGACACCCGGTGCTGAAAACCGATAAGATCGCCACAACCTGTCAGGAAAACTCACAGATAAAATGAGCCGCGACCTGCCCCCCCTGAATGCCCTTCGGGCCTTCGAAGCCACTGCCCGGCTCAACAGTGTCAGCCAGGCTGCCGAACAACTGCACGTCACCCATGGCGCGGTGAGCCGGCAGTTGAAGGTGCTTGAAGAGCACCTGGGCCTGAGCCTGTTCGTCAAGGATGGACGTGGCCTTAAACTCACAGATGCCGGCGTTCGCCTGCGCGATGCCAGCAGCGAGGCCTTCGAGCGCCTGCGCGACGTCTGCGCCGAGTTGACCCAAGGCAGCGCCGACGCGCCTTTTGTCCTTGGTTGTTCCGGCAGCCTGCTGGCGCGCTGGCTGATCCCGCGCCTGGGGCGCTTGAATGCCGACCTGCCGGACCTGCGCCTGCACCTTTCCGCTGGCGAGGGCGACCTCGATCCTCGGCGCCCGGGCCTGGATGCCTTGCTGGTCTTCGCCGAGCCGCCGTGGCCGGCGGACATGCAGGTGTATGAACTGGCCAGCGAACGCATCGGCCCGGTGCTCAGCCCGCGCTACGCCGGTTATTCGCGCCTGCGCGAGGCGCCGGCCTCTGTCCTTGCGGCAGAGCCTTTGTTGCACACCACCTCGCGCCCTCAGGCCTGGCCCAGCTGGGCACGGCGCAACGGCCTGGATCCCGAGACGTTGAAGTACGGGCAGGGTTTCGAGCATTTGTATTACTTGCTGGAGGCGGCCGTGGCGGGCCTTGGGGTGGCGATTGCCCCGCAGCCGCTGGTGGCCGAGGACTTGGTGGCAGGCAGGCTGGTTGCCCCTTGGGGGTTTTCCGACACTCCGGGGCAACTGGCGCTGTGGTTACCCAAGCGCGCCGCTGATGGGCGCGCCCGGCAATTGGCTCAGTGGCTGAAAAACGAACTGCGCCAACAGGTCTAGTCGCCGCGTTTGCACAGCAGATAGGCGGCCAGCAGGCCCAGGGCGCCCACGGCTACGCCGGCGGTGGTCCAAGGGTGCTCCTGGGCATAGTCGCGGGTGGCGATCCCGGTTTCACGGGTTTTCACCTTGACCTCTTCATAGGCATCGCTGAGTAGGCTGCGCGAGTGCTTCAGGGCACTTTCGGCGTTGCTCTTGAGCGCCTTGAGGGTTTTGCGCGATTCGTCGGAAGCATCATCCTTGAGGCTTTCCAGCGATTTGAGCAGGCTTTCGATCTCGGCTTCCATACTTTCCAGTGAGGCTTTGCGTAACGAGGTGTTGGCCATGTTGGCGCTCCTGCAGGGGGGTGAATGGGCTGTGTAGGTTCCGACTGCGGGGCGCTGGGAAAGTGCAGAAAATCTGAACGTGCTGTTGGCGGTGGCGCCACGAGTAATAGGAAAAATCACTGCTAGGCTGTAATTCACAGCTAAAAAGGAGAGCGCCATGACTGATCATCACACCTACAAGAAAGTCGAACTGGTGGGTTCGTCGCCGAACAGCATTGAAGAAGCGATCAACAACGCGCTGGCGGAAGCGCACAAGAGCATCAAGCACCTGGAGTGGTTCGAAGTGACCGAAACCCGGGGGCATATCAAGGACGGCAAAGCCGCGCATTTCCAGGTCACGCTCAAGGTGGGTTTCCGAATTGCCAATAGTTGAAGGCTTGAGCTAGGCTCTGGAACTTGTGCGCTGGCCGAGTGCCATAGGAAGTGGCAAAGCGCTACAACTGTCTTGAGCCTCTGTCTGGCTGGCGTCAACGCCGCCTCTTTTGATCCGACCAGGGAATGTGACCGATGAAAAAACTAGTATTAGCTGCTGCTTTGTTGAGTCTTGCGGGAACAGCCCTTGCCGCTGGCAAGCCGTGCGAAGAGCTGAAAGGCGAGATTGCCGCCAAGATCGACGCCAAGGGCGCCAAGCACTACTCGCTGGAAGTGGTGGAAAAGGGCGCTGCGGCCGATGGCAAGGTGGTTGGCACCTGCGAAGCCGGTAGCAAGGAGATTGTCTACAAGCGCGGTTGAGCCCTTGTGGATGCCCATTGAAAAGCCGACGCGATGGCGTCGGCTTTTTTATGCCTGCCGTTCAGCCTTTCATCACCTGTGACAGCAGCTCGTAGGAGTGCAGCCGGTCGGCGTGCTCGTAGAGGTCGCAGGTGAAGATCAGTTCATCGGCCCCGGTCTGTTCGATCAGCACGTCGAGCTTGGCGCGGATTTTCGCCGGGCTGCCGATCATGGCCAGGCCGAGGAAACTCGACACCGCTTCCTTCTCGTGGGGCAGCCACAGGCCATCCATGCTCTTCACCGGCTTGCGCTGGACCAGGCTCTGGCCGCGCATCAGCGCGAGGATCCGCTGGTACACCGAGGTCGCCAGGTAATCGGCCTGCTCGTCAGTATCGGCTGCCACCAAGGGCACGCCGAGCATCACATAGGGCTTGTCGAGCACTGCCGAAGGCTTGAAGTGGTTGCGATACACGCGAATCGCTTCATGCAGGTAGCGCGGTGCGAAATGCGAGGCGAAGGCGTAAGGCAGGCCCCGCTCCCCCGCCAGCTGCGCGCTGAACAGGCTGGAGCCGAGCAGCCACACCGGCACGTGGGTGCCGGTGCCCGGCATGGCAATGACCCGTTGTTCCGGGGTGCGCGGGCCGAGGTAGGCCATCAGTTCGGCAACGTCCTCAGGGAAATCGTCGGCGCTGCCGGAGCGTTCGCGGCGCAGGGCGCGGGCGGTCATCTGGTCGGAACCCGGAGCGCGCCCCAGGCCCAGGTCGATGCGCCCCGGGTACAGGCTTTCCAGGGTGCCGAACTGTTCGGCGATCACCAGTGGCGCGTGGTTGGGCAGCATGACCCCGCCGGAGCCGACGCGAATCGTCGACGTGCCACCCGCCAGATAGCCGATCAGTACCGAGGTGGCAGAGCTGGCGATACCGTCCATGTTGTGGTGTTCGGCGACCCAGAAGCGTGTGTAGCCAAGCTTTTCCACGTGCTGCGCCAGGTCCAGGGAGTTGCGCAGGGACTGCCCCGGGCTGCCGTTTTCACGCACGGGCACCAGGTCGAGGGTCGAGTATTTAACAGCGGACAGCGGTTTCATAAGCCTGCTTCTCCTTGGGTACGCAGGCTTTTGTCATGAGCCAAAACCTGCCGAAGTCTGTAAGTCAGACCTATGCAATGTGGGCATATACCCGAGTTTCAATAGCCTGAGTGAACTTGTCGGGTAAACGGATGACGGCGACACCGGCTGAACTTTGCCGTCGGATCTATCCTCAGAACCCTTAGGCAGCAGAAACCAGCGCGGTGCGAACCTTCGCACCGGTTCTTGAGGAGAAAGCGATGAGTATCAAAAAGAAAGCCTCGGCGCATTGGCAAGGCGACCTGAAAACCGGCATCGGCTCGATCTCGACCGAAACCGGCGTGCTGCGCGAAGCGCCTTACGGCTTCAAGGCGCGCTTCGAAGGCGGCAAGGGCACCAACCCCGAAGAGCTGATCGGCGCGGCCCACGCGGGCTGTTTCTCCATGGCCTTTTCGATGATTCTCGGCGAGGCCGGGCTCAAGGCGGACAGCATCGACACCCAGGCGGAAGTGACCCTGGACCAGGTCGATGGCGGCTTTGCCATTACCGCGGTGCACCTGAGCCTCAAGGCGAAGATTCCCGGCGCCAGCCAGCAGCAGTTCGACGAGCTGAGCAAGAAGGCCAAGGAAGGTTGCCCGGTGTCCAAGGTGCTCAACGCCAAGATCAGCCTGGAGGCGACGCTGCTGAGCTGATTGTTTCGCCGGCCAGCCGGCTTCTGCACCGGTCTGTAGGAGCCGGTTGGCCGGCGAAGGTGCCTGTGCGGCGGACAAGCACCTGTGGTCGAATACGCGACGGCGGTTTCAGTGCACCCTCGTGCGCGCCGCAGCAAGGGAGCTTTAGATCATGAAACGTTTTGCCTTGGCGGTTGTTAGTTGCGTACTGGCCACATCGGCCCTGGCCGCCCCCAAGCCCTGCGAGGAACTCAAGGCCGAGATCGAAGCCAAGATCCAGGCCCAGGGCGTGCCTTCCTACACCCTGGAAATCGTCACCAACGACGAAGTCCACGACAACAACATGGTGGTCGGCAGCTGTGAGAACGGCACCAAGAAGATCATCTACCAGAAGAACGATCGCTGAGCCGCTTCAGGGCACGCAGTTGATCATGCGCTCCTCGGCAACGATCTCGCGCTGGGCGTTGTACAGCCGCGCGCTGGGGGTGAAGGCCAGGTTGCGCGCTTCCAGGCGATAGCGCTGGCCGGCCTGGAAATGGTCGTAGCGCAGGCTCAGGTAGCACAGGCGTTCCTGGGGATCGTTGTTCATGCCCATGCCGCCGGCGAACACTTCGAAGTCGAAGCGCACCATCAATTCATGGCTGCCGGGGCTGACCTGGAAGAAGCGGCCGTCTGCCAGGCGCTGGTTGTCCAGGCGCTCGGCCATGACCAGCTTGCCGCCGGGCGTCGGGGTGGCCAGGTCGACCCAGGCCTGTTGCGGATCGACGCTGGGCAAGGGCGTGGTACAGGCACTGAGGGTGGCAAGGGTGAGAAGCAGCAGGCGTGGGCGCATGACAGTGGCCGAATGAGCGAGAGGTGCTCAGCATAGCGCCGATCAACTGCGCTGGCAGCCTGCCGGTCGGGCTTTGTCGAGCAGGGTGTGTTGCTCGTCGTAGAGCCTGGCCCAAGGGTGGAAGCCGATGTTCCCGGCCTGTACCCGATAGCGCTGGCCAGCGCCAAAATCCTTGAATTTCACATTCAACTGGCAGTCACGCCACAGCGGTTCGGCGTCCGGCCCGATGTTGCCGGGCTGCACGGCGAACTGGTAGCGCAGGGTCAATTCATGGCTGCCGGGCTGGACCTGGAAGTAGCGCGGGTCGGCGATGGCTCGGTCGTCCACCTCCAGGGCTTGCAGGTGGCTGTCCCGGGGCGGGACGAGGTCGATCCAGGCCTGGGCCGGATCAGGGTCGGGCAGGCCGGCGCAACCGCCAAGGGTCAGCAGGCCGGTGGTCAACAGCAACACGCGCATGGCGAAACTCCAGGCTGGCGAGATAGTCTTGCGGGCAGACTCTCTGTGGATGATTCGATTTGACTAGGCCGTGTTCAAGCCATGGGTTACTTGATCCTCTTTTGCGGTTTTTGTTTCCGGCCCTGATGCTTTTGCTGCTCAACGGTTGCAGCAGCCTCGGTTATTACAGCCAACTGGCCGGCGGCCAGATGCAGTTGCTGCGGGCCCGTGTGCCGGTGGCCGAGGTGCTGGCCGACCCAAGCCGCGACCCGGCCCTGCGCGCTCATCTGGCCCAGTCGCAACAGGCCCGCACCTTTGCCAGCCAGCACCTGCACCTGCCGGACAACCGCAGCTACCGGCTGTACGTCGACATCGGCCGGCCCTATGTGGTGTGGAACGTGTTCGCCACCGCGGAGTTTTCCCTGAGCCCGCAAACCCACTGCTTTCCCATTGCCGGTTGCGTGGCCTATCGCGGCTACTACAACCAGGGCGCGGCTCGCGGCGAGGCGGCGTTGCAGCGCCTGAAGGGCATGGATGTGGCGATTGGCGGGGTCGAGGCCTACTCGACCCTGGGCTGGTTCGACGACCCGATCATCAGCTCGATGATGCACTGGGGCGACGAGCGCCTGGCGACCCTGATCTTCCACGAGCTGGCGCACCAGCGCTTTTATGTGAAGGACGACACCGAGTTCAACGAGTCCTACGCCACCTTCGTCGAGCAGCAAGGCACCCGCCAGTGGCGCGCCTATCGCGGGCTGGCGCCGTTGGGCGACGACGAGCTGCGCCAGCGTGACCAGTTCACCGAGCTGGTGCTCGCGACCCGCAAACGCCTGGAGCAACTCTATGCCCTGCCCTTGCCCGCCGAGCAGATGCGCCAGCGCAAGGCCGCGGAATTCGAACGCATGCGCCGCGAATATCGGCAGTTGCGCGACCATCAGTGGGCGGGTTCGAAACGCTATGACGCCTGGATCAACGCCCCGCTGAACAACGCCCGGCTGTTGCCTTTCGGCCTGTATGACCAGTGGGTGCCGGCGTTTGCCGCGCTGTTCAAGCAGGTGAACGGGGATTGGCCGGCTTTCTTTCGCGCCGTGGAAACGCTGGGGCACTTGCCGGCCGAGCAACGCAAGGCCGCTTTAGTGCGGCTGCAAGAGGCTGCACCCGCTTCGTAGGAGCTAGGGCGAATACCCTGTGGCGAGGGAGCTTGCTCCCGCTGGACTGCGTAGCAGTCCCATTTTCAGGGCCGCTGCGCGCCCCAGCGGGAGCAAGCTCTTACAGTGCTGTCCTTAACTGATCGGCATTAGCCCTGAGGGCGCAAAAACGCCTGATGCAGCTCGCCCAGGGTTTCGAAGTGATAGGCCGGCGCCTCGGCGCTCAATTCCTCGTGGCTGCCAAAGCCATAGCCCACCGCCGCCGCGTCCAGCCCGTTGCGCTTGGCACCGATCAGGTCGTGCTTGCGGTCACCGATCATCAGGGTGCTGGCCGGGTCGAGCTGTTCCTGCTCCAGCAGATGGGCAATCAGCTCGACCTTGTCGGTGCGGGTGCCGTCCAGTTCGCTGCCGTAGATCACCTTGAAGTGCTTGGCGAAGTCGAAGTGGCGGGCGATTTCCCGAGCGAAGACCCAGGGCTTGGAGGTTGCGATGTACAGCTGCCGCCCTTGCCCGCCGAGGGTTTCCAGCAGCGGCGTGACACCGTCGAAGACCCGGTTCTCATACAGGCCGGTGACCTTGAATCGTTCGCGATAGAAATTCACCGCCTCCCAGGCACGGGCCTCGTCGAAGCCGTAGAACTGCATGAAGGCCTGCAACAGCGGCGGGCCGATGAAGTGCTCCAGCTTGCTCAGGTCCGGCTCGTCGATCCCCAGTTTGCCCAGGGCGAACTGGATCGAGCGGGTGATGCCCTCGCGAGGGTCGGTGAGGGTGCCGTCGAGGTCGAACAGTACGGTTTGGTAATGCATGGGAATTCCTGGGCTGTACAACGGTTGATCAGGGCCGGTCGTAGCCTTCGGCCAGGTGCAGGTCCTTGAGTTTCACGTAGTTGGCGGCGCTGTAGGTGAAGAACGCCCGTTCCTTGTCGGTCAGCGGGCGTGCCTGTTTCACCGGGCTGCCGACATACAGGAAGCCGCTTTCCAGGCGCTTGCCCGGTGGCACCAGGCTGCCGGCGCCGACGATCACGTCGTCTTCCACCACCGCGCCGTCCATGACGATGCTGCCCATGCCGATCAGTACCCGGTTGCCGATGCTGCAGCCGTGGAGCATGACTTTGTGGGCGATGGTCACGTCGTCGCCGATCAGCAGCGGGAAGCCGTCGGGGTTGAAGGGGCCGGCGTGGGTGATGTGCAGCACGCTGGCGTCCTGCACGCTGGTGCGCGCGCCGATGCGGATGCGGTGCATGTCGCCGCGGATCACCGTCAGCGGCCAGACCGAGCTGTCGGCGCCGATTTCCACGTCGCCGATGACCACCGCCGAGTGGTCGACAAAGGCCCGCTCGCCCAGGAGCGGTGTCACGCCCTGGTATTTTCTTATCGCTTTCATGGACAGTCCTGTGGCGCGCTTTGCGCGTCGATGGTGGCTGGAGAGGGTGATCATGTGTTGGCAAAAAGCGTCGAAAATTCAGTATTTACCGGGATAAAACGGCTTTTTTGGCTAAAATGTCAATAATCTGGCATAGTGGCTGGCCGTCTCTGGAAAAGGAGTGTGTTTATGACTACCTTGCGTTTCAGATCTTCTGCAAGCAAGGCAGGAAATAAAGCGGCTGTTGAAACCCGTGAGTCGATCGCCGCGCATGTCGCGGTCTATCTTCATCGCGGAGGACAGATTCAGAAGATCGCCAGAGGCATCAGCGGTCTACCCAAGAACGGCTCCTGGAATGCGAACAGGAGACGAAAATAATTTCCGGAGGGGGCTTGCGCCCCCTCGCTGTTTCTTGCTGCTCTATTAAACCTCTACCCAGACGCAATCTACAGGTGAATGCCTTGAGCTCCAGCAATCCCCTCCTGCAGGACTTCGACCTGCCGCCCTATTCCGCCATCCGTCCCGAGCATGTCCAGCCTGCCATCGAGACCCTGCTGGCCGACAACCGCGTCGCAATCGCGCAACTGCTTGAGCAGCAACAGGGCACGCCGACCTGGCAGGGCCTGGTGCTGGCACTGGACGAGCTGGGTGCCCGTCTGGGACGCGCCTGGAGCCCGGTGAGCCACCTGAACGCCGTGTGCAACAGCCCCGAGCTGCGCGGCGCTTACGAGGCTTGCCTGCCCATGCTGTCCGAGTACTGGACCGAGCAGGGGCAGAACCGCGAGCTCTTCAAGGCCTATGAGGCGCTGGCGAACAGCCCCGAGGCCGCAGGTTTCGATGTGGCGCAAAAGACCATTCTCGAACACACCCTGCGGGATTTCCGCCTGTCCGGCATCGACCTGCCGGCGGACCAGCAGCAGCGCTATGGCGAAATCCAGATGAAGCTGTCCGAGCTGGGCAGCCGTTTCTCCAACCAGTTGCTGGACGCCACCCAGGCCTGGACCAAGCACATTACCGAGGAAGCGGCCCTGGCCGGCCTGACCGATTCGGCCAAGGCGCAAATGGCCGCCGCCGCCCAGGCCAAGGACCTGGAAGGCTGGCTGATCACCCTGGAGTTCCCCAGCTACTACGCGGTGATGACCTACGCCCAGGACCGAGCCCTGCGCGAGGAAGTCTATGCCGCCTACTGCACCCGCGCGTCGGACCAGGGCCCTAACGCCGGTCAGCACGACAACGGTCCGGTGATGGAAGAAATCCTCGGCCTGCGTCAGGAACTGGCCAAGCTCCTGGGGTTTGCCAGCTTCTCCGAACTGAGCCTGGCCACCAAGATGGCCGAGTCCAGCGATCAGGTGCTGAGCTTCCTGCGCGACCTGGCCAAGCGCAGCAAACCGTTTGCCGCCCGGGACCTGGAACAGCTCAAGGCCTACGCCGCAGAACAGGGCTGCCCTGACCTACAAAGCTGGGACAGCGGTTTCTATGGCGAGAAGCTGCGCGAGCAGCGTTACAGCGTGTCCCAGGAAGCCCTGCGCGCCTATTTCCCCATCGACAAGGTGCTGAGCGGGCTGTTCGCCATTGTCCAGCGCCTGTACGGCATCGAGATTGCCGAGCAGAAGGGTTTCGACAGTTGGCACCCGGACGTGCGCCTGTTCGAGATCAAGGAAAACGGCCAGCACGTCGGCCGCTTCTTCTTCGACCTCTATGCCCGCGCCAACAAGCGTAGCGGCGCCTGGATGGATGGCGCCCGTGATCGTCGCCGCACCCTGGGCGGCGTGCTGCAAAGCCCGGTGGCCAACCTGGTGTGCAACTTCACCCCGGCCGACAGCGGCAAGCCTGCCCTGTTGACCCACGACGAAGTCACCACCCTGTTCCACGAGTTCGGCCATGGCCTGCACCACCTGCTGACCCGGGTCGAGCATGCCGGTGTGTCCGGGATCAACGGCGTGGCTTGGGACGCCGTGGAGCTGCCGAGCCAATTCATGGAGAACTGGTGCTGGGAGCCGGAAGGCCTGGCGCTGATTTCCGGTCACTACGAAAGCGGCGAGCCGCTGCCCCAGGACTTGCTGCAGAAGATGCTGGCGGCGAAGAACTTCCAGTCCGGGCTGATGATGGTGCGCCAACTGGAGTTCTCGCTGTTCGACTTCGAGCTGCACGCCACCCACGGCGACGGCCGCAGCGTGCTGCAGGTGCTGGAAACCGTGCGCGATGAAGTCTCGGTGATGCGTCCGCCGGCCTACAACCGCTTCCCCAACAGCTTTGCGCACATCTTCGCCGGTGGTTATGCCGCGGGTTACTACAGCTACAAGTGGGCGGAAGTGCTGTCGGCCGATGCCTTCTCCAAGTTCGAGGAAGACGGCGTGCTCAACCCGGCCACCGGGCGTGCTTTCCGCGAGGCGATCCTGGCCCGTGGCGGTTCCCAGGAGCCGATGGTGCTGTTCGTCGATTTCCGCGGACGGGCGCCGTCGATTGACGCACTCTTGCGCCACAGCGGCCTCAGCGAGGACGCAGCAGCATGAGTGAAGCACCCGTGAAGACCAAGAAACGCTTTATCGCCGGGGCGGTGTGCCCGGCGTGTAGTGAGCAAGACAAGCTGATGATGTGGAGCGAGGACGATGTGCCGCATCGCGAATGCGTGGCCTGTGGCTACTCCGACACCCTCAACGAACAGGGCCTGTCGGTGCCCAAGGAACTCGGGACCCGGGTCAACAGCGCGGCACCCAAGGTGGCGGACACCAAGGTGCAATCGGTGCAGTTCTTCCCCAACCCCAAGTTGAAGAAAAAAACCGACTGACCACGCAGTAAAAAGCCGGCTCCCTCGCAGGAGCCGGCTTGCCGGCGAATCGATTCGCCACCCTTCCTTCTTTCGCCCCGCGTGTACTCGCGAGCAAGCCCGCGCCTACAGAAGGTGCGGTGTTCAGTGGCTCAGTGGCTTGCTGACACCTACCGTCTCGAACCAGCTCTTCACCGAACAGGTGGCGAACACGCTGGTGCTGCAATCGCCATTGGCCAGGGCCGTACGCAGTTTGTCGACATCGGCCTGCATCATGTAGCGAATGCCGTCCTTGAAGTGGGAACTGTCACCGAACCCGCCCTGGGTCATTTCGTTCAGCGCGTCTTCTTTGCTCCAGCCCTGGACCACCACCCGATACATGGCGGCCATCAGGCCGGTACGGTCCGAACCGTGTTTGCAGTGCATCAGCACCGGGCCCTGGGCTTCGGCGCTCTGGATGGCGCGCAGGGCCTTGAGCACATCGGCGTCATCGACATGGTTGGTGCGATAAGGCAGCTGCACCTGGTTGATGTCCGGGGCGGACAGCCAGCTGGCGTCGGATTCCGGCAGGAAGTTGATCACCGTGGCCACCTTGAGCTGCTGCAGCAGCGGCACGGCGCCTTTGTCCGGCAGGGCGCTGCGGTACAGCGTGGGGGACATCTGATACAGGTTGTATTGCGTCTCCACCGATTGTGCCCATTGCTCAGGGCGGCTGGAGGGGGCCTCGGCGGCGTGTACCTGTGGCCCGGCCAGCAGCGCCAGCAGCGCCAGCAACGACAGGCAAAGGGCTGGGATGAAACGAATGCTCGACATGCGTGGGATCACCGATGAGGGGATTCAATGCCGGGCAGTATCGGTCTGGAGGGGTCAAAGCCCTGTGAGCCCACTGTCAAAGAATCGTGAAGCTGATCCGTCATTCCCAGTGTTTACTGATCTTTTTTCCGCCTGAAACGATTCATCTTGATGCTTAGCCTGCTACCATTTGTAACTAAAGTTTGCTGATGTGTTCATAAAACCGGGGTCTCCCGGCCTTTTGCGTTGCCCCAACATAAAGCCGCGCCATGACGCGGCTGACCAATCCATCAATGCCTGATGAGGTGCACCCATGTCTGATCAAGATCGAGACAACCCGCGGCGTGAGTTTTTGCGTAAATCCCTGACCTTGATCCCCGTGGTCACCGTCGCCAGCACTGGCCTGGGTGGTTCCCTGCTGGCGGCCGCGCCTGAAACGGCCGTCGCCGCCACACCCGCTGCATCGGGCAAGCAGCCCGGCCGCGCCCAGGGCTACGAGCCGAGCTACTTCACTGCTGAAGAATGGGCCTTTATCAAGGCCGCGGTGGAGCGCCTGATCCCGGCCGATGAAATGGGCCCGGGCGCCTTGGAGGCCGGCGTGCCGGAGTACATCGACCGGCAGATGAACACCCCCTACGCCGCGGGAGCCCTGTGGTACATGCAAGGCCCGTTCAAGGCCGATGCCGCGCCGGAGATGGGCTGGCAGAGCAAGCTGGTGCCCAAGGACATCTATCGCCTGGGCATTGCCGCCGTGGATGCATGGTGCAAAGACCTCAAGGGTCAAGTTTTTGCCGCGCAAGACAGCGCTACCCGAGACGCTTTGCTCAAGCAGCTGGAGGCCGGAACCCCGCAGTTCGAGGCGGTCCCGGCCAAGCTTTTCTTCAATCTGCTGTTGCAGAACAGCAAGGAAGGCTTCTTCAGCGACCCGATCCACGGCGGCAATAAAGGCCTGGTCGGCTGGACCCTGATCGGTTTCCCCGGCGCGCGCGCCGATTTCATGGATTGGGTGGAACGCAACGAGCAATACCCCTTCCCGGCAGTTTCGATTCGCGGCGAGAGGGCTTGAGCATGGCAACGGTAATGAAGAAGGTCGACGCGGTGATCGTCGGTTTTGGCTGGACCGGCGCGATCATGGCCAAGGAACTGACCGAGGCCGGGCTCAATGTGCTGGCGCTGGAGCGCGGGCCGATGCAGGACACCTACCCGGACGGCAACTATCCCCAGGTGATCGACGAACTCACCTACAGCGTGCGCAAGAAACTCTTCCAGGACATTTCCAAGGAAACCGTGACCATCCGCCACAGCGTCAATGACGTGGCCCTGCCCAACCGGCAACTGGGGGCTTTCCTGCCGGGCAATGGCGTGGGCGGCGCCGGCCTGCACTGGTCCGGGGTGCATTTTCGGGTCGACCCCATCGAGTTGCGCATGCGCAGCCATTACGAAGAACGCTACGGCAAGAGCTTCATCCCCAAGGACATGACCATCCAGGACTTCGGCGTCAGCTATGAAGAGCTGGAGCCGTTCTTCGACTACGCGGAAAAGGTCTTCGGCACCTCGGGCCAGGCCTGGACCGTGAAGGGCCAGCTGGTAGGCGACGGCAAGGGTGGCAACCCGTATGCGCCGGATCGCTCGGACCACTTCCCGCTGGAGTCGCAGAAGAACACCTATTCCGCACAGCTGTTCCAGAAAGCTGCCAATGAGGTGGGCTACAAGCCTTACAACCTGCCGTCGGCCAATACCTCGGGGCCTTACACCAACCCCTACGGCGCGCAGATGGGGCCGTGCAACTTCTGCGGTTTCTGCAGTGGCTACGTCTGCTACATGTACTCCAAGGCCTCGCCCAACGTGAACATTCTGCCGGCCCTCAAGCCGCTGCCGAATTTCGAGTTGCGGCCCAATGCTCACGTGCTCAAGGTCAATCTCGACAGCAGCAGGACCCGCGCCACCGGCGTCACCTATGTCGATGGCCAGGGGCGCGAGATCGAGCAGCCGGCGGACCTGGTGATCCTCGGTGCCTTCCAGTTGCACAACGTGCGGCTGATGCTGCTGTCGGGCATCGGCAAACCCTACGACCCGATCAGCGGTGAAGGCGTGGTGGGCAGGAACTTCGCCTACCAGAACATGGCCACCATCAAGGCCTACTTCGACAAGGACGTGCACACCAACAACTTCATCGGCGCCGGCGGCAACGGCGTGGCGGTGGACGACTTCAACGCCGACAACTTCGACCACGGCCCGCACGGCTTCGTCGGCGGCTCGCCGATGTGGGTCAACCAGGCCGGCAGCCGGCCGATCGCCGGCACCTCGAACCCGCCGGGCACCCCGGCCTGGGGCAGTGCCTGGAAAAAAGCCACCGCCGACTACTACACCCACCAGGTGTCGATGGACGCCCATGGCGCGCATCAGTCCTACCGTGGCAACTACCTGGATCTGGACCCGGTGTACCGCGATGCCTACGGGTTGCCCCTGCTGCGGATGACCTTCGACTGGCAGGAAAACGACATCAAGATGAACCGCTTCATGGTCGAGAAAATGGGCAAGATCGCCCAGGCGATGAACCCCAAGGCCATTGCCTTGCTGGGCAAGAAGGTTGGCGAACACTTCAACACCGCGTCCTACCAGACCACCCACTTGAACGGCGGCGCGATCATGGGCACCGATCCCAAGACCAGCGCCCTGAACCGCTACTTGCAGAGCTGGGACGTGCACAACGTCTTCGTTCCCGGGGCTTCGGCCTTCCCCCAGGGCCTGGGCTACAACCCCACCGGCCTGGTGGCGGCACTGACCTACTGGTCGGCCCGGGCGATCCGCGAGCAGTACCTGAAGAACCCCGGCCCGCTGGTGCAGGCATAAGGAGCGATGACCATGAAAGCACTCGTTATCGCCAGCCTGGCGCTGCTGGGCAGCAGCCTTGTCAACGCCGCCGAGGTGGATCAGCAGGCCCTGGTGCAACAGGGCGAATACCTGGCCCGCGCCGGAGACTGCGTGGCCTGCCACACAGCCAAGGACGGCAAGCCGTTCGCCGGCGGGCTGCCGATGGAAACCCCCATCGGCGTGATCTATTCCACCAACATCACCCCGGACAAGACCGGTATCGGCGACTACAGCTTCGAGGACTTCGACCAGGCCGTGCGCCATGGCGTGGCCAAGGGCGGCAGTACCCTGTACCCGGCCATGCCCTTCCCGTCCTATGCCCGGGTCAGCGACGCCGACATGCAGGCGCTCTACGCCTACTTCATGAAGGGCGTGGCGCCGGTGGCCAGGGACAACCAGGGCAGCGACATTCCCTGGCCCCTGAGCATGCGCTGGCCGCTGTCGATCTGGCGCTGGATGTTCGCCCCCAGTGTGGAAACCCCGGCACTGGCGGCGGGCAGTGACCCGGTGATCAGTCGCGGAGCCTACCTGGTGGAAGGCTTGGGCCACTGCGGCGCCTGCCATACGCCACGGGCCCTGACCATGCAGGAGAAGGCCCTGAGCGCCAGCGACGGCAGTGCTTTCCTGTCCGGCAGCGCGCCGCTGGAAGGCTGGATCGCCAAGAGCCTGCGCGGCGATCACAAGGACGGCCTGGGTAGCTGGAGCGAAGAGCAGCTGGTGCAGTTCCTCAAGACCGGCCGCAGCGATCGCAGCGCGGTGTTCGGCGGCATGAGCGACGTGGTGGTGCACAGCATGCAGTACATGAGCGAGGCCGACCTGACGGCGATTGCCCGCTACCTCAAGTCGCTTCCGGCCAATGACCCCAAGGACCAGCCGCATGCCTACGACAAGCAGCTGGCCCAAGCCCTGTGGAACGGTGACGACAGCAAGCCGGGCGCGGCGGTGTACATCGACAACTGCGCGGCCTGCCACCGCACCGACGGCCATGGCTACACCCGGGTGTTCCCGGCGCTGGCGGGCAACCCGGTGCTGCAGTCGGCGGACGCCACCTCGCTGATCCATATCGTGCTCAAGGGCGGCACCTTGCCGGCCACCCACAGCGCGCCGTCGACCTTCACCATGCCGGCGTTTGCCTGGCGCCTGTCGGACCAGGAGGTGGCCGACGTGGTCAACTTCATCCGCAGCAGCTGGGGCAACCAGGCTTCGCCGGTCAACGCGTCGGACGTGGCCGGACTGCGGGGCAATGACCTGCAGAGCACGTCCAATGACGACCTGGGGCAGGTGATCAGCAAATGACGGCGTGGCCGGCGCTCCCGGGCGGGGCGCCGGCCAATTGCGCGGTTCAGTCTTGAACGAACGCTGGGCGATGTCCTGGGGGCCGAGGTCGAACTCACAGGCTAGCCCGCTCCTGTCAGGCCGGGGTTTCGGTCCGGCGGTGCTGGTCAGATAAATTCGGCTCCATTACTGTATGTGCATACAGTAATGGAGTGCCTTCTATGTACAGCCCCTTGCCGCCCCGTGGCCGTGGCACCGCGAGCAATCCGCACAACCGTTTCGCGCCCAATCGTTCGGTGGCCGAGGACGACGGCTGGTACCAGGAGGTGCCGCTGACCCAGGGCACCGAGGTGCGTTTTGAAACGGCGAAATCCATCATTACCCGCAACAGTTCGCCGGACCTGCCCTTCGACCGCTCGATCAACCCCTATCGCGGCTGCGAGCATGGCTGCATCTACTGCTACGCGCGGCCCAGCCACGCTTACTGGGACATGTCGCCGGGGCTCGACTTTGAAACCAAGCTGATCGCCAAGAGCAACGCCGCCGCCCTGCTGGAGCAGCAGTTGTCCAAGCCCGGTTATCGCTGTGCGCCGATCAACCTGGGGTCCAATACCGACCCTTACCAGCCCATCGAGCGCGAACAGCAACTGACCCGGCGCACCCTGGAGGTGCTGCTGCGCTATCGGCACCCGGTGACCATCGTCACCAAGGGCTCGTTGATCCTGCGCGACCTGGACCTGCTGGCCGAACTGGCCCGGCAGCGACTGGTGGCGGTGATGATCAGCCTGACCACCCTGGACGATGAGTTGAAGCGTATTCTCGAACCCCGGGCGGCGGCGCCCAAGGCGCGATTGCGGGCGATCCGGGTGATGCGTGAAGCAGGCATTCCGGTCGGGGTGCTGTGCTCGCCGATGATCCCGATGATCAACGACAGCGAGCTGGAAAGCCTGCTCGGCGAAGCCCACGCCGCCGGGGCGCAGAGCGCCGCCTACATGATGCTGCGCCTGCCCCTGGAAGTGGCGCCGCTGTTCGAGGAGTGGCTGGCGGCGCATTACCCGCAACGGGCTGCCCACGTGCTCAGCCTGATCCGTCAGAGCCGCGGCGGTGAGCTTTACGACAGCCGTTTCGGCGCCCGCATGCGCGGCGAGGGGCCGTTCGCCGACCTGCTGGCCCAGCGCTTTGCCAAGGCTCTCAAGCGCTTGGGGCTCAATCGCCGCGAAGGGTTTGATCTCGACTGCTCGGCCTTCTGTCCGCCGGGTGGGCAGATGTCGTTGCTGTGAGCGGCGTTGGCCTATCGTTTGGTCACAGCCGGCGGCTCGGCTATTTTTTAATCGATTGCTGGCGTCGTGCCGGATAATTCTGGAAAATTCACCAAATCCGACAGAGAGGCTGAATCATGAGTGACAAGGATAAACAGCCGTTGGCTGCGTCGGCTCCCGCACCCACCGAGGTTGCCGAAACCGCCGATGCAGCGTTGCAGCATATCGTTGACGGCTTTTTGCATTTTCATCATGAAGTCTTCCCGCAGCAGGAAGAGTTGTTCAAGAAACTCGCCACGGCCCAGCGGCCACGGGCGATGTTCATTGCCTGTGCCGATTCGCGCATCGTTCCCGAACTGATCACCCAGAGCTCCCCGGGCGACCTGTTCGTGACCCGCAACGTGGGCAACGTGGTGCCGCCCTACGGGCAGATGAACGGGGGTGTTTCCACGGCGATCGAGTACGCGGTGCTGGCCCTGGGGGTGCATCACATCATCGTTTGCGGGCATTCGGACTGCGGTGCCATGCGCGCCGTGCTCAACCCGCAGAGCCTGGAGAAGATGCCCACGGTCAAGGCCTGGCTGCGTCATGCCGAAGTGGCGCGGACCATGGTCCACGAGAACTGCGATTGCGCCGACGAGTCTTCCAGCATGCATGTGCTGACCGAAGAGAACGTCATCGCCCAGTTGCAGCACTTGCGCACTCACCCTTCCGTGGCCTCGCGCATGGCCAACGGGCAGTTGTTCATCCACGGCTGGGTCTATGACATCGAGACCAGCTCGATCAAGGCCTATGACGCCGACAAGGGTTGTTTCCTGCCGCTCGATGGCAGCCACCCGATCCCGGTGGCGACGCCCAAAGCGCGCTTCTGATCCCTTCCGGCAAGCCCCTGTGAAGTCGAGCCCGGACGGCCTTGTGCGCGCGCAAGGATTCGAGGCGCGGGGCTTGAAGGGTCATCTGGAGGGCTGGCTGGGCAGCGCGGGCGGGGCTGGAACGTAGTAGATGCGGTCGGCCCCTTCGCCACAAGGCTCGGCGCGAGCCTTGCTGGCGAGGAGTGGGTCAGGCGGCGGGCTGATCGAGTTCCAGTTCCACGCCCAGCTGGCGCGACAGGCAAGGCCAGCGTTTCCAGGCGGCCTCGGTGTCCGGGCTGTTGAGTGTGTCGCGGTAGGCTTCGACTGATTCCAGGGCGAAGCTTTCTTCGTTGAGCATCGCGTCGACGGCATGGTGCACCGCTTCGTCCAGCTGGTTGGCGAAGGTTTCGCCGATCAGTTGGTGGGCGATGAGGTTGGCAACCGTCATGTCCAGAGGGATCAGCGGACGGCTGAAATGCTTGATGTACAGATCATTCACTTCCTCTACCAGGCGCAGGGCCAGGTAGGCCTCATCCAGCAGGCTGTCGAGCCCGACGTGGCCGTCCATGATGGCGGGCGGCTGGAGGAAGAATTGCTCGGCGATCTTCAGTACCGGTTTGATCTGCGATTCGATGCCGGCTTCCCGGGCTACAGAGTGGGCGGCGTCCAGAAGGTCTGGGACCTGGTCGATATAGGCGCTGACGAAACGGGTCATGACGCCCTTGGCGTCGACTTCGGGCAGCGAGATGGCTGGGTGCAGGTGTGGTAGTTGGCTCTCCAGCTGACGGGTCAAGAGACCGGTACTGGCTTCGTGTTGCTGGGCCAGTTTGATCTGCTCGCGCAATGCGGCGGTGTTCATGAAAACTCCAGGTTACAAGGACATGAATAGGGAGCACATAAGTTAGCGTGCTTACAAAAGCAGTTAAGACGCATTTGTCATAATTATTTCATGCTTAGTCATCGCGGTTATATCGCTTTGTCGGTGCTGAACCCTGATCCCTTTTTCTCCGTGGCCTGCAAACCCCTTTCCCAGTGTTTCAGCTGATTTACGCCCTCGCGTTGCGAGGTGAGAGTCGCTGTCTATACTCGCCAAGGAATGAAGTTAGCTGATGACGCTCGACTGCAGACGCAGCGAGGCCCCGGCCGGTTTAAGTTCGTAGTCTAGGCAGCCGCTCCCTTGCCGCAGGTGTTGAGCCTCCGGGATAACAAGAACGATAAGGGGAACCCGCAATGATGCGACATCCACATGTCTGGATGGGCCTGCTGTTGTGGTCGGTATTCAGCCAGGCGCAAGCCGCCTGGACGGTGAATATGACGCCTGGGGCGACCGAGATAAGCCACGCGGTATTCGACCTGCACATGACCATCTTCTGGATCTGTGTGGTGATCGGGCTCATCGTCTTCGGCGCGATGTTCTGGTCGATGATCGTGCACCGTCGCTCCACCGGCCAGGTCCCGGCCCGCTTCCACGAAAGCACCACGGTGGAAATCCTCTGGACCATCATTCCCTTCCTGATCCTGGTGGCCATGGCCGTGCCCGCCACGGCAACGCTGATCAAGATGTACGACACCAGCGAGCCGGACGTGGACATCCAGATCACCGGCTACCAGTGGAAGTGGCACTACAAGTACCTGGGCCAGGATGTCGAGTTCTTCAGCAACCTAGCCACGCCCGCCGAGCAGATCCACAACAAGACCGCCAAGGGCGAGCACTACCTGTTGGAAGTCGACCAGCCGCTGGTGCTGCCGGTGGGCGCCAAGGTGCGCTTCCTGGTGACCGCCGCCGACGTCATTCACTCCTGGTGGGTGCCGGCCTTCGCGGTCAAGCGCGATGCCATTCCCGGCTTCGTCAACGAGGCCTGGACCCGGGTCGACAAGCCTGGCATCTACCGCGGCCAGTGCGCCGAGCTGTGCGGCAAGGACCACGGCTTCATGCCGATCGTGGTCGAGGTCAAGAGCCAGGCCGACTACGACACCTGGCTCGGCGAACGCAAGGCCGAGGCGGCCAAGCTCAAGGAACTGACCAGCAAGGAATGGACCCTGGACGAGCTGGTGGCCCGTGGCGACAAGATCTACCACACCACCTGCGTTGCCTGTCACCAGGCCGAGGGCCAGGGCCTGCCACCGATGTTCCCGGCGCTCAAGGGTTCGAAGATTGCCACCGGTCCCAAGGAGGCTCACCTGAGCCTGGTGTTCCACGGCAAGCCGGGCACCGCCATGGCGGCGTTCGGCAAGCAGCTCTCGGAAGTCGACATCGCCGCCGTCGTCACTTACGAGCGCAATGCCTGGGGCAACAACAAGGGCGACATGGTGACGCCCAAGGATGTCCTGGCGCTGAAACAGGCGGAAAGCAAATGAGCCGGTTCATCGAGTATTTGCGCAAGCGGTCGCGGCACGTCGCTGCCGATCATCCCGTCCATTCGCTCGCAGGAGACAGGACATGAGTGCTGTGATCGATGACCACGGCCACGCCGGCCATGATGACCACGCCCACGGTCCCGCCAAGGGGCTGATGCGCTGGGTATTGACCACCAACCACAAGGACATTGGCACCCTGTACCTGTGGTTCAGCTTCTGCATGTTTCTCCTCGGCGGCTCGTTCGCCATGGTGATCCGTGCCGAGCTGTTCCAGCCCGGGCTGCAGATCGTCGAGCCGGCGTTCTTCAACCAGATGACCACCATGCACGGCCTGGTGATGGTCTTCGGCGCGGTGATGCCGGCCTTCGTCGGCCTGGCCAACTGGATGATCCCGCTGATGATCGGCGCCCCGGACATGGCCCTGCCGCGGATGAACAACTTCAGCTTCTGGCTGCTACCGGCGGCTTTCCTGCTGCTGGTCTCGACCCTGTTCATGCCCGGTGGCGGGCCGAACTTCGGCTGGACCTTCTACGCCCCGCTGTCCACCACCTACGCCCCGGAAAGCGTGACCTTCTTCATCTTCGCCATCCACCTGATGGGCATCAGTTCGATCATGGGCGCGATCAACGTGATCGCCACCATCCTCAACCTGCGTGCCCCGGGCATGACCCTGATGAAGATGCCGCTGTTCGTCTGGACCTGGCTGATCACCGCCTTCCTGCTGATTGCGGTGATGCCGGTGCTGGCCGGTTGCGTGACCATGATGCTGATGGACATCCACTTCGGCACCAGCTTCTTCAGTGCCGCCGGCGGTGGCGACCCGGTGTTGTTCCAGCACGTGTTCTGGTTCTTTGGCCACCCCGAGGTGTACATCATGATCCTGCCGGCCTTCGGCGCCGTCAGTTCGATCATCCCGACCTTCAGCCGCAAGCCGCTGTTCGGCTACACCTCGATGGTCTACGCCACCGGGGCGATTGCCTTCCTGTCGTTCATCGTCTGGGCGCACCACATGTTCGTGGTGGGCATCCCGCTGGTGGGCGAGCTGTTCTTCATGTACGCCACCCTGCTGATTGCCGTGCCCACCGGGGTCAAGGTGTTCAACTGGGTGAGCACCATGTGGCAGGGCTCGCTGACCTTCGAGACGCCGATGCTGTTCGCCGTGGCCTTCGTCATCCTGTTCACCATCGGCGGTTTCTCGGGGCTGATGCTGGCCATCGCCCCGGCGGACTTCCAGTACCAGGACACCTACTTCGTGGTGGCGCACTTCCACTACGTGCTGGTGCCGGGGGCGATCTTCGGGATCTTCGCCTCGGCCTATTACTGGCTGCCCAAGTGGACCGGGCACATGTACGACGAAACCCTGGGCAAGCTGCATTTCTGGCTGTCCTTCGTCGGCATGAACATGGCGTTCTTCCCCATGCACTTCGTCGGGCTGGCGGGCATGCCGCGGCGGATTCCGGACTACAACCTGCAGTTCGCCGACTTCAACATGGTGTCCTCCATCGGCGCCTTCACCTTCGGCGCCACGCAGATCTTCTTCCTGTTCATCGTCATCAAGTGCATTCGCGGTGGCAAACCGGCCCCGGCCAAGCCGTGGGAAGGCGCCGAGGGCCTGGAGTGGAGCATCCCTTCGCCGGCGCCCTACCACACCTTTGTCACCCCACCGGAAGTGAAATGAACATCTGTGTTGTAGGAGCGAGCTTGCTCGCGAAGGCGTCGGGCCAGGCGCTAGAAGGCGTCGCCCGGTTCGCTGGCAAGCCAGCTCCTACAGGTTCGGGAGGGCGTTGAGATGGCCGAGATTTCGCTGAAGAAACTGGTGACCCGCCTGTTGCTGGTGGTGACGGCGATGTTTGTCTTCGGTTTTGCCCTGGTGCCGATCTACGACGTGATGTGCAAGGCCCTGGGGATCAACGGCAAGACCGGCGGGCAGTACGCGGACCAGAGGCAGCAGGTGGATGAATCGCGCCAGGTGCGGGTGCAGTTCCTGTCCACCAACGCCATCGACATGGTCTGGGATTTCTATCCCAAGTCCGATGACATCGTGGTCCATCCGGGGGCGGTGAACGAGATGATCTTCATCGCCCGCAACCCCAGCGACCACCCGATGAGCGCCCAGGCTATCCCGAGCATTTCCCCCAGCAGCGCGGCCACGTACTTCCACAAGACCGAGTGCTTCTGCTTTACCCAGCAGGTGCTGCAGCCCGGGGAGAAGATCGAGATGCCGGTGCGTTTCATCGTTGACCGCGACATGCCCAAGGATGTGAAGCACCTGACGCTGGCTTACACGCTGTTCGATATCACCGCGCGTCATCCACCGGTGGCGGTTGCCACCAAGACCGGTGGCTGAACGACCTAGCGTGCCCGATAAGGAGAACAACCCATGGCGACTCATGAGCACTATTACGTTCCCGCCCAGAGCAAGTGGCCGATCATCGCGACGGTGGGCATGTTCGTCACCGTGTTCGGCCTGGCGACCTGGTTCAACGACCTCAAGGCGGCGCGCCCGGAATCCCATGGGCCACTGATCTTTTTCGTCGGCGGCCTGCTGCTGGCCTACATGCTGTTCGGCTGGTTCGGCGCGGTGGTCAAGGAAAGCCGCGCCGGGTTGTACAGCGCCCAGCTCGATCGCTCGTTCCGCTGGGGCATGAGCTGGTTCATCTTTTCCGAAGTGATGTTCTTCATGGCCTTCTTCGGCGCGCTGTTCTATGTGCGGCACATGTCCGGGCCCTGGCTCGGCGGTGAGGGGCACAAGGGCATCGCCCACATGCTCTGGCCGAACTTCGAGTTCGTCTGGCCGCTGCTCAACAACCCCGATCCGAAACTCTTTCCACCGCCCAAGGCCACCATCAGCCCCTGGGGCCTGCCGCTGCTCAACACCGTGCTGCTGGTCAGCTCCAGCGTCACCGTGACCATCGCCCACCATGCCTTGAAGAAAGGCCATCGCGGCGCGCTGAAGATCTGGCTGGCGCTGACCGTGCTCCTGGGCTGCGCCTTCCTCGGCTTCCAGGCCGAGGAATACATCCATGCCTATCACGAACTGGGGCTGACCCTGGGCTCGGGGATCTACGGCGCGACCTTCTTCATGCTCACCGGTTTCCACGGGGCCCACGTGACCATCGGCACGCTGATCCTGTTCGTGATGCTGATGCGCATCATGCGTGGGCATTTCGACGCCGAGCACCAGTTCGGCTTCGAGGCCGCCAGTTGGTACTGGCACTTCGTCGACGTGGTCTGGATCGGCCTGTTCGTGTTCGTCTACGTGCTCTGAGGCGCTGTTTAGGCGTTGCTGCGCCCTACCAGGGCGCGTGGGAGACCAGCTGGCCGCTGAAGAAACCCCAGGCGATCAAGCCGACGGTGATCACGGCCAGGCCCACCCGAATGCTCAGTGACGTCACCAGGCGCTTGGATGAGCTGTCGTCCTTGACCAGAAAGAACAGGCCGCTGAACAGGCTGACAACCGTGGCAATCAGCATCAGGACGATGGCTGCTTTGAGCATGGTGGGACTCCGGGGAGAACGCGATGTACAGCAGTATAGCGAGTCGAATTCTCAGCTTTGCGGGCCGGCCATGAAGGGCTTCCGGCCAGGCATCGTGCCGACTCTGGTGGTGCTGTTGCTGCTGCCGATGCTGGTGGCCCTGGGGTTCTGGCAGTTGGGCCGCGGCGAGCAGAAGCGCCAGCTGCTGGCCAGCTACGCCGAGCGTCGCGCAGCCGAACCGGTGGCCTTGTTCGAGCTGCTGGCCGCCGAGGATCCGGCCTTTCGCCGGGTGCGCCTGCACGGGCATTTCGACGCCGACCACAGCCTGTTGCTGGATAACCGCCTGCATGACGGCAAGGTCGGGGTCGAACTGCTGCAACCCTTCCTCGATCAGGCCAGCGGCCGCTGGTTGCTGGTCAATCGCGGCTGGCTGCCCTGGCCCGACCGGCGCACGCCACCGGTGTTCAGCACCCCACAGCAGAGCCTGAGCCTGGATGCCTGGGTCTACGTGGCGCCGGGCGCGGCGTTCCAGCTGCATGCCGACCCTAGCGGCGCGCGCTGGCCTCGGCTGATCACCGCCGTGGCTCCGCAGGCGCTGTGGACCGAGTTGGGGCGCAGCGGCTTCAACCATGAAGTGCGCCAGGAGTCCGGCCCCGGCGCCTACCTGACCGAGTGGCCGGTGGTCGCCATGGGCCCGGAAAAACACCAGGCCTACGCGGTGCAGTGGTTTGCCCTGGCCCTGGCCCTGTTCGCTCTCTACCTCTACTTCGGCTGGCACAACGCACGGGAGAAACGCCATGGGAACGGCCATGAATCCACCCAACATCTCTGACGCCCAGGCGCCGAACCGGCGTCGCGGCCGCTGGCAACTGGTGCTGATCCTGCTGATGGTGATCGGCCCGATGATCCTCGCCACCGGCATGTACAAGCTGCAGTTCTGGGTGCCGGAAAGCCGCAGCTATCACGGCGAACTGATCGGCAACGGCCAGACCCGCGCCGAGATCGGCGTGCAGTCGCAAGAGGATCGCTGGCAGATCCTGGTCACTGCGCCCAAGGAATGCGCGGCGGATTGCCAGCAACTGGTGTACCTGGCGCGGCAGATCCAGGTGGCCCTGGGGCGCGATGCTTCACGGGCCAGCCATGCCCTGGCCAGCGCCCAGCCGCTGAGTGCCGAGTACGAAGCCAGGCTGCAGCGCGAATACCCGCAGTTGCAGCGCTACCCCCTGGACCTGGCGACCTTCACCCGGGGCGCCCGTGACCAGGACGCACCGCAGCTGTGGATCGTCGACCCCCACAGCAACCTGGTGCTGCGCTACGACGCCCGGGTCAAGGGCAAGGACCTGCTCAATGACCTGCGCCACCTGCTGAAACTGTCGAACATCGGATAAGGGCATCGTCATGGCCAAACCTGGATTTCGCCTCGCGTTGTTTGCCACCTTGCTGGCACTGATTGTGGTGTTGCTCGGCGCCTACACCCGGTTGACCCACGCCGGCCTCGGTTGCCCGGATTGGCCGGGCTGCTATGGCTTTATCAGCGTGCCGCAGAGCGAAGCCCAGTTGGCCCATGCCGAGCGGCACTTTCCCGATACCCCGGTGGAGGCCCACAAGGGCTGGAACGAGATGGTCCACCGTTATTTCGCCGGCACCCTGGGGCTGCTGATCGTGCTGCTGGCGGCTCGCGCCTGGAGCCATCGCCGGCATCCCGGGCAGCCGTTGAAGTTGCCGCTGTTCCTCTTGGCCGTGGTGTTCGCCCAGGCGGCCTTCGGCATGTGGACGGTGACCCTCAAGCTCTGGCCGCAGGTGGTCACCGCGCACCTGCTGGGCGGTTTTGCCACCCTGAGCCTGTTGTTCCTGCTGACCTTGCGCCTGTCCGGCGTATTGCCGGCGCTGATCGTGCCGCGGCGCCTGCAGTACTGGGCCACGGCCGGGCTGGTGCTGGTGATCGGGCAGATCGCCCTGGGCGGCTGGGTCAGCTCCAACTATGCGGCGGTGGCCTGCATTGACCTGCCCACCTGTCATGGCCAGTGGTGGCCGAACATGGATTTCGCCAACGGCTTCCACCTGACCCAGCACATCGGCCCCAACTACCTGGGCGGGCAACTGGACAGCGATGCGCGTACCGCCATCCACATGACCCACCGGGTGGGCGCGGTGCTGGTGACCCTGGTGCTGCTGGGGCTGGCCTGGCAGCTGCGGCAGACCGGCATGAGCCGCCTGGCCGGCCTGGTGCTGGTGGCGCTGGGGGTGCAGGTCACCCTGGGGGCCAGCAACGTGCTGCTGCACCTGCCGCTACCTGTGGCGGTGGCCCACAACGCTGGGGGCGCGGCGCTGCTGCTGACCCTGGTGCTGGTTAACTATCACGCCCGTACCAGCCTGGTACAGGCTCGGGACCGCCTGCCCCTGGGCTGGCGGCTCAGCCCGCGCAAACAGATGGCGGGTCCCATCACCATCAAAGGAGAGATGCCATGGCGACTCTGACCGGCACCCGCCAGCACCCCCAGGCGTTCTGGCGCGATTACCTGGAACTGACCAAGCCCAAGGTGGTGGTGCTGATGCTGATCACCTCGCTGGTGGGCATGTTCCTCGCCACCCGCGCCGGGGTGCCGTGGACCGTGCTGGTGTTCGGCAACCTGGGCATCGCCCTGTGCGCGGGTGGGGCGGCGGCGGTCAACCATGTGGTGGACCGGCGCATCGACGCGGTGATGGCCCGGACCCACAAGCGGCCCCTGGCCGAAGGCCGGGTCTCGCCACGGGCGGCGCTGGCCTTTGCGCTGTTGCTGGCGCTGGCCGGGCAGGCGCTGCTGCTGGCCTTTACCAACCCGCTCACGGCCTGGCTGACCCTGGCGTCCCTGTTGGGCTATGCGGTGGTCTACACCGGCTTTCTGAAGCGCGCGACGCCGCAGAACATCGTGATCGGCGGGTTGGCCGGCGCGGCCCCGCCATTGCTGGGCTGGGTCGCCGCCACCGGGCACCTGAGTGCTGAGCCACTGCTGCTGGTGCTGATCATCTTCGCCTGGACCCCACCGCACTTCTGGGCCCTGGCCATCCATCGCAAGGAGGAGTACGCCAAGGCCGATATCCCGATGCTGCCGGTGACTCACGGCGAGCACTACACCAAGGTGCATATCCTGCTCTATACCTTCGCCCTGCTGGCGGTGAGCCTGCTGCCTTATGCCATCCACATGAGCGGCCTGCTGTACCTGATGTGCGCCCTGGCCCTGGGCGGGCGCTTCCTGCAATGGGCCTGGGTGCTGTACCGTGGCACTCGGCCGCACGCGGCGATCAACACCTTCAAGTACTCTATTTATTACTTGTTCCTGCTGTTCATCGCCCTGCTCGTAGACCACTACCTATTGTTGAACCTATGACTCGAACTCAGAAAACCGTCTTTATTCTCGTTGCCCTGGTGGCCCTGGTGCTGGGGCTTACCGTCAACAAAGTACTGTCCGGCAAGGGTCAAGGCGACCCCACTGCACTGATCGATGCCGGCATCATCCTGCTGCCGCAAAGCCGTACTTTGCCGGCGGTGAAAATGCTCGATCAGGACGGCCAGCCGGTGGTGATCGACGAGTTGAAGGGCAAATGGTCGCTGCTGTTCTTCGGCTACACCTTCTGCCCGGACATCTGCCCGACCACCCTGGCCCAACTGCGGCAGATCAAGAGCGAGCTGCCCAAGGAGGCGGTGGACCAGTTGCAGGTGGTTCTGGTCAGCGTCGACCCCAACCGCGATACGCCGCAGCAGCTCAAGCAGTACCTGGGCTATTTCGACAAGGACTTCAAGGGCCTGACCGCCGCCTCGGTGGAAGACCTGCAGAAGCTCGCCAACGCCGTGAGCATTCCGTTCATTCCGGCGGATACCAGCAAGCCCAACTACACCGTCGACCACAGCGGCAACCTGGCGGTGATCGGCCCGGACGGCACCCAGCGCGGCTTTATTCGCGCGCCGCTGAACAACCAGAAACTGGTGGCCCAGCTGCCGGTGATGCTGCAACGCAAATAACCCGCAGCAGCCGGCGTGCCGGCGAATGCACGGCTACAAACAAAACGGGGCGCCCCAAGGCGCCCCGTTTGTGTTTCTGCAACCGATCAGAACGCCGGCACGATGGCGCCTTTGTACTTCTCGAGAATGAATTGCTTCACTTGCGGGCTGTGCAGGGCGCCGATCAGTTTTTTCATGGCATCCGAATCCTTGTTGTCAGGACGGGCCACCAGGATGTTCACGTAAGGCGAATCCTTGCCTTCGATCACCAGGGCGTCCTTGGACGGATCCAGCTTGGCTTCCAGCGCGTAGTTGGTGTTGATCAGCGCCAGGTCGACCTGGGTCAGCACGCGCGGGATGGTGGCGGCTTCCAGTTCACGGAACTTCAGGTCCTTGGGGTTCTCGGTGATGTCCTTGACGGTGGCCAGGATGTTGTTGGAGTCCTTGAGCTTGATCAGGCCGGCCTTGTCCAGCAGCAGCAGTGCACGGCCGCCGTTGGTGGCGTCGTTGGGGATCACCACGGTGGCGCCGCCCGGCAGTTCGGAGAGCTGCTTGTGCTTGTTGGAGTAAGCGCCCAGTGGCTCGACGTGCACACCGGCAACGCTGATCAGCTGGGTGCCCTTGGATTTGTTGAACTCATCCAGGTACGGCTGGTGCTGGAAGAAGTTGGCGTCCAGGCGCTTTTCGGCGACTTGCACGTTGGGCTGCACGTAGTCGGTGAAGACCTTGACCTTCAGGTCCACGCCTTCTTTGGCCAGGGCCGGTTTGACGAATTCCAGGATCTCGGCGTGGGGCACCGGAGTGGCGGCCACGGTCAGGGTTTCAGCAGCGTGCGCGGAGAATGCGGCAACGGCTGCGAAAGCGACGAGTAGTTTTTTCATCGATCAAGCTCCTTGTAAGTCGCCCGACCCCGGGCGCCTGCCGGCCTGGGCCGGCAATGTTATTTGCGGGAAAAGTGCACCACCAGCTTATCGCCGAAGGTTTGCAGAACCTGAACCAGCACCAGCAGCAACACCACGGTCACCACCATCACATCGGTCTGGAAACGCTGGTAGCCGAAGCGGATCGCCAGGTCGCCGAGGCCGCCGGCACCCACCACGCCCGCCATGGCGGTGTAGGACACCAGGGTAATGGCGGTCACGGTGATAGCGGCAAAGATGCCCGGGCGGGCTTCCGGGAGCAAGGCGTTGGTAATGATCTGCCGAGTGCTGGCGCCCATGGACTGGGTGGCTTCGATGATGCCGCGGTCGACTTCGCGCAGGGCGGTTTCCACCAACCGGGCAAAGAACGGCGTGGCGCCCACCACCAGCGGCGGAATGGCCCCGGCGACCCCCAGCGAAGTGCCGGTGATCAATACGGTGAAGGGAATCATCACGATCAGCAGGATGATGAACGGCAGCGAGCGCAGGATGTTCACCATCAGCGACAGCAGCGCGTAGAGGCTCTTCTGCTCCAGCAGTTGGCGCGGGCTGCAGAGGAACAGCAGCACGCCCAGGGGCAGGCCCAGGAGCACGGTGAACAGCAGCGAACCGCCGAGCATCATCAGGGTGTCGCCGGTGGCCAGCCAGATTTCCAGCCAGTCGATGTTGGCGAAGAAGGTATCCATCAGCGCAGCACCTCCATGTGGACATCCGCCGCGGTGAAGCGGGCGAAGGCCGCTTCCATGTCACCGCCGGTGATGGCCAGGGTCAATTGCCCGTAAGGGGTGTCTTTGATGCGGTCGATGCGTCCGGCGAGGATGCTGTAGTCGACCCCGGTCTCCCGGGCCACGGTGCCCAGCAGCGGCGCGTAGGTGGCGTCGCCCTGGAAGGTCAGGCGCACGATGCGCCCCGGTACGTGGGCGAAGTCGTCGCGCTGCTCATTCTCGTCGACCTGCTCGTCTTCCTGGACGAAACGCTTGGTGGTCGGGTGCTTGGGGTGCAGAAACACCTCGGCCACCGGACCTTGCTCGACGATCTTGCCGGCGTCCATGACCGCCACCTGATCGCAGACGCGACGGATCACGTCCATCTCGTGGGTGATCAGGACGATGGTCAGGTTCAGCTCGCGGTTGATCTCGGCCAGCAGTTGCAGGACCGAGGCCGTGGTCTGTGGATCGAGGGCACTGGTGGCTTCGTCGCACAGCAGGATCTTCGGCTTGGTGGCCAGGGCGCGGGCGATGCCGACGCGCTGCTTCTGGCCGCCGGACAGCTGCGCCGGGTATTTCTTCGCGTGGTCGGCCAGGCCGACCCGGTCCAGCAGTTCGGCCACACGGCGCTCGATCTCGCTGCGCGACAGCTCGCCGGCCAGGGTCAGCGGCAGGGCGACGTTGTCGGCCACGGTCTTGGAGGACAGCAGGTTGAAGTGTTGGAAAATCATCCCGACCTGTTGCCGGAAGCGGCGCAGGCCATTGGCATCCAGCGCGGTGACTTCTTCGTCGTCGACGATGATCTGGCCGCCACTGGGGTTTTCCAGGCGGTTGATCAGGCGCAGCAGGGTACTTTTACCCGCGCCGGAGTGGCCGATCAGGCCGAACACCTGGCCATTCTCGACCCGAAGACTGGTCGGGTGCAGGGCGGGAATATCCTTACCGGCGACCCGGTAGGTTTTATGGACGTTTTGAAACTCGATCACGTAGCGAACCTTGTGGGGCGCGTTAGAAAAGGATCAGCGGTTAGCCGGGCGCGCATTTTAGCCTGTCCGTATAGAGGTTCTTAGCATTTATTTCGCAATCATCCTGCCATTTGGCAATAACGCGATCAAAGGTCATAAAAAAGGAACGCTCGCGCTTTGCGATCAGGTGCCATGCCTGGAGGCCTCGCCCCGGCCAAGCTGATCCCCGAGGAACGGGGGCCGATCACACCCTTGGGCAAGAGGGTGCTGGAGCGCAACCCGGACAATTATTTCGCCGGAACCGAGCGGGTCGCCTTTTGCCGGGGGCACATCGGGTCGGGGATCGAGAGGAAAAGGCCAAGGCCATCCCGGCCTGAACAGCGGTTCGCGGCAAGCCTGCTCCTGCGCTGGAGCCGGCTTGCCGGCGAAGGCTTTACTGCGCCTTGCGCGGCGTCAGCACCATCTGCGCCGGTACATGGCGCACGATCTGCCGGCTGATCTTCTGTTCAAAGTCCGGGTCGAGCTTCTTCACCCGCTTGCCGAGCAAGGTCGACAACCAGGGGTAATCCTCGGTGCGCGGCACCTGGATGCGCACATCGCACTGATAATTCACCACGTCGGCGGCCAGGGCATCGAGCTGATGCCGCAGCTTGCGGATGTCGGTGACGTTCAAGGCAATGGTGCTGCTCTGGGCTGCAGGGTCGATCAGCTTGGCCGGTGGGCGCGCCTCGGCTGCTTTCAGCGCCGCTTCGGCCTTCTCCAGCTCGGCTTTGCGGGCGTGGGCGATGGCGTTGTTGACCCCGCCGGTCAGCGCTGGGGCCTTGGGCATCAGCGCCCGGGCACGGCTTAGGGCGGTGGCGGCGGCATTCACGTCGCCCTTTTGCAGGACGATCTGGCTGCGCTGCAGATAAGCCTCGGCCAACTGCCGCTGGTACTGCACCAGTTGCGGGTCGTCGGGCGTCTGCGCCTGCAAGGCGCTCAGTTGGTCTTCAGCGGTGGCCAGTTCGCTGCTGGCGATGTTTTGTTCCAGCTGCGCGATGGCCGTGGCCCGCGCATCAGGGACCTCGGTGGCCGCTGGTGGCGTGCTTTGGCAGGCTCCCAGCAGCAGGGAAAATGCGACAAGGAGCAGATAACGGGAGGCGAACGGCTTCATTCCTGCGACTCTCTAATTGCGCAAAAAGCGAGCAAGTCTACACCCCTCGACGGGGCAGAACAAAACTCAGCAGAAACAGTGCGGCGGCCGTGACCACGATCGACGGCCCGGCCGGCGTGTCCTTGAACCAGGACAGCGCCAACCCGCCGCAGACCGCGAGCATGCCCAGCAGGCTGGCGCCCAGGGCCATCTGTTCCGGCGAGCGGGCGTGACGCTGTGCCGCAGCGGCCGGAATGATCAGCAACGAGGTGATCAGCAACACCCCGACAATCTTCATCGCCACGGCAATCACCACGGCGATCAGCAGCATCAGTACCAGGCGCAGCGAGGCCACGGGCAGGCCTTCGACCTTGGCCAGTTCCTCGTGCACGGTGATCGCCAGCAACGGGCGCCACAAGGCGGCCAGCAGCAACAATACCGCCGTGCTGCCACCGAGAATCCACGCCAGGTCGCCCGGGCTGATCGCCAGCAGGTCGCCGAACAGGTAGGCCATCAGGTCGATCCGCACTTCATGCATGAAGCTTAGTACCACCAGGCCCAGAGACAGGGTGCTGGGTGCAAGAATCCCCAGCAGCGTGTCGGAAGCCAGGGGCTGGCGCTGTTGCAGGGTGACCAGCAGCACCGCCAGCAGCAGGCAGCCGACCGTGACCGCGACCGCCGGGCTGACATCCAGCAGGAAACCCAGGGCCACCCCGAGCAGCGCGGCGTGGGACAGGGTGTCGCCGAAATAGGCCATGCGCCGCCAGACCACGAAGGACCCCAGGGGGCCGGCAACCACCGCGAGGGCCAGACCTGCGAGCAGGGCGTAGAGCAAAAAATCAGCCATGCTTGCAGTGTTCTCCGTGGACGTGGCCCGAGGCGGGCTGGGTGACGACCGAGCCATGCAGGTCGTGGGCATGGTCGTGATGGTGATGGTAGATCGCCAGGCTCGGCGCGTTCTTGCCGAACAGCTCGACGAAGGCCGGGTCGCCGCTGACCTGTTCCGGGTGCCCGGAGCAGCAGACGTGGCGATTCAGGCACACCACCTGATCGGTGGTGCTCATCACCAGGTGCAGGTCGTGGGAGACCATCAGCACGCCACAACCGTGACGGTCCCGCAGGCGGGTGATCAGGCTGTAGAGCTCGGCCTGGCCGGCCACGTCGACGCCTTGCACCGGCTCATCGAGGACCAGCAACTCCGGTTCGCGCAGCAGGGCCCGGGCCAGCAGCACGCGCTGCATCTCGCCACCGGAAATGCTCTGCACCGGGCTGTCGATCACCTGTTCGGCACCGACTTCCTTGAGCGCCGCCAGCGCTCGCGTGCGGTCCACTCCCGGCACCAGGCGCAGAAAACGCAGCACCGACAGCGGCAGGGTCGGGTCGACATGGAGTTTCTGCGGCATGTAGCCCACCCGCAGCCTGGGCTTGCGCCAGACACTGCCGGTATCGGGCTTGAGCAGGCCGAGCACGGCGCGCACCAGGGTGGTCTTGCCGGCGCCGTTGGGGCCGATCAGGGTGACGATCTGCCCCGGTTCGACGCTGAGCTGGATGTTGTCCAGCACGCTTTGGCCGGCAAACGTTACCCCGACCTGCTCGAGGCGGATCAACGCAGTGCTCATCAAGCCCCCTGGCAGCCCGAGCAGAGCCCGACCACTTCGACGGTCTGGCCCTCGACCACGAAGCCGACGTCGCGGGCGCTGGTGATGATGGCGTCGCTGATGGATTTCTGTTCCAGCTCGATGGCTGCGTGGCATTCGCGGCAGATCAGGAACTGGCCCTGGTGCGCGTGCTCCGGGTGGTTGCAGCCAACGAACGCGTTAAGCGAAGCGATGCGGTGCACCAAGCCGTTTTCCAGGAGGAAATCCAGGGCCCGATAAACCGTCGGTGGTGCTGCGCGCCGCCCGTCCTGCTCGCTGAGCACGGCCAGGATGTCGTAGGCCCCCAGGGGCTTATGGCTTTGCCACACCAGCTCCAGCACCCGCCGGCGCAGCGCGGTCAGGCGCAGGCCTTGCCGTGCGCACAGGGCGTCGGCCTCAGACAGTGCGCTGTGCACGCAGTGAGAGTGGTCGTGTGGACGGCTGGCAAGGGGTGTTTTAGGCATGAGCGGCGACGAGGTTTGTGAGAGACGTTATTATGTTACCCGTTCTCGCCTCTTCGAGTGTCCATCGTGCCCAGACTTTTTCGCCTTTTTGTCGCTTTTACCTTCAGCCTGTTCGCGATCGGCTCGGCCCAGGCCGAAGTTCGGGTACTGACCAGCATCAAGCCGCTGCAATTGATTGCCGCCGCCGTGCAGGACGGCGTGGCGGTGCCCGAGGTGCTGCTGCCGCCGGGGGCTTCGCCGCACAACTATGCGCTGCGCCCTTCGGACGTGCGCAAGGTGCAGACCGTAGACCTGTTGTACTGGATCGGCCCGGACATGGAAGGCTTCCTGCCGCGGGTACTCAAGGGTCGTAGCCTGCCTTCGGTGGCGGTGCAGGACCTGCCAGGCATGAAGCTTCGTCACTTCGCCGAAGATAGCCACTCTCACGCCGAAGATGCTGACGAACATGACCATGATCATCGCCCCGGCACCCTGGATGCGCACCTGTGGCTGTCGCCAGTCAACGCTCGGGTGATCGCCACCCGCATGGCTGCCGACCTGAGCGCCGCCGACCCGGCCAATGACGCCCGCTACCAGAGCAACCTGAAGGCGTTCGGCGAGCGCCTGGATGCTCTGGACGCCCGCTTGAAAACCCGTCTGGCGGGGATCGCCGGCAAGCCCTACTTCGTGTTCCACGAGGCCTTTGACTACTTCGAAGAGGCCTACGGCCTCAAGCACACCGGGGTGTTCAGCGTTGCGGCTGAAGTCCAGCCGGGTGCCCAGCACGTTGCCGCCATGCGCGCGCGGTTGCAGCAGGTGGGCAAGACTTGTGTGTTCAGCGAGCCGCCTCTGCGTCCACGGTTGGCGGAAACCCTGGTGGCCGGGTTGCCGGTGAAACTGGCGGAGCTGGATGCCCTGGGTGGGTACACGCCGGCGACCGCTCAGGGGTATGAGCAGGTGCTGGAGAAATTGGGGAATGATCTGGCGGGCTGCCTGGAGCAGCTTTAAGCACGCCTTTCGCGAGCCCGCCCGCTCCCACGGGCGCAGGAGCGGGCGGGCTCGCGAAGCGTTTACAGGGCGAACGGCAGCGCGATGCTGATCTGTTGCCGCTGTGCCAGGCGCTGCTGGAATTCCATCGGGTCGTGAATCAGCACGTCTTGCCCGGCGAAGCTCTCGGCGGCAATCAGCCGTGACAGCCAGAAGCGCACGCAAGCTACCCGCAGCATGGTCGGCCAGAGTTCAGCCTCTGTTGCAGTGAAGGGCCGCAGCGCCGCATAGGCGCCCAGCAGGGCTCGCGCGCGCTGGCCGTCGATCACCCCCTCAGCGTCAGAACACCAGTCGTTCAGGGCGATCGCCACGTCGTAGAGCATCGGTCCCGAACAGGCGTTGTAGAAGTCGATCAGGCCAGTCAGGTGGGTGCCTTCGAACATCGCGTTGTCGCGAAACAGATCGGCGTGGATGTTGGCCCGGGGCAGCGCCAGGATCTTGGCCTTCTGCGCGGCGATTTCATCCAGTGCGCGTTGCAGCAGGTCCTGGGCGGTCGCATCCAGATGCGTCAGCAGCTGTGTGCCCTCTTCTTGCATCCAGTCCAGGCCACGATCGGTCTTGCGCTTGATCATGTTGTCCTTGGTGGCCACGTGCAGGTGGCCCAGCAGTTCGCCGACCTGGGCGCAGTGCTGGGCATTGGCCTGCTTGATGTGCTTGCCCGCCAGCCGCGGTTGCAGCAGCGCCGGCTTGCCCGCCAGCTCGCGCAGGGCGACGCCATCGGTGGTGCGCAGGGCGTAGGGCACCGGCAGATTGGCCTGGTGCAGCACGTCCAGCAGCTCGATGAAGAACGGCATTTCCTGAACGGGGCCGCGTTCCACCAGGGTCAGGACGAACTCGCCCTGTTCCAGGCTAATGAAGAAGTTGGTGTTTTCGCTACCAGCGGCGATCCCCTGGAAGTCAAGCAGGCGGCCGAGCCCATACGGGGCGAGAAAGGTTTCCAGCTCGGGCCGAGCCAGGGGGGTGAACACAGACATGGTTAAAAACTGCCAGTACGGGCGCCGCTATTCAGCCAGCGCCATTGAGTTGAAGTCGGAGTGGTTTACCACTCAAAGATTTTCCACGCTGGGATCAGCATATCCGGCTGATCCGAGCGGATGAAGTTGCCGTCGGAGCCATCAGCGCGCACCAGGAAATAGGGTTTGCCGCCCTTTGGTGTGACCTTGATGGCATACAGGAAGCCATTTTGCCGGTATTCCTGGATGGTCTTGTCGCCTTCCGTGCGAATGGTCACTTGTGGGTCCGCGGATGGCGCATCTTCTGCGGCGATCGCGGCCAATGGAGCGATTGCAATCAAGCCGGTCAGCAGCAAGCGATTTAGTGTGCGCATGATAACCTTGTCCCTTTGTCGTCAACGGTCCCGCTATTCTAGCGCCGGACCCGCCGAAAAGGTTGATCCCGCTCATGAGCCAAGCCCCCCTCGTCCTGGTGGACGGTTCTTCTTATCTGTACCGCGCGTTCCACGCGTTGCCACCGCTGACCACCTCCAAAGGCCTGCCTACCGGCGCGGTCAAGGGCGTGTTGAACATGCTCAAGAGCCTGCGCAAGCAGTATCCGGACAGTCCGTTCGCGGTGGTCTTCGATGCCAAGGGCGGGACCTTCCGCGACGACATGTATGCCCACTACAAGGCCAACCGCCCGAGCATGCCCGACGACATGCGGGTGCAGATCGAGCCGCTGCACGCCAGTGTGATCGCCCTGGGTTTTCCGTTGCTGTGTGTGGAAGGGGTCGAGGCCGACGATGTGATCGGCACCCTGGCCCGCAGCAGCGCGGCGGCGGATCGCCCGGTGGTGATTTCCACCGGTGACAAGGACATGGCGCAGCTGGTGGATGGGCACATTACCCTGGTCAACACCATGTCCGGTAGCAGCATGGATGTGGAAGGCGTGAAGGAGAAATTCGGCGTCGCTCCCGAGCAGATCATCGATTACCTGGCGCTGATGGGCGACTCTTCCGACAACATTCCGGGGGTGCCGGGCATTGGTCCGAAGACCGCTTCTGGCCTGCTGGTCGGGGTCAACGGTGGCCTGAAGGAGCTCTACGAGCAGCTCGATATCGTACCGACCCTGCCGATCCGCGGAGCCAAGACCCTGCCGGCCAAGCTCGAAGAGCACAAGGAGATGGCTTTCCTCTCCTATCAGTTGGCGACCATCAAGGTGGACGTGCCGCTGGATATCGGCCTCGACGACCTGCACCTGGGCGAGCCGGACCGCGAGAAACTGGTGGAGCTGTACAGCCTGCTGGAGTTCAAGAGCTGGCTCGACGAGTTGCAGCGCGACGCCAAGCGCGTCGAGCTCAGTGATGCCGAGGCGGCACCAACCGCAGCGCCGCAGCCGCCGGCCGCCGAGCAGGCACCGCTTGAGTTGCAGTACGAAACCATCCTCGACCAGGAGCGTTTCGACGCCTGGTTGGAAAAGCTGAAGAACGCCAAGCTGATCGCCTTCGATACCGAAACCACCGGCATCGATGCGCAACAGGCGCAGCTGGTGGGCCTGTCCTTCTCGGTCAAGGCCGGCGAAGCCGCCTACGTTCCCCTGACTCATTCCTACATGGGCGCGCCGGAGCAACTGGATCGCGACAGTGTGCTGCTGGCCCTCAAGCCGTTGCTGGAAGATCCGACGCTGCTCAAGGTTGGCCAGCACGCCAAGTTCGACATGAACATCCTGGCCAATTGCGCGATTGGCGGCGATCAGGCCAACGGCATCACCGTGCGCGGCGTGGCTTTCGACACCATGCTTGAGTCCTACGTGCTCAACTCCACCGCCACCCGCCATGACATGGACAGCCTGGCGCAGAAGTACCTGGACCACAGCACCGTGAGCTTCCAGGACATCGCCGGCAAGGGCGCCAAACAACTGACCTTCGACCAGATCCCGCTGGAACAGGCCGGGCCTTATGCGGCGGAAGATGCTGATGTGACCTTGCGCCTGCATCAGGTCCTGTTCGACAAGCTGACAGCCATTCCGAGCCTGGCCAGCGTGCTGACCGACATCGAGATGCCGTTGGTGCCGGTCCTGGCACGCATCGAGCGCCAGGGCGCACTGGTGGATGACAAGCTGCTGGGCGTGCAGAGCATCGAGTTGGGGGACAAGATGGTGGCCCTGGAGCGCGAAGCCTTCGAGATCGCCGGTGAGGAGTTCAACCTGGGGTCGCCCAAGCAACTGGGCAGCATCCTCTACGACAAGCTCGGCCTGCCGGTGCTGAAAAAGACCGCCAAGGGCCAGCCTTCCACGGCTGAAGAGGTGCTGGCCAAGCTCGCCGAAGACGACTATCCGTTGCCGCGGGTGCTGATGCAGTACCGCTCCATGAGCAAGCTGAAAAGCACCTACACCGACCGTCTGCCGGAGCAGATCAACCCGCGCACCGGGCGTATCCACACCTCCTATCATCAGGCGGTGGCATCCACTGGCCGGTTGTCGTCCAGCGATCCGAACCTGCAGAACATTCCCGTGCGCACCGCCGAGGGCCGGCGCATTCGCCAGGCCTTTATCGCCCCGCCTGGCTACAAGCTGCTGGCGGCGGACTATTCGCAGATCGAGCTGCGGATCATGGCTCATCTGTCCCGGGACGAAGGCCTGCTCAATGCCTTCCGCAACAACCTGGACGTGCACACCGCCACGGCGGCCGAGGTATTCAAGGTCGAGCTCAAGGACGTCACTTCCGATCAGCGTCGCAGCGCCAAGGCCATCAACTTCGGCCTGATCTACGGCATGGGCGCGCAGAAACTGGGCAAGGACATTGGCGTCGATACCAAGCAGGCCAAGGCCTACATCGATACCTACTTCGCGCGCTACCCGGGGGTTCGTGAGTACATGGACCGCACCCGCGCCCAGGCCGCGGACCAGGGGTATGTCGAGACCATCTTCGGTCGTCGGCTGTACCTGCCGGAGATCAACTCCAACAAGCCTCAGGAACGTGCCGGTGCCGAGCGCACTGCGATCAACGCGCCAATGCAGGGCACCGCCGCGGACATCATCAAGAAAGCCATGGTGGCGGTGGACAACTGGCTGGAGTCTTCGGGGCTGGATGCTCGGGTGATTCTCCAGGTGCACGACGAACTGGTGCTGGAGGTGCGCGAGGACCTGGTGGACCAGGTTCGCGAAGAGATTCGCGGGTACATGAGCGGTGCCGCGACCCTGGACGTGCCGTTATTGGTCGAAGTCGGGGTGGGAAATAACTGGGATGAGGCCCATTAAGGGCGCTTTTCAGCGGTTCTTACCGCGGCATAGTGTCGCGGCAAGAACCAGCGAAGGACTGTTAGCACGAAAAACTTCATCGTTTATTGCCAATAGTTTTTGCAACGCGCCGGAACTAAATCGGCGAACGCCTACTCAGAGTTACTGAATGGCTGGTGAAGCCCTTCGATGCTCCTATGTTGTGTTAAGTGTTGGCAGATATCTGGACCCCGCCCTAGCGGTCTAGAACTTGAACCCCGAACTTCCCCCTCCCCATACGAAGTCCGGGGTTTTTTTTGCCCGAAAACTGCCTGGGAAATGATCATGCTGCGTTAAAAGCGCGGCGCGAAATGCTCATTTACAGCCAGTAAACTCCGCTTTCGCACCGCGCTTTTGTCTTGCCTGATCATCCCCCAGACAGTTTTTCCGATGGCTCTCAGGCCTCGGTTTCAGCGCCTTTGTCGGCCAGTTCCATCCAGCCCGCCAGTACGGTGTAAGCCTCTTCCAGGCCCATGCGCTTGGGCGCCGAGAACAGTTGGATGGTGACCGCTTCGCCCCAGCCCTTGCGGATCTGCGACTGAACCTTGAGCAGGGTGTTCTTGGCCGCGCCGTAGGTCAGTTTGTCGGCCTTGGTCAGCAGGATGTGCATCGGCATGCCGCTGGCTACCGCCCAGTCCAGCATCAGCAGGTCGAAATCAGTCATGGGATGACGGATATCCATCATCAGAATCAGGCCTTTAAGGCTCTCGCGGCTGCCCAGGTAGGCTTCCAGGTGACGCTGCCAGTGCTGCTTCAGCGGGATTGGCACTTTGGCGTAACCGTAGCCCGGCAGGTCGACCAGACGGCGATCGTCGTCTAGCTTGAAGAAGTTCAACAACTGCGTGCGCCCCGGGGTTTTCGAGGTGCGTGCCAGGCTGGCGTGGGTCAGGGTGTTCAGGGCGCTGGATTTGCCGGCGTTGGAACGCCCGGCAAAGGCCACTTCAAAGCCGTCGTCGTCAGGGCATTGATCGACTTTGGCGGCGCTGAGCATGAACGTAGCCTGTTGGCACAGACCGAGGATGGGGTTCTTGAGTTGCATGGGATTTCCGATTGGGGCGATGCCGAGAGTGGACGCGGCGAGCGGTGTCGTTTCCGTTTCAGTAACGCCAGTATATAATGCCGCAGATTTTGTGTGCGCTTTGTCCCAGCGTAGGATGAAGTTCACGAGAGCGATAAACCTTGAATGCGCATCAGAACGCAGCACGCTCTCAACCCTGAAAAGGTCGTTTTATGACGAAATGGCTGCTAGCTGCCGGTGTCTTGATGCCGTTTTACGGCGCTCAGGCTACACAGGATCCGGAAGCTGTGTACAACCGTGTTTGTGGGGCTTGTCATTCCGGCCAACTACCCACGGCGCCCCGCAAGGGCGACCAGGAAGCTTGGGCGCCGAGGTTGGCGCAAGGTATGGAGACGCTGGTGCAACACGTGACCCAGGGTTTCAAGGCGATGCCGCCGCGTGGTTTGTGCATGGACTGCAGTGCCGAGGATTACCGAGCCATCATCCACTGGATGAGCGAGTGATCCCGGTCCATAACTCTTAACCCTTAGCCGTAGTTGGATTAGCTGATGAACAAATTACTCGTGAGTCTGCTGTTGACCTTGGGCATCACAGGTGTCGCCCATGCCGCAGGCGACGCTGCTGCTGGTCAGGCGAAAGCCGCAGTCTGTGGCGCATGCCACGGCCCTGATGGGAACAGCATGGCGCCAAACTTTCCCAAGCTGGCCGGTCAGGGGGAAAAGTACCTGGACAAGCAGTTGCACGATATCAAGTCCGGCAAGCGCCAAGTGCTGGAGATGACAGGCCTGTTGACCAACCTGAGCGATCAGGACCTGGCTGACATTGCCGCCTACTTCGCCAGCCAGAAAGGCAGTGTCGGCGCAGCAGATCCTAAAGTTGTGGCCCGCGGTGAAGAACTGTTTCGCGGCGGCAAGCTGGATCAGGGCATGCCAGCCTGCACCGGTTGCCACTCGCCAAACGGCGCGGGTAACGCCGCAGCCGGTTTCCCTCATCTGGGTGGCCAGCACGCCCAGTACGTGGCCAAGCAGCTGACCGACTTCCGCGAAGGCAACCGCACCAACGATGGCGACACCCTGGTCATGCGCAGCATCGCTGCCAAGCTGAGCAACAAAGACATCGAAGCGGTGTCCAGCTATATTCAGGGCCTGCACTAAGGCCGGCTCGATCAGCGTTGTCGAAGGTGCTAAGCCACGGCAACGTTAATGATCGATTAATCTGACGGTGCAAGCATAAAGGGTGGCTCAGGCCGCCCTTTTTTATGGCGTCTGCCGCTACACTAGCGAACTAAAGCCCGCCATGACCTGTGCAAATCCAGGTCGCGCGAGGCGCCAAAATTGTCCAGGAGTAAAGCATGCGTAATCTGATTCTCAGCGCCGCACTCGTCACCGCCAGCCTGTTTGGCGTGACCGCTCAAGCCGCCGAACCGCTTGAAGCCGGAAAACAATATGTCGAGTTGAGCAGCGCCGTTCCGGTTGCCGTGCCAGGCAAGATCGAGGTGGTTGAGCTGTTCTGGTACGGCTGCCCACACTGCTACGCCTTCGAGCCAACCATCAACCCATGGGTTGAAAAGCTTCCTGCCGACGTCAACTTCGTCCGCATTCCGGCAATGTTCGGCGGTATCTGGAACGTCCACGGCCAGCTGTTCATCACCCTCGAAGCCATGGGCGTCGAGCACAAGGTGCACAAGGCCGTATTCGAGGCCATCCACAGCGGCAAGAAACTGGCGACCCCAGAAGAAATGGCCGAATTCCTGGCTGGCGAAGGCGTCGACAAGGACAAGTTCCTGAGCACCTACAACTCCTTCGCCGTCAAAGGCAAGGTTGAAGACGCCAAGAAAAAGGCCCAGGCCTACCAGATCACTGGCGTACCGACCATGGTGGTCAATGGCAAGTATCGCTTCGACCTGGGCACTGCCGGTGGTCCTGAAGGTGCGCTGAGCGTCGCCGAGCAGTTGATTGCCAAAGAGCGCGCAGCCAAGTAAGCGCCGCCGCCATGCCGCGCTGGAGCTCGGAACGCATCGTTGGCCTGCATGATCCGCAGGTCAATGAGCACCATTTAGCGTCGTCCGGGCTCCCGACGGACAGTCGCCTGCGCTTGCTCAGTTTCAATATCCAGGTCGGCATCAGTACCGAGCGTTATCGCCACTATCTGACCCGTGGCTGGCAGCACCTACTGCCGCACAACGGGCGTGCCGACAACTTGCAGAAGATCGGCAACCTGCTCGGTGATTTCGACCTGGTGGCCTTGCAGGAAGCCGATGGTGGCAGCCTGCGTTCCGGCTACGTCAATCAGGTGGAGCACCTGGCCCAGCTGGGCGCCTTCCCCTACTGGTACCAACAGCTCAACCGCAACCTGGGACGCTTGGCGCAGCACAGCAATGGCGTGCTCAGCCGTTTGCGCCCCTGGGCTATCGAAGACCACCCGCTGCCCGGCCCCAAGGGGCGCGGCGCGATCCTCGTGCGTTTCGGCGAGGGCCCCGAGGCACTGGTGGTGGTGATGATGCACCTGGCGCTGGGCGCCCGTACTCGAACCCGGCAGCTGGCGTATATCCGCGAGTTGATCGGTGGTTACAAGCATCAGGTGCTGATGGGGGACATGAATACCCACGCCAGCGACCTGCTGGAGCATTCCCCTCTGCGCGATCTCAGCCTGTTGGCGCCGCAACTGCAGGCGACCTTTCCCAGCTGGCGTCCGCAACGTTGCCTGGATCACATTCTGCTCAGCCCCAGCCTGACCCTGGAGCGTGTCGAAGTCCTGGCCCAACCCATATCCGATCACCTGCCGGTCGCGGTAGAGATTCGTCTGCCGGGTTCGCTCACGGCTGATGCATTGCCCGCGTTGAGTCCTGCCCCTCGCGGAACCGATGAATGAGCGACGACGCCCAACGCTGGAAAGAGAAGTACCTCAAAAGTATCGAACAGCAGGAAAAGTTAGAACGCCGCTGGGCGGCTCGTCTGGACTTGCTGCGTCGTGGCCTGGTGCGCAGCACCCTGGCGGCGGAAGGCACTGATCGCGCGGTCGATCAGTGCATGAAGGAAATGCGCGAGGTCGTGCGCACCGACGACATGGACGCCGGGCTCGCGGCCTTGTTGCCGCGCCTGGAAAAGGCCGTGCTGGACTCCGAGCAACGGCGGGAAACCCGAGTCGAGCAGATGAGCAGCGCCCTGACGGCGCTGGTCAGCCAACTGCAGACGCTACCCTTGCCCAGGGAAGTCAGTCGCCCGCTGAAGGTCTTTGCCAAGCAGCTGGATGGCCGGGTTGGCCAGGCGCGGGAAATCCCCTTGTTGCTTGGGGAACTGAGCAGCCTGCAGGGCAAGGCGTTGAGCCAGTTGGACACCCCGGCCGAGCCCGAGCGGCCGAGCCTGTTGCAGCGTCTGTTCGGCGGCCGCGATGCCAGCGAGGCGCCCGCCCCGGCGGAGGCCGCCGTGGTGCATCCGCCACTCCCGGCTGCCGTGGCAGAAGAGGTGCATCCGCAGACCGAAGAAGTCGCGGTCGCGGATGACGTGGTTCGCGAGCACTATCAGACGCCAATCCAGGCCTTGCCCGAAGTGGCCGAGGCGGCTCCGGCGCCTGCTGCACCCGCTCCTGCTGCACCCACCCCGGTCAAGCATGAAGCGCCGCCCCTGGTACAACCTGATGCCGAGCCGCTCGCCAAGGAAGCGCCAGAGGTTGGCGTAGCCCCGGCGCCGGCTCCGGTGGTGGCATTCGTACCACCCGTGCTGGCACAGGAAAAAACCGCCGAACCTGTGCCCGTGATCGAGGCCGCATCTCAAGCGTCCGTGCCTCTTGCCGCCGAGCTTCACGCGCCCACCGAAGCGGCGGCCGTGGCCATTGCTGAGGAGGCGCCTCCGGAACCTGCCGCCGAGGCCCCGGGCGATCCTGTTGCGCTCAACCCCGACGAATTGCAGGCGCTGCCGGTGGCTTCTCCGGTGGTGCTGCTCGACAGTCTGCCCCTGCCGCCGGTCATGGCCGAAGCCCTGGCGGCCATCGATCCGGAGCAGTCGGAGCACGATGTGCTCTACGCACTGCCGGACTCCCCCGAACCTTCCTACAGTTCGGTGGCCAAGCATATCGAGCACACCCTGCTGGGGCTGCTGGACGATCTGAGCCTGCCGGAGCGCCATCGGCCCCAGGCCGAAGCCATGCGCGATCGTCTGCAACATGGCTTGAACTGGTACGAATTGCTGCCGATCCTCGATGATCTGGCCGTGTTGATGCTGGCCATTACCGACTCGGGCCAGCATGAGTTCGAGACCTACCTCAAGCAGCTCAACGAGCGCCTGGAAGCCTTTCAAAGCAACCTGCAGGCGGCCAGCGACGGTCATGCCGACAGCAGCTCGGCGGCGCGAGCCATGGACACGCAGATCCGCGAGCAGGTCGACGGCCTGCAAAGCAGCGTGCAGGAGGCCGCCGACCTGGATGACCTCAAGCAGGTGCTGGAAAGCCACCTGGAAGGCCTGCTGGGCACCATGGACCACCACCAGAAGCAGCGCGACGAGCGTGAGCGGGAAGTCGCCGCCCGCCTGCAAAGCCTGGCGGAGCGGGTCTCGAGCATGGAGCAGGAGGCCCAGGGCTACCGTGAACACCTCGAAGAACAACGGCAGAAGGCGTTGATCGACCCACTCACCGGGCTGCCCAACCGCGCCGCCTGGAGCGAGCGCCTGGAGCATGAGGTCGGCCAATGGCAGCAACATGGCAACAGCCTGCTGCTGGCGATGCTCGACCTCGATCATTTCAAGCGGATCAACGACAACTACGGCCACCTGGCCGGCGACAAGGTGTTGAAGATCATCGCCAACGTGCTGCGCAAACGCCTGCGGGGCAGCGATTTCATCGCGCGCTTTGGCGGCGAGGAGTTTGTCCTGCTGTTGCCCAACACGCCCTGGCCGGTGGGCGTGCGGATAGTGGAAGCGCTGCGCGCGGCCATCGAGGCGTGCCCGTTCCACTTCAAGGGGGAACCGGTGACCATCACCGTGTCGGTCGGCTTGAGTGCGTTCAAGGCTGGCGATCGTAGCGATCTGGTGATCAAAAGAGCCGATCAGGCGCTGTACCGGGCCAAAGACGCCGGACGCAATCGGGTTGAGGCCGGCTGAGGCCGTGGCCGATTCCTCGATCACCCCGTTGTTTTGCCCATGATCGCGGGGGCAGTACGTTACACTGTTGCATTGTCGTCTTCAGCGTACTGCTCTCTGCCATGAAATTTCTTGCTCTTGCCTTCTCCCTGCTGATCCTCGCCGGCTGCGCCAGCGGCCCGCGCATTGATACCAGCCATCCTTCGGTCAATTACGACCAGCGTGCCCAGTTCATCATCGTTCACTACACCTCGGCGTCCCTGGAGCGTTCCCTGGCCCTGCTGACTCATGGCCAGGTCAGCAGCCACTACCTGATCGGTGACGACAAGTCCGCGACCATCTACAAACTGGTGGATGAGCAATACCGTGCCTGGCATGCCGGCGATAGCCAATGGCAGGGCCGCACCTGGCTCAACTCCAGCTCGATCGGCATCGAAATCGTCAACCCGGGCTTTCGCGATGGCCCCAACGGCCGACTCTGGTATCCCTACAGCGAAGCGCAGATCCAGAACCTGATCGTGCTGCTCAAGGACATCAGCCAGCGCAACAACATCTCGCCGCGCCACATCATCGGCCACAGCGACATTGCCCCCGCGCGCAAGCTCGATCCGGGCCCGTTGTTTCCCTGGAAGCGCCTGGCCGAGGCCGGGCTCGGCTTGTGGCCCGATGCCCAGGCCGTCGCGCGTCAGCAGGCGTTCTTTACCGTGAGCCCGCCGAGCATCAGTTGGTATCAGCAACAACTGGCACAACTGGGCTACGCCACCCCGCAGACCGGTGAACTGGACGCGGCCACCCGCCACGTCCTGGCCGCGTTCCAGATGCACTATCGCCCGGGGCGTTTCGACGGCGTGCCGGATGCGCAAAGCGCGGCGATCCTGATGGTGCTCAACCAGACAAAATAATGACGCCGCCGGACGGTTCGGGCCGATTGTCCAATCAGTTGCTATAACTCATTGGTAATCCTTCGGATCTCCCCATGATGCCGGCTGCCCGCGCGCCCTTGCGTACCTGGTTCTATCGCCCTTGGTCGCTGGCGATAGTGGCGGCTGCGTTGAGTGCGGTGGTTCTGCTGCTGGGCAGCGTCGGGCTGGCGATGCATCAGGTCCAGCAGCGCGAAAGCGAGCAGATGAACGCCCAGGGGCAACGTTTCCTGGAGCGCCTGGAGCAGTTGTTCGGGCAACTGCGCGAGGGGCTCGACGTGCTGGAGGCGCAGCCGCTGCGCGAGTGTGACGCCGAGCTGATCACGACCCTGCAGCAGGTCAGCTACAGCTATCGCTTCATTTATGAAGCGGCCTACATGGACGCCACCCAGAGCTGCTCCAGCTGGCCACGGCAAAACCTCCTGCCGGCGCTCAGGCCACCGGATATCCGCGGGCCGACTTACAGCTACTGGCTCAACACTTCGACCCAGCCCAATGAAAACCTCGCCGCGCTGATGCTGGGGCGAGGCAACTTTCGCGTGGCCACTTCCCGCGGGCACCTGACCGATGTGGTCGACCTGCCGGCGGACGGCAGCCTGATGGTGGTGGTCGATCATGGAACCCGGGCGATCCCGGTGCTGGGCCCGGCCCGCGCCTGGCCACCGGTCGAGCCCTGGCGGGCCGGGCGTGATGGCCCTTTGCAGGTCACGCCGGACCTGCTGATCTATCGCATGCCGACCCGCAACCCCGAGTACCAACTGGTGCTGGTCACTCCCCGGGCCAGCCTGCAGGCGGAAATTCTCGACGACTGGTGGTGGTTGCTGCCGGCCAGCCTGGCGCTGTCGGTGTTCATTGGTGGGCTGGTGTATCAGTTGGCCCGCCAGCGCCAGTCCCTGGGCGCTGAGCTGCAGGGGGCGCTGCGGCGCGGTGAATTGCAGGTGCTGTACCAGCCGATCTTCGATCTCAGCAGCCGGCTCTGCGTCGGCGCCGAGGCCTTGCTGCGCTGGCGCCGTCCGGACGGCACCCTGACCAGCCCCGACCTGTTCATCCCGCTGGCGGAGAACACCGGGCAGATCCGCCAGATCACCGACTTCGTCCTGCAGCGCCTGCTGGAGCAGCTGGGGCACGTGCTACGGGCCAATCCGCAGCTGTACATCTCGGTCAACCTGGCGGCCTGCGACGTCATGGTGCCGCGCATTGGCGTGGTCATGGCGCAGTTGCTGGCGAGGCACAAGGTGGCGGCCCGGCAGATCGCGTTCGAGGTGACCGAGCGAGGGCTGATCGATGTGGTGGTGGCGCGCAACAACCTGCAGGCCCTGCGGGATGTCGGGCATCAGGTGCTGATCGATGATTTCGGCACCGGTTATTGCAGCCTGGCCTATCTGCAGAGCCTGCCGGTGGACTGCCTGAAGATCGACAAGGCCTTCATCGATGCCCTGGGGCATGACGCCGCCAGCAGTGGCGTGGCGCCGCACATCATTCGCATGGCCCATGCCCTGAAACTCAAGGTGATTGCCGAGGGCATCGAGTGTGAGGATCAGGCCCTGTTGTTGAGCAGCGAAGGCGTGAGCTTCGGCCAGGGCTGGTTGTTTGCCCACGCCCTGAGTGCCTCGCAATTCATCGAACTGATTACCCGTGGCCGGCGGCTGGTGGCCAGGCGCCTGGATGACGAGGCGTGAAGCCCTACAGTGGCAGGGCCAGATAGAACTGGGTGCCCTGCCCCGGTCTTGAGTACACGCCCATGCGGCCGCCATGCAGCTGGACAATTTCCTTGCACAGCGCCAGCCCCAGCCCGGCCCCGCCCTTTTTGCGCCCGACCTGGACGAAAGGTTCGAAGATCCGCCCCTGCTGGCCGTAGGCGATGCCCTCGCCATTGTCTTCGACGCTGACGATCACCCGTTCGCCATGGCGTCGGGCCTGCAGGCGGATCTGGCCGTCGCTGGCGGTGTGGCGCAAGGCGTTGTCGATCAGGTTGTCCAGCACCCGCTCCAGCTGTGCCCGATCGGCATGCAGGCGCGGCAGCGGCGCCTGGATCTCCAGTAGCAGGTCGACGCCTTGCCGCTGTGCCTGTTCGCGGAAGCGGTCTTGAGCCTGTTCCAGCAGTTCTTCCAGGAGGCAGGGAGCGAGGGTGAGCTTCTGCAGGCCGTTCTGGTAACGCGAGAAGTTCAGCAGGTCGTTGATCAGTTGCATCAGGCGCTGCATTTCCTCGTTGACCGTAGTCAGCAGGTCGGCTTCCCGGGATTCTTCGGGAAAGCGCAGACGTTCCTGGAGCAGGCCGAAGGCCATGTGCATGCCGGTGACGGGAGTGCGCAGTTCGTGGGAGGCGCGCAACACGAACTCACTGCGAACCCGTTCGAATGCCCGCTGCTCGGTGACATCGTGGAGCACCATCACCGCGCCAAGAATATGCCCTTGGGTGTGGCTGACCGGCGTCAGGCTGTAGGTCAGCAGGCGCGACTCGCCGTCGACCTCGATATCCAGGTCGTCCGGCGCCCGCTCCAGATTGCCGCCGCGCAGCACCAGTTGCAGCTGTTCATCCAGCTCGGGACGTTGCAGGGCGCTGCCCAGGCCCTGGCCCAGGCGCGCCTGGTCCCAGCCCAGCTGCCGCTGCGCTACCGGGTTGAGGTGTTCCAGGCGGCCCTGGCGGTCGATCATCAGCAGGCCGTCGTCGATGCTGTCGAGCACGGCCTGCAAGCGCTGCTGGCCGGCCAGCAATTCATCGACGTTGGTGGCCTGATGCTGACGCAAGGCCTCGGCCATGATGCCGAAGCGCCGGGTCAGCAGGTTCATTTCCGCCGCCGCCGAGATCGGCAGGGTGACGTCGAAGTTGCCTTGGCCGATCTTGTCTGCGGCCTTGGCCAGGGCCTCGATCGGCCCGCCGAAACGCCGGGCGATGGCATGGGCGGTGACGAATCCGATGATCAGCACCGCTAGGGCCACGAAGCCCAGCAGGCCGGCCACCAGCAACGCGCGGTTGCGGGCCTGCTGCTCGACCTGGCTGATGTTGTCCAGGGCGCGCTTGTGCTCGCTGATCAGCCCGCCGCGCAAGGCGTTGAAGCGTTCGGTCAGCTCGTTGTGGCCATTGAGCCCAGCCTCGGTGCTGTTGCGCTCGAAGGCCTGGTAGAAGCTCAGGTAGTCGCTGCGCGCCTGCTGAAAGCCGCTGGGTGCCTGGCCCTGCTGATCATGGGCGATGCCCTGGTCGAGCAGGTCCAGGTAGTGCTCGCGGGAGGCGGCCAGGGCTTCGCGATCAGGCTTGTTGCTGAGCATGATGATCAGCTGGTCGCCCAGGGTCTGGCGCAGCTTGAGGCCCAGGTCCAGGGTGATGAAGTTGTTGCGGATCAGCGCTTCCTGGGTGCTGGCCATCTGCATCACGCTGACCAGCCCCAGCACCAGGCCCAGCAGGGCCACGGTGATCAGGGCCGAGATGCTCAGAAACAGCCGGGTGCGCAGTTTCATCGCTAACTTCATAGGGTGTTGCTCACAGGTTGTACTGTTTGCGTTTGCGGTACAGCGTCGAAGCGTCGATGCCCAGGGTCTTGGCGGCCTGGTCCAGGGTGTCGCTGGTGGCCAGGACCGCGCCGATGTGGGCTTTTTCCAGCTCGTCCAGGCTCAGCGCGGCTCCGATCCGCGGCGCGTTGTTGGTGGGTTGCTCGGCCATGCCCAGGTGGCTGATTTCCACCCGTTCCTGAGGGCAGATGATGCTCGCCCGCTCCACCACGTTGCGCAGTTCGCGGATGTTGCCCGGCCAGCGGTAGTTCAGCAGGGCTTCCCGGGCTTCGTCGCTGAACCCGCGGGCGGGTCGCGAATACTCTTTGACGAAGCGCGCGAGGAAGCGGTCGGCCAGGGTCAGGATGTCTTCGCTGCGCTCGCGCAGGGGCGGCAGGTGCAGGGTGATGACGTTCAGCCGGTACAGCAGGTCTTCGCGAAAGCGCCCGTCGCGCACCATGTCCTCGAGGTTGAGGTTGGTGGCCGCGAGGATGCGTACGTCGGCGCGGCGGGTGACCGGGTCGCCGACGCGCTCGTATTCCTTGTCCTGGATAAAGCGCAGCAGCTTGGGTTGCAGGGTCAGCGGGAAGTCGCCGATTTCATCGAGGAACAGGGTGCCGCCGTCGGCCTGGTTGACCCGGCCCAGGGTGCTCTCGCTGGCCCCGGTGAAGGCGCCGCGGCTGTGGCCGAAAAGCTCGCTTTCCATCAACTCGGCGGTCAATGACGGGCAGTTGATGGTCACGCAGGACTTCTTGGCGCGTTTGCTCCAGCCATGAATAGCCCGCGCCAGTTCGCCCTTGCCGGTACCGGATTCGCCGAGGATGAGGATGTTGGCGTCGGTGGTGGCTACCTGGCGTGCGGTTTCCAGCACCACTTTCATGGCCGGGCTGTGGGAGTCCAGGCCGTCCTTGGGTTTGCGTACCTCGCCTTCAAGGGCTTCCAGGCGTGCTGAAAGCTGGCGCACTTCCAGCTGCTTGGCGGTGGCCAGGCGCAGTTGGTCGGGGCTGCAGGGCTTGACCAGGTAGTCGGCGGCGCCGGCCTGGATCGCATCCACCGCGGTGTCCACGGCGGAATGGGCGGTGACGATCACCACCCGCATCCAGGGCGCCTGGGTCCGCATTTGTGCCAGTACATCGAGGCCGTTGTCCTCGCCCAGGCGCAGGTCGAGGAAGCACAGGTCGAAGACCTGGCGTTGCAGCAGGGCATCGGCCTGGGCTGCGCTGTTGGCGGTGGCCACGGTGTAGCCCTCGTCTTCCAGGCAGTAGCGGAAGGTGCGAAGGATTGCGGATTCGTCATCCACCAGAAGGATGCGGCCTTGATTCTCCGGCGCTGACTCCATTTTCCAAGGCTCCTTTACGAATGATCTTTATTTAGTCCCGGAAAAATCGGGCAAGTTGCAAGGTTGATTCTGATCCATTCCACGAGCAGCAGGTTAGATATCTCCGGCTGAAATGGCTAACAGGCTGAAATTCCGCATGTTTTACCGAGAGTGGCTGCTGGGTGGGTCTGTATCAGGCTGCTGGCCGTTGCGCAAAGTTCCCCCTGTGATCAAAAAGCATCCACTGCGGCAAAGGGCGATCGTGCATTTCGCACGGTCTGCCTGGGGGCATCGTGCAGGATGCGTCTCGGGCGCTGTTCTTGGTTATTCATAACTTATTGATTTTATTGAATTTAATGCTCTGCCTAAAGCTGGCATGCAGCCTGCAATCACCCTCTCATCGAGAAGCGCCTACCGAGGCTTCCATAACAACATCACCACCAGTGTGGGAGGAGCTTCAGGATGAATCGCCAACGTCTTGCCCAATTGCGTATTGCGCCACTGCATCTCCAGCAAGGCCTCTTCGCCAGCCTGGCATTGCTGGTCACCCTGGTCGCCGGGCAGCAGTTCCAGCGCTGGCAGGACAGCCAGGCACCCGCGCCGCGCGTGCCGGCTCAGCACTTTACCCAGACCCATTTCAGTTCGGTGAGCCGCCAGCTCAGCGAGCAGGCTCCCATGCAACTGATGGCCGTCGACCAGGCACAGCCGGTGGCGGATGCGCCACGTCAGGAACGCTGGGTGTTCTAGCACCAAGGCCGGGCTCGCAATCGGCGGCGCCGGGCTGGCTCCACAGGCAGCACCACTTATAGAAGAGTAAGGAGAATCATCATGCTGAGCTGGGCAATCACATTCCTGATCATTGCCATTGTCGCTGCGGTACTGGGCTTCGGTGGTATCGCGGGCACCGCCACGGGTATCGCCAAGATTCTCTTTGTCGTGTTCCTGGTGATGTTCATCGCTTCGTTCTTCTTTGGCCGTCGTGGCCGAGGCTGACCATGAGCCTTTCGTTGAAGACCTTGGCTGCCACGCTGTTGCTGGGCGCCAGCGCCCTGGCGTCGGCGGCCAATGATGGCCAGGCACGAGCCAACCAACTGCTGAGTTCGGACCCGCAGTTTCGTCAGACCTGGCAGGGGGTTGTGCACAAGGAAGAGCGCCTGCCCGAATGGGTGATGAACCTTTCGGGCGATGCTCAGCAGCAGATGAATGCCGTGACTGAGGACGGCGATCAGTACCTGGTGGGGCCGCTGTGCGAAACCGCGCAGAGCTGCCAGAACCAGCGCCTGATCGTGGCCTTCAGCTTCGACAAGAAGCATGCCTACGCGATGCTGGTGGAGGTGCCGGCGGGCTTGCCTGCGGACAAGTCACCGACCCGCCATGCCAACTACCGCTTCCTCGGCAAGCCCGATGCCGGCATGCAGGCGTTGCTGCAGGAACAGTTGCGCAAGGATCCGAACTGGTACTGAGGTACGAATTGCCGATATTGCATAACAGATAGACGAAAGGGCCGCCCTGGCGCTTTCGGCTGTTGCACCGCCCGAGGAGGGCGAGTGCATGACCAAGGGGCCGGGATGTTCTGATCCACAGGTGATCGGAGTGACCTAGGGGTACAAGGAGTGCCTCCGCAAGGGCCGGGTCAGGAAAGAGCGGCGGCGCAAGCTCCCAGGTCGGCAGCGGCTTGACGAGCTTGCGCTGTGCTTGAATGTCGAAGTCCCGTTCTAGAGCCGTCCGTCGGTCATTTCTGTCGACCGGGCGCGAAAAAATCTTCCTTTGACTCCGATCAAACGTTTCCTGGTGTTTCTCTGCGACCGTATATCGAGAAACTTTGCGCAAGTTACCCAGCGTTTCCGGGCACCCGAATCAGAGTAATCCTAACTTTTTTAAGCCCTTTTCCTGACCTCTCCGACAAGCCTGCACACCGCCTGAAATGGCCGTTTCACGGCATTTTTGCCTGCCGAAATGTCGTATTCGAACCGCTTGGGACGCTCGTTTTGTTTGGAAAAACTCATGCCGATTCGGCATAGGGTAGGCGTTTACGGCATTAGACGCGCCTCCCTTGCATCGGAATAGTTGCGCCTTTTTTCGCCCGCAGAGAGCTGTAAATACTCGGCCGGGATGACCTTATACGGGGGCTGATGCACAAACTTTTCCGCCATTGAGCGTTCCAGTTCGCGCATCAGCCCGAGTCCAACTGAAGTAAGGGTAATGATATGAAGAAGGCAAAATTAAGCCTCGCCTGGCAGATCCTCATTGGTCTGGTCCTGGGGATTGCGATTGGCGCGCTGCTCAATCATTTCAGTGCTGAAAAAGCCTGGTGGATCAGCAACGTCCTGCAACCTGCGGGCGATATCTTTATCCGCTTGATCAAGATGATCGTGATCCCGATCGTCATCTCCTCGCTGATTGTCGGCATTGCCGGTGTCGGCGACGCCAAGAAGCTTGGCCGCATTGGCCTGAAGACCATCATCTACTTCGAAATCGTCACCACCGTCGCCATCGTCGTCGGCCTGCTGCTGGCCAACCTGTTCCATCCGGGCGCCGGCATCGACATGAGCACCCTGGGCACCGTGGACATCTCCAAGTACCAGGCCACCGCGGCCGAGGTGCAGCATGAACACGCGTTCATCGAGACCATCCTCAACCTGATCCCGTCGAACATCTTCGCGGCCATGGCCCGCGGCGAGATGCTGCCGATCATCTTCTTCTCGGTGCTGTTCGGCCTGGGCCTGTCGAGCCTGCAGTCCGACCTGCGCGAGCCGCTGGTGAAGATGTTCCAGGGCGTTTCGGAAAGCATGTTCAAAGTCACCCACATGATCATGAACTACGCCCCTATCGGCGTGTTCGCACTGATCGCGGTGACCGTCGCCAACTTCGGTTTCGCCTCCCTGCTGCCATTGGCCAAGCTGGTGATCCTGGTGTACGTGGCCATCGCCTTCTTCGCCTTCGTGATCCTCGGCCTGATCGCCCGCCTGTTCGGCTTCTCGGTGATCAAGCTGATGCGCATCTTCAAGGATGAGCTGGTGCTCGCCTACTCCACCGCCAGCTCGGAAACCGTGCTGCCGCGAGTGATCGAGAAGATGGAAGCCTACGGCGCGCCGAAAGCCATCTGCAGCTTCGTGGTGCCCACCGGCTACTCCTTCAACCTCGACGGTTCGACCCTGTACCAGAGCATCGCGGCGATCTTCATCGCCCAGCTGTACGGCATCGACCTGTCCATCAGCCAGCAACTGCTGCTGGTGCTGACCCTGATGGTTACCTCCAAAGGCATTGCCGGGGTTCCGGGCGTGTCCTTCGTGGTGCTGCTGGCCACCCTGGGCAGCGTTGGCATTCCTCTGGAAGGCCTGGCCTTCATCGCCGGTGTCGACCGTGTGATGGACATGGCGCGTACCGCCCTGAACGTGATCGGCAACGCCCTGGCGGTACTGGTCATCTCCCGCTGGGAAGGCATGTACGACGACGCCAAGGGCCAGCGCTACTGGAACTCCCTGCCGCACTGGCGCAGCAAAGAGCAACTGCCAGCCGGCGAAACCACCAAGGGCTGAGCGCCCTCTGTGTAGGCGCTGGCGTGCCAGCGAAGCGGCCCCAAGCCCTTCACATGGCTGAAGACCGCCTTCGCCGGCCAGCCGACACCTACAGATGACAGACCCCGGTTAATCCGGGGTTTGTCGTTTCTGCCCACCCCGCTATCATTCGCCGCATCTTTCGAGGGGTATGACCGATGCTCAATGGCCTGTGGCTTGGCTTCTTTGTCGTGGCGACCGTGTCGGCCCTGGCCCAGTGGCTGGTGGGCGGTAATGCCGGGATCTTCGCCGCCATGGTGGAAAGCATCTTCGCCATGGCCAAGCTGTCGGTGGAGGTGATGGTGCTGCTGTTCGGCACCCTGACCCTGTGGCTGGGCTTTCTGCGCATCGCCGAGAAGGCCGGGATTGTCGAATGGCTGGCCAAGGTCCTGGGGCCGCTGTTCAAGCGCCTGATGCCGGAGGTGCCGCCCGGCCACCCGGCCCTGGGCCTGATCACCCTGAACTTCGCTGCCAACGGCCTGGGCCTGGACAACGCTGCCACGCCGATCGGCCTCAAGGCCATGCGCGCCCTGCAGGAGCTCAATCCCAGCGCCACCACCGCGAGCAATGCGCAGATCCTGTTCCTGGTGCTCAATGCGTCGTCCCTGACCCTGCTGCCGGTGACCATTTTCATGTACCGCGCGCAGCAAGGCGCGGCCGACCCGACCCTGGTGTTCCTGCCGATTCTCCTGGCCACCAGCGCCTCGACCCTGGTGGGCCTGCTGTCGGTGGCGGTGATGCAGCGCCTGCGCCTGTGGGACCCAGTGGTGCTGGCCTACCTGATCCCCGGGGCCCTGGCCCTGGGCGCCTTCATGGCGTTGCTGGCGACCCTCTCGGCCACGGCCCTGGCGTCGCTGTCGTCGATCCTTGGCAACCTCACGCTGTTCGGCCTGATCATGCTGTTCCTGGTGATTGGCGCGCTGCGCAAGGTCAAGGTCTACGAGGCCTTTGTCGAGGGGGCCAAGGAAGGTTTCGAGGTGGCCAAGAACCTGCTGCCGTACCTGGTGGCGATGCTCTGCGCCATCGGCGTGCTGCGGGCTTCCGGGGCCCTGGATTTCGGCCTCGACGGCATCCGTCACCTGGTGGAATGGGCCGGTTGGGACACGCGCTTCGTCGATGCCCTGCCCACCGCCATGGTCAAGCCGTTCTCCGGCAGCGCGGCCCGGGCCATGCTGATCGAGACCATGAAGACCGAGGGTGTGGACAGCTTCCCGGCCCTGGTGGCGGCGACCATCCAGGGCAGCACCGAAACCACCTTCTATGTGCTGGCGGTGTACTTCGGCGCGGTGGGCATCCAGCGGGTGCGGCACGCCGTGGGCTGTGCCTTGCTGGCGGAATTCGCCGGCGTGGTGGCGGCGATTGGTGTCTGCTACTGGTTCTTTGGATGAGCTGACCGGCCCGTCCGCAGCAGGGGCCGGCTTGCCGGCGAAACGGCCCTCAGCGTTTCAACGCCTGGTTGCCCTGCCCCACCGCCCAATCCACCACCTGCCGGCTCAGCGTGTCGCTGGCCTGGCCAAATCCCGTCACCACCGCCGGCACCCCGGTTTCAGCCAGCGGCTGGCGCACTTCGAAGCGCCGGCTGGCGAGGATCTTCTGGTCGTTGCCCCGAATCAGCCGGGCGTCCAGGCGGATCACCACGTGGACCGCACTGCCCTGGTATTCGGTCTGGAAGGCTTGCAGGTCGCCACCCAGCGCCAGGTCGGTCTGCAGGTTGCTGTCATCGGTACTCAACAGCTGCACCCGGCCATCGCGCTGGAAGCCATCCAGCAGGCGGTTGCGCAGCAGGATCGGGGCCGGGTCGCTCCAGCGCGATGCCTTGTAGCTGCTGATCAGATTGCCCTGGGGAATTACCGCAATCCGCGCGCTGTTCAGCGCATCGCTGGCCTGGGGCTTGAGCAACTGCAAGGACCACGGCAGGGCCTGGCTCGGGGCCGTGGCAGCGGCCTGGCCCACTGGCAGCCGATAGGTGTCCAGCGGCTCGCCCTTGGGCAGGATCGAGCAGGCGCTGGTCAGGGCCAGGGCGGCACTCAAGGCCAAGGGGGCAAACGGGCGATAGGCACGCTTCATGGCGTGAACTCCTTGTTCTTCTCGTTACCCAGCAAGTAACCGCCGGGGTTGGCTTCCAGGCGGCGGGTGATGGCCCGCAGCGAGCTCAGGGTTTCACGCAGTTCGCGCACCGCTGGCGCCAGGCCATTGAGGCCCTGCATGCCGTTGTTCAGCGAGTCCTGATTGTCGCTCAGCAGCTTGTTCAGGGTGGCGCTGCTCTGCTCCAGCGAGCGCATGGCCTGTGCCGCGCTGCCGACCATCTGCTTGCCCTGGTCGCTGAGCAGGCCGTTGGCGTTGCGCATCAGCGCGGTGGTCTGTTCCAGCATGGCGCTGGTCTGCTTGCTGATGGTGCCCAGTTGCTGCATCAGCTGGCGCAGGTCATCACGTTGCCCGGCGATGCTCGCCGAGGTTTTCTGCAGGTTGTCCAGGGTGTTGCTGACCCGTTCCACGTTGTCCGGGGAGAACATGCGGTTGGCGTTGTGCAGCAGCAGGTTGACCCCGGTCATCAGGTCGTTGCTGTTGTTCAGCAGGCGGGCGATGGGCGATGGCGAGGCGATGATGGTCGGCAGGTGGCCATCCTTGCCCTTGAGGGGCGGGCTTTGCGGCGTGCCACCGCTGAGCTGGATGATCGAGGTGCCGGTGATGCCGGTCAGGGCCAGCTTGGCCTGGGTGTCTTCCTTGATCGGCGTCTCACTGCCCAGGCGGATCTGCGCCAGCACCCGGCGCGGGTCCTTGGGGTCCAGGCGCAGGTTGACCACATCGCCGACCTTGATCCCGCTGTATTGCACGGCACTGCCCTTGGACAGGCCGCTGACCGCCTCGTTGAAGACGATCTGGTAGTCCTGGAAGGCGCTGTCGACGCTGGACTTGGCCAGCCACAGGCCGAACAGCAAGGCGCCGGCCACCACGATCACGGTGAACAGGCCGATCAGTACATGATGGGCTCGGGTTTCCATGTCATCCCTCGTTGGTCTGTGTAGCGGCCTGGTAGGCCGCGCGGCCGCGAGGGCCATGGAAGTACTGGTGGATCCACTCGTCGTCGGTCTCGGCGACGATATCGATGGCGTCTGCCACCAGCACCTTTTTCTGCGCCAGCACCGCCACTCGGTCGGTGATGGTGTAGAGGGTGTCCAGGTCGTGGGTGACCAGGAACACGCTCAGGCCCAGGGCATCGCGCAGGGTCAGGATCAACTGGTCGAAGGCAGCGGCGCCCACCGGATCGAGGCCGGCGGTGGGTTCGTCGAGAAACAGGATGTCCGGGTCCAGGGCCAGGGCCCGGGCCAGGGCGGCACGCTTGATCATGCCGCCGGACAGCGAGGCTGGGTATTTGTCCGCCGCCGACAGCGGCAGCCCGGCCAACGCCAGCTTGACCGCTGCCAGGTGCTCGGCATCGGCGCGGGACAGCCCGGCATGTTCGATCAGCGGCAGGGCGACGTTCTCGGTCACGGTCAGCGAGGTGAACAGCGCGCCCTTCTGGAACAGCACGCCGAAGCGCCGCTCGATCAGCGAGCGCTGTTGTTCCGGCAGGCTCGGCAGATCCTGGCCAAAGACCCGCACCGAGCCCTCGCTGGGCTGGCGCAGGCCGACGATGCTGCGCAACAGCACCGACTTGCCGCTGCCCGAGCCGCCGACCACGCCGAGGATCTCGCCCTTGTACACGTCCAGGTCGAGGTTCTCGTGCACGCTCTGCTTGCCGAAGCGGTTGCACAGGCCGCGCACCTCGATCACCGCCTCGGCAGGCGCGCGTGGCGGGCGGCTCACCAGCCCATCTCCATGAAGAACAGCGCGGCCACGGCGTCGATGACGATCACCACGAAGATCGACTGGACCACGCTGGAGGTGGTGTGAGCGCCCACCGACTCGGCGCTGCCACTGACCTTGAAGCCTTCCAGGCAGCCGATGGCGGCGATCAGGAAGGCGAAGATCGGCGCTTTCACCAGGCCCAGCAGAAAGTGTTTCACGCCGATGTCCGAATGCAGCAGTGACAGGAACATCGCCGGCGAGATGTCCAGGGACAGGGCGCAGACCACCGCGCCGCCGACGATCCCGGAGAGCATCGCCAGGAAGGTCAGCATCGGCAGTGACACCAGCAACGCCAGAACCCGGGGCAGCACCAGCAGCTCCACCGGGTCCAGGCCCAGGGTGCGGATTGCGTCGATTTCTTCGTTGGCCTTCATCGAGCCGATCTGCGCGGTGAAGGCACTGGCGGTGCGTCCGGCCATGAGAATCGCGGTGAGCAGTACACCGAATTCCCGCAGGAAGGAAAACGCCACCAGGTCCACGGTGAAGATGCTGGCGCCGAAATTGGCCAGCACCGTGGCCCCGAGAAAGGCCACCACCGCGCCCACCAGGAAGGTCAGCAAGGCCACGATGGGCGCCGCGTCGAGACCAGTCTGTTCGATGTGCGCCACCACCGGGGTGATGCGCCAGCGCTTGGGGCGCAGCAGGCCGCGGGCCAGGGTTTCGAGGATCAGGCCGATAAAGCCCAGGACCTTCAGGGTGTCCTGCCAGACGGTGTAGACCGCGCTGCCAATGCGCGAGAGCAGTTGCACGCTGACCGAGACTTCCGGTTCCTTGACCGGCACGCAGAAGTCGTTGAGCGAGGTGTAGACCGTGTGCAGCAGCGCGCGGTCGGCGGCGGACAGGGTGCAATCGGGGTGTTCCGCGGACTGGCCCAGGCGTTCGGCGCCGAGCAGTTCCACCAGCAACGAGGCGCCGGCGGTGTCCAGGGCGCCAAGGCCGTTGAGGTCGATGTGAGTGCTGCCGTCGTAACGGCCCACCAGGGATTGGCTGAGGCGCTTGAGGTCGCTGTAGTGCGCCAGCGTCCAGTCGCCACCGATGCGCAATTGCGCCGGGGAGTGGGCAAGGTCCAGTTGTGCGGTGCCGGGCGTCACGCTGCTAGTCATAAGCTCCAAGCTTGTGTGGCCATTTCGCAGTGCTACGTAATAGCACGATCCCGTCTACTTTGCCTCGCCGGGCCTGGCCGTGTCTTGATCTGGAGCGGTGATCTCGAAGCGCAGCACGCCGATCACTTGACCGTCCTCGGTGACCACCCGCACTTGCCAGTCGCCCGCCGGGTTGGCGGGAAAGTTCTGTTTGTAGGACCAGGCGCGGTAGCCCTCCTTGCGCCCGCCGTGGATATCCAGGGCGATGCGGTCCACTTCGCTGCCGTTGAATTGCCAGACGTGGTAGATGCGCTCGTCCAGGCCTCGGGGGGCGTTGATCGCGGTGTAGGCGTACAGGCCGTTGTTGCGCACCTGGCTGGTGCTGACCTGTTCCAGGCTGGCGCCCGGGGTACGACCCTGGAGCTGGGTGCTGATGGCGTCCTCGGTCAGCCACAACGTGGCCGGGGGCACCCAGGAGCGCAACAGCCAGCCGGTGCTGCCGATGGCCAGGGTAATGGCCAGGACGGTCAGGGCGCTGCGCAGGCCGCGGATCGGCAGGATCGAGGCCAGGCTTGGAAAGGACAGGAGCATGGCGGTGCCCAGGGCCAGCTTGAAGCTCTGCGCGGTGGTCAGGTGCAGGATCAGCGGCAAGGCCGTGAGCAAGGCGGCGAACAGGGTCAGGGTATGCAGCGCCAGGAACAGCCAGCGGCGCGGCGCCAGCCATTTGTAGTACAGCGGGTCGGTGATGGAAATCAGCGCCGCGGCGCCGAGCAGGCCGGTGAACACCAGTTGGCCGCTGTTCCAACGGGTGGTGATGAAGAAAAACGGCAGGACGAAGAACAGGCTTTCCTGGTGGATCATCTGCGTGGCGTAGCGCAGCAGGGGCTGCGGGATCTCGCGCTTGAAGACCTTGGTGAACAGTTGGGTCAGGCTGTTTTCCAGCATCAGCCAGACCCAGCTCACCAGCAGGATCACGGCGATCCACGAGGCCAGGCTCTGTTGCCGGTCCACCAGGATGAAGCTGCTGACCCCGGAAATGAAACCGCCGAGCGCGATGATCCCTGGATAGCGCTTCATCAGTTCGAGAATGCGCTGGATAGAGTGGTTCAGGTTCGGCATCGGGGGGGATCACAGTCAGGGCAGGAAAAACCGCGACAGGATAACGTCGGTGGCTGTCCGTGGCGAGGGAGCAAGCTCCCTCGCCACGGCTCAGTGCGCTCGGCGGCGCAGCCGGTAAACGCCGAAACCGCCGAGCAGGACCAGGGCCAGCAGGCCGCTGATCAGCCACAACGCCTGTTCATCACTGAGCAGCGGCTTTTCGATGCGCAGGTAACCCGGCTGCTGCAGCAATTGGCGCAGGGCCTGGTTGGCCTGTTCCAGGCTTACCGCCTTCAGGCGCTTGGCCGGATCGCTGAAACGGCCGTTGTCGAAGTCCCCCAAGGCGCTCCAGTAGTAATCCGCCAGGGCGCTGTTGCCCTGCACGGCCCAGGCCTGGCGATCGATGGCGGCCTGTTTCAGGCGGGCGAAGGTGGCCGGGTCGAGGCCGTCCTTGAGCAGCCGAGCCTTGAGTTGTTCCACAACGTGCCGGGCCTGGGGCAGGTTGTCGCGTTCAAGGTCGGCATTGAGGCTGAGAAAGCCCACGCCACCGAAGACCTCCCGGTCGCTCCAGGGGCCGTAGGACAGTTCGTGTTCAAGGCGCAACTGGCGATACAGCGCCCAGTCCAGGTAATCCTTGAGCAGGTCGAAGGTCTCGTCGTGCTGCTGCTCCAGCACGGGCTCGGGGAACAGCCAGTGCAACTGGGCGCTCTGCCCGACCCAGCCATGGATCAGTTCGCGCTCGGCGGCGGCCGCCCCCTCTATCTGCGGCAAGTCGGGGTGTTCGCTGGGCTCCACTGGCTTCAGGGCCCCGTAGGTGCGCTCCAGGTAGGCCGGCAGAAGGCGGTCGAGGTCGCCGACCACGATCAGGGTCATGTTGTTGGGCGCGTACCAGTCCTTGCGGACCTGTTCCAGCTGCGCCAGGGTCAGGTTGTCGACTTCAGCGCGCTCGGCGCACTTGAGCCCCAGTTCCACCGCCAACTGGTTGCTGGCCTTGTGTCCAAGGTCCTGGCGGTCAAGCCAGCGCTGCAGGTGCGAGTAGTGGCCGCCGCCTTCGCGCTCCACCACTTGCTTGGCCGCGGCCACGGCGTTGTCGTCCAGGCGGGTATGGGTCAGCAGGGACAGCAAGAGGTCCAGGACCTTGCGCTGGTTGCGCGCTGGCGCCTCGATGACGAAGGTGGTGTCGGCATTGCTGGTGTAGGCATTCCACTCCCCGCCCAGGGCCTGCATGCGCTCTTCCAGGCCGCCTTCGCCGCTGTCGTCCACGCCGCTGAACAGCAGGTGCTCCAGCAGGTGCGGCAGTTCCTTGTCGGCGCAGGCGAAGTCGTCCAGGCCCACCCCCACCACCAGACGGATCGCCACGTGGCCGCGTTCGCTGCCCGGCTTGAGCAGCAGCTGCAAGCCGTTGGGCAGGGTGTAGCCTTCGACCTGGAAGCGATCCAGGGCCCATCCTTGTGCACTGCCCAGCAACAGGCAGGCGAATAACAGACAACGCATAACAAGTTCCTTACGGCGTGCGTAAGTTCTACAGACTTCGTGGGACTGTGGACGTTCAGGGTGAATGAGTGATGTCAGCCATGTCTTCGACTTCCAGCGCGCCGGTGTCCGAGGTTTCCAGGACCACATAGGCACTGCTGCAGAACAGCGAGTTGAGACGCTTCATGTCGGCGATCAGCTCCAGGTGCAGGGAGCTGGTTTCGATGCTCTGGACGATCTTGCGCTGCAGGCGGCTGACGTGGGCATGGGCCAGGCGCCGCTCCTGGGCGCGGAAGCGGCGCTTCTCACGCAGCAGTTGGCGTGCGCTTTCCGGGTCGGCGCTGAGGAATACCGAGAGCCCCAGGCGCAGGTTGGCGATCAATTGCGCGTGCAGCCCGGTCAGCTCTTCCAGGCCGACTTCGGAGAAGGAGCGGCGCTGGGAAGTCTTCTGCTGCTGGACCTTGCGCAGCATGCGTTCGATCAGGTCGCTGGCCAGCTTGAGGTTGAACGCCAGTTCGATGATCTCGGCCCAGCGCCGGCTGTCCTGGTCGCTGAGGTCTTCCCGGGGCATCTGCGCCAGGTACAGCTTGATGGCGCTGTACAGGGCTTCGACGTCGTCGCTCAAGGCGCGCAGTTCCTGGGTGATGGCGGTCTGCTTGCCGTGCAGCGCATCGCGCATCGCTTCCAGCATGTTGTCGATCAAGTCGCCGATGCGCAGGGTTTCCCGCGCGGCGTTGGCCAGGGCCAGGCTCGGCGTGGCCAGGGCGGTGGGGTCCAGATGGCGGGGCCGGGCGCGGCCGTTTTCCTGTGGGCGCTCCGGCAGCAGCCAGGCGCAGAGCCGGGCCATGGGGCCAACGGTGGGCAGCAGCAACAGGCAGCGCGCGGTGTTGTACAGCAGGTGGAAGCCGATCACCACTTCTTGGGGGCTGAAATCCAGGCTGTCCATCCAGTGGGCCAGCGGGTTGAGCACCGGGATGATCAGCAGCAGGCCGATGAGCTTGTACAACAGGCTGCCCAGGGCCACCTGGCGCCCGGCGGCGTTCTGCATGCTGGTGCTGAGGAAGGCCAGCACCCCGCTGCCGATGTTGGCGCCGATCACCAGGCCGATGGCCACCGGCAGGCTGATCACCCCGGCGCCGGCCAGGGTCGCCGTGAGCAGCACCGCGGCCAGGCTGGAGTAGGACACCATGGCGAACACCGCGCCCATCAGTGCGTCCAGGAGGATGTCGCCGGTCAGCGAGGCGAACAGCACCTTCACCCCTTGGGCGTGGGTGATCGGTGCGGCGGCTTCGACGATCAGTTGCAGGGCCAGGATGATCAGCCCCAGGCCGATGCCGACCCGCCCCAGTTGGCCGACGCGGGTCTGCTTGCGCGAGAGGAAGAGGATCACCCCGAGGAAGATCAGCAGCGGCGACAGCCACGACAGGTCGAAGGTCAGCACCCGGGCCATCAGCGCGGTGCCGACATCGGCGCCGAGCATGGTCGCCAGGGCCGGGGTCAGGGCCATCAGGCCCTGGCCGACAAAGGAGGTCACCAGCATCGCCGTGGCGTTGCTGCTCTGGACCATCGCCGTCACCAGAATGCCGGCGACGAAGGCCAGTGGTCGCCGGGCCATGTTCTGGCCGATCACGTGGCGCAGGTTGGAGCCGTAGACCCGCAGGATGCCGGTACGGACGATGTGCGTGCCCCAGATCAGCAGGGCCACGGCGGAAAGCAGATTGAGCAGGGTCAGCATAGAGGGCCCCCCTGGGGTGACGCGCCCCAAGCGGGGCCAGTGGACGTTATCGCGCGACGTTCTACGTTATGTACTTAAGCTGTAGTTGGCTAACGCACGAGGCGCCAGCATCGCATAGCCAAACTCGTGATTGAAACAAAAGCGTCATGAAAACAACTTCCTGCAGACGCGAAAAAGGGGCTCGAAAGCCCCTTTTTGATTCAGCGCATTCTCGGATTATTGACCAGGAATGTCCTTGCGCAGTTTCACCGGCTCCTGCTGCTTTTTCTTTTTCGCGATGGCGGTGCGCATCTTGATGTTGATGGCTTCCACCGCCAGCGAGAAGGCCATGGCGAAGTACACATAGCCTTTGGGCACGTGCACGTCGAAGGCTTCGGCGATCAGTACCGTACCCACCACCAGCAGGAACGACAGTGCGAGCATCTTCAGCGACGGGTGCTTGTCGATGAACTCGCTGATGGTGCCGGCCGCCAGCATCATCACCAGGACCGCGACGATGATTGCCGCCACCATCACCGGTACATGGGAGACCATGCCCACCGCAGTGATCACCGAATCCAGGGAGAAGACGATGTCGATGATCGCGATCTGGATGATGGTATAGAAGAAGTTGCCACCCTTGCCTTTGGGTTCGTCCAGGGTTTCGTCCTCGCCTTCCAGGGCGTGGTACATCTCCTGGGAGCTTTTCCACAGCAGGAACAGGCCGCCGAAGAACAGGATCAGGTCACGCCCGGAAATGCCCTGGCCGAAGACCACGAACAGGTCGGCGGTGAGGCGCATGACCCAGGTGATCGACAGCAGCAACAGAATGCGCGTGACCATGGCCAGCGCCAGGCCGAAGATCCGCGTGCGCGGCTGCATGTGCTTGGGCATGCGGCTGACCAGGATCGAGATCATGATGATGTTGTCGATGCCCAGGACGATTTCCAGGGCGGTCAGGGTGAAGAAGGCAACCCAGATTTCCGGGTTGGTCAGCCATTCCATGTGTAGTCCTTTGCGCGAGTGTTATGGCCCGGGCCGTGAAGCCGGCCCGGGCGGGGAATCATTGCCTTTAAAGCGTGCTGAACAGCGGAAAGATCCCCATCAGCAAAGCGGCGAACATTATGCACAGGCAGACCAGCACTGCCCACTTGAGGGTGAAGCGCTGATGGTCGCCAAACTCGATGCCGGCCAGGGCCACCAGCAGGTAGGTCGAGGGTACCAGCGGGCTGAGCAGGTGCACCGGTTGGCCGACGATCGACGCCCGGGCCATTTCCACGGCGGTGATGCCGTAGTGGCTGGCGGCTTCGGCCAGCACCGGCAGCACGCCGTAGTAGAAGGCATCGTTGGACATGAAGAACGTGAACGGCATGCTCACCAGCGCGGTGATCACCGCAAGGTACGGCCCCAGGGCGTCCGGGATCACCGCCAGCAGGCTCTTGGACATGGCATCGACCATGCCGGTGCCGGACAGGATGCCGGTGAAGATGCCCGCCGCGAAGATCAGCCCGACCACCGCCAGCACGCTGCCGGCGTGGGCCGCGACCCGGTCCTTCTGCTGCTGCAGGCAGGGGTAGTTGACGATCATGGCGATACTGAACGCCACCATGAACAGCACCGGCAGCGGCAGCAGGCCGGCAATCAGGGTGCACATCAGGGCGAAGGTCAGCGCACCGTTGAACCAGATCAGCTTCGGCCGGCGCGCATCCGGGTACTGCGACACGCTGATTTCGCTGTGGTCGATCTCATCGCCCGCCAGGTGCAGTTCGCCCAGGCGCGCGCGCTCACGCTTGCCGTACAGGTAGGCGATCAGCAGGATCGCCACCACGCCGGCGAGCATCGCCGGAATCATCGGTACGAAGATGTCCGAAGGGTCCACGTGCAGGGCGCTGGCGGCCCGGGCGGTGGGGCCGCCCCAGGGGGTCATGTTCATCACCCCGCCGGCGAGAATGATCAGCCCGGCCATGATCCGTGGGCTCATGCCGATGCGGCTGTACAGCGGCAGCATGGCGGCCACGCAGATCATGTAGGTGGTGGCGCCGTCACCGTCCAGGGACACCACCAGGGCCAGCACCGCGGTGCCGACCGAGACTTTCAGCGGGTCGCCCTTGACCAGCTTGAGGATCTTGCGCACCGCCGGGTCGAACAGGCCGGAGTCGATCATCAAGGCGAAATACAGAATGGCGAACATCAGCATCACGCCGGTGGGCGCCAGCTTGGTGATGCCTTCGAGCATCATCGGGCCGATTTTCGGCGCGAAGCCGCCGAACAGGGCGAACAGAATAGGCACGATGATCAGCGCGATCAGCGCCGACAGGCGCTTGGTCATGATCAGGAACATGAAGGTGATGACCATGGCAAAGCCAAGGAAAGTCAGCATGGGAATACTCCAGGCGTAGCGCGGCTAGGGAATGGCGAACCGGGTGGGATCAGCGCAGAACGGCAAGCACGAGGCGTACGGGAGGTGTTGCAGCGAACAGGCGGGTACGAGCGGACATCAGAATCACCATTGTTGTTGTTAATAGGGCCGGGAGCGCGAGAAGCGCCCGCTGTGGCCAACCGGTCTGTTGCCGGTAGTGGAGGCGATCCTAATCGGGGAAGCTTTCAGCCAGCTTTCGCCGTTGAAAGGAAACAGCGGATGTTCCGGCAGGCGACCAGCGGCATAAAGTGACGGGCATTGGCCCACAGGAGGAATGCACATGAGTGAGTTGCACACCGGAGGCTGCCACTGCGGGCGGCTGCGTTACCAGTTCAGCGGGCCACTGCGGGATATCGCCCACTGCCATTGCTCGATCTGCCGCCGGACCAGTGGTGGCCTGGTGACCACCTGGATCACCCTGTCCGCCTCGGCTTTCACCTGGCTGGAGGGCGTTCCCGCCCGCTACGACTCATCTGCCAGTTGCGCGCGCTATTTCTGCGGCAACTGTGGTGCCCACCTGGCGCTGGTCACCCACCTGAGCCCGCACAGCATCGATGTCACCATCGCCACCCTGGACCACCCGGAGCTGGCGCCGGCGGACCGGCACATCTGGACCGACAGCCGCCTGCCCTGGCTGCGCCTGGACGAGCACCTGCCGCAAGAGCCGCAAGAAACCCTGTAGCCGCTGCCGCAGGCTGCGCACGAGCGCGCAGCGGTCGCGAGGCTCTCAAGGTCGCCCAGCAAGGCCCTTCGATCCTTTTCGCAGCCTCGCGGGCTCGGCTACGGCAGCTCCAGCCCGCCCGCCGCCTTGTGCAGAGCCCGCAGATGCTCGCCCACCAACTTCAGGTTGGCCTCGTTGGCGGCAATCTCAGCGGCCCGCTCCGGCTCCAGCAGGGCCCGCACTTCCTTGTCCAGGTCACCGGTCAAGGATTGCAACTGCTTCTGCCGCTGGCTGCTTTCGGACTCCAGGCGTTGCCATTCACCGGGTTGCGGCAAGCCATAGCCGCTGCTGCCCAGCAGTTCCGCCGGGCGGCTGAGGAAGCCGCTGTTGGCGAGAATTTCCTGCAAGGTCTTGTTGGCCTTTTCCATGCCGCCGTTCTTCAGCTCGCGAGCGCCCAGGTAGCGCTGCTTGACCTCGTCCTGGGCCAGCAGCAGTTGCCGGCGATAGCTGGCCTGCTCCAGCAGCAGCAAGGCGGCGCTGGTGCGCAGGTCGGCCTGGTCGAACCAGCGCCGGCGCTCCTCGGCGCTCAGCGACAGCCAGTCCTCGACGCTGGCCTGCTGGATCGGCAGGTGCTTTCTGATCACCTCGAACATCGCCTGGTAGCGGTCGCGGAAGGAGTCGAAGCGATAGCCCAGGCGCAGTGCCTCGCGCGGATCGTCGAGCACGCTGGTGTCCGCCAGCCCCCTGCCCTTGAGCACTTCCAGCAAGCCGTTGGGCATGATGCTGTCGAGGCCGATCAGTTGCTTGTTGTTGCTGCCGCTGCGCAGCAGCTTGAGGCTTTCCACCGCGCAGTTGTTGGACAGGAAGTAATAGTTGCCGTCGTAGCTCCAGTGCATTTCCGCGGCGTGCTCCACCACCTCCTCGATCTCGCTGCGCGACAGTTTCAAGGGCACCGAGGCCAGGCTGCGCAGTTCGGTCTTGGTGTATTCGTCGATGACCTGCGACAGCGGCAGGACAAACAGCCGCGACGGGTACTTGCCCACTAGGCCGTCCCAGCTGGACAGCTGCACGTCGCCGACAAAGGCGCGATAGGACAGCACCAGGTGCTGGTCCAGGTCGAGGCGGCAATCCGGCCCGCGGGGGCGACCCGGGGCGCAGATCACCAGGCGCAGCATGCTGTGGCCCCAGCGGCTGACCCAGTTCTGGTTGGCTTCGGCCAGCAGGTAGTCCACCGCGTAGACCCGCTCCGGGTCCACCTTGCCCAGCGGCGTCTTGGCGAAGTCGTTGCCGGCGTTGAGGAAGGCGAAGGACTGGGCGCACTTGTCCTTGGCGGCCGGGGCCCAGCCGAAATGCTCCTGGTAGTAGCGGTACAGCGCCGGGCGGCGACAGGCGTAGCTCGGGTCGAGGAGGAAGTACTCCATGTTCACCGCGACGAATTCCTTCGGGTTGGTGATCTCGTAGAGGTCCGGGCTGCGCGCGACCTGGCGGTTGTGCTGCTCACGCTCGCCGCGGCGGCCGACGTACTGCGGCCAGCCGGCCAGGTCCAGCAGGCGCGGGTCGTCACTGAGGGTGAAGCGCCGGTCGTTCTGGCCACGGCATTCATCAGGCAGGCCGATCAGGCCGGAGGTGTTGTTCTTGCGGGTGCAGCGCTGGATCAGGCGGCGCTCGGCACTGGGCCATAAGCGCGCGCGATCATAAATGTGGGTCAGTTCATGGAGCACGGTGGCGAGCATTTCCCGACGCACGGTGCCATGGGGACGACGGGTCTTCTGGGTGGCGGCGGAACCGTCGGCCAGGCTGGGCAGCAAGGCGCGGTTGAGGTCCAGCTCCGACACCAGGGACGCCTCGCCGTAGGCGTTGTCGGGCATCTGGTCGGTCCAGCCGACGTCAATGGTGCGATCCAGTTGCTGGATGAAGCGCGGCGGCAAGGCCTGCATCGCTTCATCCAGCAGGGCCTGGCTGGCTTGTTGTTGCGCAGGGCTCAAGCCATCGGTCTTGAGGCGCAATTGCAGGTCGGCCTGGGCGGTGCCGCAGAGCAGCCCCAGGGTCCCGGCCAGCAGCCAGGCAAGGAATGGTTTCACAGAGCGAGGATGGCTTCGGCGAGCACCTGATCGCTGGCGTCACGGGCTTCCGGCAGTTGCGTGCGCAGGGCATTGAACGCCGCTTCCAGTTGCGCGCCACGGATATCACCGTGGCTGGCGACGAAGCTGGCGGCATCGTCGTGGGCTTCGCGCACGACTTTCGAGTCACGGATCGAGGTGGTGGTGTCCGAGGTGAAATCGATCGTGCGGCCGGAGGCACGGACGATGATGTTACTGGTGGCCACCAGGGTGTGTGCCTGGGCCACGTCGGCCAACAACAGCAGGCCAAGGGTGGCGGCAATCAGCGGGCTACGCATGGAACGACTCCGGAAGAACAGGGATGGTTATTGGACGAGAATTGCCTGCGCCAGTTCAAGGTCGCTGGCATGAAGTTTTGCCGGGCCCTGGCGCAGGTACTGCAACGCGGACTCCAGGCGGGCGCCACGCAGTTGGCCGTGGGTGGCCACGAAGGCGGCGGCGTCATCCTGGGCGGCAAGCAGCAGTTTATGGTCGAAGGGCGCCGAGGTCACCTGGCTTGTGGCGTAGACGGTGACGACCAGGCTTTGCGTGGTCAGGTCGAATGCCTGCACCGAACCGGCCCAACACGCGGCGATCAATACGGGAACGAAAAGCGAAATTCGGAACAAACCCAAGAGTCTCGACAGCTGAAAATCAGCGCCAAGGCTAGCGCAATGGTCCGGACAGGGCCAGCGCAGAGGGTTTTAGGTGCGTGGGCGCACCTGAAATCTTCGCTCAGATCGCCAGGATTGCCTGGGCCAGTTGTGCATCAGTGGCATGCAATTGAGGCGCCTGTTGGCGAATGTGGTCGAAGGCGCTTTCCAGTTTTACCCCGCGAATGGCGCCGTCGGTGGCGACGAAACTGGCGGCATCATCCCGGGCGGCACGGACAATCTTGTGGTCGCGCAGGGAGGAAGTGGCATCGGACGTGGCGTCGCTGGTGGCCTTGAGCGCGCCGACAATGGCGTCGGTGGTCACGATCAGGCTGGTGGCGTGGGCGTTGGCAGCCAGGGCCAGCAGGGCGGCGGCGCTGAGCAGGCGGAGACGGGACATGGGTAACTCCTGTGAATGAACAGACAGATGAAAGGGCGCTGAGTGAGACGCCGGGCAGCCACTGCGAGGTGCTGTGTCTGATTGTTCTGACGCAACCCGGGTGAAAATCGCTACGTCGCTTCAGATATTAGGCTGAGCTGTTGCGTTCGCACAGCGCTGCTTCAGGTCTTATCGCCAAAAAGGCTTGTGCAGTTCTGCTGCCCGTTCGCCGTGGCTGATGCCGCTGTCCGAGAGTTGTCGTTCATCCATCTGTGCCAGCAAATGGCGAGTACGGGCGCGTTCCGCCATGTTGCCGAGTGCCGTTATCCAGCGCTTGAAGGACGTGCTGCGTGGGGTTGCCTGAGGGCCGGGGCCAGGATTGCTGAGGTATGTAGGCATGATGCTGTCCTCGTTGAGCAGTCGAGCGGTGGGCTGGCTGCAGCATCATGGTGCGGGGGTTCGATAAGGCTATACAGATACACCAATGCTAAATTGTACTGGTAGATTGTTATGTTTTTTCAAACTGTACCTGTCACGATGAACCTGGCTGTATTTGAGTCATCAAGCACTTTTCCCGACCCCAAACGACAAGACCCGTCGCGGTTTCCCGCGACGGGTCTTGTGTGTGCAATTCGGGGTGCTGGCGGTGGGCCCGGTGGGTCAGAGCCAGCGACGCTGAGTTAGCGCCAGAACGGCTTGCTCAGCTCTTCGTAGCGTTGTGCTTCGCTGATCCCGGCATCGGCCAGCAGACGCGAATCCAGACGAGCCAGTTGGTGGCGGCTGGAGATGCGGCGCTGCCACAGCATCAGGTTGGCGATAACGCGCAGAGGCAGGGAAGCCTGGGTTTTTGCAGCTTTGTCTTCGAAGAACAGTTCGGAACTGAGTGTACGTTCCATGGTTGACATCCTTCCGCTTGTGGCGGGATCAGGTAGTGGTTTAACTGATGCCAATGATCCTCTTCCCGCGCAAGACTCTGTAGATACAGTTCACCTGTATTGTGAAGGACCAGTTAACTGTTTATAGGGGCTGTACTGTTCGGAAAAGGCGCAACTGTACCTGTCGGCACCTTTTTGGTGCGTTCAAGGGCTTTTAGGCGAAGGAAAGGTGGTTTTAGGTGGGGAAAAGACCGGTACAGCAGTACAGTTTTTGTAGCTTGTTGGTGGGCAGTCGGCAAGCTGACGAAACTGTGTTTGCGTCAGCTGCCGACTGTATCAATCACTCGGCGAGCATTTTCCCGGTTTCTTCCAGGTTGATGTGCCAGCTCAGGGCATCACGCAGGATGTGCGGCGTGTGACCACCCAGGGCGCAAGCCTTGGTGAAGTAGTCGTTCAGCGCTTCGCGGTAGGACGGATGCACACAGTTGTCGATGATCACCCGGGCCCGTTCACGTGGCGCCAGGCCACGCAGGTCGGCCAGGCCGATTTCGGTCACCAGGATGTCGACATCATGCTCGGTGTGGTCCACGTGGCTGACCATCGGCACCACGCTGGAAATCGCCCCGCCCTTGGCAATCGACTTGGTGACGAAGATCGCCAGGTGCGCGTTGCGGGCGAAGTCGCCGGAACCGCCGATGCCGTTCATCATCCGCGTGCCGCAGACGTGGGTGGAGTTGACATTGCCGTAGATATCGAACTCCAGCGCGGTGTTGATGCCGATGATGCCCAGGCGGCGTACCACTTCGGGGTGGTTGGAGATTTCCTGCGGGCGCAGCACCAGCTTGTCCTTGTAGCGCTCCAGGTTGCCGAACACATCGGCGTTGCGCCGGCTCGACAGGGTGATGGAGCTGCCCGAGGCGAAGCTCAGCTTGCCGGCGTCGATCAGGTCGAAGGTCGAGTCCTGCAGGACTTCGGAGTACATGGTCAGGTTCTCGAACGGCGACTCGATCAGGCCGCACATCACCGCGTTGGCAATGTTGCCGATACCGGCCTGTAGCGGGCCGAGCTTGTTGCTCATGCGCCCGGCATCCACTTCCTGCTTGAGGAAGTCGATCAGGTGGTTGGCGATGCCCTGGGTCTCGCTGTCCGGGGTGGAGACGGTGGATGGCGAGTCCGACTGGTTGGTGATGACGATGGCGACGATCTTTTCCGCCGGGATCGGAATCGCCGTGCTGCCGATGCGATCGTCGACCTTCACCAGGGGAATAGGTGTACGGGTCGGGCGATAGGTCGGGATATAGATGTCGTGCAGGCCTTCCAGGTTCGGGTTGTGCGCCAGGTTGATCTCGACGATCACCTGCTTGGCGAAGATCGCGAAACTGGCGGAGTTGCCCACCGAGGTGGTGGGCACGATATGGCCTTGTTCGGTGATGGCCACGGCCTCGATCACCGCAATGTCCGGCAGCTTGAGCTGCTGGTTACGCAACTGTTCTACGGTTTCCGACAGGTGCTGGTCGATGAACATCACTTCGCCGGCGTTGATCGCCTTGCGCAGGGTGCTGTCGACCTGGAACGGCATGCGCCGGGCCAGGACACCGGCCTCGGTGAGTTGCTTGTCCAGGTCGTTGCCCAGGCTGGCGCCGGTCATCAGGCTGATTTTCAGCGGGGTCACCTTGGCCCGTTCGGCCAGGGCATGGGGCACGGCCTTGGCTTCACCGGCGCGGGTGAAGCCGCTCATGCCGACGGTCATGCCGTCCTCAATCAGAGCGGCAGCGTCGGCGGCGCTCATCACCTTATCCAACAACGAAGGCAAGCGGATACGATCACGGTACATGGATTGTTATCTCGGGCAACGGAAGCAAGAAGCGCAGTCTAGTGATTTCAAAAAAAAACACCGCGCGACAAAGGTCGAATGAAAGGTACTGATCTAGAGCCTTCTGTCGGCTTTATGAGGTCAATAAAAAACCTCAGCCTACTAAAGGCTGAGGTTTTGGGTATTGCGCTACAGCAGCTTTACTCGACAGCTTTGACCATGTCTTCGATGACCTTCTTCGCGTCGCCGAAAACCATCATGGTCTTGTCCAGGTAAAACAGTTCGTTGTCCAGGCCGGCATAGCCGCTGGCCATGGAGCGCTTGTTGACGATGATGGTCTTGGCCTTGAAGGCTTCGAGGATCGGCATGCCGGCGATGGGCGACTTGGGGTCGTTCTTCGCCGCCGGGTTGACCACGTCGTTGGCGCCCAGTACCAGCACCACGTCGGCCTGGCCGAACTCGGAGTTGATGTCTTCCATCTCGAACACCTGGTCGTAAGGCACTTCGGCCTCGGCCAGCAGCACGTTCATGTGGCCGGGCATGCGCCCCGCTACCGGGTGGATCGCGTACTTCACGGTGACGCCGCGGTGGGTCAGCTTCTCGGTCAGCTCTTTCAGCGCGTGCTGGGCCCGTGCTACCGCCAGGCCGTAGCCGGGAACGATGATCACGGTGTCAGCGTTGGTCAGCAGGAAGGTCGCATCGTCAGCCGAACCGGATTTGACCGGGCGGGCCTCCTTCGAACCTGCCGGGCCGCCGGCATCGGCCGCGTTGCCGAAACCACCGAGCAGCACGTTGAAGAACGAGCGGTTCATGGCCTTGCACATGATGTACGAGAGAATCGCGCCGCTGGAGCCCACCAGGGAGCCGGCGATGATCAGCATCGAGTTGTTCAGCGAGAAACCGATCCCTGCCGCGGCCCAGCCCGAGTAGCTGTTGAGCATCGACACCACCACCGGCATGTCGGCGCCGCCGATCGGGATGATGATCAGCACGCCCATGACGAAGGCCAGGGCCAGCATCAGGGCAAAGGCGCCGAGGTTGCCGGTGACCATGAAGGTCACGCCCAGGCCAAGGGTGGCCAGGCCCAGCACCAGGTTGAGTTTGTGCTGGCCGGCGAACTGTACCGGTGCGCCCTGGAACAGGCGGAACTTGTACTTGCCCGAGAGCTTGCCGAAGGCGATCACCGAGCCGGAGAAGGTGATGGCACCGATGGCAGCGCCGAGGAACAGCTCCAGGCGGTTACCGGCGGGGATCGCGTCGCCCAGGTGTTTGACGATGCCCAGGGACTGCGGCTCGACCACGGCGGCAATGGCGATGAATACCGCGGCCAGGCCGATCATGCTGTGCATGAACGCCACCAGCTCCGGCATCTTGGTCATTTCCACGCGTTTGGCCATGATCGAACCGGCGGTGCCGCCGATCAGCAGGCCGACGATGACGTAGCCGATGCCGGCGGTCGCCAGTTCTGCGCTCAGCTTATAGATGAGGCCAATGGTGGTGAGTACCGCCAGGGCCATGCCCAGCATGCCGAACAAGTTGCCGCGTCGGGACGTGGTCGGGTGCGAAAGCCCCTTGAGCGCCTGGATAAAGCACACCGAGGCGATCAGATAGAGGGTTGTTACCAGGTTCATGCTCATTATTTCTGCACCTCTTCTTTCACGGCTTTGGGCGCTTTCTTCTTAAACATTTCCAACATGCGGCGGGTTACCAGGAAGCCACCGAACACGTTGACCGCGGCCAGAGCCACGGCCAGGGTGCCCATGGTCTTGCCCAGCGGCGTCACGGTCAGCGCGGCAGCCAGCATGGCGCCGACGATGACGATCGCGGAAATGGCGTTGGTCACTGCCATCAGAGGGGTGTGCAGTGCGGGTGTAACGTTCCAGACCACGTGGTAACCGACATAAATCGCCAGCACGAAGATGATCAGGTTGTAGATACCGGGGGAGATAAGCTCTTCCATCGTCTGAATCCCTGCTTAGGCGTTTTTGCGGATGACTTGGCCGTCGCGGCACATCAGGCACGCGGCGACGATGTCGTCTTCTAGGTTGACTTCGAACTGCCCTTCTTTGGTGAAGACAAGCTTCAGGAAGTCCAGCAGGTTGCGGGCGTACAGTGCCGAGGCGTCGGCGGCGACCGCGCCGGCCAGGTTGGTCGGGCCAACGATGGTCACGCCGTTTTCCACCACCACCTGATCCGCCACGGTCAGCGGGCAGTTGCCACCCTGCGCGGCTGCCAGGTCGATGACCACCGAGCCAGGCTTCATCTGGGCCACGGTTTCGGCGCTGAGCAAGGTCGGCGCCTTGCGGCCTGGAATCAGTGCGGTGGTGATGACGATATCGGCCTGCTTGGCACGCTCGTGCACTGCCAGTGCCTGGCGCTGCATCCAGCTGGCCGGCATGGGGCGGGCATAACCGCCGACACCGACGGCGCATTCGCGCTCTTCATCGGTCTCGTAAGGCACGTCGACGAACTTGGCGCCCAAGGATTCGATCTGCTCCTTCACCGCCGGACGCACGTCCGAAGCCTCGATCACCGCGCCCAGGCGCTTGGCCGTGGCGATGGCCTGCAGGCCGGCAACACCGGCGCCAAGAATCAGCACCCGGGCGGCCTTCACCGTACCGGCAGCGGTCATCAGCATCGGCATGAAGCGCGGGTAGTAGTGGGCGGCCAGCAGCACGGCCTTGTAACCGGCGATGTTGGCCTGGGACGACAGCACGTCCAGGCTCTGGGCCCGAGAGGTACGTGGCGCCGCTTCCAGGGCGAAGGCGGTAATGCCGCGTTCGGCCAGTTTGGCGATGGTTTCATTGCTGAATGGGTTGAGCATGCCCACCAGCACGGTGCCGCTCTTGATCAGCGCCAGTTCGCTGTCGCTGGGCGCCACGACCTTGAGAATCAGCTCGGCGCCAAAGGCATCGTTGGCGCTGCCAATGGTGGCTCCTGCCGCTTCATAGGCACTGTCGACCACGCTGGCGTTAATGCCGGCGCCGCTTTGCACAGTGACTTTATGACCCTGGCCGATCAGCTTCTTGATGGTTTCCGGGGTTGCAGCAACCCGTGTTTCACCCGTCTGGGTTTCGAGAGGAACACCAATGTGCACGTCAAATCTCCTGCTTGATCTTATTGCTTTCGATCTTTCTTAGAAGGCCAGCGCACTGCGGAGGGTGCGACTGGGGCGGCCGATCAGCACGATCCCGCTGAAATCACAGCGGGGCGCGGCATTTTGCAGGCGAACTTTGAGCCCTTCAAGGGATTCTGACTAGTGACGGAAAATTAACTACAAGTCACCCCGTGACCGAATGTCGCAAGGGGTGGGGTTAAGCCCTTGTAAGCCGTGCCTTTCAAGGCTTTTATCACGCAAATAAGATTTTTCTCATCTGCTGTGTGAATAGTCTTACATTACTGTCAAATAAACCCTACAGGCCGCGTGGTTAGGCGCTTTTAGGACTATTGTTCGAGGTGTCGGTACAGTCTGTCGAAATGCGACAAATACTTATATCTGTAGGGCTTTTGATTTTCTGACTACGGGGTCAATTAATCGCTGGAAGCCTTTACCTTTCTAGGTTGTAGCTGTGTGCCTGATTCACCAGCCAATCGCGAAAAGCCCGTAAAGAGGCAGATTCCACTTTGCGCTCGGGAATCATCAGGTAATACGCCTTGATGCTGGTCAGTGCCTGGGGGTTGGCTATCACCAGGCGTTTTTCCGCCAGCTCGCGCTGGATGAGGAAGGCCGGAATCAGGGCGATGCCCATGTCGTGCATGGCTGCCTGGGCGAGCATGGAGAATAGCTCGTAGCGGGGGCCTGTCATGTCGCGGGGGACGTTCAGCTGTTGCGAGTTGAACCATTGGCGCCAGGCATAGGGCCGTGTGGTCTGCTGCAGCAGGGGCAATTCGGCGATGTTCTCGGCGCTCAGTTGCTGCTGGTTGCCCAGCATTGCCGGGCTGCACACCGGTACTGGGTGCTCGCCCATCAGGCGGTGGGATTGGGTGCCTGACCAGTCGGCATCGCCAAAGTAGATGGCGGCGTCAAACGCGGTATCGGCAAAGAGGAAGGGGCGCGTGCGGTTGGTCAGGTTGACGGTGACTTCAGGGTGCTGCTGTTGGAAGTCTTTCAGGCGTGGCAACAGCCATTGCGTGCCAAAGGTTGGAACCACGGCCAGTTCGATGACGTTGGCCCCCTGCTGCCCCATTACTGAAAGCGTGTCGCGCTCCACGGCATCCAGCTGTGTGGCCACCCGGCGGCTGTAGGAGAGCCCTGCTTCGGTCAGCTTGACCCCTCTTCGGGAGCGGCGGAACAGTTCCACGCCGAGGAACTCTTCAAGGCTGGCGATCTGTCGGCATACGGCGCCCTGGGTCAGGGAAAGCTCCAGGGCTGCCTTGGTAAAGCTCTCATGACGGGCCGCAGCCTCGAAGCTGATCAGGGCGGCGGTGCTGGGGATCTTCCTGCGCATGTACTGCAATCTCACTAATACGAGCTGTAAAAGGCGTTTTAGGTCATTTCGGAGTGAGAAATTAGCACAACAGCATGCGAAATCCTCGTTTGCCCGAAGGTTCGTGGTGGGCCTAGGATCTGTTCCACGATAGTTGACCTACTTCACGAGGATTCACTCATGGGCGGTAAAGCAAGCTTCAACTGGATCGATCCCCTTCTGCTGGACCAGCAGCTCACCGAAGAAGAGCGCATGGTTCGCGACAGTGCCGAGCAGTTCGCTCAAGACAAGCTGGCGCCACGGGTTCTGGAAGCTTTCCGTCATGAGAAGACCGATCCGGCCATCTTCCGGGAAATGGGTGAAGTCGGCCTGTTGGGCGCGACCATTCCCGAGCAGTACGGCGGCAGCGGCCTGAACTATGTGTGCTATGGCCTGATCGCTCGTGAAGTGGAGCGTGTGGATTCGGGTTACCGCTCCATGATGAGTGTGCAATCGTCCCTGGTGATGGTGCCGATCAACGAGTTCGGCACCGAAGCGCAAAAACAGAAGTACCTGCCGAAGTTGGCGTCTGGCGAATGGATTGGCTGCTTTGGTCTGACCGAGCCGAACCATGGTTCTGACCCGGGTGCGATGATTACTCGCGCACGCAAAGTGGACGGTGGCTACAGCCTGACCGGCAGCAAGATGTGGATCACCAACAGCCCGATCGCCGATGTGTTCGTGGTCTGGGCCAAGGATGACGCCGGTGACATCCGTGGTTTCGTGCTGGAGAAAGGCTGGAAAGGCCTGAGCGCGCCTGCGATCCACGGCAAGGTGGGCCTGCGTGCGTCGATCACCGGTGAGATCGTCATGGACAACGTATTCGTGCCGGAAGAAAACATCTTCCCGGATGTGCGTGGGCTCAAGGGGCCATTCACCTGCCTGAACTCGGCACGTTACGGCATCTCCTGGGGCGCATTGGGCGCTGCCGAGTTCTGCTGGCACACGGCGCGTCAATACACCCTTGATCGTCAGCAGTTCGGTCGCCCTCTGGCGGCAACTCAGTTGATTCAGAAGAAGCTGGCGGACATGCAGACCGAAATCACCCTCGCCCTTCAAGGCTGCCTGCGTCTGGGGCGGATGAAGGATGAAGGCACTGCTGCAGTGGAAATCACCTCGATCATGAAGCGCAATTCCTGCGGCAAGTCGTTGGATATCGCCCGCGTGGCACGTGACATGCTGGGTGGTAACGGGATTTCTGATGAGTTCGGCATTGCCCGTCATCTGGTGAACCTGGAAGTGGTTAACACCTACGAAGGCACCCACGATGTGCATGCGCTGATTCTCGGGCGTGCGCAGACCGGCATCCAGGCGTTCTATTAATAGGAGAGCGGCCATGGGCGCGTTATCGCATCTGCGGGTACTGGATTTATCGCGGGTTCTGGCTGGGCCCTGGTCCGGGCAGATCCTCGCGGACCTCGGGGCCGAGGTGATCAAGGTCGAGCGCCCTGGCAATGGTGACGATACCCGCGCCTGGGGGCCGCCCTTCTTGAAGGACGCCTATGGTGAGAACACCACGGAGGCTGCTTATTATCTGTCGGCCAACCGTAACAAGCAGTCGGTGACCATCGACTTCACCCGTCCCGAAGGGCAGCAATTGGTGCGCGAGCTGGCGGCTAAGTCGGATATCGTCATCGAGAACTTCAAGGTGGGTGGGCTGGCGGCTTATGGGTTGGACTATGAGTCACTCAGGGCGGTCAATCCGCGGCTGATCTATTGCTCGATCACCGGTTTTGGCCAGACCGGTCCTTATGCCAAGCGTGCGGGTTATGACTTCATGATCCAGGGGCTGGGTGGTCTGATGAGCCTGACCGGGCGCCCTGAGGGCGATGAGGGGGCTGGGCCGGTAAAAGTGGGTGTGGCCTTGACCGACATCCTCACCGGGCTCTACTCCACTGTCGCGATTCTGGCGGCCTTGGCTCATCGGGATCAGGGTGGCGGTGGCCAGCACATCGATATGGCATTGCTGGATGTGCAGGTCGCTTGCCTGGCCAACCAGGCCATGAACTACCTGACGACGGGGGTCGCTCCCAAGCGTCTGGGCAACGCGCACCCTAATATAGTGCCTTATCAGGATTTTCCGACTGCTGATGGTGACTTCATCCTCACCGTGGGTAATGACGGGCAGTTTCGCAAGTTTGCCGAGGTGGCGGGTCAGCCGCAGTGGGCGGATGATCCTCGGTTTGCCACCAACAAGCTGCGGGTGGCCAATCGGGCGCTGCTCATTCCGCTGATACGTCAGGCGACGGTGTTCAAGACTACGGCTGAATGGGTGAGCCAGCTGGAACAGGCGGGTGTGCCTTGTGGGCCGATCAATGACCTGGCGCAGGTGTTTAGCGACCCTCAGGTCGTAGCTCGAGGCCTGGCTGTAGAGTTACCTCATGCCCTGGCCGGGATGGTGCCCCAGGTGGCGAGTCCTATTCGCCTGTCCGAGACACCTGTTGAGTATCGCAATGCCCCTCCTCTATTGGGTGAGCACACTGCACAGGTTCTACAGCGGGTATTGGGGATGGAGGTTGAGGCGGTCAAGGCTTTGAGGCAGTCGGGAGTGCTGTAGGGCGTCTCTTCTATATAGAGAAGCGTATTGCCACTTCCATGTGGCGCGCTAAGGCGCCCCTTTTGGGGCGCTTTCTAGCTTATTCATAGAAAATTCAAATTAAGGGTTGACGGCAGATTCTACAGGCCTATAATTCGCCCCACTTCCGGCGCAGTCGAAACGGAAAACTCCTTGAGATTCAATGAGTTGCACGATTTTCGACAGCGGTTACGCTTCAGTTCATCGAAGCCAGAAACAGTTGGTAAGGCAGTGAGTATTCGCCTTATTAACGATTCGATCCTCTCGGTCGAAAGCGGTTAAAAAGG
>NZ_JAJTTH010000049.1 GCF_021341665.1 Pseudomonas sp. Au-Pse12 | reverse complement strand
GTCCAGAGTTTCTACCAGACGCTTAACAGCGGTGGTACCCATTTCGTTGTCGTCTTGGCCGTTCAGAGCCATCAGAGCCGAACCGATGATGATCGGAGTGTCGTCACCTGGGAAGTCGTAAGTGCTCAGCAGATCGCGCACTTCCATTTCAACCAGTTCCAGCAGCTCAGCGTCGTCAACCATGTCAGCCTTGTTCAGGAAGACAACGATGTACGGAACGCCTACCTGACGGGACAGCAGGATGTGCTCACGAGTTTGT
>NZ_JAJTTH010000048.1 GCF_021341665.1 Pseudomonas sp. Au-Pse12 | reverse complement strand
CTGACCAATGCCGCTGGCACGCCAGTGACCGTGACCCTGTCCAACGGTGCGGTGATCACCATCGCAGCAGGCGCCACTTCGGGCACCGCTACCGTGGCTGCCCCAGCGGATGACGTCTATAAAGATGCTGGTAAGGTTGAAGTCACCATCACCAAGGCCGATGGCGGCAACTTCGAGCACCTGGAGACCAACCCGACTCCAGCCGTGACCGACGTCACGGACACTATCGATACTTCAACTGTTAGCCTGACCGCTACGCCGAGCGTCGCTGAAGGCGGCAT
>NZ_JAJTTH010000047.1 GCF_021341665.1 Pseudomonas sp. Au-Pse12 | reverse complement strand
ATCGGTCACGTTGACCACGGTAAAACCACTCTGACTGCTGCTCTGACTCGCGTTTGCTCCGAAGTTTTCGGTTCGGCTCGTGTTGACTTCGACAAGATCGACAGCGCCCCAGAAGAAAAAGCTCGTGGTATCACCATCAACACTGCACACGTAGAGTACGATTCGCACATTCGTCACTACGCGCACGTTGACTGCCCAGGTCACGCCGACTACGTCAAAAACATGATCACTGGTGCTGCCCAGATGGACGGCGCGATCCTGGTTTGCTCGGCTGCCGATGGTCCGATGCC
>NZ_JAJTTH010000046.1 GCF_021341665.1 Pseudomonas sp. Au-Pse12 | reverse complement strand
TGTGGTTTACACCGCTTCGGTGTCTGCGCCAGTTACCGGCTCGCCGGTGGTGGTAACCCTGTCCAACGGCCAGACCATCACCATTCCAGTCGGCGAATCTTCCGGCACCGTGAATTTCACCGCGCCTAACGACGCCCTGGCGGGTGGTAGCTCTCTAAGCACCACCATCACCAAGGCTGACGGTGGTAACTACGAGAAGCTGGATATTAATGACAAGCCAGCTGAAACCTCGGTCACCGACACCCCGGATACCACCACCCTCAGCGTGACCGCTACCGATACCGTGGCCGAAGGTGGCTCGATTGTTTACACCGCGACA
>NZ_JAJTTH010000045.1 GCF_021341665.1 Pseudomonas sp. Au-Pse12 | reverse complement strand
GCTGGAGCCGCGACGGTAGCGGTGCCGGAAGTGGCACCGGCAGCGATGGTGATCACCGCACCGTTGGACAGGGTCACGGTGACCGGAGTGCCAGCGGCATTGGTCAGCGTGGCGGTGTAAACAATCGAGCCACCCTCGGCCACGGTATCGGTGGCGGTCACGCTGAGGGTGGTGGTGTCTGGTGTATCGGTAACCGAGGTTTCAGCTGGCTTGTCGTTGATCTCCAGCTTCTCGTAATTACCACCGTCGGCCTTGGTGATGGTGGTGCTCAGGGAGCTGCCACCCGCCAAGGCATCGTTTGGTGCGGTGAAATTCACCGAACCATGGCTTTCGCCAACCGGGATAGTGATGGTTTGACCGTTGGATAGGGTCACCACCACAGGCGAACCAGTCACAGGTGCGGAC
>NZ_JAJTTH010000044.1 GCF_021341665.1 Pseudomonas sp. Au-Pse12 | reverse complement strand
GAAGGCGGCATCGTCGTTTACACCGCTTCGGTTTCGGCGCCAGTCACCGGTTCCCCAGTGGTAGTAACCCTATCCAATGGACAGACCATCACCATCCCAGTTGGTGAATCCTCCGGCACTGTGAACTTCACCGCGCCAAATGATGCACTGGCAGGCGGCAGCTCTCTGAGCACCACTATTACCAAGGCTGATGGTGGTAACTACGAGAAGCTGGAGATCAACGACAAGCCAGCTGAAACTTCGGTTACCGATACGCCGGACACCACGACTCTGAGCCTCACGGCTACCGATACCGTGGCAGAGGGCGGGTCGATTGTTTACACCGCAACCCTGACCAATGCCGCTGGCACGCCAGTGACCGTTACCCTGTCCAACGGTGCGGTGATCACCATCGCTGCCGGTGCCACTTCGGGCACCGCTACCGTCGCGGCTCCAGC
>NZ_JAJTTH010000043.1 GCF_021341665.1 Pseudomonas sp. Au-Pse12 | reverse complement strand
GGTGACTGGTGCCGAGACCGAAGCGGTGTACACCACAATGCCGCCTTCGGCGACGCTTGGCGTAGCGGTCAGGCTGACAGTCGAAGTATCGATAGTGTCAGTGACGTCAGTGACGGCTGGAGTCGGATTGGTCTCCAGGTGTTCAAAGTTGCCGCCATCGGCTTTGGTGATAGTGGCTTCGACTTTGCCGGCGTCCTTGTACACGTCGTCGGCTGGCGCGGCTACGGTCACAGTACCGCTGGTTGCCCCGGCGGCGATGGTGATCACCGCACCGTTGGACAAGGTTACGGTGACCGGAGTGCCAGCGGCGTTGGTCAGTGTCGCGGTGTAGACGATGGAACCACCTTCGGCCACCGAGTCAGTAGCGCTCAGGCTCAGAGTGGTGGTGTCTGGTGTATCGGTAACCGAGGTCTCGGCTGGCTTGTCGTTGATCTCCAGCTTCTCGTAGTTACCACCGTCGGCCTTGGTGATGGTGGTGCTCAGGGAGCTACCGCCTGCCAGAGCATCGTTTGGCGCGGTGAAGTTCACCGAACCATGGCTTTCGCCAACCGGGATGGTGATGGTCTGTCCATTGGA
>NZ_JAJTTH010000042.1 GCF_021341665.1 Pseudomonas sp. Au-Pse12 | reverse complement strand
ACCTACATCCCAGAGCCAGAGCGTGCAATCGACAAGCCGTTCCTGATGCCAATCGAAGACGTATTCTCGATCTCCGGTCGTGGCACCGTGGTAACTGGTCGTGTTGAGCGTGGTATCGTTCGCATCCAGGAAGAAGTTGAGATCGTTGGTCTGCGCGATACTCAGAAAACTACCTGCACCGGCGTTGAAATGTTCCGCAAACTGCTCGACGAAGGTCGTGCTGGCGAGAACTGCGGCGTTCTGCTGCGTGGCACCAAGCGTGACGACGTTGAGCGTGGCCAGGTTCTGGTTAAGCCAGGTACCGTTAAGCCGCACACCAAGTTCACTGCTGAAGTTTATGTTCTGAGCAAAGAAGAAGGCGGTCGTCATACCCCGTTCTTCAAAGGCTACCGTCCACAGTTCTACTTCCGTACTACTGACGTGACTGGTAACTGCGAGCTGCCAGAAGGCGTTGAAATGGTAATGCCAGGTGACAACATCCAGATGACTGTCACTCTGATCAAAACCATCGCGATGGAAGATGGTCTGCGTTTCGCTATCCGTGAAGGCGGTCGTACCGTCGGCGCTGGCGTCGTAGCCAAAGT
>NZ_JAJTTH010000041.1 GCF_021341665.1 Pseudomonas sp. Au-Pse12 | reverse complement strand
GGTTCGCCGGTGGTGGTGACCCTGTCCAATGGCCAAACCATCACCATCCCGGTTGGTGAAAGCCATGGTTCGGTGAACTTCACCGCGCCAAACGACGCCCTGGCAGGCGGTAGCTCCCTGAGCACCACCATCACCAAAGCGGACGGTGGTAACTACGAGAAGCTGGAGATTAATGACAAGCCAGCCGAGACCTCGGTTACAGACACTCCGGATACCACCACTCTGAGCCTGAGCGCTACTGACTCGGTGGCCGAAGGCGGCCAGATCACTTACACCGCAACCCTGACCAATGCTGCTGGTACTCCGGTCACCGTGACATTGAGCAACGGTGCCGTGATTACTATCGCTGCCGGTGCCACTTCGGGCACTGCTACCGTCGCGGCTCCGGCTGATGACGTCTACAAGGACGCCGGCAAAGTCGAAGCCACCATCACCAAGGCAGAGGGTGGCAACTTCGAACACCTGGAGACCAATTCGACTCCAGCCGTCACGGACGTCACGGACACCATCGATACCTCCACCGTATCGCTGAAGGCCACGCCTTCGGCGGCTGAAGGTGGCAACGTCACCTACACCGCGACTGTCACCGCGCCAGTGACTGGCTCGCCGGTCGTAGTGACCCTG
>NZ_JAJTTH010000040.1 GCF_021341665.1 Pseudomonas sp. Au-Pse12 | reverse complement strand
CGATTGTAGTGCAGGCCGCTTTCTTCGTCGTAGTACTGACCCGGGAAGCGAATCGGGCAGGTGGTCTTGTTGATCGGCACCACGTTGCTGCTGGCGAACTCGTCATTCGCGGCTTGCCATAGTCGTGCCTGGCCCCAAACGCTGGGGCTGTTGCTCCAACCCAGTTCACCGCTTTCGTCCAGCAACTCCCGGGGTGTGCCGAGGTGGTCGGTGACGACGTACCAGAGTTTGTCGCCCTGCTGTTGCGCCAGTGGGGTAATGCCGCCAGGGGCGTAGCTCCAACGTGTTGCATGTTCGAAGGCAACGGTGCCGTCGGCGTAGATTGGCGCGGCCTCAAGCAGTTGTTCACCGCTCCACAGGTACTCTTCACCGACAATGTGTTTTTCGCTGTGGCCATAGCTCGTATCGTGGTTGTTGCTGCGGCTGAAGTTGAATTTGCGCATGCGGCGACCGAAGGCGTCGTACTCGTAGCGCCAGTGGTCGTTGCCGGGGGTGTACAGGTCGGTGAGGCGGTTGTCGCTGTTCCAGCGGTATTGCCAGCGCTGGGGGCGGAAGCCGGCGCGGTGCACGATTTTTTCGGCCAGGCGGCCGCAGGCGTCGTAGCGGTAGCGGTTGGCCCCGGACTTGACCACCTGGCCGCCTTTTTGCTCAGCATGAATACCCATGCCCTTGGCGCTGTGGATCTGGCCTTCGCTGAGCAGGTTGAGGGCGTTGTCGTAGCACCACTGTTGTGGCTGCCCCCGGCCCAGGTGCGCGGCGATCAGTTGCTGGTTGGCGTTGTAGCGGTACTGGCTCTGGCCCCAGCGGTTGTCGTCGATCTGGATCGGGTTGAAGGCTTTGTCGTAGCGGTAGTGGCGTTCGACAAAGGAGCCCGCTGCTCCGC
>NZ_JAJTTH010000003.1 GCF_021341665.1 Pseudomonas sp. Au-Pse12 | reverse complement strand
GAGGCTTGAGGCTTGAGGCTTGAGGCTTGAGGCTTGAGGCTTGAGGCTTGCCGATAAAAAAGGGGCGGCTACCCCCAGGTAGCCGCCCCTTTCTAACACTGGCAGTGGTGCTTATTCCGCCAGTTTGTAGGCAATGATGTAGTCGCCCATCTTGGTGCCCAGGGAGCCGTGGCCACCTACGACCACCAGGACATACTGCTTGCCGTCCTTGCCGGTGTAGCTCATCGGCGTGGCCTGGCCGCCCGCTGGCAGGCGGGATTTCCACAGTTCCTTGCCGTTTTTCACGTCATAGGCGCGGATGTACTGGTCCAGGGTGCCGCTGAGGAAGCCCACGCCACCGCCGGTGACCATGGAGCCGCCCATGCTCGGTACGCCCATCGGCAGGCCGATCGGGATTGGCGAGCTGTCGCGGCTGGTGCCGTTCTTGTGCTTCCACACCACTTTGTTGGTGGTCAGGTCGATACCGGCCACGTAGCCCCAGGCCGGTGCCTGGCAGGGTACGCCCAGAGGCGACATGAACGGGTGCATGATCACCGCGTAAGGTGCGCCGGTGTTGGGTTGCACGCCCGAGGTTTCGCTTTCGCGCTTGCTGCCGGCGGCCACTTCGGCACGCGGCACCAGCTTGGAAACGAAGGCCATGTAGTTCGGGCTGGTGAACAGCAGTTGACGGACTGGGTCCAGCGAGACGCTGCCCCAGTTGAACACGCCGACGTTACCCGGGTAGATCAGGCTGCCCTGCACCGATGGCGGGGTGTACTGACCTTCATAGCGCAGTTCCTTGAACTGGATGCGGCACAGCATCTGGTCGAACGGCGTGGCGCCCCACATGGCTTTTTCATCCAGTGGCGGTGGCAGCAGGTTCAGGTCCGAGCGGGCCTGGGTCGGGGCGGTGTGGTCGCCTTCGACCGCGCCGGTCGGGGCCGGGATTTCCTGGATCGGTACGATCGGGGTGCCGTCGCGACGGTCCAGCACGTACAGGCTGCCTTGCTTGGTCGGCTGGATCAGCGCTGGCTTGACGCCGTTCGCGGTCTTCATGTCGAGCAGGGTCGGCTGGCTGCCCACGTCCATGTCCCACAGGTCGTGGTGGGTGAACTGGTAGTTCCAGCGCAGCTTGCCGGTGTCGATGTCCAGGGCCACGGTGCCGGCGCTGAATTTCTCGGCGCCCGCGGTGCGGTTGCCGCCCCACTGGTCAGGCATCTGGTTGCCCAGTGGCAGGTAGACCATGCCCAGCTTCTCGTCGACGCTGGCCAGGGACCACATGTTCGGCGAGTTGCGGGTGTAGGTCTTGCCTTCCGGCAGGGGAGCGGTTTCGTCGGGGTTGCCCGAATCCCAGTTCCACACCAGGTGACCGTCGTGCACGTCGAAGGCGCGGATCACGCCAGAAGGCTCGTTGGTCGATTCGTTGTCGGTGACGTGGCCGCCGATGATCACCAGGTTGCGGGTGATGGCGGCCGGCGAGGTGGAGTAGTAGCCGCCCGGGGTGAACGGGCCGATACCGGCCTTGAGGTCCACGGCGCCCTTGTTGCCGAAGTCTTCACAGACCTTGCCGGTGTCGGCGTTGATGGCGATCAGGCGCGCATCGGCGGTGGGCAGGAACAGGCGACGCGGGCAGCTGGCGGCGATGGCCTGGCCCGCTGGGGACAGGGTCGCCGGCTGGCTGATGGCGTCGGAGTTCTTGTAGTTGGCTTCGTCGTAGTACGACACGCCACGGCAGGTCATGTGCGCCCAGCCACGGAAGTCGTCGCCGTTGGGGCCTTGGATCTGCGGGTCGAAGCGCCAGATTTCCTTGCCGGTGTCCGGGTCCAGTGCCAGCACCTTGCTGTGGGCGGTGCAGGCATAGAGCATGCCGTTGACCTTCAGCGGGGTGTTCTGGTTGGTGATTTCCACCGGGTCCTTGGCGGTCGGCATGTCGCCGGTGCGGATGCGCCAGGCTTCCTGCAGCTTGCCGATATTGCCCGGGGTAATCTGCTTCAGCGGCGAGTAGCGGTCACCGAATTCGGTACGGCCATAAGCCTGCCATTCACCGTCGGGCATGGCCGGGGCGGTGCTGGTCATGTTGGCGCTGTCGCGACCCAGGTCGCCGGAGATTTCACCAGGGTGGGTGAACTGGCTGCCAATGGCGGCGCCACCGGCCAGGACCACGGCCACGCTGAGGGCGGCGGTGCCCACTGGAGCCGGGCCATTGCGCAGCAGCGGACGGCGGAACCAGGGCAGCAGCAGGACCACGCCGAGGGCGAACCACAGCGACAGGCGTGGCACCAGTTGCCACCAGTCCAGGCCGATTTCCCACAGCGACCAGACGGTACTGGCGAACAGCACCAGGGCGTACAGACCCAGCGCCGCGCGTTTGCCGGCCAGCAACAGCAGGCCGGTCAGCGTCAGGCCGATACCGGCCAGGACGTAGTACAGCGAGCCGCCGAGCATGCTCAGCTTGATCCCCCCGGCCAGCAAGGCCAGGCCCATTAGCAGCAGCAAGATCCCGAGCAGGCCTGGCAGCAGGCGGCTCGGACTTGAAGCACCCTCAGTGCTCATAGTGTGGTTCTCCGTGACGTTAAGAGTGGACCCGCGCTTGTTCACTGTAGATGACGATCAGGCGCGGGCTTGGTTCAGCTGAAAACTGTAAATCGACTGTTCTGCTGCCTTGGGGCTTCAGAACGAACTCTGGATCTTGATCCCGCCAATCAGCGCGTCGTCCACCTGGCTCACGCCACCGGGATGACGGATGTACTGCAGGTTGGGGCGCACGGTCAGCCAGTTGGCCAGGTGCACGCCGTAGTACAGCTCGGCGCTGTATTCGGTGTCCTGGGGCGGCAGGTAGCCCGGGTTGTCGTAGTCGTAGACAGCATGGGCCTGGTTGCTGGCCTGGGCGTTCTTGCGGTACGCCGGGTTGACGTGGATCCGCGCCAGGGCAAAGCCGATGTCGTCCTTGGCGCGGGCATCGAACAGGCCCTTGTAGACCAGGCCGGCCTGGACGTAGTTGTCGATGGCGTTGGTCTTCTTGTCGTGGGCGGTGATGTTGGCGAACAGGCTCAGGCCGCGGGAGTGGTCGCTGGCGACGCTGGTGACTTGCTGTTGCGCGCCGAACCACAGGCCGTGCTTGCTTGAGCTGCTGCGATAGGCTTCGCCGCTCAGGGCCGCGCTCTGGCCATTGCTGTCCTTGTACACGTCGCTGGCCTTGGCGCTGCTGTAGTAGTAGCCGGCGCGGTATTCACCGGCCAGTCCGTTGAGCTTGGGCGTCCACACCAGTTCCACCGGCAACAGGGTGCCCTGGGTGCCGCTGCCGCTGAGCTTGAAGCCGTTGTCGCGGTCCAGGTTCGACGGGTTCTGCTCATAGGCGCCGATCTGCGCGTAGACCTCGGGCGTGAGGTGGTATTTGACCCGCAGTGCCCACTGGCTGACCGGCCAGTTGTACCAGACGCTGCCGGCCCAGTTGCCCACCTGGGAACCGCAGAACGCCAGGTTCTGGAAGTCGCAGGGGAAACTGTTGAAGTCTTCGCCCTGGCCGAAGCGGCCGGCCTTGATGTCGAGCTTCTGGTCGAAGAATTTCTGCTGGTACCACATCTGCGTCAGGCGCCAGGTCTGGCCGCGACCCCAGACTTCCTGGGCCGAGGTGAAGCCGCCGACCCGCGGGTCGTTGATCCGGTCGTTGCTGATGTTGTCGCCGTCGCGCTTGGTCACGGTCAGTTGGAATTCGGCGTCGTCCCAGCCGAGGATCTTCTGCAGGTCCAGGTGGCTGCCGAAGGCAAACTGGTCGCTGTAGCGTGCGGTGCGGTCGTGGTCATAGCCGCCGTGCAGGTTCGAACCCATTTCGCCGACGTAGTCGACCTTGAAGTCGTAGCCCTTGTTCGCCAGTTCCGTGCGTGTGCCGTTCCAGTCGCCCAGCATCCAGGGCGAGTCGCTGTCGAAGGCCGGGGCGGCCTGGGCGCAGGCGGCAAACCCCAGGGCGCCGAGCAGGCTCAGGGTCTTGGGCAGGGCAACGGGAGTCAGGACAGCGCTGTCTTTTGAGCGCTGAAAAACGGGCATAGGCATTCGAGTCAGGTCTTTTTTCTAGGAATAGGCAGAAGCAAGGGCGCGGCACGTGGCATCGATACCGGTTGATCGAGGACGGCAGGCCACTGATTTCAAAGGGAAAGATGAAACGGTTCAGCTTTATTAGGGGGCTAAGGATAAAGCGCCCTCTCATCAAGAGAAAGCGCTTTTATCGACATGAACCGTTTCGGATTTGGTAACAGTCGCCAGGCCGGGGCGGGTTCAGCGTGGGGCGGTGGCCCCGGCGAGTTCGGGCTTGTGCCGGGTATAGCTGAGGGCGAAGTGCGCCACCAGGCCGAAGATCAACCCCCAGAACGCCGCGGCCAGGCCGAGGAAGCTCATGCCCGAGGCGGTGACCAGGAAGGTGATCAGCGCGGCTTCACGCTGTTTTTCGTCGGCCATGGCGCCGCTGAGCCCGGCGCTGATGGCGCCGAACAGGGCCAGGCCGGCCAGGGCCGCGATCAGTTCCTTGGGCAGGGCGGCGAACACCGAGGCCAGGGTCGCGCCGAAAATCCCCATGAGGATGTAGAACAGGCCGCAGGCGATCCCGGCGATGTAGCGCTTGTTCGGGTCTTCGTGGGCTTCGCGACCGGTGCAGATGGCGGCGGTGATGGCGGCGAGGTTGATGCCGTGGGAGCCGAAGGGCGCCAGCAGCGCCGACGTGATGGCGGTCCAGGACACGATCGAGCGCGCCGGGGTGGTGTAGCCGGCGCTGCGCATCACGGCCATGCCCGGCACGTATTGCCCGGTCAGGGTCACCAGGGCCAGGGGCAGGCCGATGTTGACGATGGCGTGCCAGTTCCACTCGGGGGCGATGAAGATCGGTTCGGCCAGCGCCAGGGTGATGGAGCCGCCGTTGAACTCGCCAAGGCCCGCGGCCATGGCGCAGCCCACCAGCAGTACCGCGAGAATCGCGTAGCGTGGCGAGCAGCGTTTGCCCAGCAGATAGGCGGCGATCATTGCCAGCACCAAGGCCGGTTGCAGGGTGACCGAAGTGAACAGCCCGGCGCCGAAGCGGAACAGGATGCCCGCCAGCATGGCCGCGGCAATGGCCTTGGGCAGACGGCTCATGAGCTTGTCGAAGGCCCCGGACAGCCCGACCACGGCGATGATCAGCGAGGCCACGACATAGGCGCCGATGGCCTGGGGCAGCGACACCGTGGGCAGCATCGACACCAGCAGCGCCGCGCCCGGAGTGGACCAGGCGGTGATCACCGGCACCTTCAGGCGCCAGCTCAGCAGCAGGCCGGTGAGGCCGCTGCCGATGGAGATGGCCCAGATCCAGGACGACACCTGGTCGCTGGGCAGATGGGCTTCGCGGGCGGCCTGGAACACGATGATCAAGGGGCCGGCGTAGGAAATGATCACGGCGATCAGGCCGGCGATCACGGCGGAGAGGGACAGGTCCTTGCTGAGACTGTGCATGGCATCTCGACTGGGCATGGGGTGGAGGAAGTTGAGTCGATTGAGTTGGCGCGGCTTGAGTGTATTTCAATGAATTGAATCGATTCAATTGTTTCTCAAGAAGGCCTTGCCGTTGTTGGGTTGATTTTATGAATAACATACTGATTTATAAGTATTTATTGTGATTATAAAAAATGCGATGAGCGTCTTTTAGCTGCCTGATTGGCCGGTTAATCGAATCAATACGTCGAATGAGTCGATGTTAAGGGGCGAGGCGTGCCTGTGATATGCTCCGGTCCACCTCAACGCAGCCGATGGTCATCAGCCTCCATGTGGGTTCCCCAGTTAAGCGAGTTCAATCAGCCGGTCTACCTGTCCATTGCCGATGCCCTGGCGCGGGATATCGGCAGCGGTTTGTTGAACGACGGTGATCGCCTGCCGACCTTGCGCGAGCTGGCGGTGACCCTGAACGTTACCCCCGGCACCATCAGCCGCGCCTACAGTGAAGCCCAGCGACGCGGGTTGGTGCAGGGCGAAGTCGGGCGCGGCACTTACGTGCTGGCGCAACCGCCGCTGGCGTTGCCGGAAGGCTCCAGCGCGCCGTCGCTGTCCCTGGGGCAATCCGAAGCCCTGGACCTGTCGATCATCAAGCCTTACAGCGAAACCCTGGAGTACTGGTTGCGCGGCGCGCTGGTGGGCATGGCCCGCAGCAGCGACTTCGGCCGCGCCCTGGACTACGCCCCTGATGGTGGCCACCCGGCCCATCGCGAAGCCGGTGCCCAGTGGTTGCGCCACTCCCTGCCCGAAGCCCATTGGCAACAGGTGGTGCTGACGGCCGGTGCCCAGCACGGCCTGATGGTGGCCATCAGCGCCTTGAGCAACGCCGGTGACCTGCTGCTCTGCGAGTCGTTGACCTACCCCGGCATCATTTCCGTGGCCCATGGCCTGGAACGGCGCCTGCGGGGCGTGGCGATGGATGAGGAGGGGATGCTGCCCGAAGCCCTGCGCGAACAGTGCCTGCGGGAAAAACCGGCGCTGCTGGTGTGTGTCGCCAGTTGCCAGAACCCCACCACGGCGATCATGTCGCCCCAGCGCCGGGCGCAGATTGCGGCGATTGCCGAGGAGTTCGACTTTCTGATCATCGACGACGATATCTACGGCTTTCTTGCCACCGACCCGTCGATCAAGCCGCTTTCCAGCTATGCGCCGCAGCGTTCGGTGTACCTCACCAGCCTGTCCAAGGCGATCATGCCGGCGTTGCGCGTGGGTTACCTCTACAGCCCGCCGAAGCTGCTGTCGCGCCTGAGCTCGATGGTCCGCAGCAGTGTGTGGATGCCGTCGCCCCTGACGGCGCAGTTGGCCAGCAATGTGATTGTCGAAGGCCTGGATCGCAAGCTGGTGCAGACCCAGCGCAGCGAAGCGGCGGCGCGCCAGGCGATTGCCCGGGAGGTGTTTGCCGGCTTGCAGATCCAGACTCAGCCCCACAGCTATCACCTGTGGCTGACCTTGCCGGAACCCTGGAGCGCTGATGAGTTCGCCACCCTGGCCCGGGCCAATGGGGTGCTGGTGATGAGCGGCAGCCAGTTCCAGGTGGAACGCGGCCTCAGCTCCCGTTGTGTGCGGGTGGTGCTGATGTCGCCCACCACCCAGGACGAGTTGCGATTTGCCCTGACTCAGCTGGCCAGCTTGATCGAGACCGATCCGCGCCGTTATCGCTGAGCCCTTCGCCGGCAAGGCTCCTACACGGATCTGTAGGAGCCTTGCCTGCGAACAGGGTCCTTAGAAGGTGGTGCGCAACCCCACTTCCACACTGCGCCCGGCAGCCGGCGCGATGTCCCGCAGGATCGAGCTGGCGTAGCGCACGGTCTGGTTGGTCAGGTTCTCGCCCTTGACGAAGGCCAGCCACTGGCTATGGCCGATGTCGAAGCGATAGCCGGCGCTGGCGCCAAAGGTGGTGTAGCCATCGGTGCTGCTTTCGTGGTCCGGCACCCGGCCCTGGCTGGCGGCATGCTGCACATCCAGGCGCGCCTGCCAGCGGTCCAGTTCCCACAGCAAACCGCTGTTCAGGCGCAGCGGGGCAATGCGCGGCAGGTCCTGGCCGTTATCCAGGTTCTTGGCCCGGGTGTAGTCGCCGGACAGTTCCAGGGCGAACTTGCCGTAGGAGCTTTCCCCCAGGGCCCAGCGATCCTGAGCCTCGATCCCGGCAAAGCGTGCCCGTACTCCGCTGTAGGCGTATTCCGCAATCCCGTCTGCATCTTCTTCGCCTTCATCGTTCAGGGTTCGCCCCGTGCCCAGCAGGCCGATGTAGTTGGAGAAGTGGCTGTAGAACACCCCGACGCTGCCTTTGTGGGTGCCGTTGTCAAAGCGCAGGGCCAGGTCGCTGGACACGGCCTTTTCCTTGGACAGCTGGGCGCTGCCCACTTCATAGGTGCCGGTGGCGACGTGGGCGCCATTGGCATACAGCTCGTAGAAGGTTGGGGCGCGTTCGGTGTAGCCCAGGGTCGCGGCCAGGGACCAGACCGGGGTCAGGGTGTAGACCGCGCCCGAGGACAGGCTGCCGGCGGTGAAGCTGCTGGACTTGTCGGCCTGGGCGAAGCGTGGGTTGCCTTTGCCATCCGGATCTACGGTGGTGTGTTCCAGGCGCCCGCCCAGGCTCAGCCGCAGGCGTTCGGTGGCTTGCAGCTCTTCGAGGATGAACAGCGCGCCGCTGTTGGTATCGGTCTGCGGCACGAAGGCTTCTTCGCCCAGGGCGGAGAACTCGTTGCGATTGACCTGGGCGCCGATCACCCCTTCCAGCGGGCCGAGGGGCTGGTGCCGGGCTTCGACCCGCGCTTCGTAACCCTTGTTCTTGAAGGTGGTGCCGGTTTCGCCGCCCTCGATCTCACGGTGTTGGTAGTCGGTGTAGCCCGCGTTGAACTTGAGCGAGCTGAACGGCCCCTGCAGGTTGCGCAGTTCCGAGGCGAAGGCGTAGTGGTCCTGCTTCATGCGGATGCGCACGTCGTCTTCGGCGGGGGAGCCGTAGTTGGAGTCGTAGTTGCTGTAGGACAGGCCGGCATAACCGTCGTCCCAGGTGTAGGAACCGCCGATGGCGCCGCCGTCCTGGCGCCCGTCGCTGTTGCCCAGGCGACCTTTCTTGCCATCGCCGTCTTCGCTGGCCGGAGCGTGGCGGCTGCGAGCGTAGCCGGGAATCTTCAGGTCATTGAACTGCCGCGAATTGGCGTCCAGGTGCAGGGCGAAAGTGCCGTCGCCAGCTTCCAGCTTGCCAGCGCTGCTGCGGGTGGTGTCGGCGCCGCCGTAGCGCAACTCGCCGGCGCCGTGAATCCCTTCGATGGCTTCGGTGGGAATGCGATTGTCGAAGCTGTTGATCACCCCGCCAATGGCGTTGCCGCCGTACAGCAGGGCCGCTGGGCCGCGGACGATTTCAATGCGCTCGACGTTCACCGGGTCCAGGGGCACCGCGTGGTCGTAGGACAGCGACGAAGCATCCAGGGCGCCGACGCCGTTCTGCAGGATGCGGATGCGGTCGCCGTCCAGGCCGCGAATCACCGGGCGGCTGGCGCCGGGGCCGAAGTAGGACGAAGACACCCCCGGCTGTTTGTTCAGGGTTTCACCGAGGCTGCCTTTCTGTTCCAGGGTCAATTGGTCGCCTTCCAGCACGGTGGTCGGGGCGGCCAGCTCGGTGCTGCCCAGGGGGTTGGCGGTGATGACCTGCTGGGGCAATTCCACGGCATGGGCCTGGGAGGCGAGCAGCAGTGCGGCGGACAGCGGCGACAGGCGCCACAGTAGGGAGCGAGAAGGGCGGGAGGCTGAGCGGGACATCGGTCATTCCTTGGCAAGCAGGGCGCTAGGCGCTTTGAGTCAGAGGACAGGCGGGACACGGGGGTGCCCAGAATGCGGGTGAGTTGTTATTGATTGATACAATATAACATCTCTTTTATCGCGAAAAGCTAGGAACTTTTTGCCCCTCATGCCCGAGCGCCGCACAGGCGGGCGCCGGCTACAGTTATTCAAGCGCTCTGGCGCGGGGGCATGCCCTCGGCTAAGGTGCGCGGCTTTCCCTCTTTTCTTCCCGCAAAGGCCTGGCATGACCGACACCCACACCGACCCGCTGCATGGCGTGACCCTGGAACAGATTCTCAAGGCGCTGGTGGAGCACTACGAGTGGTCGGGGCTGGCCGAGCGCATCGATATCCGCTGCTTCAAGAGCGATCCGAGCATCAAGTCGAGCCTGACCTTCCTGCGCAAGACGCCCTGGGCGCGGGAGAAGGTCGAGAAGCTCTACGTGAAGTTGCAACGCACCAAGCGCCCGCTTTAAGGAACCCCATGGCTGGCTTCTCGCTGCGGGGGCTGTTCACTCGGCGCGGCCTGATTGCCTTGGCGGCGATCCTTGGCTGGTTCGGGCTGACCGTCCAGCTGTACCTGATCCTGCTGCTGCGCTGGGAGGTCGGCGCCAGTCTGTTGGGCGGCCTGGTGAACTTCTTCAGCTTCTTCACCGTGCTCAGCAACACCCTGGTGGCCAGTGTGCTGACCTGCGCCCTGAACCTGCGGATATCCCGGGGGCAGGCATTCATGCTCAGGCCGGCGGTCAGTGGCGCGGTGGCGGCGAGCATTGTCGTGGTGGGCTTGGCCTACAGCCTGCTGTTGCGTCACCTGTGGCACCCCCAGGGCTGGCAATGGCTGGCCGATGAGTTGCTGCACGATGTGATGCCGCTGCTGTTTTTACTCTATTGGTGGTGTTGCGTGCCCAAGGGCGGGCTGCGGCTCAAGCACATCGGTCTGTGGATGCTCTACCCGGTGCTGTATTTCGCCTACCTGCTCTTGCGCGGAAATCTGCTGGGGCTGTACCCCTATCCCTTCATTGCCGTGGACAAGCTGGGGTATCCCCGGGTGTTGCTCAATGCCCTGGGGATATTGGCCGGGTTTGTCCTGGTGTCCCTGCTGTTGCTGGGCTTGGACCGCTGGCTGGGCAGGCACCAATCCCAGCCCCGGTAGGCGGGGTTATTCCGCTTCGCTGCTGTCCAGGCGCCAGTAACCGGCGGCCTTGACGAATTCGTCGTTGAGCCGGTGTTCATCCAGCAGCACCCGACGAAGCTGGCGCGACACTTTGCTCTCGGTGGCCACCCAGGCGTAGAGCGTGCCTTGCGGCATCTGCAACTGACGCACGGTGCTGAGCAGGTCCTGCCCGCCACCGTCACGTTCGACCCAGATCACCTGCACCTCGGCGGCGCTCTCCAGGGGCTGACGTTCGGCGGCGTCCTGCACCTCGATCACCGCCAGCACCCGGCGGCCGGCCGGCAGTTCTTCCAGGCGCCGGGCAATGGCCGGCAAGGCGGTTTCGTCGCCGATCAATAGGTAGCTGTCGAAGATGTCCGGCACGATCATCGAGCCCCGGGGGCCGCCGATGTGCAGGAACTGCCCCGGCCGAGCCTGTTCGGCCCAGGTCGAGGCCGGGCCGTCGCCGTGGAGCACGAAGTCGATGTCCAGTTCGCCCAGCTCCAGGTCGTAGCGACGTGGGGTGTAGTCGCGCATGGCGGGCATCGGGCCGCTGTCCTTGCCCGGGCCCAGCACCAGGGTTTCCAGGGCGGCTTGCTGTTCGGCGTTCTGCGGGAACAGCAGCTTCACATGGTCGTCGCTGCCCAGGCTGATGAAACCGGCCAGCTCGGGCCCGCCGAGGGTGATGCGGCGCATGCGCGGGGTCAGGTCGACGACGCGCAGGACCTCCAGGCGCCGGCGCTTGATCTCGTGCATGACCCGGTGAATGGACAGTTCTGGGCTGGCAGTCATTGGCTTTTCTCCTGGGCAGGGGGGGGGAGGGGGCCATCGACAATGGCCTTGGCGGTGTTGTTCAGCAGGTCGCGCACCCGGAGGATTTCTTCCGGGCTCCAGCGGCCGTGGTGCATCTGCAGGGCGTGGCGCAGGTTGTGCACCGCCTCGTGGATTTCCGCAGGGCGATCATGCCCGCGCAGGGAACGCTTGCTGACTTCGATGCGCATGCGCACGCCGTCCAGGGCGATAGCTTGTTCCTCCAAGGACAGACGTCCGGCGTCGGTCACGCTGTAGCGCTTTTTGCCGCCTTCGGCATCGCCCTGGATCATTTCGCTTTCTTCCAGGAAGGTCAGGGTCGGGTAGATCACCCCGGGGCTGGGGCTGTAGGCGCCGTCGAACATGCTTTCGATCTGGCGGATCAGGTCGTAGCCGTGGCAGGGCTGCTCGGCGATCAGCGCCAACAGCAGCAGTTTCAGGTCGCCGGGGGCGAAGACCCGGGGCCCGCGGCCACCGCGTTCGCGGCCGGGGCGGCGTTCGAAAATCTCATGGCTGTCCCCGTGTTCACGATGGGGGGGATGGTGATGCTCGCTCATTTTCTCTTTCTCCGTTTCGATTTAGACATAACTTAAGATATATCTTAAGAGGGGCGCAAGTTTTTCTGCCCACGGCAAAGCCGCCGTTGGTCGGAGAACGGGAGTCAGGAAAACAGGGAGCGCAGGGCGTCAGCGCTGCGCCACGCCGCCCAGGCACTGGGTGCCGCTGCCCGGTTGCAGATAGGGCATGAGGATCGGCGCCATGCCCTTGAGCACCTGCACCGGCAGTGCCGAGGTGAACTTGAAGGCCTGGGCCGAGGCGCCCGGCACGTAGGCGGTGAGGGTGCCGAAGTGGTGATCGCCGATGTAGAACACGAAGGTCGCGGTGCGGTTGATCGATTTGGAACTCAGCACCCGGCCTCCCGCGCCGATGGCTTCAATGCGGTTATCGCCGGTGCCGGTCTTGCCGCCCATGGCCAGTGGCGTGCCGTCCGCCAGCTTGAAGCTGCCGGAGACACGTTTCGCGGTGCCGGCATCCACCACTTGCGACAAGGCCCCGCGCAGCGCCGTGGCCACCTCCGAGGGCATTACCCGTTTGCCCTTGTCCGGGTCGTTGCGCAGGCGGGTTTCATAGGGCGTGTCGGCGGCGAAGTGCAGGCTGTCGATGCGCAGGGTTGGCAGGCGCACACCGTCGTTGAGAATGGTGCCCACCAGTTCTGCCAGGGCCGCCGGGCGGTCGCCGGAACTGCCGATGGCGGTGGCCAGGGACGGCACCAGGTGGTCGAACGGATAGCCGACGCTCTGCCAGCGCTGGTGGATATCGAGAAAGGCTTCGATCTCCAGCATGGTGCGGATGCGGCTGTCCCGGGCGCTGCGATGCCGGCTCTTGAACAGCCAGCTGTACACCTCCTGCCGCTCGAATTCGCTGGCCTTGACGATCTGGCTGAAGCTCGCGTCGGGGTTGTTCATCAAGTAGCCCAGCAGCCACAGGTCCAGGGGGTGGACCTTGGCGATGTAGCCTTGGTCCGGCAGGTCGTAGGCGCCGGGGCCGTAGCTGGCGTAGAGCTTGTCCAGGCGTTCGTCGGTGAGTTTTTCGCTGACCTTGGCGTCTTTCATGTGGGCCCGGACGAAGCGCTTGAAGCTTTCCTGGCTGGCATCGGGCAGCAGGTAGCGGTGCACGGCGGCGAGGCGGATCGCCGTCGGGTGCATGCTGTCGAGGAAGGTGTCCAGGCGCGATTGGGTGTCCTTGTTGTGGTACTTTTTCCAGAACCGCAGCAGGAAAGAGGTGCCTTCACGGTCGGCAAAGCGTGCCAGGTACTCCTGGCGCCGCGGGTTATCGTCGTCCTTGAGCAGCTCGGCGCTGGCGCTGTCGCCGCCGTAGGTGCTGTAGCGCACCAGGTCGCGCATCAGGCGGATGAATGGCAGGTTGATGGATTCGCGCAGGGCATCGCGCAGGGTCGGGCTGCGGCCGTTGTCCTCATTGCGGAAGTTGTGGAAGTGATGCACCCCGCCGCCGGTGAAGAAGGCCTCGCCGGGGCTGGCGGAGTAGGTGCGGTCCAAGGCGGCGTCGAGCATCTTCGGCAGGCTGCGGTCGCTGTTCTGCATCAGGTAGTCGAGGGCCCAGCGGCTCAGCCGGTCCTGGTCGTTGACCGCAACCTTCTTCAGCTGCGCCGGGGTTTGTCCGGCGTACTTGTCGTGCAGCTCGGCAATGATCTGCAGGTAGGTGGTCAGCACCCGCAGCTTGGCGGTGGAGCCCAGTTCCAGCTTGCTGCCTTCGTTGATATCGAACGGCTGGTCGGTGCTGTCGGTCTGCACCCGCACCCGCGAGCCGTCCGGGGTCAGCTCGAACAGGGTGAAGCTGTAGCGCACCTGGGTGGTGCTGGTGGGCGTCAGCAAGCGCTCGCCGAGCACACCGATCTGCGCCGCGAAGGCCGGGTCGGCGAGGTGCTTGAGGTACTCGGTGGCCTGGCGTTGCAGGTCGCTCTGCAAGGTGCTGGTGGCGGACAGATCGAGGCGGTCCAGGTCATACAGCGGCCGGTTGAGCAGGGTGGCCAGGCGACTGCGGGCGACGCTGATGCCCTTGTTGGTTTCGATCGGCTGGATCGTCGGCTGTTGCTGCCAGTCGCGGTAGCTCACCTTGCTGGCCAGGGCCGCGGCACTGAGCCGCGGGTCGATGACCGTGTTCTGCGCCAGCAGGCGGATATGGCTGTCGGTCAGTTCCGCCAGTTCTGCACGGCCCTTGGCCAAGTAATGAGAGGGACGGCGCTGGGCAATCATCAGCGACAGCACCTGGCGCAGGGCCAGCCCGCGTTCGGCCAGGCTTTTCGAGTCCGTGGCGGTGCCGCTCAGCACCTGGTTGACGTGATCGAAATCCGCTCCGTACCAGACCCGCAGCCCTTCGGCCATGCCATGCACTTCGCCGTGGCCGGGCACCGCCGACAGCGGCACGCTGTTGAGGTAGTCGCGCACGATGCGCTTGCGGGCCTCCAGGGTCTGCGGGCCATCCTGGTAGGCCCGCACGCTGGCGGAAACCATCTGGCGGAGCTTCTCGCCCCCGGACAGGGTCAGGCCGTCCGGTGAATGCCGGTATTTTTCCAGCTGGGTGGCCAGGGTACTGCCGCCGGCGGTTTGCCCGGGCAGGTGCAGGAGCTTGGCCACCTGGGACCAGGCGGCCTTGGCGAAGCGTGGCCAGTCCACCGCCGGGTTGGCCAGGGCCTGCTTGGGGTCGAGCAGATCACGGTTCTCGATGAACAGCAGGCTATGCACCATCAGCGGTGGAATGCTGGCGAAACTTTCATACAGATGTTGCGGGTAATTGAACTGATACAGCGGCGCGGCGCGGCAATCGGTGATGGACAGGCCGGCCTGGATCTTTTCGGTGTAGGGCACGAAAAAGCCGCTTTTGCTGTAGTCCATCAAGGCCGGGGAAAAGCGCGTCTGGGCTTCGATCAGATAACCGCGCTTGAGCAAGCGCGGCAGGAACTCCCCCAGGGCGCTGTAGCCCAGTCGCCGGTCGAACGGCCCGGCACCGGGATACAGCACGGCGTCGCTGGGCCCGGGTTGCAGGGAGTAGCTCAGGTCACTGGCCAGCCGGCTGAATTCCCGGGCCTGGAGTTTCGACGTGCGCATTTCCCGGGTGGCGGCAAAGCCCAGGGCGACCAGGGCAATCAGCAGCAACAGCCAGAACAGACGCCAGGCATAACGGCGATGTTTGCGGGGTTTCGGGAAAGGCGCTTCGTCCTCGCTGTGGCTTGGCACTGCGTTCTTACGCGAATCGGTCTGCCACAAAGCGCCCATAGTCGATTGATCCATTCACGCAGATTGATCGGACTTGTCTGAAGCTTAGTCGGTGGTGGGCGCCGGTGAATAAAATGTGAAAACGACCCTGCCTTGCCCTGCTTCTGTGACGAGGGCGCTTGCTTGTGGCGAGGGAGCTTGCTCCCGTTCGGCTGCACCGCCGCCGCAAAACCTGAGGGCGCGTTCTGTCAGGGCGATCACGCCGGCTGCCTTCAGGGCCGCTGCGCGACCCAGCGGGAGCAAGCTCCCTCGCCACAGGGTGGTCTACTGGAGCCAACAGGCGTCCCACAGCGGGTAGTCGCCAATGCGTTGCACCAAGCCTGCGCGTAAGGGGTTGGCGATGATATAGCGGGCCATGTGTTGAATGTCTTCGCCGTCGCGCAGCGCCCTGTCGTGATAGCCGCTTTGCCACTGTGCGCCCCGCAGCCCCAAGTGTTGATTGAGTTGGCGAGTGCTGCGCGATTTCATCCTTTGCATCACCTGGGGCAGTGTTGCTGCGCGCAGTTGCAGCAGCCAATGCAGGTGGTCCGGCATCAGGACCCAGGCCAGCGAGTCGGCCAACCCCAGGTCCTGGACGTGTTTGAGCTCAGCAACCACCAGTCGCGCCAGGCGCCAGTCGGAGAATAAGGGCCGGCGTTGATGAACCACGGTGGTGATGAGGTAGGCGCGGCCATTCTCGGAGTAGCGCCCGCGGCGCAAGCGATGGGACTTGGGGCGCGATGGCATGCCATTGCCTGCAAGGTCAGTGAGCGAATGCCGGACGCTAGCATTTTTGCCCCTGAACTGAAGCCCGCGATGGTTTACAGGTATTTCAGGCTTGCTCCGAACTGTGGCGAGGGAGCTTGCTCCCGTTCGGCTGCGCAGCAGCCGCAAAACCTGAGGGCGCGTTCTGTCAGGGCGATCACGCCGGCTGGGTCCAGGGCCGCTGCGCGACCCGGCGGGAGCAAGCTCCCTCGCCACAGGGGGGTGGGAGATTGCCGGGTTAGAGCCTTTTCCCAGGTAAATACGCCCTAGGTAGGGGCATGACGATGCACCAGGGCTGTGCAATACTTCGGCCCCTTTCCGAGTGAGGTTTAAGGGCAAAAAGCAGGTAATGCTTCTCCGCGAAAGCGGTATTTGCCGAGATTTCTCTCTGAATTTAGCTGCTTATAGAGTGAAAAGCCCTGTCGGGAGCTTTTTATACTGCGCACCCCGCTGATCTGGCAGGTCTTGTCCTACCAGACGCACCGTCCCACAAGGTCGGTGCGGTTGAGCAAGCTTCGGCTATCCGCCGTCGTTTCACCGGCTCGGTGGTTCATATCCAATAACAAAATGAGGTTGTATCTCTATGTCAGTTGGCAACCAACTGCCCCACGGCGAGACCGCTCAGGGTGGCCCGCTGAAACGCGAACTCGGCGAACGGCATATTCGCTTGATGGCGCTGGGCGCCTGTATCGGCGTCGGCCTGTTCCTGGGCTCGGCCAAGGCCATCGAAATGGCCGGTCCGGCCATCATGCTGTCCTACATCATCGGCGGCCTGGCGATTCTGGTGATCATGCGCGCCCTCGGCGAGATGGCGGTGCATAACCCGGTCGCCGGTTCCTTCAGCCGTTACGCGCAAGACTACCTGGGTCCATTGGCGGGCTTTCTCACCGGCTGGAACTACTGGTTCCTGTGGCTGGTGACCTGCGTCGCGGAAATCACCGCGGTGGCGGTGTACATGGGCATCTGGTTCCCCGATGTGCCGCGCTGGATCTGGGCCCTGGCGGCCCTGGTGAGCATGGGCTCGATCAACCTGATCGCGGTCAAGGCCTTTGGTGAGTTCGAGTTCTGGTTCGCCCTGATCAAGATCGTCACCATCATCGCCATGGTCGTCGGCGGTATCGGCATCATTGCCTTTGGCTTCGGCAACGATGGCGTGGCCCTGGGGATCTCCAACCTGTGGACCCACGGCGGCTTCATGCCCAATGGCGTGACCGGCGTGCTGATGTCGCTGCAGATGGTGATGTTCGCCTACCTGGGCGTAGAGATGATCGGCCTCACCGCCGGTGAAGCGCGCAACCCGCAGAAGACCATTCCCAACGCCATCGGCTCGGTGTTCTGGCGCATCCTGCTGTTCTACGTGGGCGCGCTGTTCGTGATCCTGTCGATCTACCCGTGGAACGAAATCGGCACCCAGGGCAGCCCGTTCGTGATGACCTTCGAGCGCCTGGGCATCAAGACCGCCGCCGGCATCATCAACTTCGTGGTGATCACCGCCGCGCTGTCGTCCTGCAACGGCGGCATCTTCAGCACCGGGCGCATGCTCTACAGCCTGGCGCAGAACGGCCAGGCCCCGGCCGGCTTCGCCAAGACCTCGAACAACGGCGTGCCGCGTCGCGCGCTGCTGCTGTCGATCTTCGCCTTGCTGCTGGGCGTGCTGATGAACTACCTGGTGCCGGAGAAAGTGTTCGTCTGGGTGACCTCGATTGCCACCTTCGGTGCGATCTGGACCTGGGTGATGATCCTTCTGGCCCAGCTCAAGTTCCGCAAGGGCCTGAGCCCGACCGAACGTGCGGCGTTGAAGTACCGCATGTGGCTGTACCCGATCAGTTCCTACCTGGCCCTGGCGTTCCTGGTGCTGGTGGTGGGGCTGATGGCCTACTTCCCGGACACCCGCGTGGCGCTGTACGTCGGCCCGGCGTTCCTGGTGCTGCTGACCGTGCTGTTCTACCTGTTCAAGCTGCAACCGACCAACGTCCAGCAAGGGGCGGTACGCTCGGCGTCCTGAGGGGCGCTCCGGTGATGCGGCTGGCTTGAGCATCACCGGCTGAAAAGCTGAGACACGCAATCCGGCGGCCTGCCAAGGCCGCCGGATTTTTTTTGCCCGGGTCAGCCGCCCAGGGTGCCGCTGCTGTCGGCGTCGAAGATGGCCTTGGCCTGTTGGGCCGGGGCCCTCAGCAGGGCCAGCAACGCTGTCTCGCTGTAGAGCTGCCGGGTGGCCAGGGTTTTCGGCGTGGGTTCGATGGGAATCAGCTGATCTTCGCCGCTGCCGTGCAGCCAGATCGCGGTCACTTGCAGGGCCGGGACGAACAGCAAGCGCAGCTCATAGCTTTTGCCCTGCAGCTGGGGAGCCTGTTCGGCAAGTTCCAGGGCACTGACCGCGGACGCCGCCAGGGCACCGTGGTTCAGCGCCGAGAAGCCGAGCTTGCCGGCCACCTCGCTCAGTTGCGCATCGGCGATCGACACCCCGGCGTCGAACACCAGGTAGTGCCAGTCACCGGCCTTGGCCTCGGCCAGCCCTTTGCCCTGGGCCAGGTCCTCCAGGCCCAGGGTGTAGCCGCGAAAGGCCTGGGACAGGTTCAGGTTGCCGGCGCGGGCCTGGGCAAACCCGTGGTTGATGCCGAAACCCTGGGTCTGCAAGGCCGCCTGGAGTGCCGAACGCAGGTGCTGGACGCCATCGACAGGCGCCTTGGGGTAAGTCAGTTGCATGACGCCTCCTAGTTTTTCCGGGTGAAGTAGGTGTGGGTCCAGTGGCCGCCGCCGTTGTAGGAGGCGGGGAAGCTGTTCAGGGCGCGTGTCGAGTAGCCGTAGATCGAATCCGCCACCAGGATGTAGCCGCCATCGCTGCCGTAGATCGTCAGGAAATGCGCGCCACCGCCGTACCAGGCGCAGCGCAGGCCCACGGGGCGGCCCATGCCCAGCTGGTTGTCGATGGCCGGCATCTGCATTCGGTCTTCACGCATGCCGCCGTAGCAGCGGGTGGTACGCAGGGCCGAGTCCAGGTAGCCGTAGACGTTGCACGGCCCGGGCTGGCTGCAGCAGGAGTGGCGGCCCAGCTCGGCATTGGCCACTGCGCATTGGGTCCAGGACCCGGTGCCGTAATAGTTGCCGACCGAAGCGGACAGGGCTGCCCAGCACCAGTTGCTCTGGGTTTGCGGCTGCACGCTGAAGTTCAGCCGGGCAGCGGCCTGGGGCGCCGCTTCGGCGTGGGGATCGGCTTCGCTCAGTTGCGGGTCCAGCAGCGTACCGGCCAGGCACTGGGGCAGGGCCTGGGGGGGGCTGCTTGGGGTCAAGTTGCTAGTGGGCATGTTCATCCTCCATGAATGAAAACCAGCCTCCGGCTGGGTAGTGGTTGCCTGTTGGGCTACGGCCAGTAGCCGGGCTCGGGAGCCTGTTGCTGCGCTGGGCCAGCCTCGATGGCCTGCGCTGACCGGGCCTGAAAACAACCTTAGAGGCTTTATGCGTCAATGCAATTAATGTTATGCGTTTATGCATATTGGCGCCCGTGGATGTCCCCGCTAAAGGGGGCATCCGTGGCAGTAGCCGAAGGCGAGTGCCGGGCTATTTTTCGTCGAGGAAGTGCTCCAGGGCCGCGTTGAACAGGCCCGGGTCCTGGAGGAAGGCGAAGTGGCTGACGTTCGGCAGAATCAGTAGCCCGGCGCCGGGAATGGTCGCGGCCATGTATTGGGTGTGCTCGCGCTTGATGGCTTCATCGTGGTCACCATCGACGATCAGCACCGGCGCCTTGATCCGCGCGAGGTCAGCGTCGCTCCAGTTCGGTTGGCTGGCCCACATGTGGCCGATCTGCTCGACAAAGGCCGGGTACTCCTTGGGCGTCGGTGACAGCCGGGCGTATTCCTGGCCGGCCCGCTCGATGTAGGCGGCGAAGGTCGGGTTGTTTTCCACGCCTTCCTTGACCCCGGAGGTCTGGGTGTTGGCGGCGTAGGCGAAGACCTTGCCGACCCGCTGCGGGTAGCGCATGGCCAGGTCCAGGCCGAGGATCGCGCCGTCGCTCCAGCCGACGAAGTCGGCACGGGGGATCTGCAACTGGTCCAGCAGGGCGATCACGTCATCGGCCATCAGGTCGTAGCCGTAGGGCCGGGCATCCCGCGTGCTGCGCCCGTGGCCGCGGCTGTCGACGCTGATCACCGTGTGCCGGGCGGCCAGGGCCTTGGCCTGCAGCCCCCAGTAGTCGGCATTGCCCAGGCCACCATGCAGCAGCACCACCGGCGAGCCGTGGCCGAGCGTGCTGTAGTGCAGGCGGATGCCATTGACCTCGGCATCACCGGCTTGCGCCCCGGCCACCGGCGCGGGCGTGGGTGGCAGGGTCTGCCAGCGTTCGCCGGCAAAGGCGCTGTTGAAGGACATCACTAGAGCGATCACTGCAAATAGACGACGAGGCATGGGCTTCTCCGTGCATGGGCCCTCGGGTCGGACCGACCTTGGGGCAGGTGGTTACCGTGATTGAGTCGATGAGGGACAGGCTAGACGTCGATGATCACCAGGGTGCCGTGGCTGCCGGGCAGCACGCTGTGGGGCTGGCCGGCCTCCACCAGGTACATCTGGCCCGCCACGACTTCCACGGTGGCCTGGCCAATGCCCAGGCGCAGGCAGCCCTGGGTCACCAGCAGGCCTTCGTTGTAGTCGTGGGTTTCTTCCGGGTAGGGCTGCTCGTCCATGCGCAGCACCTTGATGCGGGCCGGGCCGACCTGGCCCACCCGCGTGGATTGCCAGGGACTCGGCAGTTGGTGGGACAGGTGTTCGAATGACAGCAGGGGCATGACGGATCTCCGAAAGGTCAGTGAGGCTGGGGGCTGCTTTCGGTGGTCCGGTCAAGCAAGGGCTGGGGTGGGTTTCCTAGCATTCGTCCATCAGCAGCACGCGGCATTCGCGGCGCTGGAAGGCGTTGATCTGCGGCACCAGGCGGGTGAAGTGCTCGGTCTGGCAGTGGGCGTCGAGGGCGGCTTGGTCCGGCCACTGTTCGACGAAGATGAAGTGCCCGGGGTCTTTCTGATCAACGAACAGATCGTAGGCGATGCACAGCGGTTCCTGGCGGGTTTTTTCCACCAGTTCGGCGTACCACGGGCGCACCGTGTCCAGGTGTTCGGGGTGGATGAAGTCTTCAGCGATGACCTTGAGCATTGCAATCTTCCTTGGCTGTCGCCCGGCGCCCCCCGGCAACCGGGCAGCGTCGGGCAATAGGGGTTAAGCCGCGGCTTCGGTGTTGGGCTCGAAGCTGTCGGCCCGGGCCAGTTGCCACATGCGTGAGTAGAACTCGCCATTGACCGCGCCGGTCAGCAGTTCGCCGGGCTTGAGGAACACGTGCAGCTGGGAGAACAGCTTGATCTCGGTGGCCGACATGCGCCGCACCAGGTGCTTGGCTTCCAGTTGCGAAGGGTGTTGCAGGCCGGCGGCGGCGAGCATTTCCGCCAGGGCCTTGAGGGTGTTGCGGTGGAAACTGAACACCCGCTGGGCCTTGTCCGGCACCACCAGGGCGCGCTGGCGCAGGTTGTCCTGGGTGGCCACGCCGGTCGGGCACTTGTTGGTGTGGCAGCTTTGCGACTGGATGCAGCCGATGGCGAACATGAAGCCGCGGGCCGAGTTGGCCCAGTCGGCGCCGATGGCCAGCACGCTGGCGATGTCGAAGGCGCTGACGATCTTGCCGCTGGCGCCGAGCTTGATCTTGTCCCGCAGGTTCAGGCCCACCAGGGTGTTGTGGACGAACAGCAGGCCTTCGCGCATCGGTGCGCCGATGTGGTCGGTGAATTCCACCGGTGCCGCGCCGGTGCCGCCTTCCTTGCCGTCGACCACGATGAAGTCCGGGAGGATGCCGGTTTCCAGCATGGCCTTGGCAATGCCCATGAATTCCCACGGGTGGCCCAGGCAGAACTTGAAGCCCACCGGTTTGCCGCCGGACAGCTCACGCAGTTGCTGGATGAAGTGCATCATTTCGATCGGGGTGGAAAAGGCGCTGTGGCTCGACGGCGAAATGCAGTCCTCACCCATGCGGATGCCGCGGGTGTCGGCAATTTCCTGGGTCACCTTGTGCTTGGGCAGGATGCCGCCGTGGCCGGGCTTGGCGCCCTGGCTCATCTTGATTTCGATCATCCGCACTTGCGGGTTCTGCGCCTGGGCGGCGAAGCGCTCGGGGTCGAAGCGGCCGTCGGCGGTGCGGCAGCCGAAGTAGCCGCTGCCCAGTTCCCAGGTCAGGTCGCCGCCGTGTTCGCGGTGGTAGGGGCTGATGCTGCCTTCACCGGTGTCGTGGGCGAAGTTGCCGAGCTTGGCGCCTTGGTTCAGGGCGCGGATGGCGTTGGCGCTGAGGGAGCCGAAGCTCATCGCCGAGATGTTGAATACCGAGGCCGAATAAGGCTGGGTGCATTGCGGGCCACCGACCGTCACGCGAAAGCTGCTGGGGTCGCTCAGGGGCGCCGGGCGCATGGAGTGGCCGATGAACTCGAAGCCCGACTGGTAGACGTCGATCAGGGTGCCGAAGGGTTTGTCGGCGCTTTCGTTCTTGGCCCGCGAGTACACCAGCGAGCGCTGGGCGCGGGAAAAGGGCAGGGCGTCGCTGTCGGACTCCAGCAGGTACTGGCGGATCTCTGGGCGAATGCCTTCCACCAGGTAACGGATATTGCCCAGGATCGGGTAGTTGCGGCGCACCGCGTGCGGGCTTTGCAGCAAATCGAAGATCCCCAGCAGGCTCAGCAGGCCGGTGACCAGGGTGAATGGCCAGAGCCAGTCGTGTTCGAGAAAGGGCAGGCTGGCGAGGGTGAACATCACACAGGCGGCAAAGAAGGCGTAGCGGCTCAGAAGGGACAGGCTCATACGGTTTCCTTGGTTCGGACTCATCAGGTCAATCAGGCACCGGGTGCCTGGATAACGGGTAATCGACAGCGGCACCGAACGGCGGGGACGGTGGGCTGCACAGGTAGTTCTTATAGGAATTCATGGCTGTGGCAGAGCGTTGCAGCCCAGCATACTGGCCCGCTGAGGCCGTGTGGGCAAGCCTGAATCCGGGTGGCGAGGCTGGAGTTAGACCATTGTTGCAGGTTCTTATTGCGATAAATTCTCGTTTGAATGGGTTTTGTTGTTACTGTATAACATCTTTTTTATCCCATCCGCTGGAGACCCCGATGAAACCCGACATCCACCCCGATTACCGCACCGTGCTTTTTCACGATACCGCTGCCGACGTGTACTTTCTCATCGGCTCCACCGTCGACACCGATCGCACGCACACCTACAGCGACGGCAAGACCTACCCGTACGTGACCCTGGACGTGTCCAGCGCTTCGCACCCGGTGTACACCGGCCAGCAGCGCAAGACCCAGTCCGAAGGCCGCATCGCCGGTTTCAACAAGCGTTTCGCTTCCTTTGGCTCCGGCACCAAAGCCGCCCAATGAAGGCCTTCGCGGCGAGTGCGGCGTGCCCGCAGCGCTCGCCGCCGAAGCCGCTGGAGCACCTGCAGCGGATCGATGGCATTAAAAAGCCATCATCGCAACTGGAAATTCTTCTAGTCTTCAATCAGGCAACACGGAATAGCGTTGCCAGCTCGAACGATCAAGGATGCGTGCATCAACGTTGACCCGAGGTGTCTTATGGGTGAGCTAAACGTTGCCACTGCCACACGCCGACCCGAGATGCTGTTGGTGGATAGCCAGGACGCCATCCTGCAACGCCTGCAGCAATTGCTCAGCCCTCTTCCCTACACACTGCATTTCGCCCGCGACGCTGCCCAGGCCCTGCAGATCCTGGCCCGCCAGGACGTGGACCTGGTGATCAGCGCCGCCCATCTGCCGCAGATGGATGGCCCGAGCCTGCTGGCGCGGGTGCATCAGCAGTACCCGACCACCACGCGCATTCTGCTGACCGGTGACCCGGACCTGAAATTGATCGCCAAGGCCATCAACGAAGGGGAGATCTACCGCTACCTGAGCAAATCCTCGGATGACCAGGAGCTGCTGCTGGCCTTGCGCCAGGCCCTGGAGCATCAGCACTCCGAGCGCGAACGCCTGCGCCTGGAACGCTTGGCCCAGCAGCAGAACGCCGAGCTCAAGGCGCTCAATGTGCAGCTGGAAAAACGCGTCGCCGCGCGCACCGCGGAGCTGCAGCAAACCGCCGACATGCTCGACCTGGCCTATGAGGAGCTCAAGCACAGCTATGCCACTGGCGCCGAGCTGTTTTCCCTGCTGGTCAACCAGCGCCTGCCCGCGGACAAGCAGACCAACCGGCGGGTCATCGAACTGGTGCGCGCCTACTGCAAGGTCCATGGCATCGACGCCAGTGCCCAGCGCGACCTGGCCATGGCCGCGGCGCTGCACAACATCGGCAAGCTGAGCTGGAGCGACAGCATGATGATCAGCCCGGCGGACCTGCTGCATCACCACCAGCGCGAGCGTTATCGGGCCTATCCGGCGCAGAGCGAGTCGCTGCTGATGACCCTGGAGCCGGTGCAGGACGCCGCGCGGCTGATCCGCCATCACCAGGAACACTGGGACGGCAGCGGTTTTCCCGACCACCTCAAGGGCGAGGCGATTCCCCTCGGTTCGCGGCTGCTCAAGCTGGCGGTGGACTTCATCGAGTTGCAGTGCGGGCTGATCCTGGAGCGGCACATGAACAGCGATGAAGCCCTGGTGTTCATCCGCAAGTACGCGGGCCGGCTGTACGATCCGGACCTGGTGGAAGGCTTCATACAGGTGTGTTCGGTGTACCTCAGCGATGTGACCCTGGGCGACCCTGCGGTGAAGGTCCTCACTACCCGGGAGCTGACGGCGGGAATGGTCCTGGCGCGTAACCTGAATGCCGACAACGGCATGCTTTTGCTCAACGCCGGCAAGGTGCTCAACCTGCCCCTGGTGGACAAGCTGATCGCCTTTGAAACCATGGAAGGCGCGCGTTACAGCGTGTTCGTCAAACTGCCCCAGGAGCAGCCGGCGCGGGCCTGACGCGAAGTGCTGGGTGTATCGAAAAGTGCCGGCGGCGGATGACGGCCCACCGCCGGACATGTGATCCTTGCGCCTCCACTCTCAAGGCTCCCGGGTTCCCATGTCGCTGTCTTCTGTTGCTGCACCCTCCATCATTCGTATTGCCGCCGCGCTGTTGATCGGTGCCGACGGCCAGACCCTGCTGGTGCGCAAGCGTGGCACCCAGGCCTTCATGCAGCCAGGCGGCAAGATCGAGGCCGGTGAGCAACCGTTGCACGCCCTGGCCCGCGAGCTGGAAGAAGAACTGGGGCTGCGCATCGATCCGGCCCAGGCGCGCTACCTGCAGCAATTCTCGGCACCGGCGGCCAATGAGCCGGGGCATGTGGTGGAGGCCGAGGTGTTCCTGGTCCACATCGACAGCCCGGTGACTCCCGCGGCGGAAATCGAGGAAGTGCGCTGGATCGATCCGGCCGGTGACGGTGATTTGTACCTGGCACCGTTGACACGCAATCTGATCTTGCCGTTTTATCGCCAGGCTCAAACGAGCTTCGACTGACCCCTTCCGATTGCCAAGGATTGCCATGATTCCACTTCACGACTACCTGATCTTCGCCGCTGCTTCCCTGCTGATGGTGCTGACCCCGGGGCCGAACATGATCTACCTGATTTCCCGTTCGATCTGCCAGGGGCGCAAGGCCGGGGTGACGTCGTTATTGGGGGTCGTGGGGGGATTCTTCGTTCACCTGTTCGCCGCTGCGCTGGGCCTGACCGCGGTGTTCATGGCGGTGCCGATGGCCTATGAAATACTCAAGTGGGCCGGCGCCCTGTACCTGCTGTGGCTGGCCTGGCAGGCCCTCAAGCCCGGCGCGCGCTCGCCCTTCGAAGCCCAGCAGTTGCCGGCGGACTCACCACGCAAACTGGTGACCATGGGGTTTCTGACCAGTGCCCTGAACCCCAAGATCGCGATGTTCTACCTGTCGATCTTTCCGCAGTTCATCAACCCTGAGCACGGTTCGGTGTTCTCCCAGAGCATCATTCTCGGCCTGACCCAGATCAGCGTGAGCTTTTCGGTGAACCTGCTGATTGCCCTGTTTGCCGCAGGCATTGCCTCCTGGTTCGCCAGCAACCCCACCTGGCTCTCGGTGCAGCGCTATGTCATGGGCTTTGTGCTGGCGGGGCTGGCCGTGCGCCTGATGTTCGAACCGCGGCGCGTGAGCTGATCAGCCGCCGACGGCCGTGCACCCCTGGCCACCGTGGCCATTCATGAAGCGCAGGGCCGCAGGATAAAATGCGTTTCATTCATTAGCGGACAGAAGACCCTCGATTGAGCATGCAGATCCAGCGCCTGACCCCTGAGGATGTCGAGCAATACCGGGCCCTGATGCTCGAAGCCTATGAGCGCCATCCCCAGGCCTTCACCTCCAGCGTCAAAGAGCGGGAAAAACTGCCCCTGGCCTGGTGGGCCGCTCGCCTGGACGGCGAGCTCGATGTGTTGCTGGGGGCCTTTTGCCAAGGGCGCTTGCTGGGGATGGTCGGCCTGGCCTTCGAGCTGCGGGAGAAGGCCAGGCACAAGGCGACCCTGTTTGGCCTCTACGTCACCGGCGCGCAGCGCAACAGCGGGCTGGGCTACCGGCTGGTCCAGGGCCTGCTGGCCGAGGCCGCTGAATATGAAGGGTTGCGCCTGATTCAACTGACGGTGACCGCCGGTAATGATGCCGCGCTGTCCCTGTATAAGCGCTGCGGCTTCGTCCAGTTCGGCCTGGAACCTCTGGCGGTGCGCGTGGGCGAGGAGTATTTCGACAAGATCCACATGTGGCGGGCGTTGCCGGCCGAAGGTTGACCCGGGCTGTGCGGCCCGGGTCGCTGGCAAGCCGGTGTTCAGCGTACGGCGCTGACGCCATCCAGGGTCGAGAACGAGGTGTCCTTGGCCGTCAGCAGGAAGTCGCGCATGTAGGGCGCATCCAGCATGTCGGCGCGAATCGCCGCGTACAGGGTGGCGAACAGGCCCTTTTCCCCGAGCCGCTTGGCCTTCACATACCCCCGCGAGCTGTACTCGTGCAAAGCCCAGTGGGGCATGCCGCATACACCGCGGCCGCTGGCCACCAGCTGCATCATCATCACCGTCAACTCCGAGGTGCGCACCTGAGCCGGCTCGATGTCTGCCGGTTCGAGGAAACGGGTGAAAATGTCCAGGCGGTCGCGTTCCACCGGGTAGGTGATCAGGGTTTCGCTCAGCAGGTCTTCCGGGACGATGTACGGCTTGTTCGCCAACGGGTGCTGGTTGGCCACGGCGAGCATGGCCTCATAGGTGAACAGCGGCACGTAGGTGATGCCTGCCAGCTCCAGCGGGTCGGAGGTCACCACCAGGTCCAGGTCGCCGCGGGCCAGGGCGGGCAGCGGGGCGAACGAGAAGCCGGAGGCCAGGTCCAGTTCCACTTCCGGCCAGGCATCGCGGAACTGGTCGATGGTCGGCATCAGCCACTGGAAGCAGCTGTGGCATTCGATGGCCATGTGCAGGCGCCCGGCGGTGCCGCCGGCCAGTCGGGCAATATCGCGTTCGGCGCCGCGCAGCAGGGGCAGGGTCGCATCCGCCAGTTGCAGCAGGCGCAGGCCGGCGCTGGTGAAGCGTACCGGCTTGGTCTTGCGCACGAACAGCGGCATGCCCAGGCGCTCTTCCAGCTCCTTGAACTGATGGGACAGGGCGGACTGGGTCAGGTGCAGGCGTTCAGCGGCTTCAACCAGGCTGTCGGCTTCGCGCAAGGCGTGCAGGGTCTTCAGGTGACGGATTTCGAGCACCAGGGTCTCCATGAGTGAATTTTGTGGATAAATCGAAAGGGTTGAGTTTGTCTCATGTTGTCGGAGCTTGTCGACCATTGCGCGCGGATTGAACCGCAGGCCTATTCCGGCAGAAGAGCCAGCCGCAAACCTCAGCCAGCCCCCCGAGGCATCTACCGCTGGGCAATCTTCATCAAATTGTCACGCAACTGTGGCAGCGCGAATCATCCAGGTTCATCAGACTCGCGCTCTACTGGGGTTCTGCGTTTCGGTGTTTTTCATGCGGGCACGATTGCTTTCGACTTTTCTGCTGTTGGCCGGGCTGTTGCTCGGCCAGCTGTCTTTTGCGGCCGCGCGCTGCGACGTCAATGTACCGACCCAACGGGTCGACCTGCCGCAGGTGAGCCTGGCTTACCAGAGCATCGGCCGCACCTCCGATCCGGCGTTGCTGCTGGTCATGGGCCTGGGGGGGCAACTGATCCACTGGCCGGATGAAGTGGTGGTGGCCCTGTGTCAGCAGGGCTTTCGGGTCATCCGCTATGACAATCGTGATGTCGGCCTGTCCACCTGGCGCCAGGCCCCGGCCAGCGCCAACCTGGCGTTTGAAGTGCTGCGCTACAAGCTCGGTTTGCCAGTGGCGGCGCCCTACACCCTGAGTGACATGGCCGATGACGCACTGGGGTTGATGGACGCCCTGCATATCGAGCAGTTCCATGTGCTGGGGGCGAGCATGGGCGGGATGATTGCCCAGCGCCTGGCGGCCATGGAGCCGCGGCGCGTCGAGAGCCTGACCCTGATCATGACCAGCTCCGGAGCCGAGGGCCTGCCGGCGCCGAACGCGGCCTTGGTGCAGCTGCTCTCACGGCGCAATGCGCCGAGCCGGGAAGCAGCGCTGGAGCAGCAGGCCGACCTGCTGGCGGCCCTGGGCAGCCCCAAGGTCAGCGATGACCGCCAGGTCCTGTTGCAGCAGGCTGCGCAGGCCTATGACCGGGCGTTCAACCCGGAAGGGGTCAAGCGCCAGATCATGGCGATCCTCGCCGAGCCGAGTCGGGTGGCCTTGCTCAAGCAACTGCGGGTGCCGACCCTGGTGGTGCATGGCACCGCCGACCCCCTGCTGCCGGTGATGCACGGGGTGCATCTGGCGGCGCAGATCCAGGGCAGTCAACTGAAACTGATTCCGGGCCTGGCCCACCGCTTCCAGGAAGCCTTCAAGGCGCCGCTGTTGGCGGCGGTGCTGCCGTATCTGCAAACCCACCGGGAAGACACCTCCCACTGGGCGCAGATCGAACCGCTGGAGAGGGGGCGGGTGCTCTAGGCGGCAAGTTTTTCGCTTGCAGCTGACCGCGTCAGCGGACGATCTTGTCCACCTGGATGCCGAGCTTCTTCAGCCGGTACCAGAAACTGCGCTCGGAGATGCCGATCAGCTGCGCGGCGGCTGCCTGCACGCCGTTGCTCTGCTGCAGGGCCGCGAGGATGTAGGCCTTTTCCACTTCCGCCAGGGCCGCTTCCAGGTCGCTGGGCACTTGCGGGCCGACGCTGAAGGCGGCGCTGTTCTCGGCGCCCTGAGCCTGGGTGTCGAACAGATACCCCGGCAGGTCCTTTTCTTCGATGACCTGGCCGGTGGCGACGATGGTGGCTCGTTCCACGCAGTTCTGCAGTTCGCGGATGTTCCCCGGCCAGGTGTAGCTGGCCATGGCCTGCAGGGCCTTGGCGCTGAAGCCGCTGATGCGCTTGCCGGCGGTGGCGCCCAGGCTGTGGGCGAAGTGCCGGGCCAGCGGGGCGATGTCTTCGACCCGTTCGCGCAGCGCCGGCAAGGGGATCGGGAACACATTGAGGCGGTAGTAGAGGTCTTCGCGGAACTCCTTGTTGGCCACCGCTTCCAGCAGGTTCTTGTTGGTCGCGGCAATCACCCGCACATCGACCTTGCGTTCCCGTGGGTCGCCCACCGGCTCGATCACCCGCTCTTGCAGGGCGCGGAGGATCTTGGCCTGCAGGGCCAGGGGCATGTCGCCGACCTCGTCGAGAAACAGGGTGCCCTTGTCGGCCTGCTGGAAGCGCCCGACCCGGTCCGCCACGGCGCCGGTGAAGGCGCCCTTGCGATGGCCGAACATCTCGCTTTCCAGCAAGCCCTCGGGAATCGCCGCGCAATTGACCGCAACAAACGGTTTGTCGGCGCGATTGCCATGCTTGTGGATGGCCCGGGCGACCATTTCCTTGCCGGTGCCGCTTTCCCCGGTCAGAAGAATGGTGGCGTTGCTTTCGCGCACTGAATCCACCGCCTGCAGCACCTGGCGAAAGGCCGGGCTGTCACCCACCAGGCTGTCGATCTGCTGATGCTCTTCGAGCTCGGCGCGCATGCGCTGGTTGTCTTTGAGGATGTCGCGAAACTGCAAGGCCTTGCTGACCGTGATGTCCAGCTCGTCGATGTCGAAGGGCTTGGCGATGTAGTCGTAGGCGCCGTTGCGCATCGACTGCACGGCATTTTTCACCGTGCTGTAGGCGGTCATCACGATCACCGGCAACTGCGGGTAGCGCTGCTTGATTTCCGCCAGCAGTTGCGGCCCGTCCATGCCGGGCATGCGCCAGTCGCTGATCACCAGGTCGATGTCTTCCTGTTCCAGCACCTTGAGGGCGTGCAGGCCGTTACTTGCGGTGAACACCTGGATGCCGTTCTGGCTCAGGGCCGAGGACAGCAAGTCGCAGAGTTTCGGTTCGTCATCCACCACCAGCAGGTTATGCGTCATCACTGTCCTCGTTGTCTTCGTCGTCCTCTTCACCGTTCGCCGGAATGTACAGGCTGAAGGTGGCGCCAGCATCTTTTTCGCTGACGCATTCGATGTGGCCGTCATGGCTTTCCATGATCGAGAAGACTTTAGCCAATCCCAGGCCGGTGCCCGAGGCCTTGGTGGTGACGAACGGGGTGAAGATGCGTTCCAGCATGTCCGGCTCGATGCCCTGGCCGGTGTCGCTGACGCTGATGATGGTTTCGTCGTCCTGCTGGGCAATCCCCAGGGTCAGGCGACCGCCATCGGGCATCGCGTCGATGGCGTTGAGGATCAGGTTCAGGCACGCCTGCTTGAGTTGGCGGGCGTCGGCGTGGATGGTCGCGCCGGGGGCCTGGTCGTCGATGCGTGCATCGATCTTGTGGGTGGCCAGCTCCGGGGTGCAGAAGCCCAGCAGGTCCTCGACCAGCGGGCGCGCCAGCTGGGTGGCGCGAATCGGCGTGCTGGGCTTGGCGAAGTCGAGGAACTCGGTGATCAGGTCGTTGATCCGGCTGACCTCGCTGATCACGTATTCCAGGTGGCGCTTGTCGTTTTCCGGCAGGTTGGCGCGGCGGTGCAGCAGTTGCGTGGCGGTCTTGATGATGCCCAGCGGGTTGCGGATCTCGTGAGCCAGGCCCATGGCGACTTCACCCAGGGCGTGCAGGCGATCGCGGCGGCGCAACTGCGCTTCCAGGTGCTGCAACTCTCCCAGCCGTTCGGTCATGTGGTTGAAGGTGCTGCTCAGTTCCGCCAGCTCGTCGCCACCGATCACCGGTACGCGCTGGCGGTAGTCGCCGGCGATCACCGCCTGTACCCCCTTGGACAACCCGCGCAACGGCCGGGTCAGGCGCTGCGATACCAGCCAGCCGACGCACAGCGAGGCGGCCGAGCTGAGCAGGAAGATCAGGATGAACAGGTTGCTCTGGTTGACTAGGCCGACCAGGCTGCTGTGACGCAGCAGGCCACTGAAAATCACCCCCACCAGTTCGCCGTTGTCGTTGAAGATCGGGCGATACAGGCCGCTGTAGCGGCTGGTGAACTGCTCGGTCGGCTGGCGCGTGGCGCGCAGGATGTCTTCGATCTTGTGCGGCACCTTGAGCGGGTGGTCCTCGAAGCGCTGAGTGGCGAAGATTTCCGAGAAGTCATTGGCCTTGGCCAGGTACAGGCGCAGGTCCAGGGAATGCACGTCGGCGACGCTGGTGAGGAAGCTGGCATCCAGGTAAGTGGCGATCAGCAACTGGTAGTCGACGCCGTCCAGGGTGGTCTGGAAGGTCGAGACCACCGCGCCAGTGGCCACGCCGCCGACCTGGATGGTCTGCAACACGGCATTGGAGGCAGTGCTGATCTGCCCCACCACGTCGTCGGCGGCCGTGGTGAACATCACCTTGTGGTCGCTCTTGCGGATCAGCGCCACCACGTCGATGCCCATGGAGTCGGCGATGTCGGCGGTGAGCTTGTCATGCTTGGCCGCATTGCGGTCCGTGGGCGGGCGCGTGTAGCGCAGGAACAGCTGGGCGATCCGCGCGTTGTCATGGAGAATTTCGGTGATCTCGACCTCGACGATCTTGGTCGATTCCTGCAGCCAGATCCGCACGTTGCTGTCGAAGATCTCCGACAGCGTGGTGGCCGCGAGCTCCGCGGCGATCATGGTGGGAATCACGCTGACCAGCCAGAACGCCAGCACCAGCTTGCGCTGCAGGCTCCAGCGGGAAATGGCGAAGGGGCGAGGAGGGCGACGATCTTTTCTGGTCATGTACTTTCGCTTATTGCAGCAGCCATGGCGGGGTCGGAGCGATCCGGGCGGACAAAGCGTTTTATCAGTTTGAGCAGGGTATTGAGCAAGGGGTTGCGATGCCGGAAAAACAACATGTTACCGGTGAACTGGCAACCCAGGCGCAACTTGCTGGCATAACCGGCCTGACCGCACTCGTACAGGGGAATGCGCTGCTGAATACAGTAGTCGACGTTGGCCAGCCAACTGCGGAAATACAGATTGTGCTCACGGGTGACGTTCAAGTCGTGGGCAAAGAATTTGTCGATCAGCCGATGCTGGTCGATGAGCACCAAGTTGAAGGCCACCAGTTGATCCTGAACCCAGTACAGGACGCAGGCGGCGCGCTGGTCCAGCTGTTCGAGGATGCCGGTGAAATACTCCGCCGGCAGGCGTTCGAACTGCAGGTCGCTGCGGTTCAGGGTGGCTTCGTAGAGGCGCATGATGTCGGGCAGCACGTCGTCGATCTGCCGTCGCCACTCGATGCGCGGCGCCGGCGCGCGAAGCTTGCGCCGCAGGTCCTTGCGGGTGGATTTGCCCAGCGTGCCGAGGTAGGCGTCGATCGAGGCAAAGGGCACCGGCAGCAGCGCGGTGGGCAGGCTCGGCATGGCTTGCAGGCCGGCGGCCAGGCAACTGGCGGCCCATTGCTGGTCGTTGCTCGGCGCATCCTTGACCGCCATCAGGCCAATGCCGAAGCTGTCGGCGTCGCGCCGGGCCAGTTGCAGCAACTGTTCCAGCAGCTCCTGGCGACGTTGCGCGGGCACATGGCTGGCGGTGCCGGCGTTGCACTGTTCGGCCACCGGCGAGCCGATGGCGTACAGGCGCAGCTCCAGGGCACCGGGCCACTGGCGTGCCAGGCGCTCGGTGAAGCGCTTGGCCAGCCCGGAGACCGTGGTATCGAGCCGATACTGGGTGGTGAAGGCTGGCGCCACCGCCACCAGGGTCGAGCCCTCGTACACCGCCAGGTAGCGCCAACGGAAATCGGCGATGGCGGCCTTTTCCACGGCCAGGTAGTAGTCCCAATCCTCCAGGGCCTCTGGAAAACAGTCATTCCAGGCGCTGCGTTCGATGGCCTGTATGGTTGAAAAGGCTTGGGCGGTAATCACGTCTCTTCCTTAAGTCACGCCAGTTGTCGGTAGTCTTCGCGCACTGCTGGCGCCACCACTCGCTGCTGGATGAAGTCTGCGCTCAGCTCGATCACTCGCTGGTACTGCAGGTCCACGGTGATCATGTGATAGCAGTTGTCGAGGAGGATCTTGGTCACCGGACCACCGAGCTTGCGCTCCACGTAGTCGGCGTTCCAGGTGCTGGTGATGTCGTCTTCGCTGGAGTGCAGCACCAGGGCCGGGGTCATGATCGAGGGCATGCGTTTCTTGACCACGGCGTTCATCCGGTGCAGTTCGCGCACCGTCACGCCCTCCATGGTCAGGAGCCCTGCGTCGCTGCTCTGGCCGGCCTTCATCTGCTTCTCGACGATGGCCCGCAGGCGTTCGTTCTTGATCCCGTAGGGCGGCTTCTCTTCGAAGCGACAGATGTGCACGCCAAAGGGAATCTTCATCAGCAACGGCGTCAGGAACGCCAGCTTGTTGATGCTCCAGCCGTCGTACTTGAGGGTGGTGGAGTACATCAGCAGGCCGCTGATGCGGCCCGGATGCTCGGACGCCAGGTACATGGACATCACCGCGCCCATGGACAGGCCGCCGACGAACACTTGCTCGTGGCGCTGCTGCACATCGGCGAAGGTCTTGCGCACGCCTTCGTACCAGTCCTGCCAGCCGGTGGCCTGCAGGTCGCTGTTGTCCCCGCAGTGCCCGGGCAGGGTCGGTACGTACACCGTGCACGTACCGTCCTTGACCAGGCCCTGGGCCACCCGACGGAGTTCCGTCGGGGTGCCGGTCAGGCCGTGGATCAACAAGACCCCGACCGGACCCGTGCCGAGAACGAAGCCTGAGTCGCCTTCGCCCAGATCGATCTCAGCCTGGCTCATCGCTTCATGGCCCGATCCAGCAGGCGGTCCAGCAAGGCGATGCCCAGGTCGATTTCCGCGTAGCTGATTTCCAGCGACGGGGCCAGGGTGATGACGTTCTTGTAGTAGCCGCCCACATCGAGGATCAGGCCCAGACGCTGGCCGTTGATTTCGATGTCGCCCTTCATGCCTTCCTCGACCATGTAGTCCAGGGTCGCCTTGTCCGGGGTGAAACCGTCGGTGGTGCAGATCTCGCAGCGCAGGGCCAGGCCCAGGCCGTCGACGTCGCCGATGATCGGGTAGCGCTTCTGCAGGTCTTGCAGGCCGGCCAGGAAGTACTTGCCCTTCTCCATGACCATCGCGCCGTAGTCGATCTCGCTGGTCATCTTGAACATTTCCAGGCCCACGGCGGTGCCCAGCGGGTTGGAGGCGAAGGTCGAGTGAGTCGAGCCTGGCGGGAACACGCCCGGGTTGATCAGCTCTTCACGGGCCCAGATGCCGCCCAGTGGGTTGAGGCCGTTGGTCAGTGCCTTGCCGAACACGATCACGTCCGGTTTGACGTCAAAGTGCTCGATCGACCACAGCTTGCCGGTGCGGTAGAAGCCCATCTGGATTTCGTCGACCACCATCAGGATGCCGTGCTGGTCCAGCACATGCTTGAGCTCGCTGTAGAAGTTCATTGGCGGGATCACGTAGCCGCCGGTGCCCTGGATCGGCTCGACGTAGAAGGCGGCGTATTCGCTCTGGCCGACTTTCGGGTCCCACACACCGTTGTATTCGGTTTCGAACAGACGGGCGAACTGCTGCACGCAGTGGCTGCCGTACTCTTCCTTGGTCATGCCTTTGGGGCCGCGGAAGTGATACGGGAACGGGATGAACTGCGCGCGCTCGCCAAAGTGGCCGTAGCGGCGACGGTAGCGGTAGCTGGAGGTGATCGACGAGGCGCCCAGGGTGCGACCGTGGTAGCCGCCTTCGAAGGCGAACATCAGGCTCTTGCCGTTGGTGGCGTTACGCACCACTTTCAGCGAGTCCTCGACCGACTGCGAACCGCCGACGTTGAAGTGCACGCGACCGTCGAGGCCGAACTTCTTCTTGGCGTCCACGGCGATCATTTCCGACAGTTCGATCTTGCCTTTGTGCAGGTACTGGCTGGCGATCTGCGGCAGGGTGTCGATCTGTTGCTTGAGGGCGTTGTTCAGGCGTGGGTTGGCGTAGCCGAAGTTCACCGCCGAGTACCACATCTGCAGGTCGAGGTAAGCCTGGTCGCTGGTGTCCCAGACGTAGGAGCCTTCGCAGCGGCTGAAGATGCGCGGGGGTTCGATGTAGTGAACGGTATCGCCGTAGGAGCAGTACTTGGCTTCTTTTTCCAGAAGGATCTGGTCTTCTGCGGTAGCGATGCGGATATCAGACATGGTGGAAGAGTTCCTGGGTTTCAAGAGAGAAATTGGTGGCGTTGGCGGCGTTGTTCGGCAGCTTGGCCAACAGCGCTGGTAGTTCGGCGAAGGAGTCGAACCGCGCATGGGGAATCTTGTTGCGTTCGCAGTAGTCGGCCAGGCGGTCCTTGGCGAACACGAAGTCGGCGGTGGAGGCCACGCACATGTCCGACTGGCCGTCGCCGATCACCAGCACGCGCTTGCCGCGTGGGGTGGACTTGCACTTGCAGTTGCCGGAGGCGGCGCGGCAGGCGTCGCTGGCGTAGGGGAAATCGATGCGCCAGCTGTTGTGGTCGACCTGGCGCAGGCGGTTGGCGAGGATCGGCAGCAGGGTCACGTAGTTGCGTGCCAGGATGCGGGCGATGCCTTGTTCGATGCCGTCGCTGACCACTTCTATGGAGGCGCCCAGGCCGATCACGTGATCGACGAAGTCGGGGAAGTCGGGGTCGATTTCGACGCTGTCGAAGTAGCCCAGCAGTTCGGCGGGCGAAGCCTTGACCAGGGCCAGTTGGCGGCTGAGGCATTCACGGGAGCCGATGTGACCGTCCAGCCATTCCTGCTCGATGCCTTCCCAGCTCGGGTCGGCGAAGCGTTGGAGAACGTTATCGATCACGTCGGCGCGGGAGATGGTCCCGTCGAAGTCACATACGATATGCCAGTGCATCATCTGCTGTTACCTGTTGAATAAGAGCGCTCTTTGCGCTTGCGGCAGGGGTAGAGCAGGGACTGTGCCAAGTGGCGATAAGCCAACGGGGCTGGGGCTTTGGCGAAGGTGGTAGGTGATTTGTAAGGATCTGGCTACAATTTTTGTAGCTTCCTACAAACAACATCAGTGCTTGCGCCCAAGGGCGGCTCTGGTGATTGATGCGCGCCTGTTCAGACAAGGAAACTCATTCATGCCAAGGCTTTCTCCCCCGGTCCTGCTGGCCGGCCTGCTGTCCCTGACCCTCGCCTGTGGCGCCATGGCCGCCCCCGGCATCACCGGTGAACTGGGACTCGGCATTGGCTATCAACCCCACGACCCCACGGGCAGCAGCTACGACACCGTGCCGTTGCCGTACATGGACCTGGATTGGGGCGATGTCAGCCTGAGCGGCGACGATGGCCTGACCTGGGATGCCTTCAAGAGCAATGGTTTGAGCATCGGCCCGTACATCAACTACCTGCAGGGGCGCAATTCCGACGGCGCGCTGCGTGGCCTGCGCGATGTCCGTGACATGGCCGATATCGGCGGTTTCGTCGAATACGCCCCCGACGACTTCTGGCGGGTGTATGCCGCCGTGGGCCAGGCGGTGGGCGGCGCTGGTGGCCAGGGGGGCTTGCTGGGCAAGGTCGGCGGCGAGATCGGCTACCCATTGGGCTTGGGCATCATTGGCAGCAACAACCTGACCCTGCACTTTGCCGATGGCCGCCAGAGCCAGACCTTCTTCGGGGTCGACGCCAAGGAGTCCCTGGCTTCCGGCATCGGCCAGTACAACGCCAGCGGTGGCATGCAGAACTTCACCCTGAGCCAGAACTTCCATTTCCCCCTGGGGGACAACTGGGCGCTGGTGACCAGTGCCAGTTGGACGCGCCTGGTCAATTCCGCCGCGGACAGCACCATCGTCCGGGACAAGGGCGAGGTCAACCAGGGCCAGTTCCAGACCGCCATCAGCTACAAGTTCTAGGTCCCCGCAGCCGCTGCCGCAGGCTGCAACAAGGCCTGCGCTGCCGTACGCGAGCACCTGCCGCAGTGTTCACTCGATAAAGCTGGTCTGGCCTTTGCAATAGCCGCCATGAACTCAATTTCTCAGGAAGTGCTTCATGGCTCGACCCGCCTATCGCTTGCTCGCCTATTCCCTCTGGGACCTGGTCCCGATCACCATGGCCCTGGCGCATTTCGCTTTTGTGCTGTGGCTGGTGCTGGATTTCCATGCGCTGTCCTGGTGGATCATCTTCCCGGCTGCGCTGCTCTATGCGATCAGCCTGTCCTGGAGCATCAACAGCATTTCCCACAATCAGATCCACAACGCCTATTTCACCCCCGGGTGGATGAACCGTGCCTTCGATCTGCTGCTGTCGGTGACCATAGGTTTTTCCCAGACCCTGTACCGTGACATCCACAACCGCCACCACCGGGGCAACTCCGACCTGCCGGACGCCAATGGCAAGACCGTCGACCCGCTGTCGATCTACCTGCATGGCAAGGATGGCCAGCCGGACAACCCCTGGGCCTACACGTTTCTGAGTTTTTTCCGTGACGACCCCAAGGAGATCTACCAGGAAATGCAGCGCAAGCGGCCTGACGATGCCCGCTGGGTGAAGGTGGAGATCGGCGTCACCGTGGCCTTCTACCTGGCGCTGGCGCTGTATGACTGGCACGCGGTACTGGTGCTGCTGCCGTTCTGGTACCTGGGGCAGTCGTTGTCTTCGCTCAATGGCTACTACGAGCATCTGGGGGGCAATCCCGACCTGCCGATTGCCTGGGGCGTGAGTTCCTACAGCCCGCTGTACAACCTGATCTGGATGAACAACGGCTATCACGCCGAGCATCACTACCGGCCGAAGATGCACTGGACCCAGGTCAAGGCCTTCCACCGCGAGATTCGCGAGCAGCAGCGGGCGGCGGGGGTGAAAGTGATTCCCGTGTCCCACGGCCTGGGCTTTCTGGTGTCCCACCGCAAGGCCTGAGCAGGCATGACCTCTGCGGCAAGCCGGCGCCTACAAGGGCACAACGCCTATTTCCAGCGGTAGGAGCGGGCTTGCCAGCGAAGAGGCCTTCAGGCTTCTTCACCCTCCGCCAGGAGGGCAATCCCGCCAATGATCACGAAGACGCCGACCCAGTGCAGCAGGCTGATCTGCTCGCCCAGGCCCAGCCACGACCCCAGCAGCACCACCACGAACACCAGGGAGCTCAAGGGGAAGGCCAGGGACAGGCTGCTGCGACGCAGGATCAGCATCCACACGAAAAACGCGCCGATGTAGCAGGCAATCGCCATCAGTACGCCGGGATTGACCGCCACCGCCGCCAGCCATTGCAGGTTGAAATCCATCTGGCCCAACTGGTCGCCACCGACCTTGGTGGCGATCTGCCCGGCGCTCTCGAAGCCGATCAGCAGGGCCCAGAGCACGACGGTGCCCAGACGCTCGTGCAGCCAGCCGTGGGAGGTATTGGAACTCATGAAACGCTTCCTTCTATTCGTTGAATAAGGCTCAGGTACTGGCCACGCAGACCAGCATCACCCCGGCGGTGATCACCAGGGTGCCCAGCCAGCGACGACGGCTGACGGTCTCGCCCAGCACCACCTTGCCCGCCAGTACCACGCCGCAATAGGCCAGGGCCGCAGCCGGGAACAGCAGGCTCAGGGGGGCCCGGGACAGGGCTTCGAGCCAGACGAAAAACTCGATCGCATAGGCGCCGATGCCACACCACAGCAGGGGTGCGTTGAACACCTGGCCCCAGAACGCGTTCAGGCGAAAACCGCCTTCCAGCTCCGGCAGGCGGTCCAGGCCGAGCTTGAAACAGAGCTGGCCGATCACGTCCAGGAGAATCGAAAAGGCCACCAGCAGAACAACAGTCAGGGTCACGGAAACAGCTCCTCGAACAGCGAAATCAGGGCTTCATTGGTCACTGAGTTGCGCAACAGGTCGTCCTGGCTCCAGCGCTCGGCTGGGGGCTGGTCGGATTTGGCTTCCCAGCGTTTGAAGGCGTTGCTGAAGGCCGGCTTGGCGAATTCGCCGCAGACGTCGATGCCGACGATCCGCTTGCGTGCGGCCAGTGCGCACAGGGCCTGCAGCAGGTGGCTCAGGCGCATGCCGCCCTGGTCCCAATTGGTGGCGGCGTCCTCGCTGGCCAGCACATCCTTGTCGATGGTGATCCACACCGCCTCGGTGGGCAGGCTGTCGATCATTTGTTCGAGGAAGGCCTGCCAGTCCAGCTCCGCCAGGTTGCGCCAGTGCAGGTGGTTTTCCTGTTGCTGGTGCCCGGCGCCATCGCCGACCCGCCCCCAGACCTTGGACGGCGCGTGCTGCCAGGGAAACAGTTGCAGCTTGCCGTGCTTCAGGGCGCTGACATTGCCGCCGCGCAACTGCGGGTTGTGCAGGTCTTCGCTGCACGGGCCGAGGGTGACGATGCGCTGGATGTTCGGCAGCTTCAGCGCCCGGTTGACCCAGGAACCGCAGTGCCGGCGCGGGGCCAGGCGTACCCAGTCCGGGTGGTTGTCGAAGTGAATCAGGCTCACCGGCTCCTTGAGGTCGCCGAGGAAGGCCGGGGTCAGGTGGTGATAGTCACCGGAGCCGACAAAGAAGATTTCCGGCTGCGGGCCGCTGTGCCGGGGACGCTGGCGCAGGCGCTCGGTGAAGTGGCGGTAGGTGCGTTCGGTGGACCACAGGCGCAGCTTGGGGCCCAGGTCCAGCAGGTCGAGACGCCGCGCCTGGCCGCTTTTCAGGCGCCGCATGATCGGCTCCTGGGCGGTCAGGCTGTGGTCGAGATCTAAGATATTCAAGGTGTTCTTTACCCATGGCAGCGCCCTCCAGAAACGGCGTGATAGTGCTTAAACGCAGGCTGGATGGGCTTTGCCGGGTAAATGCAAGGGTCGGGCCAGGGTGGCCGGCGACAGACCGCGGCGCCGGCTTCGCGAGCAAGCTCGCTCCTACAGAAAGGGCAGGGCCTCAGGCGTGGAGGCGCACCCAGACGCTGACCAGGATCGTCGCGGCTATCAGCCAGGCCACGGCGGCCACCGCCAGGGAGGCTTCCAGGCGCAGGCGGTCGACCATCACATAGAGGGTCGCCAGGTAGACGAAGTAGGGAATGATCGACCACATGCCGAACAGGATGGTGGTCTTCAGGTCGTCGAGCGAACGGCCCTTGCCGACGATGTAGTGGGCGATCAGGGCAAAGGTCGGGAACAGCGGCACCAGCCCGGCGATGTAGTAGTTCCGGGTCTTGGCCAGGGCCGCCAGAATCACCACCACCGCCGCGCCCAGGGCGGCCTTCAATACGAGATCCATGGTTGATTGCGCCTTGGGTTAGTGGCTAAGGCCGTACTTCTTGACCTTGTCGAACAGCGTGGTCTTGGCCATGCCCAGCTCCTGGCTGGCCTGGGTCAGGTTGCCGCCGCTGCGCTGCAAGGCATCGTTCAACAGGTTGCGTTCGAAGGCTTCCACGGCCTCGGCAAACCCCAGCCCCTGGGCCGCGCTGCCGCCGGTTTTCTTGAACGCCGGCAAGCCGAGTGCGAAACGTTCGGCGACGTTGCGCAGTTCGCGCACATTGCCCGGCCAGTCGTGGCTCATGAGGGTCGACAGGGTCTGGTTGTCCAACTCCGGTGCCACGCGGTCAAAGCGCAGGGACGATTGCTGCAGGAAGTGTTCGAACAACTGCAGGATGTCTTCGCGGCGTTCGCGCAAGGGCGGCAGTTCCAGGGTCACCACGTTGAGGCGGTAGTACAGGTCGCTGCGAAACGCCTTGGCCCGGCTCATTTCGTCCAGGTCCGACTTGGTGGCGGCAATCACCCGGCAGTCGACGGCCACGCTCTGGTTCGAACCCAGGCGTTCCAGGGTGCGCTCCTGCAGCACTCGCAAGAGTTTGATCTGCAGGTTGATCGGCATGCTTTCCACTTCGTCGAGGAACAGCGTGCCCTGATGGGCGTGTTCGATCTTGCCGATGCGCCGCTTGCCGGCGCCGGTGAAGGCGTTGGCCTCGTGGCCGAAGATTTCGCTCTCGAAGAGGTTTTCCGGCAGGCCGCCGCAGTTCAGGGCAACGAACTGCTGCTGGTGGCGCCGGCTGAAGTCGTGCAGGCAGCGGGCGACCAGTTCCTTGCCGGTGCCGGTCTCGCCTTCGATCAGCACGTTGGCCGACGTATCGGCGACGTTGGCGATCAACTCCCGCAGGTTCTGCATGGCCGGCGAGCGACCGATGATCCGTCCTTCCAGGGAATTGCGCTCGGCCAGCTGCCGGCGCAGCGAGGTCACTTCGCGGGCCAGGCCCCGTTGTTCCAGGGCACGGCGGGCCACGTCCACCAGGCGCTCGGGGGAGAAGGGTTTCTCCATGAAGTCGTAGGCGCCTTTCTGCATGGCGCCGACGGCCATGGAAATGTCGCCGTGGCCGGTGATCAGCACCACCGGCAGGCTGCGGTCGAGGGCCTTGAGGCGGTTCAGCAGTTCCAGGCCGTCGATGCCTGGCAGGCGGATGTCACTGACCACGATGCCGGGAAAGTTTTCACCGACCTGGGCCAGGGCTTCTTCGGCGCTACCCACGCCGATGCAGGGAATGTCTTCCAGGGCCAGGGCCTGTTGGCAACCCAGCAGGACATGGGGGTCGTCTTCGACGATCAGCACGGTCAGCTCGTTGTTCATATCGGCTCGGCTTGAGTGGGGCTTGCCAGGGGCAAGCTGAGGACAAAGGCGGTGCCGCCGCTTGCCGGGTGTTCCACCCCCAGGCTGCCGCCGGTGGCGGCGGCGAGGCTGGCGGACAGGGTCAGGCCGAGGCCCAGGCCCTGCTCGCCGGGTTTGGTGGTGAAGAAGGGTTCGAACAGGTGCTTGCGCGCTTCGGCATCGATGCCGTGGCCGTTGTCGCGGACCCGCAGGCGGTACTTGCCGTCGCTGAACTCGCCCTCCAGCCACAATTGCGGCGCCGGTTGCGCCTGCATGGCGTCCAGGGCGTTGCCGATCAGGTTGACCAGGATCTGCTCCAGGCGGGTCTGGTCGATCTGCAGGGTCTGTTCGATAAAGTCGCGGTGCAGTTGCAGGGGCAGGGGTTCGATGCGCGCGTTGAGGATCTGCAGGGCCGCGTCCACCGCCTTGTCCAGGCTGGCCTGGCCCTGGTCGTCGCCGCGGCGGGCGAAGGAGCGCAGGCTGGCGGTGATGCGGCCCATGCGGTCGATCAGTTCGTTGATGGTCTTGAGGTTGGCGCTGGCGGTGTCCAGGGCGCCGCGTTCGAGGAAGCGCACGGTGTTGCCGGACAAGGTGCGCAGCGCCGCCAGCGGCTGGTTCAACTCGTGGGCGATGCTGGTGGACATCTGGCCGATGGCCGCCAGCTTGCCGGCCTGGACCAGTTCATCCTGGGCCCGGCGCAGGGTTTCCTCGGCCTGGCGGCGCTCGCGGATCTGACCCTTGAGCCGCTCGTTGCTGGCCCGCAGATCGGCGGTGCGTTCGGTGATCCGTCGTTCCAACTGGCTGTTGGCTTCCTGCAGGGCTTCACGGGCGGCCAGGCGGGTGGCGATGACCTTGCGCCGTTCATTCCAGGCGATCAGCAAAAAGGCCACCAGGGCAAAGGCCACGGCCACCAGGATGCCCTGGTTGATGGCTTCGCGGCGCAGGTCCTGCAAGGGCGTGAGCAGGGTGAAATTCCACGGCGTGTCGCTCAGGGGCCGGGTCTGTGACAGGTAGCTGATGGCCTGCTCGTCGGACACCAGTTCGGTGTTGGCGGGGAAGGTCAGCTTCTCCACGCCTTCGGCCAGGCGCTCTCGAGCCAGGGGCTCCAGTTCGTTGAGAGGGAACCAGTAGTACTGCAGGCTGCGGGCCAGGCGCTCCTTGGTGTCGTCGCTCAGCGGGCGAACCGACTTGAGGCGGCGCGCCGGGTCGCTGGAGAGGATGATGATGCCGTTCTCATCGCTGACGAAAGCCTCCAGGCGAGCCCGTTGCCAGCGCTCTTCCAGGGCTTCCAGGCGTACCTTGACCACCGCCACGCCGATGATCTTGCCTTGCTCCTCCAGGCCATGGGCCAAGTAGTAGCCGGGTTCGCCATTGGTGCTGCCGATGCCGTAGAAGCGGCCCGGCTGGCCGCGCACGGCATTCTGGTAATAGGCCCGGAACGACAGGTCTTCGCCGAGGTAACTGTCGACGTCGCGCCAGTTGCTGGTGGCCAGCACGCGGCCGGTGGTGTCCATGACATAGATGGCGCGGCTGCGGCTGCGGCGGTTCAGGCCTTCGAGGTATTGATTGACGGTTTGCCGGTGTTCCGGCGAGGGATCGGCCAGCAGCTCGGAGACACTGGATTCCAGCTCCAGCAGGCTCGGCAGATAGGTGTACTTGCTGATTTCACTTTCTACGGCGCGGGCATGCAGCTCCAGTTGGCGCTGGCCATTTTCACTGAGGGTGCGGATACCGTTGTGTTCGCTGATCCAGAAGCCGACGTAACCCAGGCCGATCATCAGCAGGATGACCAGGGGCGGCAGGAACAGATGGCGGATCAGACGGGGTTTCACGGCAAGTGATGGCGGCGCGGCGCGATAGAGAGTGGGGTCGCATTTCATCACAGATGCCTTGGGTCAACCACTGTGCGGTGTCCATAGGAGCCGGCCGGCCGGCGAAGAGGGCGACCCTGGCGATAGGGGAGCCAGGTGCGTCCCCTTCGCCGGCCAGCCGGCTCCTACAGAAGCACAGGTTTAGTGCTGCAGGATCTTCTCGAGGAAGTGCTGGGCACGTTCGGAGCGGGCGCTGATATCGCCGAAGAACTCTTCTTTCTGGCAGTCCTCGATGATCTGGCCCTTGTCCATGAAGATCACCCGGTTCGCCACTTTGCGGGCAAAGCCCATTTCGTGGGTCACGCACATCATGGTCATGCCTTCCTGGGCCAGTTGCACCATGACGTCCAGCACCTCGTTGACCATTTCCGGGTCCAGGGCCGAGGTCGGTTCATCGAACAGCATGACGATCGGGTCCATGGCCAGGGCGCGGGCGATGGCCACGCGCTGTTGCTGGCCGCCGGACAGCTGGCCCGGGTGCTTGTGGGCATGGGCGGCGAGGCCGACGCGGTCCAGCAGTTGCAGGCCTTTCTTGGTGGCTTCTTCCTTGCTGCGGCCCAGCACCTTGATCTGCGCGATGGTCAGGTTCTCGGTGATGGTCAGGTGCGGGAACAGCTCGAAATGCTGGAACACCATGCCCACGCGGGAGCGCAGTTTCGGCAGGTTGGTCTTGGGGTCGGCGATGGAGGTGCCGTCGACCACGATGTCGCCTTTCTGGAAGGGTTCCAGGGCGTTGACGCACTTGATCAGGGTCGACTTGCCGGAGCCGGATGGCCCGCAGACCACCACCACTTCACCTTTCTTGACCTCGGTGCTGCAATCGGTCAGCACCTGGAAGTCCCCATACCACTTGTTGATGTTCTTGATAGAGATCATACGGCGAACCTTTTTTGCAGACGCTTGACCAGCAGCGAGGCGGCAAAGCTGATTGTGAAATAGACCAGACCAGCGATGATCAGGAATTCATTGGAGCGGCCGATGATGTCGCCGCTGGAACGCGAGGCGTTGAGGAAGTCCACCAGGCCCACGGTGTACACCAGGGAGGTGTCCTGGAACAGGATGATGCTCTGCTGCAGCAGCAGCGGGGTCATCTTGCGAAACGCCTGGGGCAGGATGATCAGGCGCATGGTCTGGCCGTAGCTCATGCCCAGTGCCTGGGCTGCGCCCATCTGGCCCTTGGGAATGGACTGCACGCCGGCACGGACGATTTCGCAGAAGTACGCCGCTTCGAACATCATGAAGGCCACGATGCACGAGGTGAACGCGCCGATCGGGGTGTCTTCGCCAGTGATCCAGCGCAGCACGAAAGGCACCGCCAGGTAGAACCAGGTGATCACCAGCAGCAGCGGGATCGAGCGGAAGTAGTTGACGTAGGCGCCGGCCAGGTTCGACAGCAGCTTGTTGTGGGACAAGCGCATCAAGGCCAGCAAGGTGCCGAGGATGATCCCGCCGACCACGCCCATGACCATCAGCTTGAGGGTCATCAACATGCCGTTCCACAGGCCGGGAATGGCCGGGATGATGCCCGAGAAGTCGAATTCCATTATTTACCTCCCACGGAGATCAGGCCGGGGACCGACACTTTCTTCTCCACCAGGCGCATCAGCAGCATCAGGCTCATGTTCAGGGTGAAGTAGATCAGGGTAGCCAGGGTGAAGGCCTCGAACAGGTTGGCCGAGAACTCGGCGGTCTGCTTGGTCTGGGCCAGCAACTCCATGAGGCCGATCAGGGATGCCACGGAGGAGTTCTTGAAGACGTTGAGAAATTCCGAGGTGAGCGGTGGAATGATGATCCGGTAGGCCTGGGGCAGCAGCACGTTCCAGTAGATCTGCGGCAGCGAGAAGCCCATGGCGCGCGCGGCGGATTCCTGGCCGCGGGGCAGGGCCTGGATGCCGGTACGTACCTGTTCGCAGACCCGCGCGGCGGTGAACAGGCCCAGGCACACGACGACGCTCAGGTAGGCCGAGGTGGTCGGGTTGAGGTCCTGCTTGTACCACTCCTGGAGGTTTTCCGGCAGCAGGTCCGGCACCAGGAAGTACCAGATGAACAGCTGCACCAGCAGCGGCACGTTACGGAAGATCTCCACGTAGACGGTGGCGATGCCCGACACCAGACGGTTCGGCACGGTGCGCATGACGCCGAGGATCGAGCCCAGCAGCAGCGCGATGATCCAGGCCACCACGGCGATGGCGATGGTCCAGCCCAGGCCGGTGATGAACCAGTCGAGATAGGTCTCGCTGCCCACGCCGGTGGACTTGAAGAACACGCCCCAGTCCCAGTTGTAATTCATTAGGGTTACCCCTCAGATCGTTCGATGTACAAGCACCCGCCTGGGGACGTCCGTTCCCGCCTGATCATGACGATCAGGCACACGCGATCGGCTCGACAACCACCGGTTCGAGTGTTTCCAAAAAATGCCAGCAGGTAGTGACAGGCTCCTGAAAGGGCGGCGCCCCTTCAGGAGATAAGGTTAGTCAGGAATCAGGACTTTTTGTCGTCAGCCGCTTTGTCGGTCGGGTTGGCGATCAGGGCCTTGAGCTCGTCGCTCATCGGGAACATCAGGTTCAGGCCTTTTGGCGGGATCGGCGATTGGAACCACTTGTCGTAGATCTTGTTGATTTCGCCCGACTTATAGGTGGCGACGATGGCGTCATCCACGGCTTTCTTGAACGGGGCATCGCCCTTGCGCACCATGCAGCCGTAGATTTCGTACGACTGAGGGGTACCGGTCACGGCCCAGTCGGTCGGCTTCTTGGCCTTGGCCATTTCACCGGCCAGCAGAGCGTCGTCCATCATGAAGGCAACGGCGCGGCCCGATTCCAGCATCTGGAACGACTCACCGTGGTCCTTGGCGGAGATCACGTTCATGCCCATCTGCTTGTCGGCGTTCATCGCCTTGAGGATGCGCTCGGAGGTGGTGCCGGCGGTGGTCACCACGTTCTTGCCTTTCAGGTCAGCGAAATCCTTGTAGGTCGAGTCCTTTTTGGACAGCAGACGGGTACCGATTTCGAAGATGCCGACCGAGAAGTCGACCTGTTGCTGGCGTTCCACGTTGTTGGTGGTGGAGCCGCACTCGACGTCCACGGTGCCGTTCTGCACCAGTGGGATACGGGTCTGGGAGGTGACCAGGTTGTACTTGACCTTGAGGTCGGGCATGTCGAGGTCTTTCTTGATCGCTTCGACGATTTTCAGCTGGATGTCGTGGGAGTAGCCCACTGGCACGCCGGAAGCGTCAGCGATGTAGGAAAACGGGATGGAAGCGTCGCGATGTCCGAGGGTGATGGTGCCGGACTCTTTGATTTTCTTCAGTGTGCCGGTGAGCTCGGCAGCGAAAACTGGAGTGCTAATCAGAGCGGCAGCGATAGCTGCGCCCAACAGATGGGGAACGATGCGCATCAATATTTCCTCGACATTTGTTTTTTTTATGAAGCCAGTTCGACGGCTCTTTTATACAGCGAATGCCTTGACGGCTCCTGGTGTGTTGGCACGACAGGCATTCGTCGCACAGTGTAGAGCATGAGTCGTGCCAGGCCACTTGATCATGATCAAAGCCTTGATTTCAAAGGCTATTAAATATTTATGAGGCGGTGTTTTGCAGTGTTTTATCCGGTTAACCGAATCTTGTGTGCTTCGCCATTCGGAAAACCGAACGCGGCCCGCTCTTGTAGGAACCGGCTTGCCGGCGAAACGTTCAATCCCGGGCCCACAAAAAAGCCCCCGGGCCTTTCGGCGCAGGGGCTTGTGTTTGCCTGTGTGGCTCAGGCGGCCTTGATCTTGCCGCGATTGAGCTCGACCTGCTGCAGATAATCCTGCAAGTGCTGCTGTTGCGCCTCGGTGGTGAACAACCCGAGCTTGCTCCGGCGCCAGAGAATGTCCTGGGCCTTGATCGCCCATTCTTCACTGCACAGGTAATCCACTTCGCGGGTATAGAGGCCGGCACCCAGGTGTTCGCCGAGGTCGTTGAGGCTGTGCACGCCCTCCAGCAGGCGCCAGGTGCGGCTGCCGTAGGTGGTGGCCCAGCGCTGGGCGATCTGGCTGGGTACCCAGTCGAACTTCTTGCGGATGGCTTCTGCCAGGGCCTGTGGCGTACTCATGTTCTCGCCGCCGGGCAGGGTGGCCTGGGCGGTCCAGCTCGGCTTGGCCTGCTTGAAGTAGGGGGCCAGCTGCGCCATGGCCGATTCCGCCAGCTTGCGATAGGTGGTCAGCTTGCCGCCGAACACCGAGAGCAGCGGTGCTTCCTCGCCTGTGCCGGAAAGGGCCAGGGTGTAGTCGCGAGTAACGGCCGAAGGGTTGTCGGATTCGTCGTTGCACAGTGGGCGAACACCGGAATAGCTGTGCAGGATGTCGCTGCGGCTCAGTTGTTTCTTGAAGTGCGCGTTGACCACCTGCAAGAGGTAATCGGTTTCGCCTTCGGTGATCGCCACCTTGGCCGGGTCGCCGGTGTATTCCCGGTCGGTGGTGCCGATCAGGGTGAACTGGTTGAGGTAGGGAATGGTGAAGACGATGCGCTGGTCTTCGTTCTGCAGGATGTGCGCGTGCTCGCCTTCGTACAGCTTGGGCACGATCAGGTGGCTGCCCTGGATCAGGCGGATGCCGTACGGCGACTCCAGTTTCAGGTCGTCCTTGATGAACTTGGCGACCCAGGGGCCGGCCGCGTTCACCAGGGCCTTGGCGGTGATGGAGAACAGGCTGCCGTCGGCGCGTTCCAGCTCCAGTTGCCACAGGCCTTTGCTGCGGCGGGCGCTGATGCAGCGGGTCTGGGTGTGCACGTGGGCACCCTGTTCCCGGGCGGCCATGGCGTTGAGCACCACCAGGCGCGCATCGTCGACCCAGCAATCGGAGTATTCGAAGCCCTTGGTGATCTCGGCCTTCAGCACGCTGTCGGCACCGAACTTCAGGCTGCGCGAGCCGGCGAGTTTTTCCCGCTTGCCCAGGTGGTCATAAAGGAACAGGCCGGCGCGAATCATCCAGGCCGGACGCAGGTGTGGCCGGTGCGGCAGGACAAAGCGCATGGGCTTGACGATATGCGGCGCCTTGGCCAGCAGCACTTCACGTTCGGCCAGGGCCTCGCGCACCAGGCGGAATTCGTAATGTTCGAGGTAGCGCAGGCCGCCGTGGATCAGCTTGCTGCTGGCCGACGAGGTGTGGCTGGCCAGGTCGTCCTTTTCGCAAAGGAACACGGACAGGCCGCGACCTGCCGCATCCGCGGCAATTCCAACACCATTGATCCCACCGCCGATGACGGCGATATCGTAAACCTCGGCAAGAGGGCGCGCGGGCAAGGTAGAAGTGGGCATCGACAGGCCTCGTGTTGCTTTGATATTTGAATTCGAACATTAATGTTCATTTTCGAAAATACTAGCGCATAAAGACCCACGCATCCAGCGCACTTCGATTGAAAAAACTGATCGAAACAGCTTCGGAAGATGGTTTTCGAACATTGTCAGGCGATTGATGCAGCGGTTGCCGCGCGCCTGGAGGTGCTGGCGGTACGAAGCAGGTGCGCGAGGGCGCTATCGAGCCGGCCGTGGGCCGGTGTTCGAATGCGGCCTGCTTCGTCTTGGCGGAGGGAAGAGGGCTCAGACCACTTCGAGGCGGATCTTGTGCTGGTTGAGCAGTTGGGTCAGCGCCGGGACTGGTTGCTGGTCGGTGACCAGGCAATCGATCAGGCTGATGGGCCCCAGGCGGATCATGGCGTTGCGCCCGAACTTGCTGGAGTCGGCGGCCAGGATCACCTGCCGGGCATTGGCGATGATCGCCTGGGAAACCCGCACTTCCTGATAGTCGAAGTCCAGCAGGCTGCCGTCCTCGTCGATGCCGCTGATACCCACCAGGGCAAAGTCCACCTTGAACTGGTTGATGAAGTCGACACTGGCCTGGCCCACCACTCCACCGTCACGGCGCACATTGCCGCCGGTGAGCAGCACGTCGAAATCATCCTTGGCACTGAGCATCGAGGCCACGTGCAGGTTGTTGGTGATGATCTTCAGATGGTTGTGGTTGAGCAGGGCGCGGGCAATGGATTCGGTGGTGGTACCGATATTGATGAACAGCGAGGCGTGATCGGGGATCTGCGCGGCAACGGCTTCACCGATGCGCTGCTTTTCATCGCGCATCTGGTCGGCGCGCATGGCGTAGGCGGTGTTTTCTACGCTGGAGTCATAGGCCGCGCCGCCGTGGTAGCGGCGCAGCAGATTGGCTTCCGCCAGCTGGTTGATATCGCGGCGGATGGTTTGCGGGGTCACAACGAACAGCTGGGCCAATTCCTCGATGCTGACGTAGCCGCGTTCGCGGACCAGGTCGAGGATTTGCTGCTGACGGGGAGGCAGATTCATGGGGCTTCCTTTGGGCTGCCGTGCAAAATTTGCCCATGATGCCGCAGGAATCCCCTCCCGACCAGTTACAAGCGGTTACCTATCCACGGCTTGGCTTATTTGGCCTCGTCGTGCGGTTCCCAGTCGCGGGTGCGGCTGACGGCCTTCTTCCAGCCTGCGTACAGGCCTTCTTTTTCCGCTTCGGCCAGCTGGGGTTCGAACTCGCGCTCGATCACCGCCTTGCCTCGCAGTTCTTCCAGGCTGCCCCAGAAACCGCACGCCAGGCCGGCCAGGTAAGCGGCGCCCAGGGCTGTGGTTTCGCGCATTTGCGGGCGCTCCACCTGAGTGCCGAGGATGTCGGCCTGGAACTGCATGAGGAAGTTGTTGGCCACGGCGCCGCCGTCCACGCGCAGGGCTTTGAGGCGTTCACCGGAATCCTGCTGCATGGCGTCGAGCACGTCGCGGGTCTGGTAGGCGATGGATTCCAGGGCGGCGCGGATGATGTGATCCACGCGTACGCCACGGGTCAGGCCGAACAGCGCGCCACGGGCGTAGGGGTCCCAGTAGGGGGCGCCGAGGCCGGTGAAAGCTGGCACCAGGTACACGCCGTTGCTGTCCTTGACCTTGTTGGCGAAGTATTCGGTGTCGTGGGCGTCGTTGATGATCTTCAGTTCATCACGCAGCCACTGCACGGTGGAGCCACCGTTGAATACCGCACCTTCCAGGGCGTAGGCCACTTCGCCGCGCGGGCCGCAGGCGATGGTGGTGAGCATGCCGTGCTGGGATTTCACCGCCTTGTCGCCGGTGTTCATCAGCAGGAAGCAACCGGTGCCGTAGGTGTTCTTGGCCTGGCCCGGCTCGACGCACATCTGGCCGAACAGCGCCGCTTGCTGGTCGCCGGCGATGCCGCCGATGGCGATACCGCTCTTGGTGCGGCCGTAGATTTCTGACGAGGATTTCACTTCGGGGAGCATTTCCCGTGGGATATCCAGGACTTCCAGCATCTTCGCGTCCCACTCCAGGGTGTGGATGTTGAAGAGCATGGTTCGCGAGGCGTTGGTGTAGTCGGTGACGTGGGTCTTGCCGCCGGTGAATTTCCAGATCAGCCAGCTGTCGATGGTGCCGAACAGCAACTCGCCGCTACGGGCGCGTTCGCGGCTGCCTTCGACGTTATCGAGGATCCACTTGAGCTTGGTGCCGGAGAAGTAGGGGTCGGTGACCAGGCCGGTGGTTTCGCGAATGTAGTCTTCGTGGCCGTCGCGCTTGAGCTGCTGGCAGATTTCGGTGCTGCGGCGGCACTGCCAGACGATCGCGTTGTAGATCGGGCGGCCGGTGGTCTTGTCCCAGACCACGGTGGTTTCACGCTGGTTGGTGATGCCGATGGCGGCCACCTGGTCATGATGCAGGCCGGCTTGCGCCAGGGCCTCGACCATCACCGCGCTCTGGGTGGCGAAGATTTCCATCGGGTCATGTTCGACCCAGCCGGCTTGTGGGTAGTGCTGGGCGAACTCGCGCTGGGCGGTGCAGACCACGTTGGCGTCGCGGTCGAAAATGATCGCGCGGGAACTGGTCGTACCCTGATCGAGGGCAATGATGTAGTTCTTATTCTGAATGTCGGTCATGTCGATTGCCTTGGACGAAATAAGGGAGAGAGAACTGGCGCGCGATCGATTTGGGCAGGATCACGCGCCGCTGGATTCAGGAAGCTTTGACTTTGCCATCGGCGGCCTGTTGGGCCTGCGGGGCTACCGCCGCGTTGGGCAGGTGGCGCGCAATCAGTCCGCGGTAGGCCGCTGCACCGAGGCAGGCACCCAGGATCGGAGCGAAGATGGGCACCAGGAAATACGGAATATCACGGCCGCCGGTGAGGGAGATTTCACCCCAGCCGGTGACGAACGTCATCAGTTTAGGCCCGAAGTCCCGCGCCGGGTTCATCGCGAAGCCGGTCAGTGGGCCCATGGCGCTGCCGATCACGGCAATCAGCAGGCCGATCAGCAACGGTGCCATCGCGCCGCGGGGCAGGCCATTGTTGTCATCGGTCAGGGCCATGATCACGCCCATGAGGATCGCGGTGATCACCACTTCCACCAGGAACGCCTGAGCCGTGGACAGGGCCGGATTGGGGAAGGTGGAGAACACCGAGGCCAGTTCCAGGCTGGCCTGGGAGCCGCGAATCATTTGGTGGGCTTGTTCGAAATCGAAGAAAAGGTTGCTGTACAGCGTGTAAACCAACAGGGCGGCGCAGAAGGCGCCAGCGACCTGGGAGAGCATGTAGAACGGCAGTTTGCGTTTTTCAAAATCGGCGAACAGGCACAGGGCGATGCTCACGGCCGGGTTCAGGTGCGCGCCGGAAACTCCGGCGGTCAGGTAGATCGCCATGCTGACGCCCACCCCCCAGATGATGCTGATTTCCCACAGGCCAAAGCTGGCCCCCGCGACCTTGAGCGCGGCGACGCAGCCGGTGCCGAAGAAGATCAACAGTGCAGTACCCAGAAACTCGGCGATGCATTGACCCGATAGCGACGGTTGTTGCAGAGCAGTTGTCATGTGAACCTCGATTTTTGTTGTTGTCTGGCGCTGCTGCAAAAGGCACGGAGCGCGACTTCCAACGAAGACGGAATCCCCATTCCGGCCTCGTCTTGCTGCTGGGTACAACCTTGGATCTACCGCATGATATTCAGAAACGAAAAAATATAGACAAGAAACACCGCTGTCAAAGGTCGAAAGTGAACGAGCAGTCATTTTATAGATATCAATCAAATGAATGATTCCGGAGCCTGGTGTCGGGAATGACAGGTGTGCTGGCTTCAGCGCTCGCGCGGGGCCGTTATCAAGGCTTGGAATAGAGCCTTTTGCTGATGAATGGCCTAAAATTCCGGCGCTTTGTTTTGCCTTTTCATTCCTCGCCTGGAGCTGCCATGACCCCTGCACTGGACTTGCTGAAAAAAGTTCGCGCCGAACATCGCATCCACAGTTACGAACATGATCCCAAGGCGGCCTCTTACGGCCTGGAGGCGGCGGAGAAGCTCGATCTTGACCCGGCCCAGGTGTTCAAGACATTGCTCGCCAGCAGTGAAAAGGGCGAATTGCTGGTGGCGGTGGTGCCGGTCGTCGGAAGTCTTGACCTCAAGGCCCTGGCCCATGCCGCGGGGGTGAAGAAGGCCGAAATGGCTGACCCGGCTGCTGCTCAGCGCGCCACCGGGTATCTGCTGGGAGGCATCAGCCCGCTGGGGCAGAAGAAGCGCCTGCGGACCTTTATCGACAACAGCGCGCAGCCCTACTCCAGCATCTTTGTCAGCGCCGGGCGCCGCGGCCTGGAAGTCGAGCTGGCGCCGGCGGTGCTGGCCGAGCACACCCAGGCCAAGTTCGCCGATATCGGTCGGGCTTGAGTTGTATCGGCGGCGGAAAAGGCCGCCGCTGTATGCAGGAAAATCCCTTCTTCTGTGTCTGTCGCTCGCGGGCGTTCAGGGCCCATGCTGGCGGCCGACGGTTCAAGGAGAAGGCTTATGCAGCTTGAGTTTCATCAGATCGACGCTTTCAGCGAGCGGCCGTTCGGGGGCAATCCGGCCATGGTTTACCGGCTGGAGTCCTGGCTCGATGACCGGTTGATGCAGCAGATTGCCGCCGAGCACAATCTGGCGGAGAGCGCTTTTGTCGTGCGCGAGGCTCAGGGCTGGCGAATTCGCTGGTTCACCCCGGCAACTGAAGTGCCATTGTGCGGGCACGCCACTTTGGCCAGCGCGCATGTGTTGTTCGAAATTTACGGGGAGGCGGCGCAGCGCATCGACTTTCTCAGCCAATCTGGGCCGTTGAGCGTCACGCGTGAGGAGGGCCTGTTGTGGCTGGATTTCCCTCTGCGCAGCCCCCGTCCTCAAGTCGGGGTGGAGGCGGTGGAGCGGCTGCTGGGGGTCAAGGTCGTCGAACTGTTGGGGGCCAACGAACTATTGGCCGTGCTGGAGTCCGAGCAGGCGGTGCGCGAGTGCCAGCCGGACATGGTGGCGTTGGCGAAGTTGCCCTGGCCCGGGCTGATCGTCACGGCGCGCGGCCGTGAGCACGACTTTGTCTCGCGGTATTTTGCACCGGCGATTGGTATCGACGAGGACCCGGTGACCGGCTCCACTCATTGCTGCCTGACGCCTTACTGGGCACGGCAACTGGACAAGGCGCAATTGAGCGCTTATCAGTGCTCCGCTCGAGGTGGCGCGCTGTTCTGTCGGCTGCAAGGCGAGCGGGTGAAGATTGGCGGGCATGCCCGGCTGATTGCCAGTGGGCATTTGCATCTGTGATGACGACGGTGTGACTCGCCGGCAAGCCGGCTCCTGTGGGAGCTGGCTTGCTGGCGAAGGCGGCTCAATGTGTGCTGCTGTAGCGGCGCACTCCTGAATCGCTGTGCGGGATCTGCGCTGCGGTGCTGCCCGAAGCCTGGAACAGCACCAGGTGTTCTGCCGCGACCCGGATGCCCACATCGGCACCCACCTGATGGTCGGCGTGGCTCGGGAAGATCGACTCCAGCTGGCTACCGGTTGGCAGTTGCAGGCGATACAGGGTCGAGGCGCCGAGGAAGGTTTTGCCGACGACCCGGGCTTTCAAGTCGCTGTCCGGCGCGTGGACGATGTCGTCCGGGCGCAGCAGCACGTCCACCGCGCCGCCTGTCGGCCAGGTATAGGCCCGGTTGCCCTGGAGCACACCCAGTTCGGTCTGCACCGATTCCGGCGTGTTCAGCTGGCCGCGAATGAAGTAGCCCTGGCCAATGAAGCTGGCGACGAAGGGGGTTTGCGGTTCGTGATAGAGGTTGTAGGGGGTGTCCCACTGTTCCAGGCGACCTTCCTTGAATACCCCGACCTGATCGCTCACGGCAAAGGCTTCTTCCTGATCGTGGGTCACCAGGATCGCGCTGGTGCCTCGGGCCTTGAGGATGTCGCGCACCTCGTGGCTGAGCTTGCGTCGCAGTTCGCCGTCGAGGTTGGAGAACGGTTCGTCAAGCAGCAGCAGTTGTGGCTCGGGAGCCAGGGCGCGGGCCAGGGCCACTCGCTGTTGCTGGCCGCCGGAGAGTTCGTGGGGGAAACGCTGGCCAAGGCTCTTCAGGTTGACCAGTTCCAGCAGCTCGGCCACCACCCGCTCTTTCTGCGGATGCTTGCGGATACCGAAGGCAATGTTGTCGGCCACGCTCAGGTGCGGGAACAGTGCGTAGTCCTGGAACACCATGCCGATCCGGCGCTTCTCTGGCGCCAGCGTGAAGCCGGCGCTGGAAATGGTCTCGCCGGCCAGATGGATTTCCCCTTCATGCACCGGCTCGAAACCGGCGATGGCGCGCAGGGTGGTGGTCTTGCCGCAGCCGGATGAGCCCAGCAGGCAGCCGATGTCCCCGGCGTTGAGGTGCAGGTTGAGGTTCTGCACCACACGTTGGTCCTGGTAGCCGCAGGCGAGATTACGCAGGTTCAGCAGTAATGGCTGGCTCATGCGTGGTGGTACGCCGGCTCGACGAGGAACTCGAGCAGGGCCTTCTGTGCATGGAGGCGGTTTTCCGCCTGGTCCCAAGCTACCGAGCGTGGATCGTCCAGCAGGTCGAGGCTAATTTCTTCGCCGCGGTGGGCAGGCAGGCAATGCATGAAGAGTACGTCCTCGGCCGCGAGGTCAAGCAACGCGCGGCTGACCTGGAACGGCGCGAACAGTTGCAGGCGCTTGGCGGTTTCCTCTTCCTGGCCCATGGAGGTCCAGACATCGGTGCTCACCAAATGGGCACCGGCCACGGCTTCGCGAGGGTCGCGGACGATGGTCACGCGATCGCCGGCCTTGGCGACAAATTCTGCGTTGGGCTCGTAGCCCTCGGGGCAGGCGATGCGCAGCTGGAAGTCGAACTGGATGGCCGCTTCTATATAGCTGTTGCACATGTTGTTGCCGTCGCCGATCCAGGCCACGGTCTTGCCCTGGATCGAGCCGCGATGCTCAAGGAAGGTTTGCATGTCGGCCAGCAGTTGGCACGGGTGCAGGTCATCGGACAGGCCATTGATCACCGGTACGCGGGAATTGGCCGCAAACTCGGTCAGGGTGCTGTGGGCAAAGGTACGGATCATCACCGCGTCAAGCATGCGCGACATGACGATGGCGCAGTCGCCGATGGGCTCGCCGCGTCCCAGTTGGGTGTCTCGTGGCGAAAGGAAGATGGCCTGGCCGCCCAGCTGGATCATGCCGGCTTCGAAAGACAGTCGGGTTCGGGTCGACGACTTCTCGAAAATCATGCCAAGCACACGATTTTTCAAAGGCTCGAAGAGTACGCCGCGGTTACGCAGGTCCTTCAGCTCGATGCCTCGACGAATCACACTGACCAGCTCTTCGGGCGTGCAATCCATCAGGGAGAGAAAGTGCCTTGCGCTCATCATTAACTACCTTTTTGCAACAGACCGCAGATTCTCAAAGCCTTGTTTTGTCGAACAACGGGCTGGACCTGCGGCGAAAGCCGCACGGGGCGACGAAATAGGGGAAGGCGCGATCTTATAATTAAATGTCGCGTCTTACCAATAGTAGTGCTACGGCGATCAGGGGCATGAGAGGCCAGGACGCGAATGCGCTGGCACTTTTGCGACCAGTTTCCAAACAGCAGCCGGGCATTTGTACACTGCCCTGGCGCGGCTTGGCAATCGAGCGGGGCGTTGCCAGCAGCCCCATGGTCGTTTTCTGACTGCTGGGCCGGCTGTCCTGGCCCGGCCCATCCGTGGGCCTTCAGCCTGAAACATTTCCTAATGCAAAGTGCTGGGGTGATAAAGGCGAATGCGCCTGCCTTCAACTGAGGGGCGATCATGGCCGGGGCTGATGGCCGTGAATTCATGGGACGAACGTCACTGGTGTCATGGCGGGGCTGCGGCCATAGTTTTTGCTCCCAGCGGCCGAAAACGGTGCGCGCTCAAACAATAGAGACTGGCCATGACCAAGACTCTCCATCACCGTGCCTGCCACCTGTGTGAAGCCATCTGCGGCCTGACCCTGGAAATCACCGAAGAAGCCGGCAGCGCTCCACGTATCAGCTCGATCAAGGGCGATCCTCAGGACCCTTTCAGTCGTGGCCACATCTGCCCCAAGGCGGTGGCCCTGCAGGATATCCAGAATGATCCTGACCGCCTGCGCCACCCCGTGCGCCGGGTTGGCAATGAGTGGCAACCGATCGAATGGGACGAGGCCTTTGCTCTGGTGGCGGAGCGCCTGGCGAGCATCCAGCAGCGCCATGGCAGCAACGCGGTGGCGACGTATCAGGGCAATCCCAGCGTTCACAACTACGGGCTGATGACCCACAGCAACTACTTTCTCGGCCAGCTCAAGACTCGCAATCGTTTCTCGGCCACCTCGGTCGATCAGTTGCCGCAGCACCTGACCAGCTACCTGATGTATGGCCATGGTCTGTTATTGCCGATTCCGGATATCGATCACACCGATTTCATGCTGATTCTCGGCGGCAATCCCCTGGCGTCCAACGGCAGCATCATGACCGTGCCGGATGTGGAGAAGCGCCTGAAGGCGATCCAGGCCCGTGGTGGCAAGGTGGTTGTGGTCGATCCCCGGCGCAGCGAAACCGCGGCAATGGCTGACCAGCATCTGTTTGTCCGCCCGGGAGGTGATGTCGCGTTGCTGTTTGGTCTGCTCAATAGCATTTTCGAGGAGGGGCCGACCCGCGACAGTCATTTGCAGGTGGATGGGCTGGCCGAGGTGCGCCAGGCCATTTCCCGCTTCACGGCGGAAGCCATGAGCCCCCTGTGCGCCATTCCGGCGCCGCAGATCCGCCAACTGGCCAGGGATTTCGCCTCGGCCGACAGGGCGGTCTGCTACGGGCGCATGGGGGTCTCGACCCAGGCCTTCGGCACGCTGTGCCATTGGTTGCTGCAACTGCTCAATCTGGTCACTGGCAACCTCGATCGTGTGGGCGGCGCGCTGTGCACCAGCCCGGCGCTGGACCTGGTGGCGGCGACTTCGGGCGGGCACTTCAATGCCTGGCAGAGCCGGGTTTCCGGGCTTCCGGAATATGGCGGCGAGCTGCCGGTGTCGGCCCTGGCCGAAGAGATGCTTACCGAAGGGGAGGGGCAGGTGCGGGCGCTGATCACGGTGGCGGGCAATCCGGTGCTGTCCACGCCCAATGGCCGGCAGTTGGAGCAGGCATTGGATGGTTTGGAGTTCATGGTCAGCATCGACCTGTACATCAATGAGACCACTCGCTATGCCGACCTGATCCTGCCTTCCACCTCGGCCCTGGAGAATGATCACTACGACACCACGTTCAATCTGTTCGCGGTGCGCAATGTCAGTCGCTTCAACCGGGCGATCCTGCCCAAGCCCGAAGGTGCGCTGCATGACTGGGAGATTTTTGTCGGCCTGGCCAAGGCGTTCTGCGCGCGAACCGAGCGCTCGCTCAAACCGACGGTTGCCCCAGCGCAGATGATCGACATGGGGCTGCGTACCGGGTCCTATGGCGATGCCTCGCCGTTCAAGCTGTCATTGGCGACTCTGGCCGAGCACCCCCATGGCATTGATCTGGGGCCGTTGCAGCCGAATCTGGCCGGGCGCCTGAAGACCGAGAATCGGCGGGTCCAGGCTGCGCCGGCGGTGATCATGGCCGACCTGGAGCGCTTTGCTGCCCTGAAGGCGCCCCAGGAGGATGAGCTGCTGTTGATCGGTCGTCGGCACGTACGCAGCAATAATTCCTGGATGCACAACTATCATCGGCTGGTGAAGGGCAAGCCCCGTCATCAGTTGCTGATGCATCCGCAAGATCTGGCTCGCCGTGGGTTGCATGATGGTCAACGGGTGCGCATCAGTTCTCGGGTCGGCGCGGTCGAGGTCGAAGTGCTGGCCAGCGCCGAGATGATGCCGGGGGTGGTGAGCCTGCCCCATGGCTGGGGGCATGGACGACCGGGGGTGCAGATGAGCATTGCCACCGAGCAGCCAGGCTGTAGCGCCAATGATCTGACCGATGAACGCCAGCTCGATGCGCTGTCGGGGAATGCGGCGTTGAATGGGGTGCCGGTCACTGTGCAAGCGGCGTGAGATGTCTGTCGGAGAGGCCGAGCAGGGCGCTCAGGATTCCGTTACAATGCGCCACCGTGCCGACAACAGAGTCGGAAAGTTCAGCCGAGGTGTTCCATGGATATCATCGAAACTATTAAAGAGCAGATTGCCAACAACACCATTCTGCTTTACATGAAAGGCTCGCCGAATGCCCCGCAGTGCGGCTTCTCTGCGAAAGCCGCTCAGGCCGTAATGGGCTGTGGTGAGAAGTTCGCTTACGTGGACATCCTGCAGAACCCGGAAATTCGCGCCAACTTGCCCAAGTATGCCAACTGGCCAACCTTCCCCCAGTTGTGGGTGGCCGGTGAGCTGGTCGGCGGCAGCGACATCATGGCTGAAATGTTCGCCAACGGTGAGTTGCAGACCTTGATCAAGGCTGCTGCCGAAAAAGCTGCTGCCAAGACCGAAGCGTAAGAGCGAGCGTGCTCGCAAGGACTTCCCGAGAGTCGACATGATCTTTGTGTGATTCTTGGGATGTTCCCTTTGCTTCTGATCATTACGCGAATATATCCGCGTAATAAAAAAGCCCCGCTTCTCTTGTGAGAGCGGGGCTTTTTTATGGTTCGGGTTCTACGCGTTAAGTTACTCGTCACCCATTTGCGATTGCAGGTAGTTTTCGATACCCACTTTATCGATCAGGCCCAATTGGGTTTCCAGCCAGTCGATATGTTCTTCTTCGGATTCAAGAATATCTTCCAGCAGTTCACGGCTGCCAAAGTCACTGACCGATTCGCAATGAGCGATCGCGGCTTTGAGGTCGGCGTGGCCGGTGCGTTCGATACGCAGGTCGCACTCGAGCATTTCCTTGGTGTGTTCGCCGATGTGCAGTTTGCCCAGGTCCTGGACGTTGGGCAGGCCTTCGAGGAAGAGGATGCGCTTGATCAGTTTGTCCGCATGCTTCATCTCGTCGATAGACTCGTGGTACTCGTGCTTGCCCAGCTTGTTCAGGCCCCAATCTTCATACATGCGTGCATGCAGGAAGTACTGATTGATCGCGACCAGTTCATTGGCAAGGATTTTATTGAGATGCTGGATGACTGTAATGTCGCCTTTCATGATGGGGTCCTGCCCTTTAATTAGTGAAATAAGGGCAGAGTCTGAGCCGCGTACACATTACTGTCAAACCTAAGTTATTGAATAATATATGAAAATTAATCGGAATAAGAATGTTTGTGTTCCGCGTTTTGCCCCTAAGCGATTGAATTACAGGCATAAAAAAACCGGACTCTAGGTCCGGTTGTTTGAAACACAGCTATTTATTCGGCACATCAAGCAACATTAAATTCCACGGGGTAGGGAATGGCTGCTTGGCTGCTCTGCAATTCGGTCAGGGTTTCACGAACCACTTGCTTGGCCAGGCAGGCACATTTGCCGCATTGGCTGGCAACGCCGGTGGCCTGGCGCACTTCGCGGTAGCTACAGCAACCTTCGTAGATCGCTTCGCGAATTTGTCCGTCGGTGACGCCGGTGCAGAGGCAGACATACATAAGATGAGAACCGTCGCTGGTTAGGGCTCAATTGCGTTGGATCTTAATGTTAACGAGAATGATTGTCAAAGTTGTTTCGGCGACCTTTGTTGCGGATTCTTACCGGAGTGACGAACGGCTTTTCTTTGCATTCAATGACAGATGATTGGCATTTTTCGCTTTGAAGGCCGGCCTGAGGAAAAACCACTAAGGACAGCTCAAAAACGCCGTGTATGATGGTCGGTCCTTGCGAAGCGGGGTCGCGTCATGGAGCTGTCGCATCAGCGTGGCAGACTCAAGGCCATCCCCTTCTTCATTACTACGTCCACACCAGGAGATATCCAATGAGCGTACTCGTAGGCAAACAAGCCCCTGACTTCACCGTTCCGGCCGTTCTCGGCAATGGCGAAATCGTCGACAGCTTCACCCTGTCCTCGGCCATCAAAGGCAAATACGGCCTGGTGTTCTTCTACCCACTGGACTTCACCTTCGTTTGCCCGTCCGAGCTGATTGCTCTGGACCACCGCATGGCTGACTTCAAGGCACGCAACGTTGAAGTGATCGCTGTTTCCATCGACTCGCACTTCACTCACAACGCCTGGCGCAACACCCCGATCAATGCCGGCGGCATCGGTCAGGTTCAATACATCATGGCCGCTGACATGAAGCACGACATCGCCAAGGCCTATGACGTTGAGTCCGAAGGCGGCGTGGCTTTCCGTGGCGCGTTCCTGATCGACGACAAAGGCGTTGTCCGTTCGCAGATCGTCAATGACCTGCCGCTGGGTCGTAACATGGAAGAGCTGATCCGTCTGGTCGACGCTCTGCAATTCCACGAAGAGCACGGCGAAGTTTGCCCTGCCAACTGGAAGAAAGGCGACAAAGGCATGACCGCTTCGCCAGAAGGCGTTGCTGCTTACCTGAGCGAGAACGCCGGCAAGCTGTAAGGCTTGGCGTTACGCAAAAAAAACCGGCCTCAGGGCCGGTTTTTTTATGGGGCTGTGATGTTCGACATTCAGTCGTCGAAATCCTGCCAGCCGCCCATTTGTTTCCAGCGGTTGACGATGCCGCAGAACAGTTCGGCGGTCTTCTCGGTGTCGTAGCGGGCCGAGTGGGCCTCACGACCGTCGAAGTCGATATCCGCGCTCTGACAGGCTTTGGCCAGAACGGTCTGGCCATACGCCAGGCCCGCCAGGGTGGCGGTGTCGAAGCTGGAGAACGGGTGGAACGGGTTGCGCTTCATGTCCAGGCGCGCCACGGCGGCGTTGAGGAAGCCCAGGTCGAAGCTGCTGTTATGGCCTACCAGGATCGCGCGTTTGCAGCCATTGGCTTTCAATGCCTTGCGCACGCCGCGGAAAATATCGGTGAGGGCGGTTTCTTCGCTGACGGCCATGCGCAGCGGATGGTCGAGCTTGATCCCGGTGAACTCCAGGGCCGCCGCTTCAATGTTCGCGCCTTCAAAGGGCTCGACCCGGAAGAAGTACGTGTGCTCGGGGAACACAAAGCCCTTTTCGTCCATGCCAATGGTCGTGGCGGCAATTTCCAGCAAGGCGTCGGTGGCCGAGTTGAAGCCACCGGTTTCAACGTCGACGACTACCGGCAGGTAACCGCGAAAGCGCGCCGCCATCGGGTGGCGAGGGCCGCCGCTGCTACCTTCTTGTTCGTCGTCGAAATGGTCGTCACTCACGAGTGATCCTCCAGCAGGCGCCAGCGCAGTTTTTCACCGGCGCGCAGCGGAATGACAGTCAGCTCGCCGAACGGCAGGCTGGCGGGGGCGGTCCATTCTTCACGGACCAGGGTGATGCTATCGGTGTTGGCCGGCAGGCCGTAGAAGCGCGGGCCGTTGAGGCTGGCAAAGGCCTCCAGCTTGTCCAGGGCATTGCGCTGTTCGAACGCTTCGGCGTACAGCTCGATCGCGGCGTAGGCGCTGTAGCAGCCGGCACAACCGCAAGCGGCTTCCTTGGCATGCTGGGCGTGGGGTGCGGAGTCGGTGCCGAGGAAGAACTTCGCGTTGCCGCTGGTGGCCGCATCCAGCAGGGCTTCCTGGTGGGTGTTGCGCTTGAGGATCGGCAGGCAATAGAAGTGCGGGCGAATACCGCCCACCAGCATGTGATTGCGGTTGTACAGCAGGTGGTGCGCGGTAATGGTGGCGCCAACGTTGGCCGAGGCCTCCTTGACGAACTGCACGGCTTCACCGGTGGTGATGTGTTCGAACACCACTTTCAGGCTGGGGAAGCGTTCAACCACACGACGCATGTGCTCGTCGATGAAGATTTTCTCGCGGTCGAAGACGTCGACGTCGCCGCGGGTCACCTCACCGTGGATCAGCAGCGGCAGGCCGACTTCAGCCATGGCTTCGAGCACCGGGAAGATCTTGTCGATGCTGGTCACGCCCGAGTCCGAGTTGGTGGTCGCGCCGGCCGGGTACAGTTTGGCAGCGTGCACAAAGCCACAGGCCTTGGCCGCGCGGATTTCATCCGGCTGGGTGCGGTCGGTCAGGTAGAGCACCATCAGCGGCTCGAAGCGGCTGCCGGCCGGACGCGCAGCTAGAATACGCTGGCGATAGGCATCGGCTTCCGCGGCGTTGCGCACCGGAGGTACCAGGTTGGGCATGATGATGGCGCGGCCAAAGGTGCGCGCGACATCCGCGACTGTATTGGGCAACACGGCACCATCGCGAAGATGAATATGCCAGTCGTCGGGACGCAGCAGGGTCAGGCGGTCGGACATGGGAGGTTCCAGGCGGGTAAAACTCGGGGGAATGCTACCGGAAAAGACTCTTCCAGGCACTCGCTATCAAGTTTTGCGACGAGCAACCGATATCCCGAAGGTATGGCGTATTAACGCCTGTCGATTTTTCTGTTGTACACGTCAGTGGAGCCTCCCGTGCGCCAGCGTTATCTAGCCTTGCTCAGTGTGTTTGCCAGCCTGCCCGCGATGGCTCTCACTTTCCAGACCCGTCTGGAGAGCATTGAGTGGACGGTCGAAGGTGACAAATTCGAGTGCCGCTTGATCCAACCGGTTACCGATTTCGGTTCCGGCGAGTTCGTTCGCCGCGCGGGTGAACAGGCAATTTTCCGTCTCAAGAGCTTCAACCCGATGCAGGCCGGAGGCTCGGCGACCTTGCTCGCGGCCGCTGCTCCCTGGCAGCCGGGGCGTGGCGACATCAATCTCGGGGCGGTCAAGGCCGGCACCGATGGCGTGCTGTTCAACAGCAACCAGATGCAGGCCGGACGCTTGATCATTGGCTTGCTGGAAGGGCGCAGCCCGGTAGTCCGGCATTTCTCCCGCGAGGGCGGAGTGTCCGAGGTGCGCCTGTTGCCCGTGAAGTTCAGCAAGGCTTATGGCGACTACCAAAGCTGCATGGCCAAGCTGCTGCCGATGAACTACGAACAGGTCAAGCAGGCCGAGATCGGTTTCCCCGGTGGCGGTATCGACCTGGATGCCCGGGCCAAGGCCAAGCTGCAAGTGATGGTCGATTTCATCAAGGCCGACCCGACGGTCAATCACGTCGAGCTCGATGGCCATTCGGATAACAGCGGCAACCGCCTGACCAACCGCGATCTGTCGCGTCGTCGAGCCCTGGCGGTGATGGAGTTCTTCAAGGCCAACGGCCTGACAGAAAACCAGATCGTGGTGCGCTTCCACGGTGAGCGTTATCCCCTGGCGCCCAATACCAATGCTGCCAACCGGGCGAAGAACCGCCGGGTCAATGTGCATCTGGAGCGGGTTGCCCCCACCGAGAAACCGGCGCCGGCGCCTCAGGCGGCTTCCGGAAGCAGTGCTGCGGCGACTTCCTGATACGGCTGTCGTCGTCGCTCGCTCGACATAATCTGTCGCTTGGTCGTCATAAGCTGTCGCGCCTCTGTAAATTATCCGCGTGGATCGGTAGACTTGGCGCCTTTCCGTACAACCCCGTGGAGTGATGGCATGGCGGACGTTAACAAGGTCGTTCTGGCGTATTCGGGCGGCCTGGACACTTCGGTGATCCTCAAGTGGCTGCAGGATACTTACAACTGTGAAGTAGTGACTTTCACTGCTGACCTGGGTCAAGGCGAAGAGGTCGAGCCGGCCCGCGCCAAGGCACAAGCCATGGGCGTCAAAGAGATCTACATCGACGATTTGCGCGAAGAATTCGTGCGTGATTTCGTCTTCCCGATGTTCCGCGCCAACACCGTCTACGAAGGCGAGTACCTGCTGGGTACTTCCATCGCTCGTCCGTTGATCGCCAAGCGCTTGATCGAAATCGCCAACGAAACCGGCGCTGACGCCATTTCCCATGGCGCCACCGGCAAGGGCAACGACCAGGTGCGTTTCGAACTGGGCGCCTATGCCCTCAAGCCAGGCGTGAAAGTGATTGCACCTTGGCGTGAGTGGGACCTGCTGTCCCGCGAGAAGCTGATGGACTACGCCGAGAAGCACGGTATTCCAATCGAGCGTCACGGCAAGAAGAAGTCGCCGTACTCGATGGACGCCAACCTGCTGCACATCTCCTATGAAGGCGGCGTGCTGGAAGACACCTGGACCGAGCACGAAGAAGACATGTGGCGCTGGACCGTCTCCCCGGAGAAGGCTCCTGATACCCCGCAGTACCTGGAACTGACCTACCGCAACGGTGACATCGTCGCCATCGACGGCGTGGAAATGACCCCGGCTACCGTGCTGGCGACCCTGAACCGCATCGGTGGCGAGCACGGTATCGGTCGTCTGGACATCGTCGAGAACCGCTATGTGGGCATGAAGTCCCGTGGCTGCTACGAGACCCCGGGCGGCACCATCATGCTGCGTGCCCACCGCGCCATCGAGTCCATCACCCTGGACCGCGAAGTGGCTCACCTCAAAGATGAGTTGATGCCCAAGTACGCCAGCCTGATCTACACCGGCTACTGGTGGAGCCCTGAGCGTCTGATGCTGCAACAGATGATCGACGCTTCCCAGGCCCACGTGAACGGCGTTGTGCGCCTGAAACTGTACAAGGGCAACGTGATCGTGACCGGTCGCAAGTCCGATGAGTCGCTGTTTGACGCCAACATCGCCACCTTCGAAGAAGACGGCGGTGCTTACAACCAGGCGGACGCAGCAGGCTTCATCAAGCTCAATGCCCTGCGCATGCGCATTGCTGCGAACAAGGGTCGGACTCTGGTCTGATCTTTGAGTGGTTGAAAAAGCCCCGCGATAAGCGGGGTTTTTTTTGCCTTGGATAATTGTGCCGGGTGTTTTTCCCAGGTTCATAGTGAACATGCCTGAGGGATGAGAGGCGGTATGTTTTCGTTTGCTCCAATATCGGGAACTGTTAATGGAGGGCTTGTAAGTGGCCAGTTATTTAGTACGAAAAGTAGCTGGTTTAGCGATTGATCCGATGGCTTTTGAATATTGAACCACTTTTAAATAGATTATTTTGTAAGGCGATTCGGTATTGTTTGTAAGGATCTTCCTCGTAAGCATATGGCCCTCCATAGCATGGTGTCAGAGCCAAATCTCTGGGGTATTGTGCGTGCTCTAAAAAACTCTAAGGACTTGGATAGACCTATGAAAAGAGTATTGATCGTGGATGATCACCCTGTTGTCCGTTTGGCTGTGCGTATGTTGATGGAACGTCATGGCCTTGAAGTAGTGGCGGAGGCAGATAACGGCACGGACGCCTTGAAGTTAGCTCTTGAGCATGTTCCCGATATCTTGATTCTGGATATTGGAATCCCGCAACTTGATGGGCTTGAAGTTATAAGTCGAGTGATGTCCAGAGGTATACCGATCAAGATTCTGGTGTTGACCCTGCAAGTTCCAGGGCCTTTTTCCATGCGCTGCATGCAGGCCGGCGCCTCCGGCTATGTGTGCAAGCAACAGGACATTACTGAGCTGATCGGTGCCGTGCGGGCAGTGCTGGCGGGATACAGCTACTTCCCCAACGAGGCATTGCACACGTTTCGTTCAAGCCAGAGTGTCGGCAGTGAAGCACAGATGATCGAACTTCTTTCAGGGCGCGAGCTGATCGTATTGAAGCAACTCACCAATGGCATGAGTAACAAGGAAATTGCCGAAGGGTTGTGCTTGAGCAACAAGACCGTCAGTACATACAAGCGTCGGCTGTTAGCCAAACTCAATGCTCGCTCATTGGTCGACCTTATCGAGTTTGCGCAGCGACATAAGTTGATATGAAACATTGAGGCGTCTGCATGCACGGGCGCGTTGCAGTAGGGGCTCGTCTGAGTAGCGCTGCAGCCGGTCAGCCATGGTGGCTGGCCGGCCCGGTTTTCGGGGGAGCCGAGGCACAAAAAAACCTCCGGCTGGAGGTTCTTTTGTGACTAGAGGTCAAAGTCGTAATCGGCCAGCTGCTTTTGCAGGCGCCGCTCTTCCAGAAGGTTGTCGATGGTTCGACGCTTGCTCAGATTGGTTTTCGCTACTTCGACCACCGGTTCTGCATCATCTGTTTCAGCCGCGACGAAATCGTCTTCTACGTCCAGTTGTTCTTTGTCAGTACTCATAAGGTCGACTCCAGGCTAGGACTGCCGTTGGCGCTCCTTATATCGATATTCTCCTGGCGGGTAAAAAAGATTTTTTCAATCGACTCATTGGCAAAATCAATGCTCGCTCAATCGTCAGAAGTCTTTTGCTTGTATTCGCACAGGTCTTCGATTCGACAGCTGCCACAGCGTGGCTTGCGCGCCAGGCACACGTAGCGGCCATGCAGGATCAGCCAGTGATGAGAGTCCAGCAAGAACTCCTTGGGCACGAACTTCATGAGCTTCTTTTCCACTTCCACCACGTTCTTGCCCGGGGCCAGCCCGGTGCGGTTGCTGACGCGGAAGATGTGGGTATCCACAGCCATGGTCAGCTGCCGGAAAGCGGTATTGAGGACCACGTTGGCGGTTTTGCGGCCGACGCCGGGCAAGGCTTCCAGCGCTTCGCGGGTCTGTGGCACCTCGCTGTCGTGGCGCTCCACCAGCAGGCGGCAGGTCTCGATGACGTTCTTGGCCTTGCTGTTGTACAGGCCGATGGTCTTGATGTACTCGGACAGGCCTTCGACACCCAGGGCGTAGATCGCCGCCGGGGTATTGGCCACCGGGAAGAGTTTGGCGGTCGCCTTGTTGACGCTGACGTCGGTCGATTGCGCCGAGAGAATCACCGCGATCAGCAGTTCGAACGGCGAGGAGTAGGCCAGCTCGGTTTTCGGCTCGGGGTTGTCTTCGTGTAGCCGGCGGAAGATTTCCAGGCGTTTGGCAGCATTCATGGGTGGTTCATTTCCTCGAAGGCGGTCGGTTGAAGGTCGAAGAGCCGGCCCAGGCCTGTTTGGCGGCCACCAGCAAACCCAGCAGGATAAAACCGCCAGGGGCGAGAGTCAGCAGCCGCAGCCCGCCGTGCGGCAGGACGACCCAGCCGTTGCCGCTATCTGGCAAGCCGACGAGCCAGCCCAGATGGCTGCCCAGCGTGCCGCTGCCCAGCAGCTCACGCAGCGCGCCCAGGCCAATCAGGGCACCACAGAAAGCGCCGGCCAGGCCTAGCTGGTGGCGGTGCTGGAAAAAGCCTGCATGTTCCAGGACCGCGCATTGCAAGGCCAGCAAACCCAGGTACAGGCTCAACTGCTGGTGCAGTTCATAGCTCCAGGCTTGCAGCGCCAGCCACAGGCAACTGCCGAGGCTGGCACTGAGCAGCAGGCTGGCCAGCCATTGGCGTTGGCCGTCGATATGTCGACGCAGCACGTGCATGCCGGCGCTGTAGAAGCTGATCAGCAGCACCCACGCCAGGGCCATGCCGATACCTTTGACCGAAGAGTCCGTGGCTCCGATCAGTGGCGCGAGCATCAGCAGTCCGGGCAATGACAGTGGCTTATTCATGAGGGGCTCTCGGGAGCAGTTGCTCGTGGTGCTCGTCGAAGTAGCGCAAGGCATCGTGCAGGGCGCTGATCACTGCGCGTGAAGTGATGGTGGCACCGGCGATCTGATCGAATTGCCCATGGTCTTTCTTCAAGGCCCAGGCGGCATCACCCGGGTCATGGCGGGACTTGCCGGAAAAAACCTGCAACCAGGCATTGGGCCATTCTGCGATGCGCGCTCCCAGCCCCGGGGTTTCGTCCTGTCTGAGGGGCTTGCTCCCCAGCAGGCGGCCCTGGCTGTCGATGGCGATCAGTAGCTCGATGGGGCCGGCGTAACCGCTGACCTGGCTGCGCAACAGCACGGCACTGGGCTGGCCATTGCGGGTGGCCAGGTAACCGTCCAGCAGGCGGCTGTTGCTCAGTTGTACATCGCCCAGCGGCAATCGCTGGTCCAGGGGATGGTTGTCGTAGCTGCCGGCGGGCAGTACGTCCAGCAGCCTGCGTGCCTGCAGGGCGCGTTGCTCGGCTGCAATGCGCGGTGTGGCGGCGTGCTGCAGCCACAGGGTGGCGCCAATGCCCAAGAGGCCGAGCAGCGCCAGCAGCACCAGGCTGCGAGTTGTCTTCATGATGGGCGCTCCTGCCGTTCCCCGGTGCTCAGTCGCTCCAGGCTGGGGACTGCCAGGTTCATCAGCAGCACGGCGAACGCCAGCCCATCGGGGTAGCCGCCCCAGGTGCGGATCAGGTAGGTCAGCAGGCCGACGCCGATGCCAAACAGCAGGCGGGCCTTGGCCGCCTTGGGGCCGGATACTGGTTCGGTGACGATAAAGAACGCACCCAGCATGCTGGCGCCGCTGAGCAGGTGGAACAGCGGCGAACCATGGGAATCGGAACCGCTGCCGTTCCAGCACAGCAGGCTGATCAACAGCAGGCTGCCCAGCATGCCCACCGGGGCCTGCCAGCTGATGACCCGCTGTTGCAGCAGGAACAGGCCGCCAAGCAGAAACCCCAGGTTGACCCATTCCGCACCACGGCCGCCGAAGTGCCCGAAGGCCGGGTTACCGGCAAAGAGTTCGTCGACGGTCAGGCTCTTGTTGATCCGCAGGCTGTCCAACGCCGTGGCCTGGGCCCAGGCGTCCGGCCGCAGGCTGTCTCCCAGGCCGAAAACCTGTTGCAGCCCGCCGAGCAGATCCAGGGCGTGGGGCGCGGGCCAGTGGGTCATCGATTGTGGAAAGCACAGCAAGGCCAGGGCGTAGCCCAGCATGGCCGGGTTGAATGGGTTCTGGCCGACTCCACCGTACAGTTGCTTGGCGAAGAGCATGGCACTGGCCGCAGCGCTCAGCGGCAGCCACCAGGGGCAATAGGGGGGCAGGGCCAGGGCCAGCAGCGTGGCACTGACCAGCGCACTGCCATCGCCGAGGGCGGGTGGCAGGGGGCGCCGGCGCAGTAACAGCACCAGCGCTTCCATGGCCAGGGCTCCAGTGGCCGCCAGCAGTAGGTTTAGCAACGGCCCCCAGGAATACAGCCACAGCAGCACCAACAGCCCCGGCAGCGTGGCCAGCAGCACCCGCTGCATGGCTTGGCGCAGGCGCGGGTCGATGGCTTCAGGGCGCGTCATGGGCGCTGACCTGGCGTTCGGCTTCACTCAGGCGAGCCTGCGCCTGGGCCAGTTGTTCGGCGCTGCCGTTGCCCTGACGCTGGAGTTTGTTCAGCTCGGCGCGGGCGTAGGCCAGCTCGGTTTTCAACTGGCGCAAGTGCGCATCGATCGGGCGCTTCTCGATCCGTGCCAATACGGGAGCCGGTTTTGCGCAGGCTTCTTCGGCGGCATGCAAGGCTTGTTCGGCAGCTGCCAGAGCGGCGGCCAAGGCTTGCAGTTCTGGCTCCGGGGCTCCTGCGGCCTGGGCCTTTTTCAGTTCGGCGCGGCGCGTTGCCAGCTGTATCTTGGCCCGCTTGAGGTCGGCGTCCTTGGCCACTGGCGCCGCCGCGGGAGGCGCCTCGGCTTCCAGTTGGGCCAATGCCTGCTCGGCGGCTTCGAACTGACGCTGCAGGACGACCAACTGCGATTGTTGTTCGAAGGTCGGTGGATGACCGAAGGCCTTGAGTGATTTGTGCAACTGGGCACGGCTCATGGCCAGCTCGATCTTGGCTTTTTTCAAGGCCGCATCGGCGGCTGCGGCTTTTTGCGCGCGAACGCGTTCGATTGCTGCCTGAACCGGGCTCTGGCTGGGGTCGCTGGCGTGGGCGGCGCGCTGGGCACGGGCCTGGCGTTCGGCCACGCGCCGGGCTTCTTCGCGTTGCAGTCGCTCATTGCGCTGCTCGAAACGGCGCCGGGCGTGATCGCGTTTGGCGGCGCGTGCCTCCAGCTGTTCGAGGCTGCTGGCCAGGCCACCGACAATCGGCAGCACCTGGGCCATGGGCAGCGGCAGCATGTCGATGCAGTCCACCGGGCAGGGGGCTACGCAGAGGTCGCAGCCGGTGCATTCATCGATCAGTACGCTGTGCATCAGCTTCGCCGCGCCGACGATGGCATCCACCGGGCAGGCCTGGATGCACTTGGTGCAGCCGATGCATTCGGCTTCGCGGATATGGGCGATCTGCGCCGGCGCCTGGCCGCGGCTGTGGTCCAGTTCCAGCACGGGCAGCTTGAGCAGTTGCGCCAGGCCGGCAATGGTTTCCTGGCCTCCGGGCGGGCACTTGTTGATGGCCTCGCCATTGGCGATGCCCTGGGCGTAGGGCTTGCATCCGGGATGGCCGCACTTGCCGCACTGGGTCTGGGGCAGGAGGGCATCGATGCGTTGAATCAGACTCATGTTTTGATCAGTCCGTTGAAGCCGAAAAACGCCACTGCCATCAGGCCGGCACTGATCAGGTCGATCGGCAGGCCGCGCCAGGGCAGGGGAATATCGTTGGTGGAAATACGCTGGCGCAGGTCACTGAACAGGCTCAGTACCAGCCAGAAACCCAGCCCCGCGCCCAGGCTCATGGCGCTGAGGGTTACGAGCCCGAGGTTTTCCCCGGTAGCAATCAGCAGCACGCCGAGCACGCCGGCATTGCCCAGCAGCAAGGGCCAGAGGCCGTCGAACGGAACACTGGGCAAGGCCCGGGACAGCTGCTGCAACAGCGGTTTGATCAGCAGCACGCTCAGGGGCAGCCAGACAAACAACTGCAGGGATTCCAGCCCCAAAGGCAGCAGCACGCCACGATAGAGGACATGGCCAAGCACACCGCTGACCAGCATCAAGACCGTGGTGGCCAGGCCCAGCGCGTGGACCCGCTGCCGAGTACTGCCGATCGGAGCCTGCAGCAGTGGATCGACACCCAGCGGCCACTGCAACACGAAGTTGTTGATCAGGGCGGTGCTGACAAGGGCGAGGAAGAAGTGGGTCATGGTCGGGCCGATACGGGCAGGCTGTTCCTCAAGAGTAGGCAAACTCCGGCGCGGGCGCAGGTCCGCCAGATATGCAAATCCCCCCGTTGCGCGGGGGCGCAACGGGGGGATGGGGTCCAGCCAGCAGCCTTACTTGATCCGCTGGCCCGGCTTGGCGCCGCTGTCCGGGCTCAGCAGGTAGATTTCTTCACCGCCTGGGCCGGCGGCCATCACCATGCCTTCGGAGATGCCGAACTTCATTTTCCGCGGCTTGAGGTTGGCGATCATCATGGTCAGGCGACCATCGAGCTTGGACGGGTCCGGGTAGGCGCTCTTGATCCCGGAGAACACGTTGCGTTGTTCATCACCGATGTCCAGGGTCAGGCGCAGCAGCTTGTCGGCACCTTCCACGGCCTCGGCCTTGACGATCAGGGCGACGCGCAGGTCGATGGCGGCGAAGGCGTCGAAGTCGATTTCCGGCGACAGCGGATCCTTGGCCAGTTCGCCGTTGCCTGCTGGCGCGGCTTCGCCGGTGTCGGTCTGGCTGGCGGTCAGGTCTTCTTTCGAGGCGTCGGTCATGGCTTGGACTTTTACCGGGTCGATCCGCGTCATCAGCGGCTTGAATTCGTTGAGCTGATGGTTGGCCAGCAGGTGCTGGTGGTCGTTCCAGGTCAGCGGCGCCACGTTGAGGAACGCCTCGGCGTCGGCGGCCAGCAGCGGCAACACCGGCTTGAGGAAGATCACCAGTTGGCGGAACAGGTTGATACCGGTGGCGCAGATGGCCTGGACTTCAGCCTGCTTGCCTTCCTGCTTGTTCAACGACCATGGGGCCTTGTCGGCGATCCAGGCGTTGGCGCGGTCGGCCAGGGCCATGATCTCGCGCATGGCACGGGCAAAATCGCGCGCTTCATAGGCGTCGGCGATGCTTGGCGCGGCGGCCAGGAAGGCCTCGGTCAGCTCGGGGGCGGCATTGCTGTCGACCATCAGCCCGGCGTTGCCTTTGTGGATGAAACCGGCGCAACGGCTGGCGATGTTGACCACCTTGCCCACCAGGTCGGAGTTGACCTTCTGCACGAAGTCTTCGAGGTTCAGGTCCAGGTCGTCGACACCACGGCCCAGCTTGGAGGCGTAGTAGTAGCGCAGGTATTCCGGCGACAGGTGCTCCAGGTAGGTGCGGGCCTTGATGAAGGTGCCACGGGACTTGGACATCTTCTGGCCATTGACCGTCAGGTAGCCGTGGACGTTGATGCCGCTCGGCTTGCGGTAGCCGGCGCCTTCAAGCATGGCGGGCCAGAACAGGGCGTGGAAGTTGACGATGTCCTTGCCGATGAAGTGGTACAGCTCGGCGCTGGAATCCTTGCCCCAGAACGCGTCGAAGTCCAGTTCCGGACGACGTGCGCAGAGGTTCTTGAAACTGGCCATGTAGCCGATCGGCGCGTCCAGCCACACGTAGAAATACTTGCCCGGCTCGTCCGGGATCTCGAAGCCGAAGTACGGCGCGTCGCGGGAGATGTCCCACTGCTGCAGGCCGGCATCCAGCCACTCGGCGATCTTGTTGGCCACGGCGTCCTGCAGGGTGCCGCTGCGGGTCCAGCCTTGCAGCATCTGCTGGAAGTCCGGCAGCTTGAAGAAGAAGTGCTGGGAATCCTTGAGCACCGGGGTGGCGCCGGAGATTGCCGACTTCGGATCCTTCAGATCGGTCGGGGCATAGGTGGCGCCGCATTTTTCGCAGTTGTCGCCGTACTGGTCCTCAGTGCCGCATTTCGGACAGGTGCCCTTGATGAAGCGGTCGGCCAGGAACATTTTCTTTTCCGGGTCGAAATACTGGGTGATGGAGCGCGTGGCGATGTGCCCGGCGTCGCGCAGCTTGAGGTAGATCTGACTCGACAGCTCACGGTTTTCTTCGGCGTGGGTCGAGTGGAAGTTGTCGAAGTCCACCAGGAAATCGGCAAAGTCGGCGCTGTGTTCAGCCTGGACGTTGGCGATCAGTTGCTCCGGGGTGATGCCTTCCTTTTCCGCGCGCAGCATGATCGCCGAGCCGTGTGCGTCGTCGGCGCAGACATAGATGCATTGGTTGCCGCGATGCTTCTGGAAGCGCACCCACATGTCGGTCTGGATGTACTCAAGCATGTGGCCAAGGTGGATGGAACCATTGGCATAGGGCAGGGCGCTGGTGACGAGGATCTTGCGTGGCTCGGACATGGGGCTCGGCTACTTGATGAAACGGAGGTCGGCCACTATAAAGCGCCAGCGCGGATTTTTCACCCTTCCAGGTGCATTGTGCGCAGCAAGCTTTCTCGCCACGAAGGAGTCGGCGGCGTAGGATAGCCGGCTGATTTTCCTGTCTTGATATCGGAGTTGCCCATGAGCGCCGTCAATCGCGCAGCGGTGGAAGCCGTCCTTCGCCAATACACCGACCCTTACCTGAACCAGGACCCGGTCAGCGCCGGCTGCGTGCGGGACATCGACGTCCAGGGCGACCGGGTCACGGTCCGCCTGGAACTGGGTTATGCCGCCGGCCTGTTCAAGAGCGGCTGGGCGCAGATGCTGCAACTGGCCATCGAAGGCCTGGACGGTGTCGACTCGGCCAAGGTCGAAATCACCAGCGTGATCGCCGCGCACAAGGCCCAGGCGCAGATCCCGGGCCTGGCCAACGTTAAGAACGTGGTGGCGGTGGCGTCCGGCAAGGGCGGCGTGGGCAAGTCCACCACCGCGGCCAACCTGGCCCTGGCCCTGGCCCGCGAAGGCGCCAAGGTGGGGATTCTCGATGCCGATATCTATGGCCCGAGCCAGGGCATCATGTTCGGCATCGCCGAAGGCACCCGGCCGAAGATCAAGGATCAGAAGTGGTTCGTGCCAATCGAGTCCCACGGGGTCGAGGTCATGTCGATGGCCTTTCTGACCGATGACAACACGCCGATGGTGTGGCGCGGTCCGATGGTCTCCGGTGCCTTGCTGCAACTGGTGACCCAGACCGACTGGGGCAACCTCGACTATCTGGTGATCGACATGCCGCCAGGCACCGGCGACATCCAGCTGACCCTGGCGCAGAAAGTCCCGGTGGCCGGCGCGGTGATCGTCACCACACCTCAGGACCTGGCGCTGCTGGATGCGCGCAAGGGCGTGGAGATGTTCCGCAAGGTCAACATCCCGGTGCTGGGCGTGGTGGAGAACATGGCGGTGCACATCTGCTCCAACTGCGGCCATGCCGAGCATCTGTTTGGTGAAGGCGGTGGCGAGAAGCTGGCCAACCAGTACGACGTCGAGTTGCTGGCCTCGCTGCCGCTGTCGATGCTGATCCGCGAGCAGGCCGACGGTGGCAAGCCGACGGTGATCGCCGAGCCGGAAAGCCAGATCGCCATGGTCTACCAGGAACTGGCGCGGCACGTGGGGGCGCGCATTGTGCTGCAGGAAGCCGCCGCCCCGGCGATGCCCAACATCACCATCAGCGACGACTGAAACCCCAGACGCGTGCGTCAGGTAGGAGTCGGCAAGCCGGCTCCTACCGTTGCGATTGCAGGATCAGATACGCAGGCCGCCGTCCATTTCCAGGATGCGCCCGGTGTAGTAGTCGTTCTCGAAGATATAGGCCGCCGAGTGGGCGATCTCTTGCGGCTTGCCCATGCGCTTGAGCGGAATCCCGGAGGTCATCTTCTCCAGGGCCTCGGGCTTCATCCCTAAGGTCATCTCGGTCTCGATAAAGCCCGGGGCAATACCGGCCACGCGGATGCCATAGCGCGCCAGTTCCTTGGCCCAGGTCACGGTGGCCGCCGCGACCCCGGCCTTGGCCGCGGAATAGTTGGTCTGGCCGACATTGCCGGCCCGGGAAATCGAAGAAATATTGATGATCGCGCCGCTGTTGTTCAACTCGATCATTTTCGCCGCCACCTCACGGGTGCAGAGGAACACCCCGGTCAGGTTGACGTCGATCACCGCTTGCCACTGGGCCAGGCTCATCTTGGTCATCTCGCCGTCCTTGACCTTGACCAGCAGGCCGTCACGCAGGATCCCGGCATTGTTGATCAGGCCGTGGATGGCGCCGAAGTCCTCGGCCACCTGGGCCACCATGTGGCTCACCTGTTCTTCATTGGCGACGTTGCACAGATAGGCACGGGCCTCGACGCCGAGGGCCTTGCAGGCCGCGACCGCCTGGTCGAGTTTTTCCTGGTTGAGGTCGACCAAGGCCAGCCGCGCGCCCCTGGCCGCGAAATACTCGGCCATGGAACGGCCCAGACCTTGGCAACCGCCGGTGATAATGATTACTTTGTCAGTGAGTTGCATTCGCATGTCCCGCTAGCAGGTCTTGAGGGGGTGTCCTTTGTAGGGGAACCTCGGCCGACTGCCGGATCTGGCCTGGCTGCAGATGAGAATTGCCCCGTCGGCGTAGCTGGAACAATGCTCCAGGCGCCCGTCCGTTTTCGACGGATTTTACATGAGGAGTCATAAAGTGAGCGTTGAAGCTGCCAAGAATGCACGAGAACTGCTGCTCAAGGAATATCGCGGGGTGCTGTCGACTCACTCCAAGGCCATGCCCGGGTTTCCCTTCGGTTCCGTGGTGCCATATTGCCTGGACGCCGAGGGAAGGCCTCTGATCCTGATCAGCCGCATCGCCCAGCACACCCATAATTTGCAAAAGGATCCCAAGTGTTCGCTGCTGGTGGGCGAGCGTGACGCCGACGACGTGCAGGCGGTCGGGCGCCTGACCTACCTGGCCGAAGCCGAGAAGCTTCTGGACGATGCGGCCATCGAGGCTGCGGCCGAGCGCTACTACCGCTACTTCCCCGAATCGCAGAACTACCACAAGGCCCACGATTTTGACTTCTGGGTGCTCAAGCCGGTTCGCCATCGCTACATCGGCGGCTTCGGGGCTATCCACTGGGTTGATCAACTGACCCTGGCCAACCCTTTCGCCGGCAAGGCCGAAGTGAGCATGGTGGAACACATGAACAGCGATCACGCCAAGGCCATTGCCCATTACGTCGAGCTGACGGGCCTGCCGAACAGCGTGCCGGCGCAACTGGCCGGAATCGACACCGAAGGCATGCACCTGCGCATTGGCCAGGCGCTGTACTGGCTGCCCTTCCAGGCGCCTTGCAATACGCCGACACAAGTACGCGAAGCCCTGGTTTTCCTGGCCCACGCCGATCAATGGCCGAAAAATCCAGTCGCGGGTGCTTGAATTCACGAATTGGCGACGTCATTTACGATCTACTGGAAGGCATTCTTCCGTAGAGGAAACCATTTGATGCGCCCTTATCTGTTGCTCTTTTTACTGTTCCCGGTGCTGGAGCTGTTCGTCTTCGTCAAGGTCAGCGCGGCCATCGGGTTTTTCCCGGCGCTGCTGCTGATCATTCTTGGTTCGATGCTCGGAGTGCTGGTGTTGCGCGTGGCCGGTCTGGCCACGGCACTGCGTGCCCGTGAAAGTCTCAATCGCGGCGAGTTGCCGGCCCAGCAGATGCTCGAAGGGCTGATGCTGGCCCTGGGTGGCGGCCTGTTGATCCTGCCGGGTTTCATCAGCGATGTGTTCGGCCTGCTGATGCTGCTGCCGATCAGTCGTCGCCTGCTGGCCAACAAAATGCGCCAGCGTGCCGAGGAGCAGGCCCTGCACCAACGGGCCTTCGCCGACGACATGCGTGCGGCCCGTGGTGGCCCTGCACCACAACAACCGTTGGGCCGCGAGCCGAATGTCATCGAAGGCGAGTTCGAGCACCGCGACTCATGAGTTTCTAGCGTCAACGCACGGCACCTTCGGGTGCCGTGTTCGTTTTGGCCCAGGCGATGTAAAAAAATTCATCGCTCAGCCCTTGTAATAACCTTATGCGCCCTTATGTAACGGTCACCGCAAGGTTTCTGGTGCTGACACCAGACAGACTTCCGCGGCTCGCTTGTCGAGCCGCAACCGGCCTCGCCGGATTTGTTAACCCGCCGGTATCGACACCGGCCGCTGAAAACCACAATTAGGAGAGATCGACAATGAAGCTTCGTCCTCTGCATGACCGCGTCGTCATCCGTCGCAGCGAAGAAGAATCGAAAACTGCCGGCGGTATCGTTCTGCCTGGTTCGGCCGCTGAAAAACCTAACCGTGGCGAAATCGTCGCTGTAGGCACCGGCCGCGTGCTGGACAACGGTGAAGTACGTGCGCTGGCCGTGAAAGTGGGTGACAAAGTGGTGTTTGGCCCGTACTCCGGCAGCAACACCGTGAAAGTCGATGGCGAAGATCTGCTGGTAATGGCCGAGAACGAGATTCTCGCTGTTATCGAAGGCTGATTTCCCGCGTATTTTCCCGCTACTACACAGTATTTAAGGAATATCGATCATGGCTGCTAAAGAAGTTAAATTCGGCGATTCCGCCCGCAAGAAAATGCTCACCGGTGTCAACGTCCTGGCTGACGCAGTAAAAGCGACCCTGGGCCCGAAAGGCCGTAACGTGATCATCGAGAAGAGCTTCGGCGCTCCGACCATCACCAAGGACGGCGTTTCCGTAGCCAAAGAAATCGAGCTGAAAGATCGCTTCGAAAACATGGGCGCGCAGCTGGTCAAAGACGTTGCCTCCCGTGCCAACGATGACGCTGGCGACGGCACCACCACCGCCACCGTTCTGGCTCAGTCGATCGTCAACGAAGGCCTGAAAGCCGTCGCTGCCGGCATGAACCCGATGGACCTCAAGCGCGGTATCGACAAGGCCACCATCGCCATCGTCAAAGAGTTGAAAGGTCTGTCCAAGCCATGTGCTGACTCCAAAGCCATCGCTCAGGTCGGCACCATCTCCGCCAACTCCGACAACTCCATCGGCGACATCATTGCCGAAGCCATGGAAAAAGTCGGTAAAGAAGGCGTGATCACCGTTGAAGAAGGCTCGGGCCTGGAAAACGAACTGTCTGTCGTAGAAGGCATGCAATTCGACCGTGGCTACCTGTCCCCTTACTTCATCAACAAGCCGGACACCATGGTCGCCGAACTCGACGGCCCGCTGATCCTGCTGGTGGACAAGAAGATCTCCAACATCCGCGAAATGCTGCCAGTGCTGGAAGCCGTTGCCAAAGCCGGCCGCCCACTGCTGATCGTGGCTGAAGACGTTGAAGGCGAAGCCCTGGCGACTCTGGTTGTGAACAACATGCGTGGCATCGTCAAAGTCGCTGCCGTCAAGGCACCAGGCTTCGGCGACCGTCGCAAGGCCATGCTGCAGGACATCGCCGTTCTGACCGGCGGCACCGTGATCTCCGAAGAGATTGGCCTGAGCCTGGAAAGCACCACCCTGGAGCACCTGGGTAACGCCAAGCGCGTGATCCTGTCCAAAGAAAACACCACCATCATCGACGGTGCTGGCGTTGAAGCGGACATCCAGGCTCGTGTGACCCAGATCCGTCAACAAGTGGCCGACACTTCGTCCGACTACGACCGTGAAAAACTGCAAGAGCGCCTGGCCAAGCTGTCCGGCGGCGTTGCAGTGATCAAGGTTGGCGCTGGTTCCGAAGTTGAAATGAAAGAGAAGAAAGCCCGCGTTGAAGACGCCCTGCACGCTACCCGTGCAGCCGTTGAAGAAGGCGTGGTACCTGGCGGTGGCGTAGCCCTGATCCGTGCCCTGCAAGGCATCAACGACCTGAAGGGCGACAACGCCGATCAGGACGTGGGTATCGCTGTACTGCGTCGCGCTATCGAAGCTCCACTGCGCCAGATCGTTGCCAACTCCGGCGACGAGCCAAGCGTGGTGGTGGACAAGGTCAAGCAGGGTGCCGGCAACTTCGGTTACAACGCTGCTACCAGCGAATACGGCGACATGATCGAAATGGGCATCCTGGACCCAACCAAGGTTACCCGTTCCGCGCTGCAAGCAGCTTCGTCCATCGGCGGTCTGATCCTGACCACCGAAGCCGCTGTTGCTGAAATCGTGGAAGACAAGCCTGCAGCTGGCGGCATGCCAGACATGGGCGGCATGGGTGGCATGGGCGGCATGATGTAAGCCAGCCTTACCCCTGTACTGAAAAAGCCCCGCCGGTGAACACCGGCGGGGCTTTTTTATGCCTGGGATATGGCGGTTGCATCTTCGCGGGCACGTCCGTTCCTGCAAACGCAGCTCAATGCAGGAGCGGGCTTGCCCGCGAAAAGACCTAGCGCTGGCTCAGTTCCACCGCCGGTGCGTGAGGTGCCTTCCAGCCCAGCAACTGCTGCTTGAAGCCATAACTGGCGCTCTGGTAGTAACTGATCCCGCGCTGGATCAGCGGGTCGCTGTCCGGCACGCGGGATTCCTGGCTGGCGCCCAGCGCCTGGTCATGGCGGCGCAGGCCCTGGCGCGGGCTGAGAATCGCCAGGTCCTGTCCGTCGAACAGGCCCAGGTGCTGGTAGTTGCCCACCAGCACGCGAGGCGGCAGCGGGTTGTCCAGCAGCAGGTTGCGGCCGAAAAAGGTCGACTCGTAGTCCAGGTTCAACAGCCCCAGCAGGGTCGGCGCCAGGTCGATCTGGCTCGCCAGCTGTGCGCTTTCCCGCGCGGGAATCAGCTTGGGCGAATAGATGAACAGTGGAATCTGATAGTTGCTGATGGGCAGGTCTTCCTTGCCCGCGCTGCCCGCCGTGTGGTCGGCGACGAACACGAAGATCGTGTTGTCGAACCAGGGCTTTTGCCGCGCGGCCTTGAGGAACTCGCCGATGGCGTAGTCGGTGTATTTCACCGCGCCGTCACGGCCGTTGCCGGACTTGATGTCAATCCGGCCATCGGGGTAGGTGTACGGCCGATGGTTGGAGGTGGTCATCAGTTGCAGCAGGAAGGGCCGCTGTTGGGCGTAGTCGGCATCGGCCAGCTTCAGGGTCTGGCTATAGAGGTCTTCGTCGGCCATGCCCCAGGCGTTCTTGAAGTGGATGTCGGATTCCTCGACGCTACTCTGGTCCACCACGCGGTAGCCGTTGCCGCTGAAGAAGGCGTTCATGTTGTCGAAGTAACCGCGCCCGCCATAGACGAACACGCTGTCGTAGCCCACGGCATGCAGCTGCTGGCCAAGGCTGGCGAAGCCGCTTTCGCGACCGATGCGCTTGACGATGGAGCGTCCTGGCGTTGGCGGGATCGCCAGGGTGATGGCTTCCAGGCCGCGGTCGGTGCGGGTGCCGGTGGCGTAGAAGTTATTGAAGTACAGGCTCTGCGCGCGCAACGCATCCAGGTTCGGGGTCAGGTTGCGGTCGTCGCCGTTGCTGCCCATGTACTTGGCGCTGAAGCTCTCCAGGGTCACCAGGACGATATTGGGCGTGCGCGGGGTGCCCGGGTTGTCGATGGCGCGGCGGATATCCAGCGGGTCCTTGCCGATGAAGCGGGCATTGGGTTCGTTCAGCTCGGCGCGCATCTGGCGGGCCACCACGTCGACGGGCAGGCTGCGGTAGAACTGTTGGTAGTCCAGCTCGTTGTTGCGAAAGGCGGCAAAGAACTGATACGGACCATTGCTTGCCAGCTCATTCTGATAGGCGTTGCCGCCTTGGGCGCGTGGACTGTCCTGGCTGAGCAGTTGCAGGCTGGCGCCGGCGACCAGCAGCAGCCCCAGGCCGCTGAGCAGGCGGCCGCGCAGAGACGGCAAGGGCGCATCCAGGGCTGCCTTCAGCGGCTTGCGCAGCGCCAGGCTCAGGACGACTGTTGCCAGGGCCAGCAGGCCCATGAACAGGCCGATTGGGTAGGATTCGAGAATATTGTTGAGGACTTCGTCGGAGTACACCAGGTAGTCGACGGCGATGAAGTTGAAACGCACACCGAACTCATCCCAGAACAACCATTCCGCCACGGCGGTGAACAGCATGGCGAACAGGCTCAGGCTGAACAGGCCCTGCAACAGCCAGAGGTATCCGCGTCGGCGCCACAGGGCGGGAGGGCAGAGCAGCAGGCAGAGGCCCAGGGGGAGGGCGGCATAGGCCAGGAAACCCAGGTCATAGAGCAGCCCGACCCCGAACAGGGGGAGCCAGCCGCTACCGGCTTCATTGAGGTGGGTGAGCAGCAAGATGCCGCGGGTCAGAAGGAAAATCGCCAGCCAGGTGCTGGTCAACAGCAGCACGAAGCGCGCTGGAGCGGTCTTGAGAAGGTCCATCAGGGGGTGTTCCTTGGAGGCAAACGGTCGGCAGTCTGAGGTTGTCCCTGTAGTCAGCTTGTGAAGCTGTAGTGAAAATATTGTTAAGCCCCACCACTTGGGAAAAGTCATCCAGACGCCGCCCGACAAGGCTGGCGGCGAGCCGGACTTGGCCTTAAGCTGCGCGAGCCAAGATGGCCGTAACTGTGTACGGAGAGAGTGCCGATGCGAATTCTACTGGTTGAAGACAACCGCGATATTCTCGCCAACCTGGCTGATTACCTGGGGCTCAAGGGCTATACCGTGGATTGTGCCCAGGACGGTCTGTCCGGGTTGCACCTGGCGGCTACCGAGCATTACGACCTGATCGTGCTCGACATCATGCTGCCGGGGATCGACGGCTACACCCTGTGCAAGCGCTTGCGCGAAGATGCCCGGCGCGACACCCCGGTGATCATGCTCACCGCCCGTGATCAGCTCGACGACCGCCTCCAGGGCTTCAAGTCCGGGGCCGATGACTACCTGCTCAAGCCCTTCGCGCTATCGGAGCTGGCGGCACGCATCGAGGCGGTGATGCGCCGTACCCAGGGCGGAGGCCGTCGGGCATTGCAGGTCGGCGACCTGAACTATGACCTGGATACCCTGGAAGTCACCCGTGAAGGCCGCCTGCTCAAGCTCAACCCGGTGGGGCTCAAGCTGTTGGCGGTGCTGATGCAGAAGAGCCCCCATGTGCTGCGCCGGGAGATCCTCGAAGAAGCCCTGTGGGGCGATGATTGCCCCGACAGCGACAGCCTGCGCAGCCATGTCCACCAACTGCGCCAAGTGATCGACAAGCCATTCGCCAAGCCGTTGCTGCACACCGTGCACGGTGTCGGTTATCGCCTGGCCGAGGGCCGTGATGGAGTTTAAGCAGAGCCTTGCCCAGCGCATCATCATCGCCTTTGCCTTGATGAGCGCATTGGTGGCGGGGGCGTTCGCCATGGGCATCGTGGCGACGGTGCACCTGGTGGAGGAGAAACTCATCTCCGCCGGCCTGGGTGGCGATCTGCAACGCCTGTTGCTGATGGATGACGTCAACGATTGGCGGCATCGTCCCGAGCCCGACCAGTTGTTCTACTACAGCGGTGGGCGCGGCGACTTCGAGTTGCCCAAGGACCTGCGCCATCTGGACCCGGGCTTCCATGAAGTGTTCCGTGAACAGCTGTCGTATCACGCGATGGTCGAGGTGGTGGACGGTCGGCGCTACGTGTTGCTGCAGGACCAGAGCGATTTCGAAGAGCGTGAGCGGGTGCTGTTCGCCGTGGTGCTGGTGGGCTTTGTCCTGAGCCTGGCGCTGGCGGTGTTTCTTGGCTGGGTCCTGGCGCGTCGGGTGATGGCACCGGTGGTCCGGCTGGCCCGCCAGGTGCGCCACCGGGACCAGCTGCTGGGCCTGGCGCCGCCCTTGGCGCCGGATTATGCCGCGGACGAGGTCGGTGAACTGGCCATCGCCTTTGACGCAACCCTGGGGCGCTTGCGCCAGGCCTTGAGCCGCGAGCGGCTGTTCACCAGTGACGTCAGCCATGAGCTGCGCACACCATTGATGGTTCTGGCCACCTCCTGCGAACTGCTGCTGGAAAACCCTGGCCTGGACCACCGTGGTCGGGCCCAGGTCGAACGCATTGCCCGCGCCTGTGAAGAAATGCGCGAACTGGTTCAGACGTTCCTGATGCTGGCGCGGGCCCAGCGTGAAGACGCCAGCATGTCGCCGCAGTTGACCCTGAGCCAGGCGGCCAGCGACTTGATCGGGATCTGGAGCGAAGCCATCGAGGCCAAGGGCATCGAGCTGATCTTCGAGCCGGGAACCCCGGGGGACAATCGTTACAACGCGACCTTCCTGCATGCGGTGATGGGCAACCTGTTGCGCAACGCCTTGCATTACACCGAGCAGGGGTTTATCCGCTTGAGCCTGCTGCCGGGCGGCTTCGTGGTGGAGGACAGCGGCGTGGGCATTCCCGAGGAAAAGCGCGAGGCGATGTTCCAGCCGTTTGTTCGTGGCGATGAAAAGCGCGGCGAGGGGCTGGGGCTGGGCTTGTCCCTGGTTCAGCGAATCTGCGAGAACCAGGGGTGGAGCGTCAGCCTCAGCACCATGACGCCCAATGGCTGTCGTTTTTACGTTCAGCTGGATTCGGCCAAACCTTGATTGTTCCTTTCCGGCCCTGTTCGGCAGGGCCGGTCACTTGTCGTTTTTTCTTCTTAAGTGGCCCCAGGCCATTGTCTTCAGGCTGTAAAACCCTGAAATATTTCCTCGCTGGACGGTATGAAGTTTTCACAAAGGGATGACCTGTCGCTGACATGCCACGACCTAAGGTGGCGCCATCAGTTGCAGGAGACTTTGATGATGTCGACACCGATCAAGCTGGAATTTTCCGATAAGTACGATGCCCAACACGCCCAGGAATACCTGCTCAAGCATCAGGATGGCCTGGCGCGGCGGTTATCCCACCGGCGCGATGAGCAACTGGCGCGTGCCGCGCTGGATTTGGTCGGAGAGCCAGGCCTGGTGCTGGATTTGCCCTGCGGCGTCGGCCGTTTCTGGCCCCTGCTGGCGGAAAAGGCCAATCGAGTGATCATTGGTGCGGACAATTCTGCGGCTATGCTGAGCACCGCCAAGGTGGCGCAACCGGCTGATGTGGTAAAACGGGTGCGCCCCTTGCAGACCTCGGCGTTTGCCATCGACTTGCCGGACAACGCCGTGGACTGCATTTTCTCCATGCGCTTGTTGCACCACATCGGCCAGGCCGAGCACCGCATGACCCTGTTGCGGGAGTTTCAGCGGGTGACCCGCGATAGCGTGATCGTTTCGCTGTGGGTCGATGGCAACTTCAAGGCCTGGAAACGCAAGCGCATGGAGCGCAAGCGCCAGGCAGAAGTTGGGCAGGAGGGGTACCAGAATCGATTTGTATTACCGGCGGCCGTGGTTGAAGAAGAATTCAGGCAAGCCGGCTTTCATGTCCAGGAGCATTTGGACTTCTTTCCGCTCTACGCCATGTGGCGGGTCTACGTATTACGCAAGAGGTAAAAGGATGGCTGTTGAATGTGCTTCGGAACTGGATGCCGCGCCCACAGATCGCTTCGAATACTTCTGGAACAAACAAGGTGAATGGGTCGAGGACCCCAATCAGCGACGCGGTGGCCAGAGTGGCGTCCAGCGCATTCTCAGCAGCAGCGGTCGCCTGCTCTATGCGAAGCGGCAGATCGGCCACATTCATCGCACTTGGTTGCAGCCGTTTGGCCGCCCGACAGTGCTGCGCGAGCGCGATGCCATGCAAGGCTTGCGTCTGCTGGACGTAGAGGTCCCGGAATTGGTCTTTTGCGGGGCCCGGCGTGGTCCAGGGCATCAATGGCAGGCGTTGCTGGTCACTGCGGCGCTGGACGGTTTTGTCGAGATCGACAACTGGTATGCCGCGGGCGAACGCGAGCGGCACGGTGAAGGGCTTCACGATCGCCTGTTGCAGGCTGTGGCCACGACCCTGGTGCGCATGCACAAGGGGCGCTGGCAGCATGGCTGCCTGTACGCCAAGCATGTTTTCGTGCGGGTGGATGGGGAAGGTGAGCAGGCCCAGGTGCGGGTCGCGCTGCTGGATTTCGAGAAATGCCGGCAACGCTTGAGCAGTCAGCGAGCCGCCGCCCATGACCTCAAGCAGCTGCGTCGCCATTCGTCGTGGAATGACGCGGACTGGCAAAAGCTCTACTACTTTTACAAAACGGTGTTTGGCAGCCCCATCAAAGGTTTATAGCGATGAAGCTCGAAATTGCACGAGGTTTGTTCCTGGCAGGAGCCTTGGCAGTTGCTTCCTTGGCCGTAGCTGCCTGGGAGCAGCCGCGAACGCAGGTTCTAAGCGCCCAGGGAGATGCGCATTGCCGGTTGCCGCGGGTGGCGAAAGCGTCTGTGGCGGTCAAGCCTGATCATGACCTGTTGCTGTTCATGTTTGGCATGACCCAAGGATTGAAACCCCAGAGCTGAAGGTTGTTCAACCCACAGAAAAAGGCCTCGCCATGCGAGGCCTTTTGTTTGTCCGGCTGTTCAATACCCATCAGATCAGATGCAGATGGTTGTCCCAGAGGCCGGCGGGAAGGTCCAGGGGCTTGGCCGCGATCTGTGCCTGGCGGCAGTCGTAGAAACGACAGCGGCCTTGTCCCGACGTCACCACGAAACCATCGGCCACGGCCCCGACACCGGCGCAGTCGGGCAGCGGCGCATCGACTCGCACGGCGCCGCTGTCCAGGTCCCAGATAAAGAAGCGGTTGCCCCGGGGGGCCGTCAGGGCCACCAGCCGCAGGTCGCTGTGCACTGCCACGCTGGCGGTGTAGTGCCCCATGGCCTGCAATTGTTCCTGGGCGACCGGGAAGGGCGCAAAGGGCTGGCCGGGGCGCTTGATCGCCAACAGTTCAGAGGACTCGTGGGCGGCGCCCATGAACTGCTGGCCGGTGACGATGGTGCCGTCGCCGGCGATGCCCATGTGGCGCACGCTGTTCATCTGCTGGGCCAGGGTTTCCTTGCTCAGCAGGGTGCCATCACGCTGCATCAGCACCAGGCTCGGCTCCATGGCGTCGAGGTTCATCTCCACCCGGCTCTCGGCTTCGGTGCGGATACCGCCGTTGGCCACCACCAGGGTTTCGCCGTCGGGCATCCACGACACCTGGTGCGGGCCGATGCCGTGGGTGGACAGCTCGCCGCTGTGCACCAGGCGCTCGCCTTCAAAGCGATAGACCCCCAGCAGGCCACGACCCGGTTCCCGGGTATCGTTCTCGGTGGCGTACAGCCATTCGCCGTCCTTGTGGATCACCGCATGCCCGTAGAAGTGCCGGTCCGCTTGCGAGGCCAGGGTCTGCAGCAGCGCGCCATTGCGCAGGTCGATCAGGTAGCTCTCGGTGCCTGGGCGTCGGGCCACGAACAGCGCGATGGGTAACTGCGGGTGATTGATGATGTCATGGCAACGCTGGCCGACCTGGGTGGCAAACACCTGTTTACCGTCCAGTTGATAACCGACGGCGTAATGCTTGCCGTCACCATCGTCCCTGGCCGAAAGCAGCAAGGGCTGCTTGCCCTTTTGCTTGAACAGCGTCCAGCCGCCCAAGGTCACCGCACTGAGCAGCAGGCTGCCCAGTACCAAAGCCTGACGTCGCAGCATCATCAGTCACCGTCGTTGGCGTTGAAGCCCAGTTGGATCCCCAGCGCCTTGGCCAGTTCGCCTTCGTGCAGGCGATGGACCACGTTGAGGCTGTCATACAGGTCGTTGAGTTGCTGGCGGCCGGCGTCGTCATTGAGCATTTCAGTGAGCGAGCGTTGAGTGCTGGCAAAGAGTTTCAGCGAGGCGGCGTAGGCGGCGTCGATCTTGTCGGCCAACGGCTTCTGGTCGGCGGGCAGCAGACCACGCAGGCCCTTGTTGTCGACCCCGGCCCAGACCGTCTGGGCGGCGCTGAGGCTGGCTTCCAGGCCCTGCAGGGACGACTGGCTGCGCCAGGCGTCGGCCTGGAACGGCTGGGGGATGCCCTTGGTCTGGCGGCCCATCGGGGTGCCGAGTTTCTTCTTCAGGGTATCCAGGGCGGTGACCTGGACCCGCAGCAGGTCGGCGATCGCCTCGTGGGAGTCGGCGTAGCGCTGGTTGGGGAACTTGCTCATCTGCGCGAGCATGCCGTCGTTGGTGTTCCAGCTCGACAGGATCTCTTCGGCCAGTTGCTTCTGGCGTTCACCGATGGCGGTCAGCAACGGGCAGTAGCGGGCTTTCTGCGCGCTGTCGGCCATGTCGATCTTGCTGTCGAAGAGAATGTATTCATAGGCCGACAGGCCCTGGACCACGACGCTCGACTTGGCCAGGGCGCCGGCATCGATCTGCGGGTTGGCGCTGACCAGTTGCTCGACCTGGCGACCCACCAGGTTTTTCTTGTCCGGCCAGAACTGTACCTGCCAGGAGCGGTTGCCTTCGGCCAGCGGACCGATCAGCAGCGGCTGGAGCTCGGCCCAGGCCTTTTGCGCGTGAAGGAAGTCGGCGCGGGCGGTGTCCAGGCTTTCCTTGCCTTCACAGAACGCCAGGGCACTGATGGCCAGTTGGCGATCGGCTTCGACCCAGCGGCTGTAGGTCGGCAGAATCACCTGCTTGGCGATGGCCGCCGAGGTCACGGCTTGTGGGTCTTGAGGCGAGCAGGCGCCCAGGGCGAGTGCGGCAAGGCTGGTGAACAGCAGTTTGGGGCGGAACATGTTCGGGCTCCCTTTATTGTGGAGAAACGTGTGAGTCGAGCGTTTATAGAGAATTCAGGAATGCCAGCAACGCGGCGCGTTGTTCGGCATTGAAGGTCAAGACCTGTTGCTTCGCGTTTTCGGCTTCGCCACCGTGCCAGAGCACCGCTTCCATCAGGTTGCGGGCGCGGCCGTCATGCAGGAACTGGGTGTGGCCGCTGACGGTTTCCGTGAGGCCGATGCCCCACAGCGGCGCGGTGCGCCAGTCGCGGCCGCTGGCCTTGAACTCGCTGCGCTGATCCGCCAGGCCTTCGCCCATGTCGTGCAGCAGCAGGTCGCTGTAGGGGCGTATCACCTGGTTGGCCAACTCGGGCTCGGCGGCGTTGGCCGCGGTGGTGAAACGGGGGGTGTGACAGGACTGGCAACCGGCCTGGAAGAACAGATTCTTGCCGGCCAGGACCTGGGGCGAGTCGACGTCGCGTCGTGCCGGCACCGCCAGGTTGCGGGTATAGAACAGCACCAGGCGCAGGATATTGTCACTGACCTCCGGCTCGCCCTCCGGCCCGTTGCCGTTGGGGGCCTGCTTGCAGGCGGTTTGCGCCGCGGTGCAGTCATCGAAGGGACGCAGGCTTGTGGTCAGGCCCATATCACCCGAAAACGCGTGAACATTCTGCTGATTGAGGTTCGGTTGCCCGGCTTTCCAGCCAAAGCGCCCGAGCACGGTCTGTTGCCGGGCGTCGTCCCAGACCCAGTTGGGCCGACCGGCGATGGCGTTTTTGTTCGCCGGCCTGGCGTTGGCCAGGATCGCCTCGTCGGGAATCGCCTCAAGCAACCCAAGGCCGATCATCGGTGGCGCGACCCGGGCGGAAAACCGCGTATCCGGGTGCATCGGCCCGTAGCCCAGGTCAGTGATCTGCAGCTTGGGCTTGCGCAACTCCACCAGGGTGCCGTCGTGGAAACGTACCGGCAGGGGCTCGTAATCCACTCGCACGCGGCCCTCCGGGGCCACCCCGGGAATCGCCATGTCCTGCAACTGGCCGCCATACACCGGCTCTGGAACGATACCGACCTGTTCGATGAGTTGGGCGAAGGCCGGGTCGTCGGGGATCGACAGGCGCACCAGCATCGACACCGCGTTCAGCGCACCCGGCGCAGGCGGATGGCCGCGCCCGTCCTTGACGTGGCAATTCTGGCAGGCGTTGGTATTGAACAACGGGCCCAGGCCGTCACGGGCGGTGGTGGTCGAGGGGGCTATGACCCAGGGGCTGCGAAAGAAACTGTTGCCGACGCTGAAGTCCAGGCGCCGCGTCGGTGGCAGGTTGGCCGACGGCAGAGAGAAGGCATTGCGATCGCTCTTGTTGACCGTAGTCGCGCCGCCGGCTCGGGCTTCCCCGGGTTCTGCCTGGGTAAAGCGCGGCGCGTCATCGCAGGCACTCAGGCACAGGGCCATGAACAGCGCGGACCAGCGAAGCGGCAACGAGGGCATTGGACATCCTGCAAGACGAGCAAAACAAGGGCGCAAAGTCTAACAGGGCGGCCAGGATTGAATAAGAGGAATTATCGTTTGGTTTGACTCAGGACAAGCTTGCCGAGGTGTTGCTGCCGGCGTCGCAGGTTTCGCATGCGACGTTGGCGGGCAGAAAAAAGGCGACCCGAAGGTCGCCTTTTCGCCTGGCGTCTTGCTGATCAGAATTCGTGATCGGCATTGTCCGGGTTCAGGTCGCTGATGCCCAGCTTGCCGGCGGCCTGTTCGATCGAACCGGTCTGCTTGACCAGGGCAGCGATGGCGTCGCGCACGATCTGGTTGCCGGACTCGTTGCCCGCAGCGATCAGTTGGTCGTAGTGCTCACCCTTGTTGGCGTGGTCGACCATGACCTGGATCTTGGCTTCGGTGGCCGCCAGGTCGGCCTTCAAGGCCGCGTCGGCTGCCGGGTCGGCCTTGGCCACCAGGGACGACAGGCTGGCGCCGGTCATCTTGCTGCCGTCGACACGGGTGTATTCGCCCAGGTAGACGTTGCGGATGCCCTTGGCGTCGTAGAAGTGCGAGTTGTGGGTGTTGTCGCTGAAGCAGTCCTGCTCGTCTTCAGGAGAGTTGGCTTCCAGGGACACCTTCATCCGCTCGCCCGCCAGTTCGCCCAGAGACAGGCTGCCCATGCCGAACAGCATCTTGCGCAGGCCGGTCTCGGCCGGTTCGGCTTCGAGGGTGGCGCGGTAGTTGTCGGCGACGTCCGGCTTCCAGTTGCCGACCATTTCTTCCAGGTCGTTGACCAGCAGTTGGGTCACGGCCTTCAGGTAGGCGCGGCGGCGATCGTTGTGGCCGCCGGTGGCGCCGGTACCTTCCAGGTAGTCGGAAGCCGGGCGGGCGCCGGCACCCGGGCCGGTGCCGTTGAGGTCCTGGCCCCAGAGCAGGAATTCGATGGCGTGGTAGCCGGTGGCGACGTTGGCCTCGGCACCGCCCAGCTCGTTCAGGCTGGCGAGTTTTTCCGGGGTGATGTCTTTCACGTCGACCTTGTCTTCGCCGATCTGGATCTCGGTATTGGCGATGATGTTGGCGGTGGCGCCCGGGTTGCCCAGTGCGTGTTCATAGCTCTTGTCGACGTAGTCGATCAGGCCTTCGTCCAGTGGCCAGGCGTTCACCTGACCTTCCCAGTCATCGATGATGGTGTTGCCGAAGCGGAACACTTCGCTCTGCAGGTAAGGCACGCGAGCGGCGACCCAGGCGGCCTTGGCGGCTTTCAGGGTTTCGTCGTTGGGTTTGGCGAGGAACGCATCGACAGCGGTTTGCAGGGTTTTCGCGGTGGATTCGGCATCGCTGTAGACCGCGAACACCATGTCGGCGTAGTGGGCGACGACAGCCTTGGCGGCTGCTTCGTCGACCTTGCCGGCAGCATCGGCCGCTGGGGTGGCAGTGCTGGTGGCCGGGGTCGGTGCTTGGGCGGCAGCCTTGTCGTTTTTGCCTTCGCCACAGCCGGCGAGGGAAATAGCGATGGCCAACAGACTGGCGGTAGCCAGAGGCATACGAATCATGGCGAACATCCTGCTTCGAGAGGGGGGTGGACGGCGCGAGGGCGCGCAAAAACTGCGACATAATGCGAAAGATTTGCATTATGTGTAAAGGGCTGCGCTTGTAAATATTTCTTATTCAGCAGGGGATTGCGCTGGGTCAAGCTTGCCAGCGCGATGCCTTGCTCAGAGGATGGCCGCGTTGCTGCGCTGGGCCTGTTTCAGGTAGGCCCCCAGCTCCCGTGCGGGCAGGGGTTTGCTGTAGTAGTAGCCCTGACCTTCATGGCAGCCTTCGGCAATGATGTAGGTCTCTTGCTCGGCGGTTTCCACGCCTTCGGCAATCACCTGCATGCCCAGGCTCTTACCCAGCTGGATGATCGCCCGCACGATGGTGGCATCGTCGTCGTCATCCAGCAGGTCCTGGACGAAGCTCTTGTCGATCTTGATCTTGTCCAGGGGCAGGCTTTTCAGGTAGCTCAGTGACGAATAGCCGGTGCCGAAGTCGTCGATGGCAATCAGCGCGCCGGAGCGACGCAGGCTCAGCAGGTGCTGGGCGGCGGTGCTGATGTCTTCCATCAGGCCGGTTTCAGTGACTTCCAGTTCCAGGCTGCGCGGCGGCAGGCGGTAGATCTGCAACAGGTTGTTGACCACCCGTGGCAGTTCCGCGTGGTGCAGTTGCACCGTGGACAGGTTGACGGCCATGCGCAGCTCGCTGAAGCCCATGTCATGCCATTCGCGCAGTTGGCGGCAGGCCTGGTCCAGCACCCACTCGCCGATGGCGATGATGGTGCCGTTCTGCTCCGCCAGGGGAATGAACAGGTCCGGCGGCACCAGGCCGTGCTCGGGGTGCTGCCAGCGGATCAGGGCCTCGACCCCCACCACCCGATGATCGCGATAGCTGATCTGCGGTTGATAGACGAGGAAGAACTGCTCCCGGGCCAGGGCTTCACGCAGGTCCTTTTCCAGCTCCCGGCGCCGGCGCATCTCGCTGTCGACGCTGGCGATGTAGAACTGATAGCGGTTGCGTGACCGGCTCTTGGCCAGGGTCATGGTCTGTTCGGCTTTCTGCAGGAGCTTTTCCGTGCTGTCGCCGTCTTCCGGGAACAGGGTGATGCCGATGGTGGCGCGCAGGCGGATTTCCTGGTGATCGAGGGCGAAGGTGGCTTCCAGGTCATCGAGAATGCTCTGGGCCAGCTCCGCTGCTTCATAAGGCTGTTCGATATCGGCCTGGACCAGGGCGAACTGATCGCCCCCAAGGCGTGCCAGCGCACCCAGCCTGCCGCTGTGGCCGCGCAGGCGATCGGCCAGGGCCAGCAGCAGCTGGTCGCCGGTCTGGTAGCTGAACTGTTCGTTGATGCCCTTGAAATCATCCAGCCCGACACACAGCACCGCGACCCGGCGTTGCAGGCGCCCGGCGTCCACCAGGATCTTGTCCAGTTGCTGCTGCAACTGCTGGCGGTTGGGCAGGCCGGTGAGAAAGTCGTACTGGGCCATGCGCAACAGACTGTTTTCCGCTTCATGGCGCAAATGGGTATTGCGCTCGATAGACGCGAGCAACTGATTGGCGGTGTTGATCCAGATCCCCAGCTCATTCTTTTCGTGGCCCTTGAGCAGGGGCAGCTGGTGTTCGCTGGGGCGGTCGGGATTGATGTTGGTCAGGTGCTCGATGATGCGCGACAGCGGCTTGGTCAGCAGCCAGTGATAGACCAGGTACAGCACCAGGCCCATGGCCAGGGCCCGCAGGACTCCGGAAATGAAGATGATCACCGAACTGACAATGAAGCCCTGGCCGTAGGTCGCGGTGTCGAGGGTGATGCTCAGGTCGCCGTAGTATTCGCTGTAGGGGCCGCGGCCCACCAGTTGCGTGGTAAAGGTGCGTTCCTGGCCCAGGATCAGGTCGGTCAGCCAGCGGCTGGAGGACTTCTGCAGGTCGCGGGATTTTTCCGCCAGCATGGTCTCGTTCGGGTGGCCGATGGAGGCCATGCGCACGGCGTCATCCTGGAACAGGCCTTCAATCACTTGCATGCCCATTTCCCGATCCAGGCTGTAGACCGCCTGTGTCGATGGGTCGCGAAACATGTCGAGAATGCGCTGGGCATCGTTAGCTACCGCCTGCCGAGTCTTGTAGGCATCGAAGACGATCTGGGCGCAGCTCAGGACTACGCCCACTATGAGTGCCGACAGCAGCACAACCCGGAGCAACTTCACCGACAAGCTGTTTTTGAGTTCCAGCTTCAAAGGGCTATTCCTTGTTCCGTGCGTGTAGCGTCAAGTTGCCATGAGTATTGGCAATCCCGTGATGGCAGTCAAAGCGACATTAATGCCGAGTACAGGACGTCTGCGGGCCAGGCCCGGGTGATCAGAATCAGGATTGCTCGTGCTGTGGATAGTGTGTCGGTAGCGACGCCGTGCAACTTGAGGGGTGGCGTTGTTTTTTACATCAGATGAATCTTAGCGCCTCGGTGGGGCGGGACAAGATGCCAGCTTTGTCCGAGGCAAAAAAAACCCGGCCAGGCCGGGTTTTTTGCACTGCAAACGGACTTAAGCGACGAAGTTCTTGCCTTCGAACTGCTCAGCCACGAATTTCCAGTTGACCAGGTTCCAGAACGCTTCGACGTACTTAGGACGAACGTTGCGGTAGTCGATGTAGTAGGCGTGTTCCCAGACGTCGCAGGTCAGCAGCGGAGTGTCGCCGCTGGTCAGCGGGTTGCCGGCGCCGATGGTGCTGGCCAGGGCCAGGGAACCGTCAGCCTTTTTCACCAGCCAGCCCCAGCCGGAACCGAAGGTGCCAACCGAAGTCTTGGTGAATTCTTCTTTGAACTTGTCGAACGAACCGAACGCAGCGTTGATGGCTTCAGCCAGGGCGCCGGTAGGTTGGCCGCCGGCGTTTGGCGCCAGGCAGTTCCAGTAGAAAGTGTGGTTCCAGACCTGGGCTGCGTTGTTGAAGATGCCGCCCGAAGAGGTTTTGACGATCTCTTCCAGAGTCTTGCCTTCGAACTCGGTGCCTGGCACCAGGTTGTTCAGGTTCACGACATAGGTGTTGTGGTGCTTGTCGTGGTGGTATTCCAGGGTTTCCTTGGAAATGTGCGGCTGCAGGGCGTCGTGTGCATAAGGCAGCGGCGGCAATTCGAAAGCCATGATGATTCTCCTAATCAGGTCAGTTGCGGTGAGCGCAAGGCCGATCACGGGCGGCCAGACAAGCGCCGGGGAGTTTGTACTCTTTGCGGCGCAGGGTTCGGATCATAGCACCGGGGGTGCGGCTTAACCACGCAACAACTGTGTGGGATAGAGGTTCCAGAGCCTTTTGGAATAAGTCACGCAGCGCTGATCAGCTGGAACGCCACGCTGAACATCATCAGTGCCACCAGCAGGTCGAGAATCCTCCAGGTGCTCGGTCGGGCGAGCCACGGAGCCAGCCAGGCGGCGCCCAGGGCCAGGGTGAAGAACCACAGCAGCGAAGCGCTCGCAGCGCCGACCACATAGGCACCCGGTTCAGTCTGCTGGGCCCCCAGCGAGCCGATCAGCAGCACGGTGTCCAGGTACACATGGGGGTTGAGCAGGGTCACCGCCAGGGCGCTGAGCATGACCGCGCGCAGCGAGCGCACGGTCTGTCCTTCGCCTTGTTGCAGGCTCTGTTTCGAGCAGGCCCGGAGCAAGGCCTGGGCGCCGTACCAGATCAGGAATGCCGCGCCGCCCCAGCGTGCTACCGCCAGCAGCATCGGGCTCTGGGTGAGCACAGTGGCCAGGCCGAACACGCCCGCCGCCACCAGCAGCGCATCGCAGGTCACGCACAGCGCCGCCACCGGCAGGTGGTGTTCGCGACGCAGGCTCTGCGCCAGGACGAAAGCGTTCTGAGTGCCAATGGCCATGATCAGGCCGGCGGCCACCAACAGGCCGTTTACATAGCTTTGCCACATGATTACTGCTCCTCGCCAGCGGCCAGTCGTTGCAGCACCTGCATGGCCCGCCCGGCATCCGCCTGGCCGACAAACAGGTGGTCGTGGTAGTAGCCGGCGATCACGTTGCAACTGATCCCGGCCTGGCCCAGGGCGCCGGCGAAGGCGGCGGTCAGGCCTACGGCGTGCAGCGCCGAATGCACGTTGAGGGTGATCCAGGCGGCGACATAGTCGAAGTCCAGGCCCAGGCGCTCGGCCTGTTGGCGGGTGATGATCACGGTCAGGCCTTCGCGTTCGTGAAAGCTGCCCAGCACTTCGCAGTCCTGCAGCTGGCCGCGGTCCTTGATAGAGCAGAAGACGTACTCGCCGTCGTTGAGCTGCGGGCTCATGCTGCGCAGCAGGGTAGCGAGGGAGGTTTCACCGGCCATGAATAGAATCCTTGAGCGAAGAGGCGTTGCAGAGGCTTTACGCTGGCTATTTTCCGGTTCCAGGCTGTATAAGAAAAACCAATAGTGCTGATCACTCATTAGGGAAACTGATGTTCGACTACAAATTGCTTTCGGCGCTGGCCGCGGTGATCGAACAGGCAGGGTTCGAACGTGCGGCCCAGGTGTTGGGTTTGTCGCAGTCGGCGATTTCCCAGCGCATCAAACTGCTGGAGGCCCGGATCGGCCAGCCCGTCCTGGTGCGGGTGACGCCACCGGCGCCCACGGAAATCGGCCGGCGCCTGCTCAACCATGTGCAGCAAGTGCGCCTGCTGGAGCGTGACTTGCAAAGCCTGGTGCCGGCGCTGGACGAGGAAGGCCTGCCGGAGCGTTTGCGCATCGCCCTCAACGCCGACAGCCTGGCCACCTGGTGGGCCGAGGCGGTGGGCGACTTTTGTGCCGAGCACCATTTGCTTCTGGACCTGGTGGTGGAAGACCAGACCGTCGGCCTCAAGCGCATGCGCGCCGGGGAAGTGGCCGCGTGCGTCTGCGCCAGCGAGCGCCCGGTGGCCGGTGCGCGCAGCCTGTTGCTGGGGGCCATGCGTTATCGGGCCCTGGCCAGCCCGGCGTTCATCGCCCGGCATTTCCCCCAGGGTGTGCGTGCCGAACAGTTGCCGCGCACGCCGGCGCTGGTCTTCGGCCCCGACGATTTCCTGCAGCATCGCTACCTGGCGTCCCTGGGCGTCGACGGTGCTTTCGAGCATCATCTGTGCCCGTCTTCGGAAGGTTTCATCCGCCTGACTGAAGCCGGCTTGGGATGGGGGCTGGTGCCCGAGTTGCAGGTTCGCGAGCAAATGCAGCGTGGCGTGCTGCGGGAGCTTTTGCCGGATAAACCCATCGATGTACCGCTGTACTGGCATCATTGGCGCAATGGTGGGCAATTGCTGGGCATGCTGACCGAGCACCTGGCCCGTTTATCGGCACAATGGCTGGTGCCCTGGGAGCAGCCATAAGCGTCAAGCGACAAGCTGCAAGTCGACAGCTTGCGCACTGATTTTTAACTTGCAGCTTGTAGCGCGTAGCTCGTCACTGCTTTCTTAGGAATATTTCATGAAGATTCTGGTTACCGGCGCAAGCGGCTTCATCGGCGGGCGCTTCGCCCGCTTTGCCCTTGAGCAGGGCCTGGATGTGCGGGTCAATGGCCGTCGCGCGCAAGCCGTGGAGCATCTGGTGCGCCGTGGCGCCGAGTTCATCCAGGGCGACCTGAGCGATGCCGACCTGGTGCGCGAGCTGTGCCGCGATGTCGATACCGTGGTGCATTGCGCCGGGGCCGTGGGGTTGTGGGGGCGCTATCAGGATTTCCATCAGGGCAATGTGCTGGTCACCGAAAATGTGGTCGAAGCCTGCCTCAAGCAACGGGTTCAACGCCTGGTGCATCTGTCCTCGCCGTCGATCTATTTCGATGGCCGCGATCACCTGGGGCTGACCGAGGAACAGGTGCCCAAGCGCTTCAAGCACCCGTATGCGGCCACCAAGTACCTGGCCGAACAGAAGGTCTTCGGCGCCCAGGAATTCGGCCTTGAAGTGATTGCCCTGCGTCCGCGTTTCGTCACCGGCGCCGGCGACATGAGCATCTTCCCGCGGCTGCTGAAGATGCAACGCAAGGGACGCCTGGCGATTGTCGGCAACGGCTTGAACAAGGTCGACTTCACCAGTGTGCACAACCTCAACGACGCCCTGTTCAGCAGCTTGCACGCCAGCGGTTCGGCCCTGGGCAAGGTCTACAACATCAGCAACGGGGCGCCGGTGCCGCTGTGGGACGTGGTCAATTACGTGATGCGCCAGATGCAGGTGCCGCAAGTCACCCGTTACCGCTCCTTTGGCCTGGCCTACAGCGTCGCGGCACTCAACGAGGGCTTCTGCAAACTCTGGCCCGGGCGCCCGGAGCCGACCCTTTCGCGCCTGGGAATGCAGGTCATGAACAAGAACTTCACCCTGGATATCAGCCGCGCCCGGCATTATCTGGGTTATGAGCCCAAGGTCAGCCTGTGGGCTGCCCTGGATGAGTTCTGCGCCTGGTGGAAAGCCCAGGACATAAGCTGAAACCAAAGACGGAACCGAGTTTGCCCGGCCCGGTCCATTGGCCGGGCGAATTAGCGGTTTATACTCGCCGCACTCAGCCACCACTGCGGTTCACAAAGGTTGCCCCATGCGTAACGATGCAAACGATGATTTCGATGACGTTCCCAGTCTGCGCGCCGATCCTCTGGACAACGATGTCTTCCCTACCACCAGCGCCGCCCGCGAGCGTACCTCCGTGCATTCGCGCAGTACGCCGGTGGTCAAGGTCAAGGGCCCGAGCACCGGTCCGCTCTGGGCACTGGTGGGCGCGCTGTTCTTTGCCTTCATTGGCCTGGCCTGGTGGAGCTTTCAGCAGATCTCGCTGATGGAGCAGCAATTGGTGGCGACCCAGGAAAGCTTCGCCAGGATCAGCGAGGAAGCCGCCGGGCGCTTGCAGGACATCTCCGGCAAGGTGGTGGCCAGCCAGACCAATGTCACCACCGACAGCGAAGCGCTGAAGTTGCAGATCAAGCAGTTGGAGAGCCGCCTGCAGGACCAGAGCCGGCAGCAGCAGGGCGTGGCGGGGCAAGCCACCGACCTGGACAAGCGCCTGGCGCAGATGAGCGCGCAGACCGCCGAGCAGCAAGCGGCCAACAGCCAGTTGCAGGCTCAGGTGAAAGCCCTGAGTGGTGAACTGGCGAGCCTGAAAGGCGCCCAGGCCGATGGCGGCAAGGTCGATGCTCAGCTCAAGAGCCTGAGTGCCGACCTGGCGGCGTTGAAGAAACAGGGCAATCCGAGCGCTGCCATCGAACGTCTGGAGCAGGACCTGATCGTGCTCAAGAGCCAGCAGGACAACCGGCCCGCCGCGGCGCAGAACGGTGCCAGCACTGCCGAGTTCGATGCGTTTCGTGGTCAGGTGACCCGCAACATCAATACCCTGCAAAGCCAGATCCAGAACCTGCAACAGCAGATCAACACTCGCCCCTGATGGGCGCCGCCTTCCCATGCCAGGCGTGGGAAGGCGCCGGGTAACCCCCGTTCGCTGAATGTTTCCGCATATCCCGCAGCCGTCTACGCTCTTCGAACGCCAACACGAGCGAGGAGCGGGTGATGAGACTGTGGCTTGGAAGAACCTGGTTGAGCGGGTTGCTGCTGTTGTGTTTCAGCCCACTGCAGGCCGCGCCGGCGGTGGATGACGGCGCCGCGGCCCGAGCGTTGTTGGAAAAGGCCTTGAGCTATTACCACGATCAGGGTGACAAGGCGTTCGCCGCCTTCAGCCGCCAGGGCGAGTTCGTCGACCAGGACCGCTATGTGTTCGTGGTGGATACCCGCGGTGTGATGCTGGCCAGTGGCGGGCCCTCGTCGGCGTTGATCGGCCGCGATGTATCGCAGGTACTGGGGCCGGATCTGCGCAAGGCGTTCAAGGAGGCTTTGCAGACCCCCGAGGCCAATGGCATCCAGCAGGCCGAGTACCGCTGGCAGAACTGGGCCGACGGCAAGATCGAGCGCAAGCATGTGTATTTCCAGCGTGTCGGCGAGCGCATTCTGGCGGTGGGCTACTATCAGCCCCGGGCCTCGGCCGAGCAGGCCAAGGCGTTGCTGGAGCGGGCGGCCAGCGCCTTGGGCACGGACCGCGCGGGCACGCTCAAGGCGATCAACCAGTTGCAGGGTGGTTTTCTAGAGGACGACCTGTACGTGTTCGTGGTGGACCTCGACAGCCGGCGTTACCTGGCTCATGGCACCAACTTGCGCTTGCTCAACACCGATTTTGCCAAGGTCAGGGACCCCGAGGGCAAGCCAGTGGGCGAGCCGATGCTGGCGCTGCTGGCCCGGCAGGATCAGGGGGAATACCAGTACCGCTGGAAGAACCCGGTGACGGGCAAGGTCGAGGACAAGCATGCCTATCTGCGCAAAGTGGGGAACCTGCTGGTTGCCGTGGGGTATTACAGCCCCTGATCGCTGAGCCTGTAGCCGCAGGCGGCGATCGGCCGCGCGCCCGTCGTGGCTGAAGGTTTAGCGTGCGCCAACGGCTTCATCGGTGAGCGCTCGGCCGAGTCAGCGCGCCTTGTCTTCACGACCGCGCAGCAGGCGATTGGGCATGGCGATCGCCGCTGCCAGCCCCAGCAGGGAAACCCCGGCGCTGACCAACAGCAGATGCTGGAAGGTCAGCAGCAACTCGGCCCGCAGGGCATCTCGCGCCGGGCCGGGGGCTGCATTCAGGCCGTCGAGCAAGGCATTGCCAGAGGTTCCTTCCCCCATCAGCCCAGCGCCACTCAAATGCGCCAGGCTGGAGTCTTGCAGCAGGGCCAGCAGCAACGCCGACATCAGCGCCACGCCCACCGCGCCGCCAAGCGCGCGGAACAGGTTGGTGGTGCTGGTGGCGACCCCGATATCCCGTTGTTCCACCGAGTTCTGCGTGCCCACGAGGGAGGTCGGGAACTGCATGCCGCCGGCGATCCCGCAGAGCAGCATGAACAGGCTGCTCTGCACCACCGACTGCGGCGGGACCAGGGCCATGCCGAGGATCGACAGCGGCATCAGCAGCGCGCCACTGAGGATCATCGGCTTGTAGCGCCCGGTCACCGAAGTCAGGCGTCCGGCGCAGTAGGCGCCCATCGGCAAGCCCATGGCCAATGGCAGCAGATGCAGGGCGGCGCTGTCGGCCCCGGCGCCGGTGATGCTCTGGAAGCGCAGCGGCATCAGCACGATCAGTGAAATGGCCTGGAAGCTGGTGAAGAAGATCGTGCACCAGCACAGCAGCGCGTTGCGGTTGGTGAACAGGTGCATCGGCAGCAGAGGCTCCCGGGCCCGGCGTTCATGCCAGGCGAACAGCGCCAGGACGATGACGGCGATGGCCAGCAGATCGAGCACTTCGGCGCTGCGCCAGGAGTACCCCTGGCCCACCTGGGTGATGCCCAGCAGCAGGGCGCTCAGGCCGATGATCATCAGCACCGTGCCGAGGTAGTCGATGACCGGCTTGCGCTGTGGCACCGGCAAGCCGATCAGGGTGCGGTGCGCCACCCACCAGGCGCCCAGGCCCAGGGGCAGGTTGATCAGGAACACCCAGCGCCAGGAGAGGAATTCGGTCATGTAGCCGCCGAGCACCGGGCCGGCGACGCTGGCCACCGCGTACATGCTGCTGAAGTAGCCCTGGTAGCGGCCGCGCTCCCGGGGCGGGACGATGTCGCCGATGATCGCCTGGCTCACCGAGATCATGCCGCCGGCGCCGATTCCCTGGAAAATCCGCGCCAGTACCAGTTGCTCCATGTTTTGCGCCAGGCCGCAGAACAGCGATGCCAGCGTGAACAGCCCCATGCCGAACAGCATCAAGCGGCGGCGTCCGTAGAGGTCGCCAAGCTTGCCGTAGATGGGGACTGCCACGGTCATTGCCACCATGTAGCCGGAGATCACCCAGGCCAGCAGGCCGACGTCCTTGAACTGAGCGGAAATGGCCGGCATGGAGACCGCGACGATGGTCTGGTCCAGGGCGCCGAGAAAGATCGCCAGCATCAGGGCGATCAGCACACTGCGAATGGCCGGTTTGGGCGGGCCAGGCTGTTGAGGGTGGGGCACGGAAGAACCTGCGGGCAGAGAATGACCCGGCGGAACAGGGTCGGTGGAGATGGGCGTCAGTGTACTGGATAGGAGCCTACTAGATAGCCATACAAGGAAGTCGCCAGGGATATTTCATCTGGGCTTTACTGGGGGAATCGCTGCTGCGCGAAGATTTGGGGCGCCGCGCGAGTGCATCTTTTGTTACGTGTGATTCGCTGGTAATGGGACGCATTCTGTATAGTGTCCAGCCGCTGGCGGTGCTTCGAACGCTGGCCGGATCAATGTTTTCTTGTGTTGCCGGTGCTTGCATTTGTCCCGGGTGCGCCCGTTTATTGAAGGGCACTCGCGGCGTCTGCAGATTGATCGCTCATCGGTGCCCACATCCCCCGTCACTTGAGGCCTGGACCGTAGTGATGAACAAGCCTGCCCTTGCGTCGATTCCGGTGTTCAAACTCTATGGCGAGAGCCAGGACTGGCCCACTCCGGACCTGCTTCACTGCGAACCCATCAACCAGCGCAGCCGCGAGCACCAGTGGGAAATCAAGCCGCATCGGCATGCCGACCTGTGCCAGCTGCTGTTTGTGCGCCGTGGCCAGGCCGAGCTGGAAGTCGAGGGCCAGCGGACGCTGCTGGGCGAATCGATGGTCCAGGTCCTGCCGCCGCTATCGGTGCATGGCTTTCGTTTTTCTGAAGACATCGAAGGCTACATCGTGACGCTGGCCGTGCCTCTGGTCGCCCATCTGCAAGCCCAATGGGGGCAGGCGCAAAGCACCCTGGCGAAGTCCGCGGGGTATCCGGCAGGAGCGGATGAGGAATACCTGAACGGCTTGTTCGCTGCCCTGCAGCATGAGTATCAGGGCCAGCAACCTGCTCGGGAAATGCTCATGCATGCGCTGGTCAGCAGCATCGTGGTCTGGGTCGGGCGCCAGGCATTGCAGCTCAGCAGTGCCAGCCGTCGCCCGCATCGCGCCCGGGAGTATTTCAATGGCTTCATCCAATTGGTGGAGGCCCATTACCGCGAGCATATGAAGGTCGAGGAGCTGGCCCACAAGCTGGGGATTTCCGTGTCGCACCTCAACGGCACCTGCCGTGAACTGGCCGGGCAGCCGGCGCTGCAGATCATGCACGAGCGCCAGTTGCTGGAAGCCAAGCGCCTGCTGACCTACACCGGGATGACCATCTACGAGATTTCCGCTGACCTGGGCTTTTCCGACCCCACCAACTTCACCCGGCTGTTCCGGCGCCGGGTGGGGATCTCGCCCAAGGTCTTCAGGGACCGCCTGAAAGCCGATCAGACCGGCGATGGCGATTCGTTGTCGCTCACCTGAGGGCGTTCAAGGTGGCGTTGTGGGGCATGCAGCGTTCCAGGTTGCAACTGGCGTAGTTGCGCGGTTGCATGCGGGCCTGCTCCACGCGATAAGCGGCAGTACCGTACAGCGCCAGGGTCACCGAGCAGGTCATGAAGATGGCCAGGTACCTTCTTGTCTTGACGTTCATGGCAACGACCTCTGAACCAATACCCCCTTGGTTTAAGGGGGTACTGTTATCAGCATAGGTCAGTTGTGGGGGCTTGCCAGACCCGCGCCCCGCCTGGTTGGCAAGGTATTCAGCAGTTGGATCGAGCGGCCGACCAGCGGCGTGCGACGCCCTACAAACCTTCGTCCCAGCGCGGTTCCTGGGGAAACCTGAGGACCAGGAAATCCAGCATGCTGCGCAAGGTTGCCGGCATGTGCTTGCGCGAGGCATAGACCGCGTACATGTTCATCGTGCGTGGTTCGGCGTGGGCCAGCAGGCGCACCAGTTCACCACGCTTGATGTACTCGCCCGCCTGGTAGCTGGGCAGCATGGCGATCCCGGCGCCGGCCATGGTGGTGCGCAGCAGGGTACTGGCCTCGTTGGCGCTGATGTTGCCCTGTACCGGCACCGATACCTGTTCACCGTCCTGTTCGAAGTGCCACAGGCTCTTGCCGAAGTAGGAGTGAGTCAGGCAGTTGTGCCGGCTCAATTCTTCGACCCGCTGGGGCGCCGGATGCTCCAGCAGGTAGGCCGGCGAAGCGCAGATCACCGAGCGGCACACCGTCAGGCGCCGGGCGATCAGGTTCGGGTCCAGGTCGTTGCTGGTGCGGATCGCCAGGTCGATGCGCTCATCCACCAGGTTTACCGTGCGATCGAGCATCTGCAGGTCGATGCTGACCCCCGGGTACCGCTTGACGTAGTCGGCCACGGCGTCCGCCAGTTGTGACTGGCCGAACGAGGTGCTGACGCTGATGCGCAGCAGGCCGCGAGGCGCGTCGTCCGGTTCGCCGACCGCGGCCTGCATGTCGTTGGACAGCTCCAGCATCTGCCGGCAGCGGGGCAGGATCTCGCCGCCGGCGGCAGTCAGGCTGAGCTTGCGCGTGGTGCGGTGCATCAGCCGGGCGCCAACCCAGTCTTCCAGTTCCGCCAGATACCGTGAAACCACGGGACGCGACAGGTCCAGGTGGTCGGCGGCAGCCGACTGGCTGCCCAGGTCGACGACGGTAACGAAGACCCGCATTGCTTGGAGACGATCCATAATTTGCCCGCTTTCAGAAACAAACTATGTTCAAGCATCGCATTTTTTGTAACGAGTCTGGCAACTAAGCTTTGTCCACTTCCCACCCAGTCAACAGACGCCGGAGCTGCCCCCATGATCGGATTCACTTCACTCAAACGCTTGCTGCTGGCCACCGCCACTCTGGGGTTTGCCGCCCATGCCGCGGCCGCCGAGCCCAGCCTGCAGCTGGATGTCTACAACCCGGGCGCCAATGCCATCTTCCCGGTGACGTCGGTGCTGGTCAGCGGCAAGAAGGACGCGATCCTGGTGGACGCGCAGTTCGGCAAGTCCCAGGCCCAGCAACTGGTGGACAAGATCCGCGCCAGTGGCAAGCACCTGACCACCATCTACATCAGCCACGGTGACCCGGACTACTACTTCGGCCTCGACACCCTGACCGCCGCCTTCCCCGACGCCCAGGTCGTGGCCTCGCAGCCGACCGTGGATCACATCAAGGCCACGGTGGACGGCAAGCTGGTGTTCTGGGGCCCGAAAATGGGCGCTGACGTGCCGGCCAAGACCATCGTGCCCGGCGTGCTCAAGGGCCACAGCCTGACCCTGGAAGGGCAGAAGCTCGAAGTCATCGGCCTGGACGGCAAGCAGCCGGACCGCAGTTTTGTCTGGATCCCGTCGATCAAGGCGGTGGTCGGTGGCGTGGTGGTCGCGGAAAACATCCACGTGTGGATGGCCGATACCCAGACGCCACAGTCCCATACGGACTGGCTGAGCACCCTGAAGACCATCGATGGCCTGAAACCCAAGACCGTGATTCCCGGGCATTTCCTGGGTGACAGCGCCCGTACCCTGGCCCCGGTGCACTTCACCGCGGACTACATCAAGGCCTTCGACGAAGAGACGGCCAAGGCCAAGGATTCTGCCGCACTGATCGCGGCCATGAAGAAGCGTTACCCGGACCTGGGCGAAGACAGTTCCCTGGAGCTGAGCGCCAAGGTTGCCAAGGGCGAAATGAAGTGGTGAAACCGGTTTGACCCGCTCCCTTGTGGGAGCGGATGCCTCTGTACTCTCTTAGCCAACTGGAGACACATCATGAGCAACATCGCAATCATTGGCGCCACCGGCCGTGCCGGTAGCCAACTGCTGGAAGAAGCCCTGCGTCGCGGTCACAGCGTCACCGCCATCGCCCGTAGCACAGCGAAGATCGGCCAGCGTGCCGGCGTGGTCACCCGCGAAGTGGATGTGGCCGACAGTGCTGCGCTGCAGGCGGCAGTGGCCGGTCACGACGTGGTGATCAGTGCCGCGCATTTTTCCAGCATCCCGGCCAATGCCATCATCGACCCGGTGAAGAAGGCCGGGGTCAAGCGTCTGCTGGTGGTGGGCGGGGCCGGTTCGCTGCTGCTGCCGGGCGGCAGCAAGGTCATCGACAGCCCGGGCTTCCCGGAGGAATACAAGGCCGAGGCCAGCGCCGGTGGCGTGTACCTGGACACCTTGCGCAAGGAGCAGGATCTGGACTGGACCTTCCTCTCGCCGTCGGCGGAGTTCGTCGAGGCAGAGCGTACCGGGCACTTCCGCCTGGGCCAGGACGATCTGCTGGTCAGTGCCGAAGGCCGCAGCTGGATCAGCTTTGCCGACTACGCCATCGCCATGCTCGATGAAGTGGAAAAACCGGCTCATCGCCGCCAGCGTTTCACCGTTGGTTACTGATTAGCGGCCAATTGCCCCGGTAGTCGCCTGATCTAGTCGGCTACCGGGGTGTTGCACTCAGTGTCGAAGGCCCCACGCGGGCCTTTTCGCTGTCTGCCGGTATCAGGTTTTTTCTCATTCAGCGCTGTCGGGCCTGCTCCACCAGCCAGTCCAGCAGTTCCTGCAGGGCCGCCGAAGGCCCTGGGCGCTCCGGGTACACCAGGTAATACGCCTGCCCCGTGGGCACCTTCAATTCAAAAGGCATGACCAGCCGCCCGGCACTCAGGTCATCGCCAATCAACGCCCAGTCGCCAATCGCCACGCCCGTGCCCTGGGACGCCACGGACATCGCCAGGTCCAGGGTTTCGAAGTGCTGGCCCTTGCCCAGAGTGTTCAGTGGTGTGCCTGCGGCCTTGAGCCAGGTCTGCCAGTCCCGTTGATCGTGGGACGGGTGCAACAGCAGGTGTTGTTGCAAGTCGGTGGGGCTTTTGAGTGGCACCGTGCCTTCCAGCAGCGGCCGGGAGCAGACCGGGGTCAGTTGTTCATTGAACAGGTGCCGCGAGCCGAGGGTCGGGGCCGGCGGCGCGCCATACATCACTGCCGCGTCAAACGGCTCGCGGCCGAAATCCACCCCGTGGGCAATGGTCGTGGTCAGTTGCACCGGCACCTCGGGGCGCTCCTTCTGCCACTGCAGCAAGCGGGGCAGCAGCCAGCGCATCACACAGGTCGGCGCCTTGAGCCGCAGGTGGCGCTGCTGACCGCCGATCTCGTCCACCGCGCCATTGATCAACTCGAACACCTGCTGTACCCGTGGCAGCCATTCCCAGCCTTCGGCCGTGAGGCTCAGGCCGCGGGCCTGGCGCTGGAACAACGGATAGCCCAGATGGCTTTCCAGCCCGGCGATCTGTCGGCTCACGGCGCCTTGCGTGATGTGCAACTGCTCGGCGGCGCGGGTGAAGTTGCAGCACTGGGCGGTGACCAGAAAAGTGTGCAGCGCGGGCAAGGGGGGAAGGCGTTTCATGGATAGCCAAGGCATGACGTGGGGACATGGCTAGTATGACTTTTTATCCATTGTTGCGGCTACCGGCGCGCCGTTCCAATAGCCCTCTCCCGGCGCCCGGCAGTAGCGCCCGCCGGGTATCCAATCAATAAAAAGGGCGATGAAATGGCGACGTGCGGCGAAGTGCTGGTCAAGTTACTTGAGGGTTATGGCGTCGAGCAGGTGTTCGGCATTCCGGGGGTGCATACGGTCGAGCTGTACCGCGGCCTGGCCCGCTCGTCGATCAATCACGTCACCCCGCGCCATGAACAGGGGGCCGGTTTCATGGCCGATGGCTACGCCCGCACCAGCGGTAAGCCCGGCGTGTGCTTCATCATTACCGGCCCCGGCATGACCAACATCACCACCGCCATGGGCCAGGCCTACGCCGACTCGATCCCCATGCTGGTGATCTCCAGCGTGCAGGCCCGCAGCCAGCTGGGCGGCGGGCGCGGCAAGCTGCACGAGTTGCCCAACCAGAGTGCGCTGGTCAGTGGCGTGGCGGCGTTTTCCCACACCCTGATGAGCGCCGACGAGCTGCCGGCAGTGCTGGCCCGGGCCTTTGCCCTGTTCCAGGCCGGGCGGCCGCGGCCGGTGCATATCGAGATTCCCCTCGATGTGCTGGTCCAGGAAGCCGACCACTTGCTGGCTTGCGAGCCGGTGCAGATCGCCCGTGCCGGCGCCGCCCCGGCGGCCATCGCGCAGATGAGCCAGCTGTTGGCCAACGCCAAGCGGCCGTTGATTCTGGCCGGTGGTGGCGCCATTGACGCCGCAGAGGCCCTGACCCACCTGGCGGAACGGCTGCAGGCACCGGTGGCCCTGACCATCAACGCCAAGGGCCTGCTGCCGTCGGCGCATCCGCTGCTGATCGGCTCCACCCAGTCGCTGGTGGCGACCCGGGCCCTGGTGGCGGAGGCCGACGTGGTGCTGGCCATCGGCACCGAACTGGCGGAAACCGACTATGACGTGACCTTCGCCGGCGGTTTTGAAATTCCCGGCACCTTGCTGCGCATCGATATCGACGCCGACCAGACCGTGCGCAACTATCCACCGAAAGTGGCGCTGGTGGCCGACGCACAGATCGCGGCTCAAGCGCTGCTGGCGCAATTGTCCGCGCAGCCACTGACGGAGCGCCGCAGCGATTGGGGCCAGGCCCGCGCAGCGACCCTGCGCAGTGAGTTGGCCCAGCTCTGGGATCGGGCGACCCGGGCCCAGACCCTGTTCCTGGAAACCGTGGTCGAGGAACTGCCGGAGATCGTCCTGGTGGGGGACTCGACCCAGCCGGTGTACAGCGGCAACCTGACCTTCAACCCCGAGCAGCCACGGCGCTGGTTCAACTCATCCACCGGCTACGGCACCTTGGGTTATGCCTTGCCAGCAGCGATTGGCGCCTGGCTCGGTGGCGGCGCGCAGCCCAGCCAGCGCCGGCCGGTGGCCTGCCTGATCGGCGACGGCGGCTTGCAGTTCACGCTCGCGGAACTGGCCTGTGCAGTGGAGGCGCAGACCCCGGTCATCGTCCTGCTGTGGAACAACCAGGGCTACGAAGAGATCAAGAAATACATGGTCAACCGCGCCATCGAGCCGGTGGGCGTCGACATCTACACCCCGGATTTCATCGCCGTGGCCAAGGGCCTGGGGTGCGCGGCCGAGCGCATCGACACCGCCGAGCAACTGCGTGCGGCGTTGCGCACGGCGGTGGATCGCCAGGGCCCGACCCTGATCGAGATCGACCAGAACCGCTGGACCCAGGGAGTCACGGCATGAGCGCGCAACCTCTCTTGAACGGGCTGTACATCGACGGCCAATGGTCGGCGGGCGGCGAGCTGTTACAGGTCCTCAGCCCCGTCACCGAGGCCCCGCTGGCGCAGGTAGCGGGGGCCGGTGCCGAGGCGGTGGAACAAGCGTTACAGGCCGCCACCCGGAGTTTTGTGCGCTGGTCGCAAAGCAGCGGGGCCGAGCGTGCCGCGGTGCTGCGCAGGATTGCCCGCGGTGTGGCCGAGCGCCGTGAGCGCCTGATGCACTTGCAGTCGAGCAACAACGGCAAGCCGCGGTTCGAAGCCGCGATGGACGTGGACGACGTGATCGCCACCTTCGATTACTACGCCGGGCTGGCAGAAAGCCTGGACCGGGCCCAGGACGCCGAGGTGGCGCTGCCCAGCGCCGACTTCAGCGCCCGCTTGCGACGCGAGCCCTGTGGCGTGGTCGGGCTGATCGTGCCGTGGAACTTTCCCATGGTCACCACAGCCTGGAAGCTCGCGCCCGCTCTGGCGGCGGGCTGTTGCGTGGTGCTCAAGCCTTCGGAAGTGACCCCGCTGGCGGAGCTTGAGCTGGCGGCGATCATTGCCGAGAGCGGCTTGCCCGATGGTGTGTTCAACCTGGTGTGCGGCACCGGCCTGGCGGTGGGCGCGCCGTTGGCGGCGGACCCGCGCGTGGCGAAGATTTCCTTCACCGGCAGCAATGCGGTGGGGGTCCAGGTCATGCAGCGGGCGGCGGAAACCGTCAAGGGCGTGAGCCTGGAACTGGGCGGCAAGTCATCCTTGCTGGTGCTGGCGGATGCCGACCTGGACCTGGCGGTGGAGCTGGCCTGTGGCGGCGGTTTCTTCAATGCCGGGCAGATGTGCTCGGCCACCAGCCGGGTGCTGGTGGCGCAAGAATTGGCTGATGAGTTTCTCTTGCGGCTCAAGGCCCGGGCCGAGGTTATTCGGGTTGGCGACCCGTGCGACCCGGAGGTGACCATGGGCGCCCTGGTCAACCAGGCGCAGTACCGGCGAGTCCTGGCGCACATCGAGCGTGGCTTGAATGTCGGCGCCAGGCTGGTGTGTGGCGGCGGCCGTCCGGCCGGATTGATCCAGGGCTTTTTCATCCAGCCCACGGTGTTCGCCGAAGTGCCGCTGGACAGCGCCTTGTGGCGCGAAGAGATCTTTGGCCCGGTGCTTTGCGTGCGCAGCTTCAGCAGCGAACAGGAGGCGATCGCGCTGGCCAATGACAGCGAGTTCGGCCTGGTGGCCAGTGTGGTGGGGGCGGACGTGGACAATGCCGAACGGGTCGCCAATGCCTTGCAGGCCGGCCTGGTGTGGATCAACGCGCCCCAGGTGATCTTTCCCCAGACTGCGTGGGGCGGTTACAAGCAGAGCAGCATCGGCCGCGAACTGGGCCCCTGGGGCCTGCAGGCGTTCCAGGAACTCAAGCACGTCATCCGCGCCCTGTAGGCGCCGGCGTGTTCTGGCGAACCCGAGCTACCCGCCAACCCGCAGGCGCGCCATGTCCCGCAACGGCGGCGCGCCGAACAGCCGACTGTACTCGCGGCTGAACTGTGACGGGCTTTCATAGCCGACCCGGTAACCCGCCGCCGAAGCTTCCAGCCCTTCGGCCAGCATCAAACGCCGTGCTTCCTGCAGGCGCAGCTGTTTCTGGTACTGCAGCGGGCTCATGGCGGTCATGGCCTTGAAACGGTGGTGCAGGGTCGACACGCTCAGGTTGACTTCCCGGGCCAGGTCATCGATGCGCAACGGGTGCACGAAGTTGCCGTTGAGCCACTTGATGGCCTGGTTGACCCGGTGGCCCTGGCTGTTGGCGGTGGCGATTTCATACAAGCGGTGGCCCTGGGGGCTGCGCAGCAGGCGATAGAGAATTTCCCGGCGCACCAGGGGCGCGAGCATGGCGATGTCTTTCGGGGTGTCCAGCAGGCGGGTCAGGCGCAGCACCGCGTCGAGCATTGCCGGGTCCAGGCGCTCCACGTACAGGCCGCGCCCGGTGGGTCGGGTGGGTACGCCCAGGGGGCCGGCATCGGCGATCAGCGCATTGATTTCGCCGGGGTCGATGTCCAGGCGCAGGGCCAGGATCGGCTCCTGCGGCGACACGATCGCCACCTTGCCGCTCAGCGGTACGGAAACCGAGACCACCAGGTAATTCAGCGGGTCGTAGTTGTAGCTTTCATCGGCCAGGCGCACTTCCTTGCGGCCCTGGGCCATGATGCACAGCGCCGGTTGCGCCAGCACTGAGCCGAAGTGATGGGACGTGCTGTGGCGCGAGACGAACAGTGAGTCGATGGCGGTGGCATAGCTGCCGTCTTCGGTGGTGTTGCGCGCAATGATCGCGGCCAGTTCCACGCGCTGGCGTTCCATCTCCGGAGCCAGGGGAGGCGGCAGGGTATCCAGTGATGACATGGGGCGCCTCGGGGTGTTTGCAGTCGGCACAGCTTAAGTTTGTGCAAGAGTCGCGGGTAGGCGAATCCTGCGTAAAACTTGCCTGATCCTGCTGCTTGCGCGCGCGATAAGCAAGATGCGCCGACGCTCGGGCGCTTCACTTGCTTGAAACACCGCTGTAACGCTTTTGCCCCATGCCGCCGCCCTAGCGATGTAGGAAGCGGCTTGTCGCAGGATTGGGCAAATCAACGGCAGAAATCGACTAACGCGCGAAAGGGCACGCCCCGTATCGTTGATCCTGTCGCAGCCCGTCCCCGGCTGCCTCGACAACACCCTGGGAGGGTCGCACATGTCCACGCATATTCCGGTCAGTCACATGGCCTTTGTCCGAGCCCGGGCCGGGCGTTCCAAGGAACTGGGTGCGCGCTTGAGCAGCCTGATCGAACCGTCGCGCCAGGCCAGCGGTTGCCTGCACTTCGCCCTGCAGCATTCGCAGTGCGATGCCGACCTGTGGCTGGTGTCCGGTTTCTGGAGCAGCCAGCAGGCGATGACCGCCTATTTCAGCTCGCCGGCCATGGCGATCTTTGCCGAACTGGTGCAGGACCTGGTGGTCAACAGCCTGGATTTTCATACCTTCAGCACGGTGTCCGCGCTGCAAGCCCATGGCGAATACGCGCAACTGCAGCGCGCGCCACTGCACAAGCTGGCGAGTTGAAGGTTTAGAATGGCCGACTTTTCATTGGCCAGGACTTGCAACATGGCACGCAAAGAGTTTGCACACTACGAAGCCGTTTCCGCGGTGGTTCCGGGGGAGGGCGGATACAGCGCCGCCATCGCCGTCAAAGCCCTCGGAGCATCGGGCGCCCCGCGTTTTCACAAAGTCCTGGATGAGCAGAAGTTCAAGACCGCTCATGACGCCGACCAGGCTGCTGCACAACAACTCGAACAGCTGGCCGACGTCGATCAGGACGGCGAATTGAGCTGGAAAGCCGACTGATTCGCAGCGCTACTTGACCGCCCCCGGGCGGTGCATCTTGAACAATGCCTCCGGCCCCAGCTGGAAGTAATCCGCCGGTCCGCCGCCGCGCAGAATCGGTTCTGCCGCGGCGGTGTCGTAGATCCCATCCTTGAGCAGCCATTTGGCGATATGTACGGCGACCACCTCGCCGAGGATCAGCCAGCTCGGCACCAGCTCTTTGTCCGCCCGCTGCAATTGAATGATCTGGGTGACCTTGCACTCGAAGGACACCGGGCTCTCGGCGACCCGCGGCACACTGATGACCTTCGACGCCACGGGCGTCAGGCCGGCCAGGGCGAACTCGTCGACCTCCGGCGGGACCGCGGCGCAACTCTGGTTCATCTGCTCGGCCAGCGGCCGGGTGGCCAGGTTCCAGGCGAACTCACCGGTGGCCTCGATGTTGTTCAGGCTGTCTTTGCGCCCGACGCTGGAGAACCCGATGATCGGCGGAATGTAGTTGAAGGCATTGAAGAAGCTGTAAGGCGCCAGGTTCAGGCGGCCTTGTGCATCCTGGGAAGAGATCCAGCCGATGGGGCGCGGGCCGACGATGGCATTGAACGGGTCATGGGGCAGACCATGGCCCAGGGCGGGTTGGTAGAAGTGGATATCGTCGGACATGGCTCAAGGTTCCTGCTGTGGGGCGAGTGAAGGGCGCCATAGTGCAGTGCGCACTGCTCGAATTCCAGCACTCCAAACCCGCTTGAGGCCGCTGGCGGAGGAGGTTTGCGGAGCACAAAAGACTAAGCCCGGCCGAAGCCGGGCTGTGATGTCAGGTGAATCGATCAACTGATGGTGGCGGAACCGGTGCGGTCGTAGCCATCGGCGGCGAAGGTGGCGGAACCGGTACGGTCGTAGCCATCGGCGGCGAAGGTGGCGGAACCGGTACGGTCGTAGCCGTCTTCAGCGAAGGTGGCGGAACCAGTGCGGTCGTAGCCATCGGCGGCGAAGGTGGCGGAACCGGTGCGGTCATAGCCGTCTTCAGCGAAGGTGGCGGAACCGGTGCGGTCATAGCCATCGGCAGCGAAGGTGGCGGAACCGGTGCGGTCGTAGCCATCGGCAGCGAAGGTGGCGGAACCGGTGCGGTCGTAGCCATCGGCAGCGAGGGTGGCGGAACCGGTGCGGTCGTAACCGTCGGCAGCGAAGGTGTTGGCAGCCAGTACCGACAGGGTCAGGGCGAGGATCAGTTTGGTTTTCATGGCGGTGTCTCCGGGTTCGTTGAGGTGTTTGCGTTGGGCTTGATGTGAATCCTACTCCGATAAAGTTGATTAAAAAGCGCAAATAAATGCTTATTAAAATCGAATTTATCGATGTGTATGAAGGCGTCACCCACCGCCGATCAGCGCATTCAGGCCTCACTACAGATACGGACCAAGTCGTAACTTGGATTCAGTAGCAGGCTAAGGAATCGGCATTAACGGATCGTTAATTGCCCAGTCCACGGGCAGGAAAGGATTTAAAAAACCATCAACGGTTTTTTCATTCGGCCCCGACCTATTTTTCACTCCCGAGCGTTCAGCCTTCGCGCAGGCCTGCAACCCACGACAGGCCATTTCGAATGCGACCCTTGGAGTTCCTTGATCAATGAACAAACTTCCCCAGATCACCCTGGCCTTCTGGGTCATGAAAATCTGCGCGACAACCTTGGGGGAAACCGCCGGTGATCTGCTGTCGATGACCCTCAATGTCGGTTACGCCATCAGCTCGATGATCCTGATCAGCGTGTTCCTGCTGACCCTGGTCACCCAGCTGTGGTCCAAGACCTACAACCCGGTGCTGTACTGGATCGTGATTCTCTCCACCAGTACCGCCGGCACCACCATGTCGGACTTCATGGACCGCACCCTGGGCCTGGGCTATGCCAGTGGCTCGTTGATCCTGATCGGGATTCTGCTGGCGATCTTCGCCGCCTGGCGCCTGAGTGGCGACTCGCTGAACGTCAACAAGATCCAGACCTTTCGCGGCGAGCTGTTCTATTGGATGGCGATCCTGTTTTCCAACACCCTGGGCACCGCTCTGGGCGATTACCTGGCGGACGATTCGGGGCTGGGCTTTGCCGGCGGGGCGTTGCTGATCGGCTCGACCATTGCCGTGGTGGTCCTGCTCAAGTACCTCACCAGGCTCTCGTCGGTGCTGCTGTTCTGGGTGGCCTTCGTGCTGACTCGACCATTTGGCGCCACCCTGGGCGACTTCCTCACCAAGCCCCATGAAAAGGGCGGGCTGGATTTCGGCACCATCGGCTCGTCGGCGGTACTGGCGGGAATTCTGCTGGTGATGATCGTTGGCGCTTCCTGGGCGCAGAACCGCTACGCGCGCCAAGGCGCTGCCGAACTGTCCTGACCTGCCCACCCTCTGTAGGCGCCGGCTTGCCGGCGAACGCCTCCCCACAGATCGCGAAAAAGCGCCCGGGCCTTGCACCCGGGCGCTGTCGTTTTCAGTCGGTCTCGATCCGCGAATGCTTGCGGGTGTCCTTCATGGTCGCGTAGACCAGCAGCGAACAGGCGATGCAGGCGGTGACGTACCAGTAGTAGCCGGTTTCCATGCCGATGCTCTTGAACCACAGGGCGATGTATTCGGCGGTGCCGCCGAAGATCGACACGGTCAGTGCATAGGGCAGGCCCACACCCAGGGCGCGGATTTCCGTGGGGAACAGCTCGGCCTTGACCACCGCGTTGATCGAGGTGTAGCCGCTGACGATGATCAGCGCCGCCATGATCAGGAAGAACGCGCCCCACCAGGTCTGGATGGTGTGCAGGGTGGTGAGGATCGGCACGGTGAACAGGGTGCCGAGGATGCCGAAGGCAATCAGGATCGGCCGCCGGCCCACTTTGTCCGAGAGCGCACCGATCACCGGCTGCAGGCACATGAACAGGAACAGCGTGGCGGCGGAAATGGTGGTGGAGTCGGAAATGCTCATGCCGACGGTGTTCACCAGGTATTTCTGCATGTAGGTGGTGTAGGTGTAGAAGGCCAGGGTGCCGCCCATGGTCAGGCCGACCACGGTCAGCAGTTCCTTGGGATGACGCATCAGGGTGCGCATCAGGCTTTCTTTCGGCTTTTCCTTCTTCTTGGTGAAGGACTCGGTTTCTTCCATGCCACGACGCAGGTACAGCGCCACCACGGCACACAGGGCGCCGATGCCGAACGGAATCCGCCAGCCCCAGGATTGCAGCTCTTCGGTGGTCAGAATGTTCTGCAGCACGATCAGCACCGCCAGGGCGATGAGCTGGCCGGAGATCAGGGTCACGTACTGGAAGCTGGAGAAGAAGCCACGACGCTCCTTGGTTGCCATTTCGCTGAGGTAGGTGGCCGAGGTGCCGTATTCACCGCCTACCGACAGGCCCTGCATCAGGCGCGCCAGCACCAGCAGGATGGGGGCGCCGACGCCGATGGTTTCATAGCCCGGAGTCAGGGCGATGATCAGCGAGCCAAAGCACATCAGCAGCACCGAGGCCATCAAGGCGGCCTTGCGCCCTTTGCGGTCGGCATACAGGCCCATCAGCCAGCCACCGATCGGGCGCATCAGGAAGCCCACGGCAAAGATCGCGGCGGTGTTCAGCAGCTGCGCGGTGGTGTCGCCCTTGGGGAAGAAGACCTTGGCGAAGTACAGCGAGAAGGCGGCGTAGACGTACCAGTCGTACCACTCGACCATGTTGCCCACGGAACCACTGAAGATCGACTTCAGACGGCTGGCGGTGGTCTTTTCGGTGGCGGGCGCAGCCGCCGACCCAGCAGGCAGGGTATTAGAGATATCCATGACGGATCCTTCTATTCATTGTTTTTGTGGAGTGCGCGCAAGCGCAGCCTGCAGGGGCTATAGCAGGACCTGTGCCAAGGGCGAAAAGCCCGGGCTAGAGGGGGTTGGCGAAAATGATGAGCGGAAATCCGCCGATTGGCGGCGATGTCATGAGCGGAAATCTGCCAGAGGGGGCAGTGGCAAGCTTTAAGCGGCAAGCCGCAAGCTTGGCGTTTGGCTTGCCGCTTGCCGCTTGCCGCTTGCCGCTTCTGCTTCTGCTTCTGCTGCTTCAGCTGTCCTTGAGGAACAGTTCCCGGGTCAGGCCGTGACGCTGCATTTTTTCATTCAGGGTGCGGCGTGGCAGTTGCAGTTCGTTGAGCACGGCCTTGATCTCGCCCTTGTGGCGGGTCAGGGCGGCGCGCAGGCACTGGGCTTCGAAGGCTTCCTGCTGCGCCGCCAGGGACTGGCCGGGTTCGATCGCATCGAGCTCCGCTTCGCCCAGGCCCAGCACTTGGCGTTCGGCGGCGTTGGCCAGCTCACGCACGTTGCCCGGCCAGTCATGGCTGAGCAGGCGGCTCAACTGAGCGCCGCTCAAGGGCGTGCTGCTGCGGCCCAGGCGCTCGGCGGCGGCCTCGGCGAAGTGTTCGTAGAGTTGTGGAATGTCTTCGCGGCGCTCGCGCAGGGGCGGCAGGCGCAGTTCGGCCACGGTCAGGCGGTAGGCCAGGTCTTCACGGAAGCGCCCGGCCCGAGCCTCCTCCAGCAGGTCGGGCTTGGTGGCGGCGATGATCCGCAGGTCGACCTTGATGCTCTGGTTGGAGCCCAGGCGCTCGAGTTTCTGCTCCTGCAACACCCGCAGCAACTTGACCTGCTGAGCCAGGGGCATGCTTTCGATCTCGTCGAGAAACAGCGTGCCGCCATCGGCGTATTCCAGCTTGCCGATGCGCTTGCCCTGGGCGCCGGTGAAGGCGCCGCTTTCATGGCCGAACAGTTCGGCCTCGAACAGTTGCTCGGGGATTGCCGCGCAGTTCAGGGCGACGAAGGGCTTGCCGGCCCGTGGGCCGAAGTCGTGCAGGCAGCGGGCAACCAGCTCCTTGCCGCTGCCGGTTTCGCCGCGGATCAGCACATTGACCGGCAGGGCCGCCAGTTCCAGCACCTGGCGGCGTAGGGTCTGCAAGGCTTTGGAAACCCCAAGCAAGGTGGTGTCGAGCTTGGCCCGGCTGTCGGCCTGCTGGTGCAGGTGGCGGTTTTCCAGGACCAGTCGGCGCTTGTCCAGGGCCCGGCGCAGGCTGCTGAGCAGGGTATCGGGGCTGAAGGGCTTTTCCAGGAAGTCGTAGGCGCCGTCGCGCATGGCTTCCACCGCCATGGGCACGTCGCCGTGGCCGGTGAGGAGGATGATCGGCAGGTCCGGGTCCAGGCGTTGGAGCTGGGCCAGCAGCTCCAGGCCACTGAGGCCGGGCATGCGCACGTCGCTGAGGATCACTCCGGGGAAGTTCTTCGGCAGTTGCGCCAGGCAGTCCTCGGCGCGGCTGAACAGCCGGACCTCGAACCCCGAGAGGCTCAGCCATTGTTCGACGGCGGTACGGATACTGGCTTCGTCATCCACCACGATCACCGAGTTCAGCATTGGATATGCGCCTCCAGGTCGATGGGCAGGCTCAGGGTGAACACCGCGCCTTGCTCCTGGTTGGCCGCGCTCAGGCGGCCCCCCAGTTCGTGGACGATGGCATAGGACACCGCCAGCCCCAGCCCCAGGCCATCGCCCACCGGCTTGGTGGTGAAGAACGGGTCGAAGACGCTCAACAAGTGTTCCTCGGCAATGCCGCCGCCGTTGTCGGCCACCCGCAGTTGCCAGAGCTGGTCCTCGGCTTCAAGGCTGATCGCCAGGCGCTTATGCGCTTTGTCGTGCATGGCGTCGAGGGCGTTGCGCAGCAGGTTGATCAGCACCTGCTCCAGGCGGATGGCGTCGCCGCGGACCCAGGCCGGCCGGGTCAGTTGCAGCACCACCTCGACGTTTTCAGCGCGCAACCTGGCTTCCAGCAGGTGCAATGACTGATCCACCACCGCTGTCAGGTCCAGGCGTTCGCGCAGGCCGCTGGGGCTCTTGCGGGCGAAGGTCTTGAGGTGGCTGGTGAGGGCGGCCATGCGGGTCAGCATGTCGTCCAGCGGGCGCAGGGCCTTGTAGGCCTCTTCCACCCGGCCGTGATCCAGCAGCAGCCTGAGCGTTGCCAGCTGCATGCGCTGGGTGGTCAGCGGCTGGTTGATTTCATGGGCCAGGGCGGCGGACATCTGCCCCAGGGCGGCCAGTTTGGCCGACTGCACCAGGCCTTCCTGGGCGGTGCGCAGGTCACGGGTACGTTCTTCCACCAGTTGCTCCAGCTCCTGGCGGTTGCGCTGGCGGATTTTCCCCAGGCGCCAGCGCTGGCTGAGGAACAGCAGCAGGAACACCAGGGTCAGCCAGGCACCGGCCGCCGCGAGCCCGGCGTCGCGGGTTTCCTCGAAGGCATTCGGTGGTTTGCGCAGCAGGTGCAGGGTCCAGCCTTCGGCGCTCAGCGGCAGGGATTCCCAGAGGTAGCTGGCGCTGCCTTCGGGGCCTTCAACCCGGGCCAGGCTGCTGTTGTCGTCGAAACGTTGCAGCGTCTGGTGCTGCAGTGGGGTCAGCGGCTGCTTGTCGTACTGCCGGCTGAGCTTGATTTCTTCCAGGTCATTGGCCGACAGCGGCTGCAAGTGCCGGTAGCGCCAGCCGGGCTGGTTGGCGATGAACACGATGCCCCGGGCGTCGCTGACCAGCAGGGTGTCGTTGCCCTGGCTCCATTCATGCTCCAGCTCGGGGAACTCCAGCTTGACCACCATGGCCCCGAGGAAGTCCTCGTTGTCGGCCTTGACCGCGCTGGCCAGAAAATAGCCCGGGATGCCGCTGGTCACGCCCACCGCGTAGAAACGCCCGCTGCCCTGGCTGCGGGTCTGCTTGAAGTAGGGGCGGAAACCATAGTTGTGGCCAACGTAGCTGCTGGGCAGGCGCCAGTTGCTGGCGGCCACGGCCAGGCCTTCATGGTTCAGCAGTTCCAGGGTCGAGGAGCGGGCGGCGCCATTGATCTTTTCCAGCTTGCGGTTCAACGCGTCCTGGGTCTCGGTGGTCACCGGCCCCTGGAGCGCCGAGCGCAGTTCCGGGTCCAGCGCCAGCACCGCCGGCAGGGCGCGATAGCGTTCGATCAGGGTATGCAGCGAGTTGGCGTACAGGCCCAGTTGCTCATTGGCCCGGGCGGCTTCTTCCACCAGCGTCTGGCGTTCTGCGTGGCGCATGGCCAGGCCGGCGCTGAGCGCAGTGCCAGCGAGAATAACCAGGATATAGAACGTCAAGCGTAGGGGGCGAGAGATCTGGGCCATGGGTCGGGGCAGGCTGCAATGGGGGCGCGAACGATAGCATGAGCGCCGGGTATAACGTTGATCGCGGACAGTGTCGAGAAAGGGCGGCGGATAAAAAAAGCGGCGGGCCGTTCAATGAACAGCGCCGCCGCCTTGGCCAAGCAGAGGAAGGGCTTACTGCACTTCTACCGCCAGGCTGTCACTGATCTTCTTCTGCCAGATGGCGGGACCGGTGATGTGCACCGATTCGCCCTTGCTGTCGACCGCGACGGTCACCGGCATGTCCTTGACTTCGAACTCGTAGATCGCCTCCATGCCCAGTTCGGCGAACGCCAGGACCTTGGACTTCTTGATCGCCTGGGCCACCAGGTAGGCAGCGCCGCCGACGGCCATCAGGTACACGGCCTTGCTGTCCTTGATCGCCTCGATGGCGGTCGGGCCGCGTTCGGACTTGCCGATCATGCCCAGCAGGCCGGTCTGCTCGAGGATCTGCCGGGTGAACTTGTCCATCCGCGTAGCCGTGGTCGGGCCGGCCGGGCCCACCACTTCGTCGCCCACTGGATCAACCGGGCCAACGTAGTAGATGAAACGACCCTTGAGGTCCACCGGCAGGGTTTCGCCCTTGTTCAGCATCTCGACCATGCGTTTGTGCGCGGCGTCGCGACCGGTGAGCATCTTGCCGTTGAGCAGCACGGTTTCGCCCGGTTTCCAGCTCTGCACGTCTTCCGGGGTCAGGGTGTCGAGGTTGACCCGACGCGCCGACGGACCGGCTTCCCAGACGATTTCCGGGTAGGCGTCCAGAGGTGGCGCTTCCAGTGCGGCCGGGCCCGAACCGTCGAGCACGAAGTGCGCGTGGCGGGTGGCGGCGCAGTTGGGGATCATGCACACCGGCAGGGACGCGGCGTGGGTCGGGTAGTCCATGATCTTCACGTCGAGCACGGTGGTCAGACCGCCCAGGCCCTGGGCGCCGATGCCCAGCTGGTTGACCTTCTCGAACAGCTCCAGGCGCATTTCTTCAATGCGGTTGGACGGGCCACGAGCCTTGAGCTCGTGGATGTCGATGGACTCCATCAACACTTCCTTGGCCATCACCGCGGCTTTCTCGGCGGTGCCGCCGATGCCGATGCCCAGCATGCCCGGTGGACACCAGCCGGCGCCCATGGTCGGCACGGTTTTCAGGACCCAGTCGACGATCGAGTCGGACGGGTTGAGCATGGCCATCTTCGACTTGTTCTCGGAACCGCCGCCCTTGGCCGCCACGTCCACTTCCACGGTGTTGCCGGGAACGATGGAGTAGTGGATCACCGCCGGGGTGTTGTCCTTGGTGTTCTTCCGTGCGCCTGCCGGGTCGGCCAGGATGGATGCGCGCAGGACGTTTTCCGGCAGGTTGTAGGCGCGACGCACGCCTTCGTTGATCATGTCGTCCAGGCTCATGGTGGCGCCGTCCCAGCGCACGTCCATGCCCACGCGAACAAATACCGTGACGATGCCGGTGTCCTGGCAGATCGGCCGGTGGCCGGTGGCGCACATGCGCGAGTTGATCAGGATCTGTGCCATGGAGTCACGGGCAGCCGGCGATTCTTCGCGCAGGTAGGCCTCGTGCATCGCCTGGATGAAGTCCACGGGGTGGTAGTAGGAAATGAACTGCAGGGCGTCGGCAACGCTCTGAATCAGGTCGTCTTGCTTGATCACGGTCATGAGTCGCGCTCCTCTAAAAGACGGGAACATTTAATAAGGTGCCGGCACTTGGGTGGATCGGTCGGATGCCGGCACCTTCTAAGGCACGCCGGACAGACAACTGGCGCGACGCTAAAAAGGCGCGGCAGTATACCGCGCCTGGGGGTTGGGTACACCCGCCAGCCGGGTCAACGAAAGTCGCCCATCGGATGGGCACTGTTCTTGCCTGGATCGGTGCCGAAAGCGCGCGACAGCGCCTAAAATTTGAATAGTCATTTGCCGGGCGCAGCACTAAAGTGGCAAGTGGCCTGCAGGGTAGGAAACTCTTTAAGCCTCCTTTCTCACGGTGAGTCAACGATTGACCCATAAAGCCATCCAGAGCTTGTTGCTCAAGCGCTTCGCCATTGCCGCGGGTACGTACGCACTGATCCTGCTGCTGTTCTGGCTGGCCGTCGCCACCGGGCATTACCGTGCTTCGACCGTCAGTGCGCTGTGGGCCACAGGGCTGGTGCTGGCCAGCCAGGGGCTGCTGTGCTGGGTGTTTGTCAGCGGCCGCAACCTGCGATTCGCCGACCCCAGCCTGACCGAGCTCCAGGTGGTGCTGGGCATTGCCTGGCAAACCTGGCTGATAGCCCATCTGGACCAGGCCCGCGGGGCGTTCCTGGTGTTCTATATCCTGCCCCTGCTGTTTGGCCTGTTTCATTTGTCCCGCCGGGCCTATCTGCGCAGCGCGGCGCTGATCTTCTTCTGTTTTGCCGGGGTCAACCTGTGGGACGGCTATCGCCTGCTGCTCGGGGATCCGCAACTGGCTGCGCTGCAAGTCTGCGTGCTGCTGGTGATGCTGGTATGGATGTGCCTGTATGCCGCCTACGTCCAGGCCTCGCGCTCGCGCATGCGCCAGCGGCGCTTTGCCTTGCAGGCCCATCAGGACACCCTGCGGGGCATGATGCGACAGCTGGAGGACCTGGTGGCCACCGACGAGTTGACCGGCCTGTTCAACCGCCGGCATTTCCTGCGCATTGCCAGTCGCGAGCTGCAAGCCATGGACCAGGAGCAGGTGCATGGGCTGGCGCTGATCGACCTGGATCATTTCAAGCGAATCAACGATGTCCACGGTCATGCGGCCGGCGACCAGGTGCTGCAGGCTTTCGCCGCGGTCGCCACGGCCTGTCTGCGCGATGGCGATGTATTGGCCCGTTATGGCGGTGAAGAATTCGTGGTGCTGTTGCCCGAGTGCGACGCCGAGCGCCTCACCTCCTGCTGCGAGCGCTTGCGCCTGGCCTTCATGGAGGTGCAACTGGTGGGCCTGAATGTTCGTGACCTGAGCCTGTCGGCGGGGATGACCCTGCTGCGGGCTGGTGAAGATCTGGATACGGCCCTGCAACGCGCCGATCAGGCGCTGTATCGGGCCAAGCGCGACGGCCGCAATCGTTGTTCGGCCGCCTGGGAAAACCTCGATGCCTGAATTGATCGTTGGCACCCGGCGCTGGTCGGTAGCCCCAGCCAGCAACCTGCTGGATGCCTTGAACCAGGCCGGCATAGCGGTGCCCTACAGTTGTCGTGCCGGCAGCTGCCATGCCTGCCTGGTGCACTGCGTCCAGGGGGTGCCCAGCGACAGTCGGCCGGATGCCCTGAGCGATGAGCAGCGCCGGCGCGGCTGGCGCCTGGCCTGCCAGTGCCAGGTGGTGGAGGACTTGCAGGTCGAGACCTTCGACCCGGTGCGCGATGGCCTGCCCGCCACGGTGATCGGCCTGGACTGGCTGTCGAGCACGGTGCTGCGTCTGCGCCTGCAACCGGAGCGGCCATTGCGCTACCGCGCCGGCCAGCACCTGGTGCTGTGGACTGCCCAGATCGCCCGGCCATATTCTCTGGCCAGCCTGCCGGAAGACGATCGCTTCCTGGAATTTCACCTGGATTGCCGGCACCCGGGGCAGTTCAGCGATGCGGCCCGCCAGCTGCAGCTTGGCGATCCGATCCGCCTGGGGGAACTGCGCGGCGGCGCTCTGCACTACGACCCGGACTGGCAGCAACGCCCGCTCTGGCTACTGGCTTCGGGAACCGGTTTGGCGCCTTTGTTCGGCGTGTTGCGCGAGGCGCTGCGCCAGGATCACCAGGGGCCCATCCGCATCATTCACCTGGCGCATGACAGCAGTGAGCATTACCTGGCCAAACCCCTGGCGGCCCTGGCGGCGAACCGTGCCCAGCTGTCCGTCGAGCTGTGGACCGGGGCCGAGCTGACAGCGGCTTTGGCGCAACTGCGGCTTGTTTCCCGGCAAACCCAGGCCTTACTCTGCGGTCACCCTGACAGTGTCGAAGCCTTCGCCCGGCGCCTGTACCTGGCGGGGTTGCCGCGCAATCAACTGCTGGCCGATGTGTTCCTGCCCCGTGGTTGAGCGCTGATTCTTCCAGAGCGAGATCCTCATGACCGATGCCATCGAGCTGCAACGCGAGGGCGGGCTGCTGACCCTGCGCCTGAACCGTCCCGACAAGAAAAATGCCCTGACCCGTGCCATGTACAGCCGTCTGGCCGAGGCCCTGAGCGAGGCGGACGCCGACCCCGAGATCAACGCGGTGCTGATCTGCGGCAGCAGCGAATGCTTTACCGCCGGCAATGACATCGCCGACTTTCTCCAGCAACCGCCCCGGGATCTGGACAGCCCGGTGTTTCGCTTCATGCGCAGCCTTCTGGAGTGTCGCAAGCCGGTGGTGGCCGCGGTGGCCGGCCCGGCGGTGGGCATTGGCACGACCCTGCTGCTGCACTGCGACCTGGTCTATGTCAGCCGCGATGCGCGCCTGCGCATGCCGTTCGTTAACCTCGGGCTGTGTCCGGAGTTTGGTTCGAGCCTGATCCTGCCGCGCTTGCTCGGGCAGGCCAAGGCGGCGGAGTTGCTGCTGCTCGGCGACGGTTTCAGTGGTGAGCAGGCGGCCGCCTGGGGGATTGCCACGGCCGCCCTGGGGGATGGCGCGGCAACCTTGGCCAAGGCCCGCGAAGCGGCCTTGCGTTTCAGCCAGTTGGCACCAGAAGCGGTGCAGGTGAGCAAGCGCCTGATGAAGGCCCCGATCCGCGAGCAATTGCGCCAGGTCATTGAACAGGAGGGGGTGGAATTCACCCGTCGCCTGCAGTCGCCGGAAGCGATTGCCGCGCTGTCCGGGTTTCTCGCCAAGGGTTGAACGCTTCGACATCTGTTTCGTGCGGGCATGAAAAAGCCCCGGCGTTTCTGGCGCCGGGGCTTTTTGTTCAGCGGGCCTGGGTTCAGACCATCGGGTCGCCGACGTGCAGGATCTTCATGCCGTTGGTGCCGCCGGTGGTGTGGTAGCTGTCGCCCTTGGTGAGGATCACCCAGTCACCTTTCTCCACGACGCCGCGCTTGAGCAGCTCATCGATCGCGGCCTGGCTGACCTGCTCGGGCGGCAGGGAGGCAGGGTCGAACGGGATGGTGTAGACGCCACGGAACATCGCCGCGCGCGCCTGGGTTTCGCGGTGCGGGGAGTAGGCGTAGATCGGCACCGAGGAACGGATGCGCGACATGATCAGCGGGGTGTAGCCACTTTCGGTCAGGGCGATGATCGCCTTGACGCCGGGGAAGTGGTTGGCGGTGTACATGGCGGCCAGGGCGATGCTCTGGTCGCAGCTTTCGAACACCTTGCCCATGCGGTGGCTGGAGGTCTTGCTGGTCGGGTGCTTTTCCGCACCGACGCAGATCCGCGCCATGGCTTGTACCGCTTCCAGCGGGTAGGCACCGGCGGCGCTTTCCGCCGAGAGCATCACGGCGTCGGTGTAGTCGAGCACGGCGTTGGCCACATCGGACACTTCGGCACGGGTCGGCATCGGGTTCTGGATCATCGACTCCATCATCTGGGTCGCTACGATCACCGCCTTGTTGTGGCGACGAGCGTGCAGAATGATTTTCTTCTGGATGCCCACCAGCTCGGCGTCGCCGATTTCCACGCCCAGGTCGCCACGGGCTACCATCACTGCGTCACTGGCGTTGATCAGGCCGTCGAGGGTTTCGTCGTCGGCCACGGCTTCGGCGCGTTCGATCTTCGCCACCAGCCAGGCGGTGCCGCCGGATTCATCACGCAGCTTGCGCGCGTATTCCATGTCGGCGGCGTCACGCGGAAAGGAGACAGCCAGGTAGTCGACTTGCATTTCGGCCGCGAGCTTGATGTCGGCCTTGTCTTTTTCGGTCAGGGCCGGGGCGGTCAGGCCGCCGCCACGACGGTTGATGCCTTTGTGGTCGGACAGCGGGCCGCCGACGGTCACTACGCAGTGCAGCTCGGTGGCGGTGGCGGTTTCCACGCGCATGACCACACGGCCGTCGTCCAGCAGCAGTTCGTCATCGACGCCGCAATCCTTGACCAGGTCCGGGTAGTCGATGCCGACGATGTCCTGGGTGCCTTCGGTCAGCGGGTGGACCGTGGAGAAGGTGAACTTGTCACCGATCTTCAGTTCGATACGCTTGTTGGCGAATTTGGCGATACGGATCTTCGGGCCTTGCAGGTCACCGAGGATGGCCACGAAGCGGCCGTGCTTGGCTGCCAGGTCGCGGACCAGTTTGGCGCGAGCCTTGTGCTCGTCCGGAGTGCCGTGGGAGAAGTTCAGGCGGGCAACATCCAGGCCCGCGAGAATCAACTGTTCGAGAACTTCCGGCGAGTTACTGGCCGGGCCAAGGGTGGCAACGATTTTGGTACGACGAACGGACATGCACGGACTCCTGAGTTCAAGCGCAACGAGAGGCTACTATGCTCCGAAGTTGTAGTCATTGTTCGTTTGCACTACTTATTGCTTTGTTTGTTTACCGCAACAACCTTGAAGATTTTTGCCGATGAGTCGATACACTGCACAAGACAGGAGATACCTCATGCGATTCGTACTCATTGCTGCCCTGGCCGTCAGTGTTGTCGGCTGCACCCGCTGGTCCATGGATTACCATTTGAACAATGCCTACCGGGCCTATGACCGTGGCAACTGCGAGAGCGTGATGCTCGAGCTGAGCCAGGTCGACCGTGACAGCCGCGCCCGTCGTTACATCCAGCCGGAAGTCTCGATGCTGCGCGGGCAATGCCTGGAGCGTCAGAAGTTGTTCGTCGATGCCGTGCAGACTTACCAGTACATCATTACCCAGTACCCCAGCAGCGAGTACGCATTCCGTGCCCGCGCCCGGCTGGATACGCTGCAGCAGTTGGGACACTACCCGGCAAACGGCGCCGCTCAAGTTCGTCGCACTGCGTTGTAATGGAGTTTCACCAGGGGCGGTGTAATCGCCCCGTGAGCTTGAGCTAACATCTGCACAGGCTGTTCGAAAACTGTCCCGGCCTGGCTGGCGGCAGTGGCGTTGGAATCCTTCTGGCAATCTTCCTCGCGTATCGAATCCAGGAGAGCGGGCCGATCTCAGGGCCTGTTCCGAAGCACTAGTGCGGTCATGCTTAATGGCCTTTCATAGCGATACCCAGCATGTTCATGGAACCTCGGATCGAGCGGCACCAACTGCCGTCCTTTTTAAAAGTATTCAACCGTTTCACCGACAAGCCGGTCGGCTTCCTTGGCAATCTGTCGGCCGACGGGCTGATGCTGATCAGCCACTTGCCGATGCTGATCGGTGCGGATTTCGAATTACGGGTGAAAGCCGCTGGCGGTGACGGTCAGGTGCAGTTCATCGACTTCAGCGCTCACTGCCTGTGGTGCCATGAAGACCTCACGCCGCACCATTACGACAGCGGTTTCAGCCTGTTGCGGGCGGGTGCGGAGTGGGCCGAACTGGAGCAGACGTTGCGCCATTACTTCAGCTTTCATCCGTTGCAGACTTCGGCCTGACGGACAGGGCAGCCGCTACAGGCTGCCGGCTTTCTTCCAGCTCAGATAGCGACCGACCAACTCGGCCCCCAACTCTCCCGGACGGGCATCGAGCAGGGCGACGCCGTGGGCGCTCAGCCGCTCGTGCAGTTCGGCGCGACTGTTCAGGTAGTTCACCGTCGCACTGTAGGCCAGCGCCTCGGGCAGGGTCTGCACCGGGCTCTGGCGCAACTGGTCGAGCACTTCTTCGCGCAGGCTGGCCACCAGCACCCGATGCTGGCGGCCGATGCGCTTGACCGCGGTCAGCAGTTCCTCGTCGTCCTCGTCCCGCAGGTTGGTGACCAGCACCACCAGCGCCCGACGCTTCTGCCTGGCCAGCAGTTCGCTGGCGGCGGCCTGGTAGTCGGCAGGTCGCTGGCTGGTGTCCAGGTCGTAGACGCCATTGAGCAGCACGTTCAACTGAGCCGAGCCCTTGACCGGCGCCAGGTAGCGCGAGCGCTCCCCGGCAAAACTGTACAGGCCCACGGCATCGCCCTGGCGCAAGGCGACATAACTGAGCAGCAGGCAGGCATTGAGGGCGTGGTCGAAGTGCGCCAGTTCGCCGTCCTGGCTGCGCATGCGACGGCCGCAGTCGAGCATGAAGATGATCTGCTGGTCGCGTTCGTCCTGGTACTCGCGAACGATGGGCGTGCGCTGGCGGGCGGTGGCCTTCCAGTCGATCTGCCGCAGGCTGTCGCCCTCGCGAAACTCGCGCAGTTGATTGAACTCCAGGCCCAGGCCACGGCGTTGTCGCTGCCGCACGCCGAGTTGGCTGAGCCAGTTGTCCACCGCCAGCAATTGCGCGCCGTAGAGGCGGGCGAAGTCCGGGTAGACCCGGGTGCTGTCGTGCACCTTGATCAGGCGGCGGGCGCTCCACAGCCCCAAGGGGCTGGGCAGGTTGATTTCGCACTGGTCGAAAGTGAAGTGGCCACGCTGCAGCGGGCGCAGGTTGTAGCCGATCCGGCTGACCTGGCCCGGCTCCAGGCGAGTGGATTGCGGCAGGTGCTCGAAGCCCAGGCCCTGGGGCGGGTGGTCGAACAGTTGCACGTCCAGTGCTTGTCGGTAGCTGTGCTGGATCTGAAGTTGCACTTCGCTCCAGCGGCCCAGGGGCAGGCTGCCGGGGAGCTGGCGCTGGATGTGTGGCGAAGCCAGGCGGCGCAGGCGCAAGGCGTCCAGCAGCGCCAGCAGCAGTAACGCCAGCAGCAGGCCCCAGGCAATTGAATCCAGGCGCGGCAAGGCCTCGCTACCCAGGGCGCGGGCGGCACCGAGCAAGGTATAGAGGGCGGTCAGGGTGCCGAGCCAGATCAGCAGCAGACGGGTCGGTTTCATCGGCGTGGGCGGCTCACAGGCGCGGTGCCGGAACCTGCTCGAGCATCTGCTTGAGCACCTGTTCCACTGACAGGCCTTCGATATCCAGCTCCGGAGCAACCCGCACCCGGTGCCGCAGCACGGCCATCGCGCAGCCCTTGATGTCATCCGGAATCACGAATTCGCCGCCGCGCAGCAAGGCCCGGGCGCGCGCCCCACGCACCAGGGCAATCGACGCACGAGGGCCGGCGCCCAGGGTCAGGCCTGGCCAACTGCGGGTGGCCCGGGCCAGGCGCACGGCATAGTCGAGCACCTGTTCGTCCAGCGGCAATTCGCTGGCGATGCGCTGCAGGGCCAGCACGTCCTTGGCCTGCAGTACGGTGCGCAGGGGCTGCACGTCGAGCATGTCGGCGCGGGTCGAGCGTGCCACCTGGCGGACCATGTTCAGCTCTTCCTCGGCGTCCGGGTAATCCATGCGCAACTTGAGCATGAAGCGGTCCAGCTCGGCCTCGGGCAGTGGGTAGGTGCCTTCCTGTTCAATCGGGTTCTGGGTGGCCAGGACCATGAACGGCTGGGCGATCGGCAGTGCCCGACCCTCCAGGGTCACCTGGCGTTCCTGCATGGCTTCCAGCAGGGCGGCCTGGGTCTTGGCCGGGGCGCGGTTGATCTCGTCCGCCAGCAACAGGTTGGTGAACAGCGGGCCCTTGCGCAGCTTGAACTGCTCGGTCTGCAGGTCGTACACCGCGTGCCCGGTGACGTCGCTGGGCATCAGGTCCGGGGTGAACTGGATACGCGCGAACTCGCCGCCAAAGCAACGGGCCAGCGCCCGCACCAGCAGGGTCTTGCCCAGCCCGGGGACGCCTTCGAGCAGCACATGGCCGCCCGCGATCAGGGCGGTCAGCACATCATCGATGACCGCTTCCTGGCCGATCACCACCTTCTGCAGCTCCTGGCGCACCGCCTGGGCCAACTGGCTGGCCCGCTGGCGCTGTTGGGCGGCATGCACCTGAGGTTGCAGAGCCTCGGAAGATTCAATGGGTTCGACGGGTTGTTCGCTCATAGGGCATTCCTGAGAGTTTGCAGGTGGGCGACCTGGTGGCTGAAATCAACGCTGGAAAGGCGCTGCCCGGACAAGGGTTGCAGGGCCTGTCGAACCGCGCTGACAGGTTGTTGGCTGAGCAGGGCCAGCACTTCCCACTGGGCTTCGGTCGGCAATTGCTCGAAGCCCGGATGGCGGCGGCGCGCCCGGCGCCGGATGTCCAGTTGCAAGGCCTGCAGCAGCGGGCCCTGGCCGGCATGGCGCAACAGGAAGTCGGCGCTGGCCCGCAGGTGTTCACGCAACTGGCGCCGGGCCTTGGGCGCCGGTGCCTGCAGCGGCCCGTGGCGCACGCTGGCTTGCCATAACCACAGGGCGAGCAGCAGGGCCAGGGCCACCAGGGCCTGGGGGAAATGCCGCCAGAGCAATTGCCAGAGGTCAGGGTGGTCGGTATTGAACAGCAGGGTCACGGCGGTATCGGTATTCAGGTACCACAGCAGCCAGGCATTGTCGTACAGGCCGATGGCCGGGGCTTTCCAGATATCGGCGTCGGTGAGCACGATGACCGTGCCCTTGCCATATTCAAGCTGGATCATGTGGGTGGCGACGCCGCTGTCGGCCCAGGACTGCGCCAGGCTCTGCGGGTCGTCCAGGTGGAAGTCCGTGTCGAAGCCGATGTAGGCCGGGGCCTGTTCGCCATCCAGGTAGACCTTGGTCAGCTTCGGATACGCGTCATCGGCTTCCGGCTCCGGTGGCTCCTCCAGGTCCTGGCTGAGCTGCTGGTGGATCTGCACCCGGTCCAGCAACAGGTCGCCACTCTTCTGGCTGTCTTCGTCCCACAGGGCCTCGGCGACGAAAAGCAGGCGGCCGCCGGCGCGGGCCCAGTCCAGGACCTGCTCGACCTGGGGCGGGCTCATGTTCGAGCGTTCCCCCAGCAGCAACAGGCTGTTGCCGGCCGGGGGCAGGCTCGCCAGTACGTCCAGGCCATTGGCGTGCTGCACCTTGAGGCCGCGCTCACGCAGGAACATCTCGGCCGCCAGGTAGGGGTTGGCCTGGGCTTCGGGGGAGGGGCCGTGGTCGACCACTTCCTGGTAGGGCGTGGCCTGGGTATACAGGTAGTAGCCGCTGGCCCCGAGTACCAGGGCCAGGAGCAGGATCAGGCTGCCCCACAGATAGCGCTTCATGCTGCTGCTCCCGGGCCGAACAGGCGACGCCAGGCGTCGCATAGCAGGGGTTGCAGCTCGCTGCCGGGGACCTGGTGACCGTACGCCATGTTCTGCCAGTGGTGGGTCAGGTCAATGCTGAAGGCCTCCAGTTGTGGCTGCTGCAGGTCCTTGATCCGCTCCAGTACCTGGCCTTCGGTATCGGCCACGCTCAGGGGCAGGTGGAAGTCTTCCAGCAAGCGGCTGAGCAGCGCCCGGTACAGCAGCCCCAGGGCTTCCCGGGGCTGGCTGGCCCAGAGTTCGGCGGCGCGGGCGGCGACATCGGCGGGCAGGGTTTCGCTGCTGACTTGCAGCCCGAACAACTGCTGGGGCATGGCTGCGGGGCGTTTCTTGCGCGGCCGCGGACGGCGGCTGACGAAGGCCTGCAGCCAATCGCGGTAACGCCAGATCAGCCAGCCCAGGCCCGCCAGCAGCAGGCCCCAGAGAAGAATCTCCAGGCCCTTGGCCACACCGCCAAAACTGTTCTTGCCCAAGCTTTCCAGCAGGTTCTTGAGCCAGCCTGGCGGCTTGCCCTTGGCGTCCTTTTTCGGGGGCTGTTCATCGCCGAAGCGATAGCGGGTGACCGACTCCTGATTCTTGAACGGCGGCTTGTCGAGGATGCCCTGGATGCTATCGCGGGAGGCTTTGCTGGTCAGCGGTTGGTGCAGCAGGCGCGGCGTCTCCGGGCCGGCTGCGGAGCTGCTCGGCGGGGCCGCCCAGAGCGATTGGGGGGCAGTCAGAAACAGCAGGCCGGCCAGCAGGAGCAGGGCGCTGACACTGCTCAGGCGCTGACGCAGGCGGCGGAACACCAGTTCGATGTCCCAGGCTTCCAGCTCGGTGCGCCGGTTCAGGTACAGGCTGAAGCCGCAGGCCACGTAGATCGGTTCCCAGAGCACCAGGACCAGGGCGTAGAAGGTGTTGGTCAGGTGCTCCAGCCACAGCCAGTCCTGCTGGGCGGCGATCACCAGGCTCTGCCAGTTCCAGTCCATTTCTACCTGCTGTGGCAGCAGCAGGTAGAACAGCACCATCAGGCCGATCCACAAGGCGCCTTCCAGGTGCATGCCGATCAGGGTCAGCCAGCGCGCGGCGCCGGCATTTTTCTGCAGCAGCACCGCCAGGCGTTGTTGCCGGGCATCGCCGCTCAGGCCTTCGAGTTGCACCACCGGCAGGATGAAGCTGCGGCTCAGGCTGAAGCGACGCCAGGTCAGGCTGGCCAACAACTGTGGCTTGAGCAGGCGTGGCCATTGTTTCAGGGCCTGCCCGAGGCTGGGGGTCTCGCCGAACAGGGCCTTGGAGAGGATGAACAGCGGCAGGCGTTCGAAGGCCGGTTTCAGCCACCAGAACAGCAGCACCGCGAGTGACGGCGACTCCCAGAGCAGCAGGCTCAACAGGGCGAATATCGGCAAACTGACAATCGCCCAGCTGGTCATCAACAGGCGTCGATGGCGCTGGCTCAGGAGCACGCCCAGGTCCATGGCTTCCCAGGCTGTGCGGGGGCGGATCACCACGCTGGCGTCACTCAGGCGCATGGGGTTCTCGTCCGGCCAGGGTCAGGTAGGCCGCCACCAGGCCCCAGAGGGCAGTGCCGACGCTGTATTTGACCCAGGGGGCGGGCCAGGTCATGGAGGACCAGTAGGCTTCGACAAAAGCCGCGATCAGCAAGAACATGATCACCCCGTAGATCAGTTGCACGCTGACCTTCGCGGCCTGCAACAGTGCCTCGCCGCGGGTCAGGCGCCCAGGAGCGATCAGCGCCCAGCCAAGCTTCAGCCCGGCGGCGCCGGACAGGGCGATGGCGCTGAGTTCAAAGGCGCCGTGGCCGATCACGAAGGGCCAGAAGGTCTGGCCGAAACCGATCTGGGTCAGGTGGCCGGCGATGGCGCCGATCATCAAGCCGTTGAACAACAGGAAGAACACACTGCCCAGGCCGAACAGCAGGCCGCTGGCAAAGGTCTGAAAGGCGATCCCGATGTTGTGCATGATGTAGTAGCCGAACATCACCCAGTCTTCGCTCGAGGCCCGTTCGGCGGCTCGTCCAAGACGCCCGGCGGTCGGGTCGTACATGCCTTGCATTTCGCTGACTTGCTGCTGGCTGACCAGGCTGTAGATCAGGTTGGGGAACAGGTACACCAGCACCCCGATCGCCAGCAGGCTGCCGAAGAACAGCAAGCTGGCCAGCAGCACCAGGCGCCATTCCTGGCGCACCAGACGCGGGAAACCGGCCAGCACGAAACTCAGGACATTGGCCCCGAAGGCGCTGCGTTGGCGGTACAGCTGCTGGTGGCCACGCAAGGCCAGCTGTTGCAGCGGGTCGACCAGGTAGCTGCTGTAGCCACGTTCCTCGGCCAAGGCCAGGTGCTGGCACAGGCGCCGGTAGTCCTGGACGAAACTCTGGCATTCCTCGGCTTTGGCCCGGCCATGCTCCAGGCGTTCGAGCAGTTGCTCGAACTGCTGCCATTGCGCCTGGTGGCGGTTCTCGAAATGGATTTGTTTCATGTCGTTCCCAGAAAACCGCGGGCAATGCCATTGAGTTCGGCCGTAGCCTGGGCGCTGGGTACATGCAGTGGCTGCGCAAGAATGGCCGCCAGTTCCCGGGTGCGCTCGGCCGACAGCTGGCCCTGGCGTTCGGCAAAGCCAAGGATTGCCCGTTGTTCATTCAGGCTCAGGGCGAAGGGCGCGGTGCGTGGCACTGCTGGCGGCAGCTCGGGGCGCTTGATTGCCTGCTCGCGGTATATCACCAGGGTGCCGGCCGCTAGGTCGCCTAGGCGTTTGAAGGTCGGGTGCTGCAGGCAACTGATGGCGCCCAGGAAATAGCCGAAGGGCAGCATGTCGACGAAACGCAGCAGGTTGCGGGTCAGGGAGGCGCTCCAGCCAATCGGGGTGCCGTCGTCCTGGACCACGCGCAACCCCATCAGGTGCTTGCCGGGGGAGCGGCCCTGGTTCAACACCTCGAACAGCACCATGTACCACCAGCTGACGAGAAACAGCAGGATGGAGCCGAGGCCGACGCCGACCTCGTCGAAAAAGCCCAGGATGATGAACAGCAGGCCCAGTACCAGCCCGCGGATGCCCAGGTCGAGGCTGAACGCCAGGGTGCGTACCAGTAACCCCGCAGGCCGCAGTGGCAAGTCGATGCCCTCGGGGGTTTCGACCTGGTAGCGCGTGTCCAGTGGCGGGTGCAGCGATGCATTCCTTGGCGTGGCTGTCGTCTCAAGCATGGGTAACTTGTCGGCTTGCTCTGGTAAAAAATCCAGCGCCGATGCTAGCAGTGTCTGAGGGTGAAACGACATCATTAACTACGAATTCAGCATGGCCAATGACCGCGCCCAGGTTCGTGCGGCTGGCCCTGACGGCGCTTGAGCGCCTAGACTGCGGCGGTCTTTCAGTTCAGGAACAGGCCGTGACTTCCCTCTTTTGGTACGACTACGAAACCACCGGCATCAATCCGCGTTGTGATCGCCCGTTGCAAGTGGCCGGTATTCGCACCGACCTGGCACTCAACGAGATCGACGCGCCGGTCAACCTCTACTGCCAGCCCAGCGACGATATCCTGCCGCACCCGGCGGCTTGCATGATCACAGGCATCACCCCCGGCCGCCTGGCCGAGCAAGGCCTGAGCGAGGCGGAGTTCATGACCCGGGTGCACGGGCAACTGGCACGTCCGGGGACCTGTGGGGTCGGTTACAACACCTTGCGTTTCGATGATGAGATGACCCGCTACAGCCTCTATCGCAACTTCTTTGATCCCTATGCCCGAGAGTGGCAGGGCGGCAACAGCCGCTGGGACCTGATCGATGTGGTGCGCACGGCCTATGCGCTGCGCCCACAGGGCATCGTCTGGCCTGAAGAGCAGGGGCAGGTGACCCTCAAGCTGGAGCGGCTGACCGCGGCCAACGGCATTGATCATGGCCAGGCTCACGATGCGCTGTCCGACGTCCGCGCGACCATCGCGCTGGCGCGGTTGATCCGCGACCGGCAGCCCAAGCTGTATGACTGGTTGTTCCAGCTGCGCAGCAAGCAGCGAGTGATGGACCAGATCCGCCTGTTGCAACCGATGGTGCACATCTCCGGACGTTTTTCCGCGGCGCGTCACTACGTCGGTGTGGTCTTGCCCCTGGCCTGGCATCCGCGCAATCGCAATGCCCTGATTGTCTGCGATTTGCACCTGGACCCCCAGGGACTACTGGACCTGGACGCGCAAAGTTTGCGTCAGCGGTTGTACACCCGCCGGGAAGATTTGCACGAAGACGAGTTGCCGGTGCCGTTGAAACTCATCCATATCAATCGCTGCCCGGTAGTGGCGCCATTGACTGTTCTGCGCAGCGAAGATCAACAGCGGCTGCACTTGGATATGCCGCTATATCAGCAGCGGGCGTTGGCTTTGAGCGAGGCTCAGGAAGTTTGGCGGGATAAACTTTCGCTGATTTATGGCCCGGATGAATTCGCCGCGAGCGATGATCCGGAGCAGCAGTTGTACGACGGCTTTATTGGTGACCGTGATCGGCGTTTGTGTGAGCAAGTGCGTGAGGCTGATCCATTGCACTTGGCGCAGCAACAATGGCCATTCGATGATGAGCGCTTGCCCGAATTACTCTTTCGCTACCGCGCTCGCAACTTTCCGGAAACATTGAACAGCACCGAGCAAGAGCGTTGGCTGGGTTTTTGTCAGCAGCGTTTGCTTGATCCGCAACTCGGCGCGCCCAATACCCTGGAAAGTTTCCGCCAAGGGCTGGAGCAGTCCTTGTTAAATGCCGACCCGATGCAGCGTCAGGTTCTGCATCAATGGCAGGAATATGTGCAGGCCCTGACTCGCCGTCTGGCTCTGTGAGCCTCGCCCCTGGTCCTTGAGCAGGTTGCCAGGGCATAAAAAAACGCCAGCATGCTGGCGTTTTTTCTACTGGGCGGCAAAGCCCGGGCGCTCAACGGGGGTATTAGCCCAGCAGGGTTGCCCAGCCTTCAACTACATCGCCGCCCCACTTGGCTTTCCACTCTTTCAGAGTTTTGTGGTTGCCACCTTTGGTTTCGATGACTTCGCCGTTGTGCGGGTTCTTGTACTGTTTAACTTTACGGGCGCGCTTGGTGCCGGTGGTTTTAACCGCGGCGCGAGGTGCTTTAACTTTCGAGTCCGGATCCAGCAGCGCGATGATGTCGCGCAGGGACTTGGAGTACTCGCCCATCAGGCTGCGCAGTTTGCCTTCGAACTCCAGCTCGGCTTTCAGTTTGTCGTCTTGGGACAGGTTCTTCAAACGCGCTTGCAGTTCTTTGATGGCTTCTTCAGTGGCACGGTATTCGTTGATCAGGGACATGAGGACTACCTTATTGAGCGCTGAGTGGCTGGGTGACAGTGTCGCAATAATAGTCAGGGAGTTTGAGCAAGTAAACATAATAACGCTGCTTTATTCGTCTCTCTTAGTGTGTTTAGGCGTAAAAGTCATTTCGCTATTTAATAGGCTGATGCATTCCGGCGGGTTATTCGCAAACTAGTTAAGCGCTATTTGCAAATGTCGTTGCGGGGCCGGGAGTAGCACTCGATAAGCCGGGCGCAAGGGGCTCTTGGCGATCTAATCAAGGCGCGGGATGCAATGAATACTGCAGTTTTGTCGCGCAATGGCTAGAATGGCGACCTTTGCGAAGTTCTGGAGTTTCCCCCTCATGCGCACCTTTCGGTTGGTGATTTCTTGCCCTGACCGCGTTGGCATCGTTGCCAAAGTCAGTAACTTTCTAGCCTCCCACAATGGTTGGATCACCGAAGCGAGCCACCACTCGGACAACCTCAGTGGCTGGTTTTTCATGCGCCACGAGATTCGTGCCGATTCGCTGCCCTTTGGTCTGGAGGCCTTTCGCGAGGCGTTTGCGCCGATTGCCGAAGAGTTCTCGATGGATTGGCGTATCACCGACACCGCCGAGAAAAAGCGCGTGGTGCTGATGGCCAGCCGTGAATCCCATTGTCTGGCGGACCTGCTGCACCGCTGGCACAGCGATGAGCTGGATTGCCAGATCGCCTGCGTGATTTCCAACCATGACGACCTGCGCAGCATGGTCGAGTGGCACGGCATTCCTTATTACCACGTGCCGGTCAACCCGCAGGACAAGGAACCGGCCTTTGCCGAGGTGTCGCGTCTGGTCAAGCAGCACGACGCAGAAGTGGTGGTGCTGGCGCGTTACATGCAGATCTTGCCGCCGGAGCTGTGCAGCGAGTACGCGCACAAGGTGATCAACATCCACCACAGCTTCCTGCCGTCCTTCGTCGGTGCCAAGCCTTACCACCAGGCCTCGCTGCGCGGTGTGAAGCTGATCGGCGCGACTTGCCACTACGTCACCGAGGAGCTGGACGCGGGTCCGATCATCGAGCAGGACGTGGTCCGGGTCAGCCACAGCGACAGCATCGAGGACATGGTGCGGTTTGGCCGTGACGTGGAAAAAATGGTGCTGGCCCGTGGCTTGCGCTACCACCTGGAAGACCGCGTGCTGGTGCACGGCAACAAGACCGTGGTGTTCTGATTGAAAGAAAACCAGGAGCGCAGGTTCAATGCCCCGGTCCTGGTTTTGCCCATCATGAGGTCAGCCCGATGACCGATCCGCTGGATAAAGCCACTTCCAAGGCCCCCGCCACGCTCGGCGAAGGTTGCTTGAGCCGCTACGACCCCGATGAGCTGGATGCCGAACACGGCACCGAGTTTCCCGGTGCCGAGCAATTGTGGGAGCAGTTGCAGCAGGAGCCGCCGCAACCGCAGTGAGTGGTGCGCCGGCAATGGTTGGCAATCGGCTCCCTGGGCGGGAGCCGGTTCACCGGCGAAAGGGCCTTGAGGGCCCCTCATCAAATCCTGAAACTGCCCACCAGGTGCTTCAAGCGCGCTGCCTGTTGCTCCAGATCGGAGCAGGCGCGCAGGGTTGCCTGGAGGTTTTCTACGCCTTCCTGGTTCAGCGTATTGATCTCGGTAATGTCCATGTTGATGGACTCCACCACCGAGGTCTGTTCCTCGGTCGCGGTGGCCACCGACTGGTTCATGCCATCGATCTCGCCAATGCGCTGGGTCACGCTGTTCAGCCGTTCTCCGGCCTGGTTGGCGATCTCAACACTGTCCTGGCTATGGCGCTGGCTGTTGCTCATGGTGCTCACCGATTCGCGAGCGCCCACTTGCAACTCCTCGATCATGCCCTGCACCTGCTGCGCCGACTCTTGGGTACGGTGCGCCAGGTTGCGGACTTCATCGGCAACCACGGCAAAACCGCGTCCTGCCTCACCGGCCCGGGCGGCTTCGATGGCCGCGTTGAGGGCCAGCAGGTTGGTCTGCTGGGAAATGCTGGTGATGACTTCGAGAATCTGCCCGATGTTCACGGTCTTGCTGTTGAGGGTCTCGATGTTGCTGCTGGAGGCGCTGATCATGTCCGACAGCTGGTTCATCGCCTGGATGCTGCGATCCACCACTTGCTGGCCGTCTTCGGCGAGGTTGCGTGCGTCGCTGGCTTGCTGCGAGGCCTGGGCGGCATTGCGGGCGATTTCCTGGGCGGCGGCCCCCAGCTGATTGATCGCTGCGGCCACGCTGTTGGTGCGGCTGGCCTGTTCGTCGGAGTTGAGCATCGACGAGTTGGAGGCGCTGACTACCCGCAGGGCAACCTCGTTGACGTGCTCGGTGGCCGATGACACTTCGCGGATCGAACCGTGGATGCGCTCGACGAAGCGGTTGAAGGCGGTGCCGAGGATGCCGAATTCATCCTGGTTATGAATGTTCAGGCGTCGGGTCAGGTCGCCCTCGCCATCGGCGATGTCCTGCATGGCCCGGGTCATCACGTGCAGCGGCTGCATCAGCAGGCGGATCAGCAGGCCGAGCAGGGCGATGGTCAGGGCCACGGCGGTCAGGGTGGCGATGAACGCCGAGGTGCGGAATTCGCTGAGCATGGCGAAGGCCTTGTCCTTGTCCACCGACAGGCCGATGTACCAGTTCACCGAGGACAAGCCCTTGATCTGGGTGAAGGTGACGATGCGCGGTTTGCCATCGACGCTGATTTCGCTGAGCTCACTGCTGATCTTCGGCGTGTCCTGGGGGTAGACGTCCTTGAGGTTCTTCATCACCAGGTTCTTGTCCGGGTGCACCAGGATCTTGCCGTCGGCACTGATCAGGAAGGCGTAGCCCATGCCGTCGAAGTCCAGGGCATTGATGCTGTCGGTGATCACTTGCAGGCTCAGGTCGCCACCGACCACGCCGATCCGCTGGCCGGCCTTGACCACGCTGTCGACGATGGAAATCACCAACTGGCCGGAGGCCAGGTCGATATAGGGTTCGGTCAGGGCCGAGCCGTTGGTGCTTTCGGCGCTCTTGTACCAAGGGCGCGCGCGCGGGTCATAGCCATCCGGCATCTTGCTGTCGGGGCGGATGATGAAGCTGCCGTCCTTGTTGCCCAGGTAAGCGCCCATGAAGGTTGAGCTGACGGATTTCTGTTCCAGCAGGTTGCTGACATTGCTCGGGTCGGGATTGAGGGCCACCGACTGGGAGATGTTTTCGATCAGCAGGGCGCGACCGGCAAGCCAGGTCTGAATATTTTTTGCCGTGACATCGCCCATTTCCTGAAGATAGTTGTCCAGATCATTACGAATGGCGGTGCGTTGCAGGTAATCGTTGTAGAGCGTGAATAGTGCAAAGGCAGCTATGACGATCAGCGAGGCGGCAAGCAGGATCTTGTGGCTGAAGCGCAGATTTTTGTTCATGGCTTGGGGGTGTCCGCTAAGGTCTTTGAGTCCAGGGCATTGGCTTGGAAAAGCGCGCGAAAAGGGCGGTGTTATAAGTAAGCTGATATCTCCATCTGTCCCTAAGGAATTACCTGACCTTTATTTCAGATACTTCTGATCCATCATTTCTTCATATCGACCGTGTAAGGCCAAAGATTAACCCGGGGTGACAAAATGCCTGACTCATCGCAACTCATCATTGGCGCCGACCTTGATGGCCAGCCGATCGCCCAGGCCATGCGCCTGGCCAACCGCCACGGCCTGGTGGCCGGTGCCACCGGCACGGGCAAGACCGTCACTCTGCAGCGTTTGGCGGAGGCCTTCAGTGATGCCGGGGTGGCGGTGTTCGCCGCGGACATCAAGGGCGACCTGTGCGGGCTGGGGGCTGCGGGCAGCCCACAGGGCAAGGTCGCCGAGCGGATCGCCGGCATGCCCTGGCTCGAGCATCAGCCTCAGGCCTATCCGGTGACCTTGTGGGATATCCACGGGCAAAGCGGTCATCCTCTGCGCACTACGCTGAGTGAAATGGGCCCCTTGCTGCTGGGTAGCTTGCTGGAGCTTACCGACAGCCAGCAGTCGGCGTTGTATGCCGCATTCAAGGTGGCAGACCGCGAAGGCCTGTTGCTGCTGGACCTGAAGGACCTCAAGGCGCTGCTCAATCACCTCAAGGACCATCCTCAGTTGCTGGGGGATGACGCGGCGTTGATGACCACCGGCTCCAGCCAGGCGCTGTTGCGGCGCCTGGCGACCCTGGAGCAGCAAGGCGCAGAGGCGCTGTTCGGCGAGCCGGCCCTGCAACTGGAGGACATCCTGCAGCCGGCGGCCGATGGTCGCGGGCGGATCCATCTGCTGGATGCCAGCCGCCTGGTGCACGAGGCGCCGAAAGTCTACGCGACCTTCCTTTTATGGCTGCTGGCCGAACTGTTCGAGCAGTTGCCGGAGCGCGGCGATGCAGACAAGCCGCTGCTGGCGCTGTTTTTCGATGAGGCGCACCTGTTGTTCGCCGGCACTCCCAAGGCCTTGCAGGACCGATTGGAACAGGTGGTGCGATTGATTCGTTCGAAGGGCGTTGGGGTGTATTTCGTCACCCAGTCGCCGGGAGACCTGCCGGACGATGTGCTGGCCCAGTTGGGGTTGCGCATTCAGCATGGCTTGCGCGCCTTCACCGCCAAGGAGCAGAAATCCTTGCGCGCGGTGGCGGATGGTTTCCGTCCCAACCCGGCCTTTGATGCGCTGTCAGTGCTGACCGAGTTGGGCATCGGTGAGGCGCTGGTGGGCACCTTGCAGGACAAGGGCACGCCAGAGACGGTCCGGCGGGTGTTGGTGGCGCCGCCGCAATCACGCATCGGGCCGCTCAGCGAGGCCGAGCGCAAGGCGTTGATCGCCCGTTCGCCGTTGCTCGGGCGTTATGACAAACCGATCGACCGTGAGTCAGCCTATGAGGTGTTGATGGGGCGCAAGGAGCTGGCCCCGCAGGATCAGCCGGCCTCTGGCAAGCCGGTGGCCGAAGAACCCAGCCTGGCCGACCGCGCTGGAGAGTTTCTTGGCACGGCGGCCGGGCAGGCGCTGAAGTCGGCGATGCGCCAGGCGGCCTATCAGTTGGGCCGGCAACTGGTACGGGGCTTGATGGGGTCGTTGCTTGGGGGCAGCAAGCGTCGGTGAAACGCAGGCCTGAGTCAGCCCCGCGGTTTGGCGTGGCTGGCCAGGCGCTCCAGGGCGGCGCGCAGGTTGGGATCGCTGATGCCTTCGGCCGTGGCCTGGATGGTTTCGGCAGCGTTGTTCGAAAGATCCATGGTGTGCCCCACGGCGCCTTGCTGGACAGTGGGCGGCTGGACCTTGAACAGGATGCGCGTCAGGTGGGTGAACTCGTTGAAGGCCTGCAATTGACGTTGCAGGCGCTTTTGCTGATAGCGCAGGCGAGTCGCCCAGTGGCCGTCGGTAACGATCAGCAACAGGCTGCCTTCGCGCCAGGAGGCAACGTGGCAATGTTCGCGGGCGGCCGGCTGCAACTGGCTCTCCAGCAGGCGCTGCAGATGCGCCAGGCGCTGGGCATGGCCGAGTATGGCTTTCAGAGGCTTGGCTTCGCGAAGAAGAACGGCGGGTGCGCGTGCCGTAAGGGGGCGAAATGCCATGATCAGAAACCTGAAGTTACAGAGGCGCCATGGTAGCAGAAAGCGCCGACTCCGCCGGACCCATCGCTTTTTCGGACTTGGACGAATTTCTGCTTCTTTGCTGATCGTAATCATTAACTTCTGTGGTCAATGGGCTTGAAGTTCGGCAAAAAGCCCTTATTTTAAGTGAGCCCCGTCACAGCGCTGTGCCAGCATCGTGGAATAACGCCACTTTCCTCACCATCGTTTCCGGGTAGAATGCTCGTTCGCATGCGGCCATGAGGGCTGCTCGGGCGACTCACGGGGCCGCCCTCCAACCCTATGTGTGGAAGATCCTGCCGATATGTTTGCGCCTTTGTTAAAGAAACTTTTTGGAAGCAAGAACGAGCGTGAAGTCAAGCGCATGCTCAAGACGGTACAGATCGTCAATGCCTTCGAAGAGCAAATGGTGGCCCTTTCGGACGATCAATTGCGTGCCAAGACCGCCGAGTTCAAGGCCCGTATCGCCAAGGGTGAAACCCTCGACAAACTGCTTCCCGAAGCCTTCGCGGTTGCCCGTGAAGCCGGCAAGCGCATCATGGGGATGCGTCACTTCGACGTGCAGCTGATCGGTGGCATGACCTTGCATGAAGGCAAGATCGCCGAAATGCGCACCGGTGAAGGCAAGACCCTGGTAGCCACCCTGGGTGTGTACCTCAACGCACTGTCCGGCAAGGGCGTGCACGTGGTGACGGTGAACGACTACCTGGCCCGTCGCGACGCCAACTGGATGCGCCCGCTGTACGAATTCCTCGGCTTGAGCGTCGGCGTGGTCACGCCGTTCCAGCCGCCTGAAGAGAAGCGTGCCGCCTACGCCGCCGACATCACCTACGGCACCAACAACGAATTCGGTTTCGACTACCTGCGCGACAACATGGCTTTCAGCATGGAAGACAAGTTCCAGCGCGAGCTCAATTTTGCCGTGATCGACGAAGTCGACTCGATCCTCATCGACGAAGCCCGTACTCCGTTGATCATTTCCGGTCAGGCTGAAGACAGTTCGCGCCTGTACACCGAAATCAACAAGCTGATCCCGCGCCTTGAGCAGCACATCGAGGAAGTGGAAGGCCAGGTCACCAAGGCCGGTCACTTCACCGTCGACGAGAAGACCCGTCAGGTCGAACTCAACGAAGCCGGCCACCAGTTCATCGAAGAGATGCTGACTCAGGTCGGCCTGCTGGCTGAAGGCGAAAGCCTGTATTCGGCGCACAACCTGGGCCTGTTGACCCACGTCTATGCCGGCCTGCGCGCGCACAAGCTGTTCAACCGTAACGTCGAATACATCGTCCAGGATGGCCAAGTGGTCCTGGTGGACGAGCACACCGGCCGTACCATGCCGGGTCGTCGCCTGTCCGAAGGCCTGCACCAGGCCATCGAAGCCAAGGAAAACCTCAACATCCAGGCCGAGAGCCAGACCCTGGCCTCGACCACTTTCCAGAACTACTTCCGTCTGTACACCAAGCTGTCCGGCATGACCGGTACCGCCGACACCGAAGCCTTCGAGTTCCATCAGATCTACGGCCTGCAGGTGATGGTGATTCCGCCGAACAAGCCGCTGGCGCGCAAGGACTACAACGACCTGGTGTTCCTGACCGCGGACGAGAAATACGCCGCGATCATCAACGACATCAAGGAATGCATGACCCAGGGCCGCCCGGTGCTGGTAGGTACCGCGACCATCGAAACATCCGAGCACATGTCCAACCTGCTCAACAAGGAAGGCATCGAGCACAAGGTCCTGAACGCCAAGTTCCACGAAAAAGAAGCGGAAATCATTGCCCAGGCCGGTCGCCCAGGTGCGCTGACCATCGCCACCAACATGGCCGGTCGTGGTACCGACATCCTGTTGGGCGGTAACTGGGAAGTGGAAGTTGCTTCTCTGGAAAACCCGACACCTGAGCAGATCGCCCAGATCAAGGCCGACTGGCAGAAGCGTCACCAGCAAGTACTGGAGTCCGGCGGCTTGCAGGTGATTGCTTCCGAGCGTCACGAATCGCGTCGTATCGACAACCAGCTGCGTGGTCGTGCCGGTCGCCAGGGTGACGCCGGTTCCAGCCGCTTCTACCTGTCCCTGGAAGACAGCCTGATGCGTATCTTCGCCTCTGACCGGGTGAAGAACTTCATGAAGGCCCTGGGCATGCAGTCCGGTGAAGCGATCGAGCACCGCATGGTGACCAACGCCATCGAGAAGGCCCAGCGTAAGGTGGAAGGCCGCAACTTCGACATCCGCAAGCAATTGCTGGAGTTCGACGACGTCAACAACGAGCAGCGTAAAGTGATCTATCACATGCGCAACACCTTGTTGGCGGCGGACAACATTGGCGAAACCATCGCCGATTTCCGCCAGGACGTGCTCAACGCCACCGTCAGCGCACACATTCCGCCGCAATCGCTGCCTGAGCAATGGGACGTGGCGGGCCTGGAAGAAGCCATCCAGAACGGCTTCGGTGTCAGTCTGCCGATCCAGCAATGGCTCGACGAAGACGATCACCTGTACGAAGAAACCCTGCGCGAGAAGCTGCTCAATGAACTGATCGCCGCGTACAACGAGAAGGAAGACCAGGCCGGCGCCGAAGCGCTGCGTACCTTCGAGAAGCAGATCGTGCTGCGGGTACTGGACGACCTGTGGAAAGACCACCTGTCGACCATGGACCACCTGCGCCACGGGATTCACCTGCGTGGCTACGCGCAGAAGAACCCGAAGCAGGAGTACAAGCGCGAGTCCTTCACCCTGTTCTCCGAGTTGCTGGATTCCATCAAGCGCGACTCGATCCGCGTGCTGTCTCACGTCCAGGTGCGTCGCGAAGACCCGGCCGAAGAAGAGGCGCGCCTGCGCCAGGAAGCCGAGGCGCTGGCCCAGCGCATGCAGTTCGAACACGCCGAGGCGCCGGGTCTGGATCAGCCGGAAGCCCTGGAAGAAGGGGTTGATGTCGATGTCGCCCTGGCCTCCGCGCCAGTGCGCAACGAACAGAAGCTGGGTCGCAACGAGCTGTGCTACTGCGGCTCGGGCAAGAAGTTCAAACACTGTCACGGCCAGATCAACTAAGATCCTCGCCAGACACTGAAACACCCACGCCGTGACGGCATCAGCCGTCGCGGCGTTTTTCCATTTGCGACACCGTCTTTTGAGACGACGGTGCAGACACCAGATAAGAGGAGCGCATTCATGGCTGTTGGTCTTGGTCCTTTGCCTACGTTGCACCCGGTTGCCGGTTTCGAACTCGGTATCGCTTCGGCCGGCATCAAGCGCCCTGGGCGCAAGGATGTGGTGGTCATGCGCTGTGCCGAAGGCTCCACGGTGGCGGGTGTGTTCACCCTCAATGCGTTCTGCGCCGCGCCGGTGATCCTGGCCAAGCAGCGGGTACAAGGCCCGGTGCGTTATCTGCTGACCAATACTGGTAATGCCAACGCCGGTACCGGTGAGCCAGGCCTGGCCGCCGCGACGCGCACCTGCGCCAAGCTGGCCGAACTGGCCGGAGTCGATGCCAGTGCCGTGCTGCCTTATTCCACCGGGGTGATTGGCGAGCCTTTGCCCGTGGAGAAAATCGAAGGCGCCCTGCAAGCCGCGCTGGATGACCTGTCCGTGGACAACTGGGCCGCCGCGGCCACTGGCATCATGACCACCGATACCCTGCCCAAGGGCGCCAGCCGCCAGTTCCAGCACGATGGCGTGACTGTCACCGTGACCGGCATCAGCAAAGGCGCAGGGATGATTCGTCCGAACATGGCCACCATGCTTGGCTACATCGCCACCGACGCCAAAGTTTCCCGCGAAGTGCTGCAGAACCTGCTGCTGGACGGTGCCAACAAGTCCTTCAACCGCATCACCATCGACGGTGACACCTCCACCAACGACTGCTGCATGCTGATCGCCACCGGGCAGGCCAAGCTGCCGGAAATCACCCAGGCCGAGGGCCCGCTGTTCGCTGCCCTGAAGCAGGCGGTGTTCGAGGTGTGCATGGAAGTGGCCCAGGCCATCGTCCGTGACGGCGAAGGCGCGACCAAGTTCGTCACCGTTGAAGTCAACGGCGGCGCCACTCATCAGGAATGCCTGGACGTGGGTTACACCGTGGCTCACTCGCCATTGATCAAGACCGCGCTGTTCGCCTCCGACCCGAACTGGGGCCGCATCCTCGCGGCCGTGGGCCGTGCCGGCGTACCGGACCTGGATGTCAGCAAGATCGATGTGTTCCTCGGCGAGGTCTGCATTGCCAGCCGCGGCGCGCGTGCTGCCAGCTATACCGAGGCCCAGGGCGCCGCAGTGATGCAGCAGGAAGAAATCACCATCCGTATCGAACTGGGCCGTGGCGCTTGCAGCGAAACCATCTGGACCACCGACCTGTCTCACGAATACGTGAAGATCAACGCGGAATACCGCACTTGAGAACCTGGCCGGCTACGCCGCTCCCGCCCTGTAGGAGCCGGCTTGCCGGCCAAGCGCAGATCTAACGGCCGGCCCGCAAGGGCCCGGCCCCATGCCGGATTAGAGGAAACAGTGCGGTGAAACGAGTCCATGTGGCTGCGGCCGTTATCCGGGATGCCCACGGCAAAATCCTGATTGCCCGGCGTGCCGATACTCAACATCAAGGTGGCCTGTGGGAATTCCCCGGCGGCAAGGTCGAGGCCGAGGAAACGGTCGAAGCGGCGCTGACCCGCGAGCTGCAGGAAGAGCTGGGGATTGCCGTGACAGCGGCGCGCCCACTGATCAAAGTGCAGCACGATTACCCGGACAAACAGGTGTTACTGGATGTCTGGGAGGTTTCGGCGTTCAGCGGCGAACCCCATGGTGCAGAAGGACAGCCCCTGGCTTGGGTCACGGCGCGTGAACTGGCCGACTATGAATTTCCCGCGGCCAATCAGCCGATTGTCGCTGCCGCGCGCCTGCCGGCCGAATACCTGATTACCCCTGAAGGCCTGGAAACCCCGACCCTGCTGCGCGGCATGCAAAAGGCCATTGCCCAGGGCTGCAAGCTGATTCAGTTGCGCGCCCCGGGTGGCTACGATCCGCAATACCGCGACCTGGCGGTGGACGCGGTGGGCCTGTGTGCTGGCAAGGCGCAGTTGATGCTCAAGGGGCCATTCGAATGGCTGGGGGATTTCCCCTCTGCGGGCTGGCACATCACAGCGGCGCAATTGCGCAAGTACGCCAGCGCCGGACGGCCATTTGGCAGGGACCGCTGGTTGGCGGCGTCCTGTCATAACGCTGAGGAGCTGTCCCTGGCTCAGCAGATGGATGTGGACTTCGTGACCCTGTCCCCGGTGCAGCCGACCCAGACCCACCCTGATGCACAGCCTCTGGGCTGGCAACAGGCGCAGCAGTTGATCAGCGGCTTCAACAAGCCTGTGTATCTGCTGGGTGGCGTGGGGCCTGCCGAGTCTCGGCAAGCCTGGGAAGCCGGAGCTCAAGGTGTCGCCGGTATCCGCGCCTTCTGGCCACAGGGCTGAAGATATCCCCCGTGCTTTATACGGGGGCTGGCTTGCCAGCGAAGGGGCGCCCAGATGTTTGCGGGCCCTTTCGCCGGCCAGCCGTGTGATCAGGGTTTGTCGGCAGCTTGCCAGAGGATTTCCGCGATGCCCTGGCGTTTGGCTATCAGTCGTGCCGCGACAAACAGCAGGTCCGACAGGCGATTGATGTAGGCCAGCCCGACGCCTTGCAAGGGTTCCACGGCATTCAGGTGCTGGCAGCGACGTTCAGCGCTGCGGGCCAGGCTGCGGCAAACATGGGCCTGGGCGATCAGCGCCGAGCCGCCGGGCAGGATGAAGTTCTCCAGGGGCCCCAATTCCTCGTTCCACCCATCGATGGCCGCCTCCAGACGCTGCACTTCGGCCTCGTTGAGCGCCTGATAGACCGGCATCGCCAGTTCGCCGCCAAGGTCGAACAACCGATGCTGGCAGGGCGTCAGCACGGTAATCACTTCCTCCAGCCCCGGACAGGCGCCGCTCTGTTCGCTCAGGCCCGCCAGGAGCAAGCCCAGCTGGCTGTTCAGGGTATCGACCTCGCCAATGGCTTCGACCCGAGGGTGATCCTTGGGCACCCGGCGGCCATCGCCCAAGCCGGTTTCGCCTTTGTCGCCGGTGCGGGTGTAAATCTTCGACAAGCGAAAACCCATGTTCAGTTCTCCAGTGGTAGCGGTTCTTGGACCGGGGGCTGGCTGCTGGCCAGGGGCAGGCGCAAGGTGAAGCAGGTGCCCTGGCCGCGGGTGGACTGCACTTCCATTTGCCCCTTGTGGTTGTTGGTGATGATGAAATACGACACAGACAGGCCGAGCCCGGTGCCCTGACCGATTTCCTTGGTGGTGAAGAAGGGTTCGAAGGTGCGTTTGCGCACGCTCTCGCTCATGCCGATGCCGTTGTCTTCCACCTGGATTTCCGCCCAGGGGGGATTTAGCCGGGTGCGCAGGATGATGCGGCCCGGTTCGCTATCGTCTTCACGTTGGTGGATGGCCTGGGCGGCGTTCTTCAACAGGTTGAGCAGCACTTGCTCCAGCTCGTTGGCGGTGCCGGGAACCGGGCCCAGGTTCGGGTCGAACTGGCGAACGATCGCCTGCCCCTTGAAGTCGAAGCCGATGGCCAGGTCGAAGTCGTTACTGGCGATCTCCAGCGCCTGGTCGATCAGCGCCGGCAGGTCGCAAGGGGCCATTTGCCGGTTGCTGCGGCGGCTGAAGCTGAGCATGTGGGTGACGATCTTCGCCGCCCGCGCGCCGGCCTGTTGAATGCCATCGAGCAACTGCGGCACTTCGCGGCTTTCCAGGTAGCGGTTGACGGTGTGCAGTTCGACGCCGATCTGTTGTGCGTGTTCGAGGTTCTTCGGCAGCTCGGGAGACAGCCGTCGGCGAATGTTCTGCACGTTGTGCAGGATCGCCCCCAGCGGGTTGTTGATCTCATGGGCCATGCCGGCTGCAAGGCCGCCGACCGAGAGCATCTTCTCCGATTGCACCATCATTTCTTCCAGTGACAGGCGCTGGGTGATGTCGTCGATACGAATGACCACCCCGCGACCGGCACCGCCCATCAGTGGGTAGAAGGTCAGGGCGTAGTGCTTGGGTTCGTCATCCTTGAACCAGGTAACCCGCTCGACCTTGGTCACCGTGTGCTGCTCGACGGTTTCCTTGAGTTGCGGCAGGAACGGCTTGAGCGGTTCGAAGGCGAGGAAAATCGGCTGGTTCAGGGCTTCGTCGAGACGTGTGCCGGACAGGGCGCTGGCTTCCTGATTCCACTGGGTGACGTACAGCTGTTCATCCAGGGCGATCAGTGCCGAGGGCATCGAGTCGATGATGCTGTTGAGGTAGTTCTGGAAGCCGGTGAGTTTTTTCTCGATCTTGCTGCGCACCTGGACTTCCAGTTCGAGCTTGCGGTTGGTGTGACGGGTTTCCTCCGCCAGCCCCTGGGCTTGATCGTAGGCTGCCTGGGAGTCGTCCCGGGCGCGTTTGAGCTGCTGCTCGCGGGCTTCGATACGCGACAGCATGGTGTTGAAGGCTTCCGCCAGGCTGCCGATTTCATCGTGGTTGCCGCGGGCAGCGCGCAGGGCGTAGTTCTCTTCGCGCGTCACCTGGCGCGACAGCTCTTCGAGCTGATGGATCGGTTGGGTGATCAGGCGCTTGATCTGCCGGGCGATGACCAGCCACAGCAATACGCTGAAGATCAGGATTCCCAGGCTCGCGGTGAGGGTCCCGGTATAGAAGGCCATCGGCAGTTCGCTGGTGGCCACCAGCAGCAGGTGCCCCGAAGCCTGGCCCGGACGGGGCAGGGCGATCACCTGATTGCTGCGGAACTCGGTCATTTGCCAGGCTTCGATGTGCCGGTAGCGCTCAGGCAGCTTGAGGTGTTCGCCGTGTTGCAACTGGGCCAGGCGCTGCCCCTTGCCGTCATACAGGGCGGCAGCCCGCAGCGGGCTGTAGCTGTCGAGTTCGTCGAGCAGCTTCTGCGCCTCTTCCGGGGAGTTCAGTGCCTGTGTGGCCAGGGCCGGGTTGGACACCAGCCGGCCGATGGTCTGCAGCGCCTGGGGTGCCATGCTTTCCTGGGAGATCCAGTAGGCGGCACTGATAAAGGTCAGGTTGGCGACCAGCAGTACGGTGGTCAGCAGGACAAGCAGGGCGGCCAGGAGCTTCTGGCCCACCGGCAGGTTTTCGAGGCGCTGGCGCAATGGCATCGGCTATATCGCTGGAAATGAGCAAGTGGGCAGCGTAGCCGCTGCTCAGGCGCTGGGCAATCCGCGTCGTTGCAGCTGGTTCACCAGGCGCTGCTGCAGTTGTTGCAGGTGGGGCAACTGCAGGCGATGCCGGGCCGCGGCCTCACAGGCGTAGCCCAGCAGGTAGCTGATCTCGGTCCGCCGCCCGTTGCTCACGTCCTGATGCATGGAGGAATAGTTGGCGGCGGTGGCCAGGATCACCCGTTCCACTTCCTGTTGCAGGTCCTGCGCCGCGGCAGGTTGCCCGCAGCATTGCAGCAGCTCGCTCAGTTCGGCGCACAACGTGGCGACTTCGCAATGGTGTTGCTGCAAGCCACCGTTGCGGCAGTCGTGCAATACCGTCAATGGGTTGATCGCACAGTTGAGCGCCAGCTTGCGCCAGAGCCGGGTGAGGATTTGCGTGCTCCATTCATGGGGAATCCCGCTGGCCGTCAGTTCGTCGAGCCAGATCGGCGGGGTCGGGTGGCCCGAGTCGCCCAGCCAGGTGTAGCCGTGGCCGGCGAAGACCACGCGCCAGTCACCATCGCGAAACGCCCCTTCGGTGCTGGAGGCGGCGATGCAGCGTGCCTGGGGCACTTTGGCGGCCACGGCGTCCTGGCTGCCGAGACCGTTCTGCAGCAGGATCAGTTCGGCGCCCGGGGCCAGGCGCGTAGCAATGCTGGCCACTGCCGACTCGGCGTCATAGGCCTTGCAGGCCAGTAGCAGGCGGCTGATGGGCGTGCTGCTGCTGCCGGTTTCCCCGGGAATTGCCAGCAGGCTGCTCTGGCCCTGTTCCACCAGGGTCAGGCCGCCGGCCGCCTGATAGGCCTGCAAACGGGCCTGATCACGCAGGATCAGGCGTACCGGCAAGCCGGCGCGGGCGAGGCGGGTGGCCCAGAGGGTGCCGAGGCTACCGGCGCCGAGAACATGCCAGGTGGTGGACATCAGCTTTTCGCTCTGTTTGGCCGCTCAGGGGAGGGCACGCGGTGAAGGAGGGGAAAGACCCGTTATAATGAGCGCGGATTTTAACCGCAAGCCGGGCGTGTTCGATGTTTTGAACAGGCCCCTTTTTATTTTGGAGAGATTACATGCCGTCGTTTGACGTGGTATCCGAACTGGACAAGCACGAAGTCACCAACGCGGTGGAAAACGCCGTCAAGGAACTGGACCGCCGCTACGACCTGAAGGGCAAGGGCAGCTTCGAGTTCAAGGAAAAGGAACTGACGGTCAACCTGACCGCCGAGGCCGAGTTCCAGCTGGAAGCGATGATCGAGATCCTCAAGCTGGCCCTGGTCAAGCGCAAGATCGACGTGCAGTGCCTGGAGGTCAAGGACGCCTATGCCTCGGGCAAGGTGATGAAGCAGGAAGCGGTCCTCAAGGAAGGTATCGATAAGGAGCTGGCGAAGAAAATCGTCGCTCATATCAAGGATGCCAAGCTGAAAGTGCAGGCCGCCATTCAGGGCGAGCAGGTACGGGTTACCGGCAAGAAGCGCGACGACCTGCAAGAGGCTATCGCGGCCCTGCGTGCCAAAGAGTTCGGCATGCCGCTGCAATTCAACAACTTCCGCGATTGATCGGCGTCTCCGGGAACCTCTAGAGCTTATTGGCGTCCGAGGCCGGAGTAATGGCAGAAACGATTGAGCTGCCGCGGAGTCGATCGTTCTGCCCGTCAGTCATGTACGCCGCAACCCCGGGCATCTGGAGAAATAGATGGATTTGAACGCTGAAGTAGACAACCTGGTCCGGGCCTCCCAAGCCTGGATTCCCATGATCATGGAATACGGCAGCCGGGTGCTGCTGGCCGTCATCACCCTGGCCATCGGCTGGTGGTTGATCAACAAGCTGACCCATAAAGTGGGCAAGTTGCTGGCCCTGCGCAATGCCGACCTGGCGCTGCAAGGCTTTATCAGCAGCCTGGCCAACATCATTCTCAAGGTGCTGCTGATCGTCAGCGTGGCTTCGATGATCGGTGTCGAAACCACCTCCTTTGTGGCTGCAATCGGTGCTGCCGGCCTGGCCATTGGCCTGGCTCTGCAAGGCAGCCTGGCGAACTTTGCCGGCGGGGTGTTGATCCTGTTGTTCCGCCCGTTCCGCATTGGTGACTTCATTGAAGCCCAAGGCATCAGCGGCAGCGTGGACAGCATTCAGATCTTCCACACGGTGCTGCGTACCGGTGACAACAAGACGGTGATCGTGCCCAACGGCAACCTGTCCAACGGCATCATCACCAACTACAACCGTCAGCCGACCCGCAAGGTGGTGTTTGACGTGGGTGTGGATTATGACGCGGACCTGCAGAAGGCCCGTGAAGTGTTGCTGGAGCTGGCCAAGGATGAGCGTGTACTGGCTGACCCGGCGCCGGTAGCGGTGGTTTCCACTCTGGGCGACAGCTCGATTACCCTGTCATTGCGGGTGTGGGTCAAGACGGCGGATTACTGGGATGTGATGTTCCGGTTCAATGAGTTGTCCCGTGATCGCTTGAAGGCGGCGGGAATTGATATTCCCTTTCCACAGCGGGTCATTCGCGTGGTTCAGGAAACAGCAACGCAATAAGTCAGTTTTATGACTTGGCCATTCGGTCAACTAGTGTTGTTCAAGACAAGGGGCTATCAGCCCCTTGTTTGTTTTCGGGCGCTCGCCAATGACAATTAGTGGGGCGAGTAACTATCGTTGATTACCCTATTAGTTAGCTTGCTATTTAATTGGCTGCTTTGCCTGATGCTTTTCATTGGCAAAAAAAACCGCCGCCCTGATTAGGGGCGGCGGCTTTTATTAGTATTGCGCGTTAACGCAATCAGCTGGGCAGCGATATTACAAGATGCTCAGCGGGTACTCTACGATCAGACGCAGGTCGTTCAGGTTGTCGTAGTTGGTTGCACGGTAATCGGCGTTGCTGCCACGGTAGATGGCATTACGCAGGCGGAAGGACAGGTCTTTAGCTGGGCCTTCTTGCAGCACGTACTTGGCTTCCACGTCCCACTCGTGCTCTTTGCCATCGCTGGAGTCGGCAACGGTAACGTTGGTGCCGCGAATGTAACGAGTCATGAAGCTCAGGCCAGGTACGCCAAAGGAGGCCATGTTCAGGTCGTAGCGAGCCTGCCAGGACTTCTCGTCTTCGCCAACGAAGTCGGAGATCTGCACGGAGTTGGCTACGTAAACGGTACCGCCACCGTCGACGCCATACTTGTAGCCGGTTTTACCACTGGATTGCTGGTACGCCACGGTGAACTTATGGGCGTCGATGCTATAGGCGGTTGCCAGGCTCCATACGCGGTTGTCCAGGTCGCCAGCCAGCTTTTTACCGTCATCTTTGCTGCGGTAGCCGTTGAAGTCGACGTTCAGCGACTGGTTGTTAGCAATCGGGAAGGTGTAGTTCAGGTTGATGTACTGCTTCTTGAAGAAGTCATCGACCTTGGACGCAGCGATGCCGCCGACAAAGTTCTCGGTGAACTGGTAGGTTGCGCCTGCGAAGTCGGCAGAGCTCAGACCTGGATTTTTCAGGCCGGTTTCGCTGTTACGACCGTTGATGCTGTCGTTGTACTGACCGGTCTGCGAGCGCAGGGCGGTGAAGTGACCCGCATTCAGCTCCAGGCCTTTGATTTCTTTGCTGGTGATCAAGGTACCGGTGGCGACTTCAGGCAGCAGACGGCCGTCGTCGGTGGTGAACACCGGGCTGGCAACCATCTGATTACCGTATTTCAGCACGGTGTCGGAGAGGCGGAACTTGATTGCGCCACCTACAGCGGACGAGTCTTTTTCTGGTTCGCCGCGGCTATTATTAGCGGCCATACCGTTACCAGAACGACCGGCGCCACCGTCCAGCTTGACCACGCCCATGGCGAAAGCGTCAACACCTACGCCGATAGTGCCTTGGGTGAACCCCGAGTTGTACTGCAGCAGCTCGCTCAGGCCGCTATCTTGGCGATAACCGCTTTTGTAAGTGCCATCGTCACGCTGGTGGTTGCCTACACCGCTCTTGTAGTCACGGTTCATGTACATCGCACGGGTTTTCGCAGTCAGGGTGCTATCTTCGATAAAGCCCTTTGCATCGTCCTGAGAGGACGCGATTGCGAACTGCGAGGTGCCTGCTGATACAGCCAGGGCGATCATGCTCCACTTCATCACGCGCATCGTGATTTGCTCCTTTGGTTTTTAGAAGAGTACTGCCGTCCCACCTGTTTTATTATCTGGGCGGCTCTTTCTTTTTGTGTCGGCGCAAACTTATATCACGCTGACAATGTTGGCGATACTTGCCTATCTATCCTTTCAGCTTCTTTACGACCCTGTCGCAATTTGCTCGATGGGTGTCGCAAATCTGCAGTCAGCCTGGATCCAGACTGGCAACTAAAACAGAGCTTTTCGATGGGGAACAATGAAGGAAAAAAGCCCCCATGCACACACTCTAAAAAGCACCGCGGGGCAACCCTGCCACTATTATTATGAGCCTGTAACGTTCCAGAACTGATGGTGCGTTGCAGGCGATGCCGAGTTGGATGCAAAAAGCGTGCACAAACTGTATTTACCTGGCCATTTTTCTTCGATAAGGCATGGCTAGCTGTAAAAACCGCATAAAACCGCCGTTTCAAGGGTCGTTTTGTTTGGCTTGACTCTGTGGTTTTCCTGGTGCAGGGCTGTGCATTAAGTTGCACAGCAGGACAAAACGTTACCGCTGCACACTGCAAAGTGAGTAAACGGCGGATGCTTGAGGTAGTGAGCGTAGACCGCTTGTTCGGTTTTGGTGCAAAACTTTTGTAATGCTGTGCAGGATTCATACAGTCAGGCCCTGATAGGGCTGAGGGCGTTGCGGGTGCTCGGAGTCATTTTTCGAATGCACCGCGGGTTCTGTGCGCAAATGGTGCGGAGTGCGAAGAAATGTCCTGCGGTGGGGCGCATCGATTGCATCGAGATCGGTTCCTTGCCGTGCCTGAAGGGGCGCTGTCCGGGCTCCGGCTCATTGGTCATGAAGAGCAGGGCGTTCGCAGGTATGCTGCGTGTCTGTCGCCTGGCGCGTGTCAGTCATACTGGGCGCTGGGCTGAAACAAGTTGAGCAGGAGTAAACGCGGTGTTCACTTTAGATTCACGGCTGCAACAAGACACATTGCCCATCGGGGATTTCCCTCTCTGCCGGTTGCTGCTGTCCAATGACGCGAACTATCCCTGGTTCATCCTGGTTCCGCGCCGCGAGGATATCAGCGAGTTGTTTCAACTGGATGTCACCGATCAGCAGCAGTTGTGGCAGGAAACCACAGCGTTGGCCGAGTTGCTCAAGGACTCGTTCGATGCTGACAAGTTGAATGTGGCAACTCTGGGCAACGTCGTGAGCCAATTGCACATGCACGTGATCGTGCGCAAGCGTGACGATGCTGCATGGCCAGCGCCGGTATGGGGCAAGCACCCGGCCAAGCCCTACAGCGCTGAGCAGGTGGCGGCCATTCGTGATCGGTTGCGAGTGGTGCTGGACGATGATTTCCAGTTTCTGGAGGGTTGAGTCATGAGTCTGGAAGAGCGGGTAACCGATCTGGAAAGTCGCTTGGCGTTTCAGGACGACACCATTCAGGCCTTGAACGATGTGCTGGTGGCGCAGCAGAAGGCTGTGGAGCGCCTGCAACTGCAGATGGCTGCGCTGCTCAAGCGCCAGGAAGAAATGGTCGGGCAGTTCGAGTCGTTCGAGGAAGAGGCGCCGCCGCCTCATTACTGAGAGGCTCAATCGTTGGGCACAAAAAAACCGCGCCAGGGCGCGGTTTTTTTATGGAGGGCGATCAGCGGCGCGGCAGCGCGGCAATCACGTCTTCAGCTTGCAGGCCCTTGTCACGGTTCATTACCGAAAACTCCACGCGCTGGCCTTCTACCAGGACACGGTGGCCTTCTCCGCGAATGGCGCGAAAGTGCACGAAAATATCATCGCCGGAGTCCCGCGAGATAAAGCCGAAGCCCTTGGAGGTGTTGAACCACTTCACGGTGCCGGTATCGCGGTTGCTCATGTCGTAGCTTGGCGCTGCGGAAGTGGAGGGTGAGGATTTGTAGAAGCTGATGGCCAGGTGCAGGACTACGGCGATCAGCGCGGTCAGCAAGCTGACCAGCACCGCCGGTTGGCCACCAATGACAGGCATGGGAGCCAGCAGCGTGAGGGTTTGCAGGACAACGACCAGGACCAGCAGGGCGCTGACCAGATTTTGCAGGTGATGACGAGAGCCTTTGTTCCAGTAGGGAATAACTGGCGCCAGGATCAGGTTGAGCAGGCCGAAGAGGGCCAGGTAAAGAGCATCGGGTTGTTGCAGGTAGGGAACCGCGTCAGATCTCAGACTCGGAATCAAGGACAGCAGCAAAGCTGCAATGCCTGTCAGCAGGTGGACGATTTTCAACATTTTGATTAACTCACGTTAAGAAGGAAGCACAAGGAAGAGCTGATCACGCACGGTTCGCTTCTGAACAAATAGGTGAGGCGGTGGTTACGTACGCGGTGTCAGCCTATGCGCGCTGGCCGAAGAAATAGGCAACAGCGACACGGGCTCTATTTAACAGCAAAGCCCAGGCCTTCTCAAATCAGCGCCGCCGCCCAGCCTGGGCGCACGAATGTCCGGTACTTGCAGCTGGATTCGCACAATCGGGCAAACGCCTGTTCTAGACAGATGGCAGTGAGTTTTCCAAGGAGCGCCGGCTTTTCCCTGTGGTCTGAGCTGACTCGACGTCGGCGCGGCCTGTCCCGGATCGGACCGCGGGACAATCCACCGCAGGGCTGATTGACGATCCTGGGCGGCAGGGGCGTGGCTCTCTTGCTAGAGTGGTCCGGCAGCTGACTAGGTGAATCCATCCCGTTAACGGAGAGAAACATGGCAATTGATATCGGTATCAGCGAAGAAGATCGTAAATCCATCGTCGACGGTCTATCCCGTCTGCTTTCGGACACCTACGTGTTGTACCTGAAAACCCATAACTTCCATTGGAACGTCACCGGTCCGCAATTTCGTACCCTGCATTTGATGTTTGAAGAGCAGTACAACGAGCTGGCCCTGGCGGTGGACTTGATTGCCGAGCGTATTCGTGCCCTCGGCTTCCCGGCGCCAGGCGCTTATTCCATCTATGCGCGACTGTCCTCGATCAAGGAAGAGGAAGGGGTGCCGGTTGCAGAGGAAATGATCAAGCAACTGGTCGCCGGCCAGGAAGCGGTGACTCGCACCGCGCGGGGCATTTTCCCGTTGTTGGACAAGGTCAGCGATGAGCCGACTGCGGATCTGCTGACCCAGCGCATGCAAGTGCATGAAAAGACCGCGTGGATGCTGCGTTCCCTGCTGGAAAATCGTTAAGCCCGCTATTGCGAATGGCGCCCCGTGCGCCGTTCGCACTCTCGACCGGCATATATCTGCAGTGCTCTGAAGAATGGCTTGCCGCGTCTCCAGGCCGATGGCTGGCAGTCGGCAACGATTGCCTTAGGGTCATACGGCTGCACAGGGTCGATTTAATGGATATAATCCCGCTCTTTGCTAGGTAGCCCGAGCTTTGGCGTGGGCTCTGGCTGTAGTTCAAGCAGTAATCTGGATTGCCGAGACGCCCCCCATGCCCATGTACGATTATCAATGCGCTTCCTGTGGTCATCAGTTGGAAGCCATTCAAAAGATCAGCGCCGCGCCGCTGGTCGACTGCCCTGCCTGCCAGGCGCCCGAGCTGAAAAAAATGCTGTCCATGCCAGGTTTCCGCCTCAGCGGTACGGGCTGGTATGAAACCGACTTCAAGACCGGCTCCAAGAAGAACCTGGCCGGTGGCGACAAAGCTGACTAAGTTGAACGACACGCGCGAGTTCTTGCAGTATCCGGCATCTTGAGGTGCGCAAGGCCTCCATCGAATTTCGAATTACGAGAAGTGAAACCACTACCATGATGCGCAGCCATTATTGCGGCCAACTGAACGAAAGCCTGGAAGGTCAGGAAGTAACCCTTTGCGGATGGGTCCACCGTCGTCGTGACCACGGCGGGGTGATTTTCCTCGATATCCGAGATCGTGAAGGCCTGGCCCAGGTGGTGTTCGACCCGGACCGCGCTGAAACCTTCGCCGCTGCAGACCGCGTGCGCAGCGAATACGTGGTCAAGATCACCGGTAAGGTGCGTCTGCGTCCGGCCGGTGCCGGCAACGCCAACATGGCTTCGGGCATGATCGAAGTCCTGGGCTACGAGCTGGAAGTGCTGAACGAAGCGGAAACTCCGCCGTTCCCGCTCAACGAATACTCCGACGTGGGTGAAGAAACCCGTCTGCGCTATCGCTTCATCGACCTGCGCCGTCCTGAAATGGCCGAAAAGCTGCGCCTGCGTTCGCGCATGACCACCAGCATCCGTCGCTTCCTCGACGAAAACGGTTTCCTCGACGTGGAAACCCCGATCCTGACCCGCGCGACTCCGGAAGGTGCTCGCGACTACCTGGTGCCGAGCCGTACCCACGCCGGCAGCTTCTTCGCCCTGCCGCAATCGCCACAGCTGTTCAAGCAGCTGCTGATGGTGGCCGGCTTCGACCGCTACTACCAGATCGCCAAGTGCTTCCGTGACGAAGACCTGCGTGCCGACCGTCAGCCTGAGTTCACTCAGATCGACATCGAGACCAGCTTCCTCGACGAAAAAGACATCATGGGCCTGACCGAAGGCATGATCCGCAACCTGTTCAAGGAAGTGCTGGGTCTGGAATTCGGCGAATTCCCGCACATGACCTTTGAAGAGGCCATGCGCCGCTACGGTTCCGACAAGCCGGACCTGCGCAACCCGCTGGAACTGGTGGACGTTGCCGACCAGCTCAAGGAAGTGGAATTCAAGGTGTTCAGCGGCCCGGCCAACGATCCGAAATGCCGTATCGCCGCCTTGCGCGTTCCTGGCGGCGCGAGCATGCCGCGCAAGCAGATCGACGATTACACCAAGTTCGTCGGCATCTACGGTGCCAAGGGCCTGGCGTACATCAAGGTCAACGAGCGCGCCAAGGGCGTTGAAGGCCTGCAGTCGCCGATCGTCAAGAACATCCCGGAAGCCAACCTGAACGTGATCCTCGATCGCGTGGGTGCGGTCGACGGCGACATCGTGTTCTTCGGGGCCGACAAGGCCAAGATCGTCAGCGAGGCGCTGGGCGCACTGCGCATCAAGCTCGGTCACGACCTGAACCTGCTGACCTGCGAATGGGCACCGATGTGGGTGGTCGACTTCCCGATGTTCGAAGAGAACGACGACGGCAGCTTCACCGCCCTGCATCACCCGTTCACCGCGCCGAAGTGCTCGCCTGAAGAGCTGGAAGCCAATCCGGCTACCGCTCTGTCGCGCGCCTACGACATGGTCCTGAACGGCACCGAACTGGGTGGCGGTTCGATCCGTATCCACCGCAAGGAAATGCAGCAAGCGGTATTCCGCCTGCTGGGCATCAGCGAAGCGGAACAGGAAGAGAAGTTCGGCTTCCTGCTGGACGCCCTCAAGTACGGCGCACCGCCGCACGGTGGCCTGGCCTTCGGCCTGGATCGCCTGGTGATGCTGATGACTGGCGCCCAGTCGATCCGTGAAGTGATCGCCTTCCCGAAAACCCAGAGCGCGGCCTGCGTCATGACTCAGGCACCGGGTCTGGTGGATGCCAAGGCTCTGCGTGAGCTGCACATCCGCCTGCGCGAACAGCCCAAGGCTGAATAAGCCGGCCCGATAAGGCGCACCTTCGGGTGCGCTTTTTCTATGGGTCGAGTTTTGTTGCCCCGCCCGCCAAGCGGCGTGGGCAATGTTTCAAAGAGAATTTGGAGCAAGTTATGGCAGGTCATTCCAAGTGGGCGAACATCAAGCACCGCAAAGAGCGTCAGGATGCCAAGAGAGGCAAGATTTTCACCAAGTGGATTCGTGAGCTGACCGTTGCTGCCCGTCAGGGCGGTGGCGATCCGAACTCCAACCCACGTCTGCGCCTGGCCCTGGACAAGGCCCTGGGCGCCAACATGAGCCGCGACATCATCGATCGAGCCATCGCCCGTGGCACCGGTGCTGCCGGCAGTGACGACGTGGTCGAGTTGACCTATGAAGGCTACGGCCCGAATGGCGTGGCAGTGATGGTCGAATGCATGACCGACAACCGCAACCGCACCGCGGCGGCTGTTCGCCATGCCTTCAGCAAGTGCGGTGGCAACCTGGGTACCGACGGGTCGGTGGCTTACCTGTTCGAGCGCAAGGGGCAGATCACCTTCGCCGCGGGTGTCGACGAAGATGCGTTGATCGAAGCGGCGATGGAAGCCGATGCTGACGACGTGGTCAGCAACGAAGACGGCTCGATCGACGTGTTCACTTCGTTCGCCGGTTTCTACGGGGTGCGTAATGCCCTGGAGGCGGCGGGTTTCAGCGCGGCGGATGCAGAGATCGTCATGTTGCCGACCACCAGTGCCGAACTGGACCTGGAAGGCGCGGAGAAGGTGCTCAAGCTGATCGACATGCTGGAAGACCTGGATGATGTGCAGAACGTCTATTCCAACGCGGATATTCCGGAGTCGGTGGCCGAGCAGCTCGGCTGATTCCACTGCACTAACCTTGAGGCCGGAGGTGCGAAGCCGCGAGCGTTACGCGGCAGGGTGCTTCCGGCTTCTGTCTTTTCGCTGTTCCGGTCATGGCCGGCAAGCCTCTTTATTCAAGCAGCAGGCGTTATGACTCTTATTCTTGGCATCGACCCCGGTTCGCGCATTACCGGTTATGGCGTGGTTCGAGACACGGGGCGCGGCTGTGTGTACGTCGCCTCGGGCTGCATCCGTACCGGGGCCGGTGAGCTGCCCGAGCGGCTGCAGATTGTCTATCGCGGTGTGCGCGAGGTGATCCAGACCTACGGTCCGGTGACCATGGGGATTGAGAAGGTGTTCATGGCGCGCAATGCCGACTCGGCGCTGAAGCTCGGCCAGGCCCGGGGCGCGGCAATTGTTGCCGGCGCCGAAGAGGGCCTGGAAATTGCCGAGTACACCGCGACACAGGTCAAGCAGGCTGTGGCCGGCACCGGCGGCGCCAACAAGGAGCAGGTGCAGATGATGGTCATGCATTTGCTCAAATTGACCACCAAGCCGCAGATCGATGCCTCGGACGCCCTGGCCATCGCCATCTGTCACGCTCACACCCGTTCCAGCCTGCTGCCCCATGGCCTGGGAACGGCACGCAGTCGTGGCGGTCGCCTGCGTCTCTGATAGCATCAGCGCAGTCATTTTAGGGGCTGAGCATTGTGTGCCTGGGTAGCCGGCGCAAATGCTCGCTCAACGAGTCGCCAGCTGCGGGCTGGCCATCGCCTAAGGATCTGAAACGTGATTGGACGCTTGCGCGGCACCCTGGCTGAGAAACAGCCGCCGCACCTGATTCTTGATGTCAACGGGTTGGGGTATGAGGTCGAAGTACCGATGACCACCTTGTATCGACTGCCGTCGGTCGGCGAACCCCTGACCTTGCACACCCATTTGGTCGTCCGCGAGGATGCGCAGTTACTCTACGGCTTCGCCAGCAAGCGCGAGCGAGACTTTTTCCGCGAGTTGATCCGTCTCAACGGTGTGGGACCGAAGCTGGCCCTGGCCCTGATGTCCAGCCTTGAGGTGGATGAGCTGGTGCGTTGCGTGCAGGCCCAGGACACCTCGGCCCTGACCAAGGTGCCCGGGGTCGGCAAGAAGACCGCCGAGCGCTTGCTGGTGGAACTCAAGGACCGCTTCAAAGCCTGGGAAGCCGTACCGAGCATGTTTGCCCTGGTGCCGAACCAGCCGGATGCACCGGTGCCGGTGGCCAGTGCCGAGTCGGATGCGGTCAGCGCGCTGATCTCCCTGGGCTACAAGCCGCAGGAAGCCAGCAAGGCGGTATCCGCGATCAAAGACAAAGGCTTGAGCAGCGAAGACATGATCCGCCGAGCCCTGAAGGGAATGATTTAAGTGATTGAAGCTGACCGTCTGATCGCCGCCACGGGCCCCCGTGAGCGCGAGGAAATCCAGGACCGGGCGATTCGTCCGGTCAGCCTGGCCGATTACATTGGCCAGCCGAGCGTGCGCGAGCAGATGGAACTGTTCATCCAGGCCGCCCGCGGGCGCAATGAATCTTTGGATCACACCCTGATCTTCGGCCCTCCAGGGCTGGGCAAGACCACCCTGGCCAATATCATCGCCGAGGAAATGGGGGTGTCGATCAAGAGCACTTCCGGCCCGGTGCTGGAGCGCCCCGGTGATCTGGCCGCCTTGCTGACCAACCTTGAACCTCACGACGTGCTGTTCATCGACGAGATTCACCGCTTGTCGCCGATTGTCGAAGAGGTGCTGTACCCGGCCATGGAGGACTTCCAGCTCGACATCATGATCGGCGAAGGTCCGGCGGCGCGTTCGATCAAGCTCGATCTGCCGCCGTTTACCCTGGTGGGCGCCACCACGCGCGCGGGGATGCTGACCAACCCGCTGCGGGACCGCTTCGGCATCGTCCAGCGCCTGGAGTTCTACAGCACTGCGGACCTGGCGACCATTGTCAGCCGTTCCGCCGGGATCCTCGGTTTGCCACTGGATCCTGAAGGCGCCTTCGAGGTCGCGCGTCGGGCCCGTGGTACTCCGCGGATCGCCAACCGCTTGCTGCGCCGGGTGCGGGATTTCGCCGAAGTCCGGGCCAAGGGGCATATCACCAAACCGATCGCCGACCTGGCGCTGAACCTGCTGGATGTCGATGAACGTGGCTTCGACCACCAGGACCGACGTCTATTGCTGACCATGATCGAGAAGTTCGACGGTGGGCCGGTCGGCGTCGACAGCCTGGCGGCGGCCATCAGCGAGGAGCGTCATACCATCGAGGATGTGCTGGAGCCGTACCTGATTCAGCAGGGCTATATCATGCGCACCCCGCGTGGTCGTGTGGTGACCCGGCATGCCTACCTGCACTTCGGTCTTAACATTCCGTCACGAATGGGGGACATGCCCGTGGTAGACGAATTCCTCGATGCCGTGGACGATTGATAACCTGCTTTTTGTCGATTTATTCGGGGTTTGTGCTGTCCTAGGGACTGGCCTTGTTAAAACTTCACGAAAAGTCGTTCAAGAATGAAAAAACAGTTGCCTGGCCGGATTGGCAACATGAGGAGTAAGCACTAGAGTATGCGCGCGCAAAACGGGCTTGAGCCGTTCGCACATCGTTGTCGCGTTTATTACGAGGACACCGATGCCGGCGGCATCGTGTATTACGTTAATTACCTTAAGTTTATGGAGCGGGCTCGAACCGAGCGGCTACGACACCTGGGCTTCGCCCAATCGCAGCTGGCAGGAGAGAACCTGTTATTTGTCGTGCATTCCAGCGAAGCGCGTTATCACGCGCCGGCGCGACTGGACGACGAACTTCTGGTCAGTGCCCAAGTTACCGAATTGAACCGGGTTAGCCTGCGCTTCACTCAGCAGGTCAGGCGAGCCAAAGACAATGCGCTGCTCTGCGAGGGGCAGTTTCTGGTGGCCTGTGTGCGCGCCGACAATTTCAAACCCCGCGCCATTCCAGACGCTCTGCGTACGGCCTTTGCCGACGAGAGCAGCGCGGGTACACACTCAGAGCAGGAGATAAAGCGTGGAAGCTAACGTCGTCGACCATTCCTCCATGTGGAGCCTGGTCAGCAATGCCAGCGTTGTAGTGCAGTTGGTAATGCTGACCCTGGTTGCCGCATCGGTGACTTCATGGATCATGATCTTTCAGCGCAGCAACCTGCTGCGTGCCGGTCGACGTGCCCTGGAGAGCTTCGAGGAGCGCTTCTGGTCCGGTATCGACCTGTCCAAGCTGTACCGTCAGGCGGGCAGCAACCCGGACCCGGACTCTGGCGTCGAGCAGATCTTCCGTGCCGGCTTCAAGGAGTTCTCCCGTCTGCGCCAGCAACCGGGCGTCGATCCTGAAGCCGTCATGGAAGGCGTCGCCCGCGCCATGCGCGTAGCGATTTCCCGCGAAGAAGAAAAGCTCGAGCAGAGCCTGCCGTTCCTCGCCACCGTCGGTTCGGTCAGCCCGTACATCGGTCTGTTCGGTACCGTCTGGGGGATCATGAACTCCTTCCGCGGCCTGGCTCAGGCCCAGCAAGCGACCCTGGCCACTGTGGCCCCGGGTATCGCCGAAGCGCTGATCGCCACGGCGATCGGCCTGTTCGCAGCCATCCCGGCGGTGATCGCCTACAACCGTTTCGCCGCTCGTGGCGAGACGCTGATCAGCCGTTACTACACCTTCGCCGACGAGTTCCAGGCGATCCTGCACCGTAAAGTGCACACCAGCGAAGAGTGAGCAGGTAGACCCCATGGCCCGAGTTCGCCACAAACGCAAGCCGGTTGCCGAGATGAACGTGGTGCCCTACATCGACGTGATGTTGGTACTGCTGGTTATCTTCATGGTGACCGCGCCGATGCTCAACCAGGGCGTGAAAGTTGACCTGCCCAAGGTTTCCAGCGAAGCCTTGCCCCAGGACAACAACACCCAGGTGCTGACCATTTCGATCAAGGCTGACAAGACCTACTACTGGAACCTTGGCAGTGAAGTCGACACCGAAAAGCAACAGGACAAGGCGATGACCTTGCCGCAGATGACCGACGCGGTGACCAAGATCATCCGTGCCGGCAACGAAGGCGGCAAACACACCCAGGTGTTCATTCGCGGTGACAAATCCGTCGACTACGGCGCCGTGATGGGTGCCATGGGCGGCCTGCAGAAAGCCGGAGTCGGTAACGTTGGCCTGATTACCGAGGCGCCCTGATGCACCAACAGCGAGAGCCGTCCGCCTCGGAAAGCTACTTCTGGCCTAGCGTCTGGGCAATTGCCCTGCACGTGCTGGTGTTTGGCATGCTGTTTGTCAGCTTTGCCATGACTCCGGAACTGCCCCCGGCCAAGCCGATCGTTCAGGCGACCCTGTATCAGCTGAAATCCAAGAGTCCGGCAACCACCCAGACCAATCACAAGATTGCGGGTGAGGCGAAGAAATCCGCCGCGCGCCAGACCGAAGCCGAACAGCTGGAGCAGAAGAAGGTCGAGCAGGAAGAGATCAAGGCTGCGGAACAAAAGAAAGAAGAGGCTGCCCAAAAAGCCGCGGAAGCGAAAAAGGCCGACGAGGCCAAGAAAGCCGATGAGGCGAAGAAGGCGGATGACGCCAAGAAAGCCGCAGAAGCGAAAAAGGCCGAAGAGAAGCAATTGGCTGATGTAGCCAAGAAGAAAGCCGAAGAAGAAGCCAAGAAAGCCGCTGAAGAAGAGGCCAAGAAAAAGGCCGCTGAAGAAGCGAAGAAGAAAATCGTCGAAGACGCGAAAAAGAAAGCCGCGGAAGACGCGAAGAAGAAAGCTGAAGCTGACGAGGCGAAGAAAAAGATCGCCGAGGATGCGAAGAAGAAAGCTGCCGCCGACGCCGCGAAGAAAAAGGCGCAGGAAGCAGCACGCAAATCTGCTGAAGAGAAAAAGGCCCAGGCCCTGGCGGACTTGCTGTCCGACAAGCCGGAGCGTGAGGCCACGAAGTCGGATGAAGTGGGTGACAGTGTCGCGGGCAGTTTCGATGACCTGATTCGCATTCGTGCGGCGGAAGGCTGGGCTCGTCCTCCTTCGGCACGCAAGGGCATGACGGTGGAGCTGCGGATTGGCATGTTGCCTGATGGCACGGTGACCACGGTCAGCGTGATCAAGTCCAGTGGTGACGGCCCGTTCGACGCTTCGGCGGTGGCGGCAGTCAAGAACATTGGGCGTTTGACAGAAATGCAGGGTTTGAGTCCGAAGGATTTCGCTCCCTATCGTTCATTCAAGATGACATTCACACCTGAGGATTTAGCCTTGTGAGAAACCTTCTTCGAGGAATGCTTGTCGTTATTTGCTGTATGGCAGGGATAGCGGCAGCGGATGAAAAAAACATTCTGGTCACCAGCGGCAGTGATCGGGCAACACCGATCGCGGTAGTGCCGTTCGGCTGGCAGGGCGGTAGCGTGCTGCCGGACGACATGGCACAGATCATCGGTGACGACCTGCGCAACTCGGGTTACTACGCACCTATCCCCAAGCAGAACATGATCAGCTTGCCGACCCAGGCCAGCGAAGTCATTTTCCGCGACTGGAAAGCCCTGGGCGCCCAGTACGTGATGGTCGGCAGCATTGTTCCGGCGGGCGGTCGCCTGCAGGTGCAGTACGCGTTGTTCAACGTCGCCACCGAGCAGCAAGTGCTGACCGGCAGCGTGTCGGGCAGTGTCGATCAGCTGCGGGACATGTCGCACTACATTTCCGACCAGTCCTTTGAAAAGCTCACCGGTATCAAGGGCGCGTTCTCGACGCGCCTGCTGTATGTGACGGCTGAACGCTTTTCGGTGAACAACACCCGTTACACCTTGCAGCGTTCGGACTACGACGGTGCTCGGGCAGTCACTCTGTTGCAATCTCGCGAGCCAATCCTGTCGCCGCGTTTTGCACCCGATGGCAAGCGCATTGCGTATGTGTCGTTCGAACAGAAGCGTCCACGCATCTTCGTCCAGCACATCGACACCGGGCGTCGTGAGCAGATCACCAACTTCGAAGGCCTGAACGGCGCTCCAGCCTGGTCGCCGGATGGCACCCGCCTGGCGTTCGTGCTGTCCAAGGACGGCAACCCGGATATCTATGTGATGAACATGGCGTCCCGGCAGATCAGCCGCGTTACCAGTGGCCCGGGCATCAACACCGAGCCGTTCTGGGGCAAGGATGGTTCCACCATCTATTTCACTTCCGACCGTGGCGGCAAGCCGCAGGTCTATAAAAGCAACATCAATGGCGGTGGCGCTGAGCGTGTGACCTTTATTGGTAACTACAACGCCAACCCGAAACTTTCGGCTGACGAAAAAACCCTGGTAATGATTCACCGCCAGGATGGTTTCACCAACTTCCGGGTGGCGGCTCAGGATTTGCAGCGCGGTAGCGTAAAAATCCTTACAGACACCAACCTTGATGAGTCAGCTACTGTTGCGCCCAACGGCACCATGGTAATCTACGCCACCCGCCAGCAGGGCCGGGGAGTCTTGATGCTCGTGTCCATTAATGGACGTGTGAGGCTCCCGCTTCCTACCGCTCAAGGCGAAGTCAGAGAACCGTCCTGGTCCCCTTACCTGAACTGACGCGGCGCTACAATGTTTCACTTAACACACTGGGGTTCATTAGGAGTTTCACGATGGAAATGTTGAAGTTTGGTAAGTTTGCTGCGCTGGCTCTGGCCATGGCTGTGGCTGTAGGTTGCTCCTCCAAAGGTGGCGACAACGCCGGTGAAGGCGCTGTTGATCCAAACGCTGGTTACGGCGCTAACACCGGTGCTGTTGATGGCTCCCTGAGCGAAGAAGCTGCTCTGCGCGCAATCACCACCTTCTACTTCGAATACGACAGCTCGGACCTGAAGCCAGAAGCCATGCGCGCTCTGGACGTTCACGCCAAAGACCTGAAAGGCAACGGCGCTCGCGTCGTTCTGGAAGGCAACACCGACGAACGTGGTACTCGTGAGTACAACATGGCTCTGGGCGAGCGTCGTGCGAAAGCCGTTCAGCGCTACCTGGTTCTGCAGGGCGTTTCCCCTGCACAGCTGGAGCTGGTTTCCTACGGTAAAGAGCGTCCAGTTGCTACTGGCCACGACGAGCAGTCCTGGGCTCAAAACCGTCGCGTCGAACTGCGTAAGTAATTCGTCATGCGAACGTGCCGTCGTGCTGTAACTATTTTGGCTCTCAGTCTCACGCCGCTTGCGGCGTGGTCTGCGGTTCCTGTGGTCGATAACAACTCTGGCTATAACAATAGCGGGAGCAGTTATCCGCCAGCGGGTTATGGCACGAACGGCGCCTATGCCGGGGGAGGGGTTTCGACCCCTGTCTCGGCACAGGGCGAGCTGTTCCAGCAACTGCAGCAAATGCAGGAGCAGATTGCGCGCCAACAGGGTGTGATCGAAGTTCTGCAAAATGATGTAGCGCGGATGAAGCAAGAAAGCCTGGAACGTTACCAGGATCTTGATCGACGCATAGGAAGCGGTGTTGCACCTGCCGCAAGTCCTGAGAATTCTTCAGCCGGTGGCGATAACAGCGCCGCCGGTGCCGCCGCCGGGGCTGCTGCTCAAGCACCAGCCGCCAGCAGCGAACCGGGTGATCCGGCCAAGGAAAAGCTCTATTACGATGCTGCCTTCGACCTGATCAAGGCCAAGGATTTCGACAAGGCCAGCCAGGCTTTCTCGGCATTCCTGCGCAAGTACCCCAACAGCCAGTACGCCGGCAATGCCCAGTACTGGTTGGGTGAAGTGAACCTGGCCAAAGGCGACCTGCAAGGTGCCGGCCAGGCGTTTGCCAAGGTTTCCCAGCTGTATCCCAAGCACGCCAAAGTGCCGGATTCGCTGTACAAGCTGGCTGACGTAGAGCGCCGTCTCGGTCACACCGACCGGGTCAAGGGCATTCTGCAGCAGGTGGTGGCCCAATATCCGGGTACTTCCGCCGCTCAGCTGGCCCAGCGGGATCTGCAGCGCATGTAAGTGCGTGTGGCCCGTTACAAGAAACCCGCGCTTGTCGCGGGTTTTTTCGTTAGAATCCATGCCCTTTTTCTGAAACACGCTTCCTGGGATTTGCGCGATGGCGGGGTTCCTTGAAGTGCCTGACGGAGGCGGACAGCCTGTTTAGCTGTTACGCCCGTGGCGACTATGCAAGACACATTGAGAATTACCGAAGTTTTCTACTCGTTGCAGGGGGAAACTCGGACTGCCGGGCTGCCCACGGTTTTCGTGCGCCTGACCGGATGCCCGTTGCGTTGCCAATACTGCGACAGTGCCTACGCCTTCAGCGGTGGCACCCTGCGTACCCTCGACAGCCTGCTGGAGCAGGTTGCCGGTTTCCGCCCGCGTTATGTCTGCGTCACCGGCGGTGAGCCGCTGGCCCAGCCCAATGCCATCCCCTTGCTCAAGCACTTGTGCGACGCCGGATACGAGGTATCGCTGGAAACCAGCGGTGCCCTGGATATCTCTGCGGTGGACCCGCGCGTCAGCCGGGTCCTTGACCTCAAGACTCCAGGTTCCGAGGAAGCGCATCGCAACCGCTACGAGAACATCGAGCTGTTGACCGCCAACGACCAGGTCAAGTTTGTCATTTGTTCGCGTGAGGACTACGACTGGGCGGTGTCCAAGCTGATCCAGTACGGTCTTGAGCGACGTGCCGGCGAAGTCCTGTTTTCGCCGAGCCATCACGACCTGAACGCACGGGACCTGGCGGACTGGATCGTCGCCGACAACCTGCCGGTGCGCCTGCAATTGCAGCTGCACAAATACCTTTGGAATGATGAGCCGGGGCGCTGACATGACTGAACAAGCACAGAACCAATCTTCGGGCGAAAAACGTGCAGTGATCCTGCTGTCTGGCGGCCTCGACTCGGCCACCGTGGTGGCCATGGCCCGCGCCGAAGGCTACAGCTGCTACACCATGAGCTTCGATTATGGCCAGCGGCATCGTGCCGAACTGCATGCCGCCGAGCGCGTGGCCCGCGACCTGGGCGTGGTCGAACACAAGGTCATTGGCCTGAACCTCAATGGCATTGGCGGTTCGGCACTGACCGACAGCTCCATCGATGTGCCGGAGGCGCCAGGTGAGGGGATTCCGGTCACTTACGTGCCGGCACGCAACACCGTGTTCCTGTCCCTGGCCCTGGGCTGGGCGGAAGTCCTGCAGGCACGGGATATCTTCATTGGCGTCAACGCAGTGGATTACTCCGGCTACCCGGATTGCCGCCCCGAGTTCGTCGAAGCTTTCGAGCGCATGGCCAACCTGGCGACCAAGGCCGGCGTCGAAGGGCAGGGTTTCCGCATCCAGGCGCCCCTGCAGAACCTCAGCAAGGCCCAGATCATTCAGGCGGGTGTGGGTCTGGGAGTGAATTACGGGCTGACGGTTTCTTGCTATCAGGCGGACGACAGAGGCCACGCGTGCGGCAAATGTGACAGCTGCCGCCTGCGCGCGGAAGGCTTCAAGGCGGCCGGAATCAGCGACCCAACACCTTATTTTTGATTTTTTCATATAGGGTGTTGAATTCCCGTTAGAAATCAGTATTATACGCGCCACCACACAGCGGGTCGTTAGCTCAGTTGGTAGAGCAGTTGGCTTTTAACCAATTGGTCGTAGGTTCGAATCCCACACGACCCACCATATTTGGCGGTTTAGAAAATCCGGAAGGCCCACGAAAGTGAGGGTTTCCGGGTTTTTTTTTGCCTGCAATAAAGCCGGGCGTGCAGGGCATCAAGGCTCGACACTCTCTGGAAGGCTATCAATGACTTGCGATAGCTGCTCATCTACCCTTGGTTCGTCCTGCGGGGCCTCTGTACGGCGTGCCTGGCGGTATTCGCTGGGGGTGCAACCGGTGAACTGCTTGAAGGCCCGGGCGAAGTAGGAAGGGTCCTTGAAGCCGACCTCATAGCCGATGCTGGTGACGGGCATCTGGCTGTTGTCCAGCAAATCCTTGGCGCAATCCATGCGCTTGCTGAGGATGTAGTCCATGAAGCCCAGGCCATTCACCTCCTTGAACAGGCGGCTGAAGCGGAATGTCGTCATGCCACAGCGTTTGGCCAGCTCCTTTTGATCGATGCTGTCGCGAAAGTGCTGGTCGATGTACAGCAGCACGTTGCTCAATGCCTGATGTTTCTGGTGCTCGGCCGTCAGGCGGATGCTGTCCGGCAAGGACGGGCCGTGCTCGATCAGCAATGTCTTGTTGCTCGCACCGGAGTGACGACGCAGCTCGCAGAGCTGCTTCAGGGCGTGCATGAAGCGTTCGGTTTCCGCGCCGGAAAGGGGCAGCACCATGTATTCCCAGACACGCGAGCGCATCGCCCAGATGGCGAGCTCTTCGGAGTGCTGCACGGTGAACATGGCGATGGGAATGGAGGGGGCCTTGCGTTTGATCTCCAGCAGCAGGTTGAGGCCCGGCATGTCAGGGCGGTCATAGTGCATGCAGATCATGTCTGGCGCCGGCTGTGCATCCCTTTCGGAAAAGGTGGTGCCCTTCGCCAGCCGGCAGTCACAGGCTGAGCGAAAATGCCCGATCAGCTCTTCGGCCGATCGGTTACGAGTGAGATCAAACCATAGTAGGCATGGTTTTTTGATCGCCTCAGGTTTCATTGCCTTATTCCTTTCAGCTGCCACGCTGCCTCTTTCCGAGGCGCAGGCATCGCGCGCTTCTATGAATGTCGGGGATAGTCTTTGCGCACCACTCGACGATGACTGAGGCGAGCCTCCTGGGACTGAAGATTAATGCTGTTCATTGTTGCTCCTTAGTCTTCCGGTTCGCGGCCTAGGGGTGTGCATGCGCTAAGTTTCCTGGCTAACAATCGCAAAAAAATCCTAGTTATCGACAATAAACTCCTAACCCTTACTGTTGCCCCTGACTAGGATTCCTTCAGGCGGTGGAACAACTAACCGCTTGAAGTACATTCCTTAAATGAGGTGGCAAGATGAATCTGAAATCGATCGAAACCTCGGTTATGGCATTCATCAGGGATGAGGATGGTTTGACCATTGTGGAATATGCCGTGGCAGGCGGTTTGATAACCCTCGGGGCCGTTGCTGCGTTTGTGACCTTGGGCGGCAACGTGAGTACCGCCATTACCAGTTTGGGATGCGCGATACAGGGCAAGACCTGTTGACCCAAGTGGTTGTGCTGGGGTCTCAGTCCTGGGCTGGAGCGGTTGAATGTCTCGGTGCCGCCAGCGCAGTGAGGCAAGACGCCGGTGAGCGCTCTCCATCAGGCTGAGGTCCTGCATGTTGTAAGGATCAGTATGCATGTGCAGTGTGCCTGGTTCCTGGCTGTGATCCTGCTCGATTCCGAGTGACTGCGCAGCGTAGTACGCGCGCTGCCCGAGTCAGACCCGGCCCGCAGTTTTTCTTCCCTGCCCAGCAGTATCGCTGCTGTGCCGCCTGCCTGAAGATCTAATCCTGATATACACACCCCAGCTTAGTTCGTTCTGCTCCATGTGCCATTCGGCGCGGGGCTGGCGAGCGTTTTTCTCGTTCTATCGTGCAGCTCCGGGATTGGTTTCTGGATGACTGAGAATGCGTGGCCCTATTGTTTGTGAATTATTCCCTACTCATGATTTGACTGGATGATCAGGCAGTTGGCGGTGTGTTTAATTGTTTTTGTTTTAGTTGCAATAAAGTCCTAGCGATCAGCAAAAAACTCCTAACCCCCTCATTCTCCTAATGACTAAGGTTTGCCCAGGTAGTGCGAAAAGCGCTGCTCTTAAAGTCAATCACTTGAGTGAGGCAAACAAAATGAAACTGCAATCGATCAAGACCTCGGTGTTGAAGTTCATCAAAGACGAAGACGGCCTGACCATTGTGGAATATGCGGTGGCGGGCGGGTTGATCACGCTGGGGGCTGTCGCCGCGTTCATCACCCTGGGCACCAACGTGAAAACAGCCATCACCAGCCTGGGCTGCGCCGTCCAAGGCAAGACCTGCTAGTAGCGCCAACTCCACAGAGGATTGCGGTCATGGACAACGAGCCGTTTGTTGCTGTGGCGCTGCTGGTGGGGCTGTTGAGTGTGGCGGTGGTGGGCGATCTGCGCCGCCACCGCATTCCCAACGTGCTGATCTTGCTCGGAGTCTGCCTGGGGCTGGTTGGCCAGGCTTACACCGCGGGTTTAACTGGGTTGGGAAACGGATTGCTGGGCCTGCTGATCGGTTTCGCGGTTTTTCTCCCGATGTATGTCTTTGGGGGGATGGCCGCCGGAGACGTCAAGCTGATGGCCATGGTCGGTACTTTTCTGACTCCGCAGGGTGCCTTGTGGGCTGCGTTCTTCAGCCTGATTGCCGGTGGCTTGTGTGGCGTATTGATAGTGCTGGTACGTGGCCAGGCCCAGCAGACCGTCGGGCGTTACTGGCTGATGCTCCGAGCCAGGGCTTACTTCGCGCCTGCAGCCGATGAAGTGGCAGGCAAGCCATTTCCTTACTCGATTGCAGTACTGCTCGGCACATTGATCAGCATTTTCTGGTTGCCATTCAGTCACTAGTTCAGGAGAGCACTATGTACGCCATGAGTAATAGCCGTGTGTCCTCCTCTGAACGGGAAGCGGTGCAGCGGCTGGCCCCACAGCCATGCACGATTCTTGAAACCGGGCTGGCGGACAACTTTCTCGGCGATCTGGTGTGCAAACATCTTTACGATGCCGGTGTACTGGACATGTCGCGGCTGGTGGAACGCCTGGCGCTGACCGGAGCTGTACTGGAAGAGGTGCTCACCTTCCTGCGCAAGGATCAGCGTGTCGAGATACTCGGCCAGGCACCTGGCCAGGCTTTGCGCTACGGGCTGACGGAGCGTGGTCGTGCTGCCGCGCGTGACGCCCTGGCACGCAGTGGCTACATCGGCGCCGCGCCTTTTCCGGTGAGTGCCTACCGCTCCCTGCTCAAGGTCCAGACCATTCACCATGGTCGTGTCAGCGCACATGACATGCATCGCTCCTTTGGCGCGATGGTGCTGGCTCAGGACATGCTCGACCAACTGGGTGTCGCCTTGAACTCCGGGCGCGCCATCATGATTTACGGGCCTGCGGGCACCGGCAAGACCTATGTCAGCAGCCGGCTGATCCGTCTGTTCTCCGAATCCATCTGGGTGCCTCACGCCATTGCGATCAACGAGGCGGTGATCGAGATCTTCGATCCCCAGGTGCATCGGCGCTTGAATGACGATGAACAGCAGAACAGCTTGTTGCTCAACGAAGGGATCGACCGCCGGCTGCTGCACTGCGAGCGCCCGCTGATCATCACGGGCGGCGAGTTGACCATGGAGCAGCTGGACGTTCGCTATGACCCCTTCACCCGCCAGTACCAGGCGCCCTTGCAGCTCAAGGCCAGCAACGGCTTGTTCATCATCGACGACATGGGGCGCCAGCGCATGGCCCCGGCGGAATTGTTGAACCGCTGGATCGTGCCGATGGAAGAGAAACGCGACTTCCTCAATCTGGGCGGTGGCCGGCATTGTGAATTGCCCTTCGACCTGATCCTGGTGTTTTCCACCAACATCAACCCTCTGGAGCTGGCGGACGAAGCGTTTCTGCGGCGCATTGGCTACAAGCTGCAGTTCGGTTATCTGAAGCCCGAGGAGTACCGGCGCATCTGGATTCAAGAGACGGAGCGGCTGGGCGTTCCTTACGACCCTCAGGTGCTTGCCTACGTGCTCAAGGAGCTCTATGGCGCAGAGAACATGCCTTTGGTGCCTTGTCACCCACGGGACCTCTTGAACATGGCACTCGACCGCCAGCGTTATCTGGGCGGCTCCGGCCCACTATCGACCCGGGAGCTGGAGTGGGCGTGGCGCAACTATTTCGTCCAGCTCGACTTTCTTGGATAAGGAGACACCCCCATGAGTTCTCGTACGCTCACCCTCATTGCCTTGTCCCTGATCCTGGGGTTGGGCGCGGCATGGATGGCCAACAACTGGCTCAATGCACGGCTCAATGTCGGTCCTGACGATAACCAGCGCAACGTGGTGGTGGCCACCGTCGAGATAGCCTTCGGGCAGATGGTCGAAGCCCAGCAGGTGGGGGTGGTGCGCATGCCCAAGGATACGGTTCCGGACGATGCCTTCGATTCCACCGACAAGGTGGTGGGCAAGATCGCCACCTTCTCCATGTTGCGCGGCGACATCCTGCGCGGTGCGCGCCTGGCCGAGCACCTGGGCGGCAGCACCCTGGCATCGCTGATCGAGCCGGACAAACGTGCCATATCGGTCCGGGTGGATGACGTGGTCGGCGTCGGCGGGTTCCTGCTCCCGGGCAACCGGGTCGATGTCCTGGCTACTCGCCAGACCGGCAACGATGGCAATGCCGAATCCAAGACCATTCTGGAAGACCTGCGGGTACTGGCCGTGGACCAGACAGCCAGCACCGACAAGACCCAGCCGGTGGTGGTGCGTGCGGTGACCCTGGAGATGACGCCGCTTCAGGCGGAAGTGCTGGTCAAGGGCATGACGGCAGGCAAGCTGCAATTGGCCCTGCGCAATCCGCTGGATAACAACAAGCGGCCCTTGCCTGTCGAGCCGGTGGCCATGGCTCAGGAAGCGCCGGCACCCGTAGTGAGTAAGCCGGTCGTGCATCGGCACGCGACTCCTGAGGCCGCGGGTATCACGGTAATCCGCGGTGTCGAGGTCAATGTCATCAAGGCTCTGTAGGCGGTTCGAGCTGGACTGGGGCAGAGCGAGAAGGGGAGGGCTTGAAGATGAAATCGTGTATTCGGCAGCCGCTCACCGCGTTTCCGTCCCGTCAGCGCGGGGCGATGATCATCCTGGTGGTGATCGCCATGGCCTCGCTCCTGTTGATGGGGGCCCTGGCACTGGATGGCAGCCATATGCTGCTGAACAAGACGCGGCTGCAAAATGCGGTGGATGCGGCGGCGTTGAGTGGCGCCAAGACCCTGAGCATGGTGCCGGGCGTGACCGGTGCCGCGAGCCTGACCCAGACCGCCGCGTTGGCCACCTTGACGCTCAATGCCAATGCCTCCGGCAACCAGGAGCTGGCTAACGCCGTTGGCGGCAACGCCTCGGGGTTCGCCAAGGTAGAACTGGCCTCCAGCGTGTATGGACCTTTCTCTTTCCCCGGGCCGGCCAATGCCAGCTATGTCCGGGTCACGGTAGCCAACTATCCCCTGAGCAGTTTTTTCTGGGGCGTGTTTCAGGCCTTGGGCAATGGTGGGAGCAAGTCGGTGGCGGCCGTGGCTACCGCGGGCCCGAGCCCGACCAGCCCGTGCGACCTGACGCCGTTGATGGTGTGCGGCGACCCCAGCAAGAACAATCCGGCCACCGGCATGTTCTGGGGGTTCAAGTTCGGCGATTTGCAGGTACTGAAAACAGCGGCCAACAACAACTCGGCAATCGGCCCCGGGAATTTTCAACTGCTGGACTTCGGCTCCGGGGGCAATACGGTCAGGCAGGGGCTGGCGGGTGGAATCAATCAGTGCAACAGCGTGGGTTCCACCGTCCTGACCAAGCCGGGCAACACCGTGGGGCCATCCGCCCAGGGGCTCAATACCCGCTTCAACCAATACAGCGGCGGCCTCAGCGCGTCGGACTATCCACCAGACCTGGTGGTTGCCGTCAACGCCAAGTCGCTGACCTACACCGGCTCTCCGGCGCAGATCCAGTACAACGGGCAAGCGGTCACTTCGAGCAACGGCAATCTGTCCACGCCCAGTGGCGCTTTGTATGGCTACAACAACTGGGTCCAGGCCTCGGCAGGCTGTGTTGCCGGCACCGGCGGCGGTTGCCAGAGCAACGGTGTGTTCGAGCGGCGGATCCTGAAGATCGTGATCGGTGACTGCTCGGGCAAGAATGACGGTGCCTCGACAATCCCGGTGCTCGGTTTCGGTTGCTACTTCGTGCTGCAGCCCGAGGCGCAACAGGGCAATTCGGCGCAGATCTTCGGTCAGTTCGTCAGTCAATGCGAAGGCGACAACGTGCCGGGCCCCAACCCCGCGAACACTTCCGGGCCGCAGATCATCCAGTTGTACAAGACCTACATCGACAACAACCAGACGCCGAGTACCGACTCGTAGGAGATGGTTATGGGACGCAGTGGATACAGACTGCCGACTGCCCAACGCGGCATGGCGATGGTGGAGCTGGCGATTACCCTGCCGCTGCTGGCGTTGCTGATGCTGACCTTCGGCGAGTTCGGGCGCATGTTGTTCCAGTACAACAGCCTGATGCAGGCCAGCCGTGATGCCGGGCGCTTTGCTGCCGCTCAGGCCTGGAACTCCACCCTTGGCACGGTCAGCCTGAGTTCCTCGCTGATCTCCCAGACCCAGAACGTTGCCGTTTACGGTGTTCCCGCCAATCCCAATGGCTACCCCCCCGTGGTCCCCGGCCTGAGCACCGGCAATGTGCAGGTCAGCACGGTCGGGACCGACCATGTCCAGGTCAGCATCAGCTACACCTTCGTGCCGGTGATCGGCAGCTCGCTGCCTGCTCTGTACGGCAGCAGCGTGCCGCTGGGCCTGGCGTTGACCTCGACTATCGTGATGAGGGCCTTGTGATGAACGTCCGGCACATGCGTGGGGTGTATATCGTCGAGTTTGCCATTGCCAGCCTGGTGCTGTTCACCCTGCTGTTCGGTGCCTTGGAAGTCGGCCGGCTGTACTTCACCGTCAACACCCTGAATGAAACGGTACGCCGCGGCGCGCGCCTGGCGGCGGTGTGCGACATCAAGGACCCGGTCATTCTGCGTCGCGCGATGTTCAACTCGGCGACCAATAGCGGAGCCAGCAGCCTGATCGCCAGCCTCACCAGCGCCAATCTGAATCTGGTCTACCTGGATGCAAATGGCGCGGTGGTCGCCAACCCCAACGACCTCACCAGCAGCAATGGATTTCTTGCCATCCGCTATGTCCGGCTGGAGGTGTCGAATTTCAGTTTCAACCTGCTGATCCCCGGCTTTGGCGGGGCGTTCATTTTGCCGATGTTCAAGTCCACCGTGCCGCGCGAAAGTCTGGGTCGACAGCCTGATGCGACGGTCAACCCGGAGATCACTCCATGCTAAGTACCCGAGCAGCCCCTGTTACCCCCGCGGCTGAGAGATCCGGCATGCGCCTGCTGATCAGTGGGCGGGATGCGGCGGCCCTGAGTCATCTGAAAAACCTGAGTTCGAAACTGCCCGGCCTGCAGGTCAGCACGCGTCTGGTGAGCAACGGTCATACCGATCCGTTGTATGGATTGGAGCAGATGCCGGACTTCCTGTTGTTGAGGGTCAGCCACCTGTGGCGCGAGGAACTGGCGGCGCTGTTGTTGCATCCGGTGAAGGAGCGTCCGCCACTTCTGGTCTGTGGCCCGCTGGACGAGCGTGAAGGCATGCGGCTGGCGATGCAGGCCGGTGCCCGTGACTTTCTGCCGGAGCCGGTCGCCGCCGAAGAGTTGCAGGCGGCCCTGGGCCGTATGGTGATGGAGGCCCATGCGGAGCAGGGGGCAGGGGGCAAGTTGATTGCGGTGATGAATGCCAAGGGCGGATCGGGCGCTTCCATGCTGGCCTGCAATCTGGCCCATCAGCTCAGCGTTCGGGGTGGCCGAACCCTGCTGCTGGACCTGGACCTGCAGTTTGGCAGCGTGACCCACTGTTTCGATGTCGTGCCGACACACAGTCATGTGGAGGTGCTGCAACAGGTCGAGACCCTGGACGGCATTGCCTTGCGCGGTTACTGCAGCCATTTCAGCCCCACCCTGCATGTGCTGGGTGGGCGTACCGGGGAGCTGTTCCTGGCGCAGGACATCCGCATTGAACAGCTCGAAAGCTTGTTGCGCCTGGCGCGCAGCACCTATGACTGGGTGGTGGTGGACCTGCCGAGGCAGATCGACCATCTCACCGGCATCACCCTGGAGCATGCGGACCACATCTTCATCGTGCTGCAGCAGAGCCTCAGCCACCTGAAGGACGGCACCCACCTGCTGCGCATTCTGCGCGACGACCTGGGGGTGCAGAACAACCGCCTGCAGGTGGTGGTCAATCGCTACGACAAGTCCTCGGCCGTCAGCCTCAAGGACATTGGCGAAGCATTGCGCTGCACCGATCTGCACAAACTGCCCAACGACTATGCGGTGGTTGGCGAAAGCCAGAACACCGGCGTGCCGCTGGAGTTGCACGCGCCGCGTGCCGGCATCACCACGTCCCTGCGTGAGTTGAGTCAGCGCCTGATCGGTATCCAGGCCGAGGAGCAGGGGCTGCTCAAACGTACTTTCAGCCGTCTGTTCGGAGGGTAAGCCATGCTCAGCGACTTCCGTAATCGCTTGCGTCAGCAATCCAGCAAGCCAGCCCCGGCAGATGGGCCAGCCGCAGCCATCAGCAGCGAGGACTGTGTCAGCGTGCTCATGGCCTGGGAAGCCAGCGTGCCCGATGTGCTCTACGAGACCCGGACCAAGCTCAGTTCGATGGAGACCGAGTGGCGGGAGAAGATCTACCAGCAGTTGCTCAAGGTCATGGACCTGTCCTTGTTGGATACGCTGGAACCGGCCGACGCCGGGCGGCAGATTCGCGAGCTCAGCCTGCGGCTGCTCGACGAACATTCGGCGCCGGTCAGTGCCAGCAGCCGTCAGCTGATCATCAAGCAGATCACCGATGAGGTGCTGGGGCTTGGGCCATTGGAGCCACTGCTGGCCGACCATACGGTGTCCGACATCCTGGTCAACGGCCATGCCTCGGTGTATGTGGAGCGCTTCGGCAAGTTGCAGAGGACCGATGTGCACTTTCGTGACGATCATCATCTGCTGAACATCATCGACCGCATCGTTTCCAGCCTGGGGCGGCGCATTGACGAGTCTTCGCCATTGGTGGACGCGCGCCTGAAGGACGGTTCGCGGGTCAACGCGATCATTCCGCCGCTGGCCATCGACGGGCCGAGCCTGTCGATCCGCCGCTTTGCCGTGGACCTGCTCAATACCGAGAGCCTGGTGCAGATGGGCACCCTGACGCCGGCCATCGCCCTGATGCTCAAGGCCATCGTCCGTGGACGGCTCAACGTGCTGATTTCCGGCGGGACCGGCAGTGGCAAGACCACCATGCTCAACGTGCTGTCCAGCTTCATTCCGCATAACGAGCGGATCGTCACCATCGAGGACTCGGCCGAGCTGCAATTGCAGCAGCCCCATGTGGTGCGCCTGGAGACCCGTCCTTCGAACATCGAAGGCCGTGGTGAGGTGAGTCAGCGTGAACTGGTGCGCAACAGCCTGCGGATGCGCCCGGACCGCATCGTGATCGGCGAAGTGCGGGGCGCCGAGGCGCTGGACATGTTGACCGCCATGAACACCGGGCACGATGGTTCTCTGACCACCATTCACGCCAACACCGCGCGTGATGCCCTGGGGCGGATCGAGAACATGGTATCGATGACGGGCGCCACCTTTCCGATCAAGGCCATGCGCCAGCAGATCGCCTCGGCCATTGGCGTGGTGATCCAGCTGGAGCGCCAGGAAGACGGTACGCGGCGCCTGGTCAGCGTGCAGGAGATCAACGGCATGGAGGGTGAAATCATCACCATGACCGAGATCTTCAGCTTTGTACGCAGTGGCATCGGTGAGAAGGGCGAGGTCGTCGGCGAGTTCCGCCCCACCGGCATGGTACCGGCGTTTCGCAACGTGCTCGCCAAGCGTGGCATTGAATTGCCGCTGAGCCTGTTCCGGCCCGAATGGATGGAGGACCCGTCATGAGTCAGATCCCCAGCGAATTTATCCTGGCGTTCCTCGGCATGGTGTTTACCGCCATGTTTCTTCTCAGCCAGGGCTTGGTCATACCGGTGTTCGGTGAGGCCAGCAAGGTGCGCAAGCGTATTCGCGGCCGGCTCAATCTGCTGGAGCGCGCGAGCAACCTGCCGAACATGCAGTCGATACTGCGGCAGAAATACTTACGCCGCCTGTCACCGCTGGAGGCTCGTCTGGAGCAGCTGCCCGCGATGGAAAGCCTGGCACAGATGATCGAGCAGTCCGGGCATGAGTACCGTGCCTACCGGGTGCTGTTGCTGGGGTTGGTGCTGGGGAGCGCGGTGGGTTTGCTGTTGTGGGCGTTTCTGCAAATCTGGTGGGTGGCGCTGCCAGCGGCGGTGGCGGTGTTCTGGCTGCCGGTGCTGAAGATTTCCCGCGACCGCGGTAAGCGTTTTGCCGAATTCGAAGAGGGCTTGCCGGATGCGCTGGATGCCGTGTGCCGGGCGCTGCGGGCCGGACACCCGTTCAATGAAACCCTGCAACTGGTCGCCGATGAACACAAGGGCCCGGTCGCTCATGAATTCGGCCTGACGTTTTCCGACATCAACTACGGCAATGACGTGCGCCGGGCGATGCTTGGCCTGCTCGAACGCATGCCGAGCATGACGGTGATGATGCTGGTGACCACCGTGCTGATCCACCGTGAAACGGGGGGCAACCTGACGGAGGTGCTGGAGCGCCTGAGCAGCCTGATCCGCGGGCGCTTTCGCTTTCAGCGCAAGGTTCGGACGCTCTCGGCCGAAGGGCGCATGTCGGGCTGGATACTGGTTTCGATGCCCTTCGTACTGGCAGCGGCGATTGTCTTTTCGAGCCCGACTTATCTGCCTCTGCTGTTCCAGGAGCCGCTGGGCCAGAAGCTGGTCATCGGGGCGTTTGTCGCGATGCTGATCGGTATTTTCTGGATACGCAAAATCATCCGGATCCAGGTTTGAACACCGGCGTTCTCAGGGGGTGAGGTCATGGATTATCTATTGAGTCTGATCAACCGCGTGGTGGGCAACGAAGCGCTCGCGCGCCTGCTGTTCTCCGCGGCCATCGGCTTGAGCGTGGTGTTCGCGGTGGCGACCCTCGTACTGCTGGTGATGGGGCTGCAAGACCCGGTGCAGCGTCGCCTGCTGCTGATCAAGCGTGGCCACGGCGCAGTGACCCGGGAGGCGCCGAGCAACCTGCAGTTGATGCTTGAGCAGGTAGGCCAGCGTTTTGTTGCACAAGAGCAGGACCAGGTCTCCGCAACCCGGACCCTGCTGATACACGCCGGGTATCGCTCGCCTGCGGCGGTGCAGATGTACTGGGCCCTGCGCTTGCTGTCGCCGTTGCTCATGCTGGGCCTGGTGGTCCTGATGCTGCCGCTGATTCCGAAGCTGTCGCTGCTCCTGGGGATCTTCCTGCTGGTTCTGGCGGCCGGTATCGGCTGGCTGGCTCCGGCGATCTATGTCAGTGCGCGGCGGCAGGCGCGCACGACCCGCTTGCTGGTGGCCTTTCCGGATGCGCTTGATTTGATGGTGGTCTGTGTCGAGTCCGGCCTGGCCTTGCCCCAGGCCATCGAGCGGGTGTCCGAGGAAATGGCCGTCAGCCAACCGGACCTGGCCCTGGAGCTGGCGCTGGTCAACTCTGAAATCCGTGCCGGTATTCCCAGCACCGAAGCGCTCAAGCGCCTGGCGGATCGGACCGGGCTGGAGGACATTCGGGGCCTGGTGAGCCTGCTGGCGCAGAGCATCCGCTTTGGTACCAGCGTGGGGACTACCTTGCGCATTTATGCCGAGGAGTTTCGCGACCGGCGTACTCAGCTGGCGGAGGAAAAGGCCGCAAAAGTGGGGACCAAGTTGATATTTCCACTGATTTTCTGCCTGTGGCCAAGCTTTTTCCTGGTGGCCATCGGTCCGGCAATCATTGGTGTATTCAAAGTCTTCGGGAAGTTGTGAAAGACGCAAGTCGCGGAAGATGCCTGCCGACCAGCCCCATCCTTGGATGGGGCTGCTGCAGGATGGCGGGTTGAACGTTGGCCGCCGAGCTTCAGGCGCGCCGCTGACAGTAACGGTTTATTTCCCCTTGCCCGAGTATTCCTTGTAGTACTCGGGGATCGCGTGTTTGTAGCTCTCCATCCAGCGTTGCAGGCTCAACTCCCGTTCACCGGGGGTCGCCGGCTGCGGGGTGCGCGACGCGACCTGATTGCGGTTCTGCAACTGCAACCAGGTTTCGGTCACCTGCTGTTGTGGGGAGGATGGACCGGGTTCGATGGCCTGAGCCGCGAGGGGAAGCAGCACGAGGCCCAGGCAACTGAGCATGTTGTGTTTCATCACTACCTCTGCGTTGTCGAGGGGGTGGCTTTGGGTTGCGCCTGATCGACGGCGGTCGCGACCCGATCATTGGGCGCCGTGGTCCTGAGTTTTTCCGCGCGGGCCTTGGCTTCGGTGACTTGCCCCGGACTTAGGCCGACACGGCTGACCACTTCCGAGGCTTGTTTCCAGTTCCCTTGATAGATCAGCAAGGTCACCAGATTGAGGGCCGCCAATTGATCCGACTGCTTGAGCTCCATGGCGGTGATGAACTCGAAACGGGCTTCTTTCAGGCGTCGTTGCTTGAGGTAGACCACGCCCAGATCGTTGCGGATTTTCTCGTCGGTAGGAGAAAGCCGGGCTGCACGTTGCAGGTGCACCAGGGCCTGTTCGTTGTCGTTGCGCCCCGCGGCCAGTTGCCCCAGGCCATGTTCGCCTTCGGCGGCCAGGCAACCACTGAGCAGGCTGCGGTACAGGGGCTCGGCCTCGCGTTGTCCCAGCATGCGGTAGATCTTGGCCTTGCGCAGACGCACTGCCGGAAGGTCATCCGGCAGGCGTTGCAGGTTGGCCAGGCCAGCATGCAGTTTGCCGCTGTTGATCAGTTCGTCCGCCAGGCTGAGTGACAGTTCCTGGTCGGAGTCGATCTTGGCGCAGCTTTCCGGGGCCGTTACCGACGACCAGGACGCGCCTCCAGATGATGCGCAGCCACTGAGCATCGCCAGCCCTATCGCCACTATCAGGGTTTTCATTTTCAGCTCCCGAAAAGCGCGTAATGCTCGGGTCATGACCTCAGGGCAAGGCCTGTCGAAGTCCGGATGGTTGAACCTCATCCCCCGCGAGGGTTCAAGGTGCTGGTTCATTGCGATAGCCCACTGCGTCGATCAAAGTCGCCGTCTTCCAGGAAGTACATGCGGAACCAGTTCGGGTCGTAATTGCGCATCTGCTCACCGGGTAGCGAAGGCAACTGGGCATTGACGGCCAGCGGTTGCACCAGATGCGGGGTGACGATCATCAGCAGTTCCTTCTCTTCACGCTTGATCGTGGAGTCGCGAAAGAACGCGCCGATGATGGGAATGTTGCCCAGGCCCGGCAGCTTGCTCACGTTGGAGCTGTTGTTGGTGCTGATCAGGCCGCTGATCACGAAGCTCTCGCCATCCGCCAGGGAAATGCTGGTGTCGGTCCGCCGGACAATCAGGGCCGGAACCCTGGTGCTGGAGATTACCACTCCGTTGTTGTAATCGAGTTCGCTGACTTCCGGCGCCACTTTCAGGGCGATACGGTTGCTGCCGATGACGGTGGGGGTCAGGGTCAGGCGGATACCGAACTCCTTGTATTCGATGGAAATGTTGTCGCTGCCAGAGCTCGGCACCGGGATCGGCACCTCGCCACCGGCCAGGAAGCTCGCACTCTGCCCGCTCAGGGCCACCAGGCTGGGACGTGCCAGGGTGTAGGCGAAACCACTGCCTTCAAGCGCATTGATCATCCCCAGCACATTGCCGCCACCGAAGCCGATGTTGAAACTGCCATTATCCAGCGGGATGCGGGGGGCCAGACTGCCGATCTGTCCGGGCGTGACCGTGACGCCGGGAACCGAGCCGGGCGAGCCAAACAGAAAGTTGCCGCTCTTGCCGAAGATCGAGGTGCTGGCTTCCTTCAGCTTGGTACGGCTGACTTCGACAAAGCGGATGTCGGTCTGCACCTGGCTGGGCAGCAGGGGACTTTCAGAGGGGGGGAGCTGCGAGCCCACCAGCGACTGGGCGGCTTTGCCCTGGACGAAGACCATGCTTTGCCGTGGCGAGCTGGAACAGGCGCTCCAGACCATCAGGCTGGTGGCGCCGGGCGCAATGCCGGTCAGCAGGTAGGAATCATTGCCATTGAGGTGTACGTCGACGATTTTCGGATCACCCACCGCCAGCCGGGTGATGGCCACGGGAGAGCGTATGGCGGCCTGCATGCCCTCGCTGACCTCGAGCACTGCCGGTAGTGGTTCCAGCCCAGCACAATTGTTCGCCGCCGCCAGGGTCACTCCTGTGGGTAAAGCCGTGAAAATGAGTGTCCATGTCACTCGCCTGAGTACCTGCAAGCAATCACTGTTCATTTACTGCTTCCTTGATTGGCTGGGAGAGTCAGCCGGGACAGTCAGGCGCCGAGAATCATTCGTCAGAGCATTCTGAAATAGGCTTGTCCTTGCTGATCCCAGATAACTGTTTCGTTATCTGACGTTAGCGTAGAAAGCTCAAAATGCTATTAATTGTAAAAAAAAACTCTCTATGCCTTGAGCGCCCAGCGAGCGGCGCCCGCATCGGCATGGCTGCAGCCTGCGAAACGCTTGGGAATGCCGCTGGACGGGCATTTCACGAGGCATGGCTGACGCGTCAGAGCCCGCTCAGTTTCAGCTAAGTTTTCCCTCGTAACCTCTGCCTCGCGCCAATTCAGGCGAAGTTAGGGAGAGGTACTAGATGAAGCCATTGAGCCAGGCCAATTGGCTGAACAAGGTGCCCGAAGTGACGCTGTCCTTCTGGGTCATCAAGATCATGTCCACCACTGTCGGGGAAACCTGTGCCGATTATCTGGCTGTCGACGCCGGCCTGGGGCAGGGGGTGACCAGCATCGGCATGGCGCTGCTATTGGTGCTGGCATTGTTCGCTCAGTTGCGTACCCGGGCCTACACACCCTGGCTCTACTGGTTGAGCGTGGTGCTGGTGAGCATTGTCGGCACTCAGGTCACCGACGTGCTGACCGATCAGCTGGGCGTCAGTCTGTATGTCAGCACGGCGCTGTTTGCACTGCTGTTGGCGATCAACCTGGCTATCTGGTACGGCGTTGAACGCAGTCTTTCGATCCGACAGATCGTTACCCCTCGGCGTGAGTTGTTCTACTGGGCAACAGTGCTTTGCACCTTTGCCCTGGGTACCGCCGCCGGTGATCTGGCCACCGAGGCGCTGGGGTTGGGGTTCACCCTGGGGGTGGTGATCTTTGCCGTGCTGATCTTCGTGGCCCTTGCCGCCTGGCAATTGGGCGCCAACGCGGTACTGACCTTCTGGATCGCTTACATCCTCACGCGTCCTTTCGGCGCCTCCCTGGGCGATCTTCTGACCCAGGCCAAGATGTACGGCGGCTTTGGCCTGGGGGCGACCTGGACCAGTGGAATCTTCCTCTGCGTGATTTTCCTGCTGGTGATTGCTGCGCAGATCAGCGTGGGGAGTCGCCAGCGTGTTACCGAGTGATTCGCTCATTTTCAATCAAGGAATCAATGATGGCTCATTTCCATTCTGTTACTCGTAAGCTCGTGACCCTCTGCGCTATCGTCCTGCTGGGAGGCGCCGCAGGATGTTCCAAGACGGGCGATGAACAAAGGGCTCCAGGGCCTGCTCAGGTTGTGGCCGGCCAGGGTGTGGTGTCGAAGTTGGGCGATCTTTCTGCCTTCCAAGGCATCAGTGCCGAGGTGGCGGCCCTGGTGGACAAGAATGACCTGAGCGCAGCCAAGAGCCGGATCAAGGATCTGGAGCTCTCCTGGGATAGCGCCGAAGCGGGATTGAAACCCCGTGCAGCCGCAGACTGGCATGTGCTGGACAAGGGGATCGACCGCGCACTCGATGCGTTGCGTGCCGGCAACCCACAACAAGCCGACTGCAAACTGGCCATGGATGAGCTGCTCAAGACCTTCAACTCATTGCAGGGCAAGCAATGAAGCCATCTTCCACGGGGCCAGGGCGCCACGGTGTGTAATAGGCTGCGTGATTGCCGATCAAGGTGATTTACGCTGGGCGCGGTGTCCCTCTAGGGAGGCCGCGCTTCATTCATTGTGGAGGTGCTATGCGGATCCTGCTGGTGGAAGACGATGTCATGATCGGCGAGGCAATAACGGGCGCCCTCAAGGATGCAGGCTACGCCGCCGATTGGGTCCGCCATGGGGGCAGCGCTCTCGCCGCCCTGGACACCCAGCATTATGACCAGGTGCTGCTGGATCTCGGGTTGCCGGGCAAGGACGGGCTGCAAGTGCTCGATACCCTGCGGCGGGGTGGTAACCCGGTGCCGCTATTGATCATCACTGCCCGCGATAGCCTGGATGAGCGTTTGCGCGGTCTCGACGGCGGCGCGGATGACTATCTGTCGAAGCCCTTTGCCATGGCCGAGCTATTGGCGCGCATGCGTGCGGTCATGCGTCGCAAGGGCGGAAGTGCGGCGCCGCTGTTGAGCAATGGCGTGGTGTCGCTGGACCCGGTTTCGAAGCAGGCGAGCAGCGCGCAGCAGGCCGACGTGCAGCTGTCGAACCGGGAGTTTGCCCTGTTGCAGGCCCTGTTGATCCGGCCTGGGGCGATTCTTTCGCGAAGTGAACTCGAGGACCGCATCTACGGTTGGGGTGACGAAGTGGAAAGCAACGCCGTGGAGTTTCTGATCCATGCCTTGCGTCGCAAGCTGGGAAGCCAGGTGATCAAGAACGTCAGGGGTATGGGATGGATGGTTTCAAAAAGCGTCTGAGCGAGTCGGTCCAGCTCCGCCTGTCCATTGTGCTGTCGACGGCGATCCTGGTGGTTGCCCTGCTGGCGGCGGTCTTCGCCTTTGTTTCGGCATTTGACGAGGCTCGGGAAATGCAGGACAACACCCTGCGCCAGGTCGCGGCCTTGTTCGAGCGGCAGCAGATGACCCTGAGTTACTCCGCGCACGAGCAACCGATTGAAGGCGACAACGAGGAGTCCAGGGTGGTCATCCAGTACCTGGCCGATGGCGCCAGGGCGACCGGGGATGACGACAGCAGCTCGCCTTTGCCCCTGCCGACCACGCTTGCCGATGGGTGGTCGACGCAGAAGGTGGGGGACGAGCCGTTCCGGGTACTGGTCAAGACCACCGCTCAGGGGCAGCGCATCGCCGTGGCTCAGGAAATGGGCGCCCGGGACAAAGAGGCGCGCGAGAGTGCCGCGCGCAGCCTGCTTCCGTTCTTGTTTCTGTTCCCTGTGCTGTTGCTGGTGCTGGCCAACCTGGTGCGCACGTTGTTTCGTCCGATCGAGGTCTTGGCTGCGGAGATTGATCAGCGAGGCGAGCAGGAGTTGCATCCGATCGATGAAGGGCATTTGCCGACGGAAGTCCGTCCCTTTGTGCTGGCGATCAATCGACTGCTGGCTCGGGTGACTCGTTCCATGGAGGTGCAGCGACGTTTTGTTGCGGACGCGGCCCACGAGTTGCGTTCGCCGATGACGGCCCTGTCCCTGCAAGCCGAGCGGCTGGCCACTGTGGACATGTCGAGCCAGGCTCGGGAGCGTCTGATGCTGCTGCGGCGGGGCATCGAGCGCAGCAAGAAACTGATCGATCAACTGTTGAGCCTGGCGTTTGCGCAGTCCGGCGCCACGGCCGGTGTGGCCTTGGTTTCAGTGCATGGGGTCTATCGGCAGGTACTGGAGGACCTGCTGCCGCTGGCGGAAGAAAAGGCGATTGATATCGGCGTGGAGGGCGGGCAGGACGGCCAGGTGCGTATCGGCGAGGTGGACTTGCAGGTTCTGGTGAAGAACCTGGTGGATAACGCCATTCGCTATACCCCGCCGGGTGGCAAGGTCGATTTGTCGGTGAGCCTGGAGCATGGCGCGGTAGGGCTGAAGGTCTGCGACACGGGCCCGGGTATTGCGCCAGAGGAGCATGATCGAGTGTTCGACCCTTTCTATCGCTGCCTGGGGAGCGAGGAACTGGGTTCGGGGCTGGGGCTTTCCATCGTCAAGGTCATCGCTGAGCGCTACGGCGCCCAGATCCGTTTCGCCTACGCCGATGAGCAGGCCAGGAGCGGGTTGTGCGTTTGGGTCGTGTTTGCGCGGGTCGAGCCGGGTCGCGAGGAGTAGGCGCCGGGCAGAATAGGCTTTTGAATACCCTGGATATTCTGTAGCCTTGCGCGGCTCCAATGCTGTCCGTACCTGATGAACTCACTCTCCCGGCGGGGCCCTAAGCGGTCCGGAGCCGGTGGTATACTCGACTTTCGCGCCCAAGCGCCTGCAGGTCTTGCGAACATGACGCAAATTTCTGAACGCCTTCTGGTTCAAGCCCACCTCGACGCCAAACAGCCCAAACCGTTGAGCGCTGAGCAAGAGGCCCATTTTCGTGCCGCCATCGCTGCTGAGCTCAAGGCTCAGGACGCCGTGCTGGTTGCGCATTTCTATTGTGATCCGGTGATTCAGGCCCTGGCCGAAGAAACCGGTGGCTGTGTTTCCGACTCCCTGGAAATGGCCCGTTTCGGCAACGCTCATCCGGCCAAGACCGTGGTGGTCGCCGGGGTGCGCTTCATGGGCGAGACGGCGAAGATTCTCAACCCTGAAAAACGCGTGCTGATGCCGACCCTGGAAGCCACCTGCTCCCTCGACCTGGGCTGCCCGGTGGAAGAGTTCTCGGCCTTTTGCGACCAGCATCCCGAGCGCACCGTGGTGGTTTATGCCAACACCTCGGCGGCGGTCAAAGCCCGTGCCGACTGGGTGGTGACCTCCAGCTGCGCGTTGGAAATCGTCGAAAGCCTGATGGATAACGGCGAGAAGATCATCTGGGGCCCGGACAAGCACCTGGGCACCTACATCCAGCGCCAGACCGGTGCCGACATGCTGCTCTGGGACGGTGCCTGCATCGTTCACGAAGAGTTCAAGTCCAAGCAACTGGAAGACATGAAGGCGCTGTATCCGGACGCCGCCATCCTGGTGCACCCGGAGTCCCCCAGCTCGGTGATCGAACTGGCGGATGCGGTCGGCTCCACCAGCCAGTTGATCGCTGCCGCGCAGCGCCTGCCGAACCAGACCTTCATCGTTGCCACTGACCGCGGCATCTTCTACAAGATGCAGCAGCTGTGCCCGGACAAGGTGTTCATCGAGGCACCGACCGCCGGCAACGGTGCGGCGTGCCGCAGTTGTGCCCATTGCCCATGGATGGCCATGAACACCCTGGAGCGCACCCTGCAGTGCTTGAAGGATGGCAGCAACGAGATCAGTGTCGACCCAGCCTTGATCCCCAATGCGCTTCGTCCTCTGAAGCGCATGCTGGACTTCACCCAGGCGGCGCGGATGAAACTGGCGGGCAACGCCTGATCGGTTGAGTTGCGTCCAAGCAAAAACGCCCCGATCAATCGGGGCGTTTTGGTTTGTGGCGTATTACTTTTTCTTCTGCTTGGGAATGCGCACCAGCTGGGTGTTGGAATAGATGTCGTGCCAGCTGCGTTTCTGCTTGTCTACCAGTACCCAGAAGAACCCCAGGCCGGCACACAGCCAGGACGCGATCGACACCATGAAACGCAGTAGCGCCTGCCACAGGCTGATACGGCTGCCGTCGGCGTTCTGTACGCGGATGCCCCAGACCTGCATGCCCAGGGTCTGGCCGGAGTGGGTCCAGAACTTGGCGAAGAAACCGAACAGCACGAACAGCAGGACGGTGGAGTACAAGGGGTCACCATCCAGGGCGCCGGACTCGGTCAGGGCACGCATCCGCGCTTCGCCGATGATCTGCATCTGGATCAGCTTGTAGATGCCGCCTGTGACGATCAGCAGGGCGACGCAGAGTAGAAAATCATAGAACATCGCTGCCAGGCGACGACCGAGGCCGACGGCGGGGAAATCGCCTTGGGGGCTTAGCAGATGTTTCGACATGACAGGCTCTCGACTGAAAAAAGAAGCCATTTTACGGAATTGCGCGCACAAAAAAGCCCCTGATGTCAGCATCAGGGGCTTTTTCGTTACAGACGATTAAGCTTCTGCTTGTACTTCGTCAGCCTGCATGCCTTTTTGGCCCTGCACAGCGATGAAGGTCACTTTTTGGCCTTCTTTCAGGCTCTTGAAGCCGTTGCCCTGAATAGCGCGGAAGTGTACGAACAGATCCGGACCGCTTTCTGGAGTGATAAAACCAAAACCTTTCTCGTCGTTAAACCACTTGACGGTACCGCTCTGACGTTGGGACATTTCTTATTTCCTTTGACGCTAAAAAATTAATGACAGTCTCTTCCTCATGAAAGAGTACTGGGCTGGGTTGCAGGAAAGTAAGAGACGTCGAACGGGTTGTAGCAAACTTGTTAGCTACTGCCCAGGTCACGATTCCAAGCGACCCATGCAAACACAGTGGGGAAACTCTACGCCAACTATGGGAGAAAAAACAAGCCCCGCGAAGCCCCGGTTTTACTCAGCTTGCCGAGGTTTGGCGGAACTAGCGTGCAGGGCTTATTCGATAGAGTTGTTCAATTGTTTTCGGGCGTTATAAGTGAAATTCAGTATCGAACATATGCACTGTTTTATGGCGGTTGCGTTACAGATTAGTGCAGTTTTAACGCAACCGCGTTACTTATAGAAACAGTCCCTCAGCCACGGTAGTAGCGTTGTGGTACGAATGGCATTTTGCTTACAAGCATTGGCACCTTTTTCCCACGAACTATTGCTGCAACTGGCGTATCGAGTGCGCAGTGCTCGATATCCAGGTAACCCATGGCCAACGGTCCGCCCAGGGTCGGGCCAAAACCGCCGCTGCACACGCTGCCGATTACCTTGCCTTGGGCATCGACAATCTCCGCGCCCTCACGGACCGGTGTGCGTTCCTGGGGCAGCAGGCCAACGCGTTTACGACTGACGCCGCCCTGCTGCTGGGCAAAGATCACCTCGGCCCCGGGGAAGCCGCCGGCACGCGCACCATCAGCGCGACGGGCCTTGGAGATGGCCCACAGCAGGCTGGCCTGAATGGGCGTGGAGTCGCTGTTCATGTCATGGCCGTACAGGCACAGGCCGGCTTCCAGGCGCAGGGAGTCGCGGGCGCCGAGGCCGATGGCCGCCACTTCCGGTTCGGCCAGCAAGGCACGGGCGAGCTTTTCCGCCTGGACCGCCGGTACCGAGATTTCGAAACCGTCTTCGCCGGTGTAACCCGAGCGGCTGACAAAGCAATCCACGCCCAGCAAGGTCACCGGCTTGAACTGCATGAAGGTCATCTTCGCCACTTCCGGCGCCAGGCGTGCCAGTACCGTGACCGCCGCCGGGCCTTGCAGGGCCAGCAGGGCCCGTTCCTCGAACAGCGGCTGAATGTCGCACTGCTCGCCGAGGTGGCGGCGCAGGTGAGCCAGGTCCTGCTCCTTGCAGGCGGCGTTGACCACCAGGAACAGCTGGTCGTCGCCCAGGTTGGCAACCATCAGGTCGTCGAGGATACCGCCCTGTTCATTGGTGAACATGGCATAGCGCTGCATGCCCACCGGCAGGTCGATGATGTCCACCGGCACCAGGGTTTCCAGGGCCTGGGCGGCATTGGCGCCACGCAGGAGAATCTGCCCCATGTGGGACACATCGAACAGCCCGGCCAGCTCACGGGTGTGCTGGTGTTCCTTCATGACCCCCAGCGGGTACTGCACCGGCATGTCGTAACCGGCGAATGGCACCATGCGGGCGCCGAGTTCCAGGTGCAGGCTGTGCAGTGGGGTTTTCAACAGTGTTTCGGTGGACATGGGCAACTCCTGATAAAACGTGCGGATACGGGCGGCGTATCAGCACTCGATAATGTTCACGGCCAGACCGCCACGGGCGGTCTCCTTGTATTTGCTTTTCATGTCGGCGCCGGTCTGGCGCATGGTGCGGATGACCTTGTCGAGGGAGACGAAATGTTGCCCGTCGCCGCGCAGGGCCATGCGCACCGCATTGATGGCCTTCACCGAACCCATGGCGTTGCGCTCGATGCAGGGCACCTGCACCAGGCCGCCAATCGGGTCGCAGGTCAGCCCGAGGTTGTGTTCCATGCCGATTTCCGCGGCGTTCTCCACCTGCTGCACGCTGCCACCGAGGACTTCGCACAAGGCCCCGGCGGCCATCGAGCAGGCCACGCCCACTTCGCCCTGGCAGCCGACTTCGGCGCCGGAGATCGAGGCGTTCTCCTTGTACAGGATGCCGATGGCCGCAGCCGTGAGGAGAAAACGCACCACCCCGTCTTCGTTGGCCCCGGGAATGAAGCGCATGTAGTAGTGCAGGACTGCCGGGATGATCCCGGCCGCACCATTGGTGGGCGCAGTGACCACGCGTCCGCCGTTGGCGTTCTCCTCGTTGACCGCCAGCGCATAGAGATTGACCCAGTCCAGCACCGACAAGGCATCACGCAGCGCGGCCTCCGGGTGCTGGCACAATTGGCGGTGCAGGGCGGCAGCGCGACGCTTGACCTTGAGCCCGCCCGGCAGAATGCCCTCGTTGCGGCAGCCAGCAGCCACGCAGTCCTGCATCACTTGCCAGATCTTCAGCAGCCCGGCGCGGGTTTCCGCTTCCGGGCGCCAGGCGCTCTCGTTGCTCAGCATCACCTGGCTGATGGACAGGCCATAGGTGCTGCAATGTTGCAGCAGCTCCTTGGCGGTCTTGAAGGGGAAGGTCAGGCGAGTGGTGTCTTCGACGATACGGTCGGCGCCGGCGGCGTCTTCGTCGACCACGAAACCGCCGCCAACGGAGTAGTACTCACGGCTGCGGATCTGCAGGCCGGCGCTATCGAAGGCACGGAAAATCATGCCGTTGGGGTGATAGGCCAGGGGTTTGCGGATCATTGCCAGGTGTTCTTTCTCGTTGAACGCAATGCTGTGTTCGCCGAGCAGGTTGATGCGCCCGCTGCTGCGTATGGCCTGCAGCCGAGCGGCGATGTTTTCGGTATTCACGGTGTCCGGTTGTTCGCCTTCCAGGCCCAGCAATACCGCCTTGTCGCTGCCGTGGCCCTTGCCGGTGGCGCCCAGCGAGCCGTACAACTCGACCTTGACGCAGGCGGTTGCCGCCAGCAGGTCATCGCGACGCAGGCCTTCGACAAAGCGCGCGGCCGCGCGCATCGGGCCAACGGTATGGGAGCTGGAGGGGCCGATGCCAATCTTGAACAGGTCGAACACGCTCAGGGACATGTTGGTTCTCCGGTTTCTTGTTATAGAGGCAGCGGCAAGCGGCAAGCGGCAAGCGGCAAGCGGCAAGCGGCAAGCGGCAAGCTGCAAGTCAGAGGCCGACCGGCTCTTTCCTACAGCTTGAGGCTACTAGCTTGTGGCTGCCTTAGGCGTAGCTTTCGATCGACGGGCAGGCGCATACCAGGTTGCGGTCACCGAACACGTTGTCGACCCGGCCAACCGGCGGCCAGTACTTGCCTTCGATCAGCGAGGCCACCGGATACACCGCCTGCTCGCGGCTGTACGGATGGGACCACTCGCCCACCAGTTCGGCCGCGGTGTGCGGAGCGTTCTTCAGTGGGTTGTCGTCCTTGTCCAGGGTGCCGTTTTCCACCGCGCGGATTTCTTCGCGGATGCGGATCATGGCGTCGCAGAAACGGTCCAGTTCTTCCTTGGATTCGCTTTCGGTCGGCTCGATCATCAGGGTGCCGGCCACTGGGAAGGACATGGTCGGGGCGTGGAAGCCGAAATCGATCAGGCGCTTGGCCACGTCATCGACGCTGATGCCGCTGCTGTCTTTTAGCGGACGCAGGTCGAGGATGCATTCGTGGGCCACCAGGCCGTTGCTGCCGGTGTAGAGCACGGGGTAGTGCTCTTCCAGGCGCCGCGAAATGTAGTTGGCATTGAGGATCGCCAGTTGCGACGCGCGCTTGAGGCCGGCGCCGCCCATCATGCGGATGTACATCCAGGTGATCGGCAGGATGCTGGCGCTGCCGAACGGTGCGGCACACACCGCGCCTTTCTTGTTTTCCAGCGCGGCGTGGCCGGGCAGGAAGGGCGCCAGGTGCGACTTGACGCCGATCGGGCCAACGCCCGGACCGCCACCGCCGTGGGGAATGCAGAAGGTCTTGTGCAGGTTCAGGTGGGACACGTCGCCGCCGAACTTGCCCGGCGCGCAGAGGCCGACCATGGCGTTCATGTTGGCGCCGTCGATGTACACCTGGCCGCCGTTGTCATGAATGATGCCGCAGATTTCGCGGATGCCTTCCTCGAACACGCCGTGGGTCGACGGGTAGGTGATCATCAGCGCGGCGAGGTGTTCGCGGTGCTCGATGGCCTTGGCCCGCAGGTCTTCGATATCCACGTTGCCGCGGGCGTCGCAGGCGGTGACCACCACGCGCATGCCGGCCATGTTGGCGGTGGCCGGGTTGGTGCCGTGGGCCGACGATGGAATCAGGCAGATGTCGCGACGTTCGTCGCCACGGCTCTGGTGATAGGCACGAATGGCCAGCAGGCCGGCGTATTCACCCTGGGAACCGGCGTTGGGCTGCAGGGAGACGGCGTCGTAGCCGGTCGCGGCGCAGAGCATCGCCTCCAGTTCGGTGGTCAATTGCTGGTAGCCGGCGCTTTGCTCGGCCGGGGCGAAGGGGTGCAGTGCACCGAATTCGGCCCAGGTGATCGGAATCATCTCGCTGGCGGCGTTGAGTTTCATGGTGCAGGAGCCCAGCGGGATCATGGTGCGATCCAGCGCCAGGTCCTTGTCCGCCAGCTTGCGCAGGTAGCGCATCAGCTCGGTTTCCGAGTGATAGCGGTTGAACACCGGGTGGCTGAGGATCGCCGACTGGCGTACCAGGGCCGCGGGGATGCTGCTGGTGACCGCAGTTGCCAGTGCGGCGAAGTCCGGCGCGGCCTGGCCGTCGCCCAATAGGCGCCACAGGCCTTCAACGTCGGCCTGGGTGGTGGTTTCGTCCAGGGACAGGCCGAGGCGCTCGGCGTCGATCACCCGCAGGTTGATGCCCTGGGCGCGTGCCTTGTCGTGCAGCGCGGCGGTGCTGGCACCGGTGTGCAGGCTCAGGGTGTCGAAGAAGTTGTCCTGCTCCACGGCCAGCCCCAGAGCCTTCAGGCCCTTGGCCAGGATCGCGGTCAGCTGGTGGATGCGCTGGGCAATCTGGATCAGGCCTTTGGGGCCGTGGTAGACGGCATACATGCTGGCGATGTTGGCCAGCAGGACCTGGGCGGTGCAGATGTTGCTGGTGGCCTTTTCGCGACGGATATGCTGTTCGCGGGTCTGCATGGCCAGGCGCAGGGCCGGCTTGCCGAAACGGTCTACGGAGACGCCGACCAGGCGGCCCGGCATGTCGCGCTTGAAGGCATCGCGGGTGGAGAAATAGGCCGCATGCGGGCCACCGAAGCCCAGCGGTACACCGAAGCGCTGGGCGCTGCCGATGGCCACGTCGGCACCGAATTCGCCCGGCGGGGTCAGCAGGGTCAGGGCCAGCAGGTCGGCGGCCACGGCCACCAGGGCGTTGGCGGCGTGGAAGCGTTCAGTCAGTTCGCGGTAGTCGAACAAATCGCCGTTGCTCGCCGGGTATTGCAGCAGGGCACCGAAGAACGGGCTGACGTCGGTCAGCTTGCGCTCATCGCCCACCACCACGTTGATCCCCAGGGGTTCGGCGCGGGTGCGCAGCACGTCGAGGGTTTGCGGGTGGCAATGCACCGAGGCGAAGAAGGCGTGGCTGCCCTTGTTCTTGCTCAGGCGCTTGCAGAAGGTCATGGCTTCAGCGGCGGCGGTGCCTTCGTCGAGCAGCGAGGCGTTGGCGATCGGCAGGCCGCTCAGGTCGCTGATCAGGGTCTGGAAGTTCAGCAGGGCTTCCAGGCGGCCCTGGGAGATTTCCGGCTGGTAGGGGGTGTAGGCGGTGTACCAGGCCGGGTTTTCCAGGAGGTTGCGCAGGATCGGCGAGGGGGTGTGGCAGCTGTAGTAGCCCTGGCCGATGTAGGTCTTGAACAGCTGGTTCTTGGCGGCGATGGCCTTGATCGAGGCCAGGGCCTGGGCTTCGCTCTGGCCTTGGCCCAGCTCCAGCACGCTGGTGCCCTTGATGCTCTCGGGGATCACGCTGGCGCTCAGGGCTTCCAGGGAGTCGAAGCCCAGGCTGTTGAGCATGGCTTGCTCATCGCCCTGACGCGGGCCGATGTGGCGCGCGATGAATTCGTTGGCGGTAGTCAGGTTGACGGTCATGGCGGCTCCTCAGGCTTCGGCGCTGGCTTTGATCAGGCGGTCATAGGCGTCCTGATCCAGCAGTTGGCCAACGGCGGCGGCATCGGCGGGAATGAAGCGGAAGAACCAGCCTTCGCCCAGCGGGTCTTCGTTGACCAGTTCCGGGCTGTCTTCCAGGGCCGGGTTGGTGGCGACCACTTCACCGTTCAGCGGCATGTACACGCCGCTGGCGGCCTTTACCGACTCCACGGTGGCGGCTTCGGCGCCCTTTTCGTAGCTCTGCAGCTCCGGCAGTTGCACAAACACCACATCACCCAGGGCGTTCTGAGCGAAAGCCGTAATGCCGACGGTGACACTGCCATCCGCTTCGCTACGCAGCCATTCGTGATCTTCAGTAAAACGCAACTCGCTCATGGAAACTCCTCAGGGGCCAGACTCGTCTGGTGGACGCGATTGAATGCTCGGACAGCGCCGAGCCGAATGGCAATGTCCATAGCAAGAACACGGCCAATACTTATTTAATCCTTTAAAATCAGTGGCTTGAGTATTTGTGTGGTGCGTCGTTACTGTTCATGTGTAGCGAAATCGCTACAGCTGACAGCGTAGAAAAAAGGCTTTGAGGATCAAAGCCTTGCACGGCAGCGATTACAAGGCGATGTAGCGAAATCGTTCCGCTGTAGCGCTTTCAGTACAGTTGCAGGTCGCTTCCAGAACGCCAGGCGTGGCGGGGCGTTCAGGCTTGCGTGCAGCAACTGGCTTGCCCGCGAAGGCGTCTTTATGAGCGAAACAGGGCTTGAGGGCCTCTTCGACGGCCAGCCAGCTCCCGCGCAAAAGGGGCCGGTCAGGTCTTGTTGGGAATGCCGTACTTGCGCAGGCGGTGGGCAATGGCGGTGTGGGAGGTCTGCAGGCGGTTGGCCAGTTGCCGGGTCGAGGGGTAGTTGACGTAGAGGGTTTCCAGCAGCTCTTTCTCGAAGGCTTCCACGGCCTGCTCCAGGCTTTCGACTTCGGCGTCGTTTTGCCGTGCCACCGAGGTGCCGGCGATGTCCAGGTCGCCGATGTCCACCAGGTTGCTTTCGCAAATGGCCGCCGCGCGGAAAATCACGTTCTGCAACTGCCGCACGTTGCCCGGCCAGCGGTTGCCCAGCAGCGCTGGGTAGGTGCCCGGGGTCAGGCGGCACACAGGGCGCTGGATCTGCGCGCAGGCCTGCTGCATGAAGTAGCGGGCCAGCAGCAGGATGTCCTGGCCGCGCTCGCGCAGCGGCGGCACTTCCACGTTCAGGACATTGAGGCGATAGAACAGGTCTTCGCGGAAGCTGCCTTCGCCGACCATTTTCTCCAGGTCGCGGTGGGTGGCGCTGAGGATGCGCACATTGACCTTGATCTCGCGATCGCCGCCCACTCGGCGAAAGCTGCCGTCATTGAGAAAACGCAGCAGCTTGGCTTGCAGATAGGGCGACATCTCGCCGATTTCATCGAGAAACACCGTGCCCTGGTTGGCCAGTTCCATCAGCCCCGGCTTGCCGCCGCGCTGGGCGCCGGTAAAGGCGCCGGGGGCATAGCCGAACAGTTCGCTCTCGGCCAGGTTTTCCGGGAGTGCCGCGCAGTTCAGGGCCAGGAACGGCGCGCTGTGGCGGGCGCTGATGGCGTGGCAGGCGCGGGCCACCAGTTCCTTGCCGGTACCGGTTTCGCCCTGGATCAGCAGCGGTGCATCCAGCGCCGCCACCCGTTGCGCCCGGGCCTTGAGGGTGCGGATCGCCGGTGATTCGCCGAGCAGGGCATCGAAGCCCTCGGCGTGATCGTGGTGCAGGGCCGACAGCCGTTCGCCGATGCGGTTGGGCTGGTACAGGGTCAGCAGCGCACCGGCATCGGTGATGGGGGTGGCGTCCAGCAGCAGGGTCTGGCCATTGACGATGATTTCCCGCAGCGGCAGGCGAAAGCCGTTTTCCAGCAGGGCCTCCAGCAGCGCGGGATCGGCAAACAGTTCGGCGACGCTTTCCCCGGCCGGCTCGCGGCCATACAGGGCGATCAGCGCCGGGTTGGCCAGCAGCACTTTACCGGCGCTGTCCAGGGCCAGCACCGGGTCGGTCATGGCCGCCAGCAAGGCGTCCAATTGCAGGTGTCGGCGTTGCCCGGGAAGGATGTCGACCACGGTCACCGCCTGCACGCCGCGCACGTTGAACAGCGCGTCGCGCAATTCTTCCAGGACCTGGGGGCTCAGGGTCGGGGCGTCGATATAGACGTTGGGTGGCACCATTTCCACCGCATCCAGGTTGAGGTTGCGCCCGCCCAGCAGGGCCAGGACTTCCTGGGTGATGCCGACGCGGTCGATGAAACTGACGTGGATACGCATGGGGTGACAGAGGATTCTGGGACACTGAAGGGCGCCAGTATGCCTTGGGCGAGAGCCTTAGTCGAAATCGGTGGGGCTGTCGTAGGAGCCGGCTGGCCGGCGCAGGCGCACCGCAAGCCGATGCAGGGCGCTGGTCATTTCGCCGGCCAGCCGGCTCCTACTGAAGGGGGTGGTTACGCCAGGTGTTCGGGTTTCACTGGGTCGCCGGGCTTGACGTCCAGCTGCTTGCGCACGTCCTCGAACATCTCGTCGTAGTACTTGTGCATGGAGGCAATGCTCGCGCTCTTCGGCAAACCGTACTGCTGGGCAATGCGGGTGGCGTGGCGGGCGAAATCGAAGGCCAGGTCCTTGGCCAGGAAAAACTGCTCCTTGAAGGACTTGTCTTCAATCGTCCCGTGCAGGGTGAACTGCATGCCCTTGCCCTCTTTGGGGTCCTGGGCCACTTCGTAGTCGATGCACAGGTTGTAGCTGAAGTCGTCCTTGTTCAGCGCATGGCGCTCGATATGCAGGTGACCCGGCTCAAACATGGCCATAGGCTTCTCTCCTCCAGGGCTTTGAAATAAGGGCAGGCACCGGGCCTGCCCCGAGTTTTCACTGCAAGCGTCTTACAGGTAGCTGATGCCGGGTTTGGCGGTACTGATGCGGGTGCCGGCCTTGCCCTGGACGATCGCTTCGATGTCCGAGAGTGAACCGATCACCGCGACTTTGCCAGTGTGCCGGGCAAATTCGCAGGCGGCCTGGACCTTGGGCCCCATGGAGCCGGCGGCAAAGCCGAGCTTCTCCATTTCATCCGGGTGGGCCTGGGCGATGGCCTTCTGGGTCGGCTTGCCGAAGTCGATGAACGCTGCGTTGACGTCGGTCGCGATCACCAGCAGGTCAGCCTCCAGTTGCTCGGCCAGCAGCGCCGAACACAGGTCCTTGTCGATCACCGCCTCGATGCCCTGGAGCTTGCCGTCCTCGCCGTACATGGTCGGAATGCCGCCACCGCCGGCGCAGATCACGATGCTGCTCTTTTCCAGCAGCCACTTGATCGGGCGGATCTCGAAGATGCGCTTGGGTTTCGGGCTGGCCACCACTCGGCGGTACTTGTCGCCGTCCGGGGCGATCGCCCAGCCTTTTTCCTTGGCCAGCTTCTCGGCTTCTTCACGGCTGTAGACCGGGCCGATGGGCTTGGTCGGGTTCTTGAAGGCCGGGTCCTTGGCGTCCACTTCCACCTGGGTCAGCAAGGTGGCGAAGGGCACCTCGAAGTCCAGCAGGTTGCCCAGTTCCTGTTCGATGATGTAGCCGATCATGCCTTCGGTCTCGGCGCCGAGCACGTCCAGCGGGTAAGGCGAAACCTGGGTATAGGCCGCCGCCTGCAGCGACAGCAGGCCGACCTGCGGGCCATTGCCGTGGGCAATCACCAGTTGGTTGCCAGGGTGGATCTTGGCGATCTGTTCGGTGGCGATGCGGATGTTGGCGCGTTGGTTGTCCGCGGTCATGGGTTCACCACGGCGGAGCAGGGCGTTACCGCCCAGTGCAACGACGATACGCATAATGCAGTCCTTCTAGAGGCGCTGTAGGAGCCGGCTTGCCAACGAACAGCGGTTGGCTGGCAAGCCGGCCCCGGCAGGGGGAGGCAGGTTAGAGGTCGGCCAGGGTCGAAACCAGGATCGCCTTGATGGTGTGCATGCGGTTTTCCGCTTGCTCGAAGGCGATGCAGGCTGGCGATTCGAACACGTCGTCGGTGACTTCAATGCCGTTGGCCAGGTGCGGATACTGCTCGGCGATCTGCTTGCCGACCTTGGTATCGCTGTTGTGGAAAGCCGGCAGGCAGTGCATGAACTTGGTCCGTGGGTTGCCGGTGGCTTTCATCAACTGGGCGTTGACCTGGTACGGCAGCAGTTGCTCGATGCGTTCGGCCCAGGCTTCCACCGGCTCGCCCATGGAGACCCAGACGTCGGTGTGGATGAAGTCCACGCCCTTGACCGCGGCTTTCGGGTCTTCGGTGAGGGTGATGCGGGCACCGCTTTCCTCGGCGTATTGCTTGCAGCGTTGCACCAGGTCGTCATGGGGCCACAGCGCCTTGGGCGCGCAGATGCGCACGTCCATGCCGAGCTTGGCGCCCACCAGCAGCAGCGAGTTGCCCATGTTGTTGCGGGCGTCACCCAGGTAGGCGTAGCTGATTTCATGGATCGGCTTGTCGGCGTGCTCACGCATGGTCAGCACGTCGGCGATCATCTGGGTCGGGTGGTATTCATCGGTCAGGCCGTTGAACACCGGAACCCCGGCAAATTTCGCCAGCTCTTCGACGATTTCCTGCTTGAAGCCACGGTACTCGATGGCGTCATACATGCGCCCGAGTACGCGGGCGGTGTCCTTCATGCTTTCCTTGTGGCCGATCTGCGACGAGTTGGGGTCGATGTAGGTGACGTTGGCACCCTGGTCATAGGCCGCCACTTCGAAGGCGCAACGGGTACGGGTCGAGGTCTTTTCGAAGATCAGGGCGATGTTGTTGCCCTTGAGGTGCTGCTGCTCGGTGCCGGTGTACTTGGCGCGTTTCAGGTCGCGGGACAGGTCCAGCAGGTAGCGCAGTTCGCGTGGAGTGTGGTGTTCCAGGCTCAGCAGGTTACGGTTGTGGATATTGAAAGCCATGATGGATCTCCTCGCCGACACTGTGAAAGCTACTGCGCTTGGAAATACTGCGTTAAAAACAGGCTCGGAATGCTCATTTACAGCCAGTAGACTCCGCTTCCTCGCCTGTTTTTGCCTTGTCTTTCCTGCGCTCGCTACGCTTTCACAGCGTCGGTTTGTGTTAGGTCAAATTAAGTGGAATTGCTTAGTAGTCGATCGGGTCGCGGATGATCGGGCAGGTCATGCAGTGGCCGCCGCCACGGCCACGGCCCAGTTCGCCGGCGCTGATGGTGATGACTTCGACCCCGGCCTTGCGCAGCAGGGTGTTGGTGTAGGTGTTGCGGTCGTAGCCGATGACCACGCCCGGTTCCACGGCCACCACGTTGTTGCCGTCGTCCCATTGCTCGCGCTCGGCGGCGAAGCTGTTGCCACCGGTTTCCACCACGCGCAGGGCCTTGAGGTTGAGGGCCTTGGCCACGGTGTCGAGGAAGCTGGTTTCCTCGCGGCGCACGTCGATGCCGCCTGGCTTGCTTTCGTCAGGGCGCAGGCTGAAGGCGACGATCTGGCTCACCACTTCCGGGAAGACCGTGACCAGGTCGCGGTCGCAGAAGCTGAACACGGTGTCCAGGTGCATGGCCGCGCGGGATTTTGGCAGGCCGGCGACGATGACGCGTTCCACCGCTTTGTGCTTGAACAGGTTCAGCGCCAGTTGGCCGATGGCCTGGCGCGAGGAGCGCTCGCCCATGCCGATCAGGACCACGCCATTGCCGATGGGCATCACGTCGCCGCCTTCCAGGGTGGCGTTGCCGTGTTCCTGGTCCGGGTCGCCGTACCAGATCTGGAAGTCGGCGTTGGTGAACTCGGGGTGGAACTTGTAGATGGCGGTGGTCAGCAGGGTTTCCTGACGTCGCGCCGGCCAGTACATCGGGTTCAGGGTCACGCCGCCGTAGATCCAGCAGGTGGTGTCGCGGGTGAACTGGGTGTTGGGCAGCGGCGGCAGGATGAAGCTGGAGTGGCCGAGGAAGTCGCGGAACATCTCGATGGTCTTGCCACCGAAGCTGGTGGGCAGGTCATCGGCGGATACGCCGCCGATCAGGAACTCGGCGACCTTGCGCGGTTCCAGGCTGCGCAGCCACGAACCGACTTCATTGACCAGGCCCAGGCCGACCTGGTTGGCGGTGATCTTGCGCTCCAGAATCCAGTCCAGGGCTTCGGGCATGGCGACGATGTCGGTCAGCAGGTTGTGCATTTCCAGCACATCAATATCCCGCTCGCGCATCTTGGTGACGAAGTCGAAGTGATCGCGCTTGGCCTGGGCCACCCACAGCACATCATCGAACAGCAGTTCATCGCAGTTGTTCGGGGTCAGCCGCTGATGGGCCAGGCCTGGGGAGCAAACCATGACTTTGCGCAGTTTGCCGGCTTCGGAATGGACGCCGTACTTAACTTTTTCCGTGGTCATTACTGTGATCCTCCAGAGACAAAACAATCGGGGTGTTGCTTGAAAGGCAGTGCTACAGGGTCAGGAAGCCGTCGTAGAGTCCGTAGGCCGCCACCAGGGCGCCTATGACCACCGCGGCAAAAATCAGCTTCTCGACGTTGGTGAAAATCGGTTTGTGCAGTTCCATCTTGGCCTTGGCGAACAGCACCACGCCGGGGGCGTAGAGCAGGGCCGAGAGCAGCAGGTACTTGACCCCGCCGGCGTACAGCAGCCAGATCGCGTAGAGCAGGGCGATGCCGCCGATGATCAGGTCCTTCTTGCGTTCGGCCAGGGCCTGTTCGTAGCTTTCGCCACGCACCGCCAGCAGCACCGCGTAGGCCGCCGACCACAGGTAGGGCACCAGGATCATCGAGGTGGCGAGGTAGATCAGCGACAGGTAGGTGCTGGCCGAGAACAGGGTGATGATCAGGAAGATCTGCACCATGGCGTTGGTCAGCCACAGGGCGTTGGCCGGTACGTGGTTGGCGTTCTCGCGGCGCAGGAACTCCGGCATGGTGTGGTCCTTGGCGGCGGCGAACATGATCTCCGCGCACAGCAGCACCCATGACAGCAGCGCCCCCAGCAGCGAGATGATCAGGCCGACGCTGATCAGCACCGCGCCCCAGTGGCCCACCACATGTTCCAGTACCGCGGCCATGGACGGGTTCTGCAGCTTGGCCAGTTCCGGCTGGGTCATGATCCCCAGGGACAGCACGTTCACCAGCACCAGGAACAGCAGCACGGTGATGAAGCCGATGACGGTGGCCTTACCGACGTCCGAGCGTTTTTCCGCACGGGAGGAGAAGATGCTCGCGCCTTCGATGCCGATGAACACCCAGACGGTGACCAGCATCATGTTGCGCACCTGGTTCATCACGCTGCCCAGGTCCGGGTTTTTCACGCCCCAGATGTCAGCGGTGAAGATGTCCAGCTTGAACGCGAACAGGGCGATCAGCACGAACAGCAGCAGTGGTACGACCTTGGCGACCGTGGTCACCAGGTTGATGAAGGCGGCTTCCTTGATGCCGCGCAGTACCAAAAAATGCACGGCCCAGAGCAAGACCGAAGCGCCGATCACCGCCGCTGGGGTGTTGCCCTCACCGAAGATCGGGAAGAAATAGCCCAGGGTGCTGAACAGCAGCACGAAGTAGCCGACGTTGCCCAACCAGGCACTGATCCAGTACCCCCAGGCGGATGAAAAACCCATGTAGTCGCCGAATCCGGCCTTGGCGTAGGCGTAGACCCCACCGTCCAGATCAGGTTTGCGATTAGCCAGGGTTTGGAAGACGAATGCCAAGGTCAACATGCCGACAGCGGTAATCGCCCAACCAATAAGAACTGCACCAACATCGGCGCTGGCTGCCATGTTTTGCGGTAAGGAGAAGATCCCGCCGCCAATCATGGAACCCACTACCAAGGCGACTAAGGCGCCCAGTCTTAGTTTTCCGGGAGATTCAGACATTGCATGACTCCAATGCAGGAGAAGAGAGACGTCAGAGTAAATCTGCTTGCAATCCGAACAGCTGACTTAGATCAGTTCATTGCGATATTCCGTTGTGAATGAATGACTTAAGATTTGTTGCGGGAGGTAGAATGTTGCCCTGAAAGGGCCATTCCAGAGGCTTTGGGCTCTCCTTGTTAATAGCGGCTCCGGTGGCCGACGAGGTTTGAAACTAGACCGTTTTGAAGAATGTGCAAATCTTTCAGCGCTACTGATTAATCACTTTTGAGTGATGGCACTTAGTACCTGCGGATAACAAAATAGTCGGTTATTCAGTGCCTTCTGCCGGGTGTCTAAAGGCTGGGTGCATAAAGGATGAATAATTGACTGTTACTGTTAGACGTAAATTTGTAGAAGTTATTTAATTGCGTGTAGCTTTAATTAATTGCCAGATCGACTCACTGAAGTAGAGGTAGGGATGTCACAACCGGCGCAGAAGCTGCAACTCGGTGCATTGATCGCCCTGGTGGTGGGCTCGATGATTGGTGGCGGGATCTTCTCGCTGCCGCAGAATATGGCGGCCCGGGCCGATGCCGGCGCGGTGCTGATCGGCTGGGCCATCACCGCAGTGGGGATGCTGACCCTGGCCTTCGTTTTCCAGACCCTGGCCAACCGCAAGCCGGAGCTCGACTCCGGGGTCTATGCGTACGCCAAGGCCGGGTTCGGCGACTACATGGGTTTCTCTTCCGCCTGGGGTTACTGGATCAGCGCCTGGCTGGGCAATGTCGGCTACTTCGTGCTGCTGTTCAGCACCCTGGGCTATTTCTTTCCCGTGTTCGGCGAAGGCAATACCCCGGTGGCCATCGGCTGTGCTTCGGTCTTGCTGTGGGCCGTGCATTTTTTGGTACTGCGCGGCATCAAGGAAGCCGCCTTCATCAACCAACTGACCACGGTGGCGAAGATCGTGCCGCTGGTGATGTTCATCGTCATCGCCGCTGTGGCGTTCAAGGCCGATGTCTTCACCCGGGATATCTGGGGGCAAAGCAACCCCAACTTCGGCGGGGTGATGGACCAGGTGCGCAACATGATGCTGGTCACGGTATTCGTGTTCATCGGCATCGAGGGCGCCAGCGTCTATTCGGCCCGGGCACAGAAGCGCGCGGATGTCGGGCGGGCCACGGTGATCGGATTTCTCGGGGTGCTGGCGCTGCTGGTGCTGGTCAACGTGCTGTCGCTGGGGATCATGAGCCAGCCGGAACTGGCCAAGTTGCAGAACCCGTCCCTGGCGGCGGTGCTGGAGCATATCGTCGGCCCCTGGGGGGCCTTGCTGATCAGCATCGGCCTGGCGGTTTCGCTGCTGGGCGCCTTGTTGTCCTGGGCCTTGCTGTGCGCGGAAATTCTCTACGCCACCGCCCGGGACCGGACCATGCCGGCTTTCCTGAAAAAGGAAAATGCCAACCATGTGCCGGTCAATGCCCTGTGGCTGACCAACGTCATGATCCAGATTTTCCTGCTGATCACCCTGTTCTCTGCCGGCACCTACACCAACCTGATCTACCTGGCCTCGTCGATGATCCTGGTGCCCTACCTGTGGTCGGCGGCCTATGCGGTGCTGCTCAGCGGTCGCGGCGAAACCTATGAGCAGGCGTTCCGGGAGCGGCTGAAGGATCTGTTCATCGCCATCGTGGCCCTGAGTTACGCGATCTGGCTGTTGTACGCCGGCGGCCTGAAGTACCTGCTGCTGTCGGCCCTGTTGTATGCGCCCGGGGTGATTCTGTTCGCTCAGGCCAAGCGCGAGCAGGGCGAACCGCTGTTCACCCACCTGGAGAAGCTGATCTTCAGCGCGGTGGTCACCGGTGCCTCGCTGGCGGCTTATGGCTTGTACAGCGGCCTGCTGGCGCTGTGATCGAATACCTGCCCTACCAGGGCGCCTACGACTGGCCAGCGATGCTGGCTTTTCTCAGGGCGCGGGCCATCGACGGGCTGGAAGTGGTGCAAGGCGCTACCTATGCCCGGACCTTTGCGCTGGACGATTGCCAGGGCACCTTGAGCGTGTGCCCGGGGCCGGCGGGCCATTTGCAGGTGCAACTGCAACTGACCGAGCAGGCCCGGGTGCCCCAGGTGCTGGCACGTTTGCGCCGGCAATTTGACCTGGATGCCGATTTGCCCCCGATCCACCGTCACCTGGCCCGTGACCCGCTGCTCGCGCCGTTGCTCGCGGCCCGGCCGGGTCTGCGGGTGCCTGGGGCCTGGGACGGTTTCGAACTGGCGATTCGCGCCGTGCTGGGCCAGCAGATTACCGTGCAGGGCGCGATTCGCCTGGCCGGCAAGCTGCTGGCGCTGCATGGCCGGCCGCTGGCCTGCCCCGACCCGCAATGGCCCGGCCTGACCCACGTATTTGCCACGCCCGAAGTGTTGGCCGAAGCCGATCTTGCCCGTCTGGGGATGCCCGGTAGTCGCGCACGTACCCTGTCTGCGGTGGCCCGGGCGCTGCTTGATGACCCGCAGCTGTTCGAACCCAAGGCCAACCTGCGGCAGGGCCTGGAGCGTCTGTTGCAGTTACCGGGAATTGGCGACTGGACGGCGCACTACATCGCCCTGCGCCTGTGGCGTGAGCGCGATGCCTTTCCGGCGGCGGACGTGGGTTTGTTCAACGCCGTGGCGCGCCTGGAAGGCGTACGTCCCACGGCCCGCCAACTGCTGGCCCGGGCGGAGGCCTGGCGGCCGTGGCGCGGTCATGCGGCGCAGCATTTGTGGACGGCCTTGGGGTGAGGTTGCTGGCCGGGCGCCTCGCCGGTCATCCGGTAGGCGCCGGCTTGCCGGCGAAGGCGCTCACCACCATCTTGGGCGATGGGCACCCAGGGCGCTGGCGGGGCAATCCCACTGCACGGGTGTTCCATTGATCTGCAACGGCGCTCGTAGACGCCGGGCCGGGCCCCAAGGGGTCTGTTCCTGCAGCAGCCCCAAGTCCCCATCCTCTTCGGCGCGTAGCGGCGGTTCGGCTTCCGCCCGTGGGCAATGCTCAATCAGCAGTTTGGCGGTGCGGGCCAGGGACAGGCGCGCCGAGGTGCCTTGGCCGTCGCTCAAGGATTGGTTCAGTGCCCGCAGGGCGCTGGCTGCCATCAGGTAACCGGTGGCGTGATCCAGCGCCTGGACCGGCAGTGGCACCGGTTGCTGCGCGGCTTTCCAGGCCATGCCGGCGTCGGCGATGCCGCCGCTCATCTGCACCAGGCTGTCGAAGCCTCGGCGATTGCACCAAGGGCCGCTCCAGCCATAGGCGTTGAGGCTGATGTCGATCAGCCCCGGGGCGATTCGCTGGCGTGCCTCGGCGCCATAACCCAGGTGTTCCAGGGCATCGGCGCGGTAGCCATGCAGGAGCAGGTCAGCCTCCGCCAGCAGGCCCTCGAACACCGCGCGCTGTTCAAGGTCGTGCAGGTCCAGGCGCGCGCAGCGTTTGCCCAGGGTCACTTCCGGTTCCAGGGCAGGCTCGTTCCAGTGCGGCGGGTCGATGCGCAGGACGTCGGCGCCCAGCCCCGCCAGCAGGCGGCTGGCCACAGGGCCGGCCAGTACCCGGGTCAGGTCCAGCACCTTCAGTCCGGCCAGCGGCCGGGCGCTGGAGCCGCTCCAGGTTTTCTGCCGCTGGCCGCTGTGCGCCAGCCAGTGCACCAGCGGCTCGGCGTTGACTGCCCGGCCTTGTGGATGCACCTGCCACTGCGCCCAACTGCGCATCTGCGCGGCGCAACCGCCCTGGTCGACGATGGCTTGTTCCAGCGCCAGGGCATCCCACGTGGCCACTCGGGCGGCCATGGCATCGCGCGTGGTCACCGCGCCCAGCACCCGCTCGGCGGCGGCCCGGTGGTGGGGCGCATTGGTGTGCAGGCGAATCCAGCCATCGCGGCTGGGGTAGTCCCCGGCAATCGGGTCCCAAGGAGCCGGCAGGCTCCAGCCTTGCGGGCGGATCGAACCGGCGAACCAGAATGAAGCCAGGCGCCGGTCGACGCTGACCTCTGGCCGGCGTCCGGTCTGGCTGTACAGGAGTTCGGCGAGGGCTTGCCCGGCGGCGGCCATGCTGGCGCTGGCCAGGTCGGTCACGGCGAAGGCCGAGGGCAGGGCGCCCTGGCCGGTTTGTCGGACGCTTGCGGGCGCCAGGCCCAGCGCGGCCTGGAGGGTTGCCAGTAGTTCGGTCATGACGCACTCCCCGGTTCAGAGGAGGGCATTGCATCCTGAAACCGCCGCCACTGTCGATCACTTCCGGTCATCGGCCGCGGCGGGCGGCCGGCGTGGCGAGAACCGCGCTTACACCCGGAACTGGTCCATCAGTTTCATTTGCTGGGTGGCCAGGGCATTGAGCTGGCTGCTGACCTGGGCCGACTCGCTGGCCTGTTCGGTGAGGGTCTCGGTCACACTGCGGATCGCCGAGACGTTGCGGTTGACCTCTTCGGCCACCGCGCTCTGTTGCTCGGCGGCGCTGGCGATCTGCAGGTTCATGTCGCTGATCACGGTGACCGCGTCGCTGATCTTGCCCAGCGCCTGGACCGCCTGATGGATCTGCCCGGCATTGTTCTGCGCCTGGCTCTGGCTGGCGTGCATGGTGGTGACCACATCGCGGGTGCCGCTCTGGATGCGTTCGATCACCACGCGGATTTCCTCCACCGAGTCCTGGGTGCGCTTGGCCAGGTTGCGCACTTCATCGGCCACCACCGCGAAGCCGCGACCGCTTTCGCCGGCACGGGCTGCTTCGATGGCGGCGTTGAGGGCCAACAGGTTGGTCTGCTCGGCGATGCTGCGGATCACTTCCAGCACCGAGCCGATCTGCTCGCTGTTCACCGCCAGGGCTTCGACTTCGCCCACCGCCTTGCTCACTTCATCGGCCAGCAGGCTGATGTCCCGGGTGCTGCGTTCGATGATGGTCATGCCTTCCTTGGCCGACTGGTCGGCGCCACGGGCGGCCTGGGCGGCGTTGGAGGCACTGTTGGCGACGTCATGGGCCGTGGCGCTCATTTCGTTGGAGGCGGTGGCCACCTGATCGATCTCGCGGAACTGCACCTGCATGCCTTCACTGGTCTGGCGGGCGATTTCCGAAGACTGGTCGGCGGTGCCCCGAGCCTCGGTGATGCTCTGCTTGATCTGGGCGATGGTCGGTTGCAGTTTGTCGAGGAAGCGGTTGAACCAGCTCACCAGTTCGCCGAGCTCGTCTTTCTTGCTGTAGTTCAAGCGCTGGGTCAGGTCGCCGTCGCCGCTGGCGATGGCCTTGAGCATCTGCGCCACGCTGTTGATCGGCCGGGTCACGCCCGAGGCACTGAGCCAGATCAGCAGCAGGCCCAGCAGGCCGGCGCCGATGGCCACCAGCACGGTTTTCACGGTGCCGCTGGTCTGGGCGTCATCCAGCAGGTTCTGCAGTTTGACCGAGTCCGCCAGCAGCACTTGTTGCGGCAGGTCGATGGTCACGCCCCAGGGCTTGGCATCGGCGATCGGGCTGAAGGGGTAGATCGCCCGGATCAGCTCGCCCTGTTGCAGGACTTTCGATTGGCTGCCGGCGAGCGTCGCGAGGATGTCCTTGCCCTGGGCGCCCAGGCTGTCACCAATGTTCTTGCCAATTTGAGCGGGATCGCTGCCGACCGCCGCCAGCAGCCCGCTGCCGGCCAGGATCATCATGTGCCCGGCGCCATCGAACAGGCCGCGCTGGGCCTCCACGGCGGCGGCTTGCAGGGAGTCCAGAGCGATGTCGACGCCGATCACCCCGATGACCTTGCCGTCCACCAGCAGGGGCACGGAGATGGTGGTCATCAGCACTTGCTTCTTGTCCTCGCCGATGGTGTCGGCGTAGGGATCGAGCAGGCAGGTGCGCCGGGTATCACGGGGGCAGGTGTACCAGATGTTGTAGGGCGTGCCGCTGAGGTTGAGGGTGGTCTTGTTCATGTCCTCCTCGACCATCACCGTGTTCAGCTGCTTGCCTGCGGGACGGCTCCAGTAGCTGGCGAAACGTCCTTGTTCGTTGGAGGCGCGGCTCGCATCGTTGGCGAACTCGCGGTCCTTGCCGTCCAGGGCGTTGGGTTCGTAGGCCAGCCAGATGCCGAGCACCTTGGGGTTACGCTCGAAGGCGGTTTTCAGGCTGTGGTTGAGCTCTTCGCGCAGGGCCGAGGCATCCAGGCCGCGCTTTGCGGCCATCTCCCGCAGGTCCCGGACCTGATCCGCCAGGGCGGTGATCACCAGCTGGCTTTCGCCGAAGGTCTTCTGGATGCGCGCCGCCTGTTCGGCGGCCTTGGCCTGCAGCAGGTCCTCGACCCCGGCCGTCAGCATCCGTGTGCTGGAGGTGTTGACCAGCTGATTGTTCTGCTGGCTCTGGTAGATGTTCATGCCGACGATCAAGGCCACCACGCCCAACAGGCACAGTCCGGACAACAGCACTATTTTCAGGCGAATGGAGAGAGAGTCGAGCATGAGGGCAATCTCGCGAAAGGACGGATGGAAAGCACGGAATCGGATGACTCCGGTCGCCAAGTCCATTCAGCGCTATGCCCGGAACATCGGCTTGGGTGGCCTTTGCGTGAGGGGGTGCCGACGAACGGTCATGTCCTTGACATATATGGCCTCGGGGGCGAGGGCATAGCCGCCAGAGAACGCCAATCAGGAGGTTTGCGGCAGGGCTTCGGGGCGCGACCAGATCCACAGGTTGCCCAGGGTCATGCCGGCGATGGCGGCATACATCGTCCAGTGATGGTTGAGCAGGGTCAGCATCAGCCCGGCGCACAGCAGCATGCTGACGGTGGCGCTGATCTTGGCCTTGCGGCTGACGATCCGGCCGTTGCGCCAGTTGCTCAGGATCGGCCCGAACAGGCGATGGTTCTCCATCCAGGCACTGAGCCGTGGCGAACTCTTGGTGGCGGCCCAGGCGGCCAGCAGGATGAACTCGGTGGTCGGCAGGCCGGGGACGACGATGGCGATCAGGCCGATGGCCAGGCTGATATAGGCCAGCGCGCCAAACAGCAGGCGGGAAATCTTCGACGAGGAGGGGCGAGTGGGGGTCATGGCTTCGATGATGAGGTAACGCGCCGTACGGCTCAATCCGGGAAGGGCGGTGGCCGACAAAATACCGCTGCGGGCCGCTGGCGCGCCAGCGGTCCGCAACTATAGAGGTCAGGCCGGTTGTGCGGCGCCGGAATAAGCCTGTTCCAGCAGCACGGTGAAGCGGTTGAAGGCATCCAGGGCGCCTTTTTCCGCCGCGGCTTCTTCTTCGGCAGTGAATGCCAGGCCGTCGAGGATACGGGTGAAGGTCTTCCAGCCTTCGGCACGGCCGCCTGCCGGTTCGCCCAGGTGACGGGCGCCGAAGGTTTCGCTCAGGCCCAGGCCCACGGCGCGCTTGATCAGGAACGCGGCGCCGAGCTTGGAGCCCTCGGAGACGAAGATCCAACCCAGGGCTTCGGCCTGGCTCGGGTTGCGCACTGCACCGGCCACCGGGCCCGGAACGGCGGTTTCCAGGTCGGCCAGGTCAGCCTTGGCCGCTTCGGCGCGGCAGCGCTCGGCCAGGTCCGGGACGATCTTGTTCAGCTCGGCATCGTTGTACAGCTCCACCAGTTCCGACTGGAACAGGTACTGGGCCACCACGAAACGGGCGAATGCACCTTGGGTTTCAAACGGCGCATGGGCCTTGACCAGGGCGTCGAGCTTGGCGTGCGGCTCGTGGGTGATCTGGTTCAGACGCTGGGAGCGCAGGGGGTGACGCTGGGAGGAATCCTGGGTGGTCATGCAGATGTCCTTGAGAATGAGAGGCACTTAGTGACTAGACGAACAAGAAGACGCGACACAGTAAAAAATCCTCACTGCCCGGGATGAAAAAGGGCAGCGAGGAGTTCAGGTGTCAGATATCCCACACCAGGTTGACCGAGAAGTTGCGGCCGGGCTGGGTCAGGCGGTCGAGGTTGGCGGGGTTGAGCATGCCGGCCTCGCCGACGCCGTCGTAGCCGCGTACGTCATCCCAGTTCCAGTATTTCTTGTCGGTCAGGTTGTACAGGCCGGCGTTCACGGTGACGTCATCGGTGACCTTGTAGAAACCGGTGAGGTCGAGGATGCCGAAGCCCGGGGTCTTGAACTGGCTGCTGCTGGTCAGGCCGTCCGGGGCCTTGAACGCGCTGTCATCGACCCGATCCTTGCGCTTGACCAGGGTCCAGCTGAGCAAGGTGCCGTACTTGTCCTGGTCGTAACCCAGGCCGAATACCGCCTTGAGCGGGTTGACGCTGTTGATCGGTTCACCGTTGTCGGCATTGCGGCCGTAGGCATACGCCACCGAACCCAGGGTGTAGAGGCCTTGCGGGGCACCTACCGCGTCCAGGTTCAGGCGGCCTTTGATCTCGGCGCCCTTGATGGTGGCGTGCTTGATGTTGGCGGTCTGGAACTTGATCTGGTTGTAGCCGGGGGCGATGGCGTCTTCGTCGATGAAATCGCGGTACTGGTTATAGAACACCGCCACATCGAAGTTGCCGTGCTCGAAGTTGCCGCGCAGGCCGGTTTCCCAGCTTTTGCTCTTCTCCGGCTTCAGATCCGGGTTGGGGGTGACCGAGTAACCGGCCCCTGGGTTTTCAAAGCGCCCGAACAGCGCCTTGGCGCTTGGCGTGCGGAAGCCTTCGGCGTACTGGCCGTACCAGGTGTATTGCTCGGTCAGGGCGTAGGTCAGGCCGAACTTGGGTGACAGGCGATGCCAGGTCTTTTCACTGGCATTGATTTCCGAGGCCTTGCCTCCGGCGGTGACGATGGTGTTGACGAACTCGTCGGTCACGTGGGGTTTGAGCCGGGTGTAGTCGTAGCGCAGGCTGGGCAGGAAGGTCCAATCGTTCCAGTGGATCTGGTCCTGGACGAACAGGCCGTAGGTGTTGATGGTCGGGTCCGGGAAATCGCTGGACTTGGGCACGCTGTCCGAAGGCATTGCACTGGGCGCGCCGATGGCTGAGCAGCGCGGGGCCACGTTCAGGCAGGTGGCTGTGCCATAGCGGTAGCCGGTCACTTTCTGTTGCTTGACCTGGGTGCCGTAGGTCAGCAGGTGCTCGGTGTCGGCGAGGCTGAACGCCTTGTCCAGTTGTGCATCGAAGACCCACTGCTTTTCCTGGTAGAGGGTGTCGCGGGTGCGCGCGACACGGCGTCCGGACTGATAGATCTCGTCGGCATGCTGGTCGGTCTTGGCGGTCTGGTAGTTCAGGCTCCACTTGAGTGTGTCCGCCAGGAGGCTGTCGAGGGCAACGCTGTGCTCCAGGCCGAAACGCTCGCGGGTGATGGTGTCGTTGGCGGTGCGGGCACGGTACAGGTTGCTGCCGGTGCCGTTGAAGAACAGGCCGCCGACCACGCTGCGCTGGTTGCTGTCGCGGTCGTCCTTGTATTTCTCGTAGGTGAGGCCCAGGCGCGAATCGTCGTTGTAGTCCCAGCCCAGCTTGGCCAGCACGCTGGTGGTGCGGACGGTCTCCGGGTTGGCTTCGGTCCGGTTCAGGCCGGTGCCGCCAGTGCTGCCGTAGGATTCGGTTTCGCGACCGTTGCGCTGGCTCAGGTGCAGCAAGCCATCGAATTCGCCACTGCGCCCGGCGAACGTGCCGGAGGTCAGCCAGCTGTTGTCGGAGGAGCTGTAGCCGCTTTTCAGGCGGGCGCCGAGATCCTTGCCGGGCTTGATGATGTCATCCGGGTCCAGGGTGAAATAGCTCACCGCGCCGCCGATGGCGTTGCTGCCGTACAGCGCCGAAGCGGGACCGCGGAGTATTTCCACGCGCTTGATGATTTCCGGGTCGACATAGTTGCGCTGGGTTTGCGCGTAGGGGCCGTTGAAGAAGCTGCTGGGCACTTCGACGCCATCGACCTGGGTCAGGATCCGGTCACCGTCGATGCCGCGGATGTTGTAGCCGCTGATGCCGCCGCCGCGCAGGCCCGCGCCGCCGACCGAGACACCCGGCTCATAGCGGGTCAGTTCGCGGATGTTGTTGACGTTCTGACGGTCGAGTTCTTCCCGGTTTTGCACGCTCACCGTGCTGGGCACCGAATTGACGTCCTGTTCCTGGCGTGTGGCGCTGATGGTCACCTGCTGCAGGCTCAGCACATTGGCGCCGCTGCGTTTCTCCAGAACGATGCTGTTGTTGCCCAGCTTGCGGTAGCTCAGCTGGGTGCCGACGAGCAGCCGCTCCAGGGCTTTTTCCGGGGGCAGCGAACCGCGCACGCCCGGTGACGAAACCCCGGTGCCCAGCTCGGCCGGTAGCCCTACTTGCCAGCCGGTGACCGCGGTAAAGGCATTGAGCGCCGATACCAGCGGTTGCTCGGCAATGGCGAAGTTGTAGTTGCCCATGCGCTGGCTGGAGGAGGCCGAGGCATCGGCGGCCATCACCGGCGCGGCTTGGGCGCCGGCCAGCAGGATGGCTGCGGTCAGCAGCGACAGGGTGCAGTTCTGCAGGCGGGCACAGGGAACAGAGGATCGGCTGTTGAGGCGAGGGGACATCGAGAGCGCTCCGGGTCGCACGAATCTTTTATAGGTGCAGATACGCATTCAAAAATGCGAATCAGTTGCATTGGCTATAACGAGACGTACGACCTGTGGCTATCGCGTAAAAATAATTGTTCTCAGTTGAGAATCACCAGCGCCGGGAACTCCGAGAGCCGCGCCGAGGTGATATGGGCCAGGGAGCGCACCACGTCCAGGGGTTGATCCAGGCGGTAATTGCCGGTGACCGCGAGCTTCGCCAACTGTGGGTTGTTGTTGACGATCCAGCCCGGGTAATAGCGCCGCAGTTCCGCCAGGACCTGGCTCATGGGGCAGTTCTCGAACACCAGGCGGCCCTGGACCCAGGCCAGTTCCTTGTCGGCATCGAGCTTGGCCGGACGCTCGAACCCCTGGGGCCCGACCCGCACGCTTTCCCCGGCGCTCAGGCGAATGCGCTGGTCGGCGTGGGTGGCGCGCAGATCGATGTCGCCGCGCTGCACCTGGACCTGGGCGATGCCGTCCAGGTAGCGCACGGCGAAGGCGGTGCCGGCCACGCTGGCCTTGACCGGGCCAGCGTCCAGCTCCAGGGGCAGGCCAGGGGGGCCGGGGACCTCGAAGAAGGCTTCGCCCTGGTACAGCCGCGCCACGCGCTGGTGATCGTTGATCTGGCTGGAGAATGCCGAGTTGGTGTTGAGCAGCACCTTGGAGCCGTCTTCCAGTTGCAGGCGCTGGCGTTCGCCGACCTGGGTCAGGTGGTCGGCCTGCAGGCGCAGCGGCAGGTTGCTGAAGCTGAACAGCCCCAGCAGCAGCACGGCCGCAGTGGCCAGGGGTTTCCAGTGCGGGCGCAGGCGCGCCAGGCGTGAAACTTTCGGTGGTGTCGCCAGGGTCAGCGCGCATTGCGCCACTTGCGCCCCGTCCCAGATCGCCCGGGCCTTTTCAAAGGCCTGGGCATTGAGCGGTGAGGCCGCCAGCCATTGATGAAACTGGCGCACTTGTTCCTCGTTCGGATGTTCCAGCTCGATCAGCCAATCCAGCGCCTGATCCATGGCAAGGGTGCTTGAGTGCGAGCCGGCAGGGGTGGGCGGCTCGGCGCTGTGAAAATCCGTCACGGGTGTTCCTCGGCTGCGTCTGTGCGCAGCTGTTTTTTCAAGAGAGAGCGAAAGCCGGCCAAGGTTAACAAAGGCCCGGGGCTGACGCAGTCATTCTGCTCAGCGGTCCTGACTCACTGGCCGTCGAGACGTTCGGCGACGCCGATGCAGATGGCCATGATCAGTTTCAATTCCTTTTGTACCGTGCTCAGCGAAACCCCGAGCTCGTCGGCGATCTCCTGATAGCTGTGGCCGTGCAAGCGGCTGAGGATGAAGATCTGCTGCTGGCGCGGGCTGAGCTGGCCGAGGCTGAGGTTCAGGCGTTCGAGCAGTTGCTCGGCGTGGGCGGCGTCTTCGGCGCTGCTGACGGGCGCGGCGATGTTCTCCACCACCTCGGCAGGCACGTCTTCGAGCAGGGTGCGGCCCTGAATGCGCCGGGCCCGCAGATGGTCGAGGGCGAGGTTGCGCGCGGTCTGGAAGACGAAGGGTTCGAGGTGAGTGATCGGTCGCTCGCTGAGGGCCCGGGTCACGCGCAGGTAGGTTTCCTGCAGTAGGTCTTCGGCGGTGCTGTGGTTGTTGACCATCCGCTCCAGCGTTCGTAGCAGAGAAATGCGTTGGGTGAGGAAGACGTGGTTGAAGTGCGATTGACTCACAGCAAGGCCTGATCCATTTTTTCAGCAGATGATAATGATTGTCATCTGCGTCAATGGTCAAGCCTTGCGTGAATTATCCTCGGCCGGCCAGGTAGGCCGGGTAGTCGGGAATCCGGTGCTCGTGGGCCTGGTTCATCAGCGGGCTGCTGAGCAGGTAGTCGGCGCTGCATTCATTGCAGGCCACCGCAATGTTCCACACCGCCGCCACGCGCAGCAGGGCCTTGATGTCCGGGTCGTGGGGCTGGGGCTCGAAGGGGTCCCAGAAGAACACCAGCAGGTCGACCCGCTGTTCGGCGATCTGCGCTCCCAGTTGCTGATCGCCGCCCAAAGGGCCGCTGATCATGCTTTCCACCGGCAGCCCCAGGCGTTTGCTCAGCAGCAGCCCGGTGGTGCCGGTGGCGACCAGTTGATGTTCGGCCAGCCGTGACTTCTGCCGCTCGGCCCAGTCCAGCAGAAAGGCTTTGCAATGGTCATGCGCGACCAGGGCGATGCGCTTGCGCGCCGCCACGGTCTTTTGCGTGAAACTGATACCGATCATCGACGACTGTCCGTTTTATTCCGCGTTGCACAGGGCCAGACAGTTATCCAGCATGCGGTTGGAGAAGCCCCACTCGTTGTCGTACCAGGCCAGCACCTTGAGCAAGCGCCCGCCGCTGACCTTGGTGTGGTTGGCGTCGAAGATCGACGACAGCGGGTTGTGGTTGAAGTCGCTGGAGACCAGCGGCAGGGTGTTGTAGCCGAGGATCGTCGAGTGCTGGCTGGCGCTCTTGAGCAGGGCGTTGACCTCTTCGGCGGTGGTGTCGCGCTTGAGGGTCACGGTCAGGTCCACCAGGGATACGTTGATCACCGGCACGCGCACCGCCATGCCGGTCAGCTTGCCGGCCAGTTCCGGCAATACCAGGCCCACCGCCTCGGCGGCGCCGGTCTTGCTCGGGATCATGTTCTGGGTGGCCGAACGGGCGCGGTACGGGTCGCTGTGATAGACGTCGGTCAGGTTCTGGTCGTTGGTGTAGGCGTGGATGGTGGTCATCAGGCCGTTGTCGATGCCCAGCTCGCGGTGCAGCACCTGAGCTACCGGGGCCAGGCAGTTGGTGGTGCACGACGCGTTGGAGATGATCTGGTGCGACTGGCGCAGGATGTCGTGGTTGACCCCGTAGACCACGGTGGCATCGGCGCCCTTGGCCGGGGCCGAGATGATCACCTTGCGGGCGCCGGCAGTAAGATGGGCGGCGGCCTTGGCGCGGTCGGTGAACAGGCCGGTGCATTCGAACACCACGTCGATCTTTTCCGCGGCCCAAGGCAGTTCGGCCGGGTTGCGGATGGCGCTGACGGCGATGCGGTCGCCGTTGACCGTCAGGCTTTCCTGGTCATGCTGGACTTCGGCATCGAAAGTGCCGTGCACGGTGTCGTATTTCAGCAGGTGGGCATTGATCGCGCTGTCCCCCAGATCGTTGATGGCGACGATCTGCAGATCCTGACGATAGCCTTGGGTATAGAGTGCGCGCAGGACGTTACGGCCAATACGGCCAAAACCATTGATTGCGATTCGAAGAGTCATGTGCAAACGCCTGTCGTTGAATTTGTTGTTGGAATTACAAGATTATTCGCATAGAAATAGAAAACAAGCCTTTTTAGTGGCAATATTTTGTCTTATCTACAACGAGTGACCTGAATCAACTGGTCCAAATGGTCAGAAACTCCTCCGCTGTCTCTGAGTGGCGGTGCGTCTGATCAGCATAGACAAACAGGTCGCCACATCCGTTAGCCTGGAGTTCTACACATGCATCCCCGCGTTCTTGAGGTCACCGAACGGCTTATTGCCCGCAGTCGCGCCACTCGCCAGGCCTATCTTGCGCTGATCCGCGATGCCGCCAGTGATGGCCCGCAACGCGGCAAGCTGCAATGTGCGAACTTCGCCCACGGCGTGGCCGGTTGTGGCGCCGACGACAAGCACAGCCTGCGGATGATGAACGCGGCCAACGTGGCAATTGTTTCGTCATATAACGACATGTTGTCCGCGCACCAGCCTTACGAGGTGTTCCCCGAGCAGATCAAGCGCGCCTTGCGCGAAATCGGCTCGGTGGGCCAGTTCGCCGGTGGCACCCCGGCCATGTGCGATGGCGTGACCCAGGGCGAGGCCGGCATGGAACTGAGCCTGCCGAGCCGCGAGGTGATCGCCTTGTCCACAGCAGTGGCCTTGTCCCACAACATGTTCGACGCCGCGCTGATGCTGGGGATCTGCGACAAGATCGTCCCGGGGCTGATGATGGGCGCTCTGCGCTTCGGTCACTTGCCGACCCTCTTCGTTCCGGGCGGGCCGATGGTGTCGGGGATCTCCAACAAGCAGAAGGCCGATGTGCGCCAGCGTTACGCCGAAGGCAAGGCCAGCCGCGAGGAGTTGCTGGAGTCGGAAATGAAGTCCTACCACAGCCCCGGCACCTGCACCTTCTACGGCACCGCCAACACCAACCAGCTGCTGATGGAGGTCATGGGCCTGCACCTGCCGGGCGCCTCCTTCGTCAACCCCAATACGCCGCTGCGCGACGCCCTGACCCATGAAGCCGCGCAGCAGGTCACGCGCCTGACCAAGCAGAGCGGCAACTTCATGCCGATCGGCGAGATCGTCGACGAGCGCGTGCTGGTCAACTCCATCGTCGCCCTGCACGCCACCGGCGGTTCCACCAACCACACCCTGCACATGCCGGCCATTGCCCAGGCGGCGGGCATCCAGCTGACCTGGCAGGACATGGCCGACCTGTCCGAGGTGGTGCCGACCCTGTCGCACGTCTATCCCAACGGTAAGGCCGACATCAACCACTTCCAGGCGGCGGGCGGCATGTCGTTCCTGATCCGTGAGCTGCTGGAAGCCGGCCTGCTCCACGAGGACGTCAACACCGTGGCCGGCCGCGGCCTGCGCCGCTACACCCAGGAGCCGTTCCTCGACAACGGCAAGCTGGTGTGGCGCGACGGCCCGATCGAAAGCCTCGACGAAAACATCCTGCGGCCGGTGGCCCGGGCGTTTTCCCCGGAAGGCGGCTTGCGGGTCATGGAAGGCAACCTCGGTCGCGGGGTGATGAAAGTGTCCGCGGTGGCCCCGGAGCACCAGATCGTCGAAGCCCCGGCCGTGGTGTTCCAGGACCAGCAGGACCTGGCCGATGCGTTCAAGGCCGGCCTGCTGGAGAAAGATTTCGTCGCGGTGATGCGCTTCCAGGGCCCGCGTTCCAATGGCATGCCCGAACTGCACAAGATGACCCCATTCCTCGGGGTGCTGCAGGACCGGGGGTTCAAGGTGGCGCTGGTCACCGATGGGCGCATGTCCGGCGCTTCGGGCAAGATCCCGGCGGCCATTCACGTCAGCCCCGAAGCTCAGGTGGGTGGCGCCCTGGCGCGGGTCGTGGACGGCGATATCATTCGCGTGGATGGCGTCAAGGGCACGCTGGAGCTTAAGGTGGACGCCGCCGAATTTGCCGCCCGTGAACCGGCCAAGGGCCTGCTGGGCAACAACGTCGGCACCGGCCGCGAACTCTTCGCGTTCATGCGCATGGCCTTCAGCTCGGCGGAGCAGGGCGCCAGCGCCTTTACCTCTGCCCTGGAGACACTCAAGTGAAACTGGCCCTGGTCGGTGATATCGGTGGCACCAACGCGCGCTTTGCGTTGTGGAAAGACCAACAGCTGGAGGCGATCGAAGTCCACGCGACGGCGGACTACCGCTGCCCGGAAGACGCCATCAAGGCCTACCTGCGTGCCCAGGGCCTGGCCCTGGGCGCCATCGGTTCGGTGTGCCTGTCGGTGGCCGGCCCGGTCAGTGGCGACGAATTTCGTTTCACCAACAACCATTGGCGCCTGAGCCGACAGGCCTTCTGCCAGACGCTGCAGGTGGACCAACTGCTGCTGGTCAATGACTTCTCGGCCATGGCCCTGGGCATGACCCGCCTGCAACCCGGCGAGTTTCGCGTGGTCTGCGAGGGCGTTGCCGAACCCCAGCGTCCGGCGGTGGTGATCGGCCCGGGCACGGGCTTGGGCGTGGGCACCCTGCTGAATTTCGGCGATGGCCGCTACCTGGCCTTGCCGGGGGAGGGAGGCCATGTCGACCTGCCCCTGAGCAGCACTCGGGAAACCCAACTGTGGCAGCACATCCACGATGAGATTGGCCATGTCAGCGCCGAGACCGCCCTCAGCGGTGGCGGCCTGCCCCGGGTGTACCGGGCGATCTGCGCGGTGGACGGTCATGAACCGTGCCTCGACACCCCCGAAGCCATCACCGCGGCCGGCCTGGCCGGCGACCCGATTGCCCGTGAAGTGCTGGAGCAGTTCAGCTGCTGGCTGGGCCGGGTGGCGGGCAACAACGTGCTGACCACCGGTGGTCGGGGCGGGGTGTACATCGTCGGTGGCGTGATTCCACGCTTTGCCGACTTCTTCATCCACAGCGGCTTTGCCAAGAGCTTTGCCGACAAGGGCTGCATGAGCGATTACTTCAAGGGCATCCCGGTGTGGCTGGTGACCGCGCCCTATTCCGGGCTGACCGGTGCCGGCGTGGCCCTGGAGCAGGCCCAGGGCTGACACCGAGCAGCAGGGCGTACAGGCCGTAACAGGCCTCCCGCCATCAGGCATAATCGCGCTCCCTGCCTAACAATAAGGACGGCCCCGGTGAGTTCAGTCAGTAAGTCGATTTTGTTGGTTGACGATGATCAGGAAATTCGCGAGCTGCTGGAAACCTACCTCAGCCGCTGCGGCTTCCAGGTGCGCAGCACCGCGGACGGGGCCGGTTTTCGCCAGGCCCTGAACGAGGCGCCCAGTGACCTGGTGATCCTCGACGTGATGCTGCCCGATGAAGACGGCTTCAGCCTGTGCCGCTGGATCCGCCAGCACGCCAAGCGCAGCCAGGTGCCGATCATCATGCTCACCGCCAGCTCCGACGAGGCCGACCGGGTCATCGGCCTGGAGCTGGGCGCCGACGACTACCTGGGCAAGCCCTTCAGCCCCCGGGAGTTGCAGGCACGGATCAAGGCCTTGTTGCGGCGCGTGCAGTTCGCCCAGGAGCGGGTCGCGGGTGACGTGCTGTGCTTCGACGAATGGCGCCTGGATGTGATCAGCCACCGGCTGTTTCACAACGACGGCGAGGAAGTGATTCTCTCCGGCGCCGACTTCGCCCTGCTCAAGCTGTTTCTTGACCACCCCCAGGAAATCCTCGACCGCGACACCATCGGCAACGCCACTCGCGGCCGCGACCTGATGCCCCTGGATCGCATCGTCGACATGGCGGTCAGCCGCCTGCGCCAACGCCTGCGGGACACGGAAAAGCCGCCGCGGCTGATCCGCACCGTGCGTGGCAGCGGCTATCAGCTGGCAGCCAATGTGGTTGCCGGCAATGCTCACTGAGGCGTTACGCAGGCTGCTCCGGCGCTTGCCGGTGCCGCGCTCGCTGTTGGGGCGCATGCTGCTCCTGACCCTGTTGGCGGTGCTGTTCGCCCAGGCGCTGTCCAGCGTGATCTGGGTCTCGCAGTTGCGCGCCACCCAGCTCGAAGGCCTGGTGACCAGCGCCCGCAGCCTGGCCCATTCGATGACCGCCAGCGTCAGCTACCTGCGTTCGTTGCCGGTGGCGTACCGGCCCCTGGTGCTCGACCAGTTGCGCAGCATGGGCGGCACCCGCTTTGTCGTGACCCTCAATGACAAACCCCTGGGCATGCAGGTACTGCCCGCCACCCCACGCAAAGAAGCCGTGCTACACGCGGTGGAACAGGTGCTGCGCCAGTCCCTGGGCAATGACGCGGACATTTCCGTGACCTTTGTCAGCCCCGATGACCTGCGGATCTTCAATGGCGGCCTCAAGCTCGATGAATTGCCCCGCTCCTGGGCCCATTACGCCCTGACCCTGGAACCGGTGAACCCGCCGGTGCTGGTGACCCAGATCCAGATGGCCCCAGGGGAATGGCTGTACATCGCCTCGCTGCTGCCCGAGCCCTACACCAGCCTCGAAGAACAGGGCCTGCCGGCGCAGCAGGTGTGGTTCATCCTGCTCACCAGCGGGTTTTTGCTGCTGTTCATCGGCCTCTTGGTGCACTGGCAGAGCCGGCCCCTCAAGCGCCTGGCCCGGGCCGCGCGGGACATGTCCCTGGGCGCCGACGTCGAGCCGGTGGCGGAGGGCGGTGGCAGTGAAGTGGTGGAAGTGGGGCGGGCCTTCAACAGCATGCGCGAACGCATCAGCCGCTACCTGACCGAGCGCAGCCAGCTGTTCAGTGCCATTTCCCACGACCTGCGCACCCCCATCACCCGCCTGCGCCTGCGGGTCGAGCTGCTGGAAGACGAGCAACTGCAAGCCAAGTTCGGCCGCGACCTGGACGAGCTGGAACTGCTGGTCAAGGGCGCGTTGCAGTGCGTCAAGGACACCGACATCCACGAGAACATCGAGCCAGTGGACCTCAACCAGGTGCTCGATTGCCTGGTGGAGCCTTACCTGGCGCCCCACGGCAACGGCCGGGTGACCCAGCAGGGGCGGGCGCTGGCCAGCTACCCGGGCAAGCCCCTGGCGCTCAAGCGCTGCATGGGCAACCTGATCGACAACGCCCTGAAGTACGGGCAGAACGCCCACTTGCACATCGAAGACGACGACAGCGGCTTTGTCCTGCATGTCGACGACGAAGGCCCGGGCGTACCGGAGCAGCGCCTGGAGCAGGTGTTCGAGCCGCACTTCCGCCTGGCCGGCCAGCAGCAGGGCTACGGCCTGGGCCTGGGCATCGCGCGCAACATCGCCCACAGCCATGGCGGCGAAGTCAGCCTGCAGAACCTGCGCGAAGGCGGCCTGCGCGTGACCCTGTACCTGCCCCGGACCTTCGACTGATGTCGGCGTGAGACTGGCTTGCGTAGGCGCTGGCGTGCCAGCGAAGGCGTCTTCAAGAGCACTACGGGATTCAAGGGCCGCGACGCCGGCAAGCCGGCTCCTGCAGTGCAGCGCAATGTCACCAGGCGGTGACATTGCGCGGGCTCTTCGTTACCTGCGGTTGCGGGCGGCTTGATTAGACTCAGGCCTTCGATAAAAACAACAACAGGTCACCCATGGACGCTCTTTCCCTGCCATTGGGCAGCTGGCTGAATGCACCTGCACATCAGGCCTGGCTCGCCGCCGAAGGCCTGCGCCTGCTGGATTTCGCCAAGGCTTCACGGCTCGCCGAAGGCTTCGGCAACCTCGATGCCCAGGGCCGCCTGCCCGAAGGCGCCCTGGCCGAAACCATGAACACCGCGCGCATGACCCACAGCTTTGCCATGGCGCATGCCCAGGGCCTGCCCGGCTATGCCGGGCTGGTGGATCACGGTATCGCCGCGCTCATGGGGCCGTTGCGCGATGCCGAGCACGGCGGCTGGTTCGCGGTTGCCGGGCAGGCGGATGGCAACAGCACCAAGGCCGCCTACCTGCACGCCTTTGTCGCCCTGGCCGCCAGCTCCGCGGTGGTCGCGCAGCGGCCGGGTGCCCAGGCCCTGCTTGAGGAAGCGATCCGAATCATCGACGGGCATTTCTGGAGCGAGGAGGAGGGCGCCATGCTCGAGTCCTTCAATCGCAACTGGAGCGAGCTGGAAGCCTATCGCGGCGCCAACAGCAACATGCACGCCACCGAGGCCTTCCTGGCCCTGGCCGATGTCACCCAGGACCCGCGCTGGCTCAACCGCGCCCTGCGCATCGTCGAGCGGGTGATCCATCAGCACGCCGCCGCCAACGACTTCATGGTGATCGAGCATTTCGACTGTGGCTGGCAGCCCTTGCGCGACTACAACCGGGCCTTTCCCGCCGATGGTTTCCGGCCCTTCGGCACCACGCCGGGCCACGGCTTCGAATGGGCACGCCTGCTCTTGCACCTGGAGGCGTCGCGCGGCCTGGCCGGGATGCTGACCCCGGGCTGGCTGGCGCTGGATGCGCAACGCCTGTTCGCGAGTAACTGCCGCCACGGCTGGGACGTGGATGGCGCGCCGGGCATTGTCTACACCCTGGACTGGGACAATCGGCCGGTGGTGCGCCAGCGCCTGCACTGGACTCACGCCGAGGCCAGCGCCGCCGCCAGCGCCTTGCTCAAGCGCACCGGCGAGCAGCAGTACGAGGTCTGGTACCGGCGTTTCTGGGAGTTCTGCGAAGCGCATTTCATCGATCGCCAGCAGGGCAGTTGGCATCACGAACTGGGCCGCGACAATCGCCCGGCCGCCGAGATCTGGGGCGGCAAGCCGGACCTCTATCACGCCTGGCAGGCGGTGCTGATTCCGCGCCTGCCGCTGGCGCCGAGCCTGGCTTCGGCCTTGGCCCAGGCGTCTGTTCCGGGCCTTGTGTAACCATGTCGTGACATTTCACCGTCGCTTCGTTACCCGAACGTTCGACTAGGCTGTTTAGACTCGTGTGCAGCGCAAGCACCAGACTTGCATGCATAACAACAAGAAAGGTACTTCAGATGAATGCGATTTCTCGCCTCGCCACTGTCATTTCCCTTGCCTCTCTGTTTCCCCTGAGTGCCCTCGCCGCCGACTCCAAAGGTTCCGTGGAAGTTGTCCACTGGTGGACTTCGGGTGGTGAAAAAGCGGCCGTCGATGTGCTCAAGGCGCAAGTGGAAAAAGACGGCTTCACCTGGAAGGACGGTGCCGTGGCCGGCGGTGGCGGCTCCACCGCGATGACCGTGCTGAAAAGCCGCGCCGTGGCCGGCAACCCGCCGGGCGTGGCGCAGATCAAGGGCCCGGACATCCAGGAATGGGGCAGCACCGGCCTGCTCAGCACCGACACCCTCAAGGACGTGGCCAAGGCGGAAAACTGGGACGGCCTGCTCTCGTCCAAGGTGGCCAACACCGTCAAGTACGAAGGTGACTACGTCGCCGTGCCGGTGAACATCCACCGGGTCAACTGGCTGTGGATCAACCCGCAAGTGTTCAAGAAGGCCGGGATCGACAAGGCCCCGACCACCCTCGAAGAATTCTACGCCGCCGGCGACAAGCTCAAGGCCGCGGGCTTCATTGCCCTGGCCCACGGCGGCCAGCCGTGGCAGGACAGCACCGTGTTCGAAGACGTGGTGCTCTCGGTCATGGGCCCTGAAGGCTACAAGAAAGCCTTGGTGGACCTGGACCAGAAAACCCTCGCCGGTCCGGAAATGGTCAAGGCCTTCGCCGAGCTGAAGAAGATCACCGGCTACATGGACCCCAACCGCGCCGGGCGTGACTGGAACATCGCCGCGGCCGACGTGATCGGCGGCAAGGCCGGCATGCAGATGATGGGCGACTGGGCCAAGAGTGAGTGGACCGCGGCGAAGAAAATCGCCGGCAAGGACTACCAGTGCGTGCCGTTCCCGGGCACCGACAAGGCCTTCACCTACAACATCGACTCCCTGGCGGTGTTCAAGCTCAAGGCCGATCGCAAGGGTGACATCGCCGCTCAGCAGGACCTGGCCAAGGTGGCCCTGGGCAAGGACTTCCAGAAGGTCTTCAGCATCAACAAGGGTTCGATCCCGGTGCGCACCGACATGCTCAATGACATGAGCGCCGAGGGCTTCGACTCCTGTGCCCAGGCGTCGGCCAAGGACTTCCTGGCGGACGAGAAGACCGGCGGCCTGCAGCCGAGCATGGCGCACAACATGGCCACCTCCCTGGCGGTGCAGGGCGCGATCTTCGACGTGGTCACCAACTTCATGAACGACAAGGATGCGGACCCGGCCAAGGCCAGTGCGCAACTGGCCTCGGCGGTCAAGGCCGCGCAGTAAGGTCCGGCGCCGCAGGTTCGCCTGCGGCGATTTATCTGACGATGCTTCCCCCCCTTCTGTAGGAGCGAGCGTGCTCGCGATGACGGCCTGACATTCACCCTGGATGTCGACGGTTGGATCGCTATCGCGAGCAAGCTCGCTCCTACAGAGGGCGCGTCGGACTTCATTCCTTCAACTGGATTATCCCGATGAGCTCTGTGGCGGTTTTCAGCAAGGCCTCACCCCTGGACGCATTGCAGCGCTGGCTGCCCAAGCTGGTGCTGGCGCCCAGCATGGTGATCGTGCTGGTGGGGTTCTACGGTTACATCATCTGGACGTTCATTCTGTCCTTTACCAATTCCAGCTTCATGCCGAGCTACAAGTGGGTCGGCCTGCAGCAGTACCTGCGGCTGATGGACAACGACCGCTGGTGGGTGGCGAGCAAGAACCTCGCGCTGTTCGGCGGCATGTTCATCGCCATCAGCCTGGTGCTGGGGGTGTTCCTCGCGGTGCTGCTGGACCAGCGCATCCGCAAGGAAGGCTTCATTCGCACCGTGTACCTGTACCCCATGGCACTGTCGATGATCGTCACCGGCACCGCCTGGAAGTGGCTGCTCAACCCCGGCCTGGGCCTGGACAAGATGCTCCGCGACTGGGGCTGGGAAGGCTTTCGCCTGGACTGGCTGGTGGATCAGGACCGGGTGGTCTACTGCCTGGTGATTGCCGCCGTGTGGCAGGCCTCGGGCTTTGTCATGGCGATGTTCCTCGCCGGCTTGCGCGGTGTTGACCAGTCGATCATCCGCGCCGCCCAGGTGGACGGCGCGAGCCTGCCGACCATCTACCTGAAGATCGTTCTGCCGAGCCTGCGCCCGGTGTTCTTCAGCGCCTTCATGATCCTCGCCCACATCGCCATCAAGAGCTTCGACCTGGTGGCAGCGATGACTGCGGGCGGCCCGGGCTACTCCTCCGACCTGCCGGCGATGTTCATGTATTCCTTCACCTTCAGCCGGGGCCAGATGGGCATCGGCTCGGCCAGCGCCATGCTGATGCTCGGTGCCGTGCTGACCATCCTGGTGCCGTACCTGTACTCCGAACTGCGAGGCAAGCGTCATGACTAACTCCCTCGCCAAGCCGACCCTGAACTTCAGTCGGATCGCCATCTACGCCACCTTGCTGCTGGCGGCGGCGGTGTACTTGATTCCCCTGGTGGTGATGCTGCTGACCAGCTTCAAGACCCCCGAAGACATCCGCACCGGCAACCTGCTGAGCTGGCCCCAGGTGGTGGACGGCATCGGCTGGATCAAGGCCTGGGACACCGTGGGCGGCTACTTCTGGAACTCGGTGAAGATCACCGTGCCGGCGGTGCTGATCTCCACGTTCATTGGTGCAATGAACGGCTACGTGCTGTCGATGTGGCGCTTTCGCGGCTCCCAGCTGTTCTTCGGCCTGCTGCTGTTCGGCTGCTTCCTGCCGTTCCAGACCGTGCTGCTGCCGGCCTCGTTCACCCTCGGCAAGTTCGGCCTGGCCAACACCACCACCGGCCTGGTGCTGGTGCACGTGGTCTACGGCCTGGCCTTCACCACGCTGTTTTTCCGCAACTACTACGTGAGCATTCCCGATGCCCTGGTCAAGGCGGCGCGCCTGGACGGCGCCGGGTTCTTCACCATCTTCGGCAAGATCCTGCTGCCGATGTCGGTGCCGATCATCATGGTCTGCCTGATCTGGCAGTTCACCCAGATCTGGAACGACTTCCTCTTCGGCGTGGTGTTTGCCAGCGGCGACGCACAACCGATCACCGTGGCCCTGAACAACCTGGTCAACACCAGCACCGGGGCCAAGGAATACAACGTTGATATGGCGGCGGCGATGATCGCCGGGCTGCCGACACTGCTGGTCTACATCTTCGCCGGCAAGTATTTCCTGCGCGGGCTGACGTCCGGCGCGGTCAAGGGGTAAAGCATGGCAACTCTCGAATTACGCAACGTCAACAAGACCTACGGTGCCGGGCTGCCGGACACCCTGAAGAACATCGAGCTGAAGATCGACGACGGTGAGTTCCTGATCCTCGTCGGCCCGTCCGGCTGCGGCAAATCCACCCTGATGAACTGCATCGCCGGGCTGGAGCACATCAGTGGCGGGGCGATCCTGGTGGACGATGCCGACATCAGTGGCATGAGCCCCAAGGACCGTGACATTGCCATGGTGTTCCAGTCCTACGCGCTGTACCCGACCATGAGCGTGCGCGACAACATCGCCTTCGGCCTGAAGATCCGCAAGATGCCCACCGCCGAGATCGACGCGGAAGTGGCGCGGGTGGCCAAGCTGCTGCAGATCGAGCACCTGCTGACCCGCAAACCGGGCCAGCTTTCCGGTGGCCAGCAGCAGCGGGTGGCTATGGGCCGGGCCCTGGCGCGGCGGCCGAAGATCTACCTGTTCGACGAACCGTTGTCCAACCTCGACGCCAAGCTGCGGGTCGAGATGCGCACTGAAATGAAACTGATGCACCAGCGCCTGAAGACCACCACGGTCTACGTCACCCACGACCAGATCGAAGCCATGACCCTGGGCGACAAGGTGGCGGTGATGAAGGATGGGATCATCCAGCAGTTCGGCACGCCGAAGCAGATCTACAACGACCCGGCCAACCTGTTCGTGGCGAGCTTCATCGGTTCGCCGCCGATGAACTTCATTCCCCTGCGCCTGCAACGCAAGGACGGCCGCCTGCTGGCCCTGCTGGACAGTGGCCAGGCCCGTTGCGAGCTGCCCCTGGGGCCGCAGGACGCCGGGCTGGAAGACCGCGAGGTGATCCTCGGCATCCGTCCGGAGCAGATTGCCCTGGCCTCGGGCGAGGCCAACGGCCTGCCGACTATTCGCGCCGAAGTCCAGGTGGTCGAGCCCACCGGCCCAGACACCCTGGTGTTCGTCACCCTCAATGGCACCAAGGTCTGCTGCCGCCTGGCGCCGGACCAGGCGCCCGAGGCCGGGGAAAGCCTGACCCTGCAGTTCGATCCGGCCCGGGTGCTGCTGTTCGATGCCCAGAGTGGCGAGCGGCTGGGAGTGGCCGGCGTACCGGCTCCCGAGGCGCGCAGTGGCAATGTGGCGCAGTTCAAGGGGCGTTGAATGCGTGACGGATGGCCTGTCATCCGTCGCACCCGCTGTAAACCGCGTTGGATAAATCGTTAATAACAATAAAGACGAGGATGTAGGGATGAAAAAGCAACACAGCAATACTCGGGTGCTCTGCCAGTTGTCGGCGGTAGCGGCCCTGGCCCTGTCCGCCAATGCCATGGCCGACGAGGCGTTCAGCGCCGACTCCAAATGGATGACCGGTGACTGGGGCGGTGAGCGCACCAAGCTGATCGAGCAGGGGATCGACATCAAGGCCGACTACGTCGGGGAAATGGGCGCCAACCTGCGTGGCGGCTACAACGACGACAAGACCGGGCGCTACAGCGACCAGTTCGGCCTCGGCGTGGCCTTCGATCTGCAGAAACTGCTGGGCTGGGACAACACCCAGGCCAAGATCCAGCTGACCAACCGCAACGGCCAGAACATCTCCAATGACCGCATCGGCGACCCGCGTGCCGGCACCCTGAGTTCCTCCCAGGAAGTCTACGGCCGTGGCCACATGGTTCGCTTGACCCAGTTGTGGGTCCAGCACCAGTTCCTCGACGGCAAGCTGGACGTCAAGGCCGGTTACTTCGGCGAGGGCGAAGACTTCAACACCTTCCCCTGCGAATTCCAGAACCTGGCTTTCTGCGGCTCCCAGGTGGGCAACTGGGCCACCGGAATCTGGTACAACTGGCCGGTCAGCCAGGCGGCGTTGCGCGTCAAGTACCACATCACCCCGGAGCTGTATGCGCAGATCGGCGCCTACAACCAGAACCCCTCGCAGCTGGAGCACGGCAATGGCTTCAAGCTCAGCGGCAGCGGCACCAAGGGCACGGTATTGCCGGTGGAGCTGGTCTGGTCGCCCAAGCTCAATAGTCTGCCGGGCGAATACCGCGTCGGTTACTACAAGAGCACGGCCGAGGCCAATGATGTGCGCAAGGACGTCAACGGTCAGGACGCCGCGGACACGGGCGATGCCTATCGCGTGCACAACAGCAAGCACGGCTACTGGTTCGTCGGGCAGCAGCAACTCACCACGCACAACGGTGACGCTTCCCGTGGCCTGAACATCGCCGCCAACGCCACCTTCCACGACAAGGACACCAACGTCGTCGACAACTACCAGTCGCTGATGTTCGTCTACAAGGGCCCGTTCGACGCCCGTCCGAAAGATGACGTCGGCATCGGTTTCGCGCGTATCCACGTCAACGACGATGTGCGCAAGAACGCCCAGTTGATCAACGAGGACAACGGCATCAGCAACTACGACAACCCGCTGTACATGCCGCTGCGCGACACGGAATACAACTACGAGATCAACTACGGTTTCCACGTGACCAACTGGCTGACCGTGCGCCCCAACCTGCAATACATCACCCATCCGGGCGGTGTGGATGAAGTGGATAACGCGTTGGTGGCCGGTCTGAAAATTCAGTCGGTGTTCTAAGGCTGTTGCGATAAGCTCCTCCTCTATGTGCGCATTTTGCGGATGGCCCAGGCTGTCCGATTTTTTTTGTGGGGCAGGCGCAGCCCCTCATGAATATCGAGACAGCAGTGATTTTCAGGACCGCGGCCCATGCATGAGCATCCGCTACAACGCTTTTTCAAATCCTTGCGCGAACGCCCGGTGTTCGCCTGGGAGCGCTATCAGATGCGTGATGTGCTGGTGATCGATCACCCCCTGTGCCAGGCGGTGTTCAGTCGCCAGGGCGCCCAGTTGCTGCACTTCCAGCCGGCCGGGCAGAAGCCCTGGTTGTGGTGTGCCTCGAAGTGGCCGCAGGTAGGGGCGATCCGTGGCGGTGTGCCGGTGTGCTGGCCCTGGTATGGCCGTCACCCCAGCGAGAATGCCTGGCCGTCCCACGGCTGGGCGCGGTTGCTGGACTGGAAGCTGCTGGACAGCAGCAGCGACGAGGAGGGCGTGCGCCTGCACTGGCAATTGCAGTTGTGCGACTGGAAGGTCGACCTGCATGCGCACCTGGGCCAGAGCATGGACCTGCGCCTGAGTACCGAGCATCAGGACACTGAACCCTGCCAGTTGAGCCAGGCTTTGCACGCCTACTGGCGTATTGGCGACGTTGGTGAGGTAGCGCTGTCTGGGCTCGATGGCGCCCAGGGTTACGACCAGTTGAATCGCCAGGCCTGCCAGCAGCAGGGCGAGTTGCGGGTCGAGGGCGGTTGCCAGCGGGTGTTCCAGCACGAAGGCGAATTGCAGCTCAAGGATCACGCCTGGCAGCGCGAGCTGTGCATCGATACCGGTGACGATGCCGACACCGTGGTCTGGCATCCGGGCAGCCGGCCGCTGCTGGGGGTGAGCTGGAATGAGGTGTCGCGGTTTGTCTGCGTCGAAGCGGCTGCCGGGGGCACCGACAGCCTGTGCCTGGCGCCGGGGGAGCAGGCGCACCTGAGCCTGCAGGCGCGCGCTGCGGTGTAGGCGTCGGCTTGCCTCAGTTGAACTCGTCGCCCACCGGGTAGCGGCTGGCGTTGAGGCTTTCCTTGATCTTGCGCAGGTGCGGCTGGAAGTCCACGCCACGGCGCAGGGTCATGCCGGTGGCCAGCACGTCGAGCACGGTGAGCTGGATGATCCGCGAGGTCATCGGCATGTAGATGTCGGTGTCTTCCGGCAGCGGGATGTTCAGGCTCAGGGTGCTGGCCTTGGCCAGGGGCGAGTTTTCCGCGGTCAGCCCCAGCACCGACGCGCCGTTTTCTCGGGCAATGCGCGCCACTTCCACCAGTTCGCGGGTGCGGCCGGTGTAGGAAATGATCACGAACAATTCGCCGGTGTGGGCCACCGAGGCGATCATGCGCTGCATCAGCACGTCGGCATGGGCGGTGACGGCCAGGTTGAAGCGGAAAAACTTGTGCAGCGCATCCATGGCCACCGGGGCCGAGGCGCCGAGGCCGAAGAAGTGGATCTGCCGGGCCTGGATCAACAGGTCGACGGCCTTGCTGATCAGGTTCGGGTCCAGGGCCTGGCAGGCGCTGTCCAGGGAGGCGATGGCGCTGCCGAAGATTTTTTGCGTGTAGGCTTCGGGGTTGTCGTCGGCCTCGACCGCGCGGCTGACGTACGCGGCGCCGCTGGCCAGGCTCTGGGCCAGTTGCAGCTTGAGTTCCGGGTAGCCGCTGACACCGAAGGAGCGGCAGAAGCGATTGACCGTCGGCTCGCTGACCGAGGCGGCCTGGGCCAGCGCTGCGATGCTGAAGCGGGTCGCCTGCTGCGGGTTGAGCAGGATGACTTCGGCGACTTTGCGTTCCGCCTTGTTCAATTCTTCAAGGCGGTTCTGGATCTGCTCCAGAAGGTTTCGCACTCGGTCCATTAACGTTTCCTAGATCGGCTAGACAGGCGTGGCGGGCAGAGCCACGACAAGCGCCTGCAATGCGAAGTTGAGAGGTGGCCTATCCTACTGATGGCCTGGATCGACCACCACCTGGAATCTGTATTTTGTAAAAATGTTGTGTTTATTACTACATTTTTCCTTGAGTGATGCCTTGAAAAAAGGTATTTGTAGCTTAACTTGATAAAAGAACAAACATCATGCCTTCGATAACGGTTGAACCCTGCACCTTTGCCTTGTTCGGCGCGCTGGGCGATCTGGCGCTGCGTAAGCTGTTTCCTGCCTTGTACCAACTTGATGCCGCCGGCTTGTTGCACGATGACACGCGGATTCTGGCCCTGGCCCGCGAGCCGGGCAGCGAGCAAGAGCACCTGACCAATATCGAAACCGAGTTGCACAAGTATGTCGGCGACAAGGACATCGATCCCGACGTTGTGCAGCGTTTCCTCGCCCGCTTGAGCTACCTGCATGTGGACTTCCTCAAGTCCGAGGACTACATCGCCCTGGCCGAACGTGCTGGCAGCGAACAGCGGCTGATTGCCTACTTCGCCACTCCGGCCGCGGTCTATGGCGCGATCTGCGAGAACCTGTCCAAGGTCGGGCTCAACCAGCACACCCGCGTGGTCCTGGAAAAGCCCATCGGTTCGGACCTGGATTCCTCGCGCAAGGTCAACGACGCGGTGGCGCAGTTCTTCCCGGAAAACCGCATCTACCGGATCGACCACTACCTGGGCAAAGAGACGGTACAGAACCTGATCGCCCTGCGTTTCGCCAACAGCCTGTTCGAAACCCAGTGGAACCAGAATTATATCTCCCACGTGGAAATCACCGTGGCCGAGAAGGTCGGCATCGAAGGCCGCTGGGGCTATTTCGACAAGGCCGGCCAACTGCGGGACATGATCCAGAACCACTTGCTGCAACTGCTCTGCCTGATCGCCATGGACCCGCCGGCCGACCTCTCCGCCGACAGCATCCGCGACGAGAAGGTCAAGGTGCTCAAGGCCCTGGCGCCCATCAGCCCGGAAGGCCTGACCACCCAGGTGGTGCGCGGCCAGTACATTGCCGGCCACAGCGAGGGCCAGTCGGTGCCGGGTTACCTGGAGGAAGAGAACTCCAACACCCAGAGCGACACCGAAACCTTCGTCGCCCTGCGCGCCGATATTCGCAACTGGCGTTGGGCCGGGGTGCCGTTCTACCTGCGCACCGGCAAGCGCATGCCGCAGAAACTGTCGCAGATCGTCATCCACTTCAAGGAACCGTCGCACTACATCTTCGCCCCCGAGCAGCGCCTGCAGATCAGCAACAAGCTGATCATTCGCCTGCAGCCGGACGAAGGCATTTCGTTGCGGGTGATGACCAAGGAGCAGGGCCTGGACAAGGGCATGCAGCTGCGCAGCGGTCCGTTGCAGCTGAATTTTTCCGACACCTATCGCAGCGCGCGGATCCCCGATGCCTACGAGCGGTTGTTGCTGGAAGTGATGCGCGGCAATCAGAACCTGTTTGTGCGCAAAGATGAAATCGAAGCCGCGTGGAAGTGGTGTGACCAGTTGATCGCCGGCTGGAAGAAGTCCGGTGATGCGCCCAAGCCCTACGCGGCCGGGTCCTGGGGGCCGATGAGTTCCATTGCACTGATCACGCGGGACGGGAGGTCTTGGTATGGCGATATCTGATTTGCAACTGCCCACGGGTGTGCGCGCCCACGAATTCCGCAGCCCGACGCTGCTGGCTGAAGGCCAGGCGCTGATGGTTGCCGAGCTGCTGCGCGAGGCCATCGCGGCTCGTGGCCAGGCGACCCTGGTGGTGTCCGGCGGGCGCAGCCCGGTGGCATTCTTCCAGGCCCTGGTGAAGCAGCAGTTGGACTGGTCCAAGGTGCTGGTCAGCCTGGCGGACGAGCGCTGGGTGCCGGTGGAGCATGCCGACAGCAACGCCGGTCTGCTCAAGCGCTACCTGCTCCAGGGGCCGGTGGCCAAGGCGCGTTTCCTCGGCCTCTACAGTGCAGCGGCCAATCTTGAAGAGGCGGCGCAGCAAGCGGACAGCCTGCTGGCCGAACTGCCGGGCATCGATGTGCTGGTGCTGGGCATGGGCGATGACGGGCACACCGCGTCGCTGTTCCCCAACAGCCCGAACCTGGCCGAGGCGCTAGACAGCAACGGCACTCGTCGCTGCTGGCCGATGCTGGCGCCAAGCGTGCCGCATCAGCGCCTGAGCATGAGCCGGGCCTTGCTGGCGTCGGCCCGCCACCGCCTGTTGTCGATTTCCGGTCAGTCCAAGCTGACCACCCTGAGCGCTGCACTGGCTGGTGACGCTGTCGCCGAAATGCCGATTCGCGCCTTCCTGCAAACCCCGTTAGAGATTTACTGGTGCCCATGAGCCAAGGATCAGCCGCTATGACAAAACTCGCCCCGACCGTTTCCATGGCGGACAAAGTTGCCCTGATCGACAGTCTCTGCGCCAAGGCGCGGATTCTGCCGGTGATCACCATCGCCCGTGAACAGGATGTGCTGCCACTGGCCGATGCCCTGGCCGCCGGCGGCCTGACGGCCCTGGAAGTGACCCTGCGTTCGCAGTTCGGCCTCAGGGCGATCCAGATCCTGCGTGAGCAGCGCCCGGAGCTGGTGACCGGCGCCGGTACCGTGCTCGACCCGCAGATGCTCGCCGCGGCGGAGGCGGCAGGCTCGCAGTTCATCGTCACCCCGGGGATTACCCGTGACCTGCTGCAAGCCAGCGTGGCCAGCCCGATCCCGCTGTTGCCGGGGATCAGCAACGCCTCCGGGATCATGGAGGGTTATGCCCTGGGCTACCGCCGCTTCAAGCTGTTCCCGGCGGAAGTCAGCGGTGGCGTGGCGGCGATCAAGGCGCTGGGCGGGCCGTTCGGCGAAGTTAAGTTTTGCCCGACCGGCGGCGTCGGCCCGGCCAACATCAAGAGCTACATGGCCTTGAAGAATGTGATGTGCGTGGGCGGTAGCTGGATGCTTGACCCCGAGTGGATCAAGAACGGCGACTGGGCGCGGATTCAAGAGTGCACGGCCGAGGCCCTGTCGCTGCTGGACTGAAGTTTTTACCCGATTCGTTGGTGTGTTCTACGGCTTTACGGTGCGCTTGGTCGGCGCACCGTTTTTTTTTGCCTGGAAAACAGCGTCGATGGCGGGGTTAGCGGGTGGCCAGTTCGCTCAGGGCCTCGATCAGGCGCTGCATGTGCTCAAGCGGTGTCGTCAGCCCCGGGGTGATGCGGATGCAGGTGCCGAACCCGGCACCGTTGCGGGCCACGGTGAACAGTTGGTAGTCCTCTAGCAGGCGATCCACCAGGGCTTGCTGATGCGGATGGCGGGTGAAGCGCAAGGCACTGATGGCGCAGCACAGGCGCGGGTCCCGCGGAGTCATGACTTCGATTCCCGGACGTTCGCGGACCGCTTCGCTCCAGGTTTCCCGCAGGTAGTTCAGGCGTGCTCCCTTGGCGGCGGCGCCGCCCATGGCCCGGTGTTCTTCCAGCACCTGGGGCAGGGTCATCAGGGCGGGAATGTTCGGTGTGCTGTAGGGCGTGCGGGCGCGCACGTCATCGCTTGGAAAGTGGAACTCGCCCATGTCCGGGTCGATGTCTTCCAGGCGTTCCGGGTGGATGTACAACAAGCCCAGGCTCAGCGGGGCGCCGATCCATTTATGCAGATTGAAACCGGCAAAGACGATGCCCAGCTCGGCCAGGTCGAAGTCGATCTGGCCCAGGGCGTGGGCGCCGTCGAGGATGATATCGACACCATGGTCCCGGGCTGCGGCGGCAATCGCCTGGACCGGCATCACCAGGCCACTGCGGTGGGTGACATAGGTCAGGGGCATCAGCTTGAGCCGTGGATAACGTTCGAAAGCGCTTTTGTAGGTGCTGACAAGGCTGTCAAAACTGGCAGGATGCTGATGCACGATTTCCACAACGTCGACCCCACGCTGACGGGCCAGCCAGCGCACGGCGCCTTTGACCGTGTCGTATTCCAGGTCGCTGAGCAGTACCTGGTCGCCGGGCTGCAGGCGGTTGTAGTTGCGAATCAGCGATTGCAGGGCGTCGGAGGCGCAGCGGGTCAGGGCCACGGCGTTTTCCGGCGCCTGCAGCAGTGCCGCCAGCTGGCGGCGGATCTGCAGCGCGTCGATTTGTTCGAAACGCTGGCGGACCAGCACCGAGTTGCTGCGGTTCACCCACTGGATGTTGTGCTGGTACGCCTCGGCCACGGTGCGGGTCATGCGCCCGAAGTAGCCGTTTTCCAGGTTGATCGGGCCTGGCTCGATATCGAATTGGCGGGCGATGCCTTGCCAGTGCTCTTCGTCGCGGGCAAGTGTGGCGGCAGTCCTTGGCATGGCGGGCTCTTTATCAGTGGCGGGGTTTGGGTTTGCCGTGTTTGGCGCGTAGCGGGTCCAGCAGGTCGGACAGGCCGTTGTGGTCGATTTCCTGCATCAGCGCCAGCAGGCCGCCGAGCTCGCCCTTGGGGAAGCCTTCGCGGGCGAACCAGTTCAGGTAGGGGCCGGGCAGGTCGGCGAGGATGCGCCCCTTGTACTTGCCGAAGGGCATTTCCCGGGTGACCAGCAGTTCAAGTGTTTCAGGCGTCATCGCGCAGGCCGCTCTGTGATTCGGGTGCCGAGGAAAATACAGGCATTCTGCATGCAGGCCAAATGACAGATCATGCAAATAGCGCGGATACAGATTTTCATGATTTCAATAAGTTATTGAAATATAACGAATAAATATGGATTTAAAGTCTGGCATGGCGGGTGCAACGGTTAACTCAACCCTCGTAGTTCAACCCTCGTAACCCACAAGGAACCAGAAAATGACTGACTTGAATAAAGAAGCGATTTCGGTACTCAACAGCCTGATCGAAACCAGTAAGGACGGCCAGGAAGGGTTCAAGACCTGCGCCGAAGACATCAAGCATCCAGAGCTCAAGGCGCTGTTCATCAAGCGCTCCAGCGATTGCGCCAGCGCCGCGGCGCAATTGCAGTCGGTGGTGCGCTCCATGGGGGGCGAACCGGAAACCTCCACCAGTGTCAGCGGCGACCTGCACCGGCGTTGGGTCGACCTCAAGTCGCTGGTGACCGGCAAGGACGAGGAAGCCGTGCTCAACGAGGCCGAGCGTGGCGAAGACCATGCGTTGAAGGCCTACAAGGAAGCCCTGGAGACAATCAACAAGCACAACCTGGTGGGCATTCGTGATGTGGTGGAGCGCCAGTATCACGGCGTGCAACGCAATCACGATCAGGTAAAAGCCCTGCGCAACCAGGCTCGTGCCCGTTCATAAGGCTAAAAACCTGTCAAAAACGCCAGCCAGTCTGGCGTTTTTTTATGCCGTTGATTTAATGCTGGACGCTATTTAGTTAGCTAGCTAATAATTAGCCTGCCTTCGCCGATGACTATCGCGACTATCGTTAAAACTGTCCTGCCAAGAGTGCCTGCCAGTGCCTATTACCCTGCAAGCCTTGCTTGCTCCCAACCTGCGCGCGGTGCAGTTCGCGATCAAGACCCTGCTTGGCGGCGGCGTGGCCTTGTGGCTGGCCTTGCGCTGGGGGCTGGAGCAGCCGGCCTGGGCGCTGATGACCGCGTTCATCGTCGCCCAGCCGTTGTCCGGGATGGTGCTGCAAAAGGGGCTGGCACGGCTGCTCGGGACTCTGGTCGGGACCCTCATGTCGGTGCTGTTCATGGGGGTGTTCGCGCAGACGCCCTGGTTGTTTCTTCTGGCCCTGGCGTTGTGGCTGGGGCTGTGCACCGCCAGTTCGACCCTGCTGCGCAGCGCCTGGTCCTATTCCTTTGTGCTGGCGGGCTACACCGTGGCGATCATTGCCTTGCCAGCCATCAGCCATCCGCTGGGGATCTTCGACCAGGCGGTGGCCCGCTGCACGGAAATCTCCCTGGGTATCATCTGCGCCACTGCCAGCAGTGCGCTGATCTGGCCGCTGCGGGTCGAGCGGCAGTTGGCCGATCAGGCCCGCAGTGCCTGGCACAGCGGGATGCAGGCGGCCCGCGCGACCCTGGCCGGGGATGCCTTGGCGCGCAAGGGCTTGCTGGAGATTCTCGGGCGTATCGTCGCTGTGGACGCGCAGCGCGAACATGCCTGGTTCGAAGGCCCACTGGGTCGCCAGCGGGCCCGGGCGATCAGTGGCCTGAGTCAGAAGCTGCTGATGCTGCTGCGGATTTCCCGTTCGGTACGACGCCAGTGGAAGCAACTGGAGGCCGCCGAAGCCGTGCCGTTGCAGCCCTGGATGGATCAGCTCCAGGCGGCGTTGGACGCCGCCGATGGCGCCAGCCTGCAAGCCTTGTCGCTGCGCGTGCTGGAGGCCTCTCGCGAGGTTTCGCTCAGCCCCGCGCAGAGCTATTGCCTGGCGCGGTTGAGCTTGTTGCTGGATACCGCGCTGGGCGCTACCCAGGCCCTTGAAGCGGTGCAGGAGGGGCGGGCGTCGGTGGCGCAGCCGGCGACCCTGGCGCCCCATCGCGACCTGTCGCTGGCCCTGGTGTTCGGTGCCCGTAGCGCCCTGGCGTTCCTCACGGTGGCCAGCTTCTGGCTGGCCACGGCCTGGCCCGCCGCTTCCGGGGCGATGCTCCTGACCTGCGTGGTGTGCAGCCTGTTTGCCAGCCGCGAGAACGGTGCGCAGATCGGCATGAGCTTCATGCGCGGGATCTTCCTGGCGATCCCCGTGGCGTTCGTGGTGGGGCAGATCCTGTTGCCGCAGTGGAGCGGTTTTCCAATGCTGGCGATGGCCATGGGCGTGCCGCTGTTCTTCGGTGCCCTGGGCATGGCCAACCCGCAGATCGGTGCCACGGCCACATCGTTCTGCCTGCACTTCATCGTGCTGATCTCGCCCATGAACCGCATGAGTTTCGATGTTGCCAGCTTCTTCAATAACGCCCAGGCCATGGTGCTCGGGGTCGGCGCCGCGGTGCTGGCCTTCCATCTGCTGATTTTGCGCAACCCGGCGTGGCACGGCCGGCGTCTGCTGGCGGCGACCCTGCATGACCTGGTGCGCCTGACCCGGCGCAACCTGCGGGGCGCGGAAAGCTGGTTCGGCGGGCGCATGGCCGATCGCCTGTTACAACTGGCGCGGCATTACCCCGAGCTGCCGGAGCCGGCCCGCAGTCGCTGGGACGATGGCTTGCTGGGCCTGGATATTGGCGACGAACTGATGCACCTGCGCTTGAGCCTGGCGGTGGCCCAAGTGCCGGTCAGTGCCGCACAGCGGGCCTACTTCGAGCAACTGCAACGGACCCTGGAACAAGGCCCGGCGGGTAACCGCCAGGATGCCCTTGAACAGCCCAGCGCGGCCTTGCTCGAAGCACTGGCGCAACAGCCACCCAGCGATGCGCTGAAGCTGGCGAAGGGCGCGGTGGTGCAATTGCAAAGCAGCTGGCGCAGTTGGTGCCGGCAGCAGGAGGACAGTCATGGGGCTGCGTGAGTGGTCGGTGGGCGGGGTGCTGCTCAGCCCGTTTCTGATTTATGTGGTGCTGGCGCTGGTGCTCACCGGCGCCTTGCGGATGCTGGTACGGGTGACCGGGCTGGGCCGCTGGATCTGGCACGAAGCATTGTTCGATTGTGCCCTGTACGTCTGTGTGTTGACGGCCATTACCGTGGTTCTGGGGCCCTTATAAGGAGTTGATCATGCGTACACCCGTACGTGTCGCGTTTACCCTCTGCCTGGTGGCGGTGGCGATCTTTGCCGGTTATCACCTGTGGCAGTACTACATGCTGACCCCCTGGACCCGTGATGCACGGATTCGCGCGGATGTGGTGATCGTCGCCCCGGATGTGTCCGGTTGGGTGCGCGAGCTCAAGGTCGCGGACAACCAGCAGGTCAAGGCCGGAGAGCTGTTGCTGAGCATCGACCGCGACCGTTTCGAGGCCGCCCTGGAAAAGGCCCTGGCGGTGGTGCAGACCCGCCAGCAGCAACTCAATTTGCGTGAACATGAAGCCAGCCGGCGTGCCGCCCTCGGGCCCCAGGCCATCAGTGCCGAGCTGCGGGAGAACGCCCAGATCAACGCCGGCATTGCCCGTGGCGAGCTGCGCCAGGCCCAGGCTGAGGCCAAGGTCGCCGAATTGAACCTGGCCCGCAGCCAGGTGCATGCCCCGCGTGACGGGCATATCACCAACCTGCGCCTGGCCGAGGGCAATTACGTCAATGCCGGGCAGCCGGTGATGGCGTTGATCGATGATTCGACCTTCTATGTCCAGGCCTATTTCGAGGAAACCAAACTGCCGCGGATCCAGGTCGGCGACCCGGTGAAGGTCTGGCTGATGAGCGCCGGCGATGCCTTGCAGGGCCATGTGCAAAGCATCAGCCGGGGCATTACCGACCGCAATGCGACGCCCGACGGGCAGTTGCTGGCGGAAGTGGAACCGACCTTCAACTGGGTGCGCCTGGCTCAGCGGATTCCGGTGCGGATCAAGCTCGACAAGGTGCCCGAAGGCATCAACCTGAGCGCCGGCATGACCGCCAGCGTGCAGGTAGAGGAGGGTAGCAAACGGTAGGGGCCGGCAAGCCGGCACCCGGGCGATTGCGTGGGGCGGCGTTCAGCCGATGGTGATGGCTGGCAGGGTCGGCAGGGTCACGGTCTGTTGCTTGCGTGGCGCGAGAATCTCGGCTTCGCCGTCCACCACCAACTCATCGCGCTGGTTGAACACGCGGGTGGCGATGCGCACGCGGAACTTGGGCAGTTTTTCGAGGATCTCCAGGCGCACGGTCAGGGTGTCGCCAATCTTCACCGGCTTCTGGAAGCTCATCTGCTGGCCGATATAGATGGTGCCCGGGCCGGGCAGCTCACAGGCCACGGCGGCGCTGATCAGCGCACCGCTGAACATGCCGTGGGCGATGCGCTCCTTGAACATGGTGGCGGCGGCGAACTCGGGGTCCAGGTGCACCGGATTGTGGTCGCCGGACATGGCGGCGAACAGCTGGATGTCACGCTCCTCGACGGTCTTGCTGTACTGGGCGGTCTGGCCGACTTCCAGGGCTTCGTAAGGGGTGTTGGTTACCTGGGTCATGTTGCTGAAATCCTCTGACAGATAAATGAACGCACTGACTGCGCACCGCTTATTCCGACCGCGCTGGCCGGCGGTGCTGCAGCGCCTGGTCCAGCCAGGCCAGCACGTCGTGGGTCACTTGGTCACGGTTGCTTTCGTTGAACAGTTCATGACGTGCCTGCGGGTAGATATTGAGTTGCAGGCATTGGCTGCCGGCCTCGCGCAAGGCGTTGGCCAGATCCTTGAGACGCTTGCCGGCGCTCACCGGATCACATTCACCGCCGATGACCAGCAGCGGCAGGCCCGGATCGATCTGCGCCAGGTTGGCGATCTTGCTGATCTGCTGCAGCCCGCCCAGCAGGTCGATCCACAGTTGGTTGGTGCAGCGAAAGCCGCAGAGCGGGTCATTGACGTACTTGTCGACTTCCGCCGGGTCGCGGCTGAGCCAGTCGAAGGCGGTGCGGTTGGGCTTGAACGCTTTGTTGAACGAGCCGAAGGACAGCCACTCGATCAGTGCGCTGCGCCCCTGGCCGCCCTGGCGCCAGCGTTCGAGGCGGGCGATCAGGCTGGCGATGCGGTACAGCGCCACTGGCTGGAAATTCGAGCCGCTGAGAATGGCTCCGTGCAGGCTGGCGCTGTGGTGTTGCAGATAGGCCTGGGCAATGTAACTGCCCATGCTGTGGCCCAGCAGCACGATGGGTGTGCCGGGGTGCTGTTGACCGATGTGCTGGTTGAGGCTGGCCAGGTCGCCGACCACCTTGCTCCAGCCGTTCTGATCCGCGTAGTGGCCCAGGACCCCCTGTTCCGCGCTCTTGCCGTGGCCGCGCTGGTCGGGCGCGTAGACCGCGTAACCTTCGGCGCACAGGGCCTGGGCCAGGCGCGCGTAGCGCCCGCTGTGCTCGGCCATGCCATGGGACAGCAGGATTGCCGCCTTGAGCGGCGGCTCGGGCAACCACTGGTTGATGAAGAGGCGGTGGTGGTCGCTCGTGGTCAACCAGAACGTGTCATGGGTCATGGCGATTCCTTTGCTCGAAGACGCTGAACTTTATAGCGCATCAGTGCCTGTGCGTCTGATTCGTGAGCTCGTTGGAAGCAAGATTCACAAAATTAATGACACACTTGCGCATATTTGCCTGAATCGCCATAGCTGCTAACGTCCGAGGAGCCCCGCCCCTGATAGCGTTACAGTGGCGGCCCCGGACAGCTCAGGTACAAAGAGAGGATAAGAATAATGCAACCTGATTTCTGGAATGATAAGCGCCCCGCCGGCGTCCCCAATGAGATTGACCTGGGGGCCTTCAAGTCGGTGATCGAGGTGTTTGAGCGTTCCTGCAAGAAATTCGCTGATCGCCCCGCCTTCAGCAACATGGGCGTGACCCTTACCTACGCCGAGCTGGAGCGCTACAGCGCGGCCTTCGCCGGTTATCTGCAAAGCCATACCGACCTGGTTCCGGGAGACCGTATCGCGGTGCAGATGCCCAACGTCCTGCACTACCCGATTGCGGTATTCGGCGCCTTGCGCGCCGGTCTGGTGGTGGTCAACACCAACCCGCTGTACACCGCGCGGGAGATGCGTCATCAGTTCAAGGATTGTGGAGCCCGAGCCCTGGTCTACCTGAACATCTTCGGGCAGAAGGTCCAGGAAGTGCTGGGCGACACCGATATCCAGTTCCTGATCGAAGCCAAGATGGGCGACCTGATGCCCAGTGCCAAAGGCTGGCTGATCAATACCGTGGTGGACAAGGTCAAGAAGATGGTGCCGGCCTACCACCTGCCCCAGGCCATTTCCTTCAAGAGCGCCCTGCGCCTGGGGCGTGGCCAGGGGATCAAGCCGCTGCAGGTGGGGCTCGACGATGTCGCGGTGTTGCAGTACACCGGCGGCACCACCGGCCTGGCCAAGGGCGCCATGCTGACCCACGGCAACCTGGTGGCCAACATGCAGCAGGCCCGGGCCTGCCTCGGCCAGCACGGGCCCGACGGCCACACCCAATGGCGCGAGGGCCAGGAGGTGATGATCGCGCCGCTGCCGCTGTACCACATCTATGCCTTCACCGCGAACTGCATGTGCATGATGGTGACCGGCAACCACAACGTGTTGATCACCAATCCGCGAGACATCGGCGGCTTCATCAAGGAGCTGAAAAAGTGGCGGTTTTCCGCGCTGCTGGGGCTTAACACGCTGTTCGTGGCGCTGATGGATCACCCGGAATTCAAGCACCTGGATTTTTCCAGCCTCAAGCTGACCAACTCCGGTGGCACGGCCCTGGTCAAGGCCACGGCGGAGCGCTGGCAGGAACTCACCGGTTGCCGGATCACCGAAGGTTATGGCCTCACCGAAACCTCGCCGGTGGCGTGCACCAACCCCTATGGCGACCGCTCGCGGCTGGGCACGGTCGGTCTGCCGGTGCCGGGCACCACCTTGAAGGTCATCGATGACCAGGGCACCGAGCTGCCGCTGGGCGAGCGCGGCGAGTTGTGCATCAAGGGGCCGCAGATCATGAAGGGCTACTGGAACAAGCCCGAAGCCACCGCGGAAGTGCTGGACGCCGAAGGCTGGTTCAAGTCCGGGGATATCGCGGTGATCGATCCGGATGGTTTCGTGCGCATTGTCGATCGCAAGAAGGACATGATCATCGTCTCGGGTTTCAACGTGTATCCGAACGAGATCGAGGATGTGGTCATGGCTCACCCCAAGGTTGCCAACTGCGCGGTCATCGGCATTCCGGACGAGCGTTCCGGCGAGGCGGTGAAGCTGTTTGTGGTGCCGCGTGAGACGGGGGTCAGCCTTGAAGAACTCAAGGCCTACTGCAAGGAAAATTTCACCGGCTACAAAGTGCCCAAGCACATTGTCCTGCGTGATTCCCTGCCGATGACGCCGGTGGGCAAGATCCTGCGTCGCGAGTTGCGCGATATCGCCTGAGTCCAGGGCTTTTACCTCGCGGGCAAGCCGGTTGACGCAACTGGCTTGCCCGCGATGCTTTCCAGGGGGGCGCAAAGCCCCGGGCCAGAGCGGAATTCGTGCTGGTAGAATTTTTACTCTAAAAGTGACTACGAGATTGTCTTGAGTCATTTTTGTGACTATGAAGGCCTATTTTGGCTCTAGGCGGCCTTTTCCAAAGCTGCTACTCTCGGCGCGCTTTGTGACTTCTCGGCCTAAGTAAAAGCCAGACTCACCAACAGACACCAATAAAAAACACAGACAAATAATAATCGCATCAACTGCGGTGATGAATTCGCGTTGCTGAGGAGTGGGCTTCCATGATCGAAGACTTTTGGAAGGATAAGTACCCAGCTGGGATTGCTGCCGATATCAATCCTGACGAGTATCCGAATATTCAGGCGGTGTTGAAGCAGTCCTGCCAACGTTTCGCTGACAAACCGGCTTTTAGCAACCTCGGCAAGACAATCACCTACGGTGAGCTGTACGAACTGTCGGGAGCCTTTGCCGCGTACCTGCAGCAGCATACCGATTTGCAGCCCGGCGATCGAATCGCCTTGCAACTGCCCAACCTGCTGCAGTACCCGATCGCGGTGTTCGGTGCGATCCGCGCCGGCCTGATCGTGGTCAACACCAACCCGTTGTACACCGCACGGGAAATGGAGCACCAGTTCAACGACTCCGGTGCCAAGGCCCTGGTCTGCCTGGCCAACATGGCCCACCTGGCAGAAGCCGTGGTGCCCAAGACCGGGGTCAAGCATGTGATCGTCACCGAAGTGGCGGACCTGCTGCCGCCACTCAAGCGCCTGCTGATCAACAGCGTGGTCAAGTACGTGAAGAAGATGGTGCCGGCCTACCATCTGCCCCAGGCGGTCAAGTTCAACGATGCCCTGAGCAAGGGGCATGGCCAGCCGGTGCAGGAAGCCAACCCTGCCAGTGGCGACGTGGCGGTGCTGCAATACACCGGCGGCACCACCGGCGTGGCCAAGGGCGCCATGCTGACCCACCGCAACCTGGTGGCCAACATGCTGCAGTGCAAGGCGCTGATGGGTTCCAACCTCAATGAAGGCTGCGAAATCCTCATCACCCCGCTGCCGCTGTACCACATCTATGCGTTCACCTTCCATTGCATGGCCATCATGCTCATGGGCAACCACAACATCCTGATCAGCAACCCGCGCGACCTGCCGGCGATGGTCAAGGAACTGTCGAAGTGGAAGTTCAGCGGGTTTGTCGGCCTGAACACCCTGTTTGTTGCCCTGTGCAACAGCGAGGCGTTCCGCAAGCTGGACTTCTCGGCACTGAAGGTCACCTTGTCCGGTGGCATGGCCTTGCAACTGGCGGCCGCCGAGCGTTGGAAGGACGTGACCAACTGCCCGATCTGCGAAGGTTATGGCATGACCGAAACCAGCCCGGTGGCCACGGTCAACCCGATCCAGAACATCCAGATCGGCACCATCGGCATTCCGGTGCCTTCGACCCTGTGCCGAGTGGTCAACGATGCCGGTGAAGAACTGCCCCTGGGTGAAGTCGGCGAGCTGTGCGTGAAAGGCCCGCAGGTGATGAAGGGCTACTGGCAGCGCCAGGACGCCACCGATGAAGTCCTCAACAGTGAAGGCTGGCTGAAGACCGGTGACATCGCGCTGATCCAGCCGGACGGCTATATCCGCATCGTCGACCGCAAGAAGGACATGATCCTGGTCTCCGGTTTCAACGTGTACCCCAACGAACTAGAAGACGTGCTGGCCTCGTTGCCGGGCGTATTGCAGTGCGCGGCGATCGGCGTGCCGGACGAGAAATCCGGCGAGACCATCAAGATCTTCATCGTCGCCAAGCCGGGGGTCACCCTGACCAAGGAGCAAGTGATGGCGCACATGCGTGCCAACGTCACCGGCTACAAGGTGCCCAAGGCCGTGGAGTTCCGCGATGCGCTGCCGACCACCAACGTCGGCAAGATCCTGCGCCGTGAACTGCGTGACGAAGAGCTGAAGAAACTCGGCGTGAAGAAGTAAAACCTAGCGCCGAAAAAAAGCCCCGCCAGTGCGGGGCTTTTTTATTGGCCGGCGTGGGTGCCGGGCTTACTGCTGGAACTGGGCGAAGCTCACGCCGGTGCCGGCTGGACGCACGTCCTTGAGGAAAGAGTCCTTGTCGGCACTCAGCTCCAGGCTCAGGGCGGCCTTGCGCTTGCCTTGGTTGCGGATCACCAGGCCTTCGAGTTTTTCCCGCAGGAACACGGTGGGCACTTTCAGGTGCAGCAGTTGATCGGTGTCCGGGGTGTGCAGCAGCAGGTGCACCCATTCGTACTGACCGATGGCCAGGCGGGTAACCAGGATATCGAACCACCAGATATTGCGGTTGCGGTTCAGCTCCGCGAAATGGCAGTTGTTGACGCCCAGCACCGCACCGCCCAGTTCCTGGTTCCGGCGGGCGATGGCCTGCTTTTTATCGAGTTTCATAACATTCCTACGGGGATTGGATCTTCAGTGCTTGGCCTGAACAGGTTGCGCATTCTCCCGGGTTGCCCGGCAAACATAAAGCGCAACCTCGGCAGATCGATGAAATGCCCGGCAAAAAATAATTGAAACTCTGCGCGAAAGCCGCGGGTCAACCTTGGGTAACGACGCAACTCACTGTGTTCGATCAATGAATGTTCAACGGAGAAATACCATGAGCAGCGCAGCGGATAAGGCAAAAGGCCTGGCCAACGAAGCCATTGGCAACATCAAGCAAGGTGTCGGCAAGGCCACCGACAACACCAAGCTGCAGGCAGAAGGCAAGCTGCAGGAGAAGAAGGGCGAAGCCCAGCAAGCCTTGGGCAAAGCCAAGGATGCAGTCAAGAAAACCATCGACAAGGCCTGAAAACCTCGGCGTCGATGATGCACGGCAGCGGCCATCCATGGATGGCCGTTTTTGTGTGCGGGCCCAGGGGGGGATCAGCCAATCCACTTGTTGTCATGGTTGCGGTTCGCCAACTGAGCTAATTTGTTGTAGAAAACGCCCCCTGAGTCGCTTTTGACTTCAACCTGTTTGCGGCGAAAGGAGACGCTATGATTTTTCCGGACCTCAAAGGTTTGCCCTTGCACCGTGTGCTGATTCGCACGGTCCATGAGTTCATTGCGGACGAGATGTCGACCTACGCCTCGGCGCTGGCCTACCAGATGCTGTTTTCGCTGTTCCCCTTCATCCTGTTCCTGATCGCCCTGATCGGTTTCCTCCACTTGCCGGACTTCTTCACCTGGCTGCGCCTGCAGTCGGAACTGGTGCTGCCCCGTGAGGCGCTGGAGCAGGTCAACCCGGTGATCGACCAGTTGCAGCAATCCAAGGGCGGCCTGCTTTCCATTGGTATCGTCATCGCCCTGTGGACCGCCTCGGCGGGCGTGCGCCTGATGATGAGCGCGATGAACGCCGCCTACGACGTGGTCGAGGGCCGGCCGATCTGGAAGCGCTTCCCGCTGTCGGTGTTCTACACCGTGGGCATCGCCGGCATGCTCCTGGCCGCGGCGGCGCTGATGGTGCTGGGGCCGCAGGTGATGGCCTGGCTGGCAGGGCAGGTGGGCCTGGAGGACTTCATCGTCACCCTGTGGACCATCCTGCGCTGGCCAGTGATCGTGCTGCTGATGATGGTGGCGGTGGCGTTGATGTACTACGTGATGCCCGATGTGCAGCAGAAATTCCGCTTCATCACCCCAGGCTCGGTGCTGGCGGTCGTGGTGTGGATCATCGCTTCCCTGGGTTTTGCCTACTATGTGAAGACGTTCGCTAACTACAACGCCATGTATGGCAGTATCGGCGCGATCATCGTGCTGTTGCTGTACTTCTACATCTCCTCCGCGGTGCTGCTGCTGGGAGCGGAGATGAACGCGGTGATTGAACACATGTCGGCCGAAGGCAAGAACCCTGGCGAAAAGGGCTTTGACGGGCACGACGAAAAACAACACGTTTCGGGACTGGGACGGGACCACTCGCTCAAGCCGACCACTGACGAAGCCTGATCATGATCCGTGAAATCCTCAAGATGGGCGATGAGCGCCTGCTGCGTATTGCCCCGCCGGTAGCGCCGGAGATGTTCGACAGCCCCGAGTTGTGGGAACTGATCGACGATATGTTCCAGACCATGGAAAGCGTGGGAGGCGTCGGCCTGGCGGCGCCGCAGATCGGCGTCGACTTGCAGCTGGTGATCTTCGGCTTCGAGCACAGCGAACGGTATCCGGAGGCCGAAGCGGTGCCCCAGACCATCCTCATCAACCCATTGATCACGCCCTTGAGCCCGGAACTGGAAGAGGGCTGGGAGGGCTGTCTCTCGGTTCCCGGCCTGCGGGGCGCGGTGCAGCGCTATCAACACATCCGCTATGAAGGCTTCGACCCCAGGGGCGAGCCCATTGTGCGGGTGGCCTCGGGCTTTCATGCGCGGGTGGTGCAGCATGAGTGCGATCATTTGATCGGTCGGCTGTATCCGTCGCGGATCAGCGATTTCAGCAAGTTCGGCTTCACCGAAGTGCTGTTTCCCGAACTCGACCCCAACGCCGACGAATAGGTGCGAGCGGGCTGTTGGGTCAGTGCCGTGGCAGGTTGCCGCTGACCATGGCCAGCAGTGGCTTGCTGCGTCGGTAGCGGGCCAGTCGATCATGCAGCGGTTGTGGCAACTGACCCGCAATGGCAAAGCCCATGGAGCGGTACAGCGCCTCCAGGTCCGGGTGGCAGAACAGCCAGACCGGGCCGGCGACGGTTTGCCGGGCCTGGTCCACCAGCGTGGCCGCCAGCCCTTGGCCGCGACAGGCCGGGGCGACGAACAAGCCGGTCAGCCAATACCCTTCCGCCACCGGGCTCAGGCTCATGCCGGCGATGATCTCGGTGCTTCTGGCAACCCAGAGTTGGCCGTCGCAGGAGGCGCGCATGGATGACTGGTGCTGGCGGTAGAACTTGTTCAGCAAGGGCCGTTCGGCCTCGGCAAGCAGGCTGATCAGGTGGGCGGGCATGGGCTTTCCGGAGATGGCAACAGGGGCGGGGGGATTATAAAAGAACCCTGGCCGGCTATAGGTGCTATACCTGAAGCCTTTCCCGCATCAGTGGAGTGAATGTCATGTCCAAAGGTATGAACGCCAAGAAAAATGCCAAGAAAAAGCCGGCAAAGAGCGCAGATGAGAAACGCGCCGAGAAAAAGGCCAAGAAAACCGAAGTGAATGTTTTCGGTCACTGATCACTTTGACGAAGCCCGCTCTGCGGGCTTCGTTCTATCTGCCCTCAGGCCAATTCCAGCGCCAGGGCTTCACGTACGGCAGGGCGTTGTTCAACCCGGGCCTGAAACCGCGACAGGGCCGGCCAGGTTGCAAGATCGATGGCGAACAGCGCCGTCCAGCGCAGGACGGTGAACAGGTAGGCATCGGCGATCCCGAACTGCGCGCCCTGCAGGTAGTCCTGGCGCTCGAGCGTCTGCTCGAGCAAGGCCAGGCGCTTGAACAGCTTCTGCTTGAACACCTCTTTCACCGCCTCATCGAACCCTGGATTGAACAGCCAGCCCATGATTGCGTGAACTTCGCTGGTGATGAAGTTCAGGGTTTCCTGCAGCCGCACCCGCTGCCAGCTGCCGTTGGCCGCCGCCAGGCCAGCCTCGGGCTTGAGGTCGGCGAGGTATTGCAGGATTGCCGGGCCTTCGGTGAGCACTTCGCCATTGTCCAGTTGCAGCGCGGCGACGTAACCCTTGGGGTTGATGGCGAGGAAGTCCTGGCCGTCGGCGGTGCGCTTGCTGCGGTTGTCGACGCGGATGGCCTCGAACGGCAATTGCAGCTCCCGCAGCACGATATGGGAGGCCAGGGAACAGGCTTGTGGGGCGTAATAGAGTTTCATCGGCAGGTCTCTGGTGAAGGTGTGGGCCAGTGTCATGGAGAGTGATGGCATGGGTAAAATTAATCTTTCAGAGCGCAGCCATAAGGATAGCTACTGCCATGATGAACCTGATGCACTGGCGCCTGCTGGTGGCAATTGCCGAATGCACCACCATCACTCGCGCCGCCGAGCAGGTGGGCATGACCCAGTCCGGGGCCAGCCAGGCGCTGGCCCAGATGGAGGACATGCTTGGGGTGCAGCTGTTCACCCGCGAAAACCGCCAGGCGCTGCCCACGGCGATCGGCTTGCAGGTCCTGGCGCAGGCGCGGGTGATGCTCGACGCCCTGGCCCGGGTCCGTCGGGAGGTGGACACGGCCCGCGGCATTCCCCAGGGCAACCTGCGCCTGGCCGGGTTCCCCATGGTTCTGGCGACTTTCCTGCCGCCGTTGCTGCGGCGTTTCAAGCCGCTGTATCCGGGCGTCGAGGTGGTGCAGCTGGAGGTCAGCGACGACGAGGTCGAAACCCTGCTCGAGGCGCAGTTGGTGGACATCGGGGTTGTGCTCAACCCGGCGCCCGAGCGCCATTCGTGGTTGCTGGGACGTGATTCGTGGGTGGCGGTGCTGCCCCAGGATCATCCCTGGCCGGCTTCGACCATCGACCTGGCGTCCCTGCTGGCGCAGCCCTTTGTCCTGGCCACCGGCGGCTGTTCGGTGAATGCCCGCAGCCTGGCGGCCGAAGCCGGCATGCCCCTGGCCGATGTGCGGGTCGAGGTGCGCGAGTGGAACAGTGCCTTCAGCCTGGTGCGTGAGCGCCTGGGCGTGACCCTGGTGCCACAAAGCACTCTGCCGGCGCACCGCGAGGGCTTGCGGGTGCTGGCGCTGAGCAGCGCGGTCGAACGCGAGTTCGCCCTGGTGGTGGCTCCCGGACGGGAATCGAATGCGCTGGTCCAGGCATTTCTGGCAACCCTTGGCGAGATTTAGAACGCTTGGCGCGAAGGGTTTGGCAACACTCTATTTATGTCTTGTCTGTTACTTGTCGCGAATGAATTTCAACGCTTTGAAAGTTGTGAAAACGGACTGACTAGTGGCCTTGCATAGAGTCTGCGGCTGTCTATGCTCAATTGTGAAATTTGCTATCTGTTGGCTTTTGAGTATTTTTCCCGCGATGTTCGTGCGGTTGTAAAAGGCTGGGCGCACCACTCGGTTTGCGCTTACGAAATTGAATTCATGAATAAGAGCGAGAGTGCGCAATTAGAGGCGCCGCAGGTTCAGGAGTGTCGACTTAGATGGAGTTTCTATTCTTTGTTAGGTAAGGCCCGCGAGCGGGTCATCAAGTAAAGGATGGCTTGATAAGAGCGTTGCAACATGGACTCTCCGATTAAACATCATTTATCACCTGACACTTCCTCTCTCATATGGAGGGAGGCGCTTGCCCGTTTTATGGAACGTTGTGGTGGATCAGTTGAAAAACTAGAAACTTCCGTCAATGAAAAGACAGCGTTGAAGGTGATACAACCATGTTTAACCTACATCACAAGGCTGACCTGCAGGAAATCGAACGCTTCAATTGTGCGCTGAGCGAAGCCAATGCCAAGTTGGCGGCGATCAGTCGTTCCATGGCGATGATCGAGTTTTCTGCCGAGGGCGTCGTGCTCGATGCCAATGAAAACTTCTGTCAGGTCATGGGCTATTCCGCAGAGGAGATCCGCGGCAAGCACCACCGGATTTTCTGTGAGGAAGAGTTCTACCGCAGCGAGGAGTACGCCAAGCTGTGGCGCGACCTGGCACGGGGCGAGCCGGTCAGCGGGACTTTCCTGCGCCTGGACAAGCGAGGTCGGGAAATCTGGCTCGAGGCCAGCTACATGCCGGTGTTCGACGCCAATCGCCAGGTGCGCAGCGTGATCAAGGTGGCTTCGGACGTCTCCGAACGTATCCATGTCGAACATGAAAACCAGAGCCTGCTGAACGCCATCGGCCGCTCCATGGCGATTATCGAGTTCAGCCCGGATGGCAAGATCATTACCGCCAACGACAACTTCCTGAAGACCATGCAGTACTCGCTGAATGAGATTGTCGGTCAGCACCACAGCATGTTCTGCCACCGTAGCGAGGCGGAATCCGCCGAGTACAAGCAATTCTGGGCATCGTTGAACCGTGGTGAGTACCACTCCCATCGCTTCGAGCGGGAGAACAAGTACGGCCAGACGGTGTTCCTCGAAGCCTCCTACAACCCGCTGTTCGATGCCAAGGGCCGCCTGTACAAGGTGGTGAAGATCGCCAGTGACATCACCGATCAAATGACCACCCTGCGCTCCGCCGCCGAGTCCGCCCACAGCACTTCAGTGCAGAACGACGCCTGCGCGCAGAAGGGCTCGGAGGTGGTGCAGCAGACCGTGGAGATCATCCAGCAGATTTCCCATGACCTCAATCAGGCGGCCCATAGCATCGACGCGGTGAGCAAGCAGTCGGAAATCATCGGCAGCATCGTCCAGACCATCCGTGGGATTGCCGACCAGACCAACCTGCTGGCGCTCAACGCGGCCATTGAGGCGGCCCGGGCCGGCGAGCACGGGCGCGGCTTTGCCGTGGTGGCGGACGAGGTGCGCAGCCTGGCGGCGCGTACCAGCCAGGCGACGGTGGAAATCGTCGAGGTGGTGCGCAAGAACCATGACCTGTCGACGAGCGCGGTGACCAGCATGCAATCGAGCCTGAGCCGCACCGGGCTGGGGGTCGAGCTGGCGAACGAGGCGGGGGAAGTGATCCTGGAGATCCAGCAAGGCTCGCGGCATGTGGTGGATGCCATCAGCCAGTTCAACTCGACCTTGCAGTTGCAGTAGGCGCTTTCCAGCAGGCACAAAAAAGGGTTCCCGCTGGGAACCCTTTTACATTCAGTGGCATTACAGCGCGGCGAGGAACTTCTCGTCCACTGGCTTGGCGCCGTTCTGGGTATTTTGTCCTTCCTGGGCCATCTGCATCTTGTCCTTCATACGCTGGGCGATTTCCTGGCTGATTGCCAGTTGCCGCTCTGGTGGCAGGTTCTGCAAGTCTTCCTCGGTCAGCCCCAATTCTCTGAGGATGCTGTCGCGCAGACGCTGTTCCGGGGTCTTGCTCATGTACTCCTTGAACTCGCTCAAGGCACCGGTTTCGGTTGCGCTGGTGGTGGGCGCGGCACTGGTGGTGGGTGGCGTGGCCTGGAGCAGGACGCGGGTCTTGGCGAAGGCCGCGTTGACGTTGTCATCCACGCTGTTGGCTGGCGGGGTGGAGGACTGCGACGCCGGATAGGTCACGGAGTTCTGGGCTTGTTGCAGCATGCCACTGTACAGCGCGCTGGCGGCTGCGGTGGTTGGGTCCATATCGGTGCGCGAGGTGGGCTGCACCGAAACGGATTTCTGGGCGTTGACCAACATGATCGGGAACCTGTGTGAGAGAACTAGGCGAGTAGCTCAGCAAAATCCATGCCGGATAAAATCGTTCTTGAATATCAAAGGTTTGGCTGGGGTGTCGGTGCCGGGTTGCCTGCAAACGGACAAGTCTTGCCGCTTTCTGGCAATCGCCGCCCCGGGGCTTGCCGAGGGCGGCGCGGTATCACTTAGTAAGTGATGGGGATGCCGAAGTCTTCCTGGAAGGCATCGTCTACTGGGTTGTAGCCGAGCACCCGGGTGGTTTCGCTGAGGTCCAGGCGCTTGAAGCGATTGTTGGAAATGCCGTGGCCGATCAGGAACGGTACCCCCGGGGTTTCCACCGCCCGTTGCAGCAGTTGCAGCGCATCCCGCGGGCTGAGCCAGGCGCTCAGGTCACGGGTGGTGGTCAGCTCGTGGTGCTGCGGGTCCTCGAACGCGCCAATGCGCAGGGCAATGCAGGACAGCCCGCGCTTGGCGGCATAGAAGGCGCACAGGGCTTCGCCGTAGCACTTGCTCACCCCATACAGGTTGGCCGGCATCACCGGCATGCCTGGGGTGATCTGCCGATCCACCGGGTAGCCTTCGATGGTCTGGGCGCTGCTGGCGAATACCAGGCGCCGGCATCCGGCCTGCACCGCGGCTTCGAACAGGTAGGTCGTGGCGAGAATGTTGTTGGGCAGCAGCTCGTCGAAACTGGCCGTGGCGTGGGGAATGCCGGCCAGGTGCACGATGACGTCGATCCCCGGCAGCAGGCGGCCAATGGCGTGTGGGTCGTCGAGGTCCAGGCGCACGAAACGGTGCGGCGCGGGGATCTCGAAATCCGGCTCGATCCGGTCGGTGAGGGTGAAGCGATGGCGCTCCTGGGAGCCCTGGAAAAACACTTTGCCGATCCTGCCGCACGCGCCGGTCAGTAGTACGTTAAGTCCATTCATGTCGAATCTCCGCAAAGCTGAAAAGGGGCGGGACGGGGGCTAAGGGGTGCCGTTGCGACCGTGCAGCAGGAACCCCGGGCGCAAGCTCAGGCGTTCGTAGTAGGCGGCCACGGCGGGGAAGTCCGGATGCTCCATCGGGGTCATCTGCCAGCGATTCACCGAGAGGCCGAGGACGATATCCGCGAGGCTGAAATCCTCGCCGAGGACATAGGCCCCAGAGCGCTCAAGCTGGCGTTCGAGAATGCCCATCTTGGCGTTCCAGGCCTGCAGGCTGGCGCTGATGCGCCGGCTGTCCTGGAAATCCGTATGCTGGCGTACCAGGCCCATGAAGGCGTAGCTCCAGGACGGATTGAGCTCGGTGGCTTGCCAGTCCATCCACTGTTCCACCAGGGCCCGGGCCCGCGGGGCGATCGGCAGCAGGCCGCAGCCAGGGTGCTGGTTGGCCAGGTAGCGGCAGATGCTGTTGGATTCCCACAGAACGCCGGCGTCATCGATCAGTACCGGGACCTGGGCATTCGGGTTGAGGGCCAGAAACTCGGGTGTGTGCGTGGACTGGAAGCCGCTGCCCCAGTCTTCCTGCTGGTAGGAAAGCCCAAGTTCCTCACAGGTCCACAAGACTTTCCTGACGTTGATGGACGAGGCTTTGCCGAGAATTCTACAGGGGGTTCCCATGACGTTTCCTTGTTCGTGGCACCGGTTGGCCATGGGAATTTAACAGCCTGGCATTGCCTCGGCGACGGCCAATTTGCCTCCAGGCGTGTAGCCGCGCACTTCAGGCAGGATCGGGCAGGGCCGAGGCGGGCAGGCCGAAAACCCGGTCGAACAGCCAGTTGAAGGCAAAGGTGTAGCAAGGGATGAACAGAATCAGCGCCAGGTCCAGGAGGAAGGCCTGCACCAGGCTGATGTCCATCCACCAGGCAATCAGCGGGATCAGGAACACGATCAGGGTCAACTGGAAACCCACGGCATGGGCAATGCGTCGCTTGACGGTGCGGGTGCGTGACCGCTGGCGGCTCTCCCAGCGCTCGAACAGGCTGGTGTAGATGAAGTTCCAGGTCACCGCGATGCTGGTGATGACCACCGCCAGCGGCCCGGTGCTGCTGGGCGAGGTGCCCGAGAGCAGGGCCAGGCCGAGGGCCGAGAAGGTCATGCCGAACACCTCGAACAAAGAGACATAGACCAGTTTGCGTTTCACGCCTTGCATGTGGATTCCTCGGTATTGAATGCGGATGACCGGCTCGGGGCTGGCACGGGGCGCAGAAGATAGCTTCAATACAGATGACAGAAAAAGTCGGAAGCTTTCAGTTTTCCTGATAGGTTGGCGCCCATGAATTTTTCCAGCGACAGCATCCAGTTGTTTCTCGCCGTGCTCGATCGCGGCTCCTTTTCCGCGGCGGCGCGCTTTCTCGGCAAGGTGCCTTCGGCAGTCAGCATGGGCATCGCCAACCTTGAGGCCGAGCTGGGGTATGCGCTGTTCGATCGCCGCCATCGCGAGCCGCTGCCCACGCCTTTGGCCTTGTCCCTGGCGCCCCACGCGCGGCTGATCGCCGACCAGCTCAAGCAGCTGCAGGTGCATGCCGTCGAGCTGTCCCTGGGCCTGGAGAGCAAGCTGTCGATCGCGGTGGTGGATGACATCGACAAGCAACGGGTGCTGGCCGCGATCAAGCTGATTGCCGAGCGTTATCCGCTGCTGGAGGTCGAGCTGCTCAGCGCGCCCCAGGATGACGTGCTGGAGCTTTTGCACCGCGGCCGGGTCAGCGTCGGCGTGGCGTTTGCCGGGTTGAGCGTGAATGCCCTGGAGTATTTCCAGTACCTGGGCAGCGAGCGGATGATCGCCTGCATTTGCGCGGCGCACCCGGTGTTCCAGGCCTGCGATGGTTCGCTGTACCTCGAAGAGCTGATCAAGGTCCGCCAGGTGGTGGTGGCCAGTCGCGACCTGCCGTTGAGTGATACCCGGCCGCTGATAGGCGAGTCGCTGTGGCGCACTGACAGCCTAGCCATGGCCCTGCACATGGTGGAAGCGGGGATTGGCTGGGGTAATTTTCCGTTGTCGGTGATCCAGCCATTGCTGGCGGCGGGACGTCTACGGCGGCTGCATTTCAAGAACATCGACAACGGCCTGTCCTTGCCGGTGCATGCGATTTGGCTGAAGAACCAGCCCTTGCAGAAGGGGGCCCTGGCGCTGGTGCAGTTGCTCAGCGGCGAGGACCCGGCGCTGGGGGCCGTGCCCGCGCCTGCCTGAGGACCTACGCCAGGGCCTGCCGGCGTAGCCAGTGCAGCAGCTTTCCGGCCGCTGAGTCGGGGTCGATGGCCTGGGGCGACAGCAGGTAGTAGGCGCTGCCGTCAGCGATAAAACCGAAGGGCGCGCACAGCAGCCCGCCCGCCAGATCATCCCGTACCAGTTGCCACGGCGCGATCGCCAGCCCCAGTCCTGCCACGGCCGCTTGCAGGCTGAAGTAGAAATGTTCGAAAACCTGCTCCTGCGCCGTGGTGGCCGTCGGCAGTTGCTTGAGCTGCAGCCACTGTTCCCAGGCTTGTGGCCGGGTGGCGCTGTGCAGGCGCGGGGCCGGCTCCGCCAGTTGTGGCAGCCCGTCTGGCGTGGGCGTCCAATCCGCTTGTCGTTCGGGACGGCACACCGGCCCTATGGCTTCGTCGAACAGCCAATGGGCCTGGGTCTCGCGGTTCCAGGCAAAGTCGTTGCGGCGGATCGCCAGGTCGATCCCGCTATTGAACGAGAAGGGCCCGCCACCGGCCTGCAACTGGATCGACACGTGCGGGTGCTCGGCATAGAACCCCGGCATGCGCGGAATCAGCCAGCGCATCAGCAGGGTCGGTTCGCAGGACAGCACCAGCGGCGCCTCGGGGCCGGGTGCCCGCAGGCGGCTGGCGGTGTGCTCGATCAGGTCCAGGGCCTGGGTCACGCTGTGCAGCAGCTCGGCGCCGGCGGCGGTGAGAAACACCCGTTGGCTGCGGCGCTCGAACAGCGTGCTGCCCAGGTCCTCCTCCAGGGCGCGCACGGCGCGGCTGATGGCGCCGTGGGTCAGGTGCAGGGCGGCGCCGGCCTGGGTGAAGCTTTCCAGGCGCGCCGCCGCTTCGAAGCAGCGCAAGGCGCTCAGGGGCGGCAGCCGCCGTCGGGAAAGTTGTGAGTTTTTATCACCATCAGTGTCAGTTTTCATCGTTAGCGGCCTGGCTCTGAGCTTCATACAGTAGCGCCTTATTCTATAACCAAGGCGTATTCGACGTGACCGAACTGTTACTTGTAATCACTATTACCCTTCTCGCGGTGCTCAGCCCCGGGGCCGACTTTGCCCTGGTAACCCGCAACAGCCTGCTGCTGTCGCGTCGTCATGGCGTGCTCACGGCCTGGGGGATCGGGCTCGGGGTCATGCTGCATGTCGGCTACAGCCTGCTGGGGGTCGGGGTGTTGTTGCAGCAGTCGCTGCTGTGGTTTACCGGGTTGAAGATCGCCGGGGCGCTCTACTTGATCTACCTGGGCGTCAAACTGTTGCGCAGCCCTGTGCAACGTCCGGGAGCAGGTCCGGCGCAAGGGGCCGAAATGTCATCCTGGGGCGCCTTGCGCAGCGGCTTCTTGACCAATGCGCTGAACCCCAAGACGATGATTTTCGTCCTCAGCCTGTTCATGCAGGTGGTTCAACCGGGCACGGCCTTGCCGGTGCAGGTCGGCTACGGTGCGATCATCGTCCTGGCCCATGTGCTGTGGTTCGTGCTGGTGGCGATGTTTTTCTCGGCCCCGGCGATTGCCGGTCGGCTGCTGGCCTACAAGCGCCGGATCGATCAGGTGTTCGGCGCGGTACTGGTGGGCTTTGGCCTGTTGCTGAGTGTCTTGAGCGTCAGGCCCTGAGGCCTTTCAGGTGCTTTCCCGAACCCGCAATTCGAAGCCCATGTCCACCACCGGCTCGGCGACGCTGTTGCCGGCCAGCAGGGTCAGCATCTGTTCGGCGGCGCGGCGGCCAATGGCTTCGCGCGGGGTACTGATGCTGCTCAGGCGCGGCACCATGTGCTCGGAGGAGGGCAGGTCGTTGAAACCCAGCACCGCCACTTGCTCGGGCACCTTGATTCCGCAGCGCATGGCTTCCAGCAGCGCGCCCTGGGCCAGGTCGTCGTTGCCGAAGAAGATCGCATCCACCTGGGGTTGGCTCTGCATCAGTTGCAGGAACAGCTCGGCCCCCAGGCCGACGGACGAGGGGCGCGGGGTCAGCAGTTCCAGGTCGGGGTTGTACAGCCCGGCCTGCTGCAGGGCCCGGCGGAAACCTTCACCGCGCAGCAGGGTGCGCTGGTCCAGTTGCGCGCCGACGTAGGCCAGGTGCTTGCGTCCGCGGGAAATCAGGTGCTGGGCGGCCGTCTCGCCGGCGTTCAATTGCGAGAAGCCCACGCAGTTGAGCCCGGCGCCGGAGTCCAGGTCCATCATGTAGACGCAGGGAATGTTGTTCGCCTCGATCATCCGTCGGGCGCTTTCGGTGCGGTCGAAACCGGTCAGCAGCAGGCCGCGAGGCTGGTAGGTCATGTAGTTGCGCAGCAGGTTTTCTTCTTCGTCCCGGGAATAGTGGCAGTTGCCGATCAGCACTTCGAAGCCCTTGGGGCGCAGCACCTGATGGATGGCTTCCAGGGTCTCGATGAACAACAGGTTGGACAGCGACGGCACCAGTACCACCACCGATTGGCTCTGGGCCGAAGCCAGGGCGCGGGCGGCGGAGTTGACCACGTAGTTCAGCTCCAGCGCGGCCTTCTGCACCTTTTCCACCAGCTCGGTGGCCACGCTGCTGACGCCGCGCAGGGCCCGGGAAGCGGTGATCGGGCTGACGCCAGCCAGGCGGGCCACTTCGTTGAGGGTGGGGCGACCCGTGGTACGGGTGTTTTTGTCGTTTTTATGAGTGGTCATCAGACGGCTTGCCAAACAAAATTCAAGTCTCTAAGGTAGCGCTGTCCTGAAACAGCTGCAATGCGTGAGCGAGGTGTGCCTGACCCTCGCTCTTTGGTTTGGCGGACTATATACGCGGCAACCCACAAAAATGACAAGAAGGCGTCGGCAGACACTGTTTTTGTACTAGATTTTTTATTTGCGAAGGTAGCGCTGTCTGCGCGCTGAGGTGTTTCATGAGTCAACCCATCACCGCCCTGGTCATCATGGGTGTTGCCGGCTGTGGCAAATCCAGTGTCAGCCAGGCCTTGTGCCAGCGCAGTGGCGCCATGGCCATTGAAGGCGATTCATTCCATCCGGCGGCCAACATCGCCAAGATGAGCGCCGGCATTCCCCTCGACGACGAAGACCGCGCCGGCTGGCTCGACAGCCTGTGCGATGAGCTGCGGCGCACCCTGGCCGCCGGCCAGCGCCCGGTGCTGACCTGCTCGGCATTGAAGCGCAAATACCGCGAGCGCCTGCGCTCCGCGACGCCCGGGCTGGGCTTTGTCTTTCTCGAACTGACGCCGGCAGTCGCCGCCGACCGTGTGGCGCACCGGCCAGGGCACTTTATGCCTTCGACCCTGATCGACAGTCAGTTCGCCACTCTCGAATCCCCGGTGGGGGAGCCGCTCACCCTGGCCCTGGATGCCAGCACCCTGAGCGTCCAGCGCCTGGCCGAACTGGCCAACCAATGGTGGCTGGAGCATGGCCTGGAACCTTCACATTAAGTGCTGGCTCGAAAAAGGTAGCGCTACCCCACTTGGCCCTTGTTTTTAACGCTTTAATAAAAACAACAAACCGGAGGCAATCCCATGTTTGGCATGTCCCAAGAGACCTATCTGCTGGTTGATGCAGTGGTCACTATCATCGGTCTGATCGTGTTGATCACCCGATTCAAGCTGCATCCCTTTATTGCCCTGACCATCGCCGCGGGGTTCCTCGGCCTGACCTCGGGCATGCCGGTGGACAAGATCATCAAGGCGTTCCAGGACGGCTTTGGCGGGGTGCTCGGTTTTGTCGGCATCATCCTGGCCCTGGGTACCATGCTCGGCAAGATGATGGCCGAATCCGGCGGTGCCGATCAGATCGCCCAGACCCTGATCCGCTCGTTCGGCAAGGAGCGGGTGCAGTGGGCGATGATGTTCGCCGCCTTCCTGGTGGGCATTCCGCTGTTCTTCGAGATCGGCTTCGTGCTGCTGATCCCGCTGGTGTTCATCGTTGCCCGGCGCACCGGGGTGTCGCTGATCAAGATCGGCATTCCGCTCCTGGCCGGCCTGTCGGCGGTGCACGGCCTGGTGCCGCCGCATCCGGGGCCGCTGCTGGCCATCGGCGTGTTCGGCGCCGACATCGGCAAGACCATTCTCTACGGCCTGATCGTTGCCCTGCCGACCGCCATCATTGCCGGTCCGATCTACGGCACCTTCATTGCCAAGTACATCCCGGGCCACCCGTCCCAGGAGCTGGTCGACCAGCTGGCCCGTGAAAACACCTCGCAGAACCTGCCGAGCTTCGGCGTGACCCTGCTGACCGTGCTGCTGCCGGTGTTCCTGATGCTGCTCAAGACCTTCGCCGACGTGGCGCTGCCGGACGGGCACTTCTTCCGCCTGTGGATGGACATGATCGGCCACCCGATCAGTGCCTTGCTGCTGGCCTTGCTGCTGTCGCTCTACACCTTCGGCTACAAGCAGGGCATCGGCTCCAAGCAGATCCTCGGCCTGCTCGACGCCAGCCTGGCACCTACCGCGGCGATTATCCTGATCATCGGTGCCGGCGGTGGTTTCAAGCAGATGCTGGTGACCAGCGGCGTGGGTGATGTGATCGGCCACATGGCGGTCAACGCGCAGATCTCGCCGATTCTCCTGGCCTGGCTGGTGGCGGCGGTGATTCGCATTGCCACCGGTTCGGCCACCGTGGCGACCATCACTGGCGCGGGCATCGTGGTGCCGGTGGTGGGGATGATTCCCGGGGTCAACCGCGAGCTGCTGGTGCTGGCCACCGGTGCCGGATCGCTGATCCTGTCCCACGTCAACGATGCCGGTTTCTGGCTGGTCAAGCAGTACTTCAACATGACCGTGGCCGAGACCTTCAAGACCTGGACGGCGATGGAAACCATCCTCTCGGTGGTGGGCCTGATCTTTATCCTGTTGCTGTCGTTGGTGGTTTAAACGGCTCGCCGGTGAAACAGGGGCACAAAAAAACCGCATCGCTGCGGTTTTTTTGTGGCTGAAAGACCCTCAGCTTTTCTGCACCAGCCCGTCGGCGCGGAACATGCCACGAATGCCGCGCACCGCCTGGCGAATCCGGTCCTGGTTCTCGATCAGGGCGAAGCGCACATGATCGTCGCCGTACTCACCGAATCCCACTCCCGGGGAGACGCAGACCTTGGCCTCGGCCAGCAGTTTCTTGGCGAACTCCAGGGAGCCCAGGTGTGCATAGGCTTCGGGAATCTTGGCCCAGACGTACATCGAGGCCTTGGGGTTCTCCACCATCCAGCCCAGCTCATGCAGGCCCTTGACCAGCACATTGCGCCGTTGCCGGTACTGCTCGGCAATGTCTTTCACGCACTGCTGGTCGCCTTCCAGGGCGGCAATCGCCGCCACCTGCAGCGGGGTGAAGGTGCCGTAGTCGTGGTAGCTCTTGATCCGCGCCAGGGCGTTGACCAGCTCCGGGTTGCCGACCATGAAGCCGATGCGCCAGCCGGCCATGTTGTAGCTCTTGGACAGGGTGAAGAACTCCACCGCGATGTCCTTGGCCCCTGGCACCTGCATGATCGACGGGGCTTTCCAGCCGTCGTAGACGATGTCGGCGTAGGCCAGGTCGTGGATCACCAGCACGTCGTACTGCTTGGCCAGGGCGATCACGCGTTCGAAGAAATCCAGCTCCACGCATTGGGCGGTGGGGTTGGAGGGGAAGCCCAGGATCATCATCTTCGGCTTGGGAATCGAACCGCGAATGGCCCGCTCCAGCTCGGCGAAGAAGTCCACGCCGGGTACCAGTGGCACCGAGCGCACCTGGGCGCCGGCGATCACCGCGCCGTAGATGTGGATCGGGTAGCTGGGGTTGGGTACCAGCACCGTGTCGCCCTGGTCCAGGGTGGCCAGCATCAGGTGCGCCAGGCCTTCCTTGGAACCGATGGTGACGATGGCTTCGCTTTCCGGGTCGATGTCGACCTCGTAGCGGTCCTTGTACCAACGGGAAATCGCCCGGCGCAGCCGTGGAATGCCTTTGGAGGTGGAGTAGCCATGGGTGTCTTCGCGCTGGGCGACGGTGACCAGTTTCTCGACGATATGCGGCGGAGTCGCGCCGTCGGGGTTACCCATGCTCAAGTCGATGATGTCTTCGCCGCGCCGACGCGCAGCCATCTTCAGCTCGGCAGTGATATTGAAAACGTAGGGGGGAAGACGATCGATGCGCGCAAAGCGGCGCGGCGAACCTTGTTCGGCCATTGTTGCCTCGAAAAGACGTAAGCGCCCGGAACCGTCCGAGCGACGTTGGCCACTGCGGTGGCCTGCGGGGCAGACGATAAGGGCGGCGCTGGCGCCTTGTCCAGAGGGGCGGAAGATTATTTTTGTGGCGCCGGGCGGATTTGCGAGGGCTGATGATTTGCCGATATAACGTGCACGCTTTTTGCCTGCAAGGGCTGCGATCCAGATCGGCCTGGGCGATTTTTCAGGGCTCGGCGGGCCTCGATACCTCTTCGAACAACAGCATCAAACGGGATGAATGATGGAGTTTACCAGCGGCTTCTTGCTGAGCCTTTCACTGTGCCTGGACATCGGCGTGGCCAATATCGCGATGATTACCCTGGCCATGCAGCGTGGCTATTTCCAGGGCTTCTGCCTGGGCCTGGGGACCTGCGTGGGTGACCTGATCTACGCGCTGCTGGCCCTGGCCGGGATGACCGTGCTGCTGCAGTACGAAAGCGTGCGCTGGGTGCTGTGGATTGGCGGGTCGGCACTGCTGGTGTACTTCGCGGCGAAGATGATCCATGCCGCGATTCATCACAGCACGACACTGGCCACGGCCGGGGAGGCGGACCGCGGTTCACCGCGCAAGGAGTTCTTGCGCGGGATCTTCCTGGCCATGTCCTCACCTAGCGCGATCCTCTGGTTCGCCGCGGTGGGCGGCACCCTGATTGCACGATCCGGGGGCGGCGGGATCGCCAATTCCGGGTTGTTCCTCGCCGGTTTCTTCTGTGCCGGGCTGCTCTGGACCCTGGGCCTGTGCCTGGCCGCGACCCAGGGCGGCAAGCTCTTGGGGGATAAGCTGCTGCGCTACTCCTACTTGGCATCTGCGGCGATCTTCTGCTATTTCGCGGTGTACGTGATCCTATCCGGTTACCAGGAGTTCATCGTCGGCGCTGGGGGCACCGACCTTCCGGCGCTCTGATCCTGGCCCAGGCGATTGGCTTCTATACTGGCTGGCGAACCCATCTTTTCTGCGGCAGGAGTGGCATTCATGGATGAGCAAAAACAGGGCGCAGGTCCCGAACCTCGCTTCGAAAGAGAGCGTTTTCTGCTGATCGCCGGCTTCAGCGAGCGGTTTACCCCAGGCGCCGGCCAGGACATCGGCCAGTTGTGGCAGCGCTTCATCCCCCACATCGGCCGGGTGCCGGGGCAGGTGGATGAGGTGACCTACGGCGTCTGCTGCAACCCCGACGGCCAGGGCAGCTTCGAATACCTGGCCGGGGTCGAGATCAGCAAGCTCGACGATCTGCCCGAGCGCTATCGCTGGATCGAAGTGCAGCCGCAGAACTACGCGGTGTTCGAGCACGGCGGTTCCCTGCAGGAGCTGCCACAGACCTTCAACTACATCTGGAAAACCTGGCTGCCCCAGTCCGGCCGCGAGGCCGCCGATGCTCCGGAATTCGAGCGCTACAGCGCCGATTTCAACCCCGAGACCGGCAGCGGCGTGGTGGAGGTCTGGCTGCCGCTGAAAAGTGAATGATCCCCTCGGGGGCGCTGGCCGGCCCCCGATTTTCCCCGCCTGCCGCGCAATCTATACGCCGTCTTAATACCGCCCCCCGCAATCAGTGCCCGACCTTGATGCGCCCTCACCTAACCTGCGTGGCGCAGAGGAGAGCGGTGGACGAGGCGTTCCCGACTCCCTGCCAGCGCCCGTTGCCGGGCGCTCTGACCGGTTGCGCGCCGGGCCGCTAGCTGCGGTCGCGGCGCCGCCTCAACGGATTAAGGGGAGCTGCCTTGCTGACACTGCAATTCATCTATGGCGCCAGCGGTTTCTGCGCCGTGCTGCTGTTCGCCTACCTGGGTTACGCGCTGATCCGTGCCGAGAAATTCTGATGACCGCACCCAGCGCCTGCCACGCATTTTCATTCGCCCGTCCGGGCATTTACGAGAAAGGAAACCAGCCATGTTCGACCTGATCTTCGTGGGCCTGCCCCTGGGGTTCTTTGTGCTGACGGCCCTGGTCATCGTCGCCATGGGCAAGATTTGAACGGAGTATCGACATGTTGAGTACTGTGCTGGAATACGCGGTGATCCTCGGTCTGATGACCGGGCTAGCCGCGCTGATGGGCCAATGGCTGGCCCGGGTGTTCAGCGGCCGTGGCCACGCCTTGCCGGAGCGCGCCACCTATCGCCTGCTGGGGATCAACCCCGCTGAAACCATGGGCTGGGCGCGTTACGGCTCGGCCTTGCTGCTGTCCAACGCGGCGATGATGCTGCTGGGCTACCTGGTCCTGCGCCTGCAAGGCATGACGCCTCTCAACCCCCTGGGGCTGGCGGCGCAGACCCCGGACCTGGCGTTCAACACCGCCGCGTCCTTTATCACCAACACCAACTGGCAGGCCTATTCCGGGGAAAGCAGCCTGTCGAACTTCAGCCAGATGGCGGTGATCACCTTCCTGATGTTCGTCGGCGCTACCGCAGGGGTTGTCGCGGCTGCCGGCTTCATTCGCGGCCTGAGCCGTTCCAGCTCGGCGGACATCGGCAACTACTGGGTCGACTTCACCCGCACCCTGTACCGGGTGATGCTGCCGCTGTGCCTGCTCATGGCCCTGGTCTATGTCTGGCAGGGCATGCCCCAGACCCTCAATTCCGAGGCCCTGGCCACCACCCTGGAAGGCGCCCAGCAGCAGTTGATCGTCGGCGCCGTGGCCAGCTTCGAGTCGATCAAGCACATCGGCACCAACGGCGGTGGCTTCTTCAGCATGAACGCCGCCCACCCGTTCGAGAACCCGACGCCGCTGACCAACGTCCTGCACATCCTCAGCATGTTGCTGATCCCTTCGGCGCTGACCTACGCCTTTGGCAGCATGCTGCTGCGCCGGCGTCAGGGCTGGGTGTTCTTCGGCACCTTCCTGGTGATGTTCGTCGGCTTCCTGGCCATCGTCTTCACCGCGGAGCAGGGCGGCAATCCGCTGCTGACCCAGGTCGGTGTCGACCAGCAACTGTCGGCGACCCAGAGCGGCGGCAACATGGAAGGCAAGGAGCTGCGCTTCGGCATCGCCGACACCGCGCTGTTCGTCACCACCACCACCGGCGCCACCACCGGTTCGGTGAACGCCATGCACGACTCGCTGACCCCCATGGGCGGCTTCGTGCCCCTGGCGCAGATGATGCTCAACTGCGTGTTCGGCGGTGACGGCGTGGGCTTTATCAACCTGATCCAGTACGCCCTGCTGACGGTGTTCCTGGTGGGCATGATGATCGGCCGCAGCCCGGAATTCCTCGGCAAGAAGATCGAGGCCCGGGAGATCAAGCTGGTGATGCTCTCGGTGCTCGCGCACCCGATCTGCATCCTTGGTTTCACCGCCCTGGCAGCGCTGTGGCCGGACACCATGAACAGCCTCAACAACCTTGGCCCGCATGGTTTCAGCGAGGTGCTCTACGCCTACGCCTCGGGCACTGCGAACAACGGTTCGGCGTTTGCCGGGCTGAACGCCAACACGCCGTTCTTCAACACCACCATCGGCCTGGCGATGCTCATGGGGCGCTTCTTCACCATGCTGCCGATGCTGGCCGTGGCCGGTTCCCTGGCGGCGAAAAAGAATATCCCGGCCGGTGCCGGCACCATTCCCACCGCCACACCGCTGTTCATGTTCCTGGTGGTGTTCGTGGTGCTGGTGGTCGGTGGCCTGACTTTCCTGCCGGCCCTCGCGCTCGGCCCGCTGGTGGAGCAACTGCAGTTGCTGGCCGGCCAGACCTACAAATAAGGGGTTGTGATGACTACGCAAATGCAAACCCAAGGCGCCACCACGGTGCTGTTCAAGGGCCTGTTGCGCCCGGTGCTGGTGTCGGCGGTGTTCTTCATGCTGCTCACCGGGCTGGCCTATCCGCTGGCGACCACGGTGCTGGCCAACCTGCTGTTTCCGTTCCAGGCCCAGGGCAGCCTGGTGCAACGTGACGGCCTGGTGGTGGGATCAAAGCTGATCGGCCAGTCCTTCAGTCGCCCGGAGTATTTCCAGGGCCGCCCGAGCATGACCCTGGGCAGCGATCCGTTGGACCCGAGCAAGAGCGTGCCCCAGCCCTACAACGCCGGGGCCAGTGGTGCCAGCAACCTGGGCCCCACCAGCCAGAAGCTGGTGGACAGCGTGGCGGCGCGGGTCAGCGCCTACCGCCAGCTCAACGGCCTGGCGGCGGACACTCCGGTGCCGGTGGACGCGGTGACCGCTTCGGCTTCCGGCCTGGACCCGCACATTTCCCTGGCCAACGCCCAGCTGCAATTGAACCGGGTCGCCCGCCTGCGCAACCTGCCGCTGGCCGATCTGCAGGCGCTGCTGCAGGACCACAGCGAAAGCCGCACCTTCGGCCTGCTGGGCGAGCCCCGGGTCAATGTGCTGCAACTCAACCTGGCGCTGGATGCCCAAGCGCCCCTGCATTCCTCGCCCGTTGCGGCCAGTGAGTAAGAGACGTCGATCATGAGTAGCACCCCTCGTATAGCGTTGTTCGACCGTGGGCTATTGCTCACCGCGTGCCTGGATGCCGTGAAGAAGCTGCTGCCCCAGGCGCAGTGGAAGAATCCGGTGATGTTCGTGGTCTACCTGGGCAGCGTCCTCACCACCCTGCTGTGGTTCCAGTCCCTGGGTGGCGCGGGCGAGGCCTCCAGTGGCTTCATCCTCAGCATCACCCTGTGGTTGTGGTTCACCGTGCTGTTCGCCAACTTCGCCGAAGCCCTGGCCGAGGGCCGCAGCCGGGCCCAGGCCGCCAGCCTCAAGGGCATGAAGCGCCAGACCCTGGCCAAGCTGTTGCAGCAGCCCAAGCATGGCGCCGCCTGGCTGCCGATGGCCGCCAGCGAGCTGCGCAAGGACATGGTGGTGCTGATCGAGGCCGGCGACCTGGTGCCGCTGGATGGCGAAGTCATCGAAGGCGTGGCCACGGTGGACGAGAGCGCCATCACCGGTGAATCGGCGCCGGTGATCCGCGAGGCCGGGGGCGACTTTTCCTCGGTCACCGGCGGCACCAAGGTGCTGTCCGACTGGCTGGTGGTGCGCATCAGCGTCAACCCCGGCGAGTCGTTCCTGGACCGGATGATCTCCATGGTGGAGTCGGCCAAGCGCCAGAAAACCCCCAACGAGGTGGCCCTGACCATTCTCCTGGTCGGCCTGACCCTGCTGTTCCTGCTGGTGATCGTGACCCTGAGCCCGTACTCGATCTTTGCCGTGGCCATGAGCGGCACCGGCAGCGTGATCAGCGCCACGGTGATGGTGGCGTTGCTGGTGTGCCTGATTCCCACCACCATCGGCGGCCTGTTGTCGGCTATCGGCGTGGCGGGCATGAGCCGGATGATGTCGGCCAACGTCATCGCCACTTCCGGGCGGGCCGTGGAAGCGGCGGGGGACGTCGACGTGCTGCTGCTCGACAAGACCGGCACCATCACCCTGGGCAACCGTCAGGCCAGCGCTTTTCTGCCGGCGCCAGGGATCAAGGACAGCGAGCTGGCGGACGCCGCGCAACTGGCTTCCCTGGCGGACGAAACCCCGGAAGGCCGGAGCATCGTGGTGCTGGCCAAGCAGAAGTTCGACATCCGTGGCCGCGACATCGAGGCCCTGGGCGCCAGCTTCGTGCAGTTCACCGCGCAGACCCGCATGAGCGGCGTCGACCTGCCGGAGGGCCGCAGCATCCGCAAGGGCGCGGCCGATGCCATTCGCCGGCACATCGAAGCCCTGGGGGGCAGCTTCCCGCCGGCCTTGCAGGCCAAGGTCGATGAAGTCTCGCGGCGCGGCAGCACGCCGCTGGTGGTCAGCGACGGCGTCCAGGCCCTGGGCGTGGTGGAGCTCAAGGACGTGGTCAAGGGCGGGATGAAGGAGCGCTTTGCCGAACTGCGGCGCATGGGCATCAAGACCGTGATGATCACCGGCGACAACCGCCTGACCGCCGCGGCGATTGCCGTGGAGGCCGGGGTCGATGACTTCCTCGCCGAGGCGCGTCCCGAGGACAAGCTGCAACTGATCCGCGACTACCAGGCTAAGGGCAAGCTGGTGGCCATGACCGGCGACGGCACCAACGACGCCCCGGCCCTGGCCCAGGCTGACGTGGCCGTGGCGATGAACAGCGGCACCCAGGCGGCAAAAGAGGCGGGCAACATGGTCGACCTCGACAGCAACCCGACCAAGCTGATCGAGGTGGTGGAAGTCGGCAAGCAGATGCTCATGACCCGCGGCGCCCTGACCACCTTCAGCGTGGCCAACGACGTGGCCAAGTATTTTGCTATCGTACCGGCCGCGTTCGTCGCCACTTACCCGCAGCTGGGGGCGCTGAACGTGATGCACTTGACCAGCCCGAACTCGGCGATTCTCAGTGCGGTGATCTTCAACGCGCTGATCATCGTGTTCCTCATCCCCCTGGCGCTCAAGGGGGTGAAGTACCGATCCATCGGCGCGGCGGCCCTGCTTAACCGCAACCTGCTGATCTACGGGCTGGGCGGGGTGCTGGTGCCCTTTGCCGGGATCAAGCTGATCGACATGCTGCTGGCCGGGCTTGGCCTGGTCTGAGGCAAGGACTGACAATGCGGCGCTCCCCGGAGCGCCGCATTGTTCATTTAAGGAAGCTCATGACTGTGCTCGATGCGAGTTCCCCGCCCCGCGACGGGCGTCCCGACCCCGACGCGCTGCTGGAAAAGCTGCAGCAGGATGAACAGGCCGCCCAGCGCGGCAAGCTGCGGATCTACTTCGGCTCCAACGCCGGGGTTGGCAAGACCTGCGCCATGCTCACCGCCGCCCGCAGCGAAGTGGCCCTGGGCCGCGACGTGGTGGCCGGGGTGGTGGAAACCCATGGCCGGCGGGAAACCGCCGAGCTGCTGCAGGGCCTGGAAGTGCTGGAGCGTCACCGCCTGATGCACCGCGACTACGCCTTGCCCGAATTCGACCTGGACGCGGCCCTGGCGCGGCATCCCGCGGTGCTGCTGGTGGACGAGCTGGCCCACAGCAACGTCCCCGGCTCGCGCCACCCCAAGCGCTGGCAGGACGTGGAAGAGCTGCTGCGGGCCGGGATCGATGTCTGGACCACCCTCAACGTCCAGCACCTGGAAAGCCTCAACGACATCGTCAGCGGCATCATCGGCATTCGCGTGCGCGAGACCGTGCCCGACCACCTGTTCGACGAAGCCCACGAAGTGCTGGTGATCGACCTGCCGCCGGATGACCTGCTGCGCCGCCTCAAGGACGGCAAGGTCTACATGGGGCCCCAGGCCGAGCGGGCTTCACGGCATTTCTTTCGCAAGGGCAACCTGTTGGCCCTGCGCGAGCTGACCCTGCGTCGCACCGCCGACCGGGTCGATGCGCAGATGCGCGACTACCGCCGCGAGCGCTCGATCAATGCCCTGTGGCCGGCCCGCGAGCGCCTGCTGGTGGGGGTGGCCGGCGACCCGGCGGACGAACGCCTGGTGCGTGAAGCCGCGCGCCTGGCGCAGAAGCTCGAAGCCGACTGGATGGTGGTGCACGTGGCCTCGGCGCAGCGCCGTGGCCACGGCTCCAGCCGTTATGCGGCGGCGATGAAGACCCTGGCCCTGGCCGCCGAATTCGGCGCCGAAACCGCGACGCTGCCCGGCCTGGACGTGGCCGAGGCACTGGTGGCCTGTGCCCGCGAGCACAACGCCAACCGCCTGGTGCTGGGCCATTACCCGCGCAAGGTCTGGCAGTTCTGGCACCAGTCGGTGAGCGACCGGATCAGCCGCCAGCACCCGGAAATCGATCAGATCGTGATCGCCAACGGCCCCTTGAGCCGACGCCCGGTGCCTGCGGATAAACCCGAGGCCGGGCTGCCGCCGAGCCGCGCGCCGGCCTACCTGTGGGCGAGCCTGGCGTGTTTTGCCGCGACCGCGGTGGCGGCGCTGCTGCTCAAGGTGTTCGACCCGGCCAACGTGGTCATGCTGTTCCTGCTCACCGTGGTGCTGGTGGCGCTGCGCTTTGGGCGCGGCCCGGGCGTCTGGGCGGCGATGCTGGCGGTGTTGTGCTTCGACTTCTTCTTCGTCCAGCCGGTGTGGTCGTTCACGGTCAACGACACCCAGTACTTCTTCACCTTCGCCCTGATGCTCGGCATTGCCCTGATCACCGGCCAGCTCACCGCACGCCTGCGCCACCAGGCGCGCACCGCCGCCGAGGGCGAGCGCCGCGCCACTTCCCTGGCCGGGTTGGCCAGGGAGCTGTCGGCGGCGCTGACCGAGGAACAGATTTGCGCCGTGGCCCTGCGCACCTTCAGCGGGGTGTTCGAGGCCCGGGTCGGGCTGGCGCTGCCGGATGCCGACAATCGCGTGCGCGCCCTGAGCGCCAATGTCCTGGCCATCGACGAGAGCATCGCCCAGTGGGCCTATGATCACGCCCTGCCGGCGGGACGCGGCACCGATACCCTGGCGGCGGCCAAGGGCTGCTACCTGCCGCTCAAGGCGCCGATGCGGGTGCGCGGGGTGCTGGTGCTGGAACTGGCGGATGCCGAACGCCTGGCCGAACCGGAGGAGCGGCGCCTGCTGGAGGCGTGCATGAGCCAGCTGGCGATTGCCCTGGAGCGCGTGCACTACGTCGAAGTGGCCCAGAGCACGGTGGTGCAGATGGAAGGCGAGCGCATGCGCAACACCTTGCTGGCGGCGATTTCCCACGACCTGCGCACGCCATTGACGACCATCATCGGTGCTGCCGACGCCGCCTTGCCGCACGCCGCGGACGGCCCGCTCAAGCACCTGCTGGGGGGGATTCACGACCAGGCCTCGTCCATGCAGCGGCTGATCGAAAACCTGCTGGACATGGCGCGCATGCAGGAGCGCGGCGTGCGCCTCAAGCGTCAGTGGAATTCCCTGGAGGAGATCGTCGGCAGTGCCTTGCGCCAGTTGCGCGAGCCCCTGGCCAAGCATCAGTTGCGGGTCGTCATGGCGCCACACTTGCCGCTGGTGGAGGTGGACGCGCTGCTGCTGGAACGGGTGCTGGTGAACCTGCTGGACAATGCCGCCAAGTACACCCCGGCCGGCACCCTGGTGCAGATCAGTGCCCGCCAGGTCGACCAGCAGATCATCCTGCAGGTCAGCGATTCCGGCCCCGGCTGCCCCAAGGGCAGTTCCCCGGACAGCCTGTTCGAAGCCTTCAGCCGCGGCCAGCAGGAGTCTGCCGTGGCCGGCATCGGCCTGGGCCTGGCCCTGGCCAAGCGTATTGTCGAGGCCCATGGCGGGCGCATCGAGGCCCAGCCTCACGCCGACGCCGGGCTGAGTTTTGTCATCACCTTGCCGGCGGGTCAGCCGCCTTCCATGGAAGCCCTATGAGCAGCGCACGCATCCTGATCGTCGAGGACGAAGCCAATATCCGCCGCTTTGTCGGCATTGCCCTGGAGGACGAAGGCTTCCAGGTATTCGAGGCCGACAGCGTCAAGCGCGCACTGATCCATGCCGCCAGCCGCCAGCCGGACCTGGTGATCGTCGACCTGGGCCTGCCGGACGGCGACGGCAAGCAGCTGATCAGCGAGCTGCGCGGCTGGCTGGCGGTGCCGATCCTGGTGCTCTCGGCCCGGGACCGCGAAGACGAGAAGGTCGCGGCCCTGGACGCCGGGGCCGACGACTACTTGGTCAAGCCGTTCGGCGTGCCGGAGTTGCTGGCGCGGATTCGCGCGCAGTTGCGCCGCCATGGCCAGAGCGGCGCGGCGGCGGCCACCAGCAAGGTGAGCTTCGGCGTGATCGAGGTCGACCTGGCGACCCATGAAGTGCACCGCGAAGGGCAGCCGGTGCACCTCACGCCGATCGAATACCGCCTGCTCTGCGCGCTGATCCGCGGCCAGAGCCGGGTGCTGACACATCGCCAGCTGCTGCTGGAGGTCTGGGGCCTGGATTACGTCGACCGGGCGCATTACCTGCGGGTGCACATGGCCCATCTGCGGCAGAAGCTGGAGGCCGATCCGGCGCAGCCCCAGCATCTGATCACCGAGTTGCAGGTGGGTTATCGCCTGGTGGGGCTCTGATCCTGGCGGGTGGCGCCGCTCAGGGATTTCTCGCCGCGGCGCCGCTCATGCACAAAGTCGATGTACAGGGTGATGCAGCCGAAGGTGGCGATGCCGAACAGCAGAAGAAGGCCGATCTGGATGTTGCTCATGGGGAAGGTCCTGTGGGCAAGACGCGGCACGACCGGCTCGACAGGGCCGGCCAGCAGGCGTCGGGGAGCTGATAGATAATCCCTGGGCGCCGCGCTTGCCAGGGTTTATATGAAAGCTTTACGGCGTCCCCGATGATCCCTATGCCCTGCATACGCCAGGCTCGGCGCGGCGCCACTCTTGCTAGAATCCGCCATCCTTCACCGACTTCAGGTTGCCGCCCCATGACCGCTTCGACCCCGCTGATCCGCACCGTAGTGCCCACCGACCTGGACCGTTGCTTCGCCATCGAAACCCTGGCCTACGAAGGCGACGAAGCCGCGACCCGGGAAAAGATCGCCACCCGCATCGCCACCTGGCCGGAGGGTTTTATCGTTGCCGAAGTGGAGGGCGTGGTGGCCGGCTTCATCAACGCCGGCGCCACCTTCGAGGTGCAGATGGCCGACGAGGCTTTCAAGGAACTGATCGGCCACGACCCGGCCGGTTCCGAAGTGGTGATCATGTCGGTGGTGGTGCACCCGGACTTCCAGGGCCTGGGTCTGTCCCGGCCATTGCTGAACGCCTTCATCGCGCGCATGGGCGAGCTGGGCAAGGCGCGTATCCACCTGATGTGCAAGGAACGCCATGTACCGCTGTACCAACGCTTCGGTTTTGTCTACGTCAAGGCGTCGGAGTCGGACCACGGCGGCATGGCCTGGCATGAGATGGTGTTGAGTCTTGCGCGCTAATGCTTTGAAACCGTCAGTTTGATGAAGGTAAACGCGGCGGATCTGGATCGTTCCGAGCCCATGCGGGCCACTCAGAACGCCAGCACCATCCGCCGTTCATAACCGATCCGGCCCTTGCAGGCCTCGCCGTTCTCCACCCAGCCCAGCTTGCGGTACAGCCTGAGGGCTGGCTGGTTGTCGCTGTCCACTGCCAGGTTCAGGCCCTTGAGCCCGGGCCACTCTTGGCGCGCGGCGGCGGGAATGGCTTGCAGGCAGGCCTGGCCGAAGCCTTGGCCCTGGAACCGCTGGTCCACCTGCAGGGCGTGCAGGCTAGCGCTGTCGGCATCGGCCCAGGCCGGCAGGCACGGCGGGCGCTTGAGCAGCAGGAAGGCCACCGGCCGCTCGTCGCTGAGCAGGGCAAAGCCCTTGATCGCACCCTGGGGCGCATTGACCAGGGAGTGCAGCGCGCCGTGAATGTCCCCGCTAAACGCCTTCTGTCCGGGCCGTACTTCAAGCTCCAGCAAGCGCGCATGCTGGTGGCTGTCGAGCTGTTCATAAGGCACGAGGCGTGTGGTCACGGGCAGGGCGATCCGGTCGGGAGAAGGGTGCGGATTCTAGCGATTTTGCCCAACGGGTAAATTTTTTTCTGTGCCTTGTCGATTGCGCGAACGGCCAGGCGACTAAGGGTGAACCGAACAGTCGACGGCGCGGTGCTGGGGCTGTTTAACCGCGGTTGAATTCACTCTTGAGGAGTTTCGCCATGCTCAATCCATCCAACGAAGCGCAGGTGCGCAGCCTGATCGACCATTGGCAGCAGGCAGTGGTGGCCCGGGATATCGAGCGCATCGTCAGCTATTACGCCGATGACATCACCTCCTTCGACGCAGTCGGGGCCTTGCAGTTCAAGGGCAAGGCCGCCTACCGCGCGCATTGGGAGGCGTGCATGCAGGTCTGCCCCGGCCCGGGCATTTTCGAGTTCCACCAACTGCAGGTGCGGGCCACCGAAGACTTGGCCTTCGCCCACTGGCTGGCCCATTGCGGCGGCACCGACGCCGAGGGCGTGACCAAGGCCTGCTGGATGCGTGTCAGCGCGGCCTATCAACGTCGCGACGGCCAGTGGCAGGTGGTGCACGAGCACTGGTCGGCGCCGTTCGACATGCTCACCGGGACCACCCTGTTCGACCTGCAACCCTGAACAGCGAGCGGTTCGCCAAAGTGCAAAACAGCGACCATAGTTGCTCAGCCCGAGTCCGGAGGTGCCCATGAAATACCTATGCCTGGTCTACAGCGACGAGCGCTTGCTGCACAGCCTGCCCGACAGTCCCGAGGACGCCGAATGCCTGGCCTATGCCGAGTCGGTGCAGGGCAGTGGGCGGATGCTCGCCGCCGAGGCGCTGCAATCGGTGCAGTGCGCCACCACGGTGCGCATGCGCGGCGGCAAGCTGTCGATCACCGACGGCCCGTTCGCTGAAACCAAGGAACAGCTGGCCGGTTTCTACCTGATCGAGGCCCGGGACCTGAATGAAGCGATCCAGGTCGCCGGGCATATTCCGGCCGCCCGGGTCGGCAGCGTCGAAGTGCGTCCGGTACGTGAATTGAATCCCTGATCCCCCTTAAACAGGAGTTTCGCGATGACTTTCCAAACCGCAGGCCACAGGCCCGCCGAGCATGAATTGTCGATCAGCCGCTTGATCGACGCGCCGCGCAACACGGTGTTTCGCGCCTGGACCGAGCCGGCCTTGCTGGTGCAATGGTGGGGGCCCCATGGCATGACCACCCCGGAGTGTGAAATGGACCTGTGGGTCGGCGGCCAGTTTCGTACCCTGATGCGCGCCCCGGATGGCAGTGAATACCCGACCATGGGGGTGTTCCTGGAGATCGACGCCCCGTCGCGGCTGGTGTTTACCGATGCCTACCTGCCGGGCTGGATTCCTTCGGGCAAGCCGTTCATGACGGCGCATGTGACCTTCGAGGAGCAGGGCAACAAGACCCTCTATACCGCCCGTGCCATGCACTGGAGCGAAGCCGACCGCAAGGCTCACGAAGCCATGGGTTTTCATGACGGTTGGGGGCAGAGCCTGGAGCGTCTGGTGGCCCTGGTGACCCAGGGCCTGCCGGACTGATGGCCGAGCAAGCCCGGGAGGCGGTAACGGCGCGGGTGGCGCAGGTCTACCGCGAGCAGTCGCGGCGGATCCTCGCCACCCTGATCCGCCTGCTGGGGGATTTCGACCTGGCCGAGGAGGCGCTGCACGAGGCCTTCTTCGTGGCCGTCGAACGCTGGCAGGACGCTGGCGTGCCCGACAACCCACGGGCTTGGCTGGTGTCCGTCGGCCGCTTCAAGGCGATCGACGCCCTGCGCCGACGGGCGCGCTTCGCGGCTTCCCAGGCGGCGCTGCTCAGCCAGTTGGAGCAGCTCGAACAGGGCGACTGGAGCGTCGAGGATGTGCAGGATGACCGCTTGCGCCTGATCTTCACCTGCTGCCACCCGGCATTGGCGGCGGATGCCCAGGTGCCGTTGACCCTGCGCGAGATCTGCGACCTGAGCACCGAGGAAATCGCCCGGGCCTTCCTGGTCACCCCGGCCACCATCGCCCAGCGCATCGTGCGCGCCAAGGCGAAGATCCGCGACGCCGGGATTCCCTATCAGGTGCCGCAATTGAGTGAATTGCCCGAGCGCCTGGAGAGCGTGCTGCGGGTGATCTACCTGGTATTCAACGAGGGTTACTCGGCCTCCATGGGCGCCGAGCTGACCCGAGATGAGCTGACCCGTGAAGCCATCCGCCTGGGCTACCTGCTGCTGGAACTGTTGCCCGAGGCGGAGGTGATGGGCCTGCTGGCGCTGATGCTGTTGCACGAGTCACGGCGCACGGCGCGGATCTCTGCCACTGGCGAGTTGATCCTGCTGGACGAGCAGGACCGTTCGTTGTGGCAGCAGGACTTGATCAAGGAAGGTTGCGCCCTGGTGGAACGCGGCCTGCGCAGCGGGCACGCGGGGCCTTATTGCCTGCAGGCGGCGATTGCCGCGGTGCATGCCGAGGCCGCGAGTGCCGAACAGACCGACTGGGCGCAGATTGTCGGTCTGTATGACATCCTGCTGCGCTTGCAGCCTTCACCGGTGATCCAACTCAACCGTGCCGTGGCCCTGGCCAAGCGCGATGGGCCGGCTGCCGGGCTGGAGCAAGTGGAAGCCATCCTGGACCGCGGCGACTTGCAGGATTACCACCTGGCCCATGCCGCGCGGGCCGATTTCTGCCGGCAACTGGGGCGCATCGCCGCCGCGCGCGAAGCCTACCAACGCGCCTTGGCCCTGGCCCGCCAAAGCCCCGAGCGGCGTTTTCTCGAACAGCGCCTGGCCCAGCTCGATGCCTTGTAGAGGCGGGCGACTCAGGAGCCGGTGAGTGCAGTCATTGCAGCATCCGCGCCAGTAACCAGCTGCCTGCCGGCCCCGGCGGATGCAGGCGTGACCAGAGCGCGTCCACCGCCACGGTGCGCGGCCAGCCGCGGACCTGCAGCTCCTGCAACTTGCCCGCGCCGAACCCTTCCACCAGCCAGCGCGGCAGGGGCGCCCAGCCAAAGCCGCCCTGGGCCATCTCCAGCAGCATCAGGTAGCTGGGCGCCGACCAGACCCGGCCCTGGCTGCGGATTTCGTAGGGGTTGAGCACGGTCGCCAGGCGCAATTCGCGGTGCTGGCGCAGGCTTTCCTCGTCCACGTGTTCCAGTTGCGCCAGGGGGTGCTTGCAGGCCACGAAGAGCGATATTTCACCGCGCTCCTCCATGGTCTTGTGCTCCAGGTCCGCGGGGTAGTCGGCCTTCATCTCGGCAAAGGCGATCTGCGCCCGGCCGCTTTGCACCAGGGCAATCAGGTCCTCGCATTCGGCAATCAGGCATTCCAGTTCAAGGTCCGGGTAACGCTGCTCGAAGGCGCTCAGGCTGCTTTCAAAACGGTCCGACTGGTACGTGTCGGACAAGGCCACGGTCAGTTTCGCCTCTATGCCTCGGGAAAACTGGCCGGCGGCCATTTCCAGGCGGCTGGTGGCGGCGAGGATTTCCTCGGCGCGCCGCAGCAGCACATGCCCGGCCGGGGTCAGGCCGGGCTTGCGGCTGGTGCGGTCGAACAGCTGGACATCGAGGTCGATTTCCAGGCTCGCCACGGCTGCGCTGATGGTGGACTGGCTCTTGCCCAGCTTGCGTGCGGCAGCGGAAAAGGAGCCCTGGGTGGCGGCCTGGACGAACGCCAGCAGCACTTCATGTGAGGCCATGAACTATCGCCTTGATCGATGGTTATTGATTATGAAGTATCGACCTGGTCCTGGAAGATCGCCAGCACATTCACTCCAGGAGTACGGCAATGAGCCTGCCTAAATCCCTTAACGAACGTATTTTCCAGGCGGTAGCCTTTGAGCTGCTGGCGGTGTCGATCTGTACTCCGCTGCTGTCCTGGATCATGGACAAGCCCATGGCCGACATGGGCCTGGTGACCCTCGCCATCGGCCTTCTGGCCCTGGGCTGGAACGTGCTGTTCAACGGTCTGTTCGATCGTTTGCTCAAGCGTCTGGGGCTTGAACACAATGCCAGGACCCGGGTCCTGCATGCCTTGCTGTTCGAGGGCGGGCTGGTGGCTTTCTGTGTGCCGCTGATTGCCTGGTGGCTGGATATCAGCCTGTTGCAGGCCTTCCTCCTCGACATCGGCGTGTTGTTGTTCTTCCTGCCCTACACCTACCTCTACCACTGGGCCTACGACGTGCTGCGGGACAAGTGGCTGCAAACGCGCCTGGTCCATTGAACGGGAGGGCGCTCCGGGATTGACCGCCTCCGGTGGCGGGCGGCGAAAATCTCCGGGGCGCCTATCATGGCGTAGACACCGGCGGCGATGCAGCAGACAAAACTGGACACTGTCCTGGTGTTTTTCTGAAAATATGCGCCAGCAGGTTCGAGACACTGAACCTGCCGCCCTCCCGACTATCTGAAGACCATGACTATTTCCCGCAACTGGATCATCTGCGAACACTGCGATTCGCTGTACGAATCCGTGCCGCTCGGCAAGGGCCAGACGGCCCAGTGCTCACGCTGTGGCGCGGTGCTGGCCCGCGCCCGCCACCTGAGCGTGCAGCAGCTGTTCGCCCTGTCGATCACCGCCGGGGTGTTGTTCGTCTTCGCCAACCTGTTTCCGGTGATCAAGATCAGCCTCGAAGGCCTGAGCAACGAGGCGACCCTCTGGCAATCGGTCGAGGCCCTGGCCCAGGGCCGCATCAGCCTGATTGCCGCGATCACCGGCCTGACCATCATTCTCGCGCCGTGCCTGCAGATCATCCTGCTGTGCTGGGTGCTAGGCTTTGCCAACGTCGGCCGCGCGGCGCCGGGCTTCAAGGCCAGCATGCGCGCCCTGGAACACCTGCGCCCCTGGAGCATGCTCGAGGTGTGCCTGCTGGGCATCCTGGTGGCCATCGTCAAGCTGGCGGGCATGCTCGATGTGCATCCGGGGATGGGGCTGTGGGCCCTGGCGATGCTCACGGTGCTGATCATCCTGATTTCCGGCAAGGACATCCGCTACCTCTGGGATGACCTGGAGGGCCGCTACTGATGAGTGCGCCGCCCTACGCCCGGGATTACCAACTGATGCTGTGCCACACCTGCGGCCAGGTCTGCCAGGACTTCGAGCACCGCTGCCCGCGCTGCGACTCCGTGGTGCATGCGCGCAAGCCCAACAGCCTGGCGCGCACCTGGGCCTTTCTCCTGGCCAGCCTGATCTTCTACATCCCGGCCAACCTGCTGCCGGTGATGCACACCAGCATCTTTGGCAGCGCCAGTGAAAACACCATCATGAGCGGCGTGGTGGAGTTCTGGAGACACGGTTCCTGGGACATCGCCCTGCTGATCTTCATTGCCAGCGTGGTGGTGCCCTGCAGCAAGTTCTTTGTCCTCGGCACCCTGCTGGTGACCTGCCAGCGCCGCAGCCTCTGGGCCCAGCGCGAGCGCGCCAAGCTGTATCGCTTCATCGAGCTGATCGGCTACTGGTCGATGCTCGACGTGCTGGTGGTGGCCCTGGTGGCGGCGCTGGTGCAGTTTCGTGCCCTGAGCTCGATCGATCCGCGCATGGGCATTCTGTTTTTTGGTTTGGTGGTGGTGCTGACGATGTTGGCCGCCATGAGTTTCGATCCCCGGCTTATCTGGGACGCAGAGGTTGAAGATGTCTGAACATCCAGGTTCCAACGCACACAATCCGCTGCCCGCTCCTGGCGCCCCGGCGCTGCGCACGCGGCGCTTCAACGTCTCGCTGGTGTGGCTGGTGCCGATCGTCGCGGCCCTGGTGGGGCTGTCGATGGTGGTACACAAATCCCTATCGGCGGGGCCGGAAATCACCATCAGCTTCCAGACCGCCGAGGGCCTGGAAGCCAACAAGACCCAGGTCAAGTACAAGAACGTGGTAATCGGCAAGGTGACCTCCATCGCCTTGAGCGACGACCGCAAGAAGGTGTTGGCCAAGGTTGAGCTGGACCAGTCCGCCGAACCCTTCACCGCCGACGACTCGATGTTCTGGGTGGTGCGTCCGCGGATCGGCGCCAACGGCATTTCCGGGGTCGACACTCTGCTTTCCGGGGCCTTTATCGGCGCCGACGCCGGCAAGTCGGAAAAGCGCAAGGACAGCTTCAAGGGCCTGGAAACCCCGCCGCCCATCACCTACGGGCAGAAGGGCAAGCGCTTCACCCTGCACACCGATGACCTGGGTTCGCTGGACATCGGCTCGCCGGTCTATTACCGGCGCATCGAGGTGGGGCAGGTGGTGTCCTACCAGTTGGCCAACAGCGGCAAGGGCGTGGACGTGAAGATCTTCGTCAACGCGCCCAACGACAAATACGTCACCACCGACAGCCGCTTCTGGAACGCCAGCGGCGTCGACGTGACCCTCGGCGCCAACGGCCTGAAGGTCAACACCGAGTCGGTGTCGTCGATCCTCGCTGGCGGCATTGCCTTCGTCGAGCCCAAGTACAGCCCCAATGCCCAGCCGGCCGAAGAGAACGCCGAGTACACCCTGTTCGGCGACCAGGACACCGCCCTGGCCCCGCCGGACGGCGCGCCGTATTACATCCGCATGCGTTTCGACCAGGCCCTGCGCGGGCTGTCGATCAATGCCCCGGTGGAGTTCCTCGGGGTGAACATCGGCAAGGTGGTGTCCATGGACCTGGACTACGACGAACAGCGCAAGTATTTCCCGACCCTGGTCGGCGCGGTGATCTATCCCGAGCGCCTGGGCAAGGCCCATGAAAAACTGGTGAAGCAGACCGGCGGCGAAGACGACGGGCGCTCGGCCAAGCTGATCGGCGCCTTCGTCAAGAACGGCCTGCGCGCTCAGCCCCGCAGCGGCAACCTGCTGACCGGCCAGCTGTACATCTCCCTGGACTTTGTCGCCAACGCCAAGCCGGTGGCCTATGACCCTACGGCGCGGCCGCTGGAGATCCCGACCATCCCGGGCAGCATGGACAAGTTGCAGGAACAATTGCAGGCCGTGGTCGACAAGATCAGCAAGCTGCCGATCGACGCCATCGCCGCCAACCTCAACGGCAGCCTGGTGGAAATGCAGAAGACCCTGAAGCAGGTCAACGGCGAAGTGCTGCCGCAGATGCGCGACACCCTGGAACAGTCGAAGAAGACCCTGGCCAGCGCCAACGAGAGTTTCTCCGAGGATTCGCCACAGCGCCAGAAACTCGGCCAGGCCATGGAAGAAGTGCAGCGCACCGCGCGTTCGGTGCGGGTCCTCACCGACTTCCTCGGGCGTCATCCTGAAGCGCTGATCCGCGGGCGCCTCAAAGACAACCAACCGGATGCCTACTCGTCGCCATCCTCCTCTGTTCGCGAATCCGTACCGGAAGCCCAGCCATGAAAACCCGTGCCCTGTTGCTCTGCCTGACCCTGGGGCTGGCCGCTTGCAGCTCCGCGCCTACCCATTACTACACCCTGCTGCCACCGGTCGCCGAAGGCAGCGGCGCGGCCCGCGCTGGCGGGCCGCAGTTCGAAATGTCCACGGTGCGCATTCCGGTGCAGGTGGACCAGCCGCAACTGGTGGTACGCCAGGACAGCGGCACCCTGGCGATTCTCGAAACCCAGCGCTGGAGCGCGCCGCTGGTGGATGAGTTCCACGATGCCCTGGCCAGCCAGATGGAGCAGAAGCTCGGCACCCGCAACCTTGAAGGGTTGCCCAAGCAGCCCGGGCGCCCGGTGCTGTCATTGCAGACCGATGTACGGCGTTTCGAATCGCTGCCCGGTCGCTATGCGCTGATCGATGTGGTCTGGAGCCTGCGCCTGCGGGGCGAGGGCGGCCCGGCCCGCAGCCTGACCTGCAGCAGCCAGATCCGTCAGCCGGCGGGTGTTGAACTGAGCAGCCTGGTGCAGGCCCACCAGCAGGCCATCGCCCAGTTGGCCGGGCAGATCGCCGCCGCCGCGCAACGCTGGACCTGCCCCTGAATCAGCCCTGTAGATGCCGTCTTGCCCGGTAACGGGCAAGGCGGCATCTACAGCAGGGGGCGCAAGAGGCTCAGCGCCGGGCCGAGAGTTGCTGGGGTGCGAGGAAGGCGTCGTGGAAGTAGGCACGCAAGGCCTGCATCGCCGGGGTGAAGGTGCGTTCGCGATGCCAGGCCAGCCCCACGCTCATCGGCGTGACCGCGTCGCTCAGGCTCAGGGTCTCGATGCGCTTGCCCTCCAGGGACCAGGGCCGGTGCACCAGGTCCGAAAGAATTGCCACGCCGCTGCCGTTGGCCACCATGCTGCGCACCGCCTCCACCGAGCTGGTGCGCACCCGCACGTTGGGCTGCTGGCCGGCCTGTTCCCAATAGCGCATGGCGCTCTGTTCGGCTTCGTCGACGGTGAGCAGGATGAACGGCTCCTGGGCCACGTCCGCCAGGCTGATGCTGGTGCGCTCGCACAGCGGATGGTGGGCCGGCAGCCACAGCCGGCGCTCGGAGTTGAACAGGGTCTGCGAGACGATGTCCGGGTGGGTCAGGTTGGCGGTGAGCACCACCGCCATGTCGAAGCGGCCTTCCAGCAAGCCTTGTTCGATGGCCTGGCGTTCCTGTTCATGCAGCTCGATGGTGACGTCCGGGTGCCAGTGCTCCAGGCGTTGCAAGTGGTGCGGCAGGAAGTAGCCAATCACCGTGTAGCTGGCTGCCAGGTGCAGCACGCCGCTGGCCCGGTCATCCGGCAACGGGCTGTTCAGCGCATCTTCGACGCTGCGCAGAATCACATAGGCGCGGTTGAGAAAGTGCCGCCCGGCATCGGTCAGGCTCATGCCCTGGGCCGAGCGCACGAACAACTGCACCGCCAGCATGGCCTCCAGTTCCTTGATCGCCGTGGTCACCGCCGACTGCGAAATGTTCAAGTGAATCGCCGCCTGGGAGATCTGCCCGATCTCAGCCGTAGCCACGAAGTAGCGCACCTGGCGCAAGGTCAACGACATGGCCCATTCCCCCCTTGCCCTGTAGGAGCCGGCTTGCCGGCGAAAGCGATCGTGCGAACGCCGTTGCCGTCAAACACAACGCTGCTCGATAGATTTATCTGTTTTTCAGAAGAAGCTCTATCTGATAATAGATCTTCCCAAGGGGTCAAGGCCGCTCTAATTTCCGTTGCACGAAGTCACAAGAGTTGGAGCAATAGTGATGCAGGCAGTGGATTTCAATTCGGACATGGGCGAGAGCTTCGGCCCCTGGACCATCGGCGATGGCGTCGACAACGAGCTGATGGGCTTTATCAGTTCGGCCAATATCGCCACCGGCTTCCATGCCGGCGACCCCGGCACCATGCGCCGCACCATCGAGCAGGCCAAGCGCCTGGGGGTGGCCATCGGCGCTCACCCGGGGTTTCGCGACCTGGTGGGTTTCGGTCGCCGGCACATCAATGCCCCGGCCCAGGAGCTGGTGGACGACATGCTCTATCAGCTCGGCGCTCTGCGTGAAATGGCCCGGGTACAAGGCGTGAAGCTGCAACACATCAAGCCCCACGGCGCGCTCTACATGCATTTGGCCCGGGACGAGGAGGCGGCGCGTCTGCTGGTGGAAAACCTGCGCAAACTGGAGCCCGAGCTGCTGCTGTATTGCATGCCCAACTCGGTGATCTGGCACGTGGCCCGGGAACTGGGGCAGCCGGTGATCCGCGAGTTCTACGCCGACCGCGACTACGACCTCAGCGGCTCCATCGTGTTCACCCGCAATGTCCGCGCCCTGGACCCGGCCGCCGTGGCGGCCAAGGTGCTGCGCGCCTGCCAGACCGGCCTGGTGCGCACCGTCGAAGGCGAGGAGCTGGCCATCGAGTTCGACTCCATCTGCCTGCACAGCGACACCCCGGGCGCCCTGGACTTGGTCGAGGCGACCCGCACCGCGCTGGACCAGGCCGGCATTGAGGTGCGCGCACCGCGCTGAGCGCATCGAGAGTAAGCACATCGACAAGAAGCACCGCGCACAGACGCGGGCCTCACCCGGGTTTTGAATTTTTGCCTGCCTTTCTACAACTATTCCAAAAGGAACAGACATGGCCGAACACAGTGTTATCACCCCCTTGCCGGGCACCTTCTATCGCAAGGCCACCCCTGAATCGGCGCCTTTCGTCGAGGTCGGCGACCTCGTCAGCGCCGATACCGTGATCGGCCTGATCGAAGTCATGAAGCAGTTTTCCGAACTGACCGCCGGGAGCGCGGGCCAGGTCAGCGCCTTTGCGGTGCAGGACGGTGATCCGGTGGAACCGGGTCAGGTCATCGCGACGCTCAAGCAGTGAGGGCCGGGGCATGACTCAAGCAATCAAGAAGTTGCTGGTGGCCAACCGTGGCGAGATCGCCGTGCGCATCATTCGTGCGGCCAAGGCCCTGGGCATTCCCACGGTTGCCGCGTGCAGCGAGGCGGATGCCGACTCCATGGCCGCGCGTATGGCCGATGAAGTGCAGATCATCGGTCCGGCTCGGGCCGACAAGAGCTACCTGAATGTCCAGGCCCTGCTCGCGGCCTTGCAGGCCAGCGGTGCCAACGCGGTGCACCCGGGCTATGGCTTTCTTTCCGAAAACGCCGGTTTCGCTGAGGCGGTGGTCGAGGCCGGGGCGATTTTCGTCGGGCCCAGCGCCGAGACCATCCGCCGCATGGGCGACAAGGCCGAAGCCCGGCGCACCGCGCAGGCGGCCGGGGTGCCGGTGGTACCGGGCTCCCCAGGCGAACTCTTCGACCTGGACGCCGCGCTCAAGGCCGCTGAAAGCGTGGGCTTTCCGTTGTTGATCAAGGCCAGTGCCGGTGGTGGCGGGCGCGGGATCCGCCTGGCCCAGGACGCTGCGCAATTGGCCGAGGAGTTCCCGCGGGCGCAACGCGAAGCCCAGACCGCGTTCGGCAATGGCGCGGTGTACCTGGAGCGTTTCATCGGCCGTGCGCGGCATATCGAAGTCCAGGTATTGGGCGATGGCCAGCACGCGGTGCACCTGTTCGAGCGCGAGTGCTCGCTGCAACGGCGGCGGCAGAAGATCTTCGAGGAAGCGCCGTCGCCGGTGCTCAGCGCCGCGCAGCGTGAGCAGTTGTGCAGCAGCGCCGTGCGCCTGACCCAAGCCTTGGGTTACCAGGGCGCCGGCACCCTGGAGTACCTGTATGACGACAGCACCGGCGAGTTCTTCTTCATCGAGATGAACACGCGGATCCAGGTCGAGCACCCCATCAGCGAGCTGATCACCGGTATCGACCTGGTCCAGGCCATGTTGCGCATTGCTGGGGGCGAGCCCCTGGGGTTGCGCCAGAGCGACATCCCGCTCAACGGCGCGGCCTTGCAGATGCGCCTGAATGCCGAAGACCCGGCACGGGATTTCTTCCCCAGCCCGGGCCAGGTCGAGCAACTGATCTGGCCGCAAGGGCCGGGAGTGCGGGTCGATAGCCATCTGTACCCGGGCTATGCTGTGCCGCCTTATTACGACTCGCTGCTGGCCAAGCTGATCGTTCACGGTGCTGATCGCGACGAGGCCCTGGCGCGGGCGCGGCGGGCGGTGCAAGAGACCACCCTGACCGGCATGGCCAGTACCTTGTCGCTGCACGGTGAACTGCTGGCCGAACCCTGGTTGCAGCAGGCCGATTTTCACACCGGAACCCTGGAAACCTGGCTGGCCGCGCGCCGCGCCGGAGGTGTCGCATGAGCCAGCCGATTCGCTACAGCTTTGGTGCCGACGAGCACCTGTTCGCCGAAGTCAGCGACAGCATGTCCCTGGAAGCCTTCTTCAAGGGCATGGCGGTGACCCGCGCCGTGCAGCGCCTGGAATTGGACGGGGTGCTGGATGTGTGCCTGGCCAATGCCTCGTTCCAGATCCGTTTCGACCCGGACCGCATCGCCCCGCAAGACCTGCTGCAGGCGGTGCAGCAGGCCGAGGCCGGAGCGGTGGCCGAGCGCAGCCTGCACACCCGGATCATCGAGATCCCGGTGCTGTACAACGACCCCTGGACCCATGAAACCCTGATGCGCTTTCGCGACCGGCACCAGGACCCCAGCGTCACCGACCTTGAGTACGCGGCGCGGATCAACGGCCTGGCCGACGTCGAGGCCTTCATTGCCGCCCACAGCGGTGCGCCCTGGTTCGTCTCCATGGTGGGCTTCGTCGCCGGGCTGCCGTTCATGTTCCAGATGGTCGAGCGCCAGCGGCAGTTGCAGGTGCCCAAGTACCTGCGGCCGCGCACGGATACGCCAAAGCTGACCCTGGGCCACGGTGGCTGTTTCGGCTGCATCTACTCGGTGCGTGGCGCCGGCGGCTACCAGATGTTCGGCGTCACGCCGGCGCCGATCTACGACCCGCAGCAGCAACTGGCCTACCTCAAGGCGCACATGGTGTTCTTCCGTCCGGGGGACATCGTGCAGTTCAAGCCCATCGACCGCGAGGCCTATGACCTGGCGGTGGCCGAGGTCGAGGCCGGGCGCTTCGACCTGCGCATCCGCGAGGTGGAGTTTTCCCTGGATGCCTTTCTTGCCGACCCGGTCGGCTATCCCAAATCGCTGCAGGAGGTGCTGGCATGATCAAGGTCATCAAACCGGGCCTGGCCACATCGGTGCAGGACTTGGGTCGCGAAGGTTTCTATCACCTGGGGATTCCGCCGTCCGGGGCCCTGGACCAGTACGCCCTGAGCGCGGCCAACCAGTTGGTGGGCAACCCGGCAGGCGCGGCCGGGCTGGAATGCACATTGCTCGGGCCGGAACTTGCGTTCAGCGCCGACGCCCTGGTGGCGGTCTGCGGCGCGCACATGACCCCCAAGCTCGATGGCGTGGACATGCACCTGGACACCGCCTTTGCGGTCAAGGCCGGGCAAGTGCTGCGCTTCGACTTTCCCAAGGCCGGGGCCCGAGCCTATCTGGCGGTGGCCGGTGGCATCGATGTGCCGCTGGTATTGGGCAGCCGCTCGACTTACGCCCTGGGCGCCCTGGGTGGTTTCCAGGGCCGGCGCCTGGCGGTTGGGGATGAACTGCCAGTGGGCGTCGCCAGCGGCAAGAGCCGCCCGGGCGCTAGCCTGCCCATGGCGCTGCGCCAGTCCCTGGGCGGCGAAATCACCCTGCGGGTGGTGCCGGGCCTGTACTACGAACGCTTGAGCGACGCGGCCAAGGCCAGCTTCTTTGCCGAACCCTGGACCGTGGGCTCGGAGGCGGACCGCATCGGCTATCGCTTCAAGGGTGGCAGCGCCTTGAGCTTCCAGCCCCGGGAGCAGCCGTTCGGCGCCGGTTCCGACCCTTCGAACATCGTCGACAGCTGCTACCCGATCGGCTCGATCCAGGTGCCGGCGGGGCTGGAGCCCATTGTCCTGCACCGGGACGCGGTGTCCGGTGGCGGGTACGCCATGATCGGCACGGTGATCAGCGCCGACCTTGACCTGATCGGCCAGATGCAGCCCAACCAGAAGGCCCGCTTTGTCGCGGTGACCCTGGAGGAAGCGCTGGAGGCTCGGCGCTCCTACAAGAAAAAGCTCAGCTGTCTGAGCAAACTGTTTCCTTCCTGATTCTGCCCGCCGCATCGCGCGGGCCATGCCAAACGGTACGCCAACGCCGCACTTCGGTGCGGTGACGGCTGCCCGCGCTTCAACCCTTGATCGGTTCTGGAGTTCACGCACATGGCAGCTTTATCGCAAGCGAATCAAACCGGGCAGACCCCGGCCAACGAGGCCCTTCCCAGCGATGCACGCATGGGCCGACTGTCCCTGACCATGGCCTGGTGGGCGGTGTGCAGCGCGATGTTCTACATCGTGGTCGGCGCCTCTCTGGCCTTGTCCTACGGCACCCGCAATGCCTTGATCGGCATGCTCCTGTCGGTGCTCAGTTATGGCCTGATCAACAGCGTGCTCAGCCGCTTCGCCATGCGCAGCGGGCTCTCGGTGGCGCTGTTCTCGCGGTTGCTGTTCGGCAGCACCGGGGCTTGCCTGGCGACCCTGATCTTTTTCTCCACGGCGATCTATTACGCGGTGTTCGAGGGTTCGGTGATCGCCGTGGCGCTCAATCACCTGTACCCGCAATTGCTGTACCCGCTGGCGGCCCTGCTGGTGGTGCTGTACAGCGTGCCGCTGATCCTGGGCAGCGTGCAGCACTGGCTGGACAAGCTCAACGGCGTGCTGCTGCCGGTGTACCTGGGGGGCTTGTTGTTCGCCGTGGGCCTGTCGATCGCGCGTTATGGCTACCAGCCGCAATGGCTGGATTTCGGCCCGGCGAGCCCGAGTGGTAGCGGCTGGTGGGATTGCTTCGTGGCCTACATGGGGGTGTGGATCCTGATGCTGTTCACCTTCGACTACGCGCGCTTCGGCAAGCCCGAAGACGCCGCCTACCACGGTCGCTGGAACTTCGGCATGCCGTTCTACGCGGTGACCTTTTTGCTCAACGGCGCGGCGGGGATCTACCTGGTAAGCAGCATTCCCCATGAGGGCGCGCTCAATGAAGTCTCGGTGGTGATGGCCATCCTGCAGTTGATGGGGTTGTGGGGCCTGTTGTTCGTCTGGGCCACCCAGACCCGGATCAACACCGCCAACTACTACCTGGCGACCCTGAACATGCAGGCGTTCTTCGCCCGCTTCGGCTTGCGCGGTTCCTACCTGATGTGGGCGGTGGCCGTGGGCATCATCGTCTACGGCCTGATGCTGGCGGATGTGTTCGCCTACCTGCTCAAGGCCCTGGCCTATCAGGGGATCTTCGTGGTGGCCTGGGTCGGCGTGGCCCTGGCGCAGATCCTGCTGGGGCGTACCGACGGCGCGGCGCTCGATCGCGTGGCGGCCTTCAACCCGGTGGGGCTGACGGCCTGGTTCGGCGGCACGGCCCTGGGCCTGATGCTGATGTGGGCGGGGGGCGGCCTGGCGAGTTTTTCCGCGCCACTGACCGGGGTCCTGGCGTTTGCCTTGCAGGCTGGGCTCGCCGCTCGCTTGCACCGCCGCCTGCCCGCCGTGGGCTGAGCGGGCGACGGCGCAGGCGGTGGCTGATCAGAACAGTTGGGTGAACAGCCAGTACAGGCTGCCCGACAGCAGGATCGCCGCCGGCAAGGTCAGGACCCAGGCCATGGCCAGGTTGCGGATGGTGCGCATCTGCAACCCGCCGCCGTTGGCCACCATGGTCCCGGCCACCCCCGACGACAAGACGTGGGTGGTCGACACCGGGAGGCCGAACAGGTCCGCCGCGCCGATGGTCAGCATCGCCACGGTTTCCGCCGAGGCGCCCTGGGCATAGGTCAGGTGGGTCTTGCCGATCTTCTCGCCGACGGTCACCACGATGCGCTTCCAGCCGACCATGGTGCCCAGGCCGAGGGCGATGGCCACGGCGATCTTCACCCACAGCGGAATGAAGCGGGTGGCGTTGTCGATCTGCTGCTTGAACAGCTGCAGCTTGTCCCGGGTGTCCTGGTCGAAGTGGCCGACCTGGTGCTTGTCCATCAGGCGGATCGCTTCGCTGGTCAGGTACATGTCGTTGCGCACGTTGCCCATGGCTTCGGCGGGCACCTTGGCCAGCGAGCCGTAGCCCTTCACTTCAGTGCCGATGGCGCCGGTCAGGGCGGCCAGCGCGGGGATCAGTTCCGGTGTCGCTTGCTTGCTGCGCATGTACTCCGAGAGCACCGCGCGAGGATCGGCCGGCGCCGGTTGCGGGGCGCTCTTGATCAGGGCCTGCTGGGTGACTTCGGCCACTGCGGCGAACTGCAGCGACTGGTCGGCGGGCATGGTGCGGTTCAGCGCGTAGGCCATGGGCAGGGTGCCCACCAGGATCAGCATGATCAGGCCCATGCCTTTCTGGCCGTCGTTGGAGCCGTGGGCGAAGGACACCCCGGTGCAGGTCAGGATCAGCAGGCCGCGAATCCACCACGGTGGCGGCGCGTCGCCCTTGGGCGCCTTGTACAGGGCGCGGTTCTTGACGAACAGGCGCAGGGCCAACAGCAGCAGGGCGGCGAACACGAAGCCGATCAGCGGCGAGAACAACAGCGCGTAGCCGACCTTGGTGGCCTGGCTCCAGTCCACGCCGCTGGTGCCGTCGCGGCCGTGCATCAGCGCGTTGGCCACGCCGACGCCGATGATCGAGCCGATCAGGGTGTGGGACGAGGAGGCCGGCAGCCCCAGCCACCAGGTGCCGAGGTTCCACAGGATGGCGGCGATCAGCAGGGCGAAGATCATGGCGAAGCCGGCGGAGGAGCCCACTTGCAGGATCAGCTCCACCGGCAGCAGGGCGATGATGCCGAAGGCCACCGCGCCGCTGGACAGCAGCACCCCGAGGAAGTTGAACAGGCCGGACCAGACCACCGCGAACTGCGGCGGCAGCGAGTGGGTGTAGATCACCGTGGCCACGGCGTTGGCGGTGTCGTGGAAACCGTTGACGAACTCGAAGCCCAGGGCGATCAGCAGCGCCACGCCCAACAGCAGGAACGGGGTCCAGGTGGTGACGGTGGTGCCCAGCTCGTGCATGTCGTGCACCAGGCTGTAGGCGGTGAACAACAAGCCCATGGCCAGCACGGCGAAGAAGATCACCAGGGTGAAGGCACCGGGTTTTTTATCCAGTTGCGGTTTGCTGTCGAGGCTGGAGGAGGTGGCAGTCAGGGACGGGGTGGCCATTGCTGGACAATCCTGTTGCTGGAAAGGAGTGCCGCCCATGATCGTTGCCAAATGTTACAGGTAGACTGCCTCAGATCAGTGTTTGCGCGATTGAGCCGTTCCGTTGATCCGATCCAGCCCGCACCGCCATCGTGCTCATGCTCATTGCGCCATCCCGTAGGCGCCGGTGATTCAGTAGTCCTGGCGCTTGCGGAACGCCCAGCGCCCGGCGATCAGGGTGAAGGTGGCCACCAGCGCCACTAGGATCCAGAAGCCCTCCGGGTCGCCGGAGAACGGAATGCCGCCGACGTTCATGCCGAAAAAACCGGCAATGATGTTGATCGGCAGGGCCAGCACGGTGACCACGGTCAGGGTGAACAGGGTGCGGTTGGTCTGCTCGTTGAGGTTGGCGGCAATTTCTTCCTGCAGCAGTTTGATCCGTTCGCCCAGGGCCGTGAGGTCGTTGATGATCAGGGCGAACTCTTCGGTGGATTTGCGCAGCTCCTTGACGTCGTCCTTCTGCAGCCATTGCGGCGGGCGGTTGAGCAGGCGCAGCAGGGAGCCCGGTTCCAGGGCCAGCAGGCGCTGCAGGCGCACCAGCACCCGGCGCATGGCCCCCAGTTCGGCACGGTTGCTGGAAACCCGGGCGGCCAGGAGCTGGTCCTCGATCTGGTCGACGCTGAGGCTGGTCTTGCGCACGATCTGGGTCAGCACCTCGCCCTGGTCGCGCAGCAGGTGCACCAGCAGTTCCAGGGGCGAGCGAAAGCGTTCGCCGGCCTTCACCGAGGAGCGCAGCTTGTCCACCGAGTGCAGGGGTTGCAGGCGCGCGCTGATGATCAGGTTGCCGCGCGCACAGACCCAGAGGGTGGAGATGTCCGAGGAGACCATGCTGCTGAAGTTGAACACCACGTCGTTGACCACCGCCAGCAGGGCCGAGTCGACGTGTTCGATGCGGGTCGAGCGTGAGCCTTCGTGCAAGGCCTCGAAAAACTCCTCGGGCAGTTGCAGGTGGGCCTTCATCCAGCGCTCGCACGCGGCGTGGGCCAGGTTCAGGTGCAGCCAGAGGAATTCATCGGTGTCCTGGGGGTGTTGCAGGGCTTGCAGGGCCTTGGCTGAATCCAGTTCGCGGCCACGTTCGCCGGGGCGGAAGCTGAAACCGTAGAGCAGGCCAAACAGATCGGCGTCGCGGTGACTCTGGTCGAGGCTGTGGTTCATGGAGTCTCACAGGGGGGAGCAGTGCCTGGTGCGGGTTTTTCAGGTTCACTTGGGCCCCATCATGGCAAGGCTTTTTGACAGTTTTGTGACGTTTTCGCGTGCACAATCCAGGGCGCCATACCAGTGGTCGGCGGCGCTCAAGAATGCCGCGCGGATGCCGATCACGCTCACATGCAATACGCATTCGACCCTCGTCGAGTGCTCCTGACAGGGAAGTTCGGACCTACGCATGCCCTTGACTGGGCTTGCTCTATCCCTGCCATGAGATCTTCTCGATGTTTTTGCAAAAATCCCTGAGAGCGCAAATTCTTGCCCTGCTGAGCGGTAGCCTGCTGGCGATGCTGTTGATCGCCCTGGCGTGTTTTCACTTGCTGTCCGGTGGCGTGCAGAGCTACCGCGAGCTGATCGACGGTCCGCTGCGCAGTTCGCAGCTGATCGACGAGGCCAACCTGCAGTTCAAGAGCCAGGTCCAGGAGTGGAAGAACGTGCTGCTGCGTGGCAAGCAGCCCCAGGAATTGAACAAGTACTGGCAGCAGTTCGAAGACCGCCAGCGCGATGTGCAGAACATCCTCGGCCAGTTGGCCCAGACTCCCGGGCTGGAGGCTTCTCTCAAGAGTCGGGTGCAGCGTCTGGCGGATGAGCATCGACAGTTGGGTTCGGCCTATCAGAAGGGCCGCGATGCCTACGTGGCCGGCGGTGCCGACCCGAGCGCCGGTGACGCCGCGGTGAAAGGCGTGGACCGGGCTACCAGCGAGCAGATGAGCGAGTTGGTGACCGAGTTGCGCAAGCACGGCGAACAGCAATCCCGCGAGATCAGCACGGCGGCCGACCGTACGGTGTGGATGGGGATCCTGGTGATGCTGGTGTCCGGCCTGCTGATCGGCCTGCTCAGCCTGTGGCTGGTCAACCGCAGCCTGGTGGAGCCGATCCGCCAGTTGATCGACTACGTCGCCCAGCTCAGCCGCGGCCAGTTGGCCCAGCGGGTGGCCAGCGAGCGCCAGGATGAACTGGGCAAGCTGGCGATGGCGGCCAATACCCTGCGGGATTTCCTGGCCCAGACCTTCAACAGCCTGCAGCGCAGCGCTTCGGACCTGGACACCTCCAGCGGCGAGCTCAATGCCATTGCCACGCTGATGTCCCAGGGCACCAATGAACAGTTCAGCCGCACCGATCAGGTGGCCACGGCGATGAACGAAATGTCCGCCACCGCCCAGGAAGTGGCACGCCACGCCGCCGACGCCGCGCGTGCCGCGGACGATGCCGACCAGTCGGCGCAGCAGGGCGAGCAGGTGATGCAGAGCACCATCCACAGCATCACCCAGATGCGTGGCGAGATCGCCAACACCGCCACCGTGATCCGCCGCCTGGAAGCCGACAGCGGGCGCATCGGCAAGGTCCTGGAAGTGATCCAGGGCATTGCTGAGCAGACCAACCTGCTGGCGCTCAACGCCGCCATCGAAGCGGCCCGGGCCGGTGAGGCCGGGCGTGGTTTTGCCGTGGTTGCCGACGAGGTGCGCAGCCTGGCGCAGCGCACCGCGGCGTCGATCACCGAGATCAACCAGATCATCCAGAGCGTGCAGACCGGCGCGGTGGATGCTGCCCAGGCCATCGAGAGCGGCCAGTCGCGCAGCGAGCAGAGCGTGCAGCAAGTGACCGAGGCCGGGGCCATGCTGGAACGTATCACCGAGGCCGTGGAGGCGATCCGCGACATGAACCGGCAGATCGCCACCGCCGCCGAGGAGCAGACCTCGGTGGCCGAGGACATTTCCCGCAACCTCACCGAGATCACCTCGATTGCCAGTACCAACCTCGACAACGTCCAGCGCACCGAGGCGGCGAGCCGCAACCTGCATGGTCTGTCGGGGCAGTTGAACGAGGTCACGGCGCGTCTGAGCGCTTGAGGCGGGCGGGTGTGTCGGCCTGCTTACCCGGCCGATACACGATCATTCTCACGTGGTGCGGGTCGATGACCGAGCAAATTCCTGCAACCAGGACAGACGCCAAGCTCAGCATCACTGCCTGATTGATCGGCAAATGCTCGGTGGATGGCCCAACGCACAAGGCCGCGCTCCCGAAACGGGGCGCGGCCTTGTGCTGTATGGCGCGTTACTGGTCTTGCTTGTTGCTCAGGACCTTGCCGGTCTTGGCATCCAGGTCCACGTCCCACTCCACGCCTTTGCTGTCACGCAGTTCCACCTGGTAGACGTAGGCGCCGCTGGCGGTCTGCTCCAGCTCGGTGTCGGTGATGCTGGCGGCGGTGCTGCCGGGGTGCTGGGCCAGGGCGGCCTGGTTGAGTTTTTCCAGGTCCATGATGGCGCCGGACTTGAGCAGGCCGGGAATCAGGTCCGGACGTACATCGGCCTGGGCCAGGCCAGCGGTCAAGGTCAGGGCGGCGGCAGCGAACAGGGCGTGGAGCTTGGTCATGGTGGGATTCCTTGGGTTGATGGTTTTCGATGGACACAGGTTAACCAGCGCAACTTAATTCACCCTTAATTCAGCGCACTCTTTGCGTCGTTTGTTCAAGCCGGGCCTGGGCGCCGGGTTGCAAGCTGCCGTTTTCCCCTACAGGAGCTGCAGCGAATGAAACGAATGCTTGCGTGGTTGTACGGACCCTTGATGTGGGGTGGATTCATCGGTGCCGGGGTGGGGTGGATGAGCGCGGGACCGGCCTCGCCGATCGGGTTGCTGGTGCTGTTCGTGGTGGCGCTGGGCGTGTCGTTCCTGGCGGAGTGGTGCCTGCCCTATGAGCCTTGCTGGAACCGCCCCCAGGCTGATCGGCTGCGGGACATGCTGCATGCCCTGGTCAATGAGAGCCTGAACGCACTGGGCCTGCTGGCCCTGCCCGGGCTGGTGGCGCTGCTGGCCCACGATGGGCTATGGCCCCACGGCTGGCCGCTCTGCGGGCAGCTGTTGCTGGCGATAGTGATCGCCGATTGCGGCATTACCCTGGCCCATTACGCCAGCCATCGCCGGGCCTGGCTCTGGCGCTTGCACGCGGTGCACCACAGCGTGCTGCGCATGTATGGCTTCAACGGTTTGCTCAAGCATCCGCTGCACCAGTTGATCGAAGCCTCGGCGGGTTTGCTGCCGCTGGTGCTGCTGGGCATCCCGCTGCCGGTGGCGCAGTTGCTGGCCCTGGCCATCGCCATCCAGCTGCTGTTGCAGCATTCCAATGTCGACATGCGCCTGGGGCCATTGCGCTGGATCTTTGCCTGGGCGCCGCTGCATCGTTTTCACCACATGAAGTACGGGCGCGCCGGGGATGTGAATTTCGGGCTGTTCTTCAACCTCTGGGACTGGCTGCTGGGCACTGCCTTCTACCGCGACGGCTATTGCATGCGCCAGGGTGACCTGGGGATCGGCAGCCGTGCCGACTACCCGGCGGACTACTGGCCGCAGCTGCTGGAACCGTTCCGGGCCCAGCGCTACGGGGCGGAGCCCGAAGTGCCCGAGGGCCTGCGCCGGCGTGTCAGTCCAGCAGGCGAGGCTTGAGGTGCTTCAGGGCCTGGCTGGCGGTGACGCCGAACAGGCTCTTCAAGGTGCGGGAGAAGTGCGCGCTGTCGGCGAACCCGGCACCGTGGGCCGCCGCGGTGTGGTTCTGGCCCTCCAGCACCAGGGCCATGGCCAGGCGCAGGCGGCGCCAGAGCACCAGGCGCCGTACTGGCAGACCGACGTCGCGGGCGAACAGGCGCTCCAGCTGGCTCAGGGACAGATTGGCTTGGGCCGCCAGTTGCGCGGCGGCCACCTTGCCTTCCAGGGCGGCATCCACGGCCCGCAGCGCCCGGGCGACGCGCGGGTCGGCTATGGGCTGGCGCGGGCAACCGCGCAGGGCCGCTTCCAGGCCGGGCAGCGAAGGTTCGGCGCCACTGACGCTGGCGTGCAAGTCGTCGGCGGCGATCAGCAGCGGCTCGGCAAACACCGTGAAGGCCAGGCCGGGAGCCTGGAGGATGGCGTGGCGCTGCAAGGCCTGGATCAACAGGTAATGAGCGCTTTGGTACCCGCCCGCAAGCTCCACCGTGACGGCGTGCCCGGGGGCGATGATCAGTTGATGGGCATAGTGGGCATGGGGCTCGGTGGGCCCCATTTCCCCGTGGACCAGGCCAAAGTCCCGGCCCAGCCAGAGCTCGCCGCGCCAGTCCGAGGCCGGCATTCAGTAGCCGCTGGCGTCGAGCAGTTGCGCCACGTTGGCGCTGGCCGGGCGCTTGAAGTACTTGAGCAGCTCGGCGCTGCGGTTGGTGAAGATGCCATCGACCCCGGCGTCCATGACCTTCTGGAAATCCACCGGCTCGTCGATGGTGTAGACGTGCACCAGCAGGCCCTGGTCGTGGGTGTACTGGTTCATCCAGGGTTGCACCAGGTCCGCGTAGCTCTGCTCGCCACCGCCGCTCAGGGCCGCGGAAGGGCCAGTGCCGATGGCGCCCCGGGCCTTGGCGAAATCCACCCAGCGCTTGAACTCGGCCTGGTCCTTGGGCTGTTGCCTGGCATAGAACGCGGCCTTATCGGTTTCACCGCTGCTGGCGAAGGTCTGGCCGGAGGCCGGCTCGATGCTGCCGGGAGCGACCCACAGCAACAGCACTTTCGGCACCTTGGGCATTTCCTGGTGCAGCAGTTCCAGGCTGTGCTTGTCGAAGGTCTGCAGCACCACCTTGCCCTTGCCCTGGCCCACCGCCAGTTCGCTTTTCGCCAGCTTGGAACCAGCGGGGCTCAGCCAGCCCCGGTCCTGGAGCTTTTCCTTGAGGTCGTGCTCGATGCCGGGGAACAGCTGCGGCTCCTTGGTCTCGATATACAGCCCGGGCTTGTGCTGGGGATTGCTCTGGGCGATGTCGATGATTTCATCCAGGGTCAGGATCTTCAGCCCGGCAAAGCCGGGTCGCGCGCGGTCCGGGTGGGCCTGGTTGAACCAGCTGCCGGCGTCGAGGGTTTTCAGCTCGGCCATGGTGAAGGCGTTGGCCGGGCTGTCCTTGCGCGCGGGGAATTTGTGCGCCACGTCGGTGGTGCGTTGCAGGTTGTTGTCGTGCAGGGCGAACAGCACGCCGTCCTTGCTGCGCTGCAGGTCCATCTCCAGGTAGTCGGCGCCCAGGTCCCGGGCCAGCCTGTAGGCCGCGGCGGTGGACTCGGGGGCGTCGAAAGACGCGCCGCGGTGGGCGATCACCGCCGGTTGCGGAATCCCCTGACGGGCGGCCAGGGCGTCTGGGTCAAGCTGTTCAGAGGCCTGGGCCAGGCCGCAACCGAGCATCAGGCCCAGCATCAGAGCACTAGGGGTGAAGGTCACTGGCATGCTCGAAATCCTTTCGTGGAGGCGTAGGCAAGGAGGTATCTTTTAGCAACTGGATGACGCTTGTGCTATCTCCAGAGCGACATAAATCCCTCTCATTTGCATTTTTCGGCGCTTTTTTTCGCGGCTTTGCAGTACTCTTGGGCCCTGCAGTTTCCCCGTCAGAGGGAAGCCCTGAAAACTCCGCTGTCCCTTGCCTCGCGTGTAGACCATTGATCACCTGTCCTGCGGGACTCTAGTGAGGTTTACCATGAGCATCACCTCCGAACTCATCTGCCAGGCTGCCGACCAGCTCAAGGGTTTTGTCGGCTTCAATCGCAAGACCGGCCGCTACATCGTGCGTTTCAGTGAAGATTCGTTCGGCATGGACGTGGCGGACGACGCCATAGTGCCGGCCCATGAATTTGTCTGGGCCCCCGTCTCCGATCAGGCCATGAGCCTCAAGCGCGAGCAGATCCAACTGCTGCTGGATCAGAACATCGACGACCGGATCAACATCAGCGAGCCGCTGCGGGTGTACATGCGCCGCAGCGACCTGCCGGAAATCCAGGCCGTGCGCAGCCTGTTGTCGAGCGCACAGGGCTGATGACGTTGGCGCCCCCGGACCGCCCCGGGCGGTTCGGGGGCTGCTCGCTGCTCAGCCCGTAAAACGGTAGGCCCGTTCGACCTTGCTCACCCGGGTATGGCAATGCAGGTACCAGTCGGCGCGCCCGCGTTCGCGGATGGCGCTGTGCTCGGCATGCTGCTTCCAGGCCAGGATCGCGGCCTCGCTGCTCCAGTAGGACACGGTGATTCCGAAGCCATCCTCACCCCGCGCCGATTCGACCCCGAGAAACCCCGGCTGCTGGCGGGCCAGTTCGAGCATGCGTTCGGCCGCCTGCTCGTAGTCGGGATCGGCTTTGCCGCGCTGGGAGCTGAAGATCACCGCGTAGTAGGGCGGGGTGGGCGTCTGCTCAATCATGCTTGCAACGCCTGGCAGGCCTTGAGCAAGGCCTTGGCCAGCGGCGGCGTGCGCCCCTGGAGGGCGGCGCGCTCGGGCTGGAACAAGGTGGCGACGAAGAACGGATGGCCGTCCAGTTCGATGGCGCGCAGGTCGCCGGCACTGTCATGCCCCGTGGGGAGCAATGGGCCACTGAGCAGGGCGTTGGCGAAATCCGGGTTAATGCCATAGCGGCAGCGATAGCCTTCCTCGATGCGGGTGGCACCGTAGGCCTCGGCGATGCGGCTGTCGGTGTGCAATTGAATCGAATCACGGGCTTCCACCAGGGCGCAGGCCAGGGGAGTGAGTACTGCGCGTTCGGCGTCGGGCGCGGTCTCGCCATGTTCGGCGTCGGCCCAGCCCAGCACGTTGCGGGCATATTCCAGGACGGCGTGCTGAAAACCGCCGCAGGTGCCAAGAAAGGGCCGCTGCTGTTCCCGGGCCAGGCGGATCGCTAGCAGGGCTCCGTCGACATGGCGGTAAGGGCTGCCGGGAACGCACCAGATGCCGTCAAAACCCTGCAGGTCCTGTTCCTGGTGCAGGTCCGCCGTCGCCAGCCACTGATAATCCAGCGTGGTGGCACTGTCGAGCGCCGCGCGCTGCAGCGCCAGAGGAATGGCCTGATGCGCAGTGATTTGCGGGTCGTAATCCCCCACCAGGGCAATGCGGATGGTGGCTGCTGTGGCGCGTGGGTGCATGGGGTTCTCCGGTTGCGGCGCTGACTTGTCGGTTGCTGGAGGCCACTATAGATTGGCGTCCACGCAAGCAATATTGGCACTACCCCAAATGATCATTGCAGCAACGCACTATCAGCTGGACTATCCCGACCTGTCGCTGATCCTGGCACTGGTTCGTGGCGGCTCCCTGGCGCGGGCGGCGGCCTTGCTCAAGGTTGATGTCTCGACCGTGTTTCGCGCCGTACGTCGGCTGGAGGCCGGGCTGGGCCAGCAGCTGTTCGACAAGAGCCGCGCCGGCTACCTGCCTACCAGCCTGGCCCAGGCCCTGGCGCAGCAGGCCGAACAGGCGGAGCAAGCCCTGGAGGCGGCGCGTATCGGCGTGGCCCGGGGCGGTGAGGTGATCAGCGGCACGGTACGCCTGACCTGCACCGATTCGGTGTTGCAAGGCTTGCTGTTGCCGGCTCTGGCGCAGTTCATGGCGAACTACCCGGCGCTGGTCATCGAGCTGTGCACCTCGAATGATTTCGCCAACCTCAATCGGCGCGATGCGGATATCGCCGTGCGCCTGACCGCAACGCCACCGGAGCATCTGGTCGGACGCTGCCTGGGGGCGGTGGCGTATCGCGTGTGCGCCAGCCCGGCCTATCGGCAACGGGTCGACTGCACTGATCTGTCGCGGCTGGCGTGGATCGCCCCGGATGATTTTCTGCCCGATCACCCCACCGTGGTCTGGCGTCGCCAGCAATGGCCCGGGGTGCAGCCCAGTTATCGCTGCAACAGCATGCTGGCGGTGACCGAGTTGGTACGCGCCGGCCTCGGTGTGGCGGCGTTGCCGGACTTTCTCATCGGCAGTGGCGGGCTTGAGGCGCTGAGCGAACCCCTGGGGCATGAAACCGCGCTGTGGTTGCTGACCCGCCCGGACTGTCGGGCCCTGCGTTCGGTGGTGACGCTGTTCGACGAATTGGCGCGGCACTTGCGCTGGCCCTGAGGCGTTCAGGCACTGGGTTGTTCCTTGCGCACAAAGTGTTCATGCATCTCGCTGGTGAGGTTCTCGATGCGCTCGGTCAGTTGCTTGGTCATTTCCGTCAGGCGGGTGTTCTGCTCCAGCAGTTCCATCAGTTGCGCGGTGGTCTGCGCCGCTTGGGCCTGGCGCTCGCTGTTGGCAATGGCCAGGGCTTCGCGGTGCTGGGCATCGGCATCCGACTGGGCCTTGTCGCGCGCTGCCTGGCGGGTCTGGGCCAGGAGAATCAGGGGCGCGGCGTAAGCGGCCTGGAGGCTGAAGGCAAGATTCAGGAGGATGAAGGGGTACACGTCGAACTGGGTGACGCCACTGAGGTTGAGAGCGATCCAGACCACCACCACCAGGGTTTGTGCGCCGAGAAAGGTCGGGGTGCCGAAGAACCGGGCGAAGGCTTCGGCCTTCAAGGCGAAACTGTCGGTGCCGAAGGTCGGCGCCAGATGGGCGTGGGCGCGGTGAAAGCGCAGGTGATCGATGACCGGGGTGGTTTCTTTCGGTGTGTTGCTGGAACTCATGATGGCCTCCGCCAGGCGCTGGGACGTCAGGCCACTATAGCCCCACGGACCAGGCCCGAGGTCACTGATGACCTCGGGAAAATGTGCCCTCAGAGTGCTCCGCGTTCTTCGGCGAACATGCTCACCGCCTGCACTGCATCGCTGGCGCCATCACGAATCTGCAGGATCACCGTGCCCGCCTGATTCGCCAGTTGCACGCCCTTGGCCGCTCGCTCGCGGGTCCCGTCCATGCTCTTGATCGCTTGCTGCGTTTCGTTCTGGATCATGTCGATCATGCTGGAGATTTCCGCCGTCGAGCCGCTGGTGCGCGCCGCCAGTTGCCGGACTTCATCGGCCACCACGGCGAAACCCCGGCCCTGGTCCCCGGCCCGGGCGGCCTCGATGGCGGCATTGAGCGCCAGCAGGTTGGTCTGGTCGGCAATCGCGCGGATGGTGTTGACGATGGCGGTGATCTGTTCGGAACGTTCACCGAGCCGGGCGATCAGCGTTGAAGAGCCCTCGATGTTCTCGGCGATCTGGCGCATCTCACTGGCGGCCTGCTGGATGACGCCGGTGCCCTGTTCGGCGACTTTACGGGTCTGCACCGAGATGTGATAAGCCTGGCTCGCGCTCTGCGCATCCTGCTCGTGTTTCTCGACCTGCTGGGTGACGTCGGCGGCGTACTTGACCACTTTGCACAGGCGCCCGCTGGCGTCGTAGACCGGGTTGTAGTTGGCTTCCAGCCACAGCGTACGGCCATGCCTATCGATCCGTTCGAACCGGCCATTGAAGAATTCACCCTTGTTCAGGCGGTTCCAGAAGTCCTGGTAGGCGCTGCTGCTGACCAGCTCGGGCTTGCAGAACATCCGGTGATGCTTGCCCTTGATCTCGGCCAGGCTGTAGCCCAGGCGGCTGAGAAAGTTGGCGTTGGCACCGATGATGCTGCCATCGAGGTTGAACTCGATCACCGCCATGGCGCGGTCGATGGCGTCCAGCTTGTTCCGCGCTTCAACCTCTTCCTGCACCCGGGCGGTGACGTCGAGGGCGTACTTGACCACCTTGTACACCGCGCCGGAAGCGTCGCGGATCGGGTTGTAGCTGGCTTCCAGCCACAGGCTCTGCCCGTTGCTGGCCACGCGTTCGAAAGTGCCCGACTTGAACTGGCCGTCCTTGAGGGCATTCCACAGCTGTTGATAGTCGCTGCTGCGGGCGTATTCGGGGGTACAGAACAGGCGATGGGGCTGGCCCAGCACCTGATCTTCGCGATAGCCCAGGGTCTTGAGAAAGTTGTCGTTGGCCCGCAGGACGGTGCCCTGCAGGTCGAACTCGATCACTGCCATGGAGCGGTCGATGGCTTCCAGCAGGCGGGACTGTTCGGCGATGGTTTGCTGCAGGGAATCGATGGTCTTGTTGTGGCGGTTGAATAGCATGTTGACGGGTGCTCTGTGGGAGAAACGTTACGTCGATCCCTATTGATTGCGCTGGTATGCCAAATGCTCCTCGGCGATTGGCATTATCTGCTCAATGTCAGCGTTCCATGACTGACAGACAAACCCGTAGCGGTGAAGCGGACGACGTTGCGCACAGGCGTCGTTGGCCGCCTCAAGAGGAGACGTAGTGGCTGCGGATCGATTTGGTTGGGTGGGTGAGCCACGGTATCAGCCCCCCATAGGGAGGACTTCTACGGTAGCGAAGTGACGGCATTATGATGGCAATTACTGGGGAAAATCCAAATTAACTTGTACAAAAATGTTTTTTACTTCCTTTTTGTATAAGTTTTTTGGGTTTTTATGCCATTTGTGTTTGTGCGGGGCGGGCTTCGTCGTCATTGCTGGCTATTCGATTACGGCCGCTGTTTTTTGCCTGGTACAGGGCTTTGTCGGCGGCGTGCAGCCAGCTGGAGGGATCCTTGAACGCGGGGTCGAATGCGGCCAGGCCAATACTCAGGCTGACTTTCAACTCCGCCACTTGCGGATGCTGGTACTGGCTGAATACCTGGCGCAGGCGCTCCATGACATCCAGTGCCTGCTGTGGGCTCATGCGCGGCAGTATCACGCAGAATTCATCGCCGCCGTAGCGGCCGGCAAGATCATCATGGCGCAGGTTGCGCCGCAGTTCGCTGCTCAAATGGCGCAGCACCGTATCGCCGATGATGTGCCCGTAGGTGTCGTTGATCGCCTTGAAGTAGTCAATGTCGATCAGGGCGATGCTGGCATCGATCTGGCGCTGTTGGCACTTGTGGAACTTGATGTGCAGCAGGTCCTTCCAGGAGCCGTGGTTGAGTAGGCCGGTGAGGCTGTCGGTGCGGCTCAGTGCGCTGAGGGCGCGCTTGTGCTCGGACAGCTTGATTGCCAACCGGTAGCAGACCGTGCCCACCGCCAGCGGATAGAACGTGAGCATCGGCAGGCAGGCGTAGATCTGCAACGGGCTGATCTGACTGCTGAAGTGCACACCGAACAGCAGCCATGACAGGAGTATCCCGGCGCACTGTGCCAGGCCGCCACGGATGAACAGGCGCAAGCCGCCTGCGGCGACGTTGTTCATGGCCATCATCGACAGGATGGTCACCGCAGGCAGCGGATTGAACTGCATGGTGGCGGCCCAGAAACCGCCCAGCATCGAGTCGTACAGCAGGTTGCGACGTTCAGCCTGATAGGGAAAGGTCGAGCGGGTGGAGAGTTGATAGGCCAGGTGGGGCCAGAGCAGGCCGTTGAACAGGAGCAGGGCCCATGTCCAGCCCGGCAGTGCCAGGGGATAGAGCGCGGCGAAGACACTGATACCGCCGATACCCAGGCCGATGATCCTTGGACGATAGATGCGCCGGGCAAATGACAGGCCCCTGCCGCGTTGATTTTCCATAAATTCCTGCACCAGGTTCTGTACTGAAACACCGTGTGGTGTTCTTTCGGCTTAGCCGTTTATCGGATCAGTCTGGTGAATATTGTCATTTATTCCACTGAGAATAATCAGTGTCCTTCGAAGCCATTTCACAGTGGCCGGAAGCGTCGGGGGGGAGTCACGGCACAGATTGCGCGGGCGTTCAGGCCTGGTAGTGGCCGAGGAACATGTCCAGCGCCGACTCGACGACCCGGGTTTGCATGTCCGCAGCCAGTGGCGGCTGGCCCATGGTGATCTGCGGCCAGAAGGCGAAGCTCTTGAGCAGGCCGTGCATCTGGGTCGCGGCGAATTCCGCGTCCACGGGCTTGAGCCGGCCGTCGGCCAGGGCGGCGCGAATCCACAAGGTCAGGCCTTCTTCCCGTTCACCGAGGCGCGCCACCATGTTCTGCGCCCGTTCCGGTGAGTGAATGGCGGCGGCGATCGCTACCCGGGCCAGGTCGAGGAAGTTGTCGTCGGCCAGCAGTTGCAGCTTGGCCCGCAGGAGGTTTTCCAGCTGCTGGCGCAGTGGCAGGTCGCTGCAATAGACGATTTCCGATTGCGCACTGATGCTGGCCCAGAGCTTGTGCAGGATCTCGGCGAACAGCTCCTCCTTGCTGGGAAAGTGGTTGTACACCGTGCGCTTGGACACTCCAGCCGTAGCGGCAATCTTGTCCATGCTGGTGATCTCGAAACCGCTGGTGCGGAATTCGCTGATCGCCGCCTGGACGATGGCACTGCGTTTGAGGTCGGTGAGGCGCTTGGGGGCTGTCATAAATTGGGTTCGATCAGGGTGGGCGGTAGGAGCACTGGGCAGTCTACTTTGTCTTTTTTCTGTTGCAATGTAGAAACTACACTGTGTAGTGTAGTTCGTCCTCGAAACGATGATTGGCGGCTGATGCTTGCGTGCCTTGGCCAGTAGATCGTCCTGCAACGCCACGTCGGAACCTTGCCGCGTTCCATGGAGTCATTTCAATCATGGCCACTGTCTCGTCCAGCATTACCCGTGCTCCCCGCGAGGAAACCTCGCGCCAGGAGCAGGGGGCCTTCCGTAATCATGCGCCGGTGCGTCGTGCCAGCTTTGGCAAGACGCTGCAGATATTCTGGAACATGTTGTTCCACAAGCCCCGCAACACCCGGCCGGCCGGTGCCATTCCGGTGCAGCCACTGACCCGCGAGCAGTTGTTCGCCGCGCCCAATCACAGCGTATTCCGTCTGGGGCATTCCACGGTGCTGCTGAAGATGCGTGACAAGTTCTGGATCACCGATCCGGTGTTTGCCGAGCGTGCATCACCCGTGCAATGGGCCGGCCCGAAACGCTTTCACCAGCCGCCCATCAGCCTGGAGCAGTTGCCCGAGATCGAGGCGGTGATCCTGTCTCACGATCATTACGATCACCTGGATCGCAAGACCGTGTTGACCCTGGCAGGCAAGGCCCGGCATTTCCTCACTCCGCTGGGGGTGGGCGACACCTTGGTCAAATGGGGCGTGCCGGCGGCCAAGGTGCGGCAACTGGATTGGTGGCAGGGCAGCGAAGTTGCGGGAATCCGTTTCGTGGCCACGCCATCGCAGCATTTTTCCGGGCGCGGCCTGTTCGATGGCAACCGCACCTTGTGGGCCTCCTGGGTGATGATCGACGGCCCGACGCGGATCTTCTTCAGTGGCGATACCGGCTACTTCGACGGATTCAAGCGCATTGGCCAGCAGTACGGCCCATTCGACCTGACGCTGATGGAAACCGGAGCCTACAACGTCGAATGGCCCCATGTGCACATGCAGCCCGAGCAAACCCTGCAAGCCCATATCGACTTGCAAGGCCGCTGGCTGCTGCCGATCCACAACGGCACCTTTGATCTGGCGATGCATGCCTGGCATGAACCCTTTGATCGAATCCTGGCCCTGGCCTGGGAGCGCAGCATCCACATCACCACGCCGCAGATGGGCGAGGCCTTCACCCTGGCGCAACCTCAACGGGGCGGTGCCTGGTGGCTGGAGGTGGACGGTACGCAGGAGCTGGTTGGCGTCGAGCCCGCCTGAGCCAGGCCCGGCGGTGGGCCGCTGGGCAAAGCCGGCTCAAGGTTAAAGCCGGCTCAAGGTTGTAGACGTCTGTTGGAGGTTCGCCGCAAAGGAGCTGCGTCATGGCCAACAGAGTGCATATATTCGGCGCCACCGGTTCCGGGACCACCATCCTGGCCTGCCCGCTGCTTCGCCTGGATTCGACTCACTCGTCAGTGCCGGCCTTGTGCGAGCAACTGCTCAGGGCACTGGATCATTCGATCATGGCGTAGTCGGGGCGCTCCATCGGGTTGGGAGTGGCCCCTCTGATGTTCATGCCGCGGCCTGGGGCGAAGCCGGGGAAGAACACCAGGCCCTGGGCTTCAAGGCAGAACGCCAGGGCCAGGCGGGTGACATCACGAACTTCATAACCGGCTTCAAAACGCTGGATGGCTTGCACCGAGACCGCAGACTCGCGTGACAGCTGATCCATGTCCCAATCCAGCATGTCCCGGGCCTGGGCGCAGTGCTGTGGGGTGAACTGATAGAGCGCGATACGTTCCAGGGTGATTTTCATCGCTAGAGAGGCCATGGTTTTCTCCGGGAGGTTAAGCAGTGCGTTGGCTTGATACTGGTTATTTGTACAGTTGTTTTGCCCGCGGATCAAACTCAATTTCTGCTGCCGCCCCGGCCATTGGTCACAAGGTTTTTCCTGGAGACGGATGCTCCTGATCCAGGTAGGTACTAGGGGCTTGCCCCAGCACCCGACGGAACATGGTGGAGAACGCACCGGGGCTGTCATAGCCAAGATCCAGCGCAATGCGGGTGACCGGCTCGGCTGTCGCCAGCCGTGCCAGGGCCTGAATCACACAGGCCCGTTGGCGCCACTGCACGAAGCTCATGTCGGTCTCTTGGCGAAACCAGCGGTTGAAGGTACGCAGGCTGATATGCAGTCGGTCAGCCCAATGTTGGGGAGATTGATGGACATCGGGGTGAGCGAGAAAAGCCCGGCACAATTCCAGCAGTGGGCCATCGGCCGGCAAGGGGATGTGTAGCGGCAGGCGAGGGCAGCGCTGGATTTCGTGCAGCAGCAGGCCGACCAGCAACCCGTCACGCCCGTGCTGATCGTATTCCAGGGGCATGTCCACGGCCTCCAGCAGCAGTTGGCGCAGCAGTGGCGAGATGCCGACAACCCGGCAGCCGTTGCTGTCCAGGGGGGCGGCGGCAGGTTCTATATAAAGGCTGCGAGTGCTGACCCCAAGCATCAGCACTTCATGTTCTACCCCTGGCGGAATCCACACCGCACGTTGCGGCGGGACCACCCAGTTGCCCTGATCGGTACTCACCTGCATCACCCCGGTGGCGCCATACAGCAGTTGCGCCCGCCGATGCCGGTGGCGTGGCAGGCGTTGTCCATCGGCGTAGTCGGTGCCGATGGCCAGCACCGGGCGTGGGGTCTGATCCAGCTGGTCGATGGAAATATTGCGCATGCCGACAAAGTCCCGTGCTTGGCGTAAACGCAAACATTATTGGCTGACTTGCTGAAGCCGGCCAAGCGCGGGCGCTCTATCGTCCAGGGCTTCTATCTGGAAGGAAGCGGCTCGATGTTCTATCTATTGCTGGCATTCTTTGGTTGCCTGACGGGCATCAGCGCCGTGCTGTTCGGCTTTGGCGGCGGGTTTGTGGTGGTGCCGCTGCTGTACTGGATGCTGCTTGGCACTCAGGGCGCCGACTCGGCGGTGGGGCAGGTGGCCATGCATGTCGCGGTGGCCACTTCGACCTGCGTCATGATCGTTAACGCCCTGGTTGCGACCCGTCGGCACCGGCGCGCCGGCAACCTTATCCGTCGCTACCTGTGGCCTCTTGGGGGCTATATCGGCGTGGGAGCGATGTTTGGAGCGGCCGCCGCCATGTGGGTGAGTGGCCAGGTGATCAGCTATGCCTTTATCGCCTATCTGGCCATCACCATTGCCGACTGTGTGCTGCGGCGTGGCTTTCTTGAGCCGTCGAGCGGGCAGCAACCCCGTGACCTCGGGGCAGGCGAAACCCTCTTTGGTGGTGTAGGAATAGGCGTTATCGCGACCTTTCTCGGGGTGGGTGGCAGCGTCATGACGGTCCCTCTGTTACGCCGTTGTGGCCTGAGCATGACCCAGGCCACCTCCATGGCCAATCCGCTAAGTGTGCCGGTGGCGCTGGCGGGCACCGCAACCTATATGGCGCTGGCAGGTTACAGTCGGTTCGATCTGGGGCCCTGGTTCATCGGTTATGTCGACCTGCTGGGGTTCTGCGTGCTGACCCTTGGCTCGTTGCTGGGCATTCGCCTGGCCGCGCCCTGGATTGGCAGGATTCCTGACCGGGTGCATGCACGGGTGTACGTCGGCCTGTTGCTGCTGGTGCTGTTGAGCATGTGCCTGAAGTGATAGCGGTATCCGGCCCGGCGGCTCAAGGGCCCCGGGGCGGTCGCCGTGGAATGGCTCCAGCGCTGAAAGCGATGGCGGTTATTTAGCCTCCAGCCCCGGCGCCTCGCGGATCACGAAGTGGTCCAGGTTCTCGATATTGGCGCTGAAGACGCCGAAGGTGGCTTCGGGATTTTTCTTGCTCGGCACCTGCTTGAGGGTCGGAGTGACGCCATAGAAGAAACAGTACAACTCACGCTGGCTGTCGGCGGCGCCCTTGATCTCTTCGAGGAAGGCGTTGCGCTTGCGGTAGTTGTCGATGAGTTTCTTGCTCAGGTAGACGTTGACCGAATAGGGCTTCTTCTTGGCCTCGCCATCGTCCTTGAACCAGACCTTCTGCTCGAAATCGATGCGAAAGCTCTGGGTGTAGTCCTTGATTTCCTTGATCTTGCCCCAGTAGATCAGCCCCTTGTTGTCCAGCAGGTACTCGATCTTCTTGAAGAACGACGCGTAGCTCGCCGTGTGCTCGCCGATCTTCAACGGCATGCGCTTGAGCAGTTCCTTGTCGTCGATGTTCGACACAAAGCACTCCACCGGATGGGCGAAGACGCTGGTCTTGTCCGGAGTGCTGTCGCGCGCGACGTTTGGGGTGTGCGACGTGGTCGTGGCGACTGACGGATGGTCCCGTGGGGTATCGAGCGCGGCTGCCGGGCTGGCGGGTTTGCGCACGTATTCGCGGCGGGTCAGCAGCAATTCCGAGGGGAAGTGCTCCTCGCGCTCATCCGCGGCCATTGCCCCCTCGACGTTGCCAGCACCTTTGCCGACGCCATAAGGGCAGCCTTCTATATGCAGGGTGGTGGGCAGGTTCTTGAAGTGCGGGGTACGGATGTAATTGACGTTCTTGGCATTGAAGGTGCCCAGTTGATTGGCTGCATCGAACGCCGCGCGACATTCGTCATTGGGGCACTGGAAACTTTCCTTGGCCGAATCGAAGACCAGGGTTTCATCGAAATTCAGATCCCGCACGTCATAGATCGACAACTTGTCATCGAGGCTGATGCAGTAGGCCGTATCGAATTTCATGAGCGCTTTGATCCTTAAGCGAAAGAGGGCTCTTTTATAACGGCAGGCCTTGAAGCCTGCACCTACTTTAATGAGCCTGGTCTGGTGCATGTTTCCACGGGCAATAAAAAAGCCCTGAGCAAGTCAGGGCTTCTTATTTGTTTCATTGACCCGGGAATCAGTCCCAGCTCAACGCGCCGCCAGTTTGATACTCGATCACGCGGGTCTCGAAGAAGTTCTTCTCTTTCTTCAAGTCCATGATCTCGCTCATCCATGGGAACGGGTTGGTGGTGCCTGGGTACTCTTCCTTCAGGCCGATCTGCGACAGGCGACGGTTGGCGATGAACTTGAGGTAGTCCTCCATCATCGCGGCGTTCATGCCCAGTACGCCGCGCGGCATGGTGTCGCGAGCGTATTCGATTTCCAGTTGGGTGCCCTGGAGGATCATCTGCGTGGCTTCTTCCTTCATCTCGGCATCCCACAGGTGCGGGTTTTCGATCTTGATCTGGTTGATCACGTCGATGCCGAAGTTCAGGTGCATGGATTCGTCGCGCAGGATGTACTGGAACTGCTCGGCGACACCGGTCATTTTGTTGCGGCGGCCCATGGACAGGATCTGGGTGAAGCCGCAGTAGAAGAAGATGCCTTCCAGCACGCAGTAGTAGGCGATCAGGTTGCGCAGCAGTTCCTTGTCGGTGTCGACGGTGCCGGTTTCGAACTTCGGATCGGAGATCGAACGGGTGTACTTAAGGCCCCAGGCGGCTTTCTTCGCGACCGATGGAATCTCGTGGTACATGTTGAAGATCTCGCCTTCATCCATGGCCAACGATTCGATGCAGTACTGGTAGGCGTGAGTGTGGATCGCCTCTTCGAACGCCTGGCGCAGGATGTACTGGCGGCATTCCGGGTTGGTGATCAGGCGGTACACGGCCAGTACCAGGTTGTTGGCAACCAGGGAGTCGGCGGTGGAGAAGAAGCCCAGGTTGCGCATGACGATGCGGCGCTCGTCGTCGGTCAGGCCTTCCGGGTTTTTCCACAGGGCGATGTCGGCGGTCATGTTGACCTCTTGCGGCATCCAGTGGTTGGCGCAACCGTCGAGGTACTTCTGCCAGGCCCAGTCGTACTTGAACGGCACCAGTTGGTTGAGGTCGGCGCGGCAGTTGATCATGCGCTTTTCGTCAACCGCGACGCGGGCGGAAGAGCCTTCCAGCTCGGCCAGGCCTTCGGCGATGTCGAGCTGGTCCAGGGACGCCTTGGCGCGGGCAACGGCAGCCGAGTCGTTGGCGGTCACGGCGCGGGCTTCCAGAGCCGCAGCACCACCGGCGCTGTCGAGGCGGTCCATGTTGGCTTCAGTGGCGTGGCCGGCGTTGGCGCCTTTGACTGTAACTTCGCCTTCTTCTTTGTCGAATTCGTCCCAGCTCAGCATGACGTGTCGTCTCCTGCTTGAGGGCCAGATGCCCGTGTGAAAACAAAAGGGTTGGCTTTTCACACGGCGCTACTGGCCGCGTTAAATCAATGGAAATCGTTTGTTGCAGCAGTGAACGCAGGCAATAAACAGAAATACGTGTCCGGGTGCCTGGCGGCCGCTGTCGGGCGGAGCTTGAGGTGTCAGCTCCTGCGCAGGATTCAGCAGGTCGTTTTCATCCGGTAAGGGAATGTTGCAGGCCCGTTTTGAGGACGCATTATAAGGATATTTTCCGGGCCGTGGGGCGACCGATGGGCGCAGGCGAGGCGGAGAAGGGCTGGGATCTGGGGCAGAGCGCGGGTTTACAAGGCTTTGGCCGCTGAAGATTTTTTTTTGCGCTTGAAAAAAACAATCGGGAATGGCCAAAAAATAGCCAATTTTACTAGATGTTGTGTTTTTGCAAGCCTTTTTCAGGTTTTGAACACAACTCGAATTGCTCGGTCTGGCCCTTGAAAATCTCCTGGTGCAGGTCTTCAAGGTTGACCGGATTGCCCTCGCCGAAGTCGTCGGCGCAGGTGCTCGAAAGGTCGTTGGCGGTGCTATGAGAAGGCCATCAACCATCCTGGGAAAAGTGCGTGCGATTGCCGTGGTCGCACGTCGTCGGGGGAGGCCCTTTACTGTCCCTTGAGCGGGCAGTTACCAGGCTTCTTTGCCGCAAGAGGGATTTCTTGCGGCCGGCAGTCATCAAAGTGCAGGCAATGAACTTGGCTATTAGCCGTTAGAGCAACCGTTGCCCATTACGCGATATTGAAGAATATGCCGCTGACCGTGGGAGTCTTCATATTCCATGCGTGCTGGTACAACTTCACATACTTCTGGAACTTCGCTCATGGAGATAACTTTGGCGATATCCAGATCAGTCGAGTAAGTGTATTCCTCTACTGGTACTTGCTGCTGTGCGACATCAGTCGGGATCTCATCAGCCATCGCGGTTACGCACAGACTGCTGAGGGCCAGAACTAATAAAGCTTTCATTTGCGTTTTACCTTTCTAAGGTCGTGTGGGGTCACGCAGCCTTTGTAGGGCTGCGTGTGGAACTTGAGTAGAAGTTTGATTAACTGCCTTCGTGGGGGCTGCAACTTGGTTAATCAGATTGCCTGTTGGGCGAGACAGATTTTAGGCGGGAGGGCCGCCATCATATAGGCGTACTTTTGATAAACACCTTTGACAGTTTTTGTAACAATCGCCGAAAAAGGGCTGTTCCGCAGCCTGCTTGAACTTTTTTGCCCAGGGTGAACGTCGCTGTAAGGCGCATTCTTGAAGGGTTATGGCAAATGACAGGGCATTTCGCAGGGGGTTGTTACTACCATCGTCGAATGGTTCTATAGACGCCCCCCGGCTACAACGGGGTCATACAAAAACAACTATGTCACCGAGGTAAGAAAGATGAGTGCGGCTTCTCTGTATCCCGTTCGTCCCGAGGTTTTGGCCAACACGCTGACTGACGAGGCGACCTACAAGGCCATGTACCAGCAGTCGGTCGTGAACCCGGACGGTTTCTGGCGCGAACAGGCCAAGCGTCTCGACTGGATCAAACCTTTTACCACGGTGAAGCAGACTTCCTTCGACGATCACCACGTCGATATCAAGTGGTTCGCCGATGGCACCCTGAACGTCTCCTACAACTGCCTGGATCGCCATCTCGCCGAACGTGGCGATCAGATCGCGATCATCTGGGAAGGTGACGATCCTGCCGAAAGCCGCAACATCACCTACCGCGAACTGCATGAAGAAGTCTGCAAGTTCGCCAACGCCCTGCGTGGCCAGGACGTACACCGCGGCGACGTGGTGACTATCTATATGCCGATGATTCCCGAGGCGGTGGTGGCCATGCTGGCCTGTACCCGTATCGGTGCGATCCACTCGGTGGTGTTCGGCGGCTTCTCCCCTGAAGCCCTGGCCGGACGCATCATCGACTGCCGCTCGAAAGTGGTGATCACTGCCGACGAAGGTATTCGCGCCGGCAAGAAAGTGCCGCTCAAGGCCAATGTCGACGACGCCCTGACCAATCCGGAAACCAGCAGCATCCAGAAGGTCATCGTGTGCAAGCGCACCGGTGGCGACATCAAGTGGAACCAGCATCGCGACATCTGGTACGAAGACCTGATGAAAGTCGCCGGTAGCGTCTGCGCGCCGAAAGAGATGGGCGCCGAAGAAGCGCTGTTCATCCTCTATACCTCCGGCTCCACCGGCAAGCCCAAGGGCGTGCAGCACACCACCGGCGGCTACCTGCTGTATGCATCGCTGACCCATGAGCGCGTGTTCGACTATCGCCCGGGTGAAGTCTACTGGTGCACCGCCGACGTCGGCTGGGTCACTGGCCACACTTACATCGTCTATGGCCCGCTGGCTAACGGCGCGACCACTGTGCTGTTCGAAGGCGTGCCGAACTATCCGGACGTGACCCGGGTGGCGAAAATCGTCGACAAGCACAAGGTCAACATCCTCTACACCGCGCCAACCGCGATCCGCGCCATGATGGCTTCGGGCACCGCCGCCTGCGAAGGCGCCGATGGCAGCAGCTTGCGCCTGCTGGGCTCGGTGGGTGAGCCGATCAACCCGGAAGCCTGGGACTGGTACTACAAGAACGTCGGTCAATCCCGTTGCCCGATCGTCGACACCTGGTGGCAGACCGAAACCGGCGCCACCCTGATGAGCCCGCTGCCTGGGGCGCATGCCCTGAAGCCGGGTTCTGCCGCACGTCCGTTCTTCGGTGTGGTGCCGGCCCTGGTGGACAACCTGGGCAACATCATCGAGGGCGCCGCCGAAGGCAACCTGGTGATTCTCGATTCGTGGCCTGGCCAGGCGCGGACGCTGTACCGCGACCACGATCGCTTCGTCGACACCTACTTCAAGACCTTCCGTGGCATGTACTTCACCGGTGACGGTGCTCGTCGCGACGAGGATGGCTACTACTGGATCACCGGTCGGGTGGACGACGTGCTCAACGTCTCCGGGCACCGCATGGGTACCGCCGAGATCGAAAGCGCCATGGTTGCGCACCCGAAAGTCGCCGAAGCGGCAGTGGTGGGCGTGCCTCATGACATCAAGGGCCAGGGCATCTATGTCTATGTGACCCTCAACGGTGGCGAGGAGCCGAGCGAAGCGCTGCGTCTGGAACTGAAGAACTGGGTGCGCAAGGAGATCGGTCCGATCGCCTCGCCGGATGTCATCCAGTGGGCGCCGGGCCTGCCGAAAACTCGCTCCGGGAAGATCATGCGGCGGATTCTGCGCAAGATCGCTACGGCGGAGTACGAGGGTCTGGGCGATATCTCGACCTTGGCTGACCCAAGCGTGGTGCAGCATCTGATCGATACCCACAAGACCATGAACGTCGCCTGAGGCGGGTTCTGAGTCACCCAGCCCCGCCCGGCCTTGCGCCGGGCGGGGCTTTTTGTGGCCGCACGATTTGCCGGCAAGCCGGCTCCTGCGAGGCTGTGTGGTGGTTGTGGGGGTTGGCTTGCCAGCGAAGAGGGGCGAATAAATATCGGATTTATCCATCTGCTGGGTTCGAATGTTACCGATGCAGGTGAGGATGTAACCCCGCGCCCATTTTCGGGGCAATGGGAAACGCCAGGCCCCGTTTCAGGGCCTTTTATACCCTTATAAAAAATAAGTCATCACGCTGCGCTTGCCGGAATAGAAGGCTTTGCCAATAATAGGCCCGCAATTTGCAGCATAGATCGGTTCCCCGTCTCTCGCTCTTGCATAGAATTGAAGAGCTGTCAATGTGTTGGCCTGGCATTCTCGATGCTTCTGTAATTTGTTGTCGCATTGAGGAAATATCGGCTTCAAGCCTGTCGTTAGAATGCCGGTCACTCGCTCGTCGTTGCCTGTGTGTGAGTCCCCTCTGGGCTACCCAGGACGCAGCGCCGCTATTTGCTGTTTCACCCATTCGCATATTGGGCTGTCGCTCACTCTGCCGTTTTCGCCCTTTACCGATGGAGTTCTAAGATGAAGAAACTCGTGCTTCTTGGCGCCCTGGCACTGTCCGTGCTCTCCCTGCCGACTTTCGCCGATGAAAAGCCCCTGAAAATTGGTATTGAAGCGGCCTACCCTCCGTTTGCCTCCAAGGCCCCGGACGGCAGCATCGTCGGTTTCGACTACGACATCGGCAACGCCCTGTGCGAAGAAATGAAGGTCAAGTGCGTCTGGGTCGAGCAAGAGTTCGACGGCCTGATCCCCGCACTGAAAGTGCGCAAGATCGACGCCATCCTTTCGTCCATGTCGATCACTGACGATCGCAAGAAGTCCGTGGACTTCACCAACAAGTACTACAACACGCCAGCGCGTCTGGTGATGAAGGCCGGCACCCAGGTCAGCGACGGCCTGGCCGAGCTCAAGGGCAAGAACATTGGCGTGCAGCGTGGTTCGATCCACGAGCGTTTCGCCCGTGAAGTACTGGCTCCCCTGGGCGCGCAGATCAAGCCTTACGGCTCGCAGAACGAAATCTACCTGGATGTGGCTGCCGGCCGCCTCGACGGCACCGTGGCAGACGCTACCCTGTTGAATGACGGCTTCCTGAAAACCGACGCTGGCAAGGGCTTCGCCTTCGTCGGACCGGCCTTCACCGACGTCAAGTACTTCGGCGACGGCGTAGGGATCGCTGTGCGCAAAGGCGACAAGGCCGATCTGGACAAGATCAACGCCGCTATCGCTGCCATTCGCGAGAACGGCAAGTACAAGCAAATCCAGGACAAGTACTTCGATTTCGACATCTACGGTAAGTAAGACCGTCGAATCAGTCAGTCCGAGATGGCGCAAGCAGCAGAATCTCTGAAGTTTGCGCCATTTTTTCATCCCAATTTTCGAGGACCTGAATCATGTTGAAAGGCTACGGGGCTGTCATCCTCGATGGCGCTTGGCTGACGCTTCAGCTCGCCTTGTCGTCCATGGCCCTGGCCATTGTTCTGGGTCTGATCGGGGTTGCGCTGCGCCTCTCGCCGGTGCGCTGGCTGGCCTGGCTTGGCGATCTGTACTCCACGGTGATCCGCGGCATTCCCGATCTGGTACTGATCCTGCTGATCTTCTATGGCGGCCAGGATCTGCTTAACCGCGTGGCTCCGCTGCTGGGCTACGACGATTACATCGACCTCAATCCGCTGGCGGCCGGTATCGGCACCCTGGGTTTCATCTTCGGGGCCTACCTGTCGGAAACCTTCCGTGGCGCCTTCATGGCGATTCCCAAGGGGCAGGCGGAAGCCGGCATGGCTTACGGCATGAGCAGCTTCCAGGTGTTTTTCCGGGTGATGGTGCCGCAGATGATTCGCCTGGCGATTCCCGGCTTCACCAACAACTGGCTGGTACTGACCAAGGCGACTGCGCTGATTTCCGTGGTAGGCCTGCAAGACATGATGTTCAAGGCCAAGCAGGCGGCGGATGCCACTCGCGAGCCTTTCACCTTCTTCCTTGCAGTGGCGGCGATGTACCTGGTGATCACCAGCGTCTCGTTGCTGGCATTGCGTCACCTTGAGAAGCGCTACTCGGTAGGCGTAAGGGCGGCTGATCTATGATCTTCGACTACAACGTCATCTATGACGCCTTGCCGCTGTACTTCAGTGGCCTGCTGACCACCCTGAAGCTGCTGGCGCTGTCGCTGTTCTTTGGCTTGCTGGTGGCTTTGCCCCTGGGCTTGATGCGGGTGTCCAAGCAGCCGCTGGTGAACATGACGGCCTGGCTCTACACCTATGTGATCCGCGGCACGCCGATGCTGGTGCAACTGTTCCTGATCTACTACGGCCTGGCTCAGTTCGAAGCGGTGCGCGAGAGTTTCCTCTGGCCCTGGCTGTCCAGCGCAACCTTCTGCGCCTGCCTGGCCTTTGCCATCAACACCAGCGCCTACACCGCGGAAATCATCGCCGGCAGCCTCAAGGCCACGCCTAATGGCGAGATCGAGGCGGCCAAGGCCATGGGCATGTCGCGCTACAAGATGTACCGCCGCATCCTTCTGCCATCGGCCCTGCGCCGGGCGCTGCCGCAGTACAGCAACGAAGTGATCATGATGCTGCAGACCACCAGCCTGGCCTCCATCGTGACGCTGATCGACATCACTGGCGCGGCACGTACGGTCAACGCGCAGTACTACCTGCCGTTCGAGGCCTATATCACCGCCGGTGTGTTCTACCTGTGCCTGACCTTTATCCTGGTGCGCCTGTTCAAGCTGGCCGAAGGCCGCTGGCTGCGCTACCTGGCACCGCGGAAGCACTGATATGGAGCGCATCGATCATCCATTGCCCTGGAACCACCTGGGCAGCGAGCGGCACATCTCGGTGTTCCGTTTCGGCAGCGGCGAGCGCAAGGCCTATATCCAGGCCAGCCTGCACGCCGATGAACTGCCGGGCATGCGCACCGCTTGGGAGCTGAAGAAGCGTCTTGCCGAGCTGGAAGCCCAGGGCGCCCTCAACGGCGTCATCGAGCTGGTGCCGGTGGCCAACCCGCTGGGCTTGGGGCAGTTGCTGCAAGGCAATCACCAGGGGCGTTTCGAGGCTGGCAGCGGCAAGAACTTCAACCGCGATTTCGTTGAACTCAGCGGGCCTGTGGCGCTGCGCCTGGAAGGGCGCCTGGTGGATGATCCGCACGCCAATGTACGCTTGATCCGTCAGGCCATGGCTGAGGTGCTGGCCGAGTTGCCGCCGGCAGCCAGTCAGTTGCAGGGTATGCAGCGGGTGCTGCTGAGCCATGCCTGCAATGCCGATGTGGTGCTGGACCTGCATTGCGATGCCGAGGCCGCGCTGCACATGTATGCCTTGCCGCAGCACTGGCCGCAATGGCGTTCCTTGGCGGCGCACCTGGATGTGAAGGTCGGCCTGCTGGCGGAGGACTCCGGTGGCAGTTCGTTCGACGAAGCCTGCTCGCTGCCGTGGCTGCGCCTGTCGCGGCAGTTCCCTGACGCACAGATTCCCCTGGCCTGCCTGGCGACCACCTTGGAGTTGGGTGGCCAGGCCGACACCGGGCGCCCCCAGGCCGAGGCTTACGCCGAAGGCATCCTGGCGTTCCTGGCCGAACAGGGGCTGATTGCCGGTGAGTGGCCGGCGCCTGGGCGTGAAGCCTGTGAAGCCATGCCGTTTGAAGGCACCCAATTGCTGTATGCGCCGCACCCTGGCGTGGTGAGCTTTCTGCGTCCGGCCGGTAGCTGGGTGGAAGTGGGCGAACCGATTTTTGAAGTGATTGATCCCCTATCCGATCGGGTCAGTACGGTGTGTGCTGGCACCAGCGGCGTGTTGTTCGCCGTTGAGCGGCTGCGTTATGCCCAACCCGGTTTCTGGCTGGCCAAGGTGGCGGGGCGCGAAGCGCTGCGTCACGGGCGCTTGCTCAACGACTGACTGTTTTTGTGAGAACCGACCGCATGTACAAACTTGAAGTCCAAGACCTGCATAAGCGCTATGGCAGTCACGAAGTGCTCAAGGGCGTGTCCCTGAAGGCCGCCGCCGGCGATGTGATCAGCATCATCGGTTCCAGTGGCTCGGGCAAAAGTACCTTTTTGCGCTGCATCAACCTGCTGGAGCAGCCCCACGCCGGCAAGATCCTGCTGAACAACGAAGAGTTGAAGCTGGTGGCCAACAAGGACGGCGCGCTGAAGGCCGCTGATCCCAAGCAGCTGCAGCGCATGCGCTCGCGCCTGTCGATGGTGTTCCAGCACTTCAACCTGTGGTCGCACATGACTGCGATTGAAAACATCATGGAAGCACCGGTGCATGTGCTGGGGGTGTCCAAGGCTGAAGCTCGCGAGAAAGCCGAGCATTACCTGGCCAAGGTGGGCGTGGCACACCGCAAGGATGCCTACCCGGGGCACATGTCCGGTGGTGAGCAGCAGCGCGTGGCCATTGCCCGGGCGCTGGCCATGGAGCCGGAGGTCATGCTGTTCGACGAACCGACCTCGGCGCTCGACCCGGAGCTGGTGGGCGACGTACTGAAAGTCATGCAGGCCCTGGCCCAGGAAGGCCGCACCATGGTGGTGGTGACTCACGAAATGGGCTTTGCCCGTGAGGTGTCCAACCAGCTGGTGTTCCTGCACAAGGGTGTGGTGGAAGAGAGCGGCAACCCGCGGGAAGTGCTGGTGAACCCGCAATCAGAACGTTTGCAACAATTCCTCTCGGGCAGCCTCAAGTAATCACTGCCGTTATGCACCAAATTAGGTCATGCTGCGCACCGCGCGCCAGATGGTCTAACTTGGTGCTGCCGCCCTTGGCTTCTCACCTTAAGTTTTCGTTTCGGATTGCCCGCCATGACTGCCCATCGAATTGGTTTCCTGATTTGGCCCAGCACTAAAGCCTTGACGCTGGCGCTGGCCGAGGAGGCCTTGCGTGTTGCCCAGCGGGTGCACCCGGAAGTGGTTTATGAGCTGGCTTTCCTGCAGGCCGAGGCGCCAGCCGAAGGCGCCTGGCAACTGCCGGGTGAGCCTTGGGCGGGCAAGCTTGAAGGGTGTCAGAAGCTGTTCCTGCTGGCAGACGAACCGCCTGCGCCAATGAGCTCCGGGCTGAGCAGCGCCCTCAAGCAACTGGTGCGTGCCGGCTGTGTGATCGGCGGGCTGTCTGCCGGGGTGTACCCGTTGGCGCAACTGGGCTTGCTCGATGGTTATCGGGCAGCGGTGCACTGGCGCTGGCAGGACGATTTTGCCGAGCGTTTTCCCAAGGTCATCGCCACCAGCCACCTGTTTGACTGGGACCGTGATCGCCTGACCGCGTGCGGTGGCATGTCGGTACTGGACCTGTTGCTGGCGGTGCTGGCGCGGGATCACGGTGCCGAGCTGGCGGGCGCGGTGTCTGAAGAGCTGGTGGTGGAGCGCATCCGCGAAGGTGGCGAGCGCCAGCGCATCCCGCTGCAAAATCGCCTGGGCTCCAGCCATCCGAAGCTGACTCAGGCGGTGCTGCTGATGGAGGCCAATATCGAGGAGCCGCTGACCACCGACGAGATTGCCCAGCACGTCTGTGTATCGCGGCGTCAGCTGGAGCGGATCTTCAAGCAATACCTCAATCGCGTGCCCAGCCAGTACTACCTGGAGCTGCGCCTGAACAAGGCCCGGCAGATGCTGATGCAGACCAGCAAGTCGATCATTCAGATCGGCCTGTCCTGTGGTTTCTCCTCCGGCCCGCACTTCTCCAGCGCCTATCGCAACTTCTTTGGCGCCACCCCGCGCGAAGATCGCAATCAACGGCGCAGCAGCAGCCCGTTCGAACTCTCCTCCGTACCTTCCGAACGCGGTTGATCCGCCTTCTGTAGTCGCCGGTTGCCGGCGCAAGCGTCCTGACGCCCGCTCCCCGGGCCTGCACCACGGCTAACTACCTGGATAATGACCTTGGGCAAAATGCCCGCTGAATCTGCCGCTAGAGCCCTGCGCAGTTTAAACTGCGCCTTTGCGACGCTATTTGTCGCATTGCCATAAACCCGCTTAAAACCTGGGTTGGCGCTATAAGAAGTTGTCGCTTGGCGACAAGGCCGGGCACAAAACTGTCCTTACAATCCCTCCATCGCTCGCCAGTTTCAGGCGGGTGTTCCTCTTCAGGAGACTCCGATGTCCGTTGAGCAAGCTCCGGTGCAACGCGCCGATTTCGACCAGGTGATGGTTCCCAACTACGCACCTGCGGCCTTCATTCCTGTGCGTGGCGCGGGGTCCCGAGTCTGGGATCAGTCGGGTCGGGAACTGATCGACTTCGCCGGCGGCATCGCGGTCAACGTACTGGGGCATGCCCACCCGGCGCTGGTGGGGGCCCTGACCGAGCAGGCCAACAAGCTGTGGCATGTGTCCAACGTCTTCACCAACGAGCCGGCCCTGCGCCTGGCCCACAAGCTGATCGATGCCACCTTCGCCGAGCGTGCGTTCTTCTGTAACTCCGGTGCAGAAGCCAACGAGGCCGCCTTCAAGCTGGCCCGTCGCGTGGCTCACGATCGTTTCGGTGCCGAGAAGTACGAAATCATCGCCGCGCTGAACAGCTTCCACGGCCGCACCCTGTTCACCGTGAACGTCGGTGGCCAGTCGAAGTACTCCGACGGCTTCGGTCCGAAAATCACCGGCATCACCCATGTGCCGTACAACGACCTGGCTGCCCTGAAAGCCGCGGTTTCCGACAAGACCTGCGCGGTGGTGCTGGAGCCGATCCAGGGCGAAGGCGGCGTATTGCCGGCCGAGCTGGCTTACCTGCAGGGCGCCCGCGAGCTGTGCGACCAGCACAACGCGCTGCTGGTGTTCGACGAAGTGCAGACCGGCATGGGCCGCAGCGGCGAGCTGTTCGCCTATCAGTATTACGGCGTGACCCCGGACATCCTCACCAGCGCCAAGAGCCTGGGCGGCGGTTTCCCGATCGCGGCGATGCTCACCACCGAAGCGCTGGCCAAGCACCTGGTGGTTGGCACCCACGGCACCACCTACGGCGGCAACCCGCTGGCGTGCGCAGTGGCCGAGGCGGTGATCGACGTGATCAACACCCCGCAAGTGCTCAATGGCGTGAAAGCCAAGCACGACCGCTTCAAGACCCGTCTGCTGCAGATCGGTGAGAAGTACGGCCTGTTCACTGAAGTCCGCGGCCTGGGCCTGCTGCTCGGTTGCGTGCTCAGCGAGGCCTGGAAAGGCAAGGCCAAGGACGTGTTCAACGCGGCCGAGAAAGAAGGCCTGATGATTCTGCAGGCCGGTCCGGACGTGGTGCGTTTCGCCCCGAGCCTGGTGATCGAAGACGCTGACATCGATGAGGGCCTGGACCGCTTCGAGCGCGCCGTGGCGAAATTGACCCAAGCCTGATCCTGGGCCGCAGTACTCCTCGGCGCCGGCTTTGATGGCCGGCGTCGAGCCTAATTCCTGTGCCGGGCTGTCCCGGCATTTTTTTCCCTGAGTCGGACGGTTTCCGACCTGTTTTAGAGTAAGGAGTGACACCATGCTGGTGATGCGCCCCGCGCAAATGGCTGATCTGGGCGAGGTACAGCGTCTGGCTGCAGACAGCCCGATTGGTGTCACCTCCTTGCCGGATGATGTGGATCGCCTGAGCGACAAGATCGCCGCAAGCGAGGCTTCGTTCGCCGCTGAAGTGAGCTTCAACGGTGAAGAGAGCTACTTCTTCGTCCTGGAGGACACCGACAGCGGCAAGCTGGTGGGGTGTTCGGCCATCGTCGCGTCCGCCGGCTACTCCGAGCCGTTCTACAGCTTTCGCAACGAAACCTTCGTCCACGCTTCCCGCGAGCTGAAGATCCACAACAAGATCCACGTTCTGTCGCAGTGTCACGACCTGACCGGCAACAGCCTGTTGACCAGTTTCTATGTGGTGCCGGAGCTGGTGGGTTCGCCCTGGTCGGAGCTCAACTCCCGCGGCCGCCTGCTGTTCGTTGCCAGCCACCCGGAGCGTTTCTCCGACTCGGTGGTGACCGAGATCGTCGGTTACAGCGACGAGCACGGTGATTCGCCGTTCTGGGACGCCATCGGGCGCAACTTCTTCGACCTCAACTACGCCGAGGCCGAGCGCCTGTGCGGCCTGAAAAGCCGGACCTTCCTCGCCGAGTTGATGCCGCATTACCCGATCTACGTGCCGCTGCTGCCGGACGCGGCCCAGGAAGCCATGGGCCAGGTGCACCCGCGGGCGCAGATCACCTTCGACATCCTGATGCGCGAAGGTTTTGAAACCGATCATTACATCGACATCTTCGACGGTGGCCCGACCTTGCATGCGCGGGTCTCGGGGATCCGCTCGATCGCCCAGAGCCGCGTGGTGCCGGTGAAAATCGGTGAGGCCGTGAAGGGCGGTGGCCGTCAGTACCTGGTGTCCAACGGCCAACTGCAGGATTACCGCGCGGTGTTGCTGGAGCTGGATTACGCCCCGGGCAAACCCGTGACCCTGGATCTGCAAGCCGCCGAAGCCCTGGGCGTCGGCGAAGGTGCCAGCGTGCGTCTGGTGGCGGTTTAAAGCCTGCTTCCACGACCTGGAAAGCATGCCTGGAAAGCAGCGAGTTTCGCGCAGGCCATAAGCGGCCTGCGTCTGAGGAGATAGCATGATCGTTCGTCCCGTACGCAGCAGCGATTTACCCGCGCTGATCGACCTGGCCCGCAGCACTGGCACCGGCCTGACTACCTTGCCGGCCAACGAGGAACGCCTGACTCACCGAGTGGGCTGGGCGGAAAAGACCTTTCGCGGTGAGGCCGAGCGCGGTGATGCGGACTACCTGTTCGTGCTGGAAGACGACAACGGCCGGGTGGTGGGCATTTCCGCCATCGCCGGTGCCGTCGGCTTGCGTGAGCCCTGGTACAACTTCCGGGTCGGCCTGACGGTCAGCGCCTCCCAGGAGCTGAACATCTATCGCGAGATCCCCACGCTGTTCCTGGCCAACGACCTGACCGGCAACTCCGAGCTGTGCTCGCTGTTCCTTCACGCCGATTACCGCACCGGCCTCAACGGGCGCATGCTGGCCAAGGCGCGGATGCTGTTCATTGCCGAGTTCCCGCAGCTGTTCGGTAACAAGATCATTGCCGAGATGCGCGGCATGTCCGATGAGAATGGCCGCTCGCCGTTCTGGGAAAGCTTGGGCCGGCACTTCTTCAAGATGGAGTTCAGCCAGGCCGACTACCTGACCGGTGTCGGCAACAAGGCGTTCATCGCCGAGCTGATGCCCAAGTTCCCGCTGTACACCTGCTTCCTGTCCGAGGATGCGCGCAACGTGATCGGCAAGGTCCACACCGACACCGAGCCGGCGCTGGCCATGCTCAAGAGCGAAGGCTTCAGCTACCAAGGCTATGTCGACATCTTCGACGCCGGCCCGGCGGTGGAGTGCGAGACCAGCAAGATTCGCGCGGTACGTGACAGCCAGGCGCTGGTGCTGGCCATCGGCACCCCGGGTGACGACGCCACGCCGTTCCTGATCCACAACCGCAAGCGCGAGGATTGCCGTATCACCGCGGCGCCTGCGCGCTTTGCCGCGGGCACCCTGGTGGTCGATCCCCTGACCGCCAAGCGCCTGCAACTCAACGCCGGCGACCAGGTCCGTGCGGTTCCGCTGTCTGCTTCTCGGGAGTCGAAATAATGAGCACGCTGTACATCGCAGGCCAATGGCTGGCTGGCCAGGGCGAAGCCTTCACCTCGGTCAATCCGGTGACCCAGGCGGTTATCTGGTCCGGTAACGGCGCCACCGCCGCGCAAGTGGAAAGCGCCGTGCAGGCCGCCCGCCAGGCGTTTCCGGCCTGGGCCAAGCGTTCCCTGGAAGAGCGTATCGGTGTGCTCGAAGCTTTTGCCGCTGCGCTCAAGGCGCGTGCCGACGAACTGGCCCGCTGCATCGGTGAGGAAACCGGCAAACCGCTGTGGGAAGCCGCCACCGAAGTCACCAGCATGGTCAACAAGATTGCCATCTCGGTGCAGAGCTACCGCGAGCGCACCGGCGAGAAGAGCGGCCCGTTGGGCGACGCCACCGCTGTGTTGCGACACAAGCCCCACGGCGTGGTGGCGGTGTTCGGCCCTTACAATTTCCCTGGGCACCTGCCCAACGGGCACATCGTTCCTGCGCTGCTGGCCGGTAACAGCGTACTGTTCAAACCCAGCGAGCTGACGCCGAAAGTCGCCGAGCTGACGGTGCAGTGCTGGATCGAAGCCGGCTTGCCGGCAGGCGTTCTCAACCTGCTGCAAGGTGCCCGGGAAACCGGCATCGCGCTGGCCGCCAATCCAGGTATCGATGGGTTGTTCTTCACCGGTTCCAGTCGTACCGGCAATCACCTGCACCAGCAGTTCGCCGGGCGTCCGGACAAGATCCTGGCCCTGGAAATGGGTGGCAACAACCCGCTGGTGGTGGACCAGGTCGCCGACCTGGACGCAGCGGTGTACACCATCATTCAGTCGGCCTTCATCTCGGCCGGCCAGCGTTGCACCTGCGCCCGTCGCCTGCTGGTGCCGCAAGGCGCCTGGGGTGATGCGTTGCTGGCGCGCCTGGTGGGGGTCAGCGCGAGCATCGATGTCGGTGCGTATGACCAACAGCCGGCGCCGTTCATGGGGTCGGTGATTTCCCTGGGCGCCGCTCGCGCGCTGATGGAGGCGCAACAGCAACTGCTGGCCAATGGCGCCGTGGCCTTGCTGGAAATGACCCAGCCCCAGGCTCAGGCCGCCTTGCTGACCCCAGGTATTCTGGACGTTACGGCAGTGGCTGAGCGTCCCGATGAAGAGCTGTTCGGGCCGTTGCTGCAAGTGATCCGCTACGCTGATTTCGATGCGGCGATTGCCGAGGCCAACAACACTCAGTACGGCCTGGCTGCCGGTCTGTTGTCGGATTCCGCCGAGCGCTACCAGCAGTTCTGGCTGGAAAGCCGGGCGGGCATCGTCAACTGGAACAAGCAGTTGACCGGCGCCGCCAGCAGCGCGCCGTTCGGTGGTGTGGGTGCTTCGGGTAACCACCGGGCCAGTGCCTATTACGCGGCGGATTACTGCGCGTACCCGGTGGCTTCCCTGGAAACCCCGAGCCTGGTGCTGCCGAGCGCGTTGACGCCGGGCGTGCGCTTGTCCTGATTCGAGAGGCCTTCATGGTCTCTTCGCCGGCAAGCCGGCCCCTGCACAGATCCATAGGGGCCGGCTTGCCAGCGAACGAGCGCACTGCGTTCGCCATGTGTAGATACCGATGCCTATAACAAACAGATTCGTGGAGCCTCGCTGATGAAATCCTATGAAGTCAATTTTGACGGTCTAGTGGGGCCGACCCATAACTATGGCGGCCTGTCCTACGGCAACGTGGCCTCCCAGAGCAACAGCCAGCAGGGCTCCAACCCCAAGGAAGCGGCGCTGCAAGGCCTGGCGAAAATGAAGGCGCTGATGGAAATGGGCTTTCAGCAAGGCGTGCTCGCCCCGCAAGAACGCCCGGACGTAGCGGCTCTGCGCAACCTGGGGTTTGCCGGGACTGACGCCCAGGTCATCCAGCAAGCCGCCAAGCAGGCCATGCCATTGCTGGTCGCCAGTTGCTCGGCATCGAGCATGTGGGTGGCCAATGCCGCCACCGTCAGCCCGAGTGCCGACACGGCCGATGGCCGCGTGCATTTCACTGCTGCCAACCTGAACTGCAAGTACCACCGCAGCATCGAGCACCCGACCACCAGCCGCGTGCTGGGCGCGATGTTCGCCGACCAGAAGCACTTTGCTCATCACGCCGCCTTGCCGGCGGTGGCGCAATTCGGCGATGAAGGCGCGGCCAACCACACGCGCTTCTGCCGTGACTATGGCGAGGCCGGTGTCGAGTTCTTTGTCTTCGGTCGCAGCGCATTCGATACCCGTTACCCGGCGCCGCAGAAATACCCGGCACGCCAGACCCTGGAAGCGTCCCAGGCGGTCGCCCGGCTGCACGGCCTGAGCGAGGAGGGCGTGGTCTACGCCCAGCAGAACCCATCGGTGATCGATCAGGGGGTGTTCCACAACGACGTGATCGCGGTGGGCAATGGCGAGGTGCTGTTCTATCACGAGGATGCGTTCCTCGAGACCGAGAAGATGCTCGCCGAACTGCAGGGCAAGCTGGGCCGGCGCGGCGGCAACTTCCAGTCGATCTGCGTGCCGCGCGCGCAAGTGACGGTGGAAGACGCCGTGCGTTCCTATCTGTTCAACAGCCAGCTGCTGTCCCGCGCCGATGGTTCGATGCTGTTGATCGTGCCGGAAGAATGCCGCGGCAACGAGCGCGTCTGGCAGTACCTGCAAAGCCTCACCAGCTCCGGCGGGCTGATCCGCGAAGTGAAGGTCTTCGACCTCAAGCAGAGCATGCAGAACGGCGGTGGCCCGGCTTGCCTGCGCCTGCGCGTGGCCCTCAACGAAACCGAGCTGGCGGCGGTCAATCCCGGGGTTATCATGACCGCGCCGTTGTACGACACCCTGACCCAATGGGTTGGCAAGCACTACCGCGACCGCCTCAGCGAAAGCGATCTGGCGGACCCGCAGCTGTTGCTTGAGTGCCGGACGGCATTGGATGAACTGACGCAAATCCTTAAACTGGGCGCGGTTTATCCCTTCCAGATCAATTGAAAGCCCGCGCCCGGCTGATCCGGGCGCGCCGCTTCATCCCAGATGAGAACGACCCCCATGAGCGATACCCTGCAGCTGATCCTTGAAGACACCGACGGCACTCAACTGGAAACCTCCTGCACACGCTTCGCCGTGCTGTGGCAGGGCAAGGAAGTGTGGATCCAACAGGACGGCCGCGGCCAGCTGCTGATCGGCGTGGACGTGGAAGAAGGCGATGCGGAATACGCCAGCCTGCTGCTGCGTCCATTGGCGACCAACCTGGTCAGCCTGCAACTGGAAATGGAGCCGGCCGATGCCGGTGACGATGATCACGTGCACGGCCCTGACTGCGGCCACGCTCACTAAGGAAGCCGCGCTATGCTCGCCCTCGGCAAACTGCTTGAACTGACCCTCGCCGGCCGTGAACCGGCAGAGAAGACTCAACTGACTGTCGACGGCGTGCGCATGCGCTGGTTGAGCGAAGGCGCCCTTGAAGTGCGGCCGCCGGAAGCTCGTGACAACGGTCTGGACCTGCTGCTGTCGGCGGGCATCCACGGCAACGAGACGGCTCCCATCGAGCTGCTCGACCGTCTGTTGCACGACATCGCTCGGGGCGATCTGAAGCCTCGCGCACGTATCCTGTTCCTGTTCGGCAACCCCGAGGCCATGCGCCGCGGCGAGCGTTTCGTCGAGCAGGACGTCAACCGGCTGTTCAATGGCCGGCATGAATCGAGCAGTGGTGTTGAAGCCCTGCGCGCCTGCGAGCTGGAGCGCCTGGCGGCGAGTTTCTTCAGCCAGCCGGATCGCCAGCGCCTGCACTACGACCTGCACACCGCGATCCGCGGTTCGAAGATCGAGCAGTTTGCCCTCTATCCCTGGAAGCAGGGCCGCCCGCATTCGCGTCGTGAGCTGGGACGTCTGCGGGCGGCCGGCATGCAAGCGGTGCTGCTGCAGAACAAGCCGTCCATTGTCTTCAGCGCCTACACCTACGATCAGTTGGGGGCCGAGTCCTTCACCCTGGAGCTGGGCAAGGCACGGCCATTCGGGCAGAACCAGGGGGTCAATGTCGAGCGCCTGGAAACCCGTCTCAAACAGATCATCGACGGCAGCGAGCCCGCAGCGGAGCAGGACGGCCTCGACGGCTTGCAGCTGTTCAACGTGGCGCGGGAAGTCATCAAGCACAGCGACAGCTTCCACCTGCATCTGCCGGCGGATGTCGAGAACTTTTCCGAGCTGGAAGTGGGTTACCTGCTGGCCGAGGATATCGCCCAGACCCGCTGGGTGATCGAGGAGGAGGGGGCGCGGATCATTTTCCCCAACCCCAAGGTGAAGAACGGCCTGCGCGCGGGGATTCTGATTGTACCGACCACGGCCGACGGCCTGGCCTGAGGTTCGCCTGCAAGCCGGGCCCCCGCAGGAGCCGGCTTGCAGGCGATGCTGTTAACGCTTAGACCGCAACCGCACGCTGCTCGTTACGGCGCAGGGCGCGTACCTTCTGCAGGGTGTCGGCGCAGGTTTTTGCCGCTTCCTGACCCTTGTGCACGAAGTGCTCGAAGAAAAACTTCTGATGCTCTTCACCCGCATGGAAATGATGCGGGGTCAGCACGACCGAGAACACCGGCACTTCAGTTTCCAACTGCACCTGCATCAGGCCGCTGATGACCGACTGGGCGACGAACTCATGGCGGTAGATGCCGCCGTCCACCACCAGGCCTGCTGCAACGATGCCGCTGTAGCGACCGGTCTTGGCCAGCAGCTTGGCGTGCAGCGGAATTTCGAAGGCGCCACCGACTTCAAAGAAGTCGATATCGGATTCCTGGTAACCCTGAGCGAGCATTTCGGCGACGAAACCCTGGCGGCTCTGATCGACGATTTCCTTGTGCCAGCAGGCCTGGATAAACGCGACGCGCTCGTTGGGGTGGTGTTTGCTTTTGCTATCGATTGCGGTGGGTTGCATCTGTTCTGACTCCTGTTTGTATGAAAAACAGGGCGTATATGAATCGAATGGGATTTAAGGGTGCGCGCAGAACACTCGTGGATTTCCCACGAACTGCCCGGCAACGGCCCTTTGGCGCCAATCCCGTTCTCTCTTCATCCGGACTATGACCGTCGGCCCCGGAATCACACCGGGTCTGCTGACCTTGTCGTCACCAGTGGGCAAGCCACCCGTACCGCCAAGCGCTCGCGGGCTATGCGCATTGCGCGCAATTACCGCCGGTGGGGAATTGCACCCCGCCCTGAGAACGTTTGCCCGCAATTCGTTGCGGGCGGTGAGTTTTTAACACAGATTTGGCGGGGAAGCACCGCGCCTTTTGGATAATGTTCATCGGATTTTTCATCCTGTGACGCAAGGTTTTCTACAGTTGCTGCTTGATTAATCGCCCGTGGGGCCGCAGTAATTCGTTTCGAAAGGGAATTCCCCCTGTTCAAGCGTGGACCTTGGTGTCCCCCGTAGCCGGAGCCTGATGTGATGAGCGTGATCGATCTTCGTAGTGACACCGTGACCCAGCCGACCCTGGGCATGCTCGATGCCATGGCCAGCGCCCCCACTGGGGATGATGTGTACGGCGAAGATCCGACGGTCAATCGGCTGGAGGCCGAGTTGGCGCAGCGCCTGGGCTTTGCCAGGGCGCTGTTTGTGCCCTCGGGCACCATGAGCAATCTGTTGGCATTGATGGCCCACTGCGAGCGCGGCGACGAGTACATCGTCGGGCAGCAGGCCCACACCTATAAATATGAAGGCGGTGGTGCCGCGGTGCTGGGGTCGATCCAGCCCCAGCCGCTGGAAGTGCAGGGCGACGGCTCGCTGGACCTGTCCCAGGTCGCCGCGGCGATCAAGCCCGACGACTTCCATTTTGCCCGGACCCGCCTGCTGGCCCTGGAAAACACCATGCAAGGCAAGGTGCTGCCCCTGGCCTACCTGGCCCAGGCTCGTGCCTTTACCCGTGAGCACGGTTTGGCCCTGCACCTGGATGGCGCGCGGCTGTACAACGCGGCAGTCAAGCTGGGGGTCGATGCACGGCTGATTACCGAGCATTTCGATTCGGTGTCGGTGTGCCTGTCCAAGGGCCTTGGCGCACCGGTGGGTTCGGTGTTGTGCGGCTCCGTGGAACTGATCGCCAAGGCCCGGCGCCTGCGCAAGATGGTCGGTGGTGGCATGCGCCAGGCCGGCGGGTTGGCGGCGGCCGGCCTGTATGCGCTGGACCATCAGGTGCAGCGCCTGGCAGATGACCATGCTCATGCGCAGTGCCTGGCCGATGGTTTGCGGCAGCAGGGCTACAGTGTCGAGCCGGTGCAGACCAATATGGTCTATGTGCAGATGGGCGACCGGGCCGAGTCGCTCAAGGCGTTCGCCGCCGAGCGGGGGATCAAGCTCAGCGCCGCATCCAGGCTGCGCCTGGTCACTCATCTGGACGTCAGCTCCGGGCAAATTGAGCAAGTGCTGAGCACTTTTGCCGAGTTTTCCCGTAACTGACAGTGTTCTCCGTCCAATTGACTGTTTGTATCGTACAAACACGCTGTACCAAGTGATTAACGCCGATATAATGCGGCCCTTTGCCGTCGTTTCGTCTGTTGACGTTGCGCACAGGCCTTTGGCCGCAGTCTCCGTGGAAGAACCTAATGAAAAGCGCAGAAATCCGTGAAGCCTTCCTCCGCTTCTTCGAAGAGCAAGGCCACACCCGTGTAGCCTCCAGCTCCTTGATCCCAGGCAACGACCCCACCCTGCTGTTCACCAACGCGGGGATGAACCAATTCAAGGATTGCTTCCTGGGCCAGGAAAAGCGCGCTTATACCCGCGCTGTCAGCAGCCAGAAGTGCGTCCGCGCCGGCGGCAAGCACAACGACCTGGAAAACGTCGGTTATACCGCCCGTCACCACACTTTCTTCGAAATGCTGGGCAACTTCAGCTTCGGCGACTACTTCAAGCGTGATGCCATCACCTTCGCCTGGACCTTCCTGACTTCCGACAAGTGGCTGAACCTGCCGAAGGAAAAGCTCTGGGTCACGGTGTACGCCAGCGACGACGAGGCCTACGACATCTGGACGAAAGAGGTCGGGGTGCCGGCCGAGCGCATGGTGCGCATCGGTGACAACAAGGGCGCGCCATACGCTTCCGACAACTTCTGGACCATGGGCGATACCGGTCCATGCGGTCCATGCACCGAGATTTTCTACGATCACGGCGCCGATATCTGGGGCGGCCCACCCGGCTCGCCGGAAGAAGATGGTGACCGCTACATCGAAATCTGGAACAACGTGTTCATGCAGTTCAACCGCACCGCCGATGGCGTGTTGCACCCGCTGCCAGCGCCGTCGGTGGATACCGGCATGGGCCTGGAGCGGATCAGCGCGGTGCTGCAGCACGTGCATTCGAACTATGAAATCGACCTGTTCCAGAGCCTGCTGGACGCAGCGGCCAAGGCCATCGGTTGCACCAACGATGCCCAGGCCTCGCTGAAAGTGGTGGCTGACCATATCCGTTCCTGCGGTTTCCTGATTGCCGACGGCGTGCTGCCGTCCAACGAAGGTCGCGGTTACGTGCTGCGCCGGATCATTCGCCGCGCTTGCCGTCACGGCAACAAGCTGGGCGCCAAGGGCAGCTTCTTCTATCAGATCGTTGCCGCCCTGGTCGCCGAGATGGGGGAAGCCTTCCCTGAGCTGAAATCCCAGCAGGCGCATATCGAGCGCGTGCTCAAAGCCGAGGAAGAGCAGTTCGCCAAGACCCTGGAGCAGGGCTTGAAGATCCTCGAGCAGGACCTGGCCGAGCTCAAGGGCTCGGTGGTACCGGGCGACGTGGTGTTCAAGCTGTATGACACCTATGGCTTCCCGATGGACCTGACCGGCGATATCGCCCGCGAGCGCAACCTGACCCTCGACGAGGAAGGTTTTGAGCGCGAAATGGAAGCTCAGCGCGTGCGTGCTCGCTCCGCCAGCTCCTTCGGCATGGACTACAACAGCCTGGTCAAGGTCGACGTGGCCACCGAATTCACCGGTTACCACGCCACCAGCGGCTCGGCGAAAGTGGTTGCTCTCTATAAGGAAGGGCAATCGGTCGACGTATTGAGCGAAGGCGAAGAGGGCGTGGTGATTCTCGACCAGAGCCCGTTCTACGCCGAGTCGGGCGGCCAGATCGGTGATTGCGGTTACCTTCAGGCCGGCAATGCGCGTTTCGATGTGCGCGACACCACCAAGACTGGCGGCGCTTTCCTTCATCACGGCGTGCTGGCCAAGGGCAGCCTGATCGTGGGTGCTCCGGTAGAAACACAGGTCGACGCCGATGTGCGTCACGCAACGTCGCTGAACCACTCGGCCACCCACTTGCTGCACGCTGCGCTGCGCCAGGTACTGGGCGAGCACGTTCAGCAAAAGGGCTCGCTGGTGGACAGTCAGCGCCTGCGTTTCGACTTCAGCCACTTTGAAGCGATCAAGCCTGAGCAGATCAAGGCCCTGGAAGACATCGTCAACGCCGAGATTCGCAAGAATACGGCGGTGGAAACCGAAGAAACCGACATCGATACCGCCAAGAAGAAGGGCGCCATGGCGCTGTTCGGCGAGAAGTACGGCGACAGCGTGCGCGTGCTGAGCATGGGCGGCGACTTCTCGGTGGAGCTGTGCGGTGGCATCCACGCCAACCGTACCGGCGACATCGGCCTGCTGAAAATCACCAGCGAAGGTGGCGTGGCTTCGGGCGTACGGCGGATCGAAGCGGTCACCGGTGCGGCGGCCCTGGCGTACCTGAACGCGGCGGAAGAACAACTCAAGGAAGCGGCGACCCTGGTCAAGGGCAGCCGCGACAACCTGATCGACAAGCTGTCGGCAGTGCTGGAACGCAACCGCTTGCTGGAGAAGCAGCTCGAGCAGTTGCAGGCCAAGGCCGCCAGTGCGGCGGGCGATGACCTGTCTGCGCAAGCGGCAGACATCAAGGGCGTGAAAGTGCTGGCCGCGCGTCTCGACGGCCAGGACGGCAAGGCGCTGCTGGCGCTGGTGGATCAGTTGAAAAACAAACTCGGCCGCGCAGTGATCCTGCTCGGCAGTGTCCATGAGGAAAAGGTCGTACTGGTTGCCGGTGTAACCAAGGACCTGACTGGCCAACTCAAAGCCGGTGATTTGATGAAGCAAGCCGCTGCGGCAGTGGGCGGGAAGGGCGGTGGTCGTCCAGACATGGCGCAGGGCGGCGGTGTTGATGCTGCTGCACTGGATGCCGCACTGGCCCTGACCGTGCCGTTTGTCGAGCAGGGTATTTAAGGCGCCGAGCCGGGCCCGTCGTCTAGTGACGGGTCCTTGCGCTGTGCAGTTTGATTGTTTAACGGGCGCCCCTTTACGGGCTGAGGCGGCTTAGAAAATGGCTTTGATCGTACAGAAATTTGGAGGCACTTCGGTCGGCTCTGTCGAGCGGATCGAGCAGGTCGCCGACAAGGTGAAGAAGTTCCGCGAAGCCGGCGATGACCTGGTGATTGTGCTGTCGGCGATGAGCGGCGAAACCAATCGCCTGATCGATCTGGCCAAGCAGATCAGTGGCGAAGCCAAACCGGTTCCCCGTGAGCTGGATGTGATCGTCTCCACCGGCGAGCAAGTGACTATCGCTTTGCTGGCCATGGCGTTGATCAAGCGCGGTGTTCCTGCGGTGTCCTACACCGGTAACCAGGTGCGCATCCTCACTGATAGCGCTCACAATAAAGCGCGAATCCTGCAGATTGATGATCAGAAGATTCGTGGCGATCTGAAAGCCGGCCGTGTGGTTGTGGTTGCCGGTTTCCAGGGCGTTGACGAGAACGGCAACATCACCACGCTGGGGCGCGGCGGCTCCGATACCACCGGTGTGGCGCTGGCTGCGGCCTTGAAGGCTGATGAGTGCCAGATCTACACCGATGTGGACGGCGTCTACACCACCGATCCGCGAGTGGTGCCCAAGGCTCAGCGCCTGGACAAGATCACCTTCGAAGAGATGCTGGAAATGGCCAGCCTCGGTTCCAAGGTGCTGCAGATCCGTGCGGTCGAGTTTGCTGGCAAGTACAACGTTCCGCTGCGCGTGTTGCACAGCTTTCAGGAGGGTCCGGGCACCCTCATTACTATTGATGAAGAGGAATCCATGGAACAGCCGATCATTTCCGGCATCGCTTTCAACCGCGATGAAGCCAAGCTGACTATCCGTGGCGTGCCAGACAATCCTGGCGTGGCCTTCAAGATTCTTGGCCCGATCAGTGCGGCGAACATTGAAGTCGACATGATCGTGCAGAACGTTTCGCACGATAACACCACCGACTTCACCTTCACCGTACATCGCAATGACTACCTGGCGGCCCAGACCGTGCTGGAGAACACCGCACGTGAAATCGGTGCCCGTGAAGTGGTGGGTGATACAGACATTGCCAAGGTATCGATCGTTGGTGTCGGCATGCGCTCCCACGCGGGCGTTGCCAGCCGCATGTTTGAAGCCCTGGCGAAGGAAAGCATCAATATCCAGATGATCTCCACTTCCGAAATCAAGGTTTCAGTGGTGATTGAAGAGAAGTACCTGGAGTTGGCGGTGCGTGCCTTGCACACCGCGTTCGAACTCGACGCTCCAGCCCGACAGGGCGAGTGATGCGTGTTTGAAAGGGGCGCGGTCTGACCGCGCCCTTTGTGTTTTTGATCGGCGCGGGAGAAAACTGTTCTTTTGCCCGTGCTAGTCAATACTTAGGCGTGTAGGACTGCAGCCGACCCGGTTGTAGGCCGACACCCTTTTTTTTGCAGACTGTAGTCCCTGAAAATGTAATGCGTGAGGAGATAGGTATGCTGATTCTGACTCGTCGGTGCGCAGAAAGCCTGATCATTGGTGATGGCGAAATCACTGTGACCGTGCTCGGCGTCAAAGGTAATCAAGTGCGTATTGGTGTCAACGCCCCCAAAGAAGTGGCGGTTCACCGTGAGGAAATTTACCTGCGGATAAAGAAAGAGAAGGACGAAGAACCAAGCCATTAATTTTTATCGTTTTTTTTGTTTGCAAACGGGGAGAAAGCTGGTTAATATACGCCCCGTGTTGCGGAGAGCTGGCCGAGTGGCCGAAGGCGCTCCCCTGCTAAGGGAGTACACCTCAAAAGGGTGTCGGGGGTTCGAATCCCCCGTTCTCCGCCATTATTTGCTTAGTACGTTGTAATCTGGCTTCTTCTGTAAGTTGTTGAAATTACTAGAAAAAGTGCTTGACAAGAAGATTTAACGGCCTATAATGCGCGGCAACAAATGCACTCGTAGCTCAGCTGGATAGAGTACTCGGCTACGAACCGAGCGGTCACAGGTTCGAATCCTGTCGAGTGCACCATTTAAGAGTTAGTTGCAGCGATGTAGTTAACTTGGCTTCAACCAGTTGTGGTCTGGTCTAAAAACACAAAATGCACTCGTAGCTCAGCTGGATAGAGTACTCGGCTACGAACCGAGCGGTCACAGGTTCGAATCCTGTCGAGTGCACCATACATCAGGAAGCCCGCATCGAAAGATGCGGGCTTTTTGCTTTCCGGATTTTATTTCTTTCCTTTTTATCCTTTTGCCTGCTTGGGCAGGAACGGCTTTGCTCGGTGGAAGTCGAATGCACCGTCTGCAAGTCCGGCTGCCGACTTTTTTATGCGGCTGTGTGTTTTCTTTTTGGTGCGTCGCAGTTTCATAGATTCGGACGTTGCTCAGGTTTATGCCGCAAGCGCTTGTTCTTGCCGCGATTTTTTAACGTTTAAAACCGTCAAGCGGTGTATCATTGCGCCCGTCAGCCCCGCCGGGGCTTGTGGAATACCTCCATGGACTTACCCAGTAGTTACTCAGTATCCCGTTTTCACAATCATGAACTGACTGATTGATCCTTCCGGCGTGCTCCTCTGCTGGGAGTGGAGTTCGCCTATGACCGAAGTAGAAGTAAAGAAAACGCAGGAAAGCCTGCAAGACCGCCTCGCTCAAGTCGTTGAGCTGCTGCAGCGCCAGCGGGTGGTTGAAGACCTGACCCACCGTCAGGAAGGCCATCACCATGATCGGGTCGAGAACCTGGTCCATCGGCAAAATCTCGTCGAATTGCAGCGCAAGCTCGATGACCTGCACTCCGCCGACGTCGCTTATATCCTTGAAGCCTTGCCTCTGGAAGAGCGTCTGACCGTTTGGCAACTGGTCAAGGCCGAGCGCGACGGCGACATCCTTCTCGAAGTATCCGATTCCGTACGTGAAACCCTGATCGCCGACATGGACGATCATGAGCTCCTGGCGGCTGCCAAGGAGATGGACGCTGACGAACTTGCTGACCTGGCTCCCGAGCTGCCGCGAGACGTCGTCCATGAGCTGATGGAAGCCCTCGATGGCCAGCAGCGTGAGCGCGTCCGCTCCGCGCTGTCCTATGACGAGGAGCAGGTCGGCGCGCTGATGGACTTCGAGATGGTGACGATCCGCGAGGATGTCAGTCTCGAAGTGGTCCTGCGTTACCTGCGCCGACTCAAGGAGCTGCCAAGTCATACCGACAAACTGTTCGTGGTGGACTACGACGGTGTGCTCAAGGGGGTGCTGCCGATCAAGCGCCTGTTGGTCAATGACCCGGACAAGCAAGTCGCGGAAGTCATGGCCAGCGACCCGGTGAGCTTTCATCCGGATGAGGATGCCTATGATGCGGCCCAGGCGTTTGAGCGTTATGACCTGATTTCGGCCCCGGTAGTCGACAAGAACGACAAGCTTATCGGCCGTTTGACCATCGACGAAATGGTCGACCTGATTCGTGAGGAAAGCGAGACCGAAGTCCTGAATATGGCCGGTCTGCGTGAAGAGGAAGACATCTTTGCCTCGGTCTGGAAGTCCCTGCGCAACCGTTGGGCCTGGTTGGCAATCAATCTGATCACCGCATTTGTAGCATCCCGAGTCATTGGTCTGTTCGAAGGCTCTATCGAGAAATTGGTGGCCCTGGCGGCCTTGATGCCCATTGTTGCGGGCATTGGTGGCAACTCGGGCAATCAGACCATCACCATGATTGTCCGGGCGATGGCCCTGGACCAAGTGAGTACCGGTAATACCTCGCGCCTGATGCGCAAAGAACTGGCAGTGGCCTTGATCAATGGCCTGGTCTGGGGCGGCGTGATCGGTGCTGTGGCCTACATGCTCTACGGGAGCTGGTCGCTGGGGGTGGTGATGACCGCTGCCATGACCTTGAACCTGCTGCTGGCGGCGCTTATGGGAGTTTTGATCCCCATGACCTTGGCGCGTCTGGGGCGTGATCCGGCCATGGGTGCCAGCGTGATGATCACTGCGATGACCGACAGTGGCGGCTTTTTCATCTTTCTCGGTCTGGCGACGATCTTCCTGCTCTGAGCCATTCCCCCTACTGGTTTACCCACGAAGCGCCTAAATGGCGCTTCGCTGCTTTTGTGGGGCAAAAAAAAGCCAGCAACTAGGCTGGCTTGAGCTTGCGGTATGCAATCAGGTGGCGTCTGCGGCCATTTCAGCGTCATGGGCGATCAGCGAAACCAAAGCGTTTTGCTGGCGATGTGACAGTTGGCGGAAACGTTGAAGCAGTTCGCGTTCATGCAAGGACAACTCGGGGCTGTCCAGGCGCATGCTCAACTCTTCACCCAAAGCACCTTCCTGAATGAGACTCTGTTCCAGGCGCGCGATGATTTCGGAGTTCATGCTGCGGTGATGATTGCGAGCCACCTCGGCAATGCGTTCACGCATCCCGTCGGGTAGACGTACGACGAACTTGTCAGCCGTACGGCTGGAATAAATTGCCTGTTTCAATGGGCGCATATATTTAACCGGTTAGTTCAGGGGAGCGGTTCTCGGAATTGGCCGCGGGCTGTCTTTTAGGACAAGCCTGAATGCCAAATGTTCAACCTGAATTGTTAAGAGGCCCGCATCATGCCTCAAAATTGCCAGATCCTTGGCGTCAATTCTGTGACAAATATTGAACTGGATAAAGGCGTTATGCCAGCACCAATTATCAGAAATGCGGACTGGTTTGAAAAGCTCGCCGGGTCCGCGTGGTTGGCCGCATTCTTCCATCCATCGAGAGTGTCAGTGCATTGGCGAAGGTGCATGCTGTGCGGGTAAAGGTGTAGTCCCTACCTGTTAGAGAATAGTGGCAAATGGCCGATTTACTAGTTGTGCTGTGCGGAGCTGCGACTGATGCCGGGTAGATTGATCTATTTGATGGGGCCTTCAGGGGCCGGCAAGGATAGCCTGATTGATGCTGCCCGGCAGCCTTTAAGTGCATTGGGTTGTGAGGTGGCGAGAAGGGTGATCACGCGTTCGGCTGAATCCGTGGGGGAGGAGGCGCTGGAGGTTACAGCCAGGGAGTTCGAGCAACGTGAAGAACAGGGAGATTTTGCCTTGTCCTGGAAAGCCAATGGCCTGGGGTATGGGATTCCCGTGGTGATCGATAGCTGGTTGGAGCAGGGGCGCCATGTCTTGGTTAATGGCTCCAGAGGTTATTTACCCAAGGCGCGGCAGCGTTATCCAGATTTGATTCCGATAGTTCTGACGGTTGATGGCGAGGTATTGCGCCGTCGGCTACTGCGTCGAGCCAGGGAAAGCCTGCCGGAGATCGAGAAACGTCTACAGCGCAACCAGCAGTTCTCCAGTGCCAAATGGCTTGATGAGGAGGGCGTTGTGCGCCTGGACAACTCCACTGAGTTGGAAACGACCCTGGAGCACCTGCTGGGCATATTGCGTGAGCATGGGATCAGCGCAGTACCGGATCGAATTTGATCTTGCGTCCGGCCAGCAGTGCCAGCAGGAACAAGCCGAACAGTGAGCCGCTGATGATCAGCAGCGCGCTTCCGATGGGGTCTTCAGGCAGGAACAAAGCAGCAATAGTGCTGAGCAGTGTCAGAACAAGCAGGCTTTTGGCTGCGGTGGACATAAGTGGCTCCTGAAGTCTTGATCTCAAAATATCCAGCGTTCGATCGGTACGATGGCTGTTTGTTGCGCGACTTTACCCTGAGTTACCCGGGTCACTTCGCCCGGCTTGAGCGGGGTATTCATGACCGCCAACTGGGGCGTTGGGCGTAGCGGGTAATGGGTGACTGATGGCCCGGAAGGGGCAGCGTTTTCTGCAGGCTGAACGGAAAAGGCCACTAATACAGCGATGGCAATCGCATTCAAGAGCAACAGGGCGCTGTTCATGGGCGTCATCTCCTCAGTGGTGTACCCACTGATAAAGCAGCCCGCGTGCCAAGAGTTTACCTGGCAGTAAATCCTTTAAAAACAACAAGTTGTGTTGTTGTTAAAAGTTCTTCGAATTGCATTTTGCAATGATGGCTTTTTGCAGTGATGCAATTTGCACGATGCGCGCAGCAAGCTTGGGCGAGTGCCTGGCGCTTCGTGCAAAAAGCCCTATGGATCACATGACAAATGCAGCCTTGGCCGTTAACATGCACGCCGTCCTCCGCGCCATGCAGCACTTGATGCGCGCCGTTTTGTCTCAGTAGCTCAATTGGATAGAGCATCCCCCTCCTAAGGGGAAGGTTGGCAGTTCGAACCTGCCCTGGGACACCATCCATCCAATCCTCTTCACTGCGCCACCGGAGAAAACGCCGGTAATCCTTGCCAGGCCACCCCGGCCCAGGCTCCGCTGCCGGGCATCAGCAGCTGGCTCAGGTTCGCTTCATTGAACGCTTTACCCAGCGAGTCGGCTCGAAACGCCGCGACCCACTGGGCGCGCCCCTGCATGAAAGCCCGGCCGAAGTCTTCCCAGTCGTTGAAGCAGTCCTGGGCTCGTTGGGCGTTGAGGAGCATGATTCGCCAGCCGCACTCGGTGTCGATCCAGCCCATCAGCATGGCGCAACGAACAAAGAATGCGCTGCGTACACAGGCGAAGGCCATGGCCGCTCGTGGGGCGTCGCTGGCATTCAGGCTGTGCAGGTCAACACGAAACCACTGGCGTTCCAGGGTGCTGTTCAGGTGTGCACTGACTTCAGCGTCAGTAGCATTGCTGCGAAAGCCGATCTGATGCAGCAGTTGGGCCCTGAGGGTGCTTTTCGCCTCATCCGTGAAGTGCGTGGTATCGGGGTCGAAGAACCCGGTCATTCCGGTCGCGTCGACCATGGGTTGCGCCAGGGTCAGTGCCCAGCGCTTGCGTGGAGTGAACACCACCAGGGAGGTGGACGCCGGGCGGTGAAAGTGACGCCAGCCCAACCAGGCGGCAAATAGCACGACAATCGCCGTCATCATCTTGGTTTCACCTGCTTCTGCTGTGCCATGCCGTGATTTCTTCTGCTTGCTGAGGGGACATGTCGGCCCAGCTCACGCCTTCGGTCCTGAACAGCGGATCGTCGGCCTGGCGTTGTGGCCAGGGGCTTTTCTTGAAGATATGGCGGGTAGCGTACTTGACCGCCGGCGCCAGGGGCGCCACCTCCAGCAGCAAGTCGGACTGACGGGCCGCGACCAGCCATTCGACCATGGCCGAAGGCGCGTCCAGCCGGTTGAACAGCTGCGGGTAGCGCGCCACCAGGCGCGTCTGAGCCTCGGCGTCGTTGACCTCCTCGATGCGCAACCAGCCGGCCTCGGTGCGCACGATGCCGATGGCAATGCAGTCGGTCGGGGTCTGCTGGTCGGTATCCAGGCTGTTGAGAAAGCGCAGTAGGTCCTGGAAGTAGCGTTCGATGGGCGGGCGGTTCTGCTTGCCTTTGACTTGCTCCACGGTCAGGGCGCCGTCGTCCTGGATGATCAGGCTGATGGTGATGTGGGGCTGGCCCTGGGCATCGCGCAGGCTGAACACGCGCATGCCTTGTTGCTCCACCGCTTCGGCGTAACGTTCACCGTAGCCGCCGGTCAACGCCCGGCGGTTGGCGAACTGTCCCAGGCAGTGGCGCATCACGTAGCTTTCGAAGGCCATCTCGGCCCGCAGCAGCGGGCTCTCCGGACGCAGTTCGACCCAGGTGTGCTCTGTGCAGGTAACGGCGACATTCAGGGCTGCGGGAGAGCTCTGGCGCCAGCCCTGGTCGACCCGGGCGACCATCTGCGCGTGTTCTTTTTCCCACAGTGCCAGGGCTTGCGGGCAGGTGATGCGCTCCAGCTTGCCCTCCAGTGCCGTGCCTTTGCGCGAGGTCAGGAACTCCACCAGTTGCGCTTCCTGCTGCAGCAGCAATGGTGCCTGCGGGTCGACCCAGACCAGGGGCGCCACGGCCTTGCTGGCCTCTTCGGCTGCTGCCTTGGCGGCGCTGTCGAAATACCCGCTCACCCAGGCCGGCGGCGCATCGCTGCCCAGCGCCGCACAGGCGTCATCCAGGGTCTGGATGCGCCGCGCGGGTTCGAAGTTGCCCACCAGGTGGCGATAGAAGTGATTCAGCAGCCAGCTCTGCACGGCGTTTTCGTCGCCGCGCTCCTGGCTGCGCTGGGTGATGCCGCGTTTCAGCTGATCGGCATTCAGCAGGTTGCGCGGGGCGTAGCTGGGGCTGCGTTTGTCGGCGCTTACTTCCATATCTGCCACCAGTTTTTCTTGCCAGCCGGTTGGGCTGGGGCTTGCAGCTCGCTGAGGATTTCCTCGATCCGGGCGCGGCACTTGATGTCGTAGTCATCGTCCGGGGCGCACAGCGCCAGGGTGCGTGCGCAGTAGTCAATGGCTTCGGCCGTGCGCCCGCGGGCCTTGAGGAAGTCCACCGAGCAGGCCATGACCGAGACTTCGTTCAAGGACAGGACCGCCGGCTCGTAACGCTGCCAGAGGCTGTCGGCGTTGTCCGGATGGGCGTGGGCCAGGTAGCGCGCGACCTGGAGCCGGGCGAACAGCGCCGAGCTGTCCAATTGCGGGTCGCTGACACCTTGCTCTTCCTGCCACTTGAGCAGGCGTTCGAGCCAGATCAGGATTTCATTGTCGCGATCGAGCTTGTACAGGGCGAACGCCACCGAGGCGACGTACTCATTCGGGTCGTGGCGGCTGTAGCCGAACTCCGCCGAGTAATGCCAAAGCTGTTCGGCCGCATCGATGATGCCGGGCAGGTCTTCCAGGCTGATACGCGCACTGAGCAGGCCGTTGTAGTGCTCGGCAAACGGGCTGGCGGCGATGCCGCGGGTGTGCAGTTCGATGGCGTCTTCGTAGCGGATCTGGTTGTAGTAGCGATAGTTGATCGCCAGGTTGTTGCAGAGCATGGAATACAGGTGCGCACAGGCGTCATAGGGGTGGCCGCTGCCGCTGGCAAAGTAGCGTTCCATGTGGGCCTGGCCTTGCTCGTAGGCGTCTTTCTGCACCTCGCGCAGGAGCGAATAGGCTTGGTCTCGGGCGTCCCTGGGCAGCTTGTCGGCTTCGCTCTCTGCCAGATCTTCGATGCTCAATGCGTAGTTGTAGGCATATTTGCCGCACGACAACACCGGCTTGGGCGCTTTCAGTGCCTCGATCACCCCCAGGCTGTTGACCCGAGCGGCAAACAGCGAAAACGCGCTGCGGTTGTCCTGCATGCGGCCTGCCTGGATGGCGTTCTGCAGCAGGCTGGCCTCGGTGGCCGCGTCGATCAGGCCGCGCTCTGCGTCATGTACGGCGGCCAGGCGGGTGATCCAGGGCTGCTCGGGGGCACGCCGCAGGGCTTCGGCGCGGGCTTCGGCAAACAGTGCGTCGCGTGTCTCCAGATCGTCCATGGCCTGGTGCAGGGCGGCCAGGAGCGGGGTGGTAGCGGGCTCGGTGGTTTCGATGTTCGGCAGCGCCGCGAGAAAGCTCTGCAGTGCGTCCTCGGTGATGCAGGCGCGCATCACGCAGATCGGCCACCATGCACTGCGCTCTTCGGGGTCTTGCAGGCGGTTGAGAACCAGGCGGGCGGTGGCTGGCCAGAGCTCGGTCTGCCTGTCATAGATGTCGATGAAGGCTCGAAACCCGGCCTCGTCGATGCGTCCGGCTTCCATCAGCCAGGGCAGTTCGTACTCGATGAAGTTATTGCCGCCGTCGGAATCCAGGCTCAGGGCCGCGGCATGGCAGACTTTCAGCGCTCCGGCCAGGTCGCCCTGGGCGTGCAGGGCGCGAGCGGCCAGGCGCGCGGTGCGCACTTCCCACTCGCGGCGCTGGGGCAGTGAGCGGCCAGCCGTCAGCTGGGCGATGGGTTGTTCGAACAACGCCAGGCGCAACGGGATGATCTCGATCAGCGAGTTGCCCAGCCACAGCCAGTCACCTTCGTCGATGTCCTGGTCGGGGCCGGCAGTGCGTACCGCGTTGACGGCTTCCAGGGCGGCGCTGCGGGCTTCTTCATCGCGATCGTGGTAGGCCAGGACGCGGGCACGACGTTGGTACTGGTCGGCGGCATCCCAGGCTCGCAGCGCCACGCGGGCAGGGTTGCCCAGGGTCAGGGCGTAGCGCACCTCGATGGTTTTCAGTGCCACTTCGCAGCTACCGCCTTCCAGGTCGTCGAAGATCCGATAGCGACGGTAATGCTCGACATTGAAGTCCAGGGTTTGCGTGGCCATCTGCTCGAGTTGCCCGAGCACTTCCAGCAGGGTCGGCTGGTCATCGAGGTAGCTCGCGATCCGCAGGCGCAGGATGGCCAGGTTCATCGTCAGTTCGGCGCGGGCCGGCTCATGGGTGGCTTGCAGCAGGGCGCCGCCGTCCTGGTCGATGACTGCCCGGGCAGCGGCTGAATCACCGGCCTGCATCCACAGGGTATGCAGGCGATCGATGGAAACCAGGGAGTCGGCTTGCAGTGGTTGCGCCTGTAACTGGGCTAGCAGGGCATCGGTTTGCTGTTCCTGCTGTTGTGCTTCAAGGCGGTCCATGAACTGTTCCAGTTCAATGCCGGTAATCACACTGCTGTTATGCGCCATCGTTAACTCCATTTGATAATGACTTGCGCATCGTGTGATGCACTGCCTGGCAGACCGGCATTTCCTCGTCGATGGTGCCGCCGTCGGGGTCGTGCCGATCCTTCGACTCCCGGGTTGCAAGCTTGTGGTGCTTGTAACTGACGGACCTTTTGTTACCTGGCCGGCCCGCTGTATCACAGGGGCATTTGCGGCCAAAAACGAGTGAGGCTTTGAGGCGCAGCACGCTATCAGGTGATGTTTCAGAATCCAAGGTTTCAGCGTCAGAACGCGTCTCTTTTGCACAAGTTTTCACACGCCGGCAGACGTGTGCGCGGTCAGGCAGTAAATGCCGCTCGTCGCCTATAAGGGAATGCACAACCCGGCCGATAACTTCAGTGGACAAATGTGTACCCAACCACCGAACGGGATGACCGGCTGACTGGAAAGTGCTTGATAGCCCGTAGCCAGCAGCTATTATCTGCGCGCCAAAACAGGCTGCGAAGCGGGGTGGGGCCTGTTGTCTTTGGACTGATCTTTTTACTTGCCTGGAATCTTCGATGCTGGCGTACCACCAAAAGAGCTTTTTGATCGTCGATGATTTCTCGGACTTCCGCAGTTCGGTGCGTTCGATGTTGCGTGAGCTGGGCGTCAAGGATGTGGACACCGCCGACACCGGCGAGCAGGCCCTGCGTATGTGCGCGCAGAAACGCTACGACTTCATCCTCCAGGACTACCACCTGGGTGACGGCAAGAAAAACGGTCAGCAAGTGCTTGAAGACCTGATGCTGGAAAAGCTCATCAGTCATGAGAGCGTGTTCCTCATGGTGACTGCCGAGAGCAGCCAGGCCATGGTGCTCAGCGCTCTGGAACACGAGCCCGACGCCTACCTGACTAAGCCGTTCAATCGCTCCGGCCTAGCCCAGCGCCTGGAGCGCCTGCAGCAGCGCAAGACCCTGCTCAAACCGATTCTGCAAGCCCTTGACCGGGGGAAACCGGTGGAGGTGCTCAACGCCTGTATCGCCCTGTGCAAACAGGATCCGCGTTATGCGCCGTTGTGCCTGCGTTACCGGGCGGACGCCTTGCGCGATATGCATCAGAACGAAGCCCTGGAGCGTCTGTACAACAGCATCCTGGCCGACCGCCCGTTGCCCTGGGCCTACGTCGGGCTGGGGCGCCTGCTGTTCAAGCGCGGGCAGATTGGCGAGGCCAAGGCGGTGTATGAAAAAGCCCTGAAGGCCTTTCCGATGATGCCGGGCCTCTACGACGGGCTGGCGGATGTGCTGGTTGCCGAAGGCGATACCAAGCGCGCCCAGAGCGTGCTGGAAGAGGCGGTACGCCTGTCGCCCCTGGCCGTGCGGCGCCAAGCGCTGCTGGGCAAGCTGGCCATGGCCAACGAAGATTTTGATAGCGCTTCCCGGGCCTATCGTCAGGCGGTGTCCCAGGGGGCGCAGTCGCGCTTCAAGGACCCGGAAAGCAACCTCGGCCTGGCCCATGCGCTAATCAGCAAGGGCAGCGAGAAGGGCCTGGACACGCGCACCCGGCTGGAAATCAACCAGACCCTGAGTGCCGTGGCCAAGGAAAACCCGACTGACCCGGGCCTGCAGATTCGCGCGCGGCTGATGAAGGCCACCAGCCTGTTGCTCAATGATGCGGAAACCGCGGAGAAACTCACCGAGCAAGCGTTGCTGCGCCTGGACGGCATGGAGCAGTTCATGAGCCCGGAGGCCGCGCTGCTGGTGGCCAAGCAACTGCAGATGCTGGGGCAGGCCAGTGCTGGCGCGTCGATGCTGAAGAACTGCGCGGAGATCTACGGTGATGATCCCAAGGTCATGCAGAACATCGCCAAGCTGACTGACGACCCGACTATCCTCAGTTCCTCCAATGCGGCGGCGGATATCAACCGTCAGGGCGTGCGCAGCTACAAAGGTGGCAATCTGGTGGAGGCGCGGGAGCTGTTCCGCAAGGCGCTGGCCATGCAGCCGAAGAACATCAGTATTGCACTGAACATGGCTCAGTCGCTGTTGCATGGCGCCGACGCCAACCCGGATGCGGCACTCCTGGAAGAATGCCGGGCGTGTCTTAAATTGGTGGGCATGATGCCCGATACCGACGCGCGATATCCGCGCTATCAGAAGCTGCGAAGCAAGGCGTTTGGCGAATGATCGAACAGCAACAGGCACTCGACTTTTCCACGGTGATCGCCTCCACCGTACATGACATGAAAAACTCCCTGGCGATGCTGATGCAGGCCCACGCTCAATGGCTGGCCCGCTTGCCGGAACAGCAAGGTGCGGCGGAGCAAGGCGTGATCGACTTCCAGTTCGCCCATCTCAACGGCATGCTGGTGCAGTTGCTGGGGCTGTATAAGCTGGGGATCAACCAGTTGCCGTTGCAGCCGGCCTACCACGAGCTGGATGACTTCATCGAGGCGCAACTGGTGAGTCATCAGGATGTGTTCAAGAGTCGCGGCATTTCAGCTACCTATGAAGTCGATCCATTGAGCCCTCTGGGGTTTTTCGATCGGGAGCTGATTGCCTCGGTACTGGCCAACTGCATCAACAATGCGCTTCGTCATGCGCGCCATGCTCTGCTGATCACCGTCAGCGACGAGGAGGGGCAGGTGGTGCTGTCCATCAATGACGATGGCGAAGGCTATCCACAGGCGATGATCGAGCGTCAGGCCGACTACGTGCAGGGCATCAATCAAAGCAGTGGCAGCACCGGGCTGGGGCTGTACTTTGCCGGGCGTATCGCCGAGCTGCACCAGCGCAACGGCGTGTGTGGGCACACCCGCATCAGCAACGGCGGCCCGCTGGGCGGCGGTCTGTTCAAGCTCTACTTGCCCTGAGCGGCCAGTGCTGCGGGCCGTGCATCAGCCCAATGGCTGCCCGGCCCGGCACTCGAGTCAACTTGTCGATACCGCCTTGGCTTCCTGGCTCGGGGCGGCCAGCTGAAACCTGCCGGCGCCGCGCCAGTGCCGCAGTGAAACCCGTCGTTTCAACCCTGCGCAGAACACTTGCCGTGTCCGCTGGACGCCGGTGGCAAGGCCTCCCGCCGCGGGCTCTCCCTTCATTTGACGCAGGCAACCTGCCGAACCCGTTCGCTTGCCTCGAGCGCCGCACGGCATTGACCTGTAACAAGGTGGGGTGCCCGCTTGCCGGGCGGGCAGGGACGGGGTTGGGGATTTTGTTCGCGCCTGCTTGAAATCCTGAACGGGTGGTGCGTATTTTGTACGGGTCGCCGTTCGCGGCTCGTATAACAACAAGGATTGAGTCATGACAACCGATGGCCACAGTTCACTCGCCGAGCGATTGACGGGCATTGATGAGATCGAATGTGTCACCGCGGATTTGAATGGCGTGCCGCGGGGCAAGGTAATGACCGCCGAGGGGTTCCTCGAAGGGCGGCGCTTGCAGATGGCCCGGGGGGTGCTGCTGCAATGCATCATGGGCGGGTATCCGCCAGCACGTTTCTACGGCAGCGACGACGGCGACCTGGCGCTCAATGCCGACCCTCGACAGATCCATCGCCTGCCCTGGAGCGAGACGCCCCGGGCATTGGCCATTTGCGACGCCGATGAGCTGAGCGGCGAGAGTTCGCGGCTTTCTACCCGTGGCCAGCTCAAGCAGGTGATTGCGCGTTATGCGGCTCTGGGCCTGGCGCCAGTGGTGGCGACCGAGCTCGAGTTCTTCGTGTTCGCGCCCAATGACGATCCCGGCCAGGCGTTCCGGCCGCCGGTCGGCCTGGATGGTCGACGCGAGGACGGCCATTCGGCGTTCAGTGTCAGCTCCAACAACGGCCTGCGGCCGTTCTTCCAGGAAGTCTATGCAGGCATGGCCGCCCTGGGCCTGCCCCGCGATACCTTCATGCACGAGATGGGCGTCAGCCAGTTCGAGATCAACCTGCTGCACGGCGATCCGTTGCTGCTGGCGGATCAGACTTTCCTGTTCAAGCACCTGCTCAAGGAAGTGGCGCTCAAGCACGGTTTGATCGTGGTCTGCATGGCCAAGCCCTTGGCTCACACGCCGGGCAGCTCGATGCACATTCACCAGAGCCTGGTGGAGATGGGTAGCGGACGTAACGTTTTCAGTGATGACGCGGGGCAGCCCACGGCGATGTTCCGGCATTTCATCGGTGGCCTGCAGGCCGGGCTGGCGGAATTCACCGCCTTGTTCGCCCCCAACGTGAATTCCTATCAGCGCTTGTGCCATCCTTACGCGTCGCCGAACAATGCCTGCTGGTCCCACGACAATCGGGCCGCGGGCCTGCGGATTCCGGCCAGTTCACCGGTGGCGCGACGGGTGGAAAACCGCCTGCCGGGAGCGGATGCCAACCCGTACCTGGCCATTGCCGCAAGCCTGGCAGCAGGTTTGCATGGCATCGAGAACGAACTGGAGCCCACGGCGGCCATCCAGGGCGAGTTCGAAGTACCGGACCATCTTTCGCTGCCTTGTACCTTGCATGCGGCGCTGGAGCGTCTGAAGCGTAGTCAGTTGGCCAGGGAACTGTTCGGCAACGAGTTCATCGAAGGCTACATCGCTTCGAAGTCCATGGAGTTGACCAGTTTCTTTGATGAAATCACTCCCTGGGAGCGGCGTGTGTTAGCGGCCCAGGCATAACCGAACCGTCGCAGGTCGGGCCCCCGATTGCTGGGGCCCGACACCTCATTCAAGGAGCCGCTCGGAACGCCGATGCGCCAAATCTGGAAATCCTTTCGAGCGCTTTATTTCGCGTCGTTGATGATGCTGATCGGCTCCGGCCTGCTCAGCACTTATCTGGCCCTGCGCCTGGCTGCCGATCATGTCGACGGCCTGTGGGTGGGGGCCTTGATGGCGGCCAACTATTTCGGCCTGGTCTTGGGTGGCAAGCTGGGGCACCGGCTGATTGCCCGGGTCGGGCATATCCGCGCTTACGCCACCTGTGCCGGGATCGTCGGCGCGGCGGTGCTGGGGCATGGGCTGGTGGACTGGCTGCCGGCCTGGCTGGTGCTGCGGATGATCGTGGGCCTGGGAATGATGTGCCAATACATGGTCATCGAGAGCTGGCTCAATGAGCAGGCCGACGCCAAGCAACGTGGGCTGGTGTTCAGCGGCTACATGATCGCCTCTTACCTGGGGCTGGTGCTGGGGCAACTGATTCTGGTCATGCACCCGGCCCTGGGCCTGGAGCTGCTGATGCTGGTAGCACTGTGCTTCGCCCTGTGCCTGGTGCCGGTGGCCATGACTCGGCGCATCCACCCGGCTCCCTTGCGCCCGGCACCCATGGAGCCGCGCTTCTTTATCAAGCGCGTACCGCAATCCCTGAGCACGGTGCTGGGGTCGGGGTTGATCGTCGGTTCGTTCTACGGCCTGGCGCCGCTTTATGCGTCGCAGCAAGGCTTGAGTACCGAGCAGGTGGGCCTGTTCATGGGGAGCTGCATTTTCGCCGGGCTGGTGGTGCAGTGGCCGTTGGGCTGGCTCTCCGACCGTTATGACCGGGCGCTGCTGATCCGCTGTTTCGCCTTGTTCCTGGCCGTGGTGGCGCTGCCCCTGGCGATCCTGCCCTCGGTGCCGTTGGAGGTGCTGTTTGTCCTGGGCTTCCTGTGTTCACTGGTGCAGTTCTGTCTCTATCCGTTGGCGGTGGCCTTCTCCAATGACCATGTGGAAGGGGACCGACGGGTATCGCTGACGGCGATGCTGCTGGTGACCTATGGCGTCGGGGCGAGCATTGGTCCACTGGCGGCCGGGGTGCTGATGAAGCTCTTCGGCAGCCAGATGCTCTACGCCTTCTTCAGTTTCTTTGCCTTGGTGCTGGTCTGGCGAATCCGGCCGAAGGCCGTGACCAATATGCATCAAGTGGACGATGCGCCGCTGCACCACGTGGCGATGCCGGACAGCATGTCCAGTTCGCCCTTGGTGGCGGCCCTGGACCCGCGGGTGGACGAGCAGGTGGTGCAAGACCAGATGCAGACCGCGCCAGCAGTGGATACGGCGTCTGTCGAGCCTCAGGAGCCTGAGGCGGTCGATGAGCAGGAGCCACCAGAGGAGTGTGCTCGGGATCACCTCAGCGGGGGGCGCCCCTGAAACAAAAAAACGGGCAGTTGCCGCAAGGCGCTGCCCGTTTTCATTGGTGTCTGTTGATCTTGATCAGAGGTCGTCTTTGTCGAAGCGCCGTGCTTCACGCTGCAATTGATAGACGAAGCGCTCGACCTGACGCTGTACCAGGCCGCTCATGTTGTGAAAGCGTACACCGGCAAAGGTGGTGTCGATGCGTTCTTCGTGGTGCAGGTAACGCAGTTCAACCGGGGCTGTCATGCTGCCGAAGGGCAGGGCGGCGATGAAACGCTCGTAGACCTGGCCCAGTTGCAGGCGCGAGGAGATGTCGCCATCGAAGCGCAGCTTGCAGCCAGTGGCGGAAATATCCAGCAGCTTGCCGGTGAGGGGCGACTTCAGCTTTTCGCCGCTGAGTTCGATGTCTACCAACTGAGCCAGCTTGAGTGCGGCGCGAAAGGCATTGCGGCGCTGGTGGTAGACCACTTCGTCCGGCAGGGTGGTGCGATAGCAGCGACCGCCGTTGGATTCGTCGAGAGTTGGCAGGCCGTTGCTTTCCCAGGCGATGCGTACGCCTTCATGAAAGCCTTCGACGCGAAATGGCTCGCCCGCCAGCATGAAGCGCTCACCGTCGCGGGGAATCATTTCGTCGAGAGCGATCATGTTGCTGTCGCGGTCCACTTCCACCAGATAGCTTTGGAAGCGTTGGCTGCGCTCGTGGAAAGTGATGATCAGCGGGTCATGGCTCTCTTGCAGCAACCGCAGGTTGGAGGAAATTTCCAACGCAGTGGTGAGCACCTTGGGTGGCTGCGGAGCATCTTCCGCATTTGAGGCGTTGAACACGGTTCATCAATCTCCAGACAAAATACAACTACACGCAGGAGCTGGCATTTTGCCAGCATGTTTCACGGCTTGGTAGCGCGCGCTCATTTTTGAGGCTTAAGCCTGACTGAGTGGGCGGGGCTTCGCAAGCATTGAGGTAGAGCCGCGGGCGTCGTAAAGGGCTGGAGGTTCGCCGCCATTGAGGATTTTCAGCTGGTTGGCGGTGGTGGCCTGTTGAATCTGGATCGAGCGGCCATTGAGCTCGTTGGTGGCTTGGCAATCGGCTAGCAATCGGGTCAGCAGATCGCTCTGTTCGAGCAATTGCGCGCCCAGGCTGGAGTGGCTGGCGAGTTGCTCAAGACCTTCGCGATTGGTTGGCAGATTCAGGCTGGCGAGGATTTGCGTGCGCTTGCGGCCATGCTGTTCCAGCAAAATGACCAGGGATTGCTTCTGCGCCAGGATGTCTTCGAGCAGCGGCATGTCGCGACCGTGCAGGGCGATGGATTCGGCTCTGAGCAGCTCCAGCAATTGTTGCGCTGGAGCAAGGTCATCATTGATCAGTTGCAGTAGATTGGTGTCGTGCATGGCTGGCCTTGGGGATTAAGCGTCCAAAAGCCTGGCGCAAGCCTGGGGCTAGCGCTGGGCTTCGAAGTTAAGCAGTTTGCTGGCTACGCGGTTGCTGTCGACCTTATAGCTGCCATCGGCAATCGCTTGCTTCAACTCGGCCACTCGGGCTTTGTCGACAGCAGGCTGGTCGCGCAGCTTGTCAGTGACTTTCTGCAACTGTTGAGCCTCATTGCTCAGGTGTACCGATTCCCCGCTTTTGCTGGTTTCGGCTGCAGTCGTCAGCGGCACGGATTTGCCGGCATCACCGGTTTCCTTGCTAGTGCTGGTGCGCGTACTGCCTGTCAGTGAAGGGGAGCTGTTTAAACGGCTGAAGTCGATGACCATGATGAAGAAAACCTCTGGGTATTTGGACGCTTGCCATGTTTTCGGCCATACCCTGAAAAACTTTAGGCTCGATTATCGACAAGCCCGCGCAGGTATCTGCGACCCTTTAGCGGTCACAGTTTAGGGAACGAGTGGGTTGAACGCCAGCTATCTACATGGCTACTTCCACTTGCCCTGGGGCGGTGATGCGCGCCTTGATCACCCGTTGTGAATTGAGGTTCTTGACCCGAATCTGCTCGCTCATGCCGCCGTTGGACAGTGCTTCGCCCGGCATCCTGACATTCAGGGTGCCACTGCGGGCCGATATCACTACCTGATCACCCTTGCGCACGACTTCCGCCTGCTCCAGATGAGCCAGGGTAATGAGCTGATCGGCGACCATTGGTCGGACAAGTTTCTGACCAATGGCTTGCTCCACCGAGGTCAGGTATCCCTGATTGCTCTGGCTGATGTCCCGTTCACGCATCACTACGTCTTCCGGCTCGATGATGCCTGCGCGCTTGAGCGGACGCGTTGTCGTGACCACTTCACGAAACAGCTTGACCTGCGCCGGCACGAACACGGTCCAGGGCGAGGCGCCTTCACAGCGAACTTTGACGGTGACCCGTCCCAGCGGTTGGGCCGGACTTTCCAGGGTGGCTGTCAATTCCTTGTCGCAGGCAGGCATGTGCATCCGCGGATCCAGTTGGTTGACCTGGATTTCATAGCGACCTTCCGTTTGACTGGTAGCCAGGTAGTCTTCTACCGTGAATTCAAGAAACCCTTGAGTGACGCCGATAAGTAGATCAGGCAGGGTGACCGAATCAGCAACGGCAGGGCCGCCGGAGTTTAAGATGCATAGAGCTGACAGTCCGCACAGCAATCTGCGGTAGCGGGATGTCAGGCGTCGGAAAAATGTCGTTTTGGCGTTCATAACAGTTAAAAAGCAAGCGCCGTGCCGTTTAGCAATGAGCGTGCGTCGGATCTTAAAGCTTTGGGGAGTCTGGGCATGGCTGGTGTAATGGATTCGGTAAACCAGCGCACGCAATTGGTTGGGCAGAATCGCCTGGAGTTGCTGCTGTTCCGTCTGGACGGTGGGCAACTCTACGGGATCAACGTATTCAAGGTTCGCGAGGTGCTGCAATGCCCCAAGCTGACCTTGATGCCCAAATCCAGTCCTGTGGTGTGCGGTGTCGCGAATATTCGAGGGGCGACCATTCCGATCCTGGATCTGGCAATGGCGACGGGTTCTGGTGGGCTGCAGGATCAGAGCAATCCGTTCGTTATCATCACGGAGTACAACACCAAGACCCAGGGGTTCCTGGTGCGCTCGGTGGAACGCATCGTCAATATGAACTGGGAAGAAATTCACCCGCCACCCAAGGGGACCGGTCGCGATCACTACCTGACCGCGGTGACCCGGGTGGATAACCAGTTGGTCGAAATCATCGACGTGGAAAAGATATTGGCGGAAGTCGCGCCAACCTCGGAATCGATTTCGGCGGGCGTGGTGGATCTTGAAACGCAGCACAAGGCCGTTTCACTGCGAGTGCTGACCGTTGACGATTCGTCGGTAGCGCGCAAGCAGGTTACCCGCTGCCTGCAGACGGTGGGTGTCGAAGTCGTGGCGTTGAACGATGGCCGGCAAGCGTTGGATTACCTGCGCAAGCTGGTGGATGAGGGCAAGAAGCCGGAAGAGGAATTCCTCATGATGATTTCCGACATCGAGATGCCCGAAATGGACGGCTACACCCTCACGGCCGAGATACGTAACGATCCACGCATGCAAAAGCTGCATATCATCCTGCATACTTCGTTGTCAGGGGTGTTCAATCAGGCGATGGTGAAGAAGGTCGGTGCCGATGACTTCCTTGCCAAGTTCCGTCCTGATGACCTGGCATCCCGGGTGGTTGACCGGATCAAAGCAGCAGATCACAGCTAAGGGCGCGAGCCCTGGCGGACATAGATTTAAGAGGCGGCAGCAATTGTCTACGGGTAATTTGGATTTTGAACAGTTCCGGGTCTTCCTGGAAAAAGCCTGTGGTATTTTGCTCGGGGAAAATAAGCAATATCTGGTCTCGAGCCGTCTCAACAAACTGATGGAACAGCAAGGTCTAAAAACCTTGGGTGAGCTGGTTCAGCGGATTCAGAGCCAGCCGCGCAGCGGTTTGCGCGAGATGGTTGTGGATGCCATGACGACTAACGAAACCTTGTGGTTTCGTGACACCTATCCGTTCGAAGTGTTGAAGAACAAGGTGCTTCCCGAGGCTATCAAGGCCAGCCCCAACCAGCGTTTGCGAATCTGGTCGGCGGCTTGTTCTTCGGGGCAGGAACCGTACTCGCTGTCGATGTCCATCGATGAGTTCGAGCGCAGCAACATGGGGCAGTTGAAGATGGGGGTGCAGATCGTTGCCACCGACCTGTCCGGGACCATGCTCAATAACTGCAAGACCGGCGAATATGACAGCCTGGCTATTGGCCGTGGTTTGTCGGCCGAACGGCTGCAACGCTATTTCGACCCCAAGGGGCCGGGGCGCTGGGTGGTCAAGGCGCCAATCAAGAGTCGCGTGGAGTTCCGCTCGTTCAACTTGCTGGACAGCTACGCCAGTCTTGGCAAGTTTGACATCGTGTTTTGCCGCAACGTGTTGATCTACTTCTCGGCGGAGGTCAAGAAGGACATCCTGATGCGCATCCACAGTACCCTGAAGCCTGGCGGCTACCTGTTCCTGGGGGCCTCCGAAGCCCTCAATGGCCTGCCGGATCATTACCAGATGGTGCAATGCAGCCCGGGCATCATCTACCAGGCTAAATAGCCGGCACATCGCAGCACCGAAAAAGGAGGCCCATGGGCCTCTTTTTTTGTGCCTGCAATTGTTTGGCGCGCAGGGCTGAAAGCGGCAGGGCGGTTGCCGCTTTGCCGGTGTTTCGCGGAAATCCATTGCCGCTTTTCTGGCATTGCCGCTTTGCCGCCACCGGCAAAGCCTTGAAATACGGGGCTTGAGGACTTGGCACGTAGCTTGCTATATCCGAGTTACGAAAAATCAGGTCACCCAAAGGTTTCCGTCATGAGCATCAGCTTCGATAAAGCGCTCGGTATCCACGAACAGGCCCTTGGCTTTCGCGCCAAGCGTGCCGAAGTTCTGGCTAACAACATCGCCAACGCCGATACCCCGAACTACAAGGCTCGGGACCTGGACTTTTCTGCCGTGCTCGCCGAGCAGAATCAGAAGGCCCAGAACGGCACCTTCGCGTTGAACATGACCAACACCCGGCATATCGAAGCCCAGGGCTTGAGCAGTGGTGATGAGTCGCTGCTGTATCGCACCCCAATGCAACCCTCGATCGACCAGAACACCGTGGATGCACAGCTGGAGCAATCGAGCTATGCGCAGAACTCGGTGGATTTCCAGGCCAGCTTCACGCTGCTCAACAGCAAATTCAAAGGGCTGGTTGCAGCCCTGCGCGGAGAGTAATCCATGTCCCTCGCCAGTGTTTTCAATATTGCCGGTAGTGGCATGAGCGCTCAGACCACCCGTCTGAACACCGTCGCCAGTAACATCGCCAACGCCGAGAGCGTGTCGTCGAGCATCGATCAGACCTATCGTGCGCGTCATCCGGTATTTGCCACCATGTTCCAGGGCGCGCAGAGCGGCGGCAGCGATTCGCTGTTCCAGAACCAGGACGCTGCCGGTCAGGGCGTACAGGTCCTGGGTGTGGTCGAAGACCAGAGCAACCTTGAAGCCCGCTACGAGCCGAACCATCCAGCGGCTGACGCCAAGGGTTATGTCTACTACCCCAACGTCAACGTGGTGGAAGAGATGGCTGACATGATTTCCGCCAGCCGCTCGTTCCAGACCAACGCTGAAATGATGAACACCGCCAAAACCATGATGCAGAAGGTCCTGACCCTGGGTCAGTGATAAGGGGCGAAGACCATGAGCGTTACTGACACCACCAACGCCCCATCCCTCAAGGATGTACTGGCCAACTCGTCGAAGAAGACGGCCACTACCAGCGCCGACGGCCTGGCGGCAGCGACGAACAGCGCCACCGGCAAGCAGAGCCTGGGCAAGGATGCATTCCTCAAGCTGCTGGTGACCCAGCTGAACAACCAGAACCCGCTGGATCCGCAGGACAACAGTGCGTTCGTTGCCCAGTTGGCGCAGTTCTCCACCCTGGAAGGGATCACGACCCTCAATACCTCGGTGAACTCGATCACGGGTAACTACAAGTCTTCCCAGGCACTGCAGGCTTCGTCCCTGGTGGGGCGTTCGGTGATCGTGCAGACCGGCACTACCCAGGTCGACACCAGCAAGAGCATGACCGGCTCGGTCACCGTGCCATCCAGCGTCAGTTCGGTCACCGTGACCGTCACCGATAAAGATGGCAACACCATCAAGACCATCGACATGGGCAGCCAGAAGGCCGGCAACGCCAGCTTCGTCTGGGATGGCACCAAGACTGACGGCACCAAGGCGGATCCGGGCAGCTACAGCTTCAAGGCCAGCACCACCATCGATGGCAAGGGCACTGATTTGATCACCTACCTGCCGGCGACGGTTAACAGTGTGACCATCAGCCAGACCGGCGGCGAGTTGATGTTGAACCTTGCCGGCATGACCAGCCCGATTGGCCTGTCCAAAGTACAAACCATTGGTATCTAGAGCCGACTAACCGGCACAAGGAGTGGAATATGTCTTTCAATATCGGCCTTAGCGGTCTCTACGCTGCCAACAAACAGCTGGACGTTACCGGCAACAACATCGCCAACGTCGCCACCACCGGCTTCAAGTCCTCCCGCGCGGAGTTCTCCGACGTCTACTCGGCCACCAAGCTGGGCAGCGGCACTCAGGTGGTGGGTAACGGTGTGCGCCTGTCCAACGTTTCCCAGCAGTTCACCAACGGTGATATCAACAACACTGGCAACGTGCTGGACATGGGCATCCAGGGCCAGGGCTTCTTCGTGCTGAGCACCAACGGCTCCCTGACCTACACCCGTGCCGGTACGTTCAAGACCGACAAGGATGGCTTCATCACCAACAGCGATGGCACCGCTCGCCTGCAAGGCTATGCCGTGGACGCTAACGGCAAGATCATCAACGGTGTGTTGACCGACCTGCGGATCGATACCTCGAACCTGGCGCCCAAGCCAACCGACTCGATCTCGTCGACCATCAACCTGAACTCCGATGCCGATCCGATCAACGTCAACCCAGTGGCGCCAGCTCCGGCTTATGTGTTCGATCCGACCAAGAACACCACCTACACCAAGCAGTTCAGTACCCCGGTGTATGACACCCAGGGCAACAAGCACGTCATGGATCAGTACATGATCAAGACGCAGAACCCCAACGAATGGCAGACCTACACCCTGATCGATGGTCGCAACCCGGATGGTACGGCTTTCACCATGGCCAACCAGGCGCCGATCACTATCAAGTTTGACTCCTCGGGCAAGCTGCAGACCCTGACGCCGCCTGTTGCACCAGCCGTCAGCCAGTTCACTGTCAATGGCAACAATATCGCCATGACCGCCTGGACGCCGGGTGATGTGGTCAATGGTGTCTTCGTTCCCAATGGTGCGGCGCCTGCACCGGGCGGCGTGAAGATCGATATGACCAAAACCGGTTCGGTATTCGGCGATACCAACCGTTCTGTGATCGCGCAGAACGGTTACTCCACTGGTCAGATCTCCAGCCTGACCATCGACGGCACTGGCGTGATGCTGGCCAACTTCAGCAACGAGCAGACCAAGCCGATCGGCCAGATCTCTCTGGCCAGCTTCACCAACGAGCAAGGCCTGCAGCCAGTGGGCGGCACTCAGTGGAAAGAGACCTACGCGTCCGGCATTCCTGGTTATGACGCGCCGAAGACCGGCACCCTGGGAGCGATTCAGTCCAACTCCCTGGAAGAATCCAACGTCAACCTGACCAACGAGCTGGTCAACCTGATCAAGGCCCAAAGCAACTATCAGGCGAACGCCAAGACCATTTCTACCCAGAGCACCATCATGCAGACCATCATCCAGATGACCTGATGCCGGTTGCTTGAAGCGCTGTACCAAAAGCCCCTCATCGAGGGGCTTTTTTGTGCCTGCCCGATAACCCCTCGCCCTTGTGGAAGCTGGTTTGCCCGCGAAGGCGGCTCTGCATGGGGATGTGGTTGTTCACCGGCAAGCGGGCTGGAAGGGGGGGGCAAAAGAAAACCCCCGATAAACCGGAGGTCTATCGGGGGTTGTGGCAGGTGCCCGAGGGCACCTGTCAGCTCAGCTTATTGGCAAGCTTCGCAATCCGGCTCGTCGATGGCGCAAGCCTTCGGCACTGGAGCAGGGCCGGCAGGCGCGGCCAGGACCGAGTCGTCACCGTGGTTGCCGCCGCTGGAAACAGCGTTCAGCTTGCCGGTGTTGATGGTCGACTTCTCGGTGCTGGTGGCGGCCAGGGCGCGGAGGTAGTAGGTGGTTTTCAGGCCACGGTACCAAGCCATGCGGTAGGTCACGTCGAGCTTCTTGCCCGAAGCGCCGGCGATGTACAGGTTCAGCGACTGAGCCTGGTCGATCCACTTCTGGCGACGGCTGGCGGCGTCGACGATCCACTTGGTTTCCACTTCGAAGGCGGTCGCGTAGAGCTCTTTGAGCTCCTGCGGGATGCGCTCGATCTGCTGCACCGAACCGTCGTAGTACTTCAGGTCGTTGATCATCACCGAGTCCCACAGGCCGCGAGCTTTCAGGTCGCGAACCAGGTACGGGTTGATCACGGTGAATTCGCCCGACAGGTTGGATTTCACATACAGGTTCTGGTAAGTCGGTTCGATCGACTGCGATACGCCGGTGATGTTGGCGATGGTCGCGGTCGGTGCGATGGCCATGATGTTGGAGTTACGAATGCCTTTCTGCACGCGGGCACGTACCGGCGCCCAGTCCAGGGTTTCGTTGAGGTCCACATCGATGTACTTCTGGCCACGGGCCTCGATCAGGATCTGTTGCGAGTCCAGCGGCAGGATGCCTTTGGACCACAGCGAGCCCTGGAAGGTCTCGTAGGCGCCGCGCTCGTCGGCCAGGTCGCAGGAAGCCTGGATCGCGTAGTAGCTGACCGCTTCCATGGACTTGTCGGCGAACTCGACGGCAGCGTCGGAGCCGTAGGCGATGTGCTGCAGGTACAGCGCGTCCTGGAAGCCCATGATGCCCAGGCCGACCGGACGGTGCTTGAAGTTGGAGTTCTTCGCTTGCGGCACCGAGTAGTAGTTGATGTCGATCACGTTGTCGAGCATGCGCACGGCGGTGTTCACGGTGCGTTGCAGCTTGGCGGTGTCCAGCTTGCCGTTGACGATGTGGTTCGGCAGGTTGATCGAGCCCAGGTTGCAAACGGCGATCTCGTCCTTGTTGGTGTTCAAGGTGATCTCGGTGCACAGGTTCGAGCTGTGGACCACGCCCACGTGCTGCTGCGGGCTGCGCAGGTTGCACGGGTCTTTGAAGGTCAGCCATGGGTGGCCGGTTTCAAACAGCATGGAGAGCATCTTGCGCCACAGGTCTTTGGCCTGGATGGTCTTGAACAGCTTGACCTTGCCCGGGTACTCGGTCAGGGCTTCGTAGTACTCGTAGCGCTCTTCGAAGGCCTTGCCGGTCAGGTCGTGCAGGTCCGGTACTTCGGACGGCGAGAACAGGGTCCACTTGCCGTCGTCGAAGACACGCTTCATGAACAGGTCGGGGATCCAGTTGGCGGTGTTCATGTCGTGGGTACGACGACGATCATCACCGGTGTTCTTGCGCAGCTCGATGAACTCTTCGATGTCCATGTGCCAGGTTTCCAGGTAGGCACACACAGCGCCCTTGCGCTTGCCACCCTGGTTCACGGCTACAGCGGTGTCGTTGACCACTTTCAGGAATGGCACGACGCCCTGGGATTTGCCGTTGGTGCCCTTGATGTAGGAGCCCAGCGCGCGAACCGGTGTCCAGTCGTTGCCCAGGCCGCCGGCGAATTTCGACAGCATGGCGTTGTCGTGGATGGCGCCGTAGATGCCCGACAGGTCGTCCGGAACGGTGGTCAGGTAGCAGCTCGACAGCTGGGGACGCAGGGTACCGGCGTTGAACAGGGTCGGGGTCGAAGCCATGTAGTCGAAGGACGACAGCAGGTTGTAGAACTCGATGGCGCGGTCTTCACGCTGCTTCTCTTCGATCGCCAGGCCCATGGCCACGCGCATGAAGAAGATCTGCGGCAGTTCGAAGCGGATACCGTCCTTGTGGATGAAGTAACGGTCGTACAGGGTTTGCAGGCCCAGGTAGGTGAACTGCTGGTCGCGCTCGTGGTTGATCGCCTTGCCGAGTTTTTCCAGGTCGAATTCAGCCAGCACCGGGTTCAGCAGTTCGAACTCGATACCCTTGGCGACGTAGGCCGGCAGCGCCTTGGCGTACAGGTCGGCCATTTCGTGGTGGGTGGCGCTTTCGGCCACTTCGAGGAAGCCCAGGCCTTCGGCACGCAGGGTGTCCATCAGCAGGCGGGCGGTGACGAACGAGTAGTTCGGCTCGCGCTCGACCAGGGTGCGGGCAGTCATCACCAGGGCGGTGTTGACGTCTTTCAGGGCCACGCCGTCGTAGAGGTTCTTCAGGGTTTCGCGCTGGATCAGGTCGCCGTCGACTTCTTCCAGGCCTTCGCAGGCTTCGCTGACGATGGTGTTCAGGCGGCCCATGTCCAGGGGCGCGAAGCTGCCATCGGCGCGGGTGATGCGGATCGAAGGGTGGGCTTGCACCGGCTCTTCGCTGGTGGAGCGGGTCGCACGTTCCTTGGCGCGGGAGTCACGGTAGATCACGTAGTCACGGGCGACTTTCTGCTCGCCGGCGCGCATCAGGGCCAGTTCGACCTGGTCCTGGATTTCTTCGATGTGGATGGTGCCGCCCGAAGGCATGCGACGCTTGAAGGTTGCGGTGACCTGCTCGGTCAGGCGCGCCACGGTGTCGTGGATTCGCGACGAGGCGGCGGCGGTGCCGCCTTCAACTGCGAGGAACGCTTTGGTGATCGCGACGGTGATCTTGTCATCGGTATAAGGAACGACAGTGCCGTTACGCTTGATCACGCGCAATTGGCCAGGTGCGGTAGCAGACAGATCCTGAGTGGAATCGGCGGCCTGCGGCGCATTGGCCTGCGAGTTCTCGCGAGTTGTGTCGGTTTGCATGGGTGTCTCCACGTTCTCTATGTTTGTTTGGGCACCGTTTGGGTGCCCACCGTTCCGTCCTGAAGCACTACATCCGGCTGCGGCCGGGCATAACAACTTCGGGACAGTTCAGGAAGGGGGCTATAGGCGCCGCTTCCATGCCGAAGTCATGGGTGCCGAGCCGGAGCTCGGCACCTTATTCCTGGTGGGTGACAGTCTCGTTGCTGCAACACCCGTACCGCTTTCTCCTGGACAAGGTGGAAAACGGTGCCATCCGCACGCGCGGTGTTGGTCTTCTGAAATAGCGATTGGTTCCACCAAACGGGGCAAGAAAAGGGCTTGAGTTTCTCGTCTGAATTGTGTTTGGTTTTTTGTGCAAAACCCTAGATATAGGGATTTTTAGCCGCCGGGCTACAAGATAATGCGTTTTGGGGGCTGATTGCAACGTACTGCCTGTGGATAAGGTTGTGCGTAAATTGTGTATGGACTGGGTAAAACTCACGCAGCCCGCAGTCCCAGTGCATGGAACCGTTTGTCACTGTTTTTTACCGTCGAAAATTGCCTTGGGCGGATTTTTGCGGGCGCGAACCCTATCACAAAAAAACGCCCTGACCGAATCGTTTTAGCCGCTTGTGTGAGCGCCTGTGCCGGTTGCTACAATCCGCAGCGATCGACCGGGGTTGCCCGGCCGTTCCCATGGCAAACCAGCCCGCTTTCTCAACGAGTGTTATCCGCCTTTTTCATGACAGAAAGACGCGGCCTTTGTGGTCGACGGGAAGCTGGCAATAGAACAAGAAGAGGTCGTGTGTGGAACAGGAAGCCTGGCAGGTACTGATTGTCGAGGATGACCAGCGTCTGGCTGAGTTGACCCGTGAATATCTCGAAAGCAATGGTCTGCAGGTGGCGATCGAGGGCAACGGCGCCCGGGCGGCGGCGAGGATCATTGCCGAGCAGCCGGACCTGGTGATTCTCGACCTGATGCTGCCGGGTGAAGATGGCTTGAGTATCTGCCGCAAGGTCCGGGATCGTTATGACGGAGCCATCCTCATGCTCACCGCCCGTACCGATGACATGGACCAGGTCATGGGCCTGGACCTGGGCGCCGACGACTATGTCTGCAAGCCGGTGCGACCGCGGCTGTTGTTGGCGCGCATCCAGGCCCTGTTGCGGCGCAGCGAAGCGCTGGAGCCGGCCGTGGAGAAAACCCGCCGCCTGCAGTTCGGCCCGCTGGTGGTGGACAACGCCCTGCGCGAGGCCTGGCTGAGCGATGCCGGGATCGAGTTGACCAGCGCCGAGTTCGACCTGCTGTGGCTGCTGGTGGCGAATGCCGGGCGGATCCTCTCCCGCGAGGAAATCTTCACCGCCCTGCGCGGCATCGGCTATGACGGCCAGGACCGCTCCATCGATGTGCGAATCTCGCGCATCCGCCCGAAGATCGGCGATGACCCGGAACACCCGCGGTTGATCAAGACCATTCGCAGCAAGGGGTACCTGTTCGTTCCCGAAGCCGCTGCCGACCTGCTCTCGTGAACTCGATCTTCCTGCGTATCTATGGCGGCATGTGCGCCGCGCTGATCCTCGTGGCGCTGCTCGGGGTGCTGGCCCTGCACCTGTTGAACCAGGTACGCAGCGAGCAGTACCGCGAGCGGCTGGCTCACGGGACCTTTTCGTTGATGGCGGATAACCTGCAGCCGATGAGCGAGATCGAGCGGCGCCGGGCGTTGGCGGTGTGGGAGCGCCTGCTGGGCATTCCCCTGAGCCTCAAGACCTTCAGCCAGACCAGCCTGGACAGCAGCCAGCGTAGCCGGGTGCTGCGTGGCCAGGCACTGGTGGAACAGACCGGGCCATTCGCGGCACGGGTCTATCGCCTGGTCAGTGAAAAGGAACAGTTGCTGCTCAGCGCCGAGGTGCAGCAGATCAGCGAGCAACTGGCTCGGGCGACGATCTATCTGCTGGCGGACGAGCTGGTGCGTTATCCGGTGGCGGAGCAGCCCCAGCGCCTGGCTGCCTTGAAAGAGGCCAAGGGCTTTGGCTTCGGTATGCAGTTGTCGACCCTCGATGCCGCCGACATGGACGAGGATCAGCGGCGCCGGGTGGCAGAGGGCGACACGGTCATGGCCCTGGGCAAGGGCGGCGATTCGATCCGCGTCTTCGCCGGATTGGTGGGCACGCCCTGGGTGCTTGAGATCGGCCCGCTGTATCAGATGAATCCTTATCCACCGCAATGGTTGGTATTGATTGCCGTGCTGGGGCTGAGCCTGATCGGCCTGATCGTCTATTTATTGGTGCGGCAACTGGAGCGGCGGCTCAGGGGCCTGGAGTCGGCGGCCACGCGGATCGCCAAGGGCAGCCTGGAGACCCGGGTCCCGGCCCGTGGTGCAGACTCGGTCGGAAGGCTGGCGGCGGCCTTCAATGGCATGGCCGAGCACTTGCAGCGGTTGCTGGCGATCCAGCGCGAGCTGGTGCGGGCGGTCTCCCACGAGCTGCGCACACCGGTGGCGCGGCTGCGTTTCGGCCTGGAGATGATCGCCTCGGCGAGCACCGACCAGGCGCGGCAGAAGTACCTGGACGGCATGGACAACGACATTCAGGACCTCGACCGGCTGGTGGACGAGATGCTCACCTACGCCCGTCTGGAGCAGGGCTCGCCGGCCCTGAACTTCCAGCGCATCGACCTCGATGCCCTGATCAATCAGGTGATCAGCGAACTGGCCCCGCTACGGGCCAACCTCAAGGTTCAGCGTGGCCTGTGCCTGTCCGCTGCCGAGTGCGACGGCGCCTGGATCGAAGCGGAGCCACGCTACTTGCACCGGGCTTTGCAGAACCTGGTGAGCAACGCGATGCGCCATGCCGAGTCCCAGGTGACGGTGAGCTATCAGGTGGGCCAGTTGCGCTGCCGGGTGGATGTCGAGGACGACGGCCCCGGGGTGCCGGAACATGCCTGGGAAAAAATCTTCACCCCGTTCCTGCGCCTGGATGACAGCCGCACCCGCGCTTCCGGCGGGCACGGGCTGGGGCTGTCGATTGTGCGGCGGATCATCCATTGGCATGACGGCCGGGCCCTTATCAGCAGAAGCAAGAACCTTGGCGGCGCCTGCTTCAGCCTGACCTGGCCAAGGCACCAGGAACCCCGCTGAGGCGCTTCCTGGCTCAGGCCTTGATGGCGACCAGGCTCAGCAGGTGATGGTCGTTCACGGCGAATTGCCCTTGCAGTTCGCAGCCTTGTTGCCACTCCTCGGACAGGTCGGTCAGCAGGCGCATCCGTACCGGGCCTGCGGGGGACCATTCCAGTACCTCGGCATGCTCGAAGTAGAAGCGCTTCTGCACCAGCGGGTACAGGGCCTTGAACAGGCTTTCCTTGATCGAGAAGGTCAGGGTTACCGCCAGGGCGTGCAGCGCCGCTGGCAGCTGGTCGCGGCGCTGCAGTTCGGCTGGGGTCAAAATCTGCTCGGCCAGTTTGCTCGCGCGTTCGTCGCTGAGCAGGTGCTCCAGGTCCATTCCCAGGGCTCGCCAGTGTTGCTTGTCGGCGACGATGGCTGCGGCGTGCCCGTTGCTGTGGGTGATCGAGCCGCAGATATGTGCGGGCCAGATCGGCGCTCGGTCTTCGCCTATGGGCGGCACCCAGTCCAGTTGCTGCAAGCGCTGCAAGGCGGCCCGGGCGCACAGGCGTCCGGCGAGGAACTCGGCCTGGCGCTTGGCTACCGAGCGCTGGATGCTCGGTGGCGCCTCGATGCCAGCGCGCTGGAAATCATCCGCAGCCAGTTGCCCGGGGTCGAACCGGGTGCTCAGCCAAAGGGCTTGGGGCAAGACGTCCGGCAGCGGCCAGGCAGCGTCCAGTGGGGTGCAGCAAGCGGGGAGAGGGGGAAGAGCATTCATGGCCGCTAGTGTGCCGGGTTGCTGCGATCGAGGGTAGTCGCGCGTAGCGCAAAGGGTTGCCGCAGAGCATCGGCGGCAACCCATGGCAGGCTGTTCTGTCGCCCTGTTTGCTATTGAAGCGTGCGCTGGCGGCGGCACTGTCTTTGAGTGCGGCCTGCATGAAGGCCATGGCGTCCGTCGGGTGCTCGGTGTGCTTGCCTTCGCCGTACATGTCGATGGCCAGGGCGCTGTAGCCCAGGGCCGCGAGGTCGCGGGCCCGGCGCTTGGCGCAATCGTTGAGCCCCCACCAAGAGCAGGCGCATGGGCGGAACTCCAGTTGAAAAGGCGTCAGGACAGCCTAGTCGATCTGGTTCAGGCGAGGTTAAGGATGTGTTCAGGGGGAGTTCAGGGCGGGCTGTTTACTCTGGCCCGGTACCCAAATAGCCAATAGCGCAAAGGAAACTTCCTATGACTTCATTGAAAAAACTGTTCCTGGCCTTTACCGTTTTCGGCGCCAGCGCCGCCGCCCATGCCGCTGACAGCAACTTTGTCGGTTTGAGCTTCGGCCAGACCAGCAACAAGATCGATAAATCCAGCCAGCTCAACAGCAACCTTGGCCACCCCAACGCCGACGGCGTGATCGGCAAGGACAACACCTGGGGCATACGCGCTGGGCAGCAGAATGACCAGGCTCGCTACTACGCGACTTACGATTATGTTTCTGGCTCGCACAACGGCATTAAACTGCGTCAGCAAAACCTGCTGGGCAGTTACGATATGTTCCTGCCGGTGACCAGCAGCACCAAACTCTTTGGCGGCGGCACAGCCGGCCTGACCAAGCTGACTCAAGAATCCCCGGGTTTCAGCCGTGACAGCGATATCGGTTATGCGGTGGGGGTGCAGGCCGGTGTCCTGCAACAGGTTTCACAGAACACCTCGGTGGAGCTTGGCTACCGTTACCTGCGCAGCAATGCCGGGACCGAGATGAGCGAGCGCGGTGGCAGCAAGCAGGGTTCGCTGAGCCTGAACAGCAGCGCCCAGACCTACCTGTCGGCCAACTATGCTTTCTGAATAAGCGGCCTGGCCTGAACCGCGCCGGATCGTGCCTTGGGCACGGTCCGGCGTTGGCGCATTAATCATCCGGGCGCAAGGGCGCCCCTGGAGATGTCGAATTTTGCCTGGGAGAGCGTTATGAAGTTGCTGGTCGTCGAAGATGAGGCGCTGTTGCGTCATCACTTGCAAACCCGCCTCACCGACAGCGGTCATGTGGTCGAGTCCGTGGCTAACGCCGAGGAGGCGTTGTATCAGACCGAGCAGTTCAATCACGACCTGGCGGTGATCGACCTGGGCTTGCCGGGCATGGGCGGGCTGGACCTGATCCGCCAGTTGCGCGCCGCCGGCAAGACATTTCCGATCCTCATCCTCACTGCGCGCGGTAATTGGCAGGACAAGGTCGAAGGCCTGGCCGCCGGTGCCGATGACTATGTGGTCAAGCCGTTTCAGTTCGAGGAGCTGGATGCGCGGCTCAATGCGCTGCTGCGGCGTTCCTGCGGTTTTACCCAGTCGACCATCATTGCCGGGCCGTTGCTGCTGGACCTGAATCGCAAACAGGCTTCCCTGGATGAACAGCCCCTGGCCTTGACCGCCTACGAATACCGGATCCTCGAGTACCTGATGCGGCATCACCAGCAGGTGGTGGCCAAGGACCGGCTCATGGAGCAGCTGTACCCGGACGATGACGAGCGCGATCCGAATGTCATCGAGGTTCTGGTTGGGCGCCTGCGGCGCAAACTGGAAGGGCCGTCAGGCTTCAAGCCGATCGATACGGTGCGTGGCCTGGGCTACCTGTTCAACGAGCGTTGCCGATGATTCGATCGCTGCGCCTGCGCCTGATGCTGGCAGCCACGACCCTGGCGGTGCTGTTCATGCTGGCCTTGCTGCCAGCCATGCAGGGCGCCTTCAGCCTGGCGTTGCAGGACTCCATCGAGAAGCGCCTGGCTTCCGATGTCACCACCCTGATCAGCGCGGCGCGGATCGAGAACAACCGCTTGCAGATGCCCGCGCAGTTGCCCGACGAGCGCTTCAACCTCGCCGATAGCCGGCTGCTGGGCTACATCTATGACCGCGAAGGGCATCTTGTCTGGCGTTCGCGGGCGACCCAGGAAGAGAACATCAACTACCGGCCGCGGTATGACGGGCGCGGTAATGAGTTCGCCAGGATCCGCGAAGCCAATGGCCAGGAATTTTTCGTCTACGACGTCGAGATCAAGCTGCTGGGGGGCAAGAATGCCGCCTTCAGCATCGTGGCGCTGCAGCCGGTGCGCGAGTACCAGCAAACCCTGGAAGGGGTGCGAGAGAACCTCTACCTGGGCTTTGGCGCGGCCTTGCTGGTGCTTCTGGCGCTGCTCTGGCTGGGCCTGACCTGGGGCCTGCAAGCCTTGCGGCGCTTGAGCCAGGAACTGGACCAGATCGAAAGCGGCACCCGCCAGAGCCTCAGTGAGGAGCATCCGCGGGAGCTGTTGCGCCTGACCGGCTCGTTGAACCGCCTGCTGCAAAGCGAGCGTGAACAACGCAGCCGCTATCGTGACTCCCTGGATGACCTGGCCCACAGCCTGAAAACCCCGTTGACGGTGTTGCAGGGGGTCAGCGAGGACATGGCGCAGCGGCCTCAGGATCGTGAGCAGGCCTGGGTGCTGCAGGCGCAGATCGAGCGCATGAGCCAGCAGATCAGCTACCAGTTGCAGCGCGCCAGCCTGCGCAAGAGCGGTCTGGTGCGCCATCAGGTGCGCCTGCGGCCAGTGTTGCAAAGCTTGTGCGACACCCTGGACAAGGTCTATCGCGACAAACAGGTGCGGGTCTCGTTCGACCTGCCCGAGCGCTGCTACCTGCCGATCGAGCAAGGCGCCTTGCTGGAGCTGCTCGGCAACCTGTTGGAGAACGCCTATCGCCTGTGCCTGAGTTCAGTGCGCATCAGCGTGCGTGAGACCCTTGATGGTTCCGAGCTGTGCGTGGAAGACGACGGTCCTGGCGTGCCACCGGACCAGCGGGCGCGGATTCTCCAGCGTGGCGAACGCCTGGACCGCCAGCACCCGGGGCAGGGCATTGGCTTGGCAGTGGTCAAGGACATCATCGAGAGTTACGGCGCGCAATTGACCCTGGGAGATTCCGCCCTGGGGGGCGCGGCTTTCCGGATTCATTTTCCAGCCCTGTAGCGGGCGCCTTGGCTATTGCTCCCGGGCGCGATAGGCGCCCGGGGTCAGCCCGGTCCATTTCTTGAACGCTCGGTGAAAGGCCGAGGGTTCGGAAAAACCCAGCTGTTCAGCGATCTGTTGCAAGGACAGGTCGGCGCGGCCGAGGTGGTAGATGGCGATGTCACGGCGCAATTCATCCTTCAATTCCTGGAAGCTCGAGCCTTCTTCGCGCAGATGCCGGCGCAGGGTCTGTGGGCTGACGTGCAGGTGCTGGGCGACGCTTTCCAGATCCGGCCAGCGCTCACGGTCGCGGCTGAGCAGGCGCCGCAGTTGGCTGCTCAGGCTGTCGCCTTCGTCCGGGCGCGACAGCAGGTCGGCGGGCGAGCGTTCGAGGAAGTGCTTGAGGGTGCGTTCATCCTGCAACAGTGGCATGCCCAGGTAGCGGCTGTGGAACAGCAGGCTGCTGCGCTCTTGGGTGAACTGCAGCGGGCAGGGGAAAAGCAGGTCGTATTCCGCGCCGTGTTCGGGTTTCGGATAGCTGAAACAGGCCTGTTCCAGGCGGATGCGCTGGCCGATCAGCCAACTGCCGAGGCGATGCCAGATCACCAGCAGGCTTTCGCTGAGAAAGTGCTCAGGGTCCCATAGCTCGGAATCATCCAGGCTCAGCCGGGCCATTTCTCCTTCGCGCGTCAGACTCAGGCGCGGGGCCTGTGGAAACAGGCTATAAAATAATAAGCCGCGATTGAGCGCTTTCTCCAAGGTGCGACAGTGGATCAGCGCGTGGCACATCATGGCGAAGGTCCCGCGTTTGCTCGGAGCGCGGCCGAACCCGAGGTACTCGTCGTCCAGCTCCAGCCACAGTTGCTGCAACAGGCGGGTGAATTGCTCGGGAGCGATACGGGCCTTGGGCTGGTTCAGCAGCTCGAGGCTGATGCCCAGCTGATGCAGCAGGGGCGCGTAGTCGTAGCCGTGCCGACGTGCTCCGCCGAGGGCGGCACGGGCAAAGTGGCTGGCGATGGTGCGTTCGCGCATGCGGGCGGGTCCGTCCAGTGAGTGGCGGATCTTAGCCAGCCCTCTGTAGGGGAACAAGGCGGATATCCGCCAAATTGTAGGACGAGATTGGGCGAGTGGGCGGAAATCCGCCAGCCTCAGCCAGCGCAACGGATGCAAGGATCAGCCCGCACCCCTGATGTCTAAAGGCCTGCAAGGTTTTTTCACAAGGTGGCACGGGCTTTGCGATAGAGCCGGAAGATCTGCCAGCACGCAGCTCGACACAACAAATCCCTCCAGCGCAGGAGGGTTCGCACTTTAGGCACCGCATGCATCGACGGAAGCTGCATGCCGGGGCTCTTGAGGAAACTTGCAATGACGACTCGTCAGCCACTGTACAAATCCCTGTATTTCCAGGTGATCGTTGCCATCGCCATCGGCATCCTGCTCGGTCACTTCTATCCTCAGACCGGTGTGGCCCTCAAGCCCCTGGGCGACGGCTTCATCAAACTGATCAAGATGGTCATCGCCCCGATCATCTTCTGCACCGTGGTGAGTGGTATCGCCGGTATGCAGAACATGAAGTCGGTGGGCAAGACCGGCGGCTATGCGCTGCTGTACTTCGAGATCGTCTCCACCATCGCCCTGCTGATCGGCCTGATCGTGGTCAACGTGGTGCAGCCGGGTGCGGGCATGCACATCGACGCTTCGACCCTGGACGCCTCGAAAGTCGCCGCCTATGTAACGGCCGGTAATGACCAGAGCATCGTCGGCTTCATCCTCAACATCATCCCGGCGACCATCGTGGGTGCCTTCGCCAACGGCGACATCCTGCAAGTGCTGATGTTCTCGGTGATCTTCGGTTTCGCCCTGCATCGCCTGGGTGCCTACGGCAAGCCGGTGCTGGACTTCATCGACCGCTTCGCCCACGTGATGTTCAACATCATCAACATGATCATGAAGCTGGCGCCCCTGGGTGCGCTGGGCGCCATGGCGTTCACCATCGGTGCCTACGGCGTTGGCTCCCTGGTACAACTGGGCCAGCTGATGATCTGCTTCTACATCACCTGCGTGGTGTTCGTGCTGCTGGTCCTGGGGGCTATCTGCCGCGCCCACGGCTTCAGCGTGATCAAGCTGATCCGCTACATCCGTGAAGAACTGCTGATCGTGCTGGGGACTTCCTCTTCGGAATCGGCCCTGCCGCGCATGCTGATCAAGATGGAGCGCCTGGGTGCCAAGAAGTCGGTGGTCGGCCTGGTGATCCCTACCGGTTACTCGTTCAACCTCGACGGTACTTCGATCTACCTGACCATGGCCGCGGTGTTCATCGCCCAGGCCACTGATACCCACATGGACATCACCCACCAGATCACCCTGCTGCTGGTGCTGCTGCTGTCCTCCAAAGGCGCCGCTGGCGTGACCGGCAGCGGCTTCATCGTCTTGGCTGCAACCCTGTCGGCCGTGGGTCACCTGCCGGTGGCTGGCCTGGCACTGATCCTGGGTATCGACCGCTTCATGTCCGAAGCCCGCGCCCTGACCAACCTGGTGGGCAACGCCGTGGCTACCGTGGTGGTTGCCAAGTGGGTCAAGGAGCTGGACGAAGACAAGCTGCAGACCGAGCTGGCTTCCGGTGGTCGGCCGATTACCGACACCCGTGAAACCGATGACCTGGGCGTGGCCGAAGGCCCGGCGCCGAGCATCAAGTAAGGCTGGCTGAAGATAAAGAACCCGCTGCGGCGGGTTTTTTATTGCTCGGTTTTTGAGCGCAACGGTCAGTCCGGCTGACGCTTGCGGTGATTGTTGAGGGCATCGCGGCTGCCTACTCTGTGGGCAGCCGATCAAGAGGAGAGGGCATATGCAAGGGCCGTTGGCGTCACTCAAGGTACTGGATTTTTCCACCCTGTTGCCGGGGCCCTTCGCCTCGTTGCTGCTGGCGGACATGGGCGCCGAGGTGCTGCGCATCGAATCGCCGACTCGCATGGACCTGTTGCGGGTGTTGCCGCCCCACGATGCCGGGGTTTCCGCCAGCCATGCCTACCTCAACCGCAACAAGCGCAGCCTGGCCCTGGACCTCAAGCGGCCCGAAGCGCTGGAGGTGGTGCGGCAACTGGTGCAGGACTACGACATCCTTCTCGAACAGTTTCGCCCGGGCGTGATGGAGCGCCTGGGGCTGGGCTACGAGGCCCTGAAAGCGATCAACCCGCGGCTGATCTACGTCTCCATTACCGGCTACGGCCAGACCGGCCCCTACAGGGATCGCGCCGGGCATGACATCAACTACCTGGCCCTGGCCGGGCTGGCCAGCCAGACCGGGCGCCGCGAGCAGGGGCCGTTGCCCTTGGGAATCCAGGCGGCGGACATCGCCGGGGGCTCGTTGCACGGCGTGATCGGCCTGTTGGCGGCGGTGATCGCGCGTCAGCACAGCGGCCAGGGGCAGTCCCTGGATATCAGCATGACCGACTGTGTGTTCAGCTTGAATGCCATGGCCGGCGCGGGATATCTGGCCTGTGGGGTCGAGCCCGGAATGGAGCAGCAGGTGCTCAACGGCGGCAGCTTCTATGACTACTACCGCAGCCGGGATGGGCGCTGGCTGTCGGTGGGTAGCCTGGAGCCGGTGTTCATGCAGCAACTGTGTCAGGCCCTGGGGCGACCGGAACTGGCGGCCCAGGGCCTGTCCCCTTTGCCCGAGCAGCAACGGGCCCTCAAGGAGGCCCTGCAGGTCGAATTCGAAAAACATGATTTCGCCGAACTGTGCCAGTTGTTCGCCGGCCTCGATGCGTGCGTCGAACCGGTGCTGAGCCTGGGCGAGGCACTGCAGCATCCCCAGCTCAAGGCCCGCCAGCTGGTCAGCCAGGTGCCCCGTGAAGACGGCAGCCTGCAGGCGCAGATGGCCTGTCCGCTGAAATTCTCCGAGGGGTTGGCGCCACCGCGGCATATCGGCGCCAGGCTGGGGCAGCATTCCGAACAGGTACTGGCAGCGCTGGGCTACAGCGCCGAGCGCATCGAGGCGTTGCGCCGCGAGGGGATCATCGCGTAGGCGCCGGTTTGCTGGCGAAGCGCTTCAGCGTCTCTCACTCAACCCGGGTTTCGCCGCTGTAAACCAGGGTCTGCCGACAGCGCCGGCACAGGTAGCGGCGCCCCTGTGCCACCAGCTTGTGGCGTTGTGCGGAGAACGGAAAATCGCTCTCGGCGCAGGGGCAGCGGTAGATGTAGCGCGTCACGCTGCGGCGTTTGACGTCATAGGTATGGCAACGATTGGGGGGCAGCTCGTACACCCCGCGCATGATCAGTTGCCACTCTTCGCCATGGGGCTGGATGCGCTCGCCGAACAGTTGGTGGGCGATCAGGTGCGCCACTTCGTGAGCCACGGTCTGCTTGAGGAAGTCTTCGGTATTTTCCCGGTACAGCTGCGGATTGAAGCGCAGCAGGTTTTCGTGCAAATGGGCGACACCGGCTTTCTGGCCGCGCAACTTGAGGCTGACCACCGGGCGTTTGAAAGGACGTTTGAAAAAGGATTCAGCGAGTTGGAAACAATCTTCGACGCGGGTATTGAGTTGCTCGGGCATGCTTAACGGCTCTCCAGAGCAGGGGAGTATGCCGCAAACAGCGAGGATTCCGAATCGCCAAGGCGCCGAATGGTCATTCGGCCACCGCCGGTATAAGAAGGCCGCCTTGCGGCGGCCTGTGTGGGCAGACAGAGGATTATTGTTGGTGCGGCGTCAGTTGGTGTACACGGGGCCGACGCCCAGGCCCCAGACAATCACGGTGAAGGCCATGATCGCGACCAGTACCACCAGCCCGACTGCCAGTACCGAACTGGAAAACAGGAACCCTTCGTCCGACGGGATGTTCATGAAGGTCGGCAGCCCGACGTAGAGCAGGTAGACCGTGTAGCAGATAGCCGCGGTGCCGACGATCATGCCCAGCCACATGTGCGGATACAGTGCCGCCAGGCCGCCGACGAACAGCGGTGTAGCGGTGTAGGTGGCAAAGGCTACGCAGCGCGCCAGGCTTGGGCTGGCGTCATAGGTTCGGGCCATCCAGTGGATGAATGCGCCCATCACCGCCACGCCACCGAGCATGGCCAGGTACGACATGATGGTCATCCACAAGGCGCTTTCCATGGTCAGCATCACCGGCGCGCGACTGCCGATGACCCAGCCCACCTGGGTGGTGCCGATAAAAGCCGAAATGGCGGGAATCGCCGCGAGGATCAGCGTGTGGGTGAGGTACATGTGGCTGATGCTTTCCTCGGCATCGCCACGGATGTCTCGCCATTCCTGATCGGGGTGGGTGAAGAGTCCTACGACATGATGAATCATGGTCAGTCACTCCTTTATCGTTGCCATCGCCCCCCAACGGAGCGCTTACAGCCAAGTGGCACAGTCAGTATAGGTCTATAAGTGTGTGCGACCTTATGTCGCAGTATAGGGAGGAGTTTTCACCAGATGTGCGCACCTTTAGAGCAAATTGCGCTGTAAATCCCCCGGTTAATCGCTGGTGTGTCTGTCACTGCGGGCCCACCGCCGTTGCTCGGCGGCGCTTTCGCGGGGCAGGGGTTTTTGCGTAAAATGTTCGGCTTTTCGTCACATACCTCGCGGATTTCAAGCGCCATGGGCACTCTTACGGTCAACCAGAACAAACTGCAGAAACGCCTTCGCCGACTGGCGGGCGAAGCGGTCGCCGATTTCAACATGATCGAAGAGGGCGACAAGGTCATGGTCTGCCTGTCCGGCGGCAAGGACAGCTACACCATGCTCGACGTGCTGCTGCACCTGCAGAAGGTGGCGCCGATCAAGTTCGAGATCGTCGCGGTGAACATGGACCAGAAGCAGCCCGGCTTTCCCGAGCACGTGCTGCCGGCCTACCTCAAGGAGCTGGGGATCGAGTACCACATCGTCGAGAAGGACACCTACTCGGTGGTCAAGGAACTGATCCCCGAAGGCAAGACCACCTGCTCGCTGTGCTCGCGCCTGCGCCGTGGCACCCTGTACACCTTCGCCGACGAAATCGGCGCGACCAAGATGGCCCTGGGTCACCATCGCGATGACATCGTCGAGACCTTTTTCCTCAACATGTTCTACAACGGCTCGCTCAAGGCCATGCCGCCCAAGCTGCTGGCCGATGACGGGCGCAATGTGGTGATCCGGCCGCTGGCCTACTGCAGCGAGAAAGACATCCAGGCCTATTCCGACCTCAAGCAGTTCCCGATCATCCCGTGCAACCTCTGCGGTTCACAGGAAAACCTGCAGCGCCAGGTGGTCAAGGAGATGCTGCAGGAGTGGGAGCGCAAGACCCCGGGGCGGACCGAGAGCATTTTCCGTGGCTTGCAGAACGTGATCCCCTCGCAGTTGGCGGACCGCAACCTGTTCGACTTCACCAACCTGCGCATCGACGACAGCGCCACGCCACGTTTCGTCAATGTGCTGAACCTCTGATCCGGCCTCGGTGAATCCGGGCTGCGTTGGCGCAGCCCCGGCATTCAGTTCCCCGCCGCGCGTGGAATGAAGGCGATGCTGCCTTGCGCTGGTTTTTTCGCCAGGCGCTCGCCGTTGGTCGGTGTGGTGCGGATCAACTGATGATCATTGCCCAGATACTCGAGCATCTGCGGTTGGTCGTGGTCCTGCTGGACGAAAATCAGGGTGCGCTGCGGATCCCAGTGCTGGCCGCTGGTCTTGTCCAGCCAGGCCATGAAGTCTGCGCTGCTGCCGTGGCGGGGGAAGTCCTCGGTTTCTGCCACGTAGTAGAACGGGGCCCCCTGGTTCTGCAGGTACATCGGCAGTTTGTTATCGATCTCCACCATGACCATTCGCCATTGGTTCCAGGGCGCGATCCGGCTTGCGGCGGCTCGGGTGTCGGCGCTGAACTGCATCACTCCACCGCCACTGTTGCTCCAGGGATAAGCGACTCCCAGCACCAGCAGCAACAGCACCGCCGCGCAGGAAAAACCGATGGTCCAGCCGCGGGTGCCGGGTTTGCCGGCGGCCTGGCGTAGCTGCAGCCGACGGTTGAGCCACCAGGCGCCGAGCAATTGGGCAAAGGGCACCAGGGGCAGAACGTAATAGCTGCGCCGGCTGCCGCTGGCGGTGAAGAACAGGAACAGCAGCCCGAGGGCCCAGACCAGCCAGCGTTCGTTGGGTTGCAGCTGGCGCCAATGGCGAACCGCCAGCCACAGGCCGAGGATCCAGCAGGGCGCCCAGGGCAAGGTGTAGGCCGGCAGGTAGATCAGGTAGGTGTAGATCGGCCCGACATGGTCGAACGGGTCGAAGAAGCGCACCACGTTCTCGCGAAATACCAGGCTCAGGCCGCTTGCCCCGTAGCTGGGGGCGCCGTACAGGTGCGAAAGGATGAACGGCACCATGTAGAACAGCGCGGCGACGCCCAGCGCCAGCAGCAGGCGCAGGTTCAGGTGGCGTTTCCAGCGCCCCTGGCTCAACAGGTGCGGCAACAGGATCAGCCCGGGCAAGACGAAACCGATCAGCCCCTTGAGCAGCGAAGTGGCCGCCAGCATCAGGAAGAACACGATGTAGCGCCCCAGGCGGGTATCTTCCGGGCCCCGCCAGTACCACCAGACTGCGGCCAATACGCCACACACGGTGAGGATGTCGGCCGTGGCCACTCGTGCCCAGAAGGCGAAATAGAACGTGGTGGCGAGCATCCAGCCGGCGATCAGCCCGGTGCCCTTGTGGAACAGCCGTTCGCCGATCAGGTACACCAGCCAGATGCTCAGCCACGCGGCGATGACCGAGGACAGGCGCAGCGACCAGTGCCCCAGGCCCCCCATCAGCCAGGCGCTGGCGGTAATCAGCCAGTAGGAGGGCAGGGGCTTGTCGTAGTAGGGCGCGCCCTTGAGATAGGGGTCGAAGTAGTCGCCACTCTGCAGCATTTGCAGGGCAATGTTGGCCCAGCGGGTTTCTGGCCCCCAGAGCTCGCGAAAGCCCAGGCCCAGGCCCAGGATCAAGGCGGATACGCCGAGCAGGAGGGCCAGGGCTCCGCGTTCGCTGCGAAAGAGATTCATAAATGGATTTCCAGAGCGGCGGTGGGGAAAGTCGCAGCCATCCAGGGCATTGAAGAATCAAGAGAAGCCAGCGCCAACCATCGTCGGCGCTGTCGATCGAGTGTCAGTGGCGGGTGCCGGATCAGGGTTGGCTCTGTGGCAGGATCAGGATCAGCATGTTGCCTTCCTCATAGCGCTTGCCACCGGGTGGCAGTAGCGCCACTTCCTGGCTTTCCAGCACATCCTTGACCCGCATCACGATGCCGACCGAACCCTGTTTGCGTGCGTCGCTGACCCATTGCCCGACGTCGGCCATGCTCACCTTGCGCTGCGCCGAATCAGCATAAGCCAGGCCATATTTCAATTCGCCCTCGGTGTTGTACAGCGCCACTTCCGGACGTCGCAGGCGCCAGGCCAGGGCCGAGGCAGCGCCCAGGTCGTTGCTCAGCAGGCTCTTGGTCTGCTTGAGCTCCTCGACATGTTCCTTGATGAACTGGTCCGGCATCTGGTTATGCACGATGAGCCCGGGCATGCCCGCCGGCAGCAGGGCCACCAGCAACCAGATGCCCAGGGCCGGCGCCGCCCAGTAGTGCAGGGGCCGGGTGGCCGGCAGCAGGTTGGCGATGATCCAGCCCATCAGCATGAAGAACACCAGGGACAGGCTGAGCATTTCGTTGTGGCCATACACCGGCCGGGTGAGCTGGATGACCAGCAGGGCCACCATGGCCCCGACGCCGATCAGCAGGTTGAGCAGGCTGTTGATGCGAATGGCCCGGCTCTGATTGGCACTGATGCGCTCGATCAGGACGTTGCCCATGAGCACCGCCAATGGCAGTAGGCACGGCATGATGTAGGTCGGCAACTTGCCCCGGCTCAGGCTGAAGAAGGCCAGTGGCAGCAGGAACCACAGCAGCAGGTAGCCGGTTGAAGCCTGGCGCTTGTCTTTCCAGGCCTGCATGAATGTGCTCGGCAGCAGGGCTGCCCAGGGCAGGCTGGAAGCGACCAGCAATGGCAGGTAGAACCACCAGGGGCGGGTATGTTGAGCATTGTCGGCGGCAAAGCGGCGAATGTGCTCGTGCCAGAAGAAAAAGCGCCAGAAGTCCGGTTCATGGGCGTGGATGCTCAGCACCCAGGGCAGGCTGATGCCGATCGCCACCACGACCGCCACCAGGCCATAGCGCAGCAGCTCGCCCAGGCGACGTTGCCAGAGCATGTAGGGCAGGGCGATCAGTACCGGCAACAGCCAGGCCAGGAACCCCTTGGTCATGAAGCCCATGCCGCAGGCAACGCCCAGCGCGGCCCATGCCAGCAGGCGCTCGCGGGTGTTGCGGGCATCCAGGGCGAACCACAGCGCCACCAGGCTCAGGTTGACCCACAGGGTGAATTGCGGATCGAGGTTGGAATACCCGGCTTGCCCGGCAATCAGGCCAAAACTCATGTACAGCAAGGCTGCAGCGAAGCTCTTGCGCGGGTCGTTCCACATGCGGCGGGTGATCAGGTAGGCCAACAGCACGCTCAAGCCCGTGCTGATGGCCGAGGCAATGCGCACTCCAAAGAGGTTGTCGCCAAAGATCGCCTGGCCGATGGCGATCAACCAGTAGCCGGCGATCGGTTTCTCGAAGTAGCGGATCCCCATGAAGTGTGGGGATACCCAATCGCCATTGAGCAGCATCTCCTGGCTGATCTGGGCATAGCGGGTTTCATCGGGAATCCACAGGCCGTGACTGGTCAGTGGCAACAGGTAGAAAAGGCCGAAGGCCAGCAGCAGAAATGGTAACGCCCAGCGCTTGATCATGCTGTTGTCGCTCCTTCACGCAATGTAGTCGTCAGGCGAGGTGCTTGTTCCATAAGCTGGGGGCGTAAAGTGCGGTGCATTGCTGTCCTCGAAGTCAGATAAGGATTTCAACGTTTGAGTTCTATTACTGGAGGGCACGCGCAACTGCGCACTTGCCGTGTCAATAAGTTTGCTCGGGAAGTCCTATGTTTTTCCTCTGCCTGGCAGAGGGCTTTTCAGCTGGTTTTATAATTAAGACCTAATTGCTATTAGTACAAAGCCCGATAAAGTCAACTAATTGATGGGCGTTTATTCTGTCTGTTTGCTTAATGAATTCTATTGTTGTGTTGTTAAAAATAGTTACAGATTTTCCGGCGCATCTTTAAGTACCTGCGGCCAGTTCTTCGCATTCACGATTCCCAGTACTTGCATCTTTCCATCCGCGTTCAAAGTCAAGAACAGTGAGCTGGTGTACTCGCTGGCCAGAGCGTGGGCGAAGCCCAGGCGTTTTTCCAGATCGCTGATGCAACCGCTGTGGGTGACCAGGATCAGGTTGCGCCCCTGGAGCTTGTGAGCCTTGATGTCGCTCTCCAGGCTGCTGCCGCAGGTGACCAGCCATTCCTGCTGCTGGAAGGCTTGATTGAACATGTACTGCGTGGTTTGCAAGGTGCGGGTCATGGGGCTGCTGATGACGTCGGTGTGTTGCATGCCGATGCGACGAAATGCCTGGCCCAGGGCGCTTGCGGTAACGCTGCCAAGTTGTGTGATGCCGTCTGCGGGGCCCAGGCAGGGGTTGGCGGAGCGGTCGCAGCGCTCGGCATGGCGAACCAGGGCAATCACTTCGCCCGCTTGCCAGTGACGATAGACGCCGCTCTTGAGCATCTGGTGGTCCTCGGCCAGGTCTTGGGGGGTGGCAGGCCACAGGACAAAGCCGCTGACCAGGATCGTCATGGCAACGGCGATAAAGCTGAGCAGGAGCTTTGTACGGCGTCGCAGTCTGGCGCTTTTGGCTGGCGAGGCGGTTTGCACAATGTTGGCCACATCGATTACCTGAATATATTGTTCGAGGATTTTTAAATTCGGGTTGGAACCAGTGTCTTGTAATAGATCGACACGCACGCCGCTTCCCGTGCAGCCACCGCAGGCAAGTTAAAGAAAGCCAGGTGGGCGAATGGTGAAAGCAATGTGAAAAAAACGAATGGCGCGCACCTGCCTGTTTAAGAGCAGATGGTTACTGCTCAGGTCTTGGGTATTGAAAATGCGCTGTTACAGGCTTGGAGCCGGTCGTTGCAGACCGCTCCGGCAGTTACTGGGTGGCGCTGTTCTTATCGCTATGACAACCCGGTAGAACTGTAGCTGAGAAAAAACCGCGTGTGGAAAAACCGCGTTTTAGTTCAGCGTTCTGTCAGCTGCCGGCTGGCGCAGGGGGGGCTGCTGCCAGCCGGTATCCGGGGAACCACGGGTTGGCCTGGGAGGGGAGTGGAGGAGGCTCAGTGATTGACGGTGTAGGCAAGCATGGCTGAAAGCTGGCACAACGGCCTGCCACTTTCGGCCTGCCACTGGTTGAACACCTCTTGCACCAGGGCCTGGTCGCGTTTGCTGCTGGGAACCTTGTCGACGATGCCCTGGGCATTCAGGGCCGCAACCACATCCCAGGTTGGAATGAAGGTGTCCTTGCCGACCATGCGCAAGAAGCGTGGGGCCGACAGCCCGCCCATCTGGTTGCCGTGCTTGGCCAGGTACTGCCACAGCCCGGTGATGTCCTGGACCGGCCAGTCGGCGATGAAGGCACCGAAGCTGGTGTGCTGCTTTTCAACATCGAGGATCATCTGCGCGTTGCGCGGGACGCTCTTGAGCTTGCCCAGGTGCCGGATGATCCGGGTGTCCTGCATCAGCCGTTCCAGATGCTCGGCGCCCATCAGCACCACTTTGTCCGGGTCGAAGCCAAAGAACACTTCTTCGAACGCTGGCCACTTGGCGTCCACCAGGCTGTGTTTCAGCCCCGCGCGGAAAACCCGCAGGGCCAGGGTCGACAAGTAGCGATCGGCACTCAGGGAGCGCAGGTAGTCGTTGCTGGCCGGTGTCGGCAGCTGGGCTTCCAGGGCCGCAGCGGAGCCGAAGCGGTTGAGACAGTATTCATTCAGCCATTTGTAATCGTGCATGCCTGCTCCTGGAGGGGCGGTCAGAGAGTCGTTGACCAGGGTTGGGGTCGTTGGCGGCGATACAAGTTCCCCGGGGCCGGGGAACTTGTGCCCGCTTCAGGCCGGGCTGGCGCCTTCGCCGGCGAGCCTGCGATTGAGCTGGAAGCGCCAGCGCACATAGAGCAGCGCCGAGGTGAATACGGCCAGGCTGGCGAACATCTCCAGCAGGCCAAACAGCTGGCGGTTCGGATCGTAGGCGGCCAGCGCGCCCTTGATGAAGTACAGGTTGACCACGAAGCACATCCACGAATGCCCGCGGGCACTGCCGCTGAGCATGCCTGGCGCCATCAACAGCAGCGGTACCAGTTCGATCAGCAGGATCACCCAGGGCCGGGCACCGTGCAGGTCGGCCACCAGCAGGTAATACCCGCACAGCAGGCCCACCAGGCCGAAGAAACAGATCAGGCTGATGATCCGGGCCAGGCGCACCCGGGGTTCCAGCCATTCCACCGGGGGCAGGATCTTCGGCTTCTTAGCCACGGCCGTTCTCCAGTCGCAGGGCGGTCTTCGCCAGCCGCAGGCCCAGGGCCCGGCACAGCGCAATCTCATGCTCGTCCAGCGGGCTCTTGCCGTCTGCGCCGGCATGGTGGCTGGCGCCGTAGGGCGTACCGCCGCCACGGGTTTCCAGCAAGGCCGATTCGCTGTAGGGCAGGCCGGTGATCAACATGCCGTGGTGCAGCAGCGGCAGCATCATCGACAGCAGGGTCGCCTCCTGGCCGCCATGCAGGCTGGCGGTGGAGGTGAACACGCCGGCGGGCTTGCCCACCAGGGCGCCGGTCAGCCAGAGGTTGCTGGTGCCGTCGAGAAAATACTTCAGGGGCGCGGCCATGTTGCCGAAGCGGGTCGGGCTGCCCAGGGCCAGGCCCGAGCAATGCTGCAGATCGTCGAGGCTGGCGTACAGGGCTCCGCTGTCGGGGATGCTCGGGGCCACGGCTTCGCACTCGGTGGAGATCCCCGGGACGGTGCGCAGGCGGGCTTCCAGGCCGGCCTGTTCGACACCGCGGGCAATCTGCCGGGCCATCTCGTTGGTCGAGCCGTTGCGGCTGTAATACAGGACCAGGATATAGGGCGTGCTCAAGGCAGGATCTCCAGCACATTTTCCGGAGGCCGGCCGATGATGGCCTTGTCACCGGCTTCGAGAATGGGACGTTCCATGAGTTTCGGGTGCTCGGCGATGGCGGCGATCAGTTGCTCTTCGCTGAGGCTCTGGTCGGCCAGGTTGAGGCTCTTGTACTCGTCCTCGCCGGTGCGCAGCAGTTGGCGTGCGCTGAGGCCGAGCTTGGCCAGCAGGCTGCGCAGTTGGCTGGCGTCCAGCGGGGTTTCCAGGTAGCGGACCACGGTCGGGGCCAGGCCGCGTTGTTCCAGGAGTTCCAGCGCACCGCGGGATTTCGAGCAGCGCGGGTTGTGATAAAGCGTCAGATCGGTCATGTGCGGGTCGCATCTTGCGTAAGGTGGCGGCTATTCTACCCGCGCGACGGGCTCTCCTGAACCTTGGGAGTCGATAGGTCGCAGCGACCCAGGGTCGGCAGCGTTATTCAAGACATCTTTCAACACAGGAAACAGCGCATGGCAAGGCAATTGGCAGCGGCATTGGCGATCATTACAACCCTGCTGCTGGGCGGCTGTGGCAGCGACTATGGGGTCGACCAATATGGCCAGAAAGTCGCTGCCGAGCGTATCGACAAGCAGTGGCTGGTGCTGAATTACTGGGCCGAGTGGTGCGGGCCTTGCCGTACCGAGATCCCTGAATTGAACGCCCTGAACGAGCAGCTCAAGGGCCAGGCGGCGACCGTGCTGGGGGTCAATTTCGACAATGTGCAGGGGGAAGAGCTCAAGAGCGCCAGCGAGAAACTGGGGATCACGTTCACCGTCCTGGCGCAGAACCCCGCGGAGCGCTTCGAGCTGCCACGCAGCGAGGCGCTGCCGGTGACCTACATCATTGACGACAAGGGCAAGGTGCGTGAGCAGATGATGGGTGAGCAGACTGCCGCAGGCGTACTGGCGAAACTGCAGGCCCTGCGCGGGCATTGATGAGGGGCTGTAGCCGCTGCCGCGGGCACGTCCCGAAGGGGCGCTGGGATGTGAAGCGCCAGGAACACCCTGGTGTTCCTGTTCGCAGTCTCGGCAGTGGCTACCGAAATATCAGCCTTCTTCCAGCCACCAGCGCAACGGCTTGCCTTCGGCAGGCCAGAAGCGCACTTGTTCGATCGGCGAGACATCCCAGCGTTCGACGTTTTCCAGGGCCTGGAGGAAGCGACGTTCCTGTTCCATCAAGGCGGGGGCGCAGAGCTTGCGGGTGCTGCCGACCTTGCCGAAGCTGAGCTTTTCGCCGTCCAGGGAATAAGGCGCGAACCAGTGGTTGCAGCCGCCATTGCCGTAGGCGCGGCCATCCTCACCCAGGGTGATGGTCAAGTGGCTGTAGTCGATCAGCGGACGTTCGCCGATCCATTCCAGGACATAGCTGCGATCCTGCTGCAGCTTCAGCGGCTCGGCGGCGCAGCCCAGCAGGCCGGCCCCCAGTGCCACGGTCAGCATCAGGCGTTTCATTGGCCGGCCTGCTGGCATTTCGGGCAGCGGTGCTGCTCACCCTCGCTGCGCCAGCCAAGTTCGGCGATCCGCGCGCTGGCGGCTGGCTTCTGGGCCTTGTTGCCCAGCTTGGCATCCACCGCGAATTCGAAGTCGAGAGTGGCGTCGCAGCTGTCGCAGTTGACCTGCCACTGGTGAATCGCCAGTTCGCCGAATACCGGGCCACGCGCCACGGCGACCCACTGGCCAACCGGGTTGATCAGGTGGCGCACGGTGTCCACGGTCAGGCGCATGGACAAGTCCTTGCTGCCCTTGAGGGTGACCAGAAGCACATCGTCGGTACGGATCGAACCACCGTTGCCGGTGACTTGATAGCGGCCTGGCACCAGGGCGCGGCATTCGATGAGGGTGTGTTGCGGGTTCATCAGGTTGTAGCGGAAATCGTGTTCGACCATGGGTCCTCCAAATCTGCCGCGTATGCTAGCACGGGCCCCTGCGCCGCAGGTTGCGGGCAGGTGACCTTCGATCAGCCCGCGACGGGAATTTCAGCCGTGGACCCGATTCTGCGGCTGGCCTGCGGCCCAGCTGGCGATGTTGTGCAAGGTGGTGTCGGCAATGGCGGCCAGCGCTTCGCGGGTGAGGAAGGCCTGGTGCGCGGTGACGATCACGTTGGGAAAGGTCAGCAGCCGCGCCAGCACGTCATCCTGCAAGGGCAGGTCGGAGCGGTCCTCGAAGAACAGTTGCGCTTCCTCCTCATAGACATCCAGCCCCAGGTAGCCCAGTTGGCCGCTTTTCAGCGCTTCGATCAGGGCCGGGGTATCCACCAGGCCGCCGCGCCCGGTGTTGATCAGCATTGCCCCGGGCTGCATGTGAGCCAGGCTCTGCTGGTTGATCAGGTAGCGACTGTGCTCGGTGAGCGGGCAGTGCAGGCTGATGATCTGCGACTGGGCCAGCAGCTCCGGCAGCTCCAGGTACCGGGCACCGAGGGCTTCGACGGCCGGATTGGGGAAGGGGTCGTAAGCCAGTAGCTGGCAGCCAAAACCCGCCATGATCCGGGCGAAGGTGGCGCCTATCTGCCCGGTGCCGACAATGCCCACGGTCTTGCCCACCAGGTCGAAGCCGGTCAGGCCGTGCAGGGTGAAGTCACCTTCACGGGTGCGGTTGTAGGCTCGGTGCAGGCGGCGATTGAGTGCCAGGATCAGGGCCACGGCATGTTCGGCCACGGCATGTGGGGAGTAGGCCGGAACCCGCACCACGTCCAGGCCCAGGCGCTGCGCAGCCGGCAGGTCGACGTGGTTGTAGCCGGCCGAGCGCAGGGCAATCAGCCGGGTGCCACCGGCCGCCAGTTGTTCCAGCACCGGGGCGCTGAGGTCGTCGTTGATAAAGGCACAGACCACTTCATGACGTTCGGCCAGGGCCGCGGTGTCCAGGCTCAGTCGGGCGGCCTGGAATTGCAGTTCGATGCCCGCTGGCAGGTTGGCGCCGAGAAAACTTTCACGGTCATAGTTCTGGCTGCTGAAAAGAATCGTACGCATGGCTGCATCCTTGTTCGGGGCGCCCAGCATGCGGGCTGGGCGCCGGGCAGGTCTTGCCCTGGGTCAGGCGTTGATCCGCGCTTCGGTGGCGAGGCGGCCGATGGCGTGGTCCAGTTCATCCAGGGCGGCAAGGGCCTTGCTGTCTTCCTGCTTGAGCAGGGTTTCGCTGCGCTGGCAGGCAGCGCGCAATTGCGGGACTCCGCAGTAGCGGGTGGCGCCGTGCAGGCGATGGACCCGTTCGATCAGGGCGTTCTGGTCGTTGGCGGCTCGCGCGGCCTTGATGGCTTCGCGGTCGGCATCCAGGGACGCCAGCAACATGGCCAGCATGTCCGCCGCCAGATCCGCCTTGCCGGCAGCCAGGCGCAGGCCTTCGTCCTGGTCCAGTACCTGCAATTCCAGGCCCAGTTCAGGGCGGTCGCTGGCCCGCTCCGGGCCCTGATTGCGCAAGGCCAGTCCGGTCCATTTCAGCACCACTTGAGCCAGTTGCCGTTCGCTGATGGGCTTGGTCAGGTAATCGTCCATGCCGCTTTGCAGCAAGGCGCGTTTTTCGTTGGCCATGGCATGGGCGGTGAGGGCGACGATGGGCAGCGGCGTGCCGTGTCGTTCGCTTTCCCATTGGCGGATCGCCTCGGTGCTTTGCCGGCCGTCCATGCCGGGCATCTGCACGTCCATCATCACCAGGTCGAAGGGTTCGGTCTGGATCGCGTTCAGCGCGGCGTAACCGTTATCCACGGCCAGGACCTTGGCGCCCATGTCTTCCAGCAAGGTCTGGATCAGCAGCAGGTTGGCCGGGTTGTCATCGACACACAGGACTCGCGGCGCGCGGCTGGAGAGGGTTTCTTCCGGTTCGCTGCGGGCGCGGCGTGGAGTCACCAGGTCGGACAGGGCCCGGCGCAGCTTGCGGGTGCACGCCGGCTTGGCTTGCAACTGGCTGTGGGGGTTGGGCACCGACAGCTGGAACAGCGTCTGTTCGGTGGTCGGGCACAGCACCAGAACCTTGCAGCCCAGGTGTTCCAGGTCCCAGATATGTTGGCTCAGACGTTCCGGCGACATGTCGTTACTGGTGATGCCCAATACTGCCAGGTCAATCGCCTGGTCGCTCTGGTGCACCCCGGTAATGCCATTGGTCAGGGCTTCCAGGGTGTTGAACGGGGTCACCTCCAGGCCGCAGTCCTCCAACTGATGTTGCAAGGCCTGGCGTGCCAGCTCGTGGTTTTCCAGCACCGCCACGCGTCGCCCGAGCAGCGGCGGGCCGGGCAGGTCCTCGGCGTCATCGCGGGTTTTGGGCAGGTTGAGGCTGATCCAGAACTCCGAGCCTTCGCCGGGCGTGCTGTCGACCCCGATCTCGCCGCCCATCTGCTCGATCAGGCGCTTGGAAATCACCAGCCCCAGGCCGGTGCCGCCGGGTTGTCGCGACAGCGAGTTGTCGGCCTGGCTGAAGGCCTGGAACAGGGCGCGCACGTCCTGGTTCGACAGGCCAATGCCGGTGTCCTGGATGCTGATACGCAGTTGCACGCTGTCTTCGTGCTCTTCTTCCAGCATGGCCCGGGCAACGATGGTGCCTTCGCGGGTGAACTTGATGGCGTTGCTGACCAGATTGGTCAGGATCTGCTTGAGCCGCAGCGGGTCACCGACCAGCGACAACGGCGTATCGCGGTAGACCAGGCTCACCAGTTCCAACTGCTTGGCGTGGGCGGCCGGGGCCAGGATGGTCAGGGTGTCCTGGAGCAAGTCCCGCAGGTTGAACGGGATGCTGTCGAGCACCAGTTTGCCGGCTTCGATTTTCGAGAAGTCGAGGATCTCGTTGATGATCCCCAGCAGGCTGTCGGCGGATTTTTCGATGGTGCCCAGGTAATCCAGCTGGCGCGGCGTCAGCTCGCTTTTCTGCAACAGGTGGGTGAAGCCGAGGATGCCGTTGAGCGGTGTGCGGATCTCATGGCTCATGTTGGCCAGGAACTCCGACTTGATCCGGCTGGCTTCCAGGGCTTCCTTGCGCGCCAGGTCCAGTTCGATGTTCTGGATCTCGATGGTTTCCAGGTTCTGGCGCACGTCTTCGGTGGCCTGGTCGATGCTGTGCTGCAATTCTTCCTGGGCATTCTGCAGGGTGCTGGCCATGCGGTTGATGCCCGAGGCCAGTTCATCCAGCTCGTGGCTGCCCAGGGGCGGCAGGCGGGTTTCCAGGTTGCCGTCCTTGAGTTGCGCCACGGCCTGCTTGATCTGGGTCAGCGGGTTGTTGATGGTGCGGCCCATGCGCACCGCCAACAGCGCCGTGCCGGCCAGCCCGGCGGCGATCAACAGCAGGCTGGCGAACAGGCTGCGGTAGCCGCGCAATAGCATGCCGCTGTGGGACAGCTCCAGTTCCACCCAGCCCAGCAGCCGGTCGGACTCATCGGGAATCAGGTCGCCGGCCAGGTTGCGGTGCCGGCCGAAGACCGGCAATTGATAGCGGGTCGCGTCGCTGCCACTGCGTTGCAGCATGTGCGTGCCGTTACCGGAAGGGGCCGGATTGAGCATGCTGGGCCCGGCATGAGCCATGAGGGTGCGGTCGGGGGCGAGGAAGGATACGGCGCGCACGTCCTGTTGTTCCAGCGCCTGGGTGGCGATGCGTTCGAGCATCTGGGCGTTATGGTTGCCCATCGCCGGGGCCACCAGCGAGGCCAGTTGCTCGGCGATCATCTCCCCGCGCTGCAGTAACTGGGTCTGCAGGTCCGAGAGCTGCATCCAGGTGAAATAGCCGCCCAGCACCAGGGCCATGAGGCTGGTGGGCAACAAGGTCAGCAACAGTACGCGGCCTTTGATTCCCAGTTTCTTGAGCACGCAACTCTCCTGCTTCCACGCTGTTTTGAAAGGTCCACGGGCACGTCCGTGATGCGCCACCTGCGCAGTGTAACGATTTGCCGGGGGCTGATCTTGGCAAATTGCGCCCTGGCAGTCGGCGGCTGGAATGCCGGCCGTCAGGCTGCGACCAAGGCATTGGTTGCCGCGATCCGGGCAATCTTGAATAATCGCCCAACTGAGAATCACTTGCAGAAGCCAATGACTCCCGTATCTGTTGACGCGCCACGCATCCTGACCATCGAAGACGACCCTGTGCTCGGCGCCTATGTGCACGAACAACTGGAGCGCTGTGGCTTTGCCGTGACCTGGTGCCAGAACGGTCGGGAGGGCCTGGGGCTCGCCCGGCAACGGCCTTTCGATGTGGTGCTGATGGACATTCTGCTGCCGGGCATGGACGGCCTGGAGGTGCTCACGCACTTGCGCCAGAGCCATTCCACGCCGGTACTGCTGATGTCGGCCCTGGGCGCGGAAGCCGACCGTATCAGCGGTTTCCGCCTGGGCGCCGACGACTATCTGCCCAAGCCATTCAGCATGGCCGAGTTGCGAGTGCGCATCGAAGCCATCCTGCGCCGGGTCGCCCTGGATCGGCGACCGACACCGCCGGCGCCCAGCAGCCTGGTCCAGAGCCTGCGTTTTGACGATGAGCTGTGCGATGTCTACTTCGCCGGGCAATGGGCCGGCTTGACCCGCAGCGAATACCGCCTGCTGGAAACCTTGCACCGCAACGCCGACGAGGTACTGAGCAAAGCCTTCCTTTATCAGCACGTGCTGCAACGCGGCTACGCGGCTCATGATCGCAGCCTGGACATGCATGTCAGTCAGATCCGCCGCAAGCTCAAGGCACTGGGCTACGGCGAGCGCGAGTTGCGCACCGTGTGGGGCAAGGGGTATGTGCTGAGCGCCTTCGATGAACTGGCCTGAGCTGCCCGGGCGCCACTCGCTGTTCTGGAAGCTGGCGTGCCTACTGGTCGCTTTCTGCTTGCTGATGATCTGGCTGAGCTGGTCCTGGGGGCGCTATGTGGAGCAGAAGAACCTCTATCTCTCGGATGAAGCCAGAGCCACCCTGGGCAGCTATGCGCGCGAGGCCGAGCAGGCCTGGAAGCATGGCCAGAACGCCGGTGTCGATGCCTGGATCCAGCAGATCGCCAGCCGCGAGAAAACCTGGATCGGGGTCATCGGCAGCGACCTGCAATCCCTGAGCAGCTACCCGTTGACGCCGGCCGAGGCCCAGCACCTGACTTTCCTGCGTGGCGCGGACTGGCCGGTAAGCCGGCACAGCCGTGGCCTGCCGTGGTTGAAAGTGCCTTTTCCCGAAGACGCGTCCCTGGGCAGCCTGGTCATCGAGTTACCACCGCGATTCATGCCGGGACGCTACCGGGTGTTCTGGCAGGTGATGACCAATGCCGTGATTCCGGGGTTGTTCACTCTGCTGCTGTGTGTCGGCCTGTACCGCTTGCTGGTGGTGCCGCTGAACCAGTTGCGTGAGCAGGCCAACGCCTGGCGGGCAGAGCAGTTGAATGCGCGGCTGTCCAGCGAGACCACCCAGCGCCGGGACGAGCTGGGCGAGTTGGGGCGGGCATTCGATCAGATGTCCGAGCGCTTGCAGAGCACCGTGGCCGTGCAGCAGCAGTTGCTGCGCGATCTGTCCCACGAGTTGCGTACTCCGCTGAGCCGCCTGCGGGTGGCCTGTGAGGGGGAGCAGGACCTTGCCGCATTGCGTGAGCGGCTGGCCCGGGAAGTCGATGGCATGCAGCGCCTGGTGGAAGACAGCCTGCAATTGGCCTGGCTGGACACCGAGCGGGCGCCCTTGCCGGAGGAACAGATCCAGGTCCAGGCGTTGTGGGAGATGCTCAGCGAGAACGCCTGTTTCGAAAGCGGCTGGTCCGCGGAGCAGTTGCGCTGTGAACTGGGCGCCGATTGCTGGGTGCGCGGGCACCTCAACAACCTGGCCCAAGCCCTGGAAAACATCCTGCGCAATGCCATCCGCCACTCACCTGCCGGTGCCCGGGTCTGCCTGGGTGGCCGGCGCGACGGCCAATACTGGCACCTGTGGCTGGATGACCAGGGGCCAGGGGTGGCGGAGCAAGAGCTGGAGCGGATCTTCGACCCCTTCATCCGCCTGGACGGATCACGGCCGGGAGATGGTGGATTCGGCTTGGGCCTGAGCATTGCCCGCAATGCGGTCAGGCGCCAGGGCGGGCAATTGTGGGCGCAGAACCGGGCCCAGGGCTTGCGCATCCATTTACGCCTGCTGGCGGCCTGAATCCTGCGGTTTGACGCCTTATGCCAATAAGCCATAAGGCCCGCACTTTGCGTGATATGGCGCTCGGACGTTTGCCGGTATGATAGGCGCCCCCGCAGTCTGGATTGCGAATACGCCATGACCTTGCAGTACCCCACCATCGCCGATTGCGTCGGCAACACCCCGCTGGTTCGTTTGCAGCGCCTGCCTGGCGCCACCAGCAATACCTTGCTGCTCAAGCTCGAGGGCAATAACCCGGCGGGTTCGGTCAAGGACCGCCCGGCACTGTCGATGATCACCCGCGCCGAACTGCGCGGGCAGATCCAGGCCGGCGATACCCTGATCGAAGCGACCTCGGGCAATACCGGCATCGCCCTGGCCATGGCCGCGGCGATCAAGGGCTACAAGATGATCCTGATCATGCCCGACAACTCCAGCGCCGAGCGCAAGGCGGCGATGACCGCCTATGGCGCCGAGCTGATCCTGGTCAGCCAGGAAGAGGGCATGGAAGGTGCTCGTGACCTGGCCGAGCGGATGCAAGCCGAAGGCCGTGGCAAGGTGCTCGACCAGTTCGCCAACGGCGACAACCCCGAGGCCCACTACACCGGCACCGGTCCGGAAATCTGGCGCCAGACCCAGGGCAGCATCACCCACTTCATCAGCTCGATGGGCACCACTGGCACCATCATGGGCACCTCGCGCTACCTGAAAGAGCAGAACCCGGCGGTGCAGATCGTGGGTCTGCAACCCATGGAAGGCTCGGCCATTCCCGGCATCCGCCGCTGGCCCGAGCAATACCTGCCGAAGATCTACCAGGCCAGCCGGGTCGATCGCATTGTCGACATGGCCCAGAGCGAAGCCGAAGACGTGACCCGGCGCCTGGCCCGTGAAGAAGGCATCTTCTGCGGCGTGTCTTCCGGCGGTGCGGTGGCAGCGATGCTGCGCCTGTCCCGGGAAGTGGAAAACGCGGTCATGGTCGCGATCATCTGTGACCGTGGCGATCGTTACTTGTCGACCGGCATTTTCGATGCGCCCAACTGATGGCTAAGCACGAGAGAGGCCTGCGCTTCCAGCCTGCGGGCGGCAGCCGGGCCCCGCAGATTCCCCTGGGCAAGAAACAGCGCTTGAACATCCAGCGCCTGGCCAACGATGGGCGCGGTATCGCTTTTCTTGAGGGGCGTACCTGGTTCGTCAGTGGCGCCCTGGCCGGTGAAGAGGTCGAGGCGCGAGTGCTGGGCACCCACGGCAAAGTGGTGGAAGCCCGTGCCGAGCGGATCTTCAGCGCCAGCGAGCTGCGTCGTCCGGCGGCCTGTGCCCACGCCGGGCGTTGCGGCGGCTGCAGCGTCCAGCATCTCCCCCGTGACGAACAGCTTGCCCTGAAACAGCGCATGCTCGCCGAGCAGTTGTCCAAGGTCGCGGGTGTCGAGCCCGAAGCCTGGGCCGCGCCCCTGAGTGGCCCGGAGTTCGGTTATCGGCGCCGCGCCCGGGTGGCGGTGCGCTGGGACGCCAAGGGCAAGCAGCTTGAGGTCGGCTTTCGGGCGGGCGGTAGCCAGGACATCGTCGCCATCGACGACTGTCCGGTGCTGGTACAGGCCTTGCAACCGATCATGAGTCGCTTGCCGGCGATGCTGCGGCGCTTGAGCAAGCCTCAGGCGCTGGGGCATGTCGAGTTGTTCAGTGGTTCGGCCCTGGCTGTGCTGTTGCGGCACATGGCCCCGCTGTCTGAAGGCGACCTGGCGATCCTCAAGGATTTCTGCGATTTCCATCAGGCGCAGCTGTGGTTGCACGGTGAAGGCGAGCCGCAACCGGTTGATCCGTCACAGGCCCTGGGCTATCGCCTGGCGTCCTGGGACTTGCACTTGGCCTATCGGCCGGGGGATTTCGTCCAGGTCAACGCCGGGGTCAACGAAGCCATGGTGGCCCAGGCCCTGGAGTGGCTGGCGCCGCAAGCCGATGAGCGGGTGCTGGATCTGTTTTGCGGCCTTGGCAACTTTGCCCTGCCACTGGCCAGGCAGGCCCGGGAAGTGGTGGCGGTGGAAGGTGTGGCGACCATGGTGGCGCGTGCCGCTGACAATGCCGCCAGCAACAATTTGCATAACACGCGCTTTTTTCAAGCCGATTTATCCCAACCTCTGGGTGCTGCCCAGTGGGCGAATGAAGGCTTTTCTGCGGTACTCTTGGACCCGCCCCGCGACGGTGCTTTCGAGGTGGTTCGCCACTTGGCGAGCCTGGGTGCCAAGCGGTTGGTTTATGTGTCATGCAATCCGGCAACTTTGGCCCGTGACACGGTCGAACTGATCAAGCAGGGCTACAGGTTAAAACGTGCCGGGATCCTCGATATGTTTCCTCAGACGGCGCATGTCGAGGCCATGGCGTTATTCGAAGCGAGCTAGGATGGCTTGTCTAATCCGACTGATCTTTCAGCTGTGGTTCGCTGGCCCTGCGAGCCACAGCTGAGCGTTGAAGGTCAGCGATTTGACGCATTGAATGTGCGTCGTAGGGAAGGTAAAGCAAGATGGTACAGGTGAGAGCGCACCAGCCGATCAACACCGACGGCAGTATCAATCTCGAGGCATGGCTCGATCATACGGTCAGCGTCGACATGGCACTGGACCGTGAAGCCTTGAAAGAAGCCTGCGAGTTTGCTCGCGAGGCCGAGCTAAAACACATTGCCGCCAAGGGGCTGAGCGCCGAGGACGTGTCGAGTTTCAGCACGGGCCTGGAGATCGCGGAGATCCTTGCCGATCTCAAGCTGGACCAGGATTCCCTGGTCGCTGCGGTCCTCTACCGTGGCGTCCGCGAGGGCCAGATCCAGTTGCCGGCGGTCAGCCAGCGTTTTGGTCCGGTGGTGGCCAAGCTGATCGATGGCGTGCTGCGCATGGCCGCCATCACGGCCAGCCTCAGCCCTCGTCAATCCCTGGTGCTCGGCACTCAGGCGCAGGTGGAGAACCTGCGCAAGATGCTGGTGGCCATGGTCGATGACGTGCGTGTGGCACTGATCAAGCTGGCCGAGCGGACCTGCGCCATTCGTGCGGTGAAAAGCGCCGACGAAGAGAAGCGCAACCGGGTCGCCCGCGAGGTCTTCGACATCTATGCGCCGCTGGCTCACCGCCTGGGCATCGGCCATATCAAGTGGGAGCTGGAGGACCTGTCCTTCCGTTACCTGGAGCCTGAGCAATACAAGCAGATCGCCAAGCTCCTGCACGAGCGGCGCCTGGATCGCGAGCGCTTCATCAGCGACGTGATGAACCAGCTGCAGAACGAACTGAAGGCCACCGGGGTCAACGCCGACATCAGTGGGCGGGCCAAGCACATCTATTCCATCTGGCGCAAAATGCAGCGCAAAGGCCTGGAGTTCAGCCAGATCTACGATGTGCGCGCGGTGCGGGTACTGGTGCCGGAAATGCGCGACTGCTACACCGCGCTGGGCATCGTGCACACCTTGTGGCGGCACATCCCCAAAGAGTTCGACGACTACATCGCCAACCCCAAGGAGAATGGCTACCGCTCGCTGCACACCGCGGTGATCGGCCCCGAGGGCAAGGTGCTGGAAGTGCAGATCCGTACCCACGCGATGCACGAGGAAGCGGAGCTGGGGGTTTGCGCCCACTGGAAATACAAGGGCACCGACGTCAAGTCCGGCTCCAACCATTACGAAGAGAAAATCTCCTGGCTGCGCCAAGTGCTGGAATGGCACGAAGAGCTGGGGGACATCGGCGGCCTGGCCGAACAGTTGCGGGTCGATATCGAGCCGGACCGGGTCTACATCTTCACCCCCGACGGCCACGCCATCGACCTGCCCAAGGGCGCCACGCCGCTGGACTTCGCTTACCGGGTGCACACCGAGATCGGTCACAACTGCCGGGGCGCGAAGATCAACGGGCGCATCGTGCCGCTCAACTACAGCCTGCAGACCGGCGAGCAGGTGGAGATCATCACCAGCAAGCACGGTACGCCGAGCCGTGACTGGCTGAACCCGAACCTGGGCTACGTCACCACGTCGCGGGCGCGGGCGAAGATCGTCCACTGGTTCAAGCTGCAGGCTCGCGATCAGAACGTGGCCGCTGGCAAGACCTTGCTGGAGCGCGAACTGAGCCGTCTCGACTTGCCTCAGGTGGACTTCGACAAGCTGGCGGACAAGGCCAACATGAAGACCGCCGAGGACATGTTCGCCGCCCTGGGCGCGGGTGACCTGCGCCTGGCGCAACTGGTCAACCTGGCCCAGCAACTGGTGGAGCCGGAGCGCGGCAACGAGCAGCTGGAGCTGATTCCACGCAAGGCCGCCGGCTACAAGCCAGGCAAGCGCGGCGACATCCAGATCCAGGGCGTGGGCAACCTGATGACCCAGATGGCCGGTTGCTGCCAGCCACTGCCGGGGGATGCGATCGTCGGTTACATCACCCAGGGCCGTGGCGTGAGCATTCACCGCCAGGACTGTGCCTCGGTGCTGCAACTGGCCGGGCGCGAGCCGGAGCGGATCATCCAGGTCAGCTGGGGGCCGGTGCCGGTGCTCACCTATCCGGTGGACATCATCATCCGCGCCTACGACCGTTCCGGCCTGCTGCGTGACGTGTCCCAGGTGCTGCTCAACGAGCGGATCAACGTGCTGGCGGTCAACACCCGCTCGAACAAGGAGGACAACACCGCGTTGATGTCCCTGACCATCGAGATTCCGGGGCTGGACGCGTTGGGTCGCCTGCTGGGGCGAATTTCCCAATTGCCGAACATCATCGAGACCCGGCGCAACCGGACCCCCTGATGCCTGTATGAAATGGATGAACTGATGCACAGCCTTGAAGACCTGCTCCACCTCATGGCGCGCCTGCGCGACCCGCAGTACGGCTGCCCCTGGGATATCAAGCAGAACTACGCGAGCATCGTCCCCCATACCCTGGAAGAGGCCTATGAAGTGGCCGACGCCATCGAGCGCGGCGACTTCGACCACTTGCAGGGCGAACTGGGGGACCTGCTGTTCCAGGTGGTGTATTACAGCCAGCTGGCCCGGGAAGAAGGGCGTTTCGAGTTCGACGCGGTGGTGGACGGCATCACGCGCAAGTTGATCCGTCGGCATCCCCACGTGTTTCCCACCGGGGATCTGTATGCGCCGCTGGATATCCCGCGGCTCGATGAAGAGCAGGTCAAGGAGCGCTGGGAGCAGATCAAGGCCGAGGAGCGCGCGGAGAAATCCGCTGCCCCGCAGCAGTTGTCGCTGCTCGATGATGTGCCGGTGGCCTTGCCGGCTTTGTCCCGCGCCGCCAAGTTGCAGAAGCGCGCGGCTCAGGTCGGCTTCGACTGGCCGGAAGCCCTGCCGGTGGTGGACAAGGTTCGCGAAGAGCTGGATGAGGTGCTGGAAGCCATGGCCGACAACGATACAGCGGCGATCACCGATGAAATCGGTGACTTGCTGTTTGTCGTGGTCAACCTGGCCAGGCATCTCAAGGTAGACCCGGAAACCGCCTTGCGCGGTGCCAACGCCAAGTTTGACCGACGCTTCCGATTTATCGAGCAGGCATTGCGCGACACCGCCCGTCCCATGGAAGATTGCACCCTCGAAGAGTTGGATGCCCTGTGGGGCGAAGCCAAACGTCAGGAAAAGAATTTGCCCAGCTGCGGCTGAGGCCGTTGCCTAAGTGAGTAAGCACCATGAGCCTTTCCCTTCGCGACCAGTTGCTCAAAGCAGGGCTGGTCAACCAAAAGCAGGCCAAGCAGGTCAGCAAAGACAAGCAGAAGCAGCAGCGTCTGGCGCATAAAGGCCAGATCGAACTTGATGACTCCCAGCAACGCGCGGCTCAGGAAGCCATGGCTGAAAAGGTCAAGCGTGACCAGGAGCTCAACCGTCAGCAGCAGGAGAAGGCCGAGCAGAAGGCCCGTGCGGCGCAGATCAAGCAACTGATCGAAGTCTCGCGCCTGCCCAAGCTGAACACCGAGGACTACTACAACTTCGTCGACGACAAGAAGGTCAAGCGCCTGTCGGTGAACACCCTGATGCGCAACAAGCTCAGCAGCGGTTCCCTGGCGATTGTCCACCACGGTGGCGGCTATGAGGTGATCCCGCGGGAAGCGGCGCTGAAGATCCAGGAGCGCGACCCGCGCCGTATCGTGCAGCTCAATACGCCGACCGAGGCGCCGGATGAAGATGATCCGTACGCGGCCTACCAGATCCCTGACGATCTGATGTGGTAAGCATCCGCTAACGACAAACCCCGCTCATGGCGGGGTTTGTCGTTTATGGGGGGGAGGGCGGGGTCCGCGTGGAGATCCCGGCGCTCCTGTGCTGAGGTCGATTCAGGAGCTCTGCGGAGCGCGGTTCTGCTCGAGTTTTTCCAGTTCGGCCTTGTAGCTGTGGGCATCGCTCTCGGAGTGGAACATCCCCACCAGCATGTCTTGTTGATGTACATCCCAGATACGTACACCCGCGGCTACGCCTTCATGGGACATATGTGAATCGTCGCGTTCAGTTACTTTTACAGTCATCTGCTAGCTCCAATCTCTGTTGATCTGCAGCAAGGCGTGTGCAGGACTTCGTTATATATTTTGTTAGCTTGCTAAGTAAATTGCTTGAGCCTGCAACAAACCTTTGCAGAATCGAAGACAATCCTGCAGCCCGCGTAAACCGTGACATTTTGCCGCGGCTGGCGAAGTTTCATGACAAAAGTTTCATCTTGAAAGGCTTGCCCGGGCGTCTGGCAGGCGGGCGTGGAGTGAAATTCCGGGCAAAAAAAAGCCCCGCTTTCGCGAGGCTTCGATTGTGCTGCGGCTTAGTTGCCCTTGACTGTCTTGCCGTCGACGGTGCCGTTGAGGAGCATGATGTTGTACTCCTTGCCGTCGGTTTCAACTTGTTGCAAGCGCACCAGCAGGTAGTCCCAGTCCTTGGCGAACCACATCACGGTGATGCGTTTGCTTTGTGTCGGGTCGCGGACGCGCTCGACCTTCATCGCATCGATCTGGCCTGCCTTGGTGTCGACTTTTTCCGAGCCCAGGACACGGAAATCGTATGTATCGACTTCACCGCCGTCGACCACTTGGTAGCTCATGGTCTTCTTGCCGGCTGCCACATCGTGCTGCAGCGCCAGTTGGTAGGTGGATTTATCCACCATGCCGGTATTCAGTGGCAGCTTGACCGCATCGCCACGGTCGGTGCCGGTGACCATCTTGGCGTTCCAGTCGAAATCCAGATCGGCTTTCTTGGCTTTGCCCAGGCCGCCCCGCTCGAAGCGATAGGACTGGGGCACCAGGGTGTCCTTGTCCAGGGTCAGGGTGCTTTCCTCGCTCAGGCTGGCGATCATCATCGATGCCTTGAAGCTGAGCTTCCACACGCCATTGGCGGTTTTTTCCAGGCTGCGTTCAGCCGTACCGCTCATGGGCAGTTGCTTCCAGTCGGCGGTGTAGCTGGCGGAGAACGGGTGAAGGTCTGCCGCCTGCACAGCCGGCAGGGCGAACAGAGCGCAAGCGAAGAGCAGGGCGCGACGCATAAAATCTCCTAGGTTCGAATCAAATAGCCGCTGGCGGCCAGTAATTGACCATCCAGTAAAGCACCCTGATCGCCGAGCGTCAGTCGACCTTCGGCAAACCAGCGTACGGCCATGGGGTAAATCCGGTGTTCCTGGACGTGTACTCGCTGCGCCAGGCTCTGCGGCGAGTCGTGCAACTCTACCGGGATCACAGCCTGTACGACCAGAGGGCCGCCATCGAGTTCCTCGGTCACGAAGTGCACGCTGCAGCCATGCTCCGTATCTCCGGCTTCCAGCGCCCGCTGATGAGTGTGTAACCCTTTGTATTTGGGGAGCAGCGAAGGGTGAATATTCAGCAGGCGGCCCTGGTAGTGACGGACGAATCCAGCGCTGAGAATGCGCATGAAGCCGGCCAGGACCACCAGTTTGGGTTGGAAGGTGTCGATCAATTCGATCAGCCCCTGATCGAAGGCCTCGCGGCCTTCGAAGGTGGTGTGATCGAGGAAGCGGGTTGCGATGCCCGCATCCTTGGCGCGCTGCAGCCCATAGGCGTCAGCGCGGTTAGAGATCACGGCAGCGATGCGCACCGGACTGTCGTCGGTGCGCGCGTTGTCGATCAGGGCTTGCAGGTTACTGCCGGTGCCGGACAGCAGCACCACAACATCACAGGTCGGCGACATCCGCTCTTGCATCAGTGAGCCTTGAGGTTCTTCAGCTCGACCTGGGCCGCGCCTTCGGCTGCGGTGGCGATCTGGCCGATGACCCAAGGCTGCTCGCCCGCTTCGCGCAGAACGTTCAGGGCATTTTCAACCTGATCCTGAGCCACGCAGATGACCATGCCCACGCCGCAGTTCAGAACGCGGTGCATTTCGTGTTCGTCGACGTTGCCTTGCTCTTGCAGCCAGTCGAAGACCGCCGGGCGTTTCCAGCTCGCCACGTCGACCACCGCCTGGGCGCCTTTGGGCAGGACGCGCGGGATGTTGTCCAGCAGGCCACCACCGGTGATGTGAGCCATGGCCTTGACCGCGCCGGTGTCCTTGATCAGCTTCAGCAGCGGCTTGACGTAGATGCGGGTCGGGGCCATCAGCAGGTCGGTCAGTGGCTTGCCGTCCAGCTGGATGCTTTCGATGTCGGCGCCGGCGACTTCGATGATCTTGCGGATCAGCGAGTAGCCGTTGGAGTGCGGGCCGGAGGACGGCAGGGCCAGCAACGCATCGCCTGCGGCCACTTTCGAGCCGTCGATGATTTCGGCCTTTTCCACCACGCCGACGCAGAAGCCGGCCAGGTCGTAGTCTTCGCCTTCGTACATGCCGGGCATTTCAGCGGTTTCACCGCCGACCAGCGAGCAGCCGGACAGTTCGCAGCCGGCACCGATGCCGGTCACTACCTGGGCGGCGGTGTCGACGTTGAGCTTGCCGGTGGCGTAGTAGTCGAGGAAGAACAGAGGCTCGGCACCGCAGACCACCAGGTCGTTGACGCACATGGCCACCAGGTCGATGCCGATGCTGTCGTGCTTGTTCAGGTTCAGGGCCAGGCGCAGCTTGGTGCCGACGCCGTCGGTGCCGGAAACCAGCACAGGTTGCTTGTAGCCGGCCGGGATTTCGCAGAGGGCGCCGAAACCGCCCAGGCCGCCCATGACTTCCGGGCGCGCAGTGCGCTTGGCGACGCTCTTGATGCGTTCGACCAATGCTTCACCGGCGTCGATGTCTACACCGGCGTCTTTGTAGCTCAGGGAGGGTTGCTTGCTCATGATCCAGGCCTTTAGGGGGGATTCAGGGGTATCGACCGAATCAGAGAGCCTGCCCGAGCACTGGGAAAGTGTTTCAGGATGCCCAGCTGATGCCGGTCTGCGAAGGCGCGCGATTTTATCAGGCTTGAGGGGCAGCGGCCATCCTCGGGCCGACGGGTAGAGGCATATCCGCCTAAAAAAACCACGATCGGCTGTGTTGGTGCTCTTGCCCATGCCTGTATAAGGTATAGCGCTCAAGTGGCTATCGTTATGACAGCGCGAAAACTGTCGGGTATCGGGTGAATGTTTTACCGGGGCTTGTGGTCACAGCCTTGCTCGCAGTGGTTCATGCGCGCTGTTTCAATCGTTTTTTGTCGTTGGGAATCTTCCATGCGTCTGGGTAAATTTCTGTTTGTGGGCTGTTTGTCATTGTTCAGCCTGGCGAGTCATGCCGAAACCCTCAATGGCCTGTATCAAGTGCGCGAACCGGTGGCCAGCCAATCGCCCGAAGAACGCGATCAGGCCACGCAGCGTGCCCTGGAAACCCTGGTGCTGCGCCTCACCGGCGACGCCAAGGCGGCGCAGGGGCCGGGGCTGGCGGCAATCCGCAAGGACCCGCAGCAGATCATCAGCCAGTACGGCTACGACGCCGGCCCGCCGGAAAGCCTGCAAGTGGACTTCGATCCTGTGACCACCGATCGTGCATTGCGTCAGGCGGGGTTGTCGCTGTGGGGCAGTAACCGGCCGTCGATCCTGGGCTGGTGGCTGAGCGATTCCACGGAAGGCTCAAGCCTGGTGGGGGATGGTCAGGCCAGCGCCGCGCCTTTGCGGCGTGCGGCTCAACACCGTGGCCTGCCCTTGCGTCTGCCGCTGGGGGACCTGGACGAGCAGATTGTTGCCACTGCGCCGAATCTGGAAGGTTCCGACCCGGCGCCACTGCGTGAAGCCTCGGAGCGTTATGGCGCTGATGCGTTGTTGGCGGTGCACGCCCGTGAAGAGGCCGGCCAATGGCAGGCCAAGTGGCGGCTGTGGCTCGGCGATCAGAAAGAGCAGGGCACTGTCCAGGGTGCCGATACGGCAGCGCTGGCCGATGCGGTGTTGCTGGCGGTGAGCCAGCGTCTGGCGCCGCGCTTTGTCACGCGCCCGGGTGTCTCCAGCGAGCAATTGCTGGAAGTGCAGGGTATGACCCTGGAGCACTACGCGGCATTGGGGCATTTGCTCGAGCCTTTTGGCGCGCAACTGCAGAGCGTCGAGGGTGATCGGATCATCTATCGGGTCAATGGCAGTGCCGAGCAATTGCGGGCGCAACTGGCGCTGGCCAAGCTGCAAGAAATTCCCGCTGGCGAAGCCCTTGCCCCGCAAGCCCCGGTGCAGGCTGCTGAGGGTGGCGCGCCGGCTGTTGCGCCGACGCCTCAGGCGCAGCTGCGTTTTCGTTGGTAGCAGGTTGTTTTCTTCTATATAGAAGCAGGAGTGGTATATGGCCGATACGCGTCGCTGGGTCTGGTTGGGTGTAGCGCTCCTGGCTTGTGGGTTCGTTTACCTGTTGCACCCGATCCTCAGTCCGTTTCTGGTAGCGCTGTTGCTGGCCTATCTGTTCGATCCGCTGGTGGACCGCCTGGAGCATTGGGGGCTATCGCGTACCTGGGGAGTGGTAGCGGTATTCGCGCTGTTCACCTTGATCGTCATGACCCTGTTGCTGGTGCTGGTGCCCATGCTGGCCAAGCAACTGGTGCGGCTCTATGAGTTGGCGCCGCAGATGCTCGATTGGGTCCAGCACAGCGCCATGCCCTGGGTGCAGTCGAAACTGGGCCTGGCGGACGGCTTCTGGAAGTTCGACAAGGTCAAGGCCGCCATCAGCGAGCATATGGGGCAGACCACCGATATTGTCGGTGTGGTGCTGAGCCAGGCCACGGCCTCGGGGCTGGCGCTGATCGGCTGGCTGGCCAACCTGGTGCTGATCCCGGTGGTCAGTTTCTATCTGCTGCGCGATTGGGACTTGATGATGGCCAAGATCCGCAGCCTGCTGCCGCGCAGTCGCGAAGAACAGGTGCTGTCCCTGGCTGGAGAGTGTCATGAGGTGCTGGGGGCGTTTGTCCGCGGGCAGTTGCTGGTGATGCTGGCTCTTGGGGTGATCTACGCGGCGGGCCTGATGTTGGTGGGGCTTGAGCTGGGCCTGTTGATCGGGTTGATTGCCGGGTTGGCGGCGATTGTGCCGTACATGGGGTTTGTCATCGGTATTGGTGCGGCGCTGGTTGCCGGGCTGTTTCAGTTTGGTGGCGACTTGTACCCGATGATCGGCATTGTCGCGGTGTTCATGGTCGGGCAGGCCCTGGAAGGCATGGTGCTGACGCCGTTGCTGGTGGGGGACCGCATCGGCCTGCACCCGGTGGCGGTGATCTTTGCGATTCTCGCCGGCGGCGAACTGTTCGGCTTTACCGGGGTGCTGCTGGCCCTGCCGGTGGCGGCGGTGATCATGGTGCTGGTGCGCCACGTGCATGATCTGTACAAGGACTCCGATCTCTACAGCGGCGCCGAAGACCCCGAGCTGTAAAGGGCTGAGTGAGCCCAAGTGGCGGTCGGTGGCGGTCCACTGGCTGTCACAGGGGCTGTCAAAGAACCCCCTTTGATTGCTTTCGACAGACGCAAACCTTTGATTTTGCTTGTGGTCTGCTGCATTGTGCGCTCGGCGTCACGGGTATAAACTTTGCAAACTTTACACAGAGGCCACTAACGGTTCGTTTGGAACTGTTCAGTCAGCATGAAACCGATTCAGCTGCCCCTAGGTGTGCGTCTGCGTGATGACGCCACCTTCATCAACTACTACCCAGGCGCCAATGCCGCAGCACTCGGCTACGTCGAGCGCCTATGCGAAGCCGACGCCGGCTGGACCGAAAGCCTGATCTATCTCTGGGGCAAGGATGGCGTGGGCCGCACGCACTTGCTGCAGGCGGCGTGCCTGCGTTTCGAGCAGTTGGGGGAGCCTGCGGTGTACCTGCCGCTGGCAGAGCTTCTGGATCGTGGTATCGAGATTCTCGACAACCTGGAGCAGTACGAGCTGGTGTGTCTGGATGACCTGCAGGCCGTCGCCGGCAAGGCGGACTGGGAAGAGGCGCTGTTCCATCTGTTCAACCGCTTGCGTGACAGTGGCCGGCGCTTGCTGATTGCTGCCTCGACTTCGCCTCGGGAGCTGCCGGTAAAACTGGCGGACTTGAAATCCCGCCTGACCCTGGCGCTGATCTTCCAGATGCGCCCACTCTCCGATGAAGACAAATTGCGAGCCTTGCAGTTGCGAGCTTCCCGTCGCGGGCTGCATCTGACCGATGAGGTCGGGCATTTTATTCTGACCCGCGGTACCCGCAGCATGAGTGCCTTGTTCGAGCTTCTGGAGCGTCTTGACCAGGCCTCGCTGCAGGCCCAGCGCAAGCTGACCATTCCCTTTCTGAAAGAAACCCTGGGCTGGTAAAAACAAGGGCTCCAGGAGTTTTCAAGGCGGCCTTCGGCATATTCCAGGCGCCAGAAAACGCACCTTTGGAAGGGTTTCCAAAGGCGGGCGGACTTTAAATGGGCTTAAAGCCTTAGATGTACGCAAGAAACTCATAAGTCACATTCTGATCGATTGAATTTGCAAATGAGGGCGATAGAAGGCATAGTCGCGTCGTCATTTATTTCAAGCCACGGTCGTGCCCATGCTAAATCGCTTCGCACCCCTCGTGCCTCTCGCACTCGTTACCCTGTTATTTGGTTGCGCTTCCCACACTCCGGTGTCGCAGCAGCAGTCCGTGCAACAGGCTCAAGTCTCCGCAAAAAACCAATCTTCCGCTGTTTATCAGGAAGAGCTGGCAACTGAAAAGGAACTGGCAGAGTTCTCTGACAGCAAGCCTTACCAGTTGCCAGTTCTGGCTGACAGCATCCTCGAGCGCGGTATGTCGCTGATCGGTACCCGCTACCGTTTCGGTGGTACCTCGGAAGCCGGCTTCGATTGCAGCGGTTTCATTGGTTACCTGTTTCGTGAAGAGGCGGGCATGAACCTGCCGCGTTCCACTCGCGAAATGATCAACGTTAAGGCTCCTCTGGTCGCGCGCAACAACCTCAAGCCGGGTGATTTGCTGTTCTTCAGCACCAATGGCCGTGGGCGCGTCAGCCACGCGGGTATCTACCTGGGGGATGACCAGTTCATCCACTCCAGCAGCCGTCGCAGTGGCGGTGTGCGGGTCGACAGCCTGGGCGACAGCTACTGGAGCAAGACCTTCATCGAAGCCAAGCGTGCACTCGCCATGGCACCGACGGTGGTCACTGCACGCAAATAAGCGGACTATTTGTAAGGCGAACTTAAAGTCTTACTTGAAGTTTGGCGTGTAGACGCTAGAATCCTGATCTATTGTTGAAACTAACCGCGTAAGCCCTGCTTACGCGGTTTTGTTTTCAGTGCCACGGCAGAGAAAGCCGCATCCCGATCAGGATTGTCCAGCTTATGTCGACCTCAGCCCGTCTCGCTCTAATTGTCCTCGCAGCGCTGCTCAGCGCCTGCGCCAGCCGTACCCCGCCACCTGCGCCTGTGGTACGTGCTCCTGTATTCAACGCCTCCCAAGCCTTCTCTCCGGTTGCCGAAGACGTGCTGTTCCGCGCCCTGGGGCTGGTGGGCACGCCTTACCGCTGGGGCGGCAACACTCCGGATTCCGGTTTCGACTGCAGCGGCCTGATCGGCTACGTCTACCGTGATGCGGCCGGTATTTCCCTGCCGCGTTCGACCCGGGAAATGATCGGCATGCAGGCACCTGACGTGGGTAAGAACGCCCTGCAGACCGGCGACCTGATCTTCTTTGCCACCAATGGCGGCTCCCAGGTCAGCCATGCCGGGATCTATGTCGGCGAGGGGCGCTTCGTGCATGCGCCGGCCACGGGCGGCACGGTGAAGCTCGACAGCCTGTCCAAGGCCTATTGGCAGAAAGCCTACCTGAGCGCCAAGCGCGTCCTGCAGCCAGAACACCTGGCGCATAACCCCTAGTCTTATCTGGTCGAGGTGCCTGTGACCGCTCGGACGCTGAACCTCGACGATGCCCTTTACCACTACCTGCTGGACGTTTCCCTGCGTGAAACGCCGCTGCTGCGCCGCCTGCGGGATGAAACCCAGGCATTGCCCACGGCTCGCTGGCAGGTCGCGCCCGAACAGGGCCAGTTTCTCGCGCTGCTGGTGAAGTTGATCGGTGCCCGTCAGGTGCTGGAGGTCGGGACGTTTACTGGCTACAGCGCGCTGTGCATGGCCCAGGCGCTGCCCGAAGATGGATCGTTGATCTGTTGCGACATTCCCGGTGACTACAACGCTACCGCCTTGCGCTATTGGCAAGAGGCAGGGCTTGAGCAGCGTATCGATCTGCGTCTGGCTCCGGCCCTGGATACCCTCGCCAACCTGGAGCGAGCGGGGCGGCTCGGCTGTTTCGACCTGATCTTCATCGATGCCGACAAGGCCAATTACCCGGCTTACCTGGAGGCTGCGCTAGGTCTGCTGCGAGTCGGTGGGTTGCTGGTGTTCGATAACACCCTGTGGAGCGGGCGTGTGCTGGAGGCCGATGCCCTTAGCGAAGATACCCGAGCCATCCAGGCGCTCAATCGTGCCTTGAAGGATGACTCGCGTATCGACCTGTCACTTCTGCCATTGGGGGATGGCTTGACGCTGTGCCGCAAGCGTTGAGCTTAAGCGGCCTTGGTCAAGGGGCCTTGGCGGCGGATACCCGCCAGATCTTGTTGCCGACATCGTCGGCCACCAGTAACCCGCCTTGCTGGTCGATCACCACCCCGACCGGGCGGCCCAGGGCTTTCTCGTCGGCGTTGAGAAAGCCGCTGAGCACATCGATCGGTGTGCCCTTGGGTTTGCCGGCGCTGAATGGCACGAAAATCACCTTGTAGCCACTGTGGGGCTTGCGGTTCCAGGAGCCGTGCTGGCCAATGAAGGCGCCTTCGGTGAAGGGCGCGGGGAGTTTGCTGCCCTCGGCGAAGGTCAACCCCAGTGAAGCCGTGTGCGGGCCGACGGCATAGTCCGGGGCGATGGCTTTGGCCACCTGCTCGGGGTTCTGCGGCTTGACCCGTACATCCACGTGTTGTCCGTAATAGCTGAAGGGCCAGCCATAGAAGGCGCCATCCTTGACCGAGGTGATGTAGTCCGGCACCAGGTCGCTGCCGATTTCATCCCGCTCGTTCACTGCCGTCCAGAGCGCCCCGCTGACCGGCTCCCAGGCCAGGCCGTTGGGGTTGCGCAGGCCGGTGGCGAACAATCGATGCTGGCCGCTCTGGCGATCCACTTCCCAGATCGCGGCCCGGCCTTGCTCCTGGTCCAGGCCGTTTTCACCGACGTTGCTGTTGGAGCCCACGGTGACGTAGAGCTTGCTGCCGTCCTTGCTGGCGATGACGTTCTTGGTCCAGTGATGGTTGAGTGTGCCGCCGGGCAGGTCGACCACCTTGGTGGCCGCCGCGCTGATGTGGGTATCGCCGTTCTGGTAAGGGAGGCGCAGCAGCTTGTCGGTGTCGGCTACATACAGGTCATTGCCCACCAGGGTCATGCCGAAGGGAGAGTTGAGGTTTTCCAGAAACACCGTGCGGGTCTCCGCCACGCCGTCGTGATCCTGGTCGCGCAGCAGGGTGATGCGGTTGGCGCTGGGGACCGCCGCACCGGCGCGGCCCATGATCTTGCCGGCAATCCAGCCGCGAATGCCCCGGCTGTCATCCGGCTTGGGCGGGGCGTTGGTTTCCGCCACCAGCACGTCGCCATTGGGCAGTACGTAGAGCCAGCGCGGGTGGTCGAGGTTCTCGGCGAAGGCGTTGACCTGGGTGCCGGCGGCGGCCAGCGGTTTTGTGCCGGGTGGCCAGCCGATGGCCGGGGCGATGTTGACCGTGGGGATCAGCGTTGGGTTAGGTTCCGGCAGCCTGGGGTTGGGCCCGGTGCCCTCGGAAACCTGCAGGCTGGAGGTTTCGCCGCAGGCGGCGAGGCTGGCGGCGATGGCGAGCAGGAGGCTGTGTTGAAGCTTGAGCATGCGTATTTCCCTATGAGTGCACAGACGTCGTCATAGAGAAGCATAGTCAGCCGATGGTTCCACCCGGTCAGCGGGCTTCCTTGAAGAGTACGGCGATGCCCGGATGGTAGTTGCCGGCTTCGTTGTGCAGCTTGCGATAGGCGTAGGGGAAGTACCAGGCCACTGCGCAGCAGAGTTCCTTCTGCAGTTCGTCGAGCATGTCCTGGAGCTCTTCCGGGGTGGCGCTGTGCTGGGCTTTCTGCGGGGCGACGAACAGGCAGCCGAGCCTCAGATCGCTGGAGTAGCTGATCTTCTTCGCGTCATGGCTGATGTCCAGCAGGGCCTGGGTCAGGTTCAGGCTGTTGACCCGCGGCCAGCGTTGGGTGGCCTGGATGTAGGCGCGTTCTTCCCGGGTGGCCAGGTACAGGTCGGTACGGGCGTTGCGAGCGCCTTCTTCCTGCTGTTTTCTGCTGGGGCTGTGCTCCAGGCTGACCATCTCCGCCGCCCAGGCGGCCGCGGAGAGCAGGCCCAGGTTGGCCTGTTCGTCGAACCAGTAGGGCGTTTCGTTATCGCCGCGCACTGCGTTGTAGCGGTCGATGCAGTCGAACCAGCGTTCCAGCATCGGGCGCAGGAACTCCAGCTTCGGGTTGTTGATGATCATGCCTTGCATTGAGCTCACTCCTTGTTGTTGTGTGGTGCGACCTTGGGCGTGCAAAGTGGCAGTTTGATATCACTGCTCTGAGTGTGGCACAAGATTGGCGTCAGCTTATTGATGCAGTGCAATTTTGTGCGGTGTGCCACGGCCGGCTTTAATTGACGCTCCACCCCCAACCCTCTAACCTTCGCGACTTGTTTCAGGTGCTCTGTGGCCGGTGGTCGACAGAGTGAAACAGGGAAGCCGGTCAGGGCCTTTTCCAGTGATGGAACAGGCGACAATTCCGGCGCTGCCCCCGCAACGGTAGATGAGTCAAGACTGCGCCTGATGCCACTGTGTCAACGACATGGGAAGGCGCGCGGTCCGGCAGCCATGCCGCTCATGAGCCCGGAGACCGGCCTGATCCATCCAACGGCATCACGGTGGGCGATGCCAGGCTTGCGCCGTCTATTCCTTTTCTTGCCCCCCGTTTCCCAGCCCCAACGGAGAGCTGCCCCATGAGTGAATCCCCCGATCGTGACGAGCGCCATCTGGCGCGCATGTTGCGCAAAAAAGCCGTGATCGATGAGCGCATTGCCAACTCGCCCAATGAATGCGGCCTGCTGCTGGTACTGACCGGCAATGGCAAAGGCAAGAGCAGTTCCGCCTTCGGCATGCTGGCGCGAGCCATGGGCCACGGCATGCGTTGCGGCGTGGTGCAGTTCATCAAGGGGCGTAACAGCACCGGTGAGGAGTTGTTTTTCCGGCGTTTCCCGGAGCAGGTGCGGTTTCATGTGATGGGCGAGGGCTTTACCTGGGAAACCCAGGACCGCCAGCGCGATATCGCTGCTGCCGAAGCGGCGTGGGCGGTCTCCAGGGAGCTGCTGAGCGACCCGGATATGGGGCTGGTGGTGCTCGACGAGCTGAACATCGCGCTCAAGCACGGCTACCTGGACCTGGATCAGGTGCTCAGCGACCTGCAGGCCCGCCCACCCATGCAGCACGTGGTGGTGACCGGCCGCGGTGCCAAGCCGGAGCTGATCGATCTGGCGGATACCGTTACCGAAATGGGCATGCTCAAGCACGCCTTCCAGGCCGGTATCAAGGCGCAGAAAGGTGTCGAGCTGTGAGCGTGAATTCATGACTGATGTTCGTCATTGCCCGGCGGTGTTGATCGCCGCACCGGCTTCCGGCCAGGGCAAGACCACCGTGACGGCGGCCCTGGCTCGCCTGCACCGCAATCAGGGGCGCAAGGTTCGGGTGTTCAAATGTGGCCCGGACTTTCTCGACCCGATGATCCTTGAACGTGCCAGCGGTGCTGCGGTGTACCAGCTGGACATGTGGATGGTCGGCGAGCAGGAAAGCCGGCGCCTGTTGTGGGAAGCGGCGGGCGAGGCCGACCTGATTCTGATCGAAGGGGTCATGGGGTTGTTCGATGGCACCCCTTCCAGTGCTGATCTGGCCCGGCATTTCGGCGTTCCGGTGCTGGGCGTCATCGATGGCACTGCCATGGCCCAGACTTTTGGCGCCTTGGCCCTGGGCCTGGCGCGCTACCAGCCGGACCTGCCGTTTGCCGGTGTGCTGGCGAACCGGGTCGGCACCTTGCGCCATGCCCAGCTGCTGGAGGGCAGCCTCACCGAAGGCCTGCGCTGGTATGGCGCCTTGTCTCGCGAGACCGATATTGAGCTGCCCAGTCGCCACCTGGGGCTGGTTCAGGCCCGCGAGCTGAATGATCTGGACCTGCGCCTGGATGCCGCCGCCGAGGCGCTGGCCAGCAGTTGCCAGGTGGAACTGCCGCCTGCGGTGAGTTTCGCCGCGCCAACACCGGTGGCTTGCGAGCCGCTGCTGGATGGCGTGTGCATTGCCGTGGCACGTGACGAGGCGTTTGCCTTCACCTATGGCGCCAACCTGGACCTGTTGCGGGCCATGGGCGCGCAGTTGAGCTTTTTCTCGCCGATCCACGATAGCCAGCTGCCCCCGGCGGACAGCGTGTACCTGCCCGGCGGCTATCCCGAATTGCACCATCAGGCGCTGGCGCAGAACAGCGCCATGCTGCAGGCCATCCGTGCCCATCATGCGGCCGGCAAGCCGCTGCTCGCCGAGTGCGGCGGCATGCTCTACCTGTTGGACGCGCTGACCGATGTCGAAGGCCAGTGCGCCGAACTGCTGGGCTTGCTGCCCGGCACCGCGGTGATGCAGAAACGTCTGGCGGCCCTGGCCTTGCAGGCCGTGGAACTGCCGGAAGGCAGCTTGCGCGGCCACACCTATCACCATTCCCTGACCAGCACCGAGCTGCTGCCCATCGCCCGTGGGGTCAGCCCCAACGGTGGACGCGGTGCGGAAGCGGTGTATCGCGATGGGCGGATGACGGCCTCCTATGTGCACTTCTACTTCCCGTCCAACCCAGCGGCGGTGGCCGCGTTGTTGGCACCGGGCATGGCGGCCGCAGGCATTGGCCAGGCGGTTCCAGCAGAGGGTGTGAGGGGTGAGTGAGCAAGGGTTTTCTGCGGCGCAGCGCGAAGGGGTTTACCGAGCCATCGCCGAGCGTCGCGACATGCGCCATTTCGCCGGTGGCAGCGTCGAGCCGGCATTGCTGCGGCGCTTGCTGGAAGCCGCGCATCAGGCGCCCAGCGTCGGGCTGATGCAGCCCTGGCGCTTCATCCGCATCAGCGACCGCCCGTTGCGGGGGAAAATCCAGCAGTTGGTGGAAGAGGAGCGGGTACGCACCGCTGAAGCCTTGGGGGAGCGCTCCGAGGCGTTCATGAAACTCAAGGTCGAAGGCATCAACGATTGTGCCGAGGTGCTGGTGGCCGCCCTGATGGATGGCCGCGAGCGGCACATCTTCGGGCGCCGGACTTTGCCGGAAATGGATCTGGCGTCGTTGTCCTGCGCCATCCAGAACCTGTGGCTGGCGGCACGCAGCGAAGGCCTGGGAATGGGCTGGGTCTCGCTGTTCGAGCCCCAGGCCCTGGCCGACCTGCTGGGGCTGCCGACCGGTGCCAAACCCCTGGCGGTGTTGTGCCTGGGGCCGGTCACCGAGTTCTACCCGGCGCCGATGCTGGCGCTGCAAGGCTGGGCGCAACCGCGGCCATTGAGTGAGTTGTTGTATGAGAATTACTGGGGAGTGAGTCAATGAGTGTGGCGTTGCTGAGTGTCGCCGGGGTTGCGCTGGATGCGCTGCTGGGCGAGCCCAAGCGCTGGCATCCGCTGGTGGCGTTCGGCCGCGTGGCCGATCGTATCGAGCAACGTTTCAACTCCGCCGGCCGTGGCTGGCGCAGCCACGGCGTTACCGCCTGGGTACTGGCGGTGCTGCCCTTGACTCTGCTGGCCACCGCTCTTTCCTGGTTGCCCTACGTGGGCTGGCTGGTGGACGTCCTGGCGCTGTATGGCGCCCTGGGCTTGCGCAGCCTCGGCGAACACGTCGAGCCCGTGGCCCAGGCGCTGCGCAGTGATGATCTGGATGAGGCGCGGCGCCGGGTGGGGTTTCTGGTCAGCCGCCAGACCAGCGAACTGGATGCCACCGAAGTGGCCCGGGCGGCTACCGAGTCCGTGCTGGAGAACGGCAGCGACGCCGTGTTTGCCGCGCTGTTCTGGTTTGCCGTGGCCGGCGCGCCGGGGGTGGTGCTCTATCGTCTGAGCAACACTCTGGATGCTATGTGGGGTTACCGTAACGAGCGCTTCGAGCGCTTCGGCTGGGCGGCCGCGAAGATCGACGACCTGCTCAACTACCTTCCTGCGCGCCTGGTGGCCCTGACTTACGCCTTGCTCGGCAAGACCCGGCTGGCGTTGAAATGCTGGCATCGCCAGGGCCCGACCTGGGATAGCCCGAATGCCGGCCCGGTGATGGCGGCCGGGGCGGGTGCCCTGGGCGTGGAACTGGGCGGCGCGGCGATTTATCACGGCCAATTGCACCAGCGTCCGTCGCTGGGTGAGGGCGAACCGGCCAGTGCCGGTTCCATTGATCGTGGCTGGCAGCTGGTGCAGCGGGGCGTCTGGCTGTGGCTGCTGATTCTTTGCCTGGGGGCTGAATTCTATGCTTGAGCACGGCGGACGGCTGCGCAAGGCGGCCGAGCAATACGGGATTGCCGAAGAGTCCTGGCTGGACCTGTCCAGTGGGCTTGCCCCTTGGCCGTTTCCCCTGCCTGAGATTCCGTTGCGTGCCTGGGCACGCCTGCCGGAAACCGATGATGGGCTGGAACAGGCGGCCCGCGATTACTACGGCGCCAGCGAGGTATTGCCGGTGGCCGGCTCCCAGGCGGCGATCCAGTTGCTGCCGCGTTTGCGCCGGGCGGGCAAGGTCGGCGTGCTGTCCCCCTGTTATGCCGAACATGCCGAAGCCTGGCGCCGCAGCGGCTATCGGGTGCGCGAGGTGCTGGAGCAGGAGGTGGATTTCTTTCTCGACAGCCTCGATGTGCTGGTGGTGGTCAACCCGAACAACCCTACCGGCCTGAGCCTGACCCCGGAGCGCCTGCTGGACTGGCACGCGCGTCTGGCTCAGCGTGGCGGCTGGCTGGTGGTGGACGAAGCCTTCATGGACAACACCCCGCAGTTGAGCCTGGCCCGCCATGCCCATCAAGTGGGGCTGATTGTGTTGCGTTCGTTCGGCAAGTTCTTCGGCCTGGCCGGGGTACGCCTGGGCTTTGTCCTGGCCGAGCGGCGCCTGCTCAAGCTGCTGGCGGAGCAGGTCGGGCCCTGGGCCGTCAGCGGCCCGACCCGGGTCCTGGGGCAGGCCTGCTTGCGCGATACCCAGGGGCATGCCCGGCAGCGGGCACGCAGCGAGGCGGCGAGCGAACGCCTGGTCGACGTCCTGCAGCGCCATGGCCTCAAGCCTCAGGGGGGCTGTGCGCTGTTTCAATGGTTGATCAGTGCCGAGGCCGAGTCGCTTTATCACTTCATGGCCCGCCGCGGCATCCTCCTGCGGCTGTTCACCCATAACAGCAGCCTGCGCTTCGGCCTGCCCGCCGAGGAGGCCGACTGGGCTCGGCTGGAGCAGGCGCTGCTGGCCTATCGCAAGGAATATCCATGAGCACCCTGATGGTCCAAGGCACCACCTCGGATGCCGGCAAGAGCACCCTGGTGACGGCCCTGTGCCGCTGGCTGCTGCGCCAGGGGGTCAGCGTGGTGCCGTTCAAGCCGCAGAACATGGCCCTCAACAGTGCGGTGACCGCGGATGGCGGCGAAATCGGCCGGGCCCAGGCGGTCCAGGCCCAGGCGGCCAACCTGGCGCCCCACACCGACATGAACCCGGTGCTGCTCAAGCCTAACAGCGACACCGGTTCCCAGGTGATCATCCACGGCCGCGCCGTGACCAGCATGAACGCCGTGGCCTATCACGACTACAAGGCCATCGCCATGCAGGCGGTGCTGGCCTCTCATGAGCGCCTGAAAGGCGCTTACCAGGTGGTCATGGTGGAAGGCGCCGGCTCGCCGGCGGAGATCAATCTGCGGGCCGGCGATATTGCCAACATGGGGTTTGCCGAGGCGGTGGATTGCCCGGTGCTGCTGATTGCCGACATCAACCGCGGTGGCGTCTTCGCCCATCTGGTGGGCACCCTGGAGTTGCTGTCGCCCAGCGAACAGGCGCGGGTCAAGGGTTTCATCATCAACCGTTTCCGTGGCGACCTGGCGTTGCTGCAACCGGGCCTGGACTGGCTGGAAGCCCGTACTGGCAAGCCGGTGATCGGTGTGCTGCCCTACGTCATGGACCTGCACCTGGAAGCCGAGGATGGCATCGACCAGCGCCAGGCCGGCAAGGTCGAACAGTTGCTGAAGGTGGTGGTGCCGGTGCTGCCGCGCATCAGCAACCACACGGATTTCGACCCGCTGCGCTTGCATCCCCAGGTCGACTTGCAATTCATCGGGCCCGGGCAGGCGATTCCTGCCGCCGACCTGATCATTCTCCCCGGTTCGAAAAGCGTGCGCGGCGACCTGGCCTACCTGCGCGGCAACGGCTGGGAGCAAGCCCTTGCCCGGCACCTGCGCTACGGCGGCAAGGTGCTGGGCATTTGCGGCGGCCTGCAGATGCTCGGCGAGCAGTTGCATGACCCGCTGGGGCTCGAGGGCGCAGCCGGTTCCAGCCCAGGCCTGGGCCTGCTGGCCTTTGAAACCGTGCTTGAAGAGGAGAAGCAGCTGCGCAACGTCAGTGGCCGCCTGACCTTGGAGAATGCAGCGGTCAGTGGCTATGAAATTCACGCCGGGGTCACTCGTGGGCCGGCCCTGGAGCAGGCCGCCGTGCAGTTGGACGATGGTCGCCGCGACGGTGCCTTGAGCGCTGACGGGCAGATTCTCGGCACCTACCTGCATGGTCTGTTCGAAACCCCGGCGGCCTGCAGCGCGCTGTTGCGCTGGGCCGGTCTTGAGGCGGTGCAGGAGGTGGATTACCACGCCTTGCGCGAGCGCGATATCGAGCGTCTGGCGGACCTGGTGGAGAATCATCTGGACACCGCTGCGCTGCGCCGGCTCTGTGGTCTCTAGCGCGGCGGCCCAAGCCGCATTTCCTATCAAAGGTGCTCAAGCATGTTGCAACTGATCCTCGGCGGTGCGCGTTCCGGCAAGAGCCGACTGGCTGAAAAGCTCGCCGGCGACAGCGCCCTGGCGGTGACCTATATCGCCACCAGCCAGCCTCTGGACGGCGAGATGAACCAACGCATTGCCCATCATCGCGAGCGTCGTCCGGCGCACTGGGGGTTGATCGAAGAGCCAGTGGAATTGGCTCGGGTGCTGCAACAGGCCGCCGGCGAGGGGCGCTGCCTGCTGGTGGACTGCCTGACCCTGTGGCTGACCAACCTGCTGATGCTCGAGGACGCCGAGCGCCTGGCCGCTGAGCGCGATGCCTTGTTGCAGTGTGTGGCGACGCTGCCGGGGGAAATCATTTTTGTCAGCAACGAAACCGGAATGGGTGTCGTGCCGCTGGGCGAATTGACTCGCCGCTATGTGGATGAAGCCGGTTGGCTGCATCAAGCCCTGGCCGAGCGTTGTCTGCGCGTGGTGCTGACGGTCGCTGGCCTGCCCCTGACTTTGAAAGGAACTGCGTTATGAGTAACTCCTGGTGGCTGAACCCGTGCAAGGCAATCGATGCATCGATGGTGGAGCAAGCGCTGGCACGGCAGCAGCAACTGACCAAGCCGGCCGGCTCTCTCGGCCGGCTGGAGCCGCTGGCGGTGCGTCTGGCGGGCCTGCAAGGTCGGCTCAAGCCGGGTATCGAACGGCTGTGGGTCACGATCTTCGCCGGCGATCACGGGGTGGTGGCCGAGGGGGTTTCCGCCTACCCGCAGGAAGTCACCGGGCAGATGCTGCTGAACTTCGTTAGTGGTGGCGCGGCCATCAGTGTGCTGGCCCGGCAACTGCAGGCGCAGCTGGAAGTGGTGGACCTGGGCACGGTGACGCCAGGCTTGAACCTGCCGGGAGTGCGCCACCTGAACCTGGGGGCCGGCACGCAGAACTTTGTCAAGGGGGCGGCCATGACCCGCGCCCAGGGCGAACAGGCCCTGCAAGCCGGTCGTGACAGTGCGTTGCGCGCCCAGGCCGACGGCGCCCAGTTGTTCATCGGCGGTGAGATGGGTATCGGTAATACCACAGCGGCCAGCGCCATTGCCTGTGCCTTGCTGGGTATTGCGGCGGCGCAACTGGCCGGGCCGGGCACAGGCCTGAATGCCGACGGGGTCAATCACAAGGCGCAGGTCATCGAGCGTGCCCTGGTCCTGCATGGCGCTTCTCGTGGCGACGCCCTGCAAACCCTGTTCAATCTGGGCGGCTTTGAAGTGGCGGCGCTGGTGGGGGCTTACTTGGCCTGTGCCCAGGAAGGCATCGCGGTGCTGGTGGACGGCTTCATCTGCAGCGTCGCGGCCCTGGTCGCGGTGCGCCTGAATCCGGCCTGCGCGCCCTGGTTGCTGTTTGCCCACCAGGGCGCCGAACCCGGGCATCGGCATGTACTGCAGACGCTGCACGCGGAACCCTTGCTGGACCTCGGTCTGCGCCTGGGCGAAGGCAGTGGCGCCGCGTTGGCCGTGCCGTTGCTGCGGCTGGCCTGTGACCTGCACGGGCAGATGGCGACGTTTGCCGAGGCCGCCGTGGCGGATCGCCCGGCATGACCTTGCGCCTGGAGCTCTTGCGTCATGGCGAAACCGAACTGGGCGGCGGCTTGCGCGGCAGCCTGGACGATGCGCTGACCGCAAAGGGCTGGCAGCAGATGCGTGATGCGGTGCAGGGGCGTGGGCCCTGGGATCGGGTACTGAGCTCGCCGTTGCAGCGCTGCGCGCGTTTTGCCGAGGAGCTGGCGGGGCAATTGCAGTTGCCGCTGAGCCTTGAGCCTGATCTGCAAGAGCTGCACTTTGGCGCCTGGGAAGGGCAGAGCGCTGCGGCGCTGATGGAATCCGACGCTGACGATCTGGGACGTTTCTGGGCCGACCCCTATGGTTTCACACCGCCTGGCGGTGAGCCGGTGGAGCAGTTTTCCCGGCGTGTGCTGGGGGCGATCGAGCGCGTGTACCGGACCTGTGCCGGGCAGCGCGTGCTGCTGGTCAGTCATGGCGGCGTGATGCGCCTGCTGCTGGCCCGGGCGCGTGGGCTGCCGCGAGAGCAGCTGTTGAATGTCGAAGTGGGCCATGGCGCGCTGTTCAGGCTGAAAGTCGCCGCTGAAGGCCAGATGAGCGAGGAAGGCTGAAATGTTGCCGTTCTGGATTGCCCTGCAGTTTCTCAGCAGCCTGCCGATCCGCCTTCCGGGCATGCCCCGGCCTGAAGAGCTGGGCCGCTCCTTGCTGTTCTATCCGCTGGTGGGCTTGCTGTTCGGCGTATTGCTGTGGGGGCTGAATGCCTTGCTCGCTGGCGTGCCCTTGCTGGTGCACGCGGCACTGCTGCTGACTGCCTGGGTCTTGCTCAGCGGCGGCTTGCACCTGGATGGTCTGGCGGACAGCGCTGATGCCTGGCTGGGCGGTTTTGGCGACCGTGAACGGACCCTGAGCATCATGAAGGACCCCCGTAGCGGAGCGATTGCGGTGGTGACCCTGGTGCTGGTGCTGGTGCTCAAGTTCAGCGCGCTGGTGGCGCTGATTGAACAGCAACGGGGCTTTGCTTTGCTGCTGGCGCCGCTGATCGGGCGTGCGGCACTGCTCGGGTTGTTTCTCTGCACACCTTATGTACGCGCCGGCGGGCTGGGGCAGGCGCTGGCCGATCATCTGCCGCGTGTGACGGGGCGGCAAGTGCTGGGCTTGAGCGTGCTGGCCTGTTTGCTGCTGGGCGGTTACAGCGGCCTATGGGCGGTGCTGCTGGCCACCGTGCTGTTCTTCTGGCTGCGGCAAGTGATGATGCGGCGCCTGGGCGGCACCACCGGAGATACAGCCGGGGCGCTGCTAGAGTTGCTGGAAACTGTCGTATTGCTTGGGCTGGTGCTGTTTTGAGCGGAGCATCGTCGTGACGATTGTTCGGAAAAATCTTGCCTTGGAATAATCGCGGGTATATACACGCACCATGCTTCCCTCTCAGTGTTTGTGCACCAACCTGCGGCGTGCCGCTCGCGGCGTCAGCAGGTACTACGACGGCGCCCTCGACGGCTTCGGCATCAACGTTGCCCAGTATTCCTTGCTGAACAATCTGTTGCGTCTCGATCAGCCGAGCATTTCCAGCCTGGCGGAAGCCATGGGCCTGGATCGCAGTACGCTGGGGCGCAATGTGCGGGTCCTCGAGGCTGCGGGGCTGGTACGCCTGCAGGAAGGCGACGATCAGCGTAACCGGTTGGTGCTGTTGACCGAGGCCGGGCATGAGCGGCTGGTTGCGGCCTTGCCCGCCTGGGAAGCAGCCCAGCAGCGCTTGATTGATCGCCTGGGTGTAGAGAAGCGTGAAACCTTGTTGGCCTTGCTGAACGAGCTCGCCTGACGGTGCTTCGTTCGACTACAAGCGGGTATATACCCGCAACTGGAGAATAAAAATGTCATCGATGTGGCGCACCAGCGGCTGGGTCCTTCTCGGCAGCGCATTGATCCTGGCGCTGTCGCTGGGTGTTCGGCACGGTTTCGGTCTGTTCCTGCCGCCCATGAGTGCGCAGTTTGGTTGGGGACGCGAGGTGTTCGCCTTCGCCATTGCCCTGCAGAACCTGATCTGGGGGCTGGCCCAGCCTTTTACCGGGGCCTTGGCCGATCGCTTTGGCGCCGCCAAGGTGGTGTTGATCGGTGGCGTGCTGTACGCAATCGGGCTGGTGTTCATGGGGCTCTCGGACTCGGCCTTGACGTTGTCCCTGAGCGCCGGCTTGCTGATCGGCATCGGTTTGTCGGGCACTTCTTTCTCGGTAATCCTCGGTGTTGTCGGCCGGGCTCTGCCAGCGGAGAAGCGCAGCATGGGCATGGGGATCGCCAGCGCGGCCGGCTCTTTTGGCCAGTTCGCCATGCTTCCCGGGACCCTGGGCCTGATCGGCTGGCTGGGCTGGTCGACGGCGTTGCTGGTGCTGGGCTTGCTGGTGGCTTTGATCGTGCCGTTGGTGAGCATGCTCAAGGACAAGCCGTTGCCGGTGCTGGGGCATGAGCAGAGCCTCACGGAGGCCCTGCGGGAAGCCTGTTCCCATTCGGGATTCTGGCTGCTGGCATTCGGCTTTTTTGTCTGCGGCTTCCAGGTGGTGTTCATTGGCGTACACCTGCCGGCGTACCTGGTGGATCAGCATCTGCCAGCAACCGTCGGCACGACGGTGCTGGCACTGATTGGCCTGTTCAATATCTTCGGCACCTATACCGCCGGCTGGTTGGGTGGGCGGATGTCCAAACCGCGTCTGCTCACGGCCCTGTATCTGCTGCGGGCGGTGGTGATCGGGCTGTTCCTGTGGCTGCCGGTGACTCAGACCAGCGCCTATCTGTTTGGCATGGCCATGGGCTTTCTCTGGCTGTCTACCGTGCCCTTGACCAACGGCACGGTGGCGACCCTGTTTGGCGTGCGCAACCTGTCGATGCTGGGTGGTATTGTTTTCCTGTTCCACCAACTGGGGTCTTTCCTTGGCGGCTGGCTGGGGGGCGTGGTGTATGACCGTACCGGGAGTTACGACTTGATCTGGCAGGTGGCTATTCTCCTCAGTCTGCTGGCTGCGGCCCTCAACTGGCCGGTGCGTGAGCGTCCAGTCGCGCGTTTGCAGGCCAGTGCGGCATGAAGCGTTTTTTGTGGTCCGGTGTTGGCCTGCTCATTGGCGTTCTGCTGTTGCTGCTGGCGTGGTGGGGCTGGCATCGAGGTGGGCTGGCGCTGATGCAGTTGGGCATGGGCGCTTGCTAGCCGGTCGAGGGGGCGAGTAACGTCGTAACCCGACATTTCGACAAGGATTCTGGACATGGCTATGCGCTGGTTTGCTGTTTCAGCTTTACTCGCAACCCTGGCCGGCCCGGCATGGGCGGCAGATTGCCCGGCGCTGTTGCAGGGTTCCTTGACCAAGCTGCACGCCAAGGAGTCCATCGAACTGTGCCAGCGCTTTGCCGGCAAGCCGCTGGTGGTGGTCAACACCGCCAGTTTCTGCGGCTTCGCGCCGCAGTTCAAAGGCCTTGAGGCGCTCTACCAGCATTACCGCGAGCAAGGGCTGGAAGTGTTGGGCGTGCCCTCCAATGACTTTAAGCAAGAGTCCAGGGATGGCGCGGAAACCGCCAAGGTCTGCTACGTCAATTACGGTGTGACCTTCACCATGACCGAGCCGCAGAAGGTGCGTGGGGCGGATGCCGTGCATCTGTTCAAGGTGCTGGCGCAGCAGAGCAGCGCGCCGAAGTGGAATTTCTACAAGTACGTGGTGGATCGCCAAGGCAATGTGGTTGCCAGCTTTTCCAGCCTGACCAAGCCGGATAACCCGGAATTCATCGAAGCGGTGGAGAAGGCGTTGGCGTCGAAGCCTTGAGCCAGCACCCATTGCCCATAAAAAACCCGCAAGTGCGGGTTTTTTATGGGCTTGAAGCTAGGCGATCTACCGTTCGTTAGAACTTGTAGGTAGCGCCCAGGCCGTAGCCCCACGCGCTGTTCTGGTAGGTGGCGCTGTAAGCGTTGCCCTTGCCAGTTCTGTTGACGTTGACGTCTTCTTCCTTGAGGTAGGAAACCGCCAGGTCCAGGGTCAGGTCATCAGTCGGGCTGTAGCCGGCACCGAAGCTGATGGCCTTACGGTCACCGGTAGGAATACGTACGGAACGATCGGTGTTGTTGGTTGGTGCCTGGTCAACCGAGAGGCCGCTGCGCAGAACCCACTCTTTGTTGACCTTGTAGGAAACACCAATCGCCGAGGCCCAGGTATCGTGCCAGTTCTGTGGCTCGGAAATGGTGCCGATCGGACCGGCAGAGCCACCGAGCAGGGCTGGAACGCCTTGGTTGTTCACGGTGATGTCTTTCAGGCGGCTCCAGCGAGTCCAGGTGCTACCTGCGTAGACGGTCCACTGGTCATCCAGTTTCTGGGTGACCGAGAAGTCGACGACTTCCGGGGTGGTGATGTCCAGCGAGGCATCGTAGCGGCCGCCGTTGAACGGACCGAAGCCCGGGCCGGCGATGTCGGTGTGGCCGTCCAGCTTGTACTTGACCTTCGAGTGGTAGGTCAGGCCCAGGCGAGTGGTTTCGGTAGGCTGGACGATGATGCCGACGTTGTAGCCGATGGCTGTGTCGTCACCCTTGATCTTCACGCTGCCGTCATTGCGGCCGAAGAGTGCAGGGTTTGGAAACGGGGTCGCGGAAGTCAGTTCACCGCTCAGGCGGTTGATGGTCGGGCCAAAACCGATCGATACCATGTCGTTGAAGGCATAGCTGACGGTGGGTTGCAGGGTAATGACCTTGACTACGCTCTTGTCGCCGTAATAACGGCTGGCAGAGGTGGACTCATAGTTGGTAACCAGGCCGAAAGGGGCGTAGGCGCCCAGACCCAATGCCCAGCCGTTGCCCAGTTGTTTGACGAAGAAACCCATAGGAACGCTGGTGAATGGAACCATGTCGCCATCGCTGGTGCCGCCGGGAGGGCCACCCTTGACGTTTTTCAGGTTGGTCTTGGCGTCGATTGCTGCTACCCCGACAGTCACTTGGTCGCGTTTCAGCAGGGACATGCCGGCAGGGTTACCGTAAACAGTGCTGGCATCTTCGGCAGAAGAAGAACGACCCGCGAAGCCGGTACCCATGCCGCTGATGCTTTGTTCGTTAAGAGCAAAACCGCTGGCAAAGAGTTGGGTAGAGGCAAGTGCAACCGCGAGACTGATGGTGGATTTGAGCATTACTTTTTTCATTATTAGAACTCCTGGTGATCACCGAGGCGAAAATTACCAACATTTCAGTCTCGGCGCTATAGGCTGCAACAGTTGATTTAGGTGCATTTTGTAGGACAATCCGACCAAAATCGGCTTCTTTCTCCGATTTTGTAAAAGTCGTTGTCAGCAGGCGACCTGGTTTAACGGTGCGATACAGGTTTGCCAGGCGCAGGCGAAATCTCTTAGACGTCCTTGTGGTTGGAAGGTCTTCCTCCAGATGCGGGCCATGCCGAGCAGATCGTCGGCGGCAGGGAGCGGGGTGTGTTGTTCTTCTACCAGTAGCCAGGCGATGGCCGTGGCGTAGCGCAGATTGACGGTCAGCTCCAAGTGCGGCCCGCTGAGGAATGCATGCTGGCTGGCCAGCCCGCGCACCAGGCTGGCGCGTTCCGGATCCAGGGCCAGGTACTGGTCCCAGAGCGCCTGGTGGCGCAGTTCGGTAATGCGGTACAGGCCGTGGCCGCGACGGTCGTGCAGGGCCGAACCCAGTGCCGATTGGCTGGCGGCAATGCCCAGCAACAAGGCTTCAGCGGTTTTGCTATGGCTGCCCAGGTACATCAACGTCGGGCGTATCACATAGCGGCACAACTCGCTGGCGGCGATACCCATAAACCCCTCGAACAGTGTGATGGCCGGCGAAACCTGACGGGAGCTTGGCAGCAAAAAGGATCAGGTTTGCCGGAAGCGGTTCGGGCCGCTTGAGTTGAAGTTTAGTGTCATATCTGTGCTGTAAAGGACTGTTTTTAAAATATTTCCGTCCTCTAGTTATAAGCGTTATATCGATTGGGACTTTGTTCTGTCGGGCAAACAGGTAAATCACGGGCAATAAAAAGCCCCGCGATCAGGCGAGGCTTTTCAGGGTTTTCAGCGGCTTGGCGTCTCAGGCAACAAGGGCCTGGCGCGTACGCTCGATCACTGCTTGCAGTGGTTCGGCGCTGGAGTACTGGTCGGGATACAGGCGCTCGCTGTGACGGGCGATTCCATGTTCGTTGACCAGGGTGAAGCTGAAGCAGCCTTTGCGAGTGGCCATGATCAGGCAGTTCAAAGGTGCAAAAGCGTGGGTTAGGGTGCGAATGGCATCCTGAGTCTGGATTTGAGTAGACATAATTATTAGGTGTTCCTACAAATGACACGGTTAAGAACCGTGCAACGTTAAAACGTTCCAGTAACGTCGACCACTATTGGTCAAACGAAGAACCCGACTGGAACAAAGCAGCCAGTTGCAGCGCTTTAATTAAGTTGCGCTAGGGCTGGCAGGTAGGTACTTAGGAGGGCAGGCAACACAGCAGGGGCAAAGGTTCTGGGCCCAGGGTGGAGATCCTGATCAATTTGCAGGTTGGTTCGGTCAGAGTAAATAACCCGATCACTGCCTTTGAATTCGTTTCAAGGGCGGTATCTGTACGAGTCTTACCTGGAAACCAGCGAGGTGGTCGGTCCTTGGTGTTCGACGTTGTGCTCGCTTGGAGACGCTGTCGGTGGGACTTGTTCGACCAGAATTGACTTTCAGCTTGGTACTAACGGCGAGGATTCTATTGAGTTGAACGAGATAATGCAAGTGTGCTAGGAAATTTATTCGCGGCGAAGAGAAACGCTCCAATGTCCTGTGTGTAACCTTCGACATTGTGGCGTGTACGAAAACACGGCGTTACCGGCGCTAATCTGCGCAAGGTTGTGCACACTTGTTGTGCAGCATGTCACCCCGGTGTCACCTTCCCCGAGGCCTGCCCCTTAGCCTGTCTTGAGAATTTAAGTCAATGATAAACATCGCTTTTTTTTACTGGTGAAAAAATCGTCAGTTTGACTGCAGGGCCCGTCTCACGCGGCTTTGGGAGGGTTGTGGAGGGGTTGTCCACTGAGTTATCCACAGCTTCTGTGGATTGTCCCAAGCGCTTGCTCTAGCACGGGCGTGCTGGCTCTTCTGGACTTTACCCGGGCGAAAAAAGGAGTAGAGTGGCGCGCCTTCCGATCTGCCCCACAGTGCTTTATGAAGTTTCGCTCAGTATCACCCTCTGTTACCTCTACCCCTGCCAGTGTTACCGAACCCAAGCGGTTCTCCCTGCGTGTTGCCCTCTGGCTGCTGGACAATCCGCGCCTGGGCCACAACCCCAACATCAAGCATTTTGCCGGTCGCCTGCTCAAGCAGCCGGCCCGGGAAGGTGTAGTGGCCGCGCAAAGTCGCCTGGGCCAATTGATGTGCCGTGAGTGCGGCAATGCCCGCGACCGTCGCATTGGTCAGGACCTGCTGCGGCAGGCGGCCCGTGCCGGCGACCGCCGTGCGCAACGGGAGTTGGGCCAGATCGAAGACTGAGCTGTCCAACATCCGGTGGCTTGGTTAACCTTCATTTCTTCTTTTTACCGCAGGAATCGCTATGGCTATGGACTTGACCAGCTTGCTGCTTGGCCTGGCGGGAGCGGCGCTGCCGCTGTTGGCGCTGGCCTGGCAACTGCAGCGTCGTGCCAGTTCCAGCCAGAGTGACCTGAGCCTGCTGGAAGAGCGCCTGGCCACCGCCCAACTGGCCCAGGAGGGGCTGACGGCGCAGTTGGACGCCAGCCGCGATGAAGTCAGCGACCTGAGCCAGGCCAATGCCCTCAAGCAGGCAGAACTGGCGGCCTTGCGCCGCGAGGTCGAGCTGCTGCAGATAGAACGGGACAATGCCCGTGATGCCGCCCACGCCTGGAACCTGGAGCGCGCAGCCAAGGAGAACGAGTTGCGCCGGCTGGATGCCCAGGCGGCATCCTTGAATGCCGAGCTGCGCGAGCAGCAGGAAAGCCACCAGCAGCGTCTGACCGACCTGCAGGGCTCGCGCGATGAGTTGCGGGCCCAGTTCGCCGAGCTGGCGGGCAAGATCTTCGATGAGCGCGAACAGCGTTTCGCCGAGACCAGCCAGCAGCGGCTCGGGCAGTTGCTGGACCCGCTGAAGGAACGTATCCAGTCTTTCGAGAAACGCGTCGAGGAAAGCTATCAGGCCGAGGCTCGGGAGCGCTTCTCCCTGGCCAAGGAACTGGAGCGCCTGCAACAGTTGAACCTGCGTTTGAGTGACGAAGCCACCAACCTGACTCGCGCGCTCAAAGGCCAGAAGACCCAAGGCAACTGGGGTGAGCTGATTCTTGAGCGGGTGCTGGAGCACGCCGGCCTGGAGAAGGGCCGCGAGTATCAGACTCAGGTCAGCCTCAAGGGGCCGGACGGCGAGCGTTTCCAGCCCGATGTCTTGATCATGCTGCCCGGCGACAAGCAGGTCGTGGTGGATTCCAAGGTCAGCCTCACCGCTTACCAGCAATATGTCGGCAGCGATGACCCACAGGTCGCCCAGGCAGCCCTGAAGCAGCATGTACTGTCCCTGCGCAATCATGTCAAAGGCCTGGCCGGCAAGGACTACAAGCGTCTTGAGGGGTTGCACAGCCTCGACTTCGTGCTGCTGTTCGTGCCCATCGAAGCGGCGTTTTCCGCGGCGCTGCAGGCCGAGCCCAATCTGTTCCAGGAAGCCTTCGACCGGCATATCGTGATTGTCAGCCCGACCACCTTGTTGGCTACGCTGCGGGTGATCGACAGCTTGTGGAAGCAGGAACGGCAGAGCCAGAACGCCCGGGAAATCGCCGAGCGCGCCGGCTGGCTGTACGACAAGTTCGTGCTGTTTATCCAGGACCTGGATGAGGTCGGCAATCGCTTGCAGCAGTTGGACAAGGCCTACGCCGCGGCACGCAACAAGCTGACCGAAGGGCGCGGCAATCTGGTCAGCCGCAGCGAACAGCTCAAGCTGCTCGGCGCCCGAGCCAGCAAGAGCTTGCCGGCAGACTTGCTGGAGCGGGCCATGACCGACGCCGAAGGGCGTGAGCTGGAGCTGCCGGAGTAACTTGCCAAAGGGCCATTAGCCCAGGGGCAGGTGCCGGCTCAGCAGGGCACGCAACGCCGCGGGTTTCACCGGTTTGGCCAGATAGTCCAGGCCCGCCGCGTGAACCTGGGCGAGCATTTCAGGGCGCCCATCGGCGCTGATCACCACCCCCGGTACCGGTTCACCCAGTTGCGTGCGCAGCCAGGCCATGACTTCGGTTCCGGTTTCGCCATCGTCCAGGTGGTAGTCCACCAGGGCCAATTGCGGGCGAATGCCTTCCTTGAGCAGTGCCGCGCACTCCTCGCGGTTGCGCGCGGTCCAGACCTGGCAGCCCCAGCGGGTGAGCAGGCTGTTCATGCCAATCAGAATGCTGTCTTCATTGTCGACGCAGAGCACTTGCCCGCCGTTGAGGGATTGACCGTTGAGCTCGGCTGCCTTGCCTGGGGCGGCCACGCTGCTGCGGGCCAGGGGTACGCTGACGCTGAACACGCTGCCTTTGCCGGGCCAGGAGCGCACCTGCAGGGGGTGGCCGAGCACCCGGCACAGGCCATCGGCAATCGCCAGGCCCAGGCCCAGGCCCTTTTCGGCGCGGGTCTGATGGCTGTCCAGGCGCTTGAATTCCTCGAAGATCACCTGCTGTTTGTCCTGGGGGATGCCCGGTCCTCGGTCCCAGACTTCCAGGCTCAATGAGTCGCCGCGACGGCGCACTCCGAGCAGCACCGGCCCCTTGGCGTAGCGGAAGGCGTTGGTCAGGAAATTCTGCAGCACCCGGCGCAGCAGCTTGCTGTCGCTGTCGATGCGCAGGTGGCTGCCGCGCACTCGGAATTGCAGGCCCTGTTCCTGAGCCAGGGCCTTGAATTCGGCGCCCAGGGTGTCGAACAGTTCGTTGAGGGCGAAGGGCTTGCGGTCCGGGGTGATCTTGCCGTTTTCCAGGCGCGAAATGTCCAGCAGGTCGCTGATCAGGTCCTCGGCCGAGCGCAGGGAACTGTCCAGGTGCTGGACCAACTGCTGGGCTTCGGCGGACAGGCCATCGTCCTGATGGGACAGGGCGGCGGAGAATAGGCGGGCGGCGTTCAGGGGCTGCATCAGGTCGTGGCTGACGGCCGCCAGAAAGCGTGTTTTCGACTGGTTGGCCGCTTCCGCCGTGCCTTTGGCCTCGGTCAGCGCGGCGTTGAGCTGCGACAGCTCGTGGGTCCGTTCGGCGACCCGTTGCTCCAGGCCTTCATTGGCTTCGGTGAGCGCCTGTTCGGCTTCGCGGAACGGGGTGATGTCGGTGAAACTCATGACGAAGCCGCCCCCGGGCATCGGGTTGCCGATCAGCTCGATGACCCGGCCATTGGGGAACAGCCGCTCGGAGGTATGGGCCCGGCCCTGGCGCATCCAGTGCAGGCGCCGGGCCACGTGGACTTCCGCTTCGCCGGGGCCGCACAGGCCGCGTTCGGCATTGTGGCGAATGATGTCGGCAATCGGCCGGCCGACGCTGATCAGGCCTTCGGGATAATTGAACAGTTCCAGATAGCGGCGGTTCCAGGCCACCAGTTTGAGCGACTGGTCGACCACGCTGATGCCCTGGGTAATGTTTTCAATCGCCCCTTGCAACAGGGCGCGGTTGAACTGCAGCACCTCGGACGCTTCGTCGGCGATGCGCACCACGTCCTCGAGTTGCATCTCCCGGCCTTCAATGGCGGCCTTGACCACCGCGCGGGTCGAGGAGGCGCCGAGTACGCCGGCCAGCAGGCGTTCGGTGTGGGCGATCCATTCGCCGTCGGCGTTCTGGTTCGGGTTGAACCCCTTGCCCTGGCGGTAGGCGAAGCGGATGAAGCTCTGGCGTGCGCGTTCCTCGCCGACAAAGCGTGCGGCGAGCTTCAGCAGGTCGTCGATCTGTACCGCCAGCATCGAACGGGAGCTGAGGCGGCCGGTGATTTCCTGGCCGATGAAACGCCCGGCCTGCCAGTGCTCGGAGACCCGGGTACGCGATAGCACCGAGACCCAGGCGAACAGGGTGAAGTTGCCGGCCAGGGACAGCACCACGCCCTGGGTCAGCGGGGTGATTGGCAGGTTCAGCGGGTTGCCGTGCAGCCAGGCCAGGCCGGGGAAGCTGCTCAGCGACCAGCCCATGCTATGGGCGGCGATGGGCAGGATCAGGGTGTAGAACCAGATGAAGGTGCCGGCCGCCAGGCCGGCGAATACACCGCGGCGGTTGGCCTGCTTCCAGTACAGCGCGCCAAGCATGGCCGGTGCCAGTTGGGTCACGGCGGCGAAGGCAATCTGGCCGATGGTGGCCAGGCTGGCGGTGGAGCCCAGCAGGCGATAGCTGACGTAGGCCAGCAGCAGAATGGCGACGATGCTGACCCGGCGTACCGAGAGCATCCAGTGGCGGAACACCTCGAAAGGTCGCTCGGCGTTTTTGCGGCGCAACAGCCAGGGCAGCAGCATGTCGTTGGAAACCATGGTCGACAGCGCCACGGCAGCGACGATCACCATGCCGGTCGCCGCCGAGGCGCCGCCGATGAATGCCAGCAGGGCCAGGGCCGGATGGGCCTGGGCCAGGGGCAGGCTGATGACGAAGGAGTCCGGCAATACGCTGCTGGGTAGGAGCATCTGCCCGGCCAGGGCAATGGGCACCACGAAGAGTGCGGCCAGGGCCAGGTAGGCGGGGAATACCCACTTGGCCAGGCGCAGGTCCTGGGGCTCGATGTTCTCGACCACGGTGACATGGAACTGTCGGGGCAGGCAGATGATCGCCATCATTGCCACCCCGGTCTGCACCACCATCGACGGCCAGTTGATGGTTTCCTTCCAGTACTGCTCCAGGCGGGGCGCGAGCATGGCCTGGTTGAACAGGTCGTCGAAGCCGTCATAGAGGCCAAACGTGACGAAGGCGCCGACGGCCAGAAAAGCAAACAGCTTGACCAGGGATTCGAAGGCAATCGCCAGCACCATGCCCCGGTGGTGCTCGGTGGCGTCGAGGTTGCGGGTACCGAAGACGATGGTGAACAAGGCCAGGATCAGCGACACGATCAGGGCGGTGTCCTGGGCACGGGTGCCCATGGCGTCGGCTCCGGCACCGATCAGCAGGTTGACCCCGAGCACGATGCCCTTGAGCTGCAGGGCGATGTAGGGCAGCACGCCCACCAGGCAGATCAGCGCCACCACCACCGCCAGGGACTGGGACTTGCCGTAGCGGGCGGCAATGAAGTCGGCGATCGAGGTGATGTTCTCCTGCTTGCTGATCATCACCATCTTCTGCAGCACCCAGGGGGCGAACACCAGCAGCAGGATCGGGCCGAGGTAGATCGGCAGGAAGGCCCAGAGTTGCTCGGCGGCCTGGCCGACTGCGCCGAAAAAGGTCCAGCTGGTGCAATAGACGGCCAGCGACAGGCTGTATACCCAGGCCCTTACCCGCGGTGGAAGCGGCGCGCTGCGACGGTCACCGTAGAAGGCGATGGCGAACATGATGGCCATATAGGCCAGGGCAACGGCGGCAATCAGCCCGCTGGACAACGACATGGAAACTCCACAACAAAGACGCCGGGCACCTCAGCCCGGCTCGACAGTCTGGCACGATGTTGGATTGGCGTCAGTGTCGACCAAGGTATCAGCGCGGCCTGATGTCGCAGGCCGGGGCGAGGGCTGGGAAAGAGCTACGGCCGCAGAGCGATCTCGATCAGTTCATGCAGTTCCTGCACCGGCAGCGGCGCGGCGGAAAACAGGATGCGGAACACCGTGGGCGCGACCAGCAGGTTCAGCAGGCGGTCGATGTCCGGCAGTGTTTCCTGCTGGTCCTGATAGCGCGCAATGATGCACTGCAACTGCGCGCTGAGGATGCTCACGCAGTAGCCCGGGGTCGCGCTGCATTGCACGTCACGCATCATGTTGCGCCCGGGCTCCGAGCTCATTTCATCCAGGTACTGTTCGGCCCAGGCTTGCAGGTCGCCGCGCAGGCTGCCGGTCGTGGCCGGCTCGGTATCCGGGCGCATGCGTTGCAGGGCGACATCGGCCAGCAGTGCCGACAGATCGCCCCAGCGACGATAGATGGTCGACGGGGTGACGCCGGCGCGGGCGGCGATCTGCGGCACGGTCAGGGTCGAGCGTTCCTGTTCTTCGAGGAGCTCGCGGACCGCCGTATGAATGGATTCCTGGACCCGGGCGCTACGGCCGCCAGGGCGCAAACCTTCTTTGATAGCCATGGGGCGGCACCTTAACACAAAGAATTTGCTTTAAGCGTTAGCCAGTCGCACACTGCGCAAAAGCAAAATATTAGCTTTAGTGGAGCGTGCTTATGCCCGGTGCTATCGATACTTGCGTGTCCAGGCGTCGCCGCCTGGTGTTTCTGGCCATTACCTTGCTGACTTTCCTGGCTGCTTCCAGCGTGCCGACTCCGTTGTATCACCTGTATCAGGAAGCCATGCATTTCTCCCCGGCGGTGCTGACCCTGGTGTTCGGGGTCTATGCCATGAGCCTGTTGGCGGCTTTGCTGACTGTGGGCTCGCTGTCGGATTACCTGGGGCGCCGACCGGTGATTTTTGTCGCTCTGGTCCTGAATATCCTGGCGATGCTGCTGTTCATCAATGAAAGCGGAGTGCCGTGGCTGATTGCCGCGCGGGTGATGCAAGGCTTTGCCACCGGCATGGCCACCAGTGTGCTGGGCGCCGCCTTGTTGGATACGGACCGTCAGCAGGGGCCGTTGATCAATAGCGTTGCGCCACTGCTGGGCATGGCGTTTGGCGCGTTGGGCGCCAGCTTGCTGGTGGAGTTCGCGCCCTTGCCGCTGCAGTTGAGCTACTGGCTGCTGCTCGGCGTGTTCGTGGCCCAGGCTCTGTATGTCTGGCGCTTGCCGGAAAGCGTCAGCCCGCAACCCGGTGCCTGGGCGTCGCTGAAGCCCACGTTGCATGTCCCGCCGCAAGCACGGCGGGCGTTGTGGCTGGCATTGCCGGTGGATGTGGCGGTGTGGGCGGTGGGCGGCTTTTATCTGTCGCTGGCGCCATCCCTGGTGCGTGCCGCTACCGGTTCCACCTCGAACCTGGTCGGCGGTGCCCTGGTGGCGGTGCTGACACTCAGTGGGGCGCTGATGATTTTTTCCCTGCGCCAGCGTCCCGCAGACAAGGTGCTGCGTCTGGGGGCCGGATTGCTGGCGCTGGGGATGCTGCTGATTCTTGGCGCGGTACACAGTGCCAGCCTGCTGCTGTTTTTCGTGGGCACCCTGGTGCTGGGCAGCGGCTTTGGCGCCGGTTTCCTGGGGGCGTTGCGCAGCGTCGTGCCCCTGGCCTTGCCCCATGAGCGTGCGGGCCTGATGTCGGCCTTTTACGTGTTGAGCTATCTGGCCTTTTGCCTGCCGGCGCTGCTGGCAGGCAACTTGACTCGCAGCTTTGGCCTGATTGCCACTACTGATGGTTATGGCGCAGTGCTGATCCTCTTGGCCCTGGGGGCCTTGCGGGTCCTGGTGCGCCAGCGTCCGGTCCTGGCTTGTGGGGCGCCTGGGCACTGAGCCCGGTGTTTCAAGGGCGCCGGTACTGTGCCCGGTAAGCCGAAGGGGAGAGGTGCAACACCGCGGTGAAATGCTGGCGTATCGACAGGGGCCGGCAAAACCCGATGCCTGGGCTGGAGCAGGTGCTGCTGCTGGAGGTGGACGATATCTTCCATGCCGGTGTGGGTACCGAGCATGTGGCCCGCTCCCTGGGGGTTGCCCGGGTCTTGGTGATCGAGTTCTGGAGCCGTGTTTAGCTGCTTATCTGAGAAATAGATAACAGATAGAGAAATTACCCGTTATATAGATATTCGTTTAGGTTCTACCCTGTTCTCTACCTCACCGGAGGACAGGAGACACGACCATGACATGCCCCAATAGCGTTAAAACCGGCCACTGGCCATTGAGCCATCTGCCGCACCCCCTCGAAGCCATTCGCCAGTTCACCCCCAACTGGTTCGCCGCCACCATGGGCACCGGAGTGCTGGCCCTGGCCCTGGCTCAGTGGCCCGCCGAGGTTCGCGGCTTGCACCAAGTGGCAGAAGGCTTCTGGTGGCTGACCATCGCCTTGTTCCTGCTGTTTACCGCGATGTATACCGCGCGCTGGGTGCTGTTCTTCGATGAGGCACGGCGGATTTTCGGCCACTCCACGGTCTCGATGTTTTTCGGCACCATTCCCATGGGCCTGGCGACCATCATCAATGGCTTGCTGCTGTTCGGCCTTCCCCGTTGGGGCGATGGGGTGGTGGCGTTCGCGCAAGTGCTGTGGTGGCTGGACGTAGCCATGTCCCTGGCGTGCGGGGTGCTGATTCCCTACATGATGTTCACTCGCCAGGAGCACAGCATTGACCAGATGACCGCCGTCTGGCTGTTGCCGGTCGTCGCGGCAGAGGTGGCGGCGGCCAGTGGCGGCCTGCTGGCGCCCCATCTGCAGGATGCCCATGGGCAATTGGTGATGCTCAGCACCAGCTATGTGCTGTGGGCGTTCTCGCTGCCGGTGGCGTTCAGCATCCTGACCATCCTGTTGCTGCGCATGGCGTTGCACAAACTGCCCCATGAAAGCATGGCGGCTTCGAGCTGGCTGGCCTTGGGGCCGATCGGCACCGGTGCCCTGGGCATGCTGGTGCTGGGGGGCGATGCGCCGGCGATTTTTGCCGCCAATGGCCTGCCGGGCGTCGGTGAAATTGCTGCCGGCCTGGGGCTGGTGGCCGGTCTTACACTCTGGGGCTTCGGCCTGTGGTGGATGCTGATGGCCGTGCTGGTCACTCGTCGTTATCTGCGCGAAGGCATTCCCTTCAACCTCGGCTGGTGGGGTTTCACCTTCCCGCTGGGGGTGTACTCGCTGGCTACCCTGAAACTGGGCAGTACCTTGCACCTGGGGTTCTTCAGTGTGTTTGGCGCCGTGCTGGTGGCGGCGTTGGCGGTGATGTGGCTGATCGTGGCCAAGCGCACGGTGCAGGGCGCCTATAAAGGAGAGTTGTTTGTCTCGCCGTGCATTGCGGGCTTACGGAAATAATCGGCAAAGATAGGTAAGGTTGTGGCCTGGATCGATATTCGACATTCCAATAACAGTATCCACGCCACTCAGGGACATGGACGATGAGTCACCCTTCGCAGTTCACCTTGCTTCGCAAGCGGCGGTTCCTGCCGTTTTTCATCACGCAATCCCTTGGTGCCTTCAACGACAACATTTTCAAGCAGTCGCTGATCCTGGCCATTCTCTACAAGTTGAGCATCGAGGGTGACCGGTCGATCTGGGTCAACCTCTGCGCCCTGTTGTTCATCCTGCCGTTCTTCCTGTTTTCTGCCCTGGCCGGGCAGTTTGGCGAGAAGTTCGCCAAGGATTCGCTGATCCGCCTGATCAAGCTCGGGGAGATCGGGATCATGGTGCTGGGGGCGGTGGGCTTTGCCTTCGATCACCTCTCGCTGATGCTGGTGGCACTGTTTGCCATGGGCACCCACTCGGCGCTGTTCGGCCCGGTGAAGTATTCGATCCTGCCCCAGGCCTTGCGTGAAGAGGAGCTGGTGGGCGGCAACGGCCTGGTGGAAATGGGCACGTTCCTTGCGATCCTGGCAGGCACCATTGGTGCCGGGATCATGATGTCTTCGGCGCATTACGCGCCGATCGTCTCCAGCGCCATGATCGGCGTGGCGGTGCTGGGCTATCTGGCCAGCCGGGCCATTCCGCGAGCGGCCGCTGCGACCCCGGAGATGCGCCTGAATTGGAATATCTTCAGTCAGTCCTGGGCCACCTTGCGCCTGGGCCTGGGGCAGACCCCGGCGGTGTCGCGCTCGATTGTCGGCAACTCCTGGTTCTGGTTCGTCGGCGCCATCTACCTGACGCAGATTCCGGCTTACGCCAAGGAATGGATGCACGGTGACGAGACCGTGGTAACCCTGATCCTCACCGTGTTCTCGGTGGGGATTGCGCTGGGCTCGATGCTCTGCGAGAAGCTTTCGGGGCGCAAAGTGGAGATCGGCCTGGTGCCGTTCGGCTCTTTTGGCCTGACGGTGTTCGGTCTGCTGCTGTGGTGGCATTCCGGCAGTATCCCGGAAAGTGCCACGGGGCATGGCTGGCTTGAGGTGCTGGGCTTTGCCCATGCCTGGTGGGTGCTGTTCGACGTTCTGGGCCTGGGGGTCTTTGGCGGCTTCTATATAGTGCCGCTGTATGCCCTGATCCAGTCCCGTACCCCGGAGAACGAGCGGGCCCGGGTAATTGCCGCCAACAACATCCTCAATGCGCTGTTCATGGTGGTGTCGGCGATTGTCTCCATCGTGATGCTGAGCATGGTGCAACTGACCATTCCCCATCTGTTCCTGGTGGTGTCGCTGCTCAACATCGCGGTCAACGTGTACATCTTCAAGGTGGTGCCCGAGTTCAGCATGCGTTTCATGATCTGGCTGCTCAGCCACTCCATGTACCGTGTCGAGCACCGCAACCTGGAGCAGATCCCCGATGAAGGGGCCGCTCTGCTGGTGTGCAACCACGTGTCCTTTGTCGATGCATTGCTGATTGGTGGCGCGGTGCGTCGGCCGATTCGCTTCGTCATGTACTACAAGATCTACAACCTGCCGGTGTTGAACTTCATCTTCCGTACCGCCGGGACCATTCCCATTGCCGGCCGGCATGAAGACCTGCAGATCTATGAAAAAGCTTTCCAGCGCATTGCCCAGTACCTGCGCGACGGAGAACTGGTGTGCATTTTTCCCGAGGGCAAGTTGACGGCTGATGGCGAGATCAATGAGTTCAAGAGCGGGCTGACACGGATTCTTGAGGAGACCCCGGTGCCGGTGATTCCCATGGCCCTGCAAGGCTTGTGGGGCAGTTTCTTCAGTCGCGATCCGAGCAAGGGTTTCTTTCATCGCATCTGGTCGCGAGTGACCCTGGTGGCCGGGCCTGCAGTGGCGGTGGAGGCGGCGGAGCCGGCGTACTTGCAGGCCCGGGTGGCGCAGCTGCGTGGCCCGCGGCGCTAGCATCTGCCAGATGCAAAAACGCCCGCACTGCTGCGGGCGTTTGCATTTCTGCGTGGGGCGGTCAGCTGGCGCTGACTTTCAAACCCACCAGTCCGGCAATGATCAGCGCCACGCTGACCAGGCGCACCAGCGCCATGGATTCGCCAAACAGGATGATGCCGGCAATCACCGTGCCGACGGCACCGACCCCGGTCCAGATGGCGTAGGCCGTGCCCAGGGGCAGTTCCTTCATCGCCAGCCCAAGCAAGCCAAGGCTGATGGCCATGGCGATGATGGTCAGGGCCGTGGGGAGTGGGCGGCTGAAGCCATCGGTGTATTTCAGGCCGACGGCCCAGCCCACTTCGAACAAGCCAGCAAAAAACAGAATGATCCAGGACATGCCTACCTCATCGGTTGATGGGGTCGTCCCCAGAATTGATCGCTCGAATGAGTCGCGAGGTCGTCCTCGCGATGCGCAGTATACTGCCCACTTTGCCGTGGGCGAGTATTTTTTGGCTCAGTCCTGTGCCTGCTGTGTTTCCAGTTTTTGCTCGGCGGGTTCGTCCATTCGCCGGAAGTAGGTCGAGAGCAGGGCTCCGGAAATGTTGTGCCAAACGCTGAACAAGGCGCTAGGCACCGCCGCCAGTGGTGAGAAATGGGCGCTGGCCAGGGCCGCTCCCAGGCCTGAGTTCTGCATGCCGACTTCCAGGGCCAAGGATTTACGTTGCGCCAGCGGCAGTTTGAACAGGCGTCCGGTGAAATAGCCCAAGAGGTAGCCGAAGCTGTTGTGCAGCATGACCACCGCCATGATCAGCAGGCCCGACTCGGCGATTTTCGCCTGGCTGGCGGCTACCACGGCAGTGACGATGATCACGATGCTCACCACTGAAACCAGCGGCAGTACTTCCACCGCATGCTGTACCCGACGTCCCAGCAGGCGCTGGGCAACCACTCCCAGGACGATCGGCAGCAGCACCACTTGCAGGATCGACCAGAACAGTTCCATGAAAGACACCGGCAGCCACGCCGAGGCCAGCAACCAGATCAACGCCGGGGTCAGCAGCGGGGCGAGCAGGGTGGTCACCGCGGCAATCGCTACTGACAGCGCCAGGTCGCCGCGGGCCAGCCAGGTCATGACGTTGGACGAGGTGCCGCTTGGGCAGCAGCCAACGAGAATCACCCCGACGGCGATTTCCGGCGGCAGGTGAAACACCTGGCAGAGTACCCAGGCGACTCCCGGCATGATCACGAAATGCGCCACGACCCCCAGGGCCACGCGCCAGGGGTGACGTGCCACTTCGGCGAAGTCTTCGAGTTTCAGGGTCAGGCCCATGCCGAACATCACCAGCCCCAGCAGCGGCACGATGGCGCCTTTGAGGCCGATGAACCAGCCGGGCTGGAAGAATGCCAGGACGGCGAAGATCAGTACCCAGTAAGCGAAGGTGTTGCCGACAAAGCGGCTGAGTGCAGCCAGTGCGCGCATGACCTGTTCCTTATTATGTGAAAACGCCACCGAAGGCGGTGGCGTCTAGTGCGGAGCGGCTAACCGGGCAAGGCGTCAGATGCCTTGCGGAATTTCCTCGCCGCCCAGGGCTTCGAACAGTGCCGGCAGGAAGTCACCGAAGGTCAGCATCATCAGGGTGAAGCTGGCGTCCTGTTGGCCGAGGGCTTCATCACCGCCGTCCTGTTCCGCCTGGTCCTGCAGCAGGTCTTCGAACTTCAGACGCTTGACCACCATCTTGTCGTCGAGCATGAAGGACAGCTTGTCCTGCCAGGCCAGGGACAGTTGAGTGACCACCTTGCCGGTGCTCAGGTGCAGCTGGATTTCCTCGCCGGTCAGGTCCTGGCGCTTGCAGCGCACAATGCCGCCATCTTCGTGGGTGTCGCGCAGCTCGCATTCGTCGAGCACGAAGAAGTCGTCGGCAGCTTTCTGTGTCTTGACCCAGTCGGTCATGATTGCGCTCGGGGCGATCTTCACGGTCAGCGGACGTACTGGCAGGGTGCCGAGGACTTCGCGCAGGGTGGAGAGCAGGTCTTCGGCGCGCTTCGGGCTGGCCGAGTTGACCAGGATCAGGCCTTGTTTCGGGGCGATAGCGGCGAAAGTTGAAGAGCGACGGATAAAGGCGCGGGGCAGGAAGGCCTGGATGATTTCATCCTTGATCTGGTCGCGTTCCTTCTTATAGACCTTGCGCATCTGTTCGGCTTCGATCTCTTCGACCTTTTCCTTCACGGCGTCGCGCACCACGCTGCCAGGCAGGATGCGTTCTTCCTTGCGCGCGGCCACCAGCATGAAGTCCTGGCTGACGTGAACCAGCGGGGCGTCTTCACCTTTGCCGAAAGGGGCGACGAAACCGTAAGTGGTCAACTCCTGGCTTGCACAGGGGCGCGCCAGTTTGGTCGCCAGTGCAGTTTCCAGCGCCTCAGCATCAAAAGGCAGATCTTGGGTCAGGCGATAGATCAGCAGGTTTTTGAACCACATGGGGTGAATCTCTCCTTTATACAAAGGAGGGCATTATTCTCTTCGCTGCTGCTCAGGCCAACCCTTCGCTAAGCCTTTGGAAGGCCTGAAAAAATTATTATAAAAAGTGCTTGCCAGAGTGCGGGGTGCTCCGTAGAATGCGCGCCACACCGAACGTGAAGGGTGATTAGCTCAGCTGGGAGAGCGTCTGCCTTACAAGCAGAATGTCGGCGGTTCGATCCCGTCATCACCCACCATTCGCATTCAGTGTTACGCGCAGCGGTAGTTCAGTCGGTTAGAATACCGGCCTGTCACGCCGGGGGTCGCGGGTTCGAGTCCCGTCCGCTGCGCCATATTCGGTAACCTGGAACACTGAACGCCAGGTCACCACGGAAAGCCCGCTAACGCGGGCTTTTTGCTGTAAAGAGTTAGCGGGCAGTGCGGCAAATCATGGGAATTCAGATTTTTTTGATAAATTTATCAATTAAATCAACACTTTAAGAATTTCTGTGGCATAATGCGCCCCGCAACGAAGGTAAAGGGTGATTAGCTCAGCTGGGAGAGCGTCTGCCTTACAAGCAGAATGTCGGCGGTTCGATCCCGTCATCACCCACCACTTACTTTCAACGCTACGCGCAGCGGTAGTTCAGTCGGTTAGAATACCGGCCTGTCACGCCGGGGGTCGCGGGTTCGAGTCCCGTCCGCTGCGCCATATTCGGCAACCTGGAACACTGAACGCCAGGTCGCCACGAAAAGCCCGCTCAATGCGGGCTTTTTGCTGTCCAGGGTTTGGCTTTGCTCAACGCCTGTGCATAAAAAAGCGGCCCTTGGGCCGCTTTTTGCGTTTCTGGCTTACTGCTCGGCGTTGCGGCTGTGCCTGTAGTCGCTGACGGCTTCATACACCGCCTTGCGCAAACGGTTGATGCCGCCGATGGGGCGATGGGCTTCCAGGCCGAACCAGGGGTTGAAGGACTGGTTGTCACAGGCCAGATTCTGCGCCGGGGTGTCGAAATCCTGGGCGGGGATGGTCAGGCGAGCCACGGTTTCAAACGGTGCGTCGCTTTCTTTCCATTCGATGCTGGTGTCTTCGATCGGCATGAACCGGCTCGGGTCCTGACGCTGTATCTGCAATACGAAGCACGCCGCGACCCGATCGGTGGAAAGCTGCTGAGTCAAAGCGCTGCGCAGGAAGTTCGGCAGCGCCTGGTTCTGCGCCGGCAGGCTGTAGGCCGGGCAACTGTCGGGGTCCGGCATGACTCGGAACTTGGCGTTGGCATTGCCGAACTTGTAGGGCGAGACCGAAAAATAGGTGGTCTGGGTCGGGCTGGCCGGTGCCGGAGACAAGGTCGCCAGGGCGATGAACAGATGCCGTACCTGCCATGAACGCGGATCCCAGCCCGGGAAGAACGCGGCGACTTTCTTGCCGTCGGCCTGGGCTGCGATGTTCTGTTGATATTCGGCCACGTCGCTGACGAAGAAGTTCGGATGATTGAACATCACGAAATCCTGCTCACGCCGTTGTGCTTCGGAGGGCAGCAGTTGCTGCCCGGGAACCTCCAGCAGCTTGATCGCCATGCCGCGTGCGTCGCGAATACTGTCGAACTGCGGGTAGGCGTTGCCGTTGGACAGGCGCACGATCGCCTGCCAGGTCTGGCCGGGGCTGGCAAACACGCCCTGGCGCAATTCCGTGCTCAAGTCGTTGAGGACCTGGACTTGCGCTTTCACGCAGCCGTGGGCCTTGGCGTGGGCATCGCGCAGGTAGCGGGTGCCCTCGCGGTGCTGGTCGACGATGCGCACTGCGGTCTGGATGATGTCCTGGGTGCGCGCGGCCTCATCGGCGGGCACCTGCTCCTGTACCGCCACGGGGCCCCGATGCTGCCAGGTGAACCAGGCGCTGGACAGCGCCCAGGCCAGCAGCCCGATGACCGCTAGCAGCAACAGCGTCTTGCCCAGCAATGAGCCAAGGCGCAGCCACAGCCTGGCCAGCAGCGACGGTCGTTTTCTTGCGAGATCAAGTTTCATGGCAATTGTGACTCCAGCGGTCCGCCCAGCACTTTCAGGTATTCCAGCAATGCCCAGCGCTCCTCAGGCTGCAGCAACGGGCCGATAACCCCGTTGCCTCGCTGGCCGGCGCGAAATTCGTGACCGCTGTTGTGGTTGCCGCTGATGCGGGTATCGAATTCGAAACCGTTCTTGAAGGCTTCCGGGCGATAGCCCAGGTGCTTGGGGTCGTATTCGAAGGTGCCGCGATAGAAGGTCGTCGAGCGCTCCGATTGCGGAGACAGCAGTTGATACAGATTGGGCACCGAGCCGTTGTGCAGGTAAGGCGGTGTGGCCCAGACCCCAGCCAGCGGCCGGGCCTTGTAGGCGCGCAACTCGCGTACGCCGATCGGCAGGCCGTAGCCGTCCAGTCGTGGGCGCTCCTCGGGGCTGACCTTGGCGTCACGGTAGGCGCGCTCTTCGACAAAGGCGGTGATGTAGGCCAGGCCCTTGGCGGCCGAGAGTTGACGCAGGTCCAGTGGTTCGGTGGGCGTCGGGTGCAGTTCGACATTGGACTTGGCCAGCTCGGCGGTATTCCACTGCAAGGCACTGAGGTCATAGCGCAGGTCGGCGATATTGCCGGCGGAGTTCGGGTCGGTACCGATCACCGCCACCGGAAGCATTTTCAACTGTTGTACGGGACGACCGTTGCTTTCGCTGACCGTGGGCACATGGCAGCCCGCGCAGTGGTTGGCAAACAACTCGCGCCCCTTGGCGGCCAGCGGCTTGTCGACAGTGCCCAGCAGTGCTTCCGGCCAAGTGGGCGGCTTGAGGCGTTGCAGGGTCTCTTCTATATGGTTGAGATCGCGAACGCGCACGCTGGAGGGGTAGCGGGCGTCGCCACTGAGGGGCTGGCCGGCTGCATCGAACAGGTTCAGGGTAGCACCGACCCCCAGGGCTTCGCCGATATTGCGCGCCATGGGCTGCTGCGCCGAGCCGTTCCACTGGACCCAGTCGAAGGTCCAGATATCCCACAGTTGCGGGTAATCCACCGGGGCGTTGGCGATCCTGTAGTTATCCGGGGAGATGGCATCGCCGAAACTGGCGTTGGCGATGCGGCCAAAGGCGTCGGTACGGCCCGGGCCTTCTTCTGTGGGATAGAGGCCGCGATGGGTATCGTTCCAGGCCACCCGCAGGAAGTTGTCCAGCGAGACCTTGAAGTCCTTGCGCAGTTGTTCATGTTTCGCGTCGTAATCCGCGCCCAGCACCTTGCGTGCAAAACGTTCGAATTTCCACGGGTTGTAATAGGTGGAGGCCAGGCTGGCGACCAGGGCCTGGCCGAAACTGCCGCCGCGCAGGGTCGGTACGCTGGATGGCAGGACATGCTGGGCCGAGCCGCCGTCAATACGCAGGGCTTGATGGTTGAAGCGTAGCTCGCCGGTGTGGCAGGCGGCGCAAGTGATGTCCAGGTATTGCTCCGAACTGCCCGGATTCTGATGGCGGGCGAACCCTACAGGCAGATTGCCAGGGTTTTGCGCCGTGGCTTTCTGTCCTGGCTCCACCAGGAAGCCGAAGCGGGCCAAGTACTCGGGGGCGGCAAAAGACTGTTCGGAGAACGGCAGCTCCAGCGCGCTGAACCATTCGTAGCGCAGGCCTTTGACCTGAGTGCCCTGGGGCGTGAAGTAGTAGGTCTGGCGGTCGCTGGCATCCCATTGATCCAGGTAATGCACCTGTTCAACGGGTACATAGTCGGGAAGTTTCGGGTTGGCGATGTAGTACAGGACCACAGCCAGGACAATGCCGATCAACACGGCAATCAATAGCAAAACACGGTAGATGAGGCGCAAGATGTACTTCCTTGTCGAATTTCGTTTCCTTATGCCTGAGCTCATCTGACGCGGCAAGTAGCCATTACTTGCGCTATGGTTATTTGCGCCCGTTCAAGCGCCTTGGCAAGCAGCCTGGGCAGGGCGTACCCCAGTGCATAAAAACGCGTTTAAAGACGTGAACTTATCGGACATTTACTACTCTTACGCCGGTAGCCATTGGTCGTGGTCGCCTGATAAGCTCGCGGCTTTATTCGATTGCCCTTTAGGCGCATGAACAAGGAAATAGCATGAAACAGCATCGGTTGGCGGCGGCGGTGGCCCTGGTTAGCCTGGTACTTGCGGGTTGTGATTCGCAGACCAGCGTAGAGCTGAAAACCCCGGCGCAAAAAGCTTCCTACGGCATCGGCCTGAACATGGGCAAGAGTCTTGCTCAGGAAGGCATGGATGACCTGGATTCCAAAGCGGTAGCCCAGGGCATCGAAGATGCCGTTGGCAAGAAAGAACAGAAGCTGAAGGATGACGAACTGGTTGAGGCCTTTGCCGCGCTGCAAAAGCGTGCCGAAGAGCGCATGGCCAAGATGAGCGAAGAGTCGGCTGCAGCCGGCAAGAAATTCCTCGAAGAGAACGGCAAGAAAGCCGGCGTGACCACCACCGCCTCCGGCCTGCAGTACGAAGTACTGAAAAAGGCTGATGGCCCTCAGCCCAAGCCGACTGATGTGGTGACTGTTCACTACACCGGTACTCTGACCAACGGCACTGTGTTCGACAGCTCGGTCGAGCGCGGCAGCCCGATTGATCTGCCGGTCAGCGGTGTGATTCCGGGTTGGGTCGAAGGCCTGCAATTGATGCACGTAGGTGAGAAGTACAAGCTGTACATCCCTAGCGACCTGGCTTACGGCGCTCAAAGCCCGAGCCCGGCGATTCCAGCCAATTCGGTGCTGGTATTCGAGCTGGAGCTGCTGGGTATCAAGGATCCAGCCAAGCAGGACGCCGCCAAGTAACCTGCCTCTGCGCCTGAAGCCAACGCCCCGTTCTTACGGGGCGTTGTCGTTTCTGTGGGATGGCGCTGGCAAATTATCCGAACCGACGGCAGTGTGGGCGGTCTGAACAGGGTGTCAGCGGTAGGTAGTCGTTGGAGGCTGCCAAGTCAATGAAATTATGGGTTTTTTTATGTGAGTAAAAAACGCCCGATCTGAGCTCAGCCCTTATGAAACGGGGCTTTCAGCCGTGAAAAATGGCTCTGTTCACAAGGTTATCCACAATTTGTGTGGATAACATTTCAGTGGGAGTGATGATGAAAGCACCCTGGAATTTTGCCCGTTTCCTGCCATTGGCGGGGCGCTTGCTGAGCCGTGGTCGTTTACCCACGCTGCTGTTCGCCGTGGCCAGCAAAGGCGCTAGCCAGGGCAGTCGCCTGGGTAAGGTCAAAGAGGACCTGCGGCTGCTGCAGGCACTGTGCCTGGCCTATTGGCGCGGCGAGTACCGGGGTATCAGCCCCAAGGCGCTGCTGTCGGTGGTGGCGGGCCTGATGTACTTCCTCAGCCCGGTGGACGCGATTCCTGATTTCATCCCGGTGTTCGGCATGCTTGACGATATCGCCGTGCTGGCCTGGCTGATGAAGACCCTGGATGACGAGCTCAACGCCTTCCGAGCCTGGCGCAAGCGACAAATGCCGGAAAAACTTGCGGTGGTCGAACGGTTGCCGGACACCCCTGAGCAATTGTTGCTGGAGGGACCACGGAAAAACTGAGGACATTCACCGGCTCCCACAACAATCATGCTCCCCGCGACCGTTGCCGCTGTTAGGATTACACTTCAAGGGAAAAGTCCGACTCGCTAAGTGTCGTTGTCCTACGGGGTAGTAATGGATATTCAGATTATTGAACGCGATGGCGAGCCCGAGTATGCGGTTCTGCCGTGGGCTCAGTATCAAGCTTTATTGTCAGCCGCAGGTCTTACTGAACAACCGCCGCACGCTGCCGCAACGTCTCAGGCAGCAACACCAGCCCAGAGTCTTCCGGGCCTGGATCAATTACGCAATCTGCGCGAAGGGAAGGGCATCGCCATTGAGGCGTTGGCCCGCAAAGTGGGTATCAGTCCGTCTTACCTGGCCCTGATTGAAAGCGGCGAGCGTCAACCCGACGCTGCGATTCGCCGCAGCCTGGCCTGGGAGTTGACGGTGCCGGGGTGGAGGGAGCAATCGTGAGTGTAAGGATCAGTCGTCAGCACTGGGATGGGCTGTTGGGTGAGCTGGATCAGGCCCGTCGTCAGCGGCATCTTTTAACCTATCGAGCATTGTTGGAGCGCTTGCAACTGCCCAGCCCGGCCATGCAGACCCTGACGGCAGCGCTGGAGCATCTGGCGGCCCTGGATGCACGAGCCGAACAGCCGTTGCGCAGTTCCCTGGTGATCAGCCAGGGGGCCAGTCGCTTGCCACGTACCGGGTTCTTTGAATGCGTGGAGCGTCTGGGACGCTTTTCCGGGCCTTCCGATGGCGTTGCCGCGGCTTCATGGCATGCCTCGGAAGTGGTGCGAGTCTTTGAATACGAATACCCCGAATCAGCGGAGGCTTGAATGTTCCTGCGACTCAAGGCGCGACTTGGTTATTGGTTGGCGCGCCGCTTGTTTCATTGGCCGTGGTTTGTCCGTCAGCCGCGTATCTGGCGCTGGATGGAAGGGCAGTTTGCACGCATGGCCAATCTGGGCAACGTCGGTGCGCTGAGTTTCTATGGGCACATTCTGACCTTTCGCGGGCAGGGGCTTGGCGCCCGTGAGGAAGGTCAGCGCCTGTTGCGTCTGGCTGCTTTGGCGGGTGACGGCAAGGCGGCCTATCAGCTTGGCGTGATCAGCCTGGCCGGTTCGCCCAGCAGGGCTCCCGATGCCGTCGAGGCAGCTCGGTGGTGGAGGCTCTCGGCGCAGGCCGGTCATCCTCTTGCGGAGCTCAAACTGACGCAGCTCGATCAGTCGGCTGATCCCGCAGCGGCTCATTGAGGGGATGCGCTCCCAGGCTGGCAGCGGCTTCCAGGCTGTCAATCACGTGGATGCTGTAGCCCTGGACGTTCTTGGCGTGATGCTTGGCCTGGGAGGCCAGCTCCGCCAGTTGGCTGGAGTCCAGTTGTCCACAAGCCTCGGCATACAGGTGCACCACGCCGATCGACAGCGATAACAGGGGAAACTCCTGGCGGATACCCTGCCGGTTGGGGGCAACAAAGCAGCCGGCCTCCAGGTGTTCGCTGCGGTAGAAACGGCGGCATTGGCTGTGAAAGTCATCCAGCAACTGGTTCAGGCGTCGGCGCCAGTCTTCAGGTCCCAGCACCAGCAGGAAATCATCGCCGCCGATGTGCCCGACGAAGTCGCGGCTCGGGTCGACCCGGTCATTCAGGCATTGGGCCAGGCACAGCAGCACTTCATCGCCACGGCCATAACCGTAGATATCGTTGAAGGGTTTGAAGCTGTCGATGTCCACGTAGCAGATCACTGATTCTCGAGCTTGCTGCAGCAGGCGGCTAAGGCACTGCTGGATTGGCACATTGCCAGGCAGCAGGGTCAGTGGGTTGGCGTACCGCGCTTGCTGGATCTTCAGCTCGGTAATCAGTTTGAGCACATCGATCACCCGTCCCAGCCCCAGGTAATGCCCGTTCAAGGTGATGATGAAGTCTTCTTCGATGCGCTGGCGCGCGCGGCTGGTGATCAGGCGGCTGACCTGCTGCAGCGACTGGCTGAGTTCGACGGCGAGGAAGTCGTCGTTCATCAGTCGGCTGATGGGCTTGCGGGCGAACAGATCGGTGGCAAACGGCTTGAGCAAGGCGTCGGAGAGGGAGTGCCGGTGGACGATTCCGCACGGCTGGCCCCGTTCGTCGAGCACTGCCAGGGAGTTCAGATTGGCTTGTCGGCGAAAGGCTTCCAGGACATCTGCGGTGGGGGTGTTGCGTGCCACTGCCGGCTGCTCGTTGAGCAGTGCGCTGAGGTCACTGCCTTCATCGTTTAGGGCCACGCTGGTGTTGTCATGTTTGGGCATCATTGCCCGAGCGTCCCGTGGCGGCTGTTCCTGGGGGCGACACAGCAGGTAGCCCTGGACCAGATCGACACCCATTTCCGTCAGCACCGCCAGCTCTTCGGTCAATTCGATCCCTTCGGCGATCACCTGGGCCCGGGAGGCTTTGGCGATTTGCAGGATCGAGCCGACAAACTCGCGCTTGAGCGCATCCTGATGGATGCCGTCGATAAAGTGCCGGTCGATTTTTACGTAGTCCGGGCGCAACTCCGACCACAGGCGCAAGCTGGAGTAGCCGGCCCCAAGGTCGTCCAGGGCAATCGAGAAGCCCATGTCGCGGTAATGGTGCAGGGCATTTTGCAGCAACTGGAAATCATCGATTGGCGTCTGCTCGGTGAGTTCGATCACCACCTGGCTGGGAGGAATTCCAAAGTCCTCAAGCAGTTGCAGCGTGCGCCCGGGTTGGTGAGCGGCTTCCAGCAGGGATTCCGGCGAGACGTTGAGGAACAGTTTCCCCGGCAAGTGCTGTTCACTGAAGCGTTTGCAGGCGCTGTGCCGGCAGGCAATCTCCAGCTCGCTGAGGCGTCCGGCCTGACGCGCCACCGCAAACAGGGCGACCGGGGAGTGCAGGGGACTGTTGGAGGGGCCGCGACTCAGGGCCTCGTACCCCAGGATGCGCCGTTCGGACAGGCTGATGATCGGTTGGAACAGGCTGTGCAAACCGCTTTGAGCCAGGATAGAACTCAATGCACTCAGCTGTTCGGTCGTGGTCATGGTGATCTCTGTCGATAAAAAAAGGACCGGGCGCGGCTCTGGTTGGAGAGCGGCGCCCGGTCCTTTATTTCACGACAGAATGATGACTGTTTAATGACGATCCGGGGAGCGATCGAATTAAATTGCCATCATCTTCAGTGCTTGGCCACCGAGGTGTTGAGCTTCAGATAGTCCAACAAAATGCGCCCGGTTTCACTCAGGTAGGCGTCATCTTCCGGCTTGGTCTTGTCCGGCTCGGCGGCAGCCAGCGCGTCCTCGTCTTCTTTCTTCAGCTCTTTCAGTGGCTCTTCGCCCTTGGCTTTGCGTCGGGCGTTTTCCAGGGCCAGTTGCTTGGCTTCGATATCAGCATGTTGTGCGCGACGGTCGCCTTCATTGAGGCTGACGGTTTTTTCCGCCATCAGCTTCTGTGCCAGGGCCAGCTTGTCGCGGATGAACACGAACTCCGGGTCTTTCGCCGAGCGGCTTTCATGCTCGGCCTTGAGCTGGGCCAGGAACGGCTTGAACGGATCCACGGCGGGCTTGATGGCCGGGCGGATGGTGTCCCATGGCATGGCTTCAGGCAGGGCGCTTTCGCCGATTTCCTTGGTGTCGATGATCGACGGGTAGCCGATGTCCGGCAGCACGCCCTGATGCTGGGTGCTCTGTCCGGAAACCCGGTAGAACTTGGCCAGGGTCAGTTTCAGTTCGCCGTGGTTCAGCGGCTGAATGGTCTGCACCGTGCCTTTACCGAAAGTCTGGCCACCAATGATCAGTGCGCGGTGGTAGTCCTGCATGGCACCGGCGAAAATTTCCGACGCCGAAGCCGAGAGGCGGTTGACCAGCAGCGCCATCGGGCCTTTGTAGAAGGCGCCGGGGTTTTCGTCTTCCAGCACATCCACACGGCCGTCGGCGTTGCGTACCAGGACGGTCGGGCCTTTGTCGATGAACAGGCTGGTCAGTTCGGTGGCTTCCTGGAGAGAGCCGCCGCCGTTGTTGCGCAGGTCGATGACGACACCGTCGACCTTGTCTTTCTGCAACTCGGTCAGCAGTTTCTTCACGTCACGGGTGGTGCTCTTGTAGTCCGGATCGCCAGCTCGGAACGCCTTGAAGTCCAGGTAGAAGGCCGGGATCTCGATGACCCCGAGCTTGTAGTCCTTGCCATCCTGCTTGAGGTTGAGGATCGACTTCTTCACCGCCTGGTCTTCGAGCTTCACCGCTTCACGGGTGATAGGCACGATCTTGCTGGTCTGGTCGTTTGGCGCGTTGCTCGCCGGAATCACTTCCAGGCGGACCAAGGTGCCTTTCGGACCACGGATCAACTTGACGACTTCGTCCAGGCGCCAGCCCACCACGTCGACCATTTCCTTGTCACCCTGGGCAACACCGATGATCTTGTCCGCGGGGGCTACTTGCTTGGTCTTGTCCGCCGGGCCAGCCGGCACCAGGCGCACGACCTTGACCTGGTCGTTGTCGCTCTGCAACACGGCGCCGATGCCTTCCAGCGACAGGCTCATGTTGATGTCGAAGTTTTCCGCGTTATCTGGCGACAGATAGTTGGTGTGCGGGTCGTAGGACATGGCGAAGGTGTTGATGTAGGCCTGGAAGATATCTTCGGCCCGGGTCTGATCCAGGCGCGCCAGTTGGTTCTTGTAGCGCTTGGTCAGGGTTTCCTGGATCTGCTTGGGATCCTTGCCGGCGATTCTCATCCGCAGCACTTCGTCCTTGACGCGTTTGCGCCACAGGTCGTCGAGTTCGGCAGTGGTCTTGAGCCAAGGGGCGTCCTTGCGATCGATCAGCAAGGTTTCCTTGGTGGTGAAATCCATCTTGTCGACGCCCTTGGCGAGCTCGGCCAGGGCGAAGTCCAGGCGGGATTTGACCCGGTCCAGATAACGTTTGTAGATGGTGAACCCGGCGTTCAGGTCGCCGCTCTTGAGGAAGTCGTCAAACTGGGTTTTCCATTTGTCGAATTCCGCAATGTCGCTGGCCATGAAGTAGCTGCGCGAGGGGTCCAGCAGTTTCAAGTAGCTGTCGTAGATGATTACCGAGCGCGCATCATCCAGCGGCGGTTTGCTGTAATGGTGGCGTTTGAGCAGTTCAACAACATTGAGGCTGGCAATTACCTCATCGCGATCGGGCTGAAGATTGTCCCAGCTATTGGCTGCGAACGTATTGGTCGACATCGGCAGCAGGCCGAAACCAATGAAAAGAGCGAGGGCGGTGCTGGGGAACAAATGCTTCATGCTGATTCGACGCGGGGGCAATTGATAACGCATATTAGGCCGTCTTTGAAGTCGCCGGTTCCATAAGGACCGGTCGCATAATGCAAAAAGCCCGGTGCTACCGCTCCGGGCTCAGTCCAGACTCACTATGGAGGCACTGTGAAAGCATTGCAAGGCGTTGAAGGTCATGTGGAGTGGGTTGAAGAGCCAAGTCCTGTCTGTGATGTAGGGCAAGTTCGCATTCAGGTGGCGGCAGCGGGCCTCAATCGAGCTGACTTGTTGCAACGTGCCGGGCTCTATCCGCCACCTCCCGGGGCCAGCAAGGCTCTGGGCCTGGAGTGCTCCGGGGTGATCAGTGAAGTGGGCCCGGGTTCGTCCTGGCAGGTGGGCGATCGGGTTTGTGCGCTGCTGGCAGGCGGCGGCATGGCCGAAGAAGTGGTGGTGGATGCCCGGCATGTGCTGCCAGTGCCCGAGGGCTTGTCCCTGGCCGAGGCCGCTGCGCTGCCTGAGGTCTACAGCACGGCCTGGCTGAATCTGTTCCAGCTGGCAGCGCTCAAGCCCGGCGAGAAGGTGCTGTTGCACGCTGGCGCCAGTGGCGTCGGCTCGGCGGCCATTCAGCTGTGCAAGGCGTTTGGCAACCCGTGCTGGGTCAGTGTCGGCTCTGCCGATCGCCTGGCTTACTGCGAAAGCCTGGGTGCCCAGGGCGGAGTGGTGCGCACCGATGGCCTGGAGGCACTGCGGGATTTTGGCCCGTTCAATGTCGTCCTTGATCCGGTGGGGGCCAATTACGCGGCCAACAACCTCAAGTTGCTGGCCGTGGACGGGCGTTGGGTGTTGATTGGCTTGATGGGGGGGCGCGAAGCGCAACTGGACCTGGCCCAGGTTCTGGCCAAGCGCATCCAGTTGCTGGGTTCGACGTTGCGCAGCCGTGACGAGCAGTTCAAGGCCGACCTGTTGAGCGACCTTGGGCAGAATGTCTGGCCGCTGTTCAGCGAAGGCCGCCTGAGCCCGCAGTTGGCCAGGACTTTCCCGATCCAGGACGCTGAAGCCGCCTTTGCCGAACTGGCGACCAATCAGGTCTCGGGCAAGCTGGTGCTGGTGATCGACCCCAGCCTGACCTGAGCCCCTGCACACGCCAGCTCCGATGGGAGCTGGCTCTCAGGGCGCCTCGGTGGATGACTACTTCCAGTGGTGGATCAGCCAGCCGGCTTTCTCTGCGTGCTCACGCAATACCGGGTCCGGGTTCACCACTTGCGGGTGATCCACTCGCAGCAGCAACGGCAGGTCGTTGCGCGAGTCGGAGTAAAAGGTCGCGCCTTCCAGGTTCTCTTCCTCGGCATCCAGCCATTCCAGCAGGCGGGTGATCTTGCCTTCGCGGTAAGTCAGGGTGCCCACGGTGCGGCCGCTGTAGGTGCCATGCTGCACCTCCAGTTCGATGCCCAGCACTTCATCGATGCCCAGGCGGGCCGCGATCGGTTTCACCAGGTGGGTGCCCGAGGCCGAGATCACCAGGATCCGGTCGCCGGCCTGGCGATGGGCGGCGATCGCCTTGCAGGCATCACTGAAGATGATCGGTTCGATCACCTCTTCGACCCAGGGCTCGACCAAGTGCGCGACTTCTTCCGGAGTGCGCCCGGTGATGGGCTCCAGGCTGAAATCCATGAACTCCTCCATGGCCAGCTTGCCGTGGCTGTAGGCGTCCATCAGTTCATGGTTGCGGCGCATGAAGGACTCGCGGTCGACCCAGCCCAGGCGGCCCATCTGCTCGCTCCAGAGGGTGGCGCAGTCGCCGTGAATCAGGGTTTCGTCCAGATCAAAAATTGCCAAGGCCATCAGTGCCGTTCTCTCTTCAGGATCAATTGCGTGAATGCCATCAGGCTACCTCACACAGGGCTGCCGGATCGATGGTCAATGCCAGACGCTGGCCGTCTGCATGAAGGTCATCGGCCGAACGATTGAGTACATCCACCACCAGTTCAACGCCGTGGGCTTCCACCCGATAGCGGATCACGTTGCCCAGCAGGCTGTGGCTGCGCACCAGGGCATCCAGTTGGCCTTCCTTGCGCAGTTCGATGGCTTCCGGGCGAATGGCGATGCGCCCGTTGACCGGCCGCTGCAGCAACTTGCTGGCGCTTTCGGCGTCCAGCAGGTTGTAGTTGCCGATAAAACCTGCGGCGAAGGCATCCACCGGCGCGGTGTAGAGGGTTTCGGCGTCGCCGCTCTGGACGATCCTGCCCTGGTTCATCAGGAAGATTCGGTCGGACATGGTCAGGGCTTCTTCCTGGTCGTGGGTGACGAAGATGGTTGTCAGGCCCAGTTCCCGCTGGATGTTGCGGATCTGTTCGCGCAGGTGCTTGCGGATCCGTGCATCCAGGGCCGACAGCGGCTCATCCAGCAACAGCAGGCGCGGGCGGGTCACCAGGGAGCGGGCCAGGGCCACGCGCTGGCACTGGCCGCCGGACAGTTGATGCGGGTAGCGGCTGGCGTAGTCGTTGAGCTCCACCAGTTGCAGGGCCTCCTGCACGCGCTTGTGGCTGTCGTCGGCATTGACCTTCTGCATGCGCAGGCCAAAGGCCACGTTCTGTTCCACCGTCATGTTGGGGAACAGCGCGTAGCTCTGGAACACCATGCCGATCCCGCGTTTCTGCGGGCTCAGGGGCACGATGTCCTGGCCGTCGAGGAGGATCTTGCCGCCGTCCACCGGGGTCAGCCCGGCGATGCAGCGCAGCAGGGTCGACTTGCCGCAGCCGGAAGGGCCGAGCAGGGTGACGAACTCGCCCTTGCGGATTTCGCAATTGATGTCGCTGAACACCGTGGTGCCGGCGTAGTTCTTTTGCAGGTGTTGGACGCTGACGAAGCTCATTGGCTTTTGTCCTTGTTCAAGATGTTGGCGGCCCAGGTCAGAACCAGCACAAAGAAGAAGTAGGAAATCACCAGGGCGCTGGTGAAGTGGCCGCTGCTGTTGCGCATGTTGTTCAGGTAGACCTGCAGGGTTTCATAGCGGGTGCCCACCAGGATGTTGGCGAACACGAATTCGCCGAACAGGAACGAGAACGACAGCAGCAGCGCCACCATCAAGCCCTTGCGCAGGTTCGGCAGGACCACCAGGAAGGCCGCCTGCCAGGTGCTGGCACCGAGCAGTTGGGCGGCGTCCATCAGGTCCCGCAGGTTGATCGCTTGCAGATTGTTGGTGATGGCCCGGTACATGAACGGCAGCGCCACGGTGAAGTAGCAGCCGATCAGGATCCAGGGCGTGCCGACCATGGCGAAGGGCCCCGAACCATAGAGCTGCAGCAGGCCCACCGAGGACACCACCGGCGGTACCGCGAAGGGCAGCAGGATCAGGATGTTCATCAGCGCATCAAGCTTGGGGAAGTGGTAATGCACCACGAACAGCAGCGGCAGGATCAGCACCACCGACAGCACCAGCGCACCGACGCAGACCAGCAGCGACTGGCCGAAGGCATTGAGAAAGCGTGGGTCGCTCCACAGCTGCAGGTACCACTTGAAGGTGAAACCGCTGGGCAGGATGGTCGCCGACCAACTACTGGCGATGGAGTAGACAAAGGTCCCCAGCAGCGGCAGCAGCAGGATGGCGAACAGCAAGTAGACCACTACGCGGTGGTAGAGCGCGGCGGAGCCGGGTTCAGCGCGAGACATGGTAGCTCCTCTTCAACAGCAGCTGATGGACGATGGTCACTAGGGTCATCAGTGCCACCAGCACGACGGCCAGGGCGCTGGCCATGTTCGGATCCAGGGAGATGTCCCCGGAAACCATGGCGGCGATACGGATCGGCAGCACGTTGAAGTTGCCGGTGGTCAGGGCGTAGACCGTGGCGTAGGCGCCCAGGGCGTTGGCCAGCAAGATGACGAAGGTGCCGAGCAGCGCCGGGGTCAGCACCGGCAGGCCGATATGCCGCCAGAACTGCCAGCCGCTGGCGCCCAGCAGCGCGGCGGATTCGCGCCAGTCTTCAAGCAGGGCGTCGAAGGCCGGGTAGAGCAGCAGCACCCCCAGGGGAATCTGGAAGTAGGTGTAGAGAATGATCAGCCCGGTCTTGGAGTACAGGTTGAAGTCCTGAATGATCCCCGACTGCTTGAGCATGATGGTGATGGTGCCGTTGAAACCCAGGAGGATGATGAAGGCAAAGGCCAGGGGCACGCCGGCGAAGTTGCTGGTCATGTTGGCGAAGGCGTTGACGAAGTTGCGCAGCTTGGAGTCCACCCGCCGCAGCGAGTAGCTGCCCAGCACGGCGATGATGATGCCGAACACGCTGGACCAGAAACTGATCTCCAGGCTGTACTGGATGGCCTGCAGGTAGAACTTCGAACTGAAGATCTTGTTGAAGTTGGCCAGGCCCCAGCCGAATTCTTCCGACTGCAGGCTGTTGATCAGCACCCACACCAGCGGGGCGATCTGGAACACGATGAAGAACAGGGCAAAGGGCACCAGGCACAGGGCCGCCAGCCATTTGCCACGGGTGACTGAATTCACTGCAACAGCTCCCGGCAGAAAGGTTTGTCATGGGCCACGCCCAGCAGTTGGCAGACAGTGCCGCAGAGCTCGGTCTGTTTCGGCGCGGCCCCTGGGTCGAGACTGAAGGCGTCGCCGAGCACGAACAGCGGGACTTCCCGTTCCTCGGCCAGCAGGCCGTTGTGCGAACGGTCGTTGTTCATGCCGTGGTCGGCCGTCACCAGCACCTGGTAACCGGCGTCGAGCCAGCCTTGCAGGTAGTCGGCGAGGATGATGTCCACCGAGCGGGCGCTGTTGCGGTACTGCGCGCTGTCCAGGCCGTGCTTGTGCCCGGCATCGTCGATGTTCATCGGGTGCACCAGGAGCAGGTTTGGTTGATGGCGCAGGCGCAGGTTCTCCGCATCGGCGAACAGGTGGGAATCGGGGTAGTGGTCGTTCCAGTAGAAGTGGCCGTACTGGATCGGCAGTTCCGGGTTGGCGGTATGGCGGTCGCGCGGGGCGTTGAACGGTGAGCGGTTGTACAGCTCGCTTATCCAGTGATAGGCCGCGGCGGCGGTGATCAGGCCGGCATCGCGGGCGTAGTGGAACAGGCTGCGCTGGGTGGACAGGCGCGAGACCTGGTTGTGCACGATGCCGCTGTCGATCGGTGCCACGCCCGTGAGGATGCATTCATACAGCGGACGAGACAGGGCAGGTAGTTCGCAGTGCAGCTTGTACAGGGCGGCGCGTCCGGCGCCGGCATAGGCCTGCAAGTGTCCCAGGGCGTGCTGGGCCACCGTGTAGTTGAGGCCGTCGAGCACCACAAGGATGACGTTGTGCTTCATGAGCGGGAGGACTCCGGGATCGGGCATGGCGTGGAACCTGTGGCAGCCGGCCGGGTGGCGTTACGTTTGCCGGCGAACGTCTCGGCGCGCCTTGTTGTGCGGCGCCGTACAGCCATTCGCCGGCAAGCCGGCTCCCACAGGGGGGGCAGCCTTACTGCATGTTGATGATCACTTCTTCCTGCCACTTCTGCGGCAGGGCCTTGGAGGTTTTCTCCCAGGCATCGGCGTCCTTGATCGGCGTTACGTGCTTGTACTGCTCGTTGGGCAGCAGGTTGGCCTGCACGTCCGCTGGCAGGGTCAGGTGCTCGGCACGGATCGGCCGGGCATTGCCGCGAGCCAGGTTGATCTGGCCAGCATCGCTGAAGATGTATTCGCGGGTCAGCTTGGCGGCGTTGGGGTGCTTGGCGTACTTGTTGATGATGGTGGTGTAGCCGGAGATCACCGAGCCGTCGGACGGGATCAGCACTTCGTAGTCATCCTTGTTGACCATCTTGTTGCGATAGCTCAGGCCGTTGAAGTCCCAGACCACGCCGACTTCCACTTCACCCTTTTCCATGGTGGCGATGGTCGGGTTGGCCAGGGACAGCCGACCCTGCTTGGCGATTTCGGCGAACATCAGCAGCGCCGGCTGGATGTTCTTCTCGTTACCGCCCTTGGCAATGGCGGCGGCCAACACGCCGTTGGCGGCCTGGGCGGCGGTGCTCACGTCCCCGATGGAAACCTTGTACTTGCCCTTTTCCAGGTCGGCCCAGCTCTTGGGGGCGTCAGAGCCGTGCAGCAGCTTCTTGTTGATGATGAAGGCGATGGTGCCGGTGTAGGCCAGCGCCCAGTTGCCGTCCTTGTCCTTGGCCCAATCCGGGACCTGGGCCCAGGTGCTTGGCTTGTAAGGCTGGGCCACGCCCTGTTTGACCGCGATCGGGCCGAAGGCGGCACCAACGTCGCCGATATCAGCGCTGGCGTTGTCTTTCTCGGCGGCGAACTTGGCGATCTCCTGGGCCGAGCTCATGTCGGTGTCGATGTGCTTGAGGCCGTAGGTTTTCGCCAGGTCCTCCCAGGTACCTTTCCAGTTGGCCCAGTCATCGGGCATGCCGACGCTGTTGACCGCGCCTTCTGCTTTCGCAGCGGCTTCCAGGGTTTTCAAATCGTTATCAGCAGCCATGGCGGCGGTGCACAGGGCAATGGTCGAGCCTAACAGTGATGCCAGGAAAAGCTGTTTCATCCGAAGCTCCTTTGGGCGTGTTCAACGCTGCGTTTTTATCGACGGTCTTGCGGTGGGTTGGTCTAGGTCAGCAATACCTGAGCCAATTTAGGCGTGTTGGATGACACTTTGATGTCGGTGCCAACGGTCGACGCATGGATTCGGGCGCAGGTCTGGCGCTGCGAAATAAGCGTAGACCATGCCAAAACACCCGTTCTGCAAGGTTCTGGCGGGTAATTTGCAGGTTCGCCAGGGGCCCGCTCAGCGGCTTTGTCATCTCTCAGTCATATGCATTGCCTAGGCTTTGGGCACCGATGCAGAGCGCTGCGCCGGCCACCGCGCTGCCCTGAAACAGTGCTGGTCTAGTCCAGATAGGTAACGTTGATGCGTATTGATGCAACCAAAGCGGTGACAGCCATCGGCCAGGTCCTGCAGGAGCAGATCGCCCACGGTCTGTTGGCGCCGGGCAGCAAGCTGCCGGCCGAGCGCAAGCTCAGCGAACTGTTCGCCACCACCCGCATCACCGTGCGCGAGGCCTTGCTGCAACTGGAGGCCCAGGGGCAGATCTACCGTGAGGAGCGCCGTGGCTGGTTTGTGTCGCCGCCGCGCCTGGCCTACAACCTGATGCAGCGCAGCCACTTCCACGCCATGGTCAGTGCCCAGGGGCGAGTGCCTTCCACCGAGGTGATCTCGGCGCGCCTGCAACCGGCTTCGGCGGCGGTCTGCGCCTGGCTGCAACTACCGGCGCTGTCCAGCGTGATCCAGATCTGCCGGGCGCGGCGCATCGACGACCGGTTGGTGCTGTACGTCGAGCACTACCTGAACCCCAAGTACTTTCCGAAGATTCTCGAGCTGGACCTGAACCAGTCGATCACCGAGCTCTATGCCCGGCATTACGACCTGCATTACGGGCGGGTGCGCTTCGAGATCGTGCCCACTTCATTACAGCCGGAAGCGGCGGCGGTCTTGAAGGTCTCGGTGGGCAGCCCTGGACTGCGCATCGCCCGGGTCAACTATGACCAGCACGAGCGGCTGATCGATTGTGATCTGGAGTTCTGGCGGCATGACGCGATTCATGTCGGCGTTGACGTGCTTTAGAGGCCGGTGCCGTTCGCCGGCAGCCGGCTCCTACAGGGTCATTGTTTTTCCGGGGTACTTCCGGGGGTGATCACCTGAATGCTCATGCGCGGGGTGGCCAGGTCCAGCCCGGCTTCGTCGAGGTGACGCTTGAGGGACAGGTTGAAGGCCCGGGACACCTCCCATTGCTTGATCGGCGCAGTCTTGAAACGGGCTCGGAGGATGGCGCTGCCGGACTCGAAGCTTTCCACGCCCTGAATCTCCAGCGGTGACCAGATATTGCGCCGCTGCAACGGGTCGGTGCGCATCTTCTGGCCGACATCGCGCATCAGCTTGATCGCGTCGTCGATCTCCATGTTGTAGGGAATCGCCACGCGGAAGATCGCGTAGCCGAACTCCCGGGAGTAGTTCTTGATGCTCTTGATCTCGCTGAACGGGATGGTGTGCACGATGCCGTCGATGTCCCGCAGGCGCACGGTACGGATGGTCAGGCCCTCGACGGTGCCGAGGTGGCCGCCGACATCCACGTAGTCGTCGATGGCCAGGGAGTCCTCGATGATGATGAACAGGCCGGTGATCAGGTCCGCCACCAGGGACTGGGCGCCGAAACCGATGGCCAGGCCGATGACACCGGCACCGGCCAGCAGTGGCGTGACGTTCATGCCCATGTTGGCCAGGGCGACGATGGTGGCGATGATGAAGATCGCCACGAACAGCACGTTGCGGATCAGCGGCATCATGGTTTGCGCGCGGGCATTGGCCAGGCCTTTGCGCGAGCGGGTCAGAGCGTGATGCACCGCGGTGTCGCTGAGAATCCAGATCAGCCAGGCGAAGATCAGGGTGCCGCCGAGGCTGAACAGCTTGACGCTGACTTCATGGCCGTCGCCTTCGGTGAAGCGGATCAGCGACATGCCCCAGACCCGCAGGCCCAGTTCGATGAACGCCAGCCACACCGCCAGGTGGGCCAGGGTATAGAAGAAGCTTTTCAGCCTTTCGGAGTACAGCGCGTGGCGTTTGTGCCCACGCTGGGGCTTGAGCGCGTGGCGCCGCACCAGGCCGTTGATCACCATGCACAGCACCAGCAGCACGGTACACAGCAGGGACTGGCGCAGGGCGGTGCTGGTGTCGCCGGCGGAAACGAAGGTGGCGAACAGCGAAATGCCCACCAGCACCAGCGCCGGCAGGTACCAGAAGGTGCCGATGATTTCGATGGTGTCGCTCAGGGCCCGGCGGGTCAGGCGCCGGGACAGCGGCTGGTTGCGGATCAGGTGGGCGATTGGCCGGCGGAAACGCAGGATGAACACCCCGGTGGACAGCGCCGCCATCACATTGGCGAAGGTCGCCGCGGTGTGGGCCAAGTGCTGGCCGAGGCTGGCGACCATGCGCGGGTCGCTCAGGGCTTCGCCAAAGGCGGCGAAACTGCCGATCCACCACAGCGGGCGGAAGGCCTGGCGGCGCAGGATGTACAGCGCGCGATGGCGGTGCGGGCCATCGAGCACGGAGAACGCCACCACGCAGATCGCCGAGAAGCAGGTGCCGACCACCAGCGCATAGGCCAGGACCATGGCCAGGTCCTTGCCCAGGGAAGAGGGCAGGGAATAGGTCATGTAGACGGTGATCAGCAGGGCGATCAGCCAGGGGCCGAGCTTGCGCAGGGCAAAGCGCAGCAGGTCCCAGGTCTTGGGGTGCTGGGGCAGGTCTTCGGTCAGGCCGAAGCGCAGGCGCACCCGATGGCTGAGCCAGATCAGCGCGGCGGCCAGCAGGCTCCAGACCATGAGGATCAGGGCAAAGGCAAAGATGATCGGCAGCCACTGGCTGGCGGGCAGCATCAGCGCCGAGAGTTCGTCCTTGGCCTGATCGAACTCGTCGGACCAGCGGGTAACCGGGCTGTCGGCGCCGGAGAATTGTTTTTCCAGGTTCGACAGGGTGCCGCCAATCAGGCCGAGCACGCCTTCTTCGGGAGTGGGCTGGGCTTTTTTCGTGGCGTCTCGCAGCTTCTTCAGGTCCGCCAGCAGCTTGGCGCGTTGCTGGTCGTTTTCCAGGGACTTGATCACCTCATCCAGGGATTGCCCCAGGGGTTCCTCGGCCTGGGGCTGCGCCTTGGTCTGGTTGCCCAGCAGGCCGGGCAGGCCCACTGCCTGAGCGCTGCCCAGCGGTAGCAGGGTCAGCAGGCAGACAAGTACATAGCAGGGCAGGGCGAAAAGACGAGCGAACACTGGGCGGTCAACCTCGGGGAAAAACGGATCGACCGAGTGTACGAGGCCACCAAAATCAATGCGAGGGTAGGTGCTGCATTTATTCCGCGAGCTTGGCCAGGATCTTGTAGACCACGGTGCCGAGAATCAGCAGCATGCCGACCCACATGCTGAACACACCGAGGTTCTTGTCCCGGAAGTTGAAACCGATGGCCAACAGGATCATGCCCGTGAGAATCGGGATGAGCATGGAGTGAAATGAAGACATCGAGATCATGACGACGGCCTTGTCAGGAGGAGTACGTATAAGTCTAGGTCGCTTTGGCGCGACCCGGGTTGATGTGCATCAGAAACCGGCGGGCGCCCGAACAGGCGCCCGCCATCTGCCTCAAGGCAGTTCGCGGCTGGCGTAGAAGGCGCTCAGCACTTTCACCAGGTGGGCCAGGTCATGGCTGCCGCAAAGCTCGCGGATCGAGTGCATGGCGAAGGTCGGCAGGCCGATATCCACCGTGCGTACCCCCAGGTGGCTGGCGGTGATCGGGCCGATGGTCGAGCCGCAGCCCATGTCGCTGCGCACCACGAAGCTTTGGACCGGAACCTCTTCGGCCATGCACAGGTGGCGGAAGAACCCGGCGGTTTCGCTGTTGGTGGCGTAGCGCTGGTTACTGTTGACCTTGATCACCGGGCCGGCGTTGAGTTTCGGACCGTGGTTGGCGTCGTGCTTGTCGGCGTAGTTGGGGTGCACGCCGTGGGCGTTGTCCGCAGAGATCAGCAGCGACTTCTGGATGGTGCGGACGAACTCATCACCCTCCGGCAGCAGGCGGCGCAGGGTCTGTTCGAGCATCGGGCCGTCGGCGCCGCAGGCCGAGCAAGAGCCGACTTCTTCATGGTCGTTGCACACCAGCACGCAGGTTTCGTCGCTGTCGGCCGTCAACAGGGCTTGCAACCCGGCGTAGCAGGACAGCAGGTTGTCCAGGCGCGCACCGGCAATGAAGTCACCGTGCAGGCCGATCACCGCAGCGCTCTGGGTGTCGTAGAAGCTCAACTCGTAGTCCAGCACCACGTCGGCGTTCAAACCATGCTCGCGGGCCAGTTGATCCGTCAGCACGGCACGGAAATCCACCCGTTCGTCGCCGGCGAACTGCGCCAGGATCGGCGGCAGCTCGTTCTGTGCATTGATCGCCCAGCCCTGGTTGGCTTCACGGTTGAGGTGAATGGCCAGGTTGGGAATGATCGCGATCGGTGCCTTGAAATCGATCAGTTGGCTTTCCACCTTGCCATCGCGGCGGAAGGTCACGCGGCCGGCCAGGGACAGGTCACGGTCGAACCAGGGCGCCAGCAGTGCGCCACCGTAGACTTCCACGCCCAGTTGCCAGAAGCCCTGGCGCTGCAGTTCCGGCTGCGGCTTGACCCGCAGGCACGGGCTGTCGGTGTGCGCGCCCACCAGGCGAATACCGCCTTGCAAAGGCGAGTGACGGCCCAGCTTGAAGGCGACGATGGAGGAGTCGTTACGGGTGACGTAGTAGCGACCGTTGGCCTCGGTGGTCCACGGCTCGCGCTCGTCGAGGCGCTGGTAACCCGCCGCTTCCAGGCGTTGAACAAGGCTGGCAGTGGCATGGAAAGGGGTAGGGGAGGCCTTGAGGAAGTCGATCAGGCCTTGGTTCAACTCTTCGCGCATAAGTAGCTCCAGACAGCAGTGGCGCGAGTTTAACGTATAGGCGTGCCTTGTAGGAGCCGGCTTGCCGGCGAGAAGGGCGCCGGAGCCCTGTCGCGGGCGAGCCGGCTCCTGCGGCAAGCGGTATCAGAACGGCGCAGGACAGTCGAAGCGCAGGCGTTCGCCGGTCTGGGGGTGGGTGAAGCTGAGCATGCTGGCGTGCAGGCACAGGCGTGGCCAGGCAGCCAGGGCTTGTGGGTGGGCATAGAGGCCGTCGCCCAGCAGCGGATGGCCGATGGACAACATGTGCACTCGCAGTTGATGAGAGCGTCCGGTGATCGGCGTCAGTTCGACCCGGCACCAGTCGCCGCAGCGTTCCAGTACGCGCCAGAAGGTCAGGGCGTTTTTGCCGAATTCGTGATCCACCACGTGCCGCGGCTTGGTCGGTGGGTCATACCGCAGGGGCAGGTCGATGCTGCCGCTGTCCAGTTCCGGCTGGCCCCAGCACAGGGCGGTGTAGGCTTTTTCGGTTTCACGGTCATGAAACTGCCGGGACAGTTCGCGATGAGTGTCCGGGTCCCGAGCCAGGAGAATGATGCCCGAGGTTTCCCAATCCAGCCGGTGGACGATCCGGGCTTCGGGGTAACCGTTTTCCTGCAGGCGGGTGATCAGGCAGTCCTTGTTGTCGTCGGCGCGACCGGGGACTGAAAGCAGCAGGGTGGGTTTGTTCACCACCAGGACGGCGGCGTCCTGATGCAGGATATGGATATTCGACAACGGCATTAAAACAGCCTCGTAACAAACGCCAACGGCGGCTCGCCGACCTCGATGCAGTGCATCAGGCCAGCGAGCCGCCGTGGCTCCCGTCGGATCAATCAGCGATCAGGCAGGGTGATATTGAGTTCCAGGATCGAGCAGCTGCCCTGGTTTTCCAGTGCGACGTGCACGTCGTCGGACCCGATATTGACGTACTTGCGGATCACTTCCACCAGTTCCTTCTGCAAGGCGGGCAAGTAATCAGGGGTGCTGCGCTGGCCGCGTTCATGCGCCACGATGATCTGTAGACGCTCTTTCGCTACCGACGCGGTGCTGACCTTTTTGCTGGCACGAAAGAAGTCAAAAAGATTCATTATCTACCTCCAAACAGGCGCTCGAAGAATCCCTTCTTCTCGACATCAAGGAACCGGTGTTCCACGGTTTTGCCCAGCAGGCGATCAACCGCGTCGCTGTAGGCCTGGCCCGCATCGCTCTGGTCGTCGAGAATCACCGGCACGCCCTGGTTGGAAGCCTTGAGCACTGCCTGGGATTCCGGAATGACGCCCAGCAGGGTTACTGCGAGAATTTCTTTGACGTCTTCAACGCCGAGCATTTCGCCGTTGCTGACGCGCTCCGGGTTGTAACGGGTCAGCAGCAGGTGCTCCTTGATCGCGTCTTCGCCCTTTTCGGCACGGCGGGACTTGCTGGCCAGCAGGCCGAGCATACGGTCGGAGTCACGGACCGAAGACACTTCAGGGTTGGTCACGACAATCGCTTCGTCGGCGAAGTACATCGCCAGGTGCGCGCCTTTCTCGATACCGGCAGGGGAGTCGCAGACCACGAACTCGAAGGTTTCCTTGAGTTCCATCAGGACTTTTTCCACGCCTTCCAGGGTCAGCGCGTCTTTGTCGCGGGTCTGGCTGGCGGCCAGTACGTAGAGGTTTTCCAGGCGCTTGTCTTTGATCAGGGCTTGCTGCAGGTTGGCTTCGCCATTGACCACATTGACGAAGTCATACACCACGCGACGCTCGCAGCCCATGATCAGGTCGAGGTTACGCAGGCCGACGTCGAAGTCGACGATCACTGTTTTGTGGCCGCGCAGAGCGAGGCCGGTACCGATAGCGGCGCTGGTGGTGGTTTTACCCACACCACCCTTGCCGGATGTAACCACGAGAATCTTGGCCAAGGTGTTTCACCCCTAAGGAAAAAGGACTTTTAGCCCCTGAAAAACATCTCTTGAAAACTACTGCAGTCGGACAGCCTTGGCTGGAGCTCGGTCAGCGGCAGGATTTATCGTCGATAAACACTGCTGATTGCCAATTTCCTACTTCGTTTGAGCCGTTTTCGCTACGTTTTAGAGATGCTTGGAAAATGCGGCAGTATCCGTTAAAGACGTGTGATGTTCAACACGTCACCCGACAGGCTGACCTGGACTCCAGAGCCCCACAACGGGTCGCGTCGCAGGTCCTCGGAAACCTTGTACTGGCCAGCGATGGAGATCAGTTCAGCGCTCAATTGCTGACAGAAAATCCGCGCCTTGGTGTCGCCCTTGACGCCAGCCAGGGCCCGGCCGCGCATCGGGCCGTATACATGGATATTGCCATCGGCGAGAAGTTCCGCGCCGGGACTGACCGAGGACACCACCACCAGATCGCCACCCTGGGCATAGATCTGCTGTCCGCCGCGTACTGGCGAAGTGATGATGCGGGTCGGCTTGACGGTCGGTTCAGGCGGTTTTTCCGGCACTTTCTTGACTTCGTTTTCCGGCGGGTCAAGCGGGCGCTCCCGGGCGCCGGAAGGCGGCAGCACGGGCAGATCGACGGCAATTGCCGCGGCAATGTCTTCAATGCGGCTGGCGCGGATTGCCAGGGTGCGCAGGCCGTGCTGCCGGCAGACGCGCATCAGCCCGGGCAAATCCACCGAGCCCTCGGCGGCAGGCAGCTTGTCCAGCGCCAGCACCAACGGGGCATTGCTGAAGAAATTCGGTGCCTGGGCGACCTTCGCGGCCAGCTGGCGATCAAGGCCCTCAAGGTCGTTGCGGGCCAGCTCCAGCACCGTGATGGCGAGCATGCTGCCCTTTAACTGGAACACAGGATCTTGGTCTAGCGATTCGGTTTGGCTCATGGTCTGCAGAAGGCGGCTTGTCACTAAAAGTGCCGAGACTTATAACGAGATCGCCCGCGCCCCGCAAGCCAGGTCGAACCGATGTAGAATGCGCGGCCTTGTTGTCTGTCCCGGAATCTGTAATGGATCGCCCGCGTTTTCGAGCTGCATTCTTGTTTCCACGTTTCTGGCCGCTGTGGCTGGGGCTTGGTGTGTTATGGCTGATCGTCCAGCTGCCCTATCCCGTGCTCCTGAAAATCGGTCGCGCCCTGGGGGCGTTGATGTACCGGGTGGCCGGCGACCGACGGGCGATCGCCCAACGCAACCTGGAATTGTGCTTCCCGGAAAAAACCGCCGCAGAGCGCAAGCACCTGCTCAAGGAGAACTTCGCCTCCACCGGGATCGCTTTCTTTGAAATGGCCATGAGCTGGTGGTGGTCCAAGCCGCGCCTGGCGCGCCTGGCCCATGTCGAAGGGCTGGAATACCTCAAGCAGGCCCAGCGCGACGGTCATGGGGTGATTCTCATGGCCCTGCACTTCACGACGCTGGAAATTGGCGCGGCGCTGCTGGGCCAGCAGCACACCATCGACGGCATGTACCGCGAGCACAAGAATCCGCTGTTCGACTTTATCCAGCGCCGCGGGCGTGAGCGGCACAACCTCGATTCCCTGGCGGTGGAACGCGATGACGTGCGCGGCATGCTCAAGCTGCTGCGTTCCGGACGGGCGATCTGGTATGCGCCGGACCAGGACTATGGCGTCAAGCAGAGTATTTTTGTGCCCTTGTTCGGCATCCAGGCGGCGACGGTCACCGCCACCAGCAAGTTTGCCCGCCTGGGCAAGGCGCTGGTGGTGCCGTTCACCCAGGAGCGGCTGGCCGATGGCAGTGGCTACCGCCTGGTGATCCATGCCCCCCTGACGGATTTCCCAGGCGCTACCGAAGAGGCGGATTGCCTGCGGATCAATCAATGGGTGGAAACGGCGCTGCGTGCCTGCCCCGAGCAATACCTCTGGGCCCACCGCCGCTTCAAGAGCCGCCCGCCGGGTGAGCCAAGGCTCTACAAGAAGCGCGGCTGATTCCCTGGCATTGACGAGCGGCCCTTGGGCGCCATGGATGGAGTGATGCAATGAGTGCGGGACCGGTTACAGGTTTGATTCTTTCCGGCGGTGGCGCCCGGGCGGCCTATCAGGTCGGCGTGCTGGCAGCGATTGCCGAGCTGCTGGGCCCGGGGGGGCGCAATCCGTTTCCGGTGATCGTTGGCACTTCCGCAGGGGCGATCAATGCCGTCAGCCTGGCCAGTGGCGCTGCGGATTTTTCCGCTGCGATCCAGCGTCTCACGGAATTCTGGCGCAACTTTCGCAGTGGCCAGGTGATGCGCAGCGACTGGCCCGGGGTGATTCGTCAGGCCAGCCGCTTTGTCGGTCACAGCCTGTTGGGCCTGGGGGGGCAGGTGCCGGTGGCGTTGATCAACAACTCACCGCTGCGGGAACTGCTCAACCAGCACATGCATCTGTCGGGTATCAACGAAGCCATTTCCCAGGGGCAACTGCACGCCGTGGCGTTGACCGCGTTCGGCTATGAATCCGGCCAGGCGGTGACGTTCTACCAAGGGGGCGGAGTCATCGAGCCCTGGCTGCGGCACCGGCGGATCGGCATTCCCACTCACCTGACGGTGGACCACCTGCTGGCCAGCGCGGCAATCCCCCTGCTGTTCGCTCCGGTCAAGCTGGGTCAGGAGTATTTCGGCGACGGTGCAGTGCGTCAGTCGGCGCCCATCAGTCCGGCGTTGCACCTGGGCGCCAATCGGGTGCTGGTGGTGGGGGTCAGCGGCAATCCGCGAGGCAATGACCCGGACGCTTCCCTGCAGCGGTCTTACACCGGGCAGCAGCCGACCCTGGCGCAGATCGGTGGCCACCTGCTCAACAGCACCTTCATTGACAGCCTGGAAAGCGACATCGAGCTGTTGGAACGGCTCAATCATTTCAGCCGGCTGTTACCCGGCAGTGCCGCCGATCAACGCCTGGGTATCGCCCCGGTGGAAGTGCTGGTGATTGCGCCGAGCCAGCCCATCGACGAGATCGCCGCGCGTCATCGGCATGAGTTGCCGGCAGCGCTGCGGGTCTTCCTGCGTGGGCCGGGGGCGACCCGCACCAGTGGTGCCGGGGTCCTGAGCTACCTGCTGTTCGAGGCAGCCTACTGCAATGAACTGATCGAACTGGGGCGCAGCGATGCCCTGGCGAAGCGCGAAGAGCTGTCGCGCTTTCTTGGGCTGCCGGCAATACCACTGGCCTGAAGCAACTCAGGGCCGTGCCCGCCTGGCCCTCCCTTCATATCCATAGGTGCGTGCGCCTCTATAGACGCATGCGCCATGCGCGGGGCGCCCTTGCTCCTTCTGCCACCGCTTGCCGATAACCGGGGCGGGGCTTTTTGAGAGCAATCTCATTACAAAGGTTTCGCACCGCTTGGATGATGCCGCTGATCAATGTCGATCAGCGTCGCGATTTTCCCAGCGTCCCGCGGTCATCCTTTGCCCATTGCGGACGGTCTTGAGGGAACGGCGACGGCAATGTGGCAGGGAGTCTCATGCAACGCTTGGTTCGCCCGACGCTGTCGGGTTTGTTAACGATGTATTTCATGGCCGTGTCGATCCGAGGGTGGGCCGCTGATTACGGGCAGATCGATCTTTCCGATCCGCTGGGCGGCGAATCGATCAGCCTGCGGCCGGGCGACTCGGTGATCTACGACGGCCCTGGCGCGGCAGTCAACGTCGCGGCCCAGGGCAACAGCCTGAGCGCGCAAGGGGTCGACATCCAGGCCGGTACAGCGACGGGCAGTTTCACCGTCGGGGTCAGCGCCAGCGGCGGCGGGCGTGTGACCCTGGCCGATAGCCAGGTCTTGAGCCACCGTGCTTATGCATTGCAGGCCAGTGGCGCTGGCAGTGAGATCATTGCTACCGGCACCTCGCTGACTGCCCGGGAGTCATTTGGCGCCTACGCGCAAGACGGCGGCCGAGTCGTGCTCGAGGGCGGCAGCATTACCACCAGCGGCACGCATGGCTATGGGGTTGTTGCCTTGGGCGCGGGAACCACCCTGGACGCGCGCGACCTGACGATCTCTACCAGCAATAGCCATGGCCATGGCGCCGAGGTCACCCAGCGTGCTGGCATGACGCTGGACGCGGTCACGATCAACACGACAGGGGCGCAGGCTACGGTTTTGCTCGTGCGCGGGGCCGGTTCGACGCTGGCCTTTGTCAACAGCCATGGCAGCTCTGCCAGCTATTCTGGCGCGAGGGTTTACGGCGGCACGTTCTCGATGCTGGGCGGCAGCCTCAGCAGCCACGAGGATGCGGTGTTTCTGGGGTATGACAACGACGATGTCGGCTCGTCGGCCGATATTCGCGATGCGACGCTGAGCTCCAGCACCGGCTATGGGCTCAACCTCAATGCCGACCGGGCCAACGCGAGCTTGAACAATGTCGGCATCACCACCTTCGGCACGCAAGCCGGCGGCATATGGATGTTCATGCCCGAGACAAGGCTGAGCGCCGATCGCTTCTCTGTCGAAACCCATGGCGCCGAGTATGCCTACGGGCTGGATAACCGTGCCGGCCAGGCGACGCTGAGCAATGGCAGCATCACCACTCATGGCGTGAATTCGCATGGCGTGTACCTGTACAACCAGTTCGACAGCGATGCCAGCGTGCAGGCGAGCCATCTCCGGATTGAGACGTTCGGTGCCGGTGCTGTTGGCGCCTTGGCTCAAGCCACCGGGGCCGAGCTGCGCCTGGAGCAGTCGCAGGTTGTCACGCATGGGCAAGCGGCCCATGGCTTGTTGGTACGTTCGGCCGATGCACAGCTGACGGCCAATGGAACCGAGGTGAGCACCTCCGGTAACAACGCCTCGGGGCTGGTGTTGGGCAATGGCGCAGTCGCTACGCTGGAAGGCTCCCGGCTGGCTACGACCGGGGACCTGGCTTCTGGCGTCTGGAGTTACGCCGCCAGCGGGGCGGCCAGCAACAGCCTGGCGCTGACCGATAGCCGCATCAGCACGCAGAACGGCGCCGGCCTGTGGGTAACCGGCGGCGATCACCGGTTCATCCTGAAGGATTCACAGGTCATCGCGCGCACTGATGGGCAAGAGGCGCAGGGCGTCTTCCTGCAGACAGGGCAAAGGCTGGTCAACCCGCTTCCGGTCGATACCGGCCAGGTCAGCGTGGAGGCCAGCGGTTCGATAATGACGGGGGATGTCTTTGTCCAGAGCGGCAGCGTGGACCTGAGCCTCAAGGACGGTTCGTTGCTGACAGGGGCGCTGTATGGCGATGGCGGTGGGCGGATCAACAGCCTGCTGATCGATGACACCAGCCGCTGGAGTCTGCGCGACAACTCGGCGCTGGGCACCTTGACCAACAACGGTACGCTCATGTTTGGCGCTGGCGGTTTCCAGACCCTGACAGTCAACAACTACGTCGGTAATGGCACGCTGGTGTTCAGCACCTGGCTGGGCGACGACGACTCGCCCACCGACCGACTGATCATTGACGGTGGTACCGCGACTGGCAGAACCGCCGTGCGAGTGCTCAACGCCGGCGGTGCGGGCGGGGTGACGGAAGAAGGCATTCGCCTGGTGCAGGCGATCAACGGTGGCAGCATTGGCGCCGATGCCTTCTACCTCGACGTGGCATCCAACGGTTATCGCAGGAGCGCCGACAGCCTCTCGATCAATGGCTATGAGTACAGCCTGGTGCAAGGTGGCCACTCTGGCACGACTCAGGATTGGTATTTGACCTCTCTGTACAGTGGCCCGCAGGTTCCCGAGGCGCCGCCGCCAGGGCTGCGTCAGGTCGCCCCGGAAAGTGGCGCTTATGTCGGTGCTCAGCAGGCCACCAGGAGCCTGTTCGACCATAGCCTGCAAGACCGCGCCAGCACGCGCAGCCTGGCGGTAGGCAGCCCGGATTCCGGGCTCTGGCTGCGAGCCCGGGGGCGGCATGACAACAACCTGCGCATGGCGCAGGGCAAGGTCGATATCGACACCAGCAGCGACATGCTGCAGCTGGGAGGGGCCGTGCTGCGCCGGCCTCTGGGCAGCGAAGGGGCGTTCTATGCCGGGCTCATGGCCGGGTATGGCGATGCGCGTATCGACTCGGCCTCGACGTTGATGCGTCGCGAGACCGACACTGCCGTTCGCGCCCGGGCCCAGGGCAAGGTCTCGGGTTATTCGGCGGGGGTGTATGGCACGTTCTACGCGGACGACGTCAATCGGTTGGGCGCGTATGTCGACAGCTGGTTGCAGTACGGTCGCTACAGCAACCGGATCAGCAGTGAACTGGGCCACGCCGATTACGCTTCGAGCCTGTGGTCGGCCTCGCTGGAGTCGGGTTATGCGCTGCTGCCGTTTGCCCGGGACTCGGCGCTGCGGGAGTGGGTGGTCGAGCCCCGTGGGCAGTTGATCTATAGCCGCTACAGCGCCAATGACGCGCATCTGCAAGGTACGCGCCTGCGCAGCGCAGAGGCTGATGCCTGGCGTTCGAGTGTCGGTGTGCGCTTCTATTCACTGGCTGGGCAAGCGGCTGATGGCGCGGCGATCCGGCCCTTTGCCGAAACCAATTGGCTGCATACCGAGGCCGTACCGTCGGTACACATGGGCAGCAACCGCTTCGACGCTCGGCCATCGCGGGATGCACTGGAGTTGAAGGTGGGAGCCCAGGTGCGCATGGCGCGGGATGTCGAGGTGTCGAGCCACCTTTTCGGTCAAGTCGGCAGTACCCGCCAGTACGGTTATGGCGGGCAACTGAACCTGACCTACAGCTGGTAGTTTTCCGTCACCCGGTTGCCGATGGCCTCCCGTTCAGGGAGGCCGGTCTGGCGCATTCAGCGGTTCAAGGGTGCCGATAGTCGCGGATGAACTGGCGGATCACGCTGGCAAAGTCGGCATCTGCGGTGAAGCCCAGTTGCGTTGCATAAGGCGCACTGAATGCGCCTGGCCAGGAGCCGACGATGCGTTCGATGGCGGCATCCGGTTGCAGTTGAACATGCTGGGCAACAGCGTCGCCCGCCACTTCCCGCAGCGCATCGAGCATCTGTTCCACTGTCTGTGACAGGCCGGGCATGTTGATCACCCGGCCCTGGTTCAAGCTCGCGGCGGCCAGTTCATGGCCGTGAATCAGGTTGGCGATGGCCTGCGCCGGGGACATCAGCCATAGCCGAGTGCTCAATGGGACCGGACAGACACTGGGCTGGCCGTTGAGCGGCTCACGGATGATCCCGCTGGCAAAGCTCGATGCCGCCAGGTTCGGCTTGCCCGGGCGCACCACGATGGTGGGCATGCGCAGGCTGCGACCGTCGACGAAGCCGCGCCGGCTGTAGTCGGCGAGCAGCAGGTCGTTCATGGCTTTCTGGGTGCCGTAGGAACTCTGTGGGGCCCAGACCTGATCGTCGCCGACGGTGCCTGGCAACTGCCCGCCGAAGACCGCCACCGAACTGGTCATCACCCATTTGGGGCAGGTGCCCAGTTGCCGCGCTCGCTCCAGCAGGCTTTGGGTCGCGCTGAAATTGACCCGCATGCCCAGTGCGAAATCGCTTTCCGCCTGGCTGGAGACCACGGCGGCCAGGTGAAAGATGCTCTCGGTGTCGGCCTCGAGCAGGTGCGCCAGGACCTGGGGATCGGCGATGTCTCCGTTCTTGACTTGGACCCGTGGGTCATCGAGGCCTTGCACGGGTTCCCGGTCGAATGCGGTTATCCGCGTGATGGGGCGCAGTTGGCCGTGACGGTCGGTGAGTGAGCCGCGTTCGAGCAGGGCATCGATCAGGCGGCGTCCGAGAAAGCCGGCAGCGCCGGTGACAAGAATATTCATGAGTGACTCCAACTATCAGCGATTGACCAGTTTTGCGGGGATCTTGAAGACCAGCAGGGCACCGACGAACAGGGCACTGGCCATCACGTACATGCCGATCGTGGTGCTCTGGGTCAGGTCCTTGAGAAAACCCATCAGGTAGGGCGAAACGAAACCGGCGAGGTTGCCCCAGGAGTTGATCAGGGCAATCCCGGCCGCCGCCGCAGTACCGCCGAGAAAGGCGGTGGGTAGGCTCCAGAACAGCGGCAGGGTGCTGAAGGCACCCATGGCGCCCAGGGTCAGGCCGATCATCGATACCGTGAAGTGGTCGCTCCAGGTGGCAGAAATCATCAGCCCGACCCCGCCCAGAACGGCGGTCAGCGCCAGGTGCCAGCGGCGTTCGCGCAACCGATCGGCGCTACGGGAGATCAGCACCATGGTCAGCGCCGCCGCGGCGTAGGGAATTGCGGTGAGCAGGCCGACCTGGAACACGTCGTTGACCCCGGCCTGGCGAATCAGCGAGGGCAGCCAGAAACCGACGGTGTAGAAGCCGGCGATCATGCAGAAATAGATGGCGGTCAGCAGCCAGATCCGCGGCTGGCCGAATACCTGTCGGACGCTGTGAACCTGGTGGCCATCGGTCTCGGCTTCGATCCTCGCCTGCAGCAGGCTCTTCTGTTCGCGGGTCAGCCAGCCGGCGTCGGCGATCCGGTCGCTGAGGCAGTAGATCACCAGGCCGCCCACCAGAATCGAAGGCAAACCTTCGAGAAAGAACATCCATTGCCAGCCGGCAAAACCCTGATGGCCATTGAGGGCGCTCATGATCCAGCCGGACAGCGGCGCGCCAATCAAGCCCGACAACGGTACGGCGGTGGCGAACAGCGCGTACATCTTGCCGCGACGGTTGGAGGGGAACCAGTACGACAGGTAGAGGATGACCCCGGGATAGAACCCGGCCTCGGCGATGCCCAGCAAAAAACGCATGACATAGAAGGAGGTGGGGGTGCTGACGAAGGCCATGCACGAGGAAATGATGCCCCAGCTGATCATGATGCGCGCGATCCACAGGCGCGCACCGACCCGATGCAGGATCAGGTTGCTGGGAATTTCCACCAGGAAATAGGCAATGAAGAAGATCCCGGCGCCCAGGCCATAGACCGCTTCGGAAAACTGCAGGTCTTCGGACATCTGCAACTTGGCGAAGCCGACGTTGACCCGGTCCAGATAGGCCACCAGGTAGCACAGCAACAGCAGCGGCAGGATGCGCCAGGCGACTTTGCGGTAGGCCAGGTCCTCGAATGAGGCGGTGGCAGGGGGAGCGGCGGTTTGTGACAGTGATTCAGGCATGTCTTTACCCATCCTTGTTTCTTGTATTGGGGGTGATGTTGTTTTTATCGGACTTGCTGACAGGGCTTAGATAACATAATACATCATACGAATTCAACGACTGGGCGCCGGGCAGGACGGCGTGCCTGAAATGCAGTACCGTTAGCCCATTTGATTATCGAGATGCTCATGTCCATGCCTGATTATTCTTCCCCTGCCGTCGATTCCCTGGCGACGCTCAAGGATTCGGCCAAGGGCACGCTGGCGGATCAGGTCACCGCAGCACTCAAGGCGCATATCGCCAATGGTGAGGTTCTGCCGGGAGCGCGCCTGCCCACCGAACCCGTCCTTTGCGAGCGCTTTGGTGTTAGCCGCACGGTCATCCGCGAGGCGATTTCGCGCTTGAAGTCAGCGGGGCTGGTAGAGGTGCGTCAGGGCAGCGGCACCGTGGTGTGCGAGGGCGCGCATATCAAGGCATTCACCATCGATCTGGATGTGCGTGGCTCGATCGAGGCGGTGCTCAGGGTCACCGAATTGCGCCGCGGCATCGAAGGCGAGGCGGCGGCGCTGGCGGCGCAACGTCATACCCCCCAGCAGTTGCAGGCGATCCACCAGGCGTTGCTGGCCATCGATAGCGCCGAGCTGGCGGGGCAGGACGGTGTCGAACAGGACCTGGCGTTTCATCTGTCGATTTCCCAGGCCACCGGCAATCCGCTGTATCCCTCCCTGCATGAATTCATTGCGCAATTCATCAAGGAAGCGATCCGTATTACCCGTTCCAATGAGGAACGGCGCAAGGATCTGGCGGGGTCGGTGCGTGCCGAGCATCTGGCGGTCTACGCGGCGATTGCGGCGCGGGATATCGAAGGGGCGCGGCAAGCGGCGCTGAGCCACATTCACAACGCGGTGGAGCGGCTCAAGAGTGCCGATCCGGCATTCTGGCGCGATTCCGGTTCGCGCGTTGGCTGAGGGCGAATGCCGCCAGTGCCCCGTCAAGGAGGGGCGCTGGCGGCATCAGGCAACCATCAGAAGTGGTACTTGACCAGCAGGCTGGCGGTGTCCTGGTTGGTCTCGAAGTTGCGCGAATCCTCGATACCGTACTTGTTCTTCCAGTAGTCGTACTCGAAACCGACGTACAACTGCTTGGCGCCCCAGTTCAGGGCCTTGCCCAGGTCGTACTTGATCTGCGGGTTGAAGTGCAGGTTGGCGTGGTAGGTGCCTTTGGCGTTCTGGTCGTTGTCCACCACCCAGTCCATGTAACCGTCGATCAGGATGTCCGAGCGGCCCACGGGAAGGGTGTAGGACCACACCGGGGTGATTTGCCAGACGTTGTCGCCCGGGCGGCTGCCCTCGGTGTGGCGCTGGTAGAAGTTCAGCTGGAAGTAGTCGAAGCCGGGCACTGCCAGGTCGAAGCCCGGGCCGATCAGGTAGGACTCGTTGTCGCCTTCGCCGAACTCGTAGGTGAATGCCAGGAGCACGTCCTTGATTGGGCCGAATTCAAGTTTCTGGTCGAAGATCTTGCCGAACGACAAGCGTGGCGTGAACTCGCCGTAATAGGTGTCCGGGCCGACGTTGCCGTCTTCCTTGCCGTTATAGAAGATGCGGTCGATGAAGAAGAAGTTATCCCCGTACTTCCAGGCGTCGGCATGTTCGAAAGTGACGGTCTGCTGAATCTGCGGATTGACTTCGAAGTTCTTGCCATACAAGTAAGTCAGGCTGTTGTTCTGCCACTGCAACAGGTCGCCAGCCACGGCCTGCCCCCCGGCCAGCAAACTGGCGGCCAACATCAGGCTCTTGCACATCGGTTTCATTCGGTTGCTCCCAAAGTAGGTGATTCCACGTTTTTTTTGGCTTGGCGCTCTGGTGTGGCGCCTTTTTTCCTGGCTGTAAAAAACCATCCGATCGGTCAGCTTTGTTGCTGATAGCAAGAGCTGAGCCAAGGCCGAAAAAAAGCAAAAAAACTCCCGTCCGGCGGTATCGATGCCGCCAGGCGAGAGTGTTTTTCGCGATGTTTTCGAGCGCTTTGTTACCTGGTCAGGCCGGGATAAATTGGCCCTCGGGTCAGGTTTTTCATCCGGGCTTTTTTTTAGGCCCGATGTGCGCGGCCGCGGAGAATACTGGCTCTCACGGCAGGGCTCAAGTGCTCCGCTACGGCGCACTTGCAACCACTTTGGGGCGTACAAGCCGGCCATCTCAGGCAGGCGTCCGCAATGAGGGGCAACGCAGGGGGATCGACTGGCGGCAGTCAGCGGGATTGCGTGGCGCCAATGGCCGTCGAGCGGCCACCGCCAGGAGTACCTGGGCAGGCTGCATGGGGGTGCTCCCTGTTTGTTGTTATTTTCAAGGCGCAGCGTCTAGCGGGGCAGCGCTCGGTCCTTGGCGGACGAGGGTTGCGCTCAAGCGTGTACGGTGGAACAAGACCAGGGCGCCGAACCGGCGCCCCGGGGATGGCTCAGTGTTGATGAGCGTGGTGTGCGTTGCTGGCCGCGCGCTCGCTGCCACCTAGGATGTTGAACAGCAGGTTCAACACCAGCGCACTCAGGGTCGCCATGGCGATGCCACTGTGGGTAATGGGGCTCATCCACAGCGGCAGGTGGGCGAAGAATTCCGGGCGCACCACGGGAATCAGGCCCATGCCGATACTCACCGCCACCAGCAACTGATTGCGGCGGTCGGCGATGTCGGCTTCCTGGAGGATCTTGATCCCGGTGGCAGCCACCATGCCGAACATGGCGATGGCCGCGCCACCCAATACCGCTGGCGGAATCGAGGCCACCAGGAACGCCGCCTTGGGCAGCAGGCTGAGGACGATCAGCAGGCCGCCGGCGACGATGGTCACGGAACGGCAACGCACCCCGGTCATCTGCACCAGGCCGATGTTCTGGGCGAAGGAGGAGTGCGTGAAGGTATTGAGGAAACCGGCGAAGAACGATGCCCCGGCATCACACAGCAGGCCGCGCCGCAGCATGCGCGGGGTGACTTCCTGGCCGGTGATCTTGCCCAGGGCGAGGAACATCCCGGTGGACTCGACGAAGATGATCACCACCACCAGGCACATGGACAGGATCGGAGCCAGGTGGAACTGCGGCATGCCGAAGTGCAGCGGCGTGACCACTTGCAGCCAGGGCGCCTGGGCCATGCCGCTGAGGTCGACCATGCCGATCAGGCCGCAGAGTAGGTAGCCCAGCCCCATGCCGATCAGCACCGAGATGTTTACCCAGAAACCGCGCATGAAGCGGTGGATCAACAGGATGGTGCCCAGCACCAGGGCGGCGATGGTCAGGTAGATCGGCGAGCCGAACTGAGCCGCCGTGCTGCCGCCGCCAGCCCAGTTCACCGCCACGGGAAACAGCGAGAGACCGATCGAGGTGATGACTGTGCCGGTGACCAGGGGCGGGAAGAAGCGCACCACCTTGGACATGAACGGCGCAATCAGCATGCCGAAGAAACCGGCGGCGATGGTGGCGCCGAAAATCCCCTGCATGCCGATGCCGGGCATGCCGGCCATGGCCACCATGCTGCCCACGGCGGCGAAGCTGGCCCCCATCATCACGGGCATGCGAATGCCCATGGGGCCGATGCCCATTGACTGGACGATGGTGGCGATCCCGGCAACCAGCAGGTCGGCATTGATCAGGAAGGCGATTTCTTCACGACTCAGGCCAGCAGCCTGTCCGATGATCAGCGGTACCGCAATTGCACCGCCGTACATCAGCAGAACGTGTTGCAGGCCGACCAGGATCAGTTGCAAGAAGGGCAAGCGTGCAATGGCGGGTGCATCGGGGACGCGCTGTTCGGATGAATCGGACATGCAACACCTCGGATCTTTTTATTCTTGTGATTTAACCGCTGCGTCTTTACGCGCAACGTGTCTGCAACAGGTAAATCTTCTGGCTGAGGGCAAGAAAGCCCGCCCCTACAGTTGAATCCGGTTCTGTAGGAGCGAGCTTGCTCGCGAAGCAGCCTGGTAACGGCGCTGATCAGTGGGTCTGGGCTCCCTGGGCAATCCAGGCACCGATCAGTTCACGTTCCTGCTGGGTCATCTGGGTGATGTTGCCCAGCGGCATGATCTGGCTGGCGACAGCCTGGGCCTGGATCCGCGCGGCTTGCAGGCGGATCTGTTCAGGGGTATCGAACATCACTCCGGCCGGTGCAGCACTGAACAGGGGGCTGGTGGGCTTGGCCGAGTGGCAAACCGCGCAACGCTCCTGGATCACGTTGTGCACCTTGTCGAAGGACGGGCCAGCGTTCGAAGCCTGTGCCGGAGCGCTGGCCGCAGCGGCTGGCGTGGCCGGAGCTTCTGCCGAGGACGCGGCTGCCGGTTTGCCACCCTGGGCGGTTTCCGGCAATGGCTGGAACTGGCTCTGGGCAGGGGCCTTGGCCACTTCCGGGGCGCTGGGTGCTGGCGTCGGGCCGGTCACGTAGGCCAGGCAGATCATGCCCAGCGCCGCGACGGGCAGGGTCCAGGCGAACTTGTGGCTGTCATGACGGGTGTTGAAGTAGTGGCGCACCAGCACTGCCAGGACCGCGATCCCGGCCAGGATCAACCAGTTGTACTGGCTGCCGTAGGTGCTCGGGAAGTGGTTGCTGATCATGATGAACAGCACGGGCAGGGTGAAGTAGTTGTTGTGACGCGAACGCAGCAGGCCCTTGGCCGGCAGGGTCGGGTCCGGGGTGCGGTTTTCCGCGATCGCCGCTACCAGCGCACGCTGGGCCGGCATGATGATGCGGAACACGTTGCCCACCATGATGGTGCCGATGATGGCGCCCACGTGCAGGTACGCGCCACGGCCGCTGAACACCTTGCTGAAGCCGTAGGCAGCGCCGATCAGCAGGAGGAACAGGATGAAGCCGAGCAGGGCGGGTTTCTTGCCCAGTGGCGAATCGCAGAGGAAGTCATAGATGAACCAGCCGGCGATCAACGCACCAATCCCTATGGCTACGCCTTCAGGGCCGGTCAGGCCGCTGCCGGGGGCAACCAGGTAGAGCATCGGGTTGAGGTAGAACACCAGGCACAGCAGGGCTATCCCCGACATCCAGGTGAAATAGGCTTCCCATTTGAACCAGTGCAGGTTCTCCGGCATCGAGGGCGGTGCCAGTTTGTATTTTTCCAGGTGATAGATACCACCACCGTGAATCGCCCAGAGGTCGCCGGACAGGCCGTCCTTGGGGTTGACGCGGTTAAGGTTGTTCTCCAGCCAGACGAAATAGAACGATGCGCCGATCCAGGCCACACCAGTGATCATATGTACCCAACGCACGCTCAGGTTGAGCCATTCCAACAGATGTGCTTCCACAGTCTTTACCTCTTGCCTGTCACCCTTGTTGTCGGGTGATCAGACCTTCTCTTATTGGTGGGGGGCGAGGACCAAACGCTCATCCTCTTTGAAGAAATGCTCATCGCAGTTATTGCCAGTACCACTGCGATCAACCACCAGGAAGTCATCCCGCTTTTCGATCGTCAGCACCGGGTGGTGCCAGACGCCGCGATGGTAATTAATGCCCTGCCTGCCATTACTGACAAAGGCACGGACCAAGCCCGATACAGGTTCATCGCCAAGTGGCGCGACCACGATCAGAAAGGGGTTGCCGAGCAGCGGGATGAAAGCTTGGCTGCCCAGCGGATGGCGTTCCAGCATGCGGATCGTCAGCGGCATTTCCAGCGCGTCGGCGCGGAAGATGCTGATGATTGCCTGATCTTCCGGCTGGGCGGTCTCGACCGTTGCCAGGCGGTGGAAGCGCATGGTCGAACCGTTGTTGATCATGAAGTGATCGCTGCCGTCGGTCTCGATTACGTCACCGAAAGGGGCGAAGGCTTCTTTGCTCAGGGGTTCAATCACTAGTGTGCGCATGCTGTTCTTCTTATCTCGAGTTCGTTGTTGTCTGGTCTGTTGATGCGGTGGGCAAGTTGGCCGCCCGCACCTTGCATGACCCTTTATTTTTTGACCTTGCCCAGCAATCGCAGGCGGCTGACGCCACCGTCCGGGAACACATTCAGGCGCACGTGGGTAATAGCCCCCAGGGCCCTGATCTGTTCGGCGAAGGTATGTTCAGTGTGCATTTCCAGCTTCTGGCTCGGCAGCAATTCACGCCAGAACAGGCTCTGGGTCTCGATCTGGCTGTCGGTGCCACCCTTGACGAAGGCGCCCTGGATCGAGCAGCTGTCCGGGTAGTTGCCCTTGAAGTGCAGGGTGTCGACGATGATTTTCTCGATTTCGCCGGCATGGCCCAGGGCGATGATCACCCAATCATTGCCGGGAGTACGGCGCCGGGCGGTTTCCCAGCCATCGCCCATGTTGATGCCGCGGCCTGGATTGAGGAGGTTGCCCATGCGCCCGAAGTGTTCATCGGAACAGGCCAGGGCGCGACCGCCATTGAGGGCGGCAGCCAGGTCGACTTGTTCATCGTCACCGATGGCCGACCAGTCGCGGTACGGAATACCATAGACCCGCAGCCGTGCTACGCCGCCATCCGGGTAGATGTTGAAGCGCAGATGGCTGAACGGCTGGTCGTGGTGGATCTCGTGGAAGTGGTGGCTGTTGCCTTGCAGTTCCACCGCCGACAGCACTTCGCTCCACTGGGTGTTTTCATCGGGTTCGCCTGCGGCCAGGAAGCAGGCTTCCAGGGAGGCCGAGGGCGGGAAGTTGCCGGTGAAGAATGAGGTGTCGATGTCCACGCCCTTGATCGAGCCGGCCACGCCTAGACGGATCACCGCACTGTCGTAGCCTTCGAAGCGCTTGCGGCGTGACTCCCAGCCGTCCATCCACTTGCCGTTGTCATCGAATACGCCTTCTTTCCACACCGCCGGAGTCGGCTGGAACAGGCGGTTGGCGTCAGCGAACCAGTCATCGGTGACCGAGATGATCTTGGTTCCCAGCCGGGCATCGGCCAGGTTGACGAACTTCTCGAAAGCTGCGGCGTGGTTTTTCATTCTTCTTGTCTGCCTTGAAGTCGGTGGCTGAGGATGCTCGCAGGGCCCTGGGAAATGCATGCAGATGCTGTCTCGGGCCAAGCGCGCAATCGCTACAGGGTCAGCAAGCGGAACAGGGCGATCTTGTTGATTTCCGCCAGCGCGCATTTGAACTCGGTGTCCACCGAGTTGTGGATGCGAGTTTCGAACGCGGCGAGGATCTGGTGCCGGTTGCTGCCCTTCACCGCCATGATGAAGGGAAACTTGAACTTGGCCTTGTAGGCATCGTTCAACTCGGTGAAGCGCTGGAATTCTTCAGCTGTGCATTGGTGAATACCGGCACCGGCCTGTTCGTTGGTGCTGGCTTCGGTCAGCTGGCCCTGGACGGCGGCCTTGCCTGCCAGGTCCGGGTGAGCGTTGATCAGTGCCAGCTGGCTGGCGTGGTCGGCGCTCAAGAGGATGTCGCTCATGCGCTGATGCAAGGTTTCGATCTGGTCGACGGAGGCGTCGAGCCCCAGGTCATAGGCCTTTTCGGCCACCCATGGCGAGTGTTCGTAGATATCGGCGAAGGCCTTGACGAAGTCTTCGCGGCTCAGGGTCGAGGGCTTGAGGCTCTGGAAGGCAGTCATTTGGCTGCTCCCTGGTAAGGGTGGGTCTGTTGCCAGTGACGGGCAATGTCGACCCGGCGGCTGAACCATACCTGCTCATGGCCCTTTACGTACTCGAGGAAGCGCTTGAGCGACGCCAGGCGCGCCGGGCGGCCGATCAGGCGGCAATGCAAGCCGATGGAAAGCATTTTCGGCGCTTCCGCACCTTCGGCGTAGAGCACGTCGAAGGCGTCCTTCAGGTACTGGAAGAAGTCATCGCCCTTGTTGAAGCCCTGAACCTGGGTAAAGCGCATGTCGTTGGTGTCCAGGGTGTAAGGGATCACCAGGTGCGGTTTGCCGGTCGGGTTGTTGGGTTCCCAGTAGGGCAGGTCGTCGTCATAGGTGTCGCAGTCATAGAGGAAGCCGCCTTCCTCCATCACCAGGCGCCGGGTGTTCGGGCCGGTGCGGCCGGTGTACCAGCCCAGTGGGCGTTCGCCGGTGATTTCGGTGAGGATGCGGATCGCCTCGAGCATGTGCTCGCGTTCCTCGGCCTCGTCCATGTACTGATAGTCGATCCAGCGGTAGCCGTGGCTGCAGATCTCGTGGCCGGCCTGGACCATGGCGCGGATCACGTCCGGATGGCGCTGGGCGGCCATGGCCACGGCGAAGATGGTCAGCGGGATGTCGAATTCCTTGAACAGCTTGAGGATCCTCCAGACGCCGGCACGACTGCCATACTCGTACAGCGATTCCATGCTCATGTTGCGCTCGCCCTGCAGCGGTTGCGCCGAAACCATTTCCGACAGAAAGGCTTCGGATTCCTTGTCGCCGTGAAGGATGTTGCGCTCGCCACCTTCTTCGTAATTGAGCACGAAGGACAGGGCGACGCGGGCATTGCCCGGCCAGTGAGGATGAGGAGGGTTGGGGCCGTAACCGATCAGGTCGCGAGGGTAGTCAGCGCTCACTGCAGTCTTCCTTCTTGTTCGTGATAACGGTGGCGTGGCGTGACCTGAAGCCGGAAAGCCAGGTGGGCGTCACTGCGATGGGGTGATTGTATACAAGTTTGTCTTCACTTTGTAAGCCTGATTTTTTGCATTTTTGCGCTTTCATCACTATGGCTGCCACCTGCAAAAAACTTGCCTGGATGGTCAGCTAATGAATGACAAGTCTTCTGCCGCTGTGGTGTTCGGGCAAATTCACCGAAGCTCAAGGGAGGCCGAATGCTCGGCAATATCTGCGATTATTATTGTGTACAATTTTTTTGGAAAATGTCTTAATCTTGCTCTCGCCGCAGCTTTTGATTGGTCGGAACGCTGCGGTCTCCTTCAATTACTGACTCCGGGAGGCGCGAGGCCTGCACGCTGGAAGGCGCCAGGCACGCAGAATCAATGGGACGTTTGACTACACACGTTTTGGATGCCGCACATGGCTGCCCTGGCAGCGCTATCAAGGTCGAGCTGTATCGGGTGGAAGGGGCGCAGCTGGAATGGGTCGCCAGCACCCTGACCAACAGCGATGGTCGTTGCGATGCGCCGCTGCTGCAGGGCGATGACTACCGTTCCGGGGTGTATCAGCTGCACTTTCATGCCGGTGACTACTACCGCGCCCGCGGTGTGCAACTGCCGCAGCCGGCGTTCCTCGACGTGGTGGTGCTGCGGTTCGGCATCAGCGCCGAGCAGGACCACTATCACGTACCGCTACTGATCTCGCCTTACAGTTATTCGACCTACAGAGGAAGCTAGGACTTTCCCCCAAGAATCCTGCGCAAATAGCTTCTTTGGTCCTTGCCCGCTCACACTGCGGGCTTTTTTTCGCCTGGCCTGCAGGGGAGGCCCTATGGCGGCCCAGGGCCTGCAGCCGCTGCCGATCATCGGCAACGAAAAAGCCCCATTCAACGGAATGGGGCTCGTGTTTAGAGCAGACCCGCCTAGAGGAAAATGAACTTGGCAATGAAGATCGCGCACAGCACGTACAGGCTGATGGAGATTTCCTTGTACTTGCCGGTACCGGCCTTGAGCACCACGTAGGTGATGAAGCCCAGGGCGATACCATCGGCGACGGAAAAAGTCAGAGGCATCATGATCGCGGTGACGATCGCCGGAATGCTGTCGGTGGCTTCTTCCCAGTTGATGTGGGCCATGCCGCCCATCATCAGCATCGCCACATAGATCAAGGCGCCAGCGGTGGCGTACGCCGGAATCATGCCGGCCAGCGGGGCAAAGAACATTGCCGCAATGAACAGCACGCCCACGGTGACCGCGGTCAGCCCGGTGCGACCACCGGCGGCGACTCCGGCAGCACTTTCCACATAGCTGGTGACCGGCGGTACGCCGACCACGGCGCCAAACACGCTGGAGGCGCTGTCCGCCTTGAGTGCGCGTGAAAGATTCTCGATCTTGCCGTCGGCGTTCACCAGCCCGGCGCGCTGCGCCACGCCCATCAGGGTGCCGGCGGTGTCGAACATGTGCACGAAGAGGAAGGCCAGGACCACGCTGATCATGCTGACGTTGAACACTCCGGCGATATCCATGGCCATCCAGGTCGGTGCCAGGCTCGGCGGGGTGGACATGATCCCGTTGTAGTGCACCAGATCCAGGCCCCAGCCGGCCAGGGTCACGGCGATGATGCTGATGAGGATCGCGCCGAATACCCGGTGGTAGCTGAGCACCGCGATCATCAGAAAGCAGATGGCCGCCAGCAACGGGGCGGGGGTACGCAGGTTGCCGAGCTTGATCAGGGTGGCCGGGCTGTCGACGATGATGCCGGCGGTCTTCAGGCCGATCAGGCCGAGAAACAGCCCGACCCCGGCGCCCATGGCAAACCGCAAGCTCACCGGAATGCTGTTGAGCAGCCATTCACGGACCCGCGACAGGGTCAGGATCATGAACAGCACACCGGAGATGAACACCGCACCCAGGGCGGTTTCCCAGTTGTAGCCCATGGTGCCGACCACGGTGTAGGTGAAGAAGGCATTGAGCCCCATGCCCGGTGCCAGGCCCACCGGCCAGTTGGCATACAGGCCCATCAACAGGCAGCCCAGGGCCGCGGCGATGCAGGTGGCGACGAAGGCGGCGCCGTGATCGATGCCGGCGTCGGCCATGATGTTGGGGTTGACGAAGATGATGTAGGCCATGGTGATGAAGGTTGTCAGACCGGCAATCAGCTCGGTCTTCACTGTGGTGCCATGCAACCTGAGTTTGAAGATGCGCTCCAGCCAGCCGCTGTTCAGCGCGGGCGAGAGGTCGAGCGTAGAGGCTTCGGATTTGCGGCTTTCCACAGCGAGTACTCCTCAAGAGTTTTATTGTTATTTCCAGAGCCGGGCACGCAGGGTGGGCGGCGGCTCTTTGAGGCAGGTAAGGCGCGCGGGTTTTGTTGACCTTTGGGTCAAGAACTCGTCGGGCGAATTATGCTTTTGTATACAAAGAAAGCAAATAATGTTTTTGAGGTTGTGTGCGAAGAATTCGCGAACATGGCTATATCGCCGCCGGGTTCTGCCTGGGTGTGCAAGGGCGTGGGGCGGCGGGGCAGCAGGTGCACCAATGAGTGGCGCCCGAGAGGGGGGAATCAGTCTTCGTTGTGTTTGCCGGCCAGCGCCTGGTTCACCGCCAGCCAGCCGTTGACCGCGCTTTCGCCGGCGTCGGCGAAGGCGCGTTGCAGCAGCTTGACCTGTTCGCGGCGCAGGGACTGCTCGAAGCGCGCGCCATCGGCGGTCAACTGCAGCAGGCGCTTACGTTTGTCGCTGTCCGGGGCCACGCTGTCCACCAGGTGCATTTCCATCAATTGACGCAACGGCGTGTTCAACGCCTGCTTGCTCACTCCCAGCAGGTTGAGCAGCTCCTTGACGCTGAGCCCGGGATAGCGGGCGATGAAAAATACGATGCGCTGATGCACCCGGCTCAGGCCCCGGCGTTCGAGCATTTCGTCGGCCTTGGCGGTAAAGGCCTGATAGCCGAAGAAGAAGGCTTCCATGGCGGCTTGTTGCGAAGTCTGGTTTTTAAGGTCAAGCATATTGACGTATCCGCAAGGGGCAGCGTAATTTCGGTCAAGCAGTTTGACGTATTTCCTTCAGCCTTCGCTAGCGGTGATCTCCATGGCCTTCTCCGAACGTGTATCGCGTCTCAAAAGCTCCCTGATCCGTGAAATCCTTGCTGCGGCCCAGCGCCCGGAAGTGATGTCGTTCGCTGGAGGGCTGCCGGCCGAAGTGATGCTGCCCAAGGTGCAATGGCAGGACATGCCGCTGACCATGGGCCAATACGGCATGAGCGAAGGCGAACCGCAACTGCGTGAAGCCTTGGCGTTGGAGGCGCGCAAGCTAGGCGTGCCCTGTGACGCGAGCCAGGTGCTGGTGGTCAGTGGTTCCCAGCAGACCCTCGATCTGGCGGCCAAGCTGTACATCGACAAGGGCACCGAGATCATGCTGGAAGCGCCGACCTACCTGGCTGCCCTGCAGATTTTCCAGCTGTTCGGTGCCGACTGCCTGACCGTGCCGCTGGAGGCCGATGGCCCGGATCTGGCGCAGCTGCGCACCCGCCTGGAGCGGCATCGCCCGGCGTTCATCTACCTGATTCCGACCTTCCAGAACCCTTCGGCGGTGCGCTATAGCGAAGCCAAGCGTGATGCGGTGGCGGCTCTGCTGGACGAGTTCGACGTGACCCTGATCGAGGATGAGCCCTATCGCGAGCTGACGTTCGACGGCGGCAGCGCCACGCCTATTGTCAGCCGCTTGAAAAAAGCCAGCTGGATCTACACCGGCACGGTGTCGAAAACCTTGCTGCCGGGCCTGCGGGTTGGCTATCTGATTGCCAGTCCGGATCTGTTCCCGCACTTGTTGCGGCTCAAGCAGTCGGCTGACCTGCACACCAACCGGGTGGGGCAGTGGCAGGCCATGCAGTGGATTGGCAGTGACAAGTTTCAACAGCATCTGGATCAATTGCGCGACTTCTATCGCCAGCGTCGGGATGGCTTCCAGGCCGCCCTGCTCAGCCATTTCGCCGATCTGGCGGATTGGCAGGTGCCCGAGGGCGGATTGTTTTTCTGGTTGAGCTTGAAACAGCCCCTGGATACCCGCACTTTGCTCAAGTCGGCGTTGGAGCACGACGTGACATTCATGCCCGGTGAGCCGTTCTTTGCCGATCCGGACAGCAATCATGGACATCTGCGGTTGAATTTCAGCCATATCGATCCGGCGCGTCTGGACGAGGGCCTCAAGCGGCTGGCCACCGTAATACGTCAAGCACAGGCTGCACAGGCAGCCTAAGGGGAGGGCCATGTACAAGGTTTATGGCGATTACCGTTCAGGCAACTGCTACAAGATCAAGCTGATGCTCCATTTGCTGGGCCAGCCCTACGAATGGCAGGCGGTGGATATTCTCGGGGGCGACACTCAGACCGAAGCCTTCCTGGCGAAGAACCCCAACGGCAAGATCCCGGTCCTGGAGCTGGAAGACGGCACTTGCCTGTGGGAGTCCAACGCGATTCTCAACTTTCTCGCCGACGGCAGCGAGTTCCTGCCCAGCGAACCGCGCCTGCGCACCCAGGTTCTGCAATGGCAATTCTTCGAGCAGTACAGCCACGAGCCCTACATTGCCGTGGCGCGTTTCATCCAGCTCTACGAAGGGCTGCCGGAGGAGCGCCGCGAGGAATACCTGAAGCTGCACAAGCGTGGCTACAAGGCGTTGGACGTGATGGAGAAACAATTGAGCCGCACGCCTTATCTGGTGGGCGAGCATTATTCGATCGCCGACATCGCGCTCTATGCCTACACCCATGTGGCCGATGAAGGCGGATTCGACCTGAGCCGCTACCCGGGCATCCAGGCCTGGATGCAGCGCGTGCAAAGCCATCCGCGGCATGTGGCGATGCTCGACTGAGCGGGTGCTTCGACCCCCACTGAACCGGCCTTGTGCCGGTTCAGTGCGTTATGGAGCCGGCTAATTGCGTTCGCTGGCCAGGCGCTGGTGCAGTAACTCATAGCAGCGCTGCGCCGCCGGGCTCAATTGCTGGCCACTTCGGCGGATCAGGCCAATCTCGCGGCTGGCCCCCGGGTGCTTGAGGGCAATCCGACGCAGCCCCTCGCGGCCGTCATCGGCGGATTCCGGCAGCAGGGTAATCCCCAGGCCCTGGCGCACCAGCGCCAGCACCGTGCTCATGTAGTTGGCTTCCATGGCCGACAGCAGGCTCAGGCGGCTGTCATCGAACAGCGCTTCGACCTGCTCGCGCACGCTGCTGTCGCGGCCGGTGAGAATGATCGGCTGTTGCGCCAGATCTTTCAGGGTCACCGACTGGCGCTTGGCCAGGGGATGATCGGCCGCCACGAACACACACAGGCGATCTTCCAGCAGGGGCTGGAAGTCCAGGCCATGGCTGAGCCGAGCTCGCCCGCCGATACCGAAATCCACCTCGCCGGCACGGACCTGAGCATGAATGCGGTGGGCCACCAGGTCCTGGAGGCGTACTTCGATCCCGGCACATTGCTCGCGAAACTGGCGCAAGGCCGGTGGCAGTACCCCGGCGCAGACTGAAGGCAGCGCGGCAATGGTTACCACGCCGCGGCGCAGAGCGGCCAGGTCCCGGGAGCCGCTGACGATGTTGTCCAGGTCCAGTAGCAGTTTCTCCATCGGCCCGCGGGCTTCCTGGCCGGCCGCAGTGAGGCTGACATGGCGCGGGCTGCGGTCGAGCAGGGCGACCCCCAGCCATTCCTCCAGTTGCTGGACCTGTACGGTAAGTGCCGATGGCGACAGGTGCAGCTCGGTCGCGGCCTTGCTGAAGTTGCCGCTGCGAGACACGGCGAGGAAGGCCTGGATGTGCTGGATCGAGTTCTTCATTTTGTTTTTCCGAATACAAGGCGCCGAATATTCCAATTTACAAAGACTAGCGCGATTTCAATACTCCAGAAAAACAATAACCGTCCGCCTTCCGGCCCTGGCTTGAAGAGGCGGCACACTGGAGTTCCTCCATGCTCGCCACCCTGGGTGTCATCACCATCCTCTGTCTGCTCGTGTCCGTCATGAGCAAGCGCCTGTCGCCCCTGGTGGCGCTGATCGCGCTGCCGATCATCGCCGCGCTGGTCGGTGGTTTCGGCCTGCAGACCAGCGCCTTTATCGTCACCGGCATCAAGAACGTCGCCCCCGTGGTGGGCATGTTCGTGTTCGCCATTCTGTTCTTCGGCATCATGACCGACGCCGGCATGCTCGACCCGATCATCGACCGCATCCTGCGTAGCGTTGGCACCCGGCCTACGCGGATCGTGGTGGGTACGGCGCTGCTGGCGCTGTTGGTGCACCTGGACGGCTCCGGCGCGGTGACCTTCCTGGTGACGGTGCCGGCGATGCTGCCGCTCTACACCCGGCTGGGCATCGACCGGCGGATCCTGGCCTGTGTCGCGGCGATGGCGGCCGGGGTCAATTTCCTGCCCTGGACCGGCCCGGTGCTGCGTTCTTCGGCGGCCCTGCATGTGCCGGTGGCGGATTTGTTCCAGCCGCTGATCCCGGTGCAGATCGTCGGCCTGTTGTTTGTCTTCGCCAGCGCCTGGTGGCTCGGTCGCCGGGAGGAGCGCCGCCTCGGGCTGGGGCCCGGCGGCGCCGCTGGCACGGGTATTCCGAGCCGGGTGCTGAGCGACGCCGAAGAGGCGCTGCGCCGCCCCGGACGCTTCTGGATCAACCTGCTGCTCACCGTACTGGTGATGCTGGTGATGATTGCCGGCTGGGTCGACCCGGTGGTGATGTTCATGGTCGGCACGGTGCTGGCGCTGTGCATCAACTACCCGGACGTCGAGGCCCAGCGCGCGCGTATCGATGCGCATGCCAAGACCGCCCTGACCATGGCCAGCATTCTCCTGGCGGCCGGGGTATTCACCGGCATCATGCAGGGCAGCGGCATGCTCAAGGCGATTGCCGAAGTGGCGGTGGCGCAGATTCCTGCCGGTCACGGCAAGCTGATTCCGACCGTGGTGGGGCTTATGTCCATGCCGCTGAGCATGTTGTTTGACCCGGACTCCTATTACTTCGGGGTGATGCCGGTGATTGCCGAAGTGGGCAAGGCCCTGGGTGTCGACCCGCTGCAAGTGGCTCAGGCGTCATTGCTCGGGGTGCACACCACCGGCTTCCCGGTGAGCCCGCTGACCCCGGCGACCTTCCTGCTGGTGGGCCTGTGCAAGATCGAATTGGCCGACCATCAGCGTTTCACCATCCCCTTTCTATTCGCCGCGTCGGTGTTGATGACCCTGACCGCGCTGCTGCTGGGAGTTCTTTAACATGAAAAGCCTACGTATCGGCTCTGGCGCCGGTTATTCCGGCGATCGTATCGAGCCGGCCATCGAGTTGGCGCAACACGGCGATCTGGATTACTTGGTTTTCGAATGCCTGGCCGAGCGCACCATTGCCCTGGCGCAACAGGCGCGCATGGCCGACCCGCGCAGTGGCTACGACCCGTTGCTGGGGGCGCGGATGCGCGGGGTGCTGCCCTTTGTCGGCGCCTCGGCCACCGGCCGGCGCTTGCGCATCATCAGCAACATGGGCGCTGCCAATCCGTTGGCGGCAGTGGCCGAGGTGCAACGGATCGCCGCCGAGCTGGGCTTGCCCGGCCTCAAGGTGATCGCGGTATTGGGCGACGATGTACTGGAGATTCTGCGTGCCCGGCCGCAGCAGGTGCTGGATAACGGCCTGAGCTTGGGCGCGCTGGGCCAGCGGTTGATTTCCGCCAATGCCTACCTCGGCGCCCAGGGCCTGGTCGAGGCGCTGCGGGCCGATGCCGATGTGGTGATCACCGGGCGGGTGGCCGACCCGTCATTGTTCCTGGCGCCACAGATCTTCGAGTTTGGCTGGGCCGAGGACGACTGGCTGCGTCTGGGGCGCGGGACTCTGGTGGGGCACCTGCTGGAATGCGCGGGGCAGGTCAGCGGCGGCTATTTTGCCGACCCGGGCATCAAGGATGTTGCCGGTCTGGCACGCCTGGGGTTTCCCCTGGCCGAAGTGGATGAGCAGGGCGCGGCCGTGATCACCAAGGTCGAGGGTTCAGGCGGGCTGGTCAGCAGTGCCACCTGCACCGAACAGTTGATCTATGAGGTGCATGACCCGGCGGCGTACTTGACGCCGGACGTCTGTGCCGATTTTTCCGCGGTGGGTTTTATCGAAGAAGGGCGCGATCGCGTGCGTCTGGAAGGGGCGGCCGGCAGCAAGCGGCCGGACCAGCTCAAGGTCAGTGTCGGTTACCTGGATGGCTGGATCGGCGAAGGGCAGATTTCCTACGGCGGACCGGGCGCCGTGGCGCGGGCGCGGCTGGCCCGGGAGATCGTTCTTGAACGCCTGGCCCTGACCGGCGTACAGATGCAGGAAGTGCGCGCGGAGCTGATCGGCATCGATGCTTTGCACGGCGCCGAGCTGGGCCAGCGTGGGGGCGTCGAGCCCTGGGAGGTGCGCCTGCGGGTGGCGGCGCGCTGCACCGACCAGGCCGAAGCCGTACGGCTCGGCAATGAAGTGGAGACGCTCTATACCAATGGTCCTGCTGGCGGTGGCGGGGCCAGCAAAAGCGTGCGGCAGGTGGTCGCCGTGGCGTCCCTGTTGCTGCCGCGTACGGCTGTCAGGGTGCAACTTCATCAGGAGGCACAGGCATGAATGGGCTCACATTGCGTGATCTGGCGCACTCGCGTACCGGAGACAAGGGCGACACTTCGAACATTTCGGTCATTGCCTACCGCGCCGAGGATTTTGCCTTTCTCTGCGAGCAGCTCACCGCCGAGCGGGTAGCGGCGTATTTCGCAGGCTTGCTGGGGAGCGATGGGGCGCCGGTACGGCGTTACGTCCTGGAGAATGTGCAGGCCTTGAACTTCGTCCTGCCGGGCATCCTGCGCGGTGGCGTGACCCGCTCGCTGGCGCTGGATGCCCATGGCAAGTGCCTGGGGGCGGCCTTGCTCGATTTGTCGCTGAGCCGGGACTGAGCAGCCCCGGAGGAAGGTCTCAGGCGGCCGAGAAGCGCTGGTTCAGGTAGTCGATGATCACCTTGGATTCATACATCCAGGTGGTCTGGCCGTTCTCTTCGATCCGCAGGCACGGCACCTTGATCTTGCCGCCCTGTTCCAGCAGGGCCTGGCGATCCTGTTCGTTGTTCTTGGCGTCGCGCAGGGCCACCGGCACGTTCAGGCGGTGCAGGGTGCGGCGGGTCTTGACGCAGAACGGGCAGGCGTGGAACTGATACAGGGTCAGGCCCTTGGCGGCTTCCGCGACTTGCGCTTGAGCTGCAGCAGCGCGCTTCTGCTTGCGCGGGCGGGTAATGAAGTCGATGAAAATGATGAGTTGGCCCAGGCCGACTCGCAGCGCTTTGACGATCACGGTATTGCCTCTTGCCCATGAATGAAGGGGCGGCAGCTTACCTGATTTTGCCAGACGAAAAAAAACCGGCGATCAACGCCGGTTTTTCTGCTCGGGGCCTGTTACTTGATCAGGCTGAGGAACTCGCTGCGGGTCGCGGCATTTTCGCGGAACTCACCCAGCATCACCGAAGTGATCATCGATGAATTCTGTTTTTCCACACCGCGCATCATCATGCACATGTGCTTGGCCTCGATCACCACGGCAACCCCCAGGGCGCCCGTCACTTGCTGGACGGCATCGGCGATCTGCCGGCTGAGGTTTTCCTGGATCTGCAGGCGGCGGGCATACATATCGACGATGCGCGCGACTTTCGACAGTCCCAGCACCTTGCCGCTGGGAATGTAGGCTACGTGGGCCTTGCCGATGAACGGCAGCAGGTGGTGTTCGCACAACGAGTAGAGCTCGATGTCCTTGACCAGCACCATTTCGCTGTTATCGGAGCTGAACAAGGCACCGTTGGTGACCTCTTCCAGGGTTTGGGCATAACCGCGGCAGAGGTACTGCATGGCTTTGGCGGCACGCTTGGGCGTGTCGAGCAGGCCCTCGCGGGAGACGTCTTCGCCCAGTTGGCCGAGGATCGCGGTGTAATTCTGTTCCAGGGACATGAAACTACCTGTGGGATTTTACGCAAAGGGCAAGGGTACGGTGGCGGACACGACGCTGCAAGCGTGATGCAGCGGCTTTATTCGTCACGGCCTTCCATCATGGTGCGCTTGAGCATCACGTACAGTGCCCCGGTGCCACCGTGTTTGGCCTGGCAGGAAGTGAAGCCCAGCACCTGTGGATGCTGGCGCAACCAGGTGTTGACGTGGCTCTTGATCATGGGGCGCTTGCCATCCAGGCGCACGGCCTTGCCATGGGTGACGCGCACGCAGCGGATTTCGAACTGGGTGGCCTCGGCGAGAAATGCCCAGAGGGTTTCCCGGGCCTTTTCCACGGTCATGCCGTGCAGATCGAGGCTGCCTTCAAAGGGGATCTGACCGATTTTCAGCTTGCGCATCTGACTTTCCTGGACCCCATCGCGGGCCCACATCAGCTCGTCTTCCGGCCCTACATCGATGACGAACTGGTCGGAAAGGCCGTCCACCGTAGTGGTTTCGCTGCGCACGGTGGCTGCCTGGCGCAGCTTGGCGATCTGCGCCCGGTCGCTCTTGGGCTTGCCGGTATCGGCACGATCGTGCTTGATCGGCTTGACGCCGCGGATCTCGTTTTTGAACAGGGAAAAATCGTCGTCTTGCATGTCAGCCTCCGCGAAGGGCGGCTAGTTTACCCAACTCGGAACACCTTAAGGCGCGCAAATCGCGCCACAGGAATGTCAGTCGTGTTTTTTCATCAGGTGCGGCGCCATGTTCAGCGCCAGGGGCTGACGCATGCGCCGCCGGCAACGGCGCCACAAGCGCACACCGACATACAGCAGCAACAGGCCAACCGCCAGGATCACCGCCGAGCCCGCCGGGCTGGCGTTGATCTCTCCCAGCGCCGGTGCCCGGCCGAGCAGGCTGGCAACCCCCGCCATTGCCAGGAGCACGCCGAACGTGGCCAGCAGTGCGGAGAATCCCGCCCCCAGGCGCAATCGCCAGTTTCGCGGGCTTTTGGGCCGCAATCGGCGTGCGTCAAAACCATCGGATATCTTCATTCCGACCTTCCTCAATGGGTATCGGCCCTTCGACCGGGAGTTGTCCGGGTGGTTCCTGAGGCTAAGGCAAATGCTGCAAATGCGAGGCGTTTATGGATGAGCGGCCCGCCAGCCGCTCACCAGGGCTGATCAGATCAGGCTTGCGGTCTGGGCGAGGGTGGCGAAGTTGTCGGCCATGATCGCCATTTCGGTTTGCTGAACGTGCTCGGCGCTGAGGATACCGCCTTTGTACGGCAGGTCGCGGGTGGCACAGGCGTCTTCTACCAAAGTGCAGCGGAAACCCAGGTTCTTCGCTGCGCGGACCGTGGTGCTGACGCTGGAGTGGCTCATGAAGCCGGCAACGATCAGGTCCAGGGAGCCAAGGTCCTGCAGGCGTTTTTCCAGTTCAGTGCCGTGGAAGGCGCTGGGCAGCAGTTTGCCGATGATGGTTTCGTCGCCTTGGGGTTCAAGGCCGGGAATGAATTCGCCGCGCTCGCCCTGAGGGTCGAACAGACCGCCCACGGTGCCGAGGTGGCGAACATGCACGACAGGGCGACCGGCAGCCCGGGCCGCGGCCAGCAGTTGACGGATATTGGCCACTGCCGCATCCATGCCGGACAGGGCCAGTGGGCCGCTGAGGTACTCTTTCTGGGCGTCGATGATCACAAGGGTCGCGTGGCTCAAATTGGCCGCTGCATAACCACGACCGCTGAGTTGAAACATCGTCTTTGGAACGGACATTCTGGGGCTCCTGTGAGTGGGGCTTTTGCGACATTGTCCTCTGGCGGAGCGCTTCTGTGAATCGCTACTAACGTAAGGTGCGCCGTTGTTGGCCTGCAGCCTTGTCAAGAGGGGCAAGGTATAAAGCCTTCCCGGGTAAAAACGGCACCAGGACGATTGCACCGCGGGGGCTTTTCATTCGTCGTCGGCAGGCGTTTAGGCTGTTAGAATCGCCGGTCGTTTTGTCAGGAGTCTGTCCCGTGATCACTTCCCGCCTGCGCACCTTGCGCGACCATATCCGCTGGGCTGTCAGCCGCTTTCATGGGGAGGATCTGTTCTTCGGCCATGGTACCGACAACGCCTGGGACGAGGCCCGCCAACTGGTGCTTGGGGCTTTGCACCTGCCTTGGGAGATTGCCGACAGCTACCTGGACTGCGCGTTGGAAGACGACGAACTGGTCCATGTGCAGCATTTGCTCAAGCGCCGCATCGAAGAGCGTGTGCCCACCGCTTACCTGCTGGGCGAAGCCTGGTTCTGCGGCATGTCGTTCATGGTCGATGAGCGCGTGCTGATTCCCCGTTCGCCGATTGGCGAGTTGATCGAAAAACGTTTCGAACCCTGGCTGGGCAACGAGCCCGCGCGGATTCTCGACCTGTGCACCGGCTCTGGCTGCATCGGCATTGCCTGCGCTTATGAGTTCCGCGATGCCGAAGTGGTGCTGGCGGACCTGTCCTTCGAGGCCCTCGAAGTGGCCAACCAGAACATCGAGCGTCATGGCGTGGAGGAGCGGGTGTTTACCGTCCAGGGCGATGGTTTCGATGGCCTGCCCGGGCAGCGCTTCGACTTGATCGTGTCCAACCCGCCTTATGTCGATGCCGAAGATTTTGCCGACATGCCGGACGAGTACCAGCACGAGCCCGAGCTGGGCCTGGCCTGTGGCGAAGATGGCCTGAACCTGGTACGGCGGATGCTCGCCGAAGCCGCGGACCACCTGACCGAGAAGGGCTTGCTGATTGTCGAAGTGGGCAACAGCCAGGTGCATGTCGAGTCGCTGTACCCCGAAGTCGACTTCGCCTGGCTGGATTTCGAACGCGGCGGCCACGGAGTCTTCATGCTGACTGCCGAGCAGTGCCGCGAACATCAGGCGTTGTTCGCGTCCCGGGTCTGAATCGATTGCCGGCCCGCGCAACGCGGGCCTTGAGCATCCAGTGGTTGCGGCTCAGCGATGAGTCGCAATCCAGATCAGCAGCCCCGCCTGGAACACGGCGAAGGCGACCAGGCAGGTGATGGTGAAGCGCAGGCCGGTGTCTTCACGCTTGTACTTGGTGACTTTCTCTTCCTGCTTGCGCAGTTTCACTTCCAGTTCTTCAAGGTTCTGTTCGGCCTGCTGGAGCATCTGCGCCGCTTCCAGGATTTCCACGAACTGCAGTTTTTCGCTGTTCCACTGGCTCAGCAGTTCGCCGACCTGAACATCCTTGACGCTGCCCTTGAGGTGCTGGGCGTCGGCATACACCACATCGAAACCCTGAGTGCGCAGCACGTGGTCGCGACGCAGGCGTGTGTCTTCGTTGAGGGCGTCCTTGTTGGCCAGGTCGAAGCCGTCGACCCGGTAGTGTGGCCACTTCTTTTGCGCCCACTGCGCCGCCTGGGCCAGCAGGAAACGGCCGATGCCGCGGTTCAGCGGTTCGATCTGCAGGCCGCCTTCAGGCTCGAAGTGCACCCGGCGGGTGTCGTGCTCGACCCACACATCCAGGTGATTCTGCTCCTTGCGCACCCGCTGGCCAGGCAAGCTGATGGTCATGCGCAGCAGGCTGTGTTCCTTGTTGTTGCGTTCGGCGTAACCGAACTCGACAAAGCGCAAGGGCCGCCCGCCGGTAGCGCGATCGGTCTGCAAGGGCGCCAGGCGCAGCATCTTGTGATGTTCAGCCTGCACATCCGCCCATGGCAGCGGCGGCGCTTCCGGGGCGACGGCTTCCTGCTCGGTGGCGGGTGAATTCGGGGTATCAGTCATAACGGCGAGATCCTGTCCAATCGCTGCGCGCCGACAGCAATTGAACGGCCGGCAAAGGCTTATCGGCCGTTTTTTTCAGGACTGGAGGGTGAAAACAGCCTAACGGGTGTGAAGTCCGTCAATAAAACCGATGATCGCGCTGCCCAGTTCGGCCGCCAACGGCAATTGCGGGTCCTTGTAGGACGCCAGCTGGCGCTTGAGATCGTTGGGCACGATGCGCATCACATGGTTCATGCCTTCAATCAGCGCCAGTTGTGCATCCGGTTTGGCGGCCTTGAGAACCTTGGCGTCATCGACGCTGACCTGGATATCGTTGCTGCCCTGGATGATCAGCGCCGGCATTTTCAGGCGCGCGAAGGCCGCCGCCGGGTCCTCGCGGAACAGGGTGATCAGGTAAGGCTGCACGCTGGGGCGGAAAATCACCTGCAGCGCCGGCGGCACATCAGGGTCGACCTTGCCGGCCTTGAGGCTGTCCAGTAGTTCATTGCTGCGTAGCATCAGCGCCGGAGGCAGGCGGTAGCTCAGCTGTTGACGCAGGATCTGGTCCACCGGGCGGGCGGTGCCGGAGATGGAGATGACCCCGGCCGCATCCAGCTGCGGCGCCGCCAGTGTGGCGATCAGCGCACCTTCGCTATGGCCCAGAACGATCAGTTGGCCCAGGCGTGGGTCGGCCTTGAGCTTTTGCCCCCAGGCCACGGCATCGGCGACATAGGCATCGAGGGTCAGGTTGCGTTCGTCCGGGGTGGCCGCGAGGCTGGCGGCCACCCCGCGTTTGTCATAACGCACGCTGGCGATGTTGTGCTTGGCCAGTACCCAGGCCAGGCGCTTGAGGCTGTCGTTGCGCCCGCCATCGGGGTTGTTGCCGTCGCGGTCGGTAGGGCCGGAGCCGGAAATGATCAGCACCACCGGCACCGGCTGCTCGGACTTGGGCAGCAGCAGCGAGCCATACAGCTCGCCGTGCCCGGTATCCAGGCTCACAGGACGTTGCAGGACGGCCGCTTGGACCAGGCCGGTGAACAGGGAAAGGCTCAAGAGAAGGACTCGCAGCATCATCGCGCCATCATGGATAAGGTGCCGGTTTGACTCGGCAACAGGCAGAAGGTTCGAGGATGAACTAGTTGGGTAGCCTGCGTATACTGGCGCCCTCAGTAATCCTGATTGAGTTATTTCGGCTGATTTCACGGAGCTCCCTGCATGTCCGGCAATACCTACGGCAAGCTGTTCACTGTCACCACCGCGGGCGAAAGCCATGGTCCGGCGTTGGTCGCCATTGTCGACGGCTGCCCGCCGGGCCTCGAGCTGTCGCTGCAAGACCTGCAGCGTGACCTGGACCGGCGCAAGCCCGGCACCAGCCGCCACACCACCCAGCGCCAGGAGCCCGATGAGGTCGAAATCCTCTCCGGGGTATTTGAAGGCAAGACCACCGGTTGCTCCATCGGCCTGCTGATCCGCAATACCGACCAGAAGTCCAAGGACTACTCGGCGATCAAGGATCTGTTCCGCCCGGCCCACGCTGACTACACCTACCATCACAAGTACGGCATCCGCGACTATCGTGGCGGTGGTCGCAGCTCGGCCCGGGAAACCGCCATGCGCGTGGCCGCCGGCGCCATTGCCAAGAAATACCTGGCCAGCCAGGGCATCGTGATTCGCGGCTACATGAGCCAGTTGGGCCCGATCGAGATTCCCTTCAAGACCTGGGATTCGGTAGAGGACAACGCTTTCTTCTGCCCCGACCCGGACAAGGTTCCGGAGCTGGAAGCCTACATGGACCAACTGCGTCGGGATCAGGATTCGGTCGGAGCCAAGATCACCGTGGTTGCCGAAGGCGTGATGCCGGGCCTGGGCGAGCCGATCTTCGATCGCCTGGACGCCGAGCTGGCCCATGCGCTGATGAGCATCAACGCGGTCAAGGGCGTAGAAATCGGCGCCGGTTTCGCCTGCGTCGCCCAGCGCGGCACCGAGCACCGGGATGAACTGATCCCGCAAGGTTTCCTCAGCAACAACGCCGGCGGCATTCTCGGCGGCATTTCCTCGGGCCAGCCGATCGTCGCTCACCTGGCGCTCAAGCCGACTTCGAGCATCACCACCCCCGGGCGTTCGATCGATGTCGATGGCAACCCGGTGGACGTGATCACCAAGGGCCGCCACGACCCATGCGTGGGCATTCGCGCGACGCCGATCGCCGAGGCGATGATGGCCATCGTGTTGATGGATCACCTGCTGCGCCATCGTGGCCAGAATTCCGACGTGCGCGTCAGCACGCCGGTGCTGGGCCAGCTGTAATGTTGGTTCTGCCAGTCGCCACGGTCTGAAGGCCGTGGCGGCACTTCCTTACTGGCGGCTTTCCAGTTTTTACCTGTTCTACTTCGCGCTGCTGGGGTCGACCGCGCCATTCCTGGCGCTGTATTTCGATCACCTGGGGTTTTCCAGCGCCCGCATCGGTGAACTGGTGGCCATCCCCATGCTCATGCGCTGCGTGGCGCCGAACCTGTGGGGCTGGCTGGGGGATTACACGGGGTGCCGCTTGGCGATCGTGCGTTTTGGCGCGATCTGCACCCTGATCTGCTTCTCCCTGATCTTCGTCGACAAGAGCTATGCCTGGCTGGCCATGGTCATGGCCCTGCACGCTTTTTTCTGGCACGCCGTGCTGCCGCAGTTCGAAGTGATCACCCTGGCCCACCTGCAGGGCCAGGCCTCGCGCTACAGCCAGATCCGTCTCTGGGGTTCCATCGGCTTTATTCTCACCGTGGTGGCCCTGGGGCGGCTGTTCGAATGGCTGAGCCTGGACATCTATCCGCTGGCGTTGGTGGTGATCATGGGCGGTATCGTGCTCAGCAGCCTGTGGGTGCCCAACGCCCAGCCTGCGGTCCAGGGGCCGCGGCTGGCCGGGGAGGGCTTTCTCGGGCAACTGCGCAGCCCCGGCGTGCTGGCGTTTTACCTGTGCGTGGCGTTGATGCAGATGAGTCATGGCCCGTATTACACCTTCCTGACCCTGCACCTGGAGCGCCTTGGATACACCCGTGGGGTGATTGGCATGCTCTGGGCGCTGGGTGTGGTGGCCGAGGTGCTGATGTTCCTGGCGATGAGCCGGATCCTGGCGCGGTTTTCCGTGCGCCGTGTGCTGTTGGCCAGCTTTCTGTTGGCTAGCCTGCGCTGGTTGCTGCTGGGCAGCCTGGCGGAACACCTGTGGGTGCTGTTGCTGGCGCAGGTGCTGCACGCGGCGACCTTCGGCAGTTTCCATGCCGCGGCCATTCACTTTGTGCAGCGCAGCTTTGGCGCCCGCCAGCAAGGCCAGGGCCAGGCGCTGTACGCCGCCCTGGCGGGAACCGGGGGCGCTCTGGGCGCCTTGTATTCGGGCTATAGCTGGAATGCCCTGGGGCCCACATTGACCTTTAGTATTGCCAGCGTCGCAGCCCTGGCCGCAGCCGTTATCATTGCCACCCGCATGCAAGAGGAGTTGCCGTAATGAGCAGCCTGTCCGTCTACCACGTATCCAGTCCGGATCTGCCGAACAAGGTCCTGACCCACTTCGACGATATCGCTGCAACCCTCGCCGAACAGGGGATTCGCTTCGACCGCTGGCAAGCCGCGACGCGAATCGCTCCGGGCGCCAGCCAGGAAGAAGTGATCAGTGCCTATCAGGAGCAGATTGATCGGCTGATGACCGAGCGTGGCTATCTCACCGTGGATGTGCTCAGCCTTAATCACGAGCATCCGCAAAAGGCCGAGTTGCGCGCCAGTTTTCTCGATGAGCACCGTCACGATGAAGACGAAGTGCGTTTCTTCGTCGCTGGTCGGGGCCTGTTCAACCTGCACATCGATGACTATGTGTACGCCGTGCTGTGCGAGAGGAACGACCTGATCTCGGTGCCGGCGGGCACTGCCCACTGGTTCGACATGGGGGAGCAGCCGAACCTGGTGGCGATCCGCATGTTCAACAACCCCCAGGGTTGGAAAGCCAGCTTGACCGGCGACACGATTGCCAGCCGGTTTCCGCGCCTGGACGATTGAGCGACAAAGCAACGTCAATGGGCCGGACCCACGCAAGGTGGGCCGGCCCGGACAGTTGAACGGTGATCGGCTTACGCGCTGTGGTAAGTCGGCAGCGCAAAGCGGTTCTGGCTTTGCAGCATGGAAATCTGTGGCAACTCACTGGCCTGTTCGGCCAAGTCCCGACGAATCGCACTGATGACCCACGACAGTTGGTCGGCGGCGTGCAACTGTGCGTAGGAGATGGAGCGCTTGAACTGTTTGCCTTCGCTGTTGCGCAGGGTCAGCAGGATGCCGCCGTCAGGGCGTGGTTGGGTGGTGACTTCGAAGTTGGAGAACAGGGAGGAAAATTTTTCTTGGATCAGGCTCATGTCTATCAGCTCCGTTAGCTCTTGAAGGGCAAGCGTGAAGTGATAGGTGCAGTGATTGTGCCAGTACTGTGATTTTAAAATTTCCTTTAAAAACAATGACTTGAAAAAATAGACCAATCCATGATTCGTGCAAATTGCATGAATGGCCATCGTGCATCGTGCATCGTGCATCGTGCATCGTGCATCGTGCATCCTGCATTTTGCAGGTTGGCGACGGTTCTTGACTGGTGCTTTCGCGGTGCACCATGGGTCGCGGCGGAAAATTCAATCATTGCGCAGGGGCCTGCCCGCTGTGCCGAGAGATACAAAAGTTTGCAAAAACCCCGTGTACAGGCTCGCAACGGCTGACGTATTTTTCAGCCAGTCACGTCGTTTCAACCCGGCTTCGGCAACTTCGCCAACGCACGTTGAAGGGCGTTTCTGCGACATGGAATGTGTTGCGGCGCGATCCAGTGATCCCGCCCAACCAATAATAAGAACATAGGACGCTCTCCATGAACCTTCCCTGCGCACTGTCGCCGGTGCTTTTTGCAGCGCCGCGCTTGTCCTGCCTCTATCCCTCGTCGGGCGATATCCACTGCGTCCGTCTGCCGGTCTCCGTACCTTGGCGTGCCACCCCAGGTTGAGCCTTGTGCCGCTGCTGCCAACGCCCGGCCTGGACCGGGAACAGACCTTTGCTGTCGAACCGGAGCAACCATGAACAAGCACAAGAGCGACATGATCACCTGGGGCATGATGCTGCGTAAGGTGCCGTCCATTGCCAGGGCGTTGCCACGGGTGGTGCGCGGCATGAGGGCGGGCAACATCGAGAAACCGGACCAGCCCTGTGGCCTGGGCTGGAGTTTCGAGCAGGCGACCCTGCGCAATCCCGAGGGCCCGGCCCTGCTGTACGGCGATCGGGTGCTCAGCTACGCCCAGGCCAACCAGTGGGCCAACCGTATCGCCGCCTACCTGCAGGAGCAGGGCATTAGCAAGGGCGATGTGCTGGCGATCTTTATCGAAAATCGCCCGGAATTGCTGGTCACGGTGCTGGCGGTAGCCAAGCTCGGAGGGATTTGCGCGATGCTCAACACCGCGCAGACCCAGGGGGTGCTGGTGCACAGCCTGGCGTTGGTGAAGCCGGCGGCGATCATCCTTGGTGGTGAACTGCAGGCCGCTTACTCGGCGATCCGCGAGCAGGTGGGCATCGATCCGCAGCGCACCTGGTTCGTCGCCGACCAGGACGCTTTTGTCGATCCCGGCCCGACCCCGGAGGGGATGCGCAACCTGATGGCCGAGAGCGCCAGCTACCCATCGGACAACCTGGCGCAGACCCAGCGCATCTTCCTCAATGATCCGTGCTTCTACATCTATACCTCCGGCACCACGGGGTTGCCCAAGGCCGGCATCTTCAAGCACGGGCGCTGGATGCGCACTTCTGCCGGCTTCGGCACCATCGCCCTGAACATGCAACCTGGCGACGTGGTGTATTGCACCTTGCCGCTGTATCACGCCACAGGGTTGTGCGTGTGCTGGGGTTCGGCAATTACCGGGGCCTCGGGCTTTGCCATCCGCCGCAAGTTCAGCGCCAGTCAGTTCTGGGATGACGTGCGCCGGTTCAAGGCGACGACCGTGGGCTATGTCGGTGAGTTGTGCCGCTACCTGATCGACCAGCCGGCGTCCGGGCGGGATGCCGAGCATGGGGTCTCGAAGATGATCGGTAACGGCCTGCGTCCGGGTGTCTGGAGCGAGTTCAAGCAACGTTTCGGTGTTGGCCATATCTGTGAGCTGTATGCCGCCAGCGATGGCAACATCGGCTTCAGCAATATCCTCAACTTCGACAACACCGTGGGTTTTTCCCTGATCCCCTGGGCGCTGGTGGAATACGCCCACGACACCGGCGCGCCGCTGCGCAACAGTCAGGGTTTCATGCAGAAGGTGGCGAAGGGCGGCCAGGGCCTGTTGCTGGCGAAGATCGACGACAAGGCGCCGCTGGATGGCTACACCGACCCGGAAAAGAACCTCAAGGTGATTCTCAAGGACGTGTTCGAGAAGGGTGACTGCTATTTCAATACCGGCGATCTGTTACGCGACATCGGTTTTGGCCATGTGCAGTTCGTCGACCGCCTGGGGGATACCTATCGCTGGAAGGGCGAGAACGTCTCCACCACCGAGGTGGAGAACATCCTCCTCGGCCACCCGCAGATTGCCGAGGTGGTGGCTTATGGGGTTGAGATCCACAACACCAACGGCCGGGCCGGGATGGTCGCGATCACTCCAGCGGAGTCCCTGGCGACCCTGGATTTCAGCGAGTTGCTGCAGTTTGCCCGGCAGCAGTTGCCGGCTTATGCGGTGCCGCTGTTTCTGCGCATCAAGCTGAAGATGGACACCACCGGTACCTTCAAGTACCAGAAGAGCCGCCTCAAGGAGCAGGCGTTCGATCTTCAGCAAATCGGCGACGATCCGGTGTACGCCTGGCTGCCAGGATCGGATACCTACGTGCGGCTGACCCCGCAGATTCTCGCCGAGATACAGGGTGGGCGCCTGCGTTATTGATTCTGCCTATGGCGGCTCTTGGGAAAAAAGGGATGACAGGCCAGCGCCGGCTTGGGGAAACTAGCGCCTTTCCGAATTGCCGAACCTGGAGTTTCCGATGACCGACAAAAGCCGCCAGATGACCGAAGAAGAGGCCGCCCAGTTTGTCGAGCAGGTGTTCAACGTGGCCCGCCAGGGCGATGCGCAGATGCTCGACAAGCTGGCCGCCAGTGGCCTGCCGGTCAACCTGCGCAACCACAAGGGCGACACGCTGCTGATGCTGGCCGCCTATCACGGGCATGTGGATGCGGTGCAAGTGCTGCTCAAGCACCAGGCCGACCCCGAGATCCGCAACGACAATGGCCAGAGCCCGATTGCCGGTGCTGCCTTCAAGGGCGACCTGGCGGTGGTCAAGGTGCTGGTGGAGGGGGGCGCGCAAGTGGAGGGCTCGTCCTTTGATGGACGTACCGCCTTGATGATGGCGGCGATGTTCAACCGCACGGAAATCGTCAGCTACCTGATCAGCCAGGGCGCCGATCCCAAGGCTCGTGACAGCAATGGCGTCAGTGCCCTGGAAGCGGCCAAGACCATGGGTGCCCTGGAGACCACCGCGCAGCTGGAAAAACTCCTGGCCTGAGCCTGGCCTGATCGAGGAGCGAAGGCGCCCGGCACTCCCAGGTGTGATAGCTCGGGCACTTTAGGCTATCCTTCGCGCCCTCGAAATTTCCTCGCCTCCAGGATGTGCCCATGAAAACCGCCCTTATCGAACTCATCAGCAAAATCAGCTCCGGGTGCATGGGCGAAGCCGAGATCCAGCAGATCGCCGAGGAGGCGACTCAGGCCTACGCCGACCCTCAGGGGTTCCTCGCCGCCAACCCGGATATCAACTACGACGACAGTTTTCCCATTCCGCTGGGGGAATGGGTGGTGGTCGGCAGCTTGCCGGAAACCGTGCTGTTTCAGGCCGATGGCTACGTTGACCTGTTTGCCCAGATCGTTGCCTCTTTTGGCAAGGACGTGCCTTTCAACATCAAGCCCAAGCAACTGGCCAAGATCGAGGCGCTGACCGCCTTGAATCGCATCCAGATCCAGATGGGCAGCATGAACCCGGAAAACGGCGGTTATGTGCTGATGAATTTCAGCCAGCTACTGGATGACGAACTGCAGATGGTGCTGGTCTACGGCAACGACGTACCGCGAGTGCTGGAATTGTGCGCCGAAGTCGGGATTGCCGCGGCGCCGGCTCTGGAAGCGTTGAAAGTCGCTGTACACGTCTGAAACCGCCCGGCCCGGAATAAAACGGAACCCTGATTCAGCGCAGCTATCCTAAAGAGGCACGCCATCATTTGGGAGCGACACCATGGGTTCCACCTTCAATGGCCTGGTTGGCCTGATCATTTTGGCTCTGGACATCTGGGCCATCATCAACGTAATCAAGAGCGGCGCTGAAACCGGAATGAAGATCCTCTGGGTGCTGTTGATCATCTTCCTGCCGGTGCTGGGGCTGATCATCTGGGCCATCGCCGGCCCGCGAGGCGATGTGCGGCTCTGAGTCTGGAACCGCCGGTTACACAGCGAAAAAGGGCCTTCAGGCCCTTTTTTGTGTGACTAAACATGCGTTGAACGAAATTTTCACAAACGCTCGAAGACAATTCGCCGGCGCTTTTTCCTCGGTTAACCCTCTGCAATCTCTTGTCCCAGAGCCGCTGACAGTGGGATTGGTGGTGCTGTCCACTAATCAATGGCAATGCCATGAGTGATCGTGCAACATTTGCGCACCGCGAATTCCCCCGTCGCCCTGGCGGCACCAAGAGGGCAGAACGCAGCTGTATCTTTGCAACTTAAACTTCCAATGGGTCCTAAAACCACATGGCAAACTCGGATGCCCTGAGTCAGCAGCGATCCTCGAATCGCCTGCTGCAACCGACCGTTAAATCCCATCTGGCCTTCACGCTGTTATGTGCACTGGTCATGATGGTGATGTTCTCCTTGTTGCGCGCCGCGCTGCTGATCTACAACCGCGAGATGATTCTCGACACTCCGGCCTCGACGTTCTTCGAAGCGTTTGCCAACGGGCTGCGCTTTGACCTGCGGCTGGTGGTCTATATCAGTGTGCCGCTGCTGCTGGCACTGTTCAGCGCCCGGGCCATGGCGGCTCGCGGGGTGCTGCGTTTCTGGCTGACCCTCACCTCCAGCGTTGCGCTGTTCCTCGGCCTGATGGAGATGGACTTCTATCGCGAGTTCCACCAGCGCCTCAACGGCCTGGTCTTCCAGTATGTGAAGGAAGACCCGAAGACCGTGATGAGCATGCTCTGGTACGGTTTCCCGGTGGTCCGCTACCTGCTGGCCTGGGCCGTGGGCACCTGGATCCTGAGCCTGGCGTTCAAGGGCGCCGACCGCGCCACCCGGCCACGCGGCCCGTTCAGTGGCGGTAATGTCGGCACCCGGCAGGTTGCGCCCTGGTATGCGCGTATCGCGGTGTTCGTCGTGTGCCTGCTGGTTTGTGTGGTGGCCGCCCGCGGTACCCTGCGCCAGGGCCCGCCGATGCGTTGGGGTGACGTCTACACCACCGAGTCGAACTTCGCCAACCAGCTGGGCCTCAACGGCACGCTGCAACTGGCTGCGGCGGCCAAGGATCGTCTCTCCGAGGACCGCACCAATATCTGGAAGGCCACCTTGCCTCAGCCGCAGGCTCAGCAGACCGTGCGCGACATGCTGCTGGTGCCGAGCGACAAACTGGTGGACGGGGACATCGCCGCGGTGCGCCGCACCTACACGCCGGATGGGGAAAAGACCCTGCCGATCAAGAACGTCGTCGTGATCCTGATGGAAAGCTTTGCCGGGCACTCGGTGGGCGCCCTGGGCCGTCCGGGCGAGATCACTCCGTACTTCGACAAGCTGTCCAAGGAAGGTCTGCTGTTCGACCGTTTCTTCTCCAACGGCACCCATACCCACCAGGGGATGTTTGCCACCATGGCGTGCTTCCCCAACCTGCCGGGCTTCGAATACCTGATGCAGACGCCGGAAGGCAGCCACAAGCTGTCCGGCCTGCCGCAACTGCTCAGTGCTCGCAAGTACGATGACGTGTATGTCTACAACGGCGATTTCGCCTGGGACAACCAGTCGGGGTTCTTCGGCAACCAGGGCATGACCAACTTCGTCGGGCGCAATGACTTCGTCAACCCGGTGTTCTCCGACCCGACCTGGGGCGTGTCCGACCAGGACATGTTCAACCGTGGCCTGGAGGAGTTGAAAGCGAGGGAAGGCAAGGGGCCGTTCTACGCCCTGCTGCAAACGCTGTCCAACCACACCCCGTATGCGCTGCCGACGCCATTGCCGGTGGACAAGGTCACCGATCGTGGCAGCCTCAACGAACACCTGACCGCCATGCGCTACTCTGACTGGGCCCTGGGCCAGTTCTTCGAGAAGGCACGCAAGGAGCCTTACTTCAAGGAAACCCTGTTCGTGGTGGTGGGTGACCATGGTTTCGGCAACGAGCAGCAGATCACCGAAATGGATCTGGGGCGCTTCAACGTGCCCATGCTGATGATTGCGCCAGGCATTCAGGAAAAGTTCGGCCAGCGTGACCACACCGTGGGCACTCAGATCGATATCGTGCCGACCATCATGGGCCGTCTTGGCGGCGACGTACTGCACCAGTGCTGGGGCCGCGACCTGCTCAACTTGCCGGAAGGCGACAAGGGCTTCGGCGTGATCAAGCCTTCGGGCAGCGATCAGACCGTAGCGCTGTTGACTGCAGATCGGGTGCTGGTACTGCCCAAGGAAATGCCGCCAAGGCTGTACAAGTACGAGCTGGGTTCCGCACCAGGTGGCGAACTGATTCCCGACTCCACGGATGAGGCGCAGCTCAAAGAGAAGCTGGAGTCCTTCCTGCAGACCGCGACCAAGAGCCTGCTCGACAACACCGCCGGGGTGGTCAACGGCAAGCCGGATTGACCGTTGGGCGTGTTGCTCCCTGTGGAGCAATGGCGAGACGTGAACTGTAAAGAAAACACCCCTGATGGGGTGTTTTTTTTTGCCTGTCGACAGAGAAGGCCATTCAGTTGTCTTGAGGTATTTCCTGCTTTTCTTGGGAAATTTTTCTCGGGAAGTCGTCGATTTCTCGCGTTCAAATGGGAAACGTCTTGGATTTTAGGAATCATCTGATGTTAGCCAATACAACAGACTGTAATGATCGCATCCGCTTCGGCCCGGACGGATACGTATAGCACTCCAGAACTGGCACGCAGCATTGAAGATGAATGGCGTGGCCGGTAGTGCGCCACGATGATGGAGAAATGGAGAGTTAAATGAAAAAGCTTTGTTTGGTTGCGGGTGCTGTATCTAGCTTTCTTCTGGCCGCTAACAGTGCCTTCGCGCATGACGTTGTTCTCGACTTTACCGGGAAAGTTACCCAGGCAACATGCAAGATCGAAGGTGCTGGTGCCGAAGGCAAACTTTCAAAGTTGGTGGCGTTGAGTGAGGTCAGTACCAACGCATTGAGTAAAACCGGTGACGTAGCGGGTCTTCAGCCGGTAATGATCCAACTGAGCGAGTGTTCGGGTACCAAGGTTAAGGCTAACTTCAACCACCGTGTTGAAAGCGTTGATATGAGTACTGGTGCACTGGTAAATAGCTTGGGTAGCTCAGAAAACGGCGCAGATGTACAAGTACAACTGCTTGATACAAGTTACCAGCCGATAAAACTCGGAATGGAAAATGCACCTCTTTCTGTGGCTCAGGCTGGCGAGAATGTCACTGTTGGGTTTTACGCTCAATATCTAGCTGCATATGCTCCTGCTACTGCGGGTGATTTCAAATCTCAAATCATGTTGGACTTTTCTTACGAATAAGTTTCAGGCCCGGAAGCCACAACTTCTGGGCCTTATTTGCTGAGTGATTGATTTCATGCCACGTAGTTCCTGTTTTCAACAGGTGTGCGCTTGCGTATGCCTTTTGTTGTCAATGTCTGCCTCAGCCAGTGTGGTGGTTGACACCACACGGCTGATTTATCCGGCCCTTGAGCGTGAGATCTCGCTTCGGTTGAGTAATTCGGGGCCGCAGCCGGCACTGGTCCAGGCCTGGATCGATGACGGTAGTGTCGATGCCAAGCCCGATGAGGTGGATGTGCCTTTTGTGGTGATGCCGCCCATTGCACGTATCAACCCGGACAAGGGGCAATCTCTGCGGATTGCCTACACCCCGATCGCGGGGTTGCCCAAGGACCGTGAGTCGGTGTTCTGGCTCAATGTACTGGACGTGCCGCCACTGCCCTCCGGGCAGGCCAGCAACCATATGCAGATGGCTTTTCGCACCCGCCTGAAGTTGTTTTTCCGTCCGGCGGATCTGCCGGGCAGCGCGGTCGAGAGCGCAGAGAAGCTGCGCTGGAGCCTGGCCAGGTCCGCAGCAGGAGCCGTTCTGCAGGTACGCAATGAGGGGGCCTTTCATGTGTCCTTCAGCTCGGTTGAGGTGGAACTCAAGGGCGGCAGTCGTTTCAAGGCCCAGAGTCACATGCTCGCGCCGAAATCTTCTGCCGACTTCGCATTTGAGCAACCGCTGATTCCTGCGGGGGCAGAGGGCCGTGTGATTTACGAATGGATCAACGATCACGGATCCACTGTACGTGGCGAAACAAGACTGCAGTTTTAGATCCAGTCAGGCCGGTCGTTGCTGGTATCAGCATCCGTTCTCCCCTCGTGTAACAGCGAGCGCGTTAGCCCTTTAGTTGTTGACCCTCGCACTGACTGTCTGAGGGCAGGTTAGATGAACGCTTTGTCAAATCCCCTGTTTATACCTTCAGCTCGCGCACTGGCTGCGTTGTGTCGGTGCCTTTTCGAGCGTCGCGGATTGATCTCGGGAGGCACGACCCTGCTGCTGTCGTGGATGGTCAGCGCTGCCAGTGAGGCTGAGGAGCTGATCCGTTTCAATCCCGCATTTTTTGGCAACAGCCGCGGGCAGTCGGTGGACCTGTCCAAGTTTGAGCGGGGTAATCCCTTGACTCCCGGCGTCTATCGTCTTGACCTGTACCTCAACCAGAATCGGATGGGGGCTCAAGAAGTCCTGCTCAGGGCTACGGCGGATGGATCAAGGGTCGAGCCTTGCCTGCCGCCGGCTGTGTTGGAGCAGCTCGGTGTCGACTTCACCCGGTTGCCTGTCGACCAGGCTGCTCAGGCCTTGTCTGCGCAATGTCTGGGGCCTGATCAGCTGGTGCCCCAAAGTCGTTTTGAAGTGGATATGGCGGAGTTGCGTGCCGATCTTTCCATCCCCCAGATCTACCTGCTTCAGGTCCCGCGAGGCCAGGCGTCTCCCAAAGAGTGGGATGCGGGGGTCAATGCAGGCTTTCTGGGGTACAGCAACAACCTGTCCGACAACCGCTCCAGAGGGCAGGGCAGTCGGCAGTTTTATAGTGGGCTCAATGGCGGGCTCAACCTGGGGGATTGGCGTCTTAGGCACAATGGTACCTATAGCTACAACGACCAATCGGGTACTCGCCAGCGCAGTCAGTACAACGCACTCAGCAGCTATGTGCAGCGTGATGTCACGGCACTTCAAGCGCAATTGACCTTGGGGGAGTTCTACACCCCCGGCAATGTGTTCGACAGCATGCCCTATACCGGCGTGCAATTGAGCAGTGACGAACGGATGTTGCCGGATTCCATGCGCGGGTTTGCCCCCGTGGTTCGCGGTATTGCCGACACCACGGCCAAAGTCAGCGTGCGTCAGGGGCAGAGCCTGTTGTATGAAACCACGGTGCCCCCGGGGCCATTTGCCATTGAGGATTTGAACAGCGCCGGTTATGCCGGTGATCTCAGCGTGACCATTACCGAGGCCGATGGGCGCACCAAGAGCTTTTTGGTGCCCTATGCCTCGATGGTGCAATTACTGCGTCCGGGCAGTTCGCGCTTCAGTTTCAGCGCCGGACGCTATCGTGATGACAGCCTTGATGCCCCGCCAGGTTTTCTCCAGGCGACCTATCAGCGTGGTTTGTCCAACCTGCTGACGGGGTACGGTGGCAGCATCCTGGCGCAGGATTACCGTGCCCTGCAGGGCGGGTTGGCGTTGAGTACCTCACTGGGCGCGGTGGCTGTCGACCTGACTCATTCCCAGGCATCAGGATTGAACGATGTGGATGCAGGGACCCCGGCGAGGCTGAGCGGCCGCAGCTTGAGGCTGTCCTACAGCAAGCTGATCGAGACCACGTCCACCCAATTCACCGCTGCGGCCTATCGGTTCTCCAGCGAGGGCTACCTGAGCTTCGATGAATATGCCCGCCTGCACGACAGTGAATCGTTGACGTCATTGTTCAAGCAACGTAGCCGCTTGCAATTGAGCCTCAGCCAACCGTTGGGCGAGCGTTATGGTCGCCTGAACTTCTCCGGTATGGCGCAGGACTATTGGGCACGCGGTCAGGGGCGTGACCTGAGTTATCAACTGGGCTACTCCAACGGCTTTGGCTGGGGCAGCTTCAGCCTCAGTGCCAGTCGTATTCAAAGCGGCAATGGGGGCCTGGAGAATCAGTACTTGCTGAGTGTCAGTCTGCCCCTGGGGCGCACTCGGAATTCGCCGTATCTGACGTCATCCATGAGTTACGACGGCAAGCGCAGCTACCAGTCCACTGCCTCTCTGAGTGGCGTGGTTGGCGCGCAAGGTCAGCTCGGCTACAGCTTGTATGGCTCGCGTAACAGCAATGAGGGGCGCAATAACAATGACTACGGGGGCAACCTGCGTTACGACACGGCCCACGCCAGTTACAACCTGGGGGCCAGCCGCGGAGAAGACTACCAGCAAGCCAACTTCGGCATGCAGGGCACGTTGGTGGCGCATCCGGGTGGAATCAACGCTACAGCAGGCCAGGGCGAAACCATGGCGGTGCTCGAAGCCATCGGCGCTGAAGGGGCGCAGGTGCTTAGTAACTCGGGGGCGCGAATCGCCGACAACGGGTACGCGGTGGTGACGGGGCTGACACCCTATCGCCGCAACGATATGGCGCTGGACCCTAAAGGCACTTCTCGGGATGTGGAGCTGGAAATGACGTCACAGCAAATAGCTCCCCGTGCGGGCGCGGTGGTGATGCTGCGCTATCCGACCGTGGTGGGGCGGCCCATCCTGCTGAAACTGGTGCGTGACGATCGCGAGAGCATTCCCTTGGGCGCGCAAGTGGTCGGCGCCGCAGGGGAGGCACTGACGCAGGTCGGGCAGAGCGGCCGGGCCTTTGTCCGCGGGCTGGAGGGGGCGGGGCAATTGCTGGTCCGTTGGGGGCAGGGCAAGGGCCAGAGTTGTTACGCGCCTTACCACATCGAGGCCGATCCCCCCGCCGCGGAGCACTACTACCAGCAGCTGGAGCTGGCTTGTCTGGTGTCGGATCAACAGTTCAAGCAGGTGGAGCCGCGCAAAACAGGTGCATGAAAAGAGGCGGCATCGCGGCAAGGCCCGTTTCAGCGGTACTGGTAGCAGGGATCTTGGGCTGTGCGACGGCGGCTTCACAGATCGCCCTGATCTATTGGTCAATCCAGAGTGGTGTCTTGGCGCCACCTATCACCCAGATGACCCCGTGCACACCATGGGGCAGAGAGGCAGTTCATGACACGCATGAGAGCAGCAGCGTTTTTACCCACGGCGTTGTTGTGTGCCTGTTCCCTATGGCAAGGGGCGGCCTGGGCGGCCATTTGCAGCGGCAAAGCTCAGAGCACCCACTACGTTGCAACCGAGCGCTCGTTACCTCGTGATGCTCCGGTAGGTACCCTTATTTTCAAACATGAGATCAACGACGGTACGGCCCGCGTCACTTGCTCGGACTTTGCTACTTACAACATGAGCTTGGAGCTTATGGGCGCAGGGGAGGACCGTGGCAATCATATTTTTGAAACGGGTATTCCTGGCGTGGGTATTCGAGTGCTTTGGCATAACCCCAAGGAGGCCGGGCCTCTGGGAGGTATCTATATCGGCAGAAGAAAAATCGTGCCGCTTAATTGGGGGTTGAAAGGGTATGACGTACCACACAGGTTTACGGTGGAGCTATTAAAGACGGGACCTATTGTTACGGGTTCTTCCCCTAACTTGAAGATGGAAATCTGGTACTCCGATTTCAAAAGCAACTTTCTCGATTTCAGTCATTTCACCCTTACACAAAAGAACGCGGGCTGCCGCCCCGACAGGCCAGTCGACAATATTCTTCTGCCCGAGGCCAGGCATCAGGCGTTCACCCACGTTGGCAGCACCACGGGGGCCAAGGCCTTCTCGATTGACCTCAAGTGCGACAAGGGCGTCAAAGTCGCCTATCTCATCGATGGTGTACACAGGCAGTCGGATACTCTGCTTAACAGTACAGGCACCGAGATGGCTGCCGGTGTCGGAGTCCAATTGTTCAAGGGCGATACCGGCAGCAGCGTCTTGCAGCCGCTTGGGGTACGGACCAACCTCACTACGGTTCCCACCAGCCAGGACGAAGAACGGCTCGCCATCCCTCTGACCGCTCGCTATGTGCAGACGGAGCCGGCGGTAAAGGCGGGTGAGGTCAAAACCAGTGCCACCGTGACCTTGATTTATGAATAGCGCGGTGGGCCAGTGCTACTGACCCAGGCCTGTATGAATTGAAGCTGCCTTTGTCAGTAGCCCGTGTCAGCCATTCAGATCCTGCCCAACAGCAGCAATACCAAGAGCACCACCAGCACGACGCCGATGATCCCCGAAGGGCCATAACCCCAACTTCTTGAGTGCGGGAAAACAGGCAGGCCGCCAATCAGCAGCAAAATCAGAATGATGATCAGAATGGTGCCCATGGTGGTTTCCTTATTTGAATAGAGTTGAACAACGCAGTTGTTCAACGACAACTTGGCCTTATGGATAACGCCAAGCGCTTAATAAGTCCGACTCTGTGCCTGTGGTGAAAATTCCAAGTTTTTTTAAAGTGTTCCGCTTCCTGGGTTATTTCCTTTCGGCCGGGCAAAGGGCGTTCTTCGTTGACGCGCCAGTGTTGACCCAGGCAGAGGTTTGCCTGGGGCATTCAGCACTCTGATGGTGCGTGGGTGGCGCAGGGCCCTTCGCTACACTGCGGCTCATCTTCCCCGGAACAACAAGGCAACTCTTATGCAAAATCGCATGATGATCACTGGCGCCGGCTCTGGCCTGGGGCGCGAAATCGCTTTGCGCTGGGCTCGCGAAGGCTGGCGGCTGGCCCTGTCCGATGTCAGCGAGGCGGGCCTGCAGGAAACCCTGAAGCAGGTACGCGCCGCCGGTGGTGACGGTTTCGTGCAGCGTTGCGATGTGCGTGACTACAGCCAGTTGACGGCTTTCGCTCAGGCTTGCGAAGTGAAGTTCGGTGGCATCGACATTATCGTCAACAACGCCGGTGTGGCTTCGGGCGGGTTCTTCAGCGAGCTGTCCCTGGAGGACTGGGACTGGCAGATCGCGATCAACCTGATGGGCGTGGTCAAGGGCTGCAAGGCCTTCCTGCCGCTGCTGGAGCAGAGCAAGGGCAAGATCATCAATATCGCCTCCATGGCCGCCCTGATGCAGGGGCCGGCGATGAGCAACTACAACGTGGCCAAGGCCGGGGTGGTAGCGCTTTCCGAGAGCCTGTTGATCGAGCTGGCGCAACAGGAAATCGGCGTGCATGTGGTCTGCCCGTCGTTCTTCCAGACCAACCTGCTGGACTCCTTCCGTGGCCCGACCCCGGCCATGAAGGCCCAGGTAGGCAAGTTGCTGGAAAGCTCGCCGATCAGCGCTGCCGAGATCGCCGACTACATCCATGCCCAGGTCGATGCCGGCCAATTCATGATCCTGCCCCACGAGCAGGGACGCATGGCCTGGGCCCTGAAGCAGAAGAATCCCCAGGCGTTGTACGACGAAATGACCCTGATGGCCGACAAGATGCGCGCCAAGGCCAAGCAAAGCGCCAGTTGAGCTTGCCCAACCCCCGGGGCGTCGTTAGGGTTGCCGGCATCCGACAATCCTGACGAGTCCTTGCATGCTCAATTACCTGTGGTTCTTCCTCGCCGCGCTGTTTGAAATCGCCGGCTGCTACGCCTTCTGGATGTGGCTGCGCCAGGGCAAGAGCGCCCTCTGGGTCGTCCCCGCGCTGATCAGCCTGACCCTGTTTGCACTGTTGCTGACCAAGGTGGAAGCCACTTACGCCGGGCGCGCCTATGCCGCCTATGGGGGCATCTATATCGTTGCGTCGATTGCTTGGCTGGCGGTGGTGGAGCGCGTGCGGCCCCTGGGTTCGGATTGGCTGGGGCTGGCGCTGTGCGTGATCGGGGCCAGTGTGATTCTGTTCGGCCCGCGCTTTTCCAACGGTTGAGTACCCGGCCCAAGGGCTTGGGCCGGTTGACGGATCAGTCGAACAGCTCCTTGGGCACATCGTGCTTGAGCATCAACTGGCACTGTTCGCTGTCCGGATCGAAAACGATCACCGCCTGGCCTTTGCTCAGGGCCTGGCGCACCCGCAGCACGCGGGTTTCCAGGGGTGTTTCATCACCGTTGTCGGTGCCCTCGCGGGTCACGAAGTCCTCGATCAGGCGGGTCAGGGTGTCGACTTCAAGTTGGTCGTGGGGAATCAGCATGGGGGCCTCCGGCAAACAATCTCGGATGCTACTGCGCCCAGGGCCGTGCCGCCAGCCACGGCATGCACAAACCCTGGGCAGGCTTCAGGATTTCTGGCCGATCAGGCTGTCCACCGAGGGCACCCGGGTATCGCTTTCCATCTGTGCATCGTGTTCCAGTTGATGGCTGAAGCTGTCCAGTGAGCCCTGGGCCGGCTGCGCGTCGCTGGCGAACACCGGCGGGCTGAGGATGTAGGCGCCCAACAGGCGGCTGAGTGCCGCCAGGCTGTCGATGTGGGTGCGCTCATAGCCGTGGGTGGCGTCGCAACCGAAGGCCAGCAGGGCGGTGCGGATGTCGTGGCCGGCCGTGACCGCCGAGTGGGCGTCGCTGAAGTAGTAGCGAAACAGGTCGCGGCGCACCGGCAACTCGTGCTCGCCGGCCAGGCGCAGCAGATGGCGGGACAGGTGATAGTCGTAAGGTCCGGCAGAGTCCTGCATGGCCACGCTCACGGCGTGCTCGCTGGAGTGCTGGCCTGGGGCGACCGGGGCAATGTCGATGCCGACGAACTCACTGACGTCCCAGGGCAGGGCCGCCGCCGCGCCACTACCGGTTTCCTCGGTGATGGTGAACAACGGATGGCAATCGATCATCAGCGTTTCGCCGCTGTCGACAATCGCCTTGAGCGCCGCCAGCAGGGCCGCGACGCCGGCCTTGTCGTCCAGGTGCCGGGCGCTGATATGGCCGCTTTCGGTGAACTCCGGCAACGGGTCGAAGGCAACAAAGTCGCCTACGCCTATCCCCAGGGATTCGCAGTCGGCGCGGGTGGTGCAATAGGCGTCCAGGCGCAGTTCGACGTGGTCCCAACTGATCGGCAGCTCATCCACGGCGGTATTGAAGGCGTGCCCGGAAGCCATCAGGGGCAGGACGCTGCCGCGCAATACGCCGTTGTCGGTGAACAGGCTGACCCGGCTGCCTTCGGCAAAGCGGCTGGACCAGCAGCCCACCGGGGCCAGGGTCAGGCGGCCGTTGTCCTTCATCGCGCGCACGCTGGCGCCGATGGTGTCCAAGTGGGCCGAGACGGCTCGATCCGGGCTGTTTTTCTGGCCTTTGAGCGTGGCGCGGATGGTCCCGCGCCGGGTCAGCTCGAAGGGAATGCCCAGTTCTTCCAGGCGTTCGGCAACGTAACGCACGATGGTGTCGGTAAAGCCGGTGGGGCTGGGAATGGCGAGCATTTCCAGGAGGACTTTCTGCAGGTAGGCGAGGTCGGGTTGGGGAATCTTGCGGGTCATGGAAACTCCTGATGAGAAACGGCCATCGATGGTTTCGATGAGGGAGCCAGAGGCCTGGAGAGGGCTTTCGCTGGCCAGCCAGCTCCTACGAATGAGGGTAGGAGCCGGCTGGCTGGCGAAGGATCAAGGCGCGGGCTGGCTGTGGGGAAACAGCAGGTCGATGAAGCGTTCGGCGGTGGGTTGCGGTTCATGGTTGGCCAGCCCGGCGCGCTCGTTGGCTTCGATGAACACGTACTCGGGCTGATCCGCCGCCGGCACCATCAGGTCCAGGCCCACCACAGGAATGTCCAGGGCCCGGGCGGCGCGTATCGCCGCGTCGGCCAGGGTCGGGTGGAGGATACTGGTGACATCTTCCAGGGTGCCGCCGGTGTGCAGGTTGGCGGTGCGTCGCACAAACAGCCGCTCCCCGGCAGCCAGTACGCTGTTGTAGTCGTAGCCGGCGGCGTGCAGGGTGCGCTGGGTTTCCTGGTCCAGGGGGATCTTGCTTTCGCCGCCGGTGGCCGCCTGGCGGCGACGGCTGCGGGCTTCGATCAGCGCCCCAATGGAATGCTGGCCGTCACCGACGATTTCCGCAGGCCGGCGGATGGCCGCAGCCACCACTTCAAAACCGATCACCAGGATGCGCAGGTCCAGGCCTTCGTGGAAGCTTTCCAGGAGCACCCGGCTGTCGACGAGGCGAGCGTTGTCGACGGCTTGCTGCACGTCTTCGATCGTGCGCAGGTCCACGGCCACGCCTTGGCCCTGTTCGCCATCCAGCGGTTTGACCACCAGCCGCTGGTGTTCGTCGAGAAAGCCCAGGTTGTCGTCGGCGTTGCCCGCCCGTTGCTGCGCCGGCAGGTTCAGGCCCGCGCCCTTGAGTACCTTGTGGGTCAGGCTCTTGTCCTGGCACAGGCTCATGCTGATGGCGCTGGTCAGGTCGCTCAGCGATTCCCGGCAGCGCACCCGGCGCCCGCCATGGCTGAGGGTGAACAGGCCGGCGTCGGCGTCGTCGACCTGCACGTCGATGCCCCGGCGATGGGCTTCCTCGACAATGATCCGCGCATAAGGGTTGAACTCCGCCTGGGGCCCGGGGCCGAGGAACAGCGGTTGGTTGATGCCGTTCTTGCGCTTGATGGCGAAGGTCGACAGGGTGCGAAACCCCAGCTTGGCGTAGAGGTTCTTGGCCTGGCGATTGTCGTGCAGCACCGACAAGTCGAGGTAGCTCAGGCCGCGGCTCATGAAGTGCTCGATCAGATGGCGTACCAGCACCTCGCCGACACCCGGGCGGCTGCAGTCGGGATCCACCGCCAGGCACCAGAGGCTGCTGCCGTGTTCCGGGTCTTGGTAGGCCTTGTGGTGGTTGAGGCCCATGACGCTGCCGATGACCGCGCCGCTGTCTTCGTCTTCGGCCAGCCAGTACACCGGCCCGCCCTGATGACGCGGAGTCAGCCGCTGCGGGTCGATGGGCAGCATGCTGCGGGCCTGGTACAGCTGGTTGATGGCGTGCCAGTCGGCTTCGCCCTGGGCGCGCCGGATGCGGAAGCCGCGAAACACCCGGGTGGCCTGGCGATAATCGCTGAACCACAGGCGCAGGGTGTCGGAAGGGTCGAGGAACAACTGCGCCGGTTCCAACCCCAGCACCTGCTGCGGTGCGGCGACGTACAGGGCGATGTCGCGCTCACCGGGCTGCTCGTTGAGCAGCTCTTGGGCGAGGCTGCCGGGGTCGGGAAAGGTATGGCCGATCAGCAGTCGGCCCCAGCCGCAGTGCAGCGCAATGGGGGCGTTGCCGGGTTCGCTGCCGTCTTCGGCAAAGCGCGCTTGCAGACGTTCATAGGACGGCGCCTGGCCGCGCAACAGGCGTTGGCTGTAAGCCGTGGCATGAGCTTTCATCGGTCAGATTCCTTGTTCGCTGAGCCACAGATTCAAGGCCGCCAGCTGCCACAGCTTGGAGCCGCGCAGGGGCGTCAGCTGGCCCTGGGGATCGGTCAGCAGGCGGTCGAGCATGGCCGGGTTGAACAGGCCGCGATCCTGGCTCGGGTCCAGCAGCAGTTCACGCACCCAGTTCAGGGTGGCGCCTTGCAAGTGCTTGAGACCCGGTACCGGGAAGTAGCCTTTCTTGCGGTCGATCACTTCGCTGGGGATCACCCGCCGCGCGGCTTCCTTGAGCACCTGCTTGCCACCGCCCGGCAACTTGAAGCGCGCCGGCACCCGGGCCGAAAGCTCCACCAGGCGGTAGTCGAGGAACGGCGTGCGCGCCTCCAGGCCCCAGGCCATGGTCATGTTATCCACACGTTTGACCGGGTCATCCACCAGCATCACCGTGCTGTCCAGGCGCAGGGCCTTATCCACGGGCGCGTCAGCGCCGGGTTGGGCGAAATGCTCGCGGACGAAGTCACCGGCGGCGTCGTGTGTCGTCAGCCACTGGGGTTGCACGGTGGCGGCGTAGTCGTCGTAACTGCGGTCGAAGAAGGCGTCGCGATAGGCCTGATACGGATCGCCGGCGCCATCCACTTGCGGGTACCAGTGATAGCCGGCGAACAGTTCGTCGGCGCCCTGGCCGCTTTGCACCACCTTGCAGTGCTTGGCCACTTCTCGCGACAACAGATAGAAGGCGATGCAATCGTGGCTGACCATCGGCTCGCTCATGGCGCGGAAGGCCGCCGGCAACTGTTCGATGATCTCGCGCTCGTCGATGCGCAACTGGTGATGCCGGGTGCCGTAGTGGCGGGCAATCAGGTCCGAATACTGGAACTCGTCGCCACGTTCACCGCCGGCGTCCTCGAAGCCGATGGAGAAGGTCGACAGGTTGTCCACCCCGACGTCCCGCAGCAGGCCCACCAGCAGGCTGGAGTCGACGCCGCCGGACAGCAGCACACCGACCTCCACCGCCGCCCGTTGACGGATGGCCACCGCCTCGCGGGTGCTATCGAGCACCCGGTCGGTCCAGTCTTCCAGGGTCAGGTGGGCTTCGTCGGCACGCGGGCCGTAGGGCAGGGTCCACCAGGTCTGCTGCTCGGTGCGGCCATCGGCTTCGATGCGCATCCAGGTGGCTGGCGGCAGTTTTTCAATGCCCGCCAGCAAGGTCCGCGGTGCCGGCACCACGGCGTGGAAGTTCAGGTAGTGGTTGAGCGCCACCGGGTCGAGCAGCGGGTTGATGTCGCCGCCCTTGAGCAAGGCCGGCAGGGCCGAGGCGAAGCGCAGGCGCTGGCCGGTGCGCGACAGGTACAAGGGCTTGACCCCGAGGCGGTCGCGGGCGACGAACAGGCGTTGGGCGTCGCGTTCCCAGATGGCAAAGGCAAACATGCCGTTGAGCTTGGGCAGCAGGTCCGCGCCCCAGGCGTGGTAGCCCTTGAGCAGCACTTCGGTGTCGCCACCGGAATGGAAGGCATAGCCCTTGGCTTCCAGTTCGGCGCGCAATTCGGGGAAGTTGTAGATCGCGCCGTTGAAGGCCAGGGACAGGCCCAGGTGGTTGTCGACCATGGGCTGCGCCGAGCCGTCCGACAGGTCCATGATTTTCAGCCGTCGATGGCCGAGGGCAATCGGGCCCTGGCTGTGAAAGCCCCAGGCGTCCGGGCCGCGAGGGGCCAGGTGGTGGGTGATTCGTTCAACCGCTGCCAGGTCGGCAGGTTGATGATCAAAGCGTAATTCGCCAGCTAGTCCGCACATAAGTCCTTACCGGTTTTTCCGTTGGGGAGGGTCAATCCGCAGCCGCCAAAAGGGCGGCTACCTGGAAACTGACCTGTGCATAACTCGGGAGTTTTAGATCGATCGGTTATAAGCGGTTGGGGGCCGCTGGGCTATCGGCTGTAGTCCGGCTGGCTGGCTAGCGGCCATGGGCGGCGCTCGGAAAACAGCGCCGCCGCTCTGGTTCAGGCCTTGCCGCGAATCAGTCGGCGCAGGGCAAAGCGATTTGGATGGCAGGCTTCGGCCACGCTCCTGGGCACTGGCAGCGGTTCGTTTTCCAGCCAGGCGGCCAGCAGCTCGCCGGACAGCGGCGCGGTGATCAGCCCGCGAGAACCATGGCCACTGTTGATGTACAGGCCGTCGAGCCAGGGGCAGGGCAGGTCTGGCACTTGGCGCGCATCCTTGCCCAGGGCGGCGTAGGTGTCGGTAAAGGCGGCCGGGTCCGCCAGCGGGCCGACGATGGGCAGGTAGTCCGGGCTGGTACAGCGAAAGGCTGCCCGGCCTTGCAGGCTTTCCAGTGGCAATTGCTCGGCGTTCAGGCGTTGCAGCAGGTCATTGGACATTTCCCGCAGCATTTCCAGGTTGCCGGCATGTTCGGCGGTGGTTGGCGTCAGGTCCTGGCTGTTGAAGTCGAAACTGGCACCCAGGGTGTGCTCGCCCAGGCGCGGCGGCGCGACGTAGCCTTCGGCACAGACCACCGTGGCCAGGCTCTGGCTTTGCGCGGTCTGGGGCAGGCGGGTGATCTGCCCGCGAATGCGCTTGAGGGGCAGTTCGGCGCTGGCCGGGAAGCGTTTGATGTCGGCGGCTCCGGCAAGGATCACCACCGCCGCACTGGCCAGTAGGTGCTCGCCGTCCCAGGCCTGCCATTGTTCATCGACCTGACGCAGCTGCAATACGTCCTGGTGGGTCAGGACCTGGATCTGCGGATGGCTGGCCTGCCACTGGCACAAGGCCGGAGGATGTACCCAGCCGCCTTCGGGGTAGAACAACCCGCCGTGTTCCAGGCCGATACCGGCCCGGGCCTGTGCTTGCGGCTGATCCAGCAGGTGCAGCAGGTCGGCGGGGAAGGCCGCGGCCAACTGCGCCTGGCGCTCGGCTTCCTTGGCGTTGAAGGCCAGTTGCAGCACGCCGCAGCCATCCCAGTCCTGGCCGCGCTGCAGGTGCTCCAGTTGCCGTCGGGTGTAGCCGAAGCCACTGAGGATCATCTGCGACAGTGCCGTGCCGTGGGCCGAGAGCTTGAGGTAGAGCACCCCCTGCGGGTTGCCCGAGGCTTCCTGGGCCAGTTGTGCGTGGCGCTCCAGCAGTTGCACCTGCCAGCCACGGGCGGCCAGGCTGGCGGCGCTGGCACACCCGGCCAAGCCACCGCCGATCACCAGGGCGGTTTTCTCCCGGGCGGCCGGGCGGGCAAACCAGGGCTTGGTTCTGGCCGGCGGCGGCGTGTCCTGTGGCCAGCCCAGAAATTCTCCCCGCAGCACTTCCCACTTATGGCCGATGCCGGGGGTGCGCTTCATCTTGAAGCCGGCGCTGTTCAACAGCCGGCGTACCCAGCCGGTGCTGGTGAAGGTGCTGAGGGTGGAACCCGGTGCGGCCAGGCGCGCCAGTTCGGCGAACAGTTCGGCGGTCCACATGTCGGGGTTCTTGGCGGGCGCAAAGCCGTCGAGAAACCAGGCATCGACCTGCGCATCCAGCTGCGGCAACTGCTCCAGGGCATCGCCGATCAGCAGGGTCAGGGTGACTCGGCCGCCTTCCAGGACCAGGCGCTGGAAGCCGCCGTGTACCGCCACGTACTGCTGGAGCAAGGGTTGCGTCAGGTCCGCCAGTTCCGGCCACAGGGCCAGCGCCCGTTGCAGGTCGGCGTGGCTCAAGGGGTATTTTTCGACGCTGACGAAATGCAGCCGTGCACTGGCCGGCGCCTGTTGCTGGAACACCTGCCAGGCGCAGAGGAAGTTCAGCCCGGTGCCGAAGCCGGTTTCACCGATGACGAACCTCTCGCCCGCCCGCAGAGCCGCAAAGCGTTCGCGCAGGCGATTCTGCTCGATGAACACATGACGGGTTTCATCCAGGCCCGAGTCGCTGGAGAAGTACACGTCGTCGAAGACCCGCGAGCGCGGGCGTCCTTGGTCGTCCCAGTCGAGCTGGGCGTGGGGCAGTTCAGGTGTCATGTTCGGCTCATGTTGCGCAAGGCGGCCATTCTAGCCGATCGCGCAGGCCGCGCTTGATCCATGGCAAGACGCCGCAGGTTCGGGGATTTGTTTTCCCTGGCCAAGGTCGATCCGCTAGTCTTGGAAAATTCTTGGAAGGGAGCCACCCATGTTCGAATCCGCTGAAATCGGTCACGCCATCGATAAAGAAACCTACGATGCCGAAGTGCCTGCCTTGCGTGAAGCCTTGCTTGAAGCTCAGTTCGAGCTGCGCCAGAAGGCGAACTTTCCGGTCATTGTGCTGATCAACGGCATCGAAGGCGCGGGCAAGGGCGAGACAGTCAAGCTGCTCAACGAATGGATGGACCCACGCTTGATCGAGGTGCGGACTTTCGACCAGCAGACCGACGAGGAGCTGTCGCGGCCACCCGCCTGGCGCTATTGGCGGATGCTCCCGGCCAAGGGCCGCATGGGGGTGTTCTTCGGCAACTGGTACAGCCAGATGCTCCAGGGCCGGGTGCATGGCGAGATCAAGGACCCGCGCCTGGACCAGGCGATCAATGGCGCCGAACGCCTGGAAAAGATGTTCTGTGATGAAGGCGCGCTGATCTTCAAGTTCTGGTTTCACCTGTCCAAGAAACAGATGAAGGACCGCCTCAAGTCCTTGCAGGATGACCCGTTGCACAGCTGGCGCATCAGCCCGCTGGACTGGCAGCAGTCAGAAACCTACGACAAGTTCGTCAAGTACGGCGAACGGGTCTTGCGCCGCACCAGCCGTGACTACGCGCCCTGGCATGTGATCGAGGGTGTCGATCCGCATTACCGCAGCCTCACCGTGGGACGGATCCTGCTGGAGGGCCTGCAGAATGCCTTGAACCGTCAGCCATTGAGGCCGGCCCAGGTCAACGCCGCGCCGTTGCCGACAGCGGTGGATCAGCTCAGTTTGCTGGACAGCCTGGACATGACCCAGCACCTAGACAAGGACGACTACGAGGAGCAGCTGATTACCGAGCAGGCGCGTCTGGCCGGTCTGCTGCGGGACAAGCGCATGCGCAAGCATGCCCTGGTCGCGGTCTTCGAAGGCAACGACGCCGCCGGCAAGGGCGGTGCCATTCGCCGGGTCGCGGCGGCGCTGGACCCGCGCCAATACAGCATCGTGCCGATTGCCGCGCCCACTGAGGAGGAGCGTGCGCAGCCTTATCTCTGGCGTTTCTGGCGGCATATTCCGGCGCGCGGCAAGTTCACCATCTTCGACCGCTCCTGGTATGGCCGGGTGCTGGTGGAGCGGGTCGAGGGCTTCTGCCAGCCGGCTGACTGGCTGCGGGCCTACAGCGAGATCAACGACTTCGAGGAGCAGTTGGCCGATGCCCGGGTGATCGTGGTGAAGTTCTGGCTGGCGATCGACAAGGACACGCAACTGGAGCGTTTCCAGGCGCGGGAGGCCATTCCCTTCAAGCGCTTCAAGATCACCGAGGACGATTGGCGCAACCGCGACAAGTGGGGCGACTACCGTACCGCCGTCGGCGACATGGTCGACCGCACCAGCACTGAAGTGGCGCCCTGGACCCTGGTGGAGGCCAACGACAAGCGCTGGGCCCGGGTCAAGGTCCTGCGCACCATCAACCGCGCCCTGGAGGCTGCGTTCGAGCGTTCCGACAAGCACGATAAGAAAGACAAGAAGGACAAGAAGTAGGCCCATGGTCGCGCATACGCCCAGTGAATGATTGTCGCGGCGGGGGAGCCGAGGGATCTATGCTCGATGCTCTTCCAAGCCGCCAACAACAATGAGGTGCGTCATGCGTGAAGTGGTGATCGTCGACAGCGTACGGACTGGCCTGGCCAAGTCCTTTCGCGGCAAGTTCAATCAGACCCGTCCGGATGACATGGCCGCTCACTGCGTCAATGCGCTGCTCGCCCGCAACGGCATCGACCCGGCCAGTGTCGAGGACTGCATTGTCGGCGCCGGCTCCAATGAGGGCGCCCAGGGTTTCAACATCGGCCGTAACGTCGCGGTGCTCTCGGCCCTGGGCACTGGCACGGCGGGCATGACCCTCAACCGTTTCTGCTCCTCGGGCCTGCAGGCGATCGCCATCGCCGCCAATCAGATCGCCTCCGGCTGCAGCGACATCATCGTCGCCGGCGGTGTCGAATCCATCAGCCTGACCATGAAGAGCGTCAACACCGACAACCTGATCAACCCGCTGCTCAAGGAACAGGTGCCAGGCATCTACTTCCCCATGGGCCAGACCGCCGAGGTGGTGGCCCGGCGCTACAACGTCAGCCGCGAAGCCCAGGACCTGTACTCCCTGCAAAGCCAGCAGCGCACCGCCCAGGCCCAGGCCGCCGGCCTGTTTCGCGACGAGATCGTGCCGATGGCGGTCAAGTACCAAGTCGAGGACAAGCACACCGGGCAGGTGCAGGTGCTCGACGGCGTGGTGGATCGTGACGACTGCAACCGCCCCGACACCACCCTGGAAAACCTTGCGGCCTTGAAGCCGGTGTTTGCCGAGGACGGTTCGGTGACCGCGGGCAACTCTTCGCAGTTGTCCGATGGCGCCTCGATGACCCTGGTGATGAGCCTGGAGCGTGCCCTGGCGCTGGGGCTCAAGCCCAAGGCGTTTTTCCGTGGCTTTACCGTCGCTGGCTGCGAGCCGGACGAGATGGGCATCGGCCCGGTGTTCTCGGTGCCCAAGCTGCTCAAGGCCAAGGGCCTGAGCGTCAAGGACATTGATCTGTGGGAACTCAACGAGGCATTTGCCTCGCAGTGCCTGTATGCCCGCGACCGCCTGGAGATCGACAACGCCAAGTACAACGTCAATGGCGGCTCGATCTCCATCGGCCACCCGTTCGGCATGACCGGCTCGCGCCAGGTCGGGCATCTGGTGCGTGAATTGCAGCGGCGCAACCTGCGTTACGGCATTGTCACCATGTGCGTGGGCGGTGGCATGGGCGCCACGGGGCTGTTCGAAGCCGTGCGCTAGTTTTCGCGGAGTCGGCAAGCCGGCTCCTGCGGGGCCGGTTTGCGACCTGCACAATTCTGTTTGCGCTGGGTCGCCAACTGTCACTGTGTCGAGGGGTGGCGCGGGCCTAGAATGTGCACCTCACTGGCACGGCTTTTTGGGGTTCGCATGCACGTCTCGTCCGGTCGTTGGGTCTACGGTCTGTTCCTGGCCCTGTTGACCGCGCTGTTGTGGGGCATCCTGCCCATCAAGCTCAAGCAAGTGTTGCTGGTGATGGACCCGGTCACCGTGACCTGGTTTCGCCTGACGGTCTCCGGCGGCTGCCTGTTGCTCTATCTGGCGGCGGTCAGGCGCCTGCCAAGCTGGCGCTTGCTCGGCCCGAAAGGGATATGGCTGGTACCGATCTCGGTCTTGGGCCTGGTGGGCAACTACGTGCTCTACCTGATGGGCCTGAACCTGCTAAGCCCGGGCACCGCGCAACTGGTGGTGCAGATGGGACCGATCCTGTTGCTGATTGCCAGTGTGTTTGTGTTCAAGGAGCGGTTCAGCCTGGGGCAGGGCCTGGGGTTGCTGGTGCTGCTGATCGGCTTCGGGCTGTTCTTCAATCAACGGCTGACCGAGCTGCTGACCTCGCTCAGTGACTACACCGCCGGCGTCCTGACCATTCTGGCCGCTTCCGCAGTCTGGACCTTCTATGCCCTGGGCCAGAAGCAGCTGCTGAGCGTGTGGAATTCCTTGCAGGTGATGATGGTGATCTACCTGTTCTGTGCCTTGCTGCTGACGCCCTGGGTGCACCCGCTGGAGGCCCTGGAGCTGACCCCCTTGCAGGGTTGGCTGCTGCTCGCCTGCTGCCTGAATACACTGATTGCCTATGGCGCCTTTGCCGAAGCCCTGGCGCATTGGGAGGCCTCGCGAGTCAGTGCAACACTGGCTATCACACCGCTGGTGACCTTTGTCGCGGTGGCGTGGGCGGCCTGGGTCTGGCCGGAGTATGTGCAGGCCGAACAGATCAACGGCCTGGGTTATGGCGGCGCACTGCTGGTGGTGCTGGGGTCGGCGTTGACGGCGTTGGGGCCGTCGCTGATGGCGGGATTGCGCGCCCGGCGGCAGCGGATCGCTGCGGGGTGAGTTTTGCGGGCCAGCCAGCGCCTACAGAACCCGACTGCAGGCGCTGGCTGGCCAGCGTAAAAGACGCCGCGCTAACCCTGCTTTCCGGCCTCCAGCATGTTCTCCGGGCGGACCCAGGCATCGAACTGCTCATCGGTCAGGTAGCCCAGCTCCAGCGCCGCTTCGCGCAGGGTCAGGTTTTCGGCGTAGGCCTTCTTGGCGATCTCGGCGGCCTTGTCGTAGCCGATGTGGGTGTTCAGCGCGGTCACCAGCATCAACCCGCGTTCCAGGTGCGCGGCCATCTGCTGTGGGTCAGGTTCCAGCCCGGCGATGCAGTGCTGCTGGAAGTTGCTGCAGCCGTCGGCCAGCAGGCGGATCGATTGCAGCAGGTTGTGGATGATCACCGGCTTGAACACGTTCAGTTGCAGGTGGCCCTGGCTGGCGGCAAAGCCGATCGCCACGTCGTTGCCCATCACCTGGCAGGCCAGCATCGACAGGGCTTCGCATTGGGTCGGGTTGACCTTGCCGGGCATGATCGAGCTGCCCGGCTCGTTGGCCGGCAGCTTGACTTCGGCCAGGCCTGCCCTTGGCCCGGAGCCCAGCAGGCGCAGGTCGTTGGCGATCTTCATCAGGCACACGGCGAGGGTTTTCAGGGCGCCGGAAAGGCTGGTCAGCGGCTCATGGCCGGCCAGGGCGGCAAACTTGTTCGGCGCCGTGACGAAGGGCAGGCCCGAGAGCGCTGCCAGCTCGGCGGCGATGGCTTCGCCGAAGCCGTGGGGCGAATTCAGCCCGGTGCCCACCGCGGTGCCACCCTGGGCCAGTTCGCAGACTGCTGGCAAGGCACTGCGGATAGCGCGCTCGGCGTAGCCCAGTTGGGCGATGAAGGCGGAAATTTCCTGGCCGAAGGTGATGGGCGTGGCATCCATCATGTGGGTGCGTCCGGTCTTCACCAGTTTCATGTGGCGCGCCGACAGTTCGGCCAGGCCCCCAGACAGCTCGGTGATCGCCGGCAGCAGTTGGAACTGCACGGCCTGGGCGGTGGCGATGTGCATGGCGGTGGGAAAACAGTCGTTGGAGCTTTGCGAGCGGTTGACGTGGTCGTTGGGGTGCACCGGCGTCTTGCCGCCCCGGGGGTTGCCCGCCAGCTCGTTGGCGCGTCCGGCCAGTACTTCGTTGACGTTCATGTTGCTCTGGGTGCCGCTGCCGGTCTGCCAGACCACCAGCGGGAACTGGTCGTCATGCTCGCCCGCCAGCACTTCGTCGGCGGCCTGTTCGATCAGCCGGGCGATGTCGGCGGGAACGTCGCCGTTGCGATCGTTGACCCGTGCAGCGGCCTTCTTGATCAGGGCCAGGGCATGCAGTACCGCCAGGGGCATGCGTTCGTTGCCGATGGCGAAGTTGACCAGCGAACGTTGGGTCTGTGCGCCCCAATAGGCTTGCTGTGGGACTTCAACCGGGCCCAGGCTGTCGGTTTCGATTCGATTCATCGTGGCAATCCTCCTAGTCTGACAGGCCAGTTTAGGCCTTGATCCGTGGCTCGGGTTCCGTGCCAGGGGTTTTTCCCTGCCGTCACCGGGCAAAACCGGGAGCCGGTCGGCGTGGGGTTGAGGGACGCGGATTAATAGGCGCAGAATGAGCGCCCTTGGGGTTCTACCTCGCCTGCTAGATAAAGGAAACTCGATGACCCGTTTTCGTGCCATCTGTACCGCGGTTGTTCTGGTGTGTGCCAGCGGCCAGGTTCTTGCCGATACCGCCAGCCACAACGCCAGTGCCGAGGCCTTCCTGACCCTGGCCCATGCGGACAAGCTCGGTACCCCGGTGTACATGCAAGTCCAGCAAATGTTCGCCCAGCGTTTTGAACAGACCAAAGCCCCGGAGTCCAAGCGCGCCCTGCTGGAAACCTACCAGGCCAAGGCCAACGCCGCCCTTGACCAGGCCATTGGCTGGAACAAGCTGAAGCCGGACATGGTCAAGCTCTACACCAGCAACTTCAGCGAGTCCGAGCTCAAGGACCTGGTCGCGTTCTACCAGTCGCCACTGGGCAAGAAAGTCCTGGAAAAAATGCCCCAGCTGACCCAGCAATCGGCGCAGATGACCCAGGCCAAGCTGGAAAGCGCGGTACCGGTAGTGAACAAGCTGCTGGCCGACATGACCGCCGAGCTCGAGCCCAAGGCTGCCCCGGCGAAGAAGAAGTAAGCGGAGCCCGCAATGACCATGCAACAACGTATCGAAGCGGCGCTCGGGGCATTGCAGCCCGAGCACCTGCAAGTGCTGGATGAAAGCCACATGCACAGCCGTGGCCTGGAAACCCACTTCAAGGCGGTACTGGTCAGCGAGCAGTTCGCCGGCCTCAACAGCGTCAAGCGCCATCAGAAGGTCTACGCCACCCTGGGTGAGCTGATGGGCCAGTTCCATGCGTTGGCGTTGCACACCTACACGCCCGAGGAGTGGTCGAAGATCGGTGTGGCTCCGGCTTCGCCGACCTGCGCCGGGGGCAGCAAGCATTAATCGCGGTTTTTTTGATAGAATCCGCAACGCGCCGCTCAAGCCGGCGCGTTTTTTTTTGCATCCGGTTCACCCTTTACGAGGGTAGCCACCTGGAGAGATTTCCCATGACACAACCGATTGTCGTGGCGGCACTGTACAAGTTCGTCACCCTCGAAGATTACGTCAACCTGCGCGAGCCCCTGCTGCAAGCGATGCTCGATAACGGCATCAAGGGCACCTTGCTGATCGCCGAAGAAGGCATCAATGGCACGGTTTCCGGCAGCCGCGAAGGCATCGACGGGCTGCTGGCCTGGCTGAAGAACGATCCGCGCATGCTCGATATCGATCACAAAGAATCGTATTGCGACGAGCAGCCGTTCTACCGCACCAAGGTCAAGCTCAAGAAAGAGATCGTCACCCTCGGCGTGCCCGGCGTGGACCCCAACAAGAAAGTTGGGACCTATGTCGAGCCCCAGGACTGGAATGCGCTGATCAGCGATCCCGAAGTGCTGCTGATCGACACCCGTAACGACTACGAAGTGTCCATCGGCACCTTTGAAGGCGCCATCGACCCCAAGACCACCAGCTTCCGTGAGTTCCCGGATTACATCAAAGCCCACTTCGACCCCAGCAAGCACAAGAAAGTGGCGATGTTCTGCACCGGTGGCATCCGTTGCGAGAAGGCTTCGAGCTACATGCTCAGTGAGGGTTTCGACGAGGTGTTCCACCTCAAGGGCGGGATTCTCAAATACCTCGAAGAGGTGCCGCAGCAAGAGAGCAAATGGCAGGGCGACTGCTTCGTGTTCGATAACCGGGTCACCGTGCGCCACGACCTGAGCGAAGGCGACTACGATCAATGTCATGCCTGCCGCACTCCGGTGAGCGTCGAGGATCGCGCCTCCGAGCACTATGTGCCCGGTATCAGTTGCCCGCATTGCTGGGACAAACTGAGCGAGAAAACCCGTCGCAGCGCCATCGATCGGCAGAAGCAGATCGAATTGGCCAAGGCTCGCAACCTGCCGCATCCGATTGGTTACAACTACAAGCAATCACCTTCCGAGGCTTGAACCATGTCTGCCCGCCTGCTCTATGTGATGGACCCGATGTGTTCATGGTGCTGGGGGTTTGCGCCCGTGGCCCAGGCCCTGGCAGAGCAGGCCAAGGCCGCCGGGGTCGAGGTGCACCTGGTGGTGGGAGGCTTGCGCACCGGTAGCGGCGCGGCCCTGGAACCCAACACCCGGCGCTACATCCTCGAGCACTGGCAGGCGGTGCACCAGGCCACCGGCCAGCCGTTCGGCTTCGACGGCGCCTTGCCCGACGGCTTTGTCTACGACACCGAGCCGGCGTGCCGGGCCATCGTCACCGCGCGCGGCCTGGCGGCGGACTGCGCCTGGACCCTGCTGGGCTTGATCCAGCAGGCGTTCTACGTCGAAGGCCGTGATGTCACCCTGGCCAGCGTGCTGGTGGAGTTGGCGGAGCGTGCCGGAGTACCGCGCATCGAGTTCGCCGAAGCCTTTGACCGGGCCGAGCAGCATGCGGCCACCGCGGCGGATTTCACCTGGGTCCAGGACCTGGGGATTGCCGGTTTTCCGACCTTGCTGGCGGAACGCAATGGCCAGTTGGCGTTGCTGACCAACGGCTATCAGCCGCTCAGCGAGCTGTCCCCTCTGCTGGCTCGTTGGCTGGAGCGCGCCGCCTGTGCCTGAGCCGGTCGATTCAAGCGTCAGTGGCAAGCAGATTGATCGCCTGAGCTGGGCGGAAATCCGTCGCCTGGCTCTTCAGCACAAGCAGTCCTTGTGGATCGCCAACGGCGTTGCCGTGCTGGCGACCCTGTGCAGCGTGCCGATTCCCTTGCTCCTGCCTTTGCTGGTGGATGAGGTGCTGCTGGGGCACGGCGATGCCGCGTTGCAGGTCATGAACCGGTTCCTGCCCCAGGGCTGGCAGAGCGCTGCCGGCTACATCGGGCTGATGCTGCTGGTGACCCTGGTCCTGCGCTGTTCGGCGTTGGTGTTCAACGTGGTCCAGGCGCGACTGTTTGCCGGCTTGGCCAAGGACATCGTCTACCGCATTCGGGTGCGCCTGATCGAACGGCTCAAGCGTATTTCCCTGGGCGAGTACGAAAGCCTGGGGGGCGGTACGGTGACCACGCACCTGGTCACCGATCTGGACACCGTGGACAAGTTCGTCGGTGAAACCCTCAGCCGTTTCCTGGTGGCCATGCTGACCCTGGTGGGTACCGCGGGCATTCTGATGTGGATGCACTGGAAGCTGGCCTTGCTGATTCTGTTGTTCAACCCGCTGGTGATCTTTGCCACGGTGCAGTTGGGCAAGCGGGTCAAGCACCTGAAGAAGCTGGAAAACGACAGCACTTCGCGCTTTACCCAGGCCCTGACCGAGACCCTGGAGGCCATCCAGGAAATTCGCGCGAGCAATCGCCAGGGTTACTTTCTCGGGCGCCTGGGGCGGCGCGCGGAGGAAGTGCGGGACTACGCGGTCGCTTCGCAGTGGAAAAGCGATGCGTCGGGCCGCGCCAGTGGGCTGCTGTTCCAGTTCGGCATCGATATCTTCCGCGCGGTGGCGATGCTCACCGTGTTGTTCTCCGACCTGTCCATTGGCCAGATGCTGGCGGTGTTCAGCTACCTGTGGTTCATGATCGGCCCCGTGGAGCAGTTGCTGAACCTGCAGTACGCCTACTACGCCGCAGGTGGCGCGCTGAGCCGGATCAACGAGTTGCTGGCGCGCGCCGACGAGCCGCAATACGGCCCGGGTGTGGATCCGTTCCAGGGGCGCGAGACGGTCGGCATCGAGGTGCGTGGCCTGAGCTTCGGGTATGGGGATGAGCGGGTGCTGGACAACATGAACCTGTCCATCGCTCCCGGCGAGAAGGTGGCCATTGTCGGCGCCAGCGGCGGCGGCAAGAGCACCCTGGTGCAGTTACTGCTGGGGCTGTACACGCCACAGACCGGGGTGATCCGCTTTGGCGGTTCGACCCAGCAGGAAATCGGCCTGGAGACCGTACGGGAAAATGTGGCGGTGGTGTTGCAGCATCCTGCGCTGTTCAACGACACGATTCGCGCCAACCTGGCCATGGGGCGCGAGCGGACTGATGACGCCTGTTGGCAGGCTCTGGAAATTGCTCAGTTGGACGCCACCGTCAGGGCCTTGCCGCAAGGGCTGGACAGTGTGGTGGGGCGCTCCGGCGTGCGTTTGTCCGGCGGTCAGCGTCAGCGCCTGGCCATTGCACGCATGGTTCTGGCCGAACCCAAGGTGGTGATTCTCGATGAGGCCACGTCCGCCCTGGATGCCGCAACCGAATACAACCTGCACCAGGCCTTGACGCGTTTTCTGCGTGGGCGAACTACGCTGATCATTGCTCATCGCTTGTCGGCGGTAAAACAGGCAGATCGGGTTTTGGTGTTCGATGGCGGGCAGATTGCCGAAGATGGCGACCATCAGCAACTGATTGCCGATGGCGGCCTGTACGCCAAGCTGTACGGCCATTTGCAGCAGGTTCGATAGCCTTGAGTTTTGCTCGGCTTTCTGTGCTTAGTGCTTGAATTTACGGGTGGAATAACCGTTTCAGCATCAGAGAACGGCCGTTTCCCCCTGTCAGCCTGCGTCAGTGTTGCCTGGCCCTGCGCCGGTTCTGTGGAAATTGGCCTAATCTGTGCTGTCTGAGGCGAAACTACTGGATGTCTACTTGGCAGTGCGCAAGCAAGGACCCTCATGAAGCAAAAGCGGACTTTCGCAACGCCGCGATTGTTGGGCATTGTCTGGCCCTTCATCGCCGTCGTGTTATTTCAAGCGCTGCTGGGCGGCCTCAGCCTTTACGTACTGTCGGCGGTGCGCGGCTATGTTGCTGGTGAAAGCCTGTGGTCCAAGGGCCAGAAAGACGCCATCTACTACCTCAACCTGTATGCCGACAGCCGCGACGAAGGTGCATTCCTCAAGTATCAGAACGCAATTGCCGTGCCCCAGGGCGGGCATGAGTTGCGGGTCGCCCTGGATCGCCAGCCGCCGGACCTGGAGGCGGCGCGCCAGGGCATCCTCAAGGGGGGCAACCACCCGGACGATGTTTCCAGCCTGATCTGGCTGTACCTCAACTTCCGTCATTTCAGCTACCTGGAAAAGGCCATCGATCTCTGGACCGTGGGCGATGGTTATCTGTTGCAACTCGATACCGTAGCCCGGGAGATGCACCAGCGGATCAGCAGCAGCGCTGTCAGCGAAGCCGATGTGCAGCGCTGGAAGGGGCAGATCTTCGCCATCAACGACGGCGTCACTCCTGCCGCCAAGGCGTTCAGCGATGCGTTGGGCGAGGGATCGCGGGTGATCCTGCGGCTGTTGCTGGTGACCAACCTGGCTACGGCGCTGGTCCTGATTGCCCTGGCGCTGCTGCGCACTCACAAATTGCTGGCTCAGCGCCATGCCTTTGCCGATGCCCTGCAGCTGGAGAAGGAGCGGGCGCAGATTACCCTGCAATCCATCGGCGATGGGGTAATCACCACCGATGTTGAAGGCGCCATCGCCTACATGAACCCCGCGGCGGAGGAACTCACCCGCTGGAAGGCCGAGCAGGCGGTGGGACTGCCCCTGGCGGCCTTGTTCAACCTGCTGGATGACAATGCCCAGGCCGACGGTTTCACCCTGATCGAGCACATTCTCAGTGGTCAGCTCAGCGGCGGCAGCGAGCATTCCAAGTTGATCCAGCGCCTGGATGGCAGCACGGTCTCGGTGACCCTGGTGGGCGCGCCGATCCGCAATGCCGGCAAGGTTAGCGGTACGGTGCTGGTGCTGCACGACATGACCCAGGAGCGGCAGTACATCGCCAATCTGTCCTGGCAGGCGACCCACGATGCGCTGACCGGCCTGGCCAACCGCCGGGAGTTCGAGTTCCGCCTGGAGCAGGCCTTGCACAGCCTGGTCCGCCAGCCGGCCCGGCATGCCCTGATGTTCCTGGATCTGGATCAGTTCAAGCTGGTCAATGACACTTGTGGCCACGCCGCCGGAGACGAGTTGCTGCGGCATATCTGCGCGCTGCTGCAATCGGGGCTGCGCGAAGGCGACACCCTGGCCCGCCTGGGTGGGGACGAGTTCGGCATTCTCCTGGAAAACTGTTCGCCAGAGGCTGCGGAGAAGATTGCCGAAGGGTTGCGCCAGACGGTGCAGAATCTGCATTTCGTCTGGAAGGGGCGGCCATTCGTAACCACGGTGAGCATTGGGCTGGTCCATATCGCTCAGACCCCGACCACCCTTGAAGCTTCGCTGCGGGCCGCGGACATGGCCTGCTACATGGCCAAGGAAAAGGGCCGCAACCGGGTGCAGGTCTACCACGCCGACGATTCGGAGCTGTCGTTGCGCTTCGGCGAGATGGCCTGGGTCCAGCGTTTGCACATGGCCCTGGAGGAAAACCGCTTCTGCCTATATGCCCAGGAAATCACCGCCCTGGGGCATGTCGAGCGCGACGGCGGGCATGTGGAGATTCTCCTGCGTCTGCATGACGAGGCCGGCCGGATGATCCTGCCGGACAGTTTCATCCCGGCGGCGGAGCGTTATGGCTTGATGACGTCCCTGGACCGTTGGGTGGTGCAGAACGTCTTCAAGGTCATCGCCCAGTGCATTGCCGAGGGGCGCGAAGGGCCGATGGCCATGTGCGCGATCAACCTGTCCGGCATCACCATTGGTGATGATGAGTTCCTCGACTTCCTGCGCGAGCAGTTCGTCGCCTATGGCATACCACCGAAACTGATCTGCTTTGAAATTACTGAAACCAGTGCAATTGCCAATTTAGGCAGCGCAATCCGTTTCATCAACGAACTCAAGGGCTTGGGTTGCCATTTTTCCCTGGATGATTTTTGTGCGGGAATGTCGTCGTTCGCTTATCTCAAACATTTGCCTGTAGACTTCCTCAAGATCGATGGAAGTTTCGTAAAGGATATGCTGGACGACCCGATTAACCGCGCCATGGTCGAGGTGATCAACCACATCGGGCATGTCATGGGTAAGCGCACGATTGCCGAGTTTGTTGAAACACCGCAGATCGAGCAGGCCTTGCTTGAGATCGGCGTGGATTATGCTCAAGGCTACATTATTGAACGCCCGCAATTGTTTACCTGTGACAGCCTGCAATGTCGGCCCGTTCGACCGCAGCCACTGTTGTTCAAGGCGCCCGGTACGTTCCGTTGAAACCTCTTTTGGATCCGTACATCACAATCAAAAGGAGCCCGACAGTGATCGACACATTCAGCCGAACCGGCCCGCTCATGGAAGCTGCCAGTTACCCCGCCTGGACCCAGCAATTGATCCAGGACTGCAGCGAGAGCAAGCGCCGCGTTGTGGAGCATGAGCTGTACCAACGCATGCGCGATAACAAACTCAGTGCCAAAGTCATGCGTCAGTACCTGATTGGTGGCTGGCCGGTGGTTGAACAGTTTGCCCTCTACATGGCGCAGAACCTGACCAAGACTCGCTTTGCCCGCCATCCCGGCGAGGACATGGCACGTCGTTGGCTGATGCGCAATATTCGGGTCGAACTCAATCATGCCGATTACTGGGTGCACTGGAGTCGGGCCCATGGCGTGACCCTGGAAGACCTGCAGGCACAGCAAGTGCCGCCTGAATTGCATGCCCTGAGTCACTGGTGCTGGCATACCAGTTCTGCGGATTCGCTGATCGTGGCCATCGCCGCCACCAACTACGCCATCGAAGGGGCCACCGGGGAATGGTCGGCGCTGGTGTGTTCCAGCGGTATCTACGCCGCGGCTTTCCCGGAAGAGGATCGCAAGCGCGCCATGAAGTGGCTGAAGATGCACGCCCAGTACGATGACGCCCATCCGTGGGAAGCGCTGGAGATCATCGTCACCCTGGCGGGATTGAACCCGAGCAAGGCCCTGCAGGTCGAGCTGCGTCAGGCTATCTGCAAGAGTTATGACTATATGTACCTGTTCCTGGAGCGCTGCATGCAACAGGAAAAGACCATGGTGACCCGCGAGCGTCTCGCACTGGCTGAGGGCTGAGTCAGGGGATCGCGGGCGCTTCGATTGCTACGCACGCTTGGCGTGTGTGGCGATGGGGTTGCCCGTGAATCAACGGGGCAGGGCGCAACCTAGTGCTCAGCCCGCCATTGCCAGGCGGTTACGTCCTTCGCGCTTGGCCACGTACAGCGCGCTGTCAGCCCGCCGTAACAGGCTCTCTGCAGATTCTCCCGGTAACAGCGTCGAACAACCCAGGCTTACCGTGAGCTCGATCAACTGGCCATCAGCCCGATAGTCCTGGGCTTGCGCAGCGTGCCGCAGGCGTTCGCCGACCATGGCCGCGGCTTCGCGCCCGGTGTTGGACAGCAGGATCAGGAACTCTTCCCCACCAAAGCGAAACACCATGTCGACGTTACGCAATTGCCCTTTGATTGCAGCGGCAACGGCCTTGAGCACCTCATCGCCAGCGCTGTGACCATGGTTGTCGTTGATGCGCTTGAAGTGATCGATATCCAGCATCAGCAACGACAGGGGCAGCAAGTGGCGACGAGCCATTTCGATTTCTCGCTGCAGGGTTTGATCCATGGCGATGCGGTTGCCGGTATCGGTCAGCGGATCTCTCAGGGCGCTGCGGGTGGCGGCGCGATACAACAGAGCGTTGCGCATCGGATACAGCAGGGTCGACAGCAACGACTCCAGGGAGCCTTGTTCTGTTTCGCTGAAGCGTTGGTTGCGGCGAAAGACCAGTTCACCCATCGGTTCGCCTTCGTGGCTCAGGCTGTAGCTGATGGAGTGGTGGCCGCGCTGGCCGAACTCCAGGCGCAGGTCGCTTGGGGCGTGCTGGTAATGCAGGGCATCAAGGGGAACCAGGCGCTGCACTTCACGAAAGAACAGGCCAAGGATGCGTTGCGGCTCAAGGCTGGTCTGCAATTGCAGGCCCAGCTGTTGGCGCAACTGCGCGAGGCTGACGGGCTGTTTGATCAGTGGCGACTGCTGGCCAAAGCCCAGGCGCTGCAATTTGGCGCTGTCGAAGTCAATTGCGTTGGTCTGGGTCGGTGTTTTCATCTGAGCTTGAGCCCCCTGAGCGCTGTGTACGGTCTTACTGCCTGGGTGAGAGCGGCTCAGAGCTGCGCGTCATACTGTTCCATCAGTCCCGTAGGACAATCGCGCATATTTTAGGCCGCTTCGCATTTGGCTATAAAGCCCTCAGCGCAAACCGTTTTCCACAGCGTCAATGCACTGTGTCTTGAGTTCCCTTAGAGCGAAACTCGTGCCATTCAGTTCAGGCTAGGTAAAACTTGTTTGAATTCAGTCGCTTGGATTTCCGCTTGAAGAGGCTCGCAGGGCAACTGACATTTGTTTGGCTTGAAACCCATGGGGAGCGGGCTGTGCCGAGGCGCCGCGACGGTATTCCGTCGCGACGAACGGGAGGGGTTTACTGCGCGTTGAAGGCCTGGCCGCTGATTCCGGTGCTGTCCGGTCCCATCAGGTACAGGTAGACCGGCATGATTTCTTCCGGGGTTGGGTTGTTGCTCGGGTTTTCACCCGGGTAGGCCTGGGCCCGCATGCTGGTGCGGGTGGCGCCTGGGTTGATGCTGTTGGCGCGTACCGGAGCCACGGTATCCAGTTCGTCGGCCAGGGTTTGCATCAGGCCTTCGGTGGCGAACTTCGATACGCCGTAGGCGCCCCAATAGGCCCGGCCCTTGCGGCCGACGCTGCTGGAGGTGAAGACCACCGACGCGTCCTGGGACAGCTTGAGCAGGGGCAGCAAGGTGCTGGTGAGCATGAACATGGCGTTGACGTTGACTTGCATCACGCGCATGAAGTTTTCCCCGGAGAGCTGTTCCAGCGGCGTGCGTGGACCAATGATCGAGGCGTTGTGCAGCAGGCCGTCGAGGTGGCCGAACTCGGTTTCGATCATTGCCGCCAGTTCGTCGTACTGGTGCGGCAGGGCGGTTTCCAGGTTGAACGGAATCACCGCAGGTTGCGGATGGCCGGCAGCCTCGATGGCGTCGTAGACCTCGGTCAGGTTGGCTTCGGTCTTGCCCAGCAGCAGCACCGTGGCGCCATGGGCGGCAAAGGTCTTGGCGGCGGCGGCGCCGATACCGCGACCGGCTCCGGTGACCAGGATGACTCGGTCCTTGAGCAGTTCTGGGCGAGCGGAATAATCAAACATAAAAGGCCTCAACAGAAATTGGAGCGTCCCCGGTGCTTAGCCGGGCGTGCCGCTGCTCAGCAACTGCACAACGCGTTGTCCAGAACCTGGCGCAGTTCCAGTGGGTGATTGACCACCACGTCGGCGCCCCAGTGCCGGGGATTGTCGTCCGGGTGGATATAGCCGTAAGTCACGGCGGCGGTCCTGGTGCCGGCATCGCGGCCGGACTCGATATCGCGCAGGTCGTCGCCGACGAAGAGCACAGTGGACGGGTCCAGGTCGAGCATCTTGCACGCCAGGATTAACGGCTCGGGATCGGGCTTGCTGTTTTTGACGTGATCGGGGCAGATCAGTAGCGCCGAGCGCTCGGCCAGCCCCAGTTGCTGCATGATCGGTTCGGCGAAGCGCAGAGGCTTGTTGGTGACCACGCCCCAGATCAGATTGGCCTTTTCGATGTCTGCCAGCAGTTCGCCCATGCCGTCGAAGAGTTTGCTGTGCACGGCGCAGTGCTTGAGGTAGCGCTCGAGAAACTCCAGGCGCAACTCCTCGAACCCCGGGGACTCCGGATCCATGGCGAACGTCACCGCCACCATGGCCTTGGCGCCGCCGGAGACTTCGTCGCGAATGTGCTGGTCGGCGATGGGCGACAGGCCGCGATCACGGCGCATGCCCTGGCAGACCGCGATGAAGTCCGGGGCGGTGTCGAGCAGGGTGCCATCCATGTCGAAAAGAACGGCTCTGATAGCCATGTCTTACTCCTCTCGCAGGGTCTGGATCATGTAGTTGACGTCCACGTCCGCGGCCAGCTTGTAGTGTTTGGTCAGCGGGTTGTAGGTCAGGCCGATGATGTCCTTGACGGTCAGGCCAGCGGAGCGGCTCCAGGCGCCAAGTTCCGAGGGGCGGATGAATTTCTTGAAGTCGTGGGTGCCGCGCGGCAGCAGCTTCATGATGTATTCCGCGCCGATGATGGCGAACAGATAGGCCTTGGGGTTGCGGTTGATGGTGGAGAAGAACACCTGGCCGCCAGGCTTGACCATGCGGAAGCAGGCGCGGATCACTGACGAAGGGTCGGGCACGTGCTCGAGCATTTCCAGGCAGGTGACGACGTCGAACTGCTCGGGCATTTCCTCGGCCAGGGCTTCGGCGGTGATCTGCCGGTATTCGACGTTGACGCCGGATTCCAGCTGGTGCAGTTGCGCCACCGCCAGCGGCGCTTCGCCCATGTCGATGCCGGTAACGCTGGCGCCGCGCTGGGCCATGGCCTCGCTGAGGATGCCGCCGCCGCAACCGACGTCGAGGACTTTCTTGCCTGCCAGGCCGACACGTTCGTCGATCCAGTTGACTCGCAGCGGATTGATGTCGTGCAGGGGCTTGAATTCGCTTTCACGGTCCCACCAGCGATGGGCCAGGGCTTCGAATTTGGCGATTTCAGCGTGGTCGACGTTGCTCATGGGTAATGCTCCAAAGCTAGAAAAATCTCTGTTGGGCCTCAAGCCTGCGCTCAAGGCCCGGGTTATTGGTTGTGGCCGCTGATGCGCCGGGCCCAGCTGCGGGCGGTATCGCCCAGCGCTTGCTCGTCCAGGCGTGTCAGGCGCCGGTCATCCAGCAACGGCTTGCCGGCGACCCATACGTGTTTCACGCAGTCCCGGCCGGTGGCGTAGATCAATTGCGACACCGGGTCGTAGATCGGCTGCTGGGCCAGGCCGGACAGGTCGAAGGCCACCAGGTCCGCGGCCTTGCCGATTTCCAGGGAGCCGACTTCGCTTTCCAGGCCCATGGCTCTGGCGCCGTTGAGGGTGGCCATGCGAAGTGCGCGATGGGCATCCAGGGCTGTCGCCGAACCGGCCACCGCCTTGGCCAGCAGGGCGGCGGTACGGGTTTCTCCCAGCAGGTCCAGATCGTTGTTGCTGGCTGCGCCATCGGTGCCCACGGCGACGTTGACGCCGGCCTGCCAGAGGCGCTCCACCGGGCAGAAGCCGCTGGCCAGTTTCAGGTTGGATTCCGGGCAATGAATGACGCTGGTGTTGGTTTCTACCAGTAAAGCCAGGTCGTCATCGCTGATTTGGGTCATATGAACGGCCTGGAAGCGCGGGCCCAGGAGGCCCAGCCGGGCCAGGCGGGCCAGCGGCCGCTCACCGTGCCGCTCCAGCGATTGCTGCACTTCGTGGGCGGTTTCATGCACATGCATGTGGATCGAAGCGTCGAGTTCTTCGGCAATGACCCGGATTTTTTCCAGGTTCTCGTCGCCAACGGTGTAGGGTGCATGAGGCCCGAAGGTGATGTTGATCCGCGGATGATGCTTGAGGTCACCGAACAGCTCCACGCCCTGGCGTATGGCCTCGTCAGCGTTGTGGGCGCCGGGAATCGGGAAGTCGAGGACCGGTATGGCGATCTGTGCCCGCATGCCGCTGTTGTGCACCCTTTCGCTGGCAACTTTCGGAAAGAAGTACATGTCCGAGAAGCAGGTGATGCCGCCCTTGAGCTGTTCGGCGATGGCCAGGTCGGTGCCGTCACGGACGAAGGCTTCATCCACCCACCGGGCTTCGGCGGGCCAGATATGCTTTTCCAGCCAGGTCATCAGCGGCAGGTCGTCGGCCAGGCCGCGAAACAGGGTCATGGCCGCGTGCCCGTGGGCGTTGATCAGGCCGGGGCAGAGCAGCGTGTCGGGCAGTTCGCGGGTTTCGCTGGCCTGGTACTTCAAGGCCTCGGCGCGCGGACCGATGAATACGATGCGGCCGTCGCGAATGCCCAGGGCATGTTCCCTGAGGACGACACCGGCGGGCTCTACCGGCACCAACCAGGTCGGTAACAGCAACAAGTCGAGCGCAACGTTGCGGTTCGGCATCGAATATCGGTCCAGGACGTATATAAAAGGATGGCGAAGTATACCCGAGCGTCCAGGCAGGGGGATCGCTATAATCGGCGGCTTTTGTTCATGAGTGCGGGGTGAGGGATGCGCGATCGTCTGTTGGCTGCGGAGAAGGTCAAGGCCATTGAATGGCGGGATAGCACTCTGTATCTGCTCGATCAGCGAGCCCTGCCCTTCGAGGAGTCCTGGATCGCCTATGACAGTGCCGCGGCAGTGGCCGAGGCGATCCGCTCGATGGTGGTGTGCGGAGCGCCGGCCGTCGGTATTTGCGCGGCTTATGGAGTGGTCCTGGCTGCCCGGGCACGTCTTGCCGCAGGGGGGGATTGGTTCGTCGCGCTGGAAGAGGATTTCACCTTGCTGGCCGGCTCCTCTCCCGTCGCGGTGAATCTGTCCTGGGCTCTGGGCCGCATGCGCGAGCGCCTGGCGCGGGTCAAGGAGCAGGCAGACCCGTTGGCGGCGCTTGAGGCCGAGGCCCAGGCCATTCACGAGAGCGATCGCGAAGCCAACTTGAATATGGCTCAGTTGGGGGTGGACCTGATCCGCCGGCATCAGGGCAACCCACAGGCCTTGCTGACTCACGGCAATACTGGCGCTCTGGCCACTGGCGGTTTCGGCACGGCCCTGGGGGTGATTCGCGCCGCCTGGCTGGAGGGCATGGTGGAGCAGGTCTATGTCGATGAAACCCGTCCCCGGTTACAGGGTTCGCGCCTGACGGCCTGGGAGCTGGCCGGAGAGGGGATTCCGGTGACTGTGAATGTGGATGCGGCCGCTGCACACCTCATGAAGACCAAGGGGGTGACCTGGGTCGTGGTGGGTGCGGAGCGAATCAGTGCCAACGGCGATGTGGCAAACCGGATCGGCACTTATCAGTTGGCGGTCAATGCCATGCACCACGGTGTTCGCTTCATGGTTGTAGCGCCCAGTTCGAGCATCGACATGAGCCTTGCCAGTGGTGAGGACATTCCTTGCGAGGAGTGTGCGGGCGAGGAGTTGCTGGAGATTGCGGGTCGGCGCATGGGTGAGGGGATAGCGGGCTGCAATCCGCTGTTTGATGTCACGCCGGCGGACCTGATCGATGCCATCGTCACCGAGAAGGGGGTTGTCGAGCGCCCGGACGCGGCCAAGATGGCGCAATTGATGTGCCGCAAGCGGTTGCATTGACGGGCGTGCGGGCGAGCTGTCGTCGATGGCTTCCCGCGAAAGCTGCCAAGTCAGTAAAAAACACTTAATTGTGTGCGAATTTTGCCTCTGAGCTTCTCTCGTCTCTTATCAGCCTGTCACCGGTCAACTAACTATGCTCCATGCGCGTCAGGGGGATAGGTGCGTGGCGGCGATTGTGATAACATCCGGCGGTTTCCAAGGCGGTCCGATGCGGCTGCCTTCACTGCGCAAATCCATGGCATAACTTGTTGATTTGTCGTAAGTCGGTGCATGGCACTAGGCCTGCAGCGGCGAGCTTCGTTCGTCCCATATGGATGTGACGAAGTTTCACCAGAAAAAGGAATCAGGCTTCTCATGGGCGAACTGGCCAAAGAAATCCTCCCGGTCAATATCGAAGACGAGCTGAAACAGTCCTACCTCGACTACGCGATGAGCGTAATCGTCGGGCGGGCACTGCCTGATGCGCGCGATGGCTTGAAGCCCGTGCACCGGCGTGTGCTGTACGCGATGAGCGAGCTCGGTAACGACTGGAACAAGCCGTACAAGAAATCTGCCCGTGTTGTCGGTGACGTGATCGGTAAGTATCACCCGCACGGTGATACCGCGGTGTACGACACCATCGTTCGTATGGCCCAGCCATTCTCCCTGCGCTACCTGCTGGTAGACGGCCAGGGTAACTTCGGTTCGGTCGACGGCGACAACGCGGCGGCCATGCGATACACCGAAGTGCGCATGACCAAGCTGGCGCACGAGCTGCTGGCCGACCTGCACAAGGAAACCGTGGATTGGGTGCCGAACTACGACGGCACCGAAATGATCCCGGCGGTCATGCCGACCAAGATCCCTAACCTGCTGGTCAACGGTTCCAGCGGTATCGCCGTGGGCATGGCGACCAACATTCCGCCGCACAACCTCGGTGAAGTCATCGACGGTTGCCTGGCGCTGATCGACAACCCCGAGCTGACTGTCGACGAGCTGATGCAATATATCCCGGGGCCGGACTTTCCGACCGCGGCGATCATCAACGGTCGCGAAGGCATCATCGAGGCCTATCGCACCGGCCGTGGCCGCATCTACATGCGCGCCCGCTCGATCATCGAAGACATCGACAAGGTCGGTGGCCGCCAGCAGATCGTCATCACCGAGCTGCCTTACCAGCTGAACAAGGCCCGTCTGATCGAGAAGATCGCCGAGCTGGTGAAAGAGAAGAAGCTCGAAGGCATCACTGAGCTGCGCGATGAGTCCGACAAGGACGGTATGCGCGTAGTGATCGAGCTGCGTCGTGGCGAAGTACCTGAGGTGATCCTCAACAACCTCTACGCCCAGACCCAGCTGCAAGCGGTGTTCGGTATCAACATCGTGGCGCTGATCGACGGCCGTCCGCGGATCCTCAACCTCAAGGATCTGCTGGAAGCCTTCGTTCGTCACCGTCGCGAAGTAGTGACCCGGCGTACCGTGTTCGAACTGCGCAAGGCTCGTGAGCGCGGCCACATCCTTGAAGGCCAGGCTGTTGCCCTGTCCAACATCGACCCGGTCATCGCCCTGATCAAGGCCTCGCCAACGCCGTCGGAAGCCAAGGAAGCGCTGATCAGCACTCCGTGGGAATCCAGCGCGGTCATGACCATGGTCGAGCGCGCCGGTGCCGATTCCTGCCGCCCGGAAAACCTCGATCCGCAATACGGTCTGCGTGACGGCAAGTACTTCCTGTCCCCGGAGCAGGCGCAAGCCATCCTGGAATTGCGTCTGCACCGCCTGACCGGTCTCGAGCACGAAAAACTGCTGGCCGAGTACCAGGAGATTCTCAACCAGATCGGCGAGCTGATCCGCATCCTCAACAGCGCCACGCGCCTGATGGAAGTGATCCGCGAAGAGCTGGAAGTGATTCGTGCCGAGTACGGCGACGTGCGCCGCACCGAGATTCTCGATGCCCGTCTCGACCTGACCCTGGGTGACATGATCCCGGAAGAAGAGCGCGTGGTGACCATTTCCCACGGCGGCTACGCCAAGACTCAGCCGCTGGCGGCCTATCAGGCCCAGCGTCGTGGCGGTAAAGGCAAGTCGGCCACTGGCGTCAAGGATGAGGACTATATCGCTCACCTGCTGGTTGCCAACAGCCACACCACGCTGCTGCTGTTCTCCAGCAAGGGCAAGGTGTACTGGCTGAAGACCTACGAAATTCCCGAGGCGTCCCGTGCTGCTCGCGGTCGTCCGCTGGTCAACCTGCTGCCGCTGGACGATGGTGAGTACATCACCACCATGCTGCCGGTCGAGGAGTACACCGAAGGTCACTACATCTTCATGGCCACCGCCAACGGCACCGTGAAGAAGACCCCGCTGGAGTCCTTCAGCCGTCAGCGCAGTGTTGGTCTGATCGCTCTGGAACTGGATGAAGGCGACGTGCTGATCAGTGCCGCCATTACCGACGGCGAGCGTGAAGTCATGCTGTTCTCCGACGGTGGCAAGGTCACTCGCTTCAAGGAATCCGACGTGCGTGCCATGGGGCGTACCGCTCGCGGTGTGCGCGGCATGCGTCTGGCCGAAGGTCAGAAGCTGATTTCCATGCTGATTCCAGAAGAAGGCAGCCAGATCCTCACTGCTTCCGAGCGTGGTTTCGGCAAGCGCACCGCCATCGGCGAGTTCCCGGAGTACAAGCGTGGCGGCCAGGGCGTTATCGCCATGGTCAGCAACGAGCGTAACGGTCGCCTGGTAGGTGCAGTTCAGGTGCTGGACGGTGAGGAAATCATGCTGATTTCCGATCAGGGCACCCTGGTGCGTACCCGTGTCGACGAAGTGTCGAGCCTGGGTCGTAACACTCAGGGCGTGACCCTGATCAAGCTGGCCAGCGATGAAACCCTGGTAGGCCTGGAGCGGGTGCAGGAGCCATCGGAAATCGAAGGCGAAGAGTTCGAAGGTGAAGAGGGGGCGGAGTTCGAAGGTGCTGCGGCAACCGATACGGATGACGCAACCGACGGCCAACAGGCTGACGCCGCAGGCGAAGAAGAGTCGCAAGACTAAATAAATCGTAGCAGGGCAGAGTGTTTGCTCTGTCCGCTACCGTGAATGCATAGCGAGAGTGGATGTGAGCAAACGAGCCTATAACTTCTGCGCAGGTCCCGCTGCGCTACCTGAAGCTGTCCTGTTGCGTGCCCAAGCCGAATTGCTGGATTGGCATGGCAAGGGCCTGTCGGTCATGGAGATGAGTCATCGCAGTGATGAGTTTGTCTCCATTGCCACCAAGGCCGAGCAGGATCTGCGTGACCTGCTGAATATCCCCTCGAACTATAAAGTGCTGTTTCTGCAAGGCGGCGCTAGCCAGCAATTTGCCCAGATTCCGCTGAACCTGCTGCCTGAAGGCGGCAAGGCCGACTATATCGACACCGGTATCTGGTCGCAGAAAGCCATCGAAGAGGCTTCCCGCTACGGCCAGGTGAATGTTGCGGCCACTGCCAAGCCCTACGATTACTTTGCGATTCCCGGCCAGAACGAGTGGCAGTTGTCGAAAGACGCCGCCTACGTGCACTACGCGCCGAACGAAACCATTGGCGGCCTGGAGTTCAATTGGATCCCGCAAACCGGTGATGTTCCCCTGGTGGCCGACATGTCTTCCGACATCCTCTCGCGCCCTGTGGATATCTCCCGTTTCGGCATGATCTACGCCGGCGCGCAGAAAAACATCGGTCCTAGCGGCATCCTGGTGAACATCATTCGCGAAGACCTGCTGGGGCGTGCCCGTTCGCTGTGCCCGACCATGCTCGACTACAAGGTCGCGGCGGATAACGGCTCGATGTACAACACGCCGCCGACCCTGGCCTGGTACTTGTCCGGCCTGGTCTTTGAATGGCTCAAGGAGCAAGGCGGGGTGGAAGCCATCGCCAAGCTCAATGAGGTCAAGCAGCGCACGCTGTATGAGTTCATCGACGCCAGCGGTTTGTACAGCAACCCGATCAACAAGTCCGACCGCTCGTGGATGAACGTGCCGTTCCGTCTGGCTGACGATCGTCTGGACAAGCCGTTCCTGGCCGGTGCCGAAGCTCGCGGCCTGCTCAACCTCAAGGGCCACCGCTCGGTGGGCGGCATGCGCGCGTCGATCTATAACGCCGTGGACATCAACGCCGTCAACGCGTTGGTGGCTTACATGGCAGAGTTCGAGAAGGAACACGGCTGATGTCTGAGCAAGAACTCAAGGCCCTGCGCCTGCGCATTGATGCTCTGGACGAGAAGGTCCTGGAGTTGATCAGTGAGCGTGCGCGCTGTGCTCAGGAAGTCGCCCGGGTGAAGATGGCTTCCCTGGCCGAAGGAGAAGTGCCGGTGTTCTATCGTCCCGAGCGTGAGGCTCAGGTGCTCAAGCGTGTCATGGAGCGCAACCAGGGGCCGCTGGGCAACGAAGAGATGGCGCGTTTGTTTCGCGAAATCATGTCTTCGTGCCTGGCCTTGGAGCAGCCGCTGAAAGTGGCTTACCTCGGCCCTGAAGGCACCTTCACCCAGGCTGCGGCCATGAAGCACTTCGGTCACGCCGTGATCAGCAAGCCGATGGCGGCGATCGACGAGGTGTTCCGCGAAGTGGCGGCCGGTGCGGTGAACTTCGGTGTGGTACCCGTGGAAAACTCCACCGAGGGTGCGGTCAACCACACCCTCGACAGCTTCCTCGAGCACGACATGGTGATCTGCGGCGAAGTCGAGCTGCGTATCCACCATCATTTGCTGGTGGGTGAGAACACCAAGACCGACAGCATCAGTCGTATCTACTCCCATGCCCAGTCGCTGGCCCAGTGCCGCAAGTGGCTGGATGCCCATTACCCGAATGTCGAGCGCGTCGCGGTGTCCAGCAACGCCGAGGCGGCCAAGCGGGTCAAGGGCGAGTGGAATTCGGCGGCCATCGCCGGTGATATGGCGGCGGGCCTGTATGGCCTGACGCGCCTGGCCGAGAAGATCGAGGACCGTCCGGACAACTCCACGCGCTTCCTGATGATCGGTAACCAGGAAGTGCCGCCGACCGGCGACGACAAGACTTCGATCATTGTCTCCATGAGCAACAAGCCCGGTGCATTGCACGAGCTGCTGGTGCCGTTCCATGACAATGGCATCGACCTGACGCGCATCGAGACCCGGCCTTCACGCAGTGGCAAGTGGACCTATGTGTTCTTCATCGACTTTGTCGGCCACCACCGTGATCCGTTGGTCAAGGGTGTGCTGGAAAAGATCAGTCAGGAAGCAGTAGCACTCAAGGTGCTGGGTTCCTACCCGAAAGCGGTTCTCTGAGGCTTTAACAATGAGTGGCGACTTCCTCGCACTGGCACAACCAGGCGTGCAACAACTTTCGCCTTACGTTCCGGGCAAGCCCGTGGACGAACTGGCCCGTGAGCTGGACATCGATCCGGCCACCATCGTCAAGCTGGCGAGCAATGAAAATCCGCTGGGCGCAAGCCCCAAGGCCCTGGCGGCGATCCGCGACGAGCTGGCCGAGCTGACCCGTTATCCGGATGGCAACGGTTTTGCGCTCAAGTCCCTGCTGGCCGAGCGTTGTGGCGTGGCAATCGACCAAGTGACTCTGGGCAATGGTTCCAACGATATCTTGGAACTGGTGGCTCGGGCTTATCTGGCGCCTGGCTTGAATGCGGTGTTCAGTGAGCATGCATTTGCTGTCTATCCCATCGTTACCCAGGCTGTTGGTGCTCAGGCTCGCGTGGTTCCGGCCAGGAACTGGGGGCACGACCTGCCGGCCATGCTCAAGGCGATCGACGGGCAGACTCGGGTGGTGTTCATCGCCAACCCGAACAACCCGACCGGAACCTGGTTCGGTGCCGAGGAGCTGGACGAGTTTCTGCAGGATATACCGGCCCACGTGTTGGTCGTGCTGGACGAGGCCTATATCGAGTACGCCGAAGGCAGCGACCTGCCGGATGGCCTGGACTTCCTGGCGGCCTATCCGAACCTGCTGGTCTCGCGGACCTTCTCCAAGGCCTATGGCTTGGCGGCGCTGCGAGTCGGCTACGGCCTTTCTACCCCGGTAGTGGCGGACGTACTGAACCGCGTGCGCCAGCCTTTCAATGTCAACAGCCTGGCCTTGGCTGCGGCCTGCGCCGCGCTGCAGGATGTGGACTACCTGGCTGAAAGCCGTCGTTTGAACGAGGCCGGCATGCAGCAGTTGGAAGCAGGTTTCCGTGATCTGGGGCTGAGCTGGATTCCATCAAAGGGCAACTTCGTCGCTGTGGATCTGGGGCGTGAGGCTGCGCCGGTGTTCCAGGGCTTGTTGCGCGAAGGGGTGATCGTGCGTCCGGTAGCCAACTACGGCATGCCGAATCATCTGCGCATCACTATTGGCCTGCCGGCGGAAAATACTCGTTTCCTTGAGGCTTTGGCCAAGGTTCTGGCTCGTGGTTGATGTCATTCCAATGCAATCTGCTGTGCCTATGATCGGTCGCCTGGTGGTGGTCGGCCTGGGATTGATTGGCGGTTCCTTTGCCAAGGGCTTGCGTGAAAGTGGCGTATGCCGCGAAGTGGTCGGCGTCGATCTGGACCCGCAATCCCGGCAATTGGCGGTCGAACTGGGGGTGGTGGATCGCTGTGAAGAGGATCTGCTCCTGGCTTGCCAGGGGGCGGATGTGATCCAGCTGGCGGTGCCGATCCTGGCCATGGAAAAACTGCTGGCCCTGCTGGCCGGCATGGATCTTGGGCAGGCGGTACTGACCGATGTCGGCAGCGCCAAGGGCAATGTGGTGCGGGCTGCGCGAGAGGCTTTTGGCGGGATGCCTGCGCGCTTTGTTCCGGGGCATCCCATCGCTGGTTCCGAGCAGAGCGGTGTGGAGGCATCCAATGCGCAGCTGTTTCGTCGACACAAAGTGATCCTCACGCCTCTGGAGCAGACTGACGCCGCGGCACTGGACCTGGTCGACAGGCTCTGGCGTGAGCTGGGGGCGGATGTCGAGCACATGCAGGTCGAGCGTCACGATGAAGTCCTCGCCGCGACCAGCCACTTGCCACACCTGCTGGCGTTCGGTCTGGTCGATTCGCTGGCCAAGCGCAGTGAAAATCTCGATATCTTCCGTTACGCTGCGGGCGGGTTCCGCGATTTCACGAGAATCGCCGGCAGCGACCCGGTCATGTGGCACGACATCTTCCTTGCCAATCGCGAGGCGGTGCTGCGCACACTCGATACATTTCGCAACGACCTCGACGCCTTGCGCGACGCAGTCGATGCAGGGGACGGGCATCAGTTGTTGGGCGTATTCACTCGCGCCCGGGTTGCCCGCGAGCATTTCGGTAAAATCCTGGCCCGCCGGGCCTATGTGGACGCTATGAACTCCAACGATCTGATTTTCCTGGCAAATCCTGGTGGCCGCCTGTCTGGGCGGATTCGTGTACCGGGTGACAAGTCGATTTCCCACCGTTCGATCATGCTCGGCTCGCTGGCTGAGGGCACCACTGAGGTGGAAGGTTTCCTCGAGGGTGAAGATGCCCTGGCGACCTTGCAGGCCTTCCGCGACATGGGGGTGGTCATCGAGGGGCCGCATCATGGTCGCGTAACCATCCACGGTGTCGGTTTGCATGGTTTGAAACCGGCTCCGGGTCCGATCTACCTGGGCAACTCCGGTACTTCGATGCGTCTGCTTTCCGGTCTGCTGGCTGCGCAGAGCTTTGACAGTACTCTGACTGGCGATCCATCGCTGTCCAAGCGTCCGATGAACCGTGTGGCCAATCCGTTGCGTGAAATGGGCGCGGTCATCGAGACGGCGCCCGAAGGTCGTCCGCCGATGGTGATTCGCGGTGGTCACAGGCTCAAAGGGTTGACTTATACCTTGCCGATGGCCAGTGCCCAGGTGAAGTCCTGCTTGTTACTGGCTGGCTTGTACGCTGAAGGGAAAACCACGGTCACTGAGCCAGCTCCGACCCGTGACCACACTGAGCGCATGCTGCGTGGTTTCGGCTACTTGGTGAATGTTGACGGCGCAACCGCCTCGGTTGAATCGGGCGGCAAGCTGAAGGCGACTCATATTGAAGTTCCGGCAGACATTTCTTCTGCAGCGTTTTTCCTGGTGGCTGCTTCCATCGCTGAAGGTTCGGAGTTGGTACTGGAGCATGTCGGGATCAACCCGACCCGTACTGGCGTGATTGATATCCTGCGCCTGATGGGGGCTGATATTCGTCTGGAAAACCAGCGTGAAGTCGGCGGTGAGCCGGTTGCCGATCTGCACGTACGTGCCGCCAAGCTCAAGGGGATCGAGATTCCTGAAGAGTTGGTGCCATTGGCAATCGACGAATTTCCTGTGTTGTTCGTGGCTGCTGCCTGTGCCGAAGGGCGTACCGTGCTGCGTGGCGCGGAAGAGCTGCGGGTCAAGGAGTCTGATCGGATCCAGGTCATGGCTGACGGCTTGCTGACGTTGGGCGTCAAGTGCGAACCGACTCCGGACGGCATCATCATTGATGGTGGCCAGATTGGGGGGGGGGAAGTTCATGGTCACGGTGATCACCGTATTGCCATGGCATTCAGTGTTGCCTCGTTGCGCGCCAATGCGCCGATTCGCATTCATGATTGCGCCAACGTTGCTACTTCGTTCCCGAACTTCCTGGCGCTGTGCGCGCAGGTGGGGATTCGTGTTTCGCAAGAGGCTCAGTCGTGAATATCAAGGCGCCTGTGATCACCATCGATGGGCCTAGTGGTTCGGGCAAGGGCACCATCGCTGGCAAGCTCGCCAAGCATCTGGGCTGGTGTCTGCTGGATTCCGGGGCGCTTTACCGGTTGCTGGCGTTTGCTGCGCGCAATCATGGTGTCGATCTGACCAACGAGGAGTCGCTGAAGTTGTTGGCGGCTCATTTGGATGTGCAGTTCCTTGGTGCAACCGAGAATCATCCTCAGCGAATTATTCTTGAAGGTGATGACGTAACGGATGATCTGCGCAATGAGCAAGTCGGGGCCTGGGCGTCTCAGGTTGCTGCATTGCCCGCTGTACGTGATGCGTTGTTGCAGCGTCAGCGTGCTTTTCAAGAGCCACCGGGACTGGTTGCCGATGGCCGTGACATGGGAACCGTGGTGTTCCCCGATGCGCCATTGAAGATATTCCTGACTGCCAGTGCCGAGGAGCGTGCTCGTCGCCGTTACTTGCAGTTGAAGGGAAAAGTCGATGGTGTTAGTCTGTCGAGTCTGCTAGATGAGATCCGTGCGCGTGATGAGCGCGATACCCAGCGAGCGGTGGCTCCGCTCAAGCCGGCGGCTGACGCCATACAGCTGGATTCAACGGAGTTGTCCATCGATCAGGTGTTGCAACGCATCTTGAGCGAGATCGCCATTCGCGATATCGCGGGATGAACAAGAACGATTGCAGGGGACCAGTCATAGTCCTGCGATCGTTCTTTTATATGAACGTAACCCACATTGTCTGGGATGTGGCAGATGGGCGTATTCTTCGCCCTTATCAACAGGAATTAAAATGAGCGAAAGCTTTGCGGAACTCTTTGAAGAAAGCCTAAAAACCCTGAACCTTCAGGCAGGCTCCATCATCACCGGTGTTATCGTTGACATCGACTACCAAGCGCGTTGGGTAACCGTTCACGCTGGTCTGAAGTCTGAAGCACTGATCCCGCTTGAGCAGTTCTACAACGATGCTGGCGAACTGTCCATCAATGTTGGTGATGAAGTTCACGTTGCTCTGGACTCGGTTGAAGACGGCTTCGGTGAAACCAAGCTCTCCCGTGAAAAAGCCAAGCGCGCTGAATGCTGGATCGTTCTGGAAGCAGCCTTCGCAGCCGAAGAAGTGGTCAAGGGCGTTATCAACGGTAAGGTTAAAGGCGGCTTCACTGTCGACGTTAACGGCATCCGTGCGTTCCTGCCAGGTTCTCTGGTTGACGTCCGTCCTGTGCGCGATACCACGCACCTGGAAGGCAAAGAGCTCGAGTTTAAAGTCATCAAACTCGATCAGAAACGCAACAACGTTGTCGTTTCCCGTCGTAGCGTCCTCGAAGCCGAGAACTCCGCTGAGCGTGAAGCTCTGCTGGAATCCCTGCAGGAAGGTCAGCAAGTCAAGGGTATCGTCAAGAACCTCACTGACTACGGCGCATTCGTTGATCTGGGCGGCGTCGATGGCCTGCTGCACATCACCGACATGGCTTGGAAGCGCATCAAGCATCCTTCCGAAATCGTCAATGTTGGCGACGAGATCGATGTCAAGGTTCTGAAGTACGATCGCGAACGCAATCGTGTTTCCTTGGGTCTGAAGCAGCTGGGCGAAGACCCATGGGTTGCTATCAAGGCTCGTTACCCAGAAAGCACTCGCGTTACCGCTCGTGTAACCAACCTGACTGACTACGGCTGCTTCGCTGAGCTGGAAGAAGGCGTTGAAGGTCTGGTGCACGTTTCGGAAATGGACTGGACTAACAAGAACATCCACCCTTCGAAAGTCGTACAAGTCGGCGACGAAGTGGAAGTTATGGTTCTGGACATCGACGAAGAGCGTCGTCGTATCTCCCTCGGCATCAAGCAGTGCAAGTCCAACCCATGGGAAGACTTCTCTGGCCAGTTCAATAAGGGCGATAAGATCTCCGGCACCATCAAGTCGATCACCGATTTCGGTATCTTCATTGGTCTGGACGGCGGCATCGACGGTCTGGTTCACCTGTCCGACATCTCCTGGAACGAAGTAGGCGAAGAAGCTGTACGTCGCTTCAAGAAGGGCGACGAGCTGGACACCGTTATCCTGTCTGTTGATCCAGAGCGTGAGCGTATCTCCCTGGGTATCAAGCAACTGGAAAGCGATCCGTTCTCCGAGTACGTACAAGAGAACGACAAAGGCGCAATCGTTAAGGGTGTTGTAAAAGAAGTTGACGCTAAAGGCGCCATCATCACCCTGGCCAACGATATCGAAGCTACTTTGAAAGCCTCCGAAATCAGCCGTGATCGCATCGAAGATGCTCGTAACGTTCTGAAAGAAGGTGAAGAAGTTGAAGCCAAGATCATCAGCGTTGACCGTAAGAGCCGCGTAATCCAGCTCTCGATCAAGTCGAAAGACGTTGAAGACGAGAAAGAAGCTATCCAAAGCCTGCGCGACAAGCCAGCTGCTTCGGATATCGCTGCTGGTCCTACCACTCTGGGTGACCTGTTGCGTGCACAGATGGAAAAGCAGAACTAAGTTCTGTTTGACCATGAAAAGGGCGACTTTGGTCGCCCTTTTTTGTGAGCGGAATTTGAGGGGGTGGGTAGGGAAACCAATGTGTGTAATGAGGTGTCTCTTTCTTAGCGGGGCTGGCTGCTTATTGGGTCTAGGCTTTATTCAATTGGCATGTTACTCGAGCAGCGCAAGCTGCCATAAGGAAGAGCATGAGCAGGCTAAGTGTCGTTATTTTGATTTTTCTCTTGGTGGGATGTACAACCAATGTAAAGACCCATGCGATTCGTGGTGTTAGCGGTATAGAGATCGATTGTTCGGGGCTGGGTGGGGGCTGGGACAGGTGCTACGAGCGTGCTGCGCGTGAGTGTAAGGTCGATGGCTACAAGGTCATCACCAAGTCCAGTGATGCCAAGGATGAGGAGAGGGATTATCCTTTTGGTTGGAACCCGGCAGGTTATCTGACACGAACGATGCTCATCATGTGTCGATGAGCTACTTGGCGTTTTGTCGCTCCGTCTTGTGGAGGGGCTTGTATCGACGTTGCGTGTGGGCTGTTCAAAATCCTCAGAGCATGCTAAAACCTTCTGAGCACTGACCTAGCTGCTTGAAAAAGAAGGGAAAAATATGACGAAGTCGGAGTTGATCGAACGAATTGTCACCCATCAAGGGCTGCTCTCATCCAAGGATGTCGAGTTGGCCATCAAGACGATGCTTGAGCAAATGTCGCAGTGTTTGGCTACCGGTGATCGAATTGAGATTCGAGGATTTGGTAGTTTTTCACTTCATTATCGAGCCCCTCGGGTAGGTCGGAATCCAAAAACAGGCCAGTCAGTTAGCTTGGATGGGAAGTTCGTTCCCCATTTTAAACCGGGTAAAGAGCTTCGTGATCGAGTTAATGAGGACGAAATAGATGTTCGCTGAGGCTGAGCTAAAAAACTTAGATAAGTAATCTGTTGGTATTGCTTTTGGGGTGTCAACTAAATAAAGAGTGTGAGTTGGCTTTGGTAAAGGCTTTTGGTGTAAGTGAGTTTGCCCTTAATTTACTTTCAAGTGGCGCTATTCTTACCATATTTTGTACCTTCATATAGTTTGGTTCGGCTGTACCTATATTTTCTGAATGGGCTTTGGTGTTTCTTAATATTGAGGGTGGGAATGATCTGATTCTTTCGCGATGGTCTTGATTTGTATCTGATTATTTCGGCGTAAAGGCGCTGAAATTTATAGTCTCTCAAAGGGAGGCTTTGTTTAAAATCTTGAAATTACAAAGAATTCTTTCCAGGTGATGTAGTGATTGTGCGATGAGAGCTGACTTTTTGAGGTTGTGGGTGATTGTAATGGGTTGGTAGAGGCTGTTGTCACCGGTTTTTAATGTTCGCCAACAGTTGGTTAAGTATCTTTAGTCGGTGATGGACGGCTTTGAAGTAGTCGGATATTTAAAATAAGCAGCTATGGTGCTGGTAGGGTTTATTTTTTAGATGTTTCTTGTGTGAAGTAGTAAACTGCTGTTTGTTAATTATTGGAATGGCTTGGGCTTTATGTTGCTGAGAATTTAAGGCGTTGTGTTGGATTTTTGTGACTGATGTGGGTGGGTGCTTGGTTTGTGGTGGCTTTTTAGGGGGGGAGAGCTTTTATTTATTTGTGCTGCATTGGATATTTTTTTAGCTGGGTAAGCGTTGCTGAAAGTCTTTTTTATAAATTTATGGATTAGAGTAAGTATGGCGATTTTTTTATTGATGCTAGTGATTGCAGGAGTTTCGCTACTGCTAACTTGGGTTTTGCGACGCTACGCTTTAGCTAGCAGTTTAATGGATGTTCCCAATAGTCGTAGTTCTCATTCGGTGCCTACCCCGAGAGGAGGTGGGGTTGCTATTGTTTTGAGTTTTCTTGCATTTACTCCTCTTATGATTTTTGTAGCGGAGGTTCCTTTGCTTTCCGTAGTAGCTTTATGGGGGGCTGGAGCGCTGATAGCTATAGTCGGCTTTTTGGATGATCATGGGCATATAGCGGCACGTTGGCGACTACTCGCTCATTTTACCGCCGCAATATGGGCGTTGAGTTGGCTGGGTGGTTTGCCTCCGCTTAATATTTTTGGCTTTGATCTCAATCTTTCATGGTTTGGGCATATCTGTGCAGTTTTCTACTTGGTCTGGATGCTCAATCTATACAACTTTATGGATGGTATTGATGGTATTGCTAGTGTTCAGGCAGTGAGTACATGTCTTGGTGTCTGTGTGATTTACTGGTTTGCTGATGCCCCATCATTGATTTGGTTGCCATTATTGCTATCAATGGCAGTCTTGGGTTTCCTTTATTGGAACTTCCCTCCTGCACGTATTTTTATGGGTGACGCAGGCAGTGGTTTTCTGGGACTTGTTCTAGGCGTTCTTTCCGTGCAAGGGGCTTGGGCTTCTTCTCGGTTTCTTTGGGTATGGTTGATTCTTCTTGGTGTATTCATTGTTGATGCGACCTTTACTCTGATCCGTCGATTGTTGCGCGGGGACAAGGTCTATGAGGCGCATCGCAGCCATGCTTATCAGTTTGCATCCCGCCAGTTTGGGCGGCATTTACCAGTGACCCTTGCTGTTTTGGGAATCAATATTCTTTGGCTGCTGCCGATAGCAGTGTGCGTGGGACTGCTTGGGTTGGATGGTATTATCGGTCTAATTCTGGCCTATGCGCCGCTGGTCTTTCTTGCTTTTAGGTTTCACGCGGGTGAGCTGGAGAAAACCAGCTGATATTGCTTGGTCTTCGGAGCGGCTGAGCGCAGGGCGTTTTCAATCATTTTGCAAAATAGATCTAGGCTGAGGGCCGAGGTTCGAAAAAGGGATTATGGATAAAATACGAACACTGTTGTTGAGGCTCCCGCGGCGGCAAAAGCGCGTGCTGCAGGTGATCACCGACATTTTGCTGGTCTGGATCGCTCTATGGATGGCATTTGTTGTCAGGCTTGGTTTTGACGATCTCAACAACCCTTTTATTGTGCATTTTTGGTTGTTCGCCAGTGCTCCAGCGGTGGCTATCCCTTTGTTCATTAAGTTCGGGATGTATCGCGCGGTCATGCGTTATTTCGGTAACGATGCCCTTATTACCATCGTTAAGGCTGTAACCTTGTCAGCCCTGACCCTTGCTCTTGTAGTCTATTTATATAGTAATCACCAGACTGTGGTGCCGCGCTCAATCGTATTCAACTATTGGTGGTTGAGCATGGTAATGATTGGCGGACTTAGGCTGGTTATGCGTCAATATTTCCTTGGCGACTGGTTTACCACTGCGCAGCATGTACCCTTTACTAATCGTGATGATGGTCTGCCTAAGGTGGCTATCTACGGTGCTGGAGCTGCAGGAAATCAACTAGTGGCGGCGTTGCGATTGGGGCGCCTGATGCGTCCTGTAGCCTTTATAGATGATGATAGCAGTATTGCAGATCGGATGATCGCCGGACTGCAGGTATACAAGCCCAAGCATTTGCAGCAAATGATTGATGATACAGGGGCGCAAGAGGTTCTCTTGGCAATCCCTTCGTCCAGTCGTAGTCGTCGAAGAGAGATCTTGGGGTTTCTGGAGGGGTTTCCGCTACATGTTCGAAGCGTTCCAGGCTTCATGGATCTGGCTAGCGGCCGAGTGAAGGTCGATGATATTCAAGAAGTAGACATTGCTGACTTGCTTGGACGTGACTCAGTTCCAGCCCAAAGCGACTTGTTGGCGCATTGTATCAAGGGTGAAGTAGTTCTGGTAACGGGCGCTGGAGGGTCTATAGGCTCCGAGCTTTGCCGTCAGATTTTGCTCCAGGAACCCAGTACACTGATATTGCTAGATCATAGTGAGTTCAATCTTTACAGTATTCTTTCTGAGCTTGAACAACGTGTATCCAGAAGCTCTTTGGGTGTAAAGCTTTTGCCTATTCTTGGCTCTGTGCGCAACTACGAAAAGTTGCTATCTGTCATGAAGACTTGGAGTGTCAATACTGTATATCACGCTGCTGCATATAAGCATGTACCGATGGTGGAGCATAATATTGCAGAGGGTGTACTTAACAATGTAATGGGTACGCTCAATACCGCACAGGCCGCACTGCAGTCCGGAGTAGCCAACTTTGTATTGATCTCCACTGACAAAGCAGTCCGCCCAACGAATGTGATGGGTAGTACCAAGCGACTGGCGGAACTGACACTGCAGGCGCTGAGCAAGGAGCAGGCTCCGGTGCTGTTCAATGACTTGTCGAATGTATCACGGGTCAATAAAACACGTTTCACCATGGTTCGTTTCGGTAATGTATTGGGCTCTTCAGGTTCGGTCATTCCTTTGTTCCATAAGCAGATCAAAGCTGGTGGTCCATTGACGGTTACTCATCCCAAAATCACCCGTTATTTCATGACCATTCCGGAAGCTGCTCAGTTGGTTATTCAGGCGGGTTCGATGGGGCAGGGCGGTGATGTTTTTGTGCTGGATATGGGCGAGCCAGTAAAAATCGCCGAGCTGGCAGAAAAAATGATTCACCTTTCCGGTCTGAGTGTTCGATCGGAAAAAAGTCCTCATGGCGATATCGCTATTGAATTCACCGGCCTTCGCCCGGGTGAAAAGCTTTACGAAGAGTTGCTGATTGGAGATAACGTCGCCGCCACTCGGCATCCGATGATCATGAGTGCCAACGAAGACTATCTGCCTTGGGAGACGCTCAAGACCAAGCTCACGGAGCTCCTCGAGGCCCTTGAGGTTGATGATTATTCAAGAGTTCGCCAACTGCTCCGCGAGACCGTAAGCGGCTACGCACCGGATGGTGAAATAGTCGACTGGGTTTACCAGCAGCGCCGTCTCAAGCCTTGAATATACACACGCAGTAACCCTCCTGCTTTTGACTTGCTCCCCGCATCACCTAGGTTTGGAAGGCAGCTTCGGAAAAGCTGCTTTCCTTACTCGATGTCATGGAGCGTCACTATGCGTAACTCATATTTCTCCTCGTTGATCTTTGCTCTTCTTGCCAGCTTGTCGCTTGCCACTCAAGCAGCACCGGCTCTCAAGACCCAGGCCATTTCTCCCGAAGTGGCTGAGCAGGTCACGACCAAAGCAAGCAAGGTCAATCTCAATACTGCAGATGAGGCAGTTTTGCAGCGCGAACTCTTTGGCGTGGGGGCTGCCAAAGCCAAGGCGATTGTCGCTTACCGGGAAGAAAACGGGCCCTTTGCATCGGTGGATGAGCTGCTGGAGGTCAAGGGGATTGGCAAGACCATTCTCGAACGTAATCGCGACAAGCTCGACGTCAATTGAGTTAGGCGCATAAGTTGAAGGCCGGTCTATGACCGGCCTTTTGTATTTCGTGAGCTTGGTGGCTGAGGGAGAAGCTGTGATGAGAGAATCGACGCAGCATTGAGTGGGCTCGATCAGGGTGAGCTGATCACACAACCTTCGCTACCCGATCCGGCGAATTGGCAGGCCCTGGTGGCAGCGTGCCTGGCTTGGGATCTTACCTGTCCCGCCGCAGTGCGGCGGCGCAGGGCTGAGCGAGTTGTGTTAGCGTCGCTCCTGCTCTTTAAGGCCCTCACGGACTACTTTTAGTATCTGCGCTCCCAGTTCCGGGTTTTCCACACTGCGAGAGAGCATCAGCGCCCCCACCAGGGCGGACATGATCATCAGGCTGCGTTCGGTTTTATGTTCGCCCTCCAGGGTCGCTTCTACTTGTTCAAGCCTGGCTTTGAGAACCGCATCAGTCGTCGGGCTGGGCTGGCCGCGCTGACCAAGCTCTGAGCTCATGGTCGGAAGTGGGCATCCTTGATGGGGGGACTGCTGGTGCCATTCGGAAAGATAGTTGTCGATAAAGGCCGGTAGAGGGTGCTCTTGTGCGAACAGGGTAGCGCAATGGGCATCCAGCTCTTCGGCAGAGGCGAGCAGCGCTTCTTCTACCAGTTGATCCTTGGATTCGAAGTGCGAGTAGAAGCCGCCATGGGTCAAACCCAGGGCTTTCATCAGGGGTTGCAGGCCTGTTGCACCTATGCCGTCGCGTCGAAAACGTTCTGAAGCTTCTTTGATAATGCGTTTATGGGTCTGGGCTTTATGGTCTGGCGAATAACGCATTTGAGAAATCTCCGCAACTAGACCGCTATTTTAACCAAGGTTCGTCAAATCATGCGCCAACTTCTCAACAGGGATTGCAGGCATTGACAGCTTCCTGACAGTTTTTCGCGAGGTGAAAAAGACTGTCTGGAGTTGGCACGATAAGTGTTTACCTGTAACTCATGAATTGTTGAACAATCTCGAGGCGTTTCATGAGCGACGGTTTATCCCTGGCGGATCTCATTACCGTAGAGCTGCGGGCGGACATCATTGGCGGCCGCTTGATGCCCGGCATGGCGCTGGTGGAAAGCGAGCTGGTCAGTGCCTATAACGCCTCACGCAACACTATCCGTGAGGCCCTGCATCGTCTTGGGCAGGAGGGGTTGACCTTGTATGTGCGGCACAAGGGCGTGATGGTCCGTCGCCTTGATGCTGACGATGTGCGCGATCTGTTCCGGGTACGGCGTACCTTGGAGTTGCAGGCCATCGCCCATGCCCGGCCGCTACGCGAGTACCAAGCCGATCGCATGCTCGATGCCATCGAAGCGGCGGAACTGGCGCGCGAGCGTGAGGACTGGCGTGCGGTCGGAACCCATGGCCTGCGTTTTCACCAGCATGTAGTGGGGTTGCTGGATTCGCCGCTGTTCGATGAGTTCTTTACCAATGTGGTGGCGCAACTGCGCCTGGTGTTTTGTGCGGCGCCTGATGAAGCACGGTTCCAGGCGCCCTGGCTGAGCCGCGACCGGCAGATCCATGAGTGGCTTGTGGAGGGCGACAAAGTTTCCGCCACAGAGGCCATGGAGTTGTATCTGGACGACTCGGAACGCCTGCTGTTGGACATGCTCGACCAATCCTTGCGTCACTGAACGAGGGCGATACCCATGTACAAAGACTATCCAGCGGCTTATCAGGTCAGCAAAGGCTCGGCGCTCCAGGTGGACACGGCCTTCTACGAGCGTATTCGCGATACCCCGGCACAGCGCACGCTGATTGAGCAGTTCGAGGTGCCGATCCGTACCGGGCGGGCCTGGAAAGTGCCCGCAGGCCACGTGTTTCGCGTCACCACGCCGGTTGGTCCGCAAGTGGGCGATTTCAACGTCTGGAACGCCAATGATCCACGCGAACGCTTGTGGGCGGCGCGTACCCGGCAGTTGCAGGGCGCTCACGTCAGTACCCATGACCGGCTCTGGTCGAACCTGCCTTTCCTGCGTCCCCTGGTCACCATCACTGATGACAGCCTGGCGAGTTACGGCATCGATGAGCACGGCGGTCGCCTCCACGACCTGTTGGGCACCCGCTGCGACCCCTATGTAAACCGCATGCTCACCGGGGAGGACTTCCACCACCACTGTCACTCCAACCTGACCCGGGCGGTGCTGCCGCATGGCCTTACCGAGTTCGATGTGCACGATGTGCTGAACATCTTCCAGTGCACCGGCCTGAATCATGACGACATGTACTTCATGAAGGCCTGTCCGGCACAGAAGGGCGACTACCTGGAGTTCTTTGCCGAGATCGACCTGCTGTGTGCGCTGTCGACCTGTCCGGGAGGGGATCTGTCGCTACCGATGTGGGGCCCCGACGCCCAGGATCCGTTGTGCGTATGCCGGCCGTTGGGAGTCGAGGTATATCGTCTCGACGAGGCCCTGCTCGAAGGTTGGAGCCAGCCGCAACGTGCGGCCTACCAGGGGCTGCACGGTCTGCATATCGCCAAGGCCGAATGGGAAAAGTAGGGCATGAAATAGCCCCTTCATCCGAGGGTGAAGGGGCTGGGGATTACCGATCACGCGCTTCCTTGGCGTCCATTTCCGCGTTGCGCTCGGCTACGCGCTTACGTTGCTCATCGGTCAGTTCCACCTTGTTGGCGGTGTCGCGCAGCATCATCAAGCCGCCGACGATCGAACCGATAGCAACCACCAGAATCAACCAGGCATACCAGGGCATAGGGCTCTCCTTAATGGGCAGTTGCCCGAGGGCGAAGGTTCGCGCTCGGGCCGGCCTGTAACGCTTTGAGTTAAAGCGTTTCGCAGTGGTTCCATTGTATGCCTGATATGCGCGGGGCGAGCAGGGTGCGGCTCAGCGTCCGGTCAGCATGGCATCCACCGGGGCATCGGCTCGCAGTTGCCCGGTGAGCCGGAAGTAGATGAAACCCAGCACCATGAAGGCAAGGAAGATCAGGCCGATCAGGGCGTTGAACCAGGCCATGGCCACCAGGCAGACCGCGGCCAGCGCCAGCGCGATGGCAGGTACCAGTGGGTAGCCTGGTGCACGGAAGCTGCGCGGCAGGTTCGGTTCTGCCCTGCGCAGCTTGAACAGGCTGAGCATGCTCATGATGTACATCACGATGGCGCCGAACACCGCCATGGTGATCATGGCGGCGGTCAGGGTCATGCCGCCGAGGTTGATCAGGCCATCGCTATAGATCGCAGCAATGCCGATCAGGCCACCCGCGATGATCGCCCGATGCGGCGTTTGGAAGCGCGACAGCTTGGCCAGGGAGGCGGGCAGGTAACCGGCCCGGGCCAGGGCGAAGAATTGCCGAGAGTAGCCGAGGATGATGCCGTGGAAACTCGCCACCAGGCCGAACAGGCCGATCCACACCAGCATGTGCAGCCAGCCGGAGCTGTCGCCCACCACCGCTTTCATTGCCTGGGGCAGCGGGTCGTTGATGTTCGACAGGCTGCGCCAGTCACCCACGCCACCGGCGAAGAACATTACCCCCATGGCCAGCAGCACCAGGGTCAGGATGCCGCTGATATAGGCCTTGGGAATGGTGCGCTTGGGGTCCTTGGCTTCTTCGGCGGCCATGGCCGCGCCTTCGATGGCAAGGAAGAACCAGATGGCGAAGGGGATCGCGGCAAACATCCCGGCAATCGCCGGGGCGCCGAAGATGTCGGTGCCGGCCCAGCCATTGAGGGCGAAGTTGCTGAAGCTGAAAGCCGGGGCCACAACGCCCATGAACACCAGCAATTCAGCCACTGCCAGTACGCAGACCACCAGTTCGAAGGTGGCCGCCAGTTTCACTCCGAGAATGTTCAGGCCCATGAAGACCAGGTAGGCACCCACTGCCGCGTGCTTGGAGTCCAGCCCCGGAAACTGCACGTTCAGATAGGCACCGATGGCCAGGGCGATCGCCGGCGGGGCGAAGACGAATTCGATCAGGGTGGCCAACCCGGCGATCAACCCGCCTTTTTCACCAAAGGCACGACGGCTGTAGGCAAACGGGCCGCCGGCATGGGGAATCGCCGTGGTCAGCTCGGTGAAACTGAATATAAAGCAGGTATACATGGTTGCGACCATCAGCGAGGTCACCAGAAACCCCAGGGTTCCGGCCACGCCCCAGCCGTAGCTCCAGCCGAAATACTCCCCGGAAATCACCAGGCCGACCGCGATGCCCCATAAATGCAGCGTGCCCAAGGTGGGCTTGAGTTGTGTGTTCATCGGTTGCTCCCTGAACGATTAGGACGTGCTCGCAAGCGTCCATTGCAGCGCCCATGCCAAACCCGGGATCGCCGTCGTAAAGCACTCAAAGCTGTCGTATCGAGGATGTATCGCCGATTTTAGCGTCAGTGGCCTTCAGAGCATCGGCCGCTGCTGCCTCGCATCGGAGCAGTCGCGCGCCAGAGGGGGGCGCAGGTCTTCGTCGGCTGTTGCGAAGGCCGTGTCAGGTCAGTCTTTACGCTTTCTTTATGCGCGGCCCACCCCGTCGCTCTCGTTCCTTTACAGCCTCCCTGCGGACAATGCCTGCATTCGCGGCAATCGCCGTACCACGGAGACATTCCATGAACATTCTGGACGCGGTGTCGCTGCTGCTGGCAGTGGGCCTGTTCATTTATTTACTGGTTGCGCTGCTGCGCGCGGATCGGAACTAGGAGCTGCGGTTATGCACAGTTATGACTATTGGCTGATCCTCGCCTTCTTCGCTTTGGTGCTGTTGCCGGCGCCATGGCTGGGGCGCTTCTACTACCGGGTCATGGAGGGCCAGCGCACCTGGCTGAGCCCGCTCCTGGGCCCGGTGGAGCGCGTCTGCTATCGGATTTCCGGCGTCGATCCGCAGGACGAGCAGAGCTGGCAGAAATACACCCTGGCCTTGCTGGCCTTCAACCTGGCGGGTTTTGTCCTGCTGTTCGCCATTCTGCTGTTCCAGGATCATCTGCCGCTCAATCCGCAGAATCTTCCGGGGCAGGAATGGACCCTGGCGTTCAACACCGCGGTCAGTTTCATGACCAACACCAACTGGCAGTCCTACAGCGGCGAGGCCTCCCTGAGCTACCTCAGCCAGATGGTCGGCCTCACCGTGCAGAACTTTGTCAGCGCCGCGACCGGGCTGGCGGTGCTGGTGGCCTTGTGCCGTGGCATTGGCCGGCGCTCGGTGCGTACCCTGGGCAACTTTTGGGTCGACATGACCCGCGCCACCCTCTACGGCCTGTTGCCACTGTGCCTGCTGCTGGCGCTGTTCCTGGTCTGGCAGGGCGTGCCCCAGACCTTTGCCCATTACGTGGATGCGCTGACCCTGCAAGGCACTGACCAGGTCATTCCCCTGGGCCCGGCCGCCAGCCAGATCGCCATCAAGCAACTGGGCACCAACGGCGGTGGGTTCTTCGGCGTCAACTCGGCGCACCCGTTCGAGAACCCCACGGCCTGGAGCAACCTGTTCGAGCTGGTGTCGATCATCCTGATTCCGGTGGCTCTGGTGTTCACCTTCGGCCATTACGTCAAGGACCTGCGTCAGAGCCGGGCAATCATCGCCTGCATGTTTGCCCTGTTCGTGATCGGCGGCGCCACCTCGCTGTGGGCGGAGTACCAGCCCAACCCGGCGTTGCAGAACGCCGCGGTAGAACAGACGGCCCCTCTGGAAGGCAAGGAGGCACGCTTCGGCACCACCGCCACCGTGCTCTGGTCGGTGACCACCACTGCCGCGTCCAACGGTTCGGTGAACGGCATGCATGACAGCCTCAACCCGCTCAGTGGCATGGTCGCGCTGATCAACATGATGGTCGGCGAGGTGATCTTCGGCGGCGTCGGTGCCGGCCTCTACGGCATGCTGCTGAACGTGCTGATCGCGGCATTCCTCGCCGGGCTGATGATCGGTCGGACCCCGGAGTACCTGGGCAAGAAGCTCCAGGCCAAGGAGGTGCAACTGCTGGTGGTGACCTTGATGGTCATGCCCATCGGCGTGCTGGTCCTGGGCGCCCTGGCCGCGAGCCTGCCGGGCCCGGCCGGTGCCATCAGCAATCCGGGGCCCCACGGCTTCAGCCAGTTGCTGTACGCCTACACCTCCGCCAGTGCCAACAACGGTTCGGCGTTCGGCGGCTTCAGTGCCAACACCCCGTTCCACAACCTGATGCTGGGCCTGGGCATGCTGATCGGTCGCTTCGGCTACATCCTGCCGGTGCTGGCCCTGGCTGGCAGCCTGGCAATGAAGAAGACCGCGCCCATTGGCCAGAACAGCTTCCCCACCCATGGCCCGCTGTTCGTGGCCCTGCTGACCGTGACCATCTTGCTGGTCGGCGGCCTGACTTTCCTGCCGACCCTGGCGCTGGGCCCGATCGCCGATCACCTGAGCATGGGCTTCTGAGGACCTGATGATGAATATGCATGTTCCTGCCTCGAACAAGGCGGCCGATGCGGTCGCCAAGAACGAGCCGGCCAAGGCCGAAGCGTCGAGCACGGCGATCTCGGCCCTGTGGCGCCCGGCGTTGATCCAAGCGTTCGTCAAGCTCGACCCGCGCCAGTTGCAGCGCTCGCCGGTGATGCTGGTGGTGGAGCTGACAGCGATCCTGACCACCCTCCTGTGCTGGGTGCCGGACACTGCGGTACCGACCTTCGTCGCCGCGCAGATCGCCCTCTGGCTGTGGTTCACCGTGCTTTTTGCCAACTTCGCCGAAGCCCTCGCGGAAGGCCGCGGCAAGGCCCGCGCCGACAGCCTCAAGGCCGGCAGCGAGGGCTTGAGTGCCCGCCGCCGGGTCAGTGACGGTAGCTATCAGCAGGTGCCGGCGACCAGCTTGCGCAAGGGCGATGTGGTGCGGGTTGAGGCCGGCGAGATGATTCCCGGAGATGGCGAGGTCATCGAAGGCATTGCCGCGGTCAACGAAGCGGCGATCACTGGCGAATCGGCACCGGTGATTCGTGAGTCTGGCGGTGACCGCTCAGCGGTGACCGGCAACACGCGGCTGGTCTCCGACTGGCTGCTGGTGCGCATTACCAGCAACCCCGGTGAGTCGACCCTGGACCGCATGATCGCCTTGGTGGAAGGCGCCAAGCGGCAGAAGACCCCCAATGAAGTGGCCCTGGATATCCTGCTGATCGGCTTGACCCTGATCTTTCTGCTGGTGGTGGTGACCCTGCAGCCGTTCGCCCACTTCGCCAATGGCAGCCTGCCGCTGGTGTTCCTGGTGGCGTTGCTGGTGACCCTGATCCCCACCACCATCGGTGGTCTGCTCTCGGCCATCGGGATTGCCGGGATGGACCGTCTGGTGCGCCTGAACGTGATCGCCAAATCCGGCCGTGCGGTGGAGGCGGCGGGAGATGTGCACGTGCTGTTGCTGGACAAGACCGGCACCATCACCTTCGGCAACCGCCGTTGCAGTGCCATCTACCCGGCCCCGGGTGTCAGCGCCCAGGTCCTGGCCGAAGCAGCCCTGATGGCGTCCCTGGCGGACGACACTGCCGAAGGCAAGTCCATCGTCGAGTACCTGCGCGAGCTTTATCCACAGCCCGAGCCGGGCAGCGAGCTGCTGACGGCCGTGCCTTTCAGTGCTGAAACCCGTTTGTCCGGTGTCGACTACCAGGGCCGGGTCTATCGCAAGGGTGCGGTGGATTCGGTGCTGAATTTCGTCGGCCTCAAACGCAGTGACCTGGCGCCGGCCCTGTCCCGGGAAATCGACAAGATTGCCCAGAGCGGCGGCACGCCGTTGCTGGTCTGCGCCGAAGGCCGGATGCTCGGCGCCATTCACCTCAAGGATGTGGTCAAGCCCGGCATTCGCGAACGCTTCGCCGAGTTGCGCAAACTGGGCATCCGCACCGTCATGGTGACCGGCGACAACCCGCTGACCGCCGCGGCCATTGCTGCCGAAGCCGGGGTCGATGATGTGCTGGCTGAGGCCACGCCGGAGAAGAAGCTGGCGCGCATTCGCCTCGAACAGAACGATGGGCGCCTGGTGGCCATGTGCGGTGATGGCGCCAATGACGCGCCGGCGCTGGCTCAGGCCGATGTCGGCATGGCGATGAACGACGGCACCCAGGCGGCCCGCGAGGCGGCCAACATGGTCGACCTGGACAGCGATCCGACCAAGCTGCTGGACGTGGTGCAGATCGGCAAGGAATTGCTGGTGACTCGCGGTGCATTGACCACCTTCTCCATCGCCAACGACGTGGCCAAGTACTTCGCCATTCTGCCGGCGCTGTTCGCGGCGATTTATCCACAGCTGGGGGTGCTCAACGTCATGCAGTTGAGCAGCCCGCAGAGCGCGATCCTTTCGGCGATTGTGTTCAACGCCCTGATCATCGTGGTGCTGATTCCGCTGGCGCTGCGCGGGGTGCGGGTCCAGGCGGCCAGCGCTGCGCATCTGCTGCGGCGCAACCTGCTGATCTACGGCGTGGGCGGAATTGTCGTGCCCTTTGTCGGGATCAAGCTGATCGACATGCTGCTGACCGTGCTGCACCTGGTGTAACGCCCTTTAGAAGCCGGCTTGCCGGCGAAGGTGCCGCAGGGCTTGTGATCCGCCAGCCGCTGCGGCAACTGAATGAATCGAGGAGTGAGAGATGACTAGCGTATTGCGTCCGGCCTTGAGCCTGATTGTGTTGATGACCTTGATCACCGGCGTGGCCTATCCGCTGGCGGTAACCGGCGTGGCTCAACTGGCGTTCCCGCAGCAGGCCAATGGCAGCCTGGTGCGTGATGCCGATGGCAAGGTGCGTGGTTCGGCCCTGATTGCCCAGGATTTCGTCGGTGATGCCTGGTTCCATCCACGCCCTTCGGCGGGAGCCTTTGCCACGGTGTCCAGTTCTGCCAGCAACCTGGCGCCGAGCAACCCGGCGCTGGCTACGCGGGTGATCGAGGACGCCAACAAGCTTATGGTCCCAGGGCAGGGGCCGGTGCCCCTGGCACTCTTGACCACCTCGGGCAGTGGCCTTGATCCGCACTTGCCACCCGAGGCAATTGACTATCAACTGGCGCGGGTCGCGGCGGCCCGCCACTTGCCGCCGGCCAAGCTGCAGGCGTTGGTGGATGCCCATGTCGAGCGGCCTCTGGTGGGGCCGCCGGTAGTCAACGTGCTGGCCCTGAACCTGGCCCTCGAACACCTGTAGCGGCTGCCGAGCCTGCGAGGCTGCAAAAAGCCGCGCAGCGGCTGTCAGCCCCGGGGAGTGCTACCAATCGCAGCTAAAGTGAGCGCAGATTGAACCGAATGTCCTATCGCAGAGAGAAAGCCCATGAGTGATTCCGGTCGCGCCGACGCGTTGCTGGCCGAGCTGCCCCGGGACGGTCGCGGCCGGCTCAAGGTGTTCCTGGGCGCGGCGCCCGGGGTTGGCAAGACTTACGCCATGCTCCAGGCGGCCCATACGCAGCTGCGCCAGGGGGGCAAGGTCCTCGCCGGGGTGGTGGAGACCCACGGCCGCGCCGAGACCGAAGCCTTGCTGAGCGGCTTGCCCCAGCAGCCATTGGTACGTTCGCAATACCGTGGAGTGATGCTGGAGGAAATGGACCTCGACGGTCTGCTCAAGGCCAAGCCCAAGCTGGTGCTGGTGGACGAACTGGCCCACAGCAATGCCCCGGGCAGCCGGCATGCCAAGCGCTGGCAGGATATTCAGGAGTTGCTGGCCGCCGGGATTGACGTGTTCACCACGGTCAATGTCCAGCACCTGGAAAGCCTCAACGACCAGGTACGCGGCATCACTGGGGTCCAGGTTCGCGAGACCTTGCCTGACTGGGTGTTGCAGGAAGCCTATGAATTGCTGCTGGTGGACTTGCCGCCCCGCGAGCTCTTGGAGCGCCTGCGGGACGGCAAGGTCTATGTACCCGAGCAGGCGCGGGCGGCCATCGATGCGTTCTTCACCCAGACCAACCTCACCGCCTTGCGCGAGTTGGCGATGCAGACCGCCGCGGCCCAGGTGGACAACGACCTGGCCCTGGGCTATCGCCAGTTGGGGCAGGCGGCGCCGGCGGTACGCGGGCGGTTGTTGGTGGGCATTGACGGCGATGCCCAGGCCGAGCGCCTGGTGCGCCACGCCAGCCGTGTGGCTCAGCGCCGGCATCTGCCCTGGAGCCTGGTGCATGTGGACAACGGCCGGTTGCGCGACGAGCAGGCACGGCTGCGCTTGCAGGCCGCTCAACAGCTGGCCGAGCGCCTGGGCGGGGAAGTGGTCCTGCTGCGCGCCGGTGAAGTGGCCAAGACCCTGATCCAGCACGCTGCCGAACGTCGTGCCAGTCTGCTGCTGGTGGGGCAGTCCAGCCGCCGCTGGCGTCGACGCTGGTTTGGTGGCGGCTTGGCGGCGCGTCTGCTGCGCAATGCCGACGGCCTGGAAATCAATGTTCTGGACAGCGAGCCGCTGCCCCATCAGCCGGGCTTGCGAACCGTGCATTCGCTGCGCTGGTTCGACTATGGCCTGGCCCTGGTGGCGACCATTCTGGCCAGCGCCCTGGCCTGGGGCGTGGCCAGTGTCCTGCCGCTGCCGAACATCTCGCTGGTGTTTCTCGCTGCGGTGTTGCTGGTGGCAGTACGCAGCAGCCTGGGGCCGGCCCTGGCCTGTGCCGCGTTGTCGTTCCTGGCCTATGACTTCCTGTTTATCCCACCCAGTTTTTCCTTTGCCATCCAGCGTGAAGAGGATGTGCTGACCCTCTTGTTCTTCCTGCTCATGGCGGCGCTCACCGGCAACCTGGCGGCGCGTCAGCGGCGGCAGTTGCAGGCGCTGCGTGATACTCAGGAGGAAACCGGCGAGTTGCTCGACCTGTCGCGCAAGCTGACGGCCGCTACCGATCGGCAAGCGGTGATCAGTGCCGCTGCCCAGCATCTGCATGGTCGTGACTCATTGCGCATCTGCCTGCTCAACCGCGACGGGCAGGGCGGCTGGAAAGTCGAGACAGGCGATGCGCCGTCGTTCTCCGAGGCTGAGCGAGCGGCGGCCGACTGGGCCTGGCAGCATGATCAGCCGGCGGGCTTGGGCACTGGAACATTGCCCTTCGGCCGTTGGTGGTGGTGGCCGCTGTCGGTGGATGACGGGCCCCTGGGCCTGCTCGGCGTTTGTCCGAAAGAGGGCGAGGCGTTCAGTGGCCAGCGTCGGCGTCTGCTCACGGCCCTCAGCCAGCCCCTGGCCCAGGCTCTGGCGCGGGCGCGGTTGGCCGAGGACCTGGAAGCAGCGCGGCTGCACGGCGAAACCGAACAGTTACGCAGCGCCTTGCTGGCTTCGGTGTCCCATGACCTGCGCACGCCCCTGACTTCGATGCGCGGCAGTATCGACAGCCTGCTGGCGCTGGGTGAGGCGATTCCCCTGGAAGATCGGCGGGAGCTGCTGGAGGGCACGCGGGATGAAGCCGAGCGCCTGGACCGTTACATCCAGAACCTGCTGGACATGACCCGGCTTGGCCACGGCGCCTTGAAACTGGCTCGCGACTGGGTGGCCCCGGGGGATATTGTCGGCAGTGCGCTGAACCGCCTGCGGGTGGTGCTGGCGCCGTTGCAGGTCAGTACTGAACTGCCGCCGGACCTGCCTCTGCTTTACGTGCACGCCGCCCTGATCGAGCAGGCCCTGGTCAATGTGCTGGAGAATGCCGCGCGCTTTTCGCCACCCCAGGGCCATTTGCAGCTCAAGGTCAGCGCCGATGAGCAGCAATTGAGCTTTGCCGTCAGCGATGAGGGGCCGGGGATTCCCGAGGACGAGCGGGCGAAGATCTTCGACATGTTCTACACCGCTGCCCGTGGTGATCGAGGCGGGCAAGGCACCGGGCTGGGCTTGGCCATCTGCCAGGGCATGGTCGGCGCCCATGGCGGGCATATCAGCGTTGCAGACGGCATCGGTGGCCACGGTACGTGCATCACCCTGCATCTGCCGTTGCAGGCCCAACCGGCGCTTGAGTCTGACCTGTGAATACCTGTAGAACGCGGTGTACCTTGCCGCGTCGACGCCACACGGATGCGGCATGCCTTGCGCTACGCTTTTGTCTTTTAATTTGTCTTGAACTGAAACCATGAGCCAGACCGCGACCATCCTGGTCATCGACGACGAGCCGCAGATCCGCAAGTTCCTGCGCATCAGCCTGGCGTCCCAGGGATACAAAGTGATTGAAGCCGGAACCGGCACCGAGGGCCTGGCCCAGGCCGCCCTGAACAAGCCCGACCTGCTGGTGCTCGACCTGGGGTTGCCCGACATGGACGGCCAGCAGGTGCTGCGCGAGTTTCGCGAATGGTCGGCGGTGCCAGTGTTGGTGCTCTCGGTGCGCGCCAGCGAGGTGCAGAAAGTCGAAGCCTTGGACGGTGGCGCCAACGACTACGTGACCAAGCCTTTCGGTATCCAGGAGTTCCTGGCGCGAATCCGCGCCCTGTTGCGCCAGGCGCCGACCGGGGAGGTGCAGGAAGCCGCCTTGCAGGTGGGGCCGCTGACGGTCGACCTGGCGTATCGCCGGGTGCTGCTGGAGGGGGCCGAGGTGGCTCTGACTCGCAAGGAGTATGCGGTGCTGGCGCAACTGGCTCGGCACCCGGGACGGGTAATCACCCAGCAGCAGTTGCTCAAGGATATCTGGGGCCCGACCCACACCGAGGACAGTCACTACCTGCGGATCGTGGTTGGGCACCTGCGCCAGAAGTTGGCGGACGATCCGACCCGGCCGCGCTTCATCGTCACCGAAGCGGGGGTCGGCTACCGCCTGCTGGGTAGCGAGCCCTGAACCTTGCGGCCCGTGGCGAGCGGGTCGCTATTGCTCCTGCTCGTAGCGGTCCAGGGTGTCGCTGGCAATCTCACGGCCCAGGGCGATCAGCTCCGGTGCCTTGTAGAACTCGAAGAAGCGGCAGACGCGCTTGGGCACGTTGATCAGGACGTCCGGCGGGTAGCCGGCGATCTTGTACTGGGCCAGGGACGTTTGCATGACCTCGAAGCTCTGGTTCACCAGGTCCAGCAGGGAGGCCGGGCCGACGTTATCAATGACGAACGAGCCGCTGGCGGACTTCGGCGCACCGTCGCTTTCCGGCGCCGCGGCGGGTTGCTGGGCTTCCGGTTCGGCGCCCTCGACCCAGGGGTTGATCTCTGCCGCTTCGCTCTTGAAGGCTTCCTGTTCGAGCAACAGCAGTTGCTCGGCCTGTTTGCGGCGAAACGGCAGGTGCGAGCCCAGGGAATTGATCAGGCTGTCGAAGCGGCTTTTGAACGCCGGTGGGCGCTGGATCACGGGCAACTGGTAATGGCGCTGGTTGGTCGAGTTGAGGTTGACCGCGATGATCAGGTCGCAATGGCTGGAAACCACGGGAACGATCGGCAGCGGGTTGAGCAGGCCGCCGTCCACCAGCATGCGGTTGCCCTGCATCACCGGGGTGAACAGGCTGGGGATCGCGGCGGAGGCACGCATGGCCTGGTGCAGGCAGCCTTCCTGAAACCAGATTTCCTGTTGATTGGTCAGGTCGGTGGCCACGGCCGTGTAGGGAATGCGCAGGTCTTCGATGTTCACTTCACCGACGATCTTGCGAATCTGGCCGAAGACCTTCTCGCCGCGAATCGCCCCCAGGCGAAAGCTCACGTCCACCAGGCGCAGCACGTCGAGGTAATCCAGGCTTTCGATCCACTCCCGGTACTCGGCGAGCTTGCCGGCGGCGTAAATGCCACCGACCACCGCGCCCATCGAGCAGCCGGCGATGCAGGCGATGTCATAACCGCGTTTTTCGATTTCCTCGATGACGCCGATATGGGCGTAACCGCGAGCGCCCCCCGACCCCAGGACCAATGCGACACGTTTATTCATGATTCGTCCCTTCGGCAAACAGGCTGCAACAATGCACCCATAGCGCCCCGCGGTTCAATTGCTGATGCGGCCCGGGGCGTTTGCGGTTTTCTCCTAGAGCGTATCGAGCCGCACGGCTATGCTCCTGCGGCTATATTTTCCCAAGGGTGTGTTTGGCACTTTTCCCCGTAGCCATCGTCTTAACCTGTACGACTGTTTTCCCTATCTTGAGGTGTCTTTGATGAAAGCCTGGATCTGCTTGCCCCTGATTGCGTTGGTATTGACCGGTTGCGCAGGCAAGACTGCCTACCGTGACAGCTGCGGCACTCAGTTGGACGCCGCCTGGCACGAGCTGGACCTGGCCAAGGCCGAAGGTTTCGCCGGCACCGTGAGCTACTCCAAGGCGCTGTCGCTGCTGACCGGTGCCAAGACCCAGCAGCAATTCGAAGCCTTTGAGGGCTGCACCCACAAGGCCGAGAAGGCGCGCTTCTACATTCGTGAATCCCGCGCCGGGCGCTAAGCTGCGACAGCCGCTAAGCTGAACCGGCAATCATCACCGCGAACCTGAATGACCTGGCGCAATGCCGGTCTCAGGTGCGCGGTGCCATTCTTGAATTGAATAAGCCGAAGTCAGGCTTTTGAGTCGCGTTGGGGAAGCCTTGATGTCTGCCTTGGTCGATCGTTTGGTGGCTCAGGTCCTGGGCCTGGAAGTGAGTTTGCTGGCTTGTCAGGCGCGCTTGGCGGCTGCCACGGATGCCGAAGCCCTGCATGATCTGCGTATTAACGTGCGGCGTCTGCGCAGCCTGCTGCGCCCTTTGCGTGGCCTGCCCGGGGTCGAGCAGCTGGAGGCCGCGGCCAGTGAAGTGGGGCGGCTGACAACACCGATTCGTGATCGTGAAGTGCTGGCGGCTTATCTGCATCAGCATGGCCAGCACGCTGCTGCTGACCGTCGCACCGCACAATTGCGCCATGAGCATTCGGCGGTGGCCGCTGGAGCCGAGCTGGCCCAGCTGTTTCTGGTGCTGGATGCTTTTCCCCGATTCTTGCGGGCCTCCCAGCGCCAGGGCCTGCTGCGTGGTCTGCGCGGGCGGATTGAAAAGCGCTTGGGCAAACAGTGGAAAGCCCTGGGCGAAGCCTTGCTGGACCCCACTCACGACCGCCATCGCCTGCGCCTGCTGATCAAGCGGGTGCGCTACGCCGCGGACGCCTATCCCGAACTGGACCGGTTGCCCTCTCAGGCCATGAAACGCCTCAAGGCCGCTCAGAGCGCCCTGGGCGATTGGCATGATTGCTGGCAGTGGCTGGCACAGGCTGAGCAACAACTGGATTTGCTGCCCTGTGTCGCGATCTGGCGCAGGACCATGCTCCAGGCCGAGGCCCGTTCCGATCAGGTGCTGGAGCAACTGCATCGTGATTGCTTCCAGCGCTGAGGACTGTCGGGCGGCTTATCTGTCCGCTGCTTTGGCCGGAATAATGGCTGTGCGGCTCTGCGACGCTGGTTAAGATCCCTCAGTCCTTTTTTTGCCCCCGAGGTTTTCATGCGTTTCTACGATCTACTCGAAGCTGTTCGCAGCCAGCCCCAGGCGTTGACCATTGCGCCGGAGTGGGCTCAGGGGCGCGCCAGTTTCGGTGGCCTGGTGGTGGCCCTGCAGTATGAAGCGATGCGCGCCAAGGTCCCGGCCGAGCGCCCGGTGCGTTCCCTGGCGATTACCTTTGTCGGTCCGGTGGCGCCTGATGTGCCGGTCAGTTTCGAGGTGGATGTACTGCGTGAAGGCAAGGCCGTCAGCCAGGTGTTGGGACGGGTCATGCAGGAAGGTCAGGTGGTGACTCTGGTTCAGGGCAGTTTTGGTGCTTCCCGTGAGTCGTCCGTCAGCGTGGAAGCCGAGCCCGCGCCTGAAATGAAGCATTGGGATGATTGCCAGGAGCTGCCTTACATCAAGGGCGTGACGCCGGAGTTCATGCGTCATCTGGCGATGCGCTGGAGCGTTGGCGGTTTGCCATTTACCGGTAACCGCTCCCGTGAGATGGGCGGCTGGGTACGTTTGCGCGGGGATGTGAAGGAGGAACCCGTCACCGAAGCGCATATCCTCGCGCTGGTGGACGCCTGGCCGCCGGCGCTGTTACCGCATTTGACCAAGCCCGCCGCTGGCAGCACCCTGACCTGGACCATCGAGTTCGTCCAGCCACTGCTGGAGTTGAGCACCCTGGACTGGTGCAAGTACCGGGTCGAAATCGAACATGCGCGCGACGGTTATGGCCACGCCGCGGCGGCCCTGTGGAATGCCGAAGGTCAGTTGATTGCCCTCAGCCGGCAGACCGTGACCATTTTCGCTTGAGCCCTCAGTGCCGGTGGCGCTGCAACCAGGCACGCCACCAGGCACCGCTCAGGACAAAGCGCGGGAAGGTCACGAACTGCTCCACCAGCAGCCGTTGCACGGCATCTTTGCGATCACTGAACGGCTCGGAGGCTTGCGCCTCCAGGCTGTGGCCATGACGTTGCAGGCCCAGGGCCGCGAGGAGGCCGACCACGCCAATGGCCAGGCTCAGGAAACTCAAGGAAAACACTCCCGATACGATCAGCAGGAAGGCGATGATGAACAGCGGCACGGCGATCAGGTGCAACACCAGGTTGGCCGGATGCTGATGGTTCTGCGGGTAGACGCGCCATTGCCAGGCGGGGAGGTTGGGGTGACGTTTGCCCATGATGATCATCCTCAGTTCTTGAAAACTCATGAACCAAGAATAGGGCGCAGGCGGGGTGTCGGCGAATCAAGGCTGGCTATCGGCCTGATAGCCAGCGGTTTTGGCTCGGGGGAAAAGGGGCTCGCGTCGGGTCAGAGTTTCAACTGGCCGATGGCTTTGCTCAGTTCGCCGGCCAGGGTCGCCAGTTCACTGCTGGTAGTGGCGGACGCAACGGTTTGCTGCACGGTGTTTTCCGTGACATCGCGGATGCTGACCACCGCCCGGTTCATTTCTTCCGCTACCTGGCTCTGCTGTTCAGCCGCGACGGCAATCTGCGTATTGCTTTCACGCATCTGCGCCACGGCCCCGGTGATTTCCGCCAATGCGGCTCCGGCTTCTTGAGCCTGCTGCACGCAGTCGTCGGCCTTGAACGAGCTTTCCTGCATGAAATCCACGGCATCGCGCGTGCCGGCCTGCAGGGCCGAGACCATGCTGGTGATCTCGTCGGTGGAGGTCTGCACACGCTTGGCCAGGTTGCGCACTTCGTCCGCGACCACGGCAAAGCCGCGGCCCATTTCGCCAGCCCGGGCGGCTTCGATAGCGGCGTTGAGCGCCAGCAGGTTGGTTTGCTCGGCGATGCTGTGGATAACGTTGACCACGCCGTTGATCTTCTGGCTGTCCTCGGCGAGCTTTTGAATCATCTCGGCGGTTTGTTGCACGCCATTGGAAAGCCCGGCGATGGATTTCTGCACCCGGCCCACCACTTCATGACCGGTGCCGGCCAGGGTGTCGGCGGTTTGCGACAGATCCCGGGTGGCTCCGGCGTGCTGGGCGATGTGGTAGACGGTGGCGGACATTTCGTTGATGGCGGTGGCGGCCTGGTCGGTTTCGCTCTGCTGGCCGAGCATGCCGTGGCGGACATCGTTCATGCTCGAGGCCAGGCGCGCGGCCCCCTGGTCCAATTGCCGGGCGGTGTTGGCCACCGTGTTCACCACTCGCTGGTATCCGGCCTGCATGGCGTTGAAGGCGCTGGCCATCTGGCCGACCTCGTCCTTGCAGGAGAGCGGTACACGGGCCGACAGGTCGCCGGTTTTCTCCACGTGCAGCATGACGTCCTTGAGGGTGTTGAGCTGGCTGAGAAGAAAACGGATCAGCAACTGCGAGGCGCAGAGCATGGCGAACATCAGAATGAACACCGCGACGGCGTAGTTGGTGAAGCGATCACTGAAGACCTGGGCCAGGCTCGGGGCATAGGCAAGCACGGCAACCTGTTGACCGTCGGCGCGCTGGAGGACGTCGGCGCCCAGCAGCGGATTTTCGCCGAACAACGGCATGTGATTGATCTCGACCCAGCCATTGGCGCCGCTCAGCTCGGGCAATGCCTGCTCGTTGAGGCTCGGAGTCTGCCCCTGGGTGAAGTACAGCAGGTGTTCTGCGCTGGGCAGTTTCTGCCCGGCGGGCCAGGCACTGAGCAGGCGTGCCTCGGCCTGAGCCGCTGCGTGCGCGCTCTGGCTGCGAGCCTGTTGCTCCAGCTGCACGGCGTACAACACTAATAACAAGGTGGTGACGAAGGCGACTGCATTGACCGCCCAGAATTTGTATTTCAGCGAGATGTTGCTAAGCCAGGCACCCATAGAAGGTCTTCTCTGATTGAGCGAAACAGTATTGGCAAGGTGCCATTATTGTGCCGCTACGAGCTCAGATAAATCTTGATATGGGTCAAGCAATCTCTGGCAAGTGAAAGAATGCCCGAGAGCAGGCTGTGCTGTGGCTAGCCAGGTCTTCCAGGGTTTCACCGCGGTGCAAGGCTACTTCCCGCAAGACCTCGGTCAGGTAGGCCGGTTCGTTACGGCCATTTTTCGGCTTTGGCCGCAAGCTGCGTGGCAGCAGATAGGGCGCGTCACTTTCCAGCATCAGGCGCCCCCGGGGAATTTCACGCACCAACGGGTGCAGATGCGTGCCCCGGCGTTCGTCGCAGATCCAGCCGGTGATGCCGATGTGCAGGTCCAGGTCGAGGTAGCTGAACAACGCCTTTTGCTCGCCGGTAAAGCAATGCACCACTGCGGCCGGCAAGCGGTCACGGAAGTCGCGCAGGATCTCCAGCAGGCGCTGATTGGCATCGCGTTCGTGGAGAAACACCGGCAGTTGCAGTTCCGCCGCCAGGGCCAGATGTTCCTCCAGGACCTTTTCCTGCTGTGGGCGGGGGGAGAAGTCGCGGTTGAAGTCCAGGCCGCATTCGCCCACGGCACGTACCCGTGGCTCGCCCAGCAAGGTGCGCAAGCGCCGCGAGCTATCGGCATTCCAGTCGCTGGAGCTATGTGGATGCAGGCCGGCGGTAGCGAACAGCCGCTGTCCCTCGGCGTCCAGCTGCTGGCACAACTCCAGGGCCTGCTCACTGCCCTCGACGCTGGTTCCAGTGAGCACCAACTGGCAGACCCCAGCCTCATAAGCCCGATTGAGAACGGCTTGGTGTTTTTCGGCAAAACTGGGATTGGTCAGGTTGACGCCGATATCGATGAGTTGCATGGTGCTATCTCCGCCTGCGGCCGGAAAGCATATCAGAGCTGTAGATTTATAAGAAAAACCAAGAACTACAACGAGTTAAAGCTATCTTTTGCTGTCGGACCAACGTACTGGCCAAGCTTTTCGGCGCCATTGCACAGGTCTTTCGCAGCTTGCCAGCGCTCAAGGCGCTCTGTTTCTGGCAGTCAATTCTTCAAAAAGCGACGAAGGGTTGAACAGTATTCTTTGCGGAGAACGGATGACCCGATCCTCGATATTGCTTGCACTGTGCTTGTCGTTGCTGCTGCCGTTGCCGGCAGCCGCGCGCTTGCCGGGGCCTCCGGAAGTCCATGCTTCGGGAAAGGTGCGCGACCTGGCGGAGATCCGTAGCAGTCGGGTGCTCCGGGTTTTGGTCAACCAGAGTCGCAATAGCTCTGGAGAAGTCCAGGGGCAGGCCATTGGTGCCGAATACCATCGATTGCGCTCGTTCGAGCAGTACCTGAACGGCCATGCCAGGGACGGTCAGGAAATCAGCCTGAAGATCATTCCCAAAGCCAAGGATCAATTGCTGGGCGCCCTGCAGCGTGGCGAGGGCGACCTGGTGGCGCCTGGTGAATTGTTGGAAGCCCAACCCGGACATGCGGTCAGTTCCAGTGAGCCGATCGTCAGCAATGTTCCTCTGCTGCTGGTGGGGATCAAGGGCGAGCGCCGTTATACGCGGATCGAACAGCTTTCCGGCAAGACGCTGACCCTCGCCACCGGCAGCGCGGCGGGGGATGCGGTGAGCCAGATCAATCAGAAGCTGGCCTTGCACAAGCTGGCGCCGATCAAGGTGGAGTGGGTCGATCCCAGCCTGGCGGTGGAGGATGTGCTGGAAATGGTTCAGGGCGGCATTTTCCATCTGACGATTGTCGAGCAGCCGATTGCCGAACGCTGGAGCAAGATCCTGCCCAAGTTGCGCTTCGATAAGCAGTTGAAGATCAGTGAGCCGGGTGAGGAGCATTGGTTTGTCCGGCGCGATGCATCCATGTTGCGGGCGAGCATCGATCGTTTCCTCAAGACCTATAAGGTTCCGGCGGACCAGGACGTGGCGTTCCTGCGTATTTACCGGCGCCAGTATCAGGTGCATTACCCTCTGGCCCAGGCCGACCGTCAACGCCTGGAAAAATTGCGCCCGGTATTGCAGAAACATGCGGGAGAGCAGGGCATGGACTGGCTGAATCTGGCGGCGCTGGCCTTCAAGGAGTCGGCTTTGCAACCCAGTGCCAGAAGTGGCAGCGGCCCTACCGGGCTGATGCAGATCACGCCTTCGGCAGCGCAGCGGGTTGGCGTCAGCAACATCCAGTCCCTGGACAGCAATGTACAGGCCGGGGCCAAGTATCTGGCGATGATCCGGCGCAAATTCTTCGCCAGTCCCAAGCTCAATGAGCGTGAACGCATGGCGTTTGTGCTGGCGGCCTACAACATGGGGCCGGAGCGAGTTCAAGGGATGCGCAGCGAAGCCCGGCGACGAGGGCTCAACCCCAACCAGTGGTTCTTCCAGGTGGAGCGCATCGCCATGGAGCAGGTAGGCATGGGGGCGGTCAGCTATGTTAATAGCGTGAACAAATACTATCTGGCCTTTGATCGTGAACGAGACTCGCTGGAGCCTCGGGAGCGAAAAGTTGCGTCGCGTAAATAATCTAAAAAGTTGATTGTTTTGTCGGGATTTTTCCGCTTTTAACATGATAAAAACTGATTAGTATGGCGACCAACTTCCCTACCTTACACAGGACTACACAGCATGAGCACATTGACCAACAAGCTTCTGGGCACTCGCGCCGGCTACGGCTTGACCGTACTGCGGATTTTTGTCGGCATCATTTTCGCGGCCCATGGTTCGCAGAAACTCTTTGGCTGGTTTGGCGGTGGTGGTTTGGCGGGAACGGCGCAGTGGATGGAAAGCATTGGCCTGGCACCGGGCTACCTGATGGCGCTGCTGGCGGGTGGCACCGAGTTCTTTGCCGGCCTGGCCCTGATCATTGGTCTGTTGGCGCGTCCGGCGGCACTGGGCTTGTCGTTCACTTTGCTGGTGGCGATCTTCTCGGTGCACATCGGTAATGGCTTGTTCATGGCCAACAATGGTTATGAGTTTGCGCTGGCACTGCTGGGCGGCACTGTTGCGGTTCTGTTTGAGGGCGCTGGCAAGTTATCGCTGGATGGGGCGATCGCCAAGTAACCCGATCCTCTGGTGGTGGCTCCAGAGGCTCTGGATCAACGACCGGAAAAGTCATCCGAGGCCTGCGAATGCAGGCCTTTTTCGTTGCCGGCAAATCTTGACACTGACCTGCCGGCTTCTCTAGGATGCTGCTCATGCGCCGATTTAAACAGCTACTTGCGGGGCGCCAGGTGAATCGAAAGATCACCGATAGAAGCTATAGTCAGGCTTCGAAATACCGCTAAAGCGCTGGTTCGGTGTTGCCTCTCACCTGCCCGGCAGAAACTTGAGGCAGAGACACAATACGATGAATGCACCACGCCCCCTTGTACGTCTTGCGCCGATCACGGCGAGCCTTTCCCAGCGCAATCCGAAAATCCTCCTTGGTGGCAAGCACCAGCCCACGCTACTGCGTTATCTCGACGGCTGGCATCGCCGTTCCCCCGGCCCGGCGGCGTTTCTGATCCAATTTGTCGAAGAGGGTGAGTCCCTGGCGCGTTTTGCCAGCGACAGCTTTGATTTGGCGGTCATTCCTTCCCCCAGCGCTGCTGATGCTGCTGAAGTCATCAAGCAACTGACCCGTGTCGCCCGTCAGGGGCTGATCATTCGCCGCCAGTTCAGCAGCTGAGCCGGTGTGACTTACTGCGTGCTGCTGAACTGCGTCATATATCAATCAAGACTTCATTGAACAGGCTTCGACTGAAAAGCTTTCAGTCGTGGCTGTTATCCGTCATTCGGTGGCCAATAGCGGCTGGTTGATCAAACAATGGCATTGCGTTTTGCCAATTCGGCCAATGCGACCAGATTGGAAATATTGAAGCGCTTGAGCAGGCGCACCTTGTAAGTGCTGACGGTCTTGTGGCTGATCAGCAGCGCATCGGCAATCTGCTGGTTGTTGAGGCCGGTAGCCAGTAGTTTCAAGACTGTTATTTCGCGATCGGTCAGGCGCGAAATCAGGACGCTTTCCTGGCTGGCGGCATTGGTGTTCTGCTGCAGAATGTTGATGGTGTCCTCCGGAAAATAGCTGTACCCGGAGATAATGGCCTTTACCGCATTGGCCAGTTCGTGGAGGTTTTCGGTCTTGCACAGAAAACCCGCGGCTCCTGCTTGCAGGCAGCGCAGGGCGAAATTTTTCGAATCACTTGAAGTCAGTACCAGGGTCTTGACGTGCAGCTCGGCGGACTTGATGTGCGCAATGACCGAGAAGCCGTCCAGGTTGGGTATGCCCAGGTCGAGGATCAGCAGGTCCGGCAGGTGCTTGCGTACCAGTTGAACGGCATCTGCACCGTTGTCGGCTTCGGCGACGATGGTGTGATGATGGGGTTCAAGCACCGACCTGATGGCCAGTCGGATCAATGGATGGTCATCGACGATAATGATGTTGCCCATGTGGTACGTTCCCTTTGTTTTTCGAGATGTTGGTAGTTGTTGGCGAGCTCTTTGGGGAATAGGTATCAAGCTGTGTGGCGTGCCGATTGCAAACTTCTGTTGCCGAACCTGTGCCTGAGGCCGTACTACTCGGCTGTTTGGCCCTATGATTGGCTGACCTCTCTGAAATCTAAATCGGACAAATCTGATAGTGATGACCAGAGAGCGGAGGGCGCGCGTCGCTCATAGTCGTACCGGCCTTTTCGGCTCATTCAAATAACGCGTAGCACGTACTAAGGCAGGAGGGTAATTAGCCAATTGAGTACCAAGCTCATCACACAGGATGGTTACGACGCTCTGAAGCAAGAGCTGGACTATCTATGGCGGGAGAAACGCCCGGATATCACGCAAAAGGTCACTTGGGCCGCCTCGCTGGGCGACCGCAGTGAAAATGCCGACTATCAGTACAACAAGAAGCTCCTGCGGGAAATCGATCGTCGGGTGCGCTACATACGCAAGCGCCTCGAGGATATGAAGGTGGTTTCCTACGCGCCGGAGCAGGAGGGGCGGGTGTTTTTTGGGGCCTGGGTCGAGGTCGAAAACGAGGCTGCTGAGATCAAGCGCTTTCGTATCGTCGGTTATGACGAGATCTACCAGCGCAAGGACTACATCTCCATTGATTCCCCCATGGCCAGGGCGTTGCTGAAGAAGGAAGTCGGCGATGAGGCCATCGTCCACACCCCGGCGGGTGAAACCTGCTGGTGGATCAACCAGATCGATTATGTGAAGTAGGCTCGCCGGCTCTGGCCGGCGAGTTTTCGGTCATCAACCTTCGCGTAATACGCTCAACGGGCTGGCGTTCAATGCGCGACGGGTGCCAAAGACCCCAGCGCCTCCCACCAGCAGTGCGCCGATCAAGGGCAGCAGCAACAGCCACGGATGCGGGTGCCAGGGCAGGTCGAAGGCGAATCGGTACAGCACCAGGCTCACCAGTTCGCAGCCCAGCGCTGCCAGCAGGCCGCTGACTGCGCCGAGCAGACCGAACTCGATCCGGCGGGCTTTCACCAGCAGCTGGCGCTCGGCGCCGAGTGCGCGCAACAGCGCTCCTTGGCGGATGCGCTCGTCGAGGGTGGCTTGCAGCCCGGAAAACAGCACCGCCATTCCCGCGGCCAGGACAAACAGCAGCACGTATTCCACCGCCAGGGTGACCTGGGCCAGGATGCTGCGCAGTTGTTCCAGCAGGGCTTCGACTTGAAGGATGGTCACTGCCGGGAACGCCCTGGACAGCTCGACAATCTGCTGATCGTGCCCTGGGCTCAGGTAGAAACTGGTCAAGTAGGTCGCGGGCAGGTCCTTCAAGGTTCCAGGCTGGAAGATCATGAAGAAATTCGGTTGGAAGTTGTCCCAGTTGATACTGCGCAAGCTGGTGACCCGGGCTTCCCGATTGGCCCCGGCAACAGTGAAGGTCAGGTGATCGCCGAGCTTCAGCTTCAGGCTCTGCGCCACTTTGGCCTCGACCGAGACACCGGGTAACGAATCGTCCGGCAGGGCTGACCACCAGTTGCCTTCGGTAATACGGTTGCCGGCGGGCAGCTCTGCCGCCCAGGTCAGGCTCAGGTCACGTTGTACGGCCCGATCACCGCTGGAGTCCTTGCTGACGATCTCCCTCACGGGCTCGCCATTGATGCTTACCAGGCGCCCCGGAACCACGGGGTACAAAGGCGCGGAAGGGGCTGAGAGCTGTACCAGGCGTTCGGTGAAGGGCTGCTTTTCCGCTGGCAGAATGTTCAGAGCAAAGTAGTTGGGGGCATTTTTGGGTAACTGGTTCTGCCAGGTATCCAGCAATTCGCCGCGCAGCAGTGCGATCAGTGCCATGGAGAGCAGAATCAGGCCGAAGGCCAGGGATTGTCCGGCCGCGGCCAAGGGGTGGCGCAGCAACTGGCCCAGGCCCAAGCGCCAGGGCAGCGCGGCACGGGCCAGCAGGCGGCGCAGGCTCTGCAACAGCAGCAACAGCAAACCTCCGAGCACCAGCGCGGCCAGCAGGCCTCCCCCCAACAGGGCGAAGGTCAGGATCAGGTCCAGGCTCAAGCGCCACATGATCAGGCCCAGGGCAAACAGTGCGGCACCATAGATCATCCAGGTGCTGGAGGGGATTGGCAGGAGATCGCGCCGCAGGACCCGCAGCGGTGGCACGCGCCCCAGTGCGGCCAGCGGCGGCAGGGCGAATCCGCCCAGGGCTACCAGGCCGGTGCCGATGCCGGCGATGGCGGGGAGCAATCCCCCGGGTGGTACATCGCTGGGCAACAGGTCATGCAGAAGGTAAAACAGGCCGAGCTGGGCCAGCCATCCCAGCAGCGCTCCGCTGAGACTGGCCAATAGCCCGAGAAGCCCCAACTGCACGCTGAACAGCAGCATGGTTTCCCGGCGCGACAGGCCCAGGCAGCGAAGCAAGGCGCTGGCATCGAAGCGTCGGGCGGCAAAGCGGTTGGCCGACAACGCCACGGCAACTCCCGACAGCAGCACCGCCACCAGGCTCGCCATATTCAGATAACGTTCGGCCTTGCCCAGGGCGCCGCCGATCTGCTGATTGCCGTCACGGGCATCCTGCAGCCGCTGGTTGGCTGCCAGCCCCGGCTTGATTTGTTGCCGATAAGCCTCAAGTGCTGGGGCCGCCCCGCGCCACAGCTCCTTGAAGCTGACCCGGCTGCCCGGCTGGACCACGCCGGTGGCTTGCAGGTCTTGCAGGTTGATCAACACCCGGGGCGTCAGGCTATAGAAGTTGCCGGCCCGATCGGGTTCGTAGGTCAGCACTCGGGTCAGGCGCAGGGTCTTCAGGCCAACGTCGATGCTGTCGCCGACCTTCAGGTCCAGCGCCGTCAGCAGGCGCGGCTCGACCCAGGCCTCTCCGGGCTTCGGGCCACCGCCGGGCTCTTCGATACCGTAGGGCGCCGCGGCACTCTTGAGCTGGCCCCGCAGTGGATAGGCCTCGTCGACGGCCTTGATGCTGGAAAGCTGGATGGCGTTGTCAGTGGCAATGACACTGGAGAACTCGACAATCCTGGCGTGATCAAGCCCTAGTTCACGGCCACTGGCGAGCTGCTCCGGGCGTGCTGGCGAACTGCCTTCCAGCAGCAGGTCGGCCCCGAGGAACTCCGTGGCACGCAAGAGCATGGCGCCGTTCAAGCGCGCGCCGAAATAGCCGATGGCAGTGCTGGCAGCAACCGCCACCAGCAAGGCGAAGAACAATACCCGCAACTCGCCGGCACGGGCATCGCGCAGCAGTTGACGGACGGCGAGGCTGAACAGGCGCAGCAGCGGCAGGCGTGCCATCAAGGCTCCAGAGGGGCGACCAGCAAGCCCGCTTCAAGACGGATCAGGCGCCGGCAGCGATGGGCCAGGCGTTCATCGTGGGTCACCAGCACCAGGGTAGTGCCGCTTTCCTGGTTGAGTTCGAACAGCAGGTCACTGATGCGTTCGCCGGTATGGCTGTCGAGGTTGCCAGTGGGCTCATCGGCGAACAGCACATCGGGTTCAGCGGCAAACGCGCGGGCAATGGCTACCCGTTGCTGCTCGCCGCCGGACAGCTGGCGCGGCGAGTGGCTGAGGCGCTGGCCAAGGCCTACCCGCTGCAGCAGCTCGGTAGCTCGCTCACGGGCATCTCGGCGGCCGTCCAGCTCCAGGGGCAGCATGACGTTTTCCAGGGCGTTGAGGCTGTCGAGCAATTGGAAGGACTGGAAGACAAACCCTACGTGCTCGGCGCGGATGCGGGCCCGTTGATCTTCGTCCAGCTGGCTCAGGGCCTGGCCGGCGAGGGTGACTTCGCCGCTGCTGGGCAGATCGAGCCCTGCCAGCAAGCCGAGCAAGGTCGACTTGCCCGAGCCGGAGGCACCGACGATGGCCAGGCTATCGCCCTGGTTCAGCTCCAGGCTGAGTTCATGCAGGATGGTCAGTTCACCTTCCGCGCTAGGAACCACTTTGCTAAGGTTCCGCGCAGTGAGAATGCTTGCGCCCATGGAGAATCCGATGCGTGTATGGTTTTTGAGTGCCGGCCTGGCCTTGATGTGCATGGCCCAGAACGCAGCGGCGGGTACGGTCCTGATCGTTGGCGATAGTATCAGTGCGGCTTTCGGCCTGGATACCCGCCAGGGGTGGGTCGCCCTGCTGGAAAAGCGGCTCAAGGACCAGGGTTTTACCGATAAGGTGATCAATGCATCGGTCAGCGGCGACACCAGTGCCGGGGGCCAGGCGCGGCTGCCGGCGCTGCTTGCAGAGCATAAGCCCGAGGTGGTGATTCTTGAGTTGGGCGGCAACGATGGTCTGCGCGGCCAGCCGCCTCAGCAATTGCAACAAAATCTTGCGTCGATGATCGACAGTTCCCAGGCCCAGGGCGCCAAGGTGCTGCTCCTGGGCATGCAATTGCCGCCCAATTATGGTGTGCGCTACACCCAGGCTTTCTCCCAGGTCTATAGCCAGTTGGCCAGCCAAAAGAAGGTGGCCCTGGTACCGTTTTTTCTCGAGGGGGTCGGTGGGCATCCCGAGCTGATGCAGGCTGACGGTCTGCACCCTGCGGCAGCGGCCCAGGGCAAGTTGCTGGAAAATGTCTGGCCGACGCTGAAACCGCTGCTTTGACGCTTTTCTAGTGACAGTGTTTCGGCTAATGTGGCGCCCCCGATTTGGAGCCCCCGATGCCGCGTCCCGCCTGGTCCCTGTTTGCCTATCAACTGATCGAGCCTGATGAACAGCTTGACCTGTTCGCCTGCCAGGAAGTTCGGGTGCATCTGGTGACACGCCAACTGGAGTTGGGTGGTTCCGCCGACCGGACCTTGTGTGGCACCTTGTTGCCGGCCCAGCCGCGCTGGTCGAGTGTGGATCGGACGATTTTCCAGGACCAGCGACTCTGCCCGTTGTGCCGGGCGATTCTGGAGTCGCAAAAACGTGGCACGCCGCCGATCTGGCCTGAGCTGCGTTTCGAGCTGTAGACGGTCGCCAGTAGGCCGTTTCGACAGGGATTTCATGTGTCTGCGCTTGTCCCCCGGCTTGGCTCCCGTGGCCAGAAGGCGGGGTGTACAATCGTGTTTCTTTCATTCGTTGTTCATGCGAAGGATTATCCGGATGTTGCCGCGCCTCCCTGTCATCACCCGCTGCCTGACGCTCGCCGCCCTGTGTGTGGCCGGTCCTGTTGCAGCATTGGAATTGCCTCTACCGCCGCCGGGTGAAGACATCGTCGGTCAGGTGCAGGTGATCAAGGCCAAGTACGAAGATACCTTCGCCGACCTGGGCACCGCCTATGACCTGGGTTACCTGGAGATGGTCGCGGCCAACCCTGGGGTCGATCCCTGGCTGCCTGGGGCGGGGACCGAGGTGGTCCTGCCCACGCGTTTCATCCTGCCGCCCGGGCCGCGCGAGGGCATCGTGATCAACCTGGCGGAGTATCGCCTGTACTACTACCCCAAAGGGCGGAACGTGGTGTACACCTTCCCGCTGGGCATTGGCCGTGAGGGTTGGGGGTCGCCGATCGCACACACCAGTATCACCGCCAAGACCCCGAATCCGACCTGGACTCCTCCGGCTTCGATCAAGGCTGAGCATGCTGCCGACGGCGACCCTCTGCCGAACGTGGTGCCGGCCGGGCCGAACAACCCGTTGGGGCCGTTCAAGTTCACCCTTGGCACTCCGGGTTACCTGATTCACGGTTCGAACAAGAAGTTCGGTATCGGCATGCGTACCAGCCATGGCTGTTTCCGTATGCTCAACAATAATGTGCTGGAAATGGCTGGCATGGTTCCGGTGGGAACTTCGGTACGTATCATCAACGATCCGTACAAGTTTGGTATCAGTGGCGGCAAAGTCTATCTGGAGGCGCATACGCCACTGGATGACAAAGGTAATCCTTCGGTGGTCGACAAGCACACCGCTGTGATCAATGCCTTGCTCAAGCGTGAAGACCTGGCCAACAACCTGCGCATGAACTGGGATGTGGTGCGTGATGTGGTGGCGGCTGAAGATGGCTTGCCAGTGGAGATCGCTGTACCGACGGCCGCGCCTGCGACATCAATCTCCAGCGCAATCTACGATCTGCAACAGTAAGCGCGAGAACTGCAACCCGTCGATGCCAGCAGGCATCGGCGGGTTTTTTATTGCCTGCTGGAAAAGCGGGCAATAAAAAAGCCGATCCAAAAAATGGATCGGCTTGATAACAATCCCGAGGGACTATTACTTGCGGCTAGCTTTTTCCAGCATACGCAGAGCGCGCTCGTTAGCTTCGTCAGCAGTCTGTTGTGCTTTTTGAGCAGCAGCCAGAGCTTCATCAGCTTTACGGTAGGCTTCGTCTGCACGAGCCTGAGCACGAGCTGCTGCGTCTTCAGTAGCAGTCAGACGAGCTTCGGTTTCTTTGGATACGCTGCTGCAACCGGTAGCCAGAACTGCGGCCAGAGCCAGAGCAGAGAATTTCAGAACGTTGTTCATCGTGTTCCCCTTCAAGGACTTTCTATTAGTAGCTATCACCTCAGAGTGAGGAAATAGCCGGCGTACATACTACCCATTACTTGTAGTAAGTAAACTGACGTAGCGCAAGAAGCAAAAAAAATTCTAGGCGCTGATTCTTTTTCGAGCAAATTTTTAGCCGGTTGTATAAAAAATATTCAATGGCGAGGCTCTGGGGCCGATTGCTGCTTGCTCGCAAGCATGGTTATCGGACTTTTCCAAGCGTTGTTTCGAAGGCTAGACTAAAGTCGATCTATATTGTGTCGCCGACACTTTTCTTCAGATTCTGTTCAGGCTTGGGCCTATGTTTAACCATCTTTCCGGTGACTTTAAGAAACCGCGCTCGTCTTAAGTTTCAGCATCCGGCGATGTATCGTCTCATGGCATTTCGGTATCGATCCTGATGAGGGTTCGTACACCAGCCGAACATTTTTTGCGCTGATCTGTGATGAGTGTGGCTTGAGCATTTGTGCCAAGGGCGCCTACTATTTTGTAACGTGCTGAGGGTGCAAGGGCGATAGCTTCTACTGGGCGGCCGACAGGCACGAGGTGGCGTAAGTTGTTCCTTCGCCGGAAAAACATCGGTAAGGTAGGGGTCAGCATTCCAGACCCGCAAGGAGTAGTGATGAGCGAGGCGTTGTCCATCCACCATGACCAGGCTGGTCATCAGTTCGAGACCAATGTGGACGGTCATCGTGCCTACCTGACCTATATGGACCTGGGTAAGCAGACCCTGGATATCTACCGTACTTTCGTGCCCAACGCCCTGCGCGGGCGTGGTATTGCTGCGGCACTGACCGAGCAGGCACTGGAGTACGCCGAGCGCATGGGCTACACAGTGATTCCATCCTGCTCTTATGTAGAGCGGTATATGGAGCGTCATCAGCGTCACGCTGCAAAGCTCTGACCGGGGCGACCATGAAAAACGCCGGGCTTGGCCCGGCGTTTTTGTGTCTGCAGGAAAGGATCAGCTGCGATCGCGTTTCGGCAGCACGTCCTTGAGCTTGGCGTGCATGCCGCGCAGGGTCTTCTCGGTGCTCTCCCAGTCGATGCAGGCGTCGGTGATCGACACGCCGTACTGCAGCTCCGACAGGTTCTTCGGAATCGCCTGGCAACCCCAGTTCAAGTGGCTCTCCACCATCAGGCCAATGATCGACTGGTTACCCTCGAGGATCTGGTTGGCCACGTTCTCCATGACCAGAGGTTGCAGGGCCGGGTCCTTGTTGGAGTTGGCATGGCTGCAATCGATCATGATGTTCGGCTTGATCTTGGCCTTGCTCAGGGCCTGTTCGCAGACGGCGACGCTGACCGAGTCATAGTTGGGCTTGCCGTTGCCACCGCGCAGTACCACGTGGCCGTAGGCGTTGCCTTTGGTAGTGACGATCGATACGCCGCCCTGTGGGTTGATCCCCAGGAACCGGTGAGGGCTGGAAACCGACTGCAGGGCGTTGATCGCGACAGTCAGGCCGCCGTCGGTGCCATTCTTGAAGCCCACGGCCGAGGACAGGCCCGAAGCCATTTCGCGGTGGGTCTGGGATTCGGTGGTACGTGCGCCAATGGCCGACCAGCTGATCAGGTCCTGCAAGTATTGCGGGGAGATCGGGTCCAGAGCTTCTGTGGCGGTAGGCAAGCCCATTTCAGCCAGGTCCAGCAGCAACTGGCGACCAATATGCAAGCCGTCCTGGATCTTGAACGAGTCGTCCAGGTACGGATCGTTGATCAGGCCTTTCCAGCCGACGGTGGTCCGTGGTTTCTCGAAGTAGACACGCATCACCAGATACAGGGTGTCGGAAACTTCGGCCGCCAGGGCCTTGAGCCGCTCGGCGTATTCGTGGGCCGCCTTGATGTCGTGGATCGAGCAGGGCCCAATGACGATGAACAGGCGGTGATCAGTGCCGTCGAGGATGTTGCGGATCACTTCGCGACCCTTGGTCACGGTGCGCAAGGCGGTGTCGCTCAGCGGGATGTCTCGTTTGAGTTGATCAGGGGTGATCAGGGTCTCGTTGGAGGCGACGTTAAGGTCGTTGATCGGTAAATCAGCCATCGTGTTACTCGTCAGGTCACGGGTGCCGGCCGCCAGCGATCCCCGCGCGGCGGAGCACAGCGGATTTGAGCGCGTCGGGGAGCGGAACCTTAGCGCGTTAGCCGGTGACTCTACAATGGGCAAGTGGCGGTTTTATTGGGCTATGGCTGCACAAAAGCCTGGTGTACACGGTCTTCGGAAAAGTCTTCTGCGTGTTGTTCGACCCAATCCAGAGCCAGTGCTTCGATGCATTGTTGCTCGCTCTGGGGTTCATGCAGGCGACAGTAGCGGGCGATCTGACAGACCTGTTCGCCCATGCGCGCGCCGAACAGTGTCTGTTCATCGACGAAAGCGATGCCCACCAAGTAGCCACGCTTGCGTTTCAGGCACCAGGCGACATAGCCGTTGTAGCGGGCGTTGTCCCCCAGCGTCGGCATGTGTACCTCCAATGCAGTGCCACGGCGCCAGGCGCGGTGGTAATTGCACGCCATGCCACCGAGGCTGATAGTGTGCAACCGCTGGCGCGAAATGCAGGCGTGCTTGCGCAAGGTCAGTTCAACCGGAACATCATCAGGATGAGGCAGGAAACGTCCCATGACCGCAGACTCCGAGTGTCGTCCATTTGACATTGTTTCCCCCAGTATAGTGGTCGAATTGGAACTGACCGACTTCGATATCGACCAGCAATTGCTGGGCCTGGACGGCATTTCCCTGGTGATTTTCACCAGTGTCGGCTGTTCCAGTTGCCGTTGGGCTCGAGTCCGGTTGCCGGAGTTGAAGTTACCGATCGACCGTCTGTGCTGGGTCGATGCTGGCGACAATGGCGGTGCGGCCGAGCGCTATCAGGTGTTCCACCTGCCGGCCTTGTTCGTGGTCCGTAACGGCGAGTTTCATGGAGCGCTACAGTCGCGCCTGACGCAGCAGGACCTCACCGAGAACCTGCATCAGGCGCTTAATCGAATACCAGAGGAGTTGCCTTGATGGGTGCAGGCCGTAAACCGCGTGTGGGCATTATCGGGACCGGAGCAATCGGAGGTTTTTACGGGGTGATGCTGGCTCGTGCCGGTTTCGACGTGCACTTTCTATTGCGCAGCGAATACCCGGCGGTGCTTGAGCAAGGGCTGCAAGTCAACAGCAGCCAGCACGGGGTGCTGAACCTGAAACCGGTGCAGGCCTATGCCAGTGCCGAACAGATGCCTGCCTGTGACTGGCTGCTGGTGGGTGCCAAGACCACCAGCAACCTTGACCTGGCCCCGGCGATCATCCAGGCGGCCGCCGCCGACGCGAAGGTTCTGGTGCTGCAGAATGGCCTGGATGTTGAAGATGACCTGCGCGCTGTTCTTCCCGATTCGCTGCATCTATTGGGCGGCTTGTGCTTTATCTGTGTGCACCGCGCGGGCCCGGGGCTCATCGAGCACCAGGCTCTTGGCGCGGTGAACCTGGGTTACCACAGTGGCCCGGCCGGCGCCGATGCGGCTCTACGCCAGTCGATAGTCGAGGAGGGCGCGGCACTGTTTCGCGAGGCCGGGCTGGACTCACAGGCCATGAGCAACCTGCACCAGGCGCGTTGGCAGAAGCTGGTGTGGAATGTGTCATATAACGGTCTTTCGGTGCTGCTCAGGGCCAGCACCACGCCACTGATGGCCGACCCTGCCAGCCGTGAGTTGATCCAGGACCTGATGCAGGAAGTGCTGCAGGGCGCGGCGGCTTGTGGGCATGTCATTCCCGCGGGTTATGCGCAGCAGTTGTTCAAGTCCACCGAGCACATGCCCGACTATTGGCCGAGCATGTACCATGATTTCCTGCACCAGCGGCCCCTGGAGTTGGCGGCCATCTATGCCGCTCCTTTGGCGGCAGCGCGGGCCGCAGGCTGCGAACTGCCGAAGATTCAGGCGCTGTATCAGGCCTTGAGTTTCATCGAGCGGCACCACGCCTGAGCTGGGCTCATTACCTTGAGGGGACGGAATATGGCAAAGGGCCTGGATGGCAAGCTGGTGGTGGCGATCTCTTCGCGGGCGTTGTTCGATCTGAGCGCCAGTCACAAGGTCTATCTGGCCCAGGGGGTTGAGGCCTATCGGCAGTACCAGATCGAGCATGAGGAGGAGATCCTCGAACCCGGGGATGCCTTCCCGCTGGTCAAGAAGCTTCTCAGCCTGAATGCCAGCCTGGGGCGGGCCCGGGTCGAAGTGGTGCTGGTTTCGCGCAACAGTGCCGACACCGGCTTGCGGGTGTTCAATTCGATCGAACACTACGGCTTGGCTATTTCCCGGGCGGCGTTTGTCGGTGGGCGCAGCCCTTATCCCTACCTGGCAGCCTTTGGCAGCGACCTGTTTCTCTCGACCCATGCCGACGATGTGCGCAGTGCACTGGAGGCAGGCTTTGCCGCGGCGACCATCCTTTCCGGCGGTGCCCGGCGCGCTGAAAACGGTGAGCTGCGTATCGCTTTTGACGGTGATGCGGTGCTGTTTTCCGATGACTCGGAGCGGATCTATCAAACCGGCGGCCTGGAAGCCTTCCAGGCCAGTGAGCGGCAGTCGGCCCGCGAGCCATTGCCGGGCGGGCCGTTCAAGGGTTTTCTGGCGGCACTCAATCTGTTGCAGGGGGAGTTTTCCGATGAGGCCTGTCCGATTCGCACGGCGTTGGTGACCGCCCGTTCAGCGCCGGCCCATGAGCGGGTGATCCGCACCCTGCGGGAGTGGAATATCCGTCTGGACGAATCGCTGTTTCTGGGTGGGCTGGAAAAAGCCGCCTTTCTCGAAGCCTTCGCCGCCGACGTGTTCTTCGATGACCAGGCCGGCCACTGCGAGCTGGCTCGCGAGGTGGTGGCCACCGGTCACGTGCCGCATGGCATCAGCAACGAAGCCAAGGCTTGAGCCCCCAAATCCGAGGTGTGGCCTCGGACCTCCCACAGTTCCAGGCACTGCTAAGCTGAATCCATCTCCGCCATCTTGGCAGTTGAGGAGGTCATATGATTCGTTCGATGCTGTATGCCACCGACCTCGGTCTGTACGCACCCTTTGTGATGCAACATGCCCTGGAGCTGGCTCGAACGTTCAATGCCGACTTACATGTAGTGCACGCCGTGGAGCCCATGGGCCTGTTCGCCGAATCAGTATTGCAGAGCTACCTGGATGAGCAGTCGCTGAACGAGTTTCACCGCCAGGGCCTGAACACGGTGATGGCCAATATCGAGCAACGGGTACTGGACAGTTTTCGCGAGGAGCTAGGGGAGGGGATGCAGGACCTCACCCTGATCCAGTCAGTGCGGGTGCTTCAAGGGGACCCGTCCCAGGTGATTCTGGACCAGGCCGGGAAACTCTTGGTGGATTTGCTGATCGTAGGAAGTCACAGCCACGGGGTGGGTGCACAAACCCCTTTGGGGCGTACCGCAACGCGGGTTCTGCAACTGGCCAAAGTACCGGTTTACCTGGTGCCGCTGGTGCAGCGTCGACGTCAGGGTGATACCTGAGGACGGAATGGAAAATTCTGAATAAAAGTTCTAGATTTATTCTCCTGACCATTAATATAGTTATATACCGTCGCTGATACCCGTGGCGTCTACCTGCTTTGAGGGATTGATATGAAGCTTCAACAATTGCGCTACATCTGGGAAGTGGCGCACCACGACCTCAACGTTTCCGCTACCGCGCAAAGCCTTTACACCTCGCAACCGGGTATCAGCAAGCAGATCCGTCTGCTCGAGGACGAACTCGGGGTCGAGGTCTTCGCCCGCAGTGGCAAGCATCTGACCCGTGTGACTCCGGCCGGCGAGCGCATTATCACTACTGCTGGCGAGATCCTGCGCAAGGTTGAAAGCATCAAGCAGATCGCCCAGGAATTCTCCAACGAGAAGAAAGGCACCCTGTCCATTGCCACCACCCACACCCAGGCGCGCTACGCCTTGCCACCGGTGATCAGCAGCTTCATCAAGCAATACCCGGATGTGGCGTTGCACATGCACCAGGGCTCGCCGATGCAAATCGCCGAAATGGCCGCTGACGGCACCGTGGATTTCGCCATCGCCACCGAGGCCCTGGAGTTGTTCGGCGACCTGGTGATGATGCCGTGCTATCGCTGGAACCGCTGCGTGGTAGTGCCGCAGGGCCACCCACTGACCAAGTTGCCGAAGCTGACCCTGGAAACCCTGGCCGAGTACCCGATCGTCACTTACGTATTCGGTTTCACCGGCCGTTCCAAGCTCGACGAGGCCTTCAGTCATCGCGGCCTGACGCCCAAGGTGGTGTTCACCGCCGCCGACGCCGACGTGATCAAGACCTATGTGCGCTTGGGGCTGGGTGTGGGCATCGTGGCCAAGATGGCCGTCGACACCAAGCTCGACAGCGACCTGGTGGTGCTGGATGCCAGCGAGCTGTTCGAGTCGAGCATCACCAAGATCGGTTTCCGCCGGGGTACTTTCCTGCGCGGCTTCATGTGTGACTTCATTGAGAAGTTCGCCCCGCACCTGACCCGTGAAGTCATGGCCAAGGCGATTCAATGCCATAACAAGCAAGAGCTGGAAGAGCTGTTCGACGGCGTCGAACTGCCGGTCCACTGATCCTCTCTCTGCCTAGCGGACCTCGGTGACAGTGAACTGTTGCCGGGTGCCCGCCACCACGATCTCCACCTCATCGTCTTCGAGCTTGCCCAGCAGGCTTTTGCCCAGCGGCGAGCGAGGGGTGATGACGGTCACCAACTGACCCACCACATAGACCTTCAGGCCCGCGCCATCCGGGCCGAGAAACAGCCACTGTTCGTGGCCGTTTTCATCTTCCAGCCCCAACAGCGTGCCGACCTGAATCCCCATCTGCGGGTCATAAGGGCGCAGGCTCAGGTTCTGCCAAAGGCTCAGGGCCTGGCGGATTTCCTCAACCCGTCGAGCCTGGCCGGCAGCCAGGTAGGAAGCCTCCAAACCCAGGGTGTCGTACTTGTTCTCGGCGATATTCTCTTCGTGGGTGGCGGTTTCATAAGCGGTTTGTGCCGCTCGCACCGCGACCTCCAGGTCGTCCCGGAGCTGTTGCAGGATCAGTTGGCAGACAGACTGTTTATTCATGGTCAGTTACAGAATTGCAGGACGTTGGCCCGGCTTTTTTCACTCGGGGCCGTCTGGTCCTGTTGCAACCAGAACTGGCATTTGGGGTTGGACAGGTTGCGCAGGTTGTTGCGGGCGTTGTCCAGGGATTGCAGTTCCTCGTTCTTGCGCAGGTTTTCCTGGTACTGCTCGAACATACGGTTCTGCGGCTCGGGCGGCGCGACTACTGGCGGCTTGGTTATCTGCTGCACGGCTTGGGCGACCGGAGCCAGTTGCTGGCTGAAGAGATAATGCGAAGCCAGCCAGCAGGTCAGGGCGATCGCCAGGAAACCCAGCCACAGGCCCAGGGCAATGCTGGCACTGAGTGCCAGGACATTGAAGCTAATGCGCAAGGGGCGACGTGCGGGCGGACGATGGGACATGGTTGCCTCCTGGCGGGCGGTATTGGGCAAGGGCTGATTGTCGCACGAAGATAATCGCGGTTGGCCCTTCTGCGCAGGGGCATTTATGCGGACAATCGGCGCCTTTGCCAATCGGGGAGTGGAATGAAAGCCTCCTGGGATATTTTTTGCAGCGTGGTCGACAACTACGGTGACATCGGGGTGACCTGGCGTCTGGCCCGGCAACTGGTGGCCGAGCATCAATGCGCGGTGCGCTTGTGGGTCGATGACTTGCGCGCCTTTGAAAAGCTCTGCCCGCAGATCGATAGCCAACAGCCCAGCCAGTTCCAGGATGGGGTCCAGGTACGACACTGGCCGACCCAGTGGCCGGATGAAGTGGCGGCCGATGTAGTGATTGCCGCGTTCGCCTGCCAATTGCCCCACGCCTACATGGAGGCCATGGCCGACCGTGAGCGCACGCCGCTGTGGTTGAACCTGGATTACCTGAGTGCCGAGGAGTGGGTCGGCGGATGTCACGGTTTGCCTTCGGTGAAATTTCGCGGTGTGCAGAAGTACTTCTTCTTTCCCGGGTTCCAGGCGAATACCGGCGGGTTGCTGCGAGAGGCCGGGTTGCTGGAGCGGCGCCGGGAATTCCAGGGCAATTCGCGGGCCCGGCTGGATTTTCTTCGCGCACTGGATGTGTCGCCTGCTGCCGGCAGTCGGCTGATCTCGCTGTTTGCCTACGAAAATGCCGGTGTCGCCAGTTGGCTGCAGGCCCTGGCCGACGATGCACAACCGACTCATCTGCTGGTGCCCGAAGGCCGAGTGCTGGGCAATGTGCAGCATTGGCTGGGCGAGGCGCTGGTGCTGGGCCGCCCGCAGGTACGCCAGTCCCTGACCGTCCAGGTCCTGCCTTTCGTGCGTCAGGAAGATTACGACCGACTGCTGTGGTGCTGCGACTTCAATGCGGTGCGTGGGGAAGACTCTTTCGTCCGGGCGCAATGGGCCGGGCGTCCGATGCTCTGGCACATCTATCGCCAGGATGAAGACATCCACCTGGACAAGCTTGAAGCCTTTCTTGCTCTCTACACCCGGGCTCTCTCCCCGGGCGCCAGGGCTGCAGTGCTGGCGTTGTGGCAAGGCTGGAACAGCGAGGCGCAGATGGCCGAACCCTGGAAAAACCTGCTGCAGCACTGGCCGGAAGTCTCTGCGCACGCTGAACAATGGTGTCTGGAACAAGGCTCACAGCCCGATCTTGCTGCGGCGCTGGTGCAGTTTTACCTAAATTGGATATGATACGCGGCCTAGATTTTTGTAAATCCCATCCAAATTCGGATATTCGCAATGAAAACTGGTAAAGAACTCAAACCCGGTACCGTGATCCGTATCGACAACGATCCTTGGCTGGTTCAGAAAGCTGAATTCACCAAGTCCGGTCGTAACAGCGCGATCATGAAGACCAAGCTGAAGAACCTGCTGACCGGTTACAAGACCGAAACCGTTTACGGTGCGGACGACAAGCTGGACGACGTGATCCTGGATCGCAAAGAAGCGACCCTGTCGTTCATCAGCGGTGACACCTACACGTTCATGGACACCACTGACTACACCATGTACGAGCTGAACGCCGAAGACATCGAAGCCGTTCTGCCGTTCATCGAAGAAGGCATGACCGACGTTTGCGAAGCCGTGTTCTTCGAAGACCGTCTGGTTTCCGTTGACCTGCCGACCACCATCGTGCGCCAGGTTGACTACACCGAAGGCTCCGCTCGCGGTGACACTTCGGGCAAGGTGATGAAGCCTGCCAAACTGAAAAACGGTACCGAACTGAGCGTTGCGGACTTCATCGAAATCGGCGACATGATCGAGATCGATACCCGCGAAGGCGGTTCCTACAAAGGCCGCGCCAAGGTTTAAACCTGGCCCGACCCTGTAGACCAGAAAGCCCGACCTTGAGTCGGGCTTTTTTGTGCCTGGAATTTGTCGTTTCAGACGCTGACGTGCAGGCGCACATCCACATTGCCGCGCGTGGCGTTGGAGTAGGGGCAAACCTGATGTGCGGCGTCCACCAGGCTTTGTGCTTCATCCTCGGCCAGGCCGGGCAGGCTCACATGCAGGTCGATATCCAGGCCGAAGCCACCGGGGATCTGGCCGATGCCAACATGGGCTGTGATCGAGGTGTCGTCCGGAATCTTGCGCTTGCTCTGGCTGGCGACGAACTTCAGGGCACCGATGAAGCAAGCCGAGTAGCCGGCGGCAAACAGCTGTTCCGGATTGGTCGCCTGGCCACCGGCACCGCCCAGTTCCTTGGGGGTCGCCAGTTTGACGTCGAGGATCTGGTCGCTGGAAACGGCGCGGCCATCACGGCCACCGGTAGCGGTTGCAACGGCGGTGTAGAGAATGTGCATGGTGGAAGCCTCGTGCTGGGTGGTTTTTGTGCTAATTACTTGCGCGCTAAGTAAGTGCGAAATAAATGTATCGCTCAAATATTTTGTGCGCAATATAATTTTTACGAAAACCGCAGCCTGGCAACCTGTGAATCGATCAACTCATTGATTTTAAAAAAGATATTTTTTATAAGGCCAGGCCGCGCGGTAGGCGCTGGCGCGCCAGTGAAGCCTCAAAGACGGTTCTGCAAATGCCCCCGCAGTACTTGCAAGTCTTCCTGCAGCTGCTGCAACTGCGCCACGCTCCGGCCACTGGCTCCGAGGATGCACTGTGGAATATTCCGGGCTTGCTCGCGCAGCGCCCGGCCCTGTTCCGTCAGTTCGACAATCACCACTCGCTCATCCTCCCGGCTGCGGGTCCGGCTGAGCAGGCCCTCGGCTTCCAGGCGCTTGAGCAACGGCGTCAGCGATCCGGGGTCGGTCAGCAGGCGCTGGCTGATCTCGCCGACCGTCAGCCCGTCCCGTTCCCAGAGCACCAGCATCGCGAGGTACTGCGGGTAGGTCAGGCCGAGTTTTTGCAGCAGCGGTTTGTAGACCTTGGTCAGCATCAGCGACGTCGAGTGCAGGGCAAAACAAACCTGGTTGTCTAGCAGCAGTTGATCGCAAGAGTCCTGGGTGGAGCGTTCGGTGGTCATGTAGGCGGCCTTGATCATTAATGGTCCTGAATCTAGCGGGCGAGTCTTTAATGCGCCAGATAATTTTCTCCGAGGTCAGCCCATCGCACTTTGTAGCGCCAGGTCCCATGGCGGCACTGGGCTGAAGCGGCTTTTCAGGTACTCCAGCAACAGGCGGCTGCGGGCATTGGGATGCTGTTCCATGCGCAAGGCATAGATGCCGGCGGTTTCCGGCTTGGGCAGGCCGCCGTCGCAGAACAGTGGCACCAGCTCGCCGCGCAGCAGGTACTCACTCACCAACCACGTGGGCAGGTGGGCTATGCCCAAGCCGGCCAGGGCTCCGGAAAGCAGGGCTTCGGCGTTGTTGGCGCTGAGGCGGATACGCTGCGGGCGATGGCTCTGCACTTGGCCGTCGAGTTCGAAGCGCCAGGCGAACAGCGGCGCCAGGCCGTCCCAGTCGAGGCCATCGTGCTGGCTGAGTTCGGCGGGGTGGCTCGGGATGCCCCGGCTTTTCAGGTAGGACGGGCTGGCGCAGGCGATACGCACGATGCTGGCCAGTGACGTGGCGACCATCCGCGTATCGACCCGTTGCCCGGCTCGCAGCACCAGGTCGACCTTGCCCAGGTGCGAGCCCTGCATGTCGACGAAGCTGTCGATCAGGTGCAACTGCACGTCCAGCCCCGGGTAGAGCGCCAGGAAATCGGCAATGGCCGGCGCCAGGTGACGGCGACCGAAGGCGGCCGGGGCGTCAATACGGATCAGCCCTTCCGGCGCATGACTCAGGGACACTGCCTCGGCCCGCGCCAGTTGCAGTTCAGCGACAATACGTCGGGCTCGCTCGGCAAAGGCCAGGCCGGCGGCCGTGGCGACCACGGCATGGGTGGTGCGCATGAACAGGGTGGTGCCCACGGCGCTTTCCAGGCTGTCGATGCGCCGGGCCACCGCCGAAGGCGTCAGCGGATGGCGGCGGGCGGCGGCGGAAAAACTGCCGGCCTCCAGCACATCGAGAAACAGCCCGAGTTGTTCAGTGAGGGTATTGGGATTCATGGTCAACTCGCTTGTGCGAAAACGGCAAAGCCATTGTGCGTTGCTGTGCGTTTCCGTGCCAGGGCCGACTGCGTAGCATGCAGCTCTCAGGTGAGGAGAGCGGCTGTGATCGAGTTGATGATGTATCTATTGTTGGGCGCGGCGTTGGGTACCGTGGGTGGTTTGTTTGGCATTGGCGGTGGCCTGATCGCCATTCCGGTGCTCGGTGTGCTGTTCGGCCTGGACCAGCAGATCGCCCAGGGCACGGCGCTGGTGATGGTGGTGCCCAATGTGCTGCTGGCGCTGTGGCGCTATCACCAGCGCAACCGCATCGAATTGCGCCACGCCTTGCCCCTGGCCGTGATGGGTTTCAGTTTCGCCTGGCTCGGTTCGATCTGGGCGGTGGGCATCGATGCACAGAAGATGCGCATCGGTTTTGTTGCCTTCCTTCTGTTTCTGTCTGCCTACAACCTGCTTCGCCTGTTCATGGCCAGTGCCCCGGCCAGCGCCGAAATGCGTTACCCCTGGCCGTGGCTGGGCGTGCTGGGCGCGGCCTCCGGAGCCATGGGCGGGCTTTTTGGTGTCGGCGGCGCGGTGGTCGCAACCCCGGTGCTGACCAGTGTTTTCGGCACTACCCAGGTGGTTGCACAGGGCCTGTCCCTGGCCTTGGCGCTACCCAGTACCGGTGTCACGCTGGTGACCTACGGTTTTCATCATCAGGTGGACTGGATGATCGGCCTGCCTTTGGCGGCCGGCGGCTTGCTGAGCATCAGCTGGGGAGTGAGGGTTGCCCATGCCTTGCCTGAGCGCCTGCTACGTGGCTTGTTCTGCGGCTTCCTGGTGGTGTGCGCGGTGATGCTGGGGCTTAAAGTTTGAAGCCTTCGATAATGTGTTCCGCCAGGCATTCGGTGATGGGCGAGGGCTGATTGAGGTTGCGCAGCAGCATGATGCTGGCTTCGGGCAGTTCGGGCAGCCCTTCGTTTTCGCCAAGGATATGCAGGTCCGGGGTGATCAGGCTTTCCAGCTGCGCGGTCACCGCCAGCCCGGCACTGACCACGGCCATGATCGCCGACAGGCTGGAGCTGTTGTAGGCAATGCGATAGTCGAGACCGGCGGCATCCAGGGCATTGCAGGCCCACAGCCGGCAGAAGCAGTCGCTGTTGAACATCGCCAGCGGCAGTGGCGTCTGCTCGTGAGGCGTGAAGCACTGGGCCACGGCCCAGACGAAACGCTCCTTGCGCAGTAGCTGGCCGATCTCGCTGCCCGGCTCGCGGGTGACGATGGTCAGGTCCAGATCCTGGCGTTGCAGCAGTTGCTTGGACGATTCGCAATGCACCTCGATCTGGATCAGTGGGTAGCTTTGGGCGAAGCGCGACAGAATTCCCGGCAGGAAACGCATCACATAGTCATCCGGTGTACCAATGCGTACCAGCCCCACCATGTGCGGTTCGCGCAGGGTATTGAACACTTCGCTGTGCAGTTTCAGGATGCGCCGGGCATAGCCCAGCAGCACCTGGCCTTCGGCGGTCAGCCTGACCTGGCGTCCGTCGCGCTGGAACAGCTGGCGCTGCAGCACGTCTTCCTCCAGGCGCTTCATCTGCATGCTCACCGCCGACTGGGTGCGATTGACCCGTTCGCCAGCCCGGGTAAAGCCGCCTTCATCGGCGATGGCGACAAAGGTGCGCAGGACTTCGGTGTCGATGCTGGGGAACTGGGACATTGATCAAATCCTGAGATGCATGGAGTGGTAGGCATTCCTGGACTTGATCTTATTCCCCGCCAGGCTGTGGCGTCATCCTTGTCATGAGGGGAGCCGCTGAATGCGTGCCGAGCTGGGGTATTCATCAAATCACAAGATGTATTGTATAAGAAACATTCGTTGGATTGATCATTGTCCCGGGAAGAAACTGTGCTCTATCACCACGGGAGGACGGGACCATGAAAGCGCAAAAAGGTTATCTGCTGATTCACAAACGGCCATTCCAGGGCTTGTCGTTGCGCTCACTGTGGCGCCATGTGTCGCGCTGGCATGCAGTGGCACAGGAGCGCCGGATGCTTGCCAGCCTGAGTGACTCGGCGTTGCATGACCTGGGGCTCAGCCGGGCGGATGTCGAGCGTGAAGTGATACGGCCGTTCTGGGACGACCCGATGCACAAATAAACCGGTGACGACTACACAAGCCGGTCCGGGGTGCGCTAGCGTGCGGGCAGACCAGGAGAAGCCCATGCCCGCACAACATTCTTTTTCGCTCAAGCAGGCACGTCGACTGGCGCTGGCCGCCCAAGGGTTCGGCGGGCGCCAGCTGTCGGCACCGATCAAGGCGACACGGCTCAATCAGCAGATAGAGCGTCTGGGCCTGTTGCAGATCGATTCGGTCAACGCCCTGGTGCGCGCTCATTACCTGCCGCTGTTTTCCCGTCTCGGGAGTTATCCACAGCCGTTGCTCGATCAGGCCGCCTGGAGCCAGGGGCGCCAGCGCACCTTGTTCGAGTACTGGGGGCATGAAGCCTCGTTGTTGCCGATGTCCATGTATCCCTTGCTGCGCTGGCGGATGCAGCGGGCGCGTCAGGGCCAGGGCATCTATGCGCAACTGGCGCGTTTTGGCCTGGAGCAGCAGGCCACCCTGCGCCGGGTGCTGGCGGCCGTGGAGCAGCAGGGGGCGTTGGGGGCCGGCAGCCTTTCCACTCGTGAAGAACGGGCCGGCCCTTGGTGGGACTGGAGCGCTGAAAAGCATGCATTGGAATGGTTGTTCGCCGCCGGCGAGGTGACGGTGTCCGGGCGCCGCGGCTTCGAGCGCCTTTATGACTTGCCGGAGCGGGTGATCCCGGCGGCGATCCTCCAGCAACCGTTGCTGGAGGAAGCCCAGGCCCAGCGCCAGTTGCTGCTGCAGGCCGCCACGGCGTTGGGAGTGGCCACGGAAAAGGACTTGCGGGATTACTTTCGGCTCGACCCCGGTGACAGTCGCGCACGGCTGGCCGAGCTGCTGGAGTCTGGCGAGCTGCTGGCCTGTGAGGTTCATGGCTGGAAACACCGCGCTTACTGCCTGCCCCAGGCCAGGGTGCCGCGCAAGGTCGAGGCCAGCGCGTTGCTGTCACCTTTCGATTCACTGGTCTGGGAACGCAGCCGCACCGAGCGCCTGTTTGATTTCCGCTATCGGCTGGAGATCTACACGCCCCAGCACAAGCGCGTCTATGGCTATTACGTGCTGCCGTTTCTGCACAATGAGCGGATTGTCGCCCGGGTCGACCTGCGCGCGGAGCGGGCCCTGGGGCGTTTGGCGGTGCATGCGGTGCATGAGGAAGAGCCGGGCCTGGACGAGGAGGGAATCCGGGCATTGGCCGTGCAATTGCGACAGATGGCCAGCTGGCTGGGGTTGGAGCAGATTCAGCTCAATTGCCCGCGTGATGGCGCGCGACGTCTGCGTGAGGTGCTGGAGTGAAGCGCTTCGCGGGCAAGCCCGCTCCTACACAGCCCTTGTAGGAGCAGGCTTGCCCGCCAAAGGCAACCTCAGCGCTTGACCTGCTTGAGGGTCTCGGCAATCAGGAAGGCCAGCTCCAGCGACTGGTCGGCGTTCATCCGCGGGTCGCAATGGGTGTGATAGCGGTCCGACAAACCATCCTCGGTAATCGGCCGGGCGCCGCCAATGCATTCAGTGACGTTCTGCCCGGTCATCTCGATATGAATGCCGCCGGCGTAGCTGCCTTCGGCTTGGTGCACCTGGAAGAACTCCTTGACCTCGGTCAGGATCTGCGCGAAATCCCGGGTCTTGTAGCCGCTGCTGGCCTTGATGGTGTTGCCGTGCATCGGGTCCGAGCTCCACAGCACCTGCTTGCCTTCGCGCTCCACGGCGCGAATCAGCTGTGGCAGATGATCGCCGACCTTGTTCGCCCCCATGCGCACGATCAGGTTGAGGCGGCCAGGATCGTTGTCTGGGTTGAGGATATCGATCAGGCGGATCAGTTCTTCAGTGTTCATGCTCGGGCCGACCTTGACCCCGATCGGGTTGTTCACCCCGCGCAGGAACTCGACGTGGGCACCGTCGAGCTGGCGGGTGCGGTCGCCGATCCACAGCATGTGCGCCGAGCAGTCGTAGTAGTCGTTGGTCAGGCTGTCGCGACGCACGAAGGCTTCTTCGTAATTGAGCAGCAGGGCTTCGTGAGCGGTGAAGAAGCTGGTCTCGCGCAGTTGCGGCGAGCTGTCCATGCCACAGGCGCGCATGAAGGCCAGGGTTTCATCGATGCGGTCGGCCAGTTGGCTGTACTTCTCGGCCAGGGCCGAGTTGGCGATGAAGTCCAGGTTCCATTTATGCACCTGGTGCAGGTCGGCAAAGCCGCCCTGGGCGAAGGCCCGCAGCAGGTTCAGGGTGGCGGTGGCCTGGTGGTAGGACTGCAGCAGGCGGTCCGGGTCCGGTACCCGGCTTTTTTCATCGAAGCCGATGCCGTTGACGATATCGCCACGGTAAGCCGGCAAGGTCACGCCGTTGATGGTTTCGTCGTTGGCCGAGCGTGGCTTGGCAAACTGGCCGGCCATGCGTCCGACCTTGACCACCGGGCAGCCGGCGGCAAAGGTCATGACAATGGCCATCTGCAGCAGCACCTTGAAGGTGTCGCGGATCTTCGCCGCGGAGAATTCGGCAAAGCTTTCGGCACAATCGCCGCCCTGCAACAGGAAGGCCCGGCCCTGGGTGACTTCGGCGAACTGACGGCGCAACTCCCGGGCTTCACCGGCAAACACCAGCGGTGGATAACTGGCCAGGCTCTGCTCGACCTGCAGCAGGTGCGCGGCATCGGGGTACTGGGGTTGTTGCTGGATCGGCAAGGCGCGCCAGCTGTCGGGGCTCCAGGGTTGGCTCATCGCGGACTCGAGTGTTTTACGGTGGGAGGGGCATGTTAGCAGCAAATTAGTGCGTGACCTGCTCCTCTCGCTTGGCCGACAATCGCGCCTTTCCCGCTCGCTGCCGAGCGGTTGGTTTATCGCGCCGGCAAGGTTCTGTGCCCGCGCGGCTAGGAGATGACATGACTGAGGAGCGCGTCGAGCGCCTGCTCGCCGAAGTGCACGACGAATTCGGCATGATCCGGGTCCTGGAAGTGGCGGATTACCGTTTTCTCGAGTTTGGCGATGCCATCGAGCAAAGCTGTGTGTTCACCGCCGACCCCAGCTGGCTGGAGTACGACTACACCCGCGCCATGTTGATCGGTGCCCTGTGCCATGCCGCGCCGGAGAGTGCGCTGTTTCTCGGCCTGGGCGCCGGCACCCTGACCCAGGCCTGCCTGAAGTTCCTGCCGCTGGAGGATGTCGAGGCCATCGAGCTGCGCCCGGATGTGCCGCGCCTGGCCATCGAGTACCTGGGGCTGGATGATGATCCGCGTCTCTATATAAGAGTCGGCGATGCCCTGGAGCTGCTGGACAGTGCCGAGTCGGCCGACCTGATCTTCGTCGACCTGTACACCGATGTCGGTCCTGGCGTCGGGCACCTGGCCTGGGGGTTCCTGGAAAACTGCCAGAAGCGCCTCAACCCCGGTGGCTGGCTGGTGATCAACCAATGGGCTACCGATGATGGCAAGCCACTCGGCGCGGCCCTGTTGCGTGGGCTCTATCACCGGCACTACTGGGAGCTGCCGGTGAAGGAGGGCAACGTGATTCTGATCGTGCCGTCCGATCTCGACCAGGAGCTCGATCTGCCAGGCCTGAACGCCCGGGCCGAAGCCCTGGCGCCGCGCCTGGGCTACTCTCTGCAACCGCTGATCAAGGCCATCCGCCCCGCGACTTGAGACACCCGCCAGAGCCGCCTGGCCGGCGACTGATCTGCCGGCCAGGCCGTTCAACAGCCTTTGAACAGCCCCGGCCGTTTCTCGATCATCGCCTGCAGGCCCTCCTTGGCGTCTTCACTGTTCATCAGTTTATGCACCAGCGGCGGCAGCTCCCGGGCGGCCGCCGTTTCCCCCTCAAGCCTGGCCTGACGTGCCGACATCAAGGTCGCTTGCACTCCCAGCGGCGCCTGTCGGGCAATCCGCTGCGCCAGTTCGATGGCCCGGGGCAGCAGGTCCTCGCTGGCCATGACTTCCTGCACCAGGCCCAGGCGCAGGGCTTCATGGGCGTCGAACTCGTCCCCGGTCAGCAGCCAGCGCATGGCGTTGCCCCAGCCGGCCAATTGATGCAGGCGCAGGGTCGCGCCGCCGAAGGGGAAGATCCCGCGCTGCACCTCCATCTGGGCAAAGCGGGTGTTGCTGGCGCACAGGTTGATATCGGAGGCCAGCATCAGCTCGATGCCGATGGTCAGGCAGTAACCCTGCACGGCAACGATGACCGGCTTGCTCACCCGTGGCCCGGCGAATACGCCCCACGGATCACAGCCGCCGGGTGGCGCCTGCCAGCCCTGGGCCAGGGCGGCGCCGACGTTGGCCAGGTCGAGCCCGGCGGTAAAGTGTTCACCGTGGCCGAACACCACCGCGACCCGCGCCTCGCTGCTGGCTTCAAACTCGCCATAGGCCAGGCTCAACTGGTTGAGCAAATCGAGGTCGAAGGCATTGCGCTTGGCCACCCGATCCAGGCCGATAAGGAACAGATGACCACGGAGTTCGCGACTGACACGGCTGGCACTGGGCGGGTTCATGGGGGCAGTCCTGGGAAGAAAGAGGGGAGGTGGGTGTGGGCGGTTTCATGTACAAAGATGAACCGTTTAAGCGCGATGACCAACAGCGCTGGGCCTAAGCAAAATAGCGCGCCATTGAAGCCTGCGCAAAGCCCATGACAATCGGGTGTTCAGCGGATTTTTCCGATAAAAAAAACTCCCTTTTTTGAGTAATTCCGGTATAGTGCGCGCCGGCCTTTAGCCAGGCCACGTTTAGGTGATGCAATTCCCCGAAGTCAGCTTCGGCTGCTTGTCCGCTGCGCGGACTATCCTTGACGATCCATTCATTCAATCGTTTTCGCAAATCCCCGCCGACAAAGCTGCCAGGGTGACTCTTGAGTCTTACACGGCATGCGCAGCTTTGGAGCATGGGTCTTTGCGGATGCACTTAGAGGCAGACCCATGACCCAGGAAATCGGCGGCTTCGCCGCTCTTGAACTTCATCCCAATATTGTCGCTGCAGTAGTCGCTACCGGCTATGAAGAGCCTTCGGCTATTCAGCAGCAGTCGATCCCGATCATCCTTGCCGGGCACGATATGATTGGCCAGGCGCAAACCGGTACCGGTAAAACCGCTGCCTTTGCCCTGCCTATCCTGCACCGCATTGATCCGTCCAAGCGCGAGCCGCAAGCTCTGATCCTGGCCCCAACCCGTGAGTTGGCGCTGCAAGTTGCAACCGCTTTCGAAACCTACGCCAAGCAAATGCCGGGCGTGACTGTTGTGGCCGTCTACGGCGGTGCGCCGATGGGCCCACAACTGAAAGCAATCCGTAATGGCGCACAGATCGTTGTCGCCACGCCGGGCCGTCTGTGCGACCACCTGCGTCGCGACGAAAAAGTATTGGCCACCGTGAACCACCTGGTTCTCGACGAAGCCGACGAAATGCTCAAGCTGGGCTTCATGGATGACCTGGAAGTGATCTTCAAGGCCATGCCGGAAACCCGCCAGACCGTACTGTTCTCGGCCACTCTGCCGCAGTCGATCCGGGCTATCGCCGAGCGTCACCTGAAGGACCCGAAACACGTCAAGATCCAGAGCAAGACCCAGACCGTTACCGCGATCGAACAGGCTCACCTGTTGGTTCACGCTGACCAGAAGACCTCTGCCGTTCTGAGCCTGCTGGAAGTTGAAGATTTCGACGCCCTGATCATGTTCGTGCGCACCAAGCAAGCGACCCTGGACCTGGCCAGTGCCCTGGAAGCCAAAGGCTACAAAGCCGCTGCGCTGAACGGTGACATCGCCCAGAACCAGCGTGAGCGCGTGATCGACTCCCTCAAGGATGGCCGTCTGGACATCGTTGTGGCGACCGACGTAGCCGCCCGTGGCCTGGACGTACCGCGCATCACCCACGTATTCAACGTGGACATGCCGTACGACCCGGAATCCTACGTGCACCGTATCGGCCGTACCGGCCGTGCCGGTCGCGAAGGCCGCGCGCTGCTGCTGGTGACTCCGCGTGAGCGCCGCATGCTGCAAGTGATCGAGCGTGTGACTGGGCAGAAAGTGGCTGAAGTTCGCCTGCCGGACGCCCAGGCCGTTCTTGATGCTCGCATCAAGAAGCTGACCAACAGCCTGTCGCCGCTGGTAGCCGATGCTGAAGCGACCCACGGTGATCTGCTGGATCGCCTGACCGCTGACATCGGTTGCAGCCCGCGTGCCTTGGCCGCGGCCCTGCTGCGCAAGGCCACCAACGGTCAAGCGCTGAACCTGGCAGCCATCGAGAAAGAGCGTCCACTGGTGCCGAACAGCGCGCCACGTGGTGATCGTCCTGAGCGTTCCGGCGATCGTCCTGATCGTGGTGACCGCGAGCGTCGCGCGCCAATGCCACTGGCTGAAGGCCGTGCTCGTTGCCGTACCGCGCTGGGTGCCCGTGACGGTATCGCTGCCAAGAACCTCTTGGGCGCGATCCTCAACGAGGGTGGTCTGGCCCGTGAAGCCATCGGTCGCATCCAGGTGCGCGACAGCTTCAGCCTGGTTGAGCTGCCGGAAGACGGTCTGGACCGTCTGCTGACCAAGCTCAAGGACACTCGCGTTGCCGGCAAGCAGCTGAAGCTGCGTCGCTACCGCGAAGATTGATCCGCCCTCGGGCTGATTGATCAGGCATAAAAAATCCCCGACTGGTTCGGGGATTTTTTTGTCTGGAGTTTGTGTCGGACTTGCCGGTGAAGCATCAGCCAAAGCGGTAGATATCCATGCCCAGGGCGCCCAGGGTGAAGCCTTGGTGGGCCACGCTGAATTCACCCCCGGCACCGCGAGCGAAGTACAGAGGCAGCAAGTGCTCATCGCTGGGATGACTGCGCACGGCATGCGGCGCCTGCCGGCGGTAGTCATGCAGGGCCTCTTGGTCATCGGCGGCCAGCTTGTCGATCATCCAGTCACGGAAGGCCTTGGCCCAGGGTTCGACACTTTCCGGGCCGGCGTGCCAGTCCAGCTCCCGCAGGTTGTGGGTGATGCTGCCGGAGCCGATCAGCAACACGCCCTGTTGTCGCAGGATCGCCAGCGCGTGACCGACGCGAGTCTGCAACGCCGGCCCCTGGCGGCTGGGCAGCGAGAGCTGGACCACCGGCATATCCGCCTGCGGATACATCAGTGACAGCGGCACCCAGGCGCCGTGGTCGAAGGGGCGCTGGCTGTCCAGTTGCGCCGGCAGCCCATCGGCCTGGAGCAGTTCCACCACCTGGGCGGCCAGTTCCGGGCTGCCTGGGGCCGGGTATTGCACAGCGAACAGCGCTGCGGGAAAACCGCCGAAATCGTGCCAGGTTTCCGGGTGCGGGCTGGCGCTGACCCGCAGGTCCTGGCTTTCCCAGTGGGCCGAAACCACCAGGATCGCCTTGGGTCTTGGCAGCTCGGCGGCCAAACGGGCCAGGGCAGGGCCGCTGGCGCCGGGTTCCAGGGCCAGCATGGGAGAGCCATGGGAGATGAACAGGCTGGGAAGCATGAAGGGGCTCCTGAAGGTTAAGATGCGCCATCTTCAATCAGATCAATGATCTAAATCTAATATAAGTTTTAGCGCTTTTTGATCGAATTTTAAGGACTTCTCATGCAAGCGGACTTTTGGCAAAAACGTTGGGAGCGCGATCAGATCGGCTTTCACCTGGCAGAGGTCAACCCTTACCTGCAGCAGTACTGGCCGGCCTTGGGGCTGGCGGCGCAAACCCGCGTGCTGGTGCCGTTGTGCGGCAAGAGCCTGGACCTGATCTGGCTTGCCGACCAAGGGTTCGAGGTGCTGGGCATCGAATTGGCGGAAAAGGCGGTGGAGGATTTCTTTCGTGAGCACCAGTTGCAGCCGCAGATCCGCCAGCACGGGGTGTTTAAGGTCTACGCCCACGGTCCGATCCAGCTCTGGTGCGGCGATTTCTTTGCCTTGACCGCCGAGGACACGGCTGATTGCGCGGCCCTGTATGACCGCGCAGCCATGATTGCCTTGCCCCCGCCGATGCGACAGCGCTATGCCGCCCACCTCAATGGCCTGTTGCCGAATGGCAGCAAGGGGCTGCTGATCACCATGGATTACGCCCAGGAGCAGTTGGACGGCCCGCCATTTGCGGTGCTCGACGATGAGGTCCGGCAACGCCTGGGGGGCGTCTGGCAGCTGCAGGTGGAAACAGAGCGCGACATTCTTGGGGAGAGCTGGAAGTTTCTCCAGGGTGGCGTGACCCGGCTGGTGGAGCGGGTTTATCGCCTGAGCAAACAGGATGCGGCTGGATAGTTTTTAGCGGCCATGCAAAAGGGCGACTTGCGTCGCCCTTTTGGGTATTGCCTTGCAGTGGGTCAGCCGCGACGACGCAGGGCGTCGATACGCTCTTCCAGCGGCGGGTGGCTCATGAACATGCGAGCCAGGCCCTGTTTGATGCCGCCATTGATGCCGAAGGCGTTCAGGGTGTCGGGCATATGCACTGGCAGGCCCTGTTCCGAACGCAGGCGCTGCAGGGCGCCGATCATGGCGTTGGTGCCGGCCAGGCGGGCACCGGCTTCGTCGGCACGGTATTCACGCTTGCGCGAGAACCACATGACGATGGCGCTGGCCAGAAAGCCCAGGACCAGCTCGGCGAAGATGGTCGCCACGTAGTAGGCGATGCCCTGGCCTTCTTCGTTCTTGAAGATCACCTTGTCGACAAAGTTGCCGATGATCCGCGCGAAGAACATTACGAAGGTGTTCACCACGCCCTGAATCAGCGCCAGGGTCACCATGTCGCCGTTGGCAACGTGACCGATCTCGTGGGCCAGCACGGCTTTCACTTCATCGGGCGAGAAGCGCTCCAGCAGGCCTTGGCTGACCGCCACCAGGGCGTCGTTCTTGTTCCAGCCGGTGGCGAAGGCGTTGGCCTCGTAGGCTGGGAAAATACCCACTTCGGGCATCTTGATCCCGGCTTCGCGGGACAGTTGCTCGACAGTCTGCAGCAACCATTGCTCATGGCGGGTGCGCGGTTGGGTGATGATCTGCGTGCTGGTGCTCATCTTCGCCATCCACTTGGAGATGAACAGCGAGAACAGCGAACCGGCAAAACCGAAGACCGCACAGAAAATCAGCAGCTGATTGAGGTTCAGATCAACCCCATTGGCCGCCATGAACCCGTTGAAGCCGAAAAGGCTCAGGGTAATGCTGGCAATCAGCACGACCGCAAGGTTAGTGGCCAAAAACAGCAGGATTCGCATCATGGTTGTAGAAATCTCCTCAAGCTAAAGATGTAGCGTACTGCGGGCTATATAAGGTGCGGCAACCGCCTATTCAATACGGCTTCTATTTCAAACTGTGTCGCACAGGCCGAGTCTAGACGCTTGCATGACAACGCCATGACGGATTGCCAGGGCGGCCTTCACCCGGCTGTGCGTGCAGACATGTGACAGTGGGCAGGACGGAAAGTGCAAGCTTATAGAAGGGGAGTGGAGCAGGGCAGCGAAGATGTGTTGCTGAATTAATCGCAGTGCGATCGGGGAAGGATCGCACTGCGTTTTCGCCGTTATTGGCGGTAGGACTTGAGGAAACTTCCGATCCGACCAATGGCTTGTTCCAGGTCATCCACCCGCGGCAGGGTCACGACGCGGAAGTGATCCGGCCATGGCCAGTTGAAGGCGGTGCCCTGGACCACCAGGAGTTTTTCCGAAAGCAGCAGGTCCAGAACGAACTTTTCGTCGTTATGGATCGGGCAGACTTTCGGATCGATCCGTGGGAAGGCATACAGCGCGCCCATGGGTTTCACGCAGCTGACCCCGGGAATGTCATTGAGCAGTTCCCAGGTGCGGTTGCGCTGTTCCAGCAGGCGGCCCGGCGGCAGCACCAGGTCGTTGATGCTCTGGTAGCCGCCCAGGGCGGTCTGGATCGCGTGCTGGCTGGGCACGTTGGCGCACAGGCGCATGTTGGCCAGCATGTCGATGCCTTCGATATAGCTCAGGGCATGCTGCTTGGGACCGGAAATGGCCACCCAGCCGGAGCGGAAACCGGCCACGCGGTAGGACTTGGACAGGCCGTTGAAGGTCAGGCACAGCAGGTCCGGCGCCAGGGATGCGGTGCAGATATGCACGGCGTCATCGTAGAGGATCTTGTCGTAGATCTCGTCCGAGAACACCACCAGGTTGTGCTGGCGGGCCAGTTCCAGCATGCCCAGCAGCACTTCCTTGGGGTACACGGCACCGGTCGGGTTGTTCGGGTTGATGATCACCAGGGCCTTGGTGTTCGGGGTGATCTTGGCCTTGATGTCGGCCAGGTCCGGCCACCAGTTGGCCTGTTCGTCGCACAGGTAGTGCACCGGGTTGCCACCGGCGAGGCTCACCGCGGCCGTCCACAGTGGATAGTCCGGGGCCGGCACCAGCACTTCGTCGCCGTTGTTGAGCAGGGCCTGCATGGCCATCACGATCAGCTCGGAAACACCGTTGCCCAGGTAGATGTCCTCAATGCCGATGCCTTCCACCTGCTTCTGCTGGTAGTACTGCATCACCGCCTTGCGGGCACTGAACAGGCCCTTGGAGTCGCTGTAGCCCTGGGCGGTGGGCAGGTTGCGGATCACGTCCTGGAGGATTTCGTCCGGCGCTTCGAAACCAAAGGGCGCCGGGTTGCCGATATTCAGCTTGAGGATGCGATGGCCTTCCTCTTCCAGACGTTTGGCGTGCTTGAGCACTGGGCCGCGAATGTCATAACAGACGTTGGCGAGCTTGTTCGATTTGCTGACCTGCATGGCGATGTGTTCCCGAAAATGAACGATCCAGGCGGAGGATGAACTACCGTACTGGGAATCCTGCCGTGTCACACCGGCCTGTAGCCCGCACCGGCTGCGGCAAAATCCGTTTGAATGGGTGTAACGCGGCTGCCAGACTGGTGTCTGACGAGGCGCAATCATACGTGCCGCCCGATCCGTGGAAAAGACACAGATCGGGCTTTTTCCGTTGCAGAGGAAGGACCATGGAAAAGCTGGAAAAAACCCTGGAAGAATGGCGGGCGATGCTCGATCCGGAGCAGTACAACGTCTGCCGGCTCAAGGGCACCGAACGGCCCTTCTCGGGCAAGTACAACGGCACCAGGACCGACGGCGTCTATCACTGCATCTGCTGCAATGAAGCGCTGTTCGACGCCAAGGCCAAATTCGATTCCGGGTGTGGCTGGCCGAGCTTCTTCGAACCCATTGCCGACAGCGCCATGGTCGAGATTCGCGACGTGAGCCACGGCATGATCCGCACCGAAGTGGTCTGCGCCAAATGCGACGCGCACCTGGGCCATGTGTTCCCGGATGGCCCGCCGCCCACCGGCCTGCGCTATTGCATCAACTCGGTGTGCCTGGATCTGGTTCCGCGCTAGGCACCTGGGCGATTCTGTGGAGTCGCCTTTCGCTCAATTAAATTGCACGCTATTTAATTGAGCGCTATTTTTACCGCCTCTTATCTTGAATGGAGTTGCTGCCATGACCGACGCGCTGCTGACTATTCCCTGCACCACCATCAAGGGTGAACAGAAGACCCTGGCGGACTTCGCCGGCAAGGCCGTGCTGGTGGTCAACACCGCCAGCAAGTGTGGCTTCACCCCCCAGTACAAGGGGCTGGAAGAACTATGGCAGACCTACAAGGACCAGGGGCTGGTGGTGCTGGGCTTTCCGTGCAATCAGTTCGGCAAGCAGGAGCCAGGTAATGAAGGGGCGATTTCCGAGTTCTGCGAGCTCAACTACGGCGTGAGTTTCCCGCTGTTCAAGAAGATCGACGTCAATGGCGCCGCGGCCCACCCGTTGTTCGTCCAGCTGAAGAAGCGCGCTCCCGGTGTCCTGGGTTCCCAGGGCATCAAGTGGAACTTCACCAAGTTCCTGATCGGTCGGGACGGCCAACTGGTCAAGCGCTTCGCTCCGGCGACCAAGCCTCAGGACCTGACCCGCGAGATTGAAGCCCTGCTCAAATGAACGACGGTTCCGTGGATGCACTGAAACTCGATTCCCAGCTGTGCTTCAAGCTGTACGCGGCCTCGCGAGCGGTGGTCCGTGGCTACAAGCCGATGCTCGACCGCCTGGGCCTGACCTACCCGCAGTACCTGGTGATGCTGGTGCTGTGGGAGTGGCAGGCAGCGCCTCCCCCCCTGCCGACGGTGAAAGCCCTGGGCGAGCGGCTGGCCCTGGATTCCGGAACCTTGACCCCGCTGCTCAAGCGCCTGGAACAGCTGCAACTGGTGCAGCGCCAGCGTTCCGGGCGCGATGAGCGCGAAGTGCATTTGAGCCTGAGTGACAGCGGCCTGGCCCTGCGCGCGCAAGTACCGCCGTTGAAGGCGGCGCTGCTGTGCGACAGCGGGGTCGACCTCGATAGCCTGGATCAACTGCGCGACGGCCTGGATCGCTTGCTGCAACAGATCAAAGTCTTGTCGTAGTCGGCACCCAGAGGTCCAGCAGGGCGATCAGCTCTTCGCGGCGAAATGGCTTGGCCAGGTAGTCGCTCATGCCAGCGGCGCGGCAGCGTTCGCGTTCCTCGGGCATGGCGTTGGCGGTCAGGGCGATGATCGGCAGGTCTGGCCAGCGCCCGCTGCGCCGGATCTGCCGGCTGGCCTCGTAGCCATCCATGACCGGCATGTTGCAGTCCATCAGCACCAGGTCGAAACGATGCTGTTCCAGCTGGCTGAGGGCTTCGGCGCCATGGGCCGCCACGGTGACCGCGCAACCGAGCTTGCTCAGCATGCCCTTGGCCACCAGCTGGTTCACCGGGTTGTCCTCCACCAGCAGAATGTCCGCTCGACGCAGCGGCGTCGGCATTTCCAGCTGGGCGTCGTTGAGGGTGATGGTTTCCGCCAGCAACGAGCGTCGCAGGGTCTGGTACAGCGCGTTGCGCGCCAGGGGCCGTGCCTGTTGTTGCAGCGGCGCCAGGGCATTGGCCTCTTCGCTGGGCAGGAAACTGCCATAGGCGGTCACCAGCAGGATCGGGGCGCTGATCGCCGGACGCAGGCCGAACAGGCATTCCGGGCAGTCGGTGATCAGCAGGTCGGGATCGAGCCCGACCAGGGAGTCCTCGATATTACAGCGCTGGTAGCTCAGCCCCCAGTGGGGCAGCAGGCTGGCCAGCAGCTCGGCCAGGCCGCTGCCAGCATCGGTGATGGCGATGATGTTGCCGGAAAGTGCCGGCGGTGCTGCGGCTGGGGTGTGGCAAGGCAGCGGCAGATCGGCGCAGAACTGGCTGCCGAAGCCGACTTCAGAACTGATGCTCAGGCGTCCGTTCATGGCCTCGCAGAGGTTGTAAGTCAGGGCCAGGCCCAGGCCGGTGCCGCCGTATTGTCGGGTGATGCCAGCGCCCGCCTGGGTATAGGGCTGGAAGATCCGCACCTGGGCTTCCTGGGCGATGCCGATGCCGGTGTCGCAGATCTCGATGCGTACTCCGTCGCCCAGAGTGCTCAGGCGTACATCGACGCGGCCGAAGCGGGTGAACTTGAGGGCGTTGGACAGCAGGTTGCTGACGATCTGCCGCACCCGCATCGGGTCCCCGAGCACCAGGGCCGGGAAGTCCGGGGCGATCAGGCACGCCAGCTCGACACTCGCCGCGGCGTTTTGCGACAGCAGGTTGGCGGTGTCTTCCACCAGCACCCCAAGGTCGAAGGGAATGCGTTCCAGCTCCAGTTGCCCGGCATCGAACTTGGACATGTCGAGAATATCGTTGAGCAGTTCCACCAGGACCTTGCCGGAGTCGTGGGCTATCGACAGCTGCTGGCGCTGCTCGGGGTTCAGCGGGCTGTCCAGGGACAGCGCGATCATCCCCAGCAGGCCATTGAGCGGGGTGCGGATCTCGTGGCTCATGTTGGCCAGGAACGCCGCTCGGGCCTGGGCCATGTCCAGGGCGGTGCGCCGGGCGACTTCCAGTTCCTCGTTGGACTGGCTGAGGCGGGCGTTGCTGGCCTTGAGTTCAGTGGTGCGGGCCGAGACGATGTTCTCCAGCTGGCCGAGGTATTCGGTCAGGCGGTTCTCGGCGTTGCGCCGCTGCTGGATCTCGGTGGCCATGATCTCGAACTGCTGGTTGGCCACCTTGACCAGTACCCCGACTTCATCGTTCTCGTGGCCATGGGGAAACTCCAGCTTGGCCTGCTTCTGGCTGCGCGGGTCGCGGCTGCTGAGCTCGCGGATCACGCCCACCAGGGGTTTGGTCAGCATCACGTAGAACAGCGCGAGGAGAATCCCGGTCAGGATCAGGCTCCGGGCGAAACCGTTGATCAGGGTGACCTCGGCGCGGCGCAGAAAGCGGCTGCCGAAGGCATAGGTATCGACGTCCAGGTGCAGGGTGCCGAGGGATTCCTCGGGCAGGTGGCTGAGGTAGAGGCGGTCCTCGAACTGGCGGTCGGCGCCGAACAGGAAGTCGCTGATGGCCCGATAGCCGTTCTGTTGCGGCGGACGTTCGACGTTGGCCAGCAGGGTATTGTTGTTGTCGATCAACTGCGCGCGAATGATCGCCGGTGAGCGCAGCAGCCCCAGGGTCAACTCCTGAGCCAGTTCGGCATCGATGTTGTAGGCGATGCGCGAGGCCGGGTTGTGACTGATTTCCAGCAGCGATTGGATTTCACGATTGATGGAGGCGTCTTCGCTGGCATAATCGATGCCGATTTGCAGCAGACTGAGCGCGGTCCCCAGAATGAAACCCACCAGTACGGTGAGCCGAGCCTGTTTATAGGACAGGCGGTTGGTGAACTTGATATCCATGGGGGGTTGAACCACTTTTGTTTCCCTTCGCTGCGCAAGCATAGCTGATCATCTTTGGTTGCCGGCCTGGCCGGGCAGCAGCTGATAAAGCGATAGACCCCTTGATCGGGCTTGCGTTTGTTCTGTGTGCCGCATCATTACCTTGAACGTGCCTGAGGAAAAGTCGTGGATGCCCGATTGAATGCATTTCTTGAACGTGCCGATGCGGTGCTGGCGCGGATTGAACCCTTGTTGCCGGCCCTGCGCCAGCCCATCGACTGGAGTCAGTGCCTGGCTGCCCGCTGGCAACGCGAAGGGCGCAGCGGTTTCCTGCTGCCGCTGGAGGTCAGCCTGGACATGCGCCTGAGCGATCTGATCGGGGTCGACAAGCAACGCGAGCAGTTGGCGCGCAACACCCAGCAGTTCCTTGACGGCCTGCCGGCCAACCATGCCTTGCTGTGGGGTTCCCGCGGCACGGGCAAATCCTCGCTGGTGCGGGCCTTGCTGGCCGAACATGCCAAGGGTGGCCTGCGACTGATCGAGATCGAGCGCGACCACCTGGCGGACTTGCCACGGGTGGTGGAGCAACTGGTCAAGCTGCCGCAGCGTTTCGTGCTGTTCTGCGACGACCTGTCGTTCGAGGCCGGCGAGGGCGATTACCGGGTACTCAAGAGTGTGCTCGACGGTTCCCTGGAGCAGGCGCCGGAGAACGTGCTGCTGTACGCCACTTCGAACCGTCGGCACCTGGTGCCGGAAAAGGAAAGCGACAACGAGAACTGGAAGCGCGTCGACGGCGAGTTGCACCCCAGCGAAGCGGTGGAAGACAAGATCGCCCTGTCGGACCGCTTCGGCCTGTGGCTGTCGTTCTACCCCTTCACCCAGGAACACTTCCTCAATGTGGTGGAGCACTGGATTGGCGAGCTGGCGCGCAAGGCCGGCCTCAGCTGGCAGCGTGACGAAGCGCTGGATATTCTCGCGGTGCGCTGGGCCACAGGCCGCGGCAACCGCAATGGCCGTTGTGCCTATCAATTTGCCCGCTATTGGGTGGGCTTGCAGTTGTTGGAGCAAAAAGCATGATCGATTTGCAAAACGCCGGACAGGGCCTGGACGGTTATGGGCTGCTGTGCGCGCAACTGGAGTCGCTGTTGGCCGATGAGCGCGATTTCATCGCCAACGCCGCGCAGTTCTCGGCTTTTCTCTATAGCCAGCTGGATGACCTGAACTGGGCCGGTTTCTACCTCAACCGCAACCAGGAACTGGTGCTCGGGCCGTTCCAGGGGCAGATTGCCTGCGTGCGGATTGCCTTTGGTCGTGGCGTTTGCGGCACCGCGGCGGCGACCCTGCAAACCCAGCGAGTGGAGGATGTGCATGCCTTTGCCGGGCACATCGCCTGCGACAGTGCCTCCAACAGCGAGTTGGTGGTGCCGCTGGTCAAGGAGGGCCGTCTGATCGGTGTGCTCGACCTGGACAGCCCCAGCCTGGCCCGTTTCAGCGTCGAGGATCAGGCCGGTATCGAGCGTTTGGCCGCGATCTTCCTGCGTCTGAGCGACTGCTGAGGCCTCAGGCGTTCACCCCGGCCTTTTTCAACAGCAAGGCGTGATCCACCGGGTCGATCTGTGCTGGCGCCATGAAGCGCTCGGCGTACTGCTGGTAGATCCGCTGGTCGATGAACAGCTCGAACAGCTCCGGGTCGATATGGGCGTCGCGGCACATCATGGCCATGATGTTCAGGGCCTCGCTCAAGGTCTTGCCCTTCTTGTAAGGGCGGTCCGCGGCGGTCAGGGCTTCGAAGATGTCGGCGATCGCCATCATTCGCGCCGGCAGGCTCATCTGCTCGCGTTTCAACTGCCGGGGATAGCCCGTGCCGTCCATCTTCTCGTGGTGGCCGCCGGCGATCTCCGCGACATTCTGCAAGTGGCTGGGGAAGGGCAGGTGCTCCAGCATGATGATGGTCTGCACGATGTGGTGGTTGATCACATAGCGCTCCTCGGCGGTTAGAGTGCCCCGGGCAATGCTCAGGTTGTACAGCTCGCCACGGTTGTACTTGTAGGCGGGCACCTGGAGCTTGAACTCCCAGGGGTTGTTCGCCGCCATGATTTCCGTGGCGTTGCGCTCCAGCAAGTGCTCGGGCTTGTCCGCCAAAAGCGGCTCCAGCACCGGCAGGCTGGGCGCGGGGGTACGTTGCTGGCGCTGGTTCTCTTCCCAGGAAACCCCCAGGCGATTGTCCAGGGTGCGGCTCCAGGTGCGCTGGGCAATGGCCTGCAAACGCAGCTGGTCGGCTTCGGCCATGAACTCCGCGCCCAGGTTGCAGCGGGCGACAAAGGCAAAATCCTCATCCAGGGCTTGCAGGCGCTCTTCGCGCTCGCGGGCCAGCGGCGGTTCTGCGGCGCCTTCGGCCAGGGCGCGCCAGTAGTCGATCCAGGCATCGCGCTTGAGCACTTCGAAGCGCGTGCGGATCTCGTGGATGCGATCGTTCAGGGTTTCCAGCTTGGTGGCCTTGTCCACCACGTACTCGGGAGTGGTGACCTTGCCGCAGTCATGCAGCCAGGCGGCGATGTGCAAGGCTTCCCATTCGTCTTCGGTGGGCTGGTAGGCGGCGAACCTCGGGTCCTGGCTGGCCGCGGCAGCTTCGGCCAGCATCAGGGTCAGGGCCGGCACGCGCTGGCAGTGACCGCCGGTGTAGGGGCTCTTGGCGTCAATGGCGCCGGCCAGCAACTGGATGAAGGAGTCCAGCAACTGCTTCTGCTTGTTCTGCAGGCGCTGGCTTTCGATGCACAGCGCAGCGGTGGCGGACACCGCCTGGATAAAGGCGATGCGGTCCGGGCTGAGTTTGTCCAGGTCGGCCTGGGCGCCGCTGTCTTCCAGAAACAGCAGGAGCATGCCGACCATTTCGTTGTGCCGATTATGCAAACGGATGCCCAGCAAGTGAGCGCTGGGACTGCCCAGGGCCAGCAGCACGCTTTGCAGGCTGCCGGCCTGTTCGAAGCCCAGGGTGGTGACCACGTTGTCGTTGTCGGTCAGCTGGCGCAGCCAGGGCGGCAGCCTGGGGTCCTCCAGGTCCTTGATGGCGATGTTGAAGCGCGGCAGGTCCTGGTGTTCGCCGCCGATGATCAGCCCGTGGGGCTCCAGGCGCGAGCCCTTGCTTTCGCAGAGGTAGATCAACCCGGCCTGGGCCTGGGCGATTTTCACCGTTTCGAACAGCACCCTTTGCAGCAGCGGGTCGAAGCGGGTTTCTGCCGAAAGGCTGGCGTTGATCTCGAAAAAGCTCGCCAGGGTGTCTTTCATCCGGGCCATGGAAACGCTCAGTTGATCGACCTCCAGCACCGGTGAGCGACGTGACACCGGATAGTCGAAATCGAAACTGCGGATCGCATCGGCTTCCTGCACCAGGGCGCGCAGGGGGCGCACCAGCACCCGCGAGATCAACCAGCCCAGGGGCAGGCAGAGCAGCAGGGTGGTGAGGGTGATCAGGGCGCCTTGCCAGCGCAGCCGATAGGCATCGGCCAGCAGCTCGTCCTCGGGCACCAGCAGGGCCAGTTGCAGGCCGCCGGGGCCGCCCTGGTCGATATGGCTGCTGGCGACGATCCAGTTGCGCCCCTGGACCAGCAGGTGGCCGTCTTGCGCCTGTCCACGCAGCAGCGCGTCCAGCACCGGGCTCAGGGCATTGCCCTTGATCAGGCGCGCGGTGTGTTTCTCGATGATCAGCTTGTCGCTGTCGGGGTAGGCCACGGCGTTGCCCTTGTCATCCAGCAGCACCACTTCGGTGCTGGGGGTGACCCGGTGCTTGGCCAGGGTCGCGGACAGTTGCTCCAGGGTCAGGTCGGTGCCCAGGACCGCCATGTTGCCGCTGCGCCGCGCCAGGGTGGTGCCGACATTGCCGGTGGAATAGAACAGGTAGGGCTCGGTGGTGATCTGCTCGCTGCTGCCCCGGGCGCTGGAAAACCACTCGCGGCTCCTTGGATCGTAGGTCTCGTCCGGGTTGTCCCGGCGGCTGATCAGCGACAACTGCGGATCGAAGAACAGCGACTGCGAGTGGACCTGGCCGGTGCTGGCGTCGCGTTCGATGCTCCAGACCTCGTAGGCGCTGCCCTCAGGGGCCTGGCGGGCGGTTCTGAGGGCTTCGCTGCGCAAGGGGCGGACCATGAAGAAGTCGCCGTTGACGTAACCCAGGTACAGCGAGGCAAGGTCGCTGTTGTCCACCAGCATGTGGCTGAACGGCTTGAGCAGTTCCAGGCGCTGCTGCAGCGACGCGGCCTGGGTCGGTGGAGCGTCGGCCAGGAGGCTGAGCAGATGACCGATCGGTTGGTAGGTGGCGTTGATGTCGCCCTGCACATCCTGCTCGATGCGCTGGAAGAGCTTCTCGCTGCTGCCAAGAATGATCCGGGTGGTCTGCTGGTAATTGAAGATGCCCAGCACCACGCCAGTGAACAGCAACAGCAGGGTAAACATTGCGCTGATATGGATATGTAAGGGAAAGCGACGTTGTACAGGCTGTGGCGTGCTCGGCATTCCCATTCTCTCCAAGGGCGCATGAGGGATGGCTCAGCGTCTAAGCATAGTTAAGGCAGGCATTCCTGCCTTGGCCCTGCCGGGGCGCGATGGCGGCGAGGAGCCCGTTGCGGCGGGCTTCATGGATGTGGCTGACGGCGGCGCAATACTGGCCTTTTGATATTTTCCTGGCAAGAGGCAGACAAGGCCGCCTCGCGGGGCGCTGCGGGCAACGGCTGAGTGACGCGTTCCAGGTGGTGATGCAAGGACTGGGAAAACCGCACCAGCGCCAGGTCCAGGTTGCTGATGGCGGTGTCCAGGGCAGCCACCTCCGCCCGTTTCTCGCAGGCCTGTTCCAGGGCGTCACAGGCGGTCAGCAGGCCGCTGGCCCGAACCATCAGCGCCGAGCCTTTGATCTTGTGGGCCAGCGCTACCAGGGCGGCAACATCGCCGGGGGTGATCATCCGCAGTTGGTGGCGATCGGTGTGGCAGCACTGCAGCAGGTTTTCCAGCATGCGCCGGGCAAACAGCGGTTCGCCACGGGTCAGGGTGCGCAAGGCTGCGATGCTGAAACTGTCGGCCCTGGGCAATGGCTTGAGCGTGGCCAGGTGCAGGTCCAGCAGGTCCAGGCCCAGGGGCTTGCACAGGCAGTCGTGCATGCCGGCGTCGAGCCCGCGCTGGAGCGTCTGCGGATCATGGCTGGCGCTGCAACCGATCAGGGTGACCGCCGGCTGTTGTTCGAACGCTTCGCTTTGACGTATCGCCTTGGCCAGCTGGTAGCCATCCATGGAGGGCATGTTGCAGTCGACGATCAGCAGGTCGAAGTCGCCCTCGCGCCATAGCTGGTAGGCCTGCGCCCCGTCCCAGGCACAGGTGACCCGGTGCCCGAGGTGTTCCAGTTGCCCCTGCAGCAACGACAGGCTGGCCGGGTGATCGTCCGCCAGCAGCACCACCAGTGGCAGTTGGGCGGCCGCTGGAATGGCCTTGGCATGCTCCGCGACGATCGCCTCGCGGCCGGGCAGGGTCAGCCTGACACGGGCCTCGCATCCCGGGCCGCTGCGGCCGTGCAGGCTCAGGCTACCGCCCATTTGCAGGCACAGTTGATGGCTGATGGGCAGGCCCAGGCCACTGCTGTCGCGGGGCGACTGGCTGCTCGGGTCCACCTGGGCGAAGGGCTGCAACAGGCGCTGGCGCTCGTGGGGGGGAATGCCGATGCCGCTATCGAGCACCTGCAACTGCAGGTCGAAGTGCCCGGCATGCGCCGCCGGCAGCAATTGCAACCTGACGTGGATCCTGCCTTGCTGGGTGAATTTCAGGGCATTGCTCAGCAGGTTGGTCAGGACCTGCTTGAAACGCAGGGCATCCACCAGCACCTGCGGCTCGGGAGCCGGCGCGTTGTACTCCAGGCTCAGTTGCAGGTGCTTGTGCCGCGCCAGGGCCTGGAACACGCCGAGCACCGTGTCGATACTGCCGCGCAGGTGGGTCCAGCTCGGGTTCAGTCGCAGTTGTCCCGATTCGATCCGGCTCATGTCCAGCAGGTCGCCGAGCAATTCTTGCAGGTCCGTGGCGGCATCTAGCGCCAGTTTCAGGGACGCGTGGTTGGGGGAGTGGGCTTCGGTGCGTCGCAGCACCAGTTCCAGGAGGCCGATGAAGGCGTGCAGTGGCGTACGGATTTCATGGCCGAGGTGGCCCAGGAACTGGCCTTTCAGGCGGTTGGCCTGTTCGGCCTGCTGCAGGCGGGCGTTCAGGCTTGCCACGCTCTGCTCCAGTGCCTGCAACTGATGCCGCCGTTGGCGCCGTTGCTGGTACAGCCGCAGCAGGCACAGCCCGGCACCGAGCGAGAGGACCAGCCAGGCGACGATAGCGAAAGGTTGCGGGGGCGCGATCATGGCCGGGTTACCCGGCGCGTCGGCGAGTTTGCCGGCATGGGTTTCATATCAATTCATTGCGCTTGGCCATATCCACCAGCTCGTTCATCGAGGTGGTCGCCAGTTTCTGCATGATGCGCTTCTTGTAAGTGCTGACGGTCTTGTTGCTGAGAAACATGCCAGCGGCAATTTCCTTGTTGGTCTGGCCCATGGCGAACAGTTGCAGGACCATCAGTTCCCGGTCGTTCAGCGAGTTGAACTGGGCCAGATCCAGCGTCTGCTCAAGACCGCTCTGCTCGACATGCAGGGCCAGGCTGGGGAAGTAGTTGTAGCCGCTGCAGATCGCCTTGACGGCGCTGAGCAACTCACTCAGGTCCTCCTGCTTGCAGACATAGCCGCTGGCCCCGGCGCGCATGCAGCGATTGGCGAACAGGATCGCCGATTGGGCGGTCAGGACCAGGGTCCGCACGGGGCTTGGCATGTTGCCAAAGCGTTCCAGAAGCTCCAGGCCATCCAGCTTGGGAATACAGATGTCGAGGATGATCAGGTCTGGTTCGCATTCCCTGACCATTTGCAGCGCATCGACGCCGTTATCGGTTTCGCCAACGATCAGATACCCCTCGTGCTCCAGCAAGATACGAATGGCCATGCGAATGACGGGATGGTCATCAATGATGAGTACTGAACCCATAGTGGTCTCCTGCCGGTCAATAGAAAGCCCGAACAGTAGCCCAGCTGGTAAGGGGAAAAAGTTGCGAAAGTGCTGAAAGACGCAATCTAAGACGGGTCTTACAAAGAATAAGGGGAGGGATTACAGGCAGTTGGCATAGAAGGGAAGTTGAAGAGGGCTCGCAGGCCATCGGGCCACGCCAGGCCGCCCTCCACAGAGGAGGGCGGCCATGACCTCATGGCGTTTGTTGATCGATGCCGGCTTGCAGCAGCTGGCTGTCACTGTGGCCGCCGACACGCAGCGGGCCGAGGTTGAACAGCTGGTCCTGGCTGGTCGCCTCGTCCTGTTTGCGGGTCAGTTCGCTACCGGCGCCCAGGGCCAGGTTGACCGGTGACTTGGACAGGTTGAGCCCGGCGTCGACGCGGTAGTCCGAGCCGGCCAGGGCGTTGCTGGTGACCTTGGAACCCCCCAGCTCGACTCGCCCTTCGCTGGCACCGATGCGGGCACCGGTGAGCCGGGTTTCGCCGCTGACCTGCAGGTTCACCCCTTGCCGGCCAGTGATGCCCGAGGCTTGTTGCACGCTGTCCTTGCCGGCGTGGCTGAAGCCCAGGTTCAAGGTCGGGGTGTAGGAGGTGGTGCCGCTCTTGTCGCCGAACAGCACCCCTTCAGCGGTGTTGGCCACCTTGCTGCCGGTGGTGTTCTTCTCGCTGACCGAGTAGCTGTCGCTGGTTTTCGGCCAGAAACGCTCTTTCAGGCTGGAGAAGCGATTGCCCACGGCGTCGGCCTTGTCGGCCAGGTAGTTCTTGGCTTTGTCCACGCCGTTGCCAAAGGCGCCGCGTGGCTCAGGGTTGACGTCGTAGCTGGCGCTGCGGCTGAGTTTTTCCCCCAGGCGCTCCTTGGCGTCGCTGGCCTTGGCGACCAGGCTGTCCTTGGCCGAGCCGAGTTTGTCGGCGCCCTTGTCGACGGCGTTTTCGAGTTTTTCCCGGTGCTTGTCGAAGCCCTTCTCGGCCTTGGCCTTCAGGTCGTCCTTGAGCGGGCCGGCCGGCTTGGCCAGCTTGTCCACCAGCCCCGGCTGGTTCTTCGCCACTTCCAGCTTGGCGTCGATATTGACCTGGGTGCTGCGCAGCCGGTCCTGGCGGCTTTCGACAGTGAGGTCGCCACCTATCGCCCCGTCGAGCCGTTGCGCGTCGATGTTGGCACCGGCCAGGTGCACGTTGCCGGCACTGTCGAGGGTCACCTGGTCAGCCTTGATCAGGCTGTTGTGCTGGGTGCTGCTCTGGCGCTGGTCGACGTCGATCTTGGCCCGGGCATTGATCCCGCGGTCGACTTTCGGCGAGTCGTGTTCACCGGCGTCGGCCAGGGTGGTCTTGCCCATGCTGCCACCGGCGCCCAGGGTCAGGCCCCAGTTGTTGTGGGCCTGGGTGGACTGCGCCGACTCCTGGAAGATGCCGCCCTGGGCCGCCTCCAGCACCACTTTGCCGGCGTCGATTCGCGTGCCCTGCAGGTGAATCGCGCTGTCGTCCGCGGCGGCGCTTTCCAGGCGGACCTGGCCCAGGCTGTAGACCTGGGCGCCGCGCTGGCTCTGGTCGTTTTCAGACACCCGGCCGATGTTGAAGTTGGCGCTGAGGTTGGCGCTCTTGCCGCTGCTTTGCTCGCTGCTGGTCTTGCTGCCACCGGCCGTGAGGCCGCCACCGAGGTTGCTGCCCTGGCTGTGGTGGGTGTCCACCGCGGCTTGCAGGTCGAGCTTGCCGCCGGCGTCCAGCGTGACGTCGCCGGTGGGGCGCGCGGCGTTGCCGATCTGCGTGCCTTGCAACGTCAGGTCGCCGGCGCTCTTGAGGTTGACCGGTCCCTGGCCCAGGATGCTGGCGACTCGCGCCTGGCTGTCCTGCTGTTCGAGGTTCTTGTGATCCAGTTGCAACCCGGCGCCGACGTTGAGGTTGGTGCCGCTGCTACCGGGCGTGGTGCCCAGGGTCAGCGAGGCGTCGCCGCGCAGGCTGGAGTCGCTGCTGCTCTGGCGGTCGTTGGCCTGATTCAGCGCCAGCTGGCCGCCGCTCTTGAGGTCGACGCCGCCCTGGCCGCCATTGAACTGGCTGCCTTCGAAGCGGGCATCGCCACCGACCTTGATGTCCACGCCCTGGCTGGCGGCGTAGCTGCCGACCTGGGCCTTCTCGCTGCTGCGGGAGACATTGCTGTTGCCACCGGCGCCACTGCCGCGGATGTTCAGGTCCTCACCGGTGTTGGTGTAGACCCGCACGCCAACCTTGGCGTCCACCGCCTGTTCGCTGCTGCTGTGGGTATCGCTGGCGGCACTGGCCAGCAGGCTGCCGGCGTCGATCTTCAGCGCGCCGTCGGTGGCGCGGTACTGGGTGCCCTGGTCCTTGAGTTGGCCGTCGGCCTTGACCGTGACCTGGGTGCCGCTCAACTGGCTGACCACGGCGGTGCTGGCGCTTTCGCTGCGCTGGCGGTTCTGGTGGCTGACGTCCACATCGAGCCCGACATTGGGCTGTTCCAGGGCATCGAGCACCCCAGGCTGGTGGAACTTGCGCTGGGCCACGCCCTGAATGGCTTTTTCGATGGGACGGGTGACGCCCTTGTATTCGACGTTGGCGCCCACATCCACCGCCCAGTTGTTCTCCTGGTGGCTGCTGCTTTCGCTGTTGCGCGCGGCCCGGTTGTCGATCTCGCCCGCCTTGACCTGCAGCGCGCCGCCGGCCTTGACCTGGGCACCTTCAGTGGTCAGGCGGTTGCCGGCGTTGATGCTCAGGTTGCCACTGGCGGCGATGTGGCTGGTTTGCGCGGTGCTCTTGTGGCTTGTGTCCTGGCTGCTGGTGTGGGCCACTTCCACGCCGTTGCCGGCGCGGTCCAGGCCGCCGGTGTAGTAGAAGCCGCCCCCTGTGGTGGTGGTGTCGCTGTGCTTGTCGGTGCTGTTGTCCGCCGCCAGCAACTGGACCTGCTTGCCGCTCAGGCTGGCATCGCCGGCCGTGGCCGCAAGCTCGCTGCCTTGCACCTTGAGGTCTTCGCCGGCAGTGACGGCCAGGGTGCCGCCAGTGAGGCTGGAGGCCTGTTGCCGGGTGCTGTCGCTGCTGTCGTTGCGCTGCTCATCCTGGTAGCGCACCCCGGCCCGGTACTGGCCGGTGCCCGGGGCGTTTTCCTTGGCGTAGGCGTCGAAGCCGCGTTTCTGGGTACTGCTGCTGTCGTGCTGGGTGTCTTCGGCTGCGACGACCTTGACCGTGCCCTTGGCGCTGGCGTCCAGCGCTCCCGTAGCGGCGACCTGGGAGCCGCTGATGGTCAGGTCCTCTGCACTTTGCAACTTGAGGTTGCTGTCCGAACGCAGCTGGCTGCCGACGGTGGTGCTGCCTTTGCTCTGCTGACGGCTCTCGTCCTTGGCGATGCCGAAGAACTTGCTGTCCTTGCTGTGATTGTTGCTGTGCGAGGTGTCCTGCACGCCGTCGATGGTCAGCGAGCCCTTGTTGCTGATGACGCTGGCCTCGGTGCGGCCCCGGGCCTGACTGCCGCTGATGCGCACGCTGTCGGCGCTCACGATCAGCTTGCCGTCGGCGTTGACCTTGCTGCCCTGGTTCTCGGTCTTGCCCTGGTCGCCGTCGGCGTTCTTGCCGAAGAAACCACCGCCCACCAGGTCGCCGGAGTAATGCTGGTTGCTCTGGCTCTGCTGGCGGCTGGTGCTGGTGATGTCGACGTCCTTGGCGGTCAGCTGGATATCGCGCCGGCTGTGCAGCTCGGCGCCTTCCAGGCGTAGCTTTTGCTGGCTTTCGAGTTCCAGTTGCTGGCCGCTCTTGAGCTGGCTGGTGACGCTGCGTTGCTGGCTGCTGGCGCTTTCCCAGTTTTCCTTCCACAGGTGCTTGCGGTGCTGGCCCTGGTCGCGTTGGGTCTGGGTTTCGGTGGCGGCGGTCAGTTGCAGGTCGCCGCCACTGTGGGCCTTGAGGTTATTGCCGGCCTCGACGCTGCTGCCGTGGATCTGCGTCGCGGCGCCGGATTTCAACTCGGCGTTGTGCTGGGCCAGCACCTTGCTGCCGTGCTGGCGCGTGTCGCTGTCGGTTTCGGTGCGGTCGTAGGTTTCCCAGGTGATACCGATGGTGCTCTTGTCCCATTGCTGGCGTTTTTCCTGGAGCTTGCGGCTTTCGACGCTGCTCAGGGTCAGGTTGCGTCCGGCATCGAGCTTGACGTTACGGCCGCTGACGTCGGTGGCCGCCAGGGTCAGGTCCTTGGCCCCGTGCAGTTCGATATCGCCCTGGCTGCGCACCCCGGCGCGGACCGCGTCGAGGCTGTTGTCCACGGCCTGGCCACGCAGGTCCAGGTCACCGGCGGAGCTCAGTTTGACCCCGTCGCGGCCGTCCACCTGGACGGCGCCGACGCGCACCCCGGCGCCTTCAGCGGTGCTGACGATATTGATCCGCCCGGCCTGCATGGCACCGAACAGGCTGGCGTCGATGCGCTGCTCCTGGGTGCGGCTCGCCGGGTCGACGTTGCGCACCTGGCCGCTGGGGTAGTCCAGCTGGTTGCGGCCGACGGTGACATTCAACTGGTCCCGGGCGCTGAGGGCGCCCTGGCTGTCGATGCGCGGGGCGATCAGGTTGATCGAACCCTCGGCGTTGCGCAGGCCGCCGCCGTGGACATCCAGCTGGCCCCGGGCATTCTGGGTGTTGAGCCCCTGCAGCTTGCCGTCCTGGAGTTCCGGGCGACCCACCACCAGGCTGGCGTTGGGGGTGTTGATGAAGCTGCCGCCATTGACCGAGATGCCATTGGGGTTGGCCAGCACGAAGTCGGCGGCGCGGCCGAAGATTTCCTGGGCGCCATTGAGTTGCGAGGCGTTGCGGCTGATCACTTCGTTGAGGATCACGCTGGCCGCCTGGCCGTGGAACTGCTGGTTGGCCGCCAGTTGCCCGGCCAGTTGCGACTGCCCGGCCTGCAAGGCGTTGTTCAGCACCACGCCCTGTTGCCCGACGTTGTAGTCGAGGAACTGGTTGTGGGACAGGCCGCCGGCATTGGGCGCGACGATGTTGACGATGGGCACGCCGCCCTGGTTCTGCAGCTGCGGGGTGCCGCCGGGGCCTTCGACCACGGTGATCCCGCCGGCCAGGGCCAGGGGGAGATGGGACGCCAGCAGCAAGCCGGCGATGGTCCAGCGCAAAGTGCCCTGGGGCGAAAGGTGGAACCTGTGAGTGTTGTCAGGCATGAGAACCTCGTTCTGATTGGGTGAGCCGGGCGTTGCTTTCTAAGGGGGCAACGGCGCGTGGTGCTCAGGTTCGTCGGGTGGTTCAGGCTAATTGGCGGTCGGGTCAAATCTGCAGGCTGAGCCTGGCCAGCCAGACTTCCGGTTCCGTTCGGAACCCCTCTGGCCGGTTGAGGCTGCGTTGGTAGTCCAGGTCCAGCTGGAGTGTCTTCCAGCTCAGGTTGAGGCCCACGCTGGCACCGCTCAGGTGCCGGCTCTGGGCCCCGTGCTCGGCCTTGATCCAGCCGTTGTCCAGGCCCAGGCGCGGGGTGAACTTGACCGGCAGCTCGCTGTTGAGCGGCAGGCGCAGGGTGTTGCGCCACACCGCGCCGATGGCGCCGGAGGCACTGTTGAGGCGGTAGCCGCGCACCGCCGAATCGTCGGTGCCCAGCAGTTGTTCGATGGCCGGCAGCGGGTCCGGGCTGTACTGCGCCGAGAGCTGGCTCTGCCACTGCCAGCGCTGCTCGCCCAGCTGGCCGTTGCGCCACTGGCTGAGGCCGGCGCGGTACTTGCGAAACTGCGCCTGGGGCAGGTTGCGCTGCACCTGTTGCGAGTCGCGGTCGGCACCGAACCAGGTCAGGCCCTGGGCGTAATTGACATCCAGGTTCCACACCGCGCTGTCGAGCCAGAACAGGTTGAGCCCGGCCTCGGCCACGGTCAGGGTCGGGCTCTGGATCTGCAGGTGGGCCTTTTGCAGGTAGCTGTCGACGTCCTTGTAGGCCAGTTGCAGGTTGGCGCTGAGCTGGTGGCTCTGGTCGCGCCACAGCACCCGGTCGGCCCGGCCGCTGACCATGTCGGTGCGGCCGCTGTTGTACAGGGTGGTGCGGGCCAGCTTCAGCGGCGCGCGGTATTCGGCGTGGCTGGCGAACAGGCTGTAGGTCCAGTAGCCGTAGGGCACCGAGTAGAACAGGCTGCTGCTGCGGCTGTAGCGCGGGCCGTGGTTGAGGGTGTCGCTGTAGTTCAGGTTCAGCGCGTCGTTGATCTGCAACGGGCTGTCGAGGTTGAGGTTGATCGACTGGCGGTCACGCCCGGTGCCGGCGCTGCCGAGGTTATCCACACCCAGGCCGAGGCCCCAGCGCGCGGCGCTGCTGCGTGAACGCAGGATGATCCGCGAGGCGCCGGGCTGGCTGCCGGGGGCGATGTCGGCGGTCAGGTCCAGGGAGCGCAGGCGGTTCAGTTGATCCAGGCCCTGTTCCAGGTCCCGCAGGTTCAGCGGCTTGCCGAGCATGCCGGGGAAGGCCCCACCCAGGGACACCGGCAGGCTCTGGTCGGCCAGTTCAATGGCTTCGACGTAGCCTTCCTCGACCAGGATATCCAGGCTGTGCCCGGCGGCCGGGGTGCTGGCCAGGTACGGGCGGCTGGCAATGTAGCCGGCCTCGACATAGAGGCGAGTGATGGCCGCGAGCAACTGGTTGATCTGATTGACCCCCATGCACGGCGCTACGTACGGCTTGATGTAGTCGTTGAGCCGGGTTTTGTCGAACAGGCTGACACCGCCGATGCGCGTGCCGCTCAGGGGCCAGCAACGCTCGTCGTTGGCAGGCTGCTGTGGCAGGGCGGGGCTGGCCGGGGTGCTGCTGAAGCTGCCGCGCTGCATCTGCCGCTGGCGCTGTTCCAGTTGCAATTGTTGCAGGTCGCGTTGCTGTTGCTGCTGCAGGCGCAGGGCTTCCTGGCCCGGTTGCAGGTTATCGGCCAGGGCCGGCGTCAGGTACGTCAGGCCCAGCAGCAGCCCCAGGCACCAGCCGCGGGTGTGGGGGAGAAGGGAGCGGTCAGTGCGTAATGAATAGGGCACTTGGCATCCTTACTGTAATAAGACGAAGTGACGGACAATCGGAAAGCCGGGTATCAGGCTCAACTAGTGGCGTCGCTTTTAGTTCTGCTCTGTGAACATTTCGTGCCTTTGATATCTATATCTCAGGCTCAGTGTTCAAGTGCGCGGGGTGACAGTTCCTGAGTCAGTGCTGGAGGGTTCAGTGCAAATTCAGGTATGACAAAAGGGTTGAGTGAGTTGCAGTGAAAACGTTACAGCGCAGCGCAAAATTAATTTTCCGGGGGGGCGGCTAGCGGGGGGATAGCTTGTTGAAATTGAGACTATCCGAAACCAAAAAGTCTATTTGTACGTAAATTGTAAATGCATAGAGGGCTAACGGAATTTGCCTGGCGGCCTTGATTGGCAAGGGGTGTGGCGCAGGCGGTGGATTCTTGAAGGTAGGATGTTTGGTTGAATGGCTAACTGAATGTTTAATTCTGTGAGCACAGGGATATATCTGGAGTTACCAATGACAAGTGTTCAAAGCTAGTTGCTCTTTTTGTTTGAGTACTTGCTCTAGTATTTTGAATGTTTGATTCGGTCGTGATGGCTAAGGGAATTCCTTAGATGTGCCGGTGAAAGAAAAGCCGATTAAGCCTTTGTGTTCGGTGGCAGCGGGAGTGGGATATTTCGAAATAGGGTCTGCTCTACGGCGATGCCCGGCATAGGGGAATCCCTTAGTTGCAGTTTGCATGTTGAGGGTCATATCAAGTGCCTGGCGCAGCGGCCAGGCACTTGCTGGGGAGCGGTTATTGCGGGCTCGAACGCCCGGTCATTTCCCGGGCCATTTCACTGGCGTAGCTGTCGGTCATGCCGGCGATGAAGTCGATCATGCGCAGGAACGAGGTGTGCAGCGGCCAGTTCGGGTCGGGCGCATTGTTGCCCAGCAGATCGAGAATCCGCCGGTTCTTGAACGACGGAGTCTTGCCGCCGTGTTGCTCCAGTGCCGCGCCGCAGAAGGAGTTCAGCAGGATCTCCAGGGTGGTGTAGGCGCCGATCTCGTGCAGGGTCTTGCGCTTGTCCTGGAAGATCTTGCGGCGTGCCACGTCCTTGGCATTCAGTACGCAGCGCTTGGCCGGGCCGTGCATGTGCTCCACCAGATCGCCGTGCAGGGTGCCGGCCAGCAGCGCATCCTGCTGCTCGACAAAAGCCCGGGCGGCGGCGTTGGTCAGGTGCTCGATGGCCTTGCCCCGCAGGATCGCCAGGCGCCGTCGGCGCGAATCGCTGGGGCCCAGCTGGCGATAGGTTTCCGGCAGGTCGTCGCCCACCAGCCCCAACAGCAGGGATTCGACTTCGGCGTACTCCAGCAGGTCCATCTCCAGCCCGTCTTCCAGGTCGATCAGGGCGTAGCAGATGTCGTCCGCGGCTTCCATCAGGTACACCAGCGGATGCCGGGCCCAGCGCTGGTCTTCCAGCTGCGGCAGGCCGAGCTTGTGGGCGATCTGTTCCAGCAGCGGCAGCTCGCTCTGGTAGCAGCCGAACTTGTGTTTCTTGTAGCCCAGGGAATCGGCGTGGCGCGCGGTCCAGGGGTACTTGAGGTAGGTGCCGAGGGTGGCGTAGGTGAGCCGGGTGCCGCCGTCGAACTGGTGATATTCGAGCTGGGTGAGGACCCGGAAACCCTGGGCATTGCCTTCGAAATTGAGGAAGTCCTGGCGTTCGGCCTCGCTCATCGCGTCCAGCCAGCCACGCCCGGCGGCCTGCTGGAACCAGTGGCGGATGGCGTCTTCGCCGGAATGGCCGAAGGGCGGGTTGCCGATGTCGTGGGCCAGGCAGGCCGACTGCACGATCATCCCCAGGTCGCTGGGTTCGCACCAGTCGGGCAGGGCGTCGCGCAGGGTTTCACCGACGCGCATGCCCAGGGAACGACCGACGCAACTGACTTCCAGGGAATGGGTCAGGCGCGTGTGGATATGGTCGTTGCTGGACACCGGGTGCACCTGGGTCTTGCGCCCCAGGCGGCGGAAGGCGCCGGAGAAGATGATGCGGTCATGGTCTTTATGGAAAGGGCTACGGCCGAGTTCTTCCGGGCTGTGCACTGGCTTTCCGAGGCGTTCGCGGTTGAGCAGGGTCTGCCAATCCAAGGCGGGGTCTCTCCGAAAAAAAACTGAAGGGCAGAGCTTCCGGGTTCCCGGGCGCCGCCGCAAGAGGCGCATGGCCTGCGCCCTGCCTTTTGGGGGCCGGGGTTACAGGCCGGCGGCGTCGATGTCGATCAGCAGCAGGCGCTGGCCATTGTCGAAGAATTGCCCGGCGGTCAGGCAGTACTGGTTGCTGGTGGCATCGCGATAGGTGTTGGACAGGGTCAGGCGCCGCTCCTCCCAGCCTTCGGCCAGCAGGTGGTAGAAGTACGGGCGCCACGACCAGTTGTGGCCGACGTAGCTGCTGTCGGCCTGCCACCGGTTGTGCCGCCACTCCAGGTTCGGCGTCAGTTGGGTGCCGTGGCGGTCGCACTGGTAGAAACGCAGCAGCCAGGGGAAGGTGTCGACCCGGGGCAATTGGCTGATGGGCGCCTGGGCCTGGGCCCAGGCTTGCAGCAGGTTCATCAGTTCTGCCAGTTGCAGGCGCATGCCCATCAGGCGGGTGCGCTCGGCCAGTTTGTGCCGCACGTAGCGTTCGCGCAGGCGGGCGAAGGGCTGGACGAAGGCATCGCTGGCGAACAGTTGTTCTTCGGCCCGGGCAAACAGGAAGCCCTGGACGTACCGCGAGCCGCACTCCAGGGCGAAATCCAGCTCGGCTTCGGTTTCCACCCCTTCGGCAATGATCCAGCAGCCGGTCTTTTCCGCCATCTGCGCCAGGGCCTTGACCACGTCGCTGCTGGGGCCGCCACGGGCCGCGGCCTGGAACAGGCGCATGTCGAGCTTGAGGATGTCTGGTTGCAGGGCCAGCACCCGGTCGAGCTGCGAGTAGCCGGCGCCGAAGTCGTCGATGGCGATCCGCGCCCCGGCCTGGCGGTAGCGCGCCACCACTTCGCTGAGGCGCTGGCTGTCGCCTCCCAGCTCGGTGATCTCGAAGACGATGCGCCGCGGGTCGACGCCGTTGCGCTGGATCTGCTTGAGGCTCGGCAGGGGCTGCCCGGGCCGCAGCCGGCTGATCCAGCGCGGGGAAATATTGAGGCTCAGGAACCAGTCCGCCGGGGCCTCGTGCAGGCGCCGCAAGGCGTCGTCGCGGACCTGGCGATCAAGGCGCCGCAACGCGCTGGAGGGCGTACGCGGATCGGCGAACAACGGCCCCACCGACGCCAGCTGGCCATTGCCCTGGCGCAGTCGCCCCAGGGCTTCGACCCCGGCGATGCGTCCTGTGGCGGTATCGATGAATGGCTGGAAGCAGGCGAGCGGTTGCCCGTCGATCACAGGGCCTCCTTATAGGCGTCTGGGTGGAGTGGGGCCGTGGCCGATGGATAGGCGGCCGCGAGCCGGCCCCTGGGTCAGGGGCCGATCCGGGTTGCTTAGCAAGAATGCAGCCAGTTACGGCCGTTCAGGATTTACGCGAAGAGCCTTGCAGCACCAGCTTGATCAGCGGCAGCAGCGTGGTACCCAGGCGCACCAGGCGCGAGAGGCTGCTGGCCCCGCCGTTCTTGGCGCCCTTGCCGGTGATAAAGCCCAGGAGGGTGACCACCGCCACGCCCCAGAGTGGGGCGTGCTTGATGCCCAGGCCTGACTGCCAGCTCTGCCCCAGGCTGCGAACCCGTTGCAGGGGCTGCAACAGTTGCTGGGATTCGTGGCGGATTTCCTGGCGGTGCATTTCCATGCGCAGGCGGATCAGCATCTTGCGCATTTCCCGGCGTGAAGTGTTCTGCGGGACTTCAGGCAGTTTCATGGCAGCAGGCGCTCCCGATCATTGGCCAGCTCTTCGAGGGTGGCGTGGAAGGGCGAGGACTCGTCGTAGATCGCTGCCTTGAGGCGCAAGCCGCAGAACATTGCCGCCAGGGTGTAGAACACGCACAGGCCGATGATCCCGGCCAGGCGATAGCTGTCCCACAACAGGATCAGCACCAGGGCCGACAGCCCCACCAGCAACAGCAGGGCAAATACCAGGGCCAGCCCGGCGAACAGCAGCAGGCTCACGGTGCGTGCTTTCTGCTCCTGCAATTCGATGCCAAACAGCTCGACATGACTGTGCAACAGCCCCAGCACCGCGGCCCCCAGGCGCCGCGAGGACGCGCTCGGGCCGCTGCCGGACGAGGTGGATTCATCCATAGCCATATCAGCGCCGTGTTGCCAGGAGGCCGATCAGGAAACCCACGCCGGCGGCGATCCCGACCGATTGCCAAGGGTTGCTCTGCACATAGTCTTCGGCCGCGGTGACCGCGGCCTGGCCACGTTGGCGCAGGGAGTCCTCGGTCAGCTGCAGGGTTTCCCGGGCCTTGAGCAGGCTGTCGTGGATCTGTTCGCGCAACTCATCGGCCTGGTCGCCGGCCAGGGTTGCGGTGTGTTCCAGCAGACGCTCCGTGTCACTGACCAGTGCCTGAAAATCCGCCATCAGTACTTCTTGAGCCGTCTTTGCCGTTTTGCTGGCCATGGTTCCATCTCCGTTAGTTGCGTGTGTGAGCTATGAGTGTGAGCCCAGGATGAAGGTTCACTGCAATTGTCTGGTACAGCTTTTGCTTTGTCCTGGTGCGCCAGGCCCCCGGCCTGCGCCGAAAACGAGCGAGGGTAGCGCTGTAGCCCGCGTCAACCCTGGCCAAAAAAAACCTAACCCCAGGTCAGTCATTTCCCCGTGGCTTGTCGTGCCGTCCCTGGTGCGCCAAAACGGTTCACCGAATGCGCGCGACGGCACGCTCGGGAGCCAACTTGGTGCAAGGCGTGGACGCATTGCCAGGCAATGACCGACCGATTTCGGATCTGCCTACTCCATGGAAAATCTGCAAAGCGCTGTGGACACCCTGGTCCACGGTTCCAACACCCTGTTCATCCTGATCGGGGCGGTCATGGTCCTGGCCATGCACGCCGGTTTTGCCTTCCTCGAAGTCGGCACGGTCCGACAGAAGAACCAGGTCAATGCGCTGTCGAAAATCCTCAGTGACTTCGCCGTCTCGACCCTGGCCTATTTCTTTATAGGCTATTGGATCTCCTACGGCGTGAGCTTCCTGCAACCGGCAGCGGTGATCAGCGCCGATCACGGCTACGGCCTGGTGAAGTTCTTCTTCCTCCTGACCTTCGCCGCGGCGATCCCGGCGATTATCTCCGGTGGCATCGCCGAGCGCGCGCGTTTTGTTCCGCAATTGTGCGCCACGGTGCTGATCGTGGCCTTCGTCTACCCGTTTTTCGAGGGGCTGGTGTGGAACGGCAACTTCGGGGTGCAAGCCTGGTTGCAGCAGCGCTTTGGTGCCAGCTTCCATGATTTTGCCGGCTCGGTGGTGGTACACGCCATGGGCGGCTGGCTGGCGCTGGCGGCGGTGTTGCTGCTGGGGCCGCGCAACGGCCGCTACCGCGACGGCAAGCTGGTGGCGTTCGCGCCGTCAAGCATTCCGTTTCTGGCCCTGGGTTCGTGGATCCTGATTGTCGGCTGGTTCGGTTTCAACGTGATGAGCGCCCAGACCTTGCAGGGCGTCAGCGGGCTGGTGGCGGTGAACTCGCTGATGGCCATGGTCGGTGGCACGGTCGCGGCGTTGATTGTCGGCCGCAACGACCCGGGCTTCCTGCATAACGGACCGCTGGCGGGGCTGGTGGCGATCTGCGCCGGCTCGGACCTGATGCACCCAGTGGGCGCCCTGGCCACCGGAGCGATTGCCGGTGCGCTGTTCGTCTGGTGCTTTATCGCTGCGCAAAGCCGCTGGAAGATCGACGACGTGCTCGGGGTCTGGCCGCTGCATGGCCTGTGCGGCGTGTGGGGCGGCATCGCCTGCGGGATCTTTGGCCAGAGCGCCCTGGGCGGGTTGGGCGGGGTCAGCCTGGTCAGCCAGTTGGTCGGCACCGGCCTTGGGGTGCTGGTGGCATTGCTGGGCGGTTTTGCCGTGTATGGCCTGATCAAGGCCGCTTGCGGGCTGCGCCTGACCCAGGAGCAGGAGTACTACGGCGCCGACCTGTCGTTGCACAAGATCGGCGCGGTGAGCCAGGACTGAAGCCGCGGTCCCTGCCTGGCAGGCCCTGGGGGTGTGCCGTGCAGGGCGCTGGCGGGGCGTTTTCAACCGGCTTGCAGGTGAGCTTCGCAGGCTTCGATGGCGGCCTGCGGGCCGGATATCAGCACCCGGTCGCCGGCTTGCAGGCACGGGCTCGGGTTCAACGGCAGGTCGTTGCCATTGCGCTGCACCCCACGTACATCGACGCCCAGCGTCTCCAGGTGCAGTTCGTGCAACGGCTGGTTGCAGGCGTGGGCACCGGCGTCGAGTTTCACCACGTGCAGTTGCACGGCGGGGGGCTCGCGGTTGTCCTGAGTCGTGCTTTGAGCGCCGTGGTAGAAGCCGTGCAGCAGCCGATAGCGGCTGTGGCGCACTTCATCGACGGTGCGCTGCACCCGCTGTTCCGGCAGGCCGAGCATGATCAATGCGTGGGAGGCGAGCATCAGGCTCGACTCCAGCAGTTCGGGCACCACTTCGTTGGCGCCGGCGGCCTTGAGTTCCGCCAGCTGGCTGTCGTCACGGGTCCGCACCAGGATCGGCACCGTGCTGTCCAGGCGGCGCGCAGCCTTGAGCACCGTCAGCGCGATATCGGTCTGATCCACCGCAATCACCAGCAACCGTGCCCGTCCCAGGCCTACAGCGGCCAGCAGGTCGCCACGCCGGCAGTCACCGTAATGCACGCAGCTTTCACCCGCGGACGCTTCCTGGACCCGCACCGGGTCATCGTCCAGGGCGATGTAGCGCAGTTGTTCGTGGCGCAGGAAGCGGCCGATGGACTGGCCGACCCGGCCATAACCGCAAATCAGTACATGGCCCTGCAATTGGGCGTTCTGCGCGCTGATTTCCTCCAGCTGCGCGGCCTGGTTGGGCTTGCGGTGCAAGCGCGCGGTGACGAGCGGAGCGGCTCGCAGCAGCAGCGGGGTCACCAGCATCGAACAGAAGGTGGCGGCCAGCAGCAGGCTGCTGATGTCGGGCGGAATCATCTGGCTCAGTTGCATCTGCGCCATCAGCGCGAAGCAGAATTCGCCGCCCTGGGCCAGGGCCAGGCCGCTGCGCCAGGCGGTCTCGCCGTCACTGCCGCGCAGCTTGAGCAAGGCCGCCACCACCGAGCCCTTGATCAGCAGCAGGGCCAGGGTCAGGCCCGTGATCAGCAGTGCGTGGTCGATGAACAGTTGCAGGTCGATCAGCATGCCGATGCTGACGAAGAACAGCCCCAGGAGAATGTCGCGGAACGGGCGGATGTCGGCTTCGATCTGGTGCCGGTAATGGCTTTCCCCCAGCAGCATGCCAGCGAGAAAGGCCCCCAGCGCCGGCGACAGGCCCAGCAAGTGGGTGAGCCAGGCGGTGAGCAGGACGATCACCAGGGCCAGCAGCACGAACAGCTCGGCGGAGTGCGAGGCAGCGACTTCGTGGAACAGCCGGGGCAACAGCCAGCGGCTGGCCAGCAGCAGACCGACGAACAGCACCACGGTCTTGCCCAGGGTCGCCGGCAGGGCCCAGTACCAGGCGTGTTCACTGCTACCGGCGAAGACCGGCACCAGGGTCAGCAACAGCACCGCCACCACGTCCTGGAACAGCAGCACGCCGATGGCGTTCTGCCCGTGGCTGCTGAAGATTTCGCCGAGGCTGGTCAGCTCCTTGCTGACAATCGCGGTGGAGGACAAGGCCAGCCCGGTGCCGAGCATCAGCGCCGCGGTCAGGGGCATGCCGAACAGCGCCAGGAGCACGCCGAGAATCAGCCCGGTGCACAGCACCTGCAGGCTGCCCAGGCCAAACACCACATGGCGCAGGGCGAGCATCTTCGACAGGGAAAACTCCAGCCCCAGGGAGAACAGCAGGAACACCACCCCCAGCTCCGCCAGGTCTGGCAGGTCCTCACTGTCGTTGACCCAGTCCAGCGCGGTGGGGCCGACCATCAGGCCCACCGACAGGTAGCCCAGCACCGGAGGCAGGCTCAGGCGTCGGAACAGCGCGATAACCACCAGTGACGAAGCAAGAATGATCAGCAGATTGGCAAACAACGGACATCTCCGGACAAGGGGCGGGCAGGGCAAAGCCTAGAGGCAAAAAAGGCGCGAGGATTACCCGAGCGGCGGAAAGTGACGCTGATTCAGGTCATTCTTTATCGAGAATGCCTCATATTCATGAGCCTTCGCCCTGTTCAGAAACGGTCGACAAGCCCTGTGCCCGGGCGGCGGGGTTGTCCACGGGACCCTGCCGCCGGGTTCGTTTCATTCTCTGAGTGCAGTTGGTCGACGGCTTTTTCTCTCGGGCCTAGAATAGGCACCTGTTCCTTTTTGGTTGCCCAGTCATGCCCCCTGAATGCCAATTGTTCGGCACCCTTGGTTGCCATCTGTGCGAACTCGCCGAGGCCGAGCTGATGCCCCTGGTGGAACACGGCCTGATGGTCGAGCTGGTGGATATCGCCGACAGCCAGCCACTGTTCGAAAGCTACGGCTTGCGCATTCCGGTGCTGCGCCGGGTGGACACCGGCGCCGAGCTGGGCTGGCCCTTCGATGCCGAGCAAGTGGTGGCTTTCCTGCGTTGAGTCCCGTTCCTCTGCGACGTGGCTTACGCTCGTCGCTTGTCGATTGAATTCATTGGCGAGATCCTTCGATTGGTTTACTGTATGCATATACAGCAATCGAGGAGTCTCGCCATGTCTCTCACTTTCCTGACCGGTACCGAACGCTCGCAGCCGTTGCCAGCTCGTTTTCTGGAGCTGGGCGACAGCGAGCCTGCCTCTATGGCCAATGACCCCAGCGGCAGCGGTTTTTCCCTTGACCGGACTCTGGGGCTGGGCGCGCCACAGATCCACGGCCTCTTGGTGGACGACGACAACCTGCTGGGGTTCGGTATCTATCCCGGTGACCGGCTGATCGTCGATCGTTCGGCCACTCCGGTCGTCGACCAGTACCTGGTGGTACGGCCCCAGGGCGCCAGCGAATACTCGTTGCGCCTGCTGGCGCCCGATCCTCGTGGCGGCTTGCTGCTCAAGGCGGCGCGCCCTTCAATCCCTTCCATCGTTCTGGATGACCTGGGCTCGATCGAGATCTGGGGCGTGGTGCTGTGGGTGGTCAGTTATGTGGGGCGCAAGCAACCCTGATGAGTGTGGTGGACGCTTCAAACCGTTAAAGGAACAGATGATGGTCAATGTCGAACAACTGAAAAACAGCGTGAACAGCATGTCTGCCGATGTGGTGCGTGAAGCGGTGCTTGAATTGCGCCTGGACGGGCTGGTCACCGAGGGCAAGACGCCCTTCAACAAGCTGCACTTCAATACCTGCTTTGCCGAGATCGAAGCCTTGTTCCAGCGTGCGGGCTATCACCGGCAACTGGATGTAGTGGGTTACCAGGGGTTGCTGTACGCACTCTACGATCCGGGCCGCTGGGAGGCGGTGGATGTGCTGCGCTGGCTCAAGGAGTTCACCGAGGCGGCAGCCCTGGCCAAGCAGTCCTGCGCCTGAGGCCTTGGAAACTGTTCCTAGGTTCCTTGCGGCGGCTGTTGGATAATGCCGCCCTGCATTGATCCTTTGAGCTTTTCTGTATGTCCTCCGCCAGTTTTTCCGCTGCACAGCATCAGGCCAGTACCTTGTACCTGCCCCCAGGCTCCTGGCCGACGGTGCTGGATTGCCTGTGTGATCACTTCAAGGCCATCAGCCGCGAGCAGTGGCTCGACCGCATCGCCCGTGGTCGGGTGCTGGACGGGCAGGGCCAACCCATCAGCCAGGAGCTGGCCTATCGCGAAGGCTTGCGGATTCACTATTTTCGCGAGGTGCCGGACGAGAAGGTCATTGCCGTCGAGGAAACCATCCTCTACGCCGATGAGCATCTGGTGGTGGCGGACAAGCCGCACTTTCTGCCGGTGACCCCGGCAGGCGAGTACGTTGAACAGACCTTGCTGCGGCGCTTGATCCGACGCCTGGGCAATCCGCACCTGGTGCCTTTGCATCGCATCGACCGGCATACGGCGGGGCTGGTGCTGTTTTCCGCGAATCCTGACAGCCGTTCGGCCTATCAGGCCCTGTTTCCTACCCGCAAGATTGAAAAGCGCTACGAGGCGATTGCCGGTGCCTTGCCGCACCTGAGCTTTCCGCTGGTGCACAAGAGCCGGCTGGTGGACGGTGAACCCTTCTTCCGCATGCAGGAAGCAGAAGGGCTGAGCAATACCGAGACCGCGATCGACGTGAAGGAAAAGCACGGTGACCTGTGGCGCTACGCCCTGTACCCGGTAACGGGCAAGAAGCATCAGCTGCGGGTACACATGAGTGCCCTGGGGGCGGCGATCTGCAATGACCCGTTCTACCCCGAGGTGCTCAAGGACGCCGAGGACGATTTTGCCAAGCCACTGAAGTTGCTGGCCCAGGGACTGCGTTTCATCGACCCGCTGACCGGGCAGGAGCGCGAGTTCGAAAGCCGCATCAGCCTGTCGTGGTGAAGAACCATGGCGCAGAAAGAATAAAACCCGCATCGGCGGGTTTTATTGCTTTCAGATCGACAACCGTCGGGCTTACAGCTCTTTGACGGTACGCACCTGATCCTTGTTGATGCGAGTCTGCTTGCCGTCCAGCTGTTCAAACTCGTAGAAACCGGAATCCTTGTCGTATTTGGGGGTGTCGACGGCCTGGATTTCGCGACCGTCATTCAAGGTGATCACTGTCGGCGATGCGCAACCGGCGAGAGTGGCCAGGCCCAGTGCGAGCATGAAAGTGGCGAGGGTCCGTTGAGTCATTGTGTGTCTCCGAAATGAGTACTTTTGAGTGCTGGTCTTCAGACGTATACAACGCCTGCAAGTTCCTTGGCCAGGGACATTCTGCCACGTTGCCGGGCGGATCGCAGGCGTTCGGCACGGCAGATTAGCGTGCCGCGCGTCAGTGTCCAGCGGCTGGCCGGGCCGCGGTGATTGCCGGTGGCGCAGCGGCGGCAAAGGAGGGCGCTGTGATATAACACCGGGCTGTTTCTCCTACCTCTGGATCGAGCCTATGAAAGCCAAGGCTGATGTACCTTTTGCTCCGCTGAACATTGCGGTGTTGACCGTCAGTGACACTCGCACCCTGGAAACCGATACCTCCGGGCAGGTCTTTGTCGAACGCCTGGGCGCCGCCGGCCATCGTCTGGCGGCGCGGGTTCTGCTCAAGGACGATCTGTACAAGATCCGCGCCCAGGTCGCGACCTGGATTGCCGACGACGTGGTCCAGGTGGTGCTGATTACCGGCGGCACCGGCTTTACCGGGCGCGATAGCACCCCGGAAGCAGTGGCATGCCTGCTGGACAAGCAGGTCGATGGCTTCGGCGAGTTGTTCCGGCAGATATCGGTCGCTGATATCGGCACTTCCACCGTGCAGTCCCGGGCACTGGCCGGGCTGGCCAATGGCACCCTGGTGTGCTGCCTGCCGGGCTCCACCAATGCGGTGCGTACTGGCTGGGACGGGATTCTTGCCGAACAGCTGGATTCGCGGCATCGCCCCTGCAATTTTGTTCCGCACCTGAAACAGGCGGCGCCCTGTGAATCCCGTGGGTAAGCCGGGCAAGCTCGGCGCCCTGATGCCGGTGGAGGAGGCATTGCAGCGCCTGTTGGCGATGGCCGAGGCGGCCCCGATAGTCGAGCGTGAACGCTTGCCATTGGCCGACACTCAGGGCCGGGTGCTGGCCGAGGAGCTGATCTCCAGCCTGGACCTGCCGCCCTGGCCCAACAGCGCGATGGACGGCTACGCCTTGCGTCTGGAGGACTGGCAGGGGGAGCCCTTGCCAGTCAGCCAGCGGATCTTTGCCGGCCAGGCCCCTGAGCCATTGCAGCCTGGAACCTGCGCGCGGATTTTCACTGGTGCGCCGGTGCCGGCAGGCGCGAATTGCGTCGAAATGCAGGAAAACGCCCAGGTCGAGGACGATCAGCGGGTGCGGTTTGGCGAACCTCTGAAAATCGGCCAGAACATCCGCCCTCAGGGGCAGGAAACCACTGTGGGCGAACAGGTACTGGCGGCCGGTACTCGCCTGGGGCCGATCGAACAGGGCCTGGCCGCCTCACTGGGCTGCGCCGAGCTTGAAGTGCTGCGCCGCGTGCGGGTGGCGGTGCTGTCCACCGGTGACGAACTGGTGGAACCCGGCCAGCCGCTGGGGCCGGGACAGATCTACAACAGCAACCGGGTAGTACTGTGCAGTTGGTTGCAGCGCCTGGGTTGCGAAGTGCTGGATGCCGGAATCCTGCCTGACGACCTGCCCGCGACCCGTCAGCGCCTTGCGGAACTGGGGACCGTCGACCTGATCCTGTCCACTGGCGGTGTCTCGGTGGGCGAGGCGGACTTCCTCGGCATCGCCCTGCGCGAAGAGGGTGAACTGGCCCTGTGGAAATTGGCGATCAAGCCCGGCAAACCCCTGACCTGCGGCCACTTTCGTGGTGTGCCGGTGATCGGCTTGCCTGGCAATCCGGCGTCGACGCTGGTGACCTTCGCCCTGCTGGCGCGTCCTTACCTGTTGCGCCGCCAGGGCGTGCAACAGGTGCAGCCGTTGAGTTTCCCGGTGCCGGCGGGGTTTGACTGGCCTCATCCTGGCAATCGTCGTGAATACCTGCGCGGTCGCCTGGAGAATGGGCGGGCAATCATCTACCGCAACCAGAGTTCAGGCGTCCTGCGCAGTGCCGCCTGGGCCGAAGGCCTGGTGGAGGTACTGGAAGGGCGGACCCTTGCGCAAGGCGATGAGGTCAACTTCATTCCTTTGAGCGAAGTGCTGGATTGATCGAGCGCGGGCCCGGTTCGGTGTCGGGCCCGCACCTCGCGGTTCAGCGCAACAGGAGCAACAGCAACAAGCCGAAACGGCTGTGGAAACCCCAGGTCACCAGCCCCGCCAGTATCGAGGCCGCCAGCGTCAGCCAGCCCACGCGCTTGAGTATCGACAGTAGCCTGGAGTGAGGCGCTTGTGCCTCGCAGGAGAGCGGCAGATCGAACTCCGGTGACGGGTGCCCCGTCAGCCAGGAGCTGTCCTTGATGCGGGTGAGGGGTGAATGCCCTCGTGGATAAAACCCCTTGTCGTTCATGACAATTCACTTCCCTGTATGAGGCGTCAGCGCCTGCCATGCACAGTCACTTATTGGCCCGACAGGGTCAATTCAGGCAATTCTCATTCTGCAGTCAGAAAATTTACTTTAAGTCCTGCACCTTTTTTCAGGTCCTCAGGGCTGTCGCGTCAGGCTCATGGGCTCGACGCTGTTTCAGCGAATGCCGGGGGCGATCGGAGCCCGGCCATACAGGTCGTTGAAGCGCACGATGTCGTCTTCACCCAGGTATTCGCCGCTCTGCACTTCAATCATGACCAGGTCGATGACCCCGGGATTGCTCAATCGATGGGGGCGCCCGGGTTTGATAAAGGTCGATTCATTGGTGTCGAGCAGGAGTTCGTCTTCTCCGTTGGTCACTCGGGCCATGCCGCTGACCACGATCCAGTGTTCGCTGCGATGGTGGTGCATCTGCAGCGATAGCGAGGCGTTGGGCTTGACCACGATGCGCTTGATCTTGAAGCACGGCCCTTCCTCCAGCACGGTGTAGGTGCCCCAGGGCCGGGTCACCGTGCGGTGCAGCTTGTAGGCGTCGTGGCCCAGGCGCTTGAGTTCCTGGGCGATCAGCCTGACGTCCTGGCTGCGGTCGCCGTTGGCCACCAGGAGGGCGTCCGGGGTGTCGATGATGATCAGGTTGTTCAGGCCGACCCCGCCCACCAGGCGTGTGCGCGAGTCGATATAGCAGTTGTTGACGTCATGCAGCACGGTCTCGCCGCTGCACTGGTTGCCCTGTTCGTCTGCCGGCGTCAGTTCGCGGACGGCCTGCCAGGAGCCGATGTCGCTCCAGCCCAGCTGGCAGGGCACCACGGCGACTTTCTGCGAGCGCTCCATCACCGCGTAGTCGATGGAGATGTCCGGGGCCAGGGCGAAGCTGTCACTGTCCAGCTCCACTTGCAGTTCATGCTGGCCGTCCTTGCGGTGGCTCAGCTCCAGGCAGTGTTCCACGGCGCTGACCACGTCGGGCACGAACTCGCGCAGCTCCTTGAGAATCACGTCGGCACGCAGGCAGAACATTCCGCCGTTCCACAGGTGCAGGCCGCCATCGACATAACGCTGCGCCGTGGCGGCGTCGGGTTTTTCGACAAAGCGGCTGACCTGGAAGCTGTGCGGGTCCAGGGGCTGGCCTTTTTCGATATAGCCAAAACCGCTCTCGGCGTGGGTCGGGACCAGGCCGAAGGTCACCAGCCAGCCTTGCGCGGCCAGTTGTCGGGCGCTGTCCACGGCGCTGGCGAAGGCTTGTATGTCGTTGATCAGGTGGTCGGCTGGCAGTACCAGCAGTTGTGCATCGGCGCCATACAGGCGGCTGACGTGCAGGGCGGCCGCGGCGATTGCCGGGGCGGTGTTGCGGCCGCAGGGTTCGAGGATGAAGTCCAGCTCGACCCGGGCCTGGTTCAGCGGGCGATAGTCGTCGAGGGTACGAAAGAACACCTCCCGGTTGGTCACCGTCAGCAGGCGTGCGACGTCCTTGAGCCCGGTGGCGCGCACGAAGGTTTTCTGCAGCAGGCTTTCGCCGTCTGGCAGGCGCATGAAGGGCTTGGGCATCGCCTCGCGGGATATCGGCCACAGGCGGGTGCCGGCGCCGCCAGCAATGATGCAGGGAATGAGGATGCTCATTCAGAAGCCTCGCGAGTCATGATCAAGGACGGGCCGGTGCGTAAAAGAATGTACAGATCGAACCAGGCCGGCCCGTTTTCGATGCATTCCAGGTGCAATTCGACACTTTTTTCGGTTTTTCCAGGGTATCGGTTCCGCCCCGGTAACCGTTGATTCTGTGCCGGCCCGCTGATTCCCGGCTGGGCCCGGTGGCGCGAAGTGTACTCCTGGACCGCGTCGTCGAAGGGAATACCGGCGCGCCGCAAGATGTTCTGCCACTTCAGGCAGCGGGCGGGCGCTGGAAAAAATAAAACCTGACGACAGACTTTTTTTGCAGGCTGCAGGGTCAACATCCTTCATGGAGTTGATCAAGGGAGTCAGGGCTGATGAGTGAGCGCAAGGCAATGTTGATACTGCACGGCAAGCAGGCTCTCAACGACGAGGTGCGTGCGGCCGTCGAGGCCCGGCGCGCCGCCGGCTGGGACTTGCAGGTGCGCCTGACCTGGGAAGCGGGGGATGCCCAGCGCCTGGTGCAGGAAGCGCTGGCAGCCGGACATACCCGGCTGATTGCCGGCGGCGGCGATGGCACCCTGCGTGACATTGCCGAGGCACTGGCCCAGGCGCGGACGTCGGCCAGCCTGGTGCTGCTGCCACTGGGGACGGCCAACGATTTTGCCCGGGCCGCCGGTGTGCCGCTGGAGCCGGCGGCGGCCCTGGACCTGCTGGAGGTGCCGGCCCGGGCGATCGACCTGGGGGAGGTGGATGGGCAAATGTTCCTCAACATGGCCACTGGCGGCTTTGGCAGCCAGGTCACTGCCAACACCTCGGAGGAGTTGAAGAAGGTCCTCGGCGGCGCTGCTTATCTGTTCACCGGCCTGTCACGCTTTGCCGAATTGAGCGCCGCTTATGGGGAGCTGCAGGGGCCGGGTTTCCATTGGCAGGGCGAACTCCTGGCCCTGGGGATCGGCAACGGCCGCCAGGCCGGCGGCGGGCATGAACTGTGCCCGCAGGCCCTGGCCGATGATGGCTTGCTGGATATCAGTATCCTGCCGGCCCCGCAGGAATTGGTGGGCACTCTGAAGAGTCTGCTGGCGGGCGGGCTGGGGATCGACAATCTGTTTGTTCGGGCGCGCTTGCCCTGGGTCGAGATCAAGGCGTCCCGGGGTCTGGACATCAATCTCGACGGTGAGCCGTTGCAGGGCGATACCTTGCGTTTCACCGCCCGTCCCGCTGCGCTGCGGGTGCATTTGCCCGTGGATTCGCCGCTGCTCGGTGGCGCTCGCTGAGTCAGTCGTCGAGGCTGATGATGCGTTCACGCACGGCGAACAGCACCAGCCCGGCGACGTCGAAGATCTGCAGGCGTTTCATGATCTGCGAACGGTGGGTTTCCACGGTCTTGATGCTCAGCCCCAGGCCCAGGGCAATTTCGCGGGTGGATTTGCCACGCACGATCAGCCGCAGGATTTCCAGCTGGCGGGCCGTCAGGTTGTGGTTCTGGGACGGCGGAGGCGGCTGCTTTTGCACCCGGGTCAAGGCCTGGTTGATCACCGTATGGGCAATGGCCGGGCTCAGGTAGCGTTCGTTGTTGCGCAGGGCTTCCAGGGCATGTTCGAGCTCGGTGGCGGTGGTGTCCTTGAGCAAGTAACCATGGGCGCCGCCTTCCAGGGCCTGCATGATCAGGCTCGGGTCGGTGTGCATCGACAGGATCAGCACCTTGCTCTGCGGGTGAATCGCCTTGAGCCGGCGCAGGGCGTCGAGGCCGCCGGTGTGTTTCATCGACAGGTCCAGCAGGACGATATCCGGACGCAGCTTCTCGACCATTTCCAGCAGCAAGGAACCGTCATCGGCCTCACCGATCACGGCGTATCCGGGAATGTCCATGACCAGGGCACGCACGCCAGCCCTGATGAGCGAGTGGTCATCCACCAAGAGTAAATTACAGGTCAATGTAAAACCTTATTCGTGCTGGCCCGCTCCAGAGTGCGAGGGGCCCAGGGAAAGAGTGCTTCGATCTGGGTGCCCTGGCCGGCTTCGCTGGTGACCTTCAACAGGCCGCCCAACTGGCTGATCCGCTCCTGCATCCCGGCCATGCCACGTTGGCCCAGGGCGCCTGGGTCGGTCGCCGGCGAAAAGCCCAGGCCATCGTCGCTGATGAACAGCGAAAGGCCTTCGGGCAAGCGTTGCAGGCGCACCAGGAGGTTGTTCGCTTGGGCGTGGCGCAGGATGTTGGTCACCGCTTCCTGGGTGATGCGAAAAGCCGCGACGGCCATTTCCTCGGGAATTCCCGCCAGGCGCTGGTGGCATTCCAGGCTCCAGTGCACCGAGGTGTTTTCCAGGGTCTTGAGCAGGTGGGCGCGCAGGCTGGCCTCCAGCCCGAGGCTGTTCAACTGCCGAGGGTTGAGAATGGCAGAGACGTCGCGGACCTTGGCCAAGGTCTCTTCCAGGGTCGTGCCAAGGACTGCGCAGTGTTCTTGCAGCTCTTGTGGCAGGCGGCGCTTGAGCCAGTCGGTCTGCAGCTTGGCCGCGGTCAGCAGTTGGCCGATGTCATCGTGCAGTTCACGGCTGAGGCGGTGGCGTTCGTTTTCCTTGACCTCCAGCAGGCGCTCGGCGAGCTCCTGAGGCTGGAAACGGATGGAATGTCGTGAATAACCGTATTGCACCCAGATGCACGCCAGTGCCGCGATGTTGAGCATCATCAGTGCCATGGGCAGGGGCCAGCCCAGCCAATAGACCAGCACGCTGCCCAGGGTCGAGCACGAGCACAGCAACAGGCTGAGCCAGCGCAGATGATCACGGGAGGGGGGCCAAGAGAAGAGTGACTTGAGGCTGGCGTACATAGCGGATGGAGCCAATGGATGTTCGCTGCTAAGAGACCGGTCAAGTGGACATGACAGGGCTTGTTTGAGAAACGGTGCTATTTGAATACCCGGTTTCAATCAACGCTGTCTGTTCGTGTTGTTCAGGCCGAGTCGTAATTGCCGACATTGGAATCAATGTGCCATTAACTGTGTTGATTTATGCGCCGCATAATACCACCGAAGATACCGCTGGTCGCGTTTATACGTTCGGCTATATAGCGGTTCAGGGGCAACAAATGGGGGCGCTCAGGCACGTCAGTGCCATTAGCGGCAGGTATTTCCGAACAGGGCAGGAAATGCGCTTGGAGGCGGGTGTTAGCCTTTTGCACCGCTATTGGAACAGCCCATGACGTTCATGCTGCTAGTTGGAACTGTTGAGTGCTTGATGTCGCTTTTAGGTATGAGTTAATCAATAACGACCGTGCGCTTGACAGTTGGCCCGATATTTTATCGATATCGCGTAGTACAGGCGCTGGTTGGCGGGATTCTTATCGGCTATTGCGCCGGATAAATACAACTTCAACGGCTGCAAGATGGATGGGCGCAGCTACAGTTCTGTCCCACTTGGTCTGTCAGCTCTTCGATCAGCATGAGCTGTTCGCTGTCGTCCAGATTGAGCTGGCCATTGTTTGGGTCGATCAGTTCCAGTTGCCAGGCCATCAGCGTCAGGCAGCTCTTCAACGCATTGAGGATCGGGTCGTTGAGGTCCAGCGGACGGGGTGTCTGCTGGAGTACACCATGAATATGCCGGGAGAATTCGGCCAGCGGGCTGACAGCATGGCGAGCCGCGGCGCTGGCCAGGTTCTGCAGGCTGGCGAGGAGGCAATTGATCGCCTCTTCATCGTTTCTGATCAGCAGCAGGTGGCTCAGGCAGTCTTCCGATTTGGCCAGCAGAGCATGGGCTTCAAGCAGAAACTCGGGCAGCGGTGTAGCGCATTCATGGCCGTCCTTTAGCATGCTTATCTCCATGACTGCTTGTCTGATGGCTTGAAAGGGCGTTGGCTGAACGGTTTAAAAGCAGGACGCGATAGTTGCAACTGCATAGACGTTGCAACGAAAGACTTTTTTGCGGTCGCAGCCCTCTGAGCGAGTCGAGTGGCATCGATCCCGGTCCGTGCCCGTGTGCCTGTCTCAGCAAGGCGGCGCAAGCGTGCTGGGGCTGGGTGGGCGAGGGGCGTGGGGCTTGAAAGGAGGGCAAACCACCTTTCTGCGATCAAAAACAAAAGCCTGACTCCGTTCATGCAATGAGAATGGCGTCACATTAATGGCTATTGGATATTGCGAATATCAGGCTGGTCCTGATTGTTGATAGGGGAATCCCCTAGGCGCAGGAACCTTGCGCCGAAATAGAGGTCTCGCCGGCGCAGAGGGGTAGTACTGAATTGACCGTGCCAGTAAAGCATGATGTTAATGTGACATCAACGGCTTTGTGTGGCAATTTGCATACGGGTCAAGATACGGCGAATCTGGCCGATATCTGTCTTTAGTGAATTCATCAGAACAAGCCCAGGAGTCATTAATGGCCGGCATTCTCGACACGGTAGATCAACGCACGCAACTGGTGGGTGAGAATCGCCTGGAAATCCTCATGTTCCGCCTGGCCGGTCGACAGCTGTTCGCGATCAACGTATTCAAGGTCCAGGAAGTGCTGCAGCTGCCGAAGCTGACCCTGATGCCCCAGCGCCATCCATTCGTCTGCGGCGTGGTCAACCTGCGCGGCCAGACCCTTCCGGTCATCGACCTGTCCCAAGCCATCGGCATGCGTCCCCTGGTTCCGGGCCCCAACAGCACCATCATCGTCACCGAGTACAACCGCTCGGTGCAGGCGTTCCTGGTCGGTGGCGTGGACCGCATCGTCAACATGAACTGGGAAGCCATCATGCCGCCGCCCACCAGCGCCGGCCGCCAGCATTACCTGACCGCCATCAGCAAGGTGGATGACCAGCTGGTGGAAATCATCGACGTGGAGAAGGTCCTGGCGGAAATCGTGCCTTACAACGCCAAGGTTTCCCGGGACAAGCTGGAAGATCCGGTGCTGGAGCGTGCTCGTGGCCGCGAAGTGCTGCTGGTGGACGACTCCAACGTGGCGCTCTCGCAGTTGCGCGACACCCTGGGCCAGCTGGGGGTGAAGATGCATATCGCCAGCGACGGCCTCAAGGCCCTGAACATGCTCAAGGCCTGGGCCGATACCGGCGCGGTGATGACCGACAAGCTGCTGATGGTGTTCACCGACGCGGAAATGCCGGAAATGGACGGTTACCGCCTGACCACCGAGATCCGCAACGATCCGCGCCTGCGTGGGCTTTATGTGGTGCTGCATACCTCCCTGTCCGGCAGCTTCAACGAATCCATGGTGAAGAAGGTCGGTTGCGACAACTTCCTCTCCAAGTTCCAGCCGGACAAACTGGTGGACGTGGTTCGTCAGCGGCTGATGCTCGATGAAGTCAACGCCTGATAGCCTGCCCCGCTGACTCGATGCCAGTGCCTTTGCTTCGCCGGGGCGCTGGTATAGGGTGAGCGTTTTTCCCCTGCTGGGAGCTGGACATGCGTCTTAGCGCGCTTTATCGATACCCGTTGAAATCCGCCAGGGGCGAAACCCTGCAACAGATCGGCCTGGACAAGCTCGGGCTGCAAGGGGATCGCCGCTGGATGCTGGTGGATGAGGCCAGCGGGCGTTTCCTCACTCAGCGCGCCGTGGCGCGGATGAGCCAACTGTCGGCATTGTGCAATGACCAGGGCGGCCTGACCTTGAGCGCCCCCGGCTACGCCACCCTGCAAGTGCCGCTGCCGGCCGCCGATGCGCCTTTGCGTGGCGTGACTATTTGGCAGGACAGCCTGCGGGTTCCCGATGCCGGGGACGAAGCCGCTGACTGGGTCAGCCAATTCATCGGCAAGCCTACCCGCCTGGTGCAGGTGCCCGCGGAGCGGGCGCGAACCACCGCCGCCGGTTACGGCAGGGACGATGACCAAGTGGCGTTTGCCGATGGCTTTCCGCTGCTGCTGATTGGCCAGGCGTCGCTTGAGGACTTGTCCGCTCGGGTCGGACGGCCTCTGGAGATGCTGCGTTTTCGCCCCAATCTGGTGATCGAGGGCAGCGCGGCCTTTGCCGAGGACCAGTGGCGACGCATACGGATTGGCGATGTCGAGTTTCGTGTGGTCAAGCCGTGCTCGCGTTGCATCCTCACCACCATCGATCCACAGACCGGCGAGCGCAGCGCCGACCGCGAACCCCTGGCCACCTTGCAGCAGTACCGTGCCCAGGCCGACGGGGCGATGTTCGGGCAGAACCTGGTCAACGATGGCAACGGCCGCTTGCAGGTAGGGATGCCGGTGACGGTTCTCGAATAACCGCAGCCACCATGAAAAATGCCCGTCTCCTGGGAGACGGGCATTTTTTATTCCTGCGATAACGCGGCGGGGTCGATCAGCCGCGGTATTCGCACAGATAAGCCGTGTCCACCGCGACTTTCAGCTGGAACTTGCTGTTGGCCGGGACGTTGAACTGGCTGCCGGCAGGGAAGGTTTCCCAGTCGGCGCTGTCCGGCAGGCGCACGGTCAGGGCGCCGGAGACCACGTGCATGATTTCCCGTTGTGCGGTGCCGAACTCGTATTCGCCCGGGGCCATGACGCCAATGGTGGCTGGGCCTTCGGCCGTGCCGAAGGCAATCGACTTGACGGTGCCGTCGAAGTACTCGTTGACTTTAAACATGGGCGATTCCTCAAGAAAGGGTCAAAAAGGTCGGCCAGTATGCACAAGGCCTCAAAGGCCGTCACCTGCCGCCATCAAGGAAGAATCAGTGGCAATAAGCGCGCTGTATTGCGGGCATCTTCCAGGGCTCGATGCTGCTGGCCACTGAACTGCATGCCGGCCAGTTGCAGGGCCGCGTTCAGGCCCAGGGGCCGCTCCAGGCGCCGAGCCTTGGCGAAGCGCTGCTTGAGGTTCATGTGCGGCACATCATTGAGCAGGCTGTGCAACTGTTGGTTGTGCCACTCCAGCTGCAATTGCTTGCGGTCGTAGTCGCCCCAGCTGGCCCAGCCCTCCAGGCGCGGTTGATGCTGGCCAAGCCAGCGTTCGAACAGCCCCCAGACTTCACTCAGGGGCGCGGCGCTGTCGATATTGGCCTGGGTGATGTGGGTCAGTTCGCGGCAGAACGGCGTCAGCCTCGGGCGCCGGAGCGGGCGGACGAAACGCTGGAAGTGGTCCTGTTCCCGGCCCTGGCGGTTGACGAGGGTGGCGCCGATCTCAATGATTTCCATCTCGCTCACCGGCCAGCCCCCTTCATCCGTCGTGGCTTCCAGATCTATTACCAGCCAGTGGGGCATCACAAATTCCAGCCTTGAAACATCCTGAAGAGGCTTGAGCGTAGCCAAAGCCGAGGCATCCGCCTAGGGGCAGTGCTGCGCCAGTGCATCGAGCGGCGTCGCGCGCGCTCGATGCCGGGGTCTGGCGCCGGTTGGCCGGGTTATTCCACCTCCACCAGCACCTGGCGGTTTTTCACCTGGTCCCCCAGGCTCACCTGGACCCGGGTGATCACGCCGTCGATCCCGGCCTTGAGCGGGTGCTCCATCTTCATCGCTTCCAGCACCAGCAGCAGTTGGCCCTTGCTGACGCTCATGCCCTCACTGACCAGCACATCGACGATTGCCCCATCCATGGGGGCCTTGAGGGTGCCGCTGTGGGCGCCGAGCGGGCCCTGCGCCGGGGCATGGGTGCGGTCCTGCAAGTGCAGGCTGCCGTGGGCGTTGCTCAGCCACAGCTCCCCGCCCCGCAGCCGATAGGCGCACTGCCGGCGAATGCCGTCGATCTCCAGGCTGGCCCGCCGGCCATCGGCACTGCGCACCTTGAGTTGCAACGGCCCAGTGTCCTGGCGTATTTGCAGCGCTCCCGAGGGGCCCGCGCTCAGTTGCAGCGACCATTGGCGCTCCTGCACGCCGAGACGGTAATCCAGGGGCCCCCCGGCATTGTTGCTCCAGGCGTTCAGGGCCGGGCCATGGGCGCTGGCGCTGTGGTGATGGAACAGCGCGGCGGCGATGGCCAGTTCCTCGGCAGTGGGCTCCTGGGGTTGCAGGCTCGGGTCCTGGGCAAAATGCTCGGCAATGAACGCGGTGCTGAAGTGGCCGCTGGCGAACACCGGGTGGCGTAGCAGGTTGGCCAGCAACCGGCGGTTGCTTTCCAGCCCCAGCAGCACGCAATCCTCGACCCCGCGCAGCAGCTTGCGCCGCGCCTCTTCGCGGGTCGCGCCGTGGGCGATCAGCTTGCCCAGCATCGGGTCGTAGAACGGGCTGACCCATTGGCCTTCCTGCAAGCCATGGTCGGTGCGGACCCCAGGCGCCGGCTCCCAGCCCAGGATCTGGCCGGTCTGCGGCAGGAAGTCTTGCGCGGGGTCCTCGGCATACAGCCGCACTTCGATGGCGTGGCCGTCGAGTCGCACCTGCTCCTGGCTCAGGGGCAGCGGCTCGCCGGCCGCCACGTGCAGTTGCAGGGCCACCAGGTCGAGGCCGGTCACCAGCTCGGTCACCGGGTGCTCCACCTGCAGGCGGGTATTCATTTCCAGGAAATAGAACTGCCCGCTGGCATCCAGCAGGAATTCCACGGTGCCAGCGCCGACATAGTTCACCGCCCGCCCGGCCTTGAGCGCGGCCTCGCCCATGGCCTGGCGCAGCTCGGCGGTCATGACCGGGCAGGGCGCCTCTTCGATAACCTTCTGATGACGGCGCTGAATCGAGCAATCACGCTCACCCAAATGGATCAGCTGGCCATGCTGGTCGCCGAACACCTGCACCTCGACGTGCCGTGGTTCGAGCAGCGCCTGTTCGAGAATCAGCTCGTCGCTGCCAAAGGCATGCAGGGCTTCGGAGCGCGCAGTGCGGATCTGCTCCAGCAACTGCTCGGCTTGTTGCACCAGGCGCATGCCGCGCCCGCCACCGCCGGCGCTGGCCTTGATCATCAGCGGGTAGCCGATGCGCTGGGCTTCGCGCTGTAAGGTGGCGTCGTCCTGTTCCGCTCCCTGATAACCCTGGATGCAGGGTACGCCGGCTTCGAGCATGGCGAGCTTTGAGCGACGCTTGCTGCCCATCAGCTCGATGGCCGCGGCGCTGGGCCCGATAAACACCAGCCCGGCGCTTTCACAGGCGGCGGCGAACTCGGCATTTTCCGAAAGAAAGCCATAGCCGGGGTGGATGGCATCGGCGCCGGTACGCCGGGCGGCCTCCAGCAGCGCGGCGCCGTCGAGGTAGGACTGCTGCACCGCGGACGGGCCGATGTGCACGGCTTCGTCGGCCATTTGCACGTGCAGGGCCTCGGCGTCGGCATCGCTGAACACGGCCACGGTGCGATAGCCCAGAGCCTGGGCGGTGCGCTGGATGCGGCAGGCGATTTCGCCGCGATTGGCGATCAGGATCTTGCTGAAATTGGGCATACAGGCTCCCGGGAATCGGTGGGGGGCGTTGGCCGGCGAGCCGGCTCCTAGAATCGGTCAGCTGGCCCAGGCCGGTTTGCGTTTCTGCACGAAGGCCAGGGTGCCCTCGACACCTTCCTCGCCCAGGACCGCGTTGGCGAAGTCGCTGGCGGCCTGATCCAGCAACGGCCCCAGGGGGTGCTCGACACTCGCCAGGAGCAAGGCCTTGGTTGCCGCGTTGGCGCCCGGGGCGCAGCGCAGGACCTGTGCCAGCTGCTGTTCAAGGCGCTCCTCCAGCGCCTGCGCTCCGCTCTCGACAAAGTGCACCAGGCCCAGGCGCTGGGCCTCGGTGCCGTCGAAGCGGGCGGCGGTCAGGGTCAGGCGCCGGGCCTGGGTCAGGCCGATGCGCTGCACCACGAACGGAGCAATCTGTGCCGGCAGCAGGCCCAGGCTGGTTTCCGGCATGCCGAACTGCGCCGATTGCTCGGCAATGGCGATGTCGCTGACACAGGCCAGGCCGAAGCCACCGCCGAGCACCGCGCCTTGCAGCACGCAGAGCAGAACCTGCGGCAGGTTCTGGGCTTCTTCCAGCAGGGCGCCGAAGGCCCGGTTCAATTCGCGGTAGGCGCTGCTGCCATGGGCTCGGGCACCAGCCATGTCCTTGAGGTCGCCACCGGCGCAGAAGTGCTCGCCGCTACCCCGCAGGACCAGGGCGCGGATGCTCCGCCGGTCACGGACCGCGGCCATCACCGTGCGCAGTTCGGCGACCATTTGCAGGCTCATGGCGTTGCGGCTTTCGGGGCGGTTGAGGCGGATGAACAGCACGCCGTTGCGCGATTCCAGCAGCAGGGTCTGGCAGGCAGGAAGCGGGCTCATTTCTTTTTCCCCGGCAGGATGCCCATGAGCTTGCAGATGATCCCCAGCATGATCTCGTCGGCACCGCCGCCGATGGACACCAGGCGCACGTCGCGATAGGCCCGGGCCACCGGGTTGTCCCACATGAAGCCCATGCCGCCCCAGTACTGCAGGCAGCTGTCGCTGACCTCGCGGCCCAGGCGCCCGGCCTTGAGCTTGGCCATGGACGCCAGGCGGGTCACGTCCTGGCCGCGCACGTACTGCTCGGTGGCCTGGTAGACCAGGGCCCGCAGGCACTCGATCTCGGTGGACAGCTCGGCCAGGCGGAAGTGGATCACCTGATTGTCGATCAGCGGGCTGCCGAAGGTCTTGCGCTCCTTGCAGTACTCGATGGTGCTGTCGACGCAGTACTCCAGGCCCTTGATCATGTTCGCCGCGCCGAACAGCCGTTCCTCCTGGAACTGCAGCATCTGCATCATGAACCCGGCGCCTTCATGGCCAATGCGGTTGCGCTGGGGCACTCGCACATTGTCGAAGAACACCTGGGCGGTTTCCGAGCTGCGCATGCCGAGCTTGTCCAGGTGCGAACTGAGGCTGATGCCCGGGGTGTTCATCGGCACCATGATCAGCGACTTGTTGATGTGGGGCTTGTCGTCCGAGGTGTTGGCCAGCAGGCAGATGAAGTCGGCGCTGGGGGAGTTGGTGATCCACATCTTGCTGCCGTTGATCACATAGTCGTCGCCGTCCTTGCGCGCGTGGGTCTTGAGCCCGGCCACGTCCGAGCCGGCGCCGACTTCGGAGACGCCGATGCAGCCCACCTGTTCGCCGCTGATGGCCGGGCGCAGGAATTCATCGCGCAGTTCGTCGGAGCCGAAGCGCGCCAGGGCCGGGGTGCACATGTCGGTCTGCACGCCGATGGACATGGGAATGCCGCCGCAATGGATGGTGCCGAATTCCTCGGCGGCCACGATCGAGTAGCTGTAGTCCAGGCCCATGCCGCCGAATTTTTCAGGCTTGGAGATGCCCAGCAGCCCCAGTTCGCCAGCCTTGCGGAAAATCTCGTGGATGGGAAAGCGCCCGGCCTTCTCCCATTCCTCGACATGGGGGTTGATCTCGCGGTCGACAAAGTGGCGCACCGTGCGCCGCAGTTCTTCGTGTTCCTGGGTGAAGATCATTGTTGTTCTCCTCAAGTGGGGTCAGACCGCGAAATGTCCTATCAAAACCGTGCCACGCCAAAGCTGTTGGGCGCCAGCTCGCGCACCTGTGCCTCATGGCAGATATCCAGCAGGTAGCCCAGCAGGGTACGGGTGTCCCGCGGGTCGATCAGCCCGTCGTCCCACAGGTTGGCGCTGCCGTACAAGGCCGTGGATTGGCTGTCGAGCTTCTGCGCGGTGACCTGTTCCAGCATGTCGAGCATCTTCGGGTCGGCTTCCTGGCCGTTCTTCGCCTGCTTGGCCTCGGTGACGATGCGCAGCACCTTGCCGGCCTGGGCGCCGCCCATCACCGCGGTGCGGCTGTTGGGCCAGGCGAAGATGAAGCGCGGGTCCAGGCCGCGGCCGCACATGGCGTAGTTGCCGGCGCCGTAGGAACCGCCGACGACGATGGTCAGCTTCGGCACCCGGGCATTGGCCACCGCCTGGATCATCTTCGCCCCGTGCTTGATCACCCCTTGCTGCTCGGACTCGGTGCCCACCATGAACCCGGTGGTGTTGTGGAAGAACAGCAGCGGCGTGCGGCTCTGGTCGCACAGTTGGATGAACTGCGCGGCCTTGCTCGCGCCCTGGGGCGTGATCGGGCCGTTGTTGCCGATAAAGCCGCAGGCCCGGCCCTGGATCTGCAAATGGCCGCAGAGGGTCTGTGAGTCGAACTCGCCCTTGAACTCCAGGAACTGCGAGCCGTCGGCCAGGCGAGCGACTATTTCCCGGGCGTCGTAGGGCTTTTTCGGGTCAGAGGGAATCAGCCCCAGCAATTCGTCGATGGGGTAAAGCGGCTCGCTCCAGGTCCGCGCCGGCTGCACCGGCAATTGGGCATTCCACGGCAGCAGGCTGACGATCTCGCGGACGATGCGGATGCCATCGGCATCGTTCTGCGCCAGGTACTCGGCGGTGCCGGCGACCTGGGCGTGCATCTCGGCGCCCCCCAGTTCTTCATCGGTGGCCACTTCACCGGTGGCGGCCTTGAGCAGCGGTGGCCCGGCGAGAAACAGCTTGGCCTTGCCGCGCACCACCACCACGTAATCCGAGAGCCCGGGCTGGTAGGCGCCGCCGGCGGTGGCCGAGCCGTGGACCACGGTGATCTGCGGCAGGCCCATGGCCGACATCCGCGCCTGATTGGCGAAGCTGCGCGCGCCCTCGACGAAGATTTCCGCGGCGTAGTTGAGGTTGGCGCCACCGCTTTCCGCCAGGGTCACCACCGGCAGCTTGTTCTCCATGGCGATCTGTTGCAGGCGCAGGGACTTTTTCAGGCCGCTGGGGGAAATGGTGCCGCCCCTGATCGCACTGTTGTTGGCCACCACCAGCATGCGCACCCCGCACACATAGCCGATGCCGGCGATCAAGCCCCCGCCGGCCTGGCTGCCGTCCTTGTCGTCGTGCAGCTTGTAGCCCGCCAGGCTGGCCAGTTCGAGAAACGGCGCGCCCGGGTCCAGCAGCAGGTTGAGGCGTTCGCGGGGCAGCAACTGGCCGCGCTGGTCGAACTTGGCCTTGGCTTCGGCCGCCTTGGCCAGCAGGTTCTGCTGCAGTTCCTGCAGCTGTTGCAGGCCCGCGAGCATGGCCTCGCGGTTCTGCGCGAACGACGGGGCATGAGGGTCGAGTTGGGATTGAATCACTGGCATGGCTTACTCCTCGCCCTTGAGCACATCGGGCAGGTAGGCGCGGTGGAAACCGTTGTACGACGCGCTGTTGCGTGCCTTGCTCAACGGCCAGGCGCGGCTGCCGAGGCTGGCGGCGCCGTCGATGCGCAGGGTGCTGCCGCTGATAAAGGCCGCGCCGGGGCTGAGCAGAAAGACGATGGCAGCGCTGACTTCCGATTCCGTGCCAATGCGCTTGAGCGGTACGTGCTCGCGCAGGGTGGGGATCACCGCCTTGAACGCGCCTTCGTAGGTGTCCATGCCGCTGGAGGCGATCCATCCCGGCGCCACGGCGTTGACCCGAACCCCGGCATGGCCCCATTCGTAGGCGGCGGTCTTGGTGAAGTTGTCCATCCCCGAGCGTGCCGCGCCGGAGTGGCCCATGCCGGGCATGCCGCCCCACATGTCGGCGAGCATGTTGACGATGCTCCCGCCGTGCTGGCTCATGGACTGGTTGAACACTTCCCGGGCCATGAGGAAACCGCCCACCAGGTTGGTGCGCAACACGGTCTCGAAGCCTTTCTGGTTGATCGAGGCCAGCGGCGCCGGGTACTGGCCGCCGGCATTGTTCACCAGGCCGTGGATCGGGCCAAAGCGTTCGATCAGCTGCGCCACCAGGGCCTTGACCGCGTCTTCGTCGCGAATGTCGCAGGCGCGCCAGTCGGCCAGGCCGCCGTCCTCGGCAATTTCCCCGGCAACCTGCTGCAGTTTTTCCGCCTTGCGCCCCACCAGCAGCACCCGGGCTCCCAGGGCTGCCAGCTCATGGGCGGTGCAGCGGCCGATACCGCTGCCGCCGCCGGTGACGATGATGGTCTGGCCGGCAAACAGTCGGGCTTTGAAAATCGAGTCGTACACCACGGCCACTCCTTTAATTGACGGCGTCGGCAATGCTCTGCGGCACCGGGATCTGGATTTCCAGCAACTGCTGGGCGAAGGCCTTGCCTTGCGGGTCGATGCGCAGGCTGGCGACACCGCCGCCGCCGAGGGCGTTTTCCAGCAGGAAGTTGAGGCTATGGGTGCCAGGCAAGTACCAGCGCTGGACCCGGCCATGGACCGGGTCCAGTACATGCCCCATCCAGTCCACCAGCACCTCCGGGGTCAGGGCTTCGGCGATCCAGGGCAGGTAGTCGGGGTGGCGCGCCAGGACCCCGATGTTGCTGTGGTTGCCCTTGTCGCCGGAGCGCGCCACCGCCAGTTTCACCAGTGGCACGCTGGCGTCGGCGCGCCCCCGGGGCGCGGGCAGCGGGTGTGGCGCGGGCAGGGCCGTTGGGTCCAGGCGGTCGGTGTGCGGCAGGGCGCAGGGATGGCGCTGGCCGGCAACGTCGACCTCCAGCTGGCAGGCATCCTTGTCCAGCAGGAAGGAGAACAAACGGATGACCGGGTACACCGTCGGTCGTCCGCCGACGATTCCGGTCAGCCCCGGGGCCATGCCGGTGGCGGCCTGGGCGATCTCCCGGGAAAACAGCACCAGCGCCGCCTTGTTCGGGTGGCGCACCGCCAGTTTGATCACCACCTCGCGGCTGTCCTGGCGGCGGCCGTGGGGGCCGTAGGTGGCCTCGCTGCCCAGCAGTTCGATGTTCACTTCGCTGTAGTCGGCCCAGCCGCGCTGGCTGAACATTTCGCGGGTCTTGTCGATGATCGCCTGGCTGACCCGGCGTGCCTTGGCCACTGCGTCGATCCCGGCCATCAGGCAACTGGCGGTGCAGCGAAAACCGTCCGGGTAGGTGGCGCTGACCTTGTACTGATGGCTGGGGGGCAAGCCCTTGGCCCCCTGCACCCGGACTTCGTTCGCGGCCTGCTGCTGCAACTGCACCTGGGAGAAATCGCACACAACATCCGGAAGCAGGTAAGCCCGTGGATTGCCAATTTCGTACAGCAGCTGTTCACCGACCGTCAGCGGACTGATCAGCCCACCGCTGCCCGGCGCCTTGCTGACCACGAACTGGCCGTCGGCGCCGACTTCCACGATGGGGAAGCCGATGTGTTCGTAGTCGGGTACATCGCGCCAATCGGTGAAGTTGCCGCCGGTGCATTGGGCGCCGCATTCGATGATGTGCCCGGCCAGGGCGGCCTGGGCCAGGTGGTCGTAGTCCTGCCAGGACCAGTTGAATTCATGCACCAGGGCGGCGCTGACCACCGCGCTGTCGACCCCGCGGCCGGTGATCACGATGTCCGCTCCCAGGCGCAGCGCCTCGACAATGCCAGGAGCGCCGAGGTAGGCGTTGGTGGACACGCACAGGGGCGGCAGGGGGGCGCCGCTGAACATCTCGACGATCCCCGCCGTGCTCAGTTGCTTGAACTGCGGTTGCAGGTCGTCCCCCAGCAGCACGGCGATCTTCAAGGCCACCCCGGCCTGTTCGCAAGCCGCCTGCAAGGCGCTGGCACAGGCGTGCGGGTTGACCCCACCGGCGTTGCTGATGACCCGGATGCGCTGTTCGCGGATCGAGCCCAGCAAGGGCTTGAGCACCTCGACGAAATCCGTGGCATAGCCCGCGCTCGGGTCCTTCATGCGCGCCCCGGCCATGATCGACAGGGTGATCTCCGCCAGGTAGTCGAACACCAGGTAGTCCAGGCGCCCACCTTGCACCAGTTGCGCCGCGGCGCTGCTGGTGTCGCCCCAGAAGGCGCTGGCGCAGCCGATTCTTACGGTCTTGGTCATGACAGGGCTCTCGAATTAAGAACTGCAGGGAGGCTACCAAGCAAGCGCTTGGTTTGTAAATACGTTGATCCATTCTTCGGCCAAGCGCTTGCTTGGTAGCGGGCAGAGGCTTAAATTGCGCGCGCCACGGCCGGTTTTGCCGGGTTACGCTGAGTTATTGATGACGTGAAGGTAGGAGAACACCGGTGGACGAGCAAAAAGCCCTGCAGGTCGTACGCGAGCTGATCGCCAGCGGACAAGTGACCGATCCCGAGAGCGCCCGGGGCAAGCTGCTGCAGACCGCTGCGCACCTGTTTCGCAACAAGGGCTACGAGCGCACCACCGTGCGTGACCTGGCCAGCGCCGTGGGCATTCAGTCGGGCAGCATCTTTCATCACTTCAAGAGCAAGGACGACATCCTGCGCGCGGTGATGCAGGAAACCATCCACTACAACACCGCCTTGATGCGCGCCGAGCTGGCCGAAGCCGGCAGCGTGCGCGAGCGGGTCCTGGCGCTGATCCGCTGCGAACTGCAATCGATCATGGGCGGCAGTGGCGAAGCGATGGCGGTGTTGGTCTACGAGTGGCGTTCGCTGTCCGCGGAAGGCCAGGCGGCCGTGCTGGCGCTGCGCGACATCTACGAACAGATCTGGTTGCAGGTGCTGGGCGAGGCCAAGGACGCCGGGTTCATCAAGGGTGATGTGTTCATCACCCGGCGCTTTCTGACCGGCGCGCTGTCCTGGACCACCACCTGGTTCCGGGCCGAAGGCAGCATGACCCTCGAACAGTTGGCCCAGGAGGCTCTGCTGCTGGTGCTCAAGGATCATTGAGCGGCGCACTAATTGTGTGCCGCAACATTGTCGAAGTGGCTGAAAACGCCTAGCTTTAGCCCATCCATTTTCCTTTGTTTGAGGTGTGTTGCCTTGATGTCCTTGCCGCTGCGGTCAGCCTTGCGAATGCTCTTGCTGACACTGGCAACACTTTGGGTCTGCCCGGCCTCCTCGGCGCAGTTGGTGCGGGTCGCGGCGGCGCATTTCCCGCCTTATACCGTTCGCCCTGAAACCGGTGCCGACACCGGTTTGCTGCCGCAATTGGTGGAAGCCCTCAACCAGTCCCAGAGCGACTACCAGTTCGTTCTGGTGCCCACCTCGATTCCCCGGCGTTTCCGTGATTTCGAACAGGGCCGGGTCGACCTGGCGATCTTCGAGAACCCCGCCTGGGGCTGGCAGGACATTGCCCATACCAGCGTCGACATGGGCCTGGAGGACGCGGAGGTTTTCGTCGCCCAACAGCAGGACGGGCGCCAACAGGCCTATTTCGCCAACCTGGCGGGCAAGCGCCTGGCGTTGTTCAGCGGTTACCACTATGCCTTTGCCCAGTTCAACGCGGACCCCAAGTACCTGGCCGATACCTTCAACGCCACGCTGACCTATTCCCATGACAGCAACCTGCTGATGGTCCTGCGGGGCAGGGCGGACGTGGCCCTGGTGACCCGTTCCTACCTCAGTGACTTCCTTGCCCGCAATACCCAGGACACCGCCCAGCTGCTGGTTTCCGAGCGTATCGACCAGGTCTACCACCACTACGCCCTGATCCGACCCACGGCGCCGATCAGCGCCAAGGACTTTGCCGGGCTCCTGCAAAAACTGCGGGACAACGGCCAGATGCACAAGATCTTCGATCCCTACCGCATTGTCGTCATGAGCGTGCCCCGCGCCTGACGCCACATGTCGACCGGCCCGGCAGGGCTCGGGCTAAATTTCCCGCCTCGGCCCACGTCACTTGGTTGAATCCCCAAGCGACGGTGAGCCGTGCCATGCCCCTTGTAAATCCGTTGAGCGTTGTGGCCGTGCCCGCCGGCAGGTTGTCGGGAGTCGATGAGATTGCTGCCCGCCAGGGGCTGTTCGAGTCATTGCGGGGCAGGGGGCAGGCGCCTTCGCCGGTGGATGCCGAGGCGGCGCGGCAGGACCGGCTGGCCTTCTGGCTGTCGGCCCAGGTGCACGCGCTGTACCTGGGCTCGCCGGACGCGCAGCGTTGTGCGGCAGAGGCCCACCCGCCGGCCTGTGCGGCACCAGAGCGTTGTCGGTACTGCCAGCAGGAGTTCGATCTGTTGCACAAACGCGCAGCGTTGCTGGTGCTGGGTCGCAGTGGCCTGCTTGAGGTGTGAGCAGTGTTCAAACCGGCTGCTGGCGGACGCCGTCCGGCGCCGTTCAGCGACGAGCGAAGGTGTCGGGGCGGTTGCCCGAGACTTTGCGGCAATGCACCAGGGCATCGCGAATCATGAAGTTGACCAGGGTCGGCGAGACCCCGAGCTCCTTGGCGATGTCCTTTTGCGGGACACCGTGCAGGCGGTACATCTCGAAGGCGTAGCGCGTGCGGCTGGGCAGTTCGGTCAGGGCTTCGGCGATGTGTTCCAGGGTGGAAAAGTTCATGTGCGAGGTTTCAGGTGACGCGCCATGAATCACCACATTCAGGCCTTCCTCTTCAGTGCCGGAATACTTCTGCTCCAGCGCCTGCTTGCGGTAGTGATCGATGGCCAGGTTGCGCACGATCTGGAACAGGTAGCTGAGCTGGGCCTTGAACGAGGAGGTGATGTGCGGCGCCGATTGCAGGCGGAAGAAGGCGTCTTGAACCACGTCTTCTGCCCGTGACCGGCAGCCGGTAATACGCGCTGCAATCTTCACCAGGATCAGACGGTTGTCGACAAAAGCCTGGAGTAACGGTGAATCGCACCTGCTTGTGGATACTTGTTCCGTCATGGAAATCACCTTGTTGCAAAGAAGTTAGTGGGACGTCAGAAAAATCTGACCCGTCCTACACATCGAGCGACAAATTAGGCTGAATGATAATGATTGTCAATTGAGAAAAAGAACTAATGCTCTTCAGCATTGCAGATTGCGAACGGCTGCTCGTCAGCGGCCTGAATCAGGCCTTGAAGGGCAGGATGCGGACTAATTATTTCAAGACGTCATCCGTTCTCATTGGAGAAAGATTCCGGGTAGCAGACCCGGCCACGGCGCCCTGCGGATGTCCATGATTTTCAGATAACCATTTGATTTTCAAATGGTTGTCGGGGTTGTGGGAGAGCGGGGCCCGCTCTCCATTGCAAGCACAATCCTGGCAGGAAATCCCATGACGGACGCGTTCGAACTCCCCAGCACCCTGGCCCAAGCCCTTCAACGCCGGGCAGTCCTGGCACCTGATCAAGTGGCGTTGCGGTTTCTTGCCCAAGAGCAGGAGCAGAGCGTGGTCCTCAGTTACCGGGACCTGGATCTTCGCGCGCGAACCATTGCCGCCGCCCTGCAAGCCCACGCCGAATTCGGTGACCGCGCGGTGCTGCTGTTCCCCAGCGGCCCGGACTACGTCGCGGCGTTTTTCGGTTGCCTGTACGCCGGGGTGATCGCGGTGCCGGCCTACCCGCCGGAGTCGACCCGCCGCCATCACCAGGAGCGGCTGCTTTCGATCCTGGCCGACGCCGAGCCACGGCTGCTGCTGACCAGCGCCGGGCTGCGCGATTCGCTGATGCAGTTGGACGAACTGCAGGCCGCGGGCGCGCCGCAACTGCTCTGCGTGGACACCCTGGACGCCGCGCTGGCGCAGGACTGGCAGGCCGTGGAGCTCAAGGACCACGACATCGCCTTCCTGCAGTACACCTCCGGCTCCACCGCGCTGCCCAAGGGCGTGCAGGTCAGCCATGGCAACCTGGTGGCCAACGAACTGCTGATCCGGCGCGGTTTTGGCATCGACCTCAACCCGGACGACGTGATCGTCAGCTGGCTGCCGCTGTACCACGACATGGGCCTGATCGGCGGCCTGCTGCAACCGATCTTCAGCGGCGTGCCTTGCGTGCTGATGTCGCCGGCCTATTTCCTCGCCCGGCCCGTGCGCTGGCTGGAAGCGATCAGCGAATACGGCGGCACCATCAGCGGCGGCCCGGATTTCGCCTACCGCCTGTGCAGCGAGCGGGTCAGCGAATCGGCCCTGGAGCACCTCGACCTCAGCCGCTGGCGCGTGGCCTATTCCGGCTCCGAGCCGATCCGCCTCGACACCCTGGAGCGTTTCGCCGAGAAGTTCAGCGCCTGCGGTTTCAGCGAGCAGCATTTCCTCGCGTCCTACGGCCTGGCCGAAGCCACCCTGTTCGTGGCCGGGGGCGTGCGCGGCCAGGGCATCCCGGCCCTGCAGCTGGACGACCAGGCCCTGGCGCAGAACCGCGCCGAGCCGGGGCCGGGCAGCGCGATGATGAGCTGCGGCTTCAGCCAGCCTGAGCACGCCGTGCTGCTGATGGATCCGCAGCAGCTCACGGAATTGCCTGACAACTGCATCGGCGAAGTCTGGGCCGCCGGGCCGAGCATCGCCCACGGCTACTGGCGCAATCCCGAAGCCACGGCCAAGACCTTCGTCCAGCATGCCGGCCGCACCTGGCTGCGCACCGGCGACCTGGGCTTCATGCGCGACGGCGAGCTGTTCATCACCGGGCGCCTGAAAGACCTGCTGATCGTGCGCGGGCACAACCTGTATCCCCAGGACATCGAAAAGACCATCGAGCGCGAAGTGGAAGTGGTGCGCAAGGGCCGGGTGGCGGCGTTCGCGGTCAACGACCAGGGCCAGGAAGGCATCGGCATCGCCGCGGAAATCAGCCGCAGTGTGCAGAAGATCCTGCCCCCCGAGGCGCTGATCAAGGCCATCCGCCAGGCGGTGGCCGAAGCCTGCCAGGAAGCGCCGAGCGTGGTGGTGCTGCTCAACCCCGGGGCCTTGCCGAAAACCTCCAGCGGCAAGTTGCAGCGTTCCGCCTGCCGCACCCGGCTGGCCGATGGCAGCCTGGATCACTACGCGCTGTTCCCCGATGCCAGCCGTGAACCCGCCAGCGTCGCGCCAGGTTCCAGCGACGAACTGCAAGCGCGGATCGGCCGCCTCTGGCAGGAACAACTGCACTGCGCGTCAGTGGCCGCCGACGATCACTTCTTCCTCCTGGGGGGCAACTCGATTGCCGCCACCCAGGTCATGGCCCGCCTGCGGGAAGAGCTCGGCCTGGAGCTGGGCCTGCGGCTGTTGTTCGAAGCGCCGACCCTGGGTGCCTTCACCGCCGCCGTGGCGCGCCAGCAACAGGACGGCGGCGTGGCCCAGGGCAGTATCCAGGCCCTGTCGCGCCAGCAGCCGCTGCCCCAATCCCTGGCGCAGAACCGCCTGTGGATCACCTGGCAACTGGACCCGCACAGCAGCGCCTACAACATTCCCGGCGGCCTGCGCCTGCGTGGCGAGCTGGACGAAGACGCCCTGCGCGCCAGCTTCCAGCACCTGCTGCAGCGTCACGAAGCGCTGCGCACGCGGTTCTTCGAGCGCGACGGCCAGGCCCTGCAACAAGTGGACGCGGCCGGTGAGTTCAACCTGCAGGTGATCGACATCAGCGATCTGCCTGTGGCCGAGCGTGAAGCCCGGGCGCAGCAGATTCGCGAAGACGAGGCGCGCACCCAGTTCGACCTGGAAAAGGGCCCGCTGTACTGGGCGACCCTGATGCGCCTGGACGATGAAGAACACCAGTTGCTGCTGACCCTGCACCACATCATTGCCGACGGCTGGTCGCTGAATATCCTGATCGACGAGTTCTCCCGGCTCTACGCCGCCGCGGTCCAGGGCCAGAGCCTGGAGCTGGCACCGCTGGCCCTGCAATACGCCGACTACGGCAGCTGGCAGCGCCAGTGGCTGGCCCAGGGCGAAGGCCAGCGCCAGCTGGACTACTGGAAGCAGCAACTGGCCGACGAGGCCCCGGTGCTCAGCCTGGCCACCGACCACCCGCGTTCGGCCCAGGTCCGCCACAGCGCCGCGCGCCACAGCCAGCGCCTGAGCGCGAGCCTCAGCGAAGCCGTGCGCCAGGCCGCCCAGGCCCAGCACGCCACGCCGTTCATGCTGTTGCTGGCGGCGTTCCAGACCCTGCTGCAGCGCTACAGCGGGCAGACCGAAATTCGCATCGGCGTGCCCAACGCCAACCGCCCGCGCCTGGAAACCCAGGGCCTGCTGGGCTTCTTCATCAATACCCAGGTGCTGCGCGGCCAGTTGGATGCGCGCCAGACCTTTACCGAGCTGCTGCAACAGACCCGTCGCAGTGTCCTTGAGGCCCAGGCTCACCAGGACCTGCCCTTCGAACAGTTGCTCGAAGCCTTCCCCGAAGCCCGTGAGCAAGGCCTGTTCCAGGTCATGTTCAACCACCAGCAACGCGACCTCAGCGCCTTGCGCCGCCTGCCGGGGCTGCTGGCCGAAGAGCTGCCGTGGCACAGCCGCGAGGCCAAGTTCGACCTGCAACTGCACAGCGAGGAAGACCGCAACGGCCGCCTGAGCCTGGCCTTCGACTACGCCGACGAGCTGTTCGAAGCGGCGACCATCGAGCGCCTGGCCGGGCATTTCATCAGCCTGCTGGAGCACGCCTGCCAGCACCCGGACAGCGCCCTGGGCGACTTGCCGTTGCTCGGCAAGCTCGAAGCGGCGCAACTGCAGCAATGGAGCGTGGCCCCCTGCGCGAGCGCCGAGCGCTGGTTGCCGGAGCGCCTGCAGGAACAACTGCAGCAGGCCCCGGAGCGCACCGCGCTGGTGTGGGACGGCGGGCAACTGAGCTTTGCCGAACTGCACGCCCAGGCCAACCGCCTGGCCCACTACCTGCGGGACAAGGGCGTGGGCCCGGACGTGTGCGTGGCCATTGCCGCCGAGCGTTCGCCGCAACTGCTGATCGGCCTGTTGGCGATCATCAAGGCCGGCGGCGCCTACGTGCCCCTGGACCCGGATTACCCCGCCGAGCGCTTGGCCTACATGCTCGCCGACAGCGGCGTGCAACTGCTGTTGACCCAGACCCAGCTGCTCGGCCAGATGCCCGAAGCCCCAGGCGTCAGCGCCATCGCCATGGACAGCCTCAAGCTCGACAGCTGGCCGAGCCACGCCCCGGGCCTGCACCTGGACGGCGAGCACCTGGCCTACGTGATCTACACCTCCGGCTCCACCGGCCAGCCCAAGGGCGTCGGCAACACCCACCGCGCCCTGATGGAACGCCTGCAATGGATGCAGGACAGCTACCAGCTGCAAGCCGACGATGTGCTGATGCAGAAGGCCCCCATCAGCTTCGACGTCTCGGTCTGGGAATGCTTCTGGCCGCTGATCAGCGGCTGCCGCCTGCTGCTCGCCGCCCCCGGCGAGCACCGCGACCCGCACCGCATCACCCAGCTGGTCCAGGAACACGGCGTGACCACGCTGCACTTCGTGCCGCCGTTGTTGCAGCTGTTCGTCGATGAACCGCTGAGCGCCGAATGCCACAGCCTGCGCCGGGTGTTCTCCGGCGGCGAAGCCTTGCCCGCCGAGCTGCGCGACCGCCTGCTGCAGCAGTTGCCGAATGCGCAACTGCACAACCGTTACGGCCCGACCGAAACCGCGATCAACGTCACCCACTGGCAGTGCTCGCTGGAGGACGGCGAGCGTTCGCCCATTGGCCGCCCGCTGGGCAATGTGCTGTGCCGGGTGCTGGACGCCGAGCTCAACCCGTTGCCGGCCGGGGTTCCGGGCGAGCTGTGCATCAGCGGCCAGGGCCTGGCCCGGGGTTACCTGGGGCGCCCGGCGCTCACCGCCGAGCGCTTTGTCGTCGACCCGCTGAGCGAAGAGGGCGCGCGCCTGTACCGCACCGGCGACCGGGTGCGCTGGTGCGCCGATGGCGTGCTGGAATACCTCGGGCGCCTCGACCAGCAGGTCAAGCTGCGCGGCTTCAGGGTCGAGCCGCAGGAAATCGAAGCGCGGCTGCTGGCCCAGGACGGCGTGGCCCAGGCCGTGGTGCTGGTGCGCGACAGCGTCGCCGGCCCGCAGTTGATCGGCTACTACACCGCCCCTGCCAGCGACGAAGATGAAACCGCACACAGCGCCCGACTGGCCAGCGCCCTGGCCGCCGAGTTGCCGGAGTACATGGTGCCGGCGCAACTGCTGCGCCTGGACGCCATGCCCCTGAGCCCCAGCGGCAAGCTCGACCGCCGTGCCTTGCCGGAGCCGCAATGGCAGCTGCGTGAGCACGTCGAACCGGGCACCGATCTGGAACGGCAGATCGCCGCCATCTGGCGCGAAGTGCTGGGCCAGCCACGGATCGGCCTCAAGGACGACTTCTTCGCCCTGGGCGGGCATTCGCTGCTGGCCACCCAGATCATTTCCCGCACCCGCCAGGCCTGCGACGTCGAGCTGCCGCTGCGGGCGCTGTTCGAAGCCAGCGAGCTGGGGGCCTTTGCCGAACAGGTGCTGCTGGTCCAGCAGTCCGGCGCGCGCAACCAGCAGCCGCCGATTGCCCGGGTCGACCGCAGCCAGCCGGTGCCGCTGTCCTATTCCCAGCAGCGCATGTGGTTCCTCTGGCAGATGGAACCCGACAGCCCGGCCTATAACGTCGGTGGCATGGCGCGGTTGTCTGGGGTGCTCGACGTGGGGCGCTTCGAGGCTGCGTTGCAGGCACTGATCCTGCGCCACGAAACCCTGCGCACCACCTTCCCCAGCGTCAATGGCGTGGCCCATCAGCAGGTGCACGCCGACACCGGCTTGCGCATGGCCTGGAAGGATTTCTCGGCCCTGGCTCCTGAGGCACGACAGCAGCGCCTGCAACAGCTGGCGGACAGCGAAGCGCACCAGCCCTTCGACCTGGAAACCGGCCCCTTGCTGCGCGCCTGCCTGGTCAAGGCCGGGGAGCAGGAGCACTACTTCGTCCTGACCCTGCACCACATCGTCACCGAAGGCTGGGCCATGGACATCTTCGCCCGCGAATTGGGCGCGCTGTACGAAGCTTTCCTCGATGACCGCGAATCGCCCCTGGAGCCACTGCCGGTGCAGTACCTGGACTACAGCGTCTGGCAGCGCCAGTGGCTGGAATCCGGTGAGCGCCAGCGTCAGCTGGACTACTGGACCGGGCAACTGGGCCGCGAACACCCGCTGCTGGAACTGCCCAGCGACCGGCCACGCCCGGCGGTGCAAAGCCACCAGGGCGAGCTGTACCGCTTCGACTTGAGCGACCAGCTGGCGGCCCGGGTGCGCGCCTTCAATGCCGAGCACGGCCTGACCCTGTTCATGACCATGACCGCGGCGCTGTCGGTGCTGCTCTATCGCTACAGCGGCCAGACCGACCTGCGCATCGGCGCGCCGGTGGCCAACCGCATCCGCCCGGAAAGCGAAGGGCTGATCGGCGCCTTCCTCAATACCCAGGTGCTGCGTTGCCAGCTCGACGGGCAGATGAGCGTCGGCCAGTTGCTGGAGCAGGTGCGCCACACGGTGATCGAGGGCCAGTCGCACCAGGACCTGCCGTTCGACCATCTGGTGGAAGCCTTGCAGCCGCCGCGCAGCGCCGCCTACAACCCGCTGTTCCAGGTGATGTGCAACGTCCAGCGCTGGGAGTTCCAGCAAACCCGGCAACTGGCCGGGATGACCGTGGACTATCTGGTCAACGACGCCCGGGCCACCAAGTTCGACCTCAACCTGGAAGTCACCGACCTGGATCAGCGCCTGGGTTGCTGCCTGACCTACAGCACCGACCTGTTCGACGAGCCGCGCATTGCACGCATGGCCGACCATTGGCGCAACCTGCTGGAAGCCTTGCTCAATGATCCGCAACAGCGCCTGTGCGAGTTGCCGTTGCTGCAAGCCGAGGAACAGCAACAACTGCTCGACAGCCTGAGTGTGGAGCCCGGCGAGCAACGCCTGGACCAGTGCATCCACCACCTGTTCAGCGAGCAGGCCCTGGCCCGCAAGGACGCCCCGGCCCTGACTTTTGCCGGGCAGACCCTGAGCTACAGCGAACTGGACAGCCGCGCCAACCGCCTGGCCTGGATGCTCCGCGAGCGTGGCGTGGGCCCGCAGGTGCGGGTCGGCCTGGCCCTGGAGCGTTCCCTGGAAATGGTCGTCGGCCTGCTGGCGATCCTCAAGGCCGGTGGCGCCTACGTGCCCCTGGACCCGGAATACCCGCTGGACCGCCTGCACTACATGATCGAAGACAGCGGCCTCGGCCTGCTGCTCAGTGATGCGCGGATGTTCGCCGCCCTGGGCGAGTTGCCGACGAGCGTCGGTCGTTGGTGCCTGGAGGAGGACGGCGCGCTGCTGGCCGACTACCCGGCCAGCGAGCTGCCTTTCATCAGCCTGCCCCAGCACCAGGCGTACCTGATCTACACCTCCGGCTCCACCGGCCAGCCCAAGGGCGTGGTGGTGTCCCACGGGGAAATCGCCATGCACTGCCAGGCGGTGATCCGCCGTTTCGGCATGCGCCCGGACGACTGCGAGCTGCACTTCTATTCCATCAACTTCGACGCCGCCACCGAGCGCTTGCTGGTGCCGCTGCTCAGAGGCGCGCAACTGGTGCTGCGGGCTCAGGGCCAGTGGGACGCCGAAGAGATCTGCCAGCTGATTCGCCAGCATCGCATCAGCATCCTCGGCTTCACCCCCAGCTACGGCAGCCAGCTGGCCCAGCACCTGGCCAGCCAGCAGCAGACCCTGCCGGTGCGCATGTGCATCACCGGGGGCGAGGCCCTGACCGGCGAACACCTGCAGCGCATCCGCGCGGCGTTCCAGCCGAGCCTGTTCTTCAACGCCTACGGCCCCACCGAAACCGTGGTCATGCCCCTGGCCAGCCTGGCGCCAGAGCACTTGGCCGAAGGCGTGGCCAGCGTGCCGATTGGCAGCATCGTCGGGGCGCGGGTGGCTTACATTCTCGATGCCGATCTGGCGTTGGTGCCACCCGGCGCCACCGGTGAGCTGTATGTCGGCGGCGCCGGTTTGGCCCAGGGCTATCACCGTCGTCCGGGGATGAGCGCCGAACGCTTTGTCGCCGACCCGTTCACCCGCGATGGCGGGCGCCTGTACCGCACCGGCGATCTGGTGCGCCAGTGCGCCGACGGCCAGTTGGAGTACATCGGCCGGGTCGACCATCAAGTGAAGATTCGCGGCTTCCGCATCGAGCTGGGGGAAATCGAAACCCGCCTGCTGGACCATCCAGCGGTGCGTGAAGCGGTGGTGCTGGCCCTGGACACCCCGGCCGGCAAACAGCTGGCCGGTTATCTGGTGAGCGAGGTGGCCGAGCGCAACGAGGTGCAGCAGGCCAACCTGCGGGAAGCCCTCAAGCAGCAGCTGAAAACCCAGCTGCCGGACTACATGGTGCCGACCCACCTGATCCTGCTGGCCAGCATGCCGCTGACCGCCAACGGCAAGCTCGACCGCCGGGCCCTGCCAATGCCGGACCCAGAGCTCAACCGCCAGCAGTACGTGGCACCGAGCAACGCGCTGGAACAGACCCTGGCCGGGGTCTGGGGCGACGTGCTGAACGTGCGGCAAGTGGGGCTCAACGACAACTTCTTCGAACTGGGGGGCGACTCGATCCTGTCGATCCAGGTGGTCAGCCGCGCCCGCCAGCTGGGGCTGCACTTCACCCCGCGCGACCTGTTCCAGCACCAGACCGTGCAGGCCCTGGCGCGGGTCGCCAGCCACACCCAGCGCATCAGCGCCGAGCAGGGCCTGCTCAGTGGCGAAGCGCCGCTGACGCCGATCCAGCACTGGTTCTTCGACGCGGCCATTCCCCAACCGCAGCACTGGAACCAGGCGCTGCTGCTGGAGCCGCTGGGCGTGCTCGATGCCCAGACGCTGGAGCAGGCGCTGCTGGCGGTGCTGGAGCAGCACGACGCCCTGCGCCTGCGTTTCAAACCGGTGGATGGGCAGTGGCGCGCCGAGTACCTGCCGCTGTCCGACGCCCCTGTGCTGTGGCAAGTGCGGGTGCCGTCCATGGCCACCTGCGAGGCGCTGTTCGCCGACGCCCAGCGCAGCCTCGATCTGGAACACGGGCCGCTGCTGCGGGCAGTGCTGGTGGACGGGCCGGAAGGCGAGCAGCGCCTGCTGCTGGCGATCCACCACCTGGTGGTGGACGGCGTGTCCTGGCGCGTGCTGCTGGAAGACCTGCAGAACGCCTACCGCCAGTTGCAAGCCGGGCAGAGCCTGAACCTGCCGGCCAAGACCAGCGCCCTGCGCGACTGGTCGAGCCGCCTGCAGGCCTATGCCGGCAGCGAATCCCTGCGTGAAGAGCTGGGCTGGTGGCAGCAGCAACTGGCCGGCCCGGCCGCGCAACTGCCGGGGCTCAACGCCACTGGCCGCCAGCAGCATCAGCAGGCCCGCAGCCACAGCGTGACCCTGGATGCCGAGCGCACCCGCCAACTGCTGCAACAGGCCCCGGCAGCCTACCGCACCCAGGTCAACGATCTTCTGCTGACCGCCCTGGCCCGGGTGCTGTGCCGCTGGAGCGGGCAGCCTTCGGCCCTGGTGCAACTGGAAGGCCACGGCCGCGAGGCGCTGTTCGACGAGATCGACCTGACCCGCAGCGTCGGCTGGTTCACCAGCGCCTATCCGCTGCGCCTGACCCCGTTGCAGGTGGAGGAAGCGGCCGGGCAGGGCGCTTCGATCAAGGCCATCAAGGAACAACTGCGGGCCGTGCCGCACAAGGGCCTGGGTTATGGCGTGCTGCGCTACCTGGCGGATGAAAGCTGCCGCGAGGCTTTGGCGGTGCTGCCGCTGGCGCCGGTGACCTTCAACTACCTGGGGCAGTTCGACCAGAGCTTCGGCGCCGACGCGCTGCTGCGTCCGCTGGACGAATCCGTCGGCCCGGCCCATGCACCGCAAGCGCCGCTGCCCAACGAACTGAGCATCGACAGCCAGGTGTATGGCGGCGAGCTGGTGCTGCGCTGGACCTACAGCGCCGAACGCTTTGACGCCGAGCTGATCGGCGAGCTGGCGGGCGCCTACCTGGGCGAGCTGCACAGCCTGATCGAGCATTGCCTGAGGGACGAGGCCGGAGGCCTGACGCCGTCGGACTTCCCCCTGGCGCGCCTGACCCAGGCCCAGCTCGATGGCCTGCCGGTGCCGGCGGTGCAGATCGAGGACGTCTACCCGCTGACCCCGATGCAGGAAGGCATGCTGCTGCACACCCTGCTGGAGCCGGGCACCGGCCTCTACTACATGCAGGACCGCTACCGCATCAACAGCGAGCTGGACCCGGAGCGTTTCGCCCAGGCCTGGCAGGCGGTGGTGGCCCGCCATGAAGCGCTGCGCGCGTCCTTCTGCTGGAACGTCGGCGAAGACATGCTGCAGGTTATCCACAAGCCGGGCCGCACCCCGATCGAGTTCCTCGACTGGAGCGCGGTGCCCGAGGCCGAGCAAGAAGCCAAGCTCCAGACTCTGCATAAAGCCGAGCGCGAGGCCGGTTTCGACCTGCTCAACCAGGCGCCGTTCCACCTGCGGCTGATCCGCGTCGGCGCCGCGCGCTACTGGTTCATGATGAGCAACCACCACATCCTCATCGATGCCTGGTGCCGCTCGCTGCTGATGAACGACTTCTTCGAGATCTACACCGCCCTGGGCGAAGGCCGTGAGGCGCAGCTGGCGGTGCCACCGCGCTACCGCGACTACATCGGCTGGCTGCAACACCAGAGCCTGTCCGAGGCGCGGCAGTGGTGGCGGCAGAACCTTGAAGGCTTCGAACGCACCACGCCGATCCCCAGCGACCGGCCGTTCCTGCGCGAACACGCCGGTGACAGCGGCGGCATGATCGTCGGCGACTGCTACACCCGCCTCGACGCCCGGGACGGCGCGCAACTGCGCGAGCTGGCGCAGCAGCATCAGCTGACCGTCAACACCTTCGCCCAGGCGGCCTGGGCCCTGGTGCTGCGGCGCATGAGCGGCGATCGCGACGTGCTGTTCGGCGTCACCGTGGCCGGGCGCCCGGTGCAGATGCCGGAAATGCAACGCACCGTCGGCCTGTTCATCAACAGCATCGCCCTGCGGGTCAAGCTGCCCGAGGAGGGCGAACGTTGCAGCGTGCGCCAGTGGCTCAGCGACTTGCTCGACCGCAACATGCAACTGCGTGAATACGAATACCTGCCGCTGGTGGCGATTCAGGAATGCAGCGAGCTGCCCAAGGGCCAGCCGCTGTTCGACAGCCTGTTCGTGTTCGAGAACGCCCCGGTGGAAGTCTCGGTGCTGGACCGCGCGCAGAGCCTGAACGCCAGTTCGGATTCCGGCCGTACCCACACCAACTTCCCGATCACCGCCGTGTGCTACCCGGGAGATGACCTGGGCCTGCACCTGTCCTACGACCAGCGCTACTTCGAGCAGGCGACCATCGAACGCCTGCTCGGCGAGTTCAAGCGCCTGCTGCTGGCGCTGATGCAGGGTTTGCATGGCGACATGGCCGAACTGCCGCTGCTGGGCGCAGAGGAGCAGGACTTCCTGCTGGCCGGCTGCAACCAGAGCGAGCATGAGTACCCGCTGGAGCGCAGCTACGTGGAGCTGTTCGAGGCCCAGGTGGCGGCCCATCCGCAACGCATCGCCGCCAGTTGCCTGGACCAGCGCTACAGCTATGCCGAGTTGAACCAGCGCAGCAACCGCCTGGGCCATGCGCTGATCGCCAACGGCGTGGGCTTTGATCAGCCGGTGGCCTTGCTGGCCGAACGCAGCCTGGAACTCTTGGGCATGATCATCGGCAGCTTCAAGGCCGGGGCCGGCTACCTGCCCCTGGACCCGGGCCTGCCGAGCCAGCGCCTGGGCCGCATCATCGAGCTCAGCCGGACGCCGATCCTGGTCTGCACCGCGGCCTGCCGCGAACAGGCCCAGGCCCTGCTGGACGAGTTCGCCTGCGCCGGGCGGCCACGGCTGCTGGTCTGGGAAGAACTGCAAGGCGCCGGGCATGCCGAAAGCAACCCGGGGCGCTACAGCGCGCCGGACAACCTGGCCTACGTGATCTACACCTCCGGTTCCACCGGCCTGCCCAAGGGCGTGATGGTGGAGCAGCGCGGCATGCTCAACAACCAACTGAGCAAGGTGCCGTACCTGCACTTAAGCGAGGCTGACGTGATTGCCCAGACCGCCTCCCAGAGCTTCGATATTTCGGTCTGGCAGTTCCTTGCCGCGCCGCTGTTCGGCGCCCGGGTCGACATCGTGCCCAACGCCATCGCCCACGATCCCCAGGGCTTGCTGGCCCACGTCGAGGAACAGGGCATCAGCGTGCTGGAGAGCGTGCCGTCGCTGATCCAGGGCATGCTCGCCCAGGACGCGATAGCCCTCGATGGCCTGCGCTGGATGCTGCCCACCGGCGAAGCCATGCCGCCGGAGCTGGCGCACCAGTGGCTGCTGCGTTATCCACAGATCGGTTTGGTGAACGCCTACGGCCCGGCGGAATGCTCCGATGACGTGGCCTTCTTCCGTGTCGACCTGGCTTCGACCCGGGGCGCCTACCTGCCCATCGGCACGCCCACCGACAACAACCTGCTGTACCTGATGGACGAAGCCCTGGAGCTGGTGCCCCTGGGCGCGGTCGGCGAGCTGTGCGTGGCCGGCACCGGGGTCGGCCGTGGTTACGTCAGCGACCCGTTGCGCACCGCGCAGGCCTTCGTGCCCCATCCGTTCGGTGCCGCGGGCGAACGCCTGTACCGCACCGGTGACCTGGCACGCCGGCGCAGCGACGGCGTATTGGAATACGTTGGCCGGATCGACCATCAGGTGAAGATCCGCGGCTACCGCATCGAACTGGGCGAGATCGAAGCGCGCCTGCACGAACAACCGGAAGTCCGCGATGCGGCGGTGGGCGTGCAGGAAGGGGTCAACGGCAAGCACCTGGTGGGCTATCTGGTGGCCAGTGACTCAAGCCTGAGCCCGAGCGAATGCCTGGAGCGGATCAAGCCGCGGCTGCGCGCCGAACTGCCGGAATACATGGTGCCGCTGCACTGGCTGTGGCTGGAGCGCTTGCCCCTCAACGCCAACGGCAAGCTCGACCGCAAGGCCCTGCCGGCCCTGGAGATCGGCCAGTTGCAGAGCCAGGACTATCACGCCCCGGGCAGCGAACTGGAGCAAACCCTGGCCGACATCTGGGCCGAGGTGCTCAAGGTCGAGCGGGTGGGCGTGCGCGACAACTTCTTCGAGTTGGGCGGGCATTCCCTGCTGGCCACGCAGATCGCCTCGCGGGTACAGAAGACCCTGCAACGCAACGTACCGCTGCGGGCCATGTTCGAGTGCAGCACGGTGCAGGAACTGGCCGCCTACATCGACGGGCTGGGTGCCAATGCAATTAACGAGGAGAAAGTGGACCGGCTGAGTGACCTGATGGCCGAGCTGGAGGGCTTGTAAGCTTTTGTGGCGAGGGAGCTTGCTCCCGCTGGGTGGCGCAGCCACCCCAATGGCTGCCACCTCGTTGCTCCAGGAAGCTTGCGGATTCGGGCATTACGGCCACTGCACAACCGAGCGGTCGTAATGCCTTCCTGTGGCGAGGGAGCTTGCTCCCGCTGGGTGGCGCAGCCGCCCCAATGGCTGCCACCTTGTTGCTCCAGGAAGCTCGCGGATTCAGGCTTTACGGCCGCTGCGCGCCCGAGCGGGAGCAAGCTCCCTCGCCACATTGGGGGGCGGCCACGCCGCTGATCCTTGCTATAGTCCGCCGCGCATTGCCCGACAGCAGCCCTGTCGGGCTTTGTCGTTTCAGACAGTTCAAGGACCGGAACCATGGCAGAACAGCTTTACTGGCACGACATCGAAGACACCCTGGGCAACTGGAGTGGCCTCGGCGTCGAGGTCGGACCGGGCGCCACGGATAAACCGCCGCTGTACCTGCGCACCGGTGCCAATGCCCGGATCAAGCTGATGCACCACGACACACCGTTGTTCTGGGCCACCCTGGCCCGCGACTACGGCGGCGTCTGGCTGGTGCGCAACCCGCTGGCCGAGGGGGCCGAATGCCGGTTGCTGGCACCCATCGACTCACCCACGGTCGAACAGCACGCGGCGCTGGCGCCCGAGCGGCGGATCAAGGCCTGGAGCCGCTATTTCGTCAGCCGCCTGAGTGCAAGTGCCCGGCACTTTCTCACCCCCGGTTACTGGCTGGCCCAGGGCCTGCTGCCGGAGCCGGCCAGCACCGCACGCGGCCTGGATAACTGGCGCTTTTGCTCGCACGACGACGCCCTGACCCACCTGCCCAACTGGCGACTGTATGGCGAGGATTTTCTCGACAACCTGCAACCCCAGGCCCTGGAATGGATCGACTGGTGGCACGGCGGCGGCAAGCTCATCGGCCTGCACCGCGTCGACCCCCAGGCCGGGCGCCTGAAGTGGTGGCGCAAGAAGGCCCGGGAGGGCAGCCTGCCGCCGGTGCTGCTGTGGTACGTCGGCGGGCTGGCGTCCTATGTGGTGATCGACGGCCATTACCGTTTGCAGGCAGCGCTGGCGGAGAATCTTGCGCCGTCGTTCATCGTCCTCAGCGCCACCCGAGTGCGCGACTTCGCGCCGAGCCTGGAACACCAGCAGCGGGTCATGGACTCATTGCGCAAGCGCGGCGACGCAGTGCCGCGCAACCCGGCCCTGAGCACCGACCACCTCAACCGGGTGCTGATCCAGGCCTTCGACGACCGGCCGCAGTACCGCAGTGCCACCCAGGCCTGGGCTGGCCACGAGCCGGAATCGCAGTGGTGCGACGAAGTGCGCCAGTGCCTGGGCGGGCAGGGGCTGGCTGATGAGGTGGAGGCGGTCATCGCCCGGCGAGGGTAAGGCGCTGGCCGCGCGCTCGCAGGCGCCGGCAAACCATTTGCTATAGTCGCGCCCGCTCGCCGCCGGGCCGGTCATTGATTAGGGATTAGGGACAATCGTGGAACAGATTTTCTGGCGTGACATCGAGGACTTGGCCGGCCACTGGAACGGCCTCGGCGTGGACGTCAAACGCCCGGCCAGCGGCAAGCCCAACCTCTGCCTGCTCAGCGGCAACAACAAGCGCATGCAGTTGGTGCTGGGGGAGCAGACCCTGCTCTGGGGCACCATGTCGCGCTGCCTCTACGGCGTGTGGCTGGTGCGCAATCAGCTGCCGGAACAACTGCCGCAAACCCTGGTCGGCCCTATCGATTCCCCTCGGGTGGAACAACAGGCGCGCCTCGATCCGGCCCAGCGCCTCAAGGCCTGGAGCCGCTTCTTCGTCGAGCAACTGATGCAGCACCAGCCGGACTTCTTCTACCCCGGCTACTGGCTGGTGCGGGCCCTGCGCCCGGAGTCCCAGAAACCCCTGCGGCCGCTGCTCAGCGGCAGCGAGGCCTGGTATTTCAAGGGCGGCGAAGACGCCCAGAGCCACATGCCGCAGTGGGCGATCTACGGCCGCAACATCCTCGACAACCAACAGCCCGGCCCGGCGCGCTGGGTCGAGTTGTACGAGGGTGGCGGGGCGGTGGTCGGCCTGCATGCCGTGGACCCGCATTCCGGGCGCTTGAAATGGTGGCGCAAAAAAGCCCGCGAAGGCAGCTTGCCGCCGATCCTGCTGTGGTACGTCAGTGGCCTGAACAGCCACCTGATCCTCGATGGCCATTACCGCCTGCAGGCGGCCATCGATGAAAACCTGCCGCCGGAGTTCCTGGTGCTCAGCTCGCCGCGGCTGCGTCGCTATCGCCCCAACCCGCAAGAACAGCAGAAAGTGCTGGGGGCGCTGCAAGTGCAGGTCCAGCGCAACAAACTGGACACCGGACGCTTCAACCAGTTGCTGATCAGCACCTTCGATGATCGGCCGTATCACGGCTTCGGCAGCCAGTCGTGGGCGGGGATTGCTTCAGAGCAGGAGTGGATCAAGCAGGTCAGCGGCATCCTCGAGGCGCGCGGTGACCTGAGCCACCTCGAAGAAATCCTCGACCGCGAGGGGCCGGAAGAATAAACCGCCGCAAGCCGCAAGCCGCAAGCCGCAAGCTTGGAGCTTGTCGCTTGAGCGGTGTTTAGTCGCTTTCTTTTGTAAGGCATTTCCGAGAAACTGCGGACCGCTTGAATGCGCCGGGTGGGCGGGCTAGGGTTCCGGAGCCATCGCCCAATCGATGGCTCGGATGTGCAAGTCCGACTGTTACCAGACGCATAAGCGCTCAGTCATGCCTGAGCGATTTCATGTTCGCCGTGTTATGGCGGCCGTGCGCGGGAGATCTTCGGATCTGCCGGGGTTCTGGTAACTCGGTCTTGCACACCCGCGTACGGCTGCCACCTTATTCGTGTGCAAGCGAACGGTGTCAGCTCCTTGTCATTACCAGGAGTTTGACCATGAAAAAGCTCGTCCCCGATCCGCCCACGTCCTATCGCGATCCCGCCCTCAAGGCTGCCAACACCACCCTGCGTGTGGCCCTGGCCCAGCAACCGTTGGATCCCGCGCTGTTCCAGCTCACGACCCAGTCCAACCCCGTTTCCCCCGACTCGCTATTCAGCGTGCGCCCCGGCATCAACGCCGAAGAGGCCCTGGTGCATGTGGCGCTGCTGCTCAAGTGCGCCGAGGAGGTCTGTGATGAAATCACCCAGCAGGGCAGCGGCCTGGAGCGCGGGCTGATCTGGTCCATGGTGCATTCGGTGGAGATGGCCCGGGCGGTGGTCGAAGCCTTGCTCGACAACCCACGCGTGCCGCGCGAGCGCTAACCGCCAGCGAGCTACGCGAGTTCGCCGAAGGGCGTACCCGTGTAGTTCGCCGGCTTTCGAGCCCGCCGGGTTCGGCGGTCTGGCTCGATGGGCGCCTGAGTGCTGCGGTCGCTCCGGGGCTTGAGGCGCTCAGGGCCTGAGCCGGGCGCTGCCGGGGCGCAGGTTGCCATCGTCGTCGACTCGGGTGAATTCGACCACGGCCCCGTTGTGGGTGAAGCGCTCAGGTTGCGTGAGCGGCAGGGCTTGTTCGGCAAAGGGCGCAATCATGGTGCCTGGCACGGCCTGGCGGGTGGCGCCCTGTTTCAGTTGGATTTCACTGAGGGTGGCGAAATAGGGCGTCGGGTTTTCGATGCGCAGCAGGGGCCCGCTCGGGCTGTTGTCCAGGTGGAAGCGCAACTGTTGGTTGAGGCTGTCCGGGCTGCCGGGCAGGTGCTCGGGGCGCATCAGTACTTTCATCTGCGTGCGCAGGGTCACGGTCAGGCGGGTGCTGTCCGGTGGCTGCGCTGCGCTGGTGCGTGGGGGGATTTCGTAGAGGTTGAGCCAGAACAGCGATTCGCGGTCGTTGGGCAGTGCTTCGCCGGTGTAGATCAACCGCAGGTTGCGCTGCTCGCCCGGCTCCATGTGGAAAATGGCCGGCAGCGGGAGGATCGGCGCCTGGGCCATGTCCGGTGTCGAACCGGGCTCGCCGTCATCGACCCAGGTTTGTACCACCACCGGGTAGGGGTTCTGGTTCATCACCTGCAGGGCGCTTTCGCTGGCGGGGAGGGAAAACACCACCCGGGTCTTTTCCGCCGTGACTCCGGCGCGGGTATCGGCCATGGCCAACAGCAGGCACAGGCCAAGGAGTTGTCGCGCACGCCGGGGGTTACTGGACACGGATGATCACCTGGGCGGTGGCGTCTATCTGTCCGGGCGTGACGGTCTGGCCCGCGAGTTTTTCCAGGGTGGCGCTGAAGGTTTCGCGGTAGCGCTTGATCCCGCCCTGGGTATCGAGCAGCACCGAGGCCGGCCCTTGTGCGGGGTACCAGCCACCGGCGTTGTTGCTGCCGGTGTTCAGGTGGGTCAGCAGCCGTATGTCCTGATGGTTGCGCTGGATGCGGATGCCCACGCCCGAGGCGATGCCGGGACTGCCGTACTGGTCGGAGAGCAGGTGGGAAGCGCCACCGTTGCTCACCAGCCCAAGCTGGTTGGCCGCGGCCAGGCTCCCGGCCGAGACCAGGATGCCCATGGCCGTGGCGTTGCTGGTCACGCCGGAGACGGCCGCCGCTTCGCACTTGAACTCGATGTCGAAGGGCAACTGGCGGGTGCCCCCGGCGTTCAGTTCGGGGATCGAGATCGTGGGAAAGGTCACCACCGGGGTGACGTTGTTCACCGCGCAGGTGGCGGAGCGACGAATGCTGACTTTGCCGTAGAGGCCAATGGTGCCAGGCCAGTAGTCGGGCCAGCCCGGCCAGCTGTTGAGGTGGTTGGTGCCGGCGACCGGGCCACTGATGCCGGGGCCGGTGAAGGCGATGTAGGCGTTGGGTTGGGTGTAGCCGTAGACCCCCAGGGTGGTGTTGCCGATGCCGTTGGGCACGGCGACGCGATACAGCTCGGTGCGTATCCGGCTCAGGTTCTTGGCCTTGACCAGCAGGAAGCCGCGCGAGTCGACATCCAGGCCGGTGAGGCTGCGGGCTTTCCAGATGTTGCTGAACACCTCGCCGGTTTCCAGGTTGGTGAGGCGGCTGACCACGTCTTTCCAGGCCGTGGCAAAACCGCCGGATACGCCGATGCTGGTGCCGTATTCGTAGTTCTGGTGGCCGCTGTAGGCGTTGTCGCCGTTGGTCGAGTACATCTCGAAGAGTTTGCCGGCATCTTCGGGGGCGCAGCGGTAGAACACCGTGTCCGGGTTGTCCTCGACGTTGTTTCCATACTCCATGAACGTGGCGATTCCCGAGGCCAGCAGGGTGCCGGGTGGCTGGAATTCGGGGCTGGTGACGTTGATCACGTTGGGCAGGCCCAGCGAGCCATTGCAGGTGTCACAGCTGTACATCCGTCGTGCCGAGCCTTCGCCCGGGCGAATCTCATAGAGGTTGGTGGTGTTGGCGGTGCCCACCCGGGTCACCCAGTAACATTGCGCCCGAGCGGTTTCGCTCAGCGCCAGCATGAGCACCGAGCAGAGTATCCAGGCCAGGGCATGCCGACGGGCTCGGCGTGTGCAGACAGGGGGCATGACAGTCGTACCTTTCATGGGGCGGGGCCTTGCTGGCAGGTGGCGTTGAGGCGAATCAAGGCTTGTTCGGCGGCGCTGTCGGTGAGCGCGTAACGCAGCTCGCAGCCCTGGTCCGGGGCATCGCCCCACGTGACGCGCAGCGCGCCCTGGCGGTTTGCCACCCGGGCATAGATCTGGCTGGCCTGGCCGACCATGCCGATGACGGTGCCCTGCTCGTCGGTGACGTTGGCGCCCAGTGGCAGTGGTTCGCCGTTGGCGTGGCGGGCCTTGATCAGCAGCGCATGGCCGACCAGGGTGCGGAACTGCACCTTGACCGCCGCGCCGGCATAAGGCGCCACGCGGCGCTGGTTGTCTTGCAGTTCGGCGTTGCGGTTGAGGCCGGTGGAGTTCAGGCCGACGTCGTTGTAGCGGTAGGCGCTCAACGACGGAATCAGTGCATAGCCGTCCGGGTTGATCTTCGCGCCCTGGCCGTTGCGCACTTCGGCGCCACTGGCACCCTTGGCTTCGATCAGGCCGAAGGTGTCGCTCAGGTACGGGCCCAGGGTCAGGCCGTCGCTGTGCAGCACCGCCGCGCCCCGGGCGTTGGCGCTGGCCTGCCAGTAGTTCTGGCCTTGGGCGAAGTTGCCGCCCAGGGTCGCCAGCGGGCGCCGTTGCTGCAGGCTGCCGCCCCAGGCGGTGACCTTGTCTTGATCGTTGTGCGAGGCATCCACGCCGTAGCTGAGGTTCTGCGCCTCGTCGAGGGTGCCGCTGAGGCTGGATTGATAGGTGTTGCCCCCCGTGGAGTTATGGGTGACCGAGCTGAACAGGTAGGGCGAATTCGGGCTTGAACCCAGCGGCATGGACAGGCTGAGCATCACCATGTTGCTGCGGTTGCTGGTGCTGCGGTTGTAGACGTACTGCGGCTGCTGGTCGTCGTTGAGCAGTTGGGTGCGCCGGGACTCCTGGCGGCTGACCGAAAGGCTGTAGCTGAGTTGTTGCCAGTGGTGGGAATACCCGAGCTGCAGTTGGGTGTCCCGGCTGCTGTCGCTGTAGTAGTCGCTGGTGGAGGCGGACAGGTAGAACTGGCCGAAGTCCCCCAGTGACTGGCTGATGTTGGCCGTCAGCTGGGTGCGCTGCTGGTAGCTTCCCGAGCGCCAGGTGGTGTTGTTCCTGGCGCTTTCGCGCACCCCGAGGACATCGCTGAGGTCACGATAGCCCTGGGTCGAGTAGCGGTAGCCGGCCAGCGAGACGGTGGTCGAGGTGGGCAGGAAGGTTTTGCTGTAGGTGCTTTGCAGGCGCCAGCCGGTGTTGCGCTGCTGGTGTTCGGTGCGGGCGCTGGAAAAGGTGCTGTTGAGGCCGAAGGCACCGTAGGCGGTGGCCAGCACGCCACCGCCCAGCAGCGCCAGGTAGTCGTCCGCCACGCGCACGCCGCTGTTCAATGTCAGGTTGTTGTCCAGGCCGCGCTGGTAGGTGAAGTCGGCAAACAGGTCGTTGTCGCCGACGTAGCGCGCCTGTCCCAGGGTCGCGTTGTAACGCGAGAGGCCGGGGCGCATGGAATCCGGCACGGCCGTGAAAGGCACGGTAAAGGTCCAGAGGCGACCGTCGGCCTCGAGCACTTCGACTTCCAGGTCGCCCTGGTAACTGGTGCCGTAGAGGTCGTCGATGATAAACGCGCCCGGCGCGACGCTGGTTTCGTAGATCGTGCGGCCACTCTGCTTGACCTGCACCCGCGCGTGGGTTTCGGCGATGCCGCGGACCTGGGGCGCATAGCCACGCAGGGATTCGGCTTGCATGCGCTCGTCGGTGCCCAACTGCACCCCGCGAAACGCCATGCTGGCGAACAGGTCGCCGGCGGTGAAGCTTTCGCCCAGGGTCATTTCGCTGTCGAGGGCCGGCAGGGCCCGTTGCGCATAGGTGCGTACGTTGCTCCAGTCCGTTCGCGGCGCGCCGCTGCTGCTGTAACGCGCGCTGGACTGTTGCCGCAGACGCCACAGCCCGAGGTTGATCCCGGAGTTGAGGCCCAGGTAGGCGTTGTCGGTGTTGCTGCCGCGACCGCCGGAGTGTGCCGAATGGTAGTAGTGGGTGTTGTAGTTGAAGAACGCCATGCGAGTGCCGGCGTCCCAGTCGCTGGGGGCGACGTGGTTGCGCGGCACCTGGGTCATCAGGCTCTGGGCGATCGACAGGTCCAGGCGCAGGCGTGACAGGTCGAAGCGGCTGCTGGCGATGCCGTCCAGGCGTTGCGACAGCGGTGCGCAGTTCGCCTCGGTTGCCCGGGAGCCGTTCACGCCAGCCTGGGGATTGAGGCTGCTGGGCTTGAGCCCGGCGTCGAGGAGGAACTGGTCGCTCAGGCATGGCGAGACATCGGCGGCGTCGACCGATTGAAAGTCGACCATGGCGCGCGTCACGAAGGTGTTGTTCAGGTAGATGTCGACCTGGTAACGGCCCGGTTCGATGGCGTTGGCCCGGTTGAAGCGCGACAGGCTGGCGGTTGCCCGAGTGCCGAGGGTCAGCGCGTCATCGAAGCGGTAGTCCGCTGCCGGCTGTGGTGCGTCGGGCCGAGCCGTGGCGGGCAGGCAGCAAGCCGCCAGCAGCGCCGCCAGGCAGGTGCGCTTGAGGCGCCCGCGCGGGACCGGAGCGTTCATCTCAACGCGTGGCCTCATACTCGCGCAGGTCCTGTCCGCCAAAGTCGTTCACCAGCGCCGCGCTGATGCGCAGCGGGCCGCTGGGCAGGGGGCCAGCCTTGAGCATGCGCCATTGGCTTGTGCTGAACGGCGCGAGCATTTCGGTTTTGAAGCCGAGCGCCTGTTTTCCCGCCAGTACCTGCCCTGCCACCAGCGTGGCGAAGTAGCCGCTGGGGTTGCGTGCGGTGATCAGCCAATCCTGGCCTTGCTGAGTGATCTGGAAACTCAGTTGCGCGGCGATGTCGCCGGGCGCTCCTGCGATCCGGCTGGGGCGGTAGAACAGCTTCAGGCGGTTGCGCAGGGTTAACTGCAAACGGTTCTGCTCGTCGTAATCCTTGGCTTTGGGCGGTATCTGCAGGGTGTTCAGGTAAAACACCGACTCGCGATCCTGTGGCAGGTTGTCGGCGGTCAGCATGATGCGCACGGTCTGCCCGGATCGGGGCTCCATACGGAAGATCGGCGGCGTGATGATGAAGGGCGCGTCGGCGTTTTCCGGATCGGACTGGGGGTTATCGATGTCTGCCCAGACCTGGATCAGGTTGGGATGGGCATCGGCGTTGCTCAGTTGCAGGCTGATTTCCCGGGCCTCGGCCGGATAAACAAGGCGCGTTGCCTGCACGATCACACTGGCCGATGCAGGCAGCATCAAGGCGCACAGACTGAGCACCGAGCCCTGCAGGAAGCGCCTTGCGAGGGTATTGAAAAAACGCGTTGCTGCTGTCATGACGTTGGCCTGATTCAAGTGTCGACAGCAATGCGTGCGGGCTCGGGACAGGTGTTTTATTGAGCGCGGGCCTGGCGAAGTATTGACGGTCGGGGGGCTGGCTGGGTTTGTTCGATGGGGCTTTTTAGTCTGCTGTTGCCATCAATAAGAGGTGGGCTCTGATTGATGGCATTTGCATTTTTGGTTCTGGTGGTTGTTTCGGGAAAGTTGCTTTTTCCGATTATGGGTAGCTGATCGAGTACTGTAAGGAACCGGCCACGCTACCCACACTGGCAAGCCCGGTGGCGTAGTAGCGAACGAAGTAGTCACGTTCTGCCGTGGTGCTGTTGGCAGGCAAGGTAATGCCGTCGGCGGCGACTTGAGAGGTCCAGTTGTTGAGGTTCAGGATGGTGCCGTTAGACAAGCTTGAAACCACCAACTCAACGTTGCCGGCGGTGCCGGAGTTGATGAGGTGGCCCGCGGCATTGACATTGTTGCCTACAAAACCGACTTTCAATTCCTTGGCGCTGGTATCACTGGGGCAGTCTGAAACACCGATGGTAAAGTTGGTTTCTCCAGCGGTAGCGCCGAGTGTGGCCAGTTCCGAGGCCGCCACGCTGGGCAGCACGACCAGCGCGGTTGCGCTGTTGTTGACGGTGACCGAGCAGGTCGAGGTGTCGACGCGCCCCTGGAACTTGATGGTGTTGGAAGCCATGGCCAGGCCAGGCGCACTGATAATGCCGAGGGCAAGTAAAACGCTCTTGAAGTTCATCTGACGGTCTATTCCCTGAGAAAGAGTAGGCTGGGTTAATGGCGTGGTTATGTAAGCGAATACCGGCAAATCAATGCCCGCGCTTTATAAGCTCATGATTTGATTTTTCATGTTTCTGCAAAGTTATTTCGGCGATAGCAACTTGCAGGGTTATATCGGCGCGATTAGCGGGTGGTTCTGTTACATGGCCACTGTAAAGTTGGTTGCATCTTGAAGTTGGATCTTAACAAGCCGTCGCTAATGGCGGTTTGAGAATATTCCTAAAGTTAAAATAAATAAGGTCAGCCCTATAGACGGCTTGTCTTGAGCAACTCTCAAGAACCGCGTTGCCGGCGGGTAATGCGTGGCGCTTGCATGGGGTTGCGGGAAGGGGCGGGGGACATGTTTTGACCGATTTTGCCGGTCTGCGTCGATTGACGAGCTTGTTCGCGCGGAACAATCTGTCGGACCTTTTTCGTTGGCCCATACAGGAGCTACCCCATGCCTTTCGCCACCCTCGATGGACAACCGTTGCACTACCTTGACCAGGGCCAGGGGCCGGTGGTGTTCCTGGCCGGCAGTTACTTGTGGGACACGAGCATGTGGGCGCCGCAGATCGAGGCGTTGTCGGCGCAGTACCGGGTGATCGCCGTGGACCTGTGGGGCCATGGCCAGTCCGGGGCGCTGCCGGCAGGCACCGCGTCACTGGACGATGTGGCGCGGCAGATGCTGGCCTTGCTCGACCATTTGCAGATCGAGCGCGTCACGCTGGTGGGCTTGTCGGTGGGCGGCATGTGGGGCGCGCGGCTGGCCCTGGCGGCGCCGCAGCGCATCAACGGCCTGGTGCTGATGGACACTTACCTGGGGGCTGAGCCTGCGCCGACCCGGCAGTATTACTTTTCCCTGTTCCAGCAGATCGAGGACAGCGGCCTGATCGCCGAGCCGCTGCTGGATATCGTGGTGCCGATCTTCTTCCGTCCGGGTATCGATCGGCAGTCGGCGTTGTATCAGGATTTTCGTGCCAGCCTCGCGGCGCTGCCGGCCGAGCGCCTGCGCCAGAGCGTGATCCCCATGGGGCGCATCACCTTCAGCCGGGCGGATGTGCTGGATCAGCTGCAGCACCTGGATGGGGCGAACACCTTGCTGCTGTGCGGTGATCAGGACCAGCCGCGACCGCCGGCGGAAACGATCGAGATGGCCGAGCGCATTGGCTGCCCGTATCAGCTGGTGCCCGAGGCGGGGCATATCTCCAGCCTTGAAAACCCGCCGTTCGTGACCCGGGCGTTGTTGGACTTCCTGGCGGCGCGTCATTCGCATTAACCCGCCAAGGGCTGGCGCTGGCGGGGGGCTTTTGTGGCGAGGGAGCTTGCTCCCGTTGGGGCGCGCAGCGCCCCCGACCATGCTATATGCGGTGCACCTGGTTAAACACGGTGGCAGGTTTTACGACCGCTACGCGGCCGAGCGGGAGCAAGCTCCCTCGCCACATAGGGGGCTTATTTGGGGCCGAGAATCTGCGTCAGCTTGCCCGGGGCCGGGGCACCCTGCTGCTGTTGCAGGTCGCCCTTGGCGTCGAGGTAGAAGATCGCCGGGGTCGCCGACAGTTCCAGTTCTTCCATCAGCTTCATGTTGGCGTCGAGCTTGGCTTGCACCGCCGCAGGAATGCTCGCCAGGGGTTTCAGGGCGCTGCCCTTGCCAGCCTTTTCATGCTCCTGCAGGGCTTGCTGCGGGTCCTTGGCGGCGAGCAGGGCGGCGGATTTGCCAGGGCTGTCTTCGCGGATGATGCCCACCAGGATGTGCCGCAATTGCACCTTGCCGGCGTTCACCCAGGGCCGCGCCTGTTCCCAGAACATGTTGCAGTAGGGACAGTTGGGGTCGCTGAACAGGTAGACGATGCGCGGTGCATCGGCCTTGCCGTCGGCGATCCAGTTGCTCTTTTCCAGGTTGCCCCAGACTTCCTTGGCCATCGGTGCGTAGACCAGTTTCTGCAACGGTTCGGCGCTCAGGTCCTTGCCGTCGGCGTCGTACAGGTTGCCCAGCAGCACGTGCTTGCCGTCAGGGGTGAGGTACAGGGTCATGCCGCGGTTCTGGTACTGCGCAGCGTAGCCCTTGAGGCCATCCGGGGCATCGAAGCTGCCGATGATCTTGGCGCCTTTTTCCTCGATCTTGCGGATCGGCGCGGGCAGTTCTTCGGCCTGCAACAGCGGCACGTTGAGCAACGCGGCGCCCAAAGACAGGCTCAGCAGGTGGCGGATGAAGGGCATGGCAGTTTCCTTGAGGGAGCGACCGAAGTCGGGTGGGCGCCGTCGAAGTTTTCCAGGGCCCGGGCCAGGCTGGCTTCCGAGAGTTCCCCCAGGTGGCTGCCCAGCAGGCGGCCATCGGCGCTATAGAACAGCGTAGTCGGCAGGGCCATGGAGCCCACGGCCTGGCCCAGGCGGCCACTGCCGTCGAACAGCACGTTGTCCAGGTTCAGGTCCTGGGTGGCCAGGAAGGTGGCGACGCTTTGCATGCTTTCGGCCTGGTTGACGAACAGGAAGGTCAGGTCCGGGCGTTGCTGCTGGGCTTTTTCCAGCACCGGCATTTCTCGCCGGCACGGTGGGCACCAGGTGGCCCAGAGGTTGATCACCAGCGGCCCGCCCTGGTAGTCGGTGAGTTGCACGGTGTCGCCGGCAGCATTGCGCAAGGCCACTTCCGGCAGGCGCGTGCCCTGGTCGTAGAGGCTCAGGGACAGGCTGGCCAGCAGCCAGAAGGCCAGGCCGCTGGCCACCCCGGCGCCCAGTGGGCGGCGCAGCGCCGGGCGTTTCCAGCCCCAGGCCAGGGCCGCCAGGAGCATGACGATCACCCCCGGCCAGGCGAGGAAGCCGCCATCGCGCAGGTCGATGATCATCCACGGATCGTGCTGGTAGTGCTTCCAGTAGGCGAGCACGAAGCTGACCCGGGCGACCAGCATGCCCAGCAGAAACAGTGAGAACAGCACCGACTCGGGGTTGTCACCGCCACGCTTGGCCACCCGCCAGCCCACCAGGGTGGCCAGGGCCAGGGCGCTGATCAGCAGCAGGTGGTTGAGGGCGATGGCAAAGGTGCCGATGGTAAAGGTCAGCATCAACGGGCTTCCCGGGTCTGGGTCCAGCGTTGCAGGAAGGTGTTGGCGTCCACTTCACCGGTGATGCGCTGGCTGCGGCGTTCGCTGCCGTCCGGGCCGATCCACAGCATGCTCGGTGGCCCCGGCACTTTGTAGCGGCCCAGGAGTTCGCGGCCGTCGGCGTTGTCCAGGGTCACGTCCAGGCGCAGCAGGCGCACGTCTTTCAGGGCGTCCTGGACCTGAGGCTGGCCGAACACGGTTTTCTCCATGATCTTGCAGGACACGCACCAGTCGGCGTAGTAGTCCAGCAGCACCCACTGGCCCTGGGCCTGGGCGCTGTCCAGGGCGCTTTGCAGTTCGGCGGGGGACTTCACGGTGGTGAAGGCATCGTGGGCCGTGGTGCTGCCGGCCACGCTGCCACCGCTGTAGACCTTCAGCGGTCGCCACAGGTCATCGCTGCCACCGGCGGCGCCTACCAGCAGCACGCTGCCCCACAGGCCGAACAGCACGGCGGCGGCGCCGAACAGGTGCAGCAGGCGCCCGGCAATGGCGCGTTGCTGCCAGGCGCAGTAGGCGAGTACCAGGGCCAGGGCGCCCCACAGGCCGATCCACAGGTTGCTGCTGAGCACCGGGCGCAGCATGTAGATAGCGGTGCCGAGGAACAGGAAGCCGAACACGCCCTTGAGCAGGTTCATCCATGGCCCGGGCTTGGGCAGGAAGCGGTTGCCCACGGTCACCAGCAGCAACAGTGGCAGGCCGATGCCCAGGCCCAGGGCGAACAGCGCCAGACCGCCGAACAGGGCATTGCCGGTCTGGGCGATGTACAGCAGGCCACCGGCCAGGGGCGCGGTCATGCACGGGCCCACCAGCAGCGCGGACAGCGCGCCGAGGACGCCGCAGCCGATCAGGCTGCCGCCCTGGCGCTGGCGGCTGGCGCCTTCCAGGCGGTCACGCAGTACGGCGGGCATTTGCAATTCAAAGAAGCCGAACATCGGCAGCGACAGCAGCACGAACAGCGCGGCGAAGCAGCCCAGCACCCAGGGCTGTTGCAGCCAGGCCTGCAGGTTGCTGCCCAGCAGGGCGGCGATCACCCCCATGCCGGCATACACCAGGGCCATGCACAGCACGTAGCTTGAAGCCAGGGCCAGGCCGCGGCGCGGGCTGGCGCCGCTGCCGACCACCATGCCAGCGAGAATCGGCAGCATTGGCAGCGAGCAGGGGGCGAAGGCCAGCAGCAGGCCAAAGCCGAAGAACGCCAGCAGGCCCAGGCCCCAGGATTTCTGTTGCAGCTCATTGGCCAGCTGTTGATCCTGGGCCGCGCCGTTGACGGTTGCGGCGGTGTTGCTGGCGGCCACTGCCGGCGCGCCGCCCAGGTTGACTTCCAGGGTTTGCGGCGGGTAGCACAGGCCGGCGTCGGCGCAGCCTTGCCAGCCCAGCTTGACCTTGCCGCTGGCGGTTGCCGGCAGCTTCACTTCCAGGCCCTGGCGATACACCGTCTGTTCGCCGAAGAACTCGTCGCTGTGGTGTTCGCCGTCCGGCAGTGGCGGCTGATGGTCCTGGGCCAGGCCGTCGAACTTCAGGCGTTTCTGGTACAGGTAGTAGCCGTCGGCAATCTGCCAGAACAGCTGGGTTTCCCCGGAAGGCAGGCGTTCGGAGGTGAAGTTGAAGGCTTTATCCACCGGCAGGAAGTCGGGCTTGACCTCGAACGGGTTGTTGCCGGCGTGCGCCAGTGTGGTGAACAGCATGAACAACAGGATGAACAATCGACGCATGGTCAAGCCTTAAACCGGTGCAAGATGCGAGCACAATGGCCGGTCCTGATTAACCGATGATTAACCCAGCCTGGCTTGTGGCCAGTGAGCGGCAGGCATAATGTCCGCTTAATCCGCCGCCTGCTTAATCAACGCCTTTGTTACAGGACCGACCATGCACGTACTTGTCTGTGAAGATGATGAGCTGATTGCCAGCGGGATAGTCGCCGGCCTCACGGCCCAGGGCCTGACGGTCGAGCATGTGGCCACCGCTTCGGCAGCGCGGGCCATGCTCGGCGTGGCCGATTTCGACGTGATGGTACTGGATCTTGGCCTGCCGGATGAAGACGGTTTGAAACTGCTCAAGCAGCAGCGCCAGCAGGGCCTGGAGATTCCGGTGCTGATCCTCACCGCCCGCGACTCGGTGACCGACCGGGTCGACGGCCTGCAGGCCGGTGCCGACGATTACCTGCTCAAGCCTTTCGACCTGCGTGAACTGGCCGCGCGCCTGCACACCCTGCTGCGCCGGGTGGCGGGGCGCAGCGTCAACCTGATCGAGCACGGGCGCCTGACCTACGACCCCAGCACCCGGGAAACCCTGCTCGGCGGCCAGCCGGTGGACTTGTCGCGGCGCGAGCAATCGCTGCTCCAGGCGCTGCTGCACAACCGCGGCCGGGTGCTCTCCAGCGAGCAGCTCAAGGACAGCGTCTATGGCTTCAACGATGAGCTGGAGAGCAACGCCCTGAATGTGCACATCCACCACCTGCGGCGCAAACTCGGCAATGGCATCGTCGAAACCGTGCGTGGCCTGGGCTATCGCCTGGGCCCGGCCGACGGCGAGGAGAACCCGTAAGTGAGGAGCCTGCGCCTGCGCCTGAGCATGACCCTCGGCGCCGCCTTCATCCTGATCTGGGCCCTGGCGGCGGCCTGGATGCTCAGCGACCTGCGCAACCAGATGATGTTTTCCCTGGACCAGCGCCTGGTCGCCTCGGCGCGCATGGTCGCCGGGTTGCTGGAGCAGATGCCGGCGCTGCCGTCGCATGGCCCGAGCAACCAGATCAACAGCGCGGCGCTGACCATTCCCGGGGGCATGGCCTGCCAGGTCAGCTCGCTGCGCGGGCAGATCCTGGCCCGCAGCCACAGCACGCCCGAGCATCCCCTTGAAGCCGAGAAACTGGGTTTTCACGACCAGATGATCGACGGCGCGCCCTGGCGCACCTTTACCCTGGTGCGCGGCGACATGCGCATCACCACCGCCGACCGCCAGGTGGAGCGCGAGGCGTTGAACCTGTCGGTGCTGCTCGCCGCTTCGGTGCCGGTGGGCGTGGCCTTGCTCGGTTGCCTGTGGCTGCTGTGGCTGGGCATCGGCCAGAGCCTGGCGCCGTTGAACCGGATACGCGATGCCCTGATGCGCCGCAGCGCCGACTCCCTGGAGCCGTTGCAGATCCAGCCCATGCCCAGCGAATTGCGGCCGTTGCTGGAAACCCAGAACCAGCTGTTCCAGCGCATCGCCAAGACCATCGAGCGCGAGCGCCGGCTCACCGGCGATGCCGCCCACGAGTTGCGCAGCCCGCTGACCGCGATCAAGACCCACCTGCAGGTGGCGCGCATGACCGAAGGCGCGGCCCACGATCAAGCCCTGGCCCGGGCCGAGGAAGGCGCCGACCGCATGCACCGGACCCTGGAGCAATTGCTCTTGCTGGCCCGGGTCGAGGGCAGCCTGTCGTTCGATGACGGCGTGCACTGCAACGCCGAGCAGGTGGCGCGCCTGGCGATTCAGGACGCAGCCGTGGGCGCCCGTAGCCGGGTCAAGGTGCACCTGGAGGGCAAGGCCGGCGAAGCCCCGGTGGCAATGCCCTCGACCTTGGCCATCGCCGCCTTGCGCAACCTGCTGGACAACGCCCTGCGCCATACGCCGGAAGAGTGCCCGGTGGAATTGAACCTGGAGATTGTCGCCGGTCGCCTGCGCTTCCAGGTGCGTGACCATGGCCCGGGCATTCCCCCACAAGATTTGCAGCACCTGACCCAGCGCTTCTGGCGGGACAGCCAGAGCAGCGGCTGCGGCCTGGGCCTGGCGATTGTCCAGGCCATCGTCCAGCGCTGCGGCTGCGAGCTGAACTTCGACAGCCGTCCCGACGGCCTGCGGGTCGAGCTGACCCTGCCTGCCCACCCCGCCTGAACCATCACCGCCCCCTGTAGGCGCCGGCTTGCCAGCGAAGAGGTCCGAAAGATCGCTTTCGCCAGCAAGCGGGCTCCTACGGGGCGATAGGTGCAATTTCCTCGCCTTGGGGTGTAAATCCCGACCTCGCTGGTGCGTTTCCAGAACAGGAAAACCTGTCAGTGCGCACCCGCGCTTGGGCGGCGCATCCGGCCGGTGGCCGTTTTGCACAAATTGCAGCGCGAGGGTTCGAGACATGTCAGCCGTTACCAGCCTTATCGATGCTTCGCCGGTGGGCCTTGCCGCCACCCCGGTGGAGGCGCTTTACCAGTTCGACGAGTCGCCCCTGCTGGCCCGTCAAAGCCGTCAGGAATCCAATGCCCGCAGTTATCCACGGCGCATTCCCCTGGCACTCAAGCGGGCCAGTGGCATTCACGTCGAGGACGTCGAGGGTCGGCGTTTCATCGATTGCCTGGCCGGTGCCGGGACTCTGGCCCTGGGCCACAACCACCCGGTGGTGATCGCCGCGATCCAGCAGGTGCTGGCCGATGAATTGCCGTTGTTGACCCTGGACCTGACCACCCCGGTCAAGGATCAGTTCGTCCAGGACCTGTTCGGCCTGTTGCCCGAGGCCCTGGCCGCCGAGGCCAGGATCCAGTTCTGCGGGCCCACCGGCACCGACGCCGTGGAAGCCGCGCTGAAACTGGTGCGCACCGCCACCGGGCGCAGCACCGTGCTGTCGTTCCAGGGCGGCTACCACGGCATGAGCCAGGGCGCGCTGAGCCTGATGGGCAGCCTGGGGCCCAAGCGCGCCTTGGCCGGTTTGCTGAACAATGGCGTGCAGTTCCTGCCGTTCCCTTATGACTACCGCTGCCCGTTCGGGCTCGGTGGCGCCGAGGGGGTCAAGGTCAACCTGCATTACCTGGAAAACCTGCTGAACGATCCGGAAGCCGGTGTGGCGTTGCCGGCGGCGGTGATCGTCGAGGCGGTGCAGGGCGAGGGCGGGGTGATCCCGGCGGACCTGGACTGGCTGCGAGGCGTGCGGCGCATCACCGAGCAGGCCGGGGTGGCGCTGATCGTCGATGAAATCCAGAGCGGCTTCGGGCGCACCGGCAAGATGTTCGCCTTCGAGCACGCCGGGATCATTCCCGATGTGGTGGTGATGTCCAAGGCCATCGGCGGCAGCCTGCCGCTGGCGGTGATGGTTTATCGCGACTGGCTCGACACCTGGCAGCCGGGGGCTCACGCCGGCACCTTCCGCGGCAATCAGATGGCCATGGCCACCGGTTCCGCAGTGATGCGCTACCTCAAGGAGCAGCGTGTGCCCGAGCATGCCGCGGCCATGGGCGAGCGCTTGCGCGAGCATTTGCTGATCCTGCAACGCGACTTCCCGCAACTGGGCGACATCCGTGGCCGTGGCCTGATGCTGGGCGTCGAGTTGGTGGACCCGACGGGTGCGCCGGACGCCCAGGGCCACCCGCCGCAACATGCGCGGCTGGCGCCGCTGGTGCAGCGTGAATGCCTCAAGCGTGGCCTGATCCTTGAGCTGGGCGGGCGTCATGGCGCCGTGGTGCGCTTCCTGCCGCCTTTGGTGATTACGGCGGCGCAGATCGATCAGGTGGCGGAGATCTTCAGCAAGGCGGTCGCGGCGGCGGTGGCCAGCCTCTAATTTTTTGCAGCCTTGATCCGTTCTTTCTACACAACCGCCGCGCGTGGAGCGCGGCGAACCTTATCAGTGATGGAGACAAGCAATGACTTCAGTATTCGACCGTGAGGACATCCTGTTCCAGGTGGTGGTCAACCATGAAGAGCAGTACTCGATCTGGCCCGACTACAAGGCCGTGCCGCAAGGCTGGCGCACCGTGGGCAAGAGCGGTTTCAAAAAGGAGTGCCTGGCCTACATCGAAGAAGTCTGGACCGACATGCGGCCCTTGAGCCTGCGCCAGAAGATGGACCAGCAGGCCGTGGCCGGCTGATCTGCAAGGCCTGTAGCCGCTGCTGAGCCACGGCGAAGCTGCGCCAAGGGCCGCAGGCCCTTCAGCGTTCTCAAGAGCGGCGCCTCCTTCGGAGCCGTTCGCAGCCTGCGGCAGCGGCTACAAAGGCGCTGGCGTCTTGAGCTTGACGGGTTTTTCATGCCCGGCGATCAGGCGCTGCGCTTGACGGCCTGCAGGGTGTAGCTCAGCGGCAGGCGCCATGGCGCTTGCTTGAGCCGCCACTCACCGTGCTCGTCCATTTCCATCTGCCCGGGCAGGGCCTCCCAGGGAATGCTCTGGTGTTCCACCAGCCCGGTGATTTCCAGGCCCTGGGCCAGCAAGGCGCTGATGATTTCCCCCAGGCCGTGGTTCCATTCGTGGGTCACCGTGGCCTTGAGGGCGCTGTCGGTTTGCACGTAGGTGTTTTCGTCCTCCCAGACCAGGGGCTCGCTGCGTTCGAAGTAGGGGTATTCCACCCGTAGCGAGTCGCTGTGGTCTTCATTGAGGGCCCAGAGCATCGGGTGCCCTTCGCGGATGAACAGCCGGCCACCGGGCTTGAGCAAGGCACCGACGGTCTGTGCCCAGCGCTCGATGCTCGGCAGCCAGCACAGCGCGCCGATGCCGGTGTAGACCAGATCGAAACTGCCCTTGGGCAGCACCTCGGCGGCCAGGAACACGTCGGACTCGTGGTAGTCGATAGGCGCATTGCAGCGTTGGGCCAGGGTCCGGGCTTCAGCCAGGGACGCCGAGGAGAAATCCACGCCGCTCATCTGTGCGCCGAGGCGGGCCAGGGACAAGGTGTCGGTGCCGATATGGCACTGCAGATGCACGCCACGCAGGCCCTGGATGTCGCCCAGCAGGGGGCGGTCGAATTGCACGACTTCGGAGAGAAACTGCGGGTCGTCGACGAAGCGCTGCACCGCGTAGTCTTCCGAGGCCGCGTGCAAGGGCGCGCGTTCGTCCCAATTGGTCTTGTTGAGTTTCAGGTATTCGCTCATGGCGTGGGTGTCCTGTCTGGGCATTTTTGCGATGCGCAGACTAGCACCGGGAAATGGCCGTCATCTTGAGCAAATATGTAAGCGACCCCTGATGCCGGCTGTAGCCGCTGCTGAGCCATGGCGAAGCTGCGCAAAGGTCCTGGCTATCGCCCGCCGAACGCCGCGTCCCTGCGGGCCGTTCGCAGCCTGCGGCAGCGGCTACAAGGCCAGGGCCTGGGTGACTTGCTGCAGGTTGCCTTCCAGTTCCTTCAACGGGTCGTCGCTGTCGGTTTCCAGTACCAGCAACTGGCTGCCACCGGCGCTGATGGCCGCCTTCAGTGCATCGGATGGCTGGCGATGGTGCAGGACCAGGGCCACGTCGTTGTCCTTGAGCCGGGCTTGCAGCTTCTGCAGCGCTTCGGGCGTCCATTCGTTGTCGGCGCGGGCGTCGACTTCCACCAGTTCCAGGTTCAGGCCGCTGACCAGATAGCCGAAATGCTCGGAAAGACTCAGCACGCTGAGGTTGTCGGCCTCGGCCAGGCGCGCTTCGCTGGCGGCGCTGAGTTTCAGCAGGCGCTGCTTGAGCCCTGCCAGGTTGCTTTCGATCTGCGGTTTGGCTTCGGGCGCCAGGCGTGCGAGGTCCGCCGCCAGCACGTCGGCCATGCGCCCCAGGTTGTTGCTGGACAGCCAGGGCTGGGCATTCAGCCCATCGCGCTGGCCCGGTTGCAGGGCCACCCCGGGCAGGGCGCCGTCCACCGGGCGCGCGGCATCGATCTCGACGATGCGGATGTTGCTGCGCCGCGCGTTGGGGTACAGCGGATCGTCCGGCCAGATCGAGCGCAGGCCGATCACCGCGTCGGCCTGCAGCGCCAGCTTGCTCAGGGCCGGGGCGCCGCGCCCGGTGAAATAGGCGGTCTGCCGCGAGCCGGGGAGGTTGGCCGGGGCCGCTCGCTCCAGCTTGATGGGGGTGCCTTGCAGCAGGATCTGCCCGAGGCCGAAGGTCACCGGCAGCGAGGCCAGCACCGTCAGCGGTTGTTGCGCGGTGGCGCTGTGCAGCGCGGTGTTGCCCATGCCGTGGCTGGCCACCACGCGCATCGGTTCGAAGTGGTCGCGCTCGGCCAGGGCCGGGCCGCTGATCAGGCCGCCGAGGGCCAGGGCCAGGCTCAGGCGACGCCATGACGAGTGAGGCAATGAACTGTGCATTTATCCGATATTCCCTTTCAGGCTGGGCACGGTGCCGCGGGCGATGGCGGCCAGGGCGAAGGCCACGCCGGCCACCAGGATGATTGCCGCGCCGGAAGGCACCGGCAGGTCGAAGACGATGGGCAGCAAGATGCCGCACAGGGTGCTGACGGTGGCGATGCTCACCGAGATCCAGAAGAAGCCCTTGAGCGACTGGCTCAGCAGGCGCGCCGCGGCGGCTGGAATCACCAGCAGCGCACCCACCAGGATGGCGCCGATGACCTTGACCGCGGCCACGGTGATCAGGGTCACCAGGATCACGAACAGGTAGTCCAGGGATTTCACCGCCACCCCGCGCACCGCCGCCAGCTGCGGGTTGAAGCTGGCCAGCATGATGCGGTTGTACAGCGGCAGGCTCAGGCCCAGCACCAGGGCGCCGACGATCAGCAGCACCAAGAGGTCGTTGCCGTTGACCGTGAGCACCGAGCCGAACAGCACGTTTTCCAGGATGTGCACGTTGATCTTGCCGGCCAGGATCAGCAGCAGGCTGGCGCCCAGGGCCAGGGACACCGAGAGGAACACCCCGATCAGCGTGTCCGGGGCCAGCCCGGTGCGGTTGCGCAGGTAGTTGAGGAGGATGCCGAACAGCAGGCAGTAGCCGAACAGGCTGCCGTAGGGGCCGGTGTAGGGTTCGCCCAGCAGGATGCCGATGGCCACCCCGGTCAGCGCCGCGTGGCCCACCGCCTCGGAGAAGAAGGCGAAGCGCTTGACCACCACCAGGGTGCCCAGGCCACCGAGCACCGGCCCGATCAGCAGGCCGGCCAGCAGCGCATTGACCACGAACCCGTAGGCCAGGGCTTCGGGCAGGTAGCCGGACGAGGCCCAGCCCTGGACCATCAGGCGAAAAGCTTCATAGCTCATCAGGCGGTACTCCTCAGACAACGGCAGCGCCGGCACGTGGATGGGTGGAGAACAGGCTGAGCAGGCGCTCCGGGGTCAGGGTCTGTTGCGCCGGGCCGTCGAACAGCACCCGGCGGTTGAGGCCGGTGACCCGGTCCGCCAGGCGGCCCACGGCTTCCAGGTCGTGCTCGATCCACAGCAGGGTGATGCCGCTCTGGCGCCAGTCGTGGAGCAGGCGCTCGAAGACCTGGATCCCGGCCTCGTCCAGGGCCGACATCGGTTCGTCCAGTACCAGCAGTTGCGGGGCCGGAATCAGGCCCTGGGCCAGCAGTACCCGCTGGCGTTCACCGCCGGACAGCGCGCCCATGCGCCGCTTGCGCTTGTCCTGCATGCCGACCCGTTCCAGGGCCTCGCCAATCGCCTGGGCGTAGTGCCGGCTGAGGCCGAGGAAGGCCGGGCGGCGCTGGCACATGGCGGCCATGAAGTCGTCGACGGTCATCGGCAGGCCACGGTCGAACTCCAGGGCCTGGGGCACGTAGCCGATGGTGCCGGGAGCACCGGGCCATTGCAGGCGCAACTGGCCCTGGTGCGGCATTTGCCCCAGCAGGGTCTTGATCAGCGAACTCTTGCCGCCGCCGTTGGGGCCCACCAGTGCGTGCACGCTGCCGGGCTGCACCTGGAAGGTCACGCGGTCGAGGATGGTGGTGCGGCCCAGGGTCAGCCCGACCTGGTCGAACTCGACGGCCGGACCGCGCAGCAGGGTTTCGATGGCGGTCATGCGCCGGCCTCCTGGATGGCCCGTACCACGGTGTCGAGGTTGCCCTGCATTTCCTTCTCGTACTTGTCGGCGCTGTAGTCGCCGTAGGAAATGTGCGACAGCGGGTAGAGCTTGACCCCGGATTCGCGCTGGATGGTTTCGACGTAGGTGGAGGGGAAGTCCATCTCCGAGAAGATCACCTTGACGTCCAGCTCGCGCAGTTGGTCGATGGTCTTCTTCAACTGGCTGGGGCTGGGCTCGATGCCGTGGGCCGGTTCCACCACCGCGGTGACTTGCAGGCCGAACTCGCGCAGCAGGTAGTCGTAGGCGGCGTGCACCGTGGCCACTCGCAGGTCGGCGTTGGGCGCCTGGGTCAGCTTGGCCAGGGCGTCGGCGCGCAACTGGCGCAGGCGCTTGCCGTAGGCCCGGGCGTTCTGGGTGTAGGTCTTGGCGTTGGCCGGGTCCAGCTTGCCCAGCTCGCGGGCGATGTTGTTGACCTGGGCGATGGAAGCACTGATGGAGAGGAAGGTGTGCGGGTTGACCACCTTGCCGGCGCCACGGGCGGCGACCCCGGTGGCGGCCAGCAGCGGCACGTTCTCGTTGGCTTCGATCAGCGGGATGTCCGGGCGCTCGCTGGCGGCGATCATGCGGTCGGCGAAGTCATCGTGGCCCACGCCATTGAGGACGATCACGTCCAGGCCGCCGATGCGCTTGATGTCCTCGGCCCGAGGCTCGTAGGCGTGGGGGTTGAAACCGGCGGGAATCAGCGGCACCACCTCGGCCTTGTCGCCGACGATGTTCGCCACGTAGCTGTAGTAAGGGTGCAGGGTGATGCCGATGCGCAGGCGTTTGGCCGGGTCGGCGCTGACCAGCGGGCTGAGCGTCAGGGCCAGCAGGCTGATCAGCAGCCCCCGCAGAAAGGGGCGGCGTTGCGATGAAATGGGCATGGGCAAGCGTTCTTCTCTCGGAATGGGTTCAGTGGCGATGCTGGCGGGTCACTCCGGCATCGAATTGCGCGACCACCTGTTGCCAGCCGGCGGCGGCCAGCCTGGCGTCGCTGAGTTCGTCGGGCACCGCGACCGAAGGCTGGCGGTTGAGCCAGATCGCCACGTTGCCCTGATCTTCGGCGTCCAGGCGCATCAGGAAGGAGCCGGCCACTTGCGGGGCCTGGCTCAGGCCCAGGTAGGCCTGTTCGTGCAATTGCCAGGCGTGGCCGCCACGGCTGACCGAACTGGCGTCCTGGGCGAAGGGGGCGAAGCCTTCCGCGGCCAGTTCCTCGGGCGTCGGCAGGCTCTGGTGTTCGGCGCGCAGCAGGTGGATTTCGTCGAGGGTCACCCGCAGGTCGGCATAGATCCCTTGCTCGCCGGCGCTGAGGTCGCGGCGGGCGTCCAGCTGGTGGCTGGCGACGCTGTGGGTCTCGGTGGTTTCGCCGCGCCACAGCACCACCGTGGCGGCCACGCCGAGAATCAGCGCGCACAGCAACAGCACATAGAGGGTTTCGTGGCCGGCGCCGGCGGGGCGCACGACGTGGGTGGTGGCTGGGTTCATGGGGCCTCGATATCCGCTTGGTCGATCTCGACCACGTGGCCGGGGCCTGCATCGAACAGCACGTAGAACTCGCTGGAGGGCTTCTTGAAGGTCAGGGTCGAGTCGCTGCCGAGCTTGCCCGGCACGAGGATGGTTTCGTCGTAGCCGATCACGTCCAGGGTCACGCCCGGCGCGCCGCTGCCGTCGGAAAAACCGCCGGTGCAGCGGATCTGCTCGGCGTCGATGGCCTTGCATTCGCACATCGGGTTATGGGCCAGGGCGCTGTGGCTGAAGGCGCCGGCCAGCAGCAACAGGGCCAGGGCGCCGAGGCGCCGGGGGGGTACTGCGCGGGTCATCGTGTGCCTCCTTGTTTTTCGAGCCAGGCCACGGTGGCGGGCGAGGCCTGGCTCAGGGGAATGGATGCCTGGTGCATGCTGCCGTCCCAGCCTTCCATGGTGATCCACAGCTCTGAATCGGCCTTGGTCTTTTGCGCAACGGGCAGGCTGGCGCCCATGCGGTACGGGCTGCCGAAGAAGATCACCCCGGCGGCCCGCAGGCTGCGGGGCTTGCCGATGCGCAGGTAGGTGGCCTTGACCGGTTCGATGCAGGCATCGCAGAGGGCGGCGTTGAAGCTCTTCATGTAGCCGGCGGGGCCGTCGTTGCGGGGCGCTTCGTCGCGCATCTCGGCCAGGCGCAGGCTCCAGGGCCCGACCTGGATTTCACCGATCTCCCGTTCCCCCAGGCCGCTGTCGCCGCGAAACAACGAGGCATCGGCCAGGTACTTGGGCATGAAGCCCAGGGGGATCAGCAACAGCAGGATGTTCAGGTGAAAGCGCCATTGGTGCCAAAGCCGGCTCAGGCCCGAAGCCGGGGTGGCGGTGCGGGTCTGACTCACAGGGGGCTCTCCGAGGTTTCGGCGCTCAGCGCCGGAGTGGGCGTGGGGATGGGTTTAGCGGCGGGGCGTGCACGGGCGCTCTTGGCCTCGCGCTTGAGGGCGTTGGCGGTGGCCAGGGCGGTGCGCTTGGTCCAGATCAGCAGGCCGCTGAGGACCATCATGCTCAGCACCAGGCCGAAGAAGAACCAGATCAGCTTGATCCAGATGCCGCCGAAGTCCCCGGTGTGCAGTGGGCGCATGGATTCGGTGACGAATTCCAGGGGCGTGCGGTCGGCCAGCAAGTGCGCGGAGTCCAGGGAGCCGTTGTAGGGGTTGATGTTGGCGGTCTGGTACATCAGCGGGTACCAGCCACGACCGCCCACGTACAGGTGGCTGTAGGCGTTGCCGGGCAGGCTGACGAAGCTGATGTCGAAGCCGGGGATCTTCTGGGTGGCGATGCCGATGGCCTGGTCCAGGCCGATCATCGGGGCCGGGCTGCCATCGGCGGTGGCCGGCACCTGTTCCCGGGCGATCACCGGGACGATGGTTTCGCTGGAGAGGCTGATGTGGTTGTCGGCGAGCACGGCCTGGATCAGGAACCAGGTGCCGGTGATGGAGATCACCGCAATGAACCAGATCGACCAGATGCCGCTCAGGCGATGGAAATCGCCCCAGAAGATCCGCGCGCCATGGCGCAGGCGCAGGGTGGGCTTGAGAAAGCCTTTCCAGAACTTCTTGTAGACCACCAGCCCGGTGATCAGCGAGACCAGCATCGGCAGGCCGAGGAACGACACCAGGTACCAGCCCCAGCTGTAGCCGTTGGTGAAGGGCACCAGCCACCAGCCATGCAGGGCGCGGGTGAACGCCTGGAAGTCGAACGGTGGGCTGGTGCCCTGGATGGCTCCGGTATAGGGGTTGACGTAGAGCGTTGGCGAGCGCCCGTCCGGGTAGCTGACGCTGACACTCAGGGCGAAATGGCTTTCGTCCGGGGTGACGATGGTGTCCACCCGGGTCTGCGGTTCGGCGCGCTTGATGGCCGCCACGATCTGGTCGTAGTTCAGCGCTTGCGCGTCATCGCTGGGCTTGCTGGCGCGCACGTCGGGGTTGGCCAGCCACACGATCTCCTGGCTGACCACCGCCAGGGTGCCGGTGACACAGACGATCAGCACGAAGAACCAGATGGGCAGGGCCAGCCAGCTGTGCACCAGAAACCAGATTTTTGAACGGGACTTCTTCGACATTGAATGGGCGTCTTGATTCGAGGAGTGGAGCGGCACTGGAACCTTCGGCCGGCCCTGGGGCAAAACACCCGGGGCATAGCCGTGGCCAACGCGGCCTGCTGCATCTAATTAAGACGAATGAGAATCGTGAATCCTGAAAGGCGATATGAAAGTAAATGTTACGAAGCTGGGAAAACCTCGTGAAAGCCGCTGTTTTACCGGTTTGGCCAATGCCCTTGGCCCCGTAGGAGCGGGCTTGTCCGCGAACGGGCCACGAGGGCGCCTTCGCCGGCAAGCCGGCTCCTACAGGCCTTGGGTGGCTAGAGGGTTCAGCCGGCCTGTTGCTGGAACATTTCCCGCGCCCGCCGAGCGATTTCCTCGGTACTTAGTGTTTCCTTGCGGCTGGCCAGGAACCACACATGGCCGAACGGGTCACGCAGGCTGCCGCTGCGGTCGCCGTAGAACTGGTCCTTGACCGCCGACACCTCGGTGCCGCCGGCGGCAATCGCTCGGGCGAAGCTGCGATCGACGTCTTCCACATACAGGTGCAGCCCGACCGAGGTCTTGTGGGTGTCCGGGCTGCTCATCGGGGTTTGTTCGCAGGGGCTGCCGAGCATGATGGCCGAACCGCCGATGCGCAGTTCGGCATGGCCGACGCTGCCGTCGGGCATGTCCAGGCGCATGCATTCCTCCGCACCGAAGGCCTGCTTGTAGAACTCAATGGCCTCGGCGGCGCGCTTGATGCCCAGGTAGGGCGTGACGCCGCTGAAGCCTTCGGGAATGGGTTTGACGCTCATCTGGGGTTCTCCTTGATGTTGTCTTGGGCAAACCGGTCCGTCGCCGGATCGAGCAGGTTTCACTCTATACCCGGGCATCCCCGGCACTGGTATGGACCGACGAGGTGTCGTCCAGGCAACAGCGACTCACTGTTGGCCCAACAACAGCCCTTCAGCAATTTGTCTGGCGGCCCGCTGGGCAACCCCCCGGAACGGCCGGTAAACCCTTGAATTCACAGGCCTGATCTTTCGGCACAGAAGCTGCAATGTTTGCCTGGAACCTTCATCCGCCCGAGAGCGCTGTATGCCTTCTTTGCCTGAATCCGCCTTTTATCCCCTGCACACCCCTGCCGCCCATGTGATCCGCGATGGCGCCGAAGCCCTGGCCGTGGCCCGGCAAGTGGCGGCTGTCCTGCTGGAACAGGACGCCGAGCGCGACCGCACCCGGGAAGTACCGGCGCAGGTGCTCGACCTGTATTCCAACAGCGGTCTATGGGGCATCAGCGTGCCTCGCGAATTCGGCGGCGCCGAGGTGTCCTATGCGGTGCTGGCCGAGGTGATCGCGATCATTTCCGCCGCCGACCCTTCCCTGGGGCAGATCCCGCAGAACCACTACTGCCTGCTGGAAGACATCCGCCTGCAGGGCACGCAGGAGCAGCAGGCGCACTTTTTCGCCCTGGCCCTGCAAGGCCATCGCTTTGCCAATGCGCTGTCGGAAACCGGCGGCAAGAACGTGCAGGACATCCAGGCCACTGTGCGCCGCAGCGGTGACGCTTATGTGATCAACGGCCGCAAGGGCTACTGCACCGGTTCGTTGTATGCCCACTGGCTGGCGGTGCTGGCCCTGGACGAGCAGGGCCGGGGCCAGCTGGCCTTCGTGCCCCGGGGCAGCGCGGGGCTGGCGGTGGTCGATGACTGGGACAGCATCGGCCAGCGCACCACCTCCAGCGGCACGGTGCTGGCGCAGGAGCTCCAGGTGCCGGCCTTCAATCTGTTCCCCACTTACCGCTCCTACGAAAGCCCGACCCTGGCCGGGCCCTTCGCCCAACTGACCACGGCCGCCATCGACGCCGGGATCGCCCGGGCGGCGCTGCGCGACACCCTTGCTTTCGTGCGTGAGCACGCCCGGCCGTGGATCGATTCGGGAGTGGAAAAGGCCAGTGAAGACCCGCTGACCATCATTCAGGTGGGGGCCCTGGAGATTCGCCTGGAAGCCGCCGAGGCGCTGCTGGAGCGGGCCGGCCTGGCCCTGGACGCCGCCCGCCCGGCGCCGGACGAAGACAATGTGGCCCAGGTGTCCCTGGCGGTGGCCAAGGCCAAGGTGCTGACCACCGAAATCGCCCTCGAGGCCAGCAACAAGCTGTTCGAACTGGGGGGCACCCGTTCCACCCTCAAGCGGCACAATTTCGACCGCCACTGGCGCAATGCCCGGGTCCACACGCTGCACGACCCGGTGCGCTGGAAATACCACGTGGTGGGCAACTGGTTGCTCAACGGCATCAAGCCACCGCGTCATGACTGGTCCTGAGCCATGGCCGAGCTCTTCAAGAATATCTACTGGGCCGATATCGCCCAGGCCTGCCTCGATACCCTGAGCATGCTTGGCGCGGCGCTGGGGTTTACCGTGCTGCTGGGGCTGCCGTTGGGCGTGCTGCTGTTTCTCACCGGCAAGCGCCAGTTGCACGAGGCCGTGGGCCTGTATCGGGTGTTGTCGGTGCTGGTCAACATGCTGCGTTCGTTGCCCTTCATCATCTTGCTGATCGTGCTGATTCCCCTGACCACGCTGCTGGTGGGCACCTCCCTCGGCGTGCCGGGGACCATCCCGCCGCTGGTGGTGGGCTGCACGCCGTTCTTTGCCCGGCTGGTGGAAACCGCCCTGCGGGAAGTGGACCGCGGGGTGGTGGAAGCCACCCAGGCCATGGGCGGCAGTACCTGGCAGATCATTCGCCATACCTTGTTGCCGGAAGCCCGGGGCGGCCTGCTGGCGGCGGTCACGGTGACCGCCATCGTGCTGGTGGACTACACCGCCATGGCCGGGGTGATCGGTGGCGGCGGCCTCGGCGACCTGGCGATCCGTTACGGCTACCAGCGGTTCCAGACCGATGTGATGGTGGTCACCGTGGTGCTGCTGTTGGTGCTGGTGCAGGGCCTGCAGATGACCGGCGACCGCCTGGTGGCGCACTACAGCCGACGTTGAGTCGATTGCTTTGAACCCAACCCAAAACACGGCCCCACGTGCGCCCCACGACGGCCGCCTGCCTCTGCCTTAGGAGCAAACCATGAAAAAGACCCTGGCCATATTGGCCGCCGTGCTGTCGCTGAGCGTTAACGCCAACGACAAACTGCTGGTGGGCGCGACCCCGGTGCCCCACGCCGAGATCCTCGAATTCGTCAAACCGCAACTGGCCAAGGAAGGCGTGGACCTGCAGATCAAGGTGTTCACCGACTTCATCCAGCCCAACCAGCAACTGGCGTTGAAGAACCTCGACGCCAACTACTATCAGTACCGCCCCTTCCTCGATGACTTCAACAAGACCCGGCACACCGACCTGGTGCCGGTGGTGGGTGTGCACATCGAGCCGTTCGGCGCCTATTCCACCAAGATCCACAACCTCGCCGAACTCAAGGACGGCGCCAGCGTGTCGATTCCCAACGACCCGGTGAACACCGGCCGCGCCCTGGTGCTGCTGCACGAGGCGGGGTTGATCAAGCTCAAGGACCCGAGCAACACCCTGGCCACCCAGCGCGACATCGTCGACAACCCCAAGCACCTGAAGATCCGTGAGCTGGAAGGTGCCTTGCTGGCCCGTTCGGTGAGCCAGGTGGACCTGGCGTTCGTCTTCGCCAACTACGCCCTGGAAGCCGGGATCGACACCAACAGCGCGCTGATCGTGGAGAAGGGCAAGGACCTGTACATCGAATTCCTGGTGGCGCGGCCGGACAACCTCAACGACCCGCGGATCCAGAAACTGGCCAAGGCGTTGAACTCCGACGCCGTGCGTCAATTCATCCTGACCCGCTACAAGGGCCAGATCGCCCCCGGTTTCTGACCGCCTACGGCGCGTCGGTGGGGGCGTCGGGCGCCAGCAGGCGGGCGCCCGGACCGGCTTCACCCAGCACGTCCCCCTGGTTGCGCAACGGGCAACCTTCCATGGACAGGCAGCCGCAACCAATGCACTGGTTCAGGCGTTCGCGCAGCAGGCTCAGTTGGCGGATGCGTTCGTCCAGTTCGCGGCTCCACTGTTCCGACAGGCGTTGCCAGTCCGCCGCGCTGGGCGCGCGGTCGGCGGGCAGGCTGGCCAGGGCCTGGCCAATTTCCGCCAAAGGGATGCCCAGGCGCTGGGCGACCTTGATCAGCGACACGCGACGCAGCACCGAACGCGGGTAGCGCCGTTGGTTGCCGGCGTTGCGGTTGCTCTTGATCAGGCCTTTGCTTTCATAGAAGTGCAGCGCGGTGACGGCTACGCCGCTGCGGGCCGACAGTTGGCCCACCGTCAGTTCTTTGTGCAGGGCATCAGGTTCGATCATGGATGGGTACCGGGATGAAAAACGGGCTTGACCTTGACTTAAGTAGAGGTTTTACCCTGCAGCGCATTCAATCGCAAGATGCTGTCTGACCGCCGTAGGGAGTAGTTCATGAGCGCTTTTGAGAGAAACCGCAGTTTCACCCAATTGATCGAATTCGAGATCGAACCGCACCAGCAGCAGGCCTTGGTGTCGGCCTTGGCCGAGCAGACGGAACGTCTGGCCCAGGGGCATGGCGGCTTTTTGAGTGCCAGCGTGCAGGCCAGCGACGACGGCCGCCGGGTGCTCAATTACCTGCAATGGCAATCCCGGGAAGCCGGCGAGGCGGCCTTCCAGCGCTTCGAGAGCGGCGAGCAGGATTTCTGGCAACTGATCCTGGCGCACCGGGCCAAGACCGTGACCTTCGGCTCGTTCCAGGTGCTCAGCAGCATCGCCCGCAGTCACGACAATGCCTTGCAGTGCCACTTGTTGGGCTAGATCGACAGTTGCAGGCTGCGCTCGTTGGGCGCGTCGACAGGGCGCCGCTTGTTCACCGCCAGTTCGCCGATCTTGATCAGCCGGGTGCGGGTGACGTTGCGGCTCAGGCCCAGCAGGTTGGCAGTGTGCACCTGGTTGTAGTGGCTGAAACGATAGGCCGCGCGCAGCAAGGCATCCTCGACTTGTTCGTGCAGGGCCCCGGCCTGCTCGGCGAAGAGCTTTTCAAAGGCCCGTTGCAGCAGCGCTTCGGCGGAATCGTCGTGGCTCGGGTGGCTGTCGTCGGCGCGTTCGATGCGCATGTTCGACAGGCGCAGGTCGTCGCGCTGGATCACCCCGTTGCGGCAGATCAGCAGGGTGTGGTGGATGACGTTTTCCAGCTCGCGGATGTTGCCCGGCCAGCTGTAACTCTTGAGCTTGTGCTCGGCCTCCGGGCTGATGCTGATGCTGCCGTAGCCCAGGCGCTGGCTGTAGGCCTCGATGAAGTGCCGGGTCAGCGGCAGGATGTCGCCGGGGCGTTCGCGCAGCGGGCTCAGTTCCAGGCTGACCACGTCCAGGCGGTAATACAGGTCCTCGCGAAAATGCCCGGCGTTGATGGCCTTTTCCAGTTGGACGTTGGTGGCCGCCAGCACGCGCACGTCGATGGGGATGCTTTTGCGCGAGCCCAGGCGTACCACTTCCCGTTCCTGCAGCACCCGCAGCAACTTGACCTGGATGGCCATGGGCAGGTCGCCGATTTCGTCGAGGAACAGCGTGCCGCCGTCGGCCTCTTCAAACCAGCCGGCCTTGGCGCTGAGGGCGCCGGTAAAGGCGCCTTTTTCATGGCCGAACAGTTCCGCTTCCACCAGCGATTCGGAGAAGGCGCCGCAGTTCACCGCGACGAACGGCCGGTTGCGTCGGGCACTGAGGTTGTGGATATGGCGCGCCACCAGCTCCTTGCCGGTCCCGGTTTCACCGATGATCAGCACGCTGGCTTCACTCGGTGCCACCTGTTGCAGGTGCGCCAGCAGGGCCTGGGATTTCGGGTCCTCGAACACCTGGGCGGTGGCGCGGATCGAGGTCGCCAGGGCGGGCGAAGGCGGTAGGGTCAGAAGCTGCATCGGCACTCTCCGTGAACAGTAAGGCTAGGAGTAGAAGGTCGGGGTTGGCAGGGACTGGTTCAGCGCCCAGTCGCCCAGCTCGTGAAGCTTGTAGTCCAGCGGGTCGTGCAGGGTCTGGGTGCGCAGGTTGCGCCAGTGCCGGTCCAGGCCCAGAGAGGCGTGGGTCGAGCGCGCGCCGGTCACTTCGAACAGCCGGCTGCACAGCTCCAGGCCCTGGCGGCTGGCGGCGACCTTGGCGGTGGCGATGGCCGTGGCCAGGTGCCCGCGTTCCTCGGCGCTGAGGGCCGGGCCCTTGGCCCAGGCCTGGTCCAGCAGCGCGGCGGCTCGTTCCACCAGCAGGCGGATGCCTTCCAGGGCCACCCAGAACTCGCCGTAGTGGCTGAGTATGTAAGGGTCCTGGCGCACGTCCTGGGCGCTGGATTTGTGCCAGACCCGGGTTTCGCCCAGGGTGTATTGCCGGGCTTCCTCGAAGGCGCCTTCAGCGATGCCGAGGAACATGTGGGTGAAGGTCAGCTGGGCGATCAGTGGGCGCAGGCAGGCGAACGGTGTGCTCAAGGGACCTGGGTCCAGCAGCAGTTCCGACTCTTCAACCCTGACCCGTTCGAAGGTTGCGCTGCCGCTGTCGGTCTGGCGCTGGCCGATGTTGTTCCAGTCGTTGTGCAGGGTGATGCCGCTGCGGCCGCTGGGGATCGCGGCGATCAGCAACTTGCCGCCGTTGTTTTCGTCCACCGCCGAGGCGATGAGCATTTCCGAGTCGCTGGCGCCGGAGCAGAAGGACTTCTTGCCGGAAAACTCGCGCCAACCGCCGAGGTTCCGGACCACGGTGCGGGTGTCCAGCGGGTTCAGGGCGTTGCCCCAGAACCAGTTCTTGCGTGCGGTCTGTTCGAACCAGGGCTGCCACTGCTCGGGCTTGGCGAACAGGCGCACGGTGGCCAGCATCAGGTGGTGGAAGCCGAAGACGTGGGCGATGGAGCTGTCGACCCGGGCGAACTCGCGGACGATGTTCAGGGTGTCGCTCCAGGGCGCGCCGAGGCCGCCGAACTGGCTGGGAATGCTCAGCGCCAGCAGGCCGCTGTGGCGCAGGGCATCGCGCTCGGCCTTGGGGGTGCCGCCGCGCTCGTCGCGTTCGACGGCGCTCAGGGCAAACTCGGCGGCCAGCTGGCGGGCGGTCTGCAGGGGGGACAACAGGGCGCTTTGCGGTTTGGCAGTCACGCGGTGTTCCTCGTGGGGGGCCGTTTGCGGCGGCCCGGAAAAGGGGGCACCTGTCGCGGGAACTGGCTTACCAGCGAGGCGGGCCGCAACGGCGCGTTCGTCGGCAAGCCGGCTCCTGCAACAGCTTGGGGAGTTTCAGGAGCGGTTGGGCAGCACGTCGTTGGCGATCATTTCGCCGAACGGCCCGGTGAGGTTGGTGACGCCACGGCCAGCCAGGCTGGCATAGGGTTCCGGCAGCAGCGGGAACACCAGCTCGGCGAAACGATAGGCTTCTTCCAGGTGCGGATAGCCGGAGAAAATGAAGCTCTCGATCCCCAGCTCGGCGTACTCCTTGATGCGCTCGGCCACTTGCTGCGGGTTGCCCACCAGGGCGGTGCCGGCGCCGCCACGCACCAGGCCGACGCCGGCCCAGAGGTTGGGCGCGATCTGCAACTGGTCTCGGCGCCCGCCGTGCAGCGCGGCCATGCGCCGCTGGCCTTCGGAGTCGAAGCGCGCGAAGGATTGCTGGGCCGCGGCGATGGTCTCGTCGCTGATGTGTTCGATCAGCTTGTCCGCGGCGTTCCAGGCTTCTTCCTCGGTCTCGCGCACGATCACGTGCAGGCGGATGCCGAACTTCACCGTGCGGCCCTTGCGCGCTGCGCGTTCACGCACGTCGGCGAGCTTTTGCGCCACGGCCGCTGGCGGTTCGCCCCAGGTCAGGTAGACGTCCACCTGGTCCGCCGCCAGTTCATGGGCAGCCTCGGAGGAGCCGCCGAAGTACAGCGGCGGGTAGGGTTTCTGCACCGGTGGGTAGAGCGCCTTGGCGTTCTGTACGTGCAGGTGCTTGCCTTCGAAATCCACGGCTTCACCTTGCAGCACCCGGCGCCAGATCTGCAGGAATTCGTCGGTGACTTCGTAGCGTTCGCTGTGGCTGAGGAAGCTGCCGTCGCCACGGTTTTCGTCCGGGTCGCCGCCGGTCACCACGTTGATCAGCAGGCGCCCGTTGGACAGCCGGTCCAGGGTGGCGGCCATGCGCGCCGAGACGGTGGGGGAGATGATTCCTGGACGGATCGCCACCAGGTAGCGCAGGCGTTCGGTCAGGGGCACCAGGGCCGAGGCGATGACCCAGGAGTCCTCGCAGGAGCGCCCGGTGGGAATCAGCACGCCATGGTAGCCCAGGCTGTCCGCGGCCTGGGCCACTTGCTTGAGGTAGTTGAGGGTGACCGGGCGCGCGCCCTGGGCGGTGCCGAGGAAGTGGCCATCGCCGTGGGTCGGAAGAAACCAGAACACATCCATGACAGTTCCTCAGGCGATTTTCAGCAGGTGGGTCGGTTGCGCGCCAAACAGCGGTGCGGCCCGTTCGGCGGCCAGTTGGATACGCGCCCTGAGCAGGTCGCTGGTGATCTGGTAGTCGCTGAAGTCGGCTTCGGTGGCGTACACGCCGATTGGCAGGGTCAGGGCCTGGAAGAAGCTGAACAGCGGGCGTAGCTGGTGATCCAGGACCAGGGCATGGCGCTCGCTGCCGCCGGTGGCGGCCAGCAGCACCGGGGTGTCGATCAGTGCATTGAGGTCGAACAGGTGCTTGAGCAGGCCGGGGTAGGAGCCGCGATACACCGGGGCGGCGACGATCAGCAGGTCGGCGTTCTCGATGGCCTGCAGCTCGGCCTCGACTTCGGCCGGCAGTTCCTGGCGGGACAGGGCGGCGCCGACGGGGCGGGCGATATCCCCCAGTTCGATCAGGTGGCTGTTGAAGGACAGGTGCCCGGACAGTTCAGCCAGCAGGGCCTGGGTCAGTACCAGGGTGCGGGAGGGGCGCCAGGTTCCACCGGAGAGGGCTACGACGTTCAAGGGGCGAGACATGATCAGTTCCTTTTTAAACAGTGGCTCAGTGAGCAGTGGCTGGTGCCTGGTCGGGGAGCAAGAGCTGTACCAAGCGTCTTGAACCCTTGTGCCACGGGGCCTGGCGCTGATCCGAGGGGCGCCGGGTGCTGTTGCTCACCCACTGTTTTGTTGATCGGCTGTTGCCTGGCCAACAGTTGCTCTGGCAACAGTTGAGCGGCGGGATGGGACTGTTATAAAGGCTTGTTGTTATTCCTCAAAAGAGCTTGTTTCCATATTTATAGGTCGTTATGGAATATGAAAGGCGCCTTGCCTCGTGGTTGTCGAATAATCGATAGCCACTATCGAGCTGGGTGATTTTTGCCGCTGATGGCGCGCGAGTAGCCTGTGTCCATCGTTCGCAACCCGCCCCAGGTGTTCGCCATGAAGGCTTTCTCTGCTGTCTTGCTGTTGTTGCTTTCCAGTGTGCTGGCCGGCTGTGCCAGCCCCGGCGCACCGGAACTGCGACCGTACACCGCGCAGGAAAGCCGGGAGCTGGCGATGGAAGCGTTGAACCGCCGTGGCCTGTCGTTCGACGAATACCAGCAGAAAAAGGCTGAGTTGCTCGGCCAGCCGGCGACCTTCGACAGCCAGGGTGAAATGAGCGCGCAGCGCAATATCAGTCGCCATCAACCTGCGGGTTGATTGAAACTGTACCGGTCCAAGTTTTCAGCAACTGTCCGTGGGTTTCAGCCAGAGGCTGGGTTAGGGTCGAAGCCTGATCGACCTGCCTGCGGACCTTGCCCCCATGAGCCTTTCCCCCGACCTGCTGTTGGCTTTCGCCCTGTTTGCCCTGGTCACGTCCATTACCCCCGGCCCCAACAACACCATGCTGCTGGCATCGGGGGTGAACTTCGGTTTCAACCGTTCGATTCCCCATATCCTTGGCATCAGCTGCGGTTTCTTTGTGCTGGTGCTGGCGGTCGGCCTGGGCCTGGGGGCGGTGTTCGAGGCCTATCCGCTGTTGTACAGCGTGCTGCGCTACGTCGGCGCGGCGTACCTGTTGTACCTGGCCTGGAAGATTGCCCGCTCCGGGCCGCTGTCCGATGAATCGCAGCACCATGGCCGACCGCTGGGCTATTGGGGCGCCGCGGCGTTCCAGTGGGTCAACCCCAAGGCCTGGGTCATGGCGGTGGGCGCCATCAGTACCTACACCCCGTTGCAGGGCTATTTCACCAATGTGCTGGTGATTGCCGCGGTGTTCGCGCTGATCAATGCGCCGACGGTGAGTCTCTGGGCCGCGTGCGGCAGCCTGCTGCGCAATGTGTTGCGCAACCCGCGCTGGTTGCGTCTGTTCAATCTGCTGATGGCCGCCTTGCTGGTGCTTTCCCTGGCGCCGCTGTTGTTCGAAAAGATGGGTTGAACGGCGCTTCATGGCCGTGCCCCGAGCCTGTAAGCTGCGATGCAGGAGCGTTCCTACGCACTTTTAAACGAAGATGTTTTTCTTTAACTGCATCCGATCGGGTATTGCTCAAGGCCAGCAGTTGCCGCGCCGCCTATGTATGGCGCGTTGCTGCGTTGCCTGTTCGCTAGCTCATGCCGATCCTGGAACAAGCTCTGCGGGTTTTCAGTCATGAACAAGCGTCCTCTTTATTTCGACTACGCCGCCACCACGCCGGTGGATGAGCGGGTCATCCAGGTGATGCTGGAGTGTTTGGGTTTCGATGCCCATTTTGGTAATCCGGCGTCCAGCTCTCATGCCTTCGGCCAGGAAGCGCGTGGCTACGTAGAAGGCGCCCGACGGCAAGTGGCGCAGTTGGTTGGCGCGCTGCCCGAGCAGATTGTCTGGACCTCGGGCGCCACCGAATCCAACAACCTGGCCCTCAAGGGCGTGATGCAGGCCCGGGCTGTGGGCGGCGGGCACATCATCACCAGCCAGATCGAACACAAGGCGGTGCTCGATACCGCCCGGCACCTGCAAGCGGCCGGGGTGGCAGTGACCTACCTGGCGCCGGATGCCGATGGCCTGATCAGCGCGCGGGCGGTCCGCGAAGCCCTGCGCGAGGACACCTTTCTGGTGTCGTTGATGCTGGTGAACAACGAACTGGGCACCCTCAACGATATTCCGGCGATCGCTCAAGCGGTGCGTGAACACGGTGCCCTGCTGCACGTGGATGCCGCCCAGGGCGTGGGCAAGGTGGCCATCGATCTGGCGCAGTGGCCGGTGGACCTGATGTCTTTTTCTGCCCACAAGCTGTATGGCCCCAAGGGCATTGGCGCGCTCTATGTAGGGCCGCGGGCGCAGCAGCGCTTGCAGGCGCAGATTCACGGCGGCGGCCATGAGCGTGGGTTGCGTTCCGGGACCCTGGCCACCCACCAGATCGCCGCCATGGGCGCGGCCTTTGCCCTGGCCGGCGAGCTGTTCGAGGCTGAAACCGCGACCATCGCCCGCCTGCGCGCGCGGCTGTTGGAGCAACTGGCGGGCATTACCGGCCTGCGCTTGAATGGCAGTGTTACCCAGCGCATTCCCCACACCCTGAGCCTGACCTTCACCGAGGGTGGTTTCGATGGCGCGGCGCTTGGCGCGGCGCTGGCGTTTTCTGCAACCTCGGCCTGCAACTCGGCGAGCAATGCGCCTTCCCATGTCTTGCTGGCGCTGGGGCATGATGCCGGGCTGGCCGCCCGCACCATCCGCCTGAGCCTCGGGCGCTTCACCCGCGAAGAGGACGTGGACCGCGCGGCTCAGCTGATCAAGGCGTCGACCGCCACGGCCCCCGCATTCTGGGCCACAACACAACCTTGAGGGTCGAGTGATTTCGATCTTCCATAACAATGATTAAGCCGGTTAAGGAGACACAATGAGTACCCAGCCTTCGACCCATGGAGTGGTCCCCCAGCGTTTGGCGCATGTCCGTCAATTGATGAGCCGCGAAGGCATTCATGCCTTGCTGGTGCCTTCGGCCGACCCGCACCTGTCCGAGTACCTGCCGGGCTACTGGCAGGGCCGCCAATGGCTGTCGGGGTTCCATGGTTCGGTGGGCACCCTGATCGTGACCGCGGATTTTGCCGGCGTCTGGGCTGATAGCCGTTATTGGGAGCAGGCCACCAAGGAGCTCAAGGGCAGCGGTATCGAACTGGTGAAGTTGCAACCGGGCCAGCCAGGGCCGCTGGACTGGTTGGCCGAGCAGACCCCGCAAGGCGCGGTGGTGGCGGTGGATGGCGCGGTCATGGCACTGGCCTCGGCCCGTACCCTGGGCGGCAAGCTGCAAGAGCGTGGGGCCAGCCTGCGTACCGATATCGACCTGCTCCAGCAAGCCTGGAGCGATCGTCCATCGCTGCCGGATCAGCCGGTCTATCAGCACCTGCCACCCCAGGCGACCCTGAGCCGGGTAGAGAAGCTCGCCACGCTGCGTGAAACCCTCAAGGAGCGCAGCGCGGACTGGCATTTCATCGCCACCCTCGACGACATTGCCTGGCTGTTCAACCTGCGCGGCGCCGACGTGTCCTTCAACCCGGTGTTTGTCTCCTTTGCCCTGATCAGCCAGCAGCAAGCCACCTTGTTCGTGGCCTTGAGCAAGGTCGATGAGGCATTGCGGGCGCAACTGGAAGTGGACGGTATCAGCCTGCGCGACTACTCGCAGGTGACCGCAGCCCTGCGAGCCGTGCCGGAAGGCGCATCGCTGCTGATCGACCCGGCGCGCGTGACCGCCGGCTTGCTGGAGCATCTGAACCCCGCGGTGAACCTGCTGGAGGGGCTCAACCCCACCACCCTGGCCAAGTCGCGCAAGAGCCTGGCGGACGCCGAGCACATTCGCCAGGCGATGGAACAGGACGGCGCGGCGCTTTGCGAATTCTTTGCCTGGCTGGACAGCGCCCTGGGCCGTGAGCGCATCACCGAACTGACCATCGATGAGCACCTGACGGCTGCGCGTGAGCGGCGTCCGGGGTATGTGTCGCTGAGCTTCAATACCATCGCTGCGTTCAACGCCAATGGCGCCATGCCCCATTACCACGCCACGCCTGAAGAGCATGCGGTGATCGAAGGTGATGGCCTGCTGCTGATCGATTCCGGCGGCCAGTACCTGGGAGGCACCACCGATATCACGCGCATGGTGCCGGTGGGTACGCCGAGTGCCGAGCAGAAACGCGATTGCACTCGGGTGCTCAAGGGCGTCATTGCCTTGTCCCGGGCGCAGTTTCCGCGGGGCATTCTGTCGCCATTGCTGGATGCCATCGCGCGGGCGCCGATCTGGGCCGAAGGCGTGGATTATGGTCACGGCACCGGGCACGGCGTCGGCTATTTCCTCAACGTTCACGAAGGCCCGCAAGTGATCGCCTACCAGGCCGCGGCGGCGCCACAAACGGCGATGCAGCCGGGGATGATTACCTCGATTGAACCTGGGACCTACCGTCCTGGCCGCTGGGGTGTGCGGATCGAGAACCTGGCGCTGAACCGTGAGGCGGGCAAGACCGAGTTCGGCGAGTTTCTGAATTTCGAAACCCTGACCCTGTGCCCGATCGATAGCCGCTGCCTGGAGCCGTCCTTGCTCACCGAGGAGGAGCGCGAGTGGTTCAACGGCTATCACGCCGAGGTGCGTGAGCGTCTCAGCCCGCTGCTCGAGGGCGAGGCCCTGGCGTGGCTGCAGGTTCGCACCGCAGCGATCTGAGGAATGGCGTCACCCGCGCAAGGCGGGTGACGTTGCTTGATCCCCTGGCCAGGCGGCTTGCTGCCAGGGGCGTTGCCGGTTATTGCGCGCTCAAGGCTTCGCGAACGAAGTCGAGGCGGTCCTGACCGAAAAACAACTCGTCTCCCACGAACAGGCTGGGGGCGCCGAATACGCCCTTTTGCAAGGCCTGTTCAGTCTTGTTCTTGAGCGCGGTCTTGACCTCTTCGTCATTGCTCAGGTCGAGGATCTGCTGCGGATCGAAGCCTCCCTGCTCCAAGACCTGGGTGATGGTGGCCGGGTCGTTGAGGTTGCGTTTGTCGACCCAGAGCGCGCGGAACAGGCAGTCGAGAAACTCGACGAAACGTTCCGGCAGGCGCAACTGCACCCCGGTGGTGGCGCGCATCAGCAGCAGGGTGTTGATGGGAAAGTGCGGATTGAAATTGAGCTCGACCTGATAGCGCCGGGCAAAGCGCGCCAGGTCCTGGAGCATGTAGCGGCCCTTGGCGGGAACGCTGATGGGGGAGGCGTTGCCGGTGCTCTTGAACACCCCACCCAGAAGCATGGGTTGGTACACCAGTTGGCTGTTGGTTTGAGCGCAGATTTTCGGCAATTGGGTGTAGGCCAGGTACGAGGTCGGGCTGCCCAGGTCGAAGAAGAATTCCACCTTTTTGCTCATGATTCAGATTCCTTGCTTGTTGTTATGGCTGGGGGTGGGCTTACCAGCGTTCGTTCCACGGACGCAGGTCCAGCTCGAAGGTCCAGGCGTCCCGCGGCTGGCTGTGCAGGTACCAGTAGTTTTCGGCGATGTGCTCAGGATTGAGGATGCCGTCCTGATCCTTGAGGGCGTATTTCTCGGGAAAGCTGGTGCGGATGAAATCGGTGTCGATGGCGCCGTCGACGATGATGTGGGCGACATGGATGTTCAGTGGCCCCAACTCCCGGGCCATGCTCTGGGCCAGGGCACGAATGCCGTGCTTGGCTCCGGCGAAGGCGGCGAAACCGGCGGCGCCACGGACCCCGGCAGTGGCGCCGGTGAACAGGATGGTGCCGCGTTGGCGGGTTGCCATGCGCCTGGCTACCTCGCGGGCATTGAGAAAGCCCGAGAAGCAGGCCATTTCCCAGATCTTGAAATACTTGCGTGCGGTTTCTTCAAGAATGCTGCAGGGCACGTTGGCGCCGATGTTGAAGACGAACGCTTCGATCGGGCCGACCTGGCTTTCGATCTGCTCGATCAGGGCGATCACTTCCTCTTCTTTGCGTGCGTCGCAGGCAAAACCGTGGGCCTGGCCGCCGTCCTGCTGGATGGCATCCACCAGGGGTTGCAGCTTGTCCGCGCTGCGACGGGTCACGCAGGCGATATAACCTTCGGCGGCGAAACGCTTGGCAATGGCGCCGCCGGTAGCGTCGCCGGCACCGACCACCAGTACGACTTTGTTGTTCGAGGTTGCAGTCATGGGAGGTTCGCTCTTTGGTAAACGATCGTTAACTAAACGAACGTTATGCTATGATTTTTCCATCGTCAAGAGCGTTTGGGAGCCCACCAGGGAATGCGTTATTCAGCCAGTCATAAGCAGGAAACCCGTGAGCGCTTGTTGCAAAGCAGCGCGGCACAGGCCAAGAACGAAGGTTTTTCCACCGTGGGGGTGGATGCCTTGATGAAGGCTATTGGCTTGAGTGGCGGGGCGTTCTATAGCCACTTCACGTCCAAGGACGAGTTGTTCAGCTCGATTGTCGAGCGCGAATTGAGCCAGAGCCTGGAGCGCCTGGGCGGGGAGGGGCAGCACAGTCAGGAAAAATTGCGGCGTTGCCTGAAGCAGTACCTGAGCGTGGCGCACGTGCAGCAGCCAGGCGCAGGCTGTGCGCTGCCGGCGTTGGGGGCGGAGATTTCCCGGGGGAGCCTCGAGGTGCGCCAGGAGGCGGAGGACTGGATCTGTCGTTTGCAGCAGGCCTGGGCGCAAACCCTGGGCAGCGAGAGCCTGGCCTGGTCAATTCTGTCGCAGTGTGTCGGGGCGCTGGTGGTGGCGCGCATGCTGGTGAACCCGAGCATTCAGCATCAGGTTCTGGCGGCCAGCCATGAACAGATCATCGGGCAGTTGGAGCAACTGCCTGAAAGTTGACCCGCGCTATTTGCAGATGACGATCATGCTGCGACTGGTGTAGCCGGCAGGATTCAGACCGAAGGGGTAGTCTCCCGGATCTTCCACGGCATCACCGGATTTGGCGACGACCTTGTAGCCTTTGGGGCCGCAGGACTCGGTCGCCTTGGTGTAGCACTTTTCCCAGGATGAAGATAAACCCGAGCAGTTGATGTGGAGTCCTTTCTTGCCCCGTTTGACTTCGGTTTTCGCGGTCGCCGCGCAGCCTGCAATGGCAAGTACGGCCAACAGTATCAAAAATCGTTTCATCCCCGTCCTTATCGCTAGCCCCGGATCTAACGTCCGGGTGTGACTGCATTACCTGTCGTCTTTTGCGTGTGCGATATCCCTGTCCGGCAACTCCCTGGGCGACGTTGAGTAGCCGGCTAAACATGGCCTAATTGAGCGCTAATTACCAGAGTTGAATCTCAATCAACTGCAACCAACGGTTTGGACTCGCGGCGCATGGTCATGGTTGCGCCTACTGAGGCCAGGATAATGCAGGCGATTGCCATCCATTGGGACAGGGACAGGTATTCGTGCAGGAACAGCAGGCCGGAAAGGGCGCCGAAAGCAGGCTCGATACTCATCAAGGTGCCGAAGGTACGGGCCGGCATGCGGGTCAGGGCAACCATCTCCAGGCTATAGGGGAGGGCTGTCGACAATACAGCGACGCCCAGGGCGACCGGGATCAGGGATGGCGTAAGCAGCGCTGCACCAGCGTGCACGATGCCGATGGGGGCAACGAACAGCGCTGCGATCATGACCCCCAGTGCGGCGGTCTGAATCCCGTTCTCGGCGCCGGCCTTCTGCCCGAACAGTATGTACAGCGCCCAGCACACTCCGGCGCCCAGTGCGTAGCCTGCACCTACCAGGTCAATGGCTGTTTCCGTGGCTCCGGTGGGAATAAGCAACAGCAGGCCGACGATGGCCAGTGCGATCCACAGGAAGTCTATGGCCTTGCGCGATGCATAGATGGCCACTGCCAGTGGCCCGGTGAATTCGAGGGCAACGGCGATGCCCAGAGGGACGCTTCTGAGGGACATATAAAAGAGGAAGTTCATGCCGCCCAAGGCCATTCCGTAGACGATCACGGTGCGCAGGGTATTGGTGGTGAACTTGGCGCGCCATGGCCTTAATAGAAGCAGCATGATGATGCTGGCAAAAATCAGTCGAAGGGTTGTGGTGCCCTGTGCTCCAACGACAGGGAACATGCTCTTGGCCAGCGAGGCTCCTGATTGAATCGAGGCCATGGCAATAAGCAGCAGCCCTACCGGAAACAAGGTCGAGGCAAGGCTGCGTGGTTGGTCGTTCATGCAGAGGGTCATCCAGAATTTTTGGGGGAGTGGATCCTGGAGCATGATGCTCAACTAATAGCGGATGAGCAATATAGTGCACATAGTCTTTTTCGCGCTTCTATATACAAGCCCGTGGAGGGTGGTTTTGCGTTGGATCATAGAAAATTCAAATTAAGGGTTGACGGCAGATTCTACAGGCCTATAATTCGCCCCACTTCCGGCGCAGTCGAAACGGAAAGCTCCTTGAGATTCAATGAGTTACACGATTTTCGACAGCGGTTACGCTTCAGTTCATCGAAGC
>NZ_JAJTTH010000039.1 GCF_021341665.1 Pseudomonas sp. Au-Pse12 | reverse complement strand
GAGCAACCGTGTCGAACTTCAAGCCATTTCAGCGAAGTGTTTCTGATCGCGGATCATGGCATTCAGGATCGTCAGCAGCTTTCTCATGCAAGCAACCAAGGCCACTTTCTTGCTCTTCCCAGCAGCCAACAAATGGTTATAAAACTGCTCTATCACGGGGTTATGGCTCTTTGAGGACAGGGTTGCCATGTACAACACACTTCTTAGTTCGGCTCGACCACCCCAGATCCGCCTGCGGCCCTTAAAGATACCGCTATCGCAGTTGTAAGGAGCCACACCTACCAACGCAGCTACCTGCTTGCGATTGACCTTGCCTAGCTCAGGCAGCATCGCTAACAACGAAAGCGCGAGCACGTCACCGACACCTTTCACTTCACGCAACAAGTCATAGTTAGCCTTCCAGATCGGGGAAGCCTTGATTGCATCGTGTAAATCATCATCGGTATTTTTAAGTCGCTTCTGCAACCACACAACATGCGCCTTGATGTCCTGTTGAAGTGCTTTAAACATTGCTTGCTTCAAACGCGACTGTTCCGCCACCAGCATGTCGATGATTTGACGACGTCGTACCAGCAGATCTGCCAACTCACGAGCATGTTCATCCGGAAGTTCGCGAATAGCGGGCTTCACTGCTTGGGCAAACTCGGCAATGACCCGAGCATCCAGCGCATCAGTTTTTGCCAGTTGACCTGTAGCCTTCGCGAAATCACGGACCTGCCGAGGATTGACGATAACAACCGGTAAACCAGAAGCGGATAGCTCAGCGGCGGCTAGCCGCTCGAATCCACCTGTTGCCTCCAGCACCACCAAAGCAGGTGTCTGTGCCTTGAGATACTTGGTTAAACGCTGAATATCGTCATGCGTGTTAAGAAACTGCTCGACCTGACCAGTCGTGCTGACAAATGAATCCAGCGTGCTCTTGGAAACATCAATTCCGACAAATGCAGAGTCTTGGTTCATGGTGATTTCCCCTGTCCAACCTTGCAGAATCGGGCTTTAAGCCCAGGCAACCGTTCGGACTAATTTAGGAAGGAACCTGCCTCGACCCATGCTCACTCACGATCTCGAAATCCGAGGGAACCGCGATCTGAGGCAGGTAGAAATTAGCTTACAAGGG
>NZ_JAJTTH010000038.1 GCF_021341665.1 Pseudomonas sp. Au-Pse12 | reverse complement strand
GCCAACATGATGTTCTGGCAGCCGGTGGTGGCGATGGCCGACGGCATCGTGGTCAACGGCAGCGGCACGAATCTCGGCCAGGCCGGCAATGGCGTGCCCATCGTCAACATCGCCACGCCCAATGGCAGTGGGCTGTCCCACAACAAGTTCAGCGATTACAACGTTGGCCAGCAGGGCGTGATTCTCAACAACGCCACCCACCGCACCCAGGAAACCCAGCTCGGCGGCATCATCCTCGGCAACCCCAACCTGGGGGGCCGCGCGGCCAATGTGATCCTCAACGAGGTCAACGGTGGCAGCCCCAGCCAGCTCAAGGGCTATACCGAGGTGGCCGGGCAATCGGCCCATGTCATCGTCGCCAACCCCTATGGCGTGAGCTGCAACGGCTGCGGCTTCATCAACACTCCCAAGGCCACCCTGACCACCGGCAAACCGGTGATCGAGAACGGCCAGGTGCAGCGTTACCAGGTGGACCAGGGCAGCGTCGCCATCGAAGGCGCGGGGCTCAACGCCAGCAATATCGACCAGTTCGAAATCATCACCCGCAGCGCCAAGATCAACGCCGAAATCCAGGCCAAGCACCTGGCGGTGATCGCCGGGGCCAACGATGTCGACGCCAAGACCTTGAACGCCACGGCACGCACCGCCAACCCGGCGGATGCGCCGCAACTGGCGATCGACTCATCAGCCCTGGGCGGCATGTACGCCGGGGCCATCAAGTTGGTGGGTACTGAAGCCGGGGTCGGGGTGAAGCTCGACGGCAAGCTGATCGCCAGTGGCGGTGATATACAGCTGGATGCCAATGGGCAGTTGCGCCTGGTTGAGGCGAGCGCGGAGAAGGGCGCCGTGGCGATCAAGGCGCAAACCCTGGATGCCCAGGGTGCGGTTTACGCCGGGACTGATCTGAAGATCGATACCCAAGACACGCTGACCAACCAGAAAACCCTCGCCGCCGGCGACAGCATCACCCTCAGCAGCGGCGGCCAACTGAGCAACCACGGCATCATCGAAGCCGGGGTCAATGCCGACAACAGCCGCAATCAGCGTGGCGACGTAACGCTGACCGCACAGAACCTCGACAACCGTGGCAAGAGCGTGGTGGCCAGTCGTGATTTGACGGTCACGGCCAAGCAGACCCTG
>NZ_JAJTTH010000037.1 GCF_021341665.1 Pseudomonas sp. Au-Pse12 | reverse complement strand
TGTATCTCGACTAACGCTTCTCCAGAAGCGATAGTTCTCGACTGATCATCGAGGAAGGGGAATGAAGCCGGGCAGCGGCTTAAGCCTAGAGCTTGCACTGTAGATTGAGCTCCTCCTCTTCAACCTCACTCGCTAAGTCCGCACGGTATCAAGAGCCCGTCAGTTGACGAGAGCTCGCATTGACAAGGCAGAGACCGAGTGATGGATGGTCGTGAGTCTATGCATCAGAGGGAGGAAGTATGTCCAACGTAGTTGGTATCGACATCGCCAAGAATACATTCGACGTGGCGACCCCATTGCCAAATGGCAAGTACAGAACACGCAGCAAGATCCCCAACAACACCAGTGGTTTCGCACAGCTCGACAGCTGGCTCAAGCAGCATTGCGAACCCGGTGCTCGGATCGTGATGGAGGCAACCAGCGTCTATCACGAGGCCTTGGCCGAGCACCTCTATCACCAAGGTTACGAAGTCATCGTCAGTAACCCTGCACGGATCCACTACTTCAAGAAAAGCGAGGGCGTGCACTACAAGACGGACAAGGTTGACGCCAAGCTGCTGGCTGATTTTGCCGAGGCCAGGCACAAGAAACCCTTGTCCCCTTGGAAGCCGGAACCCGCGTCACTACGCCGTTTACGCGCCTTGCTGCGGCGTCTGGATGATCTGCAAGAGATGCTGCAGATGGAGCGCAATCGTCAGGATGTGGCAGATCTGGTGGTACGGGAGTCGATCAGCTCGCACATCGGCCATATCGAAAAGGATATCGCCCAAACCCGCCAATTGATCAAACAGCATATCGATGATGACCCGGATCTGCGGGGCAAGCGCGACCTGCTGCTGACGATCGACGGCATTGGCGAAAAGACCGCCTCCGTGATCCTGGCGGAACTGGGTGACCTAGCAGAGTTTCGCAGTGCTCGGGCGATCGTCTCGTTTGCCGGACTGAACCCGCGGTTGGCGGAATCCGGAACGTTTAAGGGGCGAACGCCGATCAGCAAAGCAGGTTCGGGGCGGATACGCAGGGCCTTGTACCTGCCTAGCATCACGGCGATGAACATGAGCGAGCCGATGATGGCCATGAAAAGCCGTCTGCGTGCCAACGGCAAGGCGGGCAAGCAGATCGTCTGCGCGGTCATGCGCAAGATGCTGCACATCGTCTTTGGCGTGCTCAAATCGGGGAAGTCTTATGACCCGAAATTGGCTCTTGCCCAGTAACGGGCAAGACGGTATCTACA
>NZ_JAJTTH010000036.1 GCF_021341665.1 Pseudomonas sp. Au-Pse12 | reverse complement strand
TGGACTTGTTCCCTCAAAACGTACGCCATGAAGCGAGTGTTAAGCAGTTTGCTTCAGTTGCTTTGCGTAGTCATTCGGTGAGCTGTATCCCAGCGCCGAGTGCAGCCGTGTCGGGTTGTAAAATCCATGGATGTAGTTTGCGATTGATGTATGGGCCTGTGCTTTGCTGGGATACACACTGGTGGCTTCTTCCTTCTTGAGTGTGGCAAAAAAGCTCTCTGCTACGGCGTTATCCCAGCAGTTTCCCTTACGGCTCATGCTTTGCACGAAGCCTCTTTCTGCGATCATGCTGCGAAAACCGCTACCGGTGTATTGTCGGCCTCGATCAGAGTGAAAAATCACTCCGTGATCAACTGGCGCTTTCGTCCAGGCGTTCATAAACGCCTGTTGTACCAATTCCTCGGGCATACGATCCGACAGGCTGTAACCAAGCACTTGCCGAGTCTGGACACTCAATACCACAGCCAAGTACAACCAACCCTGGCGTGTCGAAATATACGTGATATCCCCCACCCAAGCGGGTGCGGGACTCGTCACAGAAAAGCGTCGTTTCAACACGTTGTCAGAAATGGGTTGGATATATCGGTTATCCGTCGAGCGTTTGAACCGAGCTTTGATTTTTCCTCGCAGCATCTCCTCTCTCATCAACCGAGCTACTCGCTTGTGTCCTATGGCATACGAGCGGTTATGAAGCGCCTTAACCATGCGTGGACGCCCATAAGTGCCGCGACTTGCATGATGAATCGCACGAATTTCCAGGCGAATCACGGCGTCTGGATCCGGACGTTCCTGGCGCTTCAAATAGCCGTGAAAACCCGACACCGAGACTTCCATCACTCGACATAACAGTCTGACCGGAAAGCGAGTCCGTTCACGGGCGACGAAGGCGTATCTCAGTTGGACTCTTTGGCAAAGAACACCGTCGCTTTTTTTAGGATTTCTCGCTCCATTTTGAGCGTGGCATTTTCAGCTCGAAGCCGTGCTAGCTCGCTTTCCAAATCAGTGACCGGATGCCGGGCGGGAGAACTGAGAGGACGTCCGTTGCGTGCGGCGTCCAGCCAATTACCTAAGGTTTTAACCGAGATATCTAACTGTCGAGCAGCCTCTCCTCGACCAATGTTTTCAGCGAGTGTCACTGCTTGGGCTTTGAAGTCGTCGGTGTAACTGCGGCGGGTTTGCTGTGACATAGGTGCCTCCAAGGTGGCGATTAAAATATCGCCTCTTGGCGTCCGCTGCGAGGGAACAAGTCCA
>NZ_JAJTTH010000035.1 GCF_021341665.1 Pseudomonas sp. Au-Pse12 | reverse complement strand
TGTACAGACCGGACACATGGTGGACACATGTGCGGGGACATGGTGGACACATTATGGACCATAGTCCGGCTCATTTAGGTCGATGGTTCGCAATAGGTGATGGCAAAAATAGACGTTAAACAACACATCACTGTTGTCGTGAGGACGTATTGCAATGATGTGCCCAGCCAAACCTTTGGCGATGCTGAAATAGCGTTTCCGAAAGCGAAATCGACTGTGATAGACCTTAGCCAACACGTCGTCCGGTCCGTATTCAAATGGCGATAGCTGCTGCGGGAAAAACCAGGGACTGACGCGATAGCGATCCATGGGGACTTGATAGTTCAGGGCCTCGTGGGGGCGTTGGTGATTGTAGATCTCCCGCCATTGGTCAAAAGCTGTTTGTGCTTCTACCAAGCTGCGAAAGTGTCGGCCATTGAGTACTTCAGCTTTGAGTGTTCGATGGAAACGCTCAATCTTACCGTTGGTTTGCGGATGATGAGGCCGACTGAAACTTATCCTGATTCCCAGGCGGATCAGCCAGATGCTCAGCTCAGTAATCTCCCCGGGATTTCGCGGTGAGCCCCACGGCGGCCCGTTATCAACGTTGATGCGGGCAGGTAACCCGTAGCGCTGAAAAACCTCGATCATCTTCTCCTGCACCGTAATTCCACGTTCATTGGCACATGCCTGTATGGCCAAATTGAAACGAGAGTGATCATCCAACAAGGTCAGGGGATGGCATTGACCTTGTTGTGTTGGAAAGTGCCCTTTGAAATCCATCTGCCAAAGGTCATTAGGCGCTTCATGTTCAAAACGTCTGTTCGATGGCAACCCTTTCTCAGGAGGCAGAATCAGCCCGTGCCGATGCAAGACATTAGTGACGGTGCTGGGGGCGATACGCCCTTTCAAATGGCTGCTGATCTTGCGTCCACCCCACTTCGGCTGCTCTTGTCGAAGCTTTATCACTTCAGCCTCCAGCGCGGACTGAGTCAATTTTGGGTTGGTTAGCGGTCGGCGGGACATCTCCTGTAGTCCTTGCTGCCCTTGCACTTCGTGGCGCTTGAGCCATTTGTAGCCCGTTTGGGGACTGATGCCGAAGCGTCGGCAAAGCTCTCTTTTATTGCTGCCGGGTTGCCTGGCCAAGGCAACGAACTCTTCTTTCAGGCTCATGGTGTCTCTCGTGTTCCAAGGCATGATGGATTTCCGGCGAAGTTGGCTCGCCAGAAAGTGTCCACCATGTCTCCGCACACCTGTCCACCATGTGTCCGGTCCGTACA
>NZ_JAJTTH010000034.1 GCF_021341665.1 Pseudomonas sp. Au-Pse12 | reverse complement strand
ACATCGGTACTACGATCCGGAGACGGCGCAGTATTTGAGTCCGGATCCGATAGGACTCGCGGGTGGGGTTCGGCCGCAGGGGTATGTGCATAACCCGAATAGTTGGGTTGATCCGCTGGGATTGGCAACATGCCCAAAAGAAGCCGCAGCGAAAATCACAGAAAATGCCTCAAATGGGAAAATTCGGCGAGGAAAGGACTATCACGGGAGATTGGGGCATGATACTGAGCTGGACATCCTTAGTAGTCCAGAAAACATCTATCAAGCCAAAAATGGAAATTTAATATTCCACAAAGATGGGAACATTGTTGTAACTCATGGTAAGGGCGGGGCTCAAGGCAACGTAATTACTAGTTATGGTCAAGGAGGTCCGCGAGGTGAAAGTGGAGCTGCCATCTATGGAGGTGCACCTTCTGATCCCGGAATGCCGATAACGTCTGAAATGATTACATCAGGAAACATCCCCAAACCGAATGGTGGCTTTCTACCCCCTGCAACGAAGATATAACATGCTTAATATTTCATGTATGAAAATTAAAACTTCCCCCCTACCTCAAACCACCTATAAAGATTTCAGAATAAAGTATGTCTTCGGGGGAAACTCATCGATTATCTCCATTTCAAATGGAAAATCAGGTATTGGCTCTGAACATTGGATTTCCGAAAACTCAGAGCTTTTTTTGTTTAGTGCCGATGGTAATCTTGCAAGATCCGAACTCTCTATTCCCAATCGAAATATAAAAAACACTTTAATTGATGGCTCATCTTACTGGGGCGAATTAACACTTAAAAACCCAAAACCTTTTTTGCTGGAGCCTACAAAACTAAGAAACTTTAATGCAATAAGAAAAGAACTGACCTGCTTAAATTTCACCCCTTCATCCAACGTTGACTACATATATATAAAAAAAGATTTTTGCTTTATTTTTTCAGAAAATAAATATTGCGGATACCGATTAAAAAACCCAATTCGTTACCTTTGCGAGTCAGCTAGCGAAAACTTAGACTTGGTCAAAGAACCGAATCATGCAGAGTACTGCCTAATGGAAAAATACTTATCAATCATGTCAGACAATAGACTTGACGAGCTAAACCAGAATATGGAGCCACTGGTTTTGGAGTTGAGTAAAAAAATATCGCCTCACCTTATATCTATACGGTGCGACCGTAGGCGAAGAGTTATCAAAAAAACAATAATCGATTTATTGGATTTTTATTTATGACTAAAAACAAATAAATTTATAACTATCAGTTTAAGCGCGTGCGACATCCAGCGCAGCAGTACGGCCGGGTTCAATCTACAACAGGCCA
>NZ_JAJTTH010000033.1 GCF_021341665.1 Pseudomonas sp. Au-Pse12 | reverse complement strand
AGTCACAGGTGCGGACACCGAAGCGGTGTACACCACGATGCCGCCTTCGGCGACGCTTGGCGTAGCGGTCAGGCTGACAGTCGAAGTATCGATAGTGTCAGTGACGTCAGTGACGGCCGGCGCTGGGTTGGTCTCCAGGTGTTCGAAGTTACCGCCTTCAGCTTTAGTGATGGTGGCTTCGACTTTGCCAGCATCTTTATAGACGTCATCAGCAGGCGCAGCGACGGTAGCAGTGCCCGAAGTGGCACCAGCAGCGATGGTAATTACGGCACCGTTGCTCAGGGTCACGGTAACCGGAGTACCAGCAGCGTTGGTCAGGGTGGCGGTATAAACGATGGAGCCGCCTTCGGCCACCGAGTCAGTAGCGCTCAGGCTCAGAGTGGTGGTGTCTGGTGTATCGGTAACCGAGGTCTCGGCTGGCTTGTCATTAATCTCCAGCTTCTCGTAATTACCACCGTCCGCTTTGGTGATGGTGGTACTCAGGGAGCTACCGCCTGCCAGGGCGTCGTTTGGCGCAGTGAAATTCACCGAACCATGGCTTTCGCCAACCGGGATGGTGATAGTTTGGCCATTGGACAGGGTCACCACCACCGGCGAGCCGGTGACTGGCGCCGAAACCGACGCGGTGTACACCACGATGCCGCCTTCAGCGACGCTCGGCGTGGCGGTCAACGAAACGGTGCTGGTGTCGATGGTGTCGGTGACGTCGGTCACGGCTGGAGTCGGATTGGTCTCCAGGTGCTCGAAGTTGCCGCCTTCAGCCTTGGTGATAGTGGCTTCAACCTTGCCGGCGTCCTTGTAGACGTCATCGGCTGGCGCGGCCACGGTTACGGTGCCACTGGTTGCCCCAGCGGCGATGGTGATCACCGCGCCGTTGGACAGGGTCACTGTGACCGGTGTGCCAGCGGCGTTGGTGAGGGTCGCGGTGTAAACGATTGAACCGCCTTCCGCTACCGAAGGTGTAGCGGCCAGGGACAGGCTGGTGGTGTCGACGGTGTCGGTCACGGTGGTGCTGACTGGCGATTTATCCGCCACCAGGTTCTCGTAGTTGCCGCCGCTGACATCGGTGATGGAGTTGGTCAGCGGGGTGTGGCCGACCAGCACATCGTTCGGTGCGCTGATGCTCACCGAGCCGGTGGTTTCACCCACTGGGATGGTGATCTTCTCGCCATTGGCCAGGGTCACGACTACTGGCGAGCCGGTCACCGGAGCGGTGACAGTCGCGGTGTAAGTGATGTTGCCGCCTTCGGCCGCCGAAGGCGTGGCGTTCAGCGACACGGTGGAAGTATCGATGGTGTCGGTGACGTCAGTCACGGCTGGAGCAGGGTTGGTGACCAGGTTTTCGAAGTTGCCGCCTTCAGCCTTGGTGATGGTGGCTTCGACTTTGCCGGCGTCCTTGTACACGTCATCGGCGGGTGCTGCGACGGTGACGGTGCCAGTGGTCTTGCCTGCTTCAATGGTGATCACTGCACCGTTGCTCAGGGTCACGGTGACCGGCGTGCCGGCAGCGTTGGTCAGGGTTGCGGTGTAAGTGATCTGGCCGCCTTCGGCCACGGAGCCAGTGGCGCCGAGGCTGAGGTTGGTGGTGTCTACGGTATCGGTGACGCTGGTTTCAGCCGGCTTGTCGCTGAACTCCAGCTTCTCGTAATTGCCGCCTTCTACCTTGGTGATGGTGGTGCTCAAGGAGCTGCCGCCAGCCAGGGCATCGTTTGGCGCCGTGACATTGACCGTCCCGGAAGACTCACCCACCGGGATGGTGATGGTCTGACCGTTGGCCAGGGTCACTACGACCGGCGAACCGGTAACCGGCGCGGTG
>NZ_JAJTTH010000032.1 GCF_021341665.1 Pseudomonas sp. Au-Pse12 | reverse complement strand
GAGAGTTCGCTTGGCTTGTTCGCCTGGCGGTGTTTTCTATGCAATGGCTTTGAGGCATGGCTATCATGCCAGCCTCATTGTGAGGCGGAACTGCATGTCGACGTTGTTAGAGCTTCTGAAGGATGGGCGATTTCACTCGGGTCAGGCTCTTGGGGAATCGCTGGGTGTCAGTCGTAGCGCTATTTGGAAGCAGTTACAGCTTCTGGAGGCGGAATTGGGGCTTGTCATCCATAAAGTGCGAGGGCGCGGGTACCAGTTGGCCTCCCCGATCACGTTACTAAGTGAAGCTGAGATAGGTCAGCACTCTTCCTCTGTGAAGGCTTGGGATGTCCGAATTTTTGACTCTATCGACTCCACAAATGCGGAGGCGCTGCGTTCTATTGAGCAGGGGGGAGGCTCTCCCATTCTTGTGCTGGCGGAGCGTCAGACGGCAGGCCGAGGGCGGCGCGGACGCAAATGGGTCAGCCCTTTCGCAGAAAATATCTATTACAGCCTGGTTTTGCGTATAGATGGAGGTATGCGGCAGCTGGAGGGTCTTAGCCTGGTCGTGGGGCTGGCGGTTATGCATACCCTTCGAGAGCATGGAATTCCTGGCGCGGGGCTTAAATGGCCAAATGACGTTCTGGTTGGCCGGAAGAAGGTTGCGGGAATACTTTTGGAATTGGTGGGTGACCCCGCGGATGTGTGTCATGTGGTCTTGGGGGTTGGGATCAATGTGAATATGCAGAGCGCCGAAGAGGTTGACCAGGAATGGACCTCGGTAAGGTTGGAGTCCGGCAAAACTGTTGATCGCAATCAGCTGGTTGCTCGGCTGAGTGAGGTCCTTGTCTCCTATTTGGAGCGTCATAAACGTAATGGCTTCTCTGCTATTCAGGAAGAGTGGGAGCAAGGCCATCTTTGGCAGGGCCGCGCAGTCTCTCTGATCGCAGGTGTAAATAAGGTCGATGGTGTTGTGCTTGGGATTGATCGCCAAGGGGCTTTGCGACTGAGTGTGGAAGGTGAAGAGAGAGTGTATAGCGGAGGCGAGCTCAGCTTGAGGCTGCGCGATGGCTCTTGAGTTTGGTTGCGAAATAGCACCATAGAATGCGTATGTGCGGCTTTTCGCGAGATCTGCCGTTGCTAGGCTTGAGTTGTGTTCTTTGGGGTCGCTGGTTGTTGTATTGCTCCAGAAAGACCGGGTTATGCTTTATTCGGTTTTTCGAGTTGGATACGGCCTGTCCTCTGTCTCGAGGTTTTTATGCGCTGGTTGTTTTTGTTGTTATTGGTCCTTAACGGTTTTTATTACATCTGGCATCAGCAGGAGGCGCCTCTTCGTGCGAAAGAGGTTATGCCTCTTTCGCTCTATCGAGGTTCTCAGCAAGATATTCGTTTGTTGAGTGAGTCGGCAGACACGGTTGAGCGGCGAGATAAGGCTAGGCAGGGAGAGGTGGATGCGGGCTGTCTCTATTTAGGTGGCTTTGCTCGCCGAGATGTGGCTCAGATGCTTGAGCAGCGGCTCATAGTATTGGGGGCAGATGTGCGCCTACAGTCCTTGAGTGTTCCTGGTTCTTCCGGCCTCTGGTTGCGTGTAGCTCCTGAAAGCAAGCATTTACTGGATGATCAGCAGCTGCAGAACCTTGCTAAAGAATTCAATGAGTTAAAACATAAAATAATGCCCTGCGAGGGGGTTGCAACTGTCGAATAGGTTGCATAGAATGGCGCCCGCTCCGCAGCGAAGACTTCAAGAAGTCAAAGCAGCGAAGCGAGGTCAACGCAGCTAACCTCAAGATTTTATTGAGAAAATGCTTGACAGAAGGGTGGCATGATGTAGAATGTCGCCTCGCTTAGGAGGGGTTCCCGAGCGGCCAAAGGGATCAGACTGTAAATCTGACGTCTACGACTTCGAAGGTTCGAATCCTTCCCCCTCCACCAGATTTAGCGAGAGCTGCAGGCTCCGCGGGTATAGTTTAGTGGTAGAACCTCAGCCTTCCAAGCTGATGATGCGGGTTCGATTCCCGCTACCCGCTCCAAGTTTGTAGGTTTTGCAAAGTGTTACGCTCTTGTAGCTCAGTTGGTAGAGCACACCCTTGGTAAGGGTGAGGTCAGCGGTTCAAATCCGCTCAAGAGCTCCATATAACAAGGCAGATATGAAAATATCTGCCTTTGTTTTAATGGTTGATGTGACTTGCTCAATTCTTCTCCTAGGGGTGATTTCGATGGCTAAGGAAAAGTTCGAACGTAATAAGCCGCACGTTAACGTGGGTACT
>NZ_JAJTTH010000031.1 GCF_021341665.1 Pseudomonas sp. Au-Pse12 | reverse complement strand
GCGGTCAACGAAACGGTGCTGGTATCGATGGTGTCGGTGACGTCAGTGACGGCCGGCGCTGGGTTGGTTTCCAGGTGTTCGAAGTTGCCGCCATCGGCCTTGGTGATGGTGACTTCAACCTTGCCGGCGTCCTTATAGACGTCATCGGCCGGGGCAGCGACGGTAGCAGTGCCGGAAGTAGCACCGGCAGCGATAGTGATTACCGCACCGTTGCTCAGGGTCACGGTGACAGGAGTGCCAGCGGCATTGGTCAGCGTAGCGGTGTAAACAATCGAGCCGCCTTCTGCTACCGAGTCAGTAGCGCTCAGGCTCAGAGTGGTGGTATCCGGAGTGTCTGTAACCGAGGTCTCGGCTGGCTTGTCGTTGATCTCCAGCTTCTCGTAGTTACCACCGTCAGCCTTGGTGATGGTGGTGCTCAGGGAGCTACCGCCTGCCAGGGCGTCGTTTGGCGCGGTGAAATTCACCGTGCCGGAGGATTCGCCGACTGGAATGGTGATGGTCTGTCCGTTGGACAGGGTCACCACGACCGGAGAACCGGTGACTGGTGCAGACACGGAGGCGGTGTAAACGACAATGCCGCCTTCGGCGACGCTCGGCGTAGCGGTCAGGCTGACAGTCGACGTATCGATGGTGTCAGTGACGTCAGTCACGGCTGGAGCAGGGTTGGTCTCCAGGTTCTCGAAGTTGCCACCCTCTGCCTTGGTGATGGTGACTTCGACTTTGCCGGCGTCTTTATAGACGTCATCAGCTGGAGCCGCGACGGTCGCAGTGCCCGAAGTGGCGCCGGCAGCGATAGTAATCACCGCACCGTTGCTCAATGTCACGGTGACCGGAGTGCCAGCGGCATTGGTCAGCGTAGCGGTGTAAACAATCGACCCGCCCTCAGCCACGGTATCGGTGGCCGTTACGCTCAGAGTGGTGGTGTCTGGTGTATCGGTAACCGAGGTTTCAGCTGGCTTGTCGTTGATCTCCAACTTCTCGTAATTACCGCCGTCGGCTTTGGTAATGGTGGTGCTCAGGGAGCTACCGCCAGCCAGTGCATCGTTAGGCGCGGTGAAGTTGACGGTGCCGGAGGATTCGCCGACTGGAATGGTGATGGTTTGACCGTTGGACAAGGTCACCACAACCGGCGAACCAGTCACAGGTGCCGAAACCGAAGCGGTGTAAACGACGATGCCGCCTTCAGCGACGCTTGGTGTAGCGGTCAGGCTGACAGTCGACGTATCGATAGTGTCAGTGACGTCAGTCACGGCTGGAGCAGGGTTGGTTTCCAGATGCTCGAAGTTACCGCCTTCAGCCTTGGTGATGGTGGCTTCGACTTTGCCGGCGTCTTTATAGACGTCATCAGCAGGCGCAGCGACGGTAGCAGTGCCCGAAGTGGCACCAGCAGCGATAGTAATCACGGCACCGTTGCTCAATGTCACGGTGACCGGAGTGCCAGCGGCGTTGCTCAAGGTGGCGGTGTAGACAATGGAACCACCTTCGGCCACCGAGTCAGTAGCGCTCAAGCTCAGAGTGGTTGTATCCGGAGTGTCTGTAACCGAGGTCTCGGCTGGCTTGTCGTTGATCTCCAACTTCTCGTAGTTACCGCCGTCCGCTTTGGTGATGGTGGTGCTCAGAGAGCTACCGCCTGCCAGAGCATCATTTGGAGCGGTGAAATTCACCGAACCATGGCTTTCGCCAACCGGGATAGTGATGGTTTGACCGTTGGACAGGGTCACCACAACCGGCGAACCAGTCACAGGTGCGGACACCGAAGCGGTGTAAACGACAATGCCGCCTTCAGCGACGCTCGGCGTGGCGGTCAACGAAACAGTGCTGGTATCGATGGTGTCAGTGACGTCAGTGACGGCCGGCGCTGGGTTGGTTTCCAGATGCTCGAAGTTGCCGCCTTCAGCCTTGGTGATGGTGGCTTCGACTTTGCCGGCGTCTTTATAGACGTCATCCGCTGGAGCAGCGACGGTAGCAGTGCCGGAAGTGGCGCCCGCTGCGATGGTAATTACGGCACCGTTGCTCAAGGTTACGGTGACCGGAGTACCGGCAGCGTTGGTCAAGGTAGCGGTGTAAACGATGGACCCGCCTTCTGCTACGGAATCGGTAGCTGTGAGGCTCAGCGTCGTGGTGTCCGGCGTATCGGTAACGCTGGTTTCGGCCGGCTTGTCATTAATATCCAGCTTCTCGTAGTTACCACCGTCAGCCTTGGTAATGGTGGTGCTCAAGGAGCTGCCACCTGCCAGTGCATCGTTAGGCGCGGTGAAATTCACGGTGCCGGAAGACTCACCAACTGGGATGGTGATGGTCTGGCCGTTGGACAGGGTTACCACCACCGGCGAGCCGGTAACTGGCGCAGACACCGAAGCGGTGTACACCACAATGCCGCCTTCGGCGACGCTCGGCGTAGCCGTCAGGGAAACGGTGCTGGTATCGATGGTGTCGGTGACATCCGTGACAGCCGGAGCAGGGTTGGTTTCCAGATGCTCGAAGTTGCCGCCTTCAGCCTTAGTGATGGTGGCTTCGACTTTGCCGGCGTCTTTATAGACGTCATCCGCTGGAGCCGCGACGGTAGCGGTGCCGGAAGTGGCACCGGCAGCGATGGTGATTACCGCACCGTTGCTCAATGTCACGGTTACTGGAGTGCCAGCAGCGTTGCTCAGTGTTGCGGTATAGACGATGGAGCCGCCCTCGGCCACGGAGTCAGTCGCCGTGAGGCTCAGAGTGGTGGTATCTGGCGTATCAGTAACGCTGGTTTCAGCTGGCTTGTCGTTGATCTCCAGCTTCTCGTAATTACCACCGTCGGCCTTGGTGATGGTGGTGCTCAGGGAGCTGCCACCCGCCAAGGCATCGTTTGGCGCGGTGAAATTCACCGAACCATGGCTTTCGCCAACCGGGATAGTGATGGTTTGACCGTTGGACAGGGTCACCACAACCGGTGAACCGGTGACTGGTGCAGACACCGAAGCGGTGTACACCACG
>NZ_JAJTTH010000030.1 GCF_021341665.1 Pseudomonas sp. Au-Pse12 | reverse complement strand
ATGGAGCCCAAAGTGACCAAAGGCTCTCTGCCCCTCCACTCGGTGCCTCGCCTAGGCTCGGCATGCCCTCACGCCGCAATGGGCCATCCATGGCCCAGTGCGGCTAACCCGGCGTCCTGCCGGGTTACCCACGGCTCAATGCCTGCGTTCGGCCATCGTGTCTAAAGGGGCAGGCAGATCAAAAGCCAAAGCAAGAGCAAAAGCAGACGGCGGCCTACAGGCCGGCCTGTTTTATTGCCGTTCGCGTTATCTGTAGGAGCTGCCGAAGGCTACGAACGACTGCTAAGCGGACAAGAATGGCTATTTATACGATTCAAGCCATAACCGATACTCAGCTTATCCCTACCAATAGCCCCGGAATCTACCAACGGAAAAAGAAGGTGCTAAAGCACAACATCTGGAGTATCCCTTAAGTCACCCTTCACCAAAAATGAGCAAAAGACTAAATCGACGAACGCAAAATATTGCGTACGGCAATGATCACAGCAGATAGTGAACAGCCATTGACAAACGTGCGTGACGGACAACTATCAGCCATTAGCTGATCTTCGGCTTACGTTTTCGTTGGGCCGAGTTGCAGTCATTAGCAAAGGACGTCAATCGGTCAAGATGAGATGTTCACGATGGGCCTTCATCAGCGATAATCTGCCATCGATGAAAGATAGATATCGCTTAGCTGAACAGTTTCAGCTACATCCGCTTACGCAGCGGACATTCTAAATATTTTTTGTTTAAGCTATCGCTTGCACGGACTCATAGAAAACTACATTTGCCAACCCATGTGGAGTAGCTATCAACCCGCAGCTACTAATCTAGCGCGATGCTTCAGATTAACACCTAGAAAAATTCACTCTATAGCGGATCTATACACAAACAGCCGTAGCTATTATTGGTGCATATCCCCCGCTACTGACTTCCGCTGCTAGGCAATGTGCTATCATCGAAACTCAGCGCAAGCTAGGAATGCCAATTTCACTTGAGGGATTTATGAGCAAGTCAGAATTAGAAGTATTAGAAGACATCAATAATCTTTTAAATTCCGAGAAAAATAACGAACACAATCTCGGCAGTGAAGGTAAATTTAAAAAAGTAAATGAAGCGTTCATTCTACCTTTTGGCAATGGGCGAGCATACTCTATTGACTCAAGAGGTAGAGTTTCCGGGGTAAAGCTGGGACGAATAGAAAACAATATTGGAAAAATTCTCGAACTTATATGTGAGCTTGTGCATGTAAAACGGATAGTTATTTTCGGCGGTGTAACCTATGACATTCCTGACAAGTTTCTTAAGTTGACCGAATTAGAGTTTTTGTGGGTAGGAGGGGCTATAAATAGATTACCACAGCATTTATTTTCATTGCTTTCTCCAATTACCGCAGTGCGCACCGCCTCCGACGCTGCATTCAATAGCTTTTTATCTAAAGACTTGCTTGATACTTTCACCCCTACTTCTCTAGAAGGGGATTCGATTAAAACTCGTAGAAAAAAATCACAGAAAAACCTCAACTCTGAAATACATATGCTGACTGAAGAAACAATTGAAGACTCACCATTTCAACTCGAAATACTGGATGAACTTCAACGTGCCAGTGGCTTATATGTAGTTTCTGATACCTTGTCTGATCCTCCGTTCGAAATATTGCTTCATGGTGCTGACGCAATAAATAATTATTATATTGAGAGAGCAAAGCAAAGCCTTCCATTGAACGAGTTGAAAGTTATACTTGTTGGAAATGGTGGCGCAGGAAAAACCTCCTTGGTAAAGCGTCTAATGGGTGAGCGCTTTGATGCGAAGGAAAAACAGACCCATGGTATCAATATAAAAAAATGGGCTTTATCTACAAATGATGGCGTCGAAGTTAAATTGAATTTTTGGGATTTTGGCGGGCAACAGATAATGCACGCAACCCATCAGTTTTTTCTTTCGAAACGAAGTGTTTACATATTGGTTCTAGACGGTAGAAAGGAGGAAGATCCGGAATACTGGCTACAACATATAACAAGTTTTGGCGGCGACTCTCCAGTTTTTGTAGTTCTAAACAAAGTGGATGAACACCCTTCTTTTGGAGCGAATGAAAAATTTCTGCGTGAGAAATATAAAAACATACTGGGTTTTTATAGAATTTCCTGCTCTAAACATATGGGTGTAGATGCGCTTATTGGAGACATGAAGTCTAATTTATCTGATATCCCGATGATAAAGACTCAATGGCCGTATTCATGGTTTCAGGTCAAAAAAGAACTAGAAGAAAAGGGCACAGAATTTATCACACTTGATCAGTATCGTAATATTTGTTCCAAACATGACGTACCTGCTGAAAGCCAAGAAATTTTAGTCGATTTTCTACATGATCTTGGCATTGTACTGCACTTTCGAGATATTCAGCTTTTGGATATGCACGTTCTCGACCCTCGCTGGGTCACTGAGGGCGTCTACAGAATCATAAACTCAAAAAAACTTGCTGAGCAAAATGGAGTACTAAAACTAGATGCTTTGACAGATGTACTCAAATACAAAAAAGGTCTTGTATTTACTTATCCGCCTGAAAAGCATTCATTCCTGGTAGATTTGATGGTGAAATTTGAGGTCTGTTATCGACTAAGTAGCGACTCAATACTAATACCGGACCTATTGGATGTTCAAGAGCCACAATTTTATTTTGATGATAGCGACGCGTTAAAGTTTGTCTTCGAATATGACTATCTCCCAAAGTCCGTAATGTTGAGATTAATAGTCAGACTTCATGCGGATATCAACAATATGGAAAGATGGCGCACGGGCGTTGTATTACATAGCGAAACCTTCTCAACTAAAGCCTTAATTAAGGCTGATGAGAAGGCGAAAAGAATATACGTCACCGTCGCAGGTCTGGAAAAGCGAGATTATTTTGCTGTAATACGAAGAACCATATTCGAAATAAATATTTCTTTTGAAAAACTAGGTTTCAGAGAGAAAGTTCCACTACCAGATGAAAGCGGACACATGGTGGATTACGCTGACTTAATTGGTCATGAGCGAAAAGGTATTGAGGAGATGTTTATTGGGCGACTAGATCGGAGCTTTAACGTGCAAAAATTATTGAATGGTGTGGAAAAGAAATCTTCTCGAGACTCCTCTCAAACCATCAACGTACATGGTAATTATTTTGCAGCCAACACGAATGTGCAAACGGTAATCGGGAATATAGGTAACACAGAGGAGGCATCAATGACCCAGCACACAGTTAATACTTGGGAAAAAATTATCGTTACATTTTCACTAGTACTATTTCTTGCACTTTTTGGTTATTTACTGGTGAGAAACACCCCCATTGATTCCAGTCTAATGGTAGCATTTAGAATAGTTATGAGCCTACTTGTCGCAGTTTTCGGCGCCACAGTCCCCGGATATATAAATGTCGGATTTTCTGCAAAGGGACTAACAGTTAGGGCCGCAGGTGCAATAGCGCTATTTGTATTGACGTATGTTTATACACCAGGAATATAATTAGTAAACTTTTCGGTGCACGCCTTTTTTGAGTAGTACTAGAAGCAGGCTGCTTTTTTTGCTTTAGCTCATCTATTCATTGGGCCGTGCACCGAAATAGCTTGGATAAATTCGTGACATCTCTTATGACGAATGGGTAACCACATCAACGGATTACCAGGACAACTTTCGTATGTTTACTATGACACGTGTCGATACAGCTCCGCGTACGGCTACAAAAGTTATTGACCAAGCCAGCCCTGTCTCCCATACCAACCTAAAAAAGCGGAATTTGATTTAAAGCCTCATTACACTCTTACCGCAGCCATTGCTGCCGGTAGACACACCCACTCAAACATCCCCTCCAACCCACCGTTGCCGGCCCCCACTCCTCGCCCCTATAGTCCACCCTCGCAGCAACATCCGCGACGACCTTGGCCGGTCGAACTACAACGCAGCATCAGCGTCCACAACACCTTTGCAGTCGCCTTTCCGGTGCCCGCGACAGGATGTTATGACGGCTGTGCGCGATGATTCTCCGGTCGTCATAGGCGCGTACAGCGGTCATTTTCTTCGTCGTTGGCAACTAAGGTGATTGCTCCCTGCACAGGAGCTGTACCGATGATTGACCAGCCACTCTCGCGCTTTACCGCCGTCGACACCCACGACGCCAATCAAGCCGTTTTCTACCTCGACACCCAAGCCTCCCTGAGCGATCTGGCCAGCAGTGCGGCCCATCGTTTCACCGTGGTGCGGGATCTGATGGACACGCTGTCCACGCTTAACCTGAAAGACATTGCCGACTGCGATCTGACGCGGGTCACCCGAGGGGTGCATCTGCTCACCCGGGAGGGTTGCGCGGTGCTGGAGGTGATTCAGTGGCGAACTGGACAAGAGTCCTGAGCACCATTGATGCAACAAGCGCGTAAAACGCGCTTGGCTTTGCTTTGGCTTTTGATCTTGCTCTTGCTCTTGATCTTCCTGCCCCCTCAGGAGGCCGAGCGCAGGCATTGCGCAGGGGGCAGCTCGGCATGGATGCCGAGCTAGCCGCCCCAGGCCATGGATGGCCTGTGGCGGCGG
>NZ_JAJTTH010000002.1 GCF_021341665.1 Pseudomonas sp. Au-Pse12 | reverse complement strand
ATCCGACCTTTCCTAGGCCGGTCCCGTTGAGCAACAGTAAATCGCGTGGGGCCCCTGTTGCATGGGTCTTGGCTGAGGTTCAGGAGTGGGTTCGCCAGCGCATTGCATTGCGAGGGGAGGCTGCATAAATGGCCGATCAAAAAAAAGGCCAACCCAATAAGGCCAGCCCGGAAAAATCTCACCTCCACAATACCAGCAACCACGCCCAACTAGTGCGGCTTATTCCACACCTGCGCCTGGGCCCGTCTGACACGTTCACGATCATGCGCGACCTGAACATCTGTCGTCCTGGTGCGCGGATCTGTGACCTGAGAAACGCCGGCTACAAGATCATCACCACTCGAACCATGCTCACCGATGAGTGGGGACGCACCCACCGCGGCGTGGCCATCTACACACTGATCGCCGAACCAGGCCAGAAGGTGGCGGCATGAAGACTCGCATTATTCCCTTCGACTACCAGGGCCAGGCCGTCACCTTCAATGCCGATGGCTGGATCAACGCAACCCTTGCAGCCGCCCGCTTCGACAAGGCACCTAACGACTGGCTGCGCCTTGGCTCCACCGCGGAGTACATCGAAAAGCTGGCGAGCAGGATGAACGAGAGTAATACGGGAAAATCCCGCATTACTCTGGTGACGACCCGTCGAGGCAACACCGCCAACAGCGGAACTTGGCTCCACCCCAAACTCGCAGTGAAGTTCGCCCGCTGGCTCTCTGTGGACTTTGAGATCTGGTGCGACGAGCAGATCGACGCACTGGTACGCGGTGACCAGGCCAACTGGCAGCAAGCACGCCAGCAGTCGGCAGTGGGCTATCGCGGCCTGTGTGATGCGCTGGCGATCGCCTACGAAGAGAACGGAAAGACTCCACAGCGCCACCACTTCATCAACGAGGCCAAGCTCATCAACCAGGTGATCACCGGCCAATTCGCCGGCCGCAACCGCGACGAGCTCACCGCACATGAACTGTTGCTGGTCACCCTGATCGAGATTCGTGACGTGCTGCTGATCGGCCAGGGCAAGGACTTCGCCACCCGTAAAGCATCTCTCCTGCGCTACGTTCAAAGCCTGACCGCCAAGCACCTTCGGAGTGATGCCGCATGACGACTATGCTCATGCATCACGATCAACAGTCGATAACTCTTCTTGCCAGTAGTCGCGCCCGTCGGTATGGTTTGCCTGTCGCTGCAAAATCAGCGACCGACCTTGGCGGGTCGATCAGCAAAAGGCGCAACAGCGCCCCCATTTCGATTGCAGGCGCTTTTTTTGTGCCCGCACTTTCGTGTTATGGCGGGTTGCGCAGGAGCACCCTCGGGTGCGTCGGGTTCCTTTTGCCCCGATCCGCCAATCCTGTGCAACTCGCCACCCTTTCCTGCTTGGCGGCAGACCGTGGTGGTTCCTCAGCAAAAGGAGCTACACCTATGAAACACGCCCTCAATCCGTCCGCAATTCGCGTCTTTGCTCACCGCCGCATGGCCTTGAGAGCCCTCCGCGCAAACTCGTCCCTGCCCGTTCGTCTCGCTCGCTGCAACAGTCACATGGCCATCGTCCGCACCCTGGAAGCACAAGGAGAGGCGAAATGATCAGCTCACCTCGTAGCGCATCTCTGATCGGCGGTGAAGCCATCGACCTGATCCACTCCAGCCGTGAGCAGATCACCTGGCTTACCGCATTGCTCAATGCTGTCCGCGCCGATTTCATCCATGGCAAGGGACACAACGTTAAAGCCCTAACTGGTCTTGGTCAGTACCTCGGAGACGACTGGGCGAACTACCTCGATTGCCAGACTACCGAGCTGCAGGAAAAGCTCGATGCGTTGGAGGGCAACCAATGAACCTGGCGAACATCAACACCGCAGAAGGCCACCGCTTCCACCCAACCGGCGAAGCCACCAAGCACCAGGCACTTTTCATCGTTAACCCCGGCGTTCCGATCGAGGATGCAATGGAAAGCGTGTCCGACCTTCTCAGCACGATCGACGACTCGATTTACGCCGCAGCGATGGGCGAGCGTTCACTCGTAGGCAACGAGGCGTGGCTGGTGAAACACACCTTGGATTCAGCGCGAGCTGTAGTTGATTCGCTGAAAGAATCCTTGATCAAGCAGCGCCTCAAAGCAAACAGGGCCTAAGCCATGACGACTTTTCAACAGCGCATTTTTGCGCTGACGGGATCGGCTTGCCTGAAAAAAGCCACAAAGCTGTTTGCCCGGTGCGGCGGCGTAGTTTTGCGTAGTGCTAAGCACCTGGAGGTGGAGCATGAGTAACGTGACTCCGATCAAGCGCAAGGGTAGCGGCGTGCCGCCCACTACTGGCGCGCACATCGACAGCGCCAGCTATGCGCTGCTGGTGGAAACCCTGGTCGGCTTCCTGGAGCTACGAGTCTCGGAGGGCGACCAAGGCCGGCACTGCAAAGAGCTGGAACTCCTAACACAAGAGCTGGAACGCTTGGCCAAGCGGTTTACCCCGCCGAAGGGGGCCGCATGACTGACGCAACGATCCAATTTCGTGATGCACTCCAAGCCGTCTATGGCCAGCTCGACTGGCTTCCCGTGGCCGACGGCGCCATCCATCGTTTCCGCGTCCCGGATGACAAGCCCGGCAGCCTCAACGGCTGGTATGTGCTGTACCTGGATGGCATCGCCTCTGGCGCGTTCGGCAGTTGGAAAACCGGCGGCGCCAGCACTTGGTGTAGTCGTGAGCCGGTGGACGCCCACGAAGCCGCACAGATCCGTGAGCGAGTGGATCAGGCCCGGCGCCAGCGCGAAGCCGAACAACACCGGCGCCAACAACGAGCGGCAGAGAAGGCCAATCACTGGTGGCGCAACGCGCGGCGCGCCTCGCCAGACCACCCGTATTTGGTCGCCAAGGCTGTTCGCCCCTACAGCTTGCGCCAGCGTGGTGCTGACCTTCTGATCCCGCTGTACCTGGATGGCCGCTTGGTCAACCTGCAGCGAATTGCTCCGGACGGCAGCAAGCGCTTCCTGTTCGGCGGCCGGATCAAGGGCACCTATTCGCCGCTAGGCATCATTAAACCCGACTCAGCGCTCTGCATCTGCGAAGGGTGGGCAACGGCCGCCAGCCTCCACCAGCACGGCGGATACGTCGTTGCAGCAGCCATGAACGCGGGCAACCTGATCCCGGCGGCGATGGGCCTTCGTGCCCGCTATCCGGGACAGGCAATGGTTATTGCCGGCGACGACGATCGGCTCACCGATGGAAACCCAGGGCGCAAAGCAGCAAGCGCCGCCGCAGCCGCCGTCGGCGCCCAGGTCGCTTTCCCTGAGTGGCCAGAAGGCTCCCCCGGCGACCTCACCGACTTCAACGACCTCGCCAACTGGAAACTCGCCAATGTCCAAGCCTGACACCAACGTGATCAACCTTCGGCCAGATGCAGCGACCATTGCGCCTGATCGTCCCTGCTGGGCTGTGTACGAGCAATGGGTCACCAATGAGAAGGGGCGCAAGCTGCGCCCTGGCGTCTACTGGCACGGCTTTAAGCGTGCTCCAGACCAGGACGACGCCGAGGGCGATACCGGCGACCGACCTATCACTGATGAGTGGATCGCCAGCCCGGTAACCGTCGTCGCCCGCACGACCAACAGCGACGATGGTAGCGAGGGGCGTTTACTACGCCTGGTGACCGAAAGCGGCATCAAGGAATGGATCATCGCCATGGAGGTGTTCGGGGGCAGCGGCGAGGATGCCCGCCGCGCCTTGTTCGGCATGGGAGTAATTATTGCCCTCAAGAAGCGCGGCACCTTCATGGAGTACCTACTCGATCAGCACCCCGCCGAGGTGTTCGCCACCACCAGTCGGCCAGGCTGGCATGAGTCGGGAGCGTTCGTGCTGCCTGGGCGCACCATCGGCAGCGACAAGGTGCGTTACCAGGCCAGCAACAAGGCCCAGGTGTTGTTCAGCCGCCGCGGCGAGTTGGCGCTGTGGCAGTCGGAGGTCGCCGCAAAGTGCGCCGGCAACCCGGTACTCACCTTGGCGATCGGCTGCTCACTGGCCGGCCCACTGCTCAGCCTGGTCGGTGTGCTGGGTGGTGGTGTTCACCTGGTGGGCGACAGCTCAAGCGACAAGTCACTGGCGCAACTGATTGGCTCGTCGGTATGGGGCGACCCCGGAGTGTTCGCCGCCAGTTGGGACATGACCAAGGGCGGGCTGGAGATCGAGGCATCGAGCCGTAACGACACCATCTTGCCCCTGGACGAAATCAAGCGCGCAGACCCCAAGCGCGTACAGGAAATGGCCTACTCCCTCGCCAACGGTCAGGGCAAAGGAACCATGACCCGCGAGCGTGAGGGCCGCGCCAAACTGAGCTGGCGCTTGCTGACACTTTCCAGCGGTGAGCGCTCCCTCTCCGAACACGCGGCCATATCCGGCAACGCCGCTCACGCTGGCGCCGAGTTGCGCATGGTCGACGTGAACGCCGGTACCCGCACCCATAGGGCCTTCGATGAATTGCACGGTCTGGAGGGCGCGGACTTCCACCGCCAACTCACCGTGGCCGTTGGCGCCCACCATGGCCACCTTGGGCCAGCGTTCGTCGAGAAGCTGCTCGCCAGTGATGACAGCGCCGGACTGCTCGAAGACTTCGCCGGGATACGTGCCACCTTCGTGGAGGACAACGCCCAGGCCGGTCGAGTGGCAGATCGGTTTGCCGTCATTGCACTCGCGGGGGAAATGGCCATCGCCTATGGCCTCCTGCCCTGGGAGCCCGGTACCGCCCTAGCTGACTGCCGTTTGCTCTATGGCGAATGGCTCAGTCGGGTTGGTAGCGGAAACGCCGAAGACCGCCAGATCCTCGCCGGCATCCTGGATTTTATCGACCGCCACGGCAGCAGCCGCTTCTCCGACATCGATGACCAAACGCCCGACACCAAGGTATTCAACCGGGCAGGCTACTGGGAACTAGTGGGAAACAACCGCCTGTACTTGTTCAACAAGCCGGCACTGATCGAAGCAGCCCACGGCTACGGTCTGTCTCGCATCGTCAAAGCACTCGAGGGAGCGAACGTAATTGCCCGCCGCGACAACGAGCGCAAAACCAAAAACTACCGCCTCCCTGGGGGAGGCCAGGCCCGCCTCTACGTGATTGATCCAGAGGTCATTGACCGCGAAGGGGGTGGCGCATGACCAGCCCTCAAACACTACCTCCGCGGATTGCCCAAGTTCACAGGAACCTAGAATCGCTGGCAACAGTGGCAACACCGGCAACGGCCTTACAGGACGTGGCTTACAGCCGTTGCCACCCTGTAAAAAGAGTGGCAACAACTGGCAACGCACACCTGATTTTCAACATAAGAGACGGCATCGCCCCTCTCATTTGGTTATCACTGTTGCCGGTTCAAAACTGGTGGCAACGATTTGGAAGCATCGGCAACGTCTGGAGGCCACGGTTTACGGGGCTGTTGCCTTTGTTGCCGTTGTTGCCGGTGTTTTTGAAATCAGAGGAACATTGGATTACGAGTAATTGCAGCGAGGTGGTGGTATGAGCCTTCTTTCTGCGCTGCTCGATCACATGCAGCCCATCGTTACCGCTGCCTCCCCCACAGAACTTCGGAGCAATCCTGAGCCTCGCTCGCGCCTGGTGTTGGTCAACCACGCCGAGCGTGCCCCCCAGTTCAGCACCAGCCCGCACGCAAGTGCCGCCTCCGCCACGCTGGAATGGCGACAGGCACGCGACCAATACATCAACCACATCATGGCTTGTCGATCCTGCTACGCGCCTACAGGCCGCCATTGCACGGCTGGCGCTCACCTGCGCGCCAGCTACGACGCCACACCTATGGAGGCGCACCAATGACGCCCAGCCTTATCACTCGCTTGTGCGACATCGCTTTGAAGCCAGGCAATAGCGCCGCCACCCGGCTCATCATCACTCGGCGGATCTGCCGCGCCATTGCTGAGCATCTCGACGCTATCCGCTGTGAGCGGCGAGCCCTTCGCCGGCAGGCGGGCAAGTTGAAAGCGTTCCTCCCCTTCACCCGGCAAGCCATTGCGGAACTGGAGGAGCAGGCCAGCGAACACCAAGAAGCTGCCCGCAGCGGAGCGCAGAGCGCACTTGCTGGGTTCGGTCAGTCATTGATGTTCGACCGTGAAGGGCTGGCGCAGGCAGTGGGCTTCGACCTGATGTGCGACCTGCTGGGCGTCAATCCAGTACATCGCCAACAGGCCAGCGCAAATGGCGACACCAGTCTTCGTGGGGTGGTGTACCTGTCTCAACTGGAAGACAGCGCCGCCCGCAAGAGTGATGGATGGGGAGCCGGTGGCCCGCTTTACCGCGCCTGCCACGCCGCCATGATCCAGTTCATCAAGGAATGCCCTGAGCATCTGCTACCCGATCCCTTTGCACCTGGTGCGCCGTTCGGCCCGAAGCTACCACCCAGCCTGAGCATCGTCGGCAAATAACCATTTTCCGCGCCACGTTTTGCAGATCACGAAAACGTGGCGCGACTCAGAGCGACTCCAACGGGCGGTAGCCCATGACCAGCGCCAGCGGCGCACAGAGGACAACATGACAGATCAAAACCTCCAGATGCTGACTCAGACGTACCGAGAGCGTTTCGTGCAAGCGTGCGAAGCCCATGAACTCGAAAGGCATGAATCACCAGCAAGGCACGCTGCTTACCTCGTCACCGTTACCAGTACCGGCCAGAAACACTACGTTGATGGACCTTTCTTCACCTACGCAGAAGCCGAAATCTTGGCGGCGATTCTGCGCAAGTCTTGCAGGAGCGCCAGAGCCACCAGCTCCTTTTACCAAGATCACCCAGCTATTACCCAGAGATTGATCAAGGACTGCCAGGACAGCCGCGCCCGTCTGGCCAAAGACCTTGAGCTCAAATAAGGAGCCAAGCCCCATGACAACCTATACCGAGAAAATGCAAACAGTCATCGTTACTGACCAGCTAGCCAGGATCGCTGGTAGGACCAAGCACCGGGTCGCCACCAGCAACGGGCTACGTGACGTAATGGGTTACTTCAAGCGGTTCCGCGGGTTCGAGAAGTTCATGATGGAGGCAGAAAGCAAAGGTTTACGGTTTGCGGTGTTCATCGGAAGTGAAAACATCGGCGAGGACGACCTCGGCAAACCGACGGGCAAAAAGGTCATTCGCATTGTTCCAGTAATTACTGGGTCAAAGCGAGCGGGGCTGCTGCAGACCATCGTCGGAGCAGTCTTGATCGTCCTATCTCCATTCACCAACGGTGCAACGCTCGCTCCAGGACTTGCTCTTGTTGCAGGCGGCGTTATCCAGATGCTCAGTCCACAAGCCAAGGGGCTGGGCACTCAGGACACTCCCAACAACCGCCCCAGTTACAGCTTCAACGGAGCCGTGAACACTAGCGTCCAGGGCAACCCTGTCCCGCTGCTCTATGGCCGGATGATTGTCGGCAGCGCAGTTATCAGCGCCGGGATCTATTCCGAAGATCAGATGTAGCCGCAGGTGAGTTACAGTCGCGATTCACATCCGAGGACGAACCCCATGCAAAGGACTTTTGCCACTCTCATCGTTGCCAGCGCTGCCGGCCTGTTGGTTGGCTGCTCAAGCACGCCAGTTGATTCAGCATCTGCCAAGCCAGTACCGGCCGATAGGACATTAGCATTTCAACAGGACGTTCCGGGCGGAGCGGTGCTCGTTGTGAGTCGCGACAATGGTTTTTGGGCGTCGGGAGGCTGCTATGCGACAGTTCTCATCGACGGCAAAAAAGCGGCAAGGATCAATACCGGCGAATCGGTGACGTTCAGGGTGAAGCCTGGGCGGCATATTGTTGGCATTTCTGGTGACGAGGATGGCAACGGGGTATGCGCCTTTCAGGTCGGCCAGCCACTGAAAGAGACAGCCTCTGAGTTAAACGCTGGCGAGGTCCAAAAATTTAGGATTTCGGGGACGCAAAATGGAACAGACATTCGTCCGAGCTCAATCTAAAAAACCGATCAAAGCAGACCATGTGATCCAACTGAGATCGTATGGTCTGTCTCGCCGGCCGGCGCGCCGCGGGAATGGTTGCCAGGATTTGGCGTCATTTGCCCCTGGAAAGCCTTCTCGCGGTAACCACCAAAAGTAACCACCTCAGTCTGAACGGATCTCCGCTACAAAGCCGCCCAGCGCCTTGCAACCTCAACAAATCTCAACATTCTGTCCTGCTTGGCCAAGCCCCAGCACCGCGCTTCCAATGTCAGGCTTTGTCAGGTTTGCCGCGACGACCAGATGACAAGTTTTGACAAGTCGCTGGCGCTGAGCTGATCGGGTGGTATCCACTCAGATATCCATGGTTTCAACCATTACAAGACGAATACCGGAGGTGATGTCCAAATGCGCCGAGCATCAACCCCTTGTCGCTTCTGGTCGGGTCAACAGATTCGACGGTCGGTACTAAACGCAAAGTGAGAAAATGTGAGAACAGGCTACAATCATGAGCACCAGTTGCTCCGATGACCGCGCCGGCGCCTTAAAGCAGGAGCGTAAATTTTCTTGCGATCTTCGTCAGCGAGATCGATAAGTAAACAGGACACACGGCCTGCGCCGGTGTCGAAGTTTTAGGCCAACCAGAATTAGGGAGGTAACCATGGCTAAGAATTTTTTGGATTTGAAGACAGATCCAGGTCTATTGTGCGCACTCCAAGGGGCCTCGCAACATAAGCAGACTGCCGCCGAAATGTTGGAGCAACGCGTCTCGTTCGTCTACGGGTCTGTGAGCTCGAAGAACGGAGTCACGCGTGAGCAAGTTCGTAAGCTGATCCTTGAGCAGGAAGGAGTCGAAGGGGAAAAACGTTGATCCTCTTCGAACTCTGCGGTAACACTGAGCAAAATCCAGTTTACCAAGAACTGGAAGTCTCCAACGGCAATCGGCAGTACGACTTTTTGCGGTCTATAGTAAGCGCTGCATTGGCTGTCGATCGCCCGTTCCTGTCGAACCACATCATCAAGGCATTGAATTTTCATGCCATTACCTGCCTGCATACGAATGCAGGCGAGTACCGCCCTTGCCAAGTCGTCGTAGGCAACCATATGCCCCCCGAACACTACCGTGTCGAGGCGCTTATGGACGATTTTGTAAATATCGTGAATAGGAGTTGGGAGCAATCAGACCCGGTGGCGCTAACAGCATTCGTGCTCTGGCGACTAAACCACATTCACCCATTTATCAATGGCAACGGTCGGTCAGCTAGGGCCGCTAGCTATTTTGTGCTGTGTGTAAAATCCGGTGGCTGGCTACCAGGTACTACAATCCTTCCGGAACTTATTTGTCGCGACCGGGGTGAATACGTTCTAGCACTCCAGCGAGTAGATGCATCTTTGACCCAAGGCCCAGTTGATCTGAACCCGTTACATGAACTGTTGTCCCGCCTCATCGCAGAACAACTTGCTACGCAGCAGGCTCCCGCTGAGACACCGCCGAATTAGCTCCTTTGGACCATGAGCCGGGAAGCTTGGCTGACGACGTGAATCAAGTCTGGCCGTAACAGTACAGGTAACAGCTGAGCGCGCTATTTCACCCAGCTTTACACGCACTCTCTGCACACCCCCTTAAATGCCTGAAACTTCAAACTACAAGCCATCGATACACACCTCACGTAACCCTCGCCAGCAAGTCAGCCCCCATAGTTCGCACCATGGTTCGCAAGCCCTTACGCAAGGCTGGTGCGAACTTGGCGACCTGATTTTTGAGAAATCTATAGGCTATCAGACGTTGGTTTTCACCGTGATTACCAAGACTTTAGGCCGTGGCGGGTGGATACCTGAATACCAGTGAAGGCTATTCGCAATCCCACGGTGAGTTCGAATAACTTGGAAGGGGCAAGATATTATCGTGCTGCGACGACTCTATCTCGGTACTATATGCCTCTCAAGTCTTCCATTGTGTTCTTTGATTTTGTACAGAGCCGTAGCCGGATATTTGGCTGACAGCAGGTCGCAAATTTCTCTTTCTGTGTCTATTGAGGCTCGTGCTCCAAGGGTGACTGATTCGAGCTCTTCGGGATAAAATAGGTAGTCTGAAAACTGATCAGCGAATCCAGATTTTGCTCGCGCGATAGCCCGCCATTCACGCTCATAGCTCCATTCTTCATGCTTTGTATAATATATCGCTTTTGATGATTTTTCCCGAAGCTCGGGGGTGTCCCCATAAAGCAAAAAATCTAGCCCTTTACCAACAACTGGCTGGTCTCTTGAGTAGTGAACTTTTTTGGCTTCGAGCAGAGGTGTGTCTAGGCTTTTTATATGCTGAAAAGCTAGGACGCAGCCTTTGTGGTTTTCTGCGTAGTTCCCCCACATGACCTGATTGTCGAACTCGGTAGTAAGGCACAAAACACGCAATTTGCTTATATGTTCTTCAGAAATTAAGTTTCTGAGTGAATTTTCGATATCGGAGTCTATTCCCTTGGCTTCTATGGTTAGGGCTTGAATAGCATGCTCTCTGGAGTATCCTTGATCTCTCAGTTTCACTGCAAGAATTATTAATATTCTAGATTTGGATGTAAGTCTATCGGCGGCTTTAATGTTTTGGTTGTCATATACTAATCGCGCGATAGCCTCTGGAAAGTCCTTGAGAGACGCTTCGACTGTTGGGTGAAAGCGCGGCATTCGCTTTAGTTCGGACAGGTCGTTGAAGAGCAAAGGGCTCGACCAGCGAAGTTTAGAGTTTCTCAGAACCTTTAAGGTCGTTGAAGGTGTAATGTATTTGTACAGTATTTTGGGAAGTGACATGGGGAGCGAGCCCTATCTATTGCCCCGGCAGTGCAGTATGCACTCAGTCGCGGCCTTGTGACTGGAGGTTGTGTGATCGTGCGGCACCAGGGCTGCAGCATGCCGCACTCTACCTTTCCGTCCCCTTACAGGATAGGGAGAATGATGGCCTATTTTATTTCTACAGTTTTGTTCTCGGGCTCCATGATCTGGTTTGCTTTGACCACGCTTTGACGAAATGTGAGGCAGGCATGAGACGGATTCGGCGAGCGTGGCCGCCTGAGAGCCCGTGGCGGCCCCTGCGGGCGGGGCTCACGCATTAGATTCGGGGAAATCCCGTATCACATCGCCAGGACACTTTGCCGCCGGCGGACGCAAACCACGTAAAGGTAATTCCGGATATTCATGGCGCCGGTGCTACGCTCTCTCTCGAAGCCAACAGAGAGTTCGCGCTAAGGCTCGCCTCCCCAAAGATCGGACCTAGGCAGCCCGCTGCCTTCAAAAACTTGCTTTTTCATAGAGCGCTACTGCTTTATAGTCAATACAGATAGCTTCCTGGTCGAAGTAGAATGGTAGCGGGGATGAAGGCAATATGGCCGTTTCCGTTATCTAAGAAGTGGCAACTATGCTTGAGCAAATTCAAAGCTTTTCCAATAGCGGTTCTGCAATCGTTACAGCACTTGCAGGAGTCGTCGTTATTCTGATCACTGCCTTGGTCAAGGCGCTGGAATTTTACGATAGCCACTTCGTACATAAGCGATACAAGCGTTTGAAAGAACTACGTAGTGATCAGGTGGTGGAGAGCCAACTTACTACGTATCTCGATGATGCAATCCAGCTTGAAGGGTTTCACATCGCTTCGGGTATTCGTGCCAGCTCCGTGAAGGCAGCGGCGTTGCTAAAGCTCGCCCAGTTGGGGCTTTGGGATAGGAAGCAGATCCGACAAGTCGCCAAATACTTGGTCTGTACTCCAGAGAATCCCACACCTTTTATCAGAATCCGGCGCTCAGACGTAATTGGCGCTTGGGTCGGAATGCTCGCAGCTATGATCTTTATGGCCGTTGGAGCTATCCTGGGCATCGCAGTCATGTTGAAAGCGGGGCCACCTTATGGATTTTTCATTGGGCTTTGTCTTGTCTTTACTTTTACCTGCGGTAGCGCTTTATTCGCTACCGGATACAACGAATACAAGAACGCAAAACGTTTTGAACAGTATCTGAGCGCCCATCCTGAAACGTTCCTCCCGCCGCAAAATCGAAATTCAACAGCAGAGTAATCGGATCTTCCAAATAAGTCCGAGTGACCATGGGAGCCACAGCATGGTCATGTGGTTTGTACCTTGGAGGCCTGCGGCACTTTGAACATACTTTGTCGGAAGGTGAGGCAGGTATGAGACCGAATCCGCATGGCCTGGGCGTTTAAGGCCAGGTGCCAAGCCGTGCTGGTATAAGTTGTGGCCGGCGCCGTCTCACATTGCTGGTGGTGACGAGCGCTTCTGTTACCACGCTTTGACGGAGTACGGATCAGGCATATGGCAGTGGCTCTTGTAGCCGTGCGTCTGAGGTCTGGTCGGTGCTGGAGGCCGGCAAAGTAGTGGAGCTGGCCATCTCATACCCCTGACAGCCCCCAGACGGATTCTGGACAGGTTTGGACGGTTGGAGAGGCCGCAGTTCATCCAGGTCGGCCCGCGGACCAAAGCCAACAAAGGCTGGCGGCAGATTGGACATGCGGCCGGATAGCTACCTCGTCCAGAAACAGCGGCGCGCCGGGGCAGTCACTTGCGGGACAAGTAGCACACGATCGAACCCGGCAAACGCGGCCGTAGTCCTTGACCAGCCTTGACGAAATTTTGGACAGGTCTTGACGGATTTATCTGGCGCCACTAGCAGTTGGAACGCTGAAAGCCCCGCAGCACAATGCTTTGCGGGCATTCGAGTAGCCTGGCCAGCACCAGCCACGTCAAGAATTCAATAGGTGGCCGTCAAGGGCACTGCCCGATCGTATCCAGGCCCTCGCTGGCGGGATGGGGTGGTGAAATACCTGGCCATACAAATGCTTAGCGCACTAGGCAATACTAGACAGGCTCTTGACGGATTTCCGACGACAGAACACGGGCCAGTTGCCCGCAGCCCAAGCAATACGGCGATTCCGGCGTTAAAGGTGGCGTGCTGGTGCTTGATGCTCGTCAAGTATTTTTCGAAGCTTCCAGCGACTTGACAGCAGGTCGGAGCAGGTGGTGAACGAGTTGTTCACACTGGAGCGGAAACTGGTCGGCTTGCCAGCTTGGCCCCCCTCGGCTTCCAGGTCGCTGTTCACGTTCCGCTGGGAGCATCTGCAGGTCATCTACTGGCTCCGCTTCATTCCGGCGCCAGTATCAACCGCACACCTAGGATAGAGCCGTACCCGTTGTTGGTTGTGATTATCTACCCGCCGACAAGCTGGTGTTGCCCTGGAGCTGGCGCTGCTGATCGTCAGGAAGGCCACCGCCATGGCCGAAGCATTCGAGAGTAAGGCTCTGGATCAAAGGACCACTGACGCCGGCAGAGAGCTTCGCGATGAATGGAACCACGGATGATCATTAGGCAGATGGGGCTGTAGATACCGGCAAGCTTTCCGGTGCCTGTCCGAGCTGTAAGAGAAGGCTTACATATCTTCAGGTGTATGGCTTACAGAAAGGCTTTTGGGGCATGCTATACTGTATAAATGTACATATATTGACGGATGTAGATTCTTGATATAGTGCTTGAAATCTTCATAATTCCGCACCATTTTGATAGGCAACAGACTATCAGCCAGCCAAAGGAGGAGTGGTCATGCTAAACAGCGAAGCCGTTGCCAACTACTTCATCCAGAAGTCGTTTGATTCGGGTGTTCCGCTTACACCGATGAAGCTGATCAAGCTCGTTTACATCGCCCATGGCTGGCACCGCGGGTATTTTTCACAGAACTTGATCAACGACGCGGTGCAAGCTTGGCGCTACGGCCCAGTGATCCCTGACCTGTATCAGAAGGTCAAGAAGTACGGTCGAAACAACATTTATGCACCCATTGAGTGCTATGGAATGGCTGGCGATGCCCAGAACCCTGTCCCTAACCCTCAAACGTTGCCGCTTTTGGACCGGGTCTGGAATTCCTATGCCAACTACGATGGAATTGCCCTCTCGGCGATGACCCATCAGCAGGGTACCCCTTGGGACCGCACTTGGCAGGCCTCCGGTGGTGATCAGTATCACGGCGCCATCATTCCGAACGATTGGATTGAGGAGCACTACAAGCACAAGATTGCGGTAGCTTCTCAGCATGCAGCAGGATGATCCATTTGCCGCCATCGGATCGGCGGCCCCCCTCGAAACCACCCCCCAAGATCTGAAGAAGGCGGAGAAAGAGAAGAGCGTCCTTGAAGACCCTAAAGAAAAGGTTCAGAAGGAAGTCCACTCCCTTGCTATTTTTGCTCTCAGATTTGGCGCAGTCCTTTTTGCTCTGCTGATCATGGTCAGGTTCTGGCATTTGGCCGGACCTAGCTCCATTTTCGGTGTCTGTGTGCGTTGGCTGACAGATCCCGAGATCCAGTCGATGGATAAGATGCTTTTCAGTAGCGCCTTCGGTGGCCTGGTCCTGGGCTACCTGAAGGAAATCATGTCTCCCATCAAAAAAGACTGAGCCTACCTGGGCGCCCCTGCCTCTGATGCTTGGTTTTGGTCTTCCGCGCTTCAATGCGAGACATGGGGTGCATTCCGTTTTAGGTATACGTTTAGGTATATAGACGCCATTACTATATGTCAGTTACGTTGAATTCATTGGTCTGTAGGTGCCTGATTCGATTCCTGTCACCCCATCAAGCAGTTTCAATCAGTCCGTCACTGTTTACGAGACGCACCACAAAGCCCGCCTAGTGCGGGCTTTGTGGTTTCTGGCTGTCTTGTTCGTACCTATACAGCTATTTGAAGGGGTGACAGGCGCCCCTCCTTTCATGATCCGGCCCCCCCCTTCCCGGACCGTAGAGAAGTTATTTTTGATTCGTATGTCACAAGGTCTATATTTTGTGCCAGTATCGTGGCACGAATTCATTAATGTGAGACATAGTGCTCAGGGTACGCCTCGAGATTCGGCTGCTTCGCTCTACCGTCGCTTGAGGTGCTAAACGCCAACGACTCGATCGAAACCGACACTCGTCATCAATAAACGAACAATCAGGGGAGGAGGCTCATCATGCGCTCGAATACTAGTGATCCTATGGCGGGAACCGCCTACGTGACCGGCGAACGCATCTACGCCGATGAGGCACTGTTCAGGCCCATGTTCGCCCCGGCCTGGGATGAACTTGAGGTGATCGATCCCTCGTGACGTTCGCCGCGGCGCGGCTTCATGGCCGGGCCGCCTGCGAAAGTGTCCTCACGATTTCACTTGCGCGATGGAGACTCGCCAATGGTTCAAGTGCATCAACACTATTTCAGCCTGTTGTCGCCAGGGCAGATCGGCACGCTGGCGTTACGTAATCGCATCGCCGTTACGGCCATGGGGGCCAGCTTGGCAGAGCCCGATGGTCAATGCGGCGAGCGCCTGCTGCGTTATCACGAGGCGCAGGCGCGTGGCGGCGCCGGCCTGATTATCACTGGTGTTGCCGGCGTCGCATGGCCTGTCGGCGCGAATCAAGCGAATCAGATCGCCATCTCGGATGACCGTTTCCTGTCCGGCCTCACGGCGCTGACGCAGGCGGTGCATGCGCATGGGGCGAAGATCGCCGCGCAGTTGCATCATGGTGGGCTGGTCGGGATGGAAGACATGCTCGCGGGGCGCCCGATATGGGGGCCGTCGCTGCCCGATCCGCCCACCGGCGATTTCACCGCAGCCTTCCTGCTCGACGAATTGACCCAGGCACCGTTCAGCCGTATTGCCGCCGTGAGCGTAAAGGTCATGATGCAGGACGACATTGATACAGTGGTCGCGCAGTTTGCCGCGGCCGCCGGCCGTGCGAAGCAAGCGGGTTTCGACGGCGTCGAGATCCATGGAGGACACGGCTATCTTCTGTCGTCATTCATCTCGCCCAAGAGCAACAAACGCACGGATGCCTACGGCGGCCCACTCGAACATCGTGTCCGCCTCCTGCTTGAAGTGCTGCGGGCGGTACGTGCCGAGGTCGGCGACGATTTTCCGGTATGGTGCAAGCTCGATTCGCGCGAGGAGGGCGCGCTGCACGGCATCACGATCGACGATGCGGTGCGCACCGCGCAGATGGTCGAGGTTGCGGGCGCTGATGCAGTGACCGTTACCGCCTATCACGACATTGGAAATCCAAAGCTGCATTCGGCATCGCACACACCTCATGAGCCTGGCGTGAACCTGCCGTTCGCGGCGCGAATCAAGGCGGCCGTCAACATCCCGGTGATTGCCTCGGGGCGGGTCGAGCCGGAGGTGGCCGACGCAGCAATCGCCGCAGGCGAACTCGACTTCGTATCGATGGGGCGCAAGCTGCTTGCCGATCCGGCGTTGCCGCACAAACTTGCGCAAGGTCGGCCCAACGATGTGCTGCCGTGCATCTACTGCTACACGTGCATCAGCGCCATCTATGTCGGCCAGCCGCTACGCTGTGCAGTCAACCCGGACACCGGCTTCGAGTCCCTGCGCCAGGCGCGGTCGACTCGCAGCAAGCGGGTTGTCGTCATCGGTGGTGGTCCCGGTGGGATGGAGGCGGCACGGCGGCTGGCGGCGGATGGCCATCGCGTGACGCTGCTGGAACAAGGCGCTCAACTGGGCGGTACGCTACGTTTTGCGGCGCTTGCGTACCCACCCAATGAACGTTTGCTCGACTGGCTACAGCGTCAAGTGGCGGCGGCGCGTGTCGAAGTACGCTTGCGCACCAGGGCGACACCGGAACTGCTGCGCAGCATGAATCATGATGCCGTGATCGTGGCGACGGGAGCGTTGCGCAGCTTGCCGGACATTCCTGGGCATGATCTGCCGCATGTACTGAGCGGCGACGACATGCGCGGATTGCTACTCGGCGAAAGCTCGCGGGCGCTCACGCGCAAGGTCGGCTGGACGACGCGCATGGCTGCAAAGATCGGCGCTGCGACGGGCTTGACGTCGAACATCACATTCGTGCGTCAGGCCACACGGCAATGGATGCCACTGGGCAAGCGCATCGTGATTGTCGGCGGCGAACTCGTCGGACTTGAGTTGGCCGAGTTTCTCGCCGAGCGCGGCCGCGCCGTCACCATTGTCGACGACGTACCGCGCCTGGGGGCGGGACTCAGCATCGTCCGACGTATGCGCATGCTGGCCGAACTGGCGGAACATGGCTTGAGTCTTTTTGCGGGGGCATCGGACATCCGGATCGAGGTCGACCGCGTTTGCTTTCGCGATGGCGACGGAGCGCACCGTGTGGCCGATGCCGATCACGTCATCGTGGCCAAGGGGGCGTCCGACGACCTTACGCTTGCCCGGCAGCTTACCGCCGAGGGGTTCAACGTGTACGAAGTCGGCGATTGCAGTGGCGTGTCCTACATCGAAGGCGCCATGCGCGGAGCGGCACGGGCCGCGGCCTATATCACACAAGGCAGTGACGTGTCCGAGACGCCGTCGCCGCCCCCTCAGACCTTGCGTCACGAACCCGGGACGATGGTGGATGCGCCGGATGCCGGGACGTCCCCGGGCGGCGCTATCAGGTGTTGAATCGATGACTTGGCACAGGTACGTGCCGTTCTCCAGTTTCTTACCAGCGAGGATTACCATGAAGCGGCTAGAAGGCAAAGTAGCATTGATTACGGGGGGCGCTCGCGGCCAGGGCGAGGCGGAAGCACGCTTGTTCGTGGCGGAGGGCGCGCGCGTAGTGATCGCCGATGTGCTGGTCGAAGACGGTCAGCGGGTGGCGTCTGAATTGGGCGAGGCCGCGATGTTCCAGCGTCTGGACGTGACCTGCCCCGAGGATTGGAGCGCAGTCGTGAGTGCGGTACAGGCGCGCTTCGGCAAGCTCGACGTGCTGGTCAATAACGCCGCCATCCTCAAGCTTGCGCCCATTGAAGCCTGCTCCCTCGACGACTACCGCAAGGTCATCGACGTGAATCAGGTGGGATGCTGGCTGGGGATGAAAGCGGTATTGCAGGCGATGAAGGAGGCGGGAAGGGGCTCAATTGTGAACGTTTCCTCGACGGCGGGCATGGAGGGAGTTGCAGGCGGTGGGGCCTACGTTGCCAGCAAGTTCGCAGTGCGTGGCATGAGCAAAGTCGCTGCACTCGAGTTCGGCGGCCACAACATCCGGGTCAACTCCGTACACCCGGGCGGCATCGACACAGCCATGGCGCGACCGCCAGAGTTTGCCGATCTCGACGCGGCGTCGATCTACCGCGGCTTACCGATTCCTCGTATCGGTCGCCCCGATGAAGTGGCCAACCTGGTGTTGTTCCTTGCGTCCGAGGAGTCCACGTATTGCACCGGTGCGGAGTTCATTGTGGATGGTGGCATGCTCGCAGGTAGCACCTTCAGTTAGAAGATACTGTTGCGTTAATGCTCAAGAATAACGGCTCGAATGAGCCGTTATTTTGTTTGGAGGCCTCGGGCGGGTGAATGCTCCAGGCGTGGCCCGTCAAAACGCACCATCAGGAACACGAATCTTTGTATCGACCCCGCCGCTGGCGAGGGTCGCTCCACAGTTTGCTATTCGACTGAGTTTCTTGGTTCTAGCCTAGTAGCTATGACACATAGCAATAATATGTGTCATGCCATGGCGCATAATTTATAGTCCGTGTCATTGCGTGAGAGCGTCTGCTTGATCGAGTTCCCCCCCCTGGGGTGGACCAACACGTCCTGAACGAAGTGGCAGAGGTTTGTATGAGTCGACAGTTTCGCTGGGGTGATGCCAGCCGAATGGATAGCGCCAACGAAGGGCGAACCTTGATCTTGCGCTCAGCGTTGGACGCGATGATTGAGCAGGGGGTCGATGGTTTCTCGATCGATGACGTGGCACAGCGAGCCAATATCTCGCGGCGGACCCTCTACCGGTACTACGGCGGGAAAAAAGAGCTGATACAGGCGGTAATCAACGCCGAGAACGGCGCATTTTTTGACGAAATGCGACGCAGCTTGCGCGAGTTCGAGGAAGATTTTGAAGCCTATCTCGAGGAGTGCGTGTGCTTTTCAGTCCGATATCGCGACCGCCACCATGGCGGTTTCCACCATAACTACCTGGCGAGAAATGTGACCTCAGAGGTGTTCTCCTACATTCTTGAGAACATCGCACCTATGTGGAACAACGTGCTGGAAGGGCCGTACCGCCGTGATGTCGATCTGTATGGCCCATCTCCTGCCACTTTGGAAAACATCATTGCGTTGATTAGTCGCATCGGGCTGGCTTACTGCCTTGTTCCCGCAGAGGAGAGCGAGATTCGAGCGCAGATGCGCATGCTTCGGCATTTCCATCGTGTGCCCAGGTAAGAAGGAACGGCGACTGAAACGAGCCAGCTTCGCTCCAGTCGAGACGATTTAACCCCGCTCGATGGCGATGCGATGCCACGGCCCAGCGGGCATCCTTGCCCTGCAATCCACCCTTCAGTCAGTGGCCGGTGCCCAAGCCAGGGTCGCGGCCAAAGGATGGATTGGGGGGTTAACTCTTATAGGCCCTGCAGATGAAAACTCAGGTCACCCGTTAGCTCCAGCAGGGAATAATCGCGAAAGCAAAAACGCCATGTCTGGCCGACGCGCTCAAATTCGTCGTGGTAGCGGCCCGCAGCGATTGGCTGGAGGGGGAGCTCGTTGGTCGCCTGAAGAACTGTGTAGTAGGAGTCTATTGTCGCCTTGCCTGAGGCATCATCGATTTCGATGATCGGATTGGTGATGACATGTTTTGTGCGCGGAGTTCCGCAAGGATAGATCTTTACGTGTTGTTTCCAGATGAGCAGTATTCCAGCCTCATCAAGAAGGTTTTCGCAGTTTGAGACTTTGACGCGCGCATGTCGGAAGAGGGCTGCGGCACCTTCAAGGTCACCCCGGTCCATTCTCTCTGCATAGCGGTAAAGCAGATTGGTCATTTCTATAGCGCTATTGCTCATCACTGATTCTCGCTCACGAATGGCTATTTGGCCTGGCGGACAGTGGCACCCGATTGGGCGCCTCATGTGGGACGAACGTTAAGAAATCATCACAAGCACAGTGAAATGAAACATCGTCCTTCTGGACGATCACTTTCGGTGTGCCCTTCGGAAACTGCTGTCGGTCTTGAGCTCGATACCGGCTTGGGCCTCTTGGGCGGACGCAGGCTTTGAGCGATTGGGCATCACTGGGCTTCCCTGTGAAGTGCCGATATCGCACATCGCTATGGCGGTGATTCTGAAAACCGGTTTCCGGACAGGCTTTAGGGCGGCGCAGTGGAGGGGTAGGGGTTTTTACTCGATTGCTGCATCAGGTCATATAAATCGTCGCCCAAAGGTCCTATATTCGGTTCCTGTCTGAGTACCAGCATGCTGTTTTCAGATGATCCCGAATGGTTCTGAAGGCCAGATAAATCGACGATTGAAACGGTTTTTTGCGGCAGAGAGATCCCAACGATCCAGATCCATCTTCCATTCCCATGATCAGAGAGAACGAGATGATTCCTAAAGAAGCAAGAATCGACGTAGCGCTTGAACGGTACCTGGCTGCCACGCCTTCCTTGCAAGAGGAAATCAGCGCCCTGAGCCCCGAAGAGCAGAAGCAGCAGGCGCAATGGGCGTTCGAGGACGAGGCGGAATCCCGCGGCATCGAGCCCTGGGAACTGGTGCTCGATCTGGTGGCAGAAACACCGGAGGAGCTGAAGGCCATGCGCCTGGAAGTGCATCAGGAAGTGGCTGAAGCGCTGGGCATGGACCTCGAGGACTATTTGCAGCTCAACGAGATCGACAGTTGAGCATGACGCCAGCCTGAACCAGGCTGGCGTTTTTCATGGCTCAGAGGCTCAGGCGCATGGACAGGTCCAGCGCTTTGACGTCCTTGGTCATGGCACCGATGGAAATGTAATCCACCCCGGTCTCGGCGATCGGGCGCAAGGTGCTTTCGTTGATCCCGCCGCTGGCTTCAAGCTTGGCCTTGCCGGCATTCAGGCGCACGGCCTCGCGCATGTCATCCAGGCTCAGTTCGTCGAGCATGATGATGTCGGCGCCGGCAGCCAGGGCTTGCTTCAGCTCTCCCAGACTTTCCACTTCCACTTCCACCGGCTTGCCCGGGGCAATCCTGTGGGCGGCGCTGATGGCCTGGGCAATGCCACCGCAGGCGGCGATATGGTTTTCCTTGATCAGAAAAGCGTCGTACAGGCCGATGCGGTGGTTGTGGCAACCGCCGCAGGTAACCGCGTATTTCTGTGCCAGGCGCAGGCCAGGCAGCGTCTTGCGGGTATCCAGCAGTTTGACCTGGGTATCCGCGACAAAGTCGGCCAGATAACGCGCGCGGGTGGCCACGCCCGACAGCAGTTGCAGGAAGTTCAGAGCACTGCGTTCACCGGTCAGCAGCGAACGGGCCGGGCCTTCGAGGTGAAACAGTGCCTGGTTGGGCACCACGCGTTCACCGTCAGCCACCTGCCAGTGCACGGCGACCCGCGGGTCCAGCTGGCGGAACACGGCATCGACCCAGGCGGTGCCGGCGATTATTGCGGCTTCGCGAGTAATGATGGTGGCCTTGGCCAGACGTTCGGCCGGGATCAGTTGTGCGGTGATGTCGCCGCTGCCGATGTCTTCCAGCAACGCACGGCGCACGTTGGCTTCGATTTCGGCGTTCAAATCGGCGAGGCGTAGATTCGGCATAACGGGCTCCACAAACAAAGTGCGCCGATTATAGGGCCATGGGATCGGCGAACCCAAGGCGGCAGATGCCCGCAAGGCTATGCCGAACCTGTCCTTGGTCGCTTTGTCTGATGAGCGTGGGAGACTTTTCTTGTCTGTCTTAAGGTTATTTCGGAGGAGGCCACAGAGTCTGCTGGCGTAAGAGGGGGCTTTTACAAGATAATATGACTTGTAATTGACGTCATAGCTTTGACGTGTCTTTGGCTCCCCCTAAATGAAGTGCAGTGGAGTGCATCCGCCTCCGCTGAGAGCCGACTGTGAGCGTCGTCGGCTTGACTGAATCTTGATCTCGAACCGAAGAAACACCTTTCCAGGAGGCTTGGATGCACAACGACGGGAATGTAGTGCCTTTGCACAAGGCGGCTACAGATCAGGCGAACGCATCGCCGCTTGCCCGCCTGCCTGTGATTCTGCTTCAGGTTCGTGACAAGGCCGCCCAGCAACTGCGCCACGGCTTGCAGGAACTGTTCGATAACGCTGACGACACCTTGTTCGAAATGGCCGACCGGGCGCAGAACAATGTCGAGCAAAACACCCTGTTCGAAGCCATGCGCGACCTGCGTTTGAAGCGCAAGAGCATCGAGCGCGGCTTTCTCGAGGCGTTCTTCCAGGCGTTTGCCGGGCTGGTGCAATACGACCCGGTCCTGGCCATTCCCCATGCGGTGGCGTATGACCCGTCGCTGGACCCGGCTCACGATGACCTGGAAAAGACCGTGGCGGTGGACGCCATGGTGGCCAAGGTGCTGAACCGTGATGGCTTTGCCCTGGGGCAGTTGACCGCGCGCCTGGGGGTGTTGCTGGGGCGGCGTCTGGTGGACGGCGACAACCCCCTGGCGCCGGCGCTGCTCTGTGAATACTTCCTGCAGGCCGGGCGCAGCCTGGGGGTGGAGATCAAGGTCAAGCTGATCATCCTCAAGCTATTTGAACGTTATGTGCTCAGCGATGCCGAGCAGCTCTACGCCGAAGCCAACCAGTTGCTGATCGCCACCGGGATCCTGCCGGAGCTGATGCCCGCCCCGGCACGCCGGGCTGCGGATCGCGCTCAGGCCGAGGCGCGTGCCGCCGCAGCCGATGGCGGCGCGGCCAAGTCTGCGCAGTCGCAGCTCGACGAGAGCGTGCAGGAAGTGTTCGCCGCCTTGCAGACCCTGCTGTTTCATGTGCGCGGCAGCGTTGCGCCGACCCTGGAGGCCAGCGCCGAGACCCAGCCGATCTCCACCCGCGACCTCATGCGCCTGCTGTCGCACCTGCAGCAATACGTACCGGTGCCCAGTGCCCAGGATGATTTCGACCTGCGCAACCAGTTGGAACAGCTGCTGACCCGGGTCAGCGTCAAGAGCGGCAAATCCCGGGTGGTGGATGTGGCCGACGAAGATGTGATCAACCTGATCGCCATGCTCTTCGAATGCATCCTCGATGATCGCAACCTGCCAGATTCGCTCAAGGCGCTGATTGGGCGCCTGCAGATTCCCATGCTCAAGGTGGCGGTGCTGGACAAGAGTTTCTTCAGCCGCAGCAATCACCCGGCCCGGCGCCTGCTCAATGAAATAGCCGCCGCGGCCATGGGCTGGGGCGGCTGCGACGATCATCAGCGCGACAGCCTGTACCTGCGTATCGAGCAGGTGGTGCAGCGCCTGCTGAGTGAATTCAGCGACGATCCGACGATCTTCTCCGAGCTGCTGGCGGACTTCCTGGCCTTCACCGCCGACGAACGGCGGCGTGCCGAATTGCTGGAACAGCGTACCCGCGACGCCGAGGAAGGGCGGGCCAAGGTGGAGCTTGCCCGGCGCAGGGTGGAGCAGGCCCTGAATGAGGCCTTGTTGGGCAAAGTGCTGCCACAGAACGTGGTGGAGTTTGTCCGCGATGCCTGGAGTCAGGTCATGCTGCTCAGTTGCCTCAAGCACGGCGATGCGTCGCAGGAGTGGCGAACCGCGCAGCAAACCCTGCTCGAGCTGATCTGGAGCGTGCAGCAGCATGAACAGCCCGACACTGCCATGCGCCTGTTGGCGTTGGTGCCCGGACTGCTCAAGGGCCTGCGTGAGGGCTTGAGCGCAGCCGCCTTCGATCCTTTTGCCACCAGCGAATTCTTCAGCCAGTTGGAGGCCTTGCACCTGCAGGCGTTCGAGCGCGAAGCCGTGGCCCCGCAGCAGGGCGTGGTGCCGGCGGCGCCACCTGGGCCAATGATGGTGGTGGCCGAGGAGATCGTCCTGCCCAGCGCTGAAGAGGGGCCACTGGAAGTGGCGCCACTGGCTTTGCCGGCCAACGACCCCAACGTGTTGCAGGTCGACCAGTTGCGGTTGGGCGCCTGGGTCGAGTTCCAGGAGGACGAGGACAATACCCTGCGCTGCAAACTGGCGGCGATTGTCCCCCATCCGGTGGCCAAGTATGTGTTCGTCAACCGCACTGGAATGAAGGTGCTGGAGCGCACGCGCATGGGCCTGGCCCTGGAGTTCCAGCGCGGTGCGGTCAGGGCCCTGGACGACACCCTGCTGTTCGACCGCGCCCTGGAATCGGTGATCGGCAATCTGCAGCGACTCAATCACGGCAAGTGATCGCAACCCGAGGGGGTAACGCGGCATACTGGGCCACTCAAGGCTTTAGTTGAAGGAATCGGTATGCGGCTGGACCCTGCCACGGGTTGGTGTCATGGCGTACGGCATTGCCCGTCACCCAATTTCAATGAACGTCCGGCTGGCGAGGTTTCCCTGCTGGTGATTCACAACATCAGCCTGCCGCCGGGGCAGTTCGGCACCGGCAAGGTGCAGGAATTCTTCCAGAATCGCCTTGATGTCACAGAGCATCCCTATTTTGCCGGGATCGCCGATCTGCGTGTGTCTGCGCATTTCCTGATCGAGCGTGACGGCGCCGTCACCCAGTTCGTTTCCTGCCTGGACCGGGCCTGGCATGCCGGTGTCTCGAGTTTCGAGGGGCGTGAAACGTGCAACGACTTTTCTCTGGGTATCGAATTGGAAGGCACGGACGACTTGCCGTTCAGCGACGCCCAGTACCGGTCCTTGAGTGCATTGACCGAACAATTGCAGGCGGTGTTTTGCGCCATCACTGCACAACGGATCTGTGGTCATAGCGATATCGCACCCGGGCGCAAGACCGACCCGGGCCAGGCGTTCGACTGGGCACGCTACCGTGCCGCCTTGGAGAAGGGGGAAGGACAATGAGTTTTCTGGTGTTGCTGTTGGCGGTGTGGATCGAGAAGTTCTCGGCCCTGCGTCAGCGGGTGCAGCGTGATGGCCGGTGGTTGAGGGAGTTGGCGCGCCTGGAGTCGAGCCCGCGCCTGGCCGGGCATCCCTGGTGGCTGTTGATTGTCATGGTGCTGCTGCCGGTGGCCCTGCTCGCGCTATTGCTGCTGGTACTGCAGCCGATTGCCTATGGCCTGCTGGCCTTGCCGGTGCACCTGCTGGTGGTGATCTACGCCCTGGGGCGCGGCGACTTGCTGGGGGAGCTGGGGTCGTTCCGCGATGCCTGGCGGCGCGGGGATCTGCAAGCCGCGGCCCATGTAGCCCAGCGTGACCTGAACATCTGCGCCGAGAGTGGCGAGCAACTGCTCGAACGGGTCCAGGGCCATCTGTTGTGGCAGGCCTTCCAAAGCTTCTTTGCGGTGATCTTCTGGTACTTCCTGCTGGGGCCGGTGGCGGCGTTGAGCTATCGCCTGCTGGCCCTGGCCGCCGAACATGGCAAGAACCCGGCCCTGGTCGAGCGCGCGGGGCAACTGCGGCACGCTTTCGACTGGCTGCCGGTGCGCCTGCTGGCGGCGAGTTTCGCCCTGGTGGGCAACTTTGTCGCGGTTGGCCGAGTGATGCTCCACGAACTGCTCAACTGGCATATCAGCGCCGCGCAACTGGTGGAAAGGGTCGGCCTGGTGGCCGCTGAAATCCCGCCACCGGAAGTCGGGCCTGAAGGCATCAACAGCCTGGACCGTATCTGGGAGCTGCTGCTGCGGGCGGCGGTGTTCTGGTACGCCGGTTTTGCCCTGTGGACCGTCCTGGCCTGAGCGAATGAGGGAGCGTGCTCCCTCATTGGCAGCGGTTAACTTTAAGTTACAAAACCTCCCACTAAATTGAGCTATACAGACGGAGCGCCGAATAGTGGCTATCTGCTGCCTTCGCCTGCCTGCCAATAAAAATAAAAGAAAAGGGAGACTTCTTTGTGAAGAGCTTGCTCTATCCCGCTGTCGCGCTGATGAACCGCCTGAGCTTCGGCATGAAGTTCAGCCTGATCAGCGTGCTGTTCTTTCTACCCATGCTGGTGACCAACTTCTATCTGGTGCGCGATTCCTACCGCGAGTTCCAGGGCACCCGGGTCGAGCTGCAAAGCCTCGACCTGCTGGGCAGCAGCCTGGCCCTGCGTCGGGACCTGGAAACCCTCAACAACCTGGTGCAGATCAACGCCAGCCTCGGCCAGTCCGGCAAGGCGGGCGACCTGGAGGGCAAGATCGTGGCGCTGGAGAAATCCGTGCTGGAGCGGCTGCAGGCACTCCAGGCAGTGACCACGGATCCAGCGCAGGTGGAGGTGTTCAACGCCAAGCGCGATGAACTGATTGCCGCCTTCAAGGCCCAGCAAGTGGAAAGCTCGTTGCTGAACAAGAGCGGCCTGATCGGCAAGCTGCTGGGCAGTGCGCAGTTGTTCAGCCAGATCATCGCCAGCCAGTCGGGGCTGAGCCGCGATGGCCAGGGCGATATCCGCCAGCTCAGCGAGCTGATCACCAGCGTCACCCCGTACGTCACCCAGCTCCTTGGCGAGGGGCGGGCCATGGGCGCCTACTCCCTGGGCCAGGGTTTCCTCAATTCGTCGTCCAGTACCCGTTTCGACGAATTGCTGGTGCAGATCGAAAAACTCCAGGCCGAGTACGGGCTGAAACTGCAGGATGCCCTGGGCTCCAGCCGCGCCGCCCACGACGCCCTTGAAACGCAGGCCAGCACCAGCAAGGGCAGCCTCAAGCAGGCCAGCGAGCTGTTCGAGGAGCAGGTGGTGATGGCCGACACCCTGGATGCGCCCTGGCAGGGGTTCTACGACCAGATCAGCGGGCTGATGGCGCAGACCTACCAGCTCAATGAAGGCACCTTGAAATTCCTCGACGTCGAGCTGCAAAAGCGCCTGGAGCAGAACCGCAGCCACATGGTGCTGCTGGTGGCGGCCCTGGCCCTGGTGTTCCTCTCGATCGTCTATCTGTACGGCGGCTTCTACGCCTCCACCCGCACCACCCTGCGTCGCCTGGGGGCCATGATGGACAAGGTGGCGGCGGGGGACATGACCGTCAGCTTCACCGCCCACAGCCGCGACGAACTGGGAGAGCTGGGCAGCGTGTTCAACGGCACCGTGCTGAAGATCCACGACCTGATCGAGCGGGTTGGCCACACCGTCAGCGAAGTGGAACGCCAGGCCGGGCAGGTGCAGAGCGTGTCGGCCCAGAGCAACCAGGCCGTGGCCGGCCAGCGTAGCCAGATCGAGCAAGTGGCCACGGCGATGAACCAGATGTCCGCCACCTCCCAGGAAGTGGCCCGCAGCGCGGCGGCGGCGGTCAGCAGCGCTCACAGCGTGAATGACGAAACCATCAGCGGCCGGGGGCTGGTGGAGTCCCAGCAGGGCAGCATCGCCCGCCTCGCCAGTGAGATCGATCAGTCGGTGCTGGTGATCAACCAGCTGGCCAGCGACAGCCAGTCCATCAGCCGGGTGCTGGAGGTGATCAAGAGCATCGCCGAGCAGACCAACCTGCTGGCCCTCAATGCGGCCATCGAAGCCGCACGCGCGGGCGAGCAGGGCCGGGGCTTTGCGGTGGTCGCCGATGAAGTGCGGACCCTGGCCAAGCGTACCCAGCAGTCCACCGAGGAAATCGAGGACATGATCGGCAAGCTGCATGGCGGCGTCAGCGCGGCGGTCAAGGCCATGGGCAGCAGCCACGCCATGGCCAACGGCACGGTGGACCAGTCGGAAAAGGTTCAGCAGGCCCTGGAAAACATCCTCGGTGCGGTGGGCATGATTGTCGACCAGAACCAGCAGATCGCCGCGGCCGTGGAGCAGCAGACGGCGGTGGCCCACGACATCGACCAGAACATCGTCGAGATCAACCGCGCCGGCGAGCGTACCGCCGAGGGCGCGCACCAGACCGAGGATGCCAGCCGCCAGTTGTCGGCCCAGGTGGTGCAGTTGAAGCAGTTGATCGGCGCCTTTCGAGTCTGACCCATTGGCCCCCGCCATCGGCGAAGCCCCGGGAACCAGGGGCTTCGCCGCCTTGCATACAATCGGTAGTAAATAATCGCTTTGTTTGTCGCGTCTTTCCTGTTTTCCTGCGCGTCTGATTTTTTAGCCCCGGTGTTTCCGGAGGCCGTTCGACCAGTCGGCCGCGCGCCTTGCATGGCCCTGAGGAAATACGTTGATGACTGCCACTTCTGGAATCCAGGGCCGCTGCGCCCATTGCCAGACCCTTCTTGAACTCGAACCCTGGCAACTCAATGCCATGGCGTTGCAGGAACCCTTCAACTGCCACCATTGCCACGCACCGCTGAAACTCAGTTGCCCCCAGCAGATCAAGCGGCTCAAGTCCCTGGGGTCGCTGGCCACCCTGCGCGCGATCATGATCGTGCTGTGCGCCACGGTGCTGCTGGTGACCCTGGTGCTGGAGTGGGTCGGGCTGGTGAGCCTGGGCCAGCAACTGAGCGTTTCGACGCTGATGCTGGCGAGCTACCTGCTGGTGATGGGGGTGGCCCGTCGGCGCCAGCGTCGGCCCTTGCTGCTACAGGCCGGCTGAAGGCCAGCCGAACAGTTCACAGGCGTTGCGGGTGCTGGCGCTGGCCAGTTGCTCGGACGTGATGCCGATGATGTCTGCCAGGGCGGCGCAGATGGCCGGCAAATGCTGCGGGCTGTTGCGCTGGCCGGGGAACATCGCGGGGGCCATGTCCGGTGAATCGGTTTCCAGCACCAGGGCTTGCAGCGGCAGCTCGGCGATCACCTTGCGCAGGCGCAAGGCCTGGGGCCAGGTAGCGGCGCCGCCCAGGCCCAGCTTGAACCCCAGCTTGAGGTACTCCCGGGCTTCCTCGCGGCTGCCGGCGAAGGCGTGGATGATCCCGCCGCGCTTGAGCTTGAAGCGCTTCAAGGTGGCGATCACCGCCGCGTGGCTGCGCCGCACATGCAGCAGGGCGGGCAGTTGGAAATCCGCCGCCAGTTGCAGCTGTGCTTCGAACAGTGCCTGTTGGCGTTCGCGATCCAGGTGCGCAAGAAAGTAATCCAGGCCGATCTCGCCCACCGCGCACAACTGCCGATGCCCCGCCAGCCGCGTCAGCCAGTCGCCCAATTGCTGGAGATGCTCGGGCTGGTGCTCGTCCAGGTAAACCGGGTGCAGGCCGAAGGCGGCGTACAACTGCGAATCGCTTTGCACCAGCTCCCACAGCCGCTGCCAGTTGGCCTGATAGACCCCCAGCACGACCATCCGCGTGACGCCCAGGGCGCGGCTGTCCGCCAGCAGCGCCCCGCGATCGGCGTCGAAATCCGCAAAGTCCAGGTGGGTGTGGCTGTCGATCAGCTCCACGCTTCAGCCCTGTTGGATGCGCTGTTTGAAGGTCCGCGCGATGGCCTGCACGCCAGGTTGGTAATGCGCCTCTTCAATGGCCGCCAGGGCCAGTTGCAGGGCTTTCTCGGCGATCAGTTGATGCTGCTGGGCCATGGCATTGACCGGCAGCGGCAGGAAATCGAGCAGTTGGGTGTCGCCAAAGGTGCCCAGGCGCAGCGGCCGGGATTTCAGCGGGAAGTCGTGCAAGGCATCGAACACCCCCTGCAACAGCACGTAGGAGGTGGTCACCAGGGCATCCGGCAGATGGCCCAGGCGCTGCAGCAACTCTTCCATCAGTTGGCGGCCGCACTCGCGGCTGAAGGCTTCGCCGTGCTCCACCAGCACTTCGCCGCCGAAGCCTGCCAGCGCTTGGCGAAAACCGGTGGCGCGCTCCTGGCTGATGCTCAACTCCGGGCGGGCGCCAATCAGCACGATCTGCTTGGGCTCGGGCTCAAGCAGGCTTTGGGTCAGGTGCAGGCTGGCTTGCAGGTCGTCGCTGATGACCGAGCAGAACAGCTCGGGCGGCATCACCCGGTCAATGGCGATGATCGGCAGGCCCTGGGCCTGCAACTGCTGGTAGCTGTCGTCTTCCGGTGGCAGGCAGCTGGCGACGAATAGCGCATCGCACCGCCGCGCGCGAAACAGCTGGAGCAATTGCCGCTCGCTGTCCGGCGCATCGTCGGAGCTGGCGATCAGCAACTGATAACCCCGGGCCCGGGCGCCTTGCTCCAGCAGCTTGGCAATGCGCGCGTAGCTGGGGTTCTCCAGGTCCGGGAGAATGAACCCCAGCGTCCGGGTGTGCCGGCTGCGCAGGCCGGCAGCCTGAGGGTTGGGCGTGAAGCCGTGTTCTTCCACCACCGCACGCACCCGTTCCACGGTGGCGTTGCTGATGCGTTGTTGTTCGGCCTTGCCGTTGATGACGTAACTGGCGGTGGTGACGGACACACCGGCCAGGCGAGCGATATCACTGAGTTTCAACCCGGGATTTCCTTGTTTTTGGTGCTTGCCCCGACATTTTCGCCAATCCTACCTGATCTGGGCAGGCGACCAACGTCGGAACCGGCCATCGAGCGGAAGGGCTTCAAGGCGCCGAGATTATCGAGTAACTTAGCAAACTTGCTAGATTAAACGTTTCAGCAGGCGTATTTTCTAGACTAGATCATAAACGGAAAAACACCCCTGCCAGGTAACAAGTCCCGTTTGTGGCCATAAAGACACCTACGCTGCTTACTTAAAACAATACCTAGCGCTGTCCCCTGCCGCGCTAAATAGGAGAAGCCATGCTCGAGCTCACTGTAGAGCAGATATCCATGGGCCAGTCGGCTGTGGATAAGTCCGCGGCGCTGCATTTGCTGGCCGACAAACTGGTGGCTGACGGCCTGGTGGCCGAGGGTTACCTGGCCGGGCTCAAGGCCCGCGAGGCCCAGGGCTCGACTTTTCTTGGCCAAGGCATCGCCATTCCCCACGGCACTCCGGAAACCCGCGATCAAGTCTTTGCCACCGGCGTGCGCCTGTTGCAGTTTCCCGACGGCGTGGATTGGGGTGACGGGCAGATCGTCTACCTGGCCATCGGCATCGCGGCCAAATCCGACGAGCATTTGCGACTCCTGCAACTGTTGACCCGCGCCCTGGGTGAAACCGACCTGGGCCAGGCCCTGCGTCGCGCCAGTTCCCCGGAGGCCCTGCTCAAGCTGTTGCAGGGGGCGCCCCAGGAACTGGCGCTGGACGCCCAGATGATCGGCCTCGGGGTGGCGGCGGAAGATTTCGAAGAGCTGGTCTGGCGCGGCGCCCGCCTGCTGCGCCAGGCCGAATGCGTGAGCAACGGCTTTGCCGCGGTGCTGCAACAGGTGGATGCGCTGCCCCTGGGCGACGGCCTGTGGTGGTTGCACAGCGAGCAAACCGTGCTGCGCCCCGGGCTGGCGTTCGTCACCCCGGACAAACCCATCCGCTACCTGGGCCAGCCCCTGAGCGGTCTGTTCTGCCTGGCCAGCCTGGGGGAAGCCCATCAAGCCCTGCTGGAGCGCCTGTGTGCGCTGCTGATCGAAGGCCGTGGCCAGGAATTGGGCCGCGCCACCAGCCGTCGCGCGGTGCTGGAAGTGCTCGGCGGTGAGTTGCCGGCGGACTGGCCCAGCGCCCGCATCGCCCTGGCCAATGCCCACGGCCTGCATGCGCGCCCGGCTAAGGAGCTGGCGCAACTGGCGAAAAACTTTGCCGGTGAGATCCGCATCCGCATCGTCGATGGCCAAGATTCCGCGGTGTCGGTGAAGAGCCTGAGCAAGCTGCTGAGCCTGGGCGCCCGACGCGGCCAGGTGCTGGAGCTGATCGCTGAACCGAGCATTGCCGCCGACGCCTTGCCGGCCCTGCTGGCGGCCATCGCAGCGGGCCTGGGCGAAGCCGTCGAGCCCCTGCCGGCGGTCAGCGCTCCCCGGGAAGAACCGCAGGAGGTCGTGGTGCCGATCAGCGCCCCGGCTTCCGGCAGCCTGATCCAGGCCATCGCCGCCGCCCCCGGCATCGCCATCGGCCCGGCCCACATTCAGGTTCAGCAAGCCATCGACTACCCGCTGCGGGGCGAGTCCACCGCCATCGAGCGCCAGCGCCTGCAGCAGGCCCTGGCCGACGTGCGCCAGGACATCGGCGGGCTGGTCCAGCGCAGCAAGTCCAAGGCCATTCGCGAGATCTTCATCACCCACCAGGAAATGCTCGACGACCCCGAGCTGACCGACGAAGTGGACACCCGGCTCAAGCAGGGTGAAAGCGCGGAAGCGGCGTGGATGACCGTGATCGAAACCGCCGCCCAACAACAGGAAGCCCTGCAGGATGCCTTGCTCGCCGAACGCGCGGCCGACCTGCGGGACATCGGCCGCCGAGTGCTGGCGCAACTGTGCGGCATCGAAACCCCGGCCGAGCCGGACCAGCCCTACATCCTGGTGATGGACGAAGTCGGCCCTTCGGACGTGGCGCGCCTGGATCCGGCTCGCGTCGCCGGCATTCTCACCGCCCGCGGCGGCGCCACCGCCCACAGCGCCATCGTCGCCCGGGCCCTGGGCATTCCGGCCCTGGTGGGCGCGGGCGCCAGCGTGCTGCTGATCAAGTCCGGCACGCCCTTGCTGCTGGACGGCCAGCGCGGCCGCCTGCATGTCGACGCCGACAGTCACACCCTGCAGCGGGCCGCCGAGGAACGCGACACCCGCGAGCAACGCCTCAAGGCCGCCGCCGAGCAACGCCATCAACAGGCCCGCACCACGGATGGTCACGCGGTGGAGGTGTTCGCCAACATCGGTGAAAGCGCCGGTGTCGCCGCCGCCGTGGAAAACGGCGCCGAAGGCATTGGCCTGCTGCGCACCGAGCTGATCTTCATGGCCCATCCCCAGGCCCCGGACGAAGCCACCCAGGAAGCCGAATACCGCCGCGTGCTCGACGGCCTCGCCGGGCGGCCGCTGGTGGTGCGCACCCTGGACGTGGGCGGCGACAAACCGCTGCCTTACTGGCCGATCGCCAAGGAAGAAAACCCCTTCCTCGGCGTGCGCGGCATCCGCCTGACCCTGCAGCGGCCGCTCATCATGGAAGCGCAATTGCGCGCGCTGCTGCGCTCGGCGGACAACCGCCCGCTGCGGATCATGTTCCCCATGGTCGGCAGCGTTGAAGAGTGGCGCCAGGCCCGGGACATGACCGAGCGCCTGCGCCGAGAGATCCCGGTGGCCGACCTGCAACTGGGGATCATGATCGAAGTGCCTTCCGCCGCCCTGCTGGCGCCGGTGCTGGCCAAGGAAGTGGACTTCTTCAGCGTCGGCACCAACGACCTGACCCAATACACCCTGGCCATCGACCGTGGCCACCCAAGCCTTTCCGCCCAGGCCGACGGCCTGCACCCGGCGGTGCTGCAACTGATCGACATCACCGTGCGGGCCGCCCATGCCCACGGCAAGTGGGTCGGGGTCTGCGGCGAGCTGGCGGCCGACCCGCTGGCGGTGCCGGTGCTGGTGGGCCTGGGGGTGGATGAATTGAGCGTCTCCGGACGCAGCATCGCCGAGGTCAAGGCGCGGATTCGCGAACTTAGCCTGACCCAGGCGCAAACCCTTGCTCAACAGGCTTTGGCCGTCGGCAGCGCCCATGAAGTGCGCGCCCTAGTGGAGGCCATGTAATGGCAGCAATTCTCACCCTGACCCTCAACCCGGCGCTGGACCTGACCGTGCAACTGGCCCGCCTGGAGGTGGGGCAGGTCAACCGCAGCAACGCCCTGCACACCCACGCGGCGGGCAAGGGCGTGAACGTGGCCCAGGTGCTGGCCGACCTCGGCCATCAACTGACCGTCAGCGGCTTTCTCGGGGAAAACAATCCACAGGCGTTCGAAGCGTTGTTCGCCCAGCGCGGCTTTGTCGATGCCTTTATCCGCGTGCCCGGCGACACCCGCAGCAACATCAAGCTGGCCGAAGACGACGGGCGTATTACCGATATCAATGGCCTCGGCCCCGAGGTCAGCGAGGCGGCGCAACAGGCCTTGCTGGAGCGCCTGGACCAGATCGCGCCCGGGCATGACGCGGTGGTGGTGGCCGGTAGCCTGCCGCGAGGGATCAGCCCCGAATGGTTCCAGGCGCTGTTGCTGCGCCTGAAAAGCCTGGGCCTGAAGGTCGCGCTCGACACCAGCGGCGCCGCCTTGCGCGCCGGCCTGGCGGCGGGGCCCTGGCTGATCAAGCCCAACACTGAGGAACTGGCGGACGTCCTCGGCAGCCCGGTGCTTTCCGTGGCGGTGCAGGCCGAGGCGGCGCGCCTGCTGCAGGCCCAAGGCGTCGAGCACGTGGTGATCTCCCACGGCGCCGAGGGCGTCAACTGGTTCAGCGCCGCGCCGTCCCTGCAGGCCTTGCCGCCCAAGGTCAGCGTGGTCAGCACCGTGGGCGCCGGCGACTCGCTGCTGGCGGGCATGCTGCACGGCCTGCTCGGCGCCCAGCCGTTCGAACAGACCCTGCGCACCGCCACGGCGATTGCCGCCATGGCCGTGACCCAGATCGGTTTCGGCATCAGCGACAGGGCGCAACTGGCCCGGCTGGAGCAGGGGGTGCGCGTGCATCCCCTCATAGAACAATAAGAGGGTTGCGTATGAAGTTAGCCATTATTACCGCCTGCCCCAACGGCATGGTCACCAGCGTACTCTGCGCCCGCCTGCTGGACGCCGCGGCCCAGCGCCAGGGCTGGAGCACCAGCGTGGAAGTGCACGATGACGCGCACCCCGAACGCCAACTGTCGGCCACGACCATCGAAGCCGCCGAGTGGGTACTGGTGGTCAGCACCGGGCCTGTGGACCTGTCGCGTTTTGTCGGCAAGCGGGTGTACCGCAGCACCCCGTCCCAGGCCCTGCAGGACGTCGATGCGGTGCTGCGTCGCGGTGCCGAAGAGGCCCGGATCCATGTCGCCAGCCAAGCCAGTGCCGAGCCGCTGGTCGAGGCCGGCCCGCGCGCGCCGCGCCTGGTGGCGATCACCGCGTGCCCGACCGGCGTGGCACACACCTTCATGGCCGCCGAGGCCTTGCAGCAGACCGCCAAGCGCCTGGGCTACGACCTGCAAGTGGAAACCCAGGGCTCGGTGGGCGCGCGCAACCCGCTGAGCGCCGAAGCCATCGCCGCCGCCGACGTGGTGCTGCTGGCGGCGGACATCGAAGTGGCCACCGAGCGTTTTGCCGGCAAGCGCATCTACCGCTGCGGCACCGGCGTGGCCCTGAAGCAAGCCGAGGCCACCCTGAACAAGGCCCTGGCCGAAGGCCAGCTGGAGTCCACCGCGCCAGGCGCCGCGGCTGCGGCCAAACAGGAAAAGACCGGGGTCTACAAACACCTGCTGACCGGCGTGTCGTTCATGCTGCCGATGGTGGTGGCGGGCGGCCTGATGATTGCCCTGTCGTTCGTCTTCGGCATCACCGCCTTCAAGGAACAGGGCACCCTGGCCGCGGCCCTGATGCAGATCGGCGGCGAGACCGCCTTCAAGTTGATGGTGCCGCTGCTGGCCGGTTACATCGCCTACTCCATCGCCGACCGGCCGGGGCTGGCGCCGGGAATGATCGGCGGCATGCTCGCCAGCACCCTGGGCGCCGGCTTCATCGGCGGCATTGTCGCCGGCTTCCTCGCCGGCTATGCGGCCAAGGCGATCAACAAATATGCGCGCTTGCCGCAAAGCCTGGAGGCGCTGAAACCGATCCTGATCATCCCGCTGCTGGCCAGCCTGTTCACCGGGCTGGTGATGATCTACGTGGTGGGCAAACCGGTGGCGGGCATGCTCGAAGCCCTGACCCATTTCCTCGACAGCATGGGCACCACCAACGCCATTCTGCTGGGGGTATTGCTGGGTGGGATGATGTGCGTGGATTTGGGCGGGCCGATCAACAAGGCGGCCTACGCGTTCTCGGTGGGGCTGCTGGCGTCCCAGAGTTATGCGCCGATGGCCGCGACCATGGCCGCGGGCATGGTGCCGCCCATTGGCCTGGGCATTGCTACCTTCATTGCCCGGCGCAAGTTTGCCCAGAGCGAGCGCGAAGCCGGCAAGGCGGCGCTGGTGCTGGGGCTGTGCTTTATCTCCGAAGGGGCGATTCCGTTTGCCGCCAAGGACCCGCTGCGAGTGATCCCGGCGAGCATTGCTGGCGGTGCCCTGACCGGGGCCTTGTCGATGTACTTCGGCTGCAAACTGATGGCGCCCCATGGTGGCCTGTTTGTGATGTTGATCCCGAATGCCATCAACCATGCGCTGCTGTACCTGCTGGCGATTGTCGCCGGCAGCCTGCTGACGGCGGTTGTCTATGCCCTAGTGAAACGACCAGAGACCGTCGAACTGGCCCTGGAACCGGCCAAGGCGGCCTGACCTCCACGGCACATCCGTTGCGGCGCAATCCCGCAACGGCACCCGCTGTAGCCGCTGCCGCAGGCTGCGAACGCTCTGGGCGGCACTCCCTCGTAGGAGACGCGGCGATTCCAAACCCGCCCGAGGTTCGTCGTGAAATCGCCAAGCAAGGCCCTGCGGTCCTTTTCGCAGCTTCGCAGGCTCAGCAGCGGCTACAGGCGGCTTCGTGTAGCCGCTGCCGCAGGCTGCGAACGGCTCCGTAGGAGACGCGGCGATCTGAAGGCCACTAGACATTTTGTGTCCAATTCGAGACCAGACTCAGCCACAGGCATAGGCTGCTGTCGGCCAAGTCTCTTTCTTTTGTAAGGCGTTTCCGAGACACTCCTTGGCGCTTGCGGCTGGGTACTCGGCTCACTAGGCTCGGGGTGTCACTGAATGTTCAGTGATCGGGTTTAGCAGCCCTACCAAATTCAGGCATGCAAGCACCTATCCGCTTGGTCAGCATTCTGATGTTGATCTTTGCGTTTATGGCGGCTGTACGCGGGGCGCCTTCGAGCGCGCTGGGCATGCCTGACTGCCTGGTCTGCTAACCCGCGTCCAGCTGCCACCCTCCGTTTAGCAGCGATGGGTGAAAGCTCCTTAGTCAGGAGTTACACCATGAAAAAGATCGTCCCCGATCCGCCTGTTTCCTATTCTGTTTCCCGTCGTAATCCAGACCACGATCTGGCCAATGAAGTGGTTCGTTATGCCTTGGCCAACAATGCGCTGAACCGTTCATTGGTCACGGCGTTGAAGCCCACGGCGGGTGGCCCTGCGGGCTCCGACTCGCCCTTCAGCGTCCGCCCCGGCATCAGCGCCGAAGAGGCCTTGCTCCACGTTTCCATGCTGCTCAAAGCCGCCGAGGAGGTGTCCGATGAAATCACCGAACACGCCAGCGGCGTCGAGCGTGGCTTGATCTGGTCCCTGGTGCATTCGGTGGAAATGGCCCGCAGTGTGGTGGATGCCTTGCTCGATGGTAATCGTCGTTCTCCCAGCTGAACGGCTTGATTTCTGTGGCGAGGGAGGTGCTCCCTCGCTCCACCTTGGTCACTGCGTAACCGTCACTTTTCTCACTTGAACCTCAAATAAATAGGTTCGAAGTCTATAGTCTGTGCCCTGCCGATCTGATGTTTAGGGCTGACCCTCTTTTTTGAGGGGGGGTAAGCCCTATGTAAAATCAATCACTTACAGAGGCTTCTAAAAAGAGGGTCAGGCGGGTTGTTTAGCTGGTTGTTCTTTTAAATCATTGGGTTATGAAGGAAGTTGTCTGGTTCACTGCCGTATAGGCAGCTCAGAAAGGAAACGCTGCACAACGTCGGGATCGATGTCCGTTCACTGCCGTATAGGCAGCTCAGAAACGCGCAAGATCATCGTGGCCAACTCAGTGGACGTTCACTGCCGTATAGGCAGCTCAGAAATTGCAGCGCGAGGCTGATAACCCGCAGGCAATGTTCACTGCCGTATAGGCAGCTCAGAAACACACCAACCTTGGGATACAGCTCAATGGCACGTTCACTGCCGTATAGGCAGCTCAGAAATTCTCAGTCGCGTTGGCGTACTCAAAGTAGTAGTTCACTGCCGTATAGGCAGCTCAGAAAACAACGCGAGCAAGTACGGCGCAATCGACAATGTTCACTGCCGTATAGGCAGCTCAGAAAATAGCGTCTTTAAGCTCTTGAGCTGCCTTCTTGTTCACTGCCGTATAGGCAGCTCAGAAAATGGCCAACCTCATACGGATTGGCAAAATATCGTTCACTGCCGTATAGGCAGCTCAGAAATGACTCAGTTGCTGAGCGGTTGCCTGCTGGTTGTTCACTGCCGTATAGGCAGCTCAGAAAATTTACCTGATCAATACCGAGCGGCGCTCAATGTTCACTGCCGTATAGGCAGCTCAGAAAAGTCAAACCGGCGTTACAGGCGGTGGAGCAAAGTTCACTGCCGTATAGGCAGCTCAGAAAGCCTTGCCGGTGGGCATGATCACTGTGACTGTGTTCACTGCCGTATAGGCAGCTCAGAAAACTGACGGCCGGCGCGCCGCCGGCGTCTGCGGGTTCACTGCCGTATAGGCAGCTCAGAAAGAATCCATCCGAATGCACTCACACCGCGCCCAGTTCACTGCCGTATAGGCAGCTCAGAAAATCCCCAGCCCCTGGAAGTCGCTGGTCACGGTGTTCACTGCCGTATAGGCATCTCAGAAATGGCGGTGCTTCACAACGCTATCGTGGCGGATGTTCACTGCCGTATAGGCAGCTCAGAAATCTGGGGTCTGGATGTTTCGCGGCACCTCGACGTTCACTGCCGTATAGGCAGCTCAGAAAATGTCCTGGTTCTCGCTGGAGCTATCGATAACGTTCACTGCCGTATAGGCAGCTCAGAAAGTCAACGTTATGAACTTGGCGCGGTCCTTGTTGTTCACTGCCGTATAGGCAGCTCAGAAAGGCCTGCGATGGCACGCAGATACCCGGACAGCGTTCACTGCCGTACAGGCAGCTAAAAACCTGGCCCAAAAGCATTGAGTAGCAACCGGTGACCTTCAAACTTCGCCAGCAGGTTTGCCCGGCAGCTCTATTTGCACTGGCGCGAGGCAACGATCTGAATTTCCAACGTGGCATAGACGAACAACCCGACATTGCTTATAACCGCTACCGCTCAATGGACGATGCAGCAGGCGGCTCTCTCTCATGGAAGACATCAGCTCCGCAGATCTAAAAACGATTCTTCATTCCAAGCGCGCCAATATCTATTACCTGCAGCACTGTCGGGTGCTGGTTAATGGTGGTCGGGTCGAGTATGTAACCGATGCCGGCAAGCAGTCGCTGTACTGGAATATCCCAATCGCCAATACCACGACCGTGCTACTGGGGACCGGCACCTCAGTCACCCAGGCAGCCATGCGCGAACTGGCCAAGGCTGGCGTTCTGGTGGGGTTCTGCGGGGGCGGTGGCACGCCGTTGTTCAGCGCCAATGAGATCGATATTGAAGTCGCTTGGTTTTCCCCACAAAGCGAATATCGCCCCACTGAGTATCTGCAACGCTGGGTGCGGTTCTGGTTCGATGAACAACAACGTCTGGAGGCGGCCAAGGCTTTCCAGAGGTTGCGCCTGGGCTGCATCCGGCAGCATTGGCGGTCGCAGGGGCCCCTGGCAAAAGCCGGTTTCGACATCGACTCTTCGGCGCTGGAGTCCGCCTTGGCGCAATCGCTGAGCTCATTGAATGCTGCTCCGGACGTGACTTACCTGCTGACCGAAGAGGCTCGCCTGACCAAGCGCCTGTTCAAGTTGGCCGCAACGGCAACCGCTTATGGCGATTTCGTCCGGGCCAAAGGTGGCAGTGGCGTAGACCCAGCCAATCGATTTCTCGATCACGGCAACTACCTGGCTTACGGTTTGGCGGCGACCGCCACCTGGGTGCTGGGGTTGCCTCATGGGCTGGCGGTGCTGCATGGCAAGACTCGCCGCGGGGGCCTGGTTTTTGATGTAGCCGATTTGGTGAAGGATGCGCTGGTGTTGCCTCAGGCCTTTCTGTCGGCCAAGCGAGGTGACGACGAACAAGCCTTCCGCCAGGCTTGCATTGACAACCTGACCCGTGGTGAAGCCCTGGATTTTATGATCGACAGTCTCAAGGCTGTCGCTCAGCAGATGGAGCAGCGGGCGTTATGAACGTCATGCTGATCTGTCAGTGCGATAAAAAGGCCTTGGTGCAAAGCCGGCGAATTCTCGATCAGTTTGCCGAACGGCGTGGCGAGCGTACTTGGCAAACACCCATCACGCAGGCCGGCCTGGATACCCTCAGACGCTTGCTCAAGAAAAGCGCCCGCCGCAATACCGCGGTGGCCTGCCACTGGATTCGCGGGCTGGATCACAGCGAGCTGTTGTGGATCGTCGGTGACGCCAAGCGTTTCAATGAACAGGGGGCGGTGCCGACCCATACCACTGCGCGCAATGTGCTACGCAAAGACGATGAAAATGATTGGCATTGTGCTGAAGACATCTCGCTGCTGACGCAGATGGCGGCGCTGCTGCACGACTTGGGCAAGGCCAGCATTGCCTTCCAGAACAAACTGCGCCTGCGCAGTGTGGAAAGGAACCTGTATCGCCATGAGTGGGTGTCACTGCGTTTGTTCCTGGCGTTCGTTGGTTCTGATGATGATCCCAGCTGGTTGCGGCGGCTGGCGGCGCCCACGGACGAGGATGACAACAGTTGGCTGGCGGCAGGCCGTTATCAGCGCGATGGGCTCGATGCCGCGACGCCCCCGCCCTTCAAACAGCTTGCGCCGTTGGCGGCCGCCATTGCCTGGCTTGTGGTCAGCCACCACCGTTTGCCCACACTGCCCAGTTGGGATGAGAGCACCAACGGAGAACAGCAATGGCTGGGCAAGAAGTCTGCCCGTTTCAATCCGTCGATGCTGGACAACCTGATCGAGGGCATCACCCACGAGTGGAATGAGTGCAGCCGCCCAGCCTCCATCGAGGACGTCGAGGTTTTTTGGCAGTTCGAGCATGGGCTGCCGGTGACTTGGCCCAAATGGCGGGCGCAGGCTGCCAAGCTCGCCAATCGCCTGCTGACACTGCAAGCCAAGCCCGGTCATGGCGACTGGCTGAACAACCCCTATGTCATGCATCTGGCTCGTATGAGCCTGATGTTGAGCGATCACTACTACTCCAGCTTGCCGCCCGAGTCGGGCCAACGGGTAAAGGGCGATGACAAGCATCCTTTGTTTGCCAACACGCACACCGATGGCCAACTCAAGCAGCCCCTGGACGAACACCTGCTCGGGGTGGCGCGCATGGCCCGCAGCGTCGTTCACGGCCTGCCTGGTTTCGAGCGTCATTTACCCCGCTTGGCCCGTCATCCAGGTTTGCGCAAACGCAGCGGTGCCCCTCGTTTCAGTTGGCAGGACAAGGCCGCGGATGCCGCAACAAGCCTGCGCGTGGAGGCACAACAGCACGGCGCCTTTATCGTCAATATGGCCTCCACCGGATGCGGCAAGACGCTGGCCAATGCCCGAATCATGTACGCTCTGGCCGACCCACAGATCGGTATGCGTTGTACCTTCGCCCTGGGCCTGCGCACCCTGACCCTGCAAACCGGCCACAGCTACCGCGAGGATCTGAACCTGGGTGAAGACGACCTGGCCATCAGGGTCGGAGGTTCTGCAAGCCGGGCCTTGTTCGACTACCACCAAGCCGAGGCCGAGGCCTGCGGGTCGGCCTCTACCCAAGCCCTGATCGAAGAAGACAGCCATGTGCGTTATGAGGGCGCTATGGAAGCCCATGGCCTGTTGTCCAAGGTGATGAATAATCCCCAGATCACGGCCCTGCTCAATGCGCCGATGCTGGTGTGCACCATCGATCACCTGATGCCCGCGACCGAAGCACAGAGAGCCGGTCGGCAGATAGCGCCCATGTTGCGCCTGCTCAGCAGTGACCTGGTTCTTGATGAGCTGGATGACTTCGACCTCGCCGACCTGCCTGCGCTGACGCGTCTGGTGTATTGGGCCGGCCTGTTGGGCACCCGGGTGCTGCTATCGTCGGCGACCCTTCCTCCGGCTCTGCTGGAGGGGATGTTCCAGGCTTATCGTGCTGGCCGTCTGCATTACCGACGCAATCGAGGAGAGCCCGGTTCTCCCGTCAGCGAAATCCCTTGCCTGTGGGTTGATGAGTTCGGTGCCCACAAGGGCACTTGCAACAGCGCCGAGAGCTTTGTCCAGCAACACAGCGTATTCGTTGGGCGCCGTGTACAGGCGCTTGAGGGCATCGAGCCACGCCGGCGCGGCGAGCTCATTCCTCTGAAGATCGATGCGCAGCCCGTGGGTGCCATGCGTCGCGCTTTTGCTGAACACGTCCACGCGGCGATGCTGCAAGCGCATGCACGCCATGCCGAGGCATGTCCGTACAGTGGCAAGAAAATCAGCGTTGGCCTGGTGCGTATGGCGAACATCGAACCCTTGTTCGACGTTGCCCAAGCGCTGTTCGCATTGGGGGCTCCAGTTGGCCAGCGCATTCATCTGTGTGTTTATCACTCGCGTTTTCCGCTGTTGTTGCGTTCGGCCATCGAAGCTCAGTTGGACAGTTGCCTGAACCGTAGGGAGCCGAATGCACTGTATGCCCATCCGCAGATACGCCAGTTGATTGATCAGTACCCCGAGCAGGATCAGTTGTTTGTGGTGCTGGGGTCGCCGGTTACCGAAGTAGGGCGCGACCATGACTACGACTGGGCAGTGGTCGAGCCTTCATCGATGCGTTCACTGATCCAGCTCGCCGGTCGTGTACAGCGCCACCGTGATCGTCCCTGCCAGAGCGCCAATGTCCTGGTGTTCGACAGCAATCTGCGACATTTCGAGCAGCCAGGTGCCGCGGCCTTTATCCGACCTGGATTCGAGAGTGAGAGTGGCCAGCGCGAGCACCCTTGGCGCCTGGCCAGCCATCGCCTTGCTCAACTGCTGGATCAGGCCGATTACCAGTGCATCAGTGCCCGCCCTCGAATCCAGCCCAGGGCCACCGAGGCTTGGCGCCCTAAGCTCAACCTGGTGGATCTGGAGCATGCGCGGATCAGTGCGCAGATGCTGCCCAAGGATCGGAGCGGCTTGGGTAAACCGACGCCACGCGGGGTCAAGCCTGCCTCTTTCGAACTGGATGCGGCCTGCGCGTGGCAGTACCCCCAGGCCGCCCTGACCTGGGCTCTGCCACAGCAGCAACCCTTCCGCGAAAACACCGTCAGGGAAGTCGAGGTGCTGTGGTTGCCGGACGAGGATGAAGAAAACCTGGTGTTGCATCGCATCCATGAAAAATACGCCCCAGGATCAACCGAGGCCTACGTTCCCGTGACGAATCTGCTGGACGAGATCGATCTTGATAGTTTGTCAGGCCCGCGCATCGCCCCCTGGGGCCAGCACGACCTGATGCAACTGTTGGTTCGACAAACCGAGGTGCAGGGCCTTTCACTACGGGCCTGTGCCGAGCGATTTACCACCGCGAAGCTGATCGATAGCACCCAGGGCTGGCATTTTCATCCAGTGCTGGGGTTTGGCAAAAAACACTGACCCATGACGTATGTCCACGAATCACACGCTTCTTGAAGGATGATGGGCAGATTGCTAAAAACGCGATAGCTAAGTGCTATCTCGAACCGTTACGGACTTGCCATCGACAAGTTCTCTCTGCAGGGAAGGGACATGAACGAAGGATCGAATCTAGCTGCGCGCTCCACGCTTTTTCGCAACACAATCACCACATTCATCAATGAGCGGCGGGACGCAAAACTGAAAGGTGATGAGGCAGGTGATGCAACGAAGTACGAATACAGCACCTGGCTCGCCGACGCGGCCCGCCGAGTAGCGCAAATCCAGGCCGTCACCCATGTCCTCAAAGCCACCCACCCCGATGCTCGCGGCAGCAGCCTCCATGCTGCTCCGCAAACGCTGACGCAGCATCAGGAGATCGGTACCCATGTACTGGCTAGCGACTACGTTGAAGACATCGTGGGTAATGCCGCGGCGTTGGATGTGTACAAGTTTCTCAAGCTGGAGGTAGAAGGAAGCCGGCTGCTGGACTGGCTGCAGCAGGACGACGTCGATCTGCTGGCTGCCCTGAGCCCGGATCCGACCCTGGCGCAAAGTTGGGCGCAGGCCTTCAAGGGTTTGATTCGCTCGAACGAAACCCTGGTTTCCCACAGCTTGGCCAAGCAGGTTTTCTGGTGTGTTTCGGGCGAGCCAAGCGACGATGCCGGCTTTGAATTGCTGCAACCGATGTTTCCCAGCAGCCTGGTTCATGCCGTACACGCTGATATCAACGAGCGTCGCTTTGGCGAGGCCAACAAGGCGGCACGTTTGGCTCGGCGTAATCGCCAGCCCTACACAGGAACCTACGGCGATTACCCGCAACTGGTGGTGCGCAAACTCGGGGGGACCAAACCGCAGAACATCAGCCAGCTCAACAGTGAACGTGGAGGCGTGAATTATCTGTTGGCTTCTCTTCCTCCGCTTTGGAAGCAGCAGCACCCCGGCAGCGCTCTGCACCTGGATTCGGCCTTCACCCGCCTGCGGCGTTTTGAGGACGTGGATGAGTTGATCGAGGCCCTTTGCACACTGCTCCAGACCGACCCTCCGCCTACCATGCACACCCGCCTGCGGCGTGAGCGTATAGAGCGCGCGTTGGGGCGTGCCCTGGCGGCCTTCGGCCTGAGCTTTCGCGCCTCTCTCCCCGCCGGCTGGAGCCGTGATGGTCAATGCCGGCTAGCACTGTGTGAGCAGCTTTGGCTCGATCCGCAACGCGCTCAATTGCCGCCGCGTGAGGAGCACATCGAAGCGGACCAGGCCTTTACAGCAGCCTTCGCCCGACAGGCCTGGGCGGAAGAAGTTGCCCATCGCTTTGGTAACTGGCTGAACGGTATTTTGCTGCAACGCGGCTTGCCGGTAGGCGATACCGAACAGGCGCATTGGGCCAGACAGGCCGTTATCGAAGCCGAAACATTACAGTCCTGGGTCGTTGATGAACCCGTTGTGGAGGTGATGCATGGCTGAGTGTCCGCACTTTGAGCACCTGCTGGTCATCCCTCACCTGTGGGTGCAAAACGCCAACAGCCTCTCCAGTCCCCTGACCCATGGTTTTCCCTCTATTACGGCTTTCCTGGGGTTGATGTGGGCATTGGAAAGGAAAACTCATGCAGAAGGCCTCGACTTGCAGTTCAACGCAGTCAGCGTGGTCGCCCATCATCACGAAGAACAAGTGACCCACGGCGACTTCGTCAACACCCTGCGCCTGACCCGCAACCCACTCAACAGGGATGGCAGCACCGCGGCAATCGTCGAGGAAGGTCGGATCCACCTTCAGATCAGCCTGGTGTTTGCCGTACAAAGCCAAGCGCTCAATGACCAGAGCGATGGCAGAGCTATCGCGCATCAGGTACGTGAACTGTTGATGCAGATGCGCATCGCGGGAGGCAGTGTGCTCCCTTCGAGCGCCCCTCATCGCAAGCAGCAGCCTTATGTGATTCCCATGACCGGTGACGAAGAGGCGCGCGAGCGACTGTTCTATGAGACCAAGCTGCGCCTGCTGCCTGGGTTTGTACTGGTAGAGCGGCAAGATCTTCTGCAGCAGCGTCACCAGGACCTGCAAGCCAGCCAGCCCCAGGCCACGCTACTGGATGCCTGGCTGTCGCTGTCACGGATCAACTGGTCCAGCGTTACCCCCGCGAGCGAATGCGAATCCCCACGCCACACTGAATGGACCAACGATCGCAAGGGCCTGGGATGGATAGTGCCCATCCCTGTGGGTTATGGCGCGCTCACTCCACTTCAGGCAGCCGGCTCGGTTGCTCGCGCCCGTGATGCCCAGACCCCGTTCCGTTTCGTGGAGAGCCTCTATGGCGTGGGGCAGTGGATCAGCCCCCACCGCCTGCAATCGGTGCAGCAGTTGCTCTGGTACGCCGACTGCCACAGTGACGAGGGGCTGTACCGCTGCCGCAATGACTACCGTGCGCAATCAATGTCCCACTTCGACTGATAGCCCTTTTGAGCAAAGGAATACGAACATGAGCAATGACGCCCTGAAAACCGCTTCTGTCCTGGCCTTCGAACGCAAGCTTGATCCGTCCGATGCGTTGTTCCACGCCGGGGACTGGCACTCCCGAAATCATTGGGTGCCTGTCGTTGTGCGCGAAAAATCCGTACGCGGGACCATTTCCAACCGACTCAAAGCCAAGGAACTGGACCCGGCCAAGCTGGATGCCGCGATTGAAAACCCCAACCTGCAAACCGTGGATGTCGCCACTCTGCCCCACGATACCGACACCCTGCGGGTTACTTTTACCCTGCGTGTGCTGGCAGGTACCGGTCAGCCCTCGGCCTGCAACGATTTCGCCTACCGGAAAAAACTGCTGGATACCGTGCAGGGCTATGTACAGGCCAACGGTTTCAACGAGTTGGCGCGCCGTTACGCACATAACCTGGCCAACGGACGTTTCCTGTGGCGCAACCGAATGGGCGCCGAGCAGGTGCAGGTCGAGGTCGATCACCTGGTCGGAGGCAGCAGCGCCTCGCAATGGACTTTCGACAGCTTGAGTCTGTCACTGCGCCACTTCAACGAGGAGGGGGAGCACGCCAACGCCTTGCAGCAACTCACGCAGTTGATCGCCAAGGGCTTGGCCGGTGAGCAGCATGTGCTGTTGCGCATCACCGCCTACGCACGCATAGGCGCCGGGCAGGAAGTTTTTCCCTCCCAGGAGCTGATTCTGGAGCGGGGGCGCGGTGACAAGAGCAAAACGCTGTACAGCGTTGAAAACATCGCCGGAATCCACTCGCAGAAAATCGGCAACGCGCTGCGCAGCATCGACACCTGGTATCAGGAGGCAGACGGCAACGGGCCGATCGCCGTGGAACCCTATGGTTCGGTGACCACCCAGGGCAAAGCCTATCGCCAGCCACGCGGCAGCAAGGATGACTTCTACACCTTGCTGGATGGCTGGGTCTTGAAAGACCAGGTACCGCCCATTGAACAGCAACACTTCGTGATTGCCACCTTGATCCGGGGCGGCGTCTTCGGTGAGGCGGGTTGAGCCATGGATCACTACCTCGACCTGAAACTGCTGCCCGACCCGGAGTTTCCGCCGACGCAGTTGATGAGTGCGCTACTCAATAAACTTCATCGCGCGCTGCATGACGTGCGGCGAAACAATATCGGCATCAGTTTTCCCGATACTCGACACTCGATCCGCCACCTGGGCTCGCACCTGCGTCTTCACGGGAGCCACGAGGCCCTAGACCAATTGCTGGCCATCAATTGGCTGACTGGGATGCGCGACCATGTGCATATCGGCCAGCCATGCCCTGTGCCGGCACACGTGCAACATCGGCATGTCTGCCGGGTGCAGGTCGACAGCAACCCTGAACGCCTGCGGCGCCGTCTGATCAAGCGTCACGGGCTTTCCGAGGACGAGGCACGTCGGCGTCTTCCCGATACAGCAGCGAAACGCTGTGACCTGCCTTTTGCTGTCATGCGCAGCCATACCAGCCAACAAGTGTTCCACTTGTTCATCCGGCACGGCCCGCTTCTTGAGCAACCACAGGCAGGAACATTCAACGCTTATGGCTTGAGCTCAAGCGCAACGGTGCCCTGGTTTTAACCCTTTTTTCTGAGGGGACTGAGCCCTCTTGTAAAATCAATGACTTACAAGGGGGCTCAGAAAAAGGGTATGTGGAGTCTTTGGGCGCCTTTTCTGGGCGTAATCAAAGGGTTATAGGGGAAATGCTCTACTTCACTGCCGTGTAGGCAGCTAAGAAACTGGACATCGGGTCGGTGTTCGCGACCTCGGCCTTCACTGCCGTGTAGGCAGCTAAGAAAAACTCAGTGGACAGCATGAAGCCGCTGCAGAGCTTCACTGCCGTGTAGGCAGCTAAGAAAACAGATGACGGCGTGCTGAACCCCCGAACCGTCTTCACTGCCGTGTAGGCAGCTAAGAAAATGAAAGGCCCGAGCGTTTCGCGTGGCCTGTTCTTCACTGCCGTGTAGGCAGCTAAGAAAAATGACCGAGGAAGATCAGGCGCGAGCCGCTGCTTCACTGCCGTGTAGGCAGCTAAGAAAACCACGTCTGCTTAAGTTTCACTCTTCACGCTCTTCACTGCCGTGTAGGCAGCTAAGAAAAAGAAGACCTGCGTCAAGCAGGCCTACAAGTACTTCACTGCCGTGTAGGCAGCTAAGAAAACCGACCGCGCAACACCGCCGCGACCGCCATTCTTCACTGCCGTGTAGGCAGCTAAGAAATAGATAGCGCTCGTATTGCCGCTTCCTACATCCTTCACTGCCGTGTAGGCAGCTAAGAAAATGGCGACCTCATTAAGCGCCGTGGCGGCTTGCTTCACTGCCGTGTAGGCAGCTAAGAAAATCCAGTTCTTCAGGTTGTTGGCTGCCTCATCCTTCACTGCCGTGTAGGCAGCTAAGAAAACAATGCTTGCACTTGATCGCTTCCGCTTTGACTTCACTGCCGTGTAGGCAGCTAAGAAATTAAACGTGTGGTTCGTCAGACAGCTGACGGGCTTCACTGCCGTGTAGGCAGCTAAGAAAAGGGCTATTCCGATGCTCGGGTGATCGAGCATCTTCACTGCCGTGTAGGCAGCTAAGAAAACCGAAGGATCGCTCAAGGTCATGCTCGTAGCCTTCACTGCCGTGTAGGCAGCTAAGAAACAGGCATGGGCCCTGAAAGCGCCCGAGCGTTTCTTCACTGCCGTGTAGGCAGCTAAGAAAAGGGCGTGCAGTGGGGCGCCCGTCCGCACTCCCTTCACTGCCGTGTAGGCAGCTAAGAAATGGAGCGCCTGACATGGACATGCTGGAGAGACCTTCACTGCCGTGTAGGCAGCTAAGAAATTCAACCCCAGGGCCTTATGGCGCTTGCCCCACTTCACTGCCGTGTAGGCAGCTAAGAAAGCCCGGAAGTTTGCGTTTTCACGCAGCACCTCCTTCACTGCAATGTAGGCAGCTAAGAAAGAGGTAATCAGCCTGGTAGGCCTCAAGACCACCTTCACTGCCGTGTAGGCAGCTAAGAAATTATCGCTGGCATCGGTCACCGAAGTGTCAGCCTTCACTGCCGCATAGGCAGCCAAGAAATGCTACGTCCCGACTGACCGTCATTGCTGGGGAGGCACTGCCGTGCAAACCATTGAAAAAGAGCGACTCAAGAGCACTCGGTTGAGCCAGGTCACGCCTCGCCACTGTCCTGTCACACCCCCTTCATCCCCGCTGACTAAGGTTGCCTTTTGACCATTGTCAGGGAGTCACCATGAGCGAGTTCAACCTCGGCCGTCGTCGGATCATGCAAATCGCCGGGGCGGGGCTGTTGCTGCCGAGCCTGGCGCCGGCGGTGATTGCGTCGGTCAAGGATCGGCCGCAGCTCACCGATGGGGTGCAGTCCGGGGATCTGCTGGGGGATAAGGCGATGATCTGGAGCCGCAGCGATCGCCCGGCGCGGATGGTGGTGGAGTGGGACACGCGAAGCATGTTCAGCAACCCCCGGCGTTTCATCTCGCCCCTGGCCGATGCGCGGACCGACTTCACGGCGCGGGTGGAGTTGACCGGGTTGCCGGCCGATCAGGCGATCTTTTATCGGGTGACCTTCGAGGACGCCCAGAGCGGTGTGGCCAGTGAGCCGTGGTTCGGCCATTTGCGCAGTGCGCCGACGCAACGCCGGGACATCCGTTTTGTCTGGAGCGGTGACACGGTGGGCCAGGGCTTCGGCATCAACCCGGACATCGGTGGCATGCGTATCTATGAGGCCATGCGCCTGCGCTTGCCGGACTTCTTTATCCACAGCGGCGACACCATCTACGCCGACGGCCCGGTGCCGGCGCAGTTGACCGTGGAGGACGGGCGCATCTGGCGCAATATCACCACCGAGGCCAAGAGCAAGGTGGCTGAAACCCTGGACGAGTACCGGGGCAACTACCGCTACAACCTGATGGACGACAACCTGCGCCGCTTCAACGCCGAGGTGCCGCAGATCTGGCAGTGGGACGACCATGAGGTGGTCAACAACTGGTCGCCCGGCAAGCAGTTGGACGAGCGCTACGCGGTCAAGGACATCCAGACCCTGGTGGGCCGCGCGCGTCAGGCGTGGCTGGAGTATGCGCCGATGCGCCGGCAGAGCGCCGATGGCGGCGGGCGGATTTACCGCAAGCTCAGCTATGGGCCGCTGCTGGATGTTTTCGTGCTGGACATGCGCAGTTATCGCGGCGCCAACGATGACAACCTCGGTGGCGCGAAACCCTTCCTGGGCCGTGAACAGCTGGATTGGTTGAAGCGCGAACTCAAGGACTCTTCGGCCCAGTGGAAAGTGGTGGCGGCGGACATGCCGATTGGCCTGGGTGTGCCGGATGGCGAGGTCAGCCCGGGCGTGGCGCGCTGGGAGGCGATTGCCAACGGTGACCCGGGACCGGCCCAGGGGCGTGAGCTGGAGATTGCCGAACTGCTGGCGCACCTGCGCAAGCACCAGGTGCGCAACCATGTGTGGCTGACGGCCGATGTGCATTACTGCGCGGCCCACCATTACCACCCGGATCGCGCGGCGTTCCAGGATTTCGAGCCGTTCTGGGAGTTTGTTGCAGGCCCCCTGAATGCCGGGAGTTTCGGGCCCAATGTGCTGGACAAGACCTTCGGCCCGGACGTGGTGTTCCAGAAGGCGCCGCCGGCGCAGAACACCTCGCCCTTTGCCGGCTTCCAGTTCTTTGGCGAAGTGCAGATTGACGGGCAGAGCGCCGAGCTGAGCGTGATCCTGCGGGACCTGGATGGCGTGGCGGTGTACGAGCAAAAACTGCAGCCGGTGTAGGCGTTCCCGCCCACACCACGCCCCGTAGAAGCCGGCCTCAAGCCTGGCTTGCCTTTTCTCCTTGTCGTTCAATCCGGGGCAGTCGTTATTACAGGCTGCGTCCCGGCTTGTTGCAGCCTTTGGCAGTGGCAACAGTCGGTCGAGTCTCTTTCTTTTGTAAGGCGTTTCCGGGGCACTCCTTGGCGCCTGCGGCTACCTACCCGGCTGACTAGCCTCGGCTTGTCACTGCCTATCGGTGATCGGGACTAGCAGCCCGGGTCGGACGCAAGCAACGTATGCGGTGTTCTGTCATGGCGGCTGTGCGTGGGGGCGCCTTCGGGCGCACCGGTTCCCCCTTCGCCGTCCTTCCTGGCATTAGCGCCTCCATGTTTCCATGCTGCTCAAGGCGGCCGAGGAGGTGTCCGACGAGATCACCGAGCATGCCAGTGGCATCGAACTTGGCTTGATCTGGTCCTTGGTGCATTCGGTGGAAATGGCCCATGGCGTGGTCGATGCCTTGCTCGACGGTAATCGTCACGCTCCCGGTTGATGTAGCCAAAGCACCGACTGTGGCGAGGGGCTAGCACTGGCAGACTGCTTATTGTGGCGAGGGAGCTTGCTCCCGCTGGCGTGCGCAGCGCGCCCAAGGCCAGCCATTGCAGCCTGTCAGACAGACCTCGCACTCAGGAGTTACGGCTGCTGCGCAGCCGAGCGGGAGCAAGCTCCCTCGCCACAGCCCTCTTTTCAGCACCCTCGGCTATGGCGGTAGCAGGCCGCCTCCAACACAGAGCCCATCGCTAGCCAGCGGTCCCCGCCTTCGGAGAAATCCAGGCTAAACCTCATGTGCTCAGATAATCTGAATGCCATGATCTGGCCCTATGCTGCTGACCCTCTTTTTGAGCCGGTGGGATGCTCCTTGTAAAATCAAGCAGTTACAGAGGGCAATAAAAAGAGGGTTAAATGTGCTGTCGAGCTATATCTCTCTTTAAAATCTTGGGGTTAGGGGGAGAGAGCTCTAGTTCACTGCCGTGTAGGCAGCTCAGAAAATGTCCATGCGCACCATCTCGTTCAGCATGCGGTTCACTGCCGTGTAGGCAGCTCAGAAATGACCAGTCAGGCGAAGTAACCTATCAGCAGCGTTCACTGCCGTGTAGGCAGCTCAGAAAACCACCAGCCCCTCCACCCGTTGCTGAATTGGGTTCACTGCCGTGTAGGCAGCTCAGAAAAACTCGCTGCGATCGAGAGCGGGATGCTTTCTGTTCACTGCCGTGTAGGCAGCTCAGAAAATCGACGCACTTCACGCACTCCCAAACCAGTGGTTCACTGCCGTGTAGGCAGCTCAGAAATTGCCGTCCAGGACAACCCGGGCGCGCAGCCGGTTCACTGCCGTGTAGGCAGCTCAGAAAAAGAAGCAGCCGCTGCGGGCGCATGAGAGCGCGTTCACTGCCGTGTAGGCAGCTCAGAAAAGTCGGGCTTGCTCATTTCAATTGACCCCAACGTTCACTGCCGTGTAGGCAGCTCAGAAAACAAGCCATTGTGTTTGCTGGGCTAGATGTGTGTTCACTGCCGTGTAGGCAGCTCAGAAAAGCAGGAAGCGAATAATGAAACTCGAGCAGCCGTTCACTGCCGTGTAGGCAGCTCAGAAAAAAAGCCAGGCGCAAGTTGTCGCTGACGCGATGTTCACTGCCGTGTAGGCAGCTCAGAAAAGGGCCAGCTCATGACCCATTCAGCCCAGCAGGTTCACTGCCGTGTAGGCAGCTCAGAAATATAGTGGCATGGGCAATAATGGCCTTACGCAGTTCACTGCCGTGTAGGCAGCTCAGAAAAATTCATCGCTGAGCAGACCTCGGCGCTGCACGTTCACTGCCGTGTAGGCAGCTCAGAAAGGCGAGGGTGGCGTACAGCTGACCGAGATCCCGTTCACTGCCGTGTAGGCAGCTCAGAAAGGCACAACGGCGTTGCACGTCGCGATGGCCAAGTTCACTGCCGTGTAGGCAGCTCAGAAATGTTCCCGCTGCCAACAGGTTGACGGCTCGGGGTTCACTGCCGTGTAGGCAGCTCAGAAATCGGGCTGAACGTTGCGAATGTCGCGCAAGATGTTCACTGCCGTGTAGGCAGCTCAGAAACGCCAGTCTCATATGATGGCTCGGCGCCGCGCGTTCACTGCCGTGTAGGCAGCTCAGAAAATCGTCGTGCACGTAAACCGGTTTGCCGTCTTGTTCACTGCCGTGTAGGCAGCTCAGAAATCGACGACAGCGGGACCACCTGCAGCCTGTCGGTTCACTGCCGTGTAGGCAGCTCAGAAAAGCTCAACGCCAGCGACGCGATCATCGAAGAAGTTCACTGCCGTATAGGCAGCCAAGAAAGAAAATATAGACCCCACGGTCCTGGCCTCAGCCACCGATAGCTGTTGTGTAGCGAGGGAGCAAGCCCCCTCGCCAATGGCTCAGTAAACGTCGCGGCGATAGCGCCCTTGCTCGATCAGGCGTTCGACGTGGTCTGCACCCAGCACCTCGTTGAGCACCTGGTCCACCCCCGAAGCCATGCCCTGCAAGCTGCCGCAGATGTAGATCGCGGCGCCGTCGGCCAGCCATTTTTTCAGTTCGTCGGCCGCTTGGCGCAGGCGATCCTGGACGTAGACCTTCTCGGCCTGGTCCCGCGAGAACGCCAGGTCCAGGCGGGTCAGGTCGCCACGGGTGCGCCACTCCTGCAGTTCATCCTTGCAGTAGAAGTCATGCTCGGCATTGCGCTCGCCAAAGATCAGCCAGTTGCGTTGCTGGCCGTCGGCTATGCGTGCCTTGAGCAGGCTGCGCAAGCCGGCCAGCCCGGTGCCGTTGCCCAGCAAGATCAGCGGGCGAGGTTCGGCCGGTAAGTGGAAGCCGCTGTTGCGGCGTACCCGCAGGCTGATGCTCGAACCCACCGCGGCGTGCTCGGTGAGCCAGCCGGAACCAATTCCCAGGCTGCCATCGGGGTGGCATTCCTGACGCACCAGTAACTCCAGGCAACCATCGGCGGCAATCGAGGCGATGGAGTACTCGCGCATGCTCAAGGGCACCAGGGCGTCCACCAGGGCCTGGGCATGCAGGCCTACCAGATGACTGCGGATGTCCGGGAGCTGGCGGCTGCCCAGGGCTTGTTCGAGGCTTTCCTGCAGGCCGTCCAGTTGCACCGGGGTGCTGCCGGAGAGGCCCAGGCCCGTGAGGAAATCCACAACCGCGCCGCGGCTGTTGCGCGGCATCACTTCCACCAGATCCCCGGCCAGCCAGCTGCTGGTGCTGGGGGCCAGCAGTTGCAGCAGGTAGACCCCGGAGCCGCTGCTGTCTGGGTTGAGCAGGCTGCGGCTCTTCAAGGTCCAGTTGTCGAAGGCCGGGGCCTGCCACAGGTCCACCGGCGCATGGCCGGTGAGCTGCCCCAGTTGCTGCTGCCAGTGGCGCAGGGCGTAGCTGTCGCCGCTGTCCACGTCGATGGGGGCGAACAGGCTACTGGCGCCTTGGTTCGCCAGCCAGTCGTGCAGGCGCCGGGCAAAACCGCAGAAGTGCGGGTACTGGCGGTCGCCCAGGCCGAGCACGGCGTAGTGCAGGCCGGGCAGCGACAGTTCGCGGTTCAGCAGTTTGCGCTCGAAGCCGCGGGCGCTGTCCGGGGCTTCGCCGTCGCCAAAGGTGCTGGCCACGAACAGCGCGCGCTGGGCGCCACGCAGGTCCTGTTCGCTGAGGCTACCCAGGGGCAGGACCCGGGCGGCGATTCCCGCGGCCTGCAATTGCCCGGCGCTCTGCCAGGCCAGTTGTTCGGCAAAACCGCTCTGGCTGGCGAAGCCGATCAGCCACGCCGAGCCATCGTTGGCGGCGCTTTCCAGGCCCTGGCGAGCGTTCTTGATCTGGCGTTTCTTGCGCCGGCGATCCAGGTACAGCAGCCAGCCGGTGATGAAGAACAGCGGCATGCTCAGTGAGGCCAGGGCCAGGGCGATGCGTCCGATCAGGCCGAAGTAGCTGCCCACGTGCAGGGCGTAGACGCTGGTGAGCAGTTGCGCCTTGACGCTCTGGTCGGCGTAGCGCTCATGACGGCTGATGACCCCGGTGGCGGGGTCCAGGGTCAGTTGGTTCAGGGCGCGATCGTGGGGCGAATCCTTCAGCAGGTAGAACACCGTCGCCGGCTGCCCGGCCACCGGCGGCATGCGGATGTTGTAGGCGCTGAGGTCCTTGCCGGCGGCGCTGTAGAGGCTGCTCCACAGGGCGTTGTAGTCCGCCACCGGGGCCGGGCCCTTGGGCGGCGGGCCGCCGCGGCCGCCACGCTGGCGTTCACTGTGGGGCGAGTCGGAGAGCAGCTTGGTCAGGCCTTCCCGGTACCAGTCGTAGGACCAGTACAGGCCGGTGAGGGCGAACAGCAGGTAGAACAGCAGGCACCAGGTGCCGAACACCGCGTGCAGGTCCCAGTTGAAGCCGCGGCCTTTCTTGGCCCAGTCCAGGGTCAGCCATACCCGCCAGTTGCCGACCTGGCGCGGCCAGCGCAGGTACAGCCCGGACAGGCAGAAGAAGATCAGGATCAGGGTGCAGGCGCCGGTGATCTGCCGACCAGTGTCGCCGATGGCCAGGAAGCGGTGCAGTTGCAGCATGAAGCCGAAGAAGTCCTGGCCGACCGCGTCCCCGAGGAACTCCCCGGTGTAGGGATCGAAGTAGCGCATCTGCCCACGGCGTTCGCCCGGCGGCGGGGTGAAGAACACCCGCGCGGCGTTGCCGCTGTCGGTTTCCACCCAGAGCATGGACACCGTCTTGCCTTCGGCGGCCTGGATTTTCTCCACCAGTTCGGCGGGCGGCAGCACCCCGGCGGGGAGCTTGTCCACTTGCAAGACCGAAGGATTGAGGGCGCGCAGGATTTCGTCCTGGAACGACACGGTCGCCCCGGTAATGCCCATCAGGGCCAGGACCAGCCCCGCGCTGATGCCGAAGAACCAGTGCAGCTGGAACAGGGTTTTCTTCAACACATCACTCGCCTTGTTCGTCCAGAGAGAGGAAACACGGCGCGCATTATGCCGTGTGTTGTCGAGAAGCATTCGTTTTTACACGCAAAAGCCCCAGGCATTGAAATGCGTGGGGCTTGGCTGCCTGTGGCCGGGGCCACAGGAAGGTGGTGCGGTGGATCAGAAGTGGAAGTTGGCGCTCATCAGGGCGGTACGGCCGGCGGCCTGGTTGGCGAAGTGCGCCGAGTAGGCCTTGTCGTAGTAGGTCTTGTCGGTCAGGTTCTGCACGTTCAACTGCAGGTCGACGTTCTTGGTCAGCTTGTAGCTGGCCATGGCGTCGTAGCGGGTGTAGGACGGCACGTACACGGTGTTGCCGGTGTCGCCGTAGACTTGGTCGACATAGAACGCACCGCCACCAACGGTGAATTTCGGGGTGATGGCGTAGGTGCTCCACAGGCTGAAACTGTTCTTCGGCGTGTTGGGCATTTCATTGCCTTTGGCCGAGGCTGCACCGGCGGTGATCACGCCGTTACGACCGGTCAGGCCTGCCTCCACCAGTTCGCTCTTGAGGTAGCTATAGCCGGCGAAGACTTGCCATTTGTCGGTGATCTTGCCGCTGGCGCCCAACTCCAGGCCATCGACACGGGACTCGCCGGCGTTCTGGTAGGTCAGGGCGTCGACCAGGACCCGGGTGTTTTTCTTCTCGGTGCGAAATACCGCAGCGGTGAGGGACAGGCGGTCGTTGAGCACGTTCCACTTGGTGCCCAGTTCGTAGTTGACCGTCTCTTCAGGTTGCAGGTCGCTGGTGCTGGCGCCTGCGGCCAGGGGGTTGCCTTCTGCGCCTTCACCCACCAGGGCGCCGGCCGGGGTGGCCGAGGTCGCGTAGGAGGCGTAGACGCTGCCATTTTCCATTGGCTTCCAGACCAGGCCGGCCTGCCAGTTCCAGAACTGGCTGTCGTCTTTGAGCTTGCTCCTGGCCTTGACCGTGGGCGTAGGGACGGCGTTGGTGTTGGCCACGGTGTCGAAGGTGTCGTAGCGCAGGCCAACGTTCAACAGCCATTGCGGGTCCAGCTCGATGGTGTCGAAGACGTACGCGGCGCGGCTGGTGGCCTTGGTGTTGGTGCCGTTGTAGTTGCGAGTGATGCTGCCGGTCCAAGGGTCGTTGGGGTTCGGATTGCCCAGCGAGGTGCAGCTGGGCGTGTTGCCCGGATTGCATACCTGGGCGGAGTTGCCTGCGATGTTGTAGCTGCTGACCCGGGTTTCTTCTCCGGTGAACTCAAGCCCGGTGGAGTAGTTGTGCTTGAAACCCAGCGCGTGGAACTCGCCAAACAGGTCGGTCTGGTTGGTGGTGGTCTCGGTGGTGGACACTCGCGAGTTGGCCCGGCGCCATACGGTGCCGAACTGGCTGACGTTGTGTTGGCTGTCGTCCGGCTGGGTGAGGATGTAGTCCTGGCCGGTACTGCCATGACGCAGGGTGTTTTTCAGCGTCATGTTGTCATTCAGGTCGTGTTCGATGGAGAAGGTGCTGATGTCCGCACGGGTCTTGCGGAAGTCACGGTCCTTCAGACCGTAGAAGTTGCTGCTATCACCGCCATCGGTGGGTTTGTCATGGACATGCGCGGCCTTGGGGGCTTTTGAGCCGTAGCCATAGGGAATGCCCGAATCCGGCAGGTCGTCGCTTTCCATGTGGTAGTAGCTGACGTTGACCCGGGTCGGGGTGCCCAGGCCGAAGGTCAGCGACGGTGCCACGCCCCAGCGGTCGTAGTTGACGGCGTCACGCCCCGCCACATTCTGTTCGTGGCTCATCAGGTTCAGACGGAACGCGGCACCCTCGAGGAACTGCCGGTTGACGTCCAGGGTGTAGCGTCGGGTCTGGTCGGAACCGTAGGTGAATCCACCGTTGAGGAAGTCTTGCTGCTTGGGCATCTTGCTGGTCAGGTTCAGGCTGCCGCCCGCCGAGCCACGTCCACCGAAGGCGGAGTTCGGGCCTTTGCTCACTTCAATGGTTTCGATGTCGAAGATCTCGCGGCTCTGGCCACCGGTGTCACGTACACCGTCCAGATAAGTGTCGCCCTGGGCGTCGAAACCACGAATGAACGGACGGTCACCTTGAGGGTTGCCACCTTCACCCGCACCAAAGGTGATGCCGGGTACTGTGCGCAGCGCATCTTGTAGGGAGGTGGCAGCGGTGTCCTTGAGGACTTGCTGAGGAACCACGGTGACCGAACGCGGTGTATCCACCAGCGGAGCGGTGTATTTCTGCGAGGACGCTTTTTCGACCTGGTAGGAGGTGTTGTCCTGGGCCTCACCGGTAATGCTGGTGGCATCCAGGGCAATGGCCTTGCCCGCCGTCTTTTGCTGAGTGTCTTCGGCGGCCTGGACCATATGGCCCGCAGAGCCGGCGCTGAGCGCCACGCCAATTGCAGACGCCAGCAGGCGTGGTGAACTGACAGCGGATGGTGGTTGTTGGCGTGGCATGGTTGTTCCCCTCCCCAAGGATTTGAGGCCGCGGAATATAGGGGAAAGAAACAATTGTTATCAATTGCGAAACATTACTATTCGCACTGAATTTACAATCTTTACAATTTATCCTTACGGTTTTTGCGTTCTCATTCGTCACCGGGTTTTACACAGGCAATAAGAATCAATATCATTGACGGTCTTTCGCTGCTCAGGTACCTGACCATGTTGCTGCACATCCCCGGCGTGTTCACCCGTGATGAAGTGGGGCGCATTCGTGAAGCCCTGGAGCAGGCGGACTGGGCGGATGGCAAGATCACCGCCGGTTACCAGTCGGCCAAGGCCAAGCACAACCTGCAGTTGCCCGAAGGGCATCCGCTGGCCCAGGAGATCGGCGCGGCGATGCTCGATCGTCTGTGGCAGAACCCGCTGTTCATGTCCGCCGCCTTGCCGCACAAGGTGTTCCCGCCGCTGATCAACTGCTACACCGCCGGCGGCAGTTTCGACTTCCACATCGACAACGCTGTGCGCCAGCCCAAGGGCAGCCCGGAGCGGGTGCGCACCGACCTGTCCTCGACCCTGTTCTTCAGCGACCCCGAGGACTATGACGGCGGCGAGCTGGAGATCCAGGACACCTATGGCCTGCAGCGGGTCAAGCTGCCGGCGGGGGACATGGTGCTGTACCCCGGCACCAGCCTGCACAAGGTCAACCCGGTGACCCGCGGGGCCCGCTACGCCTCGTTCTTCTGGACCCAGAGCCTGGTGCGCGAAGACAGCCAGCGCGCCTTGCTGTTCGAAATGGACGGGGCGATCCAGGAACTGACCCGGGATGTGCCCGAGCATCCTTCGCTGATCCGCCTGACCGGCACTTATCACAACCTGCTGCGGCGCTGGGTCGAGGTGTAAGCGGTGACTTTTCAACTTCGTCGCGAGGAAGTCCTCGACGGCGCGCAACTGAGCGCCATGCTCCAGCAGAGCCCGGCCCGCGCGGCCCAGGCGATCCTGGTGGCGGCCCGCGAGGGGCTGGTGGAGGCCCAGGCGCTGCTGGGGCAGATTCTGCTCGACGGCCACGGCATCCAGCAGGACCAGGCCCTGGCCTTGCGCTGGTTCGACATCGCCGCCCAAGGCGGTCACCTGATGGCCCGCAACATGCTCGGGCGCTGCCATGAGCACGGCTGGGGTTGCCCGGCGGATGCCGCCCGCGCTGCCGGGCACTATCGCCAGGCCGCCGAAGCGGGGCTGGATTGGGGCCTGTACAACTACGCCAACCTGCTGGCCACCGGCCGTGGCGTGGCGCAGAACCATGCCACGGCCCTGTCCTGCTACCGCCGCGCGGCGGACCTTGGCCATGCCAAATCGATGAACCTGCTGGGGCGTTACCTGGAGGAAGGGCTGGTGTGTCCGGCCGACCCCGAGGCGGCCCGGGACTGGTACCGGCGCTCGGCCGAGGGTGGAGATTTTCGCGGACAGTTCAGCTATGCGGCGGTGCTGGCCGATGCCGGTCGTATCGACGAAGCCGTAGATTGGCTGCAACAGGCCCTGGCCGGCGGCAATCTGAATTTCCTGCGAGTGGCTTGCGCCGCGTTGCTCAATGCCACGCATCCCGAGATTCGCGAATTGGCCCAGGCTTATCATCAGCGCGCCGCGCAATTGGGTGATGAACGGGACGTAGCGCGGCTTGCTGTGTTGGCTTAAATCACTATGATTCAAAGCTAATCGCTTTTAATCATTCTGATGCAGGTCTACCTCATGCCCGCGACAAAAGTACTGACCGCCCACATTCCCTTGGATCTGGCGGATAAGGTCGATCAACTGGCTTCTCGCCTGGAGCGCTCCCGTGCCTGGATCGTGAAGCAAGCATTGGTGGCCTGGGTTGACCAGGAAGAAGAGCGCCGCCGACTGACGCTTGAGGCCTTGGCAGATGTCGATGCTGGAAGGGTTGTCGATCATCAGTCAGTGCTGGCTTGGGCAGAGAGTCTGTCTGGCGACAACCCTCTGCCTTTACCAAAATGAGACAGTTGAAATGGACGAGCAAGGCGCTATCCGATCTGGCTCGGCTGTTTGAATTTCTCGCCCAGGTTAATCGCTCGGCTGCTGCTCGGACCGTGCAATCCCTCGTGCGGGCTCCAGATGCGCTTCTATCTAACCCTCGATTGGGAGAGCAGTTGGAGGAATTCAAGCCGAGGGATGTTCGACGGTTGCTGGTGGGGCATTACGAGGTGCGTTATGAGATTCAAGGCATGGCCTTGTCCATCCTGCGTATTTGGCATGTCCGGGAAGATCGTTGAGCCACTGAATCGCACGCATAAAAAAGCCCATGACCGGTCATGGGCTTTTTCTTGCAGCTTGTCGCTAACAGCTAGCCACTGCCCTTACAGGTAGAAGGCCTTCAGCGGCGGGAAGCCGTTGAATTCCACCGCGCTGTAGCTGGTGGTGTAGGCGCCGGTGGACAGCCAGTACAGGCGGTCACCGATGGCCAGGTTCAGCGGCAGGCCATATTTGTAGTTTTCGTACATGATGTCGGCGCTGTCGCAGGTCGGGCCGGCGATCACTACTTCTTCGACTTCACCTTTCTTCTCGGTCCAGATCGGGAACTTGATCGACTCGTCCATGGTTTCGATCAGGCCGGAGAATTTGCCCACGTCGGTGTAGACCCAGCGCTCGACGGCGGTGCGGGATTTGCGCGCCACCAGCACCACTTCGCTGACCAGGATGCCGGCGTTGGCGATCAACGAACGGCCCGGCTCCAGGATGATTTCCGGCAGGTCGTCACCGAAGTCTTCCTTGAGGAAGCGGATGATTTCCTCGGCGTAGGTTTCCAGGCTGTTGGTGCGGGTGATGTAGTTGGCCGGGAAGCCGCCACCCATGTTGATCAGCTTGAGTTCGATGCCGTCTTCTTCCTTCAGGCGTTCGAAGATCACTTTGACCTTGGCGATCGCTGCGTCCCAGACGCTGATGTCGCGCTGTTGCGAGCCTACGTGGAAGGACACGCCATAAGGCACCAGGCCCAGGTCGCGGGCGAGGATCAGCAGGTCCATGGCCATGTCGGTCTGGCAGCCGAACTTGCGCGACAGCGGCCAGTCGGCAGTGGTGGAGCCTTCGGTGAGGATGCGCACGTAGACTTTCGAGCCCGGGGCGGCCTTGGCGATGTTGCGCAGGTCGGCTTCGGAGTCGGTGGCATACAGGCGCACGCCCTTCTCATAGAAGTAGCGGATGTCCTTGGACTTCTTGATGGTGTTGCCGTAGCTGATGTTGGCCGGGTTGACGCCGCGGCCCAGCACTTTGTCCAGCTCGTAGATCGAGGCGATGTCGAAGCTGGAGCCTTTTTCGTGCAGCAGGTCGATGATCTCGACGGCCGGGTTGGCCTTGACCGCGTAGTAGACCTTGGCGAATTCGAAACCGGCGCGCAGGTCGTCGTAGGCCTGGGCGATCATCTGGGTATCGATGACCACGAATGGGGTTTCTTGCTTGTCGGCGAACGCCTTCATTTTTTGAAAGGTTTCGCGCGCAAAATAGTCTTCGACGTTAATCGACATGCGTTGGGAGCTCCTACTGGCAAACGTTAGAAATCAATGGGTGCAAATGAACGTCCTCCGTATCCCCACTTTGGTTCGCCTACTTCCCAAGGCATGTCGCCGAAAGCAAAAAGGCCATGGGAAATCTGCCCTTGGCCTTGCTGTCTCGTCGTCAGTACTTGAGCCGGATGGATCGTTTCCAGCATGGACGTTCGGCGCGAACTTTAGGCGGTGAGGGGCCTGAGATCAACAAAAAATGTCGCGTTTTTGCACTTGTCTGACGTGCGTTAACGACACCTCTCTTTGTAGCCGACACAGATGACGGGCAGATGTTCCCGAAGAAATCGCCAGTGTTAAAAATACCTGCACGTTCGACGCTTTTGCGCGCCAAGTGGCTGGTAAGTGTGAAATCGTCAACATCGGCGACGTTAGCGGCGAGAGGCGGGTGTGAGGGGGATTTTGGCTGTTTCGGAAGGTGTCGCCGGACAGCGTTCAAGGGGGTGGCTGTTGATATTTTTTTCCGGCGCGTTGGCGAGCAAAAAACCTTGTGGCGAGGGAGCTTGCTCCCGCGGACTGCGCAGCAGTTCCACTCTTTTTTGCCAAGAGGGGCCGCTTCGCGGCCCAGCGGGAGCAAGCGCCCTCGCCACAGGTTCGTTGTTGGCTATTTATTGATCAGGCAACCACCGCTTCAGCCGGCGAAACGATATTGGTCTTCATCCCCCGCGAACGCCCCGAGCTCAGGTAGGCAGCAATGGATTCCTGGGTCACCTCACCCAGGAACACCCGTTCGGCATCCAGCACCGGCAGCCACGAACGGTTGAACTCGTACATGCGCGACAGAAGAATCCGCAGGTGTTCGTCGTAGGCGGCGGTGGCGTTGAATTCGCGCAGGAACTGGGCGCAGGTGCCGGTCTGACGGTGCAGGTCGCGGCGGCGTACATAGCCCAGGGCCTTGTTCTCGGCGCAGGTCACCACCACGTAGCGCCGGTCGTGCTCGTCCATCAGTTCCAGGGCTTCGGCCACTGGGGTTTCCGGGCTCACCGACGGTGCGTTGTCCGCCGCGTCTTCGGCTTTGACCAGCAACAGGCGCTTGAGGGTGCTGTCCTGGCCGACGAAGTTGCTGACGAAGTCGTCCGCCGGGTGCGCCAGCAGGGTGTCCGGGTGGTCGATCTGCAACAGCTTGCCGGCGCGGAAGATGGCGATCTTGTCCCCCAGCTTGATGGCTTCGTCGATGTCGTGGCTGACCATGATCACGGTCTTGTTCAGTGCCCGTTGCATCTCGAAGAATTCGTTCTGGATCATCTCGCGGTTGATCGGGTCCACCGCGCCGAACGGTTCGTCCATCAGCAGCAGCGGGGCGTCCGCCGCCAGGGCGCGGATGACCCCGATACGCTGCTGCTGGCCGCCGGACAGCTCCCGCGGGTAGCGGTGCAGGTACTGCTTGGGTTCGAGCTTGATCATGCTCATCAGCTCGCGGGCGCGGTCGTGGCATTGCTGCTTGTCCCAGCCCAGCAGCTTGGGGACCACCACGATGTTTTCCTCGATGGTCATGTTGGGGAACAGGCCGATTTGCTGGATCACGTAGCCGATGTTGCGGCGCAGGGTCACTTCGTCGAGGCCGGTGGTGTCTTCACCGTTGATCAGGATCTTGCCCGAGGTGGGTCTGATCAGGCGGTTGATCATTTTCAGGGTGGTGCTTTTGCCGCAGCCGGACGGCCCGAGGAACACGCAGATCTCGCCTTCATTGACGGTCAGGCTTACGGAGTCAACGGCGGTGATGGTCTTGCCGTTGCTTTGGAAGGTCTTGGTCAGGTTTTGAAGTTCGATCATTTGAGCAGTCCTTTTGGAGTCAGCGAGCGTTGCAGCCATTGCAGAAGCAGGTCGGCGAAGATGGCCAGGAGACTGACCAGCACCGCGCCGACGATCAGCATCGACATGTCGCTGCGGCTGATGGAAGCAAGAATGAGTACGCCCAGGCCCCCGGCGCCGATGGTGGCGGCGATGGTCATGACGCCGATGTTCATCACCACGGCGGTGCGCACCCCGGCGAGGATCACCGGCACCGCGATCGGCAACTCGACCATGCGCAGGCGCTGGCCGAAGGTCATGCCGATGCCGCGGGCCGCTTCGCGGATGCCCGGCTCGACGCCGGTCAGCGCCAGGTAGGTGTTGCGCATGATCGGCAGCAGGGAATAAAGGAACACCGCAGTGATGGCCGGCAGCGGGCCCAGGCCCTGGCCGAACCTGGAGTAGAACGGCAGCAGCAGGCCGAACAGGGCGATGGAGGGGATGGTCAGCAACACCGTGGCGCTGGCCTGCAGCGGGCCGGCCAGGGTCGGGAAGCGGGTCATCAGGATGCCCAGCGGTACGCCAAAGACGATGGCCAGGGTCACGGCGATGCCTACCAGGGTGATGTGCTGCCAGGTCAGGTGCAGGACCTGAGCCCAATCGAGATGGGAAAAGGCGTTTAAAAATTCCATGTCTTCTCCTCTCTATCAGTGGTTGATCGGATGCTGGCGCAGGAAATCGGCGGCCACGGCGGAAGGGCTTTCATGGTCGACGTCGACCCGCGCGTTCAGCTGGCGCATGGTTTCGTCATCGAACAGCGCCGCCAGCGGCTTGAGGTCTGCGGCCAATTGCGGGTGGGCGTCGAGGTACACCTGACGCACCACGGGGGCGGCGGTGTAGTCCGGGAAGTAGTGCTTGTCGTCCTCCAGCAGCTTGAGCTTGAAGGCGTTGAGCCGACCGTCGGTGGTGTAGACCAGGCCGGCAAACACCTGGCCGTTGCGCAGGGCGGTGTAGACCAGGCCGGCGTCCATTTGCCGGGTGTTTTTACGGGTCAGGTTCATGTCATACAGCTTGACCATGCCGGCCATGCCGTCCGAGCGGTTGGCGAACTCGGTGTCCAGGGCCACCAGGCGGTTCTCCTCGGGCTTTTCGGCCAGGGCCTGGGTCAGGTCGCTGATGCTGTTGATCTGCGGGTGTTCCTTGGCCACGCTCTCCGGCAGGGCCAGGGCGTAGGTGTTGCTGAATTTGGACGGCGCCAACCAGACCAGGCCTTTTTTCGCGTCGAGTTCTTTCACTCGGGCGTAGGACTGCTGGCTGTCGAGTTTCTCGTCGATGTGGTTGTAGGCCACCAGCGACACCCCGGTGTACTCCCAGATCAGGTCCAGTTGCCCGCTTTCCTGGGCACTGCGGGCCAGGTTGCTGCCCAGGCCACCAGTAACGCGGGTGTCATAGCCCTTGCTGCGCAGGTACTGGGAGGTGATTTCCGCCAGCAGGGTCTGTTCGGTGAAGACTCGGGCGCCAATGCGGATCAGCGGTTTTTCCGCAGCGTGGGCCAGCCCGGCAAACAGCAGGGCGCAGCCAAGTATCAGGCTTAGTTTTTTCATGTCGGTTCCTTGTCTCGGGCGGGCTTAGGACGGGCGCAGGCCGCGTTCCAGCCAAAGGCGGCTGGCCAGGGTGACCAGGCCGTCGAGGAGCAAGGCCAGCAGTGCGGTGCAGGCGGCGCCGAGCAGCAGTTGCGGCTGATTGTTCAGGGCAATGCCGGGGAAAATCAGGCTGCCCAGACTGTTGGCGCCGATCAGGAAGGCCAGGGGCGCGGTGCCGACGTTGATCGCCAGGGCCACTCGCACGCCACCGATGATGATCGGCACGGCGTTGGGCAATTCGACTTTCCACAGCACTTGGCGCGGGGTCATGCCGATGCCGACCGCGGCTTCCTTGAGGGAGCCCTGAACGTTTTTCAGGCCTTCATAGGTGTTGCGCACGATGGGCAGCAAGGAGGCGAGGAACAACGCGAAGATGGCCGGGCCACTGCCGATGCCGAGAATCCCCAGGGCGATGGCCAGGACGGCCAGAGGGGGGACGGTGTTGCCGATGTTGAACACTTGCATGAAGCGTTCGGCGCGTCTGACCATGCTCGGGCGGCTGAGGAAGATGCCGGCGGGGATGCCGACTAGCAGTGCGGCGAGCATGGACGCCAGGACCAGGAACAGATGAGCTTGCAGGTAGAACAACAGATCGTCGCGGTAGTGTTCGATCGTAGTAATGCCGATCCAGTGGACCAGCAGGGCCAGGAGGGCGATGACCGCAGCGCCTCCTATCAGCCCTTTGCCATAGCGAATAGCCACAGGCGGACTCCTTTTTTCGGTCGGCGGGCACTTTCCCGTGTGGCAGGGCCATTCCTGGCTGCCGCGAAAGTACGCGCGAAAAGCAGCTCGTCGAGTGCCGGCAGAGCGGCGGGTGAACGAGCCATGAGCGCAGCTTCGTCAAGCTAACTTGCTGATATTTCAGCCCCAGACGACAGAGCGTGACAGGGGAGTGGACGTCTCCACGTTTTAAAAGGTTCCATAATTGGCAGCATTTAGCCACCGTTCATTTGCCAGTCGGTCGCCTGGCCGGTGGGGGCAGCTGTGGCCCGCGAGCGGTTGTCTGGGCTATAATCTGCGCCCTTTTTTGATCACCGCCAGGCGATTTCCCATGACCCAACAGGCCGCCGAAGTCGCGAAACGCCGCACTTTCGCCATTATTTCCCACCCGGATGCGGGTAAGACCACCATCACCGAGAAGCTCTTGCTGATGGGCAAGGCCATTGCGGTGGCGGGCACGGTCAAATCGCGTAAGTCCGACCGCCATGCCACTTCCGACTGGATGGAGATGGAGAAGCAGCGGGGTATTTCCATTACCACGTCGGTCATGCAGTTCCCCTACCGCGAACACATGATCAACCTGCTGGACACCCCGGGCCACGAAGACTTCTCGGAAGACACCTACCGCACCCTGACCGCGGTGGACTCGGCGCTGATGGTGCTCGACGGCGGTAAGGGCGTTGAGCCCCGGACCATCGCCCTGATGGACGTCTGCCGTCTGCGCGACACGCCGATCGTCAGCTTCATCAACAAACTCGACCGCGACATTCGCGACCCGATCGAGCTGCTGGACGAAATCGAAGCAGTGCTGAAGATCAAGGCTGCGCCGATCACCTGGCCGATCGGTTGCTACCGCGACTTCAAGGGCGTGTACCACCTGGCGGACGATTACATCATCGTCTACACCCCAGGCCACGGCCACGAGCGCACCGAAACCAAGATCATCGAGAAGCTCGATTCCGACGAAGCCCGCGCCCACCTGGGTGACGAGTACGAGCGCTTCATCGAGCAGTTGGAGCTGGTGCAGGGTGCCTGCCATGAGTTCAACCAGCAGGAGTTCCTCGACGGCCAGCTGACCCCGGTGTTCTTCGGTACCGCCCTGGGCAACTTCGGTGTCGACCACGTGCTGGACGCCGTGGTGGATTGGGCGCCGCTGCCGCTGCCGCGTGTAGCCAATGAGCGCAGCGTGGCGCCGCAGGAAGAGAAATTCAGCGGTTTCGTGTTCAAGATCCAGGCCAACATGGACCCCAAGCACCGCGACCGTATTGCCTTCATGCGCATCTGCTCGGGCAAGTATGAGAAGGGCATGAAGATGCGCCACGTGCGCACCGGCAAGGACGTGCGCATCGGCGACGCCCTGACCTTCTTCTCCTCCGAGCGTGAACAGCTGGAAGAAGCCTACGCTGGCGACATCATCGGCCTGCACAACCACGGCACCATCCAGATCGGCGATACCTTCACCGAAGGCGAGGCCCTGGGGTTCACCGGGATCCCGCACTTTGCCCCGGAACTGTTCCGCCGCGTGCGCCTGAAGGACCCGCTCAAGTCCAAGCAGTTGCGTCAGGGCCTGCAACAGCTGGCCGAAGAGGGTGCGACCCAGGTGTTCTTCCCCGAGCGCAGCAACGACATCATTCTCGGCGCCGTCGGTGTGCTGCAGTTCGATGTGGTGGCCAGCCGCCTGAAGGAGGAATACAAGGTGGAGTGCTCCTATGAGCCGATCACCGTGTGGTCCGCCCGTTGGATCGAGTGCAGCGACAAGAAGAAGCTCGAAGAGTTTTCCAACAAGGCGGTGGAAAACCTGGCCCTGGACGGCGGTGGTCACCTGACCTACTTGGCGCCGACCCGGGTCAACCTGGCGCTGATGGAAGAGCGCTGGCCGGACGTGAAATTCCGCGCCACCCGCGAACACCACTAAGTTCGCCGGCAAGCCCCGAAGCCCCGCTGTGCAGACTGCGGGGCTTTTTTATGCGCGCAGGAATGGCCCGTCGCCGCCCCTGCGGGTTGTGGTGTCTTCCTGGGAGCGCCGTTAGTCGGAAGGGCTTGGACGGCTCGGGTATCGATAGGGGGCTATCTGGAAAAGCCGGGAGATCACGACTAGGTTTCAGACAGTGCTGTGGTCACTGTACGGCAGGGCTTGCAGCCTTCGAAGATTCACCTATGAAGGGATGGAATCGGCTATGAGAATTTTCCAACGCGTTGTGCTGTTGATCAAAGTGCTGGTGATGCTGTCGCTCGGAACTTCGGCGGCCTGGGCCCACAACCTGATGCAGGTGAAAGAGCCGGGCTATCAGTCGAGCCAGAGCGCACCGGTGCAGATGCTTGCCAAGTCCGACTCGGAGCCGGGCGATGAAGGCCAGGGCGGCAGTTCAGGCGATGACGATCAGACCACCGATGAAGGCGACAGCCAGGGCTAAAAGAAACCCCCAGCGACGGACTGATGCGCAATCCGTCGCCAGGGGCGGGTCGAACAAGGTTCAGGCGCTCCCGGAGGCATTCGGGAGCGCCTTTTTCATGGCCGCTACAGCACGAATTGCTCGGCGTAGTGGCAGGCCACTTGCCGGCTGTCGAGTTGGCGCAGGGCCGGCTCTTCGGTGCTGCAACGCTCGGTGGCGTAGGGGCAGCGCTTGTGGAAGGCACAGCCGGGTGGCGGGTTCAGCGGGTTGGGCAGTTCGCCGACGATCTTGATCTTCGGCTTGTCCGGGTCTGGATGAATGGTCGGGGTCGCCGACAGCAGGGCCTGGGTGTAGGGGTGCAGGGGGCGGGTGTAGATGTCCTCCTTGGGGCCCATTTCCACCGGCCGGCCGAGGTACATCACCAGCACCTGGTCGGCGACGTGACGCACCACCGCCAGGTTGTGGGAGATGAATACGTAGGCGGTGTTGAATTCCTGCTGCAGGTCCATGAACAGGTTCAGCACCTGGGCCTGGATCGACACGTCCAGGGCCGAGGTCGGTTCATCCGCCACCAGCACCTTGGGTTGCAGCATCATCGCCCGGGCCAGGGCGATGCGCTGGCGCTGACCGCCGGAGAACATGTGTGGGTAGCGCTGGTAATGCTCGGGGCGCAGGCCCACCTGTTTCATCATGGCCTGGACTTTTTCCCGGCGTTCAGCGGCCGACAGCTTGGTGTTGATCAGCAGCGGTTCGGCCAGTTGATCGCCGATTTTCTGCCGCGGGTTGAGCGAGGCATAAGGGCTCTGGAACACCATCTGCACGTCTTTGCGCAGCTGCTTGCGCTGGGCCTTGTCGGCACCGGCGACTTCCTGCCCGGCGATCTTCAGCGAGCCGGAGGACGGCTCCTCGATCAGGGTCAGGGCCCGGGCCAGGGTGGACTTGCCGCAGCCGGACTCGCCGACCACGGCCAGGGTCTTGCCGGCTTCCAGCTCAAAGGACACGCCGTTGAGGGCGCGTACGGTGGCGTGGCCCTTGAACAGGCCTCGGGACACTTCGTAGTGACGGGTCAGGTCGCGGGCGGTAAGAACGACGGCCATTACGCCACCTCCTGATTCAGCGGGTAGAAGCAGCGCACCAGGCTGGCGGCTTGCGGATCAAGGCTGGGGCGCTGCGCACGGCACTTCTCTTGCACGTACGGGCAGCGCGGCGACAGCAGGCAGCCCTGGGGCCGGTCGTAGCGCCCGGGGACGATGCCCGGCAGGGTCGACAGGCGCGTGGCGCCGAGGCTGTGCTCGGGGATCGCCGCCAGCAGCGCTTCGCTGTAGGGGTGCGCGGGGATGTCAAACAGCTGCGGCACCTGGCCGACTTCAACCGCCTGGCCGGCGTACATCACGCACACCCGCTGGGCGGTTTCGGCCACCACGGCGAGGTCGTGGGTGATCAGCACCAGGCCCATGTTCTGCTCCTTTTGCAGGTTCAGCAGCAGGTCCATGATCTGCGCCTGGATGGTCACGTCCAGGGCAGTGGTGGGTTCGTCGGCGATCAGCAGCTTGGGTTCGCCGGCAATCGCCATGGCAATCGCCACCCGCTGGCTCATGCCGCCGGACAGTTGGTGCGGGTAGGCGTCCATGCGGCTGGCAGCACCGGGGATTTCGACCTTCTCCAGCAGTTCGATGGCGCGCTTTCGTGCGGCCTTGCTGGACATCTTCAGGTGCAGGCGCAGCACTTCCTCGATCTGGAAGCCCACGGTGTAGCTGGGGTTCAGCGCGGTCATCGGGTCCTGGAAGACCATGGCCAGGTCCTTGCCGACGATCTGCCGGCGCTGGCGGGCGCTGAGCTTGAGCATGTCGCGGCCGTCGAAGCTCAAGGCATCGGCGGTGACGATGCCGGGGTGCTCGATCAGGCCCATCAGGGCCATCATGGTCACCGATTTGCCGGAGCCGGATTCGCCGACGATGGCCAGCACTTCGCCCTTGTCGACCTTGAGGTCGAGGCCATCGACCACCGGCACCGCCGTGGCGTCGCCGAAACGGACATTGAGATTCTTGATTTCTAGCAGTGACATGGGAATCTCCTCAGGCGGCGTTCTTGAGTTTCGGGTCCAGCGCATCGCGCAGGCCGTCGCCCATCAGGTTGATTGCCAGCACGCTGAGCAAAATGGTCAGGCCCGGCAGGCTCACCACCCACCAGGCGCGTTCGATGTAGTCGCGGGCCGAGGCCAGCATGGTGCCCCACTCCGGCGTCGGCGGTTGCACGCCCAGGCCGAGGAAGCCCAGGGCGGCGGCGTCGAGGATCGCCGAGGAGAAGCTCAAGGTGGCCTGGACGATCAGCGGCGCCATGCAGTTGGGCAGCACGGTGATGAACATCAGGCGCGGCAGGCCGGCACCGGCCAGGCGCGCAGCGGTCACGTAGTCGCGGTTGAGCTCGCCCATCACCGCGGCGCGGGTCAGGCGCACGTAGGACGGCAGGGACACCACGGCAATGGCGATCACGGTGTTGATCAGGCCTGGGCCGAGGATGGCGACAATCGCCACGGCCAGCAGCAGCGAGGGCAGGGCCAGCATGATGTCCATCAGGCGCATGATGGTCGGGCCCAGCAAGCGCGGGAAGAACCCGGCGAACAGCCCCAGGAGAATCCCCGGGATCAGCGACATCACCACCGACGACAGGCCGATCAGCAGCGACAGGCGCGAGCCCTGGATCAGGCGCGACAGCAGGTCGCGGCCCAGTTCATCGGTGCCCAGCAGGAACTGCATCTGCCCGCCTTCGAGCCAGGCCGGCGGGGTCAGCAGGAAGTCACGGTATTGCTCGCTGGGGTTGTGCGGTGCCACCCAGGGGGCGAACAGTGCGCAGAACACGATCAGCAGCATGAACAGCAAGCCGGCCACCGCGCCCTTGTTGCGGGAGAAGTGCTGCCAGAACTCTTTGTAGACGGACGGATAGAGCAGGCTTTGATCGACTGCTACTGAGGAAGTTGGAGTGCTCATTAGTCTTGATCTCAGCGCTGATGACGGATGCGTGGGTTGGCAAAGCCGTAGAGGATGTCCACCACGAAGTTGACCATGATCACCAGGCAGGCGATCAGCAGGATGCCGTTTTGCACCACGGGGTAGTCCCGGGCGCCGATGGCTTCGATCAGCCACTTGCCGATGCCCGGCCAGGAGAAGATGGTTTCGGTCAGGACCGCACCGGCCAGCAGCGTGCCGACTTGCAGGCCGACCACGGTCAGTACCGGAATCAGCGCGTTACGCAGGCCGTGGACGAACACCACCCGCGCCGGCGACAGGCCCTTGGCCTTGGCGGTGCGGATGTAGTCCTCGCGCAGCACTTCGAGCATCGAGGAGCGGGTCATCCGGGCGATCACCGCCAGCGGAATGGTGCCCAGCACGATGGCTGGCAGGATCAGGTGTTGCAGGGCATCGAAGAAGGCGCTGGTGTCTTCGGCCAGCAGGGTGTCGATGAGCATGAAGCCGGTTTTCGGCTCGATGTCGTAGAGCAGGTCGATACGCCCGGACACCGGGGTCCAGCCCAGGCTTACCGAGAAGAACATGATCAGGATCAGGCCCCACCAGAAGATCGGCATCGAATAGCCCGCCAGCGAGATGCCCATCACCCCGTGGTCGAACAGCGACCCTCGCTTCAAGGCGGCGATCACCCCCGCCAGCAAGCCGAGTACGCCGGCGAACAGCAGGGCGGCCATGGACAGCTCCAGGGTCGCGGGGAACAGCGAGGTGAATTCGCTCCACACGCTGGTGCGGGTACGCAGGGACTCGCCCAGGTCGCCCTGGGCCAGCTTGCCGATGTAGTCCAGGTACTGGGCGTACAGCGGTTTGTTCAATCCAAGGCGTTCCATTGCCTGGGCATGCATCTCAGGGTCGACCCGACGCTCGCCCATCATGACTTCCACGGGGTCGCCGGGAATCATGCGTATCAAGGCGAAGGTCAGCAAGGTGATGCCGAAGAATGTGGGAATCAGCAACCCCACACGGCGGGCAATAAAACTAAACATCTTCTGAAGTACCTCAATCAGCCGGTTAGGCGTTCCCGCCATCCTTGGGGTCAAGGACGGCGGGCGTTTCTTATTACTTCACTTGGGTGGTAGCGAAGTTGTTGGTGGTCAGGGGGCTCTGGTGATAACCCTCGACGTTCTTGCGCATGGCGGTGAACACTTTCGGATAGGCCATGGGGATCCACGGTTGGTCCTGTTCGAACACTAGCAGGGCCTTTTCATAGAGCGCGGCGCGCGTGGCAGGTTCAGTGTCTCCGCGGGCCTGGTCGATCAGCTCCTGGAACGCCTTATTGCACCAGCGGGAGTAGTTTTCGCCGTTTTTCGCCGCGTCACAACTCAGGTTCGGGGTCAGGAAGTTGTCCGGGTCACCGTTGTCCCCCGCCCAGCCGGCCGACACCATATCGTGTTCGCCGTTTTTCGCACGCTTGAGCATCTCGCCCCATTCCATGACGCGGATCTCAAGCTTGAGGCCGATCTTGGCCAGGTCGGCCTGCATCATCTGCGCACCGAGCAGGGGGTTGGGGTTGGTCGGGCCGCCGCCGTTGCGGGTGAACAGGGTGATCACGGTACCGTCCGGCACCCCGGCGTCCTTGAGCAGGGCGCGGGCCTTGTCCAGGTCCCGGGGCGGATTCTTCAGGCTGTTGTTGAAGCCCAGCAGGGTCGGCGGATAGGGGTCGGTGCCAATCAGCGCGTTGCCTTTGCCGTAGAGGCTGTTGACGTAGGCTTCCTTGTCGAAGGCGATGTTGATGGCTTTGCGTACCCGCACGTCGCTCATGTATTTGCGGGTGGTGTTCATGGCGATGTAGCTGGTGGTCATGGCCGCCAGTTCGTCGACCTTGAGGTTGGCGTCGGCCTTGATGCTGGGGATGTCATCGGGCTTGGGGTACAGGGCAACCTGGCACTCGTTGGCCTTGAGCTTCTGCAGGCGCACGTTGTTGTCGATGGTGATCGCCAGCACCAGCGGGTCGGCCGGTGGCTTGCCGCGGAAGTAGTCCGGGTTGGCCTTGAAGCGTACCTGGGCGTCCTTGGCGTAGCGGTTGAAGATGAAGGGGCCGGTGCCGATGGGCTTGCTGTTGAGGTCGGCCGTCTTGCCTTCCTTGAGCAGCTTGTCGGCGTACTCCGCCGGGAAGATCGATGAGAAGGCCATGGCGATGTCGGCCAGGAATGGCGCTTCACGGCGGGTCAGGGTGAAGACCACGGTGTGCTCGTCGGTTTTCTCGACGCTTTTGAGCAGTTCCTTGAAACCCATGCTTTCGAAGTAGGGGAAGCCCACGCTGGACTTGTCATGCCAGGGGTGCTTCGGGTCCAGCTGGCGCTGGAAGCTCCAGAGCACGTCGTCGGCGTTCATGTCGCGGGTCGGGGTGAAGTAGTCGGTGCTGTGGAACTTGACGCCCTTGCGCAGGTGGAAGGTGTATTGCAGGCCGTCCGGGCTGATGTCCCAGGACTCGGCCAGTGCCGGTTCGATGTCAGTGGTGCCGGGCTTGAAGTCCACCAGTCGGTTGAAAATGGTTTCCGCCACTGCGTCGGCCGTGACTGCAGTCGTGTACTGGACCATATCGAAGCCTTCCGGGCTGGCTTCGGTACAGACCACCAAGGGTTTGGCTGTGGCGCCGAGGGCGGCGCTCAGCAGGGCGGCGCCAATGGCCGCTTTCAGGGGAAGCATGTTCATCAGGAACCCTCTGCAATCGATTGAACCAGATTAGCTTGAACGGCGGATTCGTCATGAATCCGCCCTTCAACTGGTGGGTTAGAGAATATTGAACGGGATGGTGGTAACCAGGCGGAACTCGTTGATGTTGCCGTCGGCCTGGTTCTTGCTCGCGCGGTGCGTGGTGTAGGTGGCACGGATCGCGGTGGCTTTCAGTGGCCCGCTCTGCACGGCGTAGGAGGCGCCGATGCCGTATTCGTAGTGGGTTTCGCCATCCATGGTTCTCACACCGTAGAGCTTGCCTTCGGAGTTGATGCCGCCGTAGGCGCTGCCGGTGTAGTGGGTACCGTCGATGCCCCAGCCGCGAGCCTGGTAGACGTTGAACTTGAGGCCGGGCACGCCGTATTCGGCCATGTTCAGGCCGTAGGCGATCTGGAAGGATTTCTCGTTCGGGCCGTTGAAGTCCGAGAGCAGGGAGTTGGCCAGGTAGATGCCGTTGGTTTCGTGCAGGTAGTCGAAGTACTCGTTGCCGCTGACTTCCTGGTACGAGAAGGTCAGGCTGTGGGCCTGGTGGGTCAACCCCATGGACAGGGAGTAGGTATCGTTGTCGATCTCGCCCATCTCTTTCTTGCCGGTGTCGACGGTCTTGTAGTAGTTCAGGCCGGTGGTCAGGCTCAGCACCGAGCTGTCGCCCAGCTCGTGGGTGGCGCCGAAGTAGTACTGGTTCCAGAAGTCTTCCACCTTGGAGGCGTAGAGGCTGGTCTTCAGGCTTTTCAGCGGCTGGTAGTTGAGGCCGACGATGCTCACGCGGTCGGTCTCGGCGGTGTTGCTGGTGTATTCGGAGCGGAATTTCGACAGGCTCTGTTCGGTCCGTGGCGATACCCGGTCGAAGGTGCCGGCATCGAACGACAGGTTGTTGAACTCTTCGCTGTGGATGCTCACCCCTTCAAAGCTCGAAGGCAGTGCACGGTTGCCGATGACGTCGACGATCGGCGTGCTGAAGTTCTGCCGGCCGGCGGTCAGGGTGGTGTTGGACACGCGGAACTTGACGTTGGCCAGGCCGAGCTTGCTCCACTGGCCCACGGCGTCACCGTCGGAATGGGTCAGGGTGCGGTTGTTCTTGCCGGCGATGTCCTTGCGGTCACGATCCAGAGCAATAGCGTTGTAGGCCGCGACTTCGGTGCTGACGCCCACGGTGCCTTCGGTGAAACCCGAGGTGTAGTTGAGGATGGTGCCCTGGACCCAGTTGATCCGACGCGGAGTCGAGGTATCTACACCATTGTGGTTGTACGAAAAACGGTCATTGCGACGTTTCAGCTCGTTGGCGTACCAGTTGCGCGTGGTGCCCGACAGGCTTTGTCCTTCGATGAACCCCTTGGCTTCAGCCTGGGCCTTGGTGCTGTTGAGTTCAGTCGGGACGAAGTCCTGGCTGACGTTCTCCGCATAGGCCGTGGCGGTGATGCTACTGATAGCCAAGGCTAACAATGCGCTGCTGCTCAGTTTCATGGGTGAAGCTCCTTTGTTTTCTTTTTTTAGATGCCGGTTTTTTTGGGCCGGCTGGTTTTTGGAACTCATTCAAGGCATCGCAAACGTTTGCATCAGGCTGATTCGCCAAATTCAGGCAAAGCGCCTGCGTGGGGGCGAAAAACGCCCCCAGGGTTTTGGCTCATCGGTTATGGGGCCAGGCTGACATCCGAGAAGGCGTTACGGCCGAACGGGCTGACCTTGAAACCCTCTACTTTTGCGCTCAATGGCTGGTTGATCGTCGAGTGGGCCACGGGTGTGATCGGCACCTGTTGCTTGAGCAACTGCTGGGCCTGTTGGTACAGCAGGCTGCGTTGCTCACGGTCGGTGACGACCTTGGCCTGCTTGATCAGCTTGTCGTATTGCGGGTTGCACCACATGGAGTAGTTGTTGCCGCCGATGGCGTCGCAGCTGTACAGGGTGCCCAGCCAGTTGTCCGGGTCACCGTTGTCGCCGGTCCAGCCGATCAGGCTGATGTCGTGCTCGCCATTCTTGGTGCGCTTGATGTACTCGCCCCATTCGTAGCTGACGATCTTCACCTTGAGGCCGATCTTCGCCCAGTCGGACTGCAGCATTTCGGCCATCAGCTTGGCGTTGGGGTTGTAGGGGCGTTGCACGGGCATGGCCCACAGGGTGATTTCCGTGCCTTCCTTGACCCCGGCGGCCTTGAGCAGCTCGCGGGCCTTTTCCGGGTTGTAGGGGGCATCCTTGATGGTGGTGTCGTAGGACCACTGGGTCGGCGGCATGGCGTTGACGGCGAGTTGCCCGGCGCTCTGGTACACGGCGTTGAGGATGCTCGGTTTGTTCACCGCCATGTCCAGCGCCTGGCGCACCTCGAGCTGGTCGAAGGGTTTGTGCTGCACGTTGTAGGCGATGTAGCCCAGGTTGAAGCCGGGCTTTTCGATGACTTGCAGTTTCGGGTCGTTTTTCAGCGCATCGATATCGGCGGGGCGCGGGTGCAGGGTCACCTGGCATTCGCCGGCCCGCAGCTTCTGCACCCGCACCGAGGCATCGGTGTTGATGGCGAAGATCAACCGGTCGAGCTTGACCCGGCTCGGGTCCCAGTAGTGTGGGTTGGCGGCGTAGCGGATCTGCGAGTCTTTCTGGTAACGCTGGAACACGAACGGCCCGGTGCCGATGGGTTTCTGGTTGATCTGGCTCGGGGTGCCGGCCTTGAGCAGTTGCTCGGCGTATTCGGCGGAGAGGATCGCGGCGAAGCTCATGGCCAGGTTCTGGATGAACGCCGCGTCCACGGTATTGAGGGTCATGACCACGGTCAGCGGACCGGTTTTCTCGACCTTGGCGATGTTCTTGTTCAGGCTCATGCCGTTGAAGTAGGGGAACTCCGTCGGGTAGGCCTTACGGAACGGGTGATCGGCGTCGAGCATGCGGTTGAAGGTGAACAGCACATCGTCGGCGTTGAGGTCGCGGCTTGGCTTGAAGTAGGGCGTGCTGTGGAATTTCACCCCTTCACGCAGGTGAAAGCTGTAGGTCAGGCCGTCTTCGGAAATGTCCCAGCTCTTGGCCAGTGCGGGCAGCACGTTGGTGGCGCCTTTCTCGAACTCCACCAGCCGGTTGTACAGCGGCTCGGCGGCGTCGTTGTCGGTGGCGGTGGTGTATTGCGCGGTGTCAAAGCCCGCCGGGCTGCCTTCGGAACAGAACACCAGGCTGCGTTCGGCGGCGCCGCTGATGGCGCTGGCGGCCAGCAGGCCAGTGCCCAGCAGGGCCGAGAAAATCAGGGAATGACGCATGACGGTCCATCTCCATTTTTTGTGGTGAAGATCAATGAACCATGGCTCCTTCCTGGAGCCTGTACAGGTCATTGATGCCAAACCATGGCGCTAGCAAATGCCCATTGGCAGACGCGGTTTTGCCTTGCCTCGACGTTAGGGGGCGAGGGCAGGGGCGTATATCCGCAGTGCCTGAAAACGCTGTAGGAATCAGCTCTGAATTCGTCGGACCGCTCTGTGTCAGGGCGGTATCTCGTCACGTCGGGCGGATTCTTCCAGTGTGGGCCGGTAAAACAACGGCGACGTCAGGGACGTCGCCGTTGCAGAACCTTATTTGCCGATGCTGACGCCATAGAAGGAGTTCAAGCCGAATGGGCTGATTTTGAAATCCTGCACGTTGGCGCGCATGGGTTGGAACACCGTCGAGTGTGCGATCGGTGTCATCGGTACAGCGTCCTTGAGGATGTGTTGCGCCTGCTTGTACAGCTCGGTGCGTTTGGCGACATCCGAGGTGGCCTTGGCTTGCTTGATCAGGGCGTCGTAAGGCTTGTCGCACCATTTCGAGAAGTTGTTGCCGTTCATTGCATCACAGCCGAACAGGGTGCCCAGCCAGTTGTCGGGGTCACCATTGTCGCCGCTCCAGCCGATGATCATCGCCTGGTTTTCACCGCCCTTGGAGCGCTTGATGTACTCGCCCCACTCGTAGCTGACGATGTTCACTTTCAGGCCGATCTTGGCCCAGTCGGACTGCAGCATTTCGGCCATCAGCTTGGCGTTGGGGTTGTACGGGCGTTGTACCGGCATGGCCCACAGGGTGATCTGGGTGCCTTCCTTGATGCCGGCTTCCTTGAGCAGCTCCTTGGCTTTCTCAGGGTCGTACTTGGCATCCTTGATGGTGGTGTCGTAGGACCACTGGGTCGGCGGCATGGCGTTGACCGCCAGCTGGCCGGCGCCCTGATACACCGAGTCGATGATCTGCGGCTTGTTCACCGCCATGTCCAGGGCCTGGCGCACCTTGAGGTCGGCCAGCGGGTTGGCGTCGGTGCGGCCCTTGAGAACCGGCATCACGTTGTAGGCGATGTAGCCGAGGTTGAAGCCTGCCTGTTCAGGCATCTTCAGGGTCTTGTCTTCCTTGAGCGCCTTGAGGTCGGCCGGACGCGGGAACAGGGTGACCTGGCATTCGTTCTTCTTCAGCTTCTGAATGCGCACCGACGGGTCGGTGGTAATGGCGAAGATCAGGTTGTCGATCTTCACGTCTTCAGGTTTCCAGTAGTCCTTGTTGCCGGTGTAGCGGATGTTCGAGTCTTTCTGGTAGCTCTTGAACACGAACGGGCCGGTGCCGATCGGCTTCTGGTTGATGTCGCTGGCCTTGCCTTCCTTGAGCAGCTTGTCGGCGTACTCGGCGGACTGGATCGAGGCGAAGCTCATGGCCAGGTTCTGGATGAACGCGGCGTCCACGGTCTTGAGGGTGAACTTGACGGTCTTGTCGTCGACTTTCTCGACCTTGGTGATGTTGGTGTCCATCCCCATGTCGGTGAAGTACGGGAATTCGGTGGGGTAGGCCTTACGGAACGGCATGTCCTTGTCGATCATGCGGTTGAAGGTGAACAGCACGTCATCGGCGTTGAAGGTGCGGGTCGGGGTGAAGTACGGCGTGGTATGGAACTTGACGCCTTCGCGCAGGTGGAAGGTGTAAGTCAGACCGTCGTCCGAGATGTCCCAGCTGGTGGCCAGGCCCGGGATGACGGCGGTGCCGCCCCGTTCAAACTGGCTGAGGCGGTTGTACAGGGTTTCGGCTGAGGCGTCGAAGTCGGTTCCGGTGGTGTACTGGCCAGGGTCGAAACCGGCCGGGCTCCCTTCAGAGCAGAACACCAGGTTAGTCGCCGCCTGGGCGAAGGGGGCGCTGGCAAGCAAGCCGGCGCTGACTAAAAACGGAAGGACTGCTTTCTTGAACATGGTGGCCTCATGATTTGTTGTCATTTTTGGTGTAGAGGGCGACCTTGTGAGTCGACCCGCCGATACTTATGCAGCCCTCATACCCAATGCAAGATGCAGGGCTGCCACAAGTCTCAAAGAGTGGAACGAACGTACAGGAATGACGCATTTGTATAAAACTTGACGCATTTGATCGTTTGCGCTGGTGTTTTGTGGTGCATGTGCTGCCTTTTTTCGGGGCAGGCGGTGCGTGTCGCGCGCCCTGTCGGTGCGTTGCAGGGGCGAGCGCCGGCCGACGCGCGGTAGGGACGCCTGGCCTTGATGGTCTGCTGCATAGGTTCGTTGCATTCGGCTGACCGGCTGGTGCGGGGCGGCTGGGTAAGGGAGGCCGTGGAGAACGGATGCCCGTGATCGTGCAGGCGATGGCGAGTGAGCAGCACATCGTCGGCGGTGTTGAAATCGGGGCTCGCAGTGAAGTTGTCACTGTGGAGGTGGCTGGTGGCGGTTGACGGTGCAATGCCGCGGGTCATCCCAGCTGTGTGCCAAACCTGAAGCGCAAAGGTCTTATCCATGCAAACCTCATTTTTCTTTTTCTAGGGCATGTCTGAGGATTGGCCTTGTGGGCCATGGAAACTCGCCTGTTTATGGGGCGTGGATGCAGCCCCGTGGACCCTGTGCGGCGACGGCGATCGTTATTGGTGTTGTTGATTGTCGATTCGCCGATGCCGAAATTAAGTCATGCTGAAATCGCGGTCAACGAAAATTAAGCGTGACTAACATTTCTCCTTGTGCGCACGTTTGTCGGTGAGGGGCGGCGTGGCAGCCAGGCGTTGGGTTCAGGCCGCTGAATGGTCGTCGAACAGGCCCATGGTGGTGACGGTCAGCACTTCCGCCGGGCCATTGCCAACATTGGCCAGGCAATGTGTCTTGGTCGCGTCGAAGTGCACCGAGTCTCCGGCGCTGAGCGGGTATTGCTGACCTTCGATGGTGTAGGCGATCTGCCCAGAAAGCACGTAGGAAAACTCCGAGCCGTCATGGGAAATCAGCTCCGACTGATAGCCCACCGGTATGTTCATCTTCACCGCGTTGATCAGGTTGCCCGGAAACGAGCTGGACAGGCGTTCGTAGGCCAGTGGCTGGCCTTCGATGGTGTAGCGCACTCGCTTGCCGTCGTGGGAGTCGGGCTGTGCCTGAATCGGCTGGTCGAACAGGGCGTTCAGCGGAACGTTCAGAGACTTGGCAATGTTGACCAGGGACGAGATGGAGACCCCGGTGAGGTTGCGTTCTGCTTGGGAGAGGAAGCTGGCCGTCAGGCCGGACTCGCTGGCAATCTGGCGCAGGGTTTTCTTGGCGGCGCGGCGATAGCGGCGCAGGCGTTCGCCGATGCGATCTGCGGTCATTGAAGAGACTCTTATAGGAAAGGCGCAGTATACCCGGCGGACGTCAATAACATCTGACCTGCTCCGTACCGAGGGCCATAACTCTAACATCACCGAGCTGAGTTCCCCGGGGCCGGGGTTGAAATAGTTGGTAACGAAAAACGGCGATAACCTGCCGGCAGAAGGTTATCGCCGCTGGAAGTGACGGGCAGAAGCTTAGGGCATCAGTACTTCGATGGCGCCGTCGGCGGTCATGCTGACCTGGCTGGTGCCGGCCTCGACTTCCGGCGTCACTGGGGCCGAATCCATGCTGGCGGCCTTCATCATCATCGGCGCACGCATGTAAGGCTGTGGATAACCGTTGCTGTTGAGGTTCAGGTTGACGATCTTGTAACCCTTGCCGCCCAGGGCCTCGGTGGCCAGTTGCGCACGGGCCTTGAAGGCCTTGACCGCGTCCTTGAGCAACGCGTCTTCGCTGGCCTTGCGGGTTGGATCGGCGATGGCGAAGTCCATTCCGCCCATCTTCAGGTCGCCCAGCAGTTCCCCGGTGAGCTTGGACAGTGCGGCGAAGTCGGCGCTTTCCAGGCGCAGCTCGGCGCGCTCACGCCAGCCGGTGATCTTCTGGCCCTTGCCGTCGTAGATCGGGTAGCTGTTGCGGCTGCCCTGGCGCAGGGTCACGTCCTTGACCTGGCGTGCCTGGCCCAGGGCCTTGTTCATGGTGGTGGTGATTTCTGCGGCGAGCTTGGCCGGGTCGGTGTTCTGCGATTCGCTGTAGAGAGTCACGATCATCAGGTCGCGGGCCACTTCCTGGCTGACTTCGGCACGCAGGGATATCTGGTTGTAGTGCAGTTCATCGGCGGCCAGGGCGGGCAGGCTGGTGAGGGCGCCGGCGCTGAGGGCGAGAAGGGCGACGCTGCGACTGAAATGCTGCATGAAAACTCCTTGAGTGCGGTCCGCAGGATAAGGTCAGAGCCTGGGTGAAACCTTCAGACATATGAGGCAGCGGCAAGTTTCAAGCGACAAGCTGCAAGAAAAGCCGATGCGCTTGTAGCTTGTAGCTCAAAACTCGCGGTTTGCCGCTGTTTTTGTGTGGCGCTTTGCCGCAGTTTTGCCTGCGCCGGGGGTGGCTTGGTTATACTCCCGGCGATTGCCCTGGAGCGCTCATCAGGAGAGCTCATGCTCGCCCCCGTAAAATTGTTGTCCGCCACCCGTCAGAACCTCTGGCGCCTGACCTTTATCCGCACCCTGGTGCTGGCCGCTCAGGCCGGTTCGGTGGGGCTCGCCTACTGGCTGGACCTGCTACCGCTGCCCTGGTTGCAACTGGGCGTGACCCTGATGTTTTCCATGGTGCTGTGCGCCTTCACCGCCATCCGCCTGCGGACCTCCTGGCCGGTGACGGAGCTGGAATACGCCCTGCAACTGGCCTGTGACCTGTTTATCCACAGTGTCCTGCTGTATTTCTCCGGCGGATCCACCAACCCCTTCGTGTCCTATTACCTGGTGCCCCTGACCATCGCCGCGGTGACCTTGCCCTGGCGCTACTCGGTGGTGCTGTCGGGTATCGCCCTGACGCTCTATACCCTGCTGCTGGCGCGCTTCTATCCCTTGCAGACCTTCCCCATCGCCCGGGAAAACCTGCAGGTCTACGGCATGTGGCTGAGTTTTGCTCTGGCTGCGGCGGTGATTACGTTCTTCGCCGCGCGCATGGCCGAAGAACTGCGTCGCCAGGAAGAACTGCGAGCGATTCGTCGTGAAGAGGGCCTGCGCGACCAGCAGTTGCTGGCGGTGGCAACCCAGGCCGCCGGCGCTGCCCACGAGTTGGGCACGCCCCTGGCGACCATGAGCGTGCTGCTCAAGGAAATGCGCCAGGACCATCCCGACCCACTGTTGCAGGATGACCTCAGCGTGCTTCAGGACCAGGTCAAGCTGTGCAAGGAAACCTTGCAGCAGCTGGTACGTGCCGCCGAGGCCAACCGCCGCCTGGCGGTGGAAATGCAGGAAGTCACCCAGTGGCTGGACGAAGCGCTGAACCGCTGGCACCTGATGCGCCCGGAAGCCAGCTACCGTTTCCACCTGCTCGGCCAAGGGCCGGTACCGCGCCTGGCGCCGCCGCCGGACCTGACCCAGGCCCTGCTCAACCTGCTGAACAATGCCGCCGATGCGTGCCCGGAAGGCCTGGAAGTACGCCTGGACTGGGATGCGGAAAACCTCACCATCAGTATTCGCGACCACGGCGCCGGAGTACCCTTGGCCATCGCCGAGCAGATCGGCAAGCCGTTTTTTACCACCAAGGGCAAAGGCTTCGGCCTGGGCCTGTTTTTGAGCAAGGCCAGCGTGACCCGTGCTGGCGGCTCAGTGAAACTCTACAGTCATGAGGAAGGCGGAACGCTCACCGAGCTACGCCTGCCCCGTGCCGCCCGAGGAGACGACCATGAGTGAAGAGATCCAAGTCGAAGGCGAGGAACTGCCGCACCTGTTGCTGGTGGATGATGACGCCACCTTTACCCGCGTGATGGCGCGCGCCATGAGCCGCCGGGGCTTTCGCGTGAGCACCGCCGGTTCCGCCGAAGAAGGCCTGGCCATTGCCCAGCAGGATCTGCCGGATTACGCGGCGTTGGACCTGAAGATGGACGGCGACTCCGGGCTGGTGCTGCTGCCCAAGCTGCTGGAGCTGGACCCGGAGATGCGCGTGCTGATCCTCACCGGCTATTCCAGCATTGCCACCGCCGTGGAGGCGATCAAGCGCGGTGCCTGCAACTACCTGTGCAAGCCGGCGGATGCCGATGACGTGTTGGCCGCGCTGCTCTCCGAGCACGCCGATCTCGATACCCTGGTGCCGGAAAATCCGATGTCGGTGGATCGTCTGCAGTGGGAACACATCCAGCGCGTGCTGACCGAACACGAAGGCAACATCTCCGCCACTGCCCGGGCCCTGGGCATGCACCGCCGCACCTTGCAGCGCAAACTGCAGAAGCGCCCCGTCCGTCGCTGAACCGCGACTGAACGAATGTCCGCCGGGCGTCGTGAAAAAGCGAGCCGATCTACTATGATCGGCTCAACGCTTGTCCCTCTTCCTATCGAGCCTCAACGATGAATCAGAACGCTGAATACTCCGCGGTCAACGATGCTGTGCGCGGGCAATTCTTTCGCCGGGTCTGGGCCATGACCACGCCCTACTGGCGCAGTGAGGAGAAGGGCAAGGCCTGGTTGCTGCTGATCGCGGTCATTGGCCTGTCGCTGTTCAGCGTGGCCATCTCGGTGTGGATCAACAGCTGGTACAAGGATTTCTACAACGCCTTGCAGAAGAAGGACGAGGCGGCGTTCTGGCACTTGATCCTGTATTTCTGCGGGATTGCCGCGGTAGCGATCCTGGGGGCGGTGTACCGTCTGTACCTGACCCAGATGCTGACGATCCGCTGGCGGGCCTGGCTCACCGAGAAGCACTTCGCCCGCTGGCTGGGCAACAAGAACTACTACCAGCTGGAGCAGGGCGGCTACACCGATAACCCGGACCAGCGGATCTCCGAGGACCTCAACAGTTTCACCAGCAATACCCTGAGCCTGGGCCTGGGGCTGATCCGCAACATTGTCAGCCTGGTGTCCTTCTCGATCATCTTGTGGGGTGTGTCTGGCAGCATCGAAGTGTTCGGCTACACCATCCCCGGCTACATGTTCTGGTGTGCGCTGGTCTATGCCCTGGTTGGCAGTTGGTTGACCCACCTGATCGGGCGTCGCCTGATCGGCCTGAACAATCAACAACAACGCTTCGAAGCCGACTTGCGTTTCTCTATGGTGCGAGTGCGCGAGAACGCCGAGAGCATTGCCCTGTACAACGGCGAGAACAACGAAAACCAGCGCTTGAGCAGCCGCTTCGGCAAGGTCTGGCACAACTTCTGGGACATCATGAAAGTGTCCAAGCGCCTGACCTTCTTCACCGCCGGCTATGGCCAGATCGCGATCATCTTCCCGTTTATCGTCGCAGCCCCGCGGTACTTCTCGGGCAAGATCGAGCTGGGCGAGCTGATGCAGATCAACTCGGCTTTCGGCAACGTCCAGGAGAACTTCAGCTGGTTCATTACCGCGTATTCGGACCTGGCCGCCTGGCGTGCCACGTGTGACCGTCTGTTGAGCTTCCGCCAGGCCATGAGCGACAACGAAGAGCGCCCGCCGGCCATCGATGTGCAACATCAGGGCGCCCAGTTGCAGGTGCGCGATCTTGGCCTGGACCTGGCTGACGGCCGGCATTTGCTGGCCGGTGCCCAGATGACCGTGAAGCCCGGCGAGCGGTTGATGCTCAGTGGTCGCTCCGGCAGTGGCAAGAGCACCCTGCTACGCGCCATGGGCCGGCTGTGGCCGGCAGGGCACGGGAGCATTCTGCTGCCGAACCAGCGTTACCTGTTCCTGCCGCAAAAACCTTATTTGCCGATTGGCAGCCTGCGCGAAGCCCTGAGTTATCCACAACCGGGCGACAGCTACCCGCAGGAGCGTTATGCACAGGTCCTGGAAACCTGCCGCCTGCCCCATCTGGTGGCGCGCCTGGACGAGAGCAATCACTGGCAGCGCATGTTGTCGCCGGGTGAGCAGCAGCGGCTGGCATTTGCTCGAGCCCTGCTTTACGCGCCGCAGTGGCTGTATATGGACGAGGCCACGTCGGCCATGGACGAAGAAGATGAGGCCTCGCTGTATCAGGCTCTGATCGACCAGTTGCCGGGCTTGAGCATTGTCAGCGTGGGCCATCGCAGCAGTCTCAAGCGCTTCCATCCACGGCACATTCGTATCGAGCAAGGGCGTCTGCTGGAGCAGGCTGTCACCGCTTGACGGCATTCGTGCGGTGCCGCCAAGCCCGCTCCTGCAACCGGCGATCAGGCTGCGTGCAGGATGGAGCGGTCCACGCGCACGGCCAGTTGGCCACTTCCCGGCTTGGCGTTGAAGGTCACGTTGCCGTGTTCGTCCACATTGGCCCGGGCGATCGGGGCGCCGTTGAGCAGCAGCTCCAGCGGCGCACCCTTGAGGGATTGGCCGGAGGCCAGTTGCAGTTTCAGGTTGATAGCCATGGTGATCTCCTTATCAGGCGTTGCGGTCGATGAAGCGGCTGGCGTTCTTGTCGATGGAACCGATCAGCTCCGGTGAGCCGCCACGGAACTGGCGGAACACATTGCGCCCCGTAGCGCTGCTGTTGCTGGTGCCGGCGGGGATGCTCAAGGTCGGCTGGAAGCTGTCGCTCAGTTCCACATAGGCCGACCAGGGGCCGATGTACGACTCGCTCAAGCCGTTGGTTTCGCTGATGGCGTAGCGTACCGCCTGCCCGGGGAGCCAGTTGGGTTCGCTGGGGCTGTGGCTTTGCCAGCCGTCGGCAAGGATTGTTGGAACCGCGCTGGGGGTTTCCAGGTAGCCGGCCGGCTTGTTCGGGTTGTAGTTCTTCAGCAACAGGTAGGTGCTCCAGCCCCACCAGTTGTCGATGGTCTTGCTGTCGTTGAGGTTGTTGACGTCGCTGCGGCGCAGCACTTTGTCGCCGCTCATCACGAACAGCGGGGAGAAGTTGCCGCTCCTGGCGGCGTTCAGGTCCGGCAGGGCTTTGAGCGCCGCGTAACTGCCGGGAGCCGGCAGGTTGCCGCTGAGGTAGCTGGCGAAGACCTCGTCCGCCGAACTCTGCACCGCCTGCTTTACCTGCTGGCGGTTGCGGTGGTCGACGCTGTCGAAGTAGCGCTTGTCGCCATAGGCGTGCCAACGATCGCCCTGGGCGTTGCTGACATTCAGGCCGAACTTGCTGTCCTCGTCGTGCATGAAGCGGGTGATCAGCGAGCCCAGGTCACTGGGGGTGACCACGGCCGCCAGCTGTTTGCGCGGCACGCGCACATGGCCGGCGGAAAACAGGTCCGTGAGGAAGTGATCGGCGAAGGCGTTCATTGCGTAAGCCAGTTGCAGTTGCCCGTCGTCTGCCGATTTACCGGCCAGTACCGCTTGTTGCAGGGCTGCCGTGTGCCCGGCGATGTAAGCCGCCAGAGCCCATTCGCCAAAGTGGTCGGCGTTGTTGGCGGCCAGTTTCAGGTAGCGACCCAGCGGGAACAGCGCGGAAACCAGGCTGCCGCCACCGGTGATCTTGTTCCACTCCTCGGACAAGGTATCGCCCAAGGCGTCATAGGCTTCATGGGGTTGTTTGCCGTCACGGATCGCCTGGTTGGCGGCGACGATTTCCTTCTGCATCACCGCGAGGATCTGCCGGGCTTCGTCCTTTGCCGCCGGCAACACGGCGAGCGAGTTGAACGCTGCGGTAAAACGCTGCACCCGATCGCTGGGGGTCGCGCCTTCGCAGATCGGCTGCTCGGGGATGCCGTAGAAATCACCGCCCAGGGCCACTACTTGGCCGTAGGTCAGGGCCAGGCCGTTGGGCAGGTGCAGTTCGACTTGCCAGGCCGGGATGGCCGGTGCGTCCTTGACGAAGCGCAGCAGGGTGCTGTCGCCGATGGCGGTGTGTTCGCCCCCCTCGAAACGCAGCTGGGGCTGGCCTTTGATTGCTTTTTGCAGCGTGCGGGGAAGGTCTTCCGGGCGGTGGTACTTGATGGTGTGGTGGCCGTCGGCGACCAGCATCAAGGTGTCGCCATCGCCGGAAATAGCGATGCCTTGTTCAGTGAACAAGCGGTCCAGGTCGGCAATGATCTTGCTGGCCTGTTGTGGTTGTGGCTGCGTCTGTGCAGAGAGTCCTGACATTTCTAGCTCCTTGATATGTCATGGTTATGCTTGGTTTAACTGTATGTATATACAGTTAATTTGAGCATAGAGGAAAACGTTTCCTCGTCAAGAAATGAATGGCCTGTTGCGGGGATTTTCTTCCTGGCCCGGGATGGCGTGCGTCGGGCGGTGTTTTTCGTGGGGCAGGCGTGCAAGCTGGGGAGAGGCGACAGGCGGCAATGTGTGGATTGAATTATCATTAGCGCCCTAACGACAGGCTCAAGGTCCACCCGTCCATGCTGGCTATTTTTCTCGAAACCCTGACGATCACGGCCCCGGTCTTTGCCATGCTGCTGCTGGGCCTGTTGCTCAAGCGGGTGGGGTGGATCAACGACAACTTCATCCATACGGCCTCGGCCCTGGTGTTCAACGTCACCATGCCGGCGTTGCTGTTCCTCGGCATCGTCCACGCCGACCTGCGTTCGTCATTGAGGCCCGGGGTGCTGATCTATTTTTCCGTGGCTACCCTGGCGTGCTTTGCCCTGGCCTGGGGCTGGGCGATCTGGCGTTGCCCGAAGGCTGACCGCGGGATCTATACCCAGGGCGCGTTCCGCGGCAATAACGCGATCATCGGCCTGGCCCTGGCGGCCAGCATGTACGGCGATTACGGCATCTCCCTGGGCGCGGTGCTCGCGGCGCTGGTGATTCTTTTCTACAACACCCTGTCGACCATCGTCCTGGCGGTCTACAGCCCGGTGATCAAGTCCGATCCCTGGAGCATCTTCAAGAGCGTGATCAGCAATCCACTGATTGTCAGCGTGCTGGTGGCCGCGCCGTTTGCCTACTGGCAGAACGGTCTTCCCGGTTGGCTGGAAACCTCGGGGCGCTACCTGGCACAGATGACTCTGCCTCTGGCGTTGATCTGCATTGGCGGCACCTTGTCCCTGGCGGCCTTGCGCAACAGTGGCGAGCTGGCGATCAGTTCGAGCCTGCTGAAGATGGTCAGCCTGCCGGCATTGGCGACCCTGGGGGCCTGGCTGTGCGGGTTCCGCGGGGCGGAGTTGGGGATTCTGTTCCTGTACTTCGGCAGCCCCACGGCGGCGGCGAGTTTTGTCATGGCCCGGGCGGCCAATGGCAATCACGAACTGGCCGCGGCGATCATCGTCATCACCACGGTAATGGCGGCGGTGACCACCAATATCGGGATTTTCCTGTTGCAGTGGGGTGGGTGGATCTAGGCCTCGCCGAGCAAGCCGGCCCCTGCGCGCGCTTTGCGTAGGGACCGGAAAATAGCGGGTTCACTGCGGTGGTTGATAGGCGTCAATCACTTCCTGAGCCGCGCGAAACGCATCGATGGCCGCCGGCACCCCGGCATACACCGCGCAATGCAGCAGCGCTTCACGAATTTCCTCGACGCTGCAGCCGTTGTTCAGCGCGCCGCGCACGTGGCCCTTCAATTCCTGCGGGCACTTGAGTGCGGTCAGGGTCGCCAGGGTGATCAGGCTGCGGGTCTTCAGCGGCAGGCCGTCACGGTTCCACACGCCGCCCCAGGCATGTTCGTTGACGAAGTCCTGCAAGGGCTGGGTGAACTCCGTGGCGTTGCCCAGAGCGCGATCGACGAACGCATCGCCCATCACCTGGCGACGCATCTGCAACCCGCTTTTCTTGTTCTCGCTCATGGTGCTTCCTTCTTGTGTTGGCGGCGCCAGGCCCGTAGCGAACTGAACAGCAGGAACGCCACCAGCGCCGGCAGGATGAAAAACAGCATCAGGTGTTCCAGCTTGCCGGCCAGGGGCATGCCGGTGGTGAAGGACACCACGTGCAGCCCGTAAGCCAGGTACAAGCCCAGAAACAGCAGGCCTTCGGCTCGGGTCACGCGGTAGCCGGAATAGAACACCGGCAGGCACAGCACGGCGACGCCAAGCATCACCGGCAGGTCGAAATCCAGCGCGTTGGGCGAGACCGAAAGAGGGCTCGGTGCCACCAAAGCGGTGAAGCCCAGCACGCCCAGCAGGTTGAACAGATTGCTGCCGATGATGTTGCCCACGGCAATCTCGCGCTGGCCGCGCAGGGCCGCCAACAGCGACGTGGCGAGCTGGGGCAGGGAAGTGCTGACGGCAATCACCGTCAGGCCCATGACCCGTTCCGACAGCCCCAGGTCGTCGGCCACGGTAACGGCGGCGCCCAGCAGCAGGTGCCCGGCGAACACCAGCAGGCTCAGGCCGAGCAGCACCATCAACAGGCTGCTGATCCGCGGGGCCCAAATGCGTGGGCTGGCTGGCCCGGGTGGGTGAAGGCGTTGCGAGTGTCGGGACTGGCGCAACAGCAGGCCCAGGTACAGCGCCAGGGCGGCCAGCAGGATCAGGCCATCGGTGGGGGTCAGGTGTTCGTTGTAGGCCAGCACGAACACCAGCAGGCTGGCGCCGATCATCAGCGGGATGTCCAGGCGCACCAGTTGCCGCGAGACCCGCAGTGGAATGATCAGTGCCGACAGGCCGAGGGTCACCAGGATGTTGAAGATGCTGCTGCCGATCACGCTGCCCACGGCAATGTCGGTGTTGCCGGCCAGGGTTGCCTGCAGGCTGATGGCCATTTGTGGCGCGCTGCTGCTGAAGGCGACGATGCTCAGGCCGATGATCAGTGGGCGCATGTGCAGGCGCGCGGCCAGGCGGATGGCAGCGCGCACCAGCAGTTCGGCGCCGGCGATCAGCATGACCAGGCCGCTGATGAGCTGGATCAGGCTGAGCAGGGGCAGTTCGGCGAAGGCGGTAATGGCTCGGGCTCCGAAGGTCAGTCGCTGAGGGCTTGGATGCGGACTTTGGCGGTGCCGCTGCGCAGCATGTCCAGTTGTTGGGCGGCGGCGCGTGAGAGGTCGATCAGGCGGCCGCGGGTGTGTGGGCCTCGGTCATTGATGCGTACCACGACGCTTTTGTCGTTGCCCAGGTTGGTGACTTGCACCCGGGTGCCGAAGGGCAGTTCGCGGTGGGCGGCACTCAGGCCGTTCTGGTCGAAGGGCTCGCCACTGGCGGTGCGTTTGCCGTGGTGCCGAGCGCCGTAATAAGAGGCGGTGCCGGTTTCGTCATAACCCCGTGGGTCGATGACGTGGCTGGTGGCGCAGCCGGTGAGCAGAGCGAGCAGGGCGCTAGTGGCAACCAGACGCTTCATTCGTGAGCTCCGATGGTTGATGTGGCGAGGGAGCAGGCTCCCGCTGGTCTGTCTGGCAGACCGCAAGCCGACGCCGACGTTCCTTGCAGGGACGGCGGTGGCCGGTTTGCAGTCGCTGTGCGACCCAGCGGGAGCCAGCTCCCTCGTCACACGCAAGCGGCCGGGCCGCTTGCGGTTAAACCGCGATCAGCCCTCGAGCTTGCTTTTCAGCAGTTCGTTGACCTGTTGCGGGTTGGCCTTGCCTTTGGACGCCTTCATCGCCTGGCCGACGAAGAAGCCGAACATCTTGCCGCGCTTGGCTTCATCGGCGGCACGGTACTGTTCAACCTGTTCGGCGTTGGCCGCGAGCATCTCGTCCAGCACGGCGGAGATCGCGCCAGTGTCGGTGACTTGCTTGAGGCCGCGCTTGTCGATGATTTCGTCGGCGCTGCCCTCGCCATTGGCCATGGCTTCGAACACGGTCTTGGCGATCTTGCCGGAGATGGTGTTGTCCTTGATCCGCTGCAGCATGCCGCCCAGTTGTTCGGCCGACACCGGGGCTTCGTCGATTTCCAGGCCTTGCTTGTTCAGCAGGCTGCCCAGTTCGACCATGACCCAGTTGGCGGCGAGCTTGGCGTCACCGGCGATGCTGGCGACTTTCTCGAAGTAGTCCGCCTGCTCGCGGCTGGTGGCCAGGACGCTGGCGTCGTAGACCGACAGGCCGAACTGCTCCTGGAAACGCTCGCGTTTCTGCGGTGGCAGCTCGGGCAGGGTGGCGCGTACCTGGTCGAGGAAGGCGTTCTCGATGACCACCGGCAGCAGGTCCGGATCGGGGAAGTAACGGTAGTCGTTGGCTTCCTCCTTGCTGCGCATCGGACGGGTCTCGTCCTTGTTCGGGTCGTACAGGCGGGTTTGCTGGATCACCTTGCCGCCGTCCTCGATCAGCTCGATCTGGCGACGGATCTCGGTGTTGATGGCCTTTTCAATGAAGCGGAACGAGTTGACGTTCTTGATCTCGCAGCGGGTGCCGAACTCGACCTGGCCCTTGGGGCGGACCGAGACGTTGCAGTCGCAACGCAGCGAGCCTTCGGCCATGTTGCCGTCGCAGATGCCCAGGTAGCGCACCAGGGCGTGGATCGCCTTGACGTAGGCCACGGCTTCCTTGGCGCTGCGCATGTCAGGCTCGGACACGATTTCCAGCAGCGGTGTGCCGGCACGGTTCAGGTCGATGCCGGTAGCACCGTTGAACTCTTCGTGCAGGCTCTTGCCGGCGTCTTCTTCCAGGTGCGCGCGGGTGATGCCGACGCGTTTCATGGTGCCGTCTTCCAGGGGGATGTCCAGGTGGCCCTTGCCGACGATCGGCAGTTCCATCTGGCTGATCTGGTAGCCCTTGGGCAGGTCCGGGTAGAAGTAGTTCTTGCGGGCGAACACGTTGTGCTGGCCGATCTCGGCGTCTACTGCCAGGCCGAACATCACCGCCATGCGCACCGCTTCCTGGTTCAGCACCGGCAGCACGCCGGGCATGCCCAGGTCGATCAGGCTGGCCTGAGTGTTGGGCTCGGCACCGAAGGCGGTGGAGCTACCGGAGAAAATCTTCGATTGAGTGGTGAGCTGGGTATGAATCTCCAGCCCGATCACGACTTCCCATTGCATGTGTGTCTCCTCAGAAGCCGGTTGGGGTGCGGGTGTGCCAGTCAGTGTTCAACTGATACTGGTGCGCAACGTTGAGCAAGCGGCCTTCCTGGAAATACGGGGCGAGCAGTTGCACGCCGACCGGCAAGCCGTCGACGAAACCGGCCGGCATCGACAGGCCCGGCAGGCCAGCGAGGTTGGCGGTGATGGTGTAGACGTCTTCCAGGTACGCAGCAACCGGGTCGCTGCTCTTGGCGCCGAGCTTCCAGGCCGGGTTGGGCGTGGTCGGGCCGAGGATGATGTCGACTTCGTTGAAGGCGGCCATGAAGTCGTTCTTCACCAGGCGACGGATTTTCTGCGCCTTGAGGTAGTAGGCATCGTAGTAGCCGGCGGACAGGGCATAGGCACCGACCATGATCCGGCGCTGCACTTCGCTGCCGAAGCCTTCGCCACGGGAGCGCTTGTACAGGTCTTCAAGATTGGCCGGGTTTTCGCAGCGGTAGCCGAAGCGCACGCCGTCGAAACGCGACAGGTTGGAGGAGGCTTCCGCCGGGGCGATCACGTAGTACGCAGGAATCGCGTGCTGCATGTTCGGCAGGCTGATTTCCTTGATCACCGCGCCGAGCTTTTCCAGCGCCTTGATGCTGTTGTGGATCAGCTCGGCGATGCGCGGGTCGAGACCGGCGCTGAAGTATTCCTTCGGCACGCCGATGCGCAGGCCCTGCAGCGAGCCATTGAGGCCAGCGCTGTAGTCCGGCACCGGCTCATCGATGCTGGTGGAATCGTTCGGGTCGAAGCCGGCCATGCCTTGCAGCAGGATCGCGCAGTCTTCGGCGGTGCGGGCCAGCGGGCCACCCTGATCGAGGCTGGAAGCGTAGGCGATCATGCCCCAGCGGGAAACGCGACCGTAGGTCGGCTTCAGGCCGGTGAGGTTGGTGAAGGCGGCCGGTTGGCGGATCGAGCCGCCGGTGTCGGTGGCGGTGGCGGCTGGCAGCAGGCGCGCGGCAACGGCCGCGGCGGAACCGCCGGACGAACCGCCCGGCACGTGTTCCAGGTTCCACGGGTTTTTCACCGCGCCGTACCAGCTCGACTCGTTGGCCGAGCCCATGGCGAATTCGTCCATGTTGGTCTTGCCCAGGGTCACGGCCCCGGCAGCGGCCAGCTTGGCGACCACGGTGGCGTCGTAGGGCGCCTTGAAGTTGTCGAGCATCTTCGAACCGCAGCTGGTGCGGATGCCCTGGGTGCAGAACAGATCCTTGTGGGCGATCGGTGCGCCCAGCAGGGCACCGTTCTCACCGTTGGCGCGACGGGCGTCGGCGGCCTGGGCCTGGCTCAGGGCCAGGTCTTCGGTGAGGCTGATGAAGCTGTTGATCTGCGGATCCAGCTGGGCGATGCGCGCCAGCAGGGTCTGGGTCAGTTCTACAGAGGAGAATTTCTTGTCGGCGAGGCCGCGGGCGATCTCGGCCAGAGTCATGTGATGCATTGCAGGCTCTTTCCCTTTAGTCGATGACTTTCGGAACCAGATACAGGCCGCTTTCGACCGCTGGTGCGATGGACTGATAGGCCTCGCGATGATTGGACTCGGTCACAACGTCTGCGCGCAGGCGCTGGCTGGCTTCCAGAGGGTGGGCCAGGGGCTCGATACCGTCGGTATCGACTGCCTGCATTTCATCCACCAGCCCGAGAATGCTGTTCAGGGCGGAGGTGATATGTGGAAGATCGCCTTCATTGAGCTTGATACTGGCCAAATGAGCGATTTTTTCCACGTCGGAGCGTTCAAGCGCCATGGGATTCTCCAGTGGAAAACAGAACGGATCTCGTCCGTGTGTTAGATTGTCGGAACACTACCGCATTTCTACGGTCTTATGGCCGCGATTGTGGGGTTTGGTGCACAGAAAAGCGGCCAATTTAACATATTGGCGCCTTGCCCAAAATCCCTGTCGTTGTTAGAGTTTGCCGCACTTTTTTACCCACGCGTTGCCTAGGGTCCCTTTCCCATGTTCAAGAAACTGCGTGGCATGTTTTCCAGCGATCTTTCCATTGACCTGGGCACTGCCAACACCCTTATTTACGTGCGCGAGCGCGGTATTGTCCTGAATGAACCATCGGTTGTGGCCATTCGGACCCACGGTAATCAGAAAAGTGTTGTGGCGGTTGGTACCGAAGCCAAGCGCATGCTCGGTCGTACCCCGGGTAACATTGCAGCCATTCGTCCGATGAAAGACGGCGTGATCGCCGACTTCAGTGTCTGCGAAAAGATGCTGCAGTACTTCATCAACAAGGTTCACGAAAACAGTTTTCTGCAGCCCAGCCCTCGTGTGCTGATCTGTGTTCCATGCAAGTCCACCCAGGTTGAGCGTCGTGCCATCCGTGAGTCGGCCCTTGGTGCCGGTGCCCGTGAAGTGTTCCTGATCGAAGAGCCAATGGCCGCTGCGATCGGTGCCGGCCTGCCGGTTGAAGAAGCCCGCGGTTCGATGGTTGTGGACATTGGTGGCGGTACCACTGAAATCGCCCTGATCTCCTTGAACGGTGTGGTCTACGCCGAATCCGTGCGGGTTGGCGGCGACCGTTTCGACGAAGCGATCATCACCTACGTGCGTCGCAACTACGGCAGCCTGATCGGTGAATCCACCGCCGAGCGCATCAAGCAGGAAATCGGCACCGCCTACCCAGGTGGCGAAGTACGTGAAGTCGACGTGCGCGGCCGTAACCTGGCCGAAGGCGTGCCACGTGCCTTCACCCTGAACTCCAATGAAGTGCTGGAAGCTCTGCAAGAGTCCCTGGCCACCATCGTTCAGGCAGTGAAAAGCGCCCTGGAGCAATCGCCGCCGGAGCTGGCCTCCGACATCGCCGAGCGTGGCCTGGTGCTGACCGGTGGTGGCGCTCTGCTGCGCGACCTGGACAAGCTGCTGGCCCAGGAAACCGGCCTGCCGGTGATCGTTGCCGAAGACCCGCTGACCTGTGTCGCTCGCGGCGGTGGCCGTGCATTGGAAATGATGGACAAACACACCATGGACCTGCTCTCCAGCGAATAACTTCGCGGCGGGCATCTATGCTGTTGCGCTCACAGGCAGCACTTTGCAGTGCTGCCTGTGGCGTTTATCTTCTGTCAATCTGCATCCAGGCCGGTTTGATGCCGTATGAATAAACACAACATTTGCCTGGGAGGAGCGGCTTATTAAACCGCTTTTCGCCAAAGGCCCCTCATTAGGCGTGCGCCTCCTGGTGCTGGTCGTCCTCTCGGTCGCACTGATGGTGGTCGATGCCCGCTTCACACTGCTCAAGCCAGTGCGTAGCCAGATGTCGCTGGTGTTGATGCAGTCCTACTGGATCACCGACCTGCCGCAACGGCTGTGGCAAGGCGTGGCCAGTCAGTTCGGCAGTCGTACCGAGCTGGTCGCTGAAAACGAAAAACTCAAGACCGAGAACCTGCTGTTGCAGGGACGCATGCAAAAGCTTGCCGCCCTCACCGAGCAGAACGTGCGCCTGCGCGAGTTGCTCAACTCCTCGGCACTGGTCAACGAGAAGGTCGAAGTGGCCGAGTTGATCGGCATGGACCCGAACCCCTTCACCCACCGCATCATCATCAATAAAGGTGAGCGCGATGGGGTGTTCCTCGGCCAGCCGGTGCTCGATGCCCGTGGCCTGATGGGCCAGGTGGTGGAGTTGATGCCTTACACCTCTCGCGTCCTGTTGCTCACCGACACCACCCATAGCATTCCGGTGCAGGTCAACCGCAACGGCTTGCGCGCGATCGCCAGCGGCACCGGCAATCCGGAGCGCCTGGAGTTGCGCCATGTGGCCGACACGGCGGATATAAAGGAAGGCGACCTGCTGGTCAGCTCCGGCCTCGGCCAGCGTTTTCCCGCCGGTTATCCGGTGGCCACGGTCAAGGAAGTGATCCACGATTCCGGCCAGCCGTTCGCTATTGTGCGGGCGGTGCCCACCGCCGCGTTGAACCGCAGCCGCTACCTGCTGCTGGTGTTCAGCGATCCGCGTACCGCCGAGGAGCGTGCCAACGATGCCGCCCAGGCCCAGGAAGCCCAGGATCAGCAAGGTGGCAACGCGGCGCCGGTGGTGCCGGCCACGGTGCCCAAGCCGGCGGCAAATGCTGCTGCACCCGCCAGCGCGGCTCCCGCTGCGCCAGCGACTCCAGCCAAGCCCGCGGCCCACGCACCGGCCAAGCCGGTCCATAAACCTGTGGTGAAACCGGCGGCGACCAGGCCTGCGGCAGCAACACCGGCCACCACCGGAGGAAGAGAATAATGGCGGGCAGTACCTATTCGCGAAACGGTTGGATCGTCTGGCTGACGTTCCTTATTGGCTTGCTGCTCAGCGTCTCGCCACTGCCACAGTTCATGGAGATCTTGCGTCCGCTGTGGCTGGCGCTGCTGCTGGCGTTCTGGGCCCTGGCCCTGCCGCACAAGGTCGGCATGGTCACCGCCTGGTGCCTGGGGTTGGCGGAGGATGTGCTCTACGGCACCCTGCTGGGGCAGAACGCCTTGATCCTGACCCTGATTACCTTCCTCGTACTGTCCCTGCAGCAACGCCTGCGGATGTTCCCGATGTGGCAGCAGAGCCTGGTGATCCTGGTGATCTTCGGCCTGGCGCAGTTGGTGCAACTCTGGCTCAGCGCCCTGACCGGCAACCGCCAGCCGACCCTGGCGCTGGTGCTGCCGGCCCTGGTCAGCGCCTTGTTGTGGCCTTGGGTCAGCTTCGGCCTGCGCGGCTTGCGTCGACGTTTCAAAATCAATTAATTCGGTCAGGCATTGGCCCGCACCTCGACAGGGAGATGTCTTGATGAATCCGCTTTACCTCGCTTCCGGTTCGCCTCGTCGGCGTGAGTTGCTGACACAGATCGGTGTGCCCTTCACCGCCATCAGCGCGGACATCGATGAAACTCCTCTGGCCGATGAATCCCCTGCCGCCTACGTCGAGCGCCTGGCCCGAGGCAAGGCGGCAGCGGGGCGCGGGTTGATCACCAGCAGCGAATCCCAGGCACCAGCCTGCGTGCTGGGTGCCGACACCGCGGTAGTGCTCGATGGGCGCATTCTCGGCAAGCCACTGGATCAGGCCGATGCCCTGGCGATGCTCATGGCGCTCTCGGGGCGCGAGCATGAAGTGCTGACAGCCATTGCCGTGCTTGACGGTGAGCGCTGCGAGTCGCGAGTGGTGCGCAGCCTGGTCCGGTTTCGCCCGATTTCGCCTGAAGAGGCAGCGCTCTATTGGGCCAGCGGCGAGCCCTGCGACAAAGCGGGTGGCTATGCTATCCAAGGGCTTGCAGCGGTATTTGTCGCCGGGCTCAATGGCAGTTATTCCGCCGTGGTCGGCTTGCCGGTGTGCGAAACCGCAGAACTGCTCGGGCATTTCGGCATACCCTGTTGGCAAAACCTTACAGTGCGCTAAAGCGCCGTACCCGATTGATGCGGCCCTCTATGAACACGCCTGAACGAGACATTGCCATGAGTGAAGAGATTCTGATCAACATCACGCCGATGGAATCACGCGTGGCGGTGGTCGAAAACGGAGTGCTGCAAGAGGTTCACGTCGAGCGTACCCAGCGCCGCGGCATCGTTGGCAACATCTACAAGGGCAAGGTGGTACGGGTGCTGCCGGGCATGCAGGCGGCCTTCGTCGACATCGGCCTGGACCGGGCGGCGTTCATCCACGCCTCGGAGATCTCCACCCGCGAAGGCACCGCGGTCGAAAGCATCAGCGCCCTGGTGCATGAAGGGCAGAGCCTGGTGGTGCAGGTCACCAAGGACCCCATCGGTTCCAAGGGCGCGCGCCTGACCACTCAACTGTCGATTCCGTCGCGTTACCTGGTGTACATGCCGCGTACCGCCCATGTCGGTATCTCGCTGAAGATCGAGGACGAAGCCGAGCGTGAGCGCCTGAAGCAGGTGGTCAGCGATTGCGTGGCCCAGGAAGGCATCAAGGAGGCCGGCGGCTTTATCCTGCGCACGGCCGCTGAAGGCGCCGGGGCTGACGAGATCATGATGGACATCCGCTATCTGCGCCGGCTCTGGGATCAGATCGGCACGCAGATCAAGACCATCGGCGCGCCCAACGTGATCTACGAGGACCTCGGCCTGGCGCTGCGTACCCTGCGTGACCTGGTGAGCCCGAAGATCGAGAAGATCCGCATCGACTCCCGGGAAACCTTCCAGAAGACCACCCTGTTCGTGGCCGAGCTGATGCCGGAAATCGCCGATCGCCTGGAGCACTACCCGGGCGAGCGGCCGATCTTCGACCTGTATGGCGTCGAGGACGAAATCCAGAAGGCCCTGGAGCGCAAGGTGCCGCTCAAGTCTGGGGGCTATCTGGTGGTGGACCCGGCAGAAGCCATGACCACCATCGACGTCAACACCGGGGCCTTCGTCGGCCATCGCAATCTTGAGGAAACCATCTTCAAGACCAATCTCGAAGCCGCCACCGCCATTGCCCGGCAACTGCGCCTGCGCAACCTGGGCGGGATCATCATCATCGACTTCATCGACATGGAAGATGAAGAGCATCAGCGTCAGGTGCTGCGGACCCTGGAGAAACAGCTGGAACGCGATCACGCCAAGACCAACATCATTGGCATCACCGAGCTGGGCCTGGTGCAGATGACCCGCAAGCGCACGCGCGAAAGCCTGGAACAAGTGCTGTGCGAGCCCTGCAGCAGTTGCCAGGGGCGGGGCAAGTTGAAGACTCCGGAAACCATCTGTTACGAAATATTCCGTGAAATCCTCCGCGAGGCCCGGGCTTATCAGGCAGAAGGGTATCGCGTGCTGGCCAATCAGAAAGTGGTCGATCGGCTACTGGACGAAGAGTCGGGCAACGTCGCGGAGTTGGAAGGTTTTATCGGCCGGACCATCAGGTTCCAGGTCGAAACCATGTATTCCCAGGAACAATACGACGTGGTGCTGCTCTGATTCCGCGTGATCTACCTCTGTGGAAATGGCTGGCTTCAGCTTTTTGCATGACTTTTGCCCTGGGAGCCAACTGAAATGGAGCGGCTGATGCGCCTGTTCACCACGCTGATTCGCTGGGGGCTTGGCCTTTGTGCGCTGGCGCTGGTGACGACTGCCTTGTACGTCAGCCTGGGGCGGGAGCTGACCCCGCTGGTGGCCGAATACCAGCCCGAGGTTGAGGCCAAGGTACAGCAGGCCGTGGGCTTGCCGGTGCACATCGGTAGCCTGGAGGGGCGTTGGAGCGGCTTGTCGCCGGTCCTGCTGGCTCACGATGTGCTGGTGGGCGAGGGCGCCAATGCCTTGCACCTGGATCAGGTCAGTGTGGCGCCGGATATGGTCGCCAGCCTGCTGGCCCGCGATCTGCGGATCGGCCGCCTGGAGCTCAGTGGCTTGAGCCTGAGCCTGAAAGAGAGCGCGGATGGCCGGTGGCAGCTTGAAGGCCTGCCGGTGCAGCAGGACCAGCCGATGGATCCTGAGCAGTTGCTGAGCCGCCTGCAACAGATCGCCGAGCTGTCGCTGCTGGACAGCCAGATCACCTTGCAACCCCTCGATCACCAGCCGCTGGCCCTGACCTACGTCGGGCTCAACCTGCGCACCGGCCCCAGCCGGCAGCGCCTTGACCTGCGCCTGACCCTGCCGGACGGCCAGCCCCTGGCGCTGAACGTGCGGACCTGGATGCGTGCCGAGGCCTGGCGCGATGCCCAGGCTGATCTGTACCTGAGCCTGCCGCAAAGCGATTGGTCGCGCTGGGTGCCGGAGCGGCTGACCCGGCAATGGAAACTCTCCGAGCTCAAGGCCGGTGGCGAGCTGTGGCTGAACTGGGCCAAGGGCGGCGTGCAAAACGCCACGCTGCGCCTGAATGCGCCGCAGGTGACGGCCGCCTACGCGGAGCGCAAGCCGGTGACCCTGAGCAATCTGGCATTGAATGCCTACTTCCAGCGCGACGAGCAGGGCCTGCAGGTGCAGCTTGATTCCCTGGCGCTGAACCTCGGCGCGACGCGCTGGGAATCGCGTATGCAGTTGCAGCAGCGCAACGCCACCGAGCAGCAAGAGGAAATCTGGCGAGTGCAAGTCGATCGCCTGGACCTGGCACCGATCACGCCGCTGCTTGATGCGTTGGCGCCTTTGCCGGAAGGCCTGGCCACCGCTGTCGACCGTCTCAAGGTCACTGGCGGGCTGCGCAATGTGCTGCTCGATTATCGCCCGCAGAACACCGGTGACCAGCGGCTGAGTTTTGCCGCCAACCTTGATCGGGTCGGTTTCGATGCCTATCACGGCGCTCCGGCGGCACGTAACGTCAGCGGCAGCATCAGCGGCGACCTGGGCAAGGGCGAGCTGCGCATGGACAGCAAGGATTTCTCCCTGCACCTGTACCCGATCTTTGCCAAGCCTTGGCAGTACATCCAGGCCAACGCCACCCTGACCTGGAACCTCGACAAGGAAGGTTTCACCCTGATTGCGCCCTACCTGAAGGTGCTGGGCGAAGAGGGCAAGATCGCCGGTGACTTCCTGATCCGCCTGCATTTCGACCATAGCCAGGAAGACTACATGGACCTGCGGGTCGGCCTGGTGGAGGGGGATGGGCGCTACACCGCCAAGTACCTGCCCCAGGTGCTCAACGCGGGAGTGGATGAATGGCTGCGCACGGCGATCCTCAAGGGCGCGGTCGACGAGGGCTTCTTCCAGTACCAGGGCTCACTGAACCACGACGCCATCGAAGCCGCTCGCAGCATCAGCCTGTTCTTCAAGGTGCATGACACTGAGCTGGCGTTCCAGCCGGGCTGGCCACACCTGACCAAGGTCAGCGGCGATGTCTTCATTGAAGACAGCGGCGTGCGCATTGTTGCCAGCCAGGGGCAGTTGCTGGACACCAAGGTGCGCGATGTGTTCGTCAACATTCCCCATGCGGCCAGTGGGCAGGGCAGCCACATGTTCATCGACGGCAGTTTTGCCGGCGGCCTGGGCGATGGGGTGAAGATTCTGCAGGAAGCGCCGATCGGCACCGGTTCGACCTTTGCCGGCTGGCAAGGCGAGGGCGATCTGCAAGGCAAGCTGGACCTGGATATCCCCCTGGTCAAAGGCCAGCAGCCGAAGATCGTGGTGGATTTCAAGACCGACAAGGCGCGCCTCAAGCTCAGTGAGCCGGAGCTGGAGCTGACCCAGCTCAAGGGCGACTTCCGCTTCGACAGTGCCAAGGGGCTGAGTGGCGAGGGCATCAGCGCCCAGGCCTTCGATCGGCCGGTCACGGCGCAGATCTTCGCCGATGGCAAGCCGGGCAAGCCGAATACCCGGGTGGTCGCCAAGGGCCAGGTGACGGTCAAGAAACTCACCGAGTGGCTGAAAGTCAGCCAGCCGTTGCCGGTATCGGGCGACGTGCCGTATCAGCTGCAACTGAACCTCGACGGAGCCGACAGCCAATTGATGGTCAGCTCCAACCTCAAGGGCGTGGCGGTGGACCTGCCGGCGCCGTTTGGCATGGCGGCCAGCACCGGACGCAACAGCGTGCTCCGCATGACCCTGCAAGGAGCCGAGCGGCGTTACTGGTTCAATTACGGCGAGCTGGCGGACTTCACCTTCGCGGCGCCCAGCGGCAAGCTCGCCGAGGGCCGGGGTGAGTTGTTCCTGGGCGATGGCGCGGCGTTGCTGCCACCCGGCAAAGGGTTGCGGGTACGGGGTGTTCTTTCCGAGTTGGATGTCGAGCCGTGGAAGGCCCTGGTGGATCGCTATGCCGGGCAGGATCCGGGAGGCAGCGCCAAGCAGTTGCTCAGCAGTGCGGATTTCAAGGTCGGCAAGCTCAGCGCCTTTGGCACCACGCTGGATCAGGTCAACCTGCTGCTGACGCGCAAGCCTGCGGCCTGGGAGTTGCAGATCGACAGCCAGCAGGCCAAGGGCAATGTCGGGATTCCCGATGCCAAGGCGGCGCCGATGGCCATCGACATGGCGTACGTGCGTCTGCCGGCCGCCGACCCGGCGGCGCAGGCCGATGACAATGCGCCCGACCCCCTGGCCTCGGTGGACCCGAAGAACGTTCCGCCATTGGATATCTCGATTGCCCAGCTGTTCCAGGGGCAGGATCTGATCGGCCGCTGGGCGCTCAAGGTCCGGCCGACGGCCAAGGGCATGGTCTTCAACGGCCTGGACCTGGGCCTCAAGGGCATGCAGTTGCAAGGCGAGGGCGGCTGGGAAGGCCAGGCCGGCGCCAGCAGCAGTTGGTACCGTGGCCGCATCGGCGGCAAAAACCTGGCGGACGTGCTCAAGGGCTGGGGGTTCGCCCCGACCGTGACCAGTGAAGATTTTCACCTGGACGTCGATGGCCGCTGGCCGGGCTCGCCGGCCTGGGTCGGTCTGAAACGTTACTCCGGCAGCCTCGACGCCACCCTGCGCAAGGGTCAGTTCGTCGAAGTTGAAGGCGGAGCCCAGGCGTTGCGAGTGTTTGGCTTGCTCAACTTCAACTCCATTGGTCGCCGCCTGCGCCTGGATTTTTCCGACCTGTTCGGCAAGGGCCTGAGCTATGACCGGGTCAAGGGCGTGCTGGCGGCGAGCAATGGCGTGTACGTCACTCGCGAGCCGATCACCCTGACCGGGCCGTCGAGCAACCTGGAGCTCAATGGCACCCTGGACATGGTGGCCGACCAGGTGGACGCCAAGCTGCTGGTGACCCTGCCGGTGACCAACAACCTGCCGATCGCCGCGCTGATCGTCGGGGCGCCAGCGGTGGGTGGGGCGCTGTTCCTGATCGACAAGCTGATCGGTGACCGCGTGGCGCGTTTTGCCAGCGTCAAATACAACGTCAAAGGTCCGTGGAAAGAACCGAAAATCACCTTCGACAAGCCGTTTTGAGAATCCTCGATTGGCGCCTATGGAGTAGCATGGCGGCCTACCCAACACGGAGTCCGCCATGTCTCTTGCGGTGATTCAAATGGTCAGCCAGAGCGACGTTCTGGCCAATCTGCAGCAGGCTCGCCGGCTGCTCGAGCAAGCCGCCGCCGGCGGTGCCAAGCTGGCTGTCCTGCCGGAAAACTTCGCCGCCATGGGGCGTCGCGACATGGCCGCCATCGGTCGCGCCGAAGCGCTTGGCGAAGGTCCGATCCTGCCATGGTTGAAACAGGCCGCCCGCGACCTCAGGTTATGGATTGTCGCCGGTACCCTGCCGTTGCCGCCCATCGATCAGCCCGAGGCCAAGTCCAATGCCTGTTCCTTGCTGGTGGACGACCAGGGCCAGTATGTGGCGCGCTACGACAAGCTGCATCTGTTCGATGTCGATGTGGCCGACAATCGCGGGCGCTACCGCGAATCCGATGACTATGCTCATGGAAACCGCGTGGTGGTGGCGGATACGCCAGTAGGACGGGTAGGGCTGACGGTCTGTTATGACCTGCGCTTTCCCGAGTTGTACAGCGAGCTGCGCGCTGCCGGTGCCGAGTTGATTACCGCGCCTTCGGCGTTTACCGCAGTCACCGGTGCGGCCCATTGGGAGGTGCTGATTCGCGCCCGAGCCATCGAGACCCAGTGCTACGTGCTGGCGGCGGCCCAGGGCGGGGTGCACCCAGGCCCGCGGGAAACCTACGGCCATGCAGCGATCGTCGACCCCTGGGGGCGGGTGCTGGCGGAACAGGATCAAGGTGAGGGCGTGCTGCTGGCCGAGCGCGACAGCAGCGAACAGGCGTCCATCCGGGCGCGGATGCCGGTGTTCAGTCACCGGCGCATTTTCTCGCAAGGCGTTCAACGGCTTGCATAAGTACGACGAATTTAAGGCCAAAGCATATGAGCGGGTTGTTGTCCTCAGTCAGTGAACATCTACTAGCCCCGGGCGGCGTCACCATCGAAAGCTTGCAGGGTGTGCTGGGAGACCTGGCCGGCCCGGGCATCGATGCCGCCGACCTGTATTTCCAGGGGCAGATTTCCGAGTCCTGGTCCCTGGAAGACGGGATCGTCAAGGAAGGCAGTTTCAACCTTGACCAAGGGGTTGGGGTGCGCGCGCAATCCGGTGAGAAGACCGGCTTTGCCTACAGCAATGCCATCACCCTGGAAGCCTTGGGCCTCGCCGCCCGAGCGGCACGTTCGATATCCCGGGCCGGGCAGAACGGCACCGTGCAGGCGTTCTCGACCCAGGACGTGGCGCAGTTGTATGCGCCGGACAACCCCCTGGAAGTCATCAGCCGGGCCGAGAAGGTCGAGTTGCTCAAGCGCGTTGACGCCGCAACCCGCGCCCTGGATCCGCGTATCCAGCAGGTCAGCGTAAGCATGGCCGGAGTTTGGGAGCGCATCCTGGTGGCCTCCACCGACGGTGGTCTGGCAGCGGATGTGCGGCCGCTGGTGCGCTTCAACGTCAGTGTCATCGTCGAGCAGAACGGTCGCCGCGAGCGCGGTGGTCACGGCGGTGGCGGGCGTACCGACTACCGTTATTTCCTCAGCGAGGACCGGGCCATGGGCTATGCCCGTGAAGCCCTGCGCCAGGCTCTGGTCAACCTGGAAGCGATTCCGGCACCGGCTGGCACTCTGCCGGTGGTGCTGGGTTCCGGCTGGTCCGGGGTGCTGCTGCACGAAGCCGTGGGCCATGGCCTGGAGGGGGACTTCAACCGCAAGGGCAGTTCAGCCTACAGCGGCCGCATGGGCGAGAGGGTGGCTTCCAAGCTGTGCACCATCGTCGACGACGGCACCCTGGCCGGGCGCCGCGGTTCCCTGAGCGTGGACGATGAAGGCACCCCGACCGAATGCACCACGCTGATCGAGAACGGCGTGCTCAAGGGCTACATGCAGGACAAGCTCAACGCCCGCCTGATGGGCGTGGCCCGCACCGGCAATGGTCGTCGCGAGTCCTATGCGCACCTGCCGATGCCCCGCATGACCAACACCTACATGCTGGCGGGCGAAAGCGATCCGGCGGAAATCATCGCCTCGGTGAAGAAGGGCATCTACTGCGCCAACCTCGGCGGTGGCCAGGTGGACATCACCAGCGGCAAGTTCGTGTTCTCCACCAGCGAGGCCTACCTGATCGAAGACGGCAAGATCACCGCACCGGTCAAGGGCGCGACCCTGATCGGCAACGGTCCTGAAGCCATGAGCCGGGTGTCGATGGTCGGCAACGATCTGTCCCTGGACAGCGGCGTCGGCACCTGTGGCAAGGATGGGCAATCGGTGCCGGTGGGCGTCGGCCAGCCGACCCTGAAGATCGATGCGATCACCGTGGGCGGCACTGGAGCGTAAGGAAGGTGGGCGTCGGGTGAGCTGCTGGGCAGCTCACCCGTGGAGGGCTCAACGCAGGCCGCGTTGAGTTTCGTCCAGTTCGCGAATGTACTTGAAGATTTTGCGGCTGGAGGCCGGCGCCTTGTTATGGGCCACCTCGTGCTGGGCCTGACGGATCAGGGAACGCAGCTGTTGACGATCGGCATCCGGATACTCGTTGACGAACTTTTCCAGGACGTCATCGCCACCGCCGATCAGGCGGTCACGCCAACGCTCCAGGTTATGGAAGCGTTCGTTGTACTGCCGGGTGGAGGCATCGAGTTGGTCGAGCAGTTGCAGAATCGCGTCGGTGTCCTGGTCGCGCATCAGCTTGCCGATGAATTGCAGGTGACGCTTGCGGGCGATATGGGCGACGTGCTTGGGCGCATCCGCCAGGGCCCGGCGCAAGGCGTCGGTCAACGGCAGTTTGTTCAGCAAGTCGGGTTTGAGAGTGGTAAGGCGCTCGCCGAGATCAACCAGAGCATGCAGCTCGCGTTTGACCTGGGATTTGCTTTTCTCCCCATCGAGGGAGTCGTCGTAAGAATCAACCATGGTGGCAGTCCGCAAAGAAACGCCGCCATGATAACCAGTCGAGGGCCGCTTGTCCGGCTCGGTCGCTCGCCGGCCTTAATCGAAAGCAGAATTTGAGTGGAGAACAGCATGAGTGCAGCACAAAGCGTCGGCCCACAGGCTTTGCCGGCCCTGCAGGAGCAAGTCGAGCAGATTGTCGCCGAGGCCAAGCGCCAGGGGGCCAGTGCCTGCGAAGTGGCCGTGTCCCTGGAGCAGGGCCTGTCGACGTCGGTGCGCCAGCGGGAAGTGGAAACCGTGGAGTTCAACCGCGACCAGGGCTTTGGCATCACTCTTTATGTGGGGCAGCGCAAAGGTTCGGCCAGCACTTCTGCCAGCGGTCCGGAGGCCATTCGTGAAACGGTGGCCGCAGCTCTGGCGATTGCCAAGCACACTTCGGAAGATGAAGCTTCGGGCCTGGCCGATGCGTCCCTGATGGCCAAGGACCTGCAGGACTTCGATCTGTTCCATGCCTGGGACATCACGCCCGAGCAAGCCATCGAGCAGGCTCTGGCCTGTGAGGCGGCGGCCTTTGCCGCCGACAGCCGGATCAAGAATGCCGACGGCACCACCCTCAGCACCCACCAGGGTTGCCGGGTGTACGGCAACAGCCACGGCTTCATCGGTGGCTACGCATCGACCCGTCACAGCCTGAGCTGCGTGATGATCGCCGAGGCCGATGGCCAGATGCAGCGCGACTACTGGTATGACGTCAACCGTCAGGGCCCGTTGCTGGCCGACCCGGCGAGCATCGGTCAGCGTGCCGCCCAGCGTGCGGCCAGCCGGCTGGGTGCCCGTCCGGTGCCGACTTGCGAAGTGCCGGTGCTGTTTTCCGCTGAGCTGGCCGGTGGTCTGTTCGGCAGTTTTCTCGGCGCGATTTCCGGTGGCAACCTGTACCGCAAGTCATCGTTCCTGGAAGGTGCCCTGGGCCAGCAATTGTTCCCCACATGGCTGACCATCGATGAGCGCCCGCACCTGATGCGCGCCATGGGCAGTTCGGCGTTCGACGGTGATGGCCTGGCCACTTACGCCAAGCCTTTCGTCAAGGACGGGGAGTTGGTGTCCTATGTGCTGGGCACCTATTCCGGGCGCAAGCTGGGCATGCCGAGCACCGCCAACGCCGGTGGCGTGCATAACCTGTTCGTCACCCATGGCGACGAAGACCAGGCCGCGCTGCTGCGGCGCATGGGGCGTGGCCTGTTGGTGACCGAATTGATGGGCCATGGCCTGAACATGGTCACTGGGGATTACTCTCGTGGTGCCGCGGGTTTCTGGGTCGAGAACGGCGAGATCCAGTTCGCGGTACAGGAAGTGACCATCGCCGGTAATTTACGCGACATGTTCAAGCAGATCGTTGCCGTGGGCAGCGACCTGGAACTGCGCAGCAACATCCGCACCGGTTCGGTGCTGATCGAACGCATGACCGTCGCTGGCAGCTGATCGCCTTCCTGAGTCACCCAGACGCGCCACCTCTACGGGTGGCGCGTTTTTTTATGCCTCAGCGAAGGCGTGTTGACGTCCGGCATCAGGCGCTAGAGCCCATTCGCCAGCAAACCGGCTCCTACAAGAGTTGGGCAAAAATCGTACAAGCTAGATTGATTTGATTCTCAATATCATTTAATAATGAAAATCATTATTCGATGAGCCCAGGTCATGAGTTCTGCCTTGCACGAGCAGCCCTACCTCGAAAGCTGGCGTTGGATGAGCCGCCAGATCCGTTGCGCACTGGAACCGGACGAACCGCGTCTGATCGAGCATTACCTCGCCGAGGGCCGCTACCTGGCCTGCTGCACCGCGATGTCGGCCTGGACCGTCGCTGAAACCTCCTTCCGTTTATTGATCGATACCGCCACCGATACCGCGTTGCCCTGGCATTGGCGCAGCCAGTGCCTGGACCAGGCTTGGCGGCCGTTGCGCGATATGGAGCGATTGTCTTTGTGCAATTGCCGGCTCAAGCGCTGGCAAAGCCACGCCTGGCAACTGGCGACCTGCTCGCTGCTGCCTTCCATTCCTCTAATTGAACTGGTGCAAGGATTTCCCGATGAGTAATACCCGTATCGAACGCGACAGCATGGGCGAACTGCAGGTACCGGAGCTGGCCCTGTACGGTGCGCAGACCCAGCGTGCGGTGGACAACTTTCCCATCAGCGGCCAACGCATGCCGGCGGCCTTCATCCGTGCCCTGATCCTGGCCAAGGCGGCCGCGGCCAGGGCCAACGTCGAGCTGGGGCAGATCAGTGCCGCCCAGGGCAAGGCCATTGTCGACGCCGCCCAGGGTTTGCTGGAAGGCGATTTCATGCAGCACTTCCCGGTGGACATCTTCCAGACCGGCTCCGGCACCAGTTCCAACATGAACGCCAACGAAGTACTGGCGACCTTGGCCAGCCGCCTGCTGGGCGAGCCGGTCAACCCCAATGACCATGTCAACTGCGGCCAGAGCAGCAACGACATCATCCCTACCACCATTCATGTCAGCGCCGCGCTGACCCTGCATGAACAGCTGTTGCCGGCGCTGGTGCATCTGGTGGATGTCATCGAGCGCAAGGCGCTGCAAGTGCACCCCTTCATCAAGACCGGTCGTACTCACCTGATGGACGCGATGCCGGTGCGCATGAGCCAGGTGCTGGAGGGCTGGGCGCAGCAGCTCAAGGCCAACATCAGCCATGTGCAGGATCTGCTGCCGAGCCTGCAGTCCCTGGCCCAGGGCGGCACCGCCGTGGGCACAGGGATCAATGCCCATCCCGAGTTCGCTGCACGTTTCAGCCAGCAGTTGAGCACGCTGACCCAGGTGCAGTTCACTCCGGGCAAGAACCTGTTCGCCCTGATCGGCTCCCAGGACACCGCGGTCACGGTATCCGGCCAGCTCAAGGCCACCGCGGTGTCGTTGATGAAGATCGCCAACGACCTGCGCTGGATGAACTCCGGGCCATTGGCCGGGTTGGGCGAGATCGAGCTGGAAGGCCTGCAGCCCGGCTCGTCGATCATGCCCGGCAAGGTCAACCCGGTGATCCCGGAAGCCACCGCGATGGTCGCGGCGCAAGTCATCGGCAACGACAGCACCATTACCGTGGCCGGCCAATCCGGCAACTTCGAACTCAACGTGATGTTGCCGGTCATTGCCCAGAACCTGCTGAGCAGCATCGAGCTGCTGGCCAACTCCAGCCGTCTACTGGCGGACAAGGCCATTGCCAGCTTCAAGGTCAACGAACCCAAGCTCAAGGAGGCCCTGTCGCGCAATCCGATCCTGGTCACGGCCCTGAACCCGATCATCGGCTACCAGAAGGCCGCGGAAATCGCCAAGACCGCCTACAAGCAAGGGCGCCCGGTGATCGACGTGGCGCTTGAACATACCGATCTGCCGCGCAGCCAGCTGGAGGTCCTGCTGGACCCGGAAAAGCTGACTGCCGGCGGCGTGTAACGTCTCGACACCGCTTTGGAGGTTCTCCATGGAGCACTGGAAACGCACGATCGAAAGGGCCAATCGTCTCTTTATGCAGGGCGAATTGGTGGATGCCCGCGAGGGCTATCTGCAGGCGCTGGCCCTGGCCCAGGTGCTGTTCGAGCGCTGGTCGGATGCCGACGAAGCGGTGGCGGCCTGCGTGATTTCCCATCACAACCTGGCGGACCTGCACCTGCGTCTGAACCAGCCGGAAGAGAGCGCGGAGTACCTGTGCGCCATCCACCAGCGGCTGTTGCAGGCCATGCAGGACAGCCGCTTGCCCACGGCCCTGAGAGAAGCGGCCCTGCGCCAAAGCAGCAAGACCTACGTCGAGCTGTTGAATTTCATCGGTGATCACGGCGAATACCCGCGTACTCATCGTTTGCTGGACAGCAACGTCGCGGGCCTGTCAGCCGACAGTCCGCAACCAGACAGCCCCTCTTACGGAGCCCATTGATATGTCCTTTACCTTGCCTGCACTGCCTTACGCCTATGACGCCCTGGAACCGCACATCGATGCGCAGACCATGGAAATTCACTACACCAAGCACCACCAGACCTATATCAACAACCTCAATGCTGCCGTCGAGGGGACAGAATGGGCCGGCTGGGAGGTGGAGAAACTGGTGGCCAGTGTTCAGCAACTGCCGGAAAAACTCCGCGCGGCGGTGATCAACCAGGGGGGCGGGCATGCCAACCATTCGTTGTTCTGGGCGGTGATGACGCCGGCTGGCGGGGGCAGCCCCCAGGGCGCCCTGGGGCAGGCGATCGAGCAACAATTGGGTGGTTTCGAGCGCTTCAAGGAAGCCTTTACCAAAGCTGCACTGACTCGATTCGGCAGTGGCTGGGCCTGGCTCAGTGTGACGCCGGAGAAAAAGCTGCTGGTGGAAAGCAGTGGCAACCAGGACAGCCCGCTGATGAACGGCAATACGCCGATCCTCGGCCTCGATGTCTGGGAGCACGCCTACTACCTGCGTTATCAGAACCGCCGGCCGGAATACATCAACGCCTTTTACAACGTCATCAACTGGCCGGAAGTTGCTCAGCGCTACCAGGCCGCGATGGCTTGATCCCTTCCCCTCAGAACAAGATCTAAGGCCGATTATGGGCACTGAAACACTGGCGATCAGCAGTGGACGAATGTTTCGCTATGCCTTCGGTTCGCTGTTGCTGTTGGCGGGGACCGCTTTGCTGGTGGCTCAAGGGCTGAACTGGCTGAACCTGGAACCGCGCCTGCTGCGTGCCTTGCAGGGCGGTTCCATTTGCGCGCTGGGCACGGCGCTGGGGGCGGTCCCGGTGCTGGTGATCCGGCAAATGCCGCTGGCAGTGAGCGACACCCTGCTGGGCTTTGGTGCCGGAGTGATGCTGGCGGCGACGGCGTTTTCGCTGATCGTCCCCGGCATCGCCGCGGCCCAGGATCTGGGTTTGTCTGCCTGGGGCTCCAGTGGCCTGATTTGTGCCGGCATCATGCTGGGGGCCTTTGGTCTGTTCCTGGTGGATCGCAAGATTTCCGGCGCCAGCCCGGAGCAGCTGGTGGGCACGCCGGAGCATCCCGTGATTGCCCCGCGTATCTGGTTGTTCGTCTTCGCGATCATTGCCCACAACATTCCTGAAGGGATGGCGGTGGGGGTGTCGGCCGGAGGCGGCATGCCGGATGCGGACAGCCTGGCCATGGGCATTGCCTTGCAGGATGTACCGGAAGGCCTGGTGATAGCCCTGGTGTTGGCGGGGGCGGGAATGTCGCGGGTCAAGGCATTCCTGATCGGCGCGGCTTCAGGTCTGGTGGAGCCGGTCTTTGCCTTGCTCTGTGCCTGGCTGGTGAGCCTGGCGCAGGTGCTGCTGCCCCTGGGGCTGGCCCTGGCGGCGGGGGCGATGCTGTTGGTGGTCACTCATGAAGTGATTCCGGAGTCGCGTCGCAATGGCCATGACAAGCTTGCCAGCCTCGGCCTGTGTATCGGTTTTTGCTTGATGATGGTCATGGACACGGCACTCGCCTGAGTGCCGCTTGGCGAGCGGCTCGCTGGGGCTTACTCGCCTTCGTCGAAGAAATTGTTGATCAGCGCCACCAGCGCATCCAGCGCTTCCTGTTCCTGCTCGCCTTCAGTCTTCAGATGGATCTTGGTGCCCTTGCCGGCGGCCAGCATCATCATGGCCATGATGCTTTTGCCGTCGACCATGGATTCCGGGGTTCTGCCGGCGCGGATCTGGCAGGGAAACTGCCCGGCCACCCCGACGAACTTGGCCGAGGCACGGGCATGCAGGCCCAGTTTGTTGATGATCTCGATTTCCAGAGCTGGCATCGCGGGGTAGATCCTTTCAGCTAAGGTCGCGGTGGCGAACCTGGACGTTCTTCAGGGTTTTTTGCAACACCTTGCCCAGGCGCTCGGTCAGATACACGGAGCGGTGGTGCCCGCCGGTGCAGCCAATGGCAATGGTCACGTAGGCGCGGTTGCTGGCGGCGAAGCGCGGCAGCCACTTGAGCAGATAGCTTTCGATGTCCTGGAACATCTCTTCGACATCGGGTTGTGCTGCCAGGTATTCGGCCACAGGGGCGTCCAATCCGGATTGGGCGCGCAACTCGGGCTTCCAGTACGGGTTGGGCAGGCAGCGAACATCGAACACCAGGTCGGCGTCCACCGGCATGCCACGCTTGAAGCCGAAGGATTCCACCAGGAACGCGGTACCGGGTTCCGGCTGGTTCAACAGGCGTAGCTTGATGGTGTCGCGCAGTTGATAGAGGTTCAGGTTGGTGGTGTTGACCTTGAGGTCGGCCAGATCGACGATTGGCCCCAACAACTGGGTTTCATCGTGGATGGCTTCGGCCAGGGAGCGATTGGCGCTGCTCAGCGGATGGCGGCGGCGAGTCTCCGAGAAGCGCTTGAGCAGGGTTTCCTCGTCGGCATCCAGATACAGCACGTCGCACTGGATATGCCGGCTGCGCACTTCCTCCAGCAATTCGGGGAAGCGCGACAGGTGGCTGGGCAGGTTTCGGGCGTCGATGGACACCGCCACCAGCGGTTGCGCCAATTCGGTGTGAATCAATGCACGTTCTGCCAGTTCCGGCAGCAAGCCGGCTGGCAGGTTGTCGATGCAGTAGTAGCCATGGTCCTCAAGTACATCGAGGGCGGTGCTTTTACCTGAGCCGGAGCGGCCGCTGACGATGATCAAACGCATGATTACTGACCGTTTTGCTCGTCCAGAACGACCTGATACAAGGCTTCGTTGCTGGTGGCGCTGCGCAGCCGGTCACGGACTTCCTTGCGATCAAGCATGCTGGCGATCTGCCGAAGCAGTTCCAGGTGTGCATCGGTCGCGGCTTCCGGAACCAGCAGGACGAACAGCAAGTCGACCGGAGCGCCGTCGATGGCGTCGAAATCGATCGGAGCGTCCAGGTGCATCAGCGCACTGATGGGCGACTCGCAGCCTTTGAGGCGGCAGTGGGGAATGGCGATGCCGTTGCCAAAACCGGTGGAACCGAGTTTTTCACGGGCAATCAGGCTCTCGAAGACATCCTGCATCTCCAGATCAGGCACTTCACGGCTGATCAGGTTGGCAATTTGTTCGAGGGCGCGTTTTTTACTGCCGCCCGGCACGTTCACCAAGGAACGGCCGGGGGTCAGGATACTTTCAAGTCGGATCATGGGAGGGGAGTGTTAGCGACCCGTGCCTTGGAGAAGGTGGAGTTGCTTTTCCTTATGCTTTTTCAGTTGGCGGTCAAGCTTGTCCGTGAGCAGGTCAATTGCGGCATACATATCGTCATGTTCTGCATTGGCGACGACCTCCCCACCGTGGATGTGCAGGGTGGCTTCGATTTTCTGCTTCAGCTTCTCGACAGCCATGGTGACCTGCACATTGGTAATCTTGTCGAAGTGCCGCTCCAGTCGGTCGAGTTTCTCGCCGATGTAAGCACGCAGAGGTTCAGTCACTTCGAGTTGGTGTCCACTGATGTTGACTTGCATACAGCTTCTCCTTCGTTGCCAGTGCATAACGCGGCAGGCTGGGTTGCCTGCCACCTAGACCGCGTTTGAAGCCGACTTCCGGCCTGTTTCAAACGCACTCTGAACGCTGTGGCCAGCCCTGCGGTTACATCAACCGCTTACGTTCGCTGGAAGGCGCGATCCCAAGGGATTCGCGGTACTTGGCGACGGTACGACGGGCTACCTGAATGCCTTGTGCCTCCAGTAAACCAGCGATCTTGCTGTCACTCAACGGCTTTTTCTGATTTTCCGCGGCCACCAGTTTTTTGATGATCGCGCGGATGGCCGTGGACGAGCATTCACCGCCTTCCGAGGTGCTGACATGGCTGGAGAAAAAGTATTTCAGTTCATATATGCCCCGTGGGGTATGCATGAATTTTTGCGTGGTCACTCGGGAAATCGTCGATTCGTGCATGCCCACCGCCTCGGCGATGTCGTGCAGAACCAGCGGCTTCATGGCTTCGTCGCCATATTCGAGAAAGCCGCGCTGGTGCTCGACGATCTGGGTGGCAACCTTCATCAGGGTTTCGTTGCGGCTCTGCAGGCTCTTGATGAACCAGCGGGCTTCCTGCAACTGGTTGCGCATGAAGGTGTTGTCGGCGCTGGTGTCGGCGCGGCGGACAAAGCCTGCGTACTGTGCGTTGACCCGCAGGCGTGGAACCGATTCCTGGTTCAGTTCCACCAGCCAGCGTTCGTTGTCCTTGCGCACGATGACGTCCGGGACCACGTACTCGGCTTCGCTGGATTCGATTTGCGATCCAGGACGAGGGTTGAGGCTCTGTACCAGCTCGATGACCTGGCGCAGTTCGTCTTCCTTGAGCTTCATGCGGCGCATCAGCTGGCTGTAGTCGCGGCTGCCCAGGAGGTCGATGTAGTCACTGACCAGGCGCTGGGCCTCGCTCAGCCAGGGCGTTTTCGCTGGCAGTTGGCGCAGTTGCAGCAGCAGGCATTCGCCCAGGTTGCGCGCGCCGATGCCGGCTGGCTCGAATTGCTGGATGCGGTGCAGGACGGCTTCGATCTCGTCGAGCTCGATGTCCAGTTCAGGATCGAAGGCCTCGAGGATTTCCTCAAGGGTTTCGTCCAGGTAGCCCTGATTGTTGATGCAGTCGATCAGGGTTACGGCGATCAGGCGGTCGGTGTCCGACATCGGTGCCAGGTTCAGTTGCCAGAGCAGGTGGCTCTGCAGGCTCTCGCCAGCCGAGGTCCGGGTGGTGAAGTCCCACTCATCGTCATCGCTGCTGGGCAGGCTGCTGGCGCTGGTCTGGTAGACGTCTTCCCAGGCGGTGTCGACCGGCAATTCATTGGGAATGCGTTCGCTCCATTCGCCATCCTCAAGGTTATCCACCGTGGGGGCGGTTTCCTGGTAGGAGGGTTCCTGGATCTCGGTGTTGGGTTTGGATTCGGTGTTGTCGGCCAGGGGGTCGCTGTTGTCGAAGTCTTCGCCATCTTCCTGGCGTTCGAGCATCGGATTGGACTCCAGGGCTTCCTGGATTTCCTGTTGCAGGTCCAGGGTCGACAATTGGAGCAGGCGGATGGCCTGTTGCAGCTGCGGTGTCATCGTCAGCTGCTGGCCCATTCTAAGGACTAGCGATGGTTTCATGGCAGGGGCTTAACACCTTATTTGCCGGCGCACATGCGCCATCCACTACAGGGCGCCGGAGCGCCAAACATAAGCAAATTATATGCCTGAAACTGAAGTGTTTGCCTAGAGCGCTGTAACAATAAAGTTTGTAGGGGTTTATTGTTCCCGGCGCCCTGGCGTCCAGCCCAACACATCAGCCCTTACAGGCGGAACTCATGGCCCAGATAGACTTCCTTGACCAGTTCGTTGGCCAGGATGGTCGCGGAATCGCCTTCGGCGATCAGTTGCCCATCGTTGACGATATAGGCGGTCTCACAGATGTCCAGGGTTTCCCGGACGTTGTGGTCGGTGATCAGCACCCCGATGCCCTTGGCCTTGAGGTGGTGGATGATCTGCTTGATATCGCCAACCGAGATCGGGTCGACACCCGCGAAGGGTTCGTCCAGCAGGATGAACTTGGGGGCCGTGGCCAGGGCCCGGGCGATTTCCACGCGGCGGCGTTCACCACCGGACAGGCTCATGCCGAGGTTGTCGCGGATGTGGTTGATGTGGAATTCCTGCAGCAGGCTTTCCAGTTCCTGGCGACGCCCGGCCTTGTCGAGCTCCTTGCGGGTCTCGAGGATGGCCATGATGTTGTCGGCCACCGACAGCTTGCGAAAGATCGAGGCTTCCTGGGGTAGGTAGCCGATACCGGCGCGCGCGCGGCCGTGCATCGGTTGGTGGCTGACATCCAGGTCGTCGATCAGAACGCGGCCCTGATCGGCCTGGACCAGGCCGACGATCATGTAGAAGCAGGTGGTCTTGCCGGCGCCGTTGGGGCCGAGCAGGCCGACGATCTGGCCGCTGTCGATGGACAGGCTGACGTCACGCACGACCTGGCGGCTCTTGTAGCTCTTGGCCAGGTGCTGAGCTTTCAGAGTTGCCATTACTGGGCCTTTTGCTCGTCGGTTTTCTTTTTCGGCTGGATGACCATGTCGATCCGCGGACGTGGCGCGGTAACCGAGCTGCCATTGGCGCGACCGGCGTTGGCAACCTGCTTGACGGTGTCGTAGACGATTTTCTCGCCTTCGGTGGTGTTGCCGTCGTTGATTACCTTGGCTTTGTCGATCAGTACGATACGGTTCTGCTGGGCATGGTACTGGATGGTCACGGCGTAGGCCTGGACCGGTTTCGGGTCAGTCTGCTTCTGCAACTGCTCGAAGTAGGCCAGGTTGCCTACCGAGGTCACCACGTCGATTTCGCCGGTCTTGGACCGGGTGATGGTCACGGTGTTGCCGGTGATCTTCATCGAACCCTGGGTGATGATCACATCGCCCTTGTAGGTGGCCACGCCGTTCTTGTCGTCCAGTTGCGCGTCGTCGGCCTGGATGCGGATGGGCTGTTGGCTATCGTTCGGCAGAGCCCAGGCGCTCACGCTTCCCAGTGCTGCGCCCAGACTGAGCAAAATAGGGAGGGTTTTAACGAGCCTCATACTGTCCTCTTACGTTCGATAGCAGGTTCATCCTGCCGTCTTTCAAATACGCTTTCATTCCCTTGGCCGTAGTCACGCCGCCGGCGCCGTCGATTCTAACGGCTTGCTCGGTCTGCGCATATTGCTTCTGCGGGAATACTGTCATGCGGCTGGTGGTGATCAGCAGGTTGCGATTTCGTTCGTCGGTGCGGGAAACCCGCACCGAATCAATCAGCTCGACCTCGGTGCCGTCCGGATTGACCTCGCCGCGTTCGCTCTGGACGTGCCAGGGGAACGTGGTGCCGCGGTACATCTGCAGGTCTGGCTTGGTCAGCAGGGTCACTTCGCTGGCCTTGATGTGTTCGACCTTGTCCGAGGTCATTTCGTACTGCAGCTTGCCGTCGGGCAGGTACTGCACGCTGCGCGCGTTGATCACGTAATAGTCGATGGCATTTTCGTCGACCTGCGCCACTGGCTTGTCGAGGAAGCGTTCCGGGCTGATGTTCCAGTAACCGACCGCCGCGAACAGCAGGGCGATGGTCCCGAAGATCAGGATGTTGCGAATCTTTTTGCTCAGCATGGGAGGGCTCTATAAGTAAGCGGCATTGGCTGCTTCAAGGCGATCCTGGGCGCGCAGTATCAGCTCGCAGAACTCCCGGGCGGCACCTTCGCCGCCGCGGGCCACGGTGATGCCGTGGGCGTGTTCGCGGACAAAGCTGGCGGCGTTGGCCACTGCCATGCCCAGGCCGACGCGACGGATCACCGGCAGGTCGGGCAGGTCGTCACCCAGGTAGGCGACCTGTTCATAGCTTAGGCCCAGCTGGCCAAGAAGTTCGTCCAGCACCACCAGCTTGTCTTCGCGGCCCTGGTACAGGTGGGGAATCCCCAGGTTCTTGGCCCGACGCTCCACCACCGGGGTCTTGCGCCCGCTGATGATCGCCGTCTGCACGCCGGCGGCCATGAGCATCTTGATGCCCTGGCCGTCGAGGGTGTTGAAGGTCTTGAATTCGCTGCCGTCTTCGAGGAAGTACAGGCGACCGTCGGTCAGCACGCCGTCGACGTCGAATACCGCCAGCTTGATGTGTTTACCGCGTTGCAGCAGCTCGGCACTCATTACATCACTCCCGCGCGCAGCAAGTCGTGCATGTTCAAGGCGCCGATTGGGCGGTCTTCCTTGTCCACCACCACCAGGGCGCTGATTTTATGGTCTTCCATGATCTTCAGGGCTTCGGCGGCCAGCATGTCGGCGCGGGCGGTCTTGCCATGAGGGGTCATCACCGAATCGATGGTGGCGTGGTGGATATCAATGGCGCGATCCAGGGTGCGACGCAGGTCGCCGTCCGTGAAAATGCCTGCCAGGCGGCCATCGGCCTCTAGGATCACGGTCATGCCCAGGCCCTTGCGGGTCATTTCCATGAGCGCGTCCTTGAGCAGGGTGCCCCGTTGCACTTGTGGCAGGTCGCTGCCTTCATGCATCACGTTCTCGACCTTGAGCAGCAGGCGCCGGCCCAGGGCACCTCCAGGATGGGAGAAGGCGAAATCTTCGGCGGTGAACCCGCGGGCTTCCAGCAGGGCCACGGCCAGGGCATCGCCCATGACCAGTGCTGCGGTGGTCGAGGAGGTCGGTGCCAGGTTCAGCGGGCAGGCTTCGTGCTCGACGTGGACGTTGAGGTTGACGTCGGCAGCCTTGGCCAGCGGCGACTCGGGGTTGCCGGTGAGGCTGATCAACTGGATGCCCAGGCGCTTGATCAGCGGCAGCAGGGTGACAATTTCGTTGGTCGAGCCAGAGTTGGAGAGGGCCAGGATCACGTCTTCGCGGGTGATCATGCCCATGTCGCCATGGCTGGCTTCGGCGGGGTGGACAAAGAACGCGGTGGTCCCGGTACTGGCCAGGGTGGCTGCGATCTTGTTGCCGACGTGCCCGGACTTGCCCATGCCGACCACCACTACGCGGCCCTTGCTGGCCAGAATCATCTCGCAAGCGCGTACGAAATCTGCGTCGATATGGGGCAGCAAGCCTTCTACTGCCTGTAGTTCGAGGCGGATGGTGCGTTGTGCTGATTGAATCAGGTCGCTGGATTGGCTCATGTCTGAAATCGTATAGCCCGATGAAAAGGCGGCGATTATAGCGGCAATGAACAAATCCCTCACGCAAGTTCGTCAGCCTTTGTCTACTGGGTACAAGGAAAGCCTGGTTTTTGCCTGTCGTCGACCTGAACGGGGTTGGCGTCGGCCTTGGGGGCTCCGTATCAGCAGTGATATAGTTCGCCGCCAGTTCGGCCTGCCCAGGGGCATGTACTCCCGGCAGGGAGCCAAGCGTCCGAGTGATAGGCTGCATCGCAAGGAGTTTAGATGAGTGCCGATAACGCCTACGCGGTCGAGCTGAAGGGACTGTCCTTCAAGCGCGGTACGCGCAGCATTTTCAATAACGTGGATATTCGTATTCCGCGTGGCAAGGTCACCGGCATCATGGGGCCTTCGGGCTGCGGGAAGACCACCCTGTTGCGCTTGATGGGCATGCAGTTGCGGCCCAGCAGCGGCGAAGTGTGGGTCAATGGCCAGAATCTGCCGAGCCTTTCGCGCAGCGACCTGTTCGACGCGCGCAAGCAAATGGGCGTGCTGTTCCAGAGCGGGGCGCTGTTCACCGACCTGGACGTGTTCGAGAACGTGGCCTTTCCGCTGCGGGTGCACACCCAGCTGCCGGACGAAATGATTCGCGACATAGTGCTGCTCAAGCTGCAGGCCGTGGGTTTGCGCGGCGCCGTCGACTTGATGCCCGACGAGCTGTCCGGTGGCATGAAGCGCCGGGTCGCCCTGGCCCGGGCCATTGCCCTGGATCCGCAGATCCTCATGTACGACGAGCCGTTCGTGGGCCAGGACCCGATTGCCATGGGGGTTCTGGTGCGCCTGATCCGGCTGCTCAACGATGCCCTGGGCATCACCAGCATTCTGGTTTCCCATGACCTGGCGGAAACCGCGAGCATTGCCGACTACCTCTACGTAGTGGGTGATGGCCAGGTGCTGGGCCAGGGAACTCCCGAAGAGCTGATGGACTCGGATAATCCGCGTATCCGTCAATTCATGAAGGGCGATCCCGATGGCCCGGTGCCGTTTCACTTTCCAGCGACGGATTACCGCGCAGATCTTCTGGGGAAGCGCTGATGCGCAAGATATCGCTAATCGAGAGGGTTCGCCTCTTCGGTCGCTCAGGCATTGATGTCCTGGCGGTACTGGGGCGTTCCACGCTGTTCCTGTTTCATGCCCTGTTGGGCCGTGGCGGCATTGGCGGCAGCTTTGGCCTGCTTATCAAGCAGCTGCACTCCGTGGGCGTAATGTCCCTGGTGATCATTGTCGTGTCGGGGATTTTTATCGGCATGGTGCTGGCGCTGCAGGGCTTCAACATTCTTTCCAGCTATGGTTCTGAGCAGGCGGTCGGGCAGATGGTTGCTCTGACCCTGTTGCGGGAGTTGGGGCCGGTGGTCACCGCGCTGTTGTTCGCCGGGCGTGCCGGGTCGGCCTTGACCGCGGAAATCGGCAACATGAAATCCACCGAACAGCTCTCCAGCCTGGAGATGATCGGTGTCGATCCGCTCAAGTACATCATTGCGCCGCGCTTGTGGGCCGGTTTCATTTCCCTGCCATTGCTGGCGATGATTTTCAGCGTGGTGGGGATCTGGGGCGGTTCGTGGGTCGCTGTCGACTGGCTGGGCGTCTATGAAGGCTCCTACTGGGCGAACATGCAGAACAGCGTGACCTTCAGTGGTGACGTGCTCAACGGTGTGATCAAAAGTATTGTTTTTGCGTTTGTAGTGACCTGGATCGCCGTATTCCAAGGCTACGACTGTGAGCCCACTTCAGAGGGGATCAGCCGTGCCACTACCAAGACCGTGGTGTATGCCTCGTTGGCCGTACTCGGCTTGGACTTTATTCTGACCGCCTTGATGTTTGGAGATTTCTGATGCAAAACCGCACCCTGGAAATCGGTGTCGGCCTTTTCCTGCTGGCCGGCATCCTGGCTTTGCTGTTGCTTGCCCTGCGGGTCAGTGGCTTGTCTCCGACTGCGAGCACCGATACCTATAAACTGTATGCCTACTTCGACAATATCGCCGGTTTGACGGTCAGAGCTAAGGTGACCATGGCCGGCGTGACCATCGGCAAGGTCACTGCAATCGATCTGGACCGCGACAGCTTCACCGGCCGGGTGACGATGCAACTGGAAAAGCGTGTGGATAATCTGCCGACCGACTCCACTGCATCTATCCTGACTGCTGGCCTGTTGGGTGAGAAATACATCGGTATCAGCGTGGGCGGGGAAGAAGCCTTGCTCAAGGATGGTGGAACCATCCACGACACCCAGTCGTCGCTGGTGCTGGAGGACCTGATCGGTAAATTCCTGCTCAATACCGTTAGCAAAGACGCCAAATGAGGAGTTTTTCGATGATCTCTATCTTGCGACGTGGCCTGTTGGTGCTGTTGGCGGCCCTGCCGTTGCTGGCCAGCGCGGCAGGTACGCCTTCCGCACACGATATCGTGCAGGACACCACCACGCGTTTGCTGGCTGACCTGGCGGCTAACAAAGAGAAGTACAAGCAGAGCCCGAACGACTTCTACAACGCCTTGAACGGCATTGTCGGTCCCGTGGTGGACGCTGATGGCATTTCCCGCAGCATCATGACCGTGAAGTATTCGCGCAAGGCTACCCCGGAGCAGATGACCCGCTTCCAGGAAAACTTCAAGCGCAGCCTGATGCAGTTCTATGGCAACGCCTTGCTGGAGTACAACAACCAGGGCATCACCGTTTCGCCGGCCAAGGACGAAAGCGGCACCCGTACCAGCGTCGATATGCAGGTCAAGGGCAACAACGGCGCGATCTACCCAGTGTCGTACACCCTGGAAAAGCTCAACGGCGAGTGGAAAGTGCGTAACGTGATCATCAACGGCATCAATATCGGCAAGCTGTTCCGTGATCAGTTCGCCGACGCCATGCAGCGCAACGGCAACAACCTGGACAAGACCATCGACGGCTGGGCCGGCGAAGTGGCCAAGGCCAAGGAAGTCACCGAAAGCGCCGCGCAAAAGGCTGCGCAATGAGTGAGTCGGCCGTACGCCTCGGTGATGCCGGGGAACTGTTGATCAGCGGCGTGCTGGACTACCGCAGTGGCCCGGGCCTGCGCAAGCAGGGCCAGGCGCTGATCAAGTCGAGCCAGGCGCCAGCGCTGGTGCTCGATTGCTCGGCGGTAGAGAAGTCCTCCAGTGTCGGCCTCGCGCTGTTGCTGGCCTTCATGCGCGATGGTCAGGCACAGGGCAAGGCCGTGAGCATTCGTGCGCTGCCCGAGGATATGCGCGAAATCGCCGAGGTGTCCGGGGTCACAGAAATCTTCAGTCATCCCCAGTAACCCACATCTCTATAGAAGCCCCCCGTCAGAGTCCTGCTATGCGGGGTTCGCAGGCGCGGGGCTTTTTTGTATGATGTCCGACCCGCGCGCACAGGGCGCCGATTGAGGTTGAGCATGCAGGCCAACGAAGTGAAGAGCTTTCTTGAGGGAAAGCTGCCCGGAGCTCAGGTAGAAGTTGAGGGCGAAGGCTGCAACTTTCAGCTGAACGTGATTAGCGACGAACTGGTGGCCTTGAGCCCGGTCAAGCGTCAGCAGAGCATCTATGCCCATTTGAATCCATGGATTGCCGATGGCAGCATCCACGCGATCACTATGAAATTTTTCAGCCGCGCGGCCTGGGCCGAGCGCACCTGAGCCCAAGGGCGTCGAGACTGTTATGGATAAATTGATTATTACCGGCGGCGTTCGCCTTGATGGCGAGATCCGCATTTCCGGGGCCAAGAACTCCGCGCTGCCGATTCTGGCGGCAACCCTGCTGTGCGATGGCCCGGTCACCGTGGCCAACCTTCCGCACCTGCACGACATCACTACCATGATCGAACTGTTCGGTCGCATGGGCATCGAGCCGGTGATCGACGAGAAACTCAGCGTCGAAATCGACCCGCGCACCATCAAGACCCTGGTCGCGCCGTACGAGCTGGTGAAAACCATGCGCGCCTCGATCCTGGTACTGGGCCCGATGGTTGCCCGCTTCGGTGAGGCTGAAGTGGCCCTGCCTGGCGGTTGCGCCATTGGCTCGCGCCCGGTTGACCTGCACATCCGCGGCCTGGAAGCCATGGGTGCGGTGATTGACGTCGAAGGCGGCTACATCAAGGCCAAGGCGCCTGAAGGCGGCCTGCGTGGCGCGAACTTCTTCTTCGATACCGTGAGTGTGACCGGTACCGAGAACATCATGATGGCCGCGGCCCTCGCCCGGGGCCGCAGCGTGCTGCAGAACGCCGCCCGCGAACCCGAAGTCGTCGACCTGGCAAACTTCCTGATCGCCATGGGCGCGAAGATTTCCGGCGCTGGCACCGACACCATCACCATCGATGGCGTCGAGCGTCTGCATTCGGCGATCTACAAGGTCATGCCTGACCGTATCGAAACCGGCACCTACCTGGTGGCCGCTGCGGTCACCGGCGGCCGGGTCAAGGTCAAGGACACCGATCCGACCATCCTTGAAGCCGTTCTGGAAAAACTCAAGGAAGCTGGCGCTGAAGTCACCACCGGCAGCGACTGGATCGAGCTGAACATGCACGGCAAGCGCCCCAAGGCGGTCAACGTGCGTACCGCTCCGTACCCGGCGTTCCCGACTGACATGCAGGCGCAGTTCATTTCCCTGAACGCGATTGCCGAAGGCACCGGCGCGGTGATCGAGACCATCTTCGAAAACCGCTTCATGCACGTGTACGAACTGCATCGCATGGGCGCCAAGATCCAGGTCGAAGGCAACACGGCGATCGTGACCGGTACCGAAATCCTCAAGGGTGCGCCGGTCATGGCCACCGACCTGCGGGCCTCGGCCAGCCTGGTGATCTCGGCCCTGATGGCCGAAGGCGATACCCTGATCGATCGCATCTACCACATCGACCGTGGTTACGAGTGCATCGAAGAGAAGCTGCAGATGCTCGGCGCCAAGATCCGCCGCGTACCGGGCTAGTAGCATGACGGGCACAGGGAGGTGCCCACCGCCGAATCTGTTCCACGTCGAGCCTGTCTTCAGGCTCGACGCATGTCTGGCGCCGTTTGCGTCCGGGCATCAGTCGCCGCATAAGGACTTACGTTACTCATGTTGACCATCGCACTGTCCAAGGGCCGTATCCTCGACGACACGCTGCCGCTTCTGGCTGAAGCGGGCATCGTGCCAACCGAGAATCCGGACAAGAGCCGCAAACTGATCATCCCCACGACCCAGGACGATGTTCGCCTGCTGATCGTGCGCGCCACCGATGTGCCGACCTATGTCGAACATGGCGCTGCCGACCTCGGGGTGGCCGGCAAGGACGTCCTGATGGAGTACTCCGGCCAGGGCCTGTACGAACCACTGGACCTGCAGATTGCCCAGTGCAAGCTGATGACCGCCGGTGCCATTGGCGCCGTCGAACCCAAGGGGCGCCTGCGCGTGGCCACCAAGTTCGTCAACGTGGCCAAGCGTTACTACGCCGAGCAGGGCCGCCAGGTGGACATCATCAAGCTGTACGGTTCGATGGAGCTGGCGCCGCTGATCGGCCTGGCGGACAAGATCATCGACGTGGTCGACACCGGCAACACCCTGCGGGCCAACGGCCTGGAGCCCCAGGAATTGATCGCCACCATCAGCTCGCGGCTGGTGGTCAACAAGGCATCGATGAAGATGCAGCACGCCCGTATCCAGGCGTTGATCGACACCCTGCGCAAGGCAGTGGAATCGCGACACCGCGGCTGATTCACATGCGTGGCCTTGAGCCACGCCCATCTATCCGCGTCATAGCCAGAATGCTCAGGTGCCCACGCGGATGGCTTGGTAGTCTTGCGGCGCCTGAGCTTTGCAAATCCAAGCTTGCCCTTTTGTGCATTCGCCAATCATTGAGGCCTTCGCTATGACCGCTCCGACTGCAATTCGCCGACTCAACGCTGCCGACCCGGATTTCGCCCGTCATCTGGATCATCTGCTGAGCTGGGAAAGTGTTTCTGACGATTCGGTCAATCAGCGGGTGCTGGACATCATCAAGGCCGTGCGTGAGCGCGGTGATGCGGCGCTGGTGGAGTTCACCCAGCGTTTCGACGGCCTGCAAGTGGCTTCCATGGCCGACCTGATCTTGCCGCGCGAGCGCCTGGAGCTGGCCCTGACCCGAATCACCGTGGCCCAGCGCGAAGCCCTGGAAAAGGCCGCGGCGCGGGTGCGCAGCTATCACGAGAAACAGAAGCAGGACTCCTGGAGCTACACCGAGGCCGACGGCACGGTGCTGGGCCAGAAGGTCACGCCGCTGGACCGCGCCGGCCTGTATGTACCGGGGGGCAAGGCGTCTTACCCGTCATCGGTGCTGATGAACGCGATCCCGGCCAAGGTGGCGGGCGTGACCGAGGTGGTGATGGTGGTGCCGACCCCGCGTGGCGAGGTCAATGAGCTGGTGCTGGCGGCGGCCTGCATTGCCGGGGTCGACCGAGTGTTCACCATCGGCGGCGCCCAGGCCGTGGCCGCGCTGGCCTACGGCACCGAAAGCGTGCCCCAGGTGGACAAGGTGGTCGGCCCGGGCAACATCTATGTGGCCACCGCCAAGCGCCATGTGTTCGGCCAGGTCGGCATCGACATGATCGCCGGCCCGTCGGAGATCCTCGTGGTCTGCGACGGCCAGACCGATCCGGACTGGATCGCCATGGACCTGTTCTCCCAGGCCGAGCACGACGAAGACGCCCAGGCGATCCTGGTCAGCCCGGACGCCGAGTTCCTCGACCAGGTGGCGGCGAGCATCGCCAAGCTGCTGCCGACCATGGAGCGCGCGGAAATCATCAACACCTCGATCAATGGCCGTGGCGCCCTGATCCAGGTTCGCGACATGCAGCAAGCCATGGACGTGGCCAACCGCATTGCCCCCGAACACCTGGAGTTGTCGGTGGCCGACCCGCAAGCCTGGCTGCCGCAGATCCGCCACGCCGGGGCGATCTTCATGGGCCGTCACACTTCCGAGGCGCTGGGCGATTACTGCGCCGGGCCGAACCACGTGCTGCCGACGTCCGGCACCGCGCGTTTCTCTTCGCCACTGGGGGTGTATGACTTCCAGAAACGCTCGTCGATCATCTTCTGCTCCGAGCAGGGGGCGTCCGAGCTGGGCCGGACCGCCTCGGTGCTGGCCCGTGGCGAGTCGCTGATCGCCCATGCCCGCAGCGCCGAGTACCGCATCGTCGACGATCAAGATCAGGGGCAATGAACATGAGCAAATTCTGGAGTCCGTTCGTCAAGAACCTGGTGCCCTACGTGCCGGGTGAACAACCCAAGCTGACCAAGCTGGTCAAGCTCAACACCAATGAAAACCCCTATGGCCCGTCGCCCAAGGCCCTGGCGGCGATGCAGGCCGAGCTCAACGACAACCTGCGCCTGTATCCCGACCCCAACAGCGACCTGCTCAAGCAGGCGGTGGCCCGCTATTACGGGGTGCAGGGCAATCAGGTCTTCCTCGGCAACGGTTCCGACGAGGTCCTGGCGCACATTTTTCACGGCCTGTTGCAGCAGGATAAGCCGCTGCTGTTCCCGGACATCAGCTACAGCTTCTACCCGGTGTACTGCGGCCTGTACGGCATCGATTACCAGGCGGTGCCCCTGGACGAACAGTTCCAGATCCGCGTGGCCGACTACGCCCAACCCAACGGCGGAATCATCTTCCCCAACCCGAATGCGCCCACTGGCTGCCTGCTGGCGCTGGAGGCGGTGGAGCAGATCCTCCAGGCCAGCCCGGATTCGGTGGTGGTCGTGGACGAAGCCTATATCGACTTTGGTGGTCAGACCGCCATCAGCCTGGTGGACCGCTACCCCAACCTGCTGGTGACCCAGACCCTGTCCAAGTCGCGCTCCCTGGCCGGCTTGCGCGTGGGCTTGGCGGTGGGCCACCCGGACCTGATCGAGGCTCTGGAGCGGATCAAGAACAGCTTCAACTCCTACCCGCTGGATCGCCTGGCGATCGTCGGCGCGGCGGCGGCCTTCGAGGACCGCGAGTACTTCGCCAAGACCTGTCAGCGGGTGATCGAGAGCCGCGAGTGGGTGGTGGCGCAGTTGCGGGCCAAGGGCTTTGAAGTGTTGCCGTCGGCGGCCAACTTCATTTTTGCCCGCCACCCGCAGCACGACGCGGCAGGGCTGGCGGCCAAGCTGCGGGAGCAGGGGGTGATCGTGCGTCACTTCAAGCAGCAGCGGATCGCCCAGTTCCTGCGGATCAGCATCGGCACCCCGGAGCAGAACCAGGCCCTGATCGATGGGCTGGGCGATCTCTAAGCGCTAAGCCGCCAGTCAGCCGCAAGCTTTTTAGCGTGTGGCTGACTGGTGGTTGGGCATGGCGATTTCCTGCTACAGGTTGAGTGTCAGGCTGACGGCGAAGTTGCGCGGCTCGCCGGGGTTGACCCAGTAGTTGCTGTAGGAGCGTTCGTAGTACTTCTCGTCGAACAGGTTGCTCAGGTTCAGGCCCAGGGTCAGGTGTTCACTGGCCTTGTAGTGGGCCAGCAGATCCAGGGTGCGATAGGCGGGTAGCTCGAAGCTGCCTCCGGCCTCACCCGAGCGATCGCCGACATAGGTCAGGGCGGCACCGACGTCCGAGCCCTTGAACCGGCCGTTCTGGAATTCATAGACGCCCAACAGGCTGCCACTGTGCTTGGCTACGCCGAGGATGCGGCTGCCGGCCGGGATCGCCTGGTCGCCTTTGGTCACTTCGGCATCGATCAGCGCATAGGCACCGATCACCCGTACCGCATCGGTCAACTGGCCGCTCACTTGCACATCCAGGCCCTGGCTGCGGGCCTTGCCCACCGCGCGGCTGAAGTCGCTGCCGGGGTCCAGGGCCAGGACGTTTTCCTTGTCGATATGGAAGGCGGCGAGGGTGGCGCTCAGGCGCTCGTCGAACAGCTCGCTCTTGATCCCCACTTCATAACCGACACCTTCCTCGGGCTTGAAGGTCTTGCCGGCCGCATCCAGCCCGTTGTTGGGCTTGAACGAGGTGGAGGCATTGGCGAACAGGCCCACGTGCGGCGTCAGCTGGTAGAGCAGGCCGGCGCGCTGGGTCAGGGCGTCGTGGCTCTGGCGGCTGCGCTTGCCGGTGGTGTGGTCGTCGATCCGTTGCTCGAAGTGTTCAAGGCGGGCGCCGAGCATGCCCCGCAGGCGGTCGGTGAAGATGATCTGGTCCTGCAGGTTGAGGGCCTGGCTTTGGACATGCTCGAAGAAGTCAGTGCCCGACCGTTTGCCGCTGGGCTTGGCCTGGCCGTAGATCGGGTCGTAGATATCGATGGCATAGGCACCGCCGGCGAGGGTGGTCACCCGTTCGTTCTTGCGGTAGTTCTCGTATTCGCTGCCGATCAGCAGCTCGTGCTGCCAGCTGCCGATGTCGAACAGGCCGCGCAGTTCCAGCTGGGTGATGCTGTCGTGCCAGTTATTGTCGCGCTCACGGTAGCGCCGGTTGACCGTGTGCTGGTCGGCATTCAGCGGGCGGGTTTCCGAGGCGAAGCCCCACAACTTGCCTTCCTTGTAGTGGCTGGCCAGGCGCAGCTTCCAGCGGTCACTGAGGTGATGTTCCAGGGCTGCCTGGAGCATGTTGTTGTGGTTGTCGATGTTGCCGTCGTTGGGTTCACCGAGGAAGGTCGAACGCGAAACGCCGCTCCGGCGATTGTTCGGAGCAACGATGCCGCGGTCGAAGGTCGAGCTGTGGCGCACGAATTCGCTTTCCACCAGCAGGCTGGTGTCCGGGTTCAACTGCCAGCTGAAAGAAGGGGCAACGAACACCCGGCGACTGTCCACATGGTCGCGGAAGCTGTGGTTGTCCTCCACCGCCAGATTGACCCGGGACAGCAGGTCGCCCTGAGCATCCAGCGGGGTGTTGAGGTCCAGGGCGGTGCGGTAGCGGTCCCAACTGCCGGCGCTGGTCTGCAGGGTGGTGAAGGCTTCAGGCTGGGGTTTCTTGGTGACGATGTTGACCGTGCCGCCGGGGTCACCACGGCCGTAGAGGCTGGCCGCCGGGCCCTTGAGCACTTCGATGCGCTCGATGTTGGCGGCGTCCGGGGTGCTGGGGTAGCCGCGGTTGGCGCTGAAGCCGTCCTTGTAGAACTCCGAGGTGGTGAAGCCGCGCACGCTGTATTCATACAGCGTCAGGCCGCCGAAGTTGTTCTGCTTGGAGACTCCGCCGGCAAACTCCAGGGCGCGTTCGACATTGTTGCTGCCCAGGTCCTTGAGCACGCTGGCGGGAATCACGCTGATGGACTGCGGGATATCGCTGATTGCCGTATCGGTCTTGGTGGCGCTGGCCGAGCGAGTGGCCCGGTAGCCCTTGACCGGCCCCGTTGCGGATTCGTATTCGGTGCTGATACGGGTGGTTTCAAGCTCCAGGGTTTGCGGTTCTTCGGCGAGCAGGGGATCGGCCAGCAGGCCCAGGGCCAGGCCGGCCAGAGGGAGGATTTTTCGGGACGTCATGGGGCTGTTCCAATAGCAGTATTGAAACAATATAACATGACCAATGAGAATATATGCTGTTAGCCCGGCATGGCCGGGCCCAGCTTCACTCTTCTTCTTTGACCGGCGCGGGCGGCGGTCGCAGGCCGATTTCCGCGGTCAGCTTGAGTTCTTTGCCGTTGCGCATCACCTGGATCGCGACTTTGTCCGTCGGCTTGATCCGCGCCACCTGGTTCATCGAGCGGCGGCCGTCACCGGCGGGTTCGCCGTCGATGCTGAGGATCACGTCACCCAGTTGCATGCCGGCTTTCTGTGCCGGGCCATCGCGGAAGATCCCCGCCACCACGATCCCGGGGCGTCCGGCCAGGCCGAAGGACTCTGCCAGTTCCTGGGTCAGCGGTTGCACTTCGATCCCCAGCCAGCCGCGAATCACTTGGCCGTGTTCGATGATCGACTTCATCACTTCCATGGCCAGCTTGATCGGGATGGCGAAACCGATGCCCTGAGAGCCGCCGGACTTGGAGAAGATCGCGGTGTTGATCCCGGTCAGGTTGCCGTTGGCGTCCACCAGGGCGCCGCCGGAATTGCCAGGGTTGATCGCGGCATCGGTCTGGATGAAGTCTTCGTAGTTGTTCAGGCCCAGCTGGTTGCGCCCGGTGGCGCTGATGATGCCCATGGTCACGGTCTGGCCGACCCCGAACGGGTTGCCGATGGCCAGGGCGACGTCGCCGACGCGGACGTTTTCCGAGCGGCCGACGGTGATCGACGGCAGGTTTTTCAGGTCGATCTTGAGCACCGCCAGGTCGGTTTCCGGATCGCTGCCGATCACTCGGGCCAGGGTCTCGCGGCCGTCCTTGAGCGCCACCACGATCTGCTCGGCGCCGGAAGTCACGTGGTTGTTGGTCAGCAGGTAGCCTTCGGGGCTCATGATCACCCCCGAGCCCAGGCTCGACTCCATGCGCTGCTGCTTGGGCAGGTTGTCGCCGAAGAAACGTCGGAACTGCGGGTCTTCAAACAGCGGGTGAGCCGGTTTATTGATGACCTTGGTGGTGTACAGGTTGACCACCGCGGGCGCGGCAATCACCACGGCGTCGGCATAGGACACCGGCCCCTGTTGAGTGCTGGTGGTTTGCGGAGCTTGCTGCAGGTTGACGTCCAGGCTGGGCAGGCCCACCCATTGCGGGTAACGCTGAATAATCAACAACGCGATAAGCACACCGGCCAGAAGCGGCCAGCCAAAAAAACGCAGAGCCTTGAGCATTGAGCAAGTCCTGGGTGGTTACGAAGGGCTGCGCACGGCCCATAATGTCGCGCATTATACGAGGCCGCGCGTGCCTCTGAACGGGATATTTAGGAGTCTTTTATGGCCGTTGCCCTGAGCACCCTGGTGGAAGAAGCGGACCGCTACCTGAGCAGTTCACGTATCGCCGATTACTGCCCCAATGGCCTGCAGGTCGAAGGGCGCCCGCAGGTGATGCGTATCGTCAGCGGCGTGACCGCCAGCCAGGCGCTACTGGACGCCGCGGTGGAGGCCAAGGCCGACCTGGTGTTGGTGCATCACGGCTATTTCTGGAAAGGCGAGAACCCCTGCATCACTGGCATGAAGCAGCGTAGGCTGAAAACCCTGCTCAAGCACGACATCAGCCTGTTGGCCTATCACCTGCCGCTGGACCTGCACCCGGAGGTCGGCAACAACGTGCAACTGGCCCGCCAGCTGGAGATCACCGTGGAAGGCCCGCTGGACCCGGAGAACCCCAAGGTCGTCGGCCTGGTGGGTTCCCTCAGCGAGCCGATGACCCCGCGCGATTTTGCCCGTCGTGTGCAAGAGGCAATGGGCCGTGAACCGCTGCTGATCGAAGGCAGCGAGATGATCCGCCGGGTTGGCTGGTGCACCGGTGGCGGCCAGGGCTACATCGACCAGGCGGTGCAGGCGGGTGTCGACCTGTACTTGAGTGGCGAGGCCTCGGAGCAGACCTTCCACAGTGCCCGGGAAAACGACATCAGCTTCATCGCTGCCGGTCATCACGCCACCGAGCGTTACGGCGTCCAGGCCCTGGGTGACTATCTGGCCCGGCGCTTTGCCCTGGAGCACCTGTTCATCGACTGCCCCAACCCGATCTAACCCGTGCATGGGCCGCCCGGGCAGGCGATTTAGCTGCCTAACCGGGCGGCATATTCATATACCGTTTCGTTCTAGTTAGCTCCCTGATTAGAAGCAGGTCGCTGTGCTAGCATGCCCCGCTCGAACACGGCCCGATGGCCGTCCATAAGAAAGCTTTCGTGAGTAGCCATGGTCGACAAACTGACGCATCTGAAACAGCTGGAGGCGGAAAGCATCCACATCATCCGCGAGGTGGCCGCCGAGTTCGACAACCCGGTGATGCTGTACTCCATCGGTAAAGACTCCGCCGTGATGTTGCATCTGGCCCGCAAGGCGTTCTTCCCCGGCAAGCTGCCGTTCCCGGTGATGCACGTCGATACCCAGTGGAAATTCCAGGAAATGTACAAGTTCCGCGACCGCATGGTCGAAGAACTGGGCCTGGACCTGATCACCCACGTCAACCCGGATGGCGTGGCCCAGGGCATCAACCCGTTCACCCACGGCAGTGCCAAGCACACCGACATCATGAAGACCGAGGGCCTCAAGCAGGCCCTGGACAAGCACGGTTTCGACGCCGCGTTCGGCGGTGCCCGCCGCGATGAAGAGAAGTCCCGCGCCAAGGAGCGCGTCTACTCGTTCCGCGACAGCAAGCACCGCTGGGACCCGAAGAACCAGCGCCCCGAGCTGTGGAACGTCTACAACGGCAAGGTCAACAAGGGCGAGTCGATCCGCGTGTTCCCGCTGTCCAACTGGACCGAGCTGGATATCTGGCAGTACATCTACCTGGAAGGCATCCCGATCGTGCCGCTGTACTTCGCCGCCGAGCGTGAAGTGATCGAGAAGAACGGCACCCTGATCATGATCGATGACGAACGCATCCTTGAGCATCTGTCCGATGAAGAGAAAGCCCGCATCGTCAAGAAGAAAGTGCGTTTCCGTACCCTTGGCTGCTACCCGTTGACGGGCGCGGTGGAGTCCGAGGCCGAGAGCCTGACGGACATCATCCAGGAAATGCTCCTGACACGAACTTCCGAGCGCCAGGGCCGGGTCATCGACCACGATGGCGCCGGCTCGATGGAAGACAAGAAACGTCAAGGATACTTTTAAGCTTCAAGTTACAAGCGGCAAGCTGCAAGTTAGAAGCGTGATGCGTAGCTTGCAGCTTGATGCTTACAGCGGGTTGCTGTGAGCCAGCATCGAGTGACTCGTCATGGACTTCGAGAAACTGGTTGTTTGGCAGAGAAGCAAGGCTCTGGCGGTAGATATCTATAGAGAGATGGCACGATGCGAGGACTTTGGTTTCAAGAATCAAATCACTCGCTCGGCACTCTCGGTGCCCTCCAATATCGCTGAAGGTATGGAGCGACGTAGTGCCAGGGAGAAAAGCTGGTTTCTCTGGATTGCAAAAGCTTCCAACGGGGAGTTGCGCACGCAGATCATCGTCGGCAGTGAGATTGCCTACATAGCAAAGCCGCTGGCTGAAAATTGGATTAAAGAAACTCGCGAGCTTTCCAAAATGCTCTGCGGCTTGATCAAAAAAATTTCTGACTAGCTGTACGCCGACAAGCTTGCCGCTTGAAGCTTACAGCTTGGAGCTTGAACGCTATGAGCCATCAATCTGATTTGATCAGCGAGGACATCCTCGCGTACCTGGGCCAGCACGAACGTAAAGAGCTGCTGCGCTTTCTCACCTGCGGCAACGTCGACGACGGCAAGAGCACCCTGATCGGGCGCCTGCTGCACGACTCGAAGATGATCTACGAAGACCACCTGGAAGCCATCACCCGGGATTCGAAGAAGGTCGGCACCACCGGTGACGACATCGACCTGGCGTTGCTGGTCGATGGCCTGCAGGCCGAGCGCGAGCAGGGCATCACCATCGATGTCGCCTACCGCTATTTCTCCACCGCCAAGCGCAAGTTCATCATCGCCGACACCCCCGGCCATGAGCAGTACACCCGCAACATGGCCACCGGTGCTTCCACCTGTGACCTGGCGATCATCCTGGTGGATGCCCGCTACGGCGTGCAGACCCAGACCCGTCGCCACAGCTTCATCGCCTCGCTGCTGGGCATCAAGCACATCGTCGTCGCCATCAACAAGATGGACCTCAAGGACTTCGATGAAGGCGTGTTCGAGTCGATCAAGGCCGACTACCTGAAGTTTGCCCAGGGCCTGAAGCTGCAGCCCACCAGCCTGCACTTCGTGCCGATGTCGGCGCTCAAGGGCGACAACGTGGTGAACAAGAGCGAGCGTTCGCCCTGGTACACCGGGCAGTCGCTGATGGAGATCCTCGAAACCGTGGAAGTGGCCGGTGACCGCAACTTCACCGACCTGCGTTTCCCGGTGCAGTACGTCAACCGTCCGAACCTGAACTTCCGTGGTTTTGCCGGCACCCTGGCCAGCGGCATCGTGCACAAGGGTGACGAAGTCGTGGTGCTGCCGTCGGGCAAGAGCAGCCGGGTCAAGTCCATCGTCACCTTCGAGGGCGAGCTGGAGCAGGCCGGCCCGGGCCAGGCCGTGACCCTGACCATGGAAGACGAGATCGACATCTCCCGCGGCGACCTGCTGGTGCATGCCGACAACGTGCCGCCGGTCACCGACAGCTTCGAGGCCATGCTGGTCTGGATGGCTGAAGAGCCGATGCTGCCGGGCAAGAAATACGACATCAAGCGTGCTACCAGCTACGTGCCGGGCTCGATTGCCAGCATCAATCACAAAGTTGATGTGAACACCCTGGAAGAGGGCGCGGCCAGCGCGCTGCAACTGAACGAGATCGGCAAGGTCAAGATCAGCCTCGACGCACCGATCGCCCTGGATGGCTACGAAAGCAACCGCACCACCGGCGCTTTCATCGTCATCGACCGCTTGACCAACGGCACCGTCGGCGCCGGCATGATCATCGCCCAGCCGGTGGCCCATGGCAGCGCCACCCACCATGGCAAGCTGGCTCACGTCGCCACTGAGGAGCGTGCCCAGCGCTTCGGCCAGCAGCCGGCCACCGTGCTGTTCAGCGGCCTGTCGGGCGCGGGCAAGAGCACTCTGGCCTACGCGGTGGAGCGCAAGCTGTTCGACATGGGCCGTGCGGTGTATGTGCTCGATGGCCAGAACCTGCGTCATGACCTGAACAAGGGCCTGCCTCAGGACCGCGCCGGGCGGACCGAGAACTGGCGCCGTGCGGCCCACGTGGCCCGTCAGTTCAACGAAGCCGGCCTGCTGACCCTGGCCGCGTTCGTGGCCCCGAGTGCCGAAGGGCGCGAGCAGGCCAAGGACCTGATCGGCAAGGAGCGTCTGCTGACGGTTTACGTCCAGGCATCGCCTGCGGTGTGCGCCGAGCGTGATCCGCAAGGCCTGTACGCGGCGGGCGGGGACAACATCCCGGGCGAATCCTTCCCGTATGACGTGCCGCTGAATGCCGATCTGGTGATCGACACCCAGGCGCTGTCCGTGGAAGAGAGCGTCAAGCAGGTGCTGGACCTGTTGCGCAGCCGCGGCGCGATCTAAGCCGTAGCCAAAAAGCCCGCAGTCGAGTGATCGGCTGCGGGCTTTTTTGTGCGCTTCAGATGGCGTTCGCGCGGATCTTTGTGGCCAGCGAAGAGGCCCTCAGGGTTTGGCCGGATACTCGCGATGCAGCTTTTCCAGCAGCGCATCCTTGTCCAGCCATTGCTGGTTGATCCAGCCCTGGAATTCCAGGCGATAAGCGCCGTCCTGCTCGTAGTTCTTGCCAATGAATTGCGGCGGGATCTGCACTTCCTCGAAACGCACCACCACATCCTTGACCCTGCCGCACAGCAGGTCCGAGAAACCGGGGCGGCCGGCCGGGTAGTGGATGGTCACATCGATGATCGATTGCAGTTGCTCGCCCATGGCATCCAGGACAAAGGCGATGCCGCCGGCCTTGGGCTTGAGCAGGTAGCGGAACGGCGATTGCTGCTGGGCGTGCTTGGCTTCGGTAAAGCGGGTGCCTTCGACGAAGTTGAAGATGCCCACCGGGTTGTTGCGAAACTTCGCACAGGTCTTGCGCGTGGTTTCCTGGTCCTTGCCTTTCTTTTCCGGGTGCTTCTCCAAGTAGGCCTTGGAGTAGCGCTTCATGAATGGAAAGCCCAGGGCCCACCAGGCCAGGCCAATCACCGGCACCCAGATCAGCTCCTGCTTGAGGAAGAACTTCAGCGGGCGGATGCGCCGGTTGAGCACGTACTGCAAGACCATGATGTCGACCCAGCTCTGGTGGTTGCTGGTGACCAGGTAGGAATGCTGGTAGTCCAGGCCTTCCAGGCCCTGCACATGCCAGCGGGTACGGCACACCAAGCGCATCCAGGCCTTGTTGTTGCTGATCCAGGCCTCGTGGGTGTGGTTCATCAGCCAGTGGCTGAAACGTTGGGTGAGGGCGAACGGCAGGGCCTTGAACAGCGCCACGCAGAACAGGAACGAGCACAGCAGGATGGTGTTCAGCGCCAACAGGATCGAGGCGATGATTCCGCGTGCTACAGCAGGTAGAAATTCCAGCATTTAGACATCCATCGGTCGGTTGGCGGCTTGAATCGCGGTCAGCGCGATGGTGTAGACGATGTCGTCCACCTGGGCGCCCCGGGGCAGGTCGTTCACCGGCTTGCGCAGGCCTTGCAGCATCGGCCCCAGGCTCACGCAATCGGCGCTGCGCTGCACCGCCTTGTGGGTGGTGTTGCCGGTGTTCAGGTCGGGGAACACGAACACCGTGGCCTTGCCCGCGACCTGGCTGTTGGGCGCCAGTTGCCGGGCCACGTTTTCGTTGGCTGCGGCGTCGTATTGCAGCGGGCCATCGATCAGCAGCGAACGCTGGGCTTCGTGGGCCAGCAGCGTGGCTTCGCGGACCTTCTCGACTTCCTCGCCGCTGGCCGAGTCGCCGCTGGAGTAGCTGATCATCGCCACCCGTGGGGTGATGCCGAAGGCTGCTGCCGAGTCGGCGCTCTGCAGGGCGATTTCCGCCAGCTCGCTGGCGCTGGGGTGCGGGTTCATCACGCAGTCGCCATAGACCAGCACTTCCTCGGGAAACAGCATGAAGAACACCGAGGACACCAGGGTGCAGCCTGGCGCGGTCTTGATCAGTTGCAGGGCCGGGCGAATGGTGTTGGCGGTGGAGTGGATGACCCCGGATACCAGGCCATCGACTTCATCCAGCGCCAGCATCACCGTACCGATCACCACCGGGTCCTCCAGTTGCTGTTCGGCCATGGGCGCGTTCAGGCTCTTGCTCTTGCGCAGGGCCACCATGGGCTCCACGTAGCGTTCGCGAATCAGGTCCGGGTCGAGAATTTCCAGGCCTTCGGGCAGTTCGATGCCCTGGGCCCGGGCCACCGCGTGCACGTCCTCGGGCTTGGCCAGCAGCACGCAGCGAGCGATGCCTCGGGCCTGGCAGATGGCGGCTGCCTGCACGGTCAGCGGCTCTCTGCCTTCGGGCAGGACGATGCGTTTGTTGGCCTGTTGCGCACGCTGGATCAGCTGATAGCGGAACACCGCCGGCGACAGGCGCATTTCCCGTGGCGTGCCGCAACGTTGGTGCAGCCAGTTGGCGTCCAGGTGGCTGGCGACGAAGTCGGTGATGATTTCCGCGCGCTCGCGGTCATCAATGGGGATTTCCTTGTTCAGGCCGTTGAGCTGGTTGGCGGTGTCGTAGGAGCCGGTGCTGACCGACAGCACCGGCAGGCCGGCGTTCAGGGCGCCACGGCAGAGCTCCATGATTCGCGGGTCGGGCAGGGTGTCGCTGGTCAGCAGCAGGCCGGCCAGGGGCACGCCGTTGATGGCTGCCAGGCTCACGGCGAGGATGATGTCGTCGCGGTCGCCGGGGGTCACCACCAACACGCCGGGCTTGAGCAGCTCCACGGTGTTGCGCATGGTGCGGGCGCAAATGATGATCTTGGTCATGCGCCGGCTTTCGTAGTCGCCGGCGTTGAGCACCTGGGCGCCCATCAGGTCGGCCACATCGCGGGTGCGCGGGGCGTTGAGTTCCGGCTGGAAGGGAATGCACCCCAGCAGGCGGAAATCGCCGCTGCGCAGCAACGGCGAATGCTCCTTCAAGCGCGCGGAAAACGCCTCCATGCTTTCGTCGGTGCGCACCTTGTTGAGGATCACCCCCAGCACTTTCGGGTCTCGCGGGCCGCCGAACAACTGGGCTTGCAACTCGACCCGGCCGGACAGCTCGGTGAGCACTTCGTTTTCCGGGGCGGAGACCAGGATCACCTCGGCATCCAGGCTTTTCGCCAGGTGCAGGTTGACCCGGGCGGCGTAGCTGGCGCTGCGGGTCGGCACCATGCCTTCGACGATCAGCACGTCCTTGCCGATGGCCGCCTGCTGGTAGAGGGTGATGATTTCTTCCAGCAATTCATCCAGCTGGCCGTCGCCGAGCATCCGCTCGACATGGGCCAGGCCCAGGGGTTGCGGCGGTTTCAGGCCGTGGGTGCGCGCCACCAGTTCGGTGGAGCGCTCGGGGCCGGTATCCCCCGGGTGCGGTTGGGCGATGGGCTTGAAGAAACCGACCTTGAGGCCGGCCCGTTCCAGGGTACGCACCAGCCCGAGGCTGATGGAGGTCAGACCCACACCAAAATCGGTGGGCGCGATAAAAAAAGTTTGCATGCGAATTCTCAGAAGGTGCATGGCAAGGGCGACGGTCTAAGGCCGTCTGCCGAATCGTCAGGCGCTAAGGTTATCGCTTCCCGGGGCCTGAGCACACCAGCCGCAGGCAAAGGGCTGGCCTATTTTTTCTGCCCGCTGCTGTGGGTCGAGGACCCAGGCCCGCGATTGCCAGGGCGGTAGATGACGCAGGTGCTGAGTATGCCCGCAGGACAGTTCGGCCACCCAATGGCCCTCTTCGTCCTGATGAAAACCGCGGATTGTCGAGTGATTTTTCACGTCCCGTTGGTCCGGGTTCCGTTCGCTTTCGAGCGATTGCTTCGCTAAACTTGGACGTTCTTCATTCTTATGCAAAAGGTCCCGCCCCATGCTGATCGCCGCCAATAAGGCTGTCTCCATCGACTATACCCTCACCAACGACGCTGGTGAGGTCATCGACAGCTCTGCCGGCGGCGCCCCGCTGGTTTACCTGCAAGGCGCAGGTAACATCATTCCTGGTCTGGAAAAGGCCCTGGAAGGCAAGCAAGTCGGTGACGAGCTGAACGTTTCCGTAGAACCTGAAGATGCCTACGGCGAGTACGCTGCCGAACTGGTCAGCACCCTGAGCCGCAGCATGTTCGAAGGCGTCGACGAACTGGAAGTGGGCATGCAGTTCCACGCTTCCGCTCCGGACGGCCAGATGCAGATCGTGACCATCCGTGATCTGGACGGCGACGACGTGACCGTTGACGGCAACCACCCGCTGGCCGGCCAACGCCTGAATTTCCAGGTCAAGATCGTGGCTATCCGTGAGGCCAGCCAGGAAGAAATCGCTCATGGTCACGTCCATGGCGAAGGTGGCCATCACCACTGATTTTCTGCGCTAAGCTCAATCTTACTGGAGAGGCGCCCGAGGGCGCCTTTTTAGTCCGTGGCTTTTGGCTGTACTGTCGAGAGGCTGTTTTCTGTAAGAACACAGGAATTTGGAGTTCGTCATGAGTGCTTTTCACGACCTTAAATTGAAAGCCCTGGATGGTCAGGAGCTGCCGCTCGCGCCCTTCAAGGGGCACGTCGTGCTGGTGGTCAACGTCGCCTCCAAATGTGGTCTGACACCACAATATGCGGCGTTGGAAAATCTCTATCAGCAATACAAGGGCCAGGGATTCAGCGTACTGGGGCTGCCCTGCAACCAGTTCGCCGGGCAGGAACCGGGTACCGAACAGGAAATTCAGGAATTCTGCAGTCTCAACTACGGGGTGACCTTTCCCTTGAGCAGCAAGCTTGAGGTGAACGGTCCTGAACGCCATCAGCTGTACCGCTTGCTGGCGGGCGAGGGCGCCGAGTTTCCCGGGGACATCACCTGGAATTTCGAGAAATTCCTGCTGGGCAAGGACGGTCGGGTACTGGCGCGCTTTTCGCCGCGTACCGCGCCGGATGATCCGACCGTGGTCCAGGCCATCGAAAAGGCCCTGAGCTGATCACCGCCAGGCACCTGTTCTACGCCGCTGTAATGCGGCGTTTTTGCATCTAAATCACTCAAATCAATAATGCTGTGCAGCGCTTCGGGTGATGAATATTATCCTCATCATAAGTGCGCCGGGGCCGGTACCCGGCGCAGTCTTGTGTGTCGAATATCGACTCAAGCCTTTTGTCGGAGTGCCGCATGCCTGTTCAAGCCTTGTTCAAACCTTTTCAACTCGGCGCGCTGGAGCTGCCGACCCGCGTGGTGATGGCGCCCATGACCCGCTCGTTTTCCCCGGGCGGCGTGCCCAACTCCAAGGTCATCGAGTACTACCGTCGCCGCGCCGCTGCCGGCGTCGGCCTGATCATCACCGAAGGCACCACGGTCGGACACAAGGCCGCCAACGGTTATCCCAACGTGCCGCAGTTTTATGGTGAGGCGGCCCTGGCCGGCTGGAAGAAGGTGGTGGATGCGGTTCATGCCGAGGGCGGCAAGATCGTCCCGCAGCTGTGGCATGTGGGCAATGTGCGGCGCCTGGGCACCGAGCCGGATGCCAGCGTGCCGGGCTATGGCCCGACCGAAAAGCTCATGGACGGCAAGGTGGTGGTGCATGGCATGACCCACGAGGACATCCGGGAGGTGATCGCCGCCTTCGCCCAGGCCGCCAAGGATGCCCAGAGCATCGGCATGGACGGCGTGGAAATCCATGGTGCCCACGGCTACTTGGTGGATCAGTTCTTCTGGGAGGGCAGCAACCAGCGCACCGATGAATATGGCGGCGATCTGGCCCAGCGCTCGCGTTTTGCCATCGAGCTGATCCAGGCCGTACGCGCGGCCGTTGGCCCGGACTTCCCGATCATCCTGCGGTTTTCCCAGTGGAAGCAGCAGGACTACAGCGCTCGCCTGGTACAGACCCCAGAGGCCCTGGGCGCGTTCCTCAAGCCGCTGGCCGATGCCGGTGTGGATATCTTCCACTGCTCGACCCGCCGCTTCTGGGAACCGGAGTTCGAAGGTTCGGAGCTGAACCTGGCCGGCTGGACCCGCCAGCTTACCGGCAAGCCGACGATCACCGTGGGCAGCGTTGGCCTGGATGGCGAGTTCCTGCAGTTCATGGTCAACACCGACAAGGTGGCGCAACCGGCCAGCCTGGAAAACTTGCTGCAGCGGCTGAACAACGACGAGTTCGATCTGGTGGCCGTGGGCCGTGCACTGCTGGTGGATCCGGATTGGGCGCAGAAAGTCCGTGAAGGCCGTGAGCAGGACATTCTGCCGTTCAGCCGTGAAGCGCTGATGACCCTGGTTTAACTCCCGGCTCCGGGCGGTGAGGGGGGCAGCCCCCTTGCCGTGCCGAGCGTCTCCACGGCGCCGTGTGGCTTGACGGCGGCTTCGATAAGCCCCGCGTACCCCTCTGTTGGCGCGTGCGCACAGGCACTGCGCAAGCGCTCTTCAAACTGCTCGATAACCGCCGCCCAGCCTTGGCGACTGGCGTGCTGGCGGGCATTGAGGCGCACCCGGCGCAAGGTTTCCGGTTCTTCCAGCAGCCAGCTGGCGGCGTCGCCAAAGGCACCCTCATCGCCAGGCATGGCCAGCACGCCGTTGTAGCCATGACGGATATGCTGGGCCGCCGCTGCCTGGTCATAGGCCACCACCGCCAGCCCCGAGGCCAGGGCTTCGAGCACGACGTTGCCGAAGGTTTCGGTGAGGCTGGGAAACAGGAACAGATCCCCGCAGGCGTAATGGGTGGCCAGTGCCTCGCCCCGTTGGCTGCCGCAGAACAGTGCCTCGGGCAGGCTTTTTTCCAGGGCTGCTCGCTGCGGACCATCACCCACCACGATCAACTTCATCTTGCGCTGTGGATAAGTCGCCTGCAGGCGTTCGAAGCAGCGCTTGAGCAGGCCGAGGTTCTTTTCCTGCGCCAGGCGTCCGACATGGATCACCGCCAGGTCGTCGTTGCCCAGGCCCCAGGCGGCACGCACTGCATCGACCCGCTTGGCCGGGTGGAACAGCTGGCTGTCGACGCCGCGGGACAGCAGGGCCAGGCGCTCGAAGTGCCGGCGCTCCAGCTCCAGGTGCTGGCTGATGCTGGGCACCAGGGTCAGCTGCGAGCGGTTGTGAAACCAACGCAGGTAGTGGGTCAGCAGGCGGGTCAGCAACCCCATGCCGTATTGGCTGGAATACTGCTGGAAGTTGGTGTGAAAGCCGCTGACCACCGAGATCCCCAGGCGCTTGGCAGCCCGCAGAGCAGACAGTCCCAACGGTCCTTCAGTGGCAATGTAGAGAACGTCCGGGCGCTGGCGTTTCCAGCGTCGCAGCAGTTTGTGCATCGACGACTGGCCCCATTGCAGCCCCGGGTATCCCGGCAGTGGCCAGCCGCGGCACAGCAGCAGCGCGTCGTCGCTGGGCCGGCTCTGATCGCAGCCCTGGCGCGGGCGCACCAGCTCCACCTGATGGCCACGGGCACGCAGGCCATCGCACAGGCGGCCAAGGGTATTGGCCACGCCATTGATTTCCGGTGGGAAGGTTTCAGTGATGAGGGTGATATGCAGAGCGGTCGTCATGGCCTCAGTGTCGGCTGGGGCCATGTCGCCATTGTGACGTGCGGATGATGGATTTATGACGCTCCGGCCTTACTTGGCCGGCAGGTTCTCCACCCCGCGCTCGCGCACCCAGAACAGCGTGGCCCCGGCCACGGCGGCGGGCATCATCAGGATGTTGACGAAGGGGATCATCAGCGCCAGGTAGACGATGCCGCCAAAGCCCAGGCTCTGCCAGCGCTTCTGCCGCAGCCAGGCGAGCATGTCCTGCCAGCTCATCTTGTGGTTGTCCGCCGGGTAGTCGATGTACTGGATGGCCATCATCCAGATGCCGAACAGCAGCCACAGCGGCGCGGCCACCAGGTTGACCACCGGAATCAGCGAGAGGATGAACAGGCCGATGGCCCGGGGCAGGAAGTAGCCGAGCTTGCGCATTTCCCGGGACAGGGTGCGGGGGATCATGGCGATCAGTTCGCCCCAGCTGAAGGCCGGGAAATCATCGGTGCCCCGCACCACGGTTTCGACTTTTTCCGATAGAAAACCGTTGAAGGGCGCGGCGATGATGTTGGCCAGCATGGTGAAGGTGAAAAACACCATCAACGCCACCAGCACCATGAACAGTGGCCAGAGGATGTAGCTGAGAAAGCTCAGCCAGTCGGGCAGGGTCGGCATCAGGCTGTCGATCCACAGGCTGAACTGGTGGCCGGCGAAATAGATCAATCCGACGAACAGCACCAGGTTGATCACCAGGGGCAGCAGCACGAACAGGCGCAGGCCCGGGCTGAGGACCAGCTTCAGGCCTTCACGCAAGTATTGTGGGCCGGACAGTACGGGGGCGGGCATAGAGCGCTCCGAGCAGAATGAAAACGCGCCGACCTTACCGGCTTTGCCCAGGGGGCGAAAGAGCGGCGAAGCGGTCGACATCAACGGTAACAAAGACCCTTTCAAATAGGCCTTCCGAGGATAGAGACCGCCTATGAGCTGGATTGTTAAACCGTATTTCCTTAATCTTCGCCCCCTCTATACGCTTCACCCATTATTTTTTGGACGGACGAGTTCAAGCCTTCCCCAAGGTATCGCCGTCCTTTTTTATTCCAGCCGGCAATCCGGCGTTCCGTGCCAGGTTACCCGGCCCGGTCGATAGGAGTGAGTCATGTCTGAAGTACGTCATTCGCGTGTGATTATTCTCGGTTCCGGCCCTGCCGGTTACAGCGCCGCCGTCTATGCCGCTCGGGCCAACCTGAAGCCGCTGCTGATCACCGGCATGCAGGCCGGCGGCCAGCTGACCACCACCACTGAAGTCGACAACTGGCCTGGCGACGTGCACGGCCTGACCGGCCCGGCGCTGATGGAGCGGATGCGCGAGCACGCCGAGCGTTTCGAAACCGAGATCGTTTTCGACCACATCAATGCCGTGGACTTTGCTGCCAAGCCTTACACCCTGACCGGCGACAGCGCGACCTACACCTGCGACGCCCTGATCATCGCCACCGGCGCCAGCGCCCGTTACCTGGGCCTGCCTTCGGAAGAAGCGTTCATGGGCAAGGGTGTTTCCGCTTGCGCCACCTGTGACGGTTTCTTCTATCGCAACAAGCCGGTGGCCGTGGTTGGCGGCGGCAACACTGCCGTGGAAGAAGCCCTGTACCTGGCCAACATCGCCAGCACCGTGACCCTGATCCACCGTCGCGAAACCTTCCGCGCCGAGAAGATCCTGATCGACAAGCTCAACGCTCGTGTGGCTGAAGGCAAGATCATCCTCAAGCTCAATGCCAACCTGGACGAAGTCCTGGGCGACAACATGGGCGTGACCGGTGCTCGTCTGAAAAACAACGACGGCAGCTTCGACGAACTGAAAGTCGACGGCGTGTTCATCGCCATCGGCCACACCCCGAACACTTCGCTGTTCGAAGGCCAACTGACCCTCAAGGACGGTTACCTGGTGGTGCAGGGCGGCCGTGATGGCAACGCTACCGCTACCAGCGTCGAAGGCATCTTTGCCGCCGGTGACGTGGCTGACCACGTGTACCGTCAGGCCATCACCTCGGCCGGCGCTGGCTGCATGGCGGCACTGGACACCGAGCGTTACCTGGACGGTCTGCAGAACGCGTGATGCTGCGAGCATAAAAAAACCGGCGCAAGCCGGTTTTTTTATGGGTGTTGCACTGCCGGATCCGGATCAGCGGCGGGTCAGCGGCTGGGCGGCGAACTTCACCCCGGCCAGGCCGTGGGCGATCAGGGCGCGGATATTGCCGTGATCACTGCCTTCAGGGGTGGCCAGTACCGAGCGGTAGTGTTCGCCAAAGGCCAGCAGGGCCTCTTTGTCGCTCAGGCCTTCCAGCAGGGCCAGGCCCAGGGTCTTGCACGAACCTTCGTTCTGCCCGGCGGCGTTCTCCACGCCACCGTTGTTGAACGCCTGGGGCTGGTAGTGGTAGCTGGCGGCAACAAAGGCCAGGGTATCGGCAAAGGCGTGTTCACCGCTGTTCAGGCTGGCGCGCAGGGTGTTCAGGTCAGTCATGGGGTTTTCCTTTGGCGAACGCCGCTTGTTGCTCGGCGCTGGCTTCTTTCTGGTAGAGATTTTTCCATTCGGCGTAGGGCATGCCGTACACCACTTCACGGGCCTCATCGAGGCTGACTTCGATCTGGCGTTCATCGGCCTCGGCCTTGTACCACTTGGACAGGCAGTTGCGGCAGAACCCGGCGAGGTTCATCAGGTCGATGTTCTGTACATCCTTGCGGCTGTCCAGGTGGGCCACCAGGCGGCGAAAGGCCGCGGCTTCCAGTTCCAGGCGTTGTTGAGGGGACATAAGACTCACTGCACATAGAAGGATGGGAACAGCGGCAAGCTACAAGCTGCCAGCGGCCAGTAAAAGCCGAATCGCCTTGACTGGCCGCTTGGCGCTAGCGACTTGCCGCTAACGTGATCGATACCGACTCGGCGAAGCGCAGGGCGTGGGGCTTGTCGACTTCGACCTCGGCGTATTGCACCGAGCCGTTGCTCATCACCAGGTCCAGCAGCTCCTGGGTCAGGCGCTCCAGCAGGGCGAAGCGGTTGCCTTCGACGTGGGCAATGATCGCCTTGGTGATGGTGCGGTAGTTCAACGCGTGGTCGATATCGTTGTCACGCACCGCCTCCTGAGCGGCGTAGAGGATGGTCAGGTTGATCAGCACATCCTGCTTGTTGAGGATTTCTTCCTCGTTGATTCCGATGTAGGTCCGCAGGAGCAGGTCCTTGACTCGGATACGAGCCATTCCTGGCTGAAGTTGTGGCATTGCTACTTGCTCCGTCCAATCAATTGCAGGAATTCCTGGCGCGTGGTGCTCGAATCGCGGAAGGCGCCGAGCATCACTGAGGTGTGCATGGTGGAATTCTGTTTCTCGATGCCGCGCATCATCATGCACATGTGCTTGGCTTCGATCACCACCGCGACGCCGGCGGCCTGAGTCACGCTCTGTACCGCGTCGGCGATTTCCCGAGTGAGATTTTCCTGGATCTGCAGGCGCCTGGCGAACATATCGACGATGCGGGCGATCTTCGACAGCCCCAGCACCTTGCCGGTAGGAATATAAGCCACATGGGCCTTGCCGATGAAGGGCAGCAGGTGATGTTCGCACAGGGAATACAGCTCGATGTCGGCGACGATGACCATTTCATCGCTTTCGGAGGCAAACAGTGCGCCATTGACGATGTCCTCCAGCGACTGGCTGTAGCCGTGACACAGGTACTGCATGGCCTTGGCCGCGCGCTTGGGGGTGTCGAGCAGGCCTTCGCGCTCGGGGTCTTCGCCCAGGTCCTTGAGGATTTCGCGGTAGTGCTGGGGCAGGGAAAGAGTCATGCAAGGTCCTCACGGGGGCCGGCTTACTTGAGGTGCCGCCCGCCGTTAACGGTCAGGGTGGTGCCGGTGACATAGGGGTTGTCCAGCAGATAGCGCAGGCTCTGGTAGATCACTTCGCTGCCGGGTTCGATGCCCAGTGCGGATTTGGCCAGGGCCTTGGTGCGGTACGCCGCGTCGTCGTCGGGATTGAACAATAGCAGGGCCGGGGCAATGCCGTTGACCTTGATTGTCGGTGCGTATTTCGCCGCAAAGGACAGGGTCAGGCTGTCCAGGCCGGCCTTGCTGGCGCAATAGGCAATGTGCTTGCTGCTGCCTTTGCGGGTCACGTCGTCGCTGATGTGGATGATGTCCGCCGGGTTCGAGCGCCGCAGCAACGCTGCGCAGTGCAGGTTGATCAGGTAGGGCGCGAGCATGTGCACGCTGAACATCCGGGCAAAGGCGGCGCTTTCCTCGCCGGGGCTTTCCTCCAGCCATTCCGAGGCGTTGTGGACAATGGCCCGCAGGCGGTCGGTTTGGGTTTTCAGCTCGCTGATCAAGGCCAGTATGCCGGCTTCGCTGGACAGGTCGGCGAACAGCAGCACCGCGCCTTTTTCGCGCAGGGTTTCAAGGCCCGGGCGCAGGCTGCGGTAAGTGACGATCACCGGCTGTCCGTCTTCGAGCAAGCGCAGGGCGCAATGCAGGCCGACACGCTGGCTGGCGCCAGTGATCAGGATCGGGGCGGGGGAGGTGTTCATGGAGGGCTCGCGTCGCGGGTAGTGGGAAAACTATACCAGTGAGGGGAGGGCCTGTGCCGGCAGGCAACGGGCTTGCCGGCGAAAGTGACCTTGCGGGCCTCTTCGCTGGCAAGCCAGCTCCTGCGGTCGGCGCGAGTGTCGCGCGAGGTGCGCTAGGAGCCGGCTTGCCGGCGAGTCACGGATGCTGCGTCGAGGGCGCGCTCGGCAATACGCGCGCCGGTGTGCTGTTGAGCCAGTTGGCCAGCAGGCGGGTGGACAGCGGAATGAAGAAATAGACCATCAATGGCGTCAGCGCCAGGGTGCTGACGAACACCCGGGGCAGCAGGCTCAGGTCGCTGAGCAGCGGGCCGAGGACGAAGTTGAACAGCAGCGACACCGGGAAGAACGCCAGCCAGATGGCCACGGCCTGCTTCCAGCGTGGCGGCCGCTGGCCTGCGCCGCCGAACCAGCCGTCGATGCCGCTGACCCGGTGTTCCGAAGGGTGGGCGAACAGGTCACTGCCCCGGGCCAGCCAGGCAGTACGCGAGGCCGAGTGTTCCCAGGTGTGCAGGGTGTGTTCGTCGGCGAAGCGGAAGATGATCTGGAACTCATCATCCTCGGGGGGCGGTGCGAGAACGCCGGAACCCAGGTAGCCGGGAAAGTCGGTGGCCAGTTGCTCGCCTTCGCGCAGCCAGGCGATCAGGTCCTGGTAACGGCCGTCGGCAACGCGCCGGGCAACCATCAGGGTGACGGGTGGGGTAGACATTATGTATCTCCGTAAAACCAATGCGCTGCCTGGGTAAGGCAGTCGCCGGACGCGGCACCGGGGTAGTGGGCCGCGCCTGAAACAAGCAAGGATTATTCCTGATTGGCTCGGCTGGACCAACGGCGCCGGTCGGTTTTTCTCGTGCTTGAAGCATTTGCGCCCGGGGGGAGTAGAATGACCGCCACTTTGTTTATCGGTGTTTTCTCCCCAGATGCCCGCCACGACTGAACTTGCCCCTGCCCCTCACACTCCTGACGCCGTCCGTCAGGACGAGCTGTTTCCGATCCGTGAAGTGGCACGCCTGACCGGGATCAACCCGGTGACCCTGCGGGCCTGGGAACGGCGCTACGGTCTGATTCAGCCGACGCGCACCGAAAGTGGGCATCGCCTGTATTCCATGCACGATGTTGAGGCGGTGCGCGAGATCCTCGGTTGGATCGAACGCGGCGTGGCGGTGAGCAAGGTCGGCAAGATCATGGCCAAGAACCGGGCTGCCCAGGTTCAGCTCAAGGCCCCGGTGGAAGATGGCCTGCAGGGCGAGTACGGCCAGTGGCGCGAACAGTTGAAGCTGGCGGTCAGCGCCTTCGACGAGGTGCAACTGGAGCGTCTCTACGGGCAGATATTCGCCAGCTATGCCCTGCCAGTGGTGTTCCAGGACATCTTCCTGCCGTTCTGGAAGCACCTGCTGCAGGCTCGCGAGGCCTTTGGCCAGACCAGCGAATGGTTGTTCCTGGACGGGTTCCTGCGCGCGCGGATCACCCAGCGCCTGCTCTTGCAGCGCGCCACCCAGAGCCGTTACCTGCTGCTGACCGCGCTTAACCAGCAATGCCGCGAACTGGAGCTGTTGGTGGCGGCGCTGATGCTCGGACAGGACCCGATCGGCGTGCGCGTGCTTGGCCCGGGTGTACCGCTGGATGAGCTGACCCTGGTTTGTGAAAAGCTCGCGCCGGTGGCCCTGGTGGTGTTTTCCAATCATGCGCCAACGGCGGAGTTGCCCAAGCGCCTCAAGCGCCTGGCGCTGACCCTGGATTGTCCGTTGCTGTTGGCCGGCGACGCTGCGGACCTGGCCCAGGACAGCCTTGCCGGCTCGCCGGTGGCCTGCCTGGGTAGCGAGGGGCGCCTGATGCAGCAGCGCCTGCGCGGGCTGCTTTGACGCGCTGACCGCGGCCTGCTTTCAGGCGTGCAGTGCCGGGTGGCTGTGGCGGTGCTGCTGGAGGATGAACTGGCGCAGGCGCTCGGTTTCTTCCTGGTCACTCTGATCCAGGCGATAGGCGTAGAAGCCGGCTTCAGTCTGGCGCTCGAAGCGCCCGTGCAGGGCAATCCGTTCGTAGCCCGAGGGGCTGAACCACTGGGCGAACTGCTTGGGTGGCCGGGTAGCGTTGCGGATCTCCACTAACAGCCCTTTGAACGATATTTCCCTGACCCACAGACGGCCAGGCTGGCCCTTGGCATTCTCCAGGGCCACCGGTTCTTCCAGGGCCAGGCGCCAGGGACGGATCATCGGTCCGTCCTCGAAAATGCTCGGCACGCCAAGACGCAGGTGCAAGGCATGGAACTCGTCTTCCACCAGGTGCAGCGGGAAGGTCATCTGCTGATTGTCGAAGCAGGCCTGGATGGTGACCTTCTCATTGGCCGCCAGGCGCGTCAGCAGATCACGGATCTGCGAGCCGCCATTGACCATCAGGCTCGATGTGGCATCGCGCACATTGAGTTGCGGGTTGTGCTGCATGGTCCGGATGAAGTCCAGTTCATCCTGAGTGAGGAGGGCGTCACGCTGCATGATGTTGCTCGGAGGGTGGAGGACAAATCGGCGGGGAGTATCCCTACAGACCACGCATTCGGTGATTTATTAGTGGCCGTTGGTCGCCTTGAGGGCGGCCAGTTCAGCTTGCACTTCGGCCAGTTGCTGCTCCAGCTGGAGCAGGCGCTGCTGGGCCTTGACCTGGACGCTGACGTCTTTCTGCACACCGATGAAATAGGTCAGTTGATCGTTGTCGTTGAACACCGGGGTGATCGACAGCTCGTTCCAGAAGTGGCTGCCGTCCTTGCGGTAGTTGCGCAGCACCTCGCGGCACGGCTGGCCCTTGCCCAGTGCCTGGCGAATCCGTTCCAGCCCCGGTTGGTCACGGTCCCCGGATTGCAGGAAGCGGCAGTCCTGGTACAGCACTTCGTCGGCGCTGTAGCCGGTCAGCCGCTCGAAAGCCGGGTTCACGTAAATCACGATGTTGTCTTCGCCTTCCTGTTCCGCGACCACAATTCCGTCGTTGGAGGCGTCGATCATCCGTTGCAACAGATGCGCGTTGATCATCCCGAAGTTCCGCTATCAATCAGCAAGTGCTGGATTCTAAGACATGCTGGCACCCTGTCCACCGGGGCTACCCAGGGGTGTGGCGCGCCAAGAGGGGGATTTTACTCCGTAGCTGGTAATATCCCAGCCTTTTAGTCAGCTTCAGGAACAGATTGATGAAAGTCGCCATCCTTTCCGGCTCGGTCTACGGCACGGCTGAAGAAGTCGCCCGGCACGCCGCCAAACTCCTCAACGCCGCAGGTTTCGAGGCCTGGCACAACCCGCGCGCGACCTTGGCCGAGGTCCAGGCCTTCGCCCCGCAGGCGTTTCTGGCGGTGACTTCGACCACCGGCATGGGTGAGCTGCCGGATAACCTGCTGCCGCTGTATTCGAGCATCCGCGATCAGTTGCCGGCCGCCTGGCGCGGGCTGCCCGGGGCGGTGATCGGCCTCGGCGACTCCAGCTATGGCGATACCTTTTGCGGTGGCGGTGAGCAGATGCGCGAGTTGTTCGCCGAACTGGGTGTGCGCGAAGTGCTGCCGATGCTGCGCCTGGACGCCAGCGAGAGCGTGACCCCGGAAACCGACGCCGAACCCTGGCTGGCCGAGCTGATCAGCGCCCTGCGGGGCTGACCGGCTGTTCCCTTAGCAGCGCCAGCCAGGCTTGCGCGGCCTTGGACAGATAAGCGCCCTGGCGCCAGATGAAGGCGATATCCCAACGCAGGTAGTCCGGCGCCTTCAGCGTCAGGCGCACCACCCCAGGCCGTACCAGGCCTCGGGCCACCACACTGGGCAGCAGCACCACGCCCTGGCCGGCGGCCACCAACGCGGCAAGAAAGTCCGCCTGGCCGCTGCGTCCGCCTTCCCTGGGCGTGAAGCCTACCTGCTGGCAGGCCTGCAGCAGCCGGTCGTTGAGCACGAAACTGCGCTGATACAAGAGGAATGGCGTATCCGCCAGTTCTTCCAGGCGCACCTGGGCGTTCATCGCCAGGGGGTGGTCGGCGGGCAGCAAGGCATCCAGCGGTTCATCGCAAAAGGGCTGATAGGCGAACGCCGGGTCCTTGGGGGTCAGGCTGCCGCCCAGTTCCAGTTCGCCGTTGCGTACCGCCTGCTCGACATTCAGGCTGCCGCCTTCGAGCAACTGCACCTGGATATTCGGATAGCGCCGCCGGTATTCGGCAAAGCGGCTGGCGAACAGCGCGTCGCTGCCCAGTAATGGCAGGCCCAGGCGCAGTTCGCCGCGGGCCAGCTGGCTCAGGTCGTCCAGCTCGCTGAGCAGTTCGTGGCGCAGGCGCAGCATGCCTTCGGCCCGTTGCAGCACCACATTGCCGGCCGCGGTGAGATGAATGTGCGAACCCTGGCGCTCCAGCAACGGCGTGCCCAGGCTCTGTTCCAGCTGGGCAATCTGTTTGCTGACCGCCGACTGGCTGATGTGCAGGGTCTTTGCCGCCTGGGTGAAGCCGCCCTGGCGGATCACCTCGACAAAGCTGCGCAGTTGTTTGAAATCCATGGTCATGATTCCAGTTTGGAATGGCTTCCAGTCTAACAATTCGCTTCGGTAATGCAGGGCCTTTTCATAAAATGAGCCCCTGAGAGGACCGAACCACCATGAACATTTCCACCTGCAAACGCCTGGGCCGCCTGATTCTTGAACTGGCGGTGCTGCTGGCCATCTATTTTCTCGGTTGCCAAGTGGCCACCTGGCTGCCCTGGCCGATTCCCGGCGGGGTCATTGGCCTGGCGCTGTTGCTGCTGGCCTTCGCCCTGGGCTGGGTCAAACCGGCAGCGTTGCAACTGGGGGCGGGGTTGTTGATGGCCGAGATGCTGCTGTTCTTCATTCCGGCGCTGATGAGCCTGCTGGACTACGGCGGCCTGTTGCGCCAGGACGGCTGGCGGATCCTGCTGGTGATCGGCGTCAGCACGCTGCTGGTGATGCTGGTGACCGCATTGACCGTGGAGCTGGTCTGCCGCTGGAGGATGCGCCATGAAGCTTGAAGCAATGCCGCTGTTCTGGCTGGCCCTGACCCTGGGCGCCTACCTGTTCAGCCGCTGGATCTACCGGCGCACCGGGCGCTACCTGTTGTCGCCACTGATTCTGGTGCCGGCCTTGCTGCTGGCGATCGCGGTGCCGCTGCACACCGCCTATGCCGAATACGCCGCCAACACCCATTGGCTGATGCTGGTGCTGGGGCCGGTGACCGTGGCCTTCGCGATTCCGATCTGGCAGCAGCGGCAGCTGCTGATGCGCCACTGGTCGGCCTTGCTCCTGGGCATGCTGGCAGGCAGCGCGGCGTCGATTGGCAGTTCGTTCGGCCTGGCCAAGGCCCTGGCCCTGGACAGCTCGGTGACCCTGTCGCTGGTGCCGCGCTCGATCACTACGCCGTTCGCCATGCCGCTGGCCCATGACCTGGGCGGCGTCCCCGAACTGACCGCGGTCTTCGTGATGTTCACCGGGGTGTTTGGCGCCATGCTCGGCGGCGTGTTGCTGCGCTGGCTGCCGCTGCGCAGCGCCCTGGCTCGCGGTGCGCTGTTTGGCGTCGGGGCCCATGGCGCCGGGGTCAGCCGGGCCCATGAAGTGGGCGGTGAGGAAGGTTCGGTGGCGGGCCTGGTGATGGTCCTGACCGGGCTGCTGAACCTGTTCGCCGCGCCGTTGCTGGCGTCGCTGCTTTGACGCGCAACCCGCGGGCCAGAGCCTGATTCCCGGCTGACCCGCTCGGCCATCAAGCTGGCTGCTAATGCAACTCCGCCGCTGGCGTGAGCTGACTAGACTCTGGAGGTCCTCTCAACCAATAAGAACCATCACCGAGGTCCTTGCCGTGAGCCTAGCCCCTGTTCAATCGACACCGAGTGTAAAAAATCAGGTCAGCGCCATCGAGTGGCAAACCCGTGTAGACCTCGCCGCCTGCTATCGCCTGGTGGCGATGCATGGCTGGGACGACCTGATCTTCACGCACATTTCCGCCAAGGTGCCGGGCACCGAAGATTTCCTGATCAACCCGTTCGGCCTGATGTTCCACGAAATCACCGCGTCCAGCCTGGTGAAGGTCGACCAGGCCGGCAATAAGCTGATGGACAGCCCCTACGAGATCAACCCGGCGGGCTACACCATTCACAGCGCGGTGCATGCGGTGCGCCACGATGTGGCCTGTGTGCTGCATACCCACACGGCGGCCGGGGTTGCGGTCGCGGCGCAGAAACAAGGCGTATTGCCCATCAGCCAGCAGTCGCTGTTCGTGTTGTCGAGCCTGGGTTATCACCCCTATGAAGGCGTGGCGCTCAACCCCGAGGAGAAAGTCCGGCTGCAGGCCGACCTGGGGGACAACAGCTTCCTGATGCTGCACAACCACGGCTTGCTGACGTGCGGCGCGACCATCGCCGATACCTTTCTGATGATGTTCACCTTCCAGCGCGCCTGCGAAATCCAGGTGCTGGCGCAAAATGGTGGCGCCGAACTGATCGCCATCCCTGCGCCGATCCTGGCCGGGGCCAAGGCGATGATCGCCGGGGTCACCCGCAGCACTCAAGGCATGGGCGGCGCCCTGGCCTGGCCGGCGCTGCTGCGCAAGCTCGATCAACTCGACCCGGGTTATACACTCTGATGCCTATTGCCGAGATTCCCCTTTGCGTATGGCGTAAACGCGGACATGACCTGGTCTTCCGTGGCCAGCGCATTCGTTACTGGGTGGCGGGGCAGGGCGAGCCACTGCTGCTGATCCATGGCTTTCCCACGGCCAGCTGGGATTGGCATTACCTGTGGCAACCCCTGGCCCGGCGGTATCAGGTGATCGCGTGCGACATGCTCGGTTTCGGCGATTCGGCCAAGCCCCTGGAACATGACTACAGCCTGCTGCAACAGGCGGACCTGCAGCAGGCGCTGTTGGCCCACCTGGGGATCGAAGAACCTGTGCATCTGCTGGCCCACGACTACGGTGACAGCGTCGCCCAGGAACTGCTCGCCCGGCATTACGAGGAACGGATCGATCTGGCCAGTTGCGTGTTCCTCAACGGTGGCCTATTTCCGGAAACCCATCGCCCGGTGCTGACCCAGAAACTGCTGCTCAGCCCCCTGGGCTGGATGCTCGGGCGCACGTTCAGCCGCCAGGGCCTGGCCAGGAGCTTCCGGCAGATATTCGGCCCGCAGAGCAGCCCCAGCGAATCGGTGCTGGATGATTTCTGGAGCCTGGTGGAGAGCAACAACGGGCCGCGCATCCTGCACAAGCTGATCGGCTACATCCCTGAGCGCCGGGTCCAGCGCGAACGCTGGGTCGCAGCCATGCAGCGTGGCGAGGTGCCGCTGCGGGTAATCGATGGTGCCCAGGACCCGATTTCCGGCGCGCACATGGTGGAGCGGTACCGGCAGCTGATTGTCCAGGCCGACACCGTGCTGCTGCCGGCCATCGGGCATTACCCGCAGATCGAGGCGCCCCAGGCGGTGCTCCAGCATTACCTGGAGTTTCGCGACAATCTATTGTCGCCATCGCCGCGGCTGGCGTGTTCCTGAAAGCCGCGGCCGGGCCGCGGTCTTGAGCGGGCAAGTGACTATCCCGCTGCCTTATCGCGCACTATTCAGGCTTGGACGTTTTTATTGTGACCGCAGGCCGGCTGCCTGACACTCCACGCATTGTCCATTGGCCCTGCTGGAGTTCGGTATGAGTGAGTCTGTGCGCTTGGAAGATAAAGTCGTGATCGTCACCGGAGCCGGTGGTGGCCTGGGCCGGGCCCACGCACTGCTGTTCGCCAGGCACGGCGCCAAGGTGCTGGTCAACGACCTCGGAGGTTCGGCCCAGGGTGAAGGCGCCAGTGCTTCGGCAGCCGACCGCGTGGTGGCGCAGATCCGCGAGGCCGGCGGTATCGCCGAGGCCAACCATGACTCGGTCACCGATGGCGAAAAGATCGTGCAGAACGCCCTGGATGTGTTTGGCCGGGTCGATGTCGTGGTCAACAACGCCGGGATCCTGCGGGACAAGACCTTCCACAAGATGGAGGACGCCGATTGGGACCTGGTGTACCGGGTGCACGTCGAGGGGGCCTACAAGGTCACTCGCGCCGCCTGGCCTCACCTGCGTGAACAGGGCTATGGCCGGGTGATCTTCACCGCTTCCACTTCGGGCATCTATGGCAACTTCGGCCAGTCCAACTACGGCATGGCCAAGCTGGGCCTGTACGGCCTGACCCGGACCCTGGCCATCGAAGGGCGCAAGAACAACATCCTGGTCAACGCCATCGCGCCTACCGGTGGTACGCGGATGACCGAGGGCCTGATTCCGCCCCAGGTGTTCGAGCAGTTGAAACCCGAACTGGTGAGCCCGCTGGTGGTGTACCTGGGCAGCGAGCAATGCCAGGAAACCTCCGGGCTGTTCGAGGTCGGCGGCGGCTGGATCGGCAAGGTGCGCTGGGAGCGCAGCCTGGGCGCCGGTTTCGACCCGCGCCAGGGCTTTTCCCCGGAAGACGTGGCGGCGCACTGGCAGCAGATTTGCGATTTCGAGGGGGCGGCGCACCCCAAGGACAATATCGAGGCGCTGAAGGAGATGATGCAGAATCTGCAAAAGTACGCGCTCTGAGCCGTCTTTGATTCCGGCAACGTGAGCCGGTACCTGGCTGATTCCGGGCGGCCTCCAGGGGAGGTCGCAGCGCGTGCCTCGATACTGCGCCAGGCCTTTGGTCCCGGCGGTTTTACTCCTGTAGCGTTCGTCACTATGCTCGACGGTCCGCGAACCAACAGGGAGTGCTCTGCATGTACGAGTCAAAGGACCAACCGGTATTGTCGCGGTTGTTGTTTATCCGTCGTTTATGTGTGCATGGGCTGGTAGTTCTGGCGCTGATCCTGTTTTCGGTACTGTTCGGTATCAGCGGCCTGCTGTACTTCGAACAGGACATTTCCTTTCACGATGCGCTGTATGACGCAGCGATGATCCTGGGGGGCATCGGCCCCATCAACATGCCGCAAACCCCTGGCGGCAAACTGTTTTTTGCCACGTACGGGCTTTATACCAACCTGGTGTTCGCCGCGACCCTGGGCCTGATCCTGTCACCGGTTGCGCACCGCCTGTTGCACAAGTTCCATTACGACGAGAGTGAAGACGACGCCGCGTAACTGGAACTTTCCTCTTGTATTCCAGGCATAAAAAAGGCCGCTGCAAAAGCAGCGGCCAAAGTAAGACGTTAGATCAAGGAGCTACAAAATCAACGTCGGTGAACCTGGGATCGCCGCTTGAATTGCACCACTTCAAACGGCTGGAAAACCTTTCCGGGAAACCCTCGTGCCCGGCACGTTCGGCAGCAGTGGCGACCTGTGGTCTGCCGTGACTGCGAGTGAAGAATAAGCCTTGGCCGGGTCCGGAAAAATAGCGATTCAGGACAAGGACTGTTACAGCTTGAGCAACAGTGCCTGGCGCTATCCGCCAGCGCCCTGCAGCGTGCATCGATGCCCCTGATGAACCTGTATCCAGCCGCTGGATAGCGCCCTGAACGGCCGCCATGGCAAGGGCACTAATCCTTTCGAGCGACAACTCGAATACCTCCTTGGTGCGCTTATCGAGCGTGCTACCCCGGCAGTAGGGTGAGGCCTCCTGTCACTCACCGGGGAAGACGCATGACAAGAATAACAATGCGCGCCATCTTCAAACCGCAGGCGCTGGCCGTCGCGGTGGCGCTGGGCTGCAGTACCCAGGCTCAAGCGGTCTCGTTCAACATCGGAGAAATCGAAGGGCAGTTCGACTCGTCGTTATCGGTTGGTGCCAGCTGGGGCATGCGCGATGCCGACCGGGCGTTCGTCGGTACGATCAACGGCGGTACCGCGCAGTCTTCCACCGGCGACGATGGCCGCCTGAACTTCAAGAAGGGCGAGACCTTCTCGAAGATCTTCAAGGGCCTGCATGACCTGGAGCTCAAGTACGGCGACACCGGCGTCTTCGTGCGGGGCAAGTACTGGTACGACTTCGAGCTCAAGGACGAGGACCGCGAGTTCAAGCCCATCAGCGACCACAACCGCAAGGAAGGCGCCAAGTCCTCGGGGGCGCAGATTCTCGACGCCTTCGTCTACCACAACTACTCCATCGCCGATCTGCCGGGCACCGTGCGCGCCGGCAAGCAGGTGGTCAGCTGGGGCGAGAGCACCTTCATCGGCAACTCCATCAACAGCATCAACCCGGTGGATGTCTCGGCCTTTCGCCGCCCGGGAGCCGAAATCAAGGAAGGCCTGGTGCCGGTGAACATGCTGTTTGCTTCCCAGGGCCTGACCAACCAGCTGACCGTCGAGGGTTTCTATCAGCTGGAGTGGGACCAGACCGTGGTGGACAACTGCGGCACCTTCTTCGGCAACGATGTGGTGGCCGATGGCTGCACCAGCGGCTACACCGTCGGCAGTCCGGCCATCGCACCGTTGCAACCGGTGGCGGCGGCCTTCGGCCAGGGCTTTCAGGTGACCCGCGAGGGGGTGATCCTGCCCCGTGGTGGTGACCGCGATGCCCGCGACTCCGGGCAGTGGGGCGCGGCCCTGCGCTGGCTCGGCGACGACACCGAGTACGGCCTGTACTTCATGAACTACCACGCGCGCAGCCCGGTGGTGAGTACCACCACGGCCAACATCAGCCCGGCCACCCTGGGGGCTATTGGTGCCGCGGGAGCCGCGGCCGCACCCACGGTTCCCGGCGCGGGGGCCAGCCTGGTGCAAAGCGTGATGCTCGGCCGTGGCCAGTACTACCTGGAATACCCCGAAGACATCCGCCTGTATGGCGCCAGCTTCTCCACCACGCTGCCCACCGGCACCGCCTGGACCGGCGAGATCAGCTACCGCCCCAACGCCCCGGTGCAGGTCAACACCAATGACCTGACCCTGGCCCTGCTCAACCCTATTTCCGGGGGCGCGGCTTCGCCGATCAAGACCGCCATGGGCGCCGACAACACCGGCTACCGGCGCAAGGAAATCACCCAGATCCAGAGTTCCATGACCCAGTTCTTCGATCAGGTGCTGGGGGCCGACCGCCTGACCCTGGTGGGCGAGGCAGCGCTCGTCCACGTCGGCGGCCTGGAAGACAAGAGCAAGCTGCGCTACGGCCGTGACTCGGTGTATGGCCAGTACGGTTATGGCGGCGATACCGGCGGTTTTGTCACCGCCACCTCCTGGGGCTATCGGGCCCGGGCGATCCTCGACTACAGCAACGTGATCGCCGGCATCAACTTCAAGCCCAACCTGTCCTGGTCCCATGACGTCAACGGCTACGGTCCCAACGGCCTGTTCAACCAGGGCGCCAAGGCCCTGAGCGTCGGGGTCGATGCCGATTACCGCAACACCTACACCGCCAGCCTCAGCTACACCGACTTCTTTGGCGGGCGCTACAACACCCTGACCGACCGGGATTTCCTCGCGTTGAGCTTTGGCGTGAACTTCTGAACCGGCACAAGAAGGAGCACTTGAATGCGCAACATGATTCTGCAATGCAGCGCCCTGGCACTGGGCCTGTGGGCGGCCAACCTGATGGCCGCGGTAAGCCCGGAAGAAGCCGCCAAGCTGGGCACCAGCCTGACGCCCCTGGGGGCGGAAAAGGCCGGCAATGCCAGCGGCTCGATCCCGGCCTGGACCGGCGGCATTCCAAAGAATGCCGGCGCGGTGGACAGCAAGGGCTTTCTCGCCGACCCGTTCGCCAATGAAAAGCCGCTGTTCATCATCACCGCGGCGACGCTGGATAAATACAAGGACAAGCTTTCGGACGGCCAGATAGCAATGTTCAAGCGCTACCCGGACAGCTATCGGATCCCGGTCTATCCGACCCATCGCAGCGTCGGCCTGCCGCCCGAGATCTACGAGTCGGCCAAGCGCAGTGCGCTGAACGTGACCACCACCAACGACGGTAACGGCCTGGCCAACTTCACCGGCAACCGTTACTACGCCTTCCCGATTCCGAAGAACGGCATCGAGGTGCTGTGGAACCACCTGACCCGTTATCACGGCGGTAACCAGAAACGCATCATCACTCAGGTCACCCCGCAGACCAACGGCAGCTACACCTCGATCCGTTTCGAAGAGGAGATAGCGGCGCCGCCGATGATCCCCGATCTGGATCCGGCCAAAGCGGCCAACGTGCTGAACTTCTTCAAGCAGTCGGTGACCGCCCCGGCGCGGCTGGCGGGCAACGTGCTGCTGGTCCACGAGACTTTGGACCAGGTCAAGGAACCGCGTTCGGCGTGGATCTATAACGCCGGCCAGCGACGCGTGCGCCGGGCCCCGCAAGTCGCCTACGACGGTCCGGGCACCGCCTCCGATGGGATGCGCACCTCGGACAACTTCGACATGTTCTCCGGCGCTCCCGACCGTTACGACTGGAAGCTGGTGGGCAAGAAGGAGATGTACATCCCCTACAACAGCTACAAGCTGGACTCCCCGAGCCTCAAGTACGACGACATCGTCAAGGCTGGGCATATCAACCAGGACCTGACCCGTTACGAGCTGCACCGGGTCTGGGAAGTGGTGGGCACGGTCAAGCCGAACCAGCGGCATATCTATGCCACCCGGCACATGTACATCGACGAGGACAGCTGGCAGGTGGCGCTGGTGGACCACTATGACGGCCGTGGCCAGCTGTGGCGGGTCGCCGAAGGCCATGCGCAGTACTACTACGATCACCAGGTTCCGGCCTATACCCTGGAAGCCCTGTATGACCTGAACGCCGGTCGCTACCTGGCACTGGGCATGAAAAACGAAGAGAAGCACAGCCTGGAATTCGGCTTCGCGGCCAAGGCTGCCGACTATACCCCGGCCGCGCTGCGTGCCGGCGGGGTGCGCTAGGTGCCTCGCGGACCCGAGGCAATGCCGCACGCCCTTGCAGGGCGTGCGGCTTTTTTAGGGACGCCGGTTGTGGCGAGGGAGCTTGCTCCCGCTGGGTGGCGCAGCCGCCCTCGGATCAGCAGCGCGCGGTTTACCGCAAAGACTGCGTTGGCAGGCTTTACGGCTACTGCGTAGCCGAACGGGAGCAAGCTCCCTCGCCACATTCGCGGTAATACCAGGTTGCTCTGGGCTGACAGTTTTTCGACTGGCGGGTCGCTTTTTTTATGGGGGGCGATCAGCCTGCTGAATACTTCTTCAACTGCCTGTGAGGTCGGGGCTAGGGTGGGGCCACGCAGGCTAAAACTCTAAAAAGGCACGCTGCAATGACCGCCATGACTCGTTGTCCAGAGCGTCCCGGGTTCATGCCCCGCTTGTCCTCCCATCATTTTTCCCGAAGCCGTCTGAGCCTGCCGTTGCTGGCCTCGGGCGCGCGGGTCAAGTTGCTCTGCGCGCCCGCCGGCAGCGGCAAGAGCGCGCTGCTTGCCGAGTGCCTGCAGCAGGCGCCGGCAGCGTGCCGGGTTGCCTGGCTGCCGCTGTCGGGCGTGCGGCATGCGCCGCAGGCACTGTGCCGCATCCTGGCCCGGGCCCTGGAACTGGAGCGCGACGATGAAGCTTCGGTGCTGGAACAGCTGGCGCACCTGGAGACCCCCGTCTGGGTGTTCGTCGACGATTACTGCCGGGTTGCGGCCGCGGACCTGGACCTGCTGCTGGACCGCCTGCTGAGCATCGACAACCCGCAGTTGAGCTGGTGGCTGGGGTGCCGCCGCCGGCCTTCGTGCAACTGGCCACGGCTGCTGCTGGACGACCAGCTTTACGAGCTGGACGGCCCGGCCCTGGCATTCAGCCAGAGTGAGATCGAGCAACTGTTGCAACGCCTGCCGCAACCGTTGTGCGCGCAGACCGCCAACCGCATCCTGCAACGCAGTGGCGGCTGGTGCGCCGGGGTGCGGATCGCCTTGCTCGACGGCAGCGAACTGGCGGCCCAGCCGTGCAAGCCAGGGCGGCCCAATACCTTGCTGGAGTACCTGGAGCACGAGCTGTTCAGCGTGTTGCCGGCGGAACTGGCGGAAGTCTGGCAAGTGCTGGCGCACCTGCCGCGTTTCAACCCCGAGCTGTGCGAGCACCTGTTTGGCGCCGGCGAGGGCGCCCAGTACCTGCGGACCTTGCAGGACATGGCCTGCTTCATCGAACCCTGGGACGGCGGCGGCGATTGGTTGCAGGTGTTTCCACCGCTGGCGCGGCTGATGCGTGACGAAGCCTGGCCCTGCGGGCGCTCCTGGCATCGCCGCGCTTGCCAGTGGTTCATTGCCCAGGAGGATTGGCAGTCGGCCTTTGAACAGGCGCTGCGGGCTGAAGAGTATGAAGTTGCGGTCAGCCTGCTGGAGCATTTCAGTGTCGAGTTCCTGTTCCAGCAGGACAATGCACTGCTGTTGCTGCAATTGCATGAGCGGCACGGCGGCGAGCTGTTGTGGGGGACGCCGCAACTGGTGGGGTTGCTGGCCGCGGCCATGCTCTTTGCCGGGCGTTTCGAGCAGGCCGGGCAATGCATGGCGCAGATGGCCCGGTTCGCGCCGCAACCCTCGGCAGCGCAGCAGCGCCAGTTGCTCGCCCGCTGGCAGGCGCAGCAGGGGTGGTTGCTGCACCTGAGCGGGCGGATGGAGGAGGCGCGGCAACATTTTCTCGAGGCCCTGGGCGAGCTGGCGGACAGCGCCTGTGCCACGCGCCTGCTGTGCCTGTCAGGGCTGACCCAGCAAGCGCTGCTGTGCGCGGAGCTGGACGTGGCCCAGGCCCTCAATCGCGAGGCCCTGTGCCTGGCCCGGGCCCAGGATGCGTTGCTGTTCGAAGGGCTGCTGGAGCTCGACCATGCGCAGTTGCTGGAGCAGCGGGGCGCGCCGCATCGAGCCCAGAGCCTGCTGGAGCAGGTTGGCGGGCGCTTGTCGGCGCAGGCACTGCGGGCGACCCCGTTGCTGGGGCGCATCGCCTTGCGGCTGGGGCGCCTGGCGCTGCGCCAGGGGCAGGCAGAGCAAGCGGCCGAGTACTTTCGCAGCGGCCTTGAAGATTGCCTGCTGAGCCATGACAAGCGTGCCCTGTATGGCTTTCTCGGCCAGGCCCAGTTGGCGGCCAACCAGGGCGACTATGCCCAGGCCTTTGTGCGCCTGCGGGATGCGGAACGGCTGATGCAGCAGCGGCAGATTCCCGAAACGGTGTACCGGGGAGTGCTGTTGCAGGTGAGCAGCCAGCTCTGGTTGCAGCAGCGCCGCCCGGAACTGGCCCATGAAGCCCTGAGCCGTTTGCTCCGGCACTTTCGCGGGCCCCAGGCGCTGCAGGCGCCACCGGCCTCGCTGGAACTGATCCCGGGCATCGAATACCTGCTGGTGCTGGCCGAAGTGCAACTGGGGCGGGCCCAGGCGCCGATCGCCAGCTTGCAGGGGTTGCTCACCCGGGCTCAGCGCCACGGCATGCAGGGGCTGGAGGTCGAGGTGCAACTGGCCCTGGCCGAGGTGGCTTATCTGCAAGGCAGCCAGGTGCTGGCAGAACAGGCGTTGCACGCTGGGCAGGCGCTGGCGCTGCGCTGCAACCTGCCCCAGGCCGTGCATGAGTTGCGCTTGCGGCAACCGCAATGGTTGGCGGCTGGCGAGCCGGTAGAGGCGTCGCCAGCGGCAGAAGCGGTGGATAACCGCGAAAACCTGCTCAGCCTGCGGGAGCTGCAAGTGCTGCAACTGATCGCTCAGGGCTATTCGAATCAGCAGATCGCCGAGCAGCTGTTCATTTCCCTGCATACCGTGAAGACCCACGGGCGTCGGATTCACAGCAAGCTGGGGGTGGAGCGGCGTACCCAGGCTGTGGCCAAGGCCCAGGCCCTGGGCCTGATGAGCTGAGCTGCGCCGGCTAGTGCGGCTGATAGCCCATGCGCCAGCTCACGGCGCTGCTGGCCGCCAGCAGACGCCGTGCCGCCGGGCCGTGTTCGTCGGCATGGAACAGCGAGGTCGGACCGACCACCGTCAGCACGGCCGCGATCTTGCCGGTGGCATCGAACACCGGTGCCGACAGGGCGTCGACCCCGGGCATCAGCAAGCCGTGGACGTGGTGCAGGCCGCGCTGGCGAATCTGCTCGGCCAGGGCATCGTGCACCTGCTCGTCGGCCAGGGCGTGGGGGCTGCCGGCCGCCAGTTCCTGCTGGCGCAGGTCGAGGGTTTCCCGCTGCGGCAGGTAGGCGTTGAACACCAGCCCGGTGGATGAGCTGAGCAACGGCAGCACCGAGCCCAGTTGGGTGACCACGGTCACCGCGCGCACCGCCGGCTCGATATGCACCACCGTCGCGCCCTGGTTGCCCCACACCGCGAGAAAGCAGGTTTCGTTCAATTCGTCGCGCAGCTCCGCCAGGGGCAGGGCGCCGACTTTCAATACATCCATGCTGCCCAGGGCGGCCAGGCCCACGCGCAGGGCTTCGCGGCCCAGGCCGTAGTGATTGGTGGCGCTGTTCTGTTCGGCGAAGCCGCTGGCAATCAGCGCTTGCAGGTAGCGGTGCACTTTGCTCGCGGGCATCTGCACATGTTCGGCCAGGCGCGAAAGGGAAGTGGCTGGCGACAGTTCGGCCAGGGCCTTGAGGATGTCGGTACCGACTTCGGCCGAGCGGACTTTCTGTTTACCGGTGCTGTCGCTGGTGCTGTCGCTGGTGCTGCGCGGCTTTTCCATGGAGGTGTCGGGGTCCCGTGACAAGTGGCGGTCTTTATAGCTTGACGCTCATGGGCAATCAAATTACGTTATGCGTAATTGGATTACGATAAAAATAACCCAGGCGTGCCGATAACTCTTGTGAAGGAGTGGTGGGCCCCTGCCTATTGCAACTTCCAGGAGGCTCCATGAACCTCGATTCTTCGGCGTCGGCCCTCAGCTACCAATCGGGCTTCGGCAATGAATTCGCCAGCGAAGCCCTGCCGGGCGCACTGCCCGTTGGCCAGAACTCCCCGCAAAAAGCCCCTTACGGCCTGTACGCCGAGCTGTTTTCCGGCACCGCCTTCACCATGACCCGCAGCGAAGCCCGGCGCACCTGGATGTACCGCATCCAGCCTTCGGCCAAGCACCCGGCTTTCGCCAAGCTGGCGCGGCAACTGGCAGGCGGCCCGTTGGGTGAGGTCACCCCCAACCGCCTGCGCTGGAGCCCCCTGCAGATTCCAGGCGAGCCCACCGACTTCGTCGACGGCCTGGTGGCCATGGTGGCTAACTCGGCGGCGCAGCATCCGGCCGGCATCAGCGTCTATCACTACCGGGCCAACCGCTCGATGGAGCGGGTGTTCTTCAACGCCGACGGCGAGCTGCTGCTGGTGCCGGAACTGGGCCGTCTGCGCATCGTCACCGAGTTGGGCGTGCTGGAGCTGGAGCCGCTGGAAATCGCCGTGCTGCCTCGCGGCCTGAAATTCCGCGTCGAGCTGCTGGACCCGCAAGCCCGTGGCTATGTCGCCGAGAACCACGGTGCGCCACTGCGCCTGCCGGACCTCGGGCCCATTGGCAGCAACGGCCTGGCCAACCCCCGCGACTTCCTGGCGCCGGTGGCTCATTACGAAGACCTGCGCCAGCCCACCACGCTCATCCAGAAGTACCTCGGCGAACTCTGGGGCTGCGAGCTCGACCACTCGCCGCTGAACGTCGTCGCCTGGCACGGCAACAACGTGCCGTACAAATACGACCTGCGCCGTTTCAACACCATCGGCACCGTCAGCTTCGACCACCCGGACCCGTCGATCTTCACCGTATTGACCTCGCCCACCAGCGTGCCGGGCCTGGCCAACCTGGATTTCGTGATCTTCCCGCCACGCTGGATGGTGGCCGAGAACACCTTCCGGCCACCGTGGTTCCACCGCAACCTGATGAACGAGTTCATGGGCCTGATCCAGGGCGCCTACGATGCCAAGGCCGAAGGCTTCCTGCCCGGCGGGGCGTCGCTGCACAGCTGCATGAGCGCCCACGGCCCGGACGGCGAGACCTGCACCAAGGCGATCAACGTCGAGCTGCAGCCGGCCAAGATCGATAACACCATGGCCTTCATGTTCGAAACCAGCCAGGTGCTGCGCCCGAGCCAGTTCGCCCTGGAGTGCCCGGAGCTGCAGAACGACTACGATGCTTGCTGGGCCTCGCTGCCCGTCACCTTCAACCCGAATCGGAGATAACCCATGACCTTGCCCACCATCACCCGTAGCTGGGTCGAGTCCGCCAACGGTCACCCCGACTTCCCGTTGCAGAACCTGCCCCTGGGCGTCTTCAGCACCCAGGGTTCGGCACCCCGCAGCGGGGTCGCCATCGGCGAACAGATTTTCGACCTGGAAGCGGCGCTGGAGGCCGGGCTGTTCGAGGGCCCGGCCAAGGCCGCGGCGCAAGCCACCCGCGGTGGTCAGTTGAACGCGTTCTTCGAGCTCGGCCGCCCGGCCCGGGTCGCCCTGCGTGAGCGCCTGCTGGAACTGCTCGGCGAAGGCAGCAGCCTGCGCGGCAAGGTCGAGGCCCTGGGCGCGAAACTGCTGCCCCTGGCCGCCGATTGCCAGATGCACCTGCCGGCCAAGATCAATGACTACACCGACTTCTATGTGGGCATCGAGCACGCGCAGAACGTCGGCAAGCTGTTCCGCCCCGACAATCCGTTGCTGCCCAACTACAAGTACGTGCCGATCGGCTACCACGGCCGTGCCTCGACCATCCGTGCTTCCGGCGCCGACGTGCGCCGGCCCAAGGGCCAGACCCTGCCGGCCGGGCAGACCGAGCCGACCTTCGGCCCCTGCGCGCGGCTGGACTACGAGCTGGAGCTGGGAATCTGGATCGGCCAGGGCAACGAGATGGGCGAGCCGATCGCGATTGGCGACGCCGCCGAGCACATCGCCGGCTTCTGCCTGCTCAACGACTGGTCGGCGCGGGATATCCAGGCCTGGGAATACCAGCCGCTGGGCCCGTTCCTGTCGAAGAGCTTCATCACCAGCATTTCGCCCTGGGTGGTGACCGCCGAAGCCCTGGAGCCGTTCCGCCAGGCCCAGGCGCAGCGCCCCGAAGGCGATCCGCAACCGCTGCCGTACCTGCTGGACCCGCGCGACCAGGCCGCTGGCGGCTTCGACATCGAACTGGAAGTGCTGCTGATCACCCAGGCCATGCGCGAGCAGGGGCTGTCGGCGCACCGCCTGACCCTGAGCAACACCCAGTACATGTACTGGACCGTGGCCCAGATGGTGGCGCACCACAGCGTCAACGGCTGCCAGTTGCAGGCGGGCGACCTGTTTGGTTCGGGCACTCTGTCCGGTCCGCAAAGTGGCCAGTTCGGCAGCCTGCTGGAGATCACCGAAGGCGGCAAGAAACCCATCGAGCTGGCCTCCGGCGAGGTGCGCAAGTTCCTTGAAGACGGCGATGAAATCATCCTGCGTGGGCGTTGCCGCCGCGAAGGCTTCGCCTCCATCGGCTTCGGCGAATGCCGTGGCACGGTCCAACCGGCGCGTTAAGGGAGAGCCCCATGCAGCTCTATACCTATTACCGTTCCACCGCGTCCTATCGGGTGCGGATTGCCCTGGCCCTCAAGGGCCTGGAGTTCCAGGCCATCCCGGTCAACCTGCTGGTGCCCAAGGGCGGCGCCAACCGCCAGCCGGAATACCTGGAGATTAACCCCCAGGGGCGGGTGCCGGCGCTGCGCACCGATGACGGCGACCTGCTGATCCAGTCGCTGGCGATCATCGAGTACCTGGAGGAACGTTATCCACAGGTGCCGCTGCTGTCCGAGGACCTGGCCAGCCGTGCCCGGGAACGGGCCGTGGCGGCGATCATCGGTTGCGACGTCCATCCGCTGCACAACTCCAGCACCCTCAACCTGCTGCGCGAGTGGGGGCATGAGGAAGAGCAGTTGCTGGTGTGGATCGACCACTGGATCAGCCAGGGCCTGGCGGCCCTGGAACAGTTGATCGGTGATCAGGGGTTCTGTTTCGGCGCCGAGCCGGGGCTGGCCGATGTGTTCCTGATTCCCCAGCTGTACGCGGCCGAGCGTTTCAAGGTGTCCCTGGAAGACTACCCGCGGATTCTCCGGGTCGCGGCCCTGGCGGCCGAACACCCGGCGTTCCAGGCCGCGCACCCGGCCAACCAGCCGGACACCCCGGCCTGAGCCTGCGCGCGGCCCCGGCATTCGGGGCCGCGCGGCATCCGCATCACCCGGGCCCCGCAAGGGGGCCCGAGCGGTCACCGTCGGTGACCTGTGCAACACCGCTGCCCATAACCATAAAAAACCGAACAGGTACCTTGCGATGCAAAATCAGATTGCCAGCTTTCGTGCTGCGCTCGACGCCCGCCCGGTGTCCCGCTACCAGTGGTTGCTCCTGTTGCTTCTCGCCTTGCTGTTGGTCACCGATGGCTACGATGCCCAGGTCCTGGGGTATGTGGTGCCGGCCCTGGCTCAGGACTGGGGCCTGGAAAAGGCCGCTTTCGGCCCGGTGTTCAGCGCCAACCTGCTGGGCCTGACCCTCGGCTCCCTGGCGGTGACGCCCCTGGCGGACCGTTTTGGCGTGCGCCGTATCCTGCTCTGCTGTGTGCTGATCTACGCCAGCCTGACGGTGCTGATGGTGTTCGCCCATTCCCTGGAAAGCCTGATGGTGGCGCGTTTTATCTGCGGCATCGGCATGGGCGGGGCCATGCCCAGCGCCATGGCGCTGATGTCCGAATACTCGCCGCCGCGCCTGCGTACCTTGATGGTGACCCTGGCGGCCTGTGGTTTCTCTTTTGGCGGTGCGGCCGGTGGTTTTGTGGCCGCCGGGTTTATCGATCGCTTTGGTTGGGAGGCGGTGTTCCTCGCCGGTGGCATCACGCCGTTGCTGCTGTTCCCGTTTTTGCTCTGGCGCCTGCCCGAGTCCCTGCCGCGGCTGCTGCGGGACGCGCCGCCCTATGCGCGGCTGCGCAAGCTCACCGCACAGATGCTTCCGGGTTGGCAGCCGCCGGCTGCCGAGTTGGGCCGCGATGAAGCGCAGGCGGACAGCAAGCTCACGGTGCTGGAACTGTTTCGCCACGGTTATGCACGGCCGACCCTGCTGATCTGGTCGACCTTTTTCGTCAGCCTGATCCTGCTGTATTTCATGATCAGCTGGCTGCCGACGCTGCTGCTGGAGAGTGGCCTGGCGCTGAAGCAGGCCAACCTGGTGACCTCGATGTTCCTCTTCGCCGGCACCCTCGGCGCGATCTGCATGGCCTGGTTCGCCGACCGCCTGAAACGCAAGGTGCGCCTGCTGGCAGTGGTGCTCGCGGCGGCTGCGCTGTGCACCGTGCTGCTGGGACTGAACCACGACAACCCGCGCTACCTGGTGCTGTTCGTGTTTGCCGCGGGCTTTTGCATCATCGGTGGCCAGCTGACCCTGAACGCCTTCGCCAGCAACTTCTACCCGGCCCAGGTGCGCGCTACCGGCACTGGCTGGGCCTTGGGCGTCGGGCGTTTCGGTTCGATCCTCGGTCCGCTGTTTGGCAGCATGCTGCTGGCGATGCATGTTCCGGTGCAGCAGATTTTCTTCTTCTGTGCGATTCCGGCCCTGCTCGCGGCGTTGCTGATCATTCAGGTGCGTTCGCCGCTGGCGGCGGCCTCCGGCGAGATGGCGCCTGCCGCGCAACGGTCTGCACCACTCAAGTCCTGAAGCCGTTCAAGTCCTGAAGCCGCTCAGCGTGCCAGGTGCTTGATCATCGGCACGCAAGCCAGGGTCAGGCCCCGGGGTGACTGGTACTGGGCGATGCGCTCGCCGACAAAGCCACAGCGGCGATAGAAGTCGGCGGCGTTGAGGGTCGAGTCCAGGATCAGGTGGGGCAACTCGGCCTGCAGCGCCCGTTCTTCGAGGTAGTCCATCATCTGGCGGCCGATGCCGCGCCCCATGTAGGCCGGGTCGACGAACACCGCGTCGACCTGTCCGGTTTCCAGGTCGAGCAGGCCGCTGGCGGTCACCTGGTTGTCGACGACGGCGACATGGCCGGTGTTCGCCACCACCTCGATGAAGTAGTCCGACAGTTCGCCGCTGGTCCAGACCGCTAGGTCCGCTTCGGGATAGTGGCCGGCGCACTGGTGGTTGATGGCCTGATTGCGAATGTCGAAGACCCGCTGAGCGTCGCCGCTGTGAGCTTTTCTGATGAGCATGCTGTTTCCGTTCCTTGGCGTGAGCCGCCCATCCTGCCAGAGCGTCGGCGCGGCTGTCATGCGGCCCTGGCCTGGATCAGCCACAGCCCCCAGCCGGTTGGCAAGGTGCCGTCGGCGCGTTGCAGGTGCCGGGTGCTGTCGTGCAGTTGGTTTTTCATCAGGGCCTGGTTGGCCGGCGTCAGGCGATCCAGGTCATAGGTGTCGCCCAGGGCATCCCAGAGTTCCTCGAAGGTCGGTGTCCAGGGCAGGTCCAGCGGTTCGAAGTGCAGCGACCTGAAGTGCCGCCCCAGCAGTTGTCGCCAGCCATCCTCTGACTGCGTCCGCTGGTCCACCAGCGCCAGGGGCGCAAGCTGGTCGCGGCGGGCGGCGGCGCGGAACGCTTGCAGGTAATGCGGGCCCAGTTCGCCGAGGAGAAATTGCCGCCCGACCACTGCTGACAATTGGCCGCCGGGAACGAGCACCCGATGAATCTCCTGCAGCACCTGCTCGATATCGCTCATGAGCATCAGCGCCAGGTGCGAAAGCACCGCGTCGACGCTGGCGCTGGTGAGGGACAGGGACTGCGCCCGCTCGTTGAGCAGCAGAGCACGGCCCGCCAGCCGGGTGTGTGCGGCCTCAAGCTCGGTCGCGCTCATGTCGACCCCGAGCAACCGGGCCGTGGGGCAGTGCCCGGCCAGCAGGTCGAGCAGGAAGCCATCGCCACAACCCAGGTCCAGTAGCCGCGCCTCGGGGCGCTGGGCAGTCAGGGTGGCTGCCAGCATGTCGTAGGAGGAACCGCGCCCCGTCAGGCTCAGTTTGGCAAAGGCTGGCGGAGTGGTGCCGGGGCGCCGCTGGTGGAAATCCTGGAGAAAGCGTTCGGCGCTGTTCATGCTTTTTCATCCTTGCAGCAGAGAGGAAGCGGCAGGGATTGTTGCACGGCAGGCTCGGGAGCAGTGGGCGATTCAGTGCACGATGGTGTTGGGCGGCAGGTGCCCCAGGCGTTCGGTCAGGCGCAGGCGCTGGATCGGGTCGTCGCTGAGCAGCAGGGCGTGCTCCAGGTCGAAGCGCTCGGCGTTCGGGCATTCCAGGCGCTGATACAGGCTGGCTCGGGCCAGGTAGTCGGCGGCGCTGCCATTGCCCATTTCCAGTACCCGTTCGGCGTTGATCAGGGCGCCCAGGTGGTCGTCGTAGGACAGGTGCAACTGGCGCAGGTTGCGCGACAGACGCTGGAACATCTGCGTCGGTTCAGCGCTGGCCAGGTGCTCGGCGCTGAGCTTGATGTGCGCGCCGTACTGGCGTTGCAGCAGTTCCCGGCAGTCGTTGGGGTACAGGCGGCGCCCGCCGCAGGGGTCCAGCAGGTGGTCGGCACCGGGCACCCGCAACAGGAAGTGCCCAGGGAAATTCACCCCCACCAGAGGGATCTGCAGCCGTTGCGCCAGCTCCAGGGCAATCAGGGCCAGGGCCAGGGGCTGGCCGCGCCGGGACTCCAGGACCTTGTCCAGCAGCGCCGCCTGGGGCCGCAGGGGCAGGTGTTCGTCTTGCTGGAAACCCAGGTCGTTGAGCTTGCGCAACAGCGGTTGGCCGAGTTCGTTCACCGGCAGGGTCGGCAGGCTGCTGCCGACCTGCTGCTGCAGTTGCTTGAACTCTTCCAGCCAGTGCCCGGGCACCACCCGTGGATCATGCTCGGCGGCAATCCACAGAGCGGCTTCCAGCAGGGCGGGCGGCGAGCGATGCAGGCAGGCGAAAAAAGCTTGGCGCGGGTTCATCACGATCTCCGACTGATGCCTCGTTTTAGCCTCGTGACGAAGCTTCGTCCAGTGTTGAAACCTGTGGTAGCAGGTTATTTCCCAAAGCCTGCTAATCCCTGGGGCTTATTCCTGCGTGGCGCAGCAAATTCCAGGCGCAAGCCTATACTGGCGACTACAAGAAGTGATTCGGGAGCCCGTCGATGTTCGCTCTCATGCACAGCACCCGCCTTGAATCGCTGCACCTCAGCGTCGACCCGAGCACCGGGTTGAAGGCAGTGATCGCCATCCACGACAGCCGCCTCGGGCCCGCCCTCGGCGGTTGTCGCTATCTCGCCTACCCCGACGACACCAGCGCCGTGGCGGATGCCGCGCGCCTGGCCCAGGGCATGAGCTACAAGGCCGCCCTGGCCGGCCTGCCCCAGGGCGGCGGCACCGCAGTGATCATTCGCCCGCCCCATGTGGAAAGCCGTGCTGCGCTGTTCGAAGCCTTTGGCCGTTGCGTCGAGCAACTGGACGGACGCTACATCACTGCCATCGACAGCGGCACCTCGGTGGCCGACATGGACTGCATCGCCCAGCAGACCCGCTTCGTCACCAGTACCACCGCCGCCGGGGACCCGGCCCCGCACGCGGCCATGGGGGTGTTCGCCGGCATCCGCAGCACCGCCATGGCGCGCCTGGGCAGCGATAATCTGGAGGGCCTGCGGGTGGCGATCCAGGGCCTGGGCAATGTCGGTTATGCCCTGGCCGAGCAGTTGCACGCCGCGGGTGCCGAATTGCTGGTCAGCGACATCGATGCCGGCAAGGTGCAGCTGGCCATGGAGCAACTGGGCGCGCATCCGATCGCCAACGATGCACTGCTCAGCACCCCCTGCGACATCCTAGCCCCCTGTGGCCTGGGGGCGGTGCTCAACAGCCTCAGCGTGGCGCAACTGCGCTGTTCGGCGGTGGCCGGTTCGGCCAACAATCAACTGACCAACCTGCAGGTCGCCGACCAACTGGAACGGCGCGGAATTCTCTATGCGCCGGACTACGTGATCAATTCGGGCGGCCTGATCTATGTCTCCCTCAAGCATCGCAACACCGAGCTGCCGGTCATCACCGCGCACCTGTCGAAGATCAGCCAGCGCCTGACGGAAATCTTCGCCCATGCCCAGGCGGAAAAACGTTCCCCGGCGCGGGTGGCCGATGAACTGGCGGAGCGGGTGCTGTATCGCTAGGCGCATGTCTTCATCCTTGCCCATGCCCTCTGTAGTATCTGGCCCCGAGAAGGCGGTAGTGAGCCCGCCCCCTGACAGGCCCAATGGACAAGGAATGTATTCGACGATGCGTGAAGCACTGGATAGTGGGCTGGATGAGCAGCTGTCTTGCCTGTTGCGGGCAGGGGCGGATATAGCGTCGGTGCGCAAGATGCTTGTGCTGTACCGGGACCGGGGCTTTTCGGCGGCGGCCGTGTACAACTACCTGGCATTGCTCAGGCTGGATGCATCCGATGCGGTCGAGGACCGAGCCCTGGAAGCCCTGGATATCGCGTCCGGCCATTGCTCGGCAGGTTGCAGGGTATGGGGCGTTGGGCAATGACCGTGGCAGATGCGGACAAAACGTTTGCCGGGTGTTCGGTCAGGGATTTGCAGCGATACGCTGCGGCCTGCCTGGAGGCGTACTGCCAGGGGAAGGGCATTCGCCATCCCGCTGTCGATGAGCTGATCCGGCACCTCAAGGGTTATCCGGACAGGGGCTCTGTACTGGCCTGGGAGAGGGCCGGGGCCTTGCTGGCGTTGAATGGTCGCGGGGATGACTGGCCACAGGACCTTGTCGCACTGATACCGCCCTCGGAGACCGAGGTGTTCTCCAGCCTCGTCGACAGCGCGGTGGAGGTTGGCCTTGTCGACCTGTTTGGCGAATCGACTGATTTGCCGGTGATCTTTGTGCGCAAGATCATTTCCATACTGCGTGGCCAGTCTCTCGATCTGCCCGAGTTGCCGGGACCAAGGGCCATTTGACCGGCCGTTGTGCAAGCCGCTTTTGGTTATCCACAGGCATGAAAAAAGCCCTGGGTCATGGAGCCAGGGCTTATTCAATTCAGGTGAAACCTATTTCGCCGTCTTGGCCGCTTTCGCCGGTTTGGCTGGCGCCTCGGCTTCGGCAGGTTGCTGCGCTTCGACGGCCTCCACCACGGGAGCGGGGGCGCTGAGCAACTCGGACAATGCGTCCGGCTGGCTCTTGAATGCCTTGGCGAACACATCGCGATTTTTCGCCATGTAGATCCCGGCTTCTTCCACTTGCTGCTCGCTCAAGGACGGCACGGCTTTCTGCAACACTTCAGCCAGCAATTCAGCCAGTTCGAGCATTTTGTCATGACGGTCAGCTTCGGCTTTATCCATGAACAAGCGCTCCAGATCTCGGCTGCTGCGGTATACCACTTCGACGGCCATTCACCACCTCACATGCCTTCACGATAATGGGTCTGTATAAATACTGTATCTATATACAGGTCGAGAGAATAGGCGAATCCTTTTCCCTTGGATAGTGGCTTTTTAATGTAGACGCAATTTTTTTCCCGGGCCGATTGTGACGGGGCCGTGCCTCGTTGCGGGCGGCCACCATCTCATTGACGGCTCCTGGCCTTTTTTCTGCATGCAGAACAACCGTCACGTCCAATCCGCATCATCCGGTCGAACCGACCTAAGGAAGAACCATCGTGAAAATCAATTGGGCCGAGAACCTGCGGCAGAACGTTCACCAGCTGGCCGAGTCCCTGGGCAACCTGTTCGTCGAGACATTCCATTACCTGGCGCTGTTTGCCATCGGTGCGGTGACCGCCTGGGCGGCGGTGATGGAGTTCCTGCAGATGATCGAGGCGGGCCACATCAAGATCGATGACATCCTGCTGCTGTTCATCTACCTGGAATTGGGGGCGATGGTCGGCATCTACTTCAAGACCAACCACATGCCGGTGCGCTTCCTGATCTACGTGGCGATCACCGCGTTGACCCGGCTGCTGATCTCCAACGTCTCGCATCACAACCCGCCAGACCTGGGCATCATCTACCTGTGCGGCGGCATCCTGCTGCTGGCCTTCGCCATCCTCGTGGTGCGTTACGCCTCGTCGCAGTTTCCTTCGGTGAAGATCGAGCATCCGCAGCGCAAGCTCGGCGCCGGTTCCGGCGAACACCCGGAAGTGGAGAAGGGCGAGCTCTAGAAGCGCAGGGCCGGAGGCGCGAGCGTCTGGCCCGGGGGCGGCGGCAGCGCCAGGCTGTCGCCGTTGGTCATGGCTTCGAGGATGGCCATGGCACTGTGGCCTTGCTCGATGGCGATTCCGAACTGAATGCTTTGCACCAGGCGCTTGATGCGCTGCGGGTCATTGCGCTGGGTCGCGCTGATCATGCGCTTGGCCACCACCCGGCCACCTTCGGACAGGGTCAGCATGATGCTGCCGTCCAGCCCCTGAATGCTCAGGTTGACCTGGTATTGCGGGGTGAAGGTGTCGGTAATCAGTTGAAATGGGTTGTCCATGATGTGTCACCGCCTGATTGGATCGTGCAGTCATTGACCGGCAGGGCGCGGAATGAGTTCGCGATTCCAGACCACTGGCCAGCCGTTCGCCGAGGGGGCCAACGTCCGTATTGCTCCTGCGGGACAAAGCAAGGGACATGCCGGGAAACGCGCCGGGCAATGAATACGGGGACAAAAAAGCGGACCATCAGGTCCGCTTTTTTTATCCCGGCCCGTTTCAGGGCAGGAACGAGTAAATGATCGCAGACAGTGCGATCAGGCCGATCAGCACTACGAACAGGTTCGACAGCTGGCCCGAATACTGGCGCAGTGAAGGCACCCGCTGGATCGCGTACATCGGCATCAGGAACAGCAGGCAGGCGATTACCGGGCCGCCTAGGGTCTCGATCATGCCGAGAATGCTCGGGTTGAAAGTGGCCACGGCCCAGCAGCTGAGGACCATGAACAGCGCGGTGAGCTTCTCCAGCTTGCCGGCCGACAGCGCGCGACCGCGGCCACGCAGGCTTTTCACGATCAGCCCCTGGAAGCCTTCGCTGGCGCCGATGTAGTGGCCCAGGAACGACTTGGTAATGGCCACCAGGGCAATCAGCGGCGCGGCGTAGGCAATCACCGGGGTCTGGAAGTGGTTGGCCAGGTAGGACAGGATCGAGATGTTCTGTTCCTTGGCCGCCACCAGGTCCGCCGGCGACAGGGCCAGCACACAGCTGAAGCAGAAGAACATCACCGTCAGCACCATCATGCCGTGGGCGGTGGCCAGGATGCCGCTGCTCTTGGCCTCGGCCTGGGCACCGTACTGGCGCTTCTGGTCCAGGGCAAAGGCCGAGATGATCGGCGAGTGGTTGAAGGAAAACACCATCACCGGAATCGCCAGCCACAGGGTCTTGAAGAACAGCGGCAGGGGCATGCCCTCGCTGGCCGAAGCGAAGAACGCGCCGTTCCAGTTGGGGATCAGGCTCAGGGCCAGTAGCAGCAAGGCGGCGACGAACGGATAGACCAGCAGGCTCATGGCCCGCACGATCACGCCCTGGCCGCAACGCACGATGGCCATCAGGCCGAGGATCAGCAGCAGCGACAGCAGCGCCCGAGGCGGCGGCGTCATGTGCAACTGGTGCTCCATGAAGCTGCCCAGGGTGTTGGTCAGGGCCACGCTGTACACCAGCAGGATCGGGAAAATGGCGAAGAAGTAGAGCAGGGTGATCAGCTTGCCGGCGCCGACCCCGAAATGTTCTTCCACTACTTCGGTGATGTCTCCGGAGCGTCCGGAAAGGACGAAGCGGGTCAGGCCGCGGTGGGCGAAGAAGGTCATGGGGAAGGCCAGCAGCGCCAGCACGATCAGCGGCCAGAAGCCCCCGACCCCGGCGTTGATCGGCAGGAACAGGGTGCCGGCGCCGATGGCGGTGCCATACAGGCCGAGCATCCAGGTGGTGTCGTGCTTGCTCCAGCCCTGGTGGGCGCTGGCGGTGTCGCGGAGTGTTTCTACAGCAGGGTTTTCGGCAGCAGGTGTCGGTACATCGGTCATCGTTATCGCCTCGTTATTATTCTTGCTCGGGCTCACGTGTTACGGACGGTCAGGGAAGGCTCCTCAGCATTCCACCCAGCTCACCGCCAGGCCGCCCCGTGAAGTCTCTTTGTATTTGTCGTGCATGTCGGCGCCGGTATCGCGCATGGTGCGGATCACCCGGTCCAGGGAAATGAAGTGCTGGCCGTCGCCGCGCAGGGCCATCTGGGTGGCGTTGATCGCCTTCACCGCGGCAATCGCGTTGCGTTCGATGCAGGGCACCTGCACCAGCCCGCCCACGGGGTCGCAGGTCAGGCCGAGGTTGTGTTCCAGGCCGATTTCCGCGGCGTTGCACAGTTGTTCCGGGGTCGCCCCGAGAATTTCCGCCAGCCCGGCCGCCGCCATGGCGCAGGCCGAGCCCACTTCGCCCTGGCAGCCCACTTCGGCACCGGAAATGGACGCGTTCTTCTTGCACAGGATGCCCACGGCCGCGGCACCGAGGAAAAAGTTCAGCACGTCGTCGTCACAGGCCTGGGGGTTGAACTTCATGTAGTAGTGCAGCACCGCCGGGATGATCCCCGCCGCACCGTTGGTGGGCGCGGTGACCATGCGTCCGCCGGCGGCGTTTTCCTCGTTCACCGCCAGGGCGTAGAGGTTGACCCACTCCATGGCCGAGAGGGTCGAGGTGATGACATTCGGCTTGCCGATCTCCAGCAGGCTGTGGTGCAGCTTGGCGGCGCGCCGTGGGACGTCGAGGCCGCCAGGCAGGATGCCTTCGTGACGCAAGCCCTGTGCCACGCACTCGCGCATCACCGACCAGATGTGCAGCAGGCCGCTGCGAATCTCGGCGTCGCTGCGCCAGGCCCGTTCGTTGGCCAGCATCAGCTCGCCGACCCGCAGCTTGTGGGTCTTGCACAGGGCCAGCAGTTCGGCGGCGCTGTTGAAGTCGTAGGGCAGTTGCACGCCGGCCGTGGTTTCGGCGCCGGCCTCGACCTGGGCCGCCTCGATGATGAAGCCGCCGCCGACCGAGTAGTAGGTCTGTTCCAGCAGCGTGCCCTGCTCGCCGAAGGCGGTCAGCGACATGGCGTTGGGATGGTAGGGCAGGCTTTCGTCCAGCAGCAGCAAATCCTGCTGCCAGTCAAAGGCGATGGGCGTGCGTCCGCCCAGCAGCAACTGGCCGCTTTCGCGCAGTTGCTGGATGCGAGGGTTGATGCTGCTGGGGTCGATGCTGTCTGGCCATTCGCCCATCAGGCCCATGACGCTGGCGCGGTCGGTGGCATGGCCGACGCCGGTGGCCGACAGCGAGCCGTACAGGCGGATTCGTACCCGCTGCACCTGCTCCTGCAGGCCTTGCTCGAACAGCGCCTGGGCGAAGGTCGCGGCGGCGCGCATCGGGCCCACGGTGTGGGAGCTGGAAGGGCCGATACCGACTTTGAAAAGATCGAAAACACTGATAGCCATGCTAAAGCCTTACAAGCAATGGAAGGTGGATCGCTGCCATTTTTTGTAGGCCGAGCGCAATGTCGGCGATACTGCCCGCCTCGGTCAGTGCTGACCAACGAAACTTCCTAAGAGATCCTTTAGCAGGACTAAACGATGAGCCGACAATTTCATGCCCAGACTTATGTCTGGCTGCATGTGTTTTCCTGTGCTGCGCGGCACCTGTCCTTCACCCGGTGCGCCGAAGAACTGCACATCACGCCGGGGGCGGTCAGCCAACAGATTCGCCAGTTGGAAGAACGCCTGGGCTTTCGCCTGTTTCACCGCCGGCCCCGGGGCGTCGAGCTGAGTGCCGAAGGCCAGCGGCTGGCCCTGACGGTGAGTGAGGCTTACGGCAGCATCGATGCCGAACTGCGGCGCCTGGATGCGGGAATGATCGGCGGCACCTTGCGCCTGCGCTCGATCCCGTCGTTCCTCGGCAAGTGGCTGACTCCGCGCCTGCCACGCTTGCAACAGCGTTACCCGGAAATCCAGTTGCGCCTGGTGGCCGAAGACAGCAGCGTGGCCCTGCACGAAGGTGACTTCGACCTGGCCATCGACCTGAACGACGGCAGCTACCCCGGTTTGCAATCCACCGCGCTGCTGGATGAGCAGATCTTTCCTGTGTGTGCCCCGAGCCTCTTGCGCGGCCGCCCGCCGCTGCACGGCCCGGCGGACCTGGCGCATTTTCCGCTGTTGCACGACATCACCGCGTGGCGCGGCAGCTACGAATACGCCGAGTGGGAGTTCTACCTGAATGCCATCGGTTTTGAGGGCGCGGACGTGCGCCGAGGCCACACGTTCAACCGTAACCACCTGACCATCGAGGCGGCGATTGCCGGCATGGGCGTGGCGATTGCCCGGCGTACTTTGCTCAACGATGAACTGGAGCGCGGCACCCTGATCGTGCCTTTCGGCCTGGCGGTGCCCAATCACAAGCGCTACGTGCTGCTTTATGCACCGGGCGCGCTGAGCCATCCGGGCGTACGCGCGGTGCATGACTGGCTGGTGGAAGAAGCGGAGATTTTTCGCGGCCTGCACCCTCTGGGCGAGGGGCAATTGTGAGCGGTTGTGGCTGAGGCGCGAACCGGGGTAACTCCCGACATTAACAGCGCTTTTGCAGTTTGTCCGGGTTTATTTGCGTATGAATATTTATCTTTTTTAAGGGGTTGAAATGTTCGTCGTCGTGCCTAATTGTGTAACCAAGAGGTCACGAAATGCAGGTCCAAACACCCTGCCTTGACCCTCTTACGAGCAAGCTGAAATAAGGGAAGAACTATGCAAATCCAAGTCCATAGCGATAACCATATTCAAAGCAGCCTTCGGATGGAGGAGTGGGTGCGCAGCACCGTTGAAAGCACGCTCGAACGCTACGAAGAAGATTTGACCCGGGTCGTGGTCCACCTGCGGGACGAGAACGGTGGCAAGTCGGGTCCGGACGATATGCGCTGCCAGCTGGAAGCCCGTCCGAAAGGTCACCAGCCAATTTCCGTGACCCACAAGGCCGATACGCTGGAGCAAGCCCTCGACGGTGCCACCATCAAGCTGGAAAGTGCCCTGGAACACATGTTCGGCAAACTGCGCGGCAAACGTGCGACGGCCGTTCCCAGTACCGACGGCAGTGAGGCGGATGCCCTGCTCGAAGAAGAATTCCTGGAGAACCAACAAGCCGCGCTCAATAGCTGACGGCTGAGTTTCACCCCCAAACGGACGGGCCTGCATTGCAGGCCCGTTTTGTTTTGTGGCGAAAAAGAATCAGAACGCCACGCAGGTCTGCACGTAGAGCGTGCGTGGTTCGCCCACGTACTTGCCCTTGTTGTCGCAGTCTTTTTGCATATGAGAATATTTATCATTAGACTTGCCGCCTATTTCCTCCGGGCGCCTGTGGGCGGTGCCGGGCTTCCCCCTCGCGGCAAGGTCGAAACATGAAAAGCAAGGTCGGCGGGCTTCCCGCTTCCTATCGTCTGGCGGTGGCGTCGCGGGCTCTCGCCGCAGTGCTGGGGGGCTATCTGCTGGCGGCACTGGCCAGTGTCTGCCTGACCTTGCTGCTGCCCTTGCCCAAGGCCGATGCGGTGGTCAGCGGGATGATGGCCTCGTTCCTGTTCTATCTGCTGGCGGTGCTCTGGTGCTTCGCTTGTCGCAGCGCCTGGCGGGCCTGGTTGGGCCTTTTGCTGCCGAGCCTGGGGCTGGCGCTGCTGGCCGGTGGCGCCTATTGGGCGGCCCAGCCATGAAGGAGGGCTTGCGTCAGTCCATGGCCTGGCTGCATACCTGGAGCGGGCTACTGTTCGGCTGGTTGCTGTTTGCGATTTTCCTCACCGGAACCCTGTCCTACTTCAAGGATGAGATCAGCCACTGGATGCAACCGGAAGCGCCGGCCCGGGCCTTGGACACCGATGCCAGCCTGGGCTTGGCCCAGCGCTACCTGGAACGCCATGCCCAGGGCGCGCAACGCTGGTTCATCAACCTGCCCGATGCCCGCCAGCCGCTGCTGTCGGTGGGCTGGCAGGTGCCGGGCAAGCCCGGTGAGCGCGGCGCCTTCACCGAGAAGCTGCTGGACCCGACCACCGGCAGCGAACTGCAGGTGCGCGACACTCGCGGCGGCGAGTTCTTCTACCGCTTCCACTTCCAACTGCAAATGCCCTATCCCTGGGGCCGCTGGCTGTCGACGATGGCGGCCATGGTGATGTTCGTGGCGCTGATCAGCGGCATCATCACCCACAAGAAAATCTTCAAGGACTTCTTCACCTTCCGCCCGCGCAAGGGCCAGCGTACCTGGCTCGACGGGCACAACGCGGTGGGCGTGCTGGTGCTGCCGTTCCACTTGATGATCACCTACAGCAGCCTGGTGATCTTCATGTCCATGGTCATGCCGGCGAGCATCCAGGTGGCCTACAAGGGTGACAGCAACGCCTACTTCAAGGACCTGCGACCGGCCAGCAACAGCACCCCGGCGGCCGGTCAGGCGGCGCCGCTGACCGCCCTCGACCCGCTGCTCAAACAGGCCCTGGAGCAGTGGCCGGGCGGCCGGGTGCAGCGGCTGGTGGTCAACCACCCGGGGGATGCCAATGCCTCGGTGCACGTCATGCGCCACAGCGCTGACCGGGTGGCGCGCGATGCGGGCAGCACGCTGTCGTTCAACGGGGTCAGCGGCCAGCTGTTGCAGGCCAGCCCGGAGCAATCCCTGCCGATGGCCATCAGCGGCAGTTTCTATGGTTTGCACATGGGGCTGTTCGCCGGTCCGGTGCTGCGCTGGCTGTACTTCATCTGCGGGCTGGCGAGCACCGCGATGATTGGCACCGGGCTGGTGATCTGGCTCGGCAAGCGCCAGCTCAAGCATGCCAAATCTGCCGTGCAGCCCTTCGAGCTGCGCCTGGTGGAAGTCTTGAACATCGCCAGCATGGCCGGGCTGGTGCTGGCAGTGGCGGCATTCTTCTGGAGCAACCGCTTGTTGCCGGCGGCTTTCGCCGAGCGCGCCGACTGGGAGGTCAACAGCTTCTTCTGGGCCTGGGGCTTGAGCCTGTTGCACGCCTGCATCCGCCCCGGCCGTCGCGCCTGGATCGAACAGCTGGGCCTGGCGGCCGTGCTGTTCGCCGGTGTGCCGGTGCTGAGTGTCCTCACCAGCCCGAGCTTGACGGATGGCTTCATGGTCCGCGGCGACTGGAGCATGGCCGGCTTCGATCTGGCGTGCCTGTGCAGCGGCCTGTTCCTCGCCTGGGCGGCGCGCAAGCTGCAGCGTGCCGCGGCTGTGCCGGCCGGCGCCAAGCCGCGTACGCCCCGGCAACGCCCGTTGGCCGCTGAAAACGAGGTGAATTGAATGCTCCTGGCGCTGCTGCTGTGTTATGCCGGTTTCACCGGCTTGTGCCTGTCACTGGACCGGCATCATGCGGAACTGCTCGGGCACAAGCCTTCGACCGTGCGCCGTCACGGCCTGCGCCTGGGCGGCTGGTTGCTGCTGGGCCTGTCGCTGGCGGCGGCGGTGCTCGATACCGGCTGGAGCCTGGGGCTGGTGCAGTGGTGCGCGTTGCTGATGTGCAGCGCCTTGCTGCTGGTGCTGCTGTTGCCGTATCGACCGCGTTGGGTGCTGTCGATGGCAGGGGCCAGCCTGCTGGCCAGCCCGCTCGTCGCCCTGGCCCGTTGCTGAGCGAGCGGACGATGATGAGCACCCTGCCACCGGAGCCTTCTGATCGGGATCACGCCGACCCACAGGGCGGCCGCGCGCATTTCCTTCAGGTGTTCCTGTCCCAGCGTTCGCAGATGGAAGCCCTGGTCAGCCGCCGGGTCGGTTGCCGGGCCACCGCCGCCGACCTGGTGCAGGACCTGTTCCTGCGCTTCTGGCGCCGGCCGCTGGTGCAGGTCGAGGAACTCAGCACCTACCTGCTGCGCTGCGCCGGCAACATCGCCATCGATCATCTGCGCAGTGAAGGCGCGCGGGTGCGGGTCAGCGAAGGCTGGCTGCCGGAGCAGCAGGACAACCAGGGCAGCGAGCCCCAGGCGGCGCTGGAAGCCGGCAACGACCTGCGCCACGTCGAGGCCGCCCTGCGCAGCCTGCCGCAGCGCACCCGGCAGATCTTCCTGCTCAACCGCATCCACGGGCGCAAGTACGCCGAGATCGCCAAGGCCATGGGCCTGTCCCAAAGCGCCGTGGAAAAACATATGATGCGCGCCCTCGAAGCCTGCAAGGCCAGCCTGCGGGAACCCGTGACCCCGCGCACGCCAAGGAATGCACCGTGAACCACCGCCCCCGTGTCAGCCCGACGCCCGCCCAGGAACAGGCCGCGCTGGCCTGGCTGAGCCTGCTCCACGATCAGCCCAGCAGCGGTGACCAGGCGACCTTCAGCCAGTGGCTGCAGGCCGACCCCGCGCACATCGAGGCCTATGCCCAGGCCCAGGTGCTGTGGGAGTTGAGCGAACAGCCGGCGCGCACCCTGGCCGATGAAGACGCCTTTGCCCTGCAAGGCCTGCTGCGCTCCATGGAGGCCGCCCAGGGCCGGGCTCGGCGACGCTGGTCGGCGGGCCTGGCCATGGCCGCCAGCCTGTTGCTGGCGGTGGCCCTGGGCGCCGGTTGGCAGCCCGGGCGTTGGGTCGATGACCTGGGGGCCGACTACGTTTCCGCGCCGGGCCAGGTGCGCACCGTGACCCTGGCCGACCAGAGCCAGGTGACCCTGGATGCCGACAGCGCGATTGCCGTGGATTTCAGTGGCGGCGAGCGGCATGTGCAACTGCGCCGCGGCGCCGGATTCTTCAGCGTCAGCCATACCGACGCGCCTTTTGTAGTGGCGGCCGGGGAGGGCGAGGCGCGGGTCCTGGGCACCCAGTTCGAAGTGCGCCTGCAACCGCAAGGGGCCCAGGTCACGGTGCTGTCCGGGCGGGTCGGGGTCACGGCGGCCCAGGGCGCGGCGCAGCAGGTACTCGGCGCGGGCCAGCAAGTGGGCTACGGGCACGGCGCGGCGACCCCGCTGCATGGCGTCGACAGCGAGGCGCAACTGGCCTGGCGCCAAGGTTGGCTGAACTACTACCAGGCGCCGCTGGGCGAGGTGGTGGCCGACCTGCGGCGCTATTTCCCCGGGCGCATCCTGCTGCTCAACGACCAGCTGGCGGCACGCCGGATCAGCGGCAGTTTCTCCAGCCAGGACCCGCAAGCGGTCCTCGACTCGCTGCAGGCGGTGCTCGGTTTCCAGCAGCACCAGGTGCTTGGAAGATTCATCGTCCTGCGCTGAGAAGCGCGTCCCAGAGCTCCCGAACATTCATCGATATCACCCCGTTCTGTCACCAAAACGTTACATGAGGCGGAGATGATCTGCGCATTCCTGAGCACATGGTCAGGATCGGCGAGGGTTGTGATTCAGCTCTCACAAGGGAGGGAAAGCTGAAGCGGGAGCAAGACGATGCGCAGCTGGGATGTAGCCAAAAAGAAAAAAGCACACATCGAGATCATTCCGATGATCGACGTGATGATGTTTTTGCTGGTGTTCTTCGTACTCATCAGCCTCAACGTGATCCCGGCCGTAGGGATCAAGACACAGTTGCCGGTCGCCAGTACCGCGCAACAGTTGAAACCGCAAAACAAGGCAGTGATTACCCTGGGCCTGCAAGAGCGCCTGCAACTTGACGGCCAGGACCTGGATGAAGGGGCGCTGTTGGCTCAACTTAAAGTGCTGAACAACGGCAGTGAAAAGTTGGTGATCATTATCAATAGCGATCAAGGCGTGGAAGTTAAGCGCCTGGTGTCGGTGATGGACTTGCTCAAGGGCAATGGCTTCTCTTCCGTCTCCATTGCTACACGCAAGTCCTGACGCCATGTTCAGTTTATATAGAACTCGCAAATGGCTGGCGTGCCTGCTGCCGGCTGGCCTGTTGCTGCTGGTGATCTATACCAGCCAGTTGCAACAGTTGCAGATCAAGCCGGTGTACGACGAAAGCACGGTGGAAATTGCCCTGGTCGATGCCGCCGAACTGCTGGCGGTCGCCGAGCCACCGCCGCCGGAACCCGAGCCGCTGCCGGTCGAGCCCGAGCCGCCGCAGGTGGTCCCGGAGGAAGAACCGCTGGTGATCGAGCCACCCAAGCCCAAGCCGGTGGTCAAGCCCAAACCGGCGGCGCCCAAGCCTCTGGTGGCCAAGCCGCAGCCACCCAAGCCGGCCCCGGCCGCCGTGGCCCAGAGCACTCCGGTGGCGCCGCAGCCCGCGGTGGCCGCCGCCCCCAAACCGGTGGCGCCACCGGCCGCCGTACCTGCTCCGGCCTCCGCACCCGCGGCGCCCAGCAGTGCCATCAAGGAAAGCCTGTACACCGCCGCTTTGCGCAAGGAACTGGAAAAGCACAAGCAATACCCCAGCGGCCGCGAGGCCTCGCTGCAACGTCCCCAGGGCGATGTAGTGATCTGGCTGGAAGTCGATCGGGCCGGCAACGTGCTCGACAGTGGCATCGAAAACAAGGCGCCGAACATGTTGCTCAATCGCGCCGCGCAAACCAGTTTGCGCCGTGTGGAGAAAGTTTCACCGTTTCCCTCGGACGCCTTCTCCGGCAAGAACAAGCAACGTTTTACTGCGACCTTTAGTTACAACGTGGAATAAACCCATCACCTATTAACGAAAGTTGTAAGCAAGGGATTGACCCGTGAAGATCAATAAACTTTATGCCCTGCTTCTGGCATCGGGCCTGGGCAGTTTTGCGCCATTGGTTCTGGCCGACGATACAGTTGACGTCGGTGCGGTGAACGTTGCCGGTAAACAGACCCTGGGCAACGGCCACATGATCAAGGAAGAAAGCGCCAAGGGGCGCTCCACCGTGACCAAGGAAGCCATGGACCAGATGGCCCCCACCGCCAACGCCGTGGACAAGCTCAAGTACACCCCGGGGATCAACGTCTCCAGCACCGACGCCACGGGCCTGAGCGGCACCAACTTCACCATGCGCGGGATGAACTCCGACCAGGTCGGGCTGTCCGCCGACGGTTTCCCAATCAACGACTCCGGTGACTACGCCATCTATCCGAACCTGATGGGCGACCCGGAGAACTTCAGCGAAGTCTTCGTCACCCAGGGTTCCTCCGAGGCCGATGGCCCGCACATCGGCTCCAGCGGCGGCAATATCGGCCTGGTGACCATCCGCCCGACCAAGGATTTCGGCGTGTTCGCCAAGCAGTCCGTCGGCTCGAACAATGTGCGCAAGACCTTCGCCCGCTTGAACACCGGCGACCTGGGCGGCTTCAAGACCTGGGTTTCGGCCTCCCATACCGAGGGTGACAAATGGCGCGGCAAGGGCACCCTGCGCGCCGACAAGATCGAGTGGAGCACCCTGTTCGAAGACGGCAACGGCAACTCCACCAACGCCATCGTCAAGTACAACAAACAGGAAAACTACAACTACAACAGCCTGAGCAAGGCCCAGTTCCAGAACCAGGGCCGGCGCCTGGACTACTCGGAAAGCACCGTGTTCAAGAACGGCAGCGTATCCCAGTCCTACAAGCTCAACCGCAACCCCTTCGAAAGCGTGACCGCTTCGGTGACCCAGCGCTTCCAGCTGCGTGACGACCTGAGCCTGACCTTCAACCCGTACTACGTGTGGTCCAACGGTGGCAGCTTCAGCGGCCAGACCGCCACCAGCCTGTCTGCCTCGTCGAACAAGGCCGGCAACTATGACCTTTCCGGGCTGCCCAGCGGCACCTACTACCGGCCGTCGTGGACCGAAACCTGGCGCCCCGGCATGACCACCAAGCTCAAGTGGGACCTCAACGAAGCCCACAGCCTGGACGTCGGCTACTGGTACGAGCGCGCCCGCAACCGCCAGACCCAGCCCTTCATCGGCATCAAGGGCAATGGCGCACCGGAAAACGTCTGGGGCGACTACAACGGTTCCGACCAGTTGGTGGACCGCAATGGCGCCACGGTGCAGGGCCGCCATCAGTACACCGTGACCCCGGCGCAGAAGCTGTGGATCCAGGACACCTGGCAGGCCACTCAAGACCTGACCCTGACCGGGGCCCTGGCCTACCAGTACGTGGAACGCGACGGCAACAACCTCGGCAGCCTCACCGACAAGCCGGAAAAACGCGACGCCAAGTACCACCAGTTCCTGCCCAGCTTCAACGCCAAGTACCAGGTGGACCCGAACAACCAGGCGTTCTACAACGTCACCCGCAACATGCGCACGCCGCCCAACTACGTGCTTTACAACAAGGGCGACTCGATCAGCCTGAAACCCGAGCTGAGCTGGAACCAGGAACTGGGCTGGCGCTACAGCGAAGAGAACATGGCCCTGAGCGCGACCCTGTTCTACATCAGCTTCAAGGACCGGCAGATTTCCACCACCGACATCAACGGCGACTATGTCGTGGCCAACGTCGGCGAAGTGAAGAACCGCGGCCTGGAGCTGGAGTGGAGCGGCAAGCTGCCCCACGACTTCAACTACTACGCCTCGTACACCTACACCAAGTCCGAGCAGATGGACGACCTGACCAACAAGAACGTGCTGCTGCCGACCTCCGGCAAGCAACTGGCCAACGTGCCGGAAAACATGTTCAACCTGAGCCTGGGCTACGACGACTCGCGCTACTACGGCAACGTCGTCGGCAAGTACGTCGGCGCCTTCTACGGCGACCTGACCAACGACGAGAAGATCGCCGGCCGCACCGTGGTCGACCTCAACGCCGGTATCCACCTGCCGGTGGACAAGAAGGTGCTGAAGTCCGCGACCCTGCGCTTCTCCATGCTCAACGTGTTCGACAAGGAATACCTGGCCTCGACCCGCACCGTGTCCTTCAACTCGGTGAAGACCAATGGCCTGGCGCCAAGCACCGCCTATTACAACGTGGGTGAAGAACGCACCGCGATGGTCTCCCTGGAAGCCGGGTTCTGATGCCCTTCGGGCCCAAGAGGAAATGACGATGGACATGAATCTGCTGCACGACATCACCTTCTACACCATGTACGGCGCCGCCGCGATTGCCGCCTTTATCGCCGTGGAGCGGGGCATCTACTTCAGTTTCAGCCTGCGCCAGGCGAAGAAACTGGAGAGCGTGCTCAACCCGAAAATGCACAGCGTCGACGACTTGCCCGCCGAGCTGCGCCAGCGCAACAGCCTGCCCCTGGAGATGGTCGCCGAGCTGTTTGCCCACAAGCAGGGGCTGGCCAGCCACAAGGACCTGGAAGACCTCAGCGAGTCGATCTACATCGCCACCCGCAGCAAGCTGATGCATGGTCTGTGGCTGCTGGAAACCGTGGTCACCGCCGCACCCTTGCTGGGGCTTCTGGGGACCATCCTGGGGATCATCGACACCTTCAAGGCCCTGGCCGAGACCGGCGTCAGCGACCCGGGCGAAGTGTCCAAGGGCATCGGCACCGCGCTGTACGCCACCGCCCTGGGGATCGCCATCGCCCTGGGCAGCATGATCTTCCACAACCACTTCCAGGACCGGGTCGAGCGCATCACCGACCACCTGAAGATCCTGCTGCTGCGCGCCGGCATGGGCACCGCGCTGAAGGCGCCGCCCGCACCGCAAGTGCTCCACGGCAGCCTGCAACCGGCCTGATGGCCTAGCCTGTAGCCGCTGGCGCAGGCTGTGATCGACGACCAGGCCGGTGCTGTTGTCCAGCCCCCTGCGTCGACCGCTCACAGCTTTCGCCAGCGGCTTTTTTTTCGTCGACTTTCCAAGGATTTCTTTCATGTCCCGTCTTCGTCCCATGCCCCGGCTGCTGAGTGCACTGACCCTGGCCCTGGTCACCCTGGCCGGTTGCAGCTCGCTGCCGCGCGAGCCGCAACCGGTGGCGGTGAACATCGTCGCCATCAACGATTTGCACGGCTACCTGCAAGCCAACCCCTTCAGCTACAAGGACCCGCAGGCCCCGGGCGGGGTGCGCAAATTGCAGGCCGGCGGCATCGCCACCCTGGGCGGCATGCTCACCCAGTTGCGCCAGCAGGACCCGCAGCTGCTGTTCATCGGCGCCGGCGACCTGGTGGGCGGCAGCCCGCCGCTGTCGGCCATGTGGGCCGATGAGCCGACCCTGGAAGCCCTGCGCCACATGGACATGAAACTCAGCGCCATCGGCAACCACGAACTGGACAACGGCAAGGCCGAGTTCCTGCGCCAGCTCAACGGCGGCTGCCAGTCGTCGCGTCCGGACAAGGCCTGCCAGTTCCGCCCGAACTACCCGGGCAGCGGTTTCCCCTACCTGGCGGCCAACCTGCTGGACAGCGACACCGGCCAGCCGCTGTTGCCGGCCTACCGCATCGAGGAGGTGCGCGGGGTCAAGGTGGCCTTCGTCGGCGCGGTGCTGCGGGACGTGGCCTCGGTGGTCAGCGCCAAGGGCATGCGTGGCCTGCAGGTGGCCGATGAGGCCGACGCCATCAACCGGCTGATTCCCGAGCTCAACGCCAAGGGGGTCAACGCCATCGTCGCGGTGGTGCACCAGGGCGGCTCGACCCCGGAGCCGTTCGACAAGCCGGACTGCTCGCAACTGGGCGGCGACATCGTCGAGGTGGCCAAGCGCCTGGACCCTGCGGTGGACGTGCTGATCAGCGCCCACTCGCACCAGGGCTACCTGTGCAAGGTCGGGCCGCTGCTGGTGACCCAGGGCAATTCATATGGCCACCTGCTGACCCACCTGACCCTGCAAGTGACCCCGGGCCAGCACCGGGTGGCGAGCATCCAGGCGGCCAACCTGCTGGCCGATCCGACCCGTTATCCACAGGACCCGGCCCTGGCGCAGCTGCAACAACAGGTTGAAGCGCGCAGCAACCAGGTGCTGCTCAAACCGGTGGGCGCGATGGCCGCCTCGCCGATTGCCCGGCGCGCCGATGTCGCCGGGGAAATGCCCATCGGCGACCTGATCGCCGACGCGCATCTGGCCGGCGGCCGGGCCAACGGTGCACAGATCGCCTTCATGAACACCGGTGGCATTCGCAGCGACCTGGCCCTGGAGCCCGGGCAAACCCAGGTGAACTACGGGCAACTGGCAACCCTGCAGCCGTTCAACAACAACCTGATCGCCTTCGACCTGAGCGGTCGGCAGATCGAGCAGGTGCTCAACCAGCAATGGAAGGGCGCGGACGATGCCAACATCCTGCAAGTGTCCGAGGGCTTCAGCTACCGCTGGGACGCCACGCGCCCGCTGGACAGCCGCGTAGTGCCCGGCAGCGTGCGCCTCAATGGCAAACCGCTGCAGGCCGACGGCAACTACCGGCTGGTGATGAACGGCTTCCTGGCCGATGGCGGCGACCGCTTCAGCCTGTTCAAGAGCGGCCGCAACCGCAGCGACCTCGGGCTCAGCGACCTCGACGCGATGCTGCAGTATTTCAAAGCCATGGAGCAGCAGGGCCGGCCAGTGGGCTCCAGCACCAGCGCCGGGCGCATCCAGCGCTCTTTGTAGCCGCGGCCGCAGGGGATGCATCGGGCGGCGCCGTGTTTGCTGTCGTGAAAATATTTTCAAAAAACAGGTGAGGTCTTTGCGTTCGGGCTACGTGTAGTGCTTGAAAGTGCGACTAATTCGCATTCACGGCTTTTTTACACGCGAGTCTCAAGCATGAAGTCCAGGGCACATTCGGCGGCAAACGGTTCGGTCAAACGGTGGTTCGGCGCTTCGGCGCTGGTGGTGTCGGGGTTGGCCATGCTGCCCCTGGGCGTGGCGCTGGCGAGCGAGTCTGGCGCTGAGCAACACAGCGCGCTGTTCAACTTTTCCATCGCGGCCAAGCCGCTGCCGCAAGCCCTGAGCGACTTCACCCGCGTGACCGGGATCAGCGTGGTCTACACCGATGACGCGCCCTACAGCCTCAAGGCGCCTGCGGTGAGTGGCCAGTTCAGTGCCGACCAGGCCCTGCAACGGCTGTTGGGCAATTCCGGTTTCACCTACCGGCACAGCGATGCCCGTACCCGGGTCCTCGAACCCCTGCCGGTCAGCAGCGGGTTGAACCTGAGCCCCACCAGCATCACCACCCTGGGGCTCGACGACAGCACCAGCTACCAGCCGCCGGCCAGCACCTCGGTGGCGCGGTCCCAGGCGCTGAACCAGGAAATCCCGCAGATCATCAACGTGGTTCCGGCCCAGGTGCTGCGCGACCAGACCCCGCGCAACCTGGATGACGCCCTGAAGAACGTCAGCGGCATCACCCAGACCAACACCCTGGGCGGCACCCAGGACGCCGTGCTGCTGCGCGGCTTCGGCGACAACCGCAACGGTTCGATCATGCGCGACAGCATGCCGGTGGTGCAGGGCCGGGCGCTGAACGCCACGGCGGAACGGGTGGAAGTGCTCAAGGGCCCCTCGTCGCTGCTGTATGGCATCCAGGACCCGGGCGGAGTGGTCAACGTGGTCAGCAAGAAGCCCGAGCTGCAGCAGTCCACGGCCCTGACCGTGCGCGGCTCGACCTACGGCTCGGGCAAGAACGGCAGCGGCGGCAGCCTGGACACCACCGGGCCGCTCGGTGATTCCGGGTTGGCCTACCGGCTGATCGTCGACCACGAGGATGAAGATTACTGGCGCAACTTCGGCACCCATCGCGAATCCCTGGTGGCGCCGTCCCTGGCCTGGTACGGCGAGCGCACCAAGGTGCTGCTGGCCTATGAGCACCGCGAGTTCCTCACGCCGTTCGACCGTGGCACCGCCATCGATCCCAAGACCAACCACCCGCTGGACATTCCGGCCACCCGGCGCCTGGACGAGCCGTTCAACAACATGGAAGGGCGCTCGGACCTGTATCGCCTTGAAGTCGACCACGAGCTCAGCGACGACTGGAAAGCCCACTTCGGCTACAGCTGGAACCGCGAGACCTACGACGCCAGCCAGGTGCGCCTGACCGCGGTGAATCCCAACGGCACCCTGACCCGGACCATGGATGGTACCCAGAACGCCCTGACCACCGACCGCTACGCCACCGTCAGCCTGGAAGGCAAGGTGCAGTTGGGCGGCATGCAGCACGACCTGGTGTTCGGCCTGGACGACGAATACCGCAAGATCTACCGCGCCGACCTGATCCGGCAGAAAAGCCGGACCACCTTCAACTACCTGAACCCGGTCTACGGTCGGGAAGTGGCCGGCACCACGGTCAGCGCCCCGGACAGCGACCAGACCGACCTGCTGCGCAGTGATTCGCTGTTCTTCCAGGACGCCATCCACCTCACCGACCAGTGGATCCTGGTCGGCGGCGGGCGCTTCCAGGAATACGACCAGTACGCCGGCAAGGGCCGGCCGTTCCACGCCAACACCGACAGCAATGGGCAGAAGTTCGTGCCCCGTGCCGGCCTGGTGTACCGCTACACCGACCAGCTGTCGTTCTACGGCAGCTACACCGAGTCGTTCAAACCCAACTCCAGCATCGCCCAGCTGGCCGGCGGCACCGCAGTGCTGGACGGCTCCATCGCGCCGGAAGAAGCCAAGTCCTGGGAACTGGGGGCCAAGCTCGACATTCCCGGGCGCATCACCGCCAGCGCGGCGCTGTTCGACATCACCAAGCGCAACGTGCTGGTGACCACCGCCACCGCCTCCGAGACCGTCACCAGCGTGGCCGGTGAAGTGCACTCCCAGGGCCTGGAACTGGACCTGACCGGGCAGTTGACGGACCAGTGGAGCCTGATCGGCAGCTATGCCTACACCGACGCTGAAGTGACCAAGGACACCCAGTACAAGGGCAAGCAGCTGCAGAACGTGGCGAAGAACAGCGGCTCGCTGTCGGCGGTCTACGACTTCGGCAGCCTGATCGGCGGCGACCGCCTGCGGGTCGGCGCCGGGGCCCGTTATGTCGGCCAGCGCGCCGGGGATGCGCCCAACAGTTTCGACCTGCCGGGCTACACCGTGGCCGATGCCTTCGCCACCTACGACACCCGGGTCGAAGGGCAGAAGGTCAAGTTCCAGCTCAACGTGAAGAACCTGTTCGACAAGACCTACTACACCTCGTCGGCGAGCAAGTACTTCGTGTCCCTGGGAGACGCTCGCCAAGTGTCGCTGTCCAGCACCCTGGAGTTCTGATGAGAGCCCTGACCCTGAGTGCGCTCCTGGCGTTTTGCGGCGTGGCCCAGGCCGCCGCGCCAGCGGATGAACGCCTGTACCACCGCGAGCAGCAAGTGCAGTTGCCGGGGGCCGGCAGCAGCTGGGGCTTTATCACCCTGGACCCGACCCGGCCCTACCTGTTCCTGGCCCGGCGCGACAATGGCCTGAGCGTGTTCGATGTCGACAAGCAGCGCCCGGTGCGGACCATCGAGCAATCGGCGGGCGCCAACGGCGTGGTGCTGGTGCCCGAACTGGACCGCCTGCTGGTGCTCAATACCGACGGCAGCCTGGGGCTGGTGGAGTTATCCACACTCAAGCCGCTCAAGCGCATCGCCGTGACCCAGAGCAACCTCAATAGCGCGGTGTACGAGCCGCGCACCGGGCAGGTGATCATCGTCAGCGGGCGCCGGGCCGATCGCTCGACCCTGTTCGTGTTCGACCCCAAGGAAGAACGGATCACTGCGGCCCACGAGCTGGCGGTGAAGAAGATCGACCCCTTGCTGCTCAAGGGCGATGGCAGTTTCTTTTTGCCGATGCGCGACGAGGGCATCGTCGCGCGGCTGTCTTCCAGCAGCTTCAAGGTCCTGGATCGCTGGCAGTATCCCGACTGTCAGCGGCCCAGCGCCCTGGCCCAGGATGAACAGCGCGGGCGGCTGTTCGTCGCCTGCCGCGGTGAGCGACCGCTGCTGCTGGTGCTCGACCGCGACAGCGGCGCGCTGAAGGCCAGCCTGCCGATCACCCGCGACGTCAACGCCCTGGCCTACGACCCGCAGGCCCGGCGCTTGCTGATCGCCAGCGGGGTGGACGCCAACCTCAGCGTCATCGCCCAGCTTGATGCCGACCGCTACCAGCCCCTGGGCAGCGTCAGCACCCAGCCCATGGCCTACAACATGGCGTTCGACCCGCGCAGCCAGCGGGTCTACCTGGCGGCGATGGACTTCACCCAGCCGGCCGCGAGCCCGGCCGAACCCAAGCCGGACCCGCTGTTTCATGCCAATACCTTCAAGGTCATTACCCTGGCCCCCTAGTCAGCGCCAAGTGCCAGGGCTTGCGCTTGCGCCGCACAGTCGCCGCTGGCGGTCAGGCCCTTGGCGCGAACGGCCAGCAACTCTTGCCGGGCGACGGCGAAGTCGGCCTGGAAGGTCGGGTCGGCGTGCAAGCGTGCCACGGTGATCGCGCCGATTTCACGCCCTTCACGGATATCGCTGTACCAATGCACGTTGCACACCATGCGGCTTTCCGAATAGGCCCGGCCACGGGCCCAGAGCGCGTTGCCGTGCTCGGGGGACAGTTCGCTCAACAGCAGCGCCCAGGTCCAGCCGATTGCACTGTGCCCCGATGGGTAGGAACCATCGGCGGCGAGCTTGGCCGCATCTTCTGGGGTGCAACTGGGCTGCTGGTTGTAGACGAAGGGCCGGGTGCGCTGGTAGCGCGTCTTTGCGCTATAGGTGGCCAGCCCGGCATCGGTCAGGGTGCGCCGCAAGACTCTGTACAGCACAGGTGTGTGCTGTTCGCTGATGGGCGCATTCAGGGCACAGGAAAACGTCTCTGCGGCGGCGGGGAACTTCAGGTTGGCATCGCTGACGGCCAACTCCCAGCGTTTGCTACCACGCAAGGCCTGGCTGTTTTCAGCCAGGCTCTGGTCCAGAGCAAAGGCTGGAGTAGCCACCGCAGGAGGTGGTGGCAACAGTGACAGGCTATTGGGTAGATCCTGCTGTTTCAGATAACCGATCAAGTAGCCCGGTCGGAACTCCGGGACGCTTTCCGGCTGACGGGTTTGTTTGGCCGCGACGGGGTTGATCAGGTTTAAAAACAACAGGCTGGCCAAACTTTTCAATAATAGACGTTGCATGGGAATAGCACCTCTAGGCATTTGAACTGTTATATCGGCTCTGCGTGTTGGATTACTTGATGTTCCAGGAGTAACTGAGCATCAGCCGTGTATCGTCAGTGTCGCGAATGAAGTTCTTGGCATAGTTGGAACGATAAAGCGCACTGCGCAGGCGTACGCTTACATTCTTTAGCGGGCCTTGCTGCACGACATAACGCAGTTCGTTATCCAACTCCCATGACTTGCCGATCTTTCGAGTGCCGGTAATTTCGGCGTGGCTGCCGGATATATAACGGCTGTTGATACTCAGGCCCGGCAAGCCCAGGCTGGCGAAGTCATAGCCATAACGCAGTGCCCAGGAACGTTCCTTGGCATTGGCGAAGTCGCCCAGTACGGATAAGTTGATCAAGTTGGCATCGGCCCCGAGGATGTTGGCGTAACCGGTGTCCCCCAACATTCGCTGATAAGCCAGGCCAAGGCTGTGGCCGTTATAGGCATAGCCGAGCAAGCCCTGCAGGGCGCGGTTGTCGATCTTGCCGCCTTTGGCATTGCCGTAGTCGTTCATCAGGCTCAAGCGCAGATCGCTGCTGAAGGTTCCTGCGCCCCAGGGGCTCTTGTTGACCAGGGTGAAGACCTGCTGGCGGTAGATGTCCTGCAACTGGGCAACATGCGCGCGAGCCAGCCATTGCTTGTGAAAGCGATAGTCGACGCCCGCCATGTCGAAGTGTTCCGCCGTTGCCCCCTGGCCCTGAAAGCGCCGGTTCAAGGGGCTCAAGGTCAGCGGCGTGTACTGCGTGGCGTTGCGCTGCATGACCCGGCTCAGGCGCCCGGCGGTAAACTCCAGGTCATCGAATTCATTCGACGTCAGTAACCCGCCTTCGAAAATCTGCGGAAACAGGCGGCCGTCGTTGGGTTTCAGTGTCGGCAGTACCGGTGGCACCAGCGCGCCGAACTTGAACAAGGTCTTGCTGGTCTTGAGTTTTCCGGCCAAGGCCAGTTTCCAATAGTCATCCTCTGCCCGGCCATTGCGCGCCACCTTCAGCAGCCCGGTGCCGGTTCGGCCTGGGGCGGAGTCGAGCTTGATCCCGAGCATGCCGATGGCGTCGGCACCGACACCGATGCGACCTTCGGTAAAGCCCGAGTCCAGGCGCAAGAGGAAACCTTGTGCCCATTCTTCACGGGGCGGGGCAGTGCCTTCGCGATAGTCCCGATTGAAGTAATAGTTGCGCAATTCCAGGCGAGCGCTGCTGTCGTCCAGCAGTTCGGCGTTTACCGGAATGGCCAGCATCGAGGCACACAGTAGGGTCGAGCGCTTGGCCCATCGTCGTGGCAAGTGTGTTGAAAGCATTGCATCGTCCTCTGTTCTTGTTGTTTTTGGAGTAAGGCGACTGACGGATGACGTGTTGAGTTGTTGTCGTTTGTTTGAATTAACGGAAGTTACGGGTGGATTGTTGTGGTTGTGACGTTGTTGGGTGTTTCAGTTAATCGGCCTCAATGGGGTGTGTGGTTGTGTGTTGAATCTTTGCGTAATGCCTGGGATTCAAGGCCTAAAGACTAAGTTGGGGGCGGGGTTAAACAAGAATCATCAGTTCTGTGAATGAGGTGGTAACTGAAGTTTTAAAATAGTTACCTGTTTATGTTCTTGGTTGTCATATAAGGACTTATTGAAAGTGCTCTTCTATGGAAGGGTGTGTAGGAGTTGTTTAGTTTGGCTGTAAGAATTGTCTTGTTTAAGTAAGGAACTTGGGTCACTTACTGATTCAGACGTACCAGCGTGGGTTTTGGCGCAAGAAGGGGCCAGCAGAGGTGGCTTATCGGTAGTCCGAACCTCGGCGCAGGAACGCCAGGCGATAGTCCCCCGGTGTTCCCCCCAGGGCCTGGCGAAAGCGGTTGGTGAAGTGGCTGGCACTGGAGAAGCCGCAAGCCAGGGCGATTTCACCCAGGGGCAGGGCGCTGTGGCGCAGCAGATGCCGGGCCCGGACCAGGCGCCGGGCCAGGACATATTGGTGGGGCGGCAGGCCGAAGCTTGCGCGGAACATACGGGCGAAGTGGTATTCGGAGAGCGCGCACAACCCCGCCAGCTGGCCCAGGCTCAGGGGGGCGTCCAACTGGCTGTCGATGTAGTCCACCAGCAGGCGGCGCTGGTGCGCGGCCAGCCCGCCCTTGAACCGGGCAGCCTGGCGCGAGCCCACTTGATTGAGCAGGGCGTGGTTGAGCATCTCGTGGGCCAGGCTGCTGGTCAGCAGGCGCTCGCCGGGCTCGTCCCAGTTCAGGCGGACCAACTGCGCGAAGCGCCGGGTCTGCTCGGGGTCGTCGACAAAGGTGCTTTCGCGCAGGTGCATTTCCCGGGGTTCGCGGTCCAGCAGGGTGACGCAGCCCAGGGCGAACTGCTCGGGGCTGAAATACACATGGGCCAGACGGATATCACCATTGATCACCCAGGCCGACTGGTGCTCGGCGGGCAGGATGCACAGCTTGCCCGGGCCGCCCTTGCTGCCCGGCTGATCGCGGCGAAAGGTGCCGGTGCCGCCGGCCAGGTAGCAAGACAGGGTGTGGTGGCCGGGCGCCTCATATTCCTGGGCGTCGTGATGGTTGCTCCACAAGGCCGCGGACAAGCCGTCACCGAGCTCGGCGCTGTGCTCCAGGCGAGCATGGGGCGAGCGGTTGAGGGCTTGGAAGACTTGCAGGGTATCCAGTGCGGGCATGGTGGGGGCGTCAGTCAAAGGTCCGTTTACCGGTGTTTCGCATGCTACTCCGTCGCCCCTGCGCTGCCAGCCCCGGGCTGATAAAAAGCGCAAGTTTGTGCAAGCGCGCGAGGCCTGGGGGGCGTGACACTGCACGCCTTGCCAAGGAGTCGTGCCATGAACCTATCGCTGTACCTGTTGACCGTGCTGATCTGGGGCACCACCTGGATCGCCCTGAAACTGCAACTGGGGGTGGTGGCGATTCCGGTGTCCATCGTCTATCGCTTCGCCCTGGCGGCCCTGGTGCTGTTCGTCCTGCTGCTGCTCAGTCGCAAGCTGCAGCCGATGAACCGCCGTGGCCACCTGATCTGCCTGGCCCAGGGCCTGTGCCTGTTCTGCATCAACTTCATGTGCTTTCTGCACGCCAGCCAGTGGATTCCCAGCGGCCTGGTGGCGGTGGTGTTTTCCACCGCGACCTTGTGGAACGCCCTGAATGCGCGAGTGTTCTTCGGCCAGAAGATCGCCCGCAACGTGTTGCTCGGCGGCGGCCTGGGGCTGCTCGGGCTGGGGCTGCTGTTCTGGCCCGAACTGGCGGGCCACAGCGCCAGCCCGCAAACCCTGCTGGGCCTGGGGCTGGCGCTGCTCGGCACCCTGTGTTTCTCAGCGGGCAACATGCTCTCCAGCCTGCAGCAGAAAGCAGGGCTCAAGCCGCTGACCACCAATGCCTGGGGCATGGCCTACGGCGCGACGATGCTGGCGGTGTACTGCCTGGCCCAGGGCATTGCCTTCGACGTGGAATGGACCACGCGCTACATCGGCTCGCTGCTGTACCTGGTGATACCGGGTTCGGTGATCGGCTTTACCGCCTACCTGACCCTGGTCGGGCGCATGGGCCCGGAGCGGGCGGCGTACTGCACGGTATTGTTTCCGGTGGTGGCGCTGAACGTCTCGGCCTTTGCCGAAGGCTATCAGTGGACTGCCCCGGCATTGGCCGGGCTGGTACTGGTGATGCTGGGCAATGTGCTGGTGTTCCGCAAACCCAAGGCTGTGCCAGCCTCTGTAGCCGCTGCCGAGCTCGCGAGGCTGCGAACGGCGGCGCAGCCGTCGCAAAACCAGGCGACCTGATTCTGCAGGTCTATCGCTGAAGGTCCTGCGGACCTTTTCGCAGCCTCGCAGGCTCGGCAGCGGCTACAGGGAGGGCGGGAAGGAGGGCCGCTAGGGTCAGCCCTTCCACACCTGCGGGTTGACCAGGTCCTGCGGGCGTTCGCCCAGCAGGGCGCTGCGCAGGTTGCGCATGGCGCGTTCGGCCATGGCGTCGCGGGTTTCATGGGTGGCCGAGCCGATGTGCGGCAGGGTCACCGCGTTCTTCAGCTGGAACAGCGGCGACTCTGCCAGCGGCTCTTTCTCGTACACATCCAGGCCGGCGCCACGGATCTGGCCCTTCTGCAAGGCGTCGATCAGCGCCGGTTCATCCACCACCGGGCCGCGGGAAATGTTCACCAGGATCGCGCTGGGCTTCATCAGCGCCAGTTCGCGGTGGCTGATCAGGTGCCGGGTCTGCTCGCTCAACGGCACCACCAGGCAGACGAAATCCGCCTCGGCCAGCAGTTGTTCCAGGCTGCGCAACTGCGCCCCCAGCTCCTGCTCCAGGGCCGCCTTGCGGCTGTTGCCGCTGTAGAGGATCGGCATGCCGAAACCCAAACGCCCACGGCGGGCGATGGCCGCGCCGATGTTGCCCATGCCGACGATCCCCAGGGTCTTGCCGTGCACATCGCAGCCGAACAGCGCCGGGCCGACGCTGGCCTGCCATTGCCCGGCCTTGGTCCAGGCATCCAGCTCGGCCACCCGCCGGGCGCTGCCCATGAGCAGGGCGAAGGCCAGGTCGGCGGTGCTTTCGGTGAGCACGTCCGGGGTGTTGGTGAGCATCAGCCCGCGTTCGTTGAAATAGGCCAGGTCATAGTTGTCGTAACCCACCGAGATGCTCGACACCACTTCCAGCTGCGCGGCGTTTTCCAGCTGCGCGCGCCCCAGCTTGCGACCGACGCCGATCAGGCCGTGGGCCCGGGGCAGGGCTTCATTGAACTGGGCGGCGATGTCCCCTTTCTTGGGGTTGGGGACGATGACCTCGAAGTCCTGTTGCAGGCGTTCGGTCATCTCGGGGGTGATGCGGCTGAAGGCAAGTACAGTCTTTTTCATCGCGCGAAGGCTCGTCAGGCGGGTGGGAATGCCAAGCAAGCTAACATTTTTGCCGCCGCCGCCAAAGCGCCCCGCAACCGGCCAGCGCCTGCGCTGGTGGCTTGCTCAAGGCTGTCGGGCCCTTTCGCCGGCAAGCCGGTTCCTGCGGGGAGAGCGGTGTTCAGGTGGACAGGCGTGCGCCGGTGAGGCTGCCGCTCAGTTCGTAGGCCGCCAGTTCCGCCTGGTGCGCGGCGAGGATCTCCGGCAGGGAGCCGCGCAGGTATTCGACCCAGGTCTTGATCTTGGCGTCCAGGTACTGGCGCGACGGGTAGATGGCGTACAGGTTCAGTTCCTGGGAGCGGTACTTGGGCATGACCCGTACCAGGGTGCCGTTGCGCAGGCCTTCGATGGCGGCGTATACCGGCAGCACGCCAATGCCCATGCCGCTGATGATCGCGGTCTTCATGGCGTCGGCGGAGTTCACCAGGAACGGCGAGCTGTTGATGGTGACCATTTCCTGGCCTTCCGGGCCGTCGAAAGCCCATTTCTCCAGGGGAATCACCGGGCTCACCAGGCGCAGGCAGGCGTGGTTCAGCAGGTCGCTGGGCTTTTGCGCGCAGCCGTTGGCTTTCACATAGGCCGGCGAGGCGCAGATGATGCTGTAGGTCATCCCCAGGCGCTGGGAGACGAAGCCCGAGTCCGGCAGTTCCCGGGCCAGGACGATGGAGACGTCGTAGCCCTCGTCCAGAAGGTCCGGCACGCGGTTGGCCATGGTCAGGTCGAAGGTCACGTCCGGGTGCGATTTGCGGTAGCGGGCGATGGCGTCGATCACGAAGTGCTGGCCGATGCCGGTCATGGTGTGCACTTTCAATTGCCCGGCGGGGCGGGCATGGGCGTCGCTGGCCTCGGCCTCGGCTTCTTCGACGTAGGCCAGGATCTGCTCGCAGCGCAGCAGGTAGCGCTTGCCGGCTTCGGTCAGGGCGATACGGCGGGTGGTACGGTTGAGCAGGCGGGTTTGCAGGTGAGCCTCAAGATTGGAGACTGCGCGCGAGACGTTGGCCGTGGTGGTATCCAGTTGCACAGCCGCGGCGGTGAAACTACCGGCTTCGGCGACGCAACTGAAGGCGCGCATGTTTTGCAAAGTGTCCATGGGGTGCTCTCTGGGGAGATGGCAAATTGTGACACGAAGTTACGGGGGCTTGGATAGGCGACCAAGGGATTATCGCGTTTACGGTAATAAAGATTCACAGGAATCCCAGCTTATCGCCGAACGGGCCGCCCCCTAGAATTGCGCCGATCCGTAGGAGTCGGCTTACCGGCGATCCGCGCAACGCGGTGTAGCAAGCGTATCGCTGCGCCGGCCGGCCGACTTCCACGAGAGAAATACTCCCCCCCGATCTTCAGGAATTCGCAGCAGTGCCGCGTCGCATCAGCAGAGGGTTCAAGACCCTCAGTGTTTGGGCTTTATCGTTAGCAATCAGCGGCTGCATCGGAACCGGAGGCATTGCCCCACAAGGCAAGACACTTCCCGCTAATACATTGGCCACCGACGAGGCGATCAAGAGCGCCGCGCAAGATGCCCACTGGCCCAGTGCCCAGTGGTGGCAGGCCTACGGCGACCCGCAGTTGAACCGCTGGATCAGCCTCGCCGTGCAAGGCAGCCCGAGCCTGGCCATGGCCGCCGCCCGGGTGCGCCAGGCCAAGGCCCTGGCCGGTATCGCCGAGTCGGCCGAGTCGCTGCAGATCAAGGGCGACGCCACCCTCAAGCGCCACAACTGGCCCACCGATCAGTTCTACGGCCCCGGCGCCCTGGCCAACACCACCACCTGGGACAACAACGCCGCCCTGGGCTTCAGTTATGCCCTGGACCTCTGGGGCCGCGAAAGCAACAACACCGAGCGCGCCGTCGACCTGGCCCACATGAGCGTGGCCGAAGCGCGCCAGGCCCAGTTGGAGCTGGTGAACAACGTGGTGCGCAGCTACATCCAGCTGTCCTTGCACTTCGCCCAGCGCGATATCGTGGCCGCCACCCTGAAGCAGCAGCAACAGATTCTCGAACTGGCGCAACGGCGCCTGGACGGTGGTCTCGGCACCCATTTCGAAGTCAGCCAGGCCGAGGCGCCGCTGCCGGAAACCCATCGCCAGCTGGACGCCCTGGACGAAGAAATCGCCCTGACCCGCAACCAACTGGCGGCCCTGGCCGGCAAGGGCCCGGGAGAGGGCGCGCAGTTGCAGCGGCCGAGCCTGTCCCTGGGCGCCGCGCTGAAACTGCCCTCGGCCCTGCCCGCCGAACTGCTGGGGCAGCGCCCGGACGTGGTCGCCAGCCGCTGGCAAGTGGCGGCCCAGGCCCGTGGCATCGACGTGGCCCACGCCGGTTTCTACCCCAATGTCGACCTGGTGGGCAGCATCGGTTTCATGGCCACTGGCGGTGGCGCCCTGGAGTTCCTCACCGGCAAGAAACTCAACTACAACATCGGTCCGGCCATCAGCCTGCCGATCTTCGACGGCGGCCGCCTGCGCTCGGAGCTGGGCGAAGCCTCGGCCGGCTACGACATGGCCGTGGCCAAGTACAACCAGACCCTGGTGGACGCGCTGAAAAGCATTTCCGACCAGTTGATCCGCCGCGAATCCATGGACAAGCAGCACGTCTTCGCCGCCGAGTCGGTGGCCGCGGCGCAGAAGACCTACGACATCGCCACCGTGGCCTTCCAGCGCGGCCTGACCGACTACCTGAATGTGCTCAACGCCCAGAGCCTGCTGTTTCACCAGCAGCAGATCCAGCAGCAGGTGCAGGCCGCGCGCCTGACCGCCCAGGCGGACCTGGTGACGGCCCTGGGGGGCGGGCTTGAAGCTGGCCGCGATGTACCCGCAGAAAACCGCACCCAGGCACCCAAGACCCCCGCGGCCCTGGCCGTGTTCGACCACTGAAGCAGGCTCCCATGACTTCCTTGCCCGCCCCTTTGCGCTGGCTGTACTCCCTTGAATGGCGCCGGGGTTTCTTCGACTGGGCGCGCAGCGACGGCGTGACCTGGGTCTATATCTTCAAGGTCCTGGCCGCCGCGTTCCTCACCCTGTGGCTGGCCATGCGCCTGGAACTGCCGCAACCGCGCACGGCGATGATCACCGTGTTCATCGTCATGCAGCCGCAGAGCGGCCAGGTGTTCGCCAAGAGCTTCTACCGCTTTCTCGGCACCCTGACCGGCTCGGCGGTGATGGTGGCGCTGATCGCCCTGTTCGCCCAGAACACCGAGCTGTTCCTCGGTTCCCTGGCGATCTGGGTCGGCATCTGCTCGGCCGGTGCCGCGCGCTACCGCAACTTTCGCGCCTACGGTTTCGTCCTCGCCGGCTACACCGCGGCGATGGTCGGCCTGCCAGCCCTGGCCCACCCGGAAGGGGCCTTCATGGCGGCCGTGTGGCGGGTGCTGGAGATTTCCCTGGGGATTCTCTGCTCGACCCTGGTCAGCGCCGCGATCCTCCCGCAGACCGCCAGCGCCGCGATGCGCAACGCCTTGTACCAGCGCTTCGGCGTGTTCGCGTTGTTCGTCACCGACGGCCTGCGCGGGCGCAGCCAGCGTGACAGTTTTGAAACCAGCAACGTGCGCTTCATTGCCGAAGCCGTGGGCCTGGAAGGGCTGCGCAGCGTCACCGTGTTCGAAGACCCGCACATGCGTCGGCGCAACGGCCGCCTGAGCCGCCTGAACAGCGAGTTCATGGGCATTACCACGCGTTTCAACGCCCTGCACCAGTTGCTCGAACGCCTGCGCAGCAGTGGCGCCGACCATGTGGTGGCGGCGATCAAGCCGGGCCTGCAGGACCTGGCGGAACTGCTCGACGGTTTCTCCGGTCGCGCCCTCACCAGCCCCGACGCGGCGCGCCTGGCCACGGCCCTGGCGACCTACAAGAGCGAGCTGCCGGCGCGGGTGCGCAGCCTGCGCGCGGCCTTCCAGGAGAGCGGCCCGAGCGACGCCGAGCAGCTGGATTTCCATACCGCCTACGAGCTGCTGTACCGCTTCGTCGACGAGATGCATAGCTACGCCCAGACCCACGCGTCCCTGGCCGACCACAGCCACGAACGCGAGCGCTGGGACGAGCCCTACACCCCGCAGACCAACTGGCTGGCCTGCGCCGCCTCGGGCATTCGCGCGGCCTTCGTGCTGGTGGTGCTGGGCAGCTACTGGGTGGCCACCGCCTGGCCCAGCGGCGCCACCATGACCCTGATCGCCGCCGCCACCATCGGCCTTTCCGCCGCCACGCCGAACCCCAAGCGCATGGCCTTCCAGATGGCCTGCGGGACTTTTATCGGCGCCCTGGTGGGCTTCGTCGAAATGTTCTTCGTGTTCCCCTGGATCGACGGTTTCCCGCTGCTGTGCCTGATGCTGGCGCCGGTGATCGTGCTCGGTTCGTTCCTGGCCTCGCGGCCCAAGTACGCCGGGGTCGGCCTGGGCCTGCTGATCTTCTTCAGCACCGGTTCGGTGCCGGACAACCTGACCGTCTACAACCCCTACACCTTCATCAACGACTACATCGCCATGGTCATGGGCATGCTGGTCTGCGCCGCGGCCGGGGCGATCATTTTGCCGCCCAACAGCCGCTGGCTGTGGCGGCGCCTGGAGCAGGACCTGCGCGGCCAGGTGGTGTACGCCATCAGCGGCAAGCTCAAGGGCCTGGCCTCAAGCTTCGAAAGCCGCACCCGCGACCTGCTGCACCAGGCCTATGGCCTGGCGGTGGGCCAGCCCAAGGTGCAGAGCGAGCTGCTGCGCTGGATGTTCGTGGTGCTGGAAGTCGGCCACGCGATCATCGAGCTGCGCAAGGAACAGGCGATCCTCCCGGTGCACCCGGCCTATGCCGAGTCCCAGCCCTGGCGCCAGGCGATCCGGGTCATGGGCCGCTCCCTGGTGCGGCTGTTCCTGCAACCCAGCCAGAGCAACCTGGAGCGCGGGCTGATTGCCGTGGACCACGCCATCAGCCGGGTCCAGGCCACCGACGAACCCTTCGCCCCGCACTTCGACACCTCGGCCCTGCGCCGGGTCAAGAGCTACCTGCACTTCATCCGTACGTCACTGCTCGACCCGCAATCGCCGCTGGCGGCCTATGCCGTGGCCAAGCCGGCGGCGCCTGCCCCCCAAGGACTTGACCATGCCTCGTGAAATCGCCTTCCACGGCGTTTACATGCCCACCATGACCCTGATGTTCTTCATCGCCGCGGCCCTGGCCTGGGCCCTGGACCGGTTCATCTCCGGCTATGACCTGTATCGCTTCTTCTGGCACCCGGCGCTGCTGCGCCTGAGCCTGTTCTGCTGTCTGTTCGGCGCCATGGCGCTCACTGTCTACCGTTGAGACCCCCGCAATGAAAAAGTTTTTCAGCCTGCTCGCCACCCTGCTCGTGCTGGCCCTGGCCCTGTGGATCGGCCGCACCCTGTGGGAGCACTACATGTACACCCCCTGGACCCGTGACGGCCGGGTGCGCGCGGACATCATCAACGTCGCCGCCGACGTCACCGGTGAAGTGGTGGATGTGCCGGTCAAGGACAACCAGCTGGTGCGCAAGGGCGATCTGCTGATGCAGATCGACCCCGAGCACTACCAGATCGCGGTCAAGCAGGCGCAGTCTTTGGTGGCCTCGAAGAAGGCCACCTGGGAGATGCGCAAGGTCAACGCCCGGCGCCGCGCCGACATGGACAACCTGGTGATCTCCAAGGAAAACCGCGACGACGCCGGCAACATCGCCGACTCGGCCCTGGCCGACTACCAGCACGCCCAGGCCCAGCTGGAAGCGGCGGAACTCAACCTCAAACGTACCCAGGTACGGGCGGCGGTGGATGGCTACGTGACCAACCTCAACGTGCACCGTGGCGACTACGCGCGCATCGGCGAGGCGAAGATGGCGGTGGTCGACATGAACTCGTTCTGGGTCTACGGCTTCTTCGAGGAAACCAAGCTGCCCCACGTGCGCGTGGGTGATAAAGCGGACATGCAACTGATGAGCGGTGAAGTGCTCAAGGGCCACGTGGAAAGCATTTCCCGCGGCATCTACGACCGTGACAACCCGGAGAGCCGCGAACTGATCGCCGACGTCAACCCGACCTTCAACTGGGTGCGCCTGGCCCAGCGCGTACCGGTGCGCATCCACATCGACGAAGTGCCGGACGGCGTGCTGCTGGCCGCCGGCATCACCTGCACCGTCATCGTCAACCCCGAGCCCCTGTAGGCGCAGGCCTATGTAGGCGCCGGCAAGCCGGCTCCTACGACGGTGGGGGGGCGTTACTTGTAGCTTTTCTGCATGATCGCCAGGGACTTCTTCGCCGCCGCTTCCAGGCCGTCGTTGACGTTGTTGATGGTGGCCACCAGCTTCGGGTTCTGCAGCACGTCGACACCGGGGTAACGCTGCTGGGCCAGCCGCGAGACGATGACGTACTGGGTCACCGCGTAATGCAGCTTGAACTGGCTGCTGTCCCGGGCCTTGGCGATGGCCGCTTTGACAAAGGCCTGGCGCTCGGCCGTGGTCATGCCCTGGAACAGGTCGGGGAGATCGAAATGGATCTCGGCCGAGAAAATCGCCACTTCCTCATCCCGCGCTTCGTCGTACATCACCTGCTTGCTGGTCACGCGCTTCTTGAGGTCGGCAAAGCGCTGTTCGCCTTCGGCCAGTTGCTCCGGGCTCATCTTGCCTTTCAAGGCATCCAGCTGGCTGGTGTCCTCGGTGTTGTCGATGATCTTCAGCCAGGCATAGGCCTTCACCAGGTCGCCGGATTCTTCGGCGTCGTCGGCCAGGCTCTGCTGCGGTTCCGGGTTGCCGTGCAGCGCCGAGCGCTCCAGCCAGCGCAGGGCCAGGTCCCGGTCCTTGGGAATGTCCTTGTCGCCGAACCAGTAGGTGGCGTACATGCCGTACTCGGCGCACCAATCGTTCTGCGAGGCGGAGTAGGCGATGTAGTTGAAGGACTCGCGATCGCGCTCGGCCTTGGGCTTGTCGGTTTCCTGGTCAGTGGTGGTGGACAGGAAGCAGAAGGCCCGGGTGTAGTGCGGCGCGGCCATGGCGAAGCAGCTCTTGGCGTTCTTGTAGTCCTCGATCTCGTTCAGCTTGTAACCGATGCCGTACAGCAGATCGGCCTCCATGGCCGGGTTGCAGTATTCGTTGGGCGTCACTTTGGGCAAGACGCTTTCCAGCGTCAGCTTGGGCAGGGTGTCATTCAGTTCGGGGACTTTGGGTTCGGTGTTTTCCGGAGCCGTGGAGGCGCAGGCCGCCAGCAAGACAGCCAATGCCAGTGGCAGCGCGTTGAACAATTTCAATGGGTATTCCCTGATCGGCGAATGAAAAAAGACGCGCATGAAATCAGGCAGTGACAGGACGGGAGAGGGTGGAGCGTTAGCTATTCCGTGCTTGGGTGTCGACGCCAGCGATTCCATGCTGCGCGCGCATTCTACTGGGAATGCACAGGGGCACAATGCGCACCGCGCCACCGCTGCAGGTGCTGGCTTGCCAGCGCCAGGCTTGCGCTCGGCTCGCGGGCCTCTTCGCCGGTAGGCGGTAAGTGATCAGCAGTGCTCAAAACGGTTGTGCTCGCCTGGGGCGAGTCTCTATATTCGCTGCCTTTTGGCGCAACCTCCCTTGAGTCTTGAACCTTGAGCGATGGGCCAGCAGTGTGAGCGAGCAAGGAGTGCGGGTGTGCGTTATGTCGGCAAGGTGTTGGTGGGTCTGGTGATGCTCTGCTGTGCGGCGGGAGCCTACTCCTGGGGCTGGGATTTTTTTGCCCTCAGGTTCACCGGTGTCCATACCACGGCCCAGGTGGTCGACGGTACTCGATCACGGATGGTCGGGGTACAGAGCGGTACCAGCTATCACTCCACCAGAACGGTGTCCTATGTGACCGCTGATGGCCGCGTGATGACCCATACCTTTGACAGCGAGTTTTCCGAGACACAAGTGGGCGACGCCGTGGAGGTTTTCTACAACCCCGCCAACCCGGCTGAGGTCATCCCCGATACCTGGACCCACCTGTACTTCGCTTCGTTGATGAGCATTGGCGCCCTGGCTGCACTCGGTATGCTGTTTGGCCTCTGAAGGGGCCACCGATATTGCCGCGTGCTCCTGTAGGGGAGCGCGGTTTTCGCGGCAACAGATACGGGTCAGAGCTTGGCGCTCAGGCCGAAGCGCTTCATCAGTCCTTTCTCCAGCAGACCCTTGGGCAGCAGATTGGCCAGCAGCGGCAAGGCGCGGCTGCCATTGCCCAGGCGCACCAGGCGCGGCGGGTTGTCCTGTTGCACGGCCTTGAGCAAGCCGGCGGCAAATTCGCTGGCCGGGGTCGGCTTGTCCTGGGAGGCCTTGGCCCGGGCGCGAATGCCCTCGCGCAGTGGCCACCAGGGCGATTGTTCGTTGAGCAGCTGTTCGGCTTCATGCCCGGCGTTCTTGGCGAAGCTCGATGCAATGGCCCCGGGCTGCACTTCCATGACTCGGATGCCGAACGGCGCCAACTCCATGCGCAAGGCATCGCTCAAGGCGTGCACCGCGGCTTTCGAGGCGCAATAGGCGCCGGCAAACGGCGTCACCAGCACCCCGGACACACTGCCGATATTCACCACCAGGCCACGGCTGCGGCGCAGCACCGGGAACATCGCCCGGGTCACCCCGACCACCGAGAACACATTGGTTTCGAACTGGCGCTGCATCGCTTCCACGCCGCCATCCAGCAGCGGGCCCATGGCGCCGTAGCCGGCGTTGTTGATCAGTACATCGAGGCCGCCGTATTGCTGGTTGATCTCCTCGCCCAGGGCGCTCAGGGCCGGGCCGTCATTCACGTCCAGTTGCACCGCGGTGAAGCCGGCGGCTTGCAGGGTGTTTACGTCCTCGGCCTTGCGGGCGGTGGCGAGCACGGTGAAACCGGCGTTCTTGAAGGTGTCTGCCAGGGCGCGGCCGATGCCGCTGGAACAACCGGTGATCAACGCTACGGGCATGGCGCGGTCCTTTGCTGGGTGAGGGGAGGGGCGAATCAGTCGGAGAAACTACCCTGTAGACGCTCGGCGCGAAACTCCAGGGTTTGCGGGCGATAGCCGGGGCGCAGCGGTGGCAGCGGCAGGCAGTCCTGCCAGTTGGCACCGGCCTGCAACTCGCCGGGGCCACGGTAGCGCGGGGCGCTGTACTGGTTGTCGGCGAGGTTGACCGTATCCCCCGGGGCATAGGCGGCGACCCGCCAGCGCAGTTCCACCAGGGGCACCTTGTTGCCGTTGTTGAGCTTGACCTGCAGCGGCCGGTCGGCGGGGCAGTGGTCCGGCGCGTAGCTCAGGCGCAGCTCCAGGCGCGCCAGTTGCTGGGCTTCGCGGTTGTCCAGCCAGACCACCCAGCAGGCCACCAGGGCCAGGCCAAACGCGGCGGCCAGGGACACGGGAAGGGCTTTGGCCGGGTAGCGCAGAAGCAGGATCAGCCAGGTAATGACCAGCAGAACGCCGATGAACATGACGCGAGCCTCGGGGAAAAGGAGGGGACATCCTACCTAAGCGTAGGTGGGGTTGGCGATGGAGGATGGCTGTTGTGACGTTATCCACAGGTCTGGTTTTGATGGGGGCGTTAGGGACAACAGACGGTCCGTTAAAGCGGATTTATGCCAATAGTGGACATCATGTGGTCCACTCTGATGGCCTCCTGACCCCGCATCCGGCCCCTCGCCTAGGCTCGGGGTGCCCTCGCTCCGGCATTGCTCCGGGGGCACGCCGCCACAGGCCATCCATGGCCTGGGGCGGCTAGCTCGGCATCCATGCCGAGCTGCCCCCTACGCAATGCCTGCACTCGGCCTCCTGAAGGGGCAGGCAGAGCAAGAGCAAGAGCCAAAGCGCGTGTTACGCGCTTTTTTGTAGACACTGCCGCAGGTTGCGAACAACCGCGAAGCGGGGGCGGGGAGTTTCAGATTGCTAATGGCTGGAGTGTTCCCAGCGCTGGTGGTTTGGACATAAACCGCGACGCCTTTGTCGTTGCTCCGTATTGAACCTGGAACTAGCCTTTGAGCGTCGCAGCCCATTCAGCGACTGGGCTTGGTAATTCGTTTTGATACAGGCCAACAGTGCCCCATTTCACTCATGCCGGTGTTTTTTTGCGCCCGCATTTCCGTTCAATGGCAGCTGTGCGTGGGAGGGCTCGTCCCTGCCGGGTTCCTGTATCTCCGGTTTACCAACCTGCACGCAGCTGCCACCCCTCCGCTTGGTAACCCGTCTTGATGCAGCTGCAGCAGCGCCCCATTTCGCTATTGCAGGCGGGTTGTGCGCCTGCGCATTCGTGCAATGGCAGCTGTGCGTGGAAGGGCTTCGTCCCTGCCGGGTTCCTGTATCTCCGGTCGACCAATCCGCGCACGGCAGCCACCCACAACAGAGCTGCGCATCTTCTGGCGACGATGGGTACGGCAGTGATCGATGAAGTGGGTTCTAGATGAAGGGGAGGGGGACAGGCGTGCCGATCGTTCCCCCCGCGTTTGAAGGGGAACGATCACGGGGCGTTTTAGTTCAGGTACTGACTGCCACGAATCCGCCGACCCAACACATCCAGCAGATCACAACCATCGCGCAACAGAATGGCGCTGGCGTGGGCGATCTGTGTCAGGTCGGTGGCATCGGCGTGGCGGCTGTCCATGTGCACGATGCTTTCCATCAGTTGAGTCACCGCGAGGATGCGGTAGGCGGCGCTGGCATGGAGTTCGTCCAAGGGCGCGCGGGTGTCGATAAACAGGGTGGGGATGGAGGATTCGTTGCTGGTTAGTGCGATACGGTCCGTCATGGTGTGTTGCTCCTGAAATAAATAGAGCTGCCACTTGATCGCCGTCAAACGAGTTGGGTGGCAACTGTACGCAGGTTGACGGACCGGTTTCAGGAACCCGGCGCATCCGAAGATGCCCCACGCACAGTCGCCATAAGACTTTTTTGCGAGCGCAGAAGAGCGCAAGCAGAGTCGAGGAACTATGCGTCCTGAAAGTGTTACCGAGCCGTCAAACCCGATCACGAATGAGTCGTGACAGGCGCGAGGATAGGGAGCAGTAAGAGGGCGGTCAACCTGAGATGTGTAGCCTTAAACGACCTTTTGTATCCACAGATGGCTGTTGATCTGGCTTGCCGCTTGAAGCTTACGGCTGCCTCTACTGATCGCTGCTTCTTGTAGCCGCTGCCGCAGGCTGCGAACGACCGCGCAGCGGGCGCAGGGGGCTTGAGATCGCTGAAGGTCCTTCGGCCCTTTTCGCAGCCTGCGGCAGCGGCTACAGAAAAAATCCCCCTGTCCAACCGCCTGCGGATAGGGGACGCAGGCCCCTGGAAAGGGGGAGCACAAAGGTCTTGCTAGTACGACTCCCTGCTTTTACTTGCAGCTTGCCGCTTGAAGCTTACGGCTGCCTCTACTGATCGCTGCTTCTTGTAGCCGCTGCCGCAGGCTGCGAACGACCGCGCAGCGGGCGCAGGGGGCTTGAGATCGCTGAAGGTCCTTCGGCCCTTTTCGCAGCCTGCGGCAGCGGCTACAGAAAAAATCCCCCTGTCCAAGCGCCTGCGGATAGGGGACGCAGGCACCTGGAAAGGGGGAGCACAAAGGTCTTGCTAGTACGGCTCCCTGCTTTTACTTGCAGCTTGCCGCTTGAAGCTTACGGCTGCTTCTACTTGCCGCTGTTACTGAGCGATGGTCTTCACCGAAACGCCACGCTCCACCGGAGTAGAGCGCCCGTAGATATCCTCAAACCGCTCGATGTCGTCTTCGCCCAAATAACTGCCCGATTGCACTTCGATGATCTCCAGCGGAATCTTCCCCGGGTTGCGCAGGCGGTGCACCGAGGCGATGGGGATGTAGGTGGACTGGTTCTCGGTGAGCAGGAACACGTTCTCGTCACAGGTGACTTCGGCGGTGCCGCTGACCACGATCCAGTGTTCGGCGCGGTGGTGGTGCATCTGCAGCGACAGGCAGGCCCCCGGCTTGACTGAGATGTGCTTGACCTGGAAACGCCCGCCCATGTCCACCGAGTCGTAGGAGCCCCACGGGCGGTAGACCTCGCAGTGGTTCTGGGTTTCGCTGCGGCCCTGTTCGTTGAGGGTGTTAACCATCTGTTTCACCCCTTGGACCTTGTCCTTGTGGGCAATCATCATGGCGTCCTTGGTTTCTACGACGACGATGTTTTCCAGGCCGATCACCGACACCAGTTTGCCGTTGCCGTGGATCATGCAGTTCTTGCTGTCTTGGATCACCACATCGCCTTTGCTGACGTTGCCGTTGGCGTCTTTTTCATGCACGTCCCACAGCGACGACCAGCAGCCTACGTCGCTCCAGCCGGCGGTCAGCGGGACTACGCAGGCGCGCTGGGTCTTTTCCATCACCGCGTAGTCGATGGAGTTGTCCGGGCAGCAGGCGAAGGTGGCTTCGTCGATGATCACGGTGTCCGGGTCCTGCTGGCTGCGTTCCAGGGTCAAGAGGCAGGTGTCGTAGATGTCCGGGTCGTGTTTCTTCAGTTCTTCGAGGAAGCGGCTGGCGCGGAACAGGAACATGCCGCTGTTCCAGAAGTAGCCGCCGGCCTGGACGAACTCGGTGGCGCGTTTTTCGTCGGGTTTTTCGACGAACTGCGAGACACGGCTAACGCCTTCCGGGAGCAGGGCGTCGTTGGCGGACTTGATGTAGCCGTAGCCGGTTTCCGGTTTGCTCGCCGGCACGCCGAACAGCACCATTTCGCCACGCTCGGCAGCCACGGTGGCCAGGGCCAGGGCCCGTTGCAGGGCTTTCTGGTCGTCGAGGACGTGGTCGGCGGGCAGCACCAGCATCAGTTCGTCGCGGCCTTCGTTGACCAGCATCATCGCGGTCAGGGCCACGGCGGGCGCGGTGTTGCGGCCGAAAGGTTCCATGAGGATGCGCTGGGATTCGAGCTTACGGTTGGCCAGCTGCTCGTTGACGATGAAGCGGTGGTCCTTGTTGCAGACCACGATCGGGGTGTCCATGCCTTCGAACACCAGGCGCTCCAGGGTTTGCTGGAACAACGTGTGTTCGCCGGTCAGGGCGAGGAACTGCTTGGGGAATTGCTTGCGCGAAAGCGGCCAAAGACGTGAGCCGCTACCACCTGACAAGATCACCGGAATCATGTTGTTACTCCTTCAAACATCGTATGGGTTAGAGCTACTGCGTTCTGTCGTTTCACTCTTGTTTTTGTCTCGGTGTAGCCGCTGCCGAGGTACGAGGCTGCGATGGGCTGCGAAGCGGCCCCTGAGGGCGGTCCTGCGGACCGCGTCGCAGCCTCGTGCCTCGGCAGCGGCCACTGCTCTTATCGGGTGGAGACGGGGCGCTTGACCCAGACTGGCGACAGGTTGCTGCCGTTGCCGGTGACGTAGAGCACCGCCGCTTCGCCGCGCTCCAGGGCCACGGGCTTGAGGTCGCTGACCTTTTTCTCGCCGTCATACAGGGCGAAGCTGACCTTCACCGGGTTGATTTCGCGCTCGCCGCGGCCTTTGGCCGCCACGGCCTTGACCACGTCGGTCTTGCCGTCGGCGGTCTTCAGGGTCAGGGCCTGGTCGCTGAGGTTCTGCACCCGCACCAGGGATTTCTGCTTGTTCTTGAACGGCGGTTCTTCGATCAGCTGTGGCTGGCCGCTGGCGTTGTTGACCAGGGTGTAATAGTGATCGGCGGCGAGTTTCACCGGCACGCTCTGGCTGCCCACCTTGGCGGTGTAGTCGCCGCCGGGCATGAAGCTGAAGTCGCTGCTGCCCAGGGGCGCGACGTCGTTGACGTTGGTGCTGCCCACCGTGGCGCTGACTTCGCTGTTGCTGGCGTTGTACAGGCGCACGAAGGTCGAGCCCTTGGGCGCGGTGGGGCCGTACAGCGCGGCGTCGCCACCGGCGAAGGCGGATAGGGACAGGACGCTCATGCCGGCAGCCAGGGTGATTGCTTGGGCGAGACGGCGAGGAGTAGTGATGAAAGTCATGAGTGTTACCTCTTTTTTCAGTTTTGCGCCCGGTCGGGCGTCTCGGATTTCGAAGTGTTGCTGGCCAGGTTTTGCTGGCGAGCACCGGCTTGCTTGAGCGCTGCGACCCACTGCGGGTCGGCGTCGCCGATTTCGTTGTTCACCGGCAGATAGCGTTCAGGGAATTCCCAGATCAGCACCTGGGGCGGGTGGTTCTTGAAGTCGTCGCTTTTCAGGTAGCTGAGCATCGGCAGGATCGGGCCGTGGCCGTCCTCGGCGTAGCTCAGTACGTCGCTGTGCAGGGCCTGTTTCAGGGCGCCGACAAAGTTCCAGTTGGGGTTGGCGCTGTAGCTGGTGCCCACCAGGGTCACCGGCACCTCATGGTCGGCGAACAGCGCGTCGTCGGCGGCCGGCGGCTCCTCGCTGGCACGGGTCACGCGCTTTTGCAGCGGTTCTGCGGCGGGCATCAGGTTGTCGAACAGCGGGTCCAGGGGCAGGAAGCGCCGCAGGTCACCCTGGTGCTTCACGGTCTCTTGGGTTTCGGTGACGAAGCGTTGTGGCTGACCGCTGAGCGGGGTCTTGGCGGCGATGGCCTGGGCCAACTGGCGAGCGACGACTTCGGCGCCGGCCGGGGTCCAGTGAGTGTCGGTGCGCAGGAACACTTGCTGGCCCTGTTGCTTGGCCTGTTGCAGGGGCCCCAGCAGGTCGGGGGCGAGGATCTTGTCGGCGGCGACCCGGGCGTGGAAGTCCTGGTAGAGGTTGGCGTGGATCCGTGCCGGGCGTACCTCGTCCATGTGTTCCGGGTACAGGCGGGCCTTGGCCGGGACGATCGCCATCACCAGCTTCACCCCGTGCGCCTTCAAGGTCTGGCGCACGCCTTCCACCAGGGCGTAGTTGCCCTGCAGGTTGAGTTCCTCGTTGACCACCGGGTTGAACTCTTCATCGCTGTACAGCCACTGGTCGCGGCCCAGCACCACCCCGGGGCGGCCTTCGTTGAACAGCTTGAAGTCCAGGGCGGCCCAGAGGTTAGTGCCCAGGCGCTTGATCGGGAACTGGTCGTCGTAGTGGGTTTCCACCGCCTTGGCCCAGCGCCCGTTGAGCACGGTGGCGTCATTGTTGGTGCTAAAGCCGAAGAAGCTGCGCGCCGACCACAGCCCGAGGACCAGCAGGGTCACCAGGAACAGGGCGATGTAGAACACACGTAATGAGCGGGTCATGGGCAGATCCCTCAGAACTGGAAGTAAAGGAACGGCGAGAAGCTCTGCGCCGAGAGTTTGAGAATCGAGGCAATGAACAGCAGCAGCACCAGGGCGCGCATGGCGTAGCGCGACCAGTCGGCAGTCCAGTAGGCCGGCTGCACCTGGGCCTCGGTGCCGACGATGTAGCCCGGCTGGTGAATGCTGCCGGGGGTGTCCCCGGGCACCGCCTTGATCAGGCCGGGCTGGGCTCTGGCCGGGCCGTCGGCTGGGCTGTCGACTTCAGGCTTGGCCTTGACCGGCGCCGGGTTGCGGTACAGGTCACGCAGGCCGAAGAACGCCAGGGTGGCGTAGGCCAGGACCAGGGTCGCCACTTGCAGGCCGGTGAGGCTGGCGCGGTTGAGTTCCGACAGCGACCAGTCGCCAAAGCTGAACATGGCGCCGTACATGCGGCCTGCCACGTGCAGGTTCTCGGCGCGGAAGATCACCCAGCCCATCACCACCAGCAGGAAGGTCAGGGCCCAGCGCACCGGGTTCAGGCTGCGCGGCGTGGTGTTGATGCCCAGGGCCTTTTCGATGGCCAGCCACATGCCGTGCCAGGCGCCCCAGACGATGTAGGTGAAGTTGGCGCCGTGCCACAGGCCACCCAGGAGCATGGTCAGAAACAGGTTGCGGTAGGTGATCAGGGTGCCTTTGCGGTTGCCGCCCAGGGTGATGTACAGGTAGTCCCGCAGCCAGGTGGAGAGGCTGATGTGCCAGCGCCGCCAGAACTCGGTGATCGACTGGCTGATGTAGGGCTGCTTGAAGTTTTCCATGAAGCGAAAACCCATCATCAAGCCCAGGCCGATGGCCATGTCGCTGTAGCCGGAGAAGTCGAAGTACAGCTGCGCGGTGTAGGCCAGGGCGCCGAGCCAGGCGTCCCCGGTGGTGGGGTTGTGCAGGGCGAAGCAATGGTCGGCGACCACCGCCAGGGTGTCGGCGATGAACACTTTCTTGATGAAGCCCTGCATGAAGCGGGTGCAGCCTTCGGAGAACTTGTCCAGGGTGTGGGTGCGGTTGTTGAACTGCTCCGCCAGGTCGCGAAAGCGCAGCACGGGGCCGGCGATCAGGTGCGGGAAGATCGCCACGAACGCCGCGAAGTCGATCAGGTTGCGGGTGGCCGGGGTATCGCCGCGGTAGACGTCGATGATGTAGCTGATGGACTCGAAGATGTAGAACGAGATGCCGATCGGCAACAGCACGTGGGTCAGGATGAACGGCTCAAGCCCCATGGAAGTCATGATGGCGTTGAGGCTGTCGACGCCGAAATTGGCGTACTTGAAGTAGCCGAGGATGCACAGGTCCACCGCCACCCCCAGCAGCAGCCAGCGCTGGGCGGGTTTGCTCCTGACCCCGGCGGCGCCGACGTTCAGGCCGATCCAGTAGTTCCACAGGGTGACCCCGGCGAACAGCGCCAGGAAGTCCACGCGCCACCAGGCATAGAACACGTAGCTGGCGATCAGCAGCAGCAGGTTGCGATAGCGTTGCCCGCTCAAGTAGTACAAGCCGAGAAAGATCGGCAGGAACAGGAACAGGAACACATTGGATGAGAAAACCATCCCGATCTCTCCATGTTTAACCAATAGACAGAGGCCGCAGCCCCCCCAACCCCCCCCGTGAAAAACCGCGGGGGTGTATTGCATTCATGACGCTCTCGACAGCGGCTACAGGTGTTGCTGTTACGGGCCGTTGCTGCCTTTTTCGTGGGCCGGGTCGTAGACCTTGGTCAGGTCGCCGCCCAGGCGGAAGGTCTTGAACGGTTGCATCTTGTGCTTGCGCTCCAGCACATCGGGGGCGCAGGTGTAGAGGCTGCAGTAGGGTTCCAGCCAGGCGAATTTGGAGTCGACCTTGAGGTCGGTCATGTCCTGTTCCTTGCCGTTCTTCTGCTCGAAGGTGTCCGGGTCCTTGACCCCGGCCAGCACCCGTTCGCCCAGGCGCTTGAGCGCGCTGTTGTTTTCCTGGCGCAGGTCCACACCGTTGACCTGGGCGAAGCTGGCGATCATCGCCAGCGGCGGCAGGGCGTAGTTGTGGTAGGCCAGGGCCCGTTGCTGGCGCTTGAGTTCGTTGGGTAAGAAACCGTCGGCATCGACCTGGTTGGCGCCGACCTTGTATTCCTTCACGGCCCAGTCGAACAGGTCGCGGCGGTTGGTGGCCACGGCGGTGGCCATCACCGACCAGGCGGCCCAGTAGGAGTGGTTGTTGGTCTTGTCCAGGGGCAGGTTGTCCCAGTCACTGACCACCTGGTCGGCCATCTTGCTGAACCAGGCTTCGATCTTCTGCGCCTGTTCCTGGTGGGTGGCCAGCGGGTGGGAGTCGGAGAACTTCAGCCGCAGGTAGGCCGAGGCCATGCTGCCCAGGGCCCATTTGCGCATGGACTTGCCGGTGTGGTTGAAGTCCTTGGACATCAGCGCGTCGGCCTGGGCCCAGGCGCTGAGCCAGGCGAGGGTGCAGTCCAGCTGTTCCGGGCGGCCGTCGCGCATGAACTGCATGACCCGCTTGCTGGTGCCGCGCTCGATCTTGGTGATGTCCGCGGTGGTGTCGCGAAAGGCCTGTTCGGACTGCACATTGAGGGTGGCCCGGGCCTTGTCCGAGCCTTCGTATTTGCTGCGAAACTGCAGGGCGCCGGTGTAGGGCGCCGGCATGGCGTCGCAGCCCTCGCTGTGGTCGCCGCTCTTGAACTTGTCCACCGGGGCGAAATAGCCCTGGGGCGGACGCAGCGGCGCGGCGGCCTGGGCGCTGCCGGTGACCATGGCCAGCCCCAGCAGGCTGGGGAGCAACCAGTGTTTCAGGTGTGTGCTTTGCATAGGTAACCTCATTGCCCGATCTGCGCGGTGCGTTGCTCGGCGCTCGGGAATACGTTGCGTTTGCAAATTTTCGCCTCGACTTTCTGCCCGGCGGTGCCTGCTTCCGGGCCCTGGATTTCGACCGCCAGCAGGTTCTGCGAGGCCCAGTCTTCGTCGGTGCGCAGTTCGAAGGCGAAGCGCCCATCGGTGTCGGACGTTTCCGGTTTTTCGATCTTGATGTCCTCGTGGCGGCCGTTCATGTACCAGAGGGTGGCTTGCAGGGTTTTCACCGAAGGGTCGGCGAAGCGGATGTCGACCTGATGGCCGCTGTTGCGCAGGTCCAGGTTCTGGCTGTTGACCAGCAGTTCATTCTTGCCGGGCTTGAGGGTGGTGCTGCCGGTCATCTGCGCAGCCTTGCCTTCGCAGCCGTTGTCCAGCAGGGCCATCATCTGCCGGTAGATGGTTTCCTGGTCCAGGCGGTACAGCGGCGAGAATTCCCAGATCAGGATCTTCGGCGGGGTCTTCTGGAATTCGTCGCTGCCCAGGTACTGCAGCATCGAGCCTTCCAGGCCGCCGCCGGGGAAGGCGACGTTGAGAATGTCGGCGCCGATGGCCTCTTCCAGGAAGCCGGCGAAGTTGTAGTTCTTACCGCTGTGGCTGGTGCCCACCAGGGTGATCTGTGGGTTGCCGGAATCGCCGAACAGGTCGCCGTCGCCGGCCTCGCCCTTGGGCTCGGTGGTGAACTGGTCCATGTACTGGATGGCGTAGCTGGTGCCGCACAGCTGGCCTGCCATGTTGTGCAGGGTGCCGGTCTTGCCCATGCGCCCGGACTTGTGGGTCTCGAACTCGCGCCGGGGAATGTCGGCGAAGGCCGGCAGTTGCTTGACCTTGTCGGCGACGATCTTGGCCGTGCGCTGGGCGCCGTAAGGGGTCCAGTGCTGGTCGCCGCGGAAGTAGAAGTCGTGGGCCGGCAGGGTGTCGGGCAGTTGTTCGTTGGTCAGCGGCGACAGGTCCGGCACCACGTAGCCCATCTGCGCGAAGCGCCCGAGCATGGCCTTGTAGTTGTTCAACGCCTTGTCGTAGTCGAAGCGGGCTTTTTCGGCCGGGTTGAGCTTGTTGCGGTTCACCAGGCCGCGGGTCGGCTGGTACACCAGCACCAGTTCCACGCCCTTGCTCTTGAAGGCTTGGTGCAGCTGCTTGAGGCGGCGGTAGCCTTCCGGCGTGGTGTTGAACTCGGTGCGCAAATCTTCCTGGGTACGGAACAGCCAGTCGCCCTGGGCTTGCACCAGGGTGGTGAAGTTCTGCTGGTAGCGGGTCACGTAGTTTTTTGCATCGTGGGCGGCCGGGCACAGGTTGCAGCACGGCTCGGCCTTGAAATTTGGCGCGGCGCTGGTGGCGCTGCTTTCGTCGGCACGGGCGCCGGCGCTGGCGGCGAGAATCCCCGCGGTCAGGGCCGACAGGCCCAGGAGTTTGATCCAGTGTGGGTGCATGACAGTCATCCTCAATCCCGCATTTCGGTCTGGCGTTCGACGGGGTCGATCAACACGGCTTTCTGCTGGCGCACCAGCAGGTCGAGAATTTCATCCTGGCGCTCGCCCAGGACTCCGGAGAAGCTGATGCCGCTGCTTTTGGTCGGCGCCAGCATCGAGACCCGGTACAGCTCCACGCTCAGGGGCGAGTCGATGGACATCGGCCCGCTGCCGTTGGCCGCCAGCTCGCCGCCGACCACGATCAGCGAGACCTGGGCGTCGAACGGGTCGAGCTTGATGTCGCGGTCGGTGTCGGACAGGTCCTTGATGTGGCCGTAGACCCCGGTCAGGCCGTTGGCCATGGCGATGTTTTCGTACAGGCGGATGTTCACGCTGTTGCGAATGCGGATGCCGTGGCGGCGGTTGCTGATCACCTTGTTGGCGTAGATCAGGTTGTCGGCACTCTCGTAGAGGGTGATGCCGTCGGTGTGGTTGCGGTAGATCTCGTTGTAGGCGATCAGGTTGTTGACACTGTTACGGTCGATCACCAGCCCGGAAAGGTGGTTGTCGTAGCTGCGATTGTTGAAGATGAAGCTGTCGTTCACCTCCCGGGAAATGATGATGCCGTGCTTCTTCTTGGTGCCGTGGACGCTGTTGTCGGCAATGATCAGGCCGTGGGAACGGTCGTGGGGGTCGATGCCGTAGACGATGTTGTCCTTGTAGGTGTTGCCCTTGAGCACGAAGTCCCGGGTCTCGTAGCAGTAGAAGCCGTACCACATGTCGGAGAAGGTCGAGCCGATGATCCAGCCGGTGGGCTCGGGGCGCTTGAGGACCTTGGCCATGTTCGGCGTGTACTGGGAAATGCTCACCCCGTAGGACTTGGAGTTGGCGTAGCCGAAGCTGGCCATGGTGCTGTTGACGATGTAGGTCTGGGTGCCGCCCCAGGCCAGCAGGAACGGGCGGAATTCCTTGGGCGAACGGAAGCTCGCCGGGCCGTTGTCCTGCTCGCGCCAGCCGGTGACTTTGCTGTCACGCACGAACAGCTGGCCGTCGTTGACCAGGAACGCGCCGCCTTCCTGGGACAGGCGCAGCTCCTGGGTCTGCTGGTCGATTTCCAGGATGCCGTGGCGGCCGACGACGATGGGCACGCGGGCCAGGTAGACCCCGGGCGCGGTTTCGCTGATGTACTGCTTGGGCAGCTTGCCCACCAGTTGCTTGAGGTTGACGTAGCCGTCGTCGATGAAGATCGCCTGGGGGATGCCGTGCTGGCGCACCACCCATTCGGCCATCTTGTTGTCGCCGCCGATAAAGTCTTTCAGGGCGTCTTCCTGCATCATCCGGCGCACGCTGATCTTGCCCGGCTTGCTGCGCACGATCTTCGCCGCAACGGCTTCGGCGGTGTAGCCGGACAGGTCCGGCAGGGTCGGCTTGGCCAGGGCCAGGGGCTCGGTGGGCGCGCTGCTGACGGTGTAGGTCTTGGCCTGCTGCAGGCCCTTGGCGATGATCGGCGCCTTGGTCGTTTCGACGTTGGCGAAGGCGGCGCTGCTGGCCAGCAGCAGGGCGCCGGCCAGCAGACTCAGGGCGCCTTGGCCGCGCGGGTTGTGGAGGTGATTGGCATGCATCTGAGGCACTCCTTTGGCGGTTCGCATCAGAAGCGCCAGATCACGTCGATGAAGGCGCGGTGCATGTAGGAGTCGACCTCTTTGCCGTAGGCGTCGCCGGGCTTGAACACGCCGCCGCGAAACCGCACCAGGGCCGAAGGTTCATCGATCGACTGGCTCAGGGCCGCCGGCAACAGGCCTTGCTTGAAGTACTTGGTGACCACCAGGTCCATCTCCTGGCCGAGGTCTTTCTTGCCGTCCTGCAGGGGCAGCGAGGTGCTGCTGAGCAGGGCACCGGTGGCGTCGTCGTAATTGTTATCCACCGCATTGATGCCGTTGCTGCCCACCGGCTTGTTGCCGTCCACGCGCCAGAACTTGTGGTAGACCAGGCTGGCGTCGTAGTCCTCGCGCAGTTGCCAGGAGCCGAACAGGGTGGCGGTCTGGGTGTTGTTCATTTCGCCCCGGAAGGCTTCGCCGAAGCGGTGCACCCGGGAGCGGGTGCCGGTGTAGTTGGAGCGGTTGCTTTGCAGGCCGTTCTGCTCGTACTCGGCGCTGGCCCGGGCGTAGGCCGCGCCCACTTGCCAGTTCGGGTCCAGGCGCAGGCGTACGCCCAGGTCGGTGGCCCAGCCGTCGAGGTTGTCGCCGCGCTTGGCCTGGGTCGGGCGGCTGCCGTCGGCGTTCAGCGGGTTGACCGTGTCGCGGTCGCCGCGCATGCCGGTGAGGCTGGCCCAGTAGTTGACCGTGTTGGTGTTGCGCCAGTTGTAGGCGTCGCTGTTGGCTTCCAGGCCGAGCCAGGTCAGGTCGCCGTTCTGTTTCTTGTCCAGCGGGTCGCTGGCCACGCCGGGCTGGGCATAGTCGAGCTTGCCGTCGTCATGGGTGTGGTGGGCGCGGATGCCCACCCATTGGCCGGGCGTCCACTGGTAGGCGGCGTCGGCGTACAGGTGCAGGCGGTCCTTGTCCTTGGGCGCCAGTTCCTTGAGGTCGGTGCGGTATTCGCTGAAGCGCTCGGCGACGCCGACGTTGGCCCGCAGCAGGGTGGTGTCGAAGGTCCAGTTCAGCGCCTCGATGTTGGTGTCGCGCCATTGCCCGTCGTCGTTGCGCAGGCGCTGGCGACCGAACTTCAACTGTTCGCCGGGGTAGGCGGTGAAGCCGCTGTAGCCGATCCAGAACTCGCGCATGGCCAGGTAGCTCTTCTTGGTCTTGCGGTCGTCGTTGCTCGATTGCTGGCTGGCGTCATCGCTGGACTGTTGCAGGGTGTCGGTTTCGATCACGTCGCTGGCGGTCACCGCCTGGCCCATGGCGTAGGCGCTCCAGTTACCGCTTTCGCCGTAGACCCAGGGCCGCAGGTCGAGGCCGACGCCGTTGACGTCGCCACCGCGCTGGGTGCCCAGGTCGCGGTCGTCCTCGGACTGGCCGGTGATCTTCACTTCCAGGCCGAAGTTCTTGGTGTCGGTGAGGGCGGCCAGGGTCGGGTTGGACCAGAGCATGGCAAAGCCCAGGGCCATGCCCAGCTTCGACAGGCTGAAACGCTTGCCTGTAGCCGCTGCCGCAGGCTGCGCCCGGTCGCGCAGCGGCCGCGATTGGCGGGGGCTGGTGTGGCGAGCGCTTTGCGCTCGATCGCAGCCTGCGGCAGCGGCTACAGGAGTTGTATTGAGTGGGGGGAGCGTCATAGGGTTTCCTCGCCGTCTTCTTCTTGCAGGGCGTGCAGTTGCAGCGCGTTCTGGCTCAAGGCCCCACGCACGGCCTGCTCTTGTTGCAGCAGGCGTTGGGCTTCGGCGCGCTGTGCAGGCGGCAATTGGCTTTCCAGTTGTTGCGCCAGCTCGTTGGCCTGCGGTGTGTCCTGGACCTTCGCCAGTTGGCTGAAGACGTAGGCGTTGACTGGGTTGGGCTGGGTGCCCTTGCCCTGGGAAAACAGCTGGGCAATGGCGAAGTCGGCGCTGTTCTGGCCGTTGCGCGCGGCGGTCAGCAGGTGGTCCAGGGCTTTTTGTGGGTAGACCTGGCCCAGGTAGCCACGGCGGTAGATCTGCCCCAGGTAGTAATCGGCGGCCACTTCGCGGCCCACGGCTTTCTGGAAGTGTGCTTCGGCGACCTTGGCGTCGGCCGGCACCCACTTGCCTTCGTAGTACAGCTTGCCCAGCAGCAGTTCGGCGCGGGGCTGGTCGGCGGCGCGGCCGTTTTCCAGGTACTCCATCATCTTGTCGACGTCACCCAGTTCGGGGAAGTCGTAGAGCAGTTGCGCCAGGCTGACCCAGGACACCGGGTAGCCGGGGGCCACCTGTTCCAGCAGGGCCTGGGCGGTCTTTTCGTCCGGCTTGCCGAGGCTGGCATCGCCCAGCACCCGGGCCACGCTGTCGACGCGCTGGGCGCTGATGGCGCCGCGGCTGTAGCCGGCCTGCAGCTGCTGGATCAACTCGGCCTGCTGCTCTGGCTGGCCGCGTTTCTGGTAGACGGTGGCCAGCTCGACGTAGCAGATGTCGGTGCTGTTGAGGGCGGCCTTGCAGATGCTTTCCACCTGATCCAGGTGCTGGTCGTAGCTGCCCTGGGTGCGGTACAGCAGGACCTGGGCCAGGCCGGCCTCCGGGTAGCCGGCGGCGCGCCATTGGCTGATCTGCCGCTGGGCGTCGACGTTGGGGAAGCTGTGGGGGTATTGCAGGTACAGCATCGCCAGGGGAATCAGGGTGTTGCCTTCGCCGTTGGCAAAGGCTTTTTTCAACAGGCCCTCGGCTTCGTGCTGCTCGGCTTCGGTGGAGCCGGGCTTGGCCACCAGCAGCCGACCCAGGCGTGCCTGGGCCCGTGGCGAGGTGTCGGCCGCGGCGCGGTAGGTGGCCTCGGCCTGCTTGATCTGCGCCGGGTCGCGGCTTTCCACCTGGATGTCGGCCAGGCCCACTTGCGCTTCGCTGTAGCCCAGGTCCGCCAACTGGCGGTAGTTCTGCTGGGCCAGGGCGGTGTCGCCGCGCTTCAGGGCTTCGTTGGCCAGGCGCTGGTCCGGCAGGCCGGCGCAACCGGCCAGGGCCAGGGCGGCGACCAAGGGCAACACCGAACCCTGTAGCCGCTGCCGCAGGCTGCGATCGAGCGCGAAGCGCTCGCGCAGGTTTTCGGGGGGCATCGAGCTGGCCGGGTTGCGTCCGCTGCGCGGCCGGGCGCAGCCTGCGGCAGCGGCTACAGAGAGCTGGGTAGGTACTGTCATGGTTACAGACCCGCGGCCATGGCTTTGTCGATCAGCCAGTTCATCGACGGGCCGCGGTCGCTGCTGACTTCCACCGGGCGGCCGGCGAAGGCGCTGCTCAGCGGCACGTCGGGCTTGATCTGCACGCGGATATCGGAGGACAGGTCGCTGCTGTTGAGGCTGGCGCTGCTGACGATGGTGCCGGTGCGCATTTCATCCTCGCCGGCGATCTGGAAGTTGACCTGGGTGCCCGGGCGCACGTCGCCGAACTGGCGATAGGAGAAGCGCGCCTCGACGTTGGCCTGGCTGTTGCGCGGCACCAGTTGGAAGATCACGTCGCCCTTGCTCGCGTACTGACCGTCGGCCACCAGCTGCTGGGCCACGGTGCAGTCGCAGGGGGAGGTCAGGGTGCCGGTCATCTGCTTGCCGAACAGTTCCTCGACCTTGGCCGGTTGCAGTTGGTTTTCGTCCAGGTGGCCCTTGAGCACGTCGAGCATGCTGGTGCTGAAACTGGCCAGCGGCGCGCCCTTGGCCACGGCGCCATCGGTCTGCACCAGGCTTTGCACGGTGCCATCGCGGGGCATGGTGACGTTCATCCCCGGCACGTTGACCAGCCCGGCCTGGGCGTGGCTGACGAAGTACATGCCGTACACCGACTTGAGCACGAAGCCGAAGGCGGCCAGGCCGACGATGAAGATCCCGGCGCTGAAGGTCACCGCCCGCAGCCGGCCCAGCGCGCTCATGCCGCTGCCGCTGTCCTTGGTCTTGCGCGCCTTGGTGAAATTGTCGCGCTGCAGGGTGGCGAGCACGTCGCCCATGCTGACGATGTCGCCGGCCAGGTGCGAGGTGATCAGGTGGCGCAGGGTAGAGATGTCCTGGGGTTCGAGGTTCTGGAACTGGCAACCGACGCGGCCGCTCTGGCGATCGAAGGAGCGGATCTGCAGCTCGACGTCCATGGCCAGGCCGAGGTTGTCGATGACAAATTGCAGGCGGCCCTTGTGCACGGCGCCCAGGGTCAGCACCTGCTGCCCGGCGTTGAAGCTCAGGCCGCCGGCGGAAAGGTCGTGGACCCGCACTTCCAGCGGCTTGGCCTCGTTGCCGAAAAAGCGCAGCTTGGCCGGGATCTTGACCCGGGCGTGCTGGCGTTGGGCTTCGGATTCATGCACTACGTTGACGTTCACGGCGGTGTTCATAGAGTCGAGTTCCTAATTTCAGGCAAGTCGGGTCAGACCATCAGCAGCAGCACGGCGACGAATACGCTGCCGGCCGAGAAGGTCATGGTTCGAGACGACCAGGTGTTGAACCAACGTTGAAAGCTGGCGAGATCACGGGTCAGTTTGGTGTCCTGGCGGGTCCAGGATTGCTGGTCGAGGCGGAAGAACACGTAGATCTTCACCAGCGCGCCGACGATCTGGTTGTAATAGAGAATCAAGGGGTAGGCCGGGCCGATGCGGTGCCCCGAGCAGGACAGCAGCAGGGTCAGGATCAGCCGGGTAATGCCGATCCACAGCAGGTAGGCCAGGAGAAAGGCGGTGCCGTACTTGACGCTGGCGATGATGGCCACGGTCAGCCCCAGCAGCGAGGTCCACATCGACACGCGCTGGTCGAACAGCACCACGCTGGTGAACAGCCCCAGGCGCTTGATCCCCAGGCCGAGGGCTCGGGCGTTCTGCCGCAGGTTGTTGCCGTACCAGCGGAACATCAGCTTGCGGCTGGCCTTGATGAAGCTCTTTTCCGGCGGGTGCTCCACGGTGTTGATCGCCGCGTCCGGCACGTAGAAGGTGTCGTAGCCCAGGCGCATCAGGCTGTACCAGCTGGACTTGTCGTCGCCGGTGAGGAACTTGAAGCGGCCCAGGCGCCAGTGCTGCAGGGAGTCGCTTTCGACGTCGGCGATGAAGTCCGGGTCGGTGACCACGGTGGCGCGGAACACCGACATGCGCCCGGTCATGGTCAGCACACGCTTGGACAGGGCCATGGAGCACATGTTGATGTGGCGCTGGGCGAAGCGCAGCTTGTGCCATTCGCTCATGACGTAGCCGCCGCGCACTTCGCAGAATTCATTGGTGGTCAGGCCGCCGACATTGCCGAACAGCTGGAACCAGGGCACGGTCTTGCGCACCACGCCTTCGCCGAGCACGGTGTCGCCGTCGATCACCGCCACCACGGCACGGCTGTCCGGCAGGTGGCGGGAGATGGCGCGGAAGCCGAAGGCCAGGCCGTCGCGCTTGCCGGTGCCGGGGATGCGCACGAAGTCCAGCTTGACCCGCTCCGGCGGGTTCATCCGTGCCCACAGGCTTTTCACCAGCAGCTCGTCGGACATCTCCACGATCGAGCAGACCACGGTGGTGGGGAAACCGCAGTCGATGGCTTCGCGGATCACCGAGCCGTAGACCTGGGCGGTGGTCAGCGCGTCGATGCGAAAGCTGGTGACCATCAGGAACACGTGGGACGGGTCGGCCGCGCTGCCGAGCTTGCGCACCTTGCGCCGCAGGTGCGGGTAGACCACGTAGAGAAACAGCATGCCGCGCACGAAGTGCGTGGCCCCCATCGAGTAGCGCCAGATACCCACGGCGCCAATCAGGAAAATGAAGTCCTTGGACTGCGAGTCGAAGGTCGAGGCGGGCAGCAGCAAGGCCATGCCCATCAGCAAACTCAAGTAAAACAGCCAACCGGCGGCCTGAAGCAGGCCGTGCTTTAGCCTGTGCATAATCGAAGTCCTAAAGTTCTGAGCTGCAAGCTCCAAGCCGCAAGCTGCAAGCACGGTGCTCTCACTTGCGGCTTGCAGCTCGGAGCTTGCCGCTGCCTTTACCAGCAAATGCCTTCGGTACGGCCTTTGCTGCTGGTGGCCTTGGCCATGAAGCCCACCAGGTCGATGACCTGCTTGCCTTCAGGCACGTGTTCGGCCAGGGCGCGGAACTTCTCGTCGCGGTTGCCGAGGATGATCAGGTCGGACTTGCCGATCACTGCGTCGAAGTCCGAGTTGAGCAGGGACGAAACGTGGGGGATCTTCGACTCGATGTAGTCCTTGTTGGCGCCGTGGACCCGGGCGTACTCGACGTTGCTGTCGTAGATGCTCAGGTCGAAGCCCTTGCCAATGAGCATTTCCGCCAGCTCCACCAGTGGGCTCTCGCGCAGGTCGTCGGTGCCGGCCTTGAAGCTCAGGCCGAGCAGGGCGACCTTGCGCTTGTCGTGGCTTTCGACGATGTCGAAGGCGTTCTGCACCTGGGATTCGTTGCTGCGCATCAGCGAGTTGAGCAGCGGCGCCTCGATGTCCAGCGAGCCGGCGCGGTAGGTCAGGGCGCGCACGTCCTTGGGCAGGCAGGAGCCGCCGAAGGCGAAGCCCGGGCGCATGTAGTACTGGGACAGGTTGAGGGTCTTGTCCTGGCAGACTACGTCCATCACTTCACGCCCGTCGACGCCCACGGCCTTGGCGATGTTGCCGATCTCGTTGGCGAAGGTGACCTTGGTCGCGTGCCAGACGTTGCAGGTGTACTTGATCATCTCGGCGACTTCGATGTCCTTGCGGATGATCGGCGCGTCGAGTTCTTCGTACAGCGCTTGCAGCACGTCGCCGGAGGCCTGGTCGAACTGGCCGATCACGGTCATGGGCGGGAAGTCGTAGTCCTTGATCGCGGTGCTTTCACGCAGGAACTCGGGGTTCACCGCGACGCCGAAGTCCACCCCGGCCTTCTTGCCCGAGCAGTCTTCGAGAATCGGGATCACCACGTTCTTCACCGTGCCCGGCAGCACCGTGCTGCGCACCACGATGGTGTGGCGGGTGGCCTTGTCGCGCAGGACGAAACCGATCTCGCGGCACACCGATTCGATGTAGTCCAGTTCCAGGTCGCCGTTCTTCTTGCTCGGGGTACCGACGCAGATCATCGACAGGTCGGTATCGCGGATGGCTTCGGCGAAGTGGGTGGTACCGCGCAGGCGAGCGGTCTGGATGCCTTGCGCCAGAAGTTCACCCAGACCCGGTTCAACGATCGGCGATTTGCCGGCGTTGATCAGGTCGATCTTGTCTTTGGAGATATCAACGCCAACCACTTCATGGCCCCGTGCGGACAGGCAACCGGCACAAACTGCACCGACGTAACCCAAACCAAATATGCTGATGCGCATCGCATTTACCTCTGTCTTATTCACGCCATTAGATGGCCGGAGTTAATGTTTGCCAGCTGTTGTTGCGCACTCGGAAGTACAGCGAAGTGTGCTGTAGTGCCGTGTGCAGGCAGACTAAGTTCCGAGTGTCTAAATAAATGCACTCAAGTTGTGCGCAACCAATCCGTGTTGTTTTGACTTGCCCTTGAATGTTGCCGGCGGCTCCTGCTGCAGGTTCCTCGAGAAACACCATCCGTATCCAGGTGGATGGCTGGATGCCACGTAGTGCGGGCTGTCCATTGGGTTTCGCGGTCCTTGAAGGCCAGCTGTTCCTTGGCTTTTTAGGGGATAGTTGAGGTGCCTTATCTCCTGTTGTTTACCCTTTAGTTTAAGTTTGTGACTCATTGGTCAAACCAATCCTGCTACTTGATTAGTTTCTCCTGAGTCTGTGTAAGTCATCTCCTACACGTTCGTTGAGAATCGTTACCGGTGGTATGAGCGGTGTCCGCAGGCATAGTTCCGGCCCGCTCATCCTGTTTTTTGAAATTTATTGAAATATTGAGAAAGATGGCACTGCTCGCATATTGATAGCACTAACGGTTTGGGCCTTTAGTTATGGGGAGTTGAAGCGAGAGGATACTTTTGTGCCACTACTCGATAAAAAAAGTGGTGCCACTACTGAAAAAAATCAGCTCTGTCGAGTGAAATAAAAGTTAGGGAAAGCGCGGAAAGTTCTATGGCGCCAAAAAAATGGCTGATCAGGAGCGGGGAATGTGCGGGTGATCACATTCTGGCGCGCTCGCCGGTTGGCAGCGAGCGCGGCAGGGGAACGCTTTATTCCGGTGCGTGGTCGCGCAGGAACACCAGGTTGTCGGCTTTCGATTGCTCCGCGCTGAAGCGGTAGCCCTGGACGTCGAATTGCTTGAGTTGGGCGGGGTCGTTGATGCGTTCCTGGATGACGAAGCGGCTCATCAGGCCCCGGGCCTTCTTGGCATAGAAGCTGATGATCTTGTACTGGCCGTTCTTCAGGTCCTTGAACTCGGTGTTGATGATCCGCGCGTTCAGGGCCGTGCGCTTGACCGCCGAGAAGTACTCGTTGGAGGCCAGGTTCAGCAGCAGGTCGTCGCCTTGTTCGGCCAGGGCTTCGTTCAGCCATTCACTGATGCGGGTGCCCCAGAAGGCGTACAGGTCCTTGCCCCGGGCGTTGGCCAGCTTGGTGCCCATTTCCAGGCGGTAGGGCTGCATCAGGTCCAGGGGGCGCAGCAGGCCGTACAGGCCGGAGAGCATGCGCAGGTGCTGCTGGGCGTAGTCGAAGTCCGCTTCACTGAGGGATTCGGCGTTGAGCCCGGTGTAGACGTCGCCCTTGAACGCCAGCAGCGCCTGCTTGGCGTTGTCCGGGGTGAAGGCCGGGGTCCAGCTGCCGAAGCGCGCGGCATTCAGGCCGCCGATCTTGTCGGACACGTGCATCAGTTCGCTGATCTGCGCCGGGCTCAGTTCCCGCAGTTGCTGGATCAGTTCCTGGGAGTGGTCGAGGTATTGCGGCTGGGTAAAGCGCTGGGTGACCGGCGGTGTTTCGTAATCGAGGGTCTTGGCGGGTGAAATCACCATCAGCATGGGGTCGTCTCCTTTAAGCGTCGGGGGATTCTAGGGGGTCGGGCGCGTGGACTCCACCTATCAAGGCGATAGCTGACGCATGGCGGATGCCGGTTGTGGCGAGGGAGCAAGCTCGCTCACCACAGGGATGCCTTTGTTGCCCGGCGAATCGGCTATAGTGCCGCGCGGGTTTTGTTCTGGAGGCATCCCTTTTGCGTATCGCGTTTCTCTTCTCGGCCTGGCTACTGAGTGTCAGCGTGCTGGCGGCGCCCAATGATGTGGCGACCCTGGATCGCAGCACCTGGCCGGAAAAACTCGACAATCCGACCCTGTTCGATGTCGCCTCGCGGGCCGAGATCCTGACCTTCGCCCGAGCGCTGCTGGTCAGCGAAGCCTGGGACGAGGCGTCGCTGAAGCAGCGCCTGGGCCTGCGCATGATCAACATGGAGGCGATCAACGAGCTGCGCGAGCATCTGTGGACGCGCCTGCTGGAGAACTACGACTTCGCCCAGCAGAGCTGCGATCAGGACGCTTCGTTCTGTTTCCTGGTGGAAAACATGCAGCAGCTGCGCAAGCAGGCCGGCAAGTTCCAGCTCAGCGAGGATTCCTATTACGCCCGCTGGGGCGAACCCAGCCGCAGCTTCCATGAGCAGTACCTGGACGAATTGCTGCGCAAGGCGGCGCTTTCACCGCAGACCAGCAGCGAGGTGCTGCGCTACGGCGACTACGAGCGCAACGGCGACGAACTCAACGACCGGCTGTTTCTGCTGACCTTCGACAGCGCCGCCAACCTGGCGCCGGACAATACGCCCTGGCTCACCAACTACCTGCGCAAGGCCAACCTCAGCGGGACGTTCTTCGTCCTCGGCAACGACATCCAGAACCGCCTCGACAAGGCCTCGGTGGCCAGCCTGCAGTCGCTGTATTCCCGGCAGTGCGTCGGGGTCCAGGGCTGGGAGTTCCGCTCCCACAGCCACTGGCAGGACTGGCAGTACTCGATCCAGCGCAGCGCCGACCTGGTGAAGAGCAAGCTGCCGGAAAACTACGTGCCGCTGTTTCGCCCGCCCTTCGGCCAGCGTCGCGCCGACGCCCAGGGCTTCTTCAATGCCCAGGGCATGCAGGTGGCGTTGTGGGACATCGACGCCCAGGATGGCGCCGGCAAGCTCAAGGCCGAGGACAGTGGCCAGCGGGTGCTGACCCTGATGCTGCTGTGGCGGCGCGGGGTGATTGCCTTCAATGCCAAGCAGGACGGGGTCAAGAGCAGCCTGCCCTGGCTGCTGGCGCAGACCGCGCAGAGCGGCATCGGCTGGGAGGATTGTCAGGACGCATTTCGCTGAAACGGCCAAATACCCGCAAACACGGAGCGTGGGGCGCACAGGCGGTGGATTTCAGCGGGATTTCGAGGCAGGCGGACTTCCGACTTTAACGGTGACCGGGCAACGCGCCAAGGGCTTTTCGTCACTCTGAAAAATAAACATCAAAAAAGCGTCAAAGTGCGTTTTCCTGTCACGGTTTTTGGAGTATTACGAAATCAGACCGCCGAAACCTGCGACACAGGTGGCGTCTCCCAAGACTCCTTGTGTGTGCAGGTCACCTGAACCTCGCAGGTGAATTCGGTGGCCCTTCGAGGCGCGATACCCCATGGTATTGCGTCGACTGGCTCCCACATAAGGTGACCGAGTATGGATGACCACGGACGTAGCCCTTCTTCCAACCAGCCAATCCTTTATGTACTCGATACCAATGTATTGATTCACGATCCCAACGCCCTGCTGAATTTCGAAGAACACCACGTTGCCATTCCGATGACCGTCCTCGAAGAGCTGGACAAGCTCAAGAGCGGGCATCACAGCGTGGCCGCCGAATGCCGCCAGGCGATCCGCCTGATCGACAAGACCCTGGGCGAAGCCTCGCCCGAGGACGTCGAGCTGGGGGTGCCGATCCAGCGTGGCAAGAGCGGACCCAAGGGCTTGCTGTCGATCCTCATGAGCAAGCGCAACGAGCCCAACAGCCTGTTGCCGGAAAACCTCAACGACAACATCATCATCAACCAGTTGATCGACCTGCACGCGCGCAACAAGGACCTGCCCGTGGTGCTGGTGACCAAAGACATCAACATGCGCCTCAAGGCGCGGGCCTGCGGGATCGCCGCCGAGGACTACAGCACCGACCAGTTGGTGGACGACGTATCCCTGCTGCCCAATGGTTTCCACAACATGAGCGGCTCGTTCTGGGACCGCGTGAGCAAGGTGGAAACCCGCCAGGACCACGGCCGCACCTGGCACCAGGTGCAGCTGATCGACAACCTGCCGGCGGTGCATATCAATGAATTCATCATCGACGAGCAGGGCTTTGTCGGCTGGATCAAGGAAATCCGCGCCGATGTGCTGCTGATCCTCGACCTGCATCAGGAACCCCTGTTGCACCAGGAAGCCTGGGGCCTGAAACCGCGTGACATCTATCAGGGCCTGGCGCTGTACGCGCTGCTCGACCCGGACATCCACCTGGTCAACCTGTCCGGCGCCGCCGGCTCCGGCAAGACCATCCTGGCCCTGGCCGCGGCCATCGAGCAGACCATGGTCAGCAAGCGCTACCGGCGCATCATCGCCACCCGTAGCGTGCAGGGGCTGGACCAGGAGATCGGCTTCCTGCCGGGCACCGAGGCGGAGAAGATGGAACCCTGGCTGGGCGCCATCACCGACAACCTCGAAGCCCTGCACATGGACGACGAGAACACCCACGGCAGCGTCGACTACATCCTCAGCAAGGTGCCGTTGCAGTTCAAATCCCTGAACTACATTCGTGGTCGCAGCTTCCAGCAGAGCCTGATCCTGATCGACGAATGCCAGAACCTCACCCCGCACCAGATGAAAACCATCATCACCCGTGCCGGCGCCGGTTCCAAAGTGGTGTGCCTGGGCAACCTGGCACAGATCGATACCCCTTACCTGTCGGCCACCAGCTCGGGCCTGACCTACCTCACCGAACGCTTCAAGGACTTCCCCAACGGTGTGCACATCACCCTGCAAGGGGTGCCGCGCTCGATCCTGGCGGAGTACGCGGAGAGCCATCTGTAACGGCAATCCCTTCCAGCACGGGCGGCCTTCGGGTCGCCCGTTTTGCATCCGGGCCCTGGCCCCGGGTTATCCTGCGCTCCCGCCGCCGAGCATGTCCCAGTTGGAAAATACCGGATGCCCCGTGTTTCTCTGCGCAATATCGACCTGAATCTGTTGGTAATCCTCGATGCCTTGCTGACGGAAAAACATGTGACCCGCACCGGCGAGCGCCTGCACCTGAGCCAGCCGGCCATCAGCCATTCCCTGGGCAAGCTGCGGGTGCTACTGGATGATCCATTGCTGATCCGCCAGGGCAACGACGTGCTGCTCAGCCCGCTGGCCCGTAGCCTGCAGGCGCCCCTCAAGGAGATTCTCAGCCAGATCGAGACCTTGCTCGGCAAATCCCTGGACTTCGATCCGGCCACCTCTCAGCGGATCTTTCACTTGGCAATGTCGGATTACGGTGCGGCCATCGTGCTTCCCCGGTTGCTGGTGCGCCTGCGCGGTGAGGCGCCGTTGATGCGCCTGGTGGTGACCCAGGGCAGCCGCCACGAGATGTTCGAGCAGATTGCCCAGGGCCAGATTGACTTGGCCCTGGGGGTGTTTCCCAGCCTTGGGGAAGAGATCGTCAAGGAGGTGCTGTTCGAAGAGACCTTCTCTTGCCTGGTGGATGGCAGCACGTTGGGCGCGGAGCAAAGCCTGGATTTGAGCGCCTATCTGGCGCGTCCCCATTTGCAGGTGTCGATGGACGGTTGCTTCAACGGTGAGGTCGATCACCGCCTGGCAGACGAAGGCCTGCAGCGACAGATTGCGGTCAGCGTGCCCCATTGGGGGGCGGCGCCGAACATGATCCGTGGCACCGACCTGATCCTCACCGTAGCCAGCCGTACCCTGGATGAAGTCCCGCTGCAGCAGGGGCTGCTGCGCTTGACCCCACCGCTGAACATTGCGCCCTTCAAGTTCGTGCAGATCTGGCATTCGCGTTTCGGTGATGACCTGGCGCATCGCTGGTTGCGTGAGCAGGTCAGGCTGGCCAGCGTGTCCAAGGACTGAGGCGGCACCTCAGCCACGGGTGGTGATGACGAAGCCGCCGATCACCACCAGCACGCCGATCAGCTTCTGCAGGCTGATGTCCTTGCGTGGCAGGCCCACCAGCCCGAAGTAGTCGATGATCAGCGAGATCAGCAACTGGCCGATGATCACCACCATGATGAAATTCAGCGCCCCCAGGCGTGGCGCCATCAACAGCGCGACGGTGATGTAGAGCACTCCGGCCAGGCCGCCCATCCAGATCCACCAGGGGCCTTGCAGGGCGGCCATGAGATTGGGCTTGGGCACCTTGATGAACAGCAGCAGGACCCCCAGCACCAGCAGGCTGACCAGCAGCGAAACACCGGTGGCCCACAGTGGATGCCCCAGCAGGGTGCCCAGGCGGGCGTTGGTCCCGGCCTGGAGGGGCACGGCGAAACCGGCGAGCAGGCTGAGCAGGATCGAAACGAACAAGGCCATGAAGCGACTTCCTTTTTTGGATGTAGGCGCTGTTGTACGTTTATCCACGACCGGGCTCCAATTCGTTGTTCTGATGCGCCCTATTCGTCGGGCTGATTGCCGTTTCGCGCTGGCAGATGCCCCGTGCGAAAAATTGACCCGCAGGTTTACAATCGGCCCACCTGATCAGGAGTAACACCGTGCTGACTCATCTCGATTCCCAAGGGCGCGCCAATATGGTCGACGTCACCGACAAGGCCGTGACCTTTCGCGAGGCGGTGGCCGAAGCCCGGGTGCGCATGCTCCCGCAAACCTTGCAGATGATCGTCAGTGGCGGTCACCCCAAGGGCGATGTGTTCGCCGTGGCGCGCATCGCCGGGATCCAGGCGGCGAAGAAGACCAGCGAACTGATTCCCCTGTGCCACCCGCTGCTGCTGACCAGCGTCAAGGTCGAACTCAGTGCCGAAGGCGAGGACAGCGTGCGCATCGTGGCGCGTTGCAAGCTGTCGGGGCAGACCGGGGTGGAGATGGAGGCGTTGACCGCCGCCAGCGTCGCCGCGTTGACGATCTATGACATGTGCAAGGCCGTGGACCGCGGCATGATCATCGAAGGCGTGCGGGTACTGGAGAAAACCGGCGGCAAGAGCGGCCAATACCGGGTGGCTGACGCATGAAGATCCAGGTCAGGTTTTTCGCCCGCTACCGTGAGGCGCTGGGGCTCGATGCCCTGGAGATCGAAGGGGCGTTTGCGTGTGTCGACGATGTGCGCCAGGCGCTGTTGGCCCGTGATGGGGCCGCCGTGCTCGCCGAACAGAACCTGATGTGCGCCCGTAACGAGGATCTGTGCCAGCTGGACGAACCCCTGGCGGACGGCGATGAAGTGGCGTTCTTCCCCACCGTGACTGGAGGCTGAGATGGCGATTCGTGTGCAAGCCGCGGCCTTCGATCCCGGCGCCGAAGTCAACGCTATGCATGCCGCCAATACCGGGGTTGGCGCGGTGGTCAGTTTTGTCGGCTACGTGCGCGACTTCAATGACGGCCAGGACGTGCACGGGATGTTCCTGGAGCATTACCCGGGCATGACCGAAAAGGCCCTGGGCAAGATCGCGGCTGAAGCCGAGCAGCGCTGGCCACTGCTGCAACTGGAAGTGCTGCACCGCATCGGCGCCTTGGAGCCGGGCGAGCCCATTGTCTTCGTCGGCGCGGCCAGTGCCCATCGCCAGGCGGCCTTCGATGCCTGCGCCTTTGTCATGGATTATCTGAAGACCCGGGCGCCGTTCTGGAAAAAGGAAAACACCGCCGACGGCCCGCGCTGGGTGGAAGGCCGCGACAGTGATCACGCTGCGGCCGAGCGCTGGAAAGACTGATCCCCTGATGCCTGCCGGCGGGGCCTGAGCCCGCCGTAATCCAACCTGCAATCGACTGCGACTGTTCCCGCCGACCGCTGGGGACAAGTCGCTGCGCGCGCCGTTGACGATATGTACGTAAAAGTCCAGTATGGAATTACAAGTACAAATATTGCGTCTCCCGTTTCACCCCTTCCTTCTGTCTTGCCAAACCAACAACAACCCGCGAGAGAACGAACATGAAAAAATTCCCCCTCATCAGTGGCCTGGCCTTGAGCCTGTTGGCGTGCAGCAGCCTGATGGCTGCCGAGAAAACCCTGCGCCTGGGCATCGAGGCGGCTTATCCGCCGTTCGCCTTCAAGACCGCCGACGGCAAGATTGGCGGTTTCGACTACGACATCGGCAATGCCCTGTGCGCGCAGATGCAGGTCAAGTGCGAGTGGATCGAGGGCGAGTTCGACGGCCTGATTCCCTCGTTGAAGGTGAAGAAGATCGACGCCGCGCTGTCCTCCATGACCATCACCGCGGAACGCCGCAAATCGGTGGATTTCACCCACAAGTACTACTTCACCTCGTCGCGCCTGGTGATGAAGAAGGGCGCGGTGGTGGATGACCAGTACGCCAGCCTCAAGGGCAAGACCGTGGGTGTGCAACGTTCCACCACCACCGATCGCTTCGCCACCGAGGTCTTCGAGCCCAAGGGCATCAAGGTGGTGCGCTACAGCAACAACGAAGAGATCTACATGGACCTGGCGGCGGGGCGCCTGGACGCGATTTTCGCCGACACCATTCCCCTGGACGATTTCCTGTCGATGCCACGCGGCGCCGACTACGCCTTTGTCGGGCCCGAGTTGAAGGATCCGAAGTACGTTGGCGAAGGCGCGGGGATCGCGGTGCGCAAGGGCAACAGTGAACTGGTGGGCGAGTTGAACAAGGCCATCGATGAGATTCGCGCCAAGGGTGAGTATCAGAAGATCCAGGCCAAGTACTTCAAGTCGGATATTTATGGAGATTGAGAGAGTACGGCGTTCTTGAGGGCGCTTTCGCGAGCAAGCTCGCTCCTACAGGGATAGGCAATTGCGTGTAGGGGCGGGCTTGCTCGCGATCATTTACTGTCCCTTCAATTCCTTCAGGTGCTTGTACACCGTGGCCCGGCCCATGTTCAGCACGTTGGCCACGTAGTTGGAGGCGCTCTTGCCCTTGAAGGCGCCCTCGGCGTGCAGCGCCAGCACCAGCTCGCGCTTGTGGTCGCGGGTCAGCAGGTTCAGCCCCAGCTGGCGTTCGCGCAGCCAGTTGTGCAGGAAGGTGTTGATGCGTTCCTGCCAGTCGTCGCGAAACAGCGAGTCGGGCTGGGGAATCAGTTTGCTCGGTGAGAGAAACAGGTCCAGCGCCGCCTTGGCGTTTTCCAGCAGCGAGATGTTCAGGTTGATGCACAGCACGGCCATTGGCTGGCCCTGGCTGTCGCGCAGCACGCTGCTGAGGCTACGGATCTTCTGACCGTCCCAGTTGAGCTTTTCATAGGGGCCAATGTTGCGTTCCTCGCTGTCGCCGCTGAGCAGGTCTTCCAGGGCCGCGTCGTCGCCCACTTCGCGCTTGGACAGGTTGTTGGCGATGTAGTCGATCTTCTGCGTGCGCAGGTCGTGGAGCACCACCTCGGCGTGAGGGAAGAACAGCGTGGCAATGGCATCGGCAATCGCCCGGAAATTGTCCAGGGCAGGGTCCTTTGCGGGTGAGGTCATGGGTCGTACTCCAGGCGGCATCGGCGCCCGCCGTTGGCGGGCGCTGGGAGTGTGCCGCAATCGTTCGGGCGCGTCATCTTGAGGGCCTTCAGCCGAGGCGGGCAGGGGACAACATGGCGGGCGTGAGGCCGAAGCGGGCCAGCTGTTCCGGCAGCGGCTGGCCACGCACCAGGGCGGCGCTGGCCTGGCCCATGGCCGGGGAGGTCTGGATGCCGTAGCCGCCTTGCCCGGCAACCCAGAACAGCCCGGGCACCTGTGGGTCGAAACCGGCCAGCAGGTCGCCGTCGCTGACAAAGCTGCGCAGGCCGGCCCAGGTCCGGGTCGGACGTCGGATGCTCAGGGTGGTGGCCTCTTCGATCTGGTAGATGCCCAGGGCAATGTCCAGCTCCTCGGGCTGCACATCATGGGGTTCGACCGGGTCGGCGTTGGCCGGCGAGCCGAGGAACATGCCGGCGTCGGGCTTCATGTAGAAGGATTCGTCCAGGCTCACCAGCATCGGCCAGTGGTGAGTATCGAGCCCTTCCGGGCCGGCGAAAATAAACGCCGCGCGGCGCTTGGGTTGCAGGCCCAGGCGGCGGGCGCCGGCCATGGCGCCGATCTGGTCGGCCCAGGCGCCGGCGGCGTTGATCAGCAGGGGGGCGCTGAAGGTCTGGCCGCTGGTTTGGACCTGCCACAGCCCTTGTTCATCACGGCGCAATCCCAGCACTTCATGGTCGGTATGGACCTGGCCCTGATGGCGGCGAATGCCCCGCAGGTAGCCCTGGTGCAGGGCGTCGGTGTCGATGTCGCTGGCACTGGGGTCGTAGAGGGCCCCGTGGACCTTTTCGCGGCGCAGGATCGGCAGGCGGGCGCAGGCTTCGTCAGCGCTCAGGCGTTGCATCTCCGGCACCGTGGCCTTGGCGCTGAGGTACTGACTGTTCAGTTCGGCCGGGTCACCGTTGAAGTCCACGGTCATTTCACCCCGTGGCGTCAGCAGTGGGTGTTCGCAGAAACCTTCTGGCGGGTGGTCGAAAAAGTCCCGGCTGGCCAGGGTCAGGGCGCGCACCTGGGCAGTGCCATAGGCGGCGGTGTAGAGCGCGGCGGAGCGGCCGGTGGAGTGGTAGGCCGGGTGCGACTCGCGTTCCAGCACGATGACCCGGCCGTGGCGCGACAGCCAGTAACCGGTGGAGGCCCCGGCGATACCGCCGCCGATGATGATGAAATCTGCCTGGGTCATTGATAACTCCGGAAAAGATGCAGGTGACGGGGCTTATGGCTGGCGCTGCAAGTGGTACAGGGCATTGGCCAGGGCGATGTCTTCCAGGCCCAGGCCGATGGAGCGGAAGAACACGTGGCGCTCGGCGTTGGGGCGCCGGGCCTGGCCGCTGAGCAGCTCGGGCAGGTCACCGAGAATCGCTGCGCTGTCCCAGCCGTGCTGTTCGCTGGCGATCAGCATTTCTCCAGCCGAGCCCGGGGTGGTGCGCCGGTAGTCGCAGTAGACCTGCAGTTCCGGCAGGGCCGCGGGCGGTACTTCATGGGCCCGTGGCGCGTTGGTGCTGATGGAGGTGATCAGCGCCGGCTGGCCGAGGCGGCGCGGATCGATCACCGGCCCGGCGGACGAAGTGCAGAGCATGATCACGTCGGCGTCTTTGAGCGCCTCTTCCAGCTCGGGGACCAGTTGCAGGCGTGGGTCGAGGGCCTTGAGCCGCGCAAGGTCCTCGGCGGACTTGCGAGCCAGGCTTGGGGAATAGAGGCGGATGCTCTGCCATTGGCGCAGATCTTTCACATAGTGCAGGTGAGCCTGGGCGACCGCGCCGCTGCCGATGATTGTCAGGTGCCGGGCCTCGGGCCTGGCCAGAGCCTCGACGGCGACCGCCGTGGTCGCGGCGGTGCGCGCGGTGGTCAGTTCGGCGGCGTCGCACAGCAACAGCGGCTGGCCGCTGTCCATGGACATCAGCAGGGTCCAGGCGGTGACCAGCGGGCCTTCGGCGCGGACGATGTAGGGTGAAGTCTTGACCCCGTACACCCGATCTTCAGCCAGCACCCCCAGGTAGTTGATGAAGTCGCCGGCGCCCTGGGGAAACTCCACCAGCTGTTGCGCCGGCTGTACGGCGAGCCCGGCGGCCAGGTCGCGGAACAGTTTGCGCAAAATCCGCGGGACGTCGATCTGCCCGAGCAACTGGCGAGCTTCGGGCCGGGCAATCAGGTAGGGCGTGCTGGACATGCAAGGGTTCCCATCAAATTAAACTAATTTGTCCATTATGGACTTTTAGTTTTTGCGGGCAATATCCAGGCGAAAAAAAACGCAGCCGGTGATGGCTGCGTTTTTTTGGTGTGCCCGTTATCAGGCTTGCGGGCGTTTGCGCTCTACAGGGCGCAGCAGTTCGGCGGGCGGCATCTCGCAGCTGATCTTGCGTCCCAGCAGGGCTTCGATCGATGGCAGCTGGTAGGAGTCGTCCTCGCCGGCGAAGCTGATGGACACGCCGTCGGCCCCGGCACGCCCGGTACGGCCGATGCGGTGCACGTAGTCGTCCGGCACTTCCGGCAGGGTGAAGTTGATCACGTGGCTGATGCCGTCGATGTGAATGCCGCGACCGGCCACGTCGGTGGCCACCAGCACCCGGATCTTGCCTTCGCGGAAGCCTTCCAGGGTCTTGATCCGCTTGTGCTGCGGCACGTCGCCAGACAGCTGGGCGGCGTTCACCCCATCGCGTACCAGGCGTTCTTCGATGCGCCGCACTTCATCCTTGCGGTTGGCGAAGACCATGACCCGTTCCCAGCCATTGTCGGTGACCAGGTTGTACAGCAGCTTGTACTTGTCGGCGCCGGCCACGGCATAAATATGCTGTTCGACGTTTTCACTGGCGACGTTCTCGGCTTCGATCTCGACGATCGCCGGATCGGTGGTCCATTGCTTGGCCAGGTTCATCACGTCATCGGTGAAGGTGGCCGAGAACAGCAGGGTCTGGCGTTCGCTCTTGGGCGGGGTCTGGCGGATGATCTGCCGCACCTGCGGGATGAAGCCCATGTCGAGCATGCGGTCGGCTTCGTCCAGCACCATCACCTCGACCATGTCCAGGTGCACGTCGCCGCGCTGGTTGAAGTCCAGCAGACGGCCCGGGGTGGCCACCAGGATGTCGCAGTGGCGGGCTTCCAGATGCTTGAGCTGCTTGTCGAAATCCATGCCGCCGACGAAGGTCATGACGTTGAGGCCGGTGTACTTGGTCAGCGCCGCGGCGTCCTTGGCGATCTGCACCACCAGTTCCCGGGTCGGGGCAATGATCAGCGCCCGTGGCTCGCCCATGTAGCGCTCTTTAGGCGGCGGGGTTTGCAGCAGCTGGGTGATGATCGAAACCAGGAATGCCGCAGTCTTGCCGGTGCCGGTCTGGGCCCGGCCGATGGCATCCTTGCCCGCCAGGGTATAGCCCAGCACCTGGGCCTGGATCGGCGTGCAATAAGGAAAGCCCAGGTCCTGGATGGCGTGCATCAGTTCCGGTGCCAGCTTGAAATCGTGGAAGCGGGTCTTGCCTTCCTGGGGTTCGACCACGAAGTCTTCGAGTTTCCAGGTGCTGACCGGCGGTTTTGGCGCGCGCGGACGGCGCGGCTGCTCAGGCTTGGGTTGCTCGGCCTTGGGCTTCTCTTGGCGTGGCGCTTTGGGAGCAGAAGGGGCGGCCGGTGTGTTCACCGGTTCTTTTTTAGCTGCGGTAGCGGGTGCGCTCCGTTCCGGCTGACGGCCGTCATTGCGGCTGCTGGAACTGGGGGAAGGGGCACTGGGGCTTGGCGCGAGCGGCTCAGCCTCGCTTTTACCGAAGATTTTCTTGAGTGCTTTGAGCACGGTCATCTCATCAATTGGTTAAGGAATGTACGCCGGCCAGTGTAATGCAAGAAACGGGCGCGGCGTAGTCTGTTGCTCGCCGGGGGCGCGGGAGGCGGATTTTCTAGCGTAAACGCTCGCTCAACCAGGTGCCGATGTCGCGGATTTCCTCTGGTAACACCTCGTGTTCCATTGGGTATTCCTGCCATGTCACGGTGACACCATGCTGCTTCAGGTACTCATAGGCGGTGCGGCCCATGGCGTTCTGCACCACTTCGTCGTACTGGCCGTGCAGCGACAGTACCGGAATCCGCTGCTGGCTGGCCGAAAGTTGCAGTTCATCGCTGAAGGTCGGGGCGTAGGTGGACAGGGCAAGTACGCCACCCAGTGGCCCCTGCCATTTGAGGAAGGCGGTGTGCAGCACAACAGCGCCACCTTGGGAGAACCCCGCGAGGAAAATGCGTGATGCGTCTATTCCGCTGGTGCGCTGTTCTTCGATCAGTCTGATGACCTCATCAGACGATTCTTCGAGCTGTTCGCGACTGATCGCACGAGCCGGGTTCATGGCCAAAATGTCGTACCAGCTGGGCATGGCATATCCGCCATTGATGGTCACTGCCCGGGTCGGCGCCTGGGGCAGGACGAAGCGCGTGCTCAGCAGGGTTTCCTGCAGCATCTCGGCCACCGGCAAGAAGTCGTAACGGTCCGCTCCCAGGCCATGAAGCCAGATCACACAGGCATCTGCGGGCTTGCTGGGCTGAAGAATCAAGGGCTCGGTCATGGCTGCTCCATTTATGTGCGTGCGCGCTGATTGGGTGCGTGATTGAGGGGCGCGCCCGGTTGATCGGTGAAGAAGATGTCGCCCGGTTGAACGTTTTGCTATTGACCACTGGCTGAAACGCTTTAGCCGTGACTGTGGTACGGGCTTTGCTATGAGGCAGAAAGAGGAATCGAAGTGAACGCCCTTTCCGCCGGCGGTAACACTAGCAGGCTACCGCCGTCGATGGGATAGCCAACCTCCTCTGATAAAGGTTCGCCAATGGCCGCTACGGGCTCTGCGAACTGCGAAGGGCTACAGCCCGTTCGGCCGATTGGTGAGAAGTAGGCCCCCCATTACGTGGATTTCTCCTACTAGACTCATAGCGAAGGTCTTACGCCGCTTGACCCTATAAAAAAGCCTACACGGGTCAGCGCCTCAAGAGGGCGCGGCAGGACTCAAGCTCCGACACAACAAGAGCAAAATTGGAGGTTTTAATGAAGATGTTGAAATCCACCCTGGCCGTCGTCACGGCGGCTACGGTTCTGGGTATGAGCGGTTTCGCACAGGCGGGTGCGACCCTCGATGCAGTACAGAAGAAAGGATTCGTACAGTGCGGTGTCAGTGACGGGTTGCCGGGTTTCTCGGTACCGGACGCTACAGGCAAGATCCTCGGCATCGATGCCGACGTCTGCCGCGCGGTGGCTGCCGCGGTATTCGGCGACGCGACCAAGGTCAAGTTCAGCCAGTTGAATGCCAAGGAGCGCTTCACGGCGCTGCAGTCCGGCGAAATCGACGTGCTGTCGCGCAACACCACCTGGACCAGCTCCCGCGACGCGGGCATGGGCCTGATGTTCGCCGGCGTCACTTATTACGACGGCATCGGCTTCCTGGTGAACAACAAGCTGGGGGTGAAAAGTGCCAAGGAGCTGGACGGTGCGACCATCTGTATTCAAGCCGGTACCACCACCGAGCTGAACGTGTCGGACTACTTCCGCGGCAATGGCCTGAAATACACCCCGATCACCTTCGATACCTCCGATGAAAGCGCCAAGTCGCTGGAGTCCGGGCGCTGCGACGTGCTCACCTCCGATAAGTCCCAGCTCTATGCACAGCGCAGCAAACTGGCGACCCCGACCGATTATGTCGTACTGCCGGAAACCATCTCCAAGGAGCCTTTGGGCCCGGTGGTGCGTAAAGGCGACGAAGAGTGGTTCAGCATCGTTAAGTGGACCCTGTTCGCCATGCTCAACGCCGAAGAGGCGGGCATCACCTCGAAAAATGTCGAGGCTGAAGCCAAGTCCACCAAGAACCCTGATGTAGCACGTCTGCTGGGCGCGGACGGCGAATACGGCAAAGACCTGAAACTGCCGAAGGACTGGGTAGTACAGATCGTCAAGCAAGTAGGTAACTACGGTGAAGTGTTCGAGAAAAACCTCGGCAAGAGCACGCCACTGGCCATCGACCGCGGCCTGAACGCGCTGTGGAACAACGGCGGCATCCAATACGCACCACCTGTGCGCTGATGGTTCTATCACCCGGCGGGCCAACCGCCGGGTGATGTTCTGTTCCATTATTCCTGGGGCACTTCATGCAAAATACAATCGGCGCACCCAAGCAGAGGCTTAGCCTCAGCGATCCGCGTGTGCGCGCCTGGCTGTTCCAGATCATCACCCTTGTGGCGGTGGTTTCGCTGGGCTGGTTTCTGTTCGACAACACGCAAACCAACCTCCAGCACCGGGGTATCACCTCGGGTTTCGACTTTCTTGAGCGCAGCGCCGGTTTCGGCATCGCTCAACACCTGATTGCCTACACCGAAGCGGACAGCTATGCCCGGGTCTTCGTCATCGGCCTGCTCAACACACTGCTGGTGACGGTCATCGGGGTGATCCTGGCGACCCTGCTGGGGTTCATCATCGGGGTGGCGCGGCTGTCGCCGAACTGGATCATCAGCAAGCTGGCGACGGTGTATGTGGAGGTGTTTCGCAACATTCCGCCGCTGCTGCAGATCCTGTTCTGGTACTTCGCGGTGTTCCTGACCATGCCGGGGCCGCGCAACAGCCACAACTTCGGCGACACCTTCTTCGTCAGCAGCCGGGGCCTGAACATGCCGGCGGCGCAAATGGCCCCGGGGTTCTGGGCGTTTGTGGCGAGTGTGGTGCTGGCCATTGTCGCCATCGTGCTGATGTGCCGCTGGGCCAACAAACGCTTTGAAGCCACAGGCGTGCCGTTCCACAAGTTCTGGACCGGGCTGGCACTGCTGCTGGTGATTCCGGCGTTGTGCACGCTGCTCTTCGGTTCGCCGGTGCATTGGGAGTTGCCGAAGCTGCAAGGCTTCAACTTCGTTGGCGGCTGGGTGCTGATTCCCGAACTCCTGGCCCTGACCCTGGCCCTGACCGTCTACACCGCGGCGTTCATCGCCGAGATCGTGCGCTCCGGGATCAAGTCGGTGAGCCACGGCCAGACCGAGGCGGCCCGTTCCCTGGGGCTGCGCAACGGCCCGACCCTGCGCAAGGTGATCATTCCCCAGGCCCTGCGGGTGATCATTCCGCCGCTGACCAGCCAATACCTGAACCTGGCGAAGAACTCGTCCCTGGCCGCCGGTATCGGCTACCCGGAAATGGTCTCGCTGTTTGCCGGCACGGTGCTCAACCAGACCGGCCAGGCCATCGAGGTCATTGCCATCACCATGAGCGTGTACCTGGCGATCAGCATCAGCATTTCCCTGCTGATGAACTGGTACAACAAGCGCATTGCGCTGATCGAGCGGTGAGGAAGCGCCCATGACGACTCATACTTTCAAGCCTGATATGCCGCCGCCCAGCCGCAGCATTGGCGTGCTGGCGTGGACGCGCGCCAACCTGTTCTCCAATTGGCTCAACACGCTGTTGACCCTGTTCGCCTTCTACCTGATCTACCTGGTGGTGCCGCCGCTGCTGCACTGGGCGATCCTCGACGCCAACTGGGTCGGCACCACCCGTGCCGATTGCACCCAGGGCGGCGCCTGCTGGGTGTTCATCCAGCAGCGTTTCGGCCAGTTCATGTACGGCTACTACCCGGTGGAATTGCGCTGGCGGGTGGACCTGACCGTGTGGCTGGCGGTGATCGGTGCCGCACCGTTGTTCATCTCGCGCTTTCCGCGCAAGGCGATCTACGGGCTGTGCTTCCTGGTGGCGTACCCGATCATTGCCTACAGCCTGTTGCACGGCGGCTACCTGGGCCTGAGCAATGTCGCCACCAGCCAGTGGGGCGGCCTGATGCTGACCCTGGTGATCGCCACGGTGGGGATTGCCGGAGCCCTGCCCCTGGGGATCCTGCTGGCGCTGGGACGGCGTTCCAACCTGCCGGCGATTCGCGTGGTCTGCGTGACCTTCATCGAGTTCTGGCGCGGCGTGCCGCTGATCACCGTGCTGTTCATGTCCTCGGTGATGCTGCCGCTGTTCCTGCCCGAGGGCATGAACTTCGACAAGCTGCTGCGGGCCCTGATCGGGGTGATCCTGTTCCAGTCGGCCTACGTGGCCGAGGTGGTGCGCGGTGGCCTGCAAGCCATTCCCAAGGGCCAGTACGAAGCGGCGGCGGCCATGGGCCTGGGCTACTGGCGGGCCATGGGCCTGGTGATTCTGCCGCAGGCCCTGAAGCTGGTGATTCCCGGCATCGTCAACACCTTCATCGCCCTGTTCAAGGACACCAGCCTTGTGATCATCATCGGCCTGTTCGACCTGCTCAACAGCGTCAAGCAGGCCGCCGCCGACCCCAAATGGCTGGGCATGGCCACCGAAGGCTATGTCTTCGCGGCCCTGGTGTTCTGGATTTTCTGTTTTGGTATGTCCCGCTACTCCATGCATCTGGAGCGTAAGTTGGACACAGGCCACAAGCGTTAGGAGTATCTCCATGAGTGAAGCGAGCAAAAAGCCTGTGGGCCCTGAAGGCATTATTCAGATGCAGGGTGTGAACAAGTGGTACGGCCAGTTCCACGTGTTGAAGGACATCAACCTCAACGTCCGCCAGGGCGAGCGCATTGTCCTGTGCGGGCCTTCGGGCTCGGGCAAGTCGACCACCATCCGTTGCCTCAACCGCCTGGAAGAGCACCAGCAGGGGCGCATCGTGGTGGACGGCGTGGAGCTGACCAACGACCTCAAGCAGATCGAGGCCATTCGCCGGGAAGTGGGCATGGTGTTCCAGCACTTCAACCTGTTCCCGCACCTGACCATCTTGCAGAACTGCACCCTGGCGCCGATGTGGGTGCGCAAGATGCCCAAGCGCAAGGCCGAGGAAATCGCCATGCATTACCTGGAGCGGGTGCGCATTCCGGAGCAGGCCAACAAGTACCCGGGCCAGCTGTCCGGTGGCCAGCAGCAACGGGTGGCGATTGCCCGCGCGTTGTGCATGAAGCCCAAGATCATGCTGTTCGACGAACCGACCTCGGCTCTGGACCCGGAAATGGTCAAGGAGGTGCTGGACACCATGATCGGCCTGGCCGAAGACGGCATGACCATGCTCTGCGTGACCCACGAAATGGGCTTCGCGCGCACCGTGGCCAACCGGGTGATCTTCATGGACAAGGGCGAAATCGTCGAGCAGGCGGCACCCAACGACTTCTTCGACAACCCGCAGAACGACCGCACCAAGCTGTTCCTGAGCCAGATCCTGCATTGATCCTGATGCACGGCTGGCGCTGACGATAAACCCGGACTGGTTCCGGGTTTATTTTTGCCTGGCGTTCAACTGCCGGCAGCGCCGAGCTGTGGTTCGGGAGGGACGCCCAAGGCTGAGGGCGCCAGCTGTGGTTCGCTGAGCTCCAGTACGTCCTTCATCAACTGAGGGTGGCGGTCCAGCAGGCGCATCAGCATGTACAGCGGTTGGGGCGCGCTGACTTCGCCGCGCTCGTAACGGGAAAAGGCATTGTGCCCGCCGCCGGACAGCAGCCTGACCGCTTCTTTTTGCGAGAGGTGCAGCTTGCGGCGGATGCGTTTCATGTCCGCGGCAACGCGCTGCCGGTAATCTTCCAGCAACTGGTCGCCCGCGGCGGCGTAGCGTTGCGCGCTGGCGGCGTCGAATTCGATTTCACCGCATTCCTGGCATTCCCAGCCCGCCAGGCCATGGAGGTGACGCAACAGGTGCCGGTAGTCGATGAGCTCGCTGCGCTGCTCGAACTCCAGCATGCCGGTCGGAGCGCCGCAGCTGTAGCATTGTTGTCGTTTCATGTCTCTGCCTCCTTGAAGGCGATCACGGAAGGCCCTGCACCGGGGCGGTAGGTGACCTTGATGTAGAGCGTCCAGTGGTCGATGCGGGTGTAATACAGGTCCTGCCACAGCCGATGTCGCTATAGGTGGTCATCGATTTGTTGAACATGCTGCCCTGGAGCCCGGCCATCACTCGTTGCATGGTGGCCAGGGACAATCCGAGTTCCTTGCCGAACGACCTGCGCCTTGATCAGCGAGAGGTCGTAGTGAGGTGTTTTCGTTTCCATGAGACACCCTTGAGGCTGACTCGAAATTACCCTTAAAGGGTTTTTTGTCAGGGCCTGTTTGAATTGGCGAAAGTGCCTCCTCCAGCCTAAAACGTTGAACTCTGAGAAAGGGCTGAATACCATGTCGGACAATTCGTCCGATGATTGGATGAAAGAGTGAGTTGAATGAGCGAAATCTCCCCCCTGATCAAACGTTCTCTGGTCGACCAGGCCCTGGAACAGTTGCGCCTGCGCATCACCCGTGGCACCTGGGCGGTGGGCCAGCGCCTGCCCACCGAGCCGGAACTGGCCAGTGAGCTGGGTATCAGCCGCAATACCGTGCGCGAGGCCATGCGCGTCCTGGCGTTTTCCGGGCTGATCGAGATCCGCCAGGGCGATGGCAGTTACCTGCGGGCGGTGGCCGATCCGCTGGACATGCTCCAGGCCCTGTCGCAGTGCTCCCTGGAACAGGCCCGGGAAACCCGGCAGATCCTCGAAGTGGAGGCGGTCGGCCTGGCGGCCCTGCGCCGCACCGAGGAAGACCTGCAGGAGCTGAGCGCAGCCCTGCACGTCAGTGGCGGGCACTTTCACGGCGACCTGGAAAGTTACATCGCCTGTGACCTGGTGTTTCACCAGCGTCTGGTGGATGCCGCCCACAACCCGACCCTCAGCCAGCTGTACCGCTACTTCTCCAGCGTGGTCGGCGCGCAGTTGCGCCAGACCTTGACCGTGACGCCCAGGCGCCAGGAGGTCTTCGACCGCCACCAGCACTTGCTGGACGCCATCGAGCAACGCGACCCCGAGCGGGCCAAGAGCATTTCCCGCCAGTTGATCAATGAATCCTGAATCCGAGACCTTCATGTCCAATCACCAGGCCCCCCCGAATACCCCGTCTGCTCCTCGGCGTTCTGCCGAGCTCGAAGAGCTGCTGATCGACGCCGAGGCCGATGACGAGGAGCTTCAGCAGGCCCCGCCCGCGGTGCGTCGGCCCTGGCTGTTGCTGCTGGGGCTGATCCTGGTGGCGCTGAACCTGCGTCCGGCGCTGTCGAGCATGGCGCCGCTGCTCAGCGATGTGTCGCAGCAGCTGGGGCTGTCGGCCGCCAAGGCCGGCCTGCTGACCACTCTGCCGGTGCTGTGCCTGGGCTTGTTCGCGCCTTTGGCGCCGCTGCTGGCCCGGCGTTTTGGCGCCGAGCGCGTGGTCCTGGGCATCCTCATGACCCTGGCCCTGGGCATCGTGCTGCGCAGTTCCCTGGGTGAGTTCGGCGTCTTTGCCGGGAGCATCCTGGCCGGCGCCAGCATTGGGGTGATCGGGGTACTGCTACCGGGCATCGTCAAACGTGACTTTGCCCGGCACGCGGGCACCATGACGGGGGTCTACACCATGGCCTTGTGCCTGGGGGCGGCGATGGCGGCTGGGGCCACCGTGCCCCTGAGCCAGCACTTCGGCAACAACTGGGCCATGGGCCTGGGCTTCTGGGTCGTGCCGGCCATGGTGGCGGCGCTGTTCTGGTTGCCCCAGGTGGGGCAGAAACACGGCGCCCATCATGTGGTCTTCCGTGTACGCGGCTTGCTGCGCGACCGGCTGGCCTGGCAGGTGACCCTGTACATGGGGCTGCAGTCCTCCCTGGCCTACATCGTCTTTGGCTGGTTGCCGTCGATCCTGATCGGCCGTGGGCTGAGCCCGACTCAGGCTGGCCTGGTGCTGTCCGGCTCGGTGATCGTGCAACTGGCCAGTTCGCTGGCCGCGCCCTGGCTGGCGACCCGAGGCAAGGACCAGCGCCTGGCCATCGTGATCGTCATGCTGATGACCCTGGGTGGGCTGTTCGGTTGCCTGTACGCGCCCATTGACGGCTTGTGGGGCTGGGCGATCCTGCTGGGCCTGGGGCAGGGAGGCACCTTCAGCCTGGCCCTGACCCTGATCGTCCTGCGTTCGCGGGACCCTCATGTGGCCGCCAACCTGTCGAGCATGGCCCAGGGCATCGGCTACACCCTGGCGTCCATGGGGCCCTTCGCGGTGGGCCTGGTACACGACTGGACCGGTGGCTGGAGCGCCGTGGGCTGGATTTTCGCGGTACTGGGTTGCGGTGCGATCGTCGCTGGGTTGGGCGCTGGCCGTGCGCTGTATGTGCAGGCGCAGAGCGAGAGAATCTGACGGGCTTGAGTCCCGGTATTTGCGGGGCAAATGCCGGTAGTGTTCACGGGGCTTGCGGATTATTGTGCTGCATCCCCCTTGCCCTTTCGGAGTCCGCTCATGAGTGATGCCCACCGCGCCCTGATCACCGAGTTCTACCAGGCCTTCCAGCGCCTCGATGCCGAGGCCATGAGCGCCTGTTATACCGAGGATGTGCTGTTCAGCGATCCGGCCTTCGGTGAATTGCGCGGACGTGATGCCGGCGACATGTGGCGCATGCTCACCACCCGGGCCAAGGACTTTTCCCTGACGTTTGATCAGGTGCGTGCCGACGAGCGTTCGGGTGGCGCGCACTGGGTCGCCACCTACCTGTTCAGCCAGACCGGCAACACCGTGGTCAATGACATTCAGGCGCGCTTCGTGTTTCGCGACGGCAAGATCTGCGAGCACCACGATCATTTCGATATGTGGCGCTGGGCGCGTCAGGCCCTGGGGGCCAAGGGGCTGTTGCTGGGCTGGACGCCGCTGGTCAAAAATGCCGTTCGCACCCAGGCCCGCAAAGGCCTCAAGGCCTTCCAGAGCGGTCGCTGAGCGTCATCCTCTGCTAAGATCGCGGCTTGTTTTCCACAGGCCTCGATTCTTTTTGTGAGCAGCCCCGATCCAACCCCCGCGATTGCCGCCGAGCGGTCTGCGCCCGACAGCAAACCCTGGTTTGTGTACCTGGTACGCGCGGCCAATGGTGCCCTCTACTGCGGCATCAGCGACGACCCGCTGAAGCGCTTCGCCAAGCACCAGAGCGGCAAGGGCGCGCGCTTCTTTCTCTCCAGCCCGGCGGTGGCCCTGGTCTACACCGAAGCCTGCCGCGACAAGGGCGAGGCCCTGCGCCAGGAGCGGCTGATCAAGAAACTCAGGAAGAGCGCCAAGGAGTGCCTGGTGGCTTCTGCCGGCGCCACGGCATCACTCTGACTGATAGGTTCTCATCAGTTGGATCTGTAGGCCGTCAAGGGATTGCGCGCTAAGCTCAGCGCTCTCCCTCTTCCGGCGGACCCCAGCATGTCAGAGTTGATCCTGCACCATTACCCGACCTCTCCCTTTGCGGAAAAAGCCCGCTTGCTGCTGGGTTTCAAGGGCCTGTCCTGGCGCTCCGTGAAGATTTCCCCGGTCATGCCCAAACCCGACCTGACGGCCCTGACCGGCGGCTATCGCAAGACCCCGGTGTTGCAGATCGGGGCGGATATCTATTGCGACACGGCCTTGATCGCGCGCCGCCTGGAGTGGGAAAAAGCCTCGCCGGCGCTGTTCCCCGAAGGCCAGGAAATGATCAGCGCGACCTTCGCCGCCTGGGTCGACTCGGTGGTCTTCCAGCATGCGGTGACCCTGGTGTTCCAGCCCGAATCGGCGGCTGTGCGCTTTGGCAAGCTGGCGCCGGAAGCGGTCAAGGCCTTCATGGCCGACCGCGCCGGGCTGTTCAGTGGCGGCAGCGCCAGCCGTCTGCCCCTGGACGTGGCCAAGCATCAGTGGCCGACCCTCATGGCGCGTCTGGAGCAGCAACTGCAGCGCGAGCCGGGAGACTTCCTGTTTGGCGAGCCGTCGATTGCCGATATCGCCCTGGCTCACCCGCTGTGGTTCCTCAAGGGCACGCCGGTGACCGCACCGCTGGTGGACGAGTACCCGGCGGTATCCGCCTGGTTGGCGCGGGTGCTGGGTTTTGGTCATGGCTCCTGCACCGAGATGAGCGCCGAAGAGGCCCTTGAGGTATCGCGCAGCGCAACGCCGGCGCCGCTGCCGGATGAGCGGTTTGTCGATCCCAACGGCTTTGTGGCAGGGCAGCAGGTGGTGATTGCTGCGACCGACTATGGCGTCGATCCGGTGGCGGGTGAGTTGCTGTTTGCCGGTACTGAGGAGTTGATCCTGCGTCGCGAAGATTCGCGTGCCGGCGTGGTGCACGTGCACTTCCCGCGGTTGGGTTTCCGCATCCAGGCGCAGTGAGCCACATCTGTAGGAGTTGGCAAGCGCCTCCCGCTAAGGTTGCAGCGCCGCCAGGATGGCATCGGGATCGTAGGTGCGGATCAGAGTGCCATTCACATCGAGGATCGGAATCCCGGCACCGCCCAGGGCGGTATAGGCCTTACGTGCCTCGGCATCTTTCTCGATATCGAACTCGCGGTAGGGAATGCCCTTCTGATCGAGAAAGCGCCGGGTGGCCTTGCAGTAGCCGCACCAGTCGGTGGCGTACAACACCACCCGGGCCTGGCTGCGGATCGCTTCGCTGACCACCGCCGAAGGGTTGAACAGCCGCTCGATCTTGCCCCAGTGCTGGTAGATCACCACCACCAGCAGGATCAGCAGGAACTTCTTCAATACCCCCTGGAGCATCAGTTGCGGCGCTTGAGCTGGTCGGTCAGCTGGGTTGGCAGGCCCTTGATGATCAGGGTCCCGGCTTCTTCGTCGTACTCGATTTTCGAGCCCAGCAGATGGGCTTCGAAGCTGATGGACAAGCCTTCGGCGCGGCCGGTGAAGCGGCGGAACTGATTGAGGGTGCGCTTGTCCGCGGGAATCTCTGGCGACAGCCCGTAATCCTTGTTGCGGATGTGATCGTAGAACGCCTTGGGGCGATCCTCGTCGATCAGTTCCGAGAGCTCTTCCAGGCCCATGGGTTCGCCGAGCTTGGCCTGGCTGCTGGCGTAGTCCACCAGGGTCTTGGTTTTCTCCCGGGCGGAGTCTTCCGGCAGGTCTTCGCTTTCGACGAAGTCACTGAAGGCCTTGAGCAGGGTACGGGTCTCGCCCGGGCCGTCGACCCCTTCCTGGCAGCCGATGAAGTCGCGGAAGTACTCCGAGACCTTCTTGCCGTTCTTGCCCTTGATAAAGGAGATGTACTGCTTGGACTGCTTGTTGTTCTGCCACTCGGAGATGTTGATCCGTGCTGCCAGGTGCAGCTGGCCCAGGTCCAGGTGGCGCGACGGTGTCACGTCCAACTGGTCGGTCACCGCCACGCCTTCGCTGTGGTGCAGCAGGGCGATGGCCAGGTAATCGGTCATGCCCTGCTGGTAGTGGGCAAACAGCACGTGGCCACCCACCGACAGGTTGGATTCTTCCATCAGCTTCTGCAGGTGCTCCACTGCCACCCGGCTGAACGTGGTGAAGTCCTGGCCGCCGTCCAGGTACTCCTTCAGCCAGCCGCTGAAGGGGAACGCGCCGGACTCGGGATGGAACAGCCCCCAGGCTTTGCCCTGTTTGGCGTTATAGCTTTCATTGAGGTCGGCGAGCATGTTCTCGATGGCCGCGGACTCTGCCAGTTCGGAGTCTCGGGCGTGCAGGACTGCGGGGCTGCCGTCGGGTTTTTTGTCGATCAGGTGGACGATGCAATGACGGATCGGCATGGGCTTCTCGGCTGATTGAAGGGGGAGGGCGGGCTCCCCGAAAAAGTGCCCAGTGTACCGCACCCATTGGTTTTGGCGCGGTTTGCCGGGTGATGAACGGCTCGTCGGTAACGCTTATGCAATTTTTTACCGATTTAGAGCAATAAAGCTGACCAAATGGCTAGGTAGAAGCGGATATTTCCCCGTCTGTGTGCTAGTTTTGCCCCGTCTTACGCGATGTCTCAGCGTTAAGCGTGCATTCAGCATTTGTCGGGTCGAACCAAACCCTGATTTCGGTATCTATAACCCCGATCCGTCGTGGTTGTAACCGGGGTGCCAGATTCACAAGATCTGGCTCGATGGCTGACACTGCACTCTGCAATCCAAATGAATTTGATAGGGAAGGAACACCACAATGGCTATTACTAAAGACCAACTGATCGCTGATATCGCTGAAGCTATCGACGCGCCGAAAACCACCGCGCGTAACGCCCTGGACCAACTGGCTCAGATCGTTGCTGATCAATTGGAAAATGGCGGCGAAATCACTCTGCCAGGTATCGGCAAACTGAAAGTGACCGAGCGTCCTGCCCGTACTGGCCGTAACCCATCGACTGGCGCTGCCATCGAAATCGCTGCCAAGAAAGTTATCAAGCTGGTTGTGGCTAAAGGCCTGACCGACGCTGTTAACAAGTAATACTTGCAGTGAAACCGTGCTCAGAAGTTTTCCGGGCACGGTTTGTGTAACACCGATTCACGCAAGGTGAATCGTCGCTCGATCCCCCCGTCTCTTCAGTTCTTCCTCACCCAGCGTTCCTGACTCCAGGCCTGTTGCTGTGCCTTGTCCTTGAAGGTCCAGGCGACGAAGCGGCTCTGTTTCTGGCCTTGGGACATTTCCACTACCTGGCTTTCCAGGGCTCCGGCCTTTTTCAACGCGCTTTCAATCGCCGGCAGGTTCGAGGCCTTCGACACCAGGGTGCTGAACCACAGCACTTGCTGGCCGACGCCTGCACTCTCGCTGATCAACTGGCTGACGAAGCGGATTTCGCCGCCTTCGCACCAGAGTTCCCGGGCCTGCCCACCAAAGTTCAGCACCGGCAGCTTGCGCTTGGGATCGGCCTTGCCCAGGGCTCGCCATTTGCGCTGGCTTCCCCGGGTGGCTTCATCCAGGGACGCGTGGAACGGCGGGTTGCACAGGGTCAGGTCGAAGCGTTCGGCGCTTTCCAGCAGGCCGTTGAGGATCTGCTTGGGATTGCCCTGCTGGCGCAGGCTGATGGCCTTGTTCAAGCCGTTGGCCTGGACAATGGCCTTGGCGGCGGCCAGGGCTGTGCTGTCGATGTCTGAACCGAGGAACTGCCAGCGGTAGTCGCTGTAGCCGATCAGTGGATAGATGCAGTTGGCGCCGACCCCGACATCCAGCACCCGCACGGCCGCGCCATGAGGGATTTCCCCCTGGTTGTGGCTGGCCAGCAGGTCGGCGAGGAAGTGCACATAGTCGGCGCGACCGGGCACAGGCGGGCACAGGAAGTCCGCCGGAATGTCCCAGTGGGCAATGCCGTAGAAGGTCTTGAGCAGGGCGCGGTTGAAGACTCGTACGGCAGCCGGGTCGGCGAAGTCGATGCTTTCCTTGCCGTAGGGGTTGAGGATCACGAACTGCCCCAGCTCCGGGGTGCTCTTGATCAGTTGCGGGAAGTCGTAACGCCCCTGGTGACGATTGCGCGGATGCAGGCTGGCCTTTTCCCGGGGCACGGTGGTTTTGGCCGGGGAGGCGGGCTTGGGCTTCTTGCGCGGAGGCTTGGGTGTGCTGGGGGCGGTCATGGGGGATCGATTCGGGGGTGGTTCAAAGTGGCGGGCATTGTCCCACAGGAGCAGCGGTAAGTTTCAAGCAACGAGCGACAAGTGATGCAAGCGTGCCTCCTCGCTAGCTAAGGCAAGGCGCATAAAAAAGGGAGGCCTATGCAGGCCTCCCTCTTTCACATCGCGCGAATCGCCGTTACAGGCTGGAAATCCGTGCGTGCTGTTCCGCCAGCTTGCCCAGGGCCTGTTCGGCCTCGGCCAGTTTGGCGCGTTCCTTCTCGATCACTTCGGCCGGTGCCTTGTCGACGAAAGAGGCGTTGGACAGCTTGCCGCCCACGCGCTGCACTTCGCCTTGCAGGCGCTGGATTTCCTTGTCCAGGCGTGCCAGTTCGGCGCCCTTGTCGATCAGGCCTGCCATCGGCACCAGCACTTCCATCTCGCCCACCAGGGCGGTGGCGGACAGCGGTGCTTCCTCGCCGGCTGCCAATACAGTGATGGATTCGAGGCGGGCCAGCTTCTTCAGCAGGGCTTCGTTCTCGGTCAGGCGGCGCTGGTCTTCGGCACTGGCGTTCTTCAGGAACAGGGCCAGGGGCTTGCCCGGGCCGATGTTCATTTCCGCGCGAATGTTGCGGGTGCCGAGCATCAGGCCCTTGAGCCATTCGATGTCGTCTTCGGCGGCCTGGTCGATGCGTGCTTCATTGGCCACCGGCCAAGGCTGCAGCATGATGGTCTTGCCCGTGCTGCCTGCCAACGGTGCCAGGCGCTGCCAGATTTCCTCGGTGATGAACGGCATGAACGGATGCGCCAGGCGCAGCGCCACTTCCAGCACGCGCACCAGGGTGCGACGGGTGCCGCGCTGGCGTTCAACCGGCGAGTTCTCGTCCCACAGCACCGGCTTGGACAGCTCCAGGTACCAGTCGCAGTACTGGTTCCAGATGAACTCGTACAGGGCCTGGGCGGCTAGGTCGAAGCGGAACTGGTCGAGCTGGCGGGTGACTTCGGCTTCGGTGCGCTGCAGCTGCGAGATGATCCAGCGGTCTGCCAGGGACAGCTCGTAGGCCTCGCCGTTCTGGCCGCAGTCCTCGCCCTTGTCCAGCACGTAGCGCGCGGCGTTCCAGATCTTGTTGCAGAAGTTGCGGTAACCCTCGACGCGGCCCATGTCGAACTTGATGTCGCGACCGGTGGTGGCCAGGGAGCAGAAGGTGAAGCGCAGGGCGTCGGTGCCGTAGCTGGCGATGCCGTCGGCGAATTCGGCGCGGGTCTGCTTCTCGATGGCTTTCTGCAGCTTGGGCTGCATCAGGCCGGTGGTGCGCTTCTGCACCAGGGTTTCGAGGTCGATGCCGTCGATGATGTCCAGTGGGTCGAGGACGTTGCCCTTGGACTTGGACATCTTCTGGCCCTGGCCGTCGCGGACCAGGCCGTGCACGTACACGGTCTTGAACGGAACCTGCGGCGTGCCGTCCTCGTTCTTCACCAGGTGCATGGTGAGCATGATCATCCGGGCGACCCAGAAGAAAATGATGTCGAAGCCGGTGACCAGCACGTCGGTCGGGTGGAAGGTCTTGAGGAAGTCGGTCTGCTCCGGCCAGCCCAGGGTGGAGAAGGTCCACAGGCCCGAGCTGAACCAGGTGTCGAGCACGTCGTTGTCCTGCTGCAGGGCAACGTCCGGACCGAGGTTGTGCTTGGCCCGGACTTCGGCTTCGTCGCGGCCGACATAGACCTTGCCCGACTCGTCGTACCAGGCCGGAATGCGGTGGCCCCACCACAGCTGGCGGCTGATGCACCAGTCCTGGATGTCGCGCATCCAGGAGAAGTACATGTTCTCGTACTGCTTGGGCACGAAGGCGATGCGGCCGTCTTCCACGGCAGCGATGGCAGGCTCGGCCAGAGGCTTGGTGGAGACGTACCACTGGTCGGTGAGCCACGGCTCGATCACGGTACCGGAGCGGTCGCCCTTCGGCACTTTCAAGGCATGGTCGTCGACGCTGACCAGCAGGCCGGCGGCGTCGAAGGCAGCGACGATCTGCTTGCGCGCTTCGAAGCGGTCCAGGCCGACGTATTCGCTCGGGATCTTGCCGTCGATGGTTTCGTTGAGGCTGCCGTCCAGGTTGAACACCTGGCAGGCCGGCAGCACGGCGGCATTCTTGTCGAAGATGTTCAGCAGCGGCAGGTTGTGGCGCTTGCCGACTTCGTAGTCGTTGAAATCGTGGGCCGGGGTGATCTTCACGCAGCCGGTGCCGAACTCAGGGTCGCAGTAGTCGTCGGCGATGATCGGGATGCGGCGGCCGACCAGGGGCAGTTCCACGAACTTGCCGATCAGGGCCTTGTAACGCTCGTCTTCGGGGTTCACCGCGACGGCGGAGTCGCCGAGCATGGTTTCCGGACGGGTGGTGGCGACGATCAGGTAGTCGTTACCTTCAGCGGTCTTGGCGCCGTCGGCCAGTGGGTATTTCAGGTTCCACAGGAAGCCTTTCTCGTCGTGGTTTTCCACTTCCAGATCGGAAATCGCCGTGTGCAGCTTGGTGTCCCAGTTCACCAGGCGCTTGCCGCGGTAGATCAGGCCGTCTTCGTGCAGGCGCACGAAGGCTTCCTTGACCGCTTCCGAGAGACCGTCGTCCATGGTGAAGCGCTCGCGGCTCCAGTCCACGGAGGAGCCCAGGCGGCGGATCTGGCGGCTGATGTTGCCCCCGGACTGATCCTTCCATTCCCAGACTTTTTCGAGGAATTTTTCCCGGCCCAGATCGTGGCGATTCTGGCCCTGGGCTTCGATCTGGCGCTCCACCAGCATCTGCGTGGCGATACCGGCGTGGTCGGTACCCGGCTGCCACAGGGTGTTGCGACCCTGCATGCGGCGGAAGCGGATCAGGGCGTCCATGATCGCGTTGTTGAAGCCGTGGCCCATGTGCAGGCTGCCGGTGACGTTCGGCGGCGGGATCATGATGGTGTAGGAGTCGCCCGCGCCTTGCGGGGCGAAGTAGTTCTCGGACTCCCAGGTCTGGTACCAGGAAGTTTCAATGGCGTGCGGCTGGTAGGTCTTATCCATGCGCGGCGGGACCCTATTGGCATTTATTCAGGAAAAGCCGGGAAGTATAGCGGAGGGGGGCGGCAGCAAGCCACAAGCGGCAAGCGACAAGATGGCCATGCCCGGCTTTTGCGTGTGGCTTATGGTTTGCCGCTGGTGGCTGCTGCGAGCAGGCGTTCCAGGCGGGCGTCGAGGCGACGCTTGATCTCGGTTTCGATGTGCGGGGCGAAGTCGTCGATCACGTCTTGCATGATCAGTTGCGCGGCGGCGCGCAGTTCGCTGTCCAGGTGCAGCAAGGCATCGGCCTGGTTGCTGGCCGACTCAGGCTTGGCTGCAGCGGCAGCGGCAGCGGCCGGGGCAGCAGGAGCGGGGGTTGGAGCCGGTGCCGGAGGCGCCACTTGCGCCGGGGCTGGCGCGGGTTGTGGTTTGGCGGGGGCGGCTTGAACAGCTTGAGCGGCGGCAGGTTGCTGGTTGCCCACCATGTCGAACAGCAGAGGGATCTGTACTTCGCTGCTGACGGTCTCGGTCAGCAGCGGCGGTTGCAGGTTTTCATCGCCGAGCAGTTGGCGGATGGACTCAAGGTCATCCAGCAGGTGCGTGGGCTTTTGCAGCGGATTGGGAGTGTCCATCGGGTGCTCAGAGTCGCTGTAAACGGTGATCTTGCAGAGGATAGCCCTGTTCGCGGTAGAAACGGAAACTCTCGCGGGCCGCCTGACGAATAGTCGGGTCTTCCACCACCACCTCGGCAATTCGGGCGAAGCGCGGGGCGAAGGCGGGCACCTTGAGGTCCAGGTTCACCAGCAGGTCATTGTGCGCGCCGGGGTCCTGGCCCAGGCCGAGGACGATCAGGCCTTCGGGTTCGCTTTCCGCCGGGCCGTGGGGGATGAAGGTTTCGCCCTTGAAGCGCCACAGGCGGGCGTCGAGCTCGTCCCGTTGCGCCGCATCGCTGCAATGCAGGTAGATGCGGTGGCCCATGCGCCAGGCCTTGTCGGTGAGCTTGCAGGCAAAGTCCAGGCGCGCCGCAGGGTCCGCGCTGGGAAGAATATAGAAGTCGACTTTGGTCATTGGGGTTCCTGAGCCGGAGAGGGCGCCGCCTTCACGCGGCGCCCCTTTCGGTCATGGTTTTCAGGCTTTGGCGCGGTCCAGCAGGTATTGGGTCAGCAGGGGAACCGGACGGCCGGTGGCGCCCTTGTCCTTGCCGCCGCTGGTCCAGGCGGTGCCGGCGATGTCCAGGTGCGCCCAGTTGAGGTTCTTGGTGAAGCGCGAGAGGAAGCAGGCGGCGGTGATGGTGCCGGCCTTTGGCCCGCCGATGTTGGCGATGTCGGCGAACGGGCTGTCCAGCTGCTCCTGGTATTCGTCGAACAGCGGCAGTTGCCAGGCGCGGTCATCAGCTTGCCGGCCGGCGTTGAGCAGTTGCTCGATCAGCTCGTCGTTGTTGCCCAGCAAGCCCGAAGTATGGGAACCCAGGGCCACGATGCAAGCGCCGGTGAGGGTGGCGATGTCGATCACCGCTTGAGGCTTGAAGCGTTCGGCGTAGGTCAGGGCATCGCACAGCACCAGGCGGCCTTCGGCGTCGGTGTTGAGGATTTCCACGGTCTGGCCGCTCATGGTGGTGACGATGTCGCCAGGACGGGACGCACCACCGCTGGGCATGTTTTCGGCGCAGGCGAGGATGCACACCAGGTTGATCGGCAACTTGAGCTCCAGCACGGCACGCAGGGTGCCAAACACGCTGGCGGCGCCGCCCATGTCGTACTTCATTTCATCCATGCCGGCGCCCGGCTTGAGGCTGATGCCGCCAGTGTCGAAGGTGATGCCCTTGCCCACCAGGGCGAATGGCTTCTCGGACTTCTTGCCGCCGTTGTACTGCATGACGATCAGGCGTGGCGGCTGGTCGCTGCCCTGGCCCACGGCATAGAACGAGCCCATGCCCAGTTCCTTGATCTTCTTCTCGTCGAGGACTTCGACTTTCAGGCCCTTGAACTCTTTACCCAGGGCCTTGGCCTGTTCGCCGAGGAAGGTCGGGTGGCAGACGTTCGGCGGCAGGTTGCCCAGGTCGCGAGTGAAGGCCATGCCGTTGGCGATTGCCTGGGCGTGGGTCACGCCGCGCTGGACTTCAGCCTCGGCGGCCTTGATGGTCAGCAGGGTGATTTTCTTCAGGGCGCGGGGTTCGGCCTTCTGGCTCTTGTAGCGGTCGAAGACATAGCCGCCGTCCACCAGGGTTTCCGCCAGCAGGCGGGTCTTGCCGTAGCTGTCGCGGCCCTTGACCACGACTTCGTCCAGGGCCAGCACCGCGTCGCTGCCGCCCAGGCCCTTGAGAGTGCTCAGTACGCCACTGATGATCTTGCGGAACGGGCGGTCGCCCAGTTCGCCTTCCTTGCCGGTGCCGACCAGCAGCACGCGTTCGGCCTTGAGCTTGGCCACGCCGTGCAGCAGCAGGCTCTGGCCGACCTTGCCGGCCAGGTCGCCGCGCTTGAGTACCGCGCTGATGGCGCCGCCGCTGAGTTCGTCAAGTTGCTTGGCAACGTTGCCGAGCTTGCGGCCTTCGCCGACGGCGACGACCAGGGTGGCGGTCTTCAACGTTTCCGGGCTAACGCTTTTTACAACCAGTTCCATGTCTGGGTCCCTGAATAAATGGTCAAAGAGCGCAGGAAGGCGTCCTGCGCCGAGCTTGTCTATATAGAAGAAGACGCCGCGTGCTGCCGACGACAAAGCCGCCAGTTTGAACCTCGCCGGTCGCGGCTGACAACCCTCGTATCGGCCAAGTTCGCCGCATTAGAGCGCCGCTTGAGCATCCTCCGTGACAGGCGCGCGCAATCACAGGATAATGCGCCATCTTTTTTCGGCGGCCCTGCGTCTGGGGCCGGCTCGATACGTTTGCTTGTTTGGCCGCCTTAGCCTGACAACCCTGGAGTGTCTGGTTTGATCGTCTTTCGTTATCTGTCCCGCGAAATCCTGTTGACCTTGAGTGCCGTGAGCGCGGTATTGCTGGTCATCATCATGAGCGGGCGCTTCGTCAAGTTTCTCGCGCAAGCCGCCTCGGGAGCCCTGGATCCGGGCTCGCTGTTCCTGATCATGGGCTTTCGCCTGCCGGGCTTTCTGCAACTGATCCTGCCCCTGGGACTGTTCCTCGGCATTCTGTTGGCGTATGGCCGGCTCTACCTCGAAAGCGAGATGACCGTGCTGTCGGCCACCGGCATGAGCCAGCAACGGCTTCTGGGCATGACCATGATTCCGGCGGCCCTGGTGGCCCTGGTGGTGGCCTGGTTGAGCCTGAGCCTGGCGCCGCAAGGCGCCAACCAGTTCCAGTTGCTGCTGAACAAGCAGGACGCCCTGACCGAATTCGACACCCTGGTGGCCGGGCGCTTCCAGGCGCTCAACGACGGTACCCGGGTGACCTACACCGAGCAGCTGTCCGAAGACCGGAGCAACCTGGCCGGGGTGTTCATTTCCGAGAAGCGCCTGGGGCAGCAGAAAAAGGACGAAGGCATTTCGGTGCTGGTGGCCGAGAAGGGGCACCAGGACATTCGTCCGGACGGCAATCGCTACCTGATCCTGGAAAATGGTTATCGCTATGACGGCAACCCGGGCGAGGCCAACTACCGGGTGATCAAGTACGACACCTACGGCGTGCTGCTGGAGCGGCCGGACGTCAGCGACGAAGTCACCGATCGCGACGCCATGCCGACCCGCGACCTGATCGGCAAGGACGACCTGCGCGCGCGCGCTGAGCTGCAATGGCGCCTGTCCCTGCCGTTGCTGGTGTTTATCGTGACGCTGATGGCGGTGCCGTTGTCCCGGGTCAACCCGCGTCAGGGCCGCTTCCTCAAGCTGATCCCGGCGATCCTGCTCTACATGGCCTACCTGACCATCCTCATCGCGGTGCGCGGCGCCCTGGAAAAAGGCAAGATTTCCCCGGCCCTGGGGCTGTGGTGGGTGCATGCACTGTTTCTGTTGGTTGGCCTCGGCTTGATGTATTGGGAGCCGATGCGTTTGAAAATGGCGAGTCGTCGCAGCGTGAAGGAGATGGCTCGTGGTTAAGCTCGATCGCTACATTGGTAGCAGTGTGTTCATGGCTATTCTGGCGGTCCTGGGGATCATCCTCGGGCTGGCTTCGCTGTTCGCCTTCATCGATGAGATGGGCAGTGTCAGCGATACCTATACCGTGATGGACGTGATGAGCTATGTGGTCCTCACCGCCCCGCGTCGGGTCTACGAAATGCTGCCGATGGCGGCGCTGATCGGCTGCCTGATCGGCCTGGGAACCCTGGCCAGCAACAGCGAACTGACCATCATGCGCGCCGCCGGCGTGTCGGTCGGGCGTATCGTCTGGGCGGTCATGAAGCCCATGCTGGTGTTGATGCTGGTGGGCGTACTTGTGGGCGAATACGTGGCTCCGGCCACCGAGACCCAGGCCCAGGCAAGCCGCGCCCTGGCGCAGGGTTCCGGTGATGCCCAGAGCTCCAAGCACGGCCTGTGGCACCGTCAGGGCGATGAATTCATCCATATCAACGCCGTGCAGCCCAACGGCCTGCTCTACGGCGTGACCCGCTATCACTTCGATGACCAGCGTCACATGCTGTCGTCGAGCTTTGCCCGTCAGGCGCGTTTCCATGAGAACTACTGGCAACTGACGGATGTCACCACCACCTATTTCCGTGACGGGCATACCGAAGTCATCAGCGTGCCCGACGAACGTTGGGACGTGGCATTGAGCCCGCAATTGCTGAGCACCGTGGTCATGGCGCCGGAGGCCCTGTCGATCAGCGGCCTGTGGGGCTACATCCACTACCTGGCCGATCAGGGCCTGAACAATGGCCGCTACTGGCTGGCGTTCTGGGTCAAGGTTCTGCAGCCACTGGTCACGGCAGCGCTGGTGCTGATGGCGATTTCCTTCATCTTCGGCCCGCTGCGTTCGGTGACCCTCGGTCAGCGGGTATTCACCGGGGTGCTGGTGGGGTTCACCTTCCGTATCGCCCAGGACCTGCTGGGCCCTTCGAGCCTGGTGTTCGGTTTTTCGCCGCTGTTTGCGGTGCTGGTGCCGGCAGGTATTTGTGCCGTGGCCGGCTTCTGGCTGCTGCGTCGAGCGGGCTGAACCAGCGGCTTTGCCCGATTTTTACCCAGCGCCCCGGTCCTAGGATCGGGGCGTTTTTGCATTTGACAAACGCTGAAAGGCGAACGTGACGCTTGTGCCGAGTATCAGGTACAATTCCCGGCTATTTTTCGGCGGGCCATGCCTGCAGCCTTTTTGAGTGTTCATCCGTGAGTGATTTGAGTCATATCCGCAATTTCTCCATCATCGCCCACATTGACCATGGCAAGTCGACTCTGGCCGATCGCTTCATCCAGATGTGCGGCGGCCTGGCCGAGCGCGAAATGGAAGCCCAGGTTCTGGACTCCATGGACCTTGAGCGTGAGCGCGGGATCACCATCAAGGCCCACAGCGTCACCCTCTATTACAAAGCCAAAGATGGCATTACCTACCAGCTGAACTTCATCGATACCCCGGGCCACGTGGACTTCACCTACGAAGTCAGCCGTTCCCTGGCGGCCTGTGAAGGCGCACTGCTGGTGGTGGATGCTGGCCAGGGCGTTGAAGCCCAGTCGGTTGCCAACTGCTACACCGCCATCGAGCAAGGCCTGGAAGTGATGCCGGTGCTGAACAAGATCGACCTGCCACAGGCCGATCCGGAGCGGGTCAAGGAAGAGATCGAGAAGATCATCGGTATCGATGCCACCGACGCCGTGACCTGCAGCGCCAAGACCGGCCTGGGCGTGGACGAGGTGCTCGAACGCCTGGTGACCACCATTCCGGCGCCGACCGGCAACATTGAAGACCCGCTGCAAGCGCTGATCATCGACTCCTGGTTCGACAACTACCTGGGCGTTGTGTCCCTGGTGCGTGTGCGTCACGGCCGGGTGAAGAAGGGCGACAAGATCCTGGTCAAGTCCACCGGCAAGATCCACCTGGTGGACAGCGTCGGTGTATTCAACCCGAAACACACCGCGACATCGGACCTCAAGGCTGGTGAAGTGGGCTTCATCATCGCCGGTATCAAGGACATTCACGGGGCGCCGGTGGGTGACACCCTGACCCTGAGCTCGACCCCTGATGTTGAAGTGCTGCCGGGTTTCAAACGCATCCAGCCGCAGGTCTACGCCGGCCTGTTCCCGGTCAGCTCCGACGACTTCGAGGATTTCCGCGAAGCGTTGCAGAAGCTCACCCTGAACGACTCATCGCTGCAGTACACCCCGGAAAGCTCCGATGCCCTGGGCTTCGGCTTCCGTTGCGGATTCCTCGGCATGTTGCACATGGAAATCATCCAGGAGCGCCTGGAGCGCGAGTACGACCTGGACCTGATCACCACCGCGCCGACGGTAATCTTCGAGCTGCAGTTGAAGAATGGCGAGACGATCTACGTCGACAACCCGTCCAAGCTTCCGGACCTGTCGGCGATCGAAGACATGCGCGAGCCGATCGTGCGGGCCAATATTCTTGTGCCGCAAGAGCACCTGGGCAACGTCATAACCCTGTGCATCGAGAAACGCGGTGTGCAGCATGACATGCTGTTCCTCGGCAGCCAGGTCCAGGTGACCTACGATCTGCCGATGAACGAAGTGGTCCTGGACTTCTTCGACCGTCTGAAATCCACCAGCCGCGGCTATGCTTCGCTGGATTACCATTTCGATCGCTACCAGTCGGCTAATCTGGTGAAGCTGGATGTGCTGATCAACGGTGAGAAAGTCGACGCCCTGGCGCTGATCGTGCACCGTGACAACGCCCACTACAAAGGGCGTGCGTTGACTGAAAAGATGAAAGAACTGATTCCTCGGCAGATGTTTGACGTGGCAATCCAGGCCGCCATCGGCGGGCAGATTGTGGCGCGGACAACCGTCAAGGCCCTCAGAAAGAACGTACTGGCCAAATGCTACGGTGGTGACGTTAGCCGTAAGCGCAAGCTGTTGGAAAAGCAGAAGGCCGGTAAGAAACGCATGAAGCAAGTGGGCAACGTGGAAATTCCACAAGAAGCCTTCCTTGCCGTGCTCAGGTTGGATAGTTAGGTCCTATGTCACTAAATTTCCCGCTGTTGCTGGTCATCGCTGTCTTCGTTTGCGGTCTCTTGGCGTTGCTCGACCTGGTGTTTCTGGCGCCGCGTCGGCGTGCTGCCATTGCCAACTATCAGGGCAGCGTCAGCCAGCCGGACGGGCTGGTGGTCGAGAAGCTGAGCAAGGAACCGCTGCTGGTTGAATACGGCAAGTCGTTCTTTCCGGTGCTGTTCATCGTCCTGGTGCTGCGTTCGTTCCTGGTGGAACCGTTCCAGATTCCATCGGGCTCGATGAAGCCGACCCTGGATGTGGGCGACTTCATCCTGGTGAACAAGTTTTCCTACGGGATCCGCCTGCCGGTGATCGACAAGAAAGTCATCGAAGTCGGTGATCCGCAGCGTGGCGATGTGATGGTGTTCCGCTACCCAAGCGACCCGAACGTCAACTACATCAAGCGTGTAGTGGGCCTGCCGGGTGATGAAGTGCGCTACACCAGCGACAAGCACCTGTTCGTCAACGGCCAGCCGGTGGCGGAGCAGTTGGTCGGGGCTGAGCCCGGCACCTTGGGCAGCGCCGAGCTGTACAAGGAAAAACTCGGCGCCGCCGAGCACCTGATCCGCAAGGAAATGAGCCGTTACCGGGCAACGCCGGACGGGCGCTGGGTCGTGCCGGCCGGGCACTACTTCATGATGGGCGACAACCGCGACAACTCTAACGACAGTCGCTACTGGGACGATCCAAGTATTCCCAAAGACCTGCTGGGCATGGTTCCCGACAAGAATATCGTCGGCAAGGCCTTCGCAGTCTGGATGAGCTGGCCCGAACCGAAACTCAGCCACCTGCCGAACTTCTCGCGGGTTGGCCTGATCAAGTAATCACACACGGCGCTGTTGAACACAGCGCCGAATGCTTTTCTGGCTCTTGTATAAAACGGCCTGGCTTTCAGGCAGCCCGTAACAGGTTTGTGGCCAGCAGCATGCAGTCAACGATATTCAGGATGTGGATTTGAACACAGCGTTAATTGCTCCCCGCACCTTGTGCGCGGCCCCTGGGATGGCGAGTTTCGGCAACGAAACCAGCGTGGGTAAACCGTGAGCGTTTCTTTGAGCCGTCTCGAGCGTCAGCTCGGTTATTCCTTCAAGGACCAGGAGCTGATGCTGCTGGCCCTCACTCACCGCAGCTTTGCCGGGCGCAACAACGAACGCCTGGAGTTTCTCGGTGATGCCATTCTCAACTTCGTGGCCGGCGAGGCGCTGTTCGAGCGTTTCCCCCAGGCCCGCGAAGGCCAGTTGTCGCGTTTGCGCGCGCGCCTGGTCAAAGGTGAAACACTGGCGGTGCTGGCCCGTGGTTTCGACCTGGGCGAGTACCTGCGCCTGGGTTCCGGCGAATTGAAGAGCGGCGGTTTCCGTCGTGAGTCGATCCTCGCCGATGCCCTGGAAGCCCTGATTGGTGCGATCTACCTGGACGCCGGCATGGAAACCGCCCGTGACCGCGTACTGTCCTGGCTGGCCTCGGAATTCGAGAGCCTGACCCTGGTGGACACCAACAAGGACCCCAAGACCCGGCTGCAGGAATTCCTCCAGTCCCGTGCCTGCGAACTGCCACGCTATGAAGTGGTGGATATCCAGGGCGAGCCGCACTGCCGGACATTCTTCGTTGAATGTGAAGTCACCTTATTGAATGAAAAAAGCCGAGGTCAGGGTGTGAGCCGTCGTATTGCCGAACAGGTAGCGGCCGCCGCAGCACTGATTGCCCTGGGCGTGGAGAATGGCCATGACTGATTCAACCGCAACACGCTGTGGCTATGTCGCCATCGTCGGCCGCCCCAACGTGGGCAAGTCGACGCTGCTCAACCACATCCTCGGCCAGAAGCTGGCGATCACCTCGCGCAAGCCCCAGACCACTCGCCACAACATGCTCGGGATCAAGACCGAAGGCACCATCCAGGCGATCTACGTCGACACCCCCGGCATGCACAAGAGCAACGAGAAGGCGCTGAACCGCTACATGAACAAGACCGCTTCGGCGGCGTTGAAAGACGTCGACGTGGTGATTTTCGTGGTCGACCGCACCAAGTGGACCGATGAGGACCAGCTGGTGCTGGAGCGTGTGCAGTACGTGCAGGGCCCGGTGATCCTGGCGATCAACAAGACCGACCGCATCGAGGACAAGGCCGAGCTGATGCCGCACCTGACCTGGCTGCAGGAGCAACTGCCGAACGCCGAGATCGTGCCGGTCTCCGCCCAGCAGGGGCACAACCTCGAAGCCCTGGAAGGCCTGATCGCCAAGCACCTGCCGGAGAACGACCACTTCTTCCCGGAAGACCAGATCACCGATCGCAGCAGCCGCTTCCTCGCCGCCGAACTGGTGCGCGAGAAGATCATGCGTCAGCTGGGTGCCGAGCTGCCGTACCAGATCACCGTGGAAATCGAAGAGTTCAAGCAGCAGGGCAAGACTCTGCACATCCACGCGTTGATCCTCGTCGAGCGTGACGGTCAGAAGAAAATCATCATTGGCGACAAGGGTGAGCGGATCAAGCGCATCGGCATGGAAGCGCGCAAGGACATGGAGCTGCTGTTCGACTCCAAGGTCATGCTCAACCTCTGGGTCAAGGTCAAGGGGGGCTGGTCCGATGACGAGCGCGCCTTGCGTTCCCTGGGCTACGGCGACCTCTGAGACCTTTCGCCGGCCAGCCGGCTCCTACAACACCCTGTAGGAGCCGGCTGGCCGGCGAACAGCTTCACCCCCTTCTCCGGACCCGGTTCCCTCTCTGCCCCTGAGATCCCCCGCAACCATGTCCAGCAACGCCCCTGTCGGCCAGCTCGCTTACGTTTTGCACAGTCGCGCCTACCGTGAGAGCAGCGCTCTGGTGGATTTCCTCACCCCTCAAGGTCGCCTGCGCGCCGTATTGCGTAATGCTCGGGGCAAGGCAGGAACCCTGGCACGGCCTTTTGTGCCTCTGGAAGTCGAGTTTCGCGGCCGCGGCGAGTTGAAGAACGTCGGGCGCATGGAGAGTGCCGGGATCGCCGCCTGGCTCAATGGCGAGGCGCTGTTCAGCGGCCTGTACCTGAACGAGTTGCTGATTCGCCTGCTGCCCGCGGAAGACCCCCATCCCGCGGTGTTCGACCACTATGCGGCGACCCTGCTGGCCCTGGCCGAAGGCCGTCCCCTGGAGCCCCTGCTACGCGCCTTTGAATGGCGCCTGCTGGACGACCTGGGCTACGGCTTTGCCCTGGACAGCGACATCCATGGCGCGCCGATCGCCGCCGACGGTCTTTATCGGTTGCAGGTGGATGCCGGGCTGGAGCAGGTTTTCCTGTTGCAGCCAGGGCTGTTCAACGGCACCGAGCTGCTGGCCATGGCCGAGGCTGACTGGAGTGCTCCCGGGGCGCTGTCGGCGGCCAAGCGCCTGATGCGCCAGGCCCTGGCGGTGCACCTGGGTGGTCGGCCGTTGGTCAGTCGCGAGTTGTTTCGCAAGCCTTAGTCTCCCCGTATGCTGTGCGCCGAATCTTCATTTATTCAGGAGCGCTTCCGTGACCACCAGCAATCGCATTCTTCTTGGCGTGAACATCGACCACGTTGCCACCCTGCGCCAAGCCCGCGGCACTCGTTACCCGGACCCGGTCAAGGCAGCGCTGGACGCGGAAGAGGCGGGTGCCGACGGCATTACCGTGCACCTGCGCGAAGACCGGCGGCATATCCAGGAGCGCGACGTGCTGCTGCTCAAGGACGTGTTGCAGACCCGCATGAACTTCGAGATGGGCGTCACCGAAGAGATGATGGCGTTTGCCGAGCGCATCCGCCCGGCGCACATCTGCCTGGTGCCGGAAACCCGCCAGGAACTCACCACTGAAGGCGGCCTGGACGTGGCTGGCCAGGAAGCGCGGATCAAGGCGGCGGTAGAGCGTCTGTCGAAGATCGGCTCGCAGGTGTCCCTGTTCATTGACGCCGACGAGCGCCAGATCGAAGCCTCCAAGCGGGTTGGCGCGCCGGCCATCGAATTGCACACCGGGCGTTATGCCGATGCCCAAACGCCGAGCGAAGTGGCTGAAGAGCTGCAGCGCATTGTCGATGGCGTCGCTGTCGGCGTGGCTCAGGGCCTGATCGTCAATGCCGGCCATGGCCTGCATTACCACAACGTTGAAGCGGTGGCGGCAATCAAGGGCATCAACGAACTGAACATCGGCCACGCCCTGGTGGCTCATGCCCTGTTCGTCGGTTTCAAAGGCGCGGTGGCGGAGATGAAGGCCCTGATCCTGGCGGCTGCGGCCAAGGCCTGAAAAGTCTACGCCGGCTATCCGGCTCCTGCCGTAGGAGCCAGATGGCCGGCGAATGCTGTCAGAGGGGTGGATTCTCTTCCGGCGGCTTGGTCTTGTTGACCCCCGGCACGTGCAGGTTGCCCTCGGCGACCTGATCGCCTTCCAGCTGCGGCTGGGTCACCCAGGTCAGGATGTCGTAGTAGCGACGAATGTTGGCGACGAAATGCACCGGCTCGCCGCCACGGGCGTAGCCATAGCGGGTCTTGCTGTACCACTGCTTCTGCGACAGCCGTGGCAGCATCTTCTTGACGTCCAGCCATTTGTTCGGGTTCAGGCCTTCCCTTTCCGCCAGCTTGCGCGCGTCGTCCAGGTGGCCGGTGCCGACATTGTAGGCGGCGAGGGCGAACCAGGTGCGGTCCGGCTCTTCGATCTTGTCGTCCAGTTGTTCCTTGATATAGGCCAGGTACTTGGCGCCGCCGCTGATGCTCTGCTTGGGGTCCAGGCGGTTGGAGACGCCCATGGCCTGGGCGGTGTTCTGGGTCAGCATCATCAGCCCGCGCACACCGGTCTTGGACGTGACCTCGGCCTGCCACATGGACTCCTGATAGCCGACCGCCGCCAGCAGGCGCCAGTCGAGCTTTTCCTGCTTGGCCGAGGCCTTGAAGTGCTTCTCGTACTTGGGCAGGCGCTGTTGCAGGTGTTGAGCAAAGGTGTAGGCGCCGACATAACCGAGCACGTCCACATGGCCGTAGTAACGGTCCTTGAGGCGTTGCAGGGTGCCGTTCTTCTCGACCTTGTCGAGGAAGCTGTTGATCTCGTTGAGCAGGCTGTTGTCGTCGCCGGCGGCCACCGCCCAGCTCTGGCTGCGGGCGTCGCCGAGGTCGAAGGCGACCCTGACGTTGGGGAAGTAGACCTGGTTCATCGCCAGTTCGTTGGAGTCCACCAGGGTCAGGTCGACCTGGCCTTCGTCCACCATGCGCAGCAGGTCGACCACTTCTACAGCGTCCGACTCTTCATATTCGATGCCCGGGTACTTGAGCTTGAGCTCCGCCAGTTGCTCGGCGTGGGTGCTGCCCTTGAGCACCATGATGTGCTTGCCCACCAGGTCTTGCGCGGTAGTGGGGCGCGAGCGGCCGTTGCGATAGATGACCTGGGGCGTGACTTCCAGATAGGGGTGGGAGAACCGCACCTGCTGCTTGCGCTGTTCGCTGCTCACCAGGCCGGCGGCGGCCAGGACCGGGCCCTTGGGTTGGCCCAGCTGGTCGAACAGGTCGTCGAGGTTGTCGGCGGTCTCGATCTTCAGCTCGACCCCCAGATCGTCGGCAAAGCGTTTCACCAGCTCGTATTCGAAGCCGGTTTCACCGTTGCGATCCTGAAAGTAGGTGGCGGGGCTGTTACGGGTGACCACCCGCAGCACACCATCCTCCTTTACGCGCTCAAGCGTGCTGGGTTTTTCAACACAGGCGCCGAGCATCAGGAAGAGTCCGGTTACGATGAGCCACTTGGCGCAGCGCGGACGTAAAGCCATAGGGGAAAACATTGGCGCAGTATACGCAAAGGATAACGACCGCCATATCTCGACAGCGAAGGGCTTGTCTGCTAGCGCCGGGCGAGCCGGGCTGGAGGCCTCAGGAATGGGGCCTGGGCGGCCAATGTGACGATTAAAATAACCGCCGGTAATGACCCTGATGACGCTTTGTTATAGGGCGCCTGGCCCGGGCCGACGTCCGGAGGCGCCCGGGGGTTGCGTTTCGAGTGCCGATGCCAGCGGTTTACGTTAGAATGCACGGCCTCAAAGCACACCCCCTTCCCGAGGCTGTCCCGAAGATGTTGATCCTGCGCGGCGCTCCTGCCCTTTCTGCCTTTCGCCACAGCAAACTCCTTGAGCAACTGAGCCAGAAGGTTCCGGCTGTCAGTGGCCTGTATGCTGAATTCGCTCACTTCGCCGAAGTCACTGGCGTCCTGACCGGCGACGAACAGCAGGTGCTTGCGCGCCTTCTGAAGTACGGCCCCAGCGTTCCGGTACAAGAGCCGACTGGCCGTCTGTTCCTGGTCCTGCCACGTTTCGGCACCATTTCGCCGTGGTCGAGCAAAGCCAGCGATATCGCCCGCAACTGTGGCCTGGCGAAGATCCAGCGCCTGGAGCGCGGCATTGCCTTCTACGTGGCCGGTGAGTTCAGCGATGCCGAGGCGCAGATGATCGCCGACGCGCTGCACGATCGCATGACTCAGATCGTTCTCGGCCACCTGGAGCAGGCCGCCGGCCTGTTCAGCCACGCCGAACCCAAGCCGCTGACCGCCATCGACATCCTCGGCGGCGGCCGTGCCGCGCTGGAAAAAGCCAACAGCGAACTGGGCCTGGCCCTGGCCGAAGACGAAATCGATTACCTGATGAACGCCTTCCAGGGCCTCAAGCGTAATCCCCACGACATCGAACTGATGATGTTCGCCCAGGCCAACTCCGAGCACTGCCGTCACAAGATCTTCAACGCCAGTTGGGATATCGACGGCCAGAGCCAGGAAAAAAGCCTGTTCGGCATGATCAAGAACACCTATCAGATGCACAACGAGGGTGTGCTTTCCGCCTATAAGGACAACGCCGCGGTCATCGTCGGTTCGGTTGCCGGGCGTTTCTACCCGAACCCTGAGACCCGCCAGTACGGCGCGGTGCAGGAGCCGGTGCACATCCTGATGAAGGTCGAGACCCACAACCACCCGACCGCCATCGCGCCGTTCCCGGGGGCCTCCACCGGTTCCGGCGGCGAGATCCGCGACGAAGGCGCCACCGGGCGCGGCGCCAAGCCGAAAGCCGGCCTCACCGGTTTCACCGTATCCAACCTGCAGATCCCGGGCTTTGAACAGCCGTGGGAAGTGCCCTATGGCAAGCCCGAGCGCATCGTCGACGCCCTCGACATCATGATCGAAGGCCCCTTGGGCGGCGCGGCGTTCAACAATGAATTCGGCCGTCCGGCCCTGACCGGCTACTTCCGTACCTTCGAACAGTCCATCACCACCCCGCGTGGCGAAGAGGTTCGGGGCTACCACAAACCGATCATGTTGGCGGGCGGTATGGGCAACATCCGCGCCGAACACGTGCAGAAAGGCGAGATCACCGTCGGCTCCAAGCTGATCGTGCTCGGCGGCCCGGCGATGCTCATCGGCCTGGGCGGCGGCGCCGCTTCCTCCATGGCCACCGGCACCAGCTCGGCGGACCTGGATTTCGCTTCGGTACAGCGTGAAAACCCAGAGATGGAGCGCCGTTGCCAGGAAGTCATCGACCGTTGCTGGCAGCTGGGGGACAACAACCCCATCAGCTTCATCCACGACGTCGGCGCCGGCGGCCTGTCCAACGCCTTCCCGGAACTGGTCAACGACGGCGGCCGTGGCGGTCGCTTCGAACTGCGCAACATCCCCAACGACGAGCCGGGCATGGCCCCGCACGAAATCTGGTCCAACGAATCCCAGGAGCGTTATGTCCTGGCGGTGGGCGCTGCCGATTTCGATCGTTTCAAGGCCATCTGCGAGCGCGAGCGCTGCCCGTTCGCGGTCGTCGGCGAAGCCACTGCCGAGCCACAGCTGACCGTGACCGACAGCCACTTCGGCAACAGCCCGGTGGACATGCCGCTGGAAGTGCTGCTGGGCAAGGCCCCGCGCATGCACCGTTCGGCCGTTCGGGAAAACGAGCTGGGTGACGATTTCGATCCAAGCACCCTGGATATCGCCGAGAGCATCGAGCGCGTCCTGCACCACCCGGCCGTGGCCAGCAAGAGCTTCCTGATCACCATCGGCGACCGCACCATCACCGGCCTCGTGGCCCGTGACCAGATGGTCGGCCCATGGCAGGTGCCGGTGGCCGACGTGGCCGTGACCGCCACCAGCTTCGACGTCTACACCGGTGAAGCCATGGCCATGGGCGAGCGCACGCCGCTGGCCCTGCTGGATGCCCCGGCGTCCGGCCGCATGGCCATTGGCGAAACCCTGACCAACATCGCTGCCTCGCGAATCAGCAAGATCAGCGACATCAAGCTCTCCGCCAACTGGATGTCCGCTGCCGGCCACCCGGGCGAAGACGCGCGCCTGTACGACACCGTCAAGGCGGTGGGCATGGAGCTGTGCCCGGAACTGGGCATCACCATCCCGGTGGGCAAGGACTCGATGTCCATGGCCACCCGCTGGAACGAAGAGGGCGTGGACAAGAGCGTCACCTCGCCGTTGTCGCTGATCGTGACCGGCTTCGCCCCTGTAGCGGACATTCGCCAGACCCTGACCCCGCAACTGCGCATGGACAAGGGCACCACCGACCTGATCCTGATCGACCTCGGTCGCGGGCAGAACCGCATGGGCGCCTCGATCCTCGCCCAGACCCACGGCAAGCTCGGCAAGCAAGCGCCGGACGTCGATGACGCCGAAGACCTGAAAGCCTTCTTCGCGGTGATCCAGGGCCTCAACGCCGACGGTCACCTGCTGGCCTACCACGACCGTTCCGACGGTGGTCTGCTGGTCAGCGCCGTGGAAATGGCCTTCGCCGGTCACTGCGGTCTGAACCTGAGCCTCGACGCTGTCGCGGAAAACGCCGCGGAAATCGCCGCCATCCTGTTCAACGAAGAACTGGGCGCGGTGATCCAGGTGCGTCAGGACGCGACCCCGGATGTGCTGGCGCAGTTCAGCGCCGCCGGCCTGGGCGACTGCGTGGCGGTGATCGGCCAGCCGATCAACAACGGTGAAGTGAGCATCTCCTACAACGGTGAAAGCGTGTTCACCGGCCAGCGCCGCCTGCTGCAACGCCAGTGGGCCGAGACCAGCTACCAGATCCAGCGCCTGCGGGACAACGCCGACTGCGCCGAGCAGGAATTCGACGTGGTGCTGGAAGAAGACAACCCGGGCCTTAGCGTCAAGCTGGGCTTCGACGTCAACCAGGACATCGCCGCGCCTTACATCAAGAAAGGCGTGCGTCCACAGGTGGCGGTGCTGCGTGAGCAGGGCGTCAACGGCCAGGTGGAAATGGCCGCGGCCTTCGACCGCGCCGGCTTCAACGCCATCGACGTGCACATGAGCGATATCCTCGCCGGTCGCGTCGACCTCAACGACTTCAAGGGCATGGTTGCCTGCGGCGGCTTCTCCTACGGCGACGTACTGGGCGCCGGTGAAGGCTGGGCCAAGTCGGCGCTGTTCAACAGCCGCGCGCGGGATGCCTTCCAGGGCTTCTTCGAACGTACCGACAGTTTCACCCTGGGTGTGTGCAACGGTTGCCAGATGATGTCCAACCTGCACGAGCTGATTCCGGGCAGCGAGTTCTGGCCGCACTTCGTGCGCAACCGTTCCGAGCAGTTCGAAGCCCGTGTGGCCATGGTCCAGGTGCAGGAGTCGAACTCGATCTTCCTGCAGGGCATGGCCGGTTCGCGGATGCCGATCGCCATCGCCCACGGCGAAGGCCATGCGGAATTCGAAAGCGAAGAGGCGCTGCTGGAGGCCGATCTGTCCGGCTGCGTGGCCCTGCGTTTCGTCGACAACCACGGCAAGGTCACCGAGCGTTACCCGGCCAACCCGAACGGCTCGCCGCGCGGGATCACCGGCCTGACCAGCCGCGACGGGCGCGTCACCATCATGATGCCGCACCCTGAGCGGGTGTTCCGCGCCGTGCAGAACTCCTGGCGTCCGGATGAGTGGACCGAAGATGCGGCGTGGATGCGCATGTTCCGTAACGCTCGCGTCTGGGTGAACTGAGGCCGATGTACAAGCTCAGCTTCTTCGTGCCTCCCAGCCATGTGGAGCCGGTCAAAAGCGCTGTGTTCGCCGCGGGTGGCGGACGCATCGGTGCTTACGACCAGTGCGCCTGGCAGGTGCTCGGCCAGGGCCAGTTTCGCCCGCTGGACGGCAGCCAGCCGTTTCTCGGGCAGACCGGCCAGGTGGAGCGGGTGGAGGAGTGGAAGGTCGAGTTGGTGGTGGCCGATGAACTGATTTGCGACGTGGTGCTGGCTCTCAAGCAGAGCCATCCCTACGAAACGCCGGCTTATGAAGTCTGGCGCCTCGAAGCGTTCTGAGGTTATCCACAGACAAAAAGCCCGCTGAACCGGCCACGGTCAGCGGGCTTTTTTGTGGGCCTTCGCTGGCAAGCCGGTTCCTACAGGGTCGCTATAAGAGCCGGCTTACCCGCGAAAGCGCCCTCAAGCACCGGCCCCAACCTCCTGGTGCAGCAGGGTGTTCAGGGCGGCCTGCAAGCCCCCGGCTTTCTCGCCGATCAGCACATGCCAGACATCCCCCTCCATGCGCCGCGTGCCCTGGCAGCCCAGGCCCTTGAGCGCCGACTCCGACAGGCTGCGGCTATTGCTCACGTGCACCCGCAACCGGGTCAGGGCCACGCAGTCCATCTGCAGCAGGTTGTCACGGCCCCCGAGGGCGTTGAGCCACTGCTGCGCTTCCTGGGTGGAAACGTCGATTTGCACTGTTTCTTCAACAGCGGCCGTTGTCACTGCGGCCGAAGCCGGCGATGCCTGGCGGATTTCGTCGGCGATGCTGTCAGCCATCGGCCCGACCACCACCTGCAAGCTGCCGCCCTTGCCGGGGCGCACCACGGCCATGGCGCCCAGGGCCTTGAGTTGGCTGTCCGAAGCCAGGTTGCGATCCGCCAGTTCCAGGCGCAGGCGCGTGGTGCAGGCGCCCACGGTGATCAGGTTGGTTGTACCGCCCAGGGCCTTGATGTAGGCGGCGGCGCGCTGATCGGCATTGAGTTGGTTTTTCTCGCTGGCCGGGCTGTCCTCGCGTCCAGGTGTTTTCAGGTTGAAGCGCCGGATGCAGAAGTCGAACACCAGGTAGTACACCACTGCGTACAGCAGGCCCACCGGAAACACCTTCCAGCCATTGGTGGAGCGGCCCCAGCCCAGGGCCATGTCGATGGCGCCACCGGAGAAGGTGAACCCCAGGTGGATGTTCAGCAGGTTGGTCAGGGCCATGGCCAGGCCGGTGAGCAGCGCGTGCACCAGGTACAGCAGCGGCGCGAGGAACATGAAGGCAAATTCGATGGGCTCGGTGACCCCGGTGAGGAACGAGGTCAGGGCCATGGAGAGGAAGATCCCGCCCATCACCTTGCGCCGTTCCGGCGGGGTGTTGCGGTACATCGCCAGGCAGGCGGCGGGCAGGCCGAACAGCATCATCGGGAACATCCCGGTCATGAACTGGCCGCCTTTCGGGTCGCCGGCGAAGTAGCGGGTCAGGTCACCGGTGACCACGGCGCCGGTGCTTGGGTCGGTGAAGCTGCCGAAGATGAACCAGGCCATGTTGTTGAGGATGTGGTGCAGGCCGGTGACGATCAGCAGGCGGTTGAACACCCCGAAGACGAACGCGCCGAAGCTGCCGCTTTCCAGCAACAGCTGACCGAAGCTGTTGATCGCGTGCTGGATCGGCGGCCAGATCAGGCCGAAGGCCACCCCCAGGCCCACGGCGCTGAAGCCGGTGGCGATGGGCACGAAGCGCCGGCCGCCGAAGAACGCCAGGTATTCCGGCAGCTTGATGTCCTTGAAGCGGTTGTACAGCGCGCCGGCCATCAACCCGCTGATGATCCCCGCGAGCATGCCCATGTTGATGCTGGCGTCCAGCACCTTGAGGGTCGAGATCATCACCAGGTAGCCAATGGCGCCGGCGAGCCCGGCGGTGCCGTTGTTGTCCTTGGCAAAGCCCACGGCAATGCCGATCGCGAAGATCAGCGCCAGGTTGCCGAAGATCGATTGCCCGGCATCGTGGATGATCGCGATGTTCAGCAGGTCGGTGTCGCCCAGGCGCAGCAGCAGACCGGCAATGGGCAGGATGGCGATGGGCAGCATCAGCGCCCGGCCGAGGCGTTGCAGGCCCTCGATGAAATACTGGTACATGGCGTCTCTCCTGGAGTTCTTGTTATGAGTGCAGCGGCCAAAGCCGTTCGCAGGCCTGGCGGACCGCGGCGGCGCCGGGCAGGTTGAGCAGCGGTTGGCTGAGCTGGCGGCACTGGCCGGCGTCCAGCTGGCGGACCCGGTCCTTGATCTCGCCGACCTGGGGCGGGCTGACCGACAGCTCGCTGACGCCCAGGCCAATGAGGACCGGCGTGGCCAGGGGGTCGGAAGCCAGGGCCCCGCAGACCCCAACCCAGCGGCCATGGTGGCGGGCGCCGGCGCAGGTCTGGGCGATCAGCCGCAGCAGGGCCGGGTGCAGGGCGTCGACGCGCGCTGCCAGCCCGGCGTGGTCACGGTCCATGGCCAGGGTGTACTGGGACAGGTCGTTGGTGCCGATGGAGAGGAAGTCGGCGTGCTCCGCCAGTTGTTCGGCCATCAGTGCCGCCGCCGGAACCTCGACCATCACCCCCAGCTCCGGGCGCTGCTTGAGGCCCAGTTCGGCGGCGAGCTGATCCAGGCGCTGGCGGATGTGCAGCAGCTCGGCGACTTCAGTGACCATCGGCAGCATCACCCGGCAACGCTGCACCGGGCTGACCTGAAGCAGCGCCCGCAGTTGCTGGTCCAGCAGTTCCGGGCGGGCCTGGGCCAGGCGGATACCGCGCAGGCCGAGCACCGGGTTGGCCTCCACCGGCAGCGGCAGGTAGTCCAGCTGCTTGTCGCCGCCGACGTCGATGGTGCGGATGATCACCGGTTTGTCGCCCATGGCATCCAGCACCGCTTGGTAAGCCTGGCGCTGTTCTGCCTGATCCGGGGCAGTCTGGCGATCGACGAAGAGGAATTCGGTGCGCAGCAGGCCGACGCCGTCGGCGCCGCCCTGATGGGCGTCGCGGGCTTCATCGCTGGAGGCGACGTTGGCCGCCACTTCGACCTGCTGGCCGTCCTGGGTCAGGGCCGGTTCGTGGGCCTTTTGCTGTTGCAGTGCACGGCGCTGGCGCAGGGTTTCGCCGGCCTGTCGCACCTGCTCGATGCGTTGCGGGCCGGGCGCCAGTTCCAGGCGTCCGCCATTGGCATCCAGTACCACCTGACGCTCATTGTCGATGGCCAGCAGCTCCGGGCCCAGGGCCACCAGGCAGGGCAGGCCTTTGCTGCGGGCGAGGATCGCCACGTGGGAGGTGGCGCCGCCGGCCGCCATGCACAGCCCGGCCACGCCCTGGGCGCTGAGTTGCAGCAGATCGGAGGGGGTCAGCTCCTCGGCGGCGACGATCGCCCCGGCCGGCAGATCGTAGTGCCAGGCCTCCCCCAGCAGGGCACGCAGGACACGCTGTTGCAGGTCGCGCAGGTCATTGGCGCGCTCGGCCAGCAGGGGACTGCCCAGTTGTTGCAGGACCTGGCATTGCTCGGCAATCGCCGCGCTCCAGGCATGAGTGGCGGCGCGGCCCCGGGCGATGGCGGCTTCGGCGGCGTCGAGCAGGGTCGGGTCTTCGAGCAGCGCCAGGTGGGCATTGAAAATGTCTTGTTCCTGCTGGTCCCGGCGCTGCCGGGCCTGTTCCAGGGTGTGGCTGATTTCCCCTCGCACCTGGCCCAGGGCGCTGTTCAAGGCCTGTCGTTGAGGCTCGGGCTGATGCTGGCCGTGATCCTCCGCCAGGACCATGGCATTGAGCCGTACCAACGGCCCGCACACCAGCCCGGGAGCGGCGCAGACGCCATGCAGCACGCCGTCTTCGGCAGGGCGTTGGGCAACCCGCGCCGGTGTCGGGGCTTCGGCGTGGGCATCGGCGCTCATGGGGCTGCCGAGGGTCTTGAGCATGGCCTGCAAGGCGTCCTGGCAGTCGGCGCCCTGGCAACTGACCAGCACTTCGTCCTGCTCGCCAATGCCCAGGCTCATCAGGGCGATCAGGCTGGTACAGGGCGCGCTCTTGTCCTTGAAGGCCAGGTGCGAATGGCTGCTGAAACTCAGGGCGGTCTGGCGCACCAGGGCCGCCGGGCGGGCGTGCAAGCCGCCACGATGGGCGACCTTGACCCGCGCGCTGGCCTGCTGGCCGGCGCTGTCCTCTGCCAGCGGCGGTGCAGCGGCGCCGGCGCGGCGGGTGATGTGCAGCAACGGCTCGCCGACCTTGACCGAGGACAGGCTCAGTGGACGCAGGTCGAAGGCCTCGCCGTTGGTCAGGATCAGCAGGCTGATCAGGCTCCGGCAGCGCTGCGCCACATAGTCCAGGTCGACCCGCAGCAACGGCTGGCCGGCCGCTACTTGCTGGCCTTCCTGCACCAGCAGGGCAAAGCCTTCGCCTTGCAGTTCGACGGTATCCAGGCCCAGGTGCAGCAACAGTTCGGCACCATTGGCGGCACGCAGGGTGATTGCGTGGCGGGTGCGTGCGACCTGGATCACCTGGCCGGCGCAGGGGGCGTGCAGGGTGTCGTTGAGCGGGTCGATGGCGATGCCATCCCCCATGGCTGCGCTGGCGAACACCGGGTCGGGCACGCTGCGCAGGGCTAGCACCGGCCCGCTTAATGGGGCACTGAGCGTCAGTTCATTATTGTTGTTGTGCATGGCGCGGTACTCGTTGGCGATGGGGCTTAGTGAGTGCGGGTCACTTTGCTCAGGTGGCGCGGCTGGTCGGGGTCCATGCTGCGGGCCTCGGCGAGGCCGGCTGCCATGACGTAGAAACTCTGGATCGCCAGGATCGGGTCCAGCACCGGGTGCTCGGAGCAGCTCAGGGTCAGGTCGCGCTCGCCGATGTCATCCGGCGCCGCCAGCAGCACCTTGGCGCCGCGCTGACGCATGTCGGCGGCGAGGCTCAGCAGGCCGCCCTGTTCGGCGCCCCGTGGGGCGAACACCAGCAACGGGTAGTCGTGGTCGATGAGTGCCATCGGGCCGTGGCGGACTTCAGCGCTGCTGAAGGCTTCGGCCTGGATCGCCGAGGTCTCCTTGAGCTTGAGCGCGGCCTCCTGGGCGATGGCGAAGCCGGCGCCGCGACCGATCACCATCAGTCGCTGGCAATCGCGCAAGGCATTGACGGCCAGGCTCCAGTCCTGGGTGGCGGCCTGGCGCAGGCCGTCGGGCAGGGCCAGGCCGGCCTCCAGCAAGCGCCCGTCATCATTCCAGTGGCCGATCAGCCGTGCGCTGGCGCTGAGGGTGGCAATGAAGCTTTTGGTGGCGGCCACGCTTTGCTCGGCGCCGGCATGCAGCGGCAGGGCGAATTCGCTGGCCGCTTCCAGCGGGCTGTTTTCCGCGTTGACCATGGCCACGCTGAGGGCCCCGCGCTTGCGCAGCAGGCGCACGCTGTTCACCAGGTCCGGGCTTTGCCCCGATTGCGAGAAGGCGAACACCGCCTGACCGCTGACGCGCAAGGGCGCCTGCTGCATGGTGACCACCGACATCGGCAGCGAGGCCACCGGAATGCCCACTTGCTGCATGGTCAGGTAGGCGAAATAGCTGGCGGCATGGTCGGAGCTGCCCCGGGCCACGGTCATCGCCACCTGTGGTGGCTGGCGCCGCAGGCGGCCGGCGACCTCGATCAGCGCCGGGTCCAGGTGCTGCAGCTGGCTGCTCGCCGCCAGGTGTGAGGACAACGCCTCTTCAAGCATTTTTGAAGTCAATGTCTTCTCCTTCGACCGTGACGGCGGTCAGTGTGAGTGCGCGATCCAGGCGCACGCTGTCGGCCCAGCTGCCAGGTTGCAGGCGGCCGCGTTCAGGGATGCCGAGGTAGTCGGCGGGAAATTGCGACAGGCGCTGCGAGGCTTCGGCCAGAGGCAGGCCAATCTTCACCAGGTTGCGCAGGGCCTGGTCCATGGTCAGGGTGCTGCCGGCCAGGGTGCCGTCCGGCAGGCGCACGCCGCCCAGGCACTTGGTCACGGTGTGGCTGCCGAGCTGGTACTCGCCGTCGGGCATGCCGGCGGCGGCAGTGGAGTCGGTGACGCAGTACAGGCACGGGATCGAGCGCAGGGCCACGCGCATGGCACCAGGGTGCACGTGCATCAGGTCCGGGATCAGCTCGGCGTACTGGGCGTGGGCCAGGGCGGCGCCGACGATCCCGGGCTCGCGGTGGTGCAGCGGGCTCATGGCGTTGTACAGGTGAGTGAAGCTGGTGGCCCCGGCGGCGAGGGCGGCCACGCCTTCTTCATAGCTGCCCAGGGTGTGGCCGATCTGCATACGCACGCCACGGGCGCTGAGCTCGCGGATCAGGCCGTTGTGGCCGGCGACTTCCGGAGCGATGGTGATCACTTTGATCGGCGCCAGTTCCAGGTATTGCTCCACTTCCGCCAGCAGGGCGGTATGGGCGAAGTTGGGTTGCGCGCCGAGCTTGCCGGGGTTGATGTACGGGCCTTCCAGGTGCACGCCGAGGACCCGCGCGCAACCCGGGGGGCGCTGCTCGGCATAGCGTCCCAATTGCCCCAGGACCTGGCGGATTTCCGCGCTGGGGGCGGTCATGGTGGTGGCCAGCAGCGAGGTGGTGCCGAAACGCACATGGGTGCGGGCGATGGTGTCGAAGGCCGGGCTGCCTTGCATCACGTCCTTGCCGCCACCGCCGTGGACGTGCAGGTCGATAAAGCCCGGCAGCCGGTAGGGCAGGTCATTGTCCGCCGGGTCGCAGGGGTTGCCTTCGATGGCGACGACCTTGCCGTCCTGGTGGACCAGGCGGCCGCGGACCCAGCCTTGGGGCGTGAGGATATTGTCTTCGGACATGGACGGTTCTCGGGTTCCGGAGGCGGGTTCAGCGTCGCAGTTCAGCGACGAAGTCGTAGTAGTCGTTACGGCAGTAGGTGTCGGTGACTTCGATCGGCGTGTTGTCTTCCAGGTAGCCGACCCGGGTCATCAGCAGCATCGCGGTGCCGGGGGCGATGCCCACCAGAGCGGCGAATTCGTCCGAGGCATTGATCGCCTGGATGTGTTGCAACGCCCGCACCACGGGCCGGCCGATGCCGTCGAGGTATTCGTAGAGCGAATCGCCAACCGCTTCTGGCCGGGCGATGATGCTGGCCGGCAGGGTGCTCATTTCGATGGCCATTACGGTGTCATCGGCTTTGCGCAGGCGCTTGAGCCGCGCCACCTTGTCGTTGGGCGACAGGCCGAGGCGGATCAACTCTTCGTGGGTGGGCGGGGTGATGGTGCGTTCCAGCCACTGGGAGCCAGGGACGAAACCTTTCAGGCGGAGCATTTCGCTGAACCCGGAGAGCCGTGACAGCGGTTGTTCCAGGCGCGGGGTGATGAAGGTGCCCGAGCCTTGGCTGCGGCGGATCAGGCCTTGCTCGAAGAGCACTTCCAGGGCTTTGCGCGCGGTGACCCGGGAGATGCCCAGCAGTTCGCTGAGGTTGCGTTCCGAGGGCAGCGCCTGCTCGGCTTTCCACTGGCCGGCGTGGATCGCCGCTTCCAGGTTGCGGGCCAGTTGCAGGTACAGCGGAGTCGGCTGGGAGTCGTCGGGACGCAGGGTCAGGAGGTGATTCATCTGTAGGTTTTCCGATGCGGTTATTAGGTTGTTGTCGCCCGGTAATGCCGAAAAAACTAATACCACTTGGATACCATGTCAACGCCACTGGTCAGCTGCAGATGGTGATAATCCAGCATTTTCGGGGTGACAAGGAGGATAAAGGATTGAAGTGGTATTAGGCAGGTCTGGCAGCGGTCGCCATAACCTCAGGTGACGACCCGTCGCGGGTCGCCAAGTGGTATGGGGGCTCAGGAGGAGCGGGAGGGGGTAAAAATATTTTTTGCGGGAGGGGAATTAAGGGCGGATCTCGATCATGGTGCCGTCCTTGACCAGGCCCCAGACCTCTCGCATGTCGACGTTGCGCATGGCAATGCAGCCGTCGGTCCAGTCCAGGGTATGGAAGTACTGTTCCGGAAACTCTTCGGTGTCCGGGGTGCCGTGGATCATGATCATCCCGCCGGGATTGACCCCTTCACGACGTGAGCGCGCGGAGTCGGTGATATTCGGATAGGAGATGTGCATGGCCAGGTTGTAGCGGTCGCTGGTCTTGCGCCAGTCGAGCCAGTAGAGGCCTTCGGGGGTACGTTTATCCCCCTCCATGAGTTTCGCGCCCTTGGGTTTCTTGCCCAGGGAAATCCGGTAGGTCTTCAGCGTTTTACCGCCATTGATCAACTGCAGTTGATGGGCGGATTTGAGTACCAGGACCTTTTCGATGACCTTGCCGTCGAGGGTTTCCACCGTGGAGGCCTGAGACAGAGTGACGACGGAACAGCACAGCAGGGCAAGCAACCAGCGCATTGACACGATATCCCCAGGCGCGCACGGATCCCGTGCACGTTTTTATTGTTTAACTGATGGCAGGCTGAGAGAGCGGCGGAATGGATTCGGAGCGAACGGCAAAAGCCTGTGCCCGCCGGTCAGCGAAGAAGCATTCTAAGGTACGGCCGACGGTGCGGAAAGCCAGCTCGGACCAAGGGATATCGGCCTCGTCGAACAACTGAACTTCCAGGCTCTCGGGGCCGGCGGCAAAGTCCAGGTCGGCCAGCTCGGCGCGAAAGAACACGTGCACCTGGCTGATGTGCGGAACGTCGATCAGGGTGTAGATGCTCAGGTTGCGTACCCGGGCACAGGCTTCCTCGTAGGTTTCGCGAATGGCCGCCTGTTCGATGGTCTCGCCGTTCTCCATGAAGCCCGCCGGCAGGGTCCAGTAACCCAGGCGCGGTTCGATGGCGCGGCGGCACAACAGCACCTTGCCTTCCCAGGTGGCGAGGCAGCCGGCAACGATATTGGGGTTCTGGTAGTGGATGGTCTGGCAGTGGTCGCAGACATAGCGCAGGCGTGAATCGCCGTCGGGAATGCGCTGGGTCACCGGGTTGCCGCACTGGCTGCAAAATTTCATGGGGGGTATCCGAAAAGGCTGGGGCTATCTTGGCGCGCCAGCCCCGTTGTCGGCAAGTTGTCGTTAAGCGACATCCCCGGGAACGGGGCTTGGGCCGAAGATTGGATTGGTGCATGATGCACGGTAGCCAACAGATCGAGATGCCTCATGCTGGACGAGCTACTTCACCGGGTAAGCCATTACACGCCGCGTACGCTGGAGACCGACCGACGTTTTCCCGAAGCTGCAGTGCTGGTGCCCATCACCCGCAGCGATGAACCGGAACTGGTGTTGACCTTGCGCGCCAGCGGGCTGTCGACCCATGGTGGTGAAGTGGCTTTTCCTGGAGGTCGGCGCGACCCGGAGGACCCGGACCTGGTCTTCACCGCGCTGCGCGAGGCCGAAGAGGAAATCGGCCTGCCGCCAGGGCTGGTGGAAGTCATCGGCCCCCTGAGCCCACTGATTTCCCTGCACGGGATCAAGGTCACGCCTTATGTCGGGGTGATTCCCGACTATGTCGAATACCAGGCCAATGACGCCGAGATCGCCGCTGTTTTCAACGTGCCCCTGGAGTTCTTCCGCCAGGACCCCCGTGAACATACCCACCGCATCGACTACCAGGGCCGCAGCTGGTACGTCCCCAGCTACCGTTTTGGCGAGTACAAGATTTGGGGGCTGACCGCGATCATGATCGTCGAATTGGTCAACCTGCTGTACGACGCCGACATCAGCCTGCATCGCCCGCCGACAAACTATATCGATACCTGAAGCCATCAATTCGCATGGCATAAACCCGCGGCTGCCTGAGCCATGAGGACAATAAGATGAAATACCGCCTGGGCGACGCCCGAGTCGAGACCCATCCACAGAGCTGGGTTGCCCCGAATGCCACGCTGGTGGGCAAGGTCAAGCTGGAAGAGGGGGCCAGCGTGTGGTTCAACGCGGTGCTGCGCGGCGACAACGAACTGATCCTGATTGGCAAGCACAGCAACGTCCAGGATGGCACGGTGATGCACACCGACATGGGCTATCCGCTGACCATCGGGACCGGCGTGACCATCGGCCACAACGCCATGCTGCATGGCTGCAGCGTGGGCGACTACAGCCTGATCGGCATCAACGCGGTGATCCTCAACGGCGCCAAGATCGGCAAGAACTGCATCATCGGCGCCAACTCGCTGATCGGTGAGGGCAAGGAGATCCCCGATGGCTCGCTGGTCATGGGCTCGCCGGGCAAGGTGGTGCGTGAACTCACCGAGCCACAGAAGAAAATGCTCGAAGCCAGCGCCGCGCACTACGTTCATAATGCCCAGCGTTATGCCCGAGACCTGGTTGAGCAAGAACAATGACAGCCCCTGAAAGACCCGTCGCCTCGCCCTGCGTGAGCATCTGTGCTCTGGATGAGCAGGACATCTGCACCGGTTGTCAGCGTACGGTGGATGAAATCACCCGCTGGAGCCGCATGGACAATAGTGAGCGGCGTGCGGTTCTGGCTCTGTGCCATGAGCGGGCCAAGTCCAGTGGCTTGCTGTGGATGATCGGTTCCAGCTCGGCGAGCTGATCCGGCCATTCGCCGGCAAGCCAGCTCCCGCAGGCGATGTGTCGGGGCCGCTTGCCGGCGAAAGGCTTTCTTGGCCCAATCCCCGGCCTGCAGTAACCTGTGCTCCTTCCTGACAGGTGCCCTTCACCCCCATGCCTTTCCTGATTGCCTATATCAGCAGTGTCGTGCTGATCAACTACGCCTTTTCTGTCGCTCCGCACCTGGATATTGTCTGGTCGGCCTGGGGCGGGCTGGTTTTCGTCCTGCGGGACATGGTGCAGACCCGTTTCGGCCACGGCGCGATTGTCGCCATGCTGGCGGCCCTGGTGTTGTCCTATGTGACCTCCGATCCGACCATTGCCCTGGCCAGTGCCACGGCGTTCGCGGTCTCGGAATGCATCGACTGGCTGGTGTTCAGCATCACCAAGCGGCCGTTGCACGATCGCCTGTGGATCAGCTCGGCGCTGAGCATTCCCCTGGATACCTTCATCTTCTACGGCATGATCGATGCGCTGACCCCCGGCGTGGTGCTCACGGCGCTGGGTTCGAAGTTTGCCGGAGTCACCGTGGTCTGGCTGGCCATGGCCTGGCGTTTGCGCAAAGCGGCATGCGCCGGCTGAGCCAAACCCTGCGCTTCATGTAAAATGCCGCGCTTTCTCCCCCATGGGTCGCCCGCCTGGCGCTCGGCCCTCGATGATCCGCTCCTTTGAGGACCTTCAGATGACTCGTATCGGAACTCCATTGTCGCCAACCGCGACCCGCGTCTTGCTTTGTGGCTGTGGTGAGTTGGGCAAGGAAGTGGTGATCGAGCTGCAACGCCTGGGTGTCGAGGTGATTGCCGTGGACCGCTACGCCAATGCGCCGGCGATGCAGGTGGCCCATCGCAGCCATGTGATCAACATGCTCGACGGCGCGGCCCTGCGCGCAGTGATCGAAGCCGAGAAACCGCACTTCATCGTTCCGGAAATCGAAGCCATCGCCACCGCGACCCTGGTGGAACTGGAAGCCGAAGGCTTCACCGTGATCCCGACTGCCCGCGCCACTTCGCTGACCATGAACCGCGAAGGCATCCGGCGCCTGGCCGCCGAAGAGCTGGACCTGCCGACCTCGCCGTACCATTTTGCCGACACCTTCGAAGACTATTCCAAGGCCGTGCAGGACCTGGGCTTCCCTTGCGTGGTCAAGCCGGTGATGAGCTCCTCGGGCAAGGGCCAGAGCCTGCTGCGCAGCGTCGACGACGTGCAGAAAGCCTGGGATTACGCCCAGGAAGGAGGGCGTGCCGGCAAGGGCCGGGTGATCATCGAGGGCTTTATCGACTTCGACTACGAGATCACCCTGTTGACCGTGCGTCACGTGGGCGGCACCACCTTCTGCGCGCCGGTTGGCCATCGTCAGGAAAAGGGCGACTACCAGGAATCCTGGCAGCCGCAGGCCATGAGCCCGAAAGCCCTGGCCGAATCCGAGCGCGTGGCCAAGGCCGTGACCGAAGCCCTGGGCGGCCGCGGCCTGTTCGGCGTGGAACTGTTCATCAAGGGCGATCAGGTGTGGTTCAGCGAAGTGTCGCCGCGCCCCCATGACACCGGCCTGGTGACCCTGATTTCCCAGGACTTGTCGCAGTTTGCCCTGCATGCGCGAGCGATTCTCGGCCTGCCGATTCCGCTGATCCGCCAGTTCGGGCCTTCGGCCTCGGCGGTGATCCTGGTGGAAGGCACGTCCACCCAGACCGCCTTCGCCAACCTCGGCGCCGCCCTGAGCGAGCCGGACACCGCGCTGCGTCTGTTTGGCAAACCGGAAGTCAACGGCCAGCGGCGCATGGGCGTGGCCCTGGCACGTGATGAGTCGATCGAGGCTGCCCGGGCCAAGGCGACCCGTGCCGCGCAAGCGGTCGTCGTCGAACTCTGAGAAGCATCGCGGGCAAGCTCGCTCCTACAAGGTCCGGATTGAACCTGTAGGAGCGAGCTTGCCCGCGAAGCGGTCGCTCAAGCGACCCGATTCAGATCGTTGTTTCGCGTTTCCTTCAGGCACAGCACCGCGATCAGGCTCAAGATCGCCGCCCCTGAAACATAGCCCCCAACCCAGCTCAACCCGCCCATCGCCACCAGCTTCTGGGCAAAGAAGGGCGCCGCCGAAGCACCGACAATTCCCCCCAGGTTATAGGCCGCCGACGCCCCGGTATAACGCACGTGGGTCGGAAACAGTTCCGGCAGCAGCGCGCCCATCGGGGCGAAGGTCACCCCCATCAGGAACAGCTCGATGCACAGGAACAGCGCCACACCGGCGGTGGAGCCCTGGGTCAGCAGCGGTTCCATGCTGAAGCCGGACAGAATCGCCAGTACGCCCCCGACGATCAGCACCGGCTTGCGCCCGAAACGGTCGCTGGCCCAGGCCGACAGTGGCGTGGCCGCGGCCATGAACAGCACCGCGAAGCACAGCAGGCCAAGGAAGGTCTCGCGGCTGTAGCCCAGGGTGGCGACGCCGTAGCTCAGGGAAAACACCGTGGAGATGTAGAACAGGGCGTAGCACACCACCATCGAGGCGGCGCCCAGCAATACCGGCATCCAGTATTGGCTGAAGAGCTCCACCAGCGGCAGCTTCACCCGTTCCTGGCGTGCCACGGCGTTGGCGAAAACCGGGGTTTCGTGCAGTTTCAGGCGCACATACAGGCCCACCATCACCAGCGCGGCACTGAGCAGGAAGGGAATGCGCCAGCCCCAGGAGCGGAACTGTTCGTCATCCAGGCCCATGGCCAGGGCCAGGAACAGGCCGTTGGCGGCGAGAAAGCCGATGGAAGGGCCCAATTGCGGGAACATGCCGAACCAGGCGCGCTTGCCTGCCGGGGCGTTTTCCGTGGCCAGCAGAGCGGCTCCGCCCCATTCGCCCCCTAGCCCCAGGCCCTGGCCGAAGCGCAGCACGCAGAGCAGGATCGGTGCCCAGGCGCCGATGCTGGCGTAGCCCGGCAGCACGCCGATCAGGGTGGTGCAGACCCCCATCAGCAGCAGCGAAGCGACCAGGGTCGATTTGCGCCCGATCCGGTCGCCGAAATGGCCGAACAGCGCCGAGCCCAGAGGGCGGGCGAGGAAGGCGATGCCGAAGGTCAGGAACGCCGAGAGCATCTGGGCGGTGCCGGAGGTCTGGGGGAAGAACACCGGTCCGATCACCAGGGCGGCGGCGGTGGCGTAAACGTAGAAATCGTAGAACTCGATGGCGGTGCCGATAAAACTGGCGGTGGCCACCCGAGAGGCGGAATTGCTCGGTTGGGCAGGCGCGGAGGCGCTGTAGGTGGTGCTGGTCGTCATGCGGGTATCCCTGACAGTCTGTGCTCCTGTGGAGCGAATTATTAGGGTCGAGCACCCAGGGATGTGGGTTTGGCGCGGTCGTCACTCGGGATGGGAGTGGCGTCGAACAGATGGGCTGGTGATCGGCAGGAACTCGCGGAGTGCGGGTAGCACGCGGGGCTGCGGGGGCTTGGGTAAGCGGCTCGATTATAGAAAGGCGGCTAACGATTCAACAAGGGGCCTTGGCCGCTGGCGGGGTGGGGAGAAGGGCGGCTGGGTTCCATTTGGCTGCAGGGGCGAGATGTTGGCAGCGGCCGCAGCGGGTCAGACGCGGGTGGGGACGCTGCTGGTGTGCCAGAGCAGCACGCGGCTGACGCGGTTTTCCTCGGTTTCGAGGATTTCCAGGCGGTAGCGGCCGATCTTCAGGCACACGGCGCTGTCGGGAATGGTTTCCAGGGCTTCGGTGACCAGGCCGTTGAGGGTCTTGGGGCCGTCGCTGGGCAGGTGCCAGCCCAGGCTCTTGTTCAGTTCGCGAATCGAGGCTGCGCCTTCCACCACATAACGACCATCGGCTTGCGGGTGGATATGCGGGTTGTCCAGGCTGTGCTCGCTTTCGAACTCGCCGACGATTTCTTCGAGGATGTCTTCCAGGGTGACGATGCCCAGCACTTCGCCGTATTCGTCTACCACCATGCCCAGGCGTCGCTGCTGCTTGTGGAAATTGAGCAGCTGCAGCTGCAGCGGGGTGCTTTCCGGAACGAAATAGGGTTCGTGGCAGGCTGCCAGCAGGGCTTCCTGGGTCAGGCTGGCGTCCGGCAGCAGGTGGCGGATCTGTCGGGTGTTGAGCACCGCTTCGACCTGATTGATATCGCTGTGGAACACCGGTAGCCGGGTGCGCTTGTTCAGGCGCAGCTGAGCGATGATTTCCTCGATCGGGTCATCCAGGTTGATGCCGTCGACTTCGCTGCGGGGCACCAGGATGTCGTTGACGGTGATGTTATCCAGGGCGTGGATACCCGACAGCGCGTGTGGTTCCTGAGGCGAGGGTTCGTCGTCAAGCAGCGCCGGGTCGTCGTCACTGTGCTTGACCGCGCCGGCCTTGCGGGCGAACGGGCGTAGCAGCAGCTGGCTGATGCTGTCGAGTATCCAGGCCAGCGGATAGACGATCTTCATGGGAATGACGAGCAGGCTGTTGCCAACACTCAGGGTGCCTTCCGGGTAGCGCACAGCCAGGGTCCGGGGCAGGTACTCGGCCAGCACCAGCAGGCCGCAGGTGCTGATCAGGCAGGCCAGCCAGGGGCCGTTTTCCGCCCAGTAGAACAGGGCGAGCAAGGTGCTGATGATCACTGCCAGGACCCGGCACAGGGTGTTGCACAGAATCAGGCTTTCCTTGGGGAAGGCCAGGCGTGCCTGGTGCTTGTTGCCGTTCTGTGAGCTGCCGCGCTGGGTCAGCAGGTACTGCTGGGCGGCATCGATGGCCGTGAACAGCCCTGACCAGACGATGAGCAGGGCGATTACTGCGAGCATGGGCCCGGTGGGCAGGGAGTCGGTCATGGCCGGTCGTCAGATATGCAGGATGTATTCGCGAACCAGCTTGCTGCCGAAGTAGGCCAGCATCAGCAGGCAGAAGCCTGCCAGGGTCCAGCGAATCGCCTTGTGCCCGCGCCAGCCCAGGCGGTTGCGGCCCCACAGCAGCACGCTGAACACCACCCAGGCCAGACAGGCCAGCAGGGTTTTGTGCACCAGGTGCTGGGCGAACAGGTTCTCGACGAACAGCCAGCCGGAGATCAGCGACAGCGACAGCAGGGTCCAGCCGGCCCAGAGAAAACCGAACAGCAGGCTTTCCATGGTTTGCAGTGGCGGGAAGTTCCTGATCAGCCCGGACGGGTGCTTGTTCTTCAACTGATGATCCTGCACCAGCAGGAGCAGGGCCTGGAACACGGCAATGGTGAACATGCCGTAGGCCAGGATCGACAGCAGGATGTGGGCGAGAATTCCGGGCTCCTCGTCGATCACCGGCACTGTGCCGGTTGGCACGAACTGCGCCAGCAGCGCAGTCAGGGCGCCAAGCGGGAACAGCAGCACCAGTAGGTTTTCCACGGGGATGCGCGAGCAGGCCAGCAGCGTCAGGGCAATGACGGCGGCGGCGATCAGGCTCGCGGCACTGAAGAAGTCCAGGCCCAGGCCGACCGGGGTCAGCAGGTGGGTCAGCAGGCTCGCGGTATGCGCCAGCAAGGCAAAGATGCCCAGCGTAACCAGCAGGCGCTTGTTCGCCTTGGCGCCTGTGGCCAGGCGGGAGCCCTGATAGAAGGTCGCAGCGGCATAAAGGACGGCGGCGGCGAGGGTGGGTAGCAAACTGGGTGACAAGGGGAGCATAAATCCTGTTAGGCAAGCCCGAAAGTCGCTGAGTTTGGCATAGAACCCAGAGCCCTGAAAGTCCACCCAAGCAGACGGCGAGGTGTCCGCCACGCACAGTCTTCGCTATAATCCGCGACCTGCCCACGCCGCAGGCTCATCGAGCACCTGTTTATTACGCTCTGGGCCGCCATTACCCCCGGTCTACCTTGGGCCTGAAAGGATCGAGCATGTTTGAAAACCTAACCGACCGTCTCTCGCAGACGCTGCGCCATGTCACCGGCAAGGCGAAGCTGACCGAGGACAACATCAAAGACACCCTGCGCGAAGTGCGCATGGCGCTGCTCGAAGCCGACGTTGCGTTGCCGGTGGTCAAGGACTTCGTCAACTCGGTGAAGGAGCGTGCGGTCGGCACTGAAGTGTCCCGCAGCCTGACTCCGGGCCAGGCTTTTGTGAAGATCGTCCAGGCCGAGCTGGAAAGCCTGATGGGCGCGGCCAACGAAGACTTGAACCTCAGCGCCGTGCCGCCGGCCGTGGTGCTGATGGCCGGTCTGCAGGGCGCGGGTAAAACCACCACCGCCGGCAAGCTCGCGCGCTTCCTTAAAGAGCGCAAGAAAAAGAGCGTGATGGTGGTTTCCGCGGACGTCTACCGTCCGGCGGCGATCAAGCAGCTGGAAACCCTGGCCAACGACATCGGCGTGACCTTCTTCCCGTCTGACTTGAGCCAGAAGCCGGTGGCCATCGCCGAAGCGGCTATTAAGGAAGCGAAGCTCAAGTTCATTGACGTGGTGATCGTCGACACCGCCGGTCGTCTGCACGTCGACAGCGAGATGATGGACGAGATCCAGGCGCTGCACGCGGCCATCAAGCCGGTGGAAACCCTGTTCGTGGTCGACGCCATGACCGGCCAGGACGCCGCCAACACCGCTAAGGCCTTTGGTGATGCGCTGCCGCTGACCGGGGTGATCCTGACCAAGGTCGACGGTGACGCCCGTGGCGGTGCCGCGCTGTCGGTGCGCGCGATCACTGGCAAGCCGATCAAGTTCATCGGTATGGGCGAGAAGACTGAGGCTCTGGAGCCGTTCCACCCTGAGCGTATCGCTTCGCGGATCCTCGGCATGGGCGACGTGCTCAGCCTGATCGAACAGGCTGAAGCAACCCTCGACAAGGACAAGGCCGACAAGCTTGCTAAAAAGCTGAAGAAGGGCAAGGGCTTCGACCTCGAGGACTTCCGCGATCAGCTGCAACAAATGAAGAACATGGGCGGCCTCGGCGGGCTCATGGACAAACTGCCGAACATCGGCGGGGTCAACCTGGCGCAGATGGGCAACGCCCAGGGCGCGGCAGAAAAGCAGTTCAAGCAGATGGAAGCCATCATCAACTCCATGACCCCGGCCGAGCGCCGCGACCCTGAGCTGATCAGCGGTTCGCGCAAGCGCCGGATCGCCATGGGTTCCGGCACCCAGGTGCAGGACATCGGTCGCTTGATCAAGCAGCACAAGCAGATGCAGAAGATGATGAAGAAATTCTCCGCCAAGGGCGGGATGGCCAAGATGATGCGCGGCATGGGCGGTATGTTGCCCGGCGGCGGCATGCCGAAGATCTGAAGAATCCGCGCCGGCAGTCATGCCGGCGCTTTTTTCCACGGGGACGTGGAATCCTGGGCAAACCCTCGTTTGGGGCGCGCTCACTCGCTGTCGCTTGCGACGGCTCCATAGCAAATCTGAGTGGCAGCCGATAGGCGCCGGAAAAAGTCATTTGCAAAAGTCCGGATATTCCTTAGAATATGCGGCCTTTCGGGCACCCATGCCCGCTGTGCATTTAGATTTGCAGCACCGACTACAGGAACGATGTTCACATGCTAACAATCCGTCTTGCCCTTGGCGGCTCCAAAAAGCGCCCGTTTTACCACTTGACCGTGACCGACAGCCGTAACCCACGTGACGGTTCGCACAAAGAACAAGTTGGCTTCTTCAACCCGATCGCTCGTGGTCAAGAAGTCCGCCTGTCCGTGAACCAAGAGCGCGTAGCCTACTGGCTGAGCGTGGGTGCACAGCCTTCTGAGCGCGTTGCTCAGTTGCTGAAGGAATCGGCTAAGGCTGCAGCCTGAACCCTATGAACGCGACGCCAGCTCCTGCTGATGATTTGATCGTTATCGGCAAAATCTACTCTGTTCATGGCGTTCGCGGCGAAGTGAAGGTCTTTTCCTTTACTGATCCGATTAAAAACCTGTTGGACTACAAAACCTGGACGCTCAAGCGCGAAGGTAGCGTGAAACAGGTTGAGCTGGTCAGCGGACGCGGGAACGACAAGTTCCTGGTCGCAAAGCTCAAGGGTCTTGATGATCGCGAAGAAGCTCGTCTTCTGGCCGGTTACGAGATCTGCGTGCCGCGCAGCCTGTTCCCTGAACTGACCGACGGCGAGTACTACTGGTACCAGCTACAAGGTCTCAAGGTTATCGACGGCCTCGGGCAACTGCTTGGGAAGATCGATCACCTGCTGGAGACTGGCTCGAACGATGTAATGGTGGTCAAGCCTTGCGCTGGCAGCCTGGATGATCGCGAACGCCTGTTGCCCTATACCGAGCAATGCGTGTTGGCCGTCGACCTGGCCGCGGGCGAGATGAAGGTGGAATGGGACGCGGATTTCTAAGCGTGGCTAACTTGCGCGTAGAAGTGATCAGTCTGTTTCCCGAGATGTTTTCCGCCATCAGCGAGTACGGCATAACCAGCCGCGCGGTGAAACAGGGGCTGTTGCAGCTGACCTGTTGGAACCCGCGAGACTACACCACGGATCGACATCACACTGTGGACGATCGCCCGTTTGGCGGTGGCCCTGGCATGGTGATGAAGATCAAGCCCCTGGAGGATGCACTGGTTCAGGCCAGAAACGCAGCCGGGGAGGGTGCGAAGGTGATCTACCTGTCGCCCCAAGGCCGCCAACTGAATCAGTCGGCGGTGCGCGAGTTGGCGAATGAGGATGCATTGATCCTGATTGCTGGTCGTTATGAAGGCATTGACGAGCGGTTTATTGAAGCTCATGTCGATGAAGAGTGGTCGATTGGCGACTATGTACTCTCCGGTGGCGAGCTGCCGGCGATGGTCCTGATTGATGCGGTTACGCGACTGCTGCCCGGAGCTTTAGGGCATGTGGATTCCGCGGAGGAAGATTCCTTCACGGACGGTCTGCTGGATTGCCCGCACTACACCCGACCGGAGGTGTATGCGGATCAGCGTGTTCCCGACGTATTGCTAAGTGGCAATCACGCACACATCCGGCGTTGGCGTTTACAGCAGTCCCTTGGTCGGACCTATGAACGACGCGCCGATCTTCTGGAAAGCCGCTCGCTTTCTGGAGAAGAGAAGAAGCTGCTCGAGGAATATCTCCGCGAGCGGGACGATAGTTAACAACGTATCGATGGTAGATCCGACGATTTACCTTAGGAGCACAGCATGACCAACAAAATCATCCTTGCACTCGAAGCAGAGCAGATGACCAAAGAGATCCCAGCCTTTGCCCCGGGCGACACCATTGTCGTTCAGGTGAAAGTGAAGGAAGGCGATCGTTCCCGTCTGCAGGCGTTCGAAGGCGTAGTTATCGCCAAGCGCAACCGCGGTGTGAACAGCGCGTTCACCGTACGTAAAATCTCCAACGGTGTTGGCGTAGAGCGTACTTTCCAGACCTACAGCCCGCAGATCGACAGCATGGCTGTCAAGCGTCGCGGCGACGTGCGTAAAGCCAAGCTGTACTACCTGCGCGACCTGTCGGGTAAAGCAGCTCGCATCAAGGAAAAACTGGCTTAAGTCCAGCTTCCGATGCAGAAAAAAGCAGCCTACGGGCTGCTTTTTTGTTGCCTGTCATTTAATCCCCGGAGCGGTTCAGCAGGACACAGACGGTGTTGGCGATCCGTTCCAGCAGGACCTCGTCATAAGGCAGCCAGGGCAGGGCGGTCAACTTGCCAGTTTGTGCCGCCAGGGCCATCTCCACGGGCTCGCCGTCACGCGTCACGCGCCCGGTGACCAGATGCACCGCATGGTCGTCGACGCGGACATGGCGCCCCTCCATCGACAACACGCCCTCCTCGATAAGCGTGGCGAAAGCCGTGCTCAGTACCTGCTGGCGCATCAGCGTCATCTGGGTGAGGTTGTGCCCGGCCAGCAGATCCAGGCGTTGCTCGCGCCTGGCTGCCGGCATTTGCGGCAGGGGCTGGCCGGTGGCGCTCTGTGCCAGTTCCTCGATGGCGAAACTGCTGACGCTGACCAGCAAGTCGATGGCCCGGCAGGCTTCTGAAAACACCTGCGGCGGCACATCCTGCAGCAGCATCGGCTGCCAGTGTTTGTCGGTGCGCCGAGCGAAACTTGCGTTGCCGGACAGGCAGTGTCCCTGCAGCCCCGGATAGAGTGCTGCGTCCACCGCAAAGTTCACTCGGATATCACCCAGGTTCCGGCTCAGGCCGCTGTCCCTGTCGATCTTCCAGCCTTCGCGGCGGGCCAGGCCGACCAGTGGGCGGATGGACAGGCTGTAGCCGGCGAATGCCTGGCAGCTGTGGCTTCCCAACTCTTGCTGAGAGGGCAGGTAGTACTCGCGAAACACCTGGCGCAGCGGTTGTTTGATCCGGCGTTCGCTGATCAGGGTTTGCCAGGCGTGACGCTCAGCCGCGCTGGCTGATAGCGGGTGCCACAGCGAAATCCTGCACCCGGCCTCCAGGTTCAGCGGCTGGCCCGAGGGGTCTAGCGCTTGTGCATCCGCGTCCAGCAGGAAGCTGCGGCGTTGGTCAGGCTCGCAATGGGCAACCCAAACCAGTGAGCGGGCAAAGGGCGAGCCCACGGCAGAGTCCGCCAGTTGCGCTCGCCAGTCGCGCAAAGACAGCTCAAAGGCTTGCCACAGTCCGGATTCCAGACAACTGGCCAGAAGCCCGTGCTGGGCCTTGCCCGAGGTGCTGGTGGGGGCCAGGCGCAGGGCTATTTCGGGGCGCTGGGCCAAGCCGCGTTCCGCAGGCTTGAGGTTGCGCGTGAGTTTTTTCTGGACGCTGGCATGCCGCACCAGGCTCAGGGCGCTGCGCAGGGCCTGCACGCTTTCCGGGGTTGGCACCTGCTCGATGCAGTGACCGAGGGCAATGGCCAGTGACTGCGACGGCGCGGTCTTGGCCTGGGTTGGGGCGACGCAGGCCTTGGGCAGCAAAATGTCCATCAGCGGCGGCAGCCAGGCGGCATCGCGCAGCAGGGCGACCCGGGCGGCGCGGGCGATCACCGGGGTGTCATCGGTGGTAAAGGCACCATCGGCCACATAGGGCGTGGCGCCGTTGTGGATAGCGTCCAGGCGCTGGGCTGCGGTGCTGAGGATCTGCTGTGAGAATTCGACGTACGCCGCGTCATCCATCAGCACCCTGGCTGGGTCGGCACTCAGGTGATGATGGCCGGTCCAGTACTCGCTGCCGGCCAGGGCCTGCCGTGAGCGGGGCTCCAGTTGCCCAAGCAGGTCGAACTCCTGGCGGACGTAGGGTGCATCGACGTAGTGCTGTTCCACACAACGCCGCAGCGCCGCACGGGCTTCTTCATCCACCCATTGCGCCAGCACGTACGCCTGGTGGTAATACACCGCCCACTGTGTACGGGGTTCCGCGAGGATCTTGCGCAGTTCTTCGGCCAGGGCGGCGTTCGGCGTACCGCTGAAACAGGCCAGTTGCTCCAGCGCTTCCTGCCAGTTCACGCAGCTGCGCAGCGCTTCCAGCAGGGTGGTTTGATCGAGGGCCGGGCTCAGCTCCAGTTGTGTGGCCTGCTGCACGATCGCGGTCGCCAGTTGCTGCGCCGCCGGGTTGGCGTGGTCGCGCAGGGCCCGGCGGATGGCCGGCCACAGGCTGCCCAGTTGAGCGGGTGTCAGCGGGCTGATGTCGAGCGGTGGGCCGATGAAGTTCGGATGATCCACTCGGTCGGCGCTCAGGCGTTTTTTCAGGTGCGCGACGAGCGTAGATGTGGGCAGGGCATCCATGGCTGCGGGTCTCCTTTTTCAGTGCGCGGATGATCGCATTTTTTATCGCCGTTCGTGGCCTCTGGCTCCTGCCGGGTTCTTTCGGCCCCTGCCGGGCGGCGATATACTCGCCGGCCCAATAAAGTGTGACCGCCCGAGCCGTGCAGCCTGCACGGACGCCCAGGGTGCGTTACACCCTCCCGGCAATCCTGGCCTGGTTTTATCCACAGGCAGGCGCCCCCGTTTGTTCCCATCAAGCCTTTGGTCGCTGTCTTGCAGCGCTCATCGGCGTTCCATGCCCGCAGCGTGCCCGTGCGCGGATCTATCCATTCAGGCAGTAGTCCGATGACCCTTCGTGAGCAAGAAATCCAGCGTCGTACCGAACTCTCGGTGACCCGCGTGACCAAGGCGGTATTCCCGTCCACCACCAACCATCACAACACCCTGTTCGGCGGCACCGCCCTGGCCTGGATGGACGAAGTGTCGTTTATCGCCGCGACCCGTTTCTGCCGGCTGCCGCTGGTGACGGTGTCCACCGACCGCATTGATTTCAACCATCCGATTGCCGCCGGGTCGATCGTCGAACTGGTGGGGCGAGTGGTGAAGGTGGGCACCACCAGCCTCAAGGTCGAAGTCGAGGTGTTTGTCGAAAGCATGAGCTGCGATGGTCGGGAAAAGGCCATCCACGGCTTGTTCAGCTTTGTCGCCATCGACGATGACAAGCGCCCGGTGCCCGTGCTTCCAGGGTTTGCGGCGTAGGAGCCGGCTCTTGCAAGGGGGCGTTACAGGGACTCGGGCTGGATCAGGGCCAGCAGCGTCCAGCCTGCCGCCGGCTTGAGGCTGCTTTCTGGGGTGACGACATGCACCCAGCCGTTGCTGTCGCGGGCGAACAGCAGGGTTGCGCGTTCGCCATGCAGGGCCTGGTAATCGTCCCAGCCGAAAGCCTCGGTCAGGTGTGTGCTGTACAGCTCTGCGCCCTGGCCCAGCAGGCTGGCCAGCTTGGTGTAGGTCAGGGCTTCACTGCCCAGCAACTGGCCGCGGTGTTCGTGGCTGGCCCGGTGCTTGTCGGTGCGTCGGCTTTCCTGGCTGTTGGCCAGTGCGAACAGGCGCTGATGGCCGAAGTCGTGTCGAAAGCGCATGGCCGCCAGGGTGTTGAGCTCGCCTGAAGGTGAGAGCGCCAGCAGATGCCCCAACCCCACCAGGTCCAGGTGCGCGTCGGCGTGCTGCGAGGCCGGGTTGCCAAAATAGGTCGGTAGGCCCTCCATGCGCGCTGCGCGGATGTTCTCCCAGCTGGAGTCGGTCAGCAGCACGCGGCTGCCCAGTAGTTGCAAGGCCTTGCCAAGGGTGCGCGCCGGGCCGTTGGCGCCGACGATCAGAAAACCGCTGGGGGCCGGCTCTGCGACTTTCAGCAAGCGTGCCAGGGGGCGTGCCGTGGCGCTTTGTAAAACCACGGTGCCGATGATCACGGCAAAGGTCAGCGGCACCAGCAGCAACGCCCCCTCATGACCGGCTTCATCCAGGCGGATGGCGAAGATCGCCGACACTGCCGCCGCCACAATCCCCCGTGGGGCAATCCACGCCAGCAACGCGCGTTCACGCCAGTTGAGGTTCGACCCGGCGGTGGACAGCAGCACATTCAGCGGCCGGGCGATGAACTGGATCACCAGCAGCAGGATCAGCACCAGCGGGCCCAGGGCGATCAGTGCCTTGAGGTCCAGGCGCGCCGCCAGCAGGATGAACAGCCCGGAAATCAGCAGCACGCTGAGGTTTTCCTTGAAGTGCAGGATGTGCCGCACGTCCACGCCTTTCATGTTGGCCATCCACATGCCCATCAGGGTCACCGCCAGCAGGCCGGATTCGTGCATCACCTGGTTGGAGGCAATGAAGATCCCCAGCACCGCGGCCAGGGTCGCCAGGTTGTGCAGGTATTCCGGCAACCACTGGCGACGCATGATGCTGCCCAATACCCAGCCGCCGGCGATGCCGAACAGGCTGCCGCAGAGAATCACTCCAGCGAAGGTCAGCAGGCTATGGCTCAGGCCTTCGCCGGAGGCGCTGGCGATGATGAAGCTGTAGACCACCACCGCCAGCAAGGCGCCGATCGGGTCGATGACGATGCCTTCCCAGCGCAGGATGTTGGCGATCGAAGCCTTGGGGCGCACCACCCGCAGCATGGGCACGATCACCGTCGGCCCGGTGACCAGGGTCAGGGTGCCGAACAGCAGGGCCAGCATCCAGTCGAAGCCCAGCAGCCAGTGGGTGGCCAGGGTGATCACCGCCCAGGTGGAGAGGGCACCGAGGGTCACCAGGCGATGGACCACGCTGCCGATCTCGCGCCACTCGGAAAGATGCAGGGTCAGGCTGCCTTCGAACAGGATCAGCGCCACCGCCAGCGACACCAGGGGCATCAGCAGCGGGCCGAACATCTCCTGCGGGTCGAGCCAGCCGAGCACGGGCCCGGCCAGAATGCCGCTGAGCAACAGGAATAGAATGGCCGGCAGTTTCAGTCTCCAGGCCAGCCACTGGCAGCCTAGCGCCGCCACGCCGATGCCACCGAAGGCCAGCAGAATCTGTTGTTCGCTCATCAATGCACCCTGTTCCTTGAAATGGCTGGCTATGAAAGACTAGCGACCCTCTGCGTCGTTCACTATTTTTTTACCCCGTGCCCCCTGGGCTGCGCCTTTCGAGTCTTTATGCCTGCCATCGACCATCCACTGATCGACCGTTTCCTCGACGCCCTGTGGCTGGAAAAAGGCCTGTCCGACAACACGCGCGACGCTTATCGCAGTGACCTGGCGTTGTTCAACGGCTGGTTGCAGGAGCAGGGGCTGGAATTGCCGCGAGCCGGGCGCGAGTTGATCCTCGATCACTTGGCCTGGCGCGTGGAGCAAGCCTACAAGCCCCGTTCGACGGCGCGCTTCCTCTCGGGAGTGCGTGGTTTCTATCGCTACCTGCTGCGGGAAAAACTGATCGAGGTCGACCCCACCTTGCGCATCGACATGCCGCAACTGGGGCGTCCGCTGCCCAAGTCGCTGTCGGAAGCCGACGTCGAGGCACTGCTGGCGGCGCCGGATTTGAGCGAGGCCATTGGCCAGCGTGACCGCGCCATGCTCGAAGTGCTGTATGCCTGCGGCTTGCGGGTCACCGAGCTGATCAGCCTGACCCTGGAACAGGTCAATCTGCGCCAGGGTGTGTTGCGGGTCATGGGCAAGGGCAGCAAGGAGCGCCTGGTGCCCATGGGCGAAGAGGCGATTGTCTGGGTCGAGCGCTACATGCGCGATGCGCGGGCCGAGTTGCTGGGCGGGCGGCCCAGCGATGTGCTGTTTCCCAGCCAGCGCGGCGAGCAGATGACCCGGCAAACCTTCTGGCACCGGATCAAGCACCAGGCCAAGGTGGCCGGGATCGGCAAGGCGCTGTCGCCCCACACCCTGCGCCATGCCTTTGCCACCCACTTGCTCAATCACGGTGCTGACCTGCGGGTGGTGCAGATGCTGCTGGGCCACAGTGACCTGTCCACCACCCAGATCTACACCCATGTGGCCCGTGCCCGCTTGCAGGATCTGCACGCCAAGCACCATCCGCGGGGTTGATTTGCCTTCCGGGCCGCGCTTTGCGTCGCCCGTAGTCGGTGCCGGCAAACAGATGTGATAGGCTTTGCCGGTTTGCAAAACGGCTGTTTGCCAGCGGTTGCCATGGCGATCGTTGCGAATTGCCCATTTGCCCGCCTTCAGGAGTTCCCATGCGTTTGACCCAGATTTTTGCCGCCGCCTCCCTGGCGTTGCTCAGCACTTTCGCCATGGCCGATGACAGTGCCGAAAAAGCCATCCGCAAGAGCCTCGAGACCCTGCAGCTCGAAACGCCGGTGGAAAGCATTACCGCCAGCCCCATGAGCGGCCTGTACGAAGTCAAGCTCAAGGGCAGCCGCGTGTTGTACGCCAGCGCCGACGGCCAGTTCGTGGTCCAGGGCTACCTGTTCCAGCTTAAGGACGGCAAGCCGGTCAACCTGACGGAAAAAACCGAGCGCCTGGGCATTTCCAAGTTGATCAACGGCATTCCGGTCGCGGAAACTGTGGTCTATCCAGCCATTGGCGAGACCAAGACCCACATCACCGTGTTCACCGACACCACTTGCCCTTACTGCCACAAGCTGCACGCCGAAGTGCCCGAGCTGAACAAGCTGGGCGTTGAAGTGCGCTACGTGGCGTTCCCGCGCCAGGGCCTGGGTTCGCCGGGTGACGAACAGCTGCAGGCGGTCTGGTGCTCGGCGGACAAGAAAGCCGCGATGGACAAGATGGTCGATGGCAAGGAAATCAAGGCCGCCAAGTGCGCCAACCCGGTTTCCAAGCAATTCGCCCTGGGCCAGTCGATTGGTGTCAACGGCACCCCGGCGATCGTCCTTGCTGATGGCCAGGTCATTCCGGGCTACCAGCCGGCACCGCAGATCGCCAAACTGGCGCTGGGTGCGAAATAATCCTGCATCGTCACGCTAGCCTTTGACGATCATGGTCCGCCGGTGCAAGCCAGCGGGCCATTAATAGAGAGCCGCGCAGTTTGCGGCTGTATTCCACGGCCGGCCTAGAGTCGGCCGTTTTATGGGGAGTTCAGAGTGAATCCGGTCAAAGTAGGCATCTGTGGGCTGGGTACTGTCGGTGGCGGTACCCTAAACGTACTTCAGCGCAACGCCGAGGAGATTGCCCGCCGTGCCGGGCGTGGAATCGAAGTAGCGCAAATTGCTACCCGTACGCCAAAGCCGCAGTTCCAAACGACCGGTATTGCGATTACCAACGATGTATTCGCCGTGGCCACCAACCCCGAGATCGATATCGTCATCGAGCTGGTGGGCGGCTACACCGTGGCCCGCGAGCTGGTGCTCAAGGCCATCGAGAACGGCAAGCACGTGGTCACCGCGAACAAGGCGCTGATTGCCGTGCACGGTAACGAAATCTTCGCCAAGGCCCAGGAGAAGGGCGTGATCGTGGCCTTCGAAGCCGCCGTGGCCGGTGGCATCCCGGTGATCAAGGCGATCCGCGAAGGGCTGTCGGCCAACCGCATCAACTGGCTGGCGGGGATCATCAACGGCACCGGTAACTTCATCCTCTCGGAAATGCGCGAGAAGGGCCGCACCTTTGAAGACGTGCTGGCCGAGGCCCAGGCCCTGGGTTACGCCGAAGCCGACCCGACCTTCGACGTCGAAGGCATCGACGCCGCGCACAAACTGACCATCCTGGCTTCCATCGCCTTTGGTATCCCGCTGCAGTTCGACAAGGCCTACACCGAAGGCATCACCCAGCTGACCACCGCCGACGTGAACTACGCCGAGGCCCTGGGCTACCGCATCAAGCACCTGGGCGTGGCGCGCCGCACCGAGGCCGGCATCGAGCTGCGGGTGCACCCGACCCTGATCCCGGCCGATCGCCTGATCGCCAACGTCAACGGCGTGATGAACGCGGTCATGGTCAATGGCGACGCTGCCGGTTCGACCCTGTTCTACGGTGCCGGCGCCGGCATGGAGCCGACGGCTTCCTCGGTCGTGGCCGACCTGGTGGACGTGGTTCGCGCCATGACCAGCGACCCGGAAAACCGCGTACCGCACCTGGCCTTCCAGCCCGACTCGCTGTCGGACCACCCGATCCTGCCGATCGAGTCCTGCGAGAGCGCCTACTACCTGCGCATCCAGGCCAAGGATCACCCGGGCGTACTGGCCCAGGTGGCGAGCATTCTTTCCGAGCGCGGCATCAACATCGAATCGATCATGCAGAAGGAAGTGGAAGAGCAGGACGGCCTGGTGCCGATGATCCTGCTGACCCACCGCGTTCTGGAGCAGTACATCAACGATGCGATTACTGCGCTGGAGGCCCTGCAGGGCGTCGTCGGCCCAGTGGTCCGTATCCGCGTCGAACATCTCAATTGAAGCAGCGGCAAGCTTCAAGTTCCAAGCGGCAAGCCAGAAGCGCAACTGCTCTGACTTGTCGCTTGTAGCTTGCAACTTGCAGCTCAAACCGAAGGTTTGTCCCTATGCGCTATATCAGTACTCGTGGCCAGGCACCGGCCCTGAATTTCGAAGATGTGCTGCTGGCCGGTCTGGCCAGCGACGGCGGTCTCTACGTGCCAGAGAACCTGCCGCGTTTCACCCAGGAAGAAATCGCTTCCTGGGCCGGCCTGCCGTATCACGAGCTGGCGTTCCGGGTCATGCGCCCGTTCGTCACCGGCAGCATTCCGGACGCCGATTTCAAGAAAATCCTTGAAGAAACCTATGCGTCGTCAGAGCAGGGCGCCTTCTCCCACAACGCCATTGCGCCGCTGCGTCAGCTCAACGGCAACGAGTGGGTGCTGGAGCTGTTCCACGGCCCGACCCTGGCGTTCAAGGACTTCGCCCTGCAACTGCTGGGTCGCCTGCTGGACTACGTGCTGGAAAAACGCGGCGAGCGCGTGGTGATCATTGGCGCCACCTCCGGTGACACCGGTTCGGCGGCCATCGAAGGCTGCAAGCGTTGCGACAACGTCGACATCTTCATCCTGCATCCGCACAACCGCGTATCGGAAGTGCAGCGCCGGCAGATGACCACCATCCTCGGCGAGAACATCCACAACATCGCCATCGAAGGCAACTTCGACGACTGCCAGGAAATGGTCAAGGCCAGCTTCGCCGACCAGGGCTTCCTCAAGGGCACGCGCTTGGTGGCGGTGAACTCGATCAACTGGGCGCGGATCATGGCCCAGATCGTCTACTACTTCCACGCGGCCCTGCAGTTGGGCGGCCCGGCGCGCTCCATCGCGTTCTCGGTGCCGACCGGCAACTTCGGCGACATCTTCGCCGGCTACCTGGCGCGCAACATGGGCCTGCCGATCAGCCAGCTGATCGTCGCCACCAACCGCAACGACATCCTGCACCGCTTCATGAGCGGCAATCAGTACGTCAAGGAAACCCTGCACGCGACTCTGTCGCCGTCCATGGACATCATGGTGTCGTCGAACTTCGAACGCCTGCTGTTCGACCTGCACGGTCGCAACGGCGCCGCCTTGGCTGGCCTGATGGACAGCTTCAAGCAAGGCGGCGGTTTCAGTGTCGAGCAGGATCGCTGGACCGAAGCGCGCAAGCTGTTCGATTCCCTGGCGGTGAACGACGAGCAGACCTGCGAAACCATCGCCGAAGTCTTCGCCCAGACCGGCGAAGTGCTGGACCCGCACACCGCGATCGGCGTCAAGGCCGCCCGTGAATGCCGTCGCAGCCTTGACACGCCGATGGTGATCCTGGGTACCGCGCACCCGGTCAAGTTCCCGGATGCCGTGGAGAAGGCCGGTGTCGGCAAGGCCCTGGAGCTGCCGGCGCACCTGTCCGACCTGTTCCAGCGTGAAGAACGCTGCACGGTCCTGGCCAACGACCTGAAAGCGGTGCAGGCTTTCGTCAGCCAGCACGGCAATCGTGGCAAGCCGCTCTGATCCGATGGTCTTGTCGTCCACGAAGCCCGTCTCCTGACGGGCTTTGTTTTTTCTTGCAGCTGTTACATGAGCTTGGCCCGGTTGGGGCAGGGAGGCACGGATGAGCAACCGCCAAACCTATTGCATGTCACTTGCCTCATGGCGGCTTGTCGGGGGCCTGCTGGCCTGCCTGTTCTGTGGCGCGTTGCTGGCGGCTGCGACGAAGAATCTACCCTTCAAGCTGGTGCCGGCGTTCGTCGAACTGGAGCCCCTGACCCTGGCGCCTGCTGAGCGCCAGTGGCTGGCGGCGCATAAAACGCTGAGGGTCGGCATCGCCATCGATGACTACCAGCCCATTGATATCACCCGGGACCGCAATCGCTATCAAGGAATCAGCGCCGACTACCTGGCGCTGGTGGGCGAGCGGTTGGGTGTCACGATGGAGGTCCTGGGGTTTTCCGAGCGAGAGCAGGCGATTGAAGCGCTGCGCAACGGCAGTATCGATGTTCTGACCAGTGCCAATGGCTATGAGCGCGGTGTTTCGGGGCTGCGCTTCACCAGCGACTACATGCCTGACAGGGCGGTAGTGGTGGTGCGTCGTGACGGGGCGAGTTCCAGCGATGATCTGGCCGGCAAGAAACTGGTGCTGCTGGATGGCTATGCCAACGCCGAGCAGGTTCATGCGGCGTATCCGAACAGTCAGATCATGCTCTCGCCGAACCTCTACAGCGGCTTGGAGGCATTGAATCAGGGCGATGCCGACGCCTTCATCGGCAATGAGATCATCGTCCGCGCCTACAAGGCCCTGCGCCCTTATCTGGCGGTGCGGATCCAGGATGAAAGTCGCCTGCCGCCGACGGGCTTCGCCTTTGCCACGCGGGATGACAACGTGCTGCTGGCGGGCCTGTTGGAGCAGGCGCTGCAGAGCATCGACGAGTCCCTGCAGCGGGAAATACAGGCCCGTTGGACCACCGGGCTGGGGGCGAATATCTCGGGTGAGCGCATCGAGCTCAGCGCCGAGGAGCAGGCCTGGATTCTCCAGCACCCGCATGTGATGGTCGCGTCCCAGCAGTATCCGCCTCATGTGTTCAAGGACAAGGAAGGGCGCTGGGCTGGCCTGAACATCGATTTGCTCAACCGTATCTCGCGCATGACTGGTCTGCATTTTGTGCACAAGGAGAGCCTTTCCACGGCGCAGACCCTGGAGCTGCTGGAAAGCGGGCAGGCGCAGATGAACTCGACCCTCACGGCCAGTGAAGACCGGCGACTGTTCCTGAACTTTTCCCATGCCTTTGGTGGGGCCGCCTGGGTTTTTGTCGTGCGCCCCGAGGATCGGCGCCTGAGCAGCCTGGAACAGCTGGCTGGCGAGGTACTGGCGCTGCCGGCCCGGCACACCCTTGAGAGCTACATTCGCCGTAACTACCCCGACATCCGCTTGCGCAGCGTCGCCAGCTATGAAGAGGCGCGGGCTCTGGTGAGTAGTGGCGAGGCCCGGGCAACCATTCAGAATGAGGTCCAGGTGCAGGCGCTGGGGCCGGCCGATGAGGGGTTGCGGGTTGGGCGCAGTGTCGAAGGCACCTGGTCGGCTGACGAGTTTTCCGTGCGCAAGGATCAGCCCGAACTGCTGAGCATCCTGAACAAGTCGCTGGAGGCGCTGCCGGTGGCGGAGCTCAGTGCCATTCGCCTCAAGTGGCTGGGAGCCACGCCGGTGCCGATGCCGGCCTGGCAGCGTGTGCCGACCTGGGTTTACTGGGCCATTGCCACGGCGCTGCTGTTCGGGCTGGCTTCCCTGGCCTGGAGCAGTCGGCTCAAGCGCCAGATTCAGCAGCGCCTGCAGGCCGAGCAGCGGCTCAATGATCAGTTGGTGTTCATGCGTGCTCTGCTCGATGGCATTCCCAATCCGATCTTTGTCCGTGATCTGGAAGGGCGCCTGATCACCTGCAACAAGAGTTACGAGCAGCAATTGGGGACGAGCCTGGAGCTGATTCGCGGGCGACAACTGACCGAGTTGGACCTGTTGCCACCGGCTACCGCTCGCCAGTTGCATGGCGAGATCATGCAGTTGCTGGCCAGCGAGGCGTCGGTGTTCGCCGATCGGCAGGTGGAAACGCGCAATGGTTCGATTCATGCCTATCAATGGACAGTGCCCTTCTATAGCGCCGATGGGCTCCTGCAAGGTTTGCTGGGCGGCTGGATCGATATTACCGAGCGCAAGCGTCTGGAGAATCAGCTGGTGGAGGCGCGTCAGGCGGCCGATCAGGCCAATGCCGCGAAAAGCGCATTTCTGTCCACCATGAGTCATGAGATCCGCACGCCCATGACGGCCATCGTCGGCTTGCTTGAGCTGGAAAAGGAGCAGGCCAGGGTCCGGGGCGCGCCGTTCTCCGAGGCCTTGCGGGTGGCCTATCGGTCCGCCCAGGAGTTGATCAGCCTGATGGGGGACAGCCTTGATTTGGCCAAGATCGAAGCGGGCCACATGCAGTTGGTGCCACAGGTCACCGCCCTCAAGCCGTTTTTCGAGAGTGTTCGGCAGCTGTTCGAGGTGACGGCACGTAATCAGGGTGTGCATTTACAGTTGCTGTTCAACGCAGAGGCCCAGGGCCGTTATTTCTTCGACCCGCTGCGCTTGCGCCAGGTCCTGCACAACCTGTTGAGCAACGCCCTGAAGTTCACCGCTGAAGGTGAAGTGCGGGTGACGGTCGAGCGTCAGCCCGACGAGTCTGGTATCGAGTGCTTGCGCATCAGTGTTGCGGACACCGGCCCGGGTATCAGTGCCGAGCAGCAAGCGAACATTTTCACGCCTTTTGTTCAGGCCGATGCCATGACCTCCTCGACGTATGGCGGTACCGGGCTGGGCCTGAGCATCTGTCGGCAACTGATCGAGTTGATGGGCGGGCGCATTCACCTGTCGAGCGAACCGGGTGCTGGAACCGTGGTCACCCTCGAACTGTATCTGGAACGGGTCAGCGACGATCTTGAACCTCAAGCGTCACCGTCTGCCGAACGCCCGCCGAGCCGCAGCATCGAGGTGCTGGTGGTGGACGACTTGAGCGCCAATCGTATGGTCCTGAGCCAGCAGTTGATGTTCCTCGGGCACCGGGTCGTGGCCTGTGACAATGCTCAGGAGGCGCTGCAGCAGTGGCGCTCCGGGCCCTTTGATGTGCTGATGACCGATTGCAACATGCCGCAGATGAGCGGCTATGCACTGACCGAGGCCATTCGCCGGATCGAGGCGCAAGAGGGGCGTCGGCCCTGCCCGGTGATCGGCTGTACCGCCAATGCCTTCGAAGACGAGCGAGAACGCTGCGAGCGTGCCGGCATGGATCAGCTGCTGGTCAAGCCGGTGACCCTGGATCAACTGGCGCAGTCCCTCGCGCGTTTTCTGCCGGCACCGTCATTCAATATCCAGACCTTGCGTGGGATGACTCAGGCCGATGAGCCGGTGCTGCAGCGCATGTTGCAGGAGTTGTTGCGTAATCTTGACGAGGAACAGCAGGCGCTGGAGACGGCCCTGGCGGCGCAGGATTGGTGGGGCCTGGGCGGCACCTTGCACCGGCTCAAGGGGGTGTGTTGCCTGATTGACGCCTTGCCCCTGGCCAAGGCCTGTATCGCCTTGGAAGGGGTGGTCAAGGGCCGACAGGCAGAGGCGCTTGCCAGCCAATGGCCGGCGTTGCGGGACGTTATGGGGATGTTGCGTAGCGACATTCAGGCGGCTCTGGACGAATAAGACTTGTCCTATGTGTGGCTGGGATATGTCTGATTACCGTGTCGGCTCGTAGTGGACTGTTTCACTTGCGCCGTCTCGGAGGTTGCCCCCCATGCATACGCTTAACGTGCTGATTCTCGAAGATAACTCGTTCCAGTTGATGGCCTTGCACCAGATGCTCAACGCCAATGGCGTTTTCAACGTGCTGGCTGCCGAGAACGTGGCATCCGCGCGGCGTTCGCTGGACAGCAAGGGGCCGGTGGATATCGCCATCTGCGATCTGTACCTGGAGCAGGCCGACGGCCTGGAGCTGATCCGTGATCTGGCCCGGCAGCAACAGGCCAAGGCCCTGATCATTCTCAGCGACGCAGAGCCGGATGTGCTCGAGGGCGCGTCCGGCATGGCCCGTGAGTTGGGGCTGAAAGTGCTCGCATGCCTGCCCAAACCGGCTTCAGCCGCGGTGATTGGCGACTTGCTCTGTGCCTATCAGCTGCACGCCAGGGCCGATGGCCTCGAGCTGAATCAGACGCTGCTCCGGGACTTGCTGGGCCTTGAGCCCTTTGTTCGCGAGGCTGTGACCACGGACGAGGGGCTGGCGGCGGTGCTGGGCTGTGGTGTGGCGCACTTTCAGCCGGTCATCCACCAGCAGGGCGGGCTGCAGGGGGTCGAGGCGCTGGCCCGCTGGCAGCATCCCGAGCGGGGCTTGCTGATGCCTGGCGAGTTTCTTCCCTTGATCGAATACGCCGGCCTGCAAGAACTCTTCACCTGGCACATGCTGGAGCAGGCACTTGAGTTGGTGGCGGGAGTGAAGCTGGTACTGGGCTACTGGTTGCCGATTGCCGTGAACATTCCCACCGGCATCCTTGAGCGGCCACTGTTCCCTCGTCAGTTGGAAGCCTTGCTGAGGCGCTTCGAAGTCCCGGCGCGGATGTTGACCCTGGAGCTGGTCGACACCACCCAATTGCAAACCGATACCGCCCATGTCGAGGCGCTGTTGCGCCTGCGGATGCTCGGCTGCAAGTTGTCCATAGGCGATTTCGGTACCGGCGGTACCAGTCTGCAGCGCCTGCTGGAGCTGCCTTTCACCGAGCTGAAGATCCCTCCGGTGTTTGTTGCAGGCATGGCGGCCGATGAACGCAAGCGGGCACTGGTGGGCGGCGCGACGAGCATGGCTCGGCGCATGTCCCTGGCGGTGGTGGTGACGGGTATCGAGAGTGAAGCCGACTGTTCGGCGGCCAGGGCGTTGGGGGCGGTTCATCTGCAGGGTTGTTTTATCGCGCCTCCGATGAGCGCCGCCCAGGTGCGCCAATGGCTGGCTGAGACGCCAGGGGCCGGATGCAATGGGCCTGGCGAGCAGGTGGCCGGTTTGTGTGCCTAGGACAGCCCATGTTCCTGAACGTAGATGTATAGCGCCGCTTCGCTGGAAAGACCCAGTTTGCGCATGGCGCTGACTTTCTGGGCGCTGACGGTCTGTTTGCTGCGGTTGAGCCGGGTGGCAATTTCCCCCACGGCATGGCCGGCGGCCAGCAGGCGGATCACTTCCAGCTCCCGAGGGGACAACTGGTCCTTGGACACCAGCCGATCCGGGCCCACTTCGCCGGCAAGGCTCAGGGCCCGCTTGATGGCCTGGGCGACATAGCGTTTGTGCTGTCGCGCTCGGGCGATGGCGGACGGCAACTCATCGGCCAGGCTGGCCTTGCTCAGCAAGCCCATCACGCCGAGGTCGAGGATTGAGCGGAACAGTCCGGCGTGGTTGAGCATGGTCACTACCACGATGGGGAGATCGGGATGCTGTCGGCGCAGTTGTTCGATCAGGCGCAGGCCGTCGTTCTGTTGCTCCTCGGGCATCATGAAATCCGTCACCAGCACATCGCATTCCGTGTCCTGCAGCAATTGGACGAGGGCGGAGGGGGATCGGGCTTCACCGACGATCATCAAACTGTCGTTTTGCTCCAGCACGGCACGCAGGCCGATCAGGAAGATCGGGTGGTCGTCGGCAAGGATGATGCGCAATCTGTGGTTCGACATTGCTTTCAAAGCTTGGGCTCCAATGCAACGGCGGCGTGGGTTGCGCCTGGTTGGCCGTTTTATATCTGTCATGTTACCCGTGCATGCTCGATTGACTCAGGTCGGCAGCAGTAGGCGTGGCGAACTTTCTTCTCTGAGCGATGGTCACTTGAATGTCAGAAAGCTACCGGCATTTTTGTTTTCGAACCTCTAATTCGAGCTATTGAGTGGTGATCTAGATGGAAAGTATCAGTCTTTTATTGAGTGAGTCGTTGAGTCCCTACCAGGTCACGCTGATGTCCTGTGGCACCCACGGTGAATGCCTGGTGACGCTGAAGAATACCGCTGGCGCCGTCGTGCTGGAGCGTGAGGTCAATCAGGCCCAGCTGGCCGACAAGCGCTTGCTCACGGATGTGGTCGACGGCCTGCATCGTGACCTGCTGATCGCCGAAGGCCGGCTCGAGCCCTGCGTGATTGCCGCCTGGCGCCATGCTGCCGAAGGCAAGGCCTTGGTTCAGCGCAATTGATCTGACATTTTTACGGAACCTTCCACCAACCGCATCAGTCAGACTCAGTATCAGCGGGATCAGGCATTGTGCTCCGGTGCTTGTAGCCGGCTGGTACGGGTCTGCAAAGACCACGTTTAACCCCGAGTCGTCTCCCCACTTCTCGGGGTTTCTTTTTGCCCGGGATTTGTCAGTGGTCTTGCAGGCTCTGGAAGTAGGCGCGGGCGTCGGCGCGGTATTCGTCGCGCATTCCAGGGTCCAGCCAGGCGGCGTACAGCTCCACCAGCCGCTCTTCGCGCAGCTTGAGCAGGGCCTGGTTGATCCGGGTGATGGCCTGCCGGCCCTGTGGGGTGTCGGAGCAGCCGACGTGGATTTCCTGATACTTGCTGGTGCCTTCGATCGGGTAGAACTCCAGGTCCTGCGGGTCGATACCCTGCTGCACGGCCTGATAGCGGATTTCCGGCCAGTAGCCCAGGAGCAGTTGCAGGCGGCCCAGGCGCTGCATCTGCAGCAGGCTGCCGAGGGCGTCGTTGCCATAGTGGGCGCGAATCTGCTGGGGCGACACTTGCTGTAGCAGGTTGTCGAGCTGTTGCCCGTAGCTGCGCTCGGCCACCACGCCAATCAGTTCCTTGCCGCTCTCGAGCAGGCCATGCAGGTCGACCTTGCCGTCATGCAGGAAGTGCGTGAGCTGTTCGCGGTCGGCGCGGCGGATCGCCAGGCCATTGCTCAATACGCGAAAGCTGGTGATGGAGAAGGCGACCCACTGCGCGCGCTCCTTGCTCCAGATCAGGGCCGGGTCGCAGGTGAAACTGGGGTCGCGCAGCATCTGCATGCCTCGGGCGCGATTGACCCGGACCAGCTCGTGCTGGTACCCCGGCAGGCTGGCGATCAATTGTGGCATCAGCAAGTCGACGACCCCGCGGCCCTTCTGCGGGCCTTCGAACATATTCAGCGGTGGCAGGTCGCGCAGCAGCCAGGTGAGCATTTCCCCGGCGTGGCCGGGCGTGCAGGGCAGCCACAGCAGGCACGCCGCGAGCGCCATTGTCAGCCGGCCAAGGCCGGGTTTCGCGCGTCGATGTGCCGGTTGTGGTGCGCCAATGTAAGACGGCTGTTTCAGCTTAGATTGCCCCAGAGTTGCGCAGGTTTTGGATCTGCTCGCTGCTGTAGCCCAGGCTCGCCAGGACGTCGCTGGAGTGCTCGCCAAGCTCGGGGCCGACCCAGTCTGCGGAGCCGGGTGTTTCCGAGAGTTTCGGCACGATGCCGGGCATCTTGAAGGCCTTGCCGTCCGGCAGCTTGGCCTGGAGGAACATCTCCCGGGCGAGGAATTGCGGGTCGTGGAACATGTCCTCGGCGCTGAAGATCCGGCTGGCCGGGACTTCGGCCTGGTTCAGTTGCTCCAGCACCTGCTCCAGGGGCAGGGACGCCACCCAGCGGTCGATCACCCCGTAGAGTTCGTCGCGGCGGGTGTCGCGTCCGTCGTTGCTGGCCAGGGCCGGGTCATTGGCCAGGTCGTCGCGACCGATGATCAGCATGAAGCGCTTGAAGATCGCATCGCCGTTGGCGCCGATCTGCACGTGCTTGCCGTCGGCGCTGGTATGGATCGACGACGGGGTGATGCCGGGCATGATGTTGCCGCTGCGTTCGCGGATGAAACCGAACACATCGAACTCCGGGACCATGCTTTCCATCATGGCGAAGATCGCTTCGTACAGCGCCACGTCCACCACTTGCCCCTGGCCGCCGTTGACCTCGCGGTGACGCAGCGCCATCAACGCGCCAATCACCCCCCACAGGGCGGCGATGGAGTCACCGATGGAGATCCCGGTGCGTACCGGCGGGCGGTCCTCGAAGCCGGTGATGTAACGCAGGCCGCCCATGGACTCGCCCACCGCGCCGAAGCCCGGTTGGTCCTTCATCGGCCCGGTCTGGCCGAAGCCCGACAGGCGCACCATCACCAGTTTCGGGTTGAGCGCGTGCAGCACCTCCCAGCCCAGGCCGAGTTTCTCCAGCACGCCGGGGCGGAAGTTCTCGATCAGGATGTCCGCTTCGCTCAGCAACTGCTTGAGCACTGCCAAGCCTTCCGGGTGCTTGAGGTTCAGGGTCAGGGATTTCTTGTTGCGCGCCTGGACGAACCACCATAGCGAGGTGCCCTCATACAGCTTGCGCCACTTGCGCAGCGGATCGCCGCCATCCGGAGACTCGACCTTGATCACTTCGGCACCGAACTCGGCGCAGATGCGCGAGGCGAAGGGGCCGGCGATCAGGGTGCCGAGTTCGATCACTTTTAATCCGGCGAGGGGCTTGCTGAGGCTGTTCATGAGGCATCCGCTGGGCAGGAAAATCTGCCTAGCCTAGACCATTGGTCGCCATTAAGGCAGCGCCGGGTGCCTGCCTTTATTGATTATTTGCGGGCTGGGCCGGGGATAATTGTGCTTCTCATTCGCTTTGTTGACGGGTTTAATGACGCCGCTTGAGAACGTAGCAGTTGCGAAAGACGAAAAAGAGTCTATGCAGCCGTTGCCGGTCTGGCGGTTTTGCGTGCGATCCGCCTGATATTTTTTGTTACAAACATCGCCTGTAAATTTTACATGTGATGAATTGAAAACCTTACATGTGATGTTTTAGTCTCTGCGTCATGGAAAACAAATCCTCAGCCCATTACCAACGTTTATTCCGCCAGCGCCTGCGCGATCAGGGGCTGGTGAAAAAGGAAGTCTGGATACTGCCGGAGAACGCTCAGGCGTTGCTGGCGGTTGAACGCAAACTGCGTCAGCCCCTAGAAGGGCTGGCTCCTGTGGAAAAGGATGGAGAAATGAGCATGCCGCAGACCTGGAATGCCCGATCGCTGTGCCAGGCCCTGGTGGCCACCGAGTTGTTCAGCAGCGGCGAAGCCAGCGTTGAACTGCTTGAAGGCGCCGAACCTAGCTTGCACGTGACCATGCGCGAATACGGCGACCTGCCGCTGTTCGTCGCCCTGTCCGGCGAGCAGATCCTGGTGGAGGCGCTGCTCTGGCCGCAAAGCGAAGTGACCGACGTGGCAGCGTTCAACGAGGAAGTGCTGCTCAGCCGCCAGTTGTTCCCGCTGTCGAGCATCGGCCTGGAAACCCGCTTTGGCGGCGAGCGCCACTACATGATGTTCGGCGCCCTGAGTGCCACTTCGATTCTCTCCAACGTGCTCTACGAGATCGAAACCCTGGCCAGCAATGTGATCAGGGCCACCGAGGCCTACGAAGGCTACCTGAAGGCTCAGGCCTGACCTGGAGGAATGCACATGAACGTATGGAGCAAGTTGCTCACCGCGCTGCGCGGTGGTGCCAATGAGGCGGGCGAGGCCCTGGTGGACAGCCAGGCGCTGAGGATTCTCGATCAGGAGATCCGTGACGCCGATCAGGAACTGCGCAAGTCCAAGGAAGCCTTGGCCGAGATCATGGCCCGGCAGAAACTCGCCGCCGAGCGCGCCAATGGCAGCGCGGCGAAGATCGCCGAATATGAAAGCTACGCCCTCAAGGCCCTGGAGTCGGGTAACGAACAGCTCGCCCAGGAAGTGGCGCAGAAAATCGCCAACCTGGAAAACGACCTGGCCGTGGAACGCGAGCAGGCCGACGGTTTCGCCGCCAGCGTGGCCCAGTTGCGCAAGGCCGTGACCCAGGCCGAGGGCAATATCAAACATTTGAAACAGCAGGTGGATACCGTCAAGGCCACCGAGAGCGTGCAGAAGGCCCAGCAAGCCGTGGCGCAGCGCTATGGCGGCTCGCAGAGCAAGCTGCACACCGCGGTGGAATCACTGGAGCGGATCAAGCAGAAGCAGGCCGAACGCGCGGCGAAGATGGAAGCCGCAGCCGAGCTGGCCAGCACCAGCAACCCCGATGACGCCCTGGACGCCAAGTTGCGCGAGGCCGGGATCGTCGCCGGCAGCACCAGCGCCGACAGCGTGCTGGCGCGCCTCAAGGACCGCAACAAGTCCTGATTCACCGTTGTGTTGTAGGGGCGGGGCCGTCGGGCCTTGCCCGGCTTTTTCAGGGATAGGAAAGCAATGGAAATCTTCCTGCAGACAGTGTTGTCGTTCCCCACAGTGCTGTTCAGCTTCATGCTCTGCCTGGCCGTGATCTATTGGGCCGTGGTGGCCATGGGCATGCTTGAAGTCGACCTGCTGGACTTCGAGGCCGACTCGCTGCTCGACAGCGCCCACGCCAGCGAAGGCCTGGCCGGGCTGCTGATCAAGTTCAAGCTCAATGGGGTGCCGGTCACCCTGGTGCTGACCCTGCTGATGTTCTTCAGCTGGTTCCTGACCTATTTCGCCGAACTCTACGTCCTCAGCCACCTGCCCCTGGGCTGGCTGCGCTACCCCCTGGGCCTGTTGCTGGCCGTGCTTGCACTGTTCCTGGCAGCGCCCATCAGCGCGGCGATCTGTCGCCCGCTGCGCCCGCTGTTTCACAAGATGGAAGCCACCAGCAGCCAGTCGGTGCTGGGGCAGACCGCTGTGGTACGCAGCGGCAGAGTCACCCTGGAACACGGCGAAGCCGTGCTCGAGAACGGCGGCGCGGGCCTGATCCTGCGTGTGCGTGCCGATGAGGCGCGAGCTTTCAAACGCGGCGATCGCGTCGTGTTACTGGAGTATCTGGAGGCGCAACACGCCTATCGGGTCATTACCGAGGACGAGTTTCGCGGCCTCTGAGCCCGGGCTTCCTCAGAATCAAAGGAGATTGATTGCATGAATTTACCGTCGCTGCTGCCCCTGCTGTTGGGGATCGGCCTTGTAGTCCTGGTGGTCTTCGGCCTGCTGGCGCTGTTCAAGGCGTTCTATATCAAGGTTCCCCAAGGTACGGCGCTGATCGTCAACGACATGTCCTCGACCCCCAAGGTGCACTTCACTGGCGCCCTGGTGTACCCGGTCATCCACCTCAAGGAGTTCATGCGCATTTCGCTGATCACCCTGGAAGTCGACCGTCGGGCCAAGGACGGGCTGATCTGCCGCGACAACATGCGCGCCGACATCACCGTGGCCTTCTACCTGCGGGTCAATGAAACCCAGGAAGACGTGCTCAAGGTGGCCAAGGCCATCGGTGTCGACCGTGCCTCCGACCGCGCCGCGGTCAACGAGCTGTTCAACGCCAAGTTCTCCGAAGCGCTGAAGACCGTGGGCAAGCAGTTCGATTTCGTCCAGCTGTTCGAGAACCGCCAGGATTTCCGCGACCGCATCATCGAGATCATCGGCAACGACCTCAACGGCTATGTGCTGGAAGACGTGGCCATCGACTACCTGGAGCAGACCGCCAAGCACTCCCTGGACCCGAGCAACATTCTCGACGCCGAGGGTATCCGCAAGATCACCGAGCTGACGGCGGCGCAGAACGTCATCACCAACGAACTGGAGCGCAACCAGGAACTGGCGATCCAGAAGAAGAACGTCGAGACCCGCGAAGCCTCGCTGTCCCTCGAACGCCAGCAGGCCGATGCCGAAGCGCGGCAGAAGCGCGAGATCGAAACCATCCGCGCCCGTGAGGAAGCCGAGACCGCCAAGGTCAAGGAAGAGGAACGCCTGAAGGCCGAGCAGGCACGCATTCAGTCGCAGCAGGAAATCGACGTGCGCACCGAGAACCATCAGCGCGAAGTCGAAGTGGCCCAGCAGAACCGCCAGCGCGCGGTGGTCATCGAAGTGGAGAAAGTCACCCGCGCCAAGGACCTGGAAGTGGTGGCCCGCGAGCGTGAAGTGGAACTGCAACGCATCGAGAAAGAAAAGGCCCTGGAAGAGCAGCGCAAGAACATTGCCACCGTGATCCGTGAGCGGGTAGCGGTGGAGAAGACCGTGGCCCAGGAAGAAGAGCGGATCAAGGAAGTGCGCGAAGTCTCCGAAGCCGAACGCGCCAAGCAAGTGGTGGTGATCCAGGCCCAGGCCGAAGCCGAGCAGGACCTGGTGCGCCAGGTCAAGCAGGCCGAAGCCGACGAGACCCGTTCCAAGCACAAGGCCGTGGAAATCAACAACCTGGCCCAGGCCGAGCTGGAAGCCGCGGCCAAGCAGGCCGAAGCCAAGAAACGCCTGGCCGAAGGCCTGGAAGCCGAGCGCGCCGCGCCTGGCCTGGCCGATGCCCGCGTGCTGGAAATCACCGCTGCGGCCCAGGAAAAAGAAGGCCTGGCGCAAGCCCGCGTCCGCACCGAGCAGTTGATTGCCGAAGCCCGTGGCGAGCAGGAAAAAGGTCTGGCCGACGCCCGCATCATGGAAGCCCAGGCGGCTGCCAAAGAGAAGGACGGCCTGGCCGAAGCCAAGGTCATGGAAGAGAAGCTCGGGGCTCAGGCCCGTGGCGAAGAGCAACTGGGCGCGGCCAAGGCCAAGGCCACCAAGGACCTGGGCTCGGCCGAAGCCGAAGTGCTGCTGCAGCGCCTGAACGCCGAAGCCGAAGGCCTGGGCAAGAAGTTCGGTGCCCTGGATTCCCTCAGCGACAGCGCGCGCGCTCACGAAGAGTTCCGCATGCAATTGGAGAAGAACTTCGAGGAAGCGATGGCCGCCATCGCCGCCAACAAGGAAATCGCCAAGGACCAGGCCGAAGTGCTGTCGGCCGCCCTCAGCAAGGCCAAGATCGAGATCGTCGGCGGCGAAGGCGACTTCTTCAACTCCTTCGCCAAGTCGCTGTCGGTGGGCAAGGCCATCGAAGGCGTGGTGGGCAAGAGCCCGGTGGTCCAGGACGTCCTGGCGCGCCTGCTCAATGGCAAGGGCGCCCCGGCGGTTGCCGCTGAACTGGCGGCCGCTGCCGTCTCGCGCAAGGCCGACGCTTCGTCTGCCGACGCCTGAAATGCCTGACCACCGCTGATTTGCCAGGCCTCGCCTGATCCTGTAGCCGCCGTTTTTACCTGCGGCTACAGGGGCAGGTGACAGGCTGCGGTTTTCAGCTGGCTGGTTTCAGGTACCGGGCTCCAGGTTTGAGGAGCCCGCTTTTTTTGCACACCGCCGTAGATCCAGGAAGGCCACGATGTCGGACGCTCAAGTCGCAACTCCCCCGCAGGACGTATTGGACAAGGCCGTCGCCGAAGGCGGCGCCTATGAGGTGCTGCACAAGCGCCTGCTGGACCAGGGCCAGCGCCTGCGGGCCACCACCGACGACCTCAACCAGAGGCGTCTCGACGAGTTCGGCAACAGCCGCATGGAAGTGGTCGGGCGGGTGCGTATCCGCACCGAGAACAACTGCATCGCCCGGGACATCGTCCAGGTCGGCGACTGCCTGTTGTTCGGCTACAACGTGTTCATCGGCCTGAAGAAGGAAACCCGCGTCGCCGACGTGTTTTCCCTCTACCGGCTGGTGGAGGAGGGCGAAGGCTACGAAGCCGAGCCCGTGCCCCTGGAAGGCAGCTTCCTGGCGGCCCAGGGCTTCCTCAACGATTTCAACGAGCTCTACACCTATTACAAGAACACCCGCCTGCTGCAACTGGCGATCCGTGACGGCAAGCTGCTGGCGAGTTTCCAGATCGGCGAGCGCGTCACCGATGTGCGGGTGTTCCGCTGGTCGATCTCGGTGGACGGGCGCGAAGTCCGTTACATCGACAACCGTGGCGAACGGGATATCGCCCTGCCGGCGCCCTTCGACTTCGAATGGAAGAAAGCCACCCGCGAGATGGTGGTCGAAGGCCGCTTTCCGCACCTGAACATCCTCGACACGGTGTTCGTCGAAACCATCGGCGGCGACCTGACCATCAAGGTCGAGAACAACACCGAGTCCGGCCTGGGCATCTACCGCGAAGAGGTGCTGGACAAGACCCAGTCCCTGGACGACTCGCAGATCGAATTCGCCCGCCTGGGCAGCCTGATCCTGCTCAAGGTCCTGCCGTACCGCGAAGAGCAGTGGCGCTACCTGGTGTTCAACAGCCTGACCCGCCAGGTCGAGCGCATCGACGCCATCGGCCTGGCCTGCGTGCAACTGCCGGAAGACCACGGGATCATCTTCCCCGGCGGTTATTACCTGCAGAGCGGCGAGTACAAGACCTTCGAACAGTCCATGGACGGCATGCGCTTCAAGCGCTCGGTGCGCTCGCCCAACGGTGAAGATGTGCAGTACATCTTCTACCACCCGGAGCAGGGCCGCTCGGTGCTGCTGACCTACAACATGATCAACCGCCAGCTGCAGAACCCGCTGTTCGGCCACGGTTACGCGCGCCTGGAAGATGGGCGCATGGTGATCTTCGCCGCCGAAGGCGATGAGCCGACCCGGGTCCACCCGATGCAGGTCTGGCAGACCCCGTTCTTCACCGAGGAATACGCCGCGCGGCAACCGACCCGCAGCGGCTTCCTCGGGCGCATCGGCAATGCCGAACTGGTGCGCAGCGTGTCCGACCTCTACGACCTGTGCCGCGAGATCGACACCCCGGCGGTGTCGGTGCAGCGCTATTCGCTGCTGTGCCAGAACACCCGGCGCCTGTTCGATGTGTACCACTGGCTGGGCAGCGCCGAGCTCGACGGCCTGGCGCCGCTGCTGCGCGAGGTGGCCTCGACCTCGGAACTGGTGCTCGATGAATACGAGAAAGTCGAAAGCATCCGCCGCCAGTCGGACCAGGCCATGGTGGCCGCCGAGGCCAAGCAGAAAGCCCTGCTCGACAGCCTGCTGGTGGACAGTTGGGACCAGGTGCAGAGCTTCGTCGACGCGCTCAACGGCATCACCGCCCAGCGCGGGCTATTGCTGACCATCCGTGACTACCGCTACATCGACGTGGCGCGCATCGACGCCATGGAAGCCGACCTGCTCAAGGCCCAGGAACGCACCGCCGCCGGCACCGCGACCTTCCTCGCCAGCGAGCAGGCCCTGCAGCCCTTCGTCACCCAGCTGGAAACCCTGGACGCCCAGGCGCAAAAAGCCGAAACCGTGGCCCAGCTCAACGAGCCCCTGGGCGCCCTGCAAGCCATGGCCGGCGACCTGGACATGCTGTCGAGCCTGATGGCCTCGTTGCAGATCGACGACGCCACCCAGCGCACCCGGATCATCGAATCGATCTCGCAGATCTACGCCCGCCTGAACCAGGCCAAGGCCCGCGCCGAGCAACGGCGCAAGGGCCTGGGCTCGACCGAGACCGTGGCGCAGTTCGGGGCGCAGTTCAAACTCTTCAGCCAGGGCATCACCAACGCCCTGGCCCAGGCCCAGGACCCCGAGCGTTGCGACGAGCAGCTGTCGCGGCTGCTGGTGCAGCTGGAGGAGCTGGAAAGCCGCTTTGGCGATCACGAACAGTTCCTCGGCGACATCCTCGGCAAGCGCGAGGAGCTGCTGGAAACCTTCGAGGCCCACAAGCAATCGCTGCTCGACGAGCGCCAGCGCAAGGCCCAGGGCCTGCTGGACGCGGCGCGGCGGATTCTCGACAGCCTCGGCCGGCGCACCGCCAAGTTCACCCAGGCCGAAGAGCTCAATGCGTTCTTCGCCGCCGACCCGCTGATCCTCAAGCTGCGGGAGCTGGCCGAGCGCCTGCGCGAGCTCAAGGACAGCGTCAAGGCCGACGATGTCGAGTCGCGCCTCAAGGGCGCCCGGGATCAGGCCGTGCGGGCCCTGCGCGACAAGACCGAGCTGTTCGAAGAGGGCGGCAATGTCATCAAGCTGGGGCCGCGCCACCGTTTCAGCGTCAACACCCAGGAGCTGGACCTGACCCTGATGCCCCGGGGCGACGAACTGCACCTGCACCTGACCGGCACGGATTTCCTCGAACCCCTGCGCGACCCCGAGCTGGAGGCCCTGCGCGACTTCTGGCAGGTGGCCCTGGAGTCCGAATCGGCCCAGCTGTACCGGGCCGAGTACCTGGCCGGGCAAGTGCTGGATGCCGCCGACCGGGGCGTTGAAGGCCTGAGCCTGGAAAGCCTCAAGCCCTTGCTCGCGCACCCTGACGAGCTGGCGCGGGTGATCCGCGACTTCGCTGCGCCGCGCTACAAGGAAGGCTACGAGAAGGGCATTCACGATCACGATGCGGCGGCGATCCTCCTGCAACTGCTGCCCCTGCGCGACAGCGCCGGCCTGCTGCGTTTCGGCGCGGCGGCGCGGGCCTTCGCCGCGCTCTTCTGGGACCGCCAGCAGCACCAGCCGCAACCCCAGCAATGGGCCGAGCGGGCCCGCACCAGCCGGCATATCCAGCAACTGTTCGGCCGCCGTGAAGGCTTGCTGCAGTTGCAGGACGAAATCTTCCTGGCGCTGCAGGACTGGCGTCAGCAGCAGGCCTTCAGCCTGCCGGCGGAGCTGTTGCCGGAAGCCGCCGAATACCTGGTGCAGGAACTGGCCGCAGAACGCATCGAGTTCACCTTCAGCAAGTACGCCAGGCAGCTGCAGGAAGCCCTGACCCTGCGCCTGCAAGGCGCGCGCATGTGGGACGACTACCAGCAGGCCCTGGCCCAGCTGGCAGAGCGGCCCGCCGCGCAGTGGGCGTTGGCCGGCAACTGGCTGTCGGCCTTGTGCGCCGAGGGCGAGTTCGCCGAATGGGCCGACTACGTGCCCGAAGCCGTGGCCCTGTCGTTGCTGCGGGACGACTTTGCCAAGCGCATCACCGAAGTCGATCTGCGTTTCAGCGTCGGCAACCTGATGGGCGAACACCCGCGCATCCAGGAGCGCAGCCTGGCGCTCACCGTGGACGGTTTCTTTGCCCGCCTGCGGGCCCACCGCGAACAGTTCCTGCCCGGCCTGCAGCGCTATCAGGCGCTGCGCCAGGGCATCATCAGCCGCGAACGCTCGGCCCTGCGCCTGAGCGAATTCAAGCCGCGGCCGCTGAGCTCGTTCGTGCGCAACAAGCTGATCAACGATGTGTACCTGGGCTTTATCGGCGACAACCTGGCCAAGCAGATGGGCACCGTGGGCGAGAACAAGCGCACCGACCTGATGGGCCTGTTGATGCTGATTTCGCCACCGGGCTACGGCAAGACCACCCTGATGGAATACGTGGCGCACCGCCTGGGCCTGATCTTCATGAAGATCAACGGCCCGGCCCTGGGGCACCAGGTGCGTTCCCTGGACCCGGCCCAGGCGCCGGACGCCACCTCGCGCCAGGAGCTGGAGAAGCTCAACCTGGCCCTGGAGATGGGCAACAACGTGATGCTCTATGTCGACGACATCCAGCACACCCACCCCGAGTTCCTGCAGAAATTCATCTCGCTGTGCGACGGCACCCGGCGCATCGAAGGCGTGTGGAAAGGCCGCACCAAGACCTACGACATGCGCGGCAAGAAGTTCTGCGTGGTGATGTCGGGCAACCCGTACACCGAGTCCGGCGAGGTGTTCAAGATCCCCGACATGCTGGCCAACCGGGCGGACATCTATAACCTTGGCGACACCCTGGGCGGCATGCAGGAAGCCTTCTCCCTGAGTTACATCGAGAACGGCCTGACCTCCAACCCGGTGCTGGCGCCCCTGGCCACCCGCGACATGGCGGACGTCTACCGCTTCGTCGCCAAGGCCGAAGGCAAGGCCTTCTCCAGCAATGAGCTGAGCCACAGCTACAGCGGCGCCGAGATCAACGAAATCACCACCACCCTGCAACGCCTGATGCAGGTGCGCGACGTGGTGCTGCGGGTCAACCAGCAGTACATCGCCAGCGCCGCCCAGGCCGACCAGTACCGCAGCGAGCCGCCGTTCAAGCTGCAGGGCAGCTACCGCAACATGAACAAGATGGCGGAGAAGATCTCGGCGGTGATGAACGACGCCGAGCTGCTGCAACTCTTGGCCGACCACTACCAGGGTGAATCCCAGCTGCTGACCACCGGCGCCGAGGAAAACCTGCTCAAGCTCGCCGAGCTGCGGGGGAACCAGACGCCGGAACAGAGCGAACGCTGGGCCCAGATCAAGCGCGACTTCGTGCGCAACCGCTCCATGGGCGGCAGCGACAGCGATGTCGGCACCCGGGTGGTGGCCCAGCTCAACGATCTGGTGGAAGGCGTGCGCGGCCTGGCCCGGCCGGCGCCGCAGCAAGGCATGCGCGAAGTGCTGGAAAACCTCTCCGAGCATCTGGAAAACAGCTTCCTGCCGCTGCTCAAGGTGATGCACAAGAAGATCGACGTCGACCTGCACAGCCACCAGCGCATCGGTGACATCGCCACGCGTGTGGACGAATTGAGCCGCATGCTCAGCCACGGTGATGTGCCCACCCTCAAGGACCCCCAACCGTAGGCGCCGGCTTGCCGGCGAACAGCCAAGGATCACGACATGGATTTTGCCCACCTGGACCGGCAGCTGCGCGACAGCCTGCAGGACCTGAAACTGAGTAACGAAGAACGGGACGAACTGCGCCAGCTGGGCAGCGAACTGGGCACCGACCAGGTGCGCTACCTGCGCAACCGGGCCTTTGACCTGGTGCGCGAGCTGAGCCTGGCGGACAGCGCCAATGTGCTGCCGGCGCTGAAATGGCTGGAGCAGGTGATCAAGACCCTGGATACCCACAGCACCCCGGTGCGCGACATGGCCAGCGCCCACTTCAGCCCCGGCGAGGATTGCCGGCGCAAGATCCGCGACCTGTGCCGCCAGGCCCGGGTCTCGGTGGATATCTGCGTGTTCACCATTTCCGACGATCAACTGAGCGACGAAATCCGCGCCTGCCACCAGCGCGGCGTGGCCGTGCGGGTGATCAGCGACAGTGAAAAGCAATTCGATGTCGGCAGCGATATCGCCGCGCTAAGGGAGGCCGGGGTGCCGGTGCGGATCGACGACACGCCGTTCCACATGCACCACAAGTTCGCCGTGTTCGACGGCCGGACCCTGCTCAACGGCAGCTTCAACTGGACCCGCAGCGCCACCACCGGCAATGAGGAGAACCTGCTGGTGATCGACCATCCGCAACTGGTGGCCAGCTACCTCAAGGAGTTCAACGAGCTCTGGGCCCGCTACGCGCCGCGTTGAGGGCGGGCAGCGGGGCGTGGTCGGTCAGGCGTTTCGGGAGGCGCGCATGGCTTCGCCGCTGATCAGCCGGTCCAGCAGTTGTTGCTGGAGCTCGGCGGCGCGCTCGGGGGCACGCTGATGCATGTCCTCCAGGGCTTGATACAGGCGTGACAGGGGTTTCTTGTCACTGAGCAGGGTGCTCAGGCTCAAGGCGTCGATGGCCTGGGCAAAACGCTGGTGCTGGATATGGTGCAGCAGCAGGTCTTCCTCCAGCATGTGGCTACCGGCGTTCAGGGCGTGCAGGCGATCCTGCAGGGCCTGGGCCTGTTCAGCCTCGTCGAGGTACAGGTAGGTGTTGGCGATGTCCTCCAGATAGAGGGTTTTGTCGTCTTCATCCAGTTCCGGCAACGGGGCGCTGTCCAGCAGGTTCATGGCTTGCTCCAACAGCGTCCTGGCCTGGGCGGTCTGGTCCAGGTCATGCAATAGCCGGGCGTGTTGGCAGAGGTGCAGCAGTTGCTGCTCGGCATCCTGCTGCTCGCGCAGGTTGTGCATTTCCTCAAGGCTGCTACGCACCAGCCAGCTGTCCCGGCGATGGGCCGGCAGGCGGCTCTGGGCTTGCAGCTGGACCTGCAGGGCGTGCAAGCGCATGCCACCCCAGAACTCCGATTCGTGCTTGTAGCCGTCGATCAGTTGCAGGGCCTGGGCCAGCAGCGCGGCCGCCCATTGCGGCTGCGCCTGGTGCTGCTCTTCGCAGAGGCTGAGCATCAGGCTCGGACGCTGGGACGGCTCGCTCACCCGCTCCTGCAGCAGGGCCTCGGCTTCAGCGGTGCGGCCCTGTGCCGCCAGATGGTTCAGCAGGTGCAGGAGCAGGCTGTGCTGATGCAGGTCGGGGGCAACGTCCAGCAGACGCAAGGCAAGATCGAGTTGCTGGCGTTTCAGGGCCGAGTCCATCAACTCGCTGTAGGTCGAGTAGTAGAAGGCGTCGTTGCCTGCCAGCAGACTGAAAGCCGGCTCCGTTTGGCCTGCCTCGAACAGGGCGAGGATGGCCTGGGCCTGCTCTTCGGCAACCAGTGCCGGCGTCCGGGCGAGGATCAGTTCAAATCGGCCCTGGGCCGCGTACTCATCGAACAGGCTGCGCCACTCCGTCAGATAACGCCCTGCGTCGGGGCCCTGAAATTGCGCCCAGGCGCGTTCGAGGTTGAGCAGCGCCTGGTCTTCCATTCCCGCCTGAAATTGCAGGCGAGAGAGGGTCAGGCAGTTGCTGATGCTCTGCTCTTCCTGGGCTGCGGGGTTTTGCGGGGTGCTCAGTTCGCTCAGCACGGCCTGGGCCCGATCCTGCTCGCCGCGGGCCTGGAGAATGCGCACCTGCAGCAGTGGCCAGCTGGGCAGTGGTTCGCCCCACTGCTCCAGCAGCTCCAGGCAGGCCTGGGTGTCGTTGGTGTCGAGCAGCGACTCGATCAGCGTGTTGAGGACATATTCCCGAGCCATGGGCGGCAATTGCCTGCCTACTTCCAGGGCCTTGGCCTTGTGCCCCGCGAGGTAGAGTTCGGCGGTCACCAATTGCAGCGCCAGTTCCCGAAGCTCGCCGCTCAAGCGCTCGGCCAGTTTCAGCGCCAGCAGCGGCTCGGATTTGCTCAGTAGCAGGGTCTGGTTGATCTGCGAGGTCACGTCGCTGGCCGTTGGCAGGGCCTCGTTCTGTTCAGCCATTTTCTGGCGGGTGTACAAAATCAGTGCGATGAACAGCAGCACGATGACAAGCAGGGTGACAAAGAGAGTCATGGACGTCCTTTTCTATTGAACTGCGGCGTTGGCGCGGTGCGCGCCGGCCGATTCGCGCGGGGGTTATAAAACCCTGGTGGCGGGCTGGCAACCGACTTTACCGAGGCAATGCATTTCAGCGAATTTCAGCGCAAGGGCGGCCGGCCGGTCAGCGGTCGGGCAGGGCGGCAGGTTTCGGGTTAGACTTGCGGCCTTTTCGCACACTCAAGAAGCCCGCACATGGCCCAGCCGTCCACCACCTACAAATTCGAACTGAACCTGACCGACCTCGACCGCGGGGTCTACGAAAGCGTCAAGCAGACCATCGCCCGTCACCCTTCGGAAACCGAAGAACGCATGACCGTGCGGCTGCTGGCCTACGCCTTCTGGTACAACGAGCACCTGTCGTTCGGTCGGGGTCTGTCGGAAGTGGATGAGCCGGCCCTGTGGGAAAAGAGCCTGGACGACCGCGTGCTGCACTGGATCGAAGTCGGCCAGCCGGACGCCGAGCGCCTGACCTGGTGCTCGCGCCGCACCGAGCGCACCAGCCTGCTGGCCTACGGCAGCCTGCGGGTCTGGCAGACCCGGGTGGTAGACGCGGTGAAGAACCTGAAGAACCTCAACATCGCCGGCGTGCCCCAGGAAGTGCTGGAAACCCTGGCCAAGGACATGCCGCGGGTCATCAAGTGGGACGTGATGATCAGCGAAGGCACGATCTTCGTCACCGACGATCGCGGCCAGCATGAAGTGCAGCTGGAATGGCTACTGGGCGAGCGCGGCTGATCACCCGCGCCGTACCTGAACGATCCACCGTCCTCCAAGAGAAGTTGCTGTTAGCCCATGCGTATCGAACCCCGTGAGTTGCCCGCCGTCCTGCCCTTTCTCGGCGACCTGCCGCCGCTGCTGACCCGCCTCTACGCCGCCCGGGGCGTGCAGTCGGTGGAGGAGTTGGACAAGAGCCTGGCGCGGCTGATCCCGTATCAGCAGCTCAAGGGCATCGACGCCGCGGTGGATTTGCTGGTGACCGCCCTGGACCAGCGCCAGCGCATCCTCATCGTCGGCGACTTCGATGCCGACGGCGCCACCGCCAGCACCGTGGGGCTGCTGGGCCTGCGCCTGCTGGGCGCGGCCCATGTCGATTACCTGGTGCCCAACCGCTTCGAATACGGCTACGGCCTGACCCCGGAAATCGTCGCCGTGGCCCTGCAGCGCGAGCCGCAACTGCTGATTACCGTGGACAACGGCATCTCCAGTGTCGAAGGCGTGGCCGCGGCCAAGGCTGCAGGCTTGCAAGTGCTGGTCACCGACCACCACTTGCCCGGCCATGAACTGCCGGCGGCGGACGCCATCGTCAACCCCAACCAGCCGGGCTGCGAATTCCCCAGCAAGGCCCTGGCCGGGGTCGGGGTGATCTTCTATGTGCTGATGGCCCTGCGCGCGCGCCTGCGCAGCCTGGGTCGCTATGAAACCCGGCCGCAGCCGAATATCGGCGAGCTGCTGGACCTGGTGGCCCTGGGCAGCGTGGCGGACGTGGTGCCCCTGGACGCCAACAACCGCATCCTGGTGCACCAGGGCCTGGAGCGGATTCGCGCCGGTCGCGCCCGGCCGGGGCTCAAGGCGATTCTCGAAGTGGCCAAGCGCGATCATTCGCGCATCACCTCCACCGACCTGGGGTTCATCCTCGGCCCGCGGCTCAACGCTGCCGGGCGCCTGGACGACATGAGCCTGGGCATCGAATGCTTGCTCAGCGACGACGCCTCGGCGGCCCGCGCCATGGCCGCCCAGCTGGATGAGCTGAACCAGGACCGCAAATCCATCGAACAGGGCATGCAGCGCGAGGCCTTGGCCCAGCTCAAGGAACTGCCGGTGGAATCCATGCCGTTCGGCCTGTGCCTGTTCGATGCCGACTGGCACCAGGGGGTGATCGGGATTCTCGCCTCGCGCCTGAAAGAGCGTTACCACCGGCCGACCATTGCCTTTGCCGATGCCGGCGAGGGCATGCTCAAGGGCTCGGCGCGGTCGGTGCCGGGTTTCCATATTCGTGATGCCCTGGACGCCGTGGCCGCGCGCCATCCGCAACTGATCAGCAAGTTCGGTGGCCACGCCATGGCCGCCGGGCTGTCGCTGCCGGAGCAGAACTTCCCGGCCTTTGCCGAGGCCTTCGACGAAGAAGTGCGGCGCCAGCTGCGCGAAGAAGACCTCACCGGGCGCCTGCTGTCGGACGGCACCCTGGCGGTGGAAGAGTTCCACCTGGAACTGGCCCGCGCCCTGCGCCACGCCGGCCCCTGGGGCCAGCACTTCCCCGAGCCGATGTTCCACGGCGTGTTCGAACTGGTGGAACAGCGCATCGTTGGCGAGCGCCACCTGAAAGTGGTGCTGCGCAGCGAATGCGGCTCGCTGAAGCTGGACGGCATCGCCTTCGGCATCGACCGTGAAGTCTGGCCCAACCCGACCATCCGCTGGGTGGAACTGGCCTACAAGCTCGACCTCAACGAGTTCCGGGGCCAGGAAACCGTGCAGTTGATGATTGCCCATATCGAACCGCGTTGAGGCGGGTACTGCCGATCAGCTCAACGCTGGAGTGAGCGAAAAATCACCTGTGGCGAGGGAGCTTGCTCCCGCTGGGGCGCGCAGCGGCCCCAAAAATGGGACTGCTACGCCCCGGAGCGCCGGCCGGTCCCACGGGAGCAAGCTCCCTCGCCACAAGTACAGTGCTTGTCCTTTACTGATTGGCAGTAAGTGATGTGGGTGGTTTTGCCAGACTTTGGGAAAGCCTGTCGGCGGCATGTCTCTTTCTTTTGTAAGGGGGTTCCGAGACACTCTCGGGCGCTTGCGGCTGGGTATTCGGCTCACTAGGCTCGGATCGTCACTGAATGTTCAGTGATCGGGTTTAGCAGCCTGTTACCAAGACACGTAAATGTTGCCGCGAGCCCAGTTGGCTTTCCTGCCTGCTGTGTTCTGTTATGGCGGCTGTGCGTGGGGGCGCCTTCGGGCGCACCGGTTCCTCGACCCGGTCTGCTAGCCCGCGTACAGCCGCCACCCTGTTTAAACGTCTAGCAGCGTTAGGTGTGGAGGCTTCATCGTCGAGGAGCTACACCATGAAAAAGATAGTCCCCGATCCGCCTGTTTCCCCTCCTTCTTCCCGTCGTAATGCTGCCCACGATCTGGCTAATGAAAGGGTTCGCCATGCCCTGGCCAATATCGGTGTAGAGGGCTCGCTGATCGCGACGCTGCAACCCACTGCCGCTGGTCCTGCGGGCCCTGATAACCCCTTCGCTGTGCGCCCCGGCATCAGTGCCGAAGAAGCATTGATTCATGTGTCCATGCTGCTCAAGGCCGCCGAGGAGGTGTCCGATGAAATCACCGAACACGCCAGCGGCATTGAGCGTGGCCTGATCTGGTCGCTGGTGCATTCCGTGGAAATGGCCCGTGGCGTGGTGGATGCCTTGCTCGATGGCAATCGCCGCGCCCCACTTAGCTGGCAGCGGCCAGTGCAACAGGTTTTTTGCCCGGTGCCGTGTCAGGAACCCAGCCGACGGCAGTGTTGTCGACTAGTCTCTAAGCACTGTCTGATTGGCCTTGTGACCTTTTGTCATTCCTCTACCCGCGGGGGCGGGCGCTTCACTTCGCAGTCACTCGTCGACCGTTCAAACAGAACCCTGGAGCCTGACCATTGACCGAGAGGTGCCCCATGAGTCTGCTGCTTGAACCCTATACCCTGCGTCAACTGACCCTTCTCAACCGCATCGCCGTGTCGCCCATGTGCCAGTACTCGTCGCAGGACGGGCTGGCCAACGACTGGCACCTGGTGCACCTGGGCAGCCGTGCCGTCGGCGGTGCCGGGTTGATCTTCACCGAGGCCACGGCGGTCACCGCCGAGGGCCGGATCACCGCCCAGGACCTGGGGCTGTGGAACGACGCGCAGATCGAGCCCCTGCAACGCATCACTCGCTTCATCACCGCCCAGGGCGCCGTGGCCGGTATCCAGCTGGCCCATGCCGGACGCAAGGCCAGTACTCACCGGCCCTGGCTCGGCAAGTCCGGCAGCATCAAGCCCGAAGACGGCGGCTGGGTGCCGGTGGGGCCCTCGCGGATTGCCTTCGACCCGCAGCACACGCCGCCCACGCAGCTGGACGAAGAGCAGATCGGCCAGATCATCCAGGCCTTTGTCGCGGCCGCCAAACGGGCCCTGGTGGCTGGCTTCAAGGTGGTGGAAGTGCATGCGGCCCATGGCTATTTGCTGCACCAGTTCCTGTCGCCCTTGAGCAACCAGCGTCAGGACCAGTACGGCGGTTCGTTCGAAAATCGCATTCGCCTGGTGTTGCAAGTGACCGAGGCGGTGCGAAAAGTCTGGCCCGAAGCGTTGCCGCTGTTCGTGCGGGTGTCGGCCACCGATTGGGTGGAGGACGGCTGGAACCCGGACGAGACCGTGGAACTGGCGCGACGCCTCAAGGATCTTGGGGTGGACCTGATCGATGTGTCGTCCGGCGGCACCGCGGCCAATGCCGAGATTCCCACCGGCCCGGGTTACCAGACGCGTTTTGCCGAGCGGGTGCGCAAGGAGTCGGGGATCGCCACCGGCACCGTGGGGCTGATCACCGAACCGGCACAGGCCGAGCACATTCTGCGTACCTGCCAGGCGGACATCATCTTTCTGGCCCGTGAGCTGTTGCGCGATCCTTATTGGCCGCTGCATGCCGATGATGACCTGGGCGGGCGCAAGGCGACGTGGCCGGCGCAGTACCAGCGGGCGACCCACAGGGAGCAGCCGATTCACGAGTCGGACTTGCGCGACTAGCGACTGGGGATAAAAAAACGCCGCTTTATCTCAAGATAAAGCGGCGTTTTTTTGCATCTTAAGTGGCGACTGGCTCTCTCAGCGCTGAATCACGGGTATTTGCGCTTGTCCGGTGCCGGCGGGAAGTACTGGTACAGCCAGGTTTCGCTCAGGGTGCGGTCGTTGGTGCGGATGAACAGCCGCAGTTCCACCGGTTCGACGCTGTCGTTGGTGGGGAACCAGTCGAAGGTGATGCGGTAGCCCTTGATCTCGTCCAGCACCAGTACGTTGAAATCCTTGACCTGGCCGTTGGAGGCGGTGACCACCGGCTCGATACCGGTGCCCGGCGGCAGGCGGTCGAGGCCGCCACCGGTGAAGTCCACGGCAAAGCGCCGCGCCCAGACTTCCGGGTAGTGCTCGCCCGGGGCCCAGCCTTCGACGAAACCGCCCATGCCGGAGCGGGTGGCGTGCACCCGTGCCAACGGCGTGCCCACCGGCGGCAAGGCGCTCCAGTAGAGCTTGTAGCCGTAGTTCAGCGAGTCGCCGGCGGCCACCGGTTGTTTCGGGGTCCAGAAGGCCACGATGTTGTCCAGGGTTTCGCCGGTGGTGGGGATTTCCAGCAGGTCGATGCTGCCTTCGCCCCAGGCCGTGGTGGGCTCGACCCACAGGCTCGGACGGCGGCTGTACCAGTCGACGGTGTCCTGATAGCTGGCGAACTCGTGGTCGGTCTGGACCAGGCCGAAGCCTTTCGGGTCCTTGTCGGCGAAGGCATTGAACTGCAGGTTCGCCGGGTTGTTCAGCGGGCGGCAGATCCACTCGCCATTGCCGCGCCACATGGCCAGGCGGTCGGAGTCGTGGATCTGCGGGTGGATGGTGTCGCACATGCGCCGTTCATGGGTGCCGCAGCTGAACATGCTGGTCATCGGCGCAATGCCCAGTTGCTCGATGGCGGTGCGGGCATTGACATGGGCGTCGACCGCCATCACCACGCGCTCGGCCTGGCAGTCGATGTCGAAACGGTAGGCGCCGGTGGCGCTCGGCGAGTCCAGCAGGGCGTAGACCACGAAGCGGGTGCTGTCCTTGTCCGGGGTCTCGAACCAGAACTGGGTGAAGTCGGGAAACTCTTCGCGGCGCTTGGCGTAGGTGTCGATGGCCAGGCCCCGGGCCGACAGGCCGTACTGGCCGGTGGCATCCACCGCGCGGAAGTAGCTGGCACCGAGGAAGGACACCACGTCGTGCTTGTCCAGTTCCGGGGCCTTGAACAGCTTGAACCCGGCAAAGCCCAGGTCGCCCTTGAGCTGTGCGGTGTCGACGCTGGAGTTCTGGTAGTTGAACAGCGCCGGACGGAAGTGCACTTCCCGGGCCTGGCGGGTCTTGGGGTCGACGCTGTGCATGCGCACCGGTTGCTTGAAGCCCATGCCGACGTGAAAGAACTGCACGTCCAGCTGCCCCTTCAGTTCGTTCCACAGCGAGTGCTGGCTGTCGTACTGGATGGCGTTGAAGTTCTGCGGGGTCATCTTCGCCAGGGTCGGCGGCAACACCTGCTTGGTGTCCACGTACGGGCTGCCCGCCAGTTGCTTGGCCTGGGCCTTGAGGCGCTCGAAATCGAAGGCCTGGGCCTCGCCGTCGGCGGTGCCGGCCCAGGCCCGGGCGGCCAGCAGGCCGCTGGCCGAAAGGCCGGTATAGGCCGCCAGGGCCATGGAGGCTTTGAGGAGATTCCTGCGGTGCATGGTTGAACCTTGTTCAGGGAAAGATCCCCAGCCGTTCCTGGCTGCGTAGGGGGATCGCGAGGGGGAGTTCGGTCATGCCATCGGCCAAACGCAACGGACTATAAACAGACGGCGGATAGAATAAACGGTTCGCCAGGGGCAGAAAAATGATTAGCTTGTGTCCATTGGTAACCGCCCTATCAGCCTCAGGAACTGCTCCCATGCTGCACTCGCGCTTGCTCGGCGAAGACGATATTTCACGGTTCAAATGGATCGACCGCGCCGAGGTCATCGAGGCCTTCTACCGCCTGCAGGACGGGCAACTGCTGCGCTACGAGCAACCTGAGGTGGTGCACGGCTGGCCGGAAGGCGAGGCCGAGCATGATGCGCTGATCTTGCAGCAGTGTTACCAGCGCGGTGGCTGGTTGTACGGGGTGTTCGACGGCCCGGCGCTGGTGGCCGCGGTGGTGGTGGATTGCCTGCCGATTGCCTGTGCCGGGCTGGACCTGCGGCAGTTGAAATTCCTTCACGTGAGCCAGGGCTATCGCGGCCTTGGCCTGGGCCGGCAACTGTTTGCCCTGGCCCGGGAGCAGGCCTTGGTGCTGGGCGGCCAGGGCCTGTATGTGTCGGCCACGCCGTCGCGGCACACGGTGGATTTCTACACCGGCCTGGGCTGCGAGCTTCTGGCAAGCCCGGACCCGGAACTGCTGCGGATCGAGCCCGAGGACATCCACCTGTACCTGCGCCTGGCCTAGGCCGCCAGGCGTTTGCGCCAGCTCGGCCAGGCCGCGATGGTCACGGCCCGCAGCAGCCATTCGCAAGGCCCGTACAGGTGGCTGCGCAACCACAGGGCGCTGAGCTGCATCTGCAGCAGGTAGATGGCGATCACCAGGAGTGGAATCCACAGCAGTGGCAAGTGGTTGACCAGCCCCAGCCCGTAACCGGTGAACAGCAGGCTGAGGATCAGCGATTGCAGCAGGTAGTTGCTCAGGGACATGCGCCCCAGCGGCGCCAACCGGCGGCACAGACGCTGGCCCAGGGCTGAATCGAAGGACTTGAGCAGGAGCATGGCGTAGCTCGCCGCAAGCAGCGGCGCGGTCAGTTGACTGATGCCGTACCCGATGATTTCCAGGCCGCCGCCGGGAGCATAGGCGGCCCAGTAGCCGTAGAGCAGAGCGCCCCCCAGGCCCAGCGGCAGGGTCAGCGCCAGCCGCCGTGTCAGGCGCGGTGCAAAGGTGTAGGGCGCCACCAAGAGTTGTTTGCGCCCGGCCACGTAACCCAGCAGAAACATCGCCAGGGTACTGGGGCCCTGCAACAGCCAGAGCGCGGCTGCGGTTTCCAGCCAGTGCGAGGCGTTGTAGGCCAGGGTTTGCAGGGCGCTACCGCTCAGTGCGAGGTCCTTGAGCAGCGGCTCGCCATCGGCGGTGCCGGTATAGAGGCCGGCCTCCAGCAGACTGATGCCGAACAGCAGGAACAACAGCGCAGTGCCGGTGATCAACAGGATCGCCAGGCCTGTGGCCCAGCGCGCCGACCACCCGCGCAGCATCAGCAGGACCAGCCCCAGCACGGCGTACAGCGAGAGAATCTCGCCATGGAACAGCAGCGCGCCGTGGACCAGACCGATTGCCAGCAGGGCCAGTTGTCGACGCAGCATGCGCGGCACGAAGCGTTCGCCCGAGCGTTGCGCAGCGTCCATCTGCAGGGTGAAGCTGTAGCCGAACAGGAAGGAAAACAGCAGGTAGAACTTGGCCTCGAAGAGGATCGACACCAGCCAGCGGACCGCGTGATCAAGGCCGCTGGAATAGGCCGGGTTGCTGACCGGCGATGCGTAGTACGGGTCGGCGAAGGACCAGATGTTCACCGCCAGGATGCCCAGCAGGGCGAAGCCGCGCAGGGCGTCCACCTGGTCCAGGCGCGCCGCTGGCGCGGACCGCGAGCGGCTCATCTGCGGTGTGCCAGCAACAGCGGCCGGGCTCTGGTGGGTGACAACGGGGTGGCGCGCATGGGAGGCCTCTGGAACGGTTGAGCGAGGGCTCAATTAACCCGATCTGGCCACCCATGGGCTATGGGGATTTTGTTAAAAAGCGTCAAGAAGCGGGCTCAGCTCCCTGCCTGGGCAGGCGCCGAGGGCTCCAGGCACTGGGCGCCGCTGGCCGGCGTCTGGTGCTTTTGGGTCCACCAGGTCAGGGGCCAGAGGCTGTTCAGGTCGCCGCGCTTGATCGCTTCCTGGTAACAGGCCAGCGCTCTGGGTGGGTCGGCAGTGCCCCATTTGCCTTCGGCATAGCCGCTGCCCAGGTAGTAATAGGCGGTGGCCGAATCCAGCTCTCGGGCGGTTCGTAGCACCAGGTCTTCGGACTTGCGCGGCTGCTGGCACTCGGTGACGGAGCCGTCGGCGAGGGGGTCGCAGTAATACATGGACAGCATCAGCGCCGCTTCGGCATCGGTCTTGGCGTAGGGCTGCAACAGTTCTTCCGGCTCCCCCGGCTTGAGCGACGGGGCCATGCCCGAATAGCCCAGGCTGACCGCCTGCACCGCGGCTACGGGCGAACCGTGGCGGGCGGCATCCAGCAGAATCCGCTGCCCGAGTTCGAAGAAGTACGCAGTCAGTGGGTACTGCTCGCGTCCGCCGTAGCCGAGGAACAGGTCGGCCTTGCGCATCTGCCGCTGCAAGGCGCTTTCGCCGGCCGGGGCGTTGCGTGTGAGCAGTTCATTCATGGACCACTGCTCGACGCGCACCAGTTGCCAGCAGGCGCCTTGTTCAAAGACGAAGGCCTGCACGGTGTCGCCCATTGGGTCGTTGACCACCAGGGTCTGGCCTTCCCAGAAGGTTTGCAGGCCCGCTTCGGCCTGGGCCTTGGGGTCGAGCAGGGCCAGCAGGTGACGGGTGTCGCCCGTGAGCTTGTAGCGCGCGGTCACTTCCCGGCCACGGTCGTCGGTGACCGGCCGTTGCTCGACCAGTGGCGTGGCGCTGAATGCCTGCTGCAGGTCCGCGCTGCTGGCAAAGGCCTGGACAAAGGTTTTCAGGTCGCTGGACGGGCAGGCGGGGGCGGCAGCGGCCTGGCTGCCGCCAGCGAGCAGCAGGCTCAGGGCGATCAAGTGCAAAACGTGACGGGCGGTGGGCATCGACAGGGTCATCCGGAGGCGGTACAGAAAAGGCATGTGGGCAGTCGGCTCATTGGCTTTGCGGGTCGCAGTACAGCACCGAGCTGCCGGGGTTGTGGCGGTCCTCGGTGAGCAGCGGACGCTCCCGGCCATCGCCGAAGAAGGCGTGCCCCAGGCGCTGGCGCACGCTGTCGACACTGTCCTTGAAGTACAGCGCGTGGACCGAGAACGGCCCGCGATAGGGGATCATCACCGCGCTGACCGTCAGGCCGTGGTACTGCTCGTCGACGCAGTAGCGGGCGGCCTCGTCGAGTTCGCAGGGTTGCAACTGGCGTTCACTGAAGTACTGCCCCCGGGGTTGGTGGTCGCTGGCGTCCAGGTAGACGTTCTCCATGGAGCAGTGGGCGAGGCCGGCGAACTGCTGTTCCAGGCTCATGGCCAGGCAGGGTTGGCCAAGCGCCAGCAACATCAGCAGGCAGAGGCGGCCTGTGCGCAGTCTTTCATTGGGCATGTAGCGGCCCCTTGGGTTGCAACAGCCGGCACAGCCACTGCGCCAGCCAGATCGCCAGCAACGACGGCACCGCCATCAGCACGCAGTAGATGTAGCCGCGTACCGGGTGGTCGGGAAACATCGCCCAGGCGGTGAACAGCACCAGGGTGCCGATCAGGACCAGCTTGACCTTGAGGTTGGGCACCAGGACCAGCAGGAAACTGACGACGATCAGCAACTGCAACAGAAGCTCCACCATCATCCCCAGGCCGAAGCCCTTGGCGAGGGCGCCGAAGTGGCTGCGATACACCGGAACGCCCCAGACATGCGCGTAGTAGAACAGCAGCGGCACCAGCGAGTGGGGCACCAGGCCGGTGAGGATTCGTATCACTTGATAACGGCCGGCGGGGTCCAGGCTCATGGCTGGCACCCGCAGGCGCTGGCGTGGGTATGACGGGGCATGGGCGCATCCTTGCTGCCGGAAGGGATCAACTGGGTCCGGTCTGTGGTGTCGGTGTTTTTCAGGCGGCGGATAGTGCCGCAACTTGGGGGGCTAATCCAGCACTGGCGGTGCCTGGCGTGCCGCCCGCACCTGTCGGCGTCGGCGGCGGCTGGTCCCGGAGAAAGCAACATTCAGAAGCACTATCGTCCCCCTCGACCCGGGCACTTCTCTCTAGGCTTACGGCCTTATGTGTCGACATGACATCCATTTTCCGGAGGCGCAGATGAACACCCGTGGATTGCTCGATCAATTACTCAGGTCCGGCCAGGAGATGTTGCAGAACAAGGCCGGTACGGCTTCAGGGGAACACGGCAAGGCCGCGCAAGGTGGCCTGGGTGGCTTGCTTGGCGGCCAGTCCGGCGGCCTTGGCGGGCTGCTGAGCGGGGCCGGCGGCGGTGCCTTGGCGGCGGGGGCCATGGGTTTGCTGCTGGGCAACAAGAGGGCCCGTAAATACGGCGGCAAGGCCCTGGCCTATGGCGGCCTGGCGGCCCTCGGCGTGCTCGCCTACAAGGCTTATGGCAACTGGCAGGCGCAGCAGGGCACGGCCCCGGCCAACCAGCCGCAGACCCTGGACCGCCTGCCCGCGCCGCAAGTGGAGCTGCACAGCCAGGCGATCCTCAAGGCCCTGGTGGCTGCGGCCAAGGCCGACGGCCATGTCGACGAGCGTGAGCGGGCGCTGATCGAGGGCGAGTTCCGCAAGCTGGACAACGACCCGCAACTGCAGCAATGGCTGCACAGTGAGTTGAACAAGCCCCTGGACCCGGCGGATGTTGCCCGGGCCGCGAGCACGCCGGAGATGGCGGCGCAGATGTACCTGGCCAGCGTGATGCTGGTGGATGAGGAACACTTCATGGAAAAGGCCTACCTCGACGAGCTGGCGCGTCAGCTGCAGTTGGCGCCGGGGCTCAAGGCCGAGCTGGAGAACCAGGTGCGCCAGGGCGCGCTTTGACCCCCAGGCCGACGGCCCCATGGCCATGGATGGCGGTTCTGCCCGAGGGATTTGCCGAAATGCCTTAAAAACTCGGCGAAGAGCTCGCTGAGCCGCGATCCAGAGCGGGCGCACAAATTTGCCGAAAGTGCCATCTGTGTCGTTAAACCACCCATAAAACCGCCATCGTCCTCGGCTATACTCCCCCCATTTTTGAATGGCCCCGAGGACTGACTGTGAAGAACTGGACGTTGCGCCAACGCATATTGGCGAGCTTTGCGGTGATTATCGCCATCATGTTGTTGATGGTCGTCGTCTCGTACTCGCGGCTGTTGAAGATCGAAGCCGGCGAAGAGCGCATGCGCACTGACGCGGTGCCGGGGGTGTATTTCAGTTCGATGATTCGCAGCGCCTGGGTCGACACCTACCTGCAGACCCAGGAAATCATCGGCCTCAAGCAGAATCAGGACATCAGTTCCGAAGACAAGGCCAGCTTCAAGGCGTTCGAAGAGCATCTGCAGACCCAGATGGGCAACTACAAGCAGACCATCAACAGTCGTGAGGACCAGAGCGAGTTCGATGCCTTCGAGAAGGACCACCAGGAATTCAATCGCATCCAGGCTGCCGTGCTCGACCTGCACCAGCGCCGCCAGGAAGCCGAGGCCATTCGCCTGTTTACTGAGCAACTGACCCCGGCCTGGATCGCCGGGCGGATGAAGCTCAACGACATCATCAGCGAAAACAAGGCGGTGGCCGATTCCGCCACCGCGGCCATCGACGACGCGGTGGCCGCGGCCAAGGTCAGCATGGGCGTTTCCTTGCTGCTGGCGGTGCTTGCTGCCGGGCTCTGCGGCCTGCTGTTGATGCGGGCAATCATGGCGCCCATGAACCGCATCGTGAGCATTCTTGAAATCATGCGTACCGGTGACCTCAGCGGCCGCCTGAACCTGGACCGCAAGGACGAGTTCGGCGCCGTGGAAACCGGCTTCAACGACATGATGACCGAGCTCACGGCCCTGGTGTCCCAGGCCCAGCGCTCGTCGGTGCAGGTCACCACCTCGGTGACCGAAATCGCTGCCACTTCCAAGCAGCAACAGGCCACCGCCACCGAGACGGCCGCCACCACCACGGAAATCGGCGCCACTTCGCGGGAAATTGCCGCGACCTCCCGGGACCTGGTGCGCACCATGACCGAAGTCTCCAGCGCCGCCGACCAGGCCTCGGTGCTCGCCGGTTCCGGCCAGCAGGGCCTGGCGCGGATGGAAGACACCATGCACTCGGTGATGGGCGCGGCGGACCTGGTGAACGCCAAGCTGGCGATCCTCAACGAGAAGGCCGGCAACATCAACCAGGTGGTGGTGACCATCGTCAAGGTCGCCGATCAGACCAACCTGTTGTCGTTGAATGCGGCCATCGAGGCCGAAAAGGCCGGTGAATACGGCCGTGGTTTTGCCGTGGTCGCCACGGAAGTGCGGCGCCTGGCAGACCAGACGGCGGTCGCCACCTACGACATCGAGCAGATGGTCCGCGAGATCCAGTCGGCGGTCTCGGCGGGGGTCATGGGCATGGACAAGTTTTCCGAGGAAGTGCGCCGCGGTATGGCCGAAGTGCAGCAAGTGGGCGAGCAACTGTCGCAGATCATCCATCAGGTCCAGGCCCTGGCACCGCGGGTGCTGATGGTCAATGAAGGCATGCAGGCCCAGGCCACCGGCGCCGAGCAGATCAACCATGCCCTGGTGCAACTGGGGGATGCCAGCAGCCAGACCGTCGAGTCCCTGCGCCAGGCCAGCTTTGCCATTGACGAGCTGAGCCAGGTGGCGGTGGGGCTGCGCAGCGGCGTTTCGCGTTTCAAAGTCTGATGGATGAGCTCGCGCACAAGCGCAGTGGGGCGGCCGCAGCCAAGAGCGCTTTGTTCCTGATATTTCGCATTGGCGAGGAGCGCTATGCCTTGCCGGCCGTGGATGTGGTGGAGGTGCTGCCGCGCCTGCAACTCAAGCCGATCGCCCAGGCGCCCTCCTGGGTGGCCGGGGTGTTTGCCTATCGCGGCGTGGTGGTGCCGGTCATCGACCTCTGCGAGCTGAGCTTCGGCCGCCCGGCGCAGTTGCGCACCAGCACCCGGCTGGTGCTGGTGCACTACCGTGGCGACGCCGGGCAGCCGGCGCGGATCCTCGGGCTGTTGCTGGAGCAGGCCAACGACACCTTGCGTTGCGACCCGGCGCAGTTCCAGCCCTATGGCCTGGACAATCGCCAGGCGCCGTACCTGGGGCCGGTGCGTGAAGACGCCCAGGGGCTGCTGCAATGGGTGCGGGTCGACGCTTTGCTCGGCCCGCAGGTGCGTGAGCTGCTGTTTCCCGCCGAGCCCCTGGACCCGGTATCGCTTGAGGAGCCTCGATGAGCGAGGAACAACGGTTTTTCGATTTCCTCAAGGAGCGTATCGGCCTGGATGTCGCCTCCGTGGGGCCGGCGATTATCGAGCGCGCGGTGCGCCAGCGCTGCAATGCCCTGTTTGCCCGCAGCAGCGACGAGTACTGGCAGAAGCTGCAAGGCTCGCGGGATGAACAGCAGGCGCTGATCGAGGCGGTGATCGTCCCCGAAACCTGGTTTTTCCGTTACCCCGAATCCTTCGCCACCCTGGTCAAGCTGGCCAAGGCGCGGCTGGCGCAGATCAACGGCATGCGCGCCCTGCGCCTGTTGAGCCTGCCGTGCTCCACCGGCGAAGAACCCTATTCGATTGCCATGGCCCTGCTCGATGGCGGCCTGGCGCCCCATCAGTTCAAGGTGGATGGCCTGGATGTCAGCCCATTGTCGGTGGAGCGGGCCAAGGGCGCGCTGTACGGCAAGAATTCCTTTCGCGGCCAGCTCACCGAGTTTCGAGAGCGTCACTTCGAGCCGGCAGACGGCGAGCGGTATCGCTTGAGCAAGCGGGTTCGCGAGCAGGTGCGGCTGCAGGTGGGCAATGTCCTGGATCCGGGGTTGCTGGCCAGCGAGCCGGCTTTCGATTTCGTGTTCTGTCGCAACCTGCTGATCTACTTCGACCAGCCGACCCAGCGCCAGGTGTTCGAGGTGCTCAAGCGCCTGACCCATGAAGAGGGCGTGCTGTTCATCGGTCCCGCCGAAGGCAGCCTGCTGGGCCGCTTGGGCATGCGTTCCATCGGTATCCCGCAGTCTTTCGCCTTCAGCCGCCACCAGGAGCCCGAGCCGCTGCCGGCCCCGGTGGCGCTGCAGCCCTTGCCGCTGCCACTGCCAACCCGCAGCGTGGTGCCTGTGGCGCCGCGTCCACGGCCTTTTGCCGCCCGCTCCGTGGCGCCCCCGGCGAGCACCAGTGCGCCAGCGGTGACGGATGCCGCCGGCCTGCTGGCCAACATTGCCGCGCTGGCCAACGAGGGCAAGAGCGCCGAGGCCCGTGCCGCTTGCGAGCGTTATCTGCAGCAGCATGAACCGGTGGCTCAGGTGTTCTACTGGCTGGGCCTGCTCAGTGATGTGGCCGGTAACGCCATGGAAGCCCAGGGGTATTACCGCAAGGCCCTGTACCTGTCGCCCCAGCACCCGGAAGCCCTGGTGCATCTGGCGGCACTGCTGGCCTCCCAGGGCGATGTGGCGGGCGCCCAACGATTGCAGGAGCGCGCGGCGCGCAACCTGCGCACCGCCAACAGTGAGTTGAAACGATGAGCCATCCCTATTCATTGGACGTCACCCGTGAAGATGCGCAGGCCATCGATGATTGCTGGAACCGCATCGGCATTCATGGCGACAAATCCTGCCCGCTGCTGGCCGAGCACATTCATTGCCGCAACTGCGCGGTGTATTCGGCCGCCGCCACCCGCCTGCTGGACCGCTATTCGCTGCGCCAGGAAGACCGCGAGGAAGCGGTGGTGCTGGCGGCTGACAGCGATGTGGTCACCCGCTCGCTGCTGATGTTCCGCCTGGGCGAAGAGTGGTTGGGCCTGCCGACCCGCTGCCTGCTGGAAGTGGCGCCGCAGCAGGCGATCCATTCCTTGCCGCACCAGCGCTCACGGGCCTTGCTCGGGGTGGCCAACGTCCGCGGGGCGCTGGTGGCCTGCCTGTCCTTGACCGAGCTGCTGGGGCTCGACCCTTCTGCTGCCGCGCCAGCGGGCGGGCGGGTCATGCCGCGCATGCTGATCATTGGCGCCGCCGGTGGCCCGGTGGTGGTGCCGGTGGATGAAGTGCACGGTATTCACGCCATCGACGAGCGCATTCTCAGCGGCGCCTCGGCTTCCGGCGAGCAGGCCAACGCCAAGTACACCCGTGGCGTATTGCAATGGCAGGGGCGCAGCCTGCGCCTGCTGGATGAAGAGCAATTGCTCGCGGCCGTGACCCGGAGCCTGACATGACCCCCGATCAGATGCGCGACGCCTCGTTGCTGGAGCTGTTCAGCCTGGAAGCCGAAGCCCAGACCCAGGTGCTCAGCGCCGGACTGCTGGCGCTGGAGCGCAATCCGACCCAGGCCGACCAGTTGGAAGCCTGCATGCGCGCGGCCCATTCCCTGAAGGGCGCGGCGCGGATTGTCGGGGTCGATGCCGGGGTCAGCGTCGCCCACGTGATGGAGGATTGCCTGGTCAGTGCCCAGGAAGGGCGGCTGTACCTGCAGCCCGAGCATATCGATGCCTTGCTGCAGGGCACCGACTTGTTGATGCGCATTGCCACCCCCGGTGGCGCGCAGGCGGTGGCGGCGGATATTGCGCTGTACGTGGCCCTGATGGAGCGCCTGTTGACCCCGGGGGCCGCGCTGCCGGCAGCCGCGCCGCCAGCACCGGAGCTGCCGATGGCGCCACCGCCGATACCGGAACTGCGGGTGCCGGTGGACGCCTTCCCGGAGCTGCCGGGCGAGCCGGAGGCCGATCCGGGATTGCCGGCCAGCGAGCCGGCCCTGGAGCCTCTGCGTCCGGGCAAGCGCATGACCGAGGGCGGCGAGCGGGTTCTGCGGGTCACCGCCGAGCGGCTCAACAGCCTGTTGGACCTGTCGAGCAAGTCCCTGGTGGAAACCCAGCGGCTCAAGCCGTACCTGGCGACCATGCAGCGCCTGCGGCGGATTCAGAGCAACAGCCTTACCGCCCTGGAAAACCTCAACCTGCACCTCAAGGAACATGCCCTGAGCCTGGAGGCCCAGGAAGCCCTGGAGGATGCGCGTCGGCTGCTGGCCGAGTCGCAGCAACTGTTGGCGGAAAAGACCGCCGAGCTGGACGAGTTCGGCTGGCAGGCCAGCCAACGTGCCCAGGTGCTGTATGACACGGCCCTGGCCTGTCGCATGCGGCCCTTTGCCGACGTGCTTACTGGCCAGGTGCGCATGGTCCGCGACCTGGGCCGCAGCCTGGGCAAGCAGGTGCGCCTGGAGATCGAGGGGGAAAAGACTCAGGTCGACCGTGACGTGCTGGAAAAACTCGAAGCGCCGTTGACCCACTTGCTGCGCAATGCCGTCGACCACGGGATCGAGCTGCCGGAACAGCGCCTGCTGGCGGGCAAGCCGGCGGAGGGCGTGATTCGCCTGCGGGCCTCCCACCAGGCCGGCCTGCTGGTGCTGGAGCTCAGCGACGACGGCAACGGCATCGACCTGGAGCGCCTGCGCCAGAACATTGTCGAGCGCCAACTGTCACCAGCGCAGACTGCCGCGCAGCTCAGTGAGGAGGAGTTGCTGACCTTCCTGTTCCTGCCCGGCTTCAGCCTGCGCGACAAGGTGACCGAGGTGTCCGGCCGCGGCGTCGGCCTGGACGCGGTGCAGCATATGGTGCGTCAGCTGCGCGGGGCGGTGGTGCTGGAGCAGGACACCGGCCAGGGCAGTCGCTTTCATCTGGAAGTGCCGCTGACCCTGTCGGTGGTGCGCAGCCTGGTGGTGGAGGTCGGCGACGAGGCCTACGCCTTCCCTCTGGCGCATATCGAACGCATGTGCGACCTGGAACCCGAGGCCATCGTCCAGGTGGAGGGGCGCCAGCACTTCTGGCACGAAGGCCGGCATGTCGGCCTGGTCGCGGCCAGCCAGCTGTTGCAGCGGCCGGCGACCCAGGACAGCGCACCGACCCTGAAAGTGGTGGTGATCCGCGAGCGCGATGCGGTGTACGGGATCGCCGTGGAACGCTTCATTGGCGAGCGCACCCTGGTGGTGTTGCCGCTGGACGACCGCCTGGGCAAGATCCAGGACATCTCCGCCGGGGCCTTGCTCGATGACGGTCGGGTGGCGCTGATCGTGGATGTCGAGGACATGCTGCGGTCGGTGGACAAACTGCTCAACACCGGGCGTCTGGAGCGTATCGCGCGCAATCATCAGCAGCACGCCCAGGCCGCGCGCAAGCGTATTCTGGTGGTCGACGACTCGCTGACGGTGCGCGAGTTGCAACGCAAGCTGCTGATCAACCGCGGTTACGACGTGGCGGTGGCGGTGGATGGCATGGATGGCTGGAATGCCTTGCGCTCGGAAAGCTTCGACCTGCTGATCACCGACATCGACATGCCGCGAATGGATGGAATTGAATTGGTCACACTCTTGCGTCGCGACAATCGCCTGCAGTCCCTGCCGGTGATGGTGGTGTCCTACAAGGATCGTGAGGAAGACCGGCGCCGTGGACTGGATGCCGGTGCCGACTATTATCTAGCCAAAGCCAGTTTCCATGACGACGCCCTGCTGGATGCGGTGGTGGAGCTGATTGGAGGAGCGCGGGCATGAAGATAGCGATAGTCAATGACATGCCCATGGCCGTGGAGGCCCTGCGTCGAGCCTTGGCCTTCGACCCCAGCCACGAGGTGGTGTGGGTTGCGACCAATGGCGCGGAAGCAGTGAAATACTGCGCCGAATTGACCCCGGACCTGATCCTCATGGACCTGATCATGCCGGTGATGGATGGTGTCGAGGCCACGCGGCGAATCATGGCCGAGTCACCGTGCGCCATCGTGATCGTCACCGTCGACCGCCAGCAGAACGTGCACCGGGTGTTCGAGGCCATGGGCCACGGCGCTCTGGACGTGGTCGATACCCCGGCGCTGGGCGCGGGCAATGCCCAGGAAGCGGCAGCGCCACTGTTGCGCAAGATCCTCAATATCGGCTGGCTGATCGGCCAGCGCGGCAGCCGGGTACGTTCCGCACCGCAGCCGTTGCGCAGCGGCGCGCCGCGCCAGAGCCTGGTGGCCATCGGTTCTTCCGCAGGCGGCCCGGCGGCCCTGGAAATGCTGCTCAAGGGCTTGCCAAAGGACTTTCCCGCCGCCATCGTGCTGGTCCAGCACGTTGACCAGGTGTTTGCCGCCGGCATGGCCGAATGGCTCAGCAGCGCCTCCGGCCTGGAGGTGCGCCTGGCCCGAGAGGGCGAACCGCCGCAAAGCGGCAAGGTATTGCTGGCGGGCACCAACCACCACATCCGCCTGTTGAAAAACGGCACCCTGGCGTATACCGCCGAGCCGGTGAACGAGATCTACCGGCCCTCCATCGATGTGTTTTTCGAGAGTGTCGCCAGTTTCTGGAATGGCGATGCGGTTGGGGTGCTGTTGACCGGCATGGGCCGTGACGGCGCCCAAGGCTTGAAGCTGATGCGTGATCAGGGTTACCTGACCATCGCCCAGGACCAGAACAGTAGCGCGGTGTACGGCATGCCCAAGGCGGCCGCTGCCATTGGCGCCGCCACAGAGATTCGCCCACTGGACAAGATCGCTCCACGTTTGCTGGAGATATTTGCCAAATGACTGATAAACGCAGCTGTCCTGGCCAGGTAGCAATTCAGGTGACAACCCATGAATGATTTACAGCTCGACGAATTCAAGACCGACGAAAATGCCGCCATGGTGTTGCTGGTGGACGACCAGGCCATGATCGGCGAAGCGGTTCGGCGTGGGTTGGCGAACGAGGAAAACATCGATTTCCACTTCTGCGCCGATCCGCATCAGGCCATTGCCCAGGCGATCCGCATCAAGCCCACGGTGATCCTCCAGGACCTGGTGATGCCGGGCCTGGACGGCCTGACCCTGGTGCGCGAGTACCGCAACCACCCAGCGACCCAGAACATCCCGATCATCGTCCTCTCGACCAAGGAAGACCCGTTGATCAAGAGCGCGGCCTTTGCCGCCGGGGCCAACGACTACCTGGTCAAGCTGCCGGACAACATCGAGCTGGTGGCGCGAATCCGCTACCACTCGCGCTCCTACATGACCCTGTTGCAGCGCGACGCGGCCTACCGCGCGCTGCGGGTCAGCCAGCAGCAACTGCTGGACACCAACCTGGTGCTGCAACGGCTGATGAACTCCGACGGCCTGACCGGGTTGTCCAACCGCCGGCATTTCGATGAATACCTGGAGCTGGAATGGCGCCGGGCGATGCGCGAACAGAGCCAGCTGTCGCTATTGATGATCGACGTCGACTACTTCAAGACCTTCAACGACACCTTCGGTCACCTGGAGGGCGATGAAGCCCTGCGCAAGGTGGCCACGGCGATTCGCGAGGCCAGCAGCCGGCCTTCCGACCTGCCGGCGCGCTACGGCGGCGAAGAGTTCGTGCTGGTATTGCCCAACACCTCGCCGGGCGGCGCGCGGCTGGTGGCCGAGAAGCTGCGCCAGACCGTGGAGGCCCTGAAAATCCCCCATATCGCACCGGTGGAGGGCGCCAGTCTGACCATCAGCATCGGTCTTTCCACCATCACGCCGCAGCCCAACAGCCATTGCCGGCAGTTGATTTCGGCAGCGGACAAGGGGCTGTACCTGGCGAAGAACAATGGCCGCAATCAGGTCGGGATCGAGTAGGCGGTTTCGGCCTGCGCTCTAGGCGTCAGCCATTTCCGTGGCCGGCGCCTGACCCGGTGGGACCTCCACCAGGGTGTCTCGGAACAGGTAGTAGCTGTGGCTCGCGGCGTGTCGGCACGTGAGCTTTACCGCTTCGATGCGGTAGGTGGTGCGGGTGTCGAGTGTGTTGTCGATGAACCAGTTGTTCAGCAGGTTGCCGGGGGCGATCGGGTAGTCGCCAAAGCTGTAGTCCATGTAGCCACCCTTGTGGACGTGGACCCAGCGACAACTGAACCTGGCCTGCAGCCATTGGGTTCGCTCATCGATTTCATTCACCAGCATTCTTGTGCGGTAGTAGATCCACCACCACAAAAAGATCAGCCAGGGCACGACCAGGGCGCAGGCCAGCGCCGGAGAGACGATCAACCAGACCCCCATCAGCGGCAGGCCGGCCAGCGCGCTGAGGAGTATCGAGAAGAAGGCCTGGACCCCCCTCCAGTTTCGCTGTTCCTTGCGTTTGATGTCTTCGATCTCGGCGCTACTGAGTAGGCGTTCCATGGGGCAGCGGCTTCCTTGTCATTTCAGCGTGGGAGTGTATCGCGCTGCCCGGCCTCAAGGAGAGCGCAGTTGCGGGGTGTGGCGGGGGGAGGCGAGCAGGACTTTTTGCTGGATGAACGGCGCACAAATTTCGCCTGCGTGCGGTTTTGCGCGGTTCGGTCACTGAAATTAGATGGCCGATTGGCCTCTTAAAGCCGCTAAGCGGGCTGCTGTGGTTCGGTGATTCCGTTATAATCGTCGGCTTTCAAAAGTTCGCCAACGAGTGCCGCCCCCCATGGAAATCAACCCGATCCTGAACACCATCAAGGACCTGTCCGAGCGCTCCGAAACTATTCGGGGGTATCTTTGACTACGATCAAAAGCATGAGCGTCTGACCGAGGTCAATCGCGAGCTTGAAGATCCGAGTGTCTGGAACAAACCTGAATACGCCCAGGAACTGGGCCGCGAGCGCGCTGCGCTGGCACAGATCGTCGAGACCCTGGACGAGCTGAACAGCGGTCTGGCCGATTGCCGCGACCTGCTGGACATGGCCGTCGAAGAAAATGACGAAGGCGCGGTGGGCGATGTCGTCGCCGAGCTGGCCCGTCTCGAGGAAAACCTCGCCAAGCTCGAATTCCGTCGCATGTTCAGCCATGAAATGGACCCGAACAACGCCTACCTGGACATCCAGGCCGGTTCCGGCGGCACCGAAGCCCAGGACTGGGCCAACATCCTGCTGCGCATGTACCTGCGCTGGGCCGACAAGCGCGGTTTCGAAGCGACCATCATGGAGCTGTCGGCCGGTGAAGTGGCCGGGATCAAGGGCGCGACCGTGCACATCAAGGGCGAATACGCCTTCGGCTGGCTGCGCACCGAGATCGGCGTGCACCGCCTGGTGCGCAAGAGCCCGTTCGACTCCGGCAACCGTCGCCACACGTCGTTCTCCGCGGTGTTCGTCTCGCCAGAGATCGACGACAAGGTGGAAATCGAAATCAACCCGGCCGACCTGCGGATCGATACCTACCGTTCCTCCGGTGCCGGTGGTCAGCACGTAAACACCACCGACTCGGCCGTACGGATCACCCACGTACCGACCAACACCGTGGTCAGCTGCCAGAACGAACGTTCCCAGCACGCCAACAAGGACACCGCCATGAAAATGCTGCGGGCCAAGTTGTACGAGCAGGAAATGCAGAAGCGCAACGCGGCTTCCCAGGCTCTGGAAGACACCAAGTCGGACATCGGCTGGGGTCATCAGATCCGCTCCTACGTGCTCGACGCGTCGCGGATCAAGGACCTGCGCACCAACATCGAACGCAGCGACTGCGACAAGGTGCTCGACGGCGACATCGACGAATACCTGGAAGCCAGCCTGAAATCGGGCCTGTAAAACCCTTGTAGGAGCCGGGGGGACGTCCAGTCCTTGCCCGGCGCCCCCCGGCCGCAGGCCGGGGGCAACGAACCTGATGGAAAAATTAAAGACATGAGCGACCAACAACTCGACCCGCAAGCCCTGCAACAGGAAGAGAACTCCCTGATCGCCCTGCGCAAGGAAAAGCTTGCTGCCGAGCGCGCCAAGGGCAATGCCTTCCCGAACGACTTCCGCCGCGAAAACTACTGCCAGGATCTGCAGAAGCAGTACGCCGACAAGACCAAGGAAGAGCTGGCAGAGGCTGCAATCCCGGTCAAGGTTGCCGGTCGCATCATGCTCAACCGTGGCTCGTTCATGGTGATCCAAGACATGACCGGGCGCATCCAGGTCTACGTCAACCGCAAGACCCTGTCCGAAGAAACCCTGGCCGCGGTGAAAACCTGGGACATGGGCGACATCATTGCCGCCGAAGGCACCCTGGCGCGTTCCGGCAAGGGCGACCTGTACGTTGAAATGACCCACGTGCGCCTGCTGACCAAATCGCTGCGCCCGCTGCCGGACAAGCACCACGGCCTGACCGACACCGAACAGCGCTACCGCCAGCGCTACGTCGACCTGATCGTCAACGAAGAAGTGCGCCAGACCTTCCGCGTGCGTTCGCAAGTCATCGCCCACATCCGCAGCTTCCTGATGCAGCGCGACTTCCTCGAAGTCGAGACGCCGATGCTGCAGACCATTCCTGGCGGTGCCGCGGCTAAGCCGTTCGAAACCCACCACAACGCCCTGGACATGGAAATGTTCCTGCGCATCGCCCCCGAGCTGTACCTCAAGCGCCTGGTGGTCGGTGGTTTCGAGAAGGTGTTCGAGATCAACCGCAACTTCCGTAACGAAGGCGTTTCGACTCGGCACAACCCTGAATTCACCATGTTGGAGTTCTACCAGGCCTACGCCGACTACGAAGACAACATGGACCTCACCGAAGAGCTGTTCCGCGAGCTGGCGCAGCTGGTTCTGGGCAGCACCGACGTGCCGTACGGCGACAAGGTGTTCCACTTCGGCGAGCCGTTCGCCCGTCTGTCGGTGTTCGATTCGATCCTCAAGTACAACCCCGAGCTGACCGCCGATGACCTCAACGACATCGACAAGGCTCGCGCCATCGCCAAGAAAGCCGGCGCCAAGGTGCTGGGCTTCGAAGGCCTGGGCAAGCTGCAGGTGATGATTTTCGAAGAGCTGGTGGAGCACAAGCTGGAGCAGCCGCACTTCATCACCCAGTACCCGTTCGAGGTGTCGCCGCTGGCCCGCCGCAACGACGACAACCCCAACGTCACCGACCGCTTCGAGCTGTTCATCGGCGGCCGCGAAATCGCCAACGCCTACTCCGAGCTCAATGACGCGGAAGACCAGGCCGAGCGCTTCATGGCCCAGGTGGCGGACAAGGACGCCGGCGACGACGAAGCCATGCACTACGACGCCGACTTCGTCCGTGCCCTGGAATACGGCATGCCGCCAACGGCCGGCGAAGGTATCGGCATCGACCGCCTGGTGATGCTGCTGACCAACTCGCCGTCGATTCGCGATGTGATCCTGTTCCCGCACATGCGGCCGCAAGCCTGAGTGTTGTGAATAATCAGCCGCCTTTATCAGGCGGCTTTTTATTGTCTGGCTGGAACTGACGTACCGCTTCTAATTCTGTGTGATTTTCAAGAGGGAATACGTGTCGTGAACCGCGCAATTGCTCAAGAAGGTGCAGCCGGCATCGCCGCTGCGGTGGCTGAAAGTGTTCAGTACCAGGGCCGCAAGGCCAGCCGCCAAGGCAGTGAGCAGCGCAGGCAGGACATTCTCGATGCCGCGATGCGCATTGTCGTGCGTGACGGCGTGCGGGCCGTGCGCCATCGCGCGGTAGCCGCCGAAGCCGGTGTGCCGCTGTCGGCCACCACCTATTACTTCAAGGATATCGATGACTTGCTCACCGATACCTTCGCCCAGTACGTGGAGCGCAGCGCGGCGTTCATGGCCAAGCTGTGGGCCAGCAACGAGGGGCTGCTGCGCGAGATGGTCGCCTACGGTGATGGCAGCCCGGCGTCGCGCTCGCAATTGGCCGATGATATCGCCCGCCTGACCGCCGACTATGTCCAGCGTCAGTTGCACACCCGCCGCGAGCACCTGATGGCCGAGCAGGCGTTCCGCCAGGAAGCGTTGCTCAACCCGCGGCTGGCGCAGCTGGTGCGCTCGCATCAGCAGATCCTGCTGCATGGCACCTGCCAGTTCTTCCAGGTCCTGGGCTCGCGGGAGCCGCAGCAGGATGCCAAGGTGTTGACGTCGATAATCGGCCGGATGGAATATCAGGGCCTGCTCAACGGCACCGAGCCTCTGGAGGACGAAGAGATGCTCGGTATCCTCACGCGCTACATGCATCTGGTTCTGGCTTCGGTCTGACGCGCCCGGCGCGGCTGACCGGCTGCGGCTTGTCGGTCGTGGTTCGCGCCAGCGGCTACAGTCATTCTGGAGTTCATGGGAGAGTTGCATGCAAGCCTGGCGCATTCTGATTGCCCTGTCGTTCCTGCTGCTCAGCGGTTGCCTGGTGGCCTTCAAGGAGCCGCTGCCGGCCGAGCAGGCGGCACCTGCCCAGTTGCTGGGCCAGTGGGCCAGCAAGAATGCCTGGGGCGAGCCGCTGAATATCCAGCTCAGGCAGGTCGGTACCAACCGCTACCGCGCTTCGAGTTACCCCGGCGGCACCGTGCGTCCGCGCGATGCCTATGACTTCACCGTGTCCCGGCACGGCAACCGCTGGTACCTGTCGGCCGCGGTGCCCCAGGCCTTTGGTGGGCACTACAGCATTGCCGGCTTCGAACTGACGGCCAAACATGAACTGGTGCTCTATACCCTGGACCTGGAACAGATTCGCCTGGCCCTGGGTCAAAAGGCCTTGAACGGCGACCCCATGACCACGGCCGAGGGCGATGGCGTGCTGATCAGCAGCCCGTTGCCTGAAGTCTTCGCCTACCTTGACGACCCCGCCAACTCCGACCTGTTCGTCGAGGCGGCGCGCTTCAAGCGCGTGGGCAAGTGACCCCGCGCTACAAACCCATTCAATAGGAGTTCCGGGTGGACGATTACCAGCAGACGATACGCACTTTGTCCGATCGCATAGTGCTGGCACAGACACCGATCCGCGTGCTGGATGCGGTGAAATGGGACGAAAACGTCCGCAAGGGCTTTCTCAAGGCCAAGGGCAAGGAGATGCCCGCGGTGGACCGAGCCTATTACGAGGGGCGACCGCTGTCGTTTGATTCCGGCGCGGTGAAGCTGGAATTCCAGAACATCGAGCGCGACATCACCCGCCAACTGGGCCAGTTCAACCCGGTGGGGCAGATCATGCGTCGCATGTGCAAGGAATACCGCATGGTGGTGCGCATGCTCGAAGCCCGGGGCACTGGCGACTTCGGGCTGATTTCCCAGGAGCTGTACGGCGCCGCGTCCGATGCCTTCCACGCCGGTGATCCGACCCTGGCGGACCTCGGGCTGATGATGTCCGACTACCTGAACAACATCGACGGGCGTGGCGACCTCAAGGACGAACCCAAGGTGCTCAGTGCCAAGGAGGCGGTGAGCCTGCTGCAAGGCCGGCTGAACAAGGTGTTCGGCGAGGCCGAGGAAACCATCCGGGTATTCGAGTCCGACGGCATCGTCGCCGACGCGGCAGCGGGCGCCGACTACATCAAGATCCGCAGCGACGCGATGTTCAACGAGCGCGATGTGCGGGCCCTGGAAGTCCATGAAGGGCTGGTGCATGTGGGCACCACCCTCAACGGCCTGAACCAGCCGATCTGCACCTTCCTGGCCAAGGGCCCGCCCTCGTCCACGGTGACCCAGGAAGGCCTGGCGATCCTGATGGAGATCATCACCTTTGCTTCTTACCCCAGCCGCTTGCGCAAGCTGACCAACCGTACGCGGGCTATCCACATGGTGGAGGAGGGCGCGGATTTCCTGCAGGTGTTCGAGTTCTTCCGCGAACAGGGCTTCGAGATGGCCGAGAGCTACGGCAACGCCAGCCGGGTGTTCCGCGGTTCGGTGCCCAACGGGTTGCCGTTTACCAAAGACTTGTCCTATCTCAAGGGCTTCATCATGGTTTACAACTACATTCAGCTGGCTGTGCGCAAGGGCAAGCTGGAGCAGATTCCCTTGCTGTTCTGCGGCAAGACCACCCTGGAAGACATGCGCACCTTGCGTCAGCTGGTGGACGAAGGGCTGGTCGTTCCGCCCAAGTACCTGCCCGAACAGTTTCGCGACATGAATGCACTGTCGGCCTGGATGTGTTTCTCCAACTTCCTCAACCACTTGAGCCTGGACCGGATCGAGGCGGACTACTCCAACATCCTTTGACACCTGCCGGGGGGCGCAGATGGACGTATCCACAGACACCAGCCGCCGCTGCCGCAGGCCGCGATCATTCGCGCTGCGGCGGTGGTTCCGATGGTTCAAGGCCCGCTGGGCCTTTTCGCCGTCTGCGCTGGCGGCCACAGGGTGCGGTGGATGAGCAGGTTGTTCAGAGGTTGTGTGGCTCTTGCCCTGCTGCTGGGCCTGCAGGGTTGCAGCTCGCTGCTGTTCTATCCCGAGCCGGGGCTGCCGTTCACCCCCGAGCGGGCCAGGCTTGAATACCGCGACGTGACCCTGGCCACCGCCGATGGCCACAAGTTGCACGGCTGGTGGCTGCCGGCCAAGCCCGGGGTGGAGGTCAAGGGCACGGTGCTGCACTTGCACGGCAACGGCGGCAACCTGGCCTGGCACCTGGGGGGCAGTTGGTGGCTGCCGGAGCAGGGTTATCAGGTGCTGCTGGTGGACTATCGCGGTTATGGCCTGTCCGAGGGCGCGCCGAGCCTGCCGGCGATCTATCAGGATCTGGATGCCGCATTCAAATGGCTGGATCAGGCCCCCGAAGTGCAGGGCAAGCCGTTGATCGTGTTGGGGCAAAGCCTGGGGGGCGCGCTGGCGATTCACTACCTGGTGGAGCACCCCGCGCGTCAGGCGCAGCTCAAGGCCATCGTGCTCGACGGCGTGCCGGCCAGTTACCGCGATGTCGGGCGCTACGCCTTGAGTACCTCGTGGCTGACCTGGCCGTTGCAGGTGCCGCTGTCGTGGCTGGTGCCGGACGCCGACAGTGCGATTAACTCGCTGCCGCACCTGAACGGGGTGCCGAAACTGATCTACCACAGCATCGACGATCCGATCGTGCCTCTTTCCAATGGCATCCGCGTGTATCAAGCTGCGCCCCCGCCCAGGGTCCTGCAACTGACCCGTGGCGGCCATGTGCAAACCTTTGCCGATCCGACCTGGCGCCGCGTGATGCTGCGCTACCTCGATGATCCGCAGCATTTCGACGGGTTGCGCCGGCTGGGGGAAATCCCCAATTACCCGACGCCCCCGAATTCAGCAGTTGAACCTCCAGAGAGTCCGCAATGAGTGAAGAACGCAACGCCATTCCAATGATCATCACCGGTATCTGCAGCATCATCGTGACCGTGGGCAGCCTGTGGTACTACGGCTACCTGCACTTCGCCAAGCCGGAGGATGCGTTGCTGCTCAGCGACTTCACCATGCTCAAGACCGTGCCCGGGGAAGACTACAAGATCTCCCTGCAACCGGCCGATGAAGTGGCCCAGTGCATCGACGGCGTGCTGGTGCTGTTCGACACCCAGCAGAAGGGCCTGACCGGGGTGCTGGTGAACAAGAAGAAGCAGGCCGTGCGCTGCATGGGCCAGGAAACCCCACAGCTGGAGCAGTGACCGGCAGGGTTGCCTTGGTCGCCGGCTTGCCGGCGAAGACGCCTAAAAAAACGCCGCCGAGTGAAGAGCTCGGCGGCGTTTTGTTTGGCCTGCCTATATAAGCAGGGGGGAGCTTAGTTGCGGCTGATGGCCGAGCGTGGCGCCACCGGCTGGTTGTCGTTGGAGATGGTGACTTCCACGCGACGGTTCATGGCGCGTCCGGAAACGCTGCCGTTATCGGCCACTGGATACTCCTTGCCGTAACCCTGGCTGACGATGCGCGCCGGGTCGACGCCCATGCGGATCAGGGCCATCTGCACCGAGCCGGCACGGCGCTCGGACAGCGACTGGTTGTAGGAGTCGCTGCCGGTGCTGTCGGTGTAGCCTTCGACGATCACCTTGCGGTCCGGGTTCTGCTGGAGGAATTGCGCCAGCTTGTTGATGTTCACCAGGCCGCTGGATTTCAGGTCGGACTTGTTGGTGGCGAACAGCACGTCACCGAAAGTCACCAGGGTGCCGCGGTCGGTCTGCTTGGCGTTGAGGCTGTCCTGCAGTTGCTTGATCTGCGCGTCGCGGGCTTCGAGGATGGCGCGGGCACGCTGGTCGCCGGCGTCCTTGAGTTTGGCTTCGGCGGTGCGCAGGGCAATGGTTTCCTTGGCCACTTCAACCCGCTGGTTGGTCAGGTAGGCCAGTTGGTCGACCTTCTTCTCGTCGTCCTTGTTCAGGTAGGCCTTGTCGGCCTTGTCCATCCAGTCGGCGGCGTCCTTGGTTTCCAGGGCCGCGACCTTGCTTGCCTGCGGGTTGGCCTGCAGGGCGGAGAAGTTGGTCCGGGCGTTTTCCAGGTTGGCGTTGGGCGGGGTGGAGCAGGCCGCCAGGGCTACGCTCATGGCCAACAGGGCAGGGATCATCAGTTGTTTGCGCATAATGGTTCGTCCTTTCAATCAAATACGAGTACGTGGGAATCGGCGGCGGCTTACTGCACGCTGCGCATACCTTCCTGACGCAGTTCCTGAACGCCTTTCTGCGAGTCTTTCAGCGCCTGCTCGGCCTTGGCGGCCTGGGCCTTGCGCTCTGCTACGCGGGCGTCCCACTCGGCTTGTTCGGCCAGGCGACGGGCTTCGTCGTACTTCTTGTCGTGCATGGCGATCTCGGCTTGCTTGAGCTTGTCCTGCGCCGATTTCATTTCCACGGCGGCGAACTCGGTGCCGCCTGCGCTCACTGCGCTATTGACCGCAGATTGCGTGACCGCGTACTGCTCGGAAGGCGGGTTACCGGCACAACCGGCCAGTACCATGCTGCTGCCGAGGGCCAGCGCGGCCAGCTTCAGCCCGCGCAGAGAGGTGAACGAGGATTTCGCAGTGCTGATCTTCATGGTCTTCAACTCCATTGGGTAACTCCTGGGAAACATCAACATCCATCCTGGTCCTGGCGCCCTGACGTTTCAGTGATGACGAGCGCTGATGGCGAAATTTGAAACGGCCGTTCCAGTGATGGCTAATGGGTGTGACCTGAGGCTTTTTTGAATAGTTCAGAGAAAGATGGCGATTGGCCGGAAAAAAACCTGACGGCTCGGACAGGGCTCTAAACCGGGAACTTTTGCCGTGCGCAGGGGTATTCCCGGCCCTTTTCAGGGCCGGAAAGGATGATTTTCAAGTGTGTGCAGAAGGTGCGCGGTTCAGTGCTTGGGCTTGTCGGACTGGCTCGACAGCAGGTGCAGATGCTGGCGTGACAATGCCAGGAAACGAGGGGTCGGGCCGACATCTTCGTACAGCGGATCGCCCTCCTCATCGGTGGCCACGACATGCTGCCCCTGGATGTAGGGGAAGCTTGCCTCGAGTTCTTCCAGGGCGGCGCCGATCAGTTCGCCGAGCAGTTCTTCGGTCTGGCGCTTGGGGTACATCTCGGTGAGCGCGGCCAGGCGGGCGGCGGCTTCCACGTCCAGGTGAATCCGGTAGCCGGTCTTGGTCAGGCGACCCTTGGCGTTTTCTTCCCAGTGTTGCGCGAGTTCACGGATTTTCATGATGACCTCAATGAACACCTGCTCGTGGCAGGCTGGGTTGAGTTGACCGGCCGTGGCCGGAATGCGGCCCTTGTGTGGCCCATGTTTGAGACTAGCTGCAATGTCGAAGGTTTGATCGGGTTTGCCCATGCTTGCTAAGCAAGGCGTGCAGGCGGCACTCTTGAGCCTTCCGTGCCGCCTTGAGTCTGCTGGAGAACACCTCGATGACCGATATTGATGCGCGCTTGCGCGAAGACGTTCACCTCTTGGGAGAACTGTTGGGCAATACCATCCGTGACCAGTACGGGGAGGCTTTCCTCGACAAGATCGAGCAGATTCGCAAAGGCGCCAAGGCTGATCGCCGTGGCTCGCCGGGCGCCGAGCTGAGCGCCAGCCTCGATCAGTTGAGCGAGGACGAACTGCTGCCGGTGGCCAGGGCCTTCAACCAGTTTCTCAACCTGGCGAACATCGCCGAGCAGTATCAGTTGATCCACCGTCGCGACGAGTCGCAGCCTGCGCCGTTCGAGGCCCGGGTGCTGCCGGAACTGCTGGCCCGCCTGCGGGCCGAGGGCCATTCCGCCGATGCCTTGGCCCGACAGTTGGGGCGCCTGGAAATCGAGCTGGTGCTGACCGCCCACCCCACCGAAGTGGCGCGTCGCACGCTGATCCAGAAATACGATGCCATCGCCGGGCAACTGGCGGCCCAGGACCACCGCGACCTGACCAGCGCCGAGCGCGGGCAGATCCAGGAGCGCTTGCAGCGCCTGATCGCCGAGGCCTGGCATACCGAGGAAATCCGTCGTACCCGGCCAACCCCGGTGGATGAAGCCAAATGGGGTTTTGCGGTGATCGAGCATTCGCTGTGGCAGGCCATCCCCAACTACCTGCGCAAGGCCGACAAGGCCTTGTTCGAGGCCACGGGGCTGCACCTGCCGCTGGAGTCGGCGCCGATCCGCTTTGCCTCGTGGATGGGCGGCGACCGTGATGGCAACCCCAATGTCACCGCCGCGGTAACCCGTGAAGTGCTGCTGCTGGCGCGCTGGATGGCTGCCGACCTGTACCTGCGGGACATCGATCACCTGGCTGCCGAGCTGTCCATGCAGCAAGCCAGCCCGGCCCTCCTGGCCAAGGCCGGGGACAGCGCCGAACCCTATCGGGCGCTGCTCAAGCAGTTGCGCGAACGCCTGCGGGCCACGCGCAATTGGGCCCATGCGGCGCTCAGCGCGGCGGTGCCGGCGAGTGTGGAGGTGCTGCACAACAACCGTGACCTGCTGGAGCCGCTGCAACTGTGCTACCAGTCGCTGCACGAGTGCGGCATGGGCGTGATTGCCGATGGTCCGTTGCTCGACTGCCTGCGCCGGGCGGTGACGTTCGGCCTGTTCCTGGTGCGCCTGGATGTGCGTCAGGATTCCAGCCGGCACACCTCGGCGATGACGGAGATCACCGACTACCTGGGGCTGGGACGTTATGAGGACTGGAGCGAAGAAGACCGCATCAGCTTCCTGATGCGCGAACTGGGCAGCCGGCGCCCCTTGTTGCCGGGTTACTTCAAGCCTTCGGCGGACACCGCCGAAGTGCTCGCCACCTGCCGCGAGATCGCCGGCGCGCCGGCGGCGTCCCTGGGTTCCTATGTGATTTCCATGGCCGGCGCGGCCTCCGATGTGCTGGCGGTGCAGTTGCTGCTCAAGGAAGCCGGGGTGCTGCGGCCGATGCGCGTGGTGCCGCTGTTCGAAACCCTGGCGGACCTGGACAACGCCGGCCCGGTGATGGAAAAACTGCTGCATATGCCGGGATATCGCTCGCGCCTGCAGGGGCCGCAGGAAGTGATGATCGGTTACTCCGACTCGGCCAAGGATGCCGGCACCACGGCTGCGGCCTGGGCCCAGTACCGGGCGCAGGAGCGGTTGGTGGACATCTGCCGCGAACAGCAGGTGGAGCTGCTGCTGTTCCACGGTCGCGGTGGCACCGTGGGGCGTGGCGGCGGCCCGGCCCACGCGGCCATTCTGTCGCAGCCGCCCGGCTCGGTGGCCGGGCGTTTCCGCACCACCGAGCAGGGGGAAATGATCCGTTTCAAATTCGGCCTGCCAGACATTGCCGAACAGAACCTCAACCTCTATCTGGCCGCGGTGCTGGAGGCGACCTTGTTGCCGCCGCCACCGCCGGAGCCCGCCTGGCGCCACCTGATGGATGAGCTGGCCAGCGACGGAGTCCGGGCCTACCGCGAGGTGGTGCGAGACAACCCGCAGTTCGTCGAGTACTTCCGCCAGTCCACTCCGGAACAGGAACTGGGCCGGCTGCCACTGGGGAGTCGGCCAGCCAAGCGCCGGGCTGGCGGCATTGAGAGCCTGCGGGCCATTCCGTGGATTTTCGGCTGGACCCAGACCCGCCTGATGCTGCCCGCCTGGCTCGGCTGGGAAGCGGCGTTGAGCAAGGCCCTGGCGCGCGGCGAGGGCGAGCTGCTGGCGCAGATGCGGGAGCAATGGCCGTTCTTCCGTACCCGCATCGACATGCTGGAGATGGTCCTGGCCAAGGCTGACGCGGACATTGCCCGCTCCTATGACGAGCGCCTGGTGGAGGCCGAACTGTTGCCATTGGGCGAGCATTTACGCGACCTATTGTCGCAGGCCTGCGCGGTGGTCCTGGGCCTGACCGGGCAGTCGCAACTGCTGGCTCACAGCCCCGATACCCTGGAGTTCATCCGCCTGCGCAACACTTACCTGGATCCGCTGCATCTGTTGCAGGCCGAACTGCTGGCGCGCTCGCGCAAGCAGGAGGCGCCGCAAGGAAGCCCCGTGGAACAGGCGTTGCTGGTCTCCGTGGCGGGTATCGCCGCCGGTTTGCGCAATACCGGCTGAGGTGCGCGGGGCTGCCAGCGAGCTTTGCGGCCGCCCCGATCAAGGCAATTGCAAGGTGTCGTTCAGATTCATCTGGCGACACTTTGTTATCGGGTTGCGACTTGTTCTACCCGGCCAATGGGGCACAAAAGGGCCGGGTTCCTCCGACTTTCGACTGCTTGTGTGCGCTGTGTCGGCTGTGTATCTTGATCAGCCTTTGGCCGTTTGGGCGGTCATAATCCTATTTTTGAGATTGGCCCCACGAGGCGAATCCGAGCGTTTCTAAATAAAAAATTGAGGAGCACATCGATGCGCGTAATTCTGCTGGGAGCTCCCGGGGCCGGTAAAGGTACTCAGGCAAAGTTCATCACCGAAAAGTTCGGCATTCCACAGATCTCCACCGGCGACATGCTGCGTGCTGCGGTCAAGGCCGGCACCGAGCTGGGCCTGAAGGCCAAGAGCGTGATGGACAGCGGTGGCCTGGTGTCCGATGACCTGATCATCAACCTGGTCAAGGAACGCATCAGCCAGCCTGACTGCGCCAAGGGCTTCCTGTTCGACGGTTTCCCGCGCACCATTCCTCAGGCGCAGGCACTGGTCAACGCCGGTGTGGAACTGGACAACGTGGTGGAAATCGCTGTCGACGACGAAGAGATCGTCCAGCGTATCGCCGGTCGCCGGGTGCACGAGGCTTCGGGCCGGGTCTACCACACCGTCTACAACCCGCCGAAGGTTGCAGGCAAGGACGACGTCACCGGTGAAGACCTGGTGCAGCGCAAGGACGACACCGAAGAAACCGTGCGTCATCGCCTGTCGGTCTACCACTCCCAGACCAAGCCGCTGGTGGAGTTCTACCAGCAACTGGCCGCGACCCAGGGCAAGCCGAAGTACAGCCATATCCCTGGCGTCGGTTCGGTAGAAGTGATCACCGGCAAGGTACTCGAAGCCCTGAGCTGAGTTGCCTGATCGTTTGATCGTTGAACGGCCCGCTTGCGGGCCGTTGCTGTTTATAATGCGTCACTTTTTTCTATGCCGATGGAACCCCGAATGAGCACCTTGCTGGCCCTGGACACCGCGACTGAAGCTTGCTCCGTTGCTTTGCTGCATGACGGCAAGGTCACGAGCCATTACGAGGTGATCCCGCGCCTGCACGCGCAGAAGCTGCTGCCGATGATCCAGGCACTGCTGGCCAACGCCGGCGTTACCTTGCAAGAGGTCGAGGCCATTGCCTTTGGCCGCGGTCCGGGGGCATTTACCGGGGTGCGTATCGCCATTGGTGTGGTGCAGGGCCTGGCCTTTGCCCTGGAGCGCCCGGTGTTACCGGTGTCCAACCTGGCGGTGCTGGCCCAACGCGCCTTGCGCGAGCAGGGCGCGACCCAGGTTGCAGCGGCCATCGATGCGCGCATGGATGAAGTCTACTGGGGCTGCTACCGGGAAACGGCCGGCGAGATGCGTCTGGTCGGCGCGGAGGCAGTCCTGCCGCCGGAAGTGGCGGCCCTGCCTGAGGGAGCCAGCGGCGACTGGTTCGGCGCGGGCACCGGTTGGGGGTATGGCGAGCGCATTGCCGTCAGCCTCAGCGGCCAGGACGCCGGCATGCTGCCGCACGCGGTCGACTTGCTGACCCTCGCGCAATTTGCCTGGGAGCGCGGCGAGGCGATCGTTGCCGACGAGGCACAACCTGTCTATCTGCGGGACAAGGTCGCGACGCCCAAGGCTCGCTGACGACTGGCAATGACCTGCGGTGATGAGGGCAACTTCTGCTTCAGCCGCCAATCGTCCGGTTCTCCGAGCTGATCCTGCCCGGTTTTAAACCTTTTGGCTTTTCTGTGTTCTAGTTATCACTCGGGCATTTGCTAAGTCGTAGCGGTGCCGCTAAATTGCCATCATTGACCCCGGGCTTTTCAGTATGCGCATAGACGGCATCTCCTCTCAGTCCTACCCCATCAAGCGCAAGCCTCGCAAAGGCCGGGCGCAGGTAGATGAGTCCCTGGATGATGCCGATGCGATTGACGTGCAGTCCGAGCCTTCGACTCAGAACCGCTCCCAGGCTTCTGCCTCGCGCACCGGCAATCTACCGGCCCGCCCACAGGACATGATCTTCCAGCGGGCGATGAAAAGGAGCGTGGCCAATGCCCTGGCCAGCTACCTGACCACGGCCGGCTTTGTCGATTGGGACATGGAAGTGGTGGGTCTCGACCTGCATATCTGATGCTGCCTTATTTCCTCGGTTGTCCGTCCTGGAGCGAAAACGCCTGGCGTGAGTACCTGTACCCGGCAGAGGCTCGGCCGAACGATTTTCTGCGCCTGTATTCCCAGGTCTTCAATGCCGTTGAAGGCAACACCACCTTCTATGCCCGGCCTGCTCCCGGCACCGTGCAGCGCTGGGCCGAGATCATGCCCGAGCACTTTCGCTTTACCGCCAAGTTCCCCGGTGACATCAGTCACGGCGGTGACCTGCGCGAGCAGTTGAGCGCCGCTGAAACCTTTGTCCAGCTGCTCAGCCCCCTGGGTCAGCGAGTGTCGCCGCTGTGGCTGCAATTGCCGGCCAGTTTCGCGCCGCAGCGCCTGACGGAACTGGCCGGCTTCATCGATGGCCTGGAGCGGCCGCTGGCGGTGGAAGTCCGGCACCCGGAGTTCTTCACCAAGGGCGACGCCGAACGCAGGCTCAACCGCCTGCTGCGCGAGCGTGGCGTAGAGCGGATCTGCCTCGACCCGCGCGCCCTGTTCAGTTGCACCTCGACTGCTCCCGCCGTGCTGCACGCGCAGTCGAAGAAGCCCAAGGTGCCGCCCCGGCCGGCGGCGTTTACCCTGTTTCCTCAGGTGCGCTTCATCGGCCACCCGGAGCTTGAGGCCAACGATCCGTTTCTGCTGCCGTGGATCGACAAGGTCGCCGGCTGGATCGAAGAAGGGCGTACGCCCTATGTGTTTCTGCACACTTCGGACAACCGCCTGGCGGCAGCGCTGGCCCTGCGTTTTCACGCTCGGCTGATGCAACGTTTGCCTGGCTTGCCCGCATTGCCTGAGTTATATAGAGAGCCCGCTGCGGAGCAACTTGGCTTGCTCTGAGGCGCTTTCACGGCCTTCTTCAGGAGCGAGCAAATGGACGCGCAAACCCTTCGAGCCACTGCCTTCAGGGCCCTGCATGAACGTGCCGGGGCCTTCGTCATTCCCAACCCCTGGGATGCCGGTTCGGCAACGATGCTCGCCAGCCTCGGTTTCGAAGCCCTGGCCACCACCAGTGCCGGCTATGCCTTCTCCCTGGGGCGCCCGGATGCCGAAGGTGCGCTCAGCCTGGAAGACACGCTGGACAACGTGCGCCGCATCGTCGCTGCCAGCACCTTGCCCGTGGCGGCGGATCTGGAAAACGGTTTTTCCGACACGCCCGAAGGCTGCGCCCGGGCCGTGCTGCAGGCGGCCGCGAACGGCGTGGTCGGCGCGTCGATCGAGGACGCCACTGGCCGTGTCGAGCAGCCTATCTACGATTTCCAGCTGGCCGTCGAGCGCATCGAGGCCTGCGTGGCCGCAGCCCGCAGCCTGCCGTTTCCCTTCACGCTGACCGCGCGGGCGGAGAACCTGCTGCATGGGCGTGATGATTTGCCGGACACCATCCGTCGTTTGCAGGCCTTTGCCGAGGCCGGTGCCGATGTGCTCTATGCGCCGGCCCTGCGCAGCGCCGAGGACATCCTGCTGGTGGTGCGGGCGGTGGCGCCCAAGCCCGTGAACGTACTGATGTCTGGAGGCCTCAACCTCAGCGTCGCGCAATTGGCTGAGCTGGGCGTCAAGCGCATCAGTGTGGGGTCGGCCCTGGCACGGGCGGCATACGGTGCTTTCTACCGGGCCGCGGAAGACATTCATAACCACGGGCGCTTCGATTTTGCCGACCGGGCGATGCCGTTCGGGCAGATCAATCAGCTGTTCAAGCAACCGTGAAACAGGAGTGTCCGTGCGGCGAGTGAAAGTCCTGGGTGCCTTGCTAGTGCTGGGTGCCCTGTTGTTGATTGGTGTCCGCCTGGGCTGGTTGCCCGTGGCCGATAGCTGGAATCCCTGGGCCCCCCTGGATGTCAGGGCCAAACCCAATCTGTTGACTCGCTTCAAGCTGGCACGGCTGCGCGATGACCCGCAATTGTGCGATCAGGTGCTGGCGGGCTCCGGCTTGCGCACCAGTCGCCAGCCTGACAGCCGTACGGATGTGGCCTGCCCGTTGAGCAATACCCTGCGTGTGCAGGGTGGTGAGGTGGGCCTGAGCAGCAGCTTTCTTGCCAGTTGCCCGCTGGCGGTAGCCTTTGCCCTGTATCAGCGTCATGGCTTGCAGCCGGCCGCGCAGGCGGTGTACGGCCAGCCAGTTGCTCGGGTCGATCACCTGGGCAGCTTCGCCTGTCGCAATATGTACAGCCGCGAGAGTGGCGCGCGCAGTCAGCATGCCAGCGCCAACGCCCTGGACATCGCCGGCTTTCGCCTGGCGGACGGGCGCAGTATCAGCGTGCTCCGGGACTGGCCGAAGGACAGCAATGAAGGACGTTTTCTGCGGCTGGCCCGGGATGGCGCCTGTGACGCGTTCAACGTGGTGCTGGGGCCGGATTACAACAGCGCCCATCGCAACCACTTTCATCTGGATGTGGGGCCCTGGTGGGTGTGTCGCTGAGACTCGTGATCAGGCGGCGATGCGCAGGTTCTGCAGGATCAGCGGACGGGCCCAGCCGATATCGAAGTCCATCGCCCGCTGCTGCTCGATGAGCTCTTGCGGCGGGAACGGTTCGGCCGGCTTGTCCAGCAGGTCCAGTTCGAATTCGGCGATAGGCAGGTGCAGTGGACGAGGCTCTGGCGCAGGGCCCGGAGCGGGGACTGGCTGACCGGCGTTGAGCACGATCGGGCGTACCCAGCCACTTTCGAAATCCTGCTGGCGCTGCTGGGCGACGATTTCTTCCGGCGGGAAGGGCGGGGCCGGCTTATCCAGCAGTTCCATTTCGAATTCGGCGATGGGCAGGAACAGTGGCTCGGGTGGGCGGATTTCGGTTTCCTGCACATTGCAATGGCGCTGGTTGACGATCTGCGCCAGCACGTCGCTGCCGCCAAGCGGTTCCACCGGGCCATCGATGGCCACCGCAGGTGCCGGTTCAACGCTTGCACCTTCACCCCGTTGCTCGGCCAGGGCCTGGGCAAAGAAGTCCTGCCACAGATGGCTGACGCCGCTCAGTGCCTGGGAGTTGCGCAGGCCATAGTCGCCGTGGGGCGAGATATAACCTATCGATGTGCGTTGAATGTCTGACATTGCTCTCGGTCGACGCTTGAGCTCTGGCAAAATGGCCGATAGTTCTGTTATCGGCAGTTTTTGCCGATCATTAATTTTTTGAGTGTGTTTTCAGATGAATGAGCAACCCGCGGCCTGCCGCATCAAAGTCGAGGCCTTGGGCGCCGGATTCGCCCCCGCGGCCGAGCAATGGGCCGAGCGCCTGGGGCTGCCCTTGCAGATCGACGAAGCCGAGTTCGCCCTGCAGGTGGGTGAGCAGGGCCTGCAATTGCAGCAACTGGGGGCGGATGCTCCGGGGCCGGTGCGGGTGGATTTCGTCGAAGGTGGCGCGGCTCATCGGCGGCTGTACGGCGGCGGCAGCGGGCAGATGATCGCCAAGGCGGTGGGGGTGGCCCAAGGCGTGCGGCCACGGGTGCTGGATGCCACGGCGGGCTTGGGCAAGGACGGGTTTGTGCTGGCGACCCTGGGGTGCGAGATGAGCCTGATCGAGCGCCAGCCGTTGATTGGTGCGCTATTGGAAGACGGGCTGGCCCGCGCAGCGCTGGACGCCGAAGTGGCGCCGATTGTTGCCCGCATGCACCTGCTCAAGGGCAACTCCATCGAGTTGATGCGCAACTGGCAGGGCGAGCCCCCCCAGGTGATCTACCTCGACCCGATGTTTCCCCACCGGGAGAAAAGCGCCCTGGTGAAAAAGGAAATGCGCCTGTTCCGGCCGCTGGTGGGCGATGACAACGATGCCCCGGCGCTGCTGGCGGCAGCCCTGGCCCTGGCCAGCCATCGGGTGGTGGTCAAGCGCCCGCGCAAGGCACCGTGCATTGACGGACCCAAGCCGAGTCACGGGCTGGAGGGCAAGTCCAGCCGTTACGACATCTACCCGAAGAAGGCCCTCAAGGCCTGACGCCCCTGTAGGAGCCGGCTGGCTGGCGAAGGCCATCTCAGAGCCTGTTCGCTGGCCAGCTCCTGCTCACTCCCGCCTCTACGGCCTGTAGGCGCGGATGAACAGCGCCACCACTTCCTGCACGTGCTCTTCCGCCGCTGCGCCCCTCAATGGCTCGCCGCAGCCATAGAGCAGGCGAAAGTTCGCCCCGCCCTTGAGCATGCAGAAGAAGTGTTCGGCGGCATTGCGCGGCTTGTCGATGTGCAAGGTGCCCAGCTCATTGATTCGCTTCAGCAGCCGTTCCATGCCTTGCAGCACGCGTTCTGGGCCGGCTTCGATGAACATCTGCGAGAGCTTGGGATCCTGGTTGCCCAGGGCCATGATCAGGCGATGCAAGTTCACCGACTCGTCGCTGTTGACCAGTTGGTGAAAGCCTCTGGCGATGTTCAGCAGGACGCCTTCCACCGATGTGTCGGGCGTCAGTTCGTAGATCAGCGTGGGCAGCTGTTCTTCGCACTTGGCCACCACGGCGGCGGTGAAGAGCGTTTCCTTGTCATTGAAATGGCTATAGACCGTGAGCTTTGAAACCCCGGCTGCAGCGGCGACCGCATCCATGCTGGTACTGGCGTAGCCATTGCTCAGGAACAGGGTTTTCGCTGCTTCGAGAATGGCCTGGCGCTTGGCCAGATCCTTGGGCCTGCCTGGCCCAACGTTTGCGGGATGATTGTCGGACATTTTTTTCGCTGTTAATACTGGACTGGTGAGTTTGCTATTAATAACATACCCGCCAGTATAATTATTCCAAGCACCATTAGCGAAAGGTCGCCGCCATGTTCCGCTATGTCCTGCCAGTCAGCCTGGCTTTTTTTCTGTCTGCTTGTGGGCACGAAGAGCCCGTTCAAATTGGCATCCGGCCGGCCATGGTGGTCCAGCCAGAGCCTTCGGCGCGGGCTTCTGACAGTTACCCGGGCGAGGTGCGAGCACGCTACGAGCCGGACCTGGCGTTCCGTATCGGCGGCAAGGTCAGCCGCCGGCTGGTGGAGGAGGGCGAGCGGGTCAAGGCCAACCAGCCCCTGGCTGAGCTCGATCCGCAGGACGTGCGCCTGCAGCTTGAAGCCACCCGGGCCCAGGTCACGGCTGCCAGCGCCAACCTCAACCTGGTGCGCGCCGAGCGTGACCGCTACAAGACCCTGCTGGACCGGCAGATGGTCAGCCATTCGCAATACGACAACGCCGAGAACCTCTACCGCTCGGGCGAAGCCCGCCTGAAGCAGATCAAGGCCGAATTCGACGTGGCCAACAACCAGGCCGGTTATGCCGTGCTGCGTGCGCCGCAGGACGGCGTGGTGGCCAAGCGTGCGGTGGAAGTGGGGCAGGTGGTGGCGGCTGGGCAGACGGTCTTCACCCTGGCCACCGATGGCGAGCGTGAGGTGCTGATCAGTTTCCCCGAGCAGAATTACGGTCGCTTCAAGGTGGGCCAGCCCGTGTCGGTCGAGCTCTGGACCCAGCCGGGCCAGCGCTTCGACGGGCGTATCCGCGAGCTGTCGCCGGCTGCCGATCCAAAGTCCCGGACCTTCGCCGCACGCATTGCCTTCACTGCCGGCAAGGTGCCCGCCGAGCTTGGCCAGAGCGCCCGGGTCTTTATCCAGAACGGTGAGGCGGTGCCATTGTCGGTGCCGCTTTCGGCGCTGTCCGCGGAAGGCGGGGCGACTTACGTCTGGCGGGTCGATGCCAATAACACCCTCCACAAGACCCCGGTGCGGGTTGGCGCTTTCGGCGAGAAGAGCGTGCCGGTACTTGAGGGTTTGAGTGCCAGCGATTGGGTGGTGGCTGCTGGCGTGCATGTGCTCCATGAGGGCTTGCAGGTGCGCCCGGTGGATCGCTCCAACCGCGTCGTCAATCTGGCGGTCAAGGAGTAATCCCCGATGGGTTTCAACCTTTCCGCCTGGGCGTTGCGCAATCGCCAGATCGTCCTGTTTCTGATGCTGTTGCTGGCCATCGTTGGGGCGCTGTCCTACACCAAGCTGGGGCAGAGCGAAGATCCGCCTTTTACTTTCAAGGCCATGGTGATTCGCACCAACTGGCCGGGGGCCACGGCCCAGGAAGTCTCGCGCCAGGTTACCGAGCGCATTGAAAAGAAGCTCATGGAGACCGGCGAGTACGACCGCATTGTGTCTTTCTCCCGCCCAGGGGAATCCCAGGTGACCTTCATCGCCCGGGACTCGATGCACTCCAACGAGATCCCCGACCTGTGGTACCAGGTACGCAAGAAGATCAGCGATATCCGCCATACCTTGCCGCCCGGCATCCAGGGGCCATTCTTCAACGATGAGTTCGGCACCACCTTCGGCAATATCTACGCGTTGACGGGCAAGGGTTTCGACTACGCGGTGCTCAAGGACTACGCCGACCGCATCCAGATCCAGCTGCAACGGGTCAAGGATGTGGGCAAGGTCGACTTGCTGGGGCTGCAGGACGAGAAGATCTGGATCGAGCTGTCCAACGTCAAGCTGGCAACCCTGGGGCTGCCCCTGGCGGCGGTGCAACAAGCCCTGGAAGAACAGAACGCGGTGTCTACCGCGGGCTTCTTCGAGACCCCGAGCGAACGGGTGCAACTGCGGGTGTCGGGTAATTTTCAGAGCGTGGAGCAGATCCGCAACTTCCCGATCCGCGTGGCCGACCGCACTTTCCGCATCGGTGATGTGGCGGATGTGCGTCGTGGTTTCAACGATCCGCCCGCACCGCGCATGCGTTTCATGGGTGAAGACGCCATCGGCCTGGCGGTGGCGATGAAGGAAGGTGGCGACATCCTGGTGCTGGGCAAGGCTCTGGAAGGCGAGTTCTCGCGCCTGCAGAAAAGCCTGCCGGCGGGGATGGAGCTGCGCAAGGTGTCCGACCAGCCAGCGGCGGTGAAGACCGGCGTCGGCGAGTTTGTCCGGGTGCTGGCCGAGGCCCTGATCATTGTGCTGCTGGTGAGTTTCTTCTCCCTGGGCGTGCGTACCGGGATGGTGGTGGCCCTGGCGATTCCCCTGGTGCTGGCGATGACGTTCGCCACCATGTATTACCTGGGGATCGGCCTGCACAAGATCTCCCTGGGGGCGCTGGTGCTGGCCCTGGGCTTGTTGGTCGATGACGCGATCATTGCGGTGGAGATGATGGCGATCAAGATGGAGCAGGGCTTCGATCGGATCAAGGCCGCCAGCTTTGCCTGGACCAGTACCGCCTTTCCCATGCTCACAGGCACCCTGATCACGGCGGCGGGCTTCCTGCCGATCGCCACGGCCCAGTCCGGCACCGGCGAATACACCCGTTCGATCTTCCAGGTGGTGACCATTGCCCTGGTGGCTTCGTGGATCGCCGCGGTGGTGTTCGTGCCCTACCTGGGGGAAAAGCTGCTGCCCGACCTGGCGAAGATCCACGCCGCCAAGCATGGCGCCGAATCCAATCCCCACGGCACACCGTTCTATCAGCGCGTGCGGCGGGTGGTGGGTTGGTGCGTGGAGCGGCGCAAGACGGTCATCGTCCTGACCATCCTGCTGTTCGTCGGCTCGGTGGTGCTGTTCCGTTTCGTTCCCCAGCAGTTCTTCCCGGCCTCGGGCCGCCTGGAACTGATGGTTGACCTGAAGCTGGCGGAAGGCGCTTCGCTGAGCAACACCGCCGATGAGGTCAAGCGCCTGGAAACAATGCTCAAGGAGCATCCGGGCATCGACAACTATGTGGCCTACGTGGGCACCGGTTCGCCGCGCTTCTACCTGCCGCTGGACCAGCAACTGCCGGCTACCAGCTTTGCCCAGTTCGTGGTGCTGGCCAAGAGCATTGAGGAGCGCGAAGAGCTGCGCGGCTGGTTGATCGAAACCCTTAACGAGCAGTTCCCGGCGCTGCGCTCACGGGTCACGCGCCTGGAAAACGGCCCGCCCGTAGGCTACCCGGTGCAGTTCCGAGTGACCGGCGAGCACATCGAGGAAGTCCGCGCCCTGGCGCGCAAGGTCGCGGCCAAGGTGCGGGAGAACCCCCATGTGGTCAACGTGCACCTGGATTGGGAAGAGCCGAGCAAGGTGGTCTACCTGAACATCGACCAGGACCGCGCCCGGGCCCTGGGCGTGAGCACCGCCAACCTGTCGAAGTTCCTTCAGAGCTCGCTGATCGGCTCCACCGTCAGCCAGTACCGGGAAGACAACGAGCTGATTGAGATTCTCCTGCGTGGTACCCGGCAGGAGCGCACCGAACTGGCGTTGCTGCCGAGCCTGGCGGTGCCCACCGAGAATGGCCAGAGCGTGTCGTTGTCCCAGGTGGCGACCCTGGAGTACGGCTTCGAGGAAGGGGTTATCTGGCACCGTAATCGCCTGCCCAACGTCACCGTGCGTGCCGATATCTACGGCAAGGAGCAACCGGCGACCCTGGTGCAGCAGATCCTGCCGACCCTGGAGCCGATCCGCGCCGAATTGCCGGATGGCTACCTGCTGGACGTGGGCGGTACTGTCGAGGATTCGACCCGTGGCCAGAATTCGGTGAAGGCTGGCGTGCCACTGTTCATCGTGGTGGTGCTGACCTTGCTGATGATCCAGCTGCGCAGCTTCTCGCGCACCGCGATGGTGTTCCTCACGGCGCCCCTGGGGTTGATTGGCGTCACCCTGTTCCTGCTGGTGTTCCGCCAGCCGTTCGGCTTTGTGGCGATGCTCGGGACCATTGCCCTGTCGGGGATGATCATGCGCAACTCGGTGATCCTGGTGGACCAGATCGAGCAGGACATCAAGGCAGGGCAGAAGCCCTGGGATGCGATCATCGAGGCCACGGTACGGCGCTTCCGGCCCATCGTGCTGACGGCCCTGGCGGCAGTGCTGGCGATGATTCCGTTGTCGCGCAGCGTGTTTTTCGGGCCGATGGCGGTGGCCATCATGGGCGGGCTGATCGTGGCGACGGCGCTGACCCTGCTGTTCCTGCCGGCACTTTACGCGGCATGGTTCCGCGTCAAGAAAACCTAGCAACCGGTACGCAGGAAGGCACCATGTAGAAGCCAACTTGCCGGCGAAGAGGCCCTCTTCGCCAGCAAGTTGGCTCCTACAGGTGAGGGAAAGGTCTTACAGGGTGCCGAAGACTTTCTTGGCCAGGCTGGTGGCGGCTGCCGCCGGGTTCTGGCGAATGGTTTCTTCCTGCTTGCCGATCATTTCGAACAGGCCGTTGAGGGCTTGTTCGGTCACATAACCTTCGATATTGGCATTCTTGGCATCCAGTACGCCCAGCGTCGCGGCCTGGCCGGCGAAGGAGTTGTACTGCTTGGCCAACCCTACTTGGTCAGTGGCTTGCTTGACGATCGGCAGGAACTTGGCGCGGATCTGCTCGCGGCTCGTCTTGTCCAGGTACTGGGTGGCAGAGTCCTTGCCGCCGGCGAGAATGCCCTTGGCGTCGGCCACGGTCATCTTTTTCACGGCATCCACCAGCAGCGCCTGGGCTTGCGGCACAGCGGCTTCGGCGGCCTTGTTCATGCTGGTTTCCAGTTGGTCGACCTGTTCACCCATGCCGAACTGCTTCATTTTTTTCGCAACTTTGCCGAGGTTGCCCGGCAGCTCGATGCGGACATCGGGGTTGTTGCTGAAACCACCGGGGGTGCCCAGTTGCTTGACGGCGATTTGCGCGCCCTGGGTCAGGGCATCCTTGAGGCCACCGCTGGCATCACCCTGGGACAGGTCACTCAGGGACAGGGCCAGGGCGCTGGCGGAGATCAACAGACCAGCGCACAGGCTGGTGAAACGGAGCGAAGTACGGAGCATGGCGGCTTCCTTGGGCAATGAACATTAACGAACAGCGTCGACCCGCAGCTTCAAGGGTTGCGGGTCGCTGCCGTCGAGTTTTACGGCGTTGTTTTCGGTGGTGATGAAGACCAGCCGGCCCGCCACTTCAATCCGCGCGCTGACCGAGTAACGGTGGCCGGGCTTGACCTGGGCCGGGTCATAGCTGAGGTGGAACGGCAGCGGCACCTGGCCCTTGATGGGGCCACTCTGCTCGGCCAGGACCACGGCCGGAGCATCTGCCAGGGACACGTCCTGCAGGCTCACGCTCAAGGTGGCGGCCGGTGGCAGGGCAATGCGTTGCAGGTAGAAGACTTCGCCGTCGAGGCTGGCCTTGGCCGCAGGGTTCATGGACTGGCAGGCTCCGAGCAGCGCGCAGGCTGCCAGCAGGGTGAGCTTTTTCATCGGGGATCTCCGTATCGAGGGCGCCGCAGGTGCTCCGGCGCCGATAAGAATCTAGTCGGTTTGCGCAGGTGCCGCGAGTTGGTCGGCGGCATCTTCGCTGCGATGCAGGGCGACCTGGCGGATCGACAGGCGAATTTCCGCCGGCAGCACCCGCTTGGCGGCGCCTTCGGCCAGTTCGCCCAGCAGTTCGTGGTAGCTCAGCTTGCCGGCTTCGTCGCGGCGCAATACGCCTTGGTCCAGCAGGGTCTGGATGAAGTGGCGGAACAGGCTCTTGTCGAAGAACTCCGGGGCATTCAAGCCATGCAGGATCGACAGGCGCTGGGCCATGACGGTGCACAGGTCTTCCAGCTCCTCGGCGCTGATGCTGTTCTGGCCGCTGTTGAGCAACAGTGAAATGGCCATGTAGAAGCGTTGCAGGGTTTGGGCAATGCTCTTGGACAGCAGGGTCAGCAGGACAAAATGCCGTGAGCTGGGCGCCGGACGCTGGTACAGGTCTTTCTCGAAGCGCAGCAGCCCCTGTTCGACAAAGGCCTCCAGCCACTGGTCCACCACCGCGTCTAGCTCTTCCAGCGGCCAGCGGATGAACAGCTCGGACTGCAAGTAGGGATACAGCGCGCGGGTGTAGCGCAGAATCTGCTCGCGGCTCATGCGCGACGAGCTCTGGAAGAAGCTCGCCAGCAGCGCCGGCAGGGCGAAGATGTGCAGCACGTTGTTGCGGTAGTAGGTCATCAGGACGGCGTTCTGCTCGTCCAGGTAGAGGATCTTGCCCAGGGCGTCGCTTTGCTCGGCCAGCAGGTCCATGTCCTTGACGTGCTGGATCAGCGCCCGGCCATCGCCTTCCGGCAGCGTGGTGTGAGGCGAGTAGGGCACGCGGCGCAGCAGCGCCAGGTACAGGTCCAGGACTCGCGCCATGGCGCGGTCATCCAGCGCCAGGCGGCTGGTGGACAGCAGGGCCAGGGCCACCAGGTTCACCGGGTTGATCGCCGCGGCTTCGTTGAGGTGCTGGGCCACGCGTTCGCCGAGGCGGTTGGTGGTCTCGTTGAGCCAGGCCGGGCGGTACTGCGGGCCCAGCTCCTGGGTGCGCCAGTCCGGTTGTTCCTGATCGAGAAATTGCGCCAGCTTGATCGGTTCGCCGAAGTTCACCGCCACCTGGCCGAAGCGCTGCTTGAGGGCGCCGATGACCTTGAAGATGTCGAAGATCGACTCCTTCTTCTTGCTGGCGCCGCGCAGTTCGCCCAGGTAGGTGCGGCCTTCCAGGACCCGCTCGTAGCCGATGTACACCGGTACGAAGACGATCGGCATGCGCGAATTGCGCAGGAAGCTGCGCAGGGTGATGGCCAGCATCCCGGTCTTGGGTTGCAGCATGCGCCCGGTGCGCGAGCGGCCGCCTTCGACGAAGTACTCCACCGGGAAGCCCTTGGTGAACAGGGTGTGCAGGTATTCGTTGAACACCGAGGTGTAGAGCGGGTTGCCCTTGAAGGTGCGGCGCATGAAGAAGGCCCCGCCGCGGCGCAGCAGGCCGCCGATCACTGGCATGTTGAGGTTGATCCCGGCGGCGATGTGCGGCGGCGTCAGGCCGTTGCGGAACAGCAGGTAGGACAGCAGCAGGTAATCGATATGGCTGCGGTGGCAGGGCACGTAGATCACTTCGTGACCCTGGGCGATCTTCTGCACGCCTTCCAGATGGTTGACCTTGATCCCGTCGTAGATCTTGTTCCAGAACCAGCTGAGCACCACTTCCAGGAAGCGGATCGCGGTGTAGGTGTAGTCCGAGGCGATCTCGTTGCCGTAGCGCAGGGCCTGGGCCTTGGCTTTTTCCGGGGAGATCTTCTCGCGCTCGGCCTCATCCAGAATCGCCTGCTTCACCAGGGGCTGGTTGAGCAGGCCCTTGACCAGGTTGCGCCGGTGGGAAATGTCCGGGCCGATGACCGCGGCCTTGAGGTTGCGAAAGTGCACCCGCAGGATGCGCTGGGCCATGCGCACGGTGCGCTCGTGGCCCTTGTTGTGCTCGATCAGCTCGCGCAGGTTGATCGGCGCGGAGAACTGCACCCGGGTCTTGCGCCCCAGGATCATGATGCTCAGCAGCCGGCGCAGGCGCCCGGTGACCGCCCAACTGTCGGCGAACAGCAGTTTCCACGGGCTCGATTCACTGTCCGGAGACTGGCCCCAGAAGACGCTGACCGGAATGATCTGCGCGTCTTCGGCGGCGTTCTGGGCCAGGGCGCTGACCAGTCGGGTCAGGGTCGGTGGCGCGCCGCGCTTGTCCTGGCGGCCGAGCCAGTCGGGCTCTGGGGTCAGGTAGAAGAACGCCGCGGGCTCCAGCAGGTTGCCCACCGACACCGGCAGGACCGGGCGTGGCAGCCCGGCCTTGGTGCATTCGGTATCGACCACGGCGAGGTCGGTCAGGGATGGATTCTGCAGGACGTAGAACACCGGCCGGCTGCGGTCGAGGTCAAGGGTGAAGGACGACTGGTTGATGGTTTCCGAGCGGACCCAGAGGTACAGCAGTCGGCGCAAGGTGCCAAACACAAGACGGCGGATCGGGGAGCGGGTCATACGGCTTCTGCGTGAGTGAGTAGAAAACCGAGCAACTGCTCGGGAGCGGTAGTGTGCCGGATTCGCCGAAAATCGGCAAAAAAGCGCCGAAACAAGATTGAGTTGAGAGTTTTTACGCCTGTCATATACTCGGCCGACTCTCCCGCGGCCGTATAGCCTCCTGTCATAGAGACACAGGTCGAGGGAAAGTTCTCAAGGTTTGGTTGCAGTGCGCCAATCCAATAATAAAAAAATGAGGTATGGATTCATGACTACTCGTGAGACCGGCAACGTGAAGTGGTTCAACGACGCCAAGGGCTACGGCTTTATCCAGCGTGAAGGGGGGGCGGACGTGTTTGTCCACTATCGAGCGATCCGTGGCGAAGGCCACCGCTCCCTGACCGAAGGCCAGCAGGTGGAATACGCCGTGGTCGAAGGCCAGAAAGGTCTGCAAGCCGAAGACGTCGTCGGCCTGTAACCGACCCGGCAGGAGCTGGCTTGCCAGCGAACGGGGGCGCAGGCGATGCAAGGCTCAGGGGCCTCTTTCGCCGGCAAGTCGGCTCCTACGGGTATGCAGTGTTCAGGCCGTGCGCCAGGTAATTTCCTCTTCACCGTCGGCGCTGATGCGAATCCAGCGATCGGCGGATTCTTCACCTTCTTCCTCGACCCAGCTGCCCGGTGCGCAGCGCACTTCGACATTGAGTGCGGCGAAGGCCGCGCGAGCGCAGGCGATGTCGTCGTCCCATGGGGTCTGGTCGCTTTCCAGGTACAAGCTGTTCCACTTGCCCACGGCCTTGGGCAGCCAGGTCACGGGCACCTGGCCCGCGCTGCATTTGTAGGTCTGGCCCTTCTGTACCCACTCGCTGCAAGGGCCGAGCACGGCACTGAGCCAGGCGGCGATGGCCTTGTAGTCGACGTCGGCGTCTTTCAGGTAAATCTCGATATCGGGCTGGCGCATGGATGTCCTCATTGCCGGTCTGAAAAATCCATTCGCGGATTTATTCGACCCCGGGCCGATGCCCGAGGTCGTGGGTTCTAGTGGGGGTTATTGCAGCACGAAGTAATCGTAGCGCATCGATACGCTGACCTCGAAAGGCTCGGCCTGCTCGATCACCGCGGCCCGGCGTTCGGCGCTGGCGCGCCAGCCGTGAGGGGTCATGGCCAGCAGGTTGGCGCGATCTTCCGGGCGTTCCAGGCACAGCTTGAATTCCAGGGTTTCGCTGTGGGCCAGGGCCATGCCTTCAGGCACCAGGGCCAGGTGCTTGTCGTCGGTGTACTCGCGCACTTCGTCATACAGGCGCTCGCGCAGTTCCATCAGGTGGCCGCTGGTGGGGCCGACCTTCATCAGGCCGCCACCAGGGCTCAGCAGGCGCTTGGCCTCTTGCCAGTCGAGGGGGCTGAAGACGCTGGCAAGGAACTGGCAGCTGGCATCGGCCAACGGAATGCGCGCCATGCTGGCGACCATCCAGGTCAGTTGCGGCGCCCGGCGACAGGCGCGTTTTACCGCTTCCCGGGAAATATCCAGGGCGTAGCCGTCGGCGCCGGGCAGGGCTTCGGCCAGTTGCGCGGTGTAGTAGCCCTCGCCACAGCCGATGTCGACCCAGCGCTGGGGCGCGCGTTCGGCCGCCAGCTCTGCCAGGCGCCGGGCCACTGGGGCGTAGTGCCCGGCGTTGAGGAAGTCGCGGCGGGCCTCGACCATGGCCTGGTTATCACCCGGGTCACGGCTGTTCTTGTGCTGCACCGGCAGCAGGTTCAGGTAGCCCTGGCGAGCGCGGTCGAAGCGGTGCCCGGCCGGGCAGACCACGCCGTTGTCCACGGCATTCAGCGGGGCGCTGCAAAGAGGACAGGCAAGCATCAGGCGAGCAACTTGATCAGGGTCTGGTAGTAGATTTCGGTCAGCACATCCAGGTCGCTGGCCAGGATCCGCTCGTTGACCTGGTGGATCGTGGCGTTGACCGGGCCCAGTTCCACCACCTGGGTGCCCAGGGTGGCGATGAAGCGACCGTCGGAAGTACCGCCGCTGGTGGACGCCTTGGTCTCGCGGCCGGTGACCTGCTTGATGCTGGCCGAAACCGCGTCCAGCAGGGCGCCGGGTTCGGTGAGGAACGGCAGGCCGGACAGGGCCCAGTCCACGTGCCAGTCCAGGCCGTGCTTGTCGAGAATCGCGGCCACCCGTTGTTGCAGGCCCTCAACGGTGGATTCGGTGGAGAAGCGGAAATTGAACACCGCCACCAGGTCACCGGGGATCACGTTGGTGGCGCCGGTGCCGGAATTGAGGTTGGAGATCTGGAAGCTGGTGGGCGGGAAGAAGGCGTTGCCGTCGTCCCAGTGCTCGGCCGCCAGTTCCGCCAGGGCCGGTGCCGCCAGGTGAATCGGGTTCTTCGCCAGGTGCGGGTAGGCCACGTGCCCCTGTACCCCGCGCACCGTGAGTTTGGCGCCGAGGGAACCGCGGCGGCCGTTCTTGACCACGTCGCCCACCAGGCTGGTGCTCGAAGGCTCGCCGACGATGCACCAGTCCAGGCGCTCCTTGCGTGCCGCCAGGCGTTCCACCACCGCCTTGGTGCCGTGGTGCGCCGGGCCTTCTTCGTCACTGGTGATCAGGAAGGCCACCGAGCCCTTGTGGTCCGGGTAGTCGGCGACAAAGCGCTCGGCGGCCACCAGCATGGCGGCCAGGCTGCCCTTCATGTCCGCCGCGCCACGCCCGCAAAGCATGCCGTGTTCATCGATCAGCGCTTCGAACGGGTCGTTCTGCCAGGCCTGGACCGGGCCGGTGGGCACCACGTCGGTATGGCCGGCGAAGCACAGCACCGGGCCTTCATGCTGGCCATGGCTGGCCCAGAAGTTATCCACATCCTCAATGCGCATTGGTTCCAGCTTGAAGCCGGCATCGCCCAGGCGCTGCATCATCAGCTTCTGGCAATCGGCGTCGACCGGCGTCACCGAGGGGCGGCGGATCAGATCACAGGCAAGTTGCAGGGTCGGCGAAAGCTCGGCGTGGGCCGTCATGGGGAACTCCGGTGCAAGGCAAGATCAGGCGCAGCTCTTTTCTTGTTGTAGGAGCGAGCTTGCTCGCGATGGACTCAAGAGCGGCGCAGAGCATCAGGTGCTTGCGTCATTCTTGACATCTATCGCGAGCAAGCTCGCTCCTACAGGGAGAGCTGCGGGCGAGGCGCGCAAAATGGCGGATATCTTAAAGCAAAACGGCGGCCTGAGGCCGCCGTTTAGTGGTTTGCATCGATTTAGGCGGCTGGAGCCGGCTCGGGGTGTTCCGCAGGTTTTGGCAGCGACGAAAGGAAGGCCATGACCAGTGCCGCCACATAAGGCAGCGACTGCACCAGGAGCATGGTCACCCAGAAGCGCATGTCGTTGCTTGGCAGGCCCTGCACCAGGAAGATCCCCAGCGCCGCGCCCCACAACAGCAGCATGATGAACAACTCTTCCCGGGCTTCCGAGATCGCCACCCAGAACCCGTGGTTGTCGGCGTTCTTCGGTGTGCGGAAGAACGGGATGCTGCTGGTGAAGAAGCCGTACAGCACCGCCTTGGCGATGGTGTGGGACAAGGCCAGGCCCGCCAGGGCCGCGCAGAACGCGTCCTTGAGGTTGACCCCCACCGCTCGGCGGTAGAGGAAGATGATCTTGCCCACCTTGAACACGAACAGCGCCAGCGGCGGGATCGCGAAAATCAGCAGCGGCGGGTCGACCCGTTGCGGCACGATGATCATCGCCGCCGACCACAGCAGGGCACCGACGGTGAAGAAGATGTTCATGCCATCCGCGACCCACGGCAGCCAGCCCGCGAGGAAGTGGTAGCGCTGGCCACGGGTCAGCTCGGTGTTCTTGCCGCGCAGCAGGCTGGCGGTGTGGCGCTTGATGATCTGGATCGCGCCATAGGCCCAGCGGAAACGCTGCTTCTTGAAGTCGATGAAGGTGTCGGGCATCAGGCCCTTGCCGTAGCTTTCGTGGTGGTACGCCGCCGACAGGCCTTTCTCGAACACCCGCAGGCCCAGCTCGGCGTCTTCGCAGATGCACCAGTCGGCCCAGCCCAGCTCTTCCAGCACCGTGCGCCGGGTCATGGTCATGGTGCCGTGCTGGATGATCGCGTCACGGTCGTTGCGGGTGACCATGCCGATATGGAAGAAGCCCTTGTATTCCGCGTAGCAGAGCTTCTTGAAGGTGCTTTCGTTCTGGTCGCGGTAGTCCTGGGGCGACTGCACGATGGCGATCTTCGGATCGGCGAAGTGCGGCACCATGTGCTTGAGCCAGTTGCGGTCGACGCAGTAGTCGGAGTCGATCACCGCGATCACTTCGGCATCCTTGGCGGTGTGCGGCAGCAGGTAGTTCAGGGCGCCGCCCTTGAAACCGGCCAATGGCGCCACGTGGAAGAACTTGAAGCGCGGGCCCAGGGTTTCGCAATAGGCCTGCACCGGCTCCCAGACCGCCGGGTCCTTGGTGTTGTTGTCGATGATCAGGACTTCGAAGTCCGGGTAATCGAGGTTGGCCAGGGCGTTGAGGGTCTGTTTGACCATCTCCGGCGGCTCGTTGTAGCACGGCACGTGGATCGAGACTTTCGGCCGGTAGTTGGAGTCGCCCTCCACCGGCAGGAACTCGCGCCGGCGCTTGTGAATCCACACCGCCTCGGCCAGTTCATGGGCCTCGGTGAGCAGCACGATGAACACCCCCAGCGCACCCAGCGCGAGGAGAAAGCCCACAGTCAGGCTGAACCAGGTGCTGTATTGCTGGCTGTAGTCGTAGCCGATCCACACCAGCACCGAGCCGCAGAGGAAGGCGATGAAGGTCAGGAAGGTGCGGCCACGCTGGCGCAGGGCCGAGCCGTCGATCATCAGCAGGGTCAGCGACAGCAGCGCCAGCACCACCGAGCCGATGGCCAGCACTCGCCATTGCGGGATCGCCACTACCGGGCCTTCGAAGTTGAACTTCTGCTGGCGCGCGGCGTTGAACACGCCCCAGTAGGCGCCCACCGAACCTTCGTCGCTGGCCTTCCACGGCTGGTCGAAGGCTTCAATGACAAAGTAGTTGTAGCCCTGGCGGTTGAGCTTGTTGACCAGGGTGCGCAGGTAGATCGCCTGGTCCGCCGGGCTGGCGTCGGCGCCACCGCGCATGCGGCCGTTGCTTGGCCAGCCCACTTCGGACAGCAGCAGCGGTTTTTTCGGGAACATTTTCTTCAGGTCGCGGGCGCGGTCGAGGACAAACTGCCCGGCCTTGTCCATCGGGATGAATTCCCAGTAGGGCAGGATGTGCGCGGCGATCAGGTCGACGTGCTTGGCCAGTTCCGGGTTTTCTTCCCAGACGTGCCACTGTTCCGAAGTGGTGACCGGAACTTTCACCGCGGCGCGGACCCGGTCGAGAATCACCGACAGTTGGTCGGCGGTGATTTCCTTGCGGAAGATCGCTTCGTTACCCACCACCACCCGCACCACGCTGCGCGAGCTGTTGGCCAGTTCGATGGCGCGCATGATTTCCCGCTCGTTGCGCTCCAGGTCCGGGCTGATCCAGATACCCAGGGTCACGCGCAGGCCGAACTCTTCCGCCAGCTTGGGAATATCCTGCAGGCTGCCATCCACCGAATAGGTACGGATGTTGTCCGTCAGCTTGCTCATGATCTCCAGGTCGCGACGCATTTCATCGTCGGACGGGTACTGGTCTTTCTGCGGGAACTGGCCCTGCTGGAAAGGCGAGTAGGAAAAACCGGAGATCTGTTCCGGCCAGTCGGGGGCCGATACCGGGCGATTGATCAGCGCCCAGAAGCCGGTGAACAGCGCGGCAATCGCCAGCACTATCACCAAGTTGAGTCCAAATTTACGCGATGACATAGCTATTTCGGGTTCCAAAAGGTGTGGAACGAGGGAAGGGTTGGCAGGCGCCAAACGGCGGGCATCCTACACCGGCCCTCAACTGAGCGTACAGCGCACAGAGGAAAGCCAGACCTTGGGCACTGTATTCGGGTTTTAGTTCTTAACTTGTAGCTTGTGGCTTAAAACTTGTCGCTTCCCAGCCCTATAATGCGCGCCGGTTTTTTAGGTGATGGTCATGAGTACAGAAGATCCACGGTTTGCCGGTGTCGCCCGTTTGTATGGCATTGAAGGCCTGGAGCGGCTGCGGGCGGCCCATGTGGCGATCGTCGGGGTTGGCGGAGTCGGTTCCTGGGCGGCGGAAGCCATCGCCCGCTGCGGGGTGGGCGAGATCTCGCTGTTCGACCTCGACGACGTTTGCGTCAGCAACAGCAACCGTCAGCTGCATGCTCTGGACAGCACCGTGGGCAAACCCAAGGTCGAGGTCATGGCCGAGCGCCTGCGCGGTATCAACCCGGACTGCAGCGTGCACGCGGTGGCGGATTTCGTCACCCGCGAGACCATGGCCGAATACATCACCCCGAACATCGACTGCGTGATCGACTGCATCGACAGCGTCAACGCCAAGGCGGCGCTGATTGCCTGGTGCAAGCGGCGCAAGATCCAGATCATCACCACCGGCGGCGCCGGCGGGCAGATCGACCCGACGCTGATCCAGGTCTGCGACCTGAACCGTACCTTCAATGACCCGCTGGCCTCCAAGGTGCGCTCCACCCTGCGCCGCGACTATGGTTTTTCACGTACCGTGACCCGGCATTACAGCGTGCCCTGCGTGTTTTCCACCGAGCAGCTGCGTTATCCAAAGCCGGACGGCAGCATCTGCCTGCAGAAGAGTTTTGTCGGCGATGGGGTCAAGCTCGACTGCGCCGGCGGTTTTGGCGCGGTGATGATGGTGACCGCGACCTTCGGCATGGTGGCGGCGACCAAGGCGGTGGACAAGATCGTTGCCGGCGTGCGCCGCCCGTCCGAACGCAGCAAGCCCCTGTAGCCGCTGCCGCAGGCTGCGAGCGGCCCGAAGGGACGTAAGGCCGTTAGAGCTCTGGCTGGAGGTCGCCAAGCAAGGTCCTGCGGACCTTTTCGCAGCCTCGCAGGCTCGGCAGCGGCTACAGGGCGCTGGCCAGTTCGCTCATGCGTTGCAGCACCGCGTTCAGGCCATTGCTGCGCGACGGCGAGAGCTGGCGCGACAGGCCCAACTGGTTGAACCAGTCCGCCAGGTCCACCTCGCGCAACTGCTCGGCCGTCAGGCCGTTGACCCGCGCCAGCAGCAAGGCCACCAAGCCGCGAATCAGCCGCGCGTCGCTGGCGGCGGCAAACTGCCAAAGATCATTTTCCAGCCTCGCCACCAGCCAGACCTGGCTTTCACAGCCATGCACCCGATTGGCTTCGACCTTGTCGGCCTCGCTCAGGGCTGGCAGGCGCTCGCCCCATTGCATCAGCAGGCGTGCCCGCTGTTCCCAGCCGGCAGCCCCTTGGAACACCTCCAGGGCGGTGACGGCATCCGTCGGCAGGCTCATCGCAGCAACTCCAGGGCCTGATCCAGGGCCTCGAAGAACCGCTCCAGGTCCTCGGAGTCGTTGTACAGCGCCAATGACACCCGGATCGCTCCGGCCAGCCCCAGGCTTTTCATCAGCGGCATGGCGCAGTGATGCCCGGCGCGCACGGCAATGCCTTGCTCGGTCAGTAGGTGGGCGAGGTCGGCGTTGTGCACGCCATCGACGACAAAACTGACCAGGGCCACTTGCGGCGAGCCCAGCAGGCGGATGCCATTGCGCGCCTGCAGACCTTGCAGCAGGTAGGCATGCAGGGCCGCTTCATGCTCGCTCAGCGCGTGCTGATCCAGGCCGGCGAGGTAATCCAGGGTGGCGCCCAGGCCGATGACTCCGGCAATCGGCGGCGTGCCGGCCTCGAAGCCCAGGGGCGCCGGGCGGAAGCTGGCGTGCTGGTAGTCGGCGTCCTGGACCATTTCGCCACCGAACTGCCAGTGCCGCAGGTCCTTGAGCGCCTGATGACGGCCAAACAGCACGCCGACCCCATCCGGGCCGTACAGCTTGTGGCTGGAGAACACATAGAAGTCGCAGCCCAGGGCCTGCACATCGTGGCGGCCATGGACCACGCCCTGGGCGCCGTCGATCACCGTCAGTGCGCCCTGGGCCTTGGCCATGGCCAGCAGCGGGGTCAATGGCTGCCAGGCGCCGAGCACGTTGGACAGCTGGCTCACCGCCAGCAAACGGGTGCGCGGGCCGATCAGGCGGCTTGCTGCATTGATGTCGATCAGGCCGTCCGGGTCCAGTGGCAGGACCTGCAGTTTGAGCCCGCGGCGTTGGGCCAGTTGCTGCCAGGGCAGCAGGTTGGCGTGGTGTTCCAGGGCGCTGATGAGAATCTCATCGCCTGGGGAAAAATGGTGTTCCAGGCCATAGGCCAGGAGATTCAGCGCGGAAGTGGCGCCGTGGGTGAAGACGATCTGTCCGCTGTCACCGGCATTGAGCCATTGGCCGACCTTGCTGCGGCTGTCCTCGAATGCTTGGGTGGCGTGGGCGCCGGGCAGGTGTTGCGCGCGATGCACGTTGGCCGCGCCATTGGCGTAGTAGTGGGCCAGGGCGTCCAGCAGGGCTTGGGGCTTTTGCGTGGTGGCGGCGTTGTCCAGGTAGGTCTGGTCCTGGCGTTGCAGGGCGGCGATGGCCGGGAAGTCGGCGCGCCAGGGGGAGGGTACAAGCATGGTGGCAGAACTCGTTTGAACAGGCCGGGCGCCGATGATAAGCGCGCGGCCGGTTCCAGTGAAACCGAATCGCTGCTTAGTTGTGAGCGTGCAGCGCTTCGTTCAGCTCGATGGCCGACTTGTGGGTCTTGCACTCCACGGCGCCGGTTTCCGAGTTGCGGCGGAACAGCAGATCCGGCTGGCCGGCCAGTTCCCGGGCCTTGAGCACTTTGACCAACTGGTTGTTCTCGTCCAGCAGCGCCACCTTGGTGCCGGCGGTCACGTACAGGCCCGACTCCACGGTGTTGCGATCGCCCAGCGGGATACCGATACCGGCGTTGGCACCGATCAGGCAGCCTTCGCCGACCTTGATCACGATGTTGCCGCCACCCGACAGGGTGCCCATGGTGGAGCAGCCGCCGCCCAGGTCCGAACCCTTGCCGACGAACACGCCCGCGGAAACGCGGCCTTCGATCATGCCCGGGCCTTCGGTGCCAGCGTTGAAGTTGACGAAACCTTCGTGCATCACGGTGGTGCCTTCGCCGATGTAGGCGCCCAGGCGGATCCGCGCGCTGTCAGCGATACGCACACCGCTCGGTACCACGTAGTCGGTCATTTTCGGGAACTTGTCCACCGAGAACACTTCCAGCAGCTCGCCGCGCAGGCGGGCTTCCAGTTGACGCTCGGCCAGCTCGCCGAGGTCGATCGCGCCCTGGCTGGTCCAGGCCACGTTCGGCAGCAGCGGGAACACGCCGGCCAGGCTCAGGCCGTGTGGCTTGACCAGGCGGTGGGACAGCAGGTGCAGCTTCAGGTAGGCCTCTGGAGTGGAGGTCAACTGAGCGTCTTCGGCCAGCAGGGTGGCTACCAGCGGCTTGTGGCTTTCGGCCAGGCGGGTCAGCAGGGCAGCCTGGCCGGCGTCGATGCTCTTCAGCGCGTCGGCCATCTGAGCGGCCTGGGCGGTGGTGAAGGTAATGGCCTGGTTGCCTTCGCTGTAGCCGAGGATCGGTGCTACCGCCGCAACGATTTCAGCAGCCGGCTTGAGCAGTGGCGATGCGTAAAACACTTCCAGCCAAGCGCCTTGACGGTTCTGGGTGCCGACACCGAATGCCAGGCTGAACAGGGTAGTGGACATGCAGTTACCTCTTGCGAAATTGAATGAGCAGGCTTACTTGAGCGCCGCTGCGTAAAGGTCTGGCTTGAAGCCAATCAGGGTCTTGTCTCCGAGGTCGAGCACCGGGCGCTTGATCATCGAAGGTTGCGCGAGCATCAGTTCAACGGCTTTCGCCTGGTCGAGATCGGCTTTGCTTTCGTCATCGAGTTTGCGAAAGGTCGTGCCCGCGCGGTTCAACACCACCTGCCAGCCGTGCTCGTCGCACCACTGATTCAGGTGCTCACGGTCAATGCCGGAGGTTTTGTAATCATGGAAGTCATAGCTGACAGCGTGTTCATCGAGCCAGGTGCGCGCCTTTTTCATGGTGTCACAGGCTTTGATGCCGAAAAGGTGCAACGTTTTGCTTGAAGCGGTCAAGGAATTGCCCCCTTTGGAGATGCTGGAGATGAAAGGTCACGGATTATGCCACGACCGCACCGATTCGGCGTCGGCTGCCGCGGGGCTTTGTCGCATTGTGTTTCCGCGCCCGGGCGCCGTTGCGACTTTTGTGCAGCGGCGTGAACGCAGCTTAAGCGGCTAATATGGCACTTCTGCGGTGAACGCCTGCCGCTGTCGTGTGTCTGCTTTGAAGTTTCAGATCGGGAAGCCCGCGTTATGCAAACCGCCTATACCGTCCTCATCCTGCTGATGCTGGTGAGCCTTTCGCGTCTTGTCGGGCGGGTGATTCCACTGCCGCTGCCCCTGGTGCAGATCATCGCCGGGGGCTTGCTGGCCTGGCCGACCCTGGGTTTGCACGTGGCCCTGGACCCGGAGCTGTTTCTTTTCCTGTTCCTGCCGCCTCTGCTGTTTTCCGATGGCTGGCGCATGCCCAAGCGTGAATTCTGGCGCCTGCGCGGGCCGATCCTGACCCTGGCGGTGGGCCTGGTGCTGTTCACCGTGGTGGGCGCCGGCTACTTCATTCACTGGCTGTTGCCGAGCATCCCCCTGGCGGTGGCTTTTGCCCTGGCGGCCGTGCTGTCGCCTACCGACGCCGTGGCCGTCTCGGCGATTTCCCAGAACCGCCTGCCGACCCCCTTGATGCACATGCTCCAGGGCGAAGCCCTGATGAACGACGCTTCGGGCCTGGTGACCTTCAAGTTCGCCCTGGTGGCCGCCGTGACCGGGGTGTTTTCCCTGGCCAATGCCAGCCTGACCTTTGTCCTGGTGGCGGTAGGCGGGCTGGCGGTGGGGGTGGCTCTGAGCTGGCTGGTGGGGCGCCTGCGGGCCTGGATGATCGCCCGCGGCTGGGACGACCCGGCGACTCATGTGGTGTTCATGCTGCTGTTGCCGTTCGCCGCCTATGTGCTGGCCGAACGCCTGGGAGCCTCGGGCATCCTTTCAGCCGTGGCGGCGGGGATGATGCAGAGCTGGCTCGACCTGCTGCCGCGCCAGACCAGCACCCGGCTGCTCAATCGCAGCGTCTGGTCGCTGCTGGAGTTTGCCTTCAACGGCCTGATCTTCCTGCTGCTGGGGTTGCAACTACCGGACATCATCAAGGCCGTTGCCAGTCACGAGACCTCGCTCTGGCCGACCCTGTTCTATCGCTGCCTGGATGTGCTGGCGATCTTCCTGGTGCTGCTGGTACTGCGTTTCATCTGGGTGCAGAGCATCTGGCGCCTGTCCGGGCTGTTGCGGCGCTGGCGTGGCAAGGGTGAACTGACCCTGGTGCCCACCGCGCGTTCCTGCTGGTTGCTGACAGTGGGGGGCGTGCGCGGGGCGGTGACCCTGGCGGGCGTGATGTCGGTGCCGCTGCTGCTCGGCGCCGGTGAAGCTTTCCCCGAGCGCGACCTGCTGATCTTCATCGCCGCCGGGGTGATCCTACTGTCCCTGGTGGCGGCCTGCATTGCCCTGCCGCTGCTGTTGCGCGGCATTGTGAAGAGCCCCGACGACAAGCGCCGCGGTGAAGTCCGCGATGCCTGGCGCAAGACTGCCGAGGCAGCGATCCACGCCCTGGAAGCCGAGGAAGTGGCAGACGCCAGTGAGACCCTGGATGCGGCTCAGGCGGCATTGGCCACTGAACTCAAGGGGCGCTTGATGGCCGAGTACCGGCATCAGCTGGAGGTCTACAACGATTCCGCCGAAGCCCAGGCCCTGGCGTTGCAAATGGACTTGCTGGAGCGGCGCCTGCGGCTCAAGGCCCTGCGCGCGCAACGGCTGGAGCTGTACCGCCTGAGCCGGCATCACCAGATCGGTGACGATGTGCTGCGTGAAGTGTTGGCGGACCTGGATTTGAGCGAGGCGAATCTGGGGCAGGTGAAGTGAGCGGATGACGCTTTTGCTGGCAAGCCGGTTCCTACAGGGGGGGGTAGGAACCGGCTTGACTGGCGAAGGGGCTCAGGCCCGACGCAGTACGAAATCGCGAATCCGCTCGGCGGCTTCCACGCATTCCGCCAGCGGCGCAACCAGCGCCATGCGCACTCGCCCGGCGCCCGGGTTGGTGCCGTCCACATCCCGCGACAGATAAGAGCCCGGAACCACGGTCACGTGCTCCTGCTCGAACAGGTCGCGGCAGAAGGCGGCGTCATCCCCGGCCACGTTCGGCCACAGGTAGAAGCTGCCGTCCGGACGCTGTACGTCCATCACGGGGGCGAGGATCGCCAGCACCGCGTCGAACTTCTCGCGGTACAGGGCGCGGTTGGCGCGCACGTGCACTTCATCGTTCCAGGCGGCGACGCTGGCCAGCTGGGTCTGCACCGGCATGGCGCAGCCGTGGTAGGTGCGGTACAGCAGGAAACCCTTGAGGATGTCCGCGTCACCGGCAACGAAGCCGGAACGCAGGCCCGGCAGGTTGGAGCGCTTGGACAGGCTGTGGAACACCACGCAGTGCTTGAAGTCCTTGCGCCCCAGTTCGACGCAGGCGCTGAGCAGGCCCGGCGGTGGAGTCTGTTCGTCGAAGTACAGCTCGCTGTAGCACTCGTCGGCGGCGATCACGAAGTCGTGTTCGTCGGCCAGGGCGATCAGTTTCTTCAGGGTGTCCAGCGGGATCAGCGCGCCGGTGGGGTTGCCCGGGGAGCACAGGAAGAGGATCTGGCAGCGTTGCCAGATCTCGGCCGGCACGGCGTCGAAATCCGGGTTGAAGCCGTTTTCGTCCAGGCACGGCAGGTAGTGCGGCTTGGCTCCGGCGAGGAAGGCTGCGCCTTCGTAGATCTGATAGAACGGGTTGGGGCTGACCACCAGGGCGTCTTCGCCGCGGTTGACCACGGTCTGGGTGAAGGCGAACAGGGCTTCGCGGGTGCCGTTGACCGGCAGCACGTTGCGCGCGGGGTCGATCCAGCCGCTTGGCACGCCAAAGCGCCGCTCGCACCAGCCGGCGATGGCTTCACGCAGGGCCGGGATGCCCAGGGTGGTGGGGTATACCGCCATCTGGTCGAGGTTGCTGGCCAGGGCTTCGGCGACAAAGCTTGGCGAGCGGTGTTTCGGCTCGCCGATGGACAGGGCGATCGGGCGCTTGTCCGGGTTGGGCGTCACGGTGCCGAGCAGGGCCCGCAGCTTTTCGAACGGGTAGGGCTGCAACTGGTTCAGAGCGTTGTTCATCGGTGCGGTATCTCACTCAAGGCGGCGATTCAGGCCCGTCAGATGCTCAGGCGGGTCATTTCGATAGTCGGTTCGTGGCTGACGCTCAGCTGCTCGACGATCGCATCCTGCAAGCGGCTGCACAGCTGGGGGTCGGAAAGGGGCTGGTTGTGCGCATCGGTGATGAAGAACACGTCTTCCACGCGCTCGCCCAGGGTGGCGATCTTGGCGTTCTGCAGCGACAGGTCGAACTCCAGGAATATCTTGCCGATCCGCGCCAGCAGGCCGGGGCGGTCCGGGGCGCTGAGCTCCAGCACGGTGACCGGACGCTGGGCGTCGTTGTGGATGGTCACCTCGGGCTCGAAGGCAAAGTGCTTGAGCTGGCGCGGTACCCGGCGCTGGATGATGGTCGGGTAGTCGTCGGGGTTGCGCAGGGCGTCGGTCAGGCCCTTGCGGATCTGCTCGACCCGCTGCGGGTTGTTGCCGATGGACTCGCCGTCGTTGTCCAGGACGATGTAGGTGTCGAGGGTGAACTGGCTGCTGGAGGTGATGATGCGCGCGTCATGGATGTTCAGGTTGAGCTGGTCCATGGCGGCCACGGTTACCGCGAAGAAGTCGTGCTGGTCCGGGGCGTAGATGAAGATCTGCGTGCCGCCCTCGAACTCGCGCTGGGTGATTTCCTTGATCAGCACCAGCGGGCCGCCGTCGGCCGGCTGCTGGAGGATCGCGTCGCTGTGCCAGGCGACGTCACCGGCGGTGTGGCGCAGGAAGTAGTCGTCCCCCAGTTGCGACCAGAGCTGCTCGACCTCGTCCGGGTCGGTGCCGTTGCGCACCAGGATGTCCAGGGCGGCGCTCTGGGTCTGGCGGATCTGCTCTTCGCGGTCCACCGGGTTTTCCAGGCCGCGGCGCAGGGCACGCTTGGTCTCGGTGTAGAGCTGGCGCAGCAGGCTGGCGCGCCAGGAGTTCCACAGCGTCGGGTTGGTGGCGTAGATGTCGGCGACCGTCAGTACATAGAGGTAGTCGAGGCGGGTCTGGTCGACCACGATCTGCGCGAAGTCGTGGATCACCTGCGGGTCGGAGAGGTCCTTGCGCTGGGCCGTGGTGGACATCACCAGGTGGTTCTGCACCAGCCACACGATCAGCCGGGTGTCCCACTGCGGCAGTTGGTGGCGCACGCAGAAGGCCTCGGCATCCACCGCGCCGATTTCCGAGTGATCGCCGTGACGGCCCTTGCCGATGTCGTGGTACAGGCCGGCCAGGTAGATCAGCTCGGGCTTGGGCAGCTTGCCCATGAGCTTGCTGGCCAGGGGGAATTTCTCGGAGATCGGCGTGTACTGCATCTTGCGCAGGTGCTTGATCAGGTTCAGCGTGTGGGCGTCCACGGTGTAGATGTGGAACAGGTCGTGCTGCATCTGCCCGACGATGAAGCCGAACTCCGGCAGGTAGCGCCCGAGGATGCCGTAACGGTTCATCCGCCGCAGGTTGCGGTGGATGCCGATCTCGCATTTGAACAGTTCGATGAACAGGCTGGTGTTGCGGATATCGTGGCGGAAGTCGTCGTCGATCAGGTGCCGGTGTTCGCGCAAAAGGCGGATGGTGTCGGCACGCACGCCCTTGATCTCCGGGTGCTGGGCCATCAGCACGAAGATCTCCAGCATGGCGAACGGCGTACGCTTGAACACGTTGTCGTTGATCGCCTCGATGTAGCCGTCATGCAGCTGGAAGCGGGCATTGATCGGCTGCGGCGGCGCCTCGTCTTCGGGGGCGAGGATCACCTCTTCGAAGTGCTGGATGATCAGGTCGCTCAACTGGGCGATGCTCATCACCACCCGGTAGTACTGCTGCATGAAGCTTTCGATGCTCTGCTTCGCGTCATCGCCCTCGAAGCCCAGCAGAGTGGCGATGGAGCGCTGATGGTCGAGCAGCAGGCGATCTTCGGCGCGCCCGGCGAGCATGTGCAGGGCGTAGCGGACCTTCCATAGAAACTCCTGGGACGAGGCCAGCAGGGCGTTCTCGCTCTCCACCAGGAAGCCTTCGCCGGCCAGGGCCCGCAGGTTCAGGGTGCCGTACTGGCGGCGCGCGACCCAGAGAATGGTCTGGATGTCCCGCAGGCCGCCCGGCGACCCTTTGACGTTGGGTTCCAGGTTGTACTCGGTGTCGTTGTATTTGTGGTGGCGGGCTTTCTGTTCGGCGCGCTTGGCCAGGAAGAAGTCCTTGCTGGGCCACATGTGTTCGGTGCTGGTCACTTGCAGCATGCGCTGGCGCAAGTGCTCGGGGCCGGCAATGGTGCGGCTTTCCATCAGGTTGGTGATCACCGTCAGGTCGGCCCGCGCCTGTTCGGCGCATTCGTCCACCGAGCGCACGCTTTGCCCGACTTCCAGGCCAATGTCCCAGAGCAGGGTAAGGAAGCGTTCGATGGAGTCGCGGAAAATTTCGTGATCGGCGCTGTCCAGGAGGATCAGCAGGTCGATGTCGGAATAAGGGTGCAGCTCGCCGCGACCGTAGCCGCCGACCGCCACCAGGGCTATGTCGGCTTCGGTGCTCCAGCTGAACTGGTCCCAGGCCTTTTGCAGGATGTTATCGATGAACCAGGCGCGGTCTTCGATCAGCCGGCGGATTTCCCGCCCGCTGCGAAAGCGGTTGTCGAGCACTTCTCGTGCCTGACGAATGGCCTTCTTGAAGGCGGCGATAGGGCTGGCCTTCAGTGCCAGTTCCGCCTGGAACTGGCCACGGTCGAAGAGTTCGGGGTCCACCTGCGGCATCGATTGGCTTTCCTTTCTATCTATAAGGTCGGGACGCAGCGTTTCAGATCAGGCAGATACCCGGGCGATGGTGTCATCGCTGCGCAGGGTGAAGATCTCGTAGCCGGTCTCGGTCACCAGCAGCGTGTGTTCCCACTGCGCGGAGAGCTTGCGGTCCTTGGTGATGGCGGTCCAGCCGTCGCCCAGGACCTTGGTGTCGGCCTTGCCCTGGTTGATCATCGGCTCGATGGTGAAGGTCATGCCGGCCTTGAGTTCCATGCCGGTGCCAGCGCGGCCGTAGTGCAGGATCTGCGGCTCTTCGTGGAACACCTTGCCAATGCCGTGGCCGCAGAATTCGCGTACGACCGAGAAGCCGTTCTTTTCCGCGTGCTTCTGGATCACTTCGCCGATGTCGCCCAGGCGGCAGCCCGGCTTCACCAGTTCGATGGCCTTGTACATGCATTCCTGGGTGATCTGCGACAGGCGCTCGGCCCAGACCGGCACGGTGCCGACGTGGAACATGCGGCTGGTGTCGCCGTGGTAACCGTCCTTGATGACAGTGACGTCGATGTTCAGGGTGTCGCCATCCTTCAGCGGCTTCTCGTTGGGAATGCCGTGGCACACCACGTGGTTGATCGAGGTGCAGATGGATTTGGGAAAGCCCTTGTAGTTCAGCGGGGCCGGGATCGCGCCCTGCACATTGACGATGTAGTCATGGCAGATGCGGTCCAGTTCTTCGGTGGTGACACCGGGTTTGACATGCTCGGCAATCATTTCCAGCACGTCGGCGGCCAGTTTGCCGGCGACACGCATTTTGGCGATGTCCTCGGGAGTTTTGAGGGTGACGGTCATACAGGCTCTCTTGACGCTCAGTGGCGCGATAAACACGGAATGGCTTGAAAACCTGCCCCGGCAAGGCTGGAGCCGGAAGGGAAACGATAAGGTTTTCAAAGCCGCAAAGGTGCGATTCTAACAGACGCTCAGCGCAAATCTGAGGTTCTGCTGGCGCTTCTCTTCATACAATGGTGCATTCTGGGCCGATTCCAAGAGGTGGGCAAAAAGCTTGCAGATCGGCGGATGTGAATCCGGGTTCCGTTTTTACCCTTGCTGTGGTATAAAATGCGCCGCTTTCCGGGGATGCCCCGAAAAGCTCAAACCCACACACGTGTCGACACGATGACCTGGGTGCCCTCAGCACATGCTGTTGGTTGGTCATTGGGATACGTGGAGGCCTAACCCGACTTATTAAGGAACTATCATGTCCCAAGTCAACATGCGCGATATGCTGAAGGCCGGTGTGCACTTCGGTCACCAAACCCGTTACTGGAATCCGAAAATGGGCAAGTACATTTTCGGCGCGCGCAACAAGATTCACATCATCAACCTTGAAAAAACCCTGCCAATGTTCAACGAAGCTCTGACTTTCGTAGAACGCCTGGCCCAGGGCAAAAACAAGATTCTGTTCGTCGGCACCAAGCGTTCCGCTGGCAAGATCGTTGCTGAAGAAGCAGCACGTTGCGGTTCGCCGTACGTCGATCACCGCTGGTTGGGCGGCATGCTGACCAACTACAAAACCATCCGTGCTTCCATCAAGCGTCTGCGTGACCTTGAAGTGCAAGCAGAAGACGGCACCTTCGCCAAGCTGACCAAGAAAGAGGCGCTGATGCGCACTCGCGATCTGGAAAAGCTGGATCGTTCCCTGGGTGGTATCAAGGACATGGGCGGCCTGCCTGACGCACTGTTCGTGATCGACGTTGATCACGAGCGCATCGCGATCACCGAAGCCAACAAGCTGGGCATCCCGGTCATCGGCGTTGTCGATACCAACAGCAGCCCGGAAGGCGTTGACTACATCATCCCAGGCAACGATGACGCCATCCGCGCTATCCAGCTGTACATGGGTTCGATGGCTGACGCTGTGATCCGTGGTCGCAACAACGTTGCTGGCGGCACCGAAGTGTTCGAAGAAGCTGCAGCACCGGCGGCTGAAGCCTGAGTAACTGACGCTTAGCGTTTACTCAGCACGCAAAAAGGGGGCTTGGCCCCCTTTTTGCCAACTCGAAAATCATTTCGTCGTCGCGCCCCCCCCTACAGTTTCTGTAATGCGGGGTTGTTATGAAGTGAATTCGAGGCAGCGCCCAAGAATTGAACGCCCGTTCGATCGGGTGGAATGGTTGAAAACCTATCCAAGAGGATTTTGAAAATGGCAGAGATTACTGCAGCGTTGGTCAAAGAACTGCGCGAGCGTACCGGCGAAGGCATGATGGATTGCAAAAAGGCCTTGACCAAGGCTGGCGGCGACATCGAGAAAGCCATTGATGACATGCGTGCTTCCGGCGCCATCAAGGCTGCCAAGAAAGCAGGCAACGTGGCTGCTGAAGGCGCTATCGCCATCAAGGACGACGGTAAAGCCGCTGTCCTGCTGGAAGTTAACTCGCAGACCGACTTCCTGGCTCTGCAGGACGACTTCAAGGCATTCGTTGCTGCCAGCGTTGAAAAGGCATTCGCTGACAAGCTGACCGACGCAGCTCCGCTGATCGAAGCTCAAGAAGCTGACCGCCTGATCCTGGTGGGCAAGACCGGCGAGAACGTCAACATCCGTCGTCTGGCGCGCGTTGAAGGTGATGTGGTCGGCACCTACCTGCACGGCAACAAGATCGGTGTTGCGGTTGTCCTGAAAGGCGGTTCCGTTGAGCTGGCCAAAGACATCGCCATGCACGTAGCGGCAAGCAACCCTGAGTTCCTGCTGCCATCGCAGGTTTCCGCCGAAGCCATCGAGCGTGAAAAAGCTGTGTTCCTGCAGCTGAACGAAGACAAGATGAAAGGCAAGCCAGCTGAAATCGTTGAAAAAATGATCGCTGGCCGTATCAGCAAGTTCCTGGCTGAAGCCAGCCTGGTTGAGCAAGCTTTCGTCAAGGATCCAGAAGTCACCGTGGGTGCTCTGGCCAAGAAAGGCGGCGCTGAAATCGTTTCCTTCACCCGTTTCGCTGTAGGTGAAGGCATCGAGAAGAAAGAAGACAACTTCGCTGAAGAAGTTGCCGCACAACTGGCTGCTGCCAAGCAACAGTAAGACGGTTTTTCAACTGTCGCCCAGAAGAGGCTGCCCGCTCACGCGCGCAGCCTCTTTTCAAATGGGCAGGGTAATTTAGTTGTTTATCCTCGGAACCGGTTTACAAAGTCGTGTTCTGATGGCGCTGTGACAGCGTCAAGCTAGAGTGATCGCAGGCTGCAAACAGCCCGCAAAGAATTTTTTAAATACGCCGCAGGAGAGATTCGCAATGGCTCAGCAGGGCAGTGGTTATCAAGCTCGCTATAAACGCATTCTACTCAAGCTTAGCGGCGAGGCCCTGATGGGCTCGGAAGAGTTCGGGATCGACCCCAAGGTGCTGGATCGCATGGCGCTGGAAGTCGGCCAACTGGTTGGCATCGGTGTCCAGGTAGGCTTGGTGATCGGTGGTGGCAACCTGTTCCGTGGTGCCGCATTGAGCGCAGCCGGGATGGATCGGGTCACGGGCGACCACATGGGCATGCTGGCTACTGTGATGAACGCCCTGGCCATGCGTGATGCGCTGGAACGTGCGAATATCTCGGCCATCGTGATGTCGGCTATTTCCATGGTCGGCGTGACCGATCACTATGACCGCCGCAAGGCCATGCGCCACCTGAACTCCAAAGAAGTGGTGATCTTCGCGGCCGGTACCGGCAACCCGTTCTTCACTACCGACTCCGCAGCCTGCCTGCGCGCTATCGAGATCGATGCCGACGTGGTGCTCAAGGCAACCAAGGTCGATGGTGTTTACACTGCCGACCCGTTCAAGGACCCGCATGCCGAGAAGTTCGATCATCTGACTTACGATGAAGTGCTGGATCGCAAGCTGGGAGTGATGGACCTGACGGCTATCTGTCTGTGCCGCGACCACAAGATGCCGCTGCGGGTATTTAACATGAACAAGCCCGGCGCCCTGCTGAATATCGTGCATGGTGGCGCTGAAGGAACCCTGATCGAGGAAGGCGAACAATGATCAACGAAATCAAGAAAGACGCTCAAGAGCGCATGAAGAAGTCCCTGGAATCGCTGGCGCATGCGTTCGGCCAGATCCGCACCGGCAAGGCGCACCCCAGCATCCTGGGTAGCGTGATGGTGCCTTACTACGGTACTGACACGCCGTTGAGCGGCGTTGCCAACGTTACCGTGAAGGACTCCCAGACCCTGCAAGTGGTGCCGTTCGAGCGAAACATGCTCGGAGCCATCGACAAGGCCATTGGCAGTGCCGGTCTTAATCTCAATCCGACCAACCTGGGCGAGCTGCTGCTGATCAAGATGGCGCCGCTGACCGAGGAAACCCGCAAGGGCTTCACCAAGCAGGCGCGTGCCGCTGCCGAGGACGCACGGGTTGCTGTACGCAACATTCGTCGCGACGCCCTGGGCGAGCTGAAGAAGCTGACCAAGGACAAGGAAATCAGCGAAGACGAAGAGCGCCGTGGCAGCGCTGAAATCGACAAGCTGATCAAGGACTTTGAAGCTCAGATCGCCAAGGCGACTGAGGAAAAAGAAAAGGACTTGATGGCCGTATAAGGGTCAGGCGTTTTCATGGAAAAGACCAAGCAGTCCGTGTTGTCCTCGGTGCCGCGCCATGTGGCGATCATCATGGACGGTAATAACCGCTGGGCAAAAAAACGCTTCATGCCGGGTGTTGCCGGGCATAAAGCGGGCGTTGACGCCGTACGTGCGGTGATCGAAGTGTGCGCCGAGGCCAAGGTCGAGGTGCTGACCCTGTTTGCCTTTTCCAGTGAAAACTGGCAGCGCCCGGCTGACGAAGTCAGTGCCTTGATGGATCTGTTCTTCAAGGCTCTGCGTCGTGAGGCCAAGCGCCTCAACGAAAACAACATCAGCCTGCGGATCATTGGTGATCGTTCGCGTTTTCATCCCGAGTTGCAGGCGGCGATGCGCGAGGCGGAAGCCATGACTGCCGGCCCTGATCGTTTCATCCTGCAGATTGCCGCCAATTACGGTGGGCAGTGGGATATCGCCCAGGCCGCTCAGCGCCTGGCGCGTGAGGTTCAGGCTGGGCATCTGCGGCCCGAGGATATTACTCCGGGCCTGCTGCAGACCTGCCTGGCGACTGGCGATCTGCCGCTGCCAGACCTGTGTATCCGCACCGGTGGCGAGCACCGCATCAGTAACTTCCTGCTGTGGCAGCTGGCCTATGCCGAGCTGTATTTCTCCGACCTGTTCTGGCCGGACTTCAAACACGATGCCATGCGTAATGCATTGGCCGATTATGCATCTCGCCAGCGGCGCTTCGGTAAGACGAGCGAGCAGGTTGAGGCTGGAGCCCGGGTTTAATGCTTAAACAACGAATCATTACTGCGCTGATCCTGCTGCCGATCGCCTTGTGCGGTTTTTTCCTGCTCGAAGGTTCAGGGTTCGCCCTGTTCATCGGTCTGGTGGTAAGCCTGGGCGCTTGGGAATGGGCGCGCCTGGCGGGTTTCGAGGCGCAGCCGGCCCGGGTCGTCTATGCGTTGCTGGTGGCGGCGCTGTTGTTCGTGATGCATCTGGTTCCGGGCGTTGCGCCCTGGGTGCTGGGTGCGGCGGTGCTGTGGTGGGGGCTGGCGACTTACCTGGTGCTGACCTATCCGCGTACCAGTGAGCAATGGTCTGGCGCGGCCCCCAAGTTGTTGATTGGCCTGTTGATCCTGTTGCCTGCGTGGCAAGGCCTGGTATTCATCAAGCAGTTGCCGCTGGGCAACTGGCTGATCATGGCGGTGATGGTGCTGGTGTGGGGGGCAGATATTGGCGCCTACTTCTCCGGCAAGGCCTTCGGCAAGCGCAAGCTGGCGCCACAGGTCAGTCCTGGCAAGAGCTGGGAAGGCGTGTACGGCGGTTTGGCCTTGAGCCTGGTGATTACCGCGGTGGTGGCGCTGGTGCGTGACTGGAGCCTGGGGCAGATGGTTCTGGGGTTGCTGGGTGCGGCCATCGTGGTGTTTATCTCGGTGGTCGGCGACCTCACCGAGAGCATGTTCAAGCGCAAGTCCGGTATCAAGGACAGCAGCAACCTGTTGCCTGGGCATGGCGGCGTCCTCGATCGAATCGACAGCCTGACAGCGGCCATTCCGGTATTTGCCGTGCTGCTGTGGATGGCTGCACTGTGAGCGCGGTGCAGCAGATCACGGTTCTGGGGGCTACAGGCTCCATCGGTCTGAGCACGCTGGATGTCATCGCCCGTCATCCGGAGCGTTATCAGGTGTTTGCCCTGACTGGCTTCTCGCGTTTGACCGAGTTGCTGGCATTGTGCGTGCGTCACGTGCCGCGTTTTGCCGTGGTGCCTGAGGTGGAGGCTGCCAGCCGTCTTCAGGAAGAGCTGCGTGCCGCCGGCTTGGCAACCCAGGTGCTGGTGGGCGAGCAGGGGTTGTGCGATGTGGCCTCGGCTCCGGAAGTCGACGCGGTGATGGCGGCGATTGTCGGTGCGGCGGGGCTGCGTCCGACCTTGGCGGCGGTAGAGGCGGGCAAAAAGATCCTGCTGGCCAACAAGGAAGCGCTGGTGATGTCTGGCGCGCTGTTCATGCAGGCGGTGGGCAAGAGTGGCTCCGTGCTGCTGCCCATCGATAGTGAGCACAATGCGATCTTTCAATGCATGCCCACGGATTTCTCCCGGGGGCTGAGTCAGGTCGGTGTGCGACGGATTCTCCTGACCGCCTCGGGTGGACCTTTCCGTCAGACGCCCCTGGAAGAGCTTGAGCATGTTTCGCCGGAGCAGGCCTGTGCCCACCCGAACTGGTCCATGGGGCGCAAGATTTCCGTGGATTCGGCGAGCATGATGAATAAAGGCCTGGAGTTGATCGAGGCTTGCTGGCTGTTTGATGCCAAGCCATCACAGGTCGAAGTGGTGGTGCATCCGCAAAGCGTGATCCACTCGCTGGTGGATTATGTCGATGGCTCGGTTTTGGCGCAGTTGGGCAATCCGGACATGCGCACACCGATCGCCAATGCCCTGGCTTGGCCGGAGCGCATTGACTCCGGCGTGGCGCCGCTGGATCTGTTTGCCATTGCGCGTCTGGATTTTCAGGCTCCCGACGAGCAGCGGTTCCCTTGCCTGCGTCTGGCGCGGCAAGCTGCCGAGGTCGGTGACAGTGCGCCGGCCATGTTGAACGCGGCCAATGAAGTGGCGGTATCGGCGTTTCTGGAGCGGCGCATCCGCTATCCAGAGATCGCGAGTATCATCGATGAGGTTTTAACCCGTGAGCCTGTGGTCGCAGTCAATGAGCTCGACGCAGTGTTTGCGGCAGACGCCAAGGCCCGGGTCCTGGCGCAACAATGGTTGCAGCGTAACGGGCGATAGGATTCGCGACCGGGGCGAGTGGCGGCGAATGGGATTGCGGAGAAAGTAGATGAGCGCGCTCTATATGATTGTCGGCACCCTGGTAGCCCTGGGCGTGCTGGTCACCTTCCACGAATTCGGTCACTTTTGGGTCGCGCGCCGCTGTGGCGTCAAGGTTCTGCGCTTCTCCGTGGGCTTCGGCATGCCTTTGCTGCGCTGGCATGATCGCCGTGGCACCGAGTTCGTGATCGCTGCCATTCCGCTGGGTGGCTACGTGAAGATGCTCGATGAGCGTGAAGGTGATGTGGCCGCTGAAGAGCTCGATCAATCCTTCAATCGCAAGTCGGTTCGCCAGCGTATTGCGATTGTCGCCGCGGGTCCGATTGCCAACTTCCTCCTGGCTCTGGTGTTTTTCTGGGGCCTGGCGATGCTTGGCAGCCAGCAGGTACGACCGGTCATCGGCGATGTCCAGGCAGGCAGTATCGCTGCCAAGGCTGGCCTGAGTGCCGGCCAGGAAATCGTCGCCATTGATGGTGAGCCTACTAGTGGTTGGGCGGCGGTCAACTTGCAGCTGGTAAGGCGTCTTGGCGAAAGTGGGGCGCTGCAGGTGCTGGTGCGCGAGCAGGGCGCGAGCGTCGATTCGCCGCGCCAACTGGTGTTGGACAAGTGGCTGAAGGGGGCGGACGAGCCTGATCCGATTCGTTCCTTGGGGATTCGTCCGTGGCGTCCGGCGTTGCCACCGGTGTTGGCTGAGCTTGACCCGAAAGGCCCGGCGCAGGCGGCTGGTCTGAAAACCGGCGATCGTCTGCTGGCCCTTGATGGCCAGTCGCTCAATGACTGGCAGCAGGTGGTGGATTGGGTCCGTGTGCACCCTGATACGAAAATTGTGCTGCATGTCGAGCGCGATGGTGCTCAAATCGACGTCCCTGTGACCTTGGCCAGCCGTGGCGAAAGCAAAGCACCGAATGGCTATCTGGGGGCAGGGGTGAAGGCTGTGGATTGGCCGCCGGAGATGCTCCGCGAGGTCAGCTATGGGCCGTTGGAGGCGATTGGTGAAGGTGCCCGACGGACCTGGACCATGAGCGTTCTGACCCTCGAATCACTGAAGAAAATGTTGTTCGGCGAGCTCTCGGTAAAAAACTTGAGTGGACCGATAACCATTGCTAAAGTGGCGGGCGCTTCTGCCCAGTCGGGCATTGCTGATTTCTTGAATTTCCTTGCTTATCTGAGTATTAGCCTGGGTGTTCTGAATTTGTTGCCCATCCCGGTATTGGATGGGGGGCATTTGTTGTTTTATCTGATCGAGTGGGCGCGTGGTCGTCCCTTGTCGGATCGGGTGCAAGGTTGGGGGATACAGATCGGTATCAGCTTGGTGGTCGGAGTCATGCTGCTTGCTCTGGTCAACGATCTGGGTCGTCTGTAACGCTTCGCTGAATTGCGAATCTGCCGCATTTTGCGGCAGTTTGTTTATTGCCAGTTGGAATAAGAAAGGACTTCATGAAACGTCTGCTGCTAACTGCGGTTCTCACCGTATTGATGATCGCCGAAGTTCACGCCGAGTCCTTCACTATCTCCGATATCCGCGTCAACGGCCTTCAGCGCGTTTCCGCGGGTAGCGTCTTTGGTGCCTTGCCGTTGAACGTCGGCGAGCAGGCGGACGACCGTCGCCTGGTGGAATCCACTCGTGCGCTGTTCAAAACCGGTTTCTTTCAAGATATCCAGCTGGGCCGCGATGGCAACGTCCTGGTCATTACGGTAGTCGAGCGTCCGTCGGTTGCCAGTATCGAGATCGAAGGCAACAAGGCGATCTCTACCGAAGACCTGATGAAGGGGCTCAAGCAGTCCGGCCTCGCGGAAGGTGAAATCTTCCAGCGCGCGACCCTCGAAGGCGTGCGTAACGAACTGCAGCGTCAATATGTCGCTCAGGGCCGTTACTCGGCAACCGTTGAAACCGAAGTCGTGCCGCAGCCGCGCAACCGGGTTGGCCTCAAGGTCAACATCAACGAAGGCACTGTTGCAGCAATTCAGCACATCAACGTGGTAGGCAATACCGTCTTCCCTGATGAAGACCTGATCGGCCTGTTCGAACTCAAGACCACCAACTGGCTGTCGTTCTTCAAGAACGACGACAAGTACGCTCGTGAAAAACTCTCCGGTGACCTGGAGCGTCTGCGTTCCTATTACCTGGATCGTGGCTATATCAACATGGATATCGCTTCGACCCAGGTGTCCATCACCCCGGACAAGAAACACGTCTACATCACCGTTAACGTCAACGAGGGCGAGAAATACAGCGTTCGTGACGTCAAGCTCAGCGGCGACCTGAAAGTACCTGAAGACCAGGTCAAGGCGCTGTTGCTGGTGGAGAAGGGCCAGGTGTTCTCGCGCAAGCTGATGACCACCACTTCCGAACTCATCACTCGCCGTCTGGGTAACGAGGGTTATACCTTCGCCAACGTCAATGGCGTGCCTCAGCCGCACGATGACGATCACACCGTTGACATCACCTTTGTGGTGGATCCGGGCAAGCGTGCCTACGTCAACCGCATCAACTTCCGTGGCAACACCAAGTCCGAGGACGAAGTGCTGCGCCGCGAGATGCGTCAGATGGAAGGCGGCTGGGCTTCGACCTACCTGATTGACCAGTCCAAGACTCGTCTCGAACGTCTGGGCTTCTTCAAGGAAGTCAACGTTGAGACTCCTGCTGTTCCGGGGGTCGATGACCAGGTTGACGTGAACTACGCGGTTGAAGAACAAGCGTCCGGTTCGATCACCGCCAGCGTTGGTTTTGCCCAGAGCGCTGGTCTGATCCTCGGTGGTTCGATCACCCAGAACAACTTCCTGGGTACCGGTAACAAGGTCAGCATCGGCCTGACCCGCAGTGAATATCAGAGCCGCTACAATTTCGGCTACGTTGACCCCTACTGGACCGCTGATGGCGTGAGCCTGGGCTACAACGCCTTCTATCGCACCACTGACTACAAGGACCTTGATGTCAACGTAGCCAGCTATGCGGTGGACAGCCTGGGTGCCGGTGTCAGCGTGGGTTACCCGATCAGTGAGACTTCGCGTCTGACCTTCGGCCTGACTGCGCAGCAGGACAAGATCAAGACGGGTCTGTACACCGTCGATGAAATTTTCGACTTCGTGAATCAGCAGGGCAGTAACTACCTGAACTTCAAAGCTTCTGCCGGTTGGTCCGAGTCGACTCTGAACAAAGGCGTGCTAGCTACTCGCGGTCACTCTCAGAGTCTGGTTCTGGAAACCACCACCCCGGGCAGCGATCTGTCGTTCTTCAAGCTCGATTATCGTGGCCAGGTGTTCCAGCCTCTGACTGAAAACTACACCATGCGTTTCCATACCGAGCTGGGTTACGGTGATGGTTACGGTTCTACGGATGGTCTGCCGTTCTACGAGAACTACTATGCTGGTGGCTTCAACTCGGTTCGTGGTTTCAAAGACAGCACCTTGGGCCCGCGCAGTACCCCAAGTCGTGGTGCTGGTGTAACCGGTAACGTGGGCACTGCCGCAGACCCGGATCAGGATCCACTACCATTCGGTGGTAACGTGTTGATTCAGGGCGGTGCAGAGCTGATGTTCCCGTTGCCGTTCGTCAAGGACCAACGTTCCTTGCGTACCTCGGTATTCTGGGATGTGGGTAACGTGTTCGATTCCAAGTGCTCGAACGTAAAGAATACCAACGGCGTTTCTTCCAACACGCAGTGCAACGACATCAGTCTCAGCAATCTGGCCAGTTCCGTGGGCGTCGGTGTGACTTGGGTTACGGCCCTGGGTCCATTGAGCTTTGCCCTGGCAATGCCAGTGAAGAAACCGAACAACGCTGAAACCCAGGTGTTCCAATTCTCCCTCGGCCAGACTTTCTAAGAGCCTGACCCAAGATAACGACAATGGATTTTGTAGGAGTGCATCGTGCGTAAGTTGACTCAATTGGTTCTCCTGGCCACCGTTCTGGTCGCGAGCCCGGCATTTGCCGAAATGAAAATCGCTGTCCTGAACTATCAGATGGCTCTGCTGGAATCCGACGCGGCCAAGAAGTACGCGGTAGATGCTGAGAAAAAGTTCGGTCCACAACTGACCAAGCTGAAAACTCTGGAAAGCAGCGCCAAGGGGATCCAGGACCGTCTGGTTGCCGGCGGCGACAAGATGCAGCAAGGCGAGCGTGAGCGTCTGGAGCTCGAGTTCAAGCAAAAGGCCCGTGACTTCCAGTTCCAGTCCAAGGAACTGAACGAAGCCAAAGCCGTCGCCGACCGTGAAATGCTCAAGCAGTTGAAGCCAAAGCTGGACAGCGCGGTTGAAGAAGTCATCAAGAAAGGTGGTTTCGACCTGGTCTTCGAGCGTGGCGCAGTGATTGATGTCAAACCTCAGTACGACATCACTCGCCAAGTTATCGAGCGTATGAATCAGCTGAAGTAAGCCATGACCGCGACCATAAAGCTCGGCCAGTTGGCCGAGTTCCTCGGCGCCACCTTGAGTGGCGACGGGGAGAAGGAAATTACTGGGCTAGCCACCTTGCAGGAGGCTGGCCCAGCTCAGTTGAGCTTTTTGGCAAATCCGCAGTATCGCAAGTACCTGGTGGACTGCCAGGCCGGCGCGGTGCTGTTAAAGGCCGCTGATGCTGAAACCTACGCTGGTGACGCGTTGGTGGTGGCTGACCCTTACCTGGCCTATGCCCGTATTTCCCATCTGTTCGATCCCAAGCCCAAGGCGCAGGCGGGTATCCACCCTTCTGCGGTGATTGCCGCTGATGCGCTGGTCGACCCCGCTGCCAGCATCGGCCCGTTCGTGGTGATCGAGAGCGGTGCACGGATTGCAGCAGGCGTGACCATTGGCGCCCATTGCTTTATCGGCGCCCGTTGCGAAATTGGTGAAGGTGGCTGGCTGGCACCGCGAGTGACCCTGTACCACGACGTGAGCATCGGCAAGCGTGTGGTCATTCAGTCCGGTGCGGTGCTGGGTGGCGAAGGCTTCGGTTTTGCCAACGAAAAAGGCATCTGGCAGAAAATTGCTCAGATTGGCGGCGTGACCATCGGTGACGACGTGGAAATCGGCGTCAATACGGCGATCGATCGTGGCGCCCTGGCCGATACCGTCATCGGCAATGGCGTGAAGCTGGACAATCAGATTCAGATCGCCCACAACGTTCAGGTGGGTGATCACACAGCCATGGCTGCTTGTGTCGGGATTTCCGGCAGCACCAAGATCGGTAAGCACTGTATGCTCGCTGGCGGTGTGGGCCTGGTCGGTCACATCGAGATTTGCGACAACGTATTCCTCACCGGGATGACCATGGTGACCCACTCGATTACCGAACCGGGTGCCTACTCTTCCGGTACAGCCATGCAGCCTGCAGCCGAGTGGCGCAAAAGCGCGGCACGCATCCGCCAACTTGATGACCTTGCACGGCGCTTGCGTCAGTTGGAAAAGCGCGTTGGGGACGTGACCCCCGACGGCAATGCTTCATCAGATGGCTGATACCATTTCCATATCAAGTGTGCACAGCCGATAGACTGCCTCCTTGATTTGCTAGAGGAGCGTGCGTTAGTTGCGCGCTCCCACTCTTTACTACAGGCTTCCCCCCGAAATGATGGACATCAACGAGATTCGCGAATACTTGCCTCACCGTTACCCTTTCCTGTTGGTGGATCGGGTGGTGGACCTGGATGTTGAAGGCAAGTGCATTCGTGCCTACAAGAATGTCAGCATCAACGAACCGTTCTTCAATGGTCACTTCCCTGCGCATCCGATCATGCCGGGCGTGCTGATCATCGAGGCCATGGCTCAGGCTGCAGGCATTCTCGGTTTCAAGATGCTCGACGTGAAGCCCGCCGACGGCACCCTCTATTACTTCGTCGGTTCCGACAAGCTGCGCTTCCGCCAGCCGGTGCTGCCGGGCGACCAGTTGATCCTTGAAGCCAAGTTCATCAGCTGCAAGCGGCAGATCTGGAAGTTCGAATGCCAGGCCTCGGTCGACGGCAAGCCGGTGTGCTCTGCTGAAATCATCTGTGCGGAACGCAAACTATGAGTTTGATTGACCCTCGCGCAATCATCGATCCGACGGCCGTCCTGGCCGACGACGTTGAGGTTGGCCCGTGGTCGATCATCGGCGCTGGTGTGGAAATCGGCGAGGGTACAGTGATCGGGCCCCATGTGATTCTCAAGGGCCCGACCCGGATCGGTAAGCACAACCGCATCTACCAGTTTTCCTCGGTGGGTGAGGACACGCCTGATCTGAAATACAAGGGCGAGGAAACGCGCCTGGTAATCGGCGACCACAATGTGATCCGCGAAGGCGTGACCATTCACCGTGGCACCGTCCAGGATCGCTCCGAAACCACCCTGGGCGATCACAACCTGATCATGGCTTATGCCCACATCGGTCATGACAGCGTCATCGGCAATCACTGCATCCTGGTCAACAACACCGCGTTGGCAGGGCATGTGCACGTGGATGACTGGGCGATTCTTTCCGGTTTCACCCTGGTGCATCAGTACTGCCATATTGGCGCCCACAGCTTCTCCGGCATGGGCACCGCGATCGGCAAGGATGTTCCGGCATTCGTCACCGTGTTCGGCAACCCGGCCGAAGCTCGCAGCATGAACTTTGAAGGCATGCGCCGTCGTGGTTTCAGCGAAGATGCGATCCACGCGCTGCGTCGAGCCTACAAGACGGTCTACCGCCAAGGGCTGACGGTGGATCAGGCCCTGGCCGAACTGGCCGAGCCGGCTGCGCAATTCCCCGAAGTCGCGGTGTTTCGTGACTCGATCCAGTCTTCGACTCGCGGCATCACCCGTTAATCATGAGCACTCTGCGTATTGCGCTGGTGGCTGGCGAGGCCTCCGGCGACATTCTCGGCGCCGGTTTGATGCGAGCCCTCAAGGCTCAGCACCCGGCCGTCGAATTCATCGGGGTCGGCGGTCCGCTGATGGAGGCCGAAGGCCTTGTTTCGTACTTTCCCATGGAGCGCCTGGCGGTCATGGGGCTGGTGGAGGTGCTGGGACGCCTACGTGAGCTGCTGGCTCGGCGCAAGAAGCTGATCCAGACCCTGATCGCTGAAAAACCGGATGTGTTCATCGGTATCGATGCTCCGGATTTCACCCTGAATATTGAGCTCAAGTTGCGTCAGGCCGGTATCAAGACCGTGCACTACGTCAGCCCTTCGGTCTGGGCTTGGCGGCAGAAGCGGGTGCTGAAGATCCGCGAAGGCTGCGACCTTATGCTAACCCTGTTCCCCTTCGAAGCTCGCTTCTATGAAGAGAAGGGCGTGCCGGTGAAGTTCGTCGGCCACTCCCTGGCCGATGCCATTCCCCTGGAAGCCGATCGCGCTGCCGCGCGTGCCGATCTGGGGCTGCCCGAAGGTCCGTTGGTGGCCTTGATGCCTGGCAGTCGCGGTGGCGAAGTCGGGCGCCTGGGAGCCTTGTTCCTTGATGCCGCTCAGCGTCTGCGGGCCATGCGCCCGGGGGTGCGTTTCATCATGCCTTGCGCCAGTCCGGAGCGACGTATCCAGCTCGAAGAGCTGCTGGCCAATCGCGATCTGCCGCTGACCTTGCTCGACGGTCAGTCCCACAAGGCCTTGGCCGCCTGCGATGCGGTGTTGATCGCCTCCGGTACCGCGACCCTGGAAGCGTTGCTCTACAAGCGTCCGATGGTGGTGGCCTACCGTCTGGCGCCGCTGACCTTCTGGATTCTCAAGCGGATGGTCAAGAGTCCGTACATTTCCTTGCCGAACCTGCTGGCTCAGCGCTTGCTGGTGCCGGAGCTGCTGCAGGATGACGCCACTGCCGAAGCCCTCGCGCAAACCTTGTCGCCGCTGATCGAGGGGGGCGAAGAGCAGACCCGAGGTTTTGACGAGATCCACCGAACCTTGCGCCGCGATGCATCCAACCAGGCCGCGCAAGCGGTGCTTGGGCTGATCGGCAAATCACAGTGAGTAACGCGAAGATGCAGATGGGCCTGGATTTCACCTTGGTGGCGGATGCCGAGGACCTGGTGGCCGGTGTCGACGAAGTCGGCCGTGGCCCGTTGTGCGGCGCGGTGGTCACTGCAGCGGTGATTCTTGATCCGAAGCGGCCGATTATCGGTCTCAACGACTCGAAGAAACTCACTGAAGCCCGGCGCGAGAAGCTGTTCGACGAAATCTGCGAGAAAGCCCTGAGCTGGTGCATTGCCCGGGCTGAAGTCGAGGAGATCGACGAACTGAATATTCTCCACGCAACCATGCTGGCCATGCAGCGGGCGGTGGAAGGGTTGAGCGTCACCCCCAAGCTGGCGATGATCGATGGCAACCGTTGTCCGAAGCTGGCGATGCCGGCCGAGGCAGTGGTCAAGGGCGATAGCAAGGTTCCGGCAATAGCCGCGGCATCGATCCTGGCCAAGGTCAGCCGTGACCGCGAAATGGCTGCCTTCGAGCTGATCTACCCGGGTTACGGGATCGGCGGCCACAAGGGTTACCCGACGCCGGTGCATCTGGAAGCCCTGGCTCGCCTGGGGCCAACACCGATTCACCGGCGCTCCTTTGCCCCGGTACGGCAAGCCTACGAAGCCCGCGAGGCGCTGGGCGAGATTCAGTCCTGAGGCTGATGTTTTAGTCGAGGCCCGGTACAATCCGGGCCTTGTTGTTTTCGCGCTTATTACAGGATCACTATGCCGGCTTCATTCGTTCACCTGCGCCTGCACACTGAATATTCCCTGGTCGACGGTCTGGTGCGGATCAAGCCGCTGGTCAAGGCGCTGAGCGGCATGGGCATGCCGGCGGTGGCGGTCACTGACCAGAACAACATGTGTTCCCTGGTCAAGTTCTACAAAAACAGCATGGGCGCGGGGATCAAGCCGATCTGCGGCGCCGACCTGTGGCTGTCGAACAAGGATCCGGACAACCCCCTGAGCCGCATCAGCCTGCTGGTGATGAACGCCGTGGGTTATCGCAATCTAACCGAGCTGATTTCCCGCGGCTTCATCGATGGCCAGCGCAATGGCCAGATCATCATCGAGCGCGAGTGGGTGGCGGAGGCTGCGGAAGGCCTGATCATGCTCTCGGCGGCCAAGGAGGGCGAGATCGGCATGGCCCTGATCGCCGGCGATCTCGAGGTTGCCGAAACCCTGGCCCGGGAGTGGATGGCGGTGTTCCCCGAGCGCTTCTATCTGGAAGTGCAGCGCACCAATCGGCCCAACGACGAAGAGCAGTTGCACGCTGCTGTTGCCCTGGCCGACAAGATCGGCGCGCCGCTGGTGGCCACCAATGACGTGCGCTTTATCAAGCAGGAAGATTTCGAGGCCCACGAAACCCGGGTGTGCATCGGTGAAGGCCGGGCCCTGGACGACCCACGCCGCTCAAAGAACTACAGCGACCAGCAGTACCTGAAAAGCGCCGAGGAAATGGCCGAGCTGTTCAGCGACCTGCCCGAGGCGCTGGAAAACACTGTCGAGATTGCCAAGCGCTGCAATATCGAGGTCAAGCTGGGCAAGCACTTCCTGCCCGACTATCCGATTCCCGATGGCATGACCATCGATGAGTACTTCCGCAAGGTTTCCTTCGACGGACTGGACGAGCGCCTCAGTGTGCTGCTGCCCAAGGACACCACCGAGGACTACGAAGCCAAGCGCCAGGTCTATGTTGACCGGTTGAATTTCGAGCTGGATATCATCATCCAGATGGGGTTCCCCGGTTACTTCCTGATCGTGATGGACTTTATCCAGTGGGCCAAGAGCAACGGCGTTCCGGTAGGCCCGGGCCGGGGGTCGGGTGCCGGTTCCCTGGTGGCCTACGTGCAGAAGATCACCGACCTCGATCCGCTGGAATATGACCTGCTGTTCGAACGTTTCCTTAACCCGGAACGGGTATCCATGCCCGACTTCGACGTCGACTTCTGCATGGACGGTCGCGATCGGGTGATCGACTACGTGGCCGAGAAATACGGCCGCAATGCGGTGAGCCAGATCATCACCTTCGGTTCCATGGCGGCCAAGGCGGTGGTCCGTGACGTGGCGCGGGTCCAGGGCAAGTCCTACGGCCTGGCCGACCGCCTGTCGAAGATGATTCCCTTTGAAGTCGGCATGACCCTGGAAAAAGCCTACGAGCAGGAAGAGATCCTGCGGGACTTCATCAAGGTCGATGAAGAGGCGGCGGAAATCTGGGAGATGGCGCGCAAGCTTGAGGGCGTGGTGCGTAACGTCGGTAAACACGCCGGTGGTGTGGTCATCGCGCCAACCAAGCTCACTGACTTTTCGCCGATCTATTGCGATGAAGAGGGCGGTGGCCTGGTTACCCAGTTCGACAAGGATGACGTCGAGGCAGCGGGTCTGGTGAAGTTCGACTTCCTCGGTCTGCGGACCCTGACCATCATCGACTGGGCGCTGAAAACCATTAACCGCGACCGCGCCAAGGTCGGCGAGGAACCGCTGGATATCGCCTTTATCCCGCTGGACGACAAGCCGACCTACAGCCTGTTGCAGAAAGCTGAAACCACCGCGGTATTCCAGCTTGAATCCCGGGGCATGAAGGAGCTGATCAAGAAGCTCAAGCCCGACTGCCTGGAAGACTTGATCGCACTGGTGGCCCTGTTCCGTCCGGGCCCTCTGCAATCGGGCATGGTGGATGACTTCATCAACCGTAAGCACGGTCGCGCCGAGCTGGCCTACCCGCACCCGGACTATCAGTACGACGGCCTGCAGCCGGTACTGGCGCCGACCTACGGCATCATCCTGTACCAGGAACAGGTGATGCAGATCGCCCAGGTCATGGCCGGCTACACCCTCGGCGGTGCGGACATGCTGCGTCGTGCCATGGGTAAGAAAAAACCCGAGGAAATGGCCAAGCAGCGCGGCGGTTTCATTGAAGGTTGCGCCAGCAACAACATTGACGCCGACCTCGCGGGCAACATCTTCGACCTGGTGGAAAAGTTCGCCGGCTACGGCTTCAACAAGTCTCACTCCGCCGCCTACGGCCTGGTGTCGTACCAGACTGCCTGGCTCAAGGCGCACTACCCGGCGCCGTTCATGGCGGCGGTACTCTCCGCGGATATGCACAACACCGACAAGGTCGTGACCTTGATCGAGGAAGTGCGGATCATGAAGCTGCGCCTCGACGCGCCGGACGTGAACACCTCCGAGTTCAAGTTCACGGTGAATGACGAAGGTCGCATCGTCTACGGCCTGGGAGCGATCAAGGGCGTCGGCGAGGGGCCGGTGGAAGCCATTACCGAAGCCCGTGAGGAAGGTCCTTTCAAGGATCTGTTTGATTTCTGTGCCCGAGTCGACCTCAAGCGCATCAACAAACGGACCCTCGATGGCCTGATCCGCAGTGGCGCCCTGGACCGCCTAGGCCCGCATTTCTTCGATGAGCCCAAGGCTTATCAGGCCAACATCGACCAGAACCGCGCGGTGCTGCTGGCAGCCATGGAAGAAGCGATCAAGGCCGCGGAGCAGACCGCCCGTACCCATGACAGTGGTCACGCCGACTTGTTTGGCGGGGTGTTCGTTGATGAGGACGCGGATGTCTACGCCAACCACCGCAAGGCCAAGGAACTGACCCTCAAGGAACGCCTGAAAGGGGAGAAAGACACCCTCGGGCTGTACCTGACCGGGCACCCGATTGACGAATACGAAGGAGAGATCCGTCGTTTCGCCCGTCAGCGCATCATCGACCTGAAGCCGGCCCGGGATACCCAGACCGTGGCCGGGATGATCATCGCCCTGCGGGTGATGAAGAACAAAAAGGGCGACAAGATGGGCTTCATCACCCTCGACGACCGCTCGGGGCGGATTGAGGCCTCGCTGTTTGCCGATGCGTTCCACTCGGCGCAGTCGCTGCTGCAGACCGATGCCATGGTCGTGGTGGAGGGCGAGGTCAGTAACGACGATTTCTCCGGCGGCCTGCGCTTGCGGGTCAAGCGGGTGATGAGCATGGAAGACGCGCGGACCAACCTGGCGGAAAGCCTGCGCCTGAAAATCCATAGCGATGCCTTGAAGGGCGATCAGCTACGCTGGCTGGGCGATCTGTTCAAGCGTCACCGCGGCGCGTGCCCGATTACCATGGAATACACCCGGGATGACGCCAAGGCCTTGCTGCAGTTTGGCGAGAGCTGGCGGATCGATCCGGCGGACAGCTTGATTCAAGCCCTGCGTGACCAGTTCGGGCGAGACAACGTCTTCCTCCAATACCGTTGACGGAGAGGCGCCATCATTGCGCCTCATCGTCACTTGAATTTTTAATCTCGACCTCAACGCGCCCGTCCCTTAAGGTAGGGCGCGAATAGACAACCGGCCGGCCCAAGCCCCCTTGGACGTCGAGCCCAGACGGACGCCTATGAACCCGAATTTTCTTGATTTCGAACAGCCGATCGCCGACCTGCAAGCCAAGATCGAAGAGTTGCGCTTGGTCGGTAATGACAATTCGCTGAATATCGGCGATGAGATTTCCCGCCTGCAGGACAAGAGCAATACCCTGACCGAGGATATCTTCGGCAAGCTCACCAGCTGGCAGATCGCACGTCTGGCGCGGCACCCGCGTCGTCCGTATACCCTGGATTACATCCAGCACATCTTCACCGAATTCGACGAGTTGCATGGCGATCGCCACTTCTCCGACGATGCCGCGATCGTCGGTGGGGTTGCCCGCCTGGACGAGCAGCCGGTGATGATCATCGGTCACCAGAAAGGCCGTGAAGTACGCGAGAAGGTCCGCCGCAACTTCGGCATGCCGCGTCCGGAAGGCTACCGCAAGGCCTGCCGCCTGATGGAGATGGCCGAGCGCTTCAAGATGCCGATCCTGACCTTCATCGACACGCCGGGCGCCTATCCAGGCATCGACGCTGAAGAGCGCAACCAGAGCGAAGCCATTGCCTGGAACCTGCGGGTCATGGCGCGCCTGAAGACCCCGATCATCGCCACTGTGATTGGTGAGGGCGGTTCCGGCGGTGCATTGGCCATCGGCGTTTGCGACCAACTGAACATGCTGCAGTACTCCACCTACGCGGTGATCTCGCCGGAAGGCTGCGCCTCGATCCTGTGGAAAACCTCGGAAAAGGCTGCCGATGCCGCCGAAGCCATGGGTATCACCGCCGAGCGTCTGAAAGGCCTGGGCATTGTCGACAAGGTGATCGGCGAGCCACTGGGCGGCGCCCATCGTGATCCGGCCGCTGCGGCAGCCTCGATCCGTGCCGAACTGAGCTCGCAACTGGCAATGCTCAAGGAAATGGATAACGACACCCTGCTGGCCCGTCGTTATGACCGCCTGATGAGCTACGGTCTCTGATCGAGCGCCGCCGCTCCTTGTAGGGGCACGCTGGTTCGCGACCCAGGCGCCGCCATCGATTCGATGGCGGCGTTGTTGCTTATTACGGGCAAGCACTCTGCCAGCCGGCCGCGCCTACAGGTCTTGAACGCGTCATGAACTCTCTCTCCGCCAAACTGCTGCGCAGCCTGACGCCCTGGCGTGATGCCAAGGTCTGGCGCGTGGCGTTCTCAGGTGGCCTGGATTCCACCGTCCTTCTGCATCTGCTCGCCGATCTGGCGCAACAGCATTGCCTTCCGCCTCTTGCGGCCGTGCATGTTCATCACGGCATACAGGCGGTGGCCGACGCCTGGCCGACGCATTGTCAGGCGGTCTGTGCCGCATTGGGGCTGCCGTTGCAGGTGATTCATGTGCAGGTGCCGAGTGGTGCCAGCCTCGAGCGTGCCGCTCGCGAGGCGCGCTACGGTGCTTTCGCGCGGCTGACGGCGAGCAATGAACTGCTGCTGACGGCGCAGCATCGTGATGACCAGGCAGAAACCCTGCTGTTCCGGCTGTTGCGCGGTGCCGGAGTCCGGGGCTTGTCGGCGATGCCGCCAGTCCGCCCGCTGGGGGGCGGAAACCTGCTGCGGCCATTGCTTGATGTGTCGCGTGCCGAGCTGGAGCGCTATGCCGCAGAGCATCGACTGAGCTGGGTCGAAGACCCTTCCAATGCCGATCATCAGTATTCGCGCAACTACCTGCGCCATCAGGTCATGCCGGTGCTGACTGCGCGCTGGCCACAGGCGGCGCTCAGCATGAGCCGCAGTGCCGCACACTTGAGCGAAGCCCGGGGGTTGCTCGATGAGCTGGCGATCATCGATCTGGACGCGGCGCAGACGTTGAGCGACTGCCCCTGGCTGAGCCTGCCTTCATTGGCGCTCGGGCCTTTGCTGGGGTTGTCTGCGGCGCGCCAGCGCAACGCCTTGAGTCATTGGTTGAGCTGTTTTGGCCGCTTGCCGGATACCGATCATTGGCGCGGCTGGGACAGCCTTCGAGATGCCGCGGCCGAAGGCCAGCCGGTATGGCGTTTGGCCGATGGAGAACTGCACCGCGCCGCAGGACGAATCTGGTGGCTGTCCGGCGCCTGGCTGCAACGGGTCGACGGACGGTTACCGTGGTCCAGCCCGCAACATCCCTTGCCATTGCCAGGTAACGGCCAAGTGGCGTTCCTTGGGCCAGCGCCGACAGGGGCGCTGCAGATCCGCTATCGCCAGGGTGGGGAAATCATGCACCTGGCTGGGCGTGGTCATCGAGACTTGAAGCGTCTGCTCAATGAAAGCACGGTGCCGGGTTTCGTCCGTGGCAGATTGCCGCTGCTGTATCAGGGTGAGCGGTTGCTGGCGGTGGCAAACCTGCCGGCGCTTGCGGCAAACCCCCAGGCCGGCTGGCAATTGCAGTGGCTGCCACCGAACAGCGATCAAGGTTTGAGCTGAAAGGGGCTTTCCGGTAGACTACGCTCCCTTCTTGATACAACTTCTGTGGATTCGCCTGAATCGCAGCAGTTGCCGATTACCAAGCCGTCTTTGCTGGGCGATTCCAAAAAATGTGTAGCGAGCAACCTTCCGGTGTTTTTGCATCCGGTCTGTCACCACGCGGCGGTTTTTTTGAAAGGTGCACTGTGATTAATGCAGGTGATCGGGGGCTTCGGCCTTCCTTCGCTTTCCCCGGCGGCACTGACCGCTTTAACGCAGACTTCTAGGGTTTTTCATGACGCGCTACATATTCGTCACGGGCGGTGTTGTTTCTTCATTGGGGAAAGGCATTGCCTCGGCTTCATTGGCGGCCATCCTGGAGGCGCGGGGGCTTAAGGTCACCATGCTCAAGCTGGACCCGTACATCAACGTCGACCCGGGCACCATGAGCCCGTTCCAGCACGGTGAAGTGTTCGTCACCCACGACGGCGCCGAGACCGACCTGGACCTGGGCCACTACGAGCGGTTCATTCGCACGACCATGACCCAGAACAACAACTTCACCACCGGCCGCGTGTACGAGCACGTGCTGCGCAAGGAGCGCCGTGGTGATTACCTGGGCGCTACCATCCAGGTGATTCCGCACATCACCGACGAAATCAAGCGTCGCATCATCAAGGGCGCCGGCGATGCCGACGTGGCCCTGGTGGAAATCGGCGGTACCGTGGGCGACATCGAGTCGCAACCGTTCCTCGAAGCCATCCGCCAGCTGCGGGTCGAAGTCGGCTCCAAGCGCGCGATGCTGATGCACCTGACCCTGGTTCCGTACATCGCCACCGCTGGCGAGACCAAGACCAAGCCGACCCAGCACTCGGTGAAGGAACTGCGCTCCATCGGCCTGCAACCTGACGTGCTGATCTGCCGCTCCGACCATCCTGTGGATGTCTCCTCGCGCCGTAAGATCGCTCTGTTCACCAACGTTGAAGAGCGTGCGGTGATCTCCCTGGAAGACGTCGACACCATCTACAAGATTCCGGCCGTGCTGCATGCCCAGGGGCTGGACGATTTCGTCGTCGAGCGTTTCGGCCTGCAATGCAACGGCGCCGACCTGTCCGAGTGGGAAAAGGTGGTGGACGCCAAGCTCAATCCAGAGCACGAAGTCACCATCGCCATGGTCGGCAAGTACATGGAGCTGCTGGACGCCTACAAGTCGCTGATCGAAGCGATGAGTCACGCCGGCATCACCAACCGTACCAAGGTCAACCTGCGCTACATCGACTCCGAAGACATCGAGAACCAAGGCACCGCGCTGCTGGAAGGCGTTGACGCGATCCTGGTCCCGGGCGGTTTCGGCCTGCGTGGCGTGGAAGGCAAGATCACTGCGGTGCAATACGCCCGCGAGAACAAGGTGCCGTACCTGGGTATCTGCCTGGGCATGCAAGTGGCGGTCATCGAGTTCGCCCGTAACGTGATGGGCTGGAAAGATGCCAACTCCACCGAGTTCGATCGCGCCAGCGGTCACCCGGTCGTCGGCCTGATCACCGAGTGGGAAGACGCGACCGGTGCCGTGGAAGTGCGTAACGAAGCGTCCGATCTGGGCGGCACCATGCGCCTGGGCGCTCAGGAATGCTTGCTCGAAGCAGGCTCCAAAGTGCACGACTGCTACGCCAAGGGCGTGATCGTCGAGCGTCACCGCCACCGCTATGAAGTGAACAACAAGCTGCTGCCACAACTGATCGAGGCGGGTCTGAAGATCTCCGGTCGCTCGGGCGACGGCGCGCTGGTTGAAGTGGTCGAAGCTGCGGATCATCCATGGTTCGTCGCTTGCCAGTTCCACCCCGAGTTCACCTCGACGCCACGTGACGGTCACCCACTGTTCAGCGGTTTCGTCAGAGCTGCATTGGCTCAACACCAGAAGAAGGCGTGACCCTGATGGCGCAGAAGATCATCCGCGTAGGCAACATCGAGATCGCCAACGACAAGCCGATGGTGCTGTTCGGCGGCATGAACGTGCTGGAAAGCCGCGACATGGCGATGCAGGTCTGTGAAGAATACGTGCGGGTGACCGAGAAGCTCGGTATCCCCTACGTGTTCAAGGCCAGCTTCGACAAGGCCAACCGTTCGTCGGTGACCTCCTACCGTGGCCCAGGCCTGGAAGAGGGCATGCGGATTTTCGAAGACGTGAAGCAGGCCTTTGGCGTGCCGATCATCACCGACGTCCACGAGCCGGCCCAGGCCGCCGTGGTCGCCGAAGTCTGCGACATCATCCAGTTGCCGGCGTTTCTCTCGCGGCAGACCGACCTGGTAGTGGCCATGGCCAAGACGGGCGCAGTGATCAACATCAAGAAGGCTCAGTTCCTCGCGCCTCAGGAAATGAAACACATCCTGAGCAAGTGCGAAGAGGCGGGCAACGATCAGTTGATTCTCTGTGAGCGTGGTTCCAGCTTCGGCTACAACAACCTGGTTGTGGACATGCTCGGCTTCGGCATCATGAAGCAGTTCGAATACCCGGTATTCTTCGACGTCACCCACGCCCTGCAGATGCCGGGCGGTCGCGCCGACTCCGCTGGCGGTCGCCGGGCCCAGGTCACCGACCTGGCCAAGGCCGGCATGAGCCAGTCGCTGGCGGGTCTGTTCCTGGAGGCTCATCCGGATCCGGACAACGCCAAGTGCGACGGTCCTTGCGCCCTGCGCCTGGACAAGCTCGAGCCGTTCCTGGCTCAGCTCAAGGCGCTGGACGAACTGGTCAAGAGTTTTCCGACGGTAGAAACCGCGTAAAACCGATTTCTCCGGTAAAGTACCGCACGATTATTGCTCAGGCCCCCGGGCCTGAGCCTTATCGTCTGCAAGACTGCCCGCTTTCCCCGCCTTGCCGACGGTAAAAAATTTCCTACAGCTGCGTCGTTTTCGTCAACTTTGGAGTGTTTACAACAATGGCAAAAATCGTCGACATCAAAGGTCGTGAAGTTCTCGACTCCCGTGGCAACCCCACTGTCGAAGCGGACGTGCTTCTCGACAACGGCATCATCGGCAGTGCCTGCGCGCCGTCCGGTGCTTCCACCGGCTCGCGCGAAGCGCTGGAGCTGCGTGATGGCGACAAGAGCCGTTACCTGGGCAAGGGCGTGCTCAAGGCGGTAGCCAACATCAACGGTCCGATCCGCGACCTGTTGCTGGGTAAAGACCCGATCGACCAGAAAGCGCTGGATCAGGCGATGATCAAGCTCGACGGTACTGAGAACAAAGCCACCCTGGGTGCCAACGCTATCCTCGCCGTGTCCCTGGCCGCCGCCAAGGCCGCCGCCCAGGACCAGGACCTGCCGCTGTACGCCCATATCGCCAACCTCAACGGCACTCCAGGCGTCTACTCGATGCCAGTACCGATGATGAACATCATCAACGGTGGCGAGCACGCCGATAACAACGTCGACATCCAGGAGTTCATGGTGCAGCCGGTTGGCGCCAAGTCCTTCTCGGAAGGTCTGCGCATGGGCACCGAGATTTTCCATCACCTCAAAGCCGTGCTGAAGGCCCGTGGCCTGAACACTGCCGTGGGCGACGAAGGTGGTTTCGCACCGAACCTGGCTTCCAACGAAGACGCGCTGAAAGTGATCTCCGAAGCGGTGGCCAACGCCGGTTACACCCTGGGCACCGACGTGACCCTGGCTCTGGACTGCGCCGCCAGCGAATTCTATGAAGATGGCAAGTACAACCTGTCCGGCGAAGGCCAGGTGTTCACCGCCGAAGGTTTTGCCGAGTACCTCAAGGGTCTGACTCAGCGTTACCCGATCATCTCCATCGAAGACGGCCTGGACGAGTCCGACTGGGCTGGCTGGAAGATTCTGACCGACAAGATCGGCGAGAAGGTGCAACTGGTCGGTGACGACCTGTTCGTGACCAACACCAAGATCCTGAAAGAAGGCATCGACAAGAAGATCGCCAACTCGATCCTGATCAAGTTCAACCAGATCGGCACCCTGACCGAAACCCTGGAAGCCATCCAGATGGCCAAGGCTGCCGGTTACACCGCCGTGATCTCGCACCGCTCCGGCGAAACCGAAGATTCGACCATTGCCGACCTGGCCGTGGGCACCTCGGCTGGCCAGATCAAGACCGGCTCCCTGTGCCGTTCCGACCGCGTATCCAAGTACAACCAATTGCTGCGTATCGAAGAGCAATTGAACGGCAAGGCCAAGTACAACGGTCGCGGCGAGTTTCGCGGCTAAGCCGTAGATGGTAAAAAGACACCGGATTGTGTCAGGAAAATCGCTACAGCGAGTTTTTTGCCACTAATCTGATGCCTTAAGAGCACAAGCCTGGGTCTTCCAGGCTTCGTGCTATCAGTAGGTCCGAAGTTGTTGGCATGGCTGTCTTTTTTCACTGGATACCCGATATTCGATGCGCAGTCCCAATTGGTTGTTCCTGGTCTTGCTCTTGCTGCTGGCTGGCTTGCAGTACCGCCTGTGGGTGGGGAACGGCAGCTTGGCCCAGGTAGCTGACCTGACTCAGCAGATTGCCGACCAGCACGCTGAAAACGAGCGTTTGCTGGAGCGAAATCGCGTACTTGATGCGGAAGTCATGGAGTTGAAGAAGGGCATGGAGACCGTGGAAGAACGGGCTCGCCATGAGTTGGGCATGGTCAAGGAGGGTGAAACCCTCTACCAGTTGGCCCAATGAGCGATCTGTTGCCGGCCTTCTGGGCCGTGATTCCTGCCGCGGGCATTGGTGCTCGCATGGCCGCGGACCGTCCCAAGCAGTACCTGCAACTGGGCGGACGCACAATTCTCGAACACAGCCTTGGCTGTTTTCTCGACCATCCAGGCCTCAAGGGGCTGGTGGTCAGCCTGGCGCTTGACGATCCCTACTGGCCGACCCTGGCCTGCGCCCATGACTCGCGGATTCAGCGGGTCGAAGGTGGCGCGGAGCGTTCCGGCTCGGTGCTCAATGCCTTGCTCCATCTGCACGCCCAGGGCGCAGCCGATGAAGACTGGGTGCTGGTTCACGACGCCGCGCGACCGAATCTGTCCCGGGATGACCTGGACAAGCTGCTGGGTGAGTTGATGGATGACCCTGTGGGCGGCCTGCTGGCGGTGCCGGCCCGGGACACCCTGAAGCGGATCGACAAGCACGGAAGGGTTTTGGAAACCGTGGATCGCAGCCTGATCTGGCAAGCCTATACGCCGCAGATGTTCCGCCTCGGAGCGCTGCATCGTGCCTTGGCCGACAGCCTGGTGGCCGATGTGGCGATCACTGATGAGGCTTCGGCAATGGAATGGGCCGGGCAGGCGCCACGCCTGATCGAAGGCCGTTCCGACAACCTCAAGGTCACTCGCCCCGAGGACCTTGAGTGGTTGCGCCAGCGTTGGTCCAATCGGCGCTGATCGCTGACTTGCGCTGAACCTGGTCGTCGCAGCCTGCGGCAGCGGCTACAGGCCGCGGTATTCCGGGCGTTCGGCCAAGCCATGCTTGAGATAATCCACCAGCTTGCGCACTTTCGGCGACAGATGCCTCTGTTGTGGATACAGCGCCCAGACTGCGGTGTTGGGTGGCTGGTGAGCGTCCAGCAAGGAAATCAGAGTACCGTCCTGCAGGTGTTCCAGAACGTAGTAGTCCGGCAGCTGGCACAGTCCGACGCCTTGCAGCGCCGCATCCAGCACTGCCTGTCCGCTGTTGCAGCGCCAGTTACCCTGCACCCGCTGCGAAAATTCGCGCCCATCCAGTTCCAGTTGCCAAATGTCCGAACTGCCGATCAGGCAGTTGTGCCGGCTCAGTTCCGAAAGGCTGTGAGGACGCCCGTAGTGTTCCAGATAGGAGGGCGAGGCACAGAGGTACATGCGGCGTGGTGCCAGGCGGGTGGCGACCAGGCGCGAGTCCTGCAGGCGTCCCAGGCGAATGGCCAGGTCGAGCCCCTCGTGCACCAAGTCCAGAGGGCGGTTGCTCAATTCGATGTCCACCCGCAATTGCGGGTAAAGGCTCATGAAACGCGTGACCAGTGGCACGATGAAACGCTCGCCATAGGCCACCGCACAGGTCATGCGCAGCATGCCCTTGGGCTCGCTGGTCAGGTCCCCCACGGCTCGCAGTGCTTCCTCGCGACCATCCTGCAAGCGTTGGCAATGCTGGAGAAAGGTCTGCCCGGCCTCGGTCAGGGTCACCCTGCGGGTACTGCGATACAGCAGGCGAGTCTGCAAGCGCTCTTCCAGGCGCATCACCTGACGGCTGATATGAGAGGAGGAAACCCCCAGGCGCTCGGCGGCGGCAGTGAACTGGCTGCATTCGGCAACCGCGACAAATTCATCGATGCCCTCCCAACGGTTTTCGCTCATTGATTATCCCTGCATGGCAATAATGTTTTGCTTTTGCCTGGATTATTCATCGCATTGCGCTGTTTTACACTCACCGCCTCGTTTTTATTCGCTGGAGAGTCAGGATGATCAAGTCACGTGCTGCTGTAGCCTTCGAGGCCAAGAAGCCCCTGGAAATCGTCGAAGTGGATGTCGCCATGCCCAAGGCCGGCGAAGTGCTGTTGCGGGTCGTCGCTTCCGGCGTCTGCCACACCGACGCCTACACCCTGTCCGGTGCTGACCCGGAAGGCATCTTTCCAGCGATCCTCGGCCATGAAGGGGGGGCGGTGGTGGAAGCGGTCGGCGAGGGCGTGACCTCGGTGGCCGTGGGCGATCACGTGATCCCGCTGTACACCCCGGAATGTGGCAAGTGCAAATTCTGTCTGTCGGGCAAGACCAACCTCTGTCAGGCCATTCGTGCAACCCAGGGCAAAGGCTTGATGCCTGATGGCACCACGCGTTTCTCCTACAAGGGCCAGCCCATTTTCCACTACATGGGTACCTCGACATTCTCCGAGTACACCGTGCTGCCGGAAATCTCCGTGGCCAAGATCCCCAAGGAAGCGCCCCTGGAGAAGGTCTGCCTGCTGGGTTGCGGCGTGACCACGGGCATTGGTGCGGTGATCAACACCGCCAAGGTCAAGGCCGGTGACACCGTGGCCATCTTCGGCCTGGGCGGCATTGGCCTGTCGGCGGTAATCGGTGCGGTCAAGGCCAAGGCCGGACGCATTATTGCCATCGATATCAACCCGGCCAAGTTCGAGATCGCCAAGCAATTGGGCGCCACCGACTGCGTCAACCCCAAGGACTTCGATCGTCCGATTCAGGATGTCATCGTCGACATGACCGATGGCGGTGTGGATTTCTCCTTCGAGTGCATTGGCAACGTGCAACTGATGCGCGCAGCTCTGGAATGCTGCCACAAGGGCTGGGGCGAGTCGGTGATCATCGGCGTGGCCGGTGCTGGCCAGGAAATTTCGACCCGTCCCTTCCAATTGGTGACCGGCCGCGTATGGCGTGGTTCGGCTTTCGGTGGCGTGCGCGGTCGCAGCGAACTGCCAAGCTACGTGGAAATGTCCCAGACCGGCGAGATTCCCCTGGACACTTTCATCACCCACACCATGGGCCTGGAAGATATCAACAAGGCTTTCGACCTGATGCACGAAGGCAAGAGCATTCGCTCCGTCATTCACTTCTAAGAACAGTGGCAAGCGGTGGGCTTCAAGCGGCAAGCGCGAAATACCGGCTTGCCGCGTGAAGCTTGCGGCTTGTCGCTGGAGGTCTGCGATGAGTCTGGAAAACCTTTCCTGCCAGAAAAGCTTCGGCGGCTGGCACAAGCGCTACAAGCATCATTCCCGGGTGTTGGGCTGCGACATGGTGTTCGCGGTGTACTTGCCGCCCCAGGCGGAACAGGGCGGCAAGCTACCGGTGCTTTACTGGTTGTCCGGCCTGACCTGTACCGATGAAAACTTCATGCAGAAGGCCGGAGCCCAGCGCATGGCTGCGGAGCTGGGCTTGATCATTGTCGCTCCGGATACCAGCCCTCGCGGCGCTGGTGTGCCCGGTGACCCGGAGGGCGCCTGGGACTTTGGCCTGGGAGCCGGGTTCTATCTGAACGCGACCCAGGAGCCTTGGGCCCAGCATTACCGGATGCATGACTATGTAGTGAACGAGCTGCCGGAGTTGGTGGAGGCTCACTTCCCCGCTTCGCAGAAGCGGGGGATCAGCGGGCATTCCATGGGCGGTCACGGGGCATTGATCTGCGCGTTGCGTAATCCCGGTCGCTATCAGTCGGTTTCGGCTTTCGCTCCCATCAGTAATCCCATGGATTGTCCTTGGGGGCAGAAGGCGTTTTCCCGTTATCTGGGAGAAGAGCGCTCACGCTGGCGCGAGTGGGACGCCAGCGTACTGATCAGTGACGCCACCGAGAGGCTGCCGTTGCTGGTGGATCAGGGGGATCGTGACGACTTCCTCGCCAGCCAGCTCAAGCCTGAGGTCCTGCAGCAAGCGGCAAAGAATGCCGGGCATGAGCTGACGTTGCGCATGCAGCCAGGTTATGACCACAGCTACTTCTTTATCGCCAGTTTCATAGGTGATCACTTGCAGCACCATGCACGTGCTCTTAACGCCTAATACCTGCCAAAGCAGGTAGAATCACGCCCTGACTTTTTCGGGGCGTTTTTTTATGCGTATTGGCCACGGCTACGATGTGCACCGTTTCGCTGAGGGCGATTTCATCACTTTGGGCGGGGTGCGTATTGCCCACCATTGCGGGCTGCTCGCGCACTCCGATGGTGATGTGCTGCTGCACGCACTTAGCGATGCCCTGCTGGGCGCTGCGGCGTTGGGTGATATCGGCAAGCACTTTCCGGATACCGATCCGCAATTCAAAGGCGCCGACAGCCGTGTCCTGCTGCGGCATGTTGTCGCGCTTGTCCATGCCAAGGGCTGGAAGGTCGGCAACGTCGACAACACCATCGTCGCTCAGGCGCCGAAAATGGCCCCTCATATTGAAACCATGCGGGCCTTGATCGCCGAGGACCTGCAAGTTGAACTGGACCAAGTGAACGTGAAGGCAACCACCACCGAAAAACTCGGGTTCGTCGGCCGCGAGGAAGGCATCGCGGTGCACTCCGTGGCCTTGTTGCTACGCCCATGAATGAACTGCAACTGTTGGGCCCGCGGGCCTATGGCGATGCCCTGGGCAGTGCCGTACTCAAGGCCACTGCCGAAGATTTCCAAGTCGATGAAGTCCTCGACATCCCGCTGAGCGGTGAGGGCGAGCACCTGTGGCTGTGGGTGGAAAAGCGTGGCTTGAATACCGAAGAAGCCGCGCGGCGGATTGCCAAGGCGGCCGGGGTATCGTTGCGCACCGTAAGCTATGCCGGGCTCAAGGATCGCCAGGCGCTGACCCGTCAATGGTTCAGTGTGCAACTGCCGGGCAAGGCTGACCCGGATCTTGGCGCGGCAGAAAACCATACCCTGAAAATCCTCAAGGCCACTCGTCACAAGCGCAAGCTGCAGCGCGGGGCTCATGCGGCCAACGGGTTTACCCTGCGCCTGACAGAGCTCAAGGCCGATCACTCGGCCATCGATGAGCGCCTGCAGCTGATCGCCCAGCGTGGGATTCCCAACTATTTCGGCGCCCAGCGTTTTGGTCACGACGGCGGCAACCTGGTGGACGCTCGTGGCTGGGCGGCGCGCCAGGCTCTGCCAGAGCAGCGTAATGTGCGTTCCCGTCTGCTTTCCACGGCCCGCAGCTACCTGTTCAACCAGCTGCTGGCGGCGCGAGTGGCGGACGGCAGCTGGCAGCAGGCGCAAGTGGGGGATCTGTTGGCGTTCACCGACAGTCGCAGTTTTTTCGTGGCCGGGCCGGATGAATGCTCGGACCCCCGCCTGGCGATTCTCGACCTGCACCCCACTGGTCCGTTGTGGGGGGAGGGTGACTCTCCCGCGGGCGGTGTGTCCCATGAGCTTGAGCAACAGATTGCCGGCCGTGAGGTGGCACTGTGTGATTGGCTGATTAAAGCCGGCATGAGCCACGAACGACGCATCCTGCGGCTGCCCATTGGCGGTTTGACGTGGCATTATCCCGAGCCTGATATTCTGCAACTGGAATTCGTCCTCCCGGCCGGATGTTTCGCCACCGCCTTGGTGCGTGAACTCGTCGATCTGGTGCCGGTGGGGCAGACGGACAGCTCATGCGCATTCTGATTTCTAACGATGATGGGGTAACGGCACCCGGTATCGCCGCGTTGCACGCTGCGCTGGCGGATTACGCCGAGTGCATGGTGATTGCACCGGATCAAGACAAAAGCGGCGCCAGCAGCTCGCTGACGCTCGATCGTCCGTTGCATCCGCATACCCTTGGCAACGGTTTTATCAGCATCAACGGTACCCCCACGGACTGTGTTCACCTCGGGCTGAACGGCCTGCTGCAACACGATCCGGACATGGTGGTATCGGGCATCAACCTGGGCGCCAACCTCGGTGATGACGTGTTGTATTCCGGGACGGTCGCCGCAGCGCTGGAAGGCCGTTTTCTGCAGCGCCCGGCGATTGCTTTTTCGCTGGTGTCGCGCCAGGTAGAGAACCTTGCGACCGCTGCCTATTTCGCGCGCAAGCTGGTGCAAGCCCAGGGCTTGCTGGATTTACCACCACGGACGGTGTTGAACGTGAATATTCCCAACCTGCCGCTTGATCATATTCGTGGCATCCAGCTGACCCGCCTGGGCCACCGTGCTCGTGCTGCGGCCCCGATGAAGGTGGTCGACCCGCGTGGCAAGGAGGGTTACTGGATCGCGGCCGCCGGTGACGCCGAGGACGGTGGTCCGGGCACCGATTTTCATGCAGTGATGCAAGGTTATGTGTCGATTACGCCGCTGCAACTGGATCGCACCTTCAATGATGCGTTCAAGAGCCTGGATGGCTGGTTGGAGGGGCTTCGCTGATGGCTCGTGAGCAAGATGATCTGCTGCGGCGGGGGATCGGCATGACCTCCCAGCGAACCCGCGAACGCCTGATTCAGCGTCTTTATGACGAGGGGCTGTCCAATCCTCAGGTATTGGAAGTGATTCGGCGTACACCACGGCATCTGTTTGTCGATGAAGCCTTGGCTCATCGTGCCTATGAAGATACAGCGCTGCCTATCGGCCACAACCAGACGATCTCCCAGCCTTATATGGTGGCGCGCATGAGCGAGCTGCTGCTGGCGGCTGGCCCGCTGGACAAGGTGCTGGAGATCGGCACTGGCTCGGGTTATCAGACGGCCGTGCTGTCGCAACTGGTGGAACGGGTGTTTTCGGTGGAGCGGATCAAGGTCCTGCAGGACCGGGCCAAGGAACGGTTGCAGGAGCTGAACCTGCGCAACGTGGTGTTTCGCTGGGGCGACGGCTGGGAAGGCTGGCCGGCATTGGCCCCCTATAACGGCATTATCGTCACTGCCGTGGCCACCGATATTCCTCAGGCTCTGCTCGATCAATTGGCGCCTGGCGGGCGCTTGGTGATTCCGGTAGGCGCGGGGGAGGTGCAGCAACTGATGCTGATCATCCGTGAAGAACAGGGCTTTGCCCGACATGTGCTGGGAGCGGTGCGTTTTGTGCCGTTGCTCAACGGTCCCCTGGCCTGAAGGCATTTATCAGGTCAGAGGTGAATTCTGTCTGGCAGGCTGTGTCTTAGTGCCGTAGCGATCGTCAATGAGTGATGCGACGGTCAACGGCAAGTTCTTGCAGTCGTCCCTTGCGCTTTGCCAGCGGTAAAGCATTGGCGTGCAGTTATACTTGCGTCATTCCACGCCTGAGTCAGGCAATCTATATCGTCAACCACCACAAAGGGAGCGGCGGGTGAGCCTCACAGTCATTGCGCAGCGTATGGGTACAACAAGCTTTCAGCGACTGATGATTGGCCTTGCCTTGAGCTCCTTGTTGGTCGGTTGCTCCAGCACCAAATCCAGCAGCGTGGGGGTGGTCGAGCGCAGTCATAATGTTGCGCCGCAGCGCCCAACCGTGACCACCGGGGAATATGCAGTACGTCGCGGCGATACCTTGTTTTCCATTGCCTTCCGCTATGGCTGGGACTACAAGGCTCTCGCCGCGCGTAACAACATTGCCGAGCCTTACACCATCCATCCCGGGCAAGTCATTCGCTTTGATGGCCGCACCGGCACCGCACCGGCCACGGTGGTTACCAGCACCCAGTCCAGTGCCTCTTCCTCTAGCAAGACCACCGTCATCCGTCGCCCGGTAGGGACAACAACCGCTCCGGCGACGGCTGCCACTACCAGCCCTGCGAGCAAGCCAGCGCCTGCTCCGGTGGCGCCTGCAGGCCCCGCTCCGACGGGTTGGGGCTGGCCTTCGAACGGCGTTCTCATTGGAAAATTCTCTTCAAACGGTAGTTTGAATAAAGGCATTGATATCGCCGGGGATTTGGGACAGCCTGTTTTAGCTGCGTCTGATGGGACGGTGGTTTACGCCGGGAGTGGCTTAAGGGGCTACGGCGAATTAGTCATCATCAAACACAACGAAACCTACGTCAGTGCTTACGGCCACAACCGCAAGCTATTGGTTCGGGAGGGACAGCAGGTCAAAGTCGGACAGACAATTGCCGAGATGGGATCAACTGGTACAGACCGGGTGAAACTGCACTTTGAGATTCGCCGACAAGGTAAACCTGTAGATCCGCTGCAATTCCTGCCACGTCGTTGATCCGTTACCAGCCTGTTCCGCTCACGTAGAGGGAACAGGCTCCAGCGTTGCCAGGGATAAAGGCGCCGCTTGAGCCTGAGGTCGAACTCACCAAAGGACTATAACAATGGCTCTCAGTAAAGAAGTGCCGGAGTTTGACATCGACGATGAGGTTCTCCTTATGGAGAGCAGCATCGATATGGATTCGATGTCGAATAATGAGGGGGTAACTCCACCTTCCGTTCGCGCCAAATCCAAAAGCTCCGCTTCACTAAAGCAACATAAGTACATTGATTACACGCGCGCGCTCGATGCGACGCAGTTGTATCTCAATGAAATCGGTTTTTCTCCATTGCTCTCTCCCGAAGAGGAAGTGCACTTTGCGCGATTGTCGCAGAGTGGTGATCCGGCCGGGCGCAAACGCATGATTGAAAGCAACTTGCGACTGGTGGTGAAAATCGCCCGTCGTTATGTCAATCGTGGCTTGTCGCTGCTGGACCTGATCGAAGAGGGCAACCTCGGGCTGATTCGAGCGGTGGAGAAGTTTGATCCGGAACGCGGCTTCCGCTTCTCGACCTACGCCACCTGGTGGATCCGTCAGACCATCGAGCGGGCGATCATGAATCAGACCCGGACCATCCGGTTGCCGATTCATGTGGTCAAAGAACTCAATGTCTACTTGCGCGCCGCCCGTGAGTTGACGCAAAAACTCGATCACGAACCCTCCCCCGAAGAAATCGCCAACCTGCTGGAGAAGCCGGTGGCTGAAGTCAAACGCATGCTCGGTCTGAACGAGCGGGTTTCTTCGGTCGATGTCTCTCTGGGCCCGGATTCGGACAAGACCCTGCTGGATACCCTGACCGATGACCGTCCGACAGACCCTTGTGAACTGTTGCAGGACGACGATCTGTCACAAAGCATCGATCAGTGGCTTTCCGAGTTGACCGAAAAGCAGCGCGAAGTGGTGGTTCGTCGTTTTGGTCTGCGAGGGCACGAGAGCAGTACCCTTGAAGATGTCGGCCTGGAGATTGGCCTGACCCGTGAGCGGGTTCGGCAGATCCAGGTTGAGGGCCTCAAGCGCCTGCGGGAGATCCTCGAAAAGAACGGGCTGTCCAGTGAGTCGCTGTTTCAGTAGCTATTGCACTTGATCCGCCAAGAGCCCCGATCGATTCGGGGCTTTTTATTGCGCGCAGATTTTGGATTTGAATGCGCAGTGATCAGGGAAATTGAGTTAACCCTCAGCCTTCGTGTAAGCCAAAGATTACTTTCTTGTAGGTGTTCGGTTCGCTGCTGCTTCTGAGTTGTCCAGGTTTGCCAGGGGTGTTTTTTATATGATTGATTTATAAGGTTTTTTATAAATTTTGCGACAGGCTTTGACAGAATCGCCTACAAATAGTGCGGTTGCTCTTGGCGGGGAACTCTCTAATATCAGCCCTGTGTCGACGGATAGACACAGCCATCAAGGATGATGGTCAGGACATCGCAGGAAGCGATTCATCAGGACGATGAAAAGGAACACAGGGACTAGGGAAAAATGTGGGCGGGTCATACCGCCCCTTTTTTTTGCCTGTCAAAAAGTCCTGATAGCAGGAAGCCCGTTCCCTGAAATGCAAAAAGGCCCGCAAGGGGCCTTTTTGGGAACGCAGCTGTAATCAGCGTTCGAGGTCTTTGATCTTGCCTTTGACGCCATCCCACTCTTCGGCATCTGGCAACGATTCTTTCTTTTCAGTGATGTTCGGCCAGATCTCTGCCAGCTCGACGTTCAACTGAATGAATTCTTGCATCTCTTCCGGGACTTCGTCCTCGGAGAAAATCGCTACAGCGGGGCATTCAGGCTCGCACAGCGCGCAGTCAATGCACTCATCCGGGTGAATCACCAGGAAGTTCGGGCCTTCGTAAAAGCAGTCCACCGGACAGACTTCTACGCAGTCGGTGTACTTGCACTTGATGCAGTTGTCGGTGACGACGAAGGTCATTTCTAATTCTCTCCTCAGGCGGCGGCAGCGGAGCCCCTACATGACGGGGTCGCCAGGTTTGGGAGCGATAGTCTGCGAACCAGGCTAATAGTTCGCAGCATCCCAAACCGCGCGAGATTCTAACAGCTTGAAGGCGTTCGCGTTAGATGCGCGTCTTCAATGTATAGAGCATTTCCAGCGCTCGGCGCGGGGTCATGTCATCCAGATCCAGCTTGGCCAGGTCGTCGAGTACCGGGTGCGGCAAGCTGGCGAACATGTCGCTTTGCTGGGGAACCGAGGTTTTACCCGGTGCTGGAGGCGCCACCTCATGGGGCAAGCTGGTGGTTTCCAGGCGACTCAAGTGTTCCCGGGCGCGGCTGATGACTGCGCTGGGAACCCCGGCCAGCTGGGCTACCGCCAGGCCATAGCTCTGGCTGGCAGGGCCTGGCAGGACGTGGTGCAGGAACACAATACGTTCATTGTGCTCGGTGGCATTGAGGTGCACGTTGGCCACCAGCGGTTCGCTCTCCGGCAGTACCGTCAGCTCGAAGTAGTGGGTGGCGAACAGGGTGTAGGCCCGCAATTGGGCGAGACGTTCTGCCGCAGCCCAGGCCAGGGAAAGTCCGTCGAAGGTGCTGGTGCCGCGACCCACTTCGTCCATCAGCACCAGGCTGCGTTCTGTGGCGTTGTGCAGGATGTTCGCGGTTTCGCTCATTTCCACCATGAAGGTCGAACGGCCACCGGCCAGGTCGTCGCTGGAACCGATCCGGGTGAAGATCCGGTCCACCAGGGACAGCTCGCAGCTGGCCGCCGGGACGAAGCTGCCGATATGGGCCAGCAGCACGATCAGCGCGGTCTGACGCATATAGGTGGATTTACCGCCCATGTTCGGACCGGTGATCACCAGCATTCGCGTGTTGTCGTCCAGGCTCAGGTCGTTGGCCACGAACGGTGTGGTCAGCACTTGCTCCACCACCGGGTGACGCCCCTGGGTGATGCGCATGCAAGGCTCGCTGACAAAACGCGGGCAATTGAGGTCGAGGTTCAATGCACGCTCGGCCAGATTGCTCAGCACGTCCAGTTCCGCCAGGGCCCCAGCGGTATCCTGCAGTGGCGGCAGATGGCTGATCAGGGTTTCCAGCAGCGCATCGTAGAGCATCTTTTCCCGAGCCAGGGCACGGCTCTTGGCTGACAGCGCCTTGTCTTCGAACTCCTTGAGCTCTGGGGTGATGAAGCGCTCGGCGCCCTTCAGGGTCTGACGGCGAATGTAGTCCGCAGGTGCCTGCTCGGCTTGCTTGCTGGGCAGCTCGATGAAGTAGCCGTGAATGCGGTTGTAGCCGACCTTGAGGTTGGCCAGGCCGGTCCGGGCTTTCTCGCGGGCTTCCAGGTCGATCAGGAACTGCCCGGCGTTCTCGCTCAAGGATTGCAATTCGTCGAGCTCGGCGTCGTAGCCGGTCTTGAGCACGCCGCCGTCGCGGATCACGGCCGGCGGGTTGTCGATGATGGCCTTGGCCAGCAGCGCTGCCAGCTCCGGGTAGGTGCTGGTGGTGAGCGCCAACTGCTTGAGGTGATCAGCCTCCAGTTCAGTCATCGCTTCTTGCAGTTCCGGCAGCGCGGCCAGGGCGTCCCGCAGACGAGCCAGGTCGCGCGGGCGGGCGTTGCGCAAGCCGATTCGCGCGAGAATCCGCTCGATATCGCCGATTTCCTTCAACTGCGGTTGCAGCCGTTCGAAGCGGTAACCGTCCAGCAGGCAGGTGATGGAGGACTGACGCGCCTGCAGGACCTTGAGGTCGCGCAGCGGGCGGTTCAGCCAGCGGGTCAGCAGGCGGCTGCCCATCGCGGTCTGGCAACGGTCGACCACCGATTGCAGGGTGTTGTCGCGCCCGCCCGCCAGGTTGGTGTCCAGTTCCAGGTTGCGGCGGCTGGCGCCGTCCAGTACCACGGTGTCGTCCAGGCGTTCATGACGCAGGCTGCGCAGGTGGGGCAGGGCGGTGCGCTGGGTTTCCTTGGCGTAGCTGAGCAGGCATCCGGCAGCACTGATGGCCAGGGTCAGGGTTTCGCAGCCAAAACCCTTGAGGTCTTGGGTGGAGAACTGCTGGCAGAGGCTCTTGTGGGCCGAGTCACGCTCGAAATCCCAGGGCGCGCGGCGCCGCACGCCACGACGCTTTTCCGCCGGCAGGCCCTGTGGCCAGTCATCGGGGATCAGCAGCTCGACCGGATTGATCCGCTCCAGCTCGGCCAGCAAGTTCTCCCAGCCCTTGATCTCCAGCACGCTGAAGTTGCCGCTGGTGATGTCCAGCACCGCCAGGCCGAACAGGCGTTCGTCGCCCAGCACGGCGGCGATCAGGTTGTCGCGACGCTCGTCCAGCAGCGCCTCGTCACTCACCGTGCCTGGGGTGATGATGCGCACCACCTGGCGCTCCACCGGGCCTTTGCTGGTCGCGGGGTCGCCGACCTGCTCGCAGATCACCACCGACTCGCCGAGCTTCACCAGCTTGGCCAGGTAGCCTTCGGCCGCGTGGTAGGGAATGCCGCACATGGGAATCGCCTGGCCCGCCGACTGTCCGCGCGCGGTGAGGGTGATGTCCAGCAGCTTGGCGGCCTTCTTCGCGTCTTCATAGAAGATCTCGTAGAAGTCGCCCATGCGGTAGAACATCAACTGATCAGGGTGCTGGTTCTTGAGGCGCCAGTACTGCTGCATCATCGGCGTATGAGAGGACAGATCGGAGGTATTTTTACTCATTGGGTATTCAGGCGGATTCGTTGAATGGGTGACGCAAAGGAGCGCTGGGCTCGGCTTTTTGCAGATGGCGGCAAGGTTACCATGGGTGCCCAGGCCTCGCAGGCACCAAGGCACTACTGTGTTTGTCCGGTAAATGCATTGCAAATATGCAAAACAGCATTTGTCATTGAGAAAAAGATCAAGCAATATGCGTTCTATGCAAATACGCAACGTTTCTACCGTCTTAAGAGAGCTGCTGGATCGCGACGGAATCTCCCCCACGGAGCTTCACCGCCGCACCGGTGTGCCTCAATCCACCCTCTCGCGGATTCTCAGCGGGAAGATCGTCGATCCGTCGGATAAGCACATCTCGCGGATCGCCGAATACTTCCAGGTGAGCACCGATCAACTGCGCGGGCGCGTGGACATCGCGCCTGCCCGCGCGGTGGCGCCCCGTGACGAGATTCATTCGGAACTCAAGGACATAAGCCTGTGGGATGACGATACCCCTGTCGACGACGACGAGGTCTCGGTTCCCTTTCTGCGTGAGGTTGAATTGGCTGCTGGATCAGGAAGATTCGTCATCGAGGAAAGCGAGCGCGCCAGCCTGCGCTTCGGCAAGCGCAGCCTGCGTCACAACGGCGTGCAGTTCGATCAGGCCAAGTGCGTGACGGTGCGGGGCAACAGCATGTTGCCGGTGCTGCGCGATGGGGCCACGGTTGGGGTCAATGCCGGCAAATGCGCGATTGGCGACATCGTCGATGGCGACCTCTACGCGATCAACCACAATGGCCAGCTGCGGGTGAAGCAGCTGTATCGCCTGCCCACCGGGATCCGCCTGCGTAGCTTCAACCGCGATGAACATCCGGATGAGGACTACAGCTTCCAGGAGATCCAGGAGGAGCAGATCAGCATCCTCGGTCACGTTTTCTGGTGGGGCATGTACGCCCGCTAAGCCATCAGCGTCAGACAAGCCCGCCACCGAGCGGGCTTTTTTTTGCCCTCGAAAAATCCCCCGCCCCTGCATTTATGCGGCATCCATGCATTCGCGCAATTCTTACGCATAAATAAATGCATTTACGCATTGACTGCATATGCATGAATGCATATTATCCATCTCAAGCCGTTCAGCAACGGCTGCAACGACGCTCTTTAGTGGCAAAGCAAAGGCAGCGATGAACCGGCCTCGACGGTTCAGAGGGTTGGCAACTGACCCGGGTGTGCAGCGTAAAGCACCAGAAGCAGTTATCCGGCGGACAGGGTCGCGGTCGGAGGAACAATTTGAATGGGTCCGTACCGCACCAGTAGTGCCGAAAGACCAAGGTTTGCATTACTGAAAAGCCCGGGCGACCGGGCTTTTTGGAATGCCTGCCTAATGTGGGCCGCCAACAGACAGGGACCCTTTGAAACATCGTTATCAGACTTCTATCAACTGGCCATTTCGCTGGCCTCAATCCGCACGGGAGACGTGAATGACAAACGAGCAACAAGCGTTGCTGGACATGCCGATCTGGCTGGTCATCGTCCTGGCGCTGGTCGGTGGCGTTTCCGGCGAAATGTGGCGTGCCGACAAGGAGGGCGCCCGTGGCTGGTCGCTGTTGCGGCGCCTGGCGCTGCGCTCTGGGGCCTGCGTGGTCTGCGGGGTCTCGGCAATCATGCTGCTGTATGCCGCCGGCGTCTCGATCTGGACCGCCTGCGCCTTCGGTTGCCTGACCGCCATGGCCGGCGCCGACGTCGCCATCGGCCTCTACGAGCGCTGGGCGGCCAAGCGCATCGGGGTCTGCGAACCGCCTTCCCGGGATTCGCATTCGGATCAGCCTTGAGTTTCTGGGCGAGGACCCCCTCAACACGGTCGAAACGGCCGGGCCTACGCTGCCTCGGCCGTTTCGACCTGATCCTGCAAGCAGACTTGGAAGCAGACCATGAGCGTACTCACGCAGCTACCTGACGCCATCACGTCGACGATCAAGACGGCCATGCCGCATCTGCAGACTGTCGAAGCATTCCCCTCGCGGGTTGATGGCTCCGCGCAGACAGCGATTTACTGGGCAATCACCGGCATGGATCCGGGAGCAGACCCTGGCGACGGTCGCAGTTGCCTGCTGACAACCTTTGAAGCCCGTGTACGGGTGGATCCGAGCGTTTTACAGGCCTCGCTGCAGGCCGTCACTCTGGCGGCGCAGCTCATGGACCTGCTGCGTTGCCAGTACTGGAACCTCGACGCTGTCGGCAGCGCCACGGCGGTGTGGGCAAAACCTGCCGGCACGGCCGTGGATCCGACAGCGAAAACCGAGTGGACCGTGCAATGGCAGCAGTCCATCTACCTCGGCCAGGAGCAATGGCCCTGGGCCAAGCAACCCCCGGGAACGCTGGTATTGGGTTTCAGTCCCGATACGGGGCCTGGCCACGAAGGTGATTACCAGTCGCCGGAGCACCTGTCGTGAGTTACGTCAGCGCAACCCACGACCGCATGATCGCCGGCCTGATCCTTCCTTGCAGTGTCGTCGGCGTCGACCTTGCCGCTGGCCGAGTGCGGGTTTGCGATGGGGCTGGCTGGACCAGCGCCTGGCTTCGCTGGCATAGCCAGGCCGCCGGCAAGGCCCGTCACTGGCGGGCGCCGAGCCTGGGCGAACAGGGCGTGCTGATCAGCCCCAGTGGCGAGCCGGCGCAGGGCACCTTCGTACCAGGCCTGTATGGCGATGCCGGTGCCCAACCGGACAACCGCGAGCATGTCGAGGTCTGGCGTTTCGATGATGGCGGCTCGCTGATCTACGACTGGCAGGCCAAGAGCTACAGCATCAGCCTGCCCACTGGCACGGTGGCGATTCAGGTCGGCGCCAGCTCGGCGTTGGTCACGGACAGCAGCATTGCCGGCAAGGCCGACAGCATCACCCTGACGGGGGCAATCACCTTGAATGGCGACGTGCGAATCAACGGTGCGAGCTTGCAGCACAACGGGGTGAATGTCGGTTCGACCCATACCCACCTGGGGGTGATGCCCGGCCCCGGATCCACTGCAACGCCTCAGTGATGCCTTGGCCATCAGCGCCGGCAGCGCCCCCCTCACGCAGATCAACCCGATCAATCCGCCCAGTGCGGATTTTTTATACCCGGAGAGAAATATGGCAATCCCGAAAAAAAAGCCTGGCCGCTCGGCGGGCACTGCTGTGCTGGTGTTTCGCGATACCCGCTATGCCTCACGCACGCTGATCCTGGCGGACGGTCGCGAGCTGCAGGTGGTCGCAGGGGCCGTATCGGCACCGGTGGACGACAGCCTGGCCCGGGACTACCTGGAGCAGCACCCGGACTTTCAGATGCAGGAGTAACACGATGATCGGAATGGATCGCCGTACCGGCTTGCCGCTGTCCGGCATCGAGCATTTGCGGCAGTCCATCGAGGACATCCTGACCACGCCGCTGGGCAGCCGGCGGATGCGCCCGGAATACGGCAGCAACCTGCGCCGTTATGTCGACCTGCCAGTGACCGGCGGGTGGAAGAGCGCGGTGCAGGCTGAAGTGGCCCGGGCGCTGTTGCGCTGGGAGCCGCGGTTGAAGCTGGAGCGGGTAACGGTGGTAGCGGTGGTCAATGGCCAGGTCAGTTTTCAACTGACGGGCCGCTACCTGGGTAACGACACGGTTGTGGAGGTGACGGCATGAGCATGCTGGATTTGTCGGCACTGCCGGCGCCGCAGGTGCTGGAAGCCCTGGATTTTGAAGAACTGTATCAGGGCAAGCTGGCGACCTTTCGCCGCTACATGGGCGACAACTGGACGGTCCGCCTGGAAAGCGACCCCGTCACCAAGCAGCTGGAACTGTCCGCCTACGGGGACATGCTGTTGCGGGCCCGGGTCAACGATGCGGCGAAGGCGCTGCTGCTGGCCCATGCCAAGGGCACGGACCTGGATCACCTGGCGGCCAACGTCAATCTGCAGCGCCTGGTGATTCAGGCGGCTGACCCGCAAGCGGTGCCGCCGCTGGCGGAGATCAAGGAAGCCGATGACGCGCTGCGCGAACGTGTGCAGTTGGCCTATGAAGGGCTGACCACCGCCGGGCCGCGCAACAGCTACATCCTGCATGCCCGCAATGCCTCGGCGCGGGTCGCGGATGCCGAGGCCGAAAGCCCCTCGCCGGCCTGTGTCACGGTCACCGTGCTGAGCCTGGAAGGTGATGGTACCGCCCCGGCTGAACTGCTGGCGACGGTGGCCGCGGCGCTCAACGATGAGGACGTGCGACCGCTGGGGGATCGGGTCACGGTGAACAGTGCCCAGGTCCTGCCGTATCGCATCGACGCGGTGCTGCACATGAAAGGCCCGGGGCCTGAAAGCGACGCCGCCCTGGCCGAGGCCGAGCGCAAGCTGGCCGCCTGGGTCAACCCACGCCGGCGCCTGGGCATCGAAGTGGCGCGTTCAGCCATCGATGCCCAGCTGCATGTGGCCGGCGTGGCCCGGGTCGATCTGCCGGGCTGGCAGGACGTCGTCCCGACCAAGGCCCAGGCGGCGTACTGCACCGGCTACAGCGTCACCTTGGGGAGCTGATATGACCCGCCTGCTGCCGAACAACAGCACACCGCTGGAGCGCGCCCTGGAGGCGACCCACGCCGGTGACACCGCCACCATGTTGCGCACGCTGTACAACCCCTCGACTTGCCCGGTGCACCTGCTGCCGCAACTGGCCTGGGCCTGGTCGGTGGATCGCTGGGACCCGCGCTGGAGCGAGGCGGTCAAGCGCAACGCCATTCGCGCCTCCTACTTCATCCACGCCCGCAAAGGCACCCTCGGTGCGCTGCGGCGAGTGGTGGAACCGCTGGGCTACCTGATCGAAGTGGTCGAATGGTGGCAAATGCTCCCATTGGGTGAACCTGCCACCTTTGCCCTGAAAGTCGGGGTGCTGGACACCGGTATCACCGAGGAGATGTACCAGGAGCTGACCCGGCTGATCGATGACGCCCGGCCTGTCAGCCGGCACATGACAGGCCTGGCCATCAGCCTGGAAACCACCGGGGTGATCGGCTACGGCGCCTACGTGGACCAGGGCGAAGTGCTCGACGTCTACCCCCCGACACCCCGCGATATTGAAGTGACCGGCCGTTATGGCCAGGTCATGTGCATTGATGAAACAGACACCCTGGATGTGTACTCATGATCGATTCCAACAGTCAGTTCTTTGCCATCCTCACTGCGGTGGGCGAGGCGAAACAGGCCAACGCCACCGCCCTGGGCACGCCCTGGACCTTCAAGGACATGGCGGTAGGGGATGCCAACGGCACCGACCCCATTCCGAACCGGACCCAGACCAAGCTGATCAACGAATGGCGCCGCGCCCCGGTCAACCAGGTGCGCACCGACCCGGCCAACCCCAACATCATCATCACCGAGCAGGTGATTCCGCCTGATGTCGGTGGGCGCTGGATCCGCGAGATTGGCCTGTTCGACGCCGACGGCGACCTGGTGGCGGTGGCCAACTGCGCCCCGAGCTTCAAGCCCCTGCTGGCCCAGGGCACCGGCAAGACCCAAGTCATTCGCATGAACTTCATCGTCGCCAACACCGCGCAGATCGTGTTGAAGATCGATCCGGCGGTGGTGCTGGCGACTCGCGAGTATGTCGACAGTGCGGTGATCGAGGCCCTGGCCAAGCTGGACTTCAAGCACTCGGCGGTGGTGGCCACCACCGCCAATATCGCCTTGAGCGGGATTCAGACCATCGACGGGGTGCTGCTGCCGGCCGATGCCCGGGTGCTGGTGAAAAACCAGGCCCAGGCCAAGGACAATGGGCTGTATGTCGTGTCGTCGACGGGCGTCTGGACCCGTGCCCAGGATGCTGACACCAGCCTGGAGGTCACCCCCGGGCTGTTCGTCAGCATCGAAAAGGGCACGGTCAACGGCGACAGCGTCTGGCAGTTAGTCACCGACGGACCGATTGCCCTCGGCACCACGCCGCTGGCCTTCGAGATGGCCATAGGGCGAACCGGTATCAGCGCGGGCTCCTATGCCAATGTCACGGTCGACAAGTACGGCCGCGTGATCGCCGGGACCAACCCGAGCACCCTGGCCGGGCATGGCATTACCGACACCTACACCAAGGCTGAGATCGAGTCGATAGTGGCGCAGTCGTCATCCTTGCCGGTGGGCTCGATGGTGGCGTTTCCCAGGGCCAGCGTGCCGCCGGGGTTTCTGGAAATTGATGGCAGTGTGCAGAGCATTGCGGCTTATCCAGATCTGGCAGCGTATCTGGGGAGCACTTTCAACAAGGGCGACGAGGGGGCTGGAAACTTTCGCCTGCCCGAGTCCCGGGGCGAGTTCTTGCGGGGGTGGGATCATGGGCGAGGTGTTGATCTGGGACGGGGAGTCGGCAGCTACCAGCTCGATGCCCTGCAGAACATTACAGGATCGGTTGCGACGGATGGTGTAAATGCTTCTCCCATTGGGGTGTTTGGATCACAGCCGGGAAGCCCTCAGGTTTCTAGCCCCACGATAGACAGCAATACCAGTCTCTTGACGTTTGATGCGTCCCGGGTTGTGCGAACTTCGACAGAAACCCGCCCCCGCAGCCTTGCGGTCATGTGGTGCATTAAGGCCTGGGGTGCTCCGGTTAATCAGGGAAATATCGACGTAGCAGCGCTGGTAAAGGAGCTGGCAGCACTCAAGTCTGCGCACCCTGTCGGCGCCATCCTTCCATTTCCCAAGGCTGAGGTTCCAGCGGGCTACCTTGAACTCAACGGTAGCGTGCAAAGTATTGCCGCTTATCCCGATCTCGCGGCCTATCTCGGGACCACCTTCAACAAGGGCGATGAAGGCGCAGGGAACTTCCGGTTGCCTGAGTCCCGGGGGGAGTTCTTGCGGGGATGGGACCATGGGCGCGGTGTGGATGTTGGGCGTGCTCTTGGCACTTGGCAGGCTGATGAGTTCAAGTCGCACACCCATCCTATCGGTAATCAAAATACATACGGCAGCGGCGGGTCTTCTGGGCCGTTGCACAACGGAGCGAAAGTTGGAGAACTGACCCAGCCGACTAGCCCGACTGGGGGGGCTGAAACCCGTCCGCGCAACCTCTCTGTCATGTGGTGCATCAAGGCTTGGAACGCACCAGTCAATCAGGGAAATATCGACGTAGCAGCGTTGGTAAAGGAGCTGGCAGCACTCAAGTCTGCGCACCCTGTCGGCGCCATCATTCCATTTCCCAAGGCTGAGGTTCCACCGGGCTACCTTGAACTCAACGGTAGCGTGCAAAGCATTGCCGCTTATCCCGATCTCGCGGTGTATCTGGGGACCAACTTCAACAAAGGTGATGAGGGTGCTGGCAACTTCCGTCTGCCAGAGTCGCGGGGCGAGTTCCTGCGGGGCTGGGACCACGGGCGTGGGGTTGACGTCGGTCGCTTGATGGGTAGCTCTCAGGCTGACGAGTTCAGGAGCCATACGCATGTGAACTCACCGGCAATTATGCTGAATTCGACCGTCGGAACTGGTGGTAACGCATGGTCGGCAGGCAATCAAGGCCAGGTAGTGGCGACGGGAGCTGCAGGCGGTACTGAAACCCGTCCGCGCAACTTGGCGGTGATGTGGTGCATCAAGGCCTGGAATGCGCCCGTCAACCAGGGAAACATTGATATTGCTGCATTGGCCCCACTGGCGGCTCAGGCCACGGAAAACAACCAAGGCACGGCAAAGATTGCGACTCTGACACAGCTAAGCGCTGGCACTGATGACGCCGTCATAGCGACACCCAAGAAACTCCGTTTCGGGTTTGCGGTGAGCCTTGCCACAAATGGCTATATCGCTTTCCCAACGTGGCTTGGGGGGCTGGTCATTCAGTGGGGTTACTACGCGGGTTCGCTCGACGACCAGTCGGCACTGGTTCAGTTTCCGATGGCCTTCCCTAGTTCTTGCATGAACGTATTAGTTACGGCTGATGGCGTACAGTCGGGCGGGAGTGTATTTGTTGGAGCAGGGGCACAAAAAGATACGCCTGGTCGCTTCCGTCTTAACGGATATGGGACAGGTATGCCTACAGTTGGTTATCACTGGTTGGCATTGGGCTACTGAACTGGAGATGAAAATGAAGCGACTTTATAGCCCTAGCACTGGAACCACTTATCTCATCGGTATGCACCCGACAATTCCCGCCGATGCACTCGAAATCTCGGATGTCCTGTATTTAGCAGTGATCGGCGACCCTCCGCCAGGAAAGGTCCGTGCTCATGATGAACAGGGCTTGCCGTATCTTGTCGATGCGCCCGAAGTTGTTCCGGACCTGGCGGCACAGGAACGCGAGTGGCGCGACATCGAGCTGGCCTCTGTGATGTGGCTGCGCGAGCGGCACCGCGATCAACTGGAAGTTGAGGCCCCTACGACGCTGACAGGTGAGCAGTTCAAGGAGCTGCTTGTTTACGTACAAACCCTACGCAACTGGCCCCAATCCCCGGACTTTCCACAAACCGAGCACCGCCCAGTGGCCCCATCCTGGATCGCCGAGCAAACCCAATAAACGCCCCGCACCGTCGGGGTGTTTTCTTTCCCGCTCCCCACTAATCAATCATCCCTATGAGCCCCCTTCACCCGGGGCTTTTTCATGTCTGGAGTTTATCCATGAGTGGTTTTTTCCACGGCGTTACTGTCACCAACGTCGACACCGGCGCGCGCACAATCTCGTTGCCGACATCTTCGATCATCGGCCTGGTGGACACCTTCACCGAGGCTCCGGCCTTCAGTGCCAAGAGCAATGACCTGGTGCTGATCACCAACGAGCGTGAGGCCATCGCCGCCTGGGGCCCGGATGCGGCCATTACCAAGGCCTGCCAGGCCATTTACCAACGGGCCAAGGCGGTGATCGTCGCTTGCGGCGTGGCCAAGGTGGCGGATGCGGCCGAGCAGACCTCGGCGATCATCGGCGGGGTGCTGGCCGACGGTAAACGTACCGGTCTGCAAGCCTTGCTCGATGGCAAGAGCCGCTTCAACGCCCAGCCGCGCTTGCTGGTGGCGCCCAAGCACAGCTCGACCCTGGCGGTCGGTACCGCCCTGGTCGCCCTGGCCGACAAGCTGCGCGGCCTGGCGATTCTCGACGGCCCGAACAGCACCGACGAGGCGGCCCTGGCCTACGCCAAGAACTTCGGCGCCAAGCGCGCCTACCTGGTCGATCCGGGCATCCGGTACTGGGACAACGGCGCCAGCGCCACCGTCGATGCAGCCGCTTCGGCCTGGGTCGCCGGGCTGTTCGCCTGGACCGACAACGAGTACGGCTTCTGGGCCTCGCCATCGAACAAGGAGTTTGTCGGCATCACCGGCACCTCGCGTTCCATCGAGTTCCTCGACGGCGATGACACCTGCCGCGCCAACCTGCTGAACAACGCCAACATCACCACCATCATTCGTGATGAAGGCTTCCGCCTGTGGGGCAACCGCACGCTGTCCAGCGATCCGAAGTGGGCCTTTGTCACCCGGGTGCGGACCATGGACATCGTCATGGACGCCATCCTCTACGGCCACAAGTGGGCGGTGGACCGCTCGATCACCGCGACCTACGTCAAGGACGTGACCGAGGGCCTGCAGGCGTTCATGCGCGACCTGAAGAACCAGGGCGCGATCATCAATTTCGAGGTCTACGCCGACACTGAGCTCAACACCGCCAGCCAGCTGGAGCAGGGCAAGGTGTACTGGAACATCCGCTTCACCGACGTGCCACCGGCCGAAAACCCCAACTTCCGGGTCGAGGTCACCAACCAGTGGCTGACCGAAGTCCTCGAACACACCGCTTAAGGAGCAGCAGCAATGGCAATGATTCCCGAAACCCTGGCGAACATGAACCTGTTCGTCGATGGCATCAGCTTTCAAGGCGACGTGCCGAGCCTGACCCTGCCCAAGTTGACCCTCAAGACCGAGGAGCATCGTGTCGGCGGCATGGATGTGCCGGTGGAACTGGACATGGGCATGGAGAAACAGGAAGCCGGCTTCACCACCACCGGTGTGCGCCGCGAGTCGCTGAAGATGTTCGGCTTGGCCGATGGCAGCGGTTTCAACGGTGTGTTCCGTGGTGCCTTCAAGGGCCTCAAGGGCAAGGTCACCCCGGTGATCGTGACCTTGCGCGGCCTGCTCAAGGAGGTCGACATGGGCGACTGGAAGTCCGGCGACAAGGCCGAGGTCAAGCACAACGTGGCGCTGACCTACTACAAGCTGGAAGTCGACGGTCGCCTGATCTACGAGATCGATGCCCTGGGCATGAAGCGTGTGATCAACGGCGTCGACCAGCTCGCCGCCCAACGTTCGGCCCTGGGCCTGTAAGGAAACCAACCGCATGTCTCAAGCAATCAACACGATCCCGGCCTGGATGACCCTGAGCGCGGATAACGTCGTGATCAGCCTCAGCAAGCCGGTGGAGATGAATGGCGTGGTCTGCGACAAGGTCACCCTGCGCGCGCCCACCGTGCGTGATGTGCGCGCGGCCAATGCCGGGGCGGTTGGCGATGATGAGCAGCGCGAGCTGATGCTGTTTGCCAGCCTGGCGCAAATCAGCGCCAAGGACCTGGAGGGCATGGCGCTCAAGGATTATCAGCGCCTGCAGGCCGGCTATTTTCGCCTGGTGCAAGACGACGAGCTTTGATCCTGCGGTGATGAAAATGGCGGCGAAGCGGCTCGCCAGCGAGCTGCATTTCGCCGCCGAGGAAATCATGACCATGAGGTTTTCCGACATGGTCTGGTGGCTCACGGATTGAGCCCGTCACCCAAGGATCAGGAGAAGCAGATGGCGAACAAGCGGGTATCGGGGCTGGTGCTGCTGGGTACCGCCCTCAGTTCGACGTGGGACGCCGCCTTCAAGACGGTGGAAGACCGGATCAAGCAACTGGAGCAGCAGGGCAGCAAGGCCAAGGGGTTGCAAAGCACCATCGGTGAAACCCAACGCCTGGGCAGGGAATGGAGAAAGGCTCACGCCGCTGGCGCGGCCTCCGCAGCCGGGCTGAAACTTCAATTGGAAGAGCACCGGGATGGGCTGCGCAAGCAGGGTATTCAGGTGCACAAGCTGCGCCAGGAATATCAAGCGCTGGGCAAGGTGGCTCGGGGTTCTGCGCTTCAGGCCCGTGGGCTGCAGCAGGTTGCCCGGGGCAAGGCCGACTTCAAGGCGGCTTATGACTGGGCAAAGTTCGGGGTCGATAAACTGCGCGCCCCGGTCAAGATCAGCGCCGACTATCAGGCGTTGATCCGTGACATGGCGATCAAGGCCAATGTGGTCAACCAGCCTCAGGAAGCGCAGTTGAGCCGCACGGTCATTCAGACCTCGCGTGACACGGGGATGGCCCGTAACGACGTGGCGGCGCTGGTGAGCCAGATGATGGCCAGCGGCATGTCGTTGGACAAGGCACAAGGCTACACAGGGCTGGCCGCCCAGTTTGCGGTGGGGCAGGGCGCGAGTGTCGACGACACCGCAAACCTGATGCGGGCCTTGGAGCTGAAAGCCGGAATCAGTGATCCCAAGGTCATGGAGCAGGCCCTGGAGGCTATCGCCCAGCAGGGGCAGTCGGGCAATTTTGAAGCCGCCGACATGGCGCGTTTGCTCCCGGCGCTGCTCAAGAGCGCAAGCGCGCAAGGGCTTACCGGTATGGAGGCGGTGAGTCAGCTGGGCTCGATGCTGCAAGTGCAGATGAACACCGCGGGCGGTGCTGATCAGGCCGCTGGTCAACTGCAGAACTGGATCGACAAAATCGGCTCCAGTGAAGCGGTCAAGGCTTATGAAGATGCCGGCATTGATTATCAGGCGTCGCTCAACACCGGTATCCAGAAGGGCATGTCGAGCCTGGAGGCGAGCTTTGCCCTGGCCATGCGTTACGTCAGGGCCATTGACCCGGCCAAGGCCGCGAAGATGGCCGAGGCCCAGGCGCAGATCAGCCAGGAAACCGACCCGGCCAAGGCCAAGGCGACCCTTGAGGCCCTGGAAGAGTCGCTGCGCACCGGCGACCTGTTCACCGATATGCAGATCAAGGCGGCCTTGCTGGCCCAGACCCAGGGCCGCCAGCAGTATGAGCAGGTGAAGAAGGATTCGTTGAGCGCCTCTGGCGTTCTTGCCAGGAACCTCGCCGAGCGCCGACAAGCCTCCAAGCAGTTGTGGGCTGAAGCCGATCAGGCTATTGACGAAGGCCAGCGGGTGGTGGGGGAGGCCCTGCGACCGGCCACGGACCTAGCGGCCAAGGGCATCACCCTGTTGGTCGGCAAGCTGACCGAGCTGGCGGAGCAGAACCCATCGTTGGTGCAGGGTGTGGCCGCCTTGGGCGCCGCTTATGTCGCGGTGAAGAAACTCATGGCGGTCTACACCATGGGCAAGGGCCTGGTGAATGTCTTGCGGGGTGGGTTGAAAGTCGACCCCACGGCGGCAAAACGAGCGCCTGGCCGTAATGCGCCAGGCGTCGACTGTTGCGAGCCGATGATCGACTGCGGCTTGGACAAGCAACGCCGACGGGGCCGTGGCGGGCGTAATGCGCCCAGGCGCGGGCCACGTGCGAAGCGGGTGGGCAGCCCAGTGGGCAAGAGCCCGTTGGCGCCCAGCGGGCTGGCAAAAGTGGCCAAGGGGGCGGGCGCGTCTGCAGCGGCAGTTAAAGGTGTTGGCTCCCTGGCCAAAGGGGCGGCATCGTTGCTCAAGCGCGGTGGGCTCCTTTCGGTGATCGGTGCGGGTATCCAGATAGCGGACACCTACCAAAATGCCCAGACCCAGGATGAAAAAGCCGAGGGCTACGGCGAGGCGGCGGGCAATCTTGCCGGGGCCGCTGCCGGTGCAGCAGCAGGCGCGGCCATCGGCTCCGTGGTGCCAGTCATCGGTACTGTCATTGGCGGGTTGGTGGGCGGCGCACTGGGCGCCTGGGGTGGTTCGGCCGCCGGTGGTGCCTTGGGTAAAAAGCTGTTCGGCTCCGACGAGTCGCTCAAGCAGATGCCCGCAGCCGGTCCGCTGATGATGCGCAACGCCGGGCAGAACATCCCGCCGGTCATGGGCGATATCGCCAAATCCTTCCAGAAAGGCCAGACACCTCCGCTGATGGGGCAGGCCGTGCGTTCGATGACCAGTCCGTCGTCGTCCAGCGCGGCGCCGGCCATGATCACCGCGCCAGAGTCGTTCAAGCCGCAGGTACCACCGGTGATCGAGCAGCAGTTCAGCTTCGCGCCCTACCTGTCGATCTCGGTCCAGGGCGATGTGCGCGACCCCGCGCAACTGGCCCGGGAACTGGAACCGCATCTGCGCTGGCAGTTCGACGAGTTCAGCCGTCAGGCTGCCGCTCGCCAGCTGTTCGACGCTGCACACGTTTAAGGAGAGGGCATGGCTTACATGGAACAGCTGCAGTCGGGGCTGGGTTCCCTGGTGGCGGCAGCAGAGGCGGGGCGGCGCAGTGCCGATGAAATGCTCGGGCCCATGAACGGCGCCATTAGCGACATCGGCGGCGCGGCCCTGGAACTGGAAAACCTGCCCTTTGTCGGGCCGGCGCTGGGCGCCAAGTTGCAACGCACGATGCGCAGCATCAGCGCCGCGCAGTCGGTCGTCGGTGAAGTGGCGGCCAAGTACAGCCAGGCGGTGACGGTGGCGGGGCAGGTGCAGCAGCGCCTTGGCGCCTTGCAGGAGCAGGTGGCCAAGGCCGGCGCGGCGATCAATCGGATCGGCGGGCAGATCAGCCCTTCCCTGGGCAACATCTTCCCGAGCGCCGCGTTTGCCGAGCCGGCCACGCCGGCGGCCGAGGCGGTGAAACCCTTCCCGCACCTGCTGATCCTGCAACCGCTAGGTGCTGGCGCTCAGCCCTACTACTTCAACGTCGACACCGCGGCCTTCGAGGAACTGCGGCGCCAGACCGGGTTCCGCTGGGCCGGGCAGGAACGCCTGGGCCGCAGTGTTGCCCAGCAGGCGGTGGGCCAGGGCGAAGAGCGGATATCCCTCAAGGGGGCGGTGTTTCCCGGGTTCAAGGGCGGTCTGGGGCAGTTGCAGACCCTGCGCAGCATCGGCCGGCGCTTGCAGCCGCTGAGCCTGACCACGGGCTACGGTGAGGTGCTGGGCACCTGGTGCCTGACCAGCATCGAGGAAGACCAGAGCCACCTGCTGGCCGGCGGCATCCCGCGCAAACAAGGTTTTTCATTGGAGTTCGTAAGCTATGGCGACGACTTGCAGAACGTCTGACGGTGATCTGCTCGACACCCTGTGCTACCAGCACTACGGCCATCTCAACGGTTGTGTCGAGGCGGTGCTGGATGCCAACCAGGGCCTGGCCGACGAGCCCCAGCCGTTTCGCGCCGGGGTACTGATCCGGCTGCCGGAGCTGGCGACCCGGGCCGAGGCCATGGTCCAGCTATGGGATTGACCCACACCCCCCTCAACAAGCCCCGTCGAGCACGGGGTTTGTTTTTTCTGGAGCAGGCTTCATGACCCCAGCGTTTCGCATTGTTGCCGATGGCCGGGACATCAGCGCGCAGCTCAACGACCGGCTGCTGTCGCTGCGCACTACGGACAAGCCCGGCATGGAGTCGGATGAATTCGAGCTGCGCATCGATGATCGCGACGGCGCCGTGGCGCTGCCCCGGCGGGGCGCGAGCATCGAGGTGTTCCTCGGTTATGCCGGCCAGGCGTTGACTCGCCTGGGGCGCTACACCGTGGATGAGGTGGTGGTGAACGGTCCGCCCGACGCGATCGAGATTCGCGGCAAGGCCAGTGACATGCGTGGCAGTGGCAAGACCACCCGCAGTGGCAGTTGGGAGAACGTTCCGCTGCAACTGATTGTCCGTGACCTGGCGGCGCGTAATGGCTGGCAGGCCGTGTGCCCGCTTGCCATCAAGGTGCCGCGCATCGATCAGCTCAATGAATCCGATTTCCACTTCATCACCCGCCTGGCCAGGCAGTACGACTGCACCGCCAAGGTTGCCGAAGGCAAGCTGCTGGTGCTGCCCCGGCAGGCGGGACAGAGTGCCAGTGGCAAAGCCCTGGGCGTTGTCACCCTCACTCGTCGCGACGTCAGCCGCTATCAGTTCCGCCTGAGCGACGGCAGCACCCACAAGGCGGTGCAGACCCGGCACCAGGACCCGAAAAGCGGAAAGCTGCGGGTCATCGACCTGGGGAACGACCACTCGCCGGGCGACTCGCCCGCGGTGCATACCGACCGCCACCTCTACCCGAACAAGCCCGCCGCCGAGCAGGCCGCCAAGGCTCGCCTGGCGGCCTTCAACCGCAGCACCGCCAGCGTGCGCCTGGACCTTGCCGGGCGTACCGATCTGTTCGCCGAGCGAATGATCAATGCCCAGGGCTTCAAGGCCGGGCTCGACGGTGACTACCTGGTGGATTCGGTCGAGCAGCTGTTCACCCCGTCCGGGTGGACGACCACGGTCGAGTGCAACGGCGGCAAGCAAGGCAAGGCCAAGGCCAAGGGCAAGCCGCCCAAGGCCGGCAAACCGCTCAGGGTGGAGCAGCTCTGAGCCTTGGCAGCATTTTCCACTGACGCGGCAACCCGCCCGCAGGAGTACTCATGAATTCAGCTATCACCTTGCCGATCCGGCATTTTTTCCGCGCCTTGATCGGCGCTTGCAGCGTGCTGCTGGTGAGCGCAGCCCCTGCGGCCCCGTTTGTCCTGGCTTACACCGACGGCCAGGTCGAGGCGTCCTACAGCAACCTGCGGGCGTTCCACCGCAACCTGTCGGCGGTCGGCCTGGGCAGCACCTACGGGCTGACGGTCACCGGCCAGTTGCACCAGGACGGCATGAACCCCACCACCCAAGGCATCATCCGTTTCGCCAAGAGCCAATCCCTGCCGCTGTACCCGACCGTCTCCGACTACAACGAAGACATCGGCGCCTTCGACCCGGCGATTTCCCACTCCATCCTCAACGACCGTCGCTTGAGTGCCGGCACCGTCGAGCAACTGGTCAAGCTGGCCAGGGACGGTGGGTTCGCCGGCATCAACCTGGATTTCGAAAAGGTCGAGCCCAGGAACCGCGCGGCGTTTTCCGCCTACGTCAAAGCCCTGGGCAGCGCCCTGCGGGGCAGTGGCAAGAAACTGATCATCAGCATCCCGCCCAAGCTCAGCGACCGCGAGCCCGAGTACCTGCAAGGCTATGACTACCAGGCCCTGGGCGCGGCGGTGGATTACCTCCAGGTGATGACCTACGACCAGGTCGGGCCGGGCTGGAGCAGCGGTGGTTTCCACCACGAAGTCTGGCCCGGCCCCGAGTCCGGTGCTGACTGGCAGCAGGCGCTGCTCCGTTACGCCGTTTCCCGAGTTCCGGCGAGCAAGGTCCTGGCCGGGCTGCCGGCCTACGGTCAGGACTACAGCATTGGCAACCGGGTGCACTGGTCGGCCTATCAGGAAATCATTGCCGAGCACCGCGCCGTCACCCATCGGGACGCAGCCTCGGCCACTCCTTACGCCACCTGGGGCCCGGTCCGGACCTTTGCCGACGGCGTGGAATGGACCCCGGAGCGCGCGCAACCGGTGCTCTGGTACGACGACGCCGCGAGCATCCAGACCAAGACCGCACTGGTCGCCAAACTGGGCCTGGGCGGCACCAGCGTCTGGGCCATGGGCTATGAAAATGCCGAGTTCTGGACGGCGCTGCAGGCCGGGCTCAAGGCCGGTGCTGAGCTGTTGCCGGCGGGGCGGGAGTGAGGGGGCGAATGGGCTCTGCAACCGTCGGCCACAGATCCAGCCGTCAACCTGGGGCAGCGGTTCCAGGCGGTTTCTTCAAAACCCGTTGCGACGGGTTTTTTCATGCCCCCGAGAAACCAGCCTCGCCGCTGCCTCGATGAATCCCGTTCCAGGAGTCTTCTGATGAAACTCACGGCTGTTCTCGATCAGCTACAAACACAGTGCCCGAGCCTTGCGGGGCACATCGTTATTGGCAGCGATGCCGCAACCGGCGCTGGCGCATCAACACCGGCCGCCTATCTGGCGCCAGTCAATGATCTGGCCAGCGCCAGCGTCGGGCAAAACATCATTCGCCAGACCATCCGCGATCGTTTTGAAGTGGTTCTGGCACTTGGCGCCACCGACCCTACAAAAGCGCTGAATCCGTTGCACGACCTGCGCGCCGAAGTCTGGCGCGCCCTGGTCGGTTTCAAGCCCGGCGCCGAGTACAACCCGATCCAGTACGACGGCGGCGAGCTGGTGTCGCTCGACGCCACTCGCTTGCTCTATCGCCTGCGCTTTTTCGCCGAGTTCCAGCTGGGGCGCAACTCGCCCGGGCAGCCGGCGGAAACCTGGCATGAGCGTGAACTCGACGGCCTGCCGTCCTTTACCGGGGTCACGGTGCGGGTCGATGCCATCGATCCGGCGGACCCCAATCTGCAACGTCCAGGGCCCGACGGGCGCCTGGAGCTGACTTTTTCAGGAGAGCTGAAGCAATGAGCAAACGCATTACCGTGCTGCCGGTCGCTGGCCGTGCCGTACCGGACCCGGAAGCAGGCGATCTGCTGCCCGCCTCCGGCCGTGAAGTGCCGGACAACGCCTGGTGGCGCCGGCGTCTGGCCGATGGCGATATCACTAGCAAAGCCGTGAAAGCGGCGAAATCTCAAGGAGCCAAATAATGGCGATCGGTTTCAGCAATATCCCGGCGGACATCCGTGTACCGCTGTTCTACGCCGAGATGGACAACTCGGCGGCCAATAGCGCGTCGTCGGCCATGCGCCGTCTGATCGTCGCCCAAGTCAATGACAACCAGACCGGCGACGACCTCGGCAAGCTGGTGCTGGTGTCCAGCGTGGCCCTGGCCAAGAGCATCGGCGGGCAAGGTTCGATGCTCGCCTCGATGTATGAAACCTGGCGCAAGACCGACCCGGTGGGCGAGATCTGGTGCCTGCCGCTGCACAGCACCGAGGGCAGCGTGGCCAAGGCCGAGCTGAAGCTCACCGGTAGCGCCAGCACCGCCGGCCTGCTCAATCTGTACGTCGGCGGGGTGCGGGTGCAGGCCTCGATCGTCAGTGGCGCCAGCGCTGCCCAGGCGGCCAGCGCCCTGGCGCTGAAGGTCAACGCGGCGGTGGACCTGCCGGTGACCGCGGCGGCGGTCGACGGCACGGTGACCCTGAGCGCCAAGTGGACCGGCGAGAGCGGCAACGACATCAGCCTGCAACTCAATCGCCTGGGCAAGAGCAATGGCGAAGAAACCCCGGCCGGCCTGACCCTGGTACTGGGCAAGATGGCCGGTGGCACCGGTGTGCCGGATCAGGTCGCGGCCCTGGCCGCCCTGGGCGACGAACCGTTCGAGTTCATTTGCATGCCCTGGACCGACACTGCCAGTCTCAATGCCTGGCAAGCGGTGATGGACGACAACACCGGCCGCTGGTCCTGGGCCAAGCAGCTGTTCGGCCATGTCTACAGTGCCAAGCGCGGCACCGTCGGCACCCTGGTGGCGGCCGGTCAGGTCCGCAACGATCAGCACATCACTGTCCAGGCCCTGGAAACCGGTGTGCCTCAGCCCGTGTGGGTCCAGGCCGCAGCCCTGGCGGCGCGGACCTCGGTGTTCATCTCCGCCGACGCCAGCCGTCCGACCCAGAGCGGCAGCCTGCCGGGGATCGACCCGGCGCCTGCCAGCGAACGCTTCACCCTCACCGAGCGTCAGTCGCTGCTCAGCTACGGCATCGCCACCGCCTACTACGAAGGCGGCTACATGCGCATTCAGCGGGCGATCACCACCTACCAGAAGAACGCCTACGGCCAGGCCGACAACTCCTACCTGGACAGCGAAACCATGCACCAGTCGGCGTTCATCGTGCGTCGCCTGCAAAGCGTGATCACCAGCAAGTACGGGCGCCACAAGCTGGCCGCCGACGGCACCCGTTTCGGCGCCGGCCAGCCGATCGTCACCCCGAGCACCATCCGCGGTGAGCTGATCGCCCAGTACGCCAAGCTGGAGCTGGAAGGCCATGTGGAGAACGCCGACCTGTTCGCCGAGCACCTGATCGTCGAGCGCGACGTGCAGGACCCGAGCCGGGTCAATGTGCTGTTCCCGCCGGACTACATCAACGGCCTGCGGGTGTTCGCGCTGCTCAATCAATTCCGCCTGCAGTACGACGCCGCGGCCTGAGCCGGACCTGCATCACTGCGCTTTTTCAGCCCGCCTTGAGCGGGCTTATTTTTTGGGAGAAACATCATGGGTCAACTGATTGCGGGCACCTGCTACGTCAAAGTGGACGGCGCTCAACTGACCATCAGCGGCGGCTGCGAAGCACCGCTGATGGCCGTCAAGCGGGAAACCGTGGTTCCGGGTTTCTACAAGGAAACCGACCTCACCCCGTCGTTCAAAGTCACTGCACTGCACACCCCGGACTTTCCGCTCAAGCAGCTGATCGAAGGCGTCGACATGACCGTCACCTGCGAGTTCGCCAACGGCAAGGTCTACGTGCTGGCCGGCGCCTACCTGGTGGACGAGCCTATTGCCAAGGGTGACGACGCCAGCATCGAGCTGAACTTCGAAGGGCAGAAGGGGACCTGGCAATGAGCAACCTGGTGAAGCTGCAGGTGCCGATCGAGGCCCACGGCGAGCCCCTGAGCGAACTCAGCCTGCGCCGCCCAACGGTGCAGGAAGTGCGGGCGATCAAGGCATTGCCTTACAAGATCGACAAGAGCGAAGAAGTCAGCCTCGACATGGACGTCGCGGCCAAATACATCGCGGTCTGCGCCGGTATTCCACCGTCCTCGGTGAACCAGCTGGACTTGGTGGACCTCAACGCCCTGAGCTGGGCGGTGGCGAGTTTTTTCATGAGTGCGGCATCGCAGCCATCGCCGACCTGATCGCTGTCGCCTATGACCTGGCCTGGTTCTGGAAGGTTGACCCCGAACAGATGATGGCCAGGCCACTGGATGTGCTCCGGGAATCCCTGGAGCACGCGCAACGGATCAATGCGATGCAGCAGGTGCAGTGATGGCGTATCGAAAAAGAAACAAGACCAAGGGCCGGCGGCCCAAGCAGACAAGACAGGCCAAACCGGCAGCACCTGTGCAGCAGGTCCAGGCCGAAACTGAGGTGGTCAAGCCTGCTGTGGCCGAGAGCGCAAGCAAGGCCGTCGATCCGGAACTCACCGGCATTCGTCAGATGGTCGGCAAGTTCAGAAAAAGCCTGGAGGAAAGTGGTCTCGGAGATCTCGAACTTTCGGGGCTGTTCTCTGGAAAGGGGCTTATTACGCCCTTTGTCGCGGGTGTTCAGTCCGCGATCAAGGCGCAGAACATCAGGGCGGTAACCGCTGCGGCCATCAGGGGGGACGCCAGCCCGGAGAACGAGCTGGGTAACACCTCCCAGAACCTCAAGCTTTTCGATGAGGCGGTGGAAAAAATCACCCTCAATGTGGGGGTGGCACTGTTGCCGGCTATCAACAGTATTGTCACGGGACTGCAGCCCGTACTGACGTCGGTCGGCCAATTTGTCGCTGATAACCCGGGGTTGGTGGAGGGGCTGGCGGCCGCTGCAGTGGCCTTTACGGTGGCGGCTTCGGCGGCCACGGTCTTTGCCGCACTGTCTTCGCCTATAGGTTTAGCGATGCTGGCGATTGCTGCGGTAGCCGGTGTGGTGGTGGCCAATTGGAAGCCGGTTTCACGGTTTTTCATCCAGCTGTGGGGGAAGATTTCACCCACGGTCATGTCCATGGTCGGTCTTTTCAAGGACGTGTTCGCCTGGACGCCCATCGGGCAATTGATTGCCAACTGGGGGCCGGTCAGCGCTTATCTGAGCGCCCTCTGGCAAGACTTCAGCGCCGGTACCGGGCGGGTGTATCAGGCGTTGAATCTGCTCTTCAACATGAGCGGGTTTGGGGTGTTGATCAGAAACCTGGAGCCGATCAGAGAGGCTGTCCAGGTGCTTTTTCGCAGCCTGCGAGAGGTTTTCGAGTGGAGCCCGCTTGGCTTGATAAGCAGTAACTGGCAACCCGTGGTGGGGCTGTTTGCAGCGATCTGGGATCTGATCTGGGCGTTGTCGATCACGGCAAAGACCAATGTGGAAAAGCTGTTCAGTTGGACTCCCGGTGAAGGGATGAGAAAGGATCTCGATGGATTGATCGAGTGGTTCTCTTCGTTTCGTGACCGGCTGGAAAAGATCCTGGAGCCGATCCGCGAGAAACTCAGAGCGACCTTTGGCAATTTGCTTGTCAGTGTCACCGGGAGCATCAATTCGCTGACCGAGAGTGTGGTGGAACACAACGACTCGGCAAATCGGGGCGAGGGCTCGTTGACTGATACACCTTCTCCGCTGCTGACCCCGGGCAATTTGCCGCAAAGCTCCAGTTCGCTGCTGCAACAGGCGGCGGCCAACAATCGCACTCGGCTTGAAGGCGGGCTGCTGCTGCGCTTTGAGAACGCTCCTCCCGGCCTGCGTGCCGAACAGGCCAAGACCAATCAACCAGGCCTGAACGTGGCTTCGACCCTGGGCTATCGCTCACTTTCCCTAGGAGGTTCCAATGGCGGATAACTGGCGTGAACGTTTGTTGCCCGCGTCCTTTCGCGGTGTGCCGTTCTGGGTCGATCAGGCGAAAACCCCGGTGGGCCAGAAAGGCCAGTTGCACGAGTACCCACAGCGCGACCAGCCGTTTTTCGAGGGCCTTGGCCAGCAGGCGAAGATCCATGACCTGACGGCCTTTATCGTCGGCGCCGATTGCCTGGAGCAGCGCGACAGGCTGCTCAAGGCCCTGGAGGAGGGCAGCGGCGAGCTGGTGCACCCTTGGCTTGGGCGGATGCAGGTCAAGGTCGGCGAGTGCGAGATGACCCAGAGCCGCCAGGACGGCGGCCTGGTGACCTTCAGCCTGAAGTTCTACCCGGACCAGCCGCTGCGCTTTCCCTCGGCGGTGGTCAACACCCAGCAGCAGGTGCTGGTGGCCAGCGATACCTTGCTGGGCTCGGCGGTGCTGCGTTTCGAGTTCGCCACCAACCTGATCAAGCAGGCGCGGATCGGTGTGGCGTCTTTGCGTCAGGGGCTGGCGGACGTGTATCAGGTCATCGAGCACGAGTTCAAGCCGCTGATCGAGTTCTATGGCGACCTCAACACCCTGGTCAAGGCAGTCAAGGAAATACCCAAGGAGCTGAGCTCGGAGTTCAAGGGGTTGCTGGAGGATGTGCGCGGGCTCAAGGATTTTGCCCGCACCGGCTATCGGCAGATGCTCGCCGATATTTCCCAGCAGGTGGAGGCGGCCCGGCGCATCGATGCGCCGAAGCTGACCACCGGCAAGGACACCACGGCGGCGGCCGAGGCGGTGGCCAACCTGGTGCAGGATGCGCTGCTGGTGCAGATCGCCCGCCTGGTGTCGGCGTTGCCGGTGGCCTCGCCGGTGGTGAAGCTCAAGAACACACCGCCCCTGGCGCAGCAGGCCAGCCAGCCGGTGCAGCGCCTGGAGGTGCCGGTGGCCGACGATGTGCTGGCCCTGCGCGACCAGCTCAATGAGCTGATCTGGCAAGCCGCGCTCAAGGCCGACCCGATGCATTACCAGGCGCTCAATACCCTGCGCCAGCAACTGCAGGGGCACCTCAATGCTGTGGCTTCCTCGGGGGTGCGGCTGGTCAGCCTCAGCCCCAAAAGCAGCATGCCGGCGCTGGTGCTGGCCTATCAGCGGTTTGCCGATGCGACGCGGGTCGGCGAAGTGGTGCAGCGCAACCGGGTGGCTCACCCGGGTTTCCTGCCGCCCGCCGACCTGCAAATCGCTCGGGAGTGACCCATGGACGAATTGGCAAATATCGTCACCCTGACGGTGGACGGGCTGGACTACAGCGGCTGGAAGAGCGTGGAGATCAGCGCCGACCTGGAGCGTCAGTTCCGCACCTTCAGCCTCAACATCACCTGGCAATGGCCGGGGCAGGACTCGCAGGTGCGGATCCGCCCGGGCGCTCGCTGTCAGGTGCGCATCGGTTGCGACCTGGTGCTCACCGGGCATGTCTACAAGGCGCCGATCAGCTACGACGGCAAGCAGATCAGCCTGAGCATCCAGGGCAGTTCCTTGACCCAGGACCTGGTGGATTGCGCGGCCATCAACCGGCCGAGCCAGTGGCGCCAGCAGGACGTGCTGAGCATCGTTCGCGCCCTGGCCGCGTCCTACGGGGTGGGGGTGCGCAGCGAGATCGCCCCTACCAGCAAGCTGCACACCCACAGCATCGTGCCGGGGGAGACGGTGTTCGCCTCCATCGACCGTTTGCTGACCCTGTACCGGGTGTTCTCCACCGACGACGCCGACGGTTACCTGCTGCTGGCGGCGCCGGGCAGCGGTGGGCGCGCCAGCGATGCCCTGGAGCTGGGCAAGAACATCCTTTCGGCCAATGCACCGATGGATTTTTCCGCGGTGTTTTCCGAGTACCGGGTGATCGGCCAGCACAAGGGCAGCGACCAGAGCAGCGGCGCGGCGGTCAGCGAAGTGTCTGGCCGGGCCAGCGATGCAAGGGTTTCGCGCAAGCGGGTCACGGTGATCAACGAAGCCGCGCAACTGAGCGCCGAGCTGGCTCAGCAGCGTGCTGACTGGGAGTGTGGCACCCGCACCGGCAAGGCCCTGACCACCACCTACCAGGTGCAGGGCTGGCGCCAGAGCAATGGCGATTTGTGGCGCCACAACACCCTGGTGCGGGTCATCGACCCGGTGCTGGGGTTCGACCAGGACATGCTGATCTCCAAGGTCACCTGGTCGCTGTCCGAGCAGGGCTCGATCACCACCCTGCAGGTGGCGCCGCCGCAGACCTTCGACGCCAACCCGGCCCCCGCCAAAACCTGAAAGCCGCGCGCCCCCTGTTCGCCGGCCAGCCGGCTCCTACAACCCAAGGAACTCAGCATGAGCCTACTGACACGCCTGTTGGCGCGGGGCACCGTGGTGCTCGCCAACTCGGCCAACAAACTGCAATCGCTGCAAATGCGCCTCACCGCCGGCGAGGTCAACGACGACATGGAGCATTTCGAGCCTTACGGTTTCACCAGCAATCCCCTGGCCGGCGCCGAGGGCATCGCCACCTTCCTCGGCGGCGACCGTTCCCACGCGGTGGTGCTGGTGGTGGCCGACCGGCGCTATCGCCTCAAGGCCCTGGCCGCCGGTGAAGTGGCGATCTACACCGACGAGGGCGACAAGATCCACTTCAAGCGCGGCCGCATCATCGACATCGACACCGCGACCCTGAACATCCGCGCCAGCAGCGGCGTCAACATCGATACACCGACCCTGACCCAGAGCGGCAAGATCGTCTCCCAAGGGGACCAGATCGCCGCCGGCATCAGCCAGATCAACCACGTCCACAGCGGCGTGCAACCCGGTCCGGGCCAGACCGGCGTACCGGTGGGAGGTTAAGCATGTTTGCCACCTATGACCTGAAGAACGCCCTGACCCGGGCTGTGGAAATCAGCCTGTTCACCTGGTGCCGCGCCGCCGATGACGATGCCCTGGACGACGATCAGCGCTACGGCTGGTGGGGCGACAGTTTTCCCAGCGTGGCCGACGACCGCATCGGTTCGCGGTTGTGGCTGCTGCGCCGGGTCAAGCTGACCCGGCAGACCCAGCTCGACGCCGAGTTCTATGCCCGCGAGGCCCTGCAATGGCTGATCGACGATGGTCATTGCAACGCCGTCGAGATCCTCAGCGAACGCCTCGATGCCCAGCGCCTGAACCTGCGCACGGTACTGATCCTGGCCGACGGTGAGCGCCTGGACATCAACCCCATTCACAGTTGGCAGGTGACCTATGCCGTTTGAAACGCCTTCGCTGCCGGTGCTGATTCAGCGCACCCAAAGCGACCTGGCCAGCGACTCGCTGCGCCAGTCCGATGCCCAAGTACTGGCCCGCACCCTGAGCGGTGCCGCCTTTGGCCTGTATGGCTACCTGGATTGGATCGCCGAGCAGATCCTTCCGGACAAGGCCGACGAGTCGACCCTGGAGCGCATCGCCGCGCTGCGCTTGAACCAGCCACGCAAGGCCGCTCAGGCCGCCAGTGGCAGCGTCAGCTTCACGGCCGCGGCCGGTGCCGTGCTGGATCTTGGCACCCTGCTGCAAAGCAGCGACGGTCGCAGCTACACAGTGACCGCCGCGCGCACCACCAGCGCCGGGCTCAACAGCACCACGATCCAGGCGGTCGATGGCGGCACCCTGGGCAATGCCGATGCCGGTCTGGCATTGACCGCGGTGCAGCCGGTGCAAGGCATCAGCAACCCGTTCACCGTCCTGGCCCCGGGCCTGAGCGGTGGCGTGGCCCGGGAAAGCCTCGAATCCCTGCGCTCCCGGGTGATCCGTTCCTATCGGATCATTCCCCACGGTGGCTCGGCGGACGACTACGAAACCTGGGCCATGGAATGCCCGGGCATCACCCGCGCCTGGTGCCGGCGCAACTACCTGGGGCCGGGCACGGTGGGCCTGTTCGTCATGCGTGACGACGACCTGCAGCCGATTCCCAATGCCGAGCAGTTGGCGCAGGTCCAGGCCTACATCGAGCCCTTGCGTCCGGTGACCGCCGAAGTGCATGTGCTGGCGCCGGTGATGCAGCCGGTGATCTACAAGGTGCGCCTGACCCCCGACACCAGCGCGGTACGTGCCGCGGTCGAGGACCAGCTGCGCGACCTGCACAGCCGCGAAGCCGGCCTGGGGCAGACCTTGCTGCTGAGTCACATTCGCGAAGCCATCAGCAGTGCCACGGGCGAGCACGATCACCGCTTGCAGGCGCCACAGGCCGATGTGCCGGCGAGCAACAACCAACTGCTGGTGTTTGGAGGTTGTGAATGGCTGCAATAAGAAACGCCGCCCAGTACCAGGGCCAACTGCGCAGCCTGCTGCCCAGCGGCCCGGCCTGGGACCCGGAGCGGATGCCGGAGCTTGAACGAGTGTTGCAGGGCATCTCCGAGGAGCTGGCGCGCATCGACGCTCGGGCCGTCGACCTGCAAAACGAAATGGACCCGGCCAGCGTCAGCGAACTGGTGACCGATTGGGAAAAGGTCATGAACCTGCCCGATCCCTGCCTGGGCCTGACCCCGCTGTTCGAAGACCGACGCCTGGCCGTGCGCCGGCGTCTGTTGGCGGTGGGCAGCCAGCGCGCTGCCTACTTCGTCGAAATCGCCCGTAGCCAGGGCTACCCCAACGCCAGCGTCACTGAACTGAGTACCCCACGCATGGGGCGCTCGCGTTTCGGCCGCGCGCACTTTGGTACCTGGCGGGCGAACTTCATGTGGACCCTCAATACCGGCGGCCGCCTGCAACTGGGCCGGCGTTTCGGCGCGAGCTATTGGGGCGAACGTTTTGGCATGAACCCGGGGAGTGCCCTGGAGTGCCTTATCCATCGCAGTACACCGGCACATACACAGGTGTACATCAACTATGACTAGAGAAGACAAGAACAAGTGGATTATCCGAAAAGTGTTCCCAGCGTAGGGCTGGTGAACGGGAAGTTTGTCGACGAGAACCCGGTGACCGGGCAAGTCGGCTCACTGATTTCCTCGGAATGGGGAAACGCGGTTACCGACGAATTGCTCAATGTGATTCGTGCGGGTGGGAAGGTGCCGGCCGAGGCCGAGCATGACCAGTTGCTGGCGGCGATCAAGGCGATCGTCCGGGATTCGATTCCACCAGAGAAGATTCGCAGCACCTTGGCCGAGTACGGCATCACCGATGCTTATACCAAGTCGGTGACCTACACCAAGGCCGAGATCGAGGCGCTGCTGAAGAACATGTCGGCCCTGCCGGTGGGGGCCATGGTGCCGTTTCCCAAGGGAACGGTGCCGCCAGGGTTTCTGGAGGTGGATGGCAGTGTGCAGAGCGCTGCGACCTATCCGGACCTGGCGGCTTATTTGGGGACGACCTTCAACACCGGGGGCGAGGGCGTGGGGAATTTCCGTCTGCCTGAGTCGCGGGGGGAGTTTCTGCGGGGTTGGGATCATGGGCGGGGTGTCGATACGGGGCGGGTTATTGGTAGTCGACAGGCTGCCACAATTGTCAGTGCTGGTGACGGGACAAGAACATCTGCTGCAGTAGTCGCGTTTTACAACAACGCAGATGAGAGCTTGGAGGGGAATAAGTCGAGACTTAACTCTGATGGCACCCCTCCGCTGCCAATTACTGGTGTTTCAGATATCTATGCAGGAACTACTGGATCCGACGTTATTGCTTACTCGGCTATGTACGTCCGTCCACGCAACCTGGCGGTCATGTGGTGCATCAAAGCCTGGAACGCACCGACCAATCAGGGAAATATCGATGTTGCTGCTCTGGCAGTTGATGTTCGTAATGCACAGAAAAATGCTGTGGTCGGGATTTGTAAAGCTCTGAAGGTTTCTGCTTCCGGGCTCAGTTCAATCGTTAATGTGATGGCTGACCAGTTGGTGGTCGGTAACGATCTGTCGTTCAAGACACTTGGTGATGTGAATCTAACGATCAACGCTACGGCAATGGGGGCCAATGGACTGGATACAGGATTGCTGACCGGTTCTACCTGGTACAGCGTCTGGGTGATCTGGGGAGGTGCGGGGGTTGCGGGTTTGCTGTCGCTCAGTGAGAAAGCTCCTGTGCTACCTGTGGGATACACCCACAAGGCCCGGGTCAGCTGGACGCGAACCGACCCCACGGCAAACAAGTTTCTGTTGTCGTTTATTCAGGCGGGTAACAGCGTTCAGTACAAGGTGGTTCCGGGTTCCAATGTGCAAAATCTGCCGGTCATGGCTTCTGGGGTTGTCAGCCCCGCTGCGGATGTTTCCGTCTCTGCTTTTGTTCCGCCGACGGCGGCAAAAATTTCACTGACTGCCGGTACCAACAACGGCTACGTCGGCTTTGCCCCCAGCAGCGCCTATACCGCACAAGCGCTTATTTATTTGAATACCGCAACGCTCAACGCTGCGCCCTTCGTCGGCGGATATAACCCTTCTTCGCCGGTACCTACTGCCAATGGTCTGTTTTTGCTGGAAGGACCAACGATTCGATTCGGTTCTTTTGCGGCGACAGGTGTTTTGCAATGTATTGGATGGGAGGACAACCTATGAATGGTTTTGCAGTTCGAGCCGATGGCCGGGGTTGCAGGGCAGTGGACGGTGTTGAGCACTTGCTGGAAGGGGAGGTTTTCTCTCTCGAATATCCGACTCTCGCTCTTAACGCTACCGATATGTTGGCATTGATTGCCGATGAACGATTCAGGCGTGAGGAAGCCGGTATCGTTGTGCAAGGCCTGGCTATTCAAACGGATCGTGCAAGCCAGGCAAAGCTCACTCGAGCCGCAGTAAGGGCAAGTCGAAATGCCAACTACGTAATCTACTGGAAGCTGGAAAGTGGTTCTTTCGTGCAACTCGATGCACGTCAGGTACAGGTTTGTGATAGTGCCGTTGATGCTTACGTACAGGCCTGCTTTATGCGTGAGAGCGAGTTGGTTGCTGCTGTTGATGCTGGCTTGTATGAGGCGTCGATGCTCATTGCAGGTTGGCCGGCTGTTGAGTTTTCCGCAGCGCCTGAATTGTTGTGACAGCGCTTCATTGATGTTTTTGGTGGTTTGAGAGCTACCTGTTTCAACCCTCTGATTACCGGGACGATGCTAAAGGCATTGTTTCCGACTCCTCGTCCTTCGATGGGGCATTTCACCTTTCTTACCCTTTGATAAATCCCGATGTTGATCTCTCTGGTCAACTGTCGATGCGATTCAGTTCGTTATCGGCTTGGCCAGAGTTCGGCATCAGGGCAAGTTGATGCACACAGCACATTGAGATCGTTCCAGGCCTAGGCCTGGAGTCTCTGACTTATTGGCTACCCATCTACCTTGCGTTGGTGGGTTTCAATTTCAACTAGAGGACAGACGAGTGGATTATCCAAAGAGTGTGCCCAGTGTCGGGCTGGTAAATGGGAAGTTTGTCGACGAGAACCCGGTCACGGGGCAAGTGGGCTCACTGATTTCTTCCGACTGGGGAAATGCAGTGACCGACGAATTGCTCAATGTGATTCGTGCGGGTGGGAAGGAGCCGGCCGAGGCCGAGCATGATCAGCTACTGGCGGCGATCAAGGCGATCGTCCGGGATTCGATTCCGCCAGAGAAGATTCGCAGCACCTTGGCCGAGTATGGGATTACCGATGCGTATACCAAGTCGGTGACCTACACCAAGGCGGAGATCGAGGCGTTGTTGAAGAACATGTCAGCCTTGCCGGTGGGGGCCATGGTGCCGTTTCCCAAAGGCACGGTGCCGGCGGGGTTTCTGGAGGTGGATGGCAGTGTGCAGAGTGCTGCGACTTATCCGGACCTGGCGGCTTATTTGGGGACGACCTTCAACACTGGGGGCGAGGGCGCGGGTAACTTCCGTTTGCCGGAGTCTCGGGGGGAGTTTCTGCGGGGGTGGGATCATGGGCGGGGGGTGGATGCGGGGCGAACGCTTGGCAGTAGCCAGACGGATGCGTTGCAGAACATCACCGGCACTATGACTGTGTATACGCAGTTTGGGCCGTCCAACTTGGCAACAGGTGCCTTTACGGTCGAGGATGGGGGAGGGCAGGGCGAGAGTTACTCCCTTTCATCAACACGGCCCCGTTTTACATTCGATGCTTCTCGTGTCGCTCGTACAGCGGCCGAGACTCGCCCACGCAATTTGGCCGTCATGTGGTGCATCAAAGCCTGGAACGCTCCAGTCAATCAGGGAAATATTGACATTGCAGGCCTGGCCGCAAACGTTGCTGCACTAGAGGCGAGGCCTCGTGGCCTGGGCGATGGTCAAGTCTGGCAAAACCTTACAACGAGCCGCGTTTCTGGAACTGTCTACACAAATACAACAGGTCGGCCAATTCAGGTACATGTGGCGATCTCGTCCAACAGCAGCAGCATTTATGCCAAGGTTGGTGCCATGGACTTATCTTTCTCGGCCTATCACGCAGCATTCGTAGTGCCTGCCGGAGCCACTTATACAGTCACACTTGTCAGTCCTATTAATTTGTGCTGGTCGGAGTTGCGCGCATGAAGTACTTCCATAACCCCGAAACAAACGAAGTCCATGCTTACGATGATGACGCCCCTGAGCACTTCATCCCGAGCAGTTTATTGCCGATGTCCGAAACGCAGATACAAGCCTATATCGCCAGTGCGACATCTGCGTTGCCTACCAAAGAAGATATGGAACGCAACTGGCGTGATAGTGAACTGACTTCGTTGAAGTGGCTGCGAGAGCGTCATCGCGATCAGCTTGAAATTCAAGCCTCCACCAGCATTGATAGGGAGCAATTCAATGAACTGCTGGTGTATATGCAGGCGCTGCGTGATTGGCCGCAATCGGCGAGCTTCCCCGATGCTAATTTCCGTCCGGAGGCACCGTCCTGGCTGGCCCGGCAGATTCAATAAACGCCCCGCATCATCGGGGCGTTTTTCTTATTCAACTTACTCACATAGACCATGCCAATCACCGAACAACAACTGCAACAAATCATGCCTAACGCCCGCCGCCAAGCGGGCGTTTTTGTTTCTCCACTCAACACCGCCATGGCGCATCGGCAAATCGATACACCGAAGCGCCAGGCGGCCTTTCTGGCCCAGATCGGTCACGAATCCGGGCAATTGCAATACGTGCGCGAGCTGGGCAGTGATCAATACCTGAGCAAGTACGACACCGGCTCACTCGCGGCGCGCCTGGGCAACACCCCGCAAGCCGATGGCGACGGTCAGCGCTATCGCGGGCGCGGGCTGATCCAGATCACCGGGCGCAGCAACTATCGCCAGTGCAGCCTCGGGCTGTTTGGCGATGAGCGCCTGCTGGAGTTGCCGGAGCTGCTGGAGCAGCCGCAATGGGCCGCCGAGTCGGCGGCCTGGTTCTGGGAGCGCGGCGGGCTCAATGCCCTGGCCGATCGCGATGAGTTCAACAGCATCACCCGCCGCATCAATGGCGGTTTGAACGGCTTGCAGGATCGCCTGCAACTCTGGGCCCGGGCGCGGGCGGTGCTGTGCCTGCCGGTGGTCTGAGTTCATGCGGAGACGGGCACCTTCTGTAGTCGCTGCCGTAGGCTGCGATTGGACCTGGAGGGAAGGTCCTGCGGACCTTTTCGCAGCCTGCGGCAGCGGCTACAGGGATTTTTGCCGGCCGTTTGATGCATTTCATATCGGTCCAAGGAGGGCGTGATGAATATCCGCAGTTGGCTGGCCCTCGCCGTCGTAGCGGGGTTGCTCTATGCCCTCGGTTTCGTCAGCGGTGCTGGCAGCGAGCGCAGTAAACAGCAGCGCCTGGACGAGGCCCGACTGCAGCAATCCTTCGAGCAGGGCCAGGCGTTGGGCCGGGTCAAGGAGAAGGTGGTGGTCGAGTACGTCGATCGTGTCGTCAAGGTTTATCAGGCGGGCGCCACTATCACCAAGGAGGTTCCTATCCATGTTTCGAAAGCAGCTGATAACGCCTGCGTTGTGCCTGGTGGTTTTGTCCGGGTGCACGACGCCGGCGCCGCCAACCTGCCCGTGGCCGCAGGCCCCGGCGTCGCTGATGACGCCGCCTCGGGCATTGCACTTTCTACCGTCGCCGCCAGCGTCGTCGACAACTACAACCAATGCCACGCCAACGCTGAGCAATTGAGGGCGTTGCAGCAGTGGGTGCGCGAGTCGCAGGCGCTGTTGCAAGGTGCTCCGGCGATGCGCTGACAGCCCCGAGGCTGGCAGGAAAGTGGGTCGCTGCCGCGGTTTCGGGTGGTTGAAATCAAATGGACTTGTCGATGTTAAAAGAGTGCAGATGCGGTCGTTGCAAACGACTTCTCGCCCGTGTGGGTGAGTTTACCGAGCTCCAGATCAAATGTTCCCGCTGCGGAACCTTGAATCATGTGAAGGCCTCGAGCCTTGGGCAATCGCCTTTGAGCGACATGAAAACGGCACTTTCCGTGACCGACCCTTCCATTCAAAGGTGAAAAATATGAACGCAGTAACCATGGGTAAACACTTCATCACCGTATTTCCTAAAGGCATCGTGGAAATCGTTTCGGCTGCCCAAAACACCGGTGGCCTGATCATTCAGACGGGGTTGATCAAGACCTCGACCGGTGTCGTCGATCTGTATGTGGGGCCGACCGGCTCTTCCATCTCCAATGCGGCAATCATCTTCTCTGGCAATGGCTCTAGCATTTCCGGCAGTGACTCCGAGATTGTCATGCCGTACCCGATCCGTATCCCCGCAGGCCAGGCATTGTGGGCATACGCATCTACACCGGGTGGTGCAATCGCATTGACTTGGGACCTGCTGGCCTGAGCTGTCTGTCGAGCTCCGTGATCTTGTGCGAGTGCTTTCCTGGGCCTCGGGGGCCTGGTCTGAAGCATTGTTCCAGAGCTGTTCGGTTTCCTGACGGCTTGTCACTTGCAAGCCGCCTTTCCTGGTGTACGGTAAGCACACGCCAGCCCCATCAGGAGAGGACTGTGAAAGAAATTACCCAGCTTGCCGCTGAACTCGGCCGGCGTTTGCAGGTTCTGAATGCCCATGTCACCACGGCGGAGTCTTGCACCGGCGGTGGGATTGCCGAGGCGATCACGAGGATTCCGGGCAGCTCGGCCTGGTTCGAGGCCGGTTATGTCACTTATTCCAACCGTCAGAAGACCCTGCAATTGAATGTGCCGGCCGATTTGTTCAATTCGGTCGGCGCGGTCAGTCGCGAAGTCGTCGAAGCGATGGTCCGCGGGGCACAAGCCAAGAGCCACGCGCGTTTCGCCGTGGCGGTCAGTGGTATCGCCGGGCCGGATGGCGGTTCTGCGCAGAAGCCGGTGGGCACTGTGTGGCTGGCCTGGGGCGCGGGAGAGACGTTGACTGCCGAGTGCCGGCACTTCTCCGGTAATCGCGATGACGTCCGCCGACAAACGGTGAAGGCCGCGCTAGAGGGGTTGCTGCAACATGCTGCGGCAGAAATCGCAAATCAGGGGTAGGCGATCCTCGAACGCTGTGGAATAATACTGGCTACTTATACAGGTGTTGGCCGTCAGGCCTTATTGATTACGTGAGGACTTTAATGGACGACAACAAGAAGAAAGCCTTGGCTGCGGCCCTGGGTCAGATCGAACGTCAATTCGGCAAGGGTGCCGTAATGCGTATGGGCGATCATGACCGTCAGGCGATCCCGGCCATTTCCACCGGCTCTCTGGGTCTGGACATCGCTCTGGGCATTGGCGGTCTGCCAAAAGGCCGTATCGTTGAAATCTACGGTCCTGAATCGTCCGGTAAAACTACCCTGACCCTGTCGGTCATCGCTCAGGCGCAGAAAGCCGGTGCCACTTGTGCCTTCGTCGATGCCGAGCACGCGCTGGATCCGGAGTACGCCGGCAAGTTGGGTGTGAACGTTGATGACCTGCTGGTTTCCCAGCCGGACACCGGCGAGCAGGCCCTGGAAATCACCGACATGCTGGTGCGTTCCAACGCGGTTGACGTGATTATCGTCGACTCCGTGGCGGCCCTGGTGCCCAAGGCTGAAATCGAAGGCGAAATGGGCGACATGCACGTGGGCCTGCAAGCCCGCCTGATGTCCCAGGCGCTGCGTAAAATCACTGGCAACATCAAGAACGCCAACTGCCTGGTGATCTTCATCAACCAGATCCGCATGAAGATCGGTGTGATGTTCGGCAGCCCGGAAACCACCACCGGTGGTAACGCGCTGAAGTTCTACGCTTCGGTCCGTCTGGACATCCGCCGTACCGGCGCGGTGAAGGAAGGCGACGAAGTGGTGGGTAGTGAAACCCGGGTCAAGATCGTCAAGAACAAAGTGGCTCCGCCGTTCCGTCAGGCCGAGTTCCAGATTCTTTACGGCAAGGGCATCTACCTCAACGGCGAGATCATCGATCTGGGCGTGCTGCACGGTTTCCTGGAGAAGTCCGGTGCCTGGTACAGCTACCAGGGCAACAAGATCGGTCAGGGCAAGGCCAACTCGGCCAAGTTCCTGCAGGACAACCCGGAAATTGGTAACGCGCTGGAGAAACAGATCCGCGACAAGCTGCTGACGGGTTCGCCAGACGTCAAAGCCAATCCGGTCAAAGAGACCGAAGACGATATGGCCGACGCTGATATCTGATTGATCCAATGAACGCCGTACTCGATACCCTCGTCGCGGTGCGGCGAACCGCAATGGACCTGCTCGCAAGACGCGAGCACGGTCGAGTCGAGCTGACGCGTAAACTGCGTCAGCGCGGCGCCCCTCCTGAAATGATCGAAGCTGCCCTTGACCGTTTGACGGAAGAGGGGCTGCTGTCCGAATCCCGTTACCTTGAAAGCTTTGTTTCCTATCGTGCCCGATCCGGTTATGGGCCGATGCGTATTCGTGAAGAGCTTGGCCAGCGCGGCTTGCAGCGCAGTGATATCGACCTTGCTCTGCGAGAGTGCGGAATCGATTGGCAGGAGCAATTGCGCGACGTCTGGCAGCGCAAGTTTGCCGGGCAGTTTCCTGTCGATGCCCGGGAGCGTGCCAAACAAGGGCGTTTCCTGGCTTATCGCGGATATTCCATGGACATGATCAGCCGTCTGTTAAGTGGCCGGGGCATGGATGATTGACGCCGTCCCCGCTGCGTAACGCAGCGGGCTATGGCTGGAGTCAGTTGGCTTTGCTGGTTTCTCTGGCCCGTTGCATTGCCTGGGGCTGAGGTCGGGACCAGTTTTCCGGCAGGTTGATGAAGTCGATCAGCTCGCGCAAGCGACCGTTGTCGCGCGCATTAAAGGCGAATGACAGCCGAGCCAAATGGCTGAACTGCACATCGTCGTGTTCCTCTCCACTGTAGGCATGCTGTTGAAACTGGCCACTCAGGCACAGGTCGGCGAAGGCTGTCTGCATCTGCCCCAGCGCCTGTTCATTAAGGTTGTAGTTCATGCGGATGACGAACTGCTGCTTGAGCCAGCGGCTGGAATGGAAGTTGGCATAGAACTGCTGGATTTCCTGTACTGCTTCTTCAGTGCTGTGCACCAGGCGTACCAGCTTCATGTCACTGGGCAGAATGTAGCGGTTGGCTTCCAGTTGGTTATGGATGAACTCCAGGGCGCCTTGCCAGAACTGACCGCCAGGCACGTCCAGCAGTACCACTGGTACCAGCGGGCTTTTGCCGGTCTGAATCAGCGTCAGCACTTCCAGCGCCTCATCCAGGGTGCCAAAGCCGCCAGGGCAGAGCACCAAGGCATCGGCCTCCTTGACGAAGAACAGCTTGCGCGTGAAAAAGAAATGGAACGACAGCAGGTTTTCTGTGCCGCCGACGGTGGGGTTGGCATGTTGTTCGAAAGGCAGGGTGATATTGAACCCCAGGCTGTGTTCCAGGCCTGCGCCATCGTGAGCGGCGGCCATGATGCCACCGCCGGCGCCGGTAATGACCATCAGGTCCGAGCGGGCGAGGGCCGCGCCCAGCTCCCTGGCCATGGCGTACAGCGGGTGTTCACTGGGGGTACGTGCCGAGCCGAAGACCGTCACTTTGCGTCGGCCCTTGAACTGTTCCAGTACCCGGAAGGCGTGTTCCAGCTCACGCAGCGCTTGCAGGGTGATCTTGGCGTTCCAGCGGTTGAGGTCATCCTCGGCCATGCGCAGGACGGTGAGTACCATGTCGCGGTAAAGAGGAAGGTTCGGGCTGTTGGGGGCTATCTGGTTGAGTTGCTCTTCGACCTGGTTCGCCAGGTCGACCCCCTTGTTTTGAAAATGACGGTTTAACAGGTCATTCGATTGGTAAGGCATTCAGCTTCTCCTTCTGCACAGAACCTTGCGCACGACCGAGATATTCGAACGTGCCACGACACTGCCTGTGTCGCTGCCTGCTCAGCCCAGCGAATGAGCACGTTTCCGGACCCGATCACAGCGGATAGTCGCTGGGCAGTGTTCGAGTCATTCACAGAGGTTCTGCTTTCCTTTATTTGAGAGAACATTTGCACTGCAAGACGCTTGAGGACGGCCTCCTGAACCGCTCGCCAGCAATCAACGGGAATGGCTTGATCATGTGCCCATAAAGTCTTGGCTGGCAACCGCTTCTTGCTGGTCTACCTGCTGGTGGCACCGCTGGTCTGGAGGCGCGGCAATGGCTTTGAGCTCTGATTTACTAAGGTGCAGCACTGGGTGCAGGAGCTGGGGCCGGGGAGAGGCAAGCAGGTTCCGGGCCGCGCAGGCCTGGAGCAGGGAGGCAGGGTGTGAGCATTGTCACGCTGGAGATTGATCCGCAGTTGTATCGGCTGCTGCAAGCCGCTGCCGCTGCCCACCAAATAAGCCTGGAGGATGAATGCCGGCGCCGACTGGCGGCAGAAGGGCGGCCTTCGCGATATCTACAGGCCCTGGTTGCGGAGTTGCGCGCCGATGATCAACAACGGCGCGCGGCTCGTTCATGATTATTTCTTCTTGGGAGCGCTCTGTGCCGGGCAATCCGACTCTTGGAAGCGTGCCGAGGCAACTGGGCGATTGGTGCGGTTTTCAGTGAATTCGTAGCGCATGATCGCGCCTTTGGCCATCAGCTTGCGGTAGTTGGGGTTGCGGCAGACGCTGGCGCCCAGTTGCAAGTAGACCGCCTTGGGGTTGGCGCGCATCTGTTCGGCGTGGCCGGCCTGGACGCTGAGGTGGTTGATCAGCTCCTTGCCCTCAACGGTATAACCCTGATCGAGAATGTTCTCGTTGACTTCCCGGGGAGTGCCGACGTTGCTTTCCGCAGCGACCTTCTCCAGCATTTTGCTCAGTTCGAACTCTTGCAAAGACGCAGCCTGGACACCCAGGGGCAAGGCCAGCAGAAGGGCAACGGTAGGGATGGTAAAGCGCAACATGAAACTCTCCTGGTGCAGTGACTGATGCTTCGACCAGCCGCTCGACTGTGCGTTCAGTGGCGACGAATTATAGGGGGAGAGGCCGCAGGGCGGTACAGGTTTGAACAGATAGCTCTGATAAACTTGTCCGCCTTTTTACCCTCCTGAGTGTTTGTCGTGTTGATTCCTGTCCCTTGCCGGTACTCCCCGCAATGAGCCATGCGGTTTCCCGTCTACGTGATCTGCGGATGGCGCGCGTGGCCAAGCCCTTTTTTGCCCGGGGTTCACGGGCCGAGCGTTGCCCTCGCTGCCGGGTAATTCCCAGCCATTGCCTGTGCGCCTGGCGGCCGAAAGTCACGGCCCGATCAGCCATGTGCCTGGTGATGCATGACGTCGAGCCGCTCAAGCCGAGCAACACGGGATGGCTGATTGCCGATGTGATCGAAGACACCACGGCGTTCAGCTGGTCGCGCACCGAGGTTGATCCGCAACTGCTGGCGTTGCTCGCCGATCCGCAGTGGCAGCCTTACATCGTGTTTCCGGGAGAGTTCGTGGCGCCCGAGCGGGTGGTCAGTGAGGTCAGGCAGGAAGAGGGCAAGCGGCCGCTGTTCATTCTGCTGGATGCAACCTGGAGCGAAGCACGCAAGATGTTCCGCAAGAGCCCCTACCTTGAGCACTTGCCGGTTCTGAGCCTGTCACCGGAAAAACTCTCGCGTTACAAGTTGCGCCGCTCCAAGCGCGATGACCACTTCTGCACCGCTGAGGTGGCGGCGTTATGTCTGGAGCTGGCCGGAGACGAACAAGTCAGTCAGGTGCTGGACGCCTATTTCGACCTGTTCAGCACCCATTACCTGTCGGCGAAGTTCCAGAAGGCTATCGATCCGGATGACGAGGTTCATGCCCGGCTCAAGCCCTTTGTGTAGTCGCGCTTGCCTGGGGTTTTTTCGGCCAAAGCTGGGCCACCAGCATACCGCTGAGCATCAGCGCGCAACCGAAGTAGCCGCGGGCCTGTAGCGACTCGTCCAGTAGCCAGGCTCCGGCGATGGCAGCAAACACGGCTTCCAGGGACAGAATGATGGCTGCATGAGAGGCGATGGCATCCTTCTGGGCAATCACCTGCAGGGTGTAGCCAATGCCGACGGCTACCATCCCGCCATAGAGAATCGCCGGGCCGGCGGCGACGATGGCAGCCCAGGCAATCGGCTCCAGGCACAGCGCCAGGATCAGGCTGACCACTGCACACGTGGCGAACTGCAGGAACGCCAGGCGAATCGGATCATGGCGGCCGGCGAACACGCCCACCAGAATCACGTGCCCGCCCCAGACAAAGGCGCCGATCAACTGCAGCCAGTCTCCCGAGGCAACGTGAAAGCCGTCGCTGACACTTAGCAGGAACATGCCCACCACTGCCAGCACGGCGCCGAGCCAGGTGCCCAGGCCGGTCTTGTGGCCAATCAGTAGTCCCAGGAGTGGCACTACAATGACGTAGAGCCCGGTGATGAAACCGGCATTGGTCACGGTGGTGAACATCAACCCTACTTGTTGCAGATTGATGCCCAGGGCAAGGGCCAGCCCCATGAGGACGCCCCCCAGCAGCAGGCCACGATTGAGTAATGGCTCGGGCTGGTTGGCAGAGGTGGGTCTACGCAGCACCAGCGGTAAGAGGCAGAGAGAGCCCAGGGCGAAACGCAGGCCGGAATAAAGGAAGGGGCCGATATGATCCATACCGGAGGTTTGTGCGACAAACGCCGAGCCCCAGATCACGGCGGTAATCAGCATCAGGACATCGGCACGCAAGGCTTGGCTTCGCATGATCGCTCTCTTATTAGTTAGCCGGTTAAGATGCCGCAAAGCTTCAAGCTTGACCACCCCGGCTTCGCTGGGCATGCTTGGCGCCGATTAGGGCGCCGGCGCTGTTTGAACCACTGTTTTGCTCAGGCTTTTCGCGGCGTTCGTGCTCTTTGGGTGTTGCCTTCTGGCGTGCCTCCGTGTTGCTTTGGTGAGGGCTGAATGCATCAGTCCTGCCATGAAAAACAGGATCATTTGAAAAATGGCCACATACGAAATCCTGATTGCCGATGACCACCCGCTTTTTCGCAGCGCCCTGCATCAAGCTGTCACTTTGGGCCTGGGCCCCGATGTGCGTCTGGTGGAAGTGGCGAGCATTGCCGAGCTGGAAGTCCGACTCACTGAAAAATCCGACTGGGATCTGGTCCTGCTGGACCTGAACATGCCCGGTGCCTACGGTTTTTCCGGCCTGGTGCTATTGCGCGGGCAGTACCCGCAGATTCCGGTGGTGATGGTCTCCGCGCAGGAAGAAGCCTCCGTCATGGTGCGTTCCCGAGAGTTTGGGGCCAGCGGTTTCATTCCCAAGTCCAGTTCCCTGGAAGTCATTCAGCAGGCCGTGCGCAGCGTGCTCGACGGTGATGTCTGGTGGCCGCCCCAGGCGTTTGAAGAAGTCAGTGTTTCAGCGGAAGCCAAGGCGGCCAGCGAAGGCCTCGCCAGCCTGACGCCCCAACAGTTCCGAGTCTTGACCATGGTCTGCGAAGGTTTGCTGAACAAGCAGATCGCGTATGAACTGAGTGTCTCGGAGGCGACGATCAAGGCCCACGTAACGGCGATCTTCCGCAAGCTCGGGGTGCGTACCCGAACCCAGGCGGCGCTGCTCCTGCAACAACTTGAGTCAATTTCCAGCCATTAACCGGCTGTTGGTTCACGCTTTTTTGACTTTGGTTGAACTAGTTTCCCCACTCCTTTTTCTTCAGTTGCCCAGCTTATGTCGCCTTTCAAAGGTCAAACCGGTCTTAAACGTATCCTTAACGCCGCCGGCTATTCGTTCGATGGTTTGCGCGCGGCGTTCACAGGCGAGGCGGCATTTCGCCAATTGGTGCTGCTCAATGTGATCCTGGTTCCTCTGAGCTTCCTGCTCAATGTCAGCCGGGTCGAGCGCGCGCTGCTGATTGCAGTGTGCCTGCTGGCGCTGATTGTCGAGTTGCTCAACTCGGCGGTGGAAGCGGCCATCGATCGCATTTCCCTGGATCGCCATCCCTTGTCGAAGAACGCCAAGGACATGGGCAGTGCGGCGCAGTTTGTCGCCCTGAGCATGATCACCATCGTCTGGGCCGTGATCCTGATCTAAGGAATGCTCGGCAGGACGATTTCGTCGCTGCGCTGTACTCCGGCGGTAAAGGAGCGGCACAGATCGAGGAACTCGCGCATGGCCGAGGTCTGGTACTTCTGCTTGTGCCAGATGAAGTAGAACTGCCGGGCCAGGTCCAGTTCTGGCGTTTCCACTGGCACCAGGCTGCCGCGGCGAAACGCGTCGCGCAGCGCCAGACGGGAAATGCAGCCAATGCCCAACCCCGACTCCACCGCACGCTTGATGGCTTCGGTGTGTTCCAGCTCCAGACGGATGTTCAGCGCGCTGCGATGATGACGCATGGCCTGGTCGAAGGTCAGGCGCGTCCCGGAACCCTGCTCGCGGAGGATCCAGGCTTCGTGGGTCAGTTCTTCCATGCTGGCGTGGCCGCGTTTGGCCAGTGGATGCTGTGGCGCGCAGAACACCACCAGCTCATCCTCGACCCAGGTCTGTACCTCGATATCCGGATGGCTGCAGTCGCCCTCGATTAGACCCAGATCAATTTCATAGTGGGCGACCTGTTGCACGATATGCGCAGTGTTTTGCACATGGAGCTTCACCTGGCTCTCCGGGTGTACCTGCATGAAGCTGCCGATCAGCAGGGTGGCCAGGTAGTTGCCGATGGTCAGGGTCGCACCCACCGACAGCGAGCCGAAGCCGGACTTGCCGTTGAGCAGGTCCTCGATTTCCTTGGCCTGGTCCAGCAGCGCCACCGCTTGCGGCAGCAACTGTTTGCCCAGGGCATTGAGGCTCAGGCGCTTGCCGGCGCGATCGAAGAGCTGGCAACTGGATTGGCGCTCCAGCTCGGTGATCGAGGTGCTGGCGGCCGATTGCGACAGGGACAGCAGCCCCGCAGCACGAGAAACACTCTCTTGCTGGGCGACGGCGACGAAGACTTGCAGTTGACGGAGAGTAAATCGCATATCGATATAACCGATAACCCTTATCTTAATAATCCAGTTAACAGATATTGTCGCCGCCATTAGAATGCTGTGCAATTGCGCTCATGGTCAGCGCAGGCAATTTCTAGGAGCCCCCGTACATGAGCAACATGAACCACGAGCGTGTCCTCAGTGTTCATCACTGGAATGACACTCTGTTCAGCTTCAAGTGCACCCGCGACCCGGGTCTGCGCTTCGAGAACGGTCAGTTCGTGATGATCGGCCTGCAACAGCCCAATGGCCGTCCGCTTATGCGTGCCTACTCCATTGCCAGCCCGAACTGGGAAGAGCATCTCGAATTCTTCAGCATCAAGGTTCCAGACGGTCCGTTGACTTCCCAGCTGCAGCATTTGAAGGAAGGCGACGAGATCATCATCAGCAAGAAGCCAACCGGCACCCTGGTACTGGATGACTTGAAGCCCGGCAAACACCTGTACCTGCTCAGCACCGGCACCGGCCTGGCGCCGTTCATGAGCGTGATCCAGGATCCGGAAACCTACGAGCGTTTCGAAAAAGTGATCCTGTGCCACGGCGTACGCTACGTCAACGAAGTCGCCTACCGCGAGTTCATCACCGAGCACCTGCCGCAGAACGAATTCTTCGGCGAAGCGCTGCGTGAGAAGTTGATCTACTACCCCACCGTGACCCGTGAGCCGTTCGAGAACGAAGGCCGCCTGACCGACCTGATGCGCAGCGGCAAGCTGTTCCGCGACATCGGCCTGCCGCCGATCAACCCGCAGGACGACCGCGCCATGCTGTGCGGCAGCCCGAGCATGCTGGACGAAACCAGCGAAGTGCTCAACAGCTTCGGCCTGACCGTTTCGCCGCGCATGCGCGAACCGGGCGACTACCTGATCGAACGCGCCTTCGTCGAAAAGTAGAAACGAGCTTGCTCGCCCATCCCCAGGCGCCGCAGTGGTGCTGACCGGGTGGCTAGCAGACACAGAAAAGCCCGCGTTGCCTGGAAAGGCAACGCGGGCTTTTTCGTTTCCGGGGGTCAGCCCGCCGGGACCACTTCCAGCACTCGGATCAGCCCCGGCTCGGGGTAATGCCAGCGCACGTCCAGGTCCCAGAACTGCGCACCGTATTCCCGCTCGGCGGTGGGCACCTGATAGGCCGGGCGCGGGTCCTGGGCCAGGCATTGCTCGATCAGCTCCACCAGAGGCTCCTGGAGCCGCTGAGCGTGGATCTGAGCCTGTTGCAGGGCATTGTCCTGCCATTGCACCGGAATAATCTGTGGCGCGGCGCTGGCGATGTCATTGCTCGCCGTGGCAATGATGTCGGCGTAGGGCACGTAGGGCTTGATATCGAGGATCGGCGTGCCATCCAGCAGGTCGATGCCGGAGATCCACAGGCGATTGGCCTCGACCTTGTCCAGCTTGACCACCGATTGGCCGATGCCGTTGGGGCGGTGGGTCGCGCGGGTGGCGAAGACCCCCATGGACTTGTTGCCCCCCAGGCGCGGCGGGCGCACCTTGAGCCGTGGCTTGTCCTCCAGGGCCTGGTGAAACAGGAACAGCAGCCAGACGTGGCTGACCTGCTCCAGCCCTTGCACCGCGTCGCCCTGATCGAAGGGCGCCACCAGTTCCAGTACGCCACGAGCGGCCGGCGCCAGTTGCGGCTGGCGCGGTATGGCGAACTTCTCCTTGAAACAGGAGCGCACGAAGCCGATGGGGGAAACGCTGTAGGTCATTTGGCAAGCCTCAAGCTTTGAGCTAGAAGCCGCAAGCTACAAGCTTTGAACTTGCAGCTTGAAGCTTGCAGCTGTCTTAAGCTCTAACCCGCAGGGTCAGGCCCTTGAGGAAGTTGCGCAGCAACTGGTCGCCGCACGGGCGGTAGTTGGTGTGGCCGAACTTGCGGAACAGCGCGCTCAGCTCAGGCTTGGACACCGGGAAATCGGCTGCCTTGAGCACGGCGTGCATGTCGTCTTCCTTGAGCTCGAAGGCCACCCGCAGTTTCTTCAGGATGATGTTGTTGGTCACCGGCAGCTCGATCGGCAGCGGCGGACGGCTTTCATCCTTGCCGCGCTTGAAGATCACCAGGCCGTCGAGGAAGTGCGCCATGACGTCGTCCGGGCAGTGCACGAAGCCTTCTTCCTCATCTTTTTTCAGGTAGCTGACGATGTCGTCCAGGCTGACCTTGAAGCCGGTGAGTTTGATGATCTCGACGACCTTCTTGTCGCTGATGTCGAGCATGTAGCGCACGCTGCGCAGTACATCGTTATGAATCATGGTTACAGTCCTGATCAATGCGCGTGGAGCGCCGCGCCAGGGCACGGCGTCTGAAGGGGGGGCGGCTTTAGAACTTCTCTTTGGTCGACAGGTAGCGCCACTGGCCCAGCGGCACCTTGCCGATGGACACGCCGCCGACACGGATGCGGCGGATGGCGACGACCTTGAGGCCGACGGCTTGGCAAAACAGCGCAATCACGCCCGGCTGCGGATTCTTCATGGCGAAGCGCAGGCGGTTCTCGTTCTGCCAACTGGCCTTGACCGGCGGCAGCTCGCGGCCCTTGTAGGTCAGGCCGTGGTTCAGGCGGTTGAGGCCGTGGTCGATCATCTCGCCTTCGACCTCGACCACGTATTCCTGCTCAATCTTGGCCGCGTCCGCCGTGAGCTTGCGCAGCACCTTCCAGTCCTGGGTAAACACCAGCAGGCCGCTGGCATTGGGTTGCAGGTCTTCACTGGCGGTCAGGCGCAGGAAATGCCCACGCAGCGGACGTTTGCCGTAGCGGTGCTCCTCGGACAGGCTGTCGGCGCTGATGGACTGCAGGGCGCTGTCCAGGTCCTGGCCGGCGGGCACGTTGAGCAGGAGGGTCACCGGCTCGGGCGCGGTGGCCTTGGCTTCGGGGTCGAGCACGACGGTTTGCGCGCCCACCTTGAACTGCGGTTCGTCGATGACTTCGCCGTCTACGGTGACCCAGCCGCCCTCGATGAACAGCTCAGCCTCCCGGCGGGAGCAGCCGACCAGTTCGATGAGGCGTTTGGAGAGACGAATCGGGTCAGTCATGACAGGGGCCGTAACAAAAGAGGGCAGCCATTGTACCTGCCTGGCGCCGGTTAATCGCGGGTCCATTTGCCGGCTGTGGCTTTTAGCCGCGCAGGGCCTGCCGCTGTAGCTGTTTCAGGCGCATGTGCAGCAGTGGGTAGGGCTGGCCCAGGCCGTCCTGCTCCGAGCGGCCGACCACCTCGAAGCCTTGCTTGAAGTAGAACCCCAGGGCCTGGGGGTTCTGTTCATTGACGTCCAGCTGATAGGCGTTCAAGTGCTCCACCGCGTAGTGCAGCAATTGCCGGCCCAGGCCCATGCCGCGATGGGCCGGGTCGATGAACAGCATCTCGATCTTGCCCGCCGCGACCCCGGCAAACCCGGTGATGCGCTGGCGCGGGTCGCGGGTGCAGATCAGCATCACCGCGTCCAGGTAGCGGGTCAGCACCAGGTTGCGCAGCTGCTCTATATAGCTGTCCGGGAGAAAGTCGTGGGTGGCACGCACCGAGGCTTCCCAGACCTGAGCCAGTTCCGGGTAGTCGCTGAGTTTGGGTGTATGGATGACCGAGTGGTGGCGCATGCCGCCTGCCCCTGAGGTGATCGGCCGCAGTGATTGCTGGCCTGGCAGAGCCAACGATAGACCGAAAAAAGCCCCGCATCTCGTGGCGAGAGCGGGGCTTGGCAGTTTTTTTACGCCTTACAGGGTTTCGGCCCAGAGGTCGTATTCGTCGGCGTCGGTCACCCGGCACCAGACCTTGTCGCCCGGCTTCAGGTCGCCGGCGCCATCGATGAACACATTACCGTCGATTTCCGGGGCATCGAAGAAGCAGCGGCCCACCGCGCCTTGCTCGTCGACTTCGTCGATCAGCACTTCGATTTCCTTGCCGATGCGCTGTTGCAGGCGCGCCGAGCTGATGGCCTGCTGGTGCGCCATGAAGCGCTCCCAACGGTCCTGCTTGACCTCGTCCGGAACCACTTCCAGGTCCAGGTCGTTGGCCGGAGCGCCTTCCACCGGCGAGTACTGGAAGCAGCCGACGCGGTCCAGCTGGGCTTCGGTCAGCCAGTTCAGCAGGTACTGGAAGTCTTCTTCGGTTTCGCCGGGGAAGCCGACGATGAAGGTCGAGCGGATGATCAGCTCGGGGCAGATTTCGCGCCAGGCCTTGATCCGCGCCAGGGTCTTGTCTTCGAAAGCTGGGCGTTTCATGGCCTTGAGCACTTTCGGGCTGGCGTGCTGGAACGGGATGTCCAGGTACGGCAGGATCTTGCCGGCGGCCATGAGCGGGATCAACTCGTCCACGTGCGGGTACGGGTACACGTAGTGCAGACGGACCCATACGCCCAGGGTGCTCAGGGCTTCGCAGAGTTCGGTCATGCGGGTTTTCACCGGCGCGCCGTTCCAGAAGCCGGTGCGGTACTTGACGTCCACGCCATAGGCGCTGGTGTCCTGGGAGATCACCAGCAGCTCCTTCACCCCGGACTTGACCAGGCGCTGGGCCTCGTCGAGCACATCGCCCACCGGGCGGCTGACCAGCTTGCCGCGCATCGAGGGGATGATGCAGAAGCTGCAGCTGTGGTTGCAGCCTTCGGAAATCTTCAGGTAGGCGTAGTGCCGCGGGGTCAGCTTGATGCCTTGTGGCGGCACCAAGTCGATCAGCGGGTTGTGGTCCTGTTTCGGCGGCACTACTTCGTGCACGGCGTTGACCACCTGCTCGTACTGCTGCGGGCCGGTCACCGCCAGCACACTAGGGTGCACGTCACGGATATTGCCTTCTTCCACGCCCATGCAGCCGGTGACGATGACCTTGCCGTTTTCCTTGATGGCTTCGCCGATCACTTCCAGGGATTCGGCCTTGGCCGAGTCGATGAAACCGCAGGTGTTGACCACCACGACATCGGCGTCCTGGTAGGTGGACACCACGTCATAGCCTTCCATGCGCAGTTGAGTGAGGATGCGCTCGGAGTCGACCAGAGCTTTTGGGCAACCCAGGGATACGAAGCCGACTTTCGGGTTGGCCGGCGCGGAGGGGGTGGACATGTCTAACCTCGGTATTGGGTGTCGAATCACTTGGGGGGCAAGTGCGACGCTTGGGCGCTGGCTGCGCCTCTGATCAAAAAGTGCGCAATTCTAGCGATGGTCGAGGCGCTTGACCAGCTTTATGCAGGGGAAATACGACGAGCGCTGGACTATGCTACTTCGCGTTATGCCCGGTGGTTTTCATGCGGCTTTAGTTAAGCACCCAGTGGTAATAAAAACCTGCAAGTTACATGGGAAACTGCACAAGTTTAGAGAATAGCCCTTGTATAACCTTGCGCTTTCTATATAAGAAGCCCCGGTCTTGGTAGTAGGAGTCATTGATGGGTCAGGCAAGTAGTCAGGCGGCGAGTGGCGAGCACTCCGGGGTCAAGCCTCTGGGGATGCTGGTGGCAGCGGTCGGGGTGGTGTACGGCGACATCGGCACCAGCCCGCTCTATACCCTTAAAGAGGTGTTTTCCGGCAGTTATGGCGTGCAGGTCAATCACGATGGGGTGTTTGGCATCCTGGCGCTGATTTTCTGGTCGCTGGTCTGGGTCGTTTCGATCAAGTACGTGCTGTTCATTCTGCGGGCCGACAACCAGGGCGAGGGCGGCATCATGGCCCTGACCGCTTTGGCTCGACGGGCGTCCGGCTCCTATCCGCGTTTGCGTTCGGTGCTGGTGATTCTCGGCTTGATCGGCGCCGCGTTGTTCTATGGCGACAGCATGATCACCCCGGCGATCTCGGTATTGTCGGCGGTGGAAGGGCTGGAGCTGGCGTTCAGCGGCCTGGAGCACTGGGTGGTGCCCCTGGCACTGGTGGTGCTGGTGGCGCTGTTCCTGATCCAAAAGCACGGCACCGACCGTATCGGCAAGCTGTTCGGTCCGGTGATGGTGGCCTGGTTCCTGGTGCTGGGAGGCTTGGGGATCAACGGCATTCTCCAGCACCCGGAAGTGCTGCAAGCACTGAATCCGGTGTGGGGCGTGCGCTTCTTCATTGTCCATCCGGGCATGGGCGTGGCGATTCTCGGTGCCGTGGTGCTGGCCTTGACCGGCGCTGAAGCGTTGTATGCCGACATGGGACACTTCGGCCGCAAGCCCATTGCCCGAGCCTGGTTTGCCCTGGTACTGCCGGCCCTGGTGCTGAACTACTTCGGCCAGGGCGCGTTACTGCTGGAAAACCCGGAGGCGGCGCGCAACCCGTTCTACCTGCTGGCGCCGGGCTGGGCCCTGATCCCGCTGGTGGTCCTGGCGACCCTGGCCACGGTGATTGCCTCCCAGGCGGTGATTTCCGGGGCCTTCTCCCTGACCCGCCAGGCGATCCAGCTGGGTTACATCCCGCGCATGCACATTCAGCACACTTCCAGTGCCGAGCAAGGGCAGATCTACATTGGCGCGGTGAACTGGTCGCTGATGGTGGGCGTGATCCTGCTGGTGCTGGGCTTCGAGTCCTCCGGCGCCCTGGCCTCGGCCTACGGCGTGGCGGTGACCGGCACCATGCTGATCACCAGCATCCTGGTGGCCGCGGTGATGCTGCTGCTGTGGAAGTGGCCGCCCGTGCTGGCGGTGCCAGTGCTGGTGGGCTTCCTGCTGGTGGATGGGCTGTTCTTCGCCGCCAACGTGCCGAAGATCGTCCAGGGCGGTGCTTTCCCGGTTCTTGCGGGGATCGTGCTGTTCATCCTCATGACCACCTGGAAACGCGGCAAGGAGCTGCTGGTGGATCGCCTGGACGAAGGCGGCCTGCCACTGCCGATCTTCATCGGCAGCATCCGCGTGCAGCCGCCGCATCGGGTCCAGGGCACCGCGGTGTTCCTCACCGCCCGCCCGGACGCCGTGCCCCACGCGCTGTTGCACAACCTGCTGCACAACCAGGTGCTGCATGAGCAAGTGGTGCTGTTGACCGTGGTCTACGAAGACATTCCCCGGGTGCCCGCCCAGCGGCGCTTCGAGGTGGATGCCTACGGCGAAGGTTTCTTCCGGGTGATCCTGCACTTCGGCTTCACCGACGAGCCGGACGTGCCGGAAGCCCTGAAGCTGTGCCACCTGGATGAACTGGACTTCAGCCCGATGCGCACCACCTACTTCCTCAGCCGCGAGACGGTGATCGCCTCCAAGCTCGAAGGCATGGCACGCTGGCGCGAAGCGCTGTTCGCCTTCATGTTGAAGAACGCCAACGGCAACCTGCGCTTCTTCAAGCTGCCGGTGAACCGAGTGATCGAACTGGGCACCCAGGTCGAGATGTAAAGCTGCGCCAACAAAAGCCCCCGTTGCCTTGCGGCAGCGGGGGCTTTTTCGTTTCACGGCCCTGTAGGAGCGAGCTTGCTCGCGATGACGGACTGGCCATCAACATCGATGCTGATGACAGGACGGTTTCTCCCGGAGCCCGCTGGCCGCAAGATTTACGCGGCCAGCGCCAGCACCACATCGTCTACCACCGCCTTGCCCATGGCGGTCAGGTAGTGCGCCGCCCAGGCGTGACGGTCGCAGTCCTTGCTGTAGGCGGCGTCCTCGGCAAAGGCCTTGGCCAGGGACAGCAGGTCGGAGGCTTGGGCCAGGGCATCGCCGATGGGCAGGCCGGGGCTGACCTGGAACAGCGGGCGTTCTGAGCAGTAGAGGAAAGTGGTTAAGCCGACAGTTTTCAGATCTGACAGTTGAGGCGGGTTCGCATTGTTCATGGTCCAACTCCTGAATTCGAGGAGCTACCACGTTCGTTTCCAAGCGAATGGGTGGCAGCTGTGCGCAGGTTGGAAAACCGGGAGTTCAGGAAACCGGCAGACCCGAAGGTCTCCCACGCACAGCCGCCATAACTGATGAATTGCAGGTGCTAAATTCGCCCGCAATCACTATGGGGTGCTAGTTGCACAGACTCTTCGGGTTTCCAAGCCCGGCCGCTGAAGGATCAGCGACACCCGGAGCCTAGCCCGTCGAAGCGCAGGCCAACAAGGCAGCAAAGTGCCCAAAATGCACCCCTTACGCAACTCTCGGAGTTTGCCTACAACCTGCGCGGGAGTCATCCGCAATTAAGCAGTCTTCAGCGGGGTAGCTGAGGCAGCTGATGTAAAAAAGCCCCCGCAACCAGAAGCTGCGGGGGCTTTGATGGGGCGAGGCTCAGCTCACTCTTGAGCGGTGGCCTGATCCTTGACCTGGCGCTTCTCGATGGCATCCACCAGGCGCTTGGCCAGTGCCGGGTAGTTCTCATCGAAGTGATGGCCCCCTGGCAGCTTCATGGCTTCACCGACCGCGGTCTTGTCGGTGCAACCGCTTTCATCGACCTCTTCCACGCCGTAGATGCACACCACCTTGGCGGCTGGCAGCTTGGCCATTTCCGGGCCGGTGGCGGCTTCCTTGCCGGCGTTGCCCAGCCAGCCTTCGACTTCGATCTCGAAGCTGCCGGTGCGGGCGAAGGCCAGCAGGATAATGGCGTCGATGCGCTGCTGCTCGGCTTCCGGCAGGCGGTTGTAGATCGCCGGCAGCACGTCGGCGCCGAAGGAATAGCCGGTCAGCACGAAGCGCTTGGTGCCCCACTTCTGCCGGTAGTGCTGCATCAGCTCGGTGAGGTCGATGGCGCTCTGTTCCGGGGTCTTGTGCTGCCAGTAGTAGCGCAGGGTGTCGATGCCCACCACTGGGTAGCCGATCTTGGCCATCTCGCCGGCCACGTCGCGGTCCAGGTCGCGCCAGCCGCCGTCACCGGAAAGAAACAGGGTCACGGTGTCCTTGGCCTGGCCAGCCGGGACTTCCACCACGGGGATGCTCAGGCCGCCGTTCTCCGAACCCACCAGCAACTTGCGCAGCTCGTTGTTCAGCACCTGGGGCAGGTGGATGTCGTAGTCGCTGATGCTGGTGGTGGCGTTGGGGGTGTCACGCACGAAACCGGCACTTTCGTCGTCCGGGTTGTCGTTCCAGGCCACCAGCCAGTGGCCGTGGGCCAGGGTCTTGGGCAATGGGTCGGTGCAGCCGGGCGCTGGGTTGATGGTGAAGCCTACCGATACGGCCTGGGCCTTGTCGTCGTTCTGGGTCGCGATCCAGCGCCAGGCCAGGGCCGCACCCGGGCCGATGCCGCTGACCAGGGTCGCCGGGCCGGCGAGCTGGGGCAGGGCGTCTTGCAGGGCTTGTTCCTGCAGCTTGCAGTCGTCCTTGGGCAGGACCACCTGGACGATCTGCGCCGCGCCGCTGCGGCTCAGGGCCAGCAGCTGCTTGTCGGTCAGGGTCGCGTCAGGCAGCACTGCCACCACCACCCGGGCCTTGGTCTTAGTGCCCGGGGTCACGCGCGTCAGGGTCGAACCGTCGGCCTGGGTCAGTTGTTCCAGGGTGGGTTCGGGAGCTGGGCGGTTCCACCACCAGTAGCCGCCACCTGCAATCAGAGCCAGCACCACCAGGGTTGCCAGCAGGTACCGCCAAGAGCGTCGAATCATTAGCGTTTCACCAATCCAGTCAAGCCGCCTGCAATCAGGGCGGCAGTGTCGGCCAATGCGACCAGCGGGTCCAGACCTGCCGGCACGGCCATGTAACGAGGTTCCCAGTCAGGCTGGAATTTGTCTTTGAAGCGGCGCAGGCCCTGGAAGTTGTACAGCTGCTCGCCACGGCGGAACACCATCGAGCCCAGGCGTTGGGTCAGCGGCGCGCCACGCCGTGGTTGCAGGCCGGACAGCGGCACCATCCCCAGGCTGAAGCGGGCGTATCCGTGGCTCTTATAGTGCTGGATCAGGCCAACCATCATGAATTCCATGGTCAGCTTCGGGGCGTCCGGGTGCGCGCGCATCAGGTCGAGGCTGGCCAGGTCGTGGCTGTAGGTCTCGAGCAGGTTGGCGAAGGCGACCGGGCGCCCTTCAAAACGGATGATCGCGATACGGAAGTGCTTGAGGTAGTCGTCGCTGAAGCGGCCCAGGGAGAAGCCTTTCTCGCGGACATTCTTGCCGGTCAGCCAGGCGTCGGAAATCACCCGCAACTCATCCATCGGCGCTTGCCCGGGCTCGTGGATCTCCAGCGACAGGCCGTCGCGGGTGCCGCGGTTCCAGGTGTAGCGCAGGTCCTTCATCTCCTTGCCCTTGGCTTCGAGGTCAAAGCGCTGCAAGTCGACCCGGGCCTCTTCGCCGAGCTTGATCGCGGTCAGGCCGATATCCATGTAGTAGGGCAGGTTCTCCGCCCGTACCTGGTAGAACACGGGGCGCGCGTGGTGCACGTCGCACAGGTCGCGGAACTGCCAGATCATTTCCGCGCGTTGCTGGGTCGGGCCGATGGGGTCGTACAACGCCACCAGGCTGCGGCCGCGGCGGGCGTACATGAGGAAGGCGTCGTCGTTGGGGTGGAACAGCAGCGCCTTGTCGCCGGTCAGGGCCAGGCCGCCATCGGGCTGGGACGAGGCCATGAGGATCTTCGCCGCCTTGTCCAGCTCGTCGCGGGTGGGCAGGTGGATCACCGGGCGCGCGGTGCGCAGCAGCCAGGTCAGGGACACCACCAGCAGCAGCACCGCGGCGCCCAGCAGCGAGCGCAGGCCACGGGGTGCATCGGCGTCGAGGGTAAACTGCCACCACAGCTGATGGCTGTAGGGAACGTCCTGATAGGCGAACAGCAGCAGCCAGATGGAAGCACCGAGCACGCAGACACTGGCCACCAGATACAGCGGCGAGAATGGCAATTCGGTCAGGCGGCTGGGGCGATAGAACGAGCGCCGGAACACGGCCAGCAGGCTGGCGGTGAGGGTCATCAGGCAGGCTTCTTCCCAGTCGAAACCCTTGAGCAGCGAAAGCACGGCGCCCACCAGCAAGAGGATGGTGGTGAGCATCCAGGCCGCGGACAGGCGCCGACGCAGGCCCTGGGCCAGCAGCAGGCAGAGCACGCCGATCAGGCTGGCGCCGAAGTGCGAGGCGTCCACCAGGCGATGGGGAATCAAGAAGCCGATGTGTTGCAGGCGGGTATCGATTTCCGGAGTGGCGCCGGAAAACAGCAGTACCACACCCGAAAGGAACACCAGCACCGCCAGAATTGGCGCCGCCAGGCCGGAAGCCACCCGCAGCGATTGCCGGGTCTGGAACAGGCGCTGGGCTTCGTTGATCAGCAACAGGACGCAGGCCGCCAGCATCGGCAGCACCACGTAGATCAAGCGATACAGCAGCAGCGCGGCCGCCAGGGGCGCGGCACCGAGTTTGTCGGCGAAGGCCGCCAGCAGGATCGCTTCGAACACCCCGACACCGCCCGGCACATGGCTGAGCACCCCGGCCGCCAGGGCCAGCAGGTACACCAGCAGGAAGGCGCCGAATGGTGGTGCCTCGGGCAGCAGCAGGTAAAGCACGGTGGCCGCTGCGGCGACGTCCAGGGCGGTGATGATCAGTTGCAGGAAGGTCAGGCGGCGCCCGGGCAGGCGCAGGGTGCGGCGGCCGACGCGCACCAGCAGGTTGTCGCGCAGGGGCTGTTCCGGCAGGCGCCGACGATAGATGCCAATGGCCAGTACCGCTCCGAGCAGCAAGACGGCCAGGGCAATGCCCGCCAGCAGGCTTTCAGGCAGGCGCAGGGCCACCGACGCAGCGGGCAGGTTGCTCAGGGTCGCCAGTGCCGCCAGCGGTGGCAGGGCGCAGCCCAGGGACAGGCTGGCAAACAGGGTCATGTGGGCAACATCGGCGGCCCCCAACCCGTGGCGTGCATAGAGCCGGTAGCGCACCGAGCCACCGGACAGCAGCGATAGGCCGATGGCGTTGCCAATGGCGAAGGCCGTGAAGCCACCCAGGGCCAGGGCGCGGCCAGGCAGGTTGACCCCGGCGTAGCGGCTGGCGGACCACTCGTAACCCAGCAGGATGATGAAGCCGACGATGGTTGCGCCCAGGGCGCCGAGCAGGGCCGGCTTGGGCACTTCGAGGATCGAGTCGTGCAGCGCGTAGAAGTCCAGTTCGCTGAGCAGGTGACGGCAGGCGATCAGGGCAATGGCGAACAGCAACAGGGTCACGGCCAGGCCCAGTGGCTGGCGGTATTTACTCAACAGGTCCAGCCAGCGCAAGCGAGTGACTGTTATCGGTTGAGTGACGGTAGCGGTATCGGCGTCTTGTGAGTCAGACATATTGGCGCGCATCAATCACCTCGTGGATTGTGCGCGACAGGATGGGGGTATCCAGCCAAGTTACCAATCCCTGTAGAAAAAATAATTTCAAATATTAACGCGTCTCACCGTGGCCCGGCGAGCCTGCGCGATCAACGCAAGGTGGTTGCTCCGAAACAGAGCATAGCTTGCATAGTGAAGGGTCGAAGCGCTGCTAATGGTTCGCAACACATTGCCAGGTCATTGTTGCGAAAGAACTTTTTCAACGGATACAAAAAAGGCCACTCTTTCGAGTAGCCTTTTTTGATGTTTGGTTGCGGGAGCCGGATTTGAACCGACGACCTTCGGGTTATGAGCCCGACGAGCTACCAGACTGCTCCATCCCGCGTCTGTGTGGCGGCATTCTACAGGCGAACGACTGAGTGTCAACCGTTAATGGTCCAATTGGTCAAATTAACGTCGAAATGCCAGCTGGTCAGCTTAAGTCATGGACATGCAAGGAGTTTTGCAAGGGCGCGGGTAAGGTAAAAAACACACGCGCACAAAAAAGGCCACTTTCTCAAGTGGCCTTCTTCGATGTTTGGTTGCGGGAGCCGGATTTGAACCGACGACCTTCGGGTTATGAGCCCGACGAGCTACCAGGCTGCTCCATCCCGCGTCTGATAGGGCCGAATTCTACAGGGTGGTCAGATTCTGTCAATCATTAAATTTTGAAAATTGCTTCCGGTTCAATCGCTTAGCGTCCTGAGGCGGGCTTTGAAGAAGGCCTGGGCCTAGGTAAAACGGGGCTTGCAGCTCTATTGGCGGTTGGGCTGCCATTGAGCAAATAAATTCAGCCGGGTGCGTTGAGGGGGACTGTGAAGATGCAAGGTACTGGTGCTATATACAGGTGTCGGTAGATACTTGCGTTCTGCTTTCATTGCGATGTCCGCCTTCCATGATCTCTGCCTTTATATGATGCAGCGCAAAATCATCCACATTGATTGTGATTGCTTCTACGCCGCCATCGAAATGCGCGATGCTCCGCAGTTGGCCAGCAAGCCGCTGGCGGTGGGCGGCTCCGCGGATCGGCGAGGGGTGATTGCTACCTGCAATTACGAAGCGCGGGCCTATGGTGTGCGCTCGGCCATGTCGTCCCGGCATGCATTGACGCTGTGCCCGGACCTGGTGATCGTCAAGCCGCGCATGGATGCCTATCGCGAGGCGTCGAAAGAGATCCATACGATCTTTCGCGACTACACCGACCTGATCGAGCCGCTGTCGCTGGATGAGGCCTATCTGGATGTTTCCGATAGCCCAAGCTTCGCCGGCAGTGCCACGCGTATTGCCCAGGACATTCGTCGCCGGGTTTCCAATCAGTTGCACATCACCGTGTCGGCTGGCGTGGCGCCGAACAAGTTCCTGGCGAAGATCGCCAGTGACTGGAAAAAGCCCAATGGTCTGTTTGTGATCACCCCGGACCAGGTGGAGGACTTTGTCTCCGAGCTGCCGGTAAGCAAGCTGCACGGCGTGGGCAAGGTGACTGCGGACAAGCTGGGGCGCCTGGGGATTGTCGACTGCCTGCAACTGCGGGACTGGGGCAAGCTGGCGCTGGTGCGCGAGTTCGGCAGTTTCGGCGAGCGCCTGTGGAGCCTGGCCCGGGGCATCGACGAGCGACCGGTGCAGAATGACAGCCGACGCCAGTCCATCAGCGTGGAAAACACCTACGACGTGGATTTGCCGGACCTGGACAGTTGCCTACAAAGGTTACCGGAGCTGATGGAAACGCTGGCAGGGCGCATGGCGCGCATCGACAGCAGCTATCGACCGGGCAAGCCCTTTGTCAAAGTGAAGTTTCATGATTTTACCCAGACCACCCTGGAGCAGGCGGGGGCGGGGCGGGACCTGGAGAGTTATCGACAGTTGCTGACCCAGGCGTTCAAGCGTGGCGGCAAGCCGGTGCGTTTGCTGGGGATCGGCGTGCGCTTGCAGGACATGCGCGGCGCTCATGAGCAGCTGGAGCTGTTCCGAGGAGTGTTGTAGGGGCCGGCCGGTTGCGATCCATGGCTGCATCGCTTTCGCCGGCAAGCCGGCTCCTACAGGGGGTGTCAGTTATTGCCCGGGTCAGCCACCAGTCGGCCGGCGTTCTTGGTCAGGGACTTGAGGAACTCGTTCTGCAGCTCCGGATCGTTGCGGGTCAGCTCGATCAGGCTCTGCTCCAGTTCGCTGGCTTCTTCTTCCAGGCCCAGTTCCGACAGGCGTTTGACTCGGTGCACCCATTGGCTCACTTCGTCATCTTCCAGGTCGTCGTAGATCAGTGCGTGGGCTTCCACCAGCTTGCCGCGCAGGCTGCTGCTCAGGCTCAGGGACGAGTCGGAATGCACTTCGTCCTGGGCGTCTTCGACGCTGATCTGCAACTTGCCGATGTGGTTCAGGTCCTGTTCGGAGAACGGGGCGTCCAGCAGGTTCAAGCGCAGCACGCCATTGCGATCGGTGGTCATGTCGTAGGTCTGCTTGCCAGCCTTGACCTGTACCGGACGCTCGCTCCACGGCAGGCTCGAATACTCCAGGCGTTTGTCGCGCTGAACTTCATCGATGGCTGCCAGGTTTTGCTGGGCTCGACCGTGGGACGGCATGTTCATGAACGGGTTGAGCCCGGAAACACCGTAGCTGATCCAGTCCTTGGTCACGCTGTCCGGCAGGTTGCCGAGGGCGAACACGTTGATCACGTTGGCCCCGGCGCCGGCCACCAGTGCTACCGCGCCCAGCGGGATCTCGTAGATCTCGCGCCAGGGTTGGTAGGGCGTATAGCGATCGTAGCGGCGGGTAACCTCGAACTCGGTGACCTCGAAGGTCTTCTGTTCGTGGATGCGTACCCGGCGTTGCGGCAGCTCAAGCACCTTAGGCTCACCGACATCGATCTGCAGGCTGTGATCGAGCAATTTGCGCTCGACGCGTTCCTCGTGTTCGCTGCGTTGCGACATCTGGTTGGCGCAGCCGCTGACCAGCAGGGCGCCGCACAAAGCGGCGCCCCCGAGGCTTAAGGTGTTTCGCTTGAACATGACTTCTCTATCTGGTTTCAGCGACGGATACGGGCTTGGAGGAAGGACAGGACGTCGGCCACTGGCAGCGCTTGCGCCTCGGCTTCGGTGCGGCTCTTGTATTCCAGGTTGCCTTCGGCGAGGCCGCGGTCGCTGACCACAATGCGGTGAGGAATGCCGATCAGCTCCATGTCCGCGAACTTGATGCCCGGGCTGGTTTTCTTGTCGCGGTCGTCCAGCAGCACTTCGAAACCAGCGGCAGTCAGTTCTGCGTAGAGTTTGTCGGTGGCTTCGCGAACCTGCTCGGTTTCGTAGCGCAGCGGTACCAGGGCGATCTGGAAGGGCGCCAGGGTGTCGCTCCAGATGATGCCGTTGTCGTCGTTGTTCTGTTCGATGGCGGCCGCCACCACGCGGGATACGCCAATGCCGTAGCAGCCCATTTCCAGGGTCACGGGCTTGCCGTTCTCGCCCAGCACTTCGCACTTCATCGCCTTGCTGTACTTGTTGCCCAGCTGGAAGATGTGCCCGACTTCGATGCCGCGCTTGATTTCCAGCGTGCCCTTGCCGTCCGGGCTCGGGTCGCCGGCGACCACGTTACGCAGGTCGGCCACGGTCGGAACGGGCAGGTCACGTTCCCAGTTGACGCCGAAGTAGTGCTTGTCGTCGATGTTGGCGCCAACACCGAAGTCGCTCATCAGCGCCACCGAGCGGTCGATGATGATCGGCAATGGCAGGTTCACCGGGCCCAGGGAGCCGGCACCGGCGCCAATCGCATCACGCAGTTCGGCTTCGGAGGCCATGACCAGCGGGCTGGCGACGCCAGGCTGGTTGGCGGCCTTGATTTCGTTCAGTTCGTGGTCGCCGCGAATGATCAGGGCGATCAGCTTGCCGGCTTCCTCGGCATGCACCACCAGGGTCTTGACGGTCTTCTCGATCGGCAGGTTGTAGCCTTCGACCAGTTGGGCGATGGTTTTCGCGTCGGGGGTATCGACCAGGCGCATCGCTTCGGTCGGCGCCGGGCGTGCAGTTTCGCGAGGCACGGCTTCGGCTTTCTCGATGTTCGCCGCGTAGTCGGAGCCGTTGCTGAAGACGATGTCGTCTTCGCCGGACTCGGCCAGTACATGAAATTCGTGGGAGCCAGCGCCGCCGATGGAGCCGTTGTCTGCTTCAACCGGGCGGAACTTCAGGCCCAGGCGGGTGAAGACGTTGCAATAAGCCTGGTGCATGCGGTCGTAGGTGACCTGCAGCGATGCCTGGTCGGCGTGGAAGGAGTAGGCGTCCTTCATGATGAACTCGCGACCGCGCATCAGACCGAAGCGTGGGCGGATTTCATCGCGGAATTTGGTCTGGATCTGGTACAGGTTCAGCGGCAGCTGCTTGTAGCTGCTCAGCTCATTGCGCGCCAGATCGGTGATCACTTCTTCGTGGGTCGGGCCGGCGCAGAAATCGCGACCGTGACGGTCTTTGAAGCGCAGCAGCTCAGGGCCGTACTCTTCCCAGCGACCGGATTCCTGCCACAGCTCAGCCGGCTGAGTGCTCGGCATCAACACTTCAAGCGCGCCCGCGGCGTTCATTTCTTCGCGAACGATGGCTTCAACCTTGCGCATTACCCGCAAGCCCATCGGCAGCCAGGTGTACAGGCCGGAAGCCAGTTTACGGATCATGCCGGCGCGCAGCATCAGCTGATGGCTGATCACGACCGCGTCGGAAGGCGTTTCTTTCTGTGTGGCGAGCAAATATTGACTGGTACGCATGGTAGGCCGTTGTCGGTTGCTGAAGACTGGAAGTGACGGAGCATTGTACGGGCGAGTTCCGCTGGCGTACAGGATTGCGCTCGGAGGGGCCGGGGGCTACTGCGAAAAGTGCGCAACCCCCGGGATTTTCTACGATTCTTCGCCGACTGCGGTGCTGTTGGCGGGGCTTTCTTGCTCGGGTTTCGGCCCGGCCCGGCGGCTCTCCTGGAACCAGTGCAGGGCGATCAGGATCAGTGTCGGCACCCCGAGTATCGCCGTGATGAGGAAGAAGTCGTGATAGCCGAACTTCTCCACCATGACCCCGGAATAGCCGCCGATCAGGCGTGGCAGCAACAGCATGATCGAGCTGAGCAGGGCGTACTGGGTGGCGGAGAATTTCAGGTTGGTCAGGCTCGACAGGTAGGCGACGAAGGCCGAAGTGGCCATGCCTGAACTGAAGTTGTCCAGGGAAATGGTGACAACCAGCATTTCCAGGTTCGGGCCCATGTCGGCGAGCATGAGGAACAGCAGGTTGGTCGCGGCGGACGCGGCGCCACCGATGAACAGGATCGGCAGGATGCCGAAGCGCACGATCAGCAGGCCGCCCATGCCGGCGCCGAGCAGGGTCATGATCAGGCCGAAGATCTTGCTGACTCCGGCGATCTGGTCCTTGGTGAAGCCCTGGTCGATATAGAACACGTTGGCCATGACGCCCATGACCGTGTCCGACATGCGATAGGTGGCGATCAGCCCCAATAGCAGGAAGGCTTGCCAGCGATAGCGCAGGATGAAGTCGTTGACCGGCGTCAGCACCGGCGCCAGGCCACGGCGGCCCATGGCCGACAGGCACAGGGCGCTGAGGGTGATATAGAGGATCGCCCGCAGGAAGGCGCGGTCTTCCAGCAGCAGGTCCAGCAGGCTGACGCCGTTGAAGATCACGCTGGCGAAGTCGGTGTTGTACAGCTGGGTAAAGGTGGCAGGCACCGAAACCAGTAGCACGATCAGCACGAACACCGAGATCAGTTGATGAGCAAAGCTGTAGCGCCCGGCGGACAGTTGGGTGCGCAGTGGCACGGCCGGTTCGCGCATCAGCAGGGTGGTGATCAGCGCAGGGATCATCAGCACCCCGAACAGCACGTAGGTGCCGGTCCAGGCTGAATGTTTGTAGCTGAAGCCGGTGGAGCCGAAGCCCTCGGCGAAGAACAGCGCGCCGGCAGTGGCCAGCAGTACCGCGACCCGATAACCGGACATGTAGCTGGCGGCCAGGGCAGCCTGGCGGCTGTCATCGGCGATTTCCAGGCGGTACGCATCGATGGCGATGTCCTGGGTGGCTGAGGCAAAGGCCACGATCACGGCGATGGCGATCAGCCAGGAAAGGTGTTTCTGCGGGTCGCAGAAACCCATGCCGATCAGGCCGAGAATCACCAGGGTCTGGGCCAGCACCAGCCAGGAGCGGCGTCGGCCGAGCTTGCCCAGAAGGGGCAGGCGCCATTGGTCAAGCAGGGGCGACCATACCCATTTGAAGGCATAGGCCAAACCGATCAGGCTGGCGTAGCCAATGGTTTCACGGGCGACACCGGCCTCGCGCAACCACACCGAAAGAGTCGAGAACACCAGCATGTAAGGCATGCCGGCAGCGAAACCAAGCAGCAACAGCACGAGCGTCGAGGGGCTGGCATAGGCGGCAAGTGCGGCGCGCCAGGTTTTACGGGGCATGGGCTGAAGTCTGCCTCAGGTTACGGAAACAAAGCGCGCACTCTAACCGCTGTGCTCTACCGGGCGCCAGCCATGGCGCTGAATATCCACGCGATTGTTCAGGATAGTGACACCTTCGCTGCGCAGTCTGGCGCGCTGTTCGTCGCCCGATGGGCTGCCGGCTGGCAGGCTGAGGCGACCGCCGGCGCCGAGTACCCGGTGCCAGGGCAGGCTGGTGTCGGCGGGTAGCTGGCTGAGGGTGCGCCCGACCCAGCGCGCCGCTCGTCCCAGGCCGGCCATGGCTGCCAGTTGGCCATAGCTCACCACTTTGCCTTCGGGAACCTGGGCCAGGGTCAGGTACAGCGCCGTGCGTCGGATCTGTGCGGGGCTTTGCGGCTCTTCGCTGTGTTCGGTCACATTCGCGGTTCCAGATAATGAAGGCGGGACGCTGATCGCTTGCGGTGATGAAAGCCGGATGAGTATTGAACTCACTCTCAATACCCGGGTCAGTCCTGACTAAGGCTTGTTCAGCAGGAATAATGCCGTTTTTTTTCGCAAGATCGAGTCCTGTATTGCTTATGTTGCCTAGAACTTTGCTGTGTTTAGCGGCGCTCAGCGCCTCCATGCCTGTGCTGGCCGATACCGTGTGGTTGAAGAACGGTGATCGTCTCAGCGGCAAGATCAAGCTGTTCGACGGTGGCAAGCTGTTGATCCAGACCGAGTATGGCGGTGCCATCAGCATCGACTGGAAACAGGTCAAGACCCTGGAAAGCGACCAGGAACTGCTGGTCAAGCAGGACGCCTACACCGGGGAGAAGGCCAAATCGCTGCAGGCCGCGGATGATGGCAAGGTGATCTTGGCCAATGGTGAAGCGCCCAAGACCGTGGAGCTGGCGAGTATCCAGCAGATCATGAAGCCCAAGCCGCTGGTGGAGGACATGGTCTGGAAGGGCAATGTCGACGTGGCGATGGATTACAAGCGCGCCGAGAAGGATACCGATCACTACGACATCGACTTCAGGACGTCGGCGCGCCATGGGGCTTGGCGCCACAATGCGCAGGGCGAGTACAACCGTGAGTTCCAGAATCAAATGGTGACCACCGACAACTGGAGCGCCGAGTACGCTCTGGACCGTTTCATCACTGAAAAGTGGTTCTGGGAAGGGCGCCTGACCTACAAGCGCGACAAGGTTGAGGACCTAGCGCGGCAACGGGTGGTGGGTATGGGGCCCGGTTACCAGTTCTGGGACGATGAGCTGGGGGCGTTCTCCCTGGGTTCGCTGCTCAACCGTACGGATTACGAGTACGCCGATGGCGGCAAGGACAACTTCTATTCCTTGGCCGTGAAGTGGGACTACAACCGCTACTTGATCGGCAAGCGAGTGGAGTTCTTCACCAATGGTGAAGTGGGCAGACCGTTTTCCAAGGTCGCCGATTACGCGCTGGATGCCGAGATGGGGCTGCGTTACAAGGTCACGGACTGGGCGTCGCTCAACCTCAAAGCGGAGAAGGATCTGATCCGCGGTACCGAGAACAGCGACCTGGACAAGACCCGTTATACCGTGGGTTTTGGCGTGACCTGGTAAGTCCGGGCGCTTTTTTCAGTGAAGGCGCCGACAAAAAACACCGGGCACAAAAAAGCCCCGCTGTTGAGGGCGGGGCTTTTTACTGGATCAGTACAAGTTAGATAACTTGAACTTCTTCAGCTTGCATGCCTTTCTGACCGCGGGTAGCGATGAAAGAAACCTGTTGGCCTTCTTTCAGGCTTTTGAAGCCGTCGGATTGGATAGCTTTGAAGTGTACGAACAGGTCGTCACCGGATTGTGGAGTGATGAAGCCGAAGCCTTTTTCATCGTTGAACCACTTAACGGTACCGGTTTGGCGATTAGACATGGTGTATCTCCTTGGACAAAGTTAACTGCGACTCAGGAAAAGCCCTGGCCGAGACTGAGTGCAAAGAGCAGGAAAAATTCTTGGAGATGGTTGGATCGAAATTCAACATCGTGTAGAGATTCTCAGTGACACAAGCAGCACAGTGGCGCCACCTTAACCCTTTTTCCTGAACGTGCCAATGGCCAGTGCGAAGGTTTCTCGGTTTTCGTGACTGGCGGCCCGTCGTTCGTCGCCGAGCCCTTGAAAATCGTGGTGTGGGGCGAGAAAAACGTCCCAGACTTTGAACCCGACCTCGCGCCCCGGTAAGATGCCAGACCGTTTTTTTCACCTCGCTATTTCAGGACACCCGCCATGAGCATCAAATCGGACAAGTGGATTCGCCGCATGGCGCAAGAGCACGGCATGATCGAGCCCTTCGTAGAGCGCCAGATGCGTGGCGAAGGCCCGGATCGGCTGATCTCCTTCGGGGTGTCGAGCTATGGCTACGACGTGCGCTGCGCCGACGAATTCAAGGTGTTCACCAACATCAATTCGGCCACCGTCGACCCGAAGAACTTCGATGAAAAGAGCTTCGTCGACATCAAGAGCGACGTCTGCATCATCCCGCCGAACTCCTTTGCCCTGGCGCGTACCGTCGAGTACTTCCGCATTCCGCGCAACGTGCTGACCATCTGTCTGGGCAAGAGCACTTATGCCCGGTGCGGCATCATCGTCAACGTGACCCCGCTGGAACCCGAGTGGGAAGGCCACGTGACCCTGGAGTTCTCCAACACCACCACCCTGCCGGCGAAGATCTACGCCAACGAAGGCGTGGCGCAGATGTTGTTCCTGGAGTCGGACGAAGAGTGCGAAGTGTCCTACAAGGACCGTGGTGGCAAATACCAGGGCCAGCGTGGCGTGACCCTGCCGCGTACCTGAGTCTGGCTGTCTGACGAACAGCGGGAATTCCTGAGCCGGCAGGCACTCTATTGGAGGTACTGCCGGTACGCGCAAGGCGTACCCGGCACAGCTCAGGAGTGCCCTCATGAAGATAGATCCGCGAATCAGTGCCACTTTGGCCCGGCTGGAACCCAATCAAGTTGGCGTACTGGCCTGGACCCTGCTGGCGCATCCTCCCGTCAGCATGGCCGGCGGCATTCCCGGCCAGCCGGATCCCGACTCCCCGCAACCCCCTGAGCCTACCGAGCCGGGCGAACCGACCCTGCCCGACGAGCCGCCTCCCGCGCCGGTCGCCTGAAGCCTTTGCATTACGCCCGTCCAGCCCTGTGTCGGGGCGGGTGTGGTGCGCTCACTATTTCAGGTTGCCACTGAGAAACTGCTTCAGGCGCTCGCTTTTCGGGTTGCCCAGCACGTCCTCCGGGGCGCCTTCCTCTTCCACCAGGCCCTTGTGCAGAAACAGCACCTGGCTCGACACCTTGCGTGCAAAGCTCATCTCGTGGGTGACCATGATCATGGTCCGGCCTTCTTCGGCCAGGCCCTGGATCACCTTGAGCACTTCGCCCACCAGTTCCGGGTCCAGGGCCGAGGTCGGTTCGTCGAACAGCATGACTTCCGGTTCCATGGCCAATGCCCGAGCGATGGCCACCCGCTGTTGCTGGCCGCCGGAGAGGAACGCCGGGTACTGGCCGGCGACGCGGGCCGGCAGGCCGACCTTGTCCAGATAGCGCCGGGCGCGTTCCTCGGCGTCCTTGGTGCTGACCCCCAGCACCCGGCGCGGGGCCATGGTGATGTTTTCCAGCACGGTCATGTGGCTCCACAGGTTGAAATGCTGGAAGACCATCGCCAGGCGCGTGCGGATCCGCTGCAGCTCGGCCGGATCGGCCACGTGCATGCCGTGGCGATCGCTGACCATGCGGATCTGCTGGCCATCCAGGCTCATGGCGCCGTCATCCGGGGTTTCGAGAAAGTTGATGCAACGCAGGAAGGTGCTTTTGCCCGAGCCACTGGCGCCGATCAGGCTGATCACGTCGCCGGTCCTGGCCTTGAGGGAAACACCTTTGAGCACTTCATTGTCGCCATAGCATTTATGCAGGCCTTCAACGGTCAATTTGTACATGGGGGCTTGCATCCTCAAGGCGAAAGTAGGTAGCCGCTGCGATAGGCCTCGCGGCCGGCGATATGGGCAATCACCATGCCGGCGGTGGCCGTGCGCCGCAGCGAGCGGGCGTACATGAGCCCGGCGTTGTTGCAATGGATGGGAGTGACCCGGTCGTGGATCGGGTCGATGATTTCGGCCACCTGTTGCCCGGCCTCCAGGTACTCCCCCGGCAGGACGCTGAACACCAGTAGCCCGCCCACCGGTGTCGCCAGCGGTTCGACCCCGGCCAGGGGCGTGGCCGGGAAGGGCAGTTCAGGCAGTGGCGGCGCTTCGCCGTCAATGGCTCCAATGTGGGTCAGGTAGTCGAGCAGGGCCTGGCAGTCGAGGCGGGCCAGGCCATGGTTGACGTCGCCCTGGCCACGCAGCTCGACCGTCACCGCGATGCTGCCAGTGGGGATGGCGAAGCGTTCGCCGAACCGCTGTTGCAGCTGCCACCACAGCAGGCTGAAGCACTCGTCGAACGACCAGGCCGCGGAGTCGGTGGCCAGCAGGCAGGCTTCGGCACCGAGGTAGCGGGCCAATGGCTCGACCCGGGGCCAGGCTTGCGGGGTGGTGTAGAGGTGCGCCACGGCTTCGAAGTCGCAATGCAGGTCCAGTACCACGTCGGCATCGCAGGCCAGCCGTTGCAGGGTCAGTTGCAGGGATTGCAATTGAGTCTGCGGCTGTTGAAGGGCGAGGGCATCGATCAGGTGGCGGCGGATCAGTTCGAGGTTGTGCTCAGGGTCATCATTGAGCCGCCCTTCAATGGCATCGCCGACCTGCTCGCCAAGGTCGACGAAACCGCGGTTGAAGTTCTGCCCGCTTTCCAGCTGGTAGCGGCCCAGGGGCACATCCATCAGCACCTGCTCCAGGCCTATCGGGTTGGCCACTGGCACCAGGACGATTTCCTGGCGCAGGCGGCCGGCGGCCTCCAGCTCCGCCAGGCGTTGCTTGAGGTGCCAGGCCACCAGCATGCCGGGTAACTCGTCGGCATGCAGGGAAGACTGGATATAGACCTTGCCCGCCACCTGGGGCGGGCCGAAGTGAAAGCTGTGGACCTGGCGCGCGGTCCCCGGCAAGGGGGCGAGCAGGTCGTGGATCTCGTGGCGCATTGACGGTTTTTCCTGCAGCAAGTCCTAGTGGGTCGGCCCGAGGAAGGCCAGCCAGCGGCGTTCAGCGAGGCGGAACAGGCCCACCAGAGTGAAAGTTACGCACAGGTAGATGAGGGCGGCGATGCCGAACGACTGAAACGTCAGGAAGGTCGCCGAGTTGGCGTCGCGGGCGATTTTCAGGATGTCGGGAATGGTCGCGGTGAAGGCCACCGTGGTGGAGTGCAGCATCAGGATCACTTCGTTGCTGTAGTAAGGCAGCGAACGGCGCAGGGCCGAGGGCATGATCACGTAGGCGTACAGCTTCCAGCCGCTCAGGCCATAGGCCTTGGCCGCTTCGACTTCGCCGTGGGCCATGCTGCGGATCGCCCCGGCGAAGATCTCCGTGGTGTAGGCACAGGTGTTCAGGGCGAAGGCGAGGATGGTGCAGTTCATGGCATCGCGAAAGAACGCATCCAGCACCGGTTGCGCGCGGATCGCGGCGATGCTGTAGATCCCGGTGTAGCAGATCAGCAACTGGATATAGAGCGGCGTACCGCGAAACAGGTAGGTGTAGAACTGCACCGGCCAGCGGATGTAGCGCTTGGGCGAGACCCGGGCGATGGACAGCGGGATCGACACCAGGAAACCGATGCAGATCGACGCCGTGAGCAGCCACATGGTCATGGCCAGGCCGGTCATGTGGTAGCCGTCGCTATAAAGGAAGGGGCGCCAGTATTCCTGCAGGAGTTCGATCATCGTACGGCCTCCCGGGCACCGGCGGCGTAACGCCGTTCAAGCCGGCGCAGGACAAAGTTGGAGGCGCTGGTGATCAGCAGGTAGATCAAGGCTGCCAACACCAGGAAATAGAACAGCTGGTAGGTGCTCTTGCCGGCATCCTGGGCCGCCTTGACCAGGTCGGCCAGGCCGATGATCGACACCAGGGCCGTGGCCTTGAGCATCACCATCCAGTTGTTGCCGATGCCCGGCAGGGCGAAGCGCATCATCTGCGGGAAGACCACGAAGCGAAAGCGCTGGCCGCGTTTCAGGCCATAGGCGGTGGCGGCTTCCACCTGGCCCCGGGGCACCGCAAGAATCGCCCCGCGAAAGGTTTCGGTGAAGTAGGCGCCATAGATGAAGCCCAGGGTGATCACCCCGGCGCTGAAGGGGTTGATCTCGATGTATTCCCACTCCATGAAGTCGGTGAAGGAGGTCAGCCAGGTTTGCAGGCTGTAGAAAATCAGCAGCATCAGGACCAGGTCCGGCACGCCGCGGATCAGGGTGGTGTAGAGCTGGGCCGGAACCCGTAGCAAGGCAACGCTGGAGAGTTTGGCGCTGGCGCCGATCAGGCCCAGGAGGACGCTGACCAGAAGTGACAACACCGACAGCTTGATGGTCATCCAGGTGCCTTCCAGCAGCAGGGGGCCGAAACCCTTCAGGCTGAATGCGGAAAGCCCCAGGTTTTTTAGAAGTTCTTCGAGCATCGATCAGTGACCCGTAGCGATAAAAAAGGCGCCCATCGAGGATGGGCGCCGACAGGTTATTTACCGCTGTAGAGGTTCAGGTCACCGAAGTGTTTTTTCTGGATGGTGGCGTAGGTGCCATCATCGTGTAACGCTTTGATACCTTTATCCAAGAGCGCCTTCAGCTCTTTGTTACCTTTCGAGATGCCGACCGCGGTCTTGGCCGGCAGCAGGGGATCGTCCACCGGCTTGCTGACTTCATAGTCAGCGCCTTGCGGCGACTTGAGGAAGCCTAGTTCGGCTTGCAGCATGTCCTGGATCGAGGCGTCGAGGCGCCCGGAAGTCAGGTCGGCGTAGACCTGGTCCTGGTTCTGATAGGCCTGGGTCTTGACCCCAGCCTTGTCCAGCACGGCCTTGGCATAGGCTTCCTGAATGGTGCCCTGCTCGTAGCCGACGGTTTTGCCCTTGAGCGAGGCGGTGTCTGTGCTCAGCCCCGAGCCTTTCTTGAAGACGAAGGAGGTGGGGCCGGAGAACAGCTCGCTGGAGAAGTCGATGACTTTCTCGCGGGCCGGGGTGACGGTCATGGAGGAGATCACACCGTCGAATTTATTGGCCTTGAGGCCGGGAATCATGCCGTCGAAGTCACTTTCGACCCACTTGCACTTGACCTTCAGTTCGGCGCAGATGGCATTGCCCAGGTCGATGTCGAAACCCACCAGACTGCCGTCGGCGGCCTTGGATTCGAAAGGCGCGTAGGACGGGTCGACGCCAAAGCGCAGTTCCTTGTATTCCTTGGCCAGCGCGGAGCCGGCGGCCATGCAGAGAGCCAGTGCAGAAAGGGTCAGCAATGCTTTTTTCATTATTCAATCCCTAAGAACCAATATGAGCGCTTGTGGCGCATGAGTACTGTTACTGGAACGCATAAGACATATTGAAAGTAGCAATTTCCGAACCAGAGTCCCGAACAGGTGTTTTAAAACCGCTGGGAGGCACTGCGATCAAGGCAGGCGTGCGCTTAAGTGGGGCGCGTTTTTGGGCAGGCGCCAATAAGGTGCAAGGTGCGGGCTGACCTGAGAAAGCGCTGGCTTGGGGATGCCGCTGGCGCTTAGCAGCGTCGGCGGGGGGCAGGCTGCTCGTTTTGGGGCAGGCCCGCTTGCACCGGATGGGCAAGCGGGGGAGCGGGACGCCAGGCGCTTACTTGCCTGGAACCAGGGTCAGGCGGGTCTTGCCATAACTGCGTTCGAAGTTCTGCGGCTGCATCGGCAGGCTCAGGTACTGGGCCTTGAGCCAGCCGTCGATGCCATTGGCGTAGTTCGGGCTTGCCGGGTTGCCGGACTGGCCACTGCTGTTGAGGCCCATCAAGGGTTCGCTGAGGCCGAAATCAACGATGAGGCGCAGGGCCGGCGTATCGCTGATGGTGAAGTCCTGCCCCCAGCGGTACGCGGCGCTGTTGAGGGTGTTGTGGTCGCCCCCGGCCTGCAGTGGGCCCCGGATCTGCTGGCCACTGCTGTTGGTCCACTGGTAGCTGTGCAGCTTGCCCCATTGCCAGGCCTTGCGGTCGGAGCCCAGCAGCTGTTCGCCGGCATTGATGGCCGCTGCCAGGCTGCGGGCCAGGATCGCCGGTTTGTCTTCCTTTTGTGCGCTGCGCGAATCATCCCAGAAGGGGCTGTCTTCCTGCCCCAGCAGGTGGTCGGCCTGGGCCGAGTAGGACAGGTTGCCGTTGGCGACGAAGGCCTGCCAGGCGCTGCCGGACTCGGGGCCCAGTTTGTCGAGGAAGATCTGCTTGGCACTTTCCTGCAGGAACAATTCGTACAGCGCCGCATCGGCCGAACCGGCAGTGACCTTGCCATCGAACGCCATAAGGCGGCTGTAGGCTTCCCGGGCCTTGGCGCGGTCGGCATCGGGCAGTGCCTCGATGGCCTTCTTCAGCGGTTGGGCCATGCCCGGGGCCTCGAACATCTTCTTCAGCTTGGCGGCGAACAGCGTGCTCTGGTCGTATTGCAGGGCGATCAGGCTGCGGTTGTCCTGCTTACCGCTGGAGGCCAGTTCGGCCATGCGCTCGGCCCGTTCCGGGGCCTGCCAGGAGTTGGACAGCTGCATGCCGTAGCCCCGGGATATCACCCGCTGGTTGGCGGTGGCGATCCAGCCCTGGGGCGGGTCCTGGTCATAGGGGTGGAGCATCGGGTCGGCGTAGCCGTCCCAGTCGTAGCGGCCGTCCCAGCCCGGGGAAGGCAACAGGCCTTCGCCTTCGCGGCGGTTGGGGAAGCGCCCGGTGACTTGCCAGCCAATGTTGCTGGCATCGGCGAACACCATGTTCAGGGCGATGGCGCGGATTTCCCGGCTGGCGTCCGAAGCCTTCTCGACATTCTGCGCCCGCGACAGGTCGAAGAAGGCGTCCAGGGTCTTGTCGTCCTTGAGCGCTGGTGTTTGCAGGGCCAGGCCGAAACCGTTGCCGAGCGCTGCGCCCAGGGCGCTGTTGAGCAGCGGGCCGTGGCGGGTTTCGTACACCGCTTCGCGAATCGGCCGCTGGCCTTTGACGAAATAGGTTTCGTTGCGCACGGCCACCGGCTGCCATTTGCCGTTGTTCTGGTAGTACAGGGCGTTGCCCTGGCGCTTGAGTTTCTCCAGGAACAGGTCCTGGGTGTCGCCCTCCACCGAACTCATGCTCCAGGCCACCTTGCCGTTGAAGCCCTGGAGAATCGCCGGCAAGCCCGCGATGGAGGCGCCGGCGGCCTGGTACTTCGGTGCGCGGATCTGCGCGTAGTACCAGGCTTGCAAGTGGCTGTCGGTGGCTAGCAGGCTGCGGCCGGTGCGGCTGCGCTGTGGGGCGATGGCCAGGTTGCTGCCGCCGCGCACGCCCAGGCTGTTGAGCTGGGCCATGCGGTTGGCGGCTCGGCTGACTTCGTTCAGCCCGGGAATAGAGAGGTTCAGCCCCTTGAGTTTGTCGGCCTCGGCCAGCGGCAGGGGTTCATCGGGATAGCTCGGTGTCAGCCACGGCAGTTTGTCGCTGCCGACCTTTTGTGCCAGGACCAGAGCGTTGATCTCTTCCAGCAGGTTGGCGGACTGGCCGAAATTCAACAGGCAGAAGATCAGTGCCGAGTCCTCGGCCTTCCAGTACTCGGGGGTGTAGCCTTTTGCCGCGAGATCCGCCGGCAGCTTGTCGCGATAGCGGAACAGGTAGGCGTTGACCCCCCGGGCGTAGACCTCGAAGAAGCGCTTGATCCGTGGCGACGAGGCCTTGTACAGCTCGTCGGCGCTTTTTTTCAGGTTCACCGCGCGCATCAGGCGGTCGACATCCAGCACCTCGGCGCCGGACATCTCTGCCAGGCGGCCTTGGGCCAGCAGGCGCAGGGTGACCATTTCGCCGATGCGGTCGCTGGCGTGCACGTAGCCCAGGGTGAACAGCGCGTCGTGGAAACTGTTGCTTTCGATCAGCGGCACGCCCACGGCGTTACGGCGTACGGAGACGTTCTGTGCCAGGCCCTTGAGGGGCTGCACGCCAGACGTCGGGGGCAGGCTGTTCTGTGAGTTCCAGGACTGGCAACCGGCCAGGCTCAGGGCACCGGCCACCGCCGCGGCAACGCCGAACCGGGGAAGAAAATGTGAGAGGGCTGGCGAGGCCATGGTCAAGCTCCTGCGGGGGGTAACGTCGATAAAGGCGCTACGTTAGTGAGCAGGCGAGTGCCGCGCAAGCGGGGGCAGGAGGTATTTCTTGAAGGCGCTGAAAATAGCCAGCACCGGCACACCGGCACCGGCCAAACCGGCTCCTGCACGGCGATGTTCAGATGGCGGGATTGACCTGCTCGACCAGGGCATAGGCCCGTTCAGTGGCCGGTCGGGCCTGGATGCTGTTGAACCAGCGATGCAGGTGCGGGAAGTCCTCGAGTTTCTGGCTCTGCTTCTTGTACGAAGCGATCCAGGGGTAGATCGCCATGTCGGCAATGCTGTAGGCACTGCCAGCGACGAACTCGCGGTCCGCCAGGCGCCGGTCCAGCACGCCGTACAGACGCGCAGTCTCGTCCACGTAGCGCTTGATGGCGTAGGGGACTTTTTCCGGGGCGGCGTGGCTGAAATGATGGTTCTGCCCGGCCATCGGCCCCAGCCCGCCCATCTGCCAGAACAGCCATTGCAGGGTTTCCTGGCGCCCGCGCAGGTCCTGGGGCAGGAACTGGCCGGTCTTTTCCGCAAGGTAGAGGAGGATCGCACCGGACTCGAACAGCGACAGCGGCTGGCCGCCGTCGGAGGGTTGCTGGTCGACGATGGCCGGAATGCGATTGTTGGGGGCGATCTTCAGGAACTCGGGCTTGAACTGTTCACCCAGCCCGATGTTCACCGGGTGCAGGGTGTAGGGCAGGCCGGCTTCTTCGAGGAACAGGGTGATCTTGTGGCCGTTGGGGGTGGTCCAGTAATACAGGTCGATCATGCAGCGCTCCAGTTGGGATGTATCCGTACTTCAGGGACGGCAAACGCCGGCATGAGGTCGTCCTGTCTGCACTCGATGGCTTGCCTGAACAGGGAAGTGATGCTCAAGTGCGTCAAATTCAATGACCGCAGCGAAGAAAATATGCCCCTTTCGGCCAGCACCGCACTGATGCTCATCGACCAGCAGCAAGGCATCCTCGAGCCCCGGCTCGGGCCGCGCAACAACCCCGAGGCGGAGGCGCGGATGCTTGAGTTGCTGGCCCACTGGCGTGCCCGCGGTTGGCCGGTGATCCATGTGCAGCACCTGTCGCGGTCCCAGGATTCGGTGTTCTGGCCCGGGCAGTCCGGGGTGGAGTTTCAGCCACGCTTTCGTCCCCAGGACGGCGAGTGGCTGGTTCAGAAGCAGGTGCCGGATGCGTTTTGTGCCAACCCGCTGGAAGCGGATCTACGTCGGGACGGGATTACGGGGCTGGTGATGGTCGGTGTCGCCACCAACAACTCGGTGGAATCGACGGCGCGCACCGCTGGCAACCTGGGCTTCGCCGTGTGGGTGGTGGCCGATGCCTGCTACACCTTCGACAAGCCCGACTTTGCCGGTCGGGCCCGTAGTGCCGAGGAGGTGCATGCCATGTCGCTGGCCAATCTGCAGGGCGAGTACGCCACGGTCCTGAGCCAGGAGCAGCTCCTGGCCGGGGAGACCGGGCAGTGTTGCCGCTGACGGCGTAGCGCCCTGGCAGCCCAGCCTGCGCTCAGATCAAGCGCCGTGGCACTTCTTGAACTTCTTGCTGCTGCCGCATGGGCAAGGGTCGTTGCGGCCGACGTCCTTCAGTGCGTTGCGCACCGGCTCCTGGTGAGCGTGGTTGCAGTGCGGGCCGTGAACATGGCCATGGTCGTGATCGTGGTGGTCATGATCGTGGTTGCAGTCAGGGCCATGGACATGAGGTTGCTGGGTCATTGCGGGTTACTCCGGGATAAAATCGCCGGGAATTATCACGCCATTGCGCTTCAGGTGCACGTCCCGACCGATGAATAATCCGATTTCCAGCTCCCCTTCGAGGCGATAGGGGATTGGCCGTTGGGGCTTGCGCAACAGTTTCACCACGTCGCGGATCTGCGGCCACAGGTTGGTCCGCACCGGCACCTTGAAGAAGCGGCTGCTGTGGGGCGTGACGGTGAACCAGTGTTCGTGCTCGCCTTCGCTGAGCAGGAAGCGCTCCAGGTAGACCCGATAGGCCAGGCGGCGCACGGTCAGGTCGCTGTCGTTGGGGTTGTCCACCCGCAGGTGCAGGGTGAAGCGCTGCTCCAGCAGGTTGGCCTTGACCACCTCGACCTTGACCAGGTGCACCGCCGGGTCCAGCTCCTCATTGGTGAACCAGGACACGCACCCCGACAGGCTCAACAGTCCGATCAGGCAGAGGCTTCGTAGGACGCGCAGTTCACCGATCATTGCAAGACTCCCTTTGAACTCCCCGGGCCCGTCCTGGGCTAGGGGCATTCCTGATTCAGCGGGTGAAGTAGCTGGCGCAGCACTTCTTGAATTTGTGCCCGCTGCCGCAGGGGCAGGCGTCGTTGCGACCGGACTTGAGGGGCACCGTGGGGTCGATGAAGTACCAGCGGCCCTGGTTCTGCACGAAGGACGAGCGCTCGCGGTGGCTGTGTTCGCCCTGGCTGTCGTGCCAGCGGGCGGTGAAGGTGACAAAGGCGTGCTCGGGCTGGCCGCCGAAGACTTCCGAGCTTTCAACCTGCAGCCCAAGCCAGGTGCTTTGTGCGCTCCAGTCACTGATGGACTGGCGATCCAGGCCGGCCTGTTGCGCCGGCAGGGTGGTGGCCAGCAGGTAATCCACCTGCCCCAGCACATAGGCGCTGTAGCGCGAGCGCATCAGGGCTTCGGCGCACGGTGCGGGATGGCCGGCGTGGTAGTGGCCGCAGCAGGCATCCAGCAGGTTGCCGCTGCCGCAGGGACAAATCGAGGCACTCATTGTGTTACCACCAGTACTTTCCAAAATTTTCCGGGTTCGCCCAGAAGCGTGAGTTGAGCCAATCGGGCACTTGTTTGTATTCAAGCAGATCGTAGGTGAACAGCGTCAGGACCTGTTCGTCGCGCTGGAAGCGTTCGCTGGCCTGCAGGGCCAGCGAGTAGAAGTCGGTTTCCTGCCAGCCGCAGGCGTCCAGGTCGGCCAGCACCGCAATTCGGCTGGCATTGAGGTTGCGAATGCCTCCCAGCAGGTTCAAGCCATCGCGCTTGGGCAAATGCTCCAGGCAATCCAGGGCCAGGGCCAGGTCGAAACGCCGCGCTGCCAGCTCCGCCGGCAAGGGCCCGGGGGCCGCTTGGGCCACCTGGGTCGCAGGATGGGCCTCTTTGAATGCAGCCAGGGCGGGGAAGTCGCTGGCACCGATCAGCAGCAGTTGTTGGGGGGCGTAGCGATCCAGCAAGGCCGCCAGGGCCTGCTGCGGGGTACGGGTGGAAATGCCGACGCTCATCTTAGCTCCTCGATCAGAACGCTAAAGACTAGCGCGCCCGCATCGACGGGCCTAGAGCGGTTCACCACTAAATCGGCGAACTTCCCGTGTTTAGGGGCTGAAAGCCGTGATAGCCGGGTGCTGGCGCAGATGAAAGGCGCGGTCTTTACTCCGTGAATCGGCCCAGAGCCGATCCCTCAGGAGAAATCAGATGAGCATCATTCGGACGGCAGTACCCTTGGTTCTGTTAACCAGTGTGTTGACTGGTTGTGCAGGTTTGCAGAAAACCGACTGGCCGATCTGCGCCGCGGTAGGCGGTGTCACGGGCGCGGCGCTGGGCGCCACCGAAAGCTCCTCGTGGGCGGGCGGCGGCGCGTTGCTGGTCGGTGGCCTGGCCGGCGCCTATTGCTGGGTAAAAGGTGATGGCGACGAGGACGGCGACGGTGTGCCGGACAGCCGTGACAAGTGCCCGCATACCCCAAGAGGCGTGAAGGTCGATGCCAACGGCTGCCCACCACCGCCACCCGTGGTGGAAGAAGTGGTAGTGGTCAAGGAAGAAACCATCGTCATTCGCGATGTGTACTTCCATTTCGACTCGGCCAAGCTGACCGACGCCGACAAGTCCAAGCTCAACACCATCGTCACCCGCCTGAAACAGGAGGCGCCGAGCGCGCAACTGCGAGTGACCGGCCACACCGACAGCGTCGGCAGCGACGCCTACAACCAGAAACTCTCGGACAAACGTGCCCACTCGGTGGTGGAGTACCTGATCAGCAACGGCATTCCACGCAACAGCTTCGTCTCGGTGACCGGTGCCGGTGAAAGCAAACCGGTGGCGGACAACAAGACCGCCGAAGGCCGGGCGATGAACCGTCGCACGGAGATTCAGATCAACCGCTGAAATCCATGACCTGCGCGGCGTCACTGCCGCGCAGGATCATTTCGGCTCCCGGTTCCGGGGATTGGCGTTCAGGCCGGCGCTGGTCTTCCCGGTGTGCTTCATCCGTCCGCCGAGGTCGGCCGTGGCGGGCGATCCTCGCCGATCGAGCGGCTAAACAGAGGCTTCGGGAAGAATTTTCATCCTCCTCTGGCGTCCCCCCGGGATAAGTCGTTACTGTGCGCGCAAAGAATAATTCACGAGGGGAGCGTATGAGGTTCTTGTGGGGGATGGGTAAATTTCTGACCTTGGTTTTTTGGCTGGTGGTGCTGATCAATCTGGCCAAGCCATTGATCAATCCATTGCACCTGCTGGTCAATCTGGCGGGCAGCCTGTTGCTGTTGACCCATTTGCTGGAACTGCTGCTGTTCAATGGCAGCCTCAAGGACCGTCCGCATCCCTGGCGTGATCGTTTGCAAATCCTGCTGGTGGGCATCTTCCACCTGCAAACCCTTCCCGCTGCTGTTCCTGCTGTCGAGACCGATCATGCGTAAGCTATGCCTGCTGGCCCTGTTCTGCAGTCCCCTGGCCGTGGCCCAGGTGGTGCAGGTCGAAAGCAACTCCTTCATGCGCCTGCCCAACACCACCAGCACCCTGCAGCTGGAGCGCCTCGACGTCGCCGACTACGGCACCTTGCTGATTCCGGCCAATGTCACCGAGCTCAAGGTCGATGAGCTGCACCTGGGGCGTGAGTCGCGGATCGCCATCGTGCCGACTGGGCAAAGCCTGCAATTGATTGTCCGGCGTGCGCAGTTGGACAGCGGCAGCCAGATCAGCTCCCGCGGTGCGCCGGGTACCTATGAGAAGGCGCCCAAGCCGGGGCGCAATCTGAACCTGCGGTTCGAATCCCTGAAGGCTGAGACGTTGTCGGTGGACGCTCGAGGCGGCGCGGGTGTTCCCGGCTATGTCGGCCTTGACGGCGCCAACGGCCAGGAACCGGGGTGCACCTGGGGCCAGGCCGGGCGCGGCGCCGATGGTGACAACGGCGGCGACGGACGGCCAGGGGCGGCGGGCGCCCAGGTCCGGGTCGAGTTGCCCCGTGACTTCCCTGGTGAGCGGATCAAGGTGCTGGTCGATGGCGGTGCCGGTGGCCTGGCCGGTGCCGGAGGCAAACCGGGGGCCGGGGGCAAGTCCAAGGGCTGCCTGGTGTATCGCACCGACGGCGGCAAGAGCGGTCGCCCCGGCGCCCAGGGCCAACCAGGGCCCGTGGGAGAAGCCGGCTCGCTGACGGTCCAGCGTTTGTAACAGCGGCCTTGAGGCCGCGCTTCCCCAGTCGCCCGCTCGTGTAGCGGGCGCTTGCTTTCAGAAGGTCGGCCGGGCCGCGGCCAGGGCCACCAGCACCAGGCCGATGATCAGGTTGCTGCCCACCAGCCGGCGGATCTTGCCCAGCGCCGCAGCGCCAGCGGGCCAATCCTCGGCGGCCAGCGCCTTGTGCAGCTCCGGCAGTTGCAGGGTCTGGATACGAATGAACAGGGCGGTCATTACCAGATACAGCCCCATCATGATCTGCACATACTTCGGCGCGGTTTCAAAACCGCTGAAGCGCAAGTGCAGCAGGCCGATACCGCTGATCGGCAGCAGCACCACGGCGATCCATACCCAGACGAAAAAGCGCGGAAACACCTGGGCCCACAACTTCAGCCGCGCGGGCCCTTCCAGAGCGACCACGGCCGCGGGGCGCAGGACCATCCAGGCGAAGAACATGCCGCCGACCCAGACCAGGGCGGCCAGCACATGCAGGGTGTAGGCAAGGGCGAAAGGGGTCATTCGGGTACTCCGTTCTGCGCGGGATGAATTAGCGGGGTATGATAGCGGCCGATTCGAACCACTGAAAATTTATCCAGCGTTTTGTGCGCCCGAAAAACCATGATCAGCAACGAACTCAAAACCACGATCCAGGGCGCCTACTCGCGTTTTCTCGAAGCCAAGAGCCTCAAGCCGCGTTATGGCCAGCGCCTGATGATCGCCGAAGTGGCCAAGGTCCTGGGTGACATCGACACCGACGACGAAGGCCGGCGCAGCGGTGATCCGGCGGTGGTCGCGGTGGAGGCCGGCACCGGTACCGGCAAGACCGTAGCCTACAGCCTGGCGGCGATTCCCACGGCCAAGGCCGCTGGCAAGCGCCTGGTGATCGCCACCGCCACCGTCGCCCTGCAGGAACAGATCGTCTACAAGGACCTGCCCGACCTGATGCGCAACAGCGGGCTGAATTTCAGCTTTTCCCTGGCCAAGGGCCGGGGGCGCTACATGTGCCTGTCCAAGCTCGACATGCTGCTCCAGGAAGGCCACGCGCAGACCGCCACGGCCCAGCTGTTCGAGGAAGAAGGCTTCAAGATCGAAGTGGATGAAGCCAGCCAGAAGCTGTTCACCAGCATGATCGAGAAGCTCGCCGGGAATAAATGGGACGGCGACCGCGACAGCTGGCCCACGGCCCTGGAAGACGCCGACTGGGCGCGCCTGACCACCGACCACAGCCAGTGCACCAACCGCCATTGCCCGAACTTCGGCCAGTGCGCCTTCTACAAGGCCCGCGAAGGCATGGGCAAGGTGGACGTGATCGTCACCAACCACGACATGGTCCTGGCCGACCTGGCCCTGGGCGGCGGCGCCGTGCTGCCGGACCCGCGCGACACCCTCTACGTGTTCGACGAAGGTCACCACCTGCCGGACAAGGCCATTGGCCATTTCGCCCATTACACCCGGCTGCGCTCCACCGCCGACTGGCTGGAGCAGACCGCCAAGAACCTCACCAAGCTGCTGGCCCAGCATCCGCTGCCCGGGGACCTGGGGCGGCTGATCGAGCAGGTGCCGGAGCTGGCGCGGGAAATCAAGACCCAGCAGCAGTTCATGTTTACCGCCTGCGAGCAGATCGCCGATTTCCGCACCGGCGAGGACATGGAAGGCCGCGAGCGGCCACGCCACCGGTTTGTTGGCGGGCTGATCCCCGAGCACATGCGCGAGATGGGCCTGGAGTTGAAAAAGGGCTTTTCCCGTCTCACCGACCTGTTTACCCGGCTGACCGAGCTGCTCAAGGAAGGCATGGATGGCGAGGTCAACATCGGCATCGCCAGCAACCAGGCCGAGGAGTGGTACCCGCTGTTCGGCAGCCTGCTGGCCCGGGCTTCGGGCAACTGGGAGCTGTGGACCGCGTTCACCATCGAGGACCCGGAAGACAATCCGCCCATGGCCCGCTGGCTGACCCTGGCCGAGAGCGGTTCGCTGTTCGACATCGAGGTCAACGCCAGCCCGATCCTTGCCGCGGAAATGCTCCGGCGCAATCTGTGGAACGTCGCCTACGGCGCCCTGGTGACCTCGGCGACCCTGACCGCCCTGGGCACCTTCGACCGCTTTCGCATGCGCGCCGGCCTGCCGAAAAAGGCCGTGACCGCCGTGGTGCCGAGCCCCTTCCATCACGCTGATGCCGGGGTGTTGCGAGTGCCCGACCTGCGTGCCGACCCGCGCGATGCGCCGGCGCATACCGCGGCAATCATCCGCGATTTGCCGGAGTTGGTGGAGGGTTCGCGGGGCACCCTGGTGCTGTTCTCTTCGCGCAAGCAGATGCAGGACGTGTTCGACGGCCTGGATCGCGACTGGCGCAAGCAGGTCTTCATCCAGGGCAACCTGTCCAAGCAGGAGACCTTGAACAAGCACAAGGCGCGGGTCGACGGTGGCGACTCCAGCGTGCTGTTCGGCCTGGCGAGTTTCGCCGAAGGGGTGGACTTGCCCGGGGCCTACTGCGAACACGTGGTGATCGCCAAGATCCCGTTCTCGGTGCCGGATGATCCGGTGGAGGCAGCGCTGGCGGAGTGGATCGAGGCCCGCGGCGGCAATCCGTTCATGGAAATCTCGGTGCCGGATGCGTCCCTCAAGCTGGTCCAGGCCTGCGGTCGCCTGCTGCGTACCGAGCAGGACCGCGGCACCATCACCCTGCTGGACCGTCGTCTGGTCACTCAGCGCTACGGCAAGGCTATCCTCAATGCTTTGCCGCCATTTCGTAGAGAAATATCTTGAGCTGGGCGCGCACCTTTGCGCGCCGTGCTGTCTATTTCATGTCACCGCTTCAGCACCGGCCGTTCATCGGTCTTTAGGGAGAGCCAGGTTCATATGATTCGCCGTTCGTTGCCCGCAGTACTTGCCCTGTTGTTTGCCGCGCCCGTATGGGCGGTTCCTACCGGACAACAGACGCTGTTCAACTTTGTCCGGCCTGCCGCGGTGGTGCAGGTGGCGACACAAGATGCCAGCCTGCCGCAGTCCAATGCAGAGCAAACGGCCGAAGGCGAAGTGCTGCGGCGCATCATCTTCAACCCGACGAACCGGCCCAGCCTGAGCCTGACGCCGCAAAGCGGCGCCTGGGACTGGTCGCAGTCGGGGATGATGAGCCTGCGTATCCAGAGCGCGATGAACTGGGCCCTGACCCTGTACGTGACCGTTCAGAGCAACGACGGCAAGACCCTGGTCAGCCGCGTCGACCTGCCGGCCGGCCCGGCGCAGACCCTGCTGGTGCCACTGGTGGCCAGCAGCCCGCTGAGCCAGGGCATGAAGGCCGCGCCGCCGATGCCAATGACCGTGGATGACCAGCGCATCCTGCTGGCCAGCAGCGAAGGGCAACTGGACCGCAGCCAGGTGGTCTCGGTGACCTTGTCCATGGACAACCCCAAGGTGGCGCAAAGCATCCTGCTTGAGCGTTTCGGCGTGCAGGACGACGAGGGCGTGGTCAAGGCGGTCTACGGTTCGCTGGTGGATGCCTACGGCCAATCGACCCGGGCCCGCTGGCCGGAAAAAGTCGCCAGTGACGACCAGCTCAAGGCGGCCGATGCCAAGGAGCAGCAACAACTCAAGGGCTGGCTTGGTGAGCGCGAGAAAGCCTCCCTGGACATCTACGGCGGCTGGAACAAGGGGCCGAGCTTCAAGGCCAGCGGTTTCTTCCGCACCGAAAAACGTGATGGCCGCTGGTTCCTGGTAACGCCGCTCGGGCATCCGTTCTATTCCCTGGGGGTCAATACCGTGGCCCCGGACAACAACCGGACTTATGTCGCGGGGCGCGAATGGATGTTCGGCGCCTTGCCCAAGGACGACGAACCGCTGGCGGCGTATTACGGCGAAGGCGACAACCGTGGCGGCAACGGCGCGGACCAGGGCCGAGGCTATGGCTCCGGTCGTTGGTTCGACTTCTACCAGGCCAACCTGCAACGCACCTACGGCAAGCCCTGCACCGAGGGCGACGCAACCCCCGGGCAGGCGCCGGCCGCAGCCGCGCCGGCGGCGCCCGAGGCTGCTCCTTGTGCAGCACCGGCCTTCGACCAGAAGCGCTGGGTTGGCCATACCCTGGACCGCCTGCAAGCCTGGGGTTTCAACACCCTCGGCAACTGGAGTGCGCCGGCCCTGGGCTTGGCCGACCGGGTGCCTTACACCTTGCCACTGTCGATCGTCGGCGATTACGCCAGCATCAGCACCGGCAGCGATTGGTGGGGCGGCATGCCGGACCCTTTCGACCCGCGCTTTGCCATGGCTACCGAACGCGCTGTGGCCATTGCCGCCCGGGATCATCGGGATGACCCGTGGCTGATCGGCTACTTTGCCGACAACGAGTTGGCCTGGGCCGGCCCCGGGGACGATGCGAAATCCCGTTATGCCCTGGCCTACGGCACCTTGCGCCTGACGACGGATGTCCCGGCCAAGCGCGCGTTCCTCAAGCAGCTGCGTGACAAGTACCGCAACCAGGCCGGGCTGTCGAAGGCCTGGGGCATCGACCTGCCGGCCTGGGAATTGATGGAGGACCCGGGTTTCGTCCCGCCGTTGCCAAGCCCGGAGCACCCGGAGATCGAGGCCGACTTCAAATATTTCCAGAAGGTCTTCGCCGATACCTACTTCAAGACCATCTCCGACTCGCTGAAATGGCACGCTCCCAACCACTTGCTGCTGGGCGGGCGGTTTGCCGTCAGCAATCCTGAGGCGGTGGCGTCCTGTGCTCAGTATTGCGATGTGCTGAGTTTCAATATGTACACCCTCAAGCCCCAGGACGGTCAGGACTTTGCCTATCTGCGCAGCCTCGACAAACCGGTACTGGTGACCGAGTTCAACTTCGGCTCCCGGGATCGCGGCCCATTCTGGGGCGGGGTGACCGAATTGGCCCGGGAAGAGGACCGTGGCCCAGCCTATGCCAACTTCCTCAAGCAGGCGGTCAGCGAGCCATCCATCGTTGGCGTGCACTGGTTCCAGTACCTGGACCAGCCGGTGACCGGGCGTCTGCTGGACGGTGAAAACGGCCACTTTGGCCTGGTGGGCATCACCGACGTGCCGTTCCAGGGCTTTGTCGACAGCGTGCGCAAGAGCAACCTGCAGGCCATTGACCAATTGGGCAAGGCCGCGGAGCAGGCCCGGGTCGAGGCGGCGCAGGCCATGGCTGGCGAGCGCAATGGCGAGGGCGGCGACAAGGCGCACGGTGGCAAGGGCCCAGGCGGGCATGCCGGTGGCCACTCGGGCAACGGTCATTGAGTTTCAGAGGGGCTGATCAGCGGCGGTCGCGGCGCGCCGGGGAACGCCTGGCAGCCCTCTGAAACGAGGTGTTGCGGCAGCCCCGGCGGCTGTTCCCAAATGCCTTCGAGGCTGGAACAATGCGCGCCACGTTGTCGAGCATTGTTGCGGGGGGAGTCAGGGGTGCAGATTCAAGGTCATTACGAGCTTAAATTCGAGGCGGTGCGCGAGGCTTTCGCCGCGCTGTTCGAAGATCCCCAGGAGCGCGGCGCGGCGCTGTGCATCCAGATCGGCGGGGAAACCGTCATCGACCTCTGGGCCGGTACCGCGGACAAGGACGGCGCCGAGGCCTGGCACAGCGACACCATCGCCAACCTGTTCTCTTGCACCAAGACCTTTACCGCGGTCACCGCCTTGCAACTGGTGGCCGAAGGCAAGCTCAAGCTCGACGCGCCAGTGGCTGATTACTGGCCGGAGTTCGCGGCGGCGGGCAAGGCGGCGATCACCCTGCGTCAGTTGCTCTGCCATCAGGCCGGCCTGCCAGCGCTGCGCGAGCTGTTGCCCGCACAAGCCCTGTACGAATGGCAGACCATGGTCGATGCCCTGGCGGCCGAGCAGCCCTGGTGGACGCCGGGGGAGGGCCATGGTTACGCGGCCATCACTTATGGCTGGCTGGTTGGCGAGCTGATCCGGCGTGCCGATGGGCGCGGGCCGGGAGATTCCATCGTGGCCCGGGTCGCCAAGCCCCTGGGGCTGGACTTCCATGTCGGCCTGGCTGACGCAGAGTTCCACCGGGTGGCCCACATTGCCCGTAGCAAGGGCAATGTCGGTGATGCCGCGGCGCAGCGCCTGTTGCAAGTCACCCTGCGCGAACCGGATGCGATGACTACCCGGGCGTTTACCAATCCGCCGTCTATCCTGACCAGCACCAATAAACCCGAGTGGCGGCGCATGCAGCAGCCGGCGGCCAATGGCCACGGCAATGCCCGCAGCCTCGCCGGGTTCTACAGCGGCCTGCTGGATGGCAGCTTGCTGGAGGCCGATATGCTCGAAGAGCTGACCCGGGAGCACAGCCTGGGCATGGACAAGACGTTGCTGACCCAGACCCGCTTTGGCCTGGGTTGCATGCTCGACCAGCCTCAGGTGGCCAATGCCACTTTTGGCTTGGGCGCGCGGGCATTCGGGCATCCGGGGGCGGGTGGCTCCATCGGTTTTGCTGACCCGGAGCATGATGTGGCATTCGGTTTTGTGACAAATACCCTGGGGCCTTATGTATTGATGGATCCTCGGGTGCAGAAGCTGGTGCGGGTTTTGTCGGATTGTCTGTAAAAAGGTTGCTGTTAAGAACTTTTTTGCTTAAACATGCTTGGAAAGCTGCAGGGCGGAACCCTGTGGCTTTTATAATTTCCAAGCGTCTGTTTGTAACGGTTATTTAGACCGAATTTTTTATCTCATTTTGTGGATATCCCATGTCGTCGAACAAGTCTCTAGCCTTGGCCATCTGCCTGACCGTCACTGGTTGCGCGCAAACCCCACAAAATGAAGCGGATGGCGGCCATTGGTGGTCGTTTGGTTCCGATAAGGCCAGCAGCAAGGAAACCGCGCCTGCGCCTGAAAAACCGGCCACCACTCAAGCCGCACCGGCCGCACCCGCCGCTTCGGCGAGCAAACCGGCTGTAGCGGCAAAAAACACCGCGCCGGCTGCCGGCAAGACCAGCGCTTCCGCCAAGCAAGCCGCACCTGCTGCCAAGCCCGCGGCCGGCGCCAAGCCGGCACCTGTCGCGGCGGCTGAACCCGCTCCAGCTCCCGCTCCAGTAGCTGCTGCGGCGCCTGCTGCTCCTGCGGCCAAGGCCGAAAGCAGCAGTTGGTGGTGGCCGTTCTCCTCCAAGGATTCCGCGGACAAGCCGGTAGCTGAAGCCAAGAAGGCCGAGCCTGCGCCAGCACCGGCTCCGGCAGTAGCCGCGGCAGCCGACTCCGAAACTCACTGGTGGTGGCCGTTCCCCAAGAGCCAGCCCAAGCCTCTGAGCAAGGTCAATGTGGCGGACATCCCGATGCCCGATCCGAAAATCACCCAGGCCTGGCTGGACGACTACGAGCCACGCCTGCGCGAAGCGGTGAAGGACAGCAAGCTGCAGCTCGAGCGTCGTGAAAACGTGTTGGTCGTCACCGCGCTGGTCGATGCTTCGTTCAACCCGGACCGTCCAGCCATGCTGCTGCCAGTGACCCTGGGCCCGTTCACCCGCGTTGCCAAGGCGGTTGAAGGCGACCCGAAGACTGCCGTACTGATTCTCGGCCACGCCGATGCTACCGGCCCGAGCCTGGCCAACCAGAAGCTGAGCCGTGATCGTGCTCAGTCCGTAGCGGCCATTTTCAGCCTCAGCGGCCTGAAGCAGGATCGCCTGATGCTGCGTGGCATGGGGGGGGTGATGCCGCGCGCGGCCAACGACAGCCCTCAAGGTCGTTCGCTGAACCGCCGTGTGGAAATCATGCTGACCCCGCGCAGCACCATGCTTGGCCTGCTGAGCAAGTACAACCAGCCCACCCCGTCCGAGTCTGAAATGGTCGCCGTGCAGGATGCCAAGCCGCCAGTACCGGCCGCCGCAAGCAAGGCCGGTAAAAAGGCTGCCGCACCTGCCAAGAAGTCCACCGTGGCCAAGAAACCAGCGGCCAAGAAGGCTCCGGCGAAGAAGGCCGCTGCACCGTCGAAGACCGCTACGGCGACTGCCCAGGTTAAAAACTGATTCTCAAGGATAAGGAAGCAGGCATGACCCAGTCCCTGGCTGATATGCGCCGCGACTACACTCGTGACGGCTTGTCCGAGGCCCAGGCCCCGGCGGAACCTTTTGCGCTGTTTCACCAGTGGTTTGCCGATGCGGTGAAGACCGAGCAGCCTCCGGTGGAGGCCAACGCCATGACGCTGGCGACCGTCGATACCGACGGCCGCCCTCATTGCCGCATCCTGCTGCTCAAGGGCCTGGATGAGCAGGGCTTCACCTTCTTCACCAACTATGAAAGCGACAAGGGCCAGCAGCTGGCTGCACGGCCTTTCGCTGCCATGACGTTCTTCTGGCCAACCCTGGAGCGCCAGGTGCGGATCGAAGGACGGGTGGTCAAGGTCAGCCCCGAGGAGTCGGACGCCTATTACCAGGTGCGCCCCCTGGGCAGCCGGCTGGGGGCCTGGGCCTCGCCGCAAAGCCGGGTGATCGCGGACCGTGACGAGCTGCAAGAGTTGCTCAAGGTCACTGAGGCGCGCTTCAGCGATAGCCAGCCCGATTGCCCGGAGCACTGGGGGGGGTATCGCCTGCTACCGGAACGCATCGAGTTCTGGCAGGGGCGTCCTAGCCGGCTGCATGACCGTTTGAACTATCGCCTGCAAGCCGACGCCTGGGTCCGCGAGCGTCTGGCCCCATAATCAAGCGGCAGGTCACTCGCCGGGATAACCGGCCGCAGCGGCTTCCAGCCATTGCGGCAGGTCCCGGCGTTTTACTTTCTGGCGCTGGGCCTCGGCCAGTTGTTGCAGCATGAATTGTTTCTTCTGTTCATCGCTGCCGGCCATGGACAGCGCCAGGTCCCGATCGGTCCAGCGCTTGATGCGCACATACAGCCACCAGTGGAAATACAGACCCGCGACGGTGGTGGCGATGATGATGAAGTAATCCATGAAAAGTCCTTTGTTCGGTGGCGCTGGGCTGGAAGTTGGCGTTACCGTAATGAGAGGTTCTGGCGTTTGCGCAGTCTGTACTTCGGCTGAATGAAAGCAATTTTATCCGGGCCACGCCGTGACAGGCGTCAAGCTGCGGAGTCTAATGATTATCTGTCCTTTGGAGTTGATCCTATGCGTAAGTCTGTTTTGCTGGTTGCGTCTTTCACCACGATGGCAATGTTGCTCGGTGGCTGTGCCTCCAACCTGACCGGTGACTCCTATTCCCGTGATGAAGCGCGCCGTGTGCAAACCGTGCGCATGGGTACCATCGAATCCCTGCGTCCGGTGAAAATCGAAGGCACCAAGACCCCGATCGGCGGCGCTGCTGGTGCCGTGATCGGTGGTGTTGGCGGCAGCGCCATCGGCGGTGGCCGTGGCAGCATTGTCACCGCCGTGATCGGTGCGGTAGCCGGTGGCCTGCTGGGCTCGGCCACTGAAGAAGGCCTGACCCGTACCCAGGGCGTTGAAATCACCGTGCGTGAAGACGACGGCAGCATGCGTGCCTATGTGCAGCAGGTGCAGGAAAACGAAGTGTTCCGGATTGGCGATCGCGTGCGCATCATGACCGTCAACGGTACCAGCCGCGTTACCCGCTGATACGTCTGCTATAAAACAAAACCCCGGCCAGGCAACTGGTCGGGGTTTTGTGTTTTCAGGCGCTGGGATCGACCTGGATCAGGCGGCCAGAGCCTTGTTCTTGCGACTGGCGGCGGCGGTCACGGTGTAGCCGATCAGTGCGGCCAGCAGTGAGCCGGTGAGGATCCCCATGCGGTCCATGCCGGCGTAGTCGCTGCTGCCGGGCACAAAGGCCAGGGAGCCGACGAACAGGCTCATGGTGAAACCGATACCGCAGAGAATCGCCACCCCGAGGACCTGGCCCCAGTTGGCTCCGGCAGGCAAGGCGGTGATGCCACTCTTGACCGTCAGCCAACTGAGGCCGAACACGCCGATGGTCTTGCCCAGCAACAGGCCGATGGCGATCCCCATCGGTACGTGGTGAGTGAAGCTCTCTAGCGTTACGCCCTTCAGCGACAGGCCCGCGTTGGCGAAGGCGAACAGGGGCAGGATGCCGAACGCCACCCAGGGGTGCAGTGCATGCTCCAGTGCCTGTGCGGGCGAGGGCTCGGCATTGCGGGTTCGCAGGGGAATACAGAACGCCAGGGTCACGCCGGCCAGGGTGGCGTGAACGCCACTCTTGAGCACGCAGACCCAGAGAATCAGGCCGATGATCATGTACGGCCCGAGCTTCACCACTCCCATGCGATTCATCGCCACCAACGCGGCGATACAGGCGGCCGCCAGCATCAGCGACAGGGTCGACAGCGCGCCGGAGTAGAAGATCGCGATGATCACGATGGCCCCCAGGTCATCGATGATCGCCAGGGTCATGAGGAACAGCTTGAGCGACGTCGGTACCCGCTTGCCCAGCAGGGCCAGGACCCCCAGGGCGAAGGCGATGTCGGTGGCCGTCGGAATTGCCCAGCCATTGAGTGCCGCCGGATTATCCCGGTTGAGAAACCAGTAGATCAGCGCCGGTACCAGCATGCCGCCGATGGCCGCCATGCCAGGCAGGACGATCTGCGAAGGCTTGGACAGCTGGCCTTCCAGGACCTCGCGCTTGACCTCAAGGCCGATCAGCAGGAAGAACAGCGCCATCAGGCCGTCGTTGATCCACAGCAGCAGCGGCTTGGCGATCTTCAAGGCACCGATCTGGGCCACGACCGGAGTTTCCAGCAGGCCGTTGTACAGCCAGGACAGCGGTGAGTTGTTGATGATGAGGGCCAGGATGGCGGCGGCGATCAATAACAGACCGCTGGCAGCTTCCATGGCAAAGAAACGAGTGAAAGTGCTACGCAGAGGCAAGGTCGCTCTCCATCTAAATCTAAAAAAGGTGGCACACCCTAACCCGTACAGTTAGTTGTTAAAACAAAAGTTATATTCTTTTTTGTTATATGTAGGGAGCAAGCGGGCTGCTGAAAAATCCCCCTTTGCAGTTGTGTTTCCAATTGCTTCATAGCTGTACCTGTAAGGGGGCAAAGATATTTCCTAACATGTCCGTCCGCAGCGGCTTGCAGGGCATTTCCTTCAGGGGAAAGCACCTGCCGACCCCGGACCTGGATCACCTATGCTGGGTGCATTTCATCTTCTTGCGCCGGTACGGCGTTCGATCCAACGAGAATAAAGCATGAGCGATAACCGCCAGTGGGCCCGCGAGGCCATCCGTATCATCGAAGCCGACTTCCAGCGTAGCGCCGATACCCACCTGATCCCGTTGCCGCTGCCGGGCCAGCCGGGCATCGAGCTGTATTTCAAGGATGAATCCAGCCATCCCACCGGCAGCCTCAAGCATCGCCTGGCCCGTTCACTGTTTCTCTATGCCTTGTGTAATGGCTGGCTCAAGCCGGGGGCGCCGGTGATCGAAGCATCCAGCGGCTCGACGGCGATTTCCGAAGCCTATTTCGCCCGTCTGTTGGGGCTGCCGTTCATTGCCGTGATGCCATCGACCACCTCCCAGGAGAAAATCGCCCAGATCGCCTTCTATGGCGGCAAGAGCCACCTGGTGCAGGACCCGACGCAGATCTACGCCGAATCCGAACGCCTGGCCCGGGAGAGCGGTGGCCATTTCATGGACCAGTTCACCTACGCCGAGCGCGCCACTGACTGGCGGGCCAACAACAACATCGCCGAATCGATTTTCCAGCAGTTGCGTTTCGAGCGTTTCCCCGAGCCCAGCTGGCTGATCTCCAGCCCGGGCACCGGCGGCACCACCGCGACCCTGGGGCGCTACGTGCGCTATCGCCAGCACAGCACCCGGGTGCTGTGTGCCGATGCCGAGCGTTCGGTGTTCTTCGACTACTACCAGAGTGGCGATGCCAGCCTGCGCCTGGATTGCGGCTCGCGGATCGAAGGCATCGGTCGGCCGCGGGTCGAGGCTTCGTTCCTGCCCAAGGTGATCGATGCGATGGTCAAGGTGCCGGATGCCCTGTCCCTGGCAGCCATGCACTACCTGGCCCAGCGCCTGGGGCGGCGGGTGGGCGGCTCCAGCGGCACCAACCTGATCGGTGCTCTGATGGCCGCGCAGCAGATGGCCGCGGCCGGTGAAAGCGGTTCGATCGTGGCGATTCTCTGTGACGGTGGCGAGCGCTATGCGACCACTTACTATGATGAGCAGTGGCTGGCGGATCAGGGGTATGAGCTGACGCTGTTGATCGAGGCGGTAGCGGCCAGTGTCGAGCGGGGACAGGCCTTGCCTGCCAGCGTATTGCGCGCCGGTATCTGAACGCTGGCAAGCCAGCTCCTGCGGACGCTGAAGATTTGCAGGAGCCGGCTTGCCGGCGAAAGGGCCGGTGTCAGGCCTGAATGCCGAGGATGTCGCGGGCCACGGCTTCGGCAATGCGAATCCCGTCGACCCCGGCGGAGAGAATCCCCCCGGCATAACCGGCGCCTTCACCGGCCGGGTACAGCCCCTTCACATTCAGGCTCTGCATCGAGGCATCGCGGGTAATGCGCAGTGGCGAGGAGGTGCGGGTCTCGATGCCGGTCAGCACCGCGTCGTGCAGCGAGTAGCCCTTGATCTGCCGCTCAAAAGCCGGCAGCGCCTCACGAATGGCCTCGATGGCGAAGTCCGGCAGCGCCAGCGCCAGGTCACCCAGGCTTACACCGGGCTTGTAGGACGGCTCGACGCTGCCCAGGGCGGTGGTCGGCTTGCCAGCAATGAAATCGCCCACCAGTTGCGCCGGGGCCTGGTAGTTGCTGCCACCCAGGACGAAGGCGTGGGATTCCAGGCGCTCCTGCAACTCGATACCCGCCAGCGGGCCGCCCGGGTAATCCACTTCCGGGGTGATGCCCACGACGATGCCGGAGTTGGCATTGCGCTCGTTACGCGAGTACTGGCTCATGCCGTTGGTCACTACCCGGTTCGGCTCGGAGGTGGCCGCGACCACGGTGCCGCCCGGGCACATGCAGAAGCTGTAGACCGAACGGCCGTTCTTGGCGTGGTGCACCAGTTTGTAGTCGGCGGCGCCGAGTTTCGGGTGGCCGGCGTACTTGCCCAGGCGCGCGCTGTCGATCAGCGATTGCGGGTGCTCGATACGGAAACCCACCGAAAACGGCTTGGCCTCCATGTACACGCCGCGGCTGTGGAGCATGCGGAAGGTGTCGCGGGCGCTGTGGCCCAGGGCCAGGATCACGTGTCGCGAATGCAGCTGTTCGCCGCTGGCCAGCTCCACGCCCTGCAATTGGCCGTCTTCGATCAGTACGTCGGTAACCCGCTGCTCGAAGCGCACTTCACCGCCCAGGGCGATGATCTGCTGGCGCATGTTTTCCACCACGCCAGTCAGGCGGAAGGTGCCGATGTGCGGCTTGCTGACGTAGAGGATCTCGTCCGGCGCGCCGGCCTTGACGAACTCGTGGAGCACCTTGCGACCGTGGTGCTGCGGGTCCTTGATCTGGCTGTAGAGCTTGCCGTCGGAGAAGGTCCCGGCGCCGCCTTCGCCGAACTGCACGTTGGACTCGGGGTTGAGCACGCTCTTGCGCCACAGGCCCCAGGTGTCCTTGGTGCGCTGGCGCACTTCCTTGCCACGTTCGAGGACGATCGGCTTGAAGCCCATCTGCGCCAGCAGCAGGCCGGCGAAGATCCCGCAGGGGCCGAAACCCACCACGATCGGCCGCTCGCTCAGGCCTGCCGGAGCCTGGCCCACCACCTTGTAGCTGACATCCGGCGCCGGGTTGACGTTACGGTCGTCGGCGAACTTGAGCAGCAGCGGCGCTTCGTCGCGCACATTGAGGTCGATGGTGTAGATGAAGCACAGCTCGGAAGATTTCTTGCGTGCGTCGTAGCTGCGCTTGAACAAGGTGAAATCGAGCAGGTCATCACTGGCGATGCCCAGGCGCTGCACGATGGCGGTGCGCAGGTCTTCATCGGGATGGTCGATCGGCAACTTGAGTTCGGTGATTCGTAACATGACAGGATCCGGGGTAGGCGGTGCGCAACAGTGCGCCGGCTTGCTTTGCACAAACCGGCGATTATAAGCCGCAATCCTCCCTGGCCGTGAGGCTAAAACCGCTGCTCGTCGAATCAGTCGTTGCGCGAGCCGCCGAAATAGCCGCAACCGCGCTGCACCTGGCCGTCAACCCGCAGTTCGGCACTGAGGTGCTGGACGCTGCCGGTCACCGGGTCGACGCAACGCTGCGGCGCCACCCAGAGCTCCACGCGCTGGTGATTGGCTTCGCTGGTGAGGTTGAAACGGTCGTCGCCCAACTGTTCTTCCAGATAGGGCAGGGCCAGAGTCGGTTGGCCGGCGCGCTCGATCATCATGCCCTTGGCACTGACATCGACGTTCCAGGCCGGGTTCTTGCTGCCGGCCCGCAGGATCAGGCGCTGGAAGTTCGGGTCGCCGCAGGCACTGGCGGAGCGCTCGACGCGGTACAGCTGGCGCAGGTCCAGCTGGCCGTCGCTGCTGCCACCGGTGGAGAACTTGCCCCGCAGGTCGGCGAACAGCTTGCCCTGCTTCTCGGCCAGGGCCGCGGCTTCCTGCAGCACGCTGGTGTTGCCGCCATCGTTGACCCGGTAGCGGCCCTCGCCGGTGCAGGGCTTGAACAGCAGCTTGCCATCGGCGGCGCTGAGTTCACCCTGCATCCGGGTCAGCCCGGCCATCGATGGCGCCTGGGGCTGTTGGTTGAACATCGGCAGCATCTGGCAGCCGGCAAACAGCGGCAACAGGGCGAAACAAAGCAGTGAACGGGCGGTGCGCATCATCGGGCCTCCAAACGGAAGCCGACACGTTACGCAGCCAGCCCGACCACCACAACCCCGGATTGCTCGCTGACGGCATCGGCCTGCACAGGCCGGCTTAGCCGACGTGGTAGGTCTGGCCGGTCTGCAGGCCTTCCACGCTCTTGGCGTAGGCCAGGGCCACGTCGGCCGCTGGCACCGGCTTGAAGCCACGGAAGTACGGGGCGTAGCTGCCCATGGCTTCCTGCAGCACGTTGGGGCTGATCGAGTTGACGCGCAGGCCCCGTGGCAGCTCGATGGCGGCGGCCCGCACGAAGCTGTCGAGGGCACCGTTGACCAGGGCCGCCGAGGCCCCGCTGCGGATCGGGTCGTGGCTCAAGATGCCGGTGGTGAAGGTGAAGGAAGCGCCGTCGTTGGCGTACTCGCGGCCGATCAGCAGCAGGTTGACCTGGCCCATCAGCTTGTCCTGCAGGCCCAGGCTGAAGTGCTCGGCGGTCATTTCCCCGAGCGGCGCGAAGGTCACGTTCCCGGCGGCGCAGACCAGCGCATCGAAGCGTCCGGTCTTCTCGAACAAGGCGCGAATCGACTGGGCATCACTGATGTCCACCTGAAAGTCACCGCTGCTACGGCCGATCCGGATCACCTCGTGACGCTGGGACAGTTCCCGGTCAACCGCCGAACCAATGGTGCCGCTGGCACCGATCAAGAGAATCTTCATGGGCTGTTCCTCGAAAAGGGGGGAAGAGCTTGCAGTCTAGAGTGGTTTTTTCCATGGATTAACGCGCTAATAGGCAACCTTTGGTTTTCAAATGGAAACAGTCCATGAGCGAGATGGATGACCTGGCAGCGTTTGCCGTGTTGGTGGAGGCGGGCAGCTTTACCCTGGCGGCCCAGCGCCTGGGGTGCAGCAAGGGCCAGTTGTCCAAGCGCCTCAGTGCCCTGGAGGCACGCTACGCCGTGGTGCTGTTGCAACGCACCACCCGGCGCCTGGACCTGACCGCCGCCGGCGCGGCGTTGCTGCCCCAGGCCCAGGCCCTGGTTGCCCAAGTCGAACGTGCCCACCAGGCCCTGGCGCGGCTCAAGGACGACATGGCCGGGCCGGTGCGCCTGACCGTGCCGGTGTCCTTGGGCGAAACCTTTTTCGACGGCCTGCTGCTGGAGTTCTCCCGGCACTATCCCCAGGTGCAGATCGAGCTGGACCTGAACAACAGCTACCGCGACCTGACCCGGGAAGGCTTTGACCTGGCCGTGCGTTCCGAGGTGGCCAGCGACCAGCGCCTGGTGGCCCGGCCGCTGCTGGCCTGGCATGAAATGACCTGCGCCAGCCCGGCTTATCTGGAGCAGTACGGCGAACCGCAGACCCCCGCGGAACTGGCCGAGCATCGCTGCCTGCTCAACAGTCACTACAGCGGGCGGGAGGAGTGGCTCTATCACCAGCGTCACGAGCTGCTGCGGGTGCGGGTCTCCGGGCCCTTTGCCAGCAATCACTACAACCTGCTGAAGAAGGCCGCCCTGGTGGGGGCGGGAATCGCCCGGCTGCCGTCCTATGTGCTGCACAGCGAGCTGGCCGATGGCCGCTTGCGCTGGCTGTTGCGGGACTACCAGACCCGCAGCATGCCGATGTACCTGGTGCACCCCTATCAGGGCGGCCTGCCCAGGCGCACCCAGGTGCTGGCCGATTACCTGATGGACTGGTTCCGCCGCAGCGGTGAGGCCCTGGATCGCCTCTAGAGCCGCTCGTGGTTACAGCGCGCGGCGATAGCGACGGGCGAGCAGTTGATCGAGAGAGAACACGCCCGGGCCTTTGGCCATCAGCAGCAGAAGGATCGCCGCCCAGGTGCCGTGGGTCGGGTAGGCATCCGGGTAGACGAACAACTGGATGGTCAGGGTCATCCCCAGCAGCGCCAGGGCGGAAAAGCGCGTGGCCAGGCCCAGCAGGATCAGCATCGGGAAAAAGTGCTCGGCAAAGGCCGCCAGGTGCGCCGCCACTTCCGGCGTCAGCAACGGCACGTGGTACTCGCTCTTGAACAGGGGAATGGTCGAGTCCGCCAGGCGCGGCCAGCCCAGCTGGAAGGTGCCGTCGATCAGGTCGATGGCCAGCCCCTCGACCTTGGTCTGGCCGGATTTCCAGAACACAGCGGCAATGGAGAACCGCGCGATGAAGGCGATCAGGCTGTAGGGAATGCGTTCGAACCCTTGAATGATTTGAGTCAGCAATCCGCTCATGGGCATTTTGGTCTGGGTGTTCATGGTCAAGCCTTCTTGTGGAGTTGCAGATCGATAAGGGCGCCGTGGCCGAGCAGCAGGCCCAGGCACTGGCCCAGGTCGAAATCGGCCTGGGCATCCAGGGCATAGGCCGCCGCGACTTCCAGCGGCCAGTGGTTGCGCAGAGCGTCGATGAAGGTCATGGCGCCGGGCTCCACGGCAATCACCTCGACTTCCAGGGCGTTGCGCAGCACCAGGGCGTACTGGCCCTGGTGCAGGTCGAATGCCGGCCACGGGCGGTCGCTCTGGTGGGCCGCCCATAGGCTGACCACGGCATGCGCGCAGTGCAGGGTGCGCAGCGACGGATGCAGCCTCAGGCGACACTGGCCGAGGCCGTCGGGCTGGTTCATCGCTGCCAGCAAGCGTGCCGGCTCCAGAGCGCGGGCGTCGGCGGCGTGATAGGCCTCGACCCGCAGCCGTTCAAGCCGCGCCATGTCGGCCAGGTAGGGCAGGCCGGCGGCCGGGCCGAAGCCCTGGATAAAGTCGCCAAAGTCCTGGCCATAGTCGTTGAGCAGAGGGCTGGCGGGAGCAAAGTCGCGGAGGTAGAGCGCGGCCATGGCGTTGAAAAACTCGTGACCGACCAATTGCCTGACGACCGGGTACGACTCGGCCAGGGCATTGCTCAACGAGGCCTGCACATTGTTGCGATAGACCGCGAAGCGGCTCGCCGGGTCGGCGCCGTTGCTGCTGTACAGCCCCGGCGGGCAGCCCGCTTCGCTGCTCAGCAGGGCCTTGGCAAAGTCTCCCTGGTCGCTCATGGCCGCACCTGGGCGCTGAGCAACAGCGCTTCTGCCTGGCTGGCTTCGGCTTGCAAGGTGGCGAATGCCGGCAGGTGATTGTCGCGTTCGATCAGGGTCGCCATCGGCCCGATGTGCTCCAGCACCTGCTGGTACAGGGCCCAGACTGCTGCGTCCACCGGGGCGCCGTGGTCGTCGATCAACAGCCGGTCGCCGAGGCTGTCCTGGTCTTCGGCAAAGCCCGCCAGATGGATTTCCCCCACGGCGTGCAATGGCAGCGCACGCAGGTAGGCCAGCGGATCGCGCTGGTGATTGATGCACGACACATAGAGGTTGTTGACGTCCAGCAGCAGGCCGCAGCCGCTGCGCTGGATGACCTCGTGGATGAAGTCGGTCTCGTCCAGGGTCGAGCGCTGGAATTGCAGGTAGGTGGCCGGGTTTTCCAGGAGCATGCTCCGGCCCAGGTGGTTCTGTAGTTGGTCGATGTGCTCGCAGACCCGGCGCAGGGTCGGCCCGTCGTAGGCCAGGGGCAGCAGGTCGTTGAGGAACACCGGGCCGTGGCTGGACCAGGCCAGGTGTTCGGAAAAGGCGTGCGGCTGATAGCGTTCGATCAAGCTTGCCAGGCGGTTCAGGTGGGCCGGATCCAGCGGGCCTTCACCGCCGATGGACAGGCCGACGCCGTGCAGCGACAGCGGATAGCGTTCGCGGATCAAGCCCAGGTAATGGTGGAAAGGGCCGCCCGCCACCATGTAGTTCTCCGCGTGCACCTCGAAGAAACCGATGTCGGGCTGCTGTTCGAGCACTGTCTTGAAGTGCTCGGTCTTGAGCCCCAGCCCGGCGCGGGGCGGCAGGTTGCAGGCGTTCGCCTGAATGTCGTGGCGGGAGTGCTGGAGCAGGGTGGTGTTCATCATCGACACTCAGGCTGGCGCAGGATCAGGACTTGGCTTTGAAGGCTTCGAGCTGGCCGAAGCCGGTCGGCGAGGTGCTGCTGGCGGTTTTCTCGCAGGTGCCCTTGGGCACCAGTTTCCAGGCGTTGGCCTGATCGTTGACCTTGGAGGTCCCGGCGCAGGTGGTGCCGGCGCCGGCGGCGCAGTCGTTCTTGCCTTTCATGGCCACGCCGAAGCACTTTTCCATGTCGTCGGCGGCATGGGCGGTGGTGGGCAGGGCGGCGATACTCAGGGCGGAACCCAGGGCCAGGACCAGGGCGGTGGCGGACAGGGTGCGAGTGCTGCTCATGGTGTTTCTCCAGTGTGGGTGGGTAAGGAAGCATCTGTGCTTGCTTACCCCTCTAGAGAATGCACCGGGGGATTCGTTACAGCCGTTGGCAGATTTTTTCTGCAAGGCTCATTGGCGAGGAAAAAAAACGGCCCCGAAGGGCCGTTTTCAGTGACGCCGGTGCTTAGCCGCCCAGGTAGGCTTCGCGCACCTTCGGATCGGTCAGCAGCGCCTCGCCGGTGCCTTGCATCACCACCCGGCCGTTTTCCAGCACATAGGCGCGGTCGGCGATCTTCAGTGCCTGGTTGGCGTTCTGCTCCACCAGGAACACCGTCACGCCGTCGCGGCGCAGCTGTTCGATGATGTCGAAGATCTGCTGAATGATGATCGGCGCCAGGCCCAGGGAGGGCTCGTCCAGCAGCAACAGCTTGGGTTTGCTCATCAGCGCCCGGCCGATGGCGAGCATCTGCTGCTCGCCGCCGGACATGGTGCCGCCGCGCTGGGTGAAGCGCTCCTTGAGCCGTGGGAACAGCCCCAGGACCTTGTCCATCTGCTCCTGGTAGTCGCCCTTGTCGGTGAAGAAACCGCCCATGGCGAGGTTTTCCTCCACGGTCAGGCGGGCGAACACCCGGCGGCCCTCCGGCACCACGGCAATGCTCTTGCGCATGATCTGCGCCGAACTTTGTCCCACCAGCTCTTCACCCAGGTAGCGGATGCTGCCGCTGTGGGCCTGCGGCGAGCCGCAGAGGGTCATCAGCAGGGTGGATTTGCCGGCACCGTTGGCGCCGATCAGGGTGACGATTTCGCCCTGGCGGATCTCGACGTTGACGCTGTGCAACGCCTGGATCTTGCCGTAGTAGGTGGAAACGTTTTCGAACTGCAGCATTTACGCTTCCCCCAGGTAGGCTTTGATCACTTCGGGATTGTCGCGGATCTGTTCCGGCGTGCCGTCGGCCAGGGGCGTGCCCTGGTTGATCACCACGATATGGTCGGAAATGCTCATGACCAGCTTCATGTCGTGCTCGATCAACAGCACGGTGACGTTGTGCTCCTCGCGCAGCACGCTGATCAGCGCTTTCAGGTCCTCGGTTTCCTTGGGGTTGAGGCCGGCGGCCGGCTCGTCGAGCATGAGGATCCGCGGACGGGTCATCATGCAGCGGGCGATTTCCAGGCGCCGTTGCTGACCGTAGGCCAGGGTGCCGGCGGGGCGGTTGGCGAATTCCCGCAGGTTGACCTTGTCCAGCCAGTAGCCGGCGTACTCCATGGCCTCGCGCTCGCTCTTGCGGAACGCCGGGGTCTTGAACAGACCGGCCAGGAAGTTGGTGTTCAGGTGCCGATGCTGGGCGATCAACAGGTTCTCGACCGCGGTCATGTCCTTGAACAGCCGCACGTTCTGGAAGGTGCGCACCACGCCCTTGCGGGCGATCTTGTGGCCCGGCAGGCCTTCGATCGGCTCGCCGTCCAGGAGAATGCTGCCGGCGCTGGGCTGGTAGAAGCCGGTCAGGCAGTTGAACACCGTGGTCTTGCCGGCGCCGTTCGGGCCGATCAGCGCCACCACTTGTTTTTCCTTGACGGTCAGGGCCACGCCATTGACCGCCAGCAGGCCGCCGAAACGCATCGACAAGCCGGTTACTTTGAGGATCTCGCGGCTCATTTGCGCAGCTCCATGTGAGGACGTTGCATGGGCAGCAGACCTTGAGGACGCCAGATCATCATCAGCACCATCAAGGCGCCGAACATCAACATCCGGTATTCGCTGAATTCACGCATCAGTTCAGGCAAGAGGATCATCACGATCGCCGCCAGGATCACCCCCAGCTGCGAGCCCATGCCACCCAGCACGACGATGGCGAGAATGATCGCCGACTCGATGAAGGTGAAGGACTCCGGGGTCACCAGGCCTTGGCGCGCGGCGAAGAAGCTGCCGGCAAAACCGGCGAACGCGGCGCCCAGGGTAAAGGCCGAGAGCTTGATCACCGTGGGGTTCAGGCCCAGGGCGCGGCAGGCGATCTCGTCTTCACGCAAGGCTTCCCAGGCGCGGCCAATCGGCATGCGCAGCAGGCGGTTGATGACGAACAGCGCTCCCAGCGCCAGCAGCAGGGCCACCAGGTAGAGGAAGATCACCTTGTTGATCGAGTTGTATTCCAGACCGAAGAACTCGTGGAAGGTCTGCAGGCCTTCCGCCGCCTTGCGTTCGAAGGTCAGGCCGAAGAACGTCGGCTTCTCGATGTTGCTGATGCCGTTCGGGCCGCCGGTGAGATCGGTCATGTTGCGCAGCAGCAGACGGATGATCTCGCCGAAGCCCAGGGTCACGATGGCCAGGTAGTCGCCCCGCAGGCGCAGCACCGGGAACCCCAGCAGGAAGCCGAAGGTGGCCGCCATCATCCCGGCGATCGGCAGGCAGATCCAGAAGCTCAGGCCGAAGTAGTGCGACAGCAGCGCGTAGCTGTAGGCGCCGACGGCGTAGAAGCCCACGTAGCCCAGGTCCAGCAGGCCGGCCAGACCGACCACGATGTTCAGGCCCAGGCCCAGCATCACGTAGATCAGGATCAGCGTGGCAATGTCCACCGCGCCGCGGGAGCCGAAGAACGGCCAGATCAGGGCGCCGAGGATCAACGCCAGGATGATCCAGCGCTGAGTGCCGGGCAGGGTCAGGAAGTTGCTGGCCTTGGCCGGGATCAGCGGCATGCTGGGAGAGGACTTCCAGGCGGCGCTGATCTGGCTGTGGAACAGCACCCGCAGGAACATCAGCACCGAGCACACCGCGATGGTGGCGAGAATGGCCGGGCTGGTGTCGTGGACTTCCAGGTTGATGCCGACGATGGTCAGTTTCAGGCCCAGCACCGGGTAGGCGACGGCCCAGACCAACAGGGCGCTGAACAGCGCCGATTTAAGATTCCTAGTCATACTTTCTCAACCTCCGGACGGCCCAGAATGCCGGTCGGACGGAACAACAGCACCAGAACCAACAGGCCGAACGCCACGACGTCCTTGTACTGGTCGCCGAACACGTCGGCGCCAAAGGCTTCGGCCACCCCCAGCACCAGCCCGCCGAGCATCGCGCCCGGGATACTGCCGATGCCGCCCAAGACCGCTGCGGTGAAGGCCTTGAGGCCTACCAGGAAACCGGCGTTGGGGTTGATCACACCGTATTGCATGCTCAGCAGCACGGCGGCGATAGCGGCCAGTGCGGCGCCGATCACGAAGGTCAGGGCGATGATGTTGTTGGTATTGATCCCCAGGAGGTTGGCCATCTTGATGTCCTCGGCGCAGGCGCGGCAGGCACGCCCCAGGCGAGAACGGGAGATGAACAGCGTCAGGCCGAGCATGGCGACCAGGGTCACCACGAATACCACGATCTGCATGTAGGAAATCAGCACTTCATGTGCGCCGCCTGGCCCGATGGAGAAGTTGCCCGGGATCAGGTTGGGAATGGATTTGTCCTTGGAGTCCTGCGCCAGCAGAACGGTGTTCTGCAGGAAGATCGACATGCCGATGGCCGAGATCAGCGGGATCAGGCGGTTACTGCCACGCAAGGGGCGGTAGGCGATCCGTTCGATGCTGTAGCCGTAGGCACTGGTGACGACGATGCTCGCGATGAAGGCTGCGGTCATCAACAGCGGGACACTGTCGAGTCCCATCATGGCCAGCCCGGCGATGGCGATGAACGCCACGTAGGAGCCGATCATGTACACCTCGCCGTGGGCGAAGTTGATCATTCCAATGATGCCGTAAACCATCGTATAGCCGATGGCGATCAGGGCATACGTGCTGCCAACGGTGAGACCGTTAACCAGCTGTTGGAAAAAGTGATAGATGTCAGGCATTACAACGCTCCTAAAAACCTGATACGCATTTCACTGGTGGAGTCATTTTCCCGCCCAGGCCCCGTGGATCTGCACCCACTTCGGGCTGGGTTTTGCCAGCGAACCGCTGATGACGGTTTTGAGATTTTCAGGTGGGCGGGATTCCGGATCACGGAATACAGGCCCATACATTCGTAAAACAAAGCCCACGGCGAGCCGTGGGCTTTATTGGCAGTCAGTCAGGCCGCGCCTTACTGAGGAGAAACTTCGGTTTTAGGCTTGCCGAAGTGCCACTCGTAGACCACGAATTTGAAGTCTTTCAAGTCGCCCTTGGCGTCGAAGCTCAGGTCGCCGGTCGGGGTCTTGAAGGTGCCGGCGTGGATGGCTTCAGCCACCTTGGCCGCGTCTTCGCTCTTGGCGTTGGTGATGGCGCCAGCGATAACCTCAACAGCGGAGTAGGAAGGGAATACGAAAGGACCGCTCGGGTCTTCTTTCTTGGCCTTGAACGCGTCAGCCAGGGCAACGTTGGCCGGGTCCTGGTCGAAGGATTTCGGCAGGGTGACCAGCAGGCCTTCGGAAGCGTCCTTGGCGATCTGCGAAATGGAGTCGTTACCCACGCCTTCCGGACCCATGAACTTGGCCTTCAGGCCTTTTTCCTGGGATTGGCGCAGGAGCAGGCCCAGCTCTGGGTGGTAGCCGCCGTAGTAGACGAAGTCGACATTGGCCTGCTTGAGCTTGGCGATCAGCGAAGAGAAGTCCTTGTCGCCGGCGTTGATGCCTTCGAACACGGCGACCTTGGTGTTTTTCTTCTCCAGGGTCTGCTTCACGGCGGTGGCGATGCCTTCACCGTATTGCTGTTTGTCGTGGAGCACGGCGACGATTTTCGGCTTCACGTGGTCAGCGATGTAGTTACCGGCGGCAGGGCCCTGGGCGCTGTCCAGGCCGATGGTGCGGAACACCATCTTGTAACCACGGGCAGTGATGTCCGGGCTGGTGGCGGCGGGGGTGATCATCACCACGCCTTCGTCTTCGTAGATGTCGGAAGCCGGTTGAGTGGAGCTGGAGCAGAGGTGGCCGACCACGAACTTGACGCCATCGTTGACCACTTTGTTGGCCACCGCCACGGCTTGTTTAGGGTCGCAGGCGTCATCGTATTCAACGGCTTCGAGCTTCTTGCCGTTGACGCCGCCCTTGGCGTTGATCTGTTCGATGGCCATTTTTGCGCCACTGAACTGCATGTCGCCGTACTGGGCTACCGGGCCGGTCTTGGGGCCGGCGATGCCGATCTTGATGGTGTCAGCTGCGAACGAATGGCTGGCAACACCGGCCAGGACCATAGCGGCAAACAGTTTGGAAATCTGCTTAGTAGCCTTATTCATAGTGCTCCACTCTTACTGTTGTAATTTTTATAGTTCCGGCGGCCTTGGTCGCAGAACCGAATCAGATATTTCTCGAATACCCGTCGGAAATGCCCCTGGCAACTGTACCGGTACAGTGTAGAGCGCCGGTTGTTCGCTTGAAAAGCTGGCTGCTGGGGGCAAAAACGCGGGGTGTCGCTTAATTGAAAGAAAAAGACAGATTTGCGGCGTGGCTTGCGCCCGGTTCGGCGTCAGTCCCTGGCGCTTCTGAGCTTCTCGATCGGTGTCGCGTTTGCTTCTGGGTTTTTCTGCCAGGGCACCGACGTTATGATTGCGCCGATTTCATTTCTGGACAGTCCCATGACTCAAGAACCTAGCACCCTCTATGCCAAGCTGCTTGGTGAGACCGCATCTATCAGCTGGAAGGAACTGGAGCCGTTCTTTGCCAAGGGTGCCCTATTGTGGGTCGAGGCCGACCTGGATCTGATCGAGGCAGCCCAGGCCGTGGCCGAGAATCAGGCGGAAAAAGTGGCGGCCTGGCTGGCCGAAGGGAAGCTGGAAAAACTGTCTGCGACGCGGGCATCGGACCTGTTCGAGCGTGATCCCGAGCTCTGGGCAGTGGTGGTCTCGCCCTGGATTCTGACCCAGGAGAGGGCGCCGCGCTGAAGGCGTGCGCCGATCTGGTGCGCTAATTTGTCGGACAAAAGTGTGTAGCCGAGTAACCGTGAATCCCGTGATGGCATCTTGCCGTAGAGAAAGGCCCCACAAGGGTTTCAGCCAGGGTGACGTTCACGGAAGGGGCACAGTTTCAAGTCGGTCCGACGAGCTGCTTAATTGTTTCGTGGTGTGAGCCAATAACCCATTCGCCGACGAGCCGACTCCTACACTCTGCAGGAGCCGGCTCGTCGGCGCAGCGCTTCTTAATGGTCGGTCTTGCCCGTGTGGCTATTGAGGGAGATGACCCGGGTCTTGCCGATGCGGTGACGGTAGATTTCCCGCAGGTACTTGATGGCCTTCTTCACGCAATCCCGGGACAGGCGGATGTCGTTGATCGAGACGAACTTGTCCTTGTCGTTGATCAGCTCGCGGTACTTCTTCTCGTACATCGGCTTGATCGCGTACCAGTTGGTGTCGAGGATCTTCGCCGGGTTCTCGAATTCGTTGAGCAGATCGTCGATGCGGTCTTCATCGAAATGGTCGCTGACGATGAAATCCAGTACCGAGTTGTCCAGGGTGTCGTCGAAACGGTACGGGTTGCGCGCAAAGCAACGCTTGATAAAGGCCACGATCAGGGTCAGGAAGTCGTCCGACAGGCACGGGCTCTTGGCGATCAGGGTGGTCAGCGAGAGGTTGGCCGAGGCGCCGATCACCAGCGCATAGCGCTTGAGGGTGGTGTTGGGGAACAGGCTGTTGAGGTGGGTCTTGAGCCGGTTCAGGTCCATGTACGACAGCTTGTAGTCCTTGGGCAGGGACACGATCGACACCACCGACGAGCAGTTCTTGAAGAAGTGCAGGTCATGCAGCGCCGCCGCGTCATAGCCGGAAGCCTTGTACTGCTCCAACGCCGCGCGATAGCGCTTGGATTCGATCGGCAGCAGGCTGATGCCCTCGATGGCCTGGGTCACCTTGTTGAAGTGCGGCAGGTCGATGGAGCGGAAGAACAGGTCGTCGATGTTCAGGCGCTGCGGCTCTTTCTCGAACACCTTGAACTTGTCGCCGGTGGGCACCGGTTGCTCCGGCACCACGGATTCGGCGTAGGCGATCGCCACCGGGCCGGCCAGGCTCATGAACAGGTCGTTGGCGTCCAGGCGGATGGTCTCGCCGATGTCGATGCCGGCGCGCCGGAAGTAGTTCTGGTCGTAGTCGGTGGTCACCGCCTGGGCGGTGAGGATGTTGAATATCTGCTGGGAGATGTACTGGTTGGCGTGCTTCTCCATGGCGTTGACGTCGATGTTCTGGATGTTGCCGTCATCGCTTTCTTCGGCGTAACGCATGATGTCGTTGGAGATCAGCATCATCGCGTTCCACGGGCGAATCCGTCCCATGACGCTGGCTTCGCTGCTGTCTTCATTGTCGAAGTTGTAGGAGAAGTCCCACTCTTCCGAAAGGTATTTGCACAGCAGGCGGCCGGCGTTGATATGCAGCGCCTCGGACATTTCGCTGCGGTGGTCCGAAATGTTCGGCAACACGCAGATGCCGCTGGTGAAGATCGGCTCGAAGACGAAGGAGTGCCCGCTCTTGCTGTCGTGCTCGTCCATCGGCTTGGTGTCGAAGGTTTTGTTCATGTACGAGTACTGCTGGGCCAGGCCGAACTCCGAGGCCATGCCCGAACCGGTACCGCCGCCGGCGCTGAAGATCGAGAAGTACAGGCGCGACTGGTTGGCCTTGATCCCGCAGGAATCGATCAGGTAGGAGTGGATCATCTTCCAGTCGGGGCTGGAGAAGCGCTGGGTGTCCTTGTTGAGGATGATCTTGGCCAGGTACTGGCCGAGGATCGGCGCGTTACCGGCGCCACCGGCGTGGACTTCCGAGAGGTCCATGATCTTCATCTTGCTGTAGTCGCGGATGAAGCCGCTCTTTTCGCCCTTGCGCGAGAAGCGGATGCGCCCGGCGATGTCCTTGTCCAGGTCGCCGAGCATCACCAGTGGTTCCACCAGGAACACCGGCTTGCTGGCCTTGCTCTGGCCCAGGCGCAGGTTCTGGCGAATCCACTGCGCGGGGCTGTAGCCGCCTTCGTAGACCTTGTCTTCGTTATTGAATTCGTTGAGGTAGAACTTGCGGGCGTTGTACACCAGCTCCGCCACATCCAGGGCGATGTTGGAGCCGCAGCGGCCCAGGCCGATCAGGCACACCGATGGGAATTCCTGGTCGCGGCGGTTTTCCTGCTCGTCTTCCAGGTGCGGCGGGCGCGGGAACACGGAATCGCGCAGGCCATCGAGGTTGTCGAGGATGCGGTCGGTGTTGGTTTCGGTGAAATACAGGTACTGCTGGGTCGACAGGGGGCGTGAACTGGACAATGGCTTCGGGTCTGAGGGGCTAGTGGTGGGGGAGGTCAGCGTCATCTCGGAGACTGCGTTGGCAGGATTATTTTTAGAAGTCATTGTGCGCCATATGCCTGGTCAGGTTGGCTCGCGGACGAGGTGTCGTCGAACCATCACGGAATGGGACCTCGCCGCTGCATGGAGCGCGAATTTTGCCCTGGGCGTCAGGTTTTCTCTGAGCGACGCTCGGGGGAATCCTTTCCTGAATCATGATGAATCGGCCAGTATTCGGTGATCTTTAATCAAATGAGGGCAATATGATGTCAGCGTTACCTTCGCTCGGGTTTGCCGGAATCGGCCTGATGGGGCTGCCGATGTGCCGCCGGCTGCTGGCGGCGGGCTATCCGCTGGCGGTGTGGAACCGCAACCCGGAAAAATGCGCGCCCCTGGTGGCCGCCGGGGCGCGACAAGTAGCCGCACCGGCGCAGCTCTGCGAACACGCGGACCTGGTGCTGTTGTGCCTGGCCAATACCGAGGTGGTGTGCGACGTGGTGTTTGGCCCGGGAGGCATTGCCGAGGGCGCGCGGGCCGGGCAGTTGCTGCTGGACCTGTCCAGCCTGGAACCCACCGCAACCCGGGAAATGGCCGCCGAACTGGCCCGTAGCAAGGGCATGGCCTGGGTCGATGCGCCGGTTTCCGGCGGTACTCCGGGCGCCGAGGCCGGTAGCCTGGCGATCATGGTCGGGGGTGCGCCGGCAGACGTTGAACGGGTGCGCCCGGTGTTGCTGGCATTGGGGCAGCGGGTCACGCACATGGGGGCGGTGGGCGCCGGCCAGGTGACCAAGGCCTGCAACCAGATGATCGTCGCCTGCAACGCCCTGGTGATCGCGGAAGTGGTGGCCCTGGCCGAACGTTCGGGCGTGGACGCCAAGCGGATCGCCGAGGCCCTGGCCGGTGGCTTTGCCGACTCCAAACCCTTGCAGATTCTCGCTCCGCAAATGGCCGAAAGCCGTTTCGAACCGGTGAAATGGCACGTGCGCACCTTGCTCAAGGATCTGGATGGCGCGGTGAAATTTTCCCGTGAACAGGGTTCGGCGACACCGATCAGCGGGTTAGCTGCGCAGTTGATGCGTCTGCATGGTGGGCAGGGCTATCTGGAACAGGACCCGGCGACCCTGGTGCATCTCTATCGGGACCCGGCGTCCGCAGATTGACGGGGGCGATGTGGCGCTGGTCGAGTTCGTCCAGCACCCCGCGCAACTCCAGCAACGGCACCGGGCGGCTCAACAGGTAGCCCTGCAGGTAGTCGCAGCCGAAGCCTTCGAAGCACTGCTGCTGTTCCAGGGTTTCCACGCCCTCGGTAACCACCTGCAAGTGCAGGGTGTGGGCCATGATGATGATCGCCTGGACGATCTCCATGTCCTGGGTCGACCTGGGAATGTCCTGGATGAACGAGCGATCGATCTTCAGGGTGTTCAGCGGCAGGCGCTTCAAGTAAGCCAGGGATGAATAGCCGGTGCCAAAGTCGTCGATCGACAGCGACACGCCCAACCCGCGGATCTGCTTGAGCAGCGCCAGGGTGCTGGCGATATTGCCCATCAGGGCGTTTTCCGTGACTTCCAGTTCCAGCCGCTGCGGCGCCACATGGGCCTCGCGCAGGGCACTTTCGATTTCCCCGGCAAGCTCTTCACGGGTCAGGTTCAGTGCCGAACAGTTGACCGCGATCTTCAGTTCGCCACAGCCATGGCGCGACAGGTAGGCGAGGTCCGCGCAGGCCTTGCGCAGGACCCAATTGTCCAGCTCGGCGATCATGCCGTTGGCTTCGGCGATGGAGATGAAGCGCTCCGGGCTCAGCAAGCCGTGTTGCGGATGCTGCCAGCGGATCAGCGCCTCCAGCTTGGTGACCCTGGCGCTCTTGAGGTCGTAGATCGGCTGGTAATACAGCAGCAGGCCCTGGTCGTCGCGCAGGGCGTTGCGCAACTCTTCTTCCAGTTGCAGCTCCAGGGTGGCCCGGGTCTTGAGGTTGGAACTGAAGAAATGCAGGCTGTTGCGCCCGCTGTCCTTGGATTGATACAGGGCCAGGTCGGCGTTCTTCAGCAGCTCCTCGCAGGTCTTGCCGTCATCGGGGAACACGCTGATGCCGATGCTGGTGGTCATCACCATGCGCCGGCCCCCCAATTCGATCGGTTCCTTCATCTTCAGCATGATGCGCTGGGCCATTTGCCGGGCCTCTTCACGCTCATACAGGTTGACCAGGATGCAGAACTCGTCGCCGCCGAGGCGCGCCACCACGTCCTCGTGGCTACGGGTGGAGCTCTTGATATGCGCGGCGATGACTTTCAGCAGCTCGTCCCCGGCATCGTGGCCGAGGCTGTCGTTGATGCGCTTGAAGTGGTCGATGTCGAGGAACATCACGGCCAGCATGCCGCCGAAGGTGGTTTTTTCGATGAGCTTTTCGGCGAACAGCTGGTTGAAGCCACGGCGGTTGATCAGGTTGGTCAGGGCGTCGTAGTGGGCCACCTGCTGCAGTGAGGCCCGGGCCTGGTCCAGTTGCGAAAGCAAGGCGTTGACCCGGCGCAGGTCGCGCTCCTTGTGCTGCAGCTTCTTGTCGGCGAGGGCCGCGCTGATGCCGCTGCCGATGATCAAGAGCGCGATCACGCTCAGGGTCAGGCCCAGTTGCAGGTGTTCGTTGGGCGCCATGGGCGCCGGCACGCTGCCGGCGGGCAAGACCAGGGTCATGGCCCAGATGCCGGTGAAGTGCACGAGCACGATGGCGCCCCCCAGTACCAGGCTGCTGGCGTACTTGAGCAACTGGTGGAACATGCCGCTGCCTTCGCGCAGGTGCCGCGACAGCAGCAGCGCGGCCAGGCTGCAAGCGATCGCCAGCAGCACCGAGAGGGTCATCAGCAAGGGGTCGTAATACAGACTGGCGCTGCTGCGCATGGCCGCCATGCCGACGTAGTGCATGGCGGCGATGCCCAGGCCGATCCATAGCGAAGCGATGCCGTAGCGCCATGGCGGCAACTGTGCGTGGCCCAGGGTGTTCATCGCCAGCCAGGCGGCGCTCAGTGCGATCAGCAGCGACAGCAGGGTCAGCGGCAGGTCGTAGTGGATGGCCAGCGGCGCCTCGAACGCCAGCATGGCGATGAAATGCATGGCCCAGATACCGCCGGCCAGGCAACAGGCGCCGACCCAGCGCCACAGGCGTTGGCTGGCCGGCTGTTCGGCATGGCTGACACGCTCGGCCATGTCCAGGGTGGCGAAGCAGGCGGCGCAGGCTACCAGGTAGGCCAGTAGCACCAGGACCGGGTTGTGGGTGCATTGCAGGACCACGTGCCCGGCATCTGCAAGCTCGTTAATGAAGTGCACGCCCAGCCAGTCCATCGCCTGCCCATCTCTGAGTCATCCGGGGTTGGCCAAGCCGCGCGCCAACAAGTGCCTGGAGTATAGAAGGCACCTGCTGGCTGCCATCGAAGGTGGCACATTGCTTCCAATGATTTGCTTATGGGGTCTATCGCCAAAACGGCTAAGCGCTTTCCTCGTACCAGGGCTCGATGTCCGCAGGTTCCAGGGGCGCCAGGCCGAAGGCGGCGCGGGCGGCGTCGCAATCGCTGTTGTGCTGACCGTCGACCCAGGAGGCTTCGAACTCTCGGCATGGGCTCGAGCGCTGCTCATAAATTGAGCAGCTCACGCGTTGGCCGACCTCGCCTTCAAGGGAGATGCAGCGTGGCGATTTGCAGTCGGTGCCGAGCATGGCCACCCGAGTGGGGCTGATGCTCTGCACCAGATCGTCGGGAACCGTACCGCCGGATGAGGCGCATTCGCCCCAGAAAAAAGACACACGAAAGTATGAACAGCAGGCACCGCAATTCAGACACGGACTGGCTTCGGACATAGGCGTATTCAACGGGAGAGGGAAGGGTAAGGGGGCAGGCAAGGCGGCTATTCTAGGCTTCCCATTGGCCTTGGGAAGGGGGGGCGCGAGGTATTTTTTCAGCCTCGGCCAAGCCCTTGAAAAAGCTCGGAAACGCCCGGGTGGCGGGGCTGTGGCGGATGGCTCGGCAAAGGATTCGGGCGCCTCCAGGCCAGAGCCGGGAACCGGGTTGCGATGGTTCGATATCAGGCTGGCGAATAATCACAGACAGTTGCCCCGGGGCTGACTAGATTGCAGCTTCCAGGCTCGCTCGCGTCTGGCCCAATAACAATAAAAGAGATCGATCCATGGATAATTCGACTCAAGCGGCAAATGCCTGGCGCATTCTGTTCCTGTTGTTTTTGGCAAACCTGTTCAACTTTTTCGACCGCACCATTCCGGCCATCATCATCGAGCCAATCCGCATGGAGTGGCACCTGAGTGACTTCCAACTGGGGATCATCGGCACCGCCTTCACCATCGTCTACGCCATCGCCGGCTTGCCCCTGGGGCGCCTGGCCGACACCGGCTCGCGCAGCAAGCTGATGGGCTGGGGCCTGGCGGTGTGGAGCGGGCTGACCGCGGTCAACGGCATGGTCGGCAGTTTCTGGAGCTTTCTGCTGGTGCGCATGGGCGTGGGCATTGGCGAGGCCAGCTACGCGCCGGCCGCCAACTCGCTGATCGGCGACCTGTTCCCCGCTCACCGCCGGGCCCGGGCCATGGGCATCTTCATGCTCGGCCTGCCCCTGGGGCTGGTGCTGGCGTTCTTCACCATCGGCGCCATGGTCAAGGCCTTCGACAGCTGGCGGGCACCGTTCTTCATTGCCGCGGTGCCGGGGCTGGTGCTGGCGGTGTTCATGTTCTTCATCAAGGAGCCCAAGCGCGGCGCGGCGGAAACGGTGAAGGTGGCGCAAGTGCCTATCGACCGACCGATCCGCCGGGTGCTGGCGATACCGACCTTTCTCTGGCTGACCCTGGCCGGGCTGACTTTCAATTTCGCCACTTACGCCTGCAACTCGTTCCTGGTGCCGATGCTCCAGCGTTACTTCCTCATGCCCTTGCAGGAGGCGGCGATGGCCACCGGGCTGATCGTTGGCGTCACCGGCCTGGTGGGGCTGACCCTGGGGGGCTGGTTCGCCGACAAGATCCATCAGCGGATTGCCAACGGTCGCCTGCTGTTCGCTGCCTGCAGCCTGATCATCTCGACCCTGGCCACCGCCTGGGCGCTGCATGCCGGGCGAGTCGAGATCGGGGTGTTCGTGGCCGTGTTCAGTGTCGGCTGGCTGTTTGCCTACAACTTCTACACCTGCGTCTACACCGCCCTGCAGGATGTGGTCGAGCCGCGCTTGCGGGCCACCGCCATGGCCCTGTTCTTCGCCGGCCTGTACTTGCTGGGCGGCGGCCTGGGGCCGGTGGTGGTCGGTGCGCTGTCGGACCATTTCGCCCACTCGGCGATGTACGCCGCAGGTGCGCAGTTGATGACCGAGGAGTTCAAGGCCATCGGCCTGCACGACGCCATGTACCTGATTCCGGTGGCGCTGTTCCTGACTTTGCTGTTTCTGTTTCAGGCCGCCCGCTGCTTTGTCAGCGACTCCCAGCGCATGAAGGACGGTTTGGCGCTGGCCGCGCCTGGGGCGAATGCGCTGGCAGTCTGAGCTTGCGTACCGCTCCATCTGCCGGCGAAGAGGGTGAAAGAGGCGTTGAGGCGGGGTGCTGCTGCGAGGAGTGCCTTCGCGGGCAAGCCCGCTCCTACGCAGGGCAGGTGAAAAAAAAGGCCCGCATGATGCGGGCCTTTTGTGCAGCAGGAGGAGCCGGGCAATCAGCCCGCCACCAGCACCCGGATCGCTTCCAGACGCAGGGCGGCCTTTTCCAGCATGGCCAGGCCCTGTTCGCGCTGTTTGCGCAAGGCCACCAACTCGCTGTCACGAACCGTCGGGTTGACTGCCTGCAACGCGGTCAGGCGCGCCAGTTCTTCCTCGGTGTCGGCTGCCAGGCGGCGTTGCGCCTCGGCCACGCGCTCGGCGTGACGCGGTGCGACCTTGGCTTCGCCAGCGTTGATCTTCGGTGCCAGCTGGTCGCGCTGGGCCTGGATGAACTTGTTGGCGCTGGCCTTGGGCACGCTTTCCAACTGGTCGTTCAGGGTCTCGAAGGCCACCCGTGGCGACAGGTCGTTGCCGTTGGCATCCAGCAGGCAGCGCAGGGCGGCCGGTGGCAGGTAGCGGCCCAGTTGCAACGAGCGTGGAGCGACCACTTCACTGACGTACAGCAGCTCAAGCAGCACGGTGCCGGGTTTCAGCGCCTTGTTCTTGATCAGCGCCACGGCGGTGTTGCCCATGGAACCGGACAGCACCAGGTCCATGCCGCCCTGCACCATCGGGTGTTCCCAGGTGATGAACTGCATGTCCTCGCGGGACAGCGCCTGGTTGCGGTCGTAAGTGATGGTCACGCCTTCGTCGTCGCCCAGGGGGAAGCTGGCGTCGAGCATCTTCTCGCTGGGCTTGAGGATCAGGGCGTTTTCCGAGTGGTCTTCGCTGTCGATACCGAAGGCGTCGAACAGGGTTTCCATGTAGATCGGCAGGGCGAACTGGTCGTCTTGCTCAAGAATCGCCTCGACCAGCGCATCGCCTTCGCCGGCACCGCCGGAGTTGAGCTCCAGCAGGCGGTCGCGGCCGGTGTGCAGTTCGGCTTCCAGGCGCTCGCGTTCGCCACGGGCTTCGTCGATCAGCGCTTGCCACTCGCCGTCGTCGGCATTTTCCAGCAGCGGCAGCAGGCGCGGGCCGAACTGGTGCTGCAGGGCGTTGCCGGTCGGGCAGGTGTTGAGGAAGGCATTCAGGGCTTCGTGGTACCACTGGAACAGGCGCTCTTGCGGGCTGGTTTCCAGGTACGGCACGTGCAATTCGATCACGTGTTTCTGGCCGATCCGGTCCAGACGGCCGATCCGCTGTTCCAGCAGGTCCGGGTGCGATGGCAGATCGAACAGCACCAGGTGGTGGGCGAACTGGAAGTTGCGGCCTTCACTGCCGATTTCCGAGCAGATCAGCACCTGGGCGCCGAACTCTTCGTCGGCGAAGTAGGCCGCCGCGCGGTCGCGTTCGAGAATGTTCATGCCTTCGTGGAACACCGTGGCCGGGATCCCGGAGCGCACGCGCAGGGCGTCTTCCAGGTCCATGGCGGTTTCCGCGTGGGCGCAGATCACCAGGACCTTGGTGCGCTTGAGCATTTTCAGCTGGTCGATCAGCCATTCGACCCGCGGGTCGAATTTCCACCAGCGCTGTTCTTCGTCGCTGGCCTCGGGCAGCGCCTGGAAGCTGACTTCCGGGTACAGCTCGGCGTGTTCGCCCAGCGGCAGTTCCAGGTATTCGTCCGGGCACGGCAGCGGGTAGGCATGCAGCTTGCGCTCCGGGAAACCCTGCACGGCGGCGCGGGTGTTGCGAAACAGCACGCGGCCGGTGCCGTGGCGGTCCAGCAGCTCACGCACCAGGCGCGCGCTGGCTTCGCTGTCGCCGTCGTTGACCGCGGCCAGCAGGGCTTCGCCTTCGTTGCCGAGGAAGCCGTGGATGGTCTTGTGCGCTTCGGCAGACAGGCGGCCTTTGTCCAGCAGCTCCTGCACGGCTTCGGCCACCGGGCGGTAGTTTTCGCTCTCGGCGCGGAACGCCGCGAGGTCGTGGAAACGGTTCGGGTCCAGCAGGCGCAAACGGGCGAAGTGGCTGTCCTGGCCCAGTTGTTCCGGGGTTGCGGTCAACAGCAGCACGCCGGGGATGGTTTCGGCCAGTTGTTCCACCAGGGCGTATTCCGGGCTGACCTGATCTTCGTGCCACACCAGGTGGTGGGCTTCGTCGACGACCATCAGGTCCCAACCGGCGGCGAACAGCGCGTCCTGGGCCTTCTCGTCGTCCACCAGCCATTCCAGGGCCACCAGGGCCAGCTGGGTGTCTTCGAACGGGTTGCTGGCATCGCTTTCGATGAAACGCTCTTCGTCGAACAGCGCCACTTGCAGGTTGAAGCGCCGGCGCATTTCCACCAGCCACTGGTGCTGGAGGTTTTCCGGCACCAGGATCAGCACCCGGCTGGCGCGACCCGAGAGCAGTTGGCGATGGATCACCAGGCCGGCCTCGATGGTCTTGCCCAGGCCCACTTCGTCCGCCAGCAGGACCCGCGGCGCGATGCGATCGGCCACTTCACGGGCAATGTGCAGCTGGTGGGCGATGGGTTGGGCGCGCACGCCACCCAGGCCCCAGAGCGAGGATTGCAGCTGGCGGCTGGTGTGTTCCAGGGTGTGGTAGCGCAGGGAGAACCAGGCCAGCGGATCGATCTGCCCGGCGAACAGACGGTCGCTGGCCAGACGGAACTGGATGAAGTTCGACAGTTGGGTTTCCGGCAGGGTGACGGCTTCGTTCTGCCCATTGAGGCCGTGGTAGACCAGCAGGCCGTCGACATCGTCGACTTCCTGTACGGTCATTTTCCAGCCTTCGAAGTGGGTGATGCTGTCACCTGGAGAGAACCTCACGCGAGTGAGGGGCGCATTCCGTAGCGCATACTGGCGGGTGTCGCCAGTGGCCGGATAGAGCACGGTCAGCAAGCGACCGTCCTGTGCCAGAACGGTGCCTAAACCCAGCTCGGCTTCGCTGTCACTAATCCAGCGTTGCCCCGGTTGATACTGCTGCGCCATGCTGCCTGACTCCCGCTTTGAAAAAGCCGACTATCTTAACGGAACGACGCTTCCAGTCCAAAGAACTCTGATAAAAACGCCTGGATTAAAAGGTAGCGTACGGCGTGCATTCGTCGGGTGGCAGGGCACTATCGGCTGACGACTGGGTCACACTTTTGCGACCGATGGCTCAAGTCGCCCATGCCGCAGCCGACAGCCTGCCGACAGGAGAACCATAATATGTTGCCACCGATGCTCCCCTTGAGTGCCGTGCCCATCACCGCCCAGCAGGATCCGGTCCGCCAGCGACCGGACATTCCACCTGTGGTGCCGGTGCAGGAAAGCTCCAACGAAAGCACCATCGACCTGCAAAAGCGCGACCCCGAGGAGTCCGCCCTGCTGCTGCGCGAGGAGCAACGACGCCAGCAACAGAAGCAGCGGCGTGAGCGTGAGGCCGAGGAAGACCCGGAGCAGCACCTGGCGGTGCCCGGTGACGAATTGAACGCCGACAACACCGTGCCGGTGGCGCCGCTGATTGAAGACGCCCCGCGCCAAGGCCTGTGGGTGGATGTCGAAGTCTAGGACCGCTTGGCTTGCGCCAGTTCCGCGAGGGCCTGCAACAGGCGCTCGATTTCCTCTTCTGTATTGAAATAACTCACCGCGATCCGGGCAATGTCACCGAGGCCCCGGGCCTGCATGTCCAGCGGTGTGTAGTGAATGCCATTGGCGCCAATGTTGATGTCGCGGCGCGCCAGCTCCTCCTTCAGCGTCAGCCCGTCCCAGCCTTCGAGGGTGAAGGCGATCAAGGCCGATTGCTGCCCTGGGCGGCCCAGGTCCCGGAGTTGCACGCCGGGCAAACGCTCCAGCCCCCGGCGTACGCGGTCGCTCAGCATCCGGATCCGCTGGGCGATGGCATCAATGCCAATGTGCTCCAGTTCCTGCAGGGCATTGGCCAGCCCGGCCAGCAGCACCATCGACACTTCACTGGTTTCAAAGCGTCGGGCATCGTTGCGCAGGGCGAAGCCCTGGCCGTCCCAGGGGGCCGACAAGACGTCCCGTGGCAGCGGGTTGAGCTGTTCGAGGAAGCCTGGCCGTATATAGAGCAGGGCCGTGCCCCGAGGGCCGCGCAGGTATTTGCGCCCGGCGGCCTTGAGCACATCGCAGCCCAGCGCCTGCACGTCACAAGGCATCTGGCCCACAGCCTGGGCGGCGTCGATGAAATAGGGGATGCGCCATTGGCGCGCCAGCTGGCCGATGGCGGCTGCCGGGTTGATCAGCCCGCCGTTGGCCGGCAGCCAGGTCAGGGCGATCAGCCGCACCCGGGTGTCGAGCATGGATTGCAGCGCCTCGACTGAAACCGCGCCCTGGCTGTCGCAGGGAATCACCTCCAGCCGCACGCCGGCCGCCAGGGCCGGGGCCATGCAGGCCAGGTTGCCGGCCCATTCCTGGCGCCCCACGAGGATCCGGTCTCCCGGTTGCCAGGCGGGCAGGGCGTGGAAAGCCATGCTCCAGGCCGCCGAGCCGCTGCTGGCAAAGGCAATCGCTTGCGGGCAGGTGTTGAGCACACGGGCCGCGGCTTGCCGCGCTTGTTCTTGCCACTGCGCGCCATGGCGGGCGGCTTCCATCGGCCCGCTGTGCGCTTCGCGTTGCAGTTGCCCCAGCATGGCGTCCAGGGTGCCCTGGCTGGGCAATGAAGCCCCAGCATGATTGAAATGGCAGACCCGGGCACACCCCGGCGTGGCGGCCCGCAACCGGGAGATCTGCTCCAGGCCCAGGGGCTTCACGGCTTGAGCTCGAAAATCCCGTCGACCTCCACCGCGACACCGGCGGGCAGGCTGGCGACGCCCACCGAGGTGCGGGCATGCCGGCCCTTCTCGCCCAAGGCATTGACCAGCAGGTTGGAGGCCCCATTGGCGACCTGGCCATGGTGCTTGAAGTCGGCGCTGGCGGCGATGAACACCCCCAGCCGACTGATGCGTTGCAGCCGTGACAGGTCATCACCCAGGGCCGCCGACAGTTGCGCCAGCAGGGCCAGAGCCGCCAGTTCTGCGGCCTGGGCGCCTTGCTCGACGCTGAGGTTGTCACCGAGCCGGCCAAGCAACTGCGGATGCTCCTCGGCCGACGGCGTCTGCCCGGAGATGAACAGCAGGTTCTGGCTGCGGGCATGGTTGACGTAGTTGGCGATCGGCTGGCTGGGGCGCGGCAGTTCAAGACCCAGTTGTTGCACTCGTTGCTGCAGAGAGTCGCTCATGGCAAGTCCTCGAATGAAAGGCTTGCAGCATCGGTGTTCGCTCCTGGGGCGACAAACGGATAGTTCTAATCCGACGTATCTGAATTTCTCATGTGTCGCGGCCCTGTTCCATTAGCCCCTGCTCCATTAACCAACGTGCAAAACACTCGGCTGACGGATTGGCTGCGCCTTCGGCGGTCACCAGCCAGTAGCCGATGTCAGGGCTGCGCAGGGAGGGCAGGTCGAAGGCATCCACCAGGCTACCTTGGGCGAGGTGGCGCCGGATCAACTGACGGCGGCCCATGGCGATGCCTTGGCCGGCCACGGCCGCTTCCACCACGATGTTGTAGTCGTGGAGCATGACGCTGGGGTGGGTGCCGAGGTCGAGCCTGTTCTGCCTGCTCCAGTCGTCCCACTCAAAGGGCCGGTGGGAACGGGCCATCAGCAAGGTGCCATTGGCCAGGGCGCGGGCCTTGAACTCCGGGCTGCACACCGGCGACAGCTGTTCGGCGAGAAAGCGCCTGGCCTCGACCTTGGGCCAGTTGCCCTTGCCGTAGCGAATGGCCAGGTCGACCTCGGCCCCGGTCACATCCGCCAGGTCGATTGCCGGTTGCAGCTCCAGCTGGATCTCCGGGTGACGGCGGCTGAAGTCCGCCAGGCGCGGGGCCAGCCACAAGGTGGCGAAGGACGCCAGCAGGCCAACGCGCAGCACCCGAGGCGGCTCCGCGGCCAGCAGTGACCGGGTGGCTGCGGCGATCTGCTCCAGGGCCGGCTGGATCTGCTGGTAATAGGTGGCGCCAGCGGTGCTCAGGTCGATGGCGCGGGTGCGCCGCACAAACAGTGGCTGGCCCAGGTGCTGTTCGAGCTTGTGCACTTGATGGCTGATCGCGCTCTGGCTGACACACAGCTCCCGGGCCGCCTTGCTGAAACTCAGGTGGCGGGCCACGGCCTCGAAGGCGCGCAGGGCCAGTAGGGGGGGCAGGTGCTGGGGCGTTTGCACATCCGCTTTCCTGTGGGTGGGGGCGGCCATTGTGCGGATAAAAAATCTTTCCGGCAGCGACTTTATTGCATTCGCGTTGGTCTGATCACTGGTCAGGTGCGGCGCCGCGTCGCATTATTGGCACATTCGCCAAGGCCGCCCCGGGTTCCAGACCGTGCGGTCGATATTGACTTCGAGTGATGCAAGCCAAGCCATGAATCAAGACGACAAACTGATCGACCTGACTGCCGAGCGCGCCAAGCGCGTGCATGACCTCAATGAAAAGCGCCTGAATGAAGTGCGTCAGGCATTCGAACAGGCCATGCCGTTGGGCAAAGCCAAGAAAAAGCCGAAAAACAAACCGAAAAAGCGCTGAATTGGGCGTTTTCTGTTGATACAGGTCAGTTATTCCCCCTTCCTCGCGCCCAGTCATGGGCGACATTGACCCCGGTCAATTTTCCCCGCCGCCTCTTTGGTTAACTTAGCCCCATCGCAACAGGGCAAGAGCAGGAGGCCAGTCATGTTTTTCGACAATGTGGTGATCGCCGGAGTGCTGACTGTCGGCCTCATGGTTCTGTTTTTCGCAGGGTTTGGATTCTTTATCTGGAAAGACGCGAATAAGCGCAAGAAGCCTTAAGTCTTTCCAGGGCAACGAGCACGCAAGGCATTTTGGGCAACTTCGGTTGCCCTTTTTTTTGCCTGTCGAAACGTTCAGGGCATAAAAAAAGGTGCGTCCCGAGGGGCGCACCTTTTTTCTTGGCAACTGGGGGGTCAGGTTCCCAGGATCTTCGAGGCCGCCCAGAACAGGCTGGCGGACAAGGCCACGGTCGCTGGCAGGGTCAGGACCCAGGCCAGGAGGATGGTTTTCACCGTACCGCCTTGCAGGCCGCTCTTGTTGGCGACCATGGTCCCGGCGACGCCGGAGGAGAGTACGTGGGTGGTGGAGACCGGCAGGCTGAAGATGTTCGCCAGGCCGATCAGGCCCGCCGCGGTAATCTGCGCCGACATGCCTTGGGCATAGGTCATGCCTTGCTTGCCGATCTTCTCGCCGATGGTCAGTACCACGCGCTTCCAGCCGATCATGGTGCCCAGGCCCAGGGCCAGAGCGACGGCCAGGATCACCCAGAATGGTGCGTACTCGGTGGTGGCGGTCAGGTCCTTGCGCAGCTTGTCCAGGTCGGCCTTTTCACGGGCAGTGATGTCTGGCAGCTTGCCGACTTTCTTCGCCGTGTCGTCCAGGCAGAGCAGGTAGCGACGTACCTCAATGCGGCTTTCCGGCGACAGCGAATGGTAGTCGGAAACCCCCTTGAGGCTGCTCAGCAGGGCATTGATGGTCGGCTCGGTCTGTTGCGGGTTGCAACGGAATTTGCCCGGCAGGTCGTCTTTCACGCTTTTGCCCAGGGCCAGGAACTCGCCCAGGGACTCGTGATTGCGCTGATAGAACTGGCTCAGGTGCAGGGTCGCGTCGCGGGTTCGTTCGATCTGGTAGGTGGTGCTGTTGAGGTCCATCACGAACTGCGCAGGCACGATACCAATGAGCACCAGCATGATCAGGCCGATGCCTTTCTGGCCATCGTTGGAGCCGTGGACGAAGCTCACGGCCATGGCCGAGATCACCAGCACCAGGCGGTTCCAGAACGGCGGATGCTTCTTGTCATCGACCTTGCGGCGCTGTTCCGGGGTCTTGTGCATCTTCGAGATCGGACGCCACCACTTCAGGCCGATCAATACCAGCGCTGCAATAATGAAGCCCGCCATCGGCGAGAACACCAGGGAAGCGCCGATATCGATTGCCTTCTGCCAGTTCACGCCATCGCCCAGGGGAATGTCGTTGAGCAGGGCATTGGCCAGGCCGACGCCGAGGATCGAGCCGATCAGGGTGTGGGAGCTGGAGGCGGGAATACCGAAGTACCAGGTGCCCAGGTTCCAGGTGATGGCCGCGGCCAGCAACGAGAAGACCATGGCCAGGCCGTGGCCGGTGTTGACGTTGATCAGCAGCTCGACCGGCAGCAGGTGGACGATGGCATAGGCTACGCCGACCCCGCCCAGCAGCACGCCGAGGAAATTGAACACACCGGAAAAGAACACGGCCAGGTGCGGCGGCATGGCCTTGGTGTAGATAACAGTGGCAACCGCATTTGCGGTGTCATGAAAGCCGTTGATGAACTCGTAGGCGAGGACAAAAGCCAGGGCGAGCAAGAGGCTCACAAGCACCCAAGCATCCAGTCCGCTGAATAAATCGATCATGAAGGTTTTCTGACCCGGTCATAAGGGGGCGCGATTATGCCAGAAAACCCTGCTAATCAATGCACAAGGTGCTCACCGGTAACATTCTTCAACGAAAAAACTGACCGAGAGCAGAGATTTCGCTGATTCCTGTCAGGCGCTGCAAGTCATTGAGTTTATTGGGGGAAAGCCGCCAATCCGGTGGCTTGGCCACTGAAAACGGGGGGTTAAAACGCTTGTATGAAATTTCAAGCAAAGGGCCTGCCCGGTCGCCTTTCTCGCTGCGGGTGGGCGAGGTGGCAATGGGCTCGGGGTTGCGAGCATCAATGGTCTGCCTGGCCGCCAGGGTGAGCGGGCGGGCAAGTAGAGCAAGCCCTGAATGAGTCAGGCCGGGAGCATCATGGTTGTTCGGCCTTGAGCTCTTTTTCCATCTTTTGCAGCTCTTGAGTGAATGCCTGATCGCGAATACTTGCGCGTTTGCGCCACGGTTTGCGTTCGGGTTCAGGCTGGGCGGCATAGCGGGTGATCTCGCCGCCGTAAACTTCCTTGTAACGTTGTTCCTGGCGCTCAAGTTCCGCGCGCAGTTCGTCTTTCGTCACAGTGTTACCTAATTGAGTGAAGGTCCAATCCGGTGCAACGCATTGCTGGCGGGCATCTACGCAGAGGTGGAGTCATTGCTTGTCTGGCCTTGACTTCGACTCTCTCATGCGTGCCGTTAATTGCATGCGGCCACGTCACCGGATGAAAACGACTGTCGTAGCAACAGTGTTGTTTATTGCAAGCGGGTTGGCCGAATCTGGTTTTGGGTCAAGCGCTTGCGGCAGGTGACTGATTACTGCTTGAAGTCACCCGGCTGAGGGGCATGTGCAACTGATTCCACATTCCCGTTCCGGCAGTATAGCCACGGCGAAGAATAACTCTACGGGCGACAAGTTTAAAACGACCAACTTTATTGTGAGCGATTTGTGACACAAAAGTTCTAATCATTTCCTACGCGAGGAGTGCCGCATTCTTACTCCGCTGGCGTAAATCTATATGGGGTGACTCTGTTGTTAAGGCAAGTGGACGATTGCAAAACACCCCGGATAAACCAGCCTTCGATGGGTGATTATCAGCCTGACTTTTTGTACTAGAGGCTCGGGCCAACAACTGACAGTGCCCGGCATGCCGGATTGCGATTATCGGTCGACGGTTCGATAATCGCACAATGTTGCCGGGCCCAGCTTGTGCTGCTTCGCCAATACGGCTTGTAATACGGAAGAATTTCGTCGCAGAGAACCTGAAATGAACGATCAGATGCGTAATTCCTTTACCTCAGTGGCCCCGCCGATCGTGGCATCCGCGGCGAAGAGGATTCAGGCGTTGACCGGTGACCCGGATTTCATGACCTCTCTGGCCCGAGGCCTGGCAGTGGTGCAGGCGTTCCAGGAGCGCAAGCGGCATCTGACCATTGCCCAGATCAGTCACCGCACGGAAATTCCACGGGCCGCGGTACGCCGTTGCCTGCACACCCTGATCAAGCTGGGTTACGCCACCACCGACGGGCGTACCTATTCGCTGCTGCCCAAGGTGCTGACCCTGGGTCATGCCTACTTGTCCTCGACTCCGCTGGCGGTGTCCGCCCAGCCCTACCTGGACCGCATGAGCGAGCAACTGCACGAAGCCTGCAACATGGCCACCCTGGAAGGCGACGACATTCTCTACATTGCCCGCTCCGCCACTACCCAGCGGCTGATTTCGGTCGACCTGTCGGTGGGGGGGCGCTTGCCCGCCTATTGCACCTCCATGGGGCGGATTCTGCTGGCCGCGCTGGATGACTCGTCGCTGCACGAATACCTCGAACATGCGGACCTGCAAGCCAAGACCAGCCGCACCCTGCATACCCCCGAGGCCTTGCTGGAGTGCCTGCAGCAAGTTCGCCAGCAGGGTTGGTGCATCGTCGATCAGGAACTGGAGCAGGGCCTGCGTTCCATCGCGGTGCCGGTGTACGACGCATCGGGCCAGGTGCTGGCGGCACTGAACGTCAGCACCCACGCCGGACGGGTCAGCCGCGCCGAGCTGGAGCAACGTTTCCTTCCTGGATTGTTGAGCGCCAGCCGCGACCTCAGTGCCCAGCTGTTTGCTTAAGCTGTTCGATAAACGCACAGATACGCCTTTGGCGAATTGACGCTGTTTCCCCTGGCTCATTAATGTCGCGGCAGCGTCATCGGCGGCAAGCTGGCACCTTTGCCCGTCGCTGATGGCCCGCCCAATAATAAAGAAGAGGCCAACACTCATGAGCACGCTTTCCCTGCGTCGTTGCCGCGACCGTTCCTGCCGCCCCGCTCGAATCGCCTGATACCCCCACTTCCTTATGTGACCTGATCAGTTCTGGCGGCCTGTGCTCGCCTGCGTTTTAGCGTGGAAATAACAACAATGAACCAACCCCAATCCGCTGTAGGGAACTGCCTTGATGTGCAGTCCTTCATCAATGCCCAGCCGCTGTCCCGTTATCAGTGGCGCGTGGTGGTCCTGTGTTTCCTGATTGTCTTCCTTGATGGCCTGGACACCGCCGCCATGGGCTTTATCGCTCCGGCGCTGTCCCAGGACTGGGGCATCGACCGCGCCAGCCTCGGGCCGGTGATGAGCGCTGCATTGATCGGCATGGTCTTCGGCGCCCTGGGCTCCGGGCCCCTGGCCGACCGTTTCGGGCGCAAGGTGGTGCTGGTGGGGGCGGTGCTGCTGTTCGGTGCCTTCAGCCTGGCATCGGCCTACAGCAGCAACGTCGACCAGTTGCTGGTCCTGCGCTTTCTCACCGGCCTGGGGTTGGGGGCGGGCATGCCCAACGCCACCACGCTGCTGTCGGAATACACCCCCGAGCGCCACAAATCGTTGCTGGTGACCAGCATGTTCTGCGGTTTCAACCTGGGCATGGCCGGCGGTGGCTTCATTTCCGCCAAGCTGATCCCGGCCTTCGGCTGGCACAGCCTGCTGCTGATTGGCGGAGTTCTGCCGTTGATCCTGGCCCTGGTGCTGGTGGTCTGGTTGCCGGAGTCGGCGCGTTACCTGGTGGTGCGCAATCGCGGCACCGACAAGGTGCGCAAGACCCTGGCGCCGATCGCCCCGGCCATCGTCGGCGAAGCCGGCAGTTTCAGTGTGCCCGAGCAGAAGACGGTGAAGGCGCGCAACGTGTTCGCGGTGATCTTCTCCGGTACTTACAGCGTGGGCACTTTGCTGCTGTGGCTGACCTATTTCATGGGCCTGGTGATCGTCTACCTGCTGACCAGCTGGTTACCGACCCTGATGCGTGACAGCGGCGCGAGCATGGAACAGGCAGCCTTTATCGGCGCCCTGTTCCAGTTTGGCGGGGTGCTCAGCGCCGTAGCCGTGGGCTGGGCCATGGACCGTTTCAATCCGCACAAGGTGATCGGCTGTTTCTACCTGCTGGCCGGGGTCTTTGCCTACGCCGTGGGTCAGAGCCTGGGCAACATCACCTTGCTCGCCACCCTGGTGCTGATTGCCGGCATGTGCGTCAACGGCGCGCAATCGGCGATGCCGTCCCTGGCGGCGCGTTTCTACCCGACCCAGGGGCGGGCCACCGGGGTGTCCTGGATGCTCGGCATCGGCCGTTTCGGCGCGATCCTTGGCGCCTGGATGGGGGCGACCCTGCTGGGCCTGGGCTGGAACTTCGAACAGGTACTGACCGCCCTGGTGATTCCAGCGGCGTTGGCCACCACCGCCGTGGTGATCAAGGGCATGGTCAGCCATGCAGACGCGACCTGACGGCATCTTGCCCTGTAGCCGCTGCCCCAGGGCCCGCTGCTCCTGAAGGCCCACCGCAAGGTCGCAACTTGCGGTGGCGGTCACAACCGGCTGCCAGGGTTGTTGCGAGGTGGGAGAGCAGTAATCGATAGCCACGCAACAATGCGTTCGATAATCGAACGCTCAGTCGATTATCGGATTGTTTGGGGTTTGGCTCCCGCTTAATCTTCAGTCACTGCGGCGCGCCCAGAGCGCCTTTTTCTCCAGTCGCTGAATAACAATCGGGAGACCCCATCCATGGCTGAAATCCTTTCGCTGCACGACGCGGTGAAGCAATTCGTCAACGACGGCGACACCGTCGCGCTCGAAGGCTTCACCCATCTGATTCCTACGGCCGCAGGTCATGAAATCATCCGCCAGGGCAAGAAAGACCTGACCCTGGTGCGCATGACCCCTGACCTGATCTACGACCAGTTGATCGGTGCCGGTTGCGCTCGCAAGCTGATTTTTTCCTGGGGTGGCAACCCGGGCGTGGGTTCCCTGCATCGCCTGCGCGATGCCGTGGAAAAACAGTGGCCACAGCCGCTGGAGATCGAGGAACACAGCCACGCCGACCTGGCCAACGCCTATGTCGCCGGCGCCTCGGGCCTGCCATTCGCGGTACTGCGTGCCTACGCAGGCTCCGACCTGCCCAAGGTCAACCCGCTGATCAAGACCGTGACCTGTCCCTTCACCGGTGAAGTGCTGGCGGCGGTGCCTTCGGTACGCCCCGATGTCACGGTGATTCACGCGCAGAAAGCCGACCGCAAGGGCAACGTGCTGCTGTGGGGGATTCTGGGGGTGCAGAAAGAAGCGGCCCTGGCGGCCAAGCGCTGCATCGTCACCGTCGAGGAAATCGTCGACGACCTGAACGCCCCGATGAACGCCTGCGTGCTGCCGACCTGGGCCCTGAGCGCGGTCTGCCATGTGCCGGGTGGCGCCCATCCGTCCTACGCCCACGGCTACTCCGAGCGTGACAACCGCTTCTACCAGGCCTGGGACCCGATCGCCCGCGACCGTGAGACCTTCACCGCCTGGATCAACGAATACATCCGCGGCAGTGCCGACTTCAGCGAATTCCAGGCCAAGCTGGCCGCAGCTTCGGAGGCCCAGTAATGACCTACTCCACCAATGAAATGATGACCGTGGCCGCGGCCCGTCGCCTGCAGAACGGCTCGGTGTGCTTCGTCGGCATCGGCCTGCCCTCCAAGGCCGCCAACCTGGCGCGCCTGACCTCGTCGCCGGACGTGGTGCTGATCTACGAATCCGGCCCGATCGGCGCCAAGCCCAGCGTGTTGCCGCTGTCCATCGGTGACGGCGAACTGGCGGAAACCGCCGATACCGTGGTGCCTACCGGTGAAATCTTCCGCTACTGGCTGCAGGGCGGGCGCATCGACGTCGGCTTCCTCGGCGCCGCCCAGGTCGACCGTTTCGGCAATATCAACACCACCGTGGTCGGTGATTACCACCGGCCCAAGGTCCGCCTGCCGGGCGCTGGCGGTGCTCCGGAAATCGCCGGTTCGGCCAAGAGCGTGCTGATCATCCTCAAGCAGTCCTCGCGCTCCTTTGTCGACAAGCTGGACTTCATCACCTCCGTCGGCCACGGCGAGGGCGGCGACTCGCGCAAGCGCCTGGGCCTGCCCGGCGCCGGTCCGGTGGGGATCATCACCGACCTGTGCATCATGGAGCCGGAAGCCGGCACCCACGAATTCATCGTCACCTCGCTGCACCCGGGCGTGACCCGCGAGCAGGTGGTGGCCGCCACTGGCTGGGCGATCCGCTTTGCCGAGCACGTGGCCGAGACTGCGGCACCCACCGAAGTCGAACTGACCGCCCTGCGTGACCTGGAAGCGCGCACCGCCGCGGCTCATGGCCAAGCACCTGGAGAAGCCTGATGCGTGACGTATTTATCTGCGATGCCATTCGTACCCCCATCGGCCGCTTTGGCGGCGGCCTTTCGGCCGTCCGTGCCGATGACCTGGCGGCGGTGCCGATCAAGGCCCTGATGGAGCGCAACCCGGGCGTGGACTGGAACGCGGTGGACGAGGTGTTCCTCGGCTGCGCCAACCAGGCCGGCGAGGACAACCGCAACGTGGCGCGCATGGCGCTGCTGCTGGCGGGCCTGCCGGACAGCGTGCCCGGCGTCACCCTCAACCGCCTCTGCGCCTCGGGCCTGGATGCCATTGGCACGGCGTTCCGCGCCATTGCCAGCGGCGAGATGGAGCTGGCGATTGCCGGCGGCGTCGAGTCCATGTCCCGCGCGCCTTTTGTCATGGGCAAGGCCGACAGCGCCTTCTCGCGCAACATGAAGCTGGAAGACACCACCATCGGCTGGCGTTTCATCAACCCGTTGATGAAGGCCCAGTACGGCGTGGATGCCATGCCGCAGACCGCCGATAACGTGGCGGACGACTATAAGGTGTCCCGCGCCGACCAGGACGCCTTCGCCCTGCGCAGCCAGCAACGCACCGCCGCGGCCCAGGCCGCCGGTTTCTTCGCCGAGGAAATCGTCCCGGTGCGCATCGCCCACAAGAAGGGCGAGACAGTGGTTGATCAGGACGAACATCCGCGTGCCGACACCACCCTGGAAACCCTGGGCAAGCTCAAGCCGGTCAACGGCCCGGACAAGACCGTCACCGCCGGCAACGCCTCCGGGGTCAACGACGGCGCCGCGGCGCTGATCCTGGCGTCGGCCGAAGCGGTCAAGAAACACGGCCTGACCCCGCGCGCGCGGGTGTTGGGCATGGCCAGCGCCGGGGTGGCGCCGCGAGTGATGGGCATTGGCCCGGTGCCGGCGGTGCGCAAGTTGATCGAACGCCTGGGCGTGGCGGTCAGCGATTTCGACGTGATCGAGCTCAACGAAGCCTTTGCCAGCCAGGGCCTGGCGGTGCTGCGCGAACTGGGCCTGGCGGACGATGCACCACAGGTCAACCCCAATGGCGGCGCGATTGCCCTGGGCCACCCACTGGGCATGAGCGGTGCGCGCCTGGTGCTGACAGCCCTGCATCAGTTGGAAAAGAGCGGCGGTAAAAAAGGCCTGGCCACCATGTGCGTAGGTGTCGGCCAAGGGCTGGCGCTGGCCATCGAGCGCGTCTGACTGCCTGCCTTATATAAGAAGAGAACGAGGAACCACCATGAGTGACAAGCCCGGTTACCGGCGCCCGCAAGCGGGCACTCAGCCTGATTACCTGCACCCGGCCTACCAGTCGACCAACACCCGCTCGCCGTCCAAGCCGCTGGTGTTCCTGCCCCATTCGCTGTCGGAAATCACCGGCCCGAGCATCGGCGCCGAATCGATCCAGGAGCGCGACAACGACCTGACAGCGCAGCACGAAGGCCAGCCCCAGGGCGAGCGGATCATCATCCACGGCCGGGTGCTGGACGAGAACGGCCTGCCGGTGCCGGGCATCCTGGTGGAGATCTGGCAGGCCAACGCCGCCGGTCGCTATAACCACGACCGCGACCTGCACGATGCGCCGCTGGACCCGAACTTCACCGGCACCGGGCGCACCGTGACCGATGCCGACGGCTGGTACCAGTTCCAGACCATCAAGCCCGGCGCCTACCCCTGGGGCAACCACCACAATGCCTGGCGTCCGGCGCATATCCATTTTTCGCTGTTTGGCCCGAGCATCCTTACCCGCCTGGTGACCCAGATGTATTTCCCCGGCGACCCGCTGCTGGCATATGACCCGATCTACAACTGCGTGCCGGACACCCGTGCCAAGGAACGCCTGATCGCCAGCTTCGACCTGGAGAAAACCATTCCTTCCTATGCCCTCGGTTACCGTTGGGACATTGTCCTGCGCGGCCGCGATGCCACGCCGATGGAGAAATGACATGAGCCTGACCGCGACTACCTCCCATACCGTCGGCCCCTACTACCACATCGGCCTGACCTGGCTGAACCGCGAGGACCTGACCGAAGAAGGCACCCTGGGGGAACGGGTGGCAATCACCGGCCAGGTGGTGGACGGCAACGGCAACTTCGTCAACGACGCCATGCTGGAAGTCTGGCAAGCCAACGCCGCGGGCAAGTACCGCCACGGCGAGGACGAGCAGGCCAAACCCCTGGACCCGCACTTCCAGGGTTTTGGCCGGGTGCCAGTGGACGCCGAAGGGCGCTTTCGCTTCACCACCATCAAGCCGGGCACCGTGCCGGGCCTCAAGGGCACGACCCAGGCGCCGCACCTGGTGGTGCTGGTGTTCGCCCGTGGCCTGGTCAAGCACCTGCTGACCCGCATCTACTTCGACGGCGAGCCGGCCAACGCCGCCGACCCGTTGCTGGCCTGCGTCCCCGAGGAGCGTCGCAGCACCTTGCTGGCCAAGGCCGATGCCGACGGTCGCTATCAGTGGAACGTGATCCTCCAGGGTACTGACGCCGAAACTGTGTTCTTCGACTACTGACCGGGAGCGCCGCTGCCGTCATGGCAGCGGTGACAGGGAACGGGAATGTTGCCAAGTGTGTCTAGACTCACACTGTCCCCCACGAGTGAAAAACCATGACTACAACGACCAGTCACTACACCGGAGAGGAACGCAGCAAAAGGATCTTTGCCATTGTCGGTGCCTCCTCCGGCAACCTGGTGGAATGGTTCGACTTCTACGTCTATGCCTTTTGCGCCATCTACTTCGCCCCGGCCTTTTTCCCCTCTGACGATCCCACGGTGCAGTTGCTCAACACCGCCGGGGTGTTCGCCGCCGGCTTCCTGATGCGGCCCATTGGCGGCTGGCTGTTTGGCCGGGTCGCCGACCGCCATGGTCGCAAGAACTCGATGATGATCTCGGTGCTGATGATGTGCGCCGGCTCGCTGGTCATCGCCTTTTTGCCGACCTACGCCAGCATCGGTGCCTGGGCGCCGTTCCTGCTGTTGGTGGCGCGGTTGTTCCAGGGCCTGTCGGTCGGTGGGGAATATGGCACCACCGCCACCTACATGAGTGAAGTGGCGCTCAAGGGCCAGCGCGGTTTCTTCGCCTCCTTCCAGTACGTGACCCTGATCGGCGGGCAACTGCTGGCGGTGTCGGTGCTGGTGATCCTCCAGCAGTTCCTCGATGAGGCCGAGCTCAAGGCCTGGGGCTGGCGCATTCCTTTCGTGATCGGTGCCATTGCCGCGGTGATCTCGCTGCTGCTGCGTCGTTCGCTGAAAGAAACCACCAGCAAGGAAATGCGCGAGGACAAGGACGCCGGCAGCATTGCCGCGCTGTTCAAGAACCATTCGGCGGCCTTTATCACCGTGCTTGGCTACACCGCCGGCGGCTCGCTGATTTTCTACACCTTCACCACCTACATGCAGAAGTACCTGGTGAACACCGCGGGCATGCACGCCAAGACCGCCAGCTACATCATGACCGGCGCGCTGTTCCTCTACATGTGCATGCAGCCCTTGTTCGGCATGCTGGCGGACAAGATCGGCCGGCGCAGTTCGATGCTTTGGTTCGGTGCCCTGGGTACGCTGTTTACCGTGCCGATCCTGTTGACCCTGAAGACCGTCACCAGTCCGTTCCTGGCTTTCGTGCTCATTACCCTGGCCTTGGCCATCGTCAGTTTCTACACCTCCATCAGCGGCCTGGTGAAGGCAGAGATGTTCCCGCCGCAAGTGCGCGCGCTGGGGGTGGGCTTGGCTTATGCGGTGGCCAATGCGATCTTCGGTGGCTCGGCGGAATGGGTGGCCCTGAATTTCAAGAACATGGGCATGGAAAACACCTTCTACTGGTACGTCACGGTGATGATGGCGATTGCCTTCCTGTTCAGCCTGCGCCTGCCGAAACAGGCGGCCTACCTGCACCACGATCTTTGACCTGTGTGCCTGCGCCCGACTCGGGCGCAGGCTTGCTAAGGACTGTTTATGACCCTGACTGCGAGCAACCAGTTGTTCGATGCCTACTTTACTGCCCGGGAAATGCGCGGAGTGTTCTGCGATCAGGGGCGGGTCCAGGCGATGCTCGATTTCGAAGCGGCCCTGGCTCGGGCCCAGGCCCGGGTCGGGGTGATTCCCGCCAGTGCGGTGGCGTCCATCGAGGCGGCCTGCCACGCCGCGCTGTATGACTTCCAGGTGCTGGGCGAAGCGATTGCGACGGCCGGCAATTCGGCGATTCCCCTGGTCAAGGCCCTGGGCAAGCAGATTGCCCGCAACGATGGCGAGGCCGAACGCTTTGTGCACCTGGGGGCCACCAGCCAGGACGTGATGGACAGCGGGCTGGTGCTGCAACTGCGCCGTGCCGTGCACCTGCTGGAGCAGGACCTGGAGCGCCTGGGCGGGATCCTCGCGGTCCAGGCCAAGCGTTTTGCCGCGACCCCGATGGCCGGCCGCACCTGGCTGCAACATGCCACGCCGGTCACCCTGGGGATGAAGATCGCCGGTTGGCTGGGGGCGCTGACCCGCAGCCGCGAGCGCCTGCAGCAGCTCAAGCCGCGTCTGTTGGTGCTGCAGTTCGGCGGTGCCTCAGGGACCCTGGCGGCCCTGGGCGAGCAGGCGCTGCCGATTGCCCAGGCCCTGGCCGAGGAATTACACCTGAGCCTGCCGGAGCAACCCTGGCACACCCAGCGCGACCGCCTGGTGGAGTTCGCCTCGGTACTGGGCCTGCTGGCCGGCAGCCTGGGCAAGCTGGGGCGCGATATCAGCCTGTTGATGCAGACCGAGGCGGCGGAAGTCTTTGAGCCTTCGGCGCCGGGCAAGGGCGGTTCGTCGACCATGCCGCACAAGCGCAACCCGGTCGGCGCGGCGGTGCTGATCAGCGCCGCGACCCGGGTTCCGGGGCTGCTGGCGACGATGTTCGCCGCCATGCCCCAGGAGCACGAGCGCAGCCTGGGCCTGTGGCACGCCGAATGGGAAACCTTGCCGGAGATCTGCTGCCTGGTGTCCGGCGCCCTGCAACAAGCCTTGCTGGTGGCCGAGGGCCTGGAAGTCGACAGTGCGCGGATGGCGCAGAACCTCGACCTGACCCAGGGCCTGGTGCTGGCCGAAGCGGTGAGCATTGCCCTGGCCCAGCGCCTGGGACGGGAGCGCGCTCACCATCTGCTGGAACAATGCTGCAAGCGCGCGGTGGCCGAACAGCGGCATCTGCGCGCGGTGTTGGGGGATGAACCCCAGGTCACGGCCGAGCTGTCGGCGGCGGACCTGGATCGTCTGTTGGATCCGGCGCATTACCTGGGCCAGGCGCAGGCCTGGGTCGAGCGCGCCGTGGCTGAACATTTTGCCTTGAAGGCCTGAAGGAGACTGCTGTGGGATTCGTGAAACTCGCCGAGGGCGATCTGCACTATCAACTTGAAGGACCAGAGGGCGCACCCGTGCTGGTGCTGTCCAACTCCCTGGGCACCGATCTGCACATGTGGGACAAGCAGATCGCGGCCTTCACCCGGCATTTCCGGGTGCTGCGCATGGATACCCGTGGCCATGGCCGTTCTCTGGTCACCGAGGGCCCCTATAGCATCGAACAACTGGGCCACGACGTCGTCGCGCTGCTGGATGCCCTGGATATCCAGCGCGCGCATTTCTGTGGCCTGTCCATGGGCGGGCTGATCGGCCAGTGGCTGGGGATCAACGCCGGCGAGCGCCTGCACAAGCTGGTGGTGTGCAACACCGCGGCGAAGATCGGCGAGCCCTCTGTCTGGAACCCGCGGATCGAGACCGTGCTGCGTGACGGCCAGGCAGCCATGGTGGCACTGCGTGACGCCTCCATCGCCCGCTGGTTCACCGCCGATTTTGCCGAAGCCCACCCGGACCAGGCCAAGCTGATCACCGACATGCTTGCCGCCACCTCGCCACAAGGCTACGCGGCCAACTGCGCGGCGGTGCGCGATGCGGATTTCCGCGAGCAACTGGGCGCGATCCAGGTGCCGACCCTGGTGATCGCCGGTACTGAAGACGCCGTGACACCGCCCAGCGGCGGGCACTTCATCCAGCAGCACGTGGCGGGCGCCGAGTACGCCGAGTTCTATGCCGCGCACCTGTCCAACGTCCAGGCCGGCGACGCGTTCAGCGCCCGTGTCGTGGAATTCCTGCTGGCCTGAGCACCGAATCGAGGAGCCCTTTGTGGACGAGAAACAACGTTATGACGAAGGCATGCAGGTCCGCCGCGCGGTGTTGGGCGATGCCCATGTCGACCGCAGCCTGAATGCCCTGAACGAGTTCAACTCGGAATTCCAGGAAATGATCACCCGCCATGCCTGGGGTGATATCTGGACCCGTCCGGGCCTGCCGCGGCACACCCGCAGCCTGATCACCATCGCCATGCTGATCGGCATGAACCGCAACGAAGAACTCAAGCTGCACCTGCGGGCTGCCGCCAACAACGGCGTGAGCCGTGGCGAGATCAAGGAAGTGATCATGCAGAGCGCGATCTACTGCGGCATTCCAGCGGCCAATGCCACCTTCCACCTGGCCGAATCGGTATGGGACGAACTGGGCACCGAATCGCGCCTGTAACCCGTTCCGTGGCCCAACAAAAAGGCCAGCCCGATCACCGGGCTGGCCTTTTTGTTGGGCGTTGCCGCGTTACAGCAGGCTCAACGGATAGCTGACGATCAACCGGTTTTCATCAAACTCGTTGTTGCTGAAATCCCGGCGCATGGTGGAGTTGCGCCATTTCAGGTTGAGGTTCTTCAACGTGCCGCTCTGCACGGTGTAGGCCACTTCGCTTTCCCGGCCCCATTCCTTGCCGTCGCTGACGGTGGCGGTGTGCACGTTGCTGCCGCTGATGTAGCGGTTCATCAGGGTCAGGCCTGGAACCCCCAGGGCGGCAAAGTTGTAGTCATGGCGGACCTGCCAGGATTTCTCCTTGGCGTTGTCGTAGCTGGCGTTGTAGCTGTCGTTGGCCAGGGTCCCGCCGCTGGTGCCATTGACTCGCATCCAGGCGCTGTCGCCGGTGAGTTTCTGCAGGCCGACATAGAAGGTGTTGCCGCCGTACTTGGCCGAGAACAGGCCGGACCAGGTGCGGTTTTCCAGGTCGCCGGCGCGGGCGCTGCCGTCTTCCTTGCCATAGAAGAAGCCCAGGTTGGCGCCCAGGGTCCAGTCGCCCAGAGGCTGGCTGTGGGTCAGGTTGACGAACTGCTGGCTGTAGATGTCCTTGAGCTGGGCGTTCCACAGGGCGACCTGGGTGCGTTTGTCATTGAAGGTGTATTCGGCGCCCTGGAAGTTGAAGCGATCCGAGGTGAAGGCCGCTTTGCCGAACATCGTCATGTCGCTCATGCTGCTGTCGTCGCGCGGGCTGTTGGCGCGGAACTGGCCGCCGTAGAGCGTCAGGCCAGCGATTTCCTTGGAGGTGATCTGGCCGCCGCGGAAGGTTTGCGGCAGCGAGCGGCCGTCATCCGAACGCAGGATCGGCAACACCGGCATCCACTCGCCGACCTTGACCTCGGTCTGCGACAAGCGTGCCTTGAACGCCACTCCCAGGCGCCCGAAGTTGTCCGCCGGGCGGCCGTCGTGATCCAGGGGCAGCAACTGAGTGCCGCCGGTGCCCTTGCCGCCGTCGAGCTTGAGCGAGTACAGGCCCAGCACGTCCATGCCGAAGCCGACGGTGCCCTGGGTAAAGCCCGACTTGGCGTCGAGAATGAAGCTCTGGGACCATTCCTCGGCCTTGCCCTGGGCCTTGGTGGGGTTGGTGAAGTTACGGTTCAAGTAGAAGTTGCGCAGGTTGAGGCTGGCCTGGGCATCTTCGAGAAAGCCCGACTCCGCGGCCATTACCGGCAGGGCGGCGCTGGTCAGCGCCAAGGCCAGAAGGCTGGGCAGAAGGTAGTGGGATGGGGTCATTGGCTTCATTCGTCGGTCTCTCTAATTGTTAGGGGTGCAGCTGGCCAGTACCGTGCAAAGGCATGGGCACAGGTTTCGGGGAAGCAAGGTGGAGCCGGGGGGTGTCAGCCGGAGCGGGCAGGGCGTGGGGGCATGGCATCGGACCTGTTGTTATTGGTGTGTCCAGGTGCCGGGAATGGTGCGTCGCGGATCAGGGGCAATCAATTGGATGAATCGCTTTCTGGGCGATAATCGAACACAAATGTTCTAAACAGTACATATGAAAAAACCCACCGTCAGGTGGGTTTTTCATGCTGCCAGGCGGTGCTTCAGAACAGGTGCAGCGCCGGGGCTTTTTCAGCCAGTGGCTGGTTCTTCGCGGTCTGCTCGCTCCAGCCACCGCCGAGGGCCTTGTACAGGTTGACCTCGCTGGTGAGCTGCGACAGGCGATCGGTGATCAGGGCCTGTTGGGCACTGAACAGCGAGCGCTGGGCGTCGAGGAAGGTCAGGTTGCTGTCGACCCCGATGCGGTAGCGGCGTTCGGCCAGGCGGTAGTAGTCCTGGTTGGCGTTGACGAAATCACGCTGGGCCTGCAACTGCTGGTTGTAGGTCTGGCGTGCCGCGAGGCCATCGGAGACTTCCTGGAAGGCGGTCTGGATGGATTTCTCGTACTGCGCGACGCTGATGTCTTTCTGGATTTTCGAGTAGTCCAGGCTGGCACGCAGGCTGCCGGCGTTGAAGATCGGCAGGTTGATCTGCGGCTGGAACAGCCAGGTGCCCGAGCCCCCCTTGAACAGGCCCGAGAGGTCCGGGCTCAAGGTCCCGGCGTTGGCCGTCAGGCTGATGCTCGGGAAGAACGCCGCCCGCGCCGCGCCGATATTGGCATTCGCCGCTTTCAGCTTGTATTCGGCTTCGAGGATGTCCGGACGCCGTTGCAGCAGTTCCGACGGCAGGCCGGCGGGCAGGTCGCTCAACAGGTTGGCCGACAGCGGTTGGGCCGCCGGCAGATTGGCCGGAATCGCCGTGCCCAGCAGCAGGGTCAGGCTGTTTTCATCCTGGGCCACCTGGCGGGTGTAGCGCGCCAGTTGGACCCGGGCGTTTTCCACCGAGGTCCGCGCCTGGCTCAGGTCCAGGGCCGAGGCCACGCCCACTTCGTTGCTGCGCGAGGTCAGCCGGTAGCTTTCCTCGTAGGCGGCGAGGGTTTCCTGGGTCAGCTTCAGCAGTTCCTTGTCGGCTTGCCAGGTCATGTAGGCATTGGCCACGCTGGCCACCAGGCTGATCTGCGTGCTGCGTCGGGCCTCTTCGCTGGAGAAGTAGGTCTGCAGCGCTTGTTCGCTCAGGCTGCGAACCCGGCCGAACAGGTCCAGCTCGTAAGCGCTGACGCCCACCGTGGCCGAGTACTGGCTGGTGATGCCGGCCTGGCCGGTCTGCGACATGCGTGCTGGCGTGCGCTGGCGGCTGCCGCTGCCGTTGGCCGAAACCGCGGGGAAGAGATCAGCGCGCTGGATCTGGTACTGCGCGGCATAGGCGTCGATGTTCAGCGCCGCGACCTTGAGGTCGCGGTTGTTTTCCAGGGAGGTCTGGATCAGCTGCTGCAGCGCCGGGTCATGGAAGAACTGCCGCCAGCCCTGTTCGGCGGCCGCCACGTTGGCGGCCTCCTTTGGCGAGTAGGCAGGGCCTTGGGGGAATTGCGCCGCCACCGGCGCTTGCGGGCGCTGATAATCCGGTATCAGCGAGCAACCACTTAGCGCGATGGCGGTGATTGCCAGGGAGAGTAGCGACTTGCTCATTGGCCAGCCTCATTAGCAGTTGCAGTAGTTTCTGATTGGTCCGCTTGCCTGCGGCCCATGGACGATACGGTGACGAAGAACAGTGGCACCCAGAAGATCGCCAGGATCGTCGCGGTGAGCATACCGCCGATCACCCCGGTACCGATCGCATGCTGGCTGCCGGAACCTGCGCCGGTGGAGATGGCCAGAGGCACAACCCCGAGGACGAAGGCCAGGGAGGTCATGATGATCGGTCGCAGACGCATCCGGCAGGCTTCCACTGCGGCGTCGATCAGGCTGCGACCCTGCTCGTGCAGTTCCTTGGCGAACTCGACGATCAGAATGGCGTTTTTCGCCGCCAGGCCGATGGTCACCAGCAGCCCCACCTGGAAGTACACGTCGTTGGACAGGCCGCGCAGGCTGGTGGCCATCAGCGCACCGATGATCCCCAGCGGCACCACTAGCATGACCGCGATCGGAATCGACCAGCTTTCATACAGCGCTGCCAGACACAGGAACACCATCAGCAGGGACAAGGCGTACAGCGCAGGTGCCTGGGAGCCCGACAGGCGTTCCTCGTAGGACAGGCCGGTCCAGGAGATGCCCACACCCGGCGGCAGCTTCGCGGCAAGCGCTTCGACTTCGGCCATGGCCTCACCGGTACTGTAGCCAGGGGCTGGAGCACCGAGGACTTCCATGGCTTCCACGCCGTTGTAGCGGGCCAGTTTCGGCGAGCCGTAGATCCACTCGCCCTTGGCGAAGGAGGAGAACGGCACCATGGTCCCGGCGCTGTTGCGCACGTACCACTTCTTCAGGTCTTCGGGGCTCATGCGGGCACCGGCCTGACCCTGGATGTACACCTTCTTCACCCGACCACGGTCGATGAAGTCGTTGACGTAGCTACTGCCCAGGGCAATCGACAAGGTGCTGTTGATGTCGGTGAGGGTCACGCCCAAGGCACTGGCGCGCTCGTCATCGATGGTCAACTGGTACTGCGGTTCGTCATTCAGGCCGTTCGGACGCACCTGGGACAGCACCTTGCTCTGGGCGGCCATGCCGAGGAACTGGTTGCGCGCAGCCATCAGTTTCTCGTGGCCGATACCGGCGCGGTCCTGGAGGAACACGTCGAAACCGGTGGCGTTACCCAACTCCAGTACCGCCGGAGGGGCGAAGGCGAACACCATCGCGTCACGGAAGCTGAAGAAGTGCTGCTGGGCGCGGGCCGCCAGGTTGAACACGCTGTTTTCCGCAGAACGCTCGCCCCACGGCTTGAGCATGATGAAGGCCATGCCCGAGCTCTGGCCGCGACCGGCGAAGTTGAAGCCGTTCACGGTGAACACCGAAGCCACGGTGTCCTTTTCCTTGTCCAGCAGGTAGGCGCGCATTTCATCGACGACCACCTGGGTGCGCTCGGCACTGGAGCCGGCTGGAGTCTGCACCTGGGCGAACAGTACGCCCTGGTCTTCTTCCGGCAGGAACGCCGTCGGGATGCGGGTAAACAGCCAGATCATGCCCAGGACGATCAAGACGTAGGCCAGCAGGTACGGGACCTTGTGGCGCAGCATGTTGCCGACACCGCGCTCATAGCTCTTCACGCTGCGATCGAAGGTGCGGTTGAACCAGCCGAAGAAGCCGCGCTTTTCGTGCTGCTGGCCCGGGACCACGGCCTTGAGCATGGTGGCGCACAGGGCAGGGGTGAAGATCAGGGCGACCAGTACCGACAGGGCCATGGCCGACACCACGGTGATCGAGAACTGCTTGTAGATCACCCCGGTGGAGCCGCTGAAGAAGGCCATCGGCAGCAGTACCGCAGACAGCACCAGGGCAATACCCACCAGGGCTCCCTGGATCTGGCCCATGGACTTCTTCGTTGCCTCCTTGGGTGACAGGCCCTCTTCGTGCATCACCCGTTCGACGTTTTCCACCACGACGATGGCGTCGTCGACCAGCAAGCCGATGGCCAGCACCATGCCGAACATGGTCAGGGTGTTGATGCTGAAACCGGCCGCCGCGAGGATGCCGAAGGTCCCCAGCAGAACCACTGGCACGGTCATGGTGGTGATCACCGTGGCGCGGAAGTTCTGCAGGAACAGGAACATCACCAGGAACACCAGGACGATCGCTTCCACCAGGGTCTCGACGACCCCCTTGATGGATTCGGTCACCACGGGCGTGGTGTCGTACGGGAACACCACCTTCATGCCTTGCGGGAAGAAGGGTTCCAGGTCACTGATGGTCTTGCGCAGTGCCTTGGCGGTGTCCAGGGCGTTGGCGCCGTTGGCCAGCTTGACCGCCAGGCCGGAGGCCGGCTTGCCGTTGAACTGGGCGCTGATGGCGTAGTTTTCACCCCCCAGGCCGACGTCCGCGACATCACCCAGGCGCACTTGCGAGCCGTCCTTGTTGACCTTCAGCAGGATCGCCTTGAACTGCTCGGCAGTCTGCAGGCGGGTCTTGCCGATGATCGTGGCGTTGAGTTGCTGGCCGGGCAGGGCGGGCAGGCCGCCGAGCTGGCCGGACGACACCTGGACGTTCTGCGCGGCAACCGCGGTCTTCACGTCCACCGGGGTCAGGTTGAAGTTGTTCAGCTTGGCCGGGTCGAGCCAGATCCGCATCGCGTACTGGGCACCGAACACCTGGAAGTCACCGACGCCCGCGGTCCGCGAGATCGGGTCCTGCATGTTCGACACGATGTAGTTCGACAGGTCGTCCTTGGACATGCTGCCGTCCTCGGAGACCACGCCGATCACCAGCAGGAAGTTCTTCACCGCCTTGGTCACGCGGATACCCTGCTGCTGCACTTCTTGCGGCAGCAGCGGGGTGGCCAGGTTGAGCTTGTTCTGTACCTGGACCTGCGCGGTGTCCGAGTTGGTGCCCTGCTCGAAGGTCGCGGTGATGGTCATGCTGCCGTCGGAGTTACTTTCCGAGGACACGTAACGCAGGTTGTCGATACCGTTGAGTTGCTGCTCGATCACCTGGACCACGGTGTCCTGCACGGTCTGTGCGGAAGCACCTGGGTAGGTCACGGAGATGGCGATCGCCGGTGGGGCGATGCTCGGGTACTGGTTGATCGGCAATTTGAGGATCGATAGAGCCCCGACCAACATGATCACCAGGGCAATAACCCAGGCGAAGATCGGACGGTCGATAAAAAATTTCGACATGGTTTACTCCCCTTTGCCGCCTGCAGCTTTGTCAGTTGCTCGTGCAGGGGCCGGGTTCTTCGCGGCTACGTTGGTGGCTTCGCTGGCCTTGACCTCAATGCCCGGCTTGACGAATTGCAGGCCTTCGGTGATCAGACGGTCACCGGCTTTCAGGCCGTCTTCCACCAGCCACTGGCTGCCGACGGTGCGGCTGGCCTTGAGCTGGCGCAGCTCGACCTTGTTGTCCGGGCCAACCACCAGGGCGGTCGGGGTGCCTTTCAAGTCGCGAGTCACGCCTTGTTGTGGCGCCAGGATTGCCGCGCTGTTGACCCCGGCTTGCAGCTGGGCGTGGACGAACATGCCTGGCAGCAGAGTGTGCTGGGGGTTGGGGAATACGGCGCGCAGGGTCACCGAGCCGGTGCTTTCATCCACCGAGACTTCGGAGAATTCCAGCTTGCCGTCGAGCTTGTACTGGCTGCCGTCTTCCAGGGTCAGTTTGACCTTGGCGGCGTTGTCGCCGACTTTCTGCAGGCGGCCGCTTTCCAGCTCGCGACGCAGTTCCAGCAGTTCCACCGAAGACTGGGTGACGTCGACGTAGATCGGGTCCAACTGCTGGATCACGGCCATGGCATCGGCCTGGCCATTGCTCACCAGCGCACCTTCGGTCACCGAGGAACGGCCGATGCGCCCGGTCAGTGGCGACAGCACCTTGGTGTAGCGCAGGTTGATCTGGGCGCTTTGCAGCGAAGCTTCCGACTGCAGGCGGTTGGCCACGGCAGTGTCGTATTCCTGGCGGCTGACGGCCTGCTCGTTGACCAATTGCTTGTAGCGATCGGAAATCGACTTGGTCGACTGCAGATTCGCCTCTGCACTCTTCAGCGTTGCCTCATAGACCGATGGATCGATCTGATAAAGCTGCTGACCTTCCTTAACATCTCCGCCTTCTTTGAACAGGCGCTTGAGAATGATCCCGTTTACCTGTGGACGAACTTCGGCGATGCGGAACGCGGTGGTCCGGCCCGGGAGTTCGGAAGTCAAGGTAAAGGCTTGTGGTTGCAGGGTGACGACGCCGACCTGAGGGGCTTGAGGGGCAGGTGCCGCCTCTTCCTTCTTACATCCGCTGAGCAGCGATGCCAGGGCGACGGCAGTGACCAGAGCGGTAACAGCTGGCTTGAATTGCATGAAAATCCTCGGGTCAGGCACGCAAGATGCGCACAAGAAAAGTGGAAGGGTAAAAATGCTTGGCTGAGTGGATAAGTAGCTTGCTAAGGAATATACTTACGTTCACGGTTGTTTGTAAATACCCTGGCGGCGTACCCATCCGGTTACAAAAGCCCCTGTAGGTGTTGAATTGTAGGTTGGGCAAACGGCACTCGAGATGCCGTTCCATATTTATTCAGAAGGTCTTCACGCATCGCTGAAAGATCCTGATCGAGGTTTTACTGCCATGGTCCGTCGTACCAAAGAGGAAGCTCAAGAAACTCGCAGCCAGATTCTCGAGGCCGCCGAAAAGGCCTTTTACGAGCGTGGCGTGGCGCGTACCACCCTGGCCGATATCGCGGCGTTGGCGGGAGTGACGCGAGGCGCCATCTATTGGCACTTCAGCAATAAGGCTGATCTGGTACAGGCAATGCTCGACAGCCTGCGTGAACCTTTGGACGAGATGGCCGCGGCCAGTGAAAATGTAGATGAAATGGACCCGTTGGGTTGCATGCGCAAGCTGCTCATTCATTTGTTTCATCAAGTTGCCCTGGACCCGAAAACCCGACGCATCAATGAAATCCTGTTTCATAAGTGCGAGTTCACCGATGAAATGTGCGATCTGCGTCGTCAGCGTCGCGCTGCCAGCCTGGACTGCAACGTACACATCGAACTGGCGTTGCGTAATGCAGTGAATCGTGGGCAGTTGCCCGAAAATCTCGATACGGTGCGGGCGGCTATCACCCTGCATGCGTTTATCGATGGCATTCTTTACCAGTGGTTGCTGGCCCCTGAAAGCTTCGCCCTGCACACCGAGGCAGAGCGCTGGATCGACATCGGGCTGGATATGCTGCGCCTGAGCCCCAGCCTCCGTCATTAAGACAAAATGCGTAATTGAGTCTGGTTGTGTCAACATCTAAGGCGAGGGATGTTCATCCCCGTAGTCGCAGATCACGATGGGGTGCTTTTATATACGGGCTGGTTAAAGGTTGATAGGTAGCGAGCTACGTATTTTGTAGGGATTTTGTTGCGGGTGTGTGAATGAGTGTGACCCCTTCACCGTTCAAAGGCGCGGAACACCCCATCAAGGGGATAGCCCTGATTTGCCTGGCGGTCCTGCTCTTCGCCAGCCACGACACATTGTCCAAGTACCTTTCGGCCTTTTACCCGATTGTCATGGTGGTCTGGGCCCGTTATGTGGTGCACACCCTGTTGATGCTGGTGGTGTTCGTGCCGCGCAGCGGTTTCTCCGCGGTGGTACGCACCAAGCGCCCGGGGCTGCAACTGCTGCGCGCGCTGTGCCTGATCGGCACCAGCCTGTTGTTCACCACCGGCCTGCGGTATATCCCCCTGGCTGAAGCTACCGCGGTCAACTTCCTGGCGCCCTTGCTGGTGACGGCGCTGTCGGTGCCGTTTCTCGGTGAGCGGGTCAGCCGCGCCCAGTGGCTGGCGGTGCTGACGGGGTTTGTGGGCGTGCTGATTGTGGTGCGTCCCGGTGGCGCGCTGTTCACTCCGGCGATCCTGCTACCGCTGGGTTCGGCCTTGTGCTTTGGTTTCTATCAGTTGCTGACTCGCAAGCTCAGCGGAATCGACAGCCCGACCACCAGCAACTTTCTCACCGGGATCTTCAACAGCCTGATCATGAGCGCATTGCTGCCGTTCTTCTGGAGCACGCCGACTTTCATTCATGGGTTGTTCATGATCGGCCTGGGCACCTGCGGCATGCTCGGCCACATGTTGCTGACCCAGGCGTTCCGCCATGCCGCACCGGCGATGCTGGCGCCCTTCAGTTATGGGCAAATACTGTTCGCCGGGCTGTACGGCTACCTGATCTTCAGTCACACCCCGGACCATTACGCTCTCATCGGCATCGCGGTCATCTGCCTCAGCGGCCTGGCGGTGGCCTGGACCCAGCGCAAACGCTGAGTGGCTTGCGGCTGCGGCGAACAAGAATGTGCAGGCAATAAAAAGCCCCGGCTCAGGCGAGTCGGGGCTTTTGGTTGCGTTGCTGATTTACAGCGTCGGGTAGTCGATGTAGCCGACCGGGCCCTTGCCGTAGAAGGTTTCCGGATGTGCCTCGTTCAACGGGGCGTCGGCTTTCAAGCGGGCCGGCAGGTCCGGGTTGGCGATGAAGGGCACACCGAACGCCACGGCATCAGCCTTGCCGGCGGCGAGCCAGGCATTGGCGCTGTCCTTGGTGAAACGCTCGTTGGCGATGTAGGGACCGCCGAAGGCTTCTTTCAGTTGCGGGCCGAGGCTGTCGGCACCTTCTTTCTCGCGCGAGCAGATAAACGCGATGCCGCGCTTGCCCAGTTCACGGGCCACGTAAGTGAAGGTTTCTGCCAGGTTGGCGTCGCCCATGTCGTGGGAGTCGGCACGCGGTGCCAGGTGCACGCCTACCCGGCCGGCGCCCCAGATCTCGATGGCCGCATCGGTGACTTCCAGCAGCAGGCGAGCACGGTTTTCCAGGGAGCCGCCGTACTGGTCGGTGCGCTGGTTGGTGCTGCTTTGCAGGAACTGATCCAGCAGGTAACCGTTGGCCCCGTGGATTTCCACGCCGTCGAAACCGGCGGCCTTGGCGTTTTCCGCGCCGACCCGGTAAGCCTCGACGATGTCGGCAATCTCGGCGGTTTCCAGTGCCCGTGGGGTTGGGAAGTCGGCCAATGGGCGCACCAGGCTGACATGGCCCTTGGGCTGGAGGGCGCTTGGCGCCACTGGCGTTTCACCGTCCAGGTAGGACGGGTGGGAAATCCGCCCGACGTGCCACAGTTGCAGGAAGATCTTGCCGCCGGCGCCGTGCACTGCCTTGGTCACGTTGGCCCAGCCACGCACCTGGTCGTTGGACCAGATGCCGGGAGTGTCCGGGTAGCCCACGCCCATCGGGGTCACCGAGGTGGCCTCGCTGAGGATCAGGCCAGCCGAAGCCCGCTGCACGTAGTACTCGGCCATCAGCGCGTTGGGCACGCGGCCGGCGTCGGCGCGGCAGCGGGTCAGCGGCGCCATGATGATGCGGTTGGACAGCTCGAGGTCGCCGATCTTGATCGGATCAAAGATAGTCGTCATGGAATGCAGCCTTCTATATAGGAAAGAAACGGATCAGTGGGTCGCAGGAGCCAGTTCGGCGTTGCCGCCCTGGCGAAAGGTAATCAACGTCACCAGCAGGGCCAGGATCGCCAGGGCCGCTGCGGCCAATGGCACGCTGGTGAGGCCGAAGCCGTGGGCGATGACGCTGCCGCCGACCCAGGCGCCCAGGGCGTTGCCGATGTTGAAGGCACCGATGTTCAGGGTCGAAACCAGGTTCGGCGCGGCCTTGCCAAAGGTCACCACGTTGACCTGCAGCGCCGGAACCGCAGCAAACGAAGCGGTGGCCCAGAGGAACAGGGTGATCTCGGTGGGAATCAACGCCACGCTGGTCCAGGTCAGCAGGGTGGAGACCACGGCCATGGCCGCGAACACGCCGATCAGGGTGGCGCCCAGGCGCTTGTCCGCCAGCTTGCCGCCGATGATGTTGCCCAGGGTCAGGCCCAGGCCAATCAGCAGCAGGGTCCAGGTCACGCCCTGGGGCGAGACGCCGGTGACATCGCCGAGCAGCGGCGCAACGTAGGTGAACAGGGTGAACATCGACGCGGCGAACAGCGCGGTCATGCTCAGCGACAGCCAGATTCCCGCCCCCCTGAGGGCCGCCAGCTCGGCGCGCATGTCGAGTTTTTCCTCGTCGCGCTTGGCCGGCAGGAACCGCAGCAGGCCGATCAGCGCTACCACGCCGATGACCGTCACCGCCCAGAAGGTCGAGCGCCAGCCGGCGGCCTGGCCCAGTGCGGTGCCCAGGGGCACGCCGAGGACGTTGGCCAGGGTCAGGCCGGTGAACATCAGGGCCACGGCCGAAGCGCGCTTGTTGGCCGGAACCAGGCCGGCGGCCACCACTGAACCGATACCAAAGAAGGCACCGTGGCACAGCGCGGTGATCACTCGGGCGAACATCAGCACGTTGTAATCACTGGCCAGTGCGCACAGCAGGTTGCCGACAATGAAGATTCCCATCAACGCCACCAGGGCCGCCTTGCGTGGCAACCGGGCGGTGGCCAGGGCCATGAATGGCGCACCAATGGCCACGCCCAGGGCGTAGCCGGTGACCAGCCAGCCAGCGCCGGGAATCGACACCCCGAGGTCCGCCGCCACATCGGGCAGCAAGCCCATGATGACGAACTCGGTGGTGCCGATGGCGAAGGCACTCAAGGCCAGGATGAGCAGCGGAAGGGGCATTGTCGGGTCCTTGTCAGATCAGAGCTCTTGGCTCATTTGCGCGAGGAACTGCTGGATGGTTTCCTCGTTGCGTTTGAAAAAATGCCATTGGCCGACTTTCCGGCTACTGATCAGGCCTGCGCGTTGCAGGGTGGCGAGGTGGGCGGACACAGTCGACTGCGACAGGCCGCAGCGTTGGTCGATCTGCCCGGCACAGACGCCGTGCTCATTGCTATGAGCCTGATCGGGAAATTCGACAGTCGGGTCTTTCAGCCAGTGCAGGATTTCCCTGCGAACCGGATGTGCCAGGGCTTTTATTATTTCGTCGAGGTCGAGGGGCATGGCGGTGCTCGTTTTCCGTAAAACGTTGTATCGCGATGAGGCGAAATTTAAATCGTTATTTCGCGATATACCAATATGATTTTGATCTTAAATCATGACTTGTCGGTATATCGGGTTATAACGATATTGAGGTCGCAGTGCTAAGCTGCGCGGATGAATTATCTCGCACATCTGCACCTCGGCGGCCAGCGCCCAGGACAATTACTCGGCAGCCTGTATGGCGATTTCGTCAAGGGACGCCTGCAAGGGCAGTTTTCTCCCGAGGTCGAGGCGGCGATCCAGCTGCATCGGCGCATCGATACCTACACCGACAGCCACCCGTTGGTGGCTGCGTCGCTGTCACGTTTTTCCCTGACGCGCCGGCGTTACGCCGGCATTGTCATCGACGTCTTCTTCGACCATTGCCTGGCCCGGGATTGGCAGCATTACGCCGACCGGCCCTTGCCCTTGTTCACGGCCGAGGTGTACCGGGTGTTGGCGGCCGAGCCGCAGTTGCCGGCGCGCCTGGCGCATATTGCGCCTTATATGGCGGCGGATGACTGGCTGGGTTCCTATCGCGAATTTGCGGTGCTGGAGCAGGTGTTGCGAGGGATTGCCCGGCGCCTGTCACGGCCCGAGGAACTGACCGCGGCGATGGGCGAGCTGGAGCGGCTGTATCAGCCGTTGAGCGAAGATTTCCGCGCGTTCTACCCGCAATTGCAGGCATTCGCCGCGCAGCACATCGATCTACCCTGAAGCACGATCGCTAAGGGAGGAGCGGGCTTGCCAGCGAAAGCGCCGTCATCAACGGCGCAGGTTCCAAGGGCCTCTTCGCCGGCATCCGGCTCCTACAGGGAGGGTCAGGCGGCGACCAGTTCGCCGCTGCGGCGCGGTTCGGCCGGCTGGGCCACATCGCCGAACAGTGCCTTCTGCACCGCTTGCTGGGCCTGGAAAGCTAGCGCCGCGCGTTCCTGGCCCTGGCAGGCAATCGGCTTGAGCAGGTGGATTTCCACCTGGCCCCGATCGCTGGCGAACAGCCGCATCAAATGAGAGAGCAGGTCATCGTCGCCGATGAACGGCGCCAGGCTATCGACCTGGCCGTCGCGCAGGTAACGGATCGCCACCGGCTGCAGGGACACCTCGGCATCGATGGCGCTGGCCAGCAAGCGCCCGTGGAAGGTGCGCAGGCCGCAGCCATCGGTGGTGGTGCCTTCGGGGAACAGCAGCAGCGGGTGCTGTTCCTGCAAGTGCCGGGTCATCTGCTTGCGGATCAACTGGCTGTCACCGGCGCCGCGGCGGATGAACAGGCTGCCGGCCTTGGCTGCCAGCCAACCGGCCACCGGCCAGGTACGCACTTCGGCCTTGGACAGGAACGACAGCGGGGTGAGCATGCCCAGCAGCGGAATGTCGGTCCATGACACATGGTTGCTGACCCAGAGCATTGGCTGGCGAGGCAACTGGCCGTGCACTGTGACCTGGAAGGGCAGGGCATGGCTCAAGCGCGCCATGAAGAACCGCGACCAGCGCTGGCGCCGGATCATGGAGTTGGCGACCCCCAAGCGTTCCAGCAAGCCGAAGACACTGGCCATGCTCAGGCCCAGCGCCACCACCAGCAGCACCCGGGCGATGCGCCCGTAGACCCGCAGCCGGCGCATCAGACTGCCGCCTTGAAGTGTCGGGCGTAGCGTGGGCAGAGTTCGTCGCGCTTGAGCAGGATGAACACATCGGCAACCTGGAAGTCTTCGTCCCAGCATGGCTCGCCGCAGATCTTCGCGCCCAGGCGCATGTAGGCCTTGAGCAGTGGCGGCATCTCGGCGATCACATTGGACGGAATGTCCAGGCTCGGCAGCGGGTTCTTCGGTTCGGCCCGCAGGTGCTCGGTGCACAGGTAGCGTTCGCGCAGGCGCTGCATGATCGCCTGGGCCTGCACGCCGCCATCCTGCATGGGAATGCTGGCGCAACCCATCAGGTAGCTGTAGCCCCCCTGGTTGAGCACTTCCGCCAGTTCGCCCCAAAGCACGGCGATGGTCCCGCCGTTGCGGTAGGCCGGGTCGACGCAGGTGCGGCCGATCTCCAGGATCGGGCCCTTGAGCTGCACCAGGCCGTGCAGGCTGAATTCCTCTTCGCTGTAGAAGCGCCCCAGGCTGCTGGCGGCCTGGTGGTCCAGCAGGCGAGTGGTGGCCACCAGGCGCCCGGTGTTCAGGTCGCGCACACCGATGTGGCTGCAATGAACATCATAGTCATCCATGTCCAGACCCAGTTCCGCGCCCTTGAGCTTGGCGTTGAATTCGCCACTGAAGACGTTGAAACGCAGGGCCTGGGCTTCCTGCAAGGCCTGGGCGCCGATCAGGCGTTCGGCTTGCAGACGGCGTTCAGTGCCGGTGTCGCTGATGCGGGCGATCTGAGTCATCGTGAATCTCCGTGCGGGCCACTGACCCGCCTTGGGTTGCAGCCAATCGACTTTGTTGTGCAAAGTCAGGCTATGTAGCCCCGGTGTCATCGCCATGAAGCTTTGGTGATGCTTGTATGACAGCCCCTGAGGACCTTCGAATGCCCTGGCAAGCCCTGCTCGAAAGCCGTGAACGACTGCCCGCCAACCCCGACCTGGCCGAGGGTTACGGGGCTTTGCTGGCACATCTGGGGAGCGTCACGCCCTTTGAACTGGCGGTGCGCGGAGGGCGCCTGATGAGCACCCCGGGGCTGGCTTTCCTGGTGGGCTACCAGGCGGCATTGCGCATGCTGTGGCCCAGCGCACCGCTCAGCCTGGGGGCTTTGTGCGCGACCGAACGCCGCAGCCTGCGGCCGGCAGACCTGCAGACTCGCCTGGAGGATTTGCGCCTGCACGGGCGCAAGGATTTCGTCACCGCCGGTGATGCCGCCGACTGGTTGCTGGTGGCGGCCCGCTGCGAGGCACCGGGAGAGCGCCCGGCCTTGCGCCTGACGGTGGTCTATCCCGGCGAGCCCGGGGTCAAGGTCCAGACACTGCCGGCCATCGCCCTGATGCCGGAGATCAGCCACGGCTGCCTGGAACTGGACAACGCTGCTTGCGAGCTGCTGGCTGGCGACGGCTGGGACGCTTACGTCAAACCGTTCCGCACCCTGGAAGACATCTATGTCCTGAGTGCCATGCTTGCCTGGCTGTATGGCGTGGGCCAGGACAGTGGCTGGCCGCAGCCCTTGCAATTGCAGTTGCTGGGGTTGCTTGCCGGCTGCGCCGAGGCCAGCCGACAGAACCCGGCGTTGAGCTGCGGGCACATTCTGCTGGCCGGCTTGTTCGTGCAGTTCGAGGCGCTGAAACCCGAACTCGGCCTTGCCTTTGCCCAGGGGCCGGAACACTGGCGCGAGCAATGGACCCGCGACCAGGCCCTGCTGGAGCTCGCCGCCGGCGCTCGCGCACAGCGCCTGGCCAAGGCCCTGGCTTCCCTGTAGCAGCCGGCTTGCCGGCGAAGGCTGCCGCGAAACTGTCATCAGCCTTGATTAGGCTCGGCCACAGACGACCTTCGAGTGTCCTTCATGCCCCAAGCCTTGCTGCTGGCCGTGCTTCTACTACTCAGCCTGCCGGCCCGGGCCGAGGACTGGCCGGCGCAGCAATGGAGCCAGGCCGCTCCCGTCAGCGGCCCGGCGCTGCAGGCCCTGGAGGATTACGCTTTCGTGCCCCGGGATGATGAGTCCCGCCAGGGTATTCGCACCGATGCCTTGCTGGTGATCCGCGACGGCCAATTGCTCTACGAGCGCTACGCCGGGGCGACCGGGCCACAGACTCCCCATCTCGCCTGGTCCGCCAGCAAAAGCCTGCTGGCGGTATTGCTGGGCGTGGCCTTTGGCGAGGGGCGCTTCCAGTTGCAGGACCCGGCGGCGACATTCTATCCGCCGCTCAAGGCTCATCCGGATATCACCCTGGCAGACCTGCTGCACTGGGCTTCGGGCCTGGAATGGCAGGAAGACTATGAATATGCCCCTCTGAACTCCTCGGTAGTCGCCATGCTCTATACCCGCGGGCATCGGGACATGGCCGCCTTCGCTGCGCAACAGGGCGTCGCCAGCGTACCGGGCCAGGCGTTTCGCTATTCCAGCGGTGACAGCAACCTGCTGGCCGCCAGCCTGCGGGGCATGGTGGGGGCCGAGCAGTATGCGGACTATCCCTGGCGTGCCCTGTTCGAACCGCTGGGCATCACCCAGGCGGTCTGGGAGCGGGACGCGGCCGGCACCTTCGTTGCCTCCTCCTACCTCTACCTGACGGCCCGCGACCTGGCCCGGATCGGCCTGCTGATGCAGCGCGATGGCCGTTGGCGCGACCGGCAACTGCTGCCCAAGGCCTGGGTCGAATACTGTCGCACCCCCTTCAGCGGCTACCGGGCCAACCAGGACGTGGCCGTGGCAGGCGGGCACTGGTGGCTCAACCGTGAAGTGGACGGGGCGCCACGGCCCTGGCCGGATGCGCCGGCCGACACCTATGCGGCGCTGGGGCACTGGGGGCAGGCGCTGTACGTGTTGCCCGCGCAGCGCCTGGTGATCGTGCGTTATGGCGACGATCGCGACGGCAGCTACCAGCACAATGAGCTGCTCAAGCGGGCGCTGGCCGCCTTCGCCACACCGGGGCAGCCATGAAGCCCCTGGCGCTGGTCCGCCGACGTCCGCTGCTCAGCGTGCTGTTGCTCGGGCTGCTTGTGCTGCTGGGCTGGATCTGGCAACAGCGGGTGGCGCTGCAGGCCTTCCCGGATATCCTCGGTGCCTACACCGCTAAGGAGTACTGCTCCTGCCGTTACGTGATGCAACAACCTGCCGACTACTGCCGCGCCTACGTGCGCCAGTACCTGCCCACCAGCGCCCTGCTCGATGAAGCGCAGTCCCGCCGTGTCACCGCCAGCGCTCTGGGGCGCACTCACCACGCGGTCTGGCTGAGCGCCCGGGAAGGCTGCCGCCTCGATCCCTGATCCGGGGTGCAGCAGGGGCTGCCGTTTTATGTTCCATCCAGTGGAACCACATTTGATTGTCCTGTGCTCTGGCTCGCGGTTATCTGACGCAGAGCTTCGAGCACGCCCTGGCCCTCGTGCAACGCTCCGAAAAAAAGAACGGGAACCCACCCGGCCCAGAGGAGATACGCCATGACCCGACACCAGCACATTCTTGCCTGGCTCAACGATGTCGCCAGCGACCTGCGGGCCATCCGCCAGGACATTCACGCCCACCCCGAGCTGGGCTTCGAGGAAAACCGCACCGCGGCGCTGGTGGCTCGCAGCCTTGAAGAGTGGGGCTATGACGTGCACACCGGTGTTGGCCGGACCGGCGTGGTGGGGGTGCTACGCAACGGCAGCAGCACCCGCACCCTGGGCCTGCGGGCCGACATGGACGCCCTGCCGATCATCGAGAACACCGGGGTGCCCTACAGCAGCCGCTACAGCGGATGCATGCACGCCTGCGGGCATGACGGCCACACCACCATTCTTCTCGGGGCGGCCCGCTACCTGGCGGCTACCCGGCAGTTCGACGGCACCCTGAACCTGATCTTCCAGCCTGCGGAGGAGGGCCAGGGTGGGGCCGAGGCAATGCTTGCCGATGGCCTGCTGGAGCGCTTCCCCTGTGACGCGCTGTTTGGCCTGCACAACATGCCGGGGCTGCCGGCCGGTCACCTGGGCTTTCGCGAGGGGCCGATGATGGCCTCCCAGGACCTGCTCAACGTGATCGTCGAAGGGGTGGGCGGCCATGGCTCCATGCCACACCTGGCGGTGGACCCGCTGGTGGCGGCGGCCAGCATGGTCATGGCGTTGCAGACCGTGGTGGCGCGCAACATCGACACCCAGGAAGCCGCCGTGGTCACCGTCGGTGCCCTGCAGGCCGGCGAGGCGGCCAACGTGATTCCCCAGCAGGCCTTGCTGCGCTTGAGCCTGCGGGCTCTCAACGCGCCAGTGCGCGAGCAGATGCTGGAGCGGGTCAAGGCCATCATCCTGACCCAGGCCGACAGCTTCGGCTGCACGGCCAGCATTGAACATCGCCCGGCTTATCCGGTGCTGGTCAACAGCCCGCAGGAAACCGAGTTCGCCCGCCGGGTCGGCGTCGAGCTGGTGGGGGCCGAAGCGGTCAACGGCCATACGCCGAAGCTGATGGGCAGCGAAGACTTCGGCTGGATGCTGCAGCGCTGTCCGGGCAGCTACCTGTTCATCGGCAATGGCGTGGCGCAGCCGATGGTGCATAACCCCGGTTACGACTTCAACGACGACATCCTCCTCACCGGTGCGGCCTATTGGGGTGCCCTGGCGGAAAGCTGGCTCAAGCCGTCCTGACCTTCCCTGTTCCTGTGCCTCCGACCGGCCCGGGCGCTGCTGCGCCCGGCACTTTAACGAGCCCGCCAGAAGGCTCAAAAGTCTTCAAGGAACACCCCATGAGCGTCTCGAACCCCTCTGTTTCCAAGACCCGGCAGGTGGTTGCCGCCGTGGTCGGCAATGCCCTGGAATGGTACGACTTCATCGTCTACGGTTTTCTCGCCAGCTTCATCGCCCGCCAGTTTTTCCCCGCGGAAGACGAATACACCTCGCTGCTGATGGCCCTGGCCACTTTCGGCGTGGGCTTTTTCATGCGCCCGGTGGGCGGGGTGTTGCTGGGTGTCTATTCCGATCGCAAGGGCCGCAAGGCGGCGATGCTGGTGATCATCCAACTGATGACCCTGGCCATCGCGATGATCGTGTTTGCCCCCAACTACGCGGCCATTGGCATTGGCGCGCCGCTGCTGATCGTGGTGGCGCGCATGCTCCAGGGGTTTGCCACCGGCGGCGAATACGCCAGCGCCACGGCCTACCTGGTGGAGAGCGCGCCTCCCGAAAAGAAAGGCCTGTATGGTTCCTGGCAGTTGGTTGGACAGTGCCTGGCGGTGTTCAGCGGCGCCGCGATGGTGGCGGCGGTCACGCATTTCTTTTCGCCGCAGACCCTGGAGCTCTGGGGCTGGCGCCTGCCGTTCGTGATCGGCCTGCTGATCGGTCCGGTGGGCCTGTGGATCCGCAAATACATGGAAGAGCCGGAAGCCTTTGTCGAGGCGCGCAAGCAAGTGCGTGGCAAAGGGCCCGGGTTGTGGCAGGTGGTATTGGCCTATCGCCGAGCGATCCTGGTGTCCATGGGCATGTGCTGCGGGGGCACCGTGTCCTTTTATGTGGTGCTGGTGAACATGCCGACCTTTGCCCACACCAACCTGGGCCTGCCCCTGGATCAGGTGCTGTTGGTGCAGATGTTCGCCGTGGCCCTGATGACCCTGGTGATTCCCTTTGCCGGGGCCTTGTCGGATCGCATTGGGCGACGTCCGGTGCTGATGGCGTTCACCCTGGCTTTTTTTGTCATGGTCTATCCCTTGTATGTGTGGGTCGCTGCGGCGCCGTCCATCGAGCGCCTGATGGTGATGCAGATGCTGCTGTGCGGGGCCATCGGTGGTTTCTTCGGCCCCGGCCCCACGGCCCTGGCCGAGCAGTTTCCCATCGAGGTGCGCTCCACCGGAGTGTCGGTGGCGTATAACGTCACGGTCATGCTGTTTGGTGGCTTTGCGCCGTTGATCGTGACCTGGTTGAGCAAGGTCATGGCCACGCCGGTGGCGCCAGCCTTCTATGTCCTGCTGACCTCGGTCCTCAGCCTGCTGGGCACCTATTGCATGTATGACGCGGTCAGGGACGAAAAACCCGATGCCGTGACCCTGGGAGGTGAGTCTTGATCAACCCCACTGAACCATCGATCAATGCTTCGATTGTCGACCTGGATGCGCTGGCGCTGTCCAGGGCCATTCATGCTCGCGAGCTGTCCTGCCGCGAAGTGATGCAGGCCTATCTGGCGCAGATCGAGCGTTTCAACCCGGGCGTCAACGCCCTGGTGTCTCTCGGCGATCCCGAGGCCCTGCTGGAGCAGGCCGACGAGCGTGACCGGCAATTGGCCCAGGGTCGCTCGATGGGCTGGATGCATGGCATGCCTCAAGCGATCAAGGACCTGGCCGCCACTGCCGGGCTGACCACCAGCATGGGCTCGCCGCTGTTCGCCGAGCATGTCCCGCAGGTGGATGCCATCAGCGTGGCGCGGGTCCGTGCCAGTGGCGCGATCATCGTCGGCAAGAGCAACGTGCCCGAGTTCGGCCTGGGCTCCCATACCTACAACCAGTTGTTCGGCACCACCGGCAATGCCTATGACAGCGCCTTGAGCGCCGGTGGCAGCAGTGGTGGGGCCGCGGTAGCCCTGGCGTTGCGCATGCTGCCGGTGGCCGACGGCAGCGACATGATGGGTTCGCTGCGTAACCCTGCGGCTTTCAACAACGTGTTCGGCATGCGCCCCTCCCAGGGTCGGGTGCCTTTCGGCCCGACCCCGGAACTGTTCGTTCAGCAACTGGCGACCGAGGGGCCGATGGGGCGCACGGTCGCCGACGTGGCGCGGCTGTTGGGCACTCAGGCCGGGTTTGACGCCCGGGTGCCGTTGTCGCTGAAGGAAGAACCGGCGTTGCTGGATGCCGCCCTGCAACGGGATGTTCAAGGCCTGCGCCTGGGCTGGCTGGGGAATTACAACGGTTACCTGGCAATGGAGCAGGGGGTGCTGGGCCTGTGTGAAAAGGCCCTGGGCGATTTCATCAACCTGGGCTGCGAGGTTGAAAGCTGCCAGCCGGATTTCTCCCTGGCGCAGCTCTGGGACTGCTGGCTGGTTCACCGTCACTGGCTGGTTCAGGGCACCCTGGGGGCGCTTTACAACGACCCGGACAAACGCCGCTGGCTCAAGCCGGAGGCACGCTGGGAAGTGGAGGGGGCGGTGAGCCTGACCGCGGCGGACGTGTACCGCGCCTCTCAGAGCCGCAGCGACTGGTACCGCGCGTTGCAGCGCTTGTTCGAACGTTACGATTTCCTGCTGTTGCCGACCGCCCAGGTGTTCCCTTTCGATGCACGGCAAGCCTGGCCACGGCAGATCGATGGGCAGGAAATGGACACTTACCACCGCTGGATGGAAGTGGTCATCGGCCCGACCCTGGCCGGCCTGCCCAGTATCAGCATTCCCGTGGGTTTCAACTTGGCCGGCTTGCCCATGGGGTTGCAGGTCATTGGTCCGGCCCAGGCCGACCAGGCCGTGCTGCAACTGGCTTACGCCCACGAACAGCTGACGCAGTGGGTGCGCCAGCGGCCGCCGGGCAACCTGCGGTAACCAAGCAGGTGCCGCAGCCAAGGTCCGGGGGCCCGCATCTTGCTGGGTAAAACCTTTACCCATACTCAGTCAGGGAGTTCGGACTATGGCCAGCAAGGTAGAAACCGGCAGTGTGCGTTCAGTGGAGCGTGCCCTGGCCATTGTCGAGTTGCTTGGCCAGCACCAGGCCCTGGGCCTGGAGGAACTGCACTACCTGACGGGCCTGGCCAAGGCCACGGTGTCGCGCATGCTGCTGACCTTGCAGGAGCAGGGCTGGATCTACCGTGGCCTGAGTGACCGGCGCTACCGCCTGAGCGCCAGGAGCCTGTTCGGTGACAGTCGGCAGCGCTTCAAGCGCCAGTTGGTGGAGCAGGCGGCGCCCTGGTTGCTGGAGTTGAGTGCACGCACCGGGCTGGTCACCGACCTGTCGAGCTTCGACGGTGAATGCCTGGAGGTCCTGGAGAGTGCGGTCCCGGCGGTATTGCGCAAGCGCTACCCGAGCAACAGCCGGATCGTCGGCCAGCATGCCAGCCTGTTTCATTCGGCAATGGGCAAGGCCTGCCTGGGGACGCTGGCCAGCGATGAAGTCGAGCGCCTGGCCGAGCGTGAACGGGTGCCGCAGGAAGCCCGGCAACAAGCTTGCCGGGAATCCCGGCACCTGGGGTTTGGCCAGCGTACCGAGGGGCACTGGGAGTACCCGGTGCGCCTGCCGTTCCTGATCCGGGCGGTGGCCTTGCCACTGCAGGCCGAAGGCCGGGTGATCGGCAGCATCGCCCTGCATTGGCCTCGGGACATGGCTTGTGTCGAGCAGGTGCGCAATCGCCATCTGTGGCTGCTGGCCGAAACCATCGAGCAGGTGCAGAAAGACATCGCCTGAAGTCTCCCGCTCGGCTGCTCCGGGCGGCCTGATCGTGCTGCGCGGGCAACGCCCTCCTCAAGTACTGGGTTCCATTCTGCGGAACCAGTGCCCATTGTCCTTTATCCCGCTGCTCCGAGAATGAAGCCTGGTCCGCCGTCGGCGGCCATGACGCCAATTCCAATAATAAGAACAGGTGATCTCATGCGGGCTGAGCAACGTTATCTGAGCGGGTTGTTGTGCTGTCTGGTGGCCGGTGGGGCCCTGGCTGAAGGGTTTTTCGAGGACAGCCGCACGTCCTTGCGCTACAGCCAGTCCTACTGGAAGGAAAACGACGGGGGAGGGGTGGGCCCGACCCGGGACGAATGGGTGCAGGCCGCCCAGTTCAGCTTCAGTTCCGGCTGGTACCGCGAGGTGCTGGGCCTCGACTACAGCTATGGCCTGGCCGATGCCTTGCACGTGGGGCGAGACGCCAACAACATCAGTAACCTGCGAGCCGATCGCAGCGTGCAGCAGCCCCATGGCATCGCCAAGCCCCTTGAGCTGTACCTGCGTGGGCGTTGGGTGGATGAGGCCGGGACCTTCAGCGGCGGAGTGGGGAAAAGGAGCCGGCAATACCAGCTGTACCGTGACGATCGCTATTCGCGCATCCTGCCGGCAGCCACCCTGGGCCAGGACCTGGGCTACGAGCGTGGCGCGCTGAGCCTGAACCTCAGTCGCATCGACGGTTTCAGCCCGCGCAACGATTCGGGCTGGAGCCAGGACCTGCGCAACTATCGAGGGCAGAAGGTCGACGACCTGCGGCTCTATGCCCTGGGCTATGTGTTGCCCGGTGGCAGCAACCTGCAGCTCGAACACGGCGTGGCCCGGGATTACCTGCGCGCGTCCTCGGTGAAGCTGGGGCAGGGTTTCGAACTGGGCCCCAAGCGTGGCATCGATGTGCATACCATCTGGGGGCGCCAGCAGGATGCCGGCAAGCGCTTCGAATACTCCGGCGTGCGCGGGCTGTATGAGGCGGAGCGTTCCCACGATGCCCGGCACCTGGATCTGTCGTTCAAGTACCGTTTCAGCCGCTACTACGCGGGGCTGACCTGGAACAAGGTCTGGGGCGACGACTATGACCGCACCTTCTTCGCCCAGGACCATGGCACCTGGAACAGCAGCGGCAAGCTGTTCTACTACTTCGGGCTGCAGGACGAGGAGATGTTCAAGCTGCTGGGAGGCATGGATTTCGCCGATTTCGGCTTGCCCCGGCTGAAGTGGGATATGCACTACGCCAGCTCCCGGCAGGCCAAGGGCTACGAAGGGTTTTCCCGCCGGGAGTTCCAGAGCGTGCTGCGCTATACCTTCGACGGCTGGCTCGATGGGCTTGACGTTGCCTGGCTGCACGGGCGCTTTCGTACTCGGGGCGAGCCCGACGGGATCCGGCGCCAGAGCATCTCCAGGGGGCCGGCGGGCATCATCAGCCACAGCGCCGAGCGCTTCTATCTGAACTATACCTACCGCTTCTAGCTCTACTGCGCCGCCTGCCATGACGTTTGCCAGCCCCCCGGCGGGCAGTTAAGGTGGCGCATTCTGTCGATGGGAGCTTGCATGCGTACGCCGATCCGCCTTCTTCTCAGCCTGCTCGGAGTACTGGCCTTGCCGGTCCAGGCCAATTGGTACCTGGACAACGAGTCTTCCCGCGTGTCCTTCGTCACCACCAAGAACGCCAGCATTTCCGAGGTCCAGCGCTTTCTGGTGCTGCACGGCAAGGTCGATGGCCAGGGCCAGGCCCAGGTGCAGATCGAGCTGGAATCGGTGAGTAGCGGTATTCCCCTGCGCGATGAACGCATGCGCCAGGAGCTGTTCCAGATCCAGCAGTTTCCCGAGGCGCGGATCAGCGCGCAGATCAATCTGCGCCCGATCAATGACCTGGCCCCCGGGGCACAGATCGAGTTGCTGCTGCCGGTCACCGTTGCCCTGCACGGCGAGGAGCACACCTACAATGCCGAGCTGCTGGCCACCCGCCTGGATGACCGGCGTTTCCAGGTGGTGACCCTGGAGCCCCTGGTGCTCAATGCCGAGGACTTCAACCTGGCCCCTGGCCTCGACACCCTGCGCAAGATGGCCGGGCTGTCGGCCATCAGTTTCTCGGTGCCGGTGGGTGCGGTACTGATCTTCACGGCGCGCTGACATGCGCGCAGCGGTGTTCCCCTGGCGCGAAGGCAATCGCTTCGAGTTGTTGATCGATGGCTCGCAATTCTTTCCGCGCATGCTGGTGGCCATCGCCCGTGCCCGGCATCAGGTTGAGCTGGAGCTGTACCTGGTGGAAGCCGGGACTTGCGCCGACGCCATGGTCCAGGCCCTGGTGCAGGCCGCGGCGCGTGGGGTGCGAGTGCGCTGCCTGTTCGATGACTACGGCAGCCTGGCCTTTACCCAGGCCCTGCGCAGCAGGCTGACCGAGGCCGGTGTCGAACTGCGTTTCTACAACCGACTGAAATGGCGCCAGGGCTTTCTCAACCTGTACCGCGACCACCGCAAGCTGCTGCTGGTGGACCAAGCCCTGGCGGTGGTAGGGGGAACCGGGGTTACCGATGAGTTCTGGAAGCCCGAGGACAACAGCTGCGACTGGCATGAAGTGATGGTGGAGATCGCCGGGCCGATGGTCAGCGACTGGCAGCAGTTGTTCGATCGGCAATGGAGCGCCAACCCGCATCGCGGGGCCTGGAAGCCCGGTGCCGATTTCGGCCTGCCACGCCTGCCGCGCCTGCCCGATACCGGCGAAGGCATGGGCCGGGTGGCTTATGCCGACGCCCGCCAGCATCGCGACATCCTGCATGCGCTGATCCGCGCCTTGAACAGCGGGCAGCGTCGCATCTGGCTGGCGACCCCGTATTTCCTGCCCACCTGGTCGGTGCGCCGCTCGTTGCGCAAGGCCGCGGCCCGGGGCCTCGACGTGCGCCTGCTGCTGACCGGGCCACGCACCGATCATCCGGCGGTGCGCTATGCCGGGCACCGTTATTACCCGCGCCTGCTCAAGGCCGGGGTACGGATCTTTGAGTACCAGCCACGTTTTCTGCACTTGAAGATGGCCCTGGTGGACGACTGGGTGAGCGTGGGCTCGTGCAACTTCGATCACTGGAACCTGCGCTTCAACCTGGAAGCCAACCTCGAAGCCCTGGACCCCGAGTTGACCCAAGCGGTGGTGGCGAGCTTCGACGCCGACTTTGCCCAGAGCGAAGAAGTCAGCCTGGCGGTGTGGCGCAAGCGGCCGTTGTGGCGGCGGATCAAGCAGCGGATCTGGGGGTGGGTCGACCGCCTGGTGGTCAACCTGCTGGATCGGCGCGGCTGACGGTAGCCTACGAATCGCCTGAAGGGACGCAACATCTCAAGACCGCCAAGCAAGGCCCTGCGGGCCTTTGCGCAGCCTCGCAGGCTCGGCAGCGGCTACAGAAATTGCAGGGGGTGTAGCGATTGCAGCGGCAGCCGGCCAGCGCAGGTCATGCGCCGGCCGGTGTCAGAGGTCAGAGCAGTTCGAAGCTCTGTTGCTTGACGTCCTGGGAGTCCAGGCCGATCTGCACGTTGAAGTCACCCGGTTCCGCGGCGTACTTGAGCTGGGCGTTGTAGAACTTCAGGTCGTCCTCGGTGATGGTGAAGTGAATGGACTTCTCTTCACCGGCCTTGAGCATGACTTTCTGGAAGTTCTTCAATTCCTTGATCGGGCGGATCATCGAGCCGGCCACGTCCTGGATATACAGCTGCACCACGGTTTCGCCGTCACGCTTGCCGGTGTTCTTCACGGTCACGCTGGCGTCGAGCTTGCCGCTCTTGTTCAGGGTGGTGGAGGACAGGGCCATGTCCGACAGGCTGAAGCTGGTGTAGCTCAGGCCATAACCGAACGGGAACAGCGGGCCGGTGGTGTCGTCGAAGTACTGCGAGGTGTAGTTGCCTGGCTTGCCCGGGGTGAACGGCCGGCCAATGGTCAGGTGGTTGTAGTAGGTCGGAATCTGCCCCACGGTGCGGGGGAAGGTGATCGGCAGCTTGCCCGACGGGTTGTAGTCGCCGAACAGCACGTCGGCGATGGCGTTGCCACCTTCGGTGCCGCTGAACCAGGTTTCCAGGATCGCGTCGGCCTGCTGGTTTTCTTCCAGCAGCGACAGCGGCCGGCCATTCATCAGCACCAGCACCAACGGCTTGCCGGTGGCCTTGAGCGCCTTGATCAGGTCGCGCTGGCTGGCGGGAATCAGCAGGTCGGTGCGGCTCGAGGATTCGTGGGACATGCCCCGGGATTCACCCACGGCTGCGACGATCACGTCCGCCTGTTTGGCCGCCTTGACCGCTTCGTCGATCATCTGTTGCGCCGGGCGCGGGTCATCCACCACTTCCGGGGCATCGAAGTTGAGGAAGTTCAGGTAGTCCACCACCTTCTTGTCGGCGGTGATGTTGGAACCCCGGGCGTACACCAGCTGGGCCTTGTCGCCCAGGACATGGCGCATGCCGTCGTAGAGCGTCACCGACTGCGCCGGCACACCGGCGGCGGCCCAACTGCCCATCATGTCGATCGGCGCCTTGGCCAGCGGGCCGACCAGGGCGATCTTCGCGGTTTTCTTCAGCGGCAGGGTGTCGTTGTGGTTCTTCAGCAGCACCAGGCTGCGCCGGGCGATGTCGCGGGCGTCGCTGCGGTGCAGGCGGCTTTCGGCGTTGGTGTCGGCCGGGTCATCCTCGGCCTTGCCGATGCGCACGTAAGGGTCCTTGAACAGGCCCATGTCGTACTTGGCGGCCAGCACTTCACGCACGGCGTTGTCGATGTGCTTCTGCTCGATCTCGCCGGACTTGAGCAGCCCCGGCAGTTCCTTGCCGTACAGCGAGTCGTTCATGCTCATGTCGATGCCGGCCTTGATCGCCAGCTTGGCCGCTTCGCGACCGTCCTTGGCGACGCCATGGCGGATCAGCTCGATGATCGCGCCGTGGTCGCTCACCGCCAGGCCCTTGAAGCCCCATTCCTTGCGCAACAGGTCGTTCATCAGCCAGGTGTTGGAGGTGGCGGGCACGCCGTTGATCGAGTTCAGGGCCACCATCACCCCGCCGGCACCGGCGTCGATCGCCGCGCGGTAGGGCGGCAGGTAGTCCTGGTACATCTTCACCGGGCTCATGTCGACGATGTTGTAGTCGCGACCGCCTTCCACCGCGCCATACAGGGCGAAGTGCTTGACGCTGGCCATGATGCTGTCCGGCAGGGCTGGGCTCTGGCCCTGGTAGGCATTGACCATGACCTTGGCAATGCGCGAGACCAGGTAGGTGTCTTCGCCAAAACCTTCGGAGGTACGGCCCCAGCGCGGATCGCGGGAGATATCGACCATCGGCGCAAAGGTGATGTCCAGGCTGTCGGCGCTGGCTTCCTTGGCGGCGATGCGCCCGGAGCGGCCGATGGCGTCCATGTCCCAGCTGGACGCCAGGGCCAGGCTGATGGGGAAGATGGTCCGGTGGCCGTGGATCACGTCATAGGCGAAGAACATCGGGATCTTCAACCGGCTGCGCATGGCCGCGTCCTGCATCGGCCGGTTTTCCGGGCGGGTGATGGAGTTGAAGGTGCCGCCGATATTGCCCGCGGCGATTTCCTTGCGGATCAGCTCGCGGGGCATTTCCGGGCCGATGCTGATCAGGCGCAATTGGCCGATCTTCTCTTCCAGGGTCATGCGCTTGAGCAGGTCGTTGATAAAGGCTTCTTTGTTTTCCAGGGGGACCGGGGCAGATTCGGCCAACACCGGGTGACTGGCCAGGCTGACCAGCAGGCCCAGCAAACACAGCTTCTTCATGAATATTGTTCTCAAGGGCTCAAGACCGACGCATGAGTGACGCGTCGAACAGCCAAAATTTAGGGAGCGACTATTGTTGTTCAGATAAATCCAGCACACTTCTGAACTCTTTTTCGCGCTGGGCATCTTTTAGCCCATCAGCCCGATGCATTCCAGTGGCGCAGGCAGATTTTGCCCACAGGAGGTGTGAAACCGGGCAAAAGCTTCATTTCAATCAGGTTGTGCAAGGAGCCCCACCCATGAACATCACTCAAAGCCTGCGTTCGAGCTGGCCTGTCGCTGCCCTGTTGCTGCTCACCAGCCTGCTCAGCGGCTGCGGCATCAACAACATTCCGACCCTGGACGAGCAGGTCAAGGCTGACTGGGGCCAGGTGCAGAACCAGTACCAGCGCCGCGCCGACCTGATCCCCAACCTGGTGGAAACCGTCAAGGGCTACGCCAAGCACGAGGAAGAAACCCTGACCGCGGTGATCGAGGCGCGGGCCAAGGCCACCTCGATCCAGGTGGACGCCAAGACCCTGGACAACCCGGAAAAGCTCAAGCAGTTCCAGCAGGCCCAGGACCAGTTGAGCGGAGCCTTGAGCCGCCTGATGGTGGTGTCCGAGCGCTACCCGGACTTGAAGGCCAACCAGAACTTCCTGGCCCTGCAATCCCAGCTTGAAGGCACCGAGAACCGCATCGCCGTGGCCCGTCGCGACTTCATCCTGGCGGTGCAGAAGTACAACACCGAAATCCGCACCTTCCCTGGCCGCCTGTGGCACGGCCTGCTGTACAGCGACCTGCCGGTGCGTGAATCCTTCGAAGCCACCAGCCCCGACGCCGACAAAGCGCCGCAAGTGAAATTCTGATGCCTCGGGGGCCGCGCGTGCTGCGAAGCGCGCTGCTGGCGCTATGGCTGGTGAGTGGCGCCGCACTGGCGCAACAACCAGGGGCCACGCCCACGGATGAGGTGGCGTTGCGTGCATCGCAACCTGCTGTCCGGGTCGAGCCCGCACCGGCCACCGCCACCGCAGTGCCGATTGAAAGCCTGTTTCCCAAACTCACGGGGCGGGTGGTGGACACGGCGCAGATGCTGACGCCGGAGACGGTGCAGTACCTGAGCGAAATGCTGGCCCGGCACGAGCGCAGCACCGGCGACCAGGTGGTCGTGGTTACCGTTGCGAACCTGGGTGGCTACAGCATCGAGGACTTCGGGCTGCGCTTGGGCCGTTACTGGGGCGTAGGCCAGAAGGACAAGAACAACGGCGTCCTGCTGCTGGTGGCGCGGGATGATCGCAAGGTGCGCATCGAAGTTGGCTACGGTCTGGAAGATCCGCTGACCGATGCCGTGGCCGGGGTCATCATCAACGGTGCGATCACCCCCTATTTCAAGGACGGTCTTTACTCCCAGGGAGTGATTGCCGGTGTCACCTCGGTGGTCAGCCTGCTGCAGGGCGAAGGGCTTGCCGGGATTGCCTTTCCTCCCGATCAGCAGACGCTGTGGACGGTGAGCCTGGTGACAAAGCTGTTCTACCTGGGGTTGTTCCTGGTGATCATTCTGCTGTCCTGGTACTTCACCGTGCGCACGAAAAAGCCGGCGGTGCGCAAGCAGGCGAACAATGATCCTCGGGCAGACAGCGAGCCAAGACAGCCGAGCTACAGCAGCCAGGACAGTAGCACCGCCTCCAGCTGGAACAGCTACAGCGATTCCGGCAGCTCCAGCTCCAGCTCCGACGACGACAGCTACCGTGGCGGTGGTGGCAGTTTTGGCGGTGGCGGGGCGTCCGGCAGTTGGTAGCGCACGCGGACAAACATTAAGGATGAGGTGCTGATGCGACTCTATAAAATCGGCCTGGTGCTGCTGCTCTGGGTCTTCGCGGTCACGGCCCAGGCCGAGTTGAGGTTTCCGGCCCTGAGCGGGCGGGTGGTGGACGATGCGCAGATGATCGAGCCGAGCGTCCGCGCCCAGCTGACTCGGCAACTGCAAGCCCACGAACAGGCCACCGGCGAACAGCTGGTGGTGGTGACCCTGACCGACCTGCAAGGCGCCAGCATCGAGGACTACGGCTACCAGTTGGGGCGCCACTGGGGCATTGGCCAGAAGGACAAGAACAACGGCGCGCTGCTGATCGTCGCTCGGGATGAGCGCAAGCTGCGCATCGAAGTGGGCTATGGCCTGGAGGAGCGCCTGACCGACGCCCAGGCCTCGGTGATCATCAACCAGGTGATCACTCCGGCGTTCAAGACCGGGCAGTTCAGCAAGGGCATCAGCGACGGGGTTTCGGCCATGCTCCTGGTGCTCGGCGGCACGCCGCTGGACGAGCCGGCCACGGCCTACGACAGCGGCGAGAGCCGCGCCCAGGACGATTTTGTCCAGCGTCATCCGTGGCTGTTCCTCTTCCTGGTGCTGCTGTTCATTCTGGTGGTGATGGTGGCGCAGGCGCTCGGTTTCATCACCACCACCAGCGGTCGCGGCGGTGGTGGGGGTGGTTTCGGCGGTGGCGGTTTTGGTGGTGGGTCCGGCGGCGGTGGTTTCAGCGGTGGCGGCGGCAGCTTTGGCGGCGGCGGTTCCTCCGGCGGCTGGTAACTCAAAATAAAAAGCGGAAATCCAACGACATGGCATTACTCAGTGAATACGAACAACGGCAAGTGGCCGAAGCCATTGCCCGGGTGGAACAGCAGACCGACGCCGAACTGGTGACAGTGCTGGCCGCCCGGGCCGACGACTACGCCTATATCCCGCTGCTCTGGGCCAGCCTGCTGGCGCTGGTGGTGCCGGGGCTGGTGCACTACGCCACCGGCTGGCTGAACATGCACCTGTTGCTGCTGGCGCAATGGGCGACCTTCATCGTGCTGTGCCTGGTGTTTCGCCTGCCGCGGATCACCACCCGGCTGATCCCGCGCTCGGTGCGCCACTGGCGGGCCTCCAACCTGGCCCGGCGCCAGTTCCTCGAACAGAACCTGCACCACACCGTGGGCGGCACCGGGGTGCTGATCTTTGTCAGCGAAGCCGAGCGCTACGTGGAAATCCTCGTGGACGAGGGCATTTCCAGGCGCCTGGATAACAAGCAGTGGAACGGCATCGTGCGCAACTTTACCCAGCAAGTCCGGCAGGGCCAGACCCTGCAGGGCTTCCTCGACTGCATTGAAGCCAGCGGCGAACTGCTCAAGGTCCATGTGCCCCTGACCCAGGTGCGCAACGAATTGCCCAACCGCCTGGTGGTGCTCAACTGAGCCACCACCGGTGCAGGAGCCGGCTTGCCGGCGAACAGCCCCTGAGCCTTGCATCGCCCTCGGGCGACTATTTTTTACCGTCGGGTGAATAACTCCGTGCCCCGACGGGGCTTCCTCCCTAAAATACCCGCCATTCCCTGATCGACACCGCGCACCCCGAGGCACCTGCCCCCCATGTCTGTTACCGCACCTTCCGCCCGCCCCGCGCCGGATCATCACGCCCAGTTCCTGCAATTGCTCGACACCAGCCTCACGCAGAACGCCTTTATCAAGCTGGTACTGGCCAAGCACGTGGGCCCGGAGGCGGACCTGCAACGCCTGATCATCAAGCAAGTGACGGTCAAGGAGCAGCCGTGCCTGTCCTTCGTCTATCGCTACAAGACCCGCGACATCACCAAGAACTTCACCCTGGACGAAGGCAGCGCGGCCATCGCCGAGCTGCTGCCGGCTGCGTTCAAGAACGCCCACCTGCTGACCCTCACCGATGAAGTGCAGCTGGAATACAGCAAGAAGGGCAAGAGTTCGCTGTTCAAGGGCAAGCCGCAAACCCAGCGCGATGTGCCGTCGGCCGAGCACAACCGGGAGAAGAACCGCTTCCTCGACCTCAGCCGGCCGTTCCTCGCCGACCTGGGGGTGACCAACAAGCAGCACGAGCTGATTCCGGCGATGTCGCGCAAATGGAAGCAGATCAACAAGTTCATTGAAGTGTTCAGCCACGCCCTGAGCAGTTCGCCGATCCAGCTCGATCAGCCGGTGCGGGTGGCGGACTTCGGTTCCGGCAAGGGCTACCTGACCTTTGCCATCCATGACTACCTGCGCAACACCCTGCAGGCCGAGGGCGAGGTGACCGGCGTCGAATTGCGTGAGGACATGGTGACCCTGTGCAACGCCGCCGCGCAGCGCCTTGCGCACCCGGGCCTGGTGTTCAAGTGCGGTGACGTGCGCAGCGTGGCCCCCAGCCAGCTGGAAGTGATGATCGCCCTGCATGCCTGCGACATCGCCACCGACTACGCGATCCACACCGGCATCCGCTCCGGCGCGGCGATCATCATGTGCTCGCCGTGCTGCCACAAGCAGATCCGCCAGCAGATCCAGAGCCCGGCGCTGCTCAAGCCGATGCTGCAATACGGCCTGCACCTGGGGCAGCAGGCGGAAATGGTCACCGACAGCCTGCGGGCCTTGTTCCTCGAAGCCTGCGGCTATGAAACCAAGGTCTTCGAGTTCATCTCCCTGGAGCACACCAACAAGAACAAGATGATCCTGGCGGTCAAGCGCGCCGAGCCGGTGGACCCTCGCCAACTGCTGGCCCGGATCGAAGAGCTCAAGGCCTTCTACCAGATCAGCGAACACTGCCTGGAAACCTTGCTCAAGGCCGACGGCTACCTCGGCTGAGGGCTAGCCGGCCCGGGCGGGATGTGGCGCGGCTGGGCGCACGGCGGTCTTGCGCCCGAGCACCACGGTGAGGATCACGCCCACCGCGAACACCCAGGTGATGGGCTGCACCTGTTCACCGAAGAACAGCGCGGAAAAGGCGATGGTGAAGAAGATCTGCAATAGCTGGATCTGGCTGACCCGGGCAATTCCACCCATGGCCAGCCCGGCATACCAGGCGAAAAACCCCAGGAACTGGGAGAACAGCGCAACGTAGCCGAAGGCCCACCAGGTCCTCATGGAAATCGCCCCCTGATGCTGCGCGGCCAGGTACCACACCGGGCCGATCAGCAGCGGCGTGGACAGCACCAGCGCCCAGCAGATCACCTGCCAGCCGCCCATTTCCCGCGCCAGCCGGCCGCCTTCGGCATACCCCAGGCCGCCCACGGCAATCGCCCCGAGCATCAGCAGGTCACCGGCCTGGATGCTGCCGGCGCCGCTGAGCAGCGCATAGCCCAGCACCAGCGCACTGCCCAGGGCGGCGCAGGCCCAGAAGGCTTTCGACGGCCGCTCGTGGGACAGCCACGCCGCATACAGCGCCACGCACAGCGGCTGCAGGCCATTGACCAGCGCGCCGTGGGACGCGGGCAAGGTCTGCATGGCCCAGGCCGAGAGCACCGGAAAGCCCAGGATCACCCCGAGAATCACCACGCTCAGGCCCTTGACCTGTTTCCAGGTCGGCCACTTTTCCCGGCGCCAGAGCAGCAGCAAGGCCGCCGGAATCGCCGCGAACAGTGCACGGCCCAGGCCGTTGAGCAACGGGTGCATCTGCTCCACCACGATCCGGGTGAAGGGCAGGGTCAGGCTGAAAATGATGACGCCCAGCAGGCCGAGGGCCATGCCGGTGTTTTCGCGCGAGGACATGAGGGGCTACCAGAATTCGTACAGGGACACAGGTGCCTGCATCTAGCCATAAAGCCGGCCGGTGCGGCTGTTACAGCTGGCTGCAGAGTTGTCCGTACAGTTGGAGAAGAGCAGCGGCAAGTTGCAAGCCACAAGCGGCAAGAATCAGCGTACCCACTTGCCGCTTGAAGCTTGCCGCCGTAGTACCCCGTTATTACCCGGCCCGGTGGAATGGGGCTACCTTGAATACTCCTTCTGCCCATGTATTTCCCTGATAGGAGTCCACTCCATGGCCGCGAAAAAAATCCTCATGCTGGTTGGCGATTACGTCGAAGACTACGAAGTGATGGTGCCGTTCCAGGCCCTGCTGATGGTCGGTCACCAGGTGCACGCGGTGTGCCCCGACAAGAGTGCCGGGCAGACCGTGCGCACGGCGATCCATGACTTCGAGGGTGACCAGACCTACAGCGAAAAGCCGGGCCACCTGTTTGCCCTGAACTTTGATTTCGCCCAGGTGCAGTCCAGCGATTACGATGCCTTGCTGATCCCCGGCGGCCGTGCGCCGGAGTACCTGCGCCTGAACGAAAAGGTCCTGCAATGGGTCAAGGAATTCGACCAGGCCGGCAAGCCGATTGCCGCGGTGTGCCATGGCGCGCAACTGCTGGCGGCGGCGGGCATCCTCGAAGGCCGTGAATGCAGTGCCTACCCGGCCTGTGCCCCGGAAGTACGGCTGGCGGGTGGCACCTACATCGATATTCCGGTGACGCAGGGCCACGTTCAAGGCAATCTGGTCACCGCTCCGGCCTGGCCGGCGCACCCTAGCTGGCTGGCCGGTTTCCTGGGCCTGCTGGGCACAAAGATCACCCTGTAAGCGAGGACCACGCCATGTGCGAGCTGTACGTCAAGGCCGACCCGATTCTCTACGAATCCCGCTCCCGCTCGCTGCGCATCTGTGGCGTGGTCACCACCTTGCGCCTGGAAAACCAGTTCTGGGACATCCTCAGCGAGATCGCCGAAGCCGACGGCATGACCACCAACCAGTTGATCGCCAAGCTGTATGAAGAGGTCATGGACTACCGCGGCGAAGTGGTGAATTTCGCCTCCTTCCTGCGGGTCAGCTGCACCCGTTACCTGAGCCAGCGGCGCAATGCCGCCCCCGACCTCAGCCTGGTGCGGCGCAACGCCGTGTAGGAACGGGGGCCTTGAGCCCCGCGGGCTCGGCAGTGGCGACAGGGTCAGCTGATTTTGCTGAGGAAACCCGGGAGTTGCGGTTCTGGAAGCACTGCCAGCACTTTGAGGCGTTGCAGCATGCGCTGGCGGGCGCGTTGCAGGTGTTCCCTGAGGTTCAGGGCGGCGGCATCGAAGGCACCGTGCAGCAGCAGTTCGAGGATCAGTCGGTGCTCGGCGAGCATCGCCGGGTCGGCGCCGATGCCCAGCAGGCGGTAGAAGATCCGGTTGATGATCATCGGGCTCTGGGCCTGGCGGATCAGCGCCGCCATCTTGCGGTTGTGCAAGCCGCTCAGGCAGTGCTGGTGCAGGTCTTCTTCCAGGCGCTCCAGCACCTCCAGGTCGCAATGCTCGGCCTGTTGCGCCTGGGTCACCCGTTCCAGCATCTGTTCCAGGTGCTCGCGCGCCAGCCCCGGGGCGCTCTGGCGCAGGGCCTCGGGTTCCAGGCAGGCGCGCAGTTCGTAGTCTTCGGTGACTTCGCGGGCGGTCAGCGGCCCGGCCAGCCATTGAGAGTAGGGCTCCTTTTCCACCAGGCCGCGATCGCGCAGGCGCATCAGCGCTTCGCGGACCACCGCGCGGCTGACGCCGTAGTGCTCGGCGGCAGCCTGTTCGTCGAGGCGGAAGTGGCCGAAGGCGATGCAGGTGGAGAGGGCGCTGCCCAGTTCTTCGTAGATCCGTTCCCCCAGGGGCCGGGTGTCCACCAGTTCTTCATCGCTGGCCAGCCCCAGGTGGGCATGGCTCAGGGGCAGGCGCAGCGGTTCGATCGCCAGGCCCTGGGGGTTGATCAGGTAGCCGCGGCCGTCAAAGCGGCTGATCAGGCCTTCGCCGTGCAGCAGGTCGAGGGCCTTGCGCACCGGCACCCGGCTGGTGCCGAACAGTTCAGCCAGCGGCGCTTCCAGCAGCACCAGGCCCTGCAGGGCGGAGCCCTGGAGGATGGCGTCGCGCAATACCTGACGGATCATGGCGTAGCGCGATGCGGTGCGCGGGTCCTCTGCTGACACTGCTTTCATCGGTTCCTCTAGGGGCTGGGCGGCGATGGCCGGGGATTCTCTCACAGTTGCCGAGTGTCACTGAGTGCCACGTTTGGCTGCCCTGTCCTGGGGCCGTCATGGCTGGGTTGTTACCTTTCTGCACCAAAATGTACTTTTTAATAAAAGATACATTATTTCATTGGCGGAGCCAGTGGCGAGGCTTTTCTCCAACGGTCGCCGAGCGGTCCGCCTCTGCAACCCACTCTGGCTCGATATTCCAGGGGTATTTCCGAGTTTTCAGAGCGGGTGATGAGGGGCACGCGCGCTTGAGCTGGCACGGAATCTGCTCTGGATAAAATGTACATTTTAATAATTAGTACATTTTATCGATTTACGGAGTGAACCATGCACCCTGATTCGTTGAACGACGCCACGGCCATGGCCCAAGCCTTCGCCCAGGGCCGCACCGATCCGGTCCAGGTCCTGGAGCAGGCCCTGGCGTTGGCCGAGGCGACGCCCCATGTGTTCATTTCCCTGTGCCCGTCCCGGGCCCGGCGCGAGGCCGAGGCGGCTGCCGCCCGTTGGCGTGACGGCCAGCCGCTGAGCCTGCTCGATGGCGTGCCCCTGGCCTGGAAGGATCTGTTCGACCTCGCCGGCAGCATCACCACCGCCGCCGCCCAGGTGCGGCGCGATGCACCGCCGGCCAGCGTCGATGCGCCCAGCGTGCGGCAGTTGTGCCGCGCCGGGCTGGTCAGCCTGGGCAAGACCAACCTCAGCGAATTCGCTTATTCCGGGCTCGGCCTGAACCCGCACTTCGGCACCCCGATCAACCCCCACAGCGATGCCCAGCCACGGATTCCCGGTGGCTCTTCGGCAGGTTCCGCCGTGGCGGTGGCCGCGGGTATCGTGCCGATCGCCATGGGCACCGACACCGCCGGTTCGATCCGCATCCCCGCGGCCTTCAATGGCCTGGTGGGCTACCGCGCCACATCCCGGCGCTATGACCGCGACGGGGTGTTTCCCCTGGCCCACAGCCTCGACAGCCTCGGGCCGCTGACCCGCAGCGTGCGCGATGCCTGGGTGATCGACGCTCTGCTGCGCGGTGGCGACCCACGGCAACTGCCGCTGCCGCGCAGCCTGGCCGGGCAGCGCTTCTGGGTCGATTCGCCAGTGCTCGACGACAGCCGCACCCAAGCGGCGGTGCGCGCCAACCTGCTGCAGGTCGTCGAATGCCTGCAACAGGCCGGGGCGCTGGTGGAGCAACGGCCGCTGCACAGCCTGCAAGCCACCCTGCAACTGATCCAGGAACACGGCTGGCTGGGTGCCGCCGAGGCCTTCGCCCTGCACCAGCCGTTGCTCGACAGCGAGTACGCCGAGCAGCTGGACCCACGGGTACGCCGGCGCCTGGAAAGTGCCCGGCAGATGCCGGCCAGCCAACTGCTGCGGCTATACCAGGCGCGGCGCCAGTTGCAGCAGCAAATGCACGACGAACTGGACGGCGCAGTGCTGATCACCCCCAGCGTGGCGCATGTGGCGCCGCCCCTGGCGCCCCTGGAGCAGGACGACGAACTCTTTGCCCGGACCAACCTGGCGACCCTGCGCCTGACCATGCCCGGCAGTTTCCTCGACATGCCCGGCGTGGCCCTGCCCAGCGGCCGCGATGCCCAGGGCCTGCCCACCGGGTTGCTGCTGAGCCTGCCCCAGGGCCATGACCGGCAGTTGCTGGACGCGGCCCTGGCGCTGGAGGCGGCGCTGCCGCGCTAAGCCCAACGACTTTTTTCCAACAACAAGCAATCACTGGAGGCCGCTCATGGCTAAAGAAATTCTCTGTGCATTTGGTGTCGATGTGGACGCGGTGGCCGGCTGGCTCGGCTCTTACGGCGGCGAGGATTCGCCGGACGACATCTCCCGCGGCCTGTTCGCAGGGGAAGTCGGCGCGCCGCGCCTGCTCAAGCTGTTCGAGCGCTATGGCCTGCGCACCACCTGGTTCATCCCCGGGCATTCCATGGAAACCTTTCCCGAGCAGATGAAGGCCGTGGCTGATGCCGGCCACGAGATCGGCGTGCACGGCTACAGCCACGAGAACCCCATCGCCATGACTGCCGAGCAGGAGGAGATCGTGCTCGACAAGTCCATCGAGCTGATCACCCGGGTCACCGGCAAGCGCCCCACCGGCTACGTCGCGCCCTGGTGGGAATTCAGCAAGGTGACCAACGAGCTGCTGCTGAAAAAGGGCATCAAGTATGACCACAGCCTGATGCACAACGACTTCCACCCCTACTACGTGCGGGTCGGCGACAGCTGGACCAAGATCGACTACAGCCAGCACCCCGACACCTGGATGAAACCCCTGGTGCGCGGCCAGGAAACCGACCTGGTGGAGATCCCGGCCAACTGGTACCTGGACGACCTGCCGCCGATGATGTTCATCAAGAAAGCGCCCAACAGCCACGGCTTCGTCAACCCGCGACACCTGGAAGAAATGTGGCGCGACCAGTTCGACTGGGTCTACCGCGAGCATGAACACGCGGTGTTCACCATGACCATCCACCCCGACGTCTCCGGCCGCCCGCAAGTGCTGTTGATGCTCGAACGCCTGATCGAACACATCCAGAGCCACGCCGGCGTGCGTTTCGTCACCTTCGACGAGATCGCCGACGACTTTATCCGCCGCCACCCCCGCAACCGCTGATCCGGCTACTTCATCGAGGCGTGATTGATGTCTATCTATAACAAGCTCGACCTGACTGGCTGGAAACCCCAGCAGCTGACCCCGACCCAAGTGCGCTTCGCCACCTGGATCGCCTTCTTCGCCTGGGTCTTCGCGGTGTATGACTTCATTCTGTTTGGCACCCTGCTGCCGGAGATCGGCCGGCACTTCGGCTGGGGCGAGGTCGAGCAGGCCGAGATCGCCACCTGGGTAGCGGTGGGCACCGCGGTGGTGGCCCTGGCCATCGGGCCGCTGGTGGACAAGCTGGGGCGGCGCATGGGCATCATTTTCACCGTCAGCGGCTCGGCCATCTGTTCGGCGCTGACCGCCATCGGCGGTGCCTGGGGCAAGTCGCCGCTGATCCTGATCCGCTCCCTGGGCGGCCTGGGTTACGCCGAGGAAACGGTGAACGCCACCTACCTCAGTGAGCTGTACGCGGCTTCCGACGATCCGAAGCTGGCCAAGCGCCGGGGCTTCATCTACAGCCTGGTGCAGGGCGGCTGGCCGGTGGGGGCGCTGATCGCCGCCGGGCTGACCGCGGTGCTGCTGCCGATCATCGGCTGGCAGGGCTGCTTCATCTTTGCCGCGATCCCGGCCATCGTCATCGCGGTGATGGCGCGCAAGCTCAAGGAGAGCCCGCAGTTCCAGATCCACCAGCGCATCAGCCAGTTGCGCAAAAGCGGTTCGGTCAGCGAGGCCCAGGCCGTGGCGCTGACTTACGGCGTGGACTACGACGAGCACAGCAAGGCCGGGCTGGCCGCGGCCTTCCGTGGCCCGGCGCGGCGCGCGACCCTGGTGATCGGTGCGGCGATCCTGCTCAACTGGGCGGCGATCCAGGTGTTCAGCGTACTGGGCACGTCGGTGATCGTCAGCGTGCACCACATCTCCTTCGAGAACTCGCTGATCATCCTGGTGCTGTCCAACCTGGTGGGCTATTGCGGCTACCTGAGCCACGGCTGGATGGGCGACAAGATCGGCCGGCGCAACGTCATCGGCCTGGGCTGGATGCTCGGTGGCCTGTCGTTCGCCGGCATGCTCTACGGCCCGAGCAACCTGCCGATGGTGGTGGGGCTCTACAGCCTGGGGCTGTTCTTCCTGATCGGCCCGTACTCGGCGGCGCTGTTCTTCATCAGTGAAAGCTTCCCCACCAGCATCCGCGCCACCGGCGGCGCGATCATCCACGCCATGGGCCCGATCGGCGCAGTGGTGGCGGGCTTCGGCGCGACCCAGGTGCTGTCCGCCGGTGGCGACTGGCAGACCTCGGCGCTGTATTTCGGCGCGCTGCCTTGCTTTCTCTCCGGTGCGCTGATGTTCGCCGCGCGCCATGTACGTCCTGAAACCGTTCAATAAGGAAACTGATCCATGACTCGACAAGTCGCCTTGATCACCGGTGCCGCCAGCGGCATCGGCCAGGCCCTGGCCGTGGCCTATGCACGGGCCGGCGTGGCGGTGGTGGGCGGGTATTTCCCCGCCGACCCCCATGACCCGCAAGCCACCCGCGACCTCGTGGCCGAGGCGGGCGGGCAATGCCTGATGCGGCCCCTGGACGTTACCGACAGCGCCTCGGTGGACGCCCTGGCAGAACAGGCGGTGGCGCACTTTGGCCGCCTCGATTACGCGGTGGCCAATGCCGGCCTGCTGCGCCGTGCGCCGCTGCTGGACATGACCGACCAAGCCTGGAACGCCATGCTCGATGTCGACCTGACCGGGGTCATGCGCACCTTCCGCGCGGCGGTGAAACACATGGGCGAGGGCGGTGCGCTGGTGGCGATTTCGTCGATTGCCGGCGGCGTCTATGGCTGGCAGGACCACGCCCACTACGCCGCGGCCAAGGCCGGGGTGCCGGGCTTGTGCCGCTCACTGGCAGTGGAGCTGGCGGCCAAGGGCATTCGCTGCAACGCGGTGATCCCGGGGCTGATCGAGACTCCGCAGTCCCTCGACAGCCAGAACTCCCTGGGCCCGGAAGGGCTGGCCAAGGCGGCCCGGGCGATTCCCCTGGGGCGCGTCGGGCGAGCCGATGAAGTGGCGTCGCTGGTGCGTTTTCTCACCAGCGACGAGTCCAGCTACCTGACCGGGCAGAGCATCGTCATCGATGGCGGCCTGACGGTGCGCTGGCCGGATTGAAGATATTCGCCAGCCAGCCGGCTCCTGCACGCTGATTCACCGCGTTCGCGGGCGCTGGCTGGCCGGCGAACCGCTGGTTATTTCAGGAGACAACCTCATGCAACACCTGCACAACCGCCGCGCCGTGATCACTGGTGCCGGCAGCGGCATCGGCGCCGCTATCGCTCGCGCTTATGCCGTCGCCGGCGCTCGCCTGCTGCTGGCCGACCGCGACCCCGCGCGTCTGGCCGAGAGCGCCCAAGCCTGCCGCGAACTGGGCGCCGAAGTCGTCGAATGCGTGGCCGATGTCGGCAGCGTCGAAGGCGCCCAGGCCGGGGTCGATGCCTGCGTCGAGCATTTCGGCGGCATCGATATCCTGGTCAACAACGCCGGCATGCTGACCCAGGCGCGTTGCGTCGACCTCTCCATCGAGATGTGGAACGACATGCTGCGCGTCGACCTGACCAGCGTCTTCATCGCCAGCCAGCGGGCCTTGCCCCACATGCTGGCGCAGCGCTGGGGGCGGATCATCAACGTTGCCTCGCAGCTGGGGATCAAGGGCGGCGCCGAGCTGACCCACTACGCCGCGGCCAAGGCCGGGGTCATCGGCTTCACCAAGTCCCTGGCTTTGGAAGTGGCCAAGGACAACGTGCTGGTCAACGCCATCGCCCCGGGGCCGATCGAGACGCCGCTGGTGGCCGGCATCAGCAGTGCCTGGAAAACCGCCAAGGCCGCCGAACTGCCCCTGGGGCGTTTCGGCCTCGCCGATGAAGTGGCGCCCACCGCGGTGCTGCTGGCCAGCGAGCCGGGGGGCAACCTGTTCGTCGGCCAGACCCTGGGCCCGAACTCCGGCGACGTCATGCCATGAAGGAGGGTTGAACATGTGCGGGTTATGCGGGCTGCTGGGCGAAGACGTGCACTGGAGCGATCCGCTGGGGGATGAACTGCCCCGGCGCCGCGAGCGCTTGCGCAGGATCGCCGCGATCAACCGGGTACTGGCGCCGTTGCGGCTCAAGGTCGAGGACTTCCAGGGCTCGGCCTACTTGCTGCTCGGGGCCACTGGCCGCCAGGAGCTGGCCAGCGGCCTGGAGCAACTATGGAGCCTGGCCGAATCCATGCTGGGCCGGCCCCTGGACCCTCTCGACCCTGTGCTTCTCAAACACCTGGAGCAACAGCCATGAGCATGCCCCTGAACGTCATCACCGGGTTTCTCGGCAGCGGCAAGACCACCTTGCTCAATCGCCTGTTGCAGGACCAGAGCCTGGGCGACACGGCGTTGCTGATCAACGAGTTCGGCGATATCGGCATCGACCACCTGCTGGTGCAGGAGGTGGCGCCGGATACCGTGTTGCTGCCCAGCGGCTGTGTCTGCTGTTCGATCCGCGGCGAGTTGAAAGAGGCCTTGCTCGGGCTCCTGGCGCGGCGCAGCCGGGGCGAGGTCCCGGCTTTTCGCCGGGTGCTGCTGGAAACCACCGGGCTGGCCGACCCGGCCCCGATCCTGGCCACGGTGAACAACGACCCGCAGTTGCGTGGGCGGGTGCACATCGGCTTGCTGGTGACCCTGGTGGATGCCAGCCACGCGGCGTTGCAGGAGCGCCTGCATCCGGAGTGGCTGGCCCAGGTGGCGGCCGCGGACCGCTTGTTGCTGAGCAAGACCGACTGTGTCGACGAGGCGACACAGGCCGCCTTGCGTGAGCGTCTGCAACGGCTCAACCCTGGGGCGCCGCTGTTGCTGACCCGGCAGATCCAGAGCGGTGACCAGCTGTTGCTGGGTGAAGGCCTGCGCGGGGCGACGGCCGAGCGGGAAGTGGCGCGCTGGCAGTTGCAGCGTCCGTTGACGGTCGCTCCTGCGTCCCATGGCGCGGCGCAAGTGTGCAGCCTGGAGTTCGAGCAACCGCTGGATTGGGTGGGCTTCGGGGTCTGGTTGTCGATGCTGCTAAGATGCCACGGCGAACGAATTCTGCGGGTGAAAGGATTGCTCAACATCAACGCCAGCCAGGCCCCCATCGTCATTCATGGCGTGCAGCATTGCCTGCATGCTCCCGTGCACCTGCCGCGCTGGCCCAGTGCCGATCATCGCTCGCGGCTGGTGTTTATCCTGCGCGGGCTTGAGCCCGAGCAGCTGCGCCATTCCTTCGAAGTGTTCGCCCGCAGCTTCGCCCCGGTCGCCGGGGAGAGTGTCTGATGGCCGCAACGCAACCGGTCACCCTGCGGGTACTGGGCACCTCGGTGACCCTGCTCGAATCCCTGCGGCTGCGCGCCGAGCAGGACCTGGGCATTCGCCTGGTGTATCAGGTGCACGACGTGGAACAGGCCCAGCGCATCGCGGTGATGCAGCCGGACAGCTACGACCTCTACGACCAGTGGTTTCACAACGTCGATTTCGTCTGGCCGGCCCAGGCGATCCAGCCTATCGATACCCGGCGCATTGCCCTGTGGCACGAGATCAACGACCTGCCCAAGCGCGGACGCTTGTCGCCCAGTGATCGCCTGGGCAGTGGCAGCGTGCCCAGCGAACGGCTCTACGTGCAGCACGACGGCAGCCTGGGCAGCACGGTCAGCGAGCGCATCAGCATGCTGCCGCTGACCCACAACGCCGACAGTTTTGCCTACCGCCCGGAGCGCCTGCCGGCCGGGTTCAGCAGCGCCAATGAAAGCTGGGGCTGGCTGCTGGAGCCGGCCTGGAGCGGGCGCATCGCCTTGCAGAGCGACGCCGCGATCGGTGCCCTGGATGCCGCCCTGGCGGTGCAGGGCTGTGGCCTGGAATCGTTCAAGGACATCGGCAACCTGAGCATTGAGGAGATCGACCGGCTGGCGCAGATCCTGGTACGCAAGCAGCGCGAAGGGCATTTCGCCGCGTTCTGGTCGGACGACGAAGAAGCCGCGCAACTGATGCTCAGCCCGCGCATCGATATCCAGAGCCTGTGGTCGCCGACCCTGATGCGCCTGCACCGCGCCGGGGTCAAATACCGTCTGGCGGTGCCGCGCGAGGGCTACCGCGCCTGGTTCGGCGGCCTGTCGTTGTCGCGCCATGCCCAGGGCGCGGTGCTGGACGCGGCCTACGCCTATCTCAACTGGTGGCTCTCGGGCTGGCCCGGAGCGGTGATGGCGCGCCAGGGCTACTACATCGGCAACCCGGCGCGTACCCGTGATCACCTGAGCAGCGCCGAGTGGGATTACTGGTACGCCGGCAAGCCGGCCCGGGAAGAGTTGCCGGGCAGCGATGGCGCGCCGCTGATCGAGATCGGCGAGACTCGCGACGGCGGTTCCTACCAGCAGCGCATGGGGCACATCGCCGTGTGGAACTCGGTGATGGACGAACACAACTACCTGGTGCGGCGCTGGGGCGATTTCCTGCGTGCGGGCCGGGTGGCGGGCCGCGGCAAAGGCTGAGGGCTAGAGCCCCAGGCGCGCCAGCTGGCGCAGGTCGGCGATCACCGCCGGGTTGCCGCCTTCGAGTACATCCAGGCGCATCTGCGCGATCAGCGATTTCAGCAGCTCGGTCTGGCTCATCCGGGTGGCTCGCAGCAGGCGCGCGAGGTCCTCGGCCACATAGTGATTGACCTTCAGCGACAGGCGTTTCATGGCCTGCGCGGCAGGCACCTGGCGGGCCTCGGCCTGTTCCGCCAGGTACGCGGCGAAGCCTTCATGCACCTGCTCCAGGCCCGGCCCGGCGGGGGCGCTGAAGTAGTAGCTGAGGAACAGTTTGCGCATCTGTACGCCGGCGTCTTCGGCCACCGAGTGCATCGCGGCATCCAGCACGTCGAGGTAGACCGCCGGCAGCCGCGCCTCGATGGAGGTCAATGACTGCTTGCGGGCTTCCTTGATCGCCGGCGTCGACTGGGGCGGGATGGCCACCACCGTGGCGCACAGGTCGCAGACCCCCACCAGGACCTCCCGGGCCTGGCCGTTGCCGTCGCTGAAAGGGACGTCGCGGCGGGTGTAGGTGATGCCCACGACCTGTTGGCAATGTTCGCAAAGCGCCTTGCCCCGGTCGCCCTGCAGATAGAGTTTCATGGGTTGCCCTCATCGGTGAACGCTGATGAACCACACATCTGGCTCGATAACGTAGAACTTGATGTACCAGCCCGCCTTCTTCAGCACATGGACGGTAAGGTCCGGGACGCTGTGGTGGGCACTGCAACGGTGGTCGGTGCCCTTGCAGGCGCCGATGACTTCGATCAGTTGGCCGGCCGAGACCTCGCCAGTGGCCAGCAGGTTCTTGACCTCGATCGAACCGCGCGCGGCATGCAGGTAGTTGCCGCTTTGTAGTGCATTGATCAGGTCCCGCCTGACCTTCCTGAAGCTTCTGTCCATGATGCTTACCGGTTTGTACGATACTTGTCGTACGTAATCAATGAGAAGTCGACTGAAAGCGCCCAAAGGCATTTCAGCGGTTTTCAGGGGGGCGTCGATCTTAGCCCGGCAGGCGCGGGCAGGAGGGCTTGGCTAAAGGCTTGCAATACATCCGTGATGGCCAACGGCTGGCTTGCTGCGGTGCGTCCGATGCGCCGCAGCCAGGTGCCGTCAGAAGAAGCGGGTCACGCTGATCTTGGCGTTACGCCCCAGGCTGGAGGCGTTCTCGCCGCTCAGCGGTGGGCGATAGTCACGGTTGAACATGTTGTCCAGGGTGAAGTTGACTTCAGTGCCCTTGAGGTAGGCCTGCTGGGGTTTCCAGTTGGCGAACAGGCCGTGCACGTTGTAGCGGTCGTTCTTGTACTGATCCCAGTAGGAGTCGCCCAGGGCGCTGGCCGGGCCGCCCGAATAGCTGTCGCTGGGTACCCGGTCGGTCTGGCGCACCCACTGCCCCTGCCAGCCCACTTGCGCATCCCACTGCGGAATCTTCACCCCCAGGGTCGCCACCCACTTGCGTGGCGGAATGTCCCGGGCCCAGACGTTGGGCCCCCAGGGGTTGGTGTAGGCCCCTTCATGCTTGCCGGTGATCCACGAGTAGGACAGCGAGCCGAACAGGTAGGTCGAGTCGTAGAAGCTTTCCACCTCGAAGCCCTTGATGGTCAGGTCGCCAATGTTGCGATAGACCCCGATGGTCGGCTGGTTGCACACCTGGCCGATGCTCTTGCCGCTGCTGAGTTGCTCGGGGCAGCCGATCCCGAGGTTCTTCATGATTTCGTCCTTGATGGTGTTGTGGAACAGCGTGGTGCGGACCTGCACCCGGTCGGCCTGGCTGAACACATCGGCGAAGCTGGTGATGTTACCGGCACGCAACGCGGTGATGCGTTCCGGGTCGAGGTCGCGGCTGGTGGCGGAGCGGGTGGAGGCGGCTGACTGGACCTCGTACTGCTCGTCGATCACCGGTGCGCGCCAGGTCTTGCTGTAGTCGGCGAACAGGGCGAATTGCGGGGTTAGCGCCCAGAACGCCGACAGCCGAGGCGACCAGCCGGTGTAGGTCTTGTCCCCGTAGTCGTGGCCCGCTACCGGATCGGGGCTGTTGTAGATCGGCGCGTCGTTCTTCTCCCCGCGGTTGCGCACATGGTCGTAGCGCAGGGACGGGGTCAGGGTGAAGTTGCCGAGGGTCATGGCGTCCTGGATATAGAAGGCGTTGTTGTCGACCTTGCCGTGGGGCATGAAGCCCGGCTGGTAGTGGCCGTAGTTGTATTTGGGCACTTCATAGGTCTTGCCCGGCATCCACATGTCGACTTCGCGGGTGTGCTTGCGGATCTGGATGCCATTGGTCAGCGCATGATCCAGCGGTCCGGTGCTGAAGCGGCTGGTGTTTTTCAGGGCAAGGATCTTGTCGTTGTAGCCCACGGTGATCTTGCGGCCACCGGATGCCGGCTGGAAGTAGGCGTTCGGCCCGCGTTCGTCGGTCTGGTCGGTGGTGGAGTCGGAGTACTTGGCCTCGAAGTCGATCCACGGATTGTCCACGGGGGTGTACTGGTACTTGGTGATCCAGGTGGTGTCGATGGTATTGCGCTGGGCCAGGAAGCGGCGGGTGGCGCCGTCATAACCGTACTTGTTGATGTCGCTCCGGCTCGGCGGCGTCGGGTAGCTCTTGGCCGAGAAGGGCGCCCAGATGTCGCTGTTGGAGCGCATGTAGCTGAAGCCCAGGCGATGCTCGTCGGTCAGTTGCATGTTCAGCTTGAACAGCTTGCCCTGCATGTCCTGGGCAGTGTTGGGCAGGCGCTTGGGGTTGATCGGATAGGCATTCTTCGGGTCGGGCTGGGCGCTGGCGATCTTCATGTCGTCGCCGTCGCGCAGGGTCCAGTAGGCCAGGGCATCGAAGCGGTGGTCATCGGTGCGGCCGTACACCGCGCCGGTGTAGGCCTGTTCATGGCTGTTGCTGCTGTAGCCGTACTTGAGCATGGCGCCGCCGTTGCGGTCGTCCTGCAACAGGTCCGGGGCGTCCTTGGTTTCCATGTGCACGGTGCCGCCGAAACCGCCGTTGCCGGTCTCGGGGGAGTGCGGGCCCTTTTCCACTTCGATGCGCTTGATCAGCTCCGGTTCGATGAACACTGAGCCCTGCTGGTAGCGTTCGAAGCCGCTCTTGGTGGCGCCGTCGACGCTCATCGGTACGTCTTCGGCGTCCCCCAGGCCCCAGATATTGATGGTCTGGCCGCCGGGTTTCAGCGAGCCGCCCAGGCTCACGCCGGGCAGGGTGTCGATCAGGCTGACCACGTTGGTGGCCTGGTGGCGGTCGATTTCCGCCTGGTTCAGGGTTGAACGGCCGACACTCGACGCGTCCACCTCGGTGCCGTTGCCGATCACGCTCATGGCGCCCAGCTGCAAGGCCGAGTCGCTGCTGACGTTGCTTTCGGCGGGGCGCACGATGTAGGTGTTGTCGACCTTCATCAGGTTGAACCGGCCATCGCGCAGCAGCGTGCGGATCGCCTCTTCCGGGCTGTATTCGCCCTGCAGGGCCGGCGCCTTGGCGTTGCGCAGCAGTTGCTCATCGAACAGCAGCTGGATCTTCGCCTGTTGGGCGATCTGGCTCAGGGACGCAGCCAGAGGCTGCGCCGGCAGCTGGAAATGCAGCGGCCCGGCATAGGCTTGCAGGCTGAATGCCAGGCAAGCGGCGAGCAGGGTCGGGCGGGTACGGACTAACGGAACAGGCAAGAACGCGCGAAACATGACTTCCCCCAGAGCGGCTTAAAGGCCAAAAAGGCGCTGCGGACAGATCGCAGACGGGAGGAAGACGGGGCAGTGAAAAAAAACCTCATATGCGAATGCAAAATATTCTCATATAAGAGGTTCAGCGCGCTTCGAGCTTCAGCTGGCCGTTGGCCAGGGGCACGCTTCTGACCGGAATCAGCGCTGGCAGGGCCTTGATCAGGGCATCTGGGTCGTTGACGTCGAGGTTGCCCGAGACCTTGTAGTTGCCCAGGGAACCCTCGGCCAGTTGCACGGGTTGGCGCCGATACAGGTTCAACTCATCCACTAGGCTGGCCAGGTCGCGGTTGCGAAAGGCCAGGTGTCCGCTGCGCCAGTCCGCCACGGCATCGCTGTCCAGGGTCTGCTGGCGCAGGGTGCCTTTTTGCAGGTCATAGGTGGCTTGCTGGCGGGCGCCGAGCAGGGTCAGATCGCCGGGCCGGCCGTCCGGGCTGAAGGCCACCTGGCCGTGGGCGACACTGACCACCAGTTGGCGCTGGCCACGACGCACGTCGAAGGCGGTGCCCACCACGCGCACCTTGGCCGCGCCGCTGTGCACCCACAGCGGGCGCTCCTTGTCGGCGGCGACTTCCAGGTACAGCTGGCCCTGTTGCAGGTAGATGTCGCGCTGCTGGGCGCTGAAATCGACGTTCACCTGGGTATTGGCGTTGACGTACAGGGTGCTGCCATCGGGCAACTTGAAGGCCCGGGCACCCTTTTCCTGGGCGGCCACCTGTTGCTTGTAGGACGCCTGGGGCGTACCCAGGTTGAGCGCCAGTACTGCGCACAGCACGGCCGCGGCGGTCGCCAGGGCCGGGCGCCAGTGGCTGCGCTTGGGCCGCGGCAGGGGGATCGGTCGGCTCAGTTGCTGCAGTTGCGCCAGGTCGACCCACAGCTCTTCGAACTCGGCATAGGCCCGGGCGTGGGCCGGGTGGCTGATCCAGGCGTCGAAGGCCTTGCGCGTGGCGCGGTCCGGGTCGTTGCGGTTGCGGGCGAACCAACTGGCGGCCTGGGCATCGATCTGCTCGCTGTCGAGGTCGCTGTGGGTGCCGGAAAAGCGGGTCATTCAGGCTGCTCCTTGCCATTTTCTCGTTGTAGGTGCTGCTTGCAGTGCAGCAGGGCAAAGGCGATGTGTTTCTCCACCATGCTCACGGAAATGCCCATGCGCTCGGCGATCTGCGCCTGGCTCAGCCCTTCGAAGCGGTGCAGCATAAGGGCTTCGCGGCGGCGCGGCGAGAGTTGCGCAAGGACTTCTTTCAACTGTTCCAGGCGTTGCAGGCGCTGGGCCGCGGGCAGGGGCTCGTGCTGTTCATCGGCCAAGGGTTCGTGGCCCGGGCTTTCCTCGTGGTGCGTTTGCTGATGGACCCGGGAGCGCACCTGCTGGCGCCGCCAATGATCACGCAGCAGGTTGCGTGCCATCTGGAACAGGAAGGCCCGCGGCTGTTCGACCTGGGCTCGGCCACGGTAATCGAGCCATTGGGTGAACACGTCCTGGGTCATGTCCGCCGCGTCGCTGGCGTTGTCCGTGTGTTTGCGCAGGAAATGCAGGATGTCCGCATAGAACCCGCGGACAGAGTCCACCGACGGGGAGTCGGGCTTGGAGCGAGACATGGATATCCTTCTTGACGACGCGGTGAGCACAAGGTCGCGAATGATATCGAGAATTATTACTATTTGTCACTTTGACGAAATGATAGCCGTCCGCCCGCTACTCGCACAAAACCCATCTCTTGGGAGCTGGCTTGCCAGCGAAAGGGGCCTTGAGGGCGGTGCCAGGCTTGGGGGCCTCTTCGCCGGCAAGCCGGTTCCTGCGGGGTGGCAGCGTGCAGGCGCGGGCTTGCCCGTGACAGCCACCCCGCAAAGGCTCAGATCACGAAGAACCCGTGGGTGCCATCCCGGCCCAACTGCGCCACCAGGCCAAACTCCCAGTCCAGGTAGCCCTGCATGGCCTCTTTCGGGTTGTCGGTGCCTTCATACGGGCGCCGGTAACGGTCGATCCGTGGTGAGGCCAGCTGCTGGCGGCTTTCCTCGACGGGTAGGCCGGCGTCGATCCAGGCCGCGGTGCCGCCGCTGAGGAGGAACACCGGGCGCTGGGTCAGGGCCTGCAACTGGGGCACCACGAAGCGCGCCAGCAAGCTGCTGCCGCAGGTCAGGACATAACGTTCCGGCTGGGGCAACTGGGCCAGGGATTCCTGCAACTGGCTGGGCAGCACCCACCAGGCCCCGGGGATGTGGCGCTGCACGTAGTTGGCGCTGGCGGTGAAGTCCAGCACCAGGGTGCTGGGTTGCTCCAGCCAGGTGGCCAGGGTTCGTGGGCTGATTTCTTCGGCTGGCGCGGTGTCCGGCAGCGGCGCCTGCCAGGGCCCGCGCACGCTGAAGTCGCTGGGACGCAGGCCGTCGAGCACCGCCACTTGCCAACCCATCTGGGCCAGCCAGGAGGCGCTCATGTTGGCGCGTACGCCATCGTCGTCCACCAGCACCAGGCGGGCACCGCGCACGCTGGCGAAGTGATCGGTTTCCTGCACCAGCTGGCCACCGGGGGTAGAGCGGGCACCGGGCAGGTGGTCGGCGGCGAATTCTTCCGGGGTGCGCACATCGAACAGGTAGCTGGTGCGCCGGGCATCGGCTTGCCAGCGCCGCCACTGGGCCAGGTCGATGCGCGCCACATCGGCCCGGTCCGCGACCGCCCGTGCCGCCGTTTGCGCCTGGGCCCGCTGGTCTTCGTCGACCGGCCGGAAGCGCCGGTTCTGGCCGTGCTCGAGTTTCTGTCCGGCCAGGGTCCAGCCGATGGTGCCGTTGCGCAGGGCCGCCACCGGGTTGGGGATGCCGGCGTTCACCAGGGACTGGGTGCCGATGATGCTGCGGGTGCGCCCGGCGCAATTGACCACCACCCGGGTGCGTGGGTCGGGGGCCAGCTCGCGTACCCGCAGCACCAGCTCGGCGCCGGGCACGCTGGTGCTGCCGGGGATGCTCATGGTCTGGTACTCGTCGAAGCGCCGGGCATCGAGCACCACCAGGTCGGCCTGCTGGTCGAGCAGTGCCTGGAGTTCCTCGGCGGCCAGGGACGGGGTACGGCGCTCGGCTTCCACCAGTTCGCCAAAGGCCTTGCTCGGCACGTTGACGTCCTTGAACAGCTCGCCACCGGCGGTGCGCCATCCATCCAGGCCGCCTTCGAGCAGGGCGACATCGCTGTAGCCCAGTTGCCTCAGGCGGGTCGCGGCGCGCTGGGCCAGCCCTTCGCCCTGGTCATAAAGGGTGATCGGGGTGTCGCGTCGGGGAATGCGCGCGTAGGCCTCCAGCTCCAGTTTCGACAGCGCAATATTGGCCGCGAACAGCGGGTGGGCTTCGGCGAAAGGCGCCTCTTCACGCACGTCGATCAGTGCCAGTTCCTGGCGGTCGAGCAGGGCCTGACGGATCTGCGCCGGGCTGCGGGTAGGGAAATCGGTCATTGCGGGGGCTCCTTCGACAAGTCCCAGAGGTTAGGCAGCAAGCGGTTGGAATAACCGGAGATAAAGGGCTTCTCGTGACCTTCGGGGGTGTACACGGCCCGGCGTACCGCGCCGATGTTGGCGCCGTACACGTGGATGCTGATGGACACCCGGTCGGCGTAGGCATTGCTCACTTGATGGATGTCGCCAATGCGTGGCGACACTGCTTCCACCTGCCCCGGCACCAGGCGCACCGCTGCGCCGGCCGGTTGCAGGCGCCCGTCGGCCAGGCGCTCGAAACCCTGGCTGTCTTCGGCGCCGCGGAGCATGCCGATCAGGCCCCAGACCCGGTGATCGTGGATCGGCGTGCGCTGCCCCGGGCCCCAGACGAAGCTGACGATGGAGAAGCGCTGGCGCGAGTCGGCATGCAGCAGCCATTGCTGATAGTGCTGCGGGTCGGGCTGGGCGAACTCATCGGGCAGCCAGTCGTCCTGGCTCACCAGGCGCTGCAGCAGGTCGGCGCCTTGCTCCAGTATCCGGGCCTCATCGGGATGGCCGTCCAGCAGCTCGGCGAGGGCGGCGATGAAGTCCCGCAGGCGGGCGAAGTTGGGGGTATCGATAGCGACTGTTGCGGCGTTGTGGGGCATGGGCTCCCTCCGTGGACACAAGGCAAAGGACGCGAACTACACGGGCGAGCTAAAAGGTATTATTCTTATCGAACATTTTTCCAGTCATTTATTATGCGAAAAAAGAATGAAGATAGATGATCTGAACGCGTTCGTGGCGGTGATCCGCTGCCAGACCATCAGCCAGGCGGCCGATGCCCTGCAGTTGACCCAGCCAGCCATCACCCGCCGGGTGCAGAATTTCGAGGAAGCCCTGGGGGTGGAGTTGCTGGACCGCAACACCAAGCCGCTCAAGCCCACCAGCATGGGCTTGCGGGTTTACGGCCAGTGCCTGGAAGTGCTGCGCAGCATCGATGCCCTGAACGAGTTGGTGGCCAGTGACGGCGCCCCCAGCGGCGCCCTGCGCATCGGCGTGCCGCAGACCATCGGCGATGTGGTGCTGTTGGATGCCCTGAGCCAGCTCAAGAGCCTCTATCCGCAGTTGCAGACCTCGGTGGCCACTGGCTGGGGCAGCCACCTGTTGAGCAAGGTCGAGAACGGTGAGCTGGACGTGGTGGCCGCGCTGTTTCCCGCCGGCAAAGTGTTCCCCGAAGGGGTGGTGGGGCGTTCCCTGGGCAGCATGAGTCTGGTGGTGGTGGCGGCCAAGGGCGAGGTGCGCAAACGCTCGTGCAAGCTGGCCGACTGTTACCAGCGCGGCTGGGTGCTGAACCCCGACGGCTGTGGTTTTCGCGCCGGCCTGCAACGGGCCTTGAGCGCCCAGGGCCTGTCATTGCAGATCAACCTGGAAACCTTCGGCACCGAGCTGCAATTGGGGTTGATCGCCAATGGCCTGGGCTACGGTCTGGTGCCGCTGCCGCTGCTGGAAAACAGCAGCCATCGGGACAAGCTGGAGATCGTCCCGGTCAGCGACTTCAAGCCGGTGATCGACCTGTGGCTGATCCACCCGCGCTTTCTCGGCAACCTGCAGGAGCCGGTGAGCATGTTTGGCGAAATGGTCGCCGCCCGCGTCGGCAAATCCGCCCAGTAGGCGCTGGCTTGCCAGCGCAAAGCTTGAGGCCCTGCTCGCCGGCAAGCCGCCTCCAACAGGTTTAAATTAATCATTGATTTGCATGTCTTGAATGTCTGTAAATGCATTCTTTGTATATTAAGTTAGAACCAAAACGAATTTCACGGACGTTTTTTATGTAGTTAGCATGGGGCTCGAACGCGCTGAAATAGGGATGTTGAAATGCCTGCGCAAGCCCCGCTCTCCTTGTATGCCCGCTGGACCGAGCGCCCCGGAGTGAAGTTCCTGGGCAATCTGTCGCTGCGCCTGATCAGCCCGCTGTTGCTGCTGTTGCTCTGGGAACTGGCGTCGCGCAGCGGGCTGCTGCCGGCGCGGATCATCGCCGCCCCCAGCACCATCGGCGGCACCCTGTGGCAGATGCTCGGCAGCGGCGAGCTGGGCGGGCACCTGTGGGTATCCCTCAAGCGCGCCCTCGGCGGCCTGGCCATCGGCGTCAGCCTGGGCACGCTCCTGGCCCTGGTGGCGGGGCTGTCGCGGCGCGGCGAGATCGCCATCGACTCGCCGATGCAGATGCTGCGCACCCTGCCGTTCCTGGCCATCGTGCCGCTGTTCATTCTCTGGTTCGGCGTGGGCGAGACGCCAAAGATCGCGCTGATTGCCCTGGGCACCACCTTTCCCATCTACCTCACGCTGTTTTCCGGCATTCGCGGCCTCGACCCCAAGCTGCTGGAGGCGGCGACCCTGCTCGGCCTCAAGCGCTGGGAACTGATCGTCCACGTGATTTTGCCCGGGGCCTTGCCGGCGTTCTTCGTCGGCCTGCGCTACGCCTTTGGCATCAGTTGGCTGGGGCTGGTGGTGGTGGAGCAGATCAACGCCAGCGCCGGCATTGGCTACCTGGTCAACGACGCCCGGGACTTCATGCGCACCGACGTGATCGTCATCTGCCTCCTGGTCTACAGCGTGCTCGGCCTGGGCATCGACGGGCTGGTGCGCGGCCTCGAACGTTGCGCCCTGGCCTGGCGCCCGACCTTTATCAGGAACTGACCCATGACTGTGTTGTTGCCCCAGCCGGGCCCCGTGCGCGCCGCCGTCGAATGCCGCGCGGTGACCCGACGTTTCGCCGGGCAGGCGGTGCTCGACGGCCTGGACCTGAACATCGCATCGGGGGAGTTCGTCGCCCTGCTGGGCAGCAGCGGTTCGGGCAAGACCACCTTGCTCCGGGCCCTGTCCGGGCTGGAACCCATCGATGAGGGCCAGTTGCAGGTGCCCTCAGCCATGGCCGTGGTGTTCCAGGAGCCACGGCTGATGCCCTGGAAGCGCGTGTGGCGCAACGTTGCCCTGGGCGTGCGCGGGGCTGGGGTCCGTGAGCGGGCCGAGGCGGCGCTGGCCGAGGTCGGGCTGGCCCATCGATTGGGCGCCTGGCCCGGCACCCTGTCCGGCGGCGAGGCCCAGCGCGTGGCCCTGGCCCGGGCCCTGGTGCGCGAGCCGCAGCTGTTGCTGCTGGATGAACCGTTCGCTGCCCTCGACGCCCTGACCCGGATCCGCATGCATCAACTGATCATCCGCCTGTGGCGGGCGCACACCCCGGCGGTGCTGCTGGTGACCCACGATGTCGACGAGGCGCTGCTGCTGGCCGACCGGGTGCTGGTGCTGGCCAACGGGCAAATCGCCGAGCAATTACCGATCCGCCTGCCGCGTCCGCGCCAGGCCTCCACCCCGGGGTTCCAGGCACTGCGCGCGCGGCTGCTGCAACTGCTGGGCGTGGAAACCGAGGCCGAACCGGCAGTCAACATCTCCCACCCCTTGAGCAGGACTGCCAGCCGATGAGCCTTTCCAGCGTGCAACCGTCTTCGTCCGTGTCCCGTCGCGTCCCTGATCCGGACTCCAGCGAGTTCGCCGACCTGCTGCAGCAACTGAGCGAGGAGTTCGCCGCCAGCGCGGCCCATTACGATCGCCACAGCGAGTTTCCCCACGCCAACCTGCAGCGCCTGCACCAGCATGGCCTGCTGGCCCTGACCGTGCCCCGGGCCCTGGGCGGCAGCGAGGCGACCCTGGCCCAGGCGCGGCGGGTGATCGGCGCCGTGGCCCAGGGCGAACCTTCCACCGCGCTGGTGCTGGTGATGCAGTACCTGCAGCACACGCGCCTGCAACAGAACAGCGCCTGGCCCCTGCACCTGCGCCAGCGCGTGGCGCGCGAGGCGGTGCAAGAGGGCGCCCTGATCAATGCGCTGCGGGTCGAGCCGGACCTCGGCACCCCGGCCCGGGGCGGCTTGCCGGCCACCCTGGCGCGCCGGGTCGAGGGCGGTTGGCGGCTCAGCGGGCGCAAGATCTACTCCACCGGCATTCCCGGGCTGACCTGGCTGGCGGTCTGGGCCCGCAGCGACGATGCCGAGCCGCAGGTCGGCACCTGGCTGGTGCACCGCGACAGCCCCGGTATCCGCGTCGAGGAAACCTGGGACCACCTGGGCATGCGCGCCACCGGCAGCCACGACGTGATCTTCGACGACGTGTTCGTACCCCTGGAGCACGCGGTGGACATTCAGCCGACCAACGTTCCGCGCCCCTCGGAACTGGACAGCAAGGGTGTGCTCTGGCTGGCGGTGCTGCTGTCGGCGATCTACGACGGCGTGGCCCGCGCCGCCCGTGACTGGCTGCTGGGCTGGCTGGCCCAGCGCGCCCCGGCCAACCTCGGCGCGCCGCTGTCGAGCCTGCCGCGCTTCCAGGAGCTGATCGGGCGCATCGACGCCTTGCTGTTGAACAACCGGGTGCTGCTCGATGCCGCCGCCGAAGGGCGGATCGCCCCGGGCGAGGCGACCCAGATCAAGTACCTGGTGACCAGCAACGCCATCAGCGCCGTGGAGCTGGGCATCGAAGCCATTGGCAACCCCGGGCTGGCCCGGGGCAACCCCATCGAACGGCATTACCGCGATGTGCTGTGCAGCCGCATCCACACCCCGCAGAACGACGCGATCCTCGGCGCCGTGGGCCGTGCCGCCTTTGCCTTGCCCAGCCGTGGAGCCCAGGTGTGACGTGCATTGCCAGCCAGTTGGATGAAGCCTTCAACCAGCAACTGCGGCAGTGGTTGCCGGGCATCGACGTCCTGAGCCTGCCCCGGGGCTTGCCCCGCGCGCTGCCGGGGGATGTGCAAGTGCTGCTGGCCGCGCCCCATGCCGATTTTCGCGACGCGCCAGAGCCGCCCGCGGGCTGGCCCTTCGGCTTGGGGTTCGTGCAACTGGTGACCTCGGGCCTGGATTACTTCCCCCGTTGGCTGTTCCAGGATCTGCCGGTGGCCAGCGCCCGGGGCAGCACCGCCGAGAGCATTGCCGAGTTTGCCCTGGCGGCGATCTTCGCCGCCGCCAAGCAATTGCCGAAGGTGTGGATCGAGCGCGCCGAACACTGGCAGCCACGGCCGCTGGCCTCGGTGGCCGGCAGCACCCTGGGGGTGTTCGGCTTTGGCAGCATCGCCCGCGAACTGGCGCCCAAGGCCCAGGCCCTGGGCATGCAAGTGCTGGCCCTGCGCCGTTCGGCGCAGCCTTTCGAGGTGCCTGGGGTCGAACCGGTGGCCGACCTGCACCAGCTGTTTGCCCGGGCCGATCACCTGCTGCTGGCGGTGCCCCTGACCGAGCAGACCCGGCGGATCATCGACGCCGATGTCCTGGCGTCGGCCAAGCCGGGGCTGCACCTGATCAATATCGCCCGCGGCGCGCTGATCGATCAGCCAGCGCTGTTGCAGGCCCTGGACAGTGAGCGCATCGCCCTGGCCAGCCTGGACGTCGCCGACCCCGAGCCGCTGCCCGCGGGCCACGCTTTTTATCGCCACCCGCGGATTCGCCTGTCGCCCCACACCTCGGCCAATTCGCCGCGGGTCTACCTGAATATCGCCCGCTTGCTGGGGCGCAATCTGCAGCGCTGGAGTGATGGTTTACCCCTGGAAAACCCGGTGGAGATCCAGCGTGGCTACTAACACACGGTTCCAGCCTTGGCCTGCAGCGCTTCGTGTAGCCGCTGCCGCAGGCTGCGCACGGCTCCGCAGGAGACGCAGGGGGCTTGAGGTCGCTGAAGGTTCGGCGGGCGATTGCCAAGCAAGGCCCTGCGGGCCTTTGCGCAGCCTCGCAGGCTCGGCAGCGGCTACAGGGCCCATGTCGGGCCGGGATAGGTGTAGCCGTTGCCGCAGGCTGCGAACGGCCCGAAGGGACGCGAGGTTCTCAAGGTTGCTGCAGGTTTGGCGGGAGATCGCCAAGCAAGGTCCTGCGGGCCTTTGCGCGCAGGGTATCGATGACCACTTCAAGGAGAGCGGACATGACCGCACATTTTCGTCCCGCGGTGTATGACTTGCCCCGCGATGGCCATACGGTCTTTCGCTGGGAGCACCCGCCCCAGCAGGCCACGGTCGAGCTGGAACGCCGGCAGCGCAAGCAAAGCCTGGCCGCGGCCTTCCGGGTGTTCGCCCGGCTGGGCTTCGACATGGGCGGCGCCGGGCATATCACCGTGCGCGACCCGGGGCGCCCGGAGCATTTCTGGGTCAACCCGGTGGGGGTGTATTTCGGCCATGTGCGGGTGTCGGACCTGCTGCTGGTCGATCCCGAAGGCGCGGTGATCGAGGGCGAGGGGGCGCTGAACCTCGCCGCGTTCGCCATTCATGCCGCCTTGCACCAAGCCCACCCCGAAGTGGTGGCCGCCGCCCATGCCCATTCGTTGCACGGCAAGGCCTGGTCGAGCCTGGGCCGCCTGCTGGACCCGCTGACCCAGGACGCCTGCGCCTTTTACGAGAAGCACGGGCTGTTCGACAACTTCTCCGGGGTGGTGCTGGAGGCCAGCGAAGGCGCGCGGATCGCCGCCGCGCTGCAGGGGCACAAGGCGCTGATCCTGCAGAACCATGGCCTGCTGACCGTGGGCGAAACCGTCGAGGCGGCGGTGTGGCGCTTCATCGCCATGGACAACGCCGCCCAGGCCCAGCTGCTGGCGGAAGCCGCCGGCACCCCGCGACTCATCCCCCACGAGGTGGCGCGCCACACCGCGCGCCAGGTCGGCACCGAGTTCGGCGGCTGGTTCAGCTTCCAGCCTTACCGCGAGCGGATCGTGCGCGAAGAACCGGACTTTCTCGATTAAGGACCCTTGCCCATGCAGCGTCGTCACTTTCTCCAACTCTCGGCCCTGGCCGGCCTGGCCGCCGCCTTGCCGCGCCTGGGCCTGGGGGCCGCCGTGGATCTATCCGGGGTCACCCTGAATGTCGCCACCTACAAGGGCGCGGCGCCGAGCTTCTTTGCCGAGGCGGGCATCGAGCCGCCACCCTACAAGGTCAGGTACGCCGAGTTCACCGGCGGCAACCTGAGCTTCGAGGCCCTGGTCAGCGGCACCCTGGACATCTCGCCGATGAGCGAGATCCCGCCGATCTTCGGCATCAAGAACCACGCCCCGGTGAAGCTGATCGCGGTGCTCACCGGCGACGTCAACAACCAGGCCTTCATCGTGCCCAAGGGCTCTGCGGTGCAGTCGGTGGCCGAGCTCAAGGGCAAGCGCATCGGCTACATCCGCTCCACCAGCTCGCATTACTTTCTGCTCAAGGCACTGAAGGAACAGGGCCTGGGCTTTGCCGACATCGTGCCCATGGCGCTGACCCCGCAAGACGGTTTCGCCGCCTTCCAGAACGGCGCCCTGGATGCCTGGGTCAGCTTCGGCTACTTCATCCAGCTGGCGGAACTGCGGGCCGGGGCCCGGGTGCTGAAGACCGGCCAGGGCTACCTGTCCGGCAACTACGTGATCGCCGCCAACCAGCAAAGCATCGCCGACCCGCTCAAGCACGCGGCGATCACCGACTACATCCTGCGCGAGTACCGCGCCTGGCAATGGATCGCCAGCCATCCCGAGGAATGGGCGACCAAGAGCGCGCAGATCCTCGGCATGCCGCGCGAAGTGTTCCTCGCCCAGTACCGGGCCCAGAGCGGCCCGCGGTTGTTGCAACCGGTGGACGATGCGGCGGTGAAATCCCAGCAGGACGTGGCCGACCTGTTCTTCGAAGCCGGCGTCCTGCCCCAGCAGCTGGATGTTTCCGGGCTGTGGGACCGCAGCTTCCACTGGTCCTGACCCTGTGGCAGCCGGCTTGCCGGCGAACAGGCCGCCAAGCCATGCAGCGCCCACGATCCGAAGGGGCGATTTCTTTGATTGGCCAGGAGGCCCCATGTTTTCTCGAACCTTGCTGTGCCTGGCGCTGGTCAGCCCCTGGGCGCTGGCCGCCAGCCCGGCGCCATCGCTGCACCAGCGCCTGACGGTGCTCGACAGCCACCTCGATACCCCGATGCAACTGGCCCGCCCCGGGTGGGACATCACCCAGCGCCATGGCTACCGGGACGACCTGTCCCAGGTCGATCTGCCACGGATGAAAGAGGGCGGGCTGGACGGCGGGTTCTGGGCCATCTTCACCCCACAGGGCCCGCTCAACGCCGAGGGCCGGACCCAGGCCAGCGAACATGGGCTGGCGGTGCTGGCGCGGATCCGCGACCTGATCGCCGCCCACCCCGATGACTTCGCCCTGGCCCTGAAGGCCAGTGATGTTCCGGCCATCGTCGCCCGTGGCCAGCGGGTGGTCTTCATCAGCATGGAGAACGCCGAGCCCCTGGCCGCCGACCCGGCACGCTTGCACACCTATTACCGCCAGGGCCTGCGCATGCTCGGCCTGGTGCACTCGGCCAACAACGATTTCGCCGACTCGGCCACCGCCCTGCCGCAGTGGCATGGCCTGAGCCCGGCGGGGCGCGAACTGGTGGCCGAGGCCAATCGCCTGGGCATCCTGCTGGACGTGTCCCATGCCTCGGACCAGGTCTTCGACCAGGTCCTGGCCCTGTCCCGCGCGCCGATCATTGCCTCGCATTCCAGCAGCCGGGCGATCACCGCCCATCCGCGCAACCTGGACGACCGGCGCCTGCGCCAGTTGGCGGCCAGGGGTGGGGTGGTGCAGGTCAACAGTTTCCCCAGCGACCTGATCGACAGCGCGCCCAACCCCGAGCGCGACAAGGCCCTGGGGCCGCTGTACCGCGAGTTTCGCCTGGCGGCGAGCCTGAGCCCCGGGCAGGTGGCGGACCTGGCCGAGCGCATTCGCCAGGTCGAGGCGCGATACCCGCAGCCCAGGGCCAGCCTGGACGACTACATGCGCCACCTGCTGCACATCCTTGACGTGGTGGGGCCGGACCATGTGGGCATTGGTGCCGACTGGGATGGCGGCGGCGGGGTGCAGGGGCTGGAGGATGTGGCGCAGCTACCGCGAATCACCGAGCGCCTGCTGGCGGCGGGTTACAGCGAAGCGGACCTGGCGAAGATCTGGGGTGGGAATCTGCTGCGGGTGCTGGCGGCGGCGCAGGCCGTTACCGCTGGCTAGGAGGTTGAGTGTTTCAGGTCAGATGAAAGGCTTGCCGGATGCGCCAAATCAGCTGTTGCAGGCTTTCTGTCAGCCCTATGGCGGCAGGGTCCACGGTTTGTTCGGCCAGTTGCAGCAGGAATTGCTGCAGATCTTCAGCTATCGGGCCGGGCAGGTGCGTTGAGTGGGGGGCAAGCAGGACCGAGAGGCTCAAGACATCGTTACGGTGTTTACGAATGTTCTTGCTGTCGATCTGCTCCCCCTTGCCCTGGCGCTCGGTCAGGTTCAGCCAGGCATGGGCCTTGAGGGGAATCAGCCGGTCTGCCCCGATGTGGGTGATAGCGTCGATCTGCTGCATGCCTGCGAGTAAAAAGTCGTAGTACTGGTCGTTGAGCAAGATGGCCGAAAGGCTTGAGACGGCTTCGTCGACAGGAATAGGACTCAAGGTCGCGCCCTCTGCCAGATCGATGCCTTCCGGGCTGCGTGAGAACAGTTCGATCTGTACAGGGAAACGGGTATCGGCCGGTGCCATGAAACGATAGAAAATCGGCCTTTCGTTATTGCGTTGCTTGATCTGATAACCGCCGGCTCGTATGAACTCCCAGAACCGAGCGACAAACGAAGGGTCCAGCGCTTCGATGATCAGGACGATGTCCAAGTCTCGGGTGGCCCTGAACGCCTGGCCGGCTTCTTCCATGCTCAGGTAGGCGGCCACGCCTCCGATCATCACGTAGCGGTCGGCGTAGTCGCTGAAGTACTCACGGAAGCGGTCCAGCCCCCTTACCATTTCAAGTTTCCTTCCACTTGGCTCAAGCCGATCTGTATCCGTTCATCCTTGCTGTCCTGCAAGCTCAGGAGCAGCGAGAAAGGATCGACACAATCATCCTTTGTCCGAGCATAGACGGTGGGTTCGTAGGACCAGATCTGCAAGGCGCAGGCGGCGTCCTCGGGGGCCACTTCACTCAGCGCCGGGGAGTCCTTCAGGAGAGTGCCCAGGGTCTCGCTGGAACAGGCGTACACCGGCAGCCGGGGTTCCATCAGCAGGCTGTGCTCGTGCAGCGCCGACTCGCCGGCGAGCAGCAGCGAAGTGTTGTTCACGTGCGGGATCTGGTTCAGCCACAGGGTCTTCTTCAATGGGGAACGCATGTGCTTCCTGGCGTCTTTCCAGAGTTGATGCGACGAAATCCGGATCTCGATGTGGGCTTGCCGGTCGCTGTGTACCACGATCAAGCCCAGGTCCTTCAGCTCTTTGACGGCGCGGGAAACGGTCATCTTGGAGTACTTGAACGGGTCGCCCAGCGTCGATTGGGACAACTGCAACGAGGGCGGCGAGGGATTCATCAACAGATGGATCAGCATGGCCTGGGTGGCCGGACTCATGAGCGTGATTTTTTCCTGTCGAGCGCGGAAGTACTCCCGCAGATCGAGCCCCAGTTCGGGGATGAACAGCTGGTTGCCGGGGACGATGAACTGTACGCCTTTGTCTATCAGGCGCTTGCGTTCATAGGAGGCCAGGGCCTCGGCCACGAAGATCAGGGGGGCCTGGGTCAGTTTGCGCAGCGTATCCATGTGCTTTTTCACGTCCGGCAAGCTGGCCGATTGCTGCGGGTTCTCCAGCAAGACCACGCAGGTCTGTCCGAGCAGGGTCATGTGCAGGAGGCAATAGTGGCTGTTGAGGTAGTAGGGAAGGCTGGGGGCCTGATCCCAGGCACTGAAGCTTGGGGTTTCGCCGAGCACGGTCTCGATGTAGGAGGCGAGCGCAGGCAGTTGGGGGGCCGCGTGCTGGAGTTCGGAGTTCATGGTTGGTGTCCTTTTAACATGGTTTTTGAACGGTATCATTGTTAATGTTACCGTTCAATAAATATGTTACAAACGGCTTTTTCCTGTGCAGGTCCTCTGGCCGAGGTGGATTGTCTTGCGACTGGCTAGTCACTGTTGTTCATGCGTCTTGTGCAGTATCTGTACGCCTGAATATGAAACAAAGTAATATTTGCATATGCTTAAAATGTATTTCTCTTATTAAATGAGCGCCCCTAGGATGGCTTCACATAGACCCAAGTGACTGCATAAGTCGCCGATCTATAACCGAACGCACTATCCATTTCACAGCAGGGAGCGCTGGCATGCCACTGACCAGAAGACAATTGATCGCCCGTATCGCCGCGGTCGGCGGGGTGCAGGCGGCGAGCGCGGTCATGGGCTTGTTCGGCGGCTCGGGCAATGCCGAGGCCTTCGAGGAGAACTATGCGTCGCTGCCCAGCGCGGCGGTGGGCAAGGGCGCTTCGGTGGTGGTGATCGGCGCCGGGATCGGTGGCCTGGTCAGCGCCTATGAGCTGAACAAGGCCGGGTTCAAGGTCACGCTGCTCGAAGCCCGGGACCGGGTCGGCGGGCGCAATTGGACGGTGCGCGGCGGCGATCGGGTGGAGTACAGCGACGGCAGTGTGCAGGTCGCCGAGTTCGACGACGGCTTCTACCTCAATGCCGGGGCCGGCCGCTTGCCCAGCCATCACCAGTTGATGCTCGGCTACTGCCGCGAGCTGGGGGTGGAGCTGGAGGTGCTGGTCAACACCAGCCGCAATGCCCTGGTGCGTCCGGACCTGAATCAGCCAGCGTTGCAGATCCGTCAGGCGGTCAACGACAGCCGCGGGCATTTTTCCGAACTGCTGGCCAAGGCGGTCAACCGGCATGCCCTGGACCAGGAGCTGACGGCTGCCGATCGCAGCAACTTGCTGAGCTTTCTGAAAACCTGGGGCGACCTTTCCGACAAGCTCGAATACCTGGGCTCGGCGCGCTCCGGCTACAAGGTCTGGCCCGGTGCCGGTGACCAGCTGGCGCAGAAGAACGACCCGCTGCCGTTGCAGACCCTGCTCAACCCGGCGCTGACCACGGCGCTGATGATCGATGAATACCCGGAATTCTCGCCCACCATGTTCCAGCCGGTGGGCGGCATGGACCGCATTCCCCAGGCGTTTGCCCGGCGTCTGCAAGGGCAGTTGCGGCTGCACAGCGAGGTGCGTTCCATCACCAACCAGGCCGACGGTGCCGAGGTGGTCTACCTGGATCGCCGCAGCGGCCGCACCCAGCGCCTCAAGGCCGACTACGTGATCAGTTCCTTGCCCTTGCCGTTGCTGGCCAAGGTCGAGAACAACTTCAGCGCCCCGGTGCGTCAGGCCATCGGCGCGGTGCAGTTCGGCTACGCCAACAAGGTGGCCTGGCAGTCGCGGCGCTTCTGGGAAAGCCAGTACCAGATCTACGGCGGGCTGTCGTTCATCAACCAGGAGGCTTCCGGGCTCTGGTACCCCAGCGGCGGTTTCAACCAGGCCGAGGGGGTGCTGGTGGCGGCCTACAACAACGGTGAAACCGCGCGCAGGTTCGGGGAGAAAAGCCTGGCCCAGCAGATCGAGATTTCCCGCCAGGCGGTGGAGCTGCTGCACCCCGGCCATGGCCATGAACTGCGCAAGCCGCTGGTGATTGCCTGGGGCAAGATCCCCTACAACTTCGGCCCCTGGATCAGCCATGAAGTGGCCGAGCCGGACTACAACCTGCTCAACCAGCCCCAGGGCCGGGTCTACCTGACCAGCGACGGCTTGGCCCACAGCGGAGTGGGCATCTGGCAGGAAGCCGCCGCCGGCGCCGCGCGGCGCGTGGTGCGCCACCTTTTTCAACGGGCGCAAGGCTCGTCGCTACAGCAAACGGCCTGAAAAAGCCGAGCACTCACCTGGCTCTGTACAAAAAACTCGCCGAGCAAAGATCAGGCAAGGCAAAAGCAGGCGAGGAAGCGGAGTGTAGGGGCCTACATGAGCATTCCGAGCCTGCTTTTAACGCAGCATGATCGAAGCGCAGGCAGTTTTCGTACAGAGCAGTCACCCATTGCCGGGTAGCGGACCTCCGAAGCTGGCAAACACAACCTTGGAGCGTCTTTGCATGTCTTTGAAAAACACCGTCGTAGGGCTGGGGCTGTTGTGCGCCGCCAGCAGCAGCTGGGCCGCGGGGATCCAGCGCGTGCCGTCCACCTATCCCCATTCGCCGATTTTGCAATCGGTGACCTTGCCCGCCAACAGCGAGGTGACCTACCTCTCCGGCCTGCTGCCGGATCCGGTGGACCCCAAGGCGCCCAAGGAGCAGGTCCATGCCGCCGGCAACACTGAGGCCCAGGCCCGGGTGGTGCTACGCAAGGTGGAAACCATACTCGCCAGCCAGGGCTTGACCCTGGGGGATGTGGTGCAGCTGCGGATCTACCTGGTGGGCGATCCGGCCCTGGGCGGCAAGCTGGATTTCGACGGCCTGCAAGTGGCCTTTCGCGAGTTCTTCGGCACCGAGAAACAACCGCTGAAACCGGCCCGGACCACGGTGCAAGTGGCGGGGCTGGTACTGCCCGGGGCCCTGATCGAAGTCGAAACCGTCGCCGCCCGGTCGCGCTGAGCGCCATTCAAAAGGATCTGAAGTCATGGGTATTTCCTTGCATAAAATCGTTCGCGGCGCCGCGCCCCTGAGCCTTGGCCTGTTGAGCCTGACAACCCCTGTGGAGCTGCTGGCCGCCGATGAAACCCTGGGCACCGTGGTGGTCACCGGCGTGCGTGGCAGCCAGCAGCGCACCGTCACCAACAGCCCGGCGCCGATCGATGTGATCGACAGCGAACAGCTGCGCAGCATCGGCCAGAACGGCCTGAAAGAAATGCTCGGGCGCCTGCTGCCGTCGTTCAACGTGCCAACCATCAACGGCGGCGGCACTGCCTTCTTGGTGCGCGGGGTGAGCATGCGCGGCCTGGGTGGCGATCAGGTGCTGGTGCTGATCAACGGTAAGCGCCGGCACAACTCGGCGCTGATCAACAACGGCGCGCGGGTCGGCAACGCCTCGGTGCCGGTGGACCTGGACCTGATTCCCACCGCTGCCATCGAGCGCATCGAAGTGCTGCGCGACGGGGCCGCCGCGCAGTACGGCTCCGACGCCATTGCCGGGGTGATCAACATCATCCTCAAGCGCAACGCCGAGGGCCTGACCTCGGACACCACCCTGGGCCAGTACTACGACGGCGACGGCACCACCGGCCACGAGGCCTTCAACTGGGGCAACAAGCTGGGGGAGGACGGCGGCTTCTTCAACCTGTCCTGGGACGCCAAGATCCAGGAGCCCTACGAGCGCTCCAGCGCCGCCAGCGGCCAGCTGTACTTCAAGCAGGCCGACGGCTCGCCGGACCCGCGAGAAAGCAATCGCCAGGGCTGGGGCACCGAATACGGCCTGGGCCGCGACCGCACCACCAGCCTGGCCTACAACGCCGAGCTGCCCCTGGCCGATGACCTCAAGCTGTATTCGTTTTCGACCCTGAGCTACCGCAACAGCAACAAGGACCTGGGCCACCGCAAGCCCACCGACATCACCAGCCTGGCGGGGGTGCCCAATGCGCCGTACCCCAACGGCGGCCAGGCGCGGCGGGAGATCCGCGAGACCGATTTCCAGGTCGCCGGCGGCGCCAAGGGCCTGGCGGGCGGCTGGGACTGGGACTTGTCGAGCACCTACGGCAAGGACCGCGGGGTGCTGGACACCGCCAACAACCTGAACATCTCCAACGGCCCCTACGGTCAGCACGACTTCCACCTGGGCAATCTGGTGTTCGACCAGTGGACCAACAACCTGGACTTCTCCAGGGCCCTGGACATCGGCTGGAGCAGCCCGCTGGAAACCTCCTTCGGGGTGGAATACCGCTGGGAGAAATACGCCCTGGAGGAGGGCGAACCCAATTCCTACAACCAGGGCAGCTATGTGCCGGCCACCGGCCCCTTTGCCGGCGTGGTGCCGGACCCGGGGCTGTTCTCGGTCAACGGCACCACCCCGGAAGACGCCTACAGCCTCAAGCGTCACAGCGAGGCGGCCTATGTGGACCTGGGCCTGAACATCACCCCCAACTGGTACGTCGGCGCGGCGGCGCGCTATGAGAAGTACAACCTCGGGGTGGGCGATACCACCAGCGGCAAGCTGACCACGCGCTACGAGTTCCTCCCCGGCTACGCGGTGCGCGCGGCGGTGAGCAACGGTTTCCGCGCGCCGTCCCTGGCCCAGAGCGTGTTCTCCACCACCAGCACCGTGACCCAGTTCGGCGCGGGCGGCACCACCAGCTCGGTGCGCACCAAGCAGATGCGCCCCAACTCGCCGGAAGCCATTGCCCTGGGGGCCAAGGACCTGGAGCCGGAAACCTCGCGCAACTACAGCCTGGGCTTCACCGCCGAGCCCACCGAGCGGCTGCGCCTGACCGCCGACTTCTACCTGATCGACATCGACAAGCGCATCCTCCAGACCGGCATCCTCAAGGGCCCGGCGGTGTCGCAGATCCTGGTGGAGAACGGCCTGTCGCCGAACCTCGCCGGGCAGTACTACACCAACGCCGCCGACACCCGGACCAAGGGCGTCGACCTGGTGGCGGACTACAGCCAGTCGTTCGGCGAGTACGGCACGGCCAAGTGGAGCCTGGCCTACAACCACAACAAGACCACCATCCGCGACCTGGCGGACACCCCGGCGGCCCTGTCGCGCCTGGGGGCCGGCTATGTGCTGTTCGACCGCCAGCAGCAGATCGACCTGACTAAATCCACACCCAAGGACAAGTGGATCCTGTCCACCAACTACAAGGTCGGCGACTGGACCACCAACCTGCAACTGACCCGCTTTGGCGAGTACACCGAAGGCTCGAACATCCCGGCCAACGACCGCACCTACAGCGCCAAGTGGATCACCGACCTGGACGTGGCCTACGACGTGACCCAGAACCTCACCGTGGCCGTGGGGGCCAACAACCTGTTCGACGTGTACCCGGACAAGATCGGCCTCAAGGCCTGGGCGGGGACCTATGAATACGGGATGTTCTCGCCCTATGGCCTGGGCGGTGGCTATTACTACAGCCGCGTCAGCCTGGCGTTCTGATCGATGATCAAGCAGGCGAACGAGCCCCCTGTAGCCGCTGCCGCAGGCTGCGATCGGCTGCGCAGCAGACGGCGGCTGGCGCTCCTGGCGCTGCTTCTGTTCGGCAGCCATGCGCTAGCGCAGCCGGTGCTGCGGGTGTCCAGCCAGAAGCAGTCGCTGAAGATCCTGCTGCAAGCCGCCGGCGAACTGGAGCAGGTGCCGTACCCCATCGAGTTCGCTTCCTTTGCCGCCGCTGCGCCCACCGCCGAGGCCCTGGCCGCGGGAGCGGTGGATATCGGCAGCCTGGGGGATGCGCCGTTCGTGTTCGCCGCTGCCGCCGGGGCGCCGATCAGGACCGTGGGGGTGATCAAGCTCAAGGTCACGCCCACGGCGGTGGCGCTGCTGGTCAGGGACGACTCGCCGCTACGGGATGCCGCCGACCTCAAGGGTCGGCGCATCACCACGACGCGTGGTTCCATCGGCCATTTCCTGGCCCTGGCGGCGTTGCGTTCGGTAGGCCTGCACGGCGCGGATGCGCAGTTCATCTTTCTCCAGCCGGCCGAGTCCCGCAGTTTGCTGAGCAACGGTCAGGCGGACGCCTGGTCGACCTGGGACCCCTACACCAGCATGGTGCAGATGGAAGGTGGAACCCGGGTGCTGGTCAGTGGCGAGGGCCTGTTCGCCGGGCACATGCTGCTGGTGGCCAATGATCAGGCGATCCATGACAAGCCGGCACAGATTGCCGATTTCCTCCGGCGCCTGGACCGCGCCTATGCCTGGGCCAATCAGCATCAGGCCGAGTTTTCCCGCATCCAGGCCGGCTACAGCGGCCTGCCGGTAGAGGTCCATGAACGCTCCAACCGCTATTCCGTGCCGCGACGCATTGCCGTGGGCCCGTCGGTGGTGGCGGACGTGCAGCACACCGCTGATCTGTATCGCGAGGAAGGCATCATCCAGAAGTCGTTCGACGCAGCGGCTTACATGGACGAACAGTTCAATGAAGTTGAATGAATTGATGGCGTTTTTATTAATTGAACTCGGGAGGAATGAATAAATATCCCTTCAATAATGTCCGCTGTTTAACTTGACTATCAGCAAATTTAATAGTGCCGGTCCAGCCTTGTAAAAGTGCCGGTAATGGCCGCTATTTGCCTGATTTTCGATACATTTTTAAGTTTGGAGATTAGAGATAAAGGGTATTTCACAAGGCCTTCTCAACTACTTAAGGTGGCCCTGAAACAAATTATTACGTTCTGCCAGTGTTGTACTTCGTCGCTACTTCCAGGGAATAAGGGAGCTTGCATGTTCACAGTCACTACTGCCGACAAACTTGAAGCGCGGCATATCCTCGATGTTGTGGAAAAACGCTCTTACGGCGTTCAGCTCAAAGGTTTCTGCCCACCGGACACCTTGCAGGTGGCGCGGGATCATCTGTACCAGCAGGAACTGCGCAGTGCCTTCAGCCAGCAGCAGGAGTTCGTCCGGGTCGGCAAGGCCTATATCGAGATCCAGGATGAACAGAGCCGGGCCGAATACCACGCCCTGGCCCTGCCCAACATCCGCAAGATCCGCAACCTGTTCCGGCCTCTGGCCTCGCCCATCGACGAGCTGCGCCTGTTGCTCGACGAGGTCTGGCCCCAGGGCGCGCACCTTTTGCAGGTGGACGGGCAGAAATGCTTCGTCGGCATTGCCCGCTTCCAGGGTTCGGGGGTCGATCTCACGCCCCACACCGACAAGCTCGAACGCAATGCCCCCGAGGGCCACAGCCCGCCGCTGCTAACCCAGCTGTCGACCAACATCTACCTGGAGATCCCCGAGGACGGCGGTGAACTGGAGATCTGGGGCATCGAGCCGGACGAGGACGAATACAACCGCCTGAAGGGCGAACGGGCCTACGGCATCGAGCGCCACCTGCTGCCGCCGCCGGACTTCGTGGTCAAGCCCGAGCCCGGCGACCTGATCCTGCTCAACCCACGGCTGATCCACGCGGTACGCCCTTCGGCCAGCAGCACCCGGGTCACCCTCGGGGTCTTTATCGGTTACTACGGCGAACACCAGCCTTTGGCCTACTGGAGCTGAACTCATGAGCAAGGTGCAGGAAATCAACCTCAAGGCCTACTTCAACAAGGGCGGCGAGGAGCACGAATTCGACGGCAAGCGCGTGGTCCTGGCGGTCAGCGTCGGCCAGGAATACCACGAGGACCAGAAGCTGCGGTCCACCATCCACCTGATCAACCAGTCCGGCTTCAGCCACGTCAAGGTGGTGGTCGCCGACACCCTGCAACGCCACAACAAGCACGGCAAATCTCCCGGCGAGGCGCTGTCGGCGTCGATCCGCGACGGCGATGCCTGGCTGGCGCGCAACCAGAGCATCCTCGACGGCCTGCGGGTGCCGTACCACATCACCCGCTGGAACCAGGAGCTGGCCAGCGACCGTTACGCCGAACTGCGCCAGCAACTGGACCAGATCTATCAGCAGCGCGAGGAATTGCGCCAGGCCATCGACAGCACCATCGGCGTGTTCACCGAGCGCCTGCGCTTGCGCGATGAACAGGCGGACATCGAACGGGCGGCGGCCCAGTGCCGGGAATACATCCTGGAAGAGATCCCGATCATCCTGCCGCTGTGGGCCGACGAGGGTTACCACTACGTGCTCTATCCGCAGCAGATGACCAGCGCCATGGCCACCAGCCGCGAGCTGCTGATCGAACCCCACAGCCCGGACCGGGTGCGCTGGCTGCCGCTGAAGTTCAAGAAGCGCGGGATTCCGATTCCGTTCACCTTGCCCGGCGCCATTCACCCCAACTGGGCCAGCGGCGCGATCGCCATCTGAACTGCCCATCAATGCAGGAGCTGGCGTGCCAGCGCCGGCGTCCTGCCGGCGGTGCAGGGCTCAAGGGCCTGTTCGCCGGCCAGCTCCTGCAGAGCGTTTTTCCATGACTGACAAGGAGTTTCCATGAGCGTTTTTGCGCAACAGCAACGCAAGTGGTGGGCATTGCTCGGTGTGAGCATCGCCAGTTTTCTCGGCTGTGTGGACTTCACCATCGTCAACACCGCGCTACCGGCGCTGCAGGCCGACCTGGGAGCCTCGGTGGACGCCCTGCAATGGGTGATCAACGGCTTCATCCTGGCGCTGTCGAGTTTCATGGTGCTGGTGGGGCGCCTGGCCGACCTGCATGGGCGCAAGCGGGTGCTGTTCATCGGCCTGAGCGTGTTCGGCCTGGCGTCCTTGGCGGCCGGGCTGGCGGGGCAGATCGACACCCTGATCGGCGCGCGGGTGATCCAGGGGCTGGCCTGCGCGGTGCTCTACACCGCCTCGGGGGCGATTGTCTCCAGCACCTTCGACAGCGCCGAGCAGGGCCGGGCTTTCGGCGTGCTGTTCGGGGTCAACGGCGTGGGGCTGGCCGTCGGGCCGGTGCTGGGCGGGCTGATCACCAGCGCCTTCGGTTGGCAGTGGATCTTCCTGATCAACGTGCCTTTCGTATTGCTGAGCCTGGGCATCTGCAGTTTCAGCGTGCAGGAGTCGCGCTCGGCAGAGAGCGGTGCGCGGCTGGATGGCTGGGGCGCGCTGCTGTTACTGATCGGCCTGCCGAGCCTGGTGCTGGTCATCGTCCAGGGCGGCAGTTGGGGCTGGGCGTCGTCCCTGACCCTGGGGCTGGTGGCGCTGGCGGTGCTGGCCCTGGGGGCATTTCTCGCGGTGGAGCGGCGGGTGGCGGCGCCGATCATCGACCTCAAGCTGTTCGCCAACCGGCGTTTCGTCGCCGGGGTGGCGGCCAGTTTCGGCCTGGCGCTGTTCTACTGCGTGGCGTTTTTCGTCATGCCGCTGTACCTGGCGCAGATCCGTGGGGAAACGGTGCAGGCCAGCGGCCTGCTGCTACTGCCCACCACCTTGGGCGTGGCGCTGCTGTCGCCGCTGGTGGGGCGGCTGGTGGACCGCAAGGGCCCGGCGCTGCTGATCAAGACCGGGTTGCTGCTGTTCGTGCTGTCGGCGCTGCTGCAGGCCGGCTTCGATCGCCAGACTTCACTGCCTTATCTGCTGGGCGCCTTCGTCATCATGGGCCTGGGCTGGGCGAGCATTCTCGGGCCGTCGACGGTGCTGGGCATTTCTTCGGTGCCCCAGGCCGTGGGCTCGGTGGCCATGGGCTCGCTGATGACCCTGCACAACGTTGGCGGCGGCATCGGGCTGGCGCTGGGCGTGGGCTTGTTCCACCACTTTTCCGCCACGCCGCTGGATGACGCCCAGGGCGCCTTTCTCAATGGCTATCGCGGGGTGATGCTGTTCTTGGCGCTGGCGATGCTGTTGGTCTGGACTGCGGTGAGCCTGTTGCTGCGCGCCGCGCCGAGTCCGGTGGCGGCGGCCGAGGAGGGCGCCAGCCATGGCTGAGCGTGGCGGGCAGATGGGGCTGGGGGCCTTTCTCTCCGGCTCCGGAGCCCACGGCGGCAGTTGGCGCCATCCCCGCGCGGACGCCGATGCCTCGTTGAATTTCCAGCGCTACCGGCACTACGCCCAGACCCTGGAGCGGGGCTGCTTCGACGCGCTGTTTCTCAACGACAACGTGGCGGTGGGGGATCTCGATCCGCGGGTGCTGGCTCGCAGCTCCCACAGCCTGCGCTGGGACCCGCTGACCCTGCTGCCGGCCCTGGCGGTGGTGACCCGGCACATCGGCCTGATCGCCACCGCCAGCACCACCTACAACGAGCCCTACAACCTGGCGCGCAAGTTCGCCTCGCTCGACCACTTGAGCGAGGGCCGGGCCGGCTGGAACCTGGTGACGGGGCTGATCGGCGGCGAGAACTTCAATCAGCCCGTGCCCATGAGCCACGCCCAGCGTTATGCCCGCGCCGAGGAGTTTTTCGACGTGGTCAGCGGCCTGTGGGACAGCTGGGCCGATGACGCCTTCCCCCGGGACAAGGCCAGCGGCCAGTGGCTGCGCCCGGAGCGGATGCACCTGTTGCAGCACCACGGACAGCACTTTCAGGTGCAAGGGCCATTGAACGCACCACGGCCGGTGCAGGGCTGGCCGGTGATCGCCCAGGCTGGTTCCTCGGGCCCAGGCAGTGAACTGGCGGCGCGTTGCGCCGAGCTGGTGTTCACCGCGCAGGCCGACCTGGAGCAGGCCAAGGCGTTCTACGCCGGGCTCAAGGAACGACTTCCCGCTTACGGCCGCCATGCCGGGCAGTTGAAAATCTTCCCAGGCATCGCCCCCACGGTGGGCCGCAGCTTCAACGAGGCCGAGGAAAAGTACCAGCAATTGCAGGCGTTGCAGGACCCGCAGGCCCAGCTCAAGGCGCTGTCCTACCTGTTGGACCTGGGCATCGACCTGTCGAGCCTGCCCCTGGACGCCCAGGTGCCGCTGTTGGCGGATGCGGTGCCCACCGAACGGCACAAGAGCCGTCGGCAACTGGTGGTGGAGCTGGTCCGCCGGGAGCGGCCAACGCTGGCGCAGTTGCTGCGCAGCCTGTCCGCCAGCGGGCACAAGGTGCTGGTGGGCACGCCGGGGCAGATCGTCGACGAGATGGCGACCTGGTACGAGGAATACGCCGCCGATGGCTTCAATGTGCTGTTCACCCACCTGCCGGGGGCCATCGACGACTTTGTGCAATTGATCACCCCCGAGCTGCAACGCCGGGGCCTGTTTCGCCAGCGCTACACGGGGCACAGCCTGCGCGAACACCTGGGGCTGGAACGGGTGGCAAACCGATTCTTCAGCCAGAGGGGCAATGGCTGAATCGGCGAATGGGGCTTTACTCTCAAGGCGCAACGCCCATCGATCAACGCCTATCGAACAACCCAAGGAGCAACAGCATGTCCGGATGGTATGAGTTGAAGAAAAGCAGCAGCGGCCAGTTTCGTTTCCTGCTCAAGGCGGCCAACGCCGAGACCATTCTCACCAGTGAGCTGTACACCACGCGCGGAGCCGCCGAGAACGGCATTGCCTCGGTGCAGGCCAACAGCCCCCTGGAAGAGCGCTACGAGCGCAAGAGCGCCAAGGACGGCAAGCCCTATTTCAATCTCAAGGCGGCCAATCACCAGATCATCGGCAGCAGTGAAACCTATTCATCGGAGGCGGCCCGGGACAAGGGCATCGCCAGCGTCAAGGCCAACGGTCCGAGCCACAACATCAAGGACCTGACGGGCGCTTGAGCCCGGTTCTGCAAGGCCTGGGCCGCTCGTCCTGACCAGGGACAAGGCCGTGTTGCTGCGCCGCCATCGGCCCGACTGAAGCGGGCACCCGCGATGGCGGCGAGCTTGGGGTCTAGCCCCAGGCGGGCGCCAGCCGATTGGCGACTGAAATCTGGCGAAATGCCATCACTTGCATTATCCTCCGCGCCCGTCACCGGGCGGTCGGCATGCCTGGCGCACGGGTTGACGTTATCGATCATTGTCCAAGGGATCTGCGACCTCATGATTCGCCCTCTCGTATTACTCGCCGCGCTGCTGGCGCTGAGCGGTTGCTACAGCCTGTCTTCCACGAAAATCGCCGAGAGCATGCGCCCCGACTCGCAGTCGGGGGTGGCCTATGTGGTGGGCGTGGTGGGTATCTGGCCGAAGGCGGTGCACACCGCCAACGAACAGAGGCTGCTGATTCGCCCGCGGGGCGGTGACGGGTTCGCCTCGGCGCGCTTGTACAACCAGATCTACGGTCGCACGCCACGGGATGTGCGCGAGACCTGGCACGGCATCGGCAGCCTGTTCGTGATGCCGCTCAAACCCGGGCGCTACGAGATCTACAACCTGTACTTCGACCGCGGCAACGCCACCGCCTGGAGCCGCGAAGACTTCTCCATCCCCTTGGAACTGGAAGCCGGCAAGGCCTATTACCTGGGTGATTTCCGCGCCGGCTGCCTGTCGGCCGCAGGGGCCAAGTGCGTGTTTCTGCACAGCGACCACCTGGAGCGCGACGCCGCCCTGGTGCGCGCCAAATACCCGCAGGTGCCGAGCCTGCAACGGGTCGATCTCGAGAAGATGGAAGAAGTCACCGCGTTGATCGTCAAGGAGCAGGGGCCCAAGGCGTCGATGCTCAAGGCCATGCTGTCGGGGGATCTGTAATGCGCGGTCGGGTGTGGTTATTGATGGTGTGGATGCTGGCGCTTGGCGGTTGCCAGACCAGCCATAGTCTCAAGCCGGCCGAGGTGGATTATCAGCAGCGGCTGCCGGCGATCAGCGTCAGTGTGATCGGGGCCATCCCCGGCGGGCTGATCCGTGACGAACTGCGTCGGCGCGGCACCTTCGAGCAGGTGCAGTCGGGGTTCAGCGTCGATGGCTACAACGTGATCGTGATGGCCAACAGTGATTACTATGGCTGGCAGAACATTCCCATGGGGCTGCTCAGTGCGATGACCTTTTTCATCGTGCCGGGCCGGGTCACCTGGGACAGCCAGGTGATGTTCCATGTCAGCCGTGGCGACCAGCCTTTGGCCAAGTATCGGGTCAGCAATCAGACCCGCTCCTGGCGCGGTTGGGCCAATCCCGATGGCAGCCAATACCAGCATGTGCAGCGCATCACCGACGACTTCATCGCACAGATGCTGCAGGACCCGCAGTTCAAGGCCAAGGCCCCGGTGGCGCTGAACAGCCACTGAGCGCCGCTTGAACGCGCCCCTGTCAAAGCCCGGACGGTGTCAGCCGCCCGGGCTTTTTTTTCAGGGCATCAGCCCAGGGTCTGCAGCAGCGTCTGCAACTGTTGGCGTGCGCCCTGGTTCAGGGCAAACACCGGCCGGCGTGGCTCGCCGGCGTTCAGCCCGGTCAGTTCCAGCCCGGCCTTGACCGTGGCCGGCAAGCCGCCCTTGAGGATGAAATCCAGCAGCGGCAGCTGGCGGTAGAACAGCTCCCGGCCGCGCTGCAGGTCGTTGTCCAGCAGCGCCTGGTAGAGGTCGAGATTGAGCTGCGGGATCAGGTTCGCTGCGGCCGTGCACCAGCCGCTGGCGCCGGCGGCGAAGGCTTCCAGGGCCAGCGGGTTGCAGCCGTTGTAGAACGGCACCTGGCCTTCACCCAGCAGTTGCAGCTTGTGCATGCGCTGGATGTCGCCGGTGCTTTCCTTGACCAGGGTGACGTTTTCCACGCTGTGGAAGATCTTCAGGATCAGTTCCACCGACATGTCGGTGCCGCTGGTGGCCGGGTTGTTGTAGAGCATGATCGGCACGCCGATGCTGGCGCCGATGGCCTGGTAGTGGGCGAGGATCTCGGCTTCGCTGAGTTTCCAGTAGGAGGTCGGCAGCACCATCACCACGTCGGCGCCCTGGGCTTCGGCAAAGCGCGCGCGGCGGATGGCCTTGGCGGTGGTCAGGTCGGAGACGCTGACGATGGTTGGCACGCGCTTGGCCACGTGGTGGAGGCTGAACTCGGCGACCTGGTCCCATTCCGCGTCGCTGAGGTAGGCGCCTTCGCCGGTGCTGCCCAGGGGCGCGATGGCGTGGACGCCGGCGTCGATCATGCGGTCGATGGAACGCCCGAGGGCGTCCAGGTCCAGGCCTTCGCCGTTGGTGCCGAAGGGGGTGACGGTGTAGCCGATGATGCCGTGGATCTTGGTGGTAGACATGGTGCAACTCCTGCAAGGCATAAGGGGTGGATCAGTTCAGGCAGTCGGCGTGTTTTTTCAGGTTTTGCCGAGCGTAATAGTTGAAGGCGGCGCCGTGGCGCTTGGGCTTGGAGATCCAGTCGTGGGCTTCGCGGCCCAGCTCCGGCAGGATCGGCTTGATGCGGCCGGCGGCCATGGCCAACAGTTGCAGCTTGGCCGCGCGCTCGATCAGCTGGGCGATCACGCAGGCTTCCTCGATGCTCGCGCCGGTGGACAGCTGGCCGTGGTGGGAAAGCAGGATCGCGCGCTTGTCGCCCAGGGCCGCGGAGATGATTTCACCTTCTTCGTTGCCCACCGGCACCCCCGGCCAGGGTTCGAGAAAGGCGCAGTCCTCGTACAGCGGGCATAGGTCCATGTGCGACACCTCAAGCGGCACTTCGAGCATCGACAGCGCGGCAACGTGGGTCGGGTGGGTGTGGATGATGCAGTTCACGTCCGGCCGGGCGCGGTACACCCAGCTGTGGAAACGGTTGGCCGGGTTGGGCATGCCGTGGCCTTCGAGGACTTCCAGGTCTTCGTTGACCAGCAGCAGGTTGCTGGCGCTGATTTCGTCGAAGCCCAGGCCCAGCTGCTGGGTGTAGTAGGTGCCCGGTTGCGGGCCACGGGCGGTGATCTGCCCGGCGAGGCCCGAGTCATGGCCGTTCTCGAACAGAATGCGGCAGGTCAGGGCCAGCTTTTGTCGGTCGGTCCACGTATTATCCGCCAGGGTGTTTTGCATCTGGGTCAGGGCTTGCTTGACCAGCTGGTCTTTGGGCAGTGCTAATGTCTTGGCCATGTCGAAGGTCCTTTGAGAAGTGCAATGGACGTCGGATCTGCGCTTCACCTGCTGCTTGCGAGGTCGTTGGGTGAGTCGCGATGACACTTAAAAGGCTATATGACACTTTGTGTCATTGGCAAGCGCCAATCGTTGTTTCCTAGATGGATTAACCGCTCTACATGTCTATCCGTTTGAAATTACTGAGAAAAAAACTTGGCGTGACCCTGGAGGCGCTGGCCGAAAAATCCGGGATGACCAAGAGTTATCTGTCGAAAGTCGAGCGCGGGTTGAACACCCCGTCGATCGCGGCGGCGCTGAAACTGGCCAAGGCGCTGAACGTCAAGGTCGAGGAACTGTTCGCCGAGGACAGCATCAGCCTCGACAGCTACAGCCTGGTGCGCAGTGACGAGCGCCAGTCGCTGGCGGCCAACGACCAGGCTCCGGGCTATGCGGTGCTGGCCCACCAGGTCAGCGAGCGCAACCTGCTGCCGTTCATCATCTACCCGGCCAAGGAGTTCAGTGACAAGACCTTCAAGGAACACCTGGGGGAGGAGTTCCTGTTTGTCCACGAAGGCCAGGTGGAAGTGGACTTCATGAGCGAGCGGGTGATTCTCAACCGTGGCGACGCGCTGCATTTCAACGCGCAGAAACCCCACCGCATCCGCTCCCTGGGGGACGAACAGGCGCAGTTGCTGGTCGTCGTGCACAGCAACGAAGAGTGAACCCCGGCCACGTCCTGTAGCCGCTGCCGCAGGCTGCGAACGGGCCGCAGGCCCGCGGCGATCCCCAGAACGCCCGCGCTCGGCGCGGTCAGCGTTCGACGGGCACCGACAGGGCCGGGTTGCCCAGGGCGTGGGTCTTGGCATCGAAGAAGCGCAGGCTCAGGTCCAGGCCTTCGAACAGCTTGGCGTAGTGGCGCTTCTGGTGCTGGATGAACGCCGCGCTGCGCGGGTAGATGGAAATCGCCAGGGTCTTGGCCGTCGACTGGCGGATCGCCTGCACCAGGTGGTTGTCCTGGGGCCCCAGGTTGTGGCCGAAGATGCACAGCGCGCCGCTGTGGTCCTGCAACTGCTGGTAGCAGAACGACAGGTAGTCCGAGCTGCGAATGGTCTTGAGCTTGTCCGCCAGTGGCCCTTCGCTGACGAACAACGGCACGTCGTCCAGGGTCTTGAGGGTGTTGTTGATGGCGAAACTGCCCAGCAGGGTGCCTTCGGTGGAGGTCAGCTTGCGCGCGCTGCCGTCCAGGTTGCGCACCAGGTGCAGGCCGCCGTGCAGGTAGAGCAGGCGGGTCGCGGCGCTGGGGGCGGCGCCCAGTGCGAAGGCCGGATCGGCGCCGTGAAACAGGTCGTCGATGCCTTGGCTGTCATGCTGCACCGCCCAGTAGTTGAGCAGGTCGTAGTTACTGGTGAACACCGTGGGGTAGCGCCGCAGTTCCTGGTTGATCGCCGCCAGGCTCTGCGCCTGGACCAGGCGCCAGGGCATGTGCACCGCGTGCACGGTATTGATCAGTGCTTCCTTGATCGCGTAGTAGCGATTGCGCGGCGCCGCCGAGCTGACCGCCAGGGCCTTGTTGACCCGGCTGGTGGTTTTCAGGGCACCCAGCACCTGCTCGAAGCTGCGGGTCTGCAGGGCATCGAACACGCTGAGTTCGGACTGGCTGAGGGGCTTTTCTTCCACCGTACGGGCGTTTTCGAACAGCGAGTCGTAGGCAAAGTCTTCCCACACGGCGCGGCTGGCGCCGTTGCCGATCAGCAAGCCGCTGAACGGCGTGCTTGCGCGCAGGGCGTTCCAGTCTTCTAGTTCGGCATCAAATTCCTGGAAATCCATCATCGCGGTCATCGGTCTCAAGGCTGGAGGTCTTTCGGGCGCCGACTTTATCACGACCGACCCTTGAGCCAGATCAACAACGCCGGTGACCGATCGGTCGATCCTGTCCGGCAAACATTGCATCGACACCGTGAAATCGGCATTCGCCGGGAGACTTTCTGATGAGCAGCACCTTTTTTATTCCAGCCGTGAACATCATGGGCATCGGCTGTCTCGACGAGGCCATGAGCGCCATTCGCAACTATGGATTTCGCAAGGCGCTGATCGTCACTGACGCCGGCCTGGCCAAGGCCGGGGTGGCCAGCATGGTGGCCGAGAAACTGGCGATGCAGGACATCGATTCGGTGGTCTTCGACGGCGCCAAGCCCAACCCAAGCATCGCCAACGTTGAGCAGGGCCTGGCGCAACTGCAGGCGGCCCAGTGCGATTTCGTCATCTCCCTGGGCGGCGGTTCGCCCCATGACTGCGCCAAGGGCATCGCCCTGTGCGCCACCAATGGCGGGCAGATCCGCGACTACGAAGGCGTCGACCAGTCGGCCAAGCCGCAACTGCCGCTGATCGCCATCAACACCACCGCCGGCACCGCCAGCGAAATGACCCGTTTCTGCATCATCACCGACGAGTCGCGCCACGTGAAAATGGCCATCGTCGACCGCAACGTCACGCCGCTGCTGTCGGTCAACGACCCGGCGCTGATGGTGGCGATGCCCAAGGGCCTGACCGCCGCCACCGGCATGGATGCCCTGACCCACGCCGTGGAAGCCTATGTGTCCACCGCCGCCAACCCGATCACCGATGCTTGCGCCCTGAAGGCGGTGGAAATGATCAGCGCCAACCTGCGCCAGGCGGTGCACGACGGCAACGACCTGGCGGCGCGGGAGAACATGGCCTACGCGCAGTTCCTCGCCGGCATGGCATTCAACAATGCCTCCCTGGGGTTCGTGCACGCCATGGCCCACCAACTGGGCGGTTTCTACGACTTGCCTCACGGTGTGTGCAACGCGGTGCTGCTGCCCCATGTGCAGAGCTTCAATGCCACGGTATGCGCCCAGCGTCTGACCGATGTGGCCCATGCCTTGGGCGCGGACATTCGTGGCTTCAGCCCGGAAGAGGGCGCTCAGGCGGCAATCGCGGCGATTCGCACCTTGGCTCGGGACGTGGAGATTCCTGCCGGTTTGCGTGAGTTGGGTGCCAAGTTGCAGGACATTCCGCTGCTGGCAGCCAATGCCCTGAAAGACGCCTGCGGCCTGACCAACCCACGCCCGGCGGATCAGCGGCAGATCGAGGAGATCTTCCGCAACGCGTTCTGAGGAAAAGGGGGATTCGCTGACCAGCCAGCTTCTGCAGTCACCGGCTCTGCAGGAGCCGGCTGGCCGGCGAAGTGATCACCAGCGCGCCGGTGGCTGACGGCGGGTGTGGAAGATTCGCAGTATCTGTAGCCGGTCTCCCCGCACCCGATAGGGAATCAGGTAAGGCCACCCCGGTACCACCCACTCCCGGGTGCCGGGCAGGCGGCCTTCGCGGCCGCTTGAGGGGAAGCGGGCCAGTTGCTCGATACTGGCCAACAACGCCCTGACAAACTCTCCCGCGGCCCGGGGATCATCCTGGGCGATATGACGCGCCTCGTCGTCAGGTTGTTCAGGGCGCCACGCAGCCATTCAATGCGCATTGTCGGTCCACTGGCCGGCGACGGCCGCGACTTCTTCGGCACTGGCGAAGTCACCCGCATCGGCCTCGTTCAGCGCCTGCTGGATTTCCTCGATCTGCCAGGCTTCCCGCGCCAGGTATTCACGCAGGGCATCCACGGCGAGAAACGATTTGCTGCGCCCAGTGGCCTTTGCCAGCAGGGCCAGGGTTTCAGCGAGCTCATCGGGCAGGCGCAGGGACATGATGGACATGGCGGTCTCGTTGTAGTGATGTGTAATACAACATACTACCTCGTCATACCTTAGCCTGAGGCCGGCCATTCGTCAGGCCTGCGGTTGTTACCAGGCAAGGCCACGCCCAAGCGCGAGCTCCCAGCGTTGAAAGCGACCGCGCGGCAGAGGATAGTGCGACCTGAAATCGCGCTGTATCCGCCTGTCACAAGGAGTCGTGAATGTTCCGTCACTCTTCCCTTATCCCGCTACTGGGCGGCCTGGCGGTCCTGGCCGGCGCCACATCGGTGGCGGCCCAATGCCTGCCGCCGCCACGCAATGCCGAAGTTCCGGGCTTTTCCCTGTGCAAGGACTGGCCGGCCTTTGCCGACCAGGGCATCAGCCTGCTGTCCGAGAGGGTCCCGGATCCCAGCGACACCGGCAACGATGACGGCACCTACAACCTGCAATTGGCAGTGCTGGAGCGCAACAGCGGGCAGGTCCTGGCACGCTATGCACAGCCTGCGGCCTTTGTTTCCGACGCGGTTCGCCTGGAGAGCGTGAAGCTCGACACCGGGCGCTTTCAACTGACGCCACAGGTGCGGGCGTTTGGGGTCCGGGCCGGGTTCGAGGGCTCGTCCCGGGTCAACCCCTTCAGTCAGGTCTGGCTCAGCCTGTATGTGCGAGAGGGCAGTACCCTGCGCCCGGTGCTGGAGAAGTTCCTGGCTCATTCCTACAACGGTGAATGGGACGGCCTGTGTGCCGGGGAGTGGACGAAAACCACCCGTACCCTGGAGATCGCCAAGACCCGCAGCCACGGTTATGCCGACCTGATCGTGCGTTCGGTCAGCGTCAGTACCCGAAGCGAAAAAGTCGGCGAGGAGTGCCGGTCCAAGTCGGTGACCGCCAAGCCGGTGCTCGTCACTTTGCATTACGACGGCCAGCGTTATGTCCTGCCCAATGGCTACAGCGGTATCTGAAGGAGTGTTGATGAAGTGGTTTGAACCATGCGGCCTGGGCCTGGCGCTTTGTGCCTGGCTGGGGGTTGTCACGGCGGCGCAGGCACGGTGCGACAACACGACGGATACCCCCGGAGAGTTCTATGTCTGCAAGCCCTGGCCCGCGGAGCCGGAGCTGAGCATCAGTGCCCGGGCGACGCCCATGCCCGGGAGCCAGGCTGGCGACGTCAGCAGCTACAGCCTGGACGTATCGTTGCAGGACATCGACTCTGGTTGGACCCTGGCCAGCAACTACAAGGATTCCGCGCTGTTTTCCGATGCCGTGGCTCTGCAAGGGTTGCAGATCGATACCGGGCGCTACCGCTTGAACCAAGAGCAGCGGGCCTTTGGTCTGCGGGTCCTGTACCATCACAGCTCCAGCGCCATGCCCTACGAGAAGAGCGTGCTGACCCTGTACCGACGTGAAGACAAGGAAGTCCTGCCGCTGCTGGAAGGATTGGTGATGGACGAAAGCAACGGCGAGTTTGGCTGGGGCGGCGAGTGCGTGGGCCGCTCCCGGACCCTGCACCGGACCCTGGAAGTCGGCAGCGGCCAGCGCAATGCTTACGCCGATCTGATCGTGCGTACCCGTGAAGTCAGCACCGAGCATTTCAAGGGCCGCGATGGTTGTGAAAGCCGTGACCTGCCGCCCAGGAACACCCAGGTGACCCTGCACTATGACGGTCGGCAATACCCTTTGCCCAAAGCCCTGAAAGGCGTGTGATCCATGCTCACTGGTCTCAACCACCTGACCTTGGCGGTCAGCGACTTGCCCCGTAGCCTGGCCTTCTATCACGCGCTGTTGCAACTGCGTCTGGAGGCCACCTGGGAAGCCGGAGCCTACCTGTCGTTGCCGGGGCTGTGGTTGTGCCTGTCCCTGGACCCGCAACGGCAGGCGCCGGCCGCTGCCGATTACACCCATTACGCCTTTGGCGTCGGTGCTGCGGATTTTCCATCGCTGGTCCAGCGCCTGCGGGAGGCACGGGTGCAGGAGTGGCGCGACAACCGCAGCGAGGGCGAGTCGTTTTATTTTCTCGATCCCGATGGCCATCGACTGGAGGTTCATGTCGGTGACTTGGTCTCGCGATTACGCGCCTGCCGCGAACATCCCTACGCGCGAATGCGCTTTTACCCCACCGACTGAGGTTGCGCTGCCTGGAAGCAGCTGACGAAAGCGGCTGGTGGCAAGGTGCCTTGATCGTGCAGAATCCGCCACATTCGTCCCGTGCCTGGCGTTTTTGTCAGGCACATCGTTCTGGAGTCTTGCTGATGACCTCATCGCTGTTGCTGGCCGTAATCGCCTCGGGTTTCATTTACGCGATCACCCCCGGGCCCGGAGTGCTGGCGGTGTTCGGCATCGGCGCGTCCCGCGGGCGGCAGGCGGGGGCCGGGTTTCTCTGCGGGCACATGCTGGGTGACGTGGTCTGGTGCAGCACGGCCCTGGTGGCGATTGTCGGTGCCCGGGAGATCGGCAGCGATGCGTTCAATATCCTCGGTGTGCTCAGCGGCCTGTACCTGTTCTGGCTCGGCCTGCGGGCGATCCGCAGCCAGCGGCGCAACGGCGATGAGCCCCAGGGGCCGGCGCGCAACCCGTTCTGGCACGGGATCCTGTTCGGCCTGACCAACCCCAAGGCCTACCCGGTGGCGGTGGCGACCTTCACTGCGCTGCTCTCCAGCCGCGCCGAACTGCTGACCTGGTCAATGCTCCCGGGGCTGATTGCCCTGAGTTTCCTTGGTGGCCTCGGTGCATACGCTATTCTCATCGGCATCGTTGGCGCGCGTAAGGTGCGTCATTGGTACCAGCGCCACGAACTGGCGATTACCCGGGTTTGCGGGGTGATGTTCATCGGTTTCGCAATCAACGCCCTGGCGCATGCAGTGCCAGGGCTGGTCAGCAACAAGGCGTGACATGCCGCGCGGGTTGCGACGGTGTGCTGTCGCGGGCTTGGACCTGCGACCGGGCTCAAGGGATGGGTACTCAGTGCATTTTTTATGGGTAGCAGCTTTCTCTGATGGCAACCAAGAACTCCGCGCCTCTGGCCAGTTTCATCGACCTGCTCCTGGACGCCGTGTGCGCCGTGGATGTCGAGGGTCGCTTCGTCTTCGTCAGCGCCGCCTGTGAGCGGGTCTTCGGCTACACCGCCGACGAACTGATCGGCCGCCCGATGATCGAGCTGGTGCACCCGGCCGATCGCGAGCGCACCTTGCAGGCGGCCCGGGAAATCATGGGCGGCGTGCCCAAGCCGAATTTCGAGAACCGTTACCTGCGCAAGGATGGGCGCGTGGCGCACATCCTCTGGTCGGCGCGCTGGTCGGAAGTGGATCAGTTGCGCATCGCCGTGGCCCGGGACATCACCGAGCGCAAGCAGGCGGAATCCCGGCAGGCGGCGTTGTACGCGATTTCCGAGGCGGCCCATGCCACCGAAGACTTGCTGGCGCTGTTCCGCCGGGTGCACCGGATCATCGGCGAATGGTTGCCGGCCCTGAACTGTTCCCTGGCGCTGTATGACGAGCGGAACGAGAACCTGAGCTTTCCCTATCACGTCGATGATTGCGAGGGCAGCCCTGAGCTGCCGGGAACCTTGATCGAGCGCTTCTGCGTCGAAGTGCTGCAACGTGGCCAGCCCTTGCTGCTGGCGCCGGAATGTCCGATGAACCGCAAGCTCTGGAGCGAATTCGCGGCTATCCAGGGCTCGCGCTGCTGGCTCGGCGTCCCCCTGAATTCGCAAAAGGGCACCATCGGCGTGCTGATGGTCAAGAGCGCTCCGGGCACCGAAAGCTACAGCGAACAGGACCAGGAGCTGTTGCAATACGTCAGCGCGCAACTGGCGACGGCCATCGAACGCAAGCAATTGCATGCGCGGCTGCACTACATGGCCGAATACGATCAACTGACCCACCTGCCGAACCGCGAACTGCTGCGTGAGCGCCTGCGCTCTGCCCTGGCGCGGGCCCGACGCGACTCGGGGCGCATGGCCTTGCTGTATGTCGACCTGGACAGGTTCAAGGAGGTCAATGACACCTGCGGGCACGCGGTGGGCGACATGCTGCTGCAAGCGGTGGCCAACCGGCTCAAGGGCTGCGTGCGGGAAGTCGACACCGTGGCGCGGATGGGCGGCGACGAGTTCGTGATCTTGCTGGAGAGCGTGCAGCACAGCGAGGATGCCCAGCGGGTGGCGGAGAAAATCCATCGGGCGCTGGGCGAGCCGCTGCGCCTGGACGGCCATTCATTGAACATCCTGCCCAGCATCGGCATCGGCCTGTATCCCGAGCACGGCCTGGAGGAAAAACAGTTGTTCAAGCACGCTGATGATGCGATGTACGCGGTCAAGCGCGCGCAGAAAAGCCGCTCCAGGGCCTGATCCGGCAAGCCGCGCAGAGGGGCCCGGCCAGGCTGTTGTGTTGTTGCCGGCATTCACCGTTCGTCGTGCCGGCGACGGTTTTTCTAAACCTTTGCGCTCCGGGCTTTTCCCTATGCAGACGGGAGCCGCGGCTCCCGGCAGATCCATTTGCACGCGGAGAGCCACCTCATGAATCCCATCGCCACTGTCATGCGTGGTGCCGGACTGGCACTGCTCCTGGGCCTTGGCGCCACCCGCGCCCTGGCCCAGTCCCCTGCGGATTTCATCGATGACGCTTCGGCCAAGGGCATGGCCGATATCGAAGCCAGCCGCCTGGCGCACCAGCAAACCTCGTCCAAGGCGGTCAAGGAATACACCATCCAGGTCATCAACGACCGCACCACGGCCAACCAGCACCTGGCCAAGATCGCCAAGCAACTGGACTTGCCTGTCGCCCCCCGGGAACAGGTGATGGACCAGGCCAGGCGCTTGATGCCTTCCGTGCCCGAAGGTGAAGATTTCGACCGTGCCTACGCCGCGAGCCAGGTCAAGGCCACCGAAGAGGCCATCCAGCAGATCCAGCAGCAAGCGCAGGCCAGCGAGGTGCCGGAGCTCAAGGCGTTTGCCGAAGAGACGCTGCCCAAGCTGCAAAACCACCTGCAGATGGCCAAGGCCCTGCAGGCCGGGCGCTCCGATCGCCTGGACGGTTGAGCCGTTTCGCTCGCGGTACGGATTGAAATGGATGATCAGCGGCTCGCTGTCGTGGCCGTGCAGTACCCGCCCGCATTCGTTGTGGGGCGGCAGCGGCGTTGTGGCGTAGGTGTTATTTCATCCGTTCAGCGTGAAATGAGTGCGGTAGATGAGAAGTGTTTTTTTCTTTACTCCGATGCTGAGCAGCGTCGCGCGCTTGAGTTGATGGGGATGTCTGTCTTTGTACCGGTTTGTGGCTAGTATCAATGGCGTTCAAAGTGCCATCACGCTAATTCACGGATCGGAATCTGTCAGAGGTCTCTTATGGAATTTCTTGAAAAATTAACCAGTCTCGCTGCCAAGGTACGTTTACAAGGCGCGGCCATCCAAACCGAAGAGGCGACCAAGAACGCGTTTGTCATGCCCTTTATCAGTACGGTCTTGGGCTACGACGTTTTCGATCCCATGGAGGTGACTCCGGAATTTGTCTGTGATGTCGGGACCAAGAAAGGCGAAAAGATCGACTACGCAATCATCAAGGACGGTGAGGTACAGATGCTTATCGAGTGCAAGAAAATCGGTGAGCCGCTGCATATCAACCATGCGTCCCAGCTGTTTCGTTACTTTCATGTGACCAGCGCACGCATATCCATCCTCACCAATGGTCAGGTCTACAAGTTCTTCACTGACCTGGATGCGCCGAACAAGATGGATGAGAAACCCTTTCTTGAACTTGATCTGCTGGACATCGATGAGTACTCGGTGCCGGAGCTGATCAAACTGACCAAGTCAGCGTTTGACGTCGATTCAATTCTCAGCGCAGCGGGCGAGTTGAAGTACGTCAGCCAGATCAAGAAGGTCATCGCTTCCCAAGTCAGCAAGCCCGACGACGACTTTGTGAAAGTCTTCGCATCGCGAGTCTATGAAGGCGTTATCACGCAAAAAGTCCGGGATCAGTTTTACGAGCTGACGCGCAAAGCCATTGGGCAGTTTCTCAACGACCAGATCAATGACCGCCTGAAGTCAGCCATGAGTGGTACCAATCAGGTACTGATTGCTCAGCATTCGGCTCCACTCAACGATGATGCGGACGTTGATGAGGGGGAACGTTCGGATGAGAAAATCTTCACCACGCTGGAAGAGCTTGAGGGGTATCACATCGTACGAGCGGTAGTGCGTTCGGTGGTCGATGCCAAGCGCATTGTGCAACGCGATACCCAGAGCTATTTCGGCATCCTGCTTGACGATAACAATCGCAAGCCGATTTGCCGTTTGCATTTCAATCGATCACAGAAGTACATCGGCATTTTCGACCAGGACAAGGTTGAGACTCGCCACCCGATCAGCTCCGTCGACGAGATCTACGAATACTCTGACCACCTGAAGAAGACCGTTGGCTTTTATGAGTAGGTGATCTGCCCGCAGTGCAATCAGCAAAGGCGGCAGGAAGCACCGGGCTTCCTGGCCGCTGGAGCAAGGCAATTGGCTGTCTGCTTACAACTGCAAACATGCCTTCGCAGAATAAAACAGGATTGTGCTGGAGCCGCGGCGGTGCCGGGCTTAACGTGGCCCGGACCAGGCGCCGGATGGAGGCGCCGCGACGCTCAAGGAGGCCGCCGATGCCAGCCGCTACCCATGCTTCGATCATCGACCTGTATCACCAGGCCGAAGACCATTTCTTCGTTTCCATCTCGCAGTTCTATCGCCGTTTCGGCAGCGGCCTGAGCGCCTATTGCACGGGAGTCGAAGCCAGCAGCCTGAACCTGTTGATGATGCGCGAGTGCGGCGCCGACCAGCCGGGGCAGTTGGCCGAAGGCGTGGCGTTCCTGCAGCGCACCGGGATGCCGTTCTGTGTGGTGGTGCCCGAAGCGCAGGTGCCCCGGGTCAGTGAGCCGTTGCGTCAGCAGCACCTGCTGCCGGCGGACAAGACCACGTGCATGGTTCTCGATCTGGCGCGCCACGGCGCAGTGCCGGCGCCGGTTCCGGCGGCGGATATACGTTGCACCGATCAGCGCCTGGAGGATTGGGCGCAGCCGGTACAGAGCGCGTTCGAGTCTGGCGGCGCGGGGATCGAGCAGTACCTGGCGCGGCATCGGGCGGCGCTGGCGGCCGGCAGCGGCCTGCGGCATTTCACCCTGTATGTCGAGCAGCGCCCGGTGAGCGCCCTGACCCTGTCCCTCGGGGCGGGGCTGGCGCGTCTGGACGACATCGGCACGGTGCCGGAATACCAGGGGCAGGGTTACGCCACGGCGCTGATCCACTCGGCGCTGGCGTTCGCTCGGGCCCAGGGCGCCAGGATCTGCGTGCTGGAAGCTTCGCTCGATGGCTTGTCGATCTATCGCAAGGCCGGTTTCGAGCGCTTGTTCGACTACCGCGCCTTCTGCCAGGAATGAGCCCGCGCTAGCGGGCAGCGTTCTGCCGGAACTGGCGCGGGCTGAGCCCGGTCAGCGCCCGGAACTGGCGGCTGAAGGCGCTGTGGTCGGTGTAGCCGCATTGCAGCGCCACCTCGGTGATGGGTTCTTCGGTGAGCAGCAACTGCGAGGCGTGTTCCAGGCGGACCTTGTGGATCATCTGCCGCGGCGTGAGGTGGAAGATGCGCTTGCAGTAGCGCTCCAGCTGGGCGATGGACAGGTTGGCGATGCGGGTCAGGTCCTGCAGGCGGATGGTCTCGCTGTAGTGTTCGCGGATATGCCGGTCCACCGCCGCCAGGCGTTCATAGGCGGGATGGGTGTCATGGGCCGCCTGCAGGTCCAGGGAGATCCCGGCCATGCCGATGATCTGCCCGTCATGCCCGTACAACGGCAGTTTGTGGGTCAGGCACCAGCCGGGTTCGCGGCTGCCATACAGGTGCAGTTCCAGCTGGCCCTTGATGGTGATGCCCTGGCGCAGCACGCGCTGGTCCTGCTCGGTGTAGACCGGGCCGAGCACCGCCGGAAAGACTTCGGCGGAGGTCTTGCCCAGCAGGGGGCGCACGTTCTTGAAGCCGCAGCGCTGGGCCAGGGTCAGGTTGGCCACCCGGTAGCGGGCTTGCAGGTCCTTGATGAAGAACACCGCGCTGGGGATGCAGTCCAGCAGCGGGGTGATCGGCGCCATGTTGGCCAGCAGGCCATTGAGGTCCCGGGGGGCGTGGGCGGCGATGGCCCGGGGCAAGTGCTGCAGCTGTGCGCTATCGATCATCGTCTGCCTCTCTCTAGGGGGGCTTGGGGGATGAATCTGCTTCGATAAAGCCAAGGGTGCTCATGGGCCGGTGTGCGCATCGCCGACGCCGGGGAATGGCGGCTGGCCGTCGAGCAGCAGCGTCGCCACCCGCGCCGGCACCAGCGGCGCCCGTGGCGGGGTTGGCGCCCAACCGAACAGGCGTTGCGCGGCGCTGGCGCAAACCCGGCCCTGGCAGGCGCCCATGCCGCAACGACTGTGCAGTTTGGCGCGGCTCCAGTCGGCGGCCTCGGCCACCGCGGCGTAGGGCACATCCTCGCACCGGCACAGCAGAGTATCAGCTCGGGCCAGTTGCAGGATCTGCGGTTGCAGCTCGAAATGCCGTTGCAGGCTGTCGGCAAAGCGCTGCCAATGACGGCGCTGACGGATCAGCGCGGCGGCCCGGTCGGCCTGCCCGCTGGCGACACAACCGGCGATCTGGCCTTCGATCAACGCCAGTTCACTGCCACCGATGCCTGTGCACTCGCCGGCGGCGAGGACCTGGGGCAGGCTGCTGCGCTGCTGCGAGTCGACGGCGATGGCGCCCTGTTCCAGGCGGCAGCCCAGGTGGCTGGCCAGGCGCACATTGGGCACCAGGCCGAAGCCGCAGGCCAGGTAGTCGCAGGGGATTTCCAGGGTGCGCCGGCCCTGGCGAATGCGCACGGCCTGCAGGCGCTGTTCGCCCAGCGCCTCGACCACGTGGGTGTTGCAGCGGTAGGCCGGGGTGGCCAGGCTCAGGGCCTGGGCCAGCTTGTTCGGCCAGCGCCACAGTTGGCCGGCGAACCTCAGCAGGGAGGCCGCGGGGGCTTGCTCCAGCACCCGCACCACGCGGCCGCCGGCGCGGCGCGCGGTGGCGGCGCTGGCCAGCAGCAAGGGGCCACTGCCGGCGACCACCAGGGCCTTTCCGGCCACCGGCAGGCCATTCTTCAGCAGGGCTTGCAGGCCGCCGGCACCAGTCACCCCGGGCAGGGTCCAGCCGGGGAAGGGCAGCAGCAGTTCCTGGGCACCGCAGCACAGAATCAGCTGTTCGAACGTCAGGTGCCAGGCTTGCCGGGCATCCTCCAGCAACAGGCTGTGGCTACCCAGGCTGGAGACGATGCGGGTGGCGCTGAGGTAGCGCACTGCCGGGTGCTGCAGCACCTTGAAGCGTTCGGCCTGGGCGGCGCTGGGCGGATGCTCGGGGCCGTTGCGCCAGATCTGGCCGCCGGGGCGCGGGTTGTCATCGACGACCAGGATCGAACGGGCGCGGTGGCTGGCGGCCTGGGCGGCGGCCAGCCCGGCCGGGCCGCTGCCGACGATGAGAATCTGGCACTGCAGGTGTTGGGCACTCATTGGCTGCGCTCCACGCGCATGCCGTCGCGGCACAGGGTCTGGCAGGCCAGCTGGCGCCGGCCGTCGATGGTCATCCGGCATTCCTGGCAGATGCCCATGCCGCAGAACGCGCTGCGTGGCTGGCCACTGCAGGAGGTGCGGGTGCGCGGGTCAGCGCTGCCGGCCACGGCGGCGGCCACGCTGAGGCCGTTGGCCACCTGCAGGGCCTGTTGGTCCAGGTAGATGATCATGGCAAGTCTCCAGTCAGGGCGGCGAAGCGCTCGGGCAGATAGGGGCGCGGGTCGATCGCCGGGCATTCGCCAAGCATCAGGTCCACCAGCAGTCGCGCGCTGCCGGGGGCGGTGGTGACGCCCAGTCCTTCATGGCCGACAGCCAGCCACAGGCCCGACTGTTGCGGATGTTCGCCGAGGATCGGCAAACCGTCCGGGGTGGCGGCGCGAAAACCGGTCCAGGCGCGGATGCCGTTGAGTTCGGCAAGCGCGGGCAGATATTCCACGGCACGCCGCAGCATGGGCGCCAGTACGCTGGGGTCGATGGCCGGATCAAGGCTGTCGAACTGCCTGGACGAGCCGATCAGCAGTTGGCCAGTGGGCCGGGGCTGGACATTGAAAGCCACCGAAGTGCCATTGCTGGCGTGGGCGCTGGCGGCGTAGCCCAGCTCCACCAGTTGGTGGCTGACCTGTTGCGGGTAGCGGTCGGTGATCAGCAGATGGCCCTTCTTCGGCCGCAGCGGCAGTGCCGCCACGAGTTCCCGAGCGGCGAAGCCGTTGGCCAGCAATACCCGTTGCGCACGCAGTACGCGGCCGTCGGCGAGCTCCACCTGATCCCCGGCGACGCGGCACACCCGGGCGGCCAGTTGGCTGATCAGCGGGTGGTTGCCGAGCATCCAGTGGGCGGTGGCCGGGGCGTAGAGGATCGCGTCGCCGGGGATCTTCAGCGCACCGGCCAGGCCGTTGCGCAACATCGGCTCCAGCGTCGCCAGGCGGTTGTGCTCCAGCAGCTCGCCGTTGACGCCATGATCGGCCAGGGCCTGCTGCTTGGCCCGCGCCAGGTCCATTTCGTGGTGATCGGCGGCCAGCCACAGGGTGCCGCAGTTGCGGTAGGCGCACGCTTCGGGCAGGCGTTCGCGCAGCTGCCTCCAAAGGCCGAGGGAGTAGTGACTCAGGGCCAGTTCCGCGGGGTTGTCGTCCATCACCACCAGGTGCCCCATGCCGGCCCCGGTGGCGCCGCCACGCCCATCGTCGAGCACCTGCACCCGCAGGCCGCGCCGGGCCAGCTCATGGGCGCAGGCAGCGCCGATGATGCCGGCCCCGACCACGAGCACTTCGGCCTCGGCCACTGGCTTCACGAGCCGATGCCCCAGGCGAACGGATCGCTGTCGTCGAGCAGCAGGGTGGCTTCGGCGCTGATGTGGGCACTGCCGCGAATGCTTGGAATCAGCCGTTCGCCCGCGAGTTCGTAGTGGGCGCTGAACTGGCTGCCGATGACGCTGGCCTGGCGCCAGGCCTGGCCCGGGGCGAGTTTGCCGTCGGCCGCCAGGCAGGCCAGCTTGGCGCTGGTGCCGGTGCCGCAGGGCGAGCGGTCGTAGGCCTTGCCGGGGCAGAGCACGAAGTTGCGGCTGTCGGCCTGTGGGTCGTCGGCGAACAGCTCGATATGGTCGATGAACCCGCCCTCGGCGCCGGTGATGCCGGCGGCTTCCAGGGCCTGGCGCACGCTCCAGCTGTACTGGGTCAGGGCCTCGACATTGTCCAGGGCGATGCGCTGGCCATGGTCGCTGATCAGGAAGAACCAGTTGCCGCCCCAGGCGATGTCGCCGTGCACCGTGCCCTGGCCGGGCAGGTGCAGCGCCACCTGAGTGCGGTAGCGGTAGGCGGGGACGTTGCGCACGCTGACCGAGAGGTCTTCGTGCAGGGTGGCCTCGACGGTGCCCACCGGGGTTTCGATACGGTGCACGCCCTGGCCGATGCGGCCCAGGTGATACAGCGAGCGCACCAGGCCGATGGTGCCGTGGCCGCACATGCCCAGGTAGCCGCTGTTGTTGAAGAAGATCACTCCGGCACAGGCGTCGCTGGCCTGCGGCTGGCACAGCAGGGCCCCTACGAGCACGTCGCTGCCTCGGGGTTCGAGCACGCAGGCGCGACGCCAGTGGTCGTGCTCGCGCTGCAGAATCTGCAAGCGCTCGGCCATCGAACCGTCACCCAGTTCGGGGAAGCCGTCGATGACCAGGCGGGTGGGTTCACCCCCGGTGTGGGAGTCGATCACGGTTATTTTTTTCATGAGGGCACCTGAGGGCAAAGAGCTACAGAGTGGCCTTGGCGAGGGGGGCGCCGCTTGTGGGTTTTCGCTGTGGCGGATGACGAAATCGGCACAGTTAGCGGGGCTGTGGAAACGCCGCTGGAGGAGGGTGCGCGCGCCGGGCAAGTGTGCCGATTTCGTCCCCTTCAGGGGCGAAAAGTCTCAAGCTGCGAGGGGGATAAAAGGCGACTCTGGATTGCGTATCCAACGCCTGTCGGCCCGGCCGACCTCATACAAGGACAAAACCATGAGCCGTAAAGCCATCCATTGGAGCGGTGTGTTTCCCGCGGTGACCACTCAGTTCAACGCCGACTTTTCCCTGAACCTGCAAGCCACCCACAAGGTCATGCGCAGCCTGGTGGACGATGGCGTCTCGGGGCTGGTGGTGTGCGGCACCGTGGGGGAAAACACCTCGTTGAGCACCGCGGAAAAACTCGCGGTGATCGAAGTCGCCAAGGACGCCGCTGGCGGCCGGGTGCCGGTGATTGCCGGGGTGGCCGAATTCACCACCGACTTTGCCCGCAACACCGTGCGCGAGGCCGCCAGGGCCGGGGCCGATGGGGTGATGGTGATGCCGGCCCTGGTGTACTCGGCCAAGCCCCATGAAACCGCCGCGCATTTTCGCGCCGTGGCCACCGGCACCGACCTGCCGGTGATGGTCTACAACAACCCGCCCATCTACAAGAACGACGTCACCCCCGACGTGCTGATCGCCCTGCAGGACTGCGAGAACATCGTCTGCTTCAAGGATTCCTCCGGTGATACCCGGCGCTTCATCGACTTGCGCAATGCCGTCGGCGATCGCTTCGTGCTGTTCGCCGGGCTCGATGACGTGGTGGTGGAAAGCGTCGCGGTGGGCGCCGAGGGCTGGGTCTCCGGCATGTCGGTGGCCTTCCCCAAGGAGGGCGAGACGCTGTTCCGCCTGGCCAAGGCAAAGCGCTTCGAGGAGGCCCTGGCCCTGTACCGCTGGTTCATGCCGCTGCTGCACCTGGATGCCCGCCCGGACCTGGTGCAGTGCATCAAGCTCTGCGAGGAACTGGTGGGCCGTGGTTCGTCCATCACCCGGCCGCCGCGTCTGGCGCTGCAGGGCGAAACCCTGGCCGAGGTCAAGGCGATAGTCGCCAAGGCCCTGGCCACGCGCCCAAGCCTGCCGGACGTCGGCTTGTAAGGCGGTTGCGGGCGCCCAGGGTGAAGGGCGCCCACTGCGCAAAAACAACCAGGCACCTTCCGGGTGCAACGCTGCAAGCGTCGGACGGCCCCACCGACGTGACATTCCCCCTGCCCATTCCAATAATCCAAAACAGGCGCAGCCCCATGTCAGGCAAAGGCAAATTCAAGAAACAACTCTCTCTGGTGGACCTGACCTTCATCGGTCTGGGTGCGATTTTCGGTTCCGGCTGGCTGTTCGCCGCCAGCCACGTTTCGGCGATTGCCGGTCCGGCGGGGATCTTTTCCTGGCTGCTGGGCGGCTTTGCCGTATTGCTGCTGGGCATCGTCTACTGCGAGCTGGGGGCAGCCCTGCCCCGTGCTGGCGGGGTGGTGCGCTACCCGGTGTTCTCCCACGGGCCGCTGCTGGGCTACCTGATGGGGTTCATCACCCTGATCGCGTTTTCCAGCCTGGTGGCGATCGAAGTGGTGGCGGCCCGGCAGTACGCCGCGGCCTGGTTTCCGGTATTGACCCACGAAGGTTCCAGCAACCCGACGATCATCGGCTGGCTGTTGCAGTTCGCCCTGTTGTGCCTGTTCTTCTGGCTCAATTACTACAGCGTCAAGACCTTCGCCAAATCCAACAACTTCATCAGCCTGTTCAAGTTCGTCGTGCCGCTGCTGGTGATCGCGGTGCTGTTCACCTTCTTCAAGCCCGACAACTTTCATGTCCAGGGCTTTGCTCCGTTCGGCCTCTCGGGGATCGAGATGGCGGTCTCGGCGGGGGGCATCATCTTTGCCTACCTGGGGCTGACGCCGATCATTTCCGTGGCCAGTGAAGTGCGCAATCCGCAGCGCACCATTCCCATCGCGCTGATTCTCTCGGTGCTGCTTTCGACCCTGATCTACGGCCTGCTGCAACTGGCCTTCCTGGGCAGCATTCCCACGGAAATGCTGGCCAACGGCTGGAGCGGCATCAGCAAGGAGTTCTCCCTGCCGTACCGCGATATCGCCCTGACCCTCGGTGTCGGCTGGCTGGCCTACCTGGTGGTGGCCGATGCGGTGATCTCCCCCAGCGGCTGCGGCAACATCTACATGAACGCCACGCCGCGGGTGGTCTATGGCTGGGCTCGCACCGGGACCTTCTTCAAGGTCTTCACACGCATCGATGAGCAGTCCGGCATCCCGCGCCCGGCGCTGTGGCTGACCTTCGGCCTGTCGGTGTTCTGGACCCTGCCGTTTCCCTCCTGGGAGGCGCTGATCAACGTGGTCTCGGCAGCCCTGGTGCTCAGCTACGCCGTGGCGCCGGTCAGTGTCGCGGCCTTGCGCAAGAGCGCGCCGGAGCTGGCGCGGCCGTTCCGGGTGCGCGGTTTTGCCTTGCTCGGGCCGGTGTCCTTCGTGATTGCGGCGCTGATTGTCTACTGGTCCGGCTGGGGCACGGTGTCCTGGCTGCTGGGGCTGCAGATCCTGATGTTCGTGATCTACTTGCTGTGCAAGCGCCTGGTGCCGACCGACCACCTGAGCCTTGGCGAACAGGTGCGCTCGTCGCTGTGGCTGATCGCCTTCTATGCCCTGACCATCGTCATTTCCTACCTGGGCAGCTTCGGCGGCATCGGCGTCCTGGCTCACCCCTTCGACACCCTGACCGTGACCCTCATGGCCCTGTGCATCTACACCTGGGGCGCCAACACCGGGGTGCCCGGCGCCAAGCTGGTGCTGGACGGCGATGAGGTGGAATGAGCGTGCGCATTTTTCAACAGACGAGGCAAGCCATGACAGTGACTGGACAGATGCTGATCGGCCAACGCGCCCGCTTCGGCGCCAATGGGCGGATCCACGGGCTGGCCGCCGCCAGCGGCGAGGTGCTGCAACCGGCCTTTGGCGGTGCCGAACAGGCCGACCTGGAGCGCGCCTGCGCCCTGGCCCAGGCGGCCTTCGAGCCCTATCGGCAGTTGCCGCTGGAGCAGCGGGCGGCATTTTTGGAGAGTATCGCCAGCCATATCCTTGAGCTGGGCGATGAGCTGATCGAGCGCTGCCAGCTGGAAACCGGCCTGCCCCGCGCCCGCCTGGAGGGCGAGCGCGGACGTACCGTCGGCCAGTTGCGCTTGTTTGCCGCCGTGGTGCGCAACGGCGGGTTCCTCGGGGTGCGGATCGATCCGGCGCAACCTTCGCGCCGGCCCCTGCCCAGGGTCGAACTGCGCTTGCGGCAGATCGGCCTGGGGCCGGTGGCGGTGTTCGGCGCGTCGAACTTTCCCCTGGCCTTTTCCGTGGCCGGTGGCGATACCGCCTCGGCCCTGGCAGCGGGCTGCCCGGTGATCGTCAAGGCGCATTCGGCCCACCCCGGGACCTCGGAACTGGTGGCCCGGGCCATCGCTCGGGCCGCCCGGCAGCAGGGCATGCCCGAGGGGGTGTTTTCACTGCTGTTCGACAGTGGCCGGAGCATCGGCCAGGGGCTGGTGGCGGATTCGCGGATCAAGGCCGTGGGCTTCACTGGCTCGCGCAGCGGCGGAATGGCCCTGATGCAGATCGCCGCGGCGCGCCCCGAACCGATCCCGGTCTATGCGGAGATGAGTTCGATCAACCCGGTGCTGCTGTTGCCCCATGCCCTGGAGGAACGCGCGGAACCGATGGCCTCGGCGTTCGTTGCCTCGCTGACCCTGGGCGCCGGGCAGTTCTGCACCAACCCGGGGCTGATCCTGGCCGTCGATGGGCCGGCGTTGCAGCGTTTTGAGCGGGCCGCCGCCGAGGCCCTCGGCCATGTGGCGGCACAGACCATGCTCACGCCGGGCATTTACCGCAGCTACTGCCAAGGCGTGGCCATTCTCGCCGCGCATGCCCGGGTGCAGGCCCTGGCCCAGGGCCCGGAAGGGCAGGGGCCGCAGGCGCGCGGGGCACTGTTCGCCACCTCGGCCACGGCCTTCATGGCCTGCCGCGAATTGCGCGAGGAAGTCTTTGGCCCGGCCTCGCTGATCGTTCGCTGCGAGGACGTCGCGGCCTTGCAGCAGGTCCTGCAGAGCCTGGAGGGCCAGTTGACCATCGCTGTTCACTTGAGCGACGGCGACCAGCCGCAGGTGCGGGCGTTGTTGCCGTTGCTGGAGAGCAAGGCCGGGCGCCTGCTGGCCAACGGTTTCGGCACCGGCGTCGAAGTGGCTCACGCCATGGTCCACGGCGGGCCGTTCCCGGCCACGTCCGACAGCCGCAGCACCTCGGTGGGCAGCCTGGCGATCCAGCGCTTTCTGCGCCCGGTGGCCTACCAGGACCTGCCCGAGGCGTTGTTGCCGGCCGAGCTGCACAGCGCCAATCCGTTGCAGGTGCCGCAACTGCTCGACGGCCAGTGATCGGCTTGACCTGAGGCGAGGCTGGGCTCCACCGGGGAGTGCCAGCCCGCTTGCTCCTTCATTCGCTTTACCCATCCGTAAAAACTCTCCCACAGGAGCGTTCCCCACCTGCCATAGAGGTTGCAGCATGTCTGAACACATCAGCCTGTCCCTGGATGACGTCCACGCCCTGGCGTATCGGGTTCTCAGCCATCACGGCCTGTCCGACGCCCATGCCCGGGCAATCGCCGAGGTCATTACCCAGGGCCAGCGTGACGAGTGCCACTCCCATGGGGTGTACCGCCTGCTGGGCTGCGTACGCTCGGTACGCGAGGGCAAGATCGACCCACGCGCCGAACCCAGCCTGCGGCATGTTTCCCCCGCGGTGCTGGAGGTGGATGCCCATTACGGCTACTCGTTGCTGGGCTTTCACACCGGCTTGCCGTTGCTGGTGGACAAGGCCCGCAGCCAGGGCATTGCGGCGATGGTGATCAAGCGCTGCTTCCACTTTTCCGCGCTGTGGCCGGAGGTCGAGGCCATTGCAGCCAGCGGCCTGGTGGGGCTGGCGATGAACCCCAGCCACAGTTGGGTGGCCCCGGCCGGCGGGCGCCACCCGGTGTTCGGCACCAACCCTCTGGCCTTTGCCTGGCCGCGCCCGGGGGGCCAACCCTTTGTCTTCGATTTCGCCACCAGCGCCATTGCCCGGGGCGACATCGAGCTGCATGCGCGCCAGGGCCAGCCGATTCCCGAGCACTGGGCAATCGATGCCCTGGGCCGGCCGACCACGGATGCCAAGGCGGCGTTGCAGGGCGCCATGCGGACTTTTGGCGGGCACAAGGGCTCGGCCCTGGCGGCGATGATCGAGTTGCTGGCGGGGGCCTTGATCGGCGACCTGACCAGTGCCGAATCCATGGCCTTCGATGAGGGTGTCGGGGCCACGCCTTGCCATGGCGAGCTGGTGCTGGCCTTCGATCCCAAGGTGTTTTTGGGGGAGGGCTATCAAGCCGGGCTGGAGCGGGCGGAGGGCTTGTTTGCCGACATGGCCCGGGACGGAGCCAGGTTGCCATCCCAGCGCCGGTTCGAGGCCCGGGCCCGGAGCCTGGAGCATGGGGTGCAGGTTCCCCGGGAATTGCTGGAGGAAATTCGCGGGCTGCTCTAAGGCCTGTTCGCCGGCCAGCCGGCTCCTGCGGATGAGTGCAGGAGCGGGCGGGCTGGCGAAAGGCGGTTCACGGCATCAGAAGCGGACGTTGGCCGCCAGCTCCGCCGAGCGGCCAGGGGCGACGATGGCGAACATGCCGACGTGGGAGGCGTCGTAGTAAGTCTCGTCGGTGAGGTTGAGCACGTTGAGTTGCAGGTCCAGGTTCTTGTTCACCCGGTAGGCGAGCATGGCGTCGTAGCGCCAGTAGGCGTCGAGGGTACGGGTGTTGGTGTCATCGGTGTAGCGCTCGCCGACGTAGTTGGCGCCGCCGCCGATCTTCCAGCGGTCGGTGAGCGCGTAGGTGGTCCAGATCGAGCCACTGTTGGGCGCGATGAATTTGGCCTGGTTGCCGTCGAAGTGGGTGTTTTTTCCGGACGCGTACTTGACCGTCTTGGCATCCAGGTAGGTGTAGCCCGCCATCACTTCCCATTGATCGGTGAGGTGGCCGGTGGCGCCCATTTCAAAGCCTTTGACTTCGACGTTGCCGTCCAGCGATACGGTGCCAGTGATCGGGTCGGCAGTGCGGGCGTTGGTCTTCTCGGTCTTGAACAGCGCCGCGGTCAGGGACAGGCGTTCGTTCAACAGGTCCCACTTGGTGCCCAGTTCGAGGCTGCGGCTCTTTTCCGGGTCCAGGTTGCTCAAGCGGCCGCCCGCGGCGCCGTCGGCACCGCCCGATTGCCCGGCGGTTTCCCCGGATGGGTTGAACGAGGTGCCGTAGGACAGGTAGATGCTGCCGTAGGGCAAGGGCTTGAAGACGATGCCGCTCTGGTAGGTCCAGATGTTGTTGCGGTTGCTCTGGGCGTCATCGCGCACGTGGTAGTTGTCGAAGCGCGCTCCCAGGTTCAGGTCCCATTGCTCATGCAGGGCCAGGGTGTCCATCACGTACAGGGCGCGGTTGTTGTGCCGGGTGACGTCGTGGCTGCCGTCGCCCCGTGGCACGGGGGCGTACGGGTCTTGCGGGTTGGGGTGGTTGAGGTCGCCCGGGTCGGTCTCGGATCTTTTCGGGGCATAGCGGTTCTTCACGTCGATCCGCTCGCGGGAGAACTCCAGGCCGGCGCTGTAGCGGTGGCCGATGGAGCCGGTGTCGAACGTGCCGAAGATGTCGGTCTGGTTGATCAGCGAGGTGTTGACCACGTTGCGCCCCCGGGCCGGGCCGCGAAGTACCACGCCGGCAAGTTCATTCTTGACGCTGTCCTTGTCGGCCCCGAAGGTCGGGCGGCTCATGATGTAGTCCTGCATGCTGCGCCCCTGGCGGGTGGTGTTGCGCAGGGTCAGGTGGTCGTTGACGTCGTGTTCCAGTTGCAGGGTGAACAGGTCGGCCGAGGTCTTGCGGAAGTCGCGTTTGCTGAAGCCATAGAAGTTGTCGCGGTCGACCTTGACCGGCTTGCCGCTGATGGCCGACACCGGGTGGCCCTGGTCGGGAATGTCGTCGCTCTGCAGGTGGTAGTAGCTGAGGGTGGCGCGGGTATCGGTGTTGAGGCCGAAGGAAACACTTGGCGCCAGGCCCCAGCGGGTGACTTCCACTTCGTCGCGCCCGGGGGTATCGGCTTCATGCTTCATGGCGTTCAGGCGCAGCGCCATGTTCTGTTCGGGCAGGTACTGGTTGAGGTCGACGGTGCTGCGGCGCAGTTGATCGGTGCCCAGGGTCAGGCTGCCGGCGGCGAAGGTTTCCTGTTGCGGCACCTTGCTCACCAGGTTGATGGTGCCACCGGTGGAGCCGCGTCCCGAGTAGGCCGAGCCCGGGCCCTTGACGATCTCGATCTGTTCGACGTTGAAGGCTTCGTGGGTCATGCGCCCGACATCGCGGATGCCGTCGATCATGATGTCGGTGCTGGCTTCGAACCCCCGGATGAAGGGCCGGTCGCCCAGCGGCGTACCGCCTTCGCCGGCACCGAAGGTGATCCCCGGCGTGGTGCGCAGGGCATCGGCCAGGGTCGACACCGCGCGTTCCTGCATCAGCGATTCGGTGATGATGGTCACCGATTTCGGGGTTTCGCGCAGCGGCGCGGTGAACTTCACCGAGTCCGAGGCCTCGCGTCGGTATCCCGGCTGGTGTTCGCCCTTGACCTGGGTGGTGCCGAGGGTGACGGACGTCGGCCCGGACGGGGCAGCGACGTCTTGCGCGTTGGCGCCGATGCTGGCTTCGCTGAGCGCCATCAAACCAAGGGATGTGGACCACAGCTTCCAGGGATGTGGACGGGCAGAACTGGACATTGAGAAAAGACCTCCGTTTTATTTGGAAGTGATTCTCATCTGCGAATCCGTGTCATTCAATCAGAACTGTCTGAACAATAGTGTCGAAAAGTGTATGCGTTGCGGTCGTCCGCTCGCCGCCTCTTCTATTTTTCGTCGTGCTGCGATTTCATGGGTGCCCCCTTTTTTTCGGACGCTCACGGATGAACCCTCCTCTCGAAACCCCCAGGCTGTTCTTGCGCCCACGTACCCTTGAGCATTTCGAGGCCTGCCTGCGCATGGACCAGGACCCCGACGTCACGCGCTTTATCCCGGGCACCTGGGACGGCGGCCAATGGCACCGGGATTTCCTGCATTCGCGCATGACCAAGGACTTCGGCCCGCGTTGCGGTTATTGGGCGATCTTCGCCAAGGACGCGCCGGATGAATTGCTGGGCTGGGTGTCGTTCATTCCCTTTGACGCCGTCGGGCCTGAGCTGGAAATGGGCTGGCGCCTGGTGCGGCGGGCCTGGGGGCGGGGTTTTGCCAGCGAGGCCGCGCGCCGGATTGTCGCCCATGCGTTTGCCGACCCGGCCGTGGAGCGGATAGTCGCCGATGCCCATGTCGATAACGAGGCGTCGTTGGCGGTGGCGCGCAAGATCGGTTTTCACTTCACCCACGACGCCGATTTCGAAGGCTTGCCCTGCCGCTTCTTTGCAATGACCCGTGAGGATTTCCAGCAACAAGCGGCGGCCGGCTAAAGCGCCGTTCAAGTGCGGGGCACTGCTGTCTGGTGCCCCGCATGCTCGATGATGGCCGTCAGAGGTGACGGCTGACCCACCACAGCACCAGGAAGGCGATGGCGGCGGCCAGGGCCGCGAGCTGGAACAGATTGATCAGCCACTTCAGGCCCAGAGGGAATTTCCGGTAGTCCTTCACGTTCAGGCCGCCGTTGCGCAGGAACAGGTGGGGCATGGCGAACATCGCGCCGATGCACAGCAGCATGAAGAAGCGGCTCAGGGGATCCTTGCCCAGGAGCGGCATGCGGATGGCGATGACCCGGCAGCGCGCCAGGTGCTTGACCATGTCATCGAGCCTGAAATAGCCCAGGTACACCTGGATCGCCAGGGACACCAGCCCGGACATGACCACCAGGACCCAACCCGCTGTGTAGATATCTTTGGCGTTACACATATCTCTTCAGTGACCTCCTCAAGCTTCACGACCAGGCGTTCAGCGTATTGCTCCTCCAGTGAGCCCCGGCACGCAGGGCAGCCGGCCACCATACCACCCCGGGAGGCGGGGCGGGCCGGGTCAGCGGCCTGCCGGCCATCACGGGGCGGGCCGCGGCGGGGCTGTTGCGACCATAGGCGCGGGCTTGCCCGGCCAACATGAGACAAGTACCAAAGGGGCGGGCGAGGGCCCTGGAATGCTCGCAGAGGGTTGGCCTAGAGCTTGGCGCAACGCTCCACATCGGCCTGGGTCGTGACCTGGGTGTCGATGCCCAGGCGGTACTTGCAGTAGTCGATGATCATCTGCCGTTGTTCGTCGCTGAGTTTTTCCACGCGCCGGTAATCGCCGTCGTTGGCGTGGAGGTTGAAAAACTCCAGGCGCAGGGTCGGGGCTCGCTTGAGAAACCAGCGGGTGTGGGTTTCGGCCTCTTCAAGCTCGGTGTAGTAACCGACATTGAGCATCAGCAACAGGATGAGGGAGAGCAGGAACAGCAGTTTTTTCAAGGCACGGCTCCTTCCGTGAACGAGGGGCGCCCAGGGCGCGGGCGGCGCATGCTTGAGTTTTTTGCGCCGCTTGGCAAGCGTTTCGGGTCGCTGGGGGCGTAGGCATCCTGGGCCGGGTTGCACCGGGTTCAGCAAACAGACAGTGGCCAACTGTTAAAAAGTGCAACACGCCAAGCAGGAGCGGGGCGGTAACAGGGGGCAAATGGCTTCCAGCGGATGCACGACAGATCGCCAAGCGGCTGTCGCGGCCAGTGGCCCGATGCATCGGCTGGCAAGCCGCGGGGCGATCTTCGGATCGCTCTTTTTTTTCGTGTTTATCCGGCTGCCTGGTCGAGGCGTCAGACCAGCCCCAGGGCATTGGGCCGCGAGCTGGGGAACACTTCCTGCACCTGCGCGCGCGTCAGCCCCCAGGTAGCGCCCAGCAAGCCTCCGAGCAGATCCCGGTAGTTGTTGAGCACCGGGTAGTCGCGGTTCTGCAGCAGGCCCTGGGCATTCACCGGCACTTGCTCGCCGGCCAGGCGCCCACCGCGCACAGCGCCGCCGAGCACCCAGTACACCGTGCCATGGCCGTGATCGGTGCCCTTGGCGCCATTCTCGCGAAAGGTCCGGCCGAATTCGGACACCACGACCACCAGGCTGTTTTTCCAGTGCTCGCCCATGGCCTCTGCATAGGCCGCCAGCCCTTGCCCGAGGTTGGCCAGGTTGTTGGCCAACGGGCCCTGGGTGCTGCCCTGGTTGACGTGGGTGTCCCAGCCGCCGACATCGACGAAGCCCAGGCGGTATTGCTCGCGCATCAGGCTGGCCATGCGCCGGGTCTGGGTGGCGAAGTTCTGCGCATTGGCGGCCCCGCGATTGGCCGCGAGCATCTCTTGCTGCAGCTCTTGCGAGACTTTCTGGCGCAACGCCAGGCCATCGCTGGCTGCCGCGGCGTAGGGCGTGTGCTGGTACATGGACGACAGAATGTTTGCCTGGCGCGCATCGAAGGGCGGCTTGCCGGTGCTGCGCAGGGACAGGTTGGGAATGTCCCGGCCACCCTGGAAGCTCAGCGGCAGGGCATCGGTGAAAGCCATCGGCGCGCTGTCGGGCACTTGCCGGACCAGGCGCGCGAGAAAGCCCGAGTCGTAGCGCCGGCGTTGCTGGCTTGGCTGGCCGGCCTCGATGCTGTCCTGGGTTTCGAAGTGGCTGCGGGACAGATCGTCGGTGCCGGCGAAGGGCACGAAGGCCATTTCCTTGCGCTGCCACAGCGGGTACAGCGAGTCCCGCAGCACCGGGTTCAGGCCCCAGTGGCTGTCCAGGGCGATGGCGCTTTGCGGGTTGCGCGCGTCGGGGCGGGCGATCGCCAGGCTCGGGCGCGACTCGTAGTAGAAGTCGCTGCTGTAGGGCACCAGCAGGTTGTTGCAGTCGTAACCGCCACGCAGGAACACCAGCAGGGTTCGCGGCGCGGTGGCCGGTGCGGCAAACAGCCGGGCGGAAAACGACAGGCCGGGCAGGCCGGGCAGGGCGGCTGCGGCGGCCGCGGCAATCAGCAGTTGGCGACGATTCATGGCGGTTCCTGATCAGGTGGGCGCGCTCAGCGGTGGTTGAAGTCCGGCGAGGACAACAGGAAGGTGTTCCATTCCTGGGGCGAGACGGCCTGCTCCAGGGCGTTGCGGGTGGCGCTGGAGAGGTGAGGCGCGATCGCCTGGTAATACATCGGGGTGGTGATCATCGGAAAACCCGGCCCCGGCACCGTGCTGCCTTCGGCGGTGAACAGCCGGTTATTGCCCGAACCTATGGCCCGGGCGATTTCAAAGCGCTTGGCCATCTGCCCGGAGCTCGACCAGCCACTGGCCAGCAGCGGCCAGCCGTCGGGGGTAATCCGGCCGAACACCGGCTGGCCCAGCTGATTCAGCCAGTTGAGCAGCGGCCGCGGGTTGGCCACGGGCTTGCCGTCGTAGGTCAGGCGCAGCGCCGAGACCACGAATTGCTGCGGGTCCTTGAATTTCTTGCCGGCCGATTGCAGCAACTCCGGTGACTGCATCAGCGTGCGCATGACCTGGGCGATGTCGCCGTCACTGTCGTGGAAGGTCTTGGCCATGCGGGCCACCAGGGCCGCGGGCGGTTCGTCGGCGACGAAGTACTGGGCCAGCTTGCGCGAAATGAACTGGGCACAGGCCGGTTGCCGGGTGATGAGGTCGATGGCCTGGGTGATTTCGTCGTAGCCGCTGCCCTTGATGGTGTGGCCAAGCAGGTGCTTGTCGCTGAAGTCATGGCGCCTGGGGTTGAACTGGAACAGCCCCTGTTGCACCACCAGCGGCTGCAAGGGCCGGGGCCAGTGTTGCTCGCGACCGTCCAGGGGCATCAGCCCGGCACCGGTCAGGATCACTGCCAATTGCTGCACATCCTCCTGGTTGTAGCCGGCCGCCACGCCCAGGCTGTGCAGCTCCAGCAGCTCACGGGCGTAGTTTTCGTTGACCCGGCCCTTTGCGTTCTGGCTGTTGTCGAGGTATTCGAGCATGGCCGGGCTTTGCAGGGTGGCCAGCAGCAGGTCCCTGAACGAGCCCAGGGCGTGCGGGCGAATCGCCTTGTTCACGTAGTCGGCGCTCAGCAGCCGCACCCGGCCCTTGCCCTGGAACACGCTGAAGTGATTGAGCCAGAACAGCACCAGCTGCTCCTTGAGCTGGTTGGGGCCATAGATGGCTTGCAGCAACACCGCAGACTGGGTCTGCTCGGCCAACTGGTTGGCCCGCTGGCGAAGGTCTTGCCTGGCCTGGTTGCGTGCATCGCCCTCGGGCATCGCCTTGAGCTGCTCCTGGCGCTGCTTGAAGTCTTGCAGCAAGGCCGGGGTCGAGCCATTCAGGGCCGGGTAGCTGCGCAGCAGGGTGTCGATTGCCGCTGGCAGCGGCTCGCGCAGGCGATCTTGCAGTTGTGCTTCGAGCAATCCGTCGCGGCCCAGGCTGCGCAGGCGCTGGAGTTGCGCCGTGTCCAGGTCGAAGCCGTCGCGCCTGAGCCAGGCAATGTCGGCGGCGCTGGGGGCCTGGGGCTCGGCGGCCTGCGCGAGGATCGGCAGGAGCACGGCCAGGGCGCTCGACAGGTACAGGCAGCGATGCAGCGGATGGGGCCTTGGCATGGGTGGGTTTCCCGGGGGGTGAGGGCAGCGTTATAGCGTCGCAGGCCGGCTCGGCGCAGCCCTGCGTTTCAGAGTAGAACGCTCTAGATCAAGTGTTTCAACGAAGCGTTCGGGCGCTGGCCGTCGACCGTTCGTCCGACGGATGGAATTGGCAAGCACTAGTCACTGCGTCATGCTGTCGATGGATGTCGTAGTGCCACTACTTCAAGGCTCGACCCGGTTTCCGGGCGTCGTTATATCCCTGCGTTGGTGAGATAGGTTTCTGATGAGTGTGTTGATCCTGCCCGAGGCGGCGTATGCCCGATAAGGCGTTGGCCGAAGAGCAGCGCCTGGCTGCCCTGTATGCACTGGAACTGCTGGATACCGCCCGTTGCGAGCGTTTCGATCGTATCTGCCGGCTGGCCGCGGAGTATTTCAAGGTGCCCACGGCGCTGATTACTCTGGTGGACCGTGATCGGCAGTGGTTCAAGTCACGGGTGGGGTTTGCAGCCGAGCAGACCCCCATCGAGCAATCGTTCTGTGCTTACACCATCAGAACCGATGATGTGTTCGAGGTGGAAAACGCCCGCCAGGATGTGCGTTTCCACGCCAATCCTCTGGTGACCGATGAACCGGGAATCGGTTTCTATGCCGGCGCGCCACTGATTACGTCCACCGGGCATGCGATTGGCAGCCTGTGCGTCATCGACAAGCAGCCCCAGCGCCTGAACGCCGCCGAGCGCCAGCAATTGCGCGACTTGGCGTCGCTGGTGATGGAGCAGATCGAGCATCGCCAGCGCTTGACCCGGCGCGACCCGGTGAGCTGCCTGCCCAACCGTGAACAGTTCCAGAGCGACCTGTACGACCTGGCGGACGAAAACCCGGGAGAAAGGCGCGTGCTGGTGCTGGTGGACGCGGTGGACATGACCGTGGCCCACGAACTGACCCTGGCCATGGGCCTGGCACCGTTTGAAACCATCGTGCGCTTCCTGGCCCAGCAACTGCTTGCCTACCTGGGGCGGCATGTGCGGGTGTATCACGTGTCGGTCAAGCGCTTCGGTTTCCTGCTGCCGGCGTCCCCCGGGATCGAGCGCTTCCTGGAAGGCTTGGTGCGCCGCTTGCGCCGCCAGCCACCGGGCCTGGAACTGCCGATGATTCCTGCGGTGTGCGCGGGCACGGTGGAGTTTTCCACGGACCGCGACGCGGTGCCCGACGTCCTGCGCAAGGCGATGTTCGCCCTGGAGCTGGCGACGCTCAACCGCAGCACCTGGGCGCCCTACGACGTGGTGCGGGACCAGGCTTATCGACGGGCCTTCAACCTCGCCTCGGACATCAGCGAAGCCTTGGACAGCGGGCAGATCTACCTGATGTTCCAGCCGCGCTTTGCCCTGCCCGATGGCGCCCAGGTCAGCGCCGAAGCACTGATCCGCTGGGATCACCCGTGGCTGGGGCCGATTTCGCCCGCGGAGTTCATTCCGGTCATGGAGCGCAACGCCCTGATCCACCGCGTGACCCATTGGGTGATCGATGCGGTGCTGGAAAGGTTGCAACGCTGGAATTCCAGCGACGTGCAGCGGCTGTCGATCAACCTCTCGCCCCAGGATTTCGAGGATCAGGACATCGCCGATGTGCTGCGCGATGCCTGCCGGCGTCATCGCATCGACCCGCAGCGCCTGGAGGTGGAAATCACCGAAGGGGCCTGGCTGCGGTCCAACCCCAAGGTGCTGGAACAACTGAGCAAGATTCGCGGCCTGGGCATGGACGTGGCCATCGACGACTTTGGCACCGGCTACAGCAACTTCGCCTACCTGCACCAGATACCGGCCAATGTGGTGAAGCTCGACAAGTCCATGGTCACTGACCTTGAAAGCAGCGCCCAGCACCAGAAGATCACCCGTTCGGTAATCGCCCTGGCCCGGGAGCTGGGCTACCGCACCGTGGCCGAGGGCATTGAAAGCTTCAAGTGCCTGCAGATGCTGCGCACTTTCGGCTGTGATGAGGCCCAGGGTTACTTTCTGGCGCGGCCCATGGTCCAGGAGAAATTCCTCGCTCGCAGCGAAGCGCAGCGTTTTCCGCTGCAGCCGAGCGGCCTGTAGTCGCTGGCGCAGGTTGCGAACGAGCGGCAAGCGCGCTGCGTTTTCATGGCGCCACGGGGCCTGCGGCGACCGCCATCTCTAGCGCTGTGCGGCCAGCAGCAACAGCATCGGCCGTTCCCGCTCCTCCGCCAGCGCTGGCTGGGCTTCTACCTGCTGTGCGGTGGGGCCCCATTCCTGTACATGGTGCAGGTTGAAGCCAGTGTCGATCAGGGTATTGAGCAGGGTGCCGAGGGTGCGGTGCTGCTTGATCACCCCTGGGGCCAGCCAGTGGGTCACCCGTTCACCTTCCAGTTGGTAGCTGTCCACCGGCCAGGACTTGCGGCCTTGCGCGTCCACCTGCCAGCCCGGATTGCGCGGCGCCATGAAAATCGGGTGCTCGATGGAGAACACCAGGCGCGCGCCGGGCACCAGCGCCGCATGGACCTGTTCGAACAGGCCGCGCAGGTCCTTGATGTAGTGCAGGGCCAGGGAGCTGTAGGCCAGGTCGAAGCTGCAGGCGGGCAGGCGCAGTTGTTCCAGGTCCTCTTGCTGGTAGTGGACGTTGGCTGCCGAGGTCGTGGCGCGCGCGGTGTCCAGCATCTTCCGTGATACATCCAGCCCCAGTACCTGGCGGGCGCCGTGCTCGCTGGCCCAGCGGCTGAACCAGCCATAGCCGCAGCCCAGGTCCAGCACCCGAAGGCCGTTCATCGGTGGCAGCAGGGCTTGCAGGGCCGGCCATTCCGGTGCGGCGTCGAGGCCGCCGAGAGAGCGGCCCATCTGGCTGTAGGCCTGGAAAAAGGTCGGGTCGTCGTAGATGTTTTGCGTCATGTCGGGAGGCTCCTTCAGGTTCGTGTGCAGCCCTGGCGGGCAGGGCAGGTCATGCAGTTGAAACGGCTGAGGGGCTTCTCCCTCGGAGGGCGCGACGCAGGTATCGTCGATGGCCGGGCAGGGGGCAGGGAAACAGGTCGGATATCTTAGCCAAGTTGTCAGGCCGGGCTAGGCACAGGCTGGGGCTTGAGTCGTCAGGCTTGAAGCTTGGAAGAGAAGAAGTCGCTTGAGTTCAGCGACTGAGAAACTTGTTTTGCGGATCTGCGCTAACTCGCAGATTGGGGAAGTGGAGCGGGTGAAGGGAATCGAACCCTCGTTATCAGCTTGGGAAGCTGGAGTAATGCCATTATACGACACCCGCTCGAACGGCTGACTTTGTACCAGATGTGGCCACAGATTTGAAGTTTTTCTTTAGCTGACTTGCGCTTGCGTGCTTCTGGCATTCGTCACAGGCTGGCTCCGCACCGCGGAAAAACGGGGTTCGCGAGGTGCGGGCCGGCCTGTGAAGATGCGTTTTCAAAGGGCTCGTGCATGCTGCTCCAGGATCGGCTGGGTTCGCGGACGGCTGTCGTACTGGCCCGGCTTGAGGAAGCCCATCAGGGCCTGGCGGGTGTCGCGGCAGGCCGCCTTGTGTTCCATGTCGAGAAAATGCCCGGTGGCCTGGATGGTGCTGAAGCTTGCGTGCTGCACATGGTCGGCGAACAGCTTGGCGTCGTTGGCCGAGGTGTATTCGTCCCACTCGCCGTTGAGAAACAGCACCGGCACCTGGATGTTGCGCGCGGCCTTGAGGTAGCACTGGCGGTCGCCATTGAGCACGTGGCTGATGTGAAAATGCATCTGCCCGTACTCGTGCTCCGCCAGGCTGCTGACGTGGCGATAGTTGAAACGCTTGAACAGCGACGGCAGGTGCTTGCCGATGGTGTCGTTGACCAGGTGCCCGACGCGATGCCGGTCGAGGCTGCCGAGGTAGTCGACCCCGCGCTCCAGGTAGTCGCGCATTGGTTCGTTGATCACCGGCGAGAACGAGCTGATCACCGCCTTCTCGATGCGCCGTGGACGCTGCGCAAGCGCCTGCAAGGCTGCGGCGCCGCCCCAGGAAAACGACAGCACATGCTCGGCGGCGAAGTGCTCGATCAACTCCAGGAGGATCTGCCCCTCCACTTCCTTGGTGAGCATCCGTTCGTGTTTGTTGTGGGCTTTGGAACGGCCCGCGTAGGGCTGGTCGTAAAGCACCACGTTGAACTGCGGGTGCAGGTTCTTCACGGTCTGGGCAAAGGACGCAGTGGTGGCCATCGAGCCGTTGACCAGAATGATGGTCTTGTCTGCGGCATCTGCGCGATAGAACTCCGTGTAAACCCGATACTGACCCTGTATATCCAGCACAGCGATTTCTGGCCTCATGTCATAAGACTCCTGGCAAGCGGGTATGCGCGCAACTTGAGTGTGCACGGGCAATGTGACAGGTAGGCATACGCCTGGAATTGGAGCCCATGTCGATCCGGTAATGCAGGTCGACGGGTATTGTTATAGGCGGGCGATTTACCGGGGAAATGCAGAGCAGGCAGGGCTCAGGCCGGCAAAAGGTTTCTTAGATGTATGTTCGTGACTCATCGGTCACAATTCGGCCGACGGACTGATTCAAGCAGGGCAATCGGCAACCTGCAAGTCGATTGGGCAAATTGTTCGACAGCTTCTGCTCAGCGGTCGTCCGGGCAGGGCGAGCTTCAGATCAGGCGGATTTCGTCGGCGCTCAGGGGGCGGTACTCGCCGGGGGCCAGCCGTTCGTCCAGCACCAGCGGTCCCATGCGTTCGCGGTGCAGGCGCAACACCTTGTTGTTGAAGTGGCCGAACATCCGTTTGACCTGGTGATAGCGCCCTTCAACGATGCTCAGCCGAGCGCAGCGCGGGCCGAGGATCTGCAACTGCGCGGGCAGGGTGGTGAGGTCCTCGAAGGCGAAGTACAAGCCCTCGGCGAAGGTCTGGATGTACTCGGGAGTCATCTCGTCTTCGGTTTCCACGTAATAGAGCTTGGGCAGTTTGGTCTGCGGCTGGGTCAGGCGTCGCGACCAGTTGCCGTCGTTGGTGATCAGCATCAGCCCGGTGGTGTTGTAGTCCAGGCGCCCGGCGATATGCAGGTCCTGCGGGTCCGGCTCGTGGATCAGCTCCAGAACGGTCCGGTGCTCGGGATCACGGGTGGCACTGACGCACCCCATGGGCTTGTGCAGCATGAAATAGCGCGCCGGCTTGCCGGCCTGCAGCACTTCTTCATCCAGCTCCACCCGACTGAACTCGCGGACCTCGGCCCGGGGATCGCTGACGGGCTGACCGTCGATGCGGACGCGTCGCTGCACCAGCAGCAGGCGCACCTGTTGGCGGTTGAAGCGCGGCAGGTTGCTGAGGAAACGGTCAAGGCGCATGGCGGGGGATCGCAGGCAGTGGGCGGGTTTCAGGAGCGGGGCAGGGTACCGGCGCGCAGCTGCGCCTCGACCCCGGCGCAGCGCGGGCACAGGCAGGCACGGTCGCGCAGCTGGGGCGGCAGGGCCTCGATGATGGCCGGGTCGATGCTCACGCTGTAGCACCAGCAGGCGTGGTCCGCAGTGCGCGGGTCGGCCAGGGTGCAGTCGTTGCGGGCACCGCAGGCCGGGCACAGGTCAGGTTCATTCATGGCAGGAGTAAGGCATTTCCACGCAGGTTCGGTTGCGTCCGGTGTGTTTGGCACGGTACATCGCGTGGTCGGCACGGGACAACAGGCTGTGCAGGGTGTCCTGAGCTTGCAGGCTGGTCAAGCCGATGCTGACGGTCAGTTGCAGCGGCTGCCCTTCATAGGGATAGCGCTGCTGTTCGGTGAGCAGGCGGATCTTCTCGGCGATGCCCAGGGCGGCCTTGCTGTCGGTGTTCTTGAGCAGGACGATGAACTCCTCGCCGCCCCAGCGGCAGACGATATCGGACTGGCGCAGGCAGCCCTGCAGGTCCCGGGCGAATCCGCGGAGCACCTGGTCCCCGGCCATGTGGCCATAGGTGTCGTTGAGGCGCTTGAAGTGGTCCAGGTCCAGCAGCATGGCGCACAGCGGTGTCAGGTCGCGCCAGGCCTCTTGCAGGGCCTGGGCCGCCAGCAGGTCGAAACCTCGCCGGTTGGGCAGTTGGGTCAGGCTGTCGAGGGTGGCCTGGGCTTCGATCTTGCGTTGATAGCGCCGCACCACGGCGCTGAGCAGGACCAGCACGATGGCGGTGATCACCAGGCAGATCAGCAGGTTCAGGTACAGCGACTGGCGGATGCTGTTGAGGGCGCCGTCTTCGCGCTTGTCGACGAACAGGTACCAGTTCAGCTCGGGAATGAAACGCACATTGAGGAAGTGCCCCTGGCCCTGGGAGCTGTATTCATAGCGGCCGCTGTGGGGCTTGGGCAGTTGGGTCATCAGTTCCTTGAGGCTTGCCAGGTCATGCAGGGACTGGCCGCTGCGGGCCCCCTGGGGGCCACCGTCGGCGCCGGTGAGAACGATGCGGCCGAAGGTGTCGACGAAGTACACGCTGCGCTGGTAACGCTGCTGGTACTTGTCGATCAGCTTGATCACCGCGTCCACGGTCAGGCCGACCCCGGCGGCGCCGATGAAACGGTCCTGGTAGTCGTAGACCTTGTAGTTGATGAAGAACGTCAGCTTGTCCTGGTTGGCCAGGTCTGGGTCGACATTGATTTCATAGGGCGTGGCCATGTCGCGCACGCGAAAGTACCAGGCGTCCCGCGGCTCATCGACCTTGACCTTCTTCAGCACGCCCTTGGCCTGGTAGTAGGTGAGGCTGGTATTGGAGACGAAGAACGCGGTGTAGGCGTCGTAGTGGGTCATGACCTCGTTGAGGTAGCGGGTCATCTGGCTGGGGTCGCGCTCGCCGGCCACCACCCAGTCACGCATGAAGGTGTCGCGGGCCATCATCGAGGAGATCAGCACCGGCCGCACCAGGTCCTTCTGGATTTCCGAATACACGGTGTCGGAGGTCAGGGGCAGTTCGGTGTTGACGATGTTGTCGCGGATCGAGTCTCGCGAGGCGAAGTAGCTGATCAGCGAGGTGGCGAGAAAGCCGCTGCCCAACAGGGCGATCAGGACCAGTACCAGCGAACGCTGGGAGTACAGGGGAGAGCGAAGGGGCATGGCGATTCCGTGATAGTGGCCCGATGACGCATTCTAGTGGCACGGCGCGCAAATAACTCGTTCATCACGCGCTTGAATTGTCTCGATTTCGATACGTTCCCGAGGCGCTGGCTGGCTCGGACGAGGCCCGTTGCAACCGGGGCCTGCGAGGCGGCCTGAACGCGGCCCGCCACTGGTCGGCGAAGTGTTCGGGGCGCTGCTGCACGGCGCACCGCCAGGGGTTTTTACGGTCTCATGCTATGCCAGTCATGCCGTTTCGGCTGGCGCCGTCCAGCGTCGCTGGCACGGCCTGCAAGCGGTCCGGGAGGCCGCCATGTTCCGTCGAATCTTGCTCGGTGTTGTGCTGGGTTTGAGCCTGTCCGCCTGCGTACCTTATTACGTCGAGCCGGGGTATTACGGCACTGACGTGTATACGGTTCCGGCTCCCTATTACTACGGTGGCTACCCCTACTACGGAGGTGTATACGCGCCTCACTACTATTACCGGCCCTACTATCACGGGGGGTACGCGCCGCACTACCACGGCGGTTATCGGCGCTGGCACCACTAGTCGGTAAGCAGACAGCTACAACAGGCCACCGCCTCGAATGACAAGAGGCCAAGGGTCGAGAGTCGTTGTCCACAGCGCTGCCTTTGCCTGAGGCAGCGCTTTTTCATGGGCGTGGAAAACGGCGGGAAATGACGCCGCCAGGACTTGTATCAAGTTGTTGCGCAAATCGCACCAGAAGCGCTTTTCGCGGTCAGATATTTCGTCAGTCAGCCTGTTGCTGATTGCCGCCTGCCAGCGTCGCTGGCGTGGCTTCTTCGCGGTCCAGGAGGCCGCCATGTATCGTCGACTTCTACTGCTTGCCGTGCTGGGTTTGAGTCTTTCTGCGTGCGTCCCTTATTACGAGGGAGGCTCCGGTTACTACAGCTCGGAGGTCTACAGCGCTCCCGCACCGGCCTACTACTACGGTGGCGGGTCTTCCTACTATTCAACCGGCCGCAGCTACTATTCGCCGCGCTACTACCAACTCGCGCCGCGCTACTACCCGGCGGCTCCGCGCTATTACCAGGCGCCGCGTGTGGAATACCGGCCTTATCCGCACCAGGGCTGGGGCGGGCATAACCGGCCGAACAACTGGGGCAATCAGGATTGGGGGGGCCACGGTGGGCGTGACAATCACGATCGCGGCGATCACGGACGTGGTGACCGTGGCCGAGGTGGCCGCGGTCATTGAGCCGGCATTGATCTGCGCCCTGGCGCCATTGCCACAGGCTGCGGGTAGCCCGCAGCCTGTGACGACCTAGTAGTCCGTCAGGTCTGCCAGGGGGTGGCGGCCTTCCCAGGCCTTGTGGAAGTGCGCCTCGACCACGGCCTCGGGCACGGCGCCGATATCCGGCCAATGCCAATGCGGCTGATGATCCTTGTCGATCAGCCGCGCGCGCACGCCTTCGGCGAATTCCGGATGCCGGCAGCAGTTCAGGCTCAGGGTGTATTCCATCTGGAACACTTCGGCCAGGGACTGGTAGCGGGCACGGCGGATCTGTTCCCAGACCAGGTGCGCGGTCAGCGGGCAGCCTTCAGTGAGGGTCTTGGCCGCGCGGCTGAAGAGGGCGTCGTTGTGGTTCTGCAACGCGCTGATAGCGCGCCAGGCGCAGGCCACGTCACTGACATCCAGCCATTCGTCGATCTGTGGCCGACGCGGCAGCCACTGGGCTTGCGGCAACTGTGCCAATGCTTCGTGCTGCAAGGCCTTGAGCAGGCTGTTGAGCTGCCTTGGGGTCTGTTCCTGCCAGTTCAGCTGCAGCAAGCCCTCGATCAGCGCCTCTTGCTGTTCATCCAGCAGGAAGCGATCGGCGAGGTTCAGGTCCAGGGCGTCGCGGCCGTTCATATGGGCGCCGGTCAGCCCGAGGAACAGCCCGAGCTTGCCGGGCATCCGCGCGAGGAACCAACTGGCGCCCACGTCGGGGTACAGGCCGATGCTGATTTCCGGCATCGCCAGGCGGCTGCTGGGGGTGACGATACGAATGCTGGCCCCCTGCAGCAGCCCCATGCCACCGCCCAGCACATAGCCATGGCCCCAGCAGATCAGCGGCTTGGGGTAGGTGTGCAGGCGATAGTCGAGGCGGTATTCGGCGGCAAAAAAATGCCCGGCCAAGGCGGGCACTTCGCCCGGGTGGTCGAGACACGCCTGGGCCAGGCTGCGCACTTCGCCGCCGGCGCAGAAGGCCTTGGCGCCGTTGCCGCGCAGCAGCACGCAGACCACCTGCGGGTCCTTGGCCCAGGCGTCGAGGCGTTCGCTCAACTGCTGGATCATCGGCAGCGACAGGGCATTGAGGGATTTCTCGGCGTCCAGGGTGGCAATGGCAATGCGTGCGCCATCGGTGCCGGTGAGTTCTTCGACGTGCAGGTTCATCGTGACCTCGATGGGAATCTTCAGCGGTCAGTATGATCGCTGTAAGGGAAAGTGCCGGTTCTGTGTCAGATCAATTGACAAGCGAAGTCGGCTTTCCTAGGGTGCGGCCATTGTTTTTTCACGGGCATGGCCATGACTGCTGACGATCGTATCAAACTCGAACCGAGCTGGAAGGAGGCCCTGCGTGCCGAATTCGATCAGCCCTACATGAGCGAACTGCGGGAATTCCTGCGCCAGGAACATGCCGCCGGCAAGGAAATCTACCCGCCGGGACCGATGATCTTCAACGCCCTGAACTCGACGCCACTGGACAAGGTCAAGGTGGTGATCCTCGGCCAGGACCCGTACCACGGGCCGGGCCAGGCCCACGGCTTGTGCTTCTCGGTGCAGCCCGGGGTGCCGGCACCACCGTCGCTGGTGAACATCTATAAAGAGCTCAAGCGCGACCTGAACATCGACATCCCCAACCACGGCTACCTGCAAAGCTGGGCCGACCAAGGGGTGCTGATGCTCAACACCACCATGACCGTGGAGCGGGCCAACGCCGCCTCCCACGCGGGCAAGGGCTGGCAGTTCTTCACCGACCGGATCATCGAAGTGGTCAGCGAGCACCAGCCACACTTGGTGTTCCTGCTGTGGGGCGCCCATGCCCAGAGCAAGCAGAAGCTGATCGACGCCACCAAGCACCTGGTGCTGACCTCGGTGCACCCCTCGCCGTTGTCGGCCTATCGCGGCTTCCTCGGCTGCGGGCACTTCAGCCGCACCAACAAGTACCTCGAGCAAAATGGCGAAACGCCCATCGAGTGGCGCCTGCCAGCGTTGTAAGGCCAAGCCTATAGCCGTTACAGAGGGCCTTTGTTCCAGTGGCGGAACAAAGGCTCGGCGAGAAACAGCACGAACAACAACCTCATCACCTGCATCGCCGTGACCAAGGGCACCGACAGTTGCAGCACCTCCGCGGTCAGGCTCATCTCTGCAATACCACCGGGCATCATGCCCAGGGTCAGCGAGCGCAGATCGAGGCGGGTCAACACGCTCAGGCCCAGGGCCGCGAGGCCAGCCATCAGCATGGTCAGGGCGGTGCCGATCAGGGTACGCCCCATGAACGAGGGCGCCCGACGAAAGAACTGCCGGTTGAAGTGACAGCCCAGGCCACTGCCGATCAGCCACTGGCCCATCTGGCTGGCACCGTCGGGCAGGCCGATGTGCAGGTCCCAGGCGATGCTCGCCGTCGCGCTGAGCAGCAAGGGCCCGAACAGCCAGGGGTTGGGTTGGCGCAGGCGTTGCCAGAGCCAGGCCAGCAGGGCTCCGGCCGGGAACAGCAGGGCCAGCCACGGCCAGTCCACGGTGCTTGCGTGCAGGGACGGGGTGCCTTCCCCCAACAGGTACTTGAACGCCGCCGGTACGCAGAGCACCACCGTCAGTACCCGCAGGCTCTGCCCGGCCGCCACGCGGCTGAGCACCGCACCGTTACGGGCGCCGAGGTTGACCATCTCCCCGGAGCCGCCGGGCATGCTGGAGAAAAACGCCGTGGCGCGGTCCTCGCCGGTGCGCCGCAACAGCCAGACCCCGACCACACTGGACAGGCTGGTGACCAGGGCACCGAAGAAGATCAGGCCGAAATGGCTCAGCACCTGCTCCATCACCTGCGGAGTGAAGTGCAGGCCGATGCCGATGCCCACCACCCATTGCCCGCCTTTGCGCCCGCCGGGGATTTCCGCCAATTGCCAGGGTGTCAGGCAGCGCACCAGGATGATCGCCAGCAGCGAGCCGACCATCCATGGCAGCGGCCAGCCGATCTGGCTGGCGAGGTAACCGCCAGCCAGACCCACCAGGGGCGTGCCCCACCACTGTTTCCAGGTGGATTCAGACATCGGCCACGGCACGTTGCTGGGCCGCGCGCTTGCGCCAGATGCGCAGCAGCGGCATCAGCAGCATGATCACGGTCAGCACCCAGACCCCGACGGTGATCGGGCTCGACCAGAGAATCTCCATGGCGCCGTTGGAAATCGACAGCGCCCGGCGCAGGTTCTGCTCCATCAGGCCGCCGAGGATGAAGCCCAGCAGCACTGGCGACAGCGGAAAGTCGAGCTTGCGCAGGATGTAGCCGAAGATGCCGATGCCGACCATCAGGAACAGGTCGAAGGTGGTGGCGTGCACCGCGTAGACGCCGATCCCGGTGATGATCGCGATCACTGGCACCAGGGCCCAGTTCGGCACCGCGAGGATGCGGGTGAAGAGGCGGATCATCGGGATGTTGAGGATCACCAGCATGATGTTGGCGATGAACAGCGAGGCGATCAGGCCCCAGACAATGTCCGGCTGCTGTTGGAACAGCAGCGGGCCGGGGGTGATGTTGTACAGCGACAGGGCGCCGATCATCACCGCGGTGGTGCCGGAACCGGGCACGCCGAGGGTCAGCATCGGCACCAGGGCGCCGCAGGCCGACGCGCCGATGGCGGTTTCCGGCGCCGCCAGGCCACGCTTGTCGCCTTCACCGAAAGTGCCGCTGGTGCCCGCGATGCGTTTCTCGGTCATGTAGGCCACGGCGCTGGCCAGGGTCGCACCGGCACCGGGCAGCACGCCCATGATGAAGCCCAGCAGGCCGCAGCGGATATTCACCGCGAACACCGAGGCCGCTTCCTTGAAGTTGAACATCATGCGCCCGGTGGCTTTCACCGCTTCCTGGCCGCGATGGGTCTTTTCCAGCAGCAACAGAATTTCGCTGATGGAGAACAGGCCCAGCACCAGCACCACGAACTGGATGCCGTCGGTGAGGTGGATGTTGTCCCCGGTGAAACGGTACACGCCGCTGTTGGCGTCGATGCCGACCGCCGACAGGAACAGCCCGATCAGCGCAGCGATGAAGGTCTTCAACGGCCGGTCGCCGGCCATGCCGCCGAGGCAGACGATGGCGAACACCATCAGCACGAAGTATTCCGCCGGGCCGAAGGCGATCGCCCATTTGGCCAGCAGCGGGGCGAACAGCACCATGCCGCAGGTGGCGATGAAGGCCCCGATGAACGAGCTCCAGGCCGACAGCGACAGGGCCACGCCCGCCAGGCCCTTGCGCGCCATCGGGTAGCCGTCGAGGGTGGTCATCACGGTGGAGGCTTCACCGGGAATGTTCAGCAGGATCGAGCTGATGCGGCCGCCGTATTCGCAGCCCAGGTACACCGCGGCCAGCAGGATCAGCGCCGATTCCGGCGGCAGGCCCAGGGCGAAGGCGATGGGAATCAGCAGCGCCACGCCGTTGATCGGGCCCAGGCCCGGCAGCAGCCCGACCACGGTGCCGATCAGGGTGCCGGACAGGGCGGTGACCAGGTTGTAAGGGGTCAGTGCCACGCCGAAGCCCTGGCCCAGATAACTCAGGGTATCCATATCAATTCTCCAGAACGTCGAGCAGGCCGAGGGGCAGGGGCACGTCCATGACCCGGTCGAACAGCCAGTAGAGGCCGACACTGAGCAGGCTGATGATCACCAGGCTGGGTAGCCAGCGGCCGCCGTACAGGCGGGCCATGGGCACGCCGATGAGGATGCTGGCGACGATGAAGCCCAGGGGTTCGAAGGCGCCGGCGAACACCAGCAGCAAGGCCACGCAGAGGGCGATCTTGATCAGGGTGTCCCGGTCCAGGGGCGGGTCTTCTTCGCTGTGCTTGATCGGGGTCGGGCGCAACAGCATGTACAGCAGGGCCAGGCCCATCAGCCCGAGCATCAGCAGGGGGAAGGCCCGCGGGCCCACCGGTTCGTAGGAAAAGGCCGCCTGGTACGGCCAGGCCATCAGTGCCAGGGCGGCACAGGCCAGCAGCAACACCGCGGCGAAGAAACGTTGAACGAGCATGGCTAACTCCCGGGCCCGGCCCCCGATGCGCGAGGGCCGGGCCGTCAGCAAGGGAAGGTCACTGGATCAGGCCGAACTCTTTGGCCAGGGTCTTGTAGTCGGCTACCTGCTGCTTCACATAGGCGTCCAACTCGGGGCCGGTCATGGCGAAGGGAAACAGCTCGCGCTGGTCGCGCAGCTTGGCGAACTCTTCGGAAGCCAGCAGCTTGTCGAAGGCGTTTTTCCACCAGGCGTATTCCTCGTCCGTGACCTTCGGCCCGAGGTAGAAGCCGCGCACCACCGGCCAGACGATGTCGTAGCCCTGTTCCTTGGCGGTGGGGATGTCCTTCATTTCCGGTTCGTCCAGGCGCTGTTCGGAGAACACCGCGAGCAGGCGCATGTCGCCGGCCTGGATGTGCGGCATGGAGTCGGAAATGTCGGTGCTGCCGACCTGGATGTGACCACCCAGCAGGGCCGTGGCGATCTCGCCACCGCCTTCCAGGGCCACGTAGCGCAGGTCCCGAGGGTTGATCCCAGCGGCCTTGGCGATCAGCGCGGTCTGCATCCAGTCCTGGCTGCCCACGGTGCCGCCGGAGCCGATCACCACTTTGCTCGGGTCTTTCTTCAAGGCCTGGACCAGATCGTCGAGGGTCTTGTAGGGCGAATCGCTTTTTACCGCGATGGCGCCGTAGCTGGTGCCCACCGCCGCCAGCCAGCGCACCGCGCTTTCATCGAAGCGGCCGAACTTGCCCTGGGCCAGGTTCAGCAGCGAGCCGCTGGACCAGGCCACCAGCGTCCCGGCATCGGCGGGACGCTGGGCCACCACGGCGTTGTAGGCCACGGCGCCGACGCCGCCGGGCATGTAGGTCACGCGCATCGGCTTGGTCAGAATCTTCTCGTTGACCAGCGCGCTTTGCGCCAGCTTGCAGGTCAGGTCGAAGCCGCCGCCTGGCGAGGCCGGGGCGATGCATTCCGGGCGCTTGGGTTCGGCGGAGGCCGCCAGCAGCTGGCCGGCGAACAGCATGCAGCCGGCGGCGAGGGTTAGTTTACGCAGTGAAAAGTCCATGATTGTCTCCACAGGAGTTGTTGTTATCGGTCTGTCCGGGTCATCCCCGACCCTTTTTCACGAAACGCTGAAACCGTGAAATACGAGGCGTGCTCGGTGGCTTACCACAGGGCGACGGCGTAACTCACCAGCAGGCGCACTTCATCCGCGTCGCGAGCCGAATAGTTGGAGCGGTAGGTGGCGTTGCGCAGGCGCACGGCGACGTCCTTGAAGGTGCCGCTTTGCACCACGTACTTGATCTCGGTGTTGCGCTCCCATTCCTTGCCGGTGTCGCCGTTTTTCAGGGCGATGTTGTCGCCGCTGAGGTAACGGGTCATGAAGCTCAGGCCGGGCACTCCCAATTTGGCGAAATCGAAGTCGTAGCGGGCCTGCCAGGAGCGTTCCTCGGCCCCGGCAAAATCGTTGATCTGCACGAAGTTCACCAGGTACGGGTCGCTGCCGTCGACGTAGGGGAAGGCGCTGTCGCCGGACATGTGCTGATAACCGGCGCTGAGCTTGTGGCCGTTGAGGGCATAGCTCACCAGGCCGTTGAGGGAGCGGTTGTCGATCTTGCCGCCCCGGGCCTGGCCCTGGTCGTCACTGATGGCCAGGCGCAGGTCGCTGGCGAAGGTGCCAGGCCCCATGGGGCGCGATGCGACTAGGCCGAAGAAATGCTGGTTGTAGACATCGTCCAGTTGGGCGAAGTGGTAGCTGCCGGTGATCTTGTCGGTGAACTTGTAGTCCAGGCCGCCGAAGCTGAAGTGCTTGCTGGCCACGTTGCCGGCGAAACGGCTGTTCTTGTTGTTGAGGCGGATGTCCTCGTAGTTGCTGTCGTCGCGGTCCTTGGCCTTGTCCAGGCGCCCGCCGGTGAAGGTCAGGTTCTTGATCTCCTTAGAGGTCAGTAAACCGCCCTCGAAGGTTTGCGGCAGGATGCGCCCGTCGTTGGGCTTGAGGATCGGCAGTTCCGGAATCAGGCTGCCGATCTTCAGTTCGGTGGCGGAGATCTTCACTTTGCCGGTCAGGCCGAGCTTGGAGTACTGGTTGGCGGCGCGCCCGTCGTCGTGGGTCGGCAACAGGCCGGTGCCGGTGCGGTCGGGGCTGGAGTCGAGCTTGACCCCGAGCATGCCCAGGGCGTCCAGGCCAAAGCCCACGGTGCCTTCGGTGTAGCCCGACTGCAGGTTGAGCATGAAGCCCTGGGCCCATTCGTCGCGCTTGGATTGCTGGGCGCTGGTGCCGTCGCGAAAGTCGCGGTTGAAGTACATGTTGCGGGTTTCGAAGGTGGCGCTGCTGTCTTCGAAAAAGGCGGCCTGGCTGAAGGGCGCGACACCGGCAAGGGCGGCGGCGCTGGCAAGAGCAGTCGGGGTCAGACGGGAAAAACGCGCGGGCTGGACAGCCTGAGGGTGCGTGGATGGCATCCTTGAGTACTCCGTTATTGTTCTTATTTTGACGAAAACGCTTCGAGGCGTTTTGCGGCTCTGCGGCCTTTACGGCCAGGGCAGTCGAGACTGTCCGTAGCGGGACTCTAAAGGGTCAACCTTTCGCTAACCTTTCAGCGCACTTTCACGGTTTTCGGGCTTCACAGCGACGGTTGCGGCGGTACACTCCGCGCCAAAGAGCGGCGTCGATCCCCCCTGAAACGAGGTAAACAGCCATGCGAGTCCTGCTCGTCGAAGACCATCTGCAACTGGCCGAAAGCATCGCCCAGGCGCTCAAGAGCACCGGCCTGACCGTGGACGTGCTGCACGATGGGGTGGCCGCCGACCTGGCCCTGGGCAGCGAGGAATATGCGGTGGCGATCCTCGATGTCGGCTTGCCGCGGATGGACGGTTTCGAGGTGCTGGCGCGCCTGCGGGCCCGGGGCAGGAACCTCCCGGTGCTGATGCTCACCGCTCGCAGCGACGTCAAGGACCGGGTCCACGGCCTCAACCTGGGTGCCGACGATTACCTGGCCAAGCCGTTCGAGCTGACCGAGCTGGAGGCGCGGGTCAAGGCCCTGCTGCGCCGCAGCGTGCTGGGGGGCGAGCGCCAGCAGCGTTGCGGGGGGCTGGCGTATGACCTGGACACCCGGCGCTTCACCCTGGGCGAGGAACTGCTGACCCTGACTTCCCGCGAGCAGGCCGTGCTCGAAGCCCTGATCGCCCGGCCTGGCCGGGTCATGAGCAAGGAGCAGCTGGCATCCCAGGTCTTCGGCCTGGACGAGGAGGCCAGCCCCGATGCCATCGAGATCTATGTGCATCGCCTGCGCAAGAAACTCGATGGTCACACGGTCGCCATCGTCACGTTCCGTGGCCTCGGCTACCTGCTGGAAAGCCGCGATGCATAAGCCCAGCAGCCTGCGCTGGCGGTTGTTGTGGAACCTCGCGCTGTTGCTGGTGGTGCTGATGCTGGCCAGCGGCCTGAGCGCCTACTGGAACGGTCGCGAAGCCGCCGACACCGCCTACGACCGGACCCTGCTGGCCTCGGCGCGGACCATCGCCGCCGGGTTGTCCCAGCGCGACGGCAGCCTGAGCGCCAATGTGCCCTATGTGGCCCTGGACACCTTCGCCTACGACAGTGCCGGGCGTATCTACTACCAGGTCAACGACATCCATCAGAACCTGATTTCCGGATATGAAAACCTCCCCGGGCCGCCTCCCGGCACCCCGCGCACCGATGACTACCCGGCCCTGGCGCGGTTTTACGATGCCCGCTATCAGGGGCAGAACGTACGGGTGGTGAGCCTGCTCAAGGCGGTCAGCGAGCCGAACATGAACGGCATGGCGGAAATTCGCGTGGCCGAGACGGACGAGGCGCGGGTGGCCATGGCCCGCAGCCTGATGGCCGATACCCTGCTGCGCCTGGGCATGTTGGCCATCGGCGCGCTGGTGTTGGTGTGGTTCGCGGTGAGTGCGGCCTTGCGTCCCCTGGAGCGCTTGCGCGGTGCGGTGGAGGAGCGTCAGCCGGACGATCTGCGGCCGCTGCCGCTGGTTTCCGTGCAGCGCGAGCTGTGGCCGCTGGTGCGCGCCTTGAACCATTTCACCGAGCGCCTGCGCGGGCAGTTCGAGCGCCAGGCGCAGTTCATCGCTGAGGCCGCCCATGAGTTGCGCACACCCTTGGCGGCGCTCAAGGCCCGCCTGGAACTGGGCTTGCGTTCCAGTGCGCCGGATACCTGGCGCTCAACCCTGGAAAGCGCCGCCCAGGGCACCGACCGCCTGACTCACCTGGCCAATCAATTGCTGTCCCTGGCCCGGGTGGAAAACGGGGCCCGGGCCATTGCCGAGGGCGGGGCGCAGTTGCTTGACCTCAGCCAGCTGGCCCGGGAACTGGGCATGGCCATGGCGCCATTGGCCCATGCCCGAGGCGTAGCCCTGGCGCTGGAGGCCGACGAACAGGTGTGGCTCAAGGGCGAGCCGACCCTGCTCAATGAGTTGCTCAGCAACCTGGTGGACAACGCCCTGGCTCACACCCCGTCAGGTGGCAACGTGGTGTTGCGGGTATCGCCACCCGGGGTCCTGGAGGTGGAGGACGACGGGCCGGGGATTCCCCTGGAAGAGCGCGATCGGGTGTTCGAGCGTTTCTACCGGCGCAACCAGCAGGTTGCCGGGTCCGGCCTGGGGTTGGCGATCGTTGGCGAGATCTGCCGGGCGCATCTGGCGCAGATCAGCCTGCATGACGGCGAGCCGTCGGGGTTGAAGGTCCGGGTCAGCTTTGTTGCTGGCCAGGGGCCTCAATAGAGCATTGAGCGGGATTCTTCCAGGTCCAGGCACATGGCCTTGTTGTCCGGGTCTATGCCCAGCTTCTTGAAGGCCGGGACGCTGCAGGCATCGATCCGTGACAGCGGGTGGTCAGTGTCCTTGTGGCAATACAGGGTCGCCACCTGGACCAGGTCGACGTAGTCGATCTGGCTGGTTTGGCGGGTGAAATCCAGGTATTGCCCGGGAATCTCCACCAGTTGCTCGGGAAATTCCCAGACCCGCAGCAGCTTGTCCCCCAGCAGCGGGTGAATGCGTTCGATCACATGGTTGAGGCTGACCGGGTCGGAGAGCAGTTCGTAGTGGTCTTCGGCATAAGTGAGAATCGGCAGTACGCCGATCTGGTGCACCAGGCCGCCCAAGGCTGCCTGGTCCGGCTTGAGCTGGGTGTAGCTGCGGCACAGCGCATAGCTGACCCCGGCCACTTCCAGGCTGCGGCGCCAGACGTCGTGCATTTTCTGCGCGACCACCTCGGAGCGGGCGTTGAAGATCTGCTCCATCACCAGGCCGATGGCCAGGTTGCTGCTGTAGTTGACCCCCAGGCGGGTGATTGCCGTATGCAGGTCGGTGACTTCCTGGGCGGCCCGCAGCAGTGGGCTGTTGACCACCTTGATCAGCCGCGCGGACAGCGCGGCGTCACGACCGATCACTTTGCTCAGGGTGCTGACGCTGATTTCCGGGTCTTCGGCGGCCTGGCGAATCTGCATGGCTACCTCCGGTAGGGTTGGTAGAACCAGGTCATCGTTGTCGATGGCCTCCACCAAATCCTTTTGGACCTTTTGCGCCAGCTCAGTCATGTAAGTTCTCTAGGGTGTTGCAATAAAAGGCAGGCAATCAGCGCTGGATTTCGCGATCACGGTCCAGCAGGTAGGGCAGGTCCAGCAACTGCAGGGCCGGCCCTTCGAGTGTTTCCAGGTGCAGTTCGCCAGCTTCCGCGGCTTCGGCTTGGAGCACCGCCAGCAGTTCAACGCCCTGCTGTGCGCGAGCGGCCAGGACCACTTCGCCGATGGCGCTGTTGTGGCTGGGGGCGAACAGCGAGGTGCCCGGGGCGGGGAGGGTGTCGCCAGGCAGGGCGAGGCGGTAGAGGCGGCGCTTGAGCTTGCCCAGGTACTGCATGCGGGCGACGATTTCCTGGCCGGTGTAGCAGCCTTTCTTGAAGCTGACGCCGCCAACGGCCTGCAGGTTGAGCATCTGCGGAATGAACAGTTCGCGGGTCTCGGGCATGACCTGGCCGAGGCCGGCGCGCACTTGCCCCAGCAGCCACTGGTTCAGCTCGCCCTCGGGCAGGTGCGTGGCCAGTTGCTGGCGCAGGTCGGCGGCGCGTTCGGCCGGTACCCAGAGTTCGGCGCGCTGGCTGGAAACGCGCACGGCGATCAGGCCATCGGCGCGGGCCACGGCGCCGTCCGTCTCGGGCAGCTCAAGGCCCAGGCTGTTCAGGCTGGCCTGGCCATCGGCCAGGCCGAAACGCGCCCAGCGGGGGCTTTCATCGGCCAGCTTGGCCTTGGAGAACACCGCGTATTTCTTCAGGTCCGCCAGTTGTGGCTCGATCAGCTCGCTGGCCATGGCCAGCAGGCAGCCGTCGCCTTCCAGAAGGATGCGGAAGCTCGATTGCATGCGGCCTTTCTGGTTGCAGCGCGCACCGAGGCTGGACTGGCTGTCACTGAGGTAGTTGAGGTTGCAGGTCAGCTGACCCTGAAGGAATTTGCTGGCGTCAGGCCCGCGCACAGCGAGCACGCCTTCGTGGGACAGGGGGCAGAAAAAAGCGGAGTCAGCCATGGTTCATCGCAGGGTAAAAAGTCTGGAGCACATCATAAGGGGGCGCCCTTGAAATGGATAGTTCACAGAGGATGGGTGGACACCGACCAAAGCCGACTGTTCTCGCTTCCCTCGGGCTGTATACTTGCGCTCTATTTGAGGAGCGCTCCATGGTTGAAGATGTTGAACTGAATCGCCTCTATTGGCACAGCCGCCGCGGCATGCTTGAGCTGGACGTATTGCTGGTGCCGTTCGTCAGGGAGGTGTACCCGCATCTCAATGAGACCGATCGCGAGTGCTATCGCAAGCTGCTGGAGTGCGAGGATCAGGACATGTTCGGCTGGTTCATGGAACGCAGCGAGTCTGAGGACCCCGAGCTGCAGCGCATGGTCCGCATGATCCTGGATCGTGTCCAACCCAAGTAGGCTGTTCGAGTGCCGCTGGCGTGCTTCACGGCACCTGCTGGCGGCCTACCTGCTGGCTCAGGCGTTCGCCCTGGGCGCGTTGTTCCTGCTGGATATTCCATCTTTCGTCAAGCTGGCGGGCGGCGTGCTGTGCCTGCTGCACGCGGGTTGGGTGCTGCCACGGCAGATTCTATTGAGCCATCCCCGGGCGTTCACGGGCTTGCGGCATTCGCCGGCAGGCTGGCAACTGTGGAGTCGCGACAAGGGGTGGCAGGCCGCGCAGTTGCGCCCCGACAGCCTGGCGCTGCCATTGATCGTGTTGTTGCGTTTTCGTCTGCCGGGAGAGCGCTGGGTGCGCTCGGTCTGCGTGCCGCGCGATGCGCAGGCCGCCGACGAGCATCGGCGCCTGCGGCTGCGGCTCAAGTTCAGCCGGCGTAGGTGGGCGGCACCAGAATAGTATCCCGGGCCTCGGGCAGCATCTGCGGGTAATCCAGGGTGTAGTGCAGGCCGCGGCTTTCCTTGCGCTCCATGGCCGAGAGGATCATCAACTCGGCCACCTGGGCCAGGTTGCGCAACTCGATCAGGTCGCGGCTGACCTTGTAGTTGCTGTAGAACTCGTCGATCTCGTCCAGCAGCAGGCGCACCCGATGCTGGGCTCGTTGCAAGCGCTTGTTGGTGCGCACGATGCCCACGTAGTCCCACATGAAGCGCCGCAGTTCGTCCCAGTTGTGCGCAATGATCACGTCTTCATCGGAGTCGGTAACCTGGCTGGCATCCCAGGCGGGCAGGGCGACGGGGATCGAGACTTGAGGCAGTTGCCGGAGAATGTCGGCCGCCGCCGAGCGCGCATAGACGAAGCACTCCAGCAGCGAGTTGCTGGCCATGCGGTTGGCACCGTGCAGGCCGGTGAAGCTGGTTTCGCCAATGGCGTACAGGCCCGGCACGTCGGTGCGGCCCTGTTGATCGACCATCACCCCGCCGCAGGTGTAGTGCGCGGCCGGCACCACGGGGATCGGCTGCCGGGTGATGTCGATGGAAAACTCCAGGCAGCGTTCATACACCGTCGGGAAATGACTCTTGATGAAGGCTTCCGGCTTGTGGCTGATGTCCAGGTAGACGCAGTCGATGCCCAGGCGCTTCATTTCATGGTCGATGGCCCGGGCAACGATGTCCCGTGGCGCCAGTTCGGCTCGTGGGTCGAAGCGTGGCATGAAGCGTTCGCCATTCGGCAGCTTGAGGTGCGCGCCTTCGCCGCGCAGGGCCTCGGTGATCAGGAAACTCTTGGCCAGGGGGTGATACAGGCACGTGGGGTGGAACTGGTTGAATTCCAGGTTGGCCACCCGGCAGCCCGAGCGCCAGGCCATGGCGATGCCATCGCCGCAGGCACTGTCGGGATTGCTGGTATAGAGATAGACCTTGGCTGCGCCGCCTGAGGCAAGTATCACGAAGCGTGCGGCAAAGGTATCGACCTCGCCGGTGCCCCGGTTGAGCACGTAGGCGCCCAGGCAACGCTCGCCTTCCAGGCCCAGGCGTTTTTCGGTGATCAGGTCGACGGCGACTCGTTGTTCCAGCAGTTCGATATTGGGGTGTTGCCGGGCCTGGGCCAGCAGGGTCTTGAAGATGGCGGCGCCGGTGGCATCCGCGGCGTGAATGATCCGCCGATGGCTATGGCCACCTTCACGGGTCAAATGAAACTCGAAACTGCTGTCGTCGCTGCTGGCGTCTTCGTCGCGGGTAAAGGGCACGCCCTGGTCGATCAGCCACTGGATGGCTTCGCGGCTGTGCTCTACGGTAAAGCGCACCGCATCCTCGTGGCACAGGCCACCGCCGGCGTTGAGGGTGTCATCGACGTGAGACTCGACGGTGTCGGTGTCGTCCAGTACGGCTGCAACACCGCCCTGGGCCCTGTAGGTCGAGCCGTTGGCGAGGTCGCCTTTGCTCAAGACGGCAATACGCAGGTGGCTGGGCAGGGTCAGGGCCAGGCTCAAGCCGGCGGCGCCGCTGCCAATCACCAGAACATCGTGTTGAAACTGTTGGCTCATTTGAAGGATTCCGCTCAAAGCGACCCGGGACGGGGTTGGCGCAAGACGCCTGAATCGGCAAGTCAAGGCAGCCACACAGCCCACTAGTATATAGAGGGGGGGATCGGCACAATAGTCGCGCTTTCATGGCATTGTGCAGCTTCATCGAGCAAAAGCGTTGCTCTCGGTCAGCCCGACATTCGAAGCATTCCTGCTTCAGGAACTGCTGATCGAAGACATAGGGCGGTTTTTCTCGCCACCGTTACACAATCTTCGTCCAGCGCAGCTATAAAGATTGGGAACTTTTGCCAAGGCCCCAAACTCAATAGAAGGTTGCCTGAAAGAAGGGACAGCGTCGGTTATATCCAGGGTTTACAGTGTGTCCCTTGTGACGGAAATCGACGACAGGATTATTCGCGCAGCCGGCTTTGCCCGTGCTGCGTTTTTCGTGCGTGCCGGATCAGAGCCCGCAGGAAACTTGCTTGGAGGGGGAGAACTTTTGCGAAAAGCCCGAGTCTATGTTTGCAAGCCTGATCGATTAGTGATGCAAGCCTCCTCCGAGCTTATCGAGGAGTGTTCATGCTAACCCAGGAAGAGGATCAGCAGCTGGTCGAACGCGTTCAGCGTGGCGACAAGCGAGCGTTCGATCTGCTCGTGCTGAAATACCAGCACAAAATTCTCGGGTTGATCGTGCGTTTCGTGCACGACACCCATGAAGCCCAGGATGTTGCACAAGAAGCCTTTATCAAGGCTTACCGTGCGCTAGGTAATTTTCGAGGTGACAGCGCGTTTTACACGTGGCTGTACCGTATCGCCATCAACACGGCGAAAAACTATCTGGTTTCACGCGGCCGTCGGCCGCCGGATAGCGATGTCAGTTCTGAGGATGCGGAGTTCTATGACGGCGATCATGGCCTGAAAGATCTCGAATCGCCGGAACGTGCGTTGCTGCGGGATGAGATCGAAGGCACCGTCCATCGAACCATCCAGCAACTGCCTGAAGATTTGCGTACGGCTTTAACTTTACGTGAATTCGATGGTCTGAGTTACGAGGACATTGCCAGCGTCATGCAGTGTCCGGTGGGTACCGTGCGCTCCCGGATTTTCCGCGCTCGGGAAGCCATCGATAAAGCCCTGCAGCCGTTGTTGCAGGAAACCTGAGACAGCGGCGACAGCCAAGAGAGGAACCGCCATGAGTCGTGAAGCCCTGCAGGAATCGCTGTCCGCGGTGATGGATAACGAAGCGGACGAACTGGAATTGCGTCGGGTATTGAATGCCGTCGACGAAGTGGAAACCCGTGAGACCTGGGCCCGTTATCAAATCGCCCGGGCAGCCATGCACAAGGAGTTGCTGCTTCCGCGTCTGGACATCGCCGCTGCCGTTTCTGCAGCTCTGGCTGATGAGGCCGTGCCGGCCAAGGCCTCCCGTGGACCTTGGCGCAGCCTGGGCCGCCTGGCAGTAGCCGCTTCGGTGACCGTGGCCGTGCTGGCAGGTGTTCGCCTGTACAACCAGGACGAGATTGCTGGTGTCGAGCTGGCGCAGCAAGCGGGCCAGCCAACCCTGGCGACCCCACAAGTCAAAGGCCCTGCGGTATTGGCCGGCTACAATGAAAGTTCGGAAGCTACTGGCCCTATGGCCAATGGCGTACTGCAAGGGCAGCCAGGCTGGCACGACCAGCGCCTGCCAAGCTACCTGCGCCAGCATGCACAGCAGGCTGCACTCAAAGGCACTGAAAGCGCTCTGCCTTATGCCCGTGCAGCAAGCCTGGAAAACCGCTAAGGAGGATCATGCGCGCCATACCTCTACTCACGCTTCTGCTCAGTGGCTGGTTTGTGGTTCCAGCCCACGCCGACGAAGCCCAGGACTGGTTGCAGCGTCTTGGGCAAGCCGAACAGCAGCAAAGCTTTCAGGGCACTTTCGTATACGAGCGTAACGGTAGTTTTTCTACCCATAACATCTGGCATCGCGTCCAGGATGGAAAGGTCCGTGAGCGGTTGATCCAGCTCGATGGGTCTGCTCAGGAAGTGGTGCGTATCGATGGCCGTACTCAATGCGTGAGCGGCGTGCTGGTAGCAGGGCTGGGGGATTCCCCGGACGCTGCAGCCCGCGCCCTTGATCCGCAAAAACTCAAGAATTGGTACGACCTTGCCGTCATCGGCAAGTCGCGCGTGGCCGGGCGCCAGGCCGTGATTGTCTCGGTTACGCCCAAGGACCAGCATCGTTATGGTTTCGAGCTGCATCTGGACCGTGAAACCGGCCTGCCGCTCAAATCGTTGTTGCTCAATGACAAGGGGCAGTTGCTGGAGCGCTTCCAGTTCACTCGCCTGGACACCGCAGACGTGCCCGAAGACGCCGAATTGCGCCCCAGCGCCGACTGCAAGCCGGTGGCCCTGGACAGCGACAAGGCCTCTGCGGTCAAGACTGCACAAACCTGGCATTCCGACTGGCTGCCTCCTGGTTTCGAATTGACTAGCAGCAGCGCCCGCAAGGATCCGGAAACCAAATCCATGGTCAACAGCCTGCTGTATGACGATGGGCTGGCGCGTTTTTCGGTGTTTCTCGAGCCGCTCAACGGGGCGACGGTCACTGATACCCGCACGCAGCTTGGTCCGACCGTTGCGGTATCGCGCCGCCTGACCACCCCCGATGGCGAGATGATGGTCACGGTGGTGGGAGAGATCCCCATTGGTACTGCTGAGCGTATTGCGTTATCGATGCGTTCTGATGCCAACGCCAAGCAATGAACCTTTAATTGGTTGTGTAAGAGGTCAGTGATGCCCGCTCCACAATTGAGAAGATGAAATGTTTGGTGAGCAATTTCATTTGCAAAATCCCCAAAGTTTTTCTATAGGTCAGAGCCCCTCGGTTCTGACCTTATTTGTCGTTCCTGGAACAAAAATGCCGCCCCTGCAGTTCTGGCGTTTGCAGTTCCATATCGCTTAACCACGCTCGTCGTAACGGGAGCCGTATGTCGATACCACGCTTGAAGTCTTACTTCACCATTCTCGCCACCGTGCTGGTGCTTGGGCAGACCGTCTCTGCCCAGGCGGCCGAGTTGCCTGATTTCACCCAACTGGTCGAGCAGGCCTCGCCTGCGGTGGTGAACATCAGTACCACCCAGAAGCTGCCTGACCGGCGAGTTTCCAACTCGGCGCAGATGCCCGATCTTGAAGGTCTGCCGCCAATGCTGCGCGAGTTCTTCGAGCGCGGCATGCCGCAGCAGCGTTCTCCGCGCGGCGATCGTCAGCGTGAAGCGCAATCCCTGGGTTCGGGGTTCATCATTTCCTCGGATGGCTACATCCTCACCAACAACCATGTGATCGCCGATGCCGACGAGATCCTTGTGCGCCTGGCCGACCGCAGCGAGTTGAAAGCCAAGCTGATCGGCACCGACCCACGCTCCGACGTGGCGCTGTTGAAGATCGATGGCAAAGACCTGCCGGTGCTGAAATTGGGCAAGTCCCAGGACCTCAAGGCCGGCCAGTGGGTCGTGGCCATCGGTTCGCCGTTCGGCTTTGACCATACCGTGACCCAGGGCATCGTCAGCGCCATCGGTCGCAGCTTGCCGAACGAAAACTATGTGCCGTTCATCCAGACCGACGTGCCGATCAACCCGGGCAACTCCGGTGGTCCGTTGTTCAACCTGGCTGGCGAAGTGGTGGGGATCAACTCGCAGATCTACACCCGCTCCGGTGGCTTCATGGGGGTGTCCTTCGCCATCCCGATCGATGTGGCGATGGACGTCTCCAATCAGCTGAAGACCGGTGGCAAGGTCAGCCGTGGCTGGCTGGGCGTGGTGATTCAGGAGGTCAATAAAGACCTGGCTGAATCCTTCGGCCTGGAAAAACCTGCCGGTGCACTGGTGGCGCAGGTTCAGGATGGCGGTCCGGCAGCCAAGGGCGGCTTGCAAGTAGGCGACGTGATTCTCAGCCTCAATGGCCAGCCCATCGTGATGTCGGCTGACCTGCCGCACCTGGTGGGCGCGCTGAAGGCCGGCGCCAAGGCCAATCTGGAAGTGATTCGCGACGGTAAGCGCAAGAATGTCGAACTGACTGTCGGCGCGATCCCCGAGGAAGACAAAGACCTGAGCATGCTGCCCAAGTCCGGTGTCGAGCGCAGCAGCAATCGCCTCGGTGTGGCTGTGGTCGAGCTCAATGATGAGCAGAAGAAAGCCTTCGACCTCAAGGGTGGTGTAGTCATCAAGGAAGTCCAGGACGGTCCTGCGGCGCTGATCGGCCTGCAACCGGGCGACGTGATCACTCACCTGAACAACCAGGCGATCACCACGGCGAAGGAGTTCACCGAAATCGCCAAGGCGCTGCCGAAGAACCGTTCGGTGTCCATGCGGGTGCTGCGTCAGGGGCGAGCCAGCTTCATTACCTTCAAGCTGGCCGAGTAATCTGCCAAGCGTAAGCCTCGCCCAATAAAAAGCCCGCCTCGTAAGAGGCGGGCTTTTTTGTGGCCTTCGGCAAGGTCAGCGCATCATGTCCTTGACCATTTGTTCCTGGTCCATCATCTCGCGTTGACGTGCATCGATCCTCGACGACAGGGGGAAGTTGCTGCCGGCCCGGCGCTTGGCGAAGTCCAACTGCTGGATGGCCTGGCGATAGTCGCCAACCAGGGCGAAGTATTCGGCCCGGGCCTGATGCAGGCCGATGATGTTGCCCGACAAGCCGCGGGTTTCCGCCACCAGATACCAGACATCCGGATCGTCCGGGCGACTTTTCAGCAGGCCTTCCAGGGCTTTTTCGGCATCGGCCGGGCGGTTTTGCTTGAGCAGCAGATCCACCCGGACCTGGTTCAGCGGATAATTCCCCGGATACAGGTTGAGCATCCGTTCGGTCCGGGTCTGAGCGTCCGGAAGGCGACTGTTGGCCATGTCCAGTTCGATCTGGGCCAGGTTGTAGGTGATGTCATTGGGCGACTTGGCCAGCAGCGGCTTGAGGTTTTCCCGTGCCTCGTTCCACTGGCTGCCCTTGATCTGGGCGATGGCCAGGCCGTAACGGGCGATGTCGTTCTTCGGGTTCTCATCGAGCTGGGCGCGAAAGCGCTTGGCAGCCAGGCCGGGAGACTCTTCGTAATTGAGCTGCACCCGCGCGCGGATCAGTTGATAGCGCAGGCTGTCTTCGGTGCCGCCCTGCCTGGCCTGCTCCGCGCGGTTGCGGGTGTCTGCGATCCGCGATTCGGTGACCGGGTGAGTGAGGAGGAATTCCGGTGGCTTGGCGTCGAAGCGGTACTGGCGCATCAAACGCTCGAACATGGTAGGCATCGAGCGCGGGTCATAACCGGCCTTTTCCAGGTTGAGGATGCCAATACGGTCGGCTTCCTGTTCATTCTGCCGGGAAAAGCGCCGTTGTTCCTGGATGGCTGCGGCCTGGGTGCCGGCAATGGTGGCGATCCCCGCGTCTCCGGCGCCGGCGGCGGCGATCACGATGCCGGCCAGCAGGGCGGCCATCATCGGCACTTGCATGCGCTGCTGGGCTTCGACGCCGCGGGCGAAGTGGCGCTGGGAAAGGTGCGCCAGTTCGTGAGCCAGTACCGAGGCGTATTCACCCTCTGTCTGAGCGTTGAGAAACAGCCCACCGTTGACCCCGACAATCCCGCCGGGGGCGGCGAAGGCGTTGAGCTGCGGGCTGTTGATCAGGATGAATTCCAGGCGCCGGTCGTTGACCTGGCTGGTCTCCACCAGCTTGTAGACGCTGGTTTCGACGTAGTCCTTGAGCTGCGGGTCGTTGAGTTGCGAGACCTGGCTGCGCAGCAACGCCAGCCAGGCGCGGCCCAGTTGGTGTTCCTGTTGCGGGGAGACAATGGCTGAACTGGCATCACCGAGTGACGGCAGGTCGTCGGCGAAGCCCGGTGAGGCGAGCAGGCAAGCGAGCGTCAGCAGGGTAGGGCGCAATAAATTCATGCACAAAGCCTTAATCGACAAAGGCTCTACTGTAGCTGGACACCTGGCCGGGGACCAGACAAAGCCGCTGAAAACTCTGAGGATAAAAAGTGCTTTCGGGTAAATTCCAGCGTCTACCTAATCGAGCCCCTGGCGGAGCGCAGCAGTGTTCTGGCATCGGGTTTCTTTGTTGTCGCCGGGTTTGCCTTGCGGGGTATTCTAGGCGTCTTGAATTGATCAGCGGAGTTAAGCCAATGACCGATGTTGTCGCCCACGATGCCGAGCTGGACGCCAGTGGGCTGAATTGTCCGCTGCCGTTGCTCAAGGCCAAGATGGAACTCAATCGCCTGGCCAGTGGCGCGGTGCTCAAGGTCATAGCCACCGATGCGGGCTCTCAGCGGGACTTTCGCACTTTCGCGCGGCTGGCCGGTCATACCCTGCTGCGCGAAGAGGACGAGGCCGGGGTGTATCGCTACTGGTTGAGAAAGGCCTGAACGCAGTTTGCCCTTCAGGGCCTTCATCTAAGGATCATTGATGTTCAAAGTGCTACGTGACTGGATTCAGCGCTACTTCTCGGATGAAGAAGCGGTGGTGCTCGCGGTTCTGCTGTTCCTGGCCTTTACCGCTGTCCTGACCCTGGGCGGTATGCTCGCGCCAGTGCTGGCGGGCATGGTCCTGGCCTACCTGATGCAGGGGCTGGTGGTGAGCCTGGAGCGTTTGCGCCTGCCTGGCGGGGCGGCCGTGGGCCTGGTGTTTGCCCTGTTCATGGGGCTGTTGCTGGTGTTCATCCTGGTGGTGGTGCCGTTGCTCTGGCATCAGTTTGTCACCCTGTTCAACGAGTTGCCGGGCATGCTCGCCAAGTGGCAGTCGCTGTTGCTGCTGTTGCCCGAGCGCTATCCGCACCTGGTGTCCGACGAGCAGGTGCTGCAGGCGATCGAGGTGGCCCGGGGCGAGATCGGCAAGTTCGGCCAGTGGGCGCTGACTTTTTCTCTGTCCAGCCTGCCCTTGCTGGTGAACATCATGATCTACCTGGTGTTGGTGCCGATCCTGGTGTTCTTCTTCCTCAAGGACCGGGCGATGATCAGCCGCTGGGTGATCAGCTATCTGCCGCGTGAGCGTACGTTGATTACCCGGGTCGCCCATGAGATGAACCGGCAGATCGCCAACTACATTCGCGGCAAGGTCATCGAGATCGTCATCTGCGGCGGCGTGACTTACATCGCCTTCGTCGCCCTGGGCCTGAACTACGCGGCCCTGCTGGCCCTGCTGGTGGGGATCTCGGTGGTGGTGCCTTATGTCGGCGCAGTCGTGGTAACCGTGCCGGTGGCGCTGATCGCGCTGTTCCAGTGGGGCTGGAGCGACCAGTTCATTTATCTGATGGCGGTCTACGGGATCATCCAGACCCTGGATGGCAACGTGCTGGTGCCGCTGCTGTTCTCCGGCGCGGTGAACCTGCACCCGGTGGCGATCATCTGTGCAGTGCTGCTGTTTGGCGGGTTGTGGGGCTTCTGGGGGATATTCTTTGCGATTCCCCTGGCCACTTTGTTCAAGGCGGTGCTGGATGCTTGGCCAAGGAAGGACCCGGTGGTGGCGCCTCTACTCTAGATACGCGGGGCGGCCGATTCAGCCGCCCCGGTCATTTCAGGCCTTGTTCAGGGCCTGGGCCGCGGCCAGTACGGCGTCGACGTGGCCTGGAACCTTCACCCCACGCCACTCCTGGCGCAGTACACCGTCCTTGTCGATCAGGAAGGTGCTGCGGTCCACGCCCAGGTATTCCTTGCCGTAGAGCTTCTTCAGCTTGATCACGTCGAACAGCTGGCAGACGGCTTCGTCCTTGTCGCTGATCAGTTCGAAGGGGAACTCCTGCTTGCACTTGAAGTTCTCGTGGGACTTCAGGCTGTCGCGGGAGATGCCGAAGATCTCGGTATTGGCGGCCTGGAAGGCAGCGTATTGATCACGAAAGCCCTGGCCTTCGGTGGTGCAGCCCGGAGTGCTGTCCTTGGGATAGAAGTAGATCACCACTTGCTTGCCCTTGAGGCCGGACAGGCTGACGGTCTGGCCGCTGGTGGCAGGGGCCTGGAAATCGGCAACAGGTTGATCGATAGCAACGGCCATGGGGCTTCCTTACATAGGGTTCTGTGGGCGCCAGGGTTCGATCAGCGCATCGAGGTTCATGGCATCGGCAAAATCCAGGAACTGGTCGCGCAACCAGCTGATCTGGGTGCCGGCGGGCAGGGTCACGGTGAAGGTGGCGTTGAGCATGGTGCCGCCGGTTTGCGGAGCCTGGTAGGTATCGCAGGTGAGGTTTTCCAGTTCGACCTGATGGTCGATGAAGAACTGGCACAGCTCATTGACGATGTCCGAACGGTACGCGGCGCTGACGTAAGCCACATAAGGCAGGGCTTGAGGGCGGCTTTCCAGGGCGGCGCTGCGCACCACGTTGACCGTGAAGGCATGCTTCTTGGCCAGGAATGGCAGGCTGCTTTCCAGGCGCGCCAGGGCGTCCCAGCTGCCGGAAATCTCCAGAACCAGCGCGCTGCACTCGCCATGCCGGGTCAGGCGCGAGGTCACCACGGCACAACGGTTTTCATGGCTGGCGCGGCACAGGACGTTGGTCAGCTCCATGGGGTTGGCGCCGAGGGCACTGATGACAAGGAATTGTTCGCGAACTGTGGGGGTGGACATGCAGCATTCCTAAAGCGATGAGCGGTCGGTACTTTTTGACAAGCCAGTAGCAGGCACGCGTTGCAAGCTGAACTTCAGGCCCTTGAACCACAAACCGGCGACGGGCCCCGAAACGCTCGGAACACAGGCTGGCAACGCGGGAATGGGGCTTTGCAGATCCAACAGGCAGGCGATAACCCGGTCTACACACTTATCAGTAGCGATCAAAGCCTGAAGGGTAGCGAAAACCATCGCTCAGGGGAATGCTCACGGCGCGGGACTTCGCTTGTGCAAGGAACTTGGCGCCAGTACCATTACCGCTCTCTTTTTCCGGCAGGAGCGGTTGCATGATTGCGGGCAGTATGGTGGCACTGGTCACACCCATGGATGCACAGGGAAATCTCGACTGGGACAGCCTGAGCAAACTGGTGGACTTCCACCTGCAAGAGGGCACCAACGCCATCGTGGCGGTCGGCACCACAGGTGAATCGGCCACTCTGGATGTCAACGAGCACATCGAAGTGATTCGTCGGGTGGTGGCCCAGGTTGCAGGGCGCATTCCGGTGATTGCCGGTACCGGCGCCAACTCGACGCGTGAAGCGATCGAGCTGACCACCAACGCGAAGATCGCCGGCGCCGATGCCTGCCTGCTGGTGACCCCGTACTACAACAAGCCGACCCAGGAAGGCCTGTACCAGCATTTCCGCGCCATTGCCGAGGCCGTGGACATCCCACAGATCCTCTACAACGTTCCAGGCCGCACCGCATGTGACATGCAGGCCGAGACCGTGATCCGCCTGTCCAGCGTGAAGAACATCATCGGGATCAAGGAAGCCACCGGCGACCTGCAGCGGGCCAAGGCCATCCTGGCCGGCGTGCCCAGCGATTTCCTGGTGTACTCCGGCGATGACGCCACCGCGGTCGAGCTGATCCTGCTGGGCGGCAAGGGCAATATCTCGGTGACCGCCAACGTGGCGCCTCGGGCCATGAGCCAGATGTGCGCTGCAGCCATGGCCGGCGACGCCGCCAAGGCTCGGGCGATCCACGAGACCCTGATGCCGCTGAACAAGACTCTGTTCATCGAATCCAACCCTATTCCCGTGAAATGGGCCCTGCACGAAATGGGCTTGATGCCGGACGGTATTCGTCTGCCGCTCACCTGGCTCAGTGCCGCCTGTCACGAACCGCTGCGGCAGGCCATGCGCCAGTCCGGCGTCTTGGTTTAATTGAGGAAGTACAACGCATGAAGCGAATGGCCGGACTTTCCGCACTTGCCTTGATTATCTCCAGCACCAGTGGCTGCGGTTGGATCTGGGGCCCGGAAGGCTACTTCCGTGACCGGGGTAGCGATTACCTGCAAGCGCAACAAACAGCACCCATGCAACTGCCGCCGGATGTACAGACCGCCAAGCGTCTGGATCCATTGCTGCCGATCCCACGCAACGTGGCCGACGACAACGTCAAGGGCGAGTACCAGGTACCTCGTCCACAGCCACTGTCGGCCATTGCCGATGCCAGCGACTACAGCCTGCAGAAGAGCGGTGATTCGCGTTGGGTCATGGCCCAGCATCCACCGGCCGAAGTCTGGCCAGTGGCCGTGCAGTTCTTCCAGGACAACGGTTTCCGCCTGGATCAACAGCGCCCGCAAACCGGCGAGTTCAGCACCCGCTGGCAGCGTTCCGACGAGCTTTCCGCGGCCGTGGCCAAGCGCCTGAGCAGCGCCGGCGTTGCCGCCGACAGCGAAACCCGCGTGCGGGTACGCATCGAGCCGGGCGTGCAGCGCAACACCAGTGAAGTCTACGTGGTCAGCGCCGAGCGTCCTGCCGGCAGCACCGCCGATGTGGAGTTCACCAACCGTTCGGTCAACACCGGCCTGGATGCCGCGCTGGTGGACGACATGCTCGCGAGCATGAGCCGCACCTCCGAGAAGGGCGGTTCGGTGTCCCTGCTGGCGGCCCGCGATTTCGATACCCCAAGCCGGGTCAGCCTCAGCGAAGACGGCAGCGGCAACCCGGTGCTGAACCTGGGCGCCGACCTCGATCGCGCCTGGTCCAGCGTTGGCCGTGCCCTGGAACAGGGCGAGTGGCGGGTTGAAGACATCAACCGCAGCCTGGGCCTGTACTACATCAACCTGGCGGAAAAAGCCGAGAAGAAAAACGACGAGCCGGGCTTCTTCGGCAAGTTGTTCGGCAGCAAGCCGGCCAAGGAAGAGATCGAAGCCCGTGCCGAGCGCTATCAGGTTCGCCTGAGCAAGGTGGGCGACAACGTCCAGGTGACCGTCGAGAAGAACATCAACACCGTGGCGCCGGCCGACGTGGCGCGCAAAGTGTTGGGCGTGATTCAGGACAACCTGGGCTGATCAGATGCGTTTTGCCGTTCTCGGCAGTGGTAGCCAAGGGAATGGCACGCTGATCGCCAGTGCTGATACTTGTATCCTGGTGGATTGTGGTTTCTCCCTGCGGGAAACCGAGCGGCGCCTGCTGCGCCTGGGGGTTCACCCCTCGCAGTTGAGCGCCATCCTGGTAACCCACGAACATGCCGACCACGTGCATGGCGTGGGTTTGCTGTCTCGGCGCTACAATTTACCGGTCTACCTCAGCCAGGGCACGTTGCGCGGGATGCGCAAGCCGGTGGAGGCCGCGGGCTTTGTCCGCGGTGGCGAGCAATTGCAGATCGGCGCCTTGTGCATTGACGTGATTGCCGTTGCCCACGACGCCCAGGAACCTACGCAGTTTGTCTTCAGCGACGGCCAGCGGCGTTTTGGCCTGCTGACCGACCTGGGTTCCTACTGTGCCGGCGTACTGCAAGGCTACCGTGGCCTGGATGCCTTGATGATCGAGGCCAACCATTGCCGGGACCTGCTGGCGCGCGGTTATTACCCGTACTTTCTCAAGCAGCGGGTCGGTGGCGACGAAGGGCATTTGAACAACCACCAGGCCGCAAGCCTGGTGGCCGAATTGGGATGGCAGGACCTGCAGCATCTGGTCCTGGCTCATCTGAGCAGCAAGAACAACCTGCCGCAGCTGGCCCGGCAATGTTTTGTCGACACCCTCGGGTGCGACCCGGACTGGCTGCAACTGGCCGATCAAAATTCAGGGCTCGACTGGCGCCACATCGCCTAGCCCACCTACGTAGCAAGCGGAGCCCATCATGGAAAAACGTGAAGAACTCTACCGCGGCAAAGCCAAGTCGGTTTACAAGACCGATGACGCCGACCGCTTGATCCTGCTGTTTCGCAACGACACCTCGGCGTTCGACGGCAAGCGCATCGAGCAACTGGACCGCAAGGGGATGGTGAACAACAAGTTCAACGCCTTCATCATGCAGAAACTCGAAGCCGCCGGCGTTCCGACCCAGTTCGACAAGCTGCTGGGCGACAACGAGTGCCTGGTGAAGAAGCTCGACATGATTCCGGTGGAGTGCGTAGTGCGCAACTACGCCGCCGGCAGCCTGGTCAAGCGCCTGGGCGTGGAAGAGGGCATGAAGCTCAACCCCTACACCTTCGAGCTGTTCCTCAAGGACGACGCCAAGGGCGACCCGTTCATCAACGAATCCCACGTAGTGGCATTCGGCTGGGGCACCGCCGAGCAACTGGCGCGCATGAAAGAGTTGTCGCTCAAGGTCAACGAAGTCCTGAGCAAGCTGTTCGATGACGCTGGCCTGCTGCTGGTGGACTTCAAGCTGGAGTTCGGTGTGTTCAGCGACGGCTCCATCGTCCTGGGCGACGAGTTCAGCCCGGACGGTTGCCGTCTGTGGGACAAGGCCACCAAGAAGAAGATGGACAAGGACCGCTTCCGTCAGGGCCTCGGCGACGTGATCGAAGCCTACGAAGAAGTTGCCCAGCGCCTCGGCGTACCGCTGTAATCGACGCAAGCATCTGATAGCACGGAAAAATTTTGCCCTGGGGGCTTCGCTTCAGGCAAATGTGCTGTTATGATGCGCGCCGTTGGAGAGATGCCAGAGTGGCCGAATGGGACGGATTCGAAATCCGTTGTACCTTCACCGGTACCTAGGGTTCGAATCCCTATCTCTCCGCCATACAAATGAAAGCCCCTGAAATCGATGATTTCAGGGGCTTTTTTGTTGCCCGCGATTTGTCGCCAGCGCCGCCCAGGTGACGGCCCCTCCCTGCGGTTTCCAGGATCGCTGCTGTTGCCGATATCGACAGGCGTCGTTTTTTCGCTGTTCGCTCGGTCATGCAGTTGCCAGTTGCTGATAGCGACCGGCCGAAGTGCTCGACGGCTGTCACATGAACTTTCCTGGCGATTAACTCGCCAATAATGACTTATTCTGCCCACGAAACTTAATTGAGTTATTCAGTCCGAGAAATTTCCTGTTTCTCTGCGGGAATATTCCCAGAAGTTCAATCGCCACGATCTTGATCTAAAAAATCAATGTTTCTATATCCTAGGTCGCTGCTGGCAAACCTAGTCGAAACTTGTGTTTTAAGTTGCTTGGGCTGCCAGGGAATAGCAGTACTTATCAATCTTGTAAGGGCGGTAAATAATTTCTCCAAGTGGTCGGTGTTGTTACTGGCCTGTTTTGGGTGGAATGCCATTTGCTGTTACTTCCTTATGGTGGTTTTGAAAAGGAAATCAGATGAAACGTAATACTCTCTTGTCCATGGCGACTTCCGGAATAATGCTCGCGGCATTGATTCCAACGTTTGCCCAAGCCACTGATGGTGTGGTGAAGTTTAGCGGCAGCATCTCTGACGTAACTTGCGATATCAACGGCAAGGCACCAGGCGAAGGTAACGAGATCAACGTTGAACTCGGTACAGTCAAACCTACCGTATTCGAAGAGATCGGCACAACTTCTCCGTTGAAACCGTTCGTACTGAATCTCTCGGGTGCCAACTGCACGATCGGTAGCAATGTCTCCATCGAGTTCGATCAGCTTGGCAACGTCGACCCGGCCTCCGGCAACCTCAAGCTGATCGGCAGCAAGCCGGCCACCGGCGTGCAGATCCAGATCTACAACGACCATGGCGCTAAGCCGCAGAAAATTGTCCTGGGCCAGGCGGAAGCCACGCCACAGATCGCTAAGGTCTCCACCGGCAAGACGGCAACCCTGAAGTACCAGGCCGCCTACGTCTCTACGGAGGCTACGGTTGGGGCAGGTTCGGGCGTTTCCTACATTCGCTACACCCTTGCGTATCAATAACAGCCGTTAGTTATTAAGGGGCAGGTCATGACGCCGACGGCGCGTTTTGTTCATTCTCTCGTTATCGGTGTCATGTTCCTCGGCTGGGTGTCGGGAGTCGCGCGTGCCGGGATAGTGCTAGAGGCCACACGCCTGGTTTATCCAGCAGATGCTCGTGAAGTTACATTGAGATTGAGTAACTCCGGGCCAGTGGCTCTATTGGCGCAAAGTTGGATTGATGAAGGCGATGCCAGTCAGTCACCCGAAGATATAAAAGTGCCTTTTCTGCTGGCCCCTGCGGTCAGTCGGGTGGAACCGGGAGACTCGGCAATATTACGTGTTTCTTATTCAAAAGAACCCTTGGCAAAAGATCGCGAGTCATTGTTCTGGCTGAATGTGCTGGAAACACCGCCACGGCGAAAACAGGACGAAAACGTATTGCAGTTTGCCTTCAGGACACGCATCAAGATCTTCTTTCGCCCTGAAAACCTGGTGGGTAATGCGGACTTGGCCGGTGAAAAACTCAAGTGGGAGTTGAGCCACGCGGCGGGCTCGAAAGTGGCGAATATCAAAGTATTCAACCCAACCCCTTATTACGTGTCCTTCGGGCGCATGGAAGTTGATGTGTCAGGCCGCCGGTTCAACCTGAAGCCTGGCATGGTCGGCCCGTTCGGATATGAGTCCTTCCCCTGGCCTGCCAGTGCTCCGTCGCAGCCGGCCAAGGCATCACTTGAATATGAGGTGATCGATGATTTTGGCGGCCGAGGCTTGCTGAAAAAGTCACTTCTTTGAGCGGGTGCCTCGTTACTTCTGTGGGCTTTTCAGTGGCTTGGTTTTCATGAGGGGCAGGGGCCTCGTTATGTCGCGTATTGCGTGCCGTCGGCGTGTGCTGGCGAGCGGCTCGGGTTCATCAGCCGGCCTGAGGGGCGCTGCGCCGTTGCAGCGGCTGTGCCTGGCGGCGGTGCTGATGAGCCACTCAATGATGCTGATGGCGGATCAGGACGCTGGCGCACCGGCGGCTGAAGCCCCGGACGCGGGCTCCAGCCAGGATTTGCTGTTCGACAGCCAGATGTTATTTCAAGGTAAGGGCACCCCCATCGACACTTCGCGCTTTCAACAATTGGGCTATGTCGCGCCCGGCAAGTACTTGCTTGATGTGCTGGTTAGCAGTCAGTGGCGGGCGTTGCAGGAAATCCAGTTCCGCGCTAGCGATGACCCCCAGGGCAGCCAGCCGTGCTACGACCGTCCGCTGCTGCAGCAACTGGGCATCGACCTGGAAAAGACCGATGCGACCCTGGGCGCCAGTACCTCGCACCCACTCATGGGCGATGGGCTGTTTTGCGGTGACCTGGGCAGCTACATTCCTGGCGTCACGACCCGGGTGAATATTGCCCAGCAGAAGATCGAACTGTCGGTGCCGCAGTTTTTCCTGCAGCAGAACCTGTCGAAAAACCATGTCGACCCGGCGAGCTGGGACTATGGCGTGTCCGCCGCGGTGCTCAACTACAACACCAGCCTGTTCAGCTCCCAGAGCAATGGACACAGCCAGACCGATGGCTATGCCGGACTCAACCTGGGGCTGAACCTGGGTGGCTGGCGTCTGCGCCACAGCGGCACCGCCACCTGGTCGCCGGAGGTTGGCGCCGGCTATCAGCGGGGTTATATCTACGCCCAAACCGAACTGCCTGCCTGGCGTTCGCAGGTGCTGGTGGGGGAGAGCGCGACCGAGGCCGATCTGTTCGATTCGGTGTCGTTTCGTGGCGTCCAGCTGGCCAGCGATCCACGCATGCTGCCCGATAACCAGCGCTATTTCGCTCCGCTGATCCGTGGCACGGCCAGCACCAACGCCAAGGTCTCGGTCTATCAGCGGGGCTATCTGATCCACGAAACCTCGGTGGCTCCGGGGCCGTTCGAAATCTCCGACCTGCAAGCGGCCAGTTTTGGTGGTGACCTGGAAGTGACGGTCACCGAGGCCAACGGGCAGACCAGCCGTTTCACCGTGCCTTTTGCCACCACCGTGCAAACACTGCGTCCTGGCACATCGCGTTACAGCCTGACCGCGGGCAAGGTGGCGAACCCGGGGCTTGGCGGCAGCGAACAGTATGTGGCCCAGGGCACCCTGCACTACGGCTTGGATAACCAGTTGACCGCTTACACCGGCACGGCGCTCACCGGCAACTACCTGTCGGGCCTGATCGGCAGCGCGCTGAATACCTCCCTCGGCGCTTTTGGGCTGGACCTGACCCAGGCCAGGACCGAGTTGCCCCGGGGCGGCAGCATGCAGGGGTCGAGCGTGCGTCTTTCCTACAGCAAGAATTTGCCCAACAGCGGCACGAACTTTTCATTGCTGGCGTACCGCTACTCCACCAGCGGTTACCTGGGCCTGCACGATGCCGTCACCCTGCAGGATTACGTGAGCCGAGGCGAGAGCGTCGATACCTTTGCCCGGATCCGCGACCGTCTGGATGTGAACGTCAACCAGCAATTGGGCGAGGGCGCGGGACAGCTCTATGCCACCGGCTCCAGCCTTCAGTACTGGAACCGCCAGGGCCAGACCCTGAACTTCGCCCTGGGCTACAGCAATCAGTGGCGCGGCAACAGCTATTCCTTCATGGCCCAGCGCATGCGTGCCTCGTTCCGCAAGGCGGGGGCGAGCGCAGGGGCGGATAACACGTTTTTCAGCGTCAGCCTGTCGATTCCCCTGGGGCGCGAGGGGCGCCGGGGAACCACGATCAACAGCTACGCCAGCCATGACAAGAGTTCCGGGGCGCATTACACCAGCGGGGTTTCCGGGACCCTGGACAAGGCCGGCGATGCCACCTATTCGGTCTCCGCCTCCCATGATCAACGGCAGCGCGAGACCTCGACCAACGCCAGCTTCAACTACTTTCTGCCCGAGGTTTCCCTGAGTTCGAGCTTTTCCCGGGGCAGCGACTATCGCCAGGAATCCCTGGGGGCTTCCGGGGGCATGGTCCTGCATTCGGGGGGGCTGACGTTCGCGCAGACCTTGAGCGAAACCACCGGCCTGGTGTACGCCCCCGATGCCAAGGGCGCCAGGGTCGGCTACTCGGATACGCGGGTGGACGGGCGCGGTTACGCCGTGTTGCCGAGCCTGAGCCCGTTTAAATTGAACACCGTGGATATCGACCCCGCTGGCGTCGCCAATGACGTCGAGCTGCTGGTCAGCTCGCGCAATGTCGCGCCGGTGGCGGGGGCCGTGGTGATGCTCTCCTATCCGACTCGCCGGTCCCGGGCGGTGCTGATCGACAGCCTGCAACCCAATGGCCAGCGGTTGCCGTTTGCCGCCGTCGCTGTCGATGTGCAGAGCGGTGTCGAGCTCGGCGCGGTGGGCCAGGGCAGCCGCCTGGTGCTGCGCGCCGAACGGGACCAGGGAACCGTTCGCGTGGAGTGGGGCCAGGAGCCGGAGCAGCAATGCCTGATCGACTACCAGTTGCCTCCTCGGGATCCCGCGTCCCCTGCCGCTCATGACCTGCTCCAGCGGCCCTGCCGGGCGATGCCTGGCGCCGCCGGGGAGCGTTCTTGATGGGTTCCACACCGATCCGTGCGGGCGCTGCTGCGTTGCGCGCTTGTCGTTGCCTGCTGCCGGGCCTGCTGGCGCTGTGCAGTGGCTGGGCCCATGCCGATCTGTCGATTCTCGGCACGCGCTTCATCTACGGCGCCGACAAGCCGGCCATGAGCATTCGGGTCGGCAACAGCGGCCGGGCCCCGATCCTGTTGCAGGCCTGGCTCGACCAGGGCGATGCCGAGGCCGATCCCAGTGTCCTGGCGGTGCCGTTCGTGCTGTCGCCGCCGATCTCCAGGCTTGAGCCCCGGCAGCACACGGCCCTGGTCCTGCGTTACAGCGGCGAGCCGCTGCCCAGCGACCGTGAGTCGGTGTTCTGGATCAACTTTCTTGAAGTGCCGCCTCTGGGAGCGCTGAAGGACAACCAGTTGCGGCTGGCATCGCGGATGCGCATGAAGCTGCTGTATCGGCCTGGAGGACTGCCCGGCAAGGCAGACGAAGCGGTCGGCCAACTGCGCTGGAAACTGGTGCCCGGCGGGCCGGCTGGAGCGACGCTGCTGGCCCGTAATCCGACCCCCTATTACGTGTCCTTCGCCGAGTTGGCGCTGGGCGGCGCCCGCACGATCACTGTGCAGGGGATCACCGTGGAGCCCCTGGGCAGCACGCGGATCGCCCTGCCCGAAGTACAGGGACTTACCCCGGATCAGGCGGTGGTTCATTACCAAGTGGCAACAGACAGCGGGGAGACGCTGAGTGGAAGTGCGCGGATACAAGACTGAGGTTGCCTTGGGCAGGTCATTGAGCAACTTGCTGGCGCGGCCTGGGCAAGGTGTGTCGCGGGGCTGTTTGAGCCTGTTGCTGATGGTGCCCGCAGTGGCGACTGCCGCTGTGTATGTGCCCAACGCGGGGCAGGCGATACGTGACATCGAGGCGACTCAGCAGGCGTTGCCGGAGCCGCCGGCCCCGGAACCGGAGCTGCCGGCGAAACCGCCGAGCGCTCCTGCCCAGGCTCCGGATACCTCCGGTATTCGCTTGCAGGTCAACGACTTCGAGATCGTCGGCAACCAGCTGTTCGGCAGCGAGGTGCTGCTGCCGCTGCTGGCGGACCTCAAGGGCCAGGAGCTGGATCTGAACCAGCTGCGAGCGGCCGCCGAACGCCTGACCCGCTATTACCAGGACCAGGGCTACATGCTGGCCCGGGCCTTCCTGCCAGCGCAGGACATCGAGGGCGGCGTGGTGCGTATCGAGGTCATGGAAGGCCGTTACGGGCGTATTCAGGTGAACAACCAGTCTCGGGCTCTGAACTCGGTGATCACCGGCCCCCTGTCGTCGCTGCGAAGCGATACCGCGGTGCGCAGTGATGATCTTGAGCGCAGCCTGTTGCTGTTGAGCGACCTTCCCGGCGTGCGGGTCAAGGGCACCCTGAGCGCCGGCGAGCAACGCGGCACCACCGACCTGCTGGTCAATGCGCAGCCCGGGCCCTGGGCCAGCGGCACCCTGGAAGCGGACAACTTCGGCGGCTACTACACCGGCGAATATCGCCTGGGTGGCAGCCTCAACCTCAACAATCCGTTGCGCCTGGGCGACCAGCTCAACCTGCGGTTGCTGGGCAGCGATGAGGACCAGCGTTACTACCGCGCCGCCTACAAACTCCCGGTAGGCCCCTGGTCGACCAGCCTGGGCGTGGCCTATTCGCGAATGAACTACGAGTTGAGCCGCGACTTCGAGGTGCTGGAGGCCCACGGCCAGGCCAGCATCGGCAGTGTCTTCATCACTCAACCGCTGATCCGCAGCCGCACCTTCGATCTCAGCGCCCAGCTGCAGTACGAGGACAAACGCCTGCGGGACGACATCGACCTGTTCGAAGTCAGCAGCCAGAAGCATGTGGAACTCTGGAGCCTGAGCCTCAACGGCAACTCCCAGGACAGCCTGCTCGGAGGCGGGCAGAACTTCTTCTACCTCACCTACGGCAGTGGCCGGTTGAGCATCGATGACCCGATGGACCAGTGGCGCGACCACTTCACGGCCGGCACCAACGGTGGCTTTCAGAAGCTCAACCTGAATGCCGCGCGCCTGCAGTACCTGAGCCCGCGCTTTCAGCTCTACGGCCAGTTCAACGGCCAATGGTCCTCGACCAACCTGGACAGCTCGGAAAAATTCGGCATCGGCGGGCCCTTCGATGTGCGCGCCTATCCCCAGGGCACCAGCAGTGGCGACCAGGGCTGGCAAGCGAGCCTTGAGCTGCGCTTCCTTCTGGCCCCGCGTTGGCAGCTCAAGGCGTTTGTCGATCACGGCGCGGTGCAGGTCAACAAACGCCCCTGGATCCACGACGAGAACCGCCGCCAGCTGTCGGGCGCCGGTGTGGGGGCCAGCTGGAGCGGCCCTTCGCAACAGATCAGCGTGACCAGTGCCTGGGCCCTGGATAACAACCAGCAAGGCAGCGGACCCGAGCGGACGCCGCGGATCTGGGCCAGCGCGACACAGTATTTCTGAAGGCCTGCGAGCGCTTCGGAGGTGGTGCCGTCCTGCATAGGGTGCAGGGCGTTAATCAGTAGATGAGGAGTCAACGTGAACAAGGTTTATGCATTGGTATGGAATCAGGCCCAGGGCTGCTGGAGTGTGACCGACGAGGGCGCGCGCCGTCGCCGTCGCTCCGGAACGCGCAAAGGCCTGGTGGTGATGGTGGCCGGGCTGCTGGGCATTGGCGTTCTACCTGTGGCCTTCGCGTTGCCGACCGGAGAAACCATTGTCTCCGGAACGGCAGACATCCTGACGTTCGACAATGGCAAGCAGATGTCGATCAACCAGCACAGCGACAAGCTGATCACCAACTGGAACGACTTCAGTGTGAACCGCGGCCAGACGGTCACCTTCAGCCAGCCGACCAAGACCTCGGTGGCCCTGAACCGGGTGATCGGCGTCAACGGCAGCAACATCCAGGGGCAGATCAAGGCCAACGGCCAGGTGTTCCTGATCAACCCCAACGGGGTGGTATTCGGCAATAACGCCCAGGTGAACGTCGGGGGTCTGGTGGCCTCGACCCAGAACATCACCGATGCCAACTTCACGGCTGGCAACTACAAGTTTGCCGGCGTGTCACAGGCTGAAATCGTCAACAACGGCCTGATCACCGCGGCCGATGGCGGCAGCGTGGCACTGCTCGGCAAGACCGTGCGCAACGAAGGCACCATCAAGGCCCAGAAGGGCAGCGTGGCCCTGGGGGGTGGCAACGAGTTCACCGTCAGTTTCGACAGCAACAATCTGCTGGACCTGAAAGTCGATGCCGCGGCGATCAATGCACTGGTGAGCAACGGCGGCTTGCTCAAGGCCGACGGCGGGCAGGTATTGATGACCGCCAAGAGTGCCGGTTCGATGCTGCAGACCGTGGTCAACAACCAGGGCGCCATCGAAGCCAATACCCTGTCGCGCAAGGCCGGCAAGATCACCCTGGACGGCGGTGACGTGGGCGTGGTCAACGTTGGCGGTTCGATGAGTGCCAACGCGCTGACCGCCATCGGTGATGGTGGCGTGGTGGAAACCAAGGGCGCGACCACCAAGGTGCAACTGGCCGCCCGGGTCAACACCCTGGCCAACAACGGCAAGGCCGGGACCTGGAAAATCAGCTCCTCGGACGTCACGGTCAACCCTACCTCCACACCCGGCGACACCACCGTGTATGCCGATACCCTGTCGCATAACCTGGCCACCACCCATGTCGAGTTGAGCAGCAAGACCGGCGACGTTTCGATCGATGGTGATATCGCCTGGACCAGCGGCAATCAATTGAGCGTTGTCTCGGCTGGGGACATCACCCTCAACAAGAGCCTCAAGGGCAGCGGTGGCGGTACCCGTATCGAGCTCAATGCCAATCGGGACATCAAGCTCAATGGTGCGGTGGAGCTGACCGGGGTCAACAGCAGTTTTGGCCTCGACTACGGCAACAGCTATGCCCTGGGGCAGAACGGCCGGGTCACGCTGTCCGGCAGCGGCGCCTGGTTCGACGCCAATGGCGATCTGTACAAGGTGGTCCAGAACGCCGCGCAGTTGCAGGACATCGGTAGCAGCCTCGATGGCCTGTATGTGCTCGGCAATGACATCAAGGGCAGTGGCAGCATCAAGTCCATTGGTGGTGGCAGAGCGTTCACCGGCACCTTCGATGGCCTGGGCAACACCGTCAGTGGTTTTACCGTCAATACCGACGGGCCTTACGGTGGCCTGTTCGGTCGATCGTCCGGCAGCATCAGCAACCTCAAGCTGGCGTCGATGAAAATCAACGGCACCACCTCCAACTCAGGCTTCGGAAAAATCGGTGGCTTGGTGGGCGAGAACACCGGCCGCATCGAAAACGTCAGTGGCATCAACCTGGCCGTGAGTGCCAACAGCAATCAGACCAACACCGTCGGTGGCCTGGTCGGCGTCAACGCTGGCGGTACCATCGACCGTGGATCGATGTCCGGTACGGTGACCGGTAACAACAACACCTTGGCCATGGGCGGCCTGGTAGGTGAAAACAATGTCGGCCGTGCTGGCGTGGGCACCATTACCAATAGCTCCGCCAACGTGCAGGCGCTGGGCACCATACAGCTCAGTGAGGTGGGTGGCATGGGCGGCCTGGTGGGGGTCAACAAGGGGGGGGAAATCAAGGATTCTTCGAGTGCAGGTACGATCGGCATGGGTTTGCGTCCACCCGTCAACCCGCCAGTTCGCCCACCTTACATAGACCCGAACCTGGGTGGTCTGGTGGGCTACAACCAAGGTGGTCGGATTGAGAACAGCAGTTCCTCGGTCAATGTCTGGGGTTATGCCGCCAGCCGCATCGGTGGCCTGGTGGGGACCAACAAAAATGGCACCATCATCGACTCCAGCGCCAGTGGTGCGGTGACGGGGGCAATGTCCATGGCCGCCGGTGGCCTGGTGGGCTGGAACCAGAACGGCGAGCTGAAGAACGTCAAGGCCACTGGCACGGTCAGTGACTCCACCGGCACCAACATTGGTGGTCTGGTGGGCAGGAACGAGGAGAGCCGGATCGACACGGCGGAAGCGACCGGCAACGTGGTCGGTGGTGCCAACAGCAATGTCGGTGGCCTCATCGGACACAACTTTGGCGGCAGCACCGAATATGTCGTGGCTCGTGGCAATGCCAGCGGCGGCAACATCAGCAACGTCGGTGGGTTGGTGGGCTACAACGACGGTGACCTGAGCTCGGCCGAGGCCAGCGGTAACGTCAGCGGCGGCGTCAACAGCTTTGTCGGCGGCCTGGTGGGGACCAATGGTGACTATGTGGATCACCGCATTGACAGCGCCTCGGCCAAAGGCAACGTGGTGGGCGGTAGCCAGAGTTCGGTGGGTGGCCTGGTCGGTCAGAACAAGTCGTTCATCACCAACTCCCTGGCCAATGGTCAGGTCAGCGGCGGCACTAGTGCCCGCCTGGGTGGCCTGGTTGGCTTGAACATGGGCGATCTGCGTAACTCCGTGGCCTACGGCAAGATCAACTTCGACTCACGCTACGCCCAGACCTACGGCGGCCTGGTCGGGGTCAACTACGGCGACATGCGCTACAACACGGCGCTGGGTCTGGCGACCCAGGTACCTGCCGTCGGCCTGAACCAGGGCGACATTCGCAACTGATGAGCGCAACCCACTGATCTGAGGAATGGCAGTTCCCCCGGTGTGCCTGGTTGATGCCTGGTGCACCGGGGGCTGGCTGCTGGCGGGCACCTGCTTGTCTCGTTCCTTGATGACTTTTTAAGGGGGGCCGGAAGCAGCCGGCCACCGTTGGGCAATCCATCTCGTTTGTGCAGGACGCTGCCCTTGTCATGGGCGGCGCCAGGAAGGCGCAGGCAGGGAGAAAGACTAATGATTCGCCAATGGCTGAGGCTTGTAGCTGATCGCAGACCGCTGCCCCTGTGGGTGTGTGGCGTCATGCTCGCAGGGGTGCTTGGTGGCTGGGGCGGCGCGGATGCGCAAGCTGCCAACGGTTACGCCAGGGACTGCGTCGTCACCAGCAAGGCCGGTTCGCCCTGGCGGCTGGTCAACCCGTTGAACACCAATACCCCGGTGGGATCCGTGTTGTGGGAACGGACGATTACCTTGCATACCAGCTTCAACCTGGCCATCTCCGGCAAGCCTCGGGAGCTGGTGACTGCCGGGCATTGGAGTGGCGGTACACCGCAGACCGATGATGCTGCTCCGACCAATGTCCAGGGCATAGGCCTGCGACTGGAGGCGGCTCCCCGAGAGGGGGAGAAAATACGCGTGACCCAGGTCACCTTTCCTATCGCGTTGGAAAAAAATGACGACCTGGTCTACGAGAGTGGCTTGCCCGCTCAAACCATGGTCACCCAGATTGTTCAATCGCTGATCCTGATCGCGCCACCGGATCAGCTGCCCACGGGCACCCTCAAGGTGACCCATGTGGTGGGCTCTTCCATCTTGCAGCTGTATGCGTACGACCTGGGAAAAAACGAATCGACCCTGGGTTCCGAACTGAGCAGGCTCAGCCCGCCGCTGACCTACAGCTGCCGCAAGGGCCTGGCCCTGGGGGGGCTGGATTTCAACATGGATATCGAGCTGCCCAAGACCTGCGTGGTGGAAGCCTACAAGGAGATCGACGTGCGCCTGGGGCGCTTTGCCTTGTCGGACTTTCCCCAGCTCAACGCGACCTCGCCCGCGGTTCCCTTCAGTATCGGCTTGAGCCGGTGCTCGATGCAGGCCAGGCCACGGGTCAGTTTTATCGACAAGTCCGGGGGCTCTTCGGTCCCGGGGGTGCTGGGCTTGATCAATTCCAAGACCCGGGGGTTCGGCATTGTCATGACCAATGACCTGACTTCGCAGCGCATCGAGTACAGCGGCCAGAGCTACGAGATGCAGCGCATTGGCGATGGCGCGAGGATCCCGCTGCGAGCCAGTTACATCCGCATTGGCAATGACCAGGAAATCCAGGCCGGGGGAACGGCCAACGGCGCTGCGCAGTTCACCTTCACCTTTCCATGAAGGCGACCGCTGATGGAGCCGGTCCGTCCGTGGGCGGGTTCCTCCCAACACCGTCGTTCAATGTTGAAGGCCTGGCGAGCGCTTCAGCAGCAGTGCCGTGCTGCAAAGGTTTGCAGCACGTAGATATCAATCGATAAGGAGTTTTCATGAACAAGATCTATGCGCTGGTATGGAATCAGGCCCAGGGCTGCTGGAACGTGACGCACGAAGGCGCTCGGCGTCGGCGCCGCTCGGGCTCTGGCAAGGGGCTGGTGGTGGCTGTGGCCAGTCTCATGGCCCTGACCGGGCTGCCTTCGGCGTTTGCCTTGCCTACCGGAGGTGAGGTGGTGTCCGGCAGTGCCGATTTCCATACCCAGGGTTCGCACCTGTCCATCAATCAGCAGACGGACAAGCTGATCACGCAGTGGCAGGATTTCAACGTGCAGAACGGTCAGTCGGTGACCTTCAACCAGCCCACCAGCACCTCGATTGCCCTGAACCGGGTCGTCGGCGTCAATGGCAGCCAGATTCATGGGCAGATCAACGCCAATGGCCGGGTGTTCCTGATCAACCCCAACGGGGTGGTGTTCGGCCAAGGCTCACAGGTGAATGTCGGTGGCCTGGTGGCTACGACCCGCGACATCAGCGATGCCGATTTCAAGGCCGGCAACTACAAGTTCACCGGTGACTCGGCGGCCGAGGTCGTCAACCAGGGTTCCATCACTGCCGCTGACGGCGGTAGCGTGGCGCTGCTCGGGGCCAAGGTGACCAACCAGGGCTCCATCAAGGCGCAGAACGGGCGCGTGGCGCTGGCTGCAGGCGATGGTTTCACCGTCGGCTTCGACGACAACCAACTGCTGGACCTGCACGTCGACAGCGCCGCACTCAACGCGCTGGTGCACAACGCCGGCTTGCTCAAGGCCGATGGCGGGCAGGTGTTGATGACCGCCAAAAGCGCGGGCTCCATGCTGCAGACGGTGGTCAACAACCAGGGCACCATCGAAGCCAATACCCTGTCGCAGAAAGCCGGGCGCATTACCCTGGATGGCGGCGACGTGGGCGTGGTCAGTGTCGATGGCTCATTGCACGCCAGCGCGCTGGACGGCAAGGGCGATGGCGGGGTGATCGAGACCCGGGGCGCAACCACTCGCGTCCTGCTGCCAACCAAGGTCAACACCCAGTCCCGGGATGGCCAGACGGGCACTTGGAAGATCGCCAGCAACGAAGTCAAGGTGGGCTCCTTCCTCACCGCCACCCGCAACACCGCCCATGCCGACACCGTATCGCGCAACCTGGCAACCACTCATATCGAACTGGCCAGTGGCAAGGGCGATGTGGCGGTGGAAAACGGACTCTTCTGGTTCAGCGGCAACCAGTTGACCCTCTCTTCGGCCAAGGACATTCGTCTGGATGACAGCCTGTTTGCCGGTGGGGCCAATGCCCGGGTCGAACTCAACGCCCAGGGAGGCATCAAGCTCAACCGCCAGTTGGCGCTCACTGGTAGCCATAGCAGCCTCGGGCTGAACTACGGCAACGCTCTCGTCCTGGGCCAGAATGGCGGCGTCACGCTGTCCGGCAACGGTGCCCGTTTCGACGCCAACGGCGACGCCTACGCGGTCATTCAAAACGCCCTGCAACTACAGGCGATCGACCAGGACCTGGCGGGCCGCTACGTCCTTGGCAACTCCATCAACAGCAACGCCCGCCTGACCTCGATCGGTGGGGAGCAAGCCTTCAGTGGCATCTTCGAGGGCCTGGGCAACACCCTCAGCGGCATGACGGTCAACAGCAACGGCAGCGACGGCGGACTGTTCGCCAGCTCGTCCGGCAGCATCGGCAACCTCAAGCTGGCTTCAATGACCATCAATGGCGCCACGCCCACCTCCGGTACCAGTGCCGTCGGTGGCCTGGTCGGGCGTAACAGCGGGAAAATTGCCAATGTCAGCGCCAGCAATCTGCGGGTCAATGCCAAGAGTCGGCAGGACAACCTGATCGGTGGGCTGGTGGGGAGCAACGCCGGCGGCTCCATTGATGCTGCGTCGATGAGCGGTGTGGTACAGGGCAATAGCTCCACCTCGGCGGCCGGTGGCCTGGTGGGCGAGAACCGTCAGGTGGCGGACAGTGGCGGCACAGTGACCAACAGCAGTGCCGATGTCCGGCTCACCACCAGTATCGCCAGCAATGCCGAGGGCGGTGTCGGCGGACTGGTGGGTGTCAACCATCAAGGGCTGATTGCCGGTTCGTCCAGTTCGGGTGCGGTCTCCAGTGGTGACAGCTTCAGCTACAAGGGCACCAACCTGGGTGGCCTGGTGGGATACAACCAGGGCGGCCGCATCGAGGACTCCCAGTCTTCAGTGGCGGTTTCCGGCAACGGCGCGAGCAATGCCGGCGGCCTGGTGGGGCGCAACGAATCGGGCCGCATCAGCGACTCTGGCGCCAGCGGCGGGCTGCTGGGCAAGAGCTTTGCCACGGCCGGTGGCCTGGTGGGCCTGAACCACGACAGCGTGCTGCGCAACGTTACCGCCCGTGGCTCGGTGAATGGCGGAAGCAGCCAGCACATCGGTGGCCTGGTCGGGCAGAGCATTGACAGCCAGGTCAGCCTTGCCGAGGCCTTCGGCCTGGTCCAGGGCGCGAGCAACAGCACCGTGGGCGGGCTCATCGGCTACAACACCGGCGGCCTGGTTGCCAATTCAATGGCCTGGGGCAATGTCGTGGGCAAGGACCAAGGCCATGTCGGCGGGCTGATCGGCTACAACGCCGGGGACCTGAAGTCAGTCGAGGCCCGTGGTGATGTCAGTGGCGGTGCCAAGAGCGCGGTCGGCGGTCTGGTGGGTACCCATGGCGTTGCCAAGGGTGACAGCCTCATCGACACCGCGTCGGCCAAGGGCAAGGTCTCCGGTGGCAGCTACAGCATGGTCGGCGGTTTGGTGGGGCAGAACCACGCGCGGATCGTCAACGCACTCGCCAGCGGTAACGTCACGGGCAGCCGGGATGCTCGTCTGGGGGGCCTGGCGGGGGTGGACCTGGGTGACATTCGTCAGTCCGCTGCCTTCGGCAATATCCAGGTGATTGCGCCCAGCTACGCAAGCATGGCCTACGACCGCGGATCGAATCAGGCGACCCGCGTCGGCCAGGGCGAGTCTCGCAACTGGTGACCTGCACCTCTTGATCCCAAGGGGTGGCAACTCCCTCGGCATGCCCTGCACAAGCACGGCATACCGAGGCTTGCCTGATCCAGGGTCGCTATTGGCCCTGTTCTCTTTTGTCTCCTTTCTGACAGCTGGCGGCGGTCCGCCGTTGCTGCACGGTCCTTTTTCCTGAGTGGCCCGCTGTGACAGGCGCAATACATGGCCTGAGGTTGCGTGGGTGCTCAGCCGTATTTCTGCCGGAGCCGTTGTGCTCCAGCAGATGTTGTGTCGCCTTGCGAAGGTTTGCAGGGTCCTGATAAATCGATAAGGAATCTTCATGAACAAAATTTACGCGTTGGTATGGAACCAGGCCCAAGGGTGCTGGAATGTGACTCACGAAGGCGCTCGCCGCCGTCGTTGTTCGGGCTCCGCAAAGGGCTTGATTGTGGCGGCAGCCGGCGCCCTTGCCCTGGCGTGCCTGCCATCGGCGTTCGCCTTGCCGACAGGGGGCGCGGTGGTGTCCGGGAGCGCGGATATTTCGACTCAGGGCAATCACATGTCCATTAACCAGAACACCGATAAGCTGATCACCAACTGGAAAGACTTCAACGTCCAGGCCGGTCAATCGGTGACCTTCAATCAGCCCACCAATACCTCGATTGCCTTGAACCGGGTGGTGGGTGTCAATGGCAGCAGCATCATGGGGACGATCAACGCCAACGGCCAGGTGTTCCTGGTCAACCCCAACGGGGTGATGTTCGGCAATAACGCTCAAGTGAATGTTGGCGGCCTGGTGGTCTCGACGCAGGGCATTGGTAATGAGCAGTTCAATGCCGGTAACTATCAGTTTTCCGGCACCTCCAAGGCCCGCGTCGTCAACCTAGGCAAGATCACCGCCGCTGACGGTGGCAGTGTTGCGCTTTTGGCAGCAGACGTTCTCAACAACGGCACCATCACGGCGCAAAACGGCCGTGTGGCACTGGGTGCGGGTGAAGCGTTCACGGTCAGCTTTGACGGCAACAACCTACTGGACCTGCAAGTCGATTCCGCCGCGCTCAATGCGCTGGTGGCCAACGGAGGCCTGCTCAAGGCCGATGGCGGTCAAGTACTGATGACCGCCAAGAGTGCCGGCGCGATGACGCAGACGGTGGTCAACAACACCGGCACCATCGAAGCCAATACCTTGTCGCAAAAGGCCGGTCGCATCACCCTGGACGGCGGTGATGTGGGCATGGTCAACGTCGACGGTGCATTGCTGGCCAATGCAACGGACGAGGGTGACGGTGGTGTGATCGAAACCCGAGGGGGGATGACGTGGGTGCAGAAAAACGCTCGTGTCTCCACCCAGGCCAAAAATGGCCAGACGGGAACCTGGAAGGTCGAATCAGAGAACATTGCGATTGGCGGGCCCATAGCCGACTACTTCGGGATCAATCATGGCGATACCCTGTCGCGGAATCTGGCGACGACCAATATCGAGTTGGCCAGCAGCAAGGGTAATGTCGTGGTGGACGGAGCGATCAACTGGAGCAGTGGCAATCAGTTGACCCTCTCTGCGGCCAAGGACATTCAGCTCAATGGCAACCTGACCGCCAACGGGGCCAAGGCCCGGGTCGAGCTCGATGCCAATCAGCGCATTGAGCTCAAGGGTAAGGTGCAACTCACCGGGAGCAACAGCAGCCTGAGCCTGAAGCACGGTGCTGACCTCACCTTGGGTAAAAACAGCCAGGTGACCCTGTCCGGCAGCGATGCCGGGTTTGACGCCAACGGGGCCAAGTACGAGGTCATTCAGAACGCTGCGCAGTTGCAGGCAATCGATAAACGCCTGGATGGCCGCTACGTCCTGGGCACTGGTCTCAACGGCTCCGGCAGCCTCACGTCGATTGGTGGCGCGGACACATTCACCGGTGTCTTCAACGGCCTGGGCAACAGTATCAGTGGTTTTACCGTCAACAGTAACGGCGGTAATGGCGGGCTGTTCGCCAGTTCCTCTGGCAGCATCAGCAACCTCAAGCTCGCCTCGCTCACCGTCCAGGGGCCAGCCAGTACCCAGGGGGGGAGTGCCGTCGGTGCTCTGGTTGGCAGCAACAGTGGGAGTATCAGCAACGTCCAAGCCAGCAATCTCCAGGTACGGGCCCTTGATGATCAGGACAACCAGATCGGCGGACTGGTGGGGGTCAACCACGGCGGCTCCATCGATGCTTCATCGGTGAGCGGTTCCGTGGCTGGCAATAGCTCCACTTCGGCCGCTGGTGGCCTGGCGGGGCTGAACACGGGCTCCGTGAGCAACAGCCACGCCAATGTTCGGGTCGGGGGCTCCTTGGGCGGTCAGGCATTGGTCGGTATGGGCGGCTTGGTGGGAATCAACCAGGGTGGCTCGATCGCAGACTCTTCGAGCTCGGGAGTGATTGGGTTGGATAACAACGCTTACGCGGCCTCCCGGAACCTGGGTGGCCTGGTGGGCTACAACCAGGACGGCAGCATCCTACGTTCCAGCGCCTCGGGCACCGTAGTGGGGTATTACAGCAACAACGCTGGAGGATTGGTCGGTTTCAACAACGCTGGTCGGATCACTGACTCGTCAGCCAAGGCAATGGTGCTCGGTCTAGGGATGGACACCGCCGGTGGTCTGGTGGGGCTCAACCAGAGTGGTGTTTTGAGCAACGTCCAGGCCACTGGCGTGTTGCACACCCAATTTGTCTCGAGCGTCGACAGCTTGGTCGGTAAGAACGTAAAGTGAAATCCGCGTTGCCGGTTCGTCCTGCGGCAACACCAAGAGCTTGATGAGTAACCAATGAGGAGCCCCGCTAATACCGGGTATGTGCAGGTTCCAGGAGTGTCGGGCCCACGCCTGACTTTACCTGGGGTCTGTCGCTTCAAGGCTGCTATCGGCCAACAGGCCCCGCTCTGCGGGCACGCTCAAACCGCCAAGCAATGACTCCGCTTTCTCTGCACGAGAAAGCGGCGTTGCCGAAGCATTCGGCCTGATCCAGGGTGCTATTGGCCCTGTTCTCTTTTCTGACGGCTGGCGGCAGCCAGCCGTTGCTGCATGGCATTTTTTTCTGAGATCCGATGCGACAGGCGCAAGGCATGGCCTGGGGGCACCGGTGCCTGCCTCAGACGCCGAGGCTTTCCAGATCCCGGGCCAGCATCACCAACTGATGGGCCAGGGAGCTTTCGAGTTTTTCGCTGGAGAGCTGGAAGCTCGGGGCGCCGCAGGTCAGGGCCATGATGCTGCCGTCGGCCAGGCGCAGCGGCACGCCGGCACCGTTGACGTTGCGGTCCCACTCGCCCAGTGACAGGCAGAAGCCGAATTCCTCGTACTCGCGGAAGGAGTCCTCCAGGGACTTTTCCAGGGCTGGCCATTCGTCCCCGAGTTTTTTCGCCACTTCCCCCAGCAGGTGGTCACGCTCGATTTTCGGCGTGGCGGCCAGGTAGGCGCGGCCGGCCGCGCTGGTGGCCAGGGGCAGGCGCAGCCCGGGTTCCATGCGCAGGCTGGCGACTTCCGGCGGGCGGCTGCTGTCGACGTGGATCATCGACAGGCGATCGCGACAGGTCAGGCTGACGGTGGTGTTGGTGCGGCGCGCGAATTCGTCCATGAAGGGCTTGCCCAACTGGCGCACCCGCAGGCTGGCGGAGTAGGCGTAACCCAGGGCCAGTACCGCCGAATCCAGCTGGTACTTCTCCAGGTCCTGGTTGTACTTGAGGTAGCCCAGTTGCGTCAGGGTGTAGGTCAGGCGCGATACCGTGGGCTTGGGCAGGCCGGTGATGCGGGCGATGTCCTGGTTGCCGCGTACCGCGTGACCGTGGGTAAAGGCCCGCAGGACCTCCAGGCCACGGGCCAGGGCTTCGACGAACTTACGGTCTTTGGGCGCGTGTTCCGGGGCGTCGTTGGGGTCTTGCATGGGGTCTTCCGGTAGGGGCTGGTGCCGGGCGCAATGCCAGTTGACCACACAGCGGATTCGTGGAAACAGGCGAAAAATGGTATCCCGGAACCGCTGCAATTGAAATCTGCGATTGCCTTTCGAACGCCGATTCCGCTCCCGGGCCCTGCACCGCGCCCATCAACCGCAGGCGCTGGCGTCAGTGGTCCTGTGCACGCAGCCGGCCGCGCTTGAACACCCCTTCGGCGCTGGCCAGCAAGCGGTCCTGGGCATCCAGCAGGTCACAGCTGGCCATGAAGATCTTGCTGCCGCCGCCGCGGGTACGGGCCACGGCGCGGACTTCGGTGCCCGGCGCGATCGCCGCCATGTAGTTGATGTTCAGCGACAGGGTCAGGGCCAGCCGCCACTGGCCGGGGTCGGCGTGCCAGGTGCCGCTCATGCCCATGGCGGTGTCGGCCAGGGACGCGATGACGCCGCCGTGGAGATTGCCCGCCTGGTTGAGGTGCTGCGGTTCTACGGTGACCGCGATCACGGTCTGCGCCTGACGGTATTCCCGCAGGTGCAGCCCGATATGCAGCGCGAATCCACTGAACAGGCCTTGCAGTATCGAAGCATCGGTTACGGCACTCATGGGCGATGGCTCTTGGGTCGGGTCCTGGTCCGGTTGCCTGGGGGCAGGTGTTCCAGATGGCAGGCGGCAGTGATTTTTCTGAATGTGTTTCGCAACGCGGATTCCACGTTGAAATGCAGAATGTCAGCGAATATTCTATCGGTCAATATGGAATGTCATTTCGCACAGCGGAATATAAGTGGTTGAAAATCACGCCTTGCATGGGGCAGGATCGACCCGGGGCGGTGGCCCATTCACGCGTGGGCAGGCTGTCGAGCCGCTACCGGATGACGCTGTCCATGGCTGTTCCCTCGATCATTTCCGGGCTTGAAGGAGTCTTCCATGTCCACTGCTCGTACCCAGCGCCCCCATCATCGGGTCTGGCCCAAGCGCCTGCCCCTGGCCTTGTCGGTGCCGGCCACTTCGCTCTGGTTCAACCTGGAGGTGGCTGCCCGGCGTTATCCGGACAAGGTCGCCTATCGGTTTTTCGGTCGTGCGCTGAGTTTTGCCCAACTGCTGGCCGAGGCTCAGGCGCTGGCCGGCTGGTTGCAGAGCGAGGGGGTCGAGCCCGGTGATCGGGTGGCGCTGTACCTGCAGAACTGCCCGCAGTTCATCGTTGCCTGCTACGCCATCCTGCGGGCCAATGCGGTGCTGGTGCCGGTCAACCCGATGAACAAGGTGGAGGAGTTGAGCTACCAGCTCGGCGATGCCCAGGCGCGGGTGCTGATCTGCGCCGCGGACCTGGCGCCCATCGCCCAGGCGGCGAATGCCGCCCTTGAACCCGGCGCGCAATTGCGTCGGGTACTGGTGACCCGCTACAGCGATGCCATGCCGGCGCCGGCGGACATGCACCCGGCGGAAGTCGCCAGCGCCGAGATCGACGCCTGGCTGCGCAGCGAGCCGTCGTTGCCCGACGGCTTCCTGCGCTGGAACGCGGCGCTGGCCCAGTCACTTTGCCCCGGGCCGCACACCGCCCAGGCCGATGACCTGGCGCTGCTGCAATACACCTCGGGCACCACCGGCCATCCCAAGGGCTGCATGCACACTCACCGCAGCCTGATGAGCAATGCGGTCAGTGGCAGCTGGACCCAGTCCACGGTGGAATCGGTAGGCCTGGGGGTGGTGCCGTTCTTCCACATCACCGGCCTGGTGTGTTTTGTCCTGCGGGCGGTGTTCGACGCCACCAGCACGGTGATCATGCCGCGCTGGGACCGGGAGCTGGCCGGGCGCCTGATCTCCCGGCATCGGGTGACCCACTGGACCTGCATTCCGACCATGGTCATCGACCTGTTCGCTAGCCCCCATTACCAGGACTTCGAGCTGTCCAGCCTGGTGCACATCAACGGCGGCGGGGCGGCCATGCCCCAAGCGGTGGCCGAGCGCCTGCGCCAGGAGTTCGGCCTGACGTTCCTCGAAGGCTACGGCCTGACCGAAACCGCCGCCGCGAGCCATGGCAACCCCCCGGAGCGGGCCAAGCTGCAATGCCTGGGCATGCCGTTCTTCGGCGTGGACTCGCGGGTGGTCGACCCCCTGACCCTCGCAGAGCTGGCGCCGGGGCAGGTGGGTGAAATCATCACCTTTGGTCCGATGCTGTTCAAAGGCTACTGGCGCAATCCCGAGGCGACCGCGGCGGCTTTTGTCGAGTTCGAGGGCAAGCGTTTCCTGCGCACCGGCGACCTCGGGCACATGGACGAGGAGGGCTACTTCTTTCTCACCGACCGCCTCAAGCGAATGATCAACAGCAGCGGTTTCAAGGTCTGGCCAGCGGAGGTGGAAGCCTTGCTGTTCAAGCACCCGGCCGTGCATGAAGCCTGTGTCATCGCGGCCCGGGATGCCTACCGTGGAGAAACCGTCAAAGCCCTGGTGGTGCTGCGCCAGGAGGCGCTGGGCAGCACCAGCGCGCAACAGATCATCGACTGGGCGCGCGAGCACATGGCCGCCTACAAGGTGCCGCGCCTGGTGCAGTTCGTCGACAGCCTGCCCAAGTCCGGCTCCGGCAAAGTCATGTGGCGCGTGCTGCAAGAGCGCGAGGCCGACACCCCCTGATCAGCGATTCCCACGATGCAGTAACCACCGACTCCGCCGGAGGCGACAATGACTACAAAAATAATAACTGTCCCAGGTCCGCATGTTTTTCCCGACCCCGCCCGGCAGCTCGATGCGCTGTACGCGAAGATTCGCTGGCGCCTGCTGCCGCTGCTGATGCTCTGCTACATGGTGGCCTTCCTCGACCGGGTCAATATCGGCTACGCGCAATTGCAGATGAAACAGACGCTGCCCTTCGGCGACGCGGTCTATGGCTTGGGCGCCGGAATCTTCTTCATTGGCTACTTCCTCTTCGAAGTGCCCAGCAACCTCATGCTCAAGCGCAGCGGCGTGCGCAAGACCCTGCTGCGCATCATGTTCTGCTGGGGGCTGGTGGCCGCGGCGATGATGTTCGTTGCCACGCCGTTGCAGTTCTACACCCTGCGCTTTCTGTTGGGGGCCTTCGAGGCGGGGTTCTTTCCGGGGGTGATCCTGTACTTCACCTACTGGTTTCCTGCGCCGCGCCGAGGGCAGGTGATCGCCATCTTCATGACCGCCGCCGCGGTCGCGGGCCTGATCGCCGGACCGGTCTCGGGCAGCATCCTCAAGTACCTCAACGGCATGGCCGGCCTGCACGGCTGGCAGTGGATGTTCCTGATCCAGGGCTTGCCAGCCAGCGTGCTGGGGCTGGCGGCGTTTTTCTACCTGCAGGATGCCCCCGAGCACGCCCGGTGGCTCAGCCCTCGGGAAAAACAACTGCTCGACCAGGACATGACCGCGGACCAGCAGAACGCCCGTCACAAGTCCCAGGACAGCCTGGCGCAGATGTTTCGCGACCCCAGGATCTACCTGCTGTCCCTGGCCTATTTCATGTTCCTGGGCGCCACTTACATGCTGGTGTTCTGGATGCCGAGCCTGATCCAGGGCTGGGGCACCCAGGACCTGCTGCTCGTGGGCCTGATCACCGCCGTGCCGAACATCGTTGGCATCGGCGGCATGGTGCTGATCGGCTGGCACTCGGACAAGCAGCGCGAGCGCCGCTGGCACTTCGTCGGCTGCATGGCGGTTGCGGTGTTCGGCCTGGCGATCATCACCGTGCTCAACGGCCATCTGCTGATGTCGGTGGCGGCCCTGTGCGTCGCCTACATAGGAATCAAGGCCGGTACGCCGCTGTTCTTCGCCCTGGTCAGCGAGTACCTGTCGGTGGCGGCCACCGCCGGGGGCATTGCCTTCATCAGCAGCCTGGGCAACCTCGGGCCGGCCGTTACGCCCTGGCTCAACGGGGTGATCAACAGCCACACCGGCGGGCATGTCTCCAGCATGTACCTGGGGATCCTGATGTACCTGCTGGCCGGCGCGCTGGTGCTGATTGCCACGCGTACCGCCAAAGCCCCGCGAGCCATGGCGGCCCTGGCCGAATCATGAACCCCCATCGTCAATGACCCAGGAGCCAGCGCATGAGCCTGCCCGAGATCCTTACCCAGCGTTTGCGCCTGCCGGTGGTGGCCGCGCCGTTGTTCATCATTTCCACCCCCGAACTGGTGATCGCCCAGTGCAAGGCGGGCATCGTCGGTTCGTTCCCGGCCCTCAATGCGCGGCCCGCCGAGCGCCTTTCGCAGTGGATCGAACAGATCACCCAGGCCCTGGCCGAACACGACCGGCTGCACCCGGAGCGGCCGGCGGCGCCCTTTGCGGTGAACCAGATCGTCCATCGCTCCAATGAGCGGCTGGAGCAGGACATGGCGGTGTGCGTGGAGCACAAGGTGCCGATCATCATCACCTCGCTGGGCGCGCGGCCCGAGATCAACCAGGCGGTGCACAGCTACGGCGGTATCGTGCTGCACGACGTGATCAACAACCGCTTCGCGCGCAAGGCCATCGACAAGGGCGCCGATGGCCTGATCGCGGTGGCGGCCGGCGCTGGAGGGCACGCCGGCACCCAGTCGCCGTTTGCCCTGGTGCAGGAAATCCGCCAGTGGTTTGATGGCCCGCTGCTGCTGTCCGGGGCCATTGCCTGCGGGCGTTCGATCCTGGCGGCCCAGGCCCTGGGGGCGGACCTGGCCTATGTCGGCTCTGCGTTCATTGCCACCGAAGAGGCCAATGCGTTGGCGGGCTACAAGCAGATGATCAGCCAGTCGGCGGCCGAGGATATCGTCTACACCAACCTGATCACCGGGGTGCATGGCAACTACTTGAAGGCTTCGCTGGTGGCCGCGGGGCTGGACCCCGACGACCTGCCCAGCAGCGATCCCTCGCAGATGAACTTCGGCGCCGAGCGGCAAAAACCCAAGGCCTGGAAGGACATCTGGGGCTGTGGCCAGGGCATCGGCGTGCTGGACGCGGTAGCGCCCGCCGGGGAACTGGTGGCGCGCCTGGCCAGGGAATACCAGGCGGCCTGCCAGGAAATGCGCTGCCGGCTTGGGTGAAGCGCCATGCGCGCATTGACGCTGCCGGCCGATGCCGGCAGCGTCGTTTTGGGCCGGCCTGCGACCTACCAGAACCTGTGGCTGTAATCGAGGATCAGCCGGTTCTCGTCGACATTGGCGGCGAAGTTGGCGCGATACACCACGTTGCGCCAGCGCAGCCCCAGGTCCTTGAACGGGCCGCTCTGGATCACGTAGGCCAGATCGGTGTCCAGTTCCTGTTCCCGGGCCTGCTGCTGGCCGATCCTGAATTCATTGCTGCGCACGTAGCGGCTCATCAGGCTCAGGCCGGGCAGGCCCTGGGTGGTGAAGTCATAGCGGTAGCGCAACTGCCAGGAGTCCTCGCCCGCGTGGATGAAGGACTTGTAGGTCGAGGTGTTGAAACCGTAGGGGTCGGTGCCGCTGATAAAGGGCATGCCGCTGCGGCCGCTCTGGTCCTGATAGATGAAGCTCAGGGCATGACCGCCATGGCTCAGGGTTTCCATCAGCCCCAGGTTGCGGTTGTCGACCTGGGCCCGGCCCAGGCCGGAGCTGTCGAAGTAGCGCACTTCGGACTTCAGCGAGAAGCCCAGGCCCAGGGGCGCGGTGTGGGTCAGGTTGGCGTAGTGCTGGCGGTAGTTGTCCTGCAGTTCGGCGTAGAAGTAGCTGGCCTTGAGCGTCGGGCGAATGCTGTAGCTGGCGCCGCTGTAGTTGAAGCGGTCACTGGCGACCCGCCCCGCGACCTGCCGGCCGTTGCGGTCCAGGGCCGACATCTGCAGGTCTTCCTGATCCGTGGAGTTGCGCAGGCGCACGCTGTCGAAACGGCCGAGGGTCAGGGTCAGGTCCTTGACGTCGTTGGACACCCATTGCGTGCCGTTGAAGGTCTGTGGCAACAGGCGGGTGTCGTTGCGAAAGGCCACCGGCAGCAAGGGCTCGTGGGTGCCGATGCTCAACAGGCTCCGGGCGATCCTGGCCTTGGCGGTGACGCCGAAGGAGCCGTACTGGTCGGCCACATCGCCATTGCGATCGACCAGCAGCGCGCCGGTATGGGTGGTGCCGCTGCCAGAGTCGAGCTTGATGCCCAGCACGCCGAGCCCATCGAGCCCGAAGCCGACGCTGCCCTCGGTAAAGCCTGACTGGTAGCGCAGGACAAAGCCCTGCGCCCATTCCTCGGATTTGTTCTGGGGCGGGCGGTCGCCATGGAAATCGCGGTTCATGTAGAAGTTGCGGGCACCCAGGGTCAGCTGGCTGTCGTCGATCAATTGCGCTTGGCACAGCGGTGGCAGCACACAGCCACCCATCAGGATGGACAGGGGCAGGCAAGGGTTGGAAGTTGGACGCATGGTATTCACCGGTCTTGTTTTTATAGTGAGGCAAACCTGGGTCGCGCCGCTGTTGCAGCGGCGCGGGAAAAACACCACTCGCCACCGGGCCTGGCGCGGGGGCATGCAGCCCCCGGCGAGGCTTAGGTTCAGCGAGAGGAGTTCAGCGAGAGGAGTTCAGCGAGGGGGTTCGCGCAGCGTCGGGCAGCCCGCTGCGCGTCGGGCAAGAAAGGCGGCGACACCTGCTGCCGTTGTGGCAGGGTCGGCTGGCCGCCGGTGCGTGTGTTTCATGGCGCGGGTGGTTGGCCGAGGGCGATGTAGCGTTGCAGGTGGTGATCTTCGTCCCCCAACTGATGGTCGATCATCACCAGCCGCTTGGCGTAATGGGCCAGCGGCAGTTCCCAGGTCATGCCGATACCGCCGTGCAACTGGATGCATTCCTCGGCCACCAGGGTGCCGATCCGGCCGATGCTGACCTTGGCCGCCGACAGCGCGCGCTCGCGGTTCAGGCGATCGCTGTCCAGGGCCGCTGCGGCGTTGATCACCGCCGAACGCGCCTGTTCGATCTCCAGCAGCAACACCGCCATGCGATGCTGCAGCGCCTGGAAGCTGCCAATCGGGCGGCCGAACTGCTGACGGGTACGCAGGTAGTCCAGGGTCGCCAGCTTGGCCGCCTCCATGGCGCCCAGGGCTTCCGCGCAGAGCGCCAGCACGCCCCGGCCAATCGCCCGCTCCAGGGGCGCGTACCCCTGGTGCAGGCCACCCAGCAGGGCATAGCCCGGCAGGATCACCTGGTCCAGGCGCACCTGGGCAACGGGGCCGCTGTCGAGGGTGGCGCAGCCCTGGATGTGCAGCCCCGGGGTGTCCGTCGGTACCAGGAACAGCGAAATCCCCAGGCTGTCGTCGACGGCCCCGGCGGTGCGCGCCGAGACCACCAGCAGGCCGGCCTGCTCGCCGTGCAGGACCAGGCTCTTGAGGCCGTCCAGGCGCCAGCCATCGGCATGTGCCTCGGCGCGGCAGGCGACCCGGTTGAGTTCGTAGTGGCTATCGGGTTCGTCATGGGCCAGGGCGGCGATCAGGCTGCCGTCGATGATGTCCGCCAGCTCGACTTTCTGCGCCTCGGTGCCGGCGCCAGCGATGGCGTCGCCGGCCAGCACCGCACTGCCCAGCAGTGGTTCCACCAGCAGCCCGCGGCCGATGGCCTCGAAGACCAGGGCCAGGTCGAAGCCGCTGCCGCCGTAGCCGCCGTCGGCTTCGCTGAACAGGGCGCCGATCACCCCCAGGTCCGCCAGCTGGCGCCAGATCTCGGGGTTGAACCCCTGTTCCGAGTGCAGGCTCTGCTGGCGCTTTTCCAGGTTGTACTGCTGGGCGATAAAGCGGTTCAGGCTGTCGCCGAGCATGCGCTGTTCCGCGCTGTATTCGAAATTCATGTGCGCCCCCTCAGAGCCCGAGAATCATTTTCGAAATGATGTTTTTCTGGATTTCATTGGAGCCGCCGAAGATCGACAGCTTGCGATTGTTGAAGTACTGCGCCGCCGCGCTGCTGGCAAAAGCCGGGCCCAGGTCCATGGCCCCGGCGGCGTCCTCCGCCAGCATGACCCGGGCGGCGGGGCCCATGGCCCGGCGCAGCAGGGCGGTGAGTTCCTGGCGGATTTCCGTGCCGCAGATCTTCAGCATCGAGCTTTCCGCGCCGGGGACACCGCCGCCGGCCACGGCCGCGATCACCCGCAGGTTGGTGGTCTTCATGTTCGCAAGATCGATCTCGACCCGGGCCAGGCGCGCGGCGAATTGCGCGTCCTCCAGCAGCGGCCGGCCGTTGCGGGTGCGCTGCGCGGCCACGTGCCTGAGGCGCTGCAGCGCGGCCATGGACAGGCCAACCCCGGCAATGTTGGTGCGCTCGTAGGTCAGCAGGTACTTGGCGCAGGTCCAGCCCTTGTTCTCCTCGCCCACCAGGTTGGCCACCGGCACCCGCACGTCGGTGAAGAACACCTCGTTGATCTCGTGGTCGCCTTCCAGGGTGATGATCGGCCGCACCTCGACCCCGGGGCTGGCCATGTCGATCAGCAGGAAGCTGATGCCTTCCTGGGGCTTGGCCTCGCGGTCGGTGCGCACCAGGCAGAAAATCATGTTGGCGTGCTGGCCCAGGGTGGTCCAGGTCTTCTGGCCGTTGACCACGTAGTGCTCGCCATCGCGCACGGCCGTGGTCTTGACGGCCGCCAGGTCCGAGCCGGCTCCGGGTTCCGAATAGCCCTGGCACCACCAGTGGCGGCCGTCGAGGATGCGTGGCAGCCAGTAGTCCTGCTGCTGCGCGGTGCCGTACTTGATCAGCACCGGCCCCAGCATGTTGACCCCGAACGGGACGATGCGCGGCGCGTTGGCCAGGCCGCATTCGAGCTCGAAGATGAATTTTTCCACGGCGCTCCAGCCCGGTCCGCCAAAGGCCTCGGGCCAATGGTTGGCCAGCCAGCCGCGGGCATTGAGGATCGAGTGCCAGTGCTGCATGTCGGCCTTGGACAGGCGTTCGCCATTGGCCACCCTGTCACTCAGTTCGCTGGGCAAGTGTTCGGCGAGGAAGGCCTGCACCTGCTCGCGGAAGGCTTCTTCTTGTGCGGTAAAACTCAGGTCCATGTCGGCGTCCTCAATAGATTTCGAACAGCGCGGCGGCGCCCATGCCGCCGGCAATGCACATGCTCACCACGGCGTACTTGACCCCGCGGCGCCGGCCTTCGAGCAGCACGTGGCCGGCCAGGCGCGCGCCGGTCATGCCGAACGGGTGGCCAAGGGCGATGGCCCCGCCGTTGACGTTCAGGCATTCGTCGGCGATGCCCAGCCGCTGCTGGCAGTAGAGCGCCTGCGAGGCGAAGGCTTCATTGAGTTCCCAGAGGCCGATGTCATCCACCGTGAGGCCGTGCCGGGCGAGCAGCTTGGGCACGGCGAACACCGGGCCGATGCCCATCTCGTCGGGTTCGCACCCGGCCACCGCCATGCCACGGAACACGCCCAGCGGCTGCAGGTTGGCGCGGGCTGCTGCGCCGGCTTCCATCAGCACGCAGGCCGAGGCGCCGTCGGACAGTTGCGACGCGTTGCCGGCGCTGATGAACCGCTGCGGGCCCAGCACCGGTTCCAGCTTGGCCAGCGCTTCATAGGTGCTGCCCGGGCGGTTGCACGTGTCGGCGTCCACCGTGACCTGGTGCTGGCTGACCTCACCGGTTTGCTTGTCGGTCACGGCCATGCGGGTGGTGCAGGGAATGATTTCCTCGCGGTAGCGCCCGGCCTGTTGCGCGGCTTCGGTCTTGTGCTGGCTGTGCAGCGAGAAACGGTCCTGGGCCTCGCGACTGATGCCGTAGCGAGCGGCGACGATGTCCGCGGTTTCGATCATCGGCAGGAACAGTTCCGGCTTGTGTTGCAACAGCCAGGGGTCGAGGTCCGGGTCGTCGCTGCCGCGACCGCGGATCTGCGAGATGCTTTCCACGCCCCCGGCGATGATCGCGGGGGCTCCGTCGAGCACGATGCGCCCGGCGGCCATGGCAATGGCCTGCAAGCCGGAGGCGCAGAAGCGGTTCACCGTGGTGCCGGCGATGCTGATGGGCAGGCCGGCGCGGACCACCGCCAGGCGCGCGACGTTGCGCCCGGTGGTGCCCTCGCCATAGCCGCAGCCGAGGATGGCGTCTTCGATCAGCCCGGGGTCGATGCCGGCCCGTTCCACGGCGGCGCGCACCGCGAAGGCGGCGAGGGTCGGGCCGGGGGTGATGTTGAATTCGCCGCGGTGGGCCTTGGTCAGGGGCGTGCGTGCGGTGGCGACGATTACGGCTTCGCGCATGGGTCGGATTCCTTGGTCTGTCGGCGTGGTCAGTCGGCGTGGTTGAGGCTGTCGAAGTCGGTGCCGCGGTCTACCAGTTCCACCAGCAAGGGCGAGGGTTTCCAGAAGCGCGGGTCTTCTTCGGCGAACTCGCGGATGTCCGCCAGGACCTGGGGCAGGCCGTACTGGTCGGCGTACTTGAGCGGGCCACCGCGATAGCGCGGGAAGCCATAGCCATGGATAAAGGTGATGTCCACGTCCAGGGGCCGCAGGGCGATGCCTTCATGCACCACGTTGGCGCCTTCGTTGATCATCGCCGCCATGTAGCGCCGGAGGATTTCCGAGGGGCTGAAGGTGCGGGGCGTGATGCCGGCCCGGGCCCGCTCGGCCTCGATGATTGCCAGGACTTCCGGGTCCTGGCTGGCGCTGCGCGGGCCCTGGGCATAGAGGTAGTAGCCCCGGCCGGTTTTCTGCCCGAACCAGCCGCGCTCGCACAGGCGGTCGGCAATCTGCACGTAGCGGGCTGCCGGATCACGGGTCGCGGCCTTGCGCTTGCGGGTCGCCCAGCCGATGTCGCCACCGGCCAGGTCGGCCACCTGGAAGGGCCCCATGGGAAAGCCGAAGTCGCGCAGGGCCTGGTCGATCTGATAGGGCGAGGCGCCGTCTTCCATCATGTGGTCCGCGGCCTGGCGATAGACCGCAAGGATCCGGTTGCCGATGAAACCGTCGCAGACGCCGGCGCGCACCGGCACCTTGCGCAGTTTCCTGGCCAGTTCGAAGGCCGTGGCCACCACGTCCGCGGCGACCTTGGCCGGGACCACGATCTCCAGCAGCTTCATGATGTTGGCGGGGGAGAAGAAGTGCAGCCCGATCACATCGGCGGGCCGCGAGACGCTGTCGGCGATGGCGTTGATGTCCAGGTAGGAGGTGTTGCTGGCGAGCACCGCGCCGGGTTTGCACACCCGGTCCAGCTCCTTGAACACCGCTTGCTTGGCGGCCATGTCCTCGAACACCGCTTCGATCACCAGGTCGGCCTGGGCCAGGTCCTGGTAATCCAGGCTGGCGCTGAAGCGGGCCAGGGTCGCGGCCTTGCCTGCCGCATCCAGGCGACCTTTTTCGATCAGCCCGTCGTAGACCTTTTCGACGTTGCCACGCCCGCGGTCCAGGGCCTGCTGATCGCGCTCGATCATGGTCACCCGCAGGCCGGCGTCGAGCGCCGACACGGCGATTCCGGCGCCCATGGTGCCGCCGCCGACCACGGCCACCTGTTCGATGGGACGCGGTTGGGCGATGCGGGTTTCCGGCGCCTTGAGCACTTCGCGCTCGGCGAAGAAGGCGTGTACCAGCCCGGCCCGCTGCGGGCTGTCGAGGCATTCCAGGAACAGCCGGCGTTCTTCCTGCAGGCCCTGTTCGAAGGGCTGGTCGAGGGCGGCTTCGACCGCGCGAATGATGCTGTGCGGCGACAGCAAGCCCTTGGACTTGTGCGCGAGCTGCTCGCGGGCGGCGTTGATCTGTTCGCGTTGCAGGGGCTGGTCGCCGAGGGCGCGGGCGTCCCGGGTGCGCCGTACGCCGGCTTGGCTGCTCAACAACTCGCGGGTGTAGGCCAGGCCGGCCGCCAGGGCATCGTCAGCGTCCGCCAGGCGATCCACCAGCTGCAGCTCAAGGGCTTCCCTGGCGTTCACGTGACGGCCGCTGAGCATCAGGTCCAGCGCGGCCTTCGCGCCGATCAGGCGCGGCAGGCGCTGGGTGCCTCCGGCCCCGGGCAGCAGGCCCAGGAGAACTTCCGGCAGGCCGAGGCGGGCGCCGTCGAGGGCCAGCCGGTAGTGGGCCGCCAGCGCCACCTCCAGGCCACCCCCCAGGGCCACGCCCTGGATCGCCGCCACCACCGGTTTTGGACTGTCCTCGATGTGCTTGACCACCGCCGGCAGCGTCGGGGCCTGGGGCGTCTTGCCGAATTCGCGGATGTCGGCGCCGCCGCAGAAGTGGCGGCCTGCTCCGACCAGCAGTATGGCGGCCACGGCCGGGTTGTCGGTGGCGCTGTCGATGGCGGCCAGCAGCCCGCGCCTGACCTCCACGCCAAGGGCATTGACCGGTGGGTTATTCAGGGTCAGCACCAGGATGTTGCCGTGCAAGGTGGATTCCACAGATGGCAGGGCTGTTTCGCGACTCATTGCAGCAGTCTCCGGGGGAAGGGCAGCGTGAGGCCGATGGTTGCCCAGGTTTCAGGGCATTGAGCGGAAATCAGGATTGGATTCCGCTGTTTGAATCGGCTGGCGAAAATAATCCTGTCATCAATAAATTATGTGGTCAATACGGAATAGTATTTCGCAGTGCGGAATAAATGTATTCCTTTCACTGGATTTCAGCCTTTGTTGGGTGTGACGAACACCGATTGGGCTATTTGACATATTTGATTTGTGATCACATATTGGCGTCCACAAGAACCACACCACAGGTGCAGTCATGTCCGAAGGTCCCGTCACCCATCCTCCATCCCCCATTCCTCTGCCCACCTTGCGTCAGGTTTCTCGCGATACCTTGCAGGAGCAGGTGTATCGACAGATCCGCGAAGCCTTGATGAGTGGCCGTTTCCAGCCCGGCCAGAAACTGACCATTCGCGGCCTGGCCGAGGCCCTGGGCTCAAGCCCGATGCCGGTGCGCGAAGCCTTGCAGCGGTTGAGTGCGGAAAATGCCTTTGAGGTCACTGAAACTTCCCGCCTGCGTGTCCGCATGATGACGGTGGAGCGCCTGCGGGAGATCCGTGATGCGCGGGTGGCGCTGGAAGGGCTATTGGCGGAAAAGGCCGTGCAGCACCTGCAAAAAACCGACATGCAGGAGATCGCCGACCTCTGCCGGCAGATGCAGAAGGCCGCCGACGAGGTGGATGTTTCCCGTTATCTGTGGACCAACTTCGCTTTCCACCGGCGGATATACGCTGTGGCCCGGGCCGAACTGACCATGGCTGCCGTGGAAAACTTCTGGCTGCACATGGGCCCCTGCTTCGCCCTGGTGGCGCCGGACAAGGCCCACCTGCAACGTTCCATGGAAGCGCATAACCGTATCGTCGAAGCCCTGGTGGCCGGCGATGGCCCGGGGGCGCGGGCGGCGGTCACTGACGACATCATGCAGGCGGCGGACTCCCTGGGCCGCTTGCTGGCCAAGAGTGAAGGCGCGTCGGCGAACAAGGCCAAAGGAGATCGAGCATGAACATTCTGCAACGTTTGCAGCCTTATCCGGGCCTTCGGGTAATGATTTCCGGCGGCGCCGCCGGTATCGGAGAAGTGCTGGCCGCCGCCTATCTCCAGGCCGGTGCCCAGGTGCATGTGTGCGATGTCAGCGAGGCGGCCCTCGCGGCCTTCCGTGATCGCTATCCCGAGGCCCTGGCAACCCGCACCGATGTGGCCGACCCGGCGCAGATCGAGGCCTTGTTCGCGCTTCAGGTGCAGCGTTTCGGTGGCCTCGATGTGCTGGTCAACAACGCCGGGATCGCCGGGCCGACGGCGGGCATCGATGCCGTCAGCGATGCCGACTGGCAGCGCACCATCGATATCAACCTGACCGCGCAATACCGTTTTGCTCACCACGCGGTGCCCCTGCTCAAGGCTTCGGACAAAGCCCACCTGTTGCACATCGCCTCGGTGGCCGGGCGCCTGGGCTATGCCTGGCGCACGCCCTATGCGGCCACCAAGTGGGCGATCGTCGGGCTGATGAAGTCGCTGGCGGCGGAGCTGGGGGCCAGCGATATCCGGGTCAACGCACTGTTGCCCGGGATCGTCCAGGGGCCACGCATGGATGCGGTGATCCAGGCCCGGGCCGAGCAGACCGGCGTGCCGTTGGCGCAGATGCGTGAGCAGTACCTGGAGAAGATTTCCCTCAAGCGCATGGTCAGCGCCGAGGACGTGGCGGCCATGGCGCTGTTTCTCTGCTCGCCGGCCGCCCGCAACGTTACCGGCCAGGCGATCAGCGTCGACGGCAACGTCGAGTACCTCTAGCCACGCCGACCGGCCGCGCCGGTGAGGACCGCCCGCGCTGAAATCATCAAGCGACACCCTGGGATTTTTTTCATCAAGAATAAAAGTCGGAGTACCGTCATGCCTGGAAAAACACCCGTCATCATCACCTGCGCCGTTACCGGTGCGATTCATACCCCTTCCATGTCGCCCCATCTGCCGGTCACGGCCACGGAGATTGCCGCCGAGGCCATCGCCGCCGCCGAGGCCGGGGCGGCCATCGTCCACCTGCATGCCCGAGACCCGGAGGACGGCCGGCCGAGCCAGGACCCCGAGTTGTTCCGGCGCTTCCTGCCACAGATCAAGAACGCCTGCGACGTGGTGATCAACCTCACCACCGGCGGCGCGCCGACCATGGGCGTCGAGGAGCGCCTGCAACCGGTGCTGGAGTTCAAGCCGGAACTGGCCTCGCTGAACATGGGCTCGATGAACTTCGGCCTGTACGAAATGCTCAACCGCTTTACCGAGTTCAAGCACGACTGGGAGCGGCCGTACCTGGAGGAGAGCGACGACCGGATCTTCCGCAATACCTTCCGCGACATCGCCCATATCCTCAGCGCCTGTGCGGAGAATCGCACCCGCTTCGAGATCGAGTGCTACGACATCGGCCACCTCTACACCGCGGCGCATTTCCTTGAGCGCGGCTTGCTCAAGGCGCCGCTGTTCATCCAGTCGGTGTTCGGCCTGCGGGGCGGCATCGGTGGCCATCCTGAAGACCTGGCGCATATGCGCCGCACCGCCGACCGGCTGTTCGGCGATGCCTATCACTGGTCGATCCTCGGCGCCGGGCGCAACCAGATCCCGCTGGCAACCATGGGCCTGGCCATGGGCAGCCATGCCCGGGTCGGTCTGGAGGACTCGCTGTGGGACGGCCCCGGCAAGCTGGCGGCGAGCAACGCCGACCAGGTGCGGCGCATTCGTGGCGTCATCGAAGCCCTGGGCGGGCGCGTGGCGACGGCCGATGAAGCCCGTGCCCTGCTTGGGCTCAAGGGGCGTGACCAAGTCGCATTCTGAGCCCCGTCGGCCCACTGCCGGCGCCTGCTGCGGCGCCGGCGATCCCACATAACAATGACAACGGGATATGCCCATGAACACTGCAACCACCGCGCCGCCCCGGGACCCGCAACAACTGACCCGGCTGATGTTCCGCAAGCTGATGCCGCTGCTGATCGCGGCCTATGTCCTGAGTTTTCTCGACCGCACCAATATCGCCCTGGCCAAGCATCAACTGGATGTGGACCTGGGCATTTCCGCCGCGGCCTATGGCCTGGGCGCCGGCCTGTTCTTCCTCACCTATGCGCTCCCGGGCCACCGGGTACTTCCTGCTGGGGGTGTGCCTGGCCAATATCATCGGTGGCCCGCTGGGCGCGGCGCTGATGAAGATGGACGGCCTGTTGGGGTGGCACGGCTGGCAGTGGATGTTCCTGCTCGAAGGGTTGCCGGCCGTGCTGTTCGCCTGGGTGGTGTGGCGGCGCCTGCCGGATCGTCCGAGCCGCGCGCCCTGGCTGAGCGCCGCCGAGGCGGCGGCCATCGAGCAACGCCTGGCGCGGGAAGCCGACGAGGGCGCGGGGCAGGGCGGGCATTCGTTCCGGCAATGCTTCACGCCGCAGATCCTGCTGGCGATCTTTGTCTACTTCTGCCACCAGATCACTGTCTACACGGTGATCTTTTTCCTCCCCGGCATCATCGGCAAATACGGCAACCTGAGCATCATGAGCGTCGGCCTGCTGACTTCGCTGCCCTGGATCGCCGCGGCCGTGGGGGCCATCGCCTTGCCCCGGCTGGCCAACAGCCCGCAACGCTCGCGGCGCCTGCTGGTCTGCGGTTTGCTGGTGATGGCGGCGGGGCTGTCGATCGCTGCGTTTTCCGGGCCGGTGTTCAGCCTGCTGGGGTTCTGCGTGGCGGCGCTGATGTTCTTCGTGGTGCAGTCGATCATCTTTCTGTACCCGGCTTCACGGCTTAAAGGCGCGGCTTTGGCGGGCGGCCTGGGCTTCGTCAACTCCTGCGGGCTGCTGGGCGGCTTTGTCGGACCCTCGGTGATGGGGGCGATCGAGATGAGCACCGGCGATGCGATGAATGGCCTCAAGGCGATTGCCCTGGTACTGCTGGTGGCCGCGCTGGCGGCGTTGCGCTTGCGCCAGGGCCAGGAGGATGAGCCTGCGCTACGCCGCAGGGCTCCGGCTGCACATCCCGTTCAGGAGCGCACAAGCGGGTTGTAAGCGGTTGCGGTGCAGCTTGCTGTCGATGGTTGTCTGGCCAAACGCCCGGTGCACTGCACCGGGCGTTTTACGTTGGGCCTGGGCCTGCGTGCCGCACCATGCGGGCGCCCGGAACTAGTCAGCAGCGACTTGATCCGGTGTTTACCGGGCTGAATCCTGGTTGTTTGTCGCCTGTTCGAATGACACGGGCGGACTGCATATATAAGAAGTGTCTTATTTATTAGTTGGCTTTAGTTCTGATCGGTCGGATTTTTTAGAAGTGCTACAAGTTGTCAAGAAAAGTCTTGTTCATTTAGGGATCGAGCCTCGTTACATGAGGATTGGTCGTTATTCTAATGAATGGGGATGGTCGGTATTGTAACGCTCGCTCTGAATGGAATGCAGCAGCATGTTGTCAGTATGTGTTTCATTGCGGGTGAGTTCCGTTGAGCTAGGTTATGGCGTTCAACTCATGTTTCGTTAACTCGATGTCTAGTGGTGCTGTATATCTCGGGAAGGCGATATTGTTTTGAATGCTGTGCTCTTAGATGGTTTTTAATAATAGGGAATCAGATGAAACTTAAATCTTTTGCGTCCGTAGCGGCCTCCGGGTTGTTGTTTGTGGCATTGACTCCGGCATTGAGTTTCGCAGAGACCGGTGTCAACTCCGGCAACGTGAAGTTCGAAGGCTTGATCTCCAGTGTCAGTTGCAAGGTCCAGGTCGATGCCAACGAGTCCGGCGTGAACACCGGTACGGTCAAGTTCGGCAACATCCTGCCTTCGGTCTTCAATGGCGTTGGCACGGCTTCCGAGTTCAAGGAATTCAACATCAACCTGAGTGGCGGCGGTTGCACTGACGGTTCCAAGGCTGCTGTCAGCTTCCACAAGGACGGCTTCATCGATAACGCCACCGGCAACCTGCGTCTGATCGACGGTGGTGCCGGTTCGGCATCGGGCGTGCAGATCCAGATTCACAACAACGGTGCCGCGCCGGGGAAAATCGACCTGTCGGAAAACAATAACCAGCAGGTTGCCGACGTCGTGGGCAATAAGGCTGTCCTGAAGTTCAAGGCCTCCTATGTCGCGGTCAGCGACACGATCGTGGAAGGTCGTGCTGACTCCAACATCAACTTCGACGTGACGTACAACTGACCGTTGTCAGTTAGATAAGGAGTTGCTCATGGCGCCGAAAGCGCATGTGTTTAAAGCGTTCGTTGTCGGCGCCATGTTTCTGAGTTTATTTTCCTCGGCAGTCAATGCGGAAATAATCATTCATGGAACGCGTGTGGTTTATCCAGCCGCTGCCCGTGATGTGACGCTGAGGATGAACAACCCAGGCGATAAGCCAATGTTGGTGCAGGCCTGGATTGATGATGGTGATGCCAGTAAGGCCCCTGAGGAAATGAAAGTTCCCTTTCAGTTGACTCCCGCACTCAGTCGCCTGGAGGCCAATGCCACTGCGGTGTTGCGCATTGGTTATTCGAAAGAACCGTTGCCCAGTGATCGTGAGTCATTGTATTGGCTGAATATCCTGGAGGTTCCTCCTCAGCAAAGCCAGGATGAAAATCGCTTGGCCTTTACCTTCCGACATCGGATCAAGTTGTTCTTCCGTCCTGCTGACTTGAAAACCAACATCAACTCGGCGGCGCAAAAGCTTAGTTGGAAGTTTGAACCCAAGGGCGTTGCAAAAGGCATGGCCCGTGGGCCACTTATCCAGGTATCCAACCCGACGCCTTATTACCTGTCCTTCAGCAAGGTCGAGGTGAAAGTGCAGGGGCGGACGGTCGACCTGGGGGCCGGGATGGTTGCGCCCTTTGCTCAGGCGTCCTTTGCCTGGCCGGCCAATGCCGAAAAAGCGCCACGCAATGCGGCTGTTCACGTTGAGGTCGTCAATGACTTCGGTGGCCGCGTACCGCTCGAAAAGAACCTTCTCTAGTTGCCCTGTTAATTCAGCTGTGTCTTGGCCCTGGTTGGCTGTTAAGCGCTGAGTGGATTGGTATCGATTATGTTCAGTGTGCAGTCTTTGCGGCTGGGTTTTCCTGTGCGCGCGCGCGTCTGTCCTGGTGATGGTTTGGCCCCGCTCTTGCGAGCCCTGTCGGTCTTTGCCGGGCTGCTGGGGCTTGTGGCCCCCATTGCGGCACAGCCGGTGGCGGCAGATCAGTCGTCGGTATCGCCCGTGCCCGGCGATGCCCAGAACGCTCCGGCGTTATTCGATACGCAGATGCTGTTCAAGGGGCCGGGCACCTTTATCGACATGCAGCGCTTCGAGCGTCCGGGATACGTTGCACCAGGCAAGTATCCGCTGGATGTGCGGGTCAGCGGTGCCTGGCGGGGGCTGATCGAGATCGAGATGCGCGAAAGCGATGACCCTCAGGGCAGCCAGCCTTGCTACAACCGCACGTTGCTCCAACAGCTGGGGATCGATCTGCAGAAAGTCGATGCCGCGCGGGCTCCGGCCAGCCATCCACTGCAGGGCGACGGTGTTTTCTGTGGCGACCTTGCAACCTACATCCCGCACGTGATCACCCAGGTCAACATGGCCGAGCAGCAGCTGGAACTCTCCGTGCCACAGCTTTTCGTGCTGCCTGAAGCGTCATCCAGCTATGTCGATCCGGCCAGCTGGGACACGGGCATCAACGCTGCCCGGCTCAACTACAGCACCAACCTGTTCAGCTCCCAGAGCCGTGGGCAGCGCAGCACCAACGGTTACGCCGGATTGAACATGGGCTTGAACCTCGGGGCTCTGCGCCTGCGCCACAGCGGCACCTTTTCCTGGTCGCCCGACAGCGGCAGCGATTATCAGCGCGGCTATATCTACGGCCAGACCGACCTGACCGACTGGCGTTCGCAATTGCTGGTGGGGGAAAGCGTGACGGATTCCGAGCTGTTCGATTCGGTGTCGTTTCGCGGGGTCAAGCTGTTCAGTGATGAACGAATGCTGCCCACGACCCAGCGCTATTTCGCTCCGGTGGTGCGCGGTTCGGCCAACACCAACGCCAAGGTCACGGTGCACCAGCGCGGCTACCTGGTGTACGAGACCACCGTCGCTCCGGGCCCCTTCGAGATCGCCGACCTGCAAGCCGCAAGCTTTGGCGGGGACCTGGAGGTGACCGTCACCGAGGCCGACGGTCGCAGCCAGCGCTTCACCGTGCCCTTTGCCACCCTGGCTCGGCACCTGCGTCCGGGCGTAACCCGCTACAACCTGAGTGGCGGCCAGGTGATCAAGGCCGGGGGGCGTGGCCAGCACCAGTATGTGGCCCAGGGCACCCTGCAGCGTGGCCTGGACAACCAGGTCACCGGTTATGCCGGTGCCTCGCTCACCGGCAGCTATATGGCGGGCCTGGTCGGCGCGGCGCTGAACACCGAGCTCGGCGGTTTCGGCCTCGACCTGACCCAGTCCCGCACCGAGGTTCCGCGCAACGGCAGCCTGCAGGGTTCCAGCCTGCGCCTGTCCTACAGCAAGAACCTGCATGACAGCGGCACCCAGTTCTCGTTGCTGGCTTATCGCTATTCCACCCGGGGCTACCTGAGCCTGAGGGACGCCATCGACCTGGAGGACTTCGTCAACCGAGGGGCCAGGTTCGAAGCATTCGCCCGGGTCCGCGATCGGCTGGATGTGACGATCAACCAGCAAGTGAGCGGTATCGGCGGTGACTTTTACCTCAACGGCTCCTCCCTCAACTACTGGAACAGTCGCGGACAGGCCCGCAACTACTCTCTGGGCTACAACAACCAGTGGCGCGGCCTCAGCTACGCCTTCAGCATCCAGCGGACCCAGAGCTCCAACGAGTTTTCGGGGCGTCGCAGCAGCAGTGAAAACACCCTGTGGAACTTCAGCCTGTCGATACCCCTGGGAGGCGTGTCCGGAGGCTCGACCATGGCCAACGCCTACATCAGCCATGACCAGAATTCCGGCGCCCATTACTCCAGCGGCATTTCCGGATCCGTGGGTGAAGCCGCCTCCTACGGTGTCTCGGTGTCCCATGATGCTCAGCCTCGCGAAACCTCGACCAACGCTAACCTGAGCTATTCCCTGCCGCAGGTGTCCCTGAATTCGAGCCTGTCCCAGGGCCGTGACTATCGGGCGCAGTCCTTGGGCGCTTCCGGCGGCATGCTCTTGCACGCCGGTGGCCTGACGCTGTCCCAGACCCTCAGCGAAACCACCGCCCTGGTAGACGCCCCGCATGCCAAGGGCGCCAGCGTGGGCTATGGCGGTGCCCAGGTGGACGGACACGGCTATGCGGTGCTGCCGAGTCTTGCGCCCTATCAGCTCAACACCGTGGACCTGGACCCCAGCGGCATGGCCGACGACGTCGAGTTGCAGGTCAGTTCACGCAACGTCGCGCCCAAGGCGGGGGCGGTGGTCAGGCTTTCCTATCCGACCCGCAAGGCCCGGGCGTTTCTGGTCGACAGCCGGCAGGCCGATGGCTCGCCGCTGCCGTTTGCCGCGATCGCGTTCGACGCTGAAAGCGCCGAGGAACTCGGGGCCGTGGGGCAGGGCAGTCGCCTGGTGCTGCGCAGCGAGAAGGAACAGGGAAGCATCCGTGTGCAATGGGGCGAAGGGCCCGCAGAGCAGTGCCAGATTGACTATGTGCTGCCTGCGCGTGCAGCGCAGGCGGCGGGCAATGATTACAGCGTGCTCGACTTGCCGTGTCGCGGCTTGCCACCGCGGGGCCCTGAGGCCAACGGCAGCCAGGAGCATTCATCTTGAGTGGCGGTCTTTTTCAGCGCTCGCGTGGTGCTCGGTTGCGCGTGGGCCTGCTGAGTGCGGCGCTGCTGGTGCTGTTCAGCCAGGTGGCCGCGGCCGATCTGTCGATCGTCGGTACGCGTTTCATCTATCCCGCCGGGCTGGCGGCCTTGAGCATCCGGGTCGGCAATCTCGGGACATCGCCGCTGCTGCTTCAGGCCTGGCTGGACAAGGGGGATGCCAGCGCCGACCCGAGCCAGCTGGCAGTGCCGTTCGTGCTCTCGCCGCCTCTTTCGCGGCTCAATCCACAGCAGAGCTCGGTGCTGTCGCTGCGCCACAGTGGCGAGCCGTTGCCCGCCGATCGCGAGTCGGTGTTCTGGCTCAACTTTCTTGAAGTGCCGTCCTTGCAAGCCCTGAGCAGCAACCAGCTGCGCGTCAGCTATCGCTTGCGCATGAAGCTGCTGTACCGCCCCCAGGGCCTGCCGGGGCGCGCCGATGAGGCGGTGCAGCAGCTGAGCTGGAGCCTGCAGCAGGGGGGGCAAGGTGCGGCGCTCAAGGCGAGCAACCCGACGCCCTACTACGTGTCCCTGGCCCAGGTGGAGCTGGGCGACAGCCGCCAATCCATCACCTTGCAGGGCATCACCGTCGAGCCGTTCGGCTCGGTGCAGTTGCCCCTGGGCGCTGCGCCAGCCTTCAGCGCCGGCACGGCAGACGTTCGATACCAAGTGGTTTTAGACAGCGGGGAGACGCTGAGTGGAAGTGCGCAAATACACCTGTAGTGGTGCAGCAGCTGGGCTGCTGGCCGGTGGATGCAACCGTCAACGCCCAGGGCGGGCAACAGTGCGTTCGATGGTGAGGTGGGGGATGGTGCTGGTCCTGTCGTGGCCAGTGCTGGTGCAAGCCCAGATGCGGGTCCAGGTGCCCAGCGCCGGGCAGGCCATACGGGATATCGAAGCCACCCAGCCGGCGCTGCCGCCGCCAACCGATGAGGTGCCGCTGGATGTGCCCAAGGCCGATCGCTCGGCCGTGCCCCCGGACACCTCGGGCCTGCGCTTGCAGGTCAAGGCATTCATCGTCGAGGGCAATCAGCTGTTCAGTGATCAGGTGCTGCAGCAGTTGCTGGAGGATCTGCCGGGGCAGGAGCTCGACCTGGCTGGTCTGCGTGGCGCGGCGCAGCGCATCACTGCCTATTACCAGCAGCACGGCTACCTGCTGGCCCGGGCCTTTTTGCCGGCGCAGGAGATCGATGGCGGGGTGGTGCGCATCGAGGTCGTGGAGGGCCGTTTCGGGCGTGTCGAGTTGAGCAACCAGTCCCGTGCCCGGGACGCTGTGCTCCGTGCGCCGCTGGCTTCCCTGGACACTGGCGCGGTGGTCAACAGTGCCGATCTGGAGCGCAGCCTGCTGCTGCTCAACGACTTGCCCGGGGTCCGGGCCAAGGGCACGTTGCGCGCGGGCCAGGTTCCCGGCACCAGCGACCTGCTGGTGGATGCCCAGCCCGGCCCCTGGGCCAGTGGCAGCCTGGAGGCCGATAACTTCGGTGGCTACCACACCGGCGAGTTTCGCCTGGGGGGCAGCTTCAACCTCAACAACCCCCTGGGCCTGGGGGACCTGTTGAATCTGCGCCTGCTTGGCACCGACCGCGACCAGCGCTACTGGCGTGGCGCCTATCAGCTGCCCGTGGGGCCCTGGTCGACCCGGGTCGGCGCGGCCTATTCGCACATGAGCTACGAGCTCAACAGAAAGCGCGTGAAGAAGCTGCAGATGAATGGCCAGGCCAGTGTCCGGAGCCTGTTCCTCGTGCAGCCGATCCTGCGGGGCCGGACCTACGATCTGAGCACGCAATTGCAGTACGAGAACAAGCAACTGCGCGACGACATCGACCTGTTCGAGCTGAGCAAGCGCAAGCACATCGAGTTGTGGACCCTGAGCCTGGGCGGCAACCGCCAGGACCCGTTCCTGGGCGGTGGCTACAACCAGTTCAGCCTGTCCTACGGCCATGGCCATCTGACCTTCGATGACGCCGATGAACAGCGCTTCGATCGCTATACCGCCGGCACCGGCGGCGGCTTCGCCAAGACCAACCTGCAGGTCGCGCGCCTGCAGCGCCTGGGCAGTCGTTTCCAGCTCTATGCCCAAGTCAACGCCCAGTGGGCCTCGGCCAACCTCGACGGCTCGGAAAAGATGAGCCTCGGCGGCCCCTACGGCGTGCGCGCCTATCCGCAGAACGCCGGCATTGGCGACCAGGGCTGGCAGGCCGGCCTTGAGCTGAGCTACGCCCTGGCGCCGCGCTGGCAGCTCAGCCTGTTTGCCGACAAGGGCTACGTGCAGGTCAACCGCCAGCCCTGGACGAGCGAAATCAACACCCAGCGCCTGCAATCGGCGGGGCTGGGGGCACGCTGGAGCGGCGACCAGCGGCAACTCAACCTGAGCAGTACCTGGCCCCTGGATAACCAGAAGGCCGGGGACGGTCCCGAGCGCACTCCGCGGGTCTGGGTGAGCGCGACACAGTTTTTCTGAAGGCCTGCGTGTGCTTTGGAAGTGGTGCCGTTCTGCAATGAACTGCAGAGCGTTTGAACGTTAATAAGGAGTCATCGTGAACAAGATTTATGCATTGGTATGGAACCAGGCCCAAGGCTGCTGGAAGGTGGCGTGCGAGGGCGCGCGGCGCCGGCGTCGCAGCGGTGGACGCAAGGGGTTGCTGGTGGTGGCCGCCGGCTTGCTTTCGCTGGGAGGGCTGACGCCGGCGATGGCGTTGCCCGAAGGGGGCACGCTGGTGTCCGGCAGTGCCGATTACAAAGCCTCCAACAACCATCTGGTGATCGACCAGCACAGCGACAAGCTGGTCACCAACTGGACCGATTTCAACATCGCTGCCGATCAGTCGGTGACCTTCAACCAGCCGGGTCGCGAGTCCATCGCCCTGAACCGGGTGACCGGCTTCAAGGGCAGCACCATCCAGGGCGCGCTGAATGCCAATGGCCAGGTGTTTCTGATCAACCCCAACGGGGTGGTGATCAGCCAAGGCGCGAAGGTCAACGTTGGCGGCCTGGTGGCATCGACCCGTGGCATCAGTGACGAGGATTTCAGCAACGGTCGCTACCAGTTCTCCGGCAGCTCGGTGGTCGAAGTGGTCAACGACGGCAAGATCAACGCAGCCGAGGGCGGCTATGTGGCGCTGCTGGGCGCGCGGGTGCGCAACAACGGCGAAATCGTCGCCAATCAGGGCTCCGTGGCCCTGGGGGCAGGCAACGACTTCACCCTGAGCCTGGATAACGACAGTCTGATCAATCTGCAGGTCAACGGCGCAGCCGCCGATGCGTTGGTGCAGAACATGGCGCTGCTCAAGGCCGATGGCGGTCAGGTGCTGATGCTGGCCAAGAGCGCCAATGCGCTGACTCAGGCGGTGGTCAACAACCAGGGCGTGGTCGAGGCCAATACGCTGTCCAGCAAGAACGGACGGATCGTTCTCGACGGTGGCGAGCGTGGCGTGGTCAATGTCGGTGGTCAATTGTCGGCCAAGGCGTTGGGCGTGGACGGCAACGGCGGTACGGTTGAAACCTCGGGCGCAACCACCCGAGTCGAGCTCAACGCCGAGGTCGATACCCGTTCCAGGAACGGTCGCACCGGCACCTGGCTCATCGAATCCGACGAGGTCAAGGTGGGTTCCACGGGCGTGGCTGGCAGCCCGACCCTGGTCGACAGCACGCTCTCCCAGAGCCTGAAGAACACCAGCGTTCACCTGCGCAGCCGCAATGGCGACGTGACCGTGGACGCTCCGGTCGAGTGGCAAAGCGGCAACCAACTGACCCTGAGCGCGGCGAAGGACGTCAAGGTCAAGCAACGGATCAACGCCACGGGGGCCAACTCGCGTCTGGAATTGAACGCCGCCAGGTCGGTCCGCCTCGACAGTCAGGTGAGCCTCACTGGCGCCAACAGTAGCCTGGGGGTGGATTATGGCGAACAACTGGTCCTGGGCGACAAGGGCCGGGTCACCTTGTCCGGCCGTGGCGCCAAGTTTGACGCCAATGGCCAGCAGCACAAGGTGATCCAGACCGGCGAGCAGTTGCAGGCCATTGGCCACAAGCTTGATGACGCCTACGTCCTGGGCAACCAGATCCTGGGCTACGGGACCATCAACACCATTGGTGGCGACCAGCTGTTCACCGGTACGTTGAATGGCCTGGGCAATACCATCAGTGGATTCACCGTGAACAGTTCGGGCCTGTACGCCGGGTTGTTCGGCCAGTCCTCCGGCACCATCAGCGACGTGAAGCTGTCCTCGATCACCGTCAACGGGCTGAACAGCAAGAACGGTTTCAGTGAGATCGGCGGCTTGGTGGGCAGCAACAGCGGCAGCATTGTCAATGTCAGTGCCCGCGATATGCAGGTCAATGCCGATAGTGACCAGCGCAACAAGGTCGGTGGCCTGGTGGGCGTCAACCACGGCGGCCTGATCAGTGACTCTTCGGTCTCGGGTTCGCTGCATGGCGGTCTCCTGACCTCGGCCATCGGCGGGGTGGTCGGGGAGAACCGTTTCGGCAGCGTCAATGCTGGTACCGTGAGCCGCAGTTCGAGCGATGTCGATATCACCACGCACATGCACAAACAGACCATGGGCGGCGCCGGTGGGTTGGTGGGTGTCAACAACGGCGGGGTGATCCGCGACTCGTCGAGCAAGGGCTCCGTCGGGACTCTCAACCCGATCTACAAGGGATTGAACCTGGGCGGTCTGGTGGGCAACAACCAGGGCGGCAGCATCACCGGTTCCAAGTCGACGATGACGGTATACGGTTCGCTGGGTAGCCATGCTGGCGGTCTGGTCGGGCTCAACCAGTCAGGCAGCATCAGTGGCTCCAGCGCCAGTGGCGATGTCTACGGGGCCGTCACCGAGACGGCGGGTGGCCTGGTCGGCTTGAACCAGGACCAGAGTGTCCTGACCAACGTCAAGGCCTCCGGGGATGTGATCGACCGGCTCGGCACGCACCTGGGCGGCCTGATCGGCAAAAACGACGACAGCACCGTCCGTGGTTACGTCGAGGCCAAGGGGGCGGTCAAAGGAGGGGTGGGCGCCAATATTGGCGGCCTGGTCGGCAGCAACGTCGGTGGCCTCATCTACGATGCCAAGGCGCTTGGGGATGTGGAAGGCTATGCCAACAGCCGCGTCGGCGGGTTGATCGGCTATAACGACGGCAATCTGCTGTCGGTCGAAGCCCACGGCAATGTGTTCGGTGATACCTACAGCTCCGTGGGCGGACTGGTGGGAATCAACGCCGACTACAAGAAGCATGTCATCGAAAACGCCCTGGCGACAGGCAACGTCCATGGCACCTGGCACAGCAAGGTCGGTGGTCTGGCCGGCGAGAACCAGTCGCTGATCGTCAACTCCGACGCCCGTGGCCGCGTCAAGGGTGGCTGGCGCACTACCATGGGCGGCCTGGTGGGCGTGAACGAGGGGGATATCCGCGGTTCGAGTGCCACGGGCAAGGTCGATAGCACCTGGGGTTATTTCCAGACCTACGGCAACCAGGTTGGCATCAACCACGGTACCTACTCTTCGGTTCGCGTTCCCAGCACCCCGCTGCCGCTGGTCGGCCTGATGGAATAAGGACCGCTGCCCGTTAGGGCCCGCTGCGCCAGGGATGGTTCCTGGCGTAGCGGGCATCCATGAACCTGTTCAATATCAATCGGCGGGTTCCCGGGGGCATTGCATGCTGCGCCCGGGGGCCTGCTGAGAAAGTGGAGGGAATGACCGATGGATTGCCAATGGTTCAGACGCCTCAAGCAGCGGCGGGGGCCTCACGGCCTGACTCTCGCAGCCCTCTTCATGTTGTTGTGGCTGCAACCTGGCGCTGGTGTTCATGCCGCCAAGGAGGGCAAGGCGGTGAACTGTGCGTTCAGCAGTTATGGCAGCAACGGCCAGGCCTGGAAGGAGATCACACCGTTGACCCGCAGCACCCCGGTGGGCGCTGTGTTGATGCAGCGTCACGTGAACCCGCTCATCGAATACACCACCGAGGAATCCAAAACCCTGGAGCGACATGAGTTTGTGTCCGCCGCGCATTTGCCTGGCATCAGGTTTCCCGATGGCATTGTTCCCACCAACATCGATGGCATCAGCCTCAAAGTGACGGCCTACCCCGGCCGGGGGGAAGCCAGAGTGCTCACCGGCAACTTCTTCCCTCAGGTACTGGAAAAGTATGATGTCGAGCACACGGACGGGGCGAGGTTCAAGATACTGACGGCCTATATGTATTCGCTGATTCTGACTCGACCCGCCAGTGAGTTGCCCAAGGGGCCGTTGGTGGTTAACAGCCTGAGCGGTGCCCAGCTGGCGCTGTACGCGCTGGACCTGGACAAGGGCGTGGCGCAGGTCGGGCAACACTTGCTGGAGCTGCCGTCCCAGGAGAACAGACGGCGTTGCCAGAAGAGCCTGGTACTGAGTGAACGCGACCTGCTCGGCACTGATGAAATCAAGTTCGCCGCCAAGTGCCAGGTGGTCACCCGCGACGTCACGCTGCGCCTGGGCAGCCCCTCGGCCCATGACTTTCCAGCGTTGGGTTCGACGTCGCCGCCTTCGGCCATGGCCAGGCTTGAAGTCAGCGACTGCTCGGCCAACAGCCTGCCGAAGGTCTCGTTCAGTACCGAACCCGCCTCGCGCTGCGACCCGACCGGGATACTGGGGCTCACTCAATCGGCTCAGGACGGGGGGCGGTCCGTCGCCAAGGGCGTCGGCATCGTCATGTTCAATGAACAGATCCCGCGCATTCATTGCAACGGTACTCAATACGCCATGGAGCGCCTGTCGGGCAGCGACAACGCCAGCTTCAGCTTTCGCGCCCAGTACATTCGTACGGGGCCGATCACCGAGGGTTCGGCCAATAGCAGCGCCCGGTTCAATTTCACCTTCGATTGAGCGAACGGCCATTGTCCCGGGGTTTATCTGGACGCCGGGCCCCGGGCCTTTCTACACTGCCCCCCGTCTGGGGACGGGGTCAGCACTGATGAATCGCAATGAACTGCGCAAGGCCGATATCAACCTGATGGTGGTGTTCGAGGCGTTGATGCTTGAACGCAACGTCACGCGGGTGGCGGAGAAGCTGTTTCTTGGCCAGCCGACCATCAGTTCCGCGCTCAACCGGCTGCGGGCGATGTTCAATGACCCGCTGTTCATTCGCGTCGGCCATCGCATGGAGCCCACGGCCCGTGCCGAGCAGATCATCCAGCACCTGTCGCCAGCCCTCGACGCGCTGTCCTCGGCCCTGAGCCTGACTCACGATTTCGACCCCGCCAGCAGCACCATGACCTTTCGCATCGGCCTGTCCGACGACGTCGAGTTCGGCCTGCTGCCGCCTCTGCTGCGGGCCCTGCGCCAGGAGGCGCCGCAAGTGGTGGTCGTGGTGCAGCACGTGGATTACTGGCGGATTCCCGATCTGCTGGCTTCCGGCGACATCACGGTGGGCATCAGCCAGACCCGCGGCCTGCCGGCCAACGCCAAGCGCAAGCTGTTGCGGCACATTCAGCCCTGCTTGCTGCGGGCCGATGCCAGCGACACGCCGCTGACCCTCGACGAATACTGCGCGCGGCCGCATGTGCTGGTGTCCCATACCGCCAATGTCGCAGGCTTTGCCGATGAGTGGCTGGCGGAGATCGGCCGCACCCGCCAGGTGGTGCTGTCGGTGCCCCAGTACAGCTCGTTGCCGGCCCTGCTGGCCGGGACCAAGCTGATCGCCAGCCTGCCGGACTATGCCGCCGAGGCCATGGCGGCGTCGGGGCAGTTGTATTGCGAGCCGTTTCCCTTCAAGACCCCGACCCTGGACCTGTCCATGGTCTGGCTCAGCCATGTGGACACCGACCCCGCCGAGCGCTGGCTGCGTTCGCGGCTGGAAGCCTTCATGAGTGAAAGGGCGCCCCTCCCGGGCTAACCCTCAACTGCCCGTGCGCTCTGCCCGGCGGGTCGGGTGGCTGGATTCGGTGTTGCCAGCTTGGCATTGGCGCGGGCGGCTGCTTTGCTGTGTAGGTCTTCTGGTGAAACATTGATCGCGGAGTGTGCCCATGAGTCGTTCCCGTTCCCTGTTGCGTGGGCGTGGCCGCCACGACAGCGGCAAGGTTGGCATGGTCGAGCTGTTCTTCGACCTGGTGTTCGTGTTTGCCGTGACTCAGCTCTCTCACTCGCTGCTGGCGCACCTGACTGCGGGCGGGGCGTTGCAGGTGCTGCTGCTGATGGTGGCGGTGTGGTGGGTATGGATCTTCACCTCGTGGATCACCAATTGGCTGGATCCGGAAACCCTGCCGATCCGCCTCGGGCTGTTTGTGCTGATGGTGGCCGGGCTGCTGCTGTCCTCGTCGATTCCCCAGGCCTTCGGCGAGCGTGGGCTACTGTTCGCCGGCGCCTATGTGTTCATGCAGGTGGGGCGTACCGCCTACTCGCTGTGGGCGGTGCGCGGCGAGCCGCTGAACATGACCCGCAACTTCCAGCGGATCCTGGCGTGGCTGATGTTCTCGGGGGTTTTCTGGCTCGCCGGCGGGCTGCTGGAGGGGCCGCAGCGCCTGGCTTGCTGGGGGCTGGCGCTGGCCATCGAGGTGCTGTCGCCGTCGCTGTATTTCTGGGTGCCGGGGCTCGGCCGTTCGACCCTGGATGACTGGAATGTCGAAGGCAACCACATGGCCGAACGTTGCGGCCTGTTCGTGATCATTGCCCTGGGTGAGTCGTTGCTGGTCACCGGCGCGACCTTCGCCGAGCTGGCCAGCAGCACCGAGGGCGCGCTGGCTTTCCTGGTGGCGGTGCTGGGCAGCATCGCCATGTGGTGGGTGTATTTCGACAGTGGCGCCGAGCGTGCCCACCACCGCATCGCCCACGCCAGCGACCCGGGGCGTCAGGCGCGGATCGCCTACACCTACCTGCACCTGTTGATCGTGGCCGGGATCATCGTCAGCGCGGTGGCCGACGAGCTGGTGCTGGTGCACCCGCGACAGGCCAGCCAGGCCGCGGTGCTGGTGATCATTGGCGGCCCCTGGCTGTTCCTGCTGGGCTGTGCGCTGTTCAAGTGGGTGATGAACGAGCGGCCATTGCCGCCGCTGTCCCATCTGGCCGGGCTCGCGGCCCTGCTGTTGCTGTTGCCTGGCGCCTGGAACCAGTGGTTCTCCGCCCTGGCGCTGGGCAGCCTGACGACCCTGGTGATGCTGCTGGTGGCGGCCTGGGAAACCCTGGCCCTGCGGGAGCGGGCGGCGCAGGCGGAGCAATAAGGCCAAGGAATGATTCAACCGGCCAGGAACGCTTGTGTAGTATGAAGCGCCTTTTTACCCCTGACTGACCGGGAGCTTTGCCATGCCGCACCTGCATATGGAATACACCGCCAACCTGCCCCAGCTGGACGTCGACAAGGCGTTGCTGCGGCTCAACCATGGTCTGGTGGCATCCGGGCAGTTCTCCGACGAGTTCGACATCAAGAGCCGCGCGGTCAAGGTCGAGGCGTTCCGGGTCGGCACCGGCCTGGGTGAGCGGGCCTTTGTCCACGTCAAGCTGGCCTTGCTCAGTGGCCGTTCGCCAGAGGCCAAGAAGCAGCTGTCCGAGAGCCTGCTGGCGGTGCTGCAGGACCTGGCGCCCTGGCCTGAAGACCTGTCGGTGCAGCTGTGCGTGGAGCTCATCGATATCGACCGTGCTTCCTACAGCAAGGCCGCCGTCGGCCGCTGAGGGCTAGACCAGGCCCTGTTCGGCGCAGACCTTGACCACCTGTTCGCGGAACCAGGTCTGCGCGCTGTCCTGATCGGTGTGCTCGCTCCATTGCATGTCCAGGCTGAACCCCGGCAGGCCGCTGGGGGCCTCGCAATGGTTGAACACCGCTTCGTTGGCCAGTAGCGCCTGGATGCGTCGCGGCAGGGTGAGGATGAAGTCGGTGCCGGTGATCATCTTCAACGCCGCGCTGTAGCTGTTGGAGCGCGCGACGATCTGCCGCTTGTGCGCCTGGCGGGCCAGCCAGCCATCCACCATGTTGCTGTCCGAGGTCCAGGGCGTGGGAAACACGTGGCGCCGCTCGATGAATGACTGCAGGCTGAAGCGCGGTTCCTTCGGCGGCGTCGCGCGTTTGTCGAAGACGCACACCAGATCGTCCTCCAGCAGCATCTGCGACTTCAGGTCGGCGTGGCTGCGATGGAAGTTCGGGCCAAAGCAGATCACCAGGTCGACGCTGCCGTCGCGCAGCTCCTCGGCGGGAATATCACTCTCCAGCTTCTGCACATTGACCGTCACCGGCAGGTCGGCGTAGTCGAAACCCTTGAGCAGGCGCGGCAGGATCAGCAGCTCGAAGTATTCCGGGGCACAGAGGTTGAAGGTCACGGCCTGGCGGGTCGGGTCGAAGGCCGGCACGCCGCTGTGGCACAGGTTGATGCTTTCCAGGATCTTCAGCACGTGGCCGTACATGCTGGTGGCCTTGTAGGTCGGACGCATGCCGGTACGGGTGTTGATGAACAGCTCGTCCTCGAAGCCGTTGCGCAGTTTCTTCAGGCAGTAGCTGACGGTCGACTGGCTGACGCAGAGGGTTTCCGAAACCCCGGTGACACTGCTTTGCTCGTACACCGCGATAAAGACCATGAGGTCCTGCATGTCGAGTTTTCTGAGCACGTTGTTGATGAGCATCCGTTCCATCCCGCTGGGCACCTGGCGCCGGTGGCGCGCAAACCGGGTCGATGCTAGCGGAACGATCGTCCTAATTAAATGCCCGTGGCGGGGATTCGCGGACAGCATCGGGACATAAATATCCGATAACACGACCTGGGCAGTTTCGCGCACTGCAACGGTGCTTGTCCCGGGGCCATTTCAGGCCGGGGCACGGCCCGGGCGGCTGCCGCGCACCAGGCTGAGCATGCCCAGGGCCACCAGCGCGACGCCGAGGATTTCTGCCCGTTGCGGGCCCTGGCCCAGCCACAGCCAGTGGAACAGGGTCAGAAACAGGGTGCTCAGGTAGATGTAGGAAATCACCGTGGACGGGGCGATCACGCCGATGGCCCGGTGCAGCAGCCAGAAGGTCGCCAGGGTGGCGAACAACGCCAGGTACAGCAGCCACAGCAGGTCGATGCCGGTGAGCCGCGCGGCGCTGCGCCAGCCGCCGCTGGCCAGGCTGGCGGCAAACAGGAACAGCGCGCCGAACAGCATGTTCCAGAAGGTCATGGCGGCCGGGCTGCGACCTTGCAGGCTGCGGGCCTTGAAACGCTGGCTCAGCGGCGAGTAGGCGGCCATGGCCAGGCAGCCCAGGGCATAGATGGCCATGGCGTACAGCGAGGGCCATTGCCCCGGCGCGCCGCCCTTGAGAATCAGCAGCAGCGCCCCGGCCCCGGCCACCAGCATCGGCAGCAGGCGCTGTCGCTGGCTACTGCCGGGCAGCAGCCAGCCTTCGAACAGCAGGGTCAGCAGCGGCACCAGGGTGAACAGGGTTCCGGTATTGACCGCCGAGGTGTAGCGCAAGGCTTCGAACAGCGAACCGAAGTACAGCGCCAGCAGCAGGCCCAGCAAGCCATGGGCGCGCAACCCGGCCAGGGTCATGGGCGCCGAGCCCTTGAACCACAGCAGCGGCACGAACATCAGGGCCGAGAACAGCAGGCGCAGGGCGGTCAGCAGCACCGGATCGATGGCCTGGCTGACCTGGGCGGCGGCGAAGAACGACGCGGCGATCAGCACCGCCCACAGCAGCATGCCGAGATGCGCCTGGGTGAAGTTCACGGGATTCATGGCAGGCTCCGGTGGCTCAGCGGATGTGCTGGCGGTAATGACGCGGATCGAAACGCAGCACCATGAGGATCATCACCAGCATCACCGCGGTCAGTGACCACCAGGCCCATTCGAAGCTGCCCAACTGGTCGCGGATCACTCCCGCGAGCAGGGGCGAGAGGCCGGCGATCAGGTAGCCGATGCCTTGCACGAAGGCGGTCAGGCCGCCGGCGCGGCGCGGGTCGTTGAGGTGGTCCAGGGAGACGATCAGGCTCATCGGAAACAGCCCGCCAATGCCCAGGCCCAGCAGGCATGGCCACAGCAGGCTGAGGTGTTTCGGGCTGAGGATCAGGCCACAGAAGCCGGCGATGATCAGCACCAACAGGACCACCAGCACCAGGCGCCGGTCCTGGCTGCGGTTGGCGATGGCCGGGGTGACCAGCCCGGAAATCACTTCCATGGCGGTCAGGAACCCCAGCAGCAGGCCGGCGTTCTGTTCGCTCCAGCCGTTCTCCACGTAATAGGGCGCCAGCCACGCCAGCACACAGGTGTAGGAGGCGGTGCCGAGGCCGAAGAACACCGCCAGCAGCCAGGCCCGACGGTTGCCGGCAAAGGATTCCCGTGTGCCGGCGCTGGCTGGCAGCCTGGGCAGGGCGCTGCGCTGGGCGTACCAGAACAGCAGGGCCAGCAGCGCCAGGGCGGCCCAGATCGCCAGTGCCACGCGCCAGCTGCCACTGTGGTTCATCACCAGCGGCGCGAAGGACGCGGCCAGCGCCGCGCCGCCCATGATCGAGGTGACGTACAGCCCCATGAACAGCGAGACATTGTCGGCAAAGCGCGACTTGATCAACGCCGGCAGCAACGCCTGGATCAGGGCGATGCCGATGCCGGCCAGCACCGCGCTGAGAATCAGCTCGGCGGCCGAATCCATGAACAATCGCGAAACCGTTGCCAGGCCGATGATCAGCAGCGACAGGACCACGGTACGGTGTTCGCCCAGGCGTTGGCTGATGGCCATGCCGAAGAACATCGCCAGGCCCATGGCCATCACCGGCAGCATGGTCAGCAACGAGGCCAGGCTGAAGCTCAAGGGAATATCGCCACGGATGCCCGACAGCAGCGGGCCGACGGCGGCCATCGACGGCCGCAGATTGAGCGCCACCAGAATCACGCTGACCATCAGCCAGAGTGCGGGGCGGGAAGTTGCACGAACGTTTTCCATAACCAGACCTTCAACAAACAAGGGCCCGATTAGGCGGCGCGGCTCAGGGAAGGGGCAAATCAGAAAGTCTGCGGTGTTATTTAAAAATTAAATAAGCCGCAAGCGGCAAGCCACAAGCCACAAGCGGCAAGTGGGGTGCCTGGATTTGCAGTTTGAGGCTTGCCGCTGTCTTTGCTGTCCAGGGTGATCACGGCGCCGCCAGCCACTGATTGACCACCTGGTCGTAGGCACCGGTGGCCTTGCTCAGGTGCAGCCACTGGTCGACGTAGCTTTTCCAGGCGACATCGTCCCGGGGCAGGAGGAAGGCCTTCTCGCTGTATTGCAGGTAGTGCTCGGGGTTGACCGCGCACAGCCCTGGCTTGCGCCGCTGCTGGAAGCGCGCTTCCGAGGCGTCGGTGATCATCACGTCGGCGCGGTGCGCCAGCAGTTGATCGAAGATCGTCACGTTGTCGGCGAACAGGGTCAGGCTGGCCTTGGGCAGGTGGGCGCGGGCGAAGACTTCGTTGGTGCCACCCGGCGGCTCGATCAGGCGCACCTGTGGCTGGTTGATCTGCTCCAGGGTCTGGTAGCGCTTGAGGTCCTGGCAGCGCACCAGGGGGATCTTGCCGTCGATGCCCAAGGGCTGGCTGAAGAAGGCCTTTTTCTGCCGTTCCAGGGACACCGAAATGCCGCCCACGGCGATGTCGCACTGCTGGCTCTGGAAGTCCGCCATCAGGCTCTTCCAGGTGGTGTTGACCCACTTCACCCGGACCCCGAGGCTCTGTGCCAGGGACTCGGCCAGGCTGATGTCGATGCCTTCGTAGTGGCCGTCGTCGCGCAGGTAGCTGTAGGGCTTGTAGTCGCCGGTGGTGCAGACCGTCAGGTGACCGCTCTCGATCACCCGGTCCAGGTGCGAGCTCGGCTCTTGGGCCAAGCACAGGGCCGGGGCGCTGAGGCCCAGCAGGGTACAGAACAGCAGGCGCGGGAGCATGGGGTCGTTCCTTGAGTGATCGGGCGGGGCCGGGTGGCGGGGCATTATTGGTCGCATCCCCTGGGCAGGCAAGGTTGCGCGCACGTGGTGCCCTGTTGGAAAGCGGCTTGGCTTTCGACCTTTTTTTCACGAATGGCACGTTAACCTGTGGCCCCTGGATTCCAACAAGAGTTCGTCGTCCATGTCGTCCCACCCCCCACCGTCCATCGAACTGGAGTTCGCTCGGCGCTATGACCAGGAGCACGCGCGAGTCTGCCGCGAGCCCCGGCCAGCCGGGATTGGCGCGCGCCTGGCCGCTTGGCGCATGGCGAGCCTGGTGCGTCACGCCCTGAAGGAAGCCGGCGAACCGGGGCTGATCCTGGATGTGGCCTGCGGCGCAGGGCGCTACTGGCCGGTGCTGGCCGAGCACGGCAACCGGGTGATCCTGGCGGCGGACCCTTCCCAGGACATGTTGAATCACGCTCAGACCCACCACTCGGCCAGCCTGCTGAAACGGGTCAAGACCTTCCACAGCTCGGCGTTCGACATCGGCCTCTCGGCCAATGCGGTGGACTGCATCATCTGCATGCAGCTGTTTGCCCACGTGACCTTGGGCGAGGACCGCCTGGCCTTGCTGCGTGAGTTCTACCGGGTCAGCCGGGACACGGTGATCCTGGCCACGCGGATCGAGCCGCTGTTCAAGCTTGCCACGCGTGCACCGGCCAGTGCCGGGATGCCGCCGTTGGCCAGCAAGGTGCAGTTGGAAGCGGAGTTCCGCGAAGCGGGTTTCGAGGTGCTCGATCACCGTGATCTGCTGCCTGGCTGGGCGCCTTCACGGGTCTATGTGCTGAGAAAACAGGGTTAGTTCGGACGCTGGGACTATTCTTGCTTTCCGGCAGATGGTTTTGCACTTGCTCTTGTCGGGTGAATGCTCAGAAATCGCCGGAGGCGATATATACTGCGCGCCATTCTTCAAGGGAGAGCCGTGTGGCCATCGATATACATTGGATTCGCGACAACGATAGCCTCGGTCAGCTTTGCGCCGAATGGCAGCAGTTGCCATTCGTCGCCCTCGACACCGAATTCATGCGGGTCGACACTTTTTATCCCATCGCCGCCCTGTTGCAGATTGGCGATGGGCAGCGCGCCTACCTGATTGACCCTTTGACCATCGACAATTGGCAGCCCCTGGCAGCCCTGCTGGAGAACCCGGCGGTGGTCAAGGTGGTGCACGCCTGCAGCGAGGACCTTGAAGTCCTGCTGCGCCTGACCGGCAGCCTGCCGGCCCCGTTGTTCGACACGCAACTGGCTGCCGCCTACCTGAACCTGGGTTTCTCCATGGGCTACTCGCGCCTGGTGCAGGAAGTCCTGGGCATCGAGCTGCCCAAGGGTGAAACCCGTTCCGACTGGCTGCAACGCCCGCTGTCGGAAACCCAGGTCAGCTACGCCGCCGAAGACGCGGTGCATCTGGCTCAGGTCTTCACCGAGCTGCGGCCGAAACTGTCCGCGGACAAGTACCGCTGGGTGCTGGAAGACGGTGCCGAACTGGTGGCCAACCTGCGCCGCGAAGTCGACCCCTATGAGGTCTACCGCGAGGCCAAGCTGGCCTGGAAACTGTCCCGCGCGCAGTTGGCGGTATTGCGTGAGCTGTGTGCCTGGCGCGAGCGCGAGGCCCGTGCCCGCGACCTGCCGCGCAACCGCATCGTGCGCGAACACGCCCTGTGGCCGCTGGCCAAGACCCAGCCGGACAACCTGTCGGCGCTGGCCAAGATCGAAGACATGCACCCGCGCACCGTGCGTCAGGACGGCGAGTTTCTTCTCGACCTGATCAAGCGCACCGCCAGCGTCGGCCCGGATCAATGGCCGCCGGCCGTGCCCGAGCCGCTGCCGATCGAAGCCTCGGTCCTGCTCAAGCGCCTGAAGGCCGTGGGCCAGGCCGAAGCCGAGCGTCTGGAGATCGCCCCGGAAGTGATGCTGCGCAAGAAAACCCTGGAGAGCCTGCTCAAGAGCGGCTTCCCCAATGGGCCTTACCAATTGCCTGATTCGCTGCGTGGCTGGCGCCGCGAATTGATGGGCCAGGCGCTGCTGGACAGCCTGGCCACCGCCGGAGAACAGCCTTGAAACGTATCTGCTCCATCTATAAAAGCCCGCGCAAGAACGAGATGTACCTCTACGTGCTGAAAAGCGAGGCCCTGGAACGCGTGCCGGAAAACCTGCTGCTGGCCTTCGGCAAGCCGCAACATGCCTTCGACCTGGTGTTGAGCCCGGAGCGCAAGCTGTCCCGCGAGGACATCCACCAGGTGCTGGAAAACCTCGAAAAGCAGGGGTATCACCTGCAGATGCCACCGGCGGAAGACGAGTACATCGAGCACTTGCCCGAAGAGTTGCTGCGTCGCAATGATCCGGTCTGACCTGTAGCGGCTCGGTCCCGAGCCGCTGTTAGATGCAAACTGACTGACCTGGCCGCCGCCTTGATCGATGGAGCGAGACTCCGTCGGCGGCGACCTGCACCGTTTTTTAAGGTTTGAACCATGCGCGTTCTGATTGCCGAACACGATCACGCTGTTTATGCCCGCCTGTTGCGTCAGGCGGCCCCGGAGCTGGAAGTGCTGACCAGTGGCGACTCCGCCGAGCTGTCACGGCTGGCGGCCGATTGCCCGGTCTGGCTGGGGCAGCCGGACCTGCTGGCGACCCTGCTGCGCCAGGGGCACCAGCCTCAGTGGTTGCAATCCACCTGGGCCGGCATCACCCCGCTGTTGGCCGACGGCTTGCCGCGGCACTACCGCCTGACCCGAGCGGTCGGCATCTTCGGCCAGGTGATGGCCGAGTACGTGCTGACCTACATCCTCGGCCATGAGCGCGAAGTGCTGGCGCGCCTGGTCAGCCAGGTCGAGCGCAAGTGGGACAACCGCCTGGGCCAGAGCCTGGTGGGGCGCAAGGTGCTGATCGTCGGCACCGGCGACATCGGCCAGAGCGTGGCGCAGTTCCTCCTGCCGTTTGGCGTGAAGCTGTACGGCATCGCCAGCCAGCCCCGGGAGCAGGCGCCTTTTATCGAAGTGGCCGGCTTGGAAGACCTGGGACGCCTGGTGGGGGAGGTGGACTACGTGGTCAACCTGTTGCCCAACACCCCGAGCACCCACGATCTGTACGACGCGGCGCTGTTCAAGCAGTTCAAGTCCACGGGGCTGTTCATCAACGTTGGCCGGGGTGTGGCGGTGGTCGATGCGGACCTGGTGCAGGCCCTCAAGGATGGGCATCTGGCCGGGGCGGTGATTGATGTCTGCCGCCAGGAACCGTTGCCGCAACGGCACCCGTTCTGGACCGCCTGGGGCTTGCTGCTGACGGGCCACAGTTCGGCGCCGACGTCGCCGGAATTGATGGTGCAGTTGTTTGTCGACAACCTGCGGGCCTACGAGGCCAAGCAGGCCTTGCGCGGTGAAGTGGATTTCGCCCGCGGCTATTAGAACGCAGCGACAAGCTTCAAGCCGGTAGCTTCAAGCTTGTCGCTGCCGACTTGGGGCTTGTGGCTGCTTTAAAGGCTGAAATCGCCTTCGGCGGCGGTTTCGCTCAGGGGGCGACGCGGGCTTGGCTCTTCCCGGGCCTGCAGGTAGTCGGCCAGGGTCGACTTGTCACCCAGCTTGCCCACCGCCACGGCGGCATGCAGCGCATAGCCTTCGGGAATCTTCAGTTCCTTGCGCGTCAGTTCCTGGTCGAAGCCGGCCATGCCGTGGGTGTGCCAGCCGCTGAGGCTGGCCTGCAGGGCCAGGTGGCCCCAGGCCGAACCGGTGTCGAAGGTGTGCCACAGGGCCGGGGTTTCTTCCGTGGCGCCAGGGGCGGTGAAGGTGGTCTTGGAAATCACGATCACCAGGGCCGAAGCGTGTTGCGCCCAGCCGCGGTTGAATTCGTTGAGCAGGCCGAGGAAGCGTTCCCAGTTCGGCGTGTCGCGGCGGGCATAGAGAAAGCGCCAGGGTTGCGAGTTATAGGCCGAAGGCGCCCAGCGTGCCGCTTCGAAGAAGCTCAGCAGGGTTTCTTCCGGGATGCTTTCGCCGGTGAAGGCCCGGGGCGACCAGCGCTGGGTGAACTGCGGGTGGATGGCGTAGTCGGCAACGCGTGGGTTGGCGCTCATGGAAAAACTCCTGGCAGCAAGTGAGAAGAGTGGAATAAACCGGCAAGCGCAGATGAGCTGAGCGAAGGGGTATTCCTGACCCCGTGCGGTTAGCCGGGTGCAACGCGGTCGAGCGTTCATGGCACACGGACGCGGGGCGGTCCGAGGGGCAAAGCTACTGTGCCCATTGCCTGCTGACAAGTCCCGGGCTACCGGCAGTCGCTAGCGCTTGGCCGGCGGGGGCTTCGGCACTAGACTGGCGGCCTTTTCACCCTCGGATACTGATGCTTGAGCCATGGCCGCCAAAGTCGAACCTTTCTGGATACGCAAAACCCTCGAACAACTCGACCAGGACGAATGGGAGTCGTTGTGCGATGGCTGTGGCCTGTGCTGCCTGCAAAAGCTTGAAGATGAGGACGACAACAGCGTCTATTACACGCGCATCGCCTGCAAGCTGCTGGACCTGAAGACCTGCCAGTGCAGCGACTACGCCAACCGTCGCGCGTCGGTGCCCGACTGCATCCAGCTGACGCCGGGCAAGGCCGACGAGTTCAAGTGGCTGCCGCCCACCTGCGGTTACCGCCTGGTCAGCGAAGGCAAGGACTTGCCGCTCTGGCACCACCTGGTGTGCGGCGATCGCGATGCGGTGCACCACGAACGCATTTCCCAGTCCGGCCGCATGCTCGCCGAAGGCAGCGTGGCGGAAGAGGATTGGGAAGACCACCTGATTTTCCGCGCCGGCTGAGGATTCGCCGCGTTGGCAGCAGAACCAGGTTACCCAGGAAAGGAGTGTGTATGAGGGTGGGGGCGAAGCTGGCGTTGGCCGCTGCGCTGCTGGCATTGAGTGCTGCGGCGGTTGCGGCGAAGAAGGTCGATCTGGATTATCACGTGCGCTTTCTGCCCCAGAGCGATCAGGCCGAAGTGCGCCTGACCCTGGCCGAGGGCACGGCCCTGCGCAGCCTGGACTTCGACCTGGGCGCCGGCGGCGACTACAGCGACTTCAAGGCCGACGGCCAATGGCAGGCGGCGCCCGGTGATGCCGGTGGCCAGCGCGGCATCTGGCGCCCGGCCAGCGGCAAGGCCAGCCTGAGCTATCGCGTGCGCCTGAGCCACAGCATCAAGAAAGGCAGTTACGACAGCCGCAGCACCGCCAATTGGGCCTTGCTGCGGGGCGAGACGCTGGTGCCACCGGCCAGGCTCGACCAGCAGGACGGCGTCGAGCTGGTGGCGCGCCTGGACTTCGAATTGCCCACTGGCTGGAAGAGTGTCGAGACCGCCTGGCCGCGTATCGGCAAGCAGCGTTTTCGCATCGACAACCCCTCGCGCCTGTTCGATCGTCCTGCCGGCTGGATGCTCGCCGGCAACCTGGGCAGCCGGCGCACGCGCCTGGGCAGCACCGAAGTCAGCGTGGTCTCGCCCTTGGGGCAGGGCATGCGGCGCATGGATGTGCTGACGCTGCTGACTGTTGTCTGGCCGCAAGTGCAGGCGGTTTTTCCGCGTCAGCCAGGCAAGCTGTTGATCGTCGGCGCGGCCGATCCGATGTGGCGCGGCAGCCTGGCCGGGCGCGATTCGCTGTTCCTCCACAGCCGCCTGCCGCTGGTGGGCGAAAATGGCAGCAGCCCGCTGTTGCGCGAGCTGGTGCAGTCCCTGGCGCGGATCAACGACAGCCAGCGCAGCGACTGGATCAGCGAAGGGCTGGCGGAGTACTACGCCATCGAGCTGCTGCGTCGGGCCGGTGGCATCAGCGACGAGCGATATCAGGTGCTGGAGAAGCGCCTGGCGCGGGACAGCCACAAGGTCGGCAGCCTGCGTGGCGAACAAGTGGACAGCGCCACCGTGGCCAGGGCGGTGCTGCTGTTGCAGGAACTGGATCGGGAAATTCGCCTGAAGACCCGCAACAAGCGTTCCCTTGACGATGTGCTGCAAGCGGCGATGCGCCTGGAGAGCGTCAGCACCGCCGAATTCATCCAGCTCAGTGAAAGCGTGCTGGGCGAGTCCTCCAGGGTCCTCGACACCCGCCTGTTGCACTGACCCTGCTTCAGGCCTTGGGGGCCTTCACTTCATCATTGCTGGCGGCCTTGGCATGGCGGCTAGCCGCGTCGGCATTGGCCTTCAGGTTGCGCAGTTCTTCCCCGGCGCGTTCGATCTTGCTGCGCACGGTGTGCATGTCCTGGCGGCTTTTCTCCAGCAGGCTCTTGGCCGAACTGTGGCCGGTGATGCCCCGGGCCAGGGCGACGCCACCGATGGCCACCTGGATCAGGCCGAACACGCCGCCACGGCGCAGGCCCTTGCCCATCATCACCACGCCGCCGGCCAGCGAGCCGATGCGCTCCCAGCCCTGGACGTTCTGCGTGGGCTGGCTCTGCAACGGGGTCGGTTCGAGGGTTTGCAGCTGTTTGCGCTCGCTCATGATCTGTCTCCAAGGGCGGTAAGGGATACAAGGCTGACTGCGCGAAGGCGCTACAGGTTCCCGGGCAATGATTGGCCTGTGCTCAGAACTTGGGGCCGGAGCGGGTGTTGTTGCCCTTGGCCAGGCGGTCGTAGAGCACCACGTTGACCGTCGCCGCCAGGTTCATGCAGCCGGTGGTGGGGATGTAGACCACGTCTTCGCACCAGTCGCGGATCTCCTTGTCGAGGGAGCCGTCCTCCGGGCCGAAAATGTACAGGGCCCGGTCCGGGTGGGTGTATTCCGGCAGCGGGCGGGCGCCCTCCACCAGTTCCACGGCCACCGGGATGCAGCCCAGGGGAAGGATTTTCTTCAGGTCGTCGATGCCGATCAGCGGAATGTCCTGATGGACCTTCTTGGTGTCGGTGACGAAGTCGCGGGCCCGCTCATAGCGCTTGCCGGTGTAGAACACCGAGGCGACGCCATAGCAGCCGGCGGCGCGCATCACCGAACCGACGTTCTCCGGCGACTTGGGGTTATACAAACCGATGCAGCTGTACCTTTTGTTTGCCACGAGGGAAAAGCCTTGGGGGAAAAGAGCGCGATTATACGGGGATTGCCCACCGCTCGGGGGCTTGTTGTGGCGAGGGAGCTTGCTCCCTCGCCACAGGGTTTTCCATACAGGGATCGTTAGCGCAGGGCCCGGCTGCCGGCACTCACTCCGGGTCTTTCTTCATCAACCCGGCCAGGGCGGCGAACGGGTTGTGGGTCGCCTTGGCGACTTTCGGCGTGCTCAGCGAGCCTTCGCCGAAGTACTGCTGGTCGGTGTAGCGCGAGTGCTCGTTGTCGTGGCAGTACAGGCACAGCAGTTCCCAGTTGGAGCCGTCCTGGGGGTTGTTGTCGTGGTTGTGGTCGCGGTGGTGCACGGTCAGCTCGCTCAGGCGCTTGCCGGAGAATTCCCGGGCGCAGCGACCGCAGACGTGGGGGTACATCTTCAGCGCCTTGTCGCGGTAGCCCATTTCCCGGTCGCGCTGGGCGTCGGCAAGGATACGGTCCAGCTTGGCGGTGTTGGACGGAGGAGTGGACGAACTCATGGGTTCACCTTTGTAGAAGGACTAATGACGGTAATGGACAAAGTTTAGCTCAGGCCTTGAGCTTCTCGGCAATCCAGATGGTGTGCCGGGTGCCGCGATTGCCATGGGCGAACACCTGCACTTCCTCGGCCTTGAAGCCGGCCTTGCGCAGGCGTTCGGAGAATTGCCGGTCGGCGCTGGCCGACCATACCGCGAGGATGCCCTTGGGCCGCAGGGCCCGGGCGCAAGCGGCCAGGCCGGCGCTGGAGTAGAGCCAGCTGTTGGCTTTCTGGGTCAGGCCTTCGGGGCCGTTGTCGACGTCGAGCATGATCGCGTCGAAGCCCTGGGGCTCGGCTTGCAGGACCTTGGCCACGTCTTCCAGGCGGATCACCGTGCGCGGGTCCAGCAGTGGCCGACCGGACTTCTCCCCGAGCGGGCCACGGTTCCATTCCACCACCCCGGGCACCAGCTCGGCGACCACCACCTCGGCGCTCTTGCCCAGGTGCTTGAGGGCCGCGGCCAGGGTGAAGCCCATGCCCAGGCCGCCGATCAGCACCCGCGAGTTCGGGCGCCCGGCGACCTTGCTGCAAGGGATCTGCGCCAGGGCATCCTCGGAACCGTGCATGCGCGTGTTCATCAGCTGGCCGCCGTCGCCGCCCTGGATCTTGATGACGAAATCCTCACCGTATTCGAACAGGCACAAGGCACCGCCGTTTTCAGGAATCGCAGTAGTGTCCAGCAGTACGAAACGTTTCATGGAGATCTCATTGAGGAAGGCAAAACGCCCCGGTTGGGAGTAGCCTGACGCCAGACAATAGCAATGGAGCCATTGATGAAGCGCATTATTCTAACGGTGATTGCCCAAGCGGCGCTCGCCCTGACCGCAGCCCTGGCGCTGAGTGCTGGCCCGGCCCTGGCCGACGAGCCGCAAAGCGCCCCGGTGGTGACCCCGACGCCGACCCTCGGCACCCCGGGTACCGCAACGCCCACGCCTTATCCGCAAGTGACCCCGCCCAGTACACCGAAAGCCGGCAGCAGTGGCAGCGCGCCCCTGTTGCCGCCGATCGATATGCCCAAGCCCCCCAAGGACCAGACCCTGCCGGGGTTGGAGCAGAACGACAACAAGCCCAAGGTCCAGGGCTAATGCCTGAACCGGCCTATGTGGCGAGGGAGCTTGCTCCCGCTCGGCTGCGTAGCGGCCGCATTAGCTGAGTCCGTGTTGTGACGGTTGAAACCGGGTGGTGGCCTTTGGGGCGGCTACGCCACCCAGCGGGAGCAAGCTCCCTCGCCACGGGTGTGCGGGCTCAGATCTGCTGTGCGAGCAGCTGGCCGTCGGCCATGCGCAAGCGCTTGGACAAGGATACGGCCAGGGCGCGGATGATCTTGGCGGCGATCTTCGGCGCATCGTTGAGCATCTTCTCCAGAGAGTCCTTGCCCAGGTTGAGCAGTTGGCAGTGGCTGGCTGCCACACAGCTGGCCGAGCGTCGTTCGCCATCGAGCACCGCCATCTCGCCAAAGGCCCGGCCACTGCGCAGGGTGGCGATGGTCAGGGGCTGACCGTCGTGGTTGCTCTTCTGCACGGCCACCTGGCCGCTGTGGATGATGCACATGAAGCTGCCAGCATCGCCTTCGCGGAAGATCGCCTCGCCCTCGGCGATGCTGCTGATGCTGAAATAGCCGGCCGCGGCGTTGAAGTCGGCGGGCAGCAGTTGATCGAACAGGCCGCAGTCCATCAGCCAGTCGCGGATCTCGTTGTTCAGTAAGGTGGGTTCGGACATGGGATCACAGTCTTTTTCTTGTGTCTGGTGCACGGGCACAGGCCCGGTCCGGCGATTGCCGGCGGTGGTCCTGGGTTAAGACAGGAGCGCCGCCGGGAGTTCCTCAGCCCAGGTCCAGAATGTTCAGGACAAAGGCATATTCGAGGGCTACGTCACGTAAGCCCTGGTAGCGGCCGCTCATGCCACCATGGCCGGCGCCGAGTTCGGTCTTGAGCAGCAACGGGTTGTCGTCGGTCTTGGTGGCCCGCAGCCGGGCCACCCATTTGGCCGCCTCCCAATACTGCACGCGGCTGTCGTTGTAGCCGGCGATCACCAGGGTCGCCGGGTAGGCCTGGGCGCGCACGTTCTCGTAGGGGGCGTAGGCCTTGATCCGCGCATACACCTGCGGTTCCTCGGGGTTGCCCCATTCGTCGTATTCGGTGACGGTCAGCGGCAGATCCGGGTCGAGCATGGTGTTGAGCACATCGACGAAAGGCACCTCGGCAATGGCGACCCGGAACAGCTCGGGGCGCTGGTTGAGCACCGCGCCGATCAACAGGCCGCCGGCACTGCCGCCGCTGATGGCCAGTTGCTTGGCGCTGGTCAGGCCCTGGGCGATCAGGTGTTCGGCGCAGGCGATGAAGTCGCTGAAGGTGTTCTGCTTATGTTCCTGCTTGCCGGCGCGGTACCAGGCTTCACCCAGTTCGCCGCCGCCGCGCACGTGGGCGATGGCAAAGGCCACGCCACGATCGAGCAGGCTCAGGCGCGCGTGGGAGAACCAGGGGTCGAGGCTTTCGCCATAGGCGCCGTAGCCATACAGGTACAGCGGTGTCGGCTGGCCCAGGCATTCACGCTTGACCACCAGGCTGATGGGCACCTGGGTGCCATCGGCGGCGCTGGCCCAGAGGCGCTGGCTGACATAGGCGTCCGGGTCGAACGGGCCCAGCACCGGGGTTTCCTTCAGCACCTGTTGCTGGCCGTTACTGAGTTGCAACTGGCGCACCTGGGCCGGGCGGTTCAGCGCCTCGTAGCGCAGGCGGATGCACGGGCTGGAAAACTCCAGGCTGTTCTGCACATGCAGGCTGTAGGCCGCATCCGGCAGTTGCACGCGATACGCCGGCAGGTCCTGGGGATGCACTTCGATGATCGGCAGGCCACCTTCGCGCAGGCTCAGGGTCATGGCGCCGGCGTTGAGGGTCACGCCATCGAGCATCACCTCGGGGTTGTGCGGCACCCGCAGTTGCCAGTCGTCTTGCTCGGGAATCGTGCCGTTGTCCGCGGCCTGGTAGAGGGCGAAGTTGATGCCCTCGCGATTGCTGCGGATGAACCAGGTCCACTGGCCGTCGAGTTGACCGTGATCGACATCGTATTCATGGCCTTCGACCCGTGGCGCCAGGCAGGTGAACGGCAACTGCGGTTGCGCGGCGTCCAGGGCCCAGGTCTCGCCGGTGGTCTTGCTGCCCAGGGACAGCAGCAACTGGCGCTCGGAGCTTGAGCGGTAGCAGTGCAGGAAGAAGCGCCCGTCCGGTTCGTGGAACACTTCCTCGGCGGCCGTGCCGTCCAGGCGGTAGCGGAACAGTTTGTGCGGGCGGTGAGTGTCGTCCAGCTCGCCGAAGAACAGGGTCAGGCTGTCGTTGGCCCAGGTCATGCTGCCGTCACAGTTGTCGAAGGACAGTTCGCTGACCTTGCCGTTGGCCAGTTCCTTGACGAACAGGGTGTAGATTTCCTCGCCCGTGGTGTCGAGGCTGTAGGCCAGGCGCTGGTGGTCGGGGCTGATGCTGAAGGCGCCGAGCGAGAAGAAACCACCGTTGGCCAAGGCGTTGGGGTCCAGCAGCAGTTGTTCGCGGCTTTCGTCGACCGTCAGGCTGTCGTCCGCCGGGCGCGGGCAGCGGTAGTGGCGGGCGTATTCGTCGCCGGCGGTGGTGCGGGTGTAGTACAGGTACGGGCCCCAGGGCGAGGGCAGGGACAGGTCGGTTTCGAGGATTCGGCCCTTGATCTCCTGGAACAGCGTTTCGCGCAGGGGGGCCTGGTGCGCCAGCTGGGCGTCGAGGTAGCTGTTTTCAGCCTTCAGGTAATCGAGCACCGCGTCGGTGTCGCGTTCCTGCAGCCAGGCATACGGGTCAGCGCCGTCGGCCTTGTGGGCAATCGGGGCACTGCTGTCGTTGGCGGGTAAGGGCATGGGTGGCTCTCGGGCGATGACAAATGAGGGCTGGGCAGACGGCGTTGCAGCCTGACACGGCAAAAGTCGTTATCATAAGCGCCTCTTTGCCTGCCTTGCCATGGACACCATGACCGAGAACGACTATCTGATCGCCTGGGGGCTTTACGCCTTCGCCGCCTTGGGCTGCCTGCTGGTGTGGATGCGCCTGACCCGCTGGATGTGGCGCTGGCTGCGCGAGCCGCTGCGTGTGCTGATGGCGGTGCTGCTGTTCAGCCCCACCATCATCGACTCGGTCAAGGATAAATTTGCCCCAGCCGTGGCCATCACCGCCCTGGACATCGCCTTCAAGGTCGGCAACAACGCCTGGCGCGCGGTATCCGACCTGTTCATGTACGGCATGATCGCCTTTGGCGTCTACCTGCTGTTTGTGCTGATCCGCTGGCCCATCGAGCGTTCTGCCCGGGAGCGCCAGGCGCGCAACGAAGCGGCGAAAGCCGCGGCCAAGGCCGCCGAAGCCGAAGAAGACCAACCCTTTGGCAACGCCGGCAACGACCGTTATGGTCGTCCGCCTGCGCCAGGCAACCCCCTGAATACGCGGGTCGAACCGCGTTTGTAACGCTGCCCCCGGCATTGAAGCGAGAGTCCGAGCATGTGTGAGTTATTGGGCATGAGCGCCAATGTACCGACCGATATCGTCTTCAGCTTTACCGGGCTGATGCAGCGCGGCGGTCGTACCGGCCCCCATCGCGACGGCTGGGGCATCGCCTTCTATGAAGGCCGTGGCCTGCGTCTGTTCCAGGACCCGGCGGCCAGCAGCGAATCGGAAGTGGCCAACCTGGTGCAACGCTACCCGATCAAGAGCGAAGTGGTGATCGGCCATATCCGCCAGGCCAACGTTGGCAAGGTGTGCCTGGCCAATACTCATCCCTTTGTCCGTGAATTGTGGGGCCGCAACTGGTGCTTCGCGCACAACGGCCAGTTGGCCGATTTCCAGCCCCGGGCCAGCTTCTACCGTCCGGTGGGCGATACCGACAGCGAAGCGGCGTTCTGCGACCTGCTGAACCGGGTGCGCGAAGCCTTTCCCGAGCCGGTGGAGATCGAGCAGCTGTTGCCGACCCTGATCCAGGCCTGCAGCGAATACCGCAGCAAAGGCGTGTTCAACGGCTTGCTCAGCGATGGCGACTGGCTGTTCTGCTATTGCTCCACCAAACTGGCGCAGATTACCCGGCGCGCACCCTTCGGCCCGGCGCGGCTGAAGGATGTCGATGTGATCGTCGACTTCCAGGCCGAAACCACGCCCAACGACGTGGTCACGGTGATTGCGACCGAACCCTTGACCGAAAACGAAACCTGGACCCGCTACCAGCCGGGCCAGTGGAGCCTGTGGCGGCGCGGTGAATGCGTCAGCCATGGCCAGACCGAATAAGGACATCCCTATGTTGCTCAGTTATCTGCGGCTGGTGCTGTTCGCCGCCGGCCTGTTGATCGGTGTGCAAGTGCCGGGTTTCATCAGCGATTACGCCAAGCGCGTGGAAGCTCACCTGATCGAGTCGCAGAACAGCCTGCGGGGCTTCCAGGGCACCGCGCAGCAGTTCTTCAAGGGCGACATGAACGCTCTGGTGGCCCATTACCGGGCCAGCGAGGACCCGGTGTTTCGCAGCGATGCCGAGAGCCTGAGCGGCTTGCTCAGCCGGCAGCTGGCCCTGGACAAGCAATACCAGGCGATGCAGGGGCCGTGGTACATCCGCCTGTTGCAAGTGGCCCTGGCGGCCGACCCGGAAATCCGCAAGGAAACCTGGGACGGCTACAGCTACCAGATCCTGCTGACCCCGGAAGCCATGATCTGGGGGATCAGTGGCGCCTTGCTGCTGTCCTTCGGGCTGGAATGCCTGTACCGGCTGATCGACTGGGTGGTGCTGGGCGGCAAGCGCCTGCGCCAGAGCCGGCCGATTGAAGAGCGCGACCTCAAAGGCCTCTGACGCCCTGCAGGAGCCGGCTCGCCGGCGCAGGCTGCCTTCGTTGGCAGCCAGTTCCTGCGTGGGGCGGGGGCGGTGGTTACAGCGGGTCGATCAGGACGATGTAATCCTCGCCGAGCTTTTGCCCATAGCGCTGCACCACGCGTTGGCACAACTGCACAACGTCCTCCACCAGCTCCACCCCAACCCGCCATGACACCACCACCTGCAGGTTGGGCGGGCGCTGCTCGATGGCCAGCAGGGTCAGTTCGCCCCGGGCCAGTTCCTCGCGCACCAGCACCGGCGGCAGAGCGCCGATCCCGAAGCCGTCGCGCAGCAGGCGGGTGATGGCCGAAACCGAGTTGACGCAGTTGAGCCGCGGCGCGAGCACACCGTTGGCCTGCATCAGGCTCAACACCTGCTGGTGGGGCAGGGAGTTCTTCGAGTAGGTGACGATCCGCTCCCGGGCCAGTTCGGCGACACTGGCGTAGTCGCGGTTGTAGATCGAGTTGCTGGCGGCGATCCAGCCCATCGGATAGCTGGCCAGTTCCAGGCTGCGGATGCTTTCCTGGCGTAGCAGGTCGGTTTGCAGCACCAGGTCGAGAAAGCCCTTGTGCAATTGCTCGCACAGGTTTAGCGAGGTGTCGGCCACCAGTTCGATTTCCACCTGTGGGTAGTGATCCATCATTTCCGCCACCAGGGGGCTGAGCCAGGTGTGGATCACCGTGTCCATGACCCCGATGCGAATCCGCCCGACCTTGCTCGACGGTGCCTCGATGGACTGTTTCAGCACGTGCAGGGTATCGAGCATCTGCTCGGCGTGTTCCAGCACCTTGAGCCCTTCCGGGGTCAGGCTGACGCCGCGGGAATCGCGCAGGAACAGCTTGACCCCCAGCTCGCCTTCCAGCACCGCGATGCGGCTGGAGATCGCCGCCTGGGTGGTGAAGAGTTTTTCCGCGGTGAGGCTGAAGCTCTTCAGCCGCGCCACCCAGACGAAGGTTTCGAGAAACTTGAGATTCATGGGATCAACTTTTCTTATGCCTTGGAGCGGTTTTTATTAGTTGGACGCAGGTTGTGCCTGAACCGAAGAATGGCCCAACCCACGATAGGTGTCGTCGGGGCTCAAAACAACAGCAAAAAAACTACCCTGGAGATCGCCATGAGTGCGCCCGAAACACTGGCCGCCAAGGCCCCGCGCCGCGCTGGCCCGTTTGACTGGTATCGCGATATCAACCAGCAGGAGCGCCGGACATTCTGGAGCTGCAAGCTCGGTTACGGCCTGGATGGCATGGACACCCAGATGCTCAGCTTCGTCATCCCGACCCTGATCGCGCTGTGGGGCATCACCTCCGCCGAAGCTGGGCTGATCCACACCAGCACCTTGCTCGCTTCGGCCCTGGGGGGCTGGATCGCCGGGATTCTCTCCGACCGCATCGGTCGGGTGCGGACGTTGCAACTCACTGTGCTGTGGTTCGCGTTTTTCACCTTTCTCTGTGGCCTGGCCCAGAACTACGAACAGTTGCTGATCGCCCGGACCCTGATGGGCTTCGGTTTCGGTGGCGAATGGACCGCCGGGGCGGTGCTGATCGGCGAGGTGATCAGCGCCAAGAACCGCGGCAAGGCAGTGGGCATGGTGCAATCGGGGTGGGCCCTGGGCTGGGGCATGACGGCGATCCTCTATGCGCTGCTGTTCTCCCTGCTGCCAGCGGAAGATGCCTGGCGGGGCCTGTTTCTGCTGGGCATCCTGCCGGCGATCTTCGTGATCTTCGTCCGCCGCCTGGTCAAGGACCCCGAGGTCTACCGGGAAACCCGCGCCCGTGAAAAACCCAGCAACCCGGCGCGGTTCTACGAGATTTTCGCCCCGGGGATCCTCAGCACCACCTTGCGCGCGTCCTTGCTGGCGGCGGGTGCCCAGGGCGGCTACTACGCCATCACCTTCTGGCTGCCGACCTTTCTCAAGACCGAGCGCGGCCTCAGTGTGCTGAGCACCGGCGGCTACCTGGCCATGGTGATCGTCGGCTCCTATGTGGGTTACGTGGTCAGCGCCTACTTGACCGACATTCTCGGGCGCAAGAAGAACTTCGTGCTGTTCGCCGCGGGGTCTTTCACCATCGTGCTGCTTTACACGCAGATGCCGGTGAGCAACGCGGTAATGCTCTGGCTGGGCTTTCCCCTGGGCTTCTTTGCCTCGGGGATCTTCAGCGGCATGGGGGCTTTTCTCACCGAGCTGTTTCCCACCCGCATCCGCGGCTCCGGCCAGGGTTTCTGCTACAACAGCGGCCGGGCACTGGCGGCACTGTTTCCGCTGCTGATCGGCCTGCTCAGCCAGCACGTGCCCCTGAGCGTGGCCATTGGCACGTTCGCCGCGGTGTCCTACGGCGTGGTGGTGCTGGCGGCCCTGAGCCTGCCGGAAACCCGCGGCAAGGAACTTGAGGCGCGCTAACTGATAATCTGCCGGGCATTGCCAGCACTGTCCTGCAGCTGACCCTTATAAAAAACACAGGAAGACCGACCATGAGCCGCCTGTTATTGAATTGCGACATCGGCGAAAGCTTTGGCAACTGGACCCTGGGCCTGGATGCCGAAGTCATGCCCTTTATCGACTGCGCCAATATCGCCTGCGGCTTTCATGCCGGCGACCCGGGCATCATGCGCAAGACCGTGGCCCTGGCCCTGGCCAATGGCGTGCGCATCGGTGCGCACCCGGCCTATCAGGATCTGGCCGGTTTTGGCCGTCGTTCCATGAGCTACTCGCCCGAGGAAATCCAGGACCTGCTGCACTACCAGGTCGGCGCCCTGGACGGCATCTGCCGGGCTCAGGGGACGCGGGTCAGCTACGTCAAACCCCATGGCGCGATGTACAACGACATGATGGCCAAGCCTGCGCAACTGCGCGCAGTGATCCAGGCGGTGGCGGCTTACGATCCGCAATTGCCATTGATGCTCATGGCCACCCGTGACAACAGCGCGGCCCAGGCCTTGGGCGATGAATACGGCGTGACCCTGTGGTTCGAAGCCTTTGCCGACCGAGCCTATGACAATGCCGGGCATCTAGTGTCGCGCCAGTTGCCGGGGGCGGTGCACCATGACGCGGCAACCATCCTCCAGCAGGCCCTGACCATTGCCCGGGGCGAACCGCTGACCGCCAGTGATGGCAGCGCCTTGCTGCTGCAGGCCAACACCCTGTGCGTGCATGGCGACAACGCCAGCTCGGTGGCCGCCGTGCAGCGTATTCGCGAGGCCTTGAACCAGCAGTCCGGCCTATGAAGCCACAGGTTGAAGTAGTCGCCATCGACTGCCTGATGGTGCGGTTGTTCGAGGTGATCGCCGAGGACAACATGCCCTGGATGCTGGCCGCCGCCGAAGGGCTGCGGCGGGCCTTTGGCGAGTCTCTGGTCGATCTGGTGCCGTCCTATACCACGCTGATGGTGCATTACGACCTGCTGGCCCTGAGCCCGTCCGAGGCCCGGCAGCGGATCGAGGTCGCCTTGACCGATCTGACGCCCGGGACCACCCGGGCCGGGCGCGAGCATGTGCTGCCGGTGTGGTACGACCTCAGTGTCGGGCCGGAGCTTGCGCTGTTGTCCCGTCGCAGTGGGCTGTCGGTGGCCGAGGTGATCCAGCGTCACAGCCAGCGTGAATATCAAGTGTTTGCCCTGGGCTTCGCGCCCGGATTCGCCTTCATGGGGCTGGTGGAAGAGGCCCTGGCGACGCCGCGGCTGAACACCCCGCGCAAGCGGGTGGCGGCGGGCAGCGTGGGGATCGCCGAACGCCAGACCGCGGCCTACCCGGTGGTATCACCGGGTGGCTGGAACCTGATCGGGCGCACCCCGAGCCGGCTGTTCGACCGCGAGCGCGACGGCTACAGCCTGATGCAGCCGGGGGATCGGGTGCGTTTTGCTGCGGTGGATCGGGCCGAGTTCCTGCGCCTGGGGGGCGATGACACGCCACTGGAGGTGCCGGCATGAGCCGCTTGATGATCGAGGCCAGCACCCCGCTGTGCCTGTTGCAGGATGCCGGACGTTTTGGCGTGCGCCATTTGGGGGTGACCCAGGGCGGCGCGCTGGACTGGGTGTCGATGTCCTGGGCCAACTGGCTGCTGGGCAATGCCCTGGATGCGCCTGTGGTGGAAATCACCCTGGGCGGCTTCACCCTCGTGGCCGAGGACTATTGCCTGCTGTCCCTGGCCGGCGCCGACCTGGGGGCCTATGTGGATGAGCGTCCGCTGACCCCGGGGCGCAGTTTCATCCTGCAAAAGGGCCAGCAACTGCGCTTTACCCAACCCTTCTTTGGCGCCCGGGCCTACCTGGCGGCGCCGGGTGGTTTCGACGCGCCCAGGGTCCTGGGCAGTTGCGCCAGTGTGCAGCGCGAGGCCCTTGGCGGGCTCGACGGCTATGGCCGGGCGCTGAGCGAGGGCGGGGTGCTGAGCTATTCGGGAATCGGCGGGGCGCTCAAGAGTCTGTCGGCTGCGCAGTTGCCGGATTGGCACTCCGCTGCACCGCTGGAGGTGATCCTCGGCGCGCAGATCGGTCGGTTCAGCGGTTTGAGCTTGTTCGATGCCTTCAACAGCCGTTGGACCCTGGACAGCCGGGCCGATCGCATGGGGGCGCGTTTGCTTGGGCCGTCATTGCAGTATCAGGGCCCGCCGATGATTTCCGAGGGCATTCCCCTGGGGGCGATCCAGGTGCCGCCGGACGGTCAGCCGATTGTCCTGCTCAATGACCGGCAGACCATTGGCGGCTATCCGCGCTTGGGGGCGTTGACGCCGTTATCCCTGGCGCGGCTGGCGCAGTGCTTGCCGGGCAGCGAGGTGCGATTGACGCCGGTGGTGCAGGAAACGGCGCATCGGCAGCAGGTGGCGTTCCTGCGCAGGTTTGGGTAGTGGCTGAAGGCGGCCGCTTCGCGACCGTTCGCCGCCTGCGGCAGCGGCTACAGGGGGCTCTGTAGCCGCTGTCGAGCCATGGCGAGGCCGCGAAAAGGCCCGCAGGGCCTTGCTTGACGGCCCTGCGGCGCTTACTTGGACAGGAAACGCATGCCTTCTTCCAGGCCGCGCAGGGTCAGCGGGTACATCTGGTCCTCGATCAACTCGCGAACGATGTTGGTCGAGGCGGTGTAGCCCCAGGTGTCCTTCGGGTAGGGGTTGATCCAGATGAGCTTCTTGTACTTCTCCATGAAGCGCTGCATCCACACATAACCGGCTTCCTCGTTCCAGTGTTCGACACTGCCGCCGGCCTGGGTGATTTCATAAGGCGCCATGGCGGCATCACCGACGAAGATCACCTTGTAGTCGGCGCCGTACTTGTGCAACAGGTCCTGGGTCGAGGTGCGTTCCGAGCCGCGGCGCAGGTTGTTCTTCCACACCGACTCATAGATGAAGTTGTGGAAGTAGTAGTACTCCAGGTGCTTGAACTCGGTCTTGCAGGCCGAGAACAGTTCCTCGCAGATCTTCACGTGGGCATCCATGGAGCCGCCGATATCGAACAGCAACAACAGCTTGATGTTGTTGCGCCGTTCCGGGCGCATCTGGATGTTCAGCAGCCCGGCGTCGCGAGCGGTGTGGTCGATGGTGCCGTCGATGTCCAGCTCGTCCGCGGCGCCCTGGCGGGCGAACTTGCGCAGGCGGCGCAGCGCCACCTTGATGTTGCGGGTGCCCAGTTCCACCGAGTCGTCGAGGTTCTTGTACTCGCGCTGGTCCCAGACTTTCACCGCCTTGCCCTGGCGCTTGCCGGCGTCGCCGACACGGATGCCTTCCGGGTTGAAGCCGCCGGAGCCGAACGGGCTGGTGCCGCCGGTGCCGATCCACTTGTTGCCGCCGGCGTGGCGTTCCTTCTGTTCTTCCAGGCGTTTCTTGAACTCTTCGATGAGCTTGTCGAGGCCGCCCAGGGACTGGATCTGCGCTCGCTCCTCATCCGTCAGCGAGCGCTCGAACTCCTTGCGCAGCCAATCCTCGGGGATCAGCGCCTGCAAGTGGTCGTCGAGTTTTTCCAGGCCGTTGAAGTAGGCGCCGAAAGCCCGGTCGAACTTGTCGAAATGCCGTTCGTCCTTCACCAGGATCGCCCGGGCGAGGTAGTAGAACTCGTCCATGTCGGCGAAGGTCACGCGTTGCTTGAGCGCGTTGATCAGGTCCAGCAGTTCGCGCACCGACACCGGCACCTTGGCGGCGCGCATTTCATTGAACAGGTTGAGCAGCATGGCATCAGCCTCTTAACGACTACCGCGACGGCTCATGAAGGCCAGGCGCTCAAGCAGCTGTACATCCTGCTCGTTCTTCACCAGGGCACCGGCCAGCGGCGGGATGGCCTTGGTCGGATCGCGCTCGCGCAGCACTGCTTCGCCGATGTTGTCGGCCATCAGCAGCTTGAGCCAGTCCACCAGTTCCGAGGTCGAGGGCTTCTTCTTCAGGCCCGGCACCTTGCGCACGTCGAAGAACACGTCCAGGGCTTCGCTGACCAGGTCCTTCTTGATGTCCGGGTAATGCACGTCGACGATCTTCTGCAGGGTAGTGCGGTCGGGGAAGGCGATGTAATGGAAGAAGCAGCGACGCAGGAAGGCGTCCGGCAGTTCCTTCTCGTTGTTGGAGGTAATGATGATGATCGGCCGCTGCTTGGCCTTGATGGTCTCGTCGATTTCGTAGACGTAGAACTCCATCTTGTCGAGCTCTTGCAGCAGGTCGTTGGGGAACTCGATGTCAGCCTTGTCGATCTCGTCGATCAGCAGGATCACCCGCTCCTCGGATTCGAAGGCTTCCCAGAGCTTGCCCTTCTTCAGGTAGTTGCGGATGTCGTGGACCTTGTCCACGCCCAGTTGCGAGTCGCGCAGGCGGCTGACCGCGTCGTACTCGTACAGGCCCTGGTGGGCCTTGGTGGTGGACTTGATGTGCCAGGTGATCAGCTTGGCGCCGAAGGATTCGGCCAGTTGCTCGGCGAGCATGGTCTTGCCGGTGCCGGGTTCGCCCTTGACCAGCAGCGGACGCTCCAGGGTGATGGCGGCGTTGACTGCCAGCTTCAGGTCATCGGTGGCGACGTAGGCGCGGGTGCCTTCGAACTTCATCTGCAATTCCTCGAACGGTGACGGCGAGCTGCCCGGGGCAGGTCGATTGAATGGGGAGTGATGGCGCGACTATAACGCGCTGCCCGGTCGACTGTGAACGTAGACGCCCCATTCAGTCTCTGAATGGAGCGTCACGGGGTGACTTGGTCAGTCTGCGCGGGTGCCGCTCGTGGGCGGCCTGCAGGCCCAGCGGTGCGACTGGACGCTCAAGGGCGCCAGGCATACCCTTGAGGACTTCTTCACTGCTGCATAAGGACCCAGCCATGAGCCGAATTTTTGCTGACAACGCCCATTCCATCGGTAATACGCCCTTGGTGCAGATCAACCGCATCGCCCCGCGCGGGGTGACCATCCTGGCCAAGATCGAAGGGCGTAACCCGGGCTACTCGGTGAAGTGCCGGATCGGCGCCAACATGATCTGGGACGCTGAAAGCAGCGGCAAGCTCAAGCCGGGCATGACCATCGTCGAGCCGACCTCGGGCAACACCGGGATCGGCCTGGCCTTCGTCGCTGCCGCCCGTGGCTACAAACTGATGCTGACCATGCCAGCGTCCATGAGCATCGAACGGCGCAAGGTGCTCAAGGCGCTGGGCGCGGAGCTGGTGTTGACCGAACCGGCCAAGGGCATGAAGGGGGCGATCGAAAAGGCCGCCGAGATCCTGGCCAGCGATCCGTCCAAGTACTTCATGCCGCAGCAGTTCGATAACCCGGCCAACCCGGCGATCCACGAGAAAACCACCGGTCCGGAAATCTGGAACGACACCGACGGCGCCGTGGACGTGCTGGTGGCCGGGGTCGGCACCGGCGGCACCATCAGCGGCGTGTCGCGCTACATCAAGAAGACCCAGGGCAAACCGATCCTGTCGGTGGCGGTGGAGCCGGCGACTTCGCCGGTGATCAGCCAGAAGCTCGCCGGTGAAGAGATCAAGCCCAGCCCCCACAAGATCCAGGGCATCGGCGCGGGTTTCGTGCCGAAGAACCTCGACCTGGCCATGGTCGACCGGGTGGAGCTGGTGACCGATGAAGAATCCAAGGCCATGGCCCTGCGGTTGATGCAGGAGGAGGGGATTCTCTGCGGGATTTCCTGCGGCGCCGCCATGGCGGTGGCGGTGCGTCTGGCGGAAACCCCGGAAATGCAGGGCAAGACCATCGTGGTGATCCTGCCGGACTCCGGCGAGCGCTACCTGTCGAGCATGCTGTTCAGCGACCTGTTCACCGAGCAGGAAAACCAGCAGTAACGCACCCCGGGTGTTCGTCGGCAGGCGCTGGCTCGCCGGCGAATGCTGATCCACATCAGGCAAGGGCCTGGCCGCTTATGCTACTTAAGCGCCTTTGTTGCACGGCCGTTAACACTGAATGTTGGGTTGTGCGGGTTTTTCCAGGTGCCAGGAGTGTTTATCATTGCCGGCTGCCAGGTCGGGTGAACACTCCCTCCACAGGTGCCTATTTCCAAGGAGTCGTTGCATGAGCTTTTCCTTTGCCGCCAAGTTCGCGGTGTTGTCGCTGTTCGTCGGCAGCATCCTTTACGTGCATCTGCGCGGCAAGGCGCGTCTGCCGGTACTGCGCCAGTTCGTCAACCATTCGGCGCTGTTCGCCCCTTATAACGCCCTGATGTACCTGTTTTCCGGGGTGCCTTCCAAGCCTTACCTGGACCGCAGCAAGTTCCCTGAACTGGACATCCTGCGGGACAACTGGGAAGTGATCCGCGAAGAGGCCATGCATCTGTTTGATGAGGGCTATATCCGCGCGGCCGAGAAGAACAACGATGCCGGCTTCGGCTCGTTCTTCAAGAAAGGCTGGAAGCGTTTCTACCTCAAGTGGTACGACAAGCCACTGCCCTCGGCCGCCGCTCTGTGCCCGAAGACGGTCGAGCTGGTGAGCGCGATTCCCAACGTCAAGGGCGCGATGTTCGCGTTGCTGCCCGGTGGCAGCCACCTCAACCCGCACCGCGATCCCTTTGCCGGTTCCCTGCGTTATCACCTAGGCCTGTCGACGCCCAACTCCGATGCTTGCCGGATTTTCGTCGATGGCGAGGAATACGCCTGGCGCGACGGTGAAGACGTGATGTTCGACGAAACCTATGTGCACTGGGTGAAGAACGAAACCGACGTCACTCGGGTGATCCTGTTCTGCGACATCGAGCGGCCGTTGAGCAGCCCGTTGATGACGCGCATCAACCGCTGGGTCAGCGCCCAGCTGGGCCGTGCCACCGCGCCACAGAACCTCGACGACGAACGCGTCGGCGGGATCAACCAGGCTTATGCCTGGAGCAAGCGTTTCAGCGACAGCTTCAGTGGCGTGGTCAAGCAGTGGAAGCGCCGCAATCCCAAGCTCTACCGCATTCTGCGCCCGGTGCTGGCGGTGCTGGTGCTGGTGATTCTGTGGAAGTGGCTGTTCGGATAAATCTTGCAATAACTATCGGGCGCTGGGTATATTCGGCGCTCGATGAGTCTGCCGACTCACGGTTTTTTCCCTTCGAGAACCATCAGTACATGGCCTTTTCCCCTCTCAACGCGGTAGTGCTTTCAGCGGTCAACGCTGGCGTCGTGCCGTGCGGGAATCAGCAGCCTGTAGAGATCGGTCAGTACCCCCCACCTGTCAGTAGCACGCCGGTGTACGCAGTCGTATCACCGCCGGGCGTTGGCTTCTCGGGCTGATCAGCAATCGCTGCTGTTCCCTGCGCCCGCCTGAAACAAACACTACTGAACTTCAGCCTCGGCTGAATTGGCTTCTTGCCTGATTACAGGTGGTATTCATGTTGCTCATTTGCAAAAAGTCCGCGTTGGCGGCGGCTTCCACGAGCCTGTTCGTCCTGCTCTGGAGCAGCGGCGCAATTTTCTCCAAATGGGGGCTGGCCCACGCCTCGCCCTTTGCCTTCCTGCTGTTGCGCTTTGTCATTGCCCTGATCGGCCTGGTGCTGCTGGTGCCCCTGCTCAAGCTCAGGTTGCCCCAGGGACGCCGGGCGGTGGGCTTTGCCATGGCCACCGGCCTGGTGCTGCTGGGGGCCTACCAGATCTTCTACATCCTGGCCCTGGACCTGAAAGTCACCCCAGGCGTGATGGCCACCATCATGGGGGTGCAGCCGATCCTCACGGTGGTGCTGATGGAGCGCCAGCGCTCCTGGAGCCGTCTGTTCGGCCTCAGCCTGGGGCTCGCCGGGCTGATCATGGTGGTGTACCAGGGCATCGGTCTGGCGGGGATATCCGTCTCCGGCATGCTCTGCGGCCTGCTGGCGCTGGTCAGCATGACGGCTGGTTCGATCATGCAGAAGCGCATTACCGACAACCCCTTGGGCACGCTGCCGGTGCAGTACCTGGCGGGCCTGGTGCTGTGTGCGCTGTTCGTGCCGTTCCAGCCGTTTCACTTCGAGTACAGCGCCGGCTTCGTGATTCCGCTGCTGTGGATGGGGTTGGTGGTGTCGGTACTGGCCACGCTGCTGCTGTACCGGTTGATCGCCCAGGGCAACCTGGTGAATGTCACCAGCCTGTTCTACCTGGTGCCGGCGGTGACCGCATTGATGGACTTTATCTTTTTCGGCAATCGTCTGGCGCTGCTGAGCCTGATGGGCATGGGCCTGATCATTGTCGGCTTGGTCTTCGTGTTCCGTAAGGGCGCTTGAGTGTCCAGGGCGGTGAGTTTTCTGACGGCCGCCCTGGCCTGCGACCGGGTGCAATGCCCGGTCGTTTTCTGGCTCATTGATTCTATGAATGATCGACTATAAGCAAGAATGGTGGCTATATGCCACTATTGTCGTAAAGGTCTCTGCCGGTTGAAAAAAAGGCTGACTTCAAAGCCTTGAAGGGGCATGAGCAGTCGCTGAGTCGAACCTTCAAGCTCCTTTTGATAACCAGATGTTTGGACTTTTTTTGGGGTATTCCAAAGCTGTCCATAAGACAAACCTTAAAAATTAAAGCCGGTATCTAGACTGACGACATAGTCCTTATACAAAGGAGAGTCAGTATGAAAGTAGTGCTCGTTTCAACAGCGGTCGGCTTGCTTTTGGGCCTGTCGAGCAGTTGTTTCGCCGCTGCTCCCGTGGCCCAGGGAGTCATCCGCTTTACTGGCAGTATTGTCGAAGCCAATTGCGCTTCCAGTGCTGCTGGCACCGGGTTGAGTCTGCGCCAGTGCCCACAAGGCTCCCGTGGTGGCGCGATCGATGTGACCCGTGTCGGTTCAGTGGCCAGCGTCAGCTCTCTGGATCGTTCCCCGGTCAAGCTCAAGCTGCTGGCCGACAGCGGTCCTGGCGGACGCTACTACGATCAGCACTACGCCTTCGTCGACCCGTCCGGCAAGGTCATTACTTCCGGCACCTACCTGATTACCCTGAGCGTTCCATAGGGCTCTTTGTCGGCACTCAGGTGCGGCTCAGCTCATGTTCCTTGCGCACTGAACTCATGAAGGCCTGCATCGCCGACGACTGAATGCGATGTCGTCGGGTGATCAGCCCGAAGGGGGGCAGGCGCGCCTCGAACTGGATCGGCAGCACCGCCAGCAGATCGCGCCCAGGGTAGTCCTCGACCACCGAGACCGGCGTGACGCCGATCATGTCGGTCTGTTGCACCAACGACAGCAGGGTCATGATCGACGTGGTCTCGACGATGCTGCTGGGGATGTCGACCCGGGCGTTGTGGAACACTTGATTGATGATCGAACGCATGGGGCTGGGGTGCTGTTGCAGCACCCAGGTTTCGTTCTGCAGTTGCGCCCAGTCCAGGCGGGTGGCTTGTGCCAGAGGATTCTGTGCCCCGGCGATCACGCACAGGGCTTCTTCACCGAGGCTGTCGAAGAGCAGTTCCTCGGCCCGTGCACCGGCAGGAATCCGCCCCAGGACAATGTCCAGTTGATCCTGCAGCAGGGCCTGGACCAGCACGTCGCTGGTGTCGACCTGGATGCTCATCGACAACCGGGGATGGCTTTGCTTGAGGGTGGCGATGGTGCGCGTCAGCAGGCCCGAGGCCAGGGCCGGAATGGCCCCCACGGCGACCCGCCCGAGGTTGCCGGATTCCAGTGCCACCAGTTCCTCGCGCATGCCGCTGATCTCGGCGAAGACCATCTGCGCGTAATAGATCACCGTCTCGCCGAAGGGCGTGGGGCGCATGCCCCGAGGCAGGCGTTCGAACAGCTCCACGCCCAGCAGGTCCTCTGCTTCGTGGAGCATCTTGGTGGCCGCCGGCTGGGTCATGCCGATGTTGTCCGCGGCACGGCGCAGCGAGCCAAACTCCTGCAAGGCCAGCATCAGCCGCAGCTGTCGCAGGCGCAGGCGGCTGTGAATCACATTGGCATCAGGAATCTTGGTCATGGGCCGGGCTCGCAGTAGAAGGCAGGGGCAAGCCTGACAATAAATGCCAGGCGTTGCCAGGGGCTGCATCAAGAGTGGGGCTGGCTGTTCGATCAGTTTTCGACGCGGCGCTGAAACAGGCCTTGCAGGGCAGCAGACAGCAGCGGCCAGAACAGCATCAGCAGGGCGGCGCTGGTCAGGCAGCCCACCAGCGGGTTGGACCAGAAAACCCCCAGTTGCCCATCGGAGAACAGCATCGACTGGCGGAACGCATCCTCGGCCTTGTCCCCCAGTACCGCCGCCAGCACCAAGGGGGCGATGGGGTAGCCGAGCTTCTTGAACAGGTAGCCCAGGGCGCCGAAGCCGAGCATCAAGACCACGTCGAAGAAGGCGTTGTGCACCGAGTAGGCCCCGATGGCGCAGACCATGATGATGATCGGCGCGATGATCGAGAACGGAATCCGCAAGATCGAAGCGAACAGCGGCACGGTGGCCAGCACCACGATCAGGCTGACCACGTTGCCCAGGTACATGCTGGCGATCAGGCCCCAGACAAAATCGTGTTGTTCGACGAACAGCGTCGGCCCCGGGTGCAGGCCCCAGATCATCAGGCCGCCGAGCATCACCGCCGCAGTGGCGGAACCGGGAATGCCCAGGGTCAGCATCGGCAGCAGGGCACTGGTGCCCGCCGCGTGGTCGGCGGTTTCCGGGGCGATCACGCCCTCGATTTCGCCCTTGCCGAAGTGTTCGCGGTGCTTGGAGAAGCGCCGCGCCAGGCTGTAGCTCATGAATGAGGCCGCGGTGGGGCCGCCGGGCGTGATGCCCATCCAGCAGCCCACCAGGGTGCTGCGCAGCAGGGTCAGCCAATAGCGCGGCAAGCGCGCCCAGGTGCGCAGGATGATCATGGGCGTGATCCGCGCGTGCTCGCCGCGAAATACCAGGCCTTCCTCCACGGTACAGAGGATCTCACCGATGCCGAACAGGCCGATCACCGCCACTTCGAAGCTGATGCCGGTCATCAGCATCGGCTGGTCGAAGGTCAGGCGCAGGTTGCCCGATACCGTGTCCATGCCGACGGCCGCCATGGCGAAGCCGAGCATCATCGCCACCAGGGTTTTCAGCGGCGGGTTGTTGCTCATGCCGATAAAGGTGCAGAAGGCCAGCAGGTACACCGCGAAAAATTCCGGCGAGCTGAAGGACAGGGCGAACTCGGCAATCCGCGTCGACAGGAAGGTCAGCAGCAACACTCCGCACAGGGCGCCGATCAAGGCCGAACTGAAGGCCGCGGTCAGGGCTTCGGCGGCTCGCCCCTGACGAGCCATGGGATAGCCGTCGAAGGTGGTGGCCACCGATGACGGTTCGCCGGGAATGTTGAACAGGATCGAGGTGATCGACCCGCCGAACAACGCCCCCCAGTACATGCACGACAGCAGGATGATCGCCGACACCGGCGTCATGCTGAACGTCAGCGGCAACAACAGGGCCACTCCGTTGGGCGCGCCGAGGCCGGGCAGCACACCGACCAGGATGCCCAGCAGTACGCCCACCACCATCAGGCCGATATGCCCGGGAGTGAGGATCAGGTTCATGCCGTGCAGCAAAGAGTCGAACTCGCTCATTTCAGGCAACTCCCGGCCAGGGCCAGCCAGTCACCCAGCGGCCCGGCGTCCAGCGGCACCTTGAACCACAGGGCGAAGATCAGGTAGCTGGCCAGCACCGCTCCCAGGGACACGCAGCCGATCATCCAGCGGCCATAGGGCCTGGCTCGCAGGCGGTCGCGCCACATGAACCAGGCGATGAACAGCGCCGAGGCCAGGTAGATCCCGGTGAAGGGCATGGCCGCGACGAACAGGGCAATCGGGATGAACACCGAGAGCACCTGGACGAACGCCGGGCGGCTGACGAAGGCCAGGGCCAAGGCTCGCCAGCGCATTCCGGTGAGCAGGGCGTTGGCGGCGCTGGCGCCACTGAGCAGCAGGCCGATGTAGAACGGGAAATACCCGGGCTCGGGGCCGGCGTCGCCCCAGCCGATGCCTTGTTCGACGCTGCCGAGCATCACCAGGGCGCCGACCAGGGCGGTGAACAGGGCCAGCCCGAGCTCGACCCAGCGGGTGCCCAGGAGTGACGATGAATCTGCGGGACGGGACATGCTTGCACCTCCGGAAAAAGGGCGAGCGGCAGCGGCCCAGCCTGAGCCTCAGGCGGGGCGGGGGCCGCCCGCGGGATCAGTCGCGCAGCCAGCCGGCTTCCTTGAAGACCGGGGTCACCCGGGCGGTGTCCTGCTCGATGTAGGCCTTCAGTGGTTCGCCTTCGATGAAGCTCGGCACCAGGGCGTTCTGGCTCACGTAGGCCTTGAACTCTGGCGTCTGGGTGACTGTGCGCATCAGCTCGACGTAGAACGCTCGCTGCTCGGCGCTGACCCCGCCGGGCATGAACACGGTGCGCGGGAAGCGGTACTGGTCGATCCCCAGGCCTTGGGACTGGCAGGTGGGAATGTCCGACCAGGAGTGCTCGCCGGCGACCTTGTCGGTGTACAGCATCGGCTCGCGGCTGAATACGCACAGTGGCCGGACCTGATTGCCGCGCCACTGGCTGATGCTTTCTGCGGGGTTGTTGACGTTGCTGGCGATGTGTTTGCCCGCCAGCTGGGTGGCCGCTTCGCTGCCGCTCTTGAAGGGGATGTAGGTCAGCTTGCTGCCGGTGGTGCGGTTCAGTAGCAGGGTCAGGGTCTGGTCGACGTCCTTGGACTGGCTGCCGCCCATGCGCAGTTTCGGCTCGGCCTTGACCGCTTCATAGAAGGCCTTGGCGTCTTGCCACGGCGCGTCCTGATAGGTCCAGAGGATGAAGTCGTCCTCTGCCACGGCGGCCACCGGGGTCAGCTCCTGCCACTGGTAGCCGAGCTTGGCCACCAGCGGCAGCAGGTAGATGTTGTTGGTGCCGATCACCAGCTTGTGCGGATCGGCCTTGGCCATCTTCAGGTCGAGGAAGGCTTCCGCGCCATTGCCGCCGCCCTTGTTCAGGACCACGGTGTTGACCTCCAGCAGCTTGTGGCTGGTGATGATCGACTGGATCAGCCGGCCGAGCTGGTCAGTGCCGCCGCCGGGACCGCCGGCGATCACGATTTCGACGTTCTGTTCCGGCTGCCAGGCCAGGGCCAGCGAGGGCAGGGCGCCGAGCAGGCTGACACCGAGCAGCAGACGTGAAGTACAGCGAACGAAGGTTGAGCGCATGGAGGGGCCTCTGGTTCTTGTAGTTGTTATGAGTGGTGTGCCCGTGGCCTGAGGCCGCAAGACTGGTCCCGAGTGTGGGAAGCTGGCGACGCAACGTCTACTCAAAACAATACATATACCGATAGCCTGGGGTTATAGATCGGGGCTGCTCGGGCTCGGTGAAAGCGCTGAAATGCCCGGTCCAGAGCCTTGCTGGAATGAGCGATGGAAACCCTGTGGTTGTTTCGGAGTTCTCTGAAAGCCTTGTAGGGATATCTTCCGGCTATCGGTGTATCTCAAGTTTTGATTAGACGGTTATCACCGCGGGCTCGATAGTGCGCTCAAGCGGCGTCGCTCCGGCCAAGCGCCGCAGTCATTACAACAATAAGAAAACGAGGTACGCAGCATGGCTCGCTCCAGTGCTTCCCTGCACCTGCCCGATAGCGGTGTTTCCACCCCGGCTGCGGCCGTCACCGCGCGCTCGAGTACGGTGCGCTGGCGAATCTTCGCGATCATCTTTGCCCTGACCATGGTCAACCTCATCGACCGTGTGTCGCTGTCCATCGCCATGCCCACCATCGCCCATGAGTTCGAGCTTTCGCCGGGCCTGCAAGGGCTGATCCTCAGCAGTTTTTTCTGGGCATATGCGCTGTTGCAGATCCCCGGTGGCTGGCTGATCGACCGTTTCGGCCCGCACCGGGTGATTGGCTGGTCCACCGGTTTGTGGGGCACCTTCCAGGTGCTGGCGGCGTTCGCCAGCGGCGGCCTGTCGCTGTTGTTCGCCCGGGTTGCCCTGGGCGCGGCCGAGGCGCCGCTGTTCCCCTCTGGCGGCAAGCTGATTTCGCTGTGGCTGGCCCCCAGCGAACGCAGCCGCGGCGCGGTGCTGATGGACAGCGGCAGCCCCTTGGGCGTGGCCCTGGGCGGCCTGATCATTGCCTACCTGATTGCTGTTCTGGACTCCTGGCGCCTGGCCTTCGTCATCGCCGGGGTGGCAACGCTGGTGCTGGCCTGGGTTGCCCATCGCTACCTGCGTGACGACCCGGCCAGCCACCCGCAGGTGAACGCCGCCGAGCTGGAGAAGATCAACGCCGGCCGCGCTACCGCCGCAGCACAGGCTGCGCGCCTGCCGGTCAAGGGGTTGGGCATTGCCCGGCGTTCACTGTGTGGCCTACTCATCGGCCGGGCCAGTTGGGCGATGGTCTATTTCGGCCTGCTGACCTGGGGGCCGAGCTACCTGGCCCAGGCTCGGGGCTTCGATATCAAGGGCATTGGCGCGGCGACCTTCGTGATCTTCATCTGTGGCGCCCTGGGTTCCCTGACCGGCGGTTTTCTCTGCGACAGCTTGATCCGCCGCGGTGTGCGGCGCGGGATGGCGGTCAAGGGCCTGCTGGCATTTTCTGGCGTGATTGCCCTGGGGGCCTTTCTGCTGCTGCCGACCCTGAGCCACCCGCTCGGCGCCGTGGCACTGCTCTGCGTGACGGCGTTCTTCCTGATGTGGGGCAGCCTGTACTGGAGTTTTCCGGCGTTGCTGGCGGCGCCGGCGCGGGTTGGCCTGATCGGAGGGGTGATGAACATGGCCGGCAGCACTGGCGGCATTGCGGTGCCGATTCTGGTGGGGGTGATCCTGCAGTTCACCGGTGGCTTCGCCCCGGTGCTGGGCTTCTTTGCCCTGTGTTCGGCACTGTTCGTCCTGGCGACCTTGTTGATCAGCCTCGACGTTGCCCAGGAGGTGAACCATGGCTGAACTTTGGGACGGACCGATCGTCGACGCCCACCAGCACTTCTGGGACCCCTCGATCAACCACCACCCATGGCTGACCCCCGAGGCGCGAGTGGATTTTCGCTATGGCGACTACAGCGCCATCAAGCGGCGCTATTTTCCCGATGACTATTTCCGCGATGCCGGCACCCACCGGGTGGTGCAGACCGTGTATGTGGAAACCGAATGGGACCCGAGCGACCCCATCGGCGAGACACGTTTCACCCAGCAACTGGCGGCGCGCTACGGGGTGCCCAATGCGGTGGTGGCTCAAGCCTGGCTCGACCATCCCGAGGCCATCGCGCTGCTTGCCGAGCAGGCGTCCTACCGCGCCGTGCGCAGTGTCCGGCACAAGCCGGGCGGGCCGCAGACCCCTCAGGAAGCCGGGCGGGTGCGCAGCCTGATGAGCAATGAGCATTGGCGTCGCAGCTATGCCGCCCTCGAAGGGCTGGGCCTGCATTTCGATTTGCAGACCCCCTGGTGGAACCTTGGAGAAGCCGAACGCCTGGCCCGGGATTTTCCCGGCACCTGGCTGATTCTCAACCATGCCGGCCTGCCCAGCGATCGCAGTGAACAGGGGCTCAAGGCTTGGCACAGGGCCATGGCGCGGTTGGCGCGCTGGCCGAATGTGGCGGTGAAGATTTCCGGGCTCGGTCAGCCCGGCAAGGCTTGGCGGGCCGAGGACAACGCCTGGATCGTGCGCCAGGTGATCGAGCTGTTCGGCAGCCAGCGGGCGATGTTCGCCAGTAACTTCCCGGTGGACAGCCTGTGCGGTTCGTTCGACAGCATCTTCAGCGGTTTCAAGCAGCTGGTTGCCGACCTGCCACGGGCCGACCAGCAGCGCCTGTTCCATAGCAATGCGCAACAGCTCTACCGTTGCGAGCCGGGTGCGGATGCGCGCCCCGAGCCTGAACCAGCAAGGAGTGAGACATGAGCAAGAGCACCATCGCCATGGTCCTGGGGGACCCGGCGGGCATCGGCCCGGAACTCATCGCCCGGTTGTTGGGCCAGCCCCAGGTACGGGCCCAGGCCCAGGTGATACTGATTGCCGATGAAGCCGAAACGCGCCGTGGCATGGACATCGCCGGGGTGGCGTTCCCCTACCGCAAGGTACGCTCACTGGAGTCCTTGGCGTTCAGTGATGACACACCGCTGCTCTATGATTTTCGTGGTAGCACAACGGGTGAGTTTGCCCGTTGCGAAGCCAGCGTGATGGGCGGGCGCTATTGCCTTGACACCCTGGAACTGGCCTTGGGCCTGACCCGCGAGGGGGCCACTGACGCGGTGCTGTTCGGCCCGCTGAACAAGACCTCGCTGCACATGGCGGGCATGGCCCACAACGATGAGTTGCACTGGTTCGCCGAGCGGCTGGATTTCCACGGGCCATTCTGTGAGTTCAATGTCCTCGACAATCTCTGGACCTCACGGGTGACGTCCCATGTAGCCTTGGCCGAGGTGCCTGGGCTGCTCGACCAGGCGCGCGTGCTGGAGGCCATCCAGCTGATCGATCAGGCCCTCAGGCGCAACGGCCTGGCACGGCCGCGTATCGGTGTGTGCGGGCTCAACCCGCACAACGGCGACAACGGCTCCTTCGGCCGCGAGGAGCTGGACATCATCGGCCCCGCGGTACGGACCGCCCAGGCCCTGGGCATTGCCGCCGATGGGCCTTACCCGGGCGATACCATCTTCCTCAAGGTCCAGGGCGACGCCAGTGTGTTCGACGCGGTGGTGACCATGTACCACGACCAGGGGCAGATCGCGATCAAGCTCATGGGCTTCTCCCGCGGCGTCACGGTCCAGGGTGGCCTGCCGATTCCCATCACCACGCCGGCCCATGGCACGGCGTTCGATATTGCCGGGCAGGGCAGGGCCAATGCCGGGGCCATTCACCAGGCCTTCGACATTGCCTGTCGCATGGGCGCCCATCGTCACTGAAGGCAGCATTGCCTTCCTTCTGCATTCCCCTGCGCTGGCAGGGGAATGCGTTCTCGTTTCTGCCACTGATGAAATCGCCTGCGCTGGCAGTCGGCCCCTCCTGTAGCGGCCGGCTTGGCGGCGCGTGCTGATTTCCGATAACCCTGCAGAGCAATAAACCGGGTGATGTGATCACCCTGGGTTATCGGTGGATGCCCATAAGTGATTAGCCGCTACGGCCCGCCCTGGCTAAAGTCGCCCCATCGATTGAGGGGGGCGCCGCGCCATTTCCTCAAGCGATCGAACAACTACAAGAAGCCCGCCTTGCCCTTGTGCAAGGCATGACCGGCACTCAAGGAACATCCTCATGACTCGTCCAGATTCCGCGCCGGCACTTGCCAGCGCCATCGCCAAAAGTCGGCTGCGGCTACTGCCCTTCCTGATCCTGATGTACATCCTGGCCTTCATCGACCGCTCCAACGTCGGCTTCGCCAAGGCCGCGCTGCAGGCCGACACCGGTCTTGGCGACGCGGCCTTCGCCTTTGGCGCGAGCATCTTCTTCGTTGGTTATGCCTTCTTCGAAGTCCCCAGCAACTACATGTTGCATCGCCTCGGCGCGCGGGTCTGGCTGTGCCGGATCATGGTCACCTGGGGCCTGGTGTCGGCGGCGATGATGTTTGCCCACAACGCCCAGACGTTCTATGTCCTGCGCTTCCTGCTGGGAGTGGCCGAGGCCGGTTTCTTCCCGGGGATCATTCTCTACCTGACCTACTGGTTCCCGGCCCGGAGCCGTGGCCAGGCCCTGGGGCTGTTCTACTTCGGCTTGCCCCTGGCGCTGGTGCTGGGCAGCCCGCTGTCGGGGTGGCTGCTGGAGTTCCACGGTGTGTTCGGCTTGACCAACTGGCAGTGGCTGTTCGTGGTCGAGGGCCTGATGGCGTCGGTGGTCGGCATCGCCGCCTACTTCTACCTGGTGGACCGTCCCGGTGACGCGCGCTGGTTGAGTGGCGCGCAGAAGCAGGCGCTGCATGACGCCCTGGCTGAAGAGGACGCGAAGAAAAAGGACAGCAGCCCCCACGGTTTCCTCAGCGCCCTGCGCAACCCGCGGGTGATGCAGTTCTGCCTGGCCTATTTCACCATCCAGATGAGCGTCTACGGCGTGGTGTTCTACCTGCCGACACGCATCGCCGGGCTGCTGGATGGCCATGTCGGCCTCAGTGTCGGCCTGATCACGGCGATCCCGTGGATCTGCGCCCTGGTGGTGACTTGGCTGGTCACCCGCTACGCCGACCGCAGCGGCCAGCACCGGCGCATGGCGGTGGTCATGCTGACCATGGCCGCGCTGGGCATCGCCGCCTCGGCACTGGGTAGCAGCATGGTCCCGGTGGTCCTGGCCTTCTGTTTCGCCGCCGCCGGCTTTGTCGCCGTGCAGCCGCTGTTCTGGACCCTCCCCACCGGCTACCTCAGCGGAGCGGCGGCGGCCGGCGGCATTGCCCTGATCAACTCCATCGGCAACCTCGGCGGTTTTGTCGCGCCGAACCTCAAGACCTTGATGGAAAGCCAATTCGCCGATCCGCGTGCGGGCATGTTCGCCCTGGCCCTGGTGGGCATCTTCGGCGCCATCTTGCTGTCCCGTCTGCGCACCCGGCACACCCCGACCGCCCCTAAACAGCTCACACCGGCCCAGGTCGGCTGATCACTACCCAAGCCTTGCAAGGAATCCCCCCTGATGAAAATCAAAGCGATCCGTACCCGCGTCTTCGAATGGAAAGGCAACGTCGTGCCGCCCCAGGCGCACTTCTGCACCAACGCCACGGACATCCTCTTCGAACGTGGCGATGCCATGGGTTCATTCCGTTTCCATGGTTGGCTGGTGGTGGAAGTGGAAACCGACAATGGCCTGGTAGGCATCGGCAACTGTGCCCTGGCGCCGCGGGTGGCCAAGGAGATCATCGACACCTACCTGGCGCCGATCGCCATCGGTGAAGACCCGTTCGACAACGAGTACATCTGGCAGAAAATGTACCGTCAGAGCCACGCCTGGGGCCGCAAGGGCATCGGCATGGCGGCGATCTCGGCGATCGACATCGCCCTCTGGGACATCATGGGCAAGGCCGTGAACAAGCCGGTGTTCAAGCTCCTCGGCGGGCGCACCAAGGACAAGATCTGGACCTACGCCTCCAAGCTCTACGCCAATGACAATCTCGACCTGTTTCTCGAAGAGGCCCAGGGCTACCTCAACCAGGGGTTCAGCGCACTGAAGATGCGCTTCGGCTACGGGCCCAAGGACGGCCCGGCGGGGATGCGCCGCAACATCGAACAGGTACGGGCGCTGCGCGAGCTGGCCGGCCCCGACGTGGACATCATGCTCGAATGCTACATGGGCTGGACCCTGGAGTACGCCCGGCGCATGTTGCCCAAACTGGCCGAGTTCGAGCCGCGCTGGCTGGAGGAACCGGTGATCGCCGACGACCTGGAAGGCTACGTCGAGCTGAAGAAAATGGGCATCATGCCGATCTCCGGCGGCGAGCACGAGTTCACCTCCTATGGCTTCAAGGACCTGCTGGAACGCCGCGCCGTCGACGTGATCCAGTACGACACCAACCGCGTCGGCGGCATCACCGCCGCGCGCAAGATCAACGCCATGGCCGAAGCCTGGTCGGTGCCGGTGATTCCCCATGCCGGGCAGATGCACAACTACCACCTGACGCTGTCCACCACGGCCTCGCCGATGGCCGAGTTCTTTCCGGTGTTCGACGTCGAGGTCGGCAACGAACTCTTCTACTACGTGTTCAAGGGCGAGCCGCAGCCGGTCAAGGGCTACATCCAGCTCGACGATCACAAGCCGGGCCTGGGCCTGGAAATCTCCGAAGACTACCTGAGCGAATTCAACATCATCGAATAAGCCTCGGGCGCCGCTTGCGGGCGGCGCCGTGCAGGCCTGTGGGAGAGCGAACATGCGCTTGATTCAATTTGCCAGCAGCACCGGCCAGCGTCAGGTCGGGGTGGTCGAAGGGCAGCAATTGCGAGTACTGCGCGATACCGTCAGCACCCGTGAGCTGGCCCTGGCGGCCATCCGCAACCAGTGCAGCCTGCAACAGGAAGCGCAACGGCGCGGCACTGACCCGGGGCCGGACTATGGGCAACTGTTGCAGCAGGGCCGGGTGCTACCGCCCCTGGATCATGAGGACCCGGCCCATTGCCTGGTCAGCGGTACCGGCCTGACACACCTGGGCAGCGCCTCGGCCCGGGACAAGATGCACCAGCATGACGGCGAGGTCGAAGCCGGCATGACCGACACCATGCGTATCTTCAAATGGGGCCTGGAAGGTGGCAAACCCGAGGCCGGGCAGGTGGGGGCCCAGCCAGAATGGTTCTACAAGGGGGATGGCAGCATTGTCGTGCGCCCCGGCGGCGACTTTCCGGTGCCGCCCTTTGCCGAGGATGCCGGTGAGGAGCCGGAGCTCACTGGTCTGTATGTGATCGGTGACGATGGCCAGCCGTACCGGGTGGGTTATGCCCTGGGCAACGAGTTCTCCGACCATGTGATGGAGCGGCGCAACTACCTGTACCTGGCCCACTCGAAGCTGCGCTGCTGCGCCTATGGCCCGGAGCTGCGGGTTGGCGAACTGCCCCGGCACCTGGTGGGGCGCAGCCGGATCATCCGCGGCACGGAAGTGCTCTGGGAAAAGGAGTTTCTCAGCGGTGAGGACAACATGTGCCACAGCCTGGCCAACCTCGAATACCACCACTTCAAGTACGCGCAGTTCCTGCGTCCCGGCGACGTCCACGTCCACTACTTCGGCACGGCCACCCTGTCCTTTGCCGACGGCGTGCGCACGCGCCCCGGCGATCGCTTCCAGATCAGCCTTGAAGCCTTCGGCGCGCCCCTGGAAAACACCCTCGGCGAAAGCGCCCAGCCCTTGGCCATCGGTCAGGTGCGTGCCCTGTAAATCTTCAACCACCGGCCCTGCGCGCCGGTCAAGGAATGCCTCATGACTCGCTTGTCTGGACACAACTACATCGGCGGCGCCCGCAGCGCCCTGGGCGACGTACAACTGCACAGCCTGGATGCCAGCACTGGCCAAGCGCTGCCGGGCTGCTTCTTCCAGGCGACCGCGGCGGAAGTGGATGCCGCGGCCCGGGCCGCCGCGCAGGCCTACCCGCTGTACCGCAACCTCAGCGCCGAGCGGCGCGCCCGGTTTCTCGATGCGATTGCCGACGAACTGGACAGCCTCGGGGATGACTTCATTGCCACCGTCTGCCGGGAAACCGCTCTGCCCGCTGGGCGTATCCAGGGCGAGCGCGGGCGTACCAGCGGGCAACTGCGCTTGTTCGCCAGGGTGCTGCGGCGTGGCGATTTTCATGCCGCGCGGATCGATCGCGCCTTGCCCCAGCGCCAGCCGCTGCCGCGCCCGGACCTGCGTCAGTACCGCATTGGCCTGGGGCCGGTGGCGGTGTTTGGGGCGAGCAATTTCCCCTTGGCGTTCTCCACTGCCGGTGGCGACACCGCCGCGGCCCTGGCCGCCGGTTGCCCGGTGGTGTTCAAGGCCCACAGCGGGCACATGGCGACCGCCGAGTGGGTGGCGGACGCGATCATCCGGGCGGCGCAGCGCAGCGAAATGCCGGCCGGAGTGTTCAATATGATCTACGGCGCCGGGGTCGGTGAGTGGCTGGTCAAGCACCCGGCGATCCAGGCGGTGGGCTTTACCGGCTCCCTCAAGGGCGGCAACGCCTTGTGCCAGATGGCCGCCAGCCGGCCGCAGCCGATCCCGGTGTTCGCCGAAATGTCGAGCATCAACCCGGTGATCCTGCTGCCCGAGGCGCTCAAGGTTCGGGGGGCGCAGATCGCCGCCGAACTGGCGGGGTCGGTGACCCTGGGCGCGGGGCAGTTTTGCACCAACCCAGGCTTGATCATCGGCCTGCGCTCAGCGCAGTTCAGCGCGTTTATCCAACAGCTCAGCGCACAGATGGCTCAGCAGGCAGCACAGACCATGCTCAACAGCGGTACGTTGGCCAGCTATTGCCAGGGGCTCGAAGCCTTGCACCAGCATCCGCGCCTGCGGCACCTGGCGGGTCAGCCGCAGCAGGGCGCACAGGCACAGCCTCAGCTGTTTCAGGCGGATGTCAGTTTGTTGCTGGAGGGCGATGAACGGCTGCAGGAAGAGGTCTTTGGACCGGCCAGCATTGTCATCGAAGTGGCGGATCTTAGTGAGCTGACAGCGGCCTTGCAGGGCTTGCGTGGTCAGTTGACCGCGACCCTGATCGGCGAGGAAGAGGAGTTGCTGGAGCATCGCTGGCTGACCGAGGTGTTGCTGGAAAAGGCTGGCCGGCTGTTACTCAATGGCTATCCGACCGGAGTCGAAGTCTGCGATGCGATGGTTCACGGCGGGCCCTATCCGGCGACGTCCGATCCCCGTGGCACCTCGGTGGGCAGCCTGGCGATCGAGCGCTTCCTGCGCCCGGTGTGCTTCCAGAACTACCCGGACGCCCTGCTGCCCGACGCCCTGCGCAATGCCAACCCGCTGGGTATCCGGCGCCTGGTGGATGGCGAGATGAGCAGCGCCGCGCTTTGCACTCCGTAGCCGCTGCCAAGCTCCGGCGAGGCTGCGAAAAGGCCCGCAGGGCCTTGCTTGACGGTCTGTTGCCGAACCTTGTGGGGGGCGCCAGATTGCCGCGTCTGCGGCGTCGGGATGCCGCCCAAGCCGTTTGCAGCCTGCGGCAGCGGCTACACGACCCGCGCGTAGCCGTGGCCACAGGAGCCTCGGGTCAGCGAGCGGTGGGGGTGACCGTCGGCCGCAGCACCAGCCACAGGGCCCCGGCAATCAGCGCGCCACCATACAGGTGCGCCATGGACAGCGGCTCATCCAGCAGCAAGGCTCCCCAAAGCACGCCGAACGGCGGGATCATGAAGGTCACGGTCATCGAACGCACCGGGCCGATGGCGCTGAGCAGGCGGAAATACAGCACATAGGCAAAAGCCGTGCAGCCCAGCCCCAGCCCAAGCAGCGACAGCCACACGCTCCAGCCCCCCCAACTGGCCGGCGGCTGGTTGATGGCGTTGTAGGCGAACAGCGGCAACAGCAACAAGGTTGCGCCGAGCATGCTGCCCAGGGCCGAGAGGCGGCTGTCCAGGCCGCCAGCCTGATCCAGCCAGCGCCGGGCGAGGAACCCGGCAAAGCCGTAGCAGGTGGTGGCCATCAGGCAGGACAGGGCGCCCAGCAGCAGGTCATGGTCGAAGGCCATGGGGCCGGCGCGGGTCAGGATACCCACGCCGAACAGGCCCAGGCAGACCCCGGTGATCTTGCTCAGGCTCAGCCGCTCATGAAAGAACAGCCCGCCGATCAACACGCCCATCAAGGGCGTGGTGGCATTGAAGATCGCCGAGTAGCCGGCGGGCAGCACCTGGGCTGCCACCGAATACAGGGTTGCCGGTATGCCGGAGTTGATCACGCCGAGCAGCAGCACGGTCTTGAGCTTGCCGCGAAAGTTCCAGTCGACCCGCATCAGCGCCAGCATGACCAGCAACCCGAGCGCGGCGATCGACACTCGGAAGAAGGCGGTGGGCACGCTGCCCAGCACCGGGGCGATGATGCGCATGAACAAGAAGCTCGCGCCCCAGATGGCGGCCAGTGACAGCAGGCGCAGGAGATCGACAAGTCTCACGGCAATTTCCTTGATTGAAGGGCGGCGATGTTGCCCAGAGCCTGGGTCCATGGCAAACCCTATCGCACCCGCTACAGAATAAATCGTGTGACCAGGCCATTCAGGTCCACCGCCAGCCGCGACAGTTCCTGGCTGGCGGCGGAGGTCTGGGTGGCGCCCGCGGCGGTCTGGGTCGACAGGTCGCGGATGTTCACCAGGCTGCGGTCCACATCCCGGGCCACCAGTGCCTGCTGCTCGGCGGCACTGGCGATCACCAGGTTGCGCTGGCTGATCTGTGAGATCGCCCCGGTGATCTTCTCCAGCGCGCTGCCGGCGCCGTTGGCCTGCTGCAGGGTTTGCCCGGCCTGTTCGGCGCTGCTTTGCAGGGCGCTGACGGTGGCATCGGTGCCGTGCTGGATCCGGTTGATCATCTGTTCGATTTCTTCGGTGGAGTCCTGGGTGCGTTGCGCCAGTGAGCGCACTTCGTCCGCCACCACGGCAAAGCCACGCCCGGCCTCGCCGGCGCGGGCGGCCTCGATCGCGGCATTCAGCGCCAGCAGGTTGGTCTGCCCGGCAATGGCGCGAATCACCTCCAGCACTTTGCTGATGTCCTGGGCCTGGGACGCCAGCCCCTGGGCCTGCTCCGAGGCGCCCAGCACTTCGCTGACCAGTTGCTGGATCGAGGCGATGGTCTGGCTGACCTGATGATGGCCGTGCCGGCTGTCCTGGTCCGAGGCTTGGGAGGCTTCGGCGCTGGAGACCGCGTTGCCGGCGACTTCATCCACGGCCGCGCTCATTTGCGTGACGGCGGTGGCGGCTTGCTCGATTTCATCGTTCTGCAATTGCAGGCCGCGGGTGCTCTGTTCCATCACCGAGCTCATTTCCTCGGCGGCCGAGGCCAGTTGCTGCGACGACTCGGCGATGCCACGGATGGTCGAGCGCAGGTTGTCCTGCATGCCGGCCAGGGCCGTCAGCAGTTGCGCCGGTTCATCCCGGCCCTGACCGTTGACGTTCTGGCTGAGGTCACCGGCGGCGATGGTCCGGGCCACCGCCAGGGCCTGGGCCAGCGGTGCCGTGATGCTGCGGGTCAGCAACCAGGCCAGTAGCAAGGTGCTGGCCAGGGCGATGGCAATGATCAGGCCGACGATCCACTGCGAACGTTCATAGAGCGTGGCGGCATCCTCGGCGGCGCTGTCGGCGCCTCGCTGGTTGAACTGGATCAGCTCTTCCAGGGCGGTGTCCAGCTGGCTGCCCAGGGGGGCCAGTTCAACATTGAGCCGGGTGTAGGCCTGTTCTTTAAGACCTGCGTCGATCTGCTCGATGATCTGCTGCAGAAGGCGGGTGTACTGGTCGATGGTGTTTTTCAGCCGCTCCAGCATCGCCGCTTCCTGCTCATTGGTCAGCAGCGCCTTGTGCCGCTCCAGGCGCTGGGCCAGTTCCTGGCGTTCGTCGGCGATCATGTGCTTGCTTTTTTCCCGGCTCAGGGGCTGGTCATTGACCAGCAACCGCAGCGCTTCCAGGCGGATGGTGGCGATGTTGGCAGCGCTGTCATGGATGTTCTCGATGCTGGGCATCCACGAGGCCTCGATGACTTTTGCGCTTTCGCGCAGGGTCGCCATCTGCCCCAGGCAGAACAGCCCGACTATCACCAGCAAGCTGGCCAGCACCGCAAAACTCAAGCTGGCTCGCAAGCCGATTCGAAGATTCCTGATCGACATCATGTGCTCCTTAAAAACATTAAAAAAACATTCGGCCCTCGCTGATTTAGAGGTGTTGTTAGGGGAGGGTGGGCGCTTTATATGGCAAAGTGCCACTATATTGAAAGGCCCAGAATAGAGCCTTCGTTTCGCTGTTCGTGGTTTTTTTCAGGTGGCGAGAGCATTTTTTGCGAGGCCGCTTGGCGGGTGTTTTCAGGCCTTCACGCCCCGTAGGGGGCGGCCTGTAGGTGAATCGATTAAGTCCGGATTCGCCTGACTAATGGTTTTTTTGTTGACCGAATGGTCGATTAAAAAACTTGTCGCCAGGCCGGGTAAAGATTTCCTGGCGCGATGGGCCGGGCGAAAAAATGAGCTTCTCCTCGGGACGTTTCACTGGCTAAGCTCTGGCATCGCAAATTCCCGCAGAGGTCTACTTATGCCGCAGTCATGGCCCGCCGCCGATATCGCTCGAATGATCCTCGATGGCTTCGACGACTACCGCGAGCACTTTCGCCAGATCACCGACGGTGCCCGGCAGCGCTTCGAGCAGGCCCAGTGGCAGGAGGCGCAGAAAGCCTCGGCGGCGCGGATCAACCTGTATGAGGAAAAGGTCGGGGAAACCGTGGCCCGCTTGCACCAGGCCTTCAGCGACGATGCGCTGATGGATGTCGGCCAGTGGCCATTGGTGAAGAGCGCCTACATCAGCCTGATCGACCTGCGCTTTGACGATGAGCTGTCCGAGACCTGGTACAACTCGATCTTCTGCGGCCTGTTCAGCCATGACCTGATCAGCGACGGCTGCATGTTCATCCACACCACCCGGCCCAGCCTGCGCCGGGCCCGGGCCGCGCAGACCCGCAGCTACCAGCCCCAGGGCAACCTGTCGACGATGCTTGAACAGGTGTTCGCCGACTACCGCTTCAGCGAGGACTACGCCGACCTGCCGGGCGACCTGCGGCGCCTGGAGGCGCAATTGCGGGAGAACCTGCCGGACTGGGTGTGCAAGGACCCGGAGCTGACCCTGGAGCTGTTTTCCTCGGTGCTGTACCGCAACAAGGGCGCCTACCTGGTGGGGCGCATCTTCACCCATGAAGAACAGTGGCCGCTGGTGATCCCGCTGCTGCACCGCGAAGGCCGGGGCATCCAGATCGATGCGCTGATCACCGACGAGGCGGATGTCTCGATCATCTTCTCCTTCACCCGCTCGTACTTCATGGTGGATGTGCCGGTGCCGGCGGAGTTCATCGGCTTCCTCAAGCGCATCCTGCCGGGCAAGCACATCGCCGAGCTGTACACCTCCATCGGGTTCTACAAGCACGGCAAGTCGGAGTTCTACCGTGCCCTGATCAACCACCTGGCCAGCACCGACGACCGCTTCATCATGGCCCCCGGGGTGCGTGGCATGGTCATGAGCGTGTTCACCCTGCCGGGCTTCAACACCGTGTTCAAGATCATCAAGGACCGCTTCTCGCCATCGAAGAACGTCGACCGGGCCACGGTGATCGAGAAGTACCGGCTGGTGAAGAGCGTGGATCGGGTCGGGCGCATGGCCGATACCCAGGAGTTCGCCGATTTCCGCTTCCCCCTGAGCAAGTTCGACCCGGCCTGCCTTGAGGAACTGCTGGAAGTGGCGCCGTCCACCGTGGCCGTGGAAGACCAGACGGTGCTGATCCGCCACTGCTGGACCGAGCGCCGCATGACCCCGCTCAACCTCTACCTGGAGCACGCCAACCCGGACCAGGTGCGCGAGGCCCTGGAGGATTACGGCCTGGCGATCAAGCAGCTGGCGGCGGCCAACATCTTCCCCGGCGACATGCTGCTGAAGAATTTCGGCGTGACCCGTCATGGCCGCGTGGTGTTCTACGACTACGACGAAATCTGCTTCCTCACCGAAGCCAACTTCCGCCACATTCCGGCACCGCGTACCCCGGAAGACGAGATGGCGTCCGAGCCTTGGTACTCCATCGGCCCACACGACGTGTTCCCCGAGGAGTTCCCGCCGTTCCTGTTCGCCGACGCTGGCCAGCGCAAGCTGTTCGACCAGTTGCACGGCGAGCTGTACAACGCCGACTACTGGAAGGGCCTGCAAGAGGCGATTCGCGCCGGCAAGATCATCGATGTCTTCCCTTACCGGCGCAAAGGCCTGGAAGACGAATAGAAGCAGCGGCTAGCGGCCAGTCACAAGCTGCAAGCTAAAAAACGGAAGCTGCGTTAATCTTGCGGCTTTTCGCTTGAAGCTTGCCGCCGCTTTTATGACTGACCAACTGCTGAAAAACCTCGATCACGCCATGCTCGCCGACCGCCACCGCTTGCGTCGGCAGTTGCTTGAGCTGCGCAAGAAACCCGACGAGGCCAAGCTCGCCCAGTGGCTGGAGCGGATGCAGGCATCGTGCAACCTGGTGACGGCGCGGCGCGCGAGCGTGCCGCTGATCCGCTATGACGACAGCCTGCCGATCGCCGCCAAGCGCGACGAGATCAAAGAGGCGCTGCTCAAGCATCAGGTGCTGATCATTGCCGGTGAGACCGGTTCGGGGAAAACCACCCAGCTGCCGAAGATCTGCCTGGAAATCGGTCGCGGCCAGCACGGCCTGATCGGCCATACCCAGCCCCGGCGGATCGCTGCCCGCAGCGTTGCCAGCCGGGTCGCCGAAGAACTGGCCACGCCCCTGGGTTCGCTGGTGGGCTACCAGGTGCGCTTCGAGGATCAGAGCGATGCCAGCACCCTGATCAAACTGATGACCGACGGCATCCTGCTGGCGGAAACCCAGAACGACCGCTACCTGGAACGCTACGACACGATCATCGTCGACGAGGCCCACGAGCGCAGCCTGAACATCGACTTCCTCCTCGGCTACCTCAAGACCCTGTTGCCACGGCGCCCGGACCTGAAGGTCATCATCACCTCGGCGACCATCGACCTGGAGCGCTTCTCCAAGCACTTCGATAACGCGCCGATCGTCGAAGTCTCCGGGCGTACCTTCCCGGTGGAAACCTGGTACCGGCCCCTGACCCTGGAACAGGACGAGGAGGGCAACCGGGTCGAGGACGACCTCACGGTGGATCAGGCGATCCTTGCCACCCTGGATGAAATCGCCGCCTACGAGCGCGGCGAGCGGCGCAGCCCCGGTGACGTACTGGTGTTCCTGCCTGGCGAGCGAGAGATCCGCGACGCCGCGGAAATGCTGCGCAAGGCCCAGCTCAAGCACACCGAGATCCTGCCGCTGTACGCGCGCCTGTCGCCGGCGGAACAGCAGCGGATCTTCCAGTCCCATCCGGGCCGGCGCGTGGTGCTGGCGACCAACGTCGCGGAAACCTCGCTGACCGTGCCGGGCATCCGCTATGTGATCGACAGCGGCACGGCGCGCATCAGCCGCTACAGCTACCGGGCCAAGGTCCAGCGCCTGCCCATCGAGGCGATTTCCCAGGCCAGCGCCAACCAGCGCAAGGGCCGCTGCGGCCGGGTCGAGCCGGGGATCTGCGTGCGCCTGTACAGCGAGGAAGATTTCCTCGGCCGGCCGGAATTCACCGACCCGGAGATCCTGCGCACCAACCTGGCGGCGGTGATCCTGCAGATGCTCCATCTGCGCCTGGGTGAAATCACCGCGTTCCCGTTTATCGAGCCACCGGATGGCAAGGCCATCAGCGACGGCTTCAACCTGCTGCAGGAACTCTCGGCAGTGGACCGCAACAGCCAGTTGACGCCTCTGGGCCGGCAACTGGCGCGCCTGCCGGTGGACCCGCGCATGGGCCGCATGCTGCTGGAAGCGGCCAAGCTCGGCAGCCTTCAGGAGGTGCTGATCGTCGCCAGTGCGATGTCGATCCAGGACCCTCGCGAGCGTCCGCCGGAGCGCCAGCAGGCCGCTGACCAGGCCCACGCGCAGTGGAAAGACGTGGACTCGGACTTCGCCGGGCTGGTCAACCTGTGGCGCGGCTTCGAAGAACAGCGCCAGGCCCTGACCGCCAGCCCGTTGCGCAACTGGTGCCGCAAGAACTTCCTCAACTACTTGCGCCTGCGTGAGTGGCGCGACTCGCACCGGCAACTGAGCCTGATCTGTCGCGACCTGCAGCTGAGCCTCAATAAGGAACCGGCGGACTACCCGAAACTGCACAAGGCGGTGCTGGTGGGCCTGCTCAGCCAGATCGGCCAGAAGACCGAAGACGGCGACTACCTCGGTGCCCGTCAGCGACGCTTCTGGATTCACCCGTCCTCGGGCCTGGGCAAGAAACGCCCGCAATGGCTGATGACCGCCGAGCTGGTGGAAACCACCAAGCTCTATGCGCGCATGGTGGCCAAGATCGAACCGGACTGGATCGAGCCCTTGGCCGGCCACCTGGTGAAGAAGAACCACTTCGAGCCCCATTGGGAGAAGAAGCGCGGCCAGGTGGTGGCCTACGAGCAGATCACCCTGTTCGGGCTGATCGTGGTCGGGCGCCGGCCGGTGCATTACGGCCCGGTGGACCCGGTGGTGTCCCGCGAGCTGTTCATCCGCGAGGCCCTGGTGCGCGGCGAGATCCAATCCAAGGCCAAGTGCCTGAGCGCCAACACCCAGTTGCTGGAACAGCTCGACGCCCTGGAGGCCAAGGCCCGGCGCCGCGACATCCTGGCGGACGAGGAAACCCTGTTCGCCTTCTACGACGCACGCTTGCCGGCCGAGATCCATCAGACCGCGACCTTCGACAGCTGGTACCGGGTGCACAGCCAGAAGAACCCGCAGTTGCTGATCATGCGCGAGGAAGACGTGCTGGCCCGCGAGGCCAGCGAAGTCACCGCCAAGCAGTACCCGGACACCCTGCATATCGGCGACCTGGAACTGGCCCTGAGTTATCACTTCGAACCCAACCATCCCCGCGACGGCGTGACCCTGCGGGTGCCGGCGCCCCTGCTGCCGGCGCTGCCCGCCGAGCGCCTGGAATGGCTGGTGCCGGGGCTGATCGAGGCCAAGTGCATTGCCCTGGTGCGCAACCTGCCCAAGGCCCTGCGCAAGAACTTCGTGCCGGTGCCGGACTTCGTCAAGGCGGCCTTGCAGCGCATGGTCTTCGCCGAAGGTTCGTTGCCACAGGCCCTGGGCCGCGAGCTGCTGCGCATGACCGGCGCTCGGGTCAGCGACGAGGCCTGGAGCGAAGCCGAACAACAGGTGGAAAGCCACCTGCGGATGAACCTGGAAATCGTCGACGCCCAGGGCAAGTTCCTCGGCGAAGGCCGTGACCTGGCCGAACTGACCGCGCGTTTCGCCGAAGCCAGCCAGGCTGCCCTGGCGGTGCCGCAAACCGCCAAGAGCCAGCAGCCGGTGGAAGCCAAAGTGTTTGCCGCCGTCGCGGAAAAGACCCAGCAGAAGATCGCCGGGCTGTCGATGACCGTGTATCCGGCCCTGGTGGAAGAGGCCGGGACGGTCAAGGAAGGGCGTTTCTCCACCGCCGCCGAAGCCGAGTTCCAGCACCGCCGGGCCTTGCAGCGCCTGCTGTTGCAGCAACTGGCCGAGCCGGCCAAGTTCCTGCGTGGCAAGTTGCCGGGGCTGACCGAGCTGGGCCTGCTGTACCGCGAACTGGGCCGGGTCGATGCGCTGGTGGAAGACATTCTGCTGGCCAGCCTCGACAGCTGCATTCTTGAAGGCGAAGCCACCTTGCCCCGGGATGGCGCGGGGCTGGCCTCCCTGGCCGAGCGCAAGCGCGGCGCCTGGACCGAGCACGCCGAGCGTCTGGCGCGCCTGACCCTGGAGATCCTCAAGCTCTGGCACGGCCTGCAAAAACGCTTCAAGGGCAAGATCGACCTGGCCCAGGCGGTGGCCCTCAACGACATCAAGGCCCAGCTGGCGAACCTGGTGTACCCGGGCTTTGTCCGGGAAACCCCGGCCCTGTGGCTCAAGGAACTGCCGCGCTACCTCAAGGCGGTGGAACTGCGTTTCGAGAAACTCGGTAGCCAGGTGCAGAAGGACCGGGTCTGGAGCACCGAGCTCACGGGCCTGTGGAACCAGTATCAGACCCGGGCGCAGAAGCATGCCCAGGAAGGCAAGCGTGATCCGCAACTGGAGCTGTACCGCTGGTGGCTGGAGGAGTACCGGGTGTCCCTGTTCGCCCAGCAGCTGGGGACCAAGGTGCCGATTTCCGACAAGCGCCTGAGCAAGCAATGGAGCCAGGTCGACGCCTGACCCTGCCCCCCCGTAGGCGCTGACGTGCCAGCGAAGGCGCCATCAAGGGCGATGCTCAAGGGCCGGCTCGCCGGCAAGCCGGCTCCTACAGGTAGGCTCCGTCGATCTTGCAGTTGCGGCGAAAGATCGGTGGTTATGGCAAACTTCGCCGTCATAAATGCCGGCCCCGGTTATCTGCACCCCAGCCAGCCCGGGCGGATCGGAATAAAGCGATGCCAGGAATGGCTCCCTCAGCGGGAGTCGTCCCTTTACGGTTTGGCACGACGGTGCCAATACCTTCTGCCTCAACACATTAGAGGAACGACCGTGCATAACGTCGTCATCAGCGGCACCGGCCTGTTTACCCCGGCCAACAGCATCTCCAACGAAGAGCTGGTGGAGTCTTTCAACGCTTACGTCCACCAGTTCAACAGCGACAACGCCGCCGCCATCGAGCGCGGTGAAGTGCAGGCCCTGACGGAATCCAACGCCGCTTTCATCGAGAAAGCCTCGGGCATCAAGAGCCGCTTCGTCATGGACAAGGACGGCATTCTCGATCCGCAGCGCATGACGCCGCGCCTGCCGGAGCGCTCCAATGACGAGTGGTCGGTACTCTGCCAGATGGCCGTGGCCGCCGCCGAGCAAGCCCTGCAACGGGCCGGCAAGACCGCCGCCGACATCGACGGGGTGATCGTCGCCTGCTCCAACCTGCAGCGCGCCTACCCGGCCATCGCCATCGAAGTCCAGGCCGCACTGGGCATCCAGGGCTTCGGTTTCGACATGAACGTGGCCTGCTCCTCGGCAACCTTCGGCATCCAGGCTGCTTGCAACAGCGTGCAACTGGGCCAGGCCCGGGCGATCCTGATGGTCAACCCGGAAGTCTGCACCGGGCACCTGAACTTCCGTGACCGCGACAGCCACTTCATCTTCGGCGACGCCGCCACCGCGGTGATCATCGAGCGCGCCGACCTGGCCACCTCCAAGCACCAGTTCGAGATCGTCAGCACCAAGCTGCTGACCCAGTTCTCCAACAACATCCGCAACAACTTCGGCTTCCTCAACCGCGCCGCGGAAGAGGGCATCGGTGCCCGCGACAAACTGTTCGTCCAGGAAGGCCGCAAGGTGTTCCGCGACGTGTGCCCGATGGTCGCCGAGCTGATTGCCGCGCACCTGGAAGAGAACCAGCTCAACGTCAGCGACGTGAAGCGCTTCTGGCTGCACCAGGCCAACCTCAGCATGAACCACCTGATCGTCAAGAAACTCCTGGGCCGCGAAGCGTCGGTGGAAGAGGCGCCGGTGATTCTCGACACCTACGCCAACACCAGTTCGGCGGGTTCGGTGATTGCCTTCCACAAGTACCAGGACGACCTGGCCAGCGGCTCCCTGGCCGTGCTCAGTTCCTTCGGTGCCGGGTATTCGATTGGTAGCGTCCTGCTGCGCAAGCGTTGATCTAGGCTGATTGAGGTGTGGCGCCGGGCGGCATTGGCGCGTCACACCCTCTCAAACCTGCATGATTGAACGAGGCACGAATGGCTGCTGCTGATGACACGCAACTGCTAGAGCGCCTGTTGGCGGGCGAACAAAAGGCTTACAAGGAACTGGTCAGCACCTACCAGAGCGCCATGCGCGCGGTGGCTTACGCGATTGTCGGCAACCGCCACGCCGACGAAGTGGTGCAGGATGCCTGGCTGTCGGTGGTGCGCAATCTGTCGGGCTTTCAGGGGCGTTCCAGCCTCAAGACCTGGCTGCTGACCATCACGGCCAACGCGGCCAAGGGCCGCTACAAGCAGAACCGCCGGGAAGTTTTGCTCGATGACCTGCCGGCGCCCCATGGCACGGTGGGCGATGAGCGCTTCTCTTCCACGGACGGCCACTGGCTGGTGGCACCTTTCGCCTGGCATGAAGACACCCCCGAAGCCCTGCTGACCGAGTCCGAACTGCGCGACTGCCTGGAGCACACCCTGCTCAGCCTCTCGGAGCTGCAAAGCAGCGTCCTGCTGCTGCGCGAGCGCCAGGGGCTGGAGCTGGAGGAAATCTGTAATCTCTTGGGGCTCACGCTCTCCAATGTCCGGGTGCTGTTGCACCGCGCGCGTCTGAAGGTCTTCGCCACCGTGGAGCATTTTGAGGAAACCGGCCAATGCTGACCTGTAAGGAACAAGTGGCACGCTCCAGCGATTATCTCGATGGTCAGTTGAGCTTTCGCGAGCGCTTGATGGTGCGTCATCACCTGCTGTTCTGCCCCAATTGCCGGCGATTCATTCGTCAGATGCGCCTGCTCCAGGCCACCTTGCGGGTGCTGCCGGAACCGCCCCTGGAGGGCTTGGATGCCTTGGCCGAGCGTCTGGCGACGCAACGCAACAAGGATGCTTGAGAGGGAAAAAACACAGGCCGGCGCGGCGACGACGAACGGATGATGGGGGATCGTTGCCCCGCGCCGGACTGTTGAAACCCGGCAGGCGATGCTCGCGGTTGGCGCGCGCATCGTCTGCGGTGTACGACCGGGTCGCTTAGAACTTGGCTTCGGCGTCCAGTTGCAGGGTGTTGGTATTGGCGTCGCGCTGGGTGCGGCTGGAGTAGTCGGACTTGGTCAGGAAGTAGGCTGCGCCCAGGGCAAAGTTCTTGTCGATGTCGTAACCGACCTTGAACTTGTGGCCACGGGAACCGGTGGTGCCGTTGGCGAAGTCGGAGTCGGTAAAGGCGCCGACCACGGCATTGCGCTGCACGTCGCGGTAGTTGTAGTCGAGGTTGAAGCCGAACACTTTCGACTTGGCGCCCAGCAGCCAGGCGGTGTCCTGATCGGTCACCGCATCGTTGTTCTTCACGTACTGGCCGTAGAACGACAGCGGTATCGGCAGGCCGCCGATATCGATCTGGCTGAAGCCTTCGTACAGGCGGAACTGGTTGTCGGCCGAGTTGCCGTTGACCGCCAGGGCACACGGGGTGGATGTGCCGGTGCAACGGCTGTCCTTGTCGTTCTGGTAGGCATAGACGCTGCCGCCGACGGTCAGCTTCAGATTGTCGGTGATGGCGAAGCGGCTACCCAGTTGGCCGGCGGTCAGGCGCAGGTCGTGACGGAACTGCACGCCTTCGCCGTCGACGTTGTCCTTGAGGCTGTAGTTGCCCAGGCTGCCGAACAGTTCGGCGCTGCCGCCCAGCGGGTATTTGTAGGTGACGGCCAGGCCTTCAGGGTTGATGTCACTGTCCCAGATCACGTCGCCCATGCTGACCCAGGGTTGCAGCATCTTGCCGCCGATCACGTGCAGGTTCTTGACGGCGTCCGGGTGATAGTCGATGTAGCCCAGGTCCAGCCAGATCTGTTTCTTGTCGAAGTAGTTGTCCATGTCCTGGTTGGTGGAGCGGGCATCGTCGCCGCCGCCGGTGGCGATGCGGATGCCGGTGTCCACCTGCGGGTTGATCTCGCTGTAGGCGCCCAGGCGGGCACGGATGCGCTGACGATCCTTGTCGCGGCCGCCGTTGTTGGATTCGCCATCGATCTTGACGGTTTCCTGGCGGACCCGAACGTCGCCCTTGAACTGAGTCTTGGCCGCCCAGGCCAGCTTCTGGTCGAAGGCGCTCAGCTCGTTGGCTTTCTTGGCGGCCGCCGCCACTTGTTCGTTGGTTTCTTGCTGCGCTTGCTGAGCGATTTGCTGGGCCTTCTGATCCTTGGCCAGTTCGGCTTGCAGTTCAACGTACTGCGCCTGGGAAATCGAGCCGTTGGCCTTGAGCATGTCGAGCAGTTTGGCGTCGACCGCAGCACTGGCGGGAACGCTCATGGCCAGTAACAGGCCGCCACACAGGGCCGCCGCGGTTTTCGTGGAAGCAAGACGCATAGCAATCTCCGAAGGTAAGAGTGGATGGCTCAACCATCCAGGACACAACCGACCTGTGCAGATCGGAAAACAGTGGTCGGGTAGAACCCGGCGCTCTAAAAACAGGCGCCAGTATCACGATGGTTTATGACAGCGGGGTGGCAAAGTAATGGCGTGTAGATGACGATTGCTGACGGCAATGCCCCCCTGGGCGAGGGGCGTTGTCGGTGCCGGGGAAGGGGGGATGCCGGGGGCGATCAGCCGTCGTTCAGCGGGCGGGTGTCGTGCCGCAAGAGGTCGGAGAAGCGGGGCGGGCAGCTTGGCCCGAGCTCGGGGCTCGGGCCTGGCGGGGTCAGGGGCAGGTGGTTTCGTGCAGGTACAGCCACTGCGCCGAGTTGTCCTGGACACGGATGATCGCCAGGGACAGGCGTGCGGTTTCGAGCGAGTCCAGGCGGTGGATTTCCTTGTAGCGGATCGCCGCGCACCGGCCTTCCTGCCACACGCAATGCAGGTCGCTGAGGCGGATTTCCAGCCCCGGGCGCTTGCCCAGGCCCGTGTGAAACAGCTGTTGCACCTGCTCGCGGCCGACCAGGGCGCCGCCGGTGGTGACCATCTGGAAGTCCTCGGCCAGCAACGCCATCAAGGGTTCGAGGCAGGCCGCGCCGTCCCCCCGCTGGTTGCTGAAGACGCTGTGAATCAGTTGGTGAATCCGCTGCACGCTGTGTTGCGCTTGTTCAACGATCGAGTTGGGCATGGGAGGCCTTCATGGTGGGGAGTCGGTTCAGGGTCAGCAGCGGCAGCAGACCGGCTGCGGCGGCCAGCAACAGGCTCAGGTGGTAGGCGCCGGTGGCGTCGGAGTACCCCAGCAGCAGGTTGTAGAGCATCAGCAGCCAGGCGGCGCCGAGGCTGAACGCCACCTGCCGGTTGATGTTCCAGATCACGCTGGCCTGGTGCGTATCGGCGCCGTCGAAGTCCAGCAGGGCGGTGGTCTGCGCGGTGTTGGCGCCGGCACCGCCGCCCAGGCCCATCAGCAGGTAGGCCATCACCAGCCGCGGCAGGTCGGCTGCCGAGTCGACCCAGCACAGGCTGGCGATGCCGGCGCTGTGCAGCACCAGGGCCATGGCGAACAGCCGCGCGGCGCCCAGGCGGTTGTAGCAGCGCCCGCCCACCAGCATCGCCAGCAGCGCGCCGGCGGCGTACAGCAGCATGAACATGCCGCTGTGCCGGGCGCTCAGGTGCAGGTGCTGCTGGAGGAAGAACAGGCTCAGCAGATTGACCCCGGTGAAGATCCCCGGAATGGCGTGATAGATCGCCACCGACAGGCCCAGGCGCGGGTTTTTCAGCAGCCGCAGTTCGACAATGGGCCGGGCGCAGGCCTTGCAGTGGCGCCGATAGCACTCGGCCGATAACAGCCCGGCGATCAGGCTCGGTGCCGCCTGATACGCCGGGTAGCCGCTGCCGTACAGCGACATGCCCAGCAGCAGGCCACCCAGGCTCGCGCTCACCAGCAGCAGGCCGCGCAGGTCCGGGCGATCCACGGGCGCCGTGCGTTCAGGGTTGATCCAGCACCAGGACAGCAGCGCCGCCAGCAGCGACAGCGGCAGGCTGGCGAAGAACACCCAGCGCCAGGAGCTGTGGTCGACAATCGCGCCGCCCAGCGTCGGCGACAGCGCCGGCGCCAGCAGGGCCACGGCCATCACCAGGGTGGAGATCCGCGAGCGTTGCACGCCCTGGAACAGGTTGAAGGTCAGCGCCTGCCCCAGGGGAATCAGCAGGCCGCCGGCCATGCCCTGGACCAGCCGCCAGAACACCAGCGACATGAAGCTGTCGGCCAGCCCGCACATCAGCCCCGCGCCGCTGAACAGCAGCATCGAGGCGCAGAGCACCTGGCGGTTGCCGAAGCGCCCGGCCAGCCAGGTGCTGATGGCGATCACCAGGGTCAGGCCGAGGATGTAGGCGTTGGCGACCCAGGCCACGGCGGCGCTGGACACCTGCAAGTGGCTGGCAATGCTGGGCAGGGCCACCGCCGACATGAAGATGTTGACGCAGTCGATAAAGAACCCGAGGAGAAATACCACCGCCACTTTGTATCTGTAAGTCATGCCGTCTCCCTTTTTGCGCGCAGCTTAGGGAGCTTGGGGGCGGGGTGTCGAGGTGCCTATACTTGACGCATTGTTTAACAGGATTTGACAGTGAGCGATCATTTTCACGGCCAGCTGCACCGGATACAGACCTTCCTCGCGGTGGTCGACTTCGGTTCCTACACCCGCGCCGCGCAGTACCTGGGCATCAGCAAGGCCATGGCCAGCCTGCATGTAAAGACCCTTGAACAGGCACTGGCGAGCACCTTGCTGGTGCGCACCACGCGGCAGGTGACCCTGACCGAAACCGGCCAGGACCTCTACGATGAATTCAAGGGGATTGTCGCCACTATCGACACAGCCTTCGACAACGTGCTGCATGGGCGCAACCGGGTCAGCGGCAAGTTGCGCATCAGTTCCACGGCGGAGTACGCCGAGACGTTCGTGCTGCCGATCCTGCCGCTGTTCACCGCGCGCTACCCCGAAGTACGCCTGAGCTATCACTTCAATTCATCGCTGAATGATCTGGTGGCGGAAAAGCTCGACCTGGTGATCCGCCTCGGCCACCTGGCGGATTCGGGGTTCAAGGGACGCAAGCTGGCGGACTACGCCATTGCCCTGGTGGCCAGCCCGGCGCTGCTTGAGGGCCAGGCGCTGCAGCAGATCGAAGACCTGAGCGCACTGCCGTGGATCGGCAACAGCAACCTGGCCGGGCCACCCGGTTGGACCTTCAACCATGCGCGTCGTGGCGAGGTGGAGGTGAAGGTCAGCCCCGGGCACGAATCCAACTCGGCGACGGCGATTCGTGCCATGGCCCTGGCGGGCCTGGGGCTGGCGGTGCTGCCGGAGTGGATGGTCCTCGACGACCTGGGCAGCGGCCGCCTGGTGCGGGTATTGCCGCAGTACGGCCTGGCCCCGCAGCCGGTGCATGTGCTGTTTCCCAACAGCGCGCACCTGCCGCGCAAATCCCGGGTGTTCATCGATTTTCTCGCCGAGCATCTGGGGCGTTGAGGCGGTGCCCGGCTGGCAGCGGTTTCGGTGAGCCCGGGGATGGAGGATACTCGCCGGGTTGTCCGATCTGAATTCCGGGGACCCCGATGCCGCTGCAATCCTTGAACAGTCTGTCTGCCGTCGATCCCGCGCAATGGGATGGCCTGCTCAAGGACGGGCAACCCTTTGTACGCCACGCCTTTCTCAGTGCCCTGGAAGACAGCGGCAGCCTCGGCCCGCGCTCGGGCTGGCAGGCCGAGCACCTGTTGCATGTGGAGGACGGCCGCCTGCTGGCGGCGCTGCCCAGCTATCGCAAATGGCATTCCTACGGCGAGTACGTGTTCGATCACGGTTGGGCCGACGCCTGCGCGCGGGCCGGCATCGACTATTACCCCAAGCTGCTGACGGCGGTGCCTTTCAGCCCGGTCAGTGGCGCGCGGGTGTTGGCGGCGACCCAGGCGGATGCGTTCGAGCTGTTGAAAAGCCTGCCCGGCTACCTGGAGATCGAAGGGCTTTCCAGTGCCCATATCAACTTCACCGACGACTTCAGCGACGCCGCCCTGGAACAGCAACCGGGTTGGCAGCAGCGCCTGGGCTGCCAGTTCCACTGGCAGAACCGTGGCTATCGCGACTTCCAGGATTTTCTCGATGCCCTGAGCTCGCGCAAGCGCAAGCAGATGCGCAAGGAACGCGAGCAGGTGGCGGGGCAGGGCTTTGATTTCCAGTGGTTCGAAGGCCATGAACTGGACGAGGCACAGTGGGATTTCGTCTACGCCTGCTACGCCAACACCTATGCGGTGCGGCGCCAGTCGCCCTACCTGACCCGGGCGTTTTTCAGCCTGCTGGCCGAGCGCATGCCCGAGGCGATTCGCGTGGTCCTGGCCAAGCAGGGCGGGCGCCCAGTGGCCATGGCCTTCAGCCTGGTGGGTGGCGACAGTTTCTACGGGCGCTACTGGGGCTGCCTGGCGGAGTTCGACCGCCTGCATTTCGAGACCTGTTTCTATCAGGGCATGGACTACGCAATCGCCCACGGGCTGCAACGCTTCGACGCTGGAGCCCAGGGCGAGCACAAGCTGATCCGCGGCTTTGAACCGGTGCTGACCCGCTCCTGGCACTACCTGCGCCACCCCGGCCTGAATGCCGCGGTGAAGGATTTCCTGCAACAGGAGCGCAGCGGAATTCGCGTCTACGCCGAGGAGGCGAGGGACGCCTTGCCGTATCGGCAGGCGTGACCCTCGCCCCCTTGCGTCAGCTGTCTTCCTTGCCCAGCCAGCGGTAGACCACGCCACCGATCACCGCGCCGAGGATCGGCGCCAGCCAGAACAGCCACAACTGCTGCAAGGCCCAGCCGCCGACGATCAGCGCCGGGCCGGTGCTGCGGGCCGGGTTGACCGAGGTGTTGGTGACCGGGATCGAGATCAGGTGGATCAGGGTCAGGGCCAGGCCGATGGCGATCGGCGCCAGCCCCGCCGGGGCGCGCTTGTCGGTGGCGCCGAGGATGATCACCACGAACATCAAGGTCATCACCAGCTCGCAGACAAACCCCGCCGCCATCGAATAGCCGCCGGGGGAGTGGGCGCCATAGCCGTTGGAAGCCAGCCCCGAGGCCAGCTCGAAGCCGGGCTTGCCGCTGGCGATGAAGTACAGCAACGCCGCGGCGATCACCCCGCCGATCACCTGGGCGACGATATAGGCTGGCAGTTCCTTGGCCGGAAAGCGTCCGCCCACCACCAGCCCTACGGACACGGCGGGGTTCAAGTGGCAACCGGAGATATGGCCGATGGCGAAGGCCATGGTCAGCACCGTCAGGCCGAAGGCCAGGGCAACGCCCAGCAGGCCGATGCCGACATTGGGAAAGGCCGCCGCGAGCACGGCGCTGCCGCACCCGCCCAGGACCAGCCAGAAAGTACCGAGCATTTCGGTAACGGAACGTTTGAACAAAGACATGAGTGAGTCCTTGATAGGTCAACCTATCAACGCGATACAACTGTTATGCATCCCGCAGGTTAACTACAGGTTCCGCTCCGGAACCTAGGGTCAGTACAGCAGGCTTTCGGCGCAATTCCAGTCCGCAAAAAAACGCCAGGGCCCCTGGAAACAGGGCCCTGGCGTCGCGAGGCACAACCTTCTGCACCTGATTGCAACCTGTCGCCGCCGGTCAGTCGATGCCGACGAACCCTCCGGTCTGGTGCTGCCACAGGCGTGCATACAGACCGCCACGGGCCAGCAGTTCGGCGTGGGTGCCGGTCTCGGCGATGCGCCCCTGTTCCAGGACCACCAGGCGGTCCATGCGGGCGATGGTGGAAAGGCGGTGGGCGATGGCGATCACGGTCTTGCCCTGCATCAGGGTCTCCAGGCTTTCCTGGATCGCCGCTTCGACTTCCGAGTCCAGGGCCGAAGTGGCTTCGTCCATGATCAGGATCGGCGCGTCCTTGAGCAGCACCCGGGCAATGGCGATGCGCTGGCGCTGGCCACCGGACAGCTTGACCCCGCGCTCACCGACATGCGCGTCGAAACCGGTGCGCCCCTGGGCATCGGACAACAGCGGGATGAACTCATCGGCGCGGGCCTTGCGCACCGCTTCCCAGAGTTCCTCGTCCGTGGCGTCGGGGCGGCCGTAGAGCAGGTTGTCGCGGATCGAACGGTGCAGCAGCGAGGTGTCCTGGGTGATCATGCCGATGCGTTCGCGCAGGCTTTCCTGGGTCACCTCGGCGATGTTCTGGCCGTCGATGAGGATCTGCCCGCCCTGCAGGTCGTACAGGCGCAGCAGCAGGTTGACCAGGGTCGACTTGCCGGCCCCGGACGGACCGATCAGGCCGATCTTCTCCCCGGGACGGATGTCCAGGTTGAGGTCGCTGATCACCTTGTTGGCCTTGCCGTAGTGGAACTCCACATGCTCGAAGCGCACGCCGCCGTTGGCCACGGCCAGCTTGGGCGCCTGCTCGCGGTCGGTGAGCTGCAGCGGCTGGGCGATGGTCTGCAGGCCGTCCTCGACCATGCCGATGTTCTCGAAGATGCCGTTGATCACCCACATGATCCAGCCGGACATGTTGACGATGCGGATCACCAGGCCGGTGGCCAGGGCGATGGCCCCGGCGCTGATCAGCGACTGGCTCCACAGCCACAGGGCCAGGCCCGTGGTGCTGACGATCAGCAGGCCGTTGAGGCTGGTGATGGTCACGTCCATGGCGGTGACCACGCGCCCGGCCAGCTGGCTTTTCTCGGTCTGCTCGGCGATCGCCTCGCGGGCGTAGCTCTGCTCGAAGTGGGTGTGGGCGAAGAGCTTGAGGGTGGTGATGTTGGTGTAGCCGTCGACGATCCGGCCCATGAGCTTGGAGCGGGCGTCGGAGGCGTCCACCGAGCGCTTCTGGATGCGCGGCACGAAGTAGCGCATGGCACCGATGAAGCCGGCAATCCACAGCAGCAGCGGAATCATCAGGCGCCAGTCGGCGTCGGCGAACAGCACCAAAGAACCGATGGCGTAGATGGTCACGTGCCACAGGGCGTCGATCACCTGCACCGAGGAATCCTGCAGCGAGTAGCCGGTCTGCATGATGCGCTGGGCAATGCGCCCGGCGAAGTCGTTCTGGAAGAAGTTCAGGCTCTGGCGCAGCACGTAGCTGTGGTTCTGCCAGCGGATCAGGCTGGTCATGCCGGGGTTGATGGTCTGGTGCATCAACAGGTCGTGCAGGCCGACCATCAATGGCCGGAACAACAGCGCCACCACCGCCATCCAGGCCAGTTCCAGGCCGTGGTCGGTAAACACCTGGACGCTGGGCGTGCCCTGGGCCAGGTCGATGATGGTGCTCAGGTAGCTGAACAGCGACACCTCGATCAGCGCCACGAACAGGCCCACCACCAGCAGGGCGACGAAGCTCGGCCAGACTTGCTTGATGTAGTGGAAGTAGAACGGCAGGACCCGATTGGGCGGAGTGGCGCTGGGAGCGTCGCGGAAGATATCGATCAGTTGTTCAAAACGACGATAGAGCATGGGGGTCTTGACGCCCGGGGTACGGGCTCTCCTGTTCTGAAAGCGGACGGGGCGCCGGGTGGGGCGCCGCCGTCGGGACAGGCTGGCGGATTCAGTCGATGCGCTTGGCCGACTTGATCAGCACCGGGTCGATCGGCACGTTCTGCATGCCTTGCTTGGTGGTGGTCTGGGAATTGACGATCTGGTCCACCACGTCCATGCCGCTCACCACCTTGGCGAATACCGCGTAGCCGGCGTCGCGGCCCGGGTCGAGGAAGGCGTTGTCGGCGACGTTGATGAAGAACTGGCTGGTGGCCGAGTTGGGGTTCGAGGTGCGGGCCATGGACAGGGTGCCGCGCACGTTATGCAGGCCGTTGGAGGCTTCGTTCTTGATCGGGTCGCGGGTGTCCTTCTGCACCATCTGCGCGGTGAAACCACCGCCCTGGACCATGAACCCCGGGATCACCCGGTGGAAGATGGTGTTGGTGTAGAAGCCGCTGTCGACGTAGTCGAGGAAGTTCTTGCTGGAGATCGGTGCCTTGATCGGGTCCAGTTCGACTTCGATCTTGCCGAAGCTGGTGTCCAGCAGGACGTGAGGCGCCTTGGCCGGTTGCGCGGCCATCAGGTTGGCCGCGAAGAGTACGGAGCCGGCGACGAGGGCGATTTTTTTCAGCATGGGTCAGTGATCCTGGGTGGTGGTGTCGACTGTGGTTATGAATTCGAGCAGGGTTTGGTTGAAGCGCTGCGGCTGGTCCAGCGGCGTGGCGTGTCGGGAATCCTCGATCACCACCAGCCGCGCATCCGGCAGCAGTTTGACATAAGCTTCTTTGACCGCCACCGGGGTGTAGTCGCGGTCGGCGCTGACGACCAGGGTTGGACAGGTGATGCGGCCCAGACGTTCCTGAACTCCCCAGCCGACGATGGCGTCGAAGCTGGCGAGATAAGCACGTTTGTCGTTTTTTGCCCAGCGTTCGGCCATCTTCTGCCGCAGCTCGGCCTGTTCCGGCTTGGGGAACAGCCGTGCGCCGAGGGCCTTGCCGATGGTGGCCAGGCTCAGCACCCGAGACAGGCTCCAGCGCTTGAACCACTGCCAGTAGTCGTTGGCGCTGCGTACCTTGACCTCGGGGGCGCTGTTGACGATGCACAGGCTTTTGAGCAACTGCGGCTGATCCACCCCCAGCTGGAAGCCGATCATGCCGCCCATGGACAGCCCGACATAGTGCGCGGGGCCCAGGTTCAGGTGCTCGATCAGCGCCACGATGTCGGCGGTGAAGCCGCTGATGCTGTAGCGCTCCCGGGGCTTGTCGGAGCGCCCATGGCCGCGAATGTCCGGGACGATCAGCCGATAGCGGGCCGAGAGTTCGGGGATCTGTTTTTCCCAGTCCAGGGCGCTGGAGCCCAGGCCGTGGACCAGCAGCAGGGGGTCGCCCCGGCCGTATTCCTCGTAGTGCAGGGTGCAACCTTCATGCTCGAAATACGCCATGGCAGAACTCCTGTTCTGGTGGTGGGGACGTCAGGCTTGCTCGGGGGCGGCAAAGGGCGCATCCAGGGGCGCGGTGTCGAAGGTGCGCAGCAGTTCCACGAGGATCTGCGTGGCCGGGCCCAGGGGTTTGTCCTTGTTGGAATAGAGAAAGAAGGTCGGGTGGCGGCTGCCGCCCTGGTCCAGGGGCAGGACCTTGAGCAGGCCTTCGCGCAGTTCCCGTTCGATCAGGTGCCGGGGCAGCCAGGCAAAACCCAGGCCGCTGCCGACGAAGGTCGCGGCGGTGGCCAGGCTGCCCACGGTCCAGCGCTGCTCGGCGCCGAGCCAGCCGACATCCCGCGGTTGCTGGCGGCCGGAGTCGCGGATCACCACTTGCAATTGGCTTTCCAGGTCCTGGAAATGCAGTTCGCGCTGCAGGCGGTGCAGCGCGTGTTCCGGGTGAGCCACGGCGACGAACTCCACCGAACTCATCTCGGTGCCCAGGTAACCGGGAATGTTGAAACCGCTGATGGCCAGGTCGGCCACGCCTTCGAGCAGCACTTCCTCGACCCCGGACAGCACTTCCTCGCGCAGGCGCACGCGGCAGCCGCGGCTTTGCGGCATGAAAGCGGTCAGGGCGCGCACCAGTCGCGCGTTGGGGTAGGCGGCGTCCACCACCAGCCGCACTTCGGCTTCCCAGCCCTGCTCCATATGGTGGGCCAGGTCTTCCAGCTGGCTGGCCTGCTTGACCAGTTGCCGGGAGCGGCGCAGCAACACGCCGCCGGCTTCGGTGAGCACGGCCTTGCGCCCGTCGATGCGCAGCAGTGGCACGCCGAGCTGGTCCTGCATGCGCGCCACGGTGTAGCTGACCGAGGACTGCGAGCGGTGCAGGGCTTCGGCGGCCTGGGCGAAGCCGCCGTGGTCGACCACCGCCTGCAGGGTGCGCCATTGATCCAGGGTCACGCGGGGCGCTTTCATGAGGGACTCCTCTTGTCCTAAGCTGGCGCTCCTTATTGGAGACTGCCGAATGAGAAAATTCTGTTGTGTGTTGCTGGCCCTGTTGCCCTTGAGCGCCTGGGCCTACCCCATCGAGGTCGAGAAGCAGCTCAACGGCCTGAGCATCGATTACACGGCCTACGACACCGATGAAGACATCGGCTCCATTCAGTTGAACAACTTCGGCAAGCGCGATGCCCTGTGCTCGGTGGTGTTTCGCAACGGTCCCGAGTCGCCGCGCACCCGCAAGGTGGAAGTCGCCGCGGGGCAGAGCAAGAACGTCACCGCCAAGTTCAACCGCAAGATCATCAAGCTGCGCCTGGACCTGAACTGCTCAGCCAAATGATGCAGGCGGGGCAAGGCCTTGGGGATTGCTCCGCTTATAAACGAATTTGTTGATTGGTTATAGCAGTTATTTGCGCTTTTTCATCGATATCACTCTGTTTAATCTGCGCTCCATCGACTTACGCATACCCCGATGGAGGCTTCAGCCATGTCCCGCGTCCTGATCATTGAAAGCAGTGCCCGCCAGCAGGATTCCGTATCCCGGCAACTGACCCAGACCTTTATCCAGCAATGGCAGGCCGCCCACCCTGGTGACTCGATCACGGTCCGCGACCTGGCCCGCAACCCGGTGCCGCACCTGGACGCCAACCTGCTGGGGGGCTGGATGAAACCCGCCGAGCAGCGCAGCGCCGCCGAGCAGGACTCCCTGCAACGCTCCAATGAATTGACCGACGAACTGCTGGCTGCCGACGTCCTGGTGATGGCCGCGCCGATGTACAACTTCGCCATTCCCAGCACCCTGAAGGCCTGGCTCGACCATGTGCTGCGCGCCGGGGTGACCTTCAAGTACACCGACACCGGGCCGCAGGGCCTGCTCACCGGCAAGCGCGCCTACGTGCTCACTGCCCGTGGCGGTATCTACGCCGGCAGCAGCGCCGATCACCAGGAACCCTACCTGCGTCAGGTGATGGGCTTTATCGGCATCCACGACGTCGAGTTCATCCATGCCGAAGGCCTGAACCTAGGTGGCGACTTCCACGAGAAGGGCCTGAACCAGGCCAACGCCAAGCTGGCCCAGGTGGCTTGAGCCACGATTCTTGAGCCGCGGCGCCGCTCAGCGAAGGGCTGGGCGGCGCTGTTAATCCGCAGATAATCCCCCGGTGTTGAAGTAGCGCCTGCGGATCCCCTTCAAGCCGGTTCGCGCATCGAACCTCCCTTTGTACTGGTTGCTCCTTCAGTACCGACGCCCGATTGCACGCCTAGCGAGATCGGGCTTTTTTTTGCCCGGGATTTCATCTCGGTGGGCAAAACCGCTATCGTCGCCGCCATTCAAGACGAGGCGAGCATGGGCTATCTACTTTTTGTCACGCTGATCCAGGCGTTTTCCTTCAGCCTGATCGGCGAATACCTGGCCGGGCATGTCGACAGTTACTTCGCGGTGCTGGTGCGGGTGCTGCTGGCCGGGCTGGTGTTCATTCCGCTGACCCGCTGGCGCCGGGTGGAGCCGGCCTTCATGCGCGGCATGCTGCTGATCGGCGCGCTGCAGTTCGGCATCACCTACGTGTGCCTGTACCTGAGTTTTCGCGTGTTGACGGTGCCGGAGGTGCTGCTGTTCACCATCCTTACCCCGTTGCACGTGACCCTGATCGAAGACGCCCTGAACCGGCGCTTCAACCCCTGGGGGCTGCTGGCGGCGCTGGTGGCGGTGGCGGGCGCGGTGGTGATTCGCTACGACAGCATCAACCCGGATTTCTTCATCGGCTTCTTGTTGCTGCAACTGGCCAACTTCACCTATGCCGCCGGGCAAGTGCTGTACAAGCACCTGGTGGCGCACTACCCCAGCGACCAGCCGCACTACCGGCGTTTCGGCTACTTCTACCTGGGGGCGCTGCTGGTGGTGCTGCCGGCGTTCCTGCTGTTCGGCAAGGCCCATTACCTGCCTGATGCGCCGCTGCAATGGGCGGTGCTGCTGTTTCTCGGCCTGGTGTCCACGGCCCTGGGCATGTACTGGTGGAACAAGGGCGCGTGCCTGGTGACCGGCGCCACCCTGGCGGTGATGAACAACCTGCATGTGCCGGTGGGGCTGTTGATCAACCTGCTGATCTGGAACCAGCACGAAGACCTGGGGCGCTTGTTGCTGGGCGGGTTGGTAATCCTTGGGGCGGTGTGGATCAGCCGCCGCGGCTCCCGGTTGGTCACTCGCTGAAGCCGTGGCGCAGCGGCTCGGGCGTGCTGTAGCCGCTGCCGCAGGGACGTAAAAAGGCCCTGCGGGCCTTCGCGCAGCCTCGCCATGGCTCGGCTGCGGCGACAGATTAAAGTGCGTGTTTCTCCGGTTGGGGAACGTGGCTGGCGCCCAGCACCGCGGGCAGCAAACCGGCCCGCAGGTCGGTGCCGCTGGGCTGCTGGTAGAGGTTCAGGCCGAACTCCGGCATCACCGCCAGCAGGTAATCGAAGATATCCCCCTGGATACGCTCGTAATCGACCCAGGCGGTGGTGCGGGTGAAGCAGTAGATCTCCAGCGGAATGCCCTGGGCCGTGGTCTGCATCTGGCGCACCATGCAGGTCATGTTCGGCTGGATCTCCGGGTGGCTCTTCAGGTACGCCAGGGCGTAGGCGCGGAACGTGCCGATGTTGGTCATGCGCCTGCGGTTGGCCGACAGCGCGGCGACATTGCCCTGGGCTTCGTTCCAGCTCTTGAGCTCGGCCTGCTTGCGCCCGATGTAGTCGGTGAGCAGGCGCACCTTGCTCAGCCGCTGTTCTTCGTCGTCATGCAGAAAACGCACGCCGCTGGCATCGATGTACAGGCTGCGCTTGATCCGCCGGCCGCCGGACTGCTGCATGCCGCGCCAGTTCTTGAACGACTCGCTCATCAGGCGCCAGGTGGGGATGGAGACGATGGTCTTGTCGAAGTTCTGCACCTTGACCGTGTGCAGGGTGATGTCCACCACATCGCCGTCGGCGCCGACCTGGGGCATCTCGATCCAGTCGCCGACCCGCAGCATGTCGTTGCTGGTCAACTGCACGCTGGCGACGAAGGACAGCAGGGTGTCCTTGTAGACCAACAGGATCACCGCCGACATGGCGCCCAGGCCCGACAGCAGCAACAGCGGCGAGCGGTCGATCAGGGTGGCAACGATGATGATCGCGCCAAACACGTAGAGCACCATCTTCGCCAGTTGCACGTAGCCCTTGATCGAGCGGGTGCGGGCGTGTTCGGTGCGGGCGTAGATGTCCAGCAGGGCATTGAGCAGGGCGCTCAGGGCCAGCAACTGGAACAGGATGGTGAAGGCCATGGCCAGGTTGCCGAGGAACAGCAGGCTGGTCTTGCTCAGCTCCGGCACCAGGTGCAGGCCGAACTGGATCACCAGGGACGGGGTCATTTGCGCCAGGCGGTGGAACACCTTGTTGTGGCGCAGGTCATTGAGCCAGTGCAGGGCCGGCTGGCGCCCCAGCAGCCGGACGGCGTGCAGGACCAGGTAGCGGGCCACTCGTCCGAGCACCAGGGCGACCACCAGTAACAGGGCCAAGCCGATGCCGGCGTGCAGGAGAGGGTGTTGATCGAGGGCTCCCCAGAGGTCCTGGGTATCGAGCCAGAGCTGTTTGAAATCCATGGGCTAAAACGATTCTTCTATGAGACACAAGGGGAGGATTAGAGCATTTAACCCTGGGAAAGTTACGGTCAAGGACAAATCGGCTAACAAAAAACCAACTCTTTGCCACCGTTTGCACAAAGAAACTCGGCCTTCGCGCTCGAAACCGTTACCCTATGCAGCTGTTTTTTTGCATATCTTCGAGGTAGCACCCGTGTTTTCCCAATTCGCCCTGCACGAACGCCTGCTCAAAGCCGTGGCCGAGCTTAAATTTGTCGAGCCGACGCCGGTGCAAGCAGCGGCTATTCCGCTCGCGCTGCAAGGGCGTGACCTGCGGGTGACGGCACAGACCGGCAGCGGCAAGACCGCGGCCTTTGTCCTGCCGATCCTCAATCGCCTGATCGGCCCGGCGAAGATCCGCGTCAGCATCAAGACCCTGATCCTGCTGCCGACCCGGGAACTGGCCCAGCAGACCCTCAAGGAAGTCGAGCGTTTCTCCCAGTTCACCTTCATCAAGTCCGGCCTGATCACCGGCGGTGAAGACTTCAAGGTCCAGGCTGCCATGCTGCGCAAGGTGCCGGACATCCTCATCGGCACCCCGGGGCGCATGCTGGAGCAACTCAATGCCGGCAACCTGGACCTGAAAGAAGTCGAAGTGCTGGTGCTCGACGAAGCCGACCGCATGCTCGACATGGGCTTTGCTGAAGACGTGCAGCGCCTGGTGGACGAATGCCCGAACCGCCAGCAGACCATGCTGTTCTCCGCCACCACCGGCGGCTCCGGCCTGCGCGAAATGGTCGCCAAGGTCCTCAACAACCCTGAGCACCTGCAACTCAACAGCGTCAGCCAGCTCAACGAAACCACCCGTCAGCAGATCATCACCGCCGACCACAACCAGCACAAAGAACAGATCGTCAACTGGCTGCTGGCCAACGAGACCTACCAGAAGGCCATCGTCTTCACCAACACCCGGGCCATGGCCGACCGCATCTACGGCCGCCTGGTGGCACAGGACTACAAGGCGTTCGTGCTGCACGGCGAAAAGGACCAGAAGGACCGCAAGCTGGCCATCGACCGCCTGAAGCAGGGCGGGGTCAAGATCCTCGTGGCCACCGACGTCGCCGCCCGCGGCCTGGACGTCGACGGCCTGGACCTGGTGATCAACTTCGACATGCCGCGCAGCGGCGACGAATACGTGCACCGCATCGGCCGTACCGGTCGCGCTGGCAACGATGGCCTGGCCATCTCGCTGATCTGCCACGGCGACTGGAACCTGATGTCGAGCATCGAGCGCTACCTCAAGCAGAGCTTCGAGCGCCGCACCATCAAGGAAGTCAAAGGCACCTACAGCGGCCCGAAAAAGGTCAAGGCGTCCGGCAAGGCCGTTGGCGTGAAGAAGAAAAAGACCGACGCCAAGGGCGACAAGAAAAAGGCCGTGGCCAAGGCCCCGACCAAGCGCAAGACCGCCAACCGCCCGAAAAGCGACAGCCTGGTCAGCCAGGACGGCCTGGCGCCACTCAAGCGCCGCAAGCCACAGGCGCCGGCGGCTGAGTAAACCCGCCGCCTGCTGTCGATGAAAAGCCCGGACCTGGTCCTAATACTGTTCACTTAACAAAAAACGGCGCCTCCTCAAGATGAGCAAGCGCCGTTTTTCTTGGGCTCCGCTGCCGCCCCAAAGGAGAAGTCCTTCAAGTGCACCGCATTGCCCTGTGGCGAGGGAGCTTGCTCCCGCTGGGGTGCGCAGCCCTGCAACCGCGCGACACCTTCTGGGGGCTGTCGAAACGCGGGTTGGCGTTCATTCTG
>NZ_JAJTTH010000029.1 GCF_021341665.1 Pseudomonas sp. Au-Pse12 | reverse complement strand
TCCCGCTAACGAGAGATCGGAAGCGCAAGTGGTTGAAGTTGTTGAAGAAATCTTCGAAAGCTTCTGAAAATAATCACTTGACAGCAAATGAGGCTGCTGTAGAATGCGCGCCTCGGTTGAGACGAAAGCTCTTAACCAACCGCTCTTTAACAACTGAATCAAGCAATTCGTGTGGGTGCTTGTGGAGTCAGACTGATAGTCAAAAAGATTATCAGCATCACAAGTTGCTCCGCGAGAAATCAAAGATGTAACCAACGATTGCTGAGCCAAGTTTAGGGTTTTCTCAAAACCCAAAGATGTTTGAACTGAAGAGTTTGATCATGGCTCAGATTGAACGCTGGCGGCAGGCCTAACACATGCAAGTCGAGCGGCAGCACGGGTACTTGTACCTGGTGGCGAGCGGCGGACGGGTGAGTAATGCCTAGGAATCTGCCTAGTAGTGGGGGATAACGTCCGGAAACGGGCGCTAATACCGCATACGTCCTACGGGAGAAAGTGGGGGATCTTCGGACCTCACGCTATTAGATGAGCCTAGGTCGGATTAGCTAGTTGGTGAGGTAATGGCTCACCAAGGCGACGATCCGTAACTGGTCTGAGAGGATGATCAGTCACACTGGAACTGAGACACGGTCCAGACTCCTACGGGAGGCAGCAGTGGGGAATATTGGACAATGGGCGAAAGCCTGATCCAGCCATGCCGCGTGTGTGAAGAAGGTCTTCGGATTGTAAAGCACTTTAAGTTGGGAGGAAGGGCAGTTACCTAATACGTGATTGTTTTGACGTTACCGACAGAATAAGCACCGGCTAACTCTGTGCCAGCAGCCGCGGTAATACAGAGGGTGCAAGCGTTAATCGGAATTACTGGGCGTAAAGCGCGCGTAGGTGGTTTGTTAAGTTGGATGTGAAAGCCCCGGGCTCAACCTGGGAACTGCATCCAAAACTGGCAAGCTAGAGTATGGTAGAGGGTGGTGGAATTTCCTGTGTAGCGGTGAAATGCGTAGATATAGGAAGGAACACCAGTGGCGAAGGCGACCACCTGGACTGATACTGACACTGAGGTGCGAAAGCGTGGGGAGCAAACAGGATTAGATACCCTGGTAGTCCACGCCGTAAACGATGTCAACTAGCCGTTGGGAGCCTTGAGCTCTTAGTGGCGCAGCTAACGCATTAAGTTGACCGCCTGGGGAGTACGGCCGCAAGGTTAAAACTCAAATGAATTGACGGGGGCCCGCACAAGCGGTGGAGCATGTGGTTTAATTCGAAGCAACGCGAAGAACCTTACCAGGCCTTGACATCCAATGAACTTTCCAGAGATGGATTGGTGCCTTCGGGAACATTGAGACAGGTGCTGCATGGCTGTCGTCAGCTCGTGTCGTGAGATGTTGGGTTAAGTCCCGTAACGAGCGCAACCCTTGTCCTTAGTTACCAGCACGTTATGGTGGGCACTCTAAGGAGACTGCCGGTGACAAACCGGAGGAAGGTGGGGATGACGTCAAGTCATCATGGCCCTTACGGCCTGGGCTACACACGTGCTACAATGGTCGGTACAAAGGGTTGCCAAGCCGCGAGGTGGAGCTAATCCCATAAAACCGATCGTAGTCCGGATCGCAGTCTGCAACTCGACTGCGTGAAGTCGGAATCGCTAGTAATCGCGAATCAGAATGTCGCGGTGAATACGTTCCCGGGCCTTGTACACACCGCCCGTCACACCATGGGAGTGGGTTGCACCAGAAGTAGCTAGTCTAACCTTCGGGAGGACGGTTACCACGGTGTGATTCATGACTGGGGTGAAGTCGTAACAAGGTAGCCGTAGGGGAACCTGCGGCTGGATCACCTCCTTAATCGACGACATCAGCTGCTTCATAAGCTCCCACACGAATTGCTTGATTCATTGAAGAAGACGATAGAAGCAGCTTTAAGCTCCAAGCTGATAGCTCCAAGCTAACAGTTACAAGCTCGAAATTGGGTCTGTAGCTCAGTTGGTTAGAGCGCACCCCTGATAAGGGTGAGGTCGGCAGTTCGAATCTGCCCAGACCCACCAATTTTGTTATGGGGCCATAGCTCAGCTGGGAGAGCGCCTGCCTTGCACGCAGGAGGTCAGCGGTTCGATCCCGCTTGGCTCCACCATAAACTGCTTCTGAAAGCTTAGAAATGAGCATTCACTTTGAATGTTGATTTCTAGTCTTTTGATTAGATCGTTCTTTAAAAATTTGGGTATGTGATAGAAAGATAGACTGAACGTTACTTTCACTGGTAACGGATCAGGCTAAGGTAAAATTTGTGAGTTCTCTTTTAATTAAGAATGCAAATTTTCGGCGAATGTCGTCTTCATAGTATAACCAGATTGCTTGGGGTTATATGGTCAAGTGAAGAAGCGCATACGGTGGATGCCTTGGCAGTCAGAGGCGATGAAAGACGTGGTAGCCTGCGAAAAGCTTCGGGGAGTCGGCAAACAGACTTTGATCCGGAGATCTCTGAATGGGGGAACCCAGCCATCATAAGATGGTTATCTTGTACTGAATACATAGGTGCAAGAGGCGAACCAGGGGAACTGAAACATCTAAGTACCCTGAGGAAAAGAAATCAACCGAGATTCCCTTAGTAGTGGCGAGCGAACGGGGACTAGCCCTTAAGTGGCTTTGAGATTAGCGGAACGCTCTGGAAAGTGCGGCCATAGTGGGTGATAGCCCTGTACGCGAAAATCTCTTAGTCATGAAATCGAGTAGGACGGGGCACGAGAAACCTTGTCTGAATATGGGGGGACCATCCTCCAAGGCTAAATACTACTGACTGACCGATAGTGAACTAGTACCGTGAGGGAAAGGCGAAAAGAACCCCGGAGAGGGGAGTGAAATAGATCCTGAAACCGTATGCGTACAAGCAGTGGGAGCAGACTTTGTTCTGTGACTGCGTACCTTTTGTATAATGGGTCAGCGACTTATTTTCAGTGGCGAGCTTAACCGAATAGGGGAGGCGTAGCGAAAGCGAGTCTTAATAGGGCGTCTAGTCGCTGGGAATAGACCCGAAACCGGGCGATCTATCCATGGGCAGGTTGAAGGTTAGGTAACACTGACTGGAGGACCGAACCGACTACCGTTGAAAAGTTAGCGGATGACCTGTGGATCGGAGTGAAAGGCTAATCAAGCTCGGAGATAGCTGGTTCTCCTCGAAAGCTATTTAGGTAGCGCCTCATGTATCACTGTAGGGGGTAGAGCACTGTTTCGGCTAGGGGGTCATCCCGACTTACCAAACCGATGCAAACTCCGAATACCTACAAGTGCCGAGCATGGGAGACACACGGCGGGTGCTAACGTCCGTCGTGAAAAGGGAAACAACCCAGACCGTCAGCTAAGGTCCCAAAGTTATGGTTAAGTGGGAAACGATGTGGGAAGGCTTAGACAGCTAGGAGGTTGGCTTAGAAGCAGCCACCCTTTAAAGAAAGCGTAATAGCTCACTAGTCGAGTCGGCCTGCGCGGAAGATGTAACGGGGCTCAAACCATACACCGAAGCTACGGGTATCACGTAAGTGATGCGGTAGAGGAGCGTTCTGTAAGCCTGTGAAGGTGAGTTGAGAAGCTTGCTGGAGGTATCAGAAGTGCGAATGCTGACATGAGTAACGACAATGGGTGTGAAAAACACCCACGCCGAAAGACCAAGGTTTCCTGCGCAACGTTAATCGACGCAGGGTTAGTCGGTCCCTAAGGCGAGGCTGAAAAGCGTAGTCGATGGAAAACAGGTTAATATTCCTGTACTTCTAGTTATTGCGATGGAGGGACGGAGAAGGCTAGGCCAGCTTGGCGTTGGTTGTCCAAGTTTAAGGTGGTAGGCTGGAATCTTAGGTAAATCCGGGGTTCTAAGGCCGAGAGCTGATGACGAGTTACCTTTTAGGTGACGAAGTGGTTGATGCCATGCTTCCAAGAAAAGCTTCTAAGCTTCAGATAACTAGGAACCGTACCCCAAACCGACACAGGTGGTTGGGTAGAGAATACCAAGGCGCTTGAGAGAACTCGGGTGAAGGAACTAGGCAAAATGGCACCGTAACTTCGGGAGAAGGTGCGCCGGTGAGGGTGAAGGACTTGCTCCGTAAGCTCATGCCGGTCGAAGATACCAGGCCGCTGCGACTGTTTATTAAAAACACAGCACTCTGCAAACACGAAAGTGGACGTATAGGGTGTGACGCCTGCCCGGTGCCGGAAGGTTAATTGATGGGGTTAGCTAACGCGAAGCTCTTGATCGAAGCCCCGGTAAACGGCGGCCGTAACTATAACGGTCCTAAGGTAGCGAAATTCCTTGTCGGGTAAGTTCCGACCTGCACGAATGGCGTAACGATGGCGGCGCTGTCTCCACCCGAGACTCAGTGAAATTGAAATCGCTGTGAAGATGCAGTGTATCCGCGGCTAGACGGAAAGACCCCGTGAACCTTTACTATAGCTTTGCACTGGACTTTGAATTTGCTTGTGTAGGATAGGTGGGAGGCTTTGAAGCGTGAACGCCAGTTTGCGTGGAGCCATCCTTGAAATACCACCCTGGCAACTTTGAGGTTCTAACTCAGGTCCGTTATCCGGATCGAGGACAGTGTATGGTGGGTAGTTTGACTGGGGCGGTCTCCTCCTAAAGAGTAACGGAGGAGTACGAAGGTGCGCTCAGACCGGTCGGAAATCGGTCGTAGAGTATAAAGGCAAAAGCGCGCTTGACTGCGAGACAGACACGTCGAGCAGGTACGAAAGTAGGTCTTAGTGATCCGGTGGTTCTGTATGGAAGGGCCATCGCTCAACGGATAAAAGGTACTCCGGGGATAACAGGCTGATACCGCCCAAGAGTTCATATCGACGGCGGTGTTTGGCACCTCGATGTCGGCTCATCACATCCTGGGGCTGAAGCCGGTCCCAAGGGTATGGCTGTTCGCCATTTAAAGTGGTACGCGAGCTGGGTTTAGAACGTCGTGAGACAGTTCGGTCCCTATCTGCCGTGGACGTTTGAGATTTGAGAGGGGCTGCTCCTAGTACGAGAGGACCGGAGTGGACGAACCTCTGGTGTTCCGGTTGTCACGCCAGTGGCATTGCCGGGTAGCTATGTTCGGAAAAGATAACCGCTGAAAGCATCTAAGCGGGAAACTTGCCTCAAGATGAGATCTCACTGGGATCTTGAATCCCCTAAAGGGCCGTCGAAGACTACGACGTTGATAGGTTGGGTGTGTAAGCGCTGTGAGGCGTTGAGCTAACCAATACTAATTGCCCGTGAGGCTTGACCATATAACACCCAAGCAATTTGCTTAAGAAGCGAGTTGCGGTGTGTGAAGACGAAACGAACCGAAAGTTTGCAGCGCTCACAAAGCACACAAATCTATTACATACCCATTCGCTGGCACGTTGCATAGGCAACGGACTGGCTACC
>NZ_JAJTTH010000028.1 GCF_021341665.1 Pseudomonas sp. Au-Pse12 | reverse complement strand
GCAGGGCCTTGCTTGGCGATCTCCAGCCGAACTTGTGTCGTCTTCACGATCTTTGCGTCCCTGCGGGCCGTTCGCAGCCTGCGGCAGCGGCCACAGGAAGCGGTGCGGCTGGCGGTCGCGCAATCGCTGGATCGCTACGGAAGGCCTGTTGTACATTCGTTCAGTTTTCGCCGTCCGGCCATTGTCCAAGGAGCCTGTCCCATGAGCCAGGAAGCGCGCTTTTCCCGTCTGGAACCCGACCTGCGCAAGGCCGAGCTGATCGAGGCGACCCTGACGTGCCTCAAGCGCCACGGTTTTCAGGGGGCGTCGATCCGCAAGATTTCCGCCGAGGCCGGGGTGTCGGTGGGGCTGATCAGTCACCACTACGCCGGCAAGGACGAGTTGGTGGCCCAGGCCTATCGGGCGGTCACCGGGCGGGTCATGAACCTGCTGCGCGAGGCCATGGAGCAGGCCGCGCCCGATCCCCGGCAACGGCTGTCGGCGTTCTTCCGCGCCTCGTTCTGCGCCGAACTGCTGGACCCCAAGCTGCTGGACGCCTGGCTGGCGTTCTGGGGCGCGGTGAAGACCGCCGAGGCGATCAACCTGGCCCATGAACATTCCTACGGCGAGTACCGCAACGAGCTGGCCAGCCTGCTGACCCGGCTGGCCGGGGAGCAGGGCTGGGAACGCTTCGACGCCGACCTAGCGGCCATCAGCCTCAGCGCCTTGCTCGACGGCCTGTGGCTGGAGTCCGGGCTCAACCCCGGCACCTTCAGCCCGCAGCAGGGCGTGCAGATCTGCGAAGCCTGGGTCGAGGGGCTGCTGGCCAGCCGGGGGCGCGGTTTCGTCAGGCCGACATAGGGCTGTTGATCGGTTGTTCAGTAATGGCTAGGCTGCTGCGCACAGGGTTCCTTTTCCAATAAAAATAATCAGGAAACAGGCGATGACTCCTCGGGTTTTGATCGTCGACGACGATCCGCTGATTCGCGAACTGCTTCAGGCTTATCTCTCTCAGGAAGGCTACGACGTGCATTGCGCCGCCACCGCGGAGCAGGCGGAGAGCTTTCTCGGCCAGCACACGGTGGACCTGCTGATGCTGGACATCCGCCTGCCGGGCAAGGACGGCCTGACCCTGACCCGGGAACTGCGGGTGCGTTCGGAAGTGGGGATCATCCTGATCACCGGGCGCAACGACGACATCGACCGCATCGTCGGCCTGGAATGCGGCGCCGACGACTACGTGATCAAACCCCTCAATCCGCGCGAGCTGGTGTCCCGGGCCAAGAACCTGGTGCGGCGGGTACGCCATGCGCGCCAGTCCCAGCCCCAGGCCGGCTGCCCGAGCCCGGTCAAGCAATTCGCCGACTGGGCCCTGGACACCGACCGCCGCCGGCTGATCGACCTGCGCGGCGCTGAAACCCTGCTGACCCACGGCGAGTACCAGTTGCTCAGCGTGTTCCTGCGCAACAGCGGCCACACCCTCAGCCGCGACCAGTTGATGGACCAGATCCGCAACCGCGAATGGGTGCCCAGCGACCGCTCCATCGACGTGCTGGTGGGCCGCCTGCGGCGCAAGCTGCACGACGACCCGGCCGAGCCGGAGCTGATCATCACCATTCACGGTGCCGGCTACCTGTTCACCGCCAGCGTGGCCGCCTGAATTGCCGCGTCGCGCACTGAGCCTGTGTCTATGCCTATGTCTGAGCCTGCTGGCCGGCGCGACCTGGGCCGAGTCCAAGCCTGGACCCCAACCCGTGCTGCGCTATTGCGACTACCCGGTGTACCCGCCGATTTCCTGGAGCGACGGCCAGCAGGTGCGCGGGCTGGCGCCGACCCTGGTGCGGCAGGTGCTGGGGGAGCTGGGGTATCAGGTGCAAGTGGTGGTGCTGGGCAACTGGAAGCGCTGCCTGCTGGATGCCGCCGCCGGCCGGGTGGATGTGGTGCTGGCCTACAGCACCAGCCAGCGCCAGCAGGACCTGTTGTTTTCCCGGGTGCCGGTGCTGCGCGAAGAAGTCGCGCTGTTCGTCAACCGCCGCCAGCTGCCGCGTTTCAACCACTTGCAGGATTTGCGCGCCTACCGCGGCGGCCTGCTGTTCGGCGAAAGCTACGGCCAGGATTTCGACCGCGAGGTGGTGCAGCACGGCAACATCGAATGGGTGTCCAGCAGCCAGCAGAACTTCGGCAAGCTGATTCGCCAGCGCATCGATTTCATCCCCCATGAACGGCGCACCGGGCAGCTGTTTATCGAGCAACTGCCGGGGGCCGAGGACATAGTCGCCTTGCCCCAGGCGGTGAGCGTCGACTACCTGCGCCTGGCGGTGTCGCGCCATTCGCCCCTGGCGCCGCGCATGGCCGAGATCGAGGCGCGGTTGCAGCAGCAGGTGGACAGCGGCGCGGTGCAGCGCTGGCTGGAACAAAGCCAGGACGACTACCGCGCCATGCTCAAGGCGCAACGGGGGGCGGCGCCATGATCCCGCTGCGTTCTGCCGGCCTGTTGCGCCGCCTGCTGCTGTTTATCCTGCTGTTCAGCCTGTGCTTCACCGTGCTCGCCAGCAGCGTGCAGCTGTACTTCGAATACCGCCGGGAAATGCGCGAGATCGACAGCCGCATGGAGCTGATCCGCGCCGGTTACCTGGGCAGCCTGGAACGCAACCTGTGGGACCTCAACCAGGAGCAACTGACCGTGCAGTTGCAGGGGCTGGTGGACTTTTCCGACGTGGCCCGGGTGCACTTGATCAGCAGCGATTTCGACTTGCAGCAAGGCAGCGCCGAGCTGATCGGGCCGCTGCGGGTCGAGCGTTTTCCCTTGAGCTATCAACCGCCGTCCGGGCCCTTGCGCCAGTTGGGCGAGTTGCAGGTCAGCACCGACCTGGGGGCGGTGTATCGGCGCCTGTACGCCACCGGGCTGGCCAGCCTGTTGTGGATGAGCGTGTTTCTCTGCGGGCTGGCGGTGGCCTTGTCCGGGCTGTTCTACCGGCTGGTGACCCGGCACCTGCAAGTGATGGCCGACTTCGCCCGGCGCGTGGCGGCCGGCGACTTGCAGCAGCCCCTGCGCCTGGACAAGCACCAGCGCCCCGGCGGCGACGAGATCGACACCGTGGCCCGGGCCCTGGACGACATGCGCCGGGCGGTGCTCGACGATGTGCAGCGCCGCGAAGCCGACCGTTTGGCCTTGCAGGACAAGCGCGACGAATTGCAGAAAATGGTCCAGCGGCGCACCGCCAGCCTGATGCACGCCAAGGACGAGGCCGAAGCCGCCAACCTCGCCAAGTCGCGCTTTCTGGCGACCATGAGCCATGAACTGCGCACCCCGTTGAACGGCATCCTCGGCATGGCCGAACTGCTGCGCCAGGCGCCGCTTGAGCAGCAGGACCGCCAGCGCTTGCAGGCCTTGCACCAGGCCGGGGAGGGCCTGCTGAGCATCCTCAACCAAGTGCTGTCCTTTGCCCGCCTGGAAGAGGGCGAAAGCCGCCCGGAACGGCGGGACTTCTCCCTGCGCCAACTGCTGGAAGAAGTCAGCACCCTGTTGCAGCCCCGGGCCGAGGGCAATCGCACCCGCCTGGAGCTGCACATCGACCCGCAACTGGCGCCGCGCCAGCAGGGCGCCGAGCAGTACCTGCGCCAGGTGCTGAGCAACCTGCTGGCCAACGCCATTCGCTTTACCGAAGACGGCTGGGTGCGGGTCGAGGTGCAGGTGCTGCACAGCACCGCCGAGGGCCAGCGCCTGCGCTGCTGCGTGCGCGACAACGGCATCGGCATTGCCGCGTCGATGCGCGAGAAGATCTTCGAGCGTTTCGTCCAGGCCAGTGACGAAGTCAGCCGCCGCTATGGCGGCACCGGCCTGGGCCTGGCCATCTGCAAGCACCTGCTGCAGCAACTGGACGGGCGCATCGGCGTCGACAGCGAGCTGGGGCAGGGCAGTTGTTTCTGGTTCGAGCTGCTGCTGGGCATCGGTCAGGAGCCTGTGCCGGCGCCCGCGCTCCAGGCGCCGACGCAGGCGTTGCGGATCCTGGTGGTGGAAGACGTGGCCCTGAATCGCGAAGTGGCCAGCGGCCTGCTTGAGCGTGACGGCCATCAGGTGTGGCTGGCGCAAGACGGCGAGACGGCCCTGGCCCTGTGCCGGCAGCAGGCCTTCGACCTGTTGCTGCTGGACGTGCACCTGCCCGGCATCAGCGGGGTCGAGCTGTGTCGGGAAATCCGCCGCCGCCCTGGGCCCAATCGGCAGGCGCGGATCTTTGCCCTCACTGCTAGCGTGCAGCCGTCGCTGGTGCGCGGTTATCTGCAGGCCGGCATGCAGGGCATTCTCGGCAAGCCGTTGCAGCTGGCCAGCCTGCGGCAGGTGCTGGCCGGGCAGGTCCAGGTGCCGCCGGCCGACACCCGGCAAGGCTTGCTCGATCAGAGCGTGCTGGACACCCATCGCAGCCTGCTGGGCGAGCAGAAATTGCACGGCCTGCTCCAGGTCCTGGCCGATGCCCTGGATCAGCAACAGCCACGGCTGGCCGACGCCCTGGCCGCCGACGACTGCACCGAAGTCCTGCACCTGGCCCATCGCCTGGCGGGCAGCGTGGATTCCCTGGGCTTCTGCGCCCTGGCCCAGGTGTTGCGCCAGCTGGAAGCTGCGGCAGAGCAGGCCGATCGCCCGGCGCTGGCGGCCCTGGCGACGGCTCTGCAAGCGTCCTGGCAGCAGTCCCGGGCCTTGCTGCAACAGCTGTTGGCGGCCTGACGTACAAAATCCTTACGACTTTTTACATCTTCGATCCTGGCGTTCAATCCGAACTTACATGGCTTTCCAATAATCGCTTGAGCCGCGCCCGCCGCGGTCTTCGAAGCTTATTGGAGATAATAATAATGAACTGCCTGCAAGCTGCTTCCGCCTCCCGCCGCACCCCTTCGACCCGCGCCCCGCGCCTGACCGACTGCTGAGGTGCGCCATGACAACCACCACTGAACGTAAAGGCATACACCTGACGCGCTCGCTGAAGAGCCGGCACATTTTCATGCTGTCCCTGGGCGGTGTGATCGGCACCGGGCTGTTCATGGGCTCCGGGGTCACCATCAACCAGGGCGGCCCCTGGGGGGCGATCCTGTCTTATCTGGTGGCCGGGTTCCTGATGTACCTGGTGATGGTCTGCCTGGGCGAGCTGTCGGTGCAGATGCCGGTGTCCGGCTCGTTCCAGGCCCACGCCACGAAATACATCGGCCCGGCCACCGGCTTCATGATCGGCTGGGTCTACTGGATGAGCTGGGCCACCACCGTGGGCCTGGAGTTCACCGCCGCCGGCATGCTGATGCAGCGCTGGTTCCCCGACGTGCCGATCTGGTACTGGTCGGCGCTGTTCGTGGCCTTGCTGTTCGGCATCAACGCCCTGGCCACCCGCGCCTTCGGCGAGGCCGAATACTGGTTCGCCGGGGTCAAGGTGCTGGCGATCCTGAGCTTCATCGTGGTCGGCGCGCTGGTCATCTTTGGCGTCATCGACCTGCCGGGCGGCGCCCCGGCCCCGGTGTTCGACAACCTCAAGGGCGACTCCCTGTTCCCCAACGGCCTGCCGGCGGTGTTCGCGGTGATGATGACCGTGGTCTACGCCTTCCAGGGCTGCGAGATCATGGGCGTGGCCGCCGGCGAAACCGACCAGCCGGAAAAAAGCATCCCGCGGGCCGTGCGCAACGTGGTGTTCCGCGTGCTGATCTTCTACGTCCTGGCGGTGATGGTGCTGGCGGCGATCATCCCCTGGCAGCAAGCCGGGCTGGTGGAAAGCCCCTTCGTCCAGGTGTTCGACATGGTAGGCATTCCCTACGCCGCCGACCTGATGAACTTCGTGATCCTCACGGCGATCCTCTCGGTGGGCAACTCCGGGCTCTACGCCTCGACGCGGATCCTCTGGGCCATGTCCAAATCCGGCATGGCGCCCAAGGCCCTGTCGCCCCTGAGCAAACAGGGCGTGCCGCTGCGGGCCCTGGCCATCACCTTGTGCTTTGCCCTGATCTCGCTGATGACCAGCTTCATCGCCGCCGACACCCTGTTCATGGTGCTGATGGCCGTGAGCGGCATGGCCGGCACCGTGACCTGGATCGTGATTGCCCTGGCCCAGTACCGTTTCCGTCGTCAGTTCCTGGGTGACGGGGGGCAACTGCACCAGCTCAAATACCGCGCGCCGTGGTTTCCGCTGGTGCCGTTGTTGTGCATTGTTCTGTGCAGTTCGTTGTTTGTGTTTCTGGCATTGGATGCAACCCAGCGGCCGTCGTTGTACTGGGGGTCGGGGTTTATCGTTCTGTGCTATGGCGCCTATTACCTGATGCAGCGCAAGCGTCAGTTGCAACCTGCGGCGGTGGTGTAGGGGCTGGCTGGGTCTGACTGGGGCTAGAGGGGCGGTTTACATATCCGTTGCTGCGGATGTGGCGGCTGGCGGTTTCGCCCTTACGGCGAGGTTGACGGTGTACATATCCGTTGCTGCGGTAACGGCCACTTAGGGTTTCGCTCTTACAGCGACTCACTTTGGAAAAGCCCCAAAGTAAGCAAAGGGCTCCTGCCCCTGCATCCGGCACCTCGCTAAGGCTCGGTGTTCCCTCTCTCCGGCATTGCTCCGGGGGCCCGCCGCCACAGGCCATCCATGGCCTGATGGCGGCTAGCTCGGCATCCCCGCCGAGCTGCCCCCTACGCAACGCCTGCGTTCGGCCTCCTGAAGGGGCAGGCAGATCAAGATCAAGATCAAAAGCCAAAGCAAAGCCAAAGCAAAGGTGCGCAGGCCGGTTCCTTGTAGCCGCTGCCGCAGGCTGCGAACGAGCGCTAGCGCTCGCAAAACCAGGCGGCGCGGTGTGTCAGGAACATTGGGGAGGCAGGTTTAGCGTCTCCTGCGACGGAGTGCCGCCCAGAGCGTTCGCAGCCTGCGGCAGCGGCTACAGGGGCCTCATTCATCGTGAAGAGGGCAGTGAAAAAGGGGCAACAGGACAAGAACAAGGTCGGCCGACAGGCCGCCGTCAGATGTTGATCTTGATCTGGCTTTTGATCTTCCTGCCCCCTTAGACACGATGGCCGAACGCAGGCATTGAGCCGTGGG
>NZ_JAJTTH010000027.1 GCF_021341665.1 Pseudomonas sp. Au-Pse12 | reverse complement strand
GGCTTTTCCAAAGTGACCCGCTGTAAGAGCGGAACCGCCAGTGGCCGCGACCGCAGCAACGGATATGTACGCCAAGCGCCCCCAAGTGCACGCGGTAAGAAGGTAACTCCGCGTCATCGTTGACGAGTTTTGCTGGCAGCCGACACCCACAGGGAAATCGCTGATTTGACAGCTGCCGTTCGCAAGACCGCCTGGCCGGGACTTCATTAAATCCAATCGATTGCAGTCAAGAACGCGAGCACAGAAATATTTTAAAGAAAGCTGCGACGAATGATGGCCAATCGCCCAGGAACTCGGCAAAATCCGTACACTCTTCAGGGCTTTCAAGGATTGATATTGATGACATGGCCAGTCACTCTGCACCTCAGCGACACCGCATACCCCCTCAGCGCAGCGCAAAGAACCGCCTATAGCTTGGCCGCTGAATTGGCTATTCAGATCACTCCTGAGCCTGGTTTTATAAACCTCACGATCTACCCTTCCAGCGCCCAAACAGCCCTCTCTATTGATCACGCACGGGCGCTAGTTCTCCAGCATCTGAATGACTTTGCTTTACGTGACCACATCCATAGTGAAACGGCTGGATTGCGAGAAGTCTTGGCACGTGCCGCACTCACTGGATGTGGATTGCCTCAATGACCTTGATAGCCACCGAAACCCAAGGTTATCGCCTCCTGCCATTTCGCTTCATGCGTATGAGTTCAGGGAATGAACGGGATATTTTGCTTACTTCTGAAACAGGCGAGTACCTCCATGTCACCGATCCACAACTTCGAGATCTAAGTTTTAAGCGCGTACAGCCAGGAACCTCTCTATACAAGGATCTACTCGCTCGTCATTTTATTTACGAGCCAGATCAACACGATCCAATTCCGGAGATGGCGGCGCAGTACCGCAGTCGGAAAGACTTCCTCCTGCAAGGTCCTGCATTACACCTGTTTGTGGTGACTCTGCGTTGCAACCATACATGTCAGTATTGCCAAGTATCACGTGCACCTTTAGGTGGCTCTGGACATGACCTTTCCGAAGCAGATGCACGTGCTGCCGTAGACCGCATGTTCGAGTCGAACGCTCGAGCCCTCACGGTAGAGTTCCAAGGTGGCGAACCTCTATTGGCCTTTGAACGCGTCCGCCAGATCACCGAATGGATAGTGGAACGGAACGTCGTGGAACAGCGCGATATCCAATTCGTCATCACAACCACACTCCATCACTTGACCGAAGAAGTTCTCGTCTTCGCCAAGAAGCATCACATCCAGTTTTCTACTTCGCTCGATGGACCGGCGTCATTACACAACGCTAACCGCCCCACTCCCTCCCGAGACTCTTATGAACGAACCCTAGACGGCATTAGTCGCGTCCGCGAACACCTAGGCCATGAAGCTGTCTCGGCTCTAACGACGTTAACGGCGAGGAGCCTTGAGCAACCAAGAGCGATCATCGACGAGTATGTAGCCCGGGGGTTTTCCAGTATCTCCCTTCGCCCTTTAAGTCCCTACGGTTTCGCCTCGAAAGGTGCACAACGGCTGGACTACTCGATGGAGCGTTATTTGGCGTTCTACAAGGAAGCGCTGGCTTACCTGCTGGAGATCAATCAACAAGGTGTGTACTTATCAGAGAGCTACGCGAGTCTACTGCTAAAGAACATCCTCACGCCTTTCTCATCTGGCTATGTCGATCTGCGCTCACCTGCCGGTGCCGGCACTGCGGCCTTGGTTTATAACTACGATGGCTACGTGTACCCATCTGACGAAGCAAGAATGCTGCTGGAAATGGGCGAGGATGGTTTGCGTTTAGGCAGCGTGCATCAGCCGTTAGCCGAGCTACTACGCTCACCAGTCATGGAAGCATTACTAACAAGTGGTGTTGCCGAAACACTACCGGGCTGCGTGGATTGCGCACTCGTCCCCTATTGCGGCGCCGACCCTGTGGAACACTTCGCACGCCAAGGCGATCCGATTGGTCACCGTGCCTTCAGTAGCTTCTGTAAGAAAAATCTAGGACTACTGCAACATCTATTCGAACTATTGAGAGATGGCGGCGATGATATCCAACGCGTCTTGCTTTCCTGGCTAAATCGTCGCGCCTACTCCGAAATCCTCTTCCCTGGGTATCGAGGGTAGGAACGATGCTAAGAAAAGATACCCATTTCGAGATCCAGCATCTAATTGAACCTAAGTTGCTGAAGGTCGTCACCGTAGACGAGTTCATTGAACAAGGCGTATCCATCTGCGCTGGGGACGTGAGCTTCGACGATCTAATACTGTGGCTGCCAGATGCCGAGCTTCAACGTAACCCGCACTTACTATCATTACCCGTTGGAGGCTTCCTTACTCCGGAACAACTTAGCGGGAGTGCAGAGGTCGGCAAGCTGCGACTTCACTCCCCAAAAGATCCAGATGTCGTTCGCCCTGGTGACGTAATTGCCATAACACCCGGAAGCCCGATCGTCCGAGTTCTCTATCGACGCGGCTCCGACAGTAACCTGCTGTTCATGACTGATCGTTGCAACAGCCTCTGCTTGATGTGCTCCCAACCACCTAAGGATATTGATGATCGTTGGCACATTGAGGAGAACCTTCGTCTGATCGATCTAATGGATCCTGGTGAGGAGAACCTAGGCATCAGCGGCGGGGAGCCCACGCTCTACCGCGACGGTTTGTTGGAAATCTTAGCCAAGTGCAAAACTGTGCTTCGACAAAAATCTATTCATGTATTGAGTAATGGCCGGCTGTTCAAGGATCCGAGTTGGATAGAGTCACTTGCTCATATCCAACATCCGCAACTAAGTTGGGGCATCCCACTGTATGCCGACAACGCAAGAGATCATGACCACGTAGTGCAGGCGCCAGGGGCCTTTAGCGAAACACTCCAAGGGCTGTACAACCTCGCTCGAGCCAACCAGATCATCGAGATTCGCGTCGTCCTCAACCGACTGACCACGCCACGACTTCCAGAGCTCGCTCACTACATTTTCCGTAATTTGCCCTTCGTACGACATATTGCACTGATGGGTATAGAGAGTACTGGCTTAGCACGAAAGCATTATGAGGAGCTGTGGATTGATCCTCTGGATTACCAAGAGTCGCTAAGTCAGGCCATCTACTTTCTGCACAACCGAGGATTGCCGGTCTCAATCTATAACCTCCCTCTGTGCCTGGTGCCTGCGCATCTCTCACGCTTTGCACGCCAGAGCATCTCAGACTGGAAGAATCTGTTCATCGACACCTGCCAACAATGCGCCGCAGCTCATCAATGCTCGGGCTTTTTCAAATCTCATACCGCGCGCTGGCAAAGCCGTGGGATAAAAAAACTATCAACTGAGGCATTCAATGCCTACGCAAGGAGCGCACAGTGAAACTGCTTGATCGCTGGAAAATCCTGATTGGGGGCATAACCCTGTTGCCGGTCGCGAGTATCAACCTTGCCCAGGCCAACCCAATGCCACTTGCCGATGCAAATTGGGAGCCACGGGAGAAGAGTCAGCCACCAGTCTTTGCCGACACGCTCAATGCCCCTGACGCGACCAATATGTACGCAGCTCACCGCTCGCATAGTTCACACCGCTCGCACAGCTCCCATAGCTCTCATTACAGTGGATCAAGTGGCTATAGCGCGCCTCGCTACTACAACCCTCCTGCCACGAGCACTCGCAGCTACAACACACCAAGCAGCTCGAATTACGGTTCAAGCAGCTCTTCCGGCTCATCAACCAGCAACTCTTTTTACCAATCATCTGGTACATCGACAGGCACGACCTCAACGACTACTCGAACACGACCTAGCGAAGTACAGAAAAGCAACCTGGTCATACGAGTGCAAACGGCCTTAATGGTGCGCAGGTACTACCAAGGAGCAATCGATGGCGTGATGGGCAAAGGGACTCGAGGAGCACTGATGTCGTTTCAAACGGACAACGGCCTGACTGTGAACGGGCAGATGGACACACCAACATTAAACGCATTGGGCATTCGTATTCCTTAGGTGCCAGCAGTGCGGCCCATCGTTTCACCGTGGTGCGGGATCTGATGGACACGCTGTCCACGCTTAATCTGAAAGACATTGCCGACTGCGACCTGACGCGGGTCACCCGAGGGGTGCATCTGCTCACCCGGGAGGGTTGCGCGGTGCTGGAGGTGATTCAGTGGCGAACAGAGCAAGAGGCATGAACGCCATTGAACTCAACCAGCGCGTAAAACGCACTTGGCTTGGCTTTGGCTTTTGATCTGGCTTTGGCCTTTGATCTTCCTGCCCCGTTAACCACGATGGCCGAACGCAGGCATTGAGCCGTGGGTAACCCGGCAGGACGCCGGGTTAGCCGCCCCAGGCCATGGATGGCCTGTGGCGGCGGCCCACGGATCAATGCCGGAGAGAGGGCATGCCGAGCCTAGGCGAGGCACCGAGTGGAGGGGCAAGCGTTTTTTGGTTCCTTTTTGTGGCGTTTGAAAAAAAGGGACTCGCCGTAAGGGCGAAACCGCCAGTGGCCACACCCGCAGCAACAGATATGTACACCCCCCGTACCCAAGCCCACGCTGAAAGAAGGTGCCTGCGCGTCATCGTTGGCGAGCTTCGCTGGCAAGCCAGCTCCTACAGGGTTCGCTGCGAAATCGCCAGTTGCCTCCCTTTCACCCAACAACCCGCCCCAATCGCACCGCCACACTCGCCGCCTGCTCCGCACTGCCCACATTGGTAAACCCCATCACCAACCCCTGCCTCCCCCCTTCCCCCAGATACCACTGCGACAACGGCTCCACCACAATCCCCACCTCCCGAGCCCGCTGGGCAATCTGCACATCGTCCCCCTCCCCCAGCCCAGCCACCACATGCATGCCCCCCGCCTGCGGGTCTATCTGCAAACGCCCACCCAACGCCTGGTGCAACGCCTCCACCAGCCACTGCCGCCGACGCGCATACAGGCCCCGCATCTTGTTCAGATGCCGAGCAAAGTGCCCCTCGTTGAGAAAGGCCGCGACCGTCGCCTGCAGCAGGTGCGGGCAGTGGTTGTGCAAACGATCCGCCTGGCGGGCGAACGCTGGGGTCTGTTCGGCGGGCACCACCAGGTAGGCCAGGCGCAGCCCCGGAAACAGGACTTTGCTGAAGGTGCCGGTGTAGAGCACGCGGCCCTGCTGGTCGAGGCTCTTGAGGGCCGGCAGGGGCTTGCCCTGGTAGCGGTATTCGCTGTCGTAATCGTCCTCGATGATCCAGCTGCCCTGACGATTGGCCCAGTCCAGTAGGGCCAGGCGGCGTGGCAGCGATAGCGACACTCCCAGCGGGCTCTGGTGGGTCGGGGTGACCACGGCAAAGCCGGCCTCGGGGGCGCGGGCGATGCCTTGGGCGACGTCCAGGCCTTGATCGTCCACGGGCACCGGCATCAGCTGTGCACCGGCTTCCAGCAGTGCGTTCCTGGCCATGAAGTAGCCGGGCTCCTCCAGCCAGCAGGTTTCGCCCGGACGCATCAGGGTGTGGCTGATCAGGTCGAGGCAGGCGCGGTAACCGGCGCAGACGAAAATCTGCTCCGGGTGGCAGGTGATGCCCCGGGAAATCCCCAGGTAGGAGGCAATGGCCGCCCGCAGCGGGGCGTAGCCGCGCGCGTCCGGGTAGACCAGGCCTTCGACGCCCGCCTGGCGCAGTTGCCGGCCCGCCAAGCGGGTCCAGAGCTTGCGCGGAAAGGCGTCCAGCGCTGGCAGGCCCATTTGCAGCGCCAAGGGCGACATGCCGGCATGGGTGGCTTGGTGGGTCGTTGCAGCCACCGGGGCGCGCTGCGCGGGCGCGGAAATCGGCGCCAGTTGCGGGGTGACAATGGTCCCGGCGGCGCCGCGAGCAATCAGGTAGCCCTCGCCTATCAGCAGTTGGTAGGCGGCTTCCACGGTGCCCCGCGCCAGGTTGAGTTCCGCCGCCAAGGCGCGAACCGCCGGCACGCGGTCCCCCGGGCGCAGGCGGCCATCGGCGATGGACTCGCGAAACCGCTGGTACAGCTGGCGATAGATCGGCGCCGTCTGGCTGCGGTCCAATTCGAAAGGAAGGATCATGGCCTAGTCATTTGTGCATTTTTTGGCCCTGTAGCTTAAGCCATCGACCTTTTAAAGTGGGCCATCTCTTTTCAGCGGATGACGGACATGCCCTACACCCTTCAACACCTCGATACCGAGGCGGCCCTGGCGGCCAGTTTCGACGTGATGCGTGTCTTGCGCCCGCACCTCACCCGCCCGGCGGCCTATGTCGCCCAACTGGCCCGGCAAACCGAGCAGGGCTACCGTTTGCTCGCCGCGTGGGACGCCGAGCGCATCGTCGGCCTGGCGGGTTACCGCGAGCTGGAAAACCTGCTCTACGGGCGTTTCATCTACGTCGATGACCTGGTGGTGAGCCCGGAGCTTCAACGCAGCGGCTTGGGAGCGCGGCTGTTGAGCGCCGTGCGGGATGAGGCCGTGCAGCGTCAATGCGAGCACTTCGTGCTGGATACCGGCCTGCATATGCCCCTGGCCCAGCGCTTCTATTTCCGCCAGGGGTTGCTGGCCCGCGGCATGCACTTCACCGAGCGGCTTCGCGGTGGGGAGCCGGCATGAACACTGTTCTGTTGATCAACGCCAGCCCCCATGGCCAGGTTTCCCAGGGGCACCGGCTGGCAATGGAGCTACTGAGCTCCCTGCGCCAACGCTATCCGCAGCTCGAACTGGTCGAGCGCGATCTGGGGGCGCAGCCGTTGCCACCGCTGGGCCTGGACTACGCCCACGCCCTGACCACCGCCACGCCCTTCGACGCGCCACTGTTCGAAGTGTCCGAAGGGTTGATTCGTGAGTTGGAGCGCTGCGATGTGCTGCTGATTGCCACGCCCATGCACAACTTCACCCTGCCGGCGGCGCTCAAGCTGTGGATCGACTATGTGCTGCGCATTCACCGCACCTTCAGTTCCGGCCCAGAGGGTAAGGTCGGCCTGCTCAAGGACCGCCCGGTGCATGTGCTGGTGAGTTCCGGCGGCTTTCACCAGGGCGAACGGGCAGCCCAACCGGATTTTCTGACGCCTTACCTGCGCCAGGTGCTGAACACCCTCGGCCTGTTCGACCTGCAGTTCACTTATCTGCAGGGCTTGGTATTCGGTGACGAAGCGGTGCGCGCAACCCTCGACGAGGCCCGCGGCGCACTGTCCTCCCAGCCACTGTTCACCCCCCTTGTTTGCGCTTGATCACTTTTTTCTCCAGCGGAGTTTCACCATGAGCCAACTCAGACTGCCCTTTGCCACTTTGTCGCCGGCCGCCTATCAAGGCCTGCTCGCCACCAACACCGCCCTGGCCGCCAGCCCCCTGGGCCTGCCCTTGCTGGAACTGGTGTATTTGCGCGTGTCGCAGATCAACGGCTGCTCGTTCTGCCTGGGCAAGCACTCACAGACCCTGCGTGAATGTGGAGTCGCCCAGGACAAACTGGATTGCCTCGCCGGCTGGCGCGTCAGCGAACTGTTCAACGACCGCGAGCGCGCGGCCCTGGCCTGGGCCGAAACCCTCACCTACGTCCACGACAAGGGCGCGCCGGACGCGCTGTACGAACCGCTGAAAGCGCACTTTAGCGAGGTCGAGATTTCCGACCTGACCTTGGCCGTGTCCTTGATGAATGCCTTTAATCGGCTGGCGGTGGGCATGAAGCTCTGAGAGCGAGGCCACTGTCGACAGTGTTGGCTTTGCTTTGGGCTTTGCTTTGGCCTTTGATCTGGCTTTGGCTTTGGCTCTTGATCTTCCTGCCCCTTCAGGAGGCCGAACGCAGGCGTTGCGTAGGGGGCAGCTCGGCATGGATGCCGAGCTAGCCGCCCCAGGCCATGGATGGCCTGGGGCGGCGT
>NZ_JAJTTH010000026.1 GCF_021341665.1 Pseudomonas sp. Au-Pse12 | reverse complement strand
CATCGAATAAGTTCTTGATATATCTCCATCGGGCCGACATAATGGTCGGCCTGATTTTGTTTTTAGGTCAGTAGCTCAATTGGCAGAGCGACGGTCTCCAAAACCGTAGGTTGGGGGTTCGATTCCCTCCTGACCTGCCAGATTCACTCAATGTGTCTGGCTTTCTTTTCACAGGATCTTCATAGATGACTCCTAAGGCTGAAGCTCAAGGCTCTCGCTTCGATCTGCTAAAGTGGCTCGTTGTGGTTGCTTTGGTGGTTGTTGGTGTTGTTGGCAATCAGTACTATTCTGCTTCGCCGATCCTGTACCGTGTCCTAGCGCTACTTGTCATTGCTGCTGTTGCTGCCTTTGTTGGCTTGCAAACTGCCAAGGGTAAGTCGTTCTTTGTTCTGGTTAAGGAAGCGCGCACTGAGATTCGTAAAGTCGTATGGCCAACTCGCCAAGAGACTACGCAGACCACTTTGATTGTTGTGGCTGTTGTGTTGGTCATGGCGTTGCTGTTGTGGGGTTTAGATTCCCTGCTCGGCTGGCTTGTTTCCTTGATTGTTGGCTAAGGGTGTCCCGTGGCTAAGCGTTGGTACGTTGTGCATGCTTACTCGGGTTACGAGAAGCATGTAATGCGTTCGTTGATCGAGCGTGTGAAGCTGGCTGGCATGGAAGATGGCTTCGGCGAAATTCTGGTCCCCACTGAAGAAGTGGTTGAGATGCGCAATGGCCAGAAGCGCAAGAGCGAGCGTAAATTCTTTCCAGGCTACGTGCTGGTGCAGATGGATATGAACGAGGGTACTTGGCACTTGGTCAAGGATACTCCTCGTGTCATGGGCTTTATTGGCGGTACTGCTGATAAGCCGGCTCCTATCACCGATAAAGAGGCGGAAGCAATTCTGCGTCGTGTGGCTGATGGTAGCGACAAGCCCAAGCCTAAGACCTTGTTTGAGCCGGGTGAAGTGGTTCGTGTTACTGACGGCCCATTTGCTGACTTTAACGGCACGGTCGAAGAAGTTAACTACGAAAAGAGCCGCATTCAAGTGGCGGTGCTCATTTTCGGTCGCTCTACTCCGGTAGAGCTAGAGTTCAGTCAGGTCGAAAAGGCATAACTGAACGAGAATCCCATACCCCGCAGCCTTAGGCTGTGGGGTTTTTTCGTCACTGGGATAAACGCGCAAGTAACCGGGGAGCCTTTCTAGGCGTCTGAACCCGTAATTGGAGTGCCTCATGGCTAAGAAGATTACTGCTTACATCAAGCTGCAAGTTAAGGCCGCTCAGGCCAACCCAAGCCCGCCCGTTGGTCCTGCTCTGGGTCAGCACGGCGTGAACATCATGGAATTCTGCAAGGCTTTCAACGCCCGTACTCAGGGTCTTGAGCCAGGTCTGCCGACTCCTGTGATCATCACTGTTTACAGTGACCGCAGCTTCACTTTCGAAACTAAGAGCACCCCAGCTTCGGTTCTGCTGAAGAAAGCTGCTGGTCTGACCAGCGGTTCTGCTCGTCCAAACACCGTTAAGGTTGGCACTGTTACCCGTGCTCAGCTGGAAGAGATCGCGAAAACCAAAAACGCCGATCTGACTGCAGCTGATATGGATGCAGCCGTGCGTACTATCGCCGGTTCTGCTCGTAGCATGGGCCTTAACGTGGAGGGTGTGTAATGGCTAAGCTGACCAAGCGCCAAAAGGCTATCGCCGGCAAGATTGAAGCAGGCAAGGCCTACAACTTCGTAGAAGCTGCCGCTCTCCTGACCGAGCTGTCGACCGTTAAGTTCAGCGAGTCTGTAGACGTAGCTGTGAACCTGGGCGTAGACCCACGTAAATCTGACCAGGTTGTTCGTAGCGCTACCGTGCTGCCACACGGCACTGGCAAGACTGTACGTGTTGCTGTGTTCACCCAGGGTCCAGCTGCTGAAGCCGCCTTGGCTGCCGGTGCAGACCGCGTAGGTATGGACGATCTGGCTGCCGAAATGAAAGCCGGCGACCTGAACTATGACGTAGTTATTGCTTCCCCGGATGCAATGCGCGTTGTAGGTCAGCTGGGTCAGGTTCTGGGTCCTCGCGGCCTGATGCCTAACCCGAAAGTCGGTACCGTAACTCCAGACGTAGCCTCGGCCGTTAAGAACGCCAAAGCTGGTCAGGTTCGCTACCGCACCGACAAAAACGGCATCATCCACACCTCCGTTGGCAAGGTCGGCTTCGACGCCGTCAAGCTGAAGGAAAACGTTGAAGCTCTGATCGCTGATCTCAAGCGTATCAAGCCAGCTTCTTCGAAAGGTATCTACGTCAAGCGCGTTACCCTGAGCACTACTATGGGCCCAGGCTTGGTCATCGACCAAGGTTCGCTGGACGTATAAGACATAAGCTGACGCAAGCGATTGTGTCAGTTGAAAAATTGGGGTCCCTGCCTGGCGGGGGCTATCCAAGACCGTAGGCGACGCAAGTCTTAAACCACAAGCCTACGCAGATGGTGCTCCCGGTTCCTTACCGAATCAGACACCAAAACGACATCCAACTCCGGTTGGATGAAACGGTAACAAGCAGGAGTTAAACCCGTGGCAATTAAACTCGAAGACAAGAAGGCCATCGTCGCTGAAGTCAACGAGGCTGCCAAAGCCGCTCTGTCCGCTGTCGTGGCTGATGCCCGTGGTGTGACAGTAGGCGCTATGACCGGACTCCGTAAAGAGGCCCGCGAAGCTGGTGTTTATGTACGTGTCGTACGTAACACCCTGCTCAAGCGCGCTGTTGAAGGCACTCAATATGACGTGCTCAACGACGCGTTCGTCGGCCCTACCCTGATTGCATTCTCCAAGGAACATCCGGGCGCTGCTGCTCGTATTTTCAAAGAGTTCGCAAAGGGTCAGGACAAGTTCGAGATCAAGGCAGCTGCGTTCGAGGGCAAGTACCTCGCAGCAAACGAGATCGACGTGTTGGCTTCGCTGCCAACTCGCGACGAAGCTATTGCGAAGCTGATGAGCGTGATTCAAGGCGCTACCAGCAAGCTGGCTCGTACTCTGGCGGCTATTCGCGACCAGAAAGAAGCTGCTGCTGCCTAAGGCACTGCAAGCCCTTTCAAAATCATATGTTTAATTTGATGGCTGCGTAGGCTGTCACCCCAATACAGGAATTTATAGTCATGTCTCTGACTAACGAGCAAATCATCGAAGCAATCGGCCAGAAAACCGTTCTGGAAGTTGTTGAGCTGATCAAAGCAATGGAAGAAACCTTCGGCGTTACCGCTGCTGTTGCCGCTGCTGGCCCAGCTGCTGCTGCCGCTGTTGTTGAAGAGCAAACTGAATTCAACGTCATGCTGACCGAAGCTGGCGAGAAGAAAGTTAACGTGATCAAGGCTGTACGTGAACTGACCGGTCTGGGCCTGAAAGAAGCCAAGGCTGTAGTTGACGGCGCTCCTGCCATGGTTCTGGAAGCTGTTGCTAAAGAAGCAGCTGAAAAAGCCAAAGCAGCTCTGGAAGAAGCAGGCGCTAAAGTCGAGCTCAAGTAAGCATCGACTTTGTGTCTCCAGCCCAAGCGTTAAGCGAACGGCTGATGGCTGGTGGCTTTTGCCACCGGCCTTTTTCCGTTATTGGCGGCCGACTGGGTCGGTGCCAATAACGTGCTGTAACCCACCCTGTGCGGTGGCGCAAACCAAAGGGTTTGCACGATTTTCTGGCTGCTCCCGTCGGGAGGAGCCGAATAAGCAGGTGACCAAGCTGGGGAACGCTGATGGCTTACTCATATACTGAGAAAAAACGTATCCGCAAGGACTTTAGCAAGTTGCCGGACGTCATGGATGTGCCGTACCTCCTGGCCATCCAGCTGGATTCGTATCGTGAATTCTTGCAAGCGGGAGCGACTAAAGATCAGTTCCGCGACGTGGGCCTGCATGCGGCCTTCAAATCCGTTTTCCCGATCATCAGCTACTCCGGCAATGCTGCGTTGGAGTATGTCGGTTATCGCCTGGGCGAACCGGCGTTTGATGTTAAAGAATGCGTGTTGCGTGGTGTGACTTACGCCGTACCTTTGCGGGTAAAAGTTCGTCTGATCATTTTCGACAAAGAATCGTCGAACAAAGCGATCAAGGACATCAAAGAGCAAGAAGTCTACATGGGTGAAATCCCCCTGATGACTGAGAACGGTACCTTCGTAATCAACGGTACCGAGCGTGTAATCGTTTCCCAGCTGCACCGTTCTCCTGGCGTATTCTTCGACCACGACCGTGGCAAGACGCACAGCTCCGGTAAGCTGCTGTACTCCGCGCGGATCATTCCTTACCGCGGTTCGTGGCTGGACTTCGAATTCGACCCGAAAGACTGCGTGTTCGTGCGTATCGACCGTCGCCGCAAACTGCCGGCATCGGTTCTGCTGCGCGCGCTGGGTTACACCACTGAAGAAGTGCTGGACGCGTTCTACACCACCAACGTATTCCACGTGAAAGGCGAGAGCCTGAGCCTGGAGCTGGTGCCTCAGCGCCTGCGTGGTGAAATTGCCGTTCTGGACATCCAGGATGACAAGGGCAAGGTTATTGTCGAGCAGGGTCGTCGTATCACCGCTCGTCACATCAACCAGCTGGAAAAAGCCGGTATCAAAGAGCTGGATGTGCCTCTGGACTACGTCCTGGGTCGCACCACCGCCAAGGCTATCGTGCACCCGGCTACCGGCGAGATCCTGGCAGAGTGCAACACCGAGCTGAACACCGAGATCCTGGCGAAAATTGCCAAGGCTCAGGTTGTTCGCATCGAAACTCTGTACACCAACGACATCGACTGCGGTCCGTTCGTTTCCGACACTCTGAAGATCGACTCCACCAGCAACCAACTGGAAGCCCTGGTCGAGATCTATCGCATGATGCGTCCTGGCGAGCCACCAACCAAAGATGCTGCCGAGACGCTGTTCAACAACCTGTTCTTCAGCCCTGAGCGCTATGACCTGTCCGCCGTTGGCCGGATGAAGTTCAACCGTCGTATCGGTCGTACCGAGATCGAAGGTTCGGGCGTTCTGTGCAAAGAAGACATCGTTGCCGTACTGAAGACTCTGGTCGACATCCGTAACGGTAAAGGCATCGTCGACGACATCGACCACCTGGGTAACCGTCGTGTTCGCTGCGTAGGCGAAATGGCCGAGAACCAGTTCCGCGTTGGCCTGGTGCGTGTAGAGCGCGCGGTCAAAGAGCGTCTGTCGATGGCTGAAAGCGAAGGCCTGATGCCGCAAGACCTGATCAATGCCAAGCCAGTGGCTGCGGCGGTGAAAGAGTTCTTCGGTTCCAGCCAGCTGTCCCAGTTCATGGACCAGAACAACCCGCTGTCCGAGATCACCCACAAGCGTCGTGTTTCTGCACTCGGCCCAGGTGGTCTGACCCGTGAGCGTGCAGGCTTCGAAGTCCGTGACGTACACCCGACTCACTATGGTCGTGTATGCCCGATTGAAACGCCTGAAGGTCCGAACATCGGTCTGATCAACTCCTTGGCGGCCTATGCGCGCACCAACCAGTACGGCTTCCTCGAAAGCCCGTACCGTGTGGTGAAAGACGCACTGGTAACCGACGAGATCGTGTTCCTGTCCGCCATTGAAGAGGCCGATCACGTGATCGCCCAGGCTTCGGCGACCATGAACGACAAAGGTCAACTGGTCGATGAGCTGGTAGCTGTTCGTCACTTGAACGAATTCACCGTTAAGGCGCCGGAAGACGTCACCTTGATGGACGTTTCGCCGAAGCAGGTAGTTTCGGTTGCAGCGTCGCTGATTCCGTTCCTCGAGCACGACGACGCCAACCGTGCGTTGATGGGTTCCAACATGCAGCGTCAGGCTGTACCAACCCTGCGTGCCGACAAGCCGCTGGTAGGTACCGGCATGGAGCGCAACGTTGCCCGTGACTCCGGCGTTTGCGTCGTAGCTCGTCGTGGCGGTGTGATCGACTCGGTCGATGCCAGCCGTATCGTGGTTCGTGTGGCTGATGACGAAGTTGAAACCGGTGAAGCCGGTGTCGACATCTACAACCTGACCAAGTACACCCGCTCCAACCAGAACACCTGCATCAACCAGCGTCCGCTGGTGAGCAAGGGTGATCGGGTTCAGCGCAGCGACATCATGGCCGACGGTCCGTCCACCGACATGGGTGAACTGGCTCTGGGTCAGAACATGCGCATCGCGTTCATGGCATGGAACGGCTTCAACTTCGAAGACTCCATCTGCCTGTCCGAGCGTGTGGTTCAGGAAGACCGCTTCACCACGATCCACATCCAGGAACTGACCTGTGTGGCTCGTGACACCAAGCTTGGCCCAGAGGAAATCACTGCGGACATCCCGAACGTGGGTGAGGCTGCACTGAACAAGCTGGACGAAGCCGGTATCGTTTATGTAGGTGCTGAAGTTGGCGCAGGCGACATCCTGGTAGGTAAGGTCACTCCGAAAGGCGAGACCCAGCTGACTCCGGAAGAAAAACTGCTGCGTGCGATTTTCGGTGAAAAAGCCAGCGACGTTAAAGACACCTCCCTGCGTGTGCCTACCGGCACCAAAGGTACTGTCATCGACGTGCAGGTCTTCACTCGTGACGGCGTGGAGCGTGATGCTCGTGCCCTGTCGATCGAGAAGAGCCAGCTCGACGAGATCCGCAAGGATCTGAACGAAGAGTTCCGCATCGTTGAAGGCGCTACTTTCGAACGTCTGCGTTCCGCTCTGGTCGGCCACAAAGCCGAAGGCGGCGCCGGCCTGAAGAAAGGTCAGGAAATCACCGACGAAGTTCTCGACGGTCTTGAGCATGGCCAGTGGTTCAAACTGCGCATGGCTGAAGATGCTCTGAACGAGCAGCTCGAGAAGGCCCAGGCCTACATCGTTGATCGCCGCCGTCTGCTGGACGACAAGTTCGAAGACAAGAAGCGCAAACTGCAGCAGGGCGATGACCTGGCTCCAGGCGTGCTGAAGATCGTCAAGGTCTACCTGGCAATCCGTCGTCGCATCCAGCCGGGCGACAAGATGGCCGGTCGTCACGGTAACAAGGGTGTGGTCTCCGTGATCATGCCGGTTGAAGACATGCCGCACGATGCCAATGGCACCCCGGTCGACGTGGTTCTCAACCCGCTGGGCGTACCTTCGCGTATGAACGTTGGTCAGATTCTCGAAACTCACCTGGGTCTTGCGGCCAAGGGTCTGGGCGAGAAGATCAACCGCATGGTCGAAGAGCAGCGCAAGGTCGCAGAGCTTCGCACCTTCCTGGACGAGATCTACAACCAGATCGGCGGTCGTAACGAAGACCTGGACAGCTTCTCCGACCAGGAGATCCTGGATCTGGCGAACAACCTGCGCGGCGGCGTGCCAATGGCCACTCCGGTGTTCGACGGCGCCAAGGAAAGCGAAATCAAGGCCATGCTGAAACTGGCTGACCTGCCAGAAAGCGGCCAGATGCAGCTGACCGACGGCCGTACCGGCAATAAGTTCGAGCGTCCAGTTACCGTTGGCTACATGTACATGCTGAAACTGAACCACTTGGTAGACGACAAGATGCACGCTCGTTCTACCGGTTCGTACAGCCTGGTTACCCAGCAGCCGCTGGGTGGTAAGGCGCAGTTCGGTGGTCAGCGTTTCGGGGAGATGGAGGTCTGGGCACTGGAAGCATACGGTGCTGCATACACTCTGCAAGAAATGCTCACAGTGAAGTCGGACGATGTGAACGGCCGTACCAAGATGTACAAAAACATCGTGGATGGCGATCACCGTATGGAGCCGGGCATGCCCGAGTCCTTCAACGTGTTGATCAAAGAAATTCGTTCCCTCGGCATCGATATCGATCTGGAAACCGAATAACACGTGACGCGAATCGAGAGCGGGGCAGGATTGCCCGCTCTCTGCTCCGCCAGGAGGAAAGGCCTTGAAAGACCTACTGAATTTGCTGAAAAACCAGGGTCAAGTCGAAGAGTTCGACGCCATCCGTATCGGATTGGCCTCGCCTGAGATGATCCGTTCGTGGTCGTTCGGTGAAGTTAAAAAGCCGGAAACCATCAACTACCGTACGTTCAAGCCTGAGCGTGACGGCCTGTTCTGCGCCAAGATCTTTGGCCCGGTAAAGGATTACGAGTGCCTGTGCGGTAAGTACAAGCGCTTGAAGCATCGCGGCGTGATCTGCGAGAAGTGTGGCGTTGAAGTTGCACTGGCCAAGGTTCGTCGTGAGCGTATGGCGCACATCGAACTGGCTTCGCCGGTTGCCCACATCTGGTTCCTGAAGTCGCTGCCGTCCCGTATCGGCTTGCTGATGGACATGACCCTGCGTGATATCGAGCGGGTTCTCTATTTCGAGAGCTATGTCGTTATCGATCCAGGCATGACCACTCTTGAAAAAGGTCAGCTGCTGAACGACGAGCAGTACTTCGAAGCGCTGGAAGAGTTCGGTGACGACTTCGACGCCCGCATGGGTGCCGAGGCTGTTCGCGAGCTGTTGCACGCTATCGACCTGGAGCACGAGATTGGCCGTCTGCGCGAAGAGATTCCGCAAACCAACTCGGAAACCAAGATCAAGAAGCTGTCCAAGCGTCTGAAGTTGATGGAAGCCTTCCAGGGTTCCGGCAACCTGCCAGAGTGGATGGTGCTGACCGTTCTACCGGTTCTGCCGCCAGATCTGCGTCCGCTGGTTCCGCTGGATGGCGGTCGTTTCGCGACTTCCGACCTCAACGATCTGTATCGTCGAGTGATCAACCGTAACAACCGTTTGAAGCGCCTGCTGGATCTGTCTGCTCCGGACATCATCGTGCGCAACGAAAAGCGTATGTTGCAGGAAGCTGTCGACGCATTGCTCGACAACGGTCGTCGTGGCCGCGCTATCACCGGTTCCAACAAGCGTCCTCTGAAATCCCTGGCTGACATGATCAAGGGTAAGCAAGGTCGTTTCCGTCAGAACTTGCTCGGTAAGCGTGTTGACTACTCCGGTCGTTCGGTAATTACCGTAGGTCCGACCCTGCGTCTGCACCAGTGCGGTCTGCCGAAGAAGATGGCTCTGGAGTTGTTCAAGCCGTTCATTTTCGGCAAGTTGGAAATGCGTGGCCTGGCCACCACCATCAAAGCCGCCAAGAAGATGGTCGAGCGCGAGCTGCCAGAAGTTTGGGACGTTCTCGCTGAAGTGATTCGCGAACACCCAGTGCTGCTCAACCGTGCACCGACCCTTCACCGTTTGGGTATCCAGGCATTTGAACCGGTTCTGATCGAAGGTAAGGCTATCCAGCTGCACCCTCTGGTCTGTGCTGCGTACAACGCCGACTTCGACGGCGACCAAATGGCCGTGCACGTACCGCTGACGCTGGAAGCCCAGCTGGAAGCGCGTGCGTTGATGATGTCGACCAACAACATTCTGTCGCCAGCCAACGGTGAGCCAATCATCGTTCCGTCGCAGGACGTTGTATTGGGTCTGTACTACATGACTCGTGAGGCGATCAACGCCAAGGGCGAAGGTCGTGTATTCGCCGACCTGCAGGAAGTCGACCGCGTATTCCGCGCCGGCGAAGCGGCTCTGCACGCCAAGATCAAGGTTCGCATCAGCGAAACCGTTAATGATCGTGATGGCGGCAGCGTGAGCGCCACCCGTATTGTCGACACCACTGTTGGTCGTGCGCTGTTGTTCCAGGTTGTGCCGAAGGGTCTGTCTTTCGATGTCGTCAACCTGCCGATGAAGAAAAAGGCGATCTCCAAGCTGATCAACCAGTGCTATCGCGTGGTGGGTCTGAAAGAGACCGTTATTTTCGCTGACCAGTTGATGTACACCGGTTTCGCTTACTCGACCATTTCCGGCGTTTCCATCGGTGTTAACGACTTCGTTATCCCGGATGAAAAGGCTCGCATCATCGGTGCTGCCACCGATGAAGTGAAGGAAATCGAGAGCCAGTACGCCTCGGGCCTGGTAACTCAGGGCGAGAAGTACAACAAAGTGATCGACCTTTGGTCGAAGGCTAACGACGAAGTGTCCAAGGCGATGATGGCTAACCTCTCGAAAGAGAAGGTCATCGACCGCAATGGCGACGAAGTCGAGCAAGAATCGTTCAACTCGATGTACATGATGGCTGACTCGGGTGCACGGGGTTCCGCTGCACAGATTCGTCAGCTGGCCGGTATGCGTGGTCTGATGGCCAAGCCGGACGGCTCCATCATCGAAACGCCGATTACTGCGAACTTCCGTGAAGGTTTGAGCGTACTCCAGTACTTCATCTCGACTCACGGTGCTCGTAAAGGTCTGGCGGATACCGCGTTGAAGACTGCTAACTCCGGTTACCTGACTCGTCGTCTGGTTGACGTTGCGCAGGATCTGGTTGTTACCGAGATCGATTGCGGCACCGAACACGGCCTGCTGATGACTCCGCACATTGAAGGCGGTGACGTTGTAGAGCCACTGGGTGAGCGCGTATTGGGTCGTGTTATCGCCCGTGACGTATTCAAGCCAGGTACCGAGGACGTCATCGTTCCTGCCGGCACTCTGGTAGACGAGAAGTGGGTCGAATTCATCGAGCTGAACAGCATCGACGAAGTGATCGTGCGTTCGCCGATCAGCTGCGAAACCCGCTATGGCATCTGCGCCAAGTGCTACGGCCGTGACCTGGCTCGTGGTCACCAGGTGAACATCGGTGAAGCGGTTGGCGTTATCGCTGCCCAGTCCATCGGTGAGCCGGGTACCCAGCTGACCATGCGTACGTTCCACATCGGTGGTGCGGCAAGCCGGACCTCGGCAGCTGACAGTGTTCAGGTGAAGAATGGCGGTACCGTCCGTCTGCACAACCTGAAGCACGTTGAGCGTGTCGACGGTCACCTGGTTGCCGTGTCCCGTTCCGGTGAGCTGGCTATCGCCGACGACTTCGGTCGCGAGCGCGAGCGCTACAAGCTGCCGTACGGTGCTGTGATCTCGGTGAAGGAAGGTGACAAGGTCGATGCTGGCGCTATCGTCGCCAAGTGGGACCCGCACACCCACCCGATCGTTACCGAAATGAAAGGTACTGTGACCTACGTGGGCATGGAAGAAGGCATCACGATCAAGCGTCAGACTGACGAATTGACCGGTATGACCAACATTGAAGTACTTGACGTCAAAGACCGTCCAGCTGCCGGTAAGGACATTCGTCCTGCTGTGAAGATGGTGGGTATGGATGGCAAGGATCTGCTGCTGCCAGGTACCGACGTACCGGCTCAGTACTTCCTGCCGGCTAACGCCCTGGTCGGTGTTGCCGACGGTGCGCAGATTGCGATCGGTGATGTTATCGCTCGTATTCCGCAAGAAACTTCGAAGACCCGTGACATCACCGGTGGTCTGCCGCGTGTTGCCGACTTGTTCGAAGCTCGTCGTCCGAAAGAGGCGTCGATTCTGGCTGAAGTCAGCGGCACCATCGCGTTCGGTAAGGAGACCAAAGGCAAGCGTCGTCTGGTCATTACTCCGAACGACGGTAGCGATCCGTATGAAGAGCTGATTCCGAAGTGGCGTCACCTGAACGTCTTCGAAGGCGAACAAGTGAACCGCGGCGAAGTTATCTCCGACGGTCCGAGCGATCCACACGATATCCTGCGTCTGTTGGGTGTAAGTGCGCTGGCCAAGTACATCGTTAACGAGATCCAGGACGTTTACCGTCTGCAAGGCGTGAAGATCAACGACAAGCACATCGAGACCATCCTGCGTCAGATGCTGCGTAAAGTTGAGATTGCCGAGTCCGGCGACTCCAGCTTCATCAAGGGCGACCAGATGGAACTGACTCACGTACTGGTAGAAAACGAGCGCCTGAGCACCGAAGACAAGTTCGTCGCCAAGTTCACCCGCGTACTGCTGGGTATCACCAAGGCGTCCTTGTCCACCGAATCGTTCATCTCGGCGGCCTCTTTCCAAGAGACCACTCGTGTACTGACCGAAGCGGCGGTAACCGGCAAGCGCGACTACCTGCGCGGCCTGAAAGAAAACGTGGTCGTGGGTCGTCTGATCCCCGCCGGTACCGGCCTGGCCTACCACAGCGAGCGCAAGCGTCGTCGTGATGCAGACAAGCCATTGCGTGTAAGCGCAAGCGAAGTCGAAGCAGCACTGACTGAAGCGCTGAACTCCAGCGGTAATTGAGGTCTGCAATAGATTGAGACGGGGCCCCGGCTTTTTCGGTTGAGAATCAAGACACTTTTTGTCGAGGTTCGTTGATCGGGGAGGCCGGGGCCTTGCCTTGACTGGGGGCAAGATCCTCTTTAGACTCTTGTACCCCTAAATTTGGTGGAGCTCCTGCTCTGCCATTTTGTTTATGTCGAAAGACAACAGTGGAGCTAGTAGATGGCAACTATCAACCAGCTGGTACGTCAGCCGCGTAAGCGTATCGTCGAGAAATCCGACGTGCCTGCGCTGCAGAACTGCCCGCAACGTCGTGGCGTGTGCACTCGCGTGTATACCACTACGCCGAAAAAACCTAACTCGGCACTGCGTAAAGTATGCCGTGTGCGTCTGACCAACGGTTTCGAGGTTTCCTCGTACATCGGTGGTGAAGGCCACAACCTGCAAGAGCACAGCGTCGTACTGATTCGCGGCGGCCGTGTAAAAGACTTGCCAGGTGTTCGTTACCACACCGTTCGCGGCTCCCTGGATACTTCCGGCGTTAAAGGTCGTAACCAAGGTCGTTCGAAGTACGGTACCAAGCGTCCGAAGTAATCGGTCGTTTTGCGGTTTTTAATTATATTGAGTCGATAAGAGTAAGGTCGGGCACGCGTCCATTGGATCAACTGTCCCGAGCTAACCTGAAGACCGTTTGAGGGCTTATCAATGCCAAGACGTCGCGTAGCAGCCAAACGTGAGATTCTGGACGATCCGAAATACGGAAGCCAGATCCTCGCCAAGTTCATGAACCACGTAATGGAAAGCGGCAAGAAAGCCGTTGCCGAGCGTATCGTTTATGGCGCGCTGGAAAAAGTTAAAGAGCGCAAGAACAGCGATCCCCTGGAAATCTTCGAGAAAGCTCTCGACGCCATCGCTCCGCTGGTCGAAGTGAAGTCGCGCCGTGTAGGCGGTGCTACTTACCAGGTTCCGGTCGAAGTTCGTCCGTCCCGTCGTAACGCTCTGGCAATGCGCTGGTTGGTAGACTTCGCCCGCAAGCGCGGCGAGAAGTCTATGGCTCTGCGTTTGGCTGGCGAACTGCTGGACGCTGCCGAAGGCAAAGGTGCTGCAGTTAAGAAGCGTGAAGACGTTCACCGTATGGCTGAAGCCAACAAGGCTTTCTCGCACTACCGCTTCTAATATCGGCATCATTCATTTTGCGAGGGCTTTATGGCTCGTACTACAGCAATCAACCGCTACCGTAACATCGGTATCTGTGCCCACGTTGACGCGGGCAAGACTACCACTACCGAGCGGATCCTGTTTTACACAGGTCTCAGCCATAAGATGGGTGAGGTGCATGACGGCGCTGCGACCACCGACTGGATGGTGCAGGAGCAGGAGCGTGGTATTACCATTACCTCCGCTGCTGTAACTACCTTCTGGAAAGGTTCGCGCGGCCAATACGATAACTATCGTGTAAACGTTATCGATACCCCCGGCCACGTTGACTTCACCATTGAAGTAGAGCGTTCGCTGCGTGTACTCGACGGCGCGGTCGTTGTGTTCTGCGGTACTTCCGGTGTTGAGCCTCAGTCTGAAACCGTATGGCGTCAAGCCAACAAATACGGCGTTCCACGTGTTGTTTACGTGAACAAGATGGACCGTGCCGGTGCTAACTTCCTGCGCGTTGTTGGCCAGATCAAAAACCGTCTGGGTCATACTCCAGTTCCGGTTCAGCTGGCTATCGGCGCTGAAGATAACTTCGAAGGTCAGGTCGATCTGATCAAGATGAAGGCTATCTACTGGAACGACGAAGACAAGGGTACTACCTATCGCGAGGAAGAAATTCCTGCCGATATGCTGGACCTGGCTAATGAATGGCGCTCCAACATGGTTGAAGCGGCTGCTGAAGCCAACGAAGAGCTGATGAACAAGTACCTTGAAGAAGGTGACTTGACTGTCGAAGAGATCAAGGCCGGTCTGCGTGCGCGCACCCTGGCTAGCGAGATCGTTCCGGCTGTCTGCGGTTCTTCGTTCAAGAACAAGGGTGTTCCCCTGGTTCTTGACGCCGTTATCGACTTCCTGCCTGCCCCTACCGAAATCCCGGCGATCAAGGGTATTCACCCGGATCTCATCGAGAAGCCGAAGGATGAGCTGGTAGAGGCTGACTACGACGAGCGTCACGCTGACGATGCTGAACCGTTCTCGGCTCTGGCATTCAAGATCGCTACCGACCCGTTCGTTGGTACTCTGACTTTCGTGCGTGTTTACTCGGGCTTCCTGAGCTCGGGCGACTCCGTGATCAACTCGGTCAAGGGCAAGAAAGAGCGCGTTGGTCGTATGGTGCAGATGCACGCCAACCAGCGTGAAGAGATCAAGGAAGTACGTGCAGGCGACATCGCTGCCCTGATCGGCATGAAGGACGTCACCACTGGTGACACCCTGTGCGATCTCGATAAGCAGATCATTCTTGAGCGTATGGACTTCCCTGAGCCTGTAATTTCGGTAGCTGTAGAGCCGAAAACCAAGCAGGACCAGGAAAAGATGGGTATCGCACTGGGCAAGCTGGCTCAGGAAGACCCGTCGTTCCGCGTCAAGACCGACGAAGAGACTGGTCAGACCATCATCTCTGGTATGGGTGAGCTGCACCTGGACATTCTCGTTGACCGCATGAAGCGCGAGTTCAACGTTGAAGCGAACATCGGCAAGCCGCAGGTTTCGTACCGCGAGAAGATCAGCAAGAGCAACGTCGAGATCGAAGGCAAGTTCGTTCGTCAGTCCGGCGGTCGCGGTCAGTTCGGTCACTGCTGGATCCGTTTCTCGGAGCCAGACGTTGATGCGAACGGCAACATCACCGAAGGTCTGGTCTTCACCAACGAAGTTGTTGGTGGTGTGGTTCCTAAGGAATACATCCCGGCTATCCAGAAGGGTATCGAAGAGCAGATGAAGAACGGCGTCGTTGCCGGCTATCCGCTGATCGGCCTGAAGGCTACCGTGTTCGATGGTTCCTACCACGACGTCGACTCCAACGAGATGGCGTTCAAGGTGGCGGCCTCCATGGCGACCAAGCAGCTGGCCCAGAAGGGTGGCGGCGTTGTGCTCGAGCCGATCATGAAGGTTGAAGTGGTAACCCCAGAGGACTACATGGGTGACGTGATGGGTGACCTGAACCGTCGTCGTGGTCTGATTCAGGGTATGGATGACTCGGTGTCCGGCAAGGTTATCCGTGCTGAAGTGCCACTGGGTGAAATGTTCGGTTATGCAACTGACGTTCGTTCCATGTCTCAGGGTCGCGCGAGCTACTCCATGGAATTCTCCAAATACGCCGAAGCTCCGTCGAACATCGTCGAAGCTCTCGTTAAAAAACAAGGCTGATTCAGTCTCCCCTTTAGGCTAGGAGTTAATTGTCGTGGCTAAAGAAAAATTTGAACGTAACAAACCGCACGTCAACGTTGGCACC
>NZ_JAJTTH010000025.1 GCF_021341665.1 Pseudomonas sp. Au-Pse12 | reverse complement strand
GAGCCCTTTGCTTACTTTGGGGCTTTTCCAAAGTGAGTCGCTGTAAGAGCGAAACCGCCAGCCGCCACACCCGCAGCAACGGATATGTACACACACACACACACACAAACCACGAACTCAGAATCTACAACCTCCCCCCAATCGCACTTTTGTCGAGGCTTGTTCGAAGTTGTAACAACCTCCGCGCCACCACCCTCAAAACCTGGGCCTTTGCCCAATAAAAACAAGCAGATACCTCAATCAACCAACCCAAAAGACCCCCCGGCTTCACCAATTGCCGCCTTGTTGAACACTCGTTTAGTATTCCCCTCAAGCCACCCCCTCACGCCAACCACAATAATTCGAGGACGCCCATGACCCCTTCATCGTCGCTGCTCAGCCGGATCGAAGCCGGCGTAGCCTGGATCACCCTCAACCGCCCGGCGCAACGCAACGCCCTGGACATCCCCAGCCTCAAGGCACTGCACCGCCTGCTGGAAACCTGCAACAGCGACCCCAGCGTCCGGGCCGTGGTGCTGACCGGCAGCGGTCGCAGTTTCTGCGCCGGGGCCGACCTGGCGGAATGGGCCGAAGCCGAAGCCCGCGGCGCCCTGGAAAGCTACGGCTGGACCGAAACCGCCCACGCCTTGATGACCCGCCTGCACAGCCTGGACAAACCCACCGTCGCCGCCATCAACGGCACCGCCGTGGGCGCCGGCATGGACTTGAGCCTGTGCTGCGACCTGCGGGTGGCGGCGCAGTCGGCGCGGTTCAAGGCCGGCTACACCAGCATGGCCTACTCGCCAGACGCCGGGGCCAGCTGGCACTTGCCGCGCCTGATCGGCAGCGAACAGGCCAAGCGCCTGCTGTTTCTCGATGAGTTGTGGAGCGCCGAGCGGGCCCTGGCCGCCGGCTTGGTCGGCGAGGTGTGCGCCGACGAGCAACTGATCGGCAACGTCGGCGAGCTGGCGGCGCGTTTGGCGGCGGGCCCGACCTTCGCCTTTGCCCAGACCAAGAAACTGCTGCGCGAAGGCGCCGAGCGCAGCCTGGCGCAACAGCTTGAGGCCGAGCTGGCCGCCGGCCTGCTGTGTGGGCGCAGCGCCGACGGCGCCGAAGCCTTGCGCGCCGCCACGGAAAAACGTCCCCCACGTTTCCAGGGGCGGTAGGCGCGGCCCGCCGCCCGCACAACAGCCATCACCGGGTTTTTACACCGTCACTCATTCACAGGTAGCGCCATGAATTTCCAACTCAGCCAAGAACAAGAAATGCTGGTGGACGCGGTTCGCAGTTTTGTCAGCAAGGAGTTGCTGCCCCACGAAGAGGCGGTGGACCGCGCCGATGAGGTCAGCGCCGACCTCGCCGGGGAGATCCGCAGCAAGGCCATCGCCGCCGGTTTCTATGCCTTCAACATGCCGGAGGAGGTGGGCGGCGGTGGCCTGGATTACCTGTCCCAGGCGCTGATCGAGCGCGAGCTGGCCAAGTGTTCCTGGGCCTTGCACGTGTTCGTTGCCCGGCCGTCGAAGATCCTCATGGCCTGCACCGGCTCGCAGATCGGCGACTACCTGCTGCCCTGCGTGCAGGGGCGCAAGGTCGACTGCTTTGCGCTGACCGAACCCGGCGCCGGTTCCGATGCCAATGCGATCAAGACCCGCGCCGTGCGTGACGCTGGCGACTTCGTGCTCAACGGCAGCAAGCACTTCATCAGCCACGCCGGGCACGCGGATTTCGCCATCGTCTTCGCGGTCACCGGCACCTATGAGCACAACGGCCGCCCGCGCAACGCGGTGACCGCGTTCCTGGTGGACCGCGACACCCCGGGCCTGACCATCCGCCGTGGCCCCAAGTGCGTGAGCAACCGTGGCTACCACACCTTCGAGATGTTCTTCGACGACTGCCGGGTGCCGGCCAACAAGGTGCTGGGGGAGGTGGGCAAGGGCTGGGAAGTGGCCAACGCCTGGCTCACCGCCGGGCGGGTGATGGTCGCCGCCAACTGCGTGGGGCAGGCGCAACGGGCGCTGGATGCCTCCCTGCAATGGGCGGCGGACCGCAAGCAGTTCGGCCAGGCCATCGGCAGCTACCAGGGGGTGTCGTTCAAGCTGGCGGACATGGCCACGCAGATCCGCGCCGCTGAACTGCTGACCCTGCACACCGCCTGGAAGATGGACCAGGGCAGCATGACCGACGGCGAGGCCGGCATGGCCAAGCTGTTCGCCAGTGAAGTGCTGGGCCGGGTGGCCGACGAGGCGGTGCAGATCTACGGCGGCATGGGCCTGATGGACGAAGGTCCGGTGGAACGCATCTGGCGCAACGCGCGGATCGAGCGGATCTGGGAGGGCACGTCGGAGATCCAGCGCCACATCATTTCCCGTGAACTGCTGCGGCCGCTGATGCGCTGAGCGCCCTGGAGAACTGCCGTCATGTCCCAGACTCTTCGTGACAACCTCAAGCGCCTGCTGGCCCCCCGGCATCTGGCTTTCGTCGGCGGGCGCAGCATGGCCCGGGCCCTCAAGCGCTGCGCCGAAGGCGGGTTTGCCGGGCCCATGTGGCTGGTCAACCCGCAGCATACCGAGCTCGATGGCGTGCCCTGCGTGGCCAGCATCGACCAACTGCCCTGCGGCCCGGACGCGGTGTTCGTCGCCACCAACCGCGAGCTGACCCTGACTTGCGTCGGGGAACTGGCGGTCAAGGGCGCGGGCGGGGCGATCTGCTACGCCTCGGGCTTTGCCGAAACCGGCGCCCAGGGCCAGGCCCTGCAACAGCAACTGCTTGCGGCCGCCGGCGACATGGCGCTGCTGGGCCCCAACTGCTACGGCCTGCTGGACTACCTGCACAGCGCCGCGCTGTGGCCGGTGGCCCATGGCGGCAAGCCGGTGGAGCGGGGCGTGGCGGTGCTGACCCAGAGCGGCAACTTTGCCTACAACCTGTCCATGAGCGACCGCTCGCTGCCGGTGGCCTACATGGCCTCGGTGGGTAATCAGGCGCAGTTGGGCATTGCCGAGCTGATGGATGTGCTGCTGGACGAGCCACGGGTCACGGCCATCGGCCTGCACCTGGAGGGCCTGAAGAATGTGCCGGGTTTTGCCCGGGCGGCGCACAAGGCCCTGGAGAAGGGCATTCCGATCATCGCCCTGAAAACCGGGGTGTCGCAGATCGGCGCCGAGCTGGCCTTGAGTCACACCAGTTCGCTGTCGGGATCGGACGCGCTGTACGACGCGTTGTTCCAGCGCCTGGGGGTGATCCGGGTCAGCGGCCCGGTGAGTTTTGTCGAGACCTTGAAGGCCGCCTCCTGCGGGCAGTTGCCGGCCGGGCCGCAGCTGATGGCCCTGGCCTGTTCCGGGGGCGATGCCGGGTTGATCGCCGACTACGCCGAGCGCAACGGCTTGCAGTTGCCCAAGCTGGATGCCGGCCAATGCGCCGAGCTGGCCCAGGTGCTGCCCGGCTACGCCAATCTGGTCAACCCGCTGGACTTCACCACCGCCATCTGGGGCGACGCCCAGGCCTTGCAAGCCATGCTCGACAGCGCCCTGCGCACCCAGGCCGACAGCGCCATGCTGGTGCTGGATTACCCGGCCGAGTTCACTGGCGAGCGCAAGGAATGCGACCTGCTGCTGGAGCTGTTCTGCGCGGCGCTGCAACGCCACGGCCAGCGCGGTTTTGTCACCTCGGCCTTTCCCGAGCTGCTGCCGGCCAGCGCCCGCGAGCGTCTGCATGCCCATGGGATTCCCGCCTTGCAAGGGGTGGAGGATGGCCTGGCGGCCTGGGGCCGGATCGTCGCCTATCAGCAGCGGCGTCCGGCGTTGCTGGCCCTGGGCGAATCGGTCCTGGTGCCGTTGTGCCCGCAGGCTCTGCATGGCAGCGGCGTGCTGCTGGACGAGTGGCAGTCCAAGCAGGCCTTGCGCGGCTTCGGCCTGAGCATCCCGGACGGGGTGCTGAGCAGCCCCGAGCAAGCCCTGAGCGCGGCGGCTGCTGTGGGTTATCCGCTGGTGCTCAAGGCGGTCAGCGCGCAGTTGCCGCACAAGACCGAGGCCGGGGCGGTGGCCCTGAACCTCAAGGACCCTGAAGCCCTGAGCGCAGCACTGCGCCAGATGCGCACGCGGATCGCCGAGCATGCGCCCGGGGTGGCTTTTGAGCGGGTGTTGCTGGAGCCCATGGCCGCGCCGCCCCTGGCGGAGCTGATTGTCGGCATCAAGCGCGAGAACGATTTCGGCCTGGCCCTGGTGATCGGTGCCGGCGGGGTGCTGGTGGAGTTGCTCAAGGACAGCCGCAGCCTGCTGCTGCCGACCACCGAAGGGGCGATCCGCCAGGCCGTGCTCAGCCTGCGCAGCGCCGCCTTGCTGCAGGGTTTTCGCGGGCGCCCGCTGGCTGATCTTGATGCGCTGGTGGCGGCCATCGGCGCGGTGGCGGACTACGCCTGCGAACACGCCGGGCAATTGCTGGAGCTGGATGTGAACCCATTGTTGGTCGGTGCCCAGGGCACCGTCGCGGTCGATGCGTTGATTCGCCTTGGCCAGGCTTGAGGAGAGAGACATGCACGATCAGACCTTGACCGGTGGCCAGGCCCTGGTGCGCCTGCTGGCCGGCTACGGCGTCGACACGGTGTTCGGCATTCCCGGGGTGCACACCCTGGAGCTGTACCGCGGCCTGCCCGGCAGCGACATCCGCCATGTGCTGACCCGGCATGAGCAGGGCGCGGGATTCATGGCCGACGGTTACGCCCGGGTCAGCGGCAAGCCCGGGGTGTGTTTCGTCATCAGCGGACCGGGGGTGACCAACGTCGCCACGCCGATCGGCCAGGCGTACGCCGACTCGATTCCGCTGCTGGTGATTTCCAGCGTCAACCACAGCGCCAGCTTGGGCAAGGGCTGCGGCTCGCTGCATGAAACCCAGGACCAGCGCGCCATTACCGCGCCAATCACCGCGTTCTCGGCCCTGGCCCTGAGCCCGGAAGACCTGCCGGAGCTGATCGCCCGGGCCTTTGCCGTGTTCGACAGCGAGCGCCCGCGCCCGGTGCACATCAGCGTGCCCCTGGATGTATTGGCGGCCAGGGTCGCCCGGGACTGGACCGCTGAGGTGCGCCGGCGTCCCGCCCGTGGCCCGGCCGCGGCGGCGGATATCCAGCAGGCGGCCGACACACTGCGCCGCGCCAAGCGGCCGATGATCATTGCCGGCGGCGGCGCGCTGCACGCGGCCGAGCAGTTGCGAGCCTTGAGCACGCGCCTGGGCGCGGTGTTTTTCAGCAGCGTCGCCGGCAAGGGCCTGCTGCCGGACGAGGCGCCGCTCAATGCCGGGGCGACCCTGTGCGTTGAGCCCGGCTGGCAGTTGATCAGCCAGGCCGATGTGGTGCTGGCAGTGGGCACCGAGATGGCCGACACCGACTACTGGCGCGAACGCTTGCCGCTGAACGGCGAGCTGCTGCGGCTGGACATCGACCCGCGCAAGTTCAATGACTTCTATCCGTGTGCGGTGGCCTTGCACGGCGATGCCCGCGCCACCCTGGATGCCTTGCTGCAGGCCTTGGCACATGCACCGGTGGAAGCCGGGGCGGCGATTCACGCGGTGGCCGACCTGCGCCAGGCGGTGCAGAACGGGCAGGGGCCCTTGCAGCAGATCCACCGTTCGATCCTGCAACGCATTGCCGCCGAGCTGCCGGAACACGGCTTTATCGCCAGCGACATGACCCAGCTGGCCTACAGCGGCAACTACCTGTACCCCAGCCGAGCCACCCGCAGCTGGTTGCATCCCACCGGCTACGGCACCCTGGGCTACGGCTTGCCGGCGGGCATCGGTGCCAAGCTCGGCGCCCCCGAGCGTCCCGGGCTGGTGCTGGTGGGCGACGGCGGTTTTCTCTACACCGTGCAGGAACTGGCCACGGCGGTGGAGGAGCTGGACAGCCCGCTGGTGGTGCTGCTGTGGAACAACGACGCCCTGGGGCAGATCCGCGACGACATGCTCGACCTGAACATCGAACCGATCGGCGTGCTGCCGCGCAATCCGGATTTTGCCGCCCTGGCCCGGGCCTTTGGTTGCAGCGTCAGCCAGCCCGCGAGCCTCGACGAGTTGCAGCAGGCACTGCGCGACGGCTTTGCCCGCAACGGCGTGAGCCTGATCGAACTCAAGCACGCCTGTGCGCGCTGACCCTTCCTTTTTGCCTGGAGCTTGAGCATGCGCTTTTCTCAACTGACCCAACGTATTGCCGGAGACGGCGCCGCCGCCTGGGACATTCACTACCGGGCCCTGGCCAAGCGCGAACGTGGCGAGCAGGTCTGGTTGCTGTCGGTGGGCGACCCGGATTTCGACACCCCCCAGCCTATCGTCCAGGCCGCCATCGACAGCCTGCAGGCCGGCCACACCCATTACGCCGACGTGCGCGGCAAGCGCGCCTTGCGCGAGGCCATTGCCGGCCATCACCAACAGCGCTGCGGGCAGGTGGTCAGTGCCGAGCAGGTGGTGGTGCTGGCTGGCGCGCAGTGCGCCCTGTACAGCGTGGCCCAGTGCCTGCTGGACCCGGGTGACGAAGTGATAGTGGCCGAGCCGATGTACGTCACCTATGAAGCGGTGTTCGGCGCCTGCAATGCCCGGGTGGTGCCGCTGCCGGTAGCCGCCGAGGACGGTTTCCGGGTGCGGCCCGAGGCGGTGGCCGCGCGCATCACCGGCAAGACCCGGGCCCTGGTGCTCAACAGCCCGCACAACCCCAGCGGCGCGAGCATTCCCCGGGCCACCTGGGAGGCCCTGGCGGCGCTCTGCATCGAGCATGACCTGTGGCTGATCTGCGATGAGGTCTACAGCGAACTGCTGTACGAGGGCGAGCATGTCAGCCCGGCCAGCCTGCCGGGCATGGCCGAGCGCACCGCGACCCTCAACAGCCTGTCCAAGTCCCACGCCATGACCGGCTGGCGCCTGGGCTGGGTGGTGGCGCCGGCAGCCTTGGCCGCGCACCTGGAAAACCTCGCCCTGTGCATGCTCTACGGCTCGCCGGAATTCATCCAGGACGCCGCCATCGTGGCCCTGGAGCAACCCTTGCCGCAGTTGCGGGACATGGCCGAAGCCTACCGCCAGCGCCGGGATCTGGTCTGCGACTGCCTGGCCGATTGCCCCGGCGCCCGGCCGTTGAAGCCGGATGGCGGCATGTTCGTCATGGTCGACATTCGCGCCACCGGGCTCAGCGCCCAGGCCTTCAGCGAACGCCTGCTGGACGAGCAGGGCGTTTCGGTGCTGGCCGGCGAAGCCTTCGGCCCCAGCGCCGCCGGGCATATCCGCCTGGGGCTGGTGCTGCAGCCCGAGGACTTGCGCGAAGCCTGCCGGCGCATCGCCCTGTGTGCCGAACACTGCCTGAGCCGCCGCGTTGCCCCTGCCACTTTGCCCACCGTTTGAGGAGTCTTCATGAAGGTACTGATCGTTCACGCCCACCCCGAACCGCAATCCTTCACCGCCGCCCTGCGCGACCAGGCCCGCAGCACCCTGGAGGCCCAGGGGCATCAGGTGCAGGTCAGCGATTTGTACGTCATGAACTGGAACCCGGTGGCCAGCGCCGCGGATTTCGCCGCCCGGGACAACCCGGAGTACCTGGTGTACGCCCTGGAGCAACGCCTGGGGGTGAAGAACCAGAGCATCGCCGCCGACATCCAGGGCGAGCTGGACAAGCTGCTGTGGGCCGACCTGCTGATCCTGAATTTCCCGGTGTTTTGGTTCTCGGTGCCGGCCATGCTCAAGGGCTGGATCGACCGGGTGCTGGTGTCGGGGGTGTGTTATGGCGGCAAGCGCTTCTATGACCAGGGCGGGCTGGCGGGCAAGAAAGCCCTGGTGACCCTGACCCTGGGCGGGCGCGAGCACATGTTTGGCGAAGGCGCGATCCACGGCCCGCTGGAGGACATGCTGCGCCCGCTGCTGCGCGGCACGTTGGCCTATGTCGGCTGCGACGTGCTGGAACCGTTCGTGGCCTGGCACGTGCCCTACATCAGCCAGGAGGCCCGCGAGGAATTTTTGCACCGCTACCGGCAGCGCCTGCAGCACCTGGCGGATGACCAGCCCTTGGTCTTCCCGCGGCTGGAGCAGTTCGACGACGCCTTGTATCCACGGTCGCTGTAGCCCGTGTTTGGCGGGGGATTGCCAAGCAAGGTCCTGCGGACCTTCGCGCAGCCTCGCCAGAGGCTCGGCAGCGGCTACAGGGTTCGCAGGGTTTGCAGGGTTAGCAGGGTTAGCAGGGTTAGAGCGCGGCGGGGTTGACCAGGTTTGGTGGGCGCTGGCCGGCCAGGGCCGCCAGCAGGTTGTCCACCGCGCAACGGGCCATGGCTTCGCGGGTTTCGTGGGTGGCCGAGCCGATGTGCGGGGTGGCCACGACGTTGGGCAGCTGCAGCAGCGGGGAGTCGTGGCCCAGGGGCTCGCGTTCGAACACGTCGAGCCCGGCGCCACGGATCCGCCGCGTTTGCAGGGCGTCGATCAGCGCCGCTTCATCCACCACCTTGCCCCGGGAAATGTTGATGAAGATGCTCTCGGGGCGCATCAGGGCGAACTCACGGGCGCCGATCAGGCCCTGGGTGTGTTCGGTCAGGGGCAGGGTCAGGCAGATGAAGTCAGCCTCTTGGAGCAATTGCTCCAGGCTCCGGTACTGCGCGTTGAAGCGTTGTTCCACCGCGGGCTTGGGCCGGGTGCTGTGGTAGATCAGCGGCATGCCGAAACCGAAATGCCCACGCTGGGCCAGGGCTTCGCCGATGCGCCCCATGCCGATGATGCCCAGGGTCTTGCCGTGAACATCCGTGCCAAAGTGCGCCGGCCCGATGTTGCGCTGCCATTGCCCGGCGCGCACCAGGTTGGCCAGCTCCACCACCCGCCGGGCGGTCGCCAGGATCAGCGCGAAGCCGGTGTCGGCGGTGGTTTCGGTGAGCACGTCGGGGGTGTTGCTGAGCAGGATGCGGCGCCGGGTCAGGTAGTCGATGTCGTAGTTGTCGACCCCCACCGACACGCTGGCCACCGCCCGCAGCCGGGGCGCCAGGTCGAGCAGTTCGGCATCCAGGCGCAGGCTGGCGCCGAGCAGCCCGTCGGCGCTGGGCAGGGCCTGGCGCAGGGCATTCAGCCCCGCAGCGTCGAGGCTGTCGATCAGGGTGACTTGCGCCTGCTCCTGCAGGCGGGCCATCAGGCTCGGTGAGAGTTTCTTGTACAGCACCAGGTGTTTTTTCATGAGGGTTTCCAAGCCGATTCAAGGGTGAGCCAGGCGTCGACGCAGGGGCAGGGCCTTGGCCTGCGGCTGGTTGGCGCCGGGTTTGAGCAACAGGGTCAGCAGCACCGAGAGCAGCAGCGCGCCGCTCATCAGCAGGTAGGAAGCGCCGGGGGAGCCGGTGGCGCTGTTCAGGTAGCCCACCAGGTAGGAGCCGCCGAAGGAGCCCAGCGCGCCCATGCTGTTGATCAGCGCCATGGCGCCGCCGGCCACGTTGGCCGGGAGAATCTCCGGAACGATGGCGAAGAACGGCCCGTAGGGCGCATACATGCAGGCCCCGGCGATCACCAGCAGGCCGTAGGACCACCAGAAGTGCTCGGCACCCAGCAGGTAGGAGGCATAGAAGGCGATGGCCGCCACCAGCAGCGGCGGCCAGACGAAGCGCTTGCGCTTCTGCGTGCGGTCCGAGCCCCAGGACACCGCGAGCATGGCGATCACCGCCGCCAGGTAGGGCAGCGCCGAGAGCCAGCCGGCTTCGACCATGTCCATCTGCGCGCCGTGCTTGAGGATCGACGGCAGCCACAGCACGAACCCGTAGACGCCGATGCTCCAGCAGAAGAATTGCAGCGCGAGGATGATCACCTTGGGCGAGCGAAAGGCCTCGGCGTAGTTCTTCACCGCCTTGATCCCTTGCTGTTCGGCGGCCAGGGCGCTTTCCAGGTGGTGTTTTTCCGCTTCGCTGAGCCACTGCGCCTGGCTGGGCCGGTCATCGGCCAGGCGCCACCAGATAAAGGCCCAGAGCACCGCCGGCAGGCCTTCGATGATGAACATCCAGCGCCAGCTGAAGTGCTGCACCAGGTAGCCCGAGACCACCGACATCCAGAGCATGGTCACCGGGTTGCCGAGGATCAGGAAGGTGTTGGCCCGCGAGCGTTCGGCGCGGGTGAACCAGTGGCACAGGTACACCAGCATCGCCGGCATTACCGCCGCTTCCACCACCCCGAGCAGAAAGCGGATGGCGATCAGCATGTAGGCGTTGGCGACGATCCCGGTGAGGGTGGCCAGGCCGCCCCAGAGGATCAGGCTGACGAAGATCAGCTTTTTCACGCTGCGTTTTTGCGCGTAGATCGCCCCCGGCACCTGGAAGAAGAAATAGCCGAGGAAGAACAGCGCCCCCAGCAGCGATGACAGGCCGGGCGTGATCTGCAGGTCTTCGGCCATGCCCGAGGCCGCGGCGAACCCGTAGTTGGCGCGGTCCAGGTAGGCCAGGCTGTAGGTGATGAAGACAATCGGCATGATGTACCACCAGCGGCGGGTGGCGAATTTGAGCGTGTCCATGAAAGTTCTCCTGAGCTTGTTGTTTTTGTCGCAACAGGTGGTTCTGGGTTTTCGTTTGGAGGTGCGCGATGCCGGCGCCTACAGGGCGTTGGCGGTTTTCAGGCTGGGTGTGTGGTCCGGCAGTTCGTGGCGTCGGGGCAGGCCTTCCATGTCGCCGCGGCTCTGGACCGCGCGGCTGCCGATCCAGTTGGCGCGTTGCACCGCTTCGACGATGCCGCGGCTTTCCAGCAGGGCGCTGATCAGGCCCACGGCGAAGGCATCGCCGGCGCCCACGGTGTCCACCACCTGGGCCACCGGCACGCCGTCGACGAAGCCGGCATCCAGCTGGGTGCGGTAATAGGCACCGTGGGCGCCGAGCTTGATCACCACGGCTTCGGCGCCCTGGTCCAGGTAGAACGCGGCGATGTCCGCCGGGTCGTCACGGCCGCTGAGCAGGCGGCCTTCGCTCAGCCCCGGCAGCACCCAGTGGGCCAGGGCCGCCAGGCGGTTGATCTCGCGGATCATCACCGCTTCGCTGGGCCACAGGCCCGGGCGCAGGTTAGGGTCGAACGACACGCTATGCCCGGCGGCGCGCTGGGTCTGCATCAGGTAGGTGGACAATTCTCGGGCCGAGTCCGACAGCGCTGGGGGAATGCCGGTGGCGTGCAGGTGGCGGGCCTGCAGCAGCGCCGGGTCGAGGTCGCTGATGGCCAGGTGGCTGGCCGCCGAGCCGCGGCGGAAATACTCGACCCGCGGGTCGTCGCCGGTTTCTTCCCGGGACTTGAGCTGAAAACCCGTGGGGTGCTGCGGGTCGCGACGCACGAAGCGGCAGTCCAGGCCCTCGGCCTGCAAGGTGTCGAGCACGAAGCGCCCGAGGGAATCGTTGCCCACCCGGCTCAGCCAGGCCACCTTGAAGCCCAGGCGCGCCAGGCCGATGGCGACGTTGCTGTCGGCGCCGGCGATGCGTTTGTGGAAGTGCTCGACCCGGGCCAGGTCGCCGCTGTGTTCGGCGACGAACATCGCCATGGTTTCACCGAAGGACAGGATATCGATCTCAGACATGGGCAGGCTCCAGTCGCGACTGGCCGAGGCAGGCCAGCAGTGCGACCTGTTCGGCGGTGACCTGCAGCAGGTCGGCGCCTTGCAGGGGGTATTCCACGGCCCGGGTAATGCCTTGGGTCATGTGCCGCAACAGTTGTTCCCACTGCTGCAGCTGCGGGGCGCCCGGCGGTAGGGCCACCCGTTTGCCGTCGGCGCGCAGGTGCACCGCCTTGCAGTGCACATAGGCCACGTGCCGGCCTAGCAGGCGCGCGGCGTCGAGCGCCGATTGCGCCTGCCATTGCCAGTTGCCGATGTCGAAGGTCATGCGCAGCGGCAGGTTTTGCGCCGCCACGGCGCTGAAAAAACGCTGGAACGGTTCGATGCGCCCACCGTGTTCTGTCTGGTCGTTCTCCACCAGCAGGTCCAGCGGCTGGCGCTCAAGCAGGCTGGCCAGGCTGTGCAGGTCGTGGTGCGCGGTGAAGTGCCCGAGGGACACCTTGAGGCGCTTGGCGCCAAACGCCCGGGCCCGTTGCAGGGTGGCGCACAGCTCGGCGTTGGGCTCGCTGCGCTCGGCCTGCCACAGCTCCAGGGGCGAGGAAAACACGCTTTCCAGGCCGTGTTCCTCGGCGCTGCGGGCCAGTTCGCCAGGCTGCTCGTGGGTCAGCAGTTCTTCGCGCCATTCGATGCAGGACGCGCCGGCGGCGGCCACCAGGGGAATGAAATGCGCCTGCCCGTGCTCGCGCACAAGGTCCGCGCCGTAGCTGGACAAACTGATGGATACGGGGGATTGCTGCATGTTTCTGACCTCTGAAACCGGTTTCATTTTTGTTCGAGAAAAGCGCGCGGGGGCTTGCCCTCGCTGTTACCGCTGGGTGGAGCCGCGCACGATCAACTGCGCCGCGAAGTCCAGCACCCGCGGCGGCGCCTGGTCGCCGCGCAAGCGCTTGAGCAGGCATTCGAAGGCGCTGGTGCCTATGGCTTCGGTGGGCTGGGCCAGGGCGCTGATGCCGCTGCCGACCAGGGGCAACCAGTCGAGGTCGTCGAGGGCGATCAGGCCGACGCCCTCGAACAGCGGGCAATTGAGTTCACGCAGGGCGCGGGTGGCGGCCAGGGTGGCCACGCCGTTGGCGCAGAACAGCGCCTTGGGCCCGGGGCCGGGGGCGGCGAGGAAGGCTTGCAGCTGGCTGGCCAGGCGCGGGCCGGTTTCCAGCAGTTGGCCGCGCAAGGCCGGGCGGCGCTCGATCTCGGCCTGGAAACTGGTGCTGCGCTCCAGCCGCGAGCTGGTGCCGTCATGGGGTTCGCTGACCAGCAGCAGGTCGCGGTAACCCTGTTGCTCCAGGTGCTCGACGGCGCCGCGCACCGCCGCCGGGTTGTCCAGGCCGACCAGGTCGGCCTGCAACTGCGACAGCTTGCGGTCCACCAGGACCATGGGCATTTCTTCCTGCAATTGCTGCAACTGTTCCAGGTGGTGGCCCAGGGTGTTCACGATCAGGCCTTCGATGTTGTAGGCCCGCAGGTTGGCCAGGTGCCGGGCTTCCTGCGCGTCGTCGCGGTCGGTGTTGCACACCACCAGGCTGTAGCCGTGCTGGCGGCAGGCGGTTTCCACGCCGTGCATCACGGCAATCGAATAGGGGTTGCGGATGTCGGCCACCAGCATGCCGATCAGGCGCGTGCGCCCGCGTTTCAGGCCACGGGCCATCTGGTTCGGGCGGTAGCCCAGGGCGCTGATGGCTTGCTCGATGCGCAGGGCAATGGCATCGGAGAGCAGGGCCCGGTCCTCGCCGATGAAACGCGACACGCTGGCCTTGGACACTCCGGCATGACGGGCGACATCGAGCATGGTGACGCGGCTGCGCTGGGCGGCGGAAAACTGATTCACGGGCGGCGACCTTATTCTTGGAATTATCGGTTTGCAGTCCTTCCGAGTACGGTGCTGAAACCGGTTTCAGGAAACCGCAAAACCCATTCTGCCGTCAAGGGCGAAACGTCGATAAATTTGCAACAGGGCTGAAGGTGGCTGACCAACGGTAGGGGCTCAGGGCTGCTCGAGGCACTGGCGCAGGGCCCGCAGTAGGGCGTCATACAGTTCATCGACTTCCGCCGCCAACCCTCTGGCCCGCAGGCAACCGTGCACCAGGCCCAGGCCCGGGTACAGCTGGCTGGTGACGCCGGCGTGCAGCAGGCGCTGGTGATAGCACTGGCCGTCATCACGCAGGGGGTCGAACTGTGCCAGGGCGATAAAGGCCGTCGGCAGATGACTGAAGTCCCCGGCCTGAAGCGGCCAGGCATAGGGCGACGGTTGTTCGGGCCGCGGCAGGTACAGCGCCTGGAACCCGTCCAGGTCGCTGCGGCTGAGCAGGGGCGCGTCGGCGCACTGGCTGCGCGAAGGCAGATCGGCGCCGCCGCCCAGCCCGGGATAGACCAGCACCTGGGCGGCGGGCAAGGGGTCACCGGCATCCCGCAGCGCCAGGCACAGGGCCGCGGCCAGGTTGCCCCCGGCGCTGTCGCCCATCACCAGCCGACGGCGGCGATCCAGCGGCGCGGGGCCCAGGCCCTGCTCCAGGGCGCGCCAGACCGCCAGGCAATCGTCGAAGGCGGCCGGGAACGGATGCTCCGGGGCCAGCCGGTAGTCCACCGCGATCACCAGTACCTGCAGTTCGCTGGCCAGGTGGGCGGTGATGAAATCGTGGGAGTCCAGGCTGCCCAGCACCCAGCCGCCACCGTGCAGGTACAGCAGCCAGGGCCAGCCGCCTTCCGGTGCGGCGCGGTCCGGGTGATAGAAACGCAGCGGCACCCCGGCCAGTTGCCGTTCATGCACCGCGAGGCCGGGCGCACGGACCGGCGTGAAATCCCGGCACATGCGCTCATAGCTGTCGCGCAGGGCCTGGACGCTGCTGTCGGCGCTGGTGTAGCTCAGGGTGCGCTGGACAAAGGCCGCCAGTTCGGCAGAAAGCGGGTAAGGGCTCATGGACAGTCCTGCCGTGTGGGAGCGGGCGGTTACAGCTTCGCTTTGACCGCGGCCACGCCATCGCCGCCGTCGAAGGTGGTGACTCCTGTCAGCCAGCGCTGCAAGTCTTCGGGGTGTTCGCGCAGCCATTGCCGAGCCACGTCCTGAGGCGTCTTGCGCTGCATGATCGGCACCATCAGCTGGCTTTCCTGGGCCGCGCTGAAGCTCAGGTTCTGCAGCAGTCGATACACATTGGGGCAGCGCTCGGCGTAGTCCGGCGCGGTCACCGTGGAGACCGTGGCCGCCCCCTCGTTGGGGCCGTACACGTCTTCGCTGCCGGTGAGGTAGGTGATGGCCATGTTGATGTTCATCGGGTGCGGGGTCCAGCCGACGAACACCACGAATTCCTTGCGGTTGATCGCCCGCTGCACCGCCGCCAGCATCCCGGCCTCGCCGGATTCGATCAGCTTGAAGCCCTTGAGGCCGAAATGGTTGGTCTCGATCATGGTCTTGATCGTGGTATTGGCGCCGCTGCCGGGTTCGATGCCGTAGAGCTTGCCCCCCAGTTGGTCCTTGAAACGGGCAATGTCGGCGAAGGTCTTCAGGCCCGCTTGGGCCACGTAGTCCGGCACCGCCAGGGTCGCCTGGGCATCGGCCAGGCTGGGCTGGGCCATGACCTTGACCTGCCCGGCCTCGAGGAACGGCGCGATGTTCTGGTCCATGGCCGGCTTCCAGTAGCCGAGGAAGATGTCCAGGCGCTTGTCGCGGATGCCGGCGAAGATGATCTGCTGCACGGCGCTGGTCTGCTTGCTGTCGTAGCCCAGGTCGCCCAGCAGCACGTCGGCCATGGCGCTGGTGGCGATCACATCGGTCCAGTTGACCACGCCCATGCGCACCGCCTTGCAGGACGCGGGCTCGGCGGCCCAGGCCGGGGAACTCAGCAGTGCGGCGGCGCAGAGGACCAGGAAACAACGCTTGAACGGTGCTTTCATCAGAGGATCTCTTCCGGCAGGTGGCTTTTTGTTCAGAGCGGCGTCTTGTTGCGCCGTGCTGGTCACCTTACGTGGCCCTGATGGTCCGGAAAACGCTCTGTAGCGACCGGCTCTTGCACTGTGACGACTGCCTGGGCGCGCTCAGGCCCACAGGCTCATCCAGGTCGCGATCAGCAACAGCTGGCGCTCGGTGCTATTGCCGGCGAACACACTGATCACCGCAGGGCCTCGATGCCGGTGTCGGCGGTCATGGGTTACCTGAAAAGCGAGGTTCGACCCTGGCAGTTAGCGCCTGTGCCAGGGCTTGGGTCTAGACGTTCTGTGCAGTTTCAGCTGAACAGCCCGGCGGCGATATTGATGGAAAAGCCGAGGATCGCGGTGTTGAACAGAAAGCCGATCAAGGACTGGGCGAGGACGATCTTGCGCAGCTCGCGGGTAGCGACACCGACGTCCGAGGTCTGCACGGCCACGCCGATGGTGAAGGAGAAGTACAGGAAGTCCCAGTAGTCCGGGTCGATCGGGCCTTCGGCAAAGCGCAGCGCCGGTTCCTGGCCGTCCCAGGTGTAGTACAGGCGCGCGTAGTGGAGGCTGAAGATCACCCCGACCAGCAGCCAGGAACCGATCACCGTCAATCCGGTAAAGGCGTAATGGACCAGCCGCCGGGTGCTGTCCAGGTCCTTGCTGCCGACCAGTTCCAGGGTGATTGCCACCAGGCTGGCGATCGCGGCGATGCACACGATGAGCAGCACCAGCCCGGCGTTTTCGTCCTCGGCTTCGGCGATGCGCTTCACCTCGTCGGCGCGGGCGCGCAGGGTCAGCCAGAACATCAGCAGCAGGTAAGTCCAGACGGCGGCGTTCCAGCCGATGAGGATCTTGCTGGTGAGGGTCGCGGCGGGGGCGAAGAGGCCGACGGCGCAGCCGATCAGTACGCCGATGGTCAAGCGGGGGTGGGTGCGGATTACGACGGACATGGGGGCTCGTGGCGTTGGGGCTGAAGGAGGGGAACATTAGCATGTGGGGCGGTGGGGGTTATGTTCTGGGCGTGTGGCGGCTGGCGGTTGCGCCTTTACGGCGAGTGGGATGGGGTACATA
>NZ_JAJTTH010000024.1 GCF_021341665.1 Pseudomonas sp. Au-Pse12 | reverse complement strand
AAAACCCCTGTCTGCCCACGCAGACAGGGGTTTTGTTTTTGCGCTCCATTAAAGTTACGGCGGTGCAGAAGAGGTAGCGCCCTAGATCCTGGCTTTACGCATCTTGCTGCTTCTACGGGCGATCAGCTTACGCCACCAGATATAGATCCCGGTAAGCGACAGTGCGGCAATCAGAACACCCAATATCGCAATCATCACCTGCCCCGTCGTACCGATGATCCTGCCTCCGTGTATGGGCAACTGCAGTCGGTAGAAGCGCTCTCCGAGCGTGCCTTGCCCGGCTATCTCTTGTCCTAACAAGCGCCCATCGGTGCCGTGGAAGAACAGCCAGGACTTACCATGGGCTTGGCTGTCGTGCCGGCCAAAACCTGCTCCATAGAAGTTGTATTCAAAGCTGTAGTACAGCTCACCAATCGACTCCTTCAGCCCCAGCCGTTGTCCTTCTTCCAGGGCTCGCTCATAGGCCTGTTGATAGGTCAGCCGGGTCATCCCCAATGCGGCCGTCGGCATCTTTCCCCTGGCTTCATAGACACTGGGTTCGATAGGTGAGAGCAACGACACCACAGGCTTGAACACCTGACTCGGCAGGTTCATGGCCACGCTGCTGATGGCGACCGGTAGCAGTAGCAGCCACACCCACAACCCGCCGGCGCGATGCAGATCGAAGTTCAGCCGATAGGCATGCCCACCCTTGATCTTCCAGGCCGTAGCCCACTTATGCCAGAACGGTCTTCCGCGAGGCAGGGTCAGCAACAAGGCAATGAAGCAGTCGATCACCCAGGCAATGGCCACCAGCCCCATCAACCACAGCCCCCAGTTGCCAGGCAGGCTCAGGTTGTAGTGGAACTCCTGCAGAAACGGCACCAGGTTCTGCCGCTGGAAGCAGCAGGCTCCCCAGAAGCGTTGTCCCTGCTGCCGGGCGCTGACCGGATCCAGATAAAACACCTGATTGCGCTCGGCATACGGCTGGCCGGTGACCGGGTCGGTGCGTGGCACGGTGGCCAGCAGCGCGGCGTGTCCGGCTTGCTGCGGGTACTCCATGTACCAGACCTGTAGCCGTGGATGCTCGGTTTGAACTCGATCCACCAGAGCGCCCGGGGCCAACAGCGGCCCCTCTTCGGACGCGTGATAGAACTCGGGGTTGAGCCATTCGTCCAGCTCGTGATGAAAGGCCAGGACACTCCCGGTCAGGCCGGCCAGCAGCAGAAACACTGCGCTGGCCAAGCCGATGTAGCGATGCAATAGAACCAGAACGGCACGCATGAAATTTTCCCGTAGAGACGACAAAGCCAGCGGCTGCAGACAGGCGCTGGCTTTGTTGCAATCAACCTAGATCAGAACTGGTAGCTCACCGTGGCGGCGACGTTGCGTTCTTCGCCCAGGTAGCAGTAGCTCAGGCTCGCGCAGGAGGCGACGTAGGACTCATTGGTCAGGTTGTTGGCGTTCAGGCGCAGGTCCATACCCTTGAGCCCCACCTTGCCCAGGTCATAACCGATCGAGGCATCGAACAAGGTGTAGGCCGGCACCTTCATGCTGTTCTCGGCATCGGCCCAGCTGTAACCCACATAACGCACGCCACCGCCCAGGCGCAGGCCATCCAGCGCGGCGCTGTCGAACGTGTAGTCGGCCCATAGCGAGGCCATCTGCCGCGGCGCTTGGGTAGGGGAGTTGCCCTTGTTCTCGATGAGGTGGTTGGCGCTGCTCAAGGTGCTGATCATCGACTTCGAATACGTGATGTCGGTGAAGGTATAGCTGCCCAGCAGTTTCAGCTTGTCAGTCAGTTGCATGTGGGCTTCCAGTTCCAGCCCCTGGGAGCGTACGGCGCCCACTGCGCGGTAGAAGTTTTCCTGCGGCAGTTTCGAGGCCAGGTTCTCCTGATCGATGCGAAACAGCGATGCAGTGAACAGGTCGTCGCGGCCCGGCGGTTGGTACTTCAACCCGACTTCCCATTGCGTGCCGTCGGTGGGTGGCAGTGGATTGCCAGCGCTGTCCGCGTAGGAGTTGGGGTTGAAGGACTCGGAATAGCTGACGTAAGGCGCCAGACCGTTATCGAACAGATACAGCGCCCCGGCACGCCCCGTGAGCTTGGTGCGCTTGTCGCTGATTTCGGTGCCCAATGGACGTTGGGCTTCGGCCAGGCGGTTTTCATCCGAGGTCTCTACCCAGTCCTGACGCAGGCCCAGCGAGAAGCGCCATTGGTCGAGCTCGATCAGGTCTTGCAGGTACACGCCGGTCTGCTCCAGGCGCCGTAAATAGCTGGTGTGGCTGTAGTAATCGATCGTCGAGTGGCCATAGACCGGGTTGAATGCGTTGATCGGCTGCAAGGTTCCCTGGTCCCAGTCGACCACGGTCTTGCGCCGCTGATAGTCAGCCCCGAGCAGCATGGTGTGCTTGACGTCGCCGGTGAGGAATTCGGCCTGCAGCATGTTATCGACGATAAAGGAGTGGAGCTTTTCATCTCCTCCCGAGTAATAGCGGTTCAAGTCGTTGCTGCTGGCATGGGTCCAGCCATAGGCATACACCTGGTCGAGCTTGACCTTGGAATCGAGGTAGCGGAAGTTCTGCCGGGCAGTGAAGGTGTCGTTGAAACGGTGTTCGAACTGGTAGCCGAACGACTGTTGCTCACGCTTGTAGCCATCGATGCCGGGCTCGCCTTCGAAGAAGTGCTCGGAAATACGCTGGCCGTTGCGCTGGTTCAGCGTGCCGTTGGCCGGCATGCCGCCGTGGTAGCCGCCATCAGGGTCATTTTGCAGGTACGCCTGGAGCGTCAGTGAGGTGTCTTCGCTGAAGTCGAGGCTCAGGGTCGGAGCCAGGGCAAAGCGTTTTTCCCGGGTATGGTCGAACTGGGTGTCGGATTTGTCCGTCAGGCCGATCAGCCGATAGGCGATGCGCTTGTCATCATCCAGTGGCCCGCTGAAGTCGAAACCCAGGCCCTGTTTACCTTGGGTGCCGACAGTCGCCTGAACCTGGTGATAGGGCTCGTAGAGGGGCTTCTTGCTGGTCAGGGCCACCAGGCCGCCAGGGGAGCTGCGGCCATAGAGCACCGATGAGGGGCCCTTGAGAATATCCACCCGTTCGAGAAAGTAGGGGTCGACCTGCATGCTGCTGTAGGTGCCGCTATCGCCCATGGACTTGAGGCCATCGAGGTAGATGTTGTCCACCGAGCCGTCGTTGAAACCGCGCATCGCCACGTAGTCATAACGGTGGGTGGCGCCATAGGGGTTGGTCAGCACACCAGGCGTATAGCGCAGGGTCTGCGCGACGGTTTGCGCGCCCTGGTCGTCGATTTGTTCGCGGGTCACCACCGAGACGCTTTGCGAGGTTTCCAGCAGCGCGGTGCTGGTCTTGGTGGCGATCTGACTGTGTGTCGCGTTGTAGCCGTCCATGCTGCCCAGGGCGTTCCCCAGGGCAAAGCCTTTGACCTCGGTGGTCGGCAGGCTCATGGCGCTGCCTTGGGGCTGGGGCCGCAGTACATAGCTACTGCCATCCTGGCTGACCGCCTCGAGCCCGGAATCCCGAAGCAACCGGTTCAGGCCCTGGGGAATCGAATAGTCGCCCTGAAGCCCGGAGGATTGCCGGCCCTGGATCAGGGCCGGCGTGGTGGACAGGGTGATCTCGGCCTGGCGGGCGAACTGGTTGAGTGCATCGCCGAGGCTGCCCGGGGCTACGTTGTAGCTGTGGTGTGCCGTGTCGAGGCTGGCATCGGCGGCCAGCACCATGGGAGCCACCGCGCCAAGGCCGATGCTGGAACACAGCAGGGCGGCATGGATGGCTTGGCGCAAGGGGCGGGCGCAGGGAGAGCTTGGGCGGTTGTCGCGCAGAGTCATGGCAGGTTCCGTTGAGGTCGCAGGAAGCAGAGTGAAGTGCTTACTGACTAAGCCGGACGTCCTGGCAAAACCCGCCAAAAAAAATCGCAGGCATGCACTTCAAGCCACGGCTTCCAGGCTCACCCACCAGCGGCTGCGGTAGCGCAAGCGCACGGGCAGGGTCTGGGGCAGGATGGCCAAGAGCTTGTCGCTGTCCTCCAGGCGAAACACCCCGGACAGGCGCAGCGAGGCAATGGCTGCGGAGCACCCGAGGTAACCATGGCGGTAGCGGCCGACCTCCTGAAGAAACTCATCCAGGCGCATGTTGCGCGTGACGATCAGGCCATCGGCCCAGGCCCCGACGTCCATCGCCAGGGGCGCGACGGGTGCTGCCAGGCCATGGCTGATCTGATAGCTCTGCCCCGCCTCCACCCTGGCGTTGCGGCCATCGGCGGTCTGTGGCGCATGGATGGCCACGGCGCCATGAGTCACGCTCAGGCGCGTGCAACTGTCTTCCATGCGCACCACGAAGCGGGCGTCGAAGCCTTCCAGCAAGGTGTGGCGGCTTTGCACCAGCAGCGGACGATGGGCCGGGCCGTGATCGGCGCCACAGGAGACCATGATCTCGCCCCGGCGCAGTCTGATCAGACGTTGCTCGGCGTTGAAGTCCAGGTCCGCCGCGCTGTCGGTATTGAGCTCCAGGCGCGTGCCATCGGGCAGTTGGAAGCCGCGCTGCTCGCCGACGGCGGTGGCAAAGTCGGCATTCCATTGTTGCCAGCCCAGCAGATCCTTGCCGACCCAGGCGCTGGAACCCAGGAGCAGGGCGCCACTGAGCAGTTTCAAGGCCTGGCGCCGGCCCAGGCGCTGGCTGCTGTTTTCCAGGGTATGCAACGCCACCTGAGCCCCGGGAACCGAGCGCAGGTTGGCATTGAGTTCCTGCTGCAATGACTGCACCCGCTGCCAGGCCAGCTCATGTTCCTGGTGCGCCGCTCGCCACAGATCGCATTGCTGTTGCAGCGTGGGATTGGCGCCGTTGTTGCGCAGGCGCAGCAACCAGTTGATGGCCTGCTTGACCACCAGATGATCGGGATTGGGCTTGAGGGGCAGGCTGCTGGAAAAGTTATCCACAGGCGTCAGCTCTCGTAGCGCAGCAGATAGCAGTGATAGAGCGCCTGGGCTACATAGCGCTCGACGGTACGCAGGGACAGGCCCATTTGCTCGGCAATCTGCTTGTGGGTAAGTTCTTCGCACTGAGCCAGGAGAAAAGCCTGACGCACTTTCGGCTTTAGCCCTTCGAGCATCCGCGCAATGCTTTCCAGCAGCTGCAGAATCAACGCCCGGGCTTCGGCGCCAGGCGTTTGTGCTTCGGGTAGGTGAGCAATGGTTTCCAGGTAGGCGCGTTCAATTTCTTCGCGGCGCCAGTGGTCGATCACCAACCCCCGGGCGATGGTGCGCAAGAAGGCTCGCGGTGCCTTGAGTTCGAGGCGTTCGGTTTTCTGCAGCAGGCGCACGAAGGTGTCCTGGGCCAGGTCAGCGGCATCCGCGGCATTACCCAGACGCTGGCGCAACCAGCTGTTGAGCCAACCATGGTGATGGCTGTAGAGCGTCTGTACGGCGAACTCGGGTGATGACATGGACGCAGACTGCCTGAGTGTCACAAATGATAATTAGTCGCATTGTCATTGAAGGTTCGCCGATTTGGCAATAAGCAGGGTGATGTTGGTCATCTGAAAATGCGTCGCGGATGCTCTGGAACACCGTTCGGCGGGATTTGGCAAATTCAGGCGGGTAATTCAGAAAAATCTCTAAGGGTTCGAAGAATCTTGCCGAAAGAGTGACGAGACATGCGTGCACCAAAGTAGAGCGGTCAGAGAATGTCGCCTGCGCTGTTACATGGAATGTTGCATTACTGACGCATCCCCACTTTTGGCATAAGAAGTCCCATGAAATGAATCTCAAGTTCAGCCATAAAATCCTTTTGGCCGCCTCCGGCGTAGTGGTTCTGGCGTTTGCGTTGTTCACTTTGTACAACGACTACCTACAGCGAAACACCATTCGACAGAACCTTGAATCCTCTATCCAGCAGGCTGGCGAACTCACCTCCAGCAGTGTGCAGAACTGGATGAGCGGGCGGATCCTGGTGCTTGAGAACCTCGCGCAGAACGTCGCTCACCAAGGTCAAAACGCAGATTTCCCGGGGCTGGTGGACCAGCCGGCCTTCACTTCGAACTTCCAGTTCACCTACGTCGGCCAGGCCAACGGCACTTTCACCCAGCGCCCCGACGCGAAGATGCCCGACGGCTATGACCCGCGTCAGCGCCCTTGGTACAAGCAGGCCGTCGCTGCCGACAAGACCATGCTGACCCCGCCCTACATGGCGGCCGTGGGTGGCCTGGTGGTAACCATTGCCATGCCGGTGAAAAAGCAGGGCGAACTGCTGGGCGTGGTCGGTGGCGACCTGAGCCTGGAAACCCTGGTGAAGATCATCAACTCCGTGGACTTCGGTGGCCTCGGCCACGCTTTCCTGGTCAGCGCTGACGGTCAAGTGATCGTCAGCCCGGACAAGGACCAGGTGATGAAGAACCTCAAGGACATCTACCCTGGCGCCAACGTGCGAATCGAGAAGGGCAACCAGGAAGTGGTGCTGAACAAACAGCAGCGCATCCTCTCCTTCACACCGGTGACCGGTTTGCCGAATGCCGAGTGGTACATCGGCCTGTCCATCGACAAGGACAAGGCCTACGCGCCGCTGAGCCAATTCCGTACTTCCGCCCTGATCGCGATGTTTATCGCCGTGGCGGTGATCGCGGTGCTGCTGACCCTGCTGATCCAGGTGCTGATGCGCCCATTGATCACCATGGGCCGTGCGATGCAGGACATCGCCCAGGGCGAAGGCGACCTGACTCGGCGCCTGGTGGTGGAGAGCAAGGACGAATTCGGCGAACTGGGCAGCTCGTTCAACCAGTTCGTGGAGCGGATTCACGCATCGATTTCCGAAGTGTCCTCGGCCACTCGCCAGGTGCACGACCTCTCCCAGCGCGTGATGGCCTCGTCCAACGCCTCGATCATCGGCTCCGACGAGCAAAGCGCGCGCACCAACAGTGTGGCCGCGGCGATCAACGAACTGGGGGCCGCTACCCAGGAAATCGCCCGTAACGCCGCCGACGCCTCGCAGCACGCCAGTGGCGCCAGCGAGCAGGCCGACGATGGCCGCCAAGTGGTGGAGCAGACCATCCAGGCGATGACCGAGCTGTCGCAGAAGATCAGCCTGTCCTGCACCCAGATCGAAACCCTGAATGCCAGCACCGACAACATCGGGCACATCCTCGACGTGATCAAGGGCATCTCCCAGCAGACCAACTTGCTGGCCCTCAACGCCGCCATCGAAGCGGCCCGCGCCGGTGAAGCCGGGCGTGGCTTTGCCGTGGTGGCCGACGAGGTGCGCAACCTGGCCCACCGTACCCAGGAGTCGGCGGAAGAGATCCACAAGATGATCACTTCCTTGCAGGTTGGCTCCCGTGAAGCGGTGTCGACCATGAACGCCAGCCAGGTGTCCAGCGAAGAGAGCGTCGAAGTGGCCAATCAGGCCGGTGCGCGGCTGGTCAGCGTGACTCAACGGATCGGCGAGATCGACGGCATGAACCAGTCGGTGGCGGCGGCGACCGAGGAGCAGACCGCAGTGGTGGAGACCCTCAACGTCGACATCAACCAGATCAACCTGCTGAACCAGCAGGGCGTGGCCAACCTCAATGAAACCCTGAAGGATTGCGATGCACTGTCGCAGCAGGCCAGCCGCCTGAAGCAACTGGTGGACAGCTTCAAGATCTGAAGCCGGCCCGCACCCTCCTCAAGCCCGCTCCTGCCTGACCGCAGGGCGGGCTTTTTCATGGGCGCCGATCAGGCCGGGTATTCGCTCAGCAACCCCAGGTGGGTGTTGATGACCTGCAGCAGGCGCTGGCGTTGGGACTTGATGAAGAAGTGGTTGCCGGCCACTTCGATCAGCTCGAATTCGCGTGTGGTGAACTCTCGCCAATTGAGCATGTGGCTGGCCGTCGCCAGCGGATCCTCGCTGCCGTAGAACGCGGTCAAGGGCACATCGAGCCAACCGCTGGAGGTGTCGTACCAGGTTTCGAAGAGCTTCAGGCCATTGCGCAGCAGGCGCTCGTACGGCTGCAGGTCGTTCTGCCCCCGGGGCATCTCCAGGGGGCTGGCGCCGAGCGTCAGGATCGCCTCGCGAAAGGCCGCGACGGGCAGGGAGTGGAGCAAGGGCCGGCGTGGCAGGCTGTCCGGGCTGCGGCAACCGGAGACGAACAGGTGCCGGGTCTGCCGGGGAAAGTGCGCCTGGGCGTGCTTGCTGGTCTCGTAGGCCAACAGGGCGCCCAGGCCGTGGCCGAACAGTGCATGGGGCTCGCCGAGCCACGGGTCGAGGGCGGCGAAGGTGTGTTGCAACAGGCTTGGCCAGCTGTCGCAGGGCGTTTCGTCGTGACGCGGGCCATGCCCCGGCAGGTTGAGCACGACCAGCTCGATATGGTCAGCCAGGCCGTTGGACCACACACGCAGTTGCTCGGCTGCCGCCCCGGCCTGGGGAAAGCAGATCAGGCGGATTCGGGTGGCTTGCCCGGGGTTGACCACCAGCGTCCAATGTCGGGTGTCGGTGTACACAGCTTTTCCTTAAGCACGTGAGCCGGTCGCTGCGCTCTTGCCCCGGCCAGGGGCAGGCTGAAGGACGCGGATGGCTCCTAACATAGTGCCAGCGGGCGGTGAATGCACGCCTGCGATGGAGCACGGCCGGTGCGCGTTGCCAGTAGCCGGACCGCGTCTTGCGGCTATTCTCTGAAGGTTCCGCGCAGGCCCTGCCCGGGCGGCCGGTGATTGTAAGGTGCCATTGTTTTTTGCCGGGCCAGCCTTCACCATCAGCCGATTTACGACAGCTCCCATGGACTCATTGCATTGGCGGCACGTTTAGCTCTTTCTCGGACCCTGCGCTGGTTCTGTACGGCTCTGCTGCTGGCCGGCGCGCTGTTGGGCAGCCTGCACGCCGACTGGGACTTCTCCCTGATCAGTCGCCGTGCCACGGCGCTCTATGGCCCGCTGGGCGAAGGGCAGCAACGCATCGATGCCTGGCAGCATTTGCTGGCCACGCAAAAACAGGTGCCCGAGCGCGAGCAATTGAAGGTGGTCAACCTGTTCTTCAACAAGAACATGCGCTACGTCGAGGACATCGACCTGTGGCACCAGGTGGATTATTGGGAAACGCCGATCGAGGCGCTGTGGAAGGGCGCTGGCGACTGCGAGGACTATGCGATCGCCAAGTACTTCAGCCTGCGCCACCTCGGGGTTTCCAGTGACAAATTGCGCATCACCTACGTCAAGGCCCTGCGCCAGAATCGCGCGCACATGGTCTTGACCTACTATTCCAGCGCGGATGCCATGCCGCTGGTACTCGACAGCCTGGAGGACTCGATCCGCCCGGCCAGCGAACGTACCGACCTGTTGCCGGTGTACTCCTTCAATGCCGAAGGGCTGTGGCTGCCGGGCGCCAAGGGCAACAAGCGGGTCGGCGACACCAAGCGCCTGTCCCGTTGGCAGGACGTGTTGAAAAAAATGCAGGCCGAAGGTTTCCCGGTCGAGACGACTAACTAGGAGCACGAGCTCAGATGTCTTTGTTCAAACAACTGCTGATCGCAATCTGTGTGTTCCTGGTGGTCGCCTTCAGCGGCAGCTTCATGGTCAGCCTGGAAAGCTCGCGCACCCAGTATGTCAATCAGCTGCGCTCCCATGCCCAGGATGCTGCCACCGCGCTGGCGCTGTCGCTGACGCCGAATATCGACGACCCGGCAATGGTCGAGCTGATGGTCAGCTCGATCTTCGACAGCGGCTATTACGCCAGCATCCGGGTGGTGGACCTGGCCACCGAGAAGACCATTGTCGAGCGCAGCGGCATCCCGGAAGTCGGCAACGTGCCCCAGTGGTTCGTCAGCCTCATTGGCCTGGAGCCGGCGGGTGGCGACGCCATCGTCAGCCGCGGCTGGGAGCAGGCGGCGCGGGTCGAGGTGCTCAGCCACCCGATGTTTGCCGTGGCCAAGCTTTGGCAAAGCGCCCTGGGCAGCCTGGGCTGGCTGTTGATCTGCGGTGCGGTGAGCGCGGTGCTCGGCGCCCTGCTGCTGCGGCGCCAGCTCAAGCCCCTGGACTACATGGTCCAGCAATCCCACGCCATTGCCCGCCGCGAATTCCTCAGCCTGCCGCAATTGCCGCGTACTCCGGAGCTGCGGCGCGTGGTGCAGGCCATGAACCAGATGGTCGAGAAGCTCAAGGCGCTGTTCCAGGAGCAGGCCGAGCGCAGCGAGAAGCTGCGCATCGAGTCTTATCAGGACAGCCTGACCGGGCTGGCCAACCGGCGCTATTTTGAAATGCAGCTGCACGCCCGGGTCAGCAACCCGGAGCAGGCCAGCTCCGGCTACTTGCTGCTGTTGCGGGTCAAGGATCTGGCCGGGCTGAACCAGCGCCTGGGTGGCCAGCGCACCGACCAGTTGCTCAAGGCCGTGGGTGAACAGCTGCTGCGTGAATGCAACAAGTACCCGGAAACTCAAAACCTGGTAACCCGGGTCCGTGGCGGCGAGTTCGCCGTGCTGGCGCCGGGGCTGGTGCGTGAGGAAGCCATCCAGCTGGCGCAGAGCCTGGACAGTGCCCTGGGCAACCTGCACGCCACTGGCGCCACCGATGTTGCCTCGGTGGCCTCCATCGGCCTGGCGGCCTTTGCCCACGGTGACTCGCCGCAAGCCGTGCTCAGCCTCGGCGACCAGGCCCTGGCCCAGGCCGAAGCCCAGGGCGACACCGGTTGGGCTTGCCTCGACCAGGGCGCCAGCGCCCAGCTCGGAGATGACCACCATGCCTGGCATCAACGGTTGGACCGGGCCCTGTCGGAGCAGCGCTTCCAGCTGTATTTCCAGCCGGTGGTGGCTGCCCGGGACACCTCCCTGGTGCTGCACTACAAGGTGCTGTCGCGGTTGCTTGATGAGCAGGGCCAGACCATCCCGGCCGGGCGTTTCCTGCCGTGGCTGGAGCGTTTCGGTTGGACTTCACGCCTGGACCTGCTGATGCTCGAGCAGGTGCTGAAACAGATGGTGAACCATGAGGACTGCCTGGCGCTGAACCTGTCGGCGGCGACCCTGGCGGACCCGCAAGCCCTTAACCGGGTGTTCGAGATCCTCCGCCAGCATTCCGACCTGGGCCCGCGCCTGACCCTGGAGATCGGTGAAGAGCAGTTGCCCGAGCAGGCCCTGCTGGAGCAACTGACCCGGCGCCTGCGGGAGCTGGGGTTCTCCCTCAGCCTGCAACGCTTCGGCGGGCGCTTCAGCATGATCGGCAACCTGGCGCGCCTGGGGCTGGCCTACCTGAAGATCGACGGCAGCTACATCCGCGACATCGATCAGGAAAGCGACAAGCGCCTGTTCATCGAAGCCATCCAGCGCGCGGCCCACAGCATCGACTTGCCGCTGATTGCCGAGCGGGTCGAGACCGAGGGTGAGCTGCAGGTGATACGCGAGATGGGCTTGCATGGCGTGCAAGGGCAACTGTTCGGCGAACCGGCGCCCTGGAGTTGAACGCGCTTTCGCCGGCCCGGCTCCTGCAGTAGGAGCCCGGCTGGCCGGCGCAGCGTTTCAGATCAGTCCGGTTTCATCATCGTTGATCAGCCGGCTCAAACCACCCAGGGCCACCCGGGCCTGGGTACGATCCATCAGCTTGGCCTGGGCCGCCGCCGGCAGATCGGTGACGCGAATCACGCCCTTGCTGGTCAGGACCTGAATCAGGTCGTCCAGCACCCGGATCATATCCAGGTCGCTCTGCTTGAGTTGCTTGAGACTGACTTCCACCGCCTCGTTGGCGTACCAGGTCTGGATCTCGAGGTGATTGGCAGGCAGCGTCTCGGTAGCCTCGGCGTAAGCGGTGGCTTCCACGCGAATCAGCTGACCTTGCGCATCGCGTTGCACGTAGAACATGGCAAATCCCTCAGGCTTTTTTATTCGGCGTCCGGCGCTCAATGGCGTAGGCCAACGCAACACTCAGGGCGTGAGTATGCGGTGCTCCGCGACAATCGTCACGGCGCAGGTTGTCCGCCAAAAGCCGGCAACCACCCGCAAGGGGTGGCTGCCAGGAGCCTATCAGCTGTTGTTGTGATCGATCTTGATGGTCGGGTCGCTACCGGCGATCAACGAATTGATGTTGGCGTTGGACCAGTTGTTGCCTTCCAGCTTGATCGTCACGTCGGCGTTGGCCAGGCCTCCGGCCGCGTTGAGCTTGCCTTCGGAGCTGACCTGCAGGGTCGAGACCCCGTCCACGGTGGTGATCTTGAGGAAGTTGTCGATGGTGCTGGCGCTCTCGCCCTGCAGCAGGTCCCGCAGGTCGATACGGTCACCTTCGCTGGCCTTGAAGTCCTTGATCACGTCGTTGCCGGTGTCGCCAGCCTTCCAGACGAAGGTATCGGCTCCCGAACCGCCAATCAGGATGTCATTGCCCTTGCCACCGATCAGGGTGTCGTTACCGGTGCCACCCAGCAGGATGTCATTGCCCCGGCCGCCGTCCAGGAAGTCGTTGCCGCCCTGGCCGAAGAGAATGTCATTGCCATCGCCACCCAGCAGGGTGTCGTTGCCGTCGTGGCTGCCAGACACATCGAACTCGGTGTAGTGCTCGGTAATGTACTGGTGCACGTTGCTGGTGCTGACCTGGCTCACATCGACCCCGGTCTGCTTGGCCACGTAGGCCTGCATGGCCTGGTAGCCCTCGCCGGCGACGCCGTTGAAACTCACCAGGTCGCCGAACAGGATGTCGTTGCCGTTGCCGCCGCTGACGGTGTCGGCGCCGGGCATGGTGGCTTCGGTGTGGCCGATGATCGAGTTGGCCAGGTTGTTCGGGTCGATGTTGGTCTGCGGCTTGCCGTCGCTGTCGTAAGGCTTCAGGTCGTTGAGGCTGACATCGCTGTTCAGGCCGATGGCTTCCACCTGGGACAGTTTGCTCAGCAGTACGAAGCCGTCATTGGAGTTGCTGGTGGTGGCCGAGTTGGTGCTGTTGCCGTTACCCGCCAGGCTCGACAGCTCATAGGTGCCGTCACCTTGGGCGTGCAGGGTGCCCAGGGTCGTGCTGTTCCAGCCGCTGCCCCACCAGTTGCTGCTGTAGGTCTGCAGGACCACGGTGCCGTTGGCGTTCACGCTCAGGGCGTGGGTGTTGTCGATGTAGGTGCTGAAGGTGTCCCCCAGCTTGTAGTTGCTGGTGGTCACCACATCGTCGAGGCGCACGTTGCCATACAGCGTCGGGTTGGTCTGCTCGCCGCTCTGGTAATAGGTCGGCTTACCGTCGGTGATGAAGTACGTCAGGTTGGTGGCATTGGTATTGCCGGTGGCCTGGCTGCTCTGGAAGAAGTTGGCCGTGGCCTTGAACACGTCTTCATAGTTGGTGCCGCCGCCGGAGGACATCGAATCCAGCACGGCCTTGAGCTGGGCCAGGGCATTCGGATCGTTGAGGTTCACCGATACCGACTTGTTGACCTGGGTGTCGAAGTCCGCCAGGAAGATGTTCACGGTGCCCGAGCCGGCGCTGCCGATGCTGTTCTTCAGGGTATTGAACACCGAGGTCAGGGAGTTCTTGGCCGCGGTGATCGAGGCGCTGCTCATACTGCCCGAGGAGTCCACCATGAAGGCGATGTTGTAGTTGGTGCCCGGGACCACGGTCAGGCCGCCGATGTCGGCCACCACGATGTCGTTGCCGTCGGTGCCGGTAACGGTATCGTCGCCGGAGGTGGCGACCACCGCGTTGTAGGTGGCCGGGTAGACCTTGACCGGGATCTGCGCCGTGGAGCTGGCGGAACCGCCCAGGGACTCGGTGGAGGTCGAGGTCACGTTGAGGTTGAACGAGCCGTTGTAGTAAGGCGGTGGCGTGACCGTCAGGTTGCCCAGGTTCCAGCCGGTGACGTTGGCTTCGCCGGAGCTCGCGGTGGCGGTGAAGGTATGCCCGGCACCATCGCTGAGCACGGAGCCTGCAGGAATGCCGCTGATCTTCACGCTCAGGGTTTCCGAACCGTCGGTATCGGTCAGCCCGGTGCTGATCTTCGACAGATGCACGCTGCCGCCTTCGCCGCCTTCGTTGAGCTTGTAGCCGTCGTAGTACCCCTCGCCGTTGGTGCCGTGCAGGTCGGACACCGAAACCCCGGCGTTGGTCAGGTCGGTGACGCCGGTGTACAGCGGCACGCCGGCATTGCTCAGGTCCACCGCCGTGGCGCCGTTGACTGACAGGTTGACGTCGTAGCTGCCCGGGCCGCTCTGGTTGTGGTGGTAGATATCGATGGTGTAGTAGCCGCTGGTGGTCGGGGTGAAGGTACCGTTGAGGTTACCGCCCGCGCCCCAGGTGGTGCTGGCCACGTTCTTGCCGCCGATGGTCACCAACAGGCTGTCGTCGCCGGTGCCGGAGAAGGTGTAGGACTTGCCGGCTTCCAGGTAGATCAGGCCCGAGGTCTTCGATGCGGTGCCCGGGGTAATGTTGCCGTCGGACTGGACGTTGGTCGCCAGGCTGCTGCTGTTTGGCGTGCCAGCGGCGTCGATCACCGATTTCAGGGTGCTGGCGGACGCGCCGCTGCCGTCGGTGCCCAGGCCGCTGAGGCCGGTCCAGACTTCCTTGAGCAGGCCCACCGAGTTCACGTTGTTGCCGGCCACGCTCAGGGTCGGAGCATCGGCCACTGGGGTGATGTCGACCGTGACCGTACCGGTGCTGCCCAGGGCCTGGCCATCGGTTGGCTGGAACTTGATCTGGGCGTAATCGGCCTGCTGGTTGCCCACGCCGCTGCCGCCGTAGCCGTTGGTGCCGGATTCGTTGGCGTCCGGGGTGAAGCGCAGTTTGCCGGCATCGATATCGGCCTTGCTGAAGGTCTGGTTGTTGGCCACGTCCTTCCAGGTCGAACCGTCCAGGTACTGCAGTTTGCCGTCACTGGGCAGCTGGGTGATCTTCACTCCGAGGCTGGACGCCGGGCTGTCGACGTCGCTGACGCCGAAGTTCGACCAGGTCAGGGCCAGCGGGGTGTCTTCACTGCCGGTCACGGCGCCGCCGGTGGCGGTTGGGGCGTCGTTGACCGCCACCACGTTGACCGTGGTGGTAGCGACGTTGGAATAGTTGCCGCCATCGGTCACGGTCACGGTGATGGTCCGTGGCGTGGTGCTCGGATCTTCACTGTTGTTGGTGAAGGTGATGTTCTTGATCTGCTGCATGTAGTCGGCCAGCGTCGCGTTGCCCGACAGGGTCAGGGTGATCGAACCGTCCTTGCTGTTGGCATTGATGGTGATGCCGTTGACGCTGTTGCCCAGGTTCAGCGAGTCCCCCGGCTGACGGTTGGTCAGCACGATGGTCGCGCCAGTGAGCATCGTGCTGTCCGGGTCGGTGATGCTCAGGTCGGTGTCGGCGATCGACACGCCAGGGCCCGCGGTGCCTTCGGTGAAGGTGACCTTGTAGTCGGCCCCGGTGGCGCCGCTGGAGTTGTTGGCGTCCAGGTCGATGACCGGCGGAGCATCGTTGTCGATGATCGAGGTGGTGACGCTGTTGTTGCTGCCCACCACCAGGTTCTCGAAGTTGCCACCGGTGGCCGAGTCGATCTTGACCACGAAGTTTTCCGTGCCTTCGGTGATCTTGTCGTCAATGGTGGCGACGTTGAAGGTGGCGCTGCTGGCGCCGGCCGGGATCTTCACGGTGTACACGCCGCTGAAGTCCGAGCCGTCGGTGGCGGTGCCGCTGTAGCTGATCTTCAGGGTGACTTCGGTTTGTGCCGGGTGGGTCAGGCTCACGGTGTAGCTGGCGGTCTGGCCTTCAGTGACCGAGGTGCTGCCGGTGATGCCCACCGAAGTGGTATCCACGGTATCGGTCACGTTGGTCACCGCTGGCGTGGTGTCCGGCACCAGCTTCTCGAAGTTGCCTCCGGTGGCGCTGGTGATCGAGGCATTGACCTTGCCGGCGTCGATATAGACGTCGTCTGCCGGCGCCGCGACGGTGACGGTACCGGTGGTTTTGCCGGCGGCGATGTTGATCACGGCACCGTTGGACAGGGTCACGGTGACCGGCGTACCGGCGGCGTTGGTCAGGGTCGCGGTGTAGATGATCGAGCCGCCTTCGGCCACGGTGCCGGTGGCGCTGAGGCTGACGCTGGTGGTGTCGATAGTGTCGGTCACGGTGGTGCTGACCGGAGTCTTGTCGGCCACCAGGTTCTCGTAGTTGCCACCGCTGACATTGGTGATGGAGTTGGTCAGCGGGGTGTGGCCAACCAGCACGTCGTTAGGCGCGCTGATGCTCACCGAACCCGTGGTTTCACCGACCGGGATGGTGATCTTCTCGCCATTGGCCAGGGTGACCACGACTGGCGAACCGGTCACTGGTGCGGTAACGGTCGCGGTGTAAGTGACGTTGCCACCTTCCGCCGCCGAAGGCGTGGCTTTCAGCGATACGGTGGAGTTGTCGATGGTATCGGTGACGTCAGTGACGGCCGGAGTGGTGCTTGGCACCAGCTTCTCGAAGTTACCGCCTTCGGCCTTGGTGATGGTGGCTTCAACTTTGCCGGCGTCCTTGTACACGTCGTCGGCTGGCGCGGCCACGGTTACGGTGCCACTGGTTGCCCCAGCGGCGATGGTGATCACCGCGCCGTTGGACAGGGTCACTGTGACCGGGGTGCCAGCGGCATTGGTCAGGGTCGCGGTGTAAACGATTGAACCGCCTTCGGCCACGGTGCCGGTCGCACTCAGCGACAGGTTGGTGGTGTCGACGGTATCGGTCACGGTGGTGCTGACCGGAGTCTTATCGGCCACCAGGTTCTCGTAGTTGCCGCCGCTGACATTGGTGATGGAGTTGGTCAGCGGGGTGTGGCCGACCAGCACATCGTTCGGTGCGCTGATGCTCACCGAACCCGTGGTTTCACCGACCGGGATGGTGATCTTCTCGCCATTGGCCAGGGTCACGACTACTGGCGAGCCGGTCACCGGAGCAGTGACAGTCGCGGTGTAAGTGACATTGCCGCCTTCGGCAGCCGAAGGCGTGGCCTTCAGCGTGACGGTGCTGGTGTCGATTGTGTCAGTGACGTCAGTGACGGCTGGAGTGGTGCTCGGTACCAGCTTCTCGAAGTTACCGCCTTCGGCCTTGGTGATGGTGGCTTCGACTTTGCCGGCGTCTTTATAGACGTCATCAGCCGGAGCCGCGACGGTAGCGGTGCCCGAAGTGGCACCGGCAGCGATGGTGATCACTGCACCGTTGCTTAGGGTCACGGTAACCGGAGTACCTGGAGCATTGCTCAGGGTCGCGGTGTAAGTGATCTGGCCACCTTCGGCCACCGTGCCAGTGGCGGTGAGGCTGACGGTGGTGGTGTCGATGGTATCGGTCACGGTGGTGCTGACCGGAGTCTTGTCGGCCACCAGGTTCTCGTAGTTGCCACCGCTGACATTGGTGATGGAGTTGGTCAGCGGGGTGTGGCCGACCAGCACATCGTTCGGTGCGCTGATGCTCACCGAACCGGTGGTTTCACCGACCGGGATGGTGATCTTCTCGCCATTGGCCAGGGTGACCACGACTGGCGAGCCGGTCACTGGAGCAGTGACAGTCGCGGTGTAAGTGACATTGCCGCCTTCGGCCGCCGAAGGCGTGGCCTTCAACGATACGGTGGAGTTGTCGATGGTGTCGGTGACATCGGTCACGGCTGGCGTGGTGCTTGGCACCAGCTTCTCGAAGTTGCCGCCTTCGGCCTTGGTGATGGTGGCTTCGACTTTGCCGGCGTCTTTGTACACGTCGTCGGCTGGTGCGGCGACAGTCACGGTGCCACTTGTAGCGCCAGCGGCAATGGTGATTACCGCGCCGTTGCTCAGCGTTACGGTCACCGGAGTGCCTGCGGCGTTGGTGAGGGTCGCGGTGTAAACGATTGAACCGCCTTCGGCCACGGTGCCGGTCGCGCTCAGCGACAGGTTGGTGGTGTCGACGGTATCGGTCACGGTGGTGCTGACCGGAGTCTTGTCGGCCACCAGGTTCTCGTAGTTGCCGCCGCTGACATTGGTGATGGAGTTGGTCAGCGGGGTGTGGCCAACCAGCACGTCGTTAGGCGCGCTGATGCTCACCGAACCCGTGGTTTCACCGACTGGAATGGTGATTTTTTCACCATTGGCTAGGGTCACGACTACCGGCGAGCCGGTCACCGGAGCGGTGACAGTCGCGGTGTAAGTGACGTTGCCACCTTCAGCCGCCGAAGGCGTGGCCTTCAGCGATACGGTGGAGTTGTCGATGGTGTCGGTGACGTCAGTGACGGCCGGAGTAGTGCTTGGTACCAGTTTCTCGAAGTTGCCGCCTTCAGCCTTGGTGATGGTCGCTTCGACTTTGCCGGCGTCCTTGTACACGTCATCAGCCGGAGCCGCGACGGTAGTGGTGCCCGAAGTGGCACCGGCAGCGATAGTAATCACCGCGCCGTTGGACAGGGTCACGGTGACCGGGGTGCCGGCAGCGTTGCTCAGGGTGGCGGTGTAAACGATCGAACCGCCTTCCGCTACCGAAGGTGTAGCCGCCAGGGACAGGCTGGTGGTGTCGACGGTATCGGTCACGGTGGTGCTGACTGGCGATTTATCTGCCACCAGGTTCTCGTAGTTGCCACCGCTGACATTGGTGATGGAGTTGGTCAGCGGGGTATGGCCGACCAGCACATCGTTCGGTGCGCTGATGCTCACCGAACCCGTGGTTTCACCGACCGGGATGGTGATCTTCTCGCCATTGGC
>NZ_JAJTTH010000023.1 GCF_021341665.1 Pseudomonas sp. Au-Pse12 | reverse complement strand
CTGCGAGGCTGCGAAAAGGTCCGCAGGACCTTCAGCGCCCCCAAGAGCGGCGCCTCCTGCGGAGCCGTTCGCAGCCTGCGGCAGCGGCTACAAGAAGCGGCGCGCGATCAGTCCTCCTCCTTGCGGTGCGCCCATTGGTACAGCGCAGGCAAGACCAGCAGGGTGAGGAAGGTGGAAGACAGGATGCCGCCAATCACCACGGTGGCCAGCGGCCGTTGCACTTCGGCGCCGGTGCCGGTGGCCAGGGCCATGGGGATGAACCCCAGGGAAGCCACCAGCGCGGTCATCAGCACCGGGCGCAAGCGGGTCAGTGCTCCTTCACGAATCGCCATGGACAGCGAACGCCCTTCCTCGCGCAGGTTACGGATAAAGGCGATCATCACCAGGCCGTTGAGCACCGCGACACCCGACAAGGCAATGAACCCCACCCCCGCCGAGATCGACAGCGGGATGTCCCGCAGCCACAGGGCCATGATGCCGCCGGTCAAGGCGAAGGGAATCCCGGTGAACACCAGCAGGCCGTCCTTGAGGTTGTTGAACATCATGAACAGCAAGCCGAACACCAGCAGCAAGGCCACCGGCACCACCACTTGCAGGCGCTGGGAAGCCTCCTGCAACTGCTCGAACTGGCCGCCCCAGGTGGTCCAGTAGCCGGCCGGGACCTTGACCGTCTCGGCAATCAGGCCGGTGGCCTCTTCGACGAAGGAGCCGATATCACGCCCGCGCACGTTGGCGCTGACAATCACCAGGCGCTTGCCGTTCTCGCGGCTGACCTGGTTGGGCCCCAGCACCAGGTCGAGGCTGGCCACTTCCGACAAGGCGATGAAGCCGATCTGCCCACTGGCCGTGCCCGCGGTCGCCGGTATCGGAATCAGCAGCCGCGACAGGCCATCGATGTCGGTACGCAGTTGGTCCGACAGGCGCACCACCATGTCGAAGCGCCGGTCACCTTCATACAGGGTGCCGGCCTGGCGCCCGCCCACCGCCACCGCGATGGTGTCTTGCACATCGCCCACGTTCAGGCCGAAACGCGCGGCCTTGTCGCGGTCGATGTTGATGGTCAGCACCGGCAGCCCCGAGGTCTGCTCGACCTTGACTTCCGAGGCGCCGGACAGGCTCTGCAAGGCCGTGGCGATTTGCGTGGCGGTCTTGTTCAGCACCGTCATGTCGTCGCCAAACACCTTGACCGCGACATCGCTGCGCACCCCGGAAATCAGTTCGTTGAAACGCAGCTGGATCGGTTGCGACAGCTCGTAGGCACTGCCCGGCACCAGGGCGCTGGCGCGCTGGATATCGGCGATCAACGCCTCGCGGCTCTTGCCCGGGTCCGGCCACTGGGCCTTGGGCTTGAGCATCACGTAGCTGTCGGAAATATTCGGGGGCATCGGGTCCGAGGCGATCTCCGCGGTGCCCGTGCGGGCAAATACCCGCTCGATCTCCGGCACCTGCGCCAGCAGGGTTTTCTCCAGGCGCTGCTGCATCTCCACCGACTGCGTGAGGCTGGTGCCGGGCACCCGCAGGGCCTGCTGGGCAAAGTCGCCTTCGCTGAGGCTGGGGATGAATTCGCTGCCCATGCGGCTGGCCAGCACCGTGCTGCCAGCCAGAATCAGGCCGGCCAGGGCGAAGGTCAGCCCACGCCGGGCCATGACCCAGCCCAGCACCGGGGCGTAGCCGCGCTTGGCGCTGCGCATCAGCAGGTTTTCCTCTTCCTTGACCTTGCCGGTAACGAACAGCGCGATGGCCGCCGGAACGAAGGTCACCGAGAGAATCATCGCCCCCAGCAACGCCATGACCACGGTGAAGGCCATCGGGTGGAACATTTTCCCGGCGACCCCGGTGAGGGCAAAGATCGGCAGGTACACCACCATGATGATCAACTGGCCGAAGATCAGCGCACGCCGCGCTTCCTTGGCCGCGGCAAAGACTTCGTGCAGGCGCTCGGAGCGGGTCAGCATGCGCCCGTGGTGCTGCTGGGCGTGGGCCAGGCGGCGAATGGCGTTCTCCACGATCACCACCGCGCCGTCGACGATGATGCCGAAGTCCAGGGCGCCGAGGCTCATCAGGTTGGCGCTGACCCTGTTGCTGAACATGCCGGTGAAGGTGAACAGCATCGACAGCGGGATCACCAGGGCGGTGATCAGCGCCGCGCGGATGTTGCCGAGGAACAGGAACAGAATCACGATCACCAGCAGCGCACCCTCGAAGAGGTTCTTCTTCACGGTGGCGATGGCTTTTTCCACCAGGTTGGTGCGGTCGTACACGGTGACCGCCACCACCCCTTCGGGCAGCGAGCGGTTGATCTCTTCAAGTTTTTTCGCCACCGCCTGGGACACGCTGCGGCTGTTCTCGCCGATCAGCATGAACACCGTGCCCAGCACCACCTCGCGACCATTTTCGGTGGCCGCGCCGGTGCGCAGTTCACGGCCGATCTGCACTTCGGCGACGTTGCGCACGCGGATCGGCGTGCCATCGCTGCTGCTGATGACGATATTGGCGATGTCCTCGATGGACGCCAGTTGCCCCGGCGCACGGATCAGCAGCTGCTCGCCGCTGCGCTCGATGTAACCGGCGCCGACGTTGGCGTTGTTGCGCTCCAGGGCCGTCACCAGATCATTCAAGGTCAGCTTGTAGGCGGCCAGGCGCTTGGGGTCGGGGGCGACCTGGTACTCCTTGGCGAAGCCACCGATGGTGTTGATCTCGGCCACGCCCTGCACGTTGCGCAGTTGCGGCTTGATGATCCAGTCCTGGATCACCCGCAGGTCGGTGGGCGTGTAAGGCGTGCCGTCTTCCTTGCGCGCGCCCTCCTCGGCCTCCACGGTCCACAGGAAGATTTCCCCGAGACCGGTGGAGATCGGCCCCATCACCGCTTCCACGCCCTCGGGCAATTGTTCGCGGGCGACTTGCAGGCGCTCGTTGACCAACTGCCGGGCAAAGAACAGGTCGGTGCCGTCCTTGAAGATCACCGTCACCTGGGACAACCCCGAGCGCGACAGCGAACGGCTCTGCTGCAACCCCGGCAGGCCGGCCATGGCGGTTTCGATGGGAAAGGTGATGCGCTGTTCGGTTTCCAGCGGCGAGAACCCCGGCGCCGCGGAATTGATTTGCACCTGGACGTTGGTGATGTCCGGCACGGCGTCGATCGGCAGCCTCTGGTAGCTGGCAATGCCGACCCCGGCCATCAGCAGCACCGCCAGCAGGACGATGATGCGCTGCTCGATGGCGAATTGAATGATGCGTTCAAACATGGGAAGTCACTCTCTGATGAGGCCGATCAATGGCCGTGCTCGGCCGCGCCCTTGCCCAGTTCGGACTTGAGGGTAAAGCTGCCGCGAGTGGCCACCTGGGCCCCGGCTTCAAGGCCTTCGCGGATCTCGACAAAACCGTCCTGGCTGGCCCCGATGACCACGGGGGTGGCCTGGAACCCTTCAGCCACGCGGACGAATACCGAAGGCCGCTCTTCCACGGTCTGGATCGCCGCCTGCGGCACGCTGACCGGTACGTCGAAGGCCTCGGTGGCCACCTGCACCGAGACGAACAGCCCCGGGCGCCAGGCGTCATTCGGGTTGGCCAGGGTCACCCGCACCGTGGCGGTACGGGTCTGCTCCCCCAGCAGGCTGCCGACGTAGGCCACCTGGCCCTGGACCTGGGTCCCCAGTTCGCTGGAGCTGACACTCACTGGCTGGCCGACCCGGACCTTGTCCAGGTCCTTGGGAAACACGCCGAAGGTGGCCCAGACCCGGGACAGGTCCGAAAGAGTGAAAGCGGCGCTGCTTTCGCTCACGACCTCCCCGACGCTCAAGTGTTTTTCCACCACCACGCCATCGAACGGCGCGCGCATTTCATAGCGGTTGCCGCCCACCAGCTGGGCGCTGCCACTCAGGGCGTTCATCTTCTGCCGGGCATTGTTGAGGGCGATTTCCGCCTCTTGCAGGGCCTGGCGCGCCTGCAGGTAATCCTGCTCGGCGGAGATCTGGTCGACCCACAACTGGCGCTCGCGCTGGAAGGTCGTGCGGGCCAGCTCTACCCGTCGCCCGGCGGCGGCCAGCTCACTGCGCTGGTCGGAGATCTGCTGGCTGGCGATCACCGCCAGCAGCTCGCCACGCTTGACCGCCTGGCCGAGATTGACCTGCACCGACTCCACCACGCCGGCGGCCCGGGGCACGATGTGCGAGGTGCGATCCTCGTCGAAGCGGATCTCCCCCGGCAGGCTGAGCAGGCGCTTGAGGCGCCGTGGGCCGGCCTCGGCCAGCTCGATGCCGGCGGCCTGGATCTGCTCGGCACTGAGTTCCAGGTGGCCCTCGGGCTCGTCCGTCGCGTGCCCGGCCTGTTCGGCCTGGGGCGCCGTGGCCGGGGCCGGGCTGGCAAACAGGCCCGGCAGCAGCAAGGCCGCCAGCCCGAGGCCAACCACTGCCGTGGTGGCCACAACAAGGCTGCGTTTTTTATCCATGGAGACTCCTGAATCGATCGAGGGGCGGTAGCGCCAGGCGCTGCCTTACGGGGTGGAGGGAAACAGCCAGCGTCCAAGCGCCCGATGCAACTCGTGCATGCACCAATGCCGCGGCGGGTCTTCGGGGGCTGTCGGCGGCGCGCCACTGCAATCGCTGACCAGCAGCGCGGCGAGGCACGCCAGGCCCAACAGCCAGGGTTTCACCAACGGCCGAGGTCGCCGTAGATGCGTTCGATCCGCACCCGGGCATCGGTGGTTTGCGCCAGGGCGGCGAGGTACTGGTTGCGCGCGCCAATCAATGTGCGCTGAGCATCGAGGACGTCGAGAAAGCTGAACTTGCCCATCTCGAAGCCCTGGGTGGCGCTGTCCACCGCGCGCTGGGCCGCCGGCAGGATGGTCTGGTTGAACGACTGCACCTCGCACCGGGCGGTGTTCCATTGCTCCAGGGCCTGGCGGGTTTCAGTACGCAGGCGCAATTCGGTGGCGTTGCGCAGGTCCCGTGCCTGGTCGGCACGGCGAGCAGCGGAAAGCACGTTGCCCTGGTTGCGGTTGAACAGCGGCAAAGGCATCGACAGCCCCACCAGGTTGACCCGCTCGCGGGCCGTGGCGTCGTACTGGCTGCCGACACTGACGTCCAGGTCGGGAATGCGCTGGGCCTTCTCCAATCCCAGGGACGCCTCGCGCTGCACCACTTCCTGCTCCGCCAGGCGCAGCTCGGTGGTTTCCTGCAGGCGGCCAAGCAACTGCGCCGGCGCTGGCAGCGGCGTCAGCGCCTGGGGCTGCTCCTGCACCCCGGCAAAATCGCCGGTGGCGGTGCCGGTGACCATCGCCAGACGCCGGTAGGCGTTGTCCTGCTCCATCTGGCTTCGGCTCAGTTCCAGACGCACCTCGGCCAGTTGCACCTGAGCCCGGGTGGCTTCAACCGGCGAGGTCTTGCCGGCGTTGACCCGGCCCTCGGCCACCCCCAACCCGCGTTCGGCCAGGGCCAGCGAGCGCCCGGCCAGCTGGCTGCGTTCCTGGGCCCGTAGCGCGGTGTAGTAGGCATCCAGAACATCGGCGCGCAGTTGATTGCGCCGACGCTCCAGCTCCAGGGCCGCCAGTTCCTGACCACGGTTGGCCACGTCGATCCGCGCACCGCGCTTGCCCCCCAGCTCCAGGGCCTGGCTGAGCTTGACCGAGGTGGTGCGCGAATCCCGACGGGTGTCCTCGGCGTCCAGCGACAGCACCGGGTTGGGAATCAGCCCGGCCTGCTGGCGGGCGCCCTGGGCGATGTCGATCTCCCAGCGCGCGGCCGCCAGCTCGGGGTTGTTGGCAAAGGCTTGGGCCAGGGCACTGTCGAGGCTCAACAGTGGTTGTTCGGCGGCGCTCGCCGATTGGCTGGCCAGGGCCAGCAGCAGCGTCAGGACGCAGGTGCGTGCTGCCCGGGCGGATGTTCTCGGGAAAGTCGGCATAACAAGTTCCGGCCCCTATGGAGGCAAAGTGTCCGCGCAGTTGCAGCGAAATCTATCGGCACTTATCAACAAGTTTCCGGCCGATATGAAACTGCAACAGTGCGCCCAGTGACAGGGAGAGTTTCAAGATCGGCCAACTGTAACTTTCGGTCCTTATCAGCAGGGTGGCGCAAAGATTACAAATCCGTTAGCAAAGGCTCTGGATCAAGGTTCTGTATTAACATCCAGGCATTCGAAGAGAGCATCGAAAGCACTTTTAAAGTGCTGATTTAACACTATCAACTTATTAATAACGCCCATGAAAGAGTGCACTTCCAGTGCCTTTCCCGGTGTTTGCCCGTGCTCTTCTTGCACTGCCTTTTATCTGCCGAGAAGCATATTTCCATGCGTATTCTGGTCATCGAAGACGAACCCAAGACCGCCGACTACCTGCATCAGGGCCTGACTGAAAGCGGGTATGTAGTGGACTGCGCCAACAACGGCGCGGACGGCCTGCACCTGACTCGCCAGCATGCCTACGACCTGGTGATTCTCGACATCAACCTGCCGCACATCGATGGCTGGGGCGTGCTCGGGCAGATCCGCCAGGCCAGTAACACCCGAGTGATGATGCTCACCGCCCAGGGCCGGCTGGCGGACAAGATCCGTGGCCTGGACCTGGGCGCCGACGATTACCTGGTCAAGCCGTTCCAGTTTCCCGAACTGCTGGCCCGGGTGCGCACGCTGATGCGCCGCAGCGAACAGGCACCGGTGCCGGACATATTGCGGGTCGCCGACCTGGAGCTGGACCAGGGCCGGCACCGAGCCTTTCGCGGCAAGCAGCGCATCGACCTGACCACCAAGGAGTTCGCCCTGCTGCACCTGCTGATGCGCCAGAGCGGCGTGGTGCTGTCGCGAACCCAGATCATTTCCTTTGTCTGGGACATGAATTTCGACTGCGACACCAATGTGGTGGAAGTTTCGATCCGCCGTCTGCGGGCGAAGATCGACGACCCCTTCGAACGCAAGCTGATCCACACGTTGCGCGGCGTCGGTTACGTGCTCGAAGAACGCGACTGACGCGCCAGGCCGCCTCCGCCGGCCAGCCGGCGCCTGGGCAAACGCTGCCCCCTCAAGGCTCATGCGCCTGTTGATGAAACCCCGCCTGCTCCACCTGCAAGGTGACATGGGCAATCTTGAAGCGCTCCTCCAGCAGCTCGCTGACCTCGGCCAGGATGGCCTGTTCGTCGCGCTCCAGCAGGTGCGCCACCAGGTGCGCGCTGAGCACGTTCTTGCCGCTGGTCAGGGCCCAGATATGCAGATCGTGCACATCGCTGATCCCCGGCACGCCGCGAATGGCCTGCTCCACCTGATCGATATCGACCCCGTCCGGCACCCCTTGCAGCAGCACGTTCATGCTCTCCCTGAGCAGGTTCCAGGTCCGTGGCAGCACCCACAGGCCGATGGCCGCGGCCACCAGGGAATCGACCCAGCCCCAGCCGGTGAACATGATCACCAGCGCGGCAACGATCACCCCCAGTGAACCGAGCATGTCGCTCCAGACCTCCAGGTACGCGCCCTTGACGTTGAGGCTCTCGCTGCTACCGGAAGCCAGCAGGCCCATGGAGATCAGATTGACGATCAGCCCCAGCACGGCGATCACCAGCATCCCCGTGGACTGGATTTCGGCCGGCGCCTGCAAGCGTTGCCAGGCCTCGAACAGGATGTAGAACGCCACCACGAACAGCAGCAGGGCATTGAACGCCGCCGCGAGGATTTCAAACCGCGCGTAGCCGAAGGTGCGCTTGCGGTCCGCCGGGCGCTTGGCGACCTGGATCGCCACCAGGGAGATGGCCAGCGCCAGGGTGTCGGTGAGCATGTGCGCGGCATCCGACAACAGCGCCAGGCTGCCGGTGACAAAGGCGCCGATGACCTCGGCGAGCATGAAGCTGCCGGTCAGCCCCAGGGCCATCCACAACTTGCGTTCATGCCCAGCCCCTACCTGCCCGTGATTGTGTCCTGCGCCCATGAAAGGTCCTCCGCTGGCTGGAAAAGCATCGGCCTGATGATAGTTCGATCGCGCATGAGCCCAGGGCCAGATAAGCGGATTGTCATCTGCCGGTCATCCGCTCGTCAGCCACGGCCGCCGCTGAGCGTGGCGGGAGCCGGCTCTTCTGCATGGGCAACAGCGCGGTAGAATGCCCGCTTCATTCTCAGCGCAAGGGACCGACATGCCTCATCAGCCCTGGATCTTTGGCCTCGTCATCGCCGTGCTCGCCGCAGCCGCCGGCTGGGCGCCTGCCCAGGCCGCAGCGCTGGACTGCGAGCACATCAGTGTCAGCGAACAGGTCGATCGCTGCGCCCAGCAGGACAAGGAGCGCGCCGATGCCGCGCTCAACCAGAGCTATCAGGCTCTGCTGGAGCGAGTCCACAACCTGTACCCCAGCAGCCTGCTGCAAGAACAGGAATACCTCGGCAAATTGAAGAACGCCCAACGCGCCTGGATCAAATACCGCGACAGCACCTGCGTGCTGGAAGCCTTCGAAGTGGCGCCGGGCAAACCGGCCCATGTCACCCTGATCAACCTCTGCGTGACCCGCCTGAGCAACGAACGCACCCGCTACCTGGATCAACTGCTGCCCAGGTGATACCAGCCCCGTGAAAGCGGCATCAGGGGCGCGTTCGCGGCCAGAACGGGCGCGGCCTCAAGCCATGCAGCAGCACACAGGCCAGGCTGGTGAACCAGGCAAAAACCAACATGCCCAGGCAGGATTCGCGCTCGCGCAAGCGCTGCTGGCACTGCTCGGCGTTGAAACACTGAGCGACGCACCAGGGCTGGCCGTCACGGGTGCAAGCCAGCAGGTAACCCCGCAGGTGGCTCAGTACCAGGGGCGGTCCTGACAGTTGCTCGAGTGGCACCTGAAGCCGAGTCAGCTCGCGGCTCAAACGCAAGCGTTGGCGTTCCCCGCTGTCGAGGTCTTCGACCAGCAGCGCCCCCGCCTCCACCGCGATCACCCGGGCACCGAGGCTGTCGGGGCTGGCGCCCTCCAGGCCATAGTCCACCTGGGTGCCGCTCCAGGCCTCGATCAGGGCAAACGCCAGCCCCAGCACAAAGCTCACCAGCGCCACTTGCAACAGTGGCGCCAGGGCGGAGAAATTTCGCAAGGAACACAGCGTCGAACGAATCAAGACAGCTCCCGGAAACCCAAGCGCGGGCCGCGCATTCCGGGAGATTAGCGGGAAAAAACCAGGGCCTGAAAGGTCTTTTTCAGCCCGGTTTCAGGCGGTTTTCAGAGGTTCTCTGGCGAAGGCTCTAGCCCGCTGCTTCGCTTGATCGCATGCCACGAAAGAAAAAACCTAGCGCTGATCGACAACGCCGTTTCCCGCCATCACTGCGTGCCGCTCTTCGCCCACACGCCCGCCAAAGTAGCCAGCGCTGATCACCCCCACCGCGCCCATCAGCGCGCAATAGATCACGCAGACCCACGGGCTCCAGGGCATCAACGCGATCAGCAGCAATGGGGTGGTACTGGCCCAGAGGGCGTAGGCGATGTTGTAGGTAAAGGAGATTCCGGACACGCGAATCCGCGGCGGAAACAGGCTGACCATCACCGATGGCACCGCTCCCACCACGCCGCAACCCAGGCCGGCAATGGCGTAGGCCAGGCCGATCCAGGCGCCACCGCTGATCAGGCAGCCATACAGCACGGCGATGCCCAAAGGCAGCAGCAGGCTGTAGAGCATCACCGTGCGCCAGGCGCCGAGACGGTCGACGATCAGCCCCGCCAGCACGCAGCCGATGTTGAGGAAGACGATGCCCAGGCTGCTCAGGGCAAAGGTGTGGCTGGCGCTCATGCCGAAGCTTTTCTGCATCATGGTTGGGGTGATGACCACGAACACCACCACCGCCGAGGTCAGCACGCAGGTCAGGATCAGCGCTGGCAGGATCGCCAGCCGGTGCTCGCGCAGCACGGTGCGCAGGGGCAGTTCGGCGGCGCTCTCGCGCTGCTGCTGCAACGCCACGAACACTGGGGTTTCGCTCAGCCAGCGGCGCAACCAGACACCGATCACGCCAAACACCCCGCCCAGCAGGAAGGGATAGCGCCAGGCGTGGTCGAGGATTTCCTCGGGGCTGAAGACCCGCGCCAGCAGGGTCGCGGTCAGCGCCCCCAGCAGGTAACCGAAGGTCAGCCCGGCCTGGAGAAAGCCCAGGGCATAGCCGCGATGGGCCCGGGGCGCGTGCTCGGCGACGAACACCCAGGCGCTGGGCACCTCACCGCCCACCGCGGCGCCCTGCAGCACCCGCAGCGCCAGCAGCAGCAAGGGCGCGAAATAGCCGATCTGGGCGTAGGTCGGCATGCTGCCGATCAGCAGGCAGGGCAGCGCCATCATCAGGATGCTCAGGCTGAAGACCTTCTTGCGCCCCAGGCGATCGGCGAAATGCGCCATGAGAATGCCGCCCAGGGGCCGGGCCAGGTAGCCGGTGACGAAGATCCCGAAGCTTTGCAGCAGACGCAGCCACTCGGGCATTTCCGGGGGGAAGAACAGCTGGCTCAGGGTCAGGGCGAAAAATACGAAGATGATGAAATCGTAGATTTCCAAGGCACCGCCCAGGGCAGCCAGGCCCAGGGTCTTGTAGTCGGCGCGGGAAAAGCGCGCCGGCGACGACTCAGTGGAAGGGGTCATAAAAGCAACTCGGAGGGTGGCAATCAGCAAGGCTGCACATGGTCTATGCAATCGTCCCGAGGAACAACCATCAGTCGTTGGCGACCTGGGCCATAGGCGCGCCCTTGGCCATGGCGATGGCCGCCTGGATCGCGGAACGAGCCTGGGGGCTGTTTTTCCAGCAGCTGGAACCCACCAGCGCCGAGGCTTGAGTGACAATTTCCAGGGCATCGGCGGCGGCCAACTGGCTCAGGGAAGTGATGCCCAGTTGTTCCAGGCGACCCACGACCGTGGGCCCGACACCCTTGACCTTGAGCAGTGCGGCGCGTTCTTCGGGGGAAAATGACATGTCGGCTGAGTCCTTTGCAGTCCGTGGTAATTGCCGCATTCTTGCACAGTTCTCGGCCACCTCAGCCAGGGGCGGCCGACCTCTTTATAAACATAAGAATCCCGAGGTACTCACGTGGCCACTGATATTCAAGATAGCCGCTCTGCCCGCTTCGCCCTGCGCTGCTCGAACTGGGCCGAACGCTGGTTTCCCGATTCCTGGGTGTTCGCCGCGCTGGCGGTGATCATCGTCGCCCTGGCCACCCTGGCCATGGGCGCCAAGCCCACCGACGCCGCCATGGCCTTTGGCGACGGCTTCTGGAGCCTGATCCCCTTCACCATGCAGATGGCCTTCGTGGTCATCGGCGGCTACGTGGTGGCCAGCTCGCCGCCGGCGGTGAAGCTGATCGACAAGCTGGCGCGCATTCCCAAGAACGGCCGCTCGGCGGTGGCCTGGGTGGCGCTGATTTCCATGGTCGCTTCCTTGCTCAACTGGGGCCTGTCGCTGGTGTTCGGCGGGCTCCTGGTGCGGGCCTTGGCCCGGCGCACAGAACTGCGCATGGACTACCGTGCCGCCGGCGCTGCCGCCTACCTGGGCCTGGGCGCGGTGTGGGCGCTGGGCCTGTCGTCCTCGGCCGCGCAGTTGCAGGCCAACCCGGGCAGCCTGCCGCCGTCGATCCTGGCCATCACCGGGGTGATTCCCTTCACCCAGACCCTCTTCCTCTGGCAGTCGGGGGTGATGCTGCTGGCGCTGATCGTGGTCTCGCTGATCGTCGCCTACGCCACCGCCCCGGGCCCCGGCAGCGCTCGGGATGCCCAGGCCTGCGGGGTCGACCCAAGCTTCAGCATGCCCAAGCCGCAACCCCGTACCCGCCCCGGCGAGTGGCTGGAGTACAGCCCGCTGCTGACCATTCTCCTGGCGCTGCTGGCCGCCGGCTGGCTGTATCACGAGTTCGCCACCAAACCGGCGATCACCGCGATCTCCGGGCTCAATACCTACAACTTCCTGTTCCTGATGGCCGGCGCGCTGTTGCACTGGCGCCCGCGCAGCTTTCTCGATGCCGTGGCCCGGGCGGTGCCCACCACCACCGGGGTGCTGATCCAGTTCCCGCTGTATGGCTCGATCGCCGCGCTGATGACCGTGGTCAAGGGCGTGGACGGCCAGACCCTGGCCCACCACATCTCGACCTTCTTCGTGCAGATCGCCTCCCACGACACCTACGCCCTGTTGATGGGGCTGTACTCGGCGGTGCTGGGCTTCTTCATTCCCTCCGGCGGCGGCAAGTGGATCATCGAGGCGCCCTATGTGATGCAGGTGGCCAACGACCTGCAGTACCACCTGGGCTGGGCGGTGCAGATCTACAACGCCGCCGAAGCCCTGCCAAACCTGATCAACCCCTTCTACATGCTGCCGCTGCTGGGCGTGCTGGGCTTGAAGGCCCGCGACCTGATCGGCTTCTCGTTCGTCCAGTTGCTGGTGCACACGCCTTTGGTGCTGGTGCTGCTCTGGGCGCTGGGAACCACCCTGGCGTACCTGCCACCGGTCATGCCCTGACCTGCCCGCAGGCCCGCTGCACGCCACCGCAGCGGGCCTGTGGATCATGCTCCCCGAGCCTGGATCTCAGATTTTTCCAGGCTCTTGCCAGCAGGCTCTTGCAGCTTTCCTGTAGCCTTTGCGTCATATTCGATTGCTAGCGTGCAACCGAAATACTTTGTAACGAATCCTCAGAGAGCCGAGCAAGGAGCCGACATGAGCGACGACACCGACCTGCGCGACACCCCCGAATCCGCCACCGACCAGCCCACCGATACCAGCCGCCGCCGTTTCCTCGGCGGCGTTGCGGTTCTGGGGGTCGGCGCCACCCTGAGCGCCTGCGGCCAGCCCAGCGAGCCAGGAGGCAAACCACCGGTGGAGCGCCCCTTGTCCCCGGCCGAACTGGACAAGGCGCTGCAGGAACAGGTGAAGAACGTGGTGGTGCTGTTCGCCGAAAACCGCAGCTTCAACAACCTGTTCGCCAACTTTCCCGGCGTGGAAAAACCACTCTCGGCGCTCAAGCCCGAAGACGTCCAGCAACGCGACCGCGACGGCAGCCTGTTGCAGAAACTGCCCCCGATCTGGGGCGGCATTCTCCAGGTTGGCCCGCAAACCCTGGACGGCGTCACCTACCCGGTGGAAACCCAGTTCCAGGAAAACCTGCCCAACGCGCCGTTCGCCCTCAAGGGCCCGAGTGGCGAGGACCTGCCCCTGGGCCTGGTGACCCGCGACCTGTGGCACGTGTTCTACCAGAACCAGATGCAGATCAACGGCGGCAAGAACGATGGTTTCGTGGCCTGGGCCGACTCCGGCGCCCTGACCATGGGCCACTACGCCCAGACCCGCTATTCCCTGCGCCTGTGGGATGTGGCCCGGGAGTTCGTGCTCTGCGACAACTTCTTCCAGGGCGCCTTTGGCGGCTCGTTCCTCAACCATCAATACCTGATCAGCGCCAAGGTGCCGTTCTACCCGGACGCCGCCAACTCGGTGGCCAAGTCGCAGATCGCCACCTTGCAGGGCGACGACCCCAAGGGCACCCGCCTCAAGCCGCTGGACAAATCCCCGGCCAGTGCCATGGACGGCGCCCCGCAGTTCGGCCCCAGCGCCCTGACCCCGGACGGCTATGCGGTCAACACCATGGCCCCGCCCTACTGGCCGACCTGGATCCGCGACCCGCAGCGCCCGGACTACGCCAAGCCCGACCTGCCCAGCGTGCTGGTGCCCCAGACCCACGAGCACATTGGCGACAAGCTGTCGAAGAAGAACGTCGACTGGGCCTGGTACGGCGGCGCCTGGCAGGCGACCCTGGAGCAGTTCAAGGACTCCGGCGGGATTCCCAAGATCCCCAACTTCCAGTACCACCACCAGCCGTTCAACTACTTCGTGCGCCAGGGCCCGGAAAACCCCGCCGAGCGCGCCAAGCGCCTGCGTGACGGCGGCCTGGGCGATGAGTCGAGCACCAACAAGTTCTTCGCCGATGCCGAGGCCGGCAAGCTACCGGCGGTGACCTTCTACAAACCCCAGGGCAACCTCAACCTGCACGCCGGTTATGCCGACGTGGCCGCCGGCGACCGGCACATCGACCGCGCACTGAAAGTGCTGCGCGCAAGCCCGCAGTGGAAAAACATGGTGGTCATTGTCACCGTCGACGAGAACGGCGGCTGGTGGGACCACGTGGCACCGCCCCAGGGCGACCGCTGGGGCCCGGGCACGCGGATTCCGGCGCTGGTGGTGTCGCCGTTCGCCCGCAAGGGCACGGTGGACCATACGGTGTACGACACGGCCTCGATCCTGCGGCTGATCACCCGGGTGTTCCAGCTGGAAACCCTGGACGGCATCAAGGAGCGTGACGAGGCCATGCTTGCCCGGGGCCAGAAGCCCATGGGCGACCTGACCAACGCCCTGCACTTCAGCGCCTGACCCCGGCGGGCCTGCAACGGGCCCGCCAGCCAGCGCTTGAGCGAAGCTGAAGAACGGCTTCGCTCAAGCGGCTTCGGCACCGATGATAGCCATATAACATCACCCACTTTACCCATCCACCCGACGGGTAATATCCTGCGCGCCACCTATTTGTTTCATCTGTTTTCCGACTGGAAAAGGAGTTCGTCGTCATGATCGTAGGCATCGACCTGGGGACCACCAACAGCCTGGTCGCGGTCTGGCGCGACAGCGCCAGCGAGTGGGTGCCCAATGCCCTGGGCCAGCTGCTCACCCCCAGCGTGGTGGGCCTCGACGACGAAGGCCGGATCCTGGTGGGGCAAGCCGCCAAGGAGCGCCTGCACACTCACCCGCAGCAGACCACGGCGCTGTTCAAACGCTACATGGGCAGCGCCACCGAAGTGCGTCTGGGGGATCGGAGCTACCGCCCGGAAGAGCTCTCCGCGCTGGTGCTCAAGAGCCTCAAGGAAGATGTCGAACGCGCCTACGGCCAGCCCGTGGAAGAGGCGGTGATCAGCGTGCCGGCCTATTTCAGCGACGCCCAGCGCAAGGCCACGCGGATCGCCGGCGAGCTGGCCGGGCTGAAGGTGGAAAAGCTGATCAACGAACCCACCGCCGCGGCACTGGCCTATGGTCTGCACCAGCGCGACAAGGAAACCTCGTTCCTGGTCTTCGACCTTGGTGGCGGCACCTTCGACGTGTCGATCCTGGAGCTGTTCGACGGGGTCATGGAAGTCCGCGCCAGCGCCGGCGACAACTTCCTCGGCGGTGAGGATTTCGACAGCCTGCTGCTGGAGCACTTCATCGAACAGCAAGGCCAGGCGGCAGGCTTTCCCGAGCGCCAGAACGTGCTCCAGGCCCTGCGCCGGGAAGCCGAGCGGGTGCGCCGCGCCCTAGGCCAGGAGCCCAGCGCCGAGTTCAGCCTGCGCGTCGATGGCCGGCAATGGACCCAGACCATCACCCAGGCGCAGTTGGCGACCCTCTACACGCCCTTGCTGGAACGCCTGCGCGCGCCCATCGAACGTGCCCTGCGCGATGCGCGCATCCGCGTCAGCGACCTGGATGAAATCCTCCTGGTGGGCGGCGCCACGCGCATGCCCCTGGTGCGCAAGCTGGCGGCCGGGCTGTTCGGGCGCTTTCCCTCGATCAGCCTCGACCCCGACCAGGTGGTGGCCCAGGGCGCGGCGGTCCAGGCCGCCCTCAAGGCCCGCTCGGCGGCCCTGGAAGAAGTGGTGCTGACCGATGTCTGCTCCTACACCCTGGGCATCGAGACTTCCCAGCAGTACGGCAACCAGATCGAGAGCGGGCACTACCTGCCGATCATCGAGCGCAACAGCGTGGTGCCGGTGAGCCGGGTCAAGACCGTGCAGACCCTGCACGACAATCAGGAACAGGTGCTGCTGAAGATCTTCCAGGGCGAGAGCCGCCTGGTGCGCGACAACGTCGCCCTCGGCCAGCTGGAAATGCAGGTGCCCAAGCGCCCGGCCGGTGAAGTCTCGCTGGACGTGCGCTTCACCTACGACATCAACGGCCTGCTGGAAGCCCAGGTGAGCATTCCCCTGACCGGCGAAAGCCATTCCCTGGTGATCGAGAACAACCCCGGCGTGCTGACCCCGGAGGAAATCCAGGAGCGGCTCAAGGCCCTGGCGCAATTGAAGGTTCACCCCCGCGACCAGCAGGTCAACACCCTGCTCAGTGCCCGCCTGGAACGCCTGTATCAGGAAAGCCTGGGTGAGTTGCGCGAGCAGATCGGCTATTGGGCCGGGCAATTCCAGCAAGTGCTGGAAACCCAGGACGAACGCAAGATCCGCGAAGTGCGCAGCCAGCTCAACGAACAACTGCAACGCCTGGAAAACGGCCACTGGCACTGAGGAGCAGCAACATGGATTGTTGGGCCCTGCTGGAACTACCGGACGATGCCGATGAGCGCAGCATCAAGCGCAGCTATGCCAAACGCCTGAAAAGCACCCGCCCCGATGAGGATGCCGAAGGCTTCCAGCGCCTGCGCGAGGCTTATGAGCAAGCACTGCAACTGGCCCGCTGGCGGGAACAGGAAACCGACGACCGTGCCCCCGAGCCCGTCGCCTCTGCTCTGCCTGCGGACAACCTGCAGGCCTGGTCGGGCCTGGTAGAGATGGCCCCACCCCTGCACCCGACGCCAAGAACTGCGGTTGCTCCAACACCGGCGCACACCCTGCTCAAAGGCCTGACCCTGGACAATCTGCCGCAACGCTGGCCAGAGGCTCAGGCCCGCCATTGCGCCCAGGACTTCCAGAACCTGCTGCTGGAGCACTGCTGCAGCCACCCCCAACAGCGCGTGGCGCTGGTCGACTGGGCGGTTCAACACCTGGATTGGCTGACGCCCTGGCAAAGCCTGTCGATGAGCGACGCGCAACAACGCGCACTGGTGGATGCCCTGCTGAGCCATTACCGCCAGACCCTGCAAGACCGGCTGCAAGCCAACCAGGAACGGGCGTTCCTCGCGCAGTTGACGCAATACAGCGAACAGCCTTGGCTGCAGATTTTCGATCACCGTCTGTACTGGCAAAGCACGGTGCTGATACTGCTCAATGAACAGCAGTGGAGCGTTCCGCTGTTCGAGCGGGTCTGCCAAGTGTTCGGCTGGGATGAACAGCGCGGCGCCATCCCCGAGCCGGCCTGGATGTGGCAACACCTGGTCCAGCGCTGTCAGCAGGAGACCTTCTACCAGGACTTGCAAAACAAGCTGCAGCAGGAGCACAGCTGGGCGCCGGAAGTACTGGCGGCGCAGCTGCTCGCCAAGCCACTGTCGCCGCGCCAGCAGCGCAATCTCACCCGCGGCTTTACCCAGAATGAATGGCAAGCCTGCCAGCAGCTGGCACAGACCCTGACCTGGCGCTTCCCTCAACTGATCGAGCGCCTGCCCCAGAGCGACGTGTTCTATTGGCAGAAATTCATGCCCCAACCCTCCACCACAGGGGAAACATGGGTACGGGCCTGGGCCGGCATCGCGCTGGCGCTCACCCTCTTTTTCATTCAGGAACGCCACGACCCGCCGGTGCTGGCGGCCATCATGGCGGCACTTTGCGGCTGGCTGGTGGCGGTGCTCGGGCTTTTGGCGCTGACCGCCTGGAACGCCGTGGCGCTGCGCCTGCTGGATCTGGACCTGTGGCTGAGTGAACGCCTGCTACCGAAACGGCTGCACAGGCCTCCTTATCGAAGGCTGCTACGCCATGGTGTTCCTTTCCTGGCCTTGCTGGCGTTATTCGCCAGCCTGCTCGGCCTGCTGGGAATGCTGACGTATCTGGGCTTTACCCTGATTGGCGCCCTGCACCACAAGCGCATCGGCCATGTGAGCGAAGCATTCAGGCTCAAGCATCCCTGGCTGAGCGTCTTGCACTGGTCGCACTTCAGTCCCTGGCAACCGGTTTTCCTGGTGCTGATGGTGGGTGTCATCCGGGCTTGCCAGGTGTTCTACCCGGCCTTCCCGCTGACCCGGCTGATACCGGGCTGAGCCCTGTACATGGGGGGCAGATTTTTTATCCGCTGTCTTTCTCTATCCACGGCGGTGTTTCAGTATGAGAAGCCCCCGTGGAGGGGTTCACGCTGAAAAGGATCTGAGCATGTTCAAATTCGCAGGAATCACCCTCGCGCTGACCGCTGCCGCCTTGAGTACGACGGCCCGAGCCGATGTCGAGGTCGACCTGGGCAGCCCCCAGCGCGTCACCCAGCTGTTCGCCTACCCCAACAACTGCAACGTCATCTGCTATCGCAACTGGACCCTGGAAGAGACGGTGGCTCACTACCTGACCCAGAGCGTGCAGCGTGACGGCTACAGCACTGCAAAAGTCAGCGTCAAGACCGCCGGCGACAAGGTCCTGGCCTCCATCAGCGGGGTGCCGGACGGCTACGCCAAGCCCCTGAGCGCCCTGCTGGATGCCGGCGACCTGGCCTACAAGGGCGCCAGCCAGCTCAATAAAGACGGTCACTGGGATTTCAGCTGGTACCTGTTCCTGCCCCTGGGCATGGCCCTGGAAAACCGCAAGAGCGTGGAGCTGCTGCACTTCCCGCCGGATTATTCGCTGACCCACTACCAGGACTACCTGGAATCGGCCACCACCGACCGCTGGGCCTCGCTGCTCACCGTCAACGGCATCGCCGCCGAGCAGACTCCGGCCTACCAGACCATCGTCGATATCGCGCCGATCGCCGCGCCCTCCAGCGCCGGCAAGAGCCTGGAGGGCGTCTACGGCTACTTCAACAGCTACCAGACCAGCATGGTCAAGCAGGTCAGCCAGAACGCCAGCGGCGCGGCCCTGCCGATGGTGGCTTTCGGCGCGCCGGTGCGGAACTGGCTCAAGCAGCAATACGGGGTGACGGTGAATGTGCTGGGCCTGGCGCAGATCAGCCCCAGCGAAGGGGTGAAGGTGCCCGTACTGGGCGCCAACCACCCGAGCTACATCTGGTACGCGGCGGACCCGGCCAACTATGACAACGACGAGGCCAAGGCCGACGCCGCGGGACTGAAGGTCATGGGGCAGGACTTGAGCGCAGCCTGTTGGCAGGCCGGCATGGGCAGCAAGCCGGGAACCGATCCCAATACGCTGCTGAGCAGTTGCACCCAGACCTGGCAGGTGACCCAGAAAGTGCAGACCTGCGAGCTGTTCTACACCTCGGTCCGCAAGCTGACCGAGCAACAGGCCGCGGCCAAATGCACCAGCGCACCGGTCAAGACCCAGCTCAACCAGCTCAAGGCACCGGCACCGGCGCCAAGCACCGAGGTGCCGCACCTCTGAGCCAGCGGCAGCCGCTGCCATCCGGCAGCGGCTAGCCGGCCGTCAGATCGCGCCGACCGGGCGCAGGCGGTACTGCGGCGGCAACTGCTCGAAGCCGCTGATGGTGGCGTTCAGGCTCTTCCAGCGACCGTCCTTGATCCCGTAGATGCAACCGTGGATCGACAGGCTCTGCCCGCGATGCCAGGCGTTCTGCACGATGCTGGTGTGGCCGACGTTGGCCACCTGCTGGATCACGTTCAGCTCGCACAGGCGGTCGACCCGCTCTTCTTCCGTGGGCAACTGCCCCAGCGCCTCGCGGTGCTCGTAGTACAGGTCGCGAATCGAGCGCAACCAGCCATCGATCAGGCCCAGCTGGCGATCCTGCATCGAGGCGCGCACGCCACCACAGCCGTAGTGGCCGGTGACCAGGATGTGTTTGACCTTGAGTACGTCCACTGCGTACTGGATCACCGACAGGCAATTGAGGTCGGTGTGCAGTACCACGTTGGCCACATTGCGGTGCACGAACAGGTCGCCCGGCAACATGCCGACGATCTCGTTGGCCGGCACTCGCGCGTCCGAACAGCCGATCCACAGGTATTCCGGGGTCTGCTGGCGCGCCAGCTTGGAGAAGAAGTCCGGATCTTCCTGCTTGATCGCTTCGGCCCAACGCTCGTTGTTATCAATCAGATCTTGTAGTTCGTTCATGCTGTGAAGCCTCAAGAATGATGCGCAGGTTTGACAGACGACTGCCCGTCGGGGTCACGCCAATAAGTGCAGATACCGGTTATCCCTGCCGGGGAATCTTCACCGGGGCTGTGGGTCCACCCTGCAAGCCCCTGAAGTATGGGGAATCGCCATGACCGAATCACGACGCCCCTTCAGCGCGCCCCAGCCCGGGTCGATCGACGACGACCTGAGCCCGGCAACCCTGATCCGCGAGGACGGGGCCCGTTCTGCCCGGGAAGCCGGGGCCGATAAACCCGCAGGCTGGGACTTGAGTATTGTCGATGGCACGGAGATTGGCGGTGGCAGCGGTCTGGAGGAAGCCGAACGGGCACGTCGCGCCCCGCTGGATGGCAAACCCTGGCCTTGCCGGCGAACAAGCCCTTGAGCCTTGTATCGCCCTGGGTGGCGCCTTCGCTGGCCGCCAGCCGAGAACGCCCGCCATGCGCAGGCTAGAGGCTCAGTCGACCAGAGTGCAGGCCATCACCAGGGCATCTTCACGACCGCCGACCGCCGGGTAGTAGTCGCGGCGCCGGCCCACTTCATTGAAGCCATAGCGTTCGTACAGCCGATAAGCGGTCTGGTTGCTGGAGCGCACTTCGAGGAAACACTCCCGCGCGTCCTTCTGGTAGGCGCGCTTCATCAGCTCTTCCAGCAGCCGCAAGCCCAGGCCGCGGCCCTGGCTTTCCGGCTTGACGGTGATGTTCAGCAGGTGCGCTTCATCGATGATCACCTGGATCACCCCGTGGCCCACTTGCTGGCTGCCTTCGAACATCAGCCAGACCTCGTAGGACTTGAAGGCATCCATGAAGATGCCCCGGGTCCAGGGGTGGCTGAACGCGGCATATTCGATTTTCAGGATGGCATCCAGGTCCGCTTCGGTGGCCAGGCGGAAGGTCAACGCGTCACTCATCGGTCATTCTGCTCATCAGTGCTTTTCCAGCGCGTCATCAATCGACGCATGGCTTGCCAGACATCAGCCTTACGCTGAGGCTCTTCCATTAATAGTTCCAGGCCGGGCAAGGCCCAGGCCGAACCCAGGCCTTCGACCTGGAGTTCGCGGTTGTAGGATTCGGCGTTCACCTCACCGGCAAAACGCAGCGCCGGCAGGCCGACCAGCCACAGGCAGGCACAAGGTTCTTCCTCGACCCGCAGACCAACGAAGGCCTGGACGAAATCTCGGGCAGCCTCGGGGCCCTGGTCCAGGTTGCCCCGGGTCAGCCGCGGCCAGCGTACCGGCTCGGCGAGGATCTGCGGGCTATCCGGCAGGCCGGCGGCGCGCAGCATGTCCTTGAGCAGCAGGTAGGCCGGGTCGCGGCTCTGGAAGGCTTCGCCTGTGGGTAACTCCACCAGCAGCAGGCAACGGCCGGCCCGCAACAGTTGCAGGGCGAAGCGCGGCGGGGGAACCACCGGCGCCTTGACCACCGGGGCCGGGGCTTCTTCGCCATCGGCCACAGGCTTGCTGGCCGGACGCGCGGGGGCGGCAGATGGGCGCGGCACCTCGATTTTCGGCCGTTCGACGGTCCTTGCCACCGGCGCCGTCGGGGCCTTGGCCTCGACCACGGGGGCAGGCGGCGCCGCCAGCTCCGGTTCCGGCAGGGCCAGTAGCTCGGGGCGCGAAGGGGCGGCAAAGGGCAATTCGCTGCGCGGCAGCCAACTGACCACCTGCATGGCAGACAGATAAGCGCGACGACGGGACTCGATAAGCAAAGGTCGGCCACTTGTGGATAACTGAGGTGGGGGATTCTACCGTCCTTCGCCAAAGATCGCCCGCTGTTGATTGCGCGCAAAAGCGACTGTCCGTCTCATACCTGGAGCGGGGGGTGAATCGTCGACCGCCTGATGCAGTACAATCGCCGCTTTTCATTGCCAACCAGCCGGCCATTCCGATGATCGAACCCAAGCGCGTCTTGCGCGCCCTCGCCGAACACTGGGCACTTCTGGAGCCGCTGTGCGAGCACTTCGACCAAGGCACCCTGAGTCTTGCCGAACTGCGTTCACAGCTGGCTGCCCAACAACTGGACAGCACGCCCCAGGACATCACCCACCTGCTGGACGTATGGATACGCCTGGACATCCTGGTCCCGGTGGCGAAAAGCCCGAACCGTTTCGAGCTCAATGCGCAGATCCACGACTTCCTCGCCTACCTGCGCCGCGAGCACCGCCTGGGCCTGTGCCTGGAGATCGAAGCCTACCTGCGCCACCTCGAGCGTCTGGCCGGTTACATCCAGGACGCCTTCGACGTGCGCGACGGCAACGATCTGGCGCGCCAGCTGCGGTTGCTGGACATGCGCGTGCGCGATGTGCTGAAGAAGCTCGCCAACGACGAACAGGCCCTGGTGGCCGTGGCCGAGCGCGCCAAGACCAGCGACCGGCAGATTCCCCTGCGCCAGCGCTACGCCGAGGTGCTGGCCACCTGGGACGAATACGTCGAACCGATGATCCAGTTGGTGAACGCCGACGGCGCCTTCGAACAAGGCGTGCGCAAGGTGGAAAACGTCCTGCTGCGCCTGCTCACCGAGCAGCAGCGCCTGGGCCACCTGGTGGACGACGACATGCTGCTGCGCACCCATGCGCGGATCCTGGAAATGCAGACCAGCGCCCAGCTGACCCTGCGCCATGCCCGGGAATTGCTGCTGCCGCTGCGTGAGGAAGCCCGCCGGCACAACGCCGTGACCCGTGGCGCGGCCCTGGCCCTGTCGGCTATCCGGCGCAAGGGCATCGACGCGGTGCCCCAGGCCGCGATGCCGATGTTCACCCGTCCGCAGAGCACCTTTCTCGGCAGCTCCGGCCAGGTGGAAGCCTATGTCTACGCCCTGGCCCGCTTCGAGCCCAAGCCGGCGCGTTTCCCCAAGGCCCACAAGACCCACAAGGGCCTGGCCCCCAAGGCGCCGCGCACGGTTCGGGAAATGCTCGAGCGCTGCGAAGACGCCCTGCCGATGCCGGACCTGATGAGCTGGCTGCTGGACCAGGAGCCGGACGGCGCCACCGACGAACTGCTGTACTGGTTCTCGCGCCTGTCGCGGGAAAAACGCTTCAAGCGCGAGCGCCTCGAACGCCGCGACTACCACACCCAGGAGCATCAGGTCAGCCTGCACTCCTTCGCCCTGCTCTCGGCCCGCGATGACGCCGCCGAGCATTCTGCGAGCAACGCCAATGCATCTTGATCTTTCCGAACTGTCCCAACTGGCGCCGATCTTCCGCGAGCTGTTCAAGGGTTACCACGTCAGCCGCCGCGACCCGGAGCTGTACGCTCAGCTGTCGAACTTCCAGGACCAGTACCGCACCTTGTTCAAGGCCCTGGGCTTCGAGCTGGTGTGCGACACCCGGGGTTTCTACTACTTCGTGCCGGACAACGCCGCCGCCCAGGTGAACAAGACCGCCCAGCGCCTGGCGCTGTTCACCTTCATCCTGGTGGAGCACCTGGCCGACCAGGGCCGCGACCCGATCGCCGTGCTCGACGGCGGCAGCCTCGGCCGCGACGAACTGCCGTCGCTGCTGGAAAAGTACCGCGACCTGTTCATCCAGGCCGAAGTGCAGACCCAGGAAGAGCTGGAAGAAAAGATCATGCGCCGCATGACCCAGCTGGGTTTTGCCGCCGAGGAACCGGGCATCTACCGCTTCCTGCCGCCGATGCACCGCTTCCTCGACGTCTGCCTGTCGGTGCAGCAGGACCGCGACCTGGCCGCCAGCCTGCACAGCGTGCTGCCGTTGCCGACCCCGGTACTGGTGGACGACGACAGCGACGAAAAACTGCTGCAGACCGATGACCCGCTGGACCTGAGCGAATTCGACGAGTCCGAAGAAAGTGAAGAAGACGCGCTGGCCCGGGCCATCGCCGAAGAACAGGAGCTCGACGCATGAGCAAGGAACGCTACGGCATCCGCCGCTTTGCCCTACTGAACACCGCCGGCTACAGCCTGGGCCTGTTCCCCCTGGAAGAGCCGCTGTCGGTCTACGGGGCCAACAACCTGGGCAAATCGGCGTCGATCAACGCCCTGCAATTCCCGATTCTGGCGCGCATGTCGGACATGAGCTTCGGCAAGTACAGCCTGGAGCAATCCCGGCGCTTCTACTTCGCCTCCGATACCAGCTACATCCTGGTGGAGGTCTCGCTGCCTCACGGCCCTCACGTGATTGGCGTGGTCGGTCGCGGCCCGGGCGGCGGCTTCGGCCACCAGTTCTTCGCCTACGCCGGCCAGCTGGACCTGGCGCATTACCAGAAGGACGACACCTGCCTACGGCAGAAAGAGCTGTTCACCAACCTGGAGCGCCAGGGCCTGAAGGCCTATGAGCTCAAGCCCGATGAACTGCGGCGCCTGCTGGTGGGCGGCCACACCTCGATCCCCCTGGACCTGACCCTGATCCCGCTGCGCTCCACCAGCGAGCAGAGCCTGAAGACCTTCCGCGCGTTGTTCATCAACCTGCTGCACATGCGCGAAATCACTGCGGCCAAGCTCAAGCAGCTGTTCCTCGATGCCTTCGAGCACAGCCTGCGCTCCGGCAGCGTCGACTACATCGCCGCCTGCGACGAAGCCTTCCGCGATGTGCGGCGCATGGAGCAGGACTACAACTCCCTGGTGGCCGCCGGCCCTCTGGTGGAAGCCCTGGCCAACGGCGTGAAGCAGCGGGACATTCTGCGAGGCAAGCTGCACCGCCTGTCGCCGCTGCTGGACTCGCTGCTGGGCACCTGGTCGGACTACGCCGGCGCGCGCAAGGAAGAGCTGACCATCCAGGCCGAGCACTACCGCAGCGAGCAGGACGCGCTGCAGAACGACCAGCGCAGCAGTACCCAGGAAATGATGCGCCTGGAACGGGAAATCACCGGCACCCAGCGCTGGCTCGGCGAGTTGTCGGTGCTCAAGCACCGTTTCGCCCTGGTGGATGACGTCAAGGTCCTGGAACAGCAACTGCTGGCGGCCAAGGATGCCCACGATGAACTGGCCGGCGCCCTGGCCCAGTCCCGGCAGTTCTCCGCCGAAGACCTGGAAGAACGCCTGCGGGATCTGGAAAAACGCCTGAAGTCGGTCAAGCAGCAGCTCGATCACGCCGACAACAACAGCTACGCCCGTCTGCGCGAGGAGTTCTCCCAGCAGGACGTGGAGCGCCTGATGCGCCTGTTCAACAGCGCGCTGTTCAGCCTGCCCCTGGGCGAGCACGGCATCGCCCTGGACGACAACGGAGAGTGGGTGAAGTCGGTGGAGCTGATCCTCGACGGCTTCAAGGGCGAGCGTTTCGAAGTGCCGGGGCTGACCATCGACATCTCCCACATCGAGCCGCCAGCCTTGCAGGCCCTGGCCGACCGCGCCGCCCTGCGCGACCAGAAGGAGCGTCTGGAAAAAGAACTCAAGCAGCTCAAGACCCAGGCCGCCGTGGCCGCCGACCGCGCCGCGAGCAAGACCCAGACCGAGGCCCTGTACCAGCAGGTGCTGGATGCACAGAAGGCCCTGGAAGACTTCCGCCGCGCCCAGACCCTGAGCGCCGAGGAAGGCGAAAAGCTGGAACAACTGGCGCAGATGGAAGCTGCCCAGGACGAACTCAAGCGCTCCAGCGATGCCTTCACCGAACGCGTCCAGCAACTGTCGGCCAAGCTGCAACTGGTCGGCCGGCAGATCGCCGACATGGAAGCCAAGCAGCGCACCCTCGACGATGCCCTGCGCCGCCGTCAACTGCTGCCGGCGGACCTGCCGTTCGGCACGCCGTTCATGGACCCGGTGGACGACTCCATGGACAACCTGCTGCCACTGCTCAACGACTACCAGGACAGCTGGCAGGGCTTGCAGCGGGTCGACGGGCAGATCGAAGCGCTGTATGCCCAGGTACGCCTCAAGGGCGTGGCCAAGTTCGACAGCGAGGATGACGTCGAGCGCCGCCTGCAACTGCTGATCAACGCCTATTCGCACCGCACTGAAGAAGCCCTGACCCTGGGCAAGGCGCGCCGCGCGGCGGTGACCGATATCGCCCGGACCCTGCGCAATATCCGCAGTGACTACGACAGCCTGGAACACCAGCTGGCGCTGTTCAACCGTGAGATCAACAAGCGCCAGGTGTCCAACCTGCAGAGTTTCCGTATCGTCCTGGCGCCGAACAAGGAAGCCCTCAAGCACATCGACCAGATCATCCACAGCGCCGGGCAATACGAGGAAGGCGAGACCCTGTCGGTGTTCGACCTGAGCCAGAGCGCCGAGCAGGACAACAAGAACGAAGAGGCCAAGGAGTACCTGGCGCGGTTGGTAGCGGCCAACCACAACCAGCTGGGCCTGAAGGACCTGTTCGAGCTGGCGTTCGAGATCACCAAGGTCAATGGCCAGCCGGTGATCCACACCGACATCGATGGCGCGGCGTCCAACGGCACCACCATGACCATCAAGGCGCTGACCAACATGTACCTGTTGCTGCACCTGATGGACCGCGACCAGGCCGGGCGCATCCGTCTGCCCTACTACCTCGACGAGGCGGCGGACATCGACGAACGCAACCAGGCGGCGCTGCTGGAAACCAGCCTGCAACTGGGCTTCGTGCCGATTCTGGCCAGCGTGAAGCCGCAGGTGTCGGCCCAGGTGGCCATCGACCTGGAAGGCGGCAGCGGGCCGAACGGCATCTACATCGACGAGGCGGACTGGAAGTTCATCCGTCGCCATGATCAGGTCAAGGCGACTCTGAACGTGGAACCCGAAGCCGAGGCAGAAGCGGAGCTGGACGAAGTCTGACTGCGTAATGCTGCAACGAAAAAGGCCGCACTCTTTCGAGTGCGGCCTTTTTTATTGGAAAGCTTTTGCAGGGCTATTTGCCCAGGGGGATCTTCGGTGCCCAGGTCAGCCATTCATCCTCGAACTTGTCGAATAGCGGGAACGTCTGTTGCGAGCGGGCCGGGTTGCCCATGCGCTCGCCATCCGGGGTGGCGAAGGCGATACCGCCCTGGATCAGTGTTTCCAGGGACTCGGTACGTACCGTGGCGCCCTTGAACAGGCCAAAGTCCACGCCAAATCCACTGCTGTTCCAGAACCGTGTACCACCGCGAACCAGTGGCGCGTACTTGGGCTCGATGAGGATGTGGATCAGTACCCGGTCAGCCGTCTGGCCCAGCTCGTAGCCGGTCACCTTGCCCACCGTCACTTCGCGGTAGGTCACGGGCACACCGACCTTCAGCGAGCCACGCCGGGCCGCGCTCAGCACCAGGCTCAGGCCGGCTTCCTGGACGCTGGCCTCCGGCGGCTGCGGCAAGGCCACGAAGCTGGTTTGCACGCCCTGGTTCTTCGCCGCGGGCTGGACCTCAATGTACTGGCCGGTGACCAGGGTCTCCAGGTTCGAGGTCTTCATCAGGCCCAGCTCCGGCTTGACCACCCAGAACTGGCTGCCGACCCGGGCAATGCGCTCGGGCACTTCGGTGATGCGCGCCTTGAGCATCACCGATTGCAGGTCGGCGCTGAGGGTCACTTCTTCCAGCTTGCCCACGTCCAGGCCCTTGAAGCGCACCGGCGTGCCGGCGCGCAAACCGTCGGCGCGGTCGACCTTGATATGCACCAGGGTGCCGCGCTGCGCCGCCTCTTCCTGATTGGCGAACAGGCGGAAACGCGGAATGCGCTTTTTCAGCGGCACGTTGGGCACAGGGGTTTCGAAGGCGATACCACCGGCCATCAGGCTTTGCAGCGACTCGCTCTTGATCTGGATGCCACCGGCCAGGCCCCCGGTCAGGGTGATGCCGCTGACATTCCAGAAGCGCGTCGAACCGTTGACCAGCCCTTCATATTCCTTCTCGATGTGAACGCCGATCACCAGTTGCTTGCGGGTGTGGGAGAACTGATAGCTCTGCACCGAACCGACCTTGACCTGCTTGTAGAGAATCGGGCTGCCGACATCCAGAGAACCGAGGTTGTCGGTGAACAGCACCATGTGCAGGCCGGGCGCACGCAGATCCAGAGGCGGGGCCTTGGCCCGGGCCTCGAACTCGCGTTGGGGCGCGGCGCCCTTGTCGCCGGGGCGAATGGCGATGTAGTTGCCTTTGACCAGCGCCTCCAGACCGGTGATACCGGCCAGGGAGATGGAGGGCTTGACGGTCCAGAACTGGGTGCCCTGGACCAGGTAGTCCTCGGCCAGCGGGTCCAGGGTCAGCTCGGCGGTGGCGCTGGTCAGGTCGGAGTCGACCTTCAATGCCTTCAGGCTGCCCACCTGGATGCCCTTGTACATTACAGGGGTACGCCCCGCTTGCAGGCCTTCGAAATCAGTGAGCTTGACCTTGACCCGGATGCCGGCCTGGGCAGCGTCGAAATCTTCATAGAGGCGGAACGGCAGGCTTGGATCGGTCGGCGGGCTGTCCTTGCGATTTTCCGGCGTGGCGAAGGCGATCCCCCCGGCAACGATGCTGGACAGGGATTCACTGCGCACCTTCACCCCGGACAGGTTGGCATCGATGCTGATGCCGCTGGCATTCCAGAAACGTGTGTGTTTACGCACCAGATTGGCGTAGGTCGGCTCGATGTAGACCTTGAGCTCGACGGTGTTCTGGTCTTCGGAAAGCAGGAAGCTTTTGATCTGGCCAACCTGGATCTGCTTGTAGAACACCGGGCTGCCTCGGTTCAGCGAGCCCAGGCGCTCGGCCTTGATGGTCAGGTGCAGGCCAGGCTTGGCGTCCGACAACGGCGGCTCTTCGACCAGGGCCTTGAACTTGCGCGTCGGTTCCCCATCACCGGGATTGACCGCAATGTAGTTGCCGGAAACCAGGGTTTCCAGGCCAGTGATCCCGGCCAGGCTGACGCTGGGCTTGACCAGCCAGAAGCGCGTGTTGGTCTTCAGGTACTGCTCGACATCCTTGTTCATCTCGACCGTGGCAATGACCCCCTTGGAGTTGCCCTCATCGTCCAGCGCCAGGGTCTTGACCTTGCCCACGGGCATGCCCTTGTAGACCACTTCGGTCTTGTTGGCCTGGACCCCCTCACCGCTTTCAAAACGCAGCTGGATCTCGATGCCGGTCTGGCTGTAGGCACGCCAGCCCAGCCAGCCACCGATGATCAGGGCAATCAGGGGCAATACCCAGATGGCCGACCAGTTGGAGGCCGGGCGGGTTTTGGCGGTAGGCAAATCACTCATGGTCGTCGTCCGACTCCGTGTTATCCCAGATCAGTCGGGGATCGAAAGTTACTGCAGCCAACATGGTCAGAATCACCACGCTGGCAAAGGCGATCGCACCGAGATTGGCCTCGATGCTGGCCAGTCGGCCAAAGTTGACCACCGCCACCAGGATGGCGATGACAAATATATCCAGCATCGACCAACGGCCGATGAACTCGATAAAGCGGTACATGATGATCCGCTGCCGAGCCGACAGCGGCTGGTGACGCTGCACCGAGAACAGCAGCAGGGCAATGCCCACCAGCTTGAAGGTGGGCACCAGGATACTGGCCACGAACACCACCGCGGCGATGGGCAACATGCCGTGCTGCACCAACTGGATGACCCCGGACATGATGGTGCTGGGGTCACCCTGGCCCAGAGAACTGACGGTCATGATCGGCAGGAGATTGGCCGGGATGTAGAGAATGGCGGCGGTCAGCAGCAGCGCCCAGGTACGCAGGATGCTGTTGGGGCGGCGAGGGTGAACCAGGGCTCCGCAGCGCGTGCAGGTCTGCTCGTCGCTGTCGGCTTCCTGCCGGTTCAACTCGTGGCATTCAGTACAGATCAGAATGCCTGCATCAATCGCCCGCATGTAGGTCCTCTCCCGATAACGCTTGCCAGATCTGGTGAGGCGACATCACCACCTCCAGCCAGACCTGCACCAACAACAGACTGATAAAACACACCAGGCCCAGGCCCACGGTGATGGATGCCATGTCAGCCAACTTGACGATGGCCACCAGCACGCCCATCAGGTAGACCTCGAGCATGCCCCAATCGCGCAGATGGTGATAAATGCGGTAGAGCAGCAGGCCATAACTGCGCCCGATATCCCAGCGAATACTCAGCAGGACCAGGAGCTGGCAAATCAACTTGATCAGGGGAATGCCCATGCTGCACAGGAACACCACCAGTGCCACGCCTTCCATGCCGGTATCGAACAGGCCTTGCACGCCGCTCCAGACAGTATCTTCGGAAGACTGCCCCAATAGATTGAGCTGCATGATCGGTAGAAAGTTCGCCGGTACATAGAGCAACAAGGCGGCGATTACCAGGGCCAGGCTCCGTTCGACCACATTGTGCCGGTGCGCGTAGAGCTCATAGCCACAACGCGGACATTGGGCTTTCTCGCCGTGCGCAAGCTTTGGCTTACGCATCAGCAGATCGCATTCATGGCAGGCAACCAGGTCGTCCAGTGGTAATTCTGACAACCCGGGGGCGTCAACCGGATCTGGCATAGAAGGCTCTGGAAGTGGAGAAAGTAGCGGCTATTCTAGTGTTCCAATTCGAAAATAACTGTGCAAACTTGTTTGCGAATAAGAGCAA
>NZ_JAJTTH010000022.1 GCF_021341665.1 Pseudomonas sp. Au-Pse12 | reverse complement strand
TCCAGAGCCTGGCGGTCCACCTGCTGCAGCCCAAGCGAGCCCAGGCGCGGCAGCAGCTGGCAGGCGATCAGCGAACGAACGTTGTCTTTCCAGTCGCTCGACAGTTTGCGGGTGCGCTGGATGCGGTCGCCGTACCAGCGCAACAGATCCTCGACACACGACCAGGACGACACGGCGACAATCGACGAAGGATCGGCGGTCAGCTCGGCCAGGCGCTTGGGCAGCAGCTCTATGGCGGTCTTGGCGGGAATGTCGGGCCAGTTGCCCAGCTTGCGGGAAGGACTCTTGCCGGCGACATGGCGGACCACATGCCAGGAACCGCGGGCCCTGTCCTTGCCGAATCGAAAATGTAGCGCAGGGTGACGGGGGTCACGCACGTTACGCGTAACGGACTGTTCAGCCAGGCGCCGCAGCTCGGCGTCAGTGAACTTGATATGAAGGGTGTTGCTTTGGCTCATGTCGGGCAACCTCAAGGGCGGCCAGACAGTGAAGGAAGGTCAGGCCGCGTTCAGGGCGTAGCCATCCCCTACCCACGCAACAGGCGGGCAAACAGCGGGGTTAGGGACGGCGAAAAGGGTCATGCGTACGCGGTCAGGTGGCCGGGGGCTCGGCGCGGTCGAGGCGTTCGATTTCGGCCAGAAGCAAGGCAGCGGCCTTGACCAGGCAGCGACGGCGAGAGGACGGCTTAAAGGTGTTGCCCTGGAACGGCCAGGAGAAAACAGCACGGTGTGCCGGCAAGCTGGATGCCTGAATGGCATAACAAATTGCTGCAGCAGGCAGCTGGTGGTCTGTATAGGCGTCGTCACGCTCGGTGCTATGGCCCTCGTCTTGCACCTGCCGGCAACGCTCTTTCAGCACGTCAATAGCTGCCGGGCAGGATTGGCCGTAGAAGGCCCAAAAGCCGGCATTTTCAGCCAGGTCGATGCCCAGCCAGGCCCGGTCCTCGGCAGGCACCTCTATTAGCCCGCCCAGCCCCTCAGACGGCGCTTCCACTACTTGGGCGGTGGGAGTATCGGGCGCCTGAGTAGTCGAGGCCGGGTTTTCTGCCGGTGGCTGCGGTGCTACTGCAGGGGCTGGAGTCTCTGCAGATTGCGGCGCTGCAGCAGCAGGGGCCGGCGCGACTGCTGGGGCAGTTGCTGGAGCCTCGGGCGCCTGATCGAGCTGCGCAGGGGCTACAGCCTGGACGGCTTCGCTTTTAGCCTTTTCGGCCTTTGGGGTCTTGCTTTTGGCTTCGGTCATAACCGGCGCTCCTTATTGGTTCTGCAGTCGGGAGGTGAATACAGCAGGGTTGTGAAGCGGCATGGCTTCGAACTTGGCGCGCAGATCCTTGGCGCGGGCGGCCAGGCGGTAATGCTCGGCGGTCTTCTCCGGGGTGGGCCCTGGGGCCGCGTAATGATCTGTAAGCGCTGTAATGAACGCCTGCAGCTCCAGGGTGTGGCGCCTCAGCACCTTGATGGTGCCGCAGACATGACAGCCCCCGGAGCGCGTCACTACATGGGATTCAAGACTTTCAATGTCAGTGCTTTTCATAGTGGGCCTCTAACCTCTCGGCGATCATTTGTCGGGCCGCAGCAAGGCGGCGCTTGTAGGTTCTCCAGCTCATCCCCAGCGCCCGGGCGCGGTCCAGTTGCGAGGCTGTAGACGGGTCGTAGTCCTTGATGCTCCAGCGCTCACACACCCACCACCAGCCGGCGCAGTATTCCAAGCGCAGCGCGTCAGCCTGCTGCAGATCCTTCGCCGCCATTTGCATAACGGCAGCCTCTATTTGCTGCTCTATCCCATCAGAGGGGCCGCTGGAGCCGGTAGAGCCGCCGAAAAAGATTTCACCTTTCTTGTCGATCAGCTGGGCCAGCATGCTGCCGCCGGAGCCAATCCCTCCAATCCCCCCATAGGTCCAAGCCGCCCAGGCGTGCAGCAGCTTGTCTAATGCAGTTTCAGGGGCTGCCATCAGTGCGCCGCCGCAATGCTCAGCAGGTGTTCAGAGAATGCATCGAGCGCATCGAGGTAGTGCCGGCAACCACCCTGCATATGGGTAACCAGGGGATCGCCGCGCACAATCGGAACGGACTCGGAAGGCGTCCCCATGACGTGCCAGATAACACCGCCACGGCGGCGAATCTCTTGTGCCTCATCCAGGGTCATGACGTTGAATACAACAAGCCCACCCAAGGCCTTATTGGTGGCCGCATCGTTTAGGGCAATCACCAGATCGCGCACGCGGGAAGCCCGGCGCACGTCAGTACCAGCCCAAGTCTTCAAGCGACTGCCGCCGAAACGCTCCAGGCGCTCGGCAATCTCCTTGCGGCTCTCAGGCTTACCGCCAGTCAGTCCGATTAGAATCATGTGTATTGCTCCCCTCAAAACGGTAAGCCGGCAATGCCGGGTAGGTCTGGCCAAGTACGTGGGCCGTTGCACTTGCCACCGCCCTGGCGGTGGTAATATGGATAAGCGTCACAGCGGCAGGTCAGAGCCCGCCAGGGCCTCGACTGGGCCCACTTGTCGAGTCGCCCAGGGCGACCGCAGGCCGGGCAGTCAGTAAGGCCCGGAACCCCCTTAAAGCGCCTGCCGCACTTGCGCACGCGGCAGCGGCAGTGCTTGAGCGTCTGCAGCAGCCTGGACACGTCAGCCCCGGGCTTTTTCCAGGCGCGCACGGCGGACCGACTGCAGCTGTGCATGCAGTACGCTGGGGGTTAGCTCGGGATTGCTCGGGGCGGCCTCGTCACAGGCCTGCAGCATTTCCGTTACGGTAACGTTCGATGCACACCACCGCCGGAACAGGGCCAGGGTGTGTGGGTCGCCGGTCACTTCGCGGCGCATGTTCAGCTCGGTTTCACACCAGAAAACCCACTGATCGGCGGACACGAAAAGAAGCGGCTCCGCCTGGGGCAGGAAGTCGTCAGCGTGCTTGAAGTGGATAACCAGCGGGGCGCCAGGCTCCTGGCCCTCGGAGTAGGTCAGCCAGCCGCATTTGGTAAGGAAGTTCAGCAGCTCATGCAGTTCTTCCGGCGAGGCCTGCAGGGCGTCGAGCCAATCGCTTTTTGGCAGCGGGATGGTTCCGCCCGAAAGCATCTCACCGGCAGCCAAAAGCTCAAGAAGCTTGACCGTCCGGGCATAGCCGATAAGGCCAAATTTGCGCTCTGCTCGCTGAATCAGGTCAGACGATGAAAAGGCGGATGACAAGCGAATCCACCCCATCATTCAGGCCTTTTGAATCCGAACATGGCTCGCGCCATGGGCTCAAAAACGCCATTAAAATCAACCTGATAGCCTGATTTCTCTATGATATTGACGACAGACTTGAGCTTCGGCGCGCGCTCTGTGTAGTACCAGCTTGCAACGGCCCGGGGCGACTCGCCGAGGATTTCAGCTGCACCAGCAACGCCGCCTTTACTATCAATCCACTCGTTCAGATCCACGATAAGAGATCCCAATATCACTGTTTGTGGAAATATTGAAAGCATGGCCCTCTGATAGCAAGAAAAATTTAGATTTTTCCACAATTAGTGTAGGAATGAGCAACCAGGCCGGCTAAAATCGGCCAATCTGAAACGGAGATACTGAGAAAGCATGACCGACCTAAGAAGGACCATCGGACAGCGCTTAAGGAAGTGCAGGGATGATCGGGGATGGACTCTTGAGGAGGCCGTCAAACGGCTATCTCACTTGGTGACCAACCCAATCGGCACAACTGGCATGAACATGTGGGAGCTAGGCGAACGCCTGCCGAAACTTGAGGCGTTCGTACCGCTTGGAAAACTGTATGGAGTGCCTGCAAGCTGGCTTGCGGGGCTTGACGAGAACCAGCACGCCGGAGACTACTTTTTCCCTCAAACCGGGACGAATGAGCCGGGCCTATTGCTTGATAACTCAATAGCGGACGACGCTCTAGCTTTCCGCGCCGCCTTCCTAAGTGAGCACAACCTCTCGCACGAAACCCTGATGCTGGTTCGCGTTCCAGACGACAGCATGTCCGGGCTTCTGGCGAAAGGCGATAGAGCGCTGATTGATCTGCACAAAAAGGAAGTAACGCAGCGAGACTTGTTTGCAATTCTCGTTAGCGGGCGCGTTTGGATTCGATGGATTCGGCCAGAAATGGATGAGACTTTTACAATCAGCTCCACCGACCCAGACCAGTATCCAGACATGAAACTCACTGCCGCCGAGCTTCAAAAAATCCAGATAATCGGGCGTGTTGTGATGATCGTCACAAGTAGATAATTACTAGCCCCCAATAAAGAGGGGCTAAATCTGCCTAATCTTTCCACTTTAAGTGGAAACAACAACACAGGAAGTAGGGCCCAGGAATGAACCTATTGCAACCAAGCATCGACGCTGCAAGCCAAACCACGCTAGCCCCCCTAAAAACATTCTGCGCGCCGACAAGGTCACTAATCACGCGGTCTATTCACACTCAGAGCGCCCTTTTTGCCTCCATTCAAGCGCTCGCTGCGCAAGCAATCGACGGCGGAAGCGACCAGCAAGAAGCCCTGTTAAGAATTGACTTGTTAGCCGCAAAAGCTGCCGAAGAATCGCAGAGCCTGGCAAATGCCGTGGGCACAATTCCAACGGAAACAGACCGCTAGCACGCCTGCAACTCACGGACGAAACAAATGATCGCGCTGAAAAATGATGATGTGATTGGGGCACCAGGGCAAAACCTTTCAGAGCTAGAGCAAACTATTCTGGTGGCGATGGCAAACGGAAATACACAGCCTGCAATCATGGAGGCAACACAAACTGACCCTGCTACCTTCCGCATGATTGAAATGCAGGTCAGAAAAAAACTAGGGGCTTCCACCCCGGGCCACATGATTTCCAGGGGTTTTGTTCTCGGCGTTCTTATCCCTCGCGCTCTATGCCTATTGCTCTCAACTCTATGTGCAGTTGAGAGCGCGGACGATGGAAACCGCAATCAAACTCGGCGCAATAGTCGTACCGCACCAGCCTCACGACTAGCCCGAAACAGCGTCAGCCGTGCCGCTAGCGGCCCTGGCGATCATCACGAAAGCGCGCGACTGGCTGAATGCTTTCAGATCACCAGCGCGCTGCGAATAATGAGCTGACCTCACATTAATTACGCCTTCGAATACAAAAAAGCCCCGACTGATTCGGGGCTTTTTATTGGCAATGTGACGCGTCATGACTCGACAGCAAACGACCGGATGCCAGCCCCCGAGGTGAATCGCTCCAGGGTGTCCAAGCTCGCCCAGGTGCGCACCGCTTCGCGCTGCGAGCGCACGGCCAGCCAGCTGGCTCCAGGCCCGCCCAGGCGCACGTAGACCGCCCAGCGATCACCATGCCGCGCGACCTTGCACTCACGCACTGAGCCGCTGGCGATCAACTCCAGTAATTGCCCCTCATCAAACCCTTTTCGCTTCATCGGGCCGCCGCCGCTGCATCAATAACCGCCACCTGATCCCCCTCACTCAATGCCGCGCAGTAAACCGCCGTTACGGTAACGTCCGCAACCGCTAACCACCAACGCAATGCGTCGACCGGGCTGAGCTCATTGAAATTCGTCCTCTTGCAGCACCCGCGGATCGGCGCGCCGGGCCAGGCGCGCGCACTCGCGGGCCAGCTCGGCCGGGCTGTAGTTCGACAGCACGGCAATCATGGCCTTGAGCCGGGTCTTGAAGTAGCCGGCATCCAACGCGCCGGCCTCGGTCTTCGGCAGCCCCGGGGCATCGCGCAGCAGCCCCAGGCGCACCTGGGCGGCGGCCACCGCCTTGCGCCCCAGGGCGGCGAAGCCTTCGGCGGCGACCGGGTGATAGCCCTCCTTGACCATCGAGCCGGTGAACCACTTCACGTAATAGGCCGCGTCTTCCAGATCGTCGGCCGTGTCGACCCGTTCGATTGCCGCCACCAGCTGCAGGGCGCGCGCTTCCAGCGCCTGGACGCGGGCCAGGGTCAGCTGGGGCGGCTCTTGGGTTTCCTTGGCTTTCTTGCGCGCCATCAGGCACCGCCTTGCAGCGAGCGCCAGGCCCACGGCTGGACCCGGTAGATCCGGAACGAATACAGCTCGCTCCCGCCCAGGCTGCCGGCCGCCACCAGGCGCCGCCAGTGCCCGCGCACAACGCCCTGTTGTTCCAGGTTGACCAGCAACCAGCGCGCGCCCTGCAGGCCGATGCCAAAGCGGCGCATCAGCGCCCGGGGCCCGGTGAAGGGCCGCGCCGCGACAAACCGCCGGGCCGCGCTCATCAGCGGTTCAGGCTGGCCGCTCATTGCTCATACCCCGCCAGATAGCCCGGCTCTTTCTGATCCAGCAGCAGCCCGCGCAGGGTCCAGGCCAAGCGCCCGGCCTCATCGCGCAGGCGATCGTCCAGGGTGTCCGCGCTGACGGGCATCACGTCGTCAAGGCCATAGGTGCCAGGCCCGGCAATGGCATTGGCCAGGGCCAGCGCCTGGGCTTCATCCTCGGCCGCGTAAATGTCGTCATCCCCGACCCAAAAGGCCAACAGGGGCCGGGTCAGATCACGTACAGGGGTCGTCATGGGCAATACTCCTTTTCGATAGGGCGCATCACTCGCCCTGCAGGGCCAGCGCGTTCAGGCGTTGAAACGAAGTGCCGGGGATGCCATGGGCGCGCGCCTTGGCGTTGAGGGCCCGGCGGCGCTTGGCGGCGGCCTGCTTGATGCGTTCGGCCCAGGCTTCGGCGACCATCGCCGGGCAGCCGCCGAACTCGATCATGCCGGCCAGATAGCCGCCGGCTTCGGCCGCCTGCAGGCGCAGGTCGTGCAGGTCGTCGAGGCCGGCGAATGAATCAATGTAGCCCTGCAGCCGGGCGCCGTTGCGCTCTTGTTCGGCTTGGCTCATGACTGCCATGGTCTGAATCTCCTTCTCTCAATGATGGTGTGACGCGTCACGCGTCATCTGTTTGGTTACGCCGATGCCGGTACCGGCCGCACGCGGCCCGCTTCGACGTAGCGCACGCGGCGGACATGTTCGCGCCCGCGCCAATGACGCTCGCCGAACACCAGAACTTTCACGCGGTCGCCGGGCATGGCCTTGAGGACGTGGCACGGCATCGCGTAAGTCTTCGTCCAGCGGCAGACGTGCTGACAGATCAGCTGATGCGTGGCATTCGCGGCGGTCAGTTCGGGCGGTGCGGGCATGGTGTCCTTCCTTTGCGAGTGAGTGGCGGGCAGTGCGTAAAATCACTTTTGCCGATAGTGATATATCACTTTACTGAAAAGTGATGAACGCGGACAGAAAAAAAGACCCCCGGCACCTGGGCAAGTGACGGGGGTCATTAAACATATGACACGTTATTCGAAGCGCAGCGCCCTACCCTTTGGCTGCGGCCTTTTCCGCCTGCTCTACGCTGGACTCTACTGTACAGGCCAGCTTGAATGCCCAGTCGTCCACCTGCTTGCCCAGCTCGCGCATCTGCGCCGTGTCCTCGCACGCCTGATAGCGCGCGTAACAGTCACGAAAGCGTTGCACCAGGTGCATAGCCACCGGGTCGAGTACCACGGTCAGCGGCGCGCCGAGTTGTTGCGATTGTTCAGTCGACATAAAACGGGTTCCTTTCCTTTTGGATTAAGTCGTTACGGGTAACGCGGGCCGGCTCACTCGCTCGCGGATGCTTCCCACGGCAGCGGCTCACCTTTGCGGGCGCGCATCTGGCACGACTCGGCCCACTGGTAGTGCGTGTATATATCGGCCTCAGCCAGGCGCTGGATCTGCGCCTTGACTTCGCCCGGCTGCAGATCCGGGCGCCATCGGCAAATCCCTTGAATGATTCCCTCGTAGGCGATTTGTTCAGCAACCAGCTTTTGCATGGCAGGACTGTGCATAGCAGGGACTCCTTTCTGTTGGGGTCGTGACAGGTCACGCGGGCAGCCGGTCAATCTGGCGACTCAGACAATGCGCCAAAGCGTCGGCGGCCGCCTCCTTCTGCCTCTTGTAATGCTCCTTGTACCGCAACGGCCCGCGCCCTTCCTTGGCCTCGGCCGGCCAGTTTTCCACCTTAAGCGCATGCACCGCCTCACGGTAGGCGCGCAGGGGTTCCAGGTCATGGCCTTGCAGAGTAATGGTCAGAGGTTCCGGCACAGGCGCCAGGGCTTGAGGGGGACGATTCATCGTAGAGATTCCTTTCTGCTCGTTATGGATAACGGATACAAAAAAGGGCTGACCACCACATGGCCAACCCCTTTCAGTTGTTCGACACACCGCCGAAACCTAGGCGGCTTTTTTGTTGCTGACGCTGATTTCAATTTCGAGGTCGGCCGCAGCCAACAGGTTTACGAGGGCGTCCAGGGAGTATTTATCAATCTTCCCTTTCAGCAAATCATTCAGCCGCGGCTGAGTGATATGCAGCCGCCGGGCTGCTTCGGTTTGCGATACGTCCCAGGACTTCACGACCCGGGTGATCGCACGCATCAGCTTGGAACGGAGGCGCAGGTTTTCGGCTTCTTCTGGCGTGTCAACCAACGCATCCCACACACTGGTAGCGCGTTCGTTTGCCATACATTTATACCTCACTGGTATCACTTCATTTCGTTAGGTTGTTAATTCGTTATTTCGTTATTTCAGTTACGTCAGGGGCACATTATTAATGTTCTATGAGTAGGGATCACCGCTAGCAGCTTACCCCTTCACCGAAACGATGAAGGGGTATCTGCCGCGCCCTGCCCTGCGATCATCCCAGCGATTTCAATCTGTCCTTGGCCAGATCAATATCGCGCTTTTCCGTCTTTTCAGTGGTCTTGCGGAAGGCATGCAACACGTAGATTGCTTCCGGCCGGTTTACCACATAAAACACGCGAAAAGCCCCGTCCTCGCACTTGATCCGGATCTCATTCACACCCGGGCCAACGGTTTTCATTGGCTTCCAGTCGTCCGGCTCTTCGCCGTCCTGCAGGCCTTGCAACTGGTAGCCTGCTCGCTGCATTGCTGTTTTAGGGAAGTCCCGCAGGGCTTCCAGACTACTACCAACCCACTTGATTTCCTTCGATTGCTGTCGCTTCACTTGACCTCCTCGGTCGCCTCAGATGATGTGGAAAGAATGCGTATGCCATGGTGCGATGCCTCATTTAGTGAGTTGAAACTGGGTGCGTCGCTTCCGAATCTATGGGTTTATGCGAACGGTTCCACGCCAGTACGATTATCCTATATCGACTTCGATATAGAAACAAGCCCCCACTCATCGCCAGGGTTCTCCCGGCCTTGGTGAGGGTTTTTGTTACGGGTAACGCGGAGTGGGATTATTCGCCCGGCTGCCGGCGGTAGTCACTGGGCAGCCCGGCCTTTTCCAGGCGCTCCTGCAGCACGGACACCGCGTCATTTGCCTTGCCGCGCTCGGCGATCAGCAGGCCTTGTTCCCGCTGCAGGCCGGCGATTTCCTCGCGCAACTGCGCCTCGATCTTGCTCGGCGCAGGCTTGGCCACAGGGCCGCCGCTGACCTCCTTGGCAATCTGCTGCAGGGCTTCCTGCAGGCGCTGGTTCTCGGCGCGTTGCGCGGCCAGCTCCTTGGCCAACTCGGCAGGGTCGGCCCCTGGGGCCGGTGCCTTGCCGAAGCCCTTAAACCGCTTGCGGGCCCACTCGGCGCCCTCGGTGGCTGCATTGATCGCGTAGCCCTCGGAATAGCGCTTGTATTCGCGCAGGAAAGCCGCCGGATTGCTCAGGCGCGGTGTGTGTTGGCCCAGGTCTACCAGCTCGTAAAGCTCTATGGCCTGCTCCAGCAGCACCTGATAGCGGCCGTTCAGCTCGACCTTGTCCGTCAGCGCCTGGCCCAGCAGGCTGCGTTTTTTGGAACTCTCAGGATAGGCCTCAGCAAGCGGGGTTTCCCGGGCTTGCTGCTCGTTGCGCTGGGCCCACTCCAGCAACTGCCGATCCTTGAACGGCAGCAGCTTCAACACCAGTTCATCAAAGCTCGTCGGCAGCGGCTTGGCGCCGTCCATGGTCTGACTATAGGCGGCCATATTCTGCGCCACGATTCGCCGGCACTCAGCGCGCACAGCGTCGGCCTCGCTGTCTTCGATATAACCGCTGGCCAGCTCGCGGCGCGCTATAAACACTTCATCGCAGTTGTTCGCAAACAGCTTAAGCAAGCGCCCATCCACAGCGACCACTTCATTAATCCAAGCGTTCGCCTCGCGCTTACGCTTGCCCGGCTTGTCCTCGCCCAGGTCAACCAGCGCCAGGGTAAAACAGCGCATTCCTCGACAGCCTTGAGCGGCCACCTCGCGCACCACATAGGGGCCACTGCCGTAACTGGTCCACACCGTATCCCCCGGGAACACCAGGCTATCAACCTCCGGTTGCCCGAGCGGGGTTTGCCGGTACTGCTGCAGATCCAGAAACCCCGAGTCAGCTTGATAGCTGCTGTGTGCTGGCCAGTCGGCAAACGTCGCGCCTTGCCGCAGTGCATCCGGAAGCCACGCGGAATCCCCGGGGAACACCGCCTGCAGGTCCGGCACCGGCAACCGTGGCAGCAGCGCGTCAGCGGCCTGCGCCTTGCTCGGGCAACGTGCCCAACGCTTGCGGAACTCGCCCAGGGCCACGGCCATTACGGCCAGCTCCGGGGCCTTAAGGTCCAGCTCGGCACGCTGGCCGGCCTCGCGCTCGCGGCGCTTTTTCTCGCGGTGCCGCTTAGCACGCTCACGGCCTGACATCGGTTGAGCGCACGCCTCGACAAGGTCCAGGGTTTCACGGTCTAGGGGATCAATCATGGCTACAGCTCGCTCTATGAGCGCCCCGGCCGTGGCCGGGGCTGTGTCCTTACAGGTGGGTATCAAGGCCGGTCAGGCGGGTAAAGGCGCGCTGCAGATCTTCGGCATAGAGACCGGACTCGCGGGCCTTCTCTTTGAAGTCCAGGCGCGCCCAGCGGCCAGCGATCACTGCATAGGTGTCATCGGCGCTCAGTTCGACGCGGATCATGTTGACGCCGCCTTGGGCGAAGTTCGCCGGCAGGCGAAACTGCAGGCCGTTGGGTGTGACCACCACGTCACGGGCGCCGGTCATCATCATGAAGCGGCGAGCTGGTCGAGGATGGCGCCGGCTACTTGCTGCGCCTGGGGGCGTGGGTTTGCGATGGTCATCGGGTCTACTCCGGTTCGTTGTATACCCGAAATATACCACAAAAGAATATCCTTGCAATACCAAAAGGATATCCCTTTGAGATCCCTTAGATATCCTTACGGCTCAAACACCAGCATCGAGCAAGCGCCGCAGCGCTAACTTTAGGTAAGCAGGGCGCGAAAGCCCAAGCTTACCCCGAGCGGCGTCTAGCTCTGCCATCAGATCAGGCTCAAACCCTACAGAGAACATCACACGGTTACCACGAACGTTCTTTTTCAGGCTGCTATCAGGTGCCGTAGCGGCCGCTTTGATTGCCGCCTGATCCGAAGCCGGGTCAGCGGTCGCCGGCTTGGGTGCGCGCTTAATTACACTCATAAGATACTTTCCAGATATTCTAAGTAGACCATTTAGATATCGTAAGGATAGCTAAAGGATATTCAATTAAATAGCGCTGCTATCAGCGCGTCAATTTCCTTGACCGCCTTAAAGTCCTTCACTTTCATTTCCCTGACCGAAAGTCCAGTTGTCGAGGCCGCCGCAATGGCTTTGCGTCTCACAACGTTCAAATCAAGAAACTGCAGCTCCGGAAAGCTCTCGATAGACTTTCGGGTGTCAAGGTTGTCACTGGAGAACTTGTTAGGCTCGGCCATGTTGAGATAGGCGTAGATCGGAAGCGGGTTATCCCCGCGTGACGCCTGAATCTCTTTGATCAGCGGCACCAGCTCATCTTCCAGCGCATCTAGTTCAAAGTTCCCTGGAACAATGGGCACAAGCATGACGTCAGCAATCATCATCGCGTGACGCAACGCTGAGCTGTCACGGCCGCCAGCATCAATAATAATATCGTCGTACTTGCTCACCTGGCGCAGAACTTGAGTGCGCAATTGCTCACCGTCAGGGTAAGCAACTAGCGTCACACTCGGCGTAACGCCTGCCTCATCCCGGCGGTCGATGGCTTTGGATGATGATGATTGCCGGTCGGCATTGACGACAAGCACGTCTTTACCTTGTAGAGCGCGGCCTATAGAAACCTGCACCACGGTGGTTGATTTCCCTACGCCACCCTTAGTGTTGCCAAACAAAAAAATGGACACACGCACCCCCCGAAAGATACTAAATGGATACCAAAAGGATATCCATTTAGTACCTTGTGTCAATCTTTATGCCGCCCTCTATCTGCGGCACCCGATGGCCAGCCCGGGAACAGCTGCCCAACCAGGCGCGCAACGGACCACTGATCCCCATCAGATGTACCGCCACCGAAAGGCGGCCAGGCGCTGATCGTCTCCGACGGTGACCACGGAGCGCGACCCCACCCCCCCTCACTGGTTGCCGGAGCGCTTGCGCGACAGGCCAGCCGTAGGCGGCGCGTGAAGGAGCGAAGGGACGCTACGCGGTCTAGTGGGTGTAATTGGAGTTAGCGCGGCCCACAGCGACTGGAAGGCGCCTTACTGACGGAACGGCGGCGGTGGCTTCAGCGAGTTGTTCGGGCCCCGCCGTGCCGTAGGCACGAATTGCGGGCACCCCCATTGCCTGTGCGAAGCACAGGCGCAAACAAACCGTTCTCGGCTTGTCCGAGGCATTTTAGGACAGCCGTAGGCTGGCCAAGCTTCTCTGGTTGTATACCGGGAAAGACCGACACGGACTTAAACCAATTCTAAGGGGACTTAATATTTCTGGGGTGTGAGTTAAATTTCTCGGCGCGGCGCAAGCGACGCCATTTGCGTGCGGCGGAAGGGGGGGGCAAGGGGCGGTCGTGGGCCCTGACGCCAATTCTGGCGGCCTTTACGTGCAGGGCCGGGAAATGGGCAGGGGTAAGCGCAGAAACGCCAGAAAGCGCCCATGGTGGGGCGCCCTGGCGATCAGGGGCGGCGGGGTAACACGGAAGGAGGGTGGCGGGCTAGCTGCCGCCGGAGAGTCGTCGACGTACAAAGTCGTCGTATTTGATCCAGCCATGTTGGGCCTGCAGTTTCAACTGCTCAAGCCCGCGTGGCGGCCGGCCAAGGGCGGCCTTGATGCTGATAAGCACCTTGGCTTCAAGCTCGGCGTATTCCTGTTTCAGGGCGGCCTCGACGGACTCACGCGCACCACCGGTGACCGGCTGGCGATTCTTTGTCGAAGCCTCGCCGAACAGCTCGCGCTTGACGTTGGCCGATTGAATCTCTTTGACCAGACTCTTGCGCTGATTGACGTTCTCGACGCCGGCCTCAATCGCGCCAAGCAGGAAACCGCCCACGCGCTGGTGCGCCCGCTTGCGTGCTTTCTCGACACGCTTTGCGGTCCAGCCGGCAATAAGGCGTAGGAATTTCTCGCTGAAAGCCTTGATCGCGGTTAGGGCGCGCTTGCCGGCGTCCTTCTCCTCGTACTGCTCGAAAACACTAATAGCGCCGGCTTTCTTGAGGTCGCGCACCGTGCGCCAAAATCGCGAGGTTGGTACCTCTTTGAACTGGCCAGCAACGACTTGGCCGGCGTCATCGCGCACCTTGACCTGACAGGTCATGTCGCAACGCCGGGCAATGTCCAAAAAGGAAATACTGACGAAGGCCCCCGTGCTGGTGTAGTAGCCCACCCGCAAGGATTTCAGATCAAGGTATGTAAAGATCACCGACAGCACCAGGGCATGCCCTTCGCGTGCCTCGCTGCGATTTTGGCGCATAGAACCGTCTTGATTCTGCTTCCTTGAGAGGTGCGCCAGAGGGGGCAAGGCGTCTGCCTGCTTGAAATAGGCCTGAACACGGTCAATCGCGACCTGAATCAACTTCGGCCAGTTACCACCGCTCGGCGTATGCAAGTTCAGACGATCAACGGCAAGCGTCAGCGGGTCGTGCCCACAGCGATTTCCGGTTCCCAGGTAGAGCCCTGGATACTTATAAAGACTGCGACCCCAGCGCAAAGGCTGCGGGACGTCATCGGCCATCATGGCGGACATACAACTTCCCCTAAGCAATAGGCTTGCTTCGAAGGGGACCGTCCACTAAACTCTGACCTGTCGCGGTCTTCCAGAGCTTCTAGCGGAACGATCACCGAAAACCCTAGGCTTGCCGGCCTGGGGTTTTCTTTTTTCTAAGCCCTTGTTTTTTCTAAATTCTTAGCTCGGCGTCTATGCCGGATGCCCGAAAGCATATCATGCGAAAATCACTTTTCCACTATCTGTGATGAAGTTTTTCCCCGGCCAGATGATCCAGAGCGCTTAAAACCACCAGCAACCGCAGCACGCTGCCGGGTGATTGCTGATCATCCAATGAGGCCGCATTCGCCATATCCGCCACGTAGTGACGGGTCGCGGCAATGGTGTCCCCTATGTTCCCCTGTATCAACGGGTTCGCGTTACGCGCAGAGCCGTGGTGCTCTGCCGCCTTCGTTTTTTCTGAGTCTTGTGCCATGGGTGCTCCCTCCCTACTTCGGCCGATGCCGATCTTATACGGCAAAATACTGTACATACAAACAGTATGTTAGCCGCTGGCCCACGACTTACGTGGGGTTGTGAAAATCAGGATAACGGCCGACTGCCTGAATTCCACTCGCCGTAAAAAAAAGAAAACGCCCCGTCAATGCGGGGCGTTTACTGGGTCTGCTCAGCGATCCAGGGTGGCGCCGAAGGTCGGCGCTGAACATCAGGAAAGTCCGCCGACTGCGGCCAGTCGCGCAGGGCTTGCATGTACAAAAGCAGCTCCTTGAACTGCTCGCCTGTCAGCGTCACCGGGGCTTCAATCTCAAGTTGATCCCGGTGCCGCTCCCGCAGCCACATGACCGCCGCTAGCTCAGCATCCCGCCACCGCCGTTCCCGCGCCATGAGCTGATCAGGTGGCGCGGGTGGTCGCGGCCCAAGCTCCGGCATTCCGTTTTTCCCCTTCACGATCACAGTATCGATGCCGACACCGGCCAGCAGTTCATCCCGCAGGCTCTGCTCTACTTTGACCGCATCCACCGGAATCTCTGCGTTGTAATCAGGGTGGTACCAAGACGCCGCTTCAAAGCTATAGAGGAATCCCATCAGTTACCCCATGCGATATAGTAGATCGTTTGATTGGTGTGCCCGCTCGACGTAGAAACGTCTTGCGTCAATCTGATAGCCCCGTTCGAAATTGGCACCGCATAAGCTGAATAATTCCCGTAAATGGTCCAGCCCAACGCCCCCATTCCTGCCACCACGCCACGAATTGTCGTGAATGAAATAGGCAAACTAACATCAAGAGACGACTCAGGCCCGACCAATGCAGACCCCATCTGTATAATCAGCCCTCCCGGCACGTCAGGAATCCGAATGAAGTCATTGACCGCAAAATTGCGCTTAGGCAGTAAGGCGTCGACCGCCTGGCCAATCAAATACTTGATATCCCCCCTGTTGTACGTTTCGCTCTTGTTGTAAGCATCAGAAATGCCGTAGCCAGCCAATGTCGTGGCTTTCGGCGCAAGATCCTTCGTTGCCTGCGTGATGAGGTAACCGGTATCCGCTTTGTTGTACGCATCGCCGACACGTAACCCGTCAGTAATCCCGTAGCCAGCTAATGTCGTGGCTTTCGGCGCAAGATCCTTCGTTGCCTGCGTGATGAGGTAACCGGTATCCGCCTTGTTGTACGCATCGCCGACACGTAACCCGTCAGTAATCCCGTAGCCAGCTAATGTCGTGGCTTTCGGCGCAAGATCCTTCGTTGCCTGCGTGATAAGGGAAGCGGTATCCGTCTTGTTGTACGCATCGCTAATGCCGTAGCCCGCCAGGCTGGTAGGGTTGCTACCTCCCGTCACATGGCCGAACTGGTCAACTGTAACGCTCTTGTACGTCCCAGCCGATACGCCAGTACGCCCTTGCACTTGGACGAAGGTAAGCTGCGAAGTCCCGAGCGTTGGCCAGCCGGTGCTCTGGAACTGCCACACAGTACCGTAGTTGACCGTTCCGTTTTGCACCGGCACCAGATGCCCCGGCACACACTCAATGCTTTCATTCGCATCTTGGGCGCGCTGCCACGCTCCACCATCGGCCACGTAAATCCAGTTCTGCGCAGCGTTAGCCTGGTTCTTCACAAGCACCCGCTCACCGCCGACCAGAGGCACGCCGTCAATCGTCTGTAAGCCGCTCAACGCAATAGGGCCTGTCGTCGCGCAAACCACCGAGCGCTTGGCGTCAGTCGCCGAGAGAGTCTGAATAGCTTTGAGCAACTGGGTAACGTCTGACTCACTCGGCGTAAGCCCTGCCGCCTTGACTACGGCCAGAATTTCTTTAGTGACCGCGTTGCCCCATGAAGCTGGAATAAGTGAACCGATTTGGCCGGTGGTCGCGTTTTCGTCCGCGAACTGGCCATCGACCAAGCCTATGCCTGGAATGCTTTTTGGAAAGTCCATGTCTTACCCGTTGTACTTTATGAATTCGTTTGTATGCGCTGGCGCACTACGCCGTAACGCACATTCCAAAGCGCCGCTAGGGTTGGCCCCGAAGCGATTCCCCCAATAGCTCGCGCCGAATCGGCGCCCGAGCCGTCGCCGTGGTCCCGCGTCAAGGGTCCACATGAATTGGGCTGTCCACGTCCCAAAATGGGACAAGCCAAAGCGTGCCCGGCCGAACCGGGGCGCCCGATGCTCGATCACCCGAGCATGCGGATAGCCCTGACTAACAGCCAGCTCGACGAAGTAAGCCGGAGACTGCCCGCCCGCTTCGACCAACCGCCGCCTGACAGCCAGCTGACGGTCCTCAAACTTCGGCGACTCGCCCTGGCAGGGATCAGGCAGGTGCATAACCCGCTCCCAGTCGGGCACCAGCTCGCGCACCGTGTAGGGGTTGCTTTCGGCAAGCAGATCCGCCGCCCGGGCGTCCTCGCGGGCCAGCAGATCCGCCGCTACCTGCAGCAGCGAATCCAGCCCCGGGTTAAATTCCCGGTCCCAGGCCGGCCCGGGGGGCAACAGCGCCTGCAGCTGGGCGCGGTAGTCCTCGGCGGTTCTTATCGCCACAGCACACCCCCATAGGTCAGCAACTGATTAGGGGCTGCCTTGACGTTCGCCGCTGGGCTCAGCAACTCATGATCGCGTTCGCCGGCTGCGCCGCTGATAGCCTCGCGGATATGCGTCAACAACAGCTCCGCGCCCAAGGCCGACTCACGGCTGTGCAAATCAATCAGCGCGGCCTCTACCGCACGGCGAACCGCCGAACTGTCCGGCATCACCTTGATTTCGTACTGAACCGGTTTTTCATCCGGCGGCAGCACGTACAGCTCGGCCGTCACCGGCCGCTCGCGCTCGATGTAGGCCCGAACCTCGGCACAGGCCTGGGCGCTGGGGATCGGATCGGGATCGTTGTCGCGCATGAAGAACAGCCCGACCGTGCCCGGCCCCATGAAGTGCCGAACGACCCAGGCGCGGGTCACGCCGGCCACCTCAAGGGCCCAGGTTTCGTAATCGCTGGTACTGCCGCCGTGCGGGATCACCCGATACGAGCGAATCACCCGAGCGCGTAGGGCTTCTACGCTCTCCTGGGCGACGCCACCGCGAAGCCCTGGGGCTTGCACAGTAAACGCCGCGTTGACGCCCAGGACGGGCGACACCAGGCGCAGGACTGCCCCGGCGCTGGTGTTGCCCAGGGGGCCCGGCTCCAGGGCCTCTAACTTGGCCTCGCCGGCAGGGCCGGCCAAGGTCGTCGTTACCGTAACGCGAAAGCGCACTCCGTCATCACGCTGCAGCAGCGTGCCGGCATCGAGGGGCGCCGAGGGGGCCCCGGTGAACGCCGCCACGCCCGACGCGGCCACCGCCTGCAGGCGCCCGCGCTTGAGCCGCGCCTGAGCCATGCGCAGCAACGTTTCTTCATCTGCAGTGTCTGGCAAAATCTGGTCGGCTATGTACTTCTGATGGCCGTAGCGGCCGAACGAGGCAGCGGCTAGCACCCTGGCCAGCACCTCGGCATCGGAGCGCACCAGGGCGCTGGAGCCGGCCAGGCTCGACAGCTCGCGGCTGATCAGCTCGGGCAGGCTGGGGGTATTAAACGGCATTGATCACCTGCCATAGATTGTCTAGTTGAACATCGATCGTTCGGCCGTCGCGCAGGGTTAGCAGCACCTGCAGCTCCAGCCGATCCACCCCGCGAGTCGTCGTGACCGTAACGGTTGTGACCCGGCCGTCTTCGGTCATCCAGGCCAGGGCCTCGCGGGCGAACGCCTCGGCCGTCTGCGCGGTTTCGGCGGTCAACTTCGCCCGGCGCAGTTGCCACAGCCGCGAGCCGATGCGGTCATTGGCCAGGCTGGGGAAGCTGTCACCCCACCAGCCGAAGCGCTCGGCGTCGTCGATCCGGTCGTCTTGACCGGCACGGCGCCAGGTCAGCAGGCTGATAACGGCGGCGCGCTGCCAAGCGGCGTCGGTAGCGTCGTCCTGCAGGATCATTGGCCACCCCCTGCAGGCGGGCCTGACTGACCAGGGCCGGGTACAACTCCGGTGTGTGCGTGCCGAACCTGGCTAATGCCGGCGGCCACCTGATCGCCGGCAGAGACGATTTTCCCGGTCGTGCGGATCTCCGGCGTATCAAACTCCACACCGCCCGAGGCCTTGACCTTGAGGGTTACGGTTTCAATCTCGATCACCCGACCGCGCTTGAAGTGCAGCACGTCGCCCTCATCGGTGTACAAAGCCACCTCGCCCGGTGCGAGCGCCTGCAGACGAAAGCGCCTGTCCGCGACGTTCAGCACCACCCCATGCGAGCGACCATCACCCAGGAACAGCGCGATACCTTCGGCGCCCGGGTGCGGGTTGGACGTAATGCCGTAGGGTTCGAAGTGCTCCAGGCCATCGCGAACCTCGTCTGCGGTCAGGCGCATTTGCAGGCCCTGCAGCTTGCCGGCAGGGTTCACCAAGGCGACCTCGCCCCTGGCCACGTTGTTGCGTGCTGGTTTCATGGTTCGGGCTTCCAGTCGGCAGGTATGAGGTATTCGAAGTTGTCCGCCTTGCCGCCCTTCTTGAGCTTGCGGCTCTTGTGCGGGTCTTTCGGCTCCGGCTCGAAAGCGTCCGGCGGTGCCACCGTAAGATTCGCGACGGTTCCGGACTCGTCGAGGCTGTACTCGATTTCACTGATCAGCAGGTCACGGTCCATGCCGATCAGCGGATCTACCACCCGAACAATCATGTTCGGCAGCCACAGCGCGCCGTTCGACTGCCGCCAACCCTGGATTTTGTAGTGCAGAGTTAGCGCCTTGCCCATGCGGCTGCCGCGCTCCCAGTTAGCCCGGGCGCTGGCAAGCTCCGGGGTAATCTGCCCGCTTTCGTGAATCTGCAGCACGCGCTTGCGCGCTGCGCGAGGGTCTTCGGCCGAAGCCTTGATTTCCGAGGCCTTGGCGCCGTAGTCGTCGTCATTGCCAGCGCGCTGGCCGGTGACAACGTATTCAGAAAACACCCCGGAAAAGTCCAGATCCGCCGAACCGGTCAGGATGTTTTCACCCAGCTGCAGGCTATCCACCGCCCGGCCGGCGCTGCCCGGGCGAATGATCACCACCCGGCCCTGGCTGTCGTCCGTGGCCAACAAGCGCGAGAGGGTCAATAGCCGGTCGATGGACTCAAACACCGATTCCCCCGGCTCAATGCTGTGCTCAGTCAGCTTTGTGGTTTCATCGGCCTGGCTCCGCACTTGCACGCCGTAGGGCTCGGCGAGGGCCTGCACAATCTGCTGGATGCTCTGCCCCTTCCACTGGCCTGGCTTGTTGATCGCCGAGCAATCCACCAGATCCGCGGTCACGGATCGGCCCTGGATCGAGCGCGTTACCGACTTGCTGTCGTAGCTAACCGGCGTGCCAAAGATCCAGCCCGACAGCACCAGATCGCCGCCTATGCGGACCTGGCAAAAGTCGCCCTGGCGAATCGGGATTTCCTCGACCTGGCCAGGCCAGCGCCAGGTCACGTCGAGCTTGAAGTCTCGACACAAGCGCTCGATGCCGGCGCTGATGCTCACTTTCTTCCAGCCGGCATAATCCAAGCCGTTCACGCTCAGCGTGACAGCGTTCTGTTCATGCATGGGGTTACTCCTGGGCGACGTACAGCGCACCCGCCGGCAGAAACCCGGGGTGCGAGACTTTGTTACGCGTAACGATTTCCTCGGCACGGGAGGCGTCGCCGAAACACTGATAAGCCAGCACGACCGCCGGCAGGCTTTCCTTGCGCTCGACCACCACCAGGCGCACCCCGGCGGCCGCGACTTCTGACAGATGCGCTTTGGCGCTCTTGCGCAGCGCTTCCAGAACCTGGAAATGCTCATGGGGGGCCACCAGGGCGGCCGACCACAGCGCATCGTTCAGCGCTTCGCGCAGCTCGATCACGTCCGCCGCTGCCGGCACCTCGGGCCGAGTGATCGGCGCCGATACCTGCTGCTCGACCACCGGCACACCTGGCAAGGGGACCGGTGCCGGCACAACCGGCATCGAGGCCGCCGAGCGCGCCGCGTGAACGATCAGGGCATCACGCATCAGCTCACGCGCAGCCAGCACCGCAGCTGCCGTCGCCTGACCACCGGCCGGCGTGACAGCTTCGGCGTCGCGCTTGATTTCCTCGCTCAGCCCCTGTGCCAGCTCAGTTTTCGCTGCAATATCCCGCGAAGCCTCATCCAGGCTTGGAGCGTCCTGTTCGGCGCCTGCCAGGCGCGCAACGGTCCGGGCGAACTCCGGATCAGCTTCGACCGCTGCCGCGCTGTGCGCGCCGTTGGAAGGCTGCCAGCGGTAGCCCGACGACCGCGAGCGGCCCCCGACCCCGGCGAACTGTGCGCGGATCATCGCCGCGAAGTTGCCGGGGGCATTCGTCAGCATGTCGGCAAGCGCTTCAACCGAACTGACAATGCCCAGCAGCTGCCCGAACTCCTGCTGAATCACCTGCTGAATCCCGGCTATGCCGTTCTGCAGCACCGCAATAGCCATCCGCGTCCGGTCTACCACGGCCATCGCTTGCTTGTAGCGAGCAATGGCCGACTCAAGCAGGCCCTCTGAGTCTTCCTCGACCTGCACAGACTGGCGCTTAACCCCGACCGGGTAGCCCTTCTCCCCGGCTTCGACGAACACCAGGGCGAAGCGCACCAGGCCCCCAGCCCGGCGTTCGTGCGACACCTCGCAACCCTCGGCGGCAGTCACCTGCAGACGACCGAACCAGGGGTGCACCAGCTCGCCGGAGCCGGGCGTATCCAGCGCATGCAGCAGGTTGTCCCGCTGGAACAGGCAGTCATCGCCGATCACGAACGCATCGAGCTTTATCTCTCGGGTCTTGGCGCCCATGTCTTCCACCTGCGGCCGGTCCCGCTGGGGATATTCATGCAACTGAGTCCGTCGCCCGACCGGCGTTGCGTCGCTGTCAACGTAGAACGGCACGCCGCGAAAGCTCGCCGGGTGCAACTGTTCACGCCACGTATCCGGCTTATCAGCCATTCCTCCCCCCTAAGGACCGGTAGCCCACCTGCGGGCTAACCGACAGCCCGGGTTGATTGGTTTGCGCCGGGTCCGCCCGCATGCCGGCCGGCGCGTTCTCGAAACGCACGACCATGGCGCCGGTCAGCTCGGTCCGCTGTGACGCGGCCGTTTTCTGAATCAGCGACCCGCGCTCGGCCGGCAGACTGCCCGAGCCGATGCCGGACCGGGCCGATACCGGCGGCCGGCCTTCGGCTTCTGGCAGCAGCGCCTTGACACCTGCCGGCGCCGGCAGCGGCCCCGGCAGGGTCTTTGCCGCTGCCACCACCTGCAGCGGCGCCGGTTGCACCAGCGGCCCGCTGTCGTTCGCTGGAGCGCGTAGCAGGCTGGCTACCTGCGTCGCCTGCGGCAGCAGCTCAGGCGCTGCAGCAATCGGCTTGACCAACTGGCCGGGGGTCGGCAGGCCTTCGCCGTTGCGTGCGTTCTGCTGCTCCGCCCATTCGCGGATCTTCGACGACGCCGCATTGATCACACCGTCACCGTCAGAGCTGACCCCGAGAAACTTCATCATCGGTTCGATGATCGGTTTCAGGTCGCTCCAAAGGTCTTGGAAAAACTGCGTGATCGGCCCCCAGTGCTTGACGATCAGCCCGAGCGGCGTCCAGTCGAACATGGTTTTCATGTGCTCAAGAAACGGCACAGAGAAAGCTTTGATCAGCTCCCAAACCGAGCTAAACAGCTCGACCAACGGGCCCCAGTTCTGAATCACCATACCGATGGGCGTCCAGCTCAGGCCGGCTTTCAGGAACTCCCAGGCCGCCATGGCCGGCGCCTTGACCTGCTCCCACAGCCGCACGAAAAACGGGATCAGTTGCCCCCAGTTCGCCGCGATCATGCCGAGAGGCGTCCAGCGGAACGCCTGCTTGAACCAGCCCCACAGAATCAGGGCCGGGCCCTTGATTTGCTGCCAGAGCTTTTCGAAGTACGGCCCGACCGTTGACCAGTTGGCAATCAACACGCCGGCCGCAATCGCGATCCCGCGCACGATCAGACCTATGGGGCTCATCGTCGCTATAGCGCCCATCAGAGACAGCGCAGCAGTAACACCAGCCGCTGCCAGGCGCAGCACCGTGAACCCAACGGCAGCGCCAAGGATGCCCTTGACCAAGGCAGGATTCTGCCCGGCGAACTCGGCCACCTTGCTGACAATCGGCCCGACCACAGCCACAAAGTCATTGAGCGGCGGCAACAGGGCGTTACCCACTGTGATGCCCAGGCGAGTTACGCGGTTCTGCAGCAGCTGCAGGGAGTTTTCAGTGGTCGCGGCGCGGGCCGTGTATTCGTCCAGCATTGAGCCGCCATACTGCTCCGCGTCACCGACCTTCGTTAGGTTCCCCTCCAGCAACTTAAGGTTGGTGATAAGCGGCGTGATCGCACCTACGGACTCACTGCCGAACAAGTTTGTCAGCAAGGCCGGGCGCTTGGCGGCGTCAATCTCCGATATCCGCTTAAGCAGATCCAACATAGTGGCCTTGGAGTCCTTCTGCATAGCCACTGCTACTTGCTTGGAGTCCAGCCGCAAGGCCTTGAACGCCTGGGCCTGAGACTTCGTTGCCGCTGATCCCTTGGTCATGGCCAGCATGAAGTTCTTGATGCCCGTTGCCGCTACGTCCTGCTTAACCCCAACGCCGGCCATGGTGGCACCGATGGCCGCCACCTGCGCCGAACTCAAACCGGCCACCTCGCCCAGCGCGCCGATTTCAGTGATTATTGAGGAAATTTGCGCGGTGGTCGCCGGCCCCGTGTTGCCCAGGTAGTTGATTTGATCCGCGAGCGTGACAACTTCGGCCTGATTCATGCGGAACGCCGTGCGCCACTTGGCCATCATCTCGCCGGACTGCTCGGCCGTCTGGTCAAAGGCCACGCCCATTTTTACCGCGTCCTCGGCGAACTGCATCAGGTCTGTCCGTTCGATACCTGATTGACCGCCGGCCGCAACGATCTTGGCGATTCCGTCCGCCGCCATCGGCAGGCGTTCGGACAGGTTCAGAACGTCCGCGCTCATCGCCTTGAACTGCGCGGGCGTCTCGAAGTTAACGACCTTCTTAACGTCCGCCATGGCGCTTTCAAACTTGATCGCCGCTTGCACGCCCATCACGAACGGGGCCGCGATGGCCCCTCCCTGGATCGCATCGCCGAACGTGATTTTCCCAAGGCCCGAACTGTTCAACTGCTTGCGCAGATTGGCCGCGTTCTTGCGAATCCCGGTCAGTACTGGCGACAGCTTATCGACGCCGGTTATCAACGCCTTTAGCTGGAATCTGTCCGCCATCATTCACCCCCTGATGCGGTCTGCCGCTGTATTCGGTGCGCGTGTTCTTCACTTTCGAACAGCACGTCCAGGGGCCAGGCCTTGACCTGTTCCGGGCTGGTTTTCCAGTACCAGGCCAGGTCGTAGGCCAGCTCGGTCAGCTCTCCGATTTCGGCGAAGCGGCAGCCATGAAAAAACCCGCAACCGCCCAGGCAATGCCGTTGAAGTCGTGCAGTTCCAGCTGGCCAACAGAACCCGGGGGAATGCCGGCACAAACGGCGATGTACTTGCTGGCAATGTCCAGATCCAGGGAAACCGACTCGTCTTTGTCGATCTTGTACGGCAGCGCTTTGATATCGCGGCAGTCCTGCACGGTGGGCCGGCGCAGCTCCAGGGCGGTCAGGGTTTCACCGTGGGCTTGAATCGGTGTACTCAGGTCAATAGTTACGATGCTCATTACTGCCAGTCTCCTGCGATGCCTTCGAAGTTGAGAGAAACCTTGCCGTCATCCCCGGTGACGTTTACGTCATCGACCAGGTAGGCACCGGACAGCACGTAACTACTGCCGTCCTTGAATTCAGCGGTGACGGTCATGTTTGTGCCGCCGGACAACTTGGCCACGGGGAAATTCGGGGTTTTCACTGCGTCAACCTTGAGAAAAGGCGTGCGGTCTTCCTCCTTGAAATAGCCCTTGATGATGGTTTCGCGCTTGACCTTTGACAGCGGCGCCTCTACGCCTCCCGTGATTACCAGCTGATCGCCATCGACTTTGATGTAACAAGTACCTGCAACTTTCTGACCCATAAAAAGGGGCTCCACAAAAAGGCCCGCACAAGGCGGGCCGGGGTAAATCGGTAAGGTTTAGGCCGCGTCGGGGTACTGCAGCCGGAATTGATACGACAGGGCCAGGACGCGCAGCTGGTTGACCAGATCCGGCGGGAACAGCACCGCGATGCGGTTCGGGTCTTTCGCGTCGCGCTCAACAATCAGGTGTTGTTTGAACAGCTCCATGTTCTCGACCAGTCCGGCGCGCTCCAGCTCGCCATATGCCGCCACCAGTTCGCCCCGGATCACCAGCGGCGTCACGATGGCCTGGCCCGGGCCAAAGCTGGTCCCATCGTTGGCCAGCTTGTGACGGCCGTATTTGCTGGTAATACGGCCCTGCAGGTTGCGAATCACATGTGCCGACTGGTGCAGCGGCTCGCTGTCCAAGTAGGACGTATCGGCCTGGCCGTAAGCGTTGCGCTGGTAGGTCGTCACGGCACGCTGAATGCGATAAGAGCCGCCCTCGTAGTACGCGGTGGCAATGCCGTAGCTCAGCAGCGATTGACGCTCGGTCAGGGTAAAGCGGTCGCTGGCCGGGGCTGGATCGATGCCCGACAGGGTGCCGGTCTGCGTTGGCCGGCCGGGGTCGGCACTGATGAACACCGCCGTTCGCGCCGCATATTGCGCGGCCACTTCCCACACCGGCTGTGGCAACCCGCGTTCGAAGCCGTGCAACGTCATGTGCTGGTCGTTGCGGGCCCGGCCGGCGGCCACCAGCTCGCCGACACTGCCGCGCTTGGCGCTGTAAACATGGCCATAGAGCTGCTTGGCCCAGGACCAGCGCCCGGCCGTGTCGTCCATCGTCGCTTTCCAGGCGTCGAGCGTGGCCGTATCGCTCCAGGGCTGACAGATAAATTCGAACGGTTCATCCCCCAGCGCCGCCAGCGCGGCGGCCATGTCCGGCGCGCCAAGCCCGCCAGTCATCACACCCGCCACCAGGGTCAGGCCTGGCGGCGTTTCTTCGCCAGAAGGCCGTCCCAGGCGGTTCAGTTCAATGCGGATATCGTTGCCGAGGTCGCCCTTGAACTTAGCCAACAGGTTGACCACCGGGCCAGCCGCCGTGGCAGTGACCGGCAGATCGATCGACTCGTTAACCCGTGCCGCAATGGCCGTGGCCACCGCTTCGGCGGACATGGACGCGGTGACGCTGGTCCGCACGCGCTGGCCAGCAATGTACAGATTGACCAGGCCCGGCGCCGAGGTCGTGCCCGTTACCGTAACGGTGCCCTTGGCCGCCGCGCCTTCGGTCACGGTCAGCGGCAGACACCAGACCTCGCCGGCCACGTCGATGGCCCGATGCTTGTTGTACATAGCCGCGAGCATCGAGCCGGCGCCGCCGATATCCAGAACATCGGCCGGGCGCGTCACCAGGACCAGGCGGCCGACTTCGGAACTGGTGACACCTTCGTTCACCTGGCCGACGATCAGCCGGCGCAGCGCACCGCCGCCGCTGGTGTTCGCCATCGAGTTATCAACCTCGGCGTAGAACAGCGGAACGCGGATATCAGATGGAATGTTGTTAAAGCTGATCATGCTTTGCCCCCTTTCGCAGGCTTGGTTTCAGCGGCCGGCAGATCCTCGACCCGCACCACGTCACCGTCATTGAGCCGGCGTTGCCACCAGGCATTGAGAGCCACCGGCCGCCCATCTGCAGGCAACAGGCGGCCGCCGTCTTCCGGAACCGGGCAGTCACGCCCCGGCGCCGGCTTCACATGAATCATGGATTGCATTACGGGAAGTCCTCGCGAGTTGTTAGCTCGATCCGGCCGTCAGGTCCGGTCGGGGCTAAGTTTTTGTCGGCCATCGGATCGATAAAGTCGACGGCCATGTCTACACCTGCCAACGGGGGAAGCCCGGCAAGGAACCACTCTTGCCACGTCTCGGGGGTGCCGAGTCCGGACCAGTGCACATTGCCTAGCGTGAACTCGGCAACGAACCGGAAGCGGTAAACCACCCGATCACGGTCGATCACCAGCAGGGCGCCGCTGTCGTACTCAAGCCAACCCATGTCCTGATCTGGCTCAAAGCCGACCAGGGCGCGAAATAGGCTTGCCCGGACTGAATGCAACTGATCGGCAGCGGCCTGGCCGCGTTCGTCAACGTTGCGCAGCACAACGCACACGTCTATCGAGTCGCGCACGGTCTGAGTAACCACGTTCTGCGAGGCCGGCGGGTCGGCTTCATCGCCCGTAGGGATCACAAACGCCGCCGGCAACTCGACCAGGGCGCTGGCTTGCGTGGGGTTCCAGTCCAGCGCGCCGGCCACCCGCTCGTGGAAACCCGGGCAACGGGCGCGCAGCTGCTCCACGATTGGAGTAATTCGCATATCAAAGGGCTCAGGTAGGGGCCCAAGGGGGGCCGTAGGTTTCAGTTCAGGGCAGCGGCAAAGGCCGCCTGCAACACCCGTTGTACGTCAGCGCGGGAGTCTTGCAGGGCATCGCTCATGTAGTTATCACGCGGGGCAATCCGCCAACCCGATTGCCGGCGGGCCTCGCGCAGCGCCTGTCGCTCGCCGCGGGCGCGGCGCTTGCCGCCTCGCCCCTTGATGCGGGGACCATTGCGCACCCCGTAATGCAGGTACGCGGGGTAAAACGCGGCCATGTCCTTGGACTTGGAAGGAGCGACGCGCACCAAGAAACCCGACCGGGAAACCTTGGCATTGATCGAATGCAAGGTTGCCCCAGTGCGGTTGACCGGATAACCCGCCTGCCCCTTGCCTAGAGCCAGGTTCATCTGTGCCCGCTGCAGGACCAACAGGCCGGCCTTGCGCATCCCTGCGCGTACCTGGCGCTTGTCGAAAGCGTCACGTTCGAAGGCTTCGAAGCCCTCGATATGCATGTAACCGTCAACGGAAGCGGAATTCGTCACCGATCACCTCCCCGGCGTCTACGGCGCCGCTTTGGACTTCTTCGACCTCGATCACCGACCAGACGTTACGCCCGCCGATGGTGCTGGGCCGCTTGACCCGGAACACCTGGCCGTCCTCGACGATTTCATGCCGGGCGTCGAGGCCTGGCACATAGCGGAAGTAGACCCGGTGGGTAATCACATTCCCGGTTTGCACCGTGCCTTGATACGTCGCCGTCCCGAGCGGTTCAATCTTGGCCCAGCGCGAGGCCACCGGAATAAACTCAGACTCCAGGCCCGGACCGTCGCGCTGCGCGTGATCAGCCCGCAGCCGCACCTGGACCCGGTGCTGCAGCTCCCCAGTTTCTGGCGGCCTCATAGCGAGAACCAGCGGTAAGGGCCGACCAGAGCTTCAAACGCCAAGGGCAGCGCCTTGGAGTCCATAGCGCCGGCTTCCGTGACCGCCTCGCGGTTACGATGCCAGTGGGCAACCAACATCAGCATGGCCAGGGTTAAGTCATCCGTTACGGGTAACGAATTCTCCGGCGCATCTGGCGGCAGCAGACCGCGCAAATACACCTCATCGGCGCCGGCATTGGCCGGCGCATCCTCGGGCAGCACAACCTGGAACAATCGGCGCCCGGTCGAGGTTTCAACCAGACGCCAGGCTGCGCGCCCGTAGGCCATCAGCAAGCGGTCTTCCTGGGTTTCGTCCTGCTCCAGGCGGCACTGTTCCTTGATTTGCTCAAGCGTCAGCATGCACGCACAGGGGCCGCTTGCGCGGCCCCGCCTCCTGCCGCTTAAGCGGCTCCCATCTTGAGCATTTTTACAGCCTGGCTGTTTTCCAGCATGGCCCCGACGCGCTTGGTGGTGTAGAAGCCAACATAGGGCTTGTTGGTGTAGGGGTCGCGCAATACGCGGGTACCAATACGGTCGATGATGGTGTAAGCCCGCTTGTAGTTGCCGAAGGAGATTGGCTGCACACCGGGCGCGATATCCGGCATTTCCTCGTTCTCGGCGATGCCATAGCCCAGCAGGATCGACGGCGCGCCCTCAGCCAGGCCAGGGCGCCACAGATAATCACCCTCGGCGTTCTTGAGCAAACGACAGGCCATCAGAGAAAGCCCGTTCATCATCCACTTTGCGCCAGAGCGGTAAGGCTTGCGCAGGGTATAAATGAGTGCCATCAGCTCATCAGCGTTCAGCTTCGCGCCACTGGCCAGCATGTGCTGCAGCTTGCCGTAGTCGCGGGTTTTGTCGTCCTTGTCATCAGTGGGGAACGCAAACAGCCCCTTTGGCTTGTTGACCCCATCGCCATAGCTGAAGCCGGCTTCTTCCTGCTCGGAAAACTCAATGTTCACATCGCCAGAGAGCCATTTTTCGACATCGAAGAAACTGTCATCGAGCATGCCCTGAGTGGCTTGTGGGTTTGCGTAGATTTCTCCCCAGGTCGGCTTGACCTCTTTGAGCTTCGGCGTACCTGTCGCCGGGCGCGGATCACTCTCGCCGACCCAGCCAGAAGTTGCGCCGCCGAGGTTCACCAGCTTCTTATAACCTGTGCCGCCCAGGGTGATGCCATTGCACTCCTGGCGCATGACGGAAGTTTCACGGGCCAGCTCGATCAACGCCCGGTCAAGATCCTCCGGCACCGCAAAGCCGCCGTCTTCATCGGTGGCAGTGTTCAGCGCCTTGCGCTCCAGATCGCGCAGGCCGTCTTCAAGCCCCTTGCGCACGAACATACCGAAAGCGGTTTTGTGCTCGGCCAGGACCTTGGAAACCGGCGGGCCACCACCTGGGCGGCGCTGACTTTTCAGCTCGGTTTCAAGCTCGGTCTTGTTCCTTTCCAGCTCGGTCAGCTGGCCATTGAGTTTTTCGACTTGCTCGGCGAGTTTGCCTTTCTCCTGAACAATGCCGTCCAGGCGCTGATCATTGAGTTTCTTGAACTCGTCGAAACGAGCGCCCAGGGCTTCGGCAACTTGCTGTACGTCTTGACTATCTACGGGCATAAAAGGCCCTCCTTAACTAACAGGGATTCGGTTGACTAGGGATTTCAAAGCGGCCAGCCCGGCGCTGTCGTCCGCCTCTCGCGGCGCCAGTGCGCTGTAGCCTTTGGCCATAAAACTCTTGGCCTGGGTGTGGCTTAGCCCTACCTCGCGCAGGGCTCTTTCCATTTTGCTGGGGGCCGGAATCTCCCCACGGTCCAGCGCCGACTTAACGGCGGTGACGCTGGCTTCTTCGTTCATGGCGAACGTGACTACAGAGACTTCCCACAGCTCAATTTCCTTGAGCAAATAGGCCTCTTTGTCCCGGGACCATTCGTAGTCTTTCAGCACGTAACCAATAGACAACCCGGTCACACTGCCGGCCTTCATGTGGGCATGCGCCCGCTTGGCCAGGGGGTCCGCGTCGATCAACAGGCGACCCCGGACGTACAGGCCTTTTTCATCCTCTCGCATCTCCAGATGCGGGCCGATGGGTTCTTCGACGTTGTGCTGCCACAGCACAGGCGGCAACTTGCCTTTGGCCGCCCAGGCCGCCAGGGTCTTGGTAAAGGCCCCCGGCATCACAATGTCGTAGCCCAGGTCACGCACGCCGAACACTGAGCCGTAGCCCTCAAAGTCGCCCGTATCGCTGACCTCTTTTAAGTCCAGCGGGACGAACAGTTTTTTAATCTCCATTGGCTGCCTCGGGGTTGGTCGTCATGTTCATCGGGGTCAGGTACACGTCGCCGCCTTCGCGGGGGTTCTCGTCCTCTTTTTCAAGGCAGTCATTGGGCGACCACATGCCCCACTGGATGCCCTTGCCGTAGGCCTCCATGCGCGACTTCAGGTCGCCGCGCAGCAGGGCGCTGGTGTTGAACTTGGCGAAGTGGGTTAGCTGTTCTTCCGGCTTGAGCAAGCCGACCCGAACCCGTCCCTCAACACGGGTCAGAATTGGCACCAGGGAGTAATTCAGGAACCCCGCGCCCTGCTGTTCGATGTTCGAAAACGTGGCTTTTTCAAGGTCCGCAATCATGTGCGGGGGCACCCGGAACAGACCGCAGACCTCGGCGCGCTGGTACTTGCGGGTTTCCAGAAACTGGCTGTCCTCAAGGTTCAGGCTTACCGGCTTCCACTGCAGGCCCATTTCCAGAATCATCGGCTTATGCGCATTGCTCAGGCCGGCGTGCTCCTCGTTGAACTGCGTTTTCAGTCGGCTGAAAGACTCGTCTGTCAGCTTCTGTTCAGTGGTCAGCACGCCACTTGTTACCGCGCCATTGCTGAACAGCTGGGCGCCGTGTTCTTCGGTCGAGAGCCCCAGGGCAATGGATTGCCGCGCATAGGAAACCGGGTTAAGCCCCGTGATGCCGTCCAGGGTGAACAGCCGTACATGCCAGATTTCCGCCTGTGTCAGCGTCTCGGTTTCGCCGTTGCGCCAAGTGACGTCATAGACCAGCTGCCAGTCCTCAGTCAGGCGGGGCCGAACCGCGCCGGGGTCGATTGGCAGCAGCTCCTGCACCTTGCCGGCTACAACGACCTTGTAGGCATAGAAGTTGCCCCGCAGCATCAGGCACACCACCAGCAGTTCCCAAAACTCCTGGGGGGTCATGTATTCATTGGGTTGGATGTACAGCAGCCGGCCGACGGGGTGCTCATGGTCAGGAAGACGAACACGCCCGTTTTTCTTGAACAGCTTGCAGGGCAGCATCCCCACCCCTTCGGCCAGCACCCGCACACAGCTAAAAACCGTCACAAGGTGCATGGCCCGGCGCGGGGTAAGCTGCTGGCCAGCAAAGGCCGAGTAGTCCAGCCCCAGGGCCTTGGCGATCTTCTCCGGGGTGTCCAGCGCAGCACTGCCGGCGCTCTTGCGCGAGAGCATGCGTTTAAACATCAGTCTCCCCCCGTACTGCAGAAACAACAGCCAACGCCATCAGCACCGCTCCCACGACCATAAGCGCCCAGGATTCGCCGAACTCCAGCCAAAGCCCGCGCCCGAGCAATCCAAGGCCCACAACACCGGCCGAATCGGTCACGCGATCTGCCGCCCAGCGCCCGAGCGCGCAGAGTCCTACGCGGGCCTTGCTCAGCAAGGCCCGTGCTTTCTCGTTGAAAGTCATGGTTAAAGTGTCCGTATCCCGTGGGATTCAAGGTGTTCAGAAAGGGTTGCGTCTCTCGGCGCATCCGTCAGCAGCGCCCGCGACATGGCCATAAGGACAGCCACCAGGCCGTCAATCTTGCGCAAGTTGGTCTTGCCTTCGTCGGCCTTCTGCGGGGTCAAACAGCCCTTGTATTCGCGTGTAACCACGTTGCCGGCCTGCCAGGTCAACACCGGGTCACAGGAATGGCGGAACCGACGCGACAGCAAGGCCGCTTCAAGCTCGCGCATAGGCAAGTTCATGGTGGCAATACCGCCGCCAACCTCGACCACCTCCGCGCCATCCTTAAGCAGCTGGTGGGCCAACTGAGTGGCCCGCCACTTGTCGTAAGCGATTTCCTGAATGTCGAACATTTGCGACAGATCCGCGATGTCATCGCGCACCAAGTCAAAGTCCATTTCCTCGCCGTCGCACAGCTCCAGGTGATTGGCGTTCGCCCAAGCCTGATAGGCGTCTTTGTTCGGCCCGGCCCGCTCAATGGCCCCCTCTGGCAAGTAGGACCGGCAGAACACCGTCCAGCGGTCCACCAGCTTGCCGCTGCCGGCGACAAGCTCCACCTTGTCACGGAACACCAGGGCCACGGCGGTCATGTCCGATTTGCTGGCCAGGTCAACACCGACCCAGCAGGGCTTGCCCAGGAACTGGTCAAGGGTCAACGTTGGATCGCCGCAGGCCTCCCAGTCGGCAATGTTTAGCCAGGCCTGTTTGGCACTCACCCAAATATTCAGATGCTTTGTTTTAAAAGCGTTCTGCCGTGACGGGTAACGGATGGCGTCTAACTGCCGCTTGCGCAGAAACTCAGCGTCAACCGATATGCCGTAATTCGGGTTTGCCTTGCGCAGCGCAGCCGGGTCTTTCCAATCGTCGTCCTCGTCGATTGTGTAGATGATCCCGAAAAGTTCATCATTCGGAACGGTGCCGTTCAGCTTGTCGATCAGCTGGTTACGCTGCATGTAGCACGGACCGGCGATGTTGTAGCCCGCCGTGGTAATGACGAACATCAGTGGCTGCTCACGGGCGCCCATACCGGTCAGCATGGTTTCATAGAGCGCCGCCGTCTGGTGTTCGTGGAACTCATCGACCAGGGCGCAGCTCGGCGACTGCCCGTCGCCAGGGTCGCCAATCAGCGGTTCGAACTTGCTTTCGTCGTCCGTGATCGACAGGTTTTTAGCTGCAACCTGAATGCCGAACGCCTCGATCAGTTGCGGGGTGCGCCTGACCATCTGGCGCGCCGGCTTGAACACCTCCCAGGCCTGCCGCTCGGTGGTCGCGCCGCAATACACCTCGGCACCAAACTCGCCGTCCATACACAGCATGAACAGCCCCACGCCGGCCGCCTTGACGCTCTTGCCGTTCTTGCGCGGCACTTCAATGTAGACCTCGCGATATCGGCGCCGCCGGGTCTTCTTATCGACCCATCCGAAAATCGCGCAGAAGATAAACAGCTGCCAGGGCTGCAGCCTGATCAGCTCTTTCTGCCCGGCCCACTTGCCCTTTGCATGGGGCAGCAACTGGACGAACTCACAAACAGCCTCAGCGCGGTCACGGTCGAACGTCCACCGAAAGCCGCGTTTCTTCGATGCCGCCAGGTCGTCTAGATGCTGCTGGCAGGTCTTGCGGACCCACTTGCCCGCCGGGATCTTCCCCGCCACCACGTCCCGGGCGTACTTGTTCGCACCGTTTACGCTCGGGTAGCTGGCCATGGGGTTAACTCACTTCGCGGCGGCCCTGCCTCCCTTGATCAAAAGGAACGGGTTCTCGGGTTTCTCTTTCCCACCTCCACCAGTCAGGCGCGCACGGCTTGCAGGGTCGAGCCCCAGCGCGCTGCCAAAGGTGGCCATCTGGCGCAACGACTCGTTAATCACCGTGCAAGCGGGGTTCTTTTTCAGAACCCCTTTTTTGTCCGTTACGGTAACGCCGACAGTGGCGACCTCAGCTTCTGCGTCGCGCCACCGCTGGTAAGCCGCGCAGAAGGCGGCCAGGTTGTGGGTGTCGGTTCGGGTCATGATCCCGGCCTTGGTCAACCAGGGCGCGGCCATTTCCCAGGCCTCGGCGCCCCACTCGCCAAGCCAGCCTGGCACCTCCGGCACTTCGGCCAGCGGGTCCGGCGCGGGGCCTTCTTTGTTGAGCTTTCGCTTGCCCGGGTTGCCCTGGAGCATCTTTAGCGCGGTTGGCTTTGCGGGCCTTCCCATTGATCAAGCCCCCTGTTTTCCCAAAAATCGATTTTTTTTAATTTCGCGGCTGTAAGAAAAAGGCTGGGCGATCGGTGGAGAAGGCGAAAAGCTGCAGAGATTTTCACCCCCCCTCCCCTTTTTCGGATTTTCGACGATTTTTTGACGTTTTTCCGCTCACGTTCGCAGACGCGCCGCCAGGGCCTCGCGCTGCGTTTTCAGGCGGTGGCAGTCGCTGTTTATCGCTGCCAGATTGTAAAAATCATCCGTTCCACCCAGGTGTTTAGGTATTACGTGGTCAACTTCCGACGCCGGAAGGCGGCAACCTTTGCAGTTTTCGCACTGGCACAGGTAACGGTCCCGCTTGAGGACAGCGGCCCGCTTCTTGCGCCATGCCCAGTCATAGCCGCGCTGCTCTGCAGTGCCTCGACCTGGGCGGCTCCAGCCGCTGGCCAGGTGTGCATGAGCATCACAGTAGCCGTGGTCACTCTGCGTCTTGCCCGGACACATGGGGGACCGGCACGGGCGTTTCGCTCTTGGTGGCATTGCGGCGCAACTCCCGTTGATAGAGGGCCTTAAGCCAGAAAATACTTTCAGCGTTCAGCAGTTCTTGCACAGCACGCCGATAGGCTTCGTCATGCATCTTGCGAACCCTGGCCCGCATGCAGCAGGCCCTCGACAGAAGCTTCTCAACAAAAAACACTTCGAAGCCGGATAAGTATCCAGATGCCTTGGCCCTTTTAAGCCGGCGCCTGATCCGCTTTTCTATCTCGCGGAATCCACTCACCGCTGACCCCCTGCGGCTGCTTGTTTCTGGATGCAGTCCAGCACCTGGGCGGCGCACTTGGTCAAGGCGTCTTCCGCCTCATCGAGCGCGGTGTAAGCCGACTCAGTGAGAGCCAGCGGCGGACGCCCCGGCAGACGACACGGCACCAGGCTGCACACCTGCGGCAGCGGCGCGGTAGGCTGCGGGATCGGTTGTTTCAGGTCTTGCGTACCGCAGCCCGATAGCAACAGGGACAGGACTGCCCAGGTAGTCAAAGATTGCTTTGTCATTGCGCTTAAGCTCGGACATGTTGCGATTGATTAAGACGGTCTGCCCGTCAAGGACTGTCAGCACTTGCTGACTTGCCCGGCTGATATCGGTCAGCCGGTCCTGCAGCTCGGCGCGATCACTGACCACCTGCTGCAGGCTGTCGCTGTATCGGGTCAATTCGTCGATCTGGTCGGAACGGTCGCGAGCTTCCTTCAAGGCAGCGTCACGGACCATGATTGAATGATCGGCAAACCAGAGCGCCGAAACGACAACAAGGCCGCTTACAGCAGCGACCAGGGGGTTAAGTGACATGGACAACCTCTTGCACAAGGCCCGGCCGGAAGTAGGTCGAGAGCCACGCAATGACGGCGGCCGGTGCCTCGCCGTCCATGTCGAGGACAGTCGCGGCCCGGCCGTCAGTGAATCGAACTTGATAGCGCTGCACCCTCATGGCGCAGCGAGGCACAGCTCTCGCCGCACCTGGGCCCGAGTGACAACGCCGCCGCAGTTGGACGCGGCCAGGCGGCAGTCCTTGCCGTCAACGTAGACCCACCGCAAGAACTCATCAGGGGCCCCGTAGCGGTCGCCGGCATTGAAGCGAGCCAGCAACGTAGAACGGCGATAGCGCGTCTCGCCGAACTGAAACACCCAATCGACATTGGCCACGCGACAGAGCCAGCCAACATCGGGCTTCAAGCGCTTGTCAACGGCGCTTATGGACGCCTGCAGATCCTGCTGCAGCCAGGCCATGCACTGGCCTACTGTGGCAACGTCGCCGCGCTTCACGCCCAGGGTGTGGCCGTAGCAGATCGTCCAGACTCCGGCGCCGTCCTGATAGGCAGTAAGCCGGCACCCTTCGAAGAACATCACCAGGGCCAACAGGACCGGCATAAAGCCGGCCGCAAGTGGCAGCACTAGGCCGCGTGGCAGCTTCATCCTTGAGCCTCCGGCTTCTTGGCCAACCACTTGGTTTTGATATGCCAGGCGAACAAGGACAGGCCATAAAGCAGCATTACCCATTGCGTCACGCTGGTAACAGGCGCACCAAAGAGCGTTGCGCCGGCATACGTCGCCGGGGGCACTATCAGTGCCCGCTCTACCGTTTCCGCCTTGGCGTTTCGGCAGGCCGAGGCGAACAAAAGCACCAGGGCGACCATGGCGAGCTTCGCCCGTGTGAATCTGTTCATTTGCCAGGCTCCAGACAGCAAAAAGCCCCGGCAGATGGCTGCCAGGGCTTCGGGGTGAAATTGATTGTTAGGGCCGTGAACGCAAACACGCCACGATGAACAAAAAGGTACGGAACTGGGCCAAGCAAGTACAGCCAACCGACGTCCAACCGAATTTGACCATGGCGTTACCCGTCACGCATCGACAGTTGGAATCCTCAGTTTCCAGGCTGCCGGAGTGTGCAGGCACGCAAGCTCGCCCTTGAAGGCACCGCCGCAACCCGTGGGCAGTGTCTTGCCGCATTGGTTGCACGGGTAGCGCTGCGCGTCTGCTATCTGACCTTCCAGCCGGGCCGCATCCTCGCGCACCAGGGCGACAATGTATTCCTCAACTGAGTACGGCCCGTCACAGCCGCCGCGAACCGTTCGAGAGTTGTCGAGCATGGCCAGCACACCCGGCCAGAACTTGGGCGAAAACTCCTTAACGCCCTGCTCTTTCAGCTTCTCCCGGCGCTTCTGCTGCCGCTTGGTGGCGGCCTTCTTCTCCTTGGCGTTACCCGTCACGGTGGCAAGCTCTAAAGGCACGCTAAAGGTCTTGCAGATTTCATCAGCGGAAAACCTTCGCTGCTCAATCATGCCGCTCATGGGTTCAGCCTCCCGGTGATCCGCTCCCGCCAGGTAAGAGCCGTCCGGACCGGCTCCGGCCTATGCAGTCTCGACCGGCGCAGGACTACCAGAATCCACCGCAACCGCGTGTAGTCCAGCTCTGAAAGCGGACTTGCTTCGATCCACTCCCGAACCTCGGTCAAAGCGATTTCGTGATTCAAGCGGGCAGCCATCCGGGGCAACTGACTGATGTGTTCCAGATCACTGCCGAAAACATCCTCACTCAGTTCCAATAGGGTAACGGGTTGTTTGCTCATGTCCTAAAATCCTCCTTAGTAATTGATTGGTTGACGGGGCTCTAGGCCGCGCCGTTGTTGGTGTTGAGGGAGTCCGCTACGGCGCCGTGTCTCGGTGCTGTCTCGGTGGCAAAAAAAGAGAGGCCTTGCGATTCAAGCCATAGGTGCCAGCGCTCCAGGGCGTCCCGCTTGAGGGTTTCGGCGTGGGTATGGATGTACGCGGCGCGCAGGTCGTCCATGGCGTGGTTCAGCAGCAGCTCGCCAATGAAGTAGTCGATACCCAGGTCCAGCCACATGCTGCGGGCAATCTTTCGCAGGTCGTGGCTGCTCCATTCCCCTGCAGCAATAGCGCTGATTCGTTCTTGGGCTTGGTTGTCGGTGATCGGGTCGCCATCACCACGCGGGAACAGATAGGCGCCCGAGTAACCGGCCTGTTTCTGGCGGGTTCTATAGGCCTGAAGCAAAGCCACGGTGTGCCGGGTCAGGGGTAAGCGGTGGTCGCTGTCGGTCTTGGTGTCGGCCGCCGGCAGGAACCATTCCCCATCCCCTTCAAGGCTCAGGTTTTGCCACTTGGCCAGACGGGTTTCACTGATCCGCGTGCCGTGGCACAGCATCAGCAGCGGCAACATGCAATGAGCGGTCAGCCGGACCTCGGCAGCGGACAGACGCTTGATCAGCTCGGGCAACTGGTGCGGACGAAGGGCGCAGGGCTTGGGCCTTATAGGCGTGTCGATGAAGTCAGAAAACACCATGTCGGCCAGCGGATTGCTGGTAAGCATCTTGAGCTTGGCGGCTTGCTTGAATGCCGTTTTGACCAGGCCGAACGCCTGCCGGGTGTAAGCCAGGCTGCGCACTTCCTGCATAGGAAACACCAGGCGTTCG
>NZ_JAJTTH010000021.1 GCF_021341665.1 Pseudomonas sp. Au-Pse12 | reverse complement strand
AGAGGGCATGCCTCGCTATGCGAGGCACCGAGTGGAGGGGCAGAAGCGTTTTGCTTACTTTTGTCTGGGCCGGCATTCCGGATTTTCAAAAGTGAGTCGCCGTAAGGGCGAAACCGCCAGCCGCCACACCCACAGCAACGGATATGTACACTTCACTTCCCCCCGGCCCCCCTCAAACCACCCCCAACTCCCCCAATTGCCGCCGCGTCTCCCCCCCGGCCACATGATGAATCGCCCGCCACCCCAGCTCCCTGGCCGCGACGATATTCGGCGCATGGTCATCAATGAACACCAGCTCCTCAGGCACCACCCCCGGCAAATGCGCGCGAATCCGCCCCAGCGTCGTGTGGTAGATCTGCGCATCCGGCTTGATCTGCCGCTCCTGCCCCGACACCACGATGTCGCGAAACTTCTGCAAAAACGGATAGTGCTCCCAGGCATAGGGAAAGGTTTCCTGGGACCAGTTGGTCAACCCGAACAGCGGCACCTGCGCCCGGTGCAGTTCCTCCAGCAGGGCCACGCCTTCGTCCAGTGGCCCCTTGAGCATCTCCGGCCAGCGCCCGTAATAGGCCTCGATCAACGGCGCATGCTCGGGATGCTCGGCCACTAGGCTGCGGGTGGCTTCGGCCAGGGGCCGGCCGGCGTCCTGCAGGGTGTTCCAGGCCTGGGTGCAGACGGTGTCGAGGAACCACTGGCGGCGCTCATCGTCGGGGATCAGTTGGCGGTACAGGTGGTGCGGGCTCCAGTCGAACAGCACGCCACCAAAATCGAAAACCACGGCACGAATCGTCATGAACACTTCCTTTTGAGCGGTGAGGGGCCAGGCGCCATCCTGCGACGCTGAGCAGCGCATTGCAATTTGCCCGTGGCCATTGGCGCCAGCGTTCGCGGGCCTACGCCCCCTGGCCAACCTGAAACAGTGACCCGGCGCGCCGACACGCGGCAGTCGCCGCACGGGTTGGCGGGTGTAAGGTAAATCCCCCAAGCCCCAGGCACACGGAGAACAAGGGAGGTGTCCATGAGTACGCCGCTGCTGAACAAGCTGCAGCTCAACGGCTATCAGGTATTGAGCGTCAACCACGGGCCCTGGAAGGTCTGTACGGCGGGTGACCGGCTCGCCACTTTCGGCACCCGGGAAGAGGCCATGGCTTTCGCCGCTGCCTTGCCGGTGCGCAGGGCGTCACCGGCCACCCAGCATCGATAGCACCCGACAGCAAAAAGCCCCGAATCGATCGGGGCTTTTTGCTGTCCGGGCTGCTGCAAGCGCCGGGTCAGTCGACAATGACCGGCTCGTTCGGATCATCGCTCAGGCACACGGTCAATTGCTCCCCGGCCTTGTTGAACGCACAGCGGGGCAGGGATTGCTACTTGATGAAGCTCAGCGGTGGCAGGATGAACGCCGCCGCCAGGACCAGCGCCCACACGGTTTGCAGAAACAGCACATCGGTGCTGGTGGCGGCGGGCCGTGAGACGAGGCGTCGGCGCCAGTAGAAGTACAGGCCGCTGATAACGAACAGGCACACAATGCCCATCATGTAGTCCAGCTCCCAGTCCTGGGGGCTGAACGAGCGGCTGCCATCTTCATCATCCGGGTAGGTGAGCCGCCACCAAGCCCCCAGCAGCAATGGCACGAGCCCGGCCATCAGCCACGCCATACGCGCGCCGGGCATCCGGGTCAACAGGGCCAGGACCAGGCCGATCAGGCACAGTACCCAGGCAAACAGGTACAGCTGAAAACCCATGGCCCCACCGAACAACGTGCCGCTGACATCCCGCGGCTGCATCATTTGCACGTCGCACAGCAGCATCACCGACAGCGGGATGGTCACGACGATCCAGCACAGGGGGCGGTACAGCCACAACCACAGGGTAAACAGGCGAGACATGGGCACACTCATCAAGGTCGAGAAAAGGAAGAAAGAAGCCAGGAAGACGGTCAGTCGACAATCACCCGGGTGCCCGGGCCCAGGCACAGGCTCAACTGCTTGCCGGCCTTGTCGAAGGCGCAGTAGGGCAGGGGTTTGTGGGTGAGGGCCAGCAGCGGTGGGAGCATGAACGCCGTCGCCAGCACCAGGGCCCACAGGGTTCGCAGCAACAGCAGGTTGCGATGGGCGGGTGGACGCGGCTTGAGCCACTGCCGGCGCCACAGGTAGACCCCGCTGTAGGCCAGGGCGAAACCGAAGACCATCACATAGTCCAGCTCCCGGGGCTGGATGCTGAAGATCAGGTTGCCGTCGAAATCATCCGGGTAGTTGATCCGCCACCACAGGCCCAGCAGCAACTGCACCAGCCCGGCGACGATCCAGGCCAGGCGCGCGCCGGGCACCCGGGTCAGCACGGCCAGGCCCAGGCCGAGCACGCTCAAGGCCCAGCCGCCCAGGTACAGCATGAAACCCATGGAACCGCCGAACAGCGTGCCGCCGACCTCCCGGGGCACGATCAGGTGCAGGTTGCAATGGATCATGGTGGCCAGCGGTGCGGCGACCGCGATCCAGCACAGTGGGAGGTAGAGCCGGGAGCAGAAGAGGTACAGGGACGACATACGGGGACTCGAAAATGACAGTGCGGATGAAGGTGCGTGGCCGGTTGGGTTCAAGCCAGGGGCAAACCGCAGGCAAGCGCGAACAGCACCAGGGCGATGCTGATGCCCACCAGGGGAATTCGGAACCAGTAACGGATCGCCAGCAGCCACAGGCTGGCGAGAAAGCCCAGGCCGATCAGCAGCAGGCCGCGGGCTTCCAGCAGCAGGGCCGGGTGCAGCCAGGCCAGGTAGCCATAGACCAGGCCGAACAGCATGGCGCCCAGGCTGTGGCTGGCATTGAAGCCGACCCAGGCGCGCCACAGGCTGGTCTTGCGGGTGATCATCAGCGACACCTGGCGCATGTGCTCGGCCAGGGCGGGATCACGGGGCTGGAGTTTGTCGGTGGCGAAGGTGCAGATCAGGTGCAGGCTGCCAAGCAGCAGCACGATGGCCGAACTGGCGACGATCAGGGCGGGGGCCAACACGTTTCTTCCTTGGGCGGTGTTCGGGTGCGAAGTATGCCGGGCCGCTTGAGGTTTTGCATCAGTGGGGTGTGCTGTTGCCTGAGCTTGGAGCTTGGAGCTTGGAGCTTGGAGCTTGGAGTTGGGGCAGGGCGCGGGGCACCCTGCCCGGGCACTCAGAATTGCTCGGCGTCGAGGCCGAACAGCGAGGCGCTGCCGGCGCGGATGCTCTGCTCCAGGCTGAGGATGCGCGGCAGCAGGCGGCTGAAGTAGAACCGCGCGGTGGCCAGCTTGGCGCCATAGAAGCCATCGTCCTCGGAGCGCTGGTGCTCGGCCACCTGGGCCATGCGCGCCCACAGGTAGGCGTAGGCCACGTAGCCGAACAGCTGCAGGTACTCGACGCAGGCGCTGCCCACCGCGTTGGGGTTCTGCGCGGCCTGCTCGCGCAGCCAGTCGCTGAGGTCTTCCAGGCGCTGCACCGCGTCCAGCAGCTCGGCGGCGTAGGCGGCGCCGGGCAGGTAGGCATAGTCACGGATCTCGCCGGTGAACAGGCGCAGGGCCACGCCGCCGTTACCCACCACCTTGCGCCCCAAGAGGTCCAGGGCCTGGATGCCGTTGGTGCCCTCGTAGATCTGCGCGATGCGCACATCGCGCACCAGTTGCTCCTGGCCCCATTCGCGAATGTAGCCGTGGCCGCCGAAGACCTGCTGGCCGAGCACGCAGCTGTCCAGGCCGGTGTCGGTGAAGAACGCCTTGGCTACCGGGGTCAGCAGCGCCACCAGGGCTTCGGCGTTCTGCCGCTCATGGGGCTGGTCGGCGAACTTGGCCAGGTCCAGCTGCTGGCCGACGTAGCTGGCGAAGGCCCGGCCGCCTTCGGTCATGGCCTTCATGGTCAGCAGCATGCGCCGCACATCGGGGTGGACAATGATCGGGTCGGCGATCTTGTCCTTGGCCACCGGGCCGGCCGGGGAGCGGCTCTGGACGCGCTCGCGGGCGTAGGTGCGGGCGTTCTGGTAGGAGTTCTCGGCGCAGCCGATGCCCTGGATGCCGATCGACAGGCGTTCGTAGTTCATCATGGTGAACATCGCCGCCAGGCCCTTGTTGGCCTCGCCGATCAGCCAGCCGCTGGCGCCGTCGAAGTTCAGCACGCAGGTGGCCGAGGCCTTGATGCCCATCTTGTGCTCGATGGAGCCGCAGCTCACCGCGTTGGCCGCGCCGAGGTGGCCGTGGGCGTCGACATGGATCTTCGGCACCAGGAACAGCGAGATGCCCTTGGGTCCGGCCGGGGCGTCCGGCAGCTTGGCCAGCACCAGGTGGATGATGTTCTCGGTCAGGTCCTGCTCACCGCCGGTGATGAAGATCTTGCTGCCACTGATGCTATAGCTGCCGTCGGCCTGGGGTTCGGCGCGGGTGCGGATGATCCCCAGGTCGGTGCCGGCATGGGCCTCGGTCAGGCACATGGAGCCGGCCCAGCGGCCTTCGTACATCGGCGGCAGGTAGCGCTGCTTGAGCTCCTCGCTGGCGTGGGCGTCGATGGCCAGGCAGGCGCCGGAACTCAGGGCCGAATACAGGGCGAAACTGGAGTTGGCGGCGTAGAGCATCTCTTCGAACTGCACCGCGAGCATCTTCGGCATGCCCATGCCGCCGTAGGCCGGGTTGCCGCTCAGGCCGACCCAGCCGCCCTCGATGTAGGTGCGGTAGGCCTCCTTGAAGCCGGCCGGGGTGCGCACCTGCCCGGCATGCCAGCTGGCGCCTTCCTCGTCGCCGCTGCGGTTGAGCGGGGCGATCAGGTTGGCGGTGACCTTGGCCGCCTCTTCGAGGATCGCGTCGGCGGTGTCGGCGTCCACGGTGTCGGCCAGGGCCGGCAGGCGCGCCCAGAGCGTGGGCGCGTTGAACACTTCATGCAGGACAAAGCGCATATCGCGCAGCGGAGCATTGAATTCGGGCATTGCAGGAACCTCGGGCAAAAGGGGAGGTTGAGCGGCCATGGCCGCATGAATCGAAAACGAAACCCGCCCTCTTGCAGGAGCCGGCTTGCCGGCGAAGCGGCCCGTGAGCCTGGTGCCGCACGGGTGGACGCCTTCGCTGGCAAGCCAGCGCCTACAGGGGAGGGGCTGGTGTAGTCAGGCTAGAGGTTTTTCGCCAGGTCGCGCAGGACGAACTTCTGGATCTTGCCGGTGGAGGTCTTGGGCAAAGTGCTGAAGACCACGGTGCGCGGCACCTTGAAGCCCGCCAGGTGCTCGCGGCAGAAGGCGATGATCTCGGCTTCGCCCACGTCCTGGTGATCGGCCTTGAGGGTGACGAAAGCGCAGGGGGTTTCGCCCCATTTTTCGTCGGGCCGGGCCACCACCGCCGCTTCCAGCACACCCGGGTGGCGATAGAGCACGCCTTCCAGTTCGATGGTGGAGATGTTCTCGCCGCCGGAAATGATGATGTCCTTGAGCCGGTCGCGGATTTCGATGTAGCCGTCCGGGTGGGTCACCCCCAGGTCGCCGGTATGGAACCAGCCCCCCTCGAAGGCCTCGGCGGTGGCGCTGGGGTTCTTCAGGTAGCCCTTCATCACGGTGTTGCCGCGCATGAAGATCTCGCCGATGGTCTGGCCGTCCCATGGCGTGGGTTCCAGGGTTTTCGGGTCGGCCACCATCACCCCCTCCAGGGTCGGGTAGCGCACCCCCTGGCGTGACTTGATCTGGGCCCGCTGTTCCAGGGGCAGCTCGTCCCAGGCCGCGTGCCAGGCACACAGGGTCACCGGGCCATAGACCTCGGTCAGGCCGTAGACGTGAGTGACCTTGATGCCCATCTCCTCCACGGCGCCGATCACCTTGGCCGGTGGCGCGGCCCCGGCCACCATGGCGTTGACCGGGTGGTCGATGGCCGCCTTGGCCGATTCCGGCATGTTCACCAGGGCATTGAGCACAATCGGCGCGCCGCACAGGTGAGTGACCTGGTGCTCGCGGATCAGGTTGAGGATCTTCTGCGGGTCGACCCGGCGCAGGAACACATGCACCCCGCCCAGGGCGGTGACGATCCACGGGTAGCACCAGCCGTTGCAGTGGAACATCGGCAGGGTCCAGAGGTACACCGGGTGGTTGCCCATGGCCCAGATCATCTGGTTGCCCAGGGAATTGAGGTAGGCGCCGCGGTGGTGATAGACCACGCCCTTGGGGTTGCCGGTGGTGCCCGAGGTGTAGTTCAGGGCGATGGCCTGCCATTCGTCTTCCGGCCACTGCCAGGGATACTCCGGGTCGCCCTCGGCGAGAAAGGCCTCGTAGTCCAGGTCGCTGACCGCCTGGCCTTCGCCGTATTCCGGGTCGTCGACATCGATCACCAGCGGCGGGTGATCGAGCATGGCCACGGCGGCGTGGATCACCCCGTGGAACTCGCGGTCGGCGATCAGCACCTTGGCTTCGCCGTGGGCCAGCATGAAGGCGATGGCCTCGGCGTCCAGGCGCACGTTGAGGGCATTGAGCACGGCGCCGATCATCGGCACGCCGAAGTGCGCCTCGAGCATCGCCGGGATGTTCGGCAGCATCACCGCCACCGTGTCGTTCTTGCCGATGCCGCGTCCGGCCAGGGCCGAAGCCAGGCGCCGGCAGCGGCTGTAGGTCTGGGCCCAGGTGCGACGGATCGAGCCGTGGATCACCGCCGGATACTCGGGGTAAACCGCAGCGGTGCGTTCGATGAAGCTCAAGGGGGAGAGGGCGATATGGTTGACGGCAGACGGCGCGAGGCCTTGCTCGTAGATGGACATGGTTCGGGTACCCGGTGGCTGATTATTAGCTCTATTGGCCGACGCTTGCGTGGTGGGTGCTGCCTGCCTGAACCCCTTCGGCGTTCCCTGCAGGCAGCACACCCAGCGAAAGCTCGGTGACTTATCCGGGGTCTTTTATATACTGTTTGTCGATTGATATGGAAGTACTACCTGAGTTGTATAGTAGTTATACTATATCGAGAAGTTCGCTGTTGCCACCCCACAGGTTGATCGACGATGCCCACCTCCACCCACCTGAGCCGCTGGTTGCAGCTACAGCGCGAAGGCCAGCTGCCGGACTCGCCCTGGCTGGGCCACGACCCGCAGCCGAGCCTGCTGCTGGACGCCCAGGCGCAGCCGCTGGACCTCAACCCGGCGCTGCGCCAGTGGCTCGACGGCAGCGCCAGCGCTGATGTCGCGGCCCTGCTGCCGATCAACCACACGGCCCTGGTGCGCGCTTGCCTGGAGCAGCAGCGCGCCATCGAACAGGTGGAAGCCCAGTGGGGCGAACGCATCCTGCTCTGGAGCTTCATCCCCGACCCTTTGCACCAGCGGGTGCTGGCGCGCTGTCAGGAGGCCACCGCCCAGGTCCAGGCCGAGCGCGAGTCGGCCAAGGCCCGGCGCCTGTACCGGCTGATCACCGAGAACACCACCGACCTGATTTCCCGGCACACCCCGGACGGCAGCTTCCTCGATGCCTCGCCGGCGTCCTGGACCCTGTTGGGCTACTGGCCCGAGCAACTGCGCGGCCTGCTGGCCCGCAGCCTGTTCCACAACCAGGACCTGGCCGGGCTGATGCAGCGCACCCAGGACGCCCTGGAGCAGGACGGCTACCACACCATGACCTACCGCATCCGCCATCGCGACGGCCATTACCTGTGGTTCGAGACCGCCTGCCGGGCGATCCGCGACACCTACACCGGCACCGTGGTCGAAGTGGTGGCGGTGTCCCGGGACATCACCGCCCGGGTCCAGGCCGAAGAGAACAAGCGGCGCCTGGCCGAAGTGGTGGAAGCCAACCCCGACCCGGTGCTGTTCATCCAGCCCGGCGGCGCGGTGACCTACCTCAACCCGGCGGCGCGACGCACCCTGGGGCTCGGGGCCGATCAGGCGATGCCCGGCCTGGCCTCGATACTCAGCGCGCACGTGCTGGACAGCCTGCAGCGCGAGGGCTGGGAGCGCGCCGAACGCAGCGGCCGCTGGAGCATCGAGGCGCGCCTGCAACCGCCGGCCGGCGGCGCCTCGGTGCCGGTGTCGCTGATGCTCCTGGCCCACCGCGCGGCCAGTGGCGAACGCTTCTATTCCCTGGTGGCCCACGACCAGAGCGAGCGCGAACTGCGCGAGGCCCAGCAGCGTCACCACCAGGACGAACTGGCCCACAGCGCGCGGCTGGTGACCCTGGGCGAACTGGCCTCGGGCATCGCCCACGAGATCAACCAGCCGCTGGCCGCTGTGGTCAATTACGCCAATGCCAGCCAACGTTACCTGCAAGCCCTGGACACCCAGCCCGAAGCCGCGCGCAAGGTCGCCCAGGGCCTGGAGCGGATCGCCGAACAGGCGACCCACGCCGCCGAAGTGATCAAGCGCCTGCGGGCCTTCCTGCGCAAGGGCGGGCGCCGCGTGCAGGCCCTGGACCTCGCCGAGGTGGCCCGGGAAACCGTGCGCCTGTGTGCCTGGGAAGCCCAGGCCAGCCAGGTGACGATCGACTTGCACCTGGCGGATAATCTGCCGCCGGTGTACGCCGACCGGGTGCTGCTGGAGCAGGTGCTGCTGAACCTGTTGCGCAACGCCATCGAGGCCAATCGCGAAGTGCATGGGCAGCAGGGCTCGCACATTGTGCTGGCGGCCGAGGCGACGACCGAAGGCGGGGTGCAGATCAGCGTCAGCGACCAGGGCCCCGGGGTCTGTGCCGAGCAACTGCCGCAGCTGTTCACCCCGTTCTACACCAGCAAGGCCAACGGCCTGGGGCTCGGGCTGTCCATGAGCCGCAGCATCGTCGAAGGCTTTGGCGGCGACTTGCAGGCCCAGCCCCAGGCGGTGGGCCTGCGCATGTGCTGCCGGCTGCCGGCCACCGCCCCGGCCGACCTCCCGGCAACTTCCCCCGCAACGACAGGAGCAAGGCAATGACGAGTGTGGCGCAGCAGCTGGTGTACGTGGTCGACGACGACCCAGGCATGCTTGACTCCACCGTCTGGCTCCTGGAGTCGGTGGGGCTCAAGGCCGTGCCCTTCACCAGCGGCCGGGAGTTTCTCGAACACTGCGACCCCAGCCTCAATGCCTGCGTGCTGCTGGATGTGCGCATGCCCGGCATGGGCGGCCTGAATGTCCAGGAAGAGCTGCGCCAGCGCGATATCCACCTGCCGCTGATCTTTGTCAGCGGCCACGCCGACGTGCCGATCGTGGTGCGCGCGTTCAAGGCCGGGGCGGTGGATTTCATCGAGAAGCCCTACAACGAACAGCTGCTGCTGGACAGCGTGCAGCAGGCCCTGAGCCGCGCCGACCGCCATCAGAGCCAGAGCGCCGGGCAGGCTCGGGTGCAGGCGTTGCTGGAAAGCCTGACGCCACGGGAGAAGGACGTGTTGCTGCCCCTGGTGCAGGGCTACAGCAACCGCGAGATCGCCGAACAGCTGGGGGTCAGCATCAAGACCATCGACTTGTATCGCTCACGGGTGATGAAGCGCATGCAGGCCGAGCACCTGCCGCAGTTGGTGGGCATGGCGATTGCCGCCGGCCTGGTGGACCCGCTGCAACTGCGCTGAGGCTCAGGCCACCGCGCTGTGCAGCGGCGCGCCACCCAGCAGGCGCTCGATGGCGCCGCTGAGCAGGTTTTCCAGCAGGGCTTCGCGTTCACGTTCGGGCAGCGGTTGTTCACTGAACCAGCTGGGGGCGCTGTTCAGCAGGTTGGCCAGGGCATGGGCGGCGGCGCGCTGGGCCGCCGCACCGAGGCCGGGCGGGGTGCCCAGCAGTTGCAGCAGCTGTTGCTCGTAACGCTCGCGCAATTGCCCGACCCGCACCTGCTGGTCGGGATTGAGGCAGCCGCTGTCACGTTCCACCAGGCGAAAATGCCGTGGCAATTCCCGGTGCAGTTTCAGGTGGGCGCGGATCAGCGCCGGCAGGCAGTCGCCTTGCAGCTTGCGTCGCTGCAGGCGCTTGAGGGTGCTGTGCAGCTCATCGAAGAACTCTTCGATCAGGTCCAGCAGCAGGTGCTGCTTGCTCGGGTAATGGTGGTACAGCGAGCCCGGGGTCAGCCCCAGATGGCTCGCCAGCTCACGCATGCCGACCTGGCCGAAGCCCTTGCTGGCGAACAGCTCCAGGGCCTTGTCGCGGCTTTCGGCAAAGCGTGAGCAGCGCTCAGCCATAGTGATGGAAACCCCGACCGGTCTTGCGCCCCAGGTAACCGGCGGCAACCATTTCCTTGAGCAGCGGCGCGGGGCGGTACTTGCTGTCGTTGAAGCCCTCGTAGAAGGCTTCGAGGATCGCCAGCAGGGTGTCCAGGCCGATCAGGTCGGCCAGGGCCAGCGGGCCGATCGGCTGGTTGCAGCCCAGGCGCATGCCGGCGTCGATGTCCTCGGCGCTGGCCAGGCCTTCCTGGAACACCAGGATCGCCTCGTTGATCATCGGCACCAGGATGCGGTTGACCACAAAACCCGGACGGTTGCCGGCGGTGATCGCGGTCTTGCCCAGGCGCTCGGCCATGTTCATGGCCAGGGTGTGGGTCGCGTCGCTGGTCTGCAGGCCGCGGATCACCTCGATCAGGCCCATCACCGGCACCGGGTTGAAAAAATGCAGGCCGATGAAACGCTCCGGCGCGCTGACGCTGGCGGCCAGTTGGGTGATCGACAGCGACGAGGTGTTGGAGGCGATCACGCACTCGGCGCTGACCTGGGCGGCAATCTGCTGCAGCACCTTGAGCTTGAGGTCGAGGTTCTCGGTGGCGGCTTCGATCACCAGTTGCGCATCCTTGAGCACGCCGTAGTCGGTGCTGATGCGGATCTTGCCCAGGGCGGCGAGCTTGTCGCCTTCGCTCAGGGTGCCCTTGCTCACCTGCCGGTCGAGGTTCTTGCCGATGGTGGCCAGGGCCTTTTCCAGGGCGCCCTGGGCGATGTCCAGCAGGGTCACGTCAAAGCCCGCCTGGGCGCAGACCTGGGCAATGCCGTTGCCCATGGTGCCGGCGCCGATCACCCCGATATTCGCAAGATTCATCTTCAGCTCTTCCTTTGTTCATGGCCTTCGCGGAGCATGGCGCGGTTGCCTTGCACAGCGTGTTATCCAGCGCGAGTCTAGAGCCCGGCACGGTGGCCGGCCTATGCCGAAAGCGGTCAAGCGTGCTGGCGTTTTTTGCCATAGGTCCAGCTTCGGGAGCACAGCCTCTACATGCGTGAAACGGATTCGGTCGCGGTCTACTTTGTCCGGGTGATGACCCACGCCCTGCGCCAGCAGCCGGCGCGCCTGGCGGCGGTGCTGAGCGAGGCAGGCATCGACCCGGCGTTGCTCGACCAGCCCCGGGCGCGGGTGCCCGGCAGCGCCTTTGCCGCCCTGTGGCTGATCCAGATCCGCGAATTGCAGGACGAATTCTTCCAGCTCGACTCCCGTGGCATGCCGCCGGGGGCCTTTGCCCTGATCTGCCGCGGGCTGATCCAGGAGCCCAACCTGGAGAAGGCCCTGCGCCAGTGCCTGAACAACTTTGGCCTGTTTTTACGGGACGTCGGTGCTCAGCTCAGCGTGCGCGGCAAGCGCGCGGTGATCAGCCTTGAAAGCCACTGCGCCGACCCGCTGCGCAGCCACTACGCCGAAGAAACCCTGCTGGTGCTGATCATCAGCCTGCTGTGCTGGCTGGGCGGGCGGCGGATTCCCATCGACCGCGCCGACTTTCGCCATTCCCGCCTGAGCCTCAGCGACGATGCGCTGCTGTGGGGCAGCAACCTGAGCTGGAATGCCGGGCGCACCGAGATCGAATTCGCCAGCCGCTTCCTGCGCCTACCGGTGGTCCAGGACCTGGCCTCGCTCAAGGTGTTCCTGCGCAGCGCCCCGCAATGGCTGGTGATCCGTTTTCGCAACCAGCACGGCCTGACCCGCCAGGTGCACCAACGCCTGCGGGGCAGCCACTACAGCCAGTGGCCGACCCTGGAAGCCTTTGCCCGCGAAGTGCAGATGAGCGCCAGCACCCTGCGCCGGCGCCTGGAGCGCGAGGGCGGTTCCTATCAAGAGATCAAGGACGAAGTGCGCCGCGGCGTCGCGGTCGAACTGCTGCGCCGCACCCACGTCAGCATCAGCGAGATTGCCGAGCTGACCGGCTTCCAGGAGCCCAGCGCCTTCCACCGCGCGTTCAAGAAATGGACCGGCGAAAGCCCCGGGCGCTACCGCGCGCGCCTCAACCCAACCCTGTAGCCGCTGCCGCAGGCTGCGCACGGCTCCGCAGGAGACGCGGGGATTTTGAAGGCGCTGAAGATTCGGCGGGAGACCGCCAAGCAAGGCCCTGCGGGCCTTTGCGCAGCTTCGCAGGCTCAGCAGCGGCTACACAGACCGCAGGGATCGCAGGGGTGGTTCTTGTAGCCGCTGCCGCAGGCTGCGAACGGCTCCGCAGGAGACGCGGGGATTTTGAAGGCGCTGAAGATTCGCCGGGAGATCGCCAGGCAAGGCCCTGCGGACCTTTGCGCAGCTTCGCCAAGGCTCAGCAGCGGCTACACAGACCGCAGGGATCGCAGGGCCGCTTCTTGTAGCCGCTGCCGCAGGCTGCGAACGGCTCCGTAGGAGACGCGGGGATTTTGAAGGCGCTGAAGATTCGGCGGGAGATCGCCAAGCAAGGTCCTGCGGACCTTTGCGCAGCTTCGCCAAGGCTCAGCAGCGGCTACACAGACCGCAGGGGGCGCAGGGGCGGTTCTTGTAGCCGCTGCCGCAGGCTGCGAACGGCTCCGTAGGAGACGCGGGGATTTTGAAGGCACTGAAGGTTCGGCGGGAGATCGCCAGGCAAGGCCCTGCGGGCCTTTGCGCAGCTTCGCGGGCTCAGCAGCGGCTACAGGTTTTCATTGGGGTTAGACCGGGCTGCGGCCGGGCATCTGGATGCCGTGCTGCTGCACGCGGCGGTACAGGGTGGCGCGGGAGATGCCCAGGGCCTTGGCCGCCGCCACGGGTTTCCAGCGGTGGCGCACCAGGGCGTCGAGCAGGGCCTGGCGTTCGGGGCTGGTGGCGCTTTCCTGGACGGGCTGGGCGCCGTCGGTGGTGGCGCCGCGCAGTTGCTCGGGCAAGTCCTGCAGCTGGATCAGCGGCCCTTCGCACACCGCGCAGGCGTAGCGCAGCACATGCCGCAGTTGCCGCACGTTGCCCGGCCAGCGGTAGCCCAGCAGGCATTCCAGCGCCGCATCGCCCAGTTGCACCGGCGCGCCGCAGCGCTTGGATTCCTCTTCGACTATCCGGGTGATCAGCGCCAGCCGGTCGCTGCGTTCGCGCAGCGGCGGCAGTTGAAAGCGCGCGCCACCGAGGCGGAAATACAGGTCCTCGCGAAAACTGCCCTCGGCCACCAGGGCTTCCAGGTCGCGGTGGGTGGCGCAGATCACCTGGATATCCACCGCCTTGCGTTGCGCGGCCCCCAGCGGCGCCACTTCACCCTCGGCCAGCACCCGCAGCAGGCGGGTCTGCAAGGCCAGGGGCATGTCGCCGATTTCATCGAGGAACAGGGTGCCGCCATCGGCCTGTTGCAGCAGCCCCTGCATGCCCTTGCTCGACGCCCCGGTAAAGGCCCCGGCGACATAGCCGAACAGCTCGCTCTCGATCAGGTTCTCGGGAATCGCCGCGCAGTTCACCGCGACGAAGGGCCGGTCCCGACGCTGGCTGGCCTGGTGCAACTGGCGGGCGAAGACTTCCTTGCCGGAGCCGGTCTCGCCCTGGATCAGCACCGGCAGGTGGCGGTCCTTGACCCGCACCGCCAGGCGCAGGCTCTGTTCCACTCGCGGGTCCAGCGGCTCGCCGGCCAGGCTCAGGCGCGGGCGGCTCTGAGGCCGGCGCGGCGCCTGCAAGCGGCCATGCAGCTCGGCGGACAGCGGGCACAGGACCTCGTCCCGGGCGCGTTGCAAGCGCTGCGGGTCGAACACCTGGGCGATGTGCTGCGGCAGCCGGCCAAAGCGTTGCAACAGGTAATGCCGCGCCGCCGGGTTCAGGGCCCGCAGGCAACCGTCGTCGTCCCAGGCCAGCAGGTAGTCCGGCTGGCTGTCGACATAACCCGGGCTGGCATGGGCCCGCAGCACCCAGTAGCCCTGTGCGCTGTTCATGAAGAACGCCTGTTCGATCTCCCGGGCGCTCTGCACCACCATCTGCCGGATCAGGTGCTGGGAACGGCGGTCGTCGGGGGAGCGCACTGCCGACACGTCCAGCACCCCCAGCAGCTCGCCCTGGGGGTCGAACACCGGGGCGGCGGAGCAGGTCAGGCCGATGAACGCGGCACGAAAATGGTCGCGCTTGTGCACGGTGATCGGCGTGCGCGCGGTGAGCACCGCGGCCACGCCGCAGGTGCCTTCTTCACCCTCCGACCAGCAGGTGCCCAGGTACAGCCCGGCCTTGCGGCAATCGTTGCGCAGGGTGGATTCCACCCGGTAGTCGATGGTCTGGCCCTGGGCGTCGGTGAGCAGCACGCAGTAGTCGGCGTCGCGCACCCGGCCATGCAGGCGGGCCACTTCTTCGCTGGCGATGCGCAGGAACAGCTCGGAGCGCTCGCGGCATTCCTTGAGCACGTTTTCCGAGAGGATGCGCGGCCCCTGCAGCGAGCCGGGGTCCAGCTGGTGCTGCTCCATGGAACGCCGCCAGGAATCGAGGATCAGGCTTGGCACCGGCGCCTGGGGCAGGTGCGCGGCGTTCTTCAGGACCCGGCTGACGCAGTCCACATGGGCTTTGGAGTGTGCGGAAAGCATGAAGGCCTCCGGTTGCAGCTTCTTATCGTTGTCGGCGCATTAAGCGCCGATCCGTGGCCCTCGACAAGCACCGGGCGGCGCCGTGGAGGCGCTGAGACGCAACGTCTCAGGATCTCGCCAAGGCCCCGTGCAGCCTGACATGCAACGTCTCACAGAAGGCTGGCTTCAAGGCGCCGCAGAAAACCTGTCAGCCGCTCTGGAACGGCCTTTTTCGCAGATTTTCCGACAACTGGCACCGGCCTTGCTCTGGCTCTGTTCAACCAGCGTTGACTGGCCCATCGAAGAATAAGAACGAGGTGCCCGATGTTTTCTCCTGCCTGTGTTCCGCCCGCGGTGAGCCCATGAGCCGCCGCCCCCTGACCGTCGGCATCATCGCCAACCCGGCCTCGGGCCGTGATGTGCGCCGTCTCACCGCCAACGCCGGCCTGTTCTCCAGCACCGACAAGGTCTCGGTGATCCAGCGCCTGCTGGCGGCCTTTGGCGCCACCGGCATCACCCAGGTGCTGATGCCCACCGACATGACTGGCATCGCCGCCGCGGTGCAGAAGAACAGCCGCAGCCGCCAGGCCCGGGAGCAGCACTGGCCGGCCCTGGAATTCCTCGACCTGACCTTGCGCCAGAGCGTCGAGGACACCCGCCAGGCCGCGCGCTGGATGGCCGAGCGCGGGGTGGCGCTGATCGCCGTGCTCGGCGGCGACGGCACCCACAAGGCGGTGGCCGCCGAGGTCGGTGACATCCCGCTGCTGACCCTGTCCACCGGCACCAACAACGCCTTTCCGGAACTGCGCGAAGCCACCAGCGCCGGCCTCGCCGGTGGGCTCTACGCCAGCGGCCGGGTGCCGGCCGAGATTGCCCTGCGGCGCAACAAGCGCCTGCTGGTGCGCGAGCCGTCCCGGGGCCTGAGCGAAGTGGCCCTGGTGGACGTGGCGGTGTCGCCCCTGGCCTTTGTCGGTGCCCGGGCCATCAGTCGCGCCAGCGACCTGGCGCAGGTCTTCGTGACCTTCGCCGAACCCCAGTCCATCGGCATTTCCGCGCTTTGCGGGCTGTGGCTGCCGGTCACCCGCCAGGAGCCCCACGGCGCCTGGATGCGCCTGGACCCGCACTCCCCCGAAGCGCTGCTGGTGCCCCTGGCCCCCGGCCTGCTGCAGGGCTGCGGCGTGCTGGAGGCCGGCTACCTGCAACCGGAGGTGCCCCAGCCCTTGTGCCTGAGCGCCGGCACCCTGGCCCTGGATGGCGAGCGCGAGATCGAATTCAACCCCCACGACCGGCCCACGGTCACCCTGGATGCCGGCGGCCCGCTGAGCATCGACGTCAACGCGGTCCTGGCACACGCGGCGCGCCAGCGCCTGCTGGCCATCGACCGCCATCACCGGCAACACCCCGTGAACCTTCAGTCCGAAGACACCCTGGAGAATAAAAATGTCGACACCCCTGACCACTGACCAGTTGCTCCACGCCTACCGGGTGATGCGCACCATCCGCGCATTCGAAGAACGCCTGCACGTGGAATTCGCCACCGGCGAGATCCCCGGTTTCGTCCACCTCTACGCCGGGGAAGAAGCCTCCGCCGCCGGGGTCATGGCCCACCTGCGCGACGATGACTGCATCGCCTCCAACCACCGTGGCCACGGCCATTGCATCGCCAAGGGCGTGGACGTCTACGGGATGATGGCGGAGATCTACGGCAAGAAGACCGGGGTCTGCCAGGGCAAGGGCGGCTCCATGCACATCGCCGATTTCGAGAAGGGCATGCTCGGCGCCAACGGCATCGTCGGTGCCGGGGCGCCGCTGGTGGTGGGCGCGGCCCTGGCCGCCAGGTTGCAAGGCACCGACGGCGTGTCGGTGGTGTTCTTCGGCGACGGCGGCTCCAACGAAGGCGCGGTGTTCGAGGCCATGAACATGGCGTCGGTGTGGAACCTGCCGTGCCTGTTCATCGCCGAGAACAACGGCTACGCCGAGGCCACGGCCTCCAACTGGTCGGTGGCTTGCGATCACATCGCCGACCGCGCCGCCGGCTTCGGCATGCCCGGGGTGACGGTGGACGGTTTTGACTTCTTTGCCGTGCACGAAGCCGCCGGCGCCGCCGTGGAGCGCGCCCGGGCCGGGGAGGGGCCGTCGCTGATCGAGGTCAAGCTGACCCGCTACTACGGCCACTTCGAGGGCGACGCCCAGACCTACCGCGCCCCCGACGAGGTCAAGCATTACCGCGAGCACAACGACTGCCTGATGCAGTTCCGCGAGCGCACCACCCGTTCGGGGCTGGTGCAGGCCAGCCAGCTGGACCAGATCGATGCCGACGTGGAAGCGCTGATCGAGGACGCGGTGCGCAAGGCCAAGACCGACCCTAAACCGAGCCCCGCCGATCTGCTGAGCGATGTGTACGTCGCTTACCCATAACGCCCCACAGAACAACAAGAGACCACCATCATGGCGAGAAAAATCAGTTACCAGCAGGCCATCAACGAAGCCCTGGCCCAGGAAATGCGTCGCGACCCCAGCGTGTTCATCATGGGTGAAGACGTGGCGGGCGGTGCCGGCGCCCCCGGCGACAACGACGCCTGGGGCGGCGTGCTCGGGGTGACCAAGGGCCTCTACCATCAGTTCCCCGGGCGGGTGCTGGATACCCCGTTGTCGGAAATCGGCTACGTCGGTGCCGCGGTCGGCGCCGCCACCCGTGGCGTGCGCCCAGTGTGCGAGTTGATGTTCGTCGACTTCGCCGGCTGCTGCCTGGACCAGATCCTCAACCAGGCGGCGAAGTTTCGCTACATGTTCGGCGGCAAGGCCCAGACCCCGCTGGTGATCCGCACCATGGTCGGCGCCGGCCTGCGCGCCGCGGCCCAGCACTCGCAGATGCTCACCTCGCTGTGGACCCACATCCCCGGGCTGAAAGTGGTCTGCCCCTCATCGCCCTACGACGCCAAGGGCCTGCTGATCCAGGCGATCCGCGACAACGACCCGGTGATCTTCTGCGAGCACAAGCTGCTCTACAGCCTGCAGGGCGAAGTGCCGGAAGAGTCCTACGCGATTCCCTTCGGCGAGGCCAACTTCCTGCGCGATGGCAAGGACGTGACCCTGGTGTCCTACGGGCGCACGGTGAACACCGCGCTGGAGGCGGCCCGCGCGCTGGCCGGGCGCGGCATCGACTGCGAAGTCATCGACCTGCGCACCACCAGCCCGCTGGATGAAGACAGCATCCTGGAAAGCGTGGAGAAAACCGGGCGCCTGGTGGTGATCGACGAAGCCAACCCGCGCTGCTCGATGGCCACCGACATCTCGGCGTTGGTGGCGCAGAAAGCCTTCGCGTCGCTCAAGGCACCGATCGAAATGGTCACCGCACCGCATACCCCGGTGCCGTTCTCCGACGCCCTGGAAGACCTGTACATCCCCGACGCGGCGAAGATCGAAAAAGCCGTGCTCACCGTGATCGAGTGGAGCCGCTAATGAGCCAGATCCATACCCTGACCATGCCCAAGTGGGGCCTGTCGATGACCGAGGGCCGGGTCGATGCCTGGCTCAAGGAAGAAGGGCAGAGCATCAGCAAGGGCGATGACGTGCTGGACGTGGAGACCGACAAAATCTCCAGCAGCGTCGAGGCGCCGTTCTCCGGCGTCCTGCGCCGGCAGGTCGCCCGCCAGGACGAGACCCTGGCGGTGGGCGCGCTGCTGGGCATCGTAGTCGAAGGCGAGGCCAGCGACGCCGAGATCGACGCGGTGATCGCGCAGTTCCAGGCCAGCTTCGTGCCCGGCGACAGCGCCGACGAAGACAGCGGCCCGGCGTCGCAGAAGGTGGAAATCGGCGGTCGGCTGATCCGCTATTTCGAGCGCGGCGAAGGCGGCACGCCGCTGCTGCTGGTGCACGGTTTTGGCGGCGATCTCAACAACTGGCTGTTCAACCACGAGGCCCTGGCCGCCGGGCGCCGGGTGATCGCCCTCGACCTGCCGGGCCACGGCGAATCGGCTAAGGCCCTGCAACGGGGCGACCTCGATGAGTTGAGCGAGGTGCTGCTGGCGCTGCTGGATCACCTGGACATTCCCGTGGCCCATCTGGTGGGCCACTCCATGGGCGGCGCGGTGTCCCTCAACACCGCGCGGCTGGCGCCGCAGCGGGTGTGTTCGCTGACCCTGATCGGCAGCGCCGGCCTGGGCCGCGAGATCAACGGCGACTACCTGCAAGGCTTCGTCGAGGCCAGCAACCGCAACGCGCTCAAGCCGCAGCTGGTGCAGCTGTTCTCCAACGCCGAGCTGGTGAACCGGCAGATGCTCGACGACATGCTCAAGTACAAGCGCCTGGAAGGGGTGCAGGCGGCCCTCGGGCAGCTTGCGCAACAGCTGTTCGCCGACGGCCGCCAGCAGGCCGACCTGCGCCCGGTGGTGCAGGACGGCGCGCAGCCGGTGCTGGTGATCTGGGGCAGCGACGACCGGATCATCCCGGTCAGCCACAGCGCCGATCTCAAGGCGCAGATCGAGGTGCTGCCGGGGCAGGGGCACATGCTGCAGATGGAAGCGGCGGAGCAGGTCAACCGCCTGATCCTCGACTTCATTCGCCAGCACTGAGGTGTGCTGCGGCGGCCAGGGGGCCGTCGCAGCCCTATAACAATCAGGAGAAGCCAAGATGAGTGTTTCCCTCAAGTCCGTTCCGAGCATGCGCGCCGCGGTCTGGCACGGCCGCCACGATATCCGCGTCGAAGACGTGCCGCTGCCGGATGCGCCGCCCGCCGGCTGGGTGCAGATCCGCGTCGACTGGTGCGGCATCTGCGGTTCCGACCTGCACGAATACGTGGCTGGGCCGGTGTTCATTCCGGTGGACGCGCCGCACCCGCTGACCGGGATCAAGGGCCAGTGCATCCTCGGCCACGAGTTCTGCGGCGAGATCGTCGCCCTGGGCGAAGGGGTCCAGGGGTTCAGTGTCGGCCAGCCGGTGGCCGCCGACGCCTGCCAGCACTGCGGCACCTGCTACTACTGCACCCACGGCCTGTACAACATCTGCGAAAACCTGGCCTTTACCGGGCTGATGAACAACGGCGCCTTCGCCGAATTGGTCAATGTGCCGGCCAACCTGCTGTACGCCTTGCCGGCCAACTTTCCCGCCGAGGCCGGGGCGCTGATCGAGCCGCTGGCGGTGGGCATGCACGCGGTGAAAAAGGCCGGCAGTTTGCTCGGGCAGAACGTGGTGGTGGTCGGCGCCGGCACCATCGGCCTGTGCACCATCATGTGCGCCAAGGCCGCCGGCGCGGCCCAGGTGATCGCCCTGGAAATGTCCGGCGCGCGCAAGGCCAAGGCCCTGGAGGTGGGCGCGACCCACGTGCTCGACCCCAAGGAATGCGACGCCCTGGCCGAGGTCAAGCGCTTGACCGGCGGGCTGGGGGCCGATGTCAGCTTCGAGTGCATTGGCAACAAGCACACCGCCAAGCTGGCCATCGACCTGATCCGCAAGGCCGGCAAATGCGTGCTGGTGGGGATCTTCGAAGAGCCCAGCGAGTTCAACTTCTTCGAGCTGGTGGCCACCGAGAAACAGGTGCTGGGGGCCCTGGCCTACAACGGTGAATTCGCCGATGTGATCGCCTTTATCGCCGATGGTCGGCTGGACATTGCGCCCCTGGTGACCGGGCGCATCCAGCTGGAAGAGATCGTCGGCCAGGGCTTCGAGGAGCTGGTCAACAACAAGGAACACAACGTCAAGATCATCGTTTCCCCCGGTCCGTTGCGACGCCCTTAAGGGGCGCTCTTTGGCGATGGCCGGCAGCGGCCATCGCACTTTTTTACAGTTTTGCGTTCTATCACCAGGCCTGGCCGCGCCGATCCCCGCCGCAGCCCGTGAATTTCGACCCGGTGCCGATGGCCTACGCTCCCTCTTTTTGCATGATGCAAACCCGCTTTGCGCGCCTGTTCCTGGTGGCGCTGCTGATGCTTGGCGCCACCGCCTGCACCCAGCAGCAAGGCCGCGATCTGGCCAAACAGTTTCGTGAAGGCAAGCCTGACGAATTCTTCCAGACCAGCGTCGATCGCATGGCCACCATCGGCATGCGCGACAACCTGCAGAGCCTGTACCTGTTGATGGGCAAGCTCTACCTGCGCAATCCCAGCCAGTGGCGCAAGTCGGGTTTTCCTGATGGCACCACGGCTCAGCGGGAGATCCGCAACGCCATCGAAAAGCGCCAGCCACTGCCGGCCCTGGGGGATCGCCGCGACCTGGCGGCCCTGAGTTATTCCCTGAGCCCGGAGTTTCAGGGGGATCGGGTCGGGGCCTTCATCTATGCCATTGGCAGCATGCTGGTCACCGCCCACGGCGGGCGGACCGAGTTCTACATGACCGACAGCATCGACCCGCAGTTCATCAGCAACGCCGCGCGCAATATCGAGAAGGCCACCTGGCTGCTGAGCCAGCGCCAGGATGCCAACGGGGTGCTGTTGCTGTTTTCCAACGAGATTTCCGAGGAGGGCAGCAACCTGAGTTTTGCCGTGGAGTTCGGCAAGATCGTCGCGCGCCTGGATCTGCTGACGCAGATCCTTGATGAGCGTTATCGAAGGGTGGGGCTCAATTATGCGCAGAGCCTGTTGCTGATGAACTTTCTGCCGGTGCAGTAGCGAAAGCAGGACACTCATCTTTTTGTGGCGAGGGAGCGTGCTCCCGCTCGGGCGCGTAGCGGTCGTAAACCTGTGGGTGCGGTTAGACACGCTGCGTGTACGGCTGGCGCTCGCCAAGCAAGGCCCTGCGGGCCTTTTCGCAGCTTCGCAAGCTCAGCAGCGGCTACAACGATCGCGTAACTTCAGGCCATGCTGGTGCTGGCGTGGCGCAGCTTGGCATAGGCCGTTGTTTTCCAGGGACGCCTCGCGTTGGCTTCACTTCAGCTTGAGCTTTTTCCCCGCCATGAAGATCGCCCCGACACTCAAGCATGCCGCCAGCATCAGGTAGAAACTCGGCGCCAGTTGCGAGCCGGTCAGGGCTATCAGCCCGGTGGCGATCACCGGGGCAAAACCACCGAAGATCGTCACCCCCAGGTTGTAGCTCAGGGACATGCCGGTGACCCGGGTGCGCACCGGGAAGATGTCCGCCATCAGCGAAGGCAATGGGGCGAAGTACACCGCCTTGATCAGGGCCATCATCGCCACCACCAACAGCAGGGAGCTGGCGCTGGGGCGGCTGTTGAGCCAGAAGAACGCCGGCAGGATCGCCACGGCGTAGACCACCGCGGCTGCCAGCATGATTTTCAGGCGCCCGATATGGCCGGACAGGTAGCCGACGATGGGCGTGACTAGGGTCAGGATCAGGCCGCCGGTGAGGGTCGCCAAAAAGCCCGAGGACTGGGCGATGTTCAGGCTGGTGGCAGCGTAGGACGGCATGTACTGGATCATGTAGTTCGAGGCGGTGGACACCACCAGGGTGCCCATGGCGATCAACAGCAGGGTCTTCTGGGTCACCAGCACTTCGCGCAATGGGCGCTCCCCTGGTTCGCTGGCCTTGAAGTCCGGCGACTCGTCCACCGTGCGGCGGATGTACAGGCCCACCGGGCCCAGCAGCAGGCCGAAGAAGAACGGTACGCGCCAGCCCCAGTCGAGCATCTGCTGGGGATCGAGGTGCTTGGTCAGGAAGTAGCCGAAGGTCGAGGCGATGACCACGCCAAAGCCCTGGCTGGCGAATTGCAGGCTGGCGACAAAGTGTCGGGTACGCTCGGGCGCGTGTTCCAGCATGAAGGCGGTGGAGGTGCCGAACTCGCCGCCCGCGGAGAAGCCTTGCAGCAGCCGGGCCAGGAGGATGCCGATCGGCGCGGCGATACCCAGGGTGGCGTAGCTGGGCATGATGGCGATCAGCAGGGTGCCGGCCAGCATGATCAGGATCGACAGGCTCAGGGCTTTCTTGCGCCCCCTGCGGTCGGCGTAGGAGCCCAGTACCGCGGCGCCCAGTGGGCGGATCAGGAACGAGATGCCAAAGGTGGCAAAGGCCAGCAGCAGGGAGAAGGTCGGGTCGTTCGTGGGAAAGAACACCTGGCTGATGTTCAGGGCGAAGTAGGCGTAGATCGACAGGTCGAACCACTCCAGGGTGTTGCCGATCAAGGCGGCGCCTATGGGTTTCCACAGGGGTTTATGTTCGACCCGGATCGCGGTCGAGGTGGCGGTTAACTCGGTCATAACGGGCGCTCCTGCTTATTGTTGGAGTGTGAGCGACAGCTACCCGGCGCGAGCCGGGCGGGGTAGGCAACGGCATCAGCTCCGGGGCAGGTCCCCCAGGTCCCAGAACAGTGCGGTCATGATTTCCAGCCCTTCGCGAATTACCGGCAGCAGCAGGTGTTCGTCCGGGGCGTGCTGCGAGCAGCCGGGATAGGAATGTGGAATCCACAGCGTCGGCAACCCCAGTACTTCGGCGAAGATATCGTTGGGCAGGGTGCCCGCCAGGTTCGGCAGCAGGGCCAGGCGGCGCGGGCTGCTACCGGCGATGGAGGTGCGGGCGAACCTGACCCAGGGGTTGTCCGGGTCCAGGCGGGTGGCCGGGGAGCAACGCTCCATGATGATCTGCACCTGGCTGAAGCCTTCGCGGTCCAGGTGCGTGCGCAGCAGTTGTTCAAGCTGCTGCCAGGGGGTGCCGAGGACAAAGCGCAATTGGCAGAAGGCCACGGCGCGGGGCGGAATGGCGTTCACCGGCTTCTGCGGGTTGCCGGTGCTGAAGGCGAGGACTTCCAGGGTGTTCCAGGCGAACAGGCGTTCCCCCAGGGTCAGCCCCGGCTCGCCCCAGTCTTCGTCCAGGGGCCGGCCCAGGGAGTCGCGGTCAATCTCCAGGTCGGCGATGGCCGCGCGCACGTTGTCGGGAATGCTCGCCGGCACCAGTTCGCGGCAGCGGATGCGGCCGTTCTGGTCCACCAGGCTGGCCAGGGCGTTGGCCAGGACCACGCCGGGATTGCTCATGACCCCGCCCCAGTTGCCCGAGTGCAGGCCCTTGTCGCGGGTGTTGAGCTCCAGGCGGAACTGCGCCGAGCCGCGGGAACCGAGGAACAGCGTCGGCCGCGCCTGATTCAGCCGTGGGCCGTCGGAGGCGATGAATACATCGGCCCGCAGCAATTCACGCTGCTCCTGGCACAGTTGGCGCAGGCCCGGGGAACCGGCTTCCTCGCCCATCTCGAACAGCAGCTTGAGGTTGAAGCCCAGGCGTCCGTCGCGGGCCTTGAGCACCTGTTCCAGGGCGGTCAGGTTGATGCTGTGCTGGCCCTTGTTGTCGGCGGTGCCACGGCCGTACCAGCGCTCGCCTTCCAGGGTCAGCTGCCAGGGATTCAGGCCCGCGCGCCACTGTTCGGCATGGCCGGGCACCACATCGCCATGGCCGTAGCTGAGCACCGTGTGCAGGGCCGGGTCTTCCAGGCGCGTGGCAATCAGGAAGGGCCCGCCGGCCTCGGGGTTGGCCAGCAGTTGGCAGTCGAAGCCCAGGCGCTGCAACAGCGGCTGGATTTCTTCCAGCAGGTAGCGCGGCAGTTCCTCGGCGTGGGCCGGGTCCTGGCTGTCACTGCGAAACGCTACGCGGCGTCGCAGGTCCTGTTCAAAGTGGCCGTCGTCCAGGTACTGGCGGGCGCCGGCGAGGGCAGCTTGCTTGGTCATTGCAACTCCGGTCGGGCAAGGGGAACGGGCCCATGGTGGAGTTGGCCAAGGCATCTGTATATTGCTGTTTTTTGAAGGCGTCATTCTAAAAATTGGATGCCTTGCAAGGGGATGCACATGGACTATCGGTATTTTTTGGCGGTGATCGATGCCGGTTCCCTGGCGGCGGCGGGGGAGCGCTTGCATATCGCCCCGAGCGCGGTGAGCCGGCAGATCGCCCTGCTGGAAGAGAGCGTCGGCGTGGCGCTGTTCGAGCGGCGCCCGCGCGGCATGCAACTCACCGCCGCCGGCGAAGCCCTGGCCGAGCATGCCCGGCGTACCTGGCTGGAACAGGAGAACATCCTTGCCGAGCTGCGCGGTGAGGGTTACCCGGGGGCCAAGGTCATCCGCCTGGTGTCCACCGAGGGGCTGTCGCGGTATTTCCTGCCGCGGGTGCTGCTGGAGCATTACCGCTTGCGGCCCGGGGCCGAGTATCGGCTGGAGGTGGTCTCGCCCCATGAATGCGTGCAGCGCATTCGCCGGGGCGAAGCGGATGTGGGGCTGACCTTCAGCACCGAGCCGGTGGAGGGGGTGAATGTGTGCTACTCGATCCGCTCGCCGATTCGCGCCCTGATGCGCGCCGGGCACCCGCTGGCCGGCGCCGGGGTGCTGTCCCTGCAACAGATGCAGGCGTTTCCGGTGGCCCTGACGCCCAAGGGCACCACCCAGCGGCAGTTGCTGGATCTGGTGTGCCAGATGGATGGCCTGAGCTTTGATCAGGTGATGACCTGCAACTTTTCCGGCGCCCTGCATGAGTTTGTGCGCCAGTCGGATACGGTGGCCTTTGCCAGCGCCATCAGTGGCGAGGGGCAGGGGATGGATGGGCTGGTGTCGGTGCCGCTGTCCAACCCGCGGTTGGCGGATCGGGATGTTCAGGTGTTGACCATGCCCAAGCGGGTATTGCCGGAAAGCCTGGGGTTCTTTATCGAGACGTTGATTGCGCAGTTGCAGAAGGAAGGCGGCCGCAGCCGAAAAATCTGAGGGTACGGTTCCGGCCGAGTGCGTTCCGTAGCCGCTGGCGAGGCGGCACGAAGGGCCGCGGGCCCTTGCCGGGCGGCGGGTCATTTGCGTCAGCGGCACCCGGACACCGGCGATTGATGATTTCTAGTCAAAGGACTTTGCTGCGCAGGCGGCTTAATCCAGCCCCCGCGGCTGGACATACTACGCGCCATCGCAACGACAGGCCGGCCTCGGGCCACCGCGCCCGGCAGCCATCCAGTCGTCCTTCGACATCCATTATCTGGAGCAGATTCATGAGTATTCCTTCCTTTGGCCTCGGCACCTTTCGTCTGACCGGACAGGCCGTCATCGATTCGGTGAAATCCGCCCTGGCGCTGGGCTATCGCGCGATCGACAGCGCGCAGATCTACGGCAACGAGGCTGATATCGGCCAGGCCATCGCCGAGAGTGGCGTAGCGCGCTCCGACCTGTTTCTCACCAGCAAGATCTGGGTCGACCACTACGCCGCCGACAAGCTGATCCCCAGCCTGCGCGAGAGCCTGGCGAAATTGCGTACCGATTACCTCGACCTGACCCTGATCCACTGGCCGGCGCCCGGAAATGGCGTCGAGCTGGCAGAGTTCATGGCGGCCCTGGCCGAGGCCAAGAAGCTGGGCCTGACCCGGCAGATCGGTATTTCCAACTTCAATATCGAGCTGACCCGGCAAGCCATCGCGGTGGTGGGCAAAGAGCAGATCGCCACCAACCAGATCGAGCTCAGCCCCTACCTGCAGAGCCACAAGTTGACCGCGTTCCTCAAGGAGCAGGGGATTCCCGTCACCTCCTACATGACCCTGGCCTACGGCAAGGTGCTCAAGGACCCGGTGCTCGCCGAGATCGCCGCCAAGCACCAGGCCACCGTGGCCCAGGTGGCGCTGGCCTGGGCCATGCAACTGGGTTACGCGGTGATTCCTTCGTCCACCCGGCCCGAGAACCTGGCCAGCAACCTGCTTGCCATCAGCCTGCGCCTGGACGACGCAGACATGGCACGCATCGCCGGGCTCGAGCGCAACGGCCGTGAAGTCAGCCCCGAAGGCCTGGCGCCGATCTGGGACTGAGCCACCTGGCCACGCTCCCGGGGATGCCGAGGGCGTGGCCGGGAGCCTCCGGGCCGCAGGCTGCTGCCGGCCCATTGGCCGCTCGCCGACCTATTTTCCATGCACCACCGGAGTTCTCTGAATGAGCCACCCGATTCCCCTGCCAGCCTTGGCCGGCCGCCGCTTCCCGCGCGGATACCCGAACCTGAGCGCGCTGCTCGGCCAGGAGGCGGCGCAATGAAATCCGGACGCGTCCTGTTCGCCCTGGCCATCGGTGCCTTTGGCATCGGCACCACCGAATTCGCCCCCATGGGCCTGCTGCCGGTGATCGCTGAAGGCGTAGGCGCAAGCATTCCCAGCGCCGGCATGCTGGTCACCGCCTATGCCATCGGTGTGATGCTCGGGGCACCGATCATGACCCTGCTGTTCAGCCGTTTTGGCAAGCGCGCCGCGTTGATGATGCTGATGAGCATCTTCACCCTCGGCAACCTGCTCTCGGCCCTGGCGCCGGACTACTACAGCCTGCTGGCTTCGCGCCTGGTCACCAGCCTCAACCATGGCGCCTTCTTCGGCCTTGGCGCGGTGGTGGCTGCCAGCGTGGTGCCCAAAGACAAGCAGGCCAGCGCCGTGGCCACCATGTTCATGGGCCTGACCATCGCCAATATTGGCGGGGTGCCCGCGGCCACCTGGCTCGGCCAGCAAGTGGGCTGGCGCCTGGCGTTCGCCGGCACCGCCGGGCTCGGTGTGCTGGCCATCGCCGCCCTGTGGTACGCCCTGCCCAGGGGCGAGCGCGGCAAGGTGCCCGATGTGCGCCGTGAGCTGGCGGTGATCGTCCGGCCGAACGTGCTGCTGGCCCTGGCCACCACCGTGCTCGGCGCCGGTGCCATGTTCACCCTCTACACCTACGTAGCCCCGGTGCTGAGCGAGCTGACGGGGGCATCGAACCGCTTCGTCACCCTCGGCCTGGTACTGATCGGGGTCGGCTTCACCCTCGGCAACAGCCTGGGCGGGCGCCTGGCCGACTGGTCGCTGGATGGCGCGGCGCGGATCTTCCTCGGGGCCCTGGCGCTGATCATGCTGCTGATGCCGCTGCTGCTGGGCAGTCATGTCGGTGCGGCTCTGGCCTTGCTGGTTTGGGGCGTGTTTACCTTCGCCGTGGTGCCGCCCTTGCAGATGCGAGTGATGATCGCCGCCGCGGAGGCCCCGGGGTTGGCTTCGTCGATCAATGTCGGTGCCTTCAACCTGGGTAATGCGCTGGGCGCCGCGCTCGGTGGCGCCGCCATCAGCCAGGGTCTGGGTTATGCCGCGGTCCCCGTCGCCGGTGGCCTGCTGGCCGCATCCGGGCTATTGCTGGTGTGGGTCGGCGGCAGCGGCAAGGCAACCGACACTGCCTTGAGCGACGCCGTATGAGATCAAGGCCCGGGCATCCCGCTTCGGGCCTTGCTCATGGATGGCCCATTGCTGCGAGCGAGCGCATGTCCCCGTCGGCCACCAGCCATGCCCTGTCGCGGTTGCGTACGGCCTTTGCCGATCAGCTGTTCATTCGTCATCCCCGCGCAATTGCTTCACGCCGCTGGCCACGGAGTTGATGCCAAACGTGGCGGCGGCGCTGGTGCCTTGGTTTCCCGGTCCTTTTTATCGCCAGTTGACCTTGCGCATTCATGCGGAGCAGTTGGCTTCGGCGTTTGACCAGGAGGGGGAAATTCCCTGGTCGGGGGATCAGGGGGCGCAGGAGGTTGTGATGCCGCGTACCGGGCATAGGTTCAGGTTTTCGCATCCTGGTGCTTATTCGTTTGAGATTTGCAGGTTTTTGCGGGGGGGGGCTTTGAGTGGGGGCATATCCGTTGCTGCGGGTGTGGCCACTGGCGGTTTCGCTCTTACAGCGACTCACTTTGGAAAAGCCCCAAAGTAAGCAAAACGCTCCTGCCCCCGCATCCGGCGCCTCGCCTAGGCTCGGCGTGCCCTCGCTCCGGCATCGCTCCGGGGGCGCGCCGCCACAGGCCATCCATGGCCTGGGGCGGCTAGCTCGGCATCCATGCCGAGCTGCCCCCTACGCAATGCCTGCGCTCGGCCTCCTGAAGGGGCAGGAAGATCAAGATCAAGATCAAAAGCCAGAGCAAAGCCAGATCAAAAGCCAAAGCCAGAGCAAACGGGGGCCTGGCGGCTGGCGTGATTCTTCTTTGTCGCAGCTGGCTTGCCAGAGAAGGCGTCCGCCAGGGCGATGCGCGCCTCGCGGGTTTCTTCGCCGGCAAGCCGGCTTCTACGGACGTGGGTAGAACCCGTGGGGTGTTTGTTCTTCCTGGCCCTTGCCGTCACTTTTTCAGTGCTTTGCCCTGGCTGGGAATGTGCAGGTACGACATCACGCTTTCCGTCAGTTCGGTGGCCAGTTTCACGGCTTTTTCATTGCGCGCCATCACCCCGGCGACCAGGCCTTCGATCAGGGCCAGCACGGCAATGTTGGAGCTGGTCAGCACCGGGTGGTCGCACGGCGCAAACAGGGTGTGCTCGGCAATCGCGGTGAGTGGCGAGGCGGGGGAGTCGGTAATGGCGAGCACCGTTGCCCCGCGTTCGTTGGCGAAGCGCGCCAGTTGCAGGGTGTCGAGGGAATAGCGCGGCAGGGAGATGGCCAGCAACACATCCTGAGCGGTGATCGCGGCCAGCCGGTAGGCGGCATTTTCGTTGCCGCCCTCCATACTGATGGCCGTGGCGTCGGCGCAGAAGGGCATCAGGGTCGCGGCGGCAAGCCCGGCCAGGTAGACGCTGTTGCCAAACCCCAGGATGTAGACCTTGCGCGCCGCGGTCAGGCGGCTGATGAAGGCGTCGAAGCTGTCGCCGTGGTTGTTGCTCGCGGCGGTGGCCAGGTTGCTGCTGGCGCTCTGCAGTTGCTCGTGCAGGCCGAAGGCACCGCCCGGGCGCTGGGCCAGTTCGTTGCGCAGCTTGTCCACCGGCGACACCATTTGCTGCAAGGTGGCCACCAGCTCGGCCTTCATGCCGCTGTAGCCGCCCAGGTCCAGGGCCTTGGCCAGGCGGTTGACGGCGGCGGGCGAGGTCAGGGTTTCGTGAGCCATCTCCTCGATGGTCAGGGTCGCGGCCTTGAGCGGGTGACGCAGGATGAAGTCCGCCACCTTGCGCAGCGACGGTGGCAGTTCGGCAACGATTTCCGTCAGTTTTCGCATGACCGGAGCGGCATAGATCGTGGTGTCTTTCGATGGGCTGGGCATATCCGGCTCAACTGTTGCTGAAGGTGAGAGAAGGGCTGGGCCTGGTGCCCTGGCGAGATGGCTTGGAGTGTATCCGAGGCCGGGCTCGCCAGGGCAGCGCTGCACCGTGGCGCGCTGATCTTATTTCAAGCTCCCCGCGAGAAACTGCTGCAGGCGCTCGGATTGCGGGTTGGCCAGCACCTCGCGCGGGGCGCCGCGCTCTTCGACCCGGCCCTGGTGGAGGAACACCAGCTGGTTGGACACCTCGCGGGCAAAGCCCATTTCGTGGGTCACCACCACCATGGTGCGGCCTTCCTGCGCCAGGTCCTGCATGACTTTCAACACTTCACCCACCAGTTCGGGGTCGAGCGCCGAGGTCGGTTCGTCAAACAGCATGACCTGCGGTTCCATCGCCAGCGCGCGGGCAATGGCCACGCGTTGCTGTTCGCCACCGGACATGTGCCCTGGCCAGGCGCTCATGCGCTGCGCCACCCCGACTTTCTCCAGGTAGTGCTCGGCCCGCTCCCGTGCCTCTTGCTTGCTCAGGCCGAGCACCTGCACCGGGGCCTCCATGACATTTTCCAGGGCGCTCATGTGTGACCAGAGGTTGAAGTGTTGAAACACCATCGACAGCTGTGAACGCATGCGTTGCAACTGTTTGGGCTCGGCGGCCTTGAGCCCGCCCAGCGGGGTGGGCTTGAGCTTCAGCGCTTCGCCATTGAGCCGGATAGTGCCCGCATTGGGCTGCTCCAGCAGGTTGATGCAACGCAGGAAGGTGCTCTTGCCCGAGCCGCTGGAGCCGATCAGGCTGATCACGTCACCGGCCTGTGCCTGCAGCGACACGCCCTTGAGCACCTGGTGCGCGCCATAGCTTTTGTGCAGGTCCTGAACTTCAAGTTTGTACATGCTGTGAACTCTCTGGCATCAGTCGCTGAGCAAGCGACCCTGGCGAATGGGGGTAGAACTGGCCACCTTGGCCAACCACAATCCCGGCTGGGCAAAGCGCAGCCGTTCGCGGGCATAGAGAATGCCGTCGACGCTGGCGTGGACCAGGCTGTGGCGGTCGGTCACCGGGTCGATGACTTCGAACAATGGGTCGCCGACCTTGACCGCTGCGCCCAGCGGTTGCAGAAAACTCACCACCCCCGGATGGGGCGCGCAGGCGTACTGCGCGCCGGAAAAGGGCAGTGCCTGGCAATGGCTTGGCGGCGCCGCCGGCCAGTCGCCGCGGATCAGGCCCTGTTCGGCCAGATAGCCGAGAATGGCTTCGGCGCTGTCGAGGCATTGCTCGCGACCGGTGTCTGCCATGCCGCGCAATTCGATGGTGGTGGCGGCGCACGCCAGGGGAATATTGGCCTCGGGAAAGCGCTCTGCCAGGCGCAGCCAGACAATCGCGCAGGCTTCGTCGAAGGCGCTGCCGCCTGCGTCCTCGGCCAGCAGGGTGACCCCGGCGCCGAGGCGCGCGGCCAGTGATTGCAGGCGCGGCCAGTGTTGCGGCATGGCGTACAGCAACATGATCGATTCGAAATCGCAGTGCAGGTCCAGCACCAGGTCGGCGTCATGCGCGTGCTGCAGCAGCAGGCGGCGCAGGCCGTCGAGTTCCGAGGCCGGGGCCGGCATGGCCGCGAGGGTCTCAGCCATGGCGCGGCGGATCAGCGCGACGTTGGCCTCGGCGTCAGCGCCCAATTGCCCTTGCAGCTCTGCAGCAATCGGCTCGAACAGTTCCGGGAAGTCGCGATTGAAGTTCTTGCCGCTGGAGAACTCGAAGCGCCCCTGGTGGGTGGCCTGGAACATCTGGGCGATGCCGATCGGGTTGGCCAGCGGCACCAACTCGATCACTCCGCTCAGGCGGCCTTGCGCTTCCAGCTCCAGCAGCCGGCGCTTGAGTTCGACGGCGACGCGCATCCCCGGTAATTCGTCGGCATGCAATGAGGCCTGGATATAGGCCTTGCGAGTGCCGCTGCCAAAGCGAAACAGCGTCAGCCGGCGTTCGGTGCCCGAGGCACTCCACGGCAATCGGTATTGAATGTGCTCCATGGCAGCTCCTTAGTGCTTGCGTGGTGCCAGGTACGAAAGCCAGCGGCGCTCGGCCAGCTTGAACAGACGCACGAGAATGAAGGTCAGGACCAGATAGATCAGCCCGGCGGTGATAAACGCCTCGAACGGCAGGTAGAACCGCGAGCTGACCGTGCGTGCGGCCCCGGTGATATCGACCAGGGTGACGATGGAGGCCAGGCTGGTGGTTTGCAGCATCATCAGCACTTCGTTGCTGTACTGCGGCAAGGCCCGGCGCAAGGCCGACGGCAGGAGAATGCGCCGGTACAGGGTCAGGCGGGACATGCCCATGGCCCTGGCGGCTTCGATCTCGCCCGGGGGCGTGGCTTTCAGGCTGCCGGCCAGCAGCTCGGCGCTGTAGGCGCTGGTGTTGATCGCAAAGGCCAGGCAGGCGCAGAAGGTCGCGCTGGACAGGTACGGCCAGAGCAGGCTCTGGCGCACGGCTTCGAACTGCGCCAGGCCGTAGTAGATCAGGAACAGTTGCACCAGCATCGGCGTGCCGCGAATCACATAGGTGTAGAGCCAGGCCGGCGCCTTGAGCAGCGGCGAGCGTGACACCCGCATCAGCGCCAGGGGCACGGCCAGCACCAGGCCCAGGGCCAGGGAAATCAGCAGGACCTTGAGGGTTACCAGGGCGCCGTTGAGGTACAGCGGCAGGTTGTCCCAGATCAGGTGGTAGTCGAGCATCATGGTGGGCTCCCCTTACAGCTCGGCGGCTTTGAGGCCGACCGAATAGTGTTTTTCCAGGCAGCGCAGCACCAGCAGGGACAGGCTGGTGAGCATCAGGTACAGCGCCGCCACCGCGAGAAAAAAGGTGAAGGGCTGGTGGGTGGCATCCGCTGCGTTCTTGGCCTTGAACATCATGTCCTGCAGGCCGATCACCGAGATCAGCGCGGTGGACTTGGTCAGCACCAGCCAGTTGTTGGTGAACCCGGGAATGGCGAAACGCACCATCTGCGGCACCATGATTCGCCAGAACACCTGGGCGCCGCTCATGCCATAGGCCAGCCCGGCCTCGGCCTGGCCCTTGGGAATCGCCATAAAGGCCCCGCGGAAGGTTTCCGAGAGGTAGGCGCCAAAAATGAAGCCCATGGTGCAGACCCCGGCGACAAAGGGGTTGATGTCGATGTAGCGGGTGTAGCCCAGCGCCAGGGCCAGGCGGTTCACCAGGTCCTGGCCGCCGTAGAAAATCAGCAGGATCAGCACCAGGTCGGGAATCCCGCGGATCAGGGTGGTGTAGCTTTCTCCGAGCAGCGCCAGCCATTTCATGGGCGACAAGCGCAGGGCCGCGCCGATCAGGCCCAGGGCAATCGCCAGGGACATGGAGGTCAGGGCCAGGTTGATGGTCAGCCAGGCGCCATCGAGAATGCTCGAACCGTAGCCGTGGAGCATGTTGAAGTTCCTCAAGCTCGCGCCGCGAGGCGCGCAAGACAAGCCGCAGAAGACGCCTGCCAGCAGCCGGCGTCGGGGCTCGGGAAAAGGCTTACTCGCCGTAGATATCGAACGCGAAATACCTGGCCATCACTTGCTGGTACTTGCCGTTGGCGCGAATCGCGTCGATCGCCGCATTCAGCCGCGTCTGGTTGGCGCTGTCGCCTTTGCGCACGGCAATTCCGGCGCCGCGGCCAAAGTATTTCGGGTCGTTGATGTCCGGCCCGGTCAGGGCGAAACCCTGGCCTGCGGCGGTCTTGATGAAGCTCTCGTTGGTGTTGACGATATCAGCCAGGGTGGCGTCCAGGCGGCCCGCGGCCAGGTCGAGAAAGGCTTCGTTCTGCGAGCCGTAGCGCACCACCACGACGCCGGCGGGTTCCAGTTGCTCGGTGGCAAAACGATCGTAGGTCGAGGCGCGCTGCACGCCGAGTTTCTTGCCCTTGAGGTCCGTTAGCGGGTCATTGATCAGGCTGCCGGCCTTCATCGCGAACTTGCCCGGCGTGTGGTAGTACTTTTTGCTGAAATCCACGGATTTCATCCGGTCCTCGGTGATCGACATCGACGACAGCACGGCATCGATCTTGCGCACCTTGAGCGACGGGATCATGCCGTCGAACTCTTGAATGACCCACTCGCACTTGACCTTCATCTCCTCGCACAGGGCGTTGCCGATGTCGTAGTCGAAACCGCTGACCTGGCCCTCGGGCGTCTTGTAGGAAAAGGGCGGGTAGGCGGCTTCGATACCGATACGCAGGCTGTCTTCGTCGGCATGGGCGAGGACGCTGGACGCGCATAGCAGCAGAGCACCTAGAAGTTCTGTCTTGTTCATATTGTTGACTCCTGGCAGGGCATAGGGGGAAACGGGGACCCGCCATCCGGGGTGGCGCGCTGGATCTGTCCTGTGATCGGCGAAGGTATAAATGACACAATAAAAATCAATAATCAATGAAATTGAAAAAAATCATATCAGTTTGAGTTGTGAGAACATTCAGCGACGTCCTGGATGCCGCTACACTGGGCAACCTCCGTGCAGCTTGAGCAAGTGCGGCTAGGCGCGTTCACCCCGGCATCGTCAATCCTTCGCCTACCGTAATTCCCGGAGCCTTTGCCCAGTGTCTGACTTGCCGATCAACGCCGCCTACGCCAAACGCTTCAACGCTGTGCTCGCCTACATCGATGGCAACCTTGAAGGTGACCTCTCGGTGTTGGCCCTGAGTCAGGTGGCGAACTTTTCGGCGTTTCACTTCCATCGGCAATTCACCGCCTTCGTCGGCGTGCCGGTTGCACGTTATGTGCAACTGATGCGTTTACGTGGTGCGGCCCATCGCCTGGTTTCCCTGGCGGATTACTCGGTGCTGGAAGCCGCGCTCGGCGCCGGTTTCGAAAGCCCCGAGGCCTTTTCCAGGGCGTTCAGGCGGGCGTTCGGCATGAGCCCGAGTGCGTTCAGGAAGCAGCCGAACTGGCAGGTCTGGAATGCGGTATTTGCCATCCCTCATTTTTCCAGGAGCATCATCATGCAGGTACGAATCGTGGACTTTGCCGACACCCGGGTTGCAGCGCTGGAGCACTGCGGGCCTGCCGGGCTGGTTAATGAAAGCGTGCGCAGGTTTATCGATTGGCGGATGCAGAGCGGGCAGTCGCCGGTGGCGTCGAGTCGCAGTTTTGGCATTCCCTTCAACAACCCCGATACCACCCCGCCGGAGGAGTTCCGCTTTGCCATCTGCGGCGAGATTCATGAGGCGGTGGCCGTCAATGACGCGGGTATTCGTGAGATGCAGATTGCCGGTGGCCGCTATGCGGTGGTGCGGCATGTGGGCTCGCCGGATCACATAGGTGAAAGCATCTACCCGATCTACCGCGATTGGCTGCCGGGCAGTGGCGAGGAACTGCGGGATCAGCCGCTGTTCTTTGAATACCTGAGTATTTATCCGCAGACGCCGCTGGAGCAGTGGCTGACGGATATTTATGTGCCCTTGCAGTAGCAGGGATGGGTCAAACCTTGCACATGACCTCGATTTGACCATGACCTACGGGTGCAGGAGTTCGACCTTTGCAAAAGCTGAAACCCTTTAGCGTTCAGGGAACCGCGGTGGGCAGTGACCAGAGCATCCAGCTGGACGAGATTTCGATTCTCGTCGAGCCGGACACGCTCAGGGCGCTGGGTGCTTTCTTGATCGATGCGGCCAACGAAATGGCGCTCAACGGGCGGGAGCATGTGCACCTGCAAGACGTGATCGAGGGCTTTTCCCATGAGCAGCATGTGGATTTCATTGCGCTTGATCGGACGCTGATCCTGCCGGCATAAGGTATTCCTGCGCGCTGCTCAATTGGGGGCAGCGCGCAGGTGGCGGGCTATAGGCCGGGAGCCTCTTCGTTCACGTTCAGCTCGAAATCGAAGCCAATGTCGCGCTCGTTGAGGATCTCGGTAATGCGCTTGAAAAACCAATCGACCTGCTCGGGCAGCTCGTGCAAACCCAGTACCCGGATAATCAGGCGCAACCTGGTCGAGCGGCTTTCAAGGGTTGTCGGATCGACGGTAGTGACAAAATGCCATTATCTGCTATGGCTTGTTAGGCCCCCCCGGTGGATAGTCGCCGGGCTCCAGGTGCCATTGCCCAGAAGAATCGAGACGGCGCGGGCCGCGTTATTCGACTTAACTGATGTTCACCCGCCCAGGGGTGGTTCATGGGCGCAGGAGGGCGGAGTGTGGCCTGCAATTCCGACAGGCCTGGATTGACCCGAGTGAGTATCGACGTTGCCGTGCCGGGTGGGCCGCTGACCCAGTCGTCGGCTTGTTTGCAGCTCTCTGACACTCAGTCGATAGCGTGGAATGACAGCAGCGAAGTACCGACCATTCTATTAGAGAGATAAAAAATGAACGTCAGGGCTATGAACCTCGCTCCAAGGTCTGCGGCTTTTTTCTCACTCATTGTCCTGGTGGTCTTGGCCCTGGGGATTGTCGCTGTCCTGCAAATGGGCAAGCTGCGAGACTCCGAGCAGGATGTCGAGACCAACTGGATGGCCAGCATCCGCGAGATCGGCAAGATGAAGACCGGCGTCTTGCGCCTGCGTCTGGAAAGCATCCGCATCACCGTGACCACCGACGAACAACAGCGCCAGACTCGCATCGCCTCCTTGAGCGGTTATCGAAGCACCCTGCAGAACACCATCAGCCAGTACGTTCCCCTGATCAGCGGGCCGGCGGAGCGCGAGCTGTACCAGGCGGTGGCGACCGATGTGCAGGCCTATTTCAAGCTGGTGGACGAGCTGGAACCGCTGCTGCGCAGCGGTGACAACGCCGCGGCCATCACCTTGATCAACACCCGCATCAGCCCCATGACCAACGCCATGCAGGAGAAGATGGACAAGCTCTCGGACTTCAATGACGAGGGCGCGAGGCAGGCGGGGATCACCGCCTCGTCGGTGTACAACAGCGGCCTGACGCTGGTGCTGGTGCTGATGGGGGTGACGGTGGTGCTCACCGTGGTGCTGGCCACCGTGCTGACCCGCAGCATCACCGCGCCCATCGGCGATGCCCTGGCGGTGGCCGAGCGCATCGCCAGCAGCGACCTGTCCCGGGAGATCGGCGTCAGTGGCCGCGATGAAGCCGGCCGCCTGCTGGCCGCCCTGGCGAAGATGCAGGGCAACCTGCGGGAAACCATTGCCCACATCGCCGACTCTTCAACCCAACTGGCCTCGGCCTCGGAAGAAATGACCGCGGTGACCGAAGACGCCAGCCGCGGGCTGGTGCGGCAGAACGATGAAGTCAGCCAGGCGGCCACCGCGGTGACTGAAATGAGCGCCGCGGTGGACGAGGTGGCACGCAACGCCGAAGCGGCCGCGCAGTCGTCCCGCGAGTCCATGGAGTTCACCCGCTCGGGCATCGAGAACGTGGCCCAGACGCTGAAGGCCATCGAAGGCCTGGCTGGCAACGTGGCCAGCACCGGCGAGCAGGTCAAGGCGCTGTCCGGCAGGGCCCAGGACATCAGCAAAGTGGTGGAAGTGATTCGCGCGATTGCCGAGCAGACCAACCTGCTGGCGCTCAACGCGGCCATTGAAGCCGCCCGCGCCGGTGAGCAGGGTAGGGGCTTTGCGGTGGTGGCCGATGAAGTGCGGGCCTTGGCCCACCGTACCCAGCAGTCGACCCAGGAAATCGAGCAGATGATCAGCGCCATTCAGGCCGATTCGACCCAGGCGGTGAGTGCCATGAACGTCAGCGCGGAGATGGCCAACAGCTCGATTTCGGTGGCGCAGAACGCTGATGTGTCGCTCAAGCAGATTGCCCAGGCGATCACCCAGATCAATGAGCGCAATCTGTTGATTGCCACCGCCTCGGAAGAGCAGGCGCAGGTGGCGCGTGAGGCGGATCAGAACCTGACCAGTATTCGTGAGTTGTCGATTCAGAGTTCGGCGGGGGCCAGTCAGACGGCCAGTGCTTGTGGGGAGATGGCCAATCTGGCGATTGAGCTGAATCGGTTGGTGGCGCGGTTCAAGGTTTGAGTTTGGTTTTGGGTGGAGGGTGGCAGGGGGGGGCATATCCGTTGCTGCGGGTGTGGCGGCTGGCGGTATTGCTCTTACAGCGAGTCACTTTTGAAAACCCGGAATGCCGGCCCAGACAAAAGTGAGCAAAACGCTTCTGACCCTCCACTCGGTGCCTCGCATAGCGAGGCATGCCCTCACTCCGGCATTGATCCGTGGGCCGCCGCCACCGGCCATCCATGGCCTAGCGGCCCTGAGGCATGGCCCTCTGCAACCGACCGCTAAGCCGCAAACCATCGCGCACGTTCAACCCCATCAAGGTGAGGTTGGTGGCTCCGGCGATCAGTTCGATGATCTGCACCAGGTAAAAACTCGTGTCGAAGCTGCCTGCCGAAGCCCACAGGTTGAGCGCAATGGCGCAGGGCACGAGCACCAACAGGCCGTTGGCGGCTATGAAGGGCATGCGTTTTTTCTTCGAGGCGATCAGGCGTCCCTGTCGGGCCCGGCTCAGCCCCATGCCGCTGGCTCCCGCCAGGGCCATCGCCGGGATCAGCACCCAGAGCCCGGGGCTCACGATCAGGTGCTTGAGTTGAGCGATCGCATGCAGGGTTCCCATGCTTTCCACCAGCAGGGTCGAGACAAAGAACGTGGCGATGCACAGCAGGGCCAGCAGGCTGGCGGTGAGGTGGAGTCGTTTGAGCATGGGGCGCTTCCCGTCAGTCAATGGGGGGTGTTCAAGCCGTGCAGATGTTCGGTACGGCGACCTTGGTGAACAGATGGGGCATGGCCAAGGCACTTGAGGGGTAACGGCCCAGGGCGTTGGCAAAATCCGGGTGATTGAAGGCTTCGCCAAAGCACTCCACCGACTCCCATACCGCGTAGTTCAAGAACATGCAGCTGCCACCGATGGCTTGATGGAGCTGGGTAGAAATGTAACCGGCACGTTGCTTCATCCAGTTGGCATCCAGCTCCCAGGCACGCAGCAGGTCGGGGATATCGTCCTGGTCGACGGTGAACAGGTTGACCAGCACCACCGGCGATTCGCTGCACTGGAGCTGCTGGTGAATGGGAACCACGGGATCGAGCGGGCGAATGGACAGCATGACGGCCTCTAGGATGTAAACATGATGACAATATGGTGCGATTGGTGAAAACTAGCTCGATTGACATCATGGTGTCAATGTGGAAAAGTTCGCGGCATGAAAAAACCAAACCACACCCCCGCTGGACGCGCCATGACCGATCTGGTCCTTGAACTCTTTCGAGCCAGTGCGCGCATGCTCACCGCAGGCGATCGCCTGGTGGCTGAGATAGGTCTCACCAGTGCCCGCTGGCAGTTGCTTGGCACAATCGTCGCAGCCGATCGGGCGCAGCCCGTCTCATGGATTGCCCGCGACATGGGCGCCAATCGGCAGAACGTTCAGCGGATCGTCAATGACCTGGTGAAGGATGGCCTGCTGGAATTCCAGCCCAACCCGCACCACCGTCGGGCGCAACTGGTGCTGCTGACGGAGGCGGGAAAGGCGGCATTCGATCAGGCGTTGAAGCTGCAAGCGCCCTGGATCAATGAGCTGGCCCAGGGGCTGGAGGTTGATGAGATCCAGGCGACCCACCGGGTGCTGAACCAACTGCGCAACCGGCTTGAGCAAGACCAGGGCGAATGAGTCGGGCCGGCCTGGGGGCGACCCTCCAACCTGACGGCGTTCTGCGTTGGCCCTGTTCCCCGGTTGAACCTGTGCTTAGCGCCCGAGCTTTTCCATCGCCGCATCGGTCAGGAAGGACGAGCGGCTCTTGATGTTGTGCTCGCGGACAAAGCGGTCGATCTGCTGAATCACATAACCGGGCAAGGTCACGTTGACCTTCTCGGTCTTGCCCAGGTAAGGCGTGATGTCGATCTCCAACATGCCCCAGCCCATGCCCGCGAAATCGGGGTGGGTGCGGTGTTTGCCGGTGGGCGAGGGCAGGGGAATGGCCTGCCCGGCTCGGGCCCGTTCTTCGAGCATGACGTGGGCAATCTCGATGGCGGCGCTGTAGGCGGCCTCGAAGGTGTCGCCGGCGGTGACGGCGCCGGGGATGTCGGGAATCTGGATGCCGGTGGCGGTGTGTTCGTCGCCCCACTCGATGCAGATGGGATATTGCACGGGGATTTCCTCAATACAGGTGCGAAGAATGATGGGAGCTAGAGCAGCTGTCTGCTTTGTGTCTCCCTCTTCTGGCTGGGTGAGATGGGGGGGTTATAACTCCGGGCGCTCGATAATGCAGGTTGAATTGTGTGTCTGGAGTTATGTATCGCGGCCTGTCGCTCAGCGGGGGGACGGGGTAATGGGCCGGTCGCAGGCTATATAAAAGCCCCCTCGGTTTTTCATGGACGTGCCATTGCCGCCCATTGCACTATTGCCGCGGATTTTCAGTCACCCATCTCCCCCCGTCGAAGGTCGATCCATCGGCGGGTTCATGCCAAGGAAGTCATCAGATCCATGACCGTCAGCGAACTGCTTGCCGCCATTCGTAAACCCTATGTTGAAACCCTGGCACGTGTTGCCGCAGAAGGGGCGGCGCATGTCGAGCCCGCGTACCGCAACAGCGATGGTTCGCTGGCGGTTGAAGGGGCCATGGGCACGCCTTGTCGGATAGATGTGATTGCGGCCGAGAGCGGGGAGCCGGTGCAGGTCGATTCCGAAGCCGAGCTGGGTTTTGAGCCTGTGAGGTTTGCGATCGAGCAGATGGCGGTGGGGATCTCGCCCTTTGGCTGGGACTGGTTGCCGCTGGAGGTGCGGGGGTTGAGGCTGGAACAGGCTTGCGAGGTTATTCGGGCGTGGTTCTTTGAGTGGTTCGACGGCGAAGATGAGAACCCGCCGACCGAAGAAGGGCTGCAAGGGGTGGTGCATTTTGTGTCGGACCCGGAGGCGACGGAGGAGGGGTACAGGGTCAAGATTGACTTGGGGTCGGTTCCAGCGCAAGCGCTGGAGGAACTGCTGTTTGCGTTGTCGGATGCTGGCGCTACCGGAGCTTTCCTCGCATAAAAAAGGCGGGTATTGCGCCTCAGTAGCCGCTGTCGAAGGCTGGAGTTTTTCCTGTGGCAGCCCCCAGCTATTTGGCAGGCCACAACCCCTGTGGCGAGGGAGCTTGCTCCCGCTTGGTTGCGCAGCAACCACAACTTGCCTCACTCCGCTTGGCCTGCCCTCTGCAGCCGCTTTCAGCGCCCGAGTTTTTTCCTGCGCGGTATCGGCCAGGAAGGACGACTGGTTCTTGATGTTGTACTCGCGGACAAAGCGGTCGATCTGCTGAATCACATAACCCGGCAGGGTCAGGTTGGGCTTCTTGGTCTTGCCCAGGTGAGGCGTGATGTCGATGTTCAGCCTGTCCCAGGCCATGGGTGCGAAATCGGGATGGGGGATGTGCCTGGGCGTTTGGGGTACATATCCGTTGCTGCGGGTGTGGCTGCCGGCGGTTCCGCTTTTACAGCGGGTCCCTTTTGTCAGTCGACACAAAAGGAACCAAAAGGTCT
>NZ_JAJTTH010000020.1 GCF_021341665.1 Pseudomonas sp. Au-Pse12 | reverse complement strand
AGCAGGAAATGGGACCGTATGAATTTGCAGCAAGCCAAGCACAGCCGCTCAACTGCAAAATGGCCAACATCAAAATGAGCTTCTGTAACACGTAATTTCCCTATTACTTTCCGTTGTAAGCCCTATAGACGCTATCGCGAAAAGTTAGTCAACCCCTTTCCCCTCCGACACCACCCGCCGGATTTCCTGGGGCTACCAGCCTTCAGAGCGCGGCGAGGTCACACAGGCCGACGTTGCAAGGGCCGTGCAGGACCACCTGAACCAACGCCAGATCGACGGTGAGGATCAGCAAGACGCCTTCGGCCAACTGGTGATCAGTGCCATGGGCTTTCGCAGCTCGGGGCTCCTGATGGATCTGGCGGTGTACCTGCTGGGCAAGAAGTCAGCGCTGAAGGAAATCGCTCTCGAACTTTTGAAGCCTCACGTAGAGGCCGCCGCGGCCTTCGAGCAAGAGCAGGCGCGCCTAGAGCAGGAGTGCGGGCTTTGAGCCCTCACATCCTAATCGTCCAAGCCCTCGAAGGCGTTGCCGATCCCAGTAGCCAGTCCGACATCGATGTCCTGGTGCAAGGCCTGATCACCCGCCTCTTCACCGACAGGGCAATCACCACCGACGAATTCACTCACTACTGCAAGCGCCTGATGGAAGCCTGTCACCGGCGCAAGGAAGCAGAATAACCACTTCCCCAATCAAATCTCTGGTCGACGAGCAGCTGGAAGACATCACCGCCCACAACCTGCGTGATGCATATAGCCTGGCCGAGCGCCGGGGCTTCTACGGGCCGCCGGTTGAACAGTACGCGGAGCCTGGTTACTGCGGTCGGATACTGCAGGTTCTGCGCTATCGCGTAGCCCAGCTGGAGCAGCAGCAATGAGCGGCGCCGGCGCGCACAAGCGCGGCCAGCAACTGACAATCCGCTGTGCGAAACTCCGTCGTGAAGGTCCGTCTCTTTCCGAAAGCCCGCAACGATCCTGGATGCGGTGGACATCGAGCCAGGGCACGCTGTGGCCTGCTCCAGAGCCGAATATTCCCGGCGGGCGCAGCCCGCAGAAAAAAGAAAACCGGCGAATGATCGCCGGTTTTCATGCTTGGCCATCCAGCCATGCAGAGGCCTGAAGCGCCCCTGCCCCGCCGTTGGCTCAATGCGCCGCGTTGAGGGTCAGGCGCATCTGGCGGTTCACGTCCTTGTACAGCAGGTAGCGGAAGCGACCCGGGCCACCGGAGTAGCAGGCCTGCGGGCAGAAGGCGCGCAGCCACATGAAGTCGCCGGCCTCGACTTCGACCCAGTCCTGGTTCAGGCGATACACCGCCTTGCCTTCCAGAACGTACAGGCCGTGTTCCATGACGTGGGTCTCGGCGAACGGAATCACGCCGCCCGGCTCGAAGTTGACGATGTTGACGTGCATGTCATGGCGCATGTCGCTCATGTCGACAAAGCGCGTGGTGCTCCAACGGCCTTCGGTATCGGGCATCACGCGCGGCTCGATGTCCTGCTCGTTGGTCACGAAAGCGTCCGGATAAGGCACGCCATCGACTTTCTGGTAGTGCTTGCGGATCCAGTGGAAACGCGCCTCGGTGCCGCTGGTGTTGCGCAGCTTCCAGTCGGCGGCCGGCGGAATGAAGGCATAGCCGCCCGGCTTGAGGACATGCACCTGGCCTTGCAGGGTCAGGTTGACCTCGCCTTCGACGACAAACAGCACCGCTTCGGCATTGGGGTCCTGCTCGGGCTTGTCGCTGCCGCCATTGGCGCCGACTTCAACGATGTACTGGGAAAAGGTTTCGGCAAAACCCGACAGCGGACGGGCAATCACCCACATGCGCATGTTGTCCCAGTGCGGCAGGTGGCTGGTGACGATGTCACGCATCACGCCCTTGGGGATCACCGCGTAGGCTTCGGTAAACATCGCGCGGTCGGTGAGCAGTTCGGTCTGCGCCGGGTGCCCGCCGTGAGGCGCGTAATAAGTGGTTTTGGACATGGAGACTCTCCTCATTGTTGTTTTGCTGCCCCACGCAGCAACGCCGGCGGGGTTAACAAACCTGCGGGTCGACGCGCCAGGGGGGTGGCGCGGACCGCTGCTGGCCACCACGATATCCAGCGCCGTTTACATGCACAAATTAAATACTGGAATCCGCTATATTCACTTATCAAATGCCTGACGGTTTCAGCCCTGAGTGTCCTCGGCCAGCACTCGCGACAAGACCCGCGCCAGCTCCTTGACCATGGGATCCGCCGCCGGACGGTGCAGCAACGCCACCTCGAACACATCCACCGAGGGCAACCCGGTGCTCTTGGGCAGCACCTGATGGCCAGCCGTTACCGCCCGCAACGGCAGCAAGCCGATGCCCATGCCATCGGCGATGGCCGACTGCAGCCCGCTGAGGCTGGAGCTGGTGAAGCTGATGTGCCAGCGCCGGCCTATGGCTTCCAGGGCATTGATCATCGCATCGCGATACACCCCGCGCGGCGGGAAGGTCACGATAGGCAGCGGGTCGAGATCGATGCAGGGGTTTTTCGCGCTGTCCACCCAGCGGGTCTTCTCCGGCCAGCAGGCCAGTGCCTCGCGGCTGTTGCGCAGTTGCTTGAGCACCACCAGGTCCAGCTCGCCGCGGTCATAACTGGCGTTGAGGTCGCGGCTCATGCCACTGGTGACCTCCAGCTTGACCTGCGGGTAGCGCCGGTTGAACGCCGCCAACTGTTCGGTGGTGCGGCCAGCGGCAAAGTCATCCGGTACGCCGATTCGCACCGTCAGCACCACCGTGGCACCGGACAGTGCCTCGAACATTTCGTCGTTCAGCGCCAGCAGGCGCCGGGCATACCCCAGCAGCGTCTCGCCAGCATCGGTCGGCAGCACGTCACGGTTGCCACGCTCAAGCAGGCGCTGCCCGACCATCTCTTCCAGGCGGCGGATCTTCTGGCTGATGGTTGACTGGGTGGAATGCAGGCGGGTGGCCGCCGTGGTGAAACTGCCGCAATCGGCCACTGTGACAATGGCCCGCAGCAAGTCGAGGTCGAACAGGCGGCTATTGGGTTTCTCAATGTCGCTCATGCTGGTATCTGTTTTCTGAATGTGAGGGTTCTTTCTACCGGTTCTTGTCTCAGGAGACAAATCCATACAACGGCAGTGGATATGCCATCATGTGCCACCACCGTTACCCCATCCGAGAAGGACATCAGGATGCAGTTCATCCCCCTGGTCGATGCCGACCCCGCCACTCAGGCCCATGTGCGCACGCTGCGCAACCAGGAAGAGGTGCGCAAGTACATGTACACCTCCCATGAAATCAGTGAACAGGAACACCAGCGCTGGCTGAGCTCCTTGCAGGGCAATACGGCCCAGGCAGTGTTTGTCGTCATGGGTGAAGGCCAGGCCCTGGGCATCGTTTCATTGAATGCCATCAATGCCCGACAGAAAACCGCCGACTGGGCGTTCTACCTGGACGCCCAGCAGCAAGGCAAGGGCCTGGGCAGCCTGATCGAGTTCTGGATGCTGGACTACGCCTTCACTGAAGCCGGCCTGGAAAAGCTCAACTGCGAGGTGCTGGCCAGTAACCCTGCGGTGATCAACATGCACCTGAAATTCGGTTTCCAACAGGAGGGGCTGCGGCGCCAGAACATCCTCAAGGAGGACGAACGTATCGACGTGGTCCTGCTGGGCATCACCAAGGCGGAGTGGCAGAGCAAACGCCCGACGCTTGAGCCCCTGATCGCCCGCCTGGGCAAATAAGCCACCCAGGCGCCCGGCTGTGCTTGCAGCGTATCGGGCGCCCTGGACGGGAGCGGGAGCTGGATCACCCCTTGTTGCGATTCTTCGCCCCGCCCTGGCGCGCCTTGAAGCGTGGATTGGACTTGCAGATCACGTAGATCCGCCCGCGACGCTTGACGATCTGGCAGTCGCGGTGACGATTCTTGGCTTCTTTGAGGGAGGACAGGACTTTCATGGGCATGGCTTCCTTGAGACAAAAATAATGTAATAACATATCTTATTCTCAATCGAGAACGATTATCAACTGCAAGATTCATTCGCGCATGCCCGGCTATCCCTACTCAAGATCCGCAACAGGCGGACACGGCCATGCCATGGCCGGTCCGCGCTCCGAGCCAGCGCACGCCAGCAGGTAGGTCACCCGCAAACAGCTGGCCCGGCCACTCACTGTCACCAACTGCCGGAAGCCCCACCGCCGCCACTGGAACCACCGCCACCGGAAAACCCACCGCCCGAATCGGAACGGCCGCCACTGCGGCTGCCACCAGCGCTGCTCCAGCGAAAGCGACGGGCATCGGCAAACAGGATGAAGATCAGGCAATAGGCGAATGGCAGCACCCTCAGCCAGCGCTGGGCCAGCTGCCAGGCGTCGACACCCAACCCCAACAGCAGCACCAGGGTCAGCAGCACGCCCAGGCGCCAGAAAAAGCCTTTGCTGCTCTTGTGCCACTGGTTGCGCATCATCCGGTACAGCAGCCAATGGCCGCCCAGCACCAACAACACCCCAGCCGGCCACGCCAGGCCATAGAGAAAGGTCGAACGGCCCAGGTACTGGCTGACCAGGGTCAACAAGCCGATGTACAGCAACAGCCCCAGCACCCCGTAAAACACCCGGCGCGCCTGCCACAACCCGGCGAAGGTGGCGCCGCCGATCAGCATGCACAGCGGCACCAGGAACAACTGCACCCGCCACTCCTGGCCGCCCGCCACCGCGCCGAAGATGAACGCCAGCAGCAAGGCATAGGCTTCGAGCGGCACCGACAGCCCGGCCGGCTGCGGCAGCGAGCCGCCATCCACCAGCAGGATCAGGTCGTCCAGGGCACGGTCGAGACCGCCGGCAAAATCTCCCTGGCGAAAGGCCGGGGTCAGGTCCTGGGCGATGATCTGCCCGGCCAACAGGTCGGTGACTACCGCTTCCAGGCCATAGCCGACCTCGATCCGCACCTTGCGGTCGTTCTTCGCCACCAGCAGCAGGATGCCGTCGTCGACGCCCTTGCGCCCCAGTTTCCAGGCGCGAAACAGCGGGTTGCTCAGCGCCTCGATGCTCTGCTGGCCCAGGCTGGGCACCAGCATCACCGCGATCTGCGCGCCACGGCGCTGCTCCAGCGCCTCCAGCTTGTGCACCATGCGCTGCTGTGTGGCGCCATCAAGGGTGGCGGTCAGGTCGATCACCCGTCGATCCAGGGCCACCTTCACCCACCCCGGCGGCGCCTCCTCGGCGTGCACCAGCGTCGGCAGCAGCAGCCCGAATACCAGCAACAGCCACAGGCCGCGCCCTTGTTGCCACCACCGTTTGATCATTCGCCGGCATCCCGCATCGTTCATCCTGAAGCGGCGAACTTTACCACTGCCCGCGCCGCCACCGATTCAGCGCCCCGCGCCGCCCGCAAAAAAAACACCGGGCAGGTGACCAAACCTGCCCGGTGCCCGACGACCTGTCGTGTGAGCGCTACCTGCCTCAGCCCAGGCGGTTCAGGCACACCACCTTGGGCTGGGTCATTTCCTCATAGGCGAAACGCACCCCCTCGCGGCCCAGGCTGCCGTACTTGAAGCCGCCAAAGGGCATGGCATCGAAACGGTAGTCGGACGAATCGTTGATCATCACCCCGCCCGCCTCGATCCGCCGCGCGGCGTCCATGGCGGTGCGCAGATCGTTGGTGAAGATCCCCGCATGCAGGCTGTATTCGGGCTGGTTGGCCAGGGCGATGGCCTGATCCAGATCGTCGAACGGCTGCAACACCACCACAGGCGCAAAGACCTCGTCCTGCCACAGCCGACTGCCGTGGTCGACGTTCTCCAGCACCGTGGCGGCGTAGCAGGAACCCTGGCGCTGGTGCCCGCACAGCAGCCGTGCGCCCTGCTGCAAGGCTTCGTCCACGACGGCCTGGGCACGCTGCGCCGCTTGCAGGCTGATCATCGGCCCGATGTCCGTGCTGCTGGCCAGCGGGTCGCCACTGACCTGCGTCCGGGCAAGGCGGACAAAGGCCTCGCGAAAGGCCTCGTAGATCGAGGCCTGGACCAGCAGGCGCTGGGTGCCGATACAATTCTGCCCGGCCGCCCAGAAGGCCCCCGAGACGCAACTCGCCACTGTCGCTGCCAGGTCGCAGTCGGCCATCACGATCACCGGGGCATTGCCGCCCAGGTCCATGGCCAGCTTTTTCAGGCCGGCGCTGCGGGCAATCTGCTCGCCGGTGACGAAGCCACCGGTGAACGACACCATGCGCACCTCGCGGGCTTCCACCAGGGCCTTGCCCAGGTCCGCGCCACCGGTGGCCAGGGTCACCACCGAAGTCGGCAGCCCGGCATCACGCAGGTATTCCACCAGCTTGATCGCCGACAGCGGTGCCAGCTCCGAGGGCTTGAGAATCACCCCGTTGCCCCCGGCAATCGCCGGGCCGAGCTTGTGCGCCACCAGGTTCAGCGGATCGTTGTAGGGGGTGATCGCCAGGATCAGCCCCAAGGGTTCGCGGGAGAACCAGCCCTGGCGGTTTTCCGAGCCTTCATAAGCGTCGAAGGGCAGCACTTCGCCGGCATTGCGCTTGGCCTCTTCGGCCGAGAGCTTGAGGGTGTTGACGCAGCGCTTGACCTCCTTCTGTGCCTGTTTCAGGGTCTTGCCCGCTTCATCGACGATCAACCGGGCAAAGTGCTCGGCGTCACGCTCAATGTTCAGGGCCGCCTGTTCGAGAATCCGCGCCCGCTGGAAACGCGGCAGCGCGGCGCAGGCCCGCACGCCCTCGCGGGCCTGCTGCAACAGGTACGGCACGGCGCAGGCATCGGTGCGCGGCACGCTGCCGATGACCCGGCCATCGAATGGGCTGCGCACTTCAATGGTATCGGCGACGGGCGCCAGGCGAGACAGGTTCATGGGCATGCTCCTAGCGAGCCGAGCGCGACTGGTGGATGTGAATGATGTCCGAAAGCAAGGCAAAGGCGGTCTCGATGCGCCCCGCGCCCGGTCCGGAAACCGTCACCGCGCCCAGCAGCTCGGTGTTGAACGACACCGCGTTGACCGCCCCGCCAATACCCGCCAGCGGATGAGCCAAAGGCAACAGCCGCGGCTCGACACGGGCCTGCAGCGAGCCATCGGCCAGGCGCTGAGCCGAACCGATCAGCTTCCAGCGCGCGCCCTCGGCACGGGCCTGCTCCAGGTCCGCCGCCGTCAGGCCGGAGATACCCCGGCAACTGACATCACTGACGGTCAACTGCGCACCGAGCAGTTCATTGGCCAGGATCACCACCTTCAAGCGCACGTCAAAGCCTTCGACATCCGCGGTCGGATCGGCCTCGGCGTACCCCAGGGCCTGGGCTTCGGCCACCGCCTCGGCAAAGCCCAGGCCGGCGTCCATGCGGGTCAGCACAAAGTTGGACGTGCCATTGAGAATGCCCTCGAAACCCAGCAGCTCGCTGCCCGCCAGGGACTGCTTGGCCATGCGGATCACCGGGGTGCCGCTCATCACCGCGCCTTCGTACTCGAACGCCGCCTGATTGCGCAGGGCCAGGGCCTTGAGCTCGGCGCCGTGCAGGGCAATCGGACCCTTGTTGGTGGTCACCACGTGCTTGCCCTGCTCCAGGGCCCAGCGGCAGAAGGTGCTGGCCGGTTCGCCGTCCACCGGGTTGGTGAAGGTGGCCTCGGCGATGATGTCGGCGCCGGAGTCCTTGATCACCTGTTCGTTGAGCGCCTCCACCTGGCCGCCAGGCAGTTGCGCCAGGGCGCCCTTGGTGGCGGGCAACCGGCTCAGCAGGCCGGCATCCAGCCCCTGGGGAGCGACGATGGAACCGAGGAACAGATCGCTGACACCGACGATTTTCAGGCTCAAGCCCAGCTGTTTTTTCCACGCCTGATTGCGCTCGGCAATCAGTTGCGCCAGGGCCCGATTGACCCCGCCGAAGCCCACCAGGGCAATGTTGTATTCGGTCATTTTTGTTGTGTTCCATCCGGGTTGAAGAAGCTGATGGAGACAAGGTTAGGGGCCGGGGCCGGGCAGTGAAATATGCCGTTTTGCTGTATTTGCTGAGCATTTTGCTCAACCCTGGAGCCAGGTGAGCGGGCATAAAAAAAGCCAACTTGCGTTGGCTTTTTTTTCGTGGCGAACAGCGCCTAGCTCACCGACGACAAGACAAAGGACGTCACGGTGTTTTCCACCCCGGGCAAGGCGGCGATGTCATTCCACACTCGGTGCACTCGCTCTGCGCTGGCGGCGCTGACCCGCACCAGCACGTCGAACTCGCCGCTGAGCACTTCGCACTGGACGATCTCCGGCATCGCGCGCAACGCCTGCAACACCTCGGCGCCCCGCATGCGGTCGTAGCGGTAGACGAAGATCAGCGCGTTGATCCGGGTATCCGCCCCACGCCCCTCGCCCACGCGAATGGTGTAGCCCTGGATCGCCCCATCGCGCTCCAGGCGCTCGATGCGCTGGCGCACGGCATTACGCGACAGGTTGACCTTGGCCGCCAGCTCGGCATGTGCCGCCCGGGCATTGCGGGTCAGTTCGGCGATGATGCGCTCGTCCAGAGGATCCAGAATCCGCTTCATACCCACCCCTTGAACGTGCCCATCACAGCGCCTTCAGGCAATGCAAGACCGCGTCAAAATCATCCGCCGCCAGGGCCTGCCACTGCTGCGTCGAGGGCGCGGCCAGCGGTGGCGTAACCACCCCGGGGATGCCCAGCGAACCCAGCAGCCGCGCCGACTTGGCCGGCGCGATTTCCCCCAGGGTGACCATCGGCGCCACCAGGCTGCGCCGATACAGGCGCGCCGCCAGGACCCCGGTGGCGGCATGCGGGTCGATGATGTAGCCGGTGTCCCGATAGAGGCTGCTGATCTCCTTGCCGGTCTCTTCATCGCTCACCGAATAGGAGTCGATGATCATCCGCGCCTGCAGCCAGAACTCGTTGCCCAGGGTCATCTCGCCGCTGTCTTCAAAGCGCTGCATCAAGGCCGCCACCGCTTGCGAGTCGTGGCCATACAACTCCCAGACAAAGCGCTCCAGGTTGGCGAACAGCGACAGGTCCATGGCCGGCGACAGGCTCTGGCTGGCCTGGGCGCGGCAGTACTGGTTTTTCAGGAACAGCTGGTGCAGGGCGTCATTGCGGTTGGTGGCGACGATCATCTGGGTGATCGGCAGGCCCATTTTCTGCACGATGTAGCCGGCATAGACCTCGGCGAAACTCGCCGCCGGCACGCTGAAACCGATGGGCCGCTGGCCGCCCCCCAGTTGCAGCACGGCGTGGAAGTACAGCACCAACTGGGCCATGACCCCGACCCAGTTGCTGGAGTTGAAACCGATCACCTCGCGCTCGGCCAGGGGCCATTGGCGCAGCAGGCGGCTGACCAGGGTCTGGCAGTCGTCGAAACTGCCCGCCACCGCAAAGCGCCACAGGCCGGGGTTGTGCGCCGCCTGCAACTGCTGCCCCTGCTGCTCGGGCACGCCGTGCTGCGGATAGAACACCAGCAGCTGGGTCTGCGCGCAGTCCTTGAAGGCGTCGATCGCCGCCAGGGCGGTGTCGCCGTTGCTGGCGCCCACCAGCACCCCGCGACGTTGCCGGCGCTGGAGAAAGTAGCTCACCAGCTGGGCCTGCAGCCGCGCGGCAAAATCCTTGGCCGAACCGCTCGGCCCATGGAACAGCTCCAGCAGCCATTCGTTGCGATCGATCTGCCGCAGGGGCGCCACCGCACGATGGCCAAAACCGCTGTAGGCCCGGTGCAGCAACGCCTTGAAGTCGGCCTCGGGCAGGCTGTCGCCGACAAAGGGGCTGAGCACGCGAAAGGCCAGTTCGGGGTAGTCCAGGGTCGACCAGTTGGCAATTTCCTGGGGGCTGAAACACGGCAGCCGCTGCGGCACATACAGCCCGCCATCGGCGGCCACGCCGGACAGGACCACGGTTGCAAAATCCACCTGTTCGGCGGCACTGCGGGTACTCACATAGCGCATGCTTGGCTCCGGCCAGTCATTTGTAGCGATGGGCCTGCTCCACCAGCCAGGTGGAGAACTTCAGCGCATCGGGGTGTTGCTCGGCATCCGCGCCGCGCACCAGGTAAAAGGATTCGCTAGCCTCGATACGCTGCTCGAAGGGCTCCACCAGACGCCCGTCGGCCAGCATGTCGGCGACCATCGAGGAACGGGCCAGGGCCACGCCCTGCCCCAGCTCGGCCATGCGCAGGGTCGAGATCAGGGTGTCGAACTGCATGCCCCGGGACGAGTCCACGCCTCTGGCACCGACCCGTTCAAGCCAGTAGCCCCAGCCCTCTTCGTAGCCCAGCACGTGCAGCAGTTGATGGCGGGCCAGATCGGCCGGCACCTGCAGCGGCAGGCGCGCCAGCAGCGCCGGTGCGCAGACCGGGAACAGGCTGTCCCAGGTCAGGCGCTGGGCCACCAGCCCCGGCCAGTGACCGCGCCCCCAGCGGATTTCCAGGTCGTCTTCGCCATCCAGTTCCTTGACCCAGATATTGCTGATGTAACGAATGTCCACCTGGGGCTGGGCCTGCTGAAAGGTCAGCAGCTTGGGCGCCAGCCAGTGGACGAAGAACGCCAGGCTGCCGCGCACCTTGATCGGCCGGTGCTGGTGCTGGCCGAAAATCTCGTTGGTGCCGACCGCCAGCCGGGTGATGGCGTCCTGCACCACCGGCAGGTAGGAGCGGCCCTCCTCGGTCAGGTCCAGGCCCCGGGGCAGGCGCTTGAACAGCGCCACCCCGAGGTGGCTTTCCAATTGGCGGATCTGCTGGCTGACCGCGCCCTGGGTGAGGAACAGCTCCTCGGCGGCGTGGGTGAAGTTCAGGCAGCGGGCGGACACTTCGAAGGCGCGCAGCCAGTTCAGCGGGGGCAAGCTTTTCTGCTTCATGGCCTGGCTCTCATGGACACCCTGGATACCGTTCCCGTCCGTCAGCCCGACAGGGCATCGGACGAGCGAGCCAGAGGTGCCAGGGCCAGGCGCCGCTGGCGGCTACTGCGGGTAATGTAATACACGAAGTAGCACCAGGCGATGAAGGGCACACCGAAGTACAGGGCCACCCGCTGCTCGGGGTCGAAACCGATGCCGACACAGGCCAGGGCGCAGCAGAACAGCGCCCCCAGCGGCACCCAGGGGTAGCCACGGACACGGAATTTCAAGTCGCGCACATCACCGCCGTTGGCCACGAAGTGCCGGCGGAAGGCGATCTGGCTGGCGGCGATGCTCATCCACACCACCACCACCGCCAACCCGGAAATCGACACCAGGGCCAGGTAGATGGTGTCCGGGGCGAACACACTGCTGAGCAGCGAAGCGGCGCCGCCGGCCATGCTCACGATGATCGCGTTGAGCGGCGTGCCCATGCGCGTCAGGGCCGAGAACTGCTTGGGCAGGTGCCCCTGGTCGCTCAGGGTCCAGAGCATCCGCGAGGCGGCGTACAACCCGGAGTTGGCGGCCGACAGCAGCGCACTGATGATCACGAAGTTCATGATGTCGGCCGAGTACGGAATGCCGATGTAGGTGAACACCGTGACGAACGGGCTTTCCACCAGGCCGGCCTGCTCCCGCGGCAACAGGGTGGCGAGGACGAAGATGGTGCCAACGAAGAAGATCGCCAGGCGCAGCACCGTGGTGCGGATCGCCCGTGGCACGTTGCGTTGCGGGTCGCGGGTTTCGCCAGCGGCGATGCCGATCAGTTCAGTGCCGGAGAACGCGAAAGCCACCGCCAGCAGGGTCATGGCGATCGGCATGAAGCCGGTGGGGAACAGCCCCTCGCGAGTGAAGTTGCTCAGGCCAATGCTGTGGGCCTGGTCGATGTGCAAAAAACCGAGGATCGCCCCACCGCCCACCGCCAGGAACGCCAGCACGGTGACCACCTTGACCAGCGACAGCCAGAACTCGGTTTCGGCGAACAGCCGCACCGACACCACGTTGGACAGGAACACCATCATGGCGAACAGCGCGCTCCAGATCCACACCGGGGTCTCGGGGAACCAGCGGGCCATGAGGATCCCGGCGGCGGTGAATTCCGAGCCGATGGCCACGGTCCAGGTCAGCCAGTACAGCCAGGCCACGGTGTAGCCGGTGCCGGGGCCGAGAAAGCGTGTGGCGTAGGTGCTGAAGGAGCCGGTCTCGGGCATCTGCACCGCCAGCTCGCCCAGGCACATCATCACCAGGTACACCATCAGCGCGCCGATGATGTAGGCGATCACCGCGCCCAGCGGGCCGGCCTGGTTCACCGTGTAGCCGGAAGTGAGGAACAGCCCGGTGCCGATCACCCCGCCCAGGGCGAGCATGACAATGTGCCGGGTCTGCATTTCTTGCTTGAAGCCGCCGCGCAAGTCGGTCTGTTGTTCTTGTAGGGACATGATGGTTCTCATGAAAGTTGTCAGGGCAAGTCTCAATTTCTGCGACTGTGGAAATGGGCAGAAAACAAATCGGATGCCACCAGGTTTTTATTGTTATTCCTCTTCATGAAGCCCCCACTGGCTGCCTTGCTGTGGGGGTGTTGCGCGCTCTTTCAGTGGGCGACCTCGGCCCGGGCCTGCAGGGAAGGAACGGCGTCGGACGCCGGGTTGTGCTTGAGCGATTGACGCAGCCAGGCGAAGGCCTGTTGCAGGTCCGCCAGCAGGTCATCGGTGTCTTCGATGCCCACCGAGACCCGTACCAGCCCTTCGGAAATGCCCAGGGCCTGACGCTCTTCCAGGGTGTTCTCGACATGGCTGGTGGTGCGCGCCGGGCCGTAGATGGTTTCCACCGCACCCAGGTTGCCGGCGCAGTGGGCATAGCGCAGGCGCGGCAAGAGCAGCTTGACGCTGTCCATGCCGCCCACCAGGACAAAGCTGACGATGGCGCCGAAACCGCGCATCTGCGCACAGGCCACGGCGTGGTTCGGGTGGCTGGGCAGGCCCGGGTAGTTCACCGATTCCACCAGTGGTTCGTTGAGCAGGAACTGCGCCAGCTGCGCGGCGCTGTGCTGTTGCTGGCGCATGCGCAGGGCCAGGGTCTTGATCCCGCGGATGATCAGGTAGGCCGAGAACGGATCGAGGCTGGCGCCGTTGATTTCCCGGTAATGGCGCACCTGGCTCATCAGCGCTTCGCTGCCGCAGGCCACGCCGCCGAGCACATCGCCGTGGCCACTGAGGAACTTGGTGGCGCTGTGGATCACCACGTCCACGCCCAGGGCCAGGGGGTTCTGGTTCAGCGGCGTGGCGAAGGTGTTGTCCGCCACCACCAGGGCGCCGACTTTTTTCGCCGCCGCCACCAGACGCTGGATATCGACGATCTTCAAGGTCGGGTTGGTCGGGGTTTCCAGGTACAGCAGGTCGCAGCCCTTGGCGATCTCGGCCTCGATCTGCTGCTGGTCGAAGGTTTCGCAGAGGCTCACGGCCACGCCCATGCGCGGCAGGAACTCTTCGAAAATCTTGTTGGTGCCGCCGTAGCTGTCCTTGGTCGACACCACCCGCTGGCCGTGGCGCAGGAAGCTGTAGAGCACCCCGCTGATGGCCGCCATGCCGCTGCTGAAGGCCACCGCCGATTCGGCGCTTTCCAGGTCCCGCAGCTTGGCTTCCAGGGTTTCCACGGTGGGGTTGCTCATGCGGCTGTAGATGAAGCCCGGGGCCTTGCCCAGGGCCACGTCGTACCACTGGTCAATGTCGTCGTAACCGTAGGCGGCGCTGGCGACAATCGGGGTTTGCGTGGCGTTGTAGGGGTGACGGACTTGCTCGCCGCCCCAGACCACCCGGGTAGCGGTTCCGGGGTTTTCCAGCCCTGTGCGTTCAGGTTTTTTATTCATTGCAACGGCTCACCATAAAGGGCGCGCGGCCTCTTGCCGCGCTGGATCTGGTGGCCAATATAGAGAAAAGCCCAAGCCCCGAGAAACGATGTTATCGGGGCCAAAGGGGCGGTTTTTTTAATGGCTGCAACGCCCGCAAAACCGGCTGTGCGCAAGGCCTTCACGGCGCCTCTTGCGCAGTGCCCAGCCAGCTTGCGAAGCTGCTGCACGCCCAGCCCCAGAGGAACAGCAATGAAGCGCACCGAGCACCTGTGCCTGATGGCCCGCTACAACCAATGGATGAACGCCAAGCTGTACAACGCCGCCATGACCCTGCCCGAGGCGCAGATCGTCCTCGACCGCCAGGCGTTTTTCGGCTCGATCCTCGGCACCCTCAATCACCTGCTGGCCGGTGACACGATCTGGCTCAAGCGCTTTGCCCAACACCCGGCGCGGCCTCCGGCTCTGGCCCCGCTGCAGCAGGTGCCCCAGCCACAGGACCTCAAGACCCTGCTGTTTCCCGACCTGCGCGGGCTCTGGCAACAACGCCAGTGGCTGGACTCGCTGATCCTCGATTTCTGCCAGGCACTGAGCGACGCCGAGCTGGACAGCAACCTGCACTACGCCAACACCCAGGGCGTGGTGGCCGAGCGCAATGTGCACGCCCTGCTGGTGCATTTCTTCAATCACCAGACCCACCACCGGGGTCAGGCCAGCACCCTGCTGAGCCAGGCCGGCGTGGATATCGGCGATACCGATCTGCTGCTGTTGATCCCGTCAGAGGTCTGATCGGGCCGGGCGAGTATTTATCCAGGCCGATCTAGCTTGCGCGCCTGGCTTCTGCGACGATGCGCGCGGCAAAAATCCGCTCGCTAAGGAATGGCATCATCAAAGCACTCAACGCTGTACTGGCACTGTCGCTGCTGTCCCTGGTGGGTTGCGGCACGCTGATCGCCCGCACCCCCAACGCCCACAGCGGCTACGACTACTACAAAGGCACCCAGGCCAACATCGAACTGCTGACCATGCGCGGCGCCAGCGGCTACGACGGCTATGCCACGCTCTTCTGCTGGATGAGCATCGTCTGCCCGGTGGTGGCCATCGTCAGCCTGCCGGTGGATGCCGTGGCCGACACCGCGCTGCTGCCCTATGACGCGATGAGTCACTGATTCTCGCCCGCCCCTGTCTCGACCCTGCGTGGAAGCCTGATCATCCGAAGCATCCTTTGCCTGTTGCTCAACACTCTGCTGCTGAGCGGTTGCGGCACCTACGTGGTTCGTAGCGGCCATGATTGGCGCGACGATCGCTATTACCGCGGCACGACGATGAACGCGCAGATACTCACCGGCTACGACATGGGCCAGGCACGCATGGTCACTGGCGCCTGCTGGGTCACGGTGGTGTGTCCGATCCTGATGATCGCCAGCCTGCCCCTGGACGCCGCCGTCGACACCGTGCTGCTGCCCTACGACGCGATGAAGCCCTGAGCCTCGCCCCCTGCCACTGCCCTGAATGGAAGCCCGATCATCCGAATCATCAATTACCTGTTGCTGCTCAACACCCTGCTGCTGTCCGGCTGCGGCACCTACATGACTCGCGGCAATGCCCTGGACTTTCGCGACGACCGCTACTACCGCAGCGTCAAGACCAACGCCCAAGTGCTCACCGGCTACGACATGGGCTACGCACGCATGATCACCGGCGGCTGCTGGGTGATGGTGGTGTGCCCGATCCTGATGATCGCCAGCCTGCCCCTGGATGCGGCGCTCGACACCGTGCTGCTGCCCTACGACGCGTTCCAGCCGGAACGGCCCAAGCGCAACATGCACGTGGACATGAAGGAGATTCCCGAGGAAGACCTGGCGGCATTGCCCATCAGTGCCGAGGTACAAGACCCGACGGCCCACACCCCGCCCATCACCCCGCAGGCTGATTGAACCCCGTCAGGCGGGCTCGCACCGGGGCAGGCGCCGTACCGTGGCGCAACCGGGCTAGGCCTGATCCAGCGCACACAGCGGCGCCATCCGCTGCTCCAGGCGGCAACGCCAGCCCAGGCGATCGACCTGCGGGCGCCCGAACAGATAGCCCTGCCCCCACTCGCCACCGCAGGCCGTGGCCAGGCTCTGGTCGGCGGCGGTTTCCACCCCCTCGATGATCACGCAGGGCGCCAGGGTCTTGCACAGTTGCACCAGGTGGCTGAGGGTCTGCGCGCTGTTGAGTTCGCCACGCGCCCGGTGCAGGTAGCCCTTGTCGATCTTGACGATGTCCGGCCGGGTCTGGCGGATGAATTCCAGGGTGCCCAGGCCCGCGCCGAAATCATCGATGGCCACCCGGCACCCCAGTTCGCGCAGGCACAGGACAAACTCGCTGGCCGCCTCGATGCTCGGTGGCGTGGCGCTTTCGGTGATCTCGATCACCAGCCGCGCAGCGACGGAAGGCCAGTCGCGCAGCACCTGCAGAATCGGCCACCAGAAGTCGTCGATGATCGCGCTCTGCGCCGAGATGTTGCAGCCCAGGCGCAGGCGCTCGTTGCCGCGCAGACCCTCGATCACGCAAAGCACCACGCTGTGATCCAGTTCACGCATCAGTTGGTGTTTTTCCAGCAGCGCCAGAGGATAGACTTCGCCGCCCTGGGCATCGACATGGCGCAGCAAACCCTCGTGGTAGAGCACCCGAGTGCTGTCGGGCAACCACACCACCGGCTGGAACGCCAGCATCAGGCGCCCCTCGGCCAGTTCACGATAAAAGTCTCTGACGCTTTGCATGACAACTCCCCGGGCAAGACAACGGCACCCTCGCGACAAACCGCACGCGACGCGCTGGCCATCACCATCCTTCAGGGCCCCTGGCCGACCATGATCGACCCTCCTGTACGCCTTGAGGAAGTGTTCCTGGATACCTTTCGCTTGTCCTTGGAAACGCGCGGCGCTGCCGAATCGTCTGCGGCCCCGCGTTTATTGCAATCATGCGAACGGCCTCTCCGCTATCACTTAGCCACCAGTCCAGGAAGACCTATGCACAGAATGACCAGCGCCAGTTTTCGGGTGCTTGCCGATGTCATGAATGAAGGCGGCGCCCACGTCGAAACCTTGCTCAAGCAATTCGGCAGCAGCCTGCGGGATGTGTATGAAAACCCCAAGGGAGTGAGACTGGAACTGGTCTATCAGGTCATGCACGAAGCCGCGCGTCGCACCGGCAAGCCGGACCTCGGCCTGCTGGCTTACAGCAAGGCCCACCCGGCCAACCTGGAGGCCCTGGGGTATGCGGTGATGTCCTGCGCCACCCTGGGCACCGCGCTGCAACGCCTGGTGGATTACCACGCGCTGATCAGCAACGGCTTTTGCATGTGCCTGGAACGCAAACCGCAGATGCTGACCCTGATCGGCTTCGACGTGGCCAGCGAACCCTCGATCATGCCCCGGGCCTTCATCGATGCCGGCGCGGCCCAGACCCTGGGCCTGCTGCACTGGCTGTTGCCGCAGCACAAAGTGCGCCCCCTGGCGGCCACCTTCACCTACCCGGAACCCCTGGACACCACGTCACTGCGCCGGCTACTGGGGGACAACCTGCAGTTTTGCGCGCCCTACAACAGCCTGTCGTTCAGCAGCCAGGATTGCGCCATCGCCCTGCCCACCGCCGACCCGGCCCTGGACGTGCTGCACCTGGAGTACGCGCGCAACCGCCTCAACCTGCTGCACAACGGCTCGATGACCGCCCGTGTCCGGCGAGCCTTGTCGGAACGCCTGGCCCAGGGCGCGCCGAGCGACCTGCCGAACATCGCGCAGATGGTCGGGGTCAGCACCCGCAGCCTGCAGCGCCGGCTGGGGCACGAAGACGTGCATTTCTCGGCCCTGCAGGACGAGGCGCGGCTGATGCTGGCCCACAGTTTTCTGCGCAACTCGATGCGCAGCGTCAAGTACATCGGCGCCCTGCTGGGCTTTCGCGACCAGAGCAGTTTCCACAAGGCCTGCCTGCGCTGGTTCGGCATGACCCCGGGGCGCTACCGCGAGCAGTGAGCCCCGGGCAACGACAACGACAACGCCGAGCACAGGCTCGGCGTGAAGGGTAAAGCACGTGGCTCAGTGAGCGGCCAGTTGCGGCTGAACTTGCGGCATGGCCGAAGAGTGGTGGTTGAGGATCTTCCACTGGCCATCGATGCGCTCGTACAGGAAGGTGTAGCGCGCCTGGACCTTCTCGGCCTTGCCGGCCGCATCGGTCAGGGTGAAGGTGTAGACGCCGCTGTCCAGGGCGGCATCGGGGCCCAGGTGACGGATTTCACGGTAGTTGATCTGCCCCACCGGCTTGGACGCCAGGAAGTGCTCGAAGTAGTCCTGGATCTGCGCGTGGGTGCTGCGCACCTGGTTGGAAACCGTAGGCTGCAACACCGCGTTCGCTGCATAGAGGCTCACCACCGATTGCGGGTTGCCGGTCTGCAAGGCGCTGTTCCAGCGGTCGAACAGGCCAGCGATCTCACGGTCCTGGGCCGCCTGTGGCAACTCGGCAACGCTGCTGTAGACATAAGGCTTGACCTCGGCGGCCACCGCCAGCGGAGCGGTGAAGGCAAAAAACAGGGCCAGTGCGGTAGTTTTCAGATTCATACGATTTCTCCAGTGGGTTTCAATGAGCCACACTTTGCCCATCGCCGTCGCCCGCGCCATCGGCCAACCGGAGCTTTCGGCCTATGCCATTCGGCAGATAGGCGTGCTGCCGGGCAACAGGTCTAATGCCCACCTCTGTTCAACCGCACCGCCGTCGCCCCGGAGCCCCGCCATGTCCACGCCGCCCCTCGACCCCGCCAGCGCTCTGGCCCTGCGCAGCCAGTATCGACAGTCGCAGAGCCGCGCCGCGCGCCTGCGGCTGCTGGTGGACACCGGCCAGGAGCTGCTGCAGCTGCCACCCGAGCAGATGCGCCAGCGGGTGGTGCAACGGGCCTGTGCCTTTGCCGCCATGGACCACGGGCTGCTGCTGGAGTGGGCCGAGGATGGCGTGGTGCACACCCGCGCCGCCCAGGGTCACGACGAGCGCCTGCAAGGCCTGCGCGCCCTGGCCGACCACCCGCAGTGGCCAGAACCGCCGCCGACCCAGGGCAGCACCGTGCTGCGGGTGCTGTTGCACCGCGCCGACGGCCGCGCCTTCGGCGCCCTGCTGCTGGCCAACAGCGTGCCCATCAGCCCGCCGGACAGCGAAGACCTGGAATCTTTGCAACTGCTGGCCACCCTGCTGGCGGCGCACCTGGAAAACCATCGCCTGCTGCGCGACCTGCAAGCCCGGGAGCGCAGCATGTCGGAACTGGTGCAGCGCCTGTTCAGCGCCCAGGAAGACGAACGCAAGCGGGTCGCCTATGACCTGCACGATGGCCTGGCGCAAACCCTGGCCGGGCTGCACCAGCGCCTGCAGGGCTTCGCCGGGCGCTGTCCGCGGTTGCCCGCCGAGCTGCACGAAGAGCTGCAGACCATCCTGCAACTGGCCCAGGGTTGCGTCGGCGAAGGCCGGCAACTGATCGGCGGCTTGCGCCCTCACGTGCTCGACGACTTCGGCCTGCTGCGGGCCATCGACCGCGAGGCCGACCGCCTGCGCGACGCCGGCCTGGTGGTGTACTGGGGGGCGCGCGCGCCGCAGCGCCTGCCCGCCGCGGTGGAGATCGCCCTGTTCCGCATCGCCCAGGAAGCCATCAACAACATCCTCAAGCACGCCGGGGCCTCGCAGGTGCACCTGAGCCTGGCCCTGGAAGACGGCCAGGCGCTGCTCGGGGTCAGCGACGACGGTTGCGGCTTCATCAGCTCGCCGGCCCCGGGCCGCGAACAGCTGGGCCAGGTCGCCATGCACGAGCGCGCCCATTTGCTGGGCGGTTATTTCAGTTGCGACAGCCAGCCCGGCAACGGTACCCGGCTGCTGACCCGGGTGCCGGCCCACCCCTTGGAGCAAACCCTATGAGCGCGCAGATACGCCTGGTCCTGGCGGACGACCATGAAGTGACCCGCACCGGGTTCGTCGCCCTGCTGGCGGGCAATCCGGAATTCGCAGTGGTGGGCCAGGCCAGCGACGGCGAGGAAGCCCTGGCCCTGTGCGAGCAACTGCGCCCGGACATCGCCATCCTCGACATCCGCATGCCCCGGCTCAATGGCCTGGGGGCCGCGCGCCTTTTGCAGCAGCGCCAGCCCGAGGTCAAGGTGGTGATCTTCACCATGGACGACAGCCCCGATCACCTGGAAGCGGCCATGACCGCCGGCGCCGTGGGCTACCTGCTCAAGGACGCCAGCCGCGACGAAGTGATCAGCGCCCTGCAACGGGTGGCCCAGGGCGAGGAAGCCCTGAACAGCGCGGTCAGCGCGCGCCTGCTGCGACGCATGACCGAACGCGGCAGCGGCCAGATGCCCCAGGCCCAGGCCCTGACCGCCCGCGAGCGCCAGGTGCTGGGGCTGGTGGCCGGCGGCTTCAGCAACCGCGAGATCGGCGAAAAGCTCGGCATCACCACCGGCACCGCCAAGGCCCACGTCGAGCGGGTGATCGGCAAGCTCGGCGCCTCCGACCGCACCCAGGCGGCGGTGCGCGGCATCGCCCTGGGGCTGGTGGCCCAGCCCAACGGACAGTGGCCATGAACCTGCGCAGCGCCCGGCGCTGGGCCGACCTGCCGCTGCGGGGCAAGGCGCTGGTGGTGATTTCCCTGCCGCTGGTGATCCTGCTGTTGTCCCTGGTGCTGATCTACAGCGCCGAACGCCAGACCGCCCGCGCCGAAGAAGACGTGCGCCGGGTGCTGCTGGTGCAGGGCGATATCCAGACCGTGCACACCCTGCTGGCCGAAGCCGCGGCCAGCGTGCGCGGTTACCTGCTGACCCGCAGCGAGGACTTCCTGCCCGCCTACCTGCAGGCCCGCCCACAGATCGAGGCCGCCCTGCAACGCCTGGACCGCAACGTGCGCGACACGCGCATGCGCGAGTACCTGCACACCATCACCCCGCTGATCCAGACCAAGCTCGAAGGCCTGGTGGCCCTGCGCAACGGCAGCCGCGACGACAGCGCCACCGTGACCGCGATCCTCATCGACAACAAGCAGGTGCTGGACGTGCTGCGCGAACAGATCAGCGCCATGCGCATCCATGAAGACGCGCTGCTGGCCGAACGCACCGAAGCCGCGGCCGCGACCCGCATGCGCCTGCTGTTCGCCACCCTGCTGGCCGCCGGTTGCGGGCTGTTCGGCGCCATCGTCGCGGTGCTGCTGCTGTCCCGCGGCATCGTCACCCGGGTGCAGCAGGTCCAGGGCAACGCCCAGCGCCTGGCCCTGGGCCAGCCCCTGCTGCCACAGGCGCCGGAGCTGGATGAGATCGGCCAGCTGGGCACACGCCTGGTGGAGGCCGGGCAGTTGCTGGCCGAGCGCGAGCGCGCCCTGCGCGACAACCAGGAACGCCTGCGGCTGATCATCGACGGGGTCAAGGACTACGGGATCTTCGCCCTGGACACCGCCGGCATGGTCACCACCTGGAACTTCGGCGCCGAGCGGATCAAGGGCTACCGCGACCAGGAAATCATCGGCCGCCATTTCTCCTTGTTCTACCTGCCGGAAGAGTGCCCGCAGCACCCGGACATGGCCCTGCGCGAAGCCACCGCCCACGGCCACTACATGGAGGAAGGCTGGCGCTGCCGCAAGGACGGCAGCCGCTTCTGGGCCAGCGTGGTGATCACCGCGCAGTACGACGCCAGCGGCGCCCTGCGCGGCTTTTCCAAGATCACCCGCGACATCACCGACCGCCGCGCCGCGGAAATCGCCCTGGGCACCGCCCGCGAAGAAGCCGAAAGCGCCAGCCGCGCCAAGAGCGAGTTCCTCTCGCGCATGAGCCATGAACTGCGCACCCCACTCAATGCCATCCTCGGTTTCGCGCAATTGCTCGACATGGATTCCAGCGCCGGCCAGCGGCCCCAGGTCGGGCACATCCTGCGGGCCGGCCAGCACCTGCTGGGGCTGATCAACGAAGTGCTGGACATCGCCCGCATCGAAGCCGGGCGCCTGCCGCTGAACGTCGAGCCCATGCCCCTGGCGGCGGTGCTGCACGAAGCCCTGACCCTGGTGTCGCCGATGGCCGCCGACGCCGGCATTCACCTGGCGCCGCTGCCGCCGTTGCCCAGCGACAGCGGGGTGATCGCCGACCGCCAGCGGCTGATCCAGGTCCTGCTCAACCTGCTGTCCAACGCCATCAAATACAACCGCGCGGATGGCCGGGTGAGCATTGAAGTGACGATCGAGCAGTCGCGCCTGCGCATCAGCGTGCTCGACACCGGCGCGGGAATTGCCGCCCATCGCCTGGAGCTTCTGTTCAAGCCGTTCGAACGCCTGGACGCCGACCCCAGGGTCGAGGGCACCGGCCTGGGCCTGGCCCTGAGCAAGAGCCTGCTGGAAATGATGGACGGCAGCCTGGGCGTGCACAGCACCCCGGGCAGCGGCAGCCGCTTCACCCTGGAACTGCCCTACGTGAGCCTGCCCGACGCTCCCGCCGTCGCCACCTTCAGTGCCCCGGCGCTGAGCCCGCCCGCCGCACCGGCCGCGGGCCGCTACCAGGGCAAGGTGCTGTGCATCGAGGACAACCTGCAAAGCCTGGCGCTGATCGAAACCCTGCTGCAACGGCGCCCGGGCATCCAGCTGCTGTCGAGCATGCAGGGCCAGATGGGCCTGGACCTGGCTCGCCAGCACGCGCCGCAGATGATCCTGCTGGACGTCAACCTGCCGGACCTGCAAGGCCTGGAGGTGCTGCAACGGCTGCGGGCCTCGGGCAGCACAGCCAGCACGCCGATCCTGATGATCACCGCCGACGCCAGCGAACCGACCCAGCGCGCCCTGCGCGAGGCCGGGGCCACGGCGATCCTGACCAAGCCAATCCACATCCCGGTGTTCCTCGCCCACCTCGATGCCTGTCTAGCGGAGCCCCTATGAGTGCCGATATGCGCATCCTCATCATCGATGACCAGCGCCCCAACCTCGACCTGATGGAACAGCTGCTGGCCCGCGAAGGCCTGCACAACGTCCTGAGCAGCACCCAGCCGCTGCGCACCCTGGAGCTGTTCAACAGCTTCGAGCCGGACCTGGTGATCCTCGATCTGCACATGCCCGAGTTCGACGGTTTTGCCGTGCTCGAACAGCTCAACCGGCGGATTCCGGCCAACGACTACCTGCCGATCCTGGTGCTCACCGCCGACGCCACCCGCGACACCCGCCTGCGAGCGCTGGCCCTGGGCGCGCGGGACTTCATCAGCAAGCCGCTGGACGCCCTGGAAACCCTGCTGCGGATCTGGAACCTGCTGGAGACCCGGGCCCTGTACAAGACCCTGCGCACCCTGGTGCCGCCAGAGCGCATCGAACTGCTGCGCCCATCAAAGGCCTGACCTGCCGCACCTGCCGCACCTGCCGCACCTGCCGCATCGTCGCACCCTGTAGCCGCTGCCGCAGGCTGCGAACGGCCCGAAGGGACGTAGGGTTCTTAAGATCGATAGAGGTTCGACGGGAGGTCGTCAAGCAAGGTCCTGCGGACCTTTGCGCAGCTTCGCGGGCTCAGCAGCGGCTACAGGAATCGCGGGGGTTCAGAGGTCGCGGAAGAACTCGCCGGGGGTGGCATCGAACTGCTGGCGAAACGCGGCGATAAACGCCGAGGTCGAGTCATAGCCGCAGGCCAGGGCCACATCGGTGACCCGCTCGCCCTGCTCCAGCGGGGTCAGCGCGCCGAGCAGGCGCAAGCGTTGGCGCCAGGCGCGAAAGGTCAGCCCGGTGTCCTTGAGAAACAGGCGGCTGAGGGTCTTCTCCGTGACCCCGAGCTTCTGGCCCCATTGGCCCAGGGTGGTCGGCTGCTCCGGGTGCGCCTGCAGGCTGCGGTAGATCGAGCGCAAGCGCGCGTCCAGCGGCAGCGGCAGCATCAGGTCCAGTTGCGGCGCGGCGGCCAGCTGGTCCAGCAACACCTGGGCCAGGCGCCCGTCGGCGCTGTCCTCGACATACTCCACCGGCAGTTCGCTAAAGGCGCGGATCAGCTCCCGCAGCAGGCTGCTGACCGCCAGCACCTGGCAACTGTCGGTGGCCGCCCAGGCGGTGACGCTGCAATCGAGGTACAGGCTGCGCATTTCGGTGCGCGGCGAGCTGAACACCCGGTGCGGCACCCCGGCGGGAATCCACACCGCGCGCTGCGGCGGGGCGACAAAGCGCCCGCCGCTGGTCTGGATCTCCAGCACCCCGGCAATTGCGTAGGACAACTGGACCCAAGGGTGGCTGTGGCGCCGGGTCAGCGCGCGATTGGGCAAGGACTCGGTGCGCCCGTACACCGGTCTCGGCAGGCTTGGCAGCCCGGGAATACTGCGCCGGACGATCTTTTCATGTCCTTTAGGCGGCATTAACTGGCTCCTTGGCGTTAGTCGGTAAAACGCAGCCACGTTAGAGTCGCCCCACTGCACTTGGCAACCCCCGGATGATCCCGCTATGACTCGCTCGCGTCTTTTGCCCGACAACTTCACCCTGACCCTGATCGGCGTGGTCCTGCTGGCCAGTTTCCTGCCAGCCAGCGGCCAAGTGGCGGTCGGCTTCGGCTGGCTGACCAACCTCGCCATCGGCCTGCTGTTCTTCCTCCACGGCGCCAAGCTGTCGCGCGAGGCGATCATCGCCGGGGCCGGCCACTGGCGCCTGCACCTGCTGGTGTTCAGCCTGACCTTCATCCTCTTTCCAGTGCTGGGGCTGGCGCTCAAGCCGCTGCTGTCGCCGCTGGTGGGCAACGACCTGTACCTGGGCATGCTCTACCTGTGCGCCCTGCCGGCCACGGTGCAATCGGCGATCGCCTTCACCTCCCTGGCCCGGGGCAATATCCCGGCGGCCATCTGCAGCGCCGCGGCGTCGAGCCTGTTCGGGATCTTCCTCACCCCGCTCCTGGTCACCCTGCTGCTGAACGTGCACGGCGACGGCGGCTCGACCCTGGATGCGATCCTCAAGATCAGCGTGCAACTGCTGCTGCCGTTCATCGCCGGGCAGATCGCCCGGCGCTGGATCGGCGCCTGGGTCGGGCGCAACAAGCACTGGCTGCGCTTCGTCGACCAGGGCTCGATCCTGCTGGTGGTCTACGGCGCCTTCAGCGAGGCGGTGAACGAAGGCATCTGGCAGCAGATCCCACTGTGGGAACTGGGCGGGCTGGTGGTGGCCTGCTGCATCCTCCTGGCCCTGGTGCTGCTGGCCTCGAGCTTTCTCGGCAAGCTGTTCGGCTTCGACCAGGAAGACCGCATCACCATCCTCTTCTGCGGCTCGAAAAAGAGCCTGGCCACCGGCGTGCCCATGGCCCAGGTGCTGTTTGCCGGCAGCACCATGGGCGTGCTGATTCTGCCCTTGATGCTGTTCCACCAGATCCAGCTGATGGTCTGTGCGGTGCTGGCCCAGCGCTACGCCAAGCGCCCGGAATCGGTGGCCGAGCTGATGGGGCAAGTCGACCCGTAACCTTGGCTGCCATTGGCCGGGTCGATGGCAGTGCGGATTGCGCAATGGCATGATGCCGCGGCGAAAATCATCAAGGACCGCTGATGTTTCCCCACCGAATTCATGCCCCGACCCGAGAAGACCTGACACTCAAGGTCCAGGCCCATCTGGAAGCCGACCCACAGGCCCGGGTCATCGTCCAGTTCGAGCGTGGCGCGCAATATGACGCGCAGTTGCTGAACTCACTCGACAGCCTTTGCGCCCACTACGGCGAGCGCCTCAACGTGCGCTTCTACAGCCATTACCCGGGCAGTGCGTTTGATGCCCGGGTGTTGCTGGCCCTACCCCATGTCCAGTCCCTGAGCCTGGATTGCCTCGACAGCCTGGAGCACTACGAAGCCATTGGCAGCCTGCGCAAGCTCAAGGACTTTGCCCTGCAAGTCATCAGCGCCGACCTGCCGGGCCTCCTGGCCCTGCCCAACTTGAGGGGGCTGCGAACACTGCGCCTGTCCCTGGACAAAGGCCCGGCCATCGACCTGGCGCCACTGGCCGCCATGCCCGAGCTGCACACCCTGTCCCTCAGTGTGCAAAGCCATCACCTGGACGTGCTCAGCCAGTGCCCGAGCATCAACCACCTGGACCTGCACCGCATGCCGGCCAAGACGCCCCTGGGGATGGTCGCCAGCATGACCGGCCTGCGCAGCCTCTCGGTGACCTTCGGCAGCCGCGAGCAGATGCCGGAGCTGCGCAACCCCCAGGTCAAGGAACTGGAGATCATGCGGGTTCGCGGCCTCAACCGCCTGGACCTGGACGGCTTTCCACAGCTTGAAGCGCTGAAGATCGAGGACCAGGCGCAATTGAGCCAACTGGACCTGGGCGGTGCGCCGCAGTTGCGCAAGCTGAGCCTGATCAACCTCAAGAACCTCGGGGCGATCAACCACCTGCACACCTCGACAATCACCGACCTGCGCCTGATCAAGACCCCACAGGTGGACCTGCTGGCCCTGATCGAGCAACAGCTGCCGCCCAGCGTGCAGCACCTGAAGTTGCGCAGTGGCAAACGCGCCGTGGACAAACAGATCGAAGCCCGGCAACAGCAATTGGGCATCCCAGAACCCCGCGGAACGTACTGAACACCGGCTGCCCTTGTAGGAGCGAGCTTGCTCGCGAAGGACGCCAACGATAACGCGCACTCACAGGGAACCTGCGGCGCTTTCGAGATCATCGCGAGCAAGCTCGCTCCTACAGAACAGCATCAACCTCACCGCTCCACCTTTTTTGGACCTGATAAGGAGATCCCATGTCCTTTGTTCCCGGCTTTACCGAACTGCTGCTGGCTCACCTGAAAAAAGACGAACGCCAGCGCATCCTCAAATCCATCATCGTCAGCGCCGCTCCCGAACTGTGGCTGAGCCTGGAATCGGCGGCGCTGCTGGACATCAATCGCGAGCACTTCGGCCTCGGCGGCCAGCTGGATGAACGCAGCAACGTCCCGCGCTGGCTGATCGCCGCCGAGCGGCGCAAGGTGGATATCTGGGTCGAGAACAAATACGACGACAAGGCCTCTACCGCCATCGAGTTCAAGGTGGTGCACAACAACAAGAATGCCTATTACAAGATCTGGGAAATCCGCAAGGACCTGGTCAAGCAGATCCCCCGCACCAGTCCCGGTGAGCGCATTGAGCGCTGGGGCATCGTGTTGCTGAGCTACTCACGCTTCTACAGCGACCAGCAAGGCAACTACAGCTATGGCAAGTTCGACAGTTGCCAGGGGTTTCTCGACGCTTTCGAGAATGGCCTGAACGACAATGACGAATGGTACGCCGGCGCACCGGAGCTGGAACTGGAGATAAAACCGACCCGGATAGCCGACCTGGACGACGCGCATTACATCGAACCCGGGAAAGGCTCGGCGGTGTATCTGGCGCTGGTCCGGTGCAAGGCCTGAGGCTCACCAATCGCCCCTGCGCAGGAATCGAAAGCGCGGCGACAGTGGCCAGGCGCTCGGCGTGGCGTAGCCGGGCATGCTGTATGACATGATGCCGCGCGACAATCTTCAAGGACCGCTGATGTTTCCCCATCGAATCAAAGCACCGACCCAGGCCGACCTGCGCCTGCAGGTCGGTGCCCGGCTGGAGGCCGATCCGCGGGCCCGGGTCATCGTCCAGTGGCACAGCGTCGAGCAATACGATTGCCAACTGCTGGAACAACTCGATGCCCTCTGCGCACGTTATGGCGAGCGCCTTACCGTGCGTTTCTACAACCACTATTCGAGCAGAGGTTTTGATGGCCGGACCTTGCTCGCCCTGCCCAACGTCCACTCGCTGAGCCTGGACGGCCTCGAAACCCTGGAACATTTCCAGGCCATTGGCAGCCTGCACCTGCTCAGGGAGCTTGCCCTGGAAGTCTTCCGCGCCGAGCTGCCCGGGCTTCTGGCCCTGCCCAACCTCGAACGCCTGCACAGCCTGCGGCTCTCCCTGGACCAGGGCCCGGCCATCGATCTGGCGCCGATTGCCCGCATGCCCGAGTTGCAGAGCCTGCACATCAGCCCGCAAAGCCATGACCTGGAGATTCTGAGCCAGTGTCCGAGCATCAGCACCCTGGGCCTGCATCGCCTGCCGGCCGAGACAACCCTGGGGATGGTCGCCGACAACAGATCGAAGCCCGGCAACTGCAACTGGGCATCGCGGAACCCTGCGGCCCGTTTTGCCCCACCCTTGTGGGAGCGAGCTTGCTCGCGAAGGACGCCAACGATAACGCGCACTCACTGGGAATAGGCGGCGCTTTGGCAAGCATCGCGAGCAAGCTCGCTCCCACAGACATGACCGCACCCGCGGCGCGCATTGGCACTCCACGGCTGTGCTAACGTTCGCCAACGTCTCAGCTTGAAACCCTGCCCATGCCCATCGCCGAAAACCTCCTGGCCTTCACCCTGGCCGCCACCCTGCTGACCCTGACCCCGGGCCTGGACACCGCCCTGGTGCTGCGCACCGCCACCGTGGAAGGCAAACGCCAGGCCCTGCGCGCGGCACTGGGGATCAACGCCGGTTGCCTGCTCTGGGGCGCGGCCGTGGCTTTCGGCCTGGGGGCCCTGATTGCCGTGTCGGAACTGGCCTTCAACCTGTTGAAGTACTGCGGCGCCGCCTACCTGGCCTGGCTGGGGCTGAACATGCTGTTGCGCCCGCGCCGCGCCTTCGCCCCCTCTGGCACCGCTGAAAAACCCGGAGCCAACTGGTTTCTCAAGGGCCTGCTGGGCAACGTGCTCAACCCCAAGGTGGGGATCTTCTACGTGTCCTTCCTGCCGCAGTTCATTCCCCAGGGCCAGCCGCTGGTGCTCTGGACCTTCGGTCTGGTGAGCATCCACGTGGTGCTCGGGCTGATCTGGTCCCTGCTGCTGATTGGCGCCACCCGCTCACTGAGCGGGGTGCTGCAGCGGGAAAAGGTGATCCAGTGGATGGACCGCACCACAGGGATGATCTTCGTGCTGTTCGCCGCGCGCCTGGCCTTGAGCAGGCGCTGATAAACCGCTCCCTTTCACCCTTCTGCCAGCACCACCCCACGCTCCTCCAGCAACTTCACAAAACTGCTCAGGCTCTGGGACACGGTGCCGCGCCGCCAGACCAGCCAGGTGCGCAGGAAGCGAAAGCGCGGCGACAGTGGCCAGACGCTCACCGTGGCGCAGCCGGGCATGCTTTCCAGCATGCTGCGGGGCATCAGCGCCAGCCCGGCGCCGGCGCTGACGCAGGCCAGCATGCCGTGGTAGGACTCCATTTCATGGATCTTGCCCGGCACCGCGGCGTCCTGGGTGAACCAGCTCTCGAAGTGATGGCGGTAGGAACAGTTGGCGCGAAAGGCGTAGATGCTTTCACCGTTGACCTCCCGCGCCCGGGTGATGGGGGCGTGGCCCAGGGGCGCGATCAGGACCATTTCCTCCTCGAACACCGGCAGCCCTTCCAGGGCCGGGTGGCGCACCGGGCCGTCGACGAAGGCGGCCACCAGACGGCCGGCGAGCACGCCGTCGATCATGGTCCCCGAGGGGCCGGTGGACAGGTCCAGCTCGACCTTGGCGTATTGCTGGTTGTAGGCCGCGAGCAGCGCCGGGATGCGCACCGCCGCCGTGCTTTCCAGCGAGCCCAGGGCAAACGGCCCCTGGGGTTCTTCGCCGGCCACGGTCAGGCGCGCCTCGGCCACCAGGTCGAGAATGCGCCGGGCGTAATCGAGGAAGTTCCAACCGGCGGGCGACAGGCGCATACGGCTTTTCTCGCGGATGAACAGCTCCACCCCCAGGTCCTGCTCCAGTTGCTTGATCCGGGTGGTCAGGTTCGACGGCACCCGGTGGATCAGCTGCGCGGCGGCGCTGATGCTGCCCTGCTCGGCAACGGCCTTGAAAATTTCCAGCTGGACCAGATCCACAGCATTCTCCAAACGTGAACGACTCGCTTAATATTATTCAGTTTTCAGAAAAGAGCCAGCGCCGTAACCTGCCGTCATTCCCACCTTGCAGGACGCTGCCATGAGCCTTGTTTCCAGCCACACCCACGCCTTGTCGATCAACCCCGCCAGCGGTGAGCAGATCGGCGCCTACCCCTACCAGTCCGACGCTGAAACCGACGCCACCCTGGAGCGCGCGGCCCGCGGCTTCGCCCTGTGGAAACGCCAGAGCGTCGCCGCCCGCGCCGCGCGCCTGACGGCCCTGGCCCAGGCCCTGCGCGACAGCAGCGACGCCATGGCGCGGATGATCAGCCAGGAAATGGGCAAGCCCCTGCCCCAGGCCCGCGGCGAAATCGAGAAGTGCGCCCAGCTGTGCCTGTGGTACGCCGAGCACGGCCCGGCCATGCTGGCCCCGGAAGCGACCCTGGTGGAGCACGACAAGGCGCGCATCGAGTACCGCCCCCTGGGCCCGCTGCTGGCGGTGATGCCGTGGAACTTCCCGATCTGGCAGGTGCTGCGTGGCGCGGTGCCGGCGCTGCTGGCCGGCAACACCTACGTGCTCAAGCACGCGCCGAACGTCATGGGCAGCGCCTACCTGCTGCTGGACGTCATGCAGCGCGCCGGTTTCCCTGATGGCGTGTTCGAGCTGCTCAACGTCACCCCGGACGGCGTGTCCCGCGCCATCGCCGACCGCCGCATCGCCGCCGTGACCCTCACCGGCAGCGTGCGCGCCGGCATGGCCATCGGCGCCCAGGCCGGCGCCGCGCTGAAGAAGTGCGTACTGGAACTGGGCGGCTCCGACCCCTTTATCGTGCTCAACGACGCCGACCTGGACGAAGCGGTCAAGGCCGCGGTGATCGGCCGCTACCAGAACACCGGCCAGGTCTGCGCCGCCGCCAAGCGCCTGATCATCGAGCAAGGCGTCGTGGAGGCATTCACCCGCAAATTCGTCGAAGCCACCCGCGCCCTGGTGATGGGCGACCCGCTGGCGAGCGACACCTACCTCGGCCCGATGGCCCGCTTCGACCTGCGCGACGAACTGCACCAGCAAGTCCAGGCCACCCTGGCCGAAGGCGCCACCCTGCTGCTGGGCGGCGACAAGGTCGAAGGCGCCGGCAACTACTATCAGCCCACGGTGCTGGCCAACGTCACCGAGCAGATGACCGCCTTCCGGCAGGAACTGTTCGGCCCGGTGGCCGCCATCATCAGCGCCCGGGACGCGCAACACGCCCTGGAGCTGGCCAACGACAGCGAGTTCGGCCTCACCGCGACGATCTTCACCCAGGACCTGGAACGGGCCCGGCAGATGACCGACGAACTGGAAACCGGCGGCGTGTTCATCAACGGCTACAGCGCCAGCGACCCTCGGGTGACCTTCGGCGGGGTGAAGAAAAGCGGCTTCGGGCGCGAGCTGTCGCACTTCGGCGTGCGCGAATTCTGCAACGCGCAGACGGTGTGGCTGGACCGCCGTTGAGGCTCGGAGGCCACGTCAGCGGCTGAATGCTCCCGATGAAAAACGGACCTGGATCAGGTCCGCTTTTTCCATCGGATTGCAACGGGGTCTTGTGCCTGCCAGAAACTTCCTAATGAAAAAAGCGTGGTTTTTGTCATGCTTTTAAGAATTTTCCTGAAGCAAGCAAGCCTGCCTCGTTCCTATGATGTTGCTCTTTGACATCATTCCGAGGCCCGCTATGTGCTCCTCCCAGCAAAAGTTCATCATTCGTCTTCCGGGTGAACTGCACACTCAGTTCAAACACATCGCCAAACGCGAAAACCGCAGCATGAACAATGAAATCGTCGATCGGCTGGAAAAATCCCTGGTCAGTGACGAAGCCCGCCAACGGGATGAAAAAATCATCGCCTTACTGCTGCGCAAGGTGGAGGCCCTGGAACATCAGCTCAAGAACCTGCAGATAAACCCTCCGGAACCTGAGCACGACTCGCCAGCCGTTTATGCCAGGAGCTGAGCCGCCGCGCTCCCGACATCGGTCCTGCGCCACTCCCGCCTTTACCCCCTCGCCGCAACTTGTATGATGGCGCCTGCCCGACAGCACGCAGCGACAGCCGCCAGCCACTGGCCTGAAGCCCGCAAGACTCCCCCGCTGTTCCTCACTACACACTCAGGTCGACGCCCGTAGCCCCCCGGAAAACGCCTCCGGCTGCGCCACGGCACGGCGTCGCCTTCAAGGACTGTTCATGAGCCGGATTCACCCGACTGCCCGCGTGCACGCCCGCACCACGGGGTTGCCTTTCAATCGTCTGACCCTGGGCCTGCTGCTGGCCGGTAGCAGCATGGCCAGCAACGCCGCCAGCACCCAGCTGCCGACCCAGACCGTCAGTGGCGAGGAACCATACGGCTATCGCAGCGACAGCGCCTCGGTGGGCAGCTTCAGCGAAACGCCGCTGCTGGATACCCCGGCCTCCATCAGCGTGATCAACGAAGAACTGATCAAGGACCAGCAGGCGCGCCTGCTCAGCGACGTGCTGAAGAACGACGCCTCGGTGGGCCAGAGCTACGCGCCGGTGGGCTACTACGAGAACTTCGAAGTGCGCGGTTTCTCGCTGAATGCCGCCAGCAGCTACAAGATCAACAACCACACCCTCACTGGCGAGCAGAACGTCGCCCTGGAAAACAAGCAGCGGGTGGAACTGCTCAAGGGCCTTTCCGGCCTGCAAAGCGGCATCAGCGAACCGGGCGGCCTGGTCAACTACGTGACCAAGCGGCCCACGGACATTCGTTCGGTCACCGTCTCCACCGACGATCGCGGCAGCGGCTACCTGGCCACCGATGTCGGCGGCTGGTTCGGCAGCGAACAGCAGTTCGGCCTGCGCGCCAACCTGGCCCATGAAGACCTGCACTCCTACGTCGAACACACCAACGGCCAGCGCGACTTTGCCTCCCTGGCCCTGGACTGGAACATCAGCCCCGACGCCCTGCTGCAACTGGATATCGAATACCAGAACAAACAGCAGCGCTCGGCCCCGGGCTATCAACTGCTGGGCGGTTCCAGCCTGCCGCACCACGCCTCGCCGAAAAAGCTCCTGGGGCACCAGAGCGGGTCGAAGCCGGTGACCAATGAATCGCTGAACATCGGTGGCAATTTCGAATACCGCTTCAATGACGACTGGAAGGGCAGCCTCAGTGCGTCGCGCAGCAAGGTGGTGATCGATGACTACAGTTCGTTTGCCTGGGGTTGCTACGGTTCTACCAGCTGCTCCAGCGTCAAGGTGCCCAATTACTTCAGCCCGGAAGGCAACTACGACATCTACGACTTCCGCAGCCCCGACGACACCCGGCGCAACGATGAGGTGCAGGCGCTGCTCAATGGCCGCTTCGATGCAGCGGGCCTGGGCCATGATTTGACGGTGGGGACCAGTGCGTTCCGCCGGGTAGTGAACAAGCGCGATGCCATTAACGAAATGATCGGCAGCGGCAATATCAACAACGAACCGGAAGATCGTCCTCGCTCCACTGAAGACCTGCGTGACTCCCACAAACGCCTGGACAGCCGCCAATACGGCCTGTTCCTCAGCGACCGCATCAGCTTCAACGAACAGTGGCAGACCGTCCTCGGCGGGCGCGAAGTGCGCCTCGACGAAGAAAGCTTCGACAAGGACGGCGTGCGCGATCGCCACACCCAGCGCTATGTATTCCTGCCCCAGGCGGCGCTGATCTACAAACCGATCAGCGACCTTTCGCTGTACACCCAATACAGCAAGGGCTTGAGCCTGGGTGGCCAGGCACCGTGGTTCGCAGAAAATCGATTCGACACCCTGGCCCCCACCGTCTCGCGGCAGATCGAAGCCGGCATCAAGTACGACTGGCAGCGCATGAGCTTCAGCGCCGCGCTGTTCCAGATGCGCCAGGCCTACCAATACTCGCGCCCCGACGCCGCTGGCGGCTTCACCTATGTCCAGCAGGGCCAACAAAAGAACACCGGCCTGGAACTGGCGGCCAACGGCTGGGCCACCCAGCGCCTGCAGATTGCCGCCAGCGTCGCGGCGATCCGCTCGCGGGTCGAGGGCACCGGCACCCCTGCCTACGAAGGCCACCAGACCCTCAACGTCCCCCGCCTGCGGGCCAGCCTGCAGGGCGACTACGCCCTGCCCTGGCTCGATGGTTTGGCCCTGCTGGGCGGCATGCAGTACAGCGGCAGCAAGTACGCCGACCGCCAGGGCAACGTCGCCACCGGCGCCTACGCCATCTTCAACATCGGCAGCCGCTACAGCACCCGCATTGACGGTTACGACACGGTATTTCGCCTGACCGTGGACAACCTGTTCGACAAGCGCTACTGGCGCGACGCTGGGGAATACATGGGCGACGACTACCTGTTCCAGGGCGCGCCGTTGACGGCGCGGTTGAGTGCTTCAGTGAGTTTCTGAGGCAGACGGCCCCTACGGGGCCGATCGCAGCCTGCGGCAGCGGCTACAACGCCCACGAAATCCCGGGCGTTGTGGCTTGCCGGAAAAACTGCAGCGCCGGCACAAGCCAGCCATCAAAATCTCGACAAACGTACCTTGCCCGTCTCCCGCCCATCCTTGGCGACGAGTCGCCACGGACAGCGTCACTGAGCGCACAGCCTTACCGGCGCTCATATCGGCAACCGCCTTAAGCAAGTCCTCCTGAAACAGCCGCATTTCCTGGCCCATGGCTACGACCTCTCTGCGTGGGATACGCCCTGGTATCGATCAGTACGTCCAGGGTTGCGCTGATGGTTATCCCACAGAACAGCACCGCAATCAGCGCCTCCAGCCTGCCTTACAGAAAAGACAGACCCTTCCTACATCCACCGCAGAAGCCGGCTTGCCGGCGAAGGCGTCCTCAAGCACGCCCTCGCCGGTAAAAAGCACACCCAACGATTGAGCAAACAAAAGGTCGGCACGCCTCTTTCCAATGCCAGTACAAAAGTCTCAATCGTCCAACACGCTGTTGGACGATTAGCGCTCCCCCACGCCCATGCAGGCCCACACCACAGAACGGCCGCTGGAGCACTACCGGGTGCTGACTTGGTCGCTTACTTGGTCGCTACTTGGTCGGTTTGTTGGGTGGCATGCCCAGGCCCCGGGAAAGATCAGCAGTCCAACCACCAGTTCAACAGCGTCTCGTCCTCATCGTCGTCGAGGTTTTTATAGACATTGGCGTAGTACCACTCGATCCCGGTTTGCTCGCGGAAGCGATCGAACACCGCATTGATACGATCCATGCCACTCCTCGCAGGAACAGCGAATGACAGGTTCCCCTCGAACAGCCCATCCAGGGTTCCGCCCAGTTCACCAGCGACCTCGTTTTCAAGCGCACTGATCACCGCCGGATCAATGTAATCGGCATAAATCTGAATGCAGAAATTGCCGCCCCGCTTCAGCACTTGCGCCGGAGCATCGGGATTGCGGATGGAAACGATATCGCCCCGCGCCAGGTTTTGCGCCAGGCCCGGCGAGGACAGCAACTCGTAGGTATCCTCATCGATCTGCCGCGCCAGCAGCTCCTCGCGAACGGCGCCATCGTCATCGGCCATGTACACCTGAATCAGCACAGGGGATTGCTTGTCGTCCATACGAGGCTCCACAGTTTCCACGTTCAACACCTGACCCTTGTTCTGTTACCCAAGGCTTCCCTCCCCTGCCTCAGGGCAACGGCTCAAACCGCCCGCTGCCCTCATTCCACGCAAACCCCGGCAACCTGCAGTCCTGAAAGCCAATCCGCAACGGCTCCCCCTCAGCCTGCACCTGCAAGGTATCCACCCCCAGGTTGCGACACCCCGGCGCCGCAACCGCCAGGGTCTGCAGCAACTTGCCACTGGTCTTGTCCATCACCTCCACCGTCGTGATCCGCTGATCATTGCCCGGCATCGGCACCTGGAAATACCAGCGCTGGGTGGAAGCACTCTGCAACAGCGTGGTGACCGGCTGCGGCCACGAGCGATCCGAATCCACCAGGCCCACCAGCTTCAGCGCAATGGGCAGGGTCTTGCCGGTGCGATAACTGGTCCAGGTGCCGCGCACCTGCTCCTGCTGGCGGGAGTTCATCAAGTCATTGAACTGCAAACGCGCCACCGGCAAGCCCTGCTCGTCCAGCTCATCCATGGCCAGCGTCTTGTTGCTGTAGCTGAAGGTCGGCTTGAGGCGGATCGGCGTGCGATAGCGCTGATAGGCATAGGTGCCCTGGTAGACCGCATTCTGGCTGCCCAGGGTCAAGACAATCGCCTGCTTGCCCAAGGTCCCCTCATACACCCCATGGGACGCCTGCACCGGCAACAACCACAGCGCCAACAACACCGCCGCCAATCCACGGCCAAGATCAAACCCGCGCATCAGAAACGCTCCTCGCCCGACGACAGATATTGCAAACGCTCAGGGCTGATCACCCGGTAATAATCCCAACGCCGAGTGCGCTGGTCGTAATTGATGAAGTCCTGCTTGCTGAACTCCATCTGGCCACTGGGGGAAAAGCGCAGATCGCCGTCCGCAGCGAACTGCTCCATCTGCGGATGGCGCAGGTATTCCCGGCCTTCGCGGTTGAACAGGTAATACTGAGTGGGCGAACACCACTGCCGGCCATCCGCCTCCGTCAGGCGATAGCCCTGGGCGCGGAAATCCATCCGCGCCTCTTCCTGGAAATGGCCAAAGGTCAGGGTTTGGGTGCCCACCGGCGACAGGCACCACTGCCCACGAATGTCCTGCACCTGCCTCCCGGTGTTGCGACTGATCACCCGGATACTGTCCACCTGCCCGACCTCCTCCCCGGCCTTGCGCGCGGCATGCACACTGAAATAGAAATCCCGATCGAACACCGGCTGCAACAACTCCCCATCAAACGCCTCCCGCTGACTGCCGCCAAAACGCGTCACCCGCTGCAACTGCAACGGCTGCTGCGTGCCCGTGCGCAAATCCACCAGACTGCCCTGCAGCGCCTCTGCCCCCTCGGCGAACGGCTGCAACGACACCGCCGTCGCCGGCAGGGTCGGGTTGTCCATGATGTTGATCAACAGCGCGGAGCCAGGGTGGAAAGGGGTGGATTCCAACGCCATGGGCAAGCGCTCGGACTCGGAGAACCAATAGCCGGACATACCGCCGCCGTATTGGGAGTCGTAGGTGAGCGCCAGTTCAACCGGAGTGTCGCCGAGGGTGCCGCGGTAGGTGGTGGTGGGGTTGGCTTGGGCGGTTGGGGTGAGGAGCCCGAGGCCAAGCAGGAGTGCTGTGGTCAGACGGAAAAGGAAGTGTTGCAGGTGACGCTGTTGGCCAGCCCTTGTTTGCGGACTGCTGCCAATGGGCTGGGTCATGCCTGCGCTCCTTGCGGTGGGGAAAAGGGGCGCAGGATAGCAAAATCGATTGAAGGTCAGATGGTTTTGCCAAGGCCTGGCCCGATTCTGAGATTGTCCAACAGGCTATCGGACAATTGCCGTGGGGCCACAATCTGCTGCTGATCACCAAGCTGAAAGTGCCACAAGAGTGCCTGGCCTACGCCCAACGAGCCGTTGAATACGGCTGGTCCCGAAACGTGCTGGGCATGCACATCAAGACTCGCTTGCTGGAGCGTGAAGGCATGGCACAAACCAACTTCTCAACGCAGTTGCCTGCCCCCAACTCGGACCTAGCGCAACGGCTGTTGAAAGACCCTTATGTATTCAATTTTCTCGACGTGACCCGGGAGGCAAACGAGCGCGATATCGAACATGCCTTGGTGCAGCATGTCACCCGCTTTCTGCTGGAATTGGGGGTAGGCTTTGCCTTTGTTGGCCGGCAAGTGGCACTGGAAGTGGGCGGAAAAGACTTCTTCATCGACCTGCTTTTTTAGCACTGCTATGTGGTCATCGAACTGAAGTCTGACAAGTTCAGGCCTGAACACCTGAGCCAACGGGGCTTCTACCTCACAGTCATGGCCCCTATTCTTCGCCCAACTCACAACGCCTTGTAAGGCTAGTCCCTTTCTATCGAGCGACTTTTCCTAGAGAATCCAACCCGCTTGCGCCTGATACTTCGGCTGGCTAGGCTCGGTTCATCACTGCATATCAGTGATCGGGTTTAGCAGCTCGAAACATCACATTGGGCGCATCGACGTCACCTATTGGCAGAGTTTTTCTTCTGCTTTTTATGGTGGCTGTGCGCAGGGCACCTTCGGGTGCGCCGGTTTCCAATGTGACCGGTCTGCTAACCTGCGTACAGCTGCCACTCCTTCGTTTAGCAGCGATAGCTGGCAGCTCCATTCACATTGGAGATGCACCATGAAAAAGCTCGTTCCCGATCCGCCCCTGTCCTTACCTGGACAATTCAGAACCCCCGAACACGATATCGACACCCAGCGTATTCGCCTGGCCCTGGCCTCGAACAACGCCGAGGCATCAATCCTCAGCTCTCTGAAAGACACCGCGCACACCTTCATCGGCCGCGACTCGCTCTTCAACGTGCGCGCCGGTATCAGCGCTGAAGAAGCCTTGATTCATGTGTCGCTGCTGCTCGATTGCGCGGTGCAGGTCAGCGATGAAATCACCGAACGCGCCAGCGGCGTGGAGCGTGGATTGATTTGGTCGATGATCCATTCGGTGGAGATGGCCAGGGCGGTGGTGGATTCGTTGCTGGATGCCAATAGACCGGCGCCTCCTCGGTAATCGACTAAATACTCAAAAGTCCGAAAAATATGGAAGCGGGGTGAAGGATTATTTGCCCCGCTTCTGGTGGGCCGCTTTCACTGGCAAGCCCAGCTCCTACAGATGCTGTAGCCCTTCGATATTGCTTAAGCTCTCTCACTGCCCAGCCACGGCCATAGACAGGTGGTGAGAGGCAACGCGTCCCTCCCCTGCTACGCCCCCTTTCCTACTCACTACTGAACTCCCAAACCTGTTGGGAAAAGAATATCCTTACGGCCTCTTACGCTGTTTCGTACAGTGAATCGGGAAAACTACGGATAGCCCCCCGCATGACCTCTGCATCTACCAGCAATCAATCCAACCCTGCTTGGAGTCGCGACGAGCTCGTTCTTGCCCTGAACTTATATCTCCTCCACCGCAACGGTTTACCCGGTGTCAATCATCCGGATGTTTTGGCGTTATCGCAGGCTCTCAATCTCATCGGCAATGCCACAGGAGTGAGCAAGAACCAGAGCTTTCGTAATGCCAACGGTGTGTGCATGAAGCTCAACAACTTCCGGCGTTGGGACCCGAGCTACACCAATAACGGCCGTACGGGGCTTGCGAAAGGCAATAAGGATGAGCAGTTGGTGTGGCTGGAGTTTGCCAATGACCCGGAGCGTCTTGCTGAGGTTGTGGCGGCGATCAATGCCAATGTTCAGACGATTCCAGCCAGCCCTATCGATTTAAGTGCAGCGGATGACCCGGGCTTCTTCGAGGCAGAGGAAGGCAAAGTGCTCACCCGGGTACATCGGGTGCGGGAAAGAGACAAGAAAATCGTTAAGCGCAAAAAGGAAGAGGCGCTGAAGCAACATGGAGCGCTGCAGTGTGAGGCGTGTGGTTTTAACTTCAGCCAAACCTATGGTGCAGATGTGGAGGGGGTGATTGACGTCCACCACACTAAACCTCTGCACACGCTCCAGCCGGGTGACAAAACTAAGCTCGCTGATTTGGCGTTGTTGTGTGCCAATTGCCATCGGGTGGTGCATTCGCAACGCAAGTGGCTGAGCGTGGCTGAAGTGAAGGAGCGCTACCAAACAAACCTAAAATCAAATACCAATTAATGGTTGTTAAATACCATTTCGCTGACGGCTAACGCCTTCTGAAAGAGGCCAGCTTAAGCGCCCTTGCAAGCTCCAGGGCAGGCCCTACCCCTTAGCTGTTACCTGAAAATTGGTTGATTTAAAGCAGTTGTCGCTCCGCATGACTTTGATCGCGATGCCAATTTTCCCAGATTGCTTTTTCCTCTTTAAACAACTCTGCACACTCAATTCTTGGACGGCGGGCACGCATATCGTGTGTTTTTGTAGAGAACACATAACGATAAGCATGCTCCACAATGATTTTTTCTATCTGCATAGCAAACTCAATGGACACCTTCTTTCCACGAGGAGGCATACGCTGACCAAAACTTGTGAACAATAGATTTTTAGGACTTAGAGGAAGCAGGATAAAGCCACTTTCGCCGCCCCATCTTCCTTTAAAGTTATACGGTTTGCTCAACGTATCCAGGCGTATTACAGGATCATCACTGGTAGACCATTCGAAATCGCCAGGTGCAGTGAAAATCGTCCACTTGTGCTTCATCAGCTCAGGCATCACGTTTTGCAGTACATACCGCGTGGCATCCACCCAAAGCTTGCGGCCAATGAGAGTCTTTGCCTGAATCGTACCGCCTGGTCGATCCGAATGGGGCTCAAAGGTCACTTTTACTGGTGCCGAATCGAGTTGCTGCTGAGTAGGAACTTGAATGTCCAGACCGAGGCTGACTTGGGTTTCCAACTGTTTAAGAGTACGCGGGAGTACCTCGTCTAGTTGGCTTGGAAGATGCTCCTGCTGATACACAAGAAACTCCCTTAGTCGGGCAGGCGTCCGAACATCTTGCGCAGCGAGATACCGTATTAAAAGCTCCCAATCTCGCGGAGTTAAGCGCTGCCCAGTTGTCGCCCTCTCAATGGCAGCTTTAGCCGGAGACTCAAACTCGCTATCCAGCCATCGCTCGAACTCGTCGGTTTCACCTTTGGCGTAGGTGTAGACATAAAGGTGCCGATAGTAAGCAATACCTTTGGGCGTGTACTTTTTCCATTGAGGTACGTTGGGGTTTTGAACCAGCAGGCGATAGGCAAGCACTTTGCCCTCAATCGCCCATTGCTTGAGATACAGCTGTGGAACGTAGTGATTGTCATTGTGTTGCTGGGACATGCAGCCTCCTTGCTGACGCTGGCCTGTGGACCTCAACAAAGCTCGATGTTCTCAGCCGTTTTGGCTATAGGTCATCAATCGGGCGCCGAACTTATTAAAGCGACCACTCGATGTCAATCAAGACAACAACACCTGTACCGAAATGTGTGCCAGTACGTTAGTTAATGCGATGAAGTCGAAAGGTCTAACGCACATTCCTATACAGCATCAGGCGTGCCGTTTCGTGCAGCCCCCTAGTCAATTCCAGCAACCGCTGAAACTCTTCGGGGTGTTGCTGGGCCACATCGTCGCGTGGGGTGGGTGAGGCCAAATCGTGCAGAGTCGGTCCGCTGCCGTCGTGCTGCATCTGCAACAAAAAATCCTGGGTCACGCCGCCAATCACCGGAAAGGTCCCTTCCCTCAATACCAGCGGCACCACCCGCTCCCCCTCCGGTGCAGGCTGCTGAATATCCCGCCCCATGGCGCCATTGGTGAAGGGCATCCCGGCCATGCCGGCCACGGTGGGCAGCAGGTCGGCGAGGCCGACGGCTTCTTCGATCACTCTGGGCTGCAACATCCCTGGGGCATGGATCAGCAGCGGTACGTTGTTGCTTTCCAGCCCTAGCTGTTCAAACGCGGGGGCCATGTGGGGGATCTGGCTGATGCGGGTGTTGTGGTCGCCGAAGAACACGAAAATCGTGTTGTCGTAGTAGCCGCCCGCTTTGGCGATCTCCAGCAGGCGGCCGATGTTGAAGTCCAAGAGGCGCACGGCGTTGTATTGCGCAAGGCTGCGGGAACCGGCGGCTTGGACTTGTTCCAGGGGCAGGTCTTGAGTTTGGAAGCCGTCGTTGTCCTTGGGGATGGTGAACGGGCGGTGGTTGCCGGAGGTTTGCAGGTAGGCGAAGAAGGGTTGGTCCTGGGGGATGGCGCGCAGCAGGCGGTCGCTTTCCTTGAACAGGTCGAGGTCGGAGATGCCCCAGACGTCCACCAGGGGCGATTGCCAGTGGCTTTCGTCGTACAGGCGCACGTTGTCGATGCTTTGGCGGATCAGGCCGTTGATGTTGGCCCAGCCGGCGTTGCCGCCGATCAGGTAGAGCCTGTGGTAGTCGCTGAAGGCGTTGATCAGGCTGTGTTGGCGGGTGATCAGCGGCTGGCGGGTGGCGGTCTCTTGGCGGGTGACGTCGGGCACGCCGGTGATGCTGGCCCACACGGTCTTGGCGGTGCCGGTGACCGGGACGTAGAAGTGTTTGAAGAACCAGCTCTGGCTGGCCAGGCGGTCGAGGTTGGGGGTGGGGTTGAGCGGGTTGCCGTAGGCGCCCACGGCGCTGGTGCCGAGGGATTCGAGCATCACGAAGATGACGTTGGGCGGCCGCGGGCGGTCGATGCGGTAAGGCTGCACGCCTTGTTGGCGGGTGAAGCTGAGGCTTTGCGGGTCGGGCTGGTCGACACCGAGGTAGCGGGCCAGGGCCGGGTAGTGTTGGCGCACTTGGGCTTCGTCGTACTGGGCCTGGCCGGCCTTGAGGGTGTCGTAGAAGAACAGCACGGGGTTCAGGCCCTGGGCGGCGATCTGGTTGTTGCCGGAGAAGTAGGCGTCGCTCCAGCGCAGGGGCACGGGGTTTTCCAGGTTGAGGTTGTCTACCCGGCCCAGCAGGGCGAGGAATACCGCGGCAGTGCCCAGGGCGCTGACGCTGGCCAGGGGCAGCCGGCCAATGGCTTGCGCCGGGCGGTCGAGGGTCAGGCGCTCCAGGCGCAGCAAGGCGTAGCAGCACAGGGCCAGGGCGGCGCCCCAGGCGAGGACGATCCACAGCACCGGGTAGCTTTCCCAGAGCATTTGTCGGGAGATCTGTGCGTCGTCGAGGTAGCGCAGCACGGTGGCGTTGATGCGCACGCCGAGGTAGGCGTAGTGGCCGAAGTCGATGATGTACAGCAGCCCTACCCCGCCCAGCACCAGCAGCAGATAGGCCCGGGCCAGCCAGCGCAGGGCTGGCTGACGCAGCAGGTTGTAGCGCGGCAGCCAGGCCAGCAGGGCCAGGGGCAGCAGTAGCAGCAGGGTCAGGCGCAGGTCGAAGCGCAGGCCGATGCCGAGGGTCTGCAGGATGGCCTCGCGCTCATTGGCGGCGCTCAGGTCGACCCCGGAAAACCCCACGGCGAACAGCAGCCGTAGCAGTGCCAGCAAGCCGAATACCAACCCTATCGCGCCCACGCCGTAGCGCAGGCGGCGTGATTGCAAGCCGCCCATCATTGACCTCTGTGTAGTGTTGTCGAAGGCCGCGGCGCGGCCTGTTGGTTTAGCCGGTAAGGGGCTGCCGGCGGCTGCGCTGGACGAAACGGCGCCACAGCCACAACAGCAGTGCGCCGCTGCCGGCGATCAGGCAGTAGCCCGCCAGCAATGGGTCCAGCAGGTAGTCCCAGTAGTTTTCCGAAGGCTTGAGGCGCAGGGCAAAGGCCAGGGTGCCGACCGCCAGCATCAGCACCCCCAGCAGGTTGCGCTGCCACAGCAGCACCAGCGCCGCCAGGCCCATGAGCACGATCATCGGCCGTGGGTTGTAGCCCCAGCGATAGGGGTCGAAATAGGTCAGGCCCAGGGTCGCGGGGTACAGGCTCAGGGTCAGGCCGATAAACAGCAGCAGGACCTGCACCCGGTGTTTGGCCTGCAAGGGCGCAATCACCCCCAAGCGCCGCAGGCTGGCCCAGCCCAGCAGCACCAGGGTGCTGATGGCCAGGTCATCGGTGAAGCTGCGCACATAGGCCGCCAGCGGCAACTGGTTCAGCGGGATAAAGCTGACCAGGGCCAGCACGGGCAGCAGCCAGGGGCGCCAGGGCGCGGTCAGGCGCAGGCTGCCAAGCAGCACGAAACCCAGAAGGATAAAACTCAGGTGGGCTTGCCACAGGGACAGCATCACAGGCGCTCCGCCAGCCACGCCGCGTTGAAGCTGACGTGCTTGATAAAGGTGTTGTTCCAGGAATAGACCAGGTGGTAAAGGCCGTCCGCACCGCGGCTGAAGTAAGGGTATTCGTACTCGAAGTCGCAGCCCTGGGGCTTGCACACCCGGTAGTCGAGGTTGCTCAGGAAGCGCTGTTCCAGGGGCAGGCGCCGGGCGCCGCTGGAGGCGCGGAAGCCTGCACCGATGATGTCCTTGTAGGCTTCGTGGGAAAACGGCTGGCCCAACGGGTCGGGGGACTGGTCCAGCTCCACCAGCGGGCGCCATTGGCTGAGGCCGGCGTCGGTGCCGTACAGGCTGAGTTTGAAGCGCCCGTCCCGCAGGTCGTTGAGGGCCACCAGCAGGCCCTGGTCGTCGGTGCCCACCGCCGCCAGGGACGAGTTGGGGTTGGACGGTTGCAGCGGATAGGGCTCGCTCCAGGTCTGCCCGGCGTCTTCGGTGCGGCTGGCCAGGACCTTGTGGTGGGTGTCGCCGGCATAGCGCAGCATGGCCACGGCGCGGCGTTCGTCCAGGGGCACGATGGTCGGTTGCAGGGAGTGCTTGCCGCGGCTGATGCGGAATTTGTCGATCACCGCGCCGTCGGCGCTCAGGTACAGGTACTCGGCGAACTTGCCCATGAACTCGTGGTACACCGGCAGGCCGATGGCGCCGTCGGCATGGAACACCGGCGCGGCGCGCACCAGGGTGCTGATATTGAAGAACGGCGAGGTGATCAACTGGCGCGGCGCCGACCAGCTGCGCCCGAGGTCGTCGGAGACCATCAGGTTGATGGCGCTGGTGGCCCAGCCGCCCACCGACACCGAGACGTAGAACATCCACAGGCGCTGGTCCGGGCCGAGGGCGATCACCGGGTTGCCGAGTTTGCGGATGTAGCGCCCGGTGCCGTCACGGGTCGATTCCCGGGTGGCCAGCACCTGCTCGGCGCCCCACTCGCCGCTCTGGGCATCAAAGCGTGCGCTGCGCACCTGGACATCGGCGGCGCCCTCCCGGGAGCCGGCGAACCACACCGCCATCAGGTCGCCGCCGGGCAAGGCGGTCACCGAGGAGGAATGCACGAAGTCATCCAGTTCCGAGGAGACAAAGCGGCTGGTGTATTGCGGTGTGCTGTTGGCCGTGGCCGCGTCGCTGTTCACGGCCGCCTGGGCGAAAGGCGCCAATTGATGAGGTGGATGGCTGCGCCAGGCGGCGATAAAGACTGCGGCCAACAGCAGGCTGCTGCAGAGAAAAATCAGGCGAAAGGACAGCGCACGCATACAGGAACCCGTGGCAAATACAGGGTGGGAACAAGGGAAAAAACCATTAGCGCTTAGCACTGCCCGGCAAGGGCCGGCGGCGGCCGGTGAGCATCGATAACGGCAGGTTGTCGCGCACCTGGAAGCTTTCAAATATCGCCGCGCACATGTGCAGCAGCACCAGCCCCAGCAGCAGATCAGCGCTGGTTTCGTGCACTTGCAGCGGCCAGTCGGCGCCCCACAGGGCATCGACCTCCTCCATCAAGAAACCGCTGATACCGATCAGCAACAAGGCCAGGAGCATTAGCACCATCACTAAAGCCCCGAGGGGCGAATGCCCCAGGCGGTGCTCGGGGCGCCCGGCCAACAGCGAGCGCAGATGCCCCGCCAGCCGGGCCCGGGTCGGCCAGAAGTCGGACCAGCGCGCACTGCGCGGCCCGACAAAACCCCACAGCGTGCGCAACAGCAGCCAGGCCATGGCGTAGTAGCCCAGCCAGACGTGCCAGTCGTCACCGGCCTCATTGAAGAAGTAGTTGCCGATAAAGACCCCGGCGATGGACAGGTGAAACAGTCGCACCAACGGGTCCCACAGCCGCAGGGCAGCTTCTGGCATCAGCCTTTGATCTCGGTCTTCACCGCCTTGCCGGTGACCGGGTCGTGGTAGATCTCGACCTTGCGCTGGTCCTTGTCGAAGCCGTAGATCTCGTAGCAGTTGCCGTCGGTGACCTTGAACTTGCTGATCTGGTAGCCCTGGGCCTTGAGCTGTTCCTGGAAGGCTTTCTGGTCTTGCCATTGCGAGCGTTCGGCGGTGGTGCATTGCGGGCCGGCGAGGGCCAGGGGGCTGGCGAGAACCAGGGACAGCAGCAGGATGTTGCGCATGGAAAAACGCTCCGGTAATGGGGGAGATTCCACTGTGCAAAACCAAGCTTAGTGAAAGCTTAGTTGGCAACGCGCGGTAACATTTTCCCCGCCTAAAACCCCTGCCGGCGAACCCTGGCCGGCGTCATCATGCGCCCCTTCCCTGCTCCTCGCCCTACCGAGAACCGCCCATGCGCCTGCTGCTTGTCGAAGATGATCGTGCCCTCGGCCAGGGCATCCGCGTGGCCCTGAGCGCCGAAGGCTACACCCTGGACTGGCTGCAAGACGGCGCCAGCGCCCTGCATGCCCTGCGCACGGAAAGCTTCGACCTGTTGCTGCTGGACCTGGGCCTGCCGCGGCTCGACGGCCTGGAGCTGTTGCAGCAATTGCGCGCCGCCCGCCAGGACCTGCCGGTGCTGATTCTCACCGCCCGCGACGGCACCGCCGAGCGCATCGCCGGGCTGGATGCCGGGGCCGACGACTACCTGGTCAAGCCCTTCGATGTCGAGGAATTCAAGGCCCGGGTCCGCGCCCTGCTGCGCCGCAGCCAGGGTCGTGCCCAGCCGCTGCTGGAGCACGCCGGCATCTGCCTCGACCCGGCCAACCAGCAGGTGCACTACCAGGACGCCGAGGTGGTGCTCACGCCCATGGAATACCAGTTGCTGCACCAGCTGATGGTGCGCCCGGGCAAGGTGGTGACCCGCGAGCGCTTGTCCCGTGCGCTGTACGGCTGGCAGGACCGGGTCGAGAGCAACACCCTGGAAGTGCTGATCCACAACCTGCGCAAGAAGCTCTGCGGCGAACTGATCCGCACCGTGCGCGGCGTCGGTTATGTGCTGGAGCTCAAGCCATGAACTCGGTGCGCACGCGGATCCTGCTGCCGGTCCTGGTGCTGGTGCTGCTGGGGGACTTGCTGATCAGCTGGCTGGTGCTGCGCGACAGCCACCATGAAATCGAAGAGGTCTACGACGCCCAGCTGGCCCAGAGCGCGCGGCTGCTGCAAGGGGTGCTGCGCCAGCGCGACCCGGCTCAACAGACGGACGCGGCGGACTGGGAGCGCCTGCACCAGGCCTTCGACCAGGCCATGAGCCGGGTCGGCGTGGACGGCGCCGCCCACCCCTATGAAACCCGCCTGACCTTCCAGGTCTGGCGCAACGACGGCCAGTTGTTGATGCGCTCCGCCGAGGCCCCGCTGCTGGAGGCGCCGCCCACCACCCTGGGGGCCCACGACATCCTGGAAAACGGCAAGGACTGGTGCGCCTTCCTGCTGGCCGACCCGCAGCAGGGCCTGCTGATCTGGGTGGGCGAACGCGATGACATTCGCCAGGACCTGATCCAGCGCATCGTGCGCCACACCTTGTGGCCGACCCTGATCGGCGTGCCGCTGCTGGCGCTGCTGATCTGGCTGACCATCGGCTGGGGCCTGGCGCCGCTGCGGGCCATGGCCCGGGCCATTCGCGGGCGCAGCAGCGAAACCCTGCAGCCCCTGAGCTTGCAGCCCCTGCCCCAGGACCTGGAGCCGATGCAGACCGCCCTCAACCAGTTACTGGCCCAGATCGACAGCCTGCTGGAGCGTGAGCGGCGCTTTATCGCCGACGCCGCCCATGAGCTGCGCACGCCCCTGGCGATTTTGCGGATTCATGCGCAGAACGCCCAGAGTGCCGGCACCCCGGAACAGCGCCGGGAAGCCCTGGACTTTCTGGTCAACGGCGTCGACCGCGCCACGCGTATCGCCAGCCAGCTGCTGACCATGGCGCGCATCGAGCCGCAGTTGCACAGCCCGCGCCTGAGCCGGGTCGATCTCAGCGCCCTGGTGCGCGAAGAGCTGGCAGAACTGACGCCCCTGGCCCTGGAGAAAGAGGTCGAACTGGTACTGGAAGGCGAAGAAGGCTGGCAGATCGACACCGACCCGGTGGCCCTGGCCATTGCCCTGCAGAACCTGGTGACCAACGCCCTGAACTTTGCCCCCGCAGGCAGCGAAGTGCGGGTTGGCCTGCGGCCCCAGGCCGATGGCGCCATGCACCTGTGCGTGGAAGACGCAGGACCGGGTATCGACGAAAAAGATCGCGGGCGTTTGCTGGAGCGCTTCTACAGCCAGGGCAACGCCCATGGCGCCGGGTTGGGGCTGGCGATCGTGCAGATGATCGTCAGCAAGATCGGTGGCCACCTGGAATTGCACAATCGGCCCGAGGGCGGGTTGTGCGCGCGCTTGCTGCTGAAACCGGCGCTTTAGTCGGCGGCGCGCAGGGCCGAGGCATCGGCCGCCGCGTTTCAGCTATGATGCGCGCCCGTCAGACAACTGGAAGTCCGATCCCCATGCTCAAGCCTCTGTCCCTCTTGGCCCTGCTGGCCCTGGCCGGTGTTTCAGCGCACGCCAGCGCCGCCTCCACCGACCTCGCTGGGGTATGGCAAGGCACCCTGGGGAAATCGGCGATTACCGCCTGCTTCAACGCCGCCCCCAACAGCAACGGCAGCTACTACTACCAGCGTTTTGTCACGCCGATCCAGCTGACTCAGGCCCAGGCCGGCGAGCCCTGGGTCGAGGACCGCAAGACCGGCTTCTGGCAGCTCGACGCGCCCCAGGGCGATCACCTGAGCGGCACCTGGAGCAAGGCTCCGGGCGCTGCGCCGTTACCCTTGGCACTGACCCGCATCAGTACCGAAGGCTGTGGTGGCGATGCCTACAACGGTCCAATGGAGGCTGCGCCGCTGGCGCTCAAGGTGGTGAACAAGCGCTTCGGCGAACACCGCTACCAGCTCAGGACCCAAGGCGCCCAGGTCAGCCTCAGGTTGGAGGGGGACAGCCCGGCGCTGAAGAACATCAACCGACAGTTGGAGCGCCTGGCCATCAGCCCCGAGGGCCAGGAGGAATTTTTCAGCGAGCGCCGCGAATACCTGGGCCGCAACGGCTCCGGCTACACCAGCGAAATCACCGTCGAGCCCCACTATTGGTCGTCGCAGTGGCTCACCGTCAGGTTCTATCGCTGGGCCGCCGGCACCGGACGCAATGGCATCAGCTGGGGCCTGCACAGCTGGAACCTCAAGACCGGCGAAAGCGTCGACCCCTGGACCTGGCTGGGCGGCCGCCGGCAGTGGTACGACGCCTACTCCGGCCAGGTGAAACTGGCCCCCGGCTTCGCCACCTGGCTCGAAAAGCAGACCACCAAGGACGCCGATTGCCCGGCCGTCAGCAGCTATTCGAACTACGACCTGAGCTTCAACACCCAAGGCCTGCAACTCTCGACCCCCGCCTACGGTGACAGTTGCGACAATGAGCTGAGTTTCACCTGGGAACAGCTGGCGCCGGTGCTGTCGGCCGAGGGCAAGGCAGCGCTGCCCAGTTTGCGTTTGCCTTGACGCCACGGCCACGGGGCCACGGCGTTTATCAACCCCCGTTCGAGCACCGCCTGAGCCGTCAGCAGCGGGGCAACGCCCAACAGGCGGACTCGCGGGCATCAGCTTCGCCAGTTGCATCAAGCCGATGCACTGCCCTGCCGAGCCGGTTCAGCCCAGATCCCCGCCGCCCACCGGCAGCACCGTGCCAGTGATGTAGGACGCTTCGTCGGAGGCCAGGAACAGGATCGCCGCCGCCTGCTCGTCAACGCTGCCGTAGCGGTGCATCAGGCTGCTATCCAGGGTCTGGTCGACGATCTGCTGGTACCAGGCCTGCTCTTCGGCACTGGGCTCGGCACTGTTGCGCGGAATGCGCCGCGGCGGTGCCTCGGTGCCGCCGGGGGCGGTGGCGTTGACCCGCACGCCACGGCCGGCGGTTTCGAAGGCCAGGCAGGCAGTCAATGCGTTGATGCCGCCCTTGGCTGCGCCGTAGGGCACGCGGTTGAGGCTGCGGGTGGCGATGGACGAGACGTTGACGATGGCGCCACGGCCCTGCTCCAGCATCTGCGGCAAGGCGGCGTGGCAGCACCACAGGGTCGGAAACAGCGAGCGGCGCACTTCGGCTTCGATCTGCGCCGGCTCGTAGTGCTCGAAGGGCTTGGCCCAGATGGTGCCGCCGACGTTGTTGACCAGCACATCGAGGCGGCCGAAATGGCCGACGGCGGCGACCATGATCCGGCTGCATTCGCTGTACTGCTCCAGGTCGGCGGTCAGGGCCAGGACCGGGTAGCGAGGGCTGAGTTCGGCGGCCAGTTCGAAGACCAGTTCCGAGCGGTCCACCAGCACCACGCGGGCGCCCTCTTCGGCCAGGCGTTCGGCGACGCGACGGCCGATGCCTTGGGCGGCGCCGGTGACCAGGGCGACTTGGTTGTGGAAGCGCTTCATGAAGACCTCGTGAGAACAAAAGGATGGCAAGGACGCGGCTCCACGTAGGAGCCGGCTGGCCAGCTCCTACCAAGGGGCACGCTCTTTACGCGGCGCTGGCGGCGAACTTCTCATAGTAGAAGTTCGCCGGGGCGATGCCCTGCCCGCGGATGAACTGGCTCACCGCCTCGACCATCGGCGGCGGCCCGCACAGGTAGACGTCCACATCGCCCTGGTTGAGGTGCGCCGGTTCGATGTGCTGGGTCACGTAGCCCTTGCGCGGGTACTGGCTCTCGGGGTTGGCCACGCAGGCGCTGAAGCTGAACTGCGGGATGCGCGCGGCAAAGTCTTCCAGGCGCTCCAGTTCCACCAGGTCGAAATCGTTGGTCACGCCGTAGATCAAATGCAGCGGGTGCTCGCTGCCCTGCTCGGCGATTTTCTCCAGCATGGCGGTGAACGGCGCCAGCCCGGTGCCGCCCGCCAGCAACAGCAAGGGCCGGCGGATGTCCCGCAGGTAGAAGCTGCCCAGGGGCCCGGCCAGGGTCATGCTGTCGCCGGCTTTGGCAAGACCGGTGAGGAAGCTGCTCATCAGGCCGCCGGGCACATTGCGGATCAGGAAACTGACCTCGCCGTCGCGCTGCAGCGAGCTGAAGGAATAGGCTCGGGTTTGTTCGCTGCCGGGCACCCCGAGGTTGACGTATTGCCCCGGCAGGAACGCCAGCTGGCTCAGGGCTTCGCCCTTGATCGACAGGGCGATGGTGCTGTCGGAGAGCTGGCGCACGGCGCTGATGCGGGCCTGGAAACTGCCCTGCCCGGCGCGGCAGACCTGGGACGAAGCCGGCACCCGCACCACGCAATCGCTCAAGGCGCGCATCTGGCAAGTGAGGACAAACCCCTGCTCGGCCTCGTCGGCGCTCAGGGCGTCTTCGATGTAGTCCTCGCCCAGCTCGTAGCGCCCGGCTTCGGCCAGGCATTTGCAGGTGCCGCAGGCGCCGTCGCGGCAGTCCAGGGGAATGTTGATGCCTTGGCGATAGGCGGCGTCGGCCACGGTTTCGCCCGGGTTGGCGTTGACGAAACGGGTCACGCCGTCTTCGAAATTGAGTGCGATTTGATGGCTCATGGCAGTCGCCTCAGAGGTGGTAGATATCGACGACCTGGCGAACGTAGTCGTTCTTCAGGATGACTTTCTTGGCCAGGATCCGCGGGCTCTTGCCGCGCAGGTCGAGGGTGTAGAAGCTGCAGCCGAAGTAGCTGTCCACGGTCTTGTAGCGAAAGCTCAGGGTGTGCCAGTTGAAGCGCAGCTTGCACAGGCCGTCGCCCTGCTCCAGCAGCTCGATATTGCTCAGGTTGTGGGAGGTGCGGGTGTCGGGAATGCTGGCGCTGGAGCGCTCGGTCTTGATGCGGAACACCCGGTCTTCCAGGCCGCTGCGGTTGCCGTACCAGATCAGCGAGATTTCCCGCTGCGGGTCTTCGGTCAGTTGGTCGCTGTCGTCCCAGGAGGGCATCCAGAAGGTCGCGTCCGGGGCGTAGAGTTCCAGCCAGTTGTCCCAGTCCTTGTCGTCCAGGTAGCGGGCTTCTCGGTACAGGAAATCGCGCACGGTGTCGTAGGAAATGGTCATTGCACGGCCTCCACGTCGATCCGGCGAGAGGCTTCACGCTCCAGAGCCGCGAGCAGGGTCTGCTGCCAGTACTTGTGCTGCATCACGAACAGGCCTTCGTCTTCGGTGCGCACGCCGCTGAGGATCGGCTGCAGGTCGATTTCTTTCGCGGCCTCGTCCGCCCCCCGGACCCAATGCTCGGCACCACGGGACATGTCGTTCCAGGCCGTGCTGCTGCCCTGGTAACCGAGCTGGCAGGAACGGAATTCCTCCAGGTCGTCGGGGGTGGCCATGCCGCTGACGTTGAAGAAATCTTCGTACTGGCGGATGCGCCGGGCCCGTGCTTCGTCGCTCTCGCCCTTGGGCGCGATGCAGTAGATGGTGATCTCGGTGCGGTCCACGGAGATCGGCCGGGCGATGCGGATCTGCGAGCTGAACTGGTCCATCAGGTAGACGTTGGGGTACAGGCACAGGTTGCGCGAGTTCTCGATCATCCAGTCGGCCCGGGCCTGGCCGAAGTCCCGGGCCAGCTCGTCACGGCGCTCGTACAGCGGGCGGTCCTCGGGGTTGGACCAGCGGGTCCAGAGCAGCATGTGGCCCTTGTCGAAGGAGTAGAAACCGCCGCCCTGCTTGGCCCAGGTGCCGGCGCTCATGGTGCGGATGTCTTCCCCGGCTTCGCGCTGCTTGCGCTGGTTCTGGGTGGCAGCGTAGTTCCAGTGCACCGAGCTGACGTGGTAGCCATCGGCGCCGTTCTCGGCGGTGAGTTTCCAGTTGCCTTCATAGAGGTAGCTGGAGGAACCGCGCAGCACTTCCAGGCCGTCGGCGGACTGGTCGACGATCATGTCGATGATCTTCGCCGACTCGCCCAGGTGCTCCACCAGGGGCAGCACGTCGGGGTTAAGGCTGCCGAACAGGAAACCGCGGTAGGACTCGAAACGCGCGACACGGGTCAGGTCGTGGGAGCCTTCGCAGTTGAAGCTGGCCGGATAGCCCGCGGCGGCCGGGTCCTTGACTTTGAGCAGCTTGCCGGCGTTGTTGAAGGTCCAGCCGTGGAATGGGCAGGTGAAGGACGCCTTGTTGCCGGTCTTGTGCCGGCAGAGCATGGCGCCGCGATGGCTGCAGGCGTTGATGAAGGCGTTGAGTTCGCCGTTCTTGTTGCGCGCGATGAACACCGGCTGCCGGCCCATGGTGGTGCTGTAGTAGTCGTTGGGGTTGGGGATCTGGCTGTCGTGGGCCAGGTACAGCCAGTTGCCTTCGAAGATGTGCTGCATCTCCAGGTCGAACAGCCGGGGGTCGGTGAACATCTCCCGCTTGCAGCGGTAGACGCCCTGTTCGGGGTCTTCTTCAAGCAGGGAATGCAGGTATTCGGGTCGCAGGGACATGGCCGCCGCCTCCATTGTTTTTATTCAGGCAGGGCCATGCTAGGACGGGGGTTGGCGGGGCAATAGCCGATGCGTGCAGACCTGTATCCGTTTTCTGCAGATTGCTTTGTAGCCGCTACCGCAGGCTGCGAACGGCCCGAAGGGACGCACGGATCTCAAGGCCGCTGGAGGCTCGACTGGCGATCGCCAGGCAAGGTCCTGCGGACCTTTTCGCAGCCTCGCAC
>NZ_JAJTTH010000001.1 GCF_021341665.1 Pseudomonas sp. Au-Pse12 | reverse complement strand
GAGCCTAGGCGAGGCACCGAGTGGAGGGGCAGGAGCCTTTTGCTTACTTTGGGGCTTTTCCAAAGTGAGTCGCTGTAAGAGCGAAACCGCCAGCCGCCGTGACCGCAGCAACGGATATGTACCCCCTCATCCCTCACCCCACAGCCCTAACCATAATCCCCCCAAACAACTCCGACTCCAGCCCCCCCTGCAACCACCCCTGCAAAGCGCCATAGGGCGTCTGCGCAAACCACTCCCGATCCACATGCGCAAACTGCCGAACAAACGGCAGCAGCGCCATGTCCGCCAGGCTCGGATGCCCGGCCAGCAGATACCGGCGCTGCTGCAACAAGCCATCCAGCCGCGCCAGAAACACCTCGCCCTGGGCCCGGTAGTGCTCCATGGGCGCCTCGGGATAGCGCTCGGCGTACTTGTAGCGATTGAGGTGCACCTTGAACACCTGGTCATTCTCGGCAATCAGCGCCGCCATCTGCGCCTGGGCCGCCGGGTCTGCGGTCAGTCGCCAATCCTCGGGGTCGTGCTGCTCCAGCGCCCAGTGCATGATCTCCAGGCTTTCATCGATCACCCGATCCTTCAACGCCAGCACCGGCACCGTGCCCTTGGCCGACAGCGCGAGCATCTCGGCCGGCTTGGCCTTGAGGCTGACCTCGACAATCTGCACTGCCACCCCGGCATAGCGCAGGGCCAGTCGCGCGCGCATGGCGTAGGGGCAGCGGCGGAAGGAGTAGAGGGTCGCCTCGGGCGTGGGCAGCGTGCTCATTGCACCTCCAGGGTGCTCAGGCCGTTGCCCTGGCGGCTGACCTTGATCTGTACCGGAATCCGTTCGTGCATTTCCTGTACGTGGGAAATCACCGCCACTTTGCGCCCCTGGGCCTGCAGGCCGTCGAGGGCGTCCATGGCCAGTTGCAGCGACTCGGGGTCGAGGCTGCCGAAGCCTTCGTCGATGAACAGCGATTCGATCTTCAGGGTGCTGGAGGCCATGGAGGCCAGCCCCAGGGCCAGGGCCAGGGACACCAGGAAGGTTTCGCCGCCGGACAGCGAGTGCACCGAGCGCAGTTCGTCGCCCATCTCGGTGTCCAGCACCAGCAGGCCGAGCATGCTGCCACCGCGCTTGAGGCGGTAGCGGCGCACCAGCTGGCGCAGTTGGGCGTTGGCGTGGTGCACCAGCAGGTCGAGGTTGTAGGCCTGGGCGATCTTGCGGAATTTGTCGCCTTCGGCCGAGCCGATCAGGGCGCTGAGCCGGGCCCAGCGCTGCCACTCGGCGTAGGCCTGTTCAAGGCGCTGGTTCAGCGCCTGGTTGGCGGCCTGGCGGCGCTGGTCTTCGCTTTGTCGGGCGCGCAGGTCCGCCACGTGCTGTTCGCTGGCCTGGGCCTGTTGCTGGACGTCTTCCAGGGCCTGGGTCAGTTGCTCGGCCTCCAGGTCGCCGTTGTGCTGGGCCTGATGCTGTTCCAGGCGCTGCTGACGCTCTTGCAGCAGGACCTTGGCCTGTTCGATGGCCTTGTCGTTGTCTTGCAGGCGCTGGCGTAACTGCTGGAGCTGTTCTTCGTCCAGTTCCAGCAGTTGTTGCAGGCCGGCGTCGTCCAGTTCCGGGTGCCCGGCGCGCCATTGCTCGATGCTGGCGGCCAGGTGTTGCTGTTCGCTTTCCAGGGCTTGCAGGCGTTCTTCCCGGGCCTTGAGTTCGGCCCCCAGCTGGATCGCTTGCTGGTGCAGTGCCTGCTGCTGTTGCTGGGCCAGGGCCTGGGCGCTGCGCGCCTGTTCCACGGCCTGCTCCAGGTGCTGTTGCCACTGCTCGGCGCTGGGCTGCTGGCCCAGCAGGTCGGCCAGTGTGTGCTGGCAGGCCTGTTGCTGCTGGTGCTGGGTTGCGAACTGCTGCTGGGCGTCGGCCAGTTGCTGCTGGCGGGTCAGTTGGCGGTCCTGTTGCTTTTCCAGGGCCAGCTGGCGCTGTTGCTGTTCCTCGGCTTCTTCTTGCTGCTCGCGCAGTTGCTCGATGCGTTGCAGCACTTGCTGGTCGAGCTGCATGAAGGTGCTGGCCGGGTCGCGACGCAGGCCGTCGAGCACCTCGCCCGGCAGCAGATTGCTGAAGCTGGCCAGTTCTTCGTCCAGGCGCTGGCGGTCGGCGCCCAGTTGCTGTTGTTGCTTGTCCAGGTGCTGGGCCGCCTGCTGGCTGGCGTCGATGGTCGCTTGCAGCTGGTTTTGCAGGCGCGCGGCGTCCTTTTGCAGGGTCAGCAGGGCGCCCTGGCGATGTTCATCCTGGGTGATGCTTTGCTGCAGTTGCTCCAGCTGCTGTTGCAGCCAGGCGTCGCGCTTGACCGGCGTCTGGTCGAGCAGGCTGGCGCTCAGCGGGTGGGCTTGCAGGCTTGGGGCCAGGGCCTGTTGCTGGGTCGCCAGTTGCTCCTGCTGCTGGAGGAATTCCTTCTGCTGGGCAATCAGCCCCTGGACCTGGGCTCGCAGTTCGTTGAGCTGTTCCTTGAGGCTGTCCACCGCCTTGCGGGCACCGGCTTCCTCGCTTTCATCGTGGCGCCCGAGGCTTTGCAGCAGGGCTTCGGGCTGGTGGTAAGGGTGCTCGACGCTGCCGCACACCGGGCACGGCTGATCCGTCTGCAATTGCCCGCGCAGCTCTTCGACGCTGGCGCTGCGGGCCAGCCGCTGACGCTCCAGCAGGGCCTGGGTGACGCTCAGGGTCTGCTCGGCCACCAGCAGCTCGGCCTTGGCTTGCAGGCCGGCCTTGTTCAGTTCATCGCGCTGGCTGGCCACGGCCTGCTGTTTGTCCTGCAGGGTCTGGCCGCGCTGGTCCAGCTCGCGCTGCTGGGCCCAGAGCCGCGCCAGCTCCTCGACGGCGCGCTGCTGCTTGCGGTTGTCCTGGAGCAGGGTGCCGAGCAACTGGATCTGCTCGGCCACCGCCTGGGGCTCGGCCCCGGCTTCGCTGTAGAGCAATTCGAGCTGCGCGCGCTGCTCGCTCAGTTGGGCGGCGGCGCTGGCGGCGCGCTGTTCCAGGGCCGGCAGTTCGGCCTGCCCCTGGTGCAGGCGGTTGCCGATCAGCATCAGTTGTTGCAGGCGTTCGCGGTAGGCGTTCCAGGCCTCGCTCAAGGGGCCGAGGGCGACGCTGTGGGCCAGTTGCCCGGCGATCCGCTCCAGGCGTTCAGCGACTAGGCGCTGCTGTTCCAGCAGTTGCTGGATAGCGTGCTGGCCTTCGGTACTGGCCTGTTCGGCGAGCGCCCGTTGCTCTTGGGCCTGGCTCAGGCTTTGCCCCAGGCGCTCCAGGTTGGCCTGCTCGGCAAAGGCTTCGCGCAGCCGCGGTGCGCTGGCGCTGTGCTGCTCCTGGGCCTGGGACAGGGCATGGCCGGCGTCCAGCAGTTGCTGTTGCAGGTGCTCCTGTTGCTGTTGCAGCTGGCCTTGCTGTCCCAGCTGCTGCTGGATCTGCTGGCGTAACGGCGGCACGGTGGTCCCCAGCTCGGCCTGGCGCAGGAACTGATGACGCTGCGGCGCCAGCTGTTCCAGGCGTTGCAGGCGCAGGCGCTCGGGCGCCAGGGCCAGGGCCTGCTGCTCGGCCGCTTGCAGTTGCTCGGCGGCGCTTTGCCGGGCTTCCTGCCACTGGCGCAGCTCCTTGAGCCAGCTGTGCTGGGCTTCCAGCTGCTTGAACCGGGCCTGTTGCTCCTTGAGTTGTTGCTGCGCATCGCCCAGCTGCTGTTCCAGCTCGGCCCGGGCCTCGGGTTCCAGCGCCACGATGCCGCTGGCCTGGGCCTTGAGCTCCTTGTGGGCGTCTTCGGCTTCCTTGCTCTTGCTGTAGGCGCGGCGCCCCAGCTGGCTGTAGACCGCGGTGTTGGTGAGCTTTTCCAGCAGCTCGCTGCGTTCCTTGTCATCGGCCTTGAGAAAGGCGCTGAATTCGCTCTGGGCCAGCATCACCGCACGGGTGAACTGCTCGAAGTTGAGCCCCAGGCGGGCTTCGATCAGCTGCTTGTATTCGCTCTTGCTCTGGTTGCTCAGCAGCTGTTCGCTGTCCAGGTCGCTGAGGTTCTGCCGGCTGCCTTGCAGCTTGCCGGTGGCCTTGTCGCGGGCGCGGTTGGTTTCCCAGCGGGCGCGGTAGCGGCGGCCGTCGATGCCGACGAAGTCCACCTCGGCGTAGCCGCTGCCGGTGCCGCGGCGCAGCAGGGTGCGCGGGTCGCTGGTGAGGATCTCGCTGTCGACTTCCGGCACCTTGGTTTCGCGGCCGATATTGTTCAGCCGCGGCACCGCGCCGAACAGCGCCAGGCACAGGGCGTCGAGCAGGGTGCTCTTGCCGGCGCCGGTGGGGCCGGTGATGGCGAACAGCCCGGCGCTGGCCAGGGGTTCGGCGGTGAAGTCGATCTCGAACGGGCCGGCCAGGGAGGCCAGGTTCTTCAGGCGGATGGCCAGGATTTTCATGGCTGTTCACCTTCTTGCTGAACGTCCTGCAACAGCAGGGCGAAATCCTTGAGGGTGGCGTCGTCCACCTCGTTGGCGTAGGCGTCGCGCCAGGCGCGGCGGAACAGTTCTTCGGGGTTGAGCTGGTCCAGTTCGATCAGCTGGGCAGCGGCGTCTTCGCCATCGCCTGCGCCCTTGCCGGCGTATTCGGCGGCGATCCGCACCAGGCGCACGGCCTTGCCTTGCAGGGCGCTTTCCACTTGCTGGCGCAGGTCCGGCTGCGGTTCATCGAGGCGCACCCGCACTTCCAGCCAGGGCTGGCGCTGTTCTTCGGCCAGCAGGTCGATGTCCGGCAGCTCGCCGAGCTGGCCGAGGATTTCCCCCAGGGGCGCCGGGCCCAGGCGTTGCAGGTTCACCGCGCGGGGAATCAGCCGCGGTTCGACGCTGACCAGGGTCTCGCCGTCCAGGCGCACGTCGAGGATCTGGTGTTGATAGCCGATCTCGGAAAACGACAGCGGGATCGGCGAGCCGCTGTAGCGGATGCGCTCCTCGCCGTTGACCTTCTGCGGCTTGTGCAGGTGCCCCAGGGCCACGTAGCTGATGTCCGGGCCGAACAGGCTGGCGGGCAGGGCCTCGGCGTTGCCGATGATCAGGCTGCGCTCGGAGTCTTCCGAAATTGAGCCGCCGGCCATGTGCGCGTGGCTCACCGCCACCAGGGCCTGGCCCGGCTGGCGCTTGGCGTTGGCCGCGGCGATCAGCCATTCATGGACCTGGGCGATGCCCTTGAGGTAGTCGTCGCCCAATTGCCGGCCGGTGACTTCCGCCGGCCGCAGGAACGGCAGCGCCAGGCACCAGCCGGCGATCTGCCCGCTGGCATCGGGCAGCGGCAGCAGCAGGCGCTCGGCGTCCAGCTGGCCGTCGTCCAGCCACAGCACCCGGCCCAGTGCGTGGGTGCGCAGGCGGCGCATCAGCGGCGCCGGCAGTTCGATGCGCGAGCCGGAGTCGTGGTTGCCGGCGATCATCACGACGGTCAGGCCCGGTTGCTGCTCGTGGGCGCTGACGATGAAGTCGTAGAGCCGCTCCTGGGCGCTGACCGGCGGGTTGACGGTGTCGAAGATATCGCCGGCGATCAGCAGCACATCGGGCTGTTCATGCTTGAGCTGGCGCAGCAGCCACTCCAGGAAGCAGGCGTGTTCGAAGTCGCGTTCCTGGCCGTGGAGGTTCTGGCCCAGGTGCCAGTCGGAGGTGTGAAACAGACGCAAGGCAGGCTCCGCATGCAAATGGCTTGGCCGCACAGAAGATGACCGCGGCGAAAGGGCAGAGAGTTTACTGGCAAATACGTCTTCATGCCCGGCGCCGTGGCAAAAGCCCCGGCGCCGGTAGGCGGGTGCGGGGCATTTCAGTGGCGTGGCGCGGTGGCGCCCTGGCCGGCGCGCACTGCGCTGGCGGTGCAGCCGAAGTGCTGGCGAAAGTGCCGGGCGAGCTGGGCCTGGTCGGCAAACCCCCAGCGCGCGGCCAGTTCGCCGATCGACAGGCGGCAATGGGCGTCGCGCAGTTGGCGGTGCACCGCCGTCAGGCGCTGCTGGCGAATCCACTCGCCGAGGCTGCAGGGGCCGTCGGCAAAGAGCTTGTGCAGGTAACGCAGGGAAATGCCGCAGGCGCTGGCGATCTGCCTGGGGTTGAGCTCCGCCGAGCCCAGGTGCTGCTCCACATAGCCTTCGATGCGTTGCAGGTGCAGGGCGGCCAGGCTGGAGCTTTCGCTGCTGAGCACCCGTTCGTCCTGGCGCAGGGTCAGCAGCAGGGTCGCCAGTGCCTGCTCCAGCAACATATGCCGCGCCGCCGGGGCGCATTCGTCGAAGCGTGCGGCGCACATGGCCAACTGGTCGGCGAAGATCCGCCCCAGCCCGCGCCGGGCATCGAAGCAGAAACGCGTGTAGCGCTCGGCGCCGCGCAGCTGGCCGTGCAGGGCCTGTTCTGGCAGCTTGAACACCCACAGGTCGTTGTCGCTGGCGTAGCGAAAGCGGTAGGGCGCGTCGCCCCGTTCGAAGATGAAGCTGCCGGGGCGGCACTGCAGTTCGCGGCCGTCCTGTTCGAACAGCACCTCGTGGCGTCGGGGAATGGTCACCAGGTAGCAGGCCTGGGGGTCATTGCTGACCTGCGCCTTGCTCCGCGAATAGCCCAGCCGGCTGGAGCGCAGGCGTGACAGGGCGAGGGCACTGCTGGGGGTTTCCCAGATCCGCAGGTTGCCCTGGAACGGGCCGTCGCTGCTGAATTCCAGGGACAGGGGAAAGTACGCGTTGCCAATGGCCTCGGCCCAGCGGGGCTGGCATTGGTGCGCGGGCCAGTAACGGGTGGAAAGCTGCTGAACCATCATCACTCCTGCTTTTTTGTGTTTTTTAGTCAGGACAGCACCGGGTGGTCAGCCACGGTGCCGGTGATCTTTGGGCAAAAGCCCGGGTGGGTCAATCAGCAGGCGTCAGCCGGTAGCAGGCCGAGGGCGCGAGCGTCGCTTGCCAGCCCGGTGGCACCACGATGTTGGTGGTGGCTTCCTCGATCACGCAGGGGCCGGTGAGGGTTTGCCCGGCCTGCACCTGCTCGCCGTGGTAGACCGGCGTCGCCTGCCAGCCGCCGGCTTCGTCGAACAGCATCGAACGCTGTTCCCGGGGCGCGGCTGGCAGCGGGTGCTCGGGGATCGGCAGTTCCGGCAGCGGTGGGTGCTGCAGCCGGGCGATCACCGAGCATTCCAGGTTCACCAGCTCGATCGGGCTGTGTGGTTCGCTGTAGGAAAACAGCGCCTTGTGCCGGCGGTGGAAGGCTTCGCGCAAGGCACTGAGGCCGGCCGGGTCCAGCGTGTTGCTGGCCAGTTCGACGCTGCATTCGTGGATCTGCCCCAGGTAGCGGATTTCCAGGTGGTACTGGGTGTCGACCCGGTTGCCGTTGCTGAAGCCGTCCTGGCGCAGGTTTTCCAGGCCCTGTTCGCGCAGCCGGGCCAGGGTCTGGTTGAGCAGCGCCAGGTCCACGTGCGTGTCGTCCAGGCGCATGGGCAGGGTGGTCAGCTGGTCGTAGCGGATGTCCGAGAGTATCTGCCCGAAGGCGCACAGCCCCGAGGCCACCTTGGGAATCAGCACCACCTGGCTGCCGATCTCCTCGGCCAGGCGGATCACGTGCATGCCCGCCGCGCCGCCGGCGCCGATCAGGGCGAACTGGCGCGGGTCGTAGCCGCGTTCCACCGAGACCCGGCGGATGCCGCTGACCATGTTCAGGTTGACCAGGGTGATGATCCCCAGCGCCGCGCGCTCGACGCTGATGCCCAGGGGCTTGGCGATCCGGCTGGCGATGGCCTCCAGCGCCGCTTGGCGTGACAGGCGGATGCTGCCGCCGAGCACGGCGCCGTCCGCCAGGTAGCCCAGCACCAGGTTGGCGTCGGTCACCGTCGGCTCGCTGCCGCCCTTGCCGTAGCACACCGGCCCCGGGTTGGCGCCGGCACTGCGCGGGCCGACCTGGAGCATGCCGAAGGGGTCCAGGTGGGCGATGGAACCGCCGCCGGCGCCCAGGGTTTCCACCTGGATCATCGGCACGCCGATGCGGTAGCGCAGAAAGTCGCTGTCCTTGCTGAAGTTGGTGCGTCCGCCCTGGCTCAGGGTGATGTCGAAGGAGGTGCCGCCCATGTCCACGGTGATCACGTTGTCGATGCCGAACGGCCGGGCCACGCACAGCCCGGCCTGGGGCGCCGAGGCCGGGCCGGAGTTGATCGCGTTGACCGCCCGGGTGCTCATGATCGCGCCGGGGGCCAGGCCGCCGTTGGACTGGAAGTAGCGGGTCGGCTGCTGGGCCCCCAGTTCCTCGAACAGGCTGTCGATGCGTTCCACATAGCGTTGCATCACCGGGCTCAGGTAGGCATTGACCACGGTGCTGGAGGTGCGGGTGTATTCGCGGATCTGCGGGAACACTTCATTACCGGTGCAGACGAAGACCCCGGGCAGGGCGTCGCGTACCAACTGCGCCGCGCGCCGCTCGTGGGCCGGGTTGCGCACCGACCAGACAAAGGAGATGGCTACCGCCTCGACTTCCTGCTCGCGGAAATACTCGATGGCCCGCAGGATCGCCGCTTCATCCAGGGGCGCGTGCTCCTGGCCGTCGCTGCGCATGCGCCCGCCGATCGGCCGGCGCAGGTGGCGCGGCACCAGCATGTGTGCCTGGGGATAGCTGGCGTCGTAGCGGTGGCCGTCTTCCTTGTGCCCCAGGCGGATCTCCAGGCTGTCTTCGTGGCCGTCGGTGCACAGCAGGCCGACCTTGACCCCGGTCTTCTCGATCAGCGCGTTGAGGGCCACGGTGGTGCCGTTGATGCACAGGTCGCAGTCAGCAATGATCTGCGCCGGGCTGCGGCCTGTGGCGTCGGCCATTTGCGCCAGGCCGTTGCGGATGGCCAGGGTGCCGTCGTGCGGGGTCGAGGGGGCCTTGAACAGCTGCACGTTGCCGAGCGAGTCGGCGAGGATGAAATCGGTGAAGGTGCCGCCGGCGTCGATGCCCAGGCGATAGTGTTGCTTGCTCATGCGGGGATGCTCCGTGGGCTCGGGTTCAGGGGCGGGTGCGCAGGGCGCGGGTGGCGTCGTGGTCCAGGCGCTGCTCGGCGTCGAACACCACGCCGTAGTCCAGGCGTGCGCCTTCCAGGGAAATCAGGCCATTGCGCAGGTCTTCGGCCACGCGCTCCAGGGGCCGCAGGAACGGATCGCCATAGCCACCGCCGCCGGGGTTGAGGTTGATCACCCGTTCGCCCGGTTGCGCGGTCAGCTGCGCATTGTGCTGGTAGCTCTGTTCCTGGCCGTCGGCGCGGCGATGGGTCAGGCGCCCGAGCTTGGGCGCCAGCAGGCCGTTGCGCGCGCCCGCGGCACCGGCGGTGGGCAGTTGCCGGCCTTCGCCGAAGCCCACCACGGTCATCGGGTGCTGCAGGGGTTCGATCTCGATGCAGGTGCCCGAGCCCCCGCGAAACTGCCCGGCGCCGCCGCTGTCGGTGATCAGGCTGTAGCGGTGGATGAGGATCGGGTAGGCGTACTCCAGCAGCTCGATATCGCCGGACATCAGCGCGCCGAAGCAGCACAGCGGGCCGCAGGCCGGCCAGCCGTCCATGGCCTGGTTGGCCCCGGCCCCGGAGATGATCGAGGCCAGGACCATGGTCACGTACTCGGCGTTGTCGTGGCGCGGGTCGTGGCCGGCGATGTTGATCCCGCTGGCGTGCCCCCAGGATGCGGTGACCCGCTCCGGCGCCGCTTGTTCCAGGGCCTGGCGCACCGCGTCGGCGAGGGTTTCCATGGGCGTGGTGGTGCTGTTGACGTGGGGCGCGGGCTCGCGGGCGTTGCACAGGGTGCCGGGCTCGCCCAGATCGACGCTGATGCAGCGGTACAGGCCCTCGTTATAGGGCGGTGGCACCTGGGCGAACATCATCAGCCCCAGGTACACCCCGGACACCGAGTTGCCGGCGTAGGAGTTGATGAAGTAGGGCACCTGGGGCGGGCTGTCGATGCGCACATGGGCCTGGTCGCCGGTGATGCGCACCTGGGCGCTGATGGTCAGCTGGCCCAGGCCGTGGCCCGAATCTTCCAGCACCGCGCTGCCGTGGTAGAGGCCGTCCGGTACTTCGCGCAGCAGCGCGCGCATGTGCCGGTCGGCCATGTCCTTGAGTTCGCTGATGCAGGCCCGAACCTGTTCCACGCCGTAGCGTTCCAGCAGCTCCAGCAGGTGCCGCTCGCCCACGCTGCAGGCGCCGTATTGTGCATTCAGGTCGCCTTCCTGGTAGGCCCGGGCGCGCATGTTGGTCAGCAGCAGGTTGATCACGTCTTCCCGGCGCTGGCCCTGGGACCAGAGCTTGACCGGCGGAATCCGCAGGCCCTCGGCGTAGATCTCCTTGGCGTCCGGGTTGTAGCCGGCGGGCACCGGGCCGCCGATGTCGGTGAGGTGGCCCTTGCACACCGCCCAGAACACCAGCTCGCCCTGATAGAACACCGGCTTGTACATGCAGCAATCGAGGATATGGCTGCCCTGGTAGGCCGGGTCGTTGTGGTAGATCACGTCGCCTTCGTGGATGTCGTCGCCGAAGAACCCGGCCACGCATTTCATCGCCGGAATCAGCGAACCGAGGTGGATCGGGATGTCCTGGCCCTGGAGGACCATTTCCGGGAGGTGGTCGAACAACGCATTGGAATAGTCGTGGGCCAGGTTGAAGACGCTGGAGCGGCCGGTTTTCTCCAGGGTCAGGGTCATTTCACGCTGGGCGGTTTCCAGCGCCCCTCGCACCACGGCGAGGGTGATCGGATCTACTGTGCTCATGGCTCACCTGAGTTCTTGTTGTTCTCGGGGTGGGGCGCAACAGCGGTTGCGCCCACGGCCTTAAGCTACGCGCAGGCAGGCACGCCTGGCTTGTCGTTGGGAGCACCGTTTTTTGTGCATAAGGGAACTGGAGAGCAGCGGCCAGTGGCAAGCGGCAAGACTGTCGGCGCATGATCCCTTGCAGCTTGCAGCTTGCAGCTTGCAGCTTGCAGCTGCCCCTATTTGGGGTAGAGCGGCGGCAGGCTGGTGGTGTCCGCCAGCGGGGCCTGGACCCGTTCGTCGATCGGGATGGCGCGGATCGCGCGCCACAACTCTTCGCCCTGCCAGTACTGGCCGGTCTCGCTGTAGAGGGCGCCGTTGAGGCCGTCCAGGGCGTCGGACAGCGGTATGAAGCGCGCGGCCATTTCGGCCAGGGTTTCCGGCTGTTGCCGGGCCCAGGCGTCCAGGGCCTGGCGGGTGGCCTGCGGGTCGTTGGCCTGGCAGGCACGCTTGAGGTCGTCCAGCAGCGAGCGCGGGCTGGGCCCGGTCTGGGTCGCGCGCAGCACCGCCGGTTGCCAGCGGGCGCGCCACCACAGGCCGAAGCCCAGCAGGGTGGTGCAGGCCAGCAGCAGGGTGCTCAGTTGCCACAGCCACAGGTTGCCGCTGTCGACGCTGATCGGTGCGTTGCCTGCCGGGGTGTCCACCACCAGGCTCGGGTTGTTCGCCACTTGCAGGGTGCGCGCCGGCAGGCTGCTGCTTTCCAGGCGGTCTGCGCCGGTGTTCCACCAGGTCACTTGCAGCGCCGGCAGCTCGATGTTGCCGGGGCGGCTGGGGACCAGCGCCTGGCGTTCTTCGCGAATGCCCAGCAGGCCCTGTTCGACGTGCTGGTTGCTCAGCTGCGGCTGGTCCGGGTAGCTGCGCAGGCCGTTGACCTCGGGCAGTGGCAGCGGTGGCAGTTGGGTGCTGGAGAGGCCTTCGGCGCGCAGGCTCAGGCTGCGGGTCAGCGAGTCGCCGACCTGCGGGTGATCGGGCTCCGGGCTCCAGCTTTCACTCAGGCTCAGGCTGCGGGCCGGCAGCCAGGGCGCGTCGGCCGGGTAGGCGGCAGGCTTGGCCTTGACCTGCAGGCTCAGCTCGCTGGAGCTGACGTGGATCTGCTTGCCGGCGCGGGGCGCCTGGGCGGTGGTTTCCTGGCCCTGGTCGGGGTTGGCCAGCGTGGCGCTGAAGGTCAGCGACGGAATCGGCAACGGACCGCTGCGCTGGGGATAGAGCGCGTAGCGCATCTCGATCACCCCGTGGCGCACGCCGTTGATGAGTTTTTCGTAGGTGCGCGGCTCGCCCAGCTGCTCCACCCGGGCATCGTTGAGCTGCAGCGGGCTCAGGCTGCTGTCGTCGAACAGCGGCACCGAATGGTAGATGTGCAGGGTCAGCAGGGCCTGGGCCTGGACATAGACGCTGGGCTGGTCGAGCTCGGCTTCGATGAACACCGGCTCCAGGCGCGTGTGTTGGTCCTGCGCCGCGCTGGCGTTGACTTGCAGGCTCAGGGCCTGGCTCTGCAGGTTGCCCAGTTGCAGCGGGGCAATTTCCAGGGTGCCGGTGTGGCGCGGCAGCAGGGTGACGATCCAGCGGGTGTTGGCACGGTTGTCCCCCAGGCCGTTGAGCTGGTTGACCTGGCGCGTGCCGCGCACTTCGAACTGCGCTTCCAGGGGCGCCAGGTCAGGCTTGCCGAACTGGGTGACGTCGGTGGATTCCAGGGTCAGCTCGACGGTTTCCCCGGAATTCACCTGGCTGCGGTCCAGGCTGGCGAGCAGGCCGGCAGCCTGGGACTGGCCAGTGCAGAGCGCGAGGGCAAGCAGTAGGGTGGTGCAGCGGGTCATCGAGTTTTTCCCTGATCCTGATGTTGTTGCTGTTCGTACCAGAATTTACGCCTGAGCAGTTCACCCGGGTCGTCGGGGATCTTGCGCAGCCATTGTTCCAGCGCTTGCTGGTGTTCAGCGTCCAGGCTGTCCTCCACCGGGCGCAGCGGGGTGGTGGTGTGCTGGTCATCCAGTTCGCTGCCGGGCACGTCGCTGTGGCCGGCGGCCTGTGGGTCCGACGGCGGCGTCTGGCCGTCGCTGGGGGGCGTCTGGCCCGGTTCCTGCGCGGTGTCGCTGCCGGGCGGTGGCTGGGTGGCGGCGCCGTTGGGCCCCGGGCGAGTGTCGTCGTCGCCTTCGGGGTTGTCCGGTTTCTTCGCCGGTGGCGGTTCCTCGGCCTGGGCCTGTTGCTGTTGCAGCAGGCTTTCCACCAGGGCCTTGTTCTGCAGCGCCGGTTGCAGGTCCGGCTGGCGTTCCAGAGCCTGTTCGTAGGCGTCGATGGCGGCTTCCAGCTCGCCGCTGCGGGCCAGGGCATTGCCGCGATTGTAGTGGGCACGGGCATCGTTGCCCTCGGCAAAGCGCTCGGCGGCGGCATTGTAGTTGCCGGCCTCGTACAAGGCCACGCCTTGCCATTGCGGGTCCTGGAAATGCCGCGCGGCTTCGGCCGGGCGCTGTTGCTCCAGCAGCCGCTGGCCTTGCTGGTCGGGGCGCAGCCACAGGTCGTTGAAGTCCAGGGCGTAGCTTGGTTGTGGCACGGCGAACAGCAGCAGCGGCAGGCAGAACAGCCAGCCGCGGCGCCCGGCGCAGGCGGCCAGCAGCAACAGTGGCAGCAGCAGCCAGTAGCCCTGGTCGGCCCAGGTATCCAGGCGCAGGGTCTGGCCGTCGTTGCGCACGCCCTGGGGGCCACCGAGCAGGCCCAGGCCCTTGAGGTCGCTGTCGTCGAGGCGCGCCTGGCGGTAGCGGCCGCCCATTTCACCGATGAATTGCTTGAGGCCCGGGCTGTCCAGGTGCGACACCAGGATCGCGCCCTGGTCGTCCTTGAGGTAGCTGCCGTCTTCCAGGGCCACCGGGGCGCCGTCGCGGCTGCCAAAGCCGAGCATCAGCAACTGCGGTGCGTCGCCCTTGAGCGCTTGGCGGATGCCCTGGCGTTCCTGCTCGCTGAGGGACGCGGCCATCAGCAGCACCCGGCCCTGGCCCAGCGCGCCCTGGTCCAGCAGCTTGAGGGCCTTGAGCAGGGCCAGGTCGGCGCGCTGGCCGGCCTGGGGCATGATCGACGGCTTGAGCGCGTCCAGCAGGTTGCGGCTGGTGGCCAGGTCGTCGGACAGCGGCACCAGGGTGTGGGCGCTGCCGGCGTAGACCACGATCGCGGTCTGTGCGTCGCTGCGCAGTTGCAACAGGTCCAGCAACTTGTGCCGGGCCTGTTCCAGGCGGTTGGGCGGCACATCGTCGGCGAGCATTTGCGGGGTCAGTTCCAGCAGCACCACCAGCGGGTCGGCGGGCTTCTGGCTGGTCTGCTCCACGCGCTGCCAGCTGGGGCCGAGCAGGGCCAGCACCGCCAGCAGCCAGGCCAGCCCCAGAGCCACCCACGGCAGCTTGCTTTCGCGGCCGTTGCCGCCGCTGAGCAGGGCGGCGTGAAAGGCCGGGGGCAGGATCATCTGCCAGCGCCCGGCGCGTTTCTGCCGGTGCCAGAGTTTCCACAGCAGCAGCGCCAGCAGTGGCAATACCAGCAACCACTCGGGGCGGAACCAATGGGGCCAGAGGCTGATCATCGACGCCTCCGCAAGCGCAGGCGCTTGAGCCGCTGGCGCCAGTCATGGGCGGGCAGCAGGAAGTTCGATTCGGTGAAGAAGCGCTGCAGCGGGTTGTGCGGCCAGCGCTCGCGCAGCACCAGCAGCACGCTGAGCAGCAGCGCCGTGGCCAGCGGCCAGTGGTACAGGGCCTGGGCCGGGCGCGCCTGGGTCGGCTGCTGGGCCACCGGTTCCAGCTGGTCGAGGGTTTCCTTGATCGCCTGCAACTCCTGGCCGTCACGGGCGCGGAAATAGCGGCCGCCGGTGACCTGGGCCAGTTCCTTGAGCGCCGGTTCGTCCAGGTCCAGGCTCGGGTTGATGCCCAGTACGCCCAGGGTGGCGCTCTGTTCCGGGTCGGCGCCGATGCCGATGGGGTAGATCTTCACCCCTTCCTCGGCGGCCAGCCGGGCGGCGGTAATGGGCGCGATTTCGCCGCCGTTGTTGGCGCCGTCGGTGACCAGGATCAGCACCCGGCTCTGCGCCGGACGCTGGCGCAGGCGCTTCAGGGCCAGGCCGATGGCGTCGCCGATGGCGGTGTTCTTGCCGGCGATGCCGATCTTCGCTTCATCCAGCCAGATGCGCACGGTGCGCCGGTCGAAGGTCAGGGGCGCCTGTAGATAGGCTTTGCTGCCGAACAGGATCAGGCCGACCCGGTCGCCCTCGCGGTGTTCGAGAAAGTCCCCCAGCAGGTGCTTGACCAGGCTCAGGCGGCTGACGTCTTCGTCCTGCCACTGCATGTCGGGGAAATCCATCGAGCCGGACACGTCCACCGCCACCAGCAGATCGCGGCCACTGGCGGCCACCGGCAGCGGTTCCCCCAGCCATTGCGGGCGCGCTGCGGCCAACAGCAGCAGGACCCAGAGCAGGATGAAGCGCACTTGCTGGCGCCAGGCCGGCAGGTGCGCGCGGGCGCGGCGCTTGGACAGGTTTTCCAGGTCGTTGAGAAAACTCACGTTCAGCGCCGGCTCGCCGCTGTCGGCCGCCGGCAGCACCAGGCGCAGCAGCCAGGGCAGCGGCAGCAGGGCGAAGATCCACGGCCAGGCGAACTCAAACATGCTTGCGAATCCAGGTGTCCACCGCCTGGGTCAGGCCGGCGATGGCTTTGTCGTCGAGCTTGCACTCGGGCTTGTAGGCGCCTTCCACCAGCACCATCCAGCGCGTCAGCCCGGCGGCCGGGCAACGGTTATCGAGGAACGCCAGCCATTTGCGACCGTTCAGGGTGTGGCTCTGGCTGTAGGGGTAGTGGTTGCGGCACAGGCGCTTGAGCAAGGCATTCAGGGCCTGCAGCCAGGCGCCGGCCGGGGCGCCGTCATAGGGCTTGGGCAGCAGCGCCAGTTCCGCCAGGGCGGCCAGGCGCACCGGGTCCAGGGGTTGTTCGCCGCGTGCCTGTACCGCCTTGCGTGGCCACAGGTGGCGCCAGTGCCAGAGGGCGAACCCCAACAGCGGCAGCAGCACGGCCAGCAGCCACCAGCCCGGGGCCGGCGGCCACAGGCTGACCGCGGGGGGCGGTAGCAGCGGTTGCAGTTGTTCCAAGCTGCTCATCGGCCGGCTCCGGGGCGCTGCGGGTTGAGGTACTCGCGCAGTTGCTCGACCATCTCGCTCTGGGTGCTCAGGGGCATCAGCAGCACCCGCAGCTTTTGCGCCAGGCGCTCCCAGCGGGCGATGCGTGCTTCGCTCATGGTCCGGTACGCCTGGCGCAGTTCGTAGTTCAGGGTGTCCAGTTCCAGCTGTGCGCCGCGCTCGGCAAAACGCAGCAGGCCGGCGGCGGGCAGGGCGTGGTCGAGGGGGTCGGACAGCGGCATCAGCAGCAGGTCGCAGTGCTTGGAGAGCAGGCTCAGTTGCTGTTCGGCGGCGTCGCTCAGGGCGCGCTCGTCGCAAATCACGATCACCAGGCTGCCAGGGCGCAGCACCTCGCGCCCGCGCAGCAGCGCGGTGCCCAGGGCATCGCGCTGGGGTTGGGCGTCGCTGTGCAGCGACTGGTTGACCCGCACCAGGCGGTTGAGCAGTTGCAACAGGCTCTGCTTGCTGCGCCGCGGCTTGATCTCGTAGTGCTCGTCGTCGCCGTAGACCAGCCCGCCGACCCGGTCGTTATGGCCCAGGGCGGCCCAGCCGATCAGGCTTGCGGCCTGGGCGGCGAGCACCGACTTGAACATCAGCCCGGAGCCGAAGAACAGCTGGCGGCTTTGCTCTACCATGATGAAGATCGGCCGCTCGCGCTCCTCGTGGAACAGCTTGGTGTGCGGTTCCTGGGTGCGCGCGGTGACCCGCCAGTCGATGGTGCGCACGTCGTCGCCGGCCTGGTAGACCCGCACCTGATCGAAGTCCACGCCGCGCCCGCGCAGCTTGGAGTGGTGCAGGCCGATCAGCGGGCTGCGCTGGCTGGGAGTGGAGAACAGCTGCACCTCGCGCACGCGATGGCGCATCTCGATCAGCTCGCCGAGGGTGATGCGAATGCCGGGTTCGGCAACGGGCTGGGTCATGAGGGTCAGGCGACGGCAACGACGTCGAGGATGCGCTGTACCACACGGTCCTGGTCGATGCCTGCCGCTTCAGCCTCGAAGGACAGAATGATGCGGTGGCGCAGCACGTCGAACAGCACCGCCTGGATGTCTTCCGGGCTGACGAAGTCGCGGCCGGCGAGCCAGGCGTGGGCCCGGGCGCAGCGGTCCAGGGCAATCGAGCCGCGAGGGCTGGCGCCGTAGGCGATCCACTCGGCCATTTCCGGGTCGAACTTGGCCGGGGTGCGGGTGGCCATCACCAGTTGCACCAGGTATTCCTCCACCGCGTCGGCCATGTACAGGCCGAGGATTTCCTTGCGCGCGGCGAAGATCGCCTGCTGGCTGACCCGGCGCTCGGGCTTGGTTTCGCCGTTCAGCGCTTCGCCGCGGGCTTGCTGGAGGATCCGCCGCTCGACCGCGGCATCCGGGAAACCGATCTTGACGTGCATCAGGAAACGGTCGAGCTGGGCTTCGGGCAGCGGGTAGGTGCCTTCCTGCTCGATGGGGTTCTGGGTCGCCATCACCAGGAACAGCGGCGACAGTTCATAGGTGCTGCGCCCGACGCTGACCTGACGCTCGGCCATGGCCTCCAGCAGCGCCGACTGGACCTTGGCCGGGGCGCGGTTGATTTCGTCGGCCAGCACCAGGTTGTGGAAGATCGGCCCTTGCTGGAACACGAAACTGCCGGTTTCCGGGCGATAGATCTCGGTGCCGGTGATGTCGGCGGGCAGTAGGTCGGGGGTGAACTGAATCCGATGGAATTGCGCTTCAATGCCTTCGGCCAACTCTTTGATGGCCTTGGTCTTGGCCAGCCCCGGAGCGCCCTCGACCAGCATGTGGCCGTCGGCGAGCAGGGCGATGAGCAAGCGCTCGATGAGTTTTTCCTGGCCGAGAATCTGCGTTGAAAGAAAGGTTCGCAGCGCCAAAAGCGCTTCACGATGTTCCATCGGTGACTGTTCCTGGAGAGGGTGCGCCGCGGGCGTAGAAATAACGTCGAGGCTGGGGGCGATACTTTAATCCATAGCGGGGGTCGGCGACTAACGGGGAACCGCTGATTTAGCGAATTAGTCGAAAAAAAACACCGCCGCCCACCGATTCCCGCGGGCGGGTCCTGTAGCCGCTGCCGCAGGCTGCGCACGGCACGGGTGGCATGCCGGCGCAGGAGGCGCGGGGATCTGGAGGCCGCCCAGGATCGGCGGGCGATCGTCAGGCAAGGTCCTGCGGACCTTTGCGCAGCTTCGCCGTGGCTCAGCAGCGGCTACAGGCCAATGCCGATCGGGGGGTGTAGCCGCTGCCGCAGGCTGCGCACGGCTCCGCAGGAGACGCGGGGATCTGGAGGCCGTCCAAGATCGGCGGGCGATCGTCAGGCAAGGTCCTGCGGACCTTTGCGCAGCTTCGCCGTGGCTCAGCAGCGGCTACAGGCCAATGCCGATCGGGGGGTGTAGCCGCTGCCGCAGGCTGCGCACGGCTCCGCAGGAGACGCGGGGATCTGGAGGCCGCCCAAGATCGGCGGGCGATCGTCAGGCAAGGTCCTGCGGACCTTTGCGCAGCTTCGCCGTGGCTCAGCAGCGGCTACAGGCCAATGCCGATCGGGGGTGTGTAGTCGCTGCTGCAGGCTGCGAACGGCTCTGCAGGAGGCGCGGGGATCTGGAGGGCGCCGCAGGTTCGACGGCGGGTCAGGCCAGTTGGCTGATGTAGGTGCCGGTGCCCTTGAGGATGTTCTGCAGGGTCAGTTCCACTTCGGCCAGGTCCGAGGCCGTGGTGCTGTGGCGGATTTCCAGGTGGTCGGAGCCGTTCAGGGCGTCGGCGTCGGCCGCGGCGATTTCGATCAGCAGGGTGGTGGGGCTCAGGGTGACCTTGACGCCATCGAGGGTCGAGGGCTCGCCGTCGAGGGTGATTTCCAGCTCGTCCTCGTCCGGGTAGCGGCTCATCAGGAACATCTCGCCCTGGCTGCTGTGGCAGCAGAGCATGGCCATGTTGTCTTCTTCGTCGTCGCAGGGGTTGGCGATCAGGTGGGCGGTGGTCATCAGCATGGGGGCATTCCTGGGGCTGGGGCCGGCAGCGGCCGGGCGGTGCAAAAAAAGAAGCAATTCTGCCAGCCCGGGGGAATTTCTGCTGGCCTGTCTGTCTGAGAACAGGTCGTGAACGCATCGGGTCCGGCAGTCGTTTTTGGTACGCAAGTACCCTGAAACCGGGGAAAACCCCTGGTTTTTCCCCGCTGCCTGCTAGTGTTGTTCAGGGCATGACCGCCCGGTTGCGTGCCGTTGACCGAATATGTCGCAGCATCGCAAGCAGCTGTCGCGTTTCACTCGTTAAGCTGCGCAGCGGACATTTTGTTCTCAAGTGCAATAGGTTGTATCTGATTTGCGATGGTCACCTGTAAAGGCATTGCGCGGCATGCCAGCGTCAGTCGTTTTTGCAGATGCCCATCCCCGGAAGGTGAATGTGACCTGTGCGTCTCGTCCAGCTTCACCCACCTGTCATCCTGCTACCTCTGCCCGAGACCAGGAGCAGGATGCAACACCGCCCCGCAAGGGGTTTGCACGCGACGCTTCCATCAATAACAAGCCCAAGCGGAGTACCACAGATGGCGTTCTTCACCGCAGCCAGCAAAGCCGACTTCCAGCACCAACTGCAAGCGGCACTGGCGCAGCACATCAGTGAACAGGCACTGCCACAAGTGGCGCTGTTCGCTGAACAATTCTTCGGCATCATTTCCCTGGACGAACTCACCCAGCGTCGCATGTCCGACCTGGCGGGCTGCACCCTTTCTGCCTGGCGCCTGCTTGAGCGCTTCGACCACGGGCAACCGCAGGTTCGCGTCTACAACCCCGATTACGAACGCCATGGCTGGCAGTCGACCCACACCGCAGTGGAAGTGCTGCACCACGACCTGCCGTTCCTGGTGGACTCGGTGCGCACCGAGCTCAACCGTCGCGGCTACAGCATCCATACCCTGCAGACCACCGTGCTCAGCGTACGCCGTGGCAGCAAGGGCGAGCTGCTGGAAATCCTGCCCAAGGGCACCCAGGGCGAAGGCATCCAGCAAGAATCGCTGATGTACCTGGAGATCGACCGCTGCGCCAACACCGCCGAACTCAGCGTGCTGGGCAAGGAACTGGAGCAGGTGCTGGGTGAGGTGCGGGTCGCCGTGGCCGACTTCGAACCGATGAAGGCCAAGGTCCAGGAGCTGATCGAAAGCATCGACAACAGCCAGTTCCCGATCGCCGCCGAAGAAAAGACCGAGATCAAGAGCTTCCTCGAATGGCTGGTGGGCAACCACTTCACCTTCCTCGGTTATGAAGAATTCGTGGTTGGCGCCGACCAGGATGGCGGGCATATCGACTATGACCCGAGCTCCTTCCTCGGCCTGGCCAAACTGCTGCGCGCCGGCCTGACCGCCGAAGACCTGCGCATCGAAGACTACGCCGTCAACTACCTGCGCGAACCGACGCCGCTGTCGTTCGCCAAGGCCGCGCACCCAAGCCGCGTGCACCGTCCGGCCTACCCGGACTTCGTCTCGATCCGTCAGATCGACGCCGACGGCAAGGTGCTCAAGGAATGCCGCTTCATGGGCCTCTACACCTCCTCGGTGTATGGCGAGAGCGTGCGAGTGATTCCCTACATCCGCCGCAAGGTCGAAGTCATCGAGCAGCGCTCGGGCTTCCAGGCCAAGGCGCACCTGGGCAAGGAACTGGCCCAGGTCCTGGAAGTGCTGCCCCGCGATGACCTGTTCCAGACCCCGGTGGACGAGCTGTTCAGCACCGTGATGTCGATCGTGCAGATCCAGGAACGCAACAAGATCCGCGTGTTCCTGCGCAAGGACCCGTACGGCCGCTTCTGCTACTGCCTGGCCTATGTGCCGCGCGACATCTATTCCACCGAAGTGCGGCAGAAGATCCAGCAAGTGCTGATGGATCGCCTGCAGGCCACCGACTGCGAGTTCTGGACCTTCTTCTCCGAGTCGGTGCTGGCCCGCGTGCAGTTGATCCTGCGAGTGGACCCGAAACAGCGCATCGACATCGACCCGCTGCTGCTGGAAAAAGAAGTGGTACAGGCCTGCCGCAGCTGGCAGGACGACTACGCCAGCCTGGTGGTGGAAAGCTTCGGCGAAGCCCACGGCACCAACGTGCTGGCGGACTTCCCGAAAGGCTTCCCGGCCGGCTACCGCGAGCGTTTCGCCGCCCATTCGGCGGTGGTGGACATGCAGCACCTGCTGAGCCTGAGCGACACCAACCCGCTGGTGATGAGCTTCTACCAGCCGCTGGGCCAGGTGTCCGGTCAGCGCGAGCTGCACTGCAAGCTGTACCACGCCGACACCCCGCTGGCGCTGTCCGACGTGCTGCCGATCCTGGAAAACCTCGGCCTGCGCGTGCTCGGCGAGTTCCCGTACCGCCTGCGCCATAACAACGGCCGCGAGTTCTGGATCCACGACTTCGCCTTCACCGCCGCCGAAGGCCTGGACCTGGACATCCAGCAGCTCAACGACACGCTGCAGGACGCCTTCGTCCACATCGTGCGTGGCGATGCCGAGAACGATGCCTTCAACCGCCTGGTGCTGACCGCCGGCCTGCCATGGCGCGACGTGGCGCTGCTGCGCGCCTACGCCCGCTACCTGAAGCAGATCCGCCTGGGCTTCGACCTGGGTTACATCGCCAGCACCCTGAACAACCACACCGACATCGCCCGCGAGTTGACCCGGTTGTTCAAGACCCGCTTCTACCTGGCGCGCAAGCTCACCAGCGACGACCTGGAAGACAAGCAGCAGCGCCTGGAGCAAGCCATCCTCAGCGCCCTGGACGATGTCCAGGTGCTCAACGAGGACCGCATCCTGCGGCGCTACCTGGACCTGATCAAGGCCACCCTGCGGACCAACTTCTACCAGACCGACGCCAACGGCCAGAACAAGTCCTACTTCAGCTTCAAGTTCAACCCGCACCTGATCCCCGAGCTGCCCAAGCCGGTGCCCAAGTTCGAGATCTTCGTCTACTCGCCACGGGTCGAAGGCGTGCACCTGCGCTTTGGCAACGTGGCCCGCGGCGGCCTGCGCTGGTCCGACCGTGAGGAAGACTTCCGCACCGAAGTCCTGGGCCTGGTAAAAGCCCAGCAAGTGAAGAACTCGGTGATCGTGCCGGTGGGCGCCAAGGGCGGCTTCCTGCCGCGTCGCCTGCCACTGGGCGGCAGCCGGGACGAGATCGCGGCCGAGGGCATCGCCTGCTACCGCATCTTCATTTCCGGCCTGCTGGACATCACCGACAACCTGAAGGACGGCGCCCTGGTGCCGCCGGCCAACGTGGTGCGTCACGACAACGATGACCCGTACCTGGTGGTGGCGGCGGACAAGGGCACCGCGACCTTCTCCGACATCGCCAACGGCATCGCCATCGACTACGGCTTCTGGCTGGGCGACGCCTTCGCCTCCGGCGGCTCCGCCGGTTACGACCACAAGAAAATGGGCATCACCGCCAAGGGTGCGTGGGTCGGCGTGCAGCGCCACTTCCGCGAACGCGGGATCAATGTCCAGGAAGACAGCATCACCGTGGTCGGTATCGGCGACATGGCCGGCGACGTGTTCGGCAACGGCCTGCTGATGTCCGACAAGCTGCAGCTGGTGGCCGCGTTCAACCACCTGCACATCTTCATCGACCCGAACCCGAACCCGGCCACCAGCTTCGTCGAGCGCCAGCGCATGTTCGAGCTGCCGCGTTCGGCCTGGAGCGACTACGACACCAGCATCATGTCCGAGGGTGGCGGGATCTTCTCGCGCAGCGCCAAAAGCATTGCCATCTCGCCGCAGATGAAAGAACGCTTCGACATCCAGGCCGACAAGCTGACCCCGACCGAGCTGCTCAACGCCTTGCTCAAGGCGCCGGTGGACCTGTTGTGGAACGGCGGTATCGGCACCTACGTCAAGGCCAGCAGCGAAAGCCACGCCGACGTCGGCGACAAGGCCAACGACGCCCTGCGCGTCAACGGCAACGAGCTGCGCTGCAAGGTGGTGGGCGAGGGCGGCAACCTCGGCATGACCCAGCTGGGGCGTGTGGAGTTCGGCCTCAATGGCGGCGGTTCCAACACCGACTTCATCGACAACGCCGGTGGCGTGGACTGCTCCGACCACGAAGTGAACATCAAGATCCTGCTCAACGAAGTGGTGCAGGCCGGTGACATGACCGACAAGCAGCGCAACCAACTGCTGGCGAGCATGACCGACGAAGTCGGCAACCTGGTGCTGGGCAACAACTACAAGCAGACCCAGGCCTTGTCCCTGGCGGCGCGCCGTGCCTACGAGCGTGCGGCCGAGTACAAGCGCCTGATGAACGACCTGGAAGGCCGCGGCAAGCTGGACCGCGCCATCGAGTACCTGCCGACCGAGGAGCAGCTCACCGAGCGCGCCGCGACCGGCAAGGGCCTGACCCGTCCCGAGCTGTCGGTGCTGATTTCCTACAGCAAGATCGACCTCAAGGAAGCGCTGCTCAAGTCCCTGGTGCCGGATGACGACTACCTGACCCGTGACATGGAGACCGCGTTCCCGCCAAGCCTGGTGGCCAAGTTCTCCGAGGCCATGCGTCGCCACCGCCTGAAGCGCGAGATCGTCAGCACCCAGATCGCCAACGACCTGGTCAACCACATGGGCATCACCTTCGTGCAGCGCCTGAAGGAGTCCACCGGCATGAGCCCGGCGAACGTCGCCGGTGCCTACGTGATCGTGCGGGACATCTTCCACCTGCCGCACTGGTTCCGTCAGATCGAAGCCCTGGATCACCAGGTTTCGGCCCAGGTGCAACTGGAGCTGATGGACGAGCTGATGCGCCTTGGCCGTCGGGCCACTCGCTGGTTCCTGCGCAGCCGGCGCAACGAGCAGGATGCCGCGCGCGACGTCGCGCACTTCGGTCCGCACCTGGCGGCGCTGGGCCTGAAGCTCGACGAGCTGCTCGAAGGCCCGACCCGCGAAGGTTGGCAAGCCCGTTACACCGCCTATGTCGAAGCCGGTGTTCCGGAACTGCTGGCGCGCATGGTTGCAGGCACCACCCACCTGTACACCCTGTTGCCGATCATCGAGGCCGCTGATGTCACTGGCCACGATGCCGCCGAAGTGGCCAAGGCCTACTTCGCCGTCGGCAGTGCCCTCGACCTGCCGTGGTACCTGCAGCAGATCAGCGACCTGCCGGTGGCCAACAACTGGCAGGCGGCGGCGCGCGAAGCCTTCCGTGATGACGTGGACTGGCAGCAGCGGGCGATCACCATCAAGGTGCTGCAACTGGCCGATGCGCCTGAAGACATGGAGGCCCGCGTGGCCCTGTGGCTGGAGCAGAACGCGAGCATGGCCGATCGCTGGCGCGCCATGATGGTGGAGATCCGTGCCGCCAGCGGCACCGACTACGCCATGTACGCGGTGGCCAACCGCGAGTTGCTGGACCTGGCCATGAGCGGTCAGTCGGTGCTGTAACGGCCTGACCCCGCCCAGAGCAAAAAAGCCCCGTATCGCAAGATACGGGGCTTTTTTATTGCCTGCCGTCGGTGCCGGCAAGCGGGGGGGTGACGCTTAGCGGGCCTTGGCCGAGGCGTCCTGCTCGACCACCATGTCCAGCACATAGACGCTGGACGGGGCGTCGGCGGGGGCATTCTTCCATTCGTATTGCTTCACCCGCAGCACGTTGCGCACGCCGTCCTGGTGCTCGTAACCCTCGATGGACTGGTACAGCGGGTGCCAGCTGTCCTGGGTCGGCAGTTGCAGGCCGGCGGCGTCGTAACGCCGCTCACGCACTTGCAGGCACTGGAAGTTGGGAATGAGTGGATGGCTGCACTTGACGGTCTGGGCCGCCACTTCCAGGAAGCGGGTCTGGCCCTGGCTGCCGTAGCGGGTTTCCGGGGTGGGCTGGCCTTCGAACGTGAGCAGGGTGCCGTCCTGGGTGGCCAGTTGCAGGGTCGGAGTCGACTCGTCGCCGCCGAAGGTGGTGCGCAGATCGCCCTTGAGCAGGCGGCCGATTTCCGCGTCCAGGGCCATCAGGCCTGGTTCGCAGGCCATCAGGGTCGAAGCCAGCGGCTGCACCTTGAGCAGGCCTTTTTCATGCTGGAAGCCGCCGAACTGGCGGTTGCAGCCGCCGCTGATGCTCAGGTTCTGCCCGGCGAAGGTCAGGCGCAGCTGGCGCTCGATGCCCTTGTCCAGGGCCGCCACGGGCTTGCCCGCGGCGTCGCTGGCCTTGACCAGTTGCCAGTAATAGGCCGGCAGCGCCGGTTGGCTGTTGAGGGAAGCCGTGCTGGCGGGCATGGAAGAAGATCCTTCAGGGGCAGTGGAAACCGGGGTGCAGGCCTGCAGCAGGGCGGCACAGACGGATACGAGGAGGATATTTTGCTTCATGGTTCGCTCTTTCAGCCTTGATGGAGTATGGCCGGCCACTTGGGGGGCGGGCCCAGGCCGGTAACCTGTGGCAGTCGATCAGGCGTGCGCCGCACGACCTCTGCCGTTACCGATTGCGATGTGACAGCACGGTGCCAGTTCCGTTGCATGGCCGGGGGTGCCCGGGAGTGTTACCAAATCTTGCACGATGCCGGTGGACCGCGTTGCGCGCTTGCGGCCGGGCTCAGCGGGCCTGGAGGTGGCCGCACCCAGGGTGCGGCGCTGAACCGGGGGGATGCCCGCCTTACCAGAACCAGTAAGGCAGGAACTTGGGGGTGGGCTCGTTGGCCAGTTCCAGGTGATAGGTGATGGAATTGAAGAAGAACCCATCCAGCAAGAGAAAGGCCGCCACGCCGAATGCCAGGACGATGACCTCGTAATGCCGGTGTCCGGCGTACTTCCGGGTGATCCAGTAGCGCACGCCGCTGAGCAGGGCAAAGCTTGCGAACACCCCGGCGAAGTTGGGCTGCAGGGGCCGCGCGGCAAAGCTGTTGTAGCCCAGCACCAGCAGCGCCAGGACCGCACTGATGGCCGGCAGGTTCAGGCACAGGCGCAGCAGGCGTCTGCGGGTGGCGCGGAACACGCCGGTGGGGTCGATGAAGAGGTAGGCCGCCAGCAGGGAAATGGCCGGGGTGATGGACAGCACGTAGCGCGCTTTCTTCGAGTTGGGAATGGTGAAGAACACAATCAGCACCACGAACCAGGCACCCAGGTGAAGCAGCAGGCGCGGCGCCGACAGCGACGGGGCGCCGAGCCACTGGCGGCCGCTTTTGGCCATGACGCAGAGGGCGTAGAACGCGGTGAAGCTGTAGGTGATCAGCCCGGCGCTGAAGTAGAAGTAATAGCGCGGCGAGTGATCGCTGGCGATCCGGCCCAGGCCCTGCATCTCCAGTACTTCCTGCATGAAGGCATCGCCGCCCTGCACGTGGGCGGCCCAGGCCAGCAGGGCGACCCCGGCGGCGAACAGCAGGCCGCTGACCAGCGAGAACCCGACCAGGGTCCGCCACTGCCGGCTCAGCAGGTAATAGGTGCCGACCACCAGTGCCGGGCCGATCATGCCGATGGGGCCGCGCAGGGCAAAGCCCAGGATCAGGCCGAGGAACACCAGCGCCAGGCGTCCCCGCTGCTGCTTGAAGTCGGCGGAGTAGGCCAGGTAGAAGCAGCCCGCGGTGATCAGCGCGGGGTAGATGTCCAGGGCCAGGGAGTTGACGCTGTCGAGGAAGGCCCAGGTGAACAACGCAAAGAGCACGCCGCAGACGCCCCATTTCTGCTCATGCAGGGCCCCCAGCTTGTAGATGAACACCAGCATCAGCGACGCGGCGATGCAGAAGGGCAGGCCCATCGATAGCACGGACAGCTGGCCGAACGGCAGCGAGGCCAGATAGACCAGCACCGTGTTGACGATGGTGTAGTCGGGGTAGGGCTGCAGGTCGTCGGCGATGGGGAACAGCGTCATGCCGTGCTGCAGCATGTAGTCGGCAAAGTCGACGAAGCGCGTGGTGTAGTTGAGGACCGCCGGTTTGTACTGCAGCCCCATGAACAGCGCGAGGGCCATCAGGAAAATGCTTTGGCAGGGGCGTTGCAAGATCAGTTTTTTATAGCTTTCCATGCTTCCAACATGCAAAAAAAAACGCCAATGATACGGTGGCCGGCAATCGAATGCCATCCACGCGCGGTGTTCGGGGCCGTTGTCGGCACCGGGTTTCAAGGCGCGGCAATCTAGCGCGATCGAGGTTAACGCCCGGTATACGGGGAGGGCCCGATCAAGGGGGGGCGGCGCGGTGCGTGAAGGGTCGCAGGGCGGTCGTCGCCCGCGGCGTTTGCCGTTGCCCAGGCTCGCCGCCAGGCCCTGCAACGGGCCCGGTGGCGGTCAGCGGCCCGGGGGCATCACTCAGGGCCGTTGCGGCTTGACCGAGGTGCCGAAGGTATTGCCCATGCGCACGCTGGTGGCCGCCGGTGTCGACAACCCCAGTTGATTCGGCGGGCGCTTGTTCACCGGCTTGTCCATGGCCTGCTGGTTGGCCTGGGCGGCCTTCACCGCGTCCGGGTTGTTGCCCATCTGTTTGCTCAGGCAGTTGTAGTCGGGGGCCTTGTAGCCGCCGACGCTGACTTCCACGCAGCCCTCGCTGGCGTCTTCGGCGTGCAGCGTCCAGGGCAGGGCGCCGAGCAGTAACAGGGCAGCGGTGTAGCAGCTTAAACGTTTCATCCTGGCCTCCTGGCGGGCCCGCGGAATCGGGCCTCGATGCCGGCGGAGTGTAGTGCAAAGCCCGGGCCTGAAACGTGATGGTTTTTTTGCCGTGGCCGTAACACCAGATTCATAAATTGGCCTCAGGATGACGCTTTTCAGGGATTGGACCGCAGTGCAGCGACGCAGAGCGCGGGTCGGGCGATGGACTTCATTGCACGGGGGCTTGGCGACCTGTGTGCTGGGGCTCGCGCTGATGCTGTCGATGCCCGTGGGCTGGGCCCAGAGCCCGGCCGCAGAGCCGCCGCGAGTCGATTCGCAGCGTTTGCTGGCACTGCAGATACCGGCGCAGGACCTGGCCCAAGCCCTGGAGGTGTTCAGCCGCGCCACCGGGATGGCGGTGTTGGTGGACCGGGAGCTGGCCCGGGGCCGGCGCTCGGTGGGAATCAACGGCCACTACAGCGCCCGCGAGGGCTTGAGTCGCCTGCTGGTGGGGACCGGCCTGATGGCCCGCTATGCGCGCAGCGATGCGTTCACCCTGCAGGTGCCGCAGGTCACGCCAGCGGCCGCGCAACAGGGGGCCGGGGCCAGCCGCGCGGCGCGGCTCAACAGCAGTTACGCCAGCGCCCTGCAACGGGCGGTGGAGCGCAGCCTGTGCCGCTCGGCCCTGACCCGGCCGGGGAGCTTTCGCGCCGTGCTGCAACTGTGGGTCAGTGCCGACGGCGCGGTGCAGCACAGCCGCCTGGTGAGTTCCACCGGCGACCGGCAACGCGATGAGGCGCTGGTGCAGCGCCTGGCCCAGGCCCGGGTCGAGCGTCCGGCGCCGAGCTCGCTGCGCCAGCCGCTGACCTTACTCTTGATACCGGACACAACAGGGACACGCATGGACTGCAAGGAATGGGAAGGAGCTTCCGGGGTATGAAAAATACCGGACACAGTACGATGGTCAGGCTGTTCCTGACGTCCTACGAGGACTTTCGGGTGCGCTTGCGCAGGCGCCTGGGTTCCGAGGACCTGGCCAACGACGTCCTGCACGAAACCTACCTGCGGGTCGACCGCATGGAAGAGCCGCCGAACCTTGTGCAACCCAACGCCTACCTGTATCGCATGGCGTTGAACATCGCCGCCGACCGGCGCCAGTCCGATGCCCGCCTGCTCACCGGCGATGAGGTCGAGGAGCTGTTGCAGATCGCCGACGAGGCCCAGGACCCTTCGCGGGTGGTGGGCGGCCAGAAAGAAATCCAGACCCTGCTCAAGGCCCTCTACGAACTGCCGGCGCGGCGGCGCAAGATCTTTATCGCCGCACGCCTGGAAGAGGCGCCGCACCTGGAGATCTCCCAGCGTTTTGGCATTTCCACACGGATGGTGGAGAAGGAACTCAAGGCCGCCCTTGGCCACTGCGCCTTGCGCCTGGAAAGAAAAGTCATTCAGCGGTTCGGTCCCGGGGCCGGAAAACCGTCCTAGACAAAAGAGCCCCTGATCAATCCGTGAGAACCTGCGCGCTTGAACATTTTTAGCCTCCCCACTCCCCAGGTCTCGGCGGACCAGCAACTGCTGAGCGAAGCCCGGGACTGGCTGGTCCTCCTGACGTCAGGGCAGGCCACCGCCGCCGATGCCCGGGCGCTGCGCCAATGGTGCGCGCAAAGCCCGCGGCACGCGGCCGCCTTCGAACAGACCAAGGCCCTGTGGCATGGCCTGCAACCGGCTGCGCAACAGCTGGAGCAGCAATCACGGCCGCGGCATTTCGCGCGCCGGGCCTTTCTCGGCGGCGCGCTGGCGGCCTCGGCGGCACTGTTCATGGTGCGCTTCACGGTGCCGGGCGGGTTTGCCGGATTGACCGCCGACTTCAGCACCGACGTCGGCGAGCAGCGCCGGGTGGACCTGGCCGAAGGCGTCAGCCTGGAGCTCAACACCCAGACCCGCGTCAGCCGTCGCGACCTGGGGGCGGGCGAGCAGGGCATCGAGCTGCTGGAAGGTGAGGTCGAAGTCTTCAGCCAGCGCCTGCAACCGCTCAAGGTCCAGGCTGGCGAGGGCTGGCTCAGTGCGCGCCAGGCGCGCTTCAACCTGCGCAACACCGACCATCAAGTGTGCGTCACCTGCATCGAAGGCAGTGTGCAGGTGGACGTGGGCGGGCGCAGCGTCCGCCTCGACAGCGGCCGCCAGCTGACCTACGACCCGCACGGCGTGGGCGAACCCCAGGCGGTCGACCCGCACAGCGTGATCGCCTGGCGCGAACAGGTCCTGGTGTTCGACAACGCCAGCCTCAACACGGTGATCAGCGAGATCAACCGTTACCGCCCGGGGATGCTGGTGTTGCTCAACGCCGAACTGGGCAAGCGCAAGGTCCAGGCGCGTTTCAACCTCAACCAGCTGGCGGGCGTGGCCTTGCTGATCCGCGACGCCTACGGCGCCAAATGCACCGAACTGCCAGGCGGCGTGGTGCTGCTCAGCTGAGCGGCCGACCGCATCGCCCCAATGTAGCCGCTGCCGAGCCTCTGGCGAGGCTGCGCGAAGGTCCGCAGGACCTTGCCTGGCGGTCTCCCGCCGAACCTCCAGCGCCTTCAAGACCGCCGCGTCGCCTGCGCCGCCCAAGCCGCTCGCAGCCTGCGGCAGCGGCTACACGAAGCCGGTTAGAGCAGGGGGCCCAGCACTTGCCGGTAATGCTCCTGGCCCTGGGGCGTTTGCCGGGTCAGGCGGATCTCCAGGCCCTGGGGGTTGTCCCGGCGGTTGCCGCTGAGCTGGCGCCAGCCCTTGTCGGGGTCCCAGACCCGAACCTGCAGATCACTGACCCGGCTCAACACCGCCACCGCGTCCCGGGGCGCGGGCAAGGGGTAGCGATCGCGTGCCTCGGCCACGGCGCGGTACAGGGTGTCGCCCTTGAGCCACCAGCGCACCCGTTGCAGGCCTGCCCCCGGGGTGGCGGCGCTGCGGATCACTTCCAGGGCAAAGCCCTGGCTGTCGGAGCTGCGCACGCTCAGCGGCGGCGGGCTTTCGGGCACGGCCTCTTCGCTGTCGCCCAGGGTCGGCTCGCGCAGTTGGGTGGCGGCGCGCAGGGCCACGTCGCGTTCCAGCTGGTTGAGGCTGCGCAGCAGTTCCTCGGTCTGTTCGGTGCTGGCTTTCAGGTGAGTGTCGGCCCGGGTGACGCTGTCCAGCCCGCGCCAGGCGATCAGGCTGACCACCGCCATGAGCATGATTGCAACCATGACTTCGATCAGGGTGAAGCCCTGCTGGCGGCGTTTCATGGCTGGGTCACCACCCGCAGCTGGCCGCTGGCGCTGCGCTCCAGGCTGAGGCTGTGCAGGCCGTCGGACAACACCAGCCGCAGCGCAGGGTTGATCCACTCGGCGTTGAGCACCAGGCGCTGCTTGGGCTCGATGCGCACTTGCAGGGCCGGGGTTTCCCAGGACCGGGGGCGCAGTTGGGCGTCGTCATGCAAGTCATCGAGGCCGCTCCCGGATAGCGCCTGGCGGCTGAAGGCATAGCCCTTGGCCGTGGCCCGCCAGGTGATCGGCCGACCGTCGGTGCGCGCCTCGGCCTGGGCCACTTGCAGCAGTTGCGCCAGGCGCTCGGCGTCCTTGCGCAGCGCTTGCAGCGGGTCGGGCTTGATGCTCAGGCCCACGGCCGCGCTGGCGATGCCGATGATCACCAGCACCACCATCAGTTCGATCAGGGTGAAACCTTGTTGCGTGCGTGACGGCATCCGATGGCACTCCTTGGCGACTCGACCAGCTTGCCTTGGGCAGATGATCGTCCGATGAAATAAAACCGTGAGAATTGACCTGTAGGCTGCGGGAACGGACAAACAGGAGGTCCCACCGATGCTACGTGCCATGTCATTTTCGCCACGCCTTGACGCCCCCCGGTTGCTGCAATACGTGGCCTTGCTGGCGGCCCTGGGCGGCGTCGCCACCTGGTCGTCGCTGCTGCTGACCCCAGCCGAATCGCAGACCCCGGCGGTGGCGCCCCAGGTGCTCGCCGCGCGTTCCGACAACCCGGCCCTGCAATGGTTTGCCGACCGGCCGGCGGCGGTCGAGATCACGGTTTCCGGGGTCATGGCCGGCGCCCGCGGCGCGGTGGCGGTGCTGCGCCTGAACGACGGCCCGCCGCGCAGCTTCCTGGCCGGGGAAACCCTGACCCAGGGCGTGCGCCTGGTGGCCATCGAAGCCGACGGGGTGCTGATCGAGCGCGCGGGCGAGCCCTCGCGGATCAAGGTCAGCAAGCTGCCGGACTCGCCAAGCCTGCCACGGCTGATTCGCTAAGCCTCACTGGCGTGGCACCGGGGGCCGGCTGACCAGGGTCTCCAGGCGTGCCAGGGGCGGCGCCTCGCGGCTGCGGTCGTGGACCTGCACGCTGACCCGCACCAGCCCCGGCGCATGGCCCGCGGTGATGCGGGTTTCGCAGCGCAGCTTGAGCCGCCCCTGGTCGCAATCGAGGTGCTTCACGCCGCTGTTCAGGCGGCCTTCCAGGCGCACCTCGGCGATTCGGCTCTGGGCCGCCAGCAGGGCCAGGGACTTGTCCCGCAGCAGGCCGTTGCTCTGGGTCATCAGGCCGGCCACGCGCACGGCCGCGGCCATGGCCACGGCAATGATGGCCAGCGCCACCAGCACTTCGATCAGGGTGAAACCAGCGTGTTTGCGCAGGGCTTGCATGGGCCGCTCGAAACCGGGAAACAGCCTCGCAGACTAGCCTGCCGGCTTGACCGAATGGCGACCGAAACTCCCGAGGTTTTTCAATACCACTGACATATCTTCTTGCAACACTGCGCGACGAATCGAACTGACGCCAAGGAATGTCGAGATGGATATCGCGCCTGTAACATCCCCGCCCCGAGGCCCGCGCCGCCAGCGTGGCTTCACCCTGATCGAGATCATGGTCGTGGTGGTGATCCTCGGGATCCTGGCGGCCATGGTGGTGCCCAAGGTCCTGGATCGCCCGGACCAGGCGCGGGCCACGGCGGCCAGGCAGGACATCGCCGGGCTGATGCAGGCCTTGAAGCTCTATCGCCTGGACCACGGCAGCTACCCGAGCATGAACCAGGGCCTGAAGGTGCTGGTGGAGCGCCCGGCCAACGCCAAGGACAGCAACTGGCGCTCTTACCTGGAACGCCTGCCCAACGACCCTTGGGGGCGCCCCTATCACTACCTAAACCCGGGCGCCAATGGCGAAGTGGACGTGTTCTCCCTCGGTGCCGACGGCCAGCCCGACGGCGACGGCGTGAATGCCGATATCGGCTCCTGGCAGCTATAGGGCCGCCCGTGAAAGCCCATTCGCCCAGTGCGGCGAAGCAGCGGGGCATGGCCATCATCAGCGCGTTGCTGATTGCCGCGGTGGTGGCGGTGATTGCTGGCGGCATGCTCACCCGGCAAACCTCCTTTACCCGCGCGGTGGAAGCCGAGCAGGCGCGGGTCGTCGGCGCCGGGGTGCTCCAGGGTGGCCTGGAATACAGCCGGCAGTTGCTCTGGGAGGCGCGCCAGCGTGACGTGCTGACGCGCCTCGACCAGGCCTGGGCGCGGCCCATCGACGACCAGGCCCTGGGCGGCTTCAACGCAGCGTTCCAGGGCCGCCTGCACGACCTGCAAGGCACCTTCAACCTGCGCAACCTGGTGTCCAACCAGGAAGTGGACGCGGTGCAACTGCAGAGTTTCCAACGGTTGTGCCAGCTGATTGGCATCGACGCCGCGCTGAGCCGGCGCATCAGCCAGCGGGTGATCGCTTCCTATCCCCAGCGCCTGCACACGCCGGCGCCGAGCAGCAGCCATGGCAGTTTCAACAGTGGCCGCCAGACTTCGGCGGGCGCGCCGGCACCGAGCCTGGCGCCCAGGCAGCCGATGCTGCGCAGCCTCGACGATTTGCAGGGCCTGCCGGGGCTGACCCCGGACGTGCTGGCGCGGCTGGAGGCGTACGTGAGCATTCTGCCGGGCAATACCTGGGTCAACGGCAACACCGCCAGCGCCGAGGTGCTGGCGGCGGTGGTGCCGGGGCTGGACCTGTCGCGGGCCAGGGCGTTGGTGGCAGAGCGTGATGCCGGGCGCTGGTTCATCAACCGTGGCGATTTCGTCAACCGCCTGCGCCTACCGGCATTGCAGGTCGAGCAGATCAAGGTCGGCATCACCAGCGAATGGTTCCTGCTCCAGGGCCAGGCCCGCCGCGATCAGCGCCGGGTCAGCCTGCAGGCGCTGCTGCACCGCCCCGAGGACCGCATGCCCCAGGTGATCTGGTCACGGGTGGGCGCATGAGCCGCTTGCGCATCGGGCTGCCGCCCTTGGATTCGCTGCTGGGCAGCGAGACGCCGGAACAGTGCCTGGTGGACTTCGCCCGGCTCGACCGCGGCGGGCGTACCACGGCCACCGGGCGCTGCGCCCTGCAGCAACTGGGGCGCGCGGGCCAGGGGGGCAAGCCGCCGATGCTGGAGTGCTTCCTGCATCCGCAGGACAGCCTCTTGACCTGTATCGAACTGCCGCAACTGCCCGCTGCCCGGATCAAGGCCGCCGTGGCCTGCGCGGCCCAGGCGCTGATCCTCGGCCCCAGCGAGGCGATGCACGTGGCCCACGGCCCGCGCGATGCGCAGGGGCAGGTGGCCTTGAGCTGGCTGCCGCGGGAGCGCCTGCAAGCCCTGGGGCGCGTGCTGGAGCGGGCCGGGCTGGTGCTCTCGGGCCTGTACCCGGCGCCTTACGCCTTGCCGGTGCCGCCGCCCGGGCAGCTCAGTGTGTGCCTGCTGGACGAGCAGTTGCTGGTGCGCCACAGCGCCACCCAGGGCAGCGTGCAACCGTTGATGGCCGAGACCCTGGAGCAGTTGCACGCCAGCGGTAGCCCGCTGTGCTGGGTCGGCGATGCGCCAGCGCTGGCAGGACCTCAACCGCCGCCGCAAGGGCCGGTGCCCCAGCGTTTCAGCGGCACGCCGCCCGCCTGGGGCCTGCACGGCGCGGCGCTGGCTGGCCATAGCGCGCCCCGGGGCTGGGGTCGGGCCCTGGGTTGTTGTGCCCTGGCGGTGGCGGTCTGGGTGCTGGGGCTGAACCTCTACGCCGCCCGCGAAGCCGAGCAGGGCCAGCGCCTGAAGACGCAGATGAGCCAGCGGGTGAAGCAGGTGTTCCCCGAATTGCCGGTGGTGCTCAACCCGTTGCAACAGGCGCGTCAGCAACTGGCGGCGCGCCAGAGCGGCGCGGCGGCGGGCTCGGCCCAGGGTTTCGCCCACCTGCTGAGCCAGGCCGGCCTGGCCATGCCATTCATGGTGGGCAGCGTGCAAAGCCTGAGTTTTGCCGACGAGCGCTTGCAGCTCGAATTGTTGCCCGACGCGGTGAAAACCACCGACAGCGCCTGGCAGGGGGCCTTGGCCCAGGCCGGCTACAGCGCCCAGGCCCAAGGCAATGGCTGGGCCCTGAGCCCGGGGGCGGCGGCAACCGTCGAGAACGCGGACGAGGCAACGGGAGACGAACATGAATAAGGCCCTGCTGGCGCAGTATCAGGCGCGCTGCTCGCGCCTGCTGGCCCAGGCCCGGGGCCACTGGAACGGCCTGGCCCTGCGCGAAAGACGCCTGCTGGGGGGCGCCGCCCTGGGCCTGCTGGGGTTGTTGCTGTGGTTGCTGTTGATTCAGCCGCCACTGAAGCAGATCGCGTATTGGCAAGCCGAGACCCCCAAGCTGCGCTCCCAGGCCGAGGCCCTGGAAGTGCTGCTGCACGACGTCGCGGCGGGCCACCGCCAGACCCCGGGCGAGAGCCTGGAACAGTCCCTGCGCCAGGCCCTGGACGATGCCGGGCTCAAGGACCGCTACCAACTGCAACACGCGGATCAAGCCGGCCCCGAGAGCTGGCGGTTGACCTTTGAGCAGGCCCCGGCGGATGCCGTGGTCGGCTGGCTGCTGGGGGCTCCCCGGCAGTTTTCACTGCAGGTGGTGGAGGCTCGTCTGCAACGCGCAGGCACGGCCGCCGCCCAAGACTCGGCAGGCACACTGTCCGGGACCGTTCGCATGGATCAGGCGCAGGGCGCTAAGGAAGCTTCATGAAGTGGTCAGGTTCCAACTACGCGCGCCAGTGTCGCAAGGCCGCACCTTTTCTGCTGCTGGCGCTGGGGGCCTGCAGCAACACCACCTCCACCACGCCGCCGCCCTTGCTGGTGGACAGTGAGCTGGGCCAGCCGCTGGGCGATACCCGACGCAGCGGCGATGCCCTGGCGGACCGCGAGCGCCTGCAGACGCAGCAGGCCCAGCGGCCGAAAGTCCTGCACCCGGTGACCAACAGCAGCCGCGGCCAGGGCACCTCGCGCAGCACCGGTGTGCCGCGCAACCCGCTGGGCGACCAGCCCGTGCAATTGAACTTCGTCGAGGCCGATATCCAGGCGGTGGTGCGCGCCTTGTCCCGCTCCACCGGCCAGCAGTTCCTGGTCGACCCTCGGGTCAAGGGCAACCTGACCTTGGTCAGCGAAGGCCAGGTGCCGGCGCACCAGGCCTACGAGATGCTGCTGGCGGCCCTGCGCATGCAGGGCTTTGCCGTGGTGGACGTGGGCGGGGTGGCGCAGGTGGTGCCGGAAGCCGACGCCAAGCTGCTGGGCGGGCCGATCTACAGCGCCGACAAACCGGCGGGCAATGGCATGCTGACCCGTACCTTCCGCCTGCAATATGAAAACGCGGTCAACCTGATTCCGGTGCTGCGGCCCATTGTGTCGCCGAACAACCCGATCAACGCCTACCCGGGCAACAACACCATCGTGGTCACCGATTACGCCGAGAACCTGCAGCGGGTGGCGCAGCTCATCAGCGGCATCGACACCCCGAGCGCCATCGACACCGATGTGGTGGCGGTGCAGAACGGCATTGCCGTGGACATTGCGACCATGGTGGCCGAGCTGCTGGAGACCCAAGGCGCGGACCAGACCCAGAAGATCAGCGTGATCGGCGACCCGCGCTCCAACTCCATCATCATCCGCGCCGGCAGCCCGGAACGCACCGAGCTGGCGCGCAACCTGATCTACAAACTGGACAACGCCCAGAGCAACCCGAGCAACCTGCACGTGGTCTACCTGCGCAACGCCCAGGCCGGCAAGCTGGCCCAGGCCCTGCGCGGGCTGCTCACCGGCGAAAGCGACAGCGCCAGCAGCGACGGTGCCCGGGCCATGCTCAGCGGCATGGGCGCCAGCACCCAGGGCAGCCAGGGCAGCAGCCAGAACAGCAGCGGCACGCCCACCGCCAGCGGCAACCTCAACAGCAGCAGTGGCAGCGGCGCCTATGGCCAGGGCGGCAGCACCAGCAGCCTGAGTGGCAGCGGTCAGCAGAACGACCAGAACACCGCGTTCAGCGCCGGCGGCGTGACCATCCAGGCCGACGCCACCACCAACACCTTGCTGATTTCCGCGCCGGACCCGCTGTACCGCAACCTGCGGGAAGTCATCGACCAGCTCGACCAGCGTCGTGCCCAGGTGGTGATCGAAAGCCTGATCGTCGAAGTCAGCGAAGACGACGCCAGCGAGTTCGGCGTGCAATGGCAGGCCGGCAACCTCGGTGGCCGTGGTGGTTTTGGCGGGGTCAACCTCGGCGGCAGCGGGCTGGTGGGCAGCCCGGCCAGCAAGACCAGCATCGACGCCTTGCCCAAGGGCCTGAACATCGGCGTGGTCAACGGCACGGTGGACATCCCGGGGATCGGCAAGGTGCTGGACCTCAAGGTCCTGGCCCGTGCCTTGAAGAGCAAGGGCGGGACCAACGTGCTGTCGACGCCGAACCTTTTGACCCTGGACAACGAGGCGGCGAGCATCTTTGTCGGCCAGACCATTCCCTTCGTCACCGGCAGCTACGTGACCGGTGGCGGCGGCACCAGCAACAACCCGTTCCAGACCGTGCAGCGTGAAGAGGTGGGGTTGAAGCTCAACGTGCGGCCGCAGATTTCCGAGGGTGGCACGGTGAAGCTGGACATCTACCAGGAGGTCAGCAGTGTTGACCCCCGAGCCTCGGTGGATGCCGGGACCGTGACCAACAAGCGGGCGATCGACACCAGCATCCTGCTGGATGACGGGCAGATCATGGTCCTGGGCGGTTTGCTGCAGGACGGCTACAGCCAGAGCAATGACGCGGTGCCGTGGCTGTCGAGCATTCCCGGGGTCGGGGCGTTGTTTCGCAATGAAAAGCGCAGTGCGACCAAGACCAACCTGATGGTGTTCCTGCGGCCTTACATCATTCGTGACAGTGGCGCGGGGCGCAGCATTACCCTCAATCGCTATGACTTCATGCGCCGGGCGCAGGGGGCGTTGCAGCCGGAGCGTAGTTGGGCGATGCCGGATATGCAGGCGCCGCAGTTGCCGGCGGCGAGCAAGGCGATTCCGGAGGCGGTGCCGGTGTCGTTGCAGGGGGGGCCGCAGGCGCCGCGGGCGTCGATTCGGGCGGTACCGGTGCAATGAACGGGGGGCTGATTCTTCATTGCAGGTGTGGCGAGGTTGACGGTGTACATATCCGTTGCTGCGGTAACGGCGGCTTATGGTTTCGCTCTTACAGCGAGTCCCTTTTGTCAAACGACACAAAAGGAACCAAAAAGTCTTGCCCCTCCATACGGCCCCTCGCTGGGGCTCGGGGTGCCCGAGCTTCGGCATTGCTCCGGGGGCCCGCCGCCACAGGCCATCCCTGGCCTGATGGCGGCTAGCTCGGCATCCATGCCGAGCTGCCCCCTACGCAACGCCTGCGCTCGGCCTGCTGGGAAGGGGCAGGTAGATCAAGATCAAGATCAAGATCAAAAGCCAAAGCAAAGCCAGAGCCAAAGCCAAAGCCAAAGCCAAAGTGTGCAGGCCGGTACCTTGTAGCCGCTGCCGCAGGCTGCGAACGAGCGCTAGCGCTCGCAAAACCAGGCGGCGCGGAGTGTCAGGAACATTGGGGAGGCAGGTTTAGCGTCTCCTGCGACGGAGTGCCGCCCAGAGCGTTCGCAGCCTGCGGCAGCGGCTACAGGGGCCTCATTCATCGTGAAGAGGGCAGTGAAAAAGGGGCAACAGGAAAAGAACAAGGCCGGCCGGCAGGCCGCCGTCAGATGTTGATCTTGATCTGGCTTTTGATCTTCCTGCCCCCTTAGACACGATGGCCGAACGCAGGCATTGAGCCGTGGGTAACCCGGCAGGACGCCGGGTTAGCCGCCATCCGGCCAGGGACGGCCGGTGGCGGCGGCCCACGGATCAATGCCGGAGTGAGGGCATGCCGAGCCTAGGCGAGGCACCGAGTGGAGGGGCAGGAGCCTTTTGCTTACTTTGGGCTGGGCCGGCATTCCGGCTTTTCCAAAGTGAGTCGCTGTAAGAGCGAAACCCTAAGTGGCCGTAACCGCAGCAACGGATATGTACCCCGTCCCACTCGCCGTAAAGGCGAAACCGCCAGCCGCCGTAACCGCAGCAACGGATATGTACCCCCAATCAGGAGCCCCAAACAATGCCCCCCCAGTCCCCCCAACTCCCCTACGCCTGGGCCAAATCCCACCGCATTCTCCTGCGCCACAGCGAGGAGGGCGCCACCTTGCTGGTCTGCCCCTCGACCCCCGGCTGGTCCATCGGCGAAGCCCGCCGCCAGTTCGGTCCCGCCCGCCTGGAACGCATCCGCGACGAGGAACTCGACGGGCTCTTGGCCACCGCCTACGCCGACACCGGCAGCGCCGCGGCGGTGGTCGGCGCTGCGGAGAACGAGGTGGACCTGGACCGCCTGATGCAGGACATGCCGGAAATCACCGACCTGCTGGACACCCAGGACGGCGCCCCGGTGATCCGCATGATCAACGCCTTGCTCACCCAGGCCGCGCGGGACGAGGCCAGCGATATCCATATCGAACCGTTCGAGACTCACTCGGTGGTGCGCTACCGGGTCGACGGCACCCTGCGCGACGTGGTCTCGCCCCGCAAGGCGCTGCACGGCGCGCTGGTGTCGCGGATCAAGATCATGGCCCAGCTGGATATCGCCGAAAAACGCCTGCCCCAGGACGGCCGCATCGCCCTGCGAGTGGCCGGGCGGCCCATCGATATTCGGGTGTCCACGGTGCCCACCGGGCATGGCGAACGGGTGGTGATGCGCCTGCTGGACAAGCAGGCCGGGCGCCTGCAGCTGGAAACCCTGGGCATGGACCCGGACCTGCTGGCGCGCCTGGATACCCTGATCCGCCAGCCCCACGGCATCGTCCTGGTCACCGGGCCCACCGGCAGCGGCAAGACCACCAGCCTCTACGCGGCGCTGGCCCGGCTGGATGCCAGCACCAGCAATATCCTCACCGTCGAGGACCCGGTGGAATACGACTTGCCGGGCATCAGCCAGATCCAGGTCAACGCCAAGATCGACATGACCTTCGCCCTGGCCCTGCGGGCCATTCTGCGCCAGGACCCGGACATCATCATGATCGGCGAGATCCGCGATCTGGAGACTGCGCGGATCGCGGTCCAGGCCTCGCTCACCGGGCACCTGGTGCTGGCGACCCTGCACACCAACGACGCGGTGTCGGCGGTCAACCGCCTGATCGACATGGGCGTGGAGCCGTTCCTGCTGGCTTCGTCGATGCTCGGGGTACTGGCCCAGCGCCTGGTGCGGCGCCTGTGCAACCAGTGCAAGGAGCCGGATCCGGCCAACCCCGGCACCTGGCGCCCGGTGGGTTGCCCGGCCTGCAACCACATCGGCTACAGCGGGCGGACCGGGATCCATGAGCTGTTCTGCATCGATGACGACGTGCGCAGCCTGATCCACCAGGGCGCCGGGGAGCAGGCCCTGCGCGCCGCCGCGCGCAGGGCCGGGATGTTCAGCATGCGCGAGGACGGTGAGCGCTGGGTACGCAGCGGCGCCACGGCGCCGGAAGAAATCCTACGAGTGACACGGGACGCCTGATGAATCGCTATCGCTATGAAGCCGCCGACGCCCTCGGCAAGATCGAATCCGGGCACCTGGAAGCCGACAGCCAGGGCGCGGCCTTCGCCAGCCTGCGCAGCCGCGGCCTGACCGCCTTGCAGGTGCAACTGGACAGCAACGGCGCCGCCAGTGGAGCAGGGGGGCTGTTCAGCGCCAGGCTCTCGGACAACGACCTGGCCTGGGCCACCCGCCAGTTGGCCAGCCTGCTGGGCGCCAGCCTGCCGCTGGAGGCGGCGCTCAGCGCCACGGTGGAGCAGGCCGAGCGCAAGCACATCGCCCAGACCCTGAGCGCGGTGCGCAGCGATGTGCGCAGCGGCATGCGCCTGGCCGAAGCGCTGGCGGCGCGACCGCGGGATTTTCCGGAGATCTACCGGGCGCTGATCGCCGCGGGCGAGGAGTCCGGCGATCTGGCCCAGGTCATGGAGCGGCTGGCGGACTACATCGAAGAGCGCAACGGCCTGCGCGGCAAGATCCTCACCGCCTTCATCTACCCCGGTGTGGTGGGGCTGGTGTCCATCGGCATCGTGATCTTCCTGCTCAGCTACGTGGTGCCCCAGGTGGTCAGCGCCTTTTCCCAGGCGCGCCAGGACCTGCCGGGGCTGACCCTGGCGATGCTCAATGCCAGTGACTTCGTCCGCGCCTGGGGCGGCCTGTGCTTTGCCGCCATGGTGGCCGGGTTCTGGGGCTGGCGGCTGTACCTGCGCAACCCCCGGGCGCGGCTGAACTGGCACAGCCGGATCCTGCGCCTGCCGCTGATCGGGCGTTTTGTCCTGGGGTTGAACACTGCGCGTTTCGCCTCGACCCTGGCGATTCTCGGCAGCGCCGGGGTGCCACTGCTGCGGGCCCTGGAGGCAGCGCGCCAGACCCTGTCCAACGACCGCCTGAGCCTGAGCGTCAGCGAGGCCACGGCCAAGGTGCGCGAGGGCGCCAACCTGGCGGCGGCGCTGCGGGTGGAGAAAGTCTTCCCGCCGGTGCTGATCCACCTGATCGCCAGCGGCGAAAAGACCGGTGCCTTGCCGCCGATGCTGGAACGGGCGGCGCAGACCCTGTCGCGGGATATCGAACGCCGGGCCATGGGCATGACCGCCTTGCTCGAGCCCTTGATGATCGTGGTCATGGGCGCGGTGGTGCTGGTGATCGTCATGGCGGTGCTGCTGCCGATCATCGAGATCAACCAGCTGGTGACCTGAGCCGCGACCGTGATCTTTCAGGCATCCCGTGCCGGCAGGTTTTTGCGATTGCTGCGCAATCGAACGGGAGCAAGCTCCCTCGCCACAAATTGAGCCAGCCTGCTGTGGGATTGAAGGCAGTGAGCCCGATTGCTGCTGCGTACTCCTTGAGCCCATAAGGCCCCTATCGTATCGGCGGACCCTGAATTCTTTCAGACACACCACGCCAGCCGATTTTTGCTTTCGCCACCGTCCGCGCGGCAGGCCGTGCTCCCGACCCGGTAGGCCAACGTCCTCGGGTTCCTCGTTCTGTCATGTGGCGCAGTGGCCTCCAGAGCTGGCAACGGCTGCAGCCCGGAGCCGCGCCAAACCTTGGCAACCTCGCTGTCACCTGGCGCGCAAAGGGCCGGAAAGCCTGTGCAAACACCCGAGAATCTTTTGCAAAAAACAGTGGGTTTCTCCCGAGGTTTTTTCCTTTATCTGTCACCGGAAGCTGCGAACTTCTCTCCCCATGGCCTCACCCATCAAGCCCTCTGGATCAAGGCTTCTGGCCCGAGTGCCATGGCGTCATGCAAGAGCTATTCACCCAACGTACGAACACGACGAAAGGAGATTCTTCATGTTTAAGCGCAATGTTCTCGCGGCATCCCTGACCCTGGCTGCCCTGTGCGTGGCACAGGCGGCAATGGCTGATATCAACGGCGGTGGCGCCACCCTGCCACAACCGCTGTACCAGACTTCCGGCGTACTCACCGCCGGCTTCGCTCCCTACATCGGCGTAGGCAGCGGCAACGGCAAGGCGGCCTTCCTGAACAACGACTACACCAAGTTCGTGGCCGGCACCACCGGCAAGAACGTGCACTGGGCCGGTAGCGACTCCAAGCTCAGCACCACCGAGCTGAGCAACTACGCCACTGCTCGCAACGCTACCTGGGGTCCACTGATCCAGGTGCCTTCGGTGGCCACTTCGGTTGCCGTTCCGTTCAACAAGGCTGGCACCGCTGCCGTTGACCTGAGCGTCAACGACCTGTGCGGCGTGTTCTCGGGCCGTGTGAACGACTGGAGCCAGATTGCAGGTTCGGGCCGTACCGGCACCATCACCGTGGTTTACCGCAACGAAAGCAGCGGCACCACCGAGCTGTTCACCCGCTTCCTGAACGCCAAGTGCACCACTGAGCCTAAGGGTACCTTCGCCGTCACCACCAACTTCGCCTCCAGCTACCAAGGCGGTCTGCCTGCCGGTGCCGTGGCCGCTGTGACCAGCCAAGGCGTGATGGACGCGCTGAACGCTGGCGACGGTCGCATCACCTACATGAGCCCGGACTACGCTGCACCAACCCTGGCCGGCCTGGATGACGCGACCAAGGTGGCCAAGGTTGCTGGTGTTTCGCCAGCTCCGGCCAACGTTTCCTCGGCTATCGGCTCCGTTGCCGTGCCTGATGCCGCTGTGCGTGCCGACCAGAACCTGTGGGTTCCAGTCTTCACTTCCCAGGCCAACATCGACGCCAACCCAGGTGACAAGAGCCTGCGCCTGTACCCAACCAGCGGTTACCCGATCCTCGGCTTCACCAACCTGATCTTCAGCCAGTGCTACGCCGATGCCACCCAGACTTCGCAAGTACGGGCTTTCTTCAGCCGTCACTACGGTGCTCTGGCGAACAACGACACCGCCATCAACAACAACCGCTTCGTGCCGCTGCCAGCTGCCTGGAAAACCGCAGTACGTGACTCGTTCGTTACTGCTTCCAGCGGCCTGAGCATCGGTAACACCAGCGTCTGCAACGCCATCGGCCGTCCGCTGTAATTCTCGCGTCCGATACCTGCAACACCCGGATCAGCAACGGTTTCGACCGTTGCTGATTTTTGCATTCAGGGCCTGCTCCGACAGTGCATGCGCTAGCCGGAAGGCCCTACCCGAACCTGATCGGAAAGGAGTCTTGTCATGCTCAATATTCGTTGGTGGATGGCTTCAATGTTATGCGGCGCCCTGTGCGTGTCGCAGGCACAGGCGCAGGTCAACGGTGGCGGCTCGACCGCAGTACTGCCGCTGTACCAGACGGCGGGTGTGCTGACGGCGGGTTTTGCCCCTTATATCGGTGTCGACCAGGGGGCTGACAAGGCCGCCTTTCTGAATAACGACTACAGCCGGCTGGTGTATGGCAACACCAGCAAGAACGTGCACTGGGCGGCCACTGAGTCGAAGCTGAGCAACAGCCAGCTGGCGCAGTACCAGTACGAGCATGGCAGCGCCTGGGGGCCGCTGATTCAGGTGCCGTCCGCGGCCACTACGGTGGCCATTCCCTTTAACAAGGCGGGTGCCGGCGCAATCGATCTGAATATCAGCCAGTTGTGCGGGATCTTCTCGGGGCGCATCGTCAACTGGGGGCAGATTGTCGGCTCCGGGCAAGTCGGGCCCATTACTCTGGTGTACCCGACAGGGAGCAGTGCGATGACCGAGTTGCTCACGCGTTTTCTGCACGGCAAGTGCAGTGAGACCGGCACGTTCTCGGTGACCACCGTTTTTGCTCAGAGCTATAGCGGCGGGCTGCCTGAAGGCGCCGTAGCGGCGAACTCCAGCGCCGATATCATGCAGGTGCTGAATGCCCGGGACGGCACCATTACCTTCATGGCACCGACCTATGCCGCGAGCACCCTGGAAGGGCTGAGCGACGCGACCCGGGTGGCCAGGGTCGGCGGTCTGGCGCCCACTCCGGATAACATTGCCGCGGCGGTCGCGTCGATTCCGGTGCCCAGCGTGTCTCGCAGGGCCGACACCAATGCCTGGGTTCCGGTCTTCACCACCCAGCCGGACGTTAACGATCCGAGCCAGTTCTACTACCCCAACTCGGGCTATCCGATCCTTGGCTACACCAATCTGATCTTCAGCCAATGCTATGCCGATGCCGAGCAGACGGCGCAGGTACGTGGGTTCTTTACCCGGCATTACGGTGCCTTGGCGAACAACGACAACGCCATTCGCCAGAACCGTCTAGTACCGCTGCCCGCGGCCTGGAAAACCGCAGTGCGGCAGAGTTTCCTGACCGTCACCAGCGGCCTGAGCATTGGCCACAGCGCAGTCTGCAACGCTATTGGGCGTCCGTTGTAAGGCCACCCCGGCACGGTCGCGGAATCGGTCAGTCGCTATTGCCGATTGCCGCGGCCACTACACCGCGTAGATGAATTTTCCGTGACATCCGTTCGGTCGCGACCCGCGCCAACGGCCTAACCCCTGAAGCAGTGACGCGCGCCCTGGGTCGTACAGCGTCGCGCACCCCTGGGCGTCATCACAAAGGATGAGTAGTAATGGTTCGCTGCAAACCCCCGGTTAAAACCCCTGGCCTGGACACTCAGGCGCCGATCCTGCGGCTCAAGCCCCTGGCCCATGCCATTGCCCTGCTGATGATGGCGGGCAGCGCCCATGGCGCCACGGCCTTCAGCTCCGGCTGGTTCGCCGACAAGGGCGCGTCCCAGGCCGCCACGGCCGCGCGCACCGGCGGCCAGGTGCCGGGGATTCCACCGCTGTCGCAGCAGACCCGGGCCAATCAGCAGTTGCAGCGTTCCTTGAGCAACCTCAACTCCACGGTCGCCGCCATTGCTGCTCAGCAGGCGGCCCAGGCCGCCGCGCGCCAGGCCGCGTTCGGCAGCGTCAGCAACATCCCCGACGGCCTTGGCCAGGGCGGGCTCAAGGTCGACAACAGCCTGACCCAGGGCTGGATCAACGCCAAGGGGCCGGTGCAGAGCCAGTCCGGCGGCAAGACCACGGTGACCATCGAGCAGACTGCCGACAAGGCCATTCTCAACTGGGAAACCTTCAACGTCGGGCGCAACACCACGGTGGACTTCCAGCAGCAGTCCAACTGGGCACTGCTGAACAAGGTCAACGACCCCAATGGCCGGCCGAGCGAGATCCAGGGCCAGATCAAGGGCGCCGGCACCGTGATGATCATGAACCGCAACGGGGTGATCTTCAGCGGCACCAGCCAGGTCAATGTGCGCAACCTGGTGGCGGCCGCGGCCACCATCAGCGACCAGCAGTTCACCCAGCGCGGGCTCTATGTGGACGCCAACGGCACCCAGCCGACCTTCACCGATGCGCTGGGCAAGGTCCAGGTGCAGCGCGGGGCGCTGATCCAGACCCATGCCCCGGCCAAGTCCACCGACTCTGGCGGCTATGCCTTGCTGCTGGGGGCGGAGGTGGAGAACGCCGGCACCATCGTCACCGCCAGGGGCCAGACCACCCTGGCCGCCGGCGACAGTTTCTATATCCGCCGCGGTGTCGGCACCGACGGCAACCAGCGTTCCACCACCCGCGGCAATGAAGTGGCCACTTCGCTGAAGGCCGGCAGCAGCGCCGGTACGGTCAGCAACAGCGGCCTGATCATGGCCGCAAGCGGCGATATCACCCTGACCGGGCACCAGGTGGCGCAGAACGGCGTGGCCCTGGCCAGCACCTCGGTGGACACCCGCGGCACCATCCACCTGCTCAATTCCGCCAGCGACAGCACGGGCAGCGTGACCCTGGGGCAGGGCAGTACCACCGCGATCCTGCTCGACAGCAGCGGCAGCACCGCCCTGGACAGCCAACGCAACAATGGCCTGAACAACCTCGACGGCACCCCGACCAACCTGATCACCGGCCAGTTCAACAACCTGAGCAGCGTGGCCGATCGCACTGACCAGTCGCGGGTGGAGATCGTCAGCGGCGGCACCGTGGACTTCCAGAAAGGCTCCATCACCCTGGCCACGGGCGGCCAGGTGGCGGTCAGCGCCGGGCAGCGCAGCCTGGTGCGCGACGGCGCGGTAATCGATGTGTCCGGCGCCGTCGGGGTCAAGGTGGCGATGGAAGCCAACAACATCAAGATCAATGTCCAGGGCAACGAGCAGCGCGATTCGGCGGGCAACCGCGACAGCGGCAAGCTGATCAACAACGATGTGTGGGTCGACCTGCGCGAATTGATCTTCGTCCCGGCCGGCACCAACGGCTACGCCACCGACCGCTGGTACACCGCCGGCGGCCTGCTGGAAGTGGGCGGCTACCTGGGCACCCAGGGCCACAATATCGGCGAGTGGATGGCCCAGGGCGGCACCCTGACCTTTACCGGCAAGGATGTGGTGACCCAGTCCGGTGCGCAGTTGAACCTCTCCGGCGGTACTGTCGATGTGCAGGCCGGTTATATCCGCCAGACCTGGCTCAAGGGCGCCGACGGGCGCCTGTACGAACTCTCCCGCGCGCCGGGGGACCTGCTCTATACCGGCATCTACAAGGGTTATGTGGACAGCAGCCCGCGCTGGGGCCGCACCGACTACTACTACAACCCGCTGATCGCCCAGCAGCAGCGCTACGAGGCCGGCTATACCGTCGGCCGCGACGCCGGCAAGCTGGTAATCGGCACCGGCAACGCGGTGCTCGAAGGGCAGTTGATCAGCGAGGTGTTCAAGGGTGATCGCCAGACCCAGGCGCCCAACGTCAAGCTCGACGGCTACCAGCAGTCGCACAAGGCCGCGGCCCAGCGCGCACAGCTGATCATCGGCAGCTACACGCCGATCTACAACAAGAGCAGCGGCACCTTGGGTTATGCCCTGAACCCGGTCACCGATCAGGTGTTGATCGAAGGCAACCAGCAGAAGATCGCCGACGGCCTGGACCTCGCCACAGCCCTGCCGGCCAACCGCCAGGGCCAGCTGGTGCTCGACAGCGACCAGCTCAACGGCTTCCAGCTGGGGGCGATCAAGGTTGGCGCCCGGCAGCAGATCCAGGTCAACGGCGCGCTGCAGGTGGCCGACGGCGGCGATATCACCCTGTTCGGGCCCCAGGTCAAGATCAACGCCAACCTCACGGCCCATGGCGGCAGCATCAACGCCGGCAACGTGCTCAAGCAGGTGGACGTGAACCGCAACTTTGCGGTCGGCGACGTGATTTTCGCGCCCGGCGGTGTGTCGGCCCGGGTCGATGTGGCCAGTGGGGTGCGCCTGGACGCTTCCGGGCGCTGGAGCAACCTGGCATTAAACCCTCAGGACAACAGTGGCCTGGCCTTTATCAATGGCGGCAAGGTGTCGCTGCGCAGCAGCGGCGATCTCAACCTGGCCAGCGGCAGCCTGGTGGATGTGGGTTCCGGGGCCAGCATCGGCTACGACGGCAAGCTCAGCGGCGGCAAGGGCGGCGACGCGACCCTGGCGGCCGATGGCAAGCTCGACCTCAATGGCCAGTTGCGCGGCTACGGGGTCAATGGCGGTGGCACCCTGGCCCTGCAGGCGCACAAGGTGCTGATCGGCGCCAGCTCTACCGCGCCCGAGGCCGGTACCCTGCAATTGGCTGGGGACTTCTTCAACAAGGGCTTTGCTGCCTACGACATCACCGGCAATGAAGGGCTGAAGGTGGCCGATGGTGCCCGGGTCGATGTGACGATGCCGGTCTATCGTATTGGCGCCCAGGCCGGCAATGCCGCCAGTGGCAGTGCTGCGGACAGCGTGCTGGAAACCTGGCAGCCGGAGCTGTATCAGCAGGACGCGGCCAAGGGCGTGCTGACCCAGCGTCGCGGCGCCGGGCTGACCCTGACTGCCGGCAACCAGTACTCCACGGCCGCGCAACTGGCCAGCACTGCGCTGACGGTGGGCCAGGGCGCGGTGATCAATGTCGATCCGGGGCAGGCCATCAATCTGCGCAGCGTTGGCCAGTTGACCATGAACGGCACCCTCAATGCCTGGGGTGGCAGCGTCAGCCTGGGTGGCCTGACGGTGGCCAGCTCCGAGGCGGCCAATGCCGCCGGCCACGGGCGTTCGATCTGGGTCGGCGAGCAGGCACTGATCGATGTCGCGGCCCGCGCCGTCAGCGCGGTGGACAATCGTGGCCGCAGCTATGGCCAGGTGCGCGATGGCGGCAAGATCAGCATCGGCGGCGAGATCGACCTGGCCACCGGTATCGCCAAGGCCAGCGACCTGTTTGTGGTGGTGCGCGACGGTGCCCGCCTGGACGCTTCCGGCGCCCAGGCGGCACTGGATATTCCCGGCCAGGGGCGGCTGCAGGTGGCCAGCAATGGCGGCAGCATCAGCTTCGCTTCCAATAACGGCCTGTACCTGGACGGCAGCTTCGTCGCCCGGGCCGGTGGTGCGGGCGCGGCGGGGGGGACCTTGTCCCTGGCCCTGGAAAGCCCGTACTACATCAAGAACGCCGTCAACGATCGGGTGCTCAAGGCCCGGGAGCTGGTACTCAGCCAGATCCACCAGGGCAACAGTCTGGCGGGCAGCCCCGAGGCCGCGGCCACCAGTCTGGAATATGGCCATGGCCGCCTGGGGGTGGATCAGGTCACTGCCGGTGGTTTCGACAACCTGGCGCTGCTGAGCAACGGCCTGCTGAGCTTCGATGGCGATGTCTCGCTGAATATGGGCCAGAGCCTGCGCCTGTACAGTGGCGCGCTGAACCTGAGCGACAGCGCCGCGGCCAATACCCGGGTCAATCTCTCGGCGCCGTATCTGCTGCTGGCGGGGATGCTCGCGCCGCTGGAGGCCAAGGACCAGTACGTGCGCCCGGTGTCTACCGGCACGCCGTCGCCGCGCGCTACCCAGGCGCAGTTCCATGCCAGCGGCAACCTGATCGATGTGCGCGGCAATGTGGTATTCGGCAGCAAGGGCAGCCTGCGCCAGGCCGATATCAGTCTGGTGGATGTGGAGCGTCGTGGTTTCGATCATGTACAACTGAGCAGCCAGGGCGACCTGCGCTTCCTCGCCGGGGCCGGCGCCGATGTGATCGCCAAGGGCATCAGCACCCAGTTGCTGACCCAGGGTGATATGACCCTGCGGGCGGCGCAGTTGTATCCGGGCACCGAGGTCGGGGCGCGGGTGATCGCCGGTTACCTGAGCGAACCTGTCGGCACCACCATGGATTTCAACCCGGCGCGGACCCTGACCATTGGCCGCACCGGCAGCACCGATTCGGCCGTGCCTTACTCGGCGTTCGGCCGCCTGCAATTGGGCGCGGCCACCATCAACCAGGGTGGGGTGCTGCGTGCGCCCCTGGGCCTGATCGAGATCGGCAACCTGGGCGCCAGCAAGGTGGAGCTGTTGCCCGGCAGCCTGACTTCGGTCAGTGGCAAGGGCCTGGTGCTGCCCTATGGCGGCACCGTCGATGGCCAGGTCTACAAGTACAACGGCAAGACCGTGAAACTCATTGGCCAGGGGGCACATGCCGACGCCAACAGCGATTTGAGCATCGGGGTGATTTTGGGGGGCAAGTCGGTGGCGGTGCTCCCCGAGGCCACGGTGGATCTTTCCGGCGGCGGCGAGCTGCTGGGGGCCGGGTTTATCTCCGGGCGCGGCGGTTCCACGGATGCTCGCTACAACCCGCTGGTGCAGATCGGCGCCAATGGCGGCCTGATCCTGCCGGGCCTGGGCACCAACCCGATCTACGCCATCGTCCCCGGGGTGCAGCCGGGCTATGCGCCGGTGGCGCCGGAGGGCGGTGCAGTGGACCCGCTGATCGGCCAGCAGATCACTATCGGCGCCGGGGTACCGGGGCTGGCGGCGGGCACCTATACCCTGATGCCATCCACCTATGCGCTGATGCCGGGGGCCTTCCGCGTGGAGATCAACGGCCTGGCCGGGCTGGGTAGCGAAGGCAGCACCCAGCAGTTGCGCAATGGTTCCTGGTCCACCGCCGGGCGTCTGTCGATCGCCCATACCGGGATCAGCAACAACGTCGCCAGCCAGCTGATCCTGACGTCGGCCGACACCTTGCGTCGCTACTCGCAGTACAACGAAACCACTTATGCGCAGTTTGCGAGGGCCGATGCGGCCAGGCTTGGCGTACCACGGCCGATGCTCGAGGTGGACGCCAAGACCCTTGAGCTGGCGCTACGAGAGGGCGCTGGAGCCGATGCATTTTCCTTTGCGGGCATCGGTCGCTTCAAGGCCGCAGCCGGAGGTTACGGAGGCACAGTCGCAGTGCTGAGCCCCGGTTCCACAAGCATCGAGGTGGTGGCAGCCGGCAAGTCGGCCAGCGATGGGTTCAAGGGTGTGACCCTGAGGGCGGACAGCCTCAATGCCCTAGGTGCCACAAGCCTGGTCATCGGCGGCTTGGGCTCTCTCACTTATGGGCAGGGTGGCAACTACATCTCATTTGATGAGGGCGCTTACTTGACACGGGGCTCCATCACCTTGCGCGCTGGGGCGAGCCTGGCGGCGCCTGAGGTATTCCTGGTGACAGGAGGCGGGGCAATCCTTGTGGAGCAGGGGGCTTCGATCAACACCATCGGCAAGGGCAAGGCCAGCTATGACGCTGCTGATGGTTTTATCTACAAAGCTGCAAATATGCTCGCGGTATCCAACGGTTTGCTGAATGTGATCAGTACCCCGCTATCGGGATCGAAGACCACTGATGGCATCATCATAGGCGGGTGCAGCAGCGCCCCGTGCAGCGGGCAGAGCGCGCTGTACTCCGAGGGCAGCATCGTCGCCTTGACCGGAGGCGCCTTCGAACTGGGTGACCAGGTGCGCTACGGTACCCGCCACTTGAATCTGGGGCTGAAGAACATCAACGTCGGTAGCCCTGAGGCCCTGGCGGCCGCGGCTGCGGCCAATCGCCTGCCTGGCGGCATGACCCTGAACCAGCAGTTGCTGGAGCGCCTGCTGCGCGGCGATACCCAGTTCGGCGCCCCGGCCCTGGAAACCCTGCAGCTCTCGGCCCGGGACGGCTTCAACTTCTATGGCAGCGCCAGCCTGGACACCTATGATCCGGTCACCGGCAAGTCGCTGCTGAACAACCTGATGCTCTCCACTCCGGCGATCTACGGCGCGGGTGGCGCCAATGATGTGGCCAGCATCCACACCGCCAACCTGATCTGGCAGGGCGCCACAACCCCGGCCGGGGCGGTGGTGGCCGGTGGTGCCGGTACCGGCAGCGGACGTTTGGAGATCAATGCCGAGCGCATCGAGTTCGGCTATGGCGCTTTCGCCCAGCCCAGCACCACCAAGAGTTTCGATCGCCTGGCCCTGGGCTTTGCCAACGTCAACCTGAATGCCAGCCAGCGCATCACCGCCAATCACAAGGGCAGCCTCTCGGTGTACCAGAGCCAGGGCGCCTATGACCCGCTCAAGGGCTTTGCCTACAGCGGCGGCAACCTGAATATCCGCAGCCCGCTGCTGACCGGCGAGGCCGGCTCGGTGAATCGCATCAGCGCCGGTGGCGCCATCGATATCAGCGCCACCGCCGGCCCTCGTGGCGAGGCCAAGGGCTATGGCGCGGAACTGTCCCTGCAGGGCGACAGCATTCGTTTGGCCAGCGCCGTAGTGCTGCCCAGCGGCAAGGTGACCCTGGATGCCCGCGGCGATGTGCAACTGACCGATGCCGCGCTGATCGATGTGGCGGGCCGCGCCATCGCCTTCAACGACCTGACCCGCTACGGCGCCGGTGGCGAGGTGCTGTTGCAGAGCCGCGCCGGCAATGTGCTGCAGGCGGCGGGGTCGAGCATCGACCTGTCGGCCAGCCACAATCAGGCCGGCAAGCTGCGGGCGGTGGCCGTGGACGGCAACGCCGGGCTGGTGGAGCTGGCGGGCAAGATCCTCGGTGCCAGCAGTGGCTATTACGATGCCGGCGGCACCCGGGTGCCGTACCTGGGCGGCGCGGTGGAAATCCAGGCCCAGCGCCTGGGTGCCAGCGGCACCCTGGACGAGCAGTTCGCCGCCCTCAACCAGCGCCTCAACCAGGGCCAGGTATATGGCGCGCGCAGCTTCCAGCTCAAGCAGGGCGATTTGACCATCGGCAACGGGGTCAAGGCCAACAGCATCAATGTCTCGCTGGATAACGGCCGCCTGCGGGTCACTGGCCTGGTGGACGCCAGTGGCGAGCGGGTCGGCAGCATCAATCTGGCGGCGCAGAACGGCCTGGCCCTGGATCGCGGCGCGGTGCTCGATGCCCATGGCAGCCAACTGCGGGTGGACAGCTACGGCAAGATCATCGATTCGCCGAACCGCGCCACTGTGGTCCTGGGTTCCGGCAAGGGCCAGTTGACCTTGGCCGATGGCGTGCGTATCGACCTGCGCCATGGCACCGATGTGGCAGTGGGTAGCGCCGCCGGGCAGAACGACGGTCGCAGCCGCGGCACCCTGGAGCTGAATGCGCCTCGGCTGTTCAAGCCGGACGGTAGCAGCAACGACATCGACATCGATGCTCGTGGTCGACTGGATATCCAGGGCGCGCGTTCGATCGCGGTCAACGGCATGGTCAGCTACAACGATGCGCCGGAGAAGAACGATGCCGTCAGCGGTCGCCCTTACCAGGAAATCACCCAGGACTACCTGAAGAAGAAGCATGACCTGAGCACCGCGTTCATTGACGCCGCCCTGCAGAACAACGACCTGCTGCAGAACAAGCTGGCCGGTCTGAACAACGCCACCTACGCCGATGCCTTGCACCTGCGGCCCGGGGTCGAGATCGTCAGCAAGACCGCGGATGGCGACCTGGTGGTGCAGGGCGACCTGGACCTGTCCGAGTATCGCTATGCCAGCCTCAACCCTCATAGCAAGGTGACTTCGGTGTATGGCTCCGGCGAGGTCGGTAGCCTGACCCTGCGCGCCGGTGGCGACCTGAATATCTACGGCAGTATCAACGATGGTTTCGCACCGCCACCGCCGACCGCAGACGACAAGGGCTGGGTGCTGTTGCCGGGCGTGGACTTCAGCGGCGGCAACATCATAGTGCCGGGCACCGGGGTGACCCTGGCCGATGGCACCAGCTTCCCCAGCGGTACCACCCTCAACTACGACTTGCCGATCAAGGGCTTGACCCTGGCGGCGGGCACCCGCCTGCCGGTGACTGTACAACTCGACCAGAGCCTGACCCTGCCGGCGGGTACTGTGCTGGCAGCCGCGGTGCGCGATGCCGCAGGCAACCTGCTGTTCGCCGCCGGGACCCTGCTTAGCGAGGCCCAGACCCTGATTGCCGGGACCCAGCTGGAAGCCGGTAGCCTGTTGGGCCAGGAGACTCGGGTCAAATCCCTGACCTGGCCCAAGGGCGTGGAACTGCCCAAGCTTGCTGACAAGGAACTGTTGCTGCTTGACGGCATCAAGCCACTGCCCAAGGGCGCGCTGATTCCTGCCGGTACCCATGTCAAGCTGCCGGCGGGCGTCGAGTCGGTGCAGCTGCGGCCGGAGGTGGCCGGGCGCGCCAACAAGCTCTGGGCCATTGCGCCGATGCTGGCCGAGGGTTCGCAGTCCTGGTCGCTGCGCCTGGTGGCCGGGGCCGATACCGACGCTGCGGACAGCCGTATCCTGCAGGCCAATTCGCGCACCGGCGACCTGCATCTGGCGGACAATCACTACGGTATGTTCGCCAAGGAACTGCCCTCCAAGAGCGTGCGGATCTGGACTCAGCAAGCGGTGGACGAACTGGCCGCGTCGGACATCGTGGTCAAGGCCGGGGATCCGATCGATGAGCAGTTTCTGATCGATCTGGGGCAAACCTCCATCGACCAATTCTGCTCGGACAACCCGAGTTACTGCGCGGTCAAGGCCAGCTATGCCTGGACCCAGCAGGCTGTGGACGACCTGGCCGGGGCCGGGATAGTGGTCAAGGCGGGGGACCCCATCGATGAGAAGATGCTGGCCGATCTGGGGCAGCCTTCGGTCGATTCCTTCTGCAAGGACAACGCCAGCTATTGCAAGGCCATGGCCAACAAGGAGTACGCGGCAACCCCTTCGAGCACCCGTTTCAGTGTGATTCGCACCGGCACCGGCGACCTTGAGTTGCTGAGCGCCGGCAACCTGAGCATGGATTCGCTGTACGGGGTCTATACCGCCGGCAGTTCATCGCTGGCCAGTGCGGCGGGCACCCCTTATAACCAGGCCAAGGCACCCGGTAACGGCACCACGGTGCTCAACGACGTGAACAGCTACTTCGAGAAGTTCGTCAATGGCGGTAGCGAAAGCCTGTATCGCGCCTGGTATCCCGACGGCGGTGGCAACCTGAGCCTGCGAGTCGGCGGTAACCTGAGCGGCAATGTGGTCGACACCTCGATCTCGGCCATTGGCCGGCCCAACCCGCTGGACAGCGGCCACGATTCGACCCAGGTCGGCAACTGGCTGTGGCGCCAGGGTGGCGGGCAGTCGCTGCCAACGGCCTGGTGGATCAACTTCGGCAGTTACACCGCCACCAAGCAAGCCGATCAGATGGTGGGTTTCACCGGCTTTGGCACCCTGGGTGGCGGCAATCTCGACATCGCCGTGGCCGGCGATGCCGGGGTACTCAATACCTTGGGCGGTGACGCGGATCCGGCGGTCAACCGACGGACCCAGGGCCTGGTGCTGGCGGTGGGCAGCACTGGACGGGTAGCCGCCGACGGCAGCCTGCAACTGACCGGCGGTGGCGATCTGCGCTTGCAGGTCGGTGGTCGCTTGAACGGGGCCAGCAACCTTACCCGGCAGAGCCAGGTCGATGGCGTGCTGGTGAACCTGCGCGGCCATGCACAGCTGCTGGGCGGGGCGGCGGGCAGTATCGACCTGCACTATGGCAGCCTGCGAGATGATCACAGCAGCGGCGAGAGTCGCGCCTTCGATCCGCTGCGGGCCACCCTGGCCCGGGCCGCAGGGGGCATTACCCTGATTCCCGGCGATGCGACCTTCAGTCTTTCAACCCGTGGCGACCTGGTGTTGCAAGGAGTCGTGGACCCAGGCCGCTCCGCCTTGATGAACGGTTATGCACTCAATGGCGTATCAGGGGTTGGGCAAAGTTGGTTCACCTTATGGACGGAGCGCACCGCTATCGACCTGTTTTCCGCAGGTGGAAATATCACACCGATGATGTCGTTGCAGGAAACCGACCTGGCCGTCGTCTATCCGTCGATCCTGCGCGTCACTGCCGCCAGCGGCAGTTTGTACTACGGCAGTGCGAAAACTGTCGGTTCCTTGAACAATAACCGCTCGACCCTGGTGCTGGCGCCTTCGCACAGCGGCCAATTGCAGTTGCTGGCGGGGGATTCGATCTACGGCGGTAACCTGGCCATCACACCGTCCGCGGCTGCCCCGGGCAGCTTGGCGACACCGTTCAAACCGGCCTTTGCGGCCTGGACCGGCTGGGGCGGTACCCTGATTGCAGGGGCCAGCAATCTCTCCAGCGACGCCAATCTGGTTTCCACGCCAGGCGTCTACCCGCTGTTCGCCTTCGGCTCGCCCACGGCCAGCGATGCTTGGGGGCGCAACTCCGAGCCGGCGCGGTTCTATGCGCTTGAAGGCGACTTGCTGGCCGTCAGCAGTGGTCGCGCTCTGACCTTCAATTCCAGTGATCCGCGCTTGGGCCAGACCCGCTATGAGGGTAGCGGTGCGGTATGGATGATGGCTGGCCGAGATATCGTCAGCAGTGGTATTCCCATGGGCGCATCCGCCAGTGGCAGCGATCTGTATGGCAAGTATGATTTCACCGGCAACCTGTTCGTGCACAACAACCCCAGCGACATCTCCATCGTCAGCGCCGGGCGCGACATTCTCTACAGCAACTTCAATGTCGCCGGCCCCGGCACCCTGGAGCTGACGGCGGGACGTAATATCCTGATGGAGGACAAGGTCAGCGTCACCAGCATCGGCGCCGTGGCGCCGGGGGACAGCCGGCCCGGGGCGAGCATCGTGATGCAGGCCGGGGTTGGCCCGAATGGCCCGGACTACCGGCACTTTGTCGACGCCTACCTGGACCCGGCCAGCCTTGCCGGCGGCAAGGTCTACAAGCTCTATGACGGCGAACTGGCGAAGTGGCTGGCCGAGCGCTTTGGTTTCGTCGGCGATAGTGCGCAGGCCCGGGCCTATTACGCGGCGCTGCCGGCCGAGCAGCAGCGGGTGTTCGCCCGCGAGGTGTATTTCGCCGAGCTCAAGGCCGCCGGCCGCGAGTACAACCAGGAAGGCGGCGTGCGCCAGGGCAGCTACGCCCGGGGCCGGGCGGCGATCGCGGCGCTGTTCCCGAGCACCGATGTGGCCGGCAATCCGATCAGCTACAAGGGCGATATCACCCTGTTCGGCGGCGCCGGGGTGCACACCAACTTCGGCGGCAATATCCAGATGCTGACCCCCGGTGGCAACCAGACCTTCGGCATCGAAGGCACCGCGCCACCGGCGTCGGCGGGGGTCATCACCCAGGGCGCCGGGGACATCCAGCTGTACTCCCTGGGCAGCATCCTCCTGGGCCAGAGCCGGATCATGACCACCTTCGGCGGTTCGATCATGGGCTGGTCGGCGGCGGGCGATATCAACGCCGGCCGCGGTTCCAAGACCACCGTGATCTACACCCCGCCCAAACGGGTCTATGACCACTGGGGCAATGTCAGCCTGGCGCCTTCGGTGCCGAGCACCGGGGCGGGGATCGCCACCCTCAACCCGATTCCCGAGGTGCCGGCCGGCGATATCGACCTGATCGCGCCTTTGGGCACCATCGACGCTGGCGAGGCGGGGATCCGGGTCTCGGGCAACGTCAACATCGCCGCGCTGCGGGTGGTCAACGCGGCGAACATCCAGACCCAGGGCAAGTCCTCCGGAGTACCGGTGAGCGCCACCGTCAACACCGGCGCCATGACCTCGGCCAGCGCCGCCGGCTCCGCCGCGTCCCAGGCCGCGGAAGATGCCGCCCGCAACCAGCAGGCGGCGGCCAAACAGGGCCGGGCCTCGATCGTCACCGTGGAAGTGCTGGGCTTTGGCTCCGAGCCGGTGCAACGCCAGCGCGAAGAAGCCAGCCGCGCCCCGGGCTACAACCCCGACAGCCCGGTGCAGGTCCTGGGCGCTGGGCCCCTGAGCGACCAGGCGCGAGCGCGTTTGACCGATGAGGAGCGTGGGCAACTGACACTGTAGGTTCTCTCGTGGTAGCAAGCTTGGGGGGCGATCGTTGATCGCCCCCTTTTTTTGGCTGATGGGAAGGGGGCGGGGTGATCTTTCATTAGGTTTGGGAAGCGTAGTTTGGGGGGGCATCAAGTTGTTTGGATAAGCTTGAATAAAGCGCATAGATCAGCTTATTGAAGCTGGTGGAGTTTCCCAAGGACGCTGCACGCTGATAATAGAGGAGTGAGCGTGGTTTGTTGTTTTGCGATTTTTTAAAAGCTAGCTGTTTTTAAAATTGCATCTGAACTTTCTTGAACTCCTGCGCGCAGGAAGTAACGCTAGGCTTTTTTTCGCAGGCAACTGGAAGTAGCACGCTTTCTGCGGCTTGATCACATACACCGCTGATAGGGAACGGGCTAGAGGATTACGTTAATGACCTACTGACCCTAGAATGTTTTTTAGTTTCGATATGTCTTCTTCATATAAAGAACTGCACTGTGAAACGGCTATAAATACGTCACTTGAATCACTTATGAAAGTACTACAAGTCACATCTGCTCCTTCCGTCCCGTCTGCTTTTCCGTATGTGAAATTTTTCATATCCAATAACCTCCACCCTTCTTTAGCTAATTTTAGTCTTGCGGCTTTGGATGCCTCAGCAATACGAATGATTGCACTAGGATAAGGGAGTTTTATCAGGTTGTTATAAGGCTGATGCACTCCTTTGCCGAGCACGCGCAGAACCTCGTCAAATGCTTTTCCCATTACAATAAATGTCGGCAAGTTTTCCAGGTTTGTGTCATAGGTCGGTTGGTCCCTGGGAGCCAGTTTGAGTATGGTTACACCACCCTCCTGAAAGCAGCCGAAAACTTCAAGCTTGGTCTTCGGCATGTTGGGTAAGCATTGCTGCTCGTTAGAGAAAGCCGGCAATGAACAAAAAGCAGAACAAAACAGTACCAGCAACCTAAGAGAAAACTTATGCCTCATCATTTAATGCACTCCAGATGGCTTCGAACGCCTGTCGTCTCTCATTGTTATGGCTGGGTATACCATTTGGATTTCCTCTGTTAATTATCGCTCCCACAACTCTAGAGGTTGTTTGGGTCGAGCCTTCATCTGCACGTCTATTGATTCTCTCCCTGGTCCAATAGAATCCAGATGCATCGCAAGCATTATAGTCATCTGTAGCAAGCAGGTTCGGATTAGGATCTAGTGTAAAATTTCGAGCTCTATACTGTTCATAATTTTTATAGTTTCGTCGCCCAGTAATTTGTAGAAAACCTCGACCGTGAAATCGATCGCCATCTCCTACCATCCCTCCGGCCAATGCGTTGGCAACGCCGTTGTCCATGCCAGCAGCCTTTGCTGCTATCTGATTTGGGCGGCTCGCCATATAGTTTTCGCGAGTAATTGTTGGTCTAGGGTTAGGGCCGGGATTGGGCAGTTCAATCGGGCGACGACCCGTTGGCAAGTTTCGCTCTCTAACGATTGCTGTATCGTAATCTTCACCGGCTTCAGTTGGCGTGATGACCTCATACATTGTTCGAAAATACCGTGGTCCACCAATTTCCTGCCTGTACTCCCACCACCCGGTTTCTATACCTACCTGTGCGAGAAAATGAGATGTTCGAATAGTTGAGGTGTTGATCATGTATTTAGAGAACATTTTATTCATTGGTACTCTCAACTCTTCTGCCCTTTGCCTCCCAAGCTCAGGAGCTTTTTCCAAAGCTCTTATTAACTCATTGCTACTGAACCACCCGCACTTTCTGAAAGCCCGAATAAACTCCTTCGGTGGGAAATGCCAGTGCTCTGAATTAATATCTTTCAGATCCGTATCTTCCCAAAAGGCCAGCGCCTCATAGTGCAACCTCAATTTTTCTTGAGCCTGCGCGGAGATAACAGGCTCATCACCTCCACTCAACCAGTTGTACCTGTTGAAGAAATTGGCTCGTTCCCATTCGCTGGGAAATTTGCAAATCAGTCGTTTAAGTTTCTTCTGGTTTTCAGGTGTTTTGATCATCGCACTATAGGCCGTACGCTGTTGTGGCGTTACTGGAATATCGGAAATGCCCAGTAATTCCATAACCTGCGCAGACTGGCAACGACCATCGCCATCGGTGTCATCGTCAATCAACTTCCAACCCTGCCAATGGGGAAAGTCGGCGTCGCTATAGACGGTTACTGTAGGACTTTTCAGGTTGACCCAGCCGACGCCTGCCGGATGGGCGCCGCTAGCCGGATAAGCTACTTGTCGCCAGTGCGCAGCATCGTGGGGCTGTAGTAGATCTGGACCCAATATCCGGCCAAATCTCAATAACTCATAACCCGCACTCGGTGAGTTGGGGTACAGCGTATTGGCTGTCGTATAGAGGTTGTATTCATAATCTTGCGTTTCCTGCCGTTCTCCCAGTCGAGTGCCGACTTCATCGAACGTGGTTAATGTGCACTGTCCTGCTCCATATTTCATTGAAACAAAGTAAGCATCGATGTGCCTATGGACAATAGCCGAATCATTAACCAGGCTTCTCGGATTTGCCGGCCGCTTAGCGTAGAACAGTACTTCCGGGGGGACATAAAAATGAACATCACCCCAACAACTATCTGCTCGCCCATTCCTGGTGGTGGCCAGGCGTCCGGTACTCCTGCCTAGAAAATGACCAAGTTGATCCTGGGAGCAGATGATTTCAAAGTGAATTTTATGTGGAGCACCATAAATTCTTCCCGCCGTACCCAGCTTATCCTTCCGACAAACAGGCATATCAACTTTGATGTCGACAAATGTAATAGCGGATAAGTGCATGTAGATTGAATAAAAAATAATGTTGGCGTTGGTACCTTCACCTATATCCGTTTCGTGTTTCAGGATCAGGCAACCATCATCGGTCCAGCCGTTTCGATAATTCAAAGGATGGGTGGTATTGATGCTGGCTGCCTTGGGCTGACGAAAATAAGCCACGGTTCCATCGGCGATGGCGCGTACTGGCAGGTGAGCGTTTCCTTCCCTCGGTGCGGTGAGGTGGATACCACCGTGCCAAATCATGTCCTGACCGAGAGGAAAGGCTCCTTCAGTACTGTTCATCGCCCGATTGATAAAGTCCTCATCGCTTTCATCAGGCTCGGCTAGCGGGAGAAAAGGTGGACTGATCAACATATTCGGGCTCCCTATTCAGCAATCTGCTATCCATAAAAACGAGCGTTACAACGAGAACGGATAATCTTCTTCGGGTTTGCTTGGCTGTTCAGGGTTCACTAAAGCCTTGTCCATCAAGCTTCCCGCCTTATCCTTATCCGCCACACCGGGTAGCACCGCAGGCAAGACTCCAATGCCAGAGCCAGCCCCCGCCGCACCTCCCGCATTCACCTTGAACAACGCCCCACTCACGCTGATGCCCCCGGCATCCAGCCGGATAAAACTGCCCCCGGCCTGCACCGTCAGTTCACTGGCGGCTTCAATCACCAGCTTCTGTCCCGCTTGCAGATGAATCTCACGCCCGGCGTGCAGCAACTGCGCGGTGCCCAGCTTGATGTGCTGGTCTTGCGCCACGCTCAGGTGATCGTCGGCCTTGATCTCGGTTTTACGTTCGGCGTGGATGGTGCGGTGTTCTTCAGCCTTGAATTCGCTGTAGCTGTTGGCTTCAACCCTGTCGTGACGCTCGTGGCCAACGCGAATCTTCTGGTCGTTCTGGATGTGTTCATCCCAGTCGCGCTGGGCGTGGACGAAGATCTGTTCGGCGCCTTGCTTGTCTTCGATGCGCACTTCGTTGAAGCCGGCGCCGCCCGGCGAACTCAGGGTCTTGAAGGTGCTGCGGGTCTTGTTGGCCGGCAGTTTGTAAGGTGCCGGGTGTTCCTTGTGGTACAGGCAACCGCTGATCAATGGCTGGTCGGGGTCGCCTTCGAGAAAGTCCACCAGCACTTCCATGCCGATGCGCGGGATGGCGATGGCACCGTAGCGGTCGCCGGCCCAGCGGGAGGCGACCCGCAGCCAGCAGCTGGTCTGGTCGTCACCCTGGCCTTCGCGGTCCCAATGGAACTGCACCTTGACCCGGCCGTACTGGTCGGTGTGGATTTCTTCTCCGGCAGGGCCGGTGACCACCGCGGTCTGGCTGCCCAGCGTCCGAGGCTTGGGGTGTTTCAGGGCGGGGCGGAAGAACACTTCCCAGGGGGTGGCGAGAAAGCGGTTGCGGTAGCCCTGTTGGAAGCCGTCGCTCGAATCGCTGTCGCTGCTGATCGATTCCTCCAGCACTTGGGGCTGTTTGCCTTTGTGGCTGACCTGGGTCAGCAGCCAGAGGTCGTTCCATTCCTGGCGCGGGTGATCGGACAGTTCAAGAAAATGCCCGCTGACCAGTCGCGGTTCATCGCCCCAGCCTTCGGCTTGCAGGTAGTCGGCGCGATGGCGTTCCAGAGCGTGCTGGCTGAGGAGTTTGCCCCGGGCACGGTCGGTGAAGCGCCCGGGATAGTCGTAATCCTCCAGTTCCGGTTCCTGGATCTTGGCTTCGGGCTTGTAGGCGGCCTCCATTTGCAGGCGCGGCTTTTCGAAGTTGTAGTCACGCCGGGTGACACGATCGGTGCGCGCCTCGACCCGGACCTCGAAAGCCTTGATCACCGGCTCGTCCGCCACCAGCCCGCTGCCTTGCACATAAGCGGTGGGGCGCCCGAGCCTGCGGAACACGCTCTGGTTGTCGCTGAACACCAGCAAGTGCGCCTCGCGGCTGTGCTGGAAGTGGTAGTGCAGGCCTTCCTCTTCACACAGGCGCTGGATGAAATGCAGGTCGCTTTCGTCGTACTGCACGCAGTAGTCGCGGTCCGGGCATGGGTGCTGGATCTGGAACTGGTAGGCATCGCCGAGAATGCCGTGCTCTTCGAGGATCAGGGCGATGATCTGCGGCGCCGAGAGCTGCTGGAAGATCCGCTGGTTGCTGCGGTGGCGCAGATAATCCAGCTGCGGCATCAGCGACAGGCTGTAGCGGCTCAGGCGCTTGCCGGCGTCGCCCTGGGCGATGCGCTGGATCAGCCCGTGGATGCCCCGGCCCTGGGGATCGAAGGCGAGAAAGGCCGGTTGGTGGAGCAGGGGCTCAATGTCGATCCAGGGCCTTTCGCTGACCAGTTCCAGGTCGAAGCGAAACGGCTGGCTGATGGCTTCGGTGCCCTGGAACGAGAGCACCTGAAAGTCGTGCTGGACGCCTTGGATGTCCAGGCTGAAGTGGGGTTGATTGGCGCTGTTGAACACATCCTTGTTCCTCGTCCGGATAGCGGGTGCCTGTTTGCCGGTAACCGGCGCTGGGCCAGGCGCGGAGGGGAAGGGTGGAGCAGCTACCCGGAAATACAAGGCGTAGGTCCCGAGTTGCAAGAAATTCAGAAATTTCCTGCGTTCATGGTCGAGAAAAACACCGGGTTTGGGCTGAGGTTCTTACGTTGAAAGCGGCAACAGCGCAAGCCAGCCCCTGCTGCTCGCGGCCTGGGGGCAACGCTGGCGCCAGCAGGGCACCTGGCTGAGCCACAAACGCTGCTGGCGCAATGGCATAATCACCGCCCCTTACCGGCGGTTGGTGGAAACAGAGCAGGCATGGATATACAGCGTCTTCTGAAAAAACGTCAGCTCAATGTTCAAGAGCAGAATGCCCTCGACGCCTACAGACTCGAGCGTGAGGCGCGGGCCTGGCGCAATGAGGGCGTTCCTGTGGCCTTGATGGATTACGCCCAGGCCCAGGGCGTTGATTGGGCGGCAACCGTGGTGCTGCAATTGCAGGTCGACTTCCCCGGGATGCCCAGCCTGTTTGGCCTGCTGCTGACCCAGGATGAGCGCTTCATCGAATTCGAGATCGATACCGACCCAGCCCATCAGCGGGTCGAGTCGCTGGAGTGCTGGCAGGATGTCAGCGACACCCTGAACCATTCGACCCGCAACCGGGGGACCGGGCAGGGGTTTGCCGCCATTGCCAAGCAGGTCAGGCGCCAGGTGCTGGGGACGCTCGCTCAGCGTTGCTCGGCACCTGGTACGCGTTCAGGCCGGCGTGCCCGGTAAGGTCATCAATCATGGAGTGTTGTCGCATGCTGGATCAGCTGACTGAACTGCACGCCGATTTCATCGAGGCGCTGGAGGAGGTTTCCAGGCTAATGGCCTGTGCCTATCAGCAACTCGGCCCGGTGGCGGACGATCATGTGCTGGCCCAGGCGGGGCTGGAGCACGGGCGGGAAATCGTGCTGGATTACCTCGCGCACCACGAGGCCGGTATCGCCTTCGAGCATCTGCTGTACATGATCGATGAACCGCCACTGGCGGTTTCGCCAGCTTGCCGGGCAGCCCTGGCGCGGATTGCCGCACGCCTGGGCATGCCCCTTGGGCGATGATCACGCGCCGCTCCTGGCCGTGTTCTTCGCAGGCTCCAGATTGGCCGCGCCCAGCCAGTAGAACAGCCCGCCGGCGACAATGAACGCCGCCAGCATGTAGAACATCCAGTGCGCCGGCTGGCTCGCCAGGAGCAAGCCGCAGAGTATCGGGCCCAGGGCCCCGCCGAGGTTGGAAAGGTTTTGCGCGCCGTAATACAGGCCTCGTAGGTGCTCGGGGGCAATCAGGTCGATGAACATGTATTCGGCGGGAAACACGATGATTTCCCCCAGGGTGAATACCACCATCGACAGCACCCACAGCGGCAGGCTGGTGGCCAGGCCGAACCCGGCGACACCCAGCAGGAAAAGGCCCAGCCCCAGTGCCAGCCAGCGGCTCAGGTGACGCTGGGAAATCCGCCGGCCAATCGCGTACTGCAGGCCGATCACCAGCAGCGCATTGGTCGCCACCAGGGTACTGATGATGCGGTAAGTGGCCTCGGCCGACAGGGTGACCACCAGGTACTGCGAGAGATAGGCCGAGAACTGGCCAAAGACCACCGCGCTGAGCAGGCCGCCCAGGGTGAAGCACACCAAGCGGTAGTCCCGTAGCAGCTGCCTGCCCAGCGTCCGAAAGGCCAGCGGCGGCTGGGTCGAACCGGCACCGTTGCACTGCCGTTCGCCCCAGCACAGATGGACCGCCAGGAACCCGGCGCCCAGGGCGGCGGACACCAGGAACGGCAGGCTGATGTCCAGGCGTGCCAGCCCGGCACCGAGAAACGGGCCGACGGCGTAGCCGATATTGGTCAGGGTGTATTTGATCGAGAAGGCTTCGCTGCGCTGCTCCACTGGCAGGCGCTGGGCAAAGCCGGCCTTGATCGCGATGTCGAGCACCGCATAGGCGAGGTTGACCAGCACCAGGCACAGGTAGAACAGCCACAACTGGCGCGCCGTGAAGGCTCCGACAAAGCCCAGGGTGAACAGCGCGCAGCAGCCGAGGATCAGGCGGTGGCTGGCGGTCCGGTCCACCAGGAAGCCGCCATAGAGGCTCAACAGCGAACCCAGGATCAGGCTGCTGCCGATCACCAGGCCGATGTCGCCGACCTGCAGGTTGAAAGCGCCGCTCAGGTAGATCACCAGATAGGGCAGGGTGATGGCCCTGGCCAGGGTCAGCACCAGGGTGCCGGCGAGTAGCAGGTTGATCGCCTTCGGGTAGCGTCTCAGGGTGCGCAGCATCCGTGCCTCGTCGATGTGTAACGGCGGTGAAGGGGGTGACTGCCAGCTTACTGGGGAATTTGATTCTGTTTTATGATGTTTTTTACCCAGTGAATGGAATCAGATTCATGAATGCGAGGCGCTGATGTTTTCTTCCGAACGCTTGAAGGGGATCGATGTATTTGTCTGTGTGGCCGACTGCGGCAGCTTCAAGGCCGCCGCCGAACGGCTCAACCTCACGGCTTCGGCCGTCAGCAAGGCCATTGCCCGGCTGGAGGGGCGGTTGCAGGCGCGCCTGTTCCAGCGCACCACCCGCAGCCTGGCGCTGACCGACGCGGGCACCGCCTTCTACCGCACCTGCAGCGGTGTGCTGGCCGACCTGGAAGAGGCCGAGTTGGCGCTGAACGCGGAAAACACCGAGCTGCGCGGCCGGGTACGCATCGACCTGCCGGGGACCTTTGGCCGTTCCCAGGTGCTGGCCGCGATCCTGCGCTTTGCCCGGGAGCATCCCGGTTTGCAGCCGCACATCACCTTTGCCGATTCCGCTGTCGACCCGCTCGAAGCCGGCGCGGACATTGCCGTGCGCCTTGGTGGTTCGGGCCTGTGGCCGGCGGCACTGGGGCATCGCTGCCTGGGCCGCGAATGGCACCTGTTCTGCGCCTCGCCCGACTACCTGCGCAGCCATGGCACGCCGCTGACCGACCAGGACCTGGAAAGGCATCAGTGCCTGGCCTATGGCTGGGTGGACGGGCGGGTCAGCCCCTGGAACTTCGCGACGGGCCGCCCGGGTGAAAGCGAGCGCCGGGTGATGTCCGCCAGTTGCGTGGTGGGCGACGGAGAGGGGCTGTTGAAGGCGGTGCTGGAAGGCTACGGCATCGCGCAACTGCCTTCGTGGCTGGTCAAGCGCCAGCTGGCGCAAGGCACCCTGGTGGAAGTCCTGCCGCAATGGGCGAGCGAAGGGCAGGCGATCCATTTGCTGTGGCTGAAAAGCCGGCAAGGGTTGCCCAAGGTCAGTGCACTGCTGGAGATGCTGGAGCGGAATCTGCGGGGATGAAAATGAGGAAAAATGGCAGGGGCGGCTGGATTCGAACCAACGCATGGCAGGATCAAAACCTGCTGCCTTACCGCTTGGCGACGCCCCTGTAGTTGTTGCGACGTTACTTGCTTGATTGCCGGTCCGGGGAGGTCCGCTGCAAGAACGGGCGCAAATTTACCAACTTACAGGCGGGTTGTGAAGCCCCCAATGCAAAAAAATGAGTTTGAAAACAGCTGCTTAGTCTTTTCCTGAGCACTTTTATCCGCCCCGGGGTTCAGGGGACCAGGTAGCCGGGCTGTGAATCCTTCAGGGGCCGGGCCATGTCCAGGGCGCGGCGGATGGCCCGCAACTCGGCGCCTTCCAGGAGGCGCCGGCCAAAATCATAGTCGTCGCCCCCCGGGCCCAGGTGCACCGACAGCAGCCCGAACAGTTGCCCGCCCACGTCTTCGATGAACATTTCCATATAGGTTTCGTGGCGGCGGTAGGCGCTGAGGTAGATCAGCCCCTGGACCTCGGCGCGACTGCAGTTGTCGATGGCCTCCCAGGTCAGGCAACTGCCCTGTCCATTCTCGATCAGCGGCATGTGCCAGGCATGCGGTGCCAGCGGTTGGGCGCGCAGGGCCGCCGGCAGCGGCTGGCAGGACAGGACCAGGAAGCGATACCGGTGCCGGCCATGGTAGAGGGCGTTGCGCGGTGTCGGCGGCTCGGGCGCCGGGCCGGTAATCCGCACCCGCAGCAGCTGGCTCAGGGCGATTTCCGAAGGCTGCTCGTTCCAGCCATTGAGGTCGGCAACCGGCGGGGACCAGATCAGTTGCAGGGTGTCGCCAATCAGGATGCGCTCCTGCTGCTCGAAGAAGGCCGAGCTTTGCGCGCCCACCACGGGCAACAGCTCGCTCAGGCGCAGGGTCGGCGCGCCGTAGTCGATGCCCAGGTCGGTGGACCAGAACAGCGGAGCGCAGGTTCTTGGGGGTGTCGGCATGGGCTGTGAGTCTGGTAGGGGCAAGGGGAGAGGATTCTTCGACAAAGGGCGACGGATGTCACCTGTTGCTGACGCCATTGGCTACACCCACTGGCTCAATGTGACCGTGACAGCCGGCAGCCGCGCACTAGTATAGGGAGCCTCGATACCTATAAAAACGGCAAGAACGGCAGAAGGACACACGCATGCGACGCTGGAATGGCTGGGGGGATGCATCCACGGTGGTCGAATTGCCGGCCCAGGGCGCGGGGTTTCTCGCCGAGCGCCTGGGGCCGGGACGCAGGTTGCCGGAGGCGACCCTGGAGCAGGCGTTGGCCCGGGTGCCGGCGTCGCGCCTGGAGGCGCATGCGCTGTACAGCATCGGCGCCGAGGACCGGCTGTTGCATGCACGCGGCCAGAGCCTGGCGGACTGGCTGGCGCTGCGCGAAGGCGAGCTGGGGGTCTACCCCGACGCCGTGGCCTTTCCGGAAACCGCGGAGCAGATCCGCCAGTTGCTGGCCCTGGCCGAGGACCGCGACCTGTGCCTGATTCCCTACGGCGGTGGCACGTCGGTGGCCGGGCACATCAATCCGCCCTGGTCCGAACGCCCGGTACTGACGGTTTCGCTGGCGCGCATGAGCCGCCTGCTGGACCTGGACGAAGACAGCCTGCTGGCGACCTTCGGTCCCGGCGCCAGCGGCCCGCAGGTGGAAAGCCAGCTGCGCGCCCGGGGCTATACCCTGGGGCACTTTCCCCAGTCTTGGGAGCTGTCGACCCTGGGCGGCTGGGTCGCCAGCCGTTCCAGTGGCCAGCAGTCGCTGCGCTACGGGCGCATCGAGCAGCTGTTCGCCGGTGGCACCCTGGAAACCTTTGCCGGGACGATGCCCATCGCCAGCTTTCCGGCATCTGCCGCCGGGCCGGATATGCGCGAGGTGGTGCTGGGCAGTGAAGGGCGCTTCGGGATCATTTCCGAGGTCAAGGTGCGGGTCAGCCGCCTGCCCGACGACGAGCGTTTCTATGGGGTGTTCCTGCCCGACTGGCCGCAGGCCCTGCAAGCGGTGCGCGCCCTGGCCCAGGCTCGGGTGCCGCTGTCGATGCTGCGCCTGTCCAATGCCCTGGAGACCGAGACCCAACTGGCCCTGGCCGGCCACCCGACGCAGATCGCCTGGCTGGAAAAATACCTGGCGCTGCGCGGCGCCGGGGCGGGCAAGTGCCTGCTGACCTTCGGCGTGACCGGCAACCGCCAGCAGAATGCCTTGTCGCTGCGTCATGCCCGGCGCCAGCTCAAGGCCTTCGGCGGGGTGTTCACCGGCACCTTGCTGGGCAAGAAATGGGCGCAGAACCGCTTTCGTTTTCCCTACCTGCGCGAAAGCCTGTGGAACGCCGGTTACCTGGTGGACACCCTGGAAACCGCCACCGACTGGAGCAATGTCGACCGCCTGTTGCAGCGCATCGAGGGCAGCCTGCGCGACGGCCTGGCCGCCGAGGGCGAACAGGTGCATGTGTTCACGCACCTGTCCCATGTCTATGGCGAAGGCTCGAGCATCTACACCACCTACGTGTTCCGCCCGGACGCCCAGTACCCGGCGACGCTGGCGCGCTGGCAGGCGCTCAAGCACGCCGCCAGCCAGACCATCGTCAATCACCGTGGCACCATCAGCCACCAGCACGGCGTGGGCAAGGACCATGCGCCCTACCTGCTGCGGGAAAAGGGCCCGCTGGCGATCGACGCGCTGCAGGCCTTGAGCCGCCACTTCGACCCGGCCGGGCGCCTCAACCCCGGCACCTTGCTGGAGCAGTGAGCCATGAGCCAGGACTGGAACGCCCAGTGGCGCCAACAGGCGTTGCCCGGGCTGGCGGCGCAACCCTGGGACCTGATCGTGATCGGCGGCGGCATCAGCGGCGCCGGCATTCTGCGCGAGGCGGCGCGGCGCGGTTGGCGCTGCCTGCTGCTGGAGCAGCGGGATTTTGCCTGGGGCACTTCCAGCCGCTCTTCGAAGATGGTCCACGGCGGCTTGCGCTACATCGCCAAGGGCCAATGGCGCCTGACCCGCGACTCGGTGCGCGAGCGCCAGCGCCTGTTGCAGGAGGCCCCGGGGCTGGTGGAGCCCATGAGTTTCCTGATGCCGCATTACCGCGGCCAGTTTCCCGGGCCCAAGCTGTTTGGCGGCCTGCTGAGCCTGTATGACGCCCTTGCCGGGCGGTGCAATCATCGCTTTCACGATGCCCGGCAGCTGCAGTACCTGGCCCCCGGGGTCAAGGAGCCGGGGTTGCTTGGCGGCACCAGCTTTCTCGATGCCCTGACCGACGATGCGCGGCTGGTGCTGCGGGTGTTGGCCGAGGCCCGGGCCGACGGCGCCGTGGCCATCAATGGCCTGCGGGTGACCCGCCTGCTGCGGGAGAACGGGCGGGTGTGCGGGGTGGCGATCGAAGACAGTGAAACGGGCGCCGTGCACACCCTTGGCTGCGCGGCCCTGGCGGTGGCCACCGGGGCCTGGGCCGAGCGCCTGCGCCCGGCGAGCAGCCGTCGGCAGCTACGCCCGTTGCGCGGCAGTCATCTGTTGCTGCCGGGGTGGCGCCTGCCGGTGGCCCAGGCCTTCAGCTTCATGCATGCCGAGGATGGCCGGCCGGTGTTTGTCTTCCCCTGGGAGGGCGCCACCGTGGTGGGCACCACCGACCTCGATCACCGCGACGATCTGGACCAGAGCGCCAGCATCAGCCAGGAAGAGCTGCGCTATCTGCTGGCCGCCTGCGCCCAGCCGTTTCCCCAGGCCATGATCACGCCCGCCGACGTGCTGTCGACCTGGGCCGGAGTGCGTCCGGTGGTGGCGGGTAGCGAGGGGCAGCAGGGCAAGCCGTCCAATGAAACCCGTGAACACGTGCTGTGGCAGGAGCCCGGCTGCGTGACCCTGGCCGGTGGCAAGCTCACCACCTTCCGCCCCCAGGCCATCGAAGTGCTGCAAGCCTGCGGGGCGATGCTCGGGCGCGACGTGGTGGATGACGGTGCCCCGGTGTTCGCGCCCGTGGCAGCGCTGGACATCCCCGGCCTGAGTGGCACCCAGGCACGACGCCTGGCCGGGCGCTACGGTCGCGACCTGCCGCGGCTGGCGCAACGGCTGGCGGCGCTGGGCAGCGATTGCGTCGGCGCCAGCGACACCCTGTGGGCCGAGCTGGCGTTTGCCGCCGAGACGGAAATGGTCCTGCACCTGGACGACCTGCTGCTGCGCCGGACCCGCATTGGCCTGCTGCTGGCCGAAGGCGCCGCCCATTACCTGCCGGCCATCCGCCGCCTGTGCCAGCCGCTGCTGGGTTGGGACGATGACCGCTGGCAGGCCGAGGAACAGCGCTACCGGGCCTTGTGGCAACGCCATCACAGCCTGCCCGCCAATGCCTAACGATGCTCAACCAAGAGAGCCCCATGGATAACCACAACAACAAGAAGCAGGACTACCTGCTGGCCATCGACAATGGCACCCAGAGTGTTCGCGCACTGCTGTTCGACCTCCAAGGCAACCTGCTGGGCAAGGGCAAGGTGGAACTGGAGGCCTACTTTTCGAGCCAACCCGGCTGGGCCGAACAGCACCCGGACTACTACTGGGCCAAGCTCGGCGAGGCCTGCCAATTGCTCTGGCAGCAGACCGGCATCGACCGCTCGCAGATCCGCGGCGTGTCCCTGACCACCCAGCGCGGCACCCTGATCAATGTCGATGCCCAGGGCCGCGCGCTGCGCCCGGCCATCCTCTGGCTCGACCAGCGCCAGGCCGAGGTCGAAGGGCAGATCAAGGGCCCCTGGGGCTGGCTGTTCAAGTTGATCGGCGCCGAGGCCACGGTGGAGTATTTTCGTGCGCAGGCCGAAGCCAACTGGGTGGCCCAGCAGCAGCCCGAGGTCTGGGCCGCCACCGACAAGTTCCTGCTGCTCTCGGGCTTTCTGACCCATCGCCTGACCGGCCGCTTCGTCGACTCGGTGGGCTGCTGCGTGGCCTACTTGCCGTTCGACTACAAGCGCCTGCGCTGGGCGGCCCCCAGTGACTGGAAGTGGCAGGCCCTGGCAGTACGTCAGGAACAACTGCCGACCTTGCTCAAGCCTGGCGAAACCCTGGGCCGGATCAGTGCCGAAGCCAGCCGCCACACGGGCATTCCCGAGGGGCTGCCACTGATTGCCGCCGGTGCCGACAAGGCCTGTGAAGTGCTCGGCTCAGGCGTCCAGGACTCGACCACCGCCTGCCTGTCCTACGGCACCACGGCGACGATCACCACCACCCGTTCGCGTTACCTGGAAGTGGTGCCGCTGATCCCGCCGTACCCGGCGGCGGTGCCGGATCACTACAACTGCGAGGTGATGATCTTTCGCGGCTACTGGATGGTCAGCTGGTTCAAGCAGCAGTTCGGCCTGCGCGAAGTGCAGCAGGCGGCTGAGCAGGGGCTGGAGCCTGAGCAACTGTTCGACGCCCTGGTCCAGGCGGTGCCGCCCGGGTCCATGGGCCTGACCCTGCAACCCTATTGGTCGCCGGGCATCCGCGAACCAGGCATGGAAGCCAAGGGCGCAATGATCGGCTTTGGCGACGTGCACACCCGAGCGCACATCTACCGGGCGATCCTCGAAGGCCTGGCCTATGCCCTGCGCCAGGGCATGGAGCGCATCGAAAAACGCTCGAAGCTGAAGATCACCCGCCTGCGGGTGGCCGGTGGCGGCTCGCAGAGCGATGCGGCCATGCAACTGACCGCGGACATCTTTGGCCTGCCGGTGGAGCGCCCGCATGTCTATGAAGCCTCGGGGCTGGGGGCGGTGATCGCCTGCGCGGTGGGCCTGGGGCTGTACCCGGACTTTCCCACGGCCATCAGCGCCATGACCCGGGGCGGCGCGGTGTTCCAGCCCCAGCCGCAGGCGCAGCAGATGTACCAGCGGCTGTACAGCGAGGTCTACCTGCGCATGTACCGCCAGCTCAAACCGCTGTACCAGAGCATTCGCGAGATCACCGGCTACCCGGCCTGAGGGCGCGGGCAGGAGGGGCAAGGGTTCCCGGTCGAAAAAACACACTTGTGCGGCACGGCTCAACTATCGTCACCCAGGTGGACGGAACCCTACGACAACCTGAACCGGTGAGCCGAACATGAACCGCCAGGACGCGTTGAACATCCTCTGGAAGCGCCTGTTCATCATCTTTGTGCTGCTGTTGGCGGCGTCCCTGGGGGCGGTCGCCATGGCCGACGGCTACACCATTCCCTCGGTGGTGTTCATCGTCGGCAATATCGGCGGCTACGTAGGCTTTCACCGACAACTGTCCCACCTCGGCGAGGAGGAGATCGTCAGCCTGTGCAGGTCCTGGTTCAATGTGCTGCTGCCGTCGTTCATCGGCGGCATCCTGGCGGGCCTGCTGTACATCCTGTTTATCTCCGGCGTGGTGCAAGGCGAACTGTTTCCCCAGATCGTCAGTGACAAGAGCTGCAGGTACCCGGACAACAGTTTCTATGTGATTTTCTGCCAGCACGCCGACGGCTATGCCGCCTACGGCAAGTTGCTGTTCTGGTCCTTTGTCGCGGGCTTCAACCAGAACTACGTGGTCGATTTGATCGAGAACATCAAGGGCAGCAGAAAAGCACAGGGTGAAGCGTGAGCGACGACACCGCGAGCAACGGCCGCCGGGTCAAAGGGCCGGCGTCGTGCTGTCCTTCGATTGCAAGGCGCTACGCTCACCCCGCTGGAGGTCACTAGGTGTTTGTGTTGTGTGTAGGTGTATTTAATTACAAGTGGGTGTTGACACCTACTAATAGGTTGAATATTCTTCGCAGCACATACACAAGAGGTGCCTTCCGATGAACAGTCTCACCAACGCCTTCAAGGCGCTCGAAGTCCTCACCCAGGATGAGTTCAATCGTCGTTTTCCGCAGAAGCACACGCTGGGGGAGGTGGTGCTGGGCATGGGCGAGCTGGTCGAGGTCCTGAAGAAAGACAAGGGCCTGTCGCTGCGCAAGATTGCCGAAATCGCCGATGTTTCGGTGGCCGGCCTCGATCGCTGGCGCAACAACGGCTACGGCAGCAAGAAGCACTGTGAAAAACTCATCGCCTACTGCCAGCAACTGCTGGGCGAATCCCTCTTGCCGCATCCGGCCGCCACGGCACCTGCTGCCAGCGTGACGCAGAGCCTGCGCGCCTGTAGCCCGGCGCAGCTGGAGGCGGCCATTGAGCGTGCCTTGCAGGCGCAGCTGGGGTTCCCCGATTCGCTGGAATGCACCCTGGTCAGGATGGAGGCCGGCGCTGACGGCCACCGTCTGGAAATTCTGATTCGCTGAGCCACAGGCCGCGTGCTTCCGGGCCTGCGGCTGGCGCCATTAACCATCAAGGAGAGTTGAAGATGAACCCTATGCAAACGTCCGCCTGGGACCAGGCCGCCATCGCCCTCAAACAGAATGTGGCCAAGTTGCCCGCTGGGTACCAAGGCAAGGTTCGCCAGATTGTTGGGGAAACGCTGTGGGAGCCTTTGCAGCGCACGACCCGCCATCGCTTTGGCAAGCATGTGCGAGCCAATCTTGAACACTATGGGCTGGTGTTCGTGGGCAAGGCGGGGACCATAGCGGTGTACAAGAAGTCGGCGGTCTGATCAGCCTGCTGACGGCGGGCCCAGCCTCGATGGGGCCGCCCGCCCTGTCAGCGTTGCAAAGCGCCGCTGCCCCTTGTCGGGCAGCGGCGTTTTTTCTGTTTGAACAGCGATTTCCCGCGGCCTGAATGATATGGGCCACATTGTCCTGTGCTCTGTGGGTTCTTTCCTGCGTCGCAACTTGCATTGTCCCTTTCTGCCGGTCGGAGTTTTCTCGATGTCTTGCCCAAAATCCTTGCCCACGGTCCTGCTGGGCCTGGCCCTTGCCTGCCCGGCGCTTGCCGAAACCCGCGCTGTGGAGCTGGCGCCGGCGCAGGTGCTGGGGCAGGAGCCGGTTGGCGAGGGGCAGGGCGTGGAGGAGGCCGCGGCACGACTGGCCGAGGTGCCGGGTGGGAGCAATCGGGTGGACATGCGCCAGCCGCTGCAGGGCCGGGTGGCCAGCAACCAGGATGTGCTGGCCTATCAGCCCGGGGTGTACGCCCAGTCGGCGGGCAACGAAGGGGTGAAGATCTCGATCCGCGGCTCGGGCATCAACCGCGCGCCGGGCGCCCATGCCTCGGGGCTGTACACGATGCTCGACGGCCTGCCGTTGACCGGCCCCGGCGGTACGCCCTATGAGTTGCTGGAGCCGTTGTGGGTCGACCATGTGCAGGTGCTGCGCGGCGCCAACGGCTTTGACCGTGGCGCCCTGGCCCTGGGCGGGGCCATCGATTACGTCAGCCATACCGGCTACGACGCGCCGCTGTTGCAGGTGCGCTACGCCACCGGCAGCCACGGTTACCAGCAGCGTCAGGTCAGCTCCGGGCAAGTGCTGGGGGATTTCGACTATTACGTCTCGCTGACCGATGCCAACGCCGACGGTTACCAGGAGCACACTCGCAGCCAGAGCCGTGGGGTGATCGGCAACTTCGGCTACCGCTTCAACCCGAACCTGGAAACCCGTTTCTACCTGCGCTACCGCGAGACCGACAACGATCTGGCCGGGCGGGTCAGCAAGCGCTCCATCGAGCACGACCCGCGTGCGGCCAACCCGCTGTATGTCAGCCGCGACGACCGGCGCAAGCAGCCGGGCAGCACCTTTGTCGGCAACAAGACCACCTACTACATCGACGATGATTCAAGCATCCAGACCGGCCTGGTCTACCACGATTACCCGATGGACCTGCGCGAAGGCCCCAACCGCCTGAAGGTGGCCTACAGCGACGTCAGCGGCACCTTGGACTACAAGCGCCGCGACAGCCTCTGGGGCCGGGAAAGCCGCAGCACCCTGGGCCTGCGGGTGACCAAGCACCTGCCCAATGACGGTGCCAGTGAATTCGTGCGGATTCCTGGCGGCAACACCGCCGGCTATGCCCCGGGCACGCGGATTCGCAACTTCACCTACCAGGGCTCGGACACCGTCCTGCACTTTGGCAATGACCTGGAGATCGCCGACGACCTGTGGCTGACCACCGGGCTGGCGGCCATCTACACCCGTCGCGAAAGCGCGGTGACCTACCCCGAGGGCGGTGGCAAGACCAGCCTTGGCGACTGGGACTACGCGCCGCGCCTGGGCCTGCGCTACCAGTTGACGCCGGATGTGCAGCTGTTCGGCAACCTCAGCCGTTCGGTGGAAGCACCGCACCCCTGGTCGCTGATCTATAGCTCGAACCTGCGTTTCCCGGCCGGTAGCGGAGTGGCCAGCGGCGCCCAGCGCGATCCGATCAAGCTGCGCAACCAGACCGCCACCACCCTGGAGCTGGGCAGCCGTGGCGACAGCGGCATGGGGCAGTGGAGCCTGGCCTGGTACTACGCCCAGGTGCGCCACGAACTGCTCTCGGTATGGCCGGACGCCAACGCCACCATGCCCTACGAACTCAACGCCAGCCCCACGGTGCACCAGGGCGTGGAAGCCAGCCTGCACAGCGAACTGTGGTCGAGCCCGGGCGTGGGCCGCTTGAGCCTGCGCCAGGCCTACACCTTCAGCGATTTCCACTACCGCGATGACGCGCGTTTCGGCGACAACCGCCTGCCGGGCCTGCCCATGCACTACTACCAGGGCGAGCTGCGTTACGACTGGCCCCTGGGCTTCTTTGCCGCGCTCAACACCCAGCTGGTGTCCAAGGCCGCGGTGGACTACGCCAACAGCTACTACGCCGACCCTTACGCACTGTTCGGCGCCACCCTGGGCTACAACGCGCCGAAGAACGACTGGCAGACCTGGATCGATCTGCGCAACCTCACCGACAAGCGCTACGCCGCCACCGTGACCCCAGGCTACGACGACAAGGGGCTGGACGCGGCGCGCTCGACGCCGGGGGAAGGGCTGGGGGTGTACCTGGGGCTGTCCTGGAGCTTGCGTTGACCGCGGGGGCATCAACACACAGGTCACCAGCGCGGCTCCTGGCGGCGCCGGCGGTGGCTACTTGAACACCTGGGCGCTTCTCTGCAGCAGGCGTTCGAGCAAGTTGAACTGATAGACCAGCAGCGCCGCGACCACGATCAGCGAGCCGATGCCTTCATCCAGCGTGACAAACTCGCGCAGGACCACAAACGCCAGAATGGCGGAGAACACCGGCTCGGAAATCTCGAACAGTTGCACGGTGGAGGCGGGGGCGTTGCGCAAGGCTTTGACCGTGAAGAAGTAACCGAGGATGGTCGGGAAAATCGCCAGCGGCAGCAAGAAGCGCCAGGCGTCTGAATTCAGCAGAAGCTCGCTGGGAGCCGATGTCAGCGGCAACAGATACAGGCTGCCCACGCCGATCAGCAGCCAGGTGCCCTCAATTCCTTCCACCAGCCTGAGGTACTTGGCCAGGAGCAGGAAGGCGCCGTAACAGGCCCCTGAGCACAGGGCCAGAAACAGATAGCGGGGATCGGCGTGGGCGCCCTGGGGCAGCATCATCAGCAGACCGACCATGATCATCAGCAGGCAGAACAGGGTATTGCGGGTGATCCGCTCACCGAAGAAGCAATGCCCGGCGATCAGCGTGGTGACGGTGGATGAACCAATCAGCGTCAGCACCACCAGGGGGGCCGCCAGCCCCTGATAGGCGATGGTTTCGAAGGTGAACAGACCGAAGATGCCGAACAGCGCGCACACCGCCACCGCCAGCAGCGACTTGGCCCTCAGGTCCAGCTGGCGCCAGCGACCACTGAGCGCGACCCAGACCCCGAGACAGGCAAAGGCGACCACACATTTGCAGAAGGCAATATCGCCCGGCGTGTAGGTGCCGATCAGCAATTTGGCAAAAATGCCCGAGGTACTGTTGAAAAAAGCCGCCAACAGGGCGCAGATAATGCCAGTTCTGAGCTGTGGGTTAAGTTCCATCTTCACTCCGTCCGTATAGCGGCGAGGCGTCAGGCGACACCTCGCCGCGCTTTTTATAGTGTGTGCCAAAGGCCCTGGTTGATGGCGCCGGTCAGCCCGGCCATCTTGATGCTTTGGCCGGTCGCCTGAAGGTAGCCTTCCGAATCCGCATGGCTGAAACTGCCCACCGCTTCCATTGAGGCGTTGTCCTGGTTATAGAGGGCCGCCGGCACCCCCTGCGCCTGGACAAAACCCATCGTGCCCTTGTAGAGCTTCACCGAGATATCGCCGTTGACCACGCTGGACAGCTCGTCAATCGCGGCCATGGCCGCAGCGCTGGTCTTGTCGAACCAGGTCCCGCGGTAGATGTGATCGGCGAGCAATTGGCTGAGGTGGTCGAATAGCTTGCGCGAGCCTTCATCAAAGACGATCTGCGTCAGCCATTCGTGGCAGGTCCCCAAGAGTTCCATCCCTGGCGCTTCGTACACCCCCCGCGATTTGATGCCGATGATCCGATCCTCGACCAGGTGCACGTGCATGCCGATGGCGTGCCGACCGGCCAGGATGTTGGCCTGTTCGATGAGCGCCAGTTCGTCCAGGGGGTTGCCGTTAATCGCCACCGGGCGGCCCAGGGCAAAGCTGATGGTCACCACTTCAGGTGTGTCGCAGCCGTCTTCGACCGCCACCCCCATGGTCGGGGCCACGACTGCGGCCGCCGTGCCCAGGCTTTCCAGAATGCCGGCTTCATGGGTCAGGCCCAACAGGTTGGCATCGGTGGAATAGATGACCTCGGCGCCGGCTTTCAACGGCAGCCCAAGCCCCTGGCAGTACTCGATCATGGCCTTGCGACCCTTGAAGCGTTCCAGAAAGGCCGGGTCCCGCCAGGGCGCATAGACGCTGAACGAGGGTTGCAGCAGGTTGGTGATGTGCTGGAACCGGACCTGATCGTTGCCGCGCCCGGTGCAGCCGTGGGAGAGCACCTCGATCTTGAGTGCCTGCATCTTTTCCAGCATGCCCTTGAGCAGTACGTGGCGCGCGATGCCCGTGGTGTTCCAGTAGCGCCCGGCATGGAAGGCCCGGGACTTGATGACTTCGATGCCGGCCCTGGCCAGGCTGTGCCTGAGGTCGAGGATGTGCACCGACTGCGCGCCGGCCGCCAGCATCCGCTCTTTGACCGCCTGCAGATCGACTTCATCGGGCTGCCCGAAATCGGCGGTGATGCACTCCACCGCCACGTCGTGTTCTTTCAGCCAGCTGACAATGGTCATGCTGTCCAGGCCGCCGGAGCCGGCAAAACAGAGGGTTGTTCCCGCAAGGTCTTTTACGTGCATGGTTTGAGTCCTTCAAAGAGTGTCCAGGGCATTGAGCAGATCGTTTTCCAGGTCGTGCACGTCTTCGATGCCGACCGACAATCGAATCAGTGCCTTGTCAGGTTGTTCGGCCCGTGAGCCGAGCAGCACCTGATCATCCATGGCCTTGAGCATTGAGTGCGACATGGCCTCGGCGTGTTCGATGCAGCTGTGGATGCCCCCCAGGCTGACCGACAGCCCGGCAACGCGGGTGCTTTCCAGAAAGGTGGCGACATCTGCCGTGCCGCCCTTGATAAGGAACGAGACGACCGCGCCGCCGTGGTTCAGGTAGGCCGCCGTCAGGTGGGCATGGGCGTAGCCTTCAAGCAGCGGATAGATGACGCTTTCGACCTTGGCGTGGCGCTGCAGGCTCCGGGCAATTTGCAGGGCGGAGCGCGACTGGCGCTCCAGGCGCAACTCCAGGGTTTTCAGGCCCTGGGAGATGTTCCAGGCGGCATTGGGGTCGATGGCGGCGCCGAGCAACGACTGGGTATGCCAGATTTTTTCCTGAAGTTCGCTGGAGCAGGACAGGGAGCCGCCGAACACCGAGTAGTGACCACCGGCGTACTTGGTCAGGCTCATGATGACAATGTCTGCCAGCTGCGCCTGGGACTGACGCATGTACGGCGGTACGAAGGTACTGTCGCAGATCGAGATCAATCGATGCTCTTTGCACACGCGTGACAGCCCCGGCAGGTCGATCGCTTTCAGGTCCGGATTACTCAGGGCTTCGTAGTACACCAGCGTCAAGCGGCAGGAGCGGGCAATCGCCTCCAGGCTCTGGGCGTCGGCCGGATCGAAGACCTTGACCACGCCTCCCCATTGAGTGAAGTCCTCTAGGAAAAACCGCGTTGTATCGCCATAGAGGCTGCTGGCAATCGCGACCACATCGCCGGGCCTGGCCAGTGCCAGCAGGGTGGTGGTGATGGCCGACATGCCGGAAGGAAAAATCAGTGACTTGTCCTTGTGCATCAGCAGGGATATCTGGTTTTCGAGATAGCTGACCGTGGGGTTGCCCCAGCGTGTGTAGTAGCTCGTGGGGTGGACCTGATGCTCGGTGGACACAGCGGTCTGGTAGCTGGGCATGCGAAACAGGCTGGTCTGGTAGATCGGCTGAACAAGAGGTTCATGTTCGTGCCCCACCACTTCAAGGTTCATCAGACGGGTAGAGTCTTTCATACAGCCTCTTCTTTTTTATAGGTGGGCGTGGTGAGCGGCGGCAGCGCTATGTCACCGTCCATCAGCGCGGGGATCAGGGGTTTCACCTCGTTGGCCGAGAGGAACACGCCCCCGAAACCGGCATTGACTTGCCGGTATTGCTGATCGTTGAGCATCAGCCGGTGGGCTTTTTGCATGTTCCAGTAGGGGATGCTGGGACGCAGGTGGTGCACCAGATGGAAATTTTCCTGATGCACGCTGAGGAAAAAGCCTTCCAGCGGGTGGCTGAAGCGGTTGCGTGTCAGCAGCAGCCCGTCCTGGCTCTGGCCCAGCAACGGGTAGTGCTCCGCGATCTCGATAAAGCGGCCAATGACCATGAAGGCGGTCAGGTAAGGCAAGACCCAGAACAGCAGCAGTTGCTGCAGCAGACCGAGCCAGGCGGCGGCGCTCAGGAGGCCCGACCAGAGCACGAACATGCCCAGGGCTTCGCCCTTGTAGCGAACCAGGGAGCCGAATCGATGCTTGAACAGATAGCCGATGTACTGCGGCATGTTGAACAGCAGCAGCGTGGCCAGGACATGCTCCAGGCCGAACGCCTTGCGGTCCTTGACGGCATAGAGCCCGGCATCCTGATAGAACAGAAAGTCCGGGTCCTTCTGCGGATCGCCGAGGTAGGGGTGATGTTCATGCACGTGGGACTGCTTGTAGGCGTTGAATGACTGGAAAATCAGAAAAGCCGTCAAGTACCTGCCAATCAGGTTGTTCAAGTGCCTGGATTTCGCCGCTCGTCCATGAGCAGCGTCGTGCATCACCGTGGCCAGGCCACGCTGCCGGGCACCAATGGTCAGCAAGGCCAGTGGATACAGGTAGTAGCAATGACCGGTCGCCCAGGCGCACAGCGCAACGAGGGTGAAGTCGGTGCTCAGCCCGAGCAGCGCGTGCCAGTTATCGGTCACCGCCAGGTGATTGAGTTTCTGGGTGAGTTCGCGGGAAAAGCGGTAGTTCCTGAAAGTCATCGTCTGCTCCATGACGAAATTGCTCCCTTCAGGCCTTGGCCGTGTTATCCGGCATGTGAAAGGGGCATGTGCCCTCCAGGACAGCCTCGCGATCCCCCAGCCAGAACTGCTTCCAGTCCCGGTTCTGGCCCTGGCCGTGGGTGGCCAGGTCGGCCGAAACCGGCACCTGGTCGTAGGTGTTGATCCGCTGGCGGATGAACTGCCTGATCACGTCTCCCTTGGCATTGGGGGGCGCGATGCAATCGATGCCGTCGCGTAATTGCATGACCAGTACCAGGCGGCTGCCGAGGTTGCGGCTGCGACGCAGCAGGTGCTCGGGGCTGGAGATGTTGACGAACAGACGCTGCCCCTGGAAGCAGTAGGCCCAATCCTCGTCATCCGGATTGCGAGTCAGATGCTCGGGCCAGGGAATCTCGTCGCGCCGGACAAAGTCATTGAGCAAGTCCCAGGAGATCTGCTCATGGTCCCCGGCGACGCCGTCGGTGTTGACGACAATCAGCAGGATCTTCATGGCCGCGACCCGCTCATCCGGGGTGGCCAGGACGTTGCCAACGTAGTGCTTGAAGGCTTCGAAAGCCTTGAGTCTTTCAACCTCGGACTGGCAGTCCTCCATGAAGTGGAAGTCTATGTAGCCTTTTTCGTAAGCCTGTTTCACGTAGATACAGGGAAAATCCTCGGCACAGGCCAGCGCCTCGAATTCCGCTCTGTAGGACTCCTTCCATGAGTCCGGGGCGCCGCAAGCGGCGGGCACAGCTTTCTCACTCAGTGCATTCATCAACCAACTCCATGGTGATTTCGATATGCATTCATTTGCATATCGGTGGGCAGGGTTCAACCTCAGGTGCATCTCCTAGCAGCACTTCGGCAGGCGATATGCAACAAATTACATAACGTATGCTGTACCTTCAAGTCGCCAATCGCTGTTTTTTTCCGCGGGGAGCTTGGAGCTTCGGGCTGATGGCTTTGGCTCTTTGCCGGCTCGTGGCGCGGCAACGGCAGGGCGCCTCGGGTTGGTCGTGGGCGATGCCGGGGCAGGGCGTTCGACGCTCAATCAGCGGCGTGCTAACTTGCCTTCCCCTATCGTGTTGACAGCAAAAGATTTTCTTATGGCGACCATTCCCGTTGTGCTGGCCCTGGGGCATGACAGCAATAAACCTATCGCTTCCAATCGGGTGCGTTTGCTCGAAGGCATCGAGCACAGCGGCTCGATCACCAGTGCGGCGGAGTTCTCCGGAATGAGCTATCGCTCGGCCTTGACCTCCATTGAAAGTCTTGAGGAACTCAGCGGCTGCCAGTTGGTGATCAAGACCGTGGGGGGCAAGCATGGCGGTGGCGCCGAGTTGACTGCCGAGGGGCGCAAACTGATCGAGGCGTATCGCCTGATCGAAAAATTCCAGACGGAGCTGGCCAGCCAGTTGGGCGATCATCAGAGCATCTTGTACGCCTACAACCGGATGATGCTGAAAACCAGCGCGCGCAATCAGCTACAGGGCGTGATCGGCCAGATCGATGATGAGGACGATATTGTCGATACCTTGAGCGTCAGGATTTCCGACACCGATACGCTCAACGTCACCGTTACCAAGGAAAGCACGGCGGAACTGGGGTTACGCCCCGGTGTTCAGGTATCGCTGCTGATCAAGGCCCCGAGCATCACCTTGGCCGCTACGCCTGCGCCGGCTCATGGGGTCAATCGCCTGCAGGCCAGGGTCGTCGCGTTGCAGAAAGGCCGAAGCAAGAGTCGCTTGAAATTGCGCCTGGCTGACGAAATCGGCATCTCGTCGATCGTCGCCACCGGCGAGCTTCCCGCTGGCGGTCTGCTTGAGGGCAGTCACGTACAGATCGACATCGATGCCGAACATATTCTGATCGGCATATCGTTCTAGGCAAAAGCTTGGCGGCGCAAGGCTGCCAGCCGGGCGCGGCGCAGCCACGGGGCTGCCGCTGCACCGGACACTCGGTGGGCCTCTCAGTTGCGGAAATACAACTCGTCCAGCTGCCGTCGGCGGATCACCAGGTACTCGTCCCAGACCTTGGGGAAATCCTCGTCCCGGGTGAAGGGAAAGGTCAGGTAGACGGTGCGGCCGATCACACTGATGTACTCCCGCACTCGCTTGTACGCCGGTTGCTCCAGCAGCGAAATGTACTCGTCATAGGCGTAGTGGTAGTGGCTAATCGTGACCCGGTGGGGCGCGATCATGCCGCGGGAAAAGTCGATCACCCAGCCGTGACTCATGTCGCTGCCCAGGTAGCCGTAGACCCCGTCCTCGGACAGGCTGATGCAGTTTCGTGCCTGCTCGCCATCTTCATCGTTGACCAGCACGATCTGGGTTTCGAAATAGCGGATGGCTTGTTGCTCGGGGCCACGCAGTTGCAGGTTCCAGCTGATGGCGCCCATGCGGAATTCACCTTGTTCGGCAAATTCGGCGATCCAGCCATTGGCGAGGGTAATGCGGTGTGTGGTCATCGTTGTCCTGGTGCTGGCTGTCCCTGAAGGCTGGGATTGTACGCCAGCCGCCGGGTGAAACAGTGCCTGAATTGCAGGCGCGACGACGCTGCCGCAAGCCGTGCATTTGCCTGCATAATGCGCGGCCGTTTGGCTAAACCGAAGAATTGATCAGGAGGATCAGGCTGGTATGTACAGACTTGGGCACATGATAGACAACCAGTGGGTGGAACACAGTTATCCGCCTGTATTCGTGGTTGGCCCCATTGGTGAAGGGCAACGCGTGGTGGCCGGGGCGCCAGGCTCGGACCCTCAGGTGATGCTCAGCCTGCTGCGCTGCCTGGCCGAGCCCCTGGTCCTGCTGTTTGTCCTGCACACGCCTCGGGAGGGTTCGCAGAGAGGACGCTACCGGAGCCCGCCGTTGTCGCGGGAAGCGGTTGAAGACTTCATTCATGACTTCAAGCCGCTGCTCTGTGGCGACAGCCGTTTCGATCTGTGGGTCCACTCGCCCGAGCAGCAGGCCACGGTGGTCTGGGACCGGCACAATCTGATCTACGCCTACGGGCCTCTCGAGGACTACGTCAGGACCCTGCGCGCGCTGGGGTTCGGCCATGGCGAGCCGCAACTGCCGGTGCCTCATTACCATCACTATCATGCGCAACTGGATGACCTGTGCCGGCAGTTGCTCGAGCACTTCGACTGGCAGCACTCGCCGTTGCAGCCTGAGGATGAGCAGTGAGGGCGTTCCTGACACGGCGTGATCAGGCTTGAAGCGGCTGGCCAATGCAGTGTTCAAAGACGCGTTCCATAGGTTCCAGGTGGCCGTTGTAGGCAGCGATGTTGGCCTGCAGCCACTCATTGCCTTCGACGCCCCACCAGCTGATTTCAAACCCGGCATTCATGATCAGGTGTTCAAACAGGATGCGTTGTGCTCGGCCATTACCGTCGCGAAATGGATGCACGACGTTGAGTTCGGAGTAGGTCAGCGCAACGGCGCTTATCAGTTCCGTGCGTGACATGCCGTCGAACCAGTTGGCCGCAGCCATGATCTGGAAGACCTTGCCCGCTTCTTTCTCCATGTAGGCCGGTTGGCAGAAGCGCGTGCCTTGCTTGGATATGCCCACTGTTCGAAGTGCTCCGGCCCAGTCATACAGGTCAGCGAACAGCGTCAGGTGGATGTTCTTGAGGTAGTTCAGGTCATAGGGGGGAGGGTTGAACTCGAGGCTTTGCGCCGCCAGCGTGGAGAACAGTTGTTCCGCAGCGCTCAAGCTCAGGTCGTTGCGAATGCCGAGTTTGTTACGCAGGACCGCCGAATGGGGGTAGCAGTAGGGATCCTGGCCCGCTCCATATTTGCCGGACATCAGGCTGTGGTCTTGGCGAAGGCCTTCAACAGTTCTTCACGGGAAGGCAGGGTTCGTTCAGTGTCTGCCTGGGACACCTTGAAACCTTCCAGGCGCAGGCTGGCTGTGTAATTGGACTTGCGGGTCTTCGCCGCGTAGGCCTTCTTGGCCTCAAGGCTGGTGGTTCCCATGGGGCAGGACCTCAATGGTGGAAGTGGGCGAATTATAGTCGATCCGCTGGGGAGTCACAGCGCTAGCCTTTTACCGTCAGCGCTGCTTCTGCTCGGTTGCTCTTGCGAGTCGGGGCCATTGCGGCCCCGACCCCAGTGGCTCAGTTGGCGCGGTGCAAGGCCGGCGTCCGTGGCGGAATCAGCCGCTTGCTGCCGGTGGATTCGAAGGCCGACGCCAGGCGCAGCAGGCTCGAATCGTCATAGGCGCGGCCGGCGAAGGTCAGGCCGACCGGCATGCCGATGTCCGCCATCACGCCCATTGGAACGGTCACCGTGGGCACGCCCAGGTGGCGGATCGCGAGGTTGCCGTTGGCCACCCACACGCCGTTGCTCCAGGCAATGTCCGCCGACTCGGGATTGATGTCGGCATCCGCCGGGCCTACGTCGGCCACGGTGGGGAACAGCACCGCGTCCAGCCCCTGGCGATCCATCCACTCTTCCAGGTCGATGCGCCGGGTCTGTTCCAGGCCGCGCAGGCCGTCGGCCAGGGAGGCGATCTGGTCCCAGCTCTTGAGTCCGCGCTTGGCCATGGTCACGTACTGGTCCATGCCGGCGGCCAAGTCGTCTTCGCGGTTGGGCAGGGTGCCGGGGTCATGGGGGAATATGTTCGGCCCGTCGACATCCGCCAGGCGGTTGAGCTTGGGATCGTCGTTGGCCCGCAGGAAGTCGTCGAAGGCCCAGCCCGAAAGTTCCCACAACTCGTCATGGAGGAATTCCTGGCTGACCAGACCGCGGTTGTACACGGTCGGTGCGCCGGGGCGGTCGCCTTCGCAGTTGGACACCAGCGGGAAGTCCACTTCCAGTACTTCGGCGCCGGCGGCTTCCAGGGCTTGACGCGCCTGTTCCCAGAGGCTGATCACCGAGGGCCGGGTATGGATGCGCTGGCCGGTGGGGCCGCCGATGCCGGGTTTGTCGCTGGTGCCGGCTTCGGGGTCGGCGTTGATGTACAGGCGCGGCACGCCAAAACGCTTGCCCTTGAGCGCCGTGGCGTCGGCCGCCAGTTGCGGGTAGGACGCCGGGCGCACCGAGCTCACGCTGGGGATCGGCACCCAGGGCTGCAGGCGCCACAGGTCGCCGCGGGTGTCCGGGTCTTCGGCCACCACCACGTCCAGCACTTGCAGCAGGTCGGCCATGGTCCGGGCGAAGGGCACCACCACGTCCATGGTCGGGGTCAGCGGCCAGTTGCCGCGCACCGAGATCACCCCGCGTGACGGCGTGTAGGCGCACAGGCCGTTGTTGGAGGCCGGGCCACGACCGCTGGACCAGGTTTCCTCGGCCAGGCCGAAGGCGGCGAAGCTGGCGGCGGTGGCGGTGCCGGCACCGTTGGACGAGCCGGAGGCGAAGGGCGCGGTCAGGTAGTTGGCGTTATAGGGGCTTTCCGCGCGGCCATACACACCGCGCTGCATGCCGCCGTTGGCCATGGGCGGCATGTTGGTCTTGCCCAGGCAGATGGCCCCGGCAGCCCGCAGGCGCTCGATGGTGAAGGCGTCCCGGTAGGCCACCAGCTCGGCGAAGGCCGGGCTGCCCGAGGCGGCGGTCAACCCCTTGACCAGGTAGCTGTCCTTGGCGGTGTAGGGAATGCCGTCCAAGGGACCCAGGGGCTGGCCCTTGGCGCGACGCGCGTCGGACGCTGCGGCTTCCTTCAGGGCCTCGGGGTTGCGCACCACCACGGCGTTCAGCGCGGTGGAGGTCTCCAGGCCATCGTAGGCGTCGATCCGCGCCAGGTAGGCCTGGACCAGCTCCACGGAGGTGGTCCGGCCTGATTCCAGGGCGGCGCGCAGGTCGGCAATGGACACTTCAGTGACTTCGATCATGCTGCTACCGCCGCTGGCTGATGGGGAATGAGGTATAGAGGGCGCAACGGGGCGCGGGTGTTCGGGTAATGACTGTGCATGGTGGTTCTCGTGGTACGGCTCGGCACGACAGGGGTGGCATGGAACGCAGGGGGCCTTTTTAGCATTTAGCGCGGGGTAGAGGAATCGACTTGATGGATTATTGGTCGAGCTCACGTGGAGCAATGACGACTCCGAGTTGAGGGTGCGATACAGAAAAAGGGGCTGTGTTGCGATGAGATTTCTTGTCTCCAACCCTTGAGTGGAGCAACACACTATTGTGGTAGGTGGTATTCAACACTTGATCTTAGGGGGAGGCGAGTACAAACGCCTGTGTTCTGGAATGGAGCACTCTCTCTAGCTCCAAGATGCCGTGCGCCACTCTCAAATTGCGAGCTTTTTTTCAAAGGGCGACTAGAGTCTAAATGGTCCGACTCGTTTGGGATGAGTGGTCTAACTAGTGCTGTAAAACGACATAAAAATGCATGGCGCTACTCTGAAAGGTGATAGACATGGATGAGTCGGAGTTGAAGGGTTTGCTGTCCGAGGAGCGGGAGAAAATTCGCCAGGAAATGCGCAATGAAATTGCAACGCTGTTCAAGCGAGAAACAGAGGTGTTGCAAGAGCGGATACAGCTTTATCTTAAAGTTGGTCAGTGGTGTGGGGTTATTATCCTGGCTATATTAACGGCCTTTGGTTTTACCAAGGCGGATGACGTTATGAAAAGTCTGGAGGCTTATTTTAAGCAGCGTCTGGAGGAACAGTATAAGTTAGATGATCCCAGTTCTGGTATTTCAGTTAGCCTGAGTCGATTTATGGATCAGGCGTTGGTGGCTTCGGCTTATATTGAGTCGAAAGCTGCGCAAGCAAGAGATTCTGATCGCCACCCCCAGAGACCTGATAGGCAGCAGGAAATCAAGAGGTTGCTTAGGATTGTCAAGGATCCGACGTCAAGCGTCGAAACGTTTGATCAGGCGATATCCGGATTGAGCTACTTAGCTGGTTCGGACGAGTCTAGAACACATGTTGCTCAAGAGTTGGCTCTGTTGTTGGCTGCGGATGAACATAAAAACTACGGATGGGTCGGGCCTGAAGAGCAAAAGGCACTCATTCTTCTAAGTTATCCGTCCTCTGTTGAGATTGATGTCGCAGCAACGAGGTTGTTGCCCAGCAATCCTTCAGAAAAAATCATGCTGGGGATACTCAAAAGGCTCAGGAATGAAAATCACCGTCCGGCCGTCAAGGCCATCACTGCTGTTGCAGATTCAACGGACAGCAAGTTACTAAAGTATGAGTCAATGTTGGCCCTGGCGACGCTGCAACCTGCTAGTCAAAAGCTTAGGGATTTTGTTCTATATGGACTTCTTGCGGAAAAAAATAATAACCAGAAGATAAAAAATGTCGAGGTGGCGGTGGCCATATATGAGTCGAGGCTTGATGATGAATTTCTGATTGCTTCAGATAAATTTGAGGCTCGTAAGAAGATGGTTGAAGAATTGGTGGTGCCATTAATGTCTTCGGCTATCGATGCAGGTGTACGTGTTGAGGATCTATCATGCTCTGGTGGAAGTCAGTTGTTTGGTTTGAGTGATGCAGTGTCGGTATCGTTGCGTGGCAATGTTTATGATGGAGATTTTATTGGTCCACTGTTTCAGTATGCAAGCAATATTTCCATGAGGAAGCTTGTTGGTTATATGGAGTCAATGAGGCCTATTGTAAAGGGTGAGAAGAGTGTTAGTTGTTTGAAATTCGAACTGCTTCTGGGCGAAAGTTCGGTAATAAAGGATGAAAATAATAATGATGTAGCGTTGAATGAGATAAAAGGTAGAAGGGTTGAGGTTGTTAGGCCGAAGTTGGAGAGATGGCAGCAAGATGCTTTGGGGGTGGTGCCGGTAAATGTAGAAGGTGATTATCTTTTGTTGTCTTGGTTTGATTTGAATGGGAAGTCGGTAACTAAGAAGGCTTCAATGATTAAATCGGTGCTCTTTACTGTGAGTGAAAAGCTTTGAGGTTTTAAATGTCCTGGTCTGTTTTGTATGATTGCGATTTTGCATTGAAGGTATAAGGGTGAGATCGCTGGAGTTGTGGCTTTATATAGGTTGTATTTCTAAACTTTATTAATTGTTTTATTTCGGGTTCATGCCTTTACTGCTCAGCCTCTTCGCTATCGGTGTCGATGCTTTGGTAGTGATAACTAGAGACTCAGCAGTAAAGTACACAACTTTTTTACTCTTTGGAGCGGTTGAACTCGCCCAGGTAAACAAGCGTTGCCGTGTTTGTGGGTTTGCGCTGGTTGGGGCCGGGGGCGTCCGATTGCCGGTCGCCATGGATCGACTCACTGCCGACGACGATGTAATGGCTGTAGCCGGGATCGATACGCGTGCGCAGTTGCTGTTTTTCAGCGTCGCTGCGGATCATCGATTCCAGGTAGGGTGGGCCGTCTTCACGGTCGATCAGTTCGACGAAGTCGGCGTCCATGGAGTAGCCCAGCTCCTGCTTGAGGCGCCAGCTGGGGTTGCGGGCTTCCCAGGCGCTGAACTCGGCGGCGCTGGCATCCGCCGCAGGTTCGGCTTCCCACTGTTCGAAGGCGAACAGTTCGGCCTCGGCCTGGTTCGCAAAGCGCGCGGCAAACAGGTGAAAGGCAAAGTAGGCATCGGCGGCTGGCATTGGCTCAATGGCTCCCTTGTTCAGATCACGCTGGCGCGTTGCAGGTAGCTGACATGGCCCAGGCCGGCGGCACTCAGGCGTGCCACCAGGTCTTCCCGGGCCTGGGCGCCGTCGTTGCGCAGGTATTCCAGCTCCGAGGCGGTGATCAGCACCACCGGCACCAGGGTCACCGGTGACAGCGGCATGTCTTCCAGGCGGGTCGGGAAGTCGGCGGCCGGGCCGCCGATCAGCACCCCGACGCAGTCGTCGGCGCTGACAAAGTGTGCCGGCAGTTGCTCGCTCATGGCGCGAGACTGGCTGACCCCGGGCAGCTCCAGGGACAGCACGCCGTAGCGTTCCAGGCGCGAGCGGTAGCCGCCGGCATCGGCCACGGTGCCGGCCACGCAGCGCAGCAGTTCAAAGGTCCAGCTGTCGGCGAAGGGGTAGACGTCGCCGGGCGTGCCCTGGGCGTGATCGGGGATGTCCGGAGTTTCGACGAACAGCTCCATCTCGAAGCCGTTGCCCAGGTCGTCGCCCTCGACGCCATCGAAGGGGTCTGACAGGCCTTCGGTAGCGAGGATGATGCCGTTGTCGCGGCGCACAATGCGGTACGCCTGGCGGGTGGAAGGCCAGTGCGGGCCGCCCATGAAGCTGGGGCTGATGGCAAAGCCGAGGACATCCTGCTCGCATTGGCCGACCGCTTGCCAATGGCGGTCGAGGCAGGCGGCGCCGGCTTCGAGCAGGGCCAGGTTGGCCGATTCGACGTTCCCTATGGGCTCGACGGCGTCGACCGCTGCGCTCGCCTCATTGGGCGCCTGCCGTGTGCCAATGGCCGAAGGGGCCGGTTTCTTGAGGCGGTCGAACAACTGGCTGAAGAAGCTCATGGGCGGTCCTTGCGATCAGTGATACGGGCGCCAGGGGCTAACCCTGGCAGGAGCGGGGCATTGTGACGGGTTGCACCGGATGTGAAAACCACGACGCCATGCGCAACGGGTGGCCTGGGCATATTCCCGGTTGCCAATTGGAGCAACCCGGGTAGACTGCGCGGCTCTAACGCCAGACGTTTTTATAGCTAAGCGGTGCAGGCGTTTCGACGATGTTCGATACATGATTATTGATGTGTCGATTGCGCACGGATGCGAATGATCCTTAACCGGCAGGCACTTGCCGCAACATCGGAATTTTTTGCCTGCCTGCTCATCCGGACTTCGTTAAATGCCCACCCGGCCCAAGCCCAAGCTCAATCTTCGTGTTCTGATTCTGGTCTTCGTACTGTTCGCAGCACTGGCCACCCTGGCCAACAGCTTCTGGGTCATGTTCAAGATCCAGAAGCAGGAGCTGATTGATAACGCCTTGCAAGCCAATCGGGCCTATGCCGCTCGCATCGCCTCGGGTGTGGAGCAGGTGCTCAGCTCCGATCAGGAGCGCTTGAAGTACGCCGCCACTCTGCTGGGCAAGGGCTTTGGCGACTCGCGACTATTGGCCGGCGAAGCCGAGCGCTTGCTGGGGCAGGACAACAGCTTCAACTCGGTACTGATCACCAATGCGGCCGGCACCGTCATTGCGTCGGCGCCCGAGCACCTGCGCCTCGATGGCCAGTCCCTGCAAGACCAGGCGCCGCTCAGGCTGCGGCAACCGATCATCAGCAAGGCTTTCAAGTCCATCGCCGGCAACCTGCTGGTTTTCATCTCCCAGCCGGTGTTCGACGACAAGGGGCAGTACCTCGGGCTGGTCGGTGGCAGCATTCGCCTGGAACAGAAAAACGCCCTTCAAGACCTGATGGACCGGCAGGTGCGGGAGGATGGCGCCTATGTCTACCTGGTCGACAGCACTCGGCGCGTGCTCTATCACCCGTATCCGGAGCGGATCGGCGAGATCGTCGCCGAAGATCCGATTGTCGATGCGGTTCTTGATCAGGGCAGTGGCGCGTTGCAGGCGCTGGATGCCCATGGCGTGGAAATGCTCGCGGGCTTCGCCCAGGTGCCCAGCAGCGGCTGGGGGGTGATCTCGCAGCAACCGCTGGGCAACATCCAGGCGTTGCTGCAGGAGACCATGTCCAAGGTCGCCAGGGACATTGTTCCGCTGGCGCTGTTCGGGATGGTGCTGATCTGGTGGCTGGGGGCCAAGATTTCGGCGCCGTTGTCCCGGCTGGCCGACAGTGCCAAGCGCCTGGACAGCCCGGACAGCTATGAGCGTATCAGCGCCATCCCGGCGCAGTATTTTGAAAGCTGGCAGATTCGTCGGGCGCTGTTGCTGGGCACCAGCCTGCTCCAGGAAAAGATCGGCCGGCTCAACCAGCAGGCGCAAAGTGATGCGTTGACCGGGCTGGCCAACCGGCGCGCGATGCAGGACACCCTGACGCTCTGGCAACAGGCCGGGCAGCCGTTCGCCATCGTTTCCATGGATATCGACCACTTCAAACGGGTGAATGACACCTTCGGCCACGGTGTGGGGGATGAAACCCTGAGGGCGATTGCCGGCCTGATGAAGCAAAACTCGCGCGCGGATGACTTGCCGTGCCGGGTCGGTGGCGAGGAGTTCGTCTTGCTGCTGCCCAACAGTTCACTGCGCTCGGCCACCGATGTCGCGGAGCGTCTGCGCGCCTCGATCGCCGCGGCGAACATCGACACCGTCGGCCACATTACCGTTTCCCTGGGCGTCAGCTTGTGGCTGCCGGGTGGCGTTTCGGTTGCGGCCGCGCTGGAGAAGGCCGATCGGCTGTTGTATCAGGCCAAGCAGAACGGGCGCAATTGCGTGGTGGCCGAAGGGCGCTCGCTGGCGGTCAGCTAAGTGCGGGTGTTTGCGCTCGCTCGGTCTGCCTTGCCTTTAAACCGACGGCTCATTGAGAATCCGCCCCGGTCCGACATCAACGAGAGGCGATCGCCATGATTTACCCGAAGAAGCTCAGCGCGGAATTGTCCGGGGCGCTGCGGACTTTCAGTTTCTGGGTCGCCAACGGCACCCTCGGCTACCCGTTGCTGGAAGGCATCGACTACCGCAGTTGCCTTGGCGAAGAGCCGAGCATGCTGGAGATGGCCTACGCGATCTTCGCCAATGTGCTGGAGCTGGACGAGCAGGGCGTACCGGTGAATGCCAAGTACGCCGAGTACCGTGCCGCCCAATACATCCGTCAGTATTGCGACCCGGGTTACAGCGCAGTGCCGGCGTTCGAGGAGTGGGAGCAGGAGCTGTATGGCCCACCGGATAGAGAGGACAGCAAGCCCTGGCCACTCGGTGTGGCCTAGGTTTCTCGAAGGCTCGATACAAACGTCGGGCCGTGTGGTTTCGAAACGACGAACACCCTCATCAAGGATTATGAATGTCGCTGATTTCGCAACGTGTAGAACTGGCCCGCCAGGGTGCCAACGATAAAGTGATTTGCCGCATGGCTTCGGGCTGGGCGGTGATGGGCGATGTGCAGTTTCTTGAAGGCTATTGCCTGTTGCTGCCGGACCCGGTGGTCGCCAGCCTCAATGACCTGGACGCCGAGGCCCGGGCCACCTACCTGCTGGACATGGCCCGTATTGGCGATGCACTGCTCCAGGCCACCGGGGCGCTGCGCATCAACTATGAAATCCTCGGCAACTCCGAACCGGAGCTGCATTGCCATATCTTTCCCCGCTACGCCTCGGAGCCGGAAGGCAAGCGCCGGATGCCGGTGTGGTTCTACGACTGGAAGGCCGCGCCGCCTTATGTCGAGGCCGAGCATGGGGCATTGCGCGAAAGAATCGCCCAGCTATTGGCCGTCTGATTGTAGGAGCGAGCTTATTCGCAATGGTCGTCAACGAAAACGCCGCGTTCCCTGGGGAACGCGGCGTTCTTGAAGGCTTCGCGAGCCAGCTCGCTCCCACAGGTGCCGGGGAGGGCGGGGTGTCAGCGGTTGGCTGCCGTCCACTTGGCCCGCGCCGCGTGCAGCTTCTTGTAGCTGTCGATCAAGCGCAGGTGGCGGTCCAGGCCGTCGAGCTGCAGGTTGGTCGGGGTCAGGCCGTGGAAGCGCACGCTGCCGTCCACCGAGCCGATCACCGCGTCCATCCGCTCGTTGCCAAACATGCGTCGCAGGTTGGCCTCGTAGTCGCCCAGCTCCAGTTCGTCGTCCAGCTCCACTTCCAGCACCGCGTTCAAGGCCTGGTAGAACAGCCCGCGTTCCACGGTGTTGTCGTTGTATTGCAGGAACATCTCCACCAGCTCCTTGGCCGGGTCGAACTGCCCCAGGGCCACGTGGAGCAGCAGCTTGAGTTCGAGAATGGTCAACTGGCCCCAGGCGGTGTTGTCGTCGAACTCGATGCCGATCAGGGTGGTGATGTCGGTGTAGTCGTCCAGCTCGCTCTGTTCCAGGCGCTCCACCAGGTCCCGCAGGCCGTCTTCATCCAGGCTGTGCAGGTTGAGGATGTCTTCGCGGAAGAACAGCGCCTTGTTGGTGTTGTCCCAGATCAGGTCGTCCACCGGGTAGATTTCCGAGTAGTCCGGCACCAGGATGCGGCAGGCGGTGGCGCCCAGGTGCTCGTACACCGCCATGTAGACCTCCTTGCCGAGGCCTTCGAGGATGCCGAACAGCGTCGCGGCTTCCTCGGCGTTGGCCGCCGCTCTTTCACTGGTGTCGACCTGGCTGGTGAAGTCCCACTCGACAAACTCGAAGTCCGCCTTGGCGCTGAAGAAGCGCCACGACACCACGCCGCTGGAGTCGATGAAGTGCTCGACGAAGTTGTTCGGCTCCATCAGCGCCTGGCTTTCAAAGGTCGGCTGCGGCAGGTCGTTCAAGCCTTCGAAGCTGCGGCCCTGGAGCAGTTCGGTGAGGCTGCGCTCCAGCGCCACCTCGAAGCTCGGGTGGGCGCCGAAGGAGGCGAACACGCCACCGGTGCGCGGGTTCATCAGGGTCACGCACATCACCGGGAACTGCCCGCCCAGGGAGGCATCCTTGACCAGCACCGGGAAGCCTTGCTCCTCCAGGCCCTGGATGCCGGCCAGAATGCCGGGGTACTTGGCCAGCACTTCCTGGGGCACGTCCGGCAGGGCCATCTCGCCTTCGAGAATCTCGCGCTTGACCGCGCGCTCGAAGATTTCCGACAGGCACTGCACCTGGGCTTCGGCCAGGGTGTTGCCGGCGCTCATGCCGTTACTGAGGAACAGGTTCTCGATCAGGTTGGAGGGGAAGTACACCACCTCGCCGTCGGACTGGCGCACGTAGGGCAGGGAGCAGATGCCGCGCTCGATGTTGCCCGAGTTGGTGTCGTACAGGTGGGAGCCGCGCAGCTCGCCATCGGGGTTGTAGATGGCCAGGCAGTGCTCGTCGAGGATCTCCTTGGGCAACTCGTCCTTGCGCCCTGGCTGGAACCAGCGCTCGTCCGGGTAATGCACGAACTCGGCGTTGGCGATTTCCTCGCCCCAGAACTGATCGTTATAGAAGAAGTTGCAGTTCAGGCGCTCGATGAACTCGCCCAGGGCCGAGGCCAGGGCGCTTTCCTTGGTCGAGCCCTTGCCGTTGGTGAAGCACATCGGCGACTGCGCATCGCGGATATGCAGCGACCAGACGTTGGGCACGATGTTGCGCCACGAGGCGATTTCGATCTTCATCCCCAGGCCCGCGAGGATCCCGGACATGTTGGCGATGGTCTGCTCCAGGGGCAGGTCCTTGCCGGCGATGTAGGTGCTCTGGGTCGCGCTCGATGGCGGCATCAGCAACGCCTGGGCGTCGGCGTCGAGGTTTTCCACTTCCTCGATGATGAACTCGGGGCCGGTCTGCACCACCTTCTTCACCGTGCAGCGGTCGATGGAGCGCAGGATGCCCTGGCGGTCCTTGTCGGAGATGTCCGCCGGCAGCTCGACCTGGATCTTGAAGATCTGGTTGTAGCGGTTTTCCGGGTCGACAATGTTGTTCTGCGACAGGCGGATATTCTCGGTGGGGATGTTGCGGGTCTGGCAGTACAGCTTGACGAAGTACGCCGCGCACAGCGCCGAGGAAGCCAGGAAATAGTCGAACGGACCCGGCGCCGAGCCATCGCCCTTGTAGCGGATCGGTTGGTCGGCCACCACCGTGAAGTCGTCGAACTTGGCTTCAAGTCGAAGGTTGTCGAGAAAGTTGACCTTGATTTCCATGGGGGGCACCGGCGTGACGAGGCAAAAAATGGCGGGCATTATCCGGGATTTTGCGCGGCAGTGGGGCGGTTTTTGGCAATGGGGGGCGGAGCGGTCTTGAGCGGTGGCCGGAACCCCGTGAACAGGGCGTTTGGCAGGTGCCAAGGTCGGCCATTCGGATAAAAGGTATGTGGGGCAATGACCACCGTGTTGAGTGAGGCTGATCTTCAGCGGGTGTTGGAAACCATCGAAAACGGCTCCAGCCAGGAGCTGAATCTGCTCTATGAGGGATTGCAGATCGATCGGTGCGAGCTTTTGAACCAGGTGGCAATTGCCGTGGCCCGGCTCTTTACCAGCGCTCGCCGCGACTTTCATGACTGCGATGCAATCATGAACACCTTGTTTAGCGCCATTATCGATGTGTCCTTGAGCGCGGATATGCCTGAGCCGGCCTTTTCCATCTACCTTGCGTTTGATGCCGGGGAGTATTGGCACCGCGGTGACGCGCAGGATGTCATGCCCTGGGAGAAGTGGACGCGGCCGGAGCTGGAAAGGATTCTTCGGGGGTTAGGTGATGGAGCGTCTGGGGGCCATCCGCCAGGGTAGGTGCGCAGCATCCAGCGCCTGGAGGGCCGCGCAGCCATGACTTTGTGCTCATCGTGATAACCGCGGGCCGCCCGCGAAGCGTGGCGACCAAACAGCGTTTTTACCGCGATCTGGTCGACAAGTTGTGGCGGGCGACGGGGCTCAACGCGGAGGGTGTCATGGTGGTGATTTCCACGACGGCCAGTGATGCGTGGTCATTTGGAGGAGGGCGCGGCAACTAGGCATCGGGTTTGTGCGGCGTCTGTACGGGCGCCGCGCATCCGTTATCACGTGGGCAGACCCTTCAGTTGCCGTTCAGCCCGCTGTCGCGGGTCAGGAGGCGGCGCTTCCAGTGAATTTCCTTCTGCATCATTTCGTCCTTTCCGGTGTGTTTGTCGGCAATTTCAAGGATGCTGAACCTGAAATTTTCCGCGAAATTCTCGCCACGCCGGGTGTGCAGGTCGCGTAGGCGGATGTTTCCGCCATGTCCGTTATGGGCGTAGGTGACCCAGCGGTCCCATACACCGCCAGTGCCGGTCGCGGAGCCTACGTATAGCTGATGCTCGCCTTCAGTCCGGTCGGAGATGAGGTACACGCCCGCCACGCTGGAAAGCGCGGTCTGCCATGACTCCAGGCCTTGCTTGACGATGATGTTCAGCTCCCGATGAGAGACATCGACTTCCTTGAAACCGGGGAACTTGCCGACCGTCATGGGCCTTTCCAGGATCGAAGACACCACCATGCTTTTCAGGCAGGTTTCCAGCCAGAGGTAGTTTCCCCGCGGCTTGGTGTAGTCGAGTATCAAGCGACCTTCCAGCTCGGCGAATTCAGGCACGCGGCGGTAGTCGTACACGAAGTCATGCTTGTCTTTATCGCCCTTCGCCTCGTTGAGTTTGAGTGAGTCGTAAACCCCGGCCAGCAGCCATTTCTTGGTGCCGGGCAGTTCGACCAGGCCGATCACGTATTCGCATTCGAAATTCCTTCGCGACTGCCACGATTGCCAGTCGTCGAACTCGCCGGCGAGGTAAACGTCCATCGGGTGGTCAATGCCGTTGTGTTGGGCCAGATGAACCTTGGTGTTCTGCATGGTGAGTGACGGCAGCAGGCTGGTCAGAAGCTGTATAAGCATGAAGGGGCTCTGTGCAAGGGAATGGGTTGCCTGGGCTGAGGATTCCATGAGCGCACTGCAGCCGTCCAGATCCTCTTCGTTCCAGTGTTGGGTGGAGTGGCGAGGGCTACGAACGGCTGTTCTCTGCCGACCGGCAGGGGGCGCTGCTCAGCCGAGGCGGTCGATGGCGCGTGCCAGGTTGGCGCGTGCTTGCTGTTCGAACGCATCGAAGTACGGCGCGCAGGTATAGATGCGCCCGCGGGCCAGGAAGCCCTCCAGGACCTGGCGCCGCTTTCGGCGGTACACGAACAGAGGCACATAGCGGTACTCGCGGCGCACTTGGAGGTCGTACTCCTCGAAGCGTTCGGCCGATGCCCCAAGGATCGCGAGGTCCGTGTCGACCAGGACCGCCTGGTCGGCCGACGCCGGAGCGCCGTCGTGTCGGGTCACCATGATCAGCTCGTAAAGCCTGCGTCGCGTTGCGTCGCCCAGGCCGCTGTCGCGCGCTACCTCGTCCAGCCATTGCGCACTGCGTAGCTCGTTGTCGTGGCGAAGGGGGTCGTATAGGGCGTCATGAAACCACAGCGCGAGATCGACTTCAGCGGGGGCATCGCAGGCCGCGTTGATGAGCCGGCGCACCTGGAGGCACTCCTGCACATGCTGACAGTTGTGGTAGGCACGGTGCGGTTCGCCGTAGCGTCGAACCAGTGCCTGGTAGATCGCTTGCGACGGGCATTCGACTCCCAGTTCGGCCCAGACCCGAGCCCAGGCGGGGAAACCCATGGCATCAGGCTCGTCGGGGGTGGCGGGCGCGTGGGTCGGGAACAGGCGGCCGCCCTCTGGCGCTTCTGTCATCGTTCCTCCTGCGCATCGATGTAGTGCTCCACCCAGGCGCTCAGCGTCGGTGCAGCGAACGCCGTCGGCAGCAGCGGCCGCGCCGTGGTGGACAGCGTGAACGCCCCTTGGATAAAGCAGGTAATGCCTGTCACGAGTGCGTCGAGCTGCCGGACGCGGCGTCCGCGTTCGGCGAAGCACTGCCGGAGCAGGCCTTTGAGGAGTTTCATCTGCGCCGCCAGCACGGCCTGATAGACCTCGCGCACGTCGGGGTCGTGCGCCGACTGCTCGCCGACCATTACCCACGCCGCGACGGCATCGGGCTGTGCGTCCGAGCCGTAGGCAAGGTGCGCTGCGATGTAGGCCTGAAGCCGTTGTTCGGCCGTTTGGGCCGCAGCGGCGCGGGACTCATAGCGCTGCTGGGCGTAGCCGGCCAGTGACTCGACCAGTGCCACGAGGATCTCGCGCTTGTCCTTGAAGTGGTAGTGCACGAGGCCGGGCGCGAGTTCCGCTTGCCGGGCGATGGCGGCGATGGTGGCCCCGGCGTAGCCGGCCCTTGCCATGACGGCCTGGAGTGCCGCCACGATCTGGCCGCGCCTTTCATCGGTGTTCGAGGGGCGTGCCATGTGATTCTCCAATATTGGTCGCACGACCAGCTTAGCATTGACATCGGCCTCGCTGCACCCTAGCGTTGAAAATGTTGGTCAACGGACCAACTTTGGAGAGCACGATGAATTCCTTTGCTGAAATGCTAGAGGCGCGAGCCAGCGCTCCCTCGGTCACGGTCGAACGGCCTCTGGGTGACGCCGCGCGGTGCATCCTCGTACACGGGTTTCTCTCGGCAAGCGAGTGCGAAGCCTTGGTGGAAGCCACGCAGAGGCGTGGGTTTGCCAGCGCGGCGGCCGACTATCCGTCCTCCTACCGCGACAACGAGCGGATCGTGGCGGACGACCCGGTGCTGGCCGGGCGGCTTTTCCTGCGCCTGACACACTGCGCCTCACAGGCACCGGGGCTCGGCGCGATGTTGCACGAAGAGGGCTGGCGCATGGTCGGCGTCAATGAGCGGCTGCGCTTTTGCCGCTACCAGCCCGGCACCCAGTTCCGCGCCCATCAGGATGGTGTGCACCATCGCCAGTCCACACAGTCGCGCCTGACCTTCATGGTCTACCTGAACGACGATGCCTTCAGCGGCGGCGAGACGCTGTTCTTTGCAGGACGGGCCGCGGCCATGTCGGGCCGGGATGCCACGCTTTGCCTGCGGCCGCGCCAGGGCAGCCTGATCGTGTTCGACCACGGGCTCTGGCACGCGGGGGCGCGGGTGGGCGCTGGCCAAAAGTACGTCATGCGCAGCGATCTGATGTACGAGCCGCAGCATCCCACGCAGGTCGAGGGGGCTTTCCAGCCCGGCCACAGAGGGTACGTCTGGGCGCTTGCCCGCCTTGGCGACCAGGGCTTTGCAAGCGCCGGGCGCGACGCCAGCATCCGGCTCTGGGGCCCTGAGGGCGAGTGCTTGGGCCAGCTCGACGGGCACACACAATCCATCCTCGGCCTGTTGGAAACCGCGCCTGGCGAGCTGGTGTCGCACTCGCGGGACCGCACGATTCGGCGCTGGTCCCTGGCGAGCGGAACGTCAACGCTGGTCGGCACAGCGGATTCGGCCGTACTGTCCTGCGCACGGCTTGAGGGTGGCCGTCTCGTCACCGGGGCCGCCGACGGTTGCGTGACGCTCTGGAGCCTGACATCCGGCGCGGCGGACAAGCGCCAGGCCCACGCCTGCTGGGTCTGGGCGATCGCGCCTTTGGCCGACGGCGGTTTCGCCACGGCCTCGGAGGACGGAAGGGTCAGGCTGTGGCAGCCCGAGGAGCGGGACTGCCTGTGCGAGATCGACCTGGGGCGCCCCCTGAGGACGCTGACGAGCTGGGCCGACGCCGATGGCCGCGTGACCTTGGCCGCGGGTGACCTTGACGGCAGGGTGTACCTGCTGGCGAGCGCTCCGACACTGGCGCGCCTGGATTACTTTGCCGCTCATGACGGGGCGGTCCGGCGCGTGCGCTTTGAAGCGCGACAGGTGCTGCTGACCTGCGGCGAGGATGGGCTCGTCAAGAGGTGGCACCTGCCAACACGGCAGGGGGCGGTCATCGGCTCGCACCACAACTTTGCAACCGATGTGCTGCCCATCGGTTTCGGTCGCTGGATCAGTTGCGGATATGACGGCCGGATACTGCAGCAGGGCGCCTAGCGCTAGCGTCTAGTGGGGCATTGCAGGACCTCGCTGGTCGCTTGGCCGCAAAATGGCTTTGGGTTTAAAGTCGGCTTCAAGCTCAATGGTTTCAGGTGGGGAACATGCGAATAGGCGAACTGGCGAAAATCAGCGGATTGGCGCCTTCACGCATCCGTTTCTACGAAGCGAGCGGCCTGATCAACGCTGTCGAGCGCAAGGCCAACGGTTATCGGGACTATGCGCCGGACACCGAATGGATTCTGGAAATCATCACCGGGGCCCAGTCGGCCGGTTTTTCATTGGAGGAGATCCGCCAACTGCTGCCGATGAATGCCAACGGCTGGCAGCATGAGGAAATGCTCGGCGGGCTCAAGCGCAAGGTCGAGGAAATCGAACTTCTGCAACAGCGGTTGGCGCAGAACAAGGCCCAGTTGCTGCGCGTTATCGAGGGTATCCAGAGCAAGCCCGAGGGCATGGGTTGTGCCGACAATGCGCAACAGTTGTTGAACCGTCTGCGCGAAGAGGGCGCGACGGCGGCATCGGGCCGCCGCAAGGCGCGCGCTCCCAAGTGAGAGCCGAGCTGCCAGGCTGCACAGGTCTGGCAGGTTCAAAGGCCTTTCCCCGTCCGCTGGATCAGTGCTCGCCCACCGGGGTTGCGCGGGCGCCTTGAACATTGAGTCGATTGTTTTGAGTGACGTTGAAAAAAACCATTGACCTTAAAGTTCACTTCAATCTTAAGGTGGCCCCGTCTCCAATGAGGGCTACCCCATGAATGTCTTCGATACCCTGATGCTCCCCAACGGTTCGACCATCAAGAACCGCATCGCCAAAGCCGCCATGGAAGAAAACATGGCAGACGCCGACCAGGCGCCTTCCGAAGAACTGATGCACCTGTACCAAGCCTGGGCCGACGGTGGGGCGGGCCTGATCATCACCGGCAACGTGATGGTCGATGGCCGGGCCATGACCGGTCCGGGCGGGGTGGTGCTGCAGGATGAGCAGCAACTGGACAAGTTCAAGCGTTGGGCGCGGATCGGTCGATCCGGCGGCGCGCAGTTCTGGCTGCAGATCAATCACCCCGGGCGTCAGATGCAGGCCAACCTTGGGCAGAAAGCCTGGGCCCCTTCAGCCATACCGCTGAACCTGGGCAAGATGTCCAAGCACTTCGCGACCCCTCACGCCATGACCCCGAGCGTGATTCAGGAGGTCATCCAGCGGTTTGCCCGGACCGCGCGCCTGGGTGAGCAAGCCGGTTTCACTGGCGTGGAAATCCACGCCGCCCATGGTTACCTGCTGAGCCAGTTTCTTTCGCCGCTGAGCAACCAGAGAACGGACGAGTGGGGCGGCTCGCTGGAAAACCGCGCGCGCCTGCTGCTGGAGATCGTCAAGGCAGTGCGAGCCGTGGTTTCCCCAGGGTTTGCCGTGGCGGTCAAGCTCAATTCCGCCGACTTTCAGCGCGGCGGCTTCACCGCCGATGAGGCCCGGCAAGTGGTCGCGTTGCTCAACCCACTGGGCGTGGATCTGGTCGAGTTGTCGGGTGGCAGCTATGAAGTCCCGGCCATGCAGGGCGAGGCACGTGATGGCCGGACCCTGGCGCGCGAGGCTTACTTTGTCGAGTTCGCCCGCGACATTCAAACCGTTGCCCGGATGCCGGTGATGGTCACCGGCGGCGTGCGTCGCCGGCCGATTGCCGAGATGGTCGTGCAGAGCGGCGTGGACATGGTGGGTATCGGCACGGCCTTGGCCATCGCCCCCTCGCTGCCGCGTGATTGGCTGCAGGGCCAGGACAACGCGCCGCAATTGCCCCCCATTACCTGGAAGAACAAGGCCATGGCGTCGTTGGCCAACATGGCGGTGGTCAAGTTTCAACTGCGTAGACTCAGCCGGGCGAAAAAAACCGAGCCCGGTATTTCACCACTGCGCGCGCTGATCGTGCAACAACTCGCCAGCGTGTGCCGCACGCGTCAATACCGGCGCTGGATAGCCAAGGAGGCGAAGTGATGTGGGGGGCGCTTCAACTGGGAGACAGGACATCCTGCCTTGGCATGAAGAAGCGCGCAAAGAGCTCGGACTGCGACTTGATGTTCAACTTGGCGTAAATGTTGCGGCGGTGGACTTTTATGGTTTCCGTGGAGAGGGATAGCTTTCCAGCAATCTCTTTGTTGGAAAAGCCACTGAGCAACAGCCTGAGTACATCACTTTCGCGGGTGGTTATTTGCGCGCCAAGCTGGGTAATGGTTTCAGGCCATTGAGGGGGCTCGGCCAGGTGTTTCTCCACATCCGTCTCGAAGCACATGCGCTGGTGCATCAAGGCGGTGACCCATGGCTTGATCATGTCCAGCATGGTGATCTGTGCCTGATTGAAATGGACGTTGCTGCCAATGGAAATGCACAGGGTCCGGTCTGCATCGAGTTGAACGTTGTATTGCACTTCATCTGCGCAAATATACTGCGCAAAGTACTTGTGATAGTACTCGGTTTCAAGAAAGTACTCTGGTGCAATATCCAGCAAGTGAAAGAAGCCGCTCTGTGGGTTCTCCCGGTTGGCTATGTAGAACGGGTCCAGTAGATAAAGCCCTTTTACATACAGATGAATGAACGCATCGACCTCTTCTGCATCGGCTCTTTCGGGAAGGCTGACAACTTGCACCTGCTGATTGTTGAAGACTAATACGACCCAGTTATCGATTTGTACATATTCATTGAGCGTGCGGATAAGTGAACTCCAGAACTCTGGACGGTTCAACTGCATGATCAGCTTTCCAATCGATCGGTGCCAAGCCAGGTTATGAAGGTCGAGTGGCATTTTCTACCCCTTTAGGGTTAGGGATTCGTAGGTCAAGGGTAAGTAATCGTAGGTATTTACTATTGGCTAAGGCTCGGTATATTCGCTTGCAGGATTTACGACAGCCATGAGGGCACGTCGTCTTGACAAGGATGTTGCATGAGAAAGTCACCTTTGCGAACCCTTTTTTCGGCCGCGTTTCTCGCTGCCGCAATCAGTACATCTGCGGCAGCGGCAGAGCCCGGAATGTACTTGTATAACTGGTTCGGACTGCTCGCACCGGAGACCCCGAAGGCGTTCGAACGGGACACGGGCACTCGGATTCACATGGATGCGTTCGACAGCGCCGATATCATGCAGAGCAAGGTCATGGCCGGGCGCACCGGCTACGACGTGGTGGTGGCAACCTCCAATGTGCTGCCCAGCCTGATCCAGGCGGGGGTACTGCAGCCGCTGGACCCGGCCCAGCTGAGCAATCTGTCCCATATCGACCCCGACATCCTGGCCCAGCTCGCGGTCAATGACCCCGGTAATCGCTACGCCGTGCCCTACTTGTGGGGCACCACCGGCATTGGCTACGACGTGGATAAAGTCAAAGCCGCATTGGGTGACAATGCGCCGGTCAACAGTTGGGACCTGATCTTCAAAGAGGAGAACATCAGCAAGCTCCAGTCCTGTGGCGTGGCCATGCTCGATTCTCCCAGCGAGATCATCTCGATTGCCTTGAACTACCTTGGGCTCCCGAGCAACAGCAAGAACCCGGATGACTACCTTAAAGCTCAAGCCCTGCTGTTGAAGATTCGTCCCTACATCCTTTATTTCGACTCTTCCAAAATCGACGTCGACTTGGCGGGCGGTAATATCTGTGTCGTGGTGGGTTGGGCCAACGGTGCCCTGGCTGCTCAGGCGGCCAACGAGAGTGCCAACACCGGACGCAGGATCAGCTACAGCCTGCCTCGCGAAGGTGCACTGGTCTGGTCGGAAAACCTGGTGCTGCTAAAAGACGCTCCCCATCCCAAAGCAGGGATGGCGTTCATCAACTACATGTTGCGACCGGAAGTTATCGCCAAGACCTCAAATCACACGCTTTATCCCAATGCGAATAAAGATGCCACCGCGTTCGTTGAGCAGAAGTTGCGTGATAACCCCTGGATCTACCCAGACAAGGAAACGGTCGCGACCTTGGTTCCGCTTGAGCCGCTACCATTGAAACTGGAAAGAATACGCACGCGGGTCTGGACTAAGGTGAAGAGCAGTATCTGATCTGGCTTGACTCTTCGCTTGCTGTTTCATGCACTTTTTAGTGTGTGTGAATTCATTGTTTAAAACACTCGGTGAAATGTACTCGCTTTGCGGAAGATGAACTTTTCCGCAAGGCGGTATGCGACAGCGTCCGTTCAACAGGTTATGCAAGAAGAGAACAGTGGATGTTAAGCCCAGCCAATCAGACCCACTTCAGTTTGACCATCGACGGTTTCGAGCATGACTTTCAAGTGCTCGCCTTCACCGGAGAAGAGTCGATCAGCAAGCCTTACTTCTTCAACGTGGAGCTTGTGGACCAACGACCGGACCTGGATCTGCAACGCCTCTTCGATGCGCAGGCATTCCTGGCTTTCGATGCACAGGGCAATGGCATTCATGGACGCATCTATCACATTGTTCCAGTCCGTAACGCGCAGGGCTTGACCCACTACAACCTGGCCCTGGTGCCGCACTTGTCCTACTTGCGCCACCGCATCAATCAGCGGATCTATCAACGCTTCTCGGTGCCGAACATCGTCGCCTTGATTCTCGAAGAACATGGGATTCTGGGCGACGCCTGCCGATTCGAACTGGGCTCGACCTACCCCGAGCGTGACTACTGCACCCAGTACGATGAAACCGATCTGCACTTTGTTCAGCGCTTGTGCGAAGAGGAGGGGATTCACTTCCACTTCCAGCACAGCGCTCAAGGCCACGTACTGGTCTTTAGCGATGACCGGGCGGCTTATCGCAACCGTTTCCCGGCGCTGGCGCTGGACCCTTGCGAGCACCCGCCTCGGGTTCACCAGAAGCCTCGGGCGCCCGGCAACCAGACGGCGCTGGTGATTGCACTGGAAGACCAGGCGAGCCCGTGTGATCGGCGCCTCGAAAGGGTCAAGGTCAAGTTTCCCTGGGATCGCGAAGGTCGGTTTGACGACAAGAGCAGCTGCTGGCTGGAGGGCGCGGCCAATTGGCGTTGTGAACGGACGCCCTTGCGCCCCGGCGTGGAGGTCAGGGTCGCCTTTCTTGAAAACGACCCCGATCAACCGCTGATCAGCGGTTGCCTGTGTTGCAGCTGAATGCCCGTCATGGGCAGATGTTACGGGCGGCGAATGTCTCGCCCGTGATCCTGATAGCCGCCTCTTTTGAGCAGACGCTGGTGATGCTGTTTATCACCACTTCAAGAGCGCTTGAATGTGGGAACAGCGAAAAGAACAGCTCGAAATACAGGTAGTCCTGGACCAAGCTCGCCGCGAGGTCGGGATGGTCTTGCAAGAGCGTCCTGAAACTGGGGTAGCCCAGCGCCGCAAGCTCCGGAATGTCGTAATAGCCTTGGGCGATGTCGTCGGTTTTGCATTCGGCAATAAAAGTGTCTGCGCGCTCCACAAAGCGTGGTGGCAGGTCGCTGTGGTTGACGCACAACTCATAGGGCGTTGCCGGGATCGACAGCGCCTCGCCGAAGCCCAGGCTGCGATAGCCGACGGTTCGCGGGTCGATGAGTTGGCCGGCCGAGGTGAATTTCATGCTGCTGTTCCGGGGGTCGCGGGTGATGAAATAGGGGGCTCTGGTCCATGAAACCGGATCAGAACTCTGTCAGTATCCGTGGCGTTCAATAAGTCCATGGTCATCAACGAAGGTTCAAGGAATGCAATCGCGAGATCCAGGCCGGCCATCCGGTTGGGGAGCTTACTACGCGCACCACAAAGAGCGGCCGTTATCATCGCTTCTGGGTGCGGCGCTCGAGAGGCTGAGCCCTCAGGCGAACTGGCGACAGGCCATTGATCTGGGCTGTGGCAGCGGTAATGAAACCCGCGGCCTGCTGGCGGCGGGCTGGGATGTGCTGGCGATTGACCAGGAGCGCGCGGCAATTGAAATGGTCAACGCCATCCGCGCCGACTTCCCGGGCGTCTGCTTGGAAACCCGCACGCAACAGTTTGAAAGCCTCGCGACATTGCCGGCTGCCTCGTTGATTCACGCCGGCATGTCGATACCTTTTTGTCACCCGCAGCATTTCGAAAAATTCTGGGCCCAGGTCAGGGCTGCACTGCTGCCGGGAGGCCTGTTCGTTGGGCAACTGTTCGGCAACCGGGATGATTGGGCGGGCGACCCGTCGAGAACCTTTCATTCCGAGTCACAGGCCCGTGGATTGTTCCAGGGGCTCGATCTGATCCGCTTCGAGGCACATGAATACGATGGCCCCAGCCTGCGTGGCACCAAGCATTGGCACCGCTTCGAGGTGATCGCCCAACGGCCAGCGCCCGACGCCTGAAGCGACAGTGCGTGGAGCGCTTCAGGCCGAAGGTGTGTGGCCATCGACCCGGTTGCACGGCCGGGACTCCGCCGCCGCGACGTAGTAAAGGATGTAGCCCGAATACACCAAAGCCCCGGCTGCCACTTCATGCTCGAAGCACTGCTTGAGCTCATCCTCATCGGTAAAACCGTACTGCGCGAGCCGGTTCTCGGCAAAGCCGGCGAGCCTGGACAGGGTGACGCCGTCGATCTCTCCCTACTCGCCAAAGTCAAAGCTCACTATTGCCGTTGGCAGGTGAACGGCGCAGCCATAGCCGTGCTTGAAGTAACGGATGCCGCCAGTCAGCTGCCCTTGCTCCGGAATATCGAGCCCCGCCCAGTCGCTGTTGCTGGCGGGGAGGGGGATGGCGCATTGCTGCATCAACTCGACGGCGCAGCGGACGCTGGCCTGGTAGTCGCACACAAGCTGGGCGAGGCGTGGGTTCATGGGGATGGGGGCGTGGTCAAAGGGGCAGACAATTCCAGAGTTTGCAGCGCGACACAAGCGGCGAGGCTGCTGGATGCGCAAAAGGACCGTGATACCGATATATTCGCCCGGACGAATTTTGGAGCTGAAAACATGGGGTTCTCCACCACTGTCTGGGAATGGTACGGGCAGGATGAGTACAAGCGGGTGCTGGCGGTGGGCGAGGCAATCGATGCCCTGGGGTTTCTGGCACTGGATGCGCAGGCTCAGCAGGCCACCATCCCTGATTGCGCCGCCTGTGAGGCCTGGTCCATGGCGATGTTGCCGTTGGAGGCGCTGCTAGCAACGTGCGCCAGTGCATTGCCGGATGAAGTCCGGGCTGGGCTGCAAAACCTCTGGGGGCAATGCAATGGATTGTCCGAGGCGGCCTTTCATTGTGGCGACCGGGGGATCTTTGAACATGAGCAGTGGCAGTTGCTGCGGGAGGCGGCTGGACAGTTGCTGGCGTTGATGGAGGAGGTGCAGTTGCGCCCCTTTCTGGAGGAATTGAGGGTGGATTGTCGAGGCAAGGTGTATGGCCTGAAGCCTTGAGGCCGGTATTGGCCTGGGGCTGTTAACGAAGGCTGCAACCCATGACTGAGTGCAAAGATACGCATGTTTGACGAGCTGATATTTACCAGTGAAACGCCTGCAAAAGATGATGCCTATGTCGGTGGTGGAGCCTGTCTGCCGACTGATCTGGCTTGGCCCCGTTCGCCTGATGGAGTGGCGCTGACCCACCTCATGGCCTTTCCTGGACGTTGGTTTTCAGAGGCCTTGATTGATGGGGGGTATTGGGTGTCGGTTTTTGTGCCGTACTGGCCGGGCGAGGTCGGCCACTATCGAAAGTTGCGTGCTGTCCAGGGACACTCGGAAGCAGTTGTCATGGGCTATGTGCGAGCCGGTTCCGAGCGGCATGAGGCCGCTCAGCCGATTTCAGATCGCGGAACGGTGCGGCTGGGGGTGAACGGCGACGCGGACGATGATGAAAACCTGGCGTCCAAATTGGATGGCGTGGACGCTTGGTTGCAGTCGCCTGTTCTGGCGGGGGCAGGGCGCAGAAGGGTCTCCATTTATGGGGGCGATCTGGATGTAGCGCTGCCTGAGCATAAAGGCGTGCTTTCGGATGGCATGGGGTATCTGTTTCTGGATGAGGACTTTTCAGAGAGGACAGGCGCGGGGATTGGTCGGTTCTTTTTGCAGTTGGGGTAGGGCGATACGGCGTTAGCGTACGGAACTCAGAACGGCAGGATGGAAATGGGCTATCCCTTGGTCGGAGCTTTACCCAAGTGTCGGCTCTTGGACGCTACCCGTTTGGATTCACCAGCGTCGGCACCTTTCACTGGGAGTAAGTTCCGGGAGATGTTGCTAGTGCGGTAATAAGCTGAAGTCTGTTTAGCCTTGGGACGAACGCCTTCGAGAGGAGCGGCCTTTACCGAAGCTGCCGACACGAAAGCACTGGGCTCCATCGAAAACCGCTCTGCCAGCGCGTAGGCCATCTTGTGACTGATGGGCCGGCTCCCACTGAGCACCTTGGACACAGCTGTTTTATCGCCGATTTCAGGGAGATCAGAACCCGTGAGCCCCCGCGTTTCCATCAGATCCTTGATCAACTGCACAGGGGTGCAGGCCGCCTCAAAAGCGGCGTTCGATTCGCGAAACTGCTCGGAGTGGCGCTGGTAGGCCAGAATTTCATTTTCGAGCTCGACAAGAACTTTCTCTTCGACCTTGCTCAGCTCGCGCCCATCAGTGAGTTCATCAAGCAGGTCGGTCGCACGCTCGTAGTCAGCGGGGGTCTTGATGCCGTGCACAAATTCACCGCGCAGGCGCTCCAGCACCGCATGCAGTTCGCCAAGCGTTGCGATCACGGTTTGAAGTTCGTTTCGGGCTTCGCTCATCGTTTTACCCCTTGGTTTCTTGCATACCAGGCGTTGGCAAGGTCGTAGTCGGCATGTGTGTAGATGTGTTTGACGTAAAACTTCTGTCGGGTGTAGTTGACGCCGCCGATCACCCTGAGATTGTTGCCGCCTACGTCGATCACGACCCAGTTCGCTGCGGCTCTCGGTTTGAACAAGTCGATCCCTTGCGTACCGAAAAGCTTTTGCAGGTCTGCGAATCCTTTTGGGCGTGCCATCCTCAAAATCCGCAGGCAACGATCAAGCCCGGCCTTGTCGTTCGGATACAAAATCGCAGCATCGGTAAAACGTGATGGCGTGAGAATGTCCATAGGCTTCCCTGTCTTCGAGCCAATGCTACTCTGGTTGTGTTTTTTCACAACTGCGGTTTGTCGACAGCTTGAGACTTAATGGTTCCAGCTTGCGAGGGGGGCATTTGGGCTATTCCTCCAGCAAGTTGCGACCGTCGCGCAGAGTCATTTCAGCGACCTTGGTGATGTGCTGCCGGTTGGTGTTGACAGCATTTTTTCGGTGCGCGAGATGCGCTCGAAACGCGGGTTGGCGAACCGAGAGAGACTATGGGCGTTGGGTCCCGGAGGGGACAAGTCAGACGCGTCTGTAAGTTTTGTAGGATTGCAATATGGGGCTTGGCGGTTTGAGAACGGGTCAGTAAATAAATGAAATTCAATGACGGTGACAGGGTAAAAGTTAAGCCCCACGTGTGGTGGCCGAATGGCGGGGTTGGAGTGGTTTCGTTACCTCCAGAATATGTAAAGGAAGCCTTAGGTGGTGAAGTGGAGTTATCTAGCACTCAACGAACTATGGCTGGAAAAGACAGGATTATGACCAGTGTATGGATTGATTTTGACGAGCCGGCAATGGATTGCAGTGATGACGGCCCTTACCTCGGTGGCGAGGTTTCCTTGGAATATTTGGAACATATATAGGGTGGGGTTTAAAAAGTAAGACGGTCTGGCAGATTGCACTTCGCTTGTTTTTGTCTGTGAAAATGCTCGTGCTCATCGACTCAGTTTTGATCCGTAATGAGCTCGCAAAAAACTGAAATACGAAGCGCCTGCAGGGCCATTTAGCCAATCTGTTGCGTCGACCGATTGAATCCTCAACCCAAGGCGAACTTTGGTTGAGGACAGCTATCGGTCACTTGCGGACGTTCCTCGGCCATCAGGGCCAACGCCATGGCCCACCTGGCGGCGCAGCGAGGGTTCTGCTGGCTTGCTCCATGGGGGCTTGCAACCGCTGTTTTCGTCAAAGGCATAGGACGGATGTGCTAGATAGCCCTTTGCTACATGTTCAGGGTGCGAAGCTATTGCCTTCAAAAATAACGGCAAAGTGAATCGCCCCGGGTTTTTTAGACACCCTGCAAGCTCATCGCGTAACGCTTTTCAAACTCTACCGGCGACAGCTGATAGTTGGTATTGACCGCTTACTAGAACTATAATTTTACGTCTTCGTGTCTTACGCCTCTAAGGTTGCAATCCATTAGGCCTTGATAGGGGCCGGAATAGCCTGTTATCACGAAGTAACCCCTCAGCCTTATAAACCCTCGCTGCGAGTAAAAAAAACAGCTTCCTTCTACGTGGGATATGTGGACGTTAAACTGTGTTCCGGTACATTTGAAAATTGAAGGTTTTTCTCCTTTCTCAAGTTCTTCAAAGCAATCTTCAAAAGCTACAAAGTAAGGGGCCGTACTTTCAGTGTCGCCTCGAAAGCTGTTGTCATCCATCGTGAGGTCAAGAAACACGATGCCTTCATCGTTGCCAGCTATGAAATTTGATAACTTTTTGTAGTCCGCAATGGAGGATATAACACCTTCGTATTTAGGCTTACCTCGCTTACAAAATTTTTCACCTCTGATCCGGTACCAAATGCTCTTTATGTAAGGTGTAGCTATTTTTCCGAAAATTCGACCAAAAGTACCGGCGATCACGCTAAATATTTCCATATTCCCGCTCTTGAGCTTGTTTGAGTATCTTCTTCTGTTGGCGCTGATTGAAAACGTGACCCACGTGCTGACATGAAACTACCCCACGGCTAGAAAGTCCTCATTGGTTCGTTAATGGAGCGGATATGAAAGCAGTCATCGCAAAGTCGACACGTCCCAGGTCCAGCCGGTGGAAGACTCAAGAGGACATAATCGCAGACTGGTTCGTCTGCACAGACAGTGCACACATCCAAACTTCCGGCTTCCCGGATAGCCGCTTCCGTCATCGCAGCCTGCTTTGGGTTCCACTCGCGCAGCGAAGCGAACCATTCCGGCGTGTGCGGACGAAGCAGCGTGCGAGGCTCCGGCTCAAGCAGCCCCTTACGCTCAAGCCAAGTAGTTGCCGCCCTAATGCGACGAGCATGTTGCTGTGTCAGAAGCTCGTACAGCTCTATCTTCAGAGCGAAATATTGGCGTGGATGCAATGCGTTCACGGTCACGTAGCCCGCATGGTTCAGGACAAAGCGGTTTTGCCCCAACTTCTCGCTTGCCAGCAGCTCTTCACAGTATCTCTGCTTGTGCTCCGCCGAGCTTCCGGATCCCTCCATGAGGGCGGCGTGATACTGCCAAGCATTCCTTTCAAACTCATCCTTCCACAGTTCCAGATACCTTGAAGTTCTCAGAGCTTGCACTAGGTGATCATCTGCCTCCTGATGGTCTATTAGGTATGCATCAATGTCGTTGAGTGATTCAATCTCAGAGGACAGCTTTCGGGCTTCCCGAAGCAAGGCATTGGTTGAATCCCGCATTGCCTGAACGTGGTCAATATCTTCACGCCAGCGAGCCTCTTCTTCCGCATTGAGATCTCTAAGCACATTAGGAACCTCAAAAAGCGCGGCGCTATTCAGTAACTCCCCTGGATGGCAAAAGTCAGCATCAGGCACTAGGTTTGCTCCGGCCCTTTGATAAGCCTGTGCGACCAATCGCGAGCAGAACTGCCTCCGACCGGCCACAAAACCAGCCAACACGCTCTTGGCGGCACCGATCTTGGTGTATCGAGTACCAACCGCAGCTCTGGCGAAGGTGATAACAGAGTGCAGTTGGTCAGTAGTCAAGGGCACAACGGGCCGAAGAACGTGCCCAGCGCAGCCTGGCTCAAGCATCAGCCGCTCGAGATTGCGCGCATGAACACCGTCACCAGTAGAATCGATCACACTCGACTTCCCCACACAAATCATAGCGTGAGAGATGTCCGCGCCGATGGTCTTACGGATCTTTTTGCTCATGGGGTCGGGCGTGGTTGTAAGTACAATATCGCCGAGCTGGATTAGGTCGGAGACGAACACCCGAGGCCTCAGTCCCAATTCATTCATCTCGCCTTCCATTTTGAATATTGCTCCTGTGCAGGTATTGAACGATTGATATTAGTGACCGATCCGAAATGTTCAAAACTGAATAGGCATTCAAGCAGGTAGATGCCGGGCTGTCCCGATGATGGTGAGAGATTTCGCTCCTCGGGTCATCGCGACGTACAATTCCTTCGCATCAAGCGATTCGGCATCAAGAATGACGGCGTGATCATACTCAAGGTGAGTCGCCCCTGATTTGTAGAGCATTAAATGACAGTCTCTGGCCGATTGCAGCCACTTTTAAAAGACTTTTCCCCCCTAAAAAAATCCAAGACCCCATTTGAAACGCTCCGCGCTACCAAGCAGCGCGGAGCGCCCAGGCGTCAGGCTTGAAGGCGCCAGCCCATCACTCCCAACAGATCGCAACTGTCACGCAGCAGAATGGCCGCTACGTTGGAGATATGTTGCAGATCGGTATCGTCGGCATTCTTCAGTTCTGCACGGGAGAGGCTTTCCAGCAGTTGAGTTACTGCCAGTAAACGTGCGGCGCCGTTGGCATGCAAAACGTCGAGGGGGGCGTTCTTGTCGATAAAGAGGCAGGAAATCAGGCAGTCGATGCCAGTGATGGGAATAAATCGTTGGTTCATGAGGATCACTCCGCTGTTGGTTAAGGGAGCTGCTCAGATCGTCGCCAAACGAAAGGGTGGCAGCTGTACGCAGGTTGGCGAACCGGATTAACCAACAGAAAACCGGCAGACCTTGAAGGTCTCCCGCGTACAGCCACCATAGAAAAGCAGCCGTGACCATAAATGTTCGACGGCTAGCGCTGCAAGCGTGACTGCCTGTTGGTTGATTTCCAGGTCGCCAAACCCGGTCGCCATTGGGGCGAATGGGGACTATGGACGTTGGGTCTTGGGGGAACAAGTCAGACGCGTCTGTAAGTTTTGTAGGATTGCGGGGTGGACTTGGCGGCCTGAGAGCCGACCAGTTTTTCTCGACGCTGGGGGATATATCCGTTGCTGCGGTAAGGGCCGCTGCGCGCCAATCCCCTGATGAACACCCGCACTCGGCCTGCCAGATCAAAAGCCAAATCAACAGCAGAAGCAAAAGCCAGAATAATTTTGGTCATGTATTGAGGCGCCTGGCTGCGCTCTTTGCTTGGTCCAGCCAGCCCGGGGCTGTTGCTTCTTGTGTTGCAACAAGTGGATTCAAGAGGTCTTCTGGCGCAGCGTTTGGTGCGTTGGCTTGTGCTGCCAGGGCTTGGGTGGCTTTGAGGATGGTTTTCAAGTCGTCGGTGGTGGCGGTCTGTTCGTTAAGCATCGCAGGCATTGGCAGTGCCTGTGCTTGTTTCAGTACGCTGCCAGGCTCTTGAGTGAAGACACGCAGGGCTTCCATGCCTTCAAGCATCGGCAGGGCGAGGCCGGTAACGCTGTCGAAGGCGCTGATCTCTGGTAAGCCGGCTTTGCCGCGAAGGACCGGGATGCCCAGGGACGGAATAATCAGCCCTACCAGCAAGCGTGGATCGCGGCGTTTGATGCTCAGGCCAATGCTGCCCACGGCCACTGCGACGCCGATAACTCGGGTGGTGGTCGCCAGCAGGGAAAGTTGCTTGTTCGATTCGTTGTCGAAAAAGACGCAGCGGTAACGGAAGTAGTCGCTGAAGAGTTCGCGTTCGTTGAGGTTGGAGTTCATGAACCAGGCACGGGAGTCGTGCACGTGCTCGTCGAACAGGCAGATGATGGCCTTGGCCTGTTCGTCCTGAGGCTGGTCATTTGAGTCGAACAATATTGCGTAGTAATGGTTGCCGGCGCGGCGCAGCTTGGCGTAGTCCTCGGCTTCGTCCTGGTCGTTGGTCATGTAGACGATGCCGCCCAGGAGAATATTGGGCAGGCTGCCGAGGCTGAAGCCATCGCCTTCGCTCAAGCCCCATTCGGGGATGTAGTCGCGGCGAAAGTCGGTCATGGCGTTTTCCAATTGCCGATGGTCCAGGCTCGGTTCGAACACTTTGCTGGTGTTGAGCTCGACCGGTGCGGCGGCTCCGGTGCGGCATTCGTACGCCTGTTTCACCCGTTCATGTTCTTGCCGGGTTTGCTGCTGGCGCTCCGACCATTCGGGCAGCGGTTGGTTGGCCCGGGAGGCGGCGTCTTCTTCGAGCTGCATCCGGTGCAGGGCCTCGAAGGATTCGATTTCCCTGGCGGTCATGTCGCTACCGCGGGGGTGGCCGCTCTTCATCACTTCGCCATAGGAGGGAGTGTGTCTGAGGCGGTAGTTGGCATAGCGGTTGATGCGCCAGCCGGTGATCAGGCCGGCCTGGCGTTCCATGACGTCTTCCAGGGGGCCATTTTCGACGGATTTGAGCCAGGTGTTGAAGCGCTTGATCAGGGTGGGGCCGATGTCGAATTCGTTTTCTGTTTCAACATCCATTTCCAACCAGGGCCACTCCTTCTTCCAGACACCGAGTGCCCGGGACGGTACCTGCAACGGCGCACCAACCTTGAATGCTTCGGCGTACATATGGTGCAAGGCAATCTGCGATAGCACCTCATGGCTTCCGGACGCTGCTTTGCCTTGGTCGCCTGGCGGGTAACCACCGCCGACATCGGAGTGCATGCCGGGGTAGAGGTATTCAGCGGTGCCATTGCGATAGGTGGAAGGGCAGTCGGGGTCGTCCGGGTTGGCTTTGCGCCGGATCGAATCCAGGGGGAAGCAGCCCCGTTGTTCGTGGGCGGCGACCAGGTGCACACAGTGTTCGAGAAAGGCTTCGGAGTCCGGCAGGCGCAGCGAGCCATCGGCCCAGCCCATGTGCCCGGCAGCGAAGGGCACTAGGTAGGGAATGCCCACCGAGGCCACGGTATCGAACAGGCCCATGAACACGATCTTGATGGGCAGCCCAGCGAAAAGGTAGCAGATTTCACCGTTCACCTCGACCCTGGTCAAGGCTTCGAGCCAGGTGGCGAAGGCCCGGGCTTCGGCGGCGCCGCGGGAGAAACCGTATATGAACAGGCGCACCGCCTTGATCCTGGCAATGGACTTGGCGGCGTGGGCGGCATCGATTTCGCTTTTCAGGGTTGCCAGTGGCTCTTTTAGCGCTTCCTGACGGCGGGTGTGGCTGTCTTTGAACAGGGATGCGCCGAGTAGATCTTCGGTGAGGCTGGTGCCCATTTTTTCGACGAGTTTGTAGGCGTCTTTGGGGTCAAGGTACTCGTTGCCACACGCCCTTCTGAGTGCATCGATCAGGCGTGTCAGGCCCCAGTTAATCCGCTTTTCACCGCCCACCGACATTTTCAGACCGTCAGCATCGGGCTTGAACTCACCTATTTCCTTGAACTCGGTGCCGACACCTTGCATGTAGTAACGATAAAAGCCTTCGCTCTGTTCTCTTTCGGTACCGCTTCCTCCCAGGCTGGCATGGTATAGGCGGGCTACATTGGTGGTGGTAGAAGGTCGGGCGATGCTATCGCTGGGCTCATGGTTATTGGTGCCGTCGAAACATAGAGTGATGGTTAGAATTTTCATGCAGGGCGGGCCACTGTAAACATTCCCTAAGGCTTTGGCCGTGCGTTGCGCCGCGAGCTCAAAGGGGGCAAAAGCACTGCGTTGTTCTCGGTAGTTGTGTGCCACTTGCTTGGGTGTCTCAGGTAGCAGTCCACCGTCTCTGAATTCGGGTGTAGGGGTGAGCCATTGTGGTGCTGGCCGGGAGTGAGGTGGAGTTAGGGCTTCGGACATGTCTTGGGTTCCTCCATTTTTTGAGGGAAGTTGAAGGGATATCCAGGTTGGCCCGGCAACTCCGCCACGGCGGATACCGCGACTTGATTGCAGGGCAGAAAATGAACGTCGATAGCTCCGGGTCGTTCATACGGCGCAACAGCAACCACCGCGTGATGACGGGTGTACTTGGCTCCATGAATCTTGTAGGCCGCCCTGTAGCCATCAGTCCCTAGTGGTGGCCAATTTGCAGAGGCATGAGGGTCAGAGTCTTTTTCCCACTCAACGACCACGGTCAACCCCGGATACCACTTGACTGGAAGTGGGGCGCAACAATTCTGTTTCCCTCCACCCCCATAAGGGCTGATATTCGGGCCTCCATTGCCATTGACCGAAAAGCGGTTGATGGCCGCCGAGGTGTGGCTGAAGCCCTCGATGGGCAAGCCAATCATGTCGGATGTTTGTCCTGCGCAGCCTGGCAGAGTGATGCAACTGATCAACACAAAGAGCAAAAAACGAGTCATGGGCAGCCTTATCGTGAACGAGCTTCCGGGGAAGCGGAGGTTGAATCCTTACCTGTCGTCGTCAGCTACTTTTTCGCTAGCGGCCGATCGGGTGGTAAGCACAATCAGGGCGGCGGACATGTCTTGGGCTCCTGCATTTTTTGAGGAAAGCGATAGGGATAGGTGGGAGTGCCAGGCAACATAAGCCCCGCTGAAACCTTGACTTGATTGCAAGGTAAGAAATGTACGTTGACCGCGCCCGGTCGGTCATACGGTGCAACAGCCACCACCGCGCGATGACGGGTGTACTTGGCTGCGTGAATCTTGTAGGCAGCCCTATAGCCATCAGTCCCTAGTGGTGGCCAATTTGCAGAGGCATGAGGGTCAGAGTCTTTTTCCCACTCAACGACTACGGTCAAGCCTGGATACCACTTCACCGGAAGTGCGGCACAGCACATTTGACTTCCCCCACCCCCATAGGGACTGATATTCGGGCCGCCATTGCCATTGACCGAAAAGCGGTTGATGGCTGCCGAGGTGTGGCTGAAACCCTCGATGGGCAATCCAATTATGTCGGCTGTTTGTCCTGCGCAGCCTTGCAGGGCGAGGGCGCTGACCAGTACCCGGGCCAGCAGGCCAATCCTGCGTTGTGCCTTGCCCTGCGCGAGGCGTTGAACATCCATGGTTCCTCCTGTCGTAACAGTGTTTTGGCGTGGCCGTCCGCCACGCTGAAAAGTGCCGGCCTTATAGCCTGAATGCACTGCGCAAGGGCTTGCGCACCGGGCTGTAACGCAGGCTGGGGCTGGCGAGAATTAATTCACTACCAAATATTTCGCGAAGCAGCCCAGGCCTGCCCATCCGGTAATGGGCTGTGCGCACGCTCTCCTCTCTGAGGTCGTTGTTTCACCGTCCACTGGCCTTTGTGAATGAAGCTTTTATGACAAAAGTTCGGTAGCACATGGCCACGCGCGTCTTGGGTATGTAACGCGCTTGAGGGGGCCGCCAGGCCACTTTTTTAAGCCGAGGCGGGACGCCGGGAGTGAGGCTATGGGGACTATGGAACGCTACTCGAAAGTGGGCATGCAGGAGCTGGATCAACGGCTGTCGAAGATTGTCGAGGCCGCGCGCAAGAAGCCGGTGTCGGTCTATCGCTACGGGGCGCCGTGGGTCTGGATCGTGTCCCAGGATGACTGGCAGGGTGCCTTGAAGGAGGTGTCGAGCTATATCCCGCCCGGCCATTCGCTGGTGCTGCTGCGTCCGCAGATCGATGAGTTGCTCGATCAGCACCGCGACCTGCTCCAGGGCCTCAACGCCGAGCCGGGGATGCTGATCGCGCCGCGCACGGTGATGCACATCCTGCTGTTGCAGTTGCTGTATTCGGTGCCCAGCGAGCAGCAGCTCTATGAGCAGCTCAGCTACAACCTGCTGTTCCGCTGGTTCGTCGGCCTCGACCTGAACCAGAAGGTCTGGAACTTCGGGGTTCTCAGTCGCGACATCGGCACGCTGTTGAACGATCCGCGGGCGGTGCGCCTGATCCAGAAAATCATCGGTGAAGTGTTCTGCGGTGCCTTGCTGCAAATGCCCGAGTTCTCGCTGAACTTCGCGCTGCTGCACACCTGGCTGGCTCGCCACGAAAACACCTCGATCAGCAGCAATTGAAGCGGCCAAACGCTGTGCAGACGGCGACGGCAATGCGCGTGCGCGCGCCAATTTTCAGATTTCTAGGGGGCGGTGTGGAGCATCTGGGCAAATCAGGGCGACCCGGCAGTGGCGGGCGCTGGTGGCCGTTGTGCGGTTGGTTGGCGGTGCTGGCGCTGGCGCCGGGGGTGCAGGCCGAGGAGGGCGAGCCGGCACCGGTCGAAGCCACGGCCGCGGCGCGGTTGGTGGACGTCAATGAGTACTTCGTGCGCGGCAATACCGTGCTCGATGCGCGGGCCATCGAGGAGGCGGTGTACCCGTTCCTCGGGCCGCAGAAAGCCCTGACCGACATCGAAGGCGCCCGCGATGCGCTGCAGAAGGTCTATCAGGAGCGCGGCTACCAGTCGGTGTTCGTCGAGCTGCCGGAGCAGAAGGTCGAGGACGGCATCGTCTACCTGCAGGTCAGTGAAACCAAGGTCGGCCGGGTGCGGGTGGTGGGCGCCAAGCATTACTCGCCGGTGGAGATCCGCGACCAGGTGCCGGCGCTCAAGGAAGGCCAGGTGCCGGACTTTGCCACGGTGCAAAGCCAGCTGGCCGGGCTCAACCGCGGCGCCGGGCGCCAGGTCATGCCGCTGGTGCGCGAGGGCCAGCGCCCGGGGACCATGGACGTGGACCTGCAAGTGGAAGACCAGAACCCCTGGCACGCCAGCGTCGGCCTGAACAACGACTACAGCGCCGACACCGAGAAGCTGCGCACGGTGGTCAACGTCGGCTACGACAACCTCTGGCAGTTGGGCCACAGCATTTCCCTGACTTATTTCACCGCGCCCCAAGACACCGACAACGCCAAGGTCTGGTCCGGTTCCTACACCGCGCCGCTGAGCGAGCGCTGGGCCCTGCAGTTCTCCGGCTACCAGTCCGACAGCAACATCGCCACCATCGGCGGCAGCAACGTGCTGGGCAAGGGCCATTCCTACGGGGTGTCGGCGATCTACACCTTGCCTGCGGCCGGCAACTGGGCCAACTCGCTGTCGGTGGGTGTGGATTTCAAGGACTTCGACGAAGAGATGCGCTTTGGCCGCAGCAGCGACCAGATTCCGCTGAAGTACGCCCCCGTGACCTTCGGCTACAACGGCTACCGCTACAGCGAAAAATCCCAGCTGGGTCTGGGCCTGAACCTGATCGTCGGCACCCGGCGCTTCTTCGGCTACGGCAGCGACGCCGAGGAGTTCCACTACAAGCGCGACGAGGCCAGTGCCAGTTTCTCGGTGCTCAAGGGCGACCTGAATTTCACCTACACCTTTGCTAACGACTGGCAGTCGGCGTCCAAGACCGCCTTCCAGCTGGCCTCCGGGCCCCTGGTGTCCAACGAGCAGTATTCCGCCGGCGGCGCCACCTCGGTGCGCGGCTACCTGGCCGCCGAGCGTACCGGGGACGAGGGCTATCTGCTTTCCCAGGAGCTGCGCACGCCGTCCCTGGCCAAGTTCCTCGGCAGCTATGTGCAGGAGTGGCGTTTCTACGCCTTTGCCGAGGGCGCGCACTTGCGCCTGCACGAGCCCATGGTGGAGCAGGAAGACCAATACAGCCTGGCCAGTGTTGGCCTCGGCACCCGCGCCAGTTTGAGCAAGTGGCTGTCCGGCAGCCTCGATTGGGGCTACCCGCTCAAGGACGGCCCCAACACCCAGAAATACGACCCACGCCTGCACTTCAGCGTGCAAGCGACGTTCTGACTTTTTACGGAGACCCTTCCCATGCAACGCTTATTCCTGAGCCTGTTGATCTGCCTGGGCTTCGTGCTCCCGGCCACGGCCCATGCCTGGTGGCAGGACGACTGGCATTACCGCAAGCAGATTTCGGTGGACACCACCCCGCAGGGCGCGGCCATCAACGAGGCCCTGGGCCGCACCGCGCTGCTGGTGCGCCTGCACACCGGCAACTTCACCTTCGACGGGGTCAAGGAAGACGGCGCCGACCTGCGCTTTGTCACCGCCGATGACAAGACCGTGCTCAACCACCAGATCGAAAGCTTCGACCCGCTGATGGGCATGGCGCTGATCTGGGTCGATGTGCCCAAGGTCGAAGGCGGCCAGCGCCAGGACATCTGGATGTACTACGGCAACCAGAAGGCGCCGAGCACCGCCAACGGCCAGTTGACCTTCGACCCCAGCTACACCGCCATCTACCACTTCGACGGCAGCAACGGTACCCCGACCAAAGACACCACCGCCTATGGCAACACCGCGCAGAACGCCACCGGCGCCAGCATTGACGGGGTCATCGGCCGCGCCTTGCAGTTCAGCGGCCAGCCGCTGCTGCTGCCGGCCAGCCCGTCGCTGCAGCACAACGCCGGCGGCGCCTTCACCTTCAGCGCCTGGGTGCGCCTGGATCAGGCCAGCGGTGAGCAACTGCTGCTGGCCCGTCGCGAAGGCGCCGGCAGCCTGCTGGTCGGCATCAACCAGGGCATGCCCTTCGTTGAAGTGGACGGCCAGCGCGCCGCCTCCACCCAGCCGCTGAACCCGGGGCAGTGGCAGCACCTGGCCCTGAGCGGCGAGGGCAGCCGCTTGGCGCTGTACGTCAATGGCCGCGAAACCGCGAGCCTGGCCCAGGCCATTCCGACCTTCAATTCGGTGCTGGCGATCGGTGCCGACCTGCCGCCCGCCGCCGGCGCCGAAGCCAGCCATTTCCTGCCGTTCACCGGGGCCCTGGACGAGCTGCGCCTGTCCAAGGTGGCGCGTCCGGCGGCGTTGATCCTGGCCGATGCCAGCGCCCAGGGCGCGGAGTCGAAGCTGGTGGCCTACGGCGTTGATGAAGAACAGTCGGGTTTTGGTTTCGGCAGCCTGGGCTTCCTGCTCAAGGCGGTGCCGGTGGATGCCTGGGTGATCATCCTGGTGCTGGTGGGGATGATGATCCAGTCCTGGGTGATCATGCTGCGCAAGAACCGCATGGTCGGCCGGGTCAGCGCCGCCAATGCGCTGTTTCGCGAGCAGTTCACCAAGGTCGGCACCCGCCTGGAGATGTTCGCCGACGATCAGGTCCTGGCCAGCCGCCTGGAGCATTCCTCGCTGTGGCGCCTGTACCTGGTGGCGGTGAAAGAGATCCGCACCCGCCGCGAGCAGGGCGCCGATACCTCCTCGGTGTCGGCGGCCACCATCGAAGCCATCCGCTGCTCGATGGACGGGGTGCGCACCCGGGAAAACCAGCAGCTCAGCGCCAAGCTCTCGACCCTGTCCAACGCCATTGCCGGCGGCCCCTACATCGGCCTGTTGGGCACGGTGCTGGGGATCATGGTGGTGTTCCTCGGCACCGCCATGGCCGGTGACGTGAACATCAATGCCATCGCCCCGGGCATGGCCGCGGCCTTGCTGGCCACCGCCATGGGCCTGTTCGTCGCGATCCCGGCGCTGTTTGGCTACAACCGCTTGATCACCCGCAACAAGGAAGTCGGCGCCGACATGCGGGTGTTCGTCGACGAGTTCATCACCCGGCTGGCGGAGCTGCATGGCGAGAGCCAGCACAGCGAGAACGCCCACTGGCGGGTCAGTCACAGCAACGCGTCGGTTCCGGCCTGAGGAGAACTGCCATGGCTTCCGTGAACGCCTCCCATGACGACGAAGACGACGCCGCTGTCGACAGCATCAACATCACGCCCCTGGTGGACGTGCTGATGGTGGTGCTGGTGATGTTCATCCTCACCGCCACCGCCCAGGTATCGGGCATCCAGATCCACCTGCCCAAGGCCAGCGCCTCGGTGTCGCTGTCCGAGGCCAAGACCAAGGCCATCTCGGTGAACGACGGCGGTCAGGTGTTCCTCGACGCCTACCCGGTGACCCTGGGCGAGCTGGAAGAGCGCCTGCGTATCGAGAAGGCGCAGAACCCGGACTTCCCGATCATCGTCCGTGGCGATGCCACGGTGCAGTACCAGAAGGTCATCGAAGTCCTCGACCTGCTGCGCCGCCTGGAGTTGTCCCAGGTCGGCCTGGTCACCGGCAAACCGAGCCAGGGCTGAGCCATGACCGCACAACAACCGATCGAGCTGCCGCCGGTGCAGCACAAGCCGCGCGCCATGCGCCTGCTGAAGTGGGGCGCCGGGCTGCTGCTGGGGGCCGTGGCCGCCTGGCTGCTGTGGCAGTGGGCCAATGACATGGCCGGGGTGCGCCGGGAAGCGCCGAAGGTGCCGACCATCATCCCGCTGCCGCCGCCTCCGGAAACGCCTCCACCGCCGGAGAAGCCCAAGGAGCCGGAGCCGGTGCAAGAGAAGGTGCCGGAGCCCGAGCCCACGCCGACCCCCGATGAGGTCAAGCCGGAGGAAGAGGCACCGCCCTCGCCGGCGGACGACCTGGCCAACCCGATGCAGATCGATGGCGACGCCCAGGCTGGCAACGACGGCTTCAACGTCGGTGCCGGCAAGGGCGGCGGCATGGCCGGCGCCGGTGGCGGCGGGCTGGGCACCGGCACCTACAAGCAGTACCTGGCGGCGACCTTTCAACGGGTGCTGCGCGAGGACCCGGAGCTGCGCAAGAAGGCCTATGCGCTGCAGGTGGACCTGTGGCTCGGCGCCGACGGCCAAGTGACCCGCGCCGAACTGGCCGGCTCCAGCGGCAACCCCGAGACCGACCAGCAGGTGCTGGCGGCGCTGCGGGCCACGCCGCGCCTGAAAGAACGTATGCCGGCGTCCCTGACCTTGCCGGTGCGCTTGTCCCTCAAGGGCCGGCGACCGGAATGAGCGAACCCCTATTTGCAGTTTCTACAGGAGTTGTGTGCAGATGATTTCCACCGTGAATCGATTGACCCTGGCGCTCGGCATGGTCGCCCTGACCCTGGCCGGACAGGCCTCGGCCGCCGCGGCCGCGCCTTCGGAGAACGCCACGATCAACCTGATCCGTCTGTTGGTGCAGCAGGGGGTACTGCCGCAGGCCAAGGCCGAGGCGCTGATTGCCCAGGCCGAAAAAGAGGCCCAGCAGGCCCGTCAGGCCAGCGCCGCCACCGCCGTGGCGGCCCCCGGCCCCGCGGCGGCGCCGGGGGATGTGCGGGTGCAATACGTGCCGGCGATCGTCCGCGAGCAGATCCGCGATCAGGTCAAGGCCGAAGTCATGGCCACCGCCAAGCAGGAAAACTGGGCCCAGCCCAACACCTTTCCGGACTGGGTGTCGCGCATCAGCTTTGACGGCGACATCCGCCTGCGCGAGGAGTCGCGGTTCTTTGCCGACAACAACAGCAACGAGATCGTCGACTACGCCAAGCTCAACGACAACGGCCCCTACGACGTCAACAAGGACACCAACAGCAAGCTGCCGCCGCTGCTCAACAGCCGCGAAGACCGCGACAACCTGTTCCGCCTGCGCGCGCGCCTGGGGATGAAGGCGGTGATCTCGCCGGAATGGACCGCCGGCATCCGCATCGGCACCGGCTCGGACAACAACCCGGTGTCCACCACCCAGACCCTGGGCGGCGGCTTCGGCAAGAAGGACATCTGGCTCGACCAGGGCTACCTGACCTGGAAGGCCAGCCAGGACCTGACCCTGACCGGCGGGCGTTTCGCCAACCCGTTCTATTCCACCGACATGCTGTATTCCCACGACCTGAACTTCGACGGCGTGGCGGCGCTGTTCAACCGCAAGCTCAGCAGCGACTGGGGCCTGTTCGGCACCCTCGGCGTGTTCCCGGTGGAGTACACCAACGACACCGCCACCAGCAACGGCTTCGACAAGAACGAGAGCGACACCAAGTGGCTGTTCGGCGGGCAGATCGGCGCCAACTGGAAGATCAACCGCAGCAACAGCCTCAAGGGCGCCTTGGCCTACTATCGCTTCGACGACATCGAAGGCCAGCGCTCCAGCCCCTGCGCGCCCTGGGCCGGGGCCCCGGGCTGCGACACCGACGGCTCGCGCGTGGCCTTCATGCAGAAGGGCAACAGCGTGTTCCTGCTGCGCGACATCACCCCCAACCCGGCCACCCCGGGCCTGACCCCGCAGCCGCAGTTCGTCGGCCTAGCCTCGAAGTTCGACGTGCTCGACCTGAACCTAGCCTGGGACACCGAGCTGCCGGACGACCTGCGCCTGCGCAGCCAGACCAACTACATCCGCAACCTGGCCTACGACAAGGGCGAGATGCTCAAACGCAGCGAAGGCGAGATCGTCAACAACATCAACCGCAACGGCCAGTTCGAAAGCGGCGGCAACGCGCTGCTGGTGCAGTTCACCCTGGGCAACGCCCTGGAGATGAAGAAGTCCGGCGACTGGAACCTGCTGGCTGGCTACAAGTACATCCAGCCCGATGCCTTGCCCGACGGCTTCAACGATTCCTCGTTCCACCTGGGGGGCACCAACGCCAAGGGCTATTTCGTCGGCGGCAACTACGGCATCGACAAGAACATCTACGCCACGGCCCGCTACATGAGCGCCTCGGAAGTCTACGGGCCGCGTTACGAAGTCGACGTCATGCAGCTTGAACTCAACACGCGCTTCTAAGCATCGGGAGGAAGGTTATGAACAGCCGAGTGAGGGCAGGGGCGGTCAGCCTGTTGCTGGCCTGGGGCGTGCTGGCCAGTGCCGGCGCCAGCGCCGAAGGCATGGAGGAACGCCTGCGCACCCAGTTGCGCAGCACCACCCAGCAGTTGCAGGCCCTGCAAAGCGAGCAGGCCCAGGCCGCGGCCGCGCGGATCGCCGCCGAGAACGCGGCCAAGGAAGCCCAGGCACAGGTCAAGCAACTGAGCGCCGAGCTGGCCAAGACCCGCGGCGTGGCCGAGCAACTGGCCGGCCAGCAGCAGAACCTGCACAGCCAGGCGCAAGCCCAGGCGGCGGCCAGCAGCGAGCAGTTGGGCAAGTTCAAGAAAGCCTACGAAGACTTGCTGGTGCTGGCCCGGGGCAAGGAGGCCGAGCGGGCGAAATTGCAGGCGCAATTGAGCGAGCGTGACACACAAGTGCAGCAATGCGCGGTCAAGAATCAGCAGATGTACGGCATCGCCAAACAGATTCTGACGGCTTACGAAAAGATCGACGTGGCCGAGGTGGTGAACATCCGCCAGCCCTTCGCCGGCAAGGCCCGGGTCAAGTTCGAAGAACTGGCCCAGGGTTTTGGCGACGCGCTTTACCAGACCCAGTTCGACGCCCCACGGGCGGCGAGCACCCACTGATCACCAGGGAAGAGATGACCATGACTTTGATTACCAGCGTCACCACCGAAAGCCTCACCGACCTGCTGCAAGGCGCCGGCTACCGGGTCAACCAGACCGAGCAGAACGGCATCGTGCAACTGCTCAGCGCCAGCCAGGGCATCGGCTATGCCGTGCGTTTCGGCAACCCGGGCAGCGAGGCCGGGCACTATGTGGACTTCACCTACAGCTGCGCCCTGCGGGTGCAGGGTGAGCTGCCGGCCGGGCTGGCGGAACTGTGGAACGCCTCGCGGCGCTTTGCCCGGCTGTCGCTGCAGGGCGAGTTCCTGGTGATGGAGATGGACGTGGTGGTGGCCGGGGTCGGCGAGAACCACCTGCGCAGCCAGCTGGAGCTGTGGGACCGGTTGCTGCAGGAGTTCATCGTCTACCTGCGCGAATACAGCCAGCAGGCGGCGCAGTTGCAGGCCCGGGGTGAACAGCCGCTGTCTGAGGAGCCGCCCCTGGAAGAGGCGGCCAGCCTGTGAAGAAGCCGACCCTGGTGGTCGGTGCCGGGGCACTGACCTTGCTCGGCCTGGCGCTGGGGCTGGCCCTGCGCCCGGGCAACGACCCGGTGGCGGCGCAGCAGCCGGCGCCGGCCGTGTTGCAGCAATCGGCGAACACCCCTGCGGTGGCGCGCCTGGGCAACCAGCAGGTGGCGGCCGAGGAGCTGAAGACGCTGTTCGCCAGCCTGCCCGAGGACGCCCGCGCGCAATTGCGGGGCAATCGCCCGGCGCTGGAAGCCTGGATTCGCTCGCGGCTGGCGGAAAAGGCCGTTCTGGAACAGGCCGACGCCCAGGGCTGGCGCCAGCGCCCGGAGGTGGAGCAGCAGACCCGCGCGGCCACCGAACAGATCGTCTTTCGCGACTATTTGCAGTCAGTCAGCCAAGTGCCGGCGGACTACCCCAGCGCGACGGAATTGCAGCAGGCCTATGACAGCGGCAAGGCGGCCTGGATGACCCCGCCGCTGTACCGGGTCAGCCAGATCTTCCTTAGCGTCACCGACCCGCAGGCCGTCGAGCCGGTGCGGCGCCAGGCGCAGGAACTGAGCCGCAAGGCCCAGGCCGTGCCGGCAGAGTTCGCCGCGCTGGCGGCGCAGTACTCCCAGGACCGGGACAGCGCCCAGCGCGGTGGTGATTCGGGGCTGCAACCCTTGCAGCAACTGCTGCCGGAAGTGCGCAGCGCGGTGGCCCGGCTCAAGGTCGGTGGCGTTTCGGAGGTGGTGCAGAGCGTGGCGGGTTTCCATGTGCTCAAGCTCACCGAACAGCAACCGGCGCGCACCGCGACCCTGGACGAGTTGCGCGAGCGCCTGACCCAGGCCCTGCGTGCCCAGCGCCAGGAACAGATCGCCAAGGCCTACCTGGAAGGCATGCTCAACACCGCGACCCTGAGCATCGATGGCGCGGTGCTGAATCAGGTCCTGGAGGAAAAGCTCTAGGCAGGGTCGCCCCTGTAGGCGCGGGCTGGCCAGTCAAGGAAGCAACAATCAACAAGACAGGGAGTCACCGATGTCATTTCTCGAACCTGCTCCACTCCAGGGCTTTGCGCCGTACATCGCGCCTCAGGAACCCCGCGAGGCCTGGCTGGCCCTGGCCGCCGGGATCGATCCGGAGGTCGCCCAGTACTTTCTGGTCAGTGCCCGTTGCGGCTGCTTCATGCAGGCGGCGCGCAGCCTGAACATCAAGGCCACCCTGTTGCGCAAGCAACTGGCGCTGCTGGAAGAGCACCTGCGGCGTTCGTTGTTCTGCTATCAGGGCAATGTCCTGAGCCTGAGCCGCGAAGGCCTGCAACTGCAGGGCCAGCTGCTGGCCCTGGCGCACCAGCGCCGGCTGCCGGTGGTGGAACAGCCGCTGATTCGCCTGGCCGTGGCGCAAACCATCCTCCACGACATCCTCGGGCGCGACCTGATCGCCTTGCTGCGGCGCAACGCCAGCGCGCGCCTGGAGATCATCTCCATCGACAGCGACCTGTCCCTGCAGGCCCTGAGCGCCGACCTGGTGCTGTGGCTGGCGGCCGAGGACTCACCGCTGCCGGGCCCCAGCTTCGCCACTCGCGAACCTATGCCCCTGGCGCGCATCGATTACCTGCCGCACATCGCCAAGCGTTACTCGCGGGTCGCCGCACGGCCCGACAGCCTGGCTGACCTGGCGGACTACATGCTGGTGCAGTGGCAGCACGACCGTCAGGTGGAGCCGTTCCAGCCCTGGAACAGCCTGGTGGAACAGCGCCTGGCCGGCGTGGTGCAGGTGCATTCCTATGAACTGATGCTGGAAATGATCCGCTGCAGCGCCTGCATTGGCCTGCTGCCGCAGTACATGAGCCACTTCGACCGCGGCCTGACCGCCTTGCCGGGGCTGTTCAAGGACAGCATGCAGCGCCGCGCCTGGCTGGCGGTGAATGCCCGGGTGGAGCAGGAGGAACAGGTGCAGCAACTGGTGGAGCTGATTCTCAACACCTTCAGCGAGCGCCAGGACTGGTTTGTTTGAGGCGAGCCGCTTCGTGGGAGTGTCCCGGTCCGAACGCCTGGCGCTGTCCGGACCGGGCACTCAGGTTCATGCCTTGGTGTCAGGGATCATGAAATCCTCCCAGGAGTCGTGTATTTCGGCGGTGCTGCTCTTGCTGTCGGGGAAGTGGGCGATGTTCCACTGGGTGTCGGTGCTGAACTCGTCGCCGAGCAGGTCTTTGGCGATGGCGTTGGCCTTGATGGCCTCCTGCCGGTCTGCCGGCACGTCACCCTCAAGGTCCTCGCCCTCTGGGTTGATCCATACGCCTGGCGCCGGGTTAACGCCTGGGTCCCCGGCGTAGGCGTCTTGCAGGCGCTTGCGCTCTGCCACGATCTCGGCTGCTTCAGCCCGGGACATGCCACGGGCCACAAGCAATGCTTGTTCCATGGCGTCGATTTGCCGTTGTTTCAGCTCAAATGCGTCGTTGTCATCTTTGTAGGACATCGGGTGGTTCCTTGTGCATGGCTTGTTCAGTGGATGGGGTCCACCGAGGCGGTTTGTGACTGACCTCGGAGGCCCGACACGTTAATCGGTGACCACGCCCCGGTTTGCGCAATTCAACGAGGGGATGACGGGAAAATCTTGTAGCGCCACGACGAACCTCTCAGGATGGGCGCAGAACAACGGAGGGTGGGTGCGGTTTGATTAACAGGATTCCCAAGTTTCACGAAGTCATCGAGCTGTTTTACGAACGTGCAGTGTTCAAAAGGTCGAAGGAGCCCTTGCCACGGCAGGGCCAGAGCCTGGAGCAGCGCCAGAAGCGTGAGGCGGCAATGCTTGACGTAGTGACACGGCGAATGACGGGCGGGGCCGATGATCCGCTGCTGACCCCGGTGCTGGGTAATGTGCGGGAGATTCACAAGCACCTGGGGTTTGTGGCCCTGTTTCCCGACAAGGACGTAGGTGCTGCGCACTTGTATTTCTGGCTGATCGTGTGGCCACAGCTTGAGCAGATGTTCGAGGACGCGCTGGAGAACGAGCAGGGTTCGATCCCATTGCGCTATCTGGCACGTTGCCACGAGTGCTATGGGGACCGGCTGTTCGGTGACCCGGTGGCGACCCGGGAGGCCATTCTGGCGAGCCTGGAGGCGTCCCTGCTACAGGTCACGCAGGGCTTGAAAATTCCCCAGCAAAGGGCGCAGGCGGCTGTCTTGCAGTTCCTGCGATGCTTGGGGCGCCTGATTCGTCATGATTCGTTTCCCGCTAGAACCTCGGTCGATGCGCCCTTGAAGGCGTTGGAGCTGGCATTGGGTCGACCGCTGAAGAAAGCCCAGGCCGTCATCCAGCACCTGGAGCAGTTGCTCGAAGGTGCCAAGGTGCTGCATGCCGCGGGTCGCTGGTCGTTGCCGGAGCCCAGACCGGTGCTGCCGGATGAGTTGCATGAAGTACACCGCAACCTTTATCGGCAGGCCAGGTGTGATGCCAGGGTTGGCGGAGGCTCGCCGAGCTTGCAGTTCGGCACCCTGGTGAGCCTTTTCAAAGCCCGGATCAGGCATGTGGAGCCCGGTGACTTTCTGTCGCAACACGCCAGGCAAGTAGGGCGCTCAGAGGCGACTCGCAGCCTGATCGAGCACAATGCCGGGCAGTTCCATGCCTATGTCTTGCTGGAGCAGATCAAGAGTGACCTTGATGTCGGGCGCCGGCTGCAACGGGTCGAAAACAGTGTCCAGGTGTTGGTTAGGAGATACGGGGCAGACCGGGAGCACTGGCTGGCACTGTTCCAGGACATGCCGTTGTCGCTGTTCCTGCTCAACGCGATCTTTTCTTCTTCCTTGACCCTGATTCAGCGGCTTCTCGGTGAGGAGGCGCTCGCAAAGGCCGCGTTGGCCCTCAGGCCCCTGGTCGAGGCTGCACAAACCGAAGGGCAGCAGCGTGAGCAACTGCTTGCAGTGGCGGCTCAACAGCAGATCAAGGCGCTCAAGATGCTGTTGGATACCTATCACGCCCAGCATCACCTGGGGTGGCTGGCGATGGAGCTCCTTGCCTTCGTCTATGCCTTTAAATACAAGTACGACCCAGGGTTCCAGCCCCATGCCACGGACAAGCTGGAGGCGATTCTCGATGACTGTGTCAATCAGCGGGACATCCGTCACCGGATTGCCTATGAAACCCCATTCGGCCGCTGTACGCGTACCCTGAGCCCGATGGGCACGGATGCGGCGCTCATCATGATCCACCAATACAACCGCTACATCCTCGCTCACTGTGAACACCCCCTTGAGTACCTGTGCAATCCGTTGCAACGCTTGAGCGAGATTCTGCAAGCTGCCTTGAGCGCTGCCAGTGCGGAGGGGGAGATCGAGGCAGCGACCCTCAAGCGTTGCATCAATGCAGCGTTCGGAACGGGCAAGGATAAGTCGGTCATGCGCATTGGCGGCCTGCGTCCTTACGAGTGCCTGCGTGATGTGCGCTTCTATCTGTCGGCATTGCATCTGGCCCCGCTAGAAACCTTGAACCCGGGGTTGTTTCGCTACCTGGCATTGCCAGATGCCTTGCAACGCCTGGTTTTGCAATGGCTGTCACCTGCACGCTATGCCGAGGATCTGCGTCGACAGCACGCTCCATCGCACAGGTCGCTGGGCGACGGTGTTTGAGCGCTGTTCTGGCCCTGTGCTTGAGTGTCTCGCCAGCGTCGTATTCATGCCCTTACACTCCCTGGTCACTTCAACTTCAAGGACGACGTCGCCATGCCCAACGCCCAACCCTCCATCGTCATCGAGCGCTGCACCGAAGCCCATATCGATGGCCTTACCGCGCTGTACAGCGAACCCAGCGTGGCTGCCCAGACCCTGCAACTGCCTTACCAGTCCCCCGAGCTGTGGCGCAAGCGGGTAGTGCTGGGGCAGGACAACGAAGGGCGGGTGGCTCTGGTTGCTCTGCATCAGGGTTTGGTGATCGGCAATTGCAGCCTGAACCAGGTGGCACGGGTACGCCGCGCCCATTGTGCGGATGTGGCCATGGGCGTGTCCCCGAGCTGGCAGGGCCAAGGCATCGGCAGCCGTCTGCTGGCGGCGGTGCTGGAGGTTGCCGACAACTGGATGAACCTGCGCCGGGTCGAACTGACGGTGTATGTCGACAACCAGGCCGCGATTGCGCTGTACCAGAAATTCGGCTTCGAAACCGAAGGCCGACTGCGCGACTACGCCATCCGTGGCGGGCAATTCGTTGACGTGCTGAGCATGGCACGGCTGCGCCGCTGCGCCTGAACCCGCGCTTCCTTGTAGCCGCAGCCTCGCCTTGGCTCGACAGCGGCTACAGGGCCGGTGCCGATCCGGAGTGGGGGCTGTCGTCCGCGAGGGCAAAGGCCACCGCCGCCCGGGCATGCAGCTCGGTGGTGTCGAGCAGGGGCAGGGGGCTGTGCTCGGGTTTGAGCAGCAGGCCGATTTCCGTGCAGCCGAGGATGATCGCCTGGGCGCCCCGGGCCTGGAGCGTGTCGATCACTTGCTGGTACACCCGACGCGAAGCCTCGCTGATGACGCCCACGCACAGCTCCTGGTAGATGATCCGGTGCACTGCCTGGCGCTGCTGTTCATCAGGCACCAGCACGCTGAGCCCGCGTTGTGCCAGGCGCTCCTTCAGGAAGGTTTCTTCCATGGTGAAGCCGGTGCCCAAGAGGCCGACGTGCAGGGTGCCGGCGTCCACTGCCGCTTGCGCGGTGGGGTCGGCGATGTGCAGAAAGGGCACGCTGATGGCCGCCTGAATCTGCTGCGCCACCTTGTGCATGGTGTTGGTACAGAGCACCACGCACTCGGCGCCGCCGTCCTGCAGGCGCAGGGCCGCGTCCACCAGGATGGCGGCCGCCTGGTCCCAGCGTCCGGCATGCTGGGCCTGTTCGACAGGCCCGAAGTCGACGCTGTACATTAGCAGCCGCGCGGAACGCAGCGGCCCCAGCCGGTCACGAACCTGCTGATTGATCAGGCGATAGTATTCGGCGCTGGACTCCCAGCTCATGCCGCCAATCAGGCCGATGGTGCGCATGGGCAACTCCTCTGTGGTGTGGGTGAGTGAGCCGCAGTGTGGTCTCGCTAAAGCTTGCGATCTATCAGGAAATTTCACATGCCCGAGGTTCTCGAACATCGTCTGCTGGAGGGGCGACTGCAGCTGCAACTGTTGCCGGCCGCCGCCTACAGCGCCCGTGATCCGGTGCAGTGGCAGACCCTGGGGGTGACCCTGGAGCGCCAGCGCGGGGTGCATGCCATCGATTCCGACCGGCGCGAGGATTTCGATACTTGGCCCGGGACCCTGGCCCTGACACCCGCCGGCATCGAAGTGTTTTCCGAATCCGCCCTGGGCGGCGAGTACCTGTTGTTGCGCTGGCAGGGCGCGGCGCCGCTGATTGCCGGCCAGCAGCGCCGGCAACGCCCGGGGCATGCCGGCGCCCTGGCCCTGGGGCGCGAGGCCCGGCGCCTGCTGCTGGCGCAAGACTGCGACGAACTGGCCCTGGAGCACTGCGCGCTGGGGTTTCTCGGCCTGGTTCAAGGCGAGCGCGCCACACCGTGCTCTACGGCAGACCTGGGGCCGGTGTTGCAACGGATGGCCGATGAGTACGCGCTGCCGCTGTCCCTGGCGCAACTGGCGCTGACCTACGGGCACAACGAACTGCGCCTGTTGCGGGATTTTCGCCGTGCGGTGGGGATCACGCCCCATGCCTGGCTCACCGAGGTGCGGGTGCAAGCCGCCCGGCGCCAGCTGGAGCGCACGGACCTGCCCTTGGCGGCGATTGCCCAGGACTGTGGTTTTGCCCACCAGTCGCACTTGGGCAGCGCCTTGCGCAAGGCCACGGGCCTGACCCCGCGTCAGTACCGGCTGCGCTTTGCCAGGCGCGCCGCGGATTCCGCCCTGTAGCCAGCGCCTGCCCACCCGCCGCCGGAGCCTGGCGCCCGTACGATCAGCGCCGCTGGGCAGCGTATCCCTGGTAGGCGAGGCTTCTGGCGCTTGGCAATGGCGCAAGTCTTACGTGCCGCTTCGCCGGCAAGCCGGCCCCTGCGGGAGGGGCTGGGTGTGGGACGGGTTACATGTCCAGGTTGATCCAGCCCGGCTTGGTTTCCTCCGGCGCCACGGCGTTGACCTTCTTGCCCGTGGCCAGTTCCACCCGGCGCGCGACGTCGGGGTCGTCGGCGAAGGGGATCAGGCTGGCGTCGTCCAGGCTCTTGGCGCTCTGGTGGCGCAGGCAGTACTCGATGCAGAGGTAGAGAAACGCCACCCCCAGCAGGTTGAACAGAATATCCATCGGCCATCGGCTCCCTGAAAAAAAACGCCGGTCACTGGGACCGGCGGGCAAGGCTCGGGTCAGGCGATCTGCGCGTCGTTCAGGGCCAGTTTTTCATCGGCCACGCGCACGGTGCGCCAGGTGTTGTAGGCCATCAGCAGCATGCCGCTGAGGAAGAACACGCCGCCGGCGAAACGCACCACGAACCCCGGATGGCTGGCCACCAGGGCCTCGACGAAGGAGTAGGTGAGGGTGCCGTCTTCGTTCACCGCGCGCCACATCAGGCCCTGGGTGATGCCGTTGACCCACATCGAGGCGATGTACAGCACGGTGCCGATGGTGGCGAGCCAGAAGTGCAGGTTGATCAGCGGCACGCTGTACATCTGCTCGCGGCCAAAGACCTTGGGCACCATGTGGTAGATCGCGCCGAAGGTGATCATTGCCACCCAGCCCAGGGCCCCGGCGTGCACGTGGCCGATGGTCCAGTCGGTGTAGTGGGACAGGGCGTTGACGGTCTTGATCGCCATCATCGGGCCTTCGAAGGTCGACATGCCGTAGAACGCCAGGGACAGCACCAGGAACCGCAGGATCGGGTCGGTGCGCAACTTATGCCAGGCGCCCGAGAGGGTCATCATGCCGTTGATCATGCCGCCCCAGCTCGGGGCCAGGAGGATCAGCGACATGGCCATGCCCAGCGACTGCGCCCAGTCCGGCAGGGCGGTGTAGTGCAAGTGGTGCGGGCCGGCCCAGATGTACAGGGTGATCAGCGCCCAGAAGTGCACGATGGACAGGCGATAGGAGTACACCGGGCGTCCGACTTGCTTGGGCACGAAGTAGTACATCATCCCGAGAAAGCCGGTGGTGAGGAAAAAGCCTACGGCGTTGTGGCCGTACCACCACTGGACCATGGCGTCGGTGGCCCCGGAATACACCGGGTACGACTTGAACCAGTCCACCGGGATCGACAGGTGATTGACCACGTGGAGCATGGCGATCACCAGGATGAAGGCGCCGAAGAACCAGTTGCCGACATAGATGTGTTGGCTCTTGCGCCGCACCACGGTGGTGAAGAAGACAATCGCGTAGGCCACCCAGACCACCGCCATCCACACCGCGCCGGCGAATTCGATCTCGGCGTATTCCTTGGTGGTGGTGTAGCCCAGGGGCAGGGTGATCAGCATGATCACGATCACCGATTGCCAACCCCAGAAGGTGAAGGCGGCCAGGGTGTCGGAGTACAGCCGTACCTGGCAGGTGCGCTGTACCGCGTAGTAGCTGGCGGCGAACTGGGCGCTGCCGGCGAAACCGAAGATCACCAGGCTGGTGTGCAGCGGCCGCAGGCGGCCGAAGGTGCTCCAGGGCAGGTCGAGGTTCATCTCAGGCCACACCAGTTGCGAGGCGATCCACACCCCCATGGCCATGCCGATCACGCCCCATACCACGGTTGCGACGACGAATTGGCGAACCACCTTGTAGTTGTAAGCCTGTCCGATTGTTGCTGAGTTCATGGTCAATGCTTCCACGGTTGCAAAGTCTTGCCAGGCCACCCGGTCTGGCACGGGGTGCACTGTAGGAATCAGCGGGGAAACAAAACAGGCTCAGAAAAACTGCATTAATACGGATCAGATTTTCCTCATGTCCACGGCGCCAAAGCGTTGGCTGATATGGTTTTTTAGTTTTTACCTGAATCTGTAACGTTCTGCGCCGTACGCGCATAGTCGCCCCCTCACCACACGCGCCGTTAGAGCACGATCAGCTTCGATGAGGTAGGGATATGTATCAGTACGACGACTATGACCGGGCCCTGGTCTTTGAGCGGGTAGCGCAGTTTCGCGATCAGGTCGAGCGCTTCATGGGCGGCCAACTGAGCGAAGAAGAATTCCTGCCCCTGCGCCTGCAGAACGGCCTGTATATGCAGAAGCACGCCTACATGCTGCGGGTGGCGATTCCCTACGGCACCCTGAGTGCGCGGCAGATGCGCACCCTGGCCAGCATTGCCCGGGACTTCGATCGCGGCTACGGCCACTTCACCACCCGGCAGAACCTGCAGTTCAACTGGATCGAACTGGCCCAGGTGCCGGACATCCTGCAGCGCCTGGCCGAGGTCGAGATGCACGCCATCCAGACCTCCGGCAACTGTGTGCGCAACATCACCACCGAGGCCTTCGCCGGGGTCGCCGCCGATGAATACCTGGACCCGCGCCCGCTGGCGGAGATCCTCCGGCAGTGGTCCACCATCAACCCGGAATTCCTGTTCCTGCCGCGCAAGTTCAAGATCGCCATCTGCTCGGCCAAGCAGGACCGCGCGGCGATCATGATGCACGACATCGGTCTGTACCTGTACCGCGCCCGCAGTGGCGAGATGCTGCTGCGGGTGATCGTCGGTGGCGGCCTGGGGCGTACGCCGATCCTTGGCCTGCAGATCCGCGATGGCTTGCCCTGGCAGCACCTGCTGTCCTATGTCGAGGCGGTGCTGCGGGTCTACAACCGCTACGGCCGGCGCGACAACAAGTACAAGGCGCGGATCAAGATCCTGGTCAAGGCCCTGGGCATCGAGGCCTTCGCCCAGGAAGTGGAGGAGGAGTGGCAGCACCTCAAGGACGGCCCGGCGCAGCTCACCGACGACGAATACCAACGGGTGGCCAGCGCCTTTGTGCCGCCGATCTACGAGCGCCTGGCGGACACCGACCTGGAGTACGGCAGCCGCCTGGCCGAGTCTCCGGCTTTCGCCCGCTGGGTGGCGCGCAACGTGCATCCGCACAAGGTGCCGGGCTACACCTGCGTGGTGCTGTCGACCAAGCCGGGCCCGGCATCGCCCCCCGGTGACGTCACCGGCCAGCAGATGGAGGCGGTGGCCGATTGGTCCGAGGACTACGGCTTCGGTGAGATCCGCATTGCCCATGAGCAGAACATCGTCCTGCCGGACGTGCCCAAGTCGCAGCTGTTCGAACTCTGGCAGCGGGCCTGCGAGCACGGCCTGGGCACCGCCAACGTCGGCCTGTTGACCGATATCATCGCCTGCCCGGGCGGCGATTTCTGCGCCCTGGCCAACGCCCGCTCGCTGCCGATTACCCTGGCCATCCAGCAGCGTTTCGACGACCTGGACTACCTCCACGACCTGGGGGACATCAGCCTGAACATCTCCGGCTGCATGAATGCCTGCGGTCACCACCACATCGGCAACATCGGCATCCTCGGCGTCGACAAGAACGGCAGCGAGTGGTTCCAGGTCACCCTGGGCGGCGCCAAGGGCCGTGACAGCGCGCTGGGCAAGGTGATTGGCCCGTCCTTCAGCGCCGAGGAAATTCCCGAGGTGATCGAGCGCATCATCGCCACCTTCGTGCGCTACCGCGAAAGCGACGAAGCCTTTGTCGAGACCTTGCAGCGCATCGGCCTGGAGCCGTTCAAGGAGCGGGTCTATCCCAAGGCTGTGGAGGCGCTGACATGAACAACCTGCTGCGTTTGCATGAAGGTGAAGCCCGGTTGGTGGAGGACGATGCCTGGAGCCTGGTGCGCGAAGTCGACGCGGCGCTGCCCGAGGGGCCGCTGATCCTGCCGCTGGCCCTGTGGCTGATTCGCCGCATCGAGCATCACCCGGCCCGGGATGGCGTGTGGATCGGCCCGGACGACGAAGTGGAAAGCCTCAAGCCCTGGCTCAAGCTGATCCCGCTGATCGCCGTGGACTTCCCGAGCTTTCGTGATGGCCGGGGTTACAGCCAGGCGTACCTGCTGCGCACTCGGCTGGGCTGGATGGGTGAGTTGCGCGCCATCGGCGATGTGCTGCGCGACCAGCTCAGCCACATGCGCCAATGTGGCTTCGACAGCTTTGCCGTGCGCGAAGACAAATGCGCGCTGGATGCCCTCAAGGGCCTGGCGGGCATGAGCGTGCTCTATGGCCGCTCGGTGATCGAACCGCGCCCATTGTTCCGCCGCCGCTGACCGCCCCGTGGCAGGAGCCGGCTTTGCCGGCGAAGGGGGCCTCGAACCTTGCACCGGCCTGAGGATCGCCTTCGCTGGCAAGCCAGCTCCTGCAGTAATCCTGGGGCAGTTTTTTTGGGGGGGGCGTTGGCGACGGCGGCGAAAGATCGACGATGCGACAGGTCTCACGGGCGTTGCGGCCCTGAAAAAACACCCACCCGGCGATCTTCCTTTGGCTATACCATTAACTCCCCCTGGCCAGTTCCTGGCTGCTTCACCTACAGGAGTTACCCATGAAGCTTGCACTGATGATTGGCACGGCGTGCCTGGCCTCCCTGGCACTGGTCGGCTGCTCCAGCAACCTGACTCAGCCCGACGAGTATTCCGGGTTTCTCCAGGACTACAGCCGCCTCAAGGAGGCCAAGTCGCCCTCCGGGGTGGAGGTGATGCGCTGGGTCGATCCCAAGCTGGAGGTCAGCCGGTACCGGGCGATCTATATCGAACCCACCCAGTTCTACCCTCAGCCCCAAGCCACGGCGAAGATTCCCCAGAGCACCCTCAACGCGATCAACCAGTACTACGACCAGGCCCTCAGGCGCGAGGCGGCCCGCAGCCTGCCTCTGGCTCAGGGCCCCGGCCCAGGCGTGGTGGTCGTACGCGCGGCCATCACCGCGGTCAGCAGCAAGACAGAAGGCCTGAAACCTTATGAAGTGATTCCCGTGGCCCTGGTGGCGGCGGCGGTGAGCACCGCCACCGGGATCCGGGATCAGCAGACCACCCTCGGCACCGAGGCGGTGTTTCTCGATGGCAGCAACGGCAAGGTGATTGCCCAGGTGGTGCGCAAGGGCACCGGCAAGCCCCTGGAGAATGACAGCCAGGTGATGAAGGCCGAGGACGTGAAAAACGTCATCGACGGCTGGGCCGCGGACTTTCATCAGTCGTTCGCCAAGCTCAAGGCGCGCTAGCTGCTGTTGATCCGGCGGCGCTCCATGGGGTTGCCGCCGCTTTCAGTAATCCACTTGGGCCTGCTTGTTGTAGTAGCTGAGCAGCGAGTCGTAGGCCCGCACCACGGCGTGATAATCCTCGCTCAGGCGCTCCGGCGCGGCTCGTTCCTGCCAGTCCTGATGCAAGCCCTGCAGGGCCTGCTGGTAGCGCTGCGCCGGCCGCGCGATCTGCCCCCACAGGTAATAGGCCGGCTGGCTGCGACCGTTCTGTGGCCGGTTGCGCCAGGGTTGCCCGGCATCCCAGGCCTGCTGCAGCTCGTGGCTGGCCTGGGCCAGTTGCTCCGGGGTCAGGGTTTTTTCGCGTACGCCCTGGCTGAGCTGCTCGACCGTGAGCCGTGCCTGGATCATGTAGCCCAGCAAATGCCAGTGGCTGTCCTGGCCCAGGCGCTGCTCAAGCAGCCGCTGTTGCTCGCGTCGGGCGTCGATGTCCGCGCTGGCCAGGGCACTGCGCAGGTCGGCGGAGGCTTGCAGGTAGCGGTCGAACCTGGGCTTGAGCAAGGCCACGGTGGCCGGGTCTTCCTCGGCCGGCATGTAGGCGCCGGGCACCGCGCTGGAGTGGGCGTGGCGGGCAAGGTTGGCCTGATGCAGGGCGTCGATGTAGCGTTCGGCGAGGCCGATCAGCGGGGCATCGGGTTGCAGATGGCGCAGGCGATAGAGCATGCGCGGTTCGCATTCTCGGCTGGGCAGGGTGTCCATGTCGGTTTTCGCGCTGTCGGCAAAATCCCTGGCGTTGTTCAGCAGGTCGGCGAACGCCAGGCGCCAGGCCGATTGAGTGCCGTAGGTGTAGTAGCCCAGGCGCCACGGCACATCGTACTGGTTGACGCAGTCGATCAGCGGCGCGCGGGCCGAGGCCTCGGCACTGGCGCGGCTGTCCAGGCCCGCCAGCCAGAGTTCGAAGCGGGCAATCGGGGCGCCGGCGCCGAGCAGTGCAAACAGGCCGAAAATCAGCGCGCAACCAAAAATCAGCAAGGGACGCTGGCTCATGGTCGGGGCTCCTTGGGGTACCACTGTTCCTCGGTGGCGGGGGCCGCGCACTCGGCGACATCGGCCGGCATGCGCGCGCACAGGCGCTCGGTCCAGGGCTGCAGGCCCTGGTAGCGCCCGGCTGTGTGGCGCTCGTCGAACCATTTGAAGGTGGCGAGTGCGCCCACCAGCAGTATCAGCGCCGTGCCCAGCAGCAGGCGGCGAGGCCAGGGGTTGATGCGCTGCCAGGCGCTCAGCGGGTCGATCCGGCGTTGGCGGCCCAGGGCGACCAGCAGCAGGGTTGCCAGATAAGTGACCGTGGCCAGCGGGTGGATCACCCCGCCCAGCAGGCCGCCGAGCAGCGCCGCGGGCAACAGGTCGCGGATCAGCTGCATGGAGTGATAGGGCGCCTGGCGCCACGGCAGGCGCCGGCTGAGGCGTTCGTCCCATTGCCACAGGCGCTGGCTCAGGGGCCGCCAGAGCCGTTGCAGCCCTTCACCCGCGGCGCAGAAGCACAAGGACCAGACCAGTGCCACCCCGACAACCTCCCAGGGGCTGTTGTCTGGCCCGCCGTACTGGCCCGCGGCGCCGACCAGGCACGCCAGGAGCACGCCCAGAAGCATCGGCCAACTGTTGATGGCGTGCTCCCAGTCACGCCAGAAATACGGGTTGCTGGCCGGCATCTCGGCGGCGACGCCCGGGTAGTCCGCGGCCAGGCTCGCCGCCAGCTTGTGGCACGCCTGCCAGTCCGGGCTGCCCAGGTGCCGGGCCCAGGCACGGCGCTGGCCGAAGCTCAGGGGCGCCAGCAACAAGCGCGCGGCGCGGTGTTCCGGGGTGCTGGGTGGCTCGCTCGCCAACTGTCGCTGGCGGGCGAGGAACAGCGGGGCCTGATGGCGTTTGAGCAGGCGCGGCCAAAACACCTCCGGGCAGTTGTTGTCGGCGGCGGATCGCCAGCCCTGGCCGGCGCACAGCGCCTGGAAGATCGCCACCGACCAATAGGGGCTGTCCGCCAGCAATTGCGCCAGCCAATGGTTGAACCATTGGCGATGTTGCAGGTGCAGCAGCCAGGGGTGCGCCGAGCGCTGGGCGTAGGCCTGCAGGAACGCTGTTTCATCCCGGGCCTGCAGTGCCGCGACCAGCGGTGCCTGAACCTGTTGATACAGCTGCTGCTGCAGTTCCAGCACCAGGTATTCCGGCAGGTCCAGGCGCTGCCAGGCGCTCATCCAGTGCAGATGCTCGAATCCCCAGTGCAGCACTGCGCCAGCCTGCGCCGGGCGCTCGACGCAATAGCGCAGCAGGGCCAGCTCGAACTCGTAGGCGCACGCCTGCTCCTGGGCTTGCTGATAGCGCAGGTCGAGCTGGTCGACGTGCAGTTCCTTGAGCAGGACGGCGACCCGCTGCAGCGCCGACAGCGCCTGCGGCTCGCTGTCGCTCGGGGCCTGGCTGGCGACGGGTTGCGCAGGCTCGTGCTGTTGCTCCCACTCCTTATGGGCCAAGGCCACTTCATAGGCCTCGCGCAAACGCTGGAAACCCTGCGGATCTTCATCCGGGCGAGTCTGCTTCAGCAGCCTGGCGTAGTGGCGCTTGATGGTTCGGGTGTCAGCGGTGGCCGGCAGGCCGAGCAGGGTCCAGCAACTCATTAGGGGGTAGAACTCCAGGCAAGGCCGGATGAAATTGCGCACCCTACCGGTTTCGCGAATAAAAGTCCCCGGCTTGAATCCGTCTATTGAAAAGTGCCAGGGCAAGAACGCCTGGCGGGGTGACAGCGCTATAGTCGGCAGCGGCGTGGCGGCTGGGGACGGTGGCAATGGAGGCGGCGAAAATGGCTGTGGGGCGAGACCTTTGCTTAAAGTGATTTGTGATTATTTCCTTGTAAATTGAATGGATTAGTTAATGTTGTTTATTGATTGATAAAAACTCAATAAAAACAATATCTTGTGATCGGTATGTGATGTTAATCATAAAGATATGACTGATTAAAAATGGAGCTTTCAGGTATGCCTGTCGTTGAGCGCACGACTTTTCTGCCGGGCCGCAGCCCGGCCCAGGTGCTGGATTTCTGTCTCGAAGGGGCCAACTTTCCGAAGATATTTCCCGAACGCGTGACACCCCTGGGAGGCCTCGACATCAATGACCTGCGCATCAGCGTCGGGCGCCAGTTCAGCTTCTTGCACTGGATGTTCGGTGTCATACCGGCGAAATGGACGGTGGTTATACGTGAGGTCAGCGATCGGCATTTTGTCGACGAGATGCTCAAGGGGCCACTGCGTGCCTTTCGTCATGAACACCGGGTCGAGGCCGCCGAAGGGGGCACCCTGTACACCGACCGTGTGACGTATCGGGCCATTGGCGGCGCACCTTTGGAGTGGTTGATGGTCAACGCCTACATGGCGCGGATTTTCGATGCCCGGCATCGCAACATGTTGCGCTTGCTGGGGTGATCTTGCCGGCGAAGAGACCCGCGAGCCGGATGCACGCTTCGAAACCGCCTTCGCTGGCCAGCCCGCTCCTGCCATGGGCCGTGGTTGTTGGACAATTTATCCGTGGGGCAATAGGTGCTCGCGCCGTTTCATGCTTAACTTCGGCCTCTCAAGAATTTCACATTGCTGTTTCATCATCACTGTTCAATAAGGACTCCGTTCATGGCTCAAGTCACTCTCAAAGGCAACCCGGTCCAAGTTAATGGCCAACTGCCGCAAGTCGGTTCCAAAGCCCCTGCGTTCACCCTGGTGGGCGCCGGCCTGGCCGACGTTTCCCTGAGCAGCCTCGCCGGCAAGCGCAAGGTGCTGAACATCTTCCCAAGCGTCGACACCCCGACCTGCGCCACGTCGGTGCGCAAGTTCAACGCCCAGGCCAACGAGCTGGCCAACACCGTGGTGCTGTGCATCTCCGCCGACCTGCCGTTCGCCCAGGCGCGCTTCTGCGGTGCTGAAGGCCTGGAAAACGTGCAGAACCTGTCGACCTTGCGCGGCCGCGAGTTCATCGAGAACTACGGCGTGGCCATCGCCGACGGCCCGCTGGCCGGCCTGACCGCCCGCGCCGTGGTGGTGCTGGATGAAAACGACACCGTGCTGCACAGCGAGCTGGTCAAGGAAATCGCCGAGGAGCCGAACTACGACGCGGCCCTGGCTGTGCTCAAGTAACAGGTTTTACAATTATTCACGGCCTGGCTCTGTCCAGGCCGTTTTTATTTGTGCTTCAGTGGCTTAGCGCCGCACCTTAAAACGTCAGTCAAAGGTAAATTGCCGGTAAAGGCGCTTTGCTAAAACCGCTCTAGTGCTTATCTTTCAGCCTTCCTCAAAGAAGACTCCCACGCGCCCAATGGTTGATCACTCCATGCAATCCTCTGCTCCCCGCCACTCTCGTCGCTGGCCGTTCGGCCTGTTTGTCCTGCTGCTGGTCGCCGGCCTGTGCTGGAAGTTCTGGCCCGCCGGCAACGCCCCCAAGGAGGGCGCCCAGGCGAAGGCCGCGGCCGGGCATACCGGGCGCAGCGGCAGCATGCGCCCCGGTTTCGGCGGTGCCAGCGGGCCGATCCCGGTGCGCGTGGCGCCGGTGACCCAGGGCGATTTCGCGGTGTACTTCAAGGCCCTGGGCACGGTCACCGCGCTGAACACCATCAATGTGCGCAGCCGGGTGGCGGGGGAGCTGGTCAAGATCAACTTCGAGGAAGGGCAGCGGGTCAAGGCCGGCGACCTGCTGGCGCAGATCGATCCGCGTCCCTACCAGAACGCCTTGCTCCAGGCCGAAGGCACCTTGCTGCAGAACCAGGCCCAACTGAAGAACGCCCAGGTCGACCTTGAGCGCTACCGCGGCCTGTATGCCCAGGACAGCATCGCCAAGCAGACCCTGGACACCGCCGCGGCGCTGGTGGGCCAGTACCAGGGCACGGTCAAGACCAATCAGGCGGCGGTCAACGACGCCAAGCTCAACCTCGAATTCACCAATATCCGCGCACCGATCGCCGGGCGCGTGGGCCTGCGCCAGCTGGATGTGGGCAACCTGGTGTCGGCCAATGACACCACGGCGCTGGTGATCATCACCCAGACCCAGCCGATCAGCGTGGCCTTCACCCTGCCGGAAAACAGCCTGGACACCGTGCTCAAGCGTTACCACAGCGGCGCCAAGCTGCCGGTGGAAGCCTGGGACCGCGGCGACGTCAAGCTGCAGGCCAGCGGCGTGCTGCAAAGCCTGGACAACCAGATCGACACCACCACCGGCACCCTGAAATTCAAGGCGCGCTTCGATAACCTCGACCAGGGCCTGTTCCCCAACCAGTTCGTCAATGTGCGGCTGCTGGCCGACACCCTGAAGAACGTGGTGCTGGCGCCTTCGGCGGCGATCCAGTTCGGCACCAACGGCACCTTCGTCTACGCCCTGGATGGCGACAACAAGGTGAAGATCCGTTCGCTCAAGGTGGGCGACAGCAACGGCGAGTCGACGGTGATCCAGGACGGCCTGCAGGCCGGCGACCGCGTCGTGATGGAGGGCACCGACCGCCTCAAGGACGGCAGCGAGGTGGAAGTGGTCAACGACAGCTCGGCCGTGCCCGTCACCCCGACCGAACACTTGCAGGGCAAGCCCGCCGGTGCGCCGGCCGCGGATGGCAAGCCGGCTGATGGCAAGGCGCAAAAGGTCGGCGCATGAATTTCTCGCGGCTGTTCATCCTCCGTCCGGTAGCCACCACCCTGAGCATGCTGGCCATTGTCCTGGCCGGCCTGATTGCCTATCGCCTGTTGCCGGTGTCGGCCTTGCCCCAGGTGGACTACCCGACCATCCGGGTCATGACCCTGTACCCCGGGGCCAGCCCGGACGTGATGACCAGCGCGGTCACCGCGCCCCTGGAGCGCCAGTTCGGGCAGATGCCGGGCCTGACCCAGATGGCGTCCACCAGCTCCGGCGGCGCCTCGGTGCTGACCCTGCGCTTCAGCCTCGACATCAATATGGACGTGGCCGAGCAGCAGGTGCAGGCGGCGATCAACGCCGCCACCAACCTGTTACCCAAGGACCTGCCGGCGCCGCCGGTGTACAACAAGGTCAACCCGGCGGACACCCCGGTGCTGACCCTGGCCATCACCTCCAAGACCATGTTGCTGCCCAAGCTCAATGACCTGGTGGACACGCGCATGGCGCAGAAGATCGCCCAGATCAGCGGCGTCGGCATGGTCAGCATTGCCGGCGGCCAGCGCCAGGCGGTGCGGATCAAGGTCAACCCCGAGGCCCTGGCGGCCAACGGCCTGAACCTGGCGGACGTGCGCGCCCTGATCGGCGCGTCCAACGTCAACCAGCCCAAGGGCAACTTCGACGGCCCGACCCGGGTCTCGATGCTCGATGCCAACGACCAGCTGACCTCGCCCAAGGACTACGCCGAGCTGATCCTGGCCTATAAGAATGGCGCGCCCCTGCGCCTGAAGGATGTCGCCGAGATCGTCGACGGCGCCGAGAACGAGCGCCTGGCGGCCTGGGCCAACGAGAACCAGGCGGTGCTGCTGAATATCCAGCGCCAGCCCGGGGCCAACGTGATCGAGGTGGTGGACCGGATCAAGGCGCTGCTGCCGAGCATCACCGACAACCTGCCGGCCGGCCTCGACGTCACGGTGCTCACCGACCGCACCCAGACCATCCGCGCTTCGGTCAAGGATGTGCAGCACGAACTGTTGATCGCCATTGCCCTGGTGGTGATGGTGACCTTTCTCTTTCTGCGCCGCGCCAGTGCCACCATCATTCCGTCGATTGCCGTGCCTCTGTCGCTGATCGGCACCTTCGGCGTGATGTACCTGGCCGGTTTTTCGGTGAACAACCTGACCCTGATGGCCCTGACCATCGCCACCGGTTTCGTGGTGGACGACGCCATCGTCATGCTGGAGAACATCTCGCGCTTCATCGAGGAGGGCGACAGCCCGCTGCAGGCGGCGCTCAAGGGCGCCAAGCAGATCGGCTTCACCCTGATTTCCCTGACCCTGTCGCTGATCGCGGTGCTGATCCCGCTGCTGTTCATGGCCGATGTGGTCGGGCGGCTGTTTCGCGAGTTCGCCATCACCCTGGCGGTGGCGATACTGATTTCCCTGGTGGTGTCCCTGACCCTGACCCCGATGATGTGTGCCCGGCTGCTCAAGCCCGAGCCCAAGCCGGAACAGCAGGGGCGCTTCTATCGTGCCAGCGGGGCCTGGATCGACTGGCTGATCGAAAGCTACGGGCGCAAGTTGCAGTGGGTGCTCAAGCACCAGTTCCTGACCCTGATGGTGGCCGTCGGCACCCTGGGCCTGACCGTGTTCCTCTACATGGTGGTGCCCAAGGGCTTCTTCCCGGTGCAGGACACTGGGGTCATCCAGGGCATTTCCGAGGCGCCGCAGTCGGTGTCCTTCGCCGCCATGAGCCAGCGCCAGCAGGACCTGGCGAAGATCATCCTGCAGGACCCGGCGGTGCAAAGCCTGTCGTCCTACATCGGTGTCGACGGCGACAACGCCACCCTCAACAGCGGCCGCCTGCTGATCAACCTCAAGCCCCACGGCGAGCGTGACCTGAGCGCGGCCCAGGTGATCGCGCGGATCCAGCCCGAGGTCGACAAGCTGCTGGGCATCCGCCTGTTCATGCAGCCGGTGCAGGACCTGACCATCGAAGACCGGGTCAGCCGTACCCAGTACCAGTTCAGCCTGTCGTCGCCGAATGCCGAGCTGCTGAGCCTGTGGAGCAACCGCCTGGTGGAAGCCCTGGCCCAGCGCCCGCAGCTCACCGACGTGGCCAGCGACCTGCAGGACAAGGGCTTGCAGGTGTACCTGGTGATCGACCGCGACGCCGCGTCCCGGGTCGGGGTTTCGGTGTCGAACATCACCGACGCCCTGTACGACGCCTTCGGCCAGCGGCAGATTTCCACCATCTATACCCAGGCCAGCCAGTACCGGGTGGTGCTCCAGGCCCAGGCCGGTGAGCGCATCGGGCCTCAGGCGCTGGAGCAGATCCACGTCAAGACCACCGACGGCGGGCAGGTGCGGCTGTCGAGCCTGGCCCATGTCGAGGAGCGTCAGGCGCAGTTGGCCATCGCCCATATCGGCCAGTTCCCGGCGGTGATGATGTCCTTCAACCTGGCGCCCGGCGTGGCCCTGGGCGAAGCGGTGCAGGTGATCGAGCAGGTGCAGCAGGAGATCGGCATGCCGGTGGGGGTGCAGACCCGCTTCCAGGGCGCGGCCGAAGCCTTCCAGGCCTCGCTGTCGAGTACCTTGCTGCTGATCCTGGCGGCGGTGGTGACCATGTACATCGTGCTCGGCGTGCTCTACGAGAGCTACATCCACCCGATCACCATCCTTTCCACCTTGCCTTCGGCGGCGGTCGGCGCCTTGCTGGCGCTGATCCTCAGCGGCAACGACCTGGGCATGATCGCGATCATCGGCATCATCCTGCTGATCGGCATCGTCAAGAAGAACGCGATCATGATGATCGACTTCGCCCTCGACGCCGAACGCCACCAGGGCATGGCCCCGGAGCAGGCGATCTACCAGGCGGCGCTGTTGCGTTTCCGGCCGATCCTGATGACCACCCTGGCGGCGCTGTTCGGCGCCGTGCCGCTGATGCTCGCCACCGGCTCCGGCGCCGAGTTGCGCCAGCCCCTGGGCCTGGTGATGGTCGGCGGCCTGCTGGTGAGCCAGGTCCTCACCCTGTTCACGACGCCCGTTATCTACTTGTACTTCGACCGCTTGGGCCGCCGGTTTGCCAAGCCCGCCGTAGGAGAAGTGGTGTGAGGGGCGTCAGCGGCAAGCTGCAAGCCGCAAGCTGCAAGCTCGATCAAAAGCAGAAGCAAGAGCGTGCACCGATCCCGCTTTTCTCTTGCCGCTTGCCGCTTGCAGCTTGGAGCGGTCGCCCATGAACCTGTCCGGTCCTTTCATCAAACGCCCGGTGGCGACCATGCTGCTGTCGTTGGCGATCATGCTGCTGGGCGGCGTGAGCTTCGGCCTGCTGCCGGTGGCGCCGCTGCCGCAGATGGATTTCCCGGTGATCGTGGTCCAGGCCAGCCTGCCCGGGGCCAGCCCCGAGGTCATGGCGTCCACCGTGGCCACGCCGCTGGAGCGCTCCTTCGGCGCGATCGCCGGGGTCAACACCATGAGCAGCCGCTCCAGCCAGGGCTCGACCCGGGTGATCCTGCAGTTCGACTTGGACCGCGACATCAACGGCGCGGCCCGGGAGGTGCAGGCGGCCATCAACGCCTCGCGCAACCTGCTGCCCAGCGGCATGCGCAGCATGCCCACCTACAAGAAGGTCAACCCGTCCCAGGCGCCGATCATGGTGCTGTCGCTGACCTCCGATGTGCTGGAAAAGGGCCAGTTGTACGACCTGGCCTCGACCATCCTGTCCCAGAGCCTGTCCCAGGTGCAGGGCGTGGGCGAGGTGCAGGTCGGCGGCAGCTCCTTGCCGGCGGTGCGCATCGAGCTGGAGCCGCAGTTGCTCAACCAGTACGGCGTGGCCCTGGATGACGTGCGCAACGCCATTGCCAATGCCAACCAGCGCCGGCCCAAGGGCTCGGTGGAGGATGACCAGCGGCTGTGGCAGATCCAGGCCAACGACCAGCTGGAGAAGGCCCGTGATTACGAGCCGTTGATCATTCACTACAAGGACGGCGCAGCCTTGCGCCTGAAAGACGTGGCCAAGGTCAGCGATGGCGTCGAGGACCGCTACAACAGCGGCTTCTTCAACGACGATGCGGCGGTGCTGCTGGTGATCAACCGCCAGGCCGGGGCCAACATCATCGAGACGGTGAACGAGATCAAGGCCCAGTTGCCGGCGTTGCAGGCGGTGCTGCCGGCCAGCGTCAAGCTCAACCTGGCCATGGACCGCTCGCCGGTGATCAAGGCCACCCTGCACGAGGCCGAGATGACCCTGCTGATCGCCGTGGCCCTGGTGATCCTGGTGGTGTACCTGTTCCTCGGCAACTTCCGCGCCTCGCTGATCCCGACCCTGGCGGTGCCGGTGTCGCTGGTGGGCACCTTCGCCATCATGTACCTCTATGGCTTCTCCCTGAACAACCTGTCGCTGATGGCGCTGATCCTCGCCACTGGGCTGGTGGTGGACGACGCCATCGTGGTCCTGGAAAACATTTCCCGGCACATCGACGAAGGCATCGCGCCAATGAAAGCGGCGTACCTGGGGGCCAAGGAAGTGGGCTTCACCCTGCTGTCGATGAACGTCTCGCTGGTGGCGGTGTTTCTGTCGATCCTGTTCATGGGCGGGATCATCGAAAGCCTGTTCCGCGAATTTTCCATCACCCTGGCGGTGGCCATCGTGGTGTCCCTGGTGGTGTCCCTGACCCTGACCCCGATGCTCTGCGCGCGCTGGCTCAAGCCGCACGTCCCGGGCCGGGAAAATGCCCTGCAACGTTTCAGCCAGCGCAGCAACGACTGGATGATGGGCAAGTACGCCACCAGCCTGGACTGGGTGCTGCGGCACAAGCGCCTGACCCTGTTCAGCCTGCTGCTGACCATCGGTGTCAACGTGGCCTTGTACGTGGTGGTGCCCAAGACCTTCCTGCCGCAGCAGGACACCGGCCAACTGATCGGTTTTGTCCGGGGCGACGACGGCCTGTCCTTCAGCGTGATGCAGCCGAAGATGGAGATCTTCCGCCGCGCCGTGCTCAAGGACGCCGCGGTGGAAAGCGTGGCCGGCTTCATCGGTGGCAACAACGGCACCAACAACGCCTTCATGCTGGTGCGCCTCAAACCGATCAAGGAACGCGATATATCGGCGCAGAAAGTGATCGAGCGCCTGCGCAAGGAAATGCCCAAGGTGCCCGGTGCGCAACTGATGCTGATGGCCGACCAGGACCTGCAGTTCGGCGGCGGCCGCGAGCAGACCACTTCGCAGTATTCCTACATCCTGCAAAGCGGCGATCTGGGCGAGTTGCGCCAGTGGTACCCGAAAGTGGTCACCGCGCTGCGCGCCTTGCCCGAGCTGACCGCCATCGACGCCCGCGAAGGCCGCGGCGCCCAGCAGGTGACCCTGGTGGTCGACCGCGACCAGGCCAAGCGCCTGGGGGTGGACATGGACATGGTCACCGCGGTGCTCAACAACGCCTACAGCCAGCGGCAGATCTCCACCATCTACGACAGCCTCAACCAGTACCAGGTGGTGATGGAGGTCAACCCGAAATACGCCCAGGACCCGATCACCCTGAATCAGGTGCAGGTGATCACCAGCACCGGGGCGCGGATTCCGCTGTCGACCATCGCCCATTATGAAAATAGCCTGGAAGACGACCGGGTCAGCCACGAGGGGCAGTTCGCCTCGGAAAGCATTTCCTTCGACATGGCCGAAGGCGTGACCGTGGAGCAGGGCACCGCCGCCATCGAGCGGGCGATTGCCAAGCTGGGCATGCCCGAGGACGTGATCGTCAAGATGGCCGGCACCGCCGACGCCTTCGCCGCCACCCAGAAGAGCCAGCCGTTCATGATTCTCGGCGCGCTGCTGGCGGTGTACCTGGTGCTCGGGGTGCTTTATGAAAGCTACATTCACCCGCTGACCATTCTCTCGACCCTGCCCTCGGCCGGGGTCGGCGCCTTGCTCTCGATCTATGCGCTGGGCGGCGAGTTCAGCCTGATCTCGCTGCTGGGGCTGTTCCTGCTGATCGGCGTGGTGAAGAAGAACGCGATCCTGATGATCGACCTGGCGCTGCAACTGGAGCGCCAGCAGGGCCTGGACCCGTTGCAGTCGATCCGCAGTGCCTGCCTGCAGCGCCTGCGGCCAATCCTCATGACCACCCTGGCGGCGATCCTCGGCGCCGTGCCGTTGCTGCTGGGGGGCGCCGAAGGTTCGGAAATGCGCCAGCCGCTGGGCCTGACCATCATTGGCGGCCTGGTTTTCAGCCAGGTGCTGACCCTTTACACCACCCCGGTGGTCTACCTCTATCTCGATCGCCTGCGCCACACGTTCAACCACTGGCGTGGGGTCCGTACCGATGCTGCTCTGGAAACGCCGCTATGACCGACCAATCGTCCCGTCCCGTTACTCTGCTGTCCGCCCAGCGCCTGGCCATGGCCCGGGGCTCGCGGGCCTTGAGCCTGGGCCTGTGCGTGGCGCTGCTCAGTGCCTGCGCCATCGGTCCCGACTACCAGCGCCCGCCGGTGGCCGAGCCGGTGCAGTACAAGGAGGCCGAAGGCTGGCGCCAGGCCAACCCCAGCGACGCTCTCGCCCGTGGCGCCTGGTGGGAGCTGTATGGCGATGCCCAGCTCAACGGCCTGATCGAGAAACTCAACAGTTCCAACCAGAGCGTGGCCCAGGCCGAGGCACAGTTCCGTCAGGCCCGGGCCCTGGTGCGCAGCTCCCGCGGTTCGTTCTTTCCCAGCGTCGACCTCAGCGCCGGCAAGACCCGCGCCAGCCAGGGCACCGGCAGCAGCAGTTCGGGGCTGAGCAGCTCCAGCAGTGGCATTCGCGACACCTACAACACGCAGTTGGGGGTGAGCTGGGAAGCGGACGTGTGGGGCAAGCTGCGGCGTGACCTGGAGGCCAATACCGCCAGCGCCGAGGCGAGCTTCGCCGACCTGGCGGCCATGCGCCTGAGCCAGCAGTCGGAGCTGGTGCAGAACTACCTGCAACTGCGGGTGATCGACGAGCAGAAGCGCCTGCTGGAAGCCACGGTGGCGGCCTACCAGCGCTCGCTGACCATGACCCAGAACCAGTATCAGGCCGGGGTGTCCGGCAAGGACGCGGTGGCCCAGGCGCAGACCCAGCTGAAAAGCACCCAGGCCGACCTGATCGACCTGATCTGGCAGCGGGCGCAGTTCGAAAACGCCATCGCGGTGCTGATCGGCGTGCCACCGGCAGAGTTCAACCTGGCCCAAAGCGAGAGCATCCCGGTGCTGCCCCCCGTGCCCCTGGGCGTGCCGTCGCAGCTGCTGGAGCGGCGCCCGGACATCGCCTCGGCGGAGCGCTCGGTCATGGCCGCCAACGCCAAGATCGGCGTGGCCAAGGCGGCCTACTACCCGGACCTGACCCTGAGCCTGGCCGGCGGCTACAGCAGCAGCACCTACGCCGACTGGATCAGCCTGCCGAACCGCTTCTGGTCGGTGGGGCCCAAGCTGGCCATGACCCTGTTCGACGGCGGCCAGCGTTCGGCGGAAGTGGATCGCACCGAGGCGGTGTATGACCAGACCGTGGCCAAGTACCGGCAGACCGTGCTCGACGGTTTTCGCGAAGTGGAAAACTACATGGTCCAGCTCAAGGTCCTGGAGGACGAGGCGGGGGTTCGTCAGCAAGCCCTGGACTCGGCCCGTGAAGCCCTGCGCCTGACCGAGAACCAGTACAAGGCCGGGCTGATCGGCTACCTGGATGTGGTCACCAGCCAGACCACGGCCCTGAGCAACGAACGCAGTGTGCTCAGCCTGCTGCAGAGCCGGTTGATCGCCAGCGTGCAACTGATCGCCGCCATGGGCGGTGGCTGGGACGGCCAGCTGCAGGCCAGCGAGCCAAAATAGGCCCCTGGGCGCCCGGCTGTCGCGTGGCGGCAAGGGCGTCTCAAAAGGGGGGAATCGGCGCCCATCGGGGGCCTTTGGCGGGTGCCCCGCAAGGCCCGCAAAGCCCATGCCCACAAGGCTTGTAGGGGCATGGGACAGCCGCATAGGACGTTCTGTCTGGCTAATGGCTTTTTGCTCACTTTGTAGATGCGTTCTTTCACGCAATCAGTACAATCTGCGCTTTCGCTCGCCGCGCAGGTCGGTCGGCGCAACGGCCAAGAGACGCCTCATGCTCATCGGTAGTTATTCCTCCGCATTGGTCCTGATCTCCATTTTCGTGGCGATCCTCGCTTCCTATACCGCCCTTGATCTGACCGGGCGCATTGCCACCACCCAGGGCCGTGCGGCGTACCTGTGGATGATCGGCGGAGCCCTGGCCATGGGCGTCGGTGTCTGGTCCATGCACTTTATCGGCATGCTGGCCTTCAGCTTGCCCATCGACCTGGGCTACGACATACCGCTCACCGCCTTGTCGCTGCTGATCTCGATCCTGTCCTGCGGCTTCGCCCTGTGGCTGGTGAGCCAGCCACGCCTGCCTTGGTGGCAGCTGCTGTTCGGCGCCCTGATCATGGGCTCGGGCATCAGCGGCATGCACTACACCGGCATGGCCGCGATGCGCATGCAGCCGGGCATCAACTACGACCCGAGCCTGTTCGGCGCCTCGCTGCTGATTGCCTTCGGCGCGTCCCTGGCGGCGCTGTGGATCGCTTTCCGCCTGCGCCAGAACACCCCCTACGTGCGCCTGGCGCGTACCGGCGCGGCGATTGTCATGGGCTTTGCCATCGTCGGCATGCACTACACCGGCATGGCCGCCGCGCGTTTCGCCGATGGCAGTTTCTGTGGCGCCCTGGGCAACGGCCTGAGCGGCAAGGGCCTGGACAACCTGGTGCTGATCACCACCCTGGCGGTGCTGATCATCGCCTTGCTCACCTCGGTGCTGGACGCACGGCTGGAAGCCCGTACCGCGGTGCTCGCGCAATCCTTGACCGAGGCCAACCGGGAGCTGACCCAGCTGGCCCTGCACGACACCCTGACCGGGCTGCCGAACCGCATTCTGCTGGCCGATCGCATCGATCAGGCGATGCACCGGGTGACTGCGCACGGGGGCTGTTTTGCCTTGATGTTCATCGACCTGGATGGCTTCAAGCCGGTCAACGATGCGTTTGGCCACCACATGGGCGACCAGTTGCTGCGCGAAGTGGCCCAGCGCCTGCGCGAGGACTTGCGCAGCGAGGACACCCTGGCGCGGATCGGTGGCGACGAGTTCGTGCTGCTGGTGCAGCTCGGCGAGCCGGACGATGCCCTGCGCCTGGCCGCACGCCAGGTGGGCCTGGTGTCCCGTTCGTTCCGGGTGGCCGAACATGACCTGCAGATTTCCGCCAGCATCGGCATCGCGGTGTACCCCGGCAATGGCCTGACCGCCCAGGAACTGCTGATGAACGCCGACGCGGCGATGTACCACGCCAAGGCCACCGGCAAGAACGGCTACAGCTTTTTCGACGCCTCGATGAACAGCAACGCGCGGCGCCAGTTGCAGTTGCTTCAGGACCTGCGCAATGCCCTGGAGCATCATCAATTCCGCCTGCACTACCAGCCCAAGTTCGACGCCAGCAATGGCCGCCCGGTGGGCGCCGAGGCGCTGTTGCGCTGGGAACACCCGCAGCACGGCCTGCTGCTGCCGGACAAGTTCATCGAGCTGGCGGAGAAGAGCGGGCTGATCATCGCCATCGGCGACTGGGTGCTGCACGAAGCCTGCCGGCAGATGCGCGAGTGGTACGTCCAGGGCTACACCGGCTGGCGTATCGCGGTGAACCTCTCGGCCCTGCAGTTCTGCCATGTCGGGCTGGTCAAGAGCGTGGCCAACGCGCTGGAGCGCTACCAGTTGCCGGCCAACAACCTGACCCTGGAGATCACCGAGACCACGGCGATGAGCGATGCCGATGTCAGCATGATCGTCCTGCAGCAGCTGGCGGACATGGGGGTGGACCTGTCCATCGACGATTTCGGCACCGGCTATTCCAGCCTGATGTACCTCAAGCGCCTGCCGGCCAACGAACTGAAGATCGACCGTGGTTTCGTCCGTGACCTGGAACACGACAGCGACGATGCGGCCATCGTTTCCGCGATCGTCGCCCTGGGCCAGGCCCTGGGCTTGCGGATCGTCGCCGAGGGCGTGGAAACCGGGGTGCAACAGAGCTTCCTGACCCAGCTGGGCTGTGATTCGTTGCAGGGCTATTTCCTCGGCCAGCCACTGCCTCCCGAGCGCTTCATGCAGGACATCCTGCGGGCCGAAGAAAACACCTGAGCCTGCCGCCCTGAGCGCGACTGTCGCGATCTGGCGGCAGTTCGCGGCGATGTTGTCGCCAGCATCGCGCTGCCGGCCGTTGCCGCGCCGCACTCGCCACCGAAGGCGCCTCACGACAGGCATGGCTGCGGTTTTCATCGCTGCCCGCGCGGTGTTTAATGGCTCGCGTTGAAATGTTCAGTGAGGGAGTCGGCAGCATGGATAAAGTCATCGTCATCACCGGTGGCGGGCGAGGTATTGGCGCAGCCACGGCGTTGTTGGCCGCGCAGCAGGGGTTCAAGGTGTGCATCAACTACCAGGCCGACGAACAGTCCGCCCTGCAGGTGCTGGAGCAGGTCCGCGCCTTCGGCGTGCAGGCCATTGCGGTGCGCGCCGACGTCAGCATCGAAGATGAAGTCATCGGCCTGTTCCACCGGGTCGACAACGAGCTGGGGCGGGTCACGGCCCTGGTCAACAACGCCGGGACCGTGGGGCACAAGTCGCGGCTCGATGAAATGTCCGAATTCCGTATCCAGAAAATCATGAAGACCAATGTCATGGGGCCGATCCTCTGCGCCAAGCACGCGGTGCTGCGCATGTCGCCGCGCCATGGCGGGCAGGGCGGCAGCATCGTCAACGTCTCGTCGGTGGCCGCGCGCCTGGGTTCTCCGGGCGAATACGTCGACTACGCCGCCTCCAAGGGCGCCCTGGACACCTTCACCATCGGCCTGTCCAAGGAAGTGGCGGGCGAGGGCATCCGCGTCAACGCGGTGCGTCCGGGCTACATCTACACCGACTTCCACGCCCTGAGCGGCGATGCTGATCGCGTCAGCAAACTGGAATCGGCGATCCCCATGGGCCGAGGTGGACGCCCCGACGAAGTGGCCGAAGCGATAGTCTGGCTGCTCTCGGACAAGGCTTCCTACGCCACCGGCACCTTCGTCGACCTGGGCGGCGGCCGCTGAGCCCCGAGCGCGCTTCCCCGCAGGAGCCAGCTGGCCGGCGAAGAGGCCCTTGAGCCTTGTGCCGACCTTGCAGAGGCCGTCGCTGGCACGCCCGCTCCTGCGGTTTCCTTCAGCTGGCGCGGCGGCCGGGGCCGATCAGCAACGCCAGCAACAGCCCCAGCACGCTCACCCAAAAGCTCATCAACAACGGCACCAGGTACCCCAGGGTTTCCCCCGGGCGGGTGCAGCTGTAGCCATATCCGTAGCCTTGTTCATGCGCCCAGACGCCTGGTGTGGCGCTCAGGTCCACTGGCGCCGAAGGCGCGGGTTGCTCATCGGAGAACCCCAGGTTCGAATGGCTCGCGCTGCGCCTTTCCAGCTGTTCGATGGCCTGCAGCTGGGCGTCGTTGCAGCGGTTCTGCGCCCAACTGCCGACCACCACCAGGGTGGTCAACAACAGCAGTAGAGGCACCGGGTAGTAACGCCGGGTGCGCAGCAGGGGCGCCACCAGCAGCCCGGCGAGGAAGCCGGCCAGCAGCAGATTGACCCAGTACCAGGGGCCGCTTTCCCAGCTGGGCGGTATCAGGTACATCAGCAACGGGGGCAGGACAACGCGGGCAAACAGCAGGCACAAGGCGGTCGCGAGCAGCGTGACCAGTAGAGTCTTGATCCAGGATTTCATGGCGACTTCATCGTTCGAGTGAGGGGGAGGCAAAGCGTGCGCATCAGTCCTGCGCGGCCAGCTCGGGTATCGGCGGCGGGGTGAAGCGCCGGGCGTAGTCGAGCAGGTCCCGGGGGAAGATCATGTGCTTGACCGCGCTGTCGTCCAGGCCATACAGGTAGGCCGCCGCCGCGGCTTCAAAGGCCCAGTAGCCGAAGTAGGAACCTTCGTCACCGTTCTGGTGGGAGTCGTGCCAGGGGGCCTGTTCGAACGCTTCGTACCACTGGTTGCAGTACTCCACCAGCAGCTCCCGAGGCTCGTCCGGGTCTTCGCTGTAGATCGCCCAGATCAGGGGCGTGTAGACGGGGTGGAACCACTCATCAACGTTTTCACGGTTCGGCAGGTAGGCCTTGAGCAGATCCTCGATCAGGGTGTCCTGGCCGTTAAAGCCGGCGCGATCCTGCAGCAGTGCCATGCGGGGCAGCAGGTCGCTGCGCTGCAGCAGGATGCACAGGCTGATGACCTGGACATATTCCTCGTACTCGTCGGGGTAGTCTTCGATGTTCAGCGGCGCGATATCCGGCCGTTCCTCATAAACCCCCATCTTGCGCTGGTAGTCTTCGTAGCCTTCGATCACCCCGTCCAGTTCCCGGGCCAGTTGCTCCATGGGAGCACCGCCGGTGTAGCCCAGGATCAAATGGTGCAGGCGCGCGCTTCGCACCGTGGAGGCCTTGAGGGAGGCTTCCTGCTCGGGGCTGTCGGCCATCATCGAGTGGGTCTGCCAGTGGGTCTCTTCGCCGGCCAGGCTTTCCAGGTAGCTGTGGTACTGCTTGTGGCTGAGAAACACTTGTCTGCGGTTCATGTCGGTGCCTTGTCTCAGTACACGGGAATCAGGGTGAAGGGCGCCTTGCGCTGCGAGGCTTCCAGCAGCAGGGTCGCCAGGTCCACTTCGGCGGGCTCCAGGTCAAGCTGCTCCAGCTCGTCTTCCAGTTGCTGCGCATCGGCGGGCAGGGCAACGATCGGCAGGCGCAGGTAGGGCCGCGGGTCTTCGCCGTAGTAGATCTTCACCGGGCCCTCGGGGATGCCTTCCAGGCGGGCAAAACCCTCTTTGTCGAGGCTGCCCTCGGCTTGCGAGCCGTCACTGAACACCGCTCGGTAGGCGGCGCCGGACACTGGTTCCAGGTTGGGGTAGTGCAGGTTCAGCTCCAGCCAGTGACCTTCGCCGGTGAGGTGTTCCAGGCCCTGGTTGATGTCCTGGGCAAGGCTCGCGGCGTCCTGGCTTGCCGGCTGCGGCGCGGGGGTGAGGGTGGTTGCGCGCGGCTCCAGGGAAGACTGCGGCTTGGGCACCAGGGCCGGGCCGCGGCTGTGGGCGGCGGCCGAGTTGTTGCGCTGCTCGGCGATCCACGGGGCGATGCGCTCTTGCACCGAGGCCATGAGGAATTCGGTGTGTTCGCAGGCTTCGTTGAGGTTGTGCAGCACCAGGCGCTGCTGCTGGGGCGTCAGGCCGTTGAAGGTGCTGGAGGCACTCACGCCGCGGATGATCTCGGGCAGTTCTGCGGCCAGGCGCACGGGGTCCAGGCACTTTTCCAGCAGCTGTTCGGGGCTGGTTTTCAGGCGGCAGGCCATCAGGGCGTAGCGGATCATGTCGAAGAGCTTTTCGGCGTGGCGCTGGGGGGCGCGGTTGATCAGGCGCAGAAGGGTCTTCAGGCCTTGTCCCGGGCCGGGGATCCAGCCGATCAGGGCCAGGGCCAGGTCGAAGAAGGCGTCTTCCTCGTCCTTGGGGTTGTTGATCGCGTCCAGTTCGAAGATCGCCTGGATGCAGTCGTAGGCGTTGAGTTCCTGGGTCAGCAGGGGCAGGCGGTGGCGTTCGATGGCCTTGAGCAGTTCGGCCTTGGCCTCTGGGTAGTCGTCGTAATACAGGTCTTCGACCATGACGTGTTCCTTTCCCTGGAAAATTGGAGTGCGGATGCTGAAGGAAATGAGGGGGTGGGGCAAGGGAGTTTTGGTTCTTTCAGGGGGGTGAGTGGGACGGGGTACATATCCGTTGTTGCGGTAACGGCCACTTACGGTTTCGCCCTTACGGCGACTCACTTTGGAAAAGCCGGAATGCCGGCCCAGCCCAAAGTAAGCAAAGGGCTCCTGCCCCTTCACTCGGTGCCTCGCCTAGGTTCGGCATGCCCTCTCTCCGGCATTGATCCGTGGGCCGCCGCCACCGGCCGTCCCTGGCCGGATGGCGGCTAACCCGGCATCCATGCCGGGTTACCCACGGCTCAATGCCTGCGTTCGGCCATCGTGTCTAAGGGGGCAGGAAGATCAAAAGCCAGAGCAAGATCAACATCTGACGGCGGCCTGTCGGCCGGCCTGGAGCTGGTGCGGGATGGACCGCACCGCACCGCACCGCAGGAGCTGGCTTGCCAGCGTAAGCGTTCGCGTGTCTTACGGGCCTTTTCGCCGGCAAGCTCCTACAAATGCGGGGGCGGTTGTGTTCAGAAGGAGCGAATGATCCGCCCCAGGGTTTCCATGGCCTGTTCCGCGGCTTCGTTCCACGGGCTGCCGTAGTTCAGGCGGATGCAGTTGCGAAAGCGCTGGGTCGGGGAAAAGATCGGCCCCGGGGCGATGCTGATGCCCTGGGCCAGGGCCATCTGGAACAGTTTCAGCGAGTCCATCTGCGGTGGCAGTTCCAGCCACAGGAAGTAGCCGCCCGCCGGCTGGCTGACCCGGGTCTGCGCCGGGAAGTAGCGGGCGATCGCCGCCAGCATGGCGCTCTGCTGTTCTTCCAGGGCGTAGCGCAGTTTGCGCAGGTGGCGGTCGTAGCCGCCGTGCTGCAGGTAGTCGGCAATCGCCGCCTGGGCCGGCATCGAGGCGCACAGCGAGGTCATCAGTTTCAGCCGTTCGATCTTCTGCGCATAACGCCCGGCCGCCACCCAGCCGATGCGGTAGCCCGGAGCCAGGCTCTTGGCGAAGGAGCCGCAGTGCATCACCAGGCCTTCGGTGTCGAAGGCCTTGGCCGGTTTCGGCGCTTGCTGGCCGTAGTACAGCTCGGCGTAGACGTCGTCTTCGATCAGCGGCACCTGGTGCTGGCGCAGCAGCTCCACCAGCTCCTGTTTCTTCGCCTCGGGCATGCTCGCGCCCATCGGGTTCTGGAAGTTGGTCATGCACCAGCAGGCCTTGATCGGGTGGCGCTCCAGGGTCTGCGCCAGCACCCCGAGGTCGATGCCGTCACGCGGGTGCACGGGGATTTCCACCGCCTTGAGCTTGAGCCGCTCCAGCACCTGCAGGCTGGCGTAGAAGGCCGGGGCCTCGATGGCCACCAGGTCGCCGGGTTCGGTCACCGCTTGCAGGCACAGGTTCAGCGCCTCCAGGGCGCCGTTGGTGATCAGCAGCTCCTCCATCGGCAGCATCAGCCCGGCCACCATGTAGCGCAGGGCGATCTGCCGGCGCAGTTGCGGGTTGCCCGGCGACATGTCGGTGACCACCACGCGCGGGTCCATTTCCCGGCTGGCGCTGGCCAGCGAGCGCGACAGGCGTTGCAGGGGGAACAGGGTCGGGCTGGGGAACGCCGAGCCGAAGGGCACGGTGCTCGGGTCCTTGATCGAGTCGAGCACCGAGAACACCAGCTCACTGACATCGACTTCGGTGGATTCATTGACTTCGCTGCTGATCACCGGCTCAGAGAACGGGCTCGGCGCGTGGGCATTGACGAAGTAGCCGGAACGCGGGCGGGCGCGGATCAGGCCGCGGCGCTCCAGCAGGTAATAGGCCTGGAACACCGTCGACGGGCTGACCCCGTAGGTCTGGCTGGCGTAGCGCACCGAAGGCACACGCTGGCCCGGGCCCAGGACCCCGGAACGGATCAGTTCGGCGATGTCGTCGGCGAATTTTTCGTAGCGTTTCATCTGCGGTTGAGGATCCAGTCTGGTCATCGGGTCGACATATCTGCGGTGGCGAGGGAGTGGCGGCGACCGCCATGGCGCTGGCCATGGCGGTCACGGTTGCCCGGTGTGGGTGGCACTGGGAGCGGCAGTCGGCCCCCTCGCCACGGCATTCTAGAGGCTCAGCGGTTCATCGGCGCGACAAAACGACTCTTGGCCACGGCGTAGACGCTCGGGTCATCGCTGTCGCTGACCTTGAAACTGATGGCCTGGGAGCTGCTTTGCGCACGATCCTGGGTCATTGCCACCGACACGGGCAGGTCGGTGATTTCACCCGGAGCCAGGCTCAGTTCGGTCTTGCCTTGCAGCTCGAAGCCATCGCCATCCACCAGCGCCAACTGGTACTGCTGACGTTCCTGGGTCTTGTTGATGATTTTCAGGCTGTAGATGTTTTCGATCTGGCCCAGGGCGTTTTCGCGGAACAGGCCACGGTCCTTGCTCACGTCCAGCGACACCATCGGCCGTTGCACCAGGGCCAGCGCCAGGGCGCCGATCATCACCAGCAGCACCAGGCTGTAGCCCACCAGGCGTGGCCGCAGCAGGTGGGTCTTGCCGCCTTGCAGCTCATGTTCGGAGGTGTAGGCGATCAGGCCGCGAGGGTAGCCCATCTTGTCCATGATCGAGTCGCAGGCGTCGATGCAGGCGGCGCAGCCGATGCATTCCATCTGCAGGCCATCGCGGATGTCGATGCCGGTCGGGCAGACCTGCACGCACACCTGGCAGTCGATGCAATCGCCCAGGCCGACATCGGCGGGCTTCACATCGCGCTTGCGCGGGCCACGGCTTTCGCCACGCACCGGGTTGTAGGAAATGGTCAGGGTGTCCTTGTCGAACATCACGCTCTGGAAGCGTGCATACGGGCACATGTGCATGCACACCGCTTCGCGCAGCCAGCCGGCGTTGATGTAGGTGGCCGCGGCGAAGAACAGCACCCAGAACAGGCTCAGGCCGCCGATCTGCAGGGTCAGCAGTTCGTGGGCCAGGGGGCGGATCGGGGTGAAGTAGCCGACGAAGGTCAGGCCGGTGAGCAGGCTGATGCCCAGCCACAGGGTGTGCTTCATCGCCCGGCGCGCCAGCTTGTTCAGGCCCCAGGGCGCGGCTTGCAGCTTGATCCGCTGGTTGCGCTCGCCCTCGGTGACTTTTTCGCACCACATGAACAACCAGGTCCACGAGCTTTGCGGGCAGGTGTAGCCGCACCAGACCCGGCCGGCGAACACGGTGATGGCAAACAGGCCGAAGGCGCAGATGATCAGCAGGGCCGACAGGAGGATGAAGTCCTGGGGCCAGAAGGTCGCGCCGAAGATGTGGAACTTGCTCTCGGCCAGGTCCCAGAGCACGGCCTGGCGGCCCCCCCAGTTGAGCCATACGGTGCCGAAGAACAGCAGGAACAGGAAACCTGCGCCGCTCATGCGCAGGGTGCGGAACAGGCCGGTGAAACTGCGGGTGTAGACGTGTTTGTCGGTGCTCTTCGTCTTCATCTGTGTAGGGCGTGAAGGTTCGAAGGTTTCTACTAATCGGACGGGGATTCTTTCGCTCATGGTCGTTCGCTCATCAGCCTCCATCAGGCCGGGCAACTATGACCACGGATCTGTTTGCATAACAGACTCAGGTATTTGATAAAAAACCGGATCAGATGGCTCTTTACGGCTGCCCTGCGACAACTTGCCGTACCCCCTCCGGCGCCACCAGGGAGGGCTGCAAGCCGTGCTGGCACAGGGCCGTAGGGCGGGCCCTGATCCAGATCAGTCAAATGACCGAATCACCTTCGCTGGCCTTCAGATGGCGCCGGCCGTCGGTGGCGCCTGCTACGGTCAATGCGTCGGCTTCTGCTTCGGTGATGTACACCCGCTGACCGTCCAGATCCACCGCCGACATCGACTTGGCGCTGTCGGTAACGATGGTCAGGGCGTTGGCGGGCAGGCGTTGGTGCAGGGTCTGGGTGTCGAAATAACAGATCCGGTTGTCGATGCGCAGGCTCATGGTGCGTACCTCTTGGCAATGGGCATACAGGTTAGGGGGCAGGGGCCGGCCAGGGTTCGGCGGCGGCGATCAACGGCAGTCGTTGCAGGCCTGCCAGCGAACACGCCGGCATGAGGGGCGATCTGTCGGGCGCTTTCGCCGGCGGGTGTCAGCGGAGCAGGTTATCTATGCTTGACCACCACGGGAGGCTGGGTGCTGGGCGGGTCGCCCTTGGGCGGCGGGGTACTTTCCGGCGGCTCCTGCTCCGGAACGGGCGGCGGTTCGCTGGGCGGCAGGGTCGGTTGGTCGATGTTGGGGTCGGGGGGGGCTGCCGGGATCGGGATATTCATGGTGCTGGCCTCCTTTGTGCTTGCAGATGCAAGGGCTCCTTCGGTGGACCGCCACCACGCGGCTTTGATTCCTATCGATTGGCCGACCAATCGCGGTGAACTTTCGCCGCAGGCTGTGGCTCGGAACCTAAGTGCATTGATTCACCGGGGCCGCGGCCCTGCCACCAGAGCGTCGAAGACGTGTGCAAGGGGTGAGGCTCGATGACTGTAGAAAAACCGACCGAACAGCAATACCAGGCGCACCTGCCGTTGTCCCAGGCGCTGCTGCTGCCGCGCATTGCCATCGAGAACATCCGCCCGGTGCTCGACGGCGGGCAGTTCGCGGTCAAGGCGGTGGCCGGCCAGGAGGTGGCAGTGGCGTGCAAGGTGTTTGCCGACGGCCACGACAAGCTGGCGGTGCGCGTGCGTTGGCGCAACGAGCAGCAGGACACGTGGGCCAGCCAGGCCCTGGAAGACCAGGGCAACGACAGCTGGCAGGGGCATTTCACGGTGCCCGAGGTCGGCCATTACCGTTTCTGCATCGAAGCCTGGATCGATCAATTCGCCAGCTTCTGCCACGAACTGGAGAAAAAGCACCTGGCCGGGGTGCCGGTCAGCCTGGAGCTGCAGGAGGGGCGCAACCATGTACAGCAGGCCGCCGAGCGCGGCGAAGGGCCGCTGCGCGAGCAACTGCTGGCCTTGCACGGCCAGCTGTGCGGGTTGCTGGAGGCCGAGCAGGTGGCGCTGTTTCTCAGCCAGGCCAGCACGCAGTTGATGGCCGAGGCCGATCATCGGCCCTATTTGAGCCTGAGCCCCGAATACCCGCTGGATGTGGAGCGGGTCCAGGCGCAGTTCGCCAGCTGGTACGAGCTGTTTCCGCGCTCGATCACCGAAGATCCGGCCCGCCACGGCACCTTCAACGACGTCCACTCGCGACTGTCGATGATCCATGACATGGGCTTTGACGTGCTGTATTTCCCGCCGATCCATCCCATCGGCCGCCGCCACCGCAAGGGCCGCAACAACGCCTTGACGGCGGGCCCGGACGACCCCGGCAGCCCCTATGCAATCGGCAGCGAGGAGGGTGGCCACGAGGCCATTCACCCGCAGCTGGGCAGCCTGGAGGATTTTCGCCGACTGGTCGCGGCCGCCGCCGACCACGGCCTGGAGATTGCCCTGGATTTCGCCATCCAGTGCTCCCAGGACCACCCCTGGCTCAAGCAGCACCCGGGCTGGTTCAACTGGCGCCCGGACGGCACCATCAAATACGCCGAGAACCCGCCGAAGAAGTACCAGGACATCGTCAATGTCGACTTCTATGCCGCCGAAGCCATTCCCAGCCTGTGGCTGGAGCTGCGGGACATCGTCATCGGCTGGGTCGAGGAGGGGGTCAAGACCTTTCGCGTGGACAACCCGCACACCAAGCCGCTGCCGTTCTGGCAATGGCTGATCGGCGATGTGCGCGGCCAGTACCCGGAGGTGATCTTCCTCGCCGAAGCTTTCACCACCCCGGCGATGATGGCGCGCCTGGGCAAGGTCGGTTACACCCAGAGCTACACCTACTTCACCTGGCGCAACACCAAGAGCGAGCTGGCCAGCTATTTCAGCGAGCTCAACCAGTCGCCGTGGCGCGAATGCTTCCGGCCCAACTTCTTCGTCAACACCCCGGACATCAACCCGCAGTTCCTGCATGACTCGGGGCGCCCCGGGTTCCTCATCCGCGCCGTGCTGGCGACCATGGGCTCGGGGCTGTGGGGCATGTATAGCGGGTTCGAACTGTGCGAGTCGGCGCCGGTGCCGGGCAAGGAGGAATACCTCGATTCGGAGAAATACCAGATCCGCCCGCGGGACTTTACGGCGCCGGGCAACATCATTGCCGAGATCGCCCAGCTCAACCGCATCCGCCGGCAGAACCCGGCGCTGCACAGCCACCTGGGGCTCAAGCTGTACAACGCCTGGAACGATCAGATCCTGTATTTCGGCAAGCGCCGCGGCGACAACTTCGTGCTGGTGGCGGTCAGCCTTGATCCGGTCAATGCCCAGGAAGCGCATTTCGAATTGCCGCTGTGGGAAATGGGCCTGGGCGATGACGCCCAGACCCTGGGTGAAGACCTGATGAACGGCCACCGCTGGACCTGGCACGGCAAGACCCAGTTCATGCGTATCGAACCGGCGCAGCCCTTTGGCATCTGGCGCATCAGCGCCCCGTAGGAGCCGGCCGCCGCGGCGAATGGGCCCCGAGCCTTGCGCAAGTGCGACCGACGCCTTCGCTGGTAGGCCGGCGACGACCGGGGAGCGCGCGTTGCGGCAGCGGCGAATCCACTTTTTCAGGAGTCAGACATGGCCAAGAAACCTCGCTCGGCGACCTTCATCAAGGACCCGCTCTGGTACAAGGACGCGGTGATCTATCAGGTGCATGTGAAGTCGTTTTTCGACTCCAACAACGACGGAATCGGCGACTTTCCCGGGCTGATCGCCAAGCTCGACTACATCAAGGACCTGGGGGTCAACACCCTCTGGCTGCTGCCGTTCTACCCCTCGCCACGCCGCGACGACGGCTATGACATTGCCGAATACCGTGGCGTGCACAGCGACTACGGGACCCTGGCCGATGCCCGGCGCTTTATCGCCGAGGCCCACAAGCGTGGCTTGCGGGTCATCACCGAGCTGGTGATCAACCACACTTCCGACCAGCACCCCTGGTTCCAGCGGGCGCGCAAGGCCAAGCCCGGCTCGGCGGCGCGGGACTTCTACGTGTGGTCCGATGACGACCAGAAATACGCCGGCACGCGGATCATCTTCCTCGACACCGAGAAGTCCAACTGGACCTGGGACCCAGTCGCCGGCCAATACTTCTGGCACCGCTTCTATTCGCACCAGCCGGACCTCAACTTCGACAACCCCCAGGTCATGAAGGCCGTGCTCTCGGTGATGCGCTACTGGCTGGACATGGGCATCGACGGCCTGCGCCTGGACGCCATTCCCTACCTGATCGAGCGCGACGGCACCCACAACGAGAACCTCCCGCAAACCCACGATGTGCTCAAGCGGATCCGTGCCGAGATCGACGCCCATTACCCGGACCGCATGCTCCTGGCCGAAGCCAACCAGTGGCCGGAAGACACCCAGCTGTATTTCGGCGACCAGAAGGGCGACAACGGCGACGAGTGCCACATGGCCTTTCACTTCCCGCTGATGCCGCGCATGTACATGGCCCTGGCCCAGGAAGACCGTTTTCCGATCACCGACATCCTGCGCCAGACCCCGGAAATCCCCGCCAACTGCCAGTGGGCGATCTTCCTGCGCAACCACGATGAGCTGACCCTGGAGATGGTCACCGACAAGGAGCGCGACTACCTGTGGAACTACTACGCCGCCGACCGTCGGGCGCGGATCAACCTGGGCATCCGCCGGCGCCTGGCGCCGCTGATGGAGCGCGACCGGCGACGCATCGAGCTGCTCAACAGCCTGCTGCTGTCGATGCCCGGCACCCCGACCCTGTATTACGGCGACGAAATCGGCATGGGCGACAACATCTACCTGGGGGACCGCGACGGCGTGCGCACGCCGATGCAGTGGTCCATCGACCGCAACGGCGGTTTTTCCCGGGCCGACCCGGCCAGCCTGGTGCTGCCGCCGATCATGGACCCGCTCTACGGCTACCCCTCGGTCAACGTCGAGACCCAGGCCGGCGACCCGCATTCGCTGCTTAACTGGACCCGGCGCATGCTCGCCACCCGCCAGCAGTCCAAGGCCTTCGGGCGCGGCACGCTGAAGATGCTGTCGCCGAGCAACCGGCGGATCCTGGCCTACACCCGCGAGTACACCGGGCCCGACGGCAAGCACGAGATCATTCTCTGCGTGGCCAACGTTTCACGCAGCGCCCAGGCGGCGGAGCTGGACCTGTCGGCGTTCGCCGGAATGGTGCCGGTGGAGATGCTCGGCGGTAATGCCTTCCCGCCCATTGGCCAGTTGAATTTCCTCCTGACCCTGGCGCCCTACGGTTTCTACTGGTTCGTCCTGGCGGCGGAAAACCAGATGCCCAGCTGGCACGTGGCGCCGGCCCAGAGCCTGCCGGACTTCACCACCCTGGTGCTGAAAAAGCGCCTCGAAGAGTTGCTCGAAGCCCCGTCGCGCACCACCCTGGAGCACGAAGTGCTGCCCAGCTGGTTGCCCAAGCGGCGCTGGTTCGCCGCCAAGGGCTGCGCCATCGAGCAAGTGCGAATCGCCTACGGCGTGCGCTTTGGCGACCCGCAGCAACCGGTGCTGCTCAGCGAGGTCGAAGTCACCAGTGGCGGGCGCAGCGAGCGCTACCAGTTGCCGTTCGGCCTGCTGGCCGAAGAGCAGATCAACAGTGCCTTGCCCCAGCAACTGGCCATGGCCCGGGTGCGCCGCGGGCGCCAGGTCGGGCTGATCACCGATGCCTTTGCCCTTGACAGCTTCGTGCGCAGCGTGCTGCTGGCATTGCAGGGAGCGGCCCGCCTGGACTGCGCGCAGGGGCAGATCCTGTTTAGCGCCAGCCGCCAGCTGGCGGCGCTCGACCTGGGCGCCGACGCCGAGGTGCGCTACCTGTCGGCGGAGCAATCCAACAGCTCGGTGGTGGTGGGCGGCAGCCTGGTGCTCAAGCTGATCCGCAAGGTCGCGGGGGGCATTCATCCGGAGCTGGAAATGGGCGCCTTCCTCACCGCCGCAGGCTTTGCCCATATCTCGCCGCTGCTGGGCTCGGTGGTCCGCCGCGATGCCGCAGGGCAAGATCACCTGCTGATGATCGCGCAGGGCTACCTGAGCAATCAGGGCGACGCCTGGGAGTGGACCCGGAACAACCTCGAACGGGCGATCCGCGACGAGCTGGCCGAGGCCATGTCCGAGCAGGAACAGCACTACAACGCCCTGGGCGAATTGCATGACTTTGCTGGCCTGCTGGGCCAGCGCCTGGGGCAAATGCACCTGCTGCTGGCGGCCCCCAGCGACAACCCGGATTTCGCCCCCGAGCGCGCCACCGTCGAGGACACCGAGGCCTGGAATCGCCAGGTGGCCGGCCAGCTGGAACGGGGGTTGCAACGGTTGCAGCAGCATCAGGCCGAGCTGGCGGCTGGCGAGCAGAAATTGCTGGGCAAATTGTTGCAGCACAAAGCGCTGATCCTCGGTCACATCCAGCAGTTGGCCAGGCAGTTGCTGGGGGGCGTGCGCATCCGCGTTCACGGCGACCTGCACCTGGGGCAGGTGCTGGTGATCAAGGGCGACGCCTACCTGATCGACTTCGAGGGCGAGCCGGCCCGGCCGCTGGCCGAACGGCGAGGCAAGCACAGCCCCTACAAGGATGTCAGCGGGGTGATGCGCTCTTTCGATTACGCGGCGGCCATGGCCCTGGAGGCGCCTGCGGTGGATGGGGCGGCGGCAGCGGCGGGGCGTCGCAAAGTGGTCGCGCGCTATCTGGCCGAGGCCCGGCAGGCGTTTGTCGAGGCGTATCGGCTGGCGACGGCTAATCTTGCCCATGGCTGGCAGGATCCGGCGGCAGCGGAGGCTGCCCTGGCGCTGTTCAGCCTGGAGAAGGCTGCCTACGAGCTGGCCTATGAAGTGGAGAATCGCCCCGCCTGGTTGCATGTGCCGCTGCACGGTCTGGCGGGGCTGTTACGTGAATTGAAACCCTTTTCCGACATTGAGAGTGGTGGAGAGCAGTCATGAGTTTCTCGAACAAGGAACAGGGAAAGAACCCACCGGCATTGCTCCCTTCGGCAACCGCCAGCGAAGCCCTGGTCAGGGCCGAACACCCGGATCCGTTCGCGGTGCTTGGCCCCCACGGCGATGGCGCCGGCGGCCAGTTCATCCGTGCCTTCCTGCCCGGGGCCCTGAGCGTGCAGGTGCTGGAGCGCGGCTCGCAGCAGGTGCTCGGCAGCCTGCAGGCCAGCGCGGTGCCGGGGTTGTTTGCCGGGCACTTTGCCGAGGCCCGGCCCTATCTGTTGCGCATTCAATGGGCCGGCGGCGAGCAGGTCAGCGAAGACCCCTACAGCTTCGGTCCATTGCTCGGGGAGCTGGACCTGTACCTGTTTGCCGAGGGTAACCATCGCGATCTCAGCGCCTGCCTGGGGGCACAGCTGAGCACGGTGGACGGCATCGACGGCGTGCGCTTTGCGGTCTGGGCGCCCAATGCCCGGCGGGTCTCGGTGGTGGGCGACTTCAATATCTGGGACGGGCGCCGGCATCCGATGCGCCTGCGCCATCCGTCCGGGGTCTGGGAACTGTTCATTCCGCGCCTGCAGGCCGGCGAAGCCTACAAGTACGAGATCCTCGGGCCCGAAGGGACCCTGCCGCTCAAGGCCGACCCCATGGCCCTGGCCACCCAGTTGCCGCCGGATACCGCGTCCAAGGTGGCCGCGCCGCTATGCATCGACTGGCAGGACCAGGCGTGGATGCTGGCCCGGGGCGAGCGCCAGCAGGTGAGTGCGCCGCTGTCGATCTATGAGCTGCACGCCGGTTCCTGGCAGTGTGAAGTGGATGACCTGGGAGAGGTGGCCCGCCAGTACTGCTGGGCCGAACTGGCCGAGCGGCTGATTCCCTACGTCAAGGACCTGGGCTTCACCCATATCGAGTTGATGCCGATCATGGAGCACCCGTTTGGCGGCTCCTGGGGCTACCAGCCACTGTCGCAGTTCGCCCCCAGCGCCCGCTACGGCAGCCCGCAGGAGTTCGCGGCCTTCGTCAACGCCTGCCACCAGGCGGACCTCGGGGTGATCCTCGACTGGGTGCCGGCGCACTTTCCCACCGACAGCCACGGCCTGGCACAGTTCGACGGCACCGCGCTGTATGAATACGGCAACCCGCTGGAAGGCTTCCACCAGGACTGGGACACGCTGATCTACAACCTCGGACGCACCGAGGTGCACGGTTTCATGCTGGCGTCGGCGCTGCACTGGCTCAAGCATTTCCATGTCGACGGCCTGCGGGTGGATGCCGTGGCCTCGATGCTCTACCGCGACTATTCGCGCAAGGCCGGAGAGTGGGTGCCGAACCGCCACGGTGGCCGGGAAAACCTCGAAGCCATCGACTTCTTGCGCCACCTCAATGACGTGGTGGCCCTGGAAGCGCCGGGCGCCCTGGTGATTGCCGAGGAATCCACCGCCTGGCCCGGCGTCAGCCAGCGCACCGACCAGGGTGGCCTGGGCTTCGCCTATAAATGGAACATGGGCTGGATGCACGATTCATTGCACTACATCCAGCAGGATCCGGTGTACCGCGCGCACCATCACAACGAACTGAGCTTTGGCCTGGTGTATGCCTGGTCCGAGCGTTTCATCCTGCCGATCTCCCATGACGAAGTGGTGCACGGCAAGCATTCGCTGATCGACAAGATGCCCGGCGACCGCTGGCAGAAGTTCGCCAACCTGCGGGCCTACCTGAGCTTCATGTGGGCCCACCCGGGCAAGAAACTGCTGTTCATGGGCTGCGAGTTCGGCCAGTGGCGCGAGTGGAACCACGACCAGCAACTGGACTGGTACCTGCTGCAATACCCCGAGCACCGCGGCGTGCAGCAACTGGTGGCCGACCTCAACCGCCTGTATCGCCAACACCCGGCATTGCATGACCAGGACAACGCGCCCCAGGGTTTCCAGTGGCTGATTGGCGACGACGCGATCAACAGCGTGTATGCCTGGTTGCGCTGGAGCCAGGACGGCGAACCGCTGCTGGTGGTGGCCAACTTCACCCCGGTGCCGCGCCAGGGCTACCGCGTGGGCGTGCCAGTCGCGGGCCGCTGGAGCGAGTTGCTCAACAGCGATTCGCAGCTGTATGCCGGCTCCAACTACGGCAACGCTGGCGAGGCCTTCAGCGAAGAACAGAGCAGCCACGGCCAGCCCCTGTCCCTGGTGCTCAACCTGCCGCCGCTGGCGGTGCTGATCCTGCACCCGGCCCCTTGACCCACGGGTGCCTGTAGCCGCTGCCGCAGGCTGCGAACGGCCCGCAGGGCCACGGCGCTCTGGAGGTCGCCGCGGGTTCGGCGGGTGATTGTCAGGCAAGGCCCTAAGGGCTCGGCGGCTACGCGGACGGCGGCGGGTGGGGCCCTACATCAGGATGATTTCGTAGGGCAGGCGCAAGCGCTCCAGGACGATCGGCGACAGCGACGGTTCCAGGCCGATCGCCGGTTCCCCCTGCAGCTGGCTGGCATAGGCATGGGCAGCATGGCGCTTGCGGGCCACGGTCCAGGTGTCCAGGCGCAGCTTGCGTGCGCGCTGCCAGGGGAACTGGTGCTCCTCGCGCAGCGACCAGTGCCAGGCCCAGATCGGTATTTCATGAAAGCGCGCGCCCACCAGGCTCGCCGCCTTGGCCGTGGCCCGGCCGACAGCTTCATGGTCGAGGTTGCCGTCGGCGCGCCAGGTGCTGAACACCACGTCGGTATCGCGCAGGTAGCGGCGGATGAACGGCACCAACTGCGCTTCGCGCTCGGTCAGGGCGCTGTCGGCAAAACCGCCGCGAATCCACTTCAGGCTGTGCAGCGGCAAGCCCATGCGACGCAGGGCTTCGGCGCTTTCCTGGGGGCGGAACACGCTGAGGCGGCGCTTGGGCCACAACGCCGAGCCGGGGTGGCTGGCGCTGCCATCACTGATGGAGATCAATTGCAGAGGGTGGCCGTGGTGGGCGAGCAGTTGCAGCAGGCCGCCGCTGGCCACCACCTCGTCTCCGGGGTGAGGGGCGACGATCACGGCCCGGGAGCCAGCCGGAACCAGGTTGGCCAGGCTGATGGGGGGAACGTCGACGAGGCTTCGCGCGCCGTTCCAGATCTGGCTGGGCCAGCTGCTGTCGAATGCGGGTATGGCTTTCATGAGGTGTCACATCCCTGTTTTCCGGATCACCGCAATAGCGCTTGAACCTCTGTTCAATCGTGACCCTGGGTTTGCACGAACGCTGATTCCATGGCGTTTGCCTCAGCGTGAAGTACCGGTGTCGCCGACCTTTGGCACACCGTGATCCGAGCGCAATCATACTCAGCCCCGGATTGCCGACACAGGGGGTGAGTTGAATTTGCCGATTGCCGCCCGGTTCTCAGGGTAGCCGCATTTTTCCGCCAGGCCCGAGCTTCTGACGAACGCCCGGCGAGCGCAGGGGCCGGCTTCAGCGGCGGTGATCAGTCCGGGTCTTCGTGCTGCAGTTCAAAAAGCAGCAGGGAACGCCCGGTCACCGAGTACTCGTGGCCGAAGGCAAAGCGTTCCTGGCCGTGCACCGCCGGCTGGTGGGTGTCGAGCATGCAGGTCCAGCATTCACCCGCCGGCACCTCGGGCAGGCGGAAGTTGACGATGTCGTGGTGGGCGTTGACCACCAGCAGCAGGGTGGCGTCGGCACCCGGGCGGCGGATTCCGGTTTCCTGGGCGCGCCCGTCCAGCAACATGCCCAGGCAGCGGCCGTGGGCGTCCTGCCAGTGCTCGGTGGTCATTTCGCTGCCGTCGGGGGCCAGCCAGGTGACGTCCTTGACCCCGATGTCTTCGTTGTAGCTGCCCACCAGGAAGCGCCCGCGACGCAGGATCGGGTAGCTCAGGCGCAGCTTGATCAGGCGCTTGACGAACCTGAGCAGGGATTTGCCGTCGCTATCGAGCTCCCAGTTGACCCAGCCGATCTCGCTGTCCTGGCAGTAGGCGTTGTTGTTGCCGTGCTGGGTGCGGGCGAACTCGTCGCCGGCGACCATCATCGGCGTGCCCTGGGCCAGCAGCAGGGTGGCGAAGAAGTTGCGCATCTGGCGCAGGCGCAGGGCGTTGATCTCGGGGTCATCGCTGGGGCCTTCGACACCGTGGTTCCAGGACAGGTTGTGGTTGCTGCCGTCCTGGTTGTTTTCGTCGTTGGCCTGGTTGTGCTTGTCGTTGTAGGACACCAGGTCGTGCAGGGTGAAGCCGTCGTGGGCGGTGACGAAATTGACCGAGGCGTAGGGCCGGCGACCGCGCTGGTTGAACATTTCACCGGAGGCGGTCAGGCGCCCGGCAAAGTCCGCGAGCTGGCCGTCGTCGCCTTTCCAGAAGGCGCGCACGGTGTCGCGAAAGCGGTCGTTCCACTCCACCCAGCCCGGCGGGAACTTGCCCACCTGGTAGCCACCGGGGCCGCAGTCCCAAGGCTCGGCGATCAGCTTCACTTGGCGCAGCACCGGGTCCTGGCGGCAGGCCACCAGGAAGCTGTGGCGCTCGTCGAAGCCGTCGTGGTAACGCCCGAGAATGGTCGCCAGGTCGAAGCGGAAGCCGTCCACGTGCATTTCCGTGGCCCAGTAGCGCAGCGAGTCGGTGACCATCTGCAACACGCAGGGGTGGCTCAGGTCCAGGGTGTTGCCGGTGCCCGAATCGTTGATGTAGAAGCGCTTGTCGTCGGGCATCAGGCGGTAGTAGGAGGCGTTGTCGATGCCGCGCATGGACAGGGTCGGGCCTTGCTCGTTGCCTTCGGCGGTGTGGTTGTAGACCACGTCGAGGATCACCTCCAGCCCGGCTTCGTGCAGGTGCGCGACCATTTCCTTGAATTCGGCGATCTTGCCGCTGGCCAGGTAGCGCGGGTCCGGGGCGAAGAAGGCGATGCTGTTGTAGCCCCAGTAGTTGGTCATGCCCTTGTGCAGCAGGTGCTGGTCGTTGACGAAGGCGTGGATCGGCAGCAGCTCCACCGACGACACCCCGAGCGTGCGGATGTGCTCCAGCACGTCGTCCACCATCAGCCCGGCGAAGCTGCCCCGCAGGTGTTCCGGCACCGCGGGGTGGCGCATGGTGAAACCGCGCACATGGGTCTCGTAGATGACGGTCTTGTCCCAGGGCACGCTGACCCGCTGGTCGTGGCCCCAGGTGTGCGCCGGGTCGATGACCTTGCACTTGGGCACGAAGGGCGCGCTGTCGCGCTCATCGAAACTGAGGTCGGCGTCCGGGTGGCCGATGGTGTAGCCGAACAGCGCCTCGGACCATTTCAGCTCGCCCACCAGTTGCTTGGCATAGGGGTCGATCAGCAGCTTGTTGGGGTTGAAGCGATGGCCATTTTGCGGGTCGTAGGGACCGTGCACGCGGTAGCCGTAGATCAGCCCCGGGTGAGCGTCGGGCAGGTAGCCGTGGAAGATCTCGTCGGTGTATTCCGGCAGTTCGATGCGTTCGAGCTCCACCTCGCCAGCGGCATCGAACACACAGAGCTCGACCTTGGTGGCGTTCGCCGAAAACAGTGCGAAGTTGACTCCCAGGCCATCCCAGGTGGCGCCGAGGGGGAAGGGCAGGCCTTCACGAATGCGCGAGGGCTCGCTCTCGGGAGAGGGCGTGCCGGGTTGCTTGGGTCTGCTCATGGTGGCTCCTGCAATAACAAGGTGGCGGGGCGGGCCTGTTCTTCAGGGCGAGCGCGGCCGTGGTGGCGCCGGGGCGCGCCACTGGGTGACGCGGGTCAGGTGGCCGCCGGGGCGTCAGTTGGCCGGCGGTTTGCGCGGCGCCCGGGGCTTCTTCGCGGTGGCGGGTTTTTCCCCCGGCGGCACCACGACCGCGGCGGCGGGCTTGGCCTTGGGTTTGGCGGCGCTTCTGGCCGCGGGCTTGGCGCTTGCCGGCTTGGCCTTGGGCGGCGTGCTCGGGGCCAGGGCCTCGGCCTCGGCGAGCTTGCGCGCCATGTCCCAATGGCGGGCCTCCTGGCCCTCAGGCTTACCTTCCGACTCCCAGATCTGATAAGCGAATTCACGAATGCGTTTGTCGTCGGTACTCATCGCAATGCTCCTGGACTGAACTCAAGGTTGGATCAAGAGGTTGAGCGCAAAGTCTTGCAGTACGGCACTGATCATCAGTTCCCTGTGGGGTGTGACTGTTACCGTGGAAAAAAGTCCATTCAGGTTTCGGCCCGCGGCGTCGAACGGTAATGGCACCCGGGTGTCGCCCCAAAGCGGCGCATCGATCGTCGGTGTTGCGCGATTTTCCAGCCAGCCGGCGACTTGCACCGGCACTATCACCACGGCCCGCTGCTCGCGGTATTCGCGCATGAACGCCAGGACCCGCGCAGCGTGCTGGCCGAGCACCGGCAGCGGCTGGTAGCGGCCCCGCTGGAACAGCTCCGGGTACTGGCGGCGCAGGCCCAGGGTCCGAGCGATCACGGCCTGCTTGAGGCGCCCGTCCCGCCACTGCGCGAGCCACTGCCGTGGATCGCCGCCACCTTCCAGCGCGGCCTGCCGGGCCCGGTAGTCGACGGGCCGGCGGTTGTCCGGGTCCACCAGGCTGAAGTCCCAGAACTCGTTGCCCTGGTACAGGTCCGGGACCCCCGGTACGGTCATGCGCAGCAAAGTTTGCGCCAGGCTGTTGAGGGCGCCCGCCGGGGCCAGCGCATGGGCCGCCGCGGCAATCGACTGGCGCAGCGCCAGGCCCTGGGGCGCCACCAGCAGCGCCTGGACAAAGGCTTGCACGGCGTCTTCGTAGTCGCTGTTTGGCGCTGCCCAGTTGCTGTGCAATTTGGCTTCGCGCAGGGCCTTGAGCTGCCATTGCCAGATCCGCTGCGCATAGCGCTCCAGGGCCGCCTGATCGTCGCCTTGCAGGTCCAGGGGCCAACTGCCCAGCAGGCTCTGGTAGAGGATCAATTCATCCCCCGCCGATGGTGCATGCGCCTGCCGGCGCAGGGGCGCGGCCAGGGTCCGCCAATGGTCCACCTGCGCGGCGTACCACGGGGCCCGTTCGCTGAGCACCGCCAGGCGCGCGCGGCTGTCTTCGCCGCGCTTGTGGTCATGGGTGGCGCTGGTCAGCAGGTTGTCGGGAAAGCGCTCCAGGCGTTGCTGGCAGGCGGCATGAAAGGCCGCGATCGGCGCACTGAACTGCTCGCTGTTGAAGCCCACGTCATTGCGTGCCAGTGCTACCGCCGAGCGATAGAAGGCGGTGTCTTCCACGGCCTTGGCCGCCGCCGGTGATGTCAGTTGCTGGAAGCGCACACTGGCGTGGCGCCACAGCTTGCGCCCGCGCCCTGGCGGTTGGCCGCGCCAGCCCTGGCCGCCGAGCCAGCGATCCAGGCAGTCGAGCACCGGCCAGTCGGCCTCGCTCAGGCATGCTCGGGCGCCGTCCAGGGCGTGTTGGAACAGGCGCTGGTCCTGGTGCCCACGGCCGCAGGCGCTGACGTAGGTGCGGTACACCGGAAAATGCACGATCAGCTCCTGCAGCGCGCGGCGGATCGCTCCCAGGGTCAGGTCGCGGCTCATCAGGTCCAGGCGCGCCACTTGCAACAGGGCCTGGGCCACGCTTTCAAAATCGCTGGCCAGCGAACCGTTGAGGATCTGCCGGCGTGCCAGCTGGGCCTCTTCGCCAAACGCCGAGGGCCGCTGGCTGTGCCGGCTCCACAGCTCGGCCAGCACGGGCTGGCCCTCGGGCGCCTGTTGCAGCAGTGACAGCTGGTTCATGAATTCGTAGCCGGTGCTGCCATCCACGCCCCAGTCGCGGTGCAGGGTTTCCCCGGCGCCGAGGATCTTCTCGACGTAGATCGGCAGGTGCTGGCCCGGACGCAGGCGGTCGAGCCGACGCCGCAGCTTGCGGCAATAGCCCCTGGGGTCGGCCAGGCCGTCGATATGGTCAATGCGCAGGCCGTCCACCAGGCCGTGCTGGATCAGCTCGAAGAGCTTCGCGTGGGTGGCCTCGAACACCGCCGGGCGTTCGACCCGCAGGCCGCCCAGCTCGTTGACGTCGAAGAAGCGCCGCCAGTTGATGTCATCGGCGGCGGTGCGCCAACTGGCCAGGCGATAGCTCTGCTGTTCCAGCAACCGGTGCAGGCGCTGGAAACCCTCGCCGTGGCGCGAGTCGTAGCCTTGCAGATGAGCCGCGATGGCGCGTTGCAGTGGCGGCTGTTGCAGCAGTTGGCCCAGGGCCTGTTGCAAGGGCTGCGCCTGGGCGTGGGCCGCGCTGCTGAAGCGTAAGGCGGCAAAGCCGTCGGCCAGGGCTTTCAAGGCCTGGGCGGTGGCGCTCGGCAGCGGGTGCTCGATGCGCAACAACTCCCCGTAGTCGCTGGGGCAGATGGGGAAGCAGTGCCCGCCGTGGCGAACGTGGAAACCACGGCGGTCGTCATCCAGTTGCAGTTGCAGCAGGCCTTCCTGCAAGGCCTGCCCATAGTCGCTGGCAAGGAACGGCAGCAGCAGTTGGCCTTCCAGCAGCGGGTCGGGGGAGTGCCACTGGATATCGAAGAACTCGCCATAGGGGCTCAGGCGCCCCCATCGCAGCAGGTCCAGCCACCAGGGGTTGTCGTCGCCGCCGACCGCCATGTGGTTGGAGACGATGTCGAGTATCAGGCCCATGCCATGCTCGCGCAGAGCGGCCACCAGCCGCACCAGGGCCGCTTCGCCACCCAGCTGCGGGTTGACCCGGGTCGGGTCGACCACGTCGTAGCCGTGCAGGGAGCCGGCCCGGGCGCACAGCAGTGGCGAGGCGTAGAGGTGGCTCAGCCCCAGGCGGGCGAAGTAGGGCACCAGGGGCACGGCGTCGTCGAGGCTGAAACCCTGGTGAAACTGCAGGCGCAGGGTGGCCCGCAGCAACGGCGTGGCCGGCGGGCTCATCGGTCACGCTCCAGGGCCTGTTGCCGGGCGCAGGCCAGCAGCTCCAGGCGCCGCGCGGCGTCGCTGTCGTCCAGCAAGCGCCGGCTGGCAGTGGCCAGGCGCCGACGCCAGTTGGGGTGGCTGTCGAGGGTGCCGGGCAGGTTGGGCTGTTCGTCGATGCCCAGGGCGTCTTCCAGAGGCAGCAGCACCAGGGGCGCGCGGGTATGGCCGAGGAAACGCACGCTGGCATCCACCACCTGGTCGGCCTCGTGGCTGTGCTCGCGAAAGTTCTGCGGGTCCTGGGCCAGGGCTTGGCGCAGGCCGTTGCGCTCGTGCTGGCGGTGTTCGCGCCAGTGTCGCGCCGTGGCTTCATCCACCAGGCCCAGGCGCTGGTTCCAGTCGATGTCGCGGCTCTGCCACCAGCCGCTAAGGGGCGGCAGGTCGTGGGTGCTGGTGGTGGCCAGGGCGTTGTCCGGCCAGTCGAGGATGGGTTTGAAGCGACAGCCATGCTCCTGTTCGAACAGCAGCACGCGCATGCCGAGCATGGCCCGGGCGGCGAGTTTTTCCCGCAGCCCGTCAGGCACCGTGCCCAGGTCTTCGCCGAGCACGATGGCCTGGTGCCGATGCGACTCCAGGGTCAGTAGGCGCAACAGGTCATCCACCGGGTAATACAGGTAGGCACCGTCGCTGGGCGGCGCGCCCAGGGGTATCACCCACAGCCGTTGCAGGCCCATGACATGGTCGATGCGCAAGCCGCCGGCATGGGCGAAGTTGGCCCGGAGCATTTCGATGAAGGCCCGGAAGCCGTGGCGTTGCAGGCCTTCCGGGGAAAAGGCCGAAATGCCCCAGCCCTGGCCCTGGCGGTTGAGGATGTCTGGCGGCGCGCCGACGGTCAGGTTCGCCAGCAACTGCTCCTGGCGGCTCCAGGCCTGGCTGCCACCGCCGTCGGCGCCCACCGCCAGGTCGGCGATCAGGCCGATGCCCATGCCGCTGCTGCGGGCGGCGCTTTGCGCCCGTTCCAGGCTGCGGGCGATCAGCCACTGGCAAAAGGCATGGAAGCCGATTTCGTGGGCCTGTTGCTCGGCGAACAGCGCCAGCGCCGGGCTCGCCGGGTCACGCCATTGCGCTGGCCAGTGACGCCAGTCCGGGTCTTCGCCGCGGGCGGCGCGCTGCACCTGGATGGCTTCGAAGCGGCAATGGTTTTCCAGGGCTTCGCCGGCGGCCCGGCGATAGCTGGCGAAATCCTCGTGCAGCGGATGCTGGCCCTGGCAGAAGCCTTCATACAGCGCTCGCAACGCCTGCTGCTTGGTCTGGGCCGCCAGGGGCCAGTCGATCAACGGCAGCTGTTCCAGGTCGTGACACTGTTCGCTCAAGCCACAGGCCTCGATGGCGCTGCGCCAGGCACGGTCGCCGAGGATGGCGCCGGGGGCGGCATACAGGCTGTTGAGGAACAGCCGGCTGGAAGGCGAATAAGGGCTGTAGCGCCAAGGGTCGCTGCTGAACATGGCGTGCAGCGGGCTGATGGCCAGGGCATCGGCACCGCGTTCGGCGGCCTGGCGCGCCAGTTCCTCCAGGGCCTGGGTGTCGCCGAAGCCGCCATCGCCGGGGCGCCGCAGGGCGTACAGCTGCACGCTCAGGCCCCAGGCGCGGGGGGTGGGATGGTGGACCGCATCGGCGACGCTGAAGCAGCGTTCGGGCGCCACCGCGAGGACAAAGTGTTCGTCTTCGATGTTCACCGCGTGGTAGCCCACGGGCAGGGTGCCCGGCAGCCGGCTTTGGTCATCCAGGTGGGCCTGCAGCGAACTGCCATCTTCCAGCTGCAGGTTGCAGGCGGTGTGCGCGGCGAAGTAGCGGCTCAGGTCCAGGTGCTGGCCAAGGTCGGCGGTCAGCAGCGGCGGCAGGTGCCGGCTCTGTTGCAACTGTTGCAGCTGCAACAGGCTGTATTCGATCTGTTGCGGGTCTTCGGCCGGGTGCCCGAGGCCGGCCAGTACCGCCCGCAGGACCCGGTCCTCGACCCTTTGCGGGCGGCCGTTGGCGTCGACCCAGTCCACGGCCAGGCCGGCGCGGCTGGCAAGCAGTTCCAGTTGCGCATCGCTCATGGGCATTCTCCATCAGGGGCGGTCGGGGACGGGCCGGGGGTCAGCAGCACCAGCACGCTGAAAGCGGGCAGTTGGCCCAGGCACCAGTGCTTGAAGGTCTGCGCCGGGTATTCGAAACACAGCGGCGGCGCGGCGTCGGCGCTCACGGGCACCGGGTGCGGGCCGAGGTTGAGGTCGATTCGCAGCAGGCTGCCGTCGCCCAAGCGCCAGCTGGCACTCAGGGCACCTTCGGCCAGTACCTGGCAGCCCAGGGCCCGGGTGCCGGGCAGGCGCGGGATCAGTTCGCGGTGGCGGATCTGCAACAGGCTGCGGTACAGCTCGCGGGTGGCTTCGGCCTGGCTGGGCTGGGGCCGCGGGCGCGAGGCCTGGAAGGTCGAGGCGGCATTGGGGTCGGGAATGCGCTGGCGTTGCTCGGCGTCGGCAAAGGCGCGAAAGGCGGCGAATTCGTTGCGCCGGCCTTCGCGCACCGCGTCGGCCAGTTGGCCCCGGTGGCTGGTGAAGAACAGGAACGGTTCCTGAGCAGCCACTTCGTCGCCCATGAACAGCAGGGGAATCATCGGTGACAGCAGCAACAGCACCGTCGCCGCATGCAGCGCCTGGGTCGGCGCCAGTTGGTTGAGGCGCTCGCCAAAGGCCCGGTTGCCGATCTGGTCGTGGTTTTGCAAAAACAGCACGAACGCACTGGGCGGCAGGTGCCCGCTGGGTTCGCCGCGGGCCTTGCCGTGGCGGTTGGCATGGCCCTGGAAGGCGAAGCCCTGGCTCAGGCAGCGCGCCAGTTGCGCAGTGGGCTGTTCGGCGAAATCGGCGTAGTAGGCGTCGGTCTCGCCGGTCAGCAGCACGTGCAGGGCGTTGTGCCCGTCGTCGTTCCACTGCGCGTCGAAGCCTTGTTGCAACAGGCTGGCCTGGTTGAACTCGTTTTCCAGGTTCAGCCATACGTGGCGCTCCGGTGGCGCGGCCTGGCGCACCCGTTGCGCCAGTTGCTGGAGGAAGTCCGGATCGTCGATGGCGTGTACCGCATCCAGGCGCAAGCCGTCGAAGCGGTACTCCAGCAGCCACATCAGGGCGTTCTCGATGAAGAATTCGCGCACTTGCGGGCGGCGAAAGTCGATGGCAGCGCCCCAGGGGGTGTGCAGGTCCTGGCGAAAGAAGCCCTTGGCGTACTGCTGCAGGTCATTGCCGTCGGGGCCGAAGTGGTTGTAGACCACGTCCAGCAGCACTGCCAGGCCCAGGCCATGGGCGGCGTCGATCAGTGCCTTGAGCTGCTCGGGGGCGCCATAGGAGGCTTCCGGGGCGAAGGGCAGCACGCCGTCGTAGCCCCAGTTGCGCTCGCCGGGAAACTCCGCCAGGGGCATCAGCTCGATGGCGCTCACGCCCAGTTCCACCAGGGCCGGCAGGGCGTGCTGCACCGCCTGATAGCCGCCCATGACCCCCACGTGCAGTTCGTAGATCACCGCCTCGTGCCAGGGCCGGCCGCGCCACTGCGGGTGCTGCCATTGATAGGCGTCGGGGTCGACCACCAGGCTCGGCCCGTGAACGTCGCCGAGCTGGGCTCGCGAGGCCGGGTCCGGGACCTGCAGCCGATCATCGATAGCGAAGCGGTAGGCGCTGCCTGCCGGGCAGCGCGCCTGAATCACGAACCAGCCGTCGGCCTGGGCGCGCATCGGCAGCGACTGGCCGTCCGCCAGCTCGACGCTGACGCAACGCGCATCCGGCGCCCACAGGGCAAACCGGGTGTGCTCGGCATCCACCAGCCGCGCGCCGTGAGTCCAGGGTTGCACGGTGCTTGAGGGCATCTGTCCGGGCCTCTTACTGTCTGGCGACCTGCCCCAGGGCCTTGGCCACCAGTCGTTCGTAGAGTTCGGCGTAGGGTTCCACCGCCTTGCACCAGTTGAAGGGCGCCGCCATGGCCCGGCAGCGCATGGCATTGAGCAGCGCGGGGTAGGCAAACACCTTGAAGGCCCGGGTCAGGGCCTGCTGGTAACTGGCCACGGTGGACTCGTCGAACAGAAAGCCGGTGACGCCATTCTCGATGGTGTCCGCCAGGCCGCCGGTGTTGCGCGCCACCGGCAGCGAGCCGAAGCGCTGGGCGTACATCTGGCTCAGGCCGCAAGGCTCGTAGCGCGAGGGCATGAGCAGGAAATCGCTGCCGGCGAACATGCGCCGGGCGTCGGTTTCGTTGAAGCCGATATGCACCCCGATGCGGCCGGGAAAGCGCCGGGCCAGGGCGCGCATGGACTGTTCTTCTTCCGGCTCGCCGCGGCCGATGATGGCGATCTGGCCACCTGCTTGCACGATGAACTCAGCCACCGCTTCCGTCAGGTCCAGGCCCTTCTGGTAAACCAGCCGCGAGACCACGGCGAACAACGGGCCGCTACTGGCGTCAAGGCCGAACATCTGCCGCACATGGGCGGCGTTGGCCGCCTTGCCGTCCCAGTCGCCGATGCTGAAGGGGTGCATGAGGTGCGTGTCGGTGGCGGCGTCCCAGCTCTCGTCGATGCCGTTGGGGATGCCGCTGAGCAGGCCCTGCTGGGTCTTGCTGGCGAGGAAACCGTCCAGCCCGCAACCGAAGGCCGGGGTGGTGATCTCCTGGGCGTAGGTGGCGCTGACCGTGGTGATGTGGCTGGCGTAGGCCATGCCGGCCTTGAGGAACGAGAGTTTGCCGTAGAACTCCATGCCTTCCTGTTGCAACGCGTGCTCGGGGATGCCCAGTTCCGGGCACGAGGCCAGGCTGACCACGCCCTGGTAGGCCAGGTTATGGATGGTGAACAGGGTCGGGGTGCGCTGCCCGCGCCAGTGCATGTAGGCCGGGGCCAGCCCGGCGGGCCAGTCATGGGCGTGCACCAGGTCGGGGCACCAGTGGATCTGCGCCAGGTTGGCGGCGATATCCGCGGCGGCCAGCCCCAGGCGGGCGAAGCGAATGTGGTTGTCGGGCCAGTCGCGGCCGTTGTTGGCGCCGTAGGGCGTGCCTTCGCGCTCGTAGAGTTCCGGGCAGATCAGCACGTAGATCACCAGGCCGTCGGGCATGTCCATGCGCCCGATCTTGCAGGCCGGCAGCGCCGCATGGCCGCCCAGCTCACCGATGATGTGGATCGGGTTTTCGCTGTGCAGCACCTGGGGATAGCCGGGAATCAGCACCCGCACATCGTGCAGGTGGGCCATGGCCCGGGGCAGGGCGGCGGAGACATCGCCAAGGCCGCCGGTCTTCACCAGATCAGCTATTTCCGAGGTGACGAACAGCACCCGCTTGCGGTTGGGGTGGGTCCGGGCCAGCGGCAGCACCGTCTTGCTCCCAGGGACCGGAACCGAAGGGGCGGCGCGGTCACCCGCCTGCTGTTGAGGATGCTCTCCCTGAGTGTCCAATACGGCGCTGATCATAGGTCTCTCCCGTCTTATTGATCTGTTCTGGTGTTTCTAGCGCCACGTGCGGCCAATTCCTGCGGCCGGGCGCAAGCGCGCCATGCGTCGATCAGCCTGAGCTGCTCAAGCGCTGAAGCAGAAAGGGTGAAGTGGCCGCTGCAAGGAATGCACCAGTGGCAGCGCCCCTACCTTTCACCTGACCTTGGGCCGAAGCGAAAAGTTTCGACTTTTTCAATGCGGATGTGACTGCCCGGTCACAGTGCGAAACTCAGTCTAGGACAGAACCTAGAGCGGTGCCGGGCGAGCTGGAGGTTTCCTGGGTTGGCTGCTGTGGCCGGCCGATTCGTCCCGACGAAAGGTCGGGCGTGCACCGCCCGAGCGCGCGGCCGTTGCCGCCCGAGCGCGAAAAGGGTGAGCGGGGCCGGAGGCGGGGGCCGTTCTGGTGCGCTCCTGCCCGAAGAACGGGCAGTGCCTGTGTGGACGGGTGATCGCCAGGCAAGGTCTTGCGGGCCTTTTCGCAGGCTTGCCGTCGTGCAGGTTCGTATCGATCCCAGGCTCAGTTGAGCAGCCGGATCGGCTGGCCGGCGTGCCAGGCTTGCAGGTCTTCGATCATCTGGGCAAAGAACTGCCGGTAGTTCTGCCGGCTGACATAACCGACATGAGGTGTGGCCAGAACATTGGGCAAGCGCCGGAAAGGATGGTCGCCGGGCAACGGTTCCTCGGCGAATACATCCAGCGCCGCCCCCGCCAGCCGGCCCTGTTCCAGGGCAGCGATCAGGGCGGCCTCATCGACAATCGGTCCGCGGGCGGTGTTCACCAGCAGCGCGCCGGGCCGCATCCAGGCCAGCGCCTGAGCGTCCACCAGGCCACGGCTGCGGTCGCTGAGCACCAGATGCACCGAGAGCACATCGGCCTGTTCGAACAGTTCGCGCTTGCCGACATGAACCACCCCGGCCGCGGCCGCGCGTTCAGCCGTGAGGTTTTCGCTCCAGGCAATCACCCGCATGCCGAACACCTGGCCGAACTGCGCCACCCGCTGGCCGATACTGCCCAGGCCGAGAATGCCCAGGGTCTTGCCGTGCAGGTCGCCTCCCAGGCCCTGTTGCCAGCCGCCGGCGCGCAAGGCATTGGCTTCGGCCAGCAGGTTGCGACTCAGGGCCATGAGCAGGGCCCAGGTCAGTTCCGGCGCAGCGTGCTTGTAGCTGTCGGTGCCACACACCTGGATCCCCAGGGCGCTGGCGGCCTTGAGGTCGATGGCCGCGTTGCGCATGCCGCCGGTCAGCAGCAGCTTGAGCCGCGGCAGGCTGCGCAGCAGGGATTCATCGAACAGCGTGCGCTCGCGCATCACGCAGATCACCTGAAAGGGTTGCAGGCGCTGGGCCAGGGTGGCGGGGTCGGCCGGGTAGTCGTGGAGAAAACTGAGCCTGCCGATGCTGTCGAGCACCGACCAGTCCACCACGTCCTGCGCTACGTCCTGCCAATCATCGATTACCGCTATCTCTACAGCCATGTTCGGGTTCCTGGGTCAGGGGCGGTACATGCCTATCGGCCAACGGCAGCCTTGGTTCCTGTGACCGCAGCGGACAAGGGTAGCCGAGACCCGGCAGCGGGAGCGCCCCCGCCCGGCAGGAGCCGGCTTGCCGGCGAACGGGCCTCCAAAGCCTGCCCGGTGCGTTTCTACAATTGGCTGTTTTCCGCAAGCAGGGCGCCACCGTCCACCACTAGGGTCTGCCCGGTGATGTAGCCCGCTTGTGGCGACGCCAGGAACAGCATGGCCCAGGCGATATCCTCGGCCGTGCCCAGGCGTTTCAGGGGAATGTGCGCGGCCAGTGTCGCGGCGTCGCCCAGGTTGCCCATGGCCTGGGTGGCGATCAGCCCCGGTTCGACACCGTTGACGGTGATCCCGTATTCCGCCAGCTCCAGCGCCGCCGCGCGGATAAAGCCATTGACCCCGGCCTTGGACGCCGCGTAGTGGGCGAGCCCGGGAATCGCCGTGCGCGGGCCGGTGACCGATGAGGTGACGACGATCCTCGGCTGCGGTGCCTGGCGCAGCGCTGGCAGCGCCGCCCGGGTCAGCCAGAAGCAGCTTTTCAGGTTGACCGCCAGGGTGCTGTCCAGGGTCTGCTCCTCCAGTTCGGCCAGCTTCTGCATGGGAAAGATCCCGGCGTTGTGCAGCAGCAGGTCCAGTCCGCCGAACGCCTCCAGGGTTGCCGCCACCGCCTGTTCGGCCGCGGCCCGGGTTGCCAGGTCCACGCAGAGCAACTCGGCGGTTCCTCCGGCCTGGCGAATCAGGCGCTGGGTTTCAGTTCCCGAGGCAAGGCTGCGGGTGGCGAGCATGACCCTGGCCCCCTGGGCGGCGAACAATTGGGCGATCGCCCGGCCTATGCCCTGGCCGGAACCCGTGACCAGGGCGATGCGCCCGTGCAGGTCCTGGTTCATGCGCGGGCTCCTGGCAGGACCTGGCTCAGGCACTGGTCCAGCAGGCGGTTGTGCAGGTCGACCTGTTCTTCGTTGGCGCTCGGGCACAACAGCGCCATGTTGTGGAACGGCGTCAGCAGCACCCCGCGATTGAGCAGATACAGGTGCAGGTAGGCCTCGATCAGCCCATGGCGGGCATGGTGGGCCTCACCGCCGTTGCGCGGGGGCTGCTGCATGAACAGGTATTCGACCCGGGCGCCGATGCGGGTCACGTGCCAGGGCAGGCGATGCTTTTCGATGATCGCTTCGACCCCGGCCCGCAGGCGCTCGGCCAGGCGAAACATGTGGGCGTAGTTGGCTTCGTTCATCACTTCGCTGAAGGTGGCGCGCATGGCGGCCATCTGCAGGGCATTGCCGGCCAGGGTGCCGCCGAAGCCGAAGTGGTTGATCGCCTGGCCCGGCTGGAAATGCGGCAGTACCTGCCAGATCCGCTCGGCCATGGCCTGGCTGGCGCCCCAGACCGCCGTCGGAATGCCGCCGGCGATGGATTTGCCGAGGACGAAGAAGTCCGCCTGCAACCCGTGCTCGCCACAGTAGCCGCCAGGGCCGCAGGACAGGGTATGGGTTTCGTCGATGATCAACGGCACGTCGAAGCGCCGGGTCAGCGCCCGCAGGCCGTCATGAAAGCCCGGGGCCGGCGGCACCATGCCGACGTTGGTCATGAAGGGTTCGCTGAGTACAGCGGCCACATCGCCGTGGGCCAGGGCCGCTTCCAGGGCCGGCAGGTCATTGAACTCCACCAGCCGGGTGGTGGCCTGGTGCTGCAGGCCGTTGGCGTGCACGCCGTCCCGGGGAACCATCTGGCCCTGGGCGTCGAACTCCACCTGGGACTCGTCGACGCTGCCGTGGTAGTTGCAGTTGAACACCAGGACCTTCTGCCGCCCGGTGATCATCCGGCACAGGCGCAGGACAAAACGGTTGGCGTCGGTGGCCGAGGTGGTGACCTGCCAGTAGGGCAGGCCAAAGCGCCGGGTCAGTTCCTTGCCGACCCACAGGCTGTCGGCAGTGGGCAGCATCAGGGTCGAGCCATGCCGCGCCTGTTCGGCAATCGCGGCAGCAACCGCCGGCTGGGCATGGCCGAACATGGCGCCCGTGTCGCCCAGGGCGAAGTCCGCGTAGTGATGGCCGTCGCAATCGGTGAGCGTTGCCCCCTGGGCATCGGCCACCATGATCGGGTAGGCCCCCGGCCATTGCTGCATCCAGTGCAGGGGCGCGCCGTACAGCCAGTGCTGGAGGTTTTCCTGGTAGAAGGCGCCGGAGCGCGGGTGTTGTTCGGCAAACAGCTGCAGTTCGGACTGGTAACAGCGGGCGACGCGTTGCAGGTCGAGGCCTAGGGTCATGGAAATGTCCTGTGGGGTGTAGGGCCGGTCCAGGTACTGGCCTGGGCTGGCGGTCTGCGGTCAATGGCTGGAATCAGCGGTGCAGGGTGCGATTGAGCACCTCGGCCAGCGCACCCACCGGGAAGTTGGCGGCGCTGCTGAAGTCGGCGCCCTGGTAGCCGAAGATCTTGCCGTCGCTGCGCCCGGCCTTGAGGTCGATCAGCACCAGGCCCAGGGTCGGGACGATCTTTTCCCGCCAGACGAACAGGTACAGCTGCTCGGCGATCTTGTAGTAATGGCAGCGATCGGTATCCGCCAGCCCTTGCTCGACGCCCCGCAGGCATTGCCAGCTATAGAAGTGGGCGTTCAGGTAGAGGTGCTCGTAAGCCTCGCTGGCGCTGTAGACGTACTGGTTGCGCAGGCCCAGCAGTTCATCGGTCGGTTCATGGCGGGGCGTGCGGGCGGTGAGCGGGGTGTCGATGGCGCCGTGGAGGAACTGGGCCTTGACCGAGGTCAGCTCGCCACCGGCCAGGGCCCGGCTGAACAGGTCGACGCTGCATTCGGCCTGGCTGGGCATCTGCCCGATGACGGCGGTGAAACACTGCTGCTCAAGGTCGAGGATCAGGCTCACCGAGTGCGTCTGGCCCTGTTCCTGCTTGAGGAAATCCACCAGGTAGATGCCGTGGCGCAGGCAGGTGGCACGGTAGGGCAATTCGCTGTCGGACGCTTCCCCGACATTGTTCCAGCGCAGGGTATGGGCGCTGAAGTGGTGTTCGATCTGCCAGTGGTTGTCGAAGTGCAGGGTCAGGCAGCGACCCGCCAGGTCGTTCACGGCTGGGAGTATGTGGTTGTCTTCGGCGAAGCCGTCGGCGAGGGCACCGACGGTGATCCATTCGGGTTGCGGGTTCATGGCAAGGCTCTTGGCTGCAAGGAGAGTTGCATGTTCGGCCGCCGCCCCCGGGTTGCCCATCAACCTTATGGTTGATGGGCCCAAGGTTTACAGGAACAGCGCCCTGACCAGTTCGCTGCGATTGCCGACGCCGGCCTTGCGAAACAGGTTGATCAGGTGGGTCTTGACCGTGGGCAGGCCCAGGTCCAGGCGTCGGGCAATGGTCTTGTTGTCCGCGCCGTCGCGCAGCAGCCAGGCGATCTCCCGCTCCCGGGGCGTCAGGCCCGACAGGCGCTCGTCGATTTGGCAGCAGGGCGCCAGCGCGGCGATTTCCAGCAGCCCTTGCAGGGCATGCAGGGTGCCCAGTTCCTCCACGCTGAAAGGGCCCAGCCCGGCGTCGCGCAGCAGCGACAGGCCGGCAATCGGCTGCTCGCCATCGCGGGCGAGGATTTCCACCACGTCCAGCACCCCGTGGCGCCGCAGGAACCCCTGGTAGACCTCGCTCTCGTGGTGGCCCTGGTGGGCCATGCCCATGCGCAGCGACAGCACCGGGCGCCCGGCGGCGGCACAGAGGCGCGGTTGCAGGGGGTCGTAGTGACGGAAGTGTTGCAGGTAGGCCTGGTGCATCTGTTCGGGCATGCGGTACAGCGAAAAATCCCTGGCCTGCAGCTGTCGATCAATGCGGTAGAAGGCGCAAAGGGTGGCGGGGACTACCCGGGTGAAAGCGGCGATGCAGCGCTGGCCCAGTTCATGGGGGCCGGGTAGAGAGACGGGCGCGTTCATCGGATGGCTCCTGGCTGCCCATTGGGCTCTGGCACGGTGAAAAGGTGCGCTGGCGTGGGGAAAGGTGCGCCGGCGCGGTGAAAGGGGCGCAACGACCTGGGTTTATCGGGGCCGTGACGCGGGCGGCCTGAGTCACAAGCCATCGGGCGCGCCGGGCACGTATCCGGGCACCATCGGCTGCGATTGCCACCGCGGCAATCGCAGCCTGCGATGCAGGTTAGCGGCGGGCCTTGCTCAGCCCCTCGGCCAGGGCCGCGACGATGGCGTCGGCCTGTGCCTGCTGGATCACCAGCGGCGGCGAGAGAATGATCTTGGTGCCCACCGGGCGCACCATGACCCCGTTATCCCGGGCGATCTGCGCCACCTGGTTGGCGTAGCCGCTCATGGGGTCGATGGGTTCGCGGGTGGTCTTGTCCGCCACCAGGTCCAGGGCCAGCATCAGGCCCTGGCCGCGCACCTCGCCGACGGTGTCGAAGCGTTCGACGAAGGGCGTCAGCTTGTCGAGCATGTAGGCGCCCATTTTCGCCGCGTTGGCCGGCAGGTCTTCCTTGACCACGATGTCCAGGCAGGCCAGGGCGGCGGCGCAGGCCACCGGGTGCCCGGAGTAGGTGTAGCCGTGCATGATCGCCCCGGTGAAGTTGGCGTTCTTCTCGAACGCTTCCTCGATGCGCCGGTTGACCACGGTGGCGCCCAGGGGGATGTAGCCCGAAGTGATGCCCTTGGCCAGGCACATGATGTCGGGTTTGACGCCCCACAGGCGGCTGCCGAACATCGAGCCGCTGCGGCCGAAGCCGGTGACCACTTCGTCGGCGATCAGCAACACACCGTACTTGTCGCAGACTTCGCGGATCAGTGGCCAGTAGTTGGCGGGCGGCACGATCACGCCGCCGGCGCCCTGGATCGGCTCGGCGATGAACGCGGCGACGGTGTCCGGGCTCTGGAACTGGATCTCCCGTTCCAGCAGGTCGGCGCAGATCTTGCCCAGCTCTTCCGGGTCCTGGCTGTAGGGGTTGCGGTACAGCCAGGGCGTATCGATGTGGTAGCAGCCGGGCAGCAGTGGCTCGTAGTTGCGGCGGAACACCGTGTTGCCGTTGACCGAGGCGCCACCGAAATGGGTGCCGTGATAGCCCTGGCGCAGCGAGATGAACTTGGTGCGGTCGGCCTGGCCTTCGAGCTTCCAGTACTGGCGGGCCAGCTTCAGGGCGCTTTCGATGGCGTCCGAACCGCCGGAACTGAAGGACACCCGGCGCATGTCCTCGGGTTCCAGCAGGTTCATCAGCACCCGCGACAGTTCCTCGGCGCGAGGGTGGCTGACCCCGTCGAACAGTTGGAAGTACTCCAGTTCATCGAGCTGCGCGGTGATCGCGGCCTTCACTTCCTTGCGGTTGTGGCCGACGTTGACGTTCCACAACCCGGCAACGCCATCCACCAGCTGGTGGCCCTTGTCGTCATACACATAGCAGCCGTCGCCACGGACGATGCGGATCGGCTCGCGTTGTTTCATTTCGTTGGGGTGCAGCATGGGGTGCCAGAAACGGCTTGGTTCGCTCACGTTGAGTCTCCTGATAACGCACGGACAGCGTGGAGATATTAGTGCGTCATTTATGTGCTCCTGGCTTGCCTCTGTGTGCCAGGGCACTTGACCCAGGCTGCCACTGGCGGATTGGCGCGGCCCCGCGCAAACACGCGGGGCGCGGTCCAGCAGGCGCGGGTGGGGTTGGCAGCCAGGGCCAAGTTTTGCGGCAGCCAGGATCAAGACGGCTTGCGCCTTTGCGCTCAAAGTCGACCTCGAACTAGGCCTACCTGCGAGGATTCAAGATGAGCGTTGCCATTGACCCACGTGTCGCTGCATTCATAGACAGCCAGCATGGCTTGCTGATCGACGGGCACAGCCAGCCCGCCCTCAGCGGTGCGCGAATGGCGGTGTACAACCCCGCCAGTGGCGAACAGTTGACCGAGGTCGCAGCGGCCGCCCAGGCCGATATCGATCTGGCGGTTGGCGCGGCGCGCCGTGCCTTCGAGGGCAGTTGGAAGGCGCAACGGCCCGCCGATCGCGAGCGGCTGCTGTTGAAGCTGGCGGACCTGCTGGAGGCCAATGGCGAGGAACTGGCGCAACTGGAAACCCTCAACAATGGCCAGTCGATCCACCTGGCCCGGGCCCTGGAAGTCGGCGCGGCGGCGGAGTTCACCCGCTACATGGCTGGCTGGGCGACCAAGATCGAGGGCAAGAGCCTGGACGTTTCCATCGCCGCGGTGCCCGGGGCGCAGTACCGCGCCTACACCGTGCCAGAGCCCGTGGGCGTGGTGGGGGCGATCGTGCCGTGGAACTTCCCGTTGCTGATGGCCATCTGGAAAATCGTCCCGGCCCTGGCCTGCGGCTGCACCGTGGTGCTCAAGCCGGCGGACGAGACCCCGCTGACCGCGCTGCGCTTGGGCCAGCTGTGCCTGGAGGCAGGAATCGCGCCCGGCGTGGTCAACGTGGTCACCGGCAGTGGTGCCCAGGCCGGCGCGGCGTTGGCCGCCCATCCGGGAATCAACAAGCTGGCCTTCACCGGCTCGACCCAGGTCGGCAAGCTGATTGGCCATGCCGCGGTGGACAACATGACCCGCTTCTCCCTGGAGCTGGGCGGCAAGTCACCGGTGATCGTACTCGACGACTGCGATCCGCAGACCGCCGCCGCCGGAGCCGCCGGGGCGATTTTCTTCAACCAGGGCCAGGTGTGCACCGCCGGTTCGCGCCTGTACATCCAGCGCGGCATCTATAGCGAGGTGCTGGAGCGCCTGGTGGCGATCGCCGGGGCCCTGAGCATCGGCCCGGGGCTGGATGAGCAGGCGCAGATCAACCCGCTGATTTCCGCCAAGCAGCAGAAGCGCGTGCTGCAGATGGTTCAGCGCGGCGTCGAAGAGGGCGCCCGGCTGCTCTGCGGCGGTGTCGCCCACGGCGAGCGGGGCTTTTATGTTCGTCCAACGGTGGTCGCGGATGTGCGCGCCGACCAGCAACTGGTGCGGGAGGAGATCTTCGGCCCGGTGGTGGTGGCCACGCCGTTCGACACCCTGGACGAAGTGGTGGGGCTGGCCAACGACAACCAGTACGGGCTGGGGGCGAGCATCTGGTCCAACGACCTGGGCAAGGTCATGCAACTGATTCCGCAGATCAAGGCCGGGACCGTCTGGGTCAACACCCACAACATGCTGGACCCGTCGATGCCCTTCGGCGGCTATAAGCAGTCGGGTATTGGCCGCGAGATGGGCCATGCGGCCGTCGAGGCCTACACCGAGAACAAATCGGTATGCATTGCCTATTGAATCGCCCCTGTGGGACAAGCCGAAAATGTGAAGACAGCTGCGTCAGACAGCCAAGCACTCCGCCGTCAGGCGTGCCCTTGAAATGCCTAGAACAACAATCATCAACCCATGCTTTCGAGGTTTACCACCATGTCGCTCAACGACAGACTCAGCCGCCACCTGGACCAGGGTGTAGTCGGTTTTCCCACGGCCCTGGCCAGTGCCGTGGGCCTGATCATGGCCAGCCCGGTGATCCTCACCGCCACCACGGGGTTTGGCATCGGCGGTGGGGCTTTCGCCGTGGCCATGGTGATCGCCCTGGTGATGATGCTGGCGCAGTCCACCACCTTCGCCGAAGCCGCCTGCCTGCTGCCCACCAACGGTTCGGTCTATGACTACCTGGCCTGTGGCCTGGGGCGCTTCTTCGCCATCACCGGCACGCTGTCGGCCTACCTGATCGTGCATGTGTTTGCCGGCACCGCGGAAACCATTCTCAGCGGGATCATGGCCCTGGTTAATTTCGAGTCCCTCAATACCCTGCTGGAGCAGAGCGGCAGCGCCTGGCTGGTGGGGGTAGGGCTGGTGCTGTTCTTCGGTGCATTGAATGCGGTGGGGATCACCGCTTTCAGCCGCGCCGAGGTGATCCTGACCTTCGGCATGTGGACCACCCTGATCATCTTCGGCGTGCTCGGGGTGCTCAAGGCCCCGGCGGTGCAGCTCGACGGCTGGTTTGGTGCCTCCATGGTCGGCACCGACCTGCCGACCATCCTGTCCCTGGTGGGCATGGCCATGTTCATGTTCGTCGGCTGCGAATTCGTCACCCCGCTGACGCCGGATGTACGCAAGGCCGCCAGGACCATTCCCCGGGCCATGGCCCTGGGGCTGGTGGGCGTGGCGGTGTGCATGTTCATCTACGGCGCGGCGATGAAGCGCCAGGTGGAAAACATCGCCCTGAGCGAGGACGGCAGCGTGCACCTGCTGGATACCCCCATGGCCATCCCGCATTTTGCCGAGCAGATCATGGGCCCCTTCGGCCGCATCTGGTTGGGCATCGGCCTGTTGTTCGCCGGTGCCGCGACCATCAATACGCTGATGGCCGGCCTGCCACGGATTCTCTACGGCATGGCCCTGGATGGTGCGCTGCCAAAAGTCTTCACCTACCTGCACCCACGCTTCAAGACGCCGTTGCTGTGCATTGCCGTGGCGGTGCTGATTCCCTGCCTGCACGCCTGGTGGCTGGGGGGCAGTACCGACAGCATCATGCACCTGGTGCTGGCGGCGGTCTGTGCCTGGAGCACCGCTTACCTGCTGGTCACGCTGTCGGTGGTGATGCTGCGCATTCGCCGGCCGGACCTGCCACGGGCCTATAAATCTCCGTGGTTCCCGCTGCCGCAGATCCTCTCTTCGGCGGGCATCCTGCTGGGCATGTGGTTCATTACGCCGCCGGGGATGAACCCGCGGGACATCTATGTGCCGTTCGGCAGCATGCTGGGCCTGACCGCGATCTATGCGTTGGTCTGGACGTTGCTGGTGCAGAAGGTCAATCCGTTTCGCCCGGTGCCGGTGGAAGAGGTGCTGGAGCAGGCGCTGAGCCTGAACCCCGATACCGCTCATAACCCGCGGGAGAGCCTGGCTGATGAATCTTTCAAGCTGGCGGCAAAGTCTCTTTGAACGGTGGCACCGGGCACCTTCGGGCTACCGCCCGGGGGTCACCCTGGGGCAGTTGCGGCGTGACCTGGCGGGGCTTGAGTTCACTTCGCAAGGCGCGGTGCAGGGGGCTTTCCATTGCCCGCAAAGTGGCCTGAAGTTCGACGTGCTGGAGCGCCCCCAGGCGCAGTTCCTGATGCACATCGTGGTCTGCGAGTGGCGCCTGGCGGTGCCTTGTGACACCGCCCGGCAGGCGCGGATTCGCCTGCGTCACACCGGCGCGATCCGCCGTCAGGGGGTCGCGGCTGGGCTGCTGACAGGGGAGCAGGCTGAATGGGCGCCGCTGCTGCAGCGCCTGTGCAGTGACCCGCGCCTGCTGGAGCCACTGCTGCCCTTGGACTTCAAGCACCTGGAGCTGTGGCGCGACGCGCAGGGCTGGCAGGTGCGGCTGGAGCATTTCGGCGCCAGCGAGGTGGTCAACCGCCTGCCGGGGTTTCGCCGCTACATCCGCCTCAGCGTTGAACAGCGGGCTGCGCTGTTGGGCAGCTTCACCGAGTTGTACAGGATTCTGCGAGGTTTCTGACCGCCATAACCGTAAGTGCTGGCATACACCCTGCTTAAGCCATAACAGACTATCCATGCTGTCAGGCGTCTTGCTTGGCAAATAGATAACATGTTAATGATATCGCCATAACAACAAAGGCGGTTGGAACCGGCTTCTGGAGGTGCACAGTGCTTGCTTCGCATAGTTTCAGTTCCTGGGTTGGCGCCCTGCAGGGTGTCTGCGGTCGATTCGAGGCCCGTCCGGCGCGCAATCCCGCCTTGTTCATCGGTGAAGTGGGTATGCAGGACTACGCCGGGCTGGAGGTGGCGCAGATCCGCACCAACGCCGGGCTGATCTCCCGGCAGAGCACCAAGGCCGACCATGAGGATGACCGCTATTGCTTCCTGATCATCCAGCGCAGTGGCCATGCACGTTTGAGCCAGGGGGGCGAAAGCATCGAACTGGCCCCGGGGGACATGGCCCTGCTGGATTCCGCCGGCGCCTGCGAAATCGTTCCCCATGGCTTGATCGAACATGCGTCGTTCCATCTGTGCCGGGAGGAGGTCTACCGTCACCTGCCGGCGCAGCAGCGCAAATTCGGCAAGCTCTCGCAACATTGCGCCAGTGGCCGGCTCATGCGCTTGCTGGTCGAGCAGATCTGCGCGGGCGAACTGCAGGGCTGCGCCGCCCAGCAGGAAGGGCAGGCCCTGCAGGAGGCGCTGATTGCCCTGCTTGGGCCAACCTTGCGCCAGACCGCCAGCAGCCTGGATGGTTTTGACGAGGGCCTGCATGGCGGTTGCCTGCGTGACCAGGCCCGGCAGTTGATCAGCCAGTCCCTCAACGAGCCGGGCCTGACTCCGGTATCACTGGCCGGTCAGTTGAACATTTCGGTGCGCCAGCTGTACCGACTGTTCGAAGAGCAAGGCGACAGCGTCTGCCGTTTCATCCAGCGCTCGCGGCTCAAGCGCAGCGCCGCCGACCTGAGCAACCCGCAACTGCGCAATGAGTCGATTACCGACATCGCCTTCAAATGGGGCTTCACCGATTCGGCGCATTTCAGCCGTACCTTCAAGAAGCATTTCGAACAATCGCCCCGGGATTTCCGCGCCCGCTCCCTGAACGCCTGAGGCGGTTGTGCGCAAGCCAGGCGCCGGTCTTGAAGGCGCTTTCGCTGGCAAGCCAGTTCCTACAGGCGCAGCGGTGTAGTGGTCAGGGGTTTTCCAGGTCGTGCCCCAGGGACTGGATAAACAGCGAAAACAGCTCCGGCTGGCTGGAGATGTCCAGCTTGGCGTAGAGGTGGCGGCGGTGCACCTTGATGGTGTCCGGCGAGATCTTCAGCCGTTCGGCCATGGCCTTGGAGGAGAAACCCCGGAGGATCAGGCGGGCGATCTCCAGCTCCCGCTCCGACAGCACGGCGCTGCCGAAATGGCTCAGGGCGTCACGGATCTGGCTGGCCATTTCCTGCGGTGCGGCTCCCTGGGCGCGGGTCTGGCTGTGTTGCCAGTGCTGCTGCATCAGCGGCAGCACCCAGGCGGCGAAGGTGGTGAGCAGGCCGATTTCGTCGTGGCTGAAGACGCGCTGGCTGCCCAGCGACAACGACAGGGTGCCGGCCTCGGGCAACTGCAGGATCAACTGCACTTCGTCCTCCAGCACGTTGTCGTGAAAGTAGCTGAGAAAGTACTCGCTCTGGCGGAAGTGGTCCGGAGCCACTTCCTCCAGGCGGTACAGGCCGCTGGGGTAGCCTTCGCGGCAGGCCTGGAAGAACGGGTCCAGCAGGTACAGGCCGTTGAGATAGGTGAGCATCGACGCCGGCTTGCTGCTGGGTTCGGCGTCATATTCCTCCAGGGCCCGGGGCGGGCCGTCCAGCGGGTAGAAGATCGCCAGGGCGTTGTCGAACGGCGTAGCCTGGTGCAGCAACAGGATCAGCTGTTTCCAGAAGCGTGGGTTGCCGATAAGCGCAAGGGTGCGACCCAGGCTGGCATGCAGGCCTACTTCCCTGAACAGATGACTCAAAGGCGTTGCTCCGTCGATTCGCTGAAAATGTCGTGACCCGGTTTCGTCGATTTGGCCGCTGTCGTCAAGGGGAGTACTCCAATAGGGGAATTGGGCGAGGGGCTGCAACTGCCTAGAGTAGCTCCCGGCAAGTGCGCCCCAGAACGCACCCGCCCGATGAATTTCGTTTCTGCCTCAGACCAACAATAAACACGAGGATAACGATATGAGCTCTCCCTCTGCGCCCGACGGTGCGCTGAAACCTACCTTGAGTGTGTTCGACGTGGTGGCCATCACCGTGTCGGGTGTAACCCCCGCCAGTTCCGTGTTCGTGATCGCGCCCTTTGCCATCCATCAGGCCGGCAGCGGGGTGTTCCTGGCGTTCGTCATGGCCGGGTTGCTGGCGCTGATGTTTGCCTTTTGCTACGCCGAGCTGGGCCGCGCGCACAACAGTGCTGGCGGCGAGTACGTGTATGCCAAGCGGGTGTTCGGCGGCATGGCCGGCTACGCCACCTTTCTCACTGTGCTGGTGATGCTGCTGTTCATTCCCCCGGTGCTGGCCACCGGCGCCGCCACTTACCTGAACAACGCCCTGGGCACGCATTTTGATTCCCAGACCGTGGCCCTGGTGATCGTGGTCTGCAGCTACCTGCTGGGCATCCTCAACATCAAGCTCAATGCCTGGATCACCGGCACCTGCCTGTTGCTGGAGGTGGCGGCCTTGCTGGTGATCGTCTGGCTGGGCTTTGGCAATGCCTCGCAGCCGGTGAGCATTCTGCTGCAGCCGCAGATCGTCGATCATGGCGCGTTGCAGATGGCGCCCTGGGCGCTGGTGATCGGCGCGGTGGGCATCGGCCTGTTTTCCTACAACGGTTACGGCCCGGCGGTGCTGCTGGCTGAAGACATGAAGTGCAAGGGCCGCGGCGTGCACAAGGCGGTGCTGTGGTCCCTGGTGCTGGTGGTGATCATCGAGCTGGTGCCGCTCACCGCGCTGCTGATTGGCGCACCGTCCCTGAGCGCGATGCTGGCCAGCCCGGATCCCATCGGCTACCTGCTCACCAGCCATGGCAACGAAACCCTCGCCAGGGTCGTCAGTGGCGGGATCTTCCTGTCGGTGTTCAACGCCATCGTCGCCATCGTTATCCAGATCGGCCGCGTGGTGTTCAGCAGCGGCCGGGACGCCCTGTGGACGCCCGGCATCAACCGCCTGTTCACACGGATCCACCCGCGCTGGGACTCGCCATGGCTGGCTACGCTGTTCCTGGCGATTCCTTCGGCAGTACTCAGTTTTAGCTCGAATCTGGCGGACCTCACGTCCTTCAGCGTGCTGCTGATCATGCTGGTGTACCTGATCGTCGCCCTCAGCGCGCTGATGAGCCGGGTGCTGCTGCGCGATCGCGAGCATCCCTACCGCATGCCGCTGTGGCCGCTGCCGGCCTTGCTGGCGGTGCTCGGCGCGGGTTACCTGCTGGTCAATCTGTTCCTCGAAGCGTCCCTGCGGGACATCATGGTCATCATCGGGCTGCTGGCGCTGTCGGTGATCCTCTATGGCACCAACGGCCGGTACAGCCCGGCGTTTCAGAAATTGTAAGGAGTGGTTATGCGAGCACGACAATTGGGCATCAGCCTGGGCCTGGGGACGCCGGGCCCGTTCAACGCGATCACCGATGTTCCCGGAGTGCGGGTGGGACACAGCACCTTGAATACCCGCGTGGACGGCAAACAGGTGCGCACCGGTGTCACCCTGATCCAGCCCCGGGCCGGGCATGCCCGCCAGCAGCCGTGCTTTGCCGGTTGTCATGTGCTCAACGGCAATGGCGATGCCACCGGGCTGGAGTGGATTCGCGAGGCTGGCACCCTGACGACGCCCCTGGCGATCACCAATACCCACAGTGTCGGGGCGGTGCGCGATGCCCTGATTGCCCTGGAGCGCGAGGCCCTGGCGGACCCGGCGGTGTACTGGTGCATGCCGGTGGTGATGGAAACCTACGACGGCCTGCTGAACGATATCTGGGGCCAGCATGTCGGCCCGCAGCAGGTGCGCGAGGCGCTGGCCTGCGCCGAGTCCGGGCCGGTGGCCGAGGGCGCGGTGGGCGGCGGCACCGGGATGATCTGCCACGAGTTCAAGGGCGGCATTGGCACCGCCTCGCGGCGGCTGGCGGCCGAGCAGGGGGGCTATACCGTCGGTGCGCTGGTCCAGGCCAACCATGGCAAGCGCGAGGAATTGCGGGTCGATGGTTATCCGGTGGGGCGGCGCCTGGGGCATATTCCTTCACCCTTTGCCGAGCGCGGCACCCCGGGCATGGGCTCGATCGTGGTGATCCTGGCCACCGATGCACCGTTGTTGCCGCACCAGTGCCAGCGCCTGGCCCAGCGGGCGTCCATCGGTATTGCCCGCACCGGTGGTGGCACCGAGGATTCCAGCGGTGACCTCTTCCTGGCCTTTGCCACGGGAAACCGGGACTTGCCGACGGCGGACTACGGCCGCAAGAACCTGGGGTTCAGCACGCCGCTGGCGATGCTCAACAACGATCACATCTCGCCGCTGTTCAGCGCCGCGGCCGAAGCGGTGGAGGAAGCCATCATCAATGCCTTGCTGGCGGGCGAGCCGATGACCAGCGCCGACGGGGTGCAAGTACCGGCCCTGAGCCCGCAAGTATTGCTTGAAACATTGGAACTAACTGGTTGGAACAGAAGTTGAAGGACTAAAAACTGCGACGCAGTCGGCATAACTCTTTATATGGATATTTAATAATTAAATTGTAGATTGTCGGACAATGACTGCCGTTAATCAGTCGGAAACGATTCTTCCGACTGCACAGTCATTGTTTGCTGGAGTTCGATGGAAGAGTGAGATTTGACGTCAAAAAAGTAGTGGACGCCTGATTTCAAACTGTGTCAGTTTTCTTGCGCCTGCTTAGGGCGAGTGATAGGACGATCTCGCCAGGGATTGTCGCTATCTGACAAAAACTGTTCCATTGATTACAAGGAAGTGTGTTTATGTCGAAAGTAACAGAGAACGCTATTGCATCTGCCGAACAACAACTGGTGCCTCTGGCCGCAGCAAGTTCGGCGTATAACCAGATCAATAGCTTCAGCCACCAATACGACCGTGGTGGCGATCTAACGGTCAATGGCAAACCTTCTTACTCGGCCGACCAGGCCGCCACGCAATTGTTGCGTGACGGCGCTGCCTACAAGGACCTGAACGGCAACGGCAAGATCGACCTGACCTATACCTTCCTGACGTCGGCCTCTACGAGCACGATGTACAAGCATGGTATTACCGGGTTCAGCCAGTTCAGCGCCCAGCAGAAGGCCCAGGCAGTGCTGGCCATGCAGTCGTGGGCGGATGTGGCCAATGTCGTGTTTACCGAGAAAGCCTCGGGTGGCGACGCCCACATGACCTTTGGCAACTACAGCGGTGGCCAGGATGGTGCGGCGGCTTTTGCCTACCTGCCGGGCACCGGCGCCGGCTATGACGGCACCTCGTGGTACTTGACCAACAGCAGCTACACGCAGAACAAGAACCCCGACCTGAACAACTATGGCCGTCAGACCCTGACCCATGAGATCGGTCACACCCTGGGCCTGGCTCACCCTGGCGACTACAACGCCGGCGAAGGCAACCCCAGCTACAAGGACGCCAGCTACGGCCAGGACACCCGTGGCTACAGCGTCATGAGCTACTGGAGTGAAAGCAATACCAGCCAGAACTTCAGTAAGGGCGGGGTCGAAGCCTATTCGTCCGGCCCGCTGATGGACGATATCGCGGCGATCCAGAAGCTCTACGGCGCCAACTACAGCACCCGTGCCGGCGACACCACCTACGGGTTCAACTCCAACACCGGGCGTGATTTCTACAGCGCCAGCTCGTCTGCGGACAAGCTGGTGTTCTCGGTATGGGACGGTGGCGGCAACGATACCCTGGACTTCTCCGGGTTCACCCAGAACCAGAAGATCAACATCAATGCCGGCTCTTTCTCCGACGTTGGCGGCATGGTGGGTAACGTGTCCATCGCCCAGGGCGTGACCGTGGAAAACGCCATTGGCGGTTCGGGCAACGACTTGCTGATCGGCAACGACGCGGCCAACGTGCTCAAGGGCGGTGCCGGCAACGACATCATCTACGGCGCCGGTGGTGCGGATCAGCTGTGGGGCGGCGCGGGCGCGGACACCTTCGTGTTCGGCGCCAGCACCGATTCCAAGCCGGGCGCGGCCGACCAGATCATGGATTTTGTCAGCGGCCTGGACAAGATCGATCTGACCGGAATCACCAAGGGCGCGGGCCTGCACTTCGTCAACGCCTTCACCGGCGCGGCGGGTGACGCGATCCTCACCACCTCCGGTGGCGTGAGCACCCTGTCGGTGGACTTCTCCGGGCACGGCGTGGCGGATTTCCTGGTCAGCACCGTCGGCCAGGCAGCGGTCAGTGACATCGTCGCCTGAGTGAGTTGAGCGCAGGGCCGCGCTGCAGAGCGGCTCTGTGTTCTTGCTTTGGCCCCTGGGCTGAGCGAGTCTAGCGGGCGAACGGAGCACCCTATGACCCTGACTATTTCCAGTTGCAAGGCGGCCCGATGGTTGCTGGCGACGCTGATGATCTTTTATGGAGCAACAACCATGGCAAGCAGCCTGCGCTTGGCGGACCCCTCGGAACTGGTTGGACACTGGCAACTGCAGCAAGCGGCTGCGCCCGATCAGGGCTGTGGCCTGGAACTGTTGGACAATGCGGCCCTGGGCGATGGCGCCGAATGCCTGTCGAAATGGCTCGGGCAAGCCGCCGTCGGCTGGTTCCCGGAACCCGACGGGATTGCCATTACTGGCCGCGAAGGTTCAAGAATCATTTTTTTCAGCCGACAGCGAGAAGGGCTGTATGAAGCGCGTGTGAACAATGACGGGTTGATAATCCTGCAGCGCGCGCCTTAATTAAGTGGCGGCAATGTTCGTTTAATACTAGGCGGCCATTAAATCGCCTCTTTATTGAAGGGCAGTCTTATAACCGGGTCGCTGTTAATCACAGCTGTCCGGTTAGGTTGTGCTCGCAAACTTTATGCAGCAAGTTCGGCGCGCTATTAGTTGTACCGTATATTGGTTTCGCGCTTTTGGCGTGGATGGTCAGCTCAGGGAAAATGTTGAAGATGGTGAAGATCACTCATCCGGCACCACTGTTTAAGGCACTGGGCGAATATAAGGGCATTCTTGTCAGTGTTGGCTGTTTCACCGCCCTGATAAACGTGCTGATGCTGGTGCCTTCGATTTATATGTTGCAGGTCTACGACCGGGTCTTGTCATCGCAGAATGAAACCACCCTGGTAATGCTGTCGCTGATGGTGATGGGCTTTTTCGTGTTCATCGGCCTGCTGGAAGTGTTGCGCAGCTTTATCGTGATCCGCATCGGCAGCCAGTTGGAGCGCCGCTTCAACCTGCGGGTCTACCAGGCGGCGTTCGAGCGCAACCTGTCCCGCGGCGAAGGCCATGCCGGGCAAGCCCTGGGCGACCTGACCCACATCCGCCAGTTCCTGACCGGGCCGGCGCTGTTTGCCTTCTTCGACGCGCCGTGGTTTCCCATCTACCTGCTGGTGATCTATGCCTTCAACGTCTGGCTCGGGGTCTTTGCCAGCGTGGGGGCGGTGCTGCTGATTGCCCTGGCGTTTCTCAACGAAGCCATGACCCGCAAGCCCCTGGCCGAGGCCAGCGGCTACTCGCAAAGGTCCACCCAATTGGCCACCAGCCACTTGCACAACGCCGAAACCATCCAGGCCATGGGCATGCTCGGCGCCTTGCGCAAACGCTGGTTCGGGGTGCACTCGCGTTTTCTCGGCCTGCAGAACCAGGCCAGCGACACCGGTTCGGTCATCAGCTCCCTGAGCAAGACCCTGCGCCTGTGCCTGCAATCCCTGGTGCTGGGCCTTGGCGCCTTGCTGGTGATCAAGGGCGACATGACCGCGGGGATGATGATTGCCGGGTCGATCCTCATGGGCCGGGTGCTGAGCCCGATCGACCAGTTGATCGCGGTGTGGAAGCAGTGGAGTTCGGCCAAGCTCGCCTACGGCCGCCTGGATGCGTTGCTGCGGGAGTTCCCGCCCAGCGACACGGCGATGTCCTTGCCGGCGCCCAAGGGCCAGGTGAGTTTCGAGGCGGTCAGCGCCGGCCCTCCCGGGCGACGCGTGGCGACCCTGCAACAGGTGAGTTTCAACATCAATGCCGGCGAAGTGCTGGGGGTGCTGGGCGCCTCCGGTTCCGGCAAATCGACCCTGGCCCGGGTCCTGGTGGGCGTATGGCCGACCCTGGGCGGCACCGTGCGCCTGGACGGCGCCGATATCCATCGTTGGAACCGCGACGAGCTGGGGCCCTACATCGGTTATCTGCCCCAGGACATCGAGCTGTTTACCGGCAGCATCGCCGAGAACATCGCGCGCTTTCGCCAGGCCGACCCCGAGCAGGTGGTGCAGGCCGCGCAGATGGCCGGGGTGCACGAGTTGATCCTGCGCCTGCCCCAGGGCTACGACACCGTGCTCGGGGATGACGGCAGCGGCCTGTCCGGTGGCCAGAAGCAGCGAGTGGCCCTGGCCCGGGCGCTGTATGGCAACCCGAGCCTGGTGGTGCTCGACGAACCCAATTCCAACCTCGATACCGTGGGCGAAAGCGCCCTGGCGGCGGCCATTGCCCAGCTCAAGGCCCGGGGCACCAGCGTGGTGCTGGTGACTCACCGTTCCTCCGTGCTGGCCCTGGCCGACAAGCTGCTGGTGCTCAATGACGGCCGCTTGCAGGCGTTCGGCCCCAGCCAGGAAGTGCTCAAGGCCCTGGCCGGCGGCCAGCAGGCCCAGGCTCAACCCCAGGCCAGGACCCAGGCTCAGCCCCAGCCTCAGGAGGCGCCCAAGCCCGCAGCGGCGGCCCCCGGCGGCCTCAGCATGAGCCGGCAATATCAGGCTCCGACACGGAACTCAGGCGCATGAGCAAGGACCGCAACATGATGATCGAAGAGGATTACGCGCCGGAACGGGTTGAACGCGACGCCGGCTTTTTCGCCCGCATGGGCTGGGTCCTGGCCCTGGCGGGGGCGGGCAGTTTCTTCGTCTGGGCGGCGCTGGCGCCCCTGGATCAAGGCATTCCGGTGCAGGGCACGGTGGTGGTGTCCGGCAAGCGCAAAGCAGTGCAATCCATGAGCAGCGGGGTGGTCAGCCGGATCCTGGTGCGCGAGGGCGAAAGCGTGAAGCAGGGCCAGCCGCTGTTTCGCCTGGACCAGACCCAGGTGGCCGCGGACGTGCAGTCGCTGCAGGCCCAGTACCGCATGGCCATGGCCAGCCTGGCGCGTTGGCGCAGCGAGCGCGACAACCTCAAGCAGGTGGACTTCCCGCCGCAACTGAGCAGCAGTGACGACCCGCGCCTGGCGCTGGTGCTGGAAGGCCAGCGCCAGCTGTTCAGCAGCCGGCGCGAGGCGTTCTCCCGCGAGCAGGCGGGCATCCGTGCCAATATCGAAGGCGCCACCGCGCAACTGGCCGGCATGCGCCGGGCGCGCACCGACCTCGGCAACCAGGCCGAATCGCTGCGCCAGCAACTGAGCAACCTGCAACCTTTGGCGGACAACGGCTACATCCCGCGCAACCGCCTGCTGGAATACCAGCGCCAGCTGTCCCAGGTGCAACAGGAACTGGCGCAGAACACCGGGGAAAGCGGGCGGGTCGAGCAGGGCATCCTCGAATCCCGGCTCAAGCTGCAACAGCACAGCGAGGAATATCAGAAAGAGGTGCGCAGCCAACTGGCCGAAGCCCAGCTCAAGACCCAGACCCTGGAGCAGCAACTGACCTCCGCCGGTTTCGACTTGCAGCACAGCGAGATCATCGCCACCGCCGACGGCATCGCGGTCAACCTCGGGGTGCACACCGAAGGCGCGGTGGTGCGCCAGGGCGAGACCCTGCTGGAAATCGTGCCCCAGGGCACCCACCTGGAAGTGGAAGGGCGGTTGCCGGTGAACCTGGTGGACAAGGTCGGCACGCATTTGCCGGTGGACATCCTGTTCACCGCCTTCAACCAGAGCCGCACACCGCGCGTGCCTGGCGAGGTCAGCCTGATTTCCGCCGACCAGATGCTCGACGAGAAAACCGGCGTGCCGTACTACGTGCTGCGCAGCAGTGTCAGCGACCAGGCCATGGAGAAGCTCAACGGCCTGGTGATCAAGCCCGGGATGCCGGCGGAAATGTTCGTGCGCACCGGCGAACGTTCACTGCTCAACTACCTGTTCAAGCCGTTGCTCGACCGGGCAGGCTCGGCACTGACCGAAGAATAAGGATGTCGCGTCGTATGAGTAAGCTTTCCATTCTCGCGGCGGCCCTGGCGCTGTTTGCCTGTCAGGCGGCCCAGGCCGTGGGCCCGTTCCAGATCTACGAGCAGGCGCTGCGCAACGACCCGGTGTTCCTCGGCGCCATCAAGGAGCGCGACGCCGGCCTGGAGAACCGCGCCATCGGCCGCGCCGGGCTGCTGCCCAAGGTCGGCTACAGCTACAACAAGGGCCACAACAATTCCAAGGTCAGTTACCTGGACACCGTGCGCGGCACCGTCACCGAAAAGCGCAACTACGACAGCTACGGCTCGTCCCTGACCGTGCAGCAGCCGCTGATCGACTACGAGGCCTACGCCAATTACCGCAAGGGCGTGGCCCAGGCGCTGTTCGCCGACGAGAACTTTCGCGGCAAGAGCCAGGAGCTGCTGGTGCGGGTGCTCAGCTACTACACCAAGGCGCTGTTCGCCCAGGACCAGATCGACATTGCCCTGGCCAAGAAAAAGGCGTTCGAGCAGCAGTTCCAGCAGAACCGGCACATGTTCCAGCAGGGCGAGGGCACCCGTACCGACATCCTCGAAGCCGAGTCGCGCTACGAGCTGGCCACCGCCGAAGAGATCGAGGCCCGCGACGAGCAGGACGCCGCCCTGCGCGAGCTGGGGGCGCTGATTGGCGAACCGACGCTCGATGTGCGCGACCTTGACCCGTTGCAGGAGAACTTCCAGTCGTTCTCCCTGAGCCCGGCCAACTACGACACCTGGCACGAGCTGGCCCTGAGCAACAACCCGGTGCTGGCTTCCCAGCGCCAACGGGTCGAAGTGGCGCGCTACGAGGTGGAACGCAACCGTGCCGGGCACCTGCCCAAGCTCAACGCCTACGCCACCATGCGCCAGAACGAATCGGAAAGCGGCAACACCTACAACCAGCGCTACGACACCAACACCATCGGCATCGAAGTCAGCCTGCCGCTGTATGCCGGTGGCGGGGTTTCGGCCTCGACCCGCCAGGCCAGCCGCTCCATGGAGCAGGCCGAATACGAGCTGGACGGCAAGACCCGGGAAACCCTGATTGAACTCCGCCGGCAATTCAGTGCCTGTCTTTCGGGGGTGAACAAGTTGCGTGCGTACCAGAAGGCCCTGGCTTCGGCCGAGGCCCTGGTGGTGTCGACCAAGCAGAGCATTCTCGGCGGTGAGCGGGTCAACCTCGATGCACTGAATGCCGAGCAGCAGCTGTACACCACACGCCGCGACCTGGCTCAGGCCCGCTATGACTATTTGATGGCCTGGACCAAGTTGCACTACTACGCAGGCACCTTGCGCGAAGAGGATCTGGCCAGGGTCGACGAAGCCTTCGCTCAGCGTGCAACGCCTTAGGCGGCATCGCGCGGCCCAGGCACAGGGACAATAAAAAAGAGGAATGAGCATGAGTATCTTCGATTACAAGAATGCCCTTGGCGGTGACGGCAAGGCCCTCTACAGCGAGGCCATTACGTTGGCCCTGTACGCCTCCACCCCCACCGGCGAGGCCCTGCCGGGCACCGCCTGGCGACCGATCAGCGCGAGCCAGCTGGGCTACCAGGGCAATGTCAGCGCCCAGGGCACGATTTCCGGCGAGCAGGCGATCGTCAGCGACGCCCAGGTCGAGGTGCTGGGCAAGTACGACGCCAGCGGGCAGTTGCTGGCCATCGGCATCAGCTTTCGTGGCACCGACAGCCTCAAGGACGGCATCAACGACCTGCAGGCGGCCTTCGTCTCGGGGTTTGCCGACAACTACAGCCGCCTGGCCTTCGACAACCTGCTGGGCAAGGTGGCGGCCTTCGCCACGGCCCAGGGCCTGAGCGGCCACGACGTGCTGGTCACCGGCCACAGCCTGGGCGGGCTTGGGGTCAACAGCTTGGCGAGCATGAGCACGGATCACTGGGGCGGCTTCTACCAGGACGCCAGCTACGTGGCCTTTGCCTCGCCAACGCAGAGCGGCAACGGCCCGCAGGTGCTGAACATCGGCTATGAAAACGACCCGGTGTTCCGCGCCCTGGACGGCACGCACTTCAACGCTTCGTCCCTGGGCACCCACGACAAGCCCCAGGAGTCGGCGACCAACAACATCGTCAGCTTCACCGATCACTACTCGTCGTTCCTTGGCCACCTGATTCCCCAGAGCATCCTCAACCCCAAGTCCTGGTCGGCGCACAGCGCGGTGGATTACGCTGCTGGCCTCAACCGCCTGATCGACTCGGACTTCTATGACCTGACCAGCCGCGATTCGACGGTGGTGGTCTCCAACCTGTCCGAGGGCCAGCGTGATCAGGTGTGGGTCAAGGACCTCAACCTGTACGCGCAGAAACACACCGGCAGCACCTTCATCGTCGGCACCCAGAGCAACGACCTGCTGCACGGCGGCAAGGGCAATGACTACATCGACGGTGGCGCCGGCGATGACCGTTTCCGCGATGACGGCGGCTACAACATCATCCATGGCGGCCAGGGGCATAACGTCCTGGAGCTGCAACAGCCGTTGAAGAACTTCTCCATCGCCAACGACGGCGACGGCACCTTGTACATCCGCGATGCCTACGGCGGCATCAGCATGACCCGCGACGTAGGGGCGCTGGTCAGCCATGAAGCTGGCAGCTGGTGGCAACTGTTCGGCAAGGACGTCAGCTACAGCGTGACCGCCGACGGCCTGCAGAACGGCAACCAGTGGACCGCCTACAACCACTCGCTCAATGGCGATGCCTACGGCAATGCGCTGGTGGCCAGCGTCAATGGCGACTGGCTGTTCGGCCATGGCGGCGATGACGTACTGAGCAGCGACAAGGCCAACGTGACCTTCGTCGGTGGCACCGGCAACGACGTCATGCATTCCAGTGGCGGTGGGGCCAATACCTTTCTGTTCAGCGGCAACTTCGGCTTCGACCTGATCCACGGCTACCAGAACAGCGACAAGCTGGTGTTCATGGGCGTGCCCGGGGTCGACGCGCATTACGACTACAGCCAGCACTTGTCGCAGAACGGCAACGACACCTTGCTCAGTGTCGGCGAGTTCTCGGTGACCCTGGTGGGGGTTGGCATGGACAGCCTGTCCGGATCGAGCCTGGTCTTCGCCTGACCCGCACACACGGCTTGCAGTAACGCTCCCGCAGCCCCGAAAGGGCCTGCGGCGGCGACAGCTTTGCCCGAAAAACGCCATGACGGCACGGGGGCACCCCTCAAGGAGCAGGTTCAATGAAGTAACGCACGGCTGCTGATCGGTTACGGAAAGTCGATCCCAGAACAACAACAAGAGATGTCATCAACATGGATGTGAATGTTCATCAGCTCAGCATGCTGGCGGCCGGGGTGTACCTGGCATTTGCCGCGAGCCAGCCCGACACGGCCCTGGCCGCCTATCAGGAAGCCGGCCGGCCAGGGGACGCGGACAGTTGGCGCTCTGCCGAATACCTGCAGGACTGGGGCCTGGAGCGCATGCAGGCGAGCCAGGCCTACGCCGCCGGTTTCACCGGCAACGGGGTGAAGATCGGCGCCCTGGACTCGGGCTTCGATGCGACCCACCCCGAGGCCTCGTCCCTGCGCTACCACCCGGTGATCGCCAGCGGTCGCTACCCGGACGGCAGCGCGTTCGAGGTGTCCGGGGGGCTCAATGCCGGCAACGACACCCACGGCACCCACGTCACCGGCACCCTGGGCGCCGCCCGCGACGGCAACGGCATGCACGGGGTGGCCTTCAACGCCCAGGTCTATGTCGGCAATACCAACGGCAACGACGGCATGCTCTTCGGCCCGAGCCCCGACCTGCGCTATTTCCAGGCGGTGTACGGAGCCCTGGCCGACGCCGGGGTGCGGGTCATCAACAACAGCTGGGGCAGCCAGCCCAAGGATGTCAGCTACCAGACCCTGGACGGCCTGCACGCCGCCTATGCCCAGCACTTCGGCCAGGGCACCTGGCTCGATGCGGCGGCGCAGGTCTCGCGCCGGGGCGTGATCAACGTCTTCAGCGCCGGCAACAGCGGCTACGCCAACGCCAGCGTGCGTTCGGCGCTGCCGTACTTCCAGCCGGAGTTGGAGGGGCACTGGCTGGCGGTGTCGGGCCTGGACAAGAACAACCAGCAGAAATACAACCAGTGCGGGATCGCCAAGTACTGGTGCCTGGCAACGCCCGGCGCGGCCATCACCAGCACCGTGCCCGGGGGCGGCTATGCCACCTACAACGGCACCTCGATGGCCGCGCCCCATGCCACCGGGGCCCTGGCCCTGGTGATGGAGCGCTACCCCTACCTGGACAACCAGCAGGCCCTGCAGGTGCTGCTGACCACCGCCCGCCAGCTCGACGGTTCGCTGACCCAGGCCCCGGGCAGCCGGGTGGGCTGGGGTGTGCCGGACCTGGGTCGGGCGCTGCACGGGCCCGGGCAGTTGCTGGGGGAATTCAGGGTCAACCTCGGCGCCGGGCAGGGCGATGTGTGGAGCAACGGTATTTCCGACCAGGCCCTGGCCCAGCGCCAGGTGGAGGACGCCGCCGAGCATCAGGCCTGGCAGCAGACCCTCAGGGAGCGTGGTTGGGAACAGGGCCCGGGGGCTCAGGCCAGCCAGCAGGAGCTGAGCGACTACGCGGTCGGCATGGCCCGGGATGCGGCGGCCGCGCAACGCCTGTACCAGGGCAGCCTGGTCAAGTCCGGCGGCGGCTGGCTGCTGCTCAGCGGGGACAGCAGCTACCGCGGGCCGACCCGGGTCGAGGGCGGCCTGCTGGTGGTCGATGGCAGCCTGGCGTCGGCGGTCACGGTCAACAGCGGCGCCAGCCTGGGCGGCAGCGGACAGATCGCCGCGCTGACCGCGAACCGTGGCGCGCGGGTGGCCCCGGGCAATTCCATTGGCACCCTGACGGTGGCGGGCGATGTGACCTTCCAGCCGGGCTCGAACTACGTCGTGGAGCTGTCGCCGACGGCCAGCGACCGCATCGTCGCCGGTGGCCGCGCTCATCTGCAGGGCGCCGAGCTCAGCCTGACGCTTGAGCACAGCGCGGGCCTGCTCAGTGCCGGCCAGGTCCAGGGCCTGCTGGGGCGCTCGTTCGACATTCTCCAGGCCGCCGGCGGCATCGACGGCCAGTTCGCCCTGGTACAGCCCAACTACCTGTTTCTCGGCGCGGTGGTGGATTACTCCGCGGGCGCCGTGCAACTGGACCTGGTGCGCAGCGCCGCGACCTTCGCCAGCGTGGCCGCCAGCCCCAACCAGCGGGCCGTGGCCGAGGCGGTGGAGCAATTAGGCGCGGCCGACCCGGTCTACGAAAGCCTGCTGCTGTCGACCTCGGAGGCTTCGGCCCAGGGCGCGCTGCAGCAGCTGTCCGGGGAAATCTACCCGGCCCTGGAACAGACCCTGCTCCATCAGGGGCGTGATTTGCGCGAGGCCTTTGGCCAGCGCTTGCAGCGCTCGGGGCCACGTGCCGGGGAGGGCGCGGCGAGTTTCTGGATCAGGGGCCTGGGCGGGCAATCGCGTACCGATGGCGACTCGGACCACCGTTCCTACCAGAGCAGTGGCGGCGGGGTGTTGCTGGGGCTGGACCACGACCTGGACGCGGACACGCGGCTCGGCCTGGCCGCCGGCTACAGCGACAGCTCGCTGCGCATGGGCGGCGCCAGCCACTCCAGCGCGCAGGTCGACAGCTACCACCTGGGTGCCTACGCCGGGCACGACCTGGGCGACCTGCGCCTGAGTCTCGGGGCCAGTCACAGTTGGCATAGCGCCCAGGTGCGCCGCGACCTGCAATACGCCGCAGTCAGCGCCAAGCAGAAGGCCCGGGTCACGGGGCGCAGCAGCCAGCTGTTCAGCGAGGCGGCGTATCGCCTGCCGCTGCCGGCCCTGACGTTGGAGCCCTTCGCCAACCTGGCCTACGTGTACCTGCAGCGCGACGCCTTCCACGAGAAGGGCGACGCCGCGGCCCTGCGCGCCGGCGATGACAGCGCCGAGGCGCTGCTGGGCACCCTGGGGGCGCGTGGCCTGAAGCGGCTCGATTTGAGCAGCGGCCAGCCTCTGCAGCTGTCCAGCCGCCTGGCCTGGCAGCAGCGCCTGAGCCATGAGGCTTCCAGCCAACACCTGGGATTCGCCAGCGGCGGCCCGAGCTTTGCCGTGGACAGCGCGAAGCTGTCCCGGGGGAGCGCGCTGCTGGGCTTTGAGGCGCGTCTTGGAGTTACTGCCGAGCTGGACCTGAGCCTGGATTACCAGGGCCAGCTGGGCGATGCCGAACAGTTCCACAGCGTGGGGCTGAACCTCGACTGGCGTTTCTGAAGCGCCGGTTGCCACACCCCGGCGCAGCCTGTGGTCGTGCCGGTCGATTGCCCATACAACTAAGGATGGTCGTAGTGAAGCAGTTTCAATCTGGACAGCCACACCTTCGCAATACCCGCCCCGGATTACCCCACAGCCACTCGCTGCCCTGGCCGCGAAGCCCCCTGGCCAGTGCCCTGGCCGGCTGCCTGGCCCTGGCCACCGGCGCCCAGGCGGCGCCTTATGTGGAAGCCGGCAAGCTCGGCGATGCCGCCAGCTGGCGCAGCGCCGAGTTCAAGGCCGACTGGGGGCTGGGGGCGATTCATGCCGACAGCGCCTATGCCGCCGGCTACACCGGCCAGGGCATCAAGCTGGGGATCTTCGACCAGCCGGTGTATGCCCAGCACCCCGAGTTTTCCGGCAGCGACAAGGTCATCACCCTGGTGACCAGCGGCACCCGCCAGTACACCGATCCCTACATTCCGGTGAAGGCCGGCGATGCCTTCCGCTACGACGGCACGCCCTCGGTGGGCTCGGACGGCAAGCTGGGTTCCCACGGCACTCACGTGGGCGGCATCGCCGCCGGCAGCCGCGACGGCGGGGCCATGCACGGGGTGGCCTTCGATGCGCAGATCATCAGTGCCGAGAACGGCGACCCCGGTCCCGAGGACGGCATCATCCTCGGCAACGACGGCGCGGTGTACAAGGCCGGCTGGGACGGCCTGGTGGCCAGCGGCGCGCGGATCATCAACAACAGCTGGGGCATCGGCATCACCGATCGGTTCGCCAAGGGCGGGCGCGACCCGGCGTTCCCGCACTTCAGCCTGAGTGACGCCCAGGCCCAGTTCAGCCAGATCCAGCCGTTGCTCGGCACCTTGCCCGGCGGTGCCTATGACGGTGCGATCAATGCGGCGCGCAGCGGCGTGCTGACCATTTTCGCCGCCGGCAACGACTACAACCTGAACAACCCGGACGCCATTGCCGGGCTGGGCTATTTCGTCCCGCAAATCGCCCCGCAGTGGCTGACCGTGGCGGCCTTGCAGCAGAACCCGGACACCAGCAGCGCCGACCCTTACACCATCAGCACCTTTTCCTCACGCTGCGGCTACACCGCAAGCTTCTGTGTCTCGGCCCCGGGCACGCGGATCTACAGCGCGGTGATCGGTGGCACCCGCCTGGAAGACATGACGGTCGGTTACGCCAACAAGAACGGCACCTCGATGGCCGCGCCCCATGCCGCCGGTGCGGCGGCGGTACTGATGGAGCGCTTTCCCTACATGGACGCGGCGCAGATCGCCGGGGTGCTGCGCACCACGGCCCGCGACATGGGCGCGCCGGGCATCGACGAGCTGTACGGCTGGGGCATGATCGACCTGCAAAAGGGCATTCGCGGCCCCGCCATGCTGGTCACCGAGCAGGACATTCCCCAGGCACTGCGCGTCGACGGCGCCTATGGCGTGTCGCAGTGGGTGGCCAACCTGCCGGGTGTCGGTGCGCTGCTGGATGTCGGCAAGCCCACGCAACGGCGCTGCACCCAGTTCAACTGCGGTTTCGACATCTGGAGCAACGACATCGGCGGCCATGGCGGCCTGACCAAGGAGGGCATCGGCACCCTGGTGCTCAGCGGCAATAACAGCTACGCCGGGCCGACCCTGGTCAACCAGGGCCGTTTGGCGGTCAACGGCAGCCTGGCCTCGGCGGTGACGGTGAACCAGGGCGGGATTCTCGGTGGCAACGGGCAGATCGGCGGGTTGACGGCCAATGCCGGGGGCACGGTGGCCCCGGGCAACTCCATCGGCACCCTGAACGTGGCGGGCGATGTGACCTTCCAGCCGGGCTCGACCTACGCCGTGGAGGTTTCGCCAACGGCCAGCGACCGCATCGTCAGCAGCGGCCAGGTGAGCCTCAACGGGGCCAGCCTGGCCATGGTCCTGGAACCTTCGAGCAACAGTGGTTTTGGCAGTGTGCTGGGGCGCCAGTTCGACATCCTCGATGCGGCGGGCGGGGTCCAGGGCAGCTTCGGTGCGGTGCTGCCCAACTACCTGTTCCTTGGCGGCAGCCTGGACTATTCGGCGACCGGCGTGCAGTTGGCGGTGCAGCGCAGTGCGCGCTCGTTCGCCAGTGTCGGCCTGAATGACAATCAGGTGGCCGTGGCCGCTGCCAGCGAGCAGCTGGGGGCCGGCAACCCGGTGTTCGAAAGCCTGTTGCTGGCACCCACCGCGGCCAGTGCGCAGCGGGCCTTCCAGCAGTTGTCCGGGGAAATCCACCCGGCCGTGGCCAGCGTGCTGATCAACCAGGGCCGCGCCTTGCGCGACACCCTGGGCGAGCGCCTGCGCCAGGACGCCGGGGCCTCCAGCAACGGCACTGAAAACCTCGACGACGGCGCCTGGTTCAAGGCGCTCGGCACCTGGGGCAAGGCCGATGGCGGCAGCTCCCGGGCCGGCTACACCACCTCCATCGGCGGCTTGCTGGCCGGGGTCGATGGCGAGGTCGGCGAGGGCCGGCGCCTGGGCCTGTTCGGCGGCTACAGCGACAGTTCGCTGAACATGGGCGACGGCACCCATTCCTCGGCCAAGGTCGACAGCTACCACCTGGGGGCCTATGTCGGCCAGCAACGGGATGCGCTGCGCCTGACGGCAGGCGGCGCGTACAGCTGGCACCGCATCGACGTCAAGCGCGAGTTGCAGCTTGCCGGGGAGTCCCAGCGGCTGAAAAGCAAGCGCGATGCCCAGAGCGCCCAGCTGTTCACCGAGGCCGCCTGGGCATTCGCCCTGCAACCCCTGGTGCTGGAGCCGTTCGCCAACCTGGCCTACGTGAATGTGAGCAGCGAGCGCTTCAAGGAGAAGGGCGGCGCTGCGGCCCTCAGGGGCGCCGATGATCACCGCGATGCCTGGCTCACAACCCTGGGGCTGCGCGCCGGCCAGCGCTTGCCACTGAGCGCGGCCCGGAGCCTGGAGCTGTCGGCTACCCTGGGTTGGCAGCTCCAGCTGAACCCGACCGAGTCCGCGACGAACCTGGGGTTTGTTGAAGGCGGGCAGGGTTTCAAGGTGCGCAGCCTGTCCCTGGATCGCGACGCCGCGGTGCTTGGCGCCCGGGCCGGCCTGGCCCTGGGCCGTGGCACCCGGATCAACCTGGATTACAACGGGCTGCTGGGGGCCCGGGACAAGAGTCATGGGGTCGGCTTGACCCTCGACTGGCAGTTCTGAAGGCCGGGTAGCCCGCAGTCTCCGGCCCTTCACCGAGTTGCCCGGGTCCCGTCATGGGGCTTGGGCGGCATGCGTTTGCTCTGACAACTCCAACAACAGAAGAGGCAATACCATGGGTGTGTTTGACTACAAGAACTTCACTGCAAGTGATTCCAAGGCGCTGTTTGCCGATGCCATGGCGATCACGCTGTATTCCTACCACAACCTCGACAACGGCTTTGCCGTGGGTTACCAGCACAATGGCTTCGGCCTGGGCCTGCCGGCGACCCTGGTCACGGCGCTGATCGGCAGCGGCGATTCCCAGGGGGTGATCCCGGGGATTCCCTGGAACCCCGATTCCGAGAAGGCCGCGCTGGAGGCCTTGCACAAGGCCGGCTGGTCCACCATCAGCGCCCAGCAGTTGGGCTACGACGGCAAGGTCGATGCCCGTGGCACCTTCTTTGGCGAGAAGGCCGGTTATGACACGGCGCAGGTGGAAATCCTCGGCAAGTACGATGCCCAGGGCCACCTGGCGTCCATCGGCATTGCCTTTCGCGGCACCAGCGGTCCGCGGGAATCGGTGATTAGCGACTCCATCGGCGATGTGATCAACGACCTGCTGGCGGCCCTGGGGCCCAAGGACTATGCGAAGCACTATGCCGGCGAGGCGTTCGGCAAGCTGCTGGGGGATGTCGCCGCCTTCGCCCAGGCCAACGGCCTGTCGGGCAAGGATGTGCTGGTCAGCGGCCACAGCCTGGGTGGGCTGGGGGTCAACAGCCTGGCGGACCTGAGTAGCGAGCGCTGGTCGGGGTTCTACAAGGATTCCAGCTACATCGCCTATGCCTCGCCAACCCAGAGCGCCAGCGACAAGGTGCTGAACATCGGTTACGAGAACGACCCGGTGTTCCGTGCCCTGGACGGCTCCAGCTTCAATCTGTCATCGCTCGGGGTGCACGACGCCCACCAGGACTCGGCGACCAACAACATCGTCAACTTCAACGACCATTACGCCTCGACCCTGTGGAACGCCTTGCCGTTCTCGATCCTCAACATCCCCACCTGGATCTCGCACCTGCCCACCGGCTACGGCGACGGCCTGACCCGGGTGCTGGAGTCGAAGTTCTACGACTTCACCAGCAAGGACTCGACCATTGTCGTGGCCAACCTGTCGGACCCGGCCCGGGCCAGTACCTGGGTCCAGGACCTCAACCGCAACGCCGAGACGCACAAGGGCAGCACCTTCATCATCGGCAGCGACGGCAACGACCTGATCCAGGGCGGCAGCGGCAACGACTACCTGGAAGGCCGGGCCGGCAACGATACCTTCCGCGACGGCGGCGGCTACAACATCATCCTTGGCGGCCAGGGCCACAACACCCTGGACCTGCAGCATTCGGTGCAGGACTACAGTTTCGCCAGCGACGGCGCTGGCACCCTGTATGTGCGTGACGCCCATGGCGGGATCAGCATGACCCGCGACATCGGCGCGATCCAGAGCAAGGAGCCGGGGTTCCTCTGGGGCCTGCTCAAGGACGATGTGATCCACCAGGTCAGCGAGCAGGGGCTCAAGGTCGGCAACCAATTGACCTCGTACGCGTCTTCGGTCAGGGGCGATGCCGCTGACAACGTGCTCAAGGCCCATGACGGCGGCGACTGGCTGTTCGGCCTCGACGGCAACGACCACCTGATCGGCGGCCAGGGTAATGACGTGTTCGTCGGCGGTGCCGGCAATGACCTGATGGAGTCGGGCGGTGGCCACAACACCTTCCTGTTCACCGGGCATTTCGGCCAGGACCGCATCCTCGGCTACCAGAGTGGCGACAAGCTGGTGTTCATGGGCGTCAGCGGCGTGCTGCCGGACCAGGACTACCGGGCCCACGCCAGCAGCAGCAGTAACGACACCGTGCTGACCTTCGGCCAGGACTCGGTGACCCTGGTGGGGGTCAGCCTGGAGCACCTCAACGGTTCGGGCATCGTTCTCGCCTGATGCCTTTGCGGCGCGGGGCCTGCAATGGGCCTCGCGCCGTTCATTGCCAGGGGCAAGTGACCTATCGGTCGATTTACGACTCCAATAACGGTAAAGCTGAAACGTGTCAGCTCGTTAGTACAGGCAGGCATTCACGCTACGGCAATGACAGGAGAGTTTTGACGGTGAGTAACAGCAAGAGGTATGCGAGCGGTGTGGTGCTGGCCCTGTGGGTGGCCATGGCATCCGCCGAGGAGTTGCCTCACAGCTCGATTCTGAAGCGCTACGGGGTGACGCCGGACCAGCTGCCGGCCGGCCAGCCGGCGCCTGAGGTGAAGGAGGAACCGGCCCCGAGCCGCTTCCATGTGCAACCCGAACAACCCTGGGCCCAGGTGCGCCTGGGAGACGAAAAGAGGCCGGACACCACCGGCAACATCAGCATCGACAACGCCGAGGCCCGGGAGCGCGAGCGTTGCCAGCAGGTGCGCAACGAGTTGTCCAGGCGCGGCAAGCCCCTGGGGGTTTTCTGCGAGCCAGGGCAGGGGCCCTTTCCCTGGTCGCACTGACTGCAACCGCGGTGGATCATTTTTCCTGGCGGACGGTGGCCACATCGTCCGCCTTGACCCGGATGGTCTTGCCGGAAATGTCCTGGAATTCGTAGAAACCGTCAGCGGTCTTGGTCTTGGGCTGGTCCCGGGTCAGGTATTGGGTGCCGTTCTGCAGGGTCACCACGGTGGGCGTGGCGCAACCGGCCAAGGCCAGGGCGCCGCAAGCGGCAAGGAACAATCCCAGGTGCTTCACTTTCATACAGACCTCTCATCAATGATGCGCAAGCGCATTGGCGGCGGACACTATAGCCATGGCCCCTTGGTGTAGTGAAGACGACGAAAGTTCGCCAGGGGATCGCAAAAAACTCAAGGTGGCCATTTATCCAATAGTGTTTGCCAGACCCGGGTGTCGGCTGTTATCTGTACGCATAACCAGTATTCGACCAGCCGTGGCGCCTTCGTTCAGTGACTTCCAATCCCCTCGAAAACCCCCTCTATTACCTGCATAACTTCCAGCAGGTACTGAATTGGCTTGGGCAGCGCTATGCCGACGTGCTGAGCGCCGATGAGCAGCGTTTCATCGACGATTTCGCGCAACTGGCCCAGCCTTCCCAGGCCTTGCTGGTGCGCATGGTGATGCGCAAGGGCCGGCATTTTCGCTTGAGCAAGCTCAGCTACCCGGAGATCGGCGACAGCGCCGCGGCCCTGGTGCCGCTGCTGGCGCTGGGCTGGGTCGATGAACAGGCCGCGCTGAGCCTGGAAGAACTGTTCGGCCTGCTGCAGAAAACCGAGCTACTGCACAGCTTCAAGGCCCAGGGCCTGCCGGCCAAGGCCAGGAAGGAGCAGTGGCTGCAGGCGCTGGCCGAGCTCGATCTGCCGCCCCGGGCCTTCGCCCAATGGTGCCCGGAGCTGGCCGAACGGCTCTTGAGCCTGACCCTGATGCCCCTGTGCGATCGCTTGCGCCTGATGTTTTTCGGCAACCTCTACCAGGACTGGTCGGAATTCGTCCTCGCGGACCTGGGCATCTACAGCTACGAAAAGGTCGAAATCAGCGCCGATGCCCGTGGTTTGCGCAGCCGTGAAGACGTGGACGGCTACTTTTACCTGCATGAGTGCCAGGAAGCCTTCGAGGGCGGCACCGAGCTGCCCGAGGTACTGGCGCGCATTGGCGCGTTCAGCACCCTCAACCCCTGGCTGGAAAAACGCCGCGCCAAGCTGCTGTTCCTGCTCGGCCAGCATTGCGAACGCCTGGCGCAGTGGCCGCTGGCCCGGCAGATCTACCGTGAGTGCGCCTACCCGGGGGCGCGTTCACGGCTGATCCGGGTGCTGGAGCGCAGCGCCGAGTACCAGGCCGCCCTGGCCCTGGCCGAGCAGGCGGCCGCCGCGCCCGAGAGCGCCGCCGAGGCCCAGCACTTGTTGCGCATCATGCCTCGGCTGCGGCGCAAGCTCGGCGGGCCACCGGCCGCGCGAGCGGTCAGCCGCCAGGTGCCGCGCCTGGACCTGTGCCTGCCACGCGATGCCGACGGCCTGGCGGTGGAACTGCATGTCCAGGCCCATCTGCACCAGGAGCAGGCGCCGGTGCACTACGTGGAGAACAGCCTGATCAACTCGCTGTTCGGCCTGCTGTGCTGGCCGGCGATCTTCGCGCCCTTGCCGGGGGCGTTTTTCCATCCGTTTCAGCGCGGGCCGGTGGACCTGCTCAGTGAAGACTTCCATGAGCGGCGCCGCGAGCTGTTCCAGGCCTGCCTGGCGGAGCTCGACGATGGCCGTTATCGACAGAGCATCCGCCAGCGTTTTGTCGCCAAGTGGGGGTTGCAGTCGCCCTTCGTGTTCTGGGGCGCGCTCAGCGAAGCGTTGCTCGATCAGGCCCTTGACTGCCTGCCCGCCGAGCACCTGAAGCACTGGTTCCAGCGCCTGCTGCTGGACATCAAGGCCAACCGCGCCGGCATGCCGGACCTGATCCAGTTCTGGCCCGCGCAGAAGGCCTACCGGATGATCGAGGTCAAGGGCCCGGGCGATCGCCTGCAGGACAACCAGCTGCGCTGGCTGGATTTCTGCCAGGAGCATCGGATGCCGGTGGCGGTGTGCTACGTGCAATGGCAGGACTGTAGCGCGTGAGCTATCGGATCGCGGTACGCGCCTTGTGCGAATTCAGCGCCAAGGCCGGCGACCTGGACCTGCGTTTCACCCCATCGCCCACCGCGCTGGAAGGGATCGCCGGGCACCGCACCGTGGCCGCGCGGCGCAACCCCGGCTACCAGAGCGAAGTGGCCCTGGAGGGGCAATACGCCGAGCTGCTGGTCAAGGGCCGGGCGGACGGCTACGACCCGGCGCAGAACCTGCTGGAAGAGATCAAGACCTACCGTGGTGACCTGGCGCGCATGCCCGACAACCACCGGCAATTGCACTGGGCCCAGGCCAAGGTCTATGGCTGGTTGCTGTGCCAGAGCCTGCAACTGCCGAGCATCCGCGTGTCGCTGGTGTATTTCGATGTGCTCAGCGAAGGGGAGACCGCGCTGGTGCAAGAGCACCGCGCCGAGGCGCTGGAAGAGTTCTTCAATCGCCAGTGCGCGCTGTTCCTGCACTGGGCGCAACAGCAAATGCGCCACCGCGCGGCTCGCGACCAGGCCACCCGCGAGCTGGTCTTTCCCCATGGTGAGTTCCGCCGCGGCCAGCGTCAGCTCGCCGAGTCGGTGTACAAGGCGGTCAGCACCGGGCGCTGCCTGCTGGCCCAGGCGCCTACCGGCATCGGCAAGACCCTGGGCACGATCTTTCCGATGCTCAAGGCCATGGCCCCGCAGCAATTGGACACGCTGCTGTTTCTCACCGCCAAGACCCCGGGCCGGCAACTGGCCCTGGATGCCGCCCGGGTGCTGTTCGCCGGGGCCGCCGGGCTGCCGTTGCGGGTGCTGGAACTGGTGGCCCGGGACAAGGCTTGCGAGCATCTGGACAAGGCCTGCCATGGCGAGTCCTGCCCATTGGCCAAGGGTTTCTACGATCGCTTGCCGGCGGCGCGCCAGGCCGCCAGCCAAGTGCCACTGCTGGATCGCCAGGCGCTGCGCGAGGTGGCCCTGGCCCATCAGGTCTGCCCTTACTACCTGAGCCAGGAAATGGCCCGCTGGAGCGACCTGGTGGTGGCCGACTACAACTACTACTTCGACTTCAGCGCCTTGCTCTTCGGCCTGGCCCAGGCCAACCAGTGGCAACTGGCGGTGCTGGTGGACGAGGCCCACAACCTGGTGGAGCGCGGGCGCGGCATGTACAGCGCGAGCCTGGACCAGCAGCAACTGGCGCATGTGCGCAGCAGCGCGCCGCCGGCCTTGAAAAGCCCATTGCAGCGGCTCAACCGTGAGTGGAACGCCTTGCATAAGGAGCAAGTGGCCGAGTATCAGGCCTATGCCCGGTTGCCCACCGCGCTGCTCAAGGCCCTGGCCCTGTGCGTGGCGGCCCTGGGCGACTATTTCAACGAACAGCCCCAGGGCCTGGACAGCGGCTTGCAGGGCCTGTACTTCGAGTTGCTGCAGTTCGCCCGGGTGGCCGAGCTGTTCGATGAGCAGTCGTTCATCTTCGACATCAGCAAGCGTGCCCTCGGCGCCAGGCGCAGCCTGTCGCGCCTGAGCCTGCGCAACGTGGTGCCGGCGGCGCTGCTGGGGCCGCGGTTGACGGCGGCCCGCGGCACCGTGCTGTTTTCCGCGACCCTCAACCCCCGACGCTACTACGCCGACCTGCTGGGTTTGCCGGACAACACCGTGTGGCTGGATGTCGAGTCGCCGTTCGACGCCGGGCAACTGGAGGTGCAGATCGTCAGCCGCATTTCCACCCGCTATGCCCACCGGCAGGCCTCCCTGGCGCCGATCGTCGAGCTCATGGCCCGGCAGTTCGCGGCGCGCCCGGGCAATTATCTGGCGTTCTTCAGCAGCTTCGATTATCTGCAGCAGGTGGTCGGGCTGCTGGCGCGGGAGCACCCGGACATTGTGTTGTGGTGCCAGTCCCGAGGCATGGACGAGGCTTCTCGCGAGGCGTTTCTCCAGGCCTTTCGCGCGGAGGGGCAGGGCATCGGTTTTGCCGTGCTCGGCGGAGCCTTTGGCGAGGGCATCGATCTGCCGGGGTCGAAACTCATCGGGGCCTTTGTCGCCACTCTGGGCCTGCCTCAGCTCAACCCGCTGAACGAGCAGATGAAGCAGCGCATGGCCGCGTTGTTCGGTGCCGGGTATGACTACACCTACCTGTACCCGGGGTTGCAGAAGGTGGTGCAAGCGGCCGGGCGGGTGATCCGCGGGCAGAGCGATCGCGGTGTGCTGATGCTGATCGATGATCGTTTTGCCGAATCCAGGGTCCGGCAGTTGTTGCCCAGCTGGTGGGCCATCGACGCGCCACCGGCTCGCGATGCCATCAGCGAGTGAGGGGCCGCCACTGTCGCGGCGCCAGCCTCAGGCCTGGCGGGCGCGGACGAAGCGGCGCAGGGTCTGGCCCGGGCCGGTGCTGAAGTGGCTTGGGCGGGGTTGCCCGGTATCGGCGGCGATGAACACGAACTCGTCGTCGGTCAGCTGGTAGCTGGCCGACAGCGGCTGGCCAGCGTCCGCGCCCATGGAGTCGACCCAGGTGATCGACTTGGGGCAGGTGCTGCTGTCCAGGGTGAAGGTCCCGGCCAGCAGCAGTTCGCCCGCCACGGTCACCACCCGGAACCGGTTGCCTTCGATAAAGGTCAGGGCGCCCGGGGCGCTGTGCTCGTCCGGTGGGTTCAGCACGCCGCTGTCTTCCATCCCGGTCTGTTCCCAGGCGCCTTGCAAGCGTTGCAGTTCCCGTTGGTCGGCCGCCTTGGGCGATGCTGGAAAATCCATTTGCCGGTACTTCCTTGAGTTGAGGGTCAGTTGAAGATATTGCGGCCAATGCAGTAGGTCAGGAGGTCCTGGTCGCTCTGCACTTCCAGCTTGCGCATGGCGGAGATCTTTTGCGCGCTGATGGTCTTGGAGCTGCGGTTCTGGCTGCGGGCAATGTCGCTGACGCTTTTTCCCGAGACGAACAGGCGCAGGATCTCGAACTCCTTGGGCGACAGGGTGGAAATGCGCTCGTCGATGGCCACATTCGATTCCAGCACCGAATTGGAGACCGGCTCCAGGCTGCGGTAGACGGCTTTCTGGGCGATGGCCTTGAGTGCGGTCTGGATTTCCTCATGCAACTGGCTTTTCTGGATCACCCCAACCACCCCCAACTCTCGCAGACGGGTCAGGATCAGCTGATTGGAAATCATCGTCAGGATGAGGATCTGCAGGTGCGGAAAGTTGCGCTTGAGGTACTCCACCAGCTTCAGGCCGTCGCCGTAGGGCGAGTCCCCGGGCATGTTGTAATCGGTGATCACAACGTCGACCTGGCGGTTTTCCAGCTGCTCGATCAAGCCTTTGGAGCAGACCGCTTCACCGACGATTTCAAATCGGTCATCACGTTCCATCAGCTCACGCACACCAAGCAAGACAATAGGGTGATCGTCAGCAATGACTACTTTCAGTTTTTCCATGGCAAACACACCCGTGTAATACGCAATTTAGTAAAGAAGCTTGAGGCCGTCGGTACATTAAACCCTGTAGGCCATTATTCAAGGGGTAACACGAGCTTGTACAAGCGTTGCATCAGTTGTCTGGCCCGGCCTTGCAGATCGGGGGTCAGGGCGTTTTCCAGCAATTGGCTCTCCAGTTCGGCGCAAGCCTTGGCCAGGGCGACCGCCTGCACGGCTCCCATGGCGCCGGCAATACTGTGCAGGCGCTCGGCAGCGGTCTTGCTGGCCCCGCTTTCCAGAGCGTCTGCCAGCCGTTGCAGATCCTCGTGCATGGTGCTGATGAACAAGGGGCGCATTTTCTCCGAAACCTGGATGCACTCGTTCGGTGGGCTGTTCAGGGGGCCTGTCTGACATAGCTTAGACAGCTGTTCGCGCAGGGTTTGCAGATTCATCGGCTTGACCATCCAGGTGTTCATGCCGGCGGCCAGGCAGCGGCTGCCTTCTTCGCGCAGGGCATTGGCGGTGACCCCGATGATGGGCAGTCGCGGGTCGCGCAGGCGCAGTTCACGGGTCAGTTCGTAGCCGTTCATGACCGGCATGTTGACGTCGGTGACGACCATGTCGAACAACTGCGGCAGCCATTGTTCGAGGGCTTGCTCGCCGTTGCTCGTCAGGGTCACCTGGCACCCCAGGGCTTCGAGCTGTTCCTGGAGGATGGCCTGATTGATCGGGCTGTCTTGCGCCACCAGGATGTGCAGGTCCAGTGGCCGCCAGAGGCAGGGCTCGTGCTGCTCGGGGTACGGGGGGCGGCCTTGGCGCGCCAGGACCGCAGCCCGGGCGATGGCGCGGATGTCGTGGGCGTCGACCTGCCATGGCGCAAGCTGGGTGGCAGGGCCGCTGCGGCCAGTGGAGACCGCGCTGATGCAGGGGCCGGGCCACGGCGCCAGGGCGTCTCGCGGGAGCATGTCGATCAGGACGCCGGCCTGTGGTTCATCGCTCCAGTTCGCGGGGGCCGGATACGCCTGCAGCCCAAGGCGCGCGAGCCAGTCGCAGGTGCTTTTCATCAGGTCCCGCACCGGTGCCCGGACATACACCGGGGCGCCGTCAGGCCATGATTGCAGCCCCGGCAGCCTGCCCGGTAGGCGTTGCAGCTCCAGGCGCAGGGAAAAACTGCTACCCAGCCCCAGCTCGCTGGTGACCTGCATCTGGCCGCCCATCATGTCGCACAGGCGTTGACAGATCGCCAGCCCAAGGCCGGCCCCGGCTTCGTTGGAGGCGTCGCGCACCTGGAAGAAGGGCGCGAACAACTGCGGTTGCTGCTCGGGTGAAATGCCAATGCCGGTGTCGGTGACCTGCCATTCGACGCCGGCCTGGGTGTCGTCCGCTTTGAGTACGCGCACCCGCAGTACCACGCGGCCGCTGTCGGTGAATTTGATCGCGTTGCTCAGCAGGTTGTTGAGAATCTGGCTGATTCGCGTGGCATCTCCCAGCATCAGGTCCGGCAGGCTCGGATCGATGCAGGCATACAGCAGCAGCCCGCGGCGTTCGGCAAAGGCGGCATAGGTGTGCAAGGCGTCTTCGACCATGTCCAACGGGCAGAACTCCACCGCTTCGATGCTCATCTGCCCGGCCTCGATCCTGGAGACGTCGAGCACGTCGCTGATCAGCTGGAACAGGGTGCTGGAGGAGCGCTGGATGGTTTGCAGGTAGCCGCTCTGGCGGCTGTCCAGAGGGGTCAGCCCGAGCAGCTCCAGGGTGCCGAGCACGCTGTACAGCGGGGTGCGGATTTCATGGCTCATGGTGGCCAGGAACAGGGTCTTGGCTTCATTGGCGGCGTCCGCCGAGCGTCGTGCCTGCTCCAGTGCCTGGGCATTCTCGGCATGCTGGGTGACATCGTTGAAGGCGCAGAGCAGTACATCCTGGCCCTGGTAGCGGGTCGAGACGAATCCTGCCTGCAACTGGCGGCCATCGATGTCGAGATAGACTTCGCCGTTGTCGATCAGGCGCTGGTCCTGTTCCAGCAGCGACAGCAACTTCACCGTGCCTTGCCATTGCGCAGCCTGGCGATTTTCCAGCAGTAACTGGAAGTTGTCGCGGCGCACCACGCACAGGCCCGTCGGGGCGGTGTCGATGACCACGCGGCTGAAGGCATCGCTCTCGGTCACGGTCTGATGCGCCAGTTGCGCCGGAGCGAGCACCTTGGCGCGGTACCAGCGGCTGGCGTACCAGCCACAGACGATGACCCCCAGCACCAGCGTCAACAGGCCCAGCAGGGCCCACAGGGCGTAGTCGAAATAGCTCTTGTAGCTGATGGCGTAAAGCCCGGTCCACGGTTGCGGGGTGTGGCTGGAGACTTTGAAGGTTATGCCTCGCCAACCGAAGTTGAGGCCTTCGTGCAGCACGTTGGCCGGGTCCTGGGAGCCGGTGAGGGTGGTGCCGGCAGGTTCGATCAGGGTGAAGTCGTCATGGATCGACCACGGCATCAGGCGCTCGATGTTGTTGATCTCGTCCAGGTTCAGCAGCGACGCAACCACCATCCAGCTGTTGGCGCCGTGCAGGTGCAGCTGTTGCGGCCTGACATGCAGGTTGATGTAGGCCAGCAGTCTGGGGGTTATGTCCGTGGAGGCGGGTGGGTTGTATTTTTCCCAACGGACCGCGTGATCGGGAGAACCGTTGTTCTGCTCCGCCAGGTGCCGCAGCACCCGGTCGACCACGCGGTTGTAGGGGCTATCGCTTTTCCAGGGCGTGCCGCGCATGTGCCGCGCCGCCGGGACGCTGATGTCGAAGTTGCCGAAGGTGTTGAACAGGAAGGTGCGCGGCGCGGGATAGTGCGAGGTGGACCAGAAGGCGCTGTAGAAGGCCGACAGGTGAACCCCCAGGGTGAACACCTTGGGCAGTTCGCTGGAGGGCAATTGCTGGTGATTGAAGTTCAGGCTGAAGGGCGTCGAAAACGGATATTCCTGGCCTTCATAGGCGTTTTCCCCCTGGTTGTGCAGGGGCTGCTGCAGGTACAGGCGATGGGGGGCCTCGATCGTCATCGATTCGATCGCATGGCTCGAGGCCAGGCGCTGGAGAAACAGCTCCTGTTCCTGGACGTTTTCCATCATGCGGGTGAAGTGAACGCTTACGGTGCTGTACTGCTCGTCGATCAGGCGCTCGGTGGCCCAGTACAGAATGGCAAACAGCAGCAACGCCAGGCCCAACAATATCAACATGCCCTTGTTCAACCGGAGCGAACTGCGAGTCAGGTTCTCCAGAAAGGTGCTGCTGTCTTTCATCACTGATTTCCCAAGCACAAAAAAAGGTCCCTGCCGAGATTCCTATCTCTGGAGCAGGGCCGTCAGCGACGATTGACTGTTGCGCGGGTGGGCAATGCGTTCATCGGCTAATACACCGTAGCCGGCCCGTCTTGGGCCAGCAGTTGCTGAAACTGTTGCGATGAAACGGCATGCGAGATCAGGAAGCCCTGCACTTGCGTGCAGTCGATCTTTCTCAGCAGGGCCAGCTCATGGGCGCTTTCCACGCCTTCGGCGACGACCGTCAGGCCCAGTTGCCGGCCCAGCGCGATAATGCTGGTCAGGGCCTGGGCCATTTCTTCGTTGTTGTGGCAACCCTGGACCAGCCCGCGGTCGATCTTCAATTCGGTGAAGGGCGTCGACACCAGGTTCATGTAGGAGCTGTAGCCCTTGCCGAAGTCGTCCTGGGACAGGCCGAAGCCCTTGATGCGCAGGCGGCAGGCGCCGGCGTAGAAGTTGCTGATGTGCTCCGGGGTCGAGCATTCCATGAGTTCGAAGCAGATCTTGCCCGGCACGCCGTTGCGCTGGATCACGAAGTCATGCAGGCGGTCGGCCAGGTCGGGGCTGTTGAGCAAGTGGGTCGGCAGGTTGATGGAGACCGGGATGTCGTAACCGTCTTCGCGCCAGTGCACCTGGGCGGCCAGGGCCTGGTCGAGGATCAGCCACAGCAGTTCTTCTTCAAGGTTGGCGCCGTTGATCTCCGGCAGGAAGTCGCAGGGCAGCAGCATCCCGTGTTGCGGGTGCATCCAGCGCACCAGCGCTTCGGCCGCGACGATACGGCCGTTGCTCAAGGCTTTCTTGGGTTGGAACCAGGCCTGGATCTGCCCGTTGTGCAGCGCCTCGCGCAGGGTCTCGGGGCTGCATTCGACCCAGATCTGCGGGGTGCTGCTGTCGTTGGCGAGCCCCGGCAACTGCGCGGTCAGCGCGCGCAGCGCGGCCAGGTTCACCGGCTTGGAGATCAGCCCGATGACTTTCAGGCCCAGGTTGCGGGCCACCAGGCTGGCGCCCATCAGCATGCGCCGCGAGGAGGCGCTCATGATGGCCAGGGCCGGGCGCACCCGATGGGTGGCCAGGCCCTGAATGAACTGCACACCATCCATGCCGGGCATCAGCAGGTCCGTGAGGACCAGGTCGAAGTGCCGTTGCTTGAGGCGTTCCAGCGCTTCGCTGCCGTTGCTCGCGACTTCCAGCTGGTATAGCCCCAACTCGTTGAACAAGTGTTGCAGGTACATGTACTGAAACGGCTGATCTTCGACGATCAAAATGCTACAGGACTTCATGAGAGGCTCTTTCATAGGGCGCCAGATAGTTGAACAACGCTCTTAATGCAAAGGGCTTCACCAGGCAGTGGTTCATCCCGGCTGCAAGACAGAGCTCTTCTTCTCCGCGCATTGCATTGGCCGTCGCCCCAATGATCGGGATCAAGCAGCCTTGGCGTCGAAGCTCCTTGGCCAGTTCATAACCGTTGAGCTTCGGCATGTTCACATCGGTCAACACGATGTTGAAGTGCCCCCCTTTCCAGATGTTGAGGGCCTCTTCACCGTTCGAGGCCAGCTCCACGCTGCACCCCAGTTCCTCCAGTTGGTCCTTGAGGATCAACTGGTTGATGACGTTGTCTTCAGCCACCAGGACATGCAGGCTGAGCTTTTTCAGCTCGCGGCCGTCGTTGTGTTCCTCGCTCTGGGCCACCCAGACTCCCTGGGCCTGGCTGACGGCCTGGTGAATCGCCCGCAGGTTGTTGGTGTTGATCTGCCAACTGCCGCCACGGATCCGCGGCTCGTTATGGCCATCGCCGCTGGCGAGCACCAGGGGGCCTTGCCAGTCGGGCTCCAGGCGTTGCTCGACGCTGCCCGGGTGCAGCTCGATCAGCACGTTGCCCCGCGCACGATCCAATTGGCTGGGCAGGCTGAACTGGGCCCGGGCGCCCCAGCGGCGCAGCCAGCCGGCCACCGACTCGGCCAGTTCGCGCACCGGGGACACAACGTAGATCATCTCTGGCAGCAGCGGGCTGATCAGCGGCGCGGCGCCCTGGACGGAAGAGGCTTCGAGCGGCAGCGTCAGGGTAAAACTGCTGCCCAGGCCCAGCTCGCTGACCATGCGGATATTGCCGTTCATCAATTGGGTCAGGCGCTGGCAGATCGGCAGCCCCAGGCCGGTGCCGGCAATCACGTTGGTATTGCCTTCGGTCTGGTAGAAGGGCTCGAAAATCAGCGCCTGATCGTCCTGGGCGATTCCACGGCCGGTGTCGGAGACTTGCCAGAGGATGTTGCTGCGCTCGCCATCACGGCTTTCCACCCGGACTCGCAGGACAATACGCCCCGAATCGGTGAACTTGACCGCGTTGTTCAGCAGGTTGCTGAGAATCTGGCGGATCCGCGTGACATCGCCGAGAAGGATTTCCGGCAAATGCGGGTCGACACAGGCATAGAACTGCAAGCCCTTGGCCTGGGCCGCGGCGGCGTAGGCCTGAATGATCTCGTGCACCAGGTCCAGCGAGGAGAATTCGCTGAGCTCCAGGGCCAGTTGCCCGGCTTCGATCTTGGACACGTCCAGCACGTCGCAGATCAACTGCAGCAAGGTGCCGGAAGAGCCTTCTATGGCCCGCAGGTAATCCCGCTGCTGGTTGTCCAGCTGGGTCCGCGAGAGCAGTTCCAGGGTGCCAAGCACGCCGTACAGCGGGGTACGGATCTCGTGGCTCATGGTGGCCAGGAACAGCGTCTTGGCTTCGTTGGCGGTGTCGGCCAGGCGTTTGGCTTCTTCCAGGGCGGCTTCGATCTGCTTGCGCGCACTGATATCGCTGAAGGCGCAGAACAGCACGTCCTCGCCGTTGTAGCGGGTGGGCGCGGAGCTGAGGTAAAGGTGGCGCCCGTCGGCGGTTTCAAAGTAGTCCGAACTGTTGGGGCGGGCAGGGTCGAAGGCCTGTTCGATCCACCCGGAGCACAGTTGATCACGCTCGCGGCCGTTGCCCAGCCACTGCTGGGACAAGGTGTTTTCCAGCACCACCTGGCCATCGCTGCGGCGCAGCACGCAGAGCGCCACCGGGGCGATTTCGATCACGTCGCGGCTAAACGCCTCGCTTTCGATCAGGGCCTGGATGCGGTGCAGCGCCGGGGCGATCAGGCGGACCTCGACCCAGTGGGTCAGCAGGCCGATCAAGGTCATGCCGAACAGGCTGATGCACAGCGCCAGCAACAGTTGTGGCCAGAGGCTCTTGAGCAGGTTCTGCAATTCGAAGGAGTACACCAGCTGCCAATCGGTGTCGCCCAGTTGCTTGCGAATCACCAGGTGGTCGGGCCACCAGCGACCGCCGAGAAAGCCGAAGAAATTGCCGCCCTGGACCTCTTGCACATCGGCGCTCAGTTGAGCGCTGGGCACGCTGCTGAATATCAGCCCGCCCTGGGAATTGAACATCAGAAAGTCCCCGGCGCTCTGGTTGCTGAGGGCGGCGGAGACGCTCTTGCCGTCCATCTCCAGGCCAAGCCAGCCGGAGTTGGCGAAGCGCTCGTCGAGCCGGGTGAAGATGTACAGGCGGGGGGCGCTGGACGCGTTGTCCATCAACCACAGTTGTTCGCTGGCGGGAATCTTGTCGAGATCCAGGCTGGCCAGCCGGGTGAACAGCTCGTTGGACAGGGGCTCGGTTTCCGATCGGGTGCTGAACAGTTGTTGCACGTGCAGATGGCTGGTGCCGGGGATGTACAGCAGGTTCAGTTGTTTGCTTTGCAGGTAGTCGCGTATGCGTTGAGTGAGCCAGATGCCCCATTGATTGCCATCGGGCACGCCCAGCTGCAGGTATATCTCTTCTTCCGAGCCGTTGCTGGTCCCGGGTGTGGGAAGGTGTTTCTGCGGGTTGTACACCGCGGACAGGCTCAGGCTTTCAAGAAGGGCTTCGCGGCTGGTGAAGAAGGTCTGGGCCTCGGCAATGGCGCTGCTCATGTAGCTGCGCCGTTGTGACAGCTCGCTATGCAGGCTGGATCGAAGAAAGTTGTAGACCGCGCCGAACAGGCCGATCAGAAAAATCAGCGCCACGACACGAAGCAGCCGACGGGCTGCTTCTGGACTGGAAAATAGGGGATTGATCTGATGCAGGTAGCTTTTTAATCTCATGCGCCAACTGTAATTGGGGGCATGCCAAGCAGGGATCAGACAATTCTTAAATCACCCGGTACAACGTTGCTTAAAGACGTTGATGCGTTCGGAAATTTCCTCACGGGCGGGAAATGACCAGGTCTCGGTTCACCTCATCCCCTCACTCAATCTTTTGTCACTTCATTTCAACGTGAGCGTTGTGTGTTTCCACGGCGTCAGGCCTAGACCATTTCCAGGCGCTGTTTGCGGCGTGGTGGGGGAAACAGCGAGTCCAGGGCCAGCAGGTCTTCAGCGGACAGTTGCAATTGGCCGGCCTGGGCATTCTGGCGAATGTGCGCCGGGCGCACCGCCTTGGGAATGACCAGCACACCGTCCTGGCGCAGTAGCCAGGCCAGCGCCACCTGGGCGGGAGTCACGGCGTGGCGCTGGGCGATTTGCAGCAGCAGCGGTTCGGCCAGCAGCGCGCCACCCTGGCCGATCGGGCAATAGGCCATGACCGGCATCCGCCGTTGCTGACAGGCAGGCAGCAGGTCGAATTCGATGCCCCGGGATTCCAGGTTGTACAGCACCTGATTGGTGGCGCAGCCCGGCGAGTCGAGCTCATCGAGGTCGGCCACATCGAGGTTGGAGACGCCCCAGCGGCCGATCTTGCCGGCGTCGCGCAGGCGTTCCAGCGCTTCCACGGTTTCCGCCAGCGGGTACTGACCGCGCCAGTGCAGCAGGTACAGGTCGATGAATTCGCAGCCCAAGCGTTTCAGGCTGCGCTCGCAGGCCAGGGGCAAGCCTTGGCGGCTGGCGTTGTGGGGATAGACCTTGCTCACCAGAAACACCTGATCGCGGCGCCCGGCAATGGCTTGGCCGACCACTTCCTCGGCGCCACCTTCGCCATACATTTCCGCGGTGTCGATCAGGGTCATGCCCAGGTCGATGCCGGTGCGCAGCGCGGCGATTTCCTGTTCCCGTTGATGGCGGTCCTCGCCCATGCGCCAGGTGCCCTGGCCAATGACCGGAACCTGCGTGTCTGCCAGCATCAGCGTGCGCATCCTTACCTCCTGGTATCTGCCGCAAGGGTTTTGTGCAGCGCACAGGGAAGCAAAGCCGGCAGGCAGGGTCAAGGGGAGCTTCATGTGGGTGCAACGTGGCTCTTGATATCTCTAAAAGGAATAACATTCTAATTATTTATTCCTTTTAAGGGTTTTTCCAAAGGTGCATGTTAGTCCGCAGCCGCTCAACTCCTGAGCCCGGTGCCAGCCAAGGACTTATCAGCATGACCATTCAAGCGATCAACGTACGCAACCAGTTCAAGGGCGTGATCAAGGAGATCCACGAAGGCCAGGTGGTGTCGGAAATCGACGTGCAGACCGCCTCCGGCATCGTCACCTCGGTGATCACCACGCGTTCCGTGCGCGACCTGGAACTCAAGGTCGGCAGTGAAGTGATTGCCTTCGTCAAATCCACCGAAGTGTCCATCGCCAAGCTCTGAACAACCTCTTCGGACATCGACAATTCACAAGGGAGTGAAGCATGCCGCACTCGCTGGATATCACCGCGCTGCCGGTCCTCGACCTGAGTCAGCTGGAAGGGCGCCCGGAGCAGCGCCAGGCCTTTCTCGACGCGTTGCGCCAGGCGGCGCGGGACGTCGGTTTCTTCTACCTGACCGGGCACGGCATCGACAGCGACCTGCTGCACCGGGTGCAGCAACAGGCGCGGGCGTTTTTCGCCCTGCCCGAGGCCGACAAGGCCGCCGTGGGCATGATCCATTCGCCACATTTTCGCGGCTATAACCGCGCGGCATCGGAAATTACCCGGGGCCAGCCGGACCTGCGCGAGCAGTTCGACCTGGGAGCAGAGCGCCAGGCCTTGCCACTGGACCCGCACAGCCCGCCCTGGGCGCGTTTGCAGGGGCCCAACCAGTGGCCGGCGCAGTTGCCGGCGCTCAAGCCGCTGCTGCTGGAGTGGCAGCAGGCGATGACCGGCATGTCCCTGCGCCTGTTGCGCGGGTTTGCCCAGGCACTGTCGTTGCCGGAGCAGGCCTTCGACCCGCTGTACGGCGAGCGTCCCAACGAACACATCAAGCTGATCCGCTACCCCGGCCGCGCGCCAGGGCAGAGCAACCAGGGCGTGGGCGCCCACAAGGATTCCGGTTTCCTCAGCTTTCTATTGCAGGACCAGCAGGCCGGCCTGCAGGTGGAGGTGGAAGACGGCCGCTGGATCGACGCACCGCCCCGCGACAACACCCTGGTGGTGAACATCGGCGAGCTGCTGGAACTGGCGACCCACGGCTACCTGCGCGCCACCGTGCATCGAGTGCTGTCGCCGCCGGAGGACCGCGAGCGCTTGTCCATCGCGTTTTTCCTCGGTGCCCAGCTGGATGCCCAGGTGCCGCTGTACCCCTTGCCCGAAGCCTTGCTCCGCGAGGCCCGGGGCCCGGCCAGCGACCCCGACAACCCGCTGTTTCGAGAGGTTGGCTGGAACTACCTCAAGGGTCGCCTGCGCTCGCACCCGGATGTGGCCCAGCGTTTCTACCCCGATGCCCTGGTGCCCAAGGCGCTGAATGCCTGACCTTCATCCGTCGTAAAAGGACATTGCCATGCCGAACAAGACATTCCTCGCCCTGGCGCTGCTGGCCAGCCTCGGGCAAGCCCTGCCGACCCTGGCCGCGCAGCCGTTGCGGGTCGCCGCCGACCCGGTGCCGCACGCCGAGATCCTCGCCTATGTGCAGAAGCTCGACCCGCAACTGCAGCTCAAGATCATCGAAATCCCCAACGGCGTGAACTCCAACGAACTGCTGGCCCACGGCGACGTGGACGCCAACTACTTCCAGCACCTGCCGTACCTCAAGTCCCAGGAGCAAGCCCTGGGCCAGCCGTTCGCGGTGGCCGCCAGCGTGCACATCGAGCCCCTGGGGATCTACTCCAGGCGCCATCAGGGCTTCGACCAGGTGCCCCAGGGCGCCAGCGTGGCAGTGCCGAACAACGTCACCAACCTCAGCCGCGCCCTGTACCTGCTGCAGAGCTACCAATTGATCCGCCTCAAGCCCGGCTTCAGCGACCCGGCCCGCGACCAGGCGACGCCCAAGGACATTGCCGAGAACCCGAAACAGCTGAAGATCCTTGAAATCGAATCGCCGCAGATTCCGCGAGCCCTGGACGACGTCGACCTGGCGGTGATCAACGGCAACTACGCCCTGGAAGCGGGGCTGGTTCCGGCCAAGGATGCCCTGGGCCTGGAAAAGGCCGAGCACAATCCCTACGCCAACATCCTGGTGACCACCCCGAAACTGCAGGACGACCCGCGCATCCGCCAGCTGGCCAAGGACCTCAACTCCGCGGAAGTCGCGGCGTTCATTACCCGGACCTACTCGGGCTCGGTGATTCCCGTCGCGGACCGCCAGCCATGATCGACGTCCAGCAGCTCAGCAAGGTCTACGGGGAGGGCCAGCCCGCGGCACTGGATCGGGTGTCGTTGACGATTGCCGACGGCGCGGTGTACGGCATTCTCGGGCGCAGCGGCGCCGGCAAGTCGACCCTGCTGCGTTGCCTGAACCTGCTGGAACGACCCAGCTCCGGGCGCATCCTGATCGACGGTCAGGACCTCGGTGCCTTGTCCGCGAGCGAGCTGCGACGCCAGCGCCAGGGCATCGGCATGATCTTCCAGGGCTTCAACCTGCTGCATTCGCGCACGGTCGAGGACAATGTCGCGGTGCCCCTGGAAATTGCCGGCCTGGGCAAGAACCAGCGCCGCGCGCGGGTTCTGGAACTGCTGGAACTGGTGGGCCTGAGCGACAAGGCCCAGGCCTTTCCCTCGCAATTGTCCGGTGGCCAGAAACAGCGGGTGGGCATCGCCCGGGCCCTGGCCGTCAGGCCGCGTTACCTGCTGTCGGATGAGGCCACCAGCGCCCTGGACCCGGAAACCACGGCGTCGATCCTGCAACTGCTGGCGCAGATCAACCGCGAACTGGGGCTGACCATTGTGCTGATCACCCATGAGCTGGAGGTGGTCAAGGCCATCTGCAGCCATGCCGCGTCCCTGGCGGGCGGCCGGCTGGTGGAGAGCGGCGCGGTGGCCGAGTTGCTGGGCAACCCGCAGTCGGCCCTGGGCCGGGCCCTGTTGCCGGGCTACAACCTGCCGTTCAACGGCAGCCAGCCCCAGGCCGAACTGACCTTTTTCGACAACCAGCGCGCGGCGCCGCTGCTGGAGCAACTGAGCCGCCAGCAGGCGCTGGAACTCAAGGTGCTGGCCGGCGGTGTCGAAGCGGTAGGCGGCCGACGGGTAGGGCGCCTGCGCATCGCCGCCGCCCCCGCCGATGCCGGAAAGTTCCAACAACTGCTGGCGGCCCTGGCCCAGCGAGGGATTCGGAGCGAACGCCTGTGAACCGCAACCTCGATTGGCAGGAACTGGCGCAGCTGCTGCTGACCGCCACCGCTGAAACCCTGTACATGGTGCTGCTGGCCTCACTGTTCACCCTGTTGATCGGCCTGCCCCTGGGCGTGCTGCTGTTCATCAGTCGCAAGGGCGGCCTGTACCCCATGGCCCGGCTCAATCGGCTGCTGGGCGGCCTGGTCAACCTGGGGCGCTCGCTGCCTTTCGTGGTGCTGCTGATTGCCCTGATTCCGCTGACCCGGCTGGTGGTGGGCACGACCTTGGGCAGCACCGCCGCGGTGGTGCCGATCACCATCGGCGCCTTTCCGTTTTTTGCGCGGATCGTCGAGAACGCCCTGGATGAAGTGGACCGGGGGCGGATCGAGGCGATCCTGGCCATGGGCGGGCACATCGGTCACGTGATCTTCAAGGCGCTGCTGCCGGAGGCCTTGCCGGCCCTGCTGGCGGGGCTGACCCTGACCCTGGTGATGCTGATCGGCTTTTCCTCCATGGCCGGGGTCATCGGCGGTGGTGGCCTGGGCGATCTGGCGATCCGCTACGGCTATCAGCGTTTCAACAACCAGATCATGGTCGCCACGGTGCTGGTCCTGGTGCTGCTGGTGCAGGGGGTACAGAGCGCTGGCGATCGCCTGGTGCGCGCGTTGGCCCATCGCCGCTGAAATCATTCCGGGCGCGCGTCAGCGCCCTTCATGCTGTTTGCGATAGGCCCCCGGTTGCAGGCCCACGGCCTTGGTGAAGGCCCGGGTGAAGGCGGCGATCGACTGATAGCCCACCGCCGTCGCCGCTTGCTCGACGGTCTGGTTGGCCTTGAGCAGTTGGCAGGCATGGCGCATGCGCAAGGCCAGCAACACCTGCCCGGGGGATTGCCCGGCCAATTCATTGAAGCGCTTGAAGAACGCCGAGCGCGACAGCCCGGTCAGCGCCGCCATGTTTTCCAGGGGCCAGGACTCGCCGGGGCGCTGGATCAGTTGCTCCAGCAGCGGCGCAAACCCCGGATGACGGGCCAGCGCCACCAGCCCGCCGAGGTCCTGGTTGGCATTCACCTGGTGGCGCAGCACATACAAGAACAGCAGGTGGCTCAGGCGTTCGAGCAGGGCCGAGGAGGGCTGCGGCGTTCGCTGGCATTCTTCGAGAATCAGCTGGAACAGCGCCCGGGCAGCGCTCAGCGAAGGGTCGCCAGCCCGCAGGATGATCCAGCCCGGCAGGCTGTCGATGATCAGCGAGGACAACCCGGACTTGAAATGGAAAAAACCGCAGACCAGCCCCACGCCTTCCTGGGCATTGGGGTCCAGCGGGGTCATGTGAGTGCGCGGCAGTTGTTGCGCCACGTCAGGCTGCTGGGCGCTGGACAGCCGATAACCCAGGTCCTGCAGCAGGAATACCGCGTCTCCGGCGTCCAGGCGCAAGGCTTGCGGCAAGCCGTCGATATGCAGCCAGCAATGGCCCTGGACAATCAGGTGGAAGCTGGCCCGGGCCAGGCCCTGGGTGCTGGCGTGCCAGCCCCCGCAGTAGCGTCCGACGTGAAACAGGCTGGCATCGAGTTCCAGGCCTTCTAATAACCAATCAACCAGTGGGCTTGAAGAAATCATCTAAGGGAAACACTCAGGAGCAAGTAATCGCTACTTTAGAATATGGATCGAAATTCTTATAACCAACAGACTTGACGCACACCCACACAGCAGGAGACTACTCCATGTCCCGCGTCACTCTACACACCTTGCACACCGCTCCAGAAGCCGCGCGGCCATTTCTGGAAAATGCCCTGAAAAACTCAGGTTTCATCCCCAATCTGCTGGGTATCCTGGCCAACGCCCCGGCGGCCCTGGAAACCTACGTCACGGTGTCCGCGCTCAACGGCAAGGCCGAGCTGAGCCTGGCGGAGCGCGAAGTCGTGCAGTTGGTGGCCGCCACCACCCATGGCTGCGATTTCTGTGTCGCAGGTCATACCTCGGTGGCCCTGAACAAGGCCAAACTCTCCGACCCGGTGGTCAGCGCCCTGCGCGAGCAGAGCACCTTGCCCGAAGCCCGGCTCGAGGCCCTGGCGGCTTTCGCCCGGGAAGTGATCGCCACCCGGGGCAAGGTCAGCGACGCGGGCTATGAACAGTTCAAGGCCGCAGGGTACAGCGAAGGCAACGCCCTGGAAGTGATCCTGGGCATCAGCCTGGCGACGCTGTGCAATTTCGCCAACGTCTTCGCCGGCACCGAACTGAACCCCGAACTGGCCAAGTACCGCTGGTCAGTGCAAGGTCAATGAGTCAGGGCGCCGATGCTTGTGCGGCGCCCCCTTCAAGGAGAAAACGACATGCTCGATGCGCAATTGAGTGAATGGCTGGATGCCCAGGCCCAGGCACTCGACCAGGGTCAGTGCGACCCGCAGCAGGTACTCGCCCGGCTGGCCGGCGCCCAGGTGCTGCGGGTCGGTATCGACCCGGCCCAGGGCGGCAGCGGCGGTGACTTGACCGATGCCCTGGAAGTCATGGCCAGCGTGGCCAGCCACTCGTTGGCCGCGGCGTTCGTCTGCTGGGGGCAGCGGGCCTTCATCGAGTACCTGCTGCACAGCCCCAACAGCGCGTTGCGTCAACGCCTGCTGCCGTCGCTGCTCAGTGGCGAACTGGCCGGGGCCACCGGGTTGTCGAATGCCATGAAGTTCCTGTCGGGGATCGAGGCCCTGCAGGTCAAGGCGCAGGAGCAGGACCACGGCTGGCGCCTCAACGGCCGGCTGCACTGGGTCACTAACCTGCGCAAGAGCGGTTTCGTGGTCGCGGCGGCCATCGAGCGCGAGGAGGGCGGGGCGCCGTTCATCCTGGCGATTCCCGATGCCTTGTCGGGGTTGCAGCGTTCCGATGATCTGCAACTGATGGGCTTGCAGTCGAGCAACACCGCCGCCCTGGAGCTGGACCAGGTCGTGGTGGCGCGCGACTGGCTGCTGCACGAGGACGCCCGGGCGTTCCTGCCGGCCGTGCGTCCGGCCTTTCTCGGCCTGCAATGCGCGCTGGCCATCGGCCTGGCGCGGCGTGCCCTGAACGAGGTGGAACAGCACGTCGAGGGGGCCCGCTCGATCCTCCAGGAGCCCTTGCTGGAACAACGCCAGCAGCTGGAACAGACCGTCAGCGAGCTCAAGAGTGGCCTGCTCGACGGGCGCTTCCTGGGCCAGCCCGGCGCCTTGTTCCGGGTGCGCATCGCCCTCGCCGAAGCCACCGCCAACGCCGTGCAGCTGGAGTTGCAGGCCAGCGGCGGCAAGGCCTACCTCAGCGAGTTCGGCAGCGGGTTTGCCCGGCGCTGGCGCGAATCGGCGTTCGTCCCCATCGTCACCCCGAGCCTGGTGCAACTGCGCGCCGAACTGCAGCGCCAGGCGCGGAACGCGGCAGCATGAGCGGCCTGTTGAACGCGCGGGCAATCAGCCTCGGCTACCCGGCGGCGGAGGGCTGGCACCCCGTGCTGGAGGACTTCGACCTGCAGCTGCAAGCCGGGGAAGTGGTGTCCATCCTCGGCCCCAGCGGGGTCGGCAAGTCCAGCCTGTTGCGGGTCCTGGCCGGCCTGCAGAAGCCCCATGCAGGGCAGGTCAGCCTGCTCGGCGAAGCGCTCGACGGCCCCCATCCGCGGGTGGCCGTGGCGTTCCAGGACCCCAGCCTGCTGCCCTGGCTGAACCTGGAGCACAACGTTGCCTTCGGCCTGGATTTCGCCCGCCAGCCGCGCCTGAGCCCGCAGCAGCGCAAGGAACGCATTGACCAGGCGATTGCCGCGGTGGGCCTGGAGCATGCCCGCCAGCGCTACCCGGCGCAGCTGTCCGGCGGCATGGCCCAACGCACCGCGCTGGCCCGCTGCCTGGCCCGGCAACCGCAGGTGTTGCTGCTGGACGAACCCTTTGGCGCGCTGGACGAGGTGACCCGCGCCGACATGCAGCAACTGCTGCTCCAGGTGATCGGCCAGCACCGCACCGCGGCGCTGCTGATCACCCATGACATCGACGAAGCCCTGCTGCTGTCCGATCGGGTCCTGCTACTGGGTAACAGCCCGGCGCGCACCCTCGGCCAATGGCACATCGACCTGCCGGCGCCGCGCGCCGAGCGGATCGAGGAACTGGGCGCCCTGCGTATCGAGATTCTCAAGACCCTTCGGCGGGCGAGCCGCAATCCCTTAACTTCCCCTTTGCCTGCACCGTCGGAGATTGACCATGTGCCTGGACGACTTCACTCATACCCGTCGTGATTTTCTCAAGCTCAGCGCGCTGCTGACCGCTGGCGGCGCCTTGCCGCTGCTCAACAGCCTGCAGGCCCGCGCGGCCCAGGAGCCGGACGCGCCGGTGCGCATCGGCTACCTGCCGATCACCGACGCCACGCCGTTGCTGGTGGCCCATAACAACGGCCTGTTCGAGGCCGAAGGCATCAAGGCCGAGCGGCCGGTGCTGCTGCGCAGTTGGGCCCAGGTGATCGAGGCGTTCATTTCCGGGCAGGTCAACGTGATTCACCTGCTGTCGCCGATGACCGTCTGGGCTCGCTACGGCAGCCGCGTGCCGGCCAAGGTGGTGGCCTGGAACCACGTCGGTGGCTCCGGCCTGACCGTGGCCCCGGGGATTACCGAGGTCAAGCAACTGGCGGGGCAGTCGGTGGCGATTCCGTTCTGGTACTCGATCCATAACGTGGTGGTGCAGCAATTGTTCCGCGACCACGGCCTGGTGCCGGTGAGCAAGGCCGCCGGCAGTGCACTGGGGGCCAACGAGGTCAACCTGGTGGTGCTGCCGCCGTCGGACATGCCGCCGGCCCTGGCCAGCCAGCGGATTGCCGGCTACATCGTCGCCGAGCCGTTCAATGCCCTGGCCGAAGAACTCAAGGTCGGCCGGGTGCAGCGCTTTACCGGCGACGTCTGGCGCAACCACGCCTGCTGCGTGGTGTTCATGCACGAGCACGACCTGAACAACCGCCCCGAGTGGTCGCAGAAAGTGGTCAACGCCATCGTCAAGGCTCAGCTGTGGACCCGCGACCACCGCGCCGAGGCCGCCCAGCTGCTGTCCAAGGACGGCGCCAACCGCTACACGCCGCACGCGCCGCAGGTACTCAACCGGGTGCTGGCCCCGGCGGCCACGGACCGCGAGGCCTACCTGGCCAGCGGCGCGATCCAGCACGGCCACTGGGACGAGCAGCGCATCGACTTCCAGCCGTACCCGTTCCCCAGCTACACCGAAGAGCTGGTCAAGCGCCTCAAGGACACCCTGATCGAGGGCGACAAGGGCTTCCTCGCCAGCCTCGATCCGGCGCACACCGCCAAGGACCTGGTGGACGAGCGCTTCGTGCGCAACGCCATCGCCGCCGTCGGCGGGCTCAAGGCCTTCGGCCTGGCGGACAGTTTCGAGCGCAGCGAGGAGTTCGGTCTCTGATGGGCAAGCAACCTTCCTCCCTGAGCCACTGGGTCCTGGGCCTGGCGGGGCTGGCGAGCCTGCTGCTGGCCTGGTGGCTGGGGGTGCATCTGCTGGGTGGCGGCAACGGCCTGGCGGCGCGTTTCTCGCCCGAGGCCACCTTCGCCAGCCTGGTGGAGCTGCTGGGGCGTGGCGAGCTGTATGAGCACGTTCTGGTGAGCCTCAAGCGGATCCTCGTCGGCCTGCTGCTGGCGCTGTTGATCGGCGTGCCCCTGGGCCTGCTGGTGGGCAGCTACCGGCACCTGGAGGCGGCCACCACCCCGGCGTTCCAGTTTCTGCGGATGATCTCGCCGCTGTCCTGGATGCCGGTGGTGGTGATGCTGATGGGCGTGGGCGACCAGCCGATCTACTTCCTCCTGGCGTTCGCCGCGCTGTGGCCTATCCTGCTCAACACCGCGGCCGGCGTGCGCCAACTGGACCCGCGCTGGCTACAGCTGAGCCGCAGCCTCAGCGCCACCCGCTGGGAAACCCTGCGCAAAGTGATACTGCCCGGGGTGCTCGGGCATGTACTGACCGGCGTGCGGTTGTCGATTGGCATCCTGTGGATCGTCCTGGTGCCCTGCGAAATGCTCGGGGTCAGCGCCGGCCTGGGCTACTTCATCCTCGACACCCGGGACCGCCTGGCCTACTCGGAACTGATGGCCATGGTCCTGCTGATCGGTGTCCTGGGCTTTGCCCTCGACGCGCTGGCCCGCGGCCTGCACCGCCGCTGGTCCCACGCCTGAGCCTTCCGGTAGGTGCAGGCTGAGTAGGGTGAAGCAGCAGCGCTCGCGCTTACGCCTTCAAACCCGGATTTGCTCCGGCTGGGCCTGCCGCGCCTGTTGCAGCAGGGTCACCCATTCATTGGCGAAGCGGTGACAGTCCCCCGGCCAGCGGGCGGTCAGCAGATGCCGGTCGCGGACCACAAAGCCGCGCTCGGGATGGGCTGCCGAGTCCCGGCGCGGTAGCCAGGGCCCGGAAAGAAAATCCGCCGGGCTGGCCAGGGCCTGCTTGATCTCTGCCTCGACGCTGCAGTCGTAGGTGCGGTAGTAGCGCCCCAGCCAGGGCGCGGTGACGATCCAGGCCGCCAGTTCCATGGGCCCGGCCAGCAGCGCGGTGACCTTACGTCCATAGAGCACGGAGCGCCCGGTGTCGGTATCGATGCAGCGGGCCAGGGCCAGGGGGCCATGGCACACCGCGGCCACCGGCTTGTCGGCGTGGAAGAAGGCCAGGATGATCCGCCGCACGTCCTCGGACTCCAGCAGGCTGCGCATGCCCTTGGCGTGGCCGCCGGGAATCAGCAAGCCTTCGAACGCCTGCGGGTCGACGTCGGCGTACTTCAGGGGGCGGCGAAAGGCCGGGTCGCGGGTCATGGCGTGATAGCGCTCAAGGTCCGCGGCCGGGGTCATCAACAGCCGGTTGAGCGGGCCGAAGCCCAGGCTCACCAGCCGCGCATCGGCGTAGGCCGGCATGCCCAGCGGCGTGGCGAACTGCGCTTCGAAGCCTGCATCCCGGGCGGCCTGCCAGGGCAGGCTGCTTTCCGTGGGGTCGTAGTCGGCGTGGGGCAGCAGGATCAGGATCATGGCGCGGGCTCGCAGCACAAAAGGTGCGCTGCAGATTAGCAGTCGTCGGGCAGGCTGTAGTCGAACGCGTAGTAGTGCTGGCCGTCCTGGATCCGGATCTGCATCCGGCCGGTGAGGCCCAGCAGTTCACCGCTGGTGGAGTCGGGCAGCACCTGGATGTGCAGGGTCGACTGACCGCGGTCCATGACCCCGTAGTGCATCAGGACGAAGCTGCCGTGGCGGCCGGCCAGGCTGCCTTCGAATCGCTCCAGCGCCACATAGCCTGCCGAGCCCGCCACCGTGCCGATGCTGCTGAGCATTTCGCCGACGCTGGTTCCCTGCAGGTCGCCGTCGAAGGTCTTGTGAATCGCCTTGCGTCCCAGTTGCGCCGCTTCGGTCTCCGGGGCAACGGGGTGGCTGGGCAGTTTGACGTTGAATGGGCCTGTGGCGTGCATGCTGTTCTCCAGTGTCGAGCAGGTAATAATAGGCGCCGGACCGTTGGGCATGGGGCCCGGGCCTGGGACAGGGATGAAAGCACAAGCATCATGCAGCGCATTGGAAAAACGCGACCGTCATCAGCCGCCGCTGTCGGGCCTGCTCGGGGCGTGCTCAATCAGCGCCTGGCGGCCCAGCACTTCGAGCACCTGCGGCAGGCACCGCCGCCCGCCCTGGCGCCCTGGGTGGAACACTTCTGGTACGTGGGCTGGGCGCTGCCCGACTCGCGGGTCGAACGCCAGGAAACCTTGCCCCATCCCAACGTGCATCTGGTGCTGGAGGGCAATCAGGCGCGGATCTGGGGGCCGCATCGGCAACGCTTCAGCAAGACCCTGGCCGGCCAGGGCTGGGTGTTCGGCATCAAGTTTCGTGCGGCGGCGTTCCAGCCGTTCTGGGGGCGCTCCATGGAACTGTTGCGCGACCGTTCGGTCGCTGCCGCCGAGGTCTTGGGGACGGCCGATAGCCTGCTCGAGGCTGGCGCCTGGCCGGGAATGGCGCCGATGAGTGAGCGGGCCACGGCCTGGCTGCTGGCCAACCTGCCTGCGGCCGATGAGCGGGTGGCGATGCTCAACCAACTGGTGGAACGGGCCGCCACAGACCCGCAACTGACCCGCGTGCAGGACCTGGCGCAGCTGGCCGGCGTGAGCCCGCGCCAGTTGCAGCGGCTGTTTGCCCAGTACGTGGGGGTGAGCCCGAAATGGGTCATCGCCCGCTACCGCCTGCACGAGGCCCTGGCCCTGCTGCAGCGGGGCGAGGCCCAGCCGGATGCCGAGCTGGCCCTGCGCCTGGGCTACTTCGACCAGGCGCATTTCGTCAGGGATTTCCAGCGCATGGTGGGCCAGCCGCCAGCGGCTTACGTGCGCAGCCAGGTGGCGCCGGGCTGAGCCGCGCCTGCCTGGCCGCCGCTTACTTGGCCGCCGCGGCGCGGGTGCGTTCGATGTCTTGCACCAGGCCGTCGATGCGCTGCAATTGCTCGCGGTTGTCATGGTCCCAGGGGTGGAAGCCCGGCTTGAAGAAGTGCAGCCAGGGCAGGGCGATGCGCGGGAACACGCCTTTGCTGCCGTAGAGGTACTTGAGCACCTGCCACAGGCCGCGCCAATGACCGCCGCGACGGCGGTCGGCGATCAGCATGCGCACATGGAAGTCGAACACCACCAGCCAGAAGGTCAGGGTGGTGAACAGCATGCTCCCGGTGCGGATCAGGTAGCGCTTGGGCCCGGGCTTGAGCACCAGGTTGAAGACGTCGTAGGACACGGCCTTGTGCTCGGTTTCCTCCAGGGCATGCCACAGCCACATCTGCCGGTAGCCTGGCACCGAGTTGCCGAAACGGCTGGGGTCGCGCAGCAGCAGGTCGGCGAGGATCGCCGTGTAGTGTTCCAGGGCCACGGTGATCGCCAGGTTGAAGGCCGGCGGGAAGTGCTTCTTCTGGAAGTCGAGGATGATCCGCAGCCGCCGGTCCAGCAGATGGGCCGGCAGCCCGGCCTGCTGCAGCAGGTCGTTGTAGCGCAGGTGTTCACGGCTGTGCATGGCTTCCTGGCCAATGAAGCCCTGGATCTCGCGCTTGAGCTTGGGGTCGTGAATCTGTTCGCGGTAGTGGCGCACGCTGTCCATGAAGAACAGCTCGCCGGCAGGGAACAGCAGGGACAGGGCATTGAAAAAGTGGCTGACGTGGCTGCCTTGTTCGTGCCAGTCGCAGGCACGGTCGGCAGGCAGTTCGACCTTGATGTCGCGGCGGATGGGCAGCATGGCTGGCGCTCCTCTAGACATGGAAAAGCTTGGGCGGCGCTACAGGCCGCGTTCGTCCTGGGGTTGGTAGGCCGTGTCTCGGGCCTTGCCGCGCTTGGGCGCCAGGCGTCGGCTGGCCCACACCACCAGGGCCTGGTAGGCACTGGGCAGCAGGCGCACGAACAGGTCGAGGGCATGCGCGTCACGGCCAATCAGCACCCGCCGCTTGTTCTTGCGCACCCCCAGCAGGATCACCTTGGCGGCGGTCTGCGCCGAGGTGATGAAGAGCTTTTCGAAGTCGTCCCGGGCCTGTTGTTCGTTGTCGATCAAAAAGCCCTTGACGTTGTCGCTGATGCGGCTGGTGCGGGCGATTTCGGTGCGGATGCCCCCCGGGTGCACGCAGGTGGCGGAGACCCCGTTGCCTTGCAGGTCGAGCTCCTGGCGCAGCGATTCGGTAAAACCGCGCACGGCGAACTTGGTGGCGTTGTAGCCGCTCATGCCAGGCTGGGAAAACAGCCCGAAGACGCTGGAGGTGTTGATGATGTGCCCTTCGCCCGCCTGCTTGAGGTAGGGCAGGAAGGCCTGGGTGCCGTGGACCACGCCCCAGAAGTTGACGTCGACGATCCACTCCAGGTCCGCCAGGCTCGACCCTTCCACGGTGCTCGACAGCGCGACCCCGGCGTTGTTGAAAATCAGGTTGACCTGGCCATGTTCGGCGGCGCTGGCGGCGGCCCAGGCGAACATCGCCTCGCGGTCGCCGACGTCCAGTTCCTGGCTGCTGATGCGCAGCGGCGACAGGGTTGCGGCCCGGGCCTGGGCCACGGTCTGCGCCAGGCCCTGGGGGTTCTTGTCGGCCAGCGCCAGGTGGCAGCCCTCGCGGGCCAGGGCGACGGCCAGGGCCCGGCCCATGCCAGAGGCGGCGCCGGTAATGGCGGCGACTTTACCGTTAAAGTTTTTCATCGAGGACGGCCTCTTCAAGGTTCAGTGGGCGCGCGGCGGCCGGCTGGGGCAGGTGGCGGGTCAGGTAGTCCTGCAGTTCGAAGTGCTGCAGGGTCTTCTTGAAGCTCAAGGTGGAGCCGGGCCAGAGGGTGGTGTTCTGTCCGCTGCGCGGGTCCAGGTACCAGCTGCGGCAGCCGCCAGTGGACCAGATGGCCCGGCTCAGGCGTTGTTGCAGGCGCTGGTTGTACTGGCTCTCGACCTGCGGCTTGACTTCGATGCTGGCGATCCGTTCGTGCTGCATCCGCCCCAGGGCCTTGAGGATGTAGTCCACCTGGGCCTCGATCATCAGGATCATCGAGTTGTGACCCAGGCCGGTATTGGGGCCGATGATCATGAAGAAATTCGGAAACCCCGGCAGGCAGGTGCCAAGGTAGGCGTGGGCGCCCTTGGCCCAGCTGTCTATCAGGTCCTGGCCCTGGCGGCCGAACAGCAGGCCGCGGGGAATCGGGTCGGTGGCTTGGAAACCGGTGCCGAAGATGATGCAGTCCACGCTGTGGCGGCTGCCGTCGGCGGTGACCACGGCATCGCCATCGATGCGCTGGATGTCGTCGCTGATCAGCCGCACGTTGCCCCGGGTCAGGGCCGGGTAATAGTCATTGGAAATCAGGATGCGCTTGCAGCCGATGGTGTAGTCCGGGGTCAGGCGCTGGCGCAGCAGCGGGTCCGGCACCTGCTTGCGCAGGTGGCGCAGGGCCACGCGCTGCACCACCTTCATCAGTCGTGGCCGGCGGGCGAAGGCGATGACCCGGCTTTCCAGGGCCCAGTACAGCGCCGAACGCACCAGCCGCTGAGTGAAGGGCAGGTGCTTGAAGGCCCAGCGCTCCAGGGCACCGAGTTCACGGTCGGGCTTGGGCATGATCCACGGCGGGGTGCGCTGGAACAGCGTCAACTGGGCCACCCGCGGGGCGATCTTCGGCACGAACTGGATCGCACTGGCGCCAGTGCCGATCACCGCCACCCGCTTGCCGTGCAGGGCATAGCGGTGGTCCCACTGCTGGGAGTGGAAGTGCTTGCCGGTGAAGGTCTCAAGCCCGGGAATCTGGGGGATCGCCGGGCGCGACAGGCCGCCCATGCCGGAGATCAGCACCCGAGCGGTGACTTCGCGACCGTTGCTGAAACGCAGCTGCCAGCACTCCCGGGCCTCGTCGAAGGTGGCCCGCTGCAGGCCCATGTTGAAGCGCAGGTAGGGCGCAAGGGCGAAATCCCGGGCGCAGTTTTCCAGGTATTCGCGGATTTCCGCCTGGGGCGCGAACTGCCGGGTCCAGTACGGATTGGGGGCGAAGGAAAACGAATACACGTGGGATTGCACGTCGCAGGCGCAGCCGGGGTAGTGATTGTCGCGCCAGGTGCCCCCCAGGGACGCGGCTTGTTCGGCGACGAAGAAACTCGTTGTCCCGGCTTCCTTGAGCTTGATCGCCATGCACAGCCCGGCGAAACCGGCGCCGATGATGGCGATGTCAACGACCTCGGGGTCGTTGGGTGGCGAGTACGCATTCATGGTGTGTACCTCGATTGTTATGACGCTGCTGGGTGACTTTCGTCGGTGGGTGAAAACTCAGGATTGCACAATTTAAAATAATGTTTTAAAAATTAATTTAAATAAATCACCTGAAAATGTCACCTGCGCAGGTCGCCTGTGAATATTGCGGGGCTCATCCAGGCCATGGATGAGGCGTCACAGGCAGCACCAGGCCAAGGCGGCAGCCATACACCCGGATCATTCCGATCGCGGGCCACGGCGCAGGGAAGCTGAGGGGGCGGGTTATGGAGTGGTTGCTAGCGGCAGCGGTGTTCCTGGCGGTCAGTGCGGTGCTCTGGGTTGTCAGTTTTCGCATCAACCGCCGGATTGAAAGCCAGGTTCCGATCAATGGGCGCTTTCTTGAGGTGGCGGGCGAGCGCCTTCATTACACCGACGAAGGCCGCGGCCCGGCGCTGCTGATGATCCATGGCCTGACCGGCTGCGGCCGCAACCTGACCCATTCGCTGGCCCCGCAATTGCGCGAGCGCTTCCGGGTGATCACCCTCGACCGTCCCGGTTCCGGTTATTCCACCCGCGCCCGGGGCGCGGCGGCGGACCTGCCGGCCCAGGCCAGCCTGGTGGCCAAGTTCATTCGCACCCTGGACCTGGGCCAGCCGCTGGTGCTCGGGCATTCCCTGGGCGGCGCGGTGGCGCTGTCGCTGGCCCTGGATCATCCGCAATCGGTGTCCGGGCTGATCCTGGTGGCGCCCTTGACCCATCCGCAACGCATGCTGCCCCTGGTGTTTCTGTCTCTGGGGGTACGCCCGGCGTTCCTGCGGCGCTGGATGTCCCTGACCCTGGCGGCGCCCATGGCCATGCTCGGGCGCCGCGGCCTGCTCAAGGCGGTGTTCGCCCCGGACCCGGCGCCCGAGGATTTCGCCGAACGTGGCGGCGGTCTGCTGGGGATGCGTTCGGCAAGTTTCTATAACGCCTCCAGCGAAATTGCCGTGGTCAATCGCGCCTTGCCGGGCATGGTCAAGCGCTACCCCGGGCTGCAGCTGCCGGTGGGGCTGATCTACGGTTCCGCGGACTCGGTGCTCAATTACCGCCGGCATGGCGAATCGATGGTCGGCAAGGTGCCGGGGCTGTCCCTGGAGATTGTCCAGGGCCGTGGCCACATGCTGCCCATCAGCGCCGTCGAGCGGGTGGTGGCCATGGTCCAGCACGTTGCTTCCCAGGCCGCGCCGCAGCGCAGCGCGACGATCCTGCATCCGCCGTTCGCGGCTTCAAGAGCAAGTTGAGGGCGTGGCGGGGACGGTTTCGAGCGTTCGCGCCACGGCTTTGCAAGCAGCTGTAAACGCTTCACGGGTGACATTCGAAACAAGCCGAAAAAATAGTTGACGAGCTAACGAACCCGAGCTATTTTTTTAAAAAAATGTTTTGAATGTTTTTTTTGAAAGTGCAATTGAGCGGTTAAAATAATGAAAATAACGCCATTTCACGCTTTTGTTTTTTCCTTCCTTCACGCTCGGTACGGCGCCGCCGCGCTGTCCTTTATAGCATCTCTGCCAGCGGCCATCCTGCGGAGGTTGCCATGACTGTTTCCGTGGCGGCACCCGGCGTCTGGACCGATGGCAAGCGTCACCTGTGGTGGCTCGGCACCTTACCCATGATCACACCGCTGCTGGCCGGGCTGTTCGCCCTGACCACTGGCGTCCAGGTGTTCTGGTGGAGCGGGGTGGTGGTGATCTTCGGCCTGATTCCGCTGATTGACGGCCTGATGGGGGAAGATGCCAGCAACCCGCCCGAATCCGCCGTTCCCGACCTGGAAAAACAACCCTACTACCGCTTTATCGTCTATAGCTGCGCCGTGCTCTCGGTGCTGTCCCTGGTGGTCACGGCCTGGATGGCGGTCAGCGGGGTGGACTGGATCATCGCCGGCGGCCTGCTGCAGGTGAGCCAGCAGTTGCACCTGCACGGCAGCCTGGCGAACTTCGCCACCTTCCTCACCGAGCGCGCGCAACTGCACGGCAGCGTCGGCTGGTTCACCTACCTGGGCATGGCCATGTCCACCGGCGCGGCGACCGGCATCGCCATCAACATTGCCCATGAGCTGGGGCACAAAAGTCGCGGGATGGCCAAGTTCCTGGCCAAGCTGGCGCTGGCCTCGACCTTCTACGGGCACTTCTTCGTCGAGCACAACCGCGGCCACCACGTGCGTGTGGCCACCCCGGAAGATCCGGCCAGTTCCCGCCTTGGCGAGTCGTTCTGGAGCTTTCTGCCGCGCACCGTGTGGTTCAGCCTGAGTTCGGCCTGGCACCTGGAAAGCGAGCGCCTGCGCAAGCTCGGCCTGCCGACTTTGCACTGGAAGAACGGCGTGCTCAGCGCCTGGATGTACAGCGTGGTGCTCTGGGGCGTGCTGATCGCCTGGCTGGGCGTGGCGGTGGTTCCGTTCCTGGTGATTCAAGGGATCTACGGTTTCTCGCTGCTGGAAGTGGTCAACTACGTGGAGCACTACGGCCTGCTGCGGCAGAAACAAGCCAACGGCCGCTATGAGCGCTGCTCGCCGCGCCATTCCTGGAACAGCAACCGGATCGTCACCAACATCTTCCTGTTCCAGTTGCAGCGTCACTCCGATCACCACGCCAACCCGACCCGCGCCTACCAGGCCCTGCGTCACTTCGACGAGTCGCCCCAGTTGCCCTACGGCTACGCCACCATGATCGTCTGGGCCTACGTGCCAGCACTGTGGCGGCGGCTGATGGATCACCGGGTACTGGCGCATTACTCGGGCGATGTCCGCCTGGCCAACATGCACCCGGCCAAACGCGAGCAACTGCTCAAGCACTACGGCTTCAGCAACACCGATTGAGACACCGCTCTTTAGTTCTACTGCTCACCACTTCAAGTGTTCGTGAACCGCCGGCGTTCGCCTGCAAGTCAGCCATTTGAAGGGGGAGCAGCGCAGTAGGAAGTCCTTAAACAAGTTGACCGACAACAACAATAAGCAACTGTAAGGAAGTCACGGATGTCTATTTCACCTCTGTTTACCGCCCAGTTGTTCGTGGTTCTGGTGGGGGTCTCGTTGCTGGGCGCCGCCGAAGCCGCGCGCATCGAACCGGCCAACACCGAGTTCACCGCCAAGGGCCCCATCAGTTTTGCCAAGAGCATCATCAACGCCGACTGCACCATCCAGGTCAGCGGCAAGGTCAGCCCCGACGGCAGCTTCGCCAGCGTCGAGAAAGTCGACTTCAGCGGCGGGCTCAAGTGCGGCCAGGTGGAAGCCACGCACCTGCCCTGGAAACTGATCGCCAAGGACGAGACCAGCGGCGCCATGTCCGGCATCCAGGTCACCGTGCACGCGCCCCTGGTGGGGGGTGATTGCGGGCCGAGCACCGCCGAGGGCAGCTGGAACAACAGCACCGGAAAACTCGAGGCGGCCCAGGTCAGCCTCAACGGTGGCTGCACCATCAAGACCGTATCGATCCAGATGCCGCCCACGTTCCGGGTTGCGCCCTGAAGCCCACGCAGAATCCATGGAGGGACGCTGATGAAACTGCGATTGAGTCCGGAAGTACCGGTTGTTCAAGCCGGGTCGGTATCGCCCTAGCGCGCTCCAGTACCGAATTCGGTCGAGCCCGAGAGCCGATGGCGTCATCGACCCCCTGGCAAGGCTGATAACCCCCTGGCAACTGCCTGTTGCCTAAATCTTGAGGAAAACAACAATGCAAAGCATCAAGACTCTGGTATCCGTAGCTTCCTTCGCCATCTGCCTGGGCGCCGCGTCGATGGCCAGCGCTGCGACCATTGCTCCTGCCGGTGCGACCTTCTCGGCACCGGGCACCATTTCGGTGTCTTCGCCGGCATCGTTTGGTCTCCCGGTCAATTGCAACATCAACTTCACCGGGACCGTGGCGGCCAACGGCGCCAACGCTTCGATCACCGGCGCCACCGTCAGCGGCAGCAACTCGCTGTGCAACGTGCCGGTCCTGTTGGGCCTGCCTTGGACCCTGTCTGCCTCCAGCGCCACCGCCGGCAGTGTGAGTGGGGTCAACTTCAAGATTGTGTCCAACTGCAGCAGTTCTCCGGTGGCCATCAACATCAGCTGGAACAACGCTACCAACACTCTGAGCATTCCTTCGGCGCAGACCGTTGGCAGCTGCAAGATCACTGCTCTGAGCGTCAATCCAAGCCCAGCCTTCACCGTAACGCCATGAAGTTGAGGTGACTTCAGCCTGTTGATCACTTGCTGAAAAAACAGGCGCCTCGTCAGGGGCGCCTGTTGCAGTCCCCCGGATCGGTGGTGACCGACCGCGGTCGATAATAATAAGGAGTGGGGCATGAATAATAAGAAACACAAGATCCAGACAGTCATCGGCCTGGCCATGCTGGGCGGCTTGATCAGTTCCGGGTCGGTGCAAGCGGGTGGTTTCACTACTCCAACCTATGGCACCCCTGGCTGGGGGCGGGCATTCGGTGGCGGTTCGCTGTTCAAGAATGATCCCAGCGCGGCGTACAACAACCCGGCGGCCATGGCGTTCATCGATCAGAACGTGGCGCAGATGACGGTCGATTACGCGCGGATCAAGCTCAAATACAAGGGCAATGCCTACGATTACCAAGGCAAGCCGGCTTCCAGCTCTCCGATTGACGATCCTTTCGCCCAGACTCCGATTGAAGGCAATGGCGGCGAGGGTGGTTTTACCGCCTGGTTGCCGACCGGCTTCCTGGTCATGCCGATCAATGATCGTTTTGCCTTTGGCCTGAGCCAAGTGGTTCCCATGGGCATGCGCAGCACCTGGGATAGTGACTGGAAGGGCAAGGATTTTGCGGTGGACACCAAGATCGAAACAGCGGGCGTCTCTGGCTCCTTTTCGTTCAAGGTCAACGATCAGTTCGCCCTCGGCCTGGGCGCCATCGTTCAGCACACCAGCGGCTTTGTCAGTCAGAACCTCAACTTGAGCGGCGCCGCCGGGGTCTCGCTGTTGCCGGGCGCTCCTTCGGGCGTGGGTTCCAACCTGATGCGGGTCAAGGTGGATAACACTTCCGTCGGCTGGTTTACCGGGGTGACCTGGAAACCCACCGAGCAGGACACCCTGGGCCTGAACTACCACGCCAAGATCAAGAACAAGCTGGAGGGCAAATACAATATCCGCGCCGACGCACTGGGCCGGTCGTACACCGACTCTTCTTCAGGGCCATCCCTGGTGGAACTCGCCTATCCGGGGCTCAAGCTGTATCCGGATGGCGCCAATGCTTCGGCTCAGTTGGATATTCCGGCCAGCGCCGGTATCGACTGGGTTCACGTGTTCAATGATCGCTTCACGCTTGGCGTCAGTGCGCTGTGGACACAGTGGTCTTCGTTCAAGGACCTGACGCTCAAGTCCGATGGCAATACCATCGTTTCGATCCCCTACAAATACAAAGACTCGATGATGTATTCGCTGGGCGGTGATTACCGTTTCACCGATCAGCTGACCCTGCGTGCCGGTGTGGCTTTCGATGAGACGCCGACCCGTGGCTCAACCCGTGACCCACGGATTCCGGACAATGATCGCTGGTTCACCTCGCTGGGTTTTGGTTATGACATCAAGGCCATTCCAGGGCTGACCATCGACGGCGCTTACTCACGGCAATTTGTCAAGGAAGCCCGGATCAAGACTCAGAACCAGGATCGTCTTGGCGGGTCGCGGCTGGATGGCAAAGTCGAAGCTTCGGGTGAGGTGGTCAGCCTGTCGGCAACCTATCACTTCTGATTCAAGCGCTGTTCCGGCTTGGGTGTGCGGCGGTGCGGGGCGTGAGCCCGGTATTGCCGTAGCCTGGGTTGAGGCCTTCATTTTCGTTGCTAGCTATTGTCCTCGATGACCCCGGGCTGACTCTGTTCAGCCGTTGTGCTTTGGTGAAAGCGATTAAAATATTATTTTAAAATAAAATTTGAAACGAGCTTCTTTCCTTTGTAGGGTGATCTGCAGGGGGCCGGCACAACGCCCAGGGCCCTAGTGGTCGTCTCGTTAGAACAAGAGAGGTATTCCATGATTGTCTGGTTATTGGTGGGACTTGCCGCAGCGCTCGCGCTGGCTTATCGACAGGCGACAGCCGCCCTGTGGCTGGGCGTCGGCGTGGTCTGGCTGGCGGCCGCGTATCTGTTCAACCTGGTGGGCACTCCAGGATTGACCCTCGGTGCGTTGCTGGTGGTGCTGCCGGCCGCGTTGTTGAGCGTCAAGCCGCTGCGCCGCGCGTTGCTCACGCGCCGTGCCCTGGCGATGTTTCGCAAGATCATGCCGGCCATGTCCGACACCGAGCGTGCGGCCATCGAGTCCGGCACGGTCTGGTGGGACGCCGAGCTGTTCAGCGGCAAGCCGGACTGGTCGCGCCTGGTAGGCGCCGCACCGGCCCGCCTCAGCGCCGAAGAACAGGCGTTCATGGATAACGAAGTGGAAACCCTGTGCGACATGGCCAACGACTGGGAAACCACCCAGGTCTGGCAGGACCTCTCGCCCAAGGCCTGGCAATACACCAAGGACGCCGGTTTCCTGGGGATGATCATTCCCAAGCAATACGGCGGCAAAGGTTTCTCCCACTACGCCCATTCCCAGGTGGTGATGAAGCTTTCCACCCGCTGCTCGGCGGCGGCGATCTCGGTCATGGTGCCCAACTCCCTGGGCCCGGCCGAACTGCTGCTGCACTACGGCACCGAGGCCCAGCGCCAGCATTACCTGCCGCGCCTGGCCCGGGGCGAAGACATTCCATGCTTTGCCCTGACCAGCCCCTATGCCGGTTCCGATGCCGGGGCCATTCCCGATGTCGGGGTGGTCTGCAAGGGCTCGTTCGAAGGCCAGGAAGTCCTGGGTTTTCGGGTCACCTGGGACAAGCGCTACATCACCCTGGGGCCGATCGCCACGGTGCTCGGCCTGGCGTTTCGCGCCGAAGACCCGGACGGCCTGCTGGGCACCAAGGGCAGCCTGGGGATTACCTGCGCGCTGATTCCCACCGGCCACCCGGGGGTCAATACCGGGCGTCGCCACTGGCCGCTGAACGCGGTGTTCCAGAACGGCCCGACCACCGGCAAGGAGGTGTTCATTCCCCTGGAGTGGGTGATCGGCGGTGGCGACCAGGTGGGCAATGGCTGGCGCATGCTGATGGAGTGCCTGGCCGCCGGGCGCGCGATTTCCCTGCCCTCGGCCAACGTCGGCCTGGGCAAGGTGGCGGTTCGCGGTACCACGGCCTACGCGGCGATGCGCAAGCAGTTCGGCCTGCCCATCGGCAAGTTCGAAGGGGTGCAGGCACCGCTGGCACGCATGGCCGGGCATCTGTATGCCTGCGACGCGGTGCGCAAGGTCTCGGTGGCGTCGCTGGATGCCGGCGAGAAGCCTTCGGTGATCTCGGCCATCGCCAAGTACCACGTCACCGAGCGGGCCCGGGCCATGGTCAATGACGGCATGGACATCGTCGCCGGCAAGGGCATCTGCATGGGCCCCAACAACTTCCTGGCCCGGGCCTATCAGCAAAGCCCGATCGCCATCACCGTGGAAGGCGCGAACATCATGACCCGCTGCCTGATCATCTACGGCCAGGGGCTGATCCGTTGCCATCCCTATGTGTTCCGCGAAATGGAAGCGGCGCGGGATACCGGGCGCAAGGGCCTGGAAGATTTCGACAGCGCGATGTTCGGCCATATCAGCTTCGTCTGCGCCAACACCGTGCGCGCGGCCGTGCACGCGCTGACCGGCGGGCGCCTGATCAAGGCCCCGGCCAACACCGACAAGGCCCTGGCGGCCTATTACCGGCAGATCCAGCGCCTGTCGGTGGTGCTGGCCCTGGCTTCGGACATTTCCATGGGCGTGCTGGGCGGTGCCCTCAAGCGCAAGGAAAGCATCACCGGGCGCCTGGGCGACATTCTGTCCCAGCTGTACATCCTGTCCTGCGTCTTGAAACGCTTCGAGGACGACGGCCGGCCGCAAGCCGACCTGCCGCTGGTGCATTGGGCCGCGCAGGACTGCCTGCTGCGGGCCCATGAAGCCCTGGCCGAAGTGCTGGACAACTACCCGTCCAGGGCGGCTGCGCGGATCATTCGTGGCCTGAGCTTTCCCCTGGGCATTCCCCAGCGCAAACCCTCGGATCGCCTGCTGGCGCAAGTGGCCGAGCTGGTGCAGACCCCTGGCCCGACCCGTGACCGCCTGCTGGCCGACTCCTACATCCCGCAGCCGGACATCGACAAGCTGGCCTATGGCGAACTGGCGTTCCGCCTGCAGCCGCAGGTGGACCTGATCGAGGCGCGGCTCAAGCCGGCGATCAAGCAGGGCGTCCTGGCACCGCTGCCGATCTCCCGCGAGTCCTTCGTGATCTGGCGGGTCAAGGCCCTGGAGCTGCAACTGATCAGCGCGGACGAGGACGAGCTGCTGGGGCGCTACGTGGAATACGGCGACCACGCGATTCAGGTCGACGACTTCCCCCAGGACTTCGGTCTGCTCGAAGCGCTGCAACAGCGTCAGGCGCACTTCGAGCAAAGCGCCAGGCCGGCTTCGCGCAAACGCGCGGCCAGCAGCGAAGACGCGGTGGCCGCCAGCGATTCGGCCTATTGACCCTCTACTGGATTGGATCGGGATCTCTTTATGTCTGACGGTTATCTTTCGTTCGTCAATTCCGGGTGGGGCCGCTGGCTGGCCCAGCGTACCGGCCTGCCGCAACCGGTGCCGCTGCAACGCCACCGCGAGGGGCAGGGCGGCAACCTGATCAACCCGGTGGTCCTCGCTGCGGCGCCCGAGGGGCGCCTGTTGGGCGAGCTGCAACGGATCTTCGCCGCCACCGACACCGTGGCAGCCCAGGCCGCGAGCATCACCGCGCCTTCCACGGTGAAGGTTCAGGGCCTGGTGTTCGACGCCAGCGGGCTGGCCAACATCGCCCAGCTCGACGAGCTGTACCGCTTTTTCCACGCCAATGTGCGGCGTTTGAGCGCCCACGGCCGGGTGCTGGTGCTGGGCACGCCACCGGAGCATTGCAAGGCGCTGGCCCAGGCGGTGGCGCAACGGGCGCTGGAAGGGTTCGTGCGCTCCCTGGGCAAGGAGCTGCGGCGCGCCATCACGGCGCAGTTGCTGTACGTCGAACCCGGCGCCGAGGCTGAACTGGACAGCAGCCTGCGCTTCTTCCTGTCGCGCCGCTCGGCGTATGTCTCGGGCCAGGTGGTGCGCATCGGCGAGCCGGTGGAAGTGCCCCGGCACATCGATTGGGAGCAGCCCCTGGGCGGCCGTCGGGCGCTGGTGACCGGTGCCTGTCGCGGCATCGGCCTGGCCATCGCCCAGGTCCTGGCCCGGGAGGGCGCCCAGGTGGTGTGCCTGGACATTCCCCAGAGCGAGGCCGAGTTGCAGCAGGCGGCGGCCGGCATCAAGGGCAGCGCCCTGGCCCTGGACATCACCGCGGCCAATGCCGGGCAGCGCCTGCTGGAGTTCACCGGCGAGCACGGGGCCTTCGATATCGTCGTGCACAACGCCGGCATCACCCAGGACAAGACCCTGGCGAAGATGACCGAGGCGGCATGGCGCAAGGTCATGGCGGTCAACCTGGAGGCGCCGCTGCTGCTCAGCCAGGCGCTGCTCGAAGGCCAGGGCCTCAATCCCGGCGGGCGCATTGTCTGCGTCTCGTCGATTTCCGGCATCGCCGGCAACCTCGGGCAGAGCAACTACGCCACGTCCAAGGCCGGGGTCATTGGCCTGGTGCAGCACCTGGCGCCCCTGGCGGCGCGCCAGCAGATCACCGTCAATGGCGTGGCCCCGGGGTTCATCGAAACCCAGATGACCGCGAAGATCCCGCTGCTGATCCGCGAGGCCGGGCGGCGCATGAACTCGATGAACCAGGGCGGGCAGGCCGTGGACGTGGCGCAAACTATCGCCTGGCTGGCCCATCCGGCGTCCGGCGGGATCAATGGACAGGTGGTCCGCGTCTGCGGGCAAAGCCTGCTGGGGGCCTGAGCCATGAATGCCGACGCTGCCATTCGCATCATCGAACCGCCACCGTCTCGCGGCCAACTGCTCTACGACGGCATCCGCAGCCTGCGCAAGCCCAAGCTGGACGCCGCGCCCGCCTTGCCGGCCCAGCGCCTGGTGCGCCCGGCGGTGGAGCTGCAGGCCGCCGAAATTGGCCGCTATGCCCAGGCCTGCGGCTTTCGCCGGGAACACGGGGTGCCGCTGGCGTTTCCCCATACCCTGGCGTTTCCCTTGCACCTGTTGCTGCTGACCGACCGCAGGTTTCCCTACCCGGCCAGCGGCATGGTTCACCTGGCCAACCGCATCCGTCAGTACCAGAAGCTGGAGGAGGGCCAGGCCCTGCGCCTGGAAGTGTTCGCCGAGCGCTGGCTGGCCCATCCCAAGGGGCAGGCGCTGTCGATTGCCACTCGGGCCCACAGTGGCGGCAGCCTGGTCTGGGAAAGCGACAGCCTGTATTTGCGCCGTGGCGTGCCCAGCCCGATCGGCGAGCCCTGGGAGGGCGCGCTGAAGCTGGATGACGCGGCCCTGATTCGCACCCAGCGCTGGACCCTGGGGGGCGATCTGGGACGGCGTTTCGCCCAGGTCAGCGGCGACTTCAACCCGATTCACACCTCCTGGCTCGGTGCCCGCCTGTTCGGCTTCCGCCGGCCCATCGCCCATGGCATGTGGACCCTGGGCCGGGCCCTGGCCGCCCAGCAACCGCCCCATCCACTGGCGGCGGCGGAGCTGGACTGCGAGTTCAAGCTGCCGATCTTCCTGCCGGCCGCGGTGACCCTGTGGAACCGCCTGCCGGATGGCCCACGCCATGAGTTCGAAGTGCGCAATAACGCGGGGGACAAGCCCCATATGCGCGGTCTATTTATTGGGGGAGCTCGTTGATGGCTGAGTACAGTTTCAATCCGGCGCCGGTGCGCCGGGTGGCGATCCTGGGCGGTAACCGGATTCCGTTCGCCCGCTCCAACACGGTGTATGCCAACGACAGCAACCAGGACCTGTTGGTGGCGGCGTTGCAGGGGCTGGTGGATCGCTACGGCCTGTCCGGCCAGCGCCTGGGAGAGTTCGCCGCGGGGGCGGTGATCAAGCATTCCCGGGATTTCAACCTGGCCCGGGAAAGCCTGCTGTCCACCACCTTGTCGCCACAGACCCCAGCCTACGATGTGCAGCAGGCCTGTGGCACCGGGCTGGAGGCGGCGTTGCTGGTGGCCAACAAGATCGCCCTGGGGCAAATAGAGGTGGGCATCGCCGGTGGCGCCGACACCACCTCCGACGCGCCCATCGGCATCAACGAAGGCCTGCGCCGGACCTTGCTCCAGGCCAACCGCGCCAAGGGCACCGGCAACAAGCTGCGCAGCCTGCTCAAGGTACGCCCGGGGATGTTCTTCAAGCCGCTGCTGCCGCGCAACGGCGAGCCGCGCACCGGGCTGTCCATGGGCGAGCACTGCGAGGAAATGGCCAAGCGCTGGCAGATCAAGCGCCTGGCCCAGGATGAGCTGGCGCTGACCAGCCACTATCAGCTGAACGCGGCTTACCAGCGTGGTTTCTTCGATGACCTGATCACCCCGTATCGCGGCCTGACGCGCGACAACAACCTGCGGGCCGACGCCAGCCTGGAGAAACTCGCCGGCCTGGGCCCGGCCTATGACCGCCACAACGGCACGCTGACCGCCGGCAACTCGACCCCGCTCACCGACGGTGCCTCGGTGGTGCTGCTGGCCAGCGAAGACTGGGCCGCCGCCAACAACCTGCCGGTGCTGGCCTACCTGCGCACCGGGGAAACCGCCGCGGTGAATTTTGTCGACGGCAGCGAAGGGCTGCTGATGGCCCCGGCCTACGCCGTGCCACGGATGCTGGCCCGGGAAGGGCTGGGCCTGGGGGATTTCGACTTCTACGAGATTCACGAAGCCTTTGCCGCCCAGGTGCTGTGCACCCTCAAGGCCTGGGAAGACGCCGATTACTGCCGGGAAAAACTCGGCCTCGAAGGGCCACTGGGCAGCATCGAGCGCAGCAAGCTCAACGTCAACGGCGGCTCCCTGGGCTGCGGGCACCCGTTCGCCGCCACCGGCGGGCGGCAACTGGCCACCCTGGCCAAGGCGATCCATGAGCGCGGCGGTGGCCGAGGGCTGATTTCCATCTGTGCAGCAGGCGGGCTGGGCGTAACCGCCATCGTCGAAAAATAAAATAACAAGGAGACTGCCAATGAGTGTCGTGAGCCTGCAACCCGCCGAGCGTATCTGGCTGAACGCCTACCTGCCGGGGGTGCCCAGCGATATCGAGGCCGACATCGACCGCTACCCGTCGTTGCGGGAAGTGTTCCTCGAGCACGTGGACAAGTACCGCCAGCGGGTGGCCTATGTGAGCATCGGCACCGAAATGGGCTACGACCTGTGGGAAAAGCGAGTGTTCGCCTTCGCCGCCTGGTTGCAATCCAAAGGGGTGAAGAAGGGCGATCGGGTGGCGTTGATGATGCCCAACTGCCTGCAATACCCGATCTGCCTGTTCGGCACCTTGCTGGCGGGGGCCGTGGTGGTCAACGTCAACCCGCTGTACACGGCTCACGAACTGCGGCACCTGCTCAAGGACAGCGGCGCCGAGACGGTGGTGATCTTCGAGAACTTCGCCCACACCCTGGAACAGGCAATGCCGGGCAGCCGCCTGAAGAACATCGTGGTGGCCGCCATCGGCGACCTGCTGGGCACCTTCAAGGGCGCGGCGCTGAACTTCGCCCTGCGCCATGTGCAGAAGCAAGTGCCCAAGTTCAACCTGCCGGGGGCCATCCGCTTCCCGGCAATGATGAAGCTGGCCAGCGTGCTGGAGCATCGCCCGGTGGAGCTCAAGCAGGATGACATCGCCTTCCTGCAATACACCGGCGGCACCACCGGCGATGCCAAGGGCGCCATGCTCAGCCATCGCAACATCCTCGCCAACTTGATGCAGGCCAAGGCCTGGGTCGGCGATCAGCTGGACGAGAACCAGCAGGAAACAAACGTCACCTTGCTGCCGCTGTACCACGTGCTGTCGCTGACGGTGAACTGCCTGATGTTCATGTGCCTGGGCGGGCGCAACATCCTCATCGCCAACCCGCGAGACGTGAAGCGGGTGCAGATGATCCTGCGCAAGGAAAAGTTCAGCGGCATCGTCGGGGTCAACACCCTGTTCAACGGCTTGCTGGAGAACGAAGAGTTTCGCGGGCGGGACTTCTCCGACCTGAAACTGGCCATCGCCGGCGGCATGGCCACCCATACTGCGGTGGCGCGGCGCTGGAAGGAGGTCACCGGGGTGCCGATCATCGAAGGCTATGGCCTCACCGAGTGCTCGCCGGTGGTGAGCATCAGCCCGATCGACATCGCGCGCATGCGCGAGGGCGATTTCACCGGGACCATCGGTGTGCCGCTGCCGTCGACCTGGGTGCGCTTTGTGCGCGAGGACGGCGAACTGGCGGAGCTGGGCGAGGAGGGTGAGTTGCAGGTGCGTGGCCCCCAGGTGATGAAGGGCTACTGGCAGCGCCCGGAAGAAACCGCCAAGGTCCTCGACCGTCACGGCTGGCTGTCCACCGGGGACATCGGGGTGATGAACGAGCAGGGCTTCATCCGCCTAGTGGACCGCAAGAAAGACATGATCCTGGTCTCCGGTTTCAACGTGTACCCCAACGAGATCGAGGACGTGGTGGCGTTGCACCCGGGGGTTGCGGAAGTGGCGGCGATCGGTGTCGAGGACCAGGTGACGGGCGAGAAGGTGAAGATCTTCGTGGTGCGCAAGGACCCGAACCTGACCCAGGAGCAGTTGCTGGCCCACTGCCGCGAGTACCTCACCGGCTACAAGGTGCCGCGCTACGTCGAGTTCCGCACCGAAGAGTTGCCCAAGACCACCGTCGGCAAGGTCCTGCGTCGCGCCCTGCGTTGAGGCCCTGAGGCAGTGGCTACCCACTGAGGTTGGTGTAGCCGCTGCCGCAGGCTGCGAACGGCCCGCAGGGATGCAAGAAGCCCGAGGGCGCTAGAGGCTCTTCGGGCAATCACCCGGCAAGCCTGCGCCTACAAGGCGTTGGGCAAGCGCACCTGGCCGGGTTGCAGGCCAAACACTTCCACACCTTCCGGGGTCGATTGGCCCACGGTCACCGGCACGCGCTGGCTTGGCTGGTCGGATGCCGCCCGGTACTCCACGCTCAGGCCGTCCGCGGCCCGCTGGATCGCCGCGGGCGGCACTACGATCGCCTGGTCGTTGCGGTAGGTGATGATGGTCAGCCGCGCGCTCATGCCCAGGCGCACCCGTTGCAGTTGCTCGCGGCTGAGCTTGGGTATCGACAGGCTCACCGGGAACTGCGCGCTGCCGCCGGAGGCGTCCCCCGGCAAGGCCAGGCTGCTGACGATATCGACCACGCCACTGAGGCGCTCGCCGTCGAAGCCGTCGCCGAGGATCTCGACGCTCTGGCCCGGGTGCAGTTGGTTGATGTCCAGCTCCGAAACCTTGCTGACGATCTTCAATTGCTCGATGTTGGCCAGGCCGAACAGCACCTGGCCCTGGCCGACCTTGCTGCCGGTCTGCACCGGGCCGGCGCTGGCAGTGGCATTCGGTAACAGGGTGATGCCCGGCGCCGGAACCACAATGCCGGTAAACGGGGCGAGGATGTCCTTGCCCGCCAGCAGGATGCGCAGGGCTTCGTACTTGACCGTGGCGTTGGTCAGTTCCATCTCGGCGATCTGCCGGTATTCTCCCTTGCCCTGGTCCAGCGCTTGCTGCAATTCGCCCTCGGCCGCGGAAAGGTCCAGGCGCTGGGTCTGCAGTTGCTGGGTCAGGTCATCCAGCTCATTGCGCGGAATGATCCCGCGGGTGAACAGGTTCTGGCTCTCGTTGAGCTTGCGTTCGGAGTTGCCGACCGTCATCTGCGAGGTGCGCAGGGCGCGGCGTGCCCGGGCCACCTGGGGGCTGTTGCTCCAGTCCTGCAGCTCCTGCACGGTGCGCCGGGCCTTGAGCTGTGTCGACAGGGCCTCGCGCAGCTGGATCTCGATCAGGCTCGGGTCCATTTTCAACAAGGTCTGGCCGACCTCGACCCGCTGCCCCTGTTCCACCAGGTTGGCCAGGACATTGCCGTCGAAAGGCGCCGTCAGGCTGATGGTCCGCTGCGGTTCGATCTTGCCCACCAGGCCGATCTGATGCACCAGCGGGGCGCTTTTGACCTCGACCCAAGGCTGCGCCTCGACGGCGGAACCGGCCGGGGTCCTGAAACTGAGCAGGCCGGCGCCGGCCACCAGCAGCAGGCCCGCGACCACGGCGACCCGCACATAGCCTGCGCGCGAGCTGTTTTGATCAGTAGTCATTGAGCGCAATGTCCCAGGTCTCCAAGGTCATGCCCAGGGTCAGATCCAGCTGGCTCTGGGCGTTGAGGTAGGCGATGAGCGCGTTCAGGCGGGCGTTCTCGCTGTTGCGCAGGTCGCTCTCGTAGCTCAGCACCTGGAAGTTGCTGGAGCGGCCTGCGCTGAGCTTTTCCCGCTCGATCTCCAGCTTGCGCTTGGACAGCTCGACGGCGCGCTGGGAGATTTCATACTGGCGCCAGCGGGTGCCCAGGTCGCGCACCACATCGTTGACGCTGCGTTCCAGGGCCTGGCGCGCGTCGGCCTGGACCAGCGCCTGGTTCTCCACGTCGACCCGGGCGTGGACTTCCGCCTGGCGAGTGCTCAGGTCGCCGATCGGGATCTGCACCTGAACGCCGGCATAACTGTCCCAGCTGCGCCCGCTACCGTTGCCGGTGTCATTGTCGAAACGGTTGCGCACCTGGTTGGCCCCGGCCACCAGGGAGACGTCCCAACGGCTCTGGTCCTTGGCCATGATCAGGTTCAGGTCGGCCTGCTGGCTGCCCAGCAGCGTCGCCAGGTAAGTGGGTTGCTGGGCCTGGGCCATGCGCAAGGCGTCCTGCTGTTCGATGCTGATGCGCGCAGCCTGCAGGGCGTCGCTGGCGCGGATCCGGGTCGACAGGTCCAGGGCCAGAAGGCGCAGCAGCGACAGGCGGTTGATGTCCACCTGATTGCGCGCTTCCTCGACCCCCAGTTCCTGGCTGGCGATATCGGCTTCGGTTTGCACGATCTCGAACTCCGCCATGCGTCCGGCGGCGATCAGCGCTTTGTTCACCTGCAGCAGGGCATTGGCGCGCTTGAGCGCGTCTTGCACGATGCTCAGTTGCTCCTGGGCCCGCAGCAGCTCGCGGTAGGCGGAGATGATGTCAGTGATGGTCTGCGCCACGTTGGCCTTGAGGTTGAGCCGGTAGGCCTGCTCATTGATCCGCGCCAGGCGCAGCGGAGCGGTGGTCACGTCCCAGCCGGCCCCCCTGAGCAAGGGCTGGATGATGGCCAGGTCCAGGCCATCGCGGCGGTAATAGCCAGCGTGGTTGGCGTTGTTCAGCTCCTGGCGCCAGGCCATGCTCAGGCGCGTGCCGTACTCCCCGAGCAGGCTGGTGGTGGGGTTGAGCGTGGCGTTGCGTACACCGTCGTTGCTGCCCCGGTTGGCCTGGTAGGTGCCACTGAGCAGCAGCTTGGGGTTGAAGGCATCTTCCGATACCCGCAGGTCGAACTTCTGCGCCACTCGTTGCAGGTAGGCGCTGCGAATCCCGCGGTTGTTGCGCAGCCCCAGGTACACCGCGTCGCCCAGGCTCAGGTCGGTCTGCTGCTGGCTGAGCAGCGCGCTGCGGTTGTAGCTGCTGCGCAGGCTCGGAGCCGACGCCTGGCTGGCGACATTCATCTCCCGGGCCGCGGCCTGGCTCAGCGGGTTGAGCAAGCACAGCAGCAGGCACGGCAGCAGGGCGGCACGACGCGCACGATCATTCATCCCGCAGGGCCTCCACCGGTTGCAGGCGCGAGGCCGAGATGGCGGGGTAGAGGCCGAAAAACAGCCCGATCAGCAAGGTGCTGCCGATGCCCAGGGGCAGGGACGCGGAGGCCAGGGAGAAGGTCCAGCCCGAGACGCGGGCATAGAGGTAGGCGGCGCTCATGCCCAGCACCGCACCGGACAGGGCGCCCACCGCCGTCAGGGTCACCGCTTCGAGCAGGAACAGATTGCGGATGTCCCGACGCCGGGCCCCCAGGGCCATGCGGATGCCGATCTCCCGGCGGCGCTCGGAGACGTTCATCAGCATCACGTTCATCACCCCGACCCCGCCGCCCACCAGCGAGATGCCGCCCAGGGCCATCAGCAGGTAACCGAAAGTGCGGCTTTGCCGGGTCATGCCGTCGATGATCTTTTGCGGCACTTGCACCTCGACATTGCGCCCGGGCAGCAGCTGCTTCAGGGCATCGCCCAGGGCCTGCGCCAGCTGATTCATGTCCTGGGCCGGCGCGGCGCGGACGATCAGGTTGCTGATCTGCGGTGCCGAGGCCACCCGGCGCATGCCCGGCAGCGGGATGAACAGCGATTCGTTGGTCTGTACCGGGATCAGCACGGCGGCGGGTTGATCGCGCAGGATGCCAATGACCTGGAACAGGTAGTCGTTGATGCGGATCCTGTCCCCCAGGCGCAGGGGAGCATCGGGTTGGCTCAGGGCCTGGGCAATGTGTTCGCCTACCACCGCATAGGTTTCGCCGGCGTCGAACTCCGACAGAAAGCGCCCTTCGCGCAACTGCAGGCGCATCGCCTCGGCCAGTTGCGCGGTGCTGCCCACCAGGTTGGCGTTGCTGGTTCTGCCCTGGTAGACCACCGGCCCGCTGAACAGCGCCACCGGGGCGATGTGCATCAGGCCTGGCAGCTGCCGGTACAGGCGCTCGATATCCAGGGTCGGGGGCATCGGATTGCGGTTGGCCGAGGAGTCGGGGAACTGCACGGCCAGGGTGTCGGTGCCCATGTCCTGGAAGATCGCCGCGGCGTCCTCGGCGGCGTTGTGGCCGATGTTGATCAGCGCCACCACCGATGAACTGCCGATGACGATGCCGAGCAAGGCCAGGATCGAGCGTTTGCCCAGGGTGCGCAGGCTGACGAAGGCTTCATGCAGCAACTGGCTGGCGCTTTGCTCGACCTTGAGGCTCATGCCGGGCAGGCCTCCTGCACCACGCCATTGGTGACGCGAATCTGCCGTTCCAGGCGCTGGGCGATGTTCGGGTCGTGGGTGACGATGATCAGGGTGACCTGGCGCTCGCGGTTCAATGCCAGCAGCAGGTCCATGATGTCCCGGGCGGTGTGGCTGTCGAGGTTGCCGGTGGGTTCGTCGGCGAGAATCACCGAGGGTTCGCCCACCAGCGCCCGGGCAATCGCCACGCGCTGGCGCTGGCCGCCGGAGAGGTCGGCGGGGCGGTGGTCGGCGCGCTGGCCGAGGCCCACCTGGTCGAGCATGTGCATGGCCCGGTCGAGGGATTCCCGACGGGCCACGCCACGGTAGCTCAGGGGCAGGGCCACGTTGTCCAGGGCACTGAGGCGGGGCAGCAGGTTGAAACTCTGGAACACGAAGCCGATCTGCTGGTTGCGGATCGCCGCCAGCTGGTCGGGGCTGGCGCGAAAGATATCGTGGCCGGCGAAGCGGTAGTCACCGCTGTCGGGCAAATCCAGCAGGCCGAGGATGTTCAGCAGGGTGCTCTTGCCGGAGCCGGAGGCACCGAGAATGGCGCAGCTTTCACCGACTTCGATGGACAGGGAAACGTTCTTGAGAATATGGAGCGGTTGCTCCGCCAGCCGATAGCTCTTGCCTATGCCCTGCAGGGAGATAAAACCTTGCTCGATTATCGTCTCTGTCATCGCTTACCGCGCCGGCTGGCTCGACTGCCTGCTTGAACGGAACGGGGCGCATGGATCGCGCAACAGCGCTGTTCAGGGGCAGGGTCAAGCTCTGGTTTTATTTATTATTTTAAAAACATTGTTTGAATAGTAACTGCGTTCACCCAGCCACGCCAGCCGTCTGAATCGGCTAATTGAGGGCATTTTGAGGATTTTCTGAAAGTCTTCGCCACAGGGGACTCACGGGTCATAAAAGGTTCTTGCGGGGCCGGGGGCGTCCGTGAGGCGCTTGCTTTTAGGGCTCCTCGCGGGTATAAAAAATCAAATTTTTTTTTAAAACACTGTTCGAACGGTCAGTTTTTCATCCCAGCAAAGGTTAGTCCTCCATGGTCGCCAAGAAACTCAGTGCCCCCAATGTCACCAAGACCCGACTGCTGGAAGCGACCGAGGCATTATTTATCAAGTACGGCTACGACGCCGTGCTGCTGCGTCAGATCACCGAGCGGGCCAAGGTCAACCTGGCGGCGGTGAACTATCACTTCGGCGACAAGGATTCGCTGATGAAAGCCTTGCTGATGCAGCGCCTGGGGCCACTCAACGATCAACGCCTGGAGCTCCTGGCCAAATGCGAGGAGCAGGCCGAGGGCCCACTGGATTGCGAGACCCTGCTGGGCGTGCTGTTTGCCCCGGCCATGGGCCTTGAGCGCAGTGGCGAGAGCGGTGGGGTCGAGGGGCGTTCGTTCATTCGCTTTCTCGGCCGGGTCTACAGCGACACGTCGCCGTTCATCCAGGAATACCTCAAGGAGCATTACCAGCCGGTGTTCGAGCGCTTCTTCAAGGCGTTCGCCCTGGCCTTGCCGGACCTGCCGCGCAACGAACTGGGGGTGCGCCTGCAATTTGCCCTCAAGGCGATTTCCGGGGTGATGGCCGGCACCGAACTGCGCCTGCTGATGCAAGCCATGAGCCTGGGGCGGCCGGCCACCGATGCTGAGGTCATGGCCAAGTTGATCAGCTTGGTGTCGGCGGCGATTCGCGCGCCGATGCAGGACCCCGATTCCGAGCAGGCGCTGGAGAAAGTCCTCGATACACAGCGCCTGATCCGCCAGCAATCCCACTCCCTGGTCGGGTAATGCCCGGCTGAGCGGCCCGCCCCGAGAGCGCAGCAGGATCATTCGACGCATCAATGATTCTCGGGGCGCGGGGGCGCATCTGCTAGGTTCTGCTCCTTGCCTCTGCCTTGGAGCACTCGCCATGACTTCCTCTCAACAGCATGTTCTGGCCGTCAACGGCATCGAGCTCAGTGTCTGGGTCAGTGGCCCCGAGCACGGGCAGCCGGTGTGGCTGCTGCACGGCTTTCCCGAGTGCTGGCATTCCTGGCGCTATCAGGTGCCGGCGCTGGTGGCGGCGGGGTTCCGGGTGTTCGTCCCGGAAATGCGCGGCTATGGCCGCAGCTCGGCGCCCGAGGCGGTCGAAGCCTATGACTTGCTGACCCTGTGCGCCGACATCCAGCAGGCCATGGACGCGTTCCATCAGCAGCGGGTGTGCATCGTCGGCCACGACTGGGGCGCCCCCGTGGCCTGGCATCTGGCGTTGCTGGAGCCGCAGCGAGTGGCGGCGCTGGTGACCCTGTCAGTGCCTTTTGCCGGACGGCCGAAACGCCCGGCCAGCGAGATTATGCGCGAGGTGCATGGCGAGCACTTCAATTACATCCTGTATTTCCAGCAACCGGGGCTTGCCGAAGCCGAACTGGACGCCGATATCGACGCCAGCCTGCGCCTGTTCATGGGCAATGTCGGCGCGCTGCTGCAAAGCAAGCCGGCCGATGCCTGGTTGTTCGATGGGGTGACAGTGCCCGACGGGCTGCCGCATTGGTGCAGCGCGGAAGATTTCCAGGCCTATCGCCAGACCTTCGCCGGGCGCGGCTTTCGCGGCGCGCTGAACTGGTACCGCAACTTCGAACGCAACTGGCAGCGCACCGAGTTCCTCGCCGATGCCCTGGTCCGGCAACCGACCTTGTTCCTGCTCGGGGACCAGGACCCGGTGGGCGTACTGGAGGCACACACGGTCAAGCGCATGCCCGCCAAGGTGGTTGATCTGGAGCAGCACCTGCTGGCGGATTGCGGGCACTGGATCCAGAGCGAACAGCCGCAGCGAGTCAATGCACTGTTGCTGGATTTTCTGCAGCGACGCTTTGTGTCGGGGCCTGACCGCGCCTAGGCGCGGGCTCGCCGGCAAGCCGGCTGCTGCGGGGCCGGGCGCTGCCAGCGATGGGCCGTCAACCCAGCATTTCTCGCACCCGGTGCCAGAGCATGCCCAGGGCCAGCAGCGGCGCGCGCAGCGCCGGTCCACCGGGGAAGGTCATGTGCGGCACGGCGCTGAACACATCCAGGCCCTGGCTGTGGCCGGCATGGATCGCTTCGGCCAGCAGGCGGGCGGTCCAGTGGGTGACGTTCAAGCCATGCCCGGAATACCCCTGGGCGTAATACACATTGGGGTATTGCTGCAGGCGCCCGACCTGGGGGAAACGATTGGCGGTGATGCCGATCTTGCCGCCCCACTGGTAGTCGATGGCGACATCCTGCAACTGCGGGAACACCTTGAGCAGCTTCGGCCGCATGTAGCCGGCGATATCCGCCGGATCACGCCCCGAGTAATGACAGGCACCGCCGAACAGCAGGCGCCGGTCCGCGGTCAGTCGGTAGTAGTCCAGGCCGACCTTCTGGTCGCACAGCGCCAGGTTGCCGGGGATCAGTTGCCGGGCCCGGGCTTCGGGCAGTGGCTGGGTGGTGATGATGTAGCTGCCGGCCGGCAGCACCTTGCCGCCCAGCCGTGGCTCCAGGTCCTCCAGATGGGCGTTGCAGGCCAGCACCAGGCGCCCGGCGCTGACCGTACCGGCGGCGCAGCGCACTTTCGCGGTGTCGCCGTGGATCAGTTCCAGCACCGGGCTCTGCTCGAACATCCGCACCCCCAGGCTCGCCGCGACCCGCGCCTCGCCCAGCACCAGCTTGAGCGGGTGCAGGTGCCCCGAGCCCATGTCCACCAGCCCGCCGGCGTACACCGACGAGGCCACCACATCCTGCATGTCCCGGGGCGCCACCAGCCGGGTCGGGTGGCGGTAGCCCAATTGCACCAGGCTGTCCTGCTCGCTCTGGAAGGCGGCGAACTGCGCCGGGGTATTGGCCAGCTCGCAGAAGCCCCAGCGCAGGTCGCAATCGATGGCGTGTTCGGCGATGCGCTGGCGCACCACGTCCACCGACTCGATCCCCGCGTGCTCAAGGTATCTGACCCCATCCTGGCCGACGTAGCGGGCGAAGCCGCTGACGTCGTGGCCAATGCCGCGAATCAGCTGGCCGCCGTTGCGCCCGCTGGCGCCCCAGCCAATGCGCCGGGCTTCCAGGAGGATCACCGACAGCCCGCGCTGGGCCAGTTCAATGGCGCAGTTGACCCCGGTGAAGCCGCCGCCGATGACACAGACGTCGGCACTCAGGTCGCCGTCCAGGGACGGGAAGCCGGGCAGGCTGCCGGCCGAGGCGGCGTAGTAGGAGCGGGCATGCCCGTTGGCGCTGCCTGTAAGGTTTGGCTGAATCATTTGTTGGACTTCACTTTGCTCCAGGAACGGGTCATCAAACGCATGATGGCCGGCGACTGGGTGCTGGAGATGTAGAGCTTGTCGAGCACGGCCTGCGGCGGGTACACCTCGGGGTTGTGCACCAGTTCGGCGTCCATGTACTGCTGTGAACCTGGGTTGGGGTTGGCGTAGCCGACGTAGGCGCTGACCTTGGCGATCACCTGCGGGTCCAGCAGGTAGTTGATGAAGGCGTGGGCCTCCTTGACGTTGCCGGCATCGGTGGGAATCGCCAGCAAATCGAACCACAGGTTGCTGCCTTCCTTGGGAATCGAGTAGGCGATGTTCACCCCGTTCTTGGCTTCCTTGGCGCGGTTGGCGGCCTGGAACACGTCCCCGGAATAACCGAAGGCGATGCAGATATCACCGTTGGCCAGGTCCGAGACGTACTTGGAGGAGTGGAAGTAGGTGATGTACGGGCGCAGGGTCAGCAGCTTGGCCTCGGCCTTCTGGTAGTCCTCGGGCTTCTCGCTGCGCGGGTCCAGGCCCAGGTAGTTGAGTACCGCCGGGAACACTTCATCCGGCGAGTCCATCATCGACACCCCGCATTGCTGGAGCTTTTTCAGGTTCGCAGGCTCCAGCAGCACCGCCCAGGAGTCGATGTGGTCGATGCCCAGCACCTGCTTGACCTTGTCGACGTTGTAGCCGATGCCGTTGGTGCCCCACAGGTAGGGCACCGAGTACTGATTGCCGGGGTCGTTCTGCTCCAGCAGGGCCAGCAGCTTGGGGTCCAGGTTCTGCCAGTTGGGCAACTGCGAGCGGTCCAGCTTGAGGAACGCGCCGGCCTTCACTTGGCGCGCCAGGAAATGGTTGGAGGGCACCACCACATCGTAGCCGGTGCGCCCGGCCAGCAACTTGCCCTCCAGGGTTTCGTTGGAGTCGAAGACGTCGTAGATCACCTTGACCCCGGTCTTGCCCTGGAAGTCGGCGAGGGTGGTCTGGCCGATGTAGTCGGTCCAGTTGTACACGCTGACACTGGGTTGTGCCTGGACGGCGGCGCTCATCAAGGCCGCCAGTGCTGCCGGGATCACTGCTTGCAAAAGACGCATATCGACACCTCTTCGGGTTGTTTTTATTGATTGCAGACGCTGGGGAATCAGACGCTGAGCAGCAGGAACTCGCGTTCCCAGGAGCTGATCACACGCTTGAAGTTCTCGTGCTCGGCGCGCTTAACCGCGACGTAGCCACGGACGAACTTGCGCCCCAGGTACTGCTCGATGGTCGGGCAGTCCTCCATGTGCGCCAGGGCGTCCTCGATGGTGATCGGCAGGCGCAGGTTGCGGCGCTCATAGGCCCGGCCTTCCACCGCGGCGCTGGGCTCGATGCCTTCGACCATGCCCAGGTAGCCGCACAGCAGGCTGGCGGCGATCGCCAGGTAGGGGTTGGCGTCGGCCCCGGGCAGGCGGTTTTCCACGCGCATGGCTTCCGGGCTGGCGGTCGGCACGCGCAGGCCGACGGTGCGGTTTTCCTCGCCCCATTCGACGTTCACCGGGGCCGAGGTGTCCGGCAGGAAGCGGCGGAACGAGTTGACGTTGGGGGCGAACATCGGCAGCACCTTGGGGATGTACTTCTGCAGGCCGCCGATGTGGTGCAGGAACAGCTGGCTCTTGTGCCCATGTTCGTCGACGAAGATCGGCTTGCCGGTGGCGATGTCCACCACGCTCTGGTGCAGGTGCATGGCGCTGCCGGGTTCATCGGCCACCGGCTTGGCCATGAAGGTGGCGGTGACGTTGTGCTTGAGCGCCGCCTCGCGCAGGGTGCGCTTGAACACGGTGATCTGGTCCGCCAGGTCCAGGGCGTCGCCGTGGCGGAAGTTGATTTCCATCTGCGCCGGGCCGTCTTCGTGGATCAGCGTGTCCAGGTCCAGGCCCTGGGCTTCGCACCAGTCATAGACGTCTTCGAACAGCGGATCGAATTCGTTGGCGGCGTCGATGGAGAACGACTGGCGGCCGCTTTCCGCGCGACCGGAACGGCCCAGCGGGGCCTTGAGCGGCAGGTCCGGGTCCTCGCAGCGCTGGGTCAGGTAGAACTCCATTTCCGGGGCGACGATCGGCTGCCAGCCCTTGTCGGTGTACAGCTGCAGAACCTTTTTCAGCACGTTGCGCGGCGACAGCTCGATGGGGTTGCCGAACTTGTCGAAGGTGTCGTGGATGACGATGGCGGTGGGTTCGATGGCCCAGGGCACCAGGTAGATCGATGACGAGTCGGGGCGGCAGACCATGTCGATGTCCGCCGGGTCCAGCAGTTCGTAGTACAGGTCGTCGTCGACAAAATCCCCGGTTACCGTTTGCAGCAGGACACTTTCCGGCAGGCGCATGCCGCGCTCGTGCAGGAACTTGTTGGTGGGTGCGATCTTGCCGCGGGCAATGCCGGTCAGGTCGCTGACCACGCACTCGACTTCGGTAATCTTGTGATCTTTCAGCCAGGAAGAAAGCTGATCGAAAGGGGCGTTCATAAAGACCTCGATGATTGTTTTTGTCTGCTCCGAGGTGAGCGGGAGTATCCCGGCAAGGCTTCCCCTGCGGCGCATTGGCGACTATCTTGGGCGAGCCTTGTTGTTCCATCTATCCACTTTAAGCAGCACCAAAGCGCACCAAAAGAGTGCGCAAGGTCCCCCGATGACAGTGTCCAATCCGCTTCAGGTCCAAGCGTTCAACACCTTCGATGTCGCCGATCAGATCCGTGCCACCCCGGGTTGGGTCCAGCATTACCAGCAGATGTCCCCCGGGCATTTCAACGGCCTGGTGCGCTACCTCGACCTGCAGGGCGTGGAGATCTACGAGGAATGCATGAACACTCGGGTCGAGCAGAATTTCAGCGCTCCGCAAGGCGCCCTGGCGTTCTGTTTCGACCGCAGCGACAACGCCCTGTACGTGCTCAATGGCGAGAGCCGCAATATCTGGATCACCCCGGAGAACTACCAGGAAGTGGCGGTGGTGTTCGGCCCCGCGTTCGTCCAGGGCCAGGGCCTGGGGCTGGAGCGCCTCGACGGCTTGTTCATGGCGCCGCTTTGCAGCCAGCAGAACGCCTTGTTCTGTCGCTGGTTGAGTTCAACCCTGACCCGTTTGTCCCAGGCCCTCGACCCACCCAGCCGCGAAGCCTTGACCCAGCAATTGCTGGACGACTGCCTGTACATCCTCGACAACGCCTGCGTGCGCCTGGACCGTGGCGGCCTGCAACGGCGCAGCGAAGAGCGGGCGATCATGCAGCGCGTGGCGCAGTGGGCCGCCGATGTCCCCGAGGAAACCCTCAACCTGCTGGAGCTGTCCCAGGTGGCCGGGGTCTCCCTGCGCCAGTTGCAGAGCGCGTTCAAGGCCTTTACCGGAATGGCCCCCAGCCAATGGTTGCGCTTGCGCCGGCTGAACAGCGCGCACCGCGAGCTGCTCAGGCGTGGGCCATTGGAAACCACCGTGGCCGAAGTGGCGATGCAGTGGTCGTTCTGGCACCTGGGGCGGTTTTCCAGCAGCTATCGGGCGCTGTTCAAGGAGCTGCCGAGCCAGACCCTGAAGCGTTGCGCGCCTGGCGCCCGGCATCGCTAGGCGACCCGAACGCATTCCGCGCGGGCCTGTCAGTGCACTTGCAAGGACTGGTTGAGGTCGCGCAGCGCCTGTTCCAGCCGGGTCACCGCGCGGGCAACCTGCTGCGCATCGGCGGCCTTGGCGACCAGTTCCTCCAAGCCCACGCACAGCTCCAGCAGGTGCTTGGCGTTGAGCAGGTAGGCGGTGCCCTTGAGCTTGTGGGCAATGCTTTTCAGGGCCGGGTGATTGCCGCTGGCCAGAGCCTTGCGCAGAGCCTGCAGCTCTTCGCTGTTGCTGCTGATCACGTGCTCGGCCATGGCCGCCTGGACGTCGCCATTCAACGAAACCGCAGCGGCTGGTTCGCTAGGGCTGTTGCGGCTCAACTTGGGGATCAGGCGGTTCAGGCCGGCGAGGCTGATCGGCTTGGACAGGGCGCTGTCCATGCCCGAGGCCAGGCAACGTTCCAGTTCCTCGCGCTGCGCCCCGGCCGTCAGGCCGATGATGGTGCAGGGGCGGACGCCCATCTGGCGCTCCATGCGCCGGATCGCCAGGCTCATTTCATGGCCATTCATCTGCGGCATGTTGCAGTCGGTGATGATGATGTCGACGTCATGCTCCTGCCACATGGCCAGGCCCTCCAGGCCGTTGTAGGCAATCAGGGTGTCGTGCCCCAGGTAGCTGATCTGTTGATTCAGCAGGTACTGGCTGGGCAGATGGTCTTCGACGAGCAACACGCTCAGGGGCTGCTCGGTGCTGTTGAGCAGCGCCGGCTGCAGGCTGTCGCTGGCGCTGCTGCGCTCGTCGGTGACGCGCTGGAAACAGGCTTTGAACGTCATACAGGTTCCTACCCCCAGTTCGCTCTGGACCTTCAGGCTGCCGCTCATCAATTGGGTCAGTGAGTGGCTGATGGACAAGCCCAACCCCGAGCCGGCATTGGGGTTGCTGACCACGCTGTCGACCTCGAAGAACGGGGTGAAAATCTTCTGGATCTGCGAGGCCGGAATGCCCGGGCCGGTGTCCATCACCTCGACGCAGAAACTCAGCGAGTGTTGATCTTTTACCTGGCCCAGGCAACGGATGTGAATGTCGCCCTGTTCGGTGAACTTGATCGCGTTGCTCAGCAGGTTGGAGATGATCTGCTTGAACTTCAGGCCGTCAACCCACACCTGCACGCCAGCCCAGGCATCGAACTGCAGATGAATGTCGAGCTGCTTCTGACGCGCCAGGCCATCGAACACGCAGGCCACCGACTCGATCAGGCTGCGCAGGCTCGCGGCTTCCGGGCGCAGGGTCAGGCGCCCGGATTCGATCCGCGAGATATCCAGGACATGGCCGATCAAGGCCAGCAGGTTCTGCGCCGACTCGTAGGCGATATGCACCGAGCGGGTGTTGAGCTCGGCATCGTTGTCACGGGTCAGCACCAGTTCCAGCATGCCGACGATGGCGCTCAACGGGGTCCTGATTTCATGGCTCATGGTGGTCAGGAACACGGTCTTGCTGCGGCTGGCGTGTTCCGCGGCTTCCTTGGCGTCCCGCAGCTGGTCGAGGATCAACTGGCGTTGCAGCAGGTCGTAGCGCTTGCGAATGATCCGCCGGCGCTGGCTGAGGATCCACCAGGCGGCCAGCCCGAGCATCAGGCACAGGCTGCCCAGGGCTTTCCAGGTCACCTCGGTGACACCCTTCCAGTAGCTGTCGTCGGTGCTGCCGCTGGCCCGCCAGCGACCGAGGATCTGCAGGTACTCCTCGGGGCTGACCTCGGCCATCGCCTGGTCGAGGATGGCGATCAGTTGCGGCTGGCTCTCGGGCGCGGCGAAAGCGATCCGTGCTTCCTGGCCGGGCATCATGCCGTGGATCTTCAAGCTGTTCTGGAACTTGAAGGACAGGTAATAGTTCGCCAAGTTGCTCGGTGCCAGGGTGAAATCGACCTTGCCCTGGCGCACCCGGTTCAGGGCCTCGGCGACGCTGGAAGTCTGCTGGACCCAGAGCCCTGGGTAGTGCTTGAGCAGATCGTTGCTCTGCAGGTAGCCGGAAGCGAGTGCCAGTGAGCCGGTGGAGTTGCGATCGAGCGGCGCCAGCGGCGGCGCATCGATCTGCCGCACGATCACGTAAGGGGTGGTGACGAAGGGCCGGGTGTACAGGTATGACATGCGCTTGGGGTCGCTGCGGACCAGCACGCTGAGGTCCGCCCGAGCCTCGCGCAAGCGCGTATCGACCTGCTTGCGGGTGCTGACCCGAGAGACTTCGAAGCGCAACCCGCTCTTGCTGCGAATCAGGTCCAGCAGGTCCGAGGCAATGCCGTTGAACAACCCGCGGCTGTTGAAGAACGCATAGGGCGCCAGGTCGTCGCTGATCACCAGTCGCACCGGCGGCGCATGCTCCAGCCAACGGCGCTGATCGGCGTCCAGGCGTTCGCGAAAGCTGTTGGTCTCGCAATTGCCGGTGCCGCCCCACATTCTCAGTGTCGACACCACCTGGCAGCGCTTGATGCCGCCCAAGGCCCGTTCAAGCAACTGTTGCAGGTGGGTGTTGTCGCGGGCCACGGCAAACCCGACCTGGATTTCCGGCAACCGTGCGCTGTGGCTGATCACCAGCTGGTCACTGAACAACTGGCTGGAGAGGTAGCGGGTGGAAAGCGAGTCACCGAGGTAGATGTCCGCGTCGCCGTCGAGCACCGACCCCATGGCCGCCCGGGGCGAGTCGTAGAGCTGGATCAGGCCCTGGCCACCGGTCCGCAGGTAAAGCTCCAGGGCCATCCCGGGCGCGGCGGCGACCCGGGTCCTGGCAATGTCCCGGCGGTAGTCGCGCAGGTTGCCGCTCTCGGCATACAGGGCCAGTTCGGTCACGGCGTAACTGGGGCTCAATTGCACCAAGTAGTCTTCGGCCTCGACTTGCGTGGCGTTGTCCACCAGGTCCACTTCACCGCTACGCAAGGCCTGGTAGGCGGCATCGGTTGAGGCGTAGGTGCGCACTTCGACGGGGATCGCCAGCTCGCGCTGCAGGGCCTGCAGGTAGTCGGCACCAATGCCTTCCAGCTCATGGCGCTGATTGATTTCCCGATAGGGCGGCAGGTCGCCGCCGACGATCCCCACCACCAGGGCCTCTTTGTGCCGCAGCCAGGCCTGCTCATTGATGCTGGGGCGGATGTCGAGGAAATCCAGCGGCTGCCGGCCGCGGATCTTCACCCTGTCCTGAGCGAAGACAGGCAGCGCCAGCCACAGTGTCAGCACGAAGCACAGTGGGCGCGGCAGTGATATCACCTGGGGTTACTCAAACCAGCTCGTTCTGCCTGGCGATGTGCACCAGATCCACCACCGAAGTGACCCCAAGCTTGCTCAGGATGTTGATCTTGTGGCCACTGACGGTCTTGTTACTCAGGTGTAGCTTCTCGGCAATCTCAAGATTGGTCATGCCCTCGGCCAGCAACTTGAGGACTTCCAGCTCGCGGTTGGTCAGCGCGGCGAGGGCATCGCGGCTGTTTTGGCCACGCCCGCTATCCGTGAACGGCATCGATTTCTTGGGGAAGAACACGTAGCCATCGACGATGGTATCGACCGCCTTGAGCAGCTTGGTCAGCGGCTCGTTCTTGCTCACGAAACCGCTGGCTCCCGCTTGCAGGCAACGCATGGCGTAGGTGTCGACCGACTGCGCGGTGAACACCAGGACTCGCACATCGAGGTTCGCCTGGGTGACGCGCTTGAGTACCGTGAGGCCGTCCATCTTTTCCAGGCTGACGTCCAGAATCACGATCCCCGGTTTGAGCGACACGATCATGCTCAGCGCGCTGATACCGTCGGCGGTTTCTCCGACAATGCTGTAGCCCTGAGCCTCCAGGGTCTTGCGAATAGCCTCACAGACTACCGGGTGATCATCGACGATCAGTACAGTTTTGCTCATGCCAGGTTATCCAGAATCAAAATATCGAAGTGATAAGTCCACCAACAACCGTCGGCGCCTTGATGGAATCTGAGGTTGATTCAGAAAATGATGCCGGATAAGCCCTTCAGGGTCATCAGAATGTCACTGGCAGGCTAGCAGGAAGCAACCTGCATGCTGCCAAGAAAATTCCTGCTAATAGCACGGCTGCTTCGATCCCGCCCCACGAGCGGCGATGGCCGGTCAGCGGCAATTCGAGACTATTCCTAGAGCCGCGAGCCGTGTGCAGCGCCTATCTTGCGGTTTCATTCATGCAGGCATGGGACGCCCCTGCGTGGCGGGCGGCCTTCTGGCACGCCGTGCCTCCAGCGCGACTGCCGAGCATTTGCCAGAGGGCGAGACCAAACAATGTTGAAGATAAGGGTAGGGGTTCTGGAACAACACGATATTGCCTGCTTCGGGCTGTGCGAGCATCTGTCCAGGCAGCCCGCGCTGTATCTGGTGGGCGCTTACGACACCTTCGACAGCACACTGCAGGCCTTGCAGCAGCAACGGCTTGACGTACTCATGATCGGGCACCTGATCGACGACAACCCCCGCCAGCTGGTGCGGATCTTGAGCCGCCGCCATCCCGGCCTGAAGGTGCTCGTGCTGTTGGACTATCCAGACCCGCAGCTCGCCTCAACGCTGCAGAGCCTTGGTGCGCAGGGCGTGATGTCGAAGACGCAACCTTTGCCGGACTACGTCGATGTGCTGCAGAGCCTGGCTCGCGGCGAGCACTACGCGGTGGGCAACGACCACCCTGGCAGCGACCCTCAGGCCATGCTGCAGAGTCTCCTCGAGAGCGCGTTGTAGGGGCGGGCAGGGCGGCGCAGCGACGGATTCAATTCCAGATAATCTTTGGAAGACTTCAAGACGTTTCTTGTTATGGCGAAGCGGAGGGCGTTTTAGAGTAGTGGCCGCCCGCAACCTGTGGGGTTGTCACCGAGCCGTGAGGCGGGGCCGCTCGGGCAAGGCCAGTTGAAGCCCGCTCTTGAACGTTCTGGAGACGCTATGTCATTTGCCGTTAACAAGCTTCTGCGCATTGCGGTGCTGGACGACCACGCACTGATTCGCATGGCCTTGAAACTGCAACTGCAGAGCGTGGCGGATTTTCATCTGGTGGGTTTGTATGCCAGCAGCGGCGAGCTGATCTCGGCCCTGCGCGACACCGAGGTGGACCTGCTGGTGCTCGACTACCAGTTGCAGGAATGCGACCTGGACGGCCTGCGCCTGATCCGCCTGCTGCGCAACAAGTACCCGCATCTGCTGATCCTGGTTTCTTCGGCCACGGAGACGCCGTTCTTCGTCAAACAGATCATCGATGTCGGAGCCAATGGTTTTCTCGGCAAGTCGCAATCGCTGGACGACCTGATCCCGGCCATTCGCACCGTGGCCAGCAAGCGCCTGTACCTGGCGCCCTTGCTGGCTTTCGAACTGCATCACCCACCACCCGGTGCGGCGCCCGAGCCAGGCGCCGACAGCTCGATGCTGATGAACCTGGAAGCCCTCTCGCCCAAGGAGAACGAGGTGTTGCGCTGTTTTCTGGATGGCTTGCGCATCACTCAGATCGCCAGCAAGTTTTCCCGCAGCATCAAGACCATCAGCGGACAGAAGCAGGCAGCGTTCAGAAAGCTCGGCATCCGTACCGATGCCGAACTGTTCAAGGTGCAGCGCCGGCTGGATTGGCAAACGACCCGTCAGGCACCGCCCGAGGCCGAGTGGGGGCCAGGGGCGGCGACCGGGCAAGCAGGGGCGGGGCTGGAAAAATGCCATAAAGCCTCTACAGTGAGCGCCTCTCACACATGCTCAAGGACTGACGATGCGCAAGACCGGCCCCAGGGCTCGCTGCCAGGCGAGGTTGCTGACTAAAGGTTTGCTACCCGGTGGACGTCAAGCATTCGGCTCCCCTTCAGCGGCGTGTACAAGATGATTTCCATCGACCTCATCAAGCCGCGGCAATAGGACTTCGGGTCTTCAGGCAGGGCTGGGCAACGCTAACCGGTACAAGGACGCAAACAGATGTCGGCAACACAGGCTTTCACCGCCCCGGGCGGGCACGACGCGGCGCTCACGCAAAGAGCGGACGACCTTCTGGACCGCTGGCCGGTGGCCAAGCTGGTCTACCGCATGATCACCGCGACGCCCTTGGGCTGGTCGACGCGAATTGGCCTGTACGGCCAGTGGGGCAGCGGCAAGACCAGCGTGTTGAATTTCTTGGAGCAGATTGCCGAGGAAAAGGACGACATCGTGGTGCGGCTTCCCGCGTGGCGAACCAGCGGCGAGCAGGAATTCATCGTGCAGTTCTATCTGGCGCTGGCGGACGCCCTGCAACGTTGCGGTATTGGCGAACCCTTCAAGCACTGGACCAAGCGCCAGTCGAAAAAAATCGCCGAGATCCTGGAAAAGGCCGCCAATAAAACCGCTGACCTCAAGCTTCCCGAGTCGGCCAGCTACAGCGAAATCGTGACCTTGGCCGCCAGCGCCGCAGGGCTGGTCTTCGAGAAACTGAGCGAAATACTGCAACTGGAAAAAAGTGACCTGGAGGCCCTGCGCAAGCAACTGGGCGACAGGCGCATCATTGTCTTTGTTGACGACCTGGACCGCGCCGATCCTCGGATGCTCCCGGCGACCCTGCTGGCGTTGCGCGAACTTCTCGACTGGCCGGGATTTGTCTTTGTCCTGGCCTTTGACAAGGAGGTCGTGGGCCAGGCCCTGCGCTCCTACTCCAAGGCTTTCGGCGAGTCGGCCCAGCATTTCCTGGACAAGATCATCGACGTGCCAGTGACCCTGCCCGAGCCCAGCCCGAAGCAGGTGCAGCGAATGGTCGCCAGGAACCTGAAGTACTGCTGCCCATTCCTGCCGGACACGGCCATCGCGCAGACCGCCGAGTGGTTTCCCGCCAACCCGCGCCAGGCCAAGCGCATCTGTCGCAGCTTGTCGGTGTTTGGCGCGGCGGCTGATCGGCATGCGGAGGGCCAACTGGACTGGCGCGGGATCATCCTGCAGACCCTCTTGCGTGAGACCGAACCCAGGGTGGCGCAGGTGGTTGAAGAGCACTTGCTGGGTTTCCACTCGGCCTTCAGAGCCAGCATGTTCGGCAATGGCAATACCAAGGAACAGGAGCAGCACAAGCAAGCAGCGCTCAACGCCGCGCAAAGTCCCAAGGACGAGGTTAAAAACAAGCGCCTGTTGAAGTTGGTCGAAGAGCTGGGCCATGCCAGAAGCAAACTGTCCCTGGCAAACATTGAGTATGAGATGAGCCTGGCGGTCCGTGAGGTGGAGTTCACCATTCCCGAGTTTTCCCAGTTGGTGAAATCCTGGGGGGAATACCCAAGCGCTCGGACCCTCAACGACTTCATTCAGGAGGCGGCCAGCCGCAGCGACGAAGGTGAGGTCGCCGTGGCCAGCGCCATGCTCAACATGGCGAATTTCCAGTATGGCGAACAGTTGGGCAGAACCACCTCGTTCTACTCACGGGAAGCCTTTGAGCGAGCGCTGAGCCGTGCCGGTGAGCTGCTGGGGTTGATCGAGTTCTGTTACACGGCCGATCTTCAGGGCGCCATATCCACGGCGCGCAGCGAATATGACGTTTGTATCGGCTTTATCAGAAACTTTTATGGGAGCGTCTCGAAGGACGGCAGCCCACCGGAAAGAGCGCTCCGTGAGCGAGAGCTGCGATTGGCGGCGATCATTGCCGCTCAGTGCGCTGACCCACAGCGCCTGTATCTGGATGCCGAGCCTGTTCAAGGCACACTGCGTGTTCCTGCCTGGGAAGCTAGCCATGTATACGAGCACTATGTGGATGCGTTGCGGACGGTGCTCGCGGAGCCTCTGATACACAGTGCCATCCAAGTGTTCGCCTTGCCCAATGGCGTAGCGAATGCACTGATCCAGGATGATGCGCGGCTGAAGTGGGTACTGACCGAAGAGCGCTCCCCCCTGTATACGCAGGCCAGCAGAGACCGAGGATGCGCCGCCTTGAAGGCGCTGGTCGAGAGCACCCAGGACCTGGGCGCCAGGGAAGTACTGGCGAAGAATGCCTTGACCTACCTTGGCGCGTTTACTGATCGATGGAAGTCTTCCGCTGCCTGCGCAGAGCAGGCCACGCGCTACCTGGAATACATCCAGCTGGCTTGGCAAGCCCTCTGCCAGCTGGAGCCGACCATGCAGACGCGGGTGCACCTGAAGAAATTGAAGTTACAGCTTGAAGCGCAGGTGGCAATCCCGGACTTTCTTGATACGCCCAGCTGGTGGGGCGGCAAACCCGATGACATCGAGCACGAACTGCGGGGTATCTGACTCCGCGCGGCCTCCGCTCAATGATGCGAGAGGCCAGCGCCCCGGGTGCCGTTGACGTGCCTTGGCCCTGGGCGCAGCGGTCCTGGCGCCCTCAACCCGGTGGCAACAACCGCAGCGGGTCCACGGGCACGCCGTTGGCACGGATCTCGAAATACAGCTGGGCCCGGTCGGTGTCCTGGGACCCGGCTTCGGCGATCTTCTGGCCCTTGATCACCATCTGGCCTTCCTTGACCAGCAGCTTGCTGTTGTAGGCGTAGGTGCTGGTGTAGGAAGGGCCGTGCTGGAGAATCATCAGGTTGCCGTAGCCACGCATGTAACCGGCAAACGCCACCTTGCCACCCAGGGTGGCGTGGATCGGCTGGCCTTCGGTGGTGGCGATGCGGATGCCCTGGTTGAGCTTGCCGGTAGGCGAGAAGCGCCCGATCAGCACCCCGCGCAGGGGCCAGCTCCAACCTTGCAAGGTGACCTTGGGCATCGGTGGGGCAGGAGGCGCGGCCTTGCCTTTGCTCGCGCTGCTGCTGCGCGACTTGCTGCTGACCACCCGGGTGGTCTTGGGCGCGTTGCCAACCCGCAGCACCTGGCCGACTTCCACGGTGTAGGGCGCCTTGAGGCCGTTGACCCGCGCCACTTCCTTCCACGTCGTGCCGTTGCGGCTGGCAATGGAATACAGCGTGTCGCCACGCTTGACCCGGTACTCACCGGCCTTGAGCGGCGCAGTGCCGCCAGGGCTGGAGGAATTGGAGCTGCAGGCCGATACCGCCAGCAGTAGTGCAATCAATAAGAGTCTTACCAACACGCTGCAACCATTAAGTCCTGAGCAAACCCTGTAGCCCCTGCGGTCCGTGACACGCCAGGCAAGCCGGCAACTATACCCGTTTGCCATACAAGAGGCGCGCAATAGACCGCAATCGGCAGCGTTAAATTCAATCGCTTGACGCTGCCCCGGGTACTGATGGGGTTGCAGTGCCTGTCCTGGGGCGCGATTCCGCCGCCCGAACCAGGCAGGGCAAGGCCCGGAGGCCTTCAGGCCTCGACTTGCCGGTACAGGGTTGCACTCCAATAACGGCTGCCGTTGCTGTGTTGGCGCTGCCAGCCGGTGGCGGCCAATTGCTTGCCGATCAGCCGGTTCATCCAGCCATGGCCGAGCAACAGCACCGGGCCGTCGCAGGCCAGTGCCTGAAGCCGGCGGGCCGCCAGAGCTGCGCGCAGCCGGGCGGCGGCCGCAGACTCGGCCTGCCCTGAGTAGCCGCACACCCAGAGCATTCGCAGGATCAACGCCCAGGTAAAGGGCGACAGGCGCGGCCAGCGCCAGCGGCCATAAGGCAGTTGCGCTTCACCGAACAGTGGCTCGACCAGGGCCGGTGTCAGCCCAAGTGCCCGGACGGACGCCAGGGCGCGCGGGGCATTGCTGGAAACCACCCGGGCCGCGCTGGCGGCCAGTTGCACGCTGGATGACGGGGCCGGGTGGCTGGTGATTGATGCCTGCTCGTAAGCCTGGATCCAGCCCTGCATGTCGAGCGCGGAGATCCTCGCGCTCGCGATGCCTTGGGGTTGTCCGTGCCGCATGAGGATGATGGTTTTGTTCAAGGTGTTTCTACGTCCTTGCCGATGTTGTTCGATGAGTGCCTGGCGGGTGCCTGTTTAACCGATCCACGGTGTTTCCGATACCAGTCCAGGGTATCGCTGAGGGTGCGTTCCAGGGTTCTGAAGCTCAGGTCGAGCTCCTGCTCGCTCTTGCTTGGGTTGAACCGGCTGCGGCCGGCTTCGCGCAGCATCAGGCGCACGGTGGCCAGGCTCAGCAGCACCGGTTTGCCGGTCAGGCGCGCATAGGCCTCCTGCAGCCCCGCCAGGGCGTAGAGCAAGGGCACGGGCAACTGACGCTGCGGTGTCCTGACCCCAGCGATGCGCCCGATGATCGGCACCAGTTCGGCCATGGTCAGGTGCCGGCCCGCTGCCAGGTAGCGTTCGCCGCGGCGTCCGTGGCGCGCGGCGGCGATCTGTGCCAGCGCCACATCGCGAGCATCGACCACCGAGAAGCTGCCGGGCACCAGCCCAGGCAGGCGGCCGTGCACCACATCGTCGAGCAACTGCCCCGAGGACGTCGGCCCCAGGTCGCCGGGGCCCCACATCCAGCCGGGCAGGACCATGCAGGCATGCATCTGCGGATGAGTGTCGAGGAAAGCCAGCAACGCCTGATCGGCGAGGATCTTGCTGCGGTAGTAGTCATCGGCGTTTGCGGGGTCGCGCAGGCAGCTCTCGTCGATCAGGCTGCCGGGCTCGCCATCGAGCACGGCAATCGACGAGGTGTGGATGATCCGGCGGATACCGGCGCGGTAGGCCCGCTCGAGCAAACGCTGAGTGCCCTGGACATTGATCTGGTGCAGTTGCTGGCGGTGGCTGCCGCCCTTGTAGCTGTCGCGAAAGAACGCGGCGGTATGGAACAGCGTGTCGCAGCCATGCAAGGCGGTGGCGAACCCGTCGACATCGGCCATGTCGCCGATCACCAGTTCCACTCCGCGCAGGCTGCCGAACTGCTGTTCACCCTTGGCCCTTGAGCGCACCAGGGCCTTGACCTTGCAGCCGCGGGCCAGCAGCTCGCGGACCAGGTTGTTGCCCAGGAGGCCAGTGGCGCCCGTGACAAAGGTGTCATGCATGTCCGGGCGGTAGACGCTCTCGGCGGCTGGCGCGGGGTCTTTGCGGGGGTTGCTCATACAGTCCATTCCATGGTTTCGAAGGCGCTAGATATACCTTGGCCAGCACCACCGAAAAACCGCGACTCCTGCATAATGGCTTTGCGAATTTGCAAAGCGGCAGGCAGGGAAGCCATGGCCAAAGAAGCAATACCCAAAGACGTGATGGACAGCAACGCAATGTGTGGGGAGTAGGGCCTTGGAAGCGAATTGGGACGATCTGCGTCTGTTGCTGGCGGTCTGGCGACGGGGCAGTTTTCTGCAGGCTGGCCAGCTTTTGAACGTGGCGCCGTCGACCGTGTCTCGACGCTTGAGCCAGTTGGAGGCGGCCCTTGGCGAGCCGTTGCTGGAGCGAGGCGTCGAGGGCTGCTGGTTGACGCCTCGCGGCCAGGCGCTGGTGGAAGTCGCGTTGGCGGCGGAGGAAGGGCTGAGGCGGCAAAGCGCACCCTGCAACCCCGAGTCACCGAGCGAGTTGCGTGGCAGTATTCTGGTCAGTGCGGGGGAGGGCTTTGCCTCGTGCGTGCTTGAGGCGGCCCATCGGCTGACATCGGTGCACCCAGGGTGCTCGGTGGAGTTGCAGGTCAGCGCCGAGTTTCACAAGCTCACCCGTGGGGTGGCGGATATTGCGCTGCGCACGGCGCATCTGGGCGAGCCCTCGCTGATCTATCGTGCGCTGGGCAAGCTGCAGTACGGGGTGTTTGCCAGTGCCGAGCTGGTGCGCCAGTGCCCGGCGATCACTCCGGCCACGGCCACCACCATCGGCCTGTTGCCACCCCTGGACAACCTGCCGCCAATGCGCGCGGCCAAGGCCGCAGGCCTTGAGGGCCGGCAGATCAGGGTGAGTTCGTTCACCGCTCAGGTCGAGGCGGTACGGCGTGGAATGGGCGTAGCGGTGATGCCGCGGATACTGGCGAGCGATCTGCTCGAACTCTTTGCATCACTGGCGCTGCCCGCGCTGGACATCTATCTGGTGACCCGGCCTCAAGCCTTGAAGCAGGCGCACATCAAGCACTTTTTTGCGCTGCTGGAGCAGGTGCTGAATGAGCGGCTGCAGGGTGAAACAACCGGCGCCACCGCATAGGGCGGCGCCGGTCCATCACTCAGTGCGGAGCGCGGGGGATGGTCTTGAGCAGGTCTTCGGGGCTGATATGGCCGACGACGGCCTCGGCGGCACTGCCCGGCAGCGGCAGGTCGAGAATGTGGCCCTTGATCTTGCCCACCACGTGCATCTCGCACGGCTTGCAGTCGAACTTCAGGGTCAGCACTTCGTCACCGTGCACCAGTTGCATCGGCGCCACCTTGGTGCGCACCCCGGTCACGCCCTTGGCCTGCTTGGGGCACAGGTTGAAGGAGAAGCGCAGGCAGTGCTTGGTGATCATCACCGGCACGTCGCCGTGCTCTTCGTGGGCTTCGAAGGCGGCGTCGATCAACTGCACGCCGTGGCGGTGGTAGAAGTCCCGGGCCTTCTGGTTGTAGACGTTGGCCAGGAACGACAGGTGCGACTCCGGGTACACCGGTGGCGGGTTGCTCTCGGCCTTGCGCGCGCCTCGCGGGTGCGCGGCGATGCGCGCGGCGTCCAGGGCTTCGATGACTTCCCGGCGCAGCGCCTTGAGCTGGGAGTTGGGGATGAAGTAGGCCTGGGGCGCGTCCAGCTTGATGTCGGTGGCGTGGTAGTGGGTGGTGCCCAGCTGCCCGAGCAGATCCTGCAGTTGCCCCAGGGCCTGTTCCGGCTTGTTGGCCACACCGAACGGACCCTCCAGGGCGACGCTGGCGCTGATGCCTTCTTCGCTGGTGGCGGTCAGTTCCAAGCGTTCTTCCCGCAGGCGGGCCAGCCACGACAGGCCAATGCGCCGCTCGGCGGAGGTGCGGGTCAGGGCCTGTTGCCAGTTGTGATCGAGGTTGCGGCTCAGCGGATGGTTGGGTCGCAGGCGGCTCAGGGCTTCGGGCATTTCGTTGGGTTCGACCCGGTAGCGGTAGCGCTTCTCGCCGTCTTCTTCGAACTCGCCACGGGCTTCGGCGATGTTGGCGCGGAAACCCACCACTTCACGCTTGACCAGCAGGTTGAGGCCGTCGCCGTTGGACAGCGGCTCGAAGGTCACCACTTGCAGGTCGCGCTTGCCGACCTTTTCCACGGTGCCTACCGGCAGCCCGGTGAAGGTCGGCGAGTCGAAGGCGCCGATGTCGATCTTGCGCTCGCTGACGAAATAGTCGGTGCTGCCACGGTGGAAGGTCTTGTCCGGGTCGGGCACGAAGAAGTGCGCGGTGCGGCCGCTGGAGGCGCGGGCCAGGTCCGGACGGTCTTCCAGCACGGCGTCCAGGCGCTGGCGGTAGTAGGCCGTGATGTTCTTCACATAGGCCATGTCCTTGTAGCGCCCCTCGATCTTGAACGAGCGCACGCCGGCTTCCACCAGGGCGCGAATGTTGGCGCTCTGGTTGTTGTCCTTCATCGACAGCAGGTGCTTCTCGTAGGCGATCACGCCGCCGTGCTCGTCTTTCAGGGTGTAGGGCAGGCGGCAAGCCTGGGAACAGTCGCCACGGTTGGCACTGCGCCCGGTCTGGGCGTGGGAAATGTTGCACTGGCCGGAAAACGCCACGCACAGCGCGCCATGAATGAAGAATTCGATGGCCGCGTCGGTTTCGGCGGCGATGGCGCTGATTTCCTTCAGGTTCAGCTCGCGCGCCAGTACCAGTTGGGAGAAACCGGCCTGGTCGAGGAACTTCGCCCGTTCCAGGGTACGGATATCGGTCTGGGTGCTGGCGTGCAGCTCGATGGGCGGAATATCCAGCTCCATCACCCCCAGGTCCTGGACGATCAACGCATCGACACCGGCGTCGTACAACTGGTGGATCAGCTTGCGCGCCGGCTCCAGCTCGTTGTCGTGGAGGATGGTGTTGAGGGTGGTGAACACCCGGGCGTGGTAGCGGCGGGCGAACTCCACCAGCTGGGCGATCTCGCCCACCTCGTTGCTGGCGTTGTGGCGGGCGCCGAAGCTCGGGCCACCGATGTACACCGCGTCGGCGCCGTGCAGGATGGCTTCGCGGGCGATGGCCACGTCGCGGGCAGGGCTGAGCAGTTCCAGGTGATGTTTGGGCAAGGACATGTTTTTTTAGTCAGGCTTATCAGGGTCAAGGCGCGCATTGTAGCGGCGAAACGCGTGCCCGGCACCCGTGTGCTGCCAGGTGGCGGCCACGCCTTGCGCGGGGCCGCCGATTATAGCCGCGGCGTCAGGCCTTGGCGGCCATTGCGGTGACTTCCACGCGCATGCCTTCCACCGCCAGGGCGGCCACGCCAACCGCGGCGCGCACCGGCCAGGGCTTGGCGAAGAAACGCTGGTAGACCTCGTTGAATGCGGCGCGATCGGCCATGTCGGTGAGGTAGATGGTCAGGTGCATGACCCGGTCCATGGAGCTGCCAGCCCGTTCCAGGGCAACTTTCAGCGCCTGCAGGGTGCATTCGCTCTGCAGGGTGATGTCCCCCAGTTCCAGGCTGCCATCGGCGCGGGTAGGGATCTGGGTGGAAACCAGGATGCCGTTGAACGCGGCGACGTCGGAGGAGATGGAATCGGCGTCCGGGTCGGGGGTGAAGATGAGGTCTGGTTGGGCCATGGGGGTCTCTGGTGTCCAAAGGTTCAAAAGGCCGTGGAGTATAGGGTGGGGCATCCGCCCTTGTCAGCGGGGATACATGGCAGGCTGGGGGCGCCAACAGGCGCGCGACTGAATGCCATGCGCTTGATTGGGTTACATTCGCCCGGCTTGCAGATATTCTCTGCCGCCGGCGCAGGCCAGCAGGCGCGACGCTACTCTCGACGATTGACTTTCCAGGTAAGGAACAGGCTTTGACTGATCGCATGGTCTTCACTGCGGATGGCCGCACCGGCGCTTTTTCCACGTTTCAAGACGTGACCTGCCTGGTGCTGCTGGGGGATCCCGGAGCCGGCAAGAGTCATCTGTTCGATCATTGGGCCGAGCACGCGGGCGGCCGGGCCATGTCGCTGCGCAGCTTCCTGTTGCGCGATCCCGCGCTGATCGCCGAGGGCAGCACCTTGTTCATCGACGCCCTGGATGAGCATCGTGCGCAGTACGGCGACCGGCCCGCCTTCGACGACCTGATTCGCCACCTCGGGCGCTTGCCGCCGTGCCGGGTACGCATTGCCTGTCGCAGTGCCGACTGGGCGGGGCTCAATGACCTGAAGCTGTTGTCCAGCTGCTTTCCGGGAAAGGACCAGGTGCAAGAGCTGCACTTGCTGGCGCTCAGTGAAGAGGAACAGCAGCAGGTGCTGGAGCAGCATGGCGGGACGCCAAAGGACTTTCTGCACCAGGCGCGGCAGCGCGGCCTGGGAGACATGCTCGGCAACCCGCTGACCTTGCTGATGCTGGCCCAGGTGGTTGCCCGGGACCACTGGCCCCTGACCCGCCGGGAGCTGTTCGAGCGTTCCAGCGTGCTGCTGCTGGACGAACTCAATGCGGCGCACCGTGATGACCGTCAGCCCCATGCGCAACTCTCGGAACAGCAGATGCTGGAGGCGGCAGGCCTGTTGTGCGCCTTGCGCCTGCTGGCCGATATCGACGGTTTCAGCACTGATGAGCGCTACGACCGGTGCTATCCGCCCCTGCGCAAGTTGCATGCATTCGGCACTGCCGCGCTGCGTGCGGCCCTGGCCAGCCGAGTCTTTACCTCGACCCGCGAGCCCGGGGTGTTCGACTACGGCCACAAGGCCAGCGCCGAGTACCTGGCGGCGCGTTATCTCGCCGCGCAGTTCCATGCCGGGTTGCCGTTGAGCAGAATTCGCCTGCTGCTCTGTGTCGAGGGCAAGCCGGCCTCGTACCTGCGCGGCGTGCATGCCTGGCTGGCGGTTTTTCTCGGGGCGCAGGTCAGCCCGTTCATCGAGGCGGACCCTTATGGAATCCTGGTCTACGGCGATGCCGCCTCGTTGAGCACCCAGAGCAAGATCCAGTTGCTGCAGGCGCTGGCCACTCTGGCATTGGCCGATCCCTGGTTCCGTGGCCAGGAGGCTCCGGCATTGAACCTCACGGGCTTCACCGAACCGGGGCTGGAGCCCTGTTTCCAAGGCTTGTTGTCCGACCCGGGCCTGCCCCATGAGCTGCGCTTGCTGCTCTTGGACCTGTTGCGCGCCGGCCAACCGCTACCGGCGATGTTGCAGCCGTTGACTCAGCTGCTGGCCGCTGCGGGCACCCATCTGAATGAGCGCGCCTACGCCGCGCACGCCTTATCACGCTGGGGTGAGGCGGGAACTCAGGCCGTGCGCCAGGCTTATCAAGACCTGGTGGGCGACAAGGACGCCAGGAGCCTGTGTGGCTACATCCTCAGTCACCGCCTGGCAGGCCAGATCCACTATGGCCAGCTGCTGGAGCTGTACCGTCAGGGCGCCGGTGCCCCTCGGACCGCCTACGATTCGCTGGTGCGCTGGGGCTTGCATGAGGTGGTGGCCGAGCCCGAGATGACCGCTTGCCTGGACGGCATGGTCGAGCTGTGGCAGCAAACCGCTGAGGAAAACGCCAGGGGCGAGGTGCTCAGGTTCGTCCTGTCCTTGCTGGTGCGTTATCTCGACACCGTGGCCGTGCTGGACGAGCCCCGAGTGTTTCAATGGCTGGCGTTTATCAATGCCGGCGTCGTCGACCCGTATCCGTGGCTGTTCAATGGACTGCGCGAGGCGCTGCGGCAACGCCCGGAGACGGCCCGGGGCCTGTTGGACAGGGCCGCCACCCATCCTGGGCTGGCGGGCTGCGGGTTTCTTGAGCAAGAGCTGCCAAGCGAGGACGAGCCACAGGCCGAGGCGCAGGAGAGCGGCTATCCGTGCCCCGAGGAATATCAACCTGCGGTTGCTGCGCTGCGCCAGCAACTGGAAGACGCTGTGGCGCCGCTCACCTGCGACGCTTTCCTGCTGGGGTTCGTGATCTTCGACTGTATCGAACGGGAGACCCTCGCCGGGCAGGCCTGGTTCTCAGCCTTTCGCCAAGCGCAGTACGCGGACTATATCGATTGCATCGTCCTGCACTTTCTGGTGCTGCCGGACCATTTCAGGCAGCGCAGTGGCCTGTCGTTGAAAGTCACCCGGCAGATCGCCTTGGCGGACAAGCTCGATGTGGTCTTCCAGGTCCTCAATAGCGCCGAGTCGCTGGACAAGACGGCTTTGTACGATGTGGTACGACCGTTTTGCCGTCACCTCGATTTGCAACGCTTTGGCCCCTGCATCAGCCAGTTGCTCAATAGCGGCGCAGCGCCGGAGCATCGGGCATTCATCATGACCCTGGGGTTGTTGATGTCGCTGGAGACCTTCGCTGCGTTACTGGAAGCCAGCGATACCGCCACCCGCAATGAGGTGGTCTGGTACCTGCGTGACCTGACCGGGCTGGTGCGCGGATTCGACGGCCCCATGGACCTGTCCGCCGAGCAGGCATTCTGTTTCTGCCGCCTGGTCGCCGATCAATACCCGGCCACACCGCTGGCTTTCGATTGGTTTGCTCCCAGTAACACCGGGGCCGAGGACGCCGATGAGTTCATGGCCGGACTGATCAGTTACCTGGCGAGCAAGACGTGTGACGACTCCGGGATTCATCTGCGCACCTTGCAAGGCCATCCGCGACTGGCCTCATGGCGCCCCTACCTGAACCACGCGCTGTTGTTCAACGACGCCCGGCGGCGTGACGCACGGCACACCCGACAGGGCTGGGAGGCGGTGGCGCAGGTCCTGAACAACGGCTTGCCCGGCACTGTCGAGCAAATGCAGGCGCTGGTGCTGGATGAGCTGCAAGGGATTGCCGGCCTGCTGCGCAGCAACCTCGACGTGCACAAGTTTTTCTGGAACGAGGTCAAGGGCCGGATCAGCACCCCCAAATGGGAGGAAAGCTGCCGCGACGTGCTGCTGAGCCTGCTGCGTCCGCGACTGGAGGCGCGCCACATCACGGCCGAGCCCGAGGCGCACATGGCCCATGAAAAACGCGTGGATATCGCGGTGCAAAGCGGGCCCATCAAGCTGGTGATCGAGCTCAAGCGCAGTTCACACAAGGACGTCTGGAGCGCGATCCAGGATCAGTTGATTGCGCTCTATACCCCCGATCCCGGAGCCCGTGGCTACGGCATCTACGGTGTGTTCTGGCATGGGCCGCGGGCCAAGGTGCGTGCCGGCCCCGGGGGCGTGGTGCCGCAGACCGCGGCGCAGATGCTGAGCCTGCTTGAGGCCAGTGTCCCCGAGCCGCAGCGCCCGTACATCAAGGTCTTTGTGCTGGATGTCTCAGGGAACTGAGGACTGGACCAGGCGGCGTAGCGACTCTCAATCGGCGTCGGCAGCGTCCTGAACAGGGCTCAACCAGGTCGCCACCACCCGCCGGTCCAGCTCTTCCCAGTCGGCCATGCCCAGCACGCGGGTGGTGTTCAGGCCGCGCAGGTAGCCGCGCAACTGGTAAGCCACTGCCTGCTGAACGTGCGGGTCGCCGCTGGCGTCACGCAGCACGCTTTCGTACTCGATCAGGTAGTCGGCGACCCGATCCCGGAACTCGGGCAGGACGGCGTCGCGGATAAGGTCAAAAGTTCGCACGGAAGATTCCTTTATTAGTTGTAGTTGGACGGTCGGGCAGTCTGCACGGGGGGCAACTATTGCTTCAAGTAATAGTGACAATCAAGAAACAGCTATTTTTCTGGCGGCCCTAACCGTGGAAAATCGCCGCCATCGATAGCACGGCCCACGCTCGGCCGTGATGCATGAACCCGCTTTTTTTACTTCAGGATTGCCCCAATGCGCCTTTCACTCGTGCCCGCCATGACGTTCGCTGCCCTGTTGCTGGCCGGCTGCGCGACTGCGCCGAATGACCCGACCCTGGTCATGCAGACCCACAAGACCCCGGCTGAATACGCCGAATGCGTAATCCCCAAGCTGCAGAGCGATGCCCAGACGGCTAACGTGTCGCAATCGCAGCGTGGCTACCGGATCGTGGTCACCAGCAAGGTGGCCGCGGACAATGTGCTGGAAGCCTACAAGGCGCCCAACGGCGGCAAGGTGTTCCTCTATGAGCGGCATTTGCTGGCCTCCAGCTTTGCCCCGTCAAGTTTCGAGAAGACCGCACAAGACTGCCTGTAATCCGCGCCCGGGGTTCATTGCGCTCTGGCGCGGGCGGTGCGCCGACAGCGTTCGGAACACCAGCGCACGTCGTTCCAGCAGCGGGCCCAGCGTTTGCGCCAGGTGAAGGGCCGGCCGCAGGCGGCACAGTCCTTTTGCGGCAGCTCGGATTTCTTCACAGTGCCTCTCCCGCGTCCAGGCGCGCCAGCAGCTCCTCGCCGCGTTGCCAGATGGCTTCCCGGCGTGGGGCGTCCATGCGCTGCAGGTTGCGATAGGTGAGGGCCAGCCGTGGATTGCCGCCCAGTTGCTCCTGGTGGCGGATCAGGAAATGCCAGTACAAGGCGTTGAACGGGCAGGCATCGCTGCCCGTGGCCTGGTCCACCCGGTAACGGCAGCCGCCGCAGTAGTCGGACATCCGCTGGATATAGCGGCCGCTGGCGCAATAGGGCTTGGAGCCCAGGTAGCCGCCGTCGGCGTGCATCACCATGCCCAGGGTATTGGGCAGTTCGACCCAATCGAAGGCATCCAGGTAGACCGCCAGGTACCAGTCGCAGATGGCTTTGGGCGCAATCCCGGCCAGCAGCGCGAAGTTGCCGGTGACCATCAGCCGCTGGATATGGTGGGCATAGCCCAGCTCCAGGGTCTGGCCGATGGCCTGGGACATGCAGCGCATGTCGGTGGCGCCATTCCAGTAGAACTCCGGCAGCGCCCGGGTATTGCCCAAGCCGTTGAGTTCGGCGTAGGCGGGCATGCGCAGCCAGTAGACCCCGCGTACATATTCGCGCCAGCCGATCAGTTGGCGGATGAACCCCTCCGCGGCATTCAGCGCAACCCGTTTCTCGCGGTAGGCACGCTCGACGTCGGCGCAGAGCTGGCGCACGTCCAGCAGGCCGATGTTCAGCGCGGCGCTGATCCGTGCATGAAACAGAAAGGGCTCGCCCTCGGCCATGGCGTCCTGGTAATCGCCAAAGGCGGCCAGGGAAAAGTCGAGGAAGTGCTGCCAGAGCTCCTGCGCCTGCTCGTGGGTCACCGGATAGTCGAAGCGGGCAAGGCCGCCGTAGTGATCGCTGAAGCGTTGCCCCACCAGCTGCAGTACTTCGCGGGTAATGGCGTCGTGGCCGAAGCGCGCCGCAAAGGGCCCGCGCAGGCCGCGGGGCAGGGCCTTGCGGTTGTCCGCGTCAAGGTTCCAGGTGCCACCGCAGGGGCGGCCATCGGGTTCCAGCAGCAGGCGGTTCCGCTTGCGCATCTCGCGGTAGAAGAATTCCATGCGCAGCGATGGGCGAGCGGCGGCCCACTCGCGGAACTGTTCACGGGAACAGAGGAAACGTGAGTCAACATGCCAGGTCATGGGCAGGCCGCAATCGCGCAGCGCCTGTTCGAGTCGCCACTCGCCGCATTCGCTGACGTGCAGCTGATCCGCGGCCAGCGCCGCCTGCCAGCGCCTGAGTTCGGTGGGAATGCTGCCGCTGTTGTCGGGGTCGTCCAGCTTCACGTAGATCACCCGCCAGCCTTGCTCGCGCAAGCGTTCGGCGAAGTGGCGCATGGCACTGAAGATCAGCACGATTTTCTGCGGGTGATGCCGGACATAACGCGCTTCGCTGTCGACCTCGGCCATCAGCAAGGCGTCGCGGGCAGGGTCCAGGGCCTTGAACAGCGCCAGGTCGAATGACAACTGGTCGCCGAGCACCAATCCCAGTCGGCGCGCAGGGGGGACGGCTACCACGGCAGGCGCTCGTCGTCATAAGCCAAGAACTGGCCGCTGGCGCCCATCACCAGCGCCCGGTAGCCGTTGCCCCGGGCGTGCATGTTCGAGGAATGGTTCATGGTGTTTCTCCCGCAGATTGACGTCGCAGTTCGCCTGATCTCCTGCTCGAACAGTCAATATTCATGGCCATATAGTTGTACATTTATTTTTGTTTTGTACAGGTATTTGCGCGATGTCCTGTTGAAATTGCTCCAGGCGGAGGCCGTCACTGGCGTCGGCAACAGGGGGAGAAGGCGATGTGGGGGCTTTGCTTGTCGGGCTGCTGGCGGGAATAGCGTTGTATCGGCTGCTGCGTGGTCGCCAGTCAAGCTTGCGCGGTCGTCTGCCGGCATCTACGCAGTGCCGCGCCAGGGGCCGGCCCCAAACGCAAACTCGTGCCTGCGTTTGGGGTTATCCAGGCTCCGGCTTACTCGATATTGACTTTCAGGTTGAACTTCTCTGAAGGCGGATATTGCGTCCAGTAGATGTTGTCGCCGTCGGAATAGCTGACGTTGGTTGACACTTGGGTGCCATCGGCGCGGAACAGCTTGTAAGTGCTTTCAATGGCGAACGCCGCCACCGCTTTCTTTACCGGAACCACCACGTTTACCGTGCGCGTGGTCGAATGATCCCAGCCACTCGACGAGGAGGTGGTGTAGGAAAAGCTCTGGTTCAACTTGGCCGAGGCCTTGAAGATCGGCCCCAAGGTCCATTCACCGCCGATTTCAATGCCGGTGGTCGAGGTGAAGGATTTGGAACTGTTGCCGTTGACGCCGTTGGTGACCGACCAGACGAAGCTCTGGTCCGCGGAGGTTTCGTTGTAGCCGAAGCCGATCAGCGTGTACTTGTCGGTGCGCTCCAGGCGGTAGACCGGCGACTTGACCAACTGCGCCGCCGGTTGCAGGTTCGGGTCATTGACCATGAACCAGGACAGGTTGCTGATGAAGGTGACGGTGCTTTGCTCGAACCCGGTTGGCTTGCTGTAGCCGTGCAGCACCGGGGTCGGTGGTGGATCAAAGCGGGTCAACGGAATCTGCAGGCGCAGGCCGTAGGCGTTGGGATCGATGTTGGGCTTGGTGTGGCTGGCGACGCCGACGTAGGTGCCGGGAGACAGGTAGACCTCACCGGCCGGCGCGCCGGGTGGCGAGATTTCCCAGGAGCCGAAGTCCCTGTCGGCGCCGGTGCCGGTGTCGTCCCACACCAGGTTGCCAATCAGCGACGCGATCACCAGGTCCGCCCTTACGCAGCGGATGATATCGACCGCGGGCTTGCCATAGCCGTTGTTGCACACCAGCCCCAGCGCCACGTAACCGGGAGGGGGCAGGGGACGCCACATCGAACCGTCACGGTCGGAACCTGATCCCTTGTCGGTCCACACCAGTTCGTAGTCCAGCGGCGGGCGCAGGGCGTTTCCGGAAGGGCCATTGACATCGCTCACCACGGCCACGGCGGCCTGGCCGTTGACGTCGTTGTAGTTGCCGACGCCGTAGTCGCCCAGAGGGTGGTAGCCATTGAGGTTGCCAATGGCCACGGGGCGCCAGTACGCCCCGTCACGCTTGCCACCCGAGCCTTTATCGTTCCATTGCAATGCGAACTGAGTGGTGAAGCCAATGCGTAAATCCTTGAACTCGAGAATTTCCATGTGCATATATTCCTTATATGAACGTTTTGGATGCAGCTTCATTTATTGCCAGGAACACGGCGCCAATCTCCGACTGTTTTCAGCACGAGAGCCTGAAAGCCGAAGAGCAACTTCTATCTAGAGGGGCAGTGATGTTCCCGGGCCTGATACGGCCGCTGGGAATTGTAGTCAACATCCGTAGAAAGGCACTTTCTGGCACAACTTTGCTAGTTGCAAATGGCCTCTAGTCAATGAACTTGTCGGGGCCAAGTGATTGATATCGTTAGTTGCTCCTGATGGCGATAGAACTTAGTGTGAAAAGTTCTGTATCGATGCTCCAGGGGCGAACTTTTAGCCTCTGAATTGGAATGGCGGTTGTTCGACCAGCGTCCCCGGAGTGCACTGGGCAGTCGGTTGAGGCTTGCCATCTCAAGCTTCTTCCACTGTGGGGTTCGGTGTTAAAGTCGCCGCCATGAAATTGTCCCGTCCCGACCGCTCGCTCATTGCCTGGACCCTGTATTTTTGCGTCCTGTTCAATGTCTTCGCCTGCGGTTTGGCGCACGGGCAGATGATGGGCCTTGCGCTCAACGGTGTGGGAGGGCAGTTCTGCTCCTCCCTGGGCAGCAAGGCCCCGTTGCAGACTTCCGACTTCAGTGACCAGAGCGCCAGTGCCTGGGCCGGCAGTTTCTCCTGCCCGGTCTGCTCGGGCGCTACGCTGAGCCTGGTTCTGCTGTTTTGCCTGGGCTGGCTGCTGCGCATCGGCGAGGTCCGGCGTCGTGCGCTTGAACCCCGCAGCAAGGCGCCCCCTCGCTATTCCTGGCCCTCGGCCAACCCTCGTGCCTCTCCGCTGATCTGAGCCCACAAGCGGGCAGCTGCATTCGCCGCTGACCGCAGGTCGGCCTGTGTCCGTCACGCCCCTGGCTGCCGCTTGCGGCAGTTGCCGCGTGGCTGGATCCAGGCCCTTCGATGCCGATGATTTCGAGTGTGTGGCATGAACCGTTTTCAACACCTGCCCCTGAACCCGGGCGTGCGCCGCTGATGGTCTGGTGCGGCATGCGCAATGCCAGCCATCAGAACGCCTGGGTCGCGGCGTTCCTGGCGATCCTGCTGAAAATCAGCCTGCTGCCCATGGCCAGCGCGATGGGCGGCCTGAGCCTGGAACAGCTGCTGTCGGGCAGTTTCTGTTCGTCCGGCGGGGTTCGGCAGATTGCCGTTGCCTTGGACAAGGAGCCATCCAGCGCGGCGGTCCAGGGGGATTCAGCGCACTGCTGCTGTTCGCAATCGACCGGCGCCGCGCCGCTGGGGGCGGCGGCGCTGACCCTGCCGGGCTTTCTCGGCCTGGCGCCGTCGCTGCCGGCCGGCCGGCTGTGCGCGGTGGCGCCCCGTGACCGCTGGCCATCGCTCAACCCCCGGGCCTCTCCCCATGCTTGCGCATGACCGCTGTTTTCGCGCGTCCCCACGGCCAGCGGGCCAAGGACGTGTCCATGGTTATTGCAGAGATGGAAAGGAGCACCACATGGCTCGACTCATTCACGGTTGGCGACAGCAGGTGCTGCGCGTTGCCAGCACGACGAGCAAGCGTCACCGGAGGCTGACATGCGCGCACTAGCGATCCCCTCTGGCGCCACACGGCTGGTGAGCAAACGCACGCGGGTAGGCAATCAGGGCGACTTTCTGCTGCCGTTTCCCGATTACCCGAGCAACGCCCGCAGCTTCGTGCACCTGGATGCCCGCCTGCTGCCGTACTGGCACACCTTGTTCGATGTCTGTCCGGGCTTGCTCAAGCTCGACCCGCCGGATGGCCTGAACATTTTCCGTGGCTTCATGACTTGGGCTTATCGCAATCATCCGCCGCTGAACTGGACCTACTACCTGAGCCTGTGCCGCTGGCTCCTGGCTTCGCGCTACCAGGCGCGGATCCATCAGGAGCACATCGAGGCGTTCATGGCCGCGGCGGCCGCACGCTGGATCAACACCGACGACAGTCAGGCACGGGGCCTGGTGCTGGCCTGGCGCGAGTCCCCGGACTGGGTGTTTGACTGGAAGCCGACGCGGCGCGCGCTGCCGGTATCGGCGGCCGAAGGCGAGCCGCAAGAGTACCCGCCGGTGCCTTGGGACTTTGCCTGGTGCCCGTTGAGCGGTACGGGGGGCTCGGGTTTTCGGCGCTGGCTGCCGATTCCCTGAGTGGGACAGCAGTCCCGGGCCGCTCGCGCGGGCCGGGGCTTTCGGGTAGCACTCTGTGGGGCGCCTCAGAAGGAGCGGCCCATGCCGGGTCGCAAACGCAAGCCGGGCCAGAGAGCGGGGCGCCTTATTTCGACATCCAGCTGATCACCGCCTGGTAGTCCTCGGCGCTGCAATCCATGCACAGGCCGCGTGGCGGCATGGCATTGAAGCCTTCGGTCACGTGCTTGACCAGTACCTCGGTGCCTTGCGCCAGGCGCGGCTTCCAGGCCGCTTGATCACCTTTTTTCGGCGCCATGGGCAACTGTCCGCTGTGGCAGGCGGTGCACGCGCGATTGAACACGGCCTCCGGGTCCTGGGCGGCGTGAGCGCTGGTGAATGCGAGTAGACAGGCAGCGGCCAATAGCGTCTTCATGATGTTCCTCATCGTGTTTTGCTCATCAGGTTGCCGCGCAGTCGCGCGGTCGAGGCAGTGTAGAGAGGGGGGGGGGCGCCCCCTACTGCGACCGCCTGCCGCAGGCTGCGAGCCGCCGCGCCGAGCTTGGCGCCTGGCCGGGAGCCGGCAGCCAGCCTGTGGCGGGTTGTCGCAGACCAGGCCGGCAAAGCCTGCGTGCTACATTGCCGGCCGACGGTTTGCTTTCTCTAGGCAGGGTTACAGGCCGTCACCGAGTGCCGGTGTCCCGCAAGGGCGCCGGCGCTTTTTTTTGCCGATTCCACGGGCACCGCTGCCAGGCGGTGACGCTGACGAGCAGCATTCCCGGCCGGACCGATGTCCCGCGTTGAACCGATTGGCGGTGGCAATGGCTGTGCGCCCAGCAGGGCGCCTGATGAAACAGCCGAGGGCTGCCAGCTCCCTCAGACATCTCGTCAACATTTTGGCTAAATATCGCCAGCTCCATAATCCATCGAAAAATAGACGTAATATTGACGAAAAGTCTTTTCCGCTCCAGTATGCGGCCGCTGAGCGATTGATTTTATTGATGTTTTTTTGACGCCAACATCGCCGATTTCCCTCGAGCCCGGGCGCTAGAGCCTTGGCCAGGGCAGCAGCCAGCAAAGAAATGTCAGCCATGGCAGCGAGTTGCCATGGCGTATTCAGTGGGTGTGCTAGCTTCAATCGGCGTAGCGACGAAATTTTTCTTTGGGATGATTTATGTCTGCCAAACGGATACTGGTCACAGGTGGTGCTGGCTTCATTGGTTCCCACTTGGTCGATGCACTGTTGGCCAAAGGCTATGCGGTTCATGTTCTGGACGATCTCTCCACCGGCAAGGCGAGCAACCTGCCGATGGGCCATCACGCCCTGCAACTGCAGGTCGGCGATGTCGCCGATGCCGAAACCCTGGCCACTGCCATGGCCGGTTGCGACGCGGTGGTGCACCTGGCGGCCGTGGCGTCGGTCCAGGCCTCGGTCGAAGATCCGGTACGCACCCACCAGAGCAATTTCATCGGCACGTTGCGGGTGTGCGAAGCCATGGTCGGCGCGGCTATCCGCCGGGTGGTGTTCGCTTCCAGTGCCGCGGTCTACGGCAATAACGGCGAGGGCACGCCGATTGACGAAGACACGCCCAAGGCGCCCCTGACGCCATACGCGGCAGACAAGCTCGCCAGCGAGTACTACCTGGATTTCTATCGTCGCCAGCATGGGCTGGAGCCGGTCGTCCTGCGGTTTTTCAATATCTTCGGCCCGCGCCAGGACCCTTCCTCACCGTACTCCGGGGTGATCAGCATTTTCAGCGAGCGGACCAGGAGCGACCAGGCCATCACGGTGTTCGGTGATGGCGGGCAAACCCGCGACTTCGTCTATGTCGAAGACCTGGTGAAGATCCTGGTCCAGGGCCTCGAATGCCCGGAGCCACCCGCCGATGCAACGAATGTCGGCCTGGGCGGGGTGACCACCCTCAACGACCTGCTGGCGACCTTGCAACAGATCAGCGGCAAGGCACTGCACGTGAGCCATGCCGCTGCCCGTTCCGGGGACATCCGCCATTCGAAGGCCAACAACCGGCGTTTGCGCGAGCGCTTCGATCTGGGCACGCCAAGCAGCCTGGCCGAGGGCCTGGAACAGCTGTACCGCAGCCTTTAGTTCGTTGCCTTGAGGGCGCCCGTCAGAGGCTGCTCCAGAGTCTGATGTTGTGCAGATTGATCTACTGAAGAGTGAGTTATGGATATCGAGTTTCGCAGGGGGCATGTCTGCAAAGTGGTTCGACGCCTGTTTACCGCATTAGCCTTGTGTGCAACCAACACCCTGGTGCAGGCCGCGCCCGTGGCGCCCGCCAGCGTCGGTTTCTGGTACGCCGAGCAGCCGCCGCTGCAGGAGCTGGCGCAGTTCGAGTGGGCGGTGGTCGAGCCCGGTCATATGGCCGCCGCCGATGTCGCCACCTTGCGCAAGCTCGGCAGCCAGCCGTTCGCCTACCTGTCAGTGGGTGAGTTCGACGGCAATCGCGCCGCGCTGGATAAAGAAGCCCTGACCCAGGGCGCCAGCGCGATCCGCAACAAGGCCTGGGACAGCCAGGTCATGGACATCACCACCCCGGCCTGGCGCGAGCACCTGTTCAAGCGTGCCAAGGCGCTGCAGGACCAGGGCTACGCCGGCCTGTTCCTCGATACCCTGGACAGTTTCCAGCTGCTTCCCGAAGCCAACCGCGAAGCGCAACGCCAGGCCCTGGCTGGGTTTCTGCGGGAACTGCACAAGCGCTTGCCGAACCTCAAGCTGTTCTTCAACCGTGGTTTCGAGGTGCTCGGCGAACTCGACGGCGTCGCCGCGGCCGTGGCCGTCGAATCCATCCATGCCGGCTGGGACGCCTCGGCCAAGCGTTATCGCCCGGTCTCCGAAGCCGATCGCAATTGGCTTGAAGGCGAACTCAAGCCGCTGCGCGCGCGCAACATTCCTTTGGTGGCCATTGACTACCTGCCGGCCAACCGGCGCGAAGAAGCGCGCAAGCTGGTCCGTCAACTGAGCCAGGAAGGCTTCATCCCGGTGGTCAGCACCCCGGACCTCAACGCCCTGAGCCTGAGCACCGTGGAAGTCCAGCCGCGGCGCATCGCCATGCTCTATGACCCGCGCGAAGGTGAACTCTACGATCACGCCGGGCACCGCCTGCTCGGCGGCCTGCTGGAATACCTGGGTTACCGGGTGGATTATTTTCCGGTCGACGACAGCCTGCCTGGCTACAGCTTCGCCGGCCTTTACGCCGGGGTCGTGCTGTGGATGACCAGCGGCCCGCCCCAGGACAGCCGTGCGTTCAGCCGCTGGATCGGCCAGCGCCTGGACGAGCAGGTGCCATTGGCGATCATGGCCGGCTTGCCGATCGAGGACCGCGCGCTGCTCAAGCGCCTGGGGCTGAACCTCGCAGCGCCGGGGGCCCGCGACGCACTGCACGTGCTGAGCCAGGACAAGGCACTGATAGGCGCCTTCGAGGCGCCGGTGGTGGCGCGCAGCCGCGAGCTGACGCGGGTGACGCTGCTGCCCGACGGGCCCAAGCCGGCCTTGCTACTGGGCGACGACAAGGGCGGCAAGTACGCGCCAGTGGTCATCGGTGTCTGGGGCGGCATGGCCCTGGCGCCCTATGTGGTGGAAGCCAACGTCGAGCGCAGCCGCTGGATTCTCGACCCGTTCGCCTTTATCCAGAAAGCCCTGCGCCTGCCGGCGCAACCGCGTCCGGACACCACCACCGAGAACGGCCGGCGGATTGCCACGGTGCACATCGACGGCGACGGTTTCCCGTCCCACGCCGAAGTACGCGGCACTCCGTATTCCGGGCGTCAGGTACTGGATGACTACATTCGGCCCAACCCGTACCTGACCTCGGTGTCGATCATCGAAGGGGAGATCGGGCCCAAGGGCATGTCGCCGTTCCTTGCCCGGGAGCTGGAGCCGATCGCCCAGGAGATCTTTGCCGATCCCAAGGTCGAGGTGGCCACCCACACCTACAGCCACCCGTTCTACATGCAGCCGGACAAGGCCAAGCAGGACGAGGACTTCCACGCCGAATACGGCCTGCGCCTGAACATCCCGGGGTACAAGACCCTGGACTACAAGCGCGAGATCTACGGCTCGCGGGACTACATCAACAGCCGCCTGACCACGGCGCAGAAGCCGGTGAAGCTGATTTTCTGGCCGGGGGACGCGCTGCCCAGCGCCGAGACCATCAAGATGGCCTACGACGCCGGGCTGAAAAACGTCAACGGCGGGCAGACCATCCTGACCAAGGCCAATTCCTCGCTGACCGGCCTGTACCCGCTGTTGCGGCCCACCGCGGGCGGCTTGCAGTACTACGCGCCGGTGATCAACGAGAACATGTACACCAACCTCTGGAAAGGCCCGTACTACGGCTTTCGCGATGTGATCGACACCTTCGAGCTGACCGACAGCCCGCGGCGTCTGCGCGGCATCCACCTGTACTACCACTTCTATTCGGGCACCAAGCAGGCCTCGATCAAGGCCATGACCGACATCTACCAGTTCATGCGCGGCCAGCAGCCGATGTCGTTGTGGATGAGCGACTACCTGGACCGGGTGCATGGCCTGTACCAGGCGAGCCTGGCGCGGACCCTCGATGGTGACTGGCAGGTTCGCGGCCTGGATGGCCTGCGCACCTTGCGCCTGGACCCGGCGCTGGGCTGGCCGGACCTCGGCCGCTCGGTGGCCGTGGCCGGGGTTCGCGACCTGCCCCAGGGACGGTATGTGGCGCTGAGCAGTGATCGCGCGGTGCTTGCCCTGCGGCCCGAGCGCGACCCGCGCCCGGCATTGGAGCTGGCGAACATTCCGCTGCGCGACTGGCGTTATGTGAATGAGCGGCAGGTGAGCTTTTCCTTTGCTGGCCAGTTCAACCTGGAGTTTTCAGTGCGTTCGGCCAGTGCTTGTCGGGTCGAGGTCCAGGGCCAGCGCTACGCCGGCCAATCCGCACAGGGCCTCTGGCATTTTCAACTTCCGATGAAGCAGGTGAGTGATGGCCAACTCTTCTGCAACTAAGGCGCAACGCGCGCGGCTGCTCAACCCCTGGGCGTTGCTGCTGGTGGCAATTGCCGTCGGCGTGCTGCTGTGGGCGACCTTTCGCAATGAAGACGCGTTCCGTCCCAAGGGCGGCCAGCCGGACGAAGTGTCGGCCAGCTATGCCGAAGTGCTGTTGGCCGCGCACCCGGAAAACAGTGAATTGCGCAGCCAACTGCTCGACCTGCTGATTCAGCTGGGCGATTACTCGAGAGCGGAAAAACACCTGGCCGAGTGGCCGCACGCCGATCCGACGCTCAAGGCCTACTACCGCTTGCAACTCGATGCCCTGGCCCTGAACAACAGCACCGACAGCGCCGCCCTGCAGGCGCTGGCCGAGCGCTTCAAGGCCTTTGACTACCGGCCCTTGCCATCCGCGCAGCTGGAACGCCTGGCCACCCTGGCCCTGAGCGCCCAGGCCCCGGGCCTGGCAGCGGACGCCTATGCCGAACTGGCGCGCCGCGATCCACAGCGGCGTGAGCAATGGCTGCCTGAAGCGGCGAAGTGGTATCAGGCCAGCGAGCAGCCCGCTCGCGCGGCCGACATCTATGTGCAGTTGCTCGAGGCCAGCCAGACGCCTGAAGCACGCCGCGAGAGGCTTGAGCAAGCCTTCAAGACCCTGGTGGCGGCGGATCGCGGCGAGCAGGCCGTGGCGCTGCTGGCCCAGGAGTTGGCCGCACAGCCAGATGCACAATTCGAACCGACGCTGCTCGACCAGGGCGTCGATGTGGCGGTGGCGCACAACCGCGCCGACCTGGCGGAACAGTTCTTCAGTGCCTGGCGCAAGGTGCAGCCCGACAGCCCGGAAATCCTCGCCAAGGAATTCAAGCAGCGCCTGGCGTTCGGCGACCTTGCGGGCGCGCAGGCCGTGGGCGTGCAATTGCTGGAGCAGCACCCGGACGATCCGGCGCTGCTGGAGCAGATGGCCCATCTCGCCGAATGGCAAGGCGACTCGGCGGCCGCCCTGGGCTACTGGATCAGCCTGAATGCGCTGCGCAGCGACCCGGCGCGGTTCGAGCACACCTGGCGCCTGGCGATGCAGACCTACGATTTCGATCGAGGCATTCCCCTGCTGGCGGGGGTCATGAACACCCGCGCCCTGAGCAACGTCGAGCTCGATGCCCTGGTCTATGCCGAAGAGTCTCGCGGCACGCCCGAGGAAGCGGAAAAATGGCTACGCCGCTATGTCGCTAAATACCCGAAACATCGCCTGGCCTGGGTACGCCTGCTGCAGAACCTGGAAAACACCGAGCAGTACCCGCAGCGCCTGGTGGTCTGGAGCCAGTTCGCCAAGCGCTATCCGTTGACCAGCACCGAGCGCGTGGACTGGGCCAATAACTACCTCAAGCTGTTCGACAGCCAAGGGGCCTGGAAGGTGATCACCGCGGTCGATGGCAACACCATCGATGACTTCAACTACTGGCAGTCCCGCGCCGCGCTGGCCTGGGACCTGGAGCTGGACGACGAGTTGCGGGTGGCGCTGGAGAAGATGCGGGCGATCAAGGGGTCGCTCAATAGCGGCGACGAGAGCGAGCTGATTGCCCTGTACCGCACCCGTGATCCGCGCAAGGCCCTGCAACTGACCGTCGACAGTTGGCGCCAGGGGCACAACCCGCAGCGTCTGGTTGCCGCCTTGCAACTGGCCCAGGAGCTTCAGGACTGGCCGCTGGTGGTCGACCTGCTGAAGGAAGCCGAGCAGTACCCGGACGCCTCCGGGCAGTCCCAGGTGCTGGCCGCCCGTGGTGCACTGGCGGTGCAGCAGGGCAACCCCGAAGAGGCGCTGCGCCTGTATCGCCAGGGCCTGAGCCGCTTCCCGGATGACAACACCTTCCGTGAGCGCCTGATGTGGCTGTATGTCGACCTCGGCCGGCGCAGCGAGATCAAGCCGCTGTTGCAGCAATGGCGCTCCCTGGCGCGCAGCGACAGCACCTTATGGCTGCCATTTGCCGCCGCCAGCCAACTGCTGGGGCGCAACACCGAGGCCCTGGCCTGGTATCGCCTGTACTTGCAGGCCAACCCCCAGGACTGGATGGTCCAGGCGGCCTACGCCGATGCCCTGGAGGGTGCAGGTTATGCCGACTCGGCCCAGCGCCTGCGCCTGCGCCTGGACCGGCAGGTGACGGCGGAGCAGATCCGCGCCACGCCGCAAGGCTACGCCACCTGGCTGCGCCTGCTGGTCAGCAGTTATTCGTCACGCAAGGCCCAGCACCAGGCCATGCAATGGCAGGACGGCTCCAAGCCGATGCTGCAGCTGTGGTTCGATCAGTTCCTCGCGCGCCTGGATGACCTCAATCAGTCGTCGCAGAAGGATGAGTGGCTGGCCTGGGCCCGCAGCCGCGGCCTGAAGATCAGCAGTTACGAGCAGATCCAGCAGGCCCTGCGCGGCAGCAACCGCCAGGCCCTGGAGCGCCTGGTGGCCAATGGCGACCTGGACCCGGCGCAGCAGGTCGAGGCGCTCAACAGCCTGGGCCGCGGTGGCGAAGCGCTGGCGGTGGGGCTCTCTGCCCTGGGGGATGAGCAACCGGCGGCGATCCGCGAACAGTTGCGCCGCCAGGCGATCGAGATGACCGAGCGCACGCCACAGGGCGCCCAGATTGCCTGGGAGCGCCAGGACTTCGGCGGCTTGGTGTTCAACGGCCCGCGGCTGACCGCCGCGCGTTACCTGAGCGACAACTGGTACGCCAAGCTGGTGCTGGAGCAGGGCCAATACAGCGGCGACAGCCTGGAGCCTTCGCGCCTGGGCACCGAGACCAATACCGAGCTGACCCTGCAGCGCCAGGTGGAGAACGGCAACTACAAGCTGATCCTCGACAGCAGCCTGCGCAAGGACGATGACCGCAACGGCCTGGGCGTCAGCCGAACCTGGCAGGTGGACAGCGGCAACGAGTTGGATGTCGGCGCCGACTGGCACCGCAAGAACGAGGACAGCGGGCTGATGCGCGCCTTCGGTCAGCAGGATGATCTGTGGGTGGGCGGGCGCCATCGCTATTCGGCCCGTGACCAGCTGTCCTGGAACCTGGCCCAGCGCTGGTTTTCGACCCGTGGCGGCGACGACCTGGGCAGCGGCCAGGCACTGAAGATCGAGTTCGACCACACCTTGCAGTTCGAAGGCCCGAACTGGGAACTGCGCAGCGGCATCGACTACCAGCAGAACAGCCTGAACAACCGCGCGCTGCCCAACCTGGCCAATACCCTGGGCGGCGGCATCGACCTGGTCGGTATCCAGCTCGATGATCCGAACCAGATCACCAGCCAGACCCTGCTGCAAAAAAGCTACGGCCAGTTGTTCTTCGGCAGTTCGTGGCGCCGCGGTTTCCCGGGGGCGCTGAATCGCACACGCGGGCAGTACACCTGGCTGGTGGACGTCAGCTCCGGCTGGCAGTGGACCGATAACACCATCAATTACGCCATCAGTACCGGGATCGGCACCGAGGTGATAGGGGATGACGAATTGGCAGTGACCTTCGGCTACCAGTCGGCGCCACAAGGCGGCGCTGGCAAGTCCGGAGGCACTGCAGGTGTCAGCTACAGCGTGCGTTTTGGACGCTGATCATGGAATTCAAAGAGGAGTGAACCTTATGCAATCCATTCGTTGCGTGAGTCTGGCGATGGTCGCCTTGCTGATGGCCGGCTGCAGCAGCTTTACCGGTCAAAGCAGCCCCGAGTTGTCCAAGGGCGCGCGCTGGGGCGTGTTGCCGCTGGTCAACTATTCACAGACGCCCCAGGCCGGCGAGCGCAGTGAGCAGATTCTGCTCAGCGTGCTCAGCAGCAAAGGCCTGCAACCCCAGGTCTACGCCGGTTCGGCAGGGCAGGGCGAACTGGCCCTGCTCGACGACAACGAGCGCCTGGCCGGGGCCATGGACTGGGCCCGCGAGCAGAAGCTCGACTATGTGGTGTCCGGCAGCGTTGAAGAGTGGCAGTACAAGAACGGCCTGGACGGTGAACCGGCCGTGGGCATCAGCCTGCGGGTGGTCGAGGCGGGCACCGGCAAAGTGCTGTGGAGCAACAGCGGCGCCCGCGCCGGCTGGTCCCGCGAAAGCCTGGCCGGGGCGGCGCAGAAGGTGCTCGACAAGCTTGTCGGTGACCTGCGGATCGAGTGACTGAGATGAACTCTCCACACATGGACTATGTGCTGGCCCCCCGTGCCAGCGGCCCAGCGTCATGGCTGGAAACCTTTCTGGTGACGGCCCTGGTGATCGGCGTCGGCCTGTGGCTGGCCCCCGAAGACCCGCTGCAGGTGCAGGGCGAGTTTCCCTGGTCGGTGCTGGCGCCGTTGCTGCTGGGCGTGCGCTACGGCTTCGTCCGCGGCCTGATCAGCGCCAGCCTGCTGGTGGCGGCGTTCTTTTTCCTGCGCCAGTCGGGGGTGCCGGGTTACGCCCAGGTTGCGCCTTCCTACATTGTTGGCGTGCTGGTCTGCGGCATGCTCGTGGGCGAGGTGCGCGACCTGTGGGAGCGGCGGCTGCTGCGCTTGCAGATGGCCAACGAATACCGCCAGTACCGGCTCGACGACTTCACCCGCGCGCACCAGATTCTGCGGGTCTCCCACGACCGCCTGGAACAGCGCCTGGCCGGCAGCGACCAGAGCCTGCGCAGCTCGTTGCTGGGGCTGCGCGAGCGTCTGCGGGCGGCGCCCAATGGCGGCGACTCGCTGAGCCTGCTGGCCGAACCGGTGCTGACCCTGCTGGGGCAGTACGGCTCGCTGCGGGTGGCCGGGCTGTACCGGGTGGAGCAGGGCGCCAGCGCCACGCCGCCACTGAGCCTGCTGGCCTCGATCGGCACCATGGGCCCCCTGGACAACCAGGACTTGCTGGTGCGCCTGTGCCTGGAGCGGGCGGAACTGGTGAGCGTGCGTGAGGAGCTGCTGGACAGCGGCGGCCAGGCCAGCGTCTCGTCCTTGCAGGCGTGCATTCCCCTGGTCGATACCCAGGGCCAGGTGCTGGCGATCCTTGCGGTGCGGCAAATGCCGTTCTTCGCCTTCCAGGAACGCACCCTGAGCTTGCTGGCGCTGCTGGCCGGGCACATCGCCGACCTGCTGCACAAGGATTCGCAGGTGCTGCAACTGCAAAGCGCCGATGCCCAGCACTTCACTCGCCAGCTCAAGCGCTCGCTGGTGGACGTGGAGCGGCACGGCTTGTCCGGTTGCCTGTATGCCTTCGAACTGACCCAGCACAACGACGAACTGGCGCGCCTGTTCGAGCGCAGCCAGCGCGGCCTGGACCTGCAACTGAGCGTTATCAACGCTCGCGGGCACGAGCTTTTGCTGGTGCTGTTGCCGCTGACCAGCGCCGAGGGCGCCCAGGGCTACCTGGCACGCCTGGGCAAGCTGGTGCACGAACACTTCGGCATGAGCGTCGACCTGGCTGGCCTGGGGGTCAACGTGTTGGCGTACGACCTGGAGTCGGCCCGGCAACGCGATGGGTTGCGTAACTTTCTGTACAACGAGTGTGGCCTGAATGATCAGCAAGTGGCTGTTTAGCGGAGCGCTGTTTTTCGAGATCGGCAGCTGGGCCAGCCTGACGGCGCAGTTGCCTGATCTACAGATCGCGCTGCTGTATGCAATGACCCACGGTATCGCCTGCGGCTTGTTGACCGCCGCGGTCTGGCTGCTGCTGCCGGCGCGTTATCGCCGGCCGTTGCCGTGGAGCCCGCTGTTCATCTTCAGCCTGGCGTTCTTTGTGCCGCTGATTGGTGCCGTCGGGGTGATTGCCGCGATCTTTCCGGCGCTGTACCTGCCACGCAAGCGCGAGGCGCAGATGTGGCAGGCGGTGGGCATTCCCGACCTGCCGTTTCGCGCCCAGACCCAACTGCACTCGCCGACCTTCGGCGACAGCGGCCTGCAGGATGTGTTGCGCCATGCCCCGGACCCGGACCAGCGCCTGGCGGCACTGCTCGCCACCCGCAGGATGCCGGGCAAGGAAGCGGTGCCGATCCTCAAGCTGGCCCTGGGCGACCCCAGCGACGACGTGCGCCTGCTGGCGTATTCGATGCTCGACAAGCAGGAAACCGATATCAACCAGCGGATCCAGTCGTCCCTCGAACAGTTGCCGGGCGCGGCGCCACAGAAAGCCGGCGCCCTGCATGCGACGCTGGCTCGCTGGTACTGGGAGCTGGCCTACCTGGGCCTGGCCCAGGGCAGTGTCCAGCAGCACGTGCTCGGCCAAGCCGGCGAGCATGCCGAGCAGGCGCTGAAGCGGGGCGAGGGCGGCGAATTGCTGTTGCTGGCCGGGCGCATTGCGCTTGAGCGCGGTGATATCGGCAAGGCGCGCCTGCACATGCACCAGGCCCAGGAAGCGGGCATGGACCCGGCCAAGGTGCTGCCGTTCCGGGCCGAAATTGCCTTTGAGAGCGGCCGTTATGCCGAGATCCCCGAGCTGTTGCGAAGCCTGCCGCTGGAGATGCAGCAACGTCCGCCCTTTGCCGGGCTGGTAAGGACCTGGACATGAAGAAAACCCCCGATTCAACGCCCATCGCCGATGTCTGCCTGCTGCTCGAGGGCACCTGGCCCTACGTGCGCGGCGGTGTGTCCAGCTGGATCCATCAGATGATCCTCGGCCTGCCGCAGTTGAGTTTTTCGGTGCTGTTCATTGGCGGCCAGCGCGAGGCCTATGGGCAGCGGCGCTATGAAATCCCGGCCAACGTGGTGCACATCGAAGAGGTCTACCTGGAGGAGGCCTGGCGCAATCCCAAGCACAAGCGGGTAGCCCACAGCGCGTCGCTGGACGAGTTGAGCAACCTCTATCGCTACCTGCACAACCCGGAGAAGCCCGCCGCCGAACTGGGCATCGGCGTGCTCGCGGCGCTGGCCCAGGGGCGCATCACCCTGGACGACGTGCTCTACAGTCGCCCCAGCTGGGAAGCCCTGACCGAAGGCTACGAGCAGCACTGCGCCGACCCTTCGTTTGTCAACTACTTCTGGACCCTGCGCACCATGCAGTCGCCCCTGCTGATGCTGGCCAATGCCGCCCGGCAGATGCCGCGGGCGCGGGTCCTGCACTCGATTTCCACCGGCTACGCCGGGTTGGTGGGCTGCATCCTCAAGCAACTGTGGGGCTGCCAGTTCCTGCTCAGCGAACACGGCATCTACACCAAGGAGCGCAAGATCGACCTGGCCCAGGCCAGCTGGATCGCCGAAAGCAGCAACCAGGCGCTGAACGACAGCATGGATTCCGGCTCCGGTTACATCCGCATGCTCTGGGTGCGTTTTTTCGAACGCATCGGCCATCTGGTCTACGAGAGCGCCGACCAGATCATTGCCTTGTACGACGGCAACCGCCAACGGCAGATCAAGGATGGCGCACCGCCGGAACGCACCCAGGTGATTCCCAACGGCATCGACCTGCAGCTCTGGACCCAGGCCCTGGAGTCCCGGCCGGCCGGCATCGCGCCCGTGGTCGGGCTGATCGGCCGGGTGGTGCCGATCAAGGATGTGAAGACCTTCCTGCGGGCCATGCGTGGAGTGGTCAGCGTGATGCCCGAGGTCGAAGGCTGGATCGTCGGCCCGGAAGAGGAAGACCCCGAGTACGTCACCGAGTGTCGCAGCCTGGTGGCCAGCCTGGGGCTGGAGCAGAAGGTGCTGTTCCTCGGCTTCCAGAAAATCCAGGAGATCCTGCCGCAACTGGGCCTGATGGTGCTGACCTCCATCAGCGAGGCGCAACCGCTGGTGATTCTCGAAGCCTGGGCCGCCGGCACGCCGGTGGTCAGCAGCGACGTCGGTTCCTGCCGCGAACTGATCGAGGGCGGCGTGGCCGCCGACCGCGATCTCGGCCTGGCCGGGGAAGTGGTGGCGATCGCCGATCCGCAAGCCACCTCCCAGGCGATCATCGACCTGCTGCGCAGCCCCGAGCGCTGGACATCGGCCCAGGCCGCCGGCCTGTTGCGGGTGCATCGCTACTACAGCGAGACGTTGATGCTCGAGCGCTACCGCACGCTTTATCACACGGCCATCGGCACCCCACACAAGGAGGCTGTGTAAATGGCCGGCATCGGTTTCGAACTGCGCAAGATTCTCTCCCGCGACTCCTACACGGCGACCCTGCACGCCTATGTCTATGCCGGCCTGATCAGCTCCGGGCCCTGGGTGCTGTCGATTCTCAGCGTGATGCTGGTAGGGGTCATCAGCCTGGGGCTGGTGGTGCCGGAGGTGCTGATCCGCCAGTTCCTGATTACCGTGACCTACCTGATGGCCACCTCGCTGATTCTCACTGGCGGCCTGCAGCTGTTCTTTACCCGTTTCGTCTCCGACCGCCTGTTCGAGCGCAAGTACGAGCAGATCCTGCCGAACCTGATCGGCGTGCTGCTGCTGGTGACCCTGGGTTCCGGGGCACTGGGCATCCTGTTGCTGCTCAGCCTGTTCGACCAGCCGCTGATCTACCGCCTGCTGACCCTGGCCAACTTCGTGGTGCTGTGCAACCTGTGGCTGGTGATCATCTTCCTCTCCGGGATGAAGGCCTATAACCGCATCCTCCTGGTGATGCTGGTGGGCTATGGCTTGATGGTCGGCAGCGCGTTCTTCCTGCGGCACATGGGCATGGAAGGCTTGCTGCTGGCGCTGCTGCTGGGGCACAGCACGCTGCTGTTCCTGTTTCTCTACGACATCCTGCGCGAGTACCGCGCCGAAAAACTGGTGGCCTTCGACTTTCTCGACCGCCGCCAGGTGTTTGTCAGCCTGCTGTTGACCGGGCTTTGCTACAACCTGGGGATCTGGATCGACAAGTTCATCTTCTGGTTCAACCCGGACACCTCGAGCCAGGTGATCGGGCCGATGCGCGCCTCGATTCTCTACGACCTGCCGATCTTCCTCGCCTACCTGGCGATCATTCCCGGCATGGCGGTGTTCCTGGTGCGCATCGAAACCGACTTCGCCGAGTGGTACGACCGCCTGTTCCGCGCCGTGCGCGACGGCGAGACCTTGCAGCACATCGGCTCGCTGAAAGCCGAGATGACCTTCTCGATCCGCCAGGGCCTGCTGGAAATCTGCAAGGTCCAGGGGCTGACGGTGGTGCTGCTGTTCCTCTTTGGCCCGCGCCTGCTGGAATGGCTGGGGATGTCCAGCTACTACCTGCCGCTGTTCTACATCGACCTGATCGGGGTGAGCATCCAGGTGGTGTTCATGGCGATTCTCAACGTGTTTTTCTACCTCGACAAACGCGCCATCGTGCTTGAACTGTGCCTGCTGTTTGTCGCCCTCAACGCCATCCTGACCCTGCTCAGCCTGCACCTGGGGCCGAGCTTCTTCGGCTATGGCTTTACCTTGTCGCTGCTGGTCTGCGTCTTGCTGGGGCTGGCCCGGCTGTCGACGGCGCTGGATGACCTGGAGTACGAGACCTTCATGCTTTCGCGTTGAGGCAGGGGGAGCGGGGGAGATGGATATCTGTTTTGTAGAGGTTGACGCAGAGCTACCAACAGCTGCGTTGAACCACACGGCCGTGCAGCTGGAATGTTTGGGAGCATGGACCAGCCGACATGTCTTATGTGAGTCCGTATGTCAGTAATGTCTGACATTCGGACCTGATTGCTTGAGTTGACAAACCAGGTAGTTGCAAGCTCACACACGGGGTCTTTGCCCTTGATAAACGGTTCATTTTTGATCAGAAAAGGTAGCAAGAAAGGACCTTTTTCTTGCAAAGGCTCACGATACTGGCAGAATGCGGGCTGTTTGAACAAAGTTAAAAGCTGTTGGCTTCGTGAGACCTTTGATAGAGCGAAAGGGGTCGACACTGAGATGTATTATATTCCAAGGCAGGTCCGATAGTGAGCAGCATCAATCATTTCCCGTCTTCTTCAGCGTTGGCTGAAATTGATCTCTATGCCTTGATAAGATCAGTCTGGAAGCAAAAGCTCCTAATTATTCAAATGGCGGGGAGCCTGGCTCTGTGTGCTGGAGTTTATGCATTTCTTGCGACCCCGGAGTACCTAGTAACCAGTGTACTGCGGCCGGTCTCCATCAAACACCTCGATTCGCTCAATCGCTCGGGAATTTATTCCATTTCTCCCGAGTCGGCACTTTTAAAAGTTGCCGGAGCATTGGAGTCATATGAGGTCCGGCAGGCGTTTTATCGCGAAAATAGTGCGCTTTTCAAAGACCTGGGAACTGCTGGGAACAGCTTCGAGCAGAATTTCGAAGACTTCAATCGTGATTTTCTACGGGTGAAAGTTGATGATGGCTCTAAGGCCATTAGTATGCCTCCCTCGGTATCGCTTGAGTTAAATTATTCTGGCGCTTTGAAGGGGGCTGAGGTGCTCAACGGCTTCGTAGATTTCGCAGTGCGTGCCGAACGGCAACGTATCGCGGACGAATTTGATGTGGTTCTTAAGAACCGCATCAGTGAGATCGATAGGAGTCTGGATGCCGCACGTGCAGCCTACGACATCGAAAAGCGTGCACGTATTGCTCGTCTTCAGGAAGGTGACAATATCCGTCGCGCGCAACTTCAGGACGAACTGAGCGCTTTGCGTCAGCAATTGAAGACCGCGCGCAAGTTCCGGATAGCCCAACTCGACGAATCGATCAAGATTGCTCGTTCGCTAGGCATCATCAAACCCACTGCACCTTCCGCGCTGGGTGATACCGCGTACAAGAATCCGACTAACGTGATTCGTACCGAAGTCAATTATCAGCAGATCCCGCTTTACTTTATGGGAGCTGAATCGCTGGAGGCTGAGCGCACTGCCTTGCTCCAGCGTAAATCGGATGAGTTTACCGAGGCTCGGGTCGCACAGATTTTTCACGAATTGCAGGTGCTTCAAGACAACCGTGAAATCGAAATGCTCAAGAAACGCTCCAACGAGGATCTGTTCTTGGCCAATGTCGAAGGACAGCGTAGCGAGCGTTTGCGTCTCTCAGAATTGAATGTCGATCGCCAAGCACTACAACTGGTCGATATCGATCGTTATGCCGTGCAGCCGGCCTCGCCAATCCGACCTAAGAAATCCCTCCTGATTGTGCTGGGCGCTGTGCTGGGGTCAATTCTCGGTATTGCCGTTGCCCTGTTGCGATACTTCATTCGTAGCAGAAAAACGGCTGTAGTCAGTCCTGTCACGCTGGACAGTACTACCTCCACGCTGCACGTGACTCCTACCAAGACTCTGGTGCATGACTAAATAGGCACCAAAGCAATTGTCTTGCCGCCACCCTGCGATTTAGTGGTATCAGTAGGGTGGCGGCTCGTTCTATAATTCCAAATTTTGCGCCGTAGTCAGACCCTTTAACGATCGATTGGGTGGGCTGGGCAACTACCGACCCACGATAATGTGGCCTCGTGGCTTCGGGCGAATCTCCTGAATGGTTTCATGGAGTTAGACTACGGATCGGTAAAATATGCTTCGCATACTGAATGGAGCTATTGTTTTTGAAACTTACACAGACAAGGATTCCTGATGTCGTTGTTATCGAGCCCAATGTATTTGACGATGATCGCGGCTGGTTTATGGAAACCTTCAACGAGCCAGCGTTTCATGCTTGCCTGAGAGCCTTGGGGCTTGCGCTTCCTCGCCCACTCATTCAGGACAATCATTCCAGCTCGAAGAAAGGTGTCTTGCGTGGATTGCACTTCCAGCTCGCACCACATGCTCAAGGCAAGCTTGTCCGTGTAGTCAAAGGGGCTGCTTGGGATGTTGCTGTGGATATCCGCAAAGGTTCGCCTACCTATGGCATGTGGGTCGGAGAGGAGCTGACTGCGGAAAATCGCAAAATGATGTGGATTCCCGAAGGTTTCGCCCATGGCTTCATCGCCTTGGAGGACGATACCCACTTCCTTTACAAGACCACAGATGTTTACAGCAAGGAGAGTGAGGGCAGTCTGGCTTGGGACGATCCGGACCTGTCCATCCAGTGGCCGGGCATCGGCGAACCGAATGTCAGTGAAAAGGACCGCAAGGCGCCTGCATTCAAGGACTTCGAAGGTGTGGATGTACCTGCTGCGAAATCCGATGTGGTACCTCTGCAATTCCGTGTGATCGGTGACGAGCGCGGTAGTCTGATTTCGCTTGAATGCGCCGATAACGTGCCTTTTATTATCAAGCGCGTGTATTACATTTTCAGTACACAGGCTGACGTCAGTCGCGGTTTTCACGCCCATCGTGATTTGCAGCAGCTGGCCATTTGCGTCTCTGGCAAATGTCGGATGACTCTGGATGACGGCCGCAGTCGTCAGGATGTCTGGTTGGACGAGCCGAATAAGGGCGTCCTTATCCGTAATCTCATCTGGCGGGAAATGCACGATTTCAGTGAGGACTGCGTACTGATGGTGCTCGCCAGTGGGCACTACGATGAATCGGACTACATCCGTAACTACGACGACTTTGTGAAGGAGGTTGCCAATGGAAAAAAATAACAAACTAGTCATTGTTGGAGCTGGCGAGCTCGCAATGATCGCTTACGAGTACTTTACCTACGACTCTTCCTACGAAGTTGTCGGTTTTGCCGTCGAACGCGACTATTTGCAGGAAAAGTCTCTGTATGACCTGCCGATCGTGGCATTTGAAGATTTGCAGCAGCACTTTCCCGCTGAGGCGCATGAAGCCTTCGTGGCAATCCCCGCTTCAGGCCTGAACCGGTTGCGTACCCGCCTATATCTGGCGGTGAAGGAGCTTGGGTACACCTGCGCAACCTATATCAGTTCTCGCGCCTTTGTCTGGCGCAATGCAAAAATCGGCGACAACTGCTTTATCTTTGAGCACAACACCGTCCAGCCTTTCGTTGAGATCGGCAACAACGTGATTCTGTGGAGCGGCAACCATATCGGGCATCGTTCGGTGATCGAAGACAATTGCTTCTTGTCTTCCCACGTAGTCGTTTCCGGTTATTGCCGGATCGGTAGCTCTTCGTTCATCGGCGTCAACGCGACAATTAACGACCGGATCAATATCGCGCGTGATTGCGTGGTGGCTTCTGGTTCGCTCGTCAACAAGCACTTGCAGGAGCCGGAGCGCATTTACTATGGCGCCCCCGCTCAGGAGCTACCCAAGAAAAGTGCACTCAAGGTCAAGTTTTAGGAAGCCTCATGAACTGGAAAAAGCTAGGGCTGGTGTTCTCTCAGGATGGGAGTGTCGCTTGGCGCAGAAACTCTGCCTTGACTCCGACTCCCTTTCTGCTGAACGAAAGGGTCATTCGCATCTATGCGGGTTTCCGCGATGATGATGGCATCAGCCGAATCGGTTATGTCGACGTAGACAGTCAGGACCCTACAAGGGTCATCAAAGTGTCCGACAAACCGGTGCTGGATCGCGGTCGGGATGGTTGCTTCGATGACAACGGCGTGATCATGGGTGATGTGGTTCGTGATGGTGAACTCCTGCGTATGTATTACGTGGGTTTCCAACTGGTCAAGCGTGCCAAATTCCTGGCGTTTACCGGGCTGGCTGAAAGCCGCGATGACGGGGAAACGTTCCAGCGCGTGAGTGAGGCTCCGGTCCTGGATCGCTCCATCGAAGGCAATACCATTCGTGCGGTGCACACCGCCTTGCATGAGAACGGTGTGTGGAAGATCTGGTATGCCGTTGGTGACGATTGGCAGATGATCAATGACACCCCCTATCCGAAGTACAACATCTGGTATTCCGAATCTGTCGATGGTCGCGCTTTTGCTCCTCAAGGCAAGCTGTGCATAGATGTCCAGGGCGACGAGTACCGCATCGGTCGGCCCTCGGTATACAAGACCGCTACTGGTTACATGATGTTCTACACCAAGGGAGGAACCAGTGGTGACGACTACTTCCCGGGCGTTGCCTACTCGGTTGACGGCATTCATTGGGAACGCAAGGATGAGACTTTTGGTCTGGAACTTTCCGAGTCTGGCTTCGATAACCGTCATCTGTGCTACCCGCGCCTGGTAACCGTAGGTTCGCGCACCTTTTGTTTCTACAACGGAAACAACATGGGTAGCGAAGGCTTCGGCGTGGCGGAGTTGTTGGCAGAATGAAGTGCGTTGTCTATCAACCCGAGGCTCGGCAGGAGTGGGATGGGTGGGTCGAAGCGGCCCGTACTCCTCTGTTCTTCTTCAAGCGAAATTTCATGGAGTACCATGCCGACCGCTTCCAAGATGCGTCGCTGATGTTCTACGAGGAGGACAAGCTTGTTGCCGTTCTTCCGGCGTCGCGTCGCGGTGACGAGCTGGTCAGTCATGGCGGCTTGACGTTCGGCGGTCTTGTATTCAGTGCCAAGGTGCGGGCCAACACAGTGCTTGAAGTATTCGAATCGCTGGTCACTCATGCTCGTAATTCCGGTTGCAAACGTATTCTTTACAAGACCATTCCTTATGTCTTCGCCGATCAGGGGGCGCAGGAAGATCTGTATGCCTTGATTCGTTTCGGGGCCAGCTTGGTGCGTCGCGACTTGTCCAGCGTGATCCACCTTGACAACCGGCCCAAGCTGTCCAAAGGGCGAAAATGGCTGATCGCCAGAGCTGCGAAGCTGGGTCTTGAAGCGACGGTGTCGAACGATTGGGATGCGTTTCTTGCCCTGTTAGGCGAAGCCTTGGAACGTCATGGTGCCAAGCCGGTGCACACTGCAGATGAACTGCGTCTGTTGCAGTCGCGATTCCCGAAGAACATAGAGCTCAAGACCACCTGGCATGAAGGTCGGCTGGTGGCGGGGGCAGTGCTGTTCCACTTCGGGCAGGTAACCCATACCCAGTATCTTGCGACTAACGATGAAGGCAAGGACATGGGGGCCCTGGACGCCCTGATCGAGACCTGCATTCGCGAAGGTGAAGGCAATGGCGCCAAGTACTTCAGTTTTGGTATTTCCACAGAAGATGCAGGCAAGACATTGAACTCCGGGTTGATCAACCAGAAGGAGAACTTTGGCGCACGTGGAATGGTTTTGGACTTTTACGAGATCAGCATAAAGTGATTAGCTTCCTTGATCTAAAAAAACTCAACGCGGCCTACGCTAGCGAACTGCAAGAAGCCTGTGCTCGGGTCATCGATTCCGGCTGGTATATCGGAGGCCAGGAGCTCGCCTCATTCGAACACGAGTTTGCCGATTACTGTGGCGCCAGTAACTGCGTTGGCGTGGCCAATGGTCTGGACGCCTTGACCCTGACCCTGCGGGCCTGGAAGGAAATGGGCCGTCTGCGTGAGGGAGATGAAGTCATAGTGCCCGCCAATACCTACATCGCTAGCGTACTGGCTATCACCGAAAACCGTCTGGTACCGGTGTTCGTCGAGCCGGACCCGGCGACCTTCAACCTGTCAGCCGCCGGTGTGCGCGCCGCGCTGACCGAGAAGACCAAAGCAGTCATAGCGGTGCACTTATACGGCCAGTTGGCGGATCTGCCGGGCATCATGGATCTGGCACATGAGCGCAATCTGCTGGTGCTGGAAGACGCTGCACAATCCCACGGTGCCAGCATCGATGGCCGCAAGGCGGGAGTATGGGGGCATGCCGCCGGTTTTAGCTTCTATCCAGGCAAGAACCTGGGGGCGCTGGGTGACGCAGGCGCTTTGGTGACCAACGATGCCGAACTGGCGAAGGTGGTCCGTGGCCTGGGCAACTATGGCAGCTACAAGAAGTACGAAAACCAGTATCAGGGCGTGAATAGCCGTCTGGATGAAATCCAAGCCGCTATGCTAAAAGTCAAACTGGCGCACCTGGACAGTGAAATTGCCGCACGGCGCCAAGTGGCCGATGCTTATCGCGCTGGTATCAACAACGTCTTGATACAGTTGCCGGCTGTGGTGGATGAGCAGGCACATGTATGGCATCTGTTTGTGGTTCGTTGCGAACGCCGCGACGAGTTGCAGAAGTTTCTCATCGAGCAAGGCGTACAGACCCTGATCCACTACCCAATCCCGCCGCACAAGCAGCAAGCCTATGCCGCTTATGGCTCACTGTCCTTGCCGACTACCGAGGCCATCCATCGTGAAGTGCTGAGTCTGCCGATCAGTCCCGTAATGAGCGACGACGAAATCGCCACAGTAGTGCGTGCAGTCAACGCATTCTCCTGACATCACGTCACTGGTCGGGGAGGGTAGCGCCCCGGCCTTCATTGGTTTTGGTCCACAGTCCATTGAACATATTCAAGACAAGTATTCTCACGGCGATCGCCACTGCGGCGCGGCTGCTTTCGGGTTTTATCGTGATGAAACTGGTGGCTGTGCTGTCGGGGCCACAGGGCGTTGCTCAGCTCGGACAGTTTATGAGTCTAACCGCATTGCTCGTGGTATTCGCCGGCGGAGGCGTTGGTCCTGGCGTCGTCAAGTATCTTGCCGAATACAAAGGCGATGACGAAAAGGTCCGAAGTCTGCTCAGCTCGGCTTTCAGCTTTACTCTGATTGCGTCCCTGAGCATGTGCGTTCTGGTGTTGCTGTTCAGCCGCACAATCGCCGTCTGGTTGCTGGAAAGCCAGGAACTGCAGTGGCTGATCGTGGTTCTGGCAATAGCGCAGATCTTCGTTGCCATGCATAACTTGGTCATCGCTACCGTCAACGGCATGATGGATGTCAAACGCCTTGCGCTGATTCATGTCTCTGGCTCAGTGGTAGGCGTGGTACTGCCGTCGGTGCTGGGCTACTACTACAAGCTTGATGGCGTATTACTGGCGTTTGTTGTAAGCCAGGCAGCGTTGTTGCTTATCAGCTTTGTCGCCTACAAGCGCAGTGGTTACTTCAGTTGGGCGAACATTGGCTGGAACTCTGATCGCCAGGGGTTTTCCCGCCTTGCCCGTTTTTCCCTGATGACGCTGACCTCGGCGCTCATGGCGCCGATCGTCCAGATCGCGGTGCGTAACTACCTTGCGGGAGAGTTCTCCTGGGAGGAGGTGGGGTACTGGCAGGCGGTGTCCAAGGTGTCCGAGGCGTATTTGCTGTTTATCACCATGGCGATCAGTGTCTATTACCTGCCCAAGTTATCGGCGCTGACCGAGCGCCAAGCGTTCAAGGATGAAATCCGTAAGGGCTTCCTTGTCCTTATGCCATTGGTCGCGATCTCTGCGCTGGTCATTTATTGGTGTCGTGAGCTGGTGACCAATATCCTGTTTTCTGACGATTTCCACGGAGCGCTGTACCTCTATGCACCGCAGCTGATTGGCGATGTGGTCAAGGTGGCAGCATTCTTGTTGTCCTATGTCATGCTGGCGAAAGCCATGACACGAATATTCTTTATTTCGGAAGTGGTCTTTGGTCTCACCTATTTTATCTGGGCAGTGGTGCTTACTCAGCAATTTGGCCTTATTGGCTCTATGTATGCATTTATCGTCAATTACCTGATCTATTTTGTTTTTTCCGCAATAGTTGCTTCGCGCTACATAACTAAAATGTAATAAGGCACGCCGCAGTGATGCGGCTGTCATAGGGAGAAGATCTAGTATGGCTGTGGTTAGCGTAATGATGCCTACATACAACGCAGAGCTGTATATTGCCGCTGCGCTGGATTCGATTCTTCAGCAGGATCATGCTGATATCCAGATCGTCGTGTCTGATGACGCATCGAAGGACGGAACGCAGGCCATCATTCGCGAATATGCTGAGCGTTTTCCACAAAAGATCAAGGCCATATTCAACGAGCAGAATGTCGGGGTGACTCGAAACTGCAATATTGCCCTTGGTCAATGTACCGGCGACTATGTTTCGCTATTCGCTGGCGACGACCTGATGCTGCCTGGCAAGCTGTCCAACCAAGTGGCACTAATGGAAAGCGATCCTGAGTGTGTTCTGTGCTATCACCCAGTCGAAATTTTTGACTCTGATACGGGAAAGACTTTTTTCGTTACCAACCAGCACCCGCGTGAAGACGTGTACAACTGTCAAGACCTACTCTTGAAAGGTGGTATTCCGGGTGGATGCTCGATCATGTTGCGGCGTTCAGCATTGCCCCAGGGTGGCTATGACGAACGCTTGAAGACAGTTAGCGACTGGCTGTTTTTCCTGGAAATTTCCATGCAAGGGCGCCTGCGCAAGCTTGATAAGGTGTTGGCTCGTTATCGCAAGCATGCCGGTGGCGCGAGTCGCCTGACCTATCAGCTGCTCGCTGAGTCCCTTAAGGCTCTTGACCTGTTCCGGCAGAAATTCCCCGGGCGCAGCGAGTTATTGCCGCTGATTGCTAAGGCCAAAGCACGTTATGTCGCGGGCGAAGCCTTCCGGCAGCTCAATGAAGATCCAGTCCTTGCATTGAAGCTGGCTGGCGAGATGTTGGGCTATCAAACAAGTGCGAAGTACCGCGCACTGTATGTGGCGGCCTGGGTGAATCACCATGTACCGGGTGGACGTCTGTTGCTGGGTTGGGCTTCGACGCGAATGAAGTATTTCCTAAAGCGTGTTGCCGGCTGAGGAGGGTGTTGTTTTCGCCCTGTCAATCTTGGGTATGTGGCTGGCTGGTTGATAGGCCAACGTTTTCATCTTTATCCACTTTGGCGCGGCCTCAGGAAAGCCTCAATGATTCATGCATCCATAGTCTTTCGACTATTACCCAGTGTTGGCTACTTGTATTTTATTATGTTGCAAGCAGCATTTAACTATCTTGCACCACTGGATGCTGACACCTCACTCGTTCAGATGGTTGCTATGTCCAGTACCGTTCATATTGCAATCTAGCCATCTTGATGAGTGGAAGCCGGACAACCACCAATCATATGATTCTTAACTTTCAATGCTACTTGTGGTAGATTTCGCCTTTTTTGGTTATGTCGAATTTAACCTGAGCCCATAACTTTCAGCGCGTTGCTCCGGTTGAAGTACCGACAATGCATGCACGCCGATTTCTAGGAGAGGAAAATGTCAAAAAAAGTACTTGTGACCGGCGGCGCTGGCTTCATTGGTTCCCATCTGATTCCAAAGCTAATAGCATCTGGCTATCAAGTGCGAGTGCTGGATTCCCTGTCTCCACAGATCCACGGTGTGATTCCCCGTGACCTGGACTGGCTCACCGGTGAAGGAATCGAATTCCTGAGAGGTGATGTCACTTGTCGCAGCGACTGGGAAGAAGCTTTGCAAGTAGTCGACGCCGTTGTTCACTTGGCTGCGGAAACCGGTACTGGGCAATCGATGTACCAAGTCGCTCGCTACAACGAAGTGAACAGTCAGGGCACTGCTCTGATGTTCGATGTGCTCGGCAAGATGGACGCCCATCAGGTCAAGCGCGTGGTGCTTTCGTCCAGTCGCTCCATCTACGGCGAAGGTGCCTATGTGCATCCGCAGACCGGAGCCCGGGTTTATCCATCGGCGCGTACTGGCGAGCAGCTGCAAAAGCAGCAGTGGGAGCCGGTCTGCCCGGACACTGGTGCTGCGCTGCAAATGGTTGCCACCCATGAGACCGACCTGGTATCTCCAGCCTCCATCTATGCCGCAACCAAATATGCTCAGGAAGATCTGGTACGTATAGGCTGTCAGTCGATGGGTATTGGCTATGCCATGTTGCGGCTGCAGAACGTATATGGCGAGCGTCAGTCGCTGAACAACCCTTACACCGGTATTCTCTCGATCTTCTCCACTAAAATTCGCCGTAATAGCGAACTGCCACTGTTTGAGGATGGCGAAGAAAGCCGCGACTTCATTCATGTCGAGGACGTCACCGACGCTTTGCTGGCGGCGGTGGCTGTAGAGAATGCGCCTAATACCACCATCAACGTGGGCAGTGGCATTGCGACATCGGTTCGCAACGTTGCCGAAGAACTGTCACGCGCTTTCGGCAAAACGCCGAACCTAACGGTTACCGGTCAGTTCCGCATTGGCGATATCCGGCACAACTTTGCCGACATCTCGCGCCTGGAGAAACTCCTGGGCGTCAAGCCGAAGGTTTCTCTGACCCAGGGCTTGCAGCGTTTTGCGCAGTGGGTCAGCAGCCAGCCCTTGCCGGAGGACCAATTGGAAAGGGCCAACCAGGAGTTGCGTGACCGAAAACTGATGAACTGAAGGTTTTCTCATGAACGCGGATGAGATTGGACTTTTTCGTTTACTGATCATGGATGCCAGGCGCCATCGAGAATTGCTCGGTGGGCCTGTTGACGTATCGCTACCCAGACTGTGGTTGGGTATGTTTTCGCCACGCTTTGCGCCAGTACTCTTGTACCGATTGGCCTATTTCTGTCAACGCATGCGCCTGTCGCCTCTGGCGAAGATTTTTTCGCTGCTGAACTTCATGTTCTTCGGGATTGAAATCGCTGCGGCTTGCCGCATTGGTCCGGGTCTGTTTTTTCCGCATACCCAAGGTACCGTGATCGGCGCCTACCGCATCGGTAGCAACGCCATCATCTACCAGGGTGTAACGGTCGGTGCTCGTGATCTGGACTTTACCTACGACGAGCACCACCGCCCGGTGCTGGGCGATGGGGTGATGCTGGGCGCCGGGGCCAAGGTGCTTGGTGGAATTCAGCTGGGCGATGACGTCACCGTAGCGGCCAACGCAGTACTGTTGATGTCGGTACCTGACCACTCTGTGGTCGGCGGTATTCCGGCGAAGATTCTAAAAACGCGGAATGATGCAGTTTGAAGTATTCACTGGCGAATAAAAAAGTACTCTTGGTGGCTCCCCAGTTTTTCGGGTACGAGCAGGAAATACGCAGCGAAATCGAGCGGCACGGGGCAAAGGTGGACTTTTTGCTCGATCGTCCATTCACTTCGGCGTTTCTCAAGGCGGTCACACTCTGGCGGCGTCAATGGGTAATGGCTGCCGCAGAGCGCTATTACCAGGAGCATACGGATACCAGCGCTGATTACGACTACGTCTTTGTAGTCAATGGTCAGACGCTGTCTGCACAGATTCTGGAGCAGTGGCGCGGTCACTTCAAACGGGCCAAGTTCTTCCTCTACATGTGGGACTCCTTCGGCAACCGCAAGGATGTGGTGGGCAACTTGCGCTATTTCGATCACGCCTTCACCTTTGACCGTGACGATGCTAGCAATCACCAAATCCATTTTCGTCCGCTGTTCTTCTCCAAGGGCTTTGAAATCGGTTCCGATACCCCAGTGCAGTGGGATGTCAGCTTTATCGGCACGGCTCACACTGATCGTTACGCCGTAGCCTCGAAGGTTGCCCGGCAACTGGGCAGCAGTGTGCGTGCGCATTGGTACTTGTTTCTCCAGGCTAAGTGGGTGTACTGGCTTTACAAGGTTATCAATCCGGGATTCCGTCCGGCGAAGCAGAGCGATTTCAGGTTCGAACCACTGACCAAGGCCGATGTGCAGAAGGTTTTTTTCGGTTCGGCTGCCGTGCTCGACATCGAGCATCCACGCCAGACTGGTTTGACCATGCGTACGCTGGAAACCCTCGGTGCACGCAAAAAACTGATCACTACCAATGTCAGCGTGGAGTCTTACGACTTTTTTCTGGCGAGCAATATTTGTGTGATCGATCGGGAAAATCCAGTGATCCCGGAAGAGTTTCTTCAAACACCCTACATTGACGTAGATCCATCCATCTATCATCGCTACCGACTCGAAGGCTGGTTGGACGAATTACTGGAGAAAGAACTGGGATGAAGATTCTGGTAACGGGAGCAAATGGATTTATCGGACGGGCCTTGTGCCAGGCCCTGGTGGACCGAGGAGATGAAGTACTAGGGCTGGTCCGTTCGGGCGAATCCGACGTTGCAGGGGTGATGGTGATCCCGGCTGCTTTGGATAACGAGGTGGTTCTGCAGAAAGCACTCGAAGGCGTCGAATGCGTTGTCCATCTAGCGGGGCGGGCCCACTTGCTGGTCGATACTGCGGCGGACCCTCTGGCCGAGTTTCGTGTGGTCAACCGCGACGCGACGCTTCGTCTTGCCGCTCTGGCCCAGAAAGCGGGGGTGCGCCGCTTCGTGTTCATGAGTTCCATCGGAGTGAATGGATCACATACTGGGACTCAAGCTTTTTCCGAATCCAGTCCGGTTGCTCCGCATGCCGACTACGCGCAATCCAAGCTGGAAGCCGAGCAGGGGCTACGCAAGCAGATGGCCGGTGGCCTGACCGAGCTGGTGATCATTCGTCCGCCTTTGGTCTACACGGCTCATGCGCCCGGAAATTTCCGTCGCTTGCTGAAACTGGTTTCCACCGGTGCACCATTGCCATTTTCACTAGTGCACAACCAGCGCACCATGCTCGCCCTGGAAAATCTTCTCGACTTCATCCTCCTCAGCACCACTCATCCTCAGGCCGCCAACCAGTTATATCTGGTCGCAGATGGGCAGTCCGTGTCGACCCGGGAAATCGTCGAGTACCTTGCTAAGGGCATGTCCCGCCGCTGCATCAATTTGCCGGTCCCACCGTTCGTCCTGCGTATGGGGCTGACCGCTCTGGGCAAGGTTTCCCTGCATACCCAACTGTGCTGTTCCCTGGTCATTGCCACTGACAAAGCCCGCGATTTGGGGTGGGTGCCAAGGATAACGGCGAGGGATGCTTTGATCGCCGCTGGTCGCAACTACCTTTCACTGCAACATTAATCGACCTTCTATATTAGCGGTTCATCTGGCGATGATGGCGATCAACGCACTGAGGCTGTTGTCAAAGGAGTGGAGGGTAGCCTGTTCGGAAATGGATGGCGGGATCGATCTGATTGCTGCCTAATCTTCCGTTGATCGCCCTGACCGTTCAACCTAGTGCCGGCAAGCAGGAAAAATGCTGGATGCAAGGCTGGTTGGTGTTGTCACTCGGCGTGACAGCGCAAACTCCAGCAAAATCGTATGAGATTGGAAACATTTACGATGTCTGAAGGATTTATGGATAAATTCAGGACCAAATTGCTTGGTTTACCTCGCAGGTACAAGCGATTGATCCAAGTGGCCGCTGATATCGCTCTGGTCTGGCTGGCGCTGTGGTTGGCATTCGTCGTGCGTCTGGGCATCGACGAGATGATCAACCCCATGGTTATGCACGGCTGGCTGTTCTTTGCCGCTCCGGTCATCGCGATTCCCCTGTTCATTCGGTTCGGCATGTACCGTGCAGTAATGCGTTACTTCGGCAACGATGCCCTGGTCGCCATCATCAAGGCAGTCAGTATGTCGTCACTGATCCTGACGCTTGCGGTCTACTGGTATAGCAACCATCAAGGTGTGGTGCCACGCTCGATCATCTTCAACTACTGGTGGCTCAGTCTGATCATGATCGGTGGTCTGCGCTTGGTCATGCGTCAGTACTTCCTCGGGGACTGGTTTACAGCCGTGCAGCATGTTCCCTTTTCCAACCGCGACGACGGTCTGACCAAGGTTGCTATCTATGGCGCGGGTGCCGCTGGCAACCAACTAGTCGCGGCGCTACGCATGGGACGGGTGATGCGCCCAGTGGCGTTCATAGATGATGATCCTAGCATCGCAGATCACGTGATCTCCGGTCTGCCTGTCTACCGTCCTGAAGATATTCAGAAGTTGATTGAGGTGCCAGGAATTCAGGAAATTCTTCTCGCCGTGCCTTCGGCAAGCCGCGTGCGGCGTCGCGAAATTCTTGGTCACCTCGAAAGTTTTCCCCTGCACGTACGCAGTGTACCGGGGTTTATGGATCTAGCTAGCGGCCTCGTCAGAGTCGATGACATCCAGGAGGTGGATATCGCTGACCTGCTCGGACGCGATTCAGTGCCTGCCCAGGAGAACCTGCTGGAGCACTGCATTAAGGGTAAGTCGGTACTGGTGACCGGCGCTGGTGGTTCTATCGGTTCGGAACTGTGCCGGCAGATACTCGGCCAGCAGCCCACCACGTTGCTGCTGTTCGAGCACAGCGAGTTCAACCTCTACAGCATTCTCAGCGAACTTGAGCAACGGGAGGCTCGCGAGTCACTGGCAGTGCGGGTTGTGCCAATTCTTGGATCGGTCCGCAACGCAGCACTATTGCAGGACATCATGCAAGCCTGGCGGGTCGACACGGTCTACCACGCTGCGGCTTACAAGCATGTGCCGATGGTCGAGCACAACATCGCCGAAGGTGTACTCAATAACGTTATCGGTACTCTGAACACTGCCCAGACCGCGTTGCGTGCTGGGGTGGCTAACTTCGTGCTTATCTCCACCGACAAGGCAGTACGTCCAACCAACGTAATGGGTAGTACCAAGCGTCTGGCGGAGATGGTCCTGCAGGCGCTGAGCAAAGAAGTAGCGCCGTCGCTATTTGGAGAAAACGGCAACGTCGCCCAGGTTAACAAGACTCGCTTCACTATGGTTCGTTTTGGCAACGTGCTGGGTTCGTCCGGCTCGGTAATCCCACTGTTCCACAAGCAGATCAAGGCGGGAGGTCCGCTGACCGTGACCCATCCCAAGATCACCCGTTATTTCATGACCATCCCGGAAGCCGCTCAGTTGGTGATCCAGGCAGGATCCATGGGGCAGGGCGGTGATGTGTTCGTGCTGGACATGGGCGAGCCAGTACGTATTGTCGAACTGGCGGAGAAGATGATCCACCTGTCCGGTTTGAGTGTACGTTCAGACAAAAATCCCCACGGCGATATTTCCGTCGAATTTACCGGGCTGCGTCCGGGAGAGAAGCTCTATGAAGAATTGCTGATCGGTGAAAATGTCGTCGCTACGCCACACCCGATGATCATGAGCGCCAACGAGGACTACCTCGACTGGGAAGTGTTGAAAGGGCGGATCAAGGAGTTGCTCGCGGCGGTTGAGGGCGACGACTATCCGCGAGTACGGCAGCTATTGCGGGAAACAGTGAGCGGCTATTCGCCGGATTGTGAAATTGTCGACTGGATCTATCAACAACGCCGACTCAATCCCTAATCAGGCGGGGCGCTCGAACCTTCCGCCGCCAGTGCTGGATGGCTCGTCGACGCAGCAGACTGTTACCACCTGCGTGGCTCTGTCAGAGCGATTTTTACATACCCCTCGGAAGCGAGAGGCACCAAGGAGTTTTAATGCGTGTGGCTGACTCAGGACTGCAACGCCCCGTCGTCAGAAGCGGTTTTTTAGGTAAGCTATTCTGCCTCTGTTTCCTGCTGGCCCCGATTCTAGCAAACCTGAACGGGGTCGGAAAATTCTCCATCGGCGACCTGGCAGTTTTCTTCTGCTTGCTCATTGGAGTCTTGTCACTGCGCAAGATCGATATTTTCTGCTTGCTCGGTCTGTTTTCGATCATTGCCCAGTCCTGCGTCTCTATATTCTTTTATATGAGTCACTATCCGGATGGTATTTTCATCCTGGCTAGGATGGCATTGTACATATCGTCTTTTTTCATTTTCCTGGCGTTATGCCGACGGCCTGACTTTTCCGCCCCCCTGATCAGCGGCTATCTGAGGCTCTCGATAATTTTCTCGGTCCTGCTGATCGTTCAAGTTGTGGCTTATCACCTGTTCGGAGTGGTTTTCGCCTATATCGATACGCCGCTGGATATCCAGCCGAACTCGGTACTGGGATTGGATATCGCTACCCAGGGTTTCCGCAGCGGTGGTTTGTTCAAGGAGCCAAGTTACTTTGCGACTTTCGTTGCGCCTGCAGTGATCTATACGGCGGCCTGCAAGCGCTACTGGCTGTGGGGGCTGTTCAGCGCGGCAATCGTGCTATCGACATCCTCCCTGGGTTTCATCTTTATCGCGCTGTCGCTGATACGTTTTCTCAGCCCGCGCAGTTTAGTAATTCTCCTGCCAATCGGACTGGTCTTCGCTAGTTTGGTTCTGTCTGGAGTGGTTCCGATTCTGCCCGACCGGGTCATGGAAACCCTGGAGGGCGGGGGCAGTTTGTCCATTCGCGTGGTAGAACCGTTCACTCGGGTGTTCATAGGTAGTGAAAACCTCTTCTTTCCGAGCTACGAGGCGTTGAAGGATTTGGCCGACCCGAAAATCGCCGCGGGAATCTGGTTCAACTCTTTTACCTACTCAGTAGTGGTCTACGGGATTCTCGTGCTGATTCCTCTGTTACTGATGTTCTTGGCCATCGGAGTGACCTGCGTGCCGCTGGCGATAATCCTTTTGGTTACGGCTAATGGTTTGACGAACCCTTACTTTGTGGTTTCCATCGTATCCCTGAGCGTGCTTATGCTGAGCCTGAAGCCACAATGTAGTAAATACCCGGTGTCCGGCTCCCACGAAGCATTCTGAAATATGCTTGGGATGATATTCCGTCTGCAGACTACCCTGTTGAGAGCGTTTGACAGGTTGGCGCGCATGCTGGAAGCCAACAACGTTGTGGTGTCGGAAGCGGCGCTGGGTTTATTGAGGAGGCATGGGCCTGCCTGGTCGCGGCCAAGTCGTCTGTCGAGACCGCCGCCAGCAACGCGGGCGGTGCCTGGGCCGCCCGACGGCGCCCAGGTTGACCGCCCTGACCGGCTTGGACTCAGCCGCTGGTGATTGAAGGCGCCTGTTCCTGATAGCCCTTGCGCAGTTTCTCCGCGATCAGCTTTTGCGCTTCGCGCGAGGCGCGTTCGGGGCTGTCCAGGGACTTGATCAGGGTCTGGCCCTTGGTGCCGATGCGGCCGAAATTCACCATCACTTCCGCGTCCGTGACGCCGATACGCCAGAATTTGTTGGAGTTGCCTTCGCCAAAGGTGAACTCGCGCATCAAGGGCAGGGCCTCGGTGCTGGGCGGCGCTTCAACTTCAACGGTTTGCGCTTCAACTGGTTCTGGCGGTTCAGGTTCTGGCAGCAGCGGCGCTTCTTCACCCCGTAGCAGTGCTTCGATGCGGTTCAGCACGTCTTCCGGGGCGCGCAGCCAGTCATGGCTGAGCACGTCGATGATCTTCCAGCCGAAACTGCGCAGCACGGTCGGGCGGAAGATGTATCGCTCACGCACATTGGCCGCGGCAGCCGTGTCACCGTCCAGCAGCACACCGAGGCTGAACTGTTCGCCATTGGCATCACTGATCGCCAGGTCGCAGCGGAACTGCGAGCGTCCGACGTATTCCTGGACCGTATGCCCGCGCTTGCGCAGCGCGGCGGCGAGGGCCGCGCGCAGGCTGTCCCTGGGCAGGCTGACGGCAAAGGACTGCTTGGCGCCCGGGTTGAGGTTGGCCAGAATTCCCTGGGAGCGCGGTGCGTCCCCGCTGGCGCTGGCCTGGGCGAACTGCAGGAACGCGCGCAGCGCCGCGGCGCCGTCGTTGTGGGTGTTGGTGATGGCTTGCGCTTCGATGCTGGAGACGATGGCCATGCGCTTGCGCGCGCGGCTGAAGATCACATTCAGGCGTTTTTCTCCGCCGCGCTGGTTGATCGGGCCGAAATTCATCAGCATCTTGCCGTTCGGCCCCGGCGCATAGCAGATGCTCAGGATGATCACATCGCGTTCATCACCCTGGACGTTCTCCAGGTTCTTGACGAACAGGCCATTGAACTGCCCGGCGTCTTCACGTACGTACTCATGCTCAAGGCGCGTGGCAAACGCCGAGTCGCTGGCGGCCAAGTCTTCCAGGGCCTGCTCGATGGCGCCTTGCTGGGCTTCGGAGAAGGCCACGATGCCCAGGCTCAGCCCGGTTTCGCGTTGCAGCAGTTCACGCACCAGGTGGGCGATGTAGCGCGCTTCGGCCAGGTTGCTGCGGCTTAGGTAGACGCCATCGCTCATCTTCAAGAAGCTGATCGGGCTATCGAGCAGCGTGTCGGCGCCCAGCGTTACCGCCTGGGCATCGGTGGACTCCAGGGCGGCATGGGCCGGGGCAGGGCGCTCGATACGACGGTCGGGGATGGTAATCAGCCGCCCTTCATAGAACGCCGCGTTGGAGAAGCTGATCAACGCCTCATGGCGGCTGCGGTAGTGCCAGGCCAGCAGGGTCGCCGGCAAATTGCGCGCGGCCTGGCTCAGCAGGCTGTCGGCATCGAGGTTGATTGCAATCTGTTCGCCGTCTTCCATGGCGATCAGTTCGTTATCGTCCTGGTCGCCGGCACTGGAAAAGAAGTTGGTCGGTGGCAACTGCATCTCGTCACCCACCACGATCACCTGCTGCGCACGGCTCAAGGCCGGCACGGCTTCTTCGCTGGGGATCTGGCTGGCTTCGTCGAAAATCACCACGTCGAACAGGTCCGGGGTCAGTGGCAGGGTGTCCGATACCGACAGCGGGCTCATCAGCCAGATCGGCTTGAGGTCGTTGATCACCCGGCCACTGTCGCCGCTGGCCATTTCGCGGATGGAGCGATAGCGCATGGTCTTGCCCAGCTCATGCTCCAGTTCGCGACGGCCCTTGGCATAGACCTTCTTGAACTCACGGGCCTGGGCGTCCAACTGGGTCACCGACATGGCCGACTGCTTCACATGCTGCAGAAAGCGCTGGTGCAGGGTGGCGCTGAGCACATGGGCGTTGTGCTTGAGCAGGCTGCTTTCGGCCTGGCTGACCTGATGGGCCGCCAGGCTCAAGGCCGGGCCGTCGAAGCGGGCCAGTGACGGGTTGGCGCGATACAGGCGGGTCAGGTTTTCCTGGGCGATCAAGGCATCCAGCGCACGCTGCGGCAGGGCGTGTTGTTGCACCGCCAACAGGCAGACGGAGTCGGCTTGGTGCAGCTCATTGAGTAGGGGCAGGGTGTCAGGCAGCTCGTCGAGTTCTTCGCGCAGGTCGCGCAGGTATTCGGCCAACTGGCCCAGGCTCGGCGCCGTTTCGAACACACAGTGTTGCGCCAGCAGCTCGCTCAGGCGCGCCACGGGCTGGCGCAGGCTGGCTTCCCGGGTTACGCCGGGCAGGGCGTCCGGCTGGCCGCGCAGGCTTTCGAGCCATTGGCGCAACAAGGCCGAGGCGCTCAATTGCTGGAGCAGGGCCTGCAGGTTCTGCACGAACCGGTCGATGTCCTGGACGCCGTAGCGACCTTGCAGGCGTTGCTGCTCGGCTTGCAGTTCGGCGGTGGCGCGGTGTTCGCCGGCCAGGTTGTCGAGCACGCTGCGGTAGCTGGGGCGGATGGCGTGCTGGCTGAAGTCGTAGCGCCGTTGCAATTCGCCGCGCAGCCGCCACCAGGACGGTTGCAGCCAACGCAGCGGCGAGGCTTCCAGCCGTTGCGCCAGGTCCTGGGCGGCCTGGGTGTCCTGGGGCGCGAGCTTGTCGCGCCAATGGCGGGTGGCTTCACGGGCGTTGTGCTGTTGCACGGTCAGCGTCTGTAACGCCGCCTGTTCGGCGTGCAGTGCCTGGGAGCCCGTTGAGCCGGGCTCCAGCAGGTCCAGATGCGACCCCAGGTTGGCGCTGGTCATCTGTTCGGCCGCCTGAGTCAGTACCTGCGCGTCCGTCAGGCCGGTGTCGCTGGACAACAGGCTCGAGGAGGATTCAAGGAACGACTCGACGCTGTCCATCAGTGCGCTGGCTTCATCCAGGAATGCCTTGAGCTGGCCATAGGCATGTTCGTGGGTGACCAGGCTTGCGCCCAGGTGGCTGAAAGGGTGACGGGCAAAACTGTCGAGGCCAAAGCGCTCATGGACGGCCTGATACAAGCGCCCGGTCAGCTCACTCTGGGCCTGCCAGTGGCGCCATTCGGGCAAGCGCTCCAGGGCTTCGGGGGGCAGCTGTGCGGCGGCTGGCAGCTCGATCAGCTGGCGTACCAGCTCACGCACGGAGCAGGCCAGGGGCTCCGGCACCCCGGCCATGGCCTGTTCAAAACGCTCGATCAGGCCCAACTGCTGGCTCAGGGTGGCGAGCGCGGCGTCGCGTCGGGCTTGCAACTGCGGCGTCTGGTCATCGCCGGCAATCCAGCGTTCATAACACTCGCGCAGATTGCCCACGAAGGCTTTCTTGTCGGTCTGGGAGTCGTGAATCAGGCAGCACAATTCGCCCAGCTCACTCTGTTGCAGGCGATGGAAAACCACATCCAGCGCCGCGCGCTTCTCGCAGACAAACAGCACCCGCAGGCCGCGCCCGGCGTAGTCGGCGATCAGGTTGGTGATGGTCTGGGATTTGCCGGTGCCCGGCGGCCCCTGAATGATGAAGTTGCGCCCGGTGCGAGCCAGGCTGACGGCGGCATTCTGTGTCGCGTCGCCGGCCACCACGTTCCATTGCTCGGGCAACGGGATCGGGTCCGGGGCCTGGACGTCGACGTCCCGCGGCTCGATGGAGAACATCCGGTCAAACGCCTGGTTCTGGGCCGGTTCGTCGATCAGCTGCGCGTAGTCGCGTACCAGCGACATCTTGCGATAGTTGAAGTTGGCCAGGGTCACCTGGGTCAGGTCGATGTCCCAGGCGTAGCGATGCCCCTGATTCTCGGGCATGGCGAACGTGCTGTTTTCGTTGCTGCTGGCAACCATTTGCGGATGCTGGGTGCGCAGCGAGGGTTTGGCGCCGATCGCGAGGCGCAGCGGCAGCTCGCTGGGCAGCACCCTTTGCTGGAACAGTTGCAGGCCCAGTGGGCGGTATTCTTCGCGGTCGTAGCTGAAATCCGGTTTCACCAGGGGCATGACCGAGCGCTGCCGGGCCCGGCGACGCTGGAAGTGGTGCAGATGCTGCACCGCCTTCTGGTGGATCAGCTCGATTTGCGGTTTGCTTTGCAGGCGCAGTTCGACGCCGGGCTCGGTCAGCTTGATCTGTCGGGCAATCTCGGCGTGGATGTGTTCCACGGAGGTATTCTGCAGATCGACGGTTTCCGGCAATTGAATGTCGTAGAGCTGGCGCAACTGGTGACGCAGCACCGGGTTGAATTCGGCCTCGGTTTCATCGCACTGCAGCATGAACTGGTCGCGCACGCCCTTTTTGCGGCTCAGCTCCACGGGCAGCCACAGCAGCGGGGTGACGATGCGTTCCTCCGGCGTGTCCTTGAGGTTGTGCCAATGCATGAAGGCCACCACCAGGCGCAGGTTGCTGAAGCCGAACTCGGCGCGATCGCGACGGGTTTCCTGGATCAGGCGTTCCAGCGACGCCTGCAGCCAGGTCTGGTCTTCAAAGCGCAGCCATTGCTGCAGGCCAACGGGCTTGCCGCTAAGTACCTGCTCGGAGAAACCGCCGAAGCTCGGCTGCCAGGTGCACAACGCTTCGGGGCGGATGCTTTCAATGCGCATCACCAGCGGCACGCTGGCCACGGTCAAGTTGACGCTGGCCTGGGTCGGGCGGAAGTACAGCAGGCGATTGCGCCGCGACAGGTCGAACAGCCGGTTGCGCAGATGCTCCAGCACCACGGTGCGCCGCGACGCCGGACCTTCGGCCTGGGCCAGCACCCGCTCGACATCCAGGCTGGCCGGCTGCTCGCGCCAGGACTCCAGGCGCCGCGCCAGCGAGCCAACATCGGTGGCGCGCTCATGGCGGTTAAGCTCGGTCATTTCGACAATCACATTGGCCAGCACCGGGTTGAGCCGGCCATTGAGCTGGAACAGGTTGCGCCGGTGCGCAGCGAACGACTTGAGGTCGTTGATGTCGGCAAAATCCAGGCCGCAGGCCAGGCACGCCAGCAATTGGCCGAGCTGGAAGATATCGCTGATTTCGTCGTGATGGCCGAGCCGATGTTCCCAACTGTGCAAGTCCGTCAGGAACACCGGGTGGTCGATGGCCTGGTGCGGGTCTTCCTGGACTTGCAGGTCGGTGATGGCCACGCCGGTTTCCGAGTCTCGGGTCAGGCGGACCTTGCCGACGATATTCAGCGCCGACTCTGGATTGGGCTGCACCTGCTTGATCGCCTCCAGTGCCAGGCGCGGCGACTGGCCCTCGGGGTGGCGCAGTTGCAGGGTGCGTTCCGGCCCTAGCACCACATCCAGGTAACTGAGCTGGGCGACATGCCCCAGTTCATGCAGTTGCGCCACCTGACGCAGCAGCGGCAGGGCCAGGAACAGCACATCGTCGATGGGCACGGCGGCGCCATCGTGGCTCTGCAGCAATTGGGCGAAGTTCAGCGGTTGAGTTATTGGGTCCATGTGTCGACCTCCGCCTTGAGCGCACGAACGATGGGGTCGAGCTCACGTTTGGGGAATTTGATATCGCGCTTGAGCACGTTGATGAAGTCGTCGGCGCTGCCGAGCTGCTTCGCCGTGCGCGCGGCATGCAGCAGGGCTTCATCCCGCAGGTCGCGGTCGACCAGGCACAGGTCGAGCATGATGAAGTGCAGGTATTCGTGGATGCTCGCGTCGATGCGCTCAGGCTTCAGCGTGCCGAGATCCAGCGGTGTTTCCTGGGCTTTCCAGTCGGGAAAGAAGCCGCGCACCTGATTGAGCACCGCCTCGGACTGCAACACCGCGTTGCCGATAAAACGGGCGATAAAGCCGCGGGTGAGGGCGGTCAACTCGATCTGGTCGGTCACGTCCAGGCGGTTGAGCGACAAGGGCCCGCGCAAACGGCGGTGCAGCCAGTCGTCGGTCTCTGGGAGCTGCCGCCACCAGCTTTCCACCGCTTGGGAGCGCAGAAACGTCTCCGGGTGGGAAACGCCCTGGGACAGCGGCGCGTCCTTGCCGTCCAGTTCACGGGCCTGCTGCAGATAGCTGGCGGCATCGACGCTGAGAATCCCGGTGTGGACCTTGACCAGCGAGGTGATGGAGGCTTCCGGGCTGCCCGCCGCCAGCGCCGCCCCGCGATCGGCGTAGATTTCGGTGTGCAGGCTGTATAGACGCGCGGTCTGTTCCAGGCTGGGAGGCGTGTACACGTCGGCCATTGCGTGATTGAGAATCCGCTCGGCGGTGAGGTAGTCACCCTCGTCCTCCGACCACAAGCGGTAATGAGCCAGTTCGTGCCCCAGCAACGCCAGCAGCTCCTGGGCGTCGAGCCGTTCAAGGATCGGCCCGTAGAACACCACATGCACTTCACCGGCCAGGTAATACAGGCTGGCGTTCATGCTGCCATCGCCGGCCTGGTAGAGGGTCGCGGGGGCCTGGATCTGCAAGCGCTGCAACGCCGTCTCACAGGCCTGATAGGCCTGCGGGTGAGTCTCCGGGCTCAGGCGATAGGTGTCTCGCAGCAGTTGCGCGCGCACATCCTGGGCGTGTTCCTGCTGAACGCCCAGGGACGAGGCCCAGGCCCACACCGCAGGTTCACTGGTTTTCAGGTAATCGACCACCTGCTGGTGGTAGGGCAATGGCGTGAGGCTGGTGATGTCCAGCGCGGGGGTACTCATCGTTCAAACGTCCTTGAGGATACGGCTCCATGAGCGGTGCCTTGGCAGCAGAGGCTTGGCAACAGAGGCTTGGGCTGGCATCCCGGTGTCAGTGATCGGCAATATGCGCGGAGCATACCTAGGGGTTGGGGAAATTACTTGTGAAAGTACAGAACCCCCGCGATCGACGCAAAAGCTGCTCCAGCTCATGGCGATCAGTGGCTCGATTCGCTTGAATACGCGCCCCCGCGTCGCCTGGCTAAACAAGAGGGCCGCCAGAACGCGGCCCAAAAACAGAACGCACTACTTCGAAAGGACTCGGCATGTCGTTATCCCGCTGCCTATCTGGCCTGTCCAACTTGTTGCACTACCGCCGCGAATGGTTTCGCGCCGACCTGCGGGCCGGGTTGTCCGTGGCGGCTATCCAGATCCCGATTGCCATCGCCTATGCGCAGATTGTCGGCCTGCCGCCGCAGTACGGGTTGTACGCCTGTGTGCTGCCGATGATCGTCTATGCCTTGATCGGCAGCTCGCGGCAGCTGATGGTCGGCCCCGATGCCGCCACTTGCGCCATGCTCGGCGGGGCCGTGGCGCCTTTGGCCATGGGCGATCTGCAGCGTACCGTCGAATTGTCGATGATTGTCACGGTGCTGGTGGGCCTGATGCTGATCGCCGCCGGGATCGCCCGGGCGGGTTTTATCGCCAGCTTCTTCTCGCGGCCGATCCTCATCGGCTACCTCAACGGCATCGGTCTGAGCCTGATCGCCGGGCAGATGGGCAAGGTGGTGGGCTTCAAGATCGAAGGCGATGGCTTCATTCTGGGGCTGGCGGATTTCCTCCAGCGCCTGGGGGAAATCCATGGCCTGACCCTGGCCATCGGCCTGGCCAGCCTGGGCCTCTTGATCTGGCTGCCGCGACGCTACCCGCGGCTGCCGGCAGCGCTGCTGACGGTGGCGCTGTTCACCTTGCTGGCCGGGTTATTCGGCTTCGACCGCTTTGGGGTGGCGATCCTCGGCCATGTGCCGGCGGGGATTCCCGAGTTGTCCTGGCCCAAGACCACCCTGGAGGAAAGCAAGAGCCTGCTGCGCGACGCGCTGGGTATCGCCACCGTGAGTTTCTGCAGCGCCATGCTCACTGCCCGCAGTTTCGCCGCGCGCCATGGCTACGCAATCAACGCCAACCATGAGTTCATCGCCCTGGGCCTGAGCAACCTGGCCGCCGGCGCCTCCCAGGGCTTTGCCATCAGCGGCGCGGATTCGCGTACCGCGGTCAATGACATGGCCGGAGGCAAGAGCCAGCTGGTGGGCATCATCGCCGCGCTGGCGATCGCGCTGATTCTGCTGTTTTTCACCGCGCCCATGGCGTGGATTCCGCAACCGGCCCTGGGCGCGGTGCTGTTGATGGCGGGCTGGGGCTTGCTCGACGTCAAGTCCCTGAAGCAAATCTACCGGCTCAGCCGCTTCGAGTTCTGGCTGTGCCTGCTGACCACCGTCAGCGTGCTGGGCCTGGGCGTGCTGCCGGGCATCATGTTCGCCGTGACCCTGGCCATCCTGCGCCTGCTGTACAGCATCTACCAACCCACCGACGCGGTGCTGGGCTGGATGCCGGGCATCGAAGGCCAGGTGGATATCAGGCAGTACCCGCAAGCGCAGACTGTTCCCGGCCTGGTGGTGTATCGCTTCGACGACGCGATCCTGTTCTTCAACGCCGACTACTTCAAGATGCGCCTGCTCGACACCGTGCAGCGCGAGAGCGAAGCCGAGGTGGTGCTGTTCGACGCCGAGGCGGTGACCGATATCGATGTCAGCGGCATCGCGGTGCTGCGGGAAATCCGCGAGACCCTGGCCGCCCAAGGCATCTACTTTGCGATCGCCCGTGCCCGCGGCACTTTCCTGGCGATGCTGGAGCGCTCGGGAATGACTCGGGAAACGGACAGCCAGTTGCTGTTCGGTTCGGTGCGCTCGGGGATCAGGACCTACCGCATATGGCGCAACAGCATGCGCGGCAAGCCATGAGGCGAGGGCGGGGCCGGCAGGGAGCGGCCCTGCCGGCGCTTGATCGAAGCTCAGCGGAGCCGGCATGGCATCACTGGGTGATGGTCATGCTGCTGGTGGCCTGGACCGAGCCGTAGCGGATGCGCGGATAAGTCGGATCGGCGTAGCTGAAATCCATCACCGTGCCGACGGAACCGAAGTACAGGGCCTGGCAACTGAAGTTCACCGCCACCTGGCCGCCGTAAGGGGTGACCCCGATGGCGACCTGGGTCGGCCCGGTCCATTCGATCTTGCAGCCCAGCGTGCCGCCCGCTGCGCCGGCATTGTATCCGCGGCAGTTCAAGGTGGCGTTGCCGTTGCTGGTATTGGGCAAGCCGGCCCATTTGGCGATGGCCAGGTTGGCCGAACAGGAGGTGTTGACGCTGCTGGCTCCCGGGGCGAGCTTGTAGACCCCGGACGGTGGCGCAAGCGTTGCCGTGACAGGCGTCAGTGGCAGCGCGGCAAGGCTCGATGCCGCCTGGTTTTCCACCACCGTGGTGGGGGACGGCGGGAGCTTGCACACCACCACGGCGCCGACGTCGTCAGACTTCTTCAGCTCACCCAGCGCGGTGATGTCGGCGCCGCCCTTCGACTCGCAGAAGAGCTTGCGCAACTGGGCTTTTTCTTCGTGATCAGCCGTGGACGAGGCCTGGGCCAAAGGGGCAAGGGCCAGGCCGATGACGCCAGCCATCAGCACGCTTGAAAGTTTCATGATCGATTCCTTATCGAGGTTATGACGTGCAGCACCCTATGAGCAGCAGGCGGTTTTTTTCATGACAAAAGCTCGGGTGTTGCGCGCAAACAGGGCCGCTGGAGCTTTACCGTCCCGGGGCTTGACCTGATGCCGCTATCTGCTGTTGAATGCGCGCCCTGAAGCCTCTGCAACCTTTTCTCCAAGTGGTGAAGCCAGTGCCCTACGCCAGCCAACACGCCTGATACCGACGACGGTCCATCCTGCCTGATGGCTGCCCGCGCCTGCGCGCGGCGGCGCTTCATTGCCATGCCTGCCTGATCCTGTCGTTGGTTTTTCTCTATTTTCGAGGACAAACCCATGCACATGGACACTCGTGCCACCGCGCACAACCTGGAACTGCTCAAATACCCCCGCACGCCCCACCTGCAAGGCTCGCGCCTGCAGGAGGGCGACACTGACACTGGCCAGGTGCGCTATGCCGCCCTGGCCGGGCAGTGGCTGGTGGTGGAAGAAAAACTCGATGGCGCCAACGCCGGCATCAGCTTTACCGCCGGCGGTGAGTTGCGCCTGCAGTCCCGGGGGCACTACCTCACCGGCGGCGGTCGCGAACGCCAGTTCAATCTGTTCAAGCAGTGGGCCTCGGCCCACGAGCACTGGTTGCTGGAGCGCCTGGAAGATCGCTTCGTGCTGTATGGCGAATGGCTGCACAAGAAGCACTCGGTGTTCTACGACCGCTTGCCACATTACTTCTGCGAGTTCGATGTGTGGGACCGCGCCACAGGGCTGTTTCTTTCCACCGCGGCGCGCCGCTGCCTGCTCGAGGGTGGGCCGGTGCTGTCGGTGCCGGTGCTGTACGAAGGCCCGGCGCCGCGTCGGCACGCCGAGCTGATGGCGCTGGTTAACGATTCACTGGCCAAGAGCGAGCGCTGGCGCGAGGTGTTCGAACAGGTGGTGCGCCGCGAAGGCCTCGACCTGGCCCGGGCCTGGCGCCAGTGCGACCGTTCCAGCCGCATGGAAGGCCTGTACCTGAAGCTCGAGGACGAGCAGCAGACCCTCGGGCGGCTCAAGTGGGTACGCCAGGACTTCGTTCAGGCCATCCTCGATGCCGACCAGCATCATGCCAACCAACCCTTCATCCCCAATCAACTGGCCGACGGCGTCGACCTCTATGCGCCGCGCCTGTCCATGGACTGGCAGGGCCCACGCCACGGCTACTGAAGGAGCCTTCCGATATGGATTTTCGACAACTGCAACAACTGGTTCCCGAGCCGGGGCGCGAGATGGACGCCGCCGCCTGCCTGGCGGCCATTCCGGCCCTGACGCGCCTGGCCGACACACCGCAAGACCCGACCTACCACGCCGAGGGTGATGTGTGGATTCACACCCGCCGGGTGGTCGAAGCCTTGCTGGCGCAAACCGCCTACCAGCAGGCCAGCGTCGAGCAGCGCTTTGTGCTGTTTTTCGCCGCCCTGTTGCACGACATCGCCAAACCCGACACCACGGTGATCGACCCGGATACCGGGCGTATTGGCCAGCCAGGCCACTCGCGCCGGGGTGCGGTGGATGCGCGGTTGCTGTTGTGGCGCGCCGGCGTGCCTTTCGAGCTGCGCGAGCAGATCTGCCGCATCATCGCCGTGCACCAGGTGCCATTCTTCGCCCTGCAAGGGGATCGCAGCGGCCGCAGCGCTGAATTCCTGTTGCACAAACTGTCCTGGGAACTGCCGCTGTGGATGCTCTGTGCCGTGGCCGAAGCCGATATGCAGGGCCGCGATTACGTCGGCAAGGCCGATGTGCTGAGCGACATCGAACTGTGGCGTGAACTGGCGGAGGAGGAGGGCTGCCTGCACGGGCCGCGAGCCTTTGTCGACGACTACACGCGCATCCAGTACCTGCGTGGCGCCCGGGTACACCCCGACTACCCGTTGCACGCGCCGCAAGGTTCGTCGGTGGTGATGCTCTCGGGCCTGCCGGCTAGCGGCAAGGACACCTGGACCGCACAGCATTACCCGGACCTGCCGGTGGTGTCGTTCGACGACGCGCGCCAGGCCCTGGGCCTGCGCCACGGACAGAACGAGGGCGCCGCTGCGCACTATGCCATCGACCGGGCCAAGGCCTTGTTGCGCGAACACAAACCCTTTGTGTGGAACTCGACGCACCTGTCGGCGCAGATGCGCAACCGCACCCTGGACTTGCTCTACGGTTATGGCGCGCAGGTGGAGATTCTTTACCTGGAGCGCCCCGAGGACGAGATCATGCGGCGCAACCAGAAGCGCGACACCTCACTGCGCAACGATGATATCCGCCGCATGCTGTTCAAGTGGGAAGTGCCGCTGCCGACCGAGGCACACCGGGTTGTCTATCAGGCCGTGACGGGGTGAGCGGCTGTTATCGAGTCGCAAGGCGAGGAGGGACGAAGACACCGTCCCTCCGTGGCGCAGGCTTAACCTGGCTTGCGTTAAAACGCATCAATCCCTGTCAGTTGCGCTGATAGCGCCCACAGGCGTTCTGCTTGATCAGGGTCGGCAGCATGAGGCCGGACACCGACGAAGGAGGGTGGCTCGCTTGCGTCCAGCGAAGCGATTTCGCAATCCTCGCAATACACGCCCCCCATGCCATTGAGTCGTGGCGATGTCGCGGCCCAGACTTGAGTGGCGGCACCTTGCTGTGGGGTCTTGAACGTCGGATCGGCAAGCTGGCCGTTGCCATCCAACCAGCCGGCGGCAATCATTTCATCTTGCGTGAGGTGGCGCTGCAGAGGGGTGAGAATCTTTCCGGGGTGGAGGGAAAAGGCCCGAACGCCGTCGCCTTGACCCAGCCGATCAAGGTGAACCGCAAACAACGCGTTGGCGGTCTTCGACTGCCCGTACGCCAGCCACTTATCGTACCCGTGCGTGAATTGCACATCGCCCCAGCGGATGCCGGACTGGTGGTGACCCGCCGATGACACCATGACCACCCGGGCGCCGCCCTTGAGCGCGGGCCATAGCAGGTTCACCAGGGCATGGTGTCCGAGATGGTTGGTCGCGAACTGCGCCTCCCAGCCGGGCCCGACACGGGTCTGCGGGCACGCCATGATGCCCGCGCTACCGATCAGGATGTCGAGGTGCCGGCCGCTGGCCAGAAAGCGCTGCGTGAAGTCACGCACGCTGGCCAGCTCGGAGAGATCCAGGCGCTGGATCTCCACATTGGCAAGGCCGCTTGTGTTGACTCGTGCCGACTCAACATCGCGCGCCGCGACAATGACATGCGCCCCCGCACCTGTCAGCGCCCGTGTCGTCTCCAGTCCCAGGCCGGAATGCCCTCCGGTCACGATGGCGGTAGCGTGGGAGAGATCGAGCCCTTCGAGTACTTCAAGTGCAGTGGTTTGCGCTCCGAACCCTGACTGGATGGGCGACTGTTGGCTGGCCATGGCGTGTCCTCGCGATATGACGGGAAGGAGGGCAAATCCCTCGGCCAGCATTGTCCAGGCTAGAATTGGGACTGTGAATGCAACAACGTCCAATTGTCTGTCGAGATCGTCCAGTCCTTATGGATCCTTTGTCTGAAGCCTTATCCGTTCTCAACACCCATAGTTCCTCCTTTGCGGGCCTCATGGCAGGCGGAGACTGGGCCATCGACTTCCCGGCCCCCGACGGCATCAAGTTCAATGCCATCCTGGAGGGCGCATGCTGGCTGAAGGTGGAGGGCGTGGAGCAACCGATCCAGTTGAACGTCGGTGATTGCTTTCTCTTGTCACGCAAGCGGGCGTTTTCACTGCTCAGCGACATGGCATTGCCCGCGATCCATTCGGATACGATTTACCAGCAGGCCACGCACGGCATCGCGCGTTGCGGCACCGCTGACACATTTTTCCTGATTGGGGGGCGTTTTGACTTTGGTGATGAGGCCCAGCTTCTTTTTAGCGGATTGCCACCGGTCGCCGTCATCAGAAGCGGTTCGGACCAAGCGTCCGTGTTGAACTGGGCCCTGCAACGGATCGCCCATGAGCTCACGAATCCGTCTCTGGGCCATTCGATTGTTGCTCAGCACCTGGGCCACATCATGCTGGTGCAGGTGCTACGTATCTACTTGACCCAAGAAGGTCATGGCTCACCCAGTTGGTTGCTGGCGATATCCGACCCGCGCATCAGGCTGACCATTCAGGCCATCCACGCCGACCCCGCACGCGCCTGGACAGTGGAGAGCCTCGCCCAAATTGCCGGTGTTTCCCGCTCGACCTTTGCCTTGCGGTTCAAGCAAAAGGCTGGTTTCACACCGCTGGAATATGTCTCGCGTTGGCGCATGCAACTGGCCAAGAGACTGTTGAAAACCAACCAGGGCACCATCTCGTCGATCGCGCAGAAGCTTGGGTATGACTCCGACAGTGCTTTCAGCCACGCCTTCAAGCGCCTCATGATGTGTTCACCTCGTGAATACAGAGAGCGTGAGGGCAGGGATCGGAACGGCTGATCTTTGTGAGCGTTGATGGTTTTGTAGTGTGGTAGGTGTGGCGTCTGTGGATTCCAATTATGAGCAAGCCGGTTCAGATAGCGATCGGCGTGTCGTGCATCCATGATTTAACATAATATACATTATGCGTAATTATACAGTGCGCCACCAAGGTCAGTGCAGGCCGGATTTGAAGCTCCGGCCTGCTGGTTTGCATGGACATCACACAGGAGAAAAAACCAGCCTGGCTAACCCCGGTGTGGCCTTCCCTTAAAAATGACGCTTTGGGTGGCGCCCAGCGTTTCCACCCTAAAAGCCTTGCTGGCCGGGCCTTTCCGAGCAATCAACACCCTCATAAATCTCCATTTCAGCGTTTTTTAATTTTGGCGGCATAGGTCATAACCCATGGTTTGGCCATTTTATGTAGGCTCGAAACGCTGTATGCGGCTTCAGAAGGCCTCCATGCGTCCTGATAAGCGCCCATTTCGAACGGTTTCGTTCAGTGCAACAAAGCCTCAGGATGCGAGACCATTTTTTAAAAATGGTTGAATCCTTTAAAAATGACCACGCCCGTAGCCCAATGAATATGGTGGTTTGCGATTTTCTGAGCCCTGAAGCGCTCGAAACACTTACGCATAGCTCCAATAATCGTTCAGCGTCAGATCGTTCCAGTCTCATCCGGCAGTGCGATGATCCACAAAGACCGAATATCAAGAAGCCACACCAAGGTGATCTAAACCTTGCCTGTGCCGTGAAGGCAAAGCCTGGTTGAGTACTAACACCGTCGGCGTACGTAGCGTGGATAGGCGTTGGAGCGAGCGATCAATATGTCAGTTCATAGGAGATTGAAGTGCATAGAACAGCGTTAAATACGCGGGGGCAGACTAACTAAAAGTGGCTTCAAGACTGAAGCTTCGAAGAAGCTTCATTATAAAACACCAACTACTTTAGATTTCAAGAGTCTTTTTTATGGACTGACAACTGGTTGTGCCCAAGAGGCATGCGTGCGCACTGAAAGTATTAATTTTTAAAAATGACCGAAACTTTTAAAAATGATCAATCCCGCAAAACATGGTGATTCACTGCCGTACCCCCGAATTTAGTGGCGATACAACTTCCAACTTTTAAAAGTAACCGAATCTTTTAAAAGTGCCCCCTAGGTCACGGCCTGCGTGAAGTCCTGCCGCCTATATAAAGCAGCAGTGGCGCCTCTCAAAATATGGGCAGTTCCAGCATGAAGCCCTCGCAGCTTGGGGCTGCCCAGCCGTCTCTAATTCAGCTCCGGCCAAAACTCTCAATATATAACTAAAGCATCTTTACTTTCTAGGCTGTCAGCAAATATTTGCATAACAATACTTGCAAAGCCAAGCTTAGTATGTATAACCTAGATGACATCGATCAAATTGTTAGGGCTAGGTATGAGTGATTCATCCAGGGAGACGGACGTGCTCGCCTCGAAGAAAAAGACACAACCACCCTGCCCTGACTTCCAATTACTTCCATTACTGGAAGTCTCTTATCACCGCCAAGTCACCCGGTAATACACCAAAATGTCTACGCAACCAATGCCTATTTTTGAGACTTACGAGATCTTCATTGATACGGACTTTAGTTTGCGCTATTCCAGTATGGTTTGTGTTCGTGACTATATTGATAACTTCCCACCCTCAGTTGAGGCCCATAAGGGTTACCTCGCCGCGCGAGATTTTCTTCGAGCGTTTTCAGACAACAGCCTGACATTTACTTCATATAGGACGCATGTCGAGCGCTTGCTTTTGTGGGCACTCATCATAAAGAAAACGCCGTTCTCACAGCTCAAGCGCCAAGATGCTGAAGACTACCTGGAGTTTTGTCGCAATCCGCCTGCTGAGTGGATTGGCACCATTGTGCGTGGTCGTTTCGTCACCAGTGACCATACTGAGTCGACGTGGGGTGATCCGGTCATCCCGAACCCAAAATGGAGACCATTCAGCCTGAAACGTGCGAAAGATTCTTCGGGCGAACTGAAAGCGGCTCCAAACAATTACGCCCGGGATCCCGAGCTTGGCATGGCTCAAGATGTCGCGATGCAATACAAGGCCTCGCCCAGCACCCTCAACCAGATTTACACAATCTGCAGCCGTTTCTTTGAGTACATGGTCGAGGACGGTACGGTCGCAGCTAACCCGTTCAGGATGATCAAGAAGAAAAGTCTCAGCCGTGGCACCCCTCAAGATGAAGGGACAAGCCGTGCTCTGACTCCTCTGCAATGGGACTACGTACTGGAGACTGCTGAGCAAATGGCGCTTGAGGAGCCCAAACGGCATGAGCGCACCCTTTTCATTGTGGCGACCCTTTTCGCGATGTACCTTCGTGTGTCCGACATCGTCGGCAGACCAAACTGGAGCCCAGTCATGGGAGACTTCCGACGAGATCCGGAGGGCAACTGGTGGTATCACGTAATCGGCAAAGGCAACAAAGCCGGGAAGGTTGCCGTCAGGGACGAGTACATCTCTAAATACCTGACGCGCTACCGTCGGTTTATTGGGCTGCCTGCACTGCCTGGTTGGAATGATCAGACGCCCCTGCTCATGACCATCCGAGGTCGTTCAGGGTTGTCGGGGCGACAGGTACGCGCCCTCCTCCAATCAGTATTCGATAACGCTCTGGCTCGAATGCGCGATGAGCAGCGCGAAGAGCATGAGATGAACAGTCTGCGAGCGGCCTCTGCACACTGGCTCAGACACACCTCTGCGACGTTTGACGCCCCGCTGCGAAGTCCAAAAGATTTGCAGATGGACTTGCGCCATAGCAGCCTCAGCACCACTCAGAACGTTTACTACCACTCGCATGACCAGGAGCGAAGCCTTTCAGTGCGTGGTGTGGGTATGCGTGACAGGGGTTGAGAGCCGCAGATGACTGCTGAGGAGATTTCAGAGTGACTACGGCGTTCTGAGCCGCCAAGCTGGAATCACTAATGCCGAGCAACAGGTAAGGCATGGGGCGTCCAGCGCCACCTCTTGCTGCTCAGCTAGGGCGAAAGCTCGGGTGCGGAATCACCGACAGAAAAACTTTAACAGTGCCCTATTGGCGAAAATCTTCAAAAAATGGGTGTGAAGTATCAACGCGCTCAGAGGCTTTTGGTAAGCCGTTCCCCCCAGTAGCGTTTTCTTCCATAAACCAATAACAGTAGAGTTTGGCACGAGTGATTGCTACGTATGCCAAGCGCATGACTTCGTCGCCTTGAGCGTCATCGTATGCGAGCGCTTCCCCGTTCATAGACAGATCCGCCTGCACGTAGGCTTGGTTACGATAGTCTGACAGCGTGAGCTGTTCACAATCGCCGACTAGAAAAACCACATCCGCTTCTAATCCTTTGGATCCGTGGTAGGTCATAAGGCGTATGTTGTCAGGCTTTTTGTCTCGTTTCGCTTTGTTGAGAATGCCGTTGAGTTTTGTGGTGAGCGCACTCTTAGTGCTTCTGGAGCGCGTCAGCACCATGATCTCGTGCCCTTGATTGTAGTGACGTTCGACCAATTCCAACAGGCGATCATCGTCTCGCTTCCATAGCTGTACGGGGTTTAGAACGTTTTTTATAACTGGATGTGCAGCGATGCCCGTTTTATCTTTTGGAGCTTCTGGAGACGTCCTCGCCGTTTTGACAATGCTCTCGGCTGCATCGATGATCATTTGTTGGGATCGAAAATTATCCTTAAGCAGTAGATGCCGCGTTCTCGGAGATGGAAAATACTTCTCAAATTTTTGGAAAAACTTGGGGGAGCTGCCTCTCCAGCCATAGATACTCTGCCAGTCATCTCCTACAGCCATGAGTGAGGGAAAGACTTTCCCATAGGATGTGTGAAGCGCTGCTCGACGCTTTCTCAACTCACTGAAGACCCCTTGCAACCATGAGATAGTGTTCGCCCCACAATCCTGGAACTCATCTACCAATGTCACCGTTTGAGCCATCAGAGCATTGAGAGGTACCTTGCTGAAATTTTCCTCACTAGCCCTGCCGAACAACGCGAACATGCTATTGAAAGTCATGCTCTTAGGAGTTTGAACACTCAAAAAGCGCTCGAATTCTGGCCAGTAAATAGCCAGGGCCATGAAAAATTTCTTATCCACGTCAGTCGAGCTGAATTGCATTTTCGTCACTGAGCCAGGCACGTCCAAGCCTAGGTTTTCCAGGAACGACGCAGTGGAGTGAAATGCCTGCATCAACGGAGACGCACTTATCTCTCCTTTAACTTTATAGCTAAAGCCAGGGCCGGATGAGACTCTGCCAAGCAACACCTCTAAGGTGGCTTTGCTCTGCTCATAGTTTGTCAGATAAAGCACTTTGCCCTTAAAGTAGAGTTGGAAAAATATTTTCCTTAGGCTCGCAGCTTGGGATAAAGGGCGATCTTCCGATTCAAGCTTTATTTCTTTGGAATGTTCCCGCGCATCCAAGCCCAGTACGACATATGTATCGAGCTCCTTAATGTAACCATCGGCATAAAACCTATGTCCACCCAAGCTAACCTCAGTAAGGCTAGCGTCGACACCTGGTATGGGCCAGCTACCTGACTTCCGCCACAATCCACCTACAATATTGCAGACCTCTTCATCGCGTTTTGATATATGGCGTATCGAGGAGATCCTTTTTTGATGCTCAGGATCATTAGGATTTAGTTCGTCCCCGATTGAGATTTGGTGGGTCGCTAGTTCGATAATCAGATCGCGAAATTGTCTATTGCTTTCATAAAGTTTTGCGAAGCATTGGTTCATCAGCGCCAGTTGCCGTGCATGCAGCTTGACGTTCAGCAGATTTTCAGGCTCTTCATCGTCATCTCCGCCTGCTTTTTCAGACAAAAACTCAAAGGGCTTAACGCCCACAAAAGTCGGCGACCATTTAAAGAAGTCCAAAATTCGCGAGTGAAATGTTCTGACGAGTGCCATGCCCTCCTCTTGTGATACTTTAATTTCCCATTCGGAGAAAACTTTTTGAAGCTTTTTTATGAAGTCAAATCTGGAATCCCTAGTGAAAGTGACAACAGTAATCTTTTGCAGCGGTACGCCCAAGTAATGATGGATGACGAGAAGGCGTAACACCATGGTCGTCGATTTTCCACTTCCCGCTCCTGCTACGATACATGTTGATGGGGCAGTCGATAAAATCATGTCCCATTGAACTGGCGTTGGTTGCTGGTGTTCAGGCAATAATTTCTCGACGTCAGCTTTGATCGTGTTGGCTAACGTCTTCGATATGGGGAAGACAAAATTCTCAAAAAGGTTTGTGTCGAGCCCGGGCGTAGCCACTTCAGCAGGCGGAAATTTAAGAACAAGCTTGGCCTCGTTCACGCCGTGAGCATGGCCTGCGTTCCAGGAAACTCGGTCATGAGCGCGAACTGCCTTGAGCATGAGTCCCGCCAGTATTTGAACGATCCCGCCTACCCAACCGTCCGCACGATCTGGCCCTGAGGGAGCAACATTTTTTGATTTCACGCCATTGATCTGTTCTTGAGAACCCACTCTCTACCAGCCTTTTTTCCGATGTCTTGGATGTCAGGGGACAACTGTACCCGCGCTAGGCAGCGGATCTTACCAGCACACCGAGCTTTGCTCAGGCCCATATGCGAGCAGCACCGCACTCAGGCTGATGCAATGTGCAGAATTTGCACAATGCACATATCGTGTTCCGCGACGAAGCGCTAGAGGTAATGGTGAAGTAGATCAGACCACCTCTGTCACGGAGGCTTCGTCCTTGGCTCCAGATTCCGGCACCGCACCCAAGTCAAAGCTCGTCTGCTCTTGAGTCGCGAGAACCTTGTGAAGAATCGCGCCGGTCTTGAGGTTGCCATATCGATCTTCCAAGGTCTCCCGCAGACGCATCAGACGTAAATTGGCCGTGCCGACCAAGGTGCCGTAGGTGGTGGCGCGCACCTGCCCATACTTATGGTGCTCATCGCCAACGGTCTTCGTGGTGGCCACTCCTGCCGCAATCGACTGCCCCACTACCCATGCCGTTATGAAAGGCGAACCATTTACATACCCTGAGCTCGCGATGTCCTGGACGTACTCGTCGGCCTGGTTGACTTCTTTACGATTGAGTTTGAACCCACCTTTCTTAAGTTCAATCAGAAGGATGTTTTACATTTGGGCGAGCGAAGCGTCGTGCGGGTTGAACTGCTCGATCACAATCGCCACATAGTGCCAGCGGCCTTGAGCCCAGATATAGGTGATGTCACCGCACCAGACCTTATTCGGTTTCTCTACAGTGAACTCCCGATCCAGCACGTTCGGGATATCTGGCCGTTCCACTGTCGCCTTTTTATAGGCATGTGAGCCGGGCTGCTTGCTGACCAGTTTCATCTCGCTCATCAGCTTGCGTACCTTGAATCGCCCAATCTCTATGCCGTCCTCTCGCATCATGAACATGATGCTTCGGCTGCCCGCTGCGCTGCGGCTTTGGGAGAACAGCTCGTTCACGCGACTACGCAAAACCATCCGCTCAACGTTCGGAGCAAGCACGAGGCCTGCGGCCTCGCATTTGAATTCAGCGGAAAAATGAACGACGTTGTTTGGTCATCAGACACCTCTATCTGGCGAGTATTCTCGCCTAAATGGGTGTCCGATTTCATTAGACCACTATATTACCTCTTTCAGTACGACCCAATTTGCCGACTCAACAGCACACCGTAATAACTTTTCCACGGGGGGAGCGTAAGAGTTATCTCCGACAATTCTAACCACCGATAGATAAGTGTTATTCCCGACGAGTGGCATCAAAAAACACATCTCTTTCTTTGACAGATTGATAGCCACGTCAAAACTATGGCTATCACTCACTCTAGGAGTTGCAAGCATGAGCTCTAATAACGAGACAGAAACCGAATTAAAGTTGGCTTTGAAAAAGCTTGCATCAATGACAACAGAAGAGGAAAAAATGGCGGCCCTTGAGGCTTTTCAAAGAATCGGGGCCAAGTTAGATATTGAAAAACTTAAACTCGTAATCGCGTGTGGATGTGGCCCTAGCGGTGAGCGCGGTGTTGAAGACGGGCTATGCCCAACGTAGAACATAGTTCCCGGAGCCAACCATGGATAGACCAATAAATGGTCAAACTGCGTTAATAGATGATGCTTGGAAAAGCATTACAAACCCCAACAACATCCTAGTAATAAATAGAGACAAAAAACATTACATATACCACTCGCCGACCAATAGCATACTAGATCCAAACTCAAATGCAAGCAAATTACTTTTCAGAATAAGTTCAAACCTAGTTAATTTTCCATCAGATTTAAGCAAATCCGACATGGATAGTGTAAAGCAGTTAATTGCTCTTGAAGGAATCAACAGAATTCGCCTTGAAGACGCCAAATTACCAATCGCTTACCTCGCGATAAGCCCAACTTTAGGTTGCAATCTAAGATGCACCTATTGTTACAATTTTCAGGAGGGAGCTGAAGAAAAAATTCGTTCCACGCCTCAATTAGAGAAACCTGCGATTTCAAAGATTATTGCTACGTTAGGCGAGATGAATGTAAACAAAAAAGTTAACCTTGCTTTTATTGGAGGCGAACCTTTCCTCTATCCGCGACTTCTTGACAAGCTAGCTAGATTTGCCAGAAATAAAGCTAGGGAGCACGATAAGGAGCTTACGCTGCTGGTTACAACCAATGGACTGAGTCTTGGAAAAAAAACCGTCGCCAAGTCAATACTCCGTAACGACATCCGAGTTTCCATCAGCTTGGATGGCCCGCCTATCTGGCATGATCAAACTAGAAAACTGTTAAGCGGCAATGGAAGTTCCGGCGCGGTCATGGCCGGAATCGACGCCTTCTTCAAATATTATCCACACAACATTCGCGCCGCTCGTGCCACTTACAAACTGGAGCCTGGCCGATTACTAGCAACATATAAATTCTTGCGAGACACTGGCTTCAACGACATCTCAACTGGTTCTCACGAGTTTGAATCTGGCAGGGTGGATAGCTCAATACAACAGGAGCTTTTTTCCGAGATAGATTCTTTAGCCGCAGAAATTGAAACCGACTTTATCACAGGAAAAATTGTGCGCCACGCATGGTTCACTGAGGTTATATCCAACCTCTACTATGGCCGCGTTAAAGACGTAATATGTGGAGCAACTAGAAACCATGTCGCTTTCGACACCTATGGAAAAATGCAAGCCTGCCATCGTTATCTAGGGAACGAAGAGTATGAACTATCCGCTAACGACATCAACAACCCAGCCACCTCAAATTTAATTCATGAAATTAGGAGTCCTGGCAAAACCAAGCATTGTACCGATTGCTGGGCAAGGTCTCTTTGCGGCGGAGAGTGCTTTCATGTGGGCAAAGAAATAATGAAACAACAGGATAACGAAAACCGGCAGAGATTCTTATGTGACTATAAAAGAAAGAAATACGAAGCCGCAGTACAAATGTTTATTCGGCTCGCTGAGAATCATCCAGCAATTTTGGAGAGCGTAGTCAATCCTTTAGCTCGGCCATAGGACTATGGCCTAACGCAAGCTTGGTAAGTAAGGTGGACTATCAGGATTGAATAAGCTGCGAGCCGCTCAAAGTTAGGTCAAGGGCGAATGTAGTTCCTTTGACCGTCGTATCAACGTTGCTCTGGCCTAGGGCATCTTCCGATCCGTGGTAGTTATCCGCATCGGCGTCGTTCCGATGCCCGCCATACTTTTGCAGGCCAACATCAGCACTTCGATTAAAGTATGTGGTGGTCAGCTTGGACGACCAGCGTAGTGTGTGGGTTTCAGATTGAACAGGGTCAAGGGGGATAGCCTGCCGCTTAGTAAACAAGGGGCTCAGCATCTTCCGAGGCGTTACGGTCGGCGTCCAGAAGCAATGCGGCGCGATCGACCATGTCACGCGAAATACGGGTATACAGCACCCGCTCGCGACGTAGCTCTACCCATCCTTCAACGTCCTTCGCAGCCCTCACAGCCTGGAGCCATTTACGCACCAGCGGATGGGGATCAATCAACTTGTCCGGCACACTGAGTTTCTCTGGTTTGGGAATGCCAGGCGGCTTGGGCGCCGCCGGGGGAAGCGATCAATTGCGGAGATCTATTATAGCTGGAGCTGCTTCGCGGCCCATCGCCGGCACTGACAACAGCGCTTTGGATCAGTGTCCGTTTGGGGTCGAAAGCAGCCTAAGGCATCCCCGACAGCCGCGATCGTCGGTATGGAAATACCCTTCTGCACTATCGCACTCACGATTGCCTGATGCTGTTTCGCTCCTGCCGAGATCATCTGTACCCATTCATCACGAGTACGCTCTTCGCTCGTGAGTTGCTTGAGAAGCCCCTTCCGAGTGTTGGGCAACACTTTCTCGTCCGACGCTATGATGACATTGATCAGTTGAACGTCCGCCTTGAGAGCATCCTTGCAGGCTTTTTCAATATGACTATCCCACCTCGTGAGCCAAGCCGCGACATCGGCCTCAGCTAAACCCACGCCCGCAAGCGACTGTGCAAGCACACTGAACTTTGTCGTGACCCAATCACAGTTCAGAGGCCCAATTCGCCGCCCCTGAATGAGGTAAGCCAAATATCCGGCAACCGACTCACCCACTTGGGAGTCGGCAACCAATTGGAACAAGGCACCTGTGGTGAGCGATGCGTTCGCCAAAGCCCGGAAGACTGAATACTCGAACACATCATCCAAATCATCCAGCTTGGCGAGTGAATCGGCGTCGGCTTGGCGAATGAACGTAACCGCTGCCACCGCCTTAAATAAGCTGACTGGCATTGTTTGCCAGCAAGGTGGTAGCCTGGAGCATTATCAGGGGAATGCAATAATCATCGGTAGATGAATTCGCCGGACGCTTACACTGCGCATACCTGCAACGGGAACGGATCGCTGGCCTTTCTCAAATACAGTTTGGTAATCCCCGCCCTAGCACAACCTCAACAGTGCCTTTGTGCCTCGTAATGGCTAGAATCACCGCTCTAACGCCTGAAGGAAGCCGTGAATGCCAGACTCCAGAAATGAGCTACCCCTTTGCCCCAAGAAGTATATCCAAACCATCAGCTTGGTTAAGGGGCCCGGCTACCCTCTCACGCTCATACGCAGTAAGCTGGAACTCAACGAGACCGCCGAACTCATTTTTTCCGAGTTCGCCGACAGCTATTTTCTGAAACTCGATGACCAAGACAGGTGGGAGAATCGGCGCGTGGGAATGATCAACGCGGTGTCGACGATGCCGTTTACGTCGCTCGAGATCTTCAAAGAAGAAATCGCGACCTGGTCAGCAGATGACGTTGCCAGAGCCCAAAGCGTTGAAGGCTTCGGTGGCTAACGGCGCTCTCGTCCCACATTTACAGCCCGCTGCATTCTGATCATAACAACTGCTCCGTCGCCTACCCCGTGGTTCTGCGGTTGGCGGGATGGTGCCTCGAATAAATGTTCCAGCAAAGCCCAGGCCTGTACTTCTTCTCTGAGCTGACCATATGATCGGAAAGCAGCCAATGAATGGGAGTAACCATTTTGCCGAACGTGTTTTTCTCTTACTGCCATGCAGACGAGGCGCTGCGCGACCAGCTGGAAAAGCAGCTTTCGATGCTCAAGCGCCAGCGGGTCATTGAGACCTGGCACGACCGCAGAATTGGCGCCGGTCAAGAGATCGATGCAGCCATTGACGATCACATCAACAGTGACGAAATCATTTTGTTGCTGGTTAGCCCTGATTTCATCGCCTCAGACTACTGCTACAACATCGAGATGGCCCGCGCGATGGAGCGCCATGCTGCTAAGGAAGCGATCGTCATTCCTGTGATTCTTCGCCCGTGCGATTGGCACCACGCTCCCTTCGGCAAGCTGCTTGGCACGCCTCGAGACGGCAAGCCAGTGACACTTTGGCCTAATCAGGACGAAGCATTCCTGCAAGTAGCAAAGGAGGTGCGGAAGGCCGCTGAGCGATGCAGCGTCAGCCCAACGGCTATATCAGCGCGATCTGACCGCGACGATTTTTCTGTAGGTGCAGCGCCCTTCCCTTCGACACCGCCTGGCCCTAGGTCAAGCAACCTCCGGATGGCTAAGAGCTATACCCAGCTGGACAAAGACCGCTTCTTGCTCGACAGCTTCGAGTACATCTCCCGATACTTTGAGAACTCACTGACGGAGCTCCAAGTACGGAACGCAGGGTATGAAGGGGTCTTCCGCCGTGTAGATGCAAATCGCTTTGCTGCGAGTATCTACAAGGATGGTCACGACGTTGCGAAGGCAACTGTGTTCACCGGTGGCCAGCTAGGCGCGGGGATCTACTACAGCCATGGGGATTCGTTTGGCGGAGGCTCGTACAACGAGGCGCTAACGGTTGATACGGACGATCAATCCCTATACCTGAAGACATTCGGTATGTCGTTTCATACTCGGCAAGACCAAAAGCTTTCTCAAGAAGGTGGTGCCGAAACTCTTTGGAGCCTTCTGATCGCACCGCTCCAACGCAATCGTTGAGTCACGAATTCGCCAGAGCACGGTGCACTGGTCTCGCTTATCCCGCTACCAAAGCGTACGACCCACATAAAAGGCTCACATTATGGAAGTAGTCCGGCTCGCTCACATCACATTTAACCGCATCGGCTCAGCTAGTGGTGGCGGAGGTTTCCGTAGCCAGCGCCAGGTCAAATTTTCTGCTGAGATGACAGAAGCGGATCAATCGACTCTACGGCAATTAGTGATCGCAATAGCCGAGGCAAATGGTGAGGCGGCGGGAGCCTTGGAGAACCTGAACTATGAACGGAGCTACGCAGGAAAATTTGTATTCAACATCCAAGGCTCGAACACCTTTTACAGCACCGCTTATGCCGAATGTCACATCATCCATGCGTTAAAGGCCAATGGATGTTACTTCAAGCTTGAGGCGATCGATGACAGGGACATCACACCGTTTGCTTTTTCTGAGAAGGCAAATTGAATCGCATCACAGGGCACAGCCACCCGCAGAAAGAATCGGCGCCCCACCACCAGGCCAAGGATTCCTTGGCTCGAACCCTAGCTTGTTATTTATCAGCCGGCATATCCATGATCGATCTGCGTCAGCACCTCAATAACCCGATCTAAGCTTTCCTGATCTTTCACGAACTCCAGCGGTATCATCCCATCGAAGAGGTGCCTCGGCGTCGACAGCCACACAGCTGCTCTGGCTTTGTCGTCGAACACCGCTTCAGCTTTTTGCCACACAAGATCGAAATTTTGCACAACCCCTCCGCACCATCAAATTCGCCATCACCGTGTAAGCCTGGCCAGACGTCAATCACGGTGGGGTTGCGCCCAGAAGAAGATCCATGATCTCTGGCCTGGTCAACCTCATACCTGAGTGCTCATTTCATAAGAGTATCAAGCCACTTTCCCTGAAGCGATCTCAGCAGACTGCAAGCCCCTTGCGACACAAAGAGCTTTTCACTTCCAAGACCCAAGTCCCTCCACCCTCCCCGACCTATTGCGAGTCACTCCTCCTCGGCCAGTCGAACGGGATGAGTGCATCCTCTGAAAGCTTATGCCAACGCTTACGCGTGGCGGCGACATATCGTTGATCATCCCCAAAGAAGGCGTGCTCAATCAGCAGCACCTGTAAACCCTTCTGTGCAGCGGTCTCATTGAACAGGAAGTCCAGGTGCCGACGCATGGCCAAGACTTCTTCGTTCTCACCGATGGTCGACTCATCTTCGCCACGCTGTGGATAGTAGGGGCGGCTAATTTGGTCAAATGCCAAGAACGCAGGAACCGGCGCATTGATCTCTCCAAGGTACTTTTGTAGCGCAAAGGACAGCGCGATATGGATGGCCAGGTAATTCTCATCTGACCCCGCATCTGGCAACCGTAATACCGCTTGGGAGTGTGCTTCGATAATCGCGACATCCGGGGGCTTGGAAGAGAACTCCAACTCAGCGCCAACGCAAACACCGCCCGTTGGTAACTGGGCAAATGCCTCTGACAGGAACCGGGATACTTTGCGCTCAGCACGGGAGAGCAGTACCTGTTTGGCACCTCTATCAACGAGTCCCTCCAATCCTTGGATTTGTTCTCGCAATACATTGAGGTCAGGGCCAGACGGTGGAGTTGTCGGATTCATTTCCAAGAACTGAGATACCTTGCCAAGCAAATGGGCCTGGTACTGGGCCAGACTATCCAATCGCTTTACTTCGTCGCTCTGCCGAATCCAAGTCTTGAGGCGCTCATCAACGTCTTTGAGCGTGAGATTGAGCCTGGCAAGCTCCAGTTGCAAAGAATCCTCATGCTCTACCAGGCGAGGTCGGACATTTTCGACCGCGACGCTCTCCGATCTAACGATATCCATTGAGTGTCGGATAGCCTCAGATATCGAGACGCCGCGCTCACTCGGAGTCTCGCATATAGGGCATACCTGGCCCACTACCTGAAGGTGCTCAGCGATTTTAAGCTTGTCGTACTGACGCAGTACTGCACCCTCAAAACCCACCATCTCCTGCAGTGCAGTTCGAGTTGCGCGAGACTTACGTCGAACTTTTTCGATGTCGCTGAGCAGGCTACGCCGCTGCGCATAAAGATTGGCCAGCTCACTCTCATTAGGATTCGTATCAACGCTCGGCTTGAACCGCTTGACTTGAACCAGGGCGCCCTGCAACTCACTTTCGGAGGCTTCGTCTGAAGGGAGGTTGCACAGCCCGCTGCGGTGCGCGTCCAGGAGCAACCGCATCGCGTGCTTCTTGTAATCACTGCCCGCAGCCAGGCGAGTACGCAATTGCCGCTCCTCGCGCTCAAGCTTCTTGCGAAGATCGCGCAGTCGCCGCTCCTGAAGCACATTGTCTTCCGTCACAACGCCCAGGAAATATGGCATCGTTTCGATGATGGCCGGTGCCTCATCAGCCTGATCAAGCCCGTGAAGAAGCGCCGTTTCGTTATAGATCACATCTTTTGGGACGAACATGTAGGCCGTCGCATGGCGCACCGTTGGACGCCATTTTCGGAAGGTCTTGTCATCGGAGACATCAGGTACACCGCCTATGCCGAACGCGCGCTCGATATAAGACTTACCTGCATCTAGTGTTGTGGCGCCTTCGAACTGTTCTACGGCGTTCGGAATGGGGAGATTACGCCCGTTACTGACGAACATCCGCGTACTGGTTCCTTTACCCACGGGCGGAATGAGCCGACCTGTGATTATCTGAGCCTCACCCAGTACCCACTTCACACCCACCGCAAGGCTGTGACGCTTCACATGAGCTGCGAGCTCACATTTGCTGGAGCCAAGGCAATAGTCGATAGCCTTAATCAACGTCGACTTACCTGTACCGGATGCCCCGGTGAAAATATTAACCTCTCCAAGCTTCAGGTTGAGGATGCGAACACGCCCACCTTCCCCAATAAAGAAGATGTCTGAAATGTTCCAACGGCTCATAACTCCAGCCCCATCATGTCGAATACCGTCCTTGTCGAGCCTGCCAAGGCCAGCCAGCAGCCCAGGCGCTCAATGTGTTTGAAGGTTTGCTGGGTGTTTTCGCCAAGCTGTTTCGTGAGGCCTTTCGGCACGCTAGAGACACCAGGGACTAATCGGCCTTCGGCATTGATCACGAGGAGGTGGCTGAAGCAGGCAAACCGGATGGCCTCTGTCACGATGTCCAATGAGCCATTCACGCGACCAGCGAGCCGGAGCTGAATGACTGGACTACGATGAAGCCATTCCAGTAGGCCTGTCCGGCGATTGGTGCGGTCGAACGTGGTTGCGAGATCACCAGACAACGCTAGAGGCAGGACTACGTAACACAAAGCGATTTCCGGATCGGTGTCGCATTGGGAACGATAGGCACCCACAAACGTAGCCAATAGCGCAGCGCAATAAGCCGGATTGGTTTCGGCAAAAATGTCATGGGCAATGACCATGCTCTAGTCCTTGAGAAGTTTTCGGTAGTCCGCGTGCCATCCAACCTGAAGGTCGATGGCCAGTACCTGAAAAGTGCCTCGAACGTAGTAGTGTCCTTGCCAACTAGGGGCAATGGGCTCAACTTGATTCGGGGCAAGTTCGTGAGTCCAGCGCAGAAGCTCCAACCCCTTGGCTCGCACTTGAGAGGCGTCGAGTTCCTCGCAGTCCTCGGCCATCTGGACATGCCGATCTGACCAGTACTCGGTGAGCTTGGCGTCGTAACCTGCAATCTTTGAGCGCATTTGCGGATTATCGACGATCCATTTTGATCGCTGCTCCTTCGCTCGCCATTGCTCGCGAACGGCCTTGGAGACGTCCGATCCCTTACCATCGACCAAAGCAATCTGGCGGTACAGCATGCCATCAGCTTCATAGTCCTCGGGGTGGTTGATCAGATCGAACTCGGCTACAAGTTTGTCCTCTTCCAACTGGACAATGATTGAGGAAATACAATGCTCCATCTCGCTGCGCTGGATGACCCGCTCACGCTTACCGCAAAGGGTGTAGATGACTTGCTGATCCCACCATGCAAGCAAACGTTCGGCGGCCTTTAGTCGTTGCTCCTTGGGGAGGATGTGCAATCTTTTAGAAACTACGTCAGGGATTTGCCCGATGGTGACGCTGTCCTGCTGAATATGAATTCGCCGAAGTAGACTCAATCTGACCGAAGCATCGAGAGCAAGAAACGCTTCACAGCCACCGGCACGTGGCCCATGAGGAGGTTTGTCACCAGCAGCTTTTGCACTAGCACGCTCGTCCACTACCCTGGCAGCCTCCTCAACCATCGACTTGAGCAGCGCCTCACGATCAGCTTGCTTGTCGCACAGCGCCAGCAGTGGTGAGTTATCCGGCACCTTCCCCACCGAAACGAGATGGAAAGTCGTGTCGGCGAGCGAAACCAGAGGCAAGGCGTCGATCCATACCCTGATTGTCTTCCACAGCGCTACGGATGCCAGAGTGACAGCCGGAGGATTGTCCTGGACGGAATGCTTGAGCTGGAAGAGCAACTTCTGCCCGTTGGCCTTGAGCTCCACATCGTCCAGTCTCTCAACGGCCACAGCGGCGTCGTCAGCGGTCTGCGACATTAGCGTCAGCAATGCAAACTGACTCTGAAAGTAAAATCCCAGGGCGGCTGGCGACGCGTCGTGAACCGTATTTGATTCTGTGTCATCCATAACCTGCACAAAAGCCTCCCGATGTAGCAAGTGATACAAATTTGCCAACCGAAAGATGATACCAGAGTGCCATCTAAGAAAGTCAGGCGAGGACATCATGTGTCCCCCCCTCCTCTATGCAGCCCTGCAGCACGCAGGCCATCGAACGGTTCCGGTCTGTCATCCCTTCGATAACGCCGTGACCGAACCCAGGCGGTGGCTTTCGACGAGCCACTTCTAGGGATCTGCATTCCATCCCGAACTCGCGTGCTGCTGTTGAAAGTCCCAATCATGCGGGGCATGGCTTTTAGGCTATTGTGCTCAAGCCAATGCGTTGGAGCAGGCCTGTAAACGGAATGACGCCCCCCAGAAACGGAAAGTCCAAAATTGAGCACTATGCCAAGGGAGAGCTCTTTGAGCAGAAGGTGTTCGATTACCTGTCAGGTGAGCTAGCTGCCGGCAGACTTCTCCTCACCCCTGAGTTCAGCACGATCTATCGTAAGAAGAAGTACTTCTCCCGATACCGAGAGAGCTTCAACGCTTTCGCCGCCTACTTGCTCATGCCAAAGCAGGCTTTTTTAGAAAGACTCGCGCGCCTTGCGGTGATTCACAACATTCGCAACCGCGGACACGGGTTCCTGTACCTGGATACCCAGCCCGTGAACTATCAGCTCGTTCAGTACGTGTCAGATGATTTGAGCAAACACTTCAATGTGTCCAGGACTGCGGTACGATTGCGCTTGATGAGCCTGGGCTTGCTGGTCGATCCCACCTCTACGAGCGGACTGGCGCCCTCCACCAGCCAGATTGTCAGCCGCAGGCGCGGATGATAGTCTCCCCGCCAGGTGCTCGGTAGGTGCCTGCAGTCCACGCCGCGTAGCTTAGGCACTATCGTGACAGTTGAAAGACCCCGACCTGACTCTTATCAGGTTACCTTGTAGTGGACGCCAGGCCAGCCCCTCCAGGAGCTGCACAATGCAGGTTACCTACAGCCACATCAAGCAAGTTAAACGTGTCGCTAAAGCGCTGAAAGACACGTATCCCTCCCTCAAGCTCGGTCAGCGTCAAGACAAGGCTGCCATCCAGGAGCTGGGCGTCAGGAACTACCACGAAGCGACCCGCCGGTATGACCAATGGCTCATGCTTCACGCCCACACCTCTCCTGATTCCGATGGCGTGAGCAAATGCTCGTTCTGCGAGTTCAGCTTCGCAGCTGACCTCAAAGAAGATCGCGAAGCTCATCGAGAGATTCATGAGCGCTTCCATGAGGCGAGCGAAGCTTTGAGCTACAGCCCTGCTCACTATGCTCAGCGCGAAGTGATGAAGCGTGATGGCCGTGACCAGGCGCTCTGCGCAGAGGACCTCGAGGCACGGCTGGAAGGCTTGCTGTTGCTGGTGCGCGGATGGTTTGATCGCTCTCTGTCGAAGGCGATCTATGGTGAATACTGGCGCAAGCACCCTTCGTTCGACCTTTATGTGTCCATGATTCAGGACACACTCTCTGGCAACTATGCCGAACTGAAAGCCGTGCTCAAAATCCGCTATGGATACAATCCAGGCGAAATCACCGCGGGTGACAGTAACTGGTATCCGAAGGCTCGTTAACTAGTGAACAAGGCCTCATCTTACCGATGAGGCCTTTTACATTTCCATTAGTTAGATGCTGATCCCGTGATCGAGGCGCATGAGCCATTTATAGATCACTGAATACCCTGTTGGAGTGGACAACAGGATGCATGGGGCTTGATGGCCAAACCCTACTCTTGGAGCTTCCATCCAACCAGCTCTGAGCGTGGAGCTCCCATACACCTGGTTTGCGACCCGACATATCTGCTGGTACCAAGCGATGAAACTGCGATGCTCAACGCTCCAACAAGCAATCACGTGGGCAGTGCATGGCGCAACAATTTCAGGCCTGGTCATGCTTAAACCTCGGAATGACTATGGGCCGTACTATTCCGGCTCAATATCTTCCCTCGCTTGTTTCGTTACTCACCCGCCATTACAGCAGGCGCGTCCAAAAAGGTGGATCAGTACGAATCCTTTGCGACTATTGCCCTGGCGAACTCAAGCAAGTCCCGAAACCGTCCCGCCCCTGAGCGATCCAGATGTATACCCATAATTCCGCAGGCACGCGGCCCTTGCTCGTCGCATTTCTTTGAGTCGCCCACCATGAAGACCCGCCCATGCTTCGGTTCCATTATGTACCCGGATTCAATACCAAGCATTGAGCATACCCATCGGTAAATGACAGGGTCAGGCTTCATCATGCTGCACTCTGCGCTAAGAGCATAGGCATCAAGGCCCGGAACCAAACGCCGTACCTCTTGGCAATAGGGCCCTGCCAGATTCGAACAGACACCAACTTTTATGCCCGATGCTCTGAGTAGCTCAATCGCTGCCCAGGCATCATCAAACACCCGAATAGACTGCAGCTCGAGCTCAAGAGCATCCTTCAGTTCTGCCAGATCTCCAGAGCCTAGGTTGATTCCCAGGGCATCCGCGGCTTCCTGGAACCCAGCGTCATGGGTCATGATCCACCGAAGGTCGTCAGAGGATGCCACGCGGCCTTGCTTTACGCCCAGGCGCAGGAGCTGCCTGTATGGATTTTGACGGTTCTGGATTTCAACAAGCGTACCGAAGACATCAAAAATCACCGCCGCAATCATCAAAGTATCCTAAAGGAAATGAGGATTGATCATAGGCACCTTTAAGATAATACGGCTAGCGAACGACAACGCCGTGTTGCGCCAAATCGCTCACCAGAGTCTTGCGACGCAACATGCGCGGGATCTTGAAGACAGTCCTATAGCTGTAGAAAAGCGCCATTGGAATAAACAATAGCCCGAGACCGTAGGTGGCAGTTGCAATAATGATCCCTGCTGGAACCGCGGCCACAGCCATCGCAATTCCTTTCAAAACGCTTGACCTTGCAACAAGCCTCATATGATCAAGATCATATTCTACTTTCCCATCGGGCTTTCCAACTGCCACCAAAACAATTGACTTCTTGGTGAGGTGCTTGAAATACCAAGTTCTCGGCGTGTCGGTCAACATAGCACCATGGCGCTTGAGGTAGTCGAGCATCATGACCTCTTTAAAGTGAAAAGTATTTCCTAGGTCATCTTCGCAACGAACCGTGTCATATAGCGTGTCAAGATCGGCACTGGCTTTGAGATTAAAATTCTTGACAGTCAGCGTGAGCTTCTTGAGATTGGACATGCATCTTCCTTAGGCACATTAATCTACGGAGCGGCAGCGGAATCACCCTAGCTGCCAAGAACTTGAGACGAGCGAAACCCGTGGTTTGAATCACTCGCATGAATCGCCCCCTAGTTGAGCCAGGGAAGCCAAGTTAAACGGGGTTGCGCTTTATCCAGTACCGGGCGTGAAAGCAATCGGCTATGTGCCCATCTCGCTTGTAATCACGAAGTGATCGTTCCCACTGACACTACGCATGAGCTTGAATCCAGCCCTCTCCTTCACAAGCTGCAAAGGGGGGGTGGCAATGGTCATCCCATTCGCGTTGACGCCAGATAGATCGCTGAAGACCGTGGCTGCATACCGCTGGCCAACGCGCCCAGCCTGGGACAAGTACGCATCAACGATGACGCCCCAGTCCTGGCGCTGTGCCCGAACGACTTCCGTGGGCACATCCGTATTCAGTGGCGTGCTCTCTCGGAGGTCAAGAAAATCCAGGGCTTTCGCAGAATCCGACATCAAATTTCAATCTCAAAGAATGGGTCAAAACCAGTACTCTCCCCCGAGTAGCCACCGGGGTTCGACACTACTCTGCAGCCCGCCAACGCAACATCTGTAACCTCATGCGTGTGACCGAACACCCATACATGGGCCTTCTCGATCAGGCGCGGCCAGTCGTTCGTGTACGCGGCGGTCAGATGCCCTTCATGCTTCTCATCGATCAAAATGGGGGATGGTGCATGGTGGGTGACCACCACCGTTTGCCGCCAAACGGTCGAGCAAGCTCTTGAGTGAGCCAGTCCCTGGCGATGTGATTTCGGGCAACTAGGTCATCCGCTCTCAACCGTCTGTAGTTCGAGTCGGCCCTGATGTACTTGAAATCGTTCATGCACTGCCTGGCAGCGCTGCTAGCCGCGATCTGATCCCCTGTGGCGGTGAAGTCAGTCCAAGCAGTTGTACCCAGGATCCTGACGTTGTCCAGAACCAAGGCTTCGTTCTCCAGCACGTGGACATGGCCGGCCGAGGAGTCCTTCATTTTCTGCAAGGTGCGATCGATGTGGCCGTCGTAGTACTCGTGGTTCCCTGCGATGTAAGCGACTTGGCAGGCGAAGGTCTCGTTTGCCCAGTGGATGCCACTGGCCTTTTTGTTGATGTCGCCGGCGAGGATTATCAGGTCAACCCCAGCATCGAGGGGCGGCGGGTCGAAACGGTGAAACTCGGCGTGTAGGTCTGAGTAAATTCTGATTCGCAAACGCTGGCTCTTGAGGATTTAGCAGTAAATTGACGCGCACCGTATCTATCAGCGCGGCGAGCGCATGGGCATGCCGATGAGATGTATTGAGGGGTTCCCAGTACTCCCATCAAAACTCAGGCACAGTGCCTATGCATTCTCTCCAGGCACTATATTGCATGGAGCGGAAGCGTGCAATATGGCTTTATCCTCAGCTTTGGATGCTCCAAATGTCGCTGAGAGAACCACTCGCCGCTGTCCTGAGGCTGTCGCGCGCAGCCCAGAATCTCTCCCAGGAGGACTTCCATGGTCGGGTAGAGCCTCGTCAGCTCAGCAATATCGAACACGCTAAAAGCAGTCCTACCCTCTCCACCCTCGAAAACATATCTGCAGTTCTCGACATAGATCTAGTCGCTCTCCTCGCCGCGGCCTCCTCCCATGCGCGCCGTCAGACACCCAAGGAGTTTTTGAAAGATTTGGCCGGCGAGCTTGGCAGACTGGAAAAGCTAGGTGTCCTAGACAGCCTCGACGGCGAGTTCAGGGATGGGAAGCTTCACTCGGTGCATCCGCGCATCCGCTCGAAAGAGATCAACCGGGCGGCAGTGCTTAAGTGCAAGGCTGAGGGGAAAACGCAGGTGGAGACTGCGGGGCTGCTGGGACTTGGGCAGTCGACGGTTAGCAGACTGTGGAAAGATGACCATTGAGCGTCTACCACTTTTGCGGCGGTACGAACGCTGAGCACCGTGAATCTTACTGCCCTGTCCAGAGCTGACGGACAGGATCCGAGCGAGGGCACGTGCTTGTGCCTCGGAGCTGAGTAAAGTTCCGGCCAGCATCGAAACAGCGGCTATCACTAGGGGATATCCAATGACTCCTGAATTTCAATCTCACAGCCCCATATCGAGCTCAACACGAAGGGGTTTAGCGCCATCCGGTACGCCCTTTGGGGGCAAGGCATGAAGTAACCTGTGAGCTAGATACCACCGATAGCACTCAAGGATTGCCACATGCTTGGGCATATCATCAAAGGCAGGCCAGCTCAGATCTGTAGCTTCCAGAGCCCCTTGGAGAGCCTCTAGACCCTTCACGCCGACCCATTCACGGCGCAGATACCGTAACAAATTCCGACTTGGTCTCTTCCCGTGGTTACGGAGTAGATCAGCGACAAGCTGCTGCCAGCCGTCTCTCCCGATGTGCGCACAGGCTGCTTGCCAGATGAGGTCTTCATTTGGGACGGTCAACCTCGCGCCCATTGTGCACCTCCTTTTTCTTGGATCACCGCAGGGGCCATACACGCGCACTAGCGCGTCGTCGATTTTTACTGGTCGGATGCTCTGTTCCCAGTCATGGTAGGCTTCGGGTTCAATACGTAGTCTCCTATCGACCAGGCTTTAGGAAATGGACGATGATCATTGATTGCCAACCCGCCGAAATCGCTGCATGGCTCTCAAGACTTCCTTCGCCAGCGTTCTTCGGGCCCTACGTCACAAACGGGACATTTCTCGGCGAGACTTTGCGGATACGACTAGCCGCACGTATCTATCGAAGCTTGAGCTAGGTAAGTCGAGCATCACACTGGACAAGCTCGATCAGATTAGTCGGCGCCTAGATCTCAGTCCCCTTACCCTGCTCATGCTGACCCTTAGCGAAGATACCGGCAAACCTCCGTCAGAGCTGCTGAGTAAGCTAAAGATCGAGATCGCGGAGCTGCAGCAAGATGATGGTCTGCCAGGCCTTCTGATCACTCCAGAAATGCTCTGCCGCAGAAGACCACAGTTCAAGAGAGCTGGCAGCGGTAGGGAACGTAACTCAATGCAAACTGAACTCGCGTTCTTGGAGTGAACGCCCCCATTATTGGTGAGCATGGTCTTGAGCGGGTTGTATACGTCAGCCCCTGGATTGCATGCTTTAGGAGTAATGACCTATGCAGTGTCGTTGTCCAGAACTAGAAGATTGCGTCAGCTATGGCGAGTCTGAACAGGATTTTCGTAGAGGCTTCACATTCCTGGAAGAGCGTTCTCTAGTGCACCTTTACCGTTGCGATCAGTGTCAGACCAGTTGGCAAATCGATGTCGACGGCCGAAGCGATCTCGCTATCAAAGTAGCCGCGCCTGAGCAATGGTCATCCTTCAACGACCTGCCCTTACGGCGAGGTTTTTTCGTCAGGTTTCATGGCGGTGAATGCGATAAGGAATGCATCTGGGCAAGATGCTCTCAACCCGCCCTGCTCGGTATGGCCATCTGTGTCGATCATGCGTATCCGGAGTTCTCTGGGGAATCAGGAGGTCTGTGATATTCCTTCTAGCCTGGAACATCAGCCTAATCAACGAGGCTCGTCGCCCGTTGAGGAACGAAGGGCTTGACTGATCAAGCCCTTCAAGCCTCTCTCCGCCCCTACGCTTCTCGGCAGTGACGGATAGCCTTCTCGATACGCAAGCGTCCAGCATGAGCCAGCTTCGTAACGCCAGCCTCTTTAGCAACGGCATCACCCTGCCTTGCCGGGAAAACGTTGAGCGACGCGGGATGGCACATTGGAATCATCTCGCGCCTTCCCTACAATGTATTCCTTTCAGATCGGCATGGGCCGGTACGGGGATAAGGAGATTCTGGTGTCTATCATTGCTCGCCGCTATTTCGCACTAAGTGCGATCGCCGTCGCCTCTCTCAGCCTTTCCGGTTGCTTCACAGAGGAAATCGACAAACGCCAGACCCAAGAAATCCAAGGGCTGCTTTACAAAATCCATGCGGATGATCCTTTTACAGGGCGCGTAGTTAATTACCCCATGTCGGTTTTGGGGCTTTTCAGCGTGGGCTCCTGCGAGGTCGACTTCAAGAAGGGACTGCCTGATGGTGAGATGCGCTGTTCAGACAATTCTGGTCAATTGTTAGGTGTAGGTCACTTTAAAGCCGGGAAACGAGACGGCGAAGAAGAAAAATTCGATGCTAAAACCGGGAAGAAGACTGCTGAAGGGAATTGGAAACAGGGTCAGCAAGATGGACTGCAGGAGCAGTTCAACCCTGAGAGCGGGGAGCGAATTTTAGAGGTTCACTACGTTTCCGGTCGAAAGGAAGGTAGGGAGCGTGCCTGGGATGGCCAGGGAAATGAGCTCATCGCTGACCTCGAGTGGGAAAACGGCAAGCAAACAGGATTCGACAATCGTGGTACCGATCATCGAACCTACCTAGCCGGTAAATACAATGGCCCCCAGAAGTCGTTCGGTCTCGATGGCAACCGCTTCTACGTCTCCCGTGAAGAGAACTACATGGGCGGCGATCTCCATGGCACTCAGAAGCGTTTTGACGCCCGCGGCAATGTAACGGAGTTGAGCGAATTCGAGCATGGAAAACTGCGTGCCCGCACCGTAGATGAGTACAGTTACGGTGGTCAGCACGTCCACCATGTTAGCCGCTTGGCGATCAAGGAAGACGTAAATGAGTACATCGCCAGCGACCTCAGCAATGACGGCCTAGAGCAATATTGGGACGACGAAGGCCACCTGCTTCGGGAGCTGCAATGGAATAAAGGGCGACTGGTCAGTGCGACTGCGTACACATGGGTCGGCGATAAAGAGGTTGGCAGGTATCAAGGTGTAGCTCGAGGAGGTCAGGCTCATCAAGATGCCGTCGTAAAGCATGGCCAGGAGCGAATTTACGACCGAAATGGTGATCTTGAAGCCGTATTGGTTTGGAACGCTGGTCAGATCGTCAGCACGGTGGTCAACCTGCCAACTGATCGCCGCAGTCAGTACCCAGGGAAGATGGCCTTGATAGATCGCAATTGGGGCTGGGGGAGTCCAGTAGATGAGATACCAGACTTCGAGACACCTAGCCGTTCCGGTGGTGGTGGTTACGCAATTGATCACGTGACCATAGTTGACATCCCCGCGGTTGGTCAGGCCATTCAACCTGCGCAGGTAGTGCCCAGCACTGTTCATGTAGTGGCATCAGCGCCAAGCAATAACACTGATGCATGCGTCCAAAGCAGGGTCGATGCCGTTCATGCCGAAGATCCGGAAGCGCTGATCAGGGCTGACATGCTCGAAGAGTTCGAACAGGACTGCAAATAACTCACTGAGCACTGCACAAGTGACCTAGCAGATCTGCCACCACCTGGGGCATCGTAGCGATGCCCCGCACTATCCGAAGCCCACCGAGCCTGTCTAGGCCACCCAGGACTCGATCTCCTCAGCATTATACTCAGTCTTCCATTGCTTAAGGAGCTTGTGACTTCCTCCTTTAGTCTCGACTACCTCACCGTTATGGGGATTTTTGTAGGTCTTCACGCTGCGAGCCCTTCTCGAAGACTTCTGCGGCGCTTGGGCTGTACGAGTGCGCTGGCCGGCCTGAGGGTCAAGGATTGTAATGATGCCCGAGAAATACTTTGGATCACAGAGCTTGGCTAGCTGGTAGTTGCATACGAACTGGGCTCGCCTGGGTAGTTATCCCGGACGAGCAGATCGATATCGACGCCCTTCAATGCTTAGCCTATAAACTGCTCGCTGATGGTGTGAGAGGCCTCTTCACAAACTTTGCCCTTGGCGGTGCCGGTGCGATCTCTGCATCAGCGCAGATCCGCCCAGATATCTACGTCCAACTGCTGCAGCAAATGGAGAGTGGTGATGTCATCTCTGCTCGCGCGACGCTCTATCAAACTGCAGCCTTGGATACAAATGGCGTTCAGCGAACCCAACCCAGTATGCAGGGGTTGATCAAGAGCGAGCTACCTCCACCTATGCTCAGGTGCATATCAACTTCGATTGCGCGTCTCGAATGTCTGCTTGCTGGCTTAGTTGGCTCACCGGCCCTGCAGGCCACGTGACCAACCAGGTGTCATTTGAGGACGTGATGCTTAGCTCTAGAAGCACCACGCGCTCCAGAATCATGTCGTCGACCGACCGCGAGTATGGTTGGATGCCGGTTCACGTTAAATCGAACTCACTCATGGCAATTCGCTAGCAACTCCCGCTGCCAAGATTTAGGATTTGGATCAGCCGACAGACATTGTCATCTTGAGCCAAGGAAGCTGCTCACTCGCCGCCTTACGCTCAGGCCACGACCGTTCGAAACAGGGAGAGCTTCAATGAGTTCCAGCGATGCCGAGAAAATTGCCAATGACGCGTTAGATTCGTTCCAACAAATTGAACAAATTGCTTCCAAGCAGCTCGCCACCGGAAGTCGCGAAGCCTCGGAGGCTTTGGCCGTCGTCAATACCTTCACTGGCGCGGCGGCCGTCGAGCAGATTGCTTCCATCTCGGATGACGTGACCAAGTCACTGATAAGCCTCGTTCGAGAGCCGGCTGTGTCGCGGATAGTGGTGGAGAATGAGAAAGGCCAGGTTGAGACGTACTACATCTGTCGCACGACTGGAGGATTCATCCTCAATCACGGCAAGCTAGCAGGTTACCGCTCTCCTTTCGGTCGCTTGGCTGCCCACGGCGCAGGTGATGACGTTGATTTAGAGATAGCGGGCAAAAAAGTCAGCTACCGCGTCTTGGATAAACTCGAGTTAAAGCCTCAGAAAAGCGCTGAGCTCTGGGACTCAATCGATAGCATTTGGCAGCAAGAACGCTCAGCACCTCAGACGATCCCCTCTCTTCGCAAGGTAATTCAGCCGGACGACGAAAGCGGTTCTTTTTTTGCAATGCTCGCCGGCAGTTCTGAAACCGAGAAGATCCGGGAAGGTGTACGTCACGAGATCCGAAACGCTATGGCCCTTCGAGACCAAGCGATCCTCGACAAATTCCAGGACGAAATCTTCCGCCTTTCTGTAGACCACCAGCTCATCATCCTTGGCCCACCTGGCACAGGAAAAACAACAACCTTGATCAAACGTCTTGGCCAGAAGCTGGACTGGGAAGCGCTTAGCCAGGAAGAACGCCTTCTGCTGGGCCCACAATCTAAGCGCTCACGCTGGATGATGTTCACGCCGTCAGACCTTTTAAAGCATTACGTCAAAGAGGCCTTCAATCGAGAGAATGTGCCGGCTTCGGATGAGCACATCAAGACCTGGAGTAAGCGCCGACATGAACTGGCAAGGTCGACATTTGGAATCCTGAAGACGGGCAACGGAGGCACATGCATTCTCAAGGAGGATTGCCAATTCGCCCCGGTGGACATCAACGATGATCCGCGCCAGTGGTTTGCTGATTTCAAAGCTCTTCACCAAAGCCGCCTCCTCGCATCTCTGAAGGAAGGCGCAATTTTACTACGAGATTCGGCCCCGAACCTGGTAGATGCGGTGGTGCACAAGCTATTTGCAATGTCAGATGGACTTCGACCAGAAGGATTGCTGAGCGCCTATGCCGACTGGAACCATCTCGAGACGCGGATTGATCCTATGCTTAAAGCTAGCCGCTCAACCACAGATGACCTGATCCAGAAGCAAGGCAACCTTCTTCACAATCGCAACAAGTCTGTATTTGCGGAAATGGCCACTTTCCTCGATGGCCTCGGCCAGAATGATGATGAGGACGAAGACGGTTCCGAATTTGATGATGATAGCGCTGAAGAAGGCTCTCCTACCCCATCACACACGGCAGAGCTCAAAGCATTTAAAGCTTACCGAAAGTTTCTCCAGGCCTATGCGCGTACTCGTTACCGCGATAGCAATTTAGGTAAGGCAAGCCGCGCAGCTCAGCTACGAGACTGGCTCGGGGATCGAGTCCCTTCAGATCAATGGCTTGAAACGCTCGGACGAGAGATGTGCTTTCAGAACGCCTTACGGCGGTTTAGGGACGCCTGGAAACGCTACATCCTTGATGTTCCAGCAAGCTACAGAGCATTCCGCCGCGACAGCGTTACGCTCGATCGCTATAGCTATCAGCGGCCAGAGCACGCTTCCCACATCGATGAGACAGAGCTCGACGCAATTCTTCTCCTCATGCTTCGATCCGCTCGCGAATTGATCCGCCAAGATTTTGTGAAGCGGCATATCGACGAACCTCGCTTCACCGAGTTGGCCAGGATCTCAAGCCAGTTCCTGCAGCAAGTCCTAGTGGACGAAGCCACGGACTTCTCGCTCCTACAGCTTGCTTGCATGGAGAGCCTTACCGATCCGTCCATTGAATCGTTCTTCGCGTGCGGAGACTTCAACCAACGGATCACAGGGAATGGCCTCAAGCACCTCAACCAGCTCGGGTGGATTTCCCCACGCCTCAAGCCACAGCGAATCAACACGGTGTATCGGCAGAGTCGTCTGTTGAACAGCTTTGCCACCAAACTGCTTGACCACATGGATGGAGACACTCAAGCCGTAGGCAGCCTGCCGGAACACTCCTCTCACGAAGGTGTATCGCCTGTGCTAGGCGAGAACCTCCGCGGTGAAGACGTCGTGACCTGGGTCGCCGAGAGGATCTTCGAGATCGAAGATCAGATCCGCTCCAAAAATGAGCCGGTGCCTACGATTGCCGTCCTGGTCGCATCCGAGGCGCAGGTGAAACCCGTCGCCGATGCGCTTACTAAAAAACTGGAGAGCAGGAGTCTGATTGCAGCTCCCTGCGTCGATGGGCAGTCACTGGGTAACCAATCAGATATCCGGGTGTTTGATGTCCAACATATCAAGGGGCTCGAGTTCGAAGCAGTGTTCTTCATCGGGCTGGATGAGCTCGTAGAAGCCAAGCCTACTCTGTTCCAGCGATTCCTGTATGTAGGGGCCACCCGGGCAGCGACTTACCTCGGCATGGTCTGTCACAAGAAGCTTCCTCCGGCCCTGGAAGACCTCCGGCCCTACCTGGCCAATAAATGGTGAAGCTTCGGTAGTCAGGCCATTCCCCAAGGAGAGTAATCCCAGCGGCAGTCTGCGTAGCTTCTTCGCCACAGCTGCCGCTGATGTACCTGCTCCAACCACTGTCAGACAATGACTAAAAAGGCATAGACAACCATGAGTAAAGACACTGGGGAAACCATCTCACGCACCCTGCGCCAGGTGTTTGAGTCGGGAGAAAAGTATCCGAAAGGATGGAATTTCGATTGGCTAGAGCCGCATTTTTTTGCCCTAACCAGGGTCGTCCTACCAGGTAAAAAAAACAGTCGCTTGCTCATCGAAATGACGCCCGACCAAGTCGACGCTTTGATTGATCAGGAGCGAGCCGATCAGAAAACGACTGAAACGAACAAGCACGCAGTAGAAAAGAAGCGGAAAAATCAGAAGCTGAAACAGCTCAAGGCTGATCTGAAAGCGCTGCAAGATCAGCTCGAATCGCTTGAGGAAAAATCGGCGGATCAAGAACGTAAGCTGAAGAAAGCCCACCTGGGGCTCGAGAAAGCCACCGAGGAGAATGCTGAGCTTCTGAGTGAGTATTCGGCAATAGCCGAAGCGCTTGAGGAGCAGAGGTCGATGACAGCTGCCGAAAAATCCAAGCACCTCGAGAAGGACAGAAGGATCAGAGAGCTGGAGGAGCTATCGGAGCGCCAGAAGGGCGCCATGATTGCTCACAATGTGAACTCGGGAGACAAGGAAGACCGATCATTTAACACATCGTCGACAGTGCTTGAGCAGTCCATCACCAAGGTCAGCAGTAACAAGCCACTCGATGGATCCTATGCCTCCAGGCAGTAGCTGCTTCGATGGCCTTTTCAACTGTCCACTCGTACCGGCATTTTGCTCATAAAGGTGATACGGATGACGATGCTACAAAACGCTGTGAACTCAATTCGGCTTGGGGTAGAGGATTTCAAGACTGCTGCTGAGGATGAGGCTCGTGCCCTCTCCTCCATCCGTAACCTAACAGCAGGCCTGTTACTGCTTTTTAAAGTGAAGCTACAGGCCCTTAGCCCACCCGGCTCCAAAGAAGCACTGCTCAAAGAGAGAGTGACCCCCATTGTAGGCCCAGACGGCGAAACTTTGTGGGTCGGAAGCGGAGCCAAAACCGTTGACGTCGCTTCGATAATTTCTCGCCTTAAGGGCTTGGGTGTGGATGACGTAGAGTGGAGTTTGCTCGAAACCCTCACCAAAACCAGGAATGAGGTTGAGCATTACCACACCACTCGCCCTACGGCGGTGCTCCTGGAAACCGTTGCGAACTGCTTTTACCTCATACAGCAGTTTGTACCTCGGTATCTTGAGGTAAGCCCTATCAGCCTGCTAGGCCCAGAAGTATGGGGTTTCCTGACAGAGCACGAAGCGTTCTACGAACGCGAACGAAAAATCTGCATGGAAACACTGGCATGCGTCAGTTGGCCAACAGACATCCTTGCCTGCGCAACAGAACATCTGAGCTGCCCATACTGCAGAGCAGAGCTGGTGAAAGCGACGGGAGATCTCGACTCCCTTTCGACTGTGTCTTTCCATTGCACCCGATGCGATGCCAGCTCATCCTTTGTGGATGTAGTGGACTCGATGATCACAGGACGCTACTTCGCCGACCTCTACATTGCCGCTACACAGGGTGGGGAAGACCCATTGGAAGTTTGTGACCACTGCTTACGCAACTCATACGTCATCGAAGAAGAGAAATGCGCCATCTGTGGGGATGGCCCTAAAGCTCCAGAATGCAGACAGTGCGGCACCACGCTGGATGAAGACGAAGGGGATGATGACGATAGGATCTGTGGCTACTGCCGTTACGTTTTAGAGATGGATTGAGCCGCAGGTTTAAAGGCCTCAAACAGCGCCCGTCAAGCGCGCTCAACATGGATACGCAAGCGGAGCACCATGGTCGCGGCTCTGCTGCGCACGGTCTTCGCTCAGGACAGCCGTGCCGAATGCCATCAGCAATGGCGCTTGGTCGCTGATCAACTGCGTGAGAAGTACCCCAAGATCGCGGCGCTCATGGACGGCTGCGAGGATGAAGTGTTGGCGCACATGGCCTTTCCCAAGGCTCACCGGCAGCAACTGCACGGCACCAATCCGCTTGAACGGTTTAACGCTGAGATCAAACGCCGCATCGATGTGGTTGGGATTTTCCCCAACGATCCGGCCATCACGCGACTGGTGGGGGCGATGCTGCTGGAACAGAACGACGAGTGGTGCCTACAACGGAGATATATGCAGTTGGAGGCCTTCGAGGCGGTCAGCGATAATCCACAGGCCAAGTTGTCGGCCGTGATCAACTAAACGGCAAGCTCAATGGCCAGAGCCATGATGAGTTACACCACTTCCTGGGACACGATCTCGAAACCAATCTCTCCGGCCTAACTCGACCTCTCCAGCTAACGCGCGAACAGCGCAATCTCTCCTTCCGCACGAACGACGAGTCGAGTCAGATTTAACGCTTCGACCTCCGTGTGCGCAGCGAGCGCAGCACTGCTCCATCGAGCGCTTCCAAAAAGCTTGACATCGAAGTGGAGGATACCGCTTCGAGCTTGGCCAATTTCCCTCGAAGAAAACTCATTTCCTCTGCGGTAAGCAGCATGGTCATCAAGTGCGCCAACTGCTGTGGTGAGGATGGTAGGGTTCTGCGGACGCAATGGTCGTATTGCCCCAAGTAGGCTATCTCGGCCTGGGATACAATACCGCTCAACCACCCGACCACGAGCAACGCACCCATTCGCTGGTAGGGATGACTGTCATGCAATCCGTACTCAATACGCTCACACAGATCCAGCTTGAATCTGCACAGAACCTGTTGGGAGCGAGAAAATCCTGCCGAAGCTACACCACCTGGTGCGAATGCCGTTCGCTTCGCAAGCAGCAACCCATATAGAGTTTCTACTCCCTCGGTGAGAGCCTGCCCAGGTACCAGAGACTCCATCCATTGCTGCACGCGGATTGTGATTCCTGCAATCCGACGATCAAAAAATGAGTCCTTCGTTGGTCGTACAGTAGTTGAGTAGAGATAGGCATCCCAGATACGTCTCTCAGGGGAAAACGTATCACGGGGCCTCATCAGCGCGCGTTTGTGAGCGACACAATATGAGCTGGTCGTGTAGCACCAAGATTGGCGCCAGATGGGAAATCCAGTGTTCATCATGCTTTCGATCAGGCACTCATAGCAGTATGAGTGCCGAAAGTGGATGTGAAGCAATGAGGACTGCTGTGGCGCAAATATCCTCGTAAGGGAACCTACATCGGTACCGTAGGTGGCACTTATCACCTTGAAAAGCTCACAGTTACAATCAAATTCGATGTCCTCGAATGCAGGAAAAGGCCATGGCTCTACAAATCCGGGAACCACATGCCTGGGGTTGGAAAAGGCCCGATTAATGGCCTCACGGAACATATGAGGATTCTGGATTCTGTTTCGAGCGAGGCCCCGCATCACCCAGGAAAGCAGTGTTTCTCCCAGAATGAAGCGGGGCGCTAACCCCGAAGTAAATTCGTCAAACAAATTAGAAATTCCACAGATTACGCAGGCACTCAGCAGGTAAATAAGGGTAAGTCTTATAACGAGAGTGTCGCGCTAATGCCTGGAAAATTTTAATGATCGCGCCACTGGCGCCGCTCGACTTCTCCAGAAGACGGCTGATAAAGTAATCGTCAGTCAATTGGGAAGGTTTGAAGCCGTATGTTCTACCGATTTGAGTGATGAAGACCCGCGCCGATTTATCATGTTGCCACGCATCTATGGTGACGTAGCGTGGCTTATCGGGAACGATACCTCTCAGTGTACCAATAAAAATATCGATCCTGCCCACAAACAATAGTTTTACACCTGGAAAACTCCAGATCAAGGTTCGGATTAAACTTATAGAGGCATTGCGTTGTTCCGCACCGCCACCAAAGTGCACATCCGCATCGTCAAAAACCAGCCAAAACTCTCGACCACCAATCAAATCTCTAAGCGCACGCTCGATATTATGAAAGGACATAAAATCACTGGTTACAGGTAATCCCAAAGCTGCCGAGAATGCCAATTCGACGTTGCCATATGCTTTGGTAAAGCTTCCAGGCACATAGGCTGTATAGACGCGCGCCCGATCTGCATTTTTGATTAGTCTTTTCGCAACTGTGGTCTTCCCCGTTTGTGAGTTACCACCTAGCATTGCAGATACGTTGTCGGAGAAGCTATTTTCAATGCAGCGTTCAGCCCGATACTGTTTTGGACATAATAGATACCTCATTCGATAATACTTGGCCGCGTTACGCGGGTATTCCATTTGGATTTAGTAGAGGCTTGCAGGCCTTCAAGAGTAATTTTCTCGTCCCCCCATGTGACGGCCAAACATCCAGCCGCGCGAAGTAGTGAGCAAATATTACCAATCACGCCAGAGGTTTTGCTATAAATGTAATCCGCAATGGCCTTGGAGGACAGATGTGATTTCTTAGCTAAGGGAGCGATTTCCTCCCATGTGTCTAGGAAGTTAAGATACTCCGCATCTGCCCTAGCCCATGGAGAAAGCTCGTAAAGCTCAAATCGGCGAACATACTGAGGATCAATCGCGAGAGCGTTGTAAGCTTCATCAATACCGAATATAAAAAAGCTCAGATACGCAGGGGCCCCACACAAACCTCGTAGCAAAGAAAGAAATGTATCCTGCTCTCCCTTGGAGAGCCCCTTGAGAGCGTCATGAAACTCATCCATAAACACAGCGCGAATATCATTGGCGATGCAATACTCCGCCACCATACTAATAGGAATTCCTGCCCTACCGGCCTCCATTCCCAAAGCAGCCAAAAGCTTCATCATAGGCTTAGTTTTTTCAGTGTCTTTGACGAAGCTCACATACCTGATTTTATGGCTCCAAGATTCATCCATACCCCTTATCGCATTACAGATTGTTGTTTTACCGTGATTGGAACCAGCAGACACCAATAGGCACGGAGCTTCCGTGCTACCCCGTACGATACTAAGCATGTTGTGAACAATGTTTGAAACGGTCAGGAGATGTTCCGTGTTGATTTTTATGTCCTGCCGAATGATCTGGCAACGCTCCTCGTCTGACAGAGCCAATGCATAACGTCGGCTCTCATGCAAATGTTCACCTACCATCATCAACCCTCCCAGTTCAGTTTTTTGCGCGTTTGGTCGGCGCTTGGTTCTTTAGTGGACAGCTGCAGCGAACTACCTTCGCCGCCGTAGATCAGGAAAGACATGGTTTCGGCGGCCGTAACTTTTTTGGCGACATTCTGCCGAAGTCGCTTTGTCGCTGCTTTGGAGCTCTCAACTAGTTCGTAGTTCTCTAGGCGAACTTGGTGCAACTCTTCGTCCACCAGCATGCCGGGGCGACGGTCGCGCGGTCGCGCAAAAGCCCAGTACTCGCTGTAAGAGATAGGTGCTTTCGTAAGATCTGAATAGGGAACCTCATGATATCGACCATCCTGGCGCAACCATATCTTTGACAGGTTCAACGGATTGTATTTAAACGAGAGGCGCTGACCAACCAGCCTTCTCAGTATTGCCGAAGAGTAGAAAGACCGGCTGAATTCGACACCCTTTGGTTGAACTGTTCGAATTATGCTAGGGAAGAAGTCAAGAGCAAAGGTTCTAAAATTTCCCGGCATAGGCTGGATATAATCCTTACCATTCTTGCCCATCTCTGCATCCCAGACTTCAAACGGCGCAAGCCTGTTCAGTCCCTCATGGGCACGGCCGTGATAGATAGCGACTTCATTCGCGAACCACTCACAAAATGCTGAGAACGTCATGGCTGAATGTTTGGCGGAGTCATAATCTGCCTTTTTCAACACATTCGAGTAGGTGGTGCCTGGCAGAAGATGCACCTTTCCCATCAGCGTGCCGATAATCCGTTCAACGTGCCCCCCATAATGTTTTTTACCAATGGGACGTAGCAAAGGCTCTATGTTGTAATATTTCAAGTTCGCCTCAAGTTCTGGGCTAGTGAATTCTGCGGCGTTATCCATGCCCACTGCTCTTGGAACGCCCCAGAACCTGTGGCGGGTATTCAGGCCGCCACCAAGCGCGACCGGAAAATCTTGCTTTGGGAAACAAGCAGAAAGCATGGCCATGGCAACGCTAACTGCGCTGGGTGGATGAAGAGCAAGATAGTAACCAAGAATGACGCGGCTCTTAAGTTCGATTACTACAGTCAGCCAAGGCCGCATAAGGGGTCGACCATGCTCATCGCAGATAATGACATCCACCCGCGTGTGATCGATTTGCACCATGGTAAGAATGGTATCTACATCGATCATTCCTGGTTTGAGATCAAACTTCTGAAGCATCGCCTCCTTGCCATGCCGAAGGGAGTAGATTGCTTTCTCTCCGAACGATTCAAGCCTTTTCTTCAGCGCATTGATACTTGGGGTTTTAACCCCCATGGTGTGGCAAAGGGAATCGACATATTCCCAAAGGGAAGTGAACGTCTCTAGTTTTTTCGTCTTGTCCTTGAGTCGTTTCGAAATTGCTTTCTCCATGATTTTTTCTTGGATGTCAGAGAGCAATCGCGAATTCTTCTTGCGCCCTCTGATACTCCTAACAAGAGAAACGGCTCCGAGCTCCGGATCAAATCGCTTCAATAGACGTCGAGTCGTTGTTTCCGAGGCGCCGATCTTTTCGACCAGTTGCTCTCTGGAAATCGTACCTTGCAGGTATTCATTAATGTTTTTTGATCGCTCCGAAGCAATTGCCAGTTCTTTGGGATTTACATCGGTTTGCTCCATCCAGATCAAGCGGCGATCATTGTGTATCTGATACTTTTCCTCATCAATCTCGACCAAAGTCACCTGAGTGAAGGGCACATCGAACGAGTGTTCGGTCTCCAGGCTTTTCAGGGTGACGGTGCCGTCAGCTCCACAAGCTGATACGCGATATACCTTCTCTTCAAAACTAACTAAATTCCCTTCAACGATGGGTTGCAGCATAAGGCCTCAGCACCTGGAAAATTACCGGAAAGTGCAAAAGCATAACGGCGCTACCGGTGAGCTTGTCAACGGTCATATAATTGGCGCTACATTTAGCCTAATATTGAATTATTAATTTAGGAGCATAGTGGGATATCGCATATATTGATGGCCTTCTTTAAAGCAATAAGCACGCCATCAACTTGAAAGCGCCACAGTTGCTAGGCTGTGAATTTTCTTCAATATTGTTTTTCGTTGGCTGTACAGAAAATCAATTATTGATAAAAGCCAATTCTATTCAGAGAAGTTCAAGCTTGCGCCTAGGTGCATGAATCGTGCTCAATTTGAGCGGGTGTGATTGTGCGCGACAGTTCCACGGTTTTTCTTACCATTCATTGTTCGTTAGTCTGCCGAATAAGAACGACTGCCAAAAAAATGACTCACCACTACGATCTAGGCTCGTAGGCACCATATTTTCCGTTACATCAGGCGGTTGTAATGCGGAAAAACTGCCTTAACTAAATATTGATGCGTGCAGTTTCGCCTAGGAGATCAGCCTAATTTCGGCATGGTGAGGTGCGCTCGACATTCGAGGGTGTGGGAGATCGGGCCTTTTGCCCCTCCCTACCATCTCATTCGGGCAGGCTTAGAACGCAAATGCGACCACGGTGTTCCAGCGAATTGGGGCGCGGAGGGTGCCTACCCTGTGTGTGATAAACGTTGGCCGATTTCGACATCCCCTTCACTACTCTGTTGTCAACAGATGCCCCTAGGGCAGCGGATAAGTAGAGCGATAAGGGCCGGTGTTTCTGACTTTTAGAACTGACCGATTCCTCTAGCCCTGAAGGATCTCAACTTCTAAAAAAAGCTTATGTTTATCAGCATGTTACTGATCTACGGATAATCCGCGATACCAGAAATTTTCCGCAACCTCCGCATTTACGGGGGCAACCTGATTTCCTTTTGAAGTGGCCAAATCCCCCGCTACGCTCTGGCTTTCAGCCATTTTCAAAAGTCATAATCGCTGAAAGCCCAGTACTACAAGGGCTGGAGCGTTTGACCAATTTTAAAGGAGGGCCACACCCGGCTTTTCATCAGGCAAACAACGTTAGCGCCGCTTCATCCCACTGGTGACCCGCTTCGGACCAACCTTTGCCGACCTGCGGCGGGAATCCGGATCGGCAATATCCTTGCTTGGCATCGAAATCAAATACCGCGTGGGGATAATCATTAATCAGCAGCACCGCCTTGCAGTGATCGATCGACCAGCCGATCTTCACCACCGAGGGCTTATCTCTGTCAGAAACATCGGCGACGTTGTAGATATGCAGCGCATCGTTAATTGGGTTGTCGCCAGCCGCCGTATCCAGGGCGTAGAAATAGCCGGTGTCTCCGTCGTCTTCAAAAACCACGGCGAAGGAACCTTCCTCCGCAGGCGCCTCGAGCACCAGTTCCTGGCCTACCTTCAATTCACTTTCAGCTGCTAGATAAATGGGCATTGCGGCGATCCCTGTCCCTTTGAGTGTTAAAGAGCGCGCATGATGACAACCCGGCGTTATCCAGGCAATCTCCGGCGCTAGAGCGGTTCGGCCTTTCCTCCTGGAATCCGAGCGGTTCGGCTTATAACTAAACTAAATGGTTATTTAGTGTAGTTAATATGCACAGGCTATTTTCTGCCGGGCTGCGCACTCAAGCCGAAAAACCCTGCACAGTCGTAGGTTATTAGTTGTGTATTGGCATGGTTTTTTGTGAATGATGACAGCTATTTATTAGCTGATTTCAGTTATAAGGGACCTTGTTTGGCGGCACTCTCTGATCTGTGTGGTATATGTTTTTGTGTTTTTAATATTAGTCTTATATTAATTAATAAATGCTGTCCCTAGACTAGGCAATTGTAGGAGTGGGTTCTCGCCCGCTCCATACCTGACCGCGCAGGGCCGCAGAAATGATACATAAGGCTTCACGAATTCTTATCGCTGATGAACAGCATTTTTTCCGTTTGCGAATTGAAAGGACATTGAACCAACTGGGCTTTCACCGGATCGCGCCGGTGCAGTCCGTGATGGAGTTGCTGCGTTTGGTGGAGTACGCCGACGACCCTTTTGATGCACTGATCATCAATGAAAAGTTCAGCCAGCATGACAGCTTCGACCCCTTGGCATATTGCCTTGATAACCCGCAAATACTGGCAGCATTGATCTACAGTAGTGATCAACTGGTCCCCGGCTCCGTCATTCGTTGCGGCAAGGTCAAGATCTGTCATGCCCCTTTTCCAGATCTTGCCGAGTTGCAATTGTTAATACCGCAGATAGGTGGATCTGCTCCTTTGCGAGACACTGTTCGATATTCGCACTGAGTAAGACTCGCCACATATCGTTAAATAAAAGAGGTTGATCTCTAATTAACCAAGCAACATGTGTTCTCCGTTGAAATTGCCAACTAAATTCAATGAGCAACCCTAAAGTTTATTCAAAAGGTGCCGTTGAAATAGATAGCAGTAGCCTGGTCCGGTTCTCGGTCCAGTACTCAGCAGGAGAAACCCATGAATGCCACCCAACGCGGTCTAATGGTGTTACTTGCATTGCTCATCGGCCCTCTTTCACTAAGTCGAGCCAGCGCGGAAACCATCACCAAAGGAGAGATTCAATTCCGTGGAGCAATCGTTGAAGCAGCTCAATGTCAGCCTCTCAACTCCCCCGTTCATGCATCCTCCCCCTCCTCCCTGTCGGTCCAATGTGAGCGCAGCGAAATGACTTCGCTGGTCACTGCCAGAATGGATCACGACGTGGTCGTCTGGCGTTCTTTAAGTCCTACAGGAAAAGGCATTGCTCTCAGTCAGAATGATGATTCGCAACGCGCTTACCGAGTCACCCTGAGTTACTTCTGATCATCCACATGGCTATGGACGGCACCGCCCTTGAGAGGCGGTGCGCGATTGGCGTCTGCGGGGCTTTCAGGGATAGGCAATGATCATGAGGAGGCAACGACAGCTGCAGCCCCCCTGCCCTTGTTCGGTGCAGGCGCTGGCTTGTCGGGCGCTGGTGTGACGTCGTTGCACTTCAGCGAAATGTTCTGGTAATTCTCCCCTGCTTTCTTCTCTGGCAAGGCGTACCGCACTCGGCACTGCTGAGTATCCCAGCGAATCAGCAGTTCACCCGAAGCCTGCTCCTCGCTGAGCAAGGCCAGCACCCTTCCACGAGGATCGGCGATACCCAGGCGCTGACCATCGTTGTGATCCACCGTCGCACCGAAAGGCATCGGCTTGCCGTCCGGCCGGAACAACTCGAACTGGACCCGGCGACCGCTGCTGGTTTTGAAGGTGGCCAGTGCCGCAGCGCCACGGCGCGGCACCACTTGCTGCATGGCGGTATCGATCTCGACGTCCGAGTTCACGCCATCGGCACTCAGGCCCAGCCAGTTTGCGCGATACGGCGTGGCATTGGGCACCACCGCATAGCCGTTGGAGCCGGTCTTCACCCCGGAGTAGCTCGACACCGGCACACCCGCCATGCTTGGTTCGACCTTGACCATGGCAAACGTTTCGCTCAGGGGCTGGCCCATGTTGACGCCTCCGGCATGCGCAACAACCGAACCATTGGCCTGTAGCGAACCCGAGTGGTGCTGGTTGCCGTAGCTGTAGCCGGCGCTCATGTTGCCGAAGGCAGTGCTGGTGCCGATGGAGGCCGAACCACTGCCCGTGCCGTCCGTGCCCCGGCCACCAACCACCGAATAGTTCACGTCGCGGTCGCTGGGCAAGGTGCCGGTGACGCCGGTCTGCAGGCTGGTGTCGCCGCCCTGCTGACGAGTGCTGTTCATGAAGACCTGGGGTGGGCGTTCCCCCGAGCCCAGGGGGAAGGACAGTGAGAGTGTCAGCGTGGTGTCACTGTACCGGTTGCGATACTCCGGCGAGCTAACGTTCTGCGCATGGCTGACACCCAGGTTGTAGCTGAGGCTGCGCCAGGAATTGCTGTAGCCCGCCGAGTAACTGCGCGAACTGGAATTGTCCCAATAGCGCTCGTCCGATCCACTGAGGTACAGGTTGCCGAAGCGGTTGTCCTTGCCCAGGTTCTGCGCCAGATAGACATCCAGGCGCGTCCGCGAGGACGAAGGATGCATCGAGTACCAGGCACCTTCCTGCGCAGCGTTGCTGGCATAGACATGGTCGGTGAGGCTGCGGAAGTCTTCGCTGAGGCTGCGCTGGGCGTTGACCGATACGTTGGTGTTGGTGCTTTCGAGGAACTTTGCGTAACGCAGGCGCACGCGCTGGCCGGACTTGCTCGCCCCATCGACGCTGCTGTTGGACTGGGTACCGTCCAGGGACACCGCTCCGATCCTGGTATTGAGCCCCGCCCCCAGGCTGTAGGCCTGGAATCCGGACGAGGCCTGCAGGCCGCTGGCCAGAGTCAGGTCACTGGTCAAGCCGTACATCATCGAGCCGTTGGCGAAGACCGGGCGTTCGCCGCTGCCGGAGCCCTGCTGGACTTCCCCCAGCGTGGCGTCATACACCACGCGTCCTTCACGCACCATCAACGGTGGGCTGGAAAATGCCTGGCGCATGACCCGACGGCGTCCATCGGCCTCGATCACCGTCACTTCCAGGTCGCCGTTGGAACCGGATGGCGCAAGGTCGGTGATTTCAAAAGGGCCTGGCGCCACGTTGGTGCTGTAGATCAGGTAGCCATTCTGGCGTACTTCGACGGTGGCATTGGACTCGGCGCTGCCGCGAATCACCGGCGCGTATCCTTGCTCGCTGTCCGGGCGCATGGCCTCGTCCGACGCCATCTGCGCGCCGCGAAAACGCACGCCATCGAACAACGGCGAATTGGTGTAGGTCTCCCCCAGCCATAGCTGGCTTTTCAGCGGGGTGATATCGCGCTGCAGGTAAGTGTTCTGGCTTTGAAACTTCGAAGGTTGTCCGGTCCCGGAAGTCTGATAGGAGTTGTTGCGCAGATGCCAGTCACCCAGGTTGAGCCCCATGCGCAGGCCGAGGTTGGTGGATTGGCGGTTTTCATCGCGGGCGCTGTAGTCGTAGCGACTGTTGAGGTTGTAATTGACAAACCCCAAGGCGACACCGGAATCCCACACGGACGGATCGATGTAGCCGCGGCGTTCACGAGTCATCGCGGCTTGCGGCACGCTCAGGTTCAAGCGCAGGCGCGGGGCCTCGTAGACCGCGCTGGCTTGATCGATCAGGTCCGCCAGACGGTAGCAGAGGGGGTCGCCCTTGAGCTTGTCTTCATGGCGCAGCGCGCCGGTGTCGATGCCGACTAGCTTGAGCAGTTCTTCGCTGAAACAGGCCTCGACTTCGCCGGATTTGGGGTTTTCCGAAAAGGTTACATCCTGGCGGCCGACCAGGGTGTTGTTGGCGTAGATGTCGACCCGATAGATACCTGGCAGCACATCGCTGTTCATCAACAGCGTTTTGACATCCACGGATTGCCCCACGCCGTACAGGAACGCAACGTTGTAGCCTCTGATATCGCTGCTTTCGGCGTGGGTGGGGGCCACGGCGTCAGCTTTGGCCACCTGCTGCGTGCCGAGGCTGGGCGTGCCGTTCGCCGGGCTGTCCGCCGCCAGGGTGTCGCTGTAGAAAAACAGGCACACGCTCGACAGCAACAGGCTCAGGATACTGGCGCGATACCCAAAAACGGGCGTGTGCGAGGTGAACATCGAGCTAGGTGTCGACATGATAGTCACGAGGGAGTCTGTTCAAGAAAAGGAACATGCAACCACTAGCCCGGATATCAACGGCCGGCTCTGAACGCCTGCATGAAAGAACCTGGGGGAATCTCGGGTCCGTGGTTAAAGCGCGGCGCGTGTGGCTTGAGCGGGGGCGCCATTGACGAGCTGGGCGTTGAAGGTTTCCACGCCGCCGTAATCATTCACGGCCTGAAAGCTCAAGCGCGCCTGGGTTGGGGGCGTGCCATTCTTTAGCGGCAAGTAGCGGGTTTCACCCGGTGCGATCATGAACGGCGTCGAAAGCTTTTCCTGTTGAGCCCCGGCGTTCAGGTCCACGGTATTGATCGGCACATGAAAGGCACTTGAGTTGACCACTTTCAGCGTTGCTTTCCCTGCCTGCTGGACCAGTTGCCATGTCAGGCCGGTTACCGCATCGGCGGCTGTTCCGGTGATGCCCGCGGGGCGATAGAACAACTTGATTCGTTGACGGATCGCCAATTGCAGCGTGTTGTCGCCGGACACTTGTTCCGGAACTTCCTGAACATTGAGCCACAAGACGGTTTCTGTGTTGGTTGGCAACTTGCTGTTGCCCGCGTAGAGCACGCGTAACAGTTGTTGTGCATTGGGCTGCATCTTCGCCAATGGCGGTGTTACAGCGAATGGAAGTTCACCGGTATCGTCAGGTGTATCACTCTCGATCCAGGACTGGACCAGAACTTTCGAAGTTGCATTGCGAACAATGATGGAAGCTTCCTTGTTCTTGCCATCAAACACCAGGCGAGTGCCGCTGAGTGAAATGGCGGCTTGGCTGGACAGGCTGAAAATCAAGCACGCCGTCAGCAACATGACCCGGGTCATGAAGTTGCGGATAGTGAGGCTTATCAAAACGCAATCCTCCGGAGGAAGACCTCAAGCAGGTTATTGCACCCCTGCTTGAGGCAAGCCGAGGGCTTAGTTGTAGGACAGGGTGTAGGCCACGGTGGCGTTGGCCTGGCCGGCAGTGACATCAGCCACCGCCTTGCCTGCCTTGCGGGTGTAGTAGGCCTTGAGGTTCATGCTGCTGTTACCGCCGCTGACCAAGCCATTCAAGGTCGAGCTGCCCGAGGTGAAGTCGATGATGCTGTTGTCGGCCTTGGTCAGCATGATCTGCACGTTTTGCGCGCCACCTGTCACGGCAATACCTTTGCCGGATGTCTGCGTCGGGGTCAGCTTCAGGTCAACCGAAGTCGGTGTCGTGGCGCACTCGATCACCAGGTTCAGATCGGTTGGCAGCGCCGTCACGTTGGTCGTGCTCACGTTTGGCTGGTCTTCCGAACCCAGGGAGCTGGAAGACACCGTGCCCAGGTTGTAAGTCAGGTTGCCACCCGAACTGCCGGGGCCGTCGCTGTGCACTACGCAACTATCGGTGTTGATGATGCCGTTAAAGGTGATGGTGCCAGAAGCGCCAACAGTGGGAGCGGCATTGGAGGTGGCCGAGAGCCCCATTGCCGAAATAACTGCAATGCTTAGAATGAGCTTTTTCATGTATTAGTGTCTGCGTTTAATGGAGTATAGATACCGTTTGCCGATGGAAAACAAACCACTCCACGGGCCTTTGCATATCTGTTTAATAGCCGTTTCCGGCACGGAAGAATGCTAAGGAAAAACAGCGAAAATTAATGTAGGACCAGTCCGGAAGTTGAACTGGCGAGAGGGGAAAGTTGGCGGGCTAAAAGTTTTATTGATCCAGATCATTTTTTATACGAGTGGCCGAAATATTTCCGAGAACAACAACGTGTGTCGGGCCGGCCTACGGCAATGCGTGGCTGCGCGGTGTTGCGACAGTCAAGCATTGCGCTGGAGGTGTTGGGCCTGGCGCGCAAGCATGGCGATCTGCGTCACCGCGGCTTCGGGATCCGCGCTTTGCGCCAGTTGGAGGATCCGTTCCAGGAGTTCGTTCGTCGACTCGGGCGCCGTGATCACGCAGGCCAGCAACGCGTCACACAGCGGCTCCACGCCTTCGTTGCAAGCGTCCAGACCTCTGGCCCTCACGTCCTGCTCCAGGTTCACGCACTGCTCGGCCAGGTGTTGCATATTGAACACACCCAGGGCGCCGCGCAGTGAGTGCAGTTCCGCCAGAATCGCCTCGACATTGCCCGCGTCCCGCGCCTGGCGCAGGGTGGTCAGCGAAGTCCGGCAGGATTCACGGAACACGCGTTGTATGTCTTCAGGAAGCGCATTGTCGGCCAACAGCCCCTCGCCCGCCCGGACCTGGCCTCCCCACTCGGTGCCGGTCGCTTCGGCCAGGGCCTGGCCCAGGTCCGCCAGCGACAGCGGCTTGCTCAGCACACGGGCCATCCCGGCCTCTTCGCAGCGCGCGCGCTGCGGTGGAGTGACATGCGCGGTGGCGGCCAGCACCGGCAAGTCAGGCCAGCCCTGGCGAACCCGCTGGGCCAGTTCATAACCGTCCATGCCCGGCATCGACAGATCCGTCAGCAGAATATCGAAAGGCTCCTGCTCCAGGCAGGCCAGCGCCTGTGCGCCACTGTCAACCGTGGTAGCGAGGCATCCCAGCAACTTGAGTTGCTCCTCGAACAGCCGGCGGTTGACCTCATTGTCTTCGGCCACCAGTACCCGCAGCGGTTTGGCCAGGGTGGACAGGCCGGGTTCGGATTTCGCCAACGCCCTGCCCTGCAAGCTGTAGCGCAGGGCCGCGGCCAGGCCTTGCAGGCCGAAGACCGAAGCACTGATCACGCGACCGGCGGCCAGTGGCTCCGCCGGTCCGTCTTCATTGCAGTCGATGACCCACGAGGATTCTTCCACCAGGCGGTTTTCGTCATCGGGATGCCAGGTCTGCCGAGAGCCCCAGAGAATCAGTGCGGCGGCGTCTTCCAGTTGCTGTGCCTGCAGTTGCGCCGGATGCCCATAGGCTCGGATCTGCAAGCCCCATCCCTGCAAGGCCGCGGTCAGGTAATCGCGCCAGTTTGCGGCGGCCGCCACCAGCAGTACCGGTTGCTGCGCAAACTGCGGCCGGTCCGGTTGGCCGGTCGCCGCGCCCAGTGGCAAGCGCAGGGTAAATCGACTGCCGTGGCCGGCTTCGCTTTGCACCACCAGGCTGCCGCCCATGGCCTGGGTCAGGCGCGAGCACAGCGCCAGCCCCAATCCGGTGCCGCCGAAACGTCGGTTGATGCTGGCGTCGGCCTGGCTGAAGGCGGTGAACAGTCGCGCCTGCTGCTCGGCGGTCATGCCGATCCCGCTGTCTTCGACCTCTATGGTCACCGCACGGGTGGTTTCATCCAGGCCCAGGCGCAGCAGCACCTGCCCCTTGTCGGTGAACTTGATGGCGTTGGACAGCAGGTTGTGAATCACCTGGCCAATACGTGTTGGATCACCACGCATTGGCAGCGAAGCGCCCTCCCCCAACTCGCCGGCCAAGCCCAGACCCTTGGCCCGGGCCACCGGCGCGAACATGATCAGCGCGCGGGCCGCGACTTCCAGGACATCAAACTCCAGGTCCTCCAGGCGCAACTCGCCCGCTTCGATCCTGGAAAAGTCCAGCACATCGCTGATGATCGCCAGCAAAGCATCGGACGTCCCCTGGATGGTCTTGAGGCGGTCGCGCTGACGCTGGCTCAGTGGCGAGTGCGCGAGCAACTCCAGATTCCCCAGGATGGCATTCAGCGGTGTCCTGATTTCGTGGCTCATGGCAGCCAGGAACCCCGACTTTGCCGCGTTGGCCAGGTCCGCCGCCTGACGTGCCTCGCGCAGTTGCTGCTCAAGGCGTTTCTTTGCGGTGACGTCGGTGAATGCCGTTACCAGCACATCCCGGTCCTGATAGCGGGCCTGGGCCATGCTGACCGACAGATCGATGTGCTGGCCGTCGAGGGTGGAAACCCCCAGCTCCTCCTGGCGCAGGATGTGCCCGGGCGGCGTATCCGATGGCGTCTGGTGTTGTTTGAAGTGCCGGGCGAACAGCGCGGAGAGGCTGGTTCCGGGGCGCGAGATCTGCCGGGCCAGTTCGATCATTGCCGGGCTGCGCAGCAATGGGCGCTCGTTGTCGACGGCGATCAAGCCCAACCCTACCGGCGCTGTTTCGACCAGGGTCCGGCTGAGTTGCTCGTTTTCAAAAACCCGTCGCGACTGTTCCACCGCCGGCGCCAGCAAGCGCCACTTGACCAGCAGCAACACCCCCCAGGTCGCGAGGATGATCAGCGCCGAGGTCAGGGCCGAGAGCGCGATCTGCGGCGCGACCGCCTTGGCGATTTCCTGCCATGACTGGGCGTAGACCAATGTCCATGAGGTCGTCCCCAGTGGCCAGCCACTGAGCACATGGCTTTGCAGATAGGTGCTCTGGTGGCTGCGTCCCAGGCCCGCGATCAATGCCTCGCGGGCTGCTTGCAGGGCCGGTGCGGCGCCGTCCCTTTGGCAGGACAGGATCAGCGATCCATCGGGCCCCAGTATCATGCAGGTGCCTTGCAGACCGGTTTGCGGCAGTTCCTGGGCGAAGCTGGCCAGGGGCAGCTCAAACACCAGGGTGCCAAAGCGCTCCAGGTTGCGTCCGGTCAAGGTCGTTGCCACCCGGATCGCCGGGGCGCCGGTCAGTGGGCTGTCGTAGGGCGCCAGCCACTGGAACACCGGCAGCCCTGTCGCGGCCTTCTGCTCGCGGGTGTCCGGGGTGAGCAGGGCTCGGTCGCCCTGGTGGGTCAAGGCCTGGAACAGGCTGTCACGGTTCGCGGCAATTCGCTCCTGCCACCTTGCTCCAGGCCAGGGTGCTACCGCGAGGATGAGCAGGCTGCGTTCAGGGTTGTAGAGATAGACGCTCAGGTCCCCGGCGTTTCGCGCGGCGATCACCGCGGTGGCCGGGGCCATCTGCTCGGCCAGGCGAATATAGCGCCAGGCCTCGGTTGCTCGATCCTCGGGCTTGCTGCCCAGCACCAGTAGCGACAGCGGAGCAGACGCAGCGTTGATCCGCAGCAGGTTGCCGCCGGCGGCGTACGCCTGAAGCCGCAGGTTGTCTGGCGCGCCGGCATGCTCCCAGGCGAGTTCCATGTTCTGTACGTTGTTGCGCAGTGTCGCGGTGGCTCGGGCGCTGAAATCCATGATTCGGCGCACATCGATGGATACCTCTTCATGGCTCCGGGCGATATAGGCCCTGACCGAGGCAACCACTTCCAGTACGCCAGCTGCCAGCACCAGCACCGTGATGACGATGCCACCGCCGGTGACCAACAGGTTCTGATAGCGCCGCAGCCGGGTCAGTACACCATTCTGGTCTGAGGTTGTAGTGATCACTCGAATGCCCCCCACAGTGCACTCATTTCGCTGGAGTATGGCTCGCCTGCTCAAGGCAAGGTAAAGAGAAACTCACACGTGGATGGTGGCGCGTGCCCTCTTGATCTCCGCCTCCAGTTCAAAAATCAGCAGATCCACCTCCTCCAGCGCGGAAAACGCCCGCAACCGCAGTCCTTCCTCGGCATCGATCAGCTTGCGCCCCACCCCACGCATCCGGTACACCCCGAGCATGCCGCGCAAGGAGTGCAGCTCGCTGAGCATGCGTTGCACGTCGCCGTCGCTGCGCGCCTGGCGCAGCACTGTCAGCGAGGCCTCGCAGGATTCCCAGAACATCTGCTGGATGGTTTCCGGCAACACTTGCCCGCCGAACAGCCCCACGCCCTGGCCGACTTCGCAGTAAGTGCATTCGGTGCCTGTGGCCTCCGACAGCGCCTGCGCCAGGGTATCGAGCGACAAGGGCTTGCCCAGCACCCGGAACATCCCGGCGTTTTCACAACGCTGCAGTTCCTGTGGGGTGACATGGGCCGTGACCGCCAGCACCGGCATGTCGGGCCAGCGCTGGCGCACCTGGCTCGCCAGTTCGTAACCGTTGAGCCCGGGCATGCCCAGGTCGGTCAGCAACACATCAAAGTGTTCATGGGCCAGCCACGCCAGTGCCTGTTCGCCATCGGCCACCACCAACGGGTCGCACCCCAGCAACTTGAACTGTTCCCGGAACAGCTGCCGGTTCAAGGCGTTGTCTTCCGCCACCAGAATTCGCAAGGGTTTGAGCAGCACTTTTCTGCCATCTTGCGGGGCCGCCAGCGCTTCGCCTTGCAGGGCATGACGCAGGCACGTGGCCAGGCCCCGCAGGGCGAACATCGAGACACTCAGCAAGCGTCCTGCGGCTACGGGTTCCCGCGTGCCCTCGATGGCGCAGTCGACAACCCAGGCGGCCTCTTCCACCAGGCGGTTTTCCTCGACGGCTTGCCAGCTGTTGCGTTCTCCCCAGAGGATCAGTGCCGCCGCCGCAGCGACTGCGCCCGAGCCAACCTGCGCCGGATGGCTGTAGCAGGTCACGCGCAGGCCCCAGGCCTGCAGCACGCCACAGACGTAGTTGCAGGCCGAATGCGCGGCCGCCATCAACAGCACGTGCTGGCCGTTGAAGCTTGGTAGCAACGGCGCTTGGGTACAGGCGCCCAAGGGCAGGCACAGGGTGAAGCGGCTGCCTTGGCCCGGTACGCTGTCCGCGGCCAGCGTACCGTCCATGGCCTGGGTCAGGCGCGAACACAGGGCCAGCCCCAGGCCGGTGCCGCCAAACCGTCGGCTGATCGACGTATCTGCCTGGCTGAAGGCCTGGAACAAGCGCGCCAGTTGCTCGGCAGACATGCCGATGCCGGTGTCCTGGACGTCGATCACCAGCTGCGATCTGGGCTTGTCCGTCGTCAGGCGCAGCAGGACCTGACCGGACTCCGTGAACTTGATCGCGTTGGACAGCAGATTGTGGACCACCTGGCCAAGCCGGGTCGGATCACCGCGCACCGGTTGCGTCGAGGCCTGCCCGAGTTCTCCCATCAAGGTCAGGCCTTTGGCACTGGCGACTGGGGCAAATATCATCAACGCCCGGGACAGCACCTCCAGCGCGTCAAATTCGATGTGCTCCAGGCGCATTTCTCCCGCCTCGATCTTGGAGAAGTCCAAGACGTCGCTGATGATCGCCAGCAACCCATCAGACGACGCCCTGATCACCCCCAGCCGGTCACGCTGGACCGCATCCAGCGCGGAATGCGACAGCAATTCCAGGTTGCCGAGAATGGCATTGAGCGGTGTGCGTATTTCATGACTCATGGCCGCCAGGAACGCCGATTTCGCGGCATTGGCCGAATCCGCGGCCTGACGCGCTTCACGCAGCTGTTCTTCAACCCGGCTCTTCGCCGTGATATCCGTGAAGGCCGTTACCAGCACGTTCCGGCCCTTATGGCGGGCTCGCACCATGCTCACCGAGAGGTCGATCCTGGAGCCATCGCGCAGCGCGAAGCTCAACTCTTCCTGGAAGGCCGCGCGCTGTTTCCCAGAAGGCCCCGAGTATTCGCGCATCAATTCGTTGTGTCGCTTGATGAAGGCCGCCGGCAACGAAGACTCCTCGGGCGCCATGTGCTTGCTCACCTCCAGCATCGCCGGGCTGCACAGCAGCGCCTGGCCGCTGTCGAGGGTAATCAAGCCAAGGCCTACCGGCGCCGTGTCGATCAGGGCGCGGTTGAGCTTTTCGCTTTCATGAACGCGTCGAGCCCATTCCAGCAACGGTCGAAAGACCCGCATCTTGAGAGAGATCAACAACAGCCACATCAGGACCAGCGTCGCCAGGGTCAGCAGCCCTTCCATGCCCATCTGGCGGCCGATCACCACACCAATGCTGCGCCAGGTCCAGGTGTGCACCAGCACCCAGTCCTTGTTCGCCACCACTCCGGAAAGGCTGAACAGCCCATTCTCATAGCGCTCCTGCAACGGAGAGTGGTTTTTTTCGAGCTGCTCGACCAGCTCAAGCAAATAGGCGGTCGGCAGTACCTGGTCGTCATCGCAAAGGCCGCTGGTACCCGCCAGTACTTCGCCCTCGCGGGACAAGATCAGCACGCTGCCGCACAGCCCATTGGAACTCAATGGCGCCACCAGGGCGTTGGTGTCCTGTGTCGCCAGCAGGTTGCGGTTGACGATGAAAACCTGACGCAAGGCTTCCAAATGCGTGCGCAGGCGATCCTGCACTCCCAGTGAAAAAGTCAATAACACCATCAGGGTGGTGAACAGGCCTCCTCCAAACAGCAGCAGTCGTTGAAAACGGCGATAGCGAGTCAAGACTTTAAGGTGGGAGTCGATCACAGCATTGGGCTCAACCTGTTGAAAGAGCACACTATGAACCCAGTCAGACTTACTCAGGATGGCTTGAGCGTCGTTGTGGACAGGCACTAGTCCTATTGCCCAGCTTTTAGTACTGGAATGAATAAGGCGTTAGTTCCTTTCCCCTGGAAACAATCAGCGAGCTACTCTGGCCAGTGGTTTTATTATAGATTCGAGGCGGTTTTAATCGGTCGCCTCTCCACTTCCCAAGAGCCATGCGCATCCATCATGAAAATTCGTATTCTGCTGGCCGATGATCACCCTGCCCTGTTGTCGGGTATTCAACATGACCTGGCGGCGATCCCGACCCTTGAGGTCGTGGGGGTTGCTCGCGACTCCGGCGAACTGGTCGAGTTGCTGCAGCAGCACCCCTGCGATGTGCTGGTCACCGACTACGCGATGCCGGGAGGCGCACATGGCGACGGGATCATCTTCATTTCCTATCTGCGCCGCCGTTTTCCGACCTTGAAGATTGTCGTCTTCACCACACTGGACAGTCCCGCCATCACTCAGGAATTGGCCAAGCTTGGAGTGGACTCGGTGCTGGGCAAGGTCAATGAAACCAGTCATCTGATTTCGGCCATCCACGCCGTGCATGCCGGGGCTCGTTATTTCCCTTCCGAGAACGCGCGCGCAGGATCGGCCAGCGCTCATGGGAATAGCGGGAAAGGGCTGGAGTTGACCAAGCGAGAGCTGGAAGTGATCAGGCTCTACGTTTCCGGGCAATCGATCAACGAAATCGCCGAACAACTGCACCGCTCGAAACAGACCATCAGTTCGCAGAAGACCAGCGCCATGCGCAAGCTGGGCATAGAGCGCGATGCCGACCTGTTCCGCTTCGCCTACGAAACCGGTATCGCCACGGCATCCGACTCCCCCCGCGTGGCGGATTCCAACCCGCAGTGAGGCATGCGCCCGTGGGCAGGTTCAGCTAGGGGGGCGAGCGGTAGTGCGGCGCCCGGCGGCATCGGCCCGCGCGTAGGCAATGAAGGCATCGAGCTCCATGGGCGCCGCCAACCCATAACCCTGCCCCACTCGTACCCCAAGCTCACGCAGCGCCTGGATCTGTTCGGCGCACTCGATCCCTTCCGCCACGACGTCCACGCCCAGGGCCTTGCCCAGCTCCAGCGCTGCCCGCACCACCGCGCCAGCGGCGGGTTCATCCAGCATGCGGCGCACAAACGAGCGGTCTATCTTCAGCTCGGTGAACGGCAGTTGAATCAATCTTTCCAGGGTGGATGTGCCGGTGCCGAAGTCATCCATGCTGATCCCGAACCCCCTGGAACGCAGCCACTGCAGTTCATCGGCCAGGCTGTGCACGTCATCGATGGCCAGGTCTTCGGTGATCTCGATCTTCATCAGGCGCGCGGGCACCCTGCTCTGGTTCAGGCTGGAATCGAGCTGGCGCAAGAGCCCCGGGAGCGAAAGCGTCGACACCGACGTGTTGACTGAAATCGGGCACGCAGCGTCGGCCGCCACCAACACCCGCAGCAGCGCCTGGGTCTGGTTGATGACGTGCTCGAACAGTACCGGCTCGATGCCCATGCGGGTCAAGGCTGGCATGAACACCGACGGCGCCACCTCCCCGAGACGCTGATGGTTCCAGCGTGCAAGCGCCTCAGCGCCGACCAGGGCGCCGCTGTGCAGGTCATGCTGAGGTTGCAAGACCACACGGAACGCCTTGTCGCCGACAATCGCCTGGATAAGTTCCTTGTCGTTGATCAACGGCTCAATACGCGAGAAGACCGCCGGGTGTCGTGCATCGGCCACCTCTGGATTTTCAGGCAGGTATACGAAGTCATGAGCAATGGCCTGTACAGCCGACGTGCAGTTGGCAGCGAGTTCAATATTTTGGAGCACATGGCAACTCATGGTCGATCCTCTGATGACGTGCCAGAAAGCGGAATGCCGACAGCAGGAAAAGGGATTTAACAATCGAAAGTTCCCTGTGCACGATGAAGTAACCGCTATTGATGGCGAACGCCGTCAGTATCTAGAGACGCCTGTAGCCGAACAATCAGACCAGTATCAAAAGTGCCAAGTTGGCCACTGAATCCTTTCAACTAATCGATCTTTGCCTCGAAGCAATCATCAGGGCGAGTGGTGATGACCAATCCCATCTCATGTGCAAAACGAATCAACTCGACATCGCGCTTAATGCCAAGTTTGCGCATGGCACTGGTCTTCTGCGAGCTGATGGTTTGCTTGCTTCGGTTGAACTGGCTGGCAATTTCATTGATGGAAAGACCGGACACGTAGAGGCGTATGACTTCGGCTTCACGCCGCGACAGGCGGCGGGTCGTGTGAGGCTGTGCGTGCCTTGAGGTACTGCTGCTGGGATAGTGCTTCGGCGAGAAATACGTCGCCCCGGCGTGCACCGCGTGGATGGCGAATATCAGGTGGCTGATGTGCTCAACCTTGTTCAGGACCGAATGCACGCCGAGCTTGATCAGTTCGGTCAACATGATCTGGCTGTCAATCGTGGTGAAGACGATGATTCTCAGGTTCGGGTAGCGCCGCCGCAGGAAGGAAAGCATGGTCATGCCATCGCCATACTCCCCGCCCGGCATCACATAGTCCGTGATCAGGATGTCGCAATGCTCTTTCGCCAGTAACTCCACTATTTCGGTAGAGTTGCTGGCGGTTCCCACCACCTCCAATGTATGAATACTCGACAACTCGTACTTTATGCCTGCAATGAGTGCAGGGTGATCGTCAGCGATAATGAGATTTATTTTCATGGTGTTCACAGGGTGATGATGGTTAAGTTCCATCAGTGTCGGAGGAATAATATAATTGCCACCCGCATTACTGACTCTCGTACTCGTCTGCTTTTTAGCGCAAATGAATGAGACTGGAATGAATGCGGACAGCCCCTCCTTCTCCAACTAATAGAGCGCAATATAAAATCCTTACTTGCTTTATTAGTTAATGTCCCTGCTTGTCACCTCATCCCCCCGATACAGTGGAACCGACTTGGATCAGCATTGATTTCGGGGAGCGAACCCATTGTGCAAAAGTGGAAAATACCGCCCATGACGCCCAAGCGTTCCAAGACAACACGCCTCCACCTGCTCATCGCCAGCGCCGCCTTATCCATGATGGGCACCTCCATGATGGGCCCCATGGCCTGGGCCGAAGGCTCGAGCACCATCGCCGATCGTGACGACGCTCCATGGCTGGTACTGGTCAGCCCCTTTGTCTGGGCGCCCTCGATGAGCGGACAGGCCACGCTGGGCGGGGTAAATACCCATGTCGACGTGCCCTTTTCACAGACCCTGGGCAACCTCAACTCGGTCTTCATGGGCAATCTCGAAGTCACCAACCGTACCCTTGGCTTCTACGTCGATGGGGTCTACGCCGACACCCACGAGTCCCATCGCGTAATGGGCCAGAAAGTCGGACTCTCCATCACCCAGACCACCGTTGCCGTCGGTGCCTACTACCGCGCCTACGAGCAGGTTTTGGGCGGCGCGACGATCTTCGGCGAACCTCGGGCCTGGCGTGTCGAGCCCACCGCGGGTGTGCGCTGGACCCGGCTGGCAAGCAAACTGGAGATCGACAGCCTCGGCTTTGCCACGCAGAAAAAGGCCCAGTGGAGCGACCCGTTCCTCGGCCTGCGGATGCAGGCGGACCTGACCGATCGCTGGACGCTCTCCGGCGAAGCCGACCTGGGCGGCTTCGATACCGCCACCAAGAACAGCTACAACGCCCAGGGCAATCTGGGTTATCGAACCTACCTTTTCCAATACCCGACTATCCTGCGTGCGGGCTATCGCGTGTTGTCCCAGGAGTATCAGACCCGTGACTTCACCGGTAACCGCTTCAAGTACGACGTTACCCAGCGCGGCCCGGTACTCGGCCTGTCCGTGCGTTTTTGATCAGCCCTTGAGGACTCATAGAATGAAGCCCGCGTTGCCAGCCCCGAAACCCCTCGCCCGCGCTCTGGCCTTGAGCCTGGCCGGCTTCCTGTGTGCCCTGCCAGTGGCCCAGGCCTGCACCCGACTGACCTACCTGGGGGACAACCAGACGGTGATTACCGCCCGCTCCATGGACTGGAAAACCGATGTGGCGACCAACCTGTGGATCTTCCCGCAGGGTATGCAGCGCCATGGCGAGGTGGGCCCGAACTCGATCAAATGGACCTCGCGCTATGGCAGCGTGATTGCCTCGGGCTACGACATTTCCACCACCGATGGAGTCAATCAGGCAGGTCTGGTGACCAACCTTTTGTGGCTGGTGGAGTCCGAGTACCCGGCACCCGACCGCGGCAAACCCGGCCTGAGCATCGCCGCCTGGGCCCAATATGTGCTGGACAACTACGCCACCGTGGCCGAAGCCGTGGACGCCTTGAGAAAAGAACCCTTTACCCTGGTGACGGCCACGGTTCCCGGGGACACCCGCCTGGCCACCCTGCACCTGTCGATTTCCGACGCCACAGGCGACAGCGCGATCATCGAATACATCAAGGGCAAGCCGGTGATTCACCATGGCCGGGAATATCAGGTCATGACCAACTCCCCGACCTTTGATCAACAACTGGCCCTGAACAGCTACTGGAAAGCGATTGGCGGCACGGTCATGTTGCCGGGCACCAACCGCGCGGCGGACCGTTTCGCCAGGGCCTCGTTCTATGTCAACGCGATACCCAAGACCGAGAACCCACAGGTGTCGCTGGCCAGCGTGTTCAGCGTGATCAGGAACGTCTCCGTGCCTTACGGCATCTCCACACCGGGTGAGCCGAACATTTCTTCGACCCGCTGGCGCTCGGTGGTCGACCATCAACGCAAGCTGTATTTCTTCGAGTCGGCGCTGACACCCAACACGTTCTGGGTGGACCTGAAGAAGATCGACTTCTCCAGCGGTACAGGCCAGGTCATGAAACTGGACCTGGGCAAGGATCAGTCCACGACCTATTCCGGCGAAGTATCCAGCGCGTTCAAGGTCACCCCGGCCTTCAAGTTCGAAGGCGCCTGAGCGCTCTTTACGGCCGTCAAAACCACCTTCGGCCCCCTCGACGGCGCTCGCTCATCGGGGGGCTGGCTCATGGGTAGACAATAGTCACGGTGGTCGCCGCCGACACGGCTCCAGCAGGAGCGGTGCTGCCGGTGCCTCCGGGTATGCGCACATACTGGCCGGTGAAAGGCACCGTCAGGCTGCCGCCGCTGGAGCTGTAGGTGATGGGAGCGCGCGAAGGCAAGGTGCTGCCCACCGGTGCAGGACCGAACTGAATAGGGGTCGGGGAGCTGTCGTGGTAAAGGCGTATGCCCACTTTGCCGGCGCTCGAGCCGCCCCCCGTCGGCAGCAGATAATCGTTGCTGCTGGCCGGGTTGCTGGTGTCGGTGAAGTAGATATTCATCAGCGCGCCGTTCTTGCAGTTCGAGGCCTGCAGCTGAAAACTCTTTTCACCCGCGGCGCCAGCGCTGCGCCCCGCGCCGGCAGCGGCCACTGAAGAGCTGATTGCCGGGTTCAGGGAGACGGCCTGGTTCATCAGGGTCATGTTGAAATCACAGGTCGGTACCGTGGGCACCGGTAGCACTGGCGCAGGAACGTTGGTCAACCGATTGGCGGCGTTGGCGCCATCAAAACAATTGCTCATGACGCCATCCAGTTGCGCCGTCCAAAGAATCTGCGGGCCTTTCTCCAGGCTCATGTTGATCTTTGACAGATCCTTGCCATAGGCCGTGGCATCGGTGACATACAGCTGATAACGAAAGACCGCCTTCATGCTGGTGTTGTATCGAGCACCTGATAACGCTCCGGGATAGGCATAAGACAAAAAGTCGCCCTTTTTTGTAAAGACCGTCCCCGTCTGTGACGGCCAAGGCCATATCCAGAGACTCGGCATCGTGGGTGTCATGCCTGCTGTAAAGGTCACGGTGGCCCCCACGCCTGGCAGCGACTTGAGCGGCAACGCCGCTGTCACCGAGTTGAAACCGGTGAAGTCCGCGGAGGGAGAAACAGTCAATGTCGTTTCAGTGTTATTGCTCCCGGCCGCCAGGTTCGTGTAGTCAATGTCCATTTGTAAATCGATACTGGCCAGCAGCGAGTTATTGGTCGGATTGGGAACGTTGTTTACCGTCCACCCGCCGACTGGAGTGAAGGTGCCGTTACGCACGCTGCATGTCGCTAACGGCGCCGCGTTCGCCGAGTTCATCACGAAACACCCCAGCATCAGGAACACCAGGCACAAGTAGTCATGGCGGCGCCAACCGGCGCACCGCGCGGCCAATCTATTCAAATATCTCATTCCAAGATGCCCTGTGGATGCTGTGTTTGATAAGTACCGAGCAAAGCTGCCTGGTTCTGACTGGACAATCGTAGAGAGCACTACGATTAACGTGATCAAGTGTGAAATAGATGGTGGGGCCATTCTGAAGCAGGCCAAGTTAACCCGTCGCCCACGGATACTAAATTAAACATCGCGAAAAGCATGTAAGACGGGTCCGAACTTTAAAGATGAATACAGCAAAGTTCTGATGGCGCTGTATGAACAGCAATTGCCAGGAACTAATGCGTCTTGTTCTTTTCTCTAAATATGCGCTCAGGCAGTACTGGCACGGGCGCAAGCCAGCCTGTTAGGCTGGTTCGCCTCAGCCAGGAACCACCCCATGCCCCCTTCAGCGCAATTCTGGCGCGACCCCAACCTGCCCTACGTCGAAAGCCGCCGGGCCTGTGACAGCCGCGCCAACTACAAGGCCCACAGCCATCCCACGGTGTCCATCGGCGCCGTGGACCGGGGTGTCAGCGTGTTCAGTGGCGGTGCCCAGGGCCCAACCCTGATTCAGGCGGGCAGCGTGGTGTTTGTCCCGGCCGATTGCGCCCATGCCTGCAACCCTTTACCCGACCACGCCTGGAGCTACCAGATGCTGCACCTAGACCCGCTCTGGGTCGAAGCGGTGCGCCAGGAAGCGCAACAGAACGCGCCAAGCGCGCTGTGCCAGGTGCTGCTGAGTAACGATGACGAGCTTTACCAGGGCTTCTGCCGGCTCAACGACCTGCTGTTCTCCACGCACAGCTGGCAGGAAAAGGAGGCCGCGCTGATCGAGTTCATCGGCGGGTTTGCCGCCCATGAACAACCGGTGATCGCCCTGGCGGCGGACCCTGCCCGGGCCAGTGCCGGCGTGCGCCGGGTCATGGCGTTTCTTCAGCGCGACCCGGAGCAGAGCCGCGCGCTGGAGCAACTGGCGGAGCTGGCCGGGATCAGCCGCTATCAGTTGATCCGGGCCTTTCGCGCGGCCACCGGGATGACGCCCCATGCCTACCAGTTGAACCAGCGGATCATCCAGGCCCGCTCCTCGCTGCAGGCCGGGGAAGCCTCGGCGGCCCTGGCCCAGCGCCTGGGCTTTGCCGATCAGGCGCACTTCCAGCGGGTGTTCAAGGCCCACGTCGGCGTGACCCCGGGGCTGTACAAGGCCTGAGGCCGCGCAATTTTCTTCAATACCCCTGCCCTTGCGGCGCCGCAGACTTCCGGGCTCTACCGTCACTGGAAGTCTTCACCGATGATTCAACAGTTCCTGCTGGTCGCCGCCGCGCACTTTCTCGCCCTGCTCTCCCCCGGCCCGGATTTCTTTCTGGTGGCGCGCATGTCCATGGCCGCCGGGTGGCGTGCGGCTACCGGTGCCTGCCTGGGCATCGCCCTGGCCAACGGCGCGTTCATCGTCCTGGCGTTCGCCGGGGTGTCGGTGTTCCGCGCGGACAGCCCGCTGTTCCTGACCATCCAGCTGGCCGGCTGCGGCTACCTGCTCTACATGGGCGGGCTGTTTATCCGCCATGCCGGCGCCAGCTCCCTGGCCGCGGTGGACAGCAACGGCGAAACCCGGGCGCTGGGTCGCGCCAGCTGGTGGCGGGGCCTGGGCATGGGGTTTCTCTCCGGCATTCTCAACCCGAAGAACGCGCTGTTCTATGTCAGCCTGGCGTCCCTGGTGGGGGCCCAGACCAGTGCCGGCTGGAAGCTGGTCTACGGCGTGTGGATGTTCAGCGCGGTGCTGCTGTGGGATGTGCTGGTCGCCCTGGCGATCGGTAACCGCCGGGTGCGCGAGCGGTTTGCCCGGGCCCTGCCCTGGCTGGAGCGCGGCACCGGGGTGGTGTTGATCCTGCTGGCGCTGCTGGTGATCGGCGCCACCCTGTGGCGCCACTGAGCCGCTGACCTGCAACCGTCATCACACCGACACAACAAAGCAATAATCTGCGCCGAGCACCGCCGCCGAGAGGGTCGGAGCGGTATCGGGCCCGTCGGGCCCCGCCCATGAGCGCTAGGAGGACCCGCCATGCAACAACAGCCACGCCTGGGGTGCGGTGTCGCCATTGTCCTAGACGGCCAGTTGCTGCTGGTCAGGCGCCTGGGCGATCCCGAAGCCGGTTGCTGGGGCCTGCCCGGGGGCAAGGTCGGCTGGCTGGAGCCGGTGGAACAGGCCATGCGCCGGGAAGTCCACGAACAGCTGGGGTTGACCCTGCAAGGCGTCAGCCTGTTGTGCGTGGTTGATCAGATCGACCCGCAGCGCCAGGAGCACTGGGTATCACCGGTGTACCTGGCCTCGGCCCCCGCCATGGCGCCACACTATGGCGAACCGCACCAGCACAGCGACGTGGCCTGGTTCGAACTCGACCGCCTGCCCCAGCCCCTGACCCAGGCCACCCGCAGCGCCGTGCGCGCGCTGGTGCAGATGGCCGCCCTGGAAAGCTGAAAAACCACGCGTCAATCCACGCGGCTATCCGCCCCGCAATCCACGCGCCAACCCAGGCCAACCTGCGACCGATGGCCGCAGGCATTGGTCTAATTAGCCCGCCGCCACTTTCGTCTGTTTGTTACCATGCGCGGGTTTTTGCCTGTCTGGCTGTTCAAAGGGCGTTATTTCATGAGTGTTCTGCTGACTCGCCGCACCCTGCTTACCAGCGCCGGGGTGCTCGGCCTGGGCCTGCTCGCCGGTTGCGACAACAGTCCCCGACTGTCCTTCAAATACGGCAAGGACCTGAGCAATCAGATTCTGGGCCGGACCTTCAAACTCACCGATTCCCAAGGCGAAACCAAGTCGCTGTCCAGCTACCGCGGGCTGATGCCGATGATCTTCTTCGGCTTCACCCAGTGCCCGGCCGTGTGCCCCACCACCCTGGCCCGCGCGGCCCAGGCCAAGAAGCTGATGGGCCGTGATGGCGAGCGCCTGCAAGTGGTGTTCATCACCCTGGACCCGGAGCGCGACACCCCGCAAGTGCTGGATGCCTACGTCAAGTCCTTCGACCCGAGCTTCGAGGCGCTGTACGGCACCCTGGAACAGACCGCGGCCACCGCCAAGGAATTCGGCGTGTTCTACGAAAAGATTCCCAGCGGTTCGACCTACACCCTGTCGCACACCGCCACCAGTTTTGTCTTCGATTCCCGAGGCACCTTGCGCCTGGGGCTCTCCCAGTCCCTGACCGCCCAAGAATGCGCGGAAGATCTGCTCACCGTCATGGAGGTTTGTTAATGCATTCGCTACAGCGCCCAACCCGTCTCAAAGCCGCCCTGCTCCTGGCTTCCCTGCTCGGCCTGGCCGGCACTGCCAGCGCCGCGACCCAAGTAGACAATGCCTGGGTACGCGCCACCGTGGCCGGCCAGCACGCCAGCGGCGCCTTCATGGACATCACCGCCAGCACTGACAGCAAGCTGATCGAGGTGCAGTCGCCAGTGGCCAAGAACGTGCAGATTCACCAGTCGAGCATGCACAACGACGTGATGAGCATGCAGCAAGTGACGGACATCGCCCTGCCGGCCGGGCAGAAAGTCAGCCTGGACACCCACGGCTACCACGTGATGCTCATGGAGCTGACCGGCCAGATCAAAGCCGGTGACACCGTGCCGCTGACCCTGATCGTGGAAAACGCCAAGGGCGAGAAGGAAACCGTCCAGGTGCAAGCCGAAGCCCGAGCGCTGAATGCGCCGGACCACAGCATGATGAAGCACTGACAAGCCCTGTAGGGCTCCCGTGGGACTGGCCGACGCCCTGAGGCGTAGCCGTCCCATTTTTTTTGCGGCGCTGTGCGGCCCAACGGGAGCAAGCGCCCCGCCGCAGGTTTTTCTCGCGCTGGCGATTCTTTATCCGAAATCCATCGCCCGGGCCAGCCAGACGGTAAGCCCGCAGCAGTCCGGGTCCTCGCTGACCTGCTGCACCACCTCGAAACAATGGGTGTCGAGCAAGGTGCAGTACTCCCCCGGGTCCAGGCTGGCGTGGTACAGCGCCTCGCCTTCGAATTCGCCTATGGCCTCCCCGGCCTGCGGCCCGCTGGTGAACATCAGGGCGCAGCCCGGGCGGGCGTGGCGCTCGAACACGGCAAACATCGCGCGTTGATCGTCCGGGCTCAGGTGGAACAGGCTGTTCCAGGCGAGGATGCCGTCGAAGTCCCGGTCCAGGGCCAGGCCGCGCATATCGGCGTTGAGCCATTGCTGTTGGGGAAAACGCTGGCGGCACTGCTCCAGCAAGGCGGCGGAGCTGTCGACGCCAGTCACCGCGTATTCCTCCTCGATCAGGTAGCGCGCCACCGGCTCGCCCCCTCCGCAGCCCAGGTCCAGCACCTCGCGGCCTCCGCCCATGACCTGGCGAAAGCGCTCCAGCCACACCCGTTCCCGGGCGAAGGTTTCGCGGTTGGCCTGGCGCAAGCGGTCCCACGCGTGAGCATGCCGCTGGTACAGATCGACGATATGGCGGGCGGATTCGTGCATCCACGGGCTTCCTTGTGCGCTTCAGTGGCTGCGGATTAGAGCACAGCGACGCCGCGCAAGGCGAAATTGGCGGTGCGCGCGCCTTTCAGGCTCGGCCAGCCAACGCCAGCAACTGCTCGCGCAGCCAGCGATTGGCCGATTCGTTCTGCACCTGCTTGCTCCAGTACAGGTTCAGGCATACCTCGGGCAGGGTCAGGGGCATGTCGAGTAGGCGATTGCCCAGGCCGGCATTGATCAGCCGCGCGTTATTGCGGGTCAGGGTCAGCAGGCCATCGCCCTGGGCCACCAGTTGCGCGGCGGTGAGGAAATGCTGGCAGTGCTGGCGAATCCGCCGCACCACCCCCAGGTGCCCCAGGGCCAGGTCTTCGACGCAGATGCCTCGGCGCTGTGAAGTCACCGCCACATGCTCGGCCGCCAGGTAGCGTTCCACCGTCAGTTCGCCGCTGAAGCCGGGCCCGGCCATCACGCAGAACGAGTCCTGCAGCAGCCGTTGCTGTTGCAGCTGCGGGTCGGTAAGACGCGACAGTTCGATGGCCAGGTCGATGCGCCCGGCAATCATCTCCAGCTTCAGGTCGGCCCAGTGCACGCTGGTGCTGCGCACCTCCAGGTGCGGGGCGACGCGGTTCAGGTGCGCCAGGATCAAGGGCAGGATCACCGGCTCCAGCTGCTCCGGCATGTTCAGGGTGAAACGCCGCCGGTCCCGCGACGGGTCGAAGCCCTGGGCCGGGTTGATGCTGCGGCGCAGGCCACTGAGGGCGTCCTGGATCCCCGGCGCCAGTTGCTTGGCCAGGGGCGTCGGCGCCACGCCGTAACCTTCGCGGACGAACAACGGGTCGTCCAGCTGGGTGCGCAGGCGCGCCAGGGCGTGGCTGATGGCCGATTGGCTGAGGTGCAGCACCGAGGCCGCGCGGGTCAGGTTGCGCTCCTGGTACACCACCTCGAAGACCCGGAACAGGTTCAGGTCCAGGCGGCTGAGCCCCGACCAGTCATGCGGTGAGTTCATGGTTGTGCCCTCGCATTCTCGACCCGGCGCAGGCTAACAGCCGGGTATCGCCGGAAGAACCATGTAGCGCATTCATGAATCTCGATGAATAACCGTCGGTTCTGTGGCGCCCCGGGCGCTGCCTAAGATGGCCGCGACAATAACAACCATCGAGGAGGCACCATGGACCTTGCGGCCTACCAACAGCAGCTTCACGCCCTGCAGCAAGCAGCCTGGCCCGAAGGCCTGCCACGCACCCCGCAGTACCCTCTGGGCGAGCAGCCGCTGAGCGAGTACCTCAGGGCCTGGGCGCAGCAGCAAGGAGCGGCCGTGGCCCTGGACTTCTACGGTTACTCGTTGAGCTTTGCCGAGCTGGATCGGCTTTCCGACCGTTGCGCGGCCTTGCTCGGCGAGCTGGGCGTCGGCCCCGGTGATCGGGTCGCGGTGTACCTGCCCAACTGCCCGCAATTGCACATCGGTTTCTGGGGCATTCTCAAGTGCGGCGCGGTGTACGCGCCGGTCAGCCCGCTGGCGCGAACCCTGGAGCTGGAGTACCAGCTCAAGGACAGCGGCGCCCGGGTGATCCTGTGTTTCGACCAACTGCTGGACGTGGTGCAGGCGGTCAGCGGCGCCTGGGCCCTGAACGCGATTCTCGCCACCAGCCTTTCCGAGCTGTGCCCGGCAACCCCGAGCATTGCCGTGCCGGACCTGCTGCGCGCGCCCAAGCGCCTGGCCCCGGGAGTGATTGACTTCTACCCCGCCCTGGAGCAGTGCCGCGCCGCAACCCCGGCGCACCGCCCGGCCCTTGGCGATATCGCCGCGCTGAACTACACCGGCGGCACCACCGGCATGCCCAAGGGGTGTATCCACAGCCATGGCGACATGCTCTATACCTGCGCCAGCTTCGTACCGGTGGCCTTGGGCCTGAAGCAGGACAGCGTGCTGCTGAACTTCCTTCCGGAATTCTGGATCGCCGGGGAAAACGCCGGCCTGCTGTTTCCGATCTACGCCGGTTGCCGCCTGGTGCTGCTGGCGCGCTGGGACGCCCTGGGCTTCATGGCGGCGGTGGAGCATTACCGGGTCAGCCACTGCGGGCTGCTGGTGGACAGCGCCGCCGAAGTGCTGGAACACCCGGCCGGCACCGACTACGACCTGCGTTCGCTCAAGGCCACGGGCTGCATTTCCTTCGTCAAGAAGCTCACCCTCGACTACCGCCAGCGCTGGCGTGCACGCACCGGCTGCACCTTGTTCGAGTTCAGTTTCGGCATGACCGAAACCCACACCTGCGACACCTTCACCGCCGGCTTGCAACAGCAGGATTTCGACCTCAGGAGCGCACCGACTTTCGTCGGCCTGCCGGTGCCGGGCACCGAGTTCAAGGTCTGCGACTTCGACAGCGGCGCCTTGCTGCCCCTGGGCGCCGAAGGCGAGCTGTGCGTGCGCAGCCCGTCGCTGCTGCAAGGCTACTGGCAGCGCCCGGAAGAATCCGCGGCGGCCCTGCGCGACGGCTGGCTGCACACCGGCGACCTCGGGCAGATCACCGAACAGGGGTTTATCCGTTACCTGGGCCGGCGCAAGGAAATGCTCAAGGTCAATGGCATGAGCGTGTTTCCCAGCGAGCTGGAGGCGCTGTTCGGCCAGCACCCGCAGGTGCTCGCCAGTGCGGTGATCGGCCGCGCCGATGCGCATCGCGGTCAGCAGCCGGTGGCGTTTGTGGTGCTCAAGGCCGATGCCCCCCAGGACCCGCATGCCCTGACGGCCTGGTGCCATGAGGTGATGGCCGCCTACAAGGTGCCGGAAATCCGTCTGGTGAGCGCCCTGCCCATGACCGCCACCGGCAAGGTCAAGAAAAACGAGCTGGAACCCCTGCTCTGAACCCCCTTTAGCTGCGTGAGAATTGCCATGTTCAAGAGCCTGTTGATCGCCAATCGTGGCGAGATTGCCATCCGTATCGCCCGCGCCTGCGCCGACCTGGGCATCCGCAGTGTCGCGGTGTTCGCCGAGGACGATGCGGCCAGCCTGCACACGCGCAAGGCCGACCTGGCCCTGCCGCTGCAAGGTCGCGGGGTCGCCGCCTACCTCGACCGCCCGCAACTGATTGCCCTGGCCCTGGAACAGGGCTGCGAGGCGATCCACCCCGGCTACGGCTTTCTCGCCGAAAACCCCGGCTTCGCCCAGGACTGCCTGGACGCCGGGGTGACCTTTATCGGGCCCGCGCCGCAGGTGCTGCAACTGTTCGGCGACAAGGCCGCGGCCCGGGCGCTGGCCCAGGACTGTGGCGTGCCGCTGCTGGCCGGCAGCAACCAGGCGGTCGACCTGGAGCAGGCCAGCGCCTTTCTTGAGTGCCATGGCCCGGTGATGCTCAAGGCCCTGGCCGGCGGTGGTGGCCGCGGCATGCGCGCGGTCGGCGAGCGCGGGCAACTGCAACAGGCCTTCATCCGTTGCCAATCCGAGGCTCAGGCGGCGTTCGGCAACGGCCAGCTCTATGTCGAGCAGTGGCTGCAACGGGCGCGACACATCGAAATCCAGGTCCTGGGCGACGGCAGCGGCGCGGTCAGCCACCTCTGGGAGCGCGATTGCAGTCTGCAGCGCCGCCATCAGAAGCTGGTGGAAATCGCCCCCAGCCCGGACCTTGCCGATGAGCTGCGCCAGCAGTTGATCGACGCCGCCCTGACCCTGGCCGCCCGGGTCCGCTACCAGGGCATCGGCACCTTCGAGTTCCTCCTCGACGCGCAATGCCCCGGGCGTTTCTATTTCATGGAGGCCAACCCGCGGATTCAGGTGGAGCACACGGTGACCGAAGCCATTACCGGCGTCGACCTGCTGCACACCCAACTGCGGCTGGCGGCCGGCGCCTCCCTCGCCAGCCTGGGCTTGACCCGGCCGCCGGCACCGAGAGGGTTTGCGGTGCAGGCCCGGGTCAACCTGGAGCAGCAACTGAGCGATGGCGGCACGCGGCCGGTGGCCGGCACCCTCAGCGCCTACGAGGCGCCCAGCGGGCCAGGGCTGCGGGTCGACGGCTACGGCTATGCCGGCTATCGGCTGAACCCCAGCTACGACTCGCTGCTGGCCAAGCTGATTGCCCACGGCGCGGACTACCGGGCCGCCCTGGACCGGGCCTATCGCGGGCTTCGCGAGTTTCGCCTGGAGGGCGTGGCGAGCAACCTCGGGCTGTTGCTGAACCTGCTGCGCCAGCCGGCGGTGATCCACTATCAGGTGGATACCCGCTTCGTCGAGGAGCATTGGGCCGAGCTGCTGCAAGACCCGGCCGAGCCGCACCGGCCGTTGTTCTTTGCCGCACCGGCGGCCGCTGTGGGCAGCCCCCAGCGCGTGGCCGAGGCGCCTGCGGGCACAGCGGCGCTGCCTGCGCCGAGCACCGGGGTGCTGGTGAGCCTGGAGGTGGCCGTCGGCGATGAGCTGCGCCGTGGCCAGCGGGTCGCGGTGCTGGAAGCGATGAAGATGGAATTCGAGGTCACGGCGCAGTGCAGCGGCATTGTCCGCGAGCTGGCGGTACAGCTCGGCGATGCGCTCAGCGAGGGCCAGCCGCTGCTGTTTCTCGAAGCCATCGAGCTGGCCGGCGCCAGCCTGCAGAGCGAGGAACAGCTGGACCTGGAATTGATCCGCGCCGACCTGGCCGAGGTCCGCGCGCGCCATGCCCAGCTGGAAGATGCGCACCGGCCCGAGGCCGTGGCCAAGCGGCGCAGGAGCGGCCAGCGCACGGCGCGGGAAAACCTCGAACAGCTGCTGGACCCGGGCAGCTTCATGGAATACGGCGCCATGGCCCTGGCCGCGCAACGGCGTCGGCGCAGTGCCGAAGAGTTGCAGGCCCTGAGCCCGGCCGATGGCCTGGTGGGCGGCATTGGCACGGTGAATGCCGGGCTGTTCGATGGCCAGGATGCCCGTTGCCTGGCCCTGGCCTATGACTACACGGTGTTCGCCGGCACCCAGGGGGTGATGAACCACAAAAAGACCGACCGCCTGCTGAGCCTGGCCCAGGAGTGGCGGCTGCCGGTGGTGCTGTTCGCCGAGGGCGGCGGCGGGCGGCCCGGCGACAGCGACTTTGTCGGGGTTGCCGGCCTGGATTGCCACACATTCGCCGCCATGGCCCGGCTGTCCGGCTGGGTGCCCACGGTGGGCATCGCTTCCGGGCGCTGCTTTGCCGGCAATGCCGCCTTGCTCGGTTGCTGCAACCTGATCATCGCCACCCACAACGCCAGCATCGGCATGGCCGGCCCGGCGATGATCGAAGGCGGCGGCCTGGGCAGCTTCACCCCGGAACAGGTAGGCCCGGTGTCGGTGCAAGGCCCCAACGGGGTGATCGACGTGCTGGTGGCGGACGAAGCCGAGGCGGTACGAGTGGCCAAACAGTACCTGGGCTATTTCCAGGGGCCGCTCCAGGACTGGCACTGCGCCGACCAGCGTGAGCTGCGGCAGCTGATTCCGGAAAACCGCTTGCGGGTCTACGACATCCGCCGGGTCATCGAAACCCTGGCCGACCGCGACAGCGTGCTGGAGCTGCGCCAGCAATTCGCCCCGGGGCTGATCACCGCGCTGATCCGCATCGAGGGCCGGGCCTTCGGCCTGCTGGCCAACAACCCCGCGGTACTGGGGGGCGCCATCGACGCCGCGGCCGGCGACAAGGCCGCGCGCTTCATGCGCCTGTGCGAGGCCTTCGGCCTGCCGCTGGTGTCGCTGTGCGACACCCCGGGGTTCATGGTCGGCCCGGAATCGGAACGGCAGGCCACGGTGCGCCATGTGTCGCGGATGTTCGTCAGCGCCGCCAGCCTCACGGTGCCGTTCTTCACCCTGGTGCTGCGCAAGGGCTACGGCCTGGGGGCCCAGGCCATGGCGGCGGGCAGCTTCCACAGCCCGTTGTTCACGGTTGCCTGGCCCAGCGCCGAGTTTGGCGCCATGGGCCTGGAAGGCGCGGTGCGCCTGGGCTTTTCCAAGGAACTGGCGGCCCAGCCCGACGCCGAGTCGCGCCAGGCACTGTTCGACACACTGGTGGCCAAGGCCTACGCCCAGGGCAAGGCCCTGAACATGGCCAGCTACCTGGAGATCGACGCCGTGATCGACCCCCAGGACAGCCGCGCCTGGCTGCTGCGCGGCTTGCAGGCGGCGCCCCGCCCGGTTCCCTGGGCTGCGCGCGCCCAGGGTTTTGTCGATACCTGGTAGCTAGCGCTGGCGGATTCTCACTCGCCCCTGGTGGACGATGGTCTGAACCGCGCCGCGTTGCAGGTCAAGCATCGCGGGCGCCTACAGCGTGGCAAGGTTCAGGCTTCGGCCAGCGCCGAGCGGCCATGGCGCCGCACCTGGCGCACCGAGACAAACAGCAGCAGCGACAGCCCGGCATACACACCGAACAGCCAGGCCGCGGCCCGGGCCGTGCCGCCGCTGGAGCCGAGGCCCGCGAGGTTGACGATCATGCCCGCCAGCGCCGCGCCCAGGGCGGTGGCCACCAGCTGCACGGTGGTGATCGAGGCGCCGGCCAGTTCCTTCTGGTCCTCCGGGGCCTGTTCCAGTACCCGCGACAACAGATGCGGCCAGGCCAGGCCGATACCCACGCCCACCAGCAGCATGGCCAGGCACACCGCTCCCAGGCTCAGCACGGGGGTAGCCGTGGCGGGCATGAACAGGCAGGCCAGGAGCAGCCCGGCCACCACCAGCAACGGGCCGGCGGCAATCGCCCGGGCCGCGCCGCGCGGGCCCAGGCCGGAGCTGAAGATCGCCCCCAGGGTCCAGCCGGCGGCCATCAGCGCGGCGATGTAACCTGCCAGCAGCGGTGTCTGCCGATGCAGCACTTGCAGGAACAGCGGCACAAAGACCTCGCTGGTCATGCCCACCACCAGCAACGCCATGGAGACGTACAGCGCTAGCAAGGCACTCCCGGGCCTGAGGCTGTTGCGCGGCAACAGGCGCGCTGCGCTGCGGTTCTCCAGGCCGAAGACCAGCATCAGCAGCCCCAGCCCGGCCCCCAGGCCCAGCGCGTTGTACAGCAGCGACGGGGTAATGCTGCCGATGGAAATCGCCAGCACCACGCCGGTCAGCAACAGCAGTTGCAGGCCGGGAATCGGGCTGCGGGGCGCGGTTTCGCGACTTTTTCCCGGCAGCAGCACGACCGCCAGCAGCATGCACAACAACGTGCACGGCAGCAGCACCCAGAACGCCGCGCGCCAGGCCCCGTGCTCGGCGAACACGCCGCCCACCGCCGGGCCGATCAGGGTCGCCGCGCCCCACATGGCGGAAATCAGCGCCATTGCCCGGGGCCACAGCGGCTCGTCGAAGACCAGGCGGATCATCGCGTAGGGCAAGGCGAACAGCAGGCCACCGCCGAGCCCCTGAACGCTGCGCCCGAGGATCAGCCAGCCCATGTCCGCGGCCAGGGCGCACAGGCTGCAACCGAGCATGAACACCAGGCCCGCCAGGCCGTAGGCGGCTTTCGGCCCGAGCCGCGCCAGGGCCCGGGTGGAGAGCACTGAACCGATGATCGAGGCCACCACGAACAGCGTGGTGTTCCAGGCGTAGTAGTCCAGGCCGCCAATGTCCTGGACCACCGAGGGCAACAGCGTGGTCACCAGATAGACGTTGATTGCATGCAGGGCCACGCCGCCGGCCAGGGCGGCAGAGCGCAGCCCGTTCTTGCCCAGTAACAGTGCGGACCATCCACTTGTCGATGCCATGCCGTATTCCCTTTGGAGTGATGGGTGACGGAGCGACTGTATTACACAAGCAAATACTTTGATAATTATTTTTCCCGATTCGCCGTTTTTTACAAAGGCCGGCAACCCGGCGACAAGCTGCGGGCCGTGGCGCCCTGGCCTGTTATGCTTGCGCGCTTGCCAGCGTCGTCGACGCTCCTGATACCCCACCCGCGCATTGGTTAATGGCCCAGCATGTCTTCGACCTCCTCCTCCGCCGAGAAGAAAAACCCCAGCGCCACCGCCGAACGGATCCTGTTTCTGCTGAAAACCCGCGGGCCGTTGAAAACCGCCGAGCTGGCGCTGCTGCTCAAGGTTTCTCAGGAAGCCGCCCGCCAGCAGGTGCAGAAGCTGGTGGACAGCCAACTGATCGTCGGCCAGCTGATGCCGGCCCAGGGCGCCGGGCGGCCTTCGCAGAAATGGGTGCTCAGCGAGCAGGCCCAGGCGCGCTTTCCCGATACCCACGCCAACCTGACCCTGCAACTGATCGATTCGATTCGCGCGGTGTACGGCTCCGACGGCGTGGAACGCATCGTCAGTGACATGGAGCGGGCCAACCGTGACGAGTACCTCAGCGTCTGTGCGCCATTGCCAACCCTGGAACAGCGGGTTCGGGCCCTGGCGCAGATCCGCGAGGTGGCCGGCTACATGGCCAGCGTCGAGACCGACGGCGACGCCTGGCTGCTGATCGAGAGCCATTGCCCGATCTGCGTCGCGGCCCAGCAATGCCAGGGGTTCTGCCGCTCCGAGCTGCAGGTATTCCAGGCCGCCATTGGCGAGCTGGGCCAGGTACGGCGCGTGGAGCACCTGATTACCGGCGATCGACGCTGCGTCTATCGCATCTGTGCCACCCCAGCGAGTTGATGCCCGTGCCCTTGCCTACCTTGTCCCGCGTGCTCAAACAGGGCGCGCTGATGCTTGGCGTCGCCACCCTGACCCTGCTGGCCTGGCGCGCGTATGACAGCGAGCGCGGCCCGGCGCTGCAACCCTGGCACCTGTACGTGCCCCATGAACTGAGCGCGGAGCAACTGGACCGCGCCGACTGGGCGCGCTGGTTGCAGGCCGAGGACCGGGTGTTCGCCGAGGTCCGGCAGCAGGTCAGCGAGCGGCTCGACCCGGAGCAGGTGCCGCCCTTCAACCGTTACCGCAAGGACAGCCGGGTCTACCCGCCGCACTTCGCCACCGACTGGAACCGTTCCTACCTGCTGCGCCCGGCCGGCACGCCGCGCGGCGTGGTGGTGCTGCTGCATGGCCTGACCGATTCGCCCTACAGCCTGCGCCATGTTGCCCAGCGCTACGTCGAGCATGGCTACCTGGCCATCGGCCTGCGCCTGCCGGGCCACGGCACGGTGCCGGCGGGGCTGACCGATGCCCAGTGGCAGGACTGGCTGGCCGCCACCCGCCTGGCCCTGCGCACCGCCCGGGCCGAGGTGCCGTCGCCGGCGCCGCTGCATCTGGTGGGGTATTCCAACGGCGGCGCGCTGGCGGTCAAGTACAGCCTGGATGCCTTGAGCGACCCGCAATTGCCCCAGGCCCAGCGCCTGGTGCTGATTTCGCCGATGATCGGCGTCGCCGCGTCCGCGCGATTCGCCGGGCTGGCCGCCCTGCCCGCGGTGTTCCCGGCCTTCAGCAAGGCGGCGTGGCTCAACCTGCGGCCTGAATACAACCCGTTCAAGTACAACTCGTTTCCGGCCAATGCGGCGCGCCAGTCCTGGCTGTTGACCGACGCCCTGCAACAACAACTGCAAGCGCTGGTGGGCGACCCACGGCTGGCCCGGCTGCCGCCGATGCTCGGTTTTCAGTCGCTGACCGATGCCACGGTGAGCACCCCGGCGGTGGTCAACGCCCTGTACCGGCATCTGCCGGCCAACGGCAGCGAGCTGGTGATTTTCGACCTCAACCGTGAACGCGACTTCGAAGGGCTGCTGGACCCGGCCAGCGTCACTTCCCTGGCCAACCTGCTGCCGCCGGCGCCGCGCAACTACACAACGCGGGTCCTCAGCAACGAGGGTTCGGGCAATGCGACGCTGCAGGAAGTCAGCAATACCGCCCTGAGCCTGGAGAGCCACCGGCGGCCGCTGGACCTGGCCTACCCGCCCGGGGTGTTTTCCCTGTCCCATGTGGCACTGCCGTTCCCCGTCGACGATGGCTTGTACGGCACCCAGCCCAGCGCCCGTGAGGATTTCGGCGTGCACCTGGGGACCTTGGCCGCCCGTGGCGAACGGGGGGTGCTGGTGGTGCCGATGGATGAGCTGATGCGCCTGACCGCCAACCCGTTCTATCCCTACCTGATCCAGCGCATCGAGGCGCAGATAGATAAAGCAACAGTTCAGTGATTGATCGGTCCAAGGCCCAGGTGGTAGTTTCGCCGCCCCCTCCCCCCCTTGATTTCCGAGGGGGCGCAACTGCCGTATGGCAGGGAAAGACGATGATCTCCATGTTTCAAGCCCGGGCCACCCGCCAGTCCACGCCCCCGCGCCACGCGCTGAAAGCCTTCGCGGCGGCCCTGCTGCTCGGTGCCGTCGGCAGCGCCCAGGCCGATCAGCAACAGGACTTCTGGGTGGTGCAGACCAGCGTGTACACCAACCACTGGAGCAACGACCCCGACCACAACAACCACCAGGACCTGATCGGCCTGGAGCGCAATTACGCCGACGGCCAGTTGTGGGGCGTGAGCACCTTCCGCAATTCATTCTCCCAGCGCTCCTACTACGCCTATGTCGGCAAGGCCTGGGAAAACCCCGACTGGCCGGTCTACGCCAAGCTCAGCGGCGGCCTGATCGAAGGCTACAAGGGCGAGTACAAGGACAAGATCCCGCTGAACCACTTTGGCGTGGCCCCGGTGCTGATTCCCGCGGTGGGCGCGCATTACGGCCCGGTCGCCGCGGAGCTGGTGGTGCTTGGCGCGGCGGCGGTGATGGTCAACGTCGGCTACCGCCTCTGAGGCCACGGCAACGCGCACAATCGTACAAGACGCTGCTACTCCCCTTTCCTAGACTCGCCGCTGAATGACCACCGCGCCGCGGTGGTCCGGCGTGGCCATCGTTGCCGGTCCCGGCACACCTGGAAAGGGATCTTCCAATGCACGGTTTTCAACCCTGGAACCCGCAGTTCTATATCAACCCGCTGTACCTGCCGGCGTCCGGCGATGCCCCGCACCCGGTGTTCAACCCGGCCACCGGCGAGCCGATCGGGCTGAACCCGTGCTGCACCAAGGACGATGTGCACACCGCGGTGGCGGCAGCCAACGTCGCCCACACCCTGTGGCGCCTGCTGGACGCGCAGCAGCGCCAGGCGCTGATGCAGCAACTGGCGGACAGCATCGCCGCCGACAGCGCGTTGAACCGGCAGATCGTCGGGCAGATGACTCGGGAACTGGCGCTGTCCGCGGCCGAGGCCCGGGCCGAGCTGGATCACTGCGCTGCGCTGTTGCGCTACTGCGCGAAACTGCTCGATCGCCTGGCCCCGGGCTCCGCCCCGGCCGACTCCGCGTCGTGCCAGCTGCGGTATGAACCCTATGGGGTCAGCGTGCATATCCTGCCGTTCACCCTGGGCATTGCCCTGCTCGGGCAAAGCGTGGCCGCGGCCTTGGCGGCGGGCAACAGTTGCCTGGTCAAACCGGCGCCGAACGCCAGCCTGTCGACCCTGGCCTTCATGCAGCACTTCGCGTGCCTGCCGGCGGGGCTGGTGTCGTGCATCCCCGGGGACGCCACCACCGGGCAGTGGCTGTTGCAGTCCTGCGGCACCCACGCCGTGGCCTTCACCGGCAGTGCCGGCGCGGCCAGCGCGGTGGCGGTGACCTGCGCCGAACTGCTCAAGCCCTGCGTGATCGAGAGCGCCGGTCGCGGCGCGATGATCGTTGCCGAGGACGCCGACCTGGCGCTCGCCGCCGCTTGCGCAGCCCGCGCGGCCTTCAGCCGCAGCGGCCAGAGTTGTTTGTCGATCCAGTATTTTTTCGTCGACGCGCGGGTCCATGACCCGTTCGTCCGCCAGTTCATCGAACACACCCACGCGCTGTACTCGGGCCACAGCGCGGCGACTTCCGTGGCGCCGCTGATCAGCGACGCGGCGCGGCACAAGCTCCGACGGCTGGTGCGTGACGCCCTGGCCAAGGGCGCCAGGCTGCTGGCTGGCGAACAGGTGCTCGATGCCGCGCTGCCCGGCGGTTCGCTGGTGCCGGTGATCCTCGATGAAGTCGACGACGACATGGCCATCACTGAGGAAGAGTGCCTGGGCCCGGTGGCGATCATCCGCCGGGCCAGCGATCTTGGCGCCGCCGTGCAACTGGCCAACGATTGCCCGACAAGCTTCGAGGTGACCCTGTTCGCCAACGACCCGGCGCCCGCCTTGCTGCTGGCGCAACGGCTGCTGAGCGCGCGGGTGCGGATCAACCCGGCCCCGCTGGCCAACCACCCCGACAGCGAACACCACTGGACCCTATCGCGGTTGGCCGGCGACCTGTCGCCGGAGGCGCTGGACGGGTTCCGGCGGCGCAAGCGCCTGCTGCTCGGCCACGCCGCACGGCCTGCCAGGCAAGCGTTGTCCCGGTGAGCATGCTGTTTGGCGTACGGGCGGCGCGCGCCGGCTGGTCGCTGCTGGAAGTGGCGCTGGTGGGGCTGCTCGTCGGGGGCTGGCCTTGAGCAATACCCTGGGCCTGATCAGCACAGCGGCCCTGGGCACCGCGGCCTACTTCACCCTGTTGCAACTGGCCTGATAATGCTGCGCGCCGCCAGCCCGGGTTTCAGGCCTAAGGCTCCTCCTCGCAACCCAGGCCCTGGCGCTGGACTTTTTCATCCGCCAGGGTCTTGCCGGTGCGCGCCATCACCCGCCGCTGCAAGGCCCGCAGTTCGGCGCCATCGAGGCGTTTGCAACTGTTGATTTCCCAGGTGTCGCCGGTGTTCAGGCTGACCGAGAACAAGCCCCAGTATTCGGTGGCGCCGGCCTTGGGGTCGTTGTAGCCCAGGCTGAAATCGTAGTACCCGGGGTGCGGCGGCTGGCCGTTCTCGTCCTGCAGGTCACCGTCGATGAACACGCCAGGCCGCTGCAGCTGATAGTCCTGGTGCTTGAGGGCCACTCGCAGCACCCGTTCTGCTTGTTCGCGGGTCAGGCCGCTGGCTTTGATCTGTGCCGGCTGCAAGGCATCGCTGGCGCAGGCCACCAGGGTGCTGCCGGCCAGGGCCAGGCCGAGCAGCCAGGAAGGGCTTTTTAGTTTCAGCACGCCATGCGCCCTCTGACTGCGATGATGATGTCCGCCAGGTACTGGGCGAAGCCGTCCCGGCCGCCGGTCTTGGCGTTGCCGGTGTTGTAGCCGCTGCGCACCAGTGCCTGGGCGAACGCCATCGGCTCGCGCTGGCCGCGCACCGCCGCGCCAAAGCTGGTGGCAAAGGATTGCGCGGATTTCTGGAAAGAGTCGAACTTGGCCACCTTGATGCTGGCATTGCCCAGGGGCGCCTCGGCGCCGATTTGCAGCGGTGCCGGTGCGTGCATGGAGAAATAGTTGTTCAGTTCCCGGGCTATCCGCCCGGTGCCGTACTGGCTCTCCTGAGCGGCCAGGCCCAGCAGGTTCTCCACCGGCAGGTTCAGTTGGTCGGCAATGGGCTGGCACACCACCTTGTACTTGCTGACAAAGGTCACGGCACTGATGTTGTTGCAGAGTTTGGCGCTCACGTTGATTCCCTCGGTTGACCGGTCAATTCCATTTACTGCGGTTTTCGCGCGGCGATTATAAAGCAAGCCGAGGCGCACGCTGTCGAGTGCATCACAGACTCGGGGCCGGCGCTGAGCCCGGCGTCAGTCAAAGCGTATGGCCATGACGGGAATTCACCATAAATTTGACGATTTTTTCTCGTTTGCCGCTCTACATTGCGCGCACTTTCATTTGCAAATGATTCCTATTGTTCAGCTTGCCGCCGATTGTTTGCGGTGGGCCGGATACCTCCAGAAACCACCGCAGGAGCGGCCTTGACCATGACCCTACGTATTCCCTCGTACTTTTCCGTCAGCCTGCTGGTTGGCGCCTTGCTGACCGCCGGCCATGCCTACGCGGCCGACGCCGACGGCATCCTGGTGTACAACGCCCAGCACGAAGGCCTGACCAAGGCCTGGGTCGAAGGCTTCACCCGGGACACCGGGATCAAGGTCACCCTGCGCAACGGTGATGACAGCGAAATGGGCAACCAACTGGTGCAGGAAGGCCAAGCCTCGCCAGCGGATGTGTTCCTGACCGAAAACTCCCCCGCCATGGCCCTGGTGGACCACGCAGGGCTGTTCGCCAAGGTGGCGCCAGCGACCCTGGAGCAGGTGGCAGCCGCCTATCGTCCGACTAACGGCAACTGGGTGGGCATCGCCGCGCGCTCCACGGTGTTCGTCTACAACCCGGCCAAGCTGCAGCCGGCCGACCTGCCCAAGTCCCTGCTCGATCTTGCGAACCCGGCCTGGAAAGGCCGCTGGGCCGCGTCGCCCGCTGGCGCCGACTTCCAGGCCATTGTCAGTGCCGTACTGGAACTCAAAGGTGAAGCCGCGACCCTGGAGTGGCTCAAGGGCATGAAGGCCAACGCCAGCGTCTACCGCGGCAACAGCGCGGTGCTCAAGGCGGTCAATGCCGGCCAGGTGGACAGTGGCGTGATCTACCACTACTACAGCTTCGTCGACCAGTCCAAGACCGGGGAAAACAGCAAGAACACCGCCCTGCACTACTTCAAGCATCAGGATCCGGGGGCGTTCGTCAGCCTTTCCGGCGGTGCGGTGCTGGCCTCCAGCAAGCACCAGGAGCAGGCCCAGGCCTTCATCAAGTGGATCACCAGCGCCAAGGGCCAGGAAGTGCTGAAGAACGGCAACTCGTTCGAATACGCGGTGGGCCTGGGCGCGCAGTCCAATCCCAAACTGGTGCCCCTGGCCGAGCTCGATGCGCCCAAAGTCGACGCCGCCAAGCTCAACAGCAAGCACGCCGTGGACCTGATGACCCAGGCCGGTCTTCTGTAAGCCCATGGCCGACGATCTGTCACGCGCGCCCGTCGCCGAAATGACCAGGGTCGCCGCTGCGACCTGCAGTGGCTATCGTCGCCACCGCCGGGGCCGGCGCACGCCGCCCTGGCTGCTCGGCGCGGCGCTGCTGGTGTCGCTTCTGGCCCTGTTGCCGCTGGGGTTTGTGGTCGGCATCTCGATCCAGACCGGCTGGGCAACCATTGGCCAACTGCTGCTGCGACCACGGGTCGCGGAGCTGCTCGGCAATACCCTGTTGCTGCTGGTGTTGACGCTGCCGTTGTGCCTGCTGCTGGGGGTGGCGCTGGCCTGGTTGACCGAGCGCAGCGACCTGCCGGGGCGGCGTGTCTGGTCGCTGCTGGCCGTGGCGCCGCTGGCGGTGCCGGCGTTCGTCCACAGCTATGCCTGGGTCAGCCTGGCGCCCGCGCTGCACGGCTTGCCGGCGGCGGTGCTGGTGTCGGTGATCGCCTATTTCCCGTTTGTCTACCTGCCGGTGTCAGCCACGCTGCGCCGGCTCGACCCGGCCCTCGAAGACGTCGCCGAATCCATGGGGCTCAGGCCTCGCGCGCTGTTCCTGCGGGTGGTGCTGCCGCAATTGCGCCTGGCGCTGGGCGGCGGTGCCTTGCTGGTGGGCCTGCATCTGCTGGCCGAATACGGCCTGTACGCGATGATCCGTTTCGATACCTTCACCACGGCCATCTACGACCAGTTCCAGTCCACCTACAACGGCCCGGCGGCCAACATGCTGGCGAGCGTACTGGTGCTCTGCTGCCTGGCGCTGCTGCTGGCGGAGTCGGCCAGCCGGGGCCAGGCGCGCTACGCCCGGGTCGGCTCCGGCAGCCCACGCGCGCAACGCATCCAGGCCTTGCGCGGTGCGGCGCGGGCAGGCGCCCTGTGCCTGCCGGTGCTGACCAGCGTGCTGGCCCTCGGCGTGCCGCTGCTGACCCTGGGCAACTGGTTGCGGGCCGGCGGTCTTGAGGTCTGGCAAGTACCGGAGCTGCTGCCCAGCCTGCAGCAGACCCTGATGCTGGCAAGCCTGGGCGCGCTGCTGACCACCTGCGCGGCGATTCCCGTGGCCTGGCTGTCGATCCGCGCTCCCGGGCGCCTGTTACGGGTCCTGGAAAGCTGCAACTACATCACCAGTTCCCTGCCCGGCATCGTTGTCGCCCTGGCCCTGGTGACGGTCACCGTGAAATTCGCCCGGCCGATCTACCAGACCAGCATGACCGTGCTGCTGGCCTACCTGCTGATGTTCCTGCCTCGGGCCCTGGTCAGCCTGCGCGCCGGCATCGCCCAGGCCCCGGTGGAACTGGAGAACATCGCCCGCAGCCTGGGGCGCACGCCGCTCCAGGCCCTGTGGCGGGTCACCTTGCGCCTGGCCGCGCCGGGTGCCGCGGCCGGCGCGGCGCTGGTGTTCCTGGCCATCAGCAATGAACTGACCGCCACCCTGCTGCTGGCGCCCAATGGCACCCGGACCCTGGCCACCGGCTTCTGGGCCAGGACCAGCGAAATCGACTACGCGGCGGCGGCGCCCTACGCCTTGATCATGATCCTGCTGTCCCTGCCGTTGACCGGCCTCCTCTATCACCAATCCAGACGTACGGCGGGCCGATGAACGCTCTCGAACTTCACGCAGTGCACAAATCCTTCGGCGGCGCCCCGGCGGTGCAGGACATCAGCCTCAGCGTGCCGGCTGGCAGCCGCACGGCGATTGTCGGCCCCTCGGGTTCCGGCAAGACCACCTTGCTGCGGATGATCGCCGGCTTTGAATACCCCGACCGCGGGCGCATCACCCTCAATGGCCAGGTGCTGGTGGACGACCAGGGGGCGGTGCCGGCCCATCGGCGCCTGATCGGCTATGTGCCGCAGGACGGCGCACTGTTTCCGCACCTCAGCGTGGCCGCCAACATCGGCTTCGGCCTGGCCGGTACGGGGCCAGACAAGCAGCAGCGGATTGCCGAGCTGCTCGACATGGTGGCCCTGGAACAACACATGGCGGCGCGCTGGCCGCATGAGCTTTCCGGCGGCCAGCAGCAACGGGTCGCCCTGGCCCGGGCCTTGGCCCAGCGCCCGCGGCTGATGCTGCTGGACGAGCCGTTCTCCGCCCTCGACACCGGCTTGCGGGCGTCGATGCGCAAGGCCGTGGCGCGACTCCTGGCCGAGGCCGGAGTGACCACCATCCTGGTCACCCATGACCAGGCCGAGGCGCTGTCTTTCGCCGACCAGCTGGCGGTGATGCGCCAGGGCCGGCTGATCCAGGCCGGCGCGCCGCTGGAGCTGTACCAGCATCCACGGGACGCCCAGACCGCGCTGTTTCTTGGCGACGCCGTGCTGCTGCCGGCGCAGTTGGACCAGGGCGTGGCCGAATGCGACCTGGGGCCAGTGCCGATCCGCGACCGATCACTCAAGGGCCCGGCGCAGATCATGCTGCGCCCCGAGCAATTGCAAGTGCTGGTCGAAGACGGCGATCTTACCGGTAGTTGCCCGGGGGTGGTCAGGGATTGCGACTTCGCCGGCAACACCTGCACCCTGAGCATCGGCGTGACCAGTGCCGCGGGGCACGAACAGCTGTTGCCGGTGCGCAGTTCCGGGCTGCACGCGCCAGCCCCCGGCAGCCGGGTGCGCATCCGTACCCTGGGGCATGCGCATGTACTGGGCGCCAGCCCAGGCGTTTGAGCGGCGCAGGCTGTCCTCGATCATGACCGCGCGCCGCCGTTGCGCCGATACTGGGGACACGCCGCTGCGCTACGGTCGCCAGCGCCACCCTGGACAAGGAGTGAACGATGACTGATACCGCCCGCCACGCCGAGGATCGGCTGATGATGCAGGCCGCGCACTGGTGCATGCGCCTGCGCGAGGCCGATTGCAGCCTGGCCGAGCGCCGGGCCTTCGAGGACTGGCTGCAGAGCGATCCGCGCCACGCCTTCGAGTACGCGAAGATGCTCGAAGTCTGGGAGCTCAGCGGGCAACTCGCACCGAGCCTGCCCCCAGCCTGAGCCTGTGGCGCTCTACAGGTCGAAGCGATCGATGGCCCGGCGCCGCTCATTGTCGTCGCGTAGGTCATAGGCGGCGGTGGTCTGGATGTTGCTGTGGTGCGCGAGTTTCTGCGCCAGTGACAGGTCATGCTCCTCGATCACCCGGGTGATGAACGAGCGCCGGAAGTCGTGGGGCATGATCTGCACGCCGACCTCGGCCCCGCGCTGGCGGGCGATGTAGTAGATGGCGTGCTTGGTGATGCGCTCGCGGGTGATGTGGCCGCCACGCCGGATGCGGTTGAACAGGAACCGGTCATCTTCCTGGCCCTCGACCAACCGTGAACGGCGCAGCTCCAGCCAGGCCTGGAGCTTGTCGAAGGCCCAGGTCGGCGCGTACTTGATCAACTGCCGGTTGCCCTTGGCCAGTACCTGCAGGCTGCGCTCGCTGAAGTCCACCTGGGCGAGGTCGAGGTTCACCGACTCGGACTTGCGCATGCCCGAGCCATAGAGCACGGCGATGATCGCCGCGTCACGCACGCCCTGGGGCCGCGGGTCGGCGGCGCAGGCCGCCATCAGGTCATGGATCAGGCCGCGCTTGAGGTTGCGCCCGCGAGACAGCCGCGTGCCGCCGATGGCCTTGACCGAACGCATCTTCAGCAGGTGGTCCTGGCTGATCAGGCTGGCGCGCCAGGCTTCGTTCATCACCCCGCGCAGGGCGTTGACGTACAGCGAGGAGGTGTTGGGCGCATAACCGTCCGCGCGCAAGGTGGCCACCAGGGCCGTGACGTGTTCGGGCTGCAACAGGTGCCAGGCAATCTCGTCGAGGTTCTGTTCGGCGTACCCCAGGCGGTCGGCGGCGTCCTGCAGCACATAACGCAGGGTCGCCTGGCTGGAGGGCGCCAGCCGTTGCAGGTACAGGCTCAGCGGGTTGCTCGCGCCAACACTGCCGGCCGGCTCAGGGCGTGCAAGGGTCATGGACGCTCCAGTGGGCGCGGTTGCACCGGGTAGCACCGCAACGGGGTGAAAAAAATACTTTCGGTGCCCCCTTCAATCTGTATTGAAAACTGGTTACAAAAGTCGCGACGACCGGGTGTGTGGATATTTTTTGAAACAAACTGAACACCAGCTGTCTGGCTCGCAGAAAAACGGACTTTTACCTTATTTTTCATATTCGTTTCACATTTTTCCGCTTAATCTCAGCCCCCGACAATCAACCGTTCGAGTGCAGTTTTTTCTCAGGTTGCAAAGATAACACCTTGATCCACCTTTACTTTTCATAACTCTAGGCTTTACTGATTTGCTGCATGGAATGCCCCGCTGGCTCAATAACTGGATGCGCCTTGATGACTGCAAGACCTCCCCGCTTTCCATGAACGGTCCGTTCACCCGCAGCACCCCGTTTTCCGGCAACTAGCACTGTGTAAACCCGAGGTAACCATGAACCAGGCTTTCCTTCCTTTCTCGCGCCCGAGTATCGGCGAAGAAGAGATTGCTGCAGTGGAGCAGGTTCTGCGCTCCGGCTGGATCACCACCGGCCCGAAAAACCAGGAACTGGAACAACAGTTCGCCGAACGCGTCGGCGCCCGCCACGCCGTGGCCCTGTCCTCCGCCACCGGCGCGATGCACATCACCCTGCTGGCCCTGGGCATCGGCCCGGGGGATGAAGTGATCACCCCCTCGCAGACCTGGGTCTCCACCGCCAACATGATCTGCCTGCTGGGCGCCACCCCGGTGTTCGTCGACGTCGACCCCGACACCCTGATGAGCGACGCGGCCACCATCGAAGCAGCCATCACCCCGCGGACCAAGGCGATCATTCCGGTGCACTACGCCGGTGCCGCCTTCGACCTCGACCCGCTCTACGCCCTGGCCGACCAGCACGGCATCAGCGTCATCGAAGACGCTGCCCACGCGGCTGGCACCACCTACCGCGGCCGCGCCATCGGCGCCCGGGGCACGGCGATCTTCTCTTTCCACGCGATCAAGAACATGACCTGCGCCGAGGGCGCGATGTTCGTCAGCGATGACGAAGCCCTGGCCAACCGCGTGCGCATGCTCAAGTTCCACGGCCTGGGCGTGGACGCCTACGACCGCCTGACCCACGGCCGCAAGCCCCAGGCCCAGGTGATCGAGCCCGGCTTCAAGTACAACCTGGCGGACATGAACGCGGCCATTGCCCTGGTGCAACTGCAACGCCTGGACGACATCAACGCCAAGCGCGAAGTCCTGGCCAAGGCTTACCTGGAACGCCTCGAAGGCCTGCCGGTGCAACCTCTGCACCTGCCCCAGTACCCGCAGCAGCATGCCTGGCACCTGTTCATCCTGCGGATCGACGCCGAACGTTGCGGCCTGGACCGCGATGCGTTCATGAAAGGCCTGCAGGAGCAGAACATCGGCACCGGCATCCACTTCATTGCGACCCACCTGCATACCTATTACCGACAGCGCTTCCCTGAAGTGCAGCTGCCCCATACCGAATGGAATTCGGCGCGGCTATGCTCGATCCCACTGTTTCCGGACATGACCCTCGACGATGTCGAGCGGGTTTCCGGCGCCATTGCAAACCTCCTGGACTGAAGCCTTTGAAACCTTATCCGATTCAGTTCGTGTCGATCGTGATCCCGGTCTACAACGAAGAACAGAGCCTCCCCGAGCTGCTGCGGCGTACCGAAGCGGCCTGCCGCCAACTCAAGCACGAGTTTGAAATCGTCCTGGTGGACGACGGCAGCCGCGACGCCTCGGCGAACATCCTGCAAGAAGCCGCCGAACGCGAAGGCAGCCCGGTGGTGGCGGTGATTCTCAACCGCAACTACGGCCAGCACGCGGCGATCATGGCCGGTTTCGAGCAGTGCCGCGGCGACGTGGTGATCACCCTCGACGCCGACCTGCAGAACCCGCCGGAAGAAATTCCGCGCCTGGTGGCCCAGGCCGAGCTCGGCTACGACGTGGTCGGCACCGTGCGCAACAACCGCCAGGATTCGGCCTTCCGCCGCTGGCCGTCGAAGTTGATCAACCTGGCGGTGCAGCGCTCCACCGGCGTCGCCATGAGCGACTACGGCTGCATGCTGCGGGCCTACCGCCGGACCATCATCGACGCGATGCTGGCCTGCACCGAGCGCAGCACCTTTATTCCGATCCTGGCCAACAGCTTTGCCCGGCACACCACCGAGGTGCTGGTGGAGCACGCCGAGCGCGAGCACGGTGACTCCAAGTACAGCCCGATGCGCCTGATCAACCTGATGTTCGACTTGATCACCTGCATGACCACCACGCCGCTGCGGCTGCTGAGCATCATCGGTTTCGGCATGGCCGGGGTCGGCGCGCTGTTCGCCCTGATGCTGATTGTCCTGCGCCTGATCTTCGGTGCCACCTGGGCCGGCGATGGCACCTTCGTGCTGTTCGCGGTGCTGTTCGTGTTCACCGGTGGCCAATTCATTGGCATGGGTCTTCTGGGTGAATACCTGGGACGCATGTACAGCGATGTGCGGGCCCGCCCGCGCTTCTTCATCGAAAAAGTCTTGCGCAGCCAGCCCGCGGCCCCGGCCCCTGCTGTGACTGTCGACGGTTTAACTTCCACTCATACTGATCAGGTTTCGCCATGAGCAATAAAGCTGTTGTCTTCGCCTACCACGATATTGGCTGTGCTGGCATCGAAGCCCTGCTCAACGCAGGTTACGAGATCGCCGCCGTGTTCACCCACGCCGATGATCCCAAGGAAAACACCTTCTACGGCTCCGTGGCCCAGCTCTGCGCCCGCAAAGGCATTGCCGTGCACGCCCCGGAAGATGCCAACCACCCGCTGTGGATCGAGCGCATCGCCAAGCTCAACCCCGACTACCTGTTCTCCTTCTATTACCGCAACCTGCTGAGCGAGCCGCTGCTGGCCACCGCCAGCAAGGGCGCGTTCAACCTGCACGGTTCCCTGCTGCCGCACTACCGTGGCCGCGCACCGGCCAACTGGGTACTGGTCAAGGGCGAAACCGAAACCGGCGTGACCCTGCACCGCATGGTCAAGCGCGCCGATGCCGGCGCCATCATTGCCCAGGAACGCGTGGCCATCGAGCGCAGCGACACCGCGCTGACCCTGCACCACAAACTGCGTGACGCCGCCGCCAGCCTGCTGCGCGACACCCTGCCGGCACTGGCCCAGGGCAAGATCACCGAGACCGCCCAGGACGAGTCCAAGGCCAGCTACTACGGTCGTCGTACCGCCGCAGACGGCAAGATCGAGTGGAAGCGCCCTGCCGAAGAGCTGTTCAACCTGGTGCGCGCGGTGACCCAACCGTACCCGGGCGCCTTCTGCGCCGTTGGCGAGCACAAGCTGATCGTCTGGAGCGCCGAAGTGGTCAAGGGCAATGAAGGCCAGGCCCCGGGCCGGGTCATCAGCGTCGACCCACTGCGCATCGCCTGTGGCGAAGACTCCCTGGTGATCACCTCCGGCCAGCGCAACGCCAACGGCCTGTACCTGGGTGGCCCGCAACTGGCCGCCGAACTGGGCCTGGTGGACGGCTCCCTGCTGCGCGGTGCCGAATCCGGCCGCAAGCCACGCCGCACCCGCGTGCTGATCCTGGGCGTCAACGGCTTTATCGGTAACCACCTGTCCGAGCGCCTGCTGCGTGACGACAAGTACGACGTCTACGGCCTGGACATCGGCTCCGACGCCATCGAACGCCTGCGCAGCCATCCGAACTTCCACTTCGTCGAAGGCGATATCAGCATCCACTCCGAGTGGATCGAATATCACATCAAGAAGTGCGACGTGGTCCTGCCGCTGGTGGCCATCGCCACGCCGATCGAATACACCCGCAACCCGCTGCGCGTGTTCGAACTGGACTTCGAAGAGAACCTGAAACTGGTTCGCTACTGCGTCAAGTACAACAAGCGCGTGATCTTCCCGTCGACCTCGGAAGTCTATGGCATGTGCCAGGACAAGAACTTCGACGAAGACAGCTCCAACCTGATCGTCGGCCCGATCAACAAGCAGCGCTGGATCTACTCGGTGTCCAAGCAGCTGCTGGACCGGGTGATCTGGGCCTACGGCGCCAAGGGCCTGAACTTCACCCTGTTCCGTCCGTTCAACTGGATGGGCCCGCGCCTGGACCGCCTGGACTCGGCGCGTATCGGCAGCTCCCGCGCCATCACCCAGCTGATCCTCAACCTGGTGGAAGGCACGCCGATCCGCCTGTTCGACGGTGGCGAGCAGAAGCGCTGCTTCACTGACATTGCCGATGGCATCGAAGCCCTGGCACGCATCGTCGACAACGACAACGACTGCTGCAACGGCCAGATCATCAACATCGGCAACCCGGACAACGAAGCCAGCATCCGTCAGCTGGGCGAAGAGCTGCTGCGTCAGTTCGAAGCCCACCCGCTGCGCGGCAACTTCCCGCCGTTCGCCGGTTTCCGCGACGTCGAAAGCAAGGCCTTCTACGGCGCTGGCTACCAGGACGTGGAACACCGCAAGCCAAGCATCGAAAACGCCAAGCGCCTGCTGAACTGGGAGCCGACCGTGGAGATGAGCGAAACCATCGGCAACACCCTGGACTTCTTCCTGCGTGAAGCCATGCTGGAAATCGCCGACCGTTCGAAAGAAGAAGCTCGCTGATGCAGGCAGGTCTGCGCATTGATGTCGATACCTACCGCGGCACCCGGGAGGGGGTGCCACGGCTGCTCGAATCGCTGGACGAAGCCGGGGTCAAGGCCACCTTCTTCTTCAGCGTCGGGCCGGACAACATGGGGCGCCACCTGTGGCGCCTGATCCGTCCGCAGTTCCTCTGGAAAATGCTGCGGTCCAATGCCGCGGGCCTGTACGGCTGGGACATTCTCCTGGCCGGCACTGCCTGGCCGGGTAAACCCATAGGTCGGGACCTGGGGCACTTGATGCGCCAGACCCTGGCCGCCGGCCACGAAGTCGGCCTGCACGCCTGGGATCACCACGGCTGGCAGGCCAACACCGGGCGCTGGAGCGACGCGCAGCTGATCGAACAGATCCGCCGTGGCGTCGACAGCCTCAACGATATTCTCGGGCAAGCGGTGAGCTGCTCGGCGTCCGCCGGTTGGCGCGCCGATGAACGCGTCATCGAAGCCAAGCAACAATTCGGCTTTCGCTACAACAGCGATTGCCGCGGCCAGAGCCTGTTCCAGCCACGCCTGGCGGACGGCAGCCTGGGCGCCCCACAGATTCCGGTGGACCTGCCGACCTTCGACGAAGTGGTCGGGCCGGTGGTGGCCGCCAAGGATTTCAACCGCTACATCCTCGACCGGTTCAGCCCGGACAAGCTCAACGTCTACACCGTGCATGCCGAAGTAGAAGGGATTCTCATGGCCAACGATTTCCGCCAGTTGCTGGCCAGTGCCAAGCAGCGCGACATCCACTTCCAGCCCTTGGGCGACATGCTCCCGGCGGACCTTTCCAGCCTGCCCGCAGGCAAGGTCGTGCGCGGCGCGCTGGAAGGCCGCGAAGGCTGGCTGGGAGTGCAAGGCGCATGACCAGACGTTGGGCCCTGCCGCTGCTGCTGATCGCTTTCGGTCTGTTCTACCTGTTGCCCATGGCCACCCACGGCCTGTGGATTCCCGATGAAACCCGCTACGCGCAGATCAGCCAGGAAATGCTCCTGACTGGCAAATGGGCGTCGCCGCATTTCATGGGCATCCGCTATTTCGAAAAACCGGTGGCCGGATACTGGATGATCGCCATCGGCCAAGCGCTGTTTGGCGACAACCTGTTCGGCGTGCGCGTCGCCTCGGCCCTGAGCACCGGCCTCAGCGTGGTCCTGGCCTATCTGCTGGCCCGGCGCCTGTGGAACGATCCGCGCAAGAGCCTGGCCAGCGCGCTGCTCTACATGAGCTTTACCGTGGTCGCGCTGCAGGCCGGCTATGCCAACCTCGACCCGCAGTTCACCTTCTGGGTCAACCTGAGCCTGGTGGCACTGTGGTTCACCTTCGACTGCCGCAGTGTGCGCGGCCAGATCATCGCCTGGGTGGTACTGGGCCTGGCCTGCGGCATGGGCTTCATGACCAAGGGCTTTCTTGCCTGGCTGCTGCCGGTGCTGGTGGCCCTGCCCTACGCGCTGTGGCAGAAACGCCTGCGCTCGCTGCTGATCTATGGCGGCCTCGGCGTGCTGGTGGCGGTTCTCATCAGCCTGCCCTGGGCCCTGATGGTGCATGCCCAGGAACCGGATTACTGGCGCTTCTTCTTCTGGCACGAGCACATCCGGCGCTTTGCCGGTGAAGACGCCCAGCACGCCTCGCCCTGGTGGTATTACCTGCCGTTGCTGGTGGGCTTCAGCGTGCCGTGGGTCTTGCTGCTGCCGGCCAGCCTGAAACAGGCGTGGGAGCAACGGCGCCTGAACAGCAGCGGCTTCCTGCTGCTGTGGCTGGTGCTGCCCCTGGCTTTCTTCAGCCTGAGCAAGGGCAAGCTGCCGGCCTACATCCTGCCGTGCCTGCTGCCCCTGGCCTTGCTGATGGGCCACACCCTGATGGACCGCCTGGCCGCCGGCAAGACCCGGCTGCTGGCGTTCAACGGCGTGCTCAACCTGGTGGCCGGCCTGCTCGGGCTGCTGGCCCTGGTGTATTTCCAGATGAAGAAGCCGGTGTATGTGGACGAGCCGCAGCACCTGGTGCTGGTCTATGTACTGCTGCTGGGCTGGATCCTCAGCAACCTGCTGCAGGCCATGCGTCCGCTGAGCCTGTGGGCCGCGCCGGCCCTGGGCAGCTTCCTGCTGGTGGCGCTGGCCCCGGCGGCGCTGCCCAATTCGGTGGTCTACAACAAGATTCCCGACCAGTTCATCATCGATCACGTGGCCGAACTGGGTCAGGCCAAGGCCCTGCTGAGCAACGACCTGGGCGCGGCCTCGGCGTTGGCCTGGCGCCTGGGTCGCCCTGACGTGACCCTGTACAACACCGAGGGCGAAGTGAAATACGGCCTGGGCTACGAAGACAGCGCCGCGCGCAAGGTCGACCTGAACCAGGTCCAGCCGTGGATCGAGCAAGCCCGCAAGCAAGGCTCGATCGGCGTGGTGATGCGGGTCAAGAGCAGCGACGAGGCGCATGAAGTCGAGCTGCTGCCCAAGGACGCCAAGCGCTATGAGCAAGGCAATATCGTGATCTTCATCATTCCCCAGAGCCAGCCATGAGCCTGTTGCTGCTACTCCTGGCCTGCGGGCTGACCTGCCTGGGCCAGGTGGCACAGAAATTCGCCGTGGAAAGCTGGCGCGACCAGCCCTGCGGGGCCCTGCAGAAACTGCGCTCGGGCTGGCTGTGGCTGGCCCTGTTCAGCCTCGGCCTGGGCCTGCTGGTTTGGCTGCTGGTGCTGCAGCGCATGGAAGTCGGCGTGGCCTACCCGATGCTCAGCCTGAATTTCGTGTTCATTACCCTGATCGCCCGTTTCGTCTTTCATGAGCCCATCGACCGTCGCCACTGGCTCGGCGTGGCCCTGGTGATTGGCGGCGTGCTGCTGTTGAGTCGCCACGCATGAGCCGGGCCAAGGGATTTGCCTTCGCCCTGGGCAGCGTGGCCCTGGTCAGCGGCGCCCAGCTGGGCATGCGCTGGAGCATGACCCGCCTGCCCGCCCCGGATCAGTGGCTGACGGCGCTGAGCGCCGGCAACGTCGACCTGGCCGCCCTGGCGCTGGTGATCGCGGCCATCGGCGCCTACGCGCTGTCGATGCTCTGCTGGCTCCTGGCGCTGCGCGACCTGCCGCTGGGCCGGGCCTATTCGCTGCTCAGCATCAGCTACGCGCTGGTCTACCTGCTGGCCGCCAGCCTGCCGCTGTTCAACGAACCGTTCACGCTTTCCAAAAGCCTCGGGGTGGCCTTGGTCATCCTCGGGGTCATCACCATCAACTCTCGATCTGCACCCGCGACAAGTCCCAGGAATACCCCATGAAAATCAGTGTATTTGGAAGTGGTTACGTCGGTCTTGTACAAGCCGCCGTGTTGGCTGAAGTCGGCCACGATGTCATCTGCATGGACATCGACGAGCAAAAGGTCAAGCAGCTGCAACAGGGACACGTGAGCATCTTCGAGCCCGGGCTGGCCAGCCTGGTCAAGGAAAACCTCGAAGCCAAGCGCCTGCACTTCACCAGCGACGAGAAACTCGCGGTGCAGCACGGCCAGGTGCTGTTCATTGCCGTGGGCACGCCTTCCAGCGAAGACGGCTCGGCGGACCTGCGCTACGTGCTGTCGGTGGGCGACGCGGTCGCTCGCCACCGTGAGCAACCGGTGATCCTGGTGGAAAAATCCACCGTGCCGGTGGGCACGGGCGACACCTTGAAGGCGCACATCGAAAAGGTCCTCAATGGCCGCCCGCTGCAATTCGATATCGTCTCCAACCCGGAATTCCTCAAGGAAGGCTCGGCAGTGACCGACTGCCGCCGTCCGGACCGGATCATCATCGGCTGCGAGCGCGAAGAAGTGCGCGACGTGATGCGCGACCTGTACGCGCCGTTCAACCGCAACCATGATCGCATCATGTTCATGGACCTGCGCAGCGCCGAGCTGACCAAGTACGCCGCCAACTGCATGCTGGCGACCAAGATCAGCTTCATCAACCAGATCGCCGAGCTGGCCGAGCACCTGGGCGCCGACATCGAATCGGTCCGCCTGGGAATCGGTGCCGATACCCGCATCGGTTACCACTTCATTTACCCAGGCTGCGGCTACGGCGGCTCGTGCTTCCCCAAGGACATGCGCGCGCTGATCCACAGTGCCCAGGAAGCCCATTGCTCCAGCGACCTGCTGCAAGCGGTGGAAGCCATCAACGAACGCCAGAAGCACAAGCTGTTCGAGCGCATCAAGGCGTTCTACAAGGGCGACCTGAAAGGCAAGACCTTCGCGGTCTGGGGCCTGGCGTTCAAACCCAACACCGACGACATGCGCGACGCCCCGAGCCGAGTGCTGCTCGATGCGCTGTTCGCCGCCGGTGCGCAAGTGCGCGCCTACGACCCGGAAGCCATGCAGGAAACCCAGCGCCTGTACCCGGATGAATCGCGCCTGATGCTCATGGGCACGCCGGAGTCGGTACTCACCGGCGCCGACGCGCTGATCATCTGCACCGAGTGGCAGCAGTTCAAGGCGCCGGATTTCGATCTGATCCAGCAACGCCTGCTGGCCCCGGTGATCTTCGACGGACGTAACCTGTACGACGCCGAGCGTCTGGCCCGCAACGGTTTCACCTACTTCCCGATTGGCCGCGGTGAATCGCGCAACCTGCCGATCCCCCACCAGCAATGGTCTGCTGAGGCCTGAATGAACAACCGCCACTCCTCCCCTTCGAACACACTTCTTTGGCAATCGTTGGGGCTGGGGTTGCTGGCCCTGCTGCTGTTCTGCACCGGCGCCGACTACCCGTCGGCGATCGGCTTCGATTCGCGCTTCGTGCTGTTTGCCAAGGAAATGCTGCGCCACGGGCCGGGGTTCTTCCCCACCACCTATGGCCAGCCCTACGCCGACTACTCCAGCGCCTCGACCCTGCTGGTGTGGCTGTTCTCACTGCCTTCGGGGCAGGTCAGCAGCTTTACCGCCTGGCTGCCGACGGCCATCGCCTCGGCCGTGATTGTCAGCTTGATCTATCGCCTGTTGGCGCCCTATTCCCGGACCTGGGCCTTGCTCAGCGTCGCCTTGCTGTTGCTCAGCAACACCTTCATCAGCGAAACCCGCGCGGTGTCCCTCGACCAGATGCTCGCCGCGGTGTCCCTGGCGGTGTTTTACCTGGGTTATGCCCATGACCATTTCGGCGCCCGCCGGCACCTGGGCTGCATCTTCCTGCTGCTGGTGCTGGGCTTTGCCATTCGCGGGCCCATCGGCCTGGTGATCCCCACCGGCATGCTGTGCAGCTACTACCTGCTCAATGGCCAGTGGCGGCGGCTGTTCAGCGTCGGTTTCGGCGCGCTGTTGCTGTTGCTGGCCTGCGTCGGCCTGCTGCTGTGGCTGGCCAAGCTCAGCGGTGGCCAGGCCTTCGTCGACGATGTGATCCGCATGCAGTTCATGGGCCGCATGGACGGCAGCGAAGGCTCCAGCGACGTCTTCTATTACTTCACCAGTTCCCTGGGCAACTACGCCCTGGCCTATCCCCTGGCGATCCTGGCCTGGATCGCGGTGCTGTTGAACCGCGCCACGGAACCGGGCCCGGGCCTGAAGCTGTTGCGCCTGTGCACCGCGGCCGGGCTGATCGTGATGATCGGCCTGTCGATTCCCCAGGCGAAAAAGGCCCGCTACCTGCTGCCGATGCTGCCCATGGCGGCGATCATTGCCGCCTATCCATTCCAGGCCGGCCACGGCCGGTTGATGGTCTGGCTGCGCGGAGCGATCCAGGGCATCTGGTTGCTGCTGCCCGGGCTGCTGATCGTCGGCTTGCTGGTGCTGCGGCGCAAATTCCCCGAGCAGCTCGACTCGCTGACGCCGATGCTGCTGATCCTTGGCTTGCTGCAGTTGCTGTCCCTGGGGCTGCTGTGCAAGCGCCAATGGCGCGCCGTGGGCCTGGCCTACAGTGCCGTGCTGGCGGTCTGGGCCTGCTACATCGGGGTCTTCGAGCCGGTGGAACACCGCCTCTATGACACTCGCGCCTTCAGCCACGGCGCCATGCAATTGATCGAGGCCGACCCGGCACCGGTGGTCCTGCACCGCATGGGCAAGGACGCCAAGGCGATCAAGTTCATGGTCAACCTGGACCGGGACCTGCAGCCGCAGTTCACCGAGACTCCCGACGCCCTGGTCCAGGTCCCCGGCCCGGCCTGGGTGATCCTTGATCAGAGCGACCTGACGAGCTTGCAGGGCACGCCCCTGGCCGGACTCCAGCCGGTGCTGAGCGGGCGCTTCGACAAGAACGACTTCGTGCTCCTGCACCTGCCCGGAACACCCGCCGCGCAACCCTGAAAGCGTTGCGCGGCACCGGCCCGCTGCCTACACTCGCGCCCATGACCATTCAGATCCGTCGGGCGCGCGTGAGCGATGCCGACTTTCTTCCCGCCATTGAAACCTGTGCAGCCGAGCTGTTTCGCAGCGATGCGCAACTGGCCTGGCTGGCGGACGCTGAAGTGGCCGATGCCCCGAGCCATCGCGACAACATCCGCCACCACCCGGTGTGGGTCGCGGTGACGTCGGACGACCACCCCTGCGGCTTTCTCAATGCCCAAGTCTGCGATCGGGAACTGCACGTCTGGGAGATTTCCGTGGCCCGTCACCACCAGGGCCAGGGCATTGGCAAGCGCCTGTTGCAGGCAGCGCGGCAATACGCCGAACAGCAGCAGCTAGAAGCCCTGACCCTGAGCACCTTCCGCGAACTGGCGTGGAACGAGCCCTTCTACCAGCGCCAGGGCTTTGTCACCCTCCAGCAGGCACAACTGAGCCCGCGCCTGCGTCAGGTCCTGGCCGATGAAGCGCAACACGGCCTGCCCGCGGCCCGCCGCTGCGCCATGCGCCTGACCTTTTAGTGCCCTGACGCTGCATCTGGCCGCGACACCTGATCGTGGGAGCCGGCTACGGGCGTCATACAGCAAAATAAATGCACTGAAGCAGCATTATTATGAATTTGTCAGCCGACTGATTCCTCGGCACACTGCGCACGTTCCTCCCCCAAATGTTGGAACGTTCAAGGGCTTTCTGGTGATCCAGACAAGCCCTTCTTTTTGCCTGTCGTTCTGGATTGGATCGCTTCTACCGATGTTTGCCCGCTGGAAACCCGCCGCCATCAATACCCGCCCCCTGGAATGGAGCCGCGCCGCGATCGGCATGGCCCTGGGCACCCTGTTCAGTGTCTGGCTCTGTGCCCAGGTGTTTGGCATGCCCGTTGCGCTGCACCTGATCGGCCCGCTCGGCGCCTCGGCGGTGCTGCTGTTCGCGGTGTCTTCCGGGGCCCTGGCACAGCCCTGGTCGATCCTCGGTGGCTACCTCTGCGCCGGCGTGGTCGCGCTGCTGGTGGCGCATGTCCTGGGCCGGACCCTGGGCAGCGCTTGCCTGGCCGCGGGCATGGCCCTGGTGCTGATGTGCTGGTTGCGCTGCCTGCACCCACCGGCCGGTGCCCTGGCCCTGACCCTGGTGCTGGCCGACCCGGCCAGCGTCGCCCTGGACTGGCGCGAGTTGGGGCCGGTGATGCTGGCCGCCGCCAGCCTGCTGGCCAGTGCCCTGGCCTACAACAACCTGACGCGCATCCGTTACCCCAAGGGACCGAGCGAAGTGCCTGCGGTGCTGCCTTCCGCGGCCCCTGACGGCAATCTGGCAATCACCGCCGAAGACCTGAAGCTGGCCCTGGCCGATATGCAAGAGTTCTTCGACGTGACCCCCGAAGACCTCGAACAACTGATTCACGCCAGCGAAGCACACGCCCGCCGCCGCAGCATTGCCCAGGTGCTCGCTTCACGCCGCTGACAGCCAAGCGTGGGGGCTGGCTTCAGATCATCGGCGACCAGCGCTGGGACCAGTCGGTGTCGCTCCTGATCACTTCCCGCAGCACCGCGAACGCCTGTTGCAGCTCTGCCGAGTCCCGCTCACGGGCATACAGCAGGTAGGTGGGAAAGTTGAATTCCGGGGCCTTTTCCACCCGTTCCAGCACACCGCTGTCCAGGTAGCTCTGCACCACCCGCGTGCGGAAATAGCCGCTGCCCCCGGCATCGAGGATGAACTGCAGGGCCAGCGGGCCGAGGTTGAAACCCACCGCCGCCTTGGCCTGCTGGGGTAGCGCGGCGTCGTGCTGACGGCGAAAATCCTCGCCCCAATCGATGTACACATAAGGTTCGGGGCGCCCCGCCAAACGCACCTGGATGAGCTTTTCCTCCAGCAGTTGCTCAACCTGCAAGCCCGGCGAGTACAGCGGCTGGAACACCAGTGCGGCGTCCAGCACGCCCAGCTCCAGTTGCCGCTGCAAGCTGGCGCCTTCGGCCATCTGGGTGCGCACTGCGTGGTTGGGCAACGCCTGGCGCAGGCGCCGCACCCAATTGAGCATCAGCGGGTTGCACAGGCTCAGCTCGCCGCCGATGTGCAGCACATTGCGATAGCCGGCCAGCAACGGCAGGTCGCGCTGGGCCGCTTCCCAGGTCTGCACCAGCTGGTTGGCGTAGGCGATGAAGGCCTCGCCGTCGGCGGTGGGCCGGGCGCCGGCACGGTTGCGCACCAGCAGCTTGCAGTTGAGCTGGCCTTCCAGCTTCTGCACCCGAGCGCTGATGGCGGTCTGGGTCAGGTGCAGGCGCTCGGCGGCGGCGATCAGGCTGCCGCTACGGACGATTTCCAGGAAGGTGCGCGCCAGATCGATGTCCATGGTGCCTCGCCGGCAGAAAATTCGAGCGCCATTGTAGCGGCGCTCGCTGCACGGCGCTGCTAGGCCGCGGACATTTGCCGCGCGGGCACCGCCAGGCTCACCGCCCGCACTGAAGCACCAGCTGTCAGCCCCAGGGCCTTGGCGCTCTCGGCGCTGACAATCAGGGTGCCCGCCGCCACCCGTGCTGGCGCTGCGCTGATCCGGCAATCGGCGAACTGGCGGTTGTGAATCAGGTAGGGCTCGGCCTGCTCCCCCGGTGTGCCGATGCTCAGCTGCAGCACCTGGCTGTCGCGCACCGCGCGGATCTCGCCCGTGGCGCATTCGATCAAGGGCCCGCCGTCAAAGATGTCGATGTAATCCTTGAAGGCGAAGCCCTCGGCCTTGAGCATGCCCAGCGCCGGCTCGGTATTGGGGTGCACGCGGCCGATCGCTGCGCGGGCCGCTTCCGGCAGCAGGCAGGTGGGCAACGGAAACTTGGGCATCAGCTCGGCAATGAAGGTCTTGTTACCCAGGCCGGTGAGGTAGTCGGCGTCGGCGAAATCCATCTTGAAGAAGTGCCGGCCCAGGCCCTCCCAGAACGGTGATACGCCCTGCTCGTCGGAGTAGCCGCGCATCTCGGCAATCACCTTGTCGCCAAAATGCTCGCGAAACTCGGCCAGGAACAGCAAGCGCGCCTTGGACAGCAGGCGGCCGTTGAGGCCCTGGCGGTGATCGGCATGCAGGAACAGTGAGCACAGCTCCGACTGGCCGGTCATGTCGTTGCCCAGGAACAGGGTCGGCAACTGCTGGTTGATGCCGAGGTTTTTCGAGGCGGCGACAAACAACCCCAGGCGATAGTTGTACCAGGGCTCGCGCAGCCCCACGGCCCCGGCCAGGGCACAGATGCCGACCACTTCGCCCTGCTCGCTCTGCAGCACGAACAGGTAGTCGGCATCGGCTCGGGACGCCTGGCCGGCGAAGGTCTGTTCGGCCCACTGCAACCGCGAGCGCAAGCGCCCGGCGTCGGCCGGCAAGGTGGTGAGGCCGGCACCGGCGCTGTGGGCCAGGGCCAGCAGGGCCGGCAAATCGGCCTGGGTGGCGGGACGGACGATCATCGCGAGTGCTCCAGCTGAGGTTGACGTTCGGGCAGGTAGATTTCCGCCAGCATGCAGCGGGCGCTGCCGCCGCCGATGCGTTCAATGGTGTCGATGTTGACCGGCAAGGGCTGTACATGCTGCTCGATCAGGCATCGCTGCCGGGCGTCCAGCGAGCGCCAGGCACTGCGTGACATCACCAGCAGCGGTTCGCCGGCACGGTTGTGCACTTCCAGCATATTGCCGGCGAAGGATTCGAGCTGGGCCCAGGTCAAGGGCAGCAGCTGTTTGCCGCTGCTTTCCAGGCGCTGGCGCAAGGCCTCGCGCTCGCCGCCGTCGTCCAGGGCCAGCAGGCAGGCCACCGCCAGCCGGCTGCCGACGCTCATCATCACGTTGGTGTGATAGATCGGCACGCCGTGGCGATCCCGGGCGTGGAAAGCACAGAGCTCATAGCCCAACTGCTCCCCCCACTGCACCAGGGCCTGGTGATGGGTACGGCTCGAATAGCCGGCGTAGCAGATCCGCTGCTGGCGATCCAGGACCATGCTGCCGGTGCCTTCGAGGAACATCTCATGCTGCTCCAGAGGCGTCAGGTCGAGGGTGCGGGCCACCTCATACCGCTCGTGCAGGTGGGCCAGCACGCCCTTGAAGCGTTCCAGGCGGCGGTTGCGGCCCTGCATCGGGTACAGCACCAGCGTGCCGTCGGGGTGGCTGCTCCAGCAGTTGTTGGGGAAGATCGAATCCGGGGTATGAGGCGCGGCGCCGTCCTCGTGGACCAGCACCCTGACCCCCTGCTCGCGCAAGACCGCGACATAGCCATCGAACTCCTCCAGGGCCTTGACCTGGACGTCCTCGGCGACCCTGGCCGGACGTTGAAAACGGTTGTTGCCGGCGGTGTCCTGATTGAAGGAGAAGCGCGTCGGGCGAATCATCAAAACGCTGTGAGTGGTCTGCATGGGGCACGCAATCAATGAGTTTTCAGAGGGCCTCATTGTGATTTTTTGCCGGGGCAAAACCCGGCTGATCGACGGCTTTGCACAGCAGGAAATGGCTGAAAGCACAGGCGGCCCCAGCCGATTTCGCGCCCCCAGGAACACCGCGGCATGCGGCCCCAGGGAGGGAGGTGGCGGGGGTTATTCCATGCCGGTCTTGACCATCGCCAGTTCGGGATGGCTGACCAGCTTGTCGATGTGCAGGTCCGGGTCGTCGAACCAGACTTCGGTCAGTACCCGGTAGTGCTCCATGTCGCGGCAGCGCATGCGCAGGCTATAGTCGAAGGCGCCGCTGATCAGGCGGCACTCCAGGACCTGGGGACAGGCGCGGACCTTGGCCTCGAAGGCTTTCTGCGCCGCGCGCCCGCTCTGGTTGGACAGCGCCACCAGCACCAGCAGCGACAGCCCCGGGGTGAGTTTCTTTTCGTCGAGAATCGCCCCGTAGCCACGGATGACCCCCAACTGCTCCAGCTTGCGCACCCGTTCCAGGCACGGCCTGGGGGTCAGGTGCACGCGCTCGGAGAGCTTCTGGTAGGTGATGCGCCCTTCGTGGCGCAAAACCTCGATGATCGCCTGGTCGATTCGATCAAGCACGATCGACAAGTCGCGGATGTCCGCCATGGATGCCTTCCCTCACTTCAAACGGCCGGATAGAAACTGCTGCAAACGTTCACTCTGCGGCTGGTCGAGAATCGCCGCACTACCCTGCTCCTCGACCCGCCCTTGATGCAAGAACAACACCTGGCTCGAGACTTGCCGGGCAAAGCCCATTTCATGGGTGACCATGAGCATGGTCCGCCCTTCCTCCGCCAGCGCCTGGATCACCTTCAGCACCTCCCCCACCAGCTCCGGGTCCAGGGCCGAGGTCGGCTCGTCGAACAGCAGGATCTGCGGCTCCACCGCCAGGGCCCGGGCAATCGCCACCCGCTGCTGCTGGCCACCGGAGAGAAACGCCGGGTACTGCTCGGCCACTCGCTGCGGCAACCCCACCTTGTCCAGGTAGGCCCGGGCACTGGCCTCGGCTGCCTTGCGGCTGCTGCCCAGCACCTGACAGGGCGCAAGCATGATGTTTTCCAGCACGCTCAGGTGGCTCCACAGGTTGAAGTGCTGGAACACCATCGCCAGACGCGTGCGCAGGCGCTGCAACTGGGCCGGGCTGGCCACCTGCATGCCACCGGGGGCGTCCCGAGTAACCACCGCTTCGCCATCCAGGGCAAAGGTCCCGGCATCGGCCCGCTCAAGGAAATTGATGCAGCGCAACAGGGTGCTCTTACCCGAGCCACTGGCGCCGATCATGCTCACCACATCTCCGGCCCGGGCTTTCAACGAGACGCCCTTGAGCACCTCGTTGTCACCAAAACGCTTGTAGAGATTTTCAACGGTCAATTTGTACATCGCACACTCCTGGAACGCCGTGGCGGGCAACGGCGCTCTGGACAGAAATTAGAGGGAACACGCCATCAGTGAGCCGGGCCGAGGAAGCTCAGCCAGCGCCGCTCCGCCAGGCGGAAGGCAGCCACCAGGCCGAACGACAGCCCCAGGTACAACAGGCCGGCGATGCCGAAAGCCTGAAAGGTCATGAAGGTGGCGGCGTTGGCGTCCCGGGCCACCTTGAGGATGCCCGGAATGGTGGCGGTGAAGGCCACCGAGGTGGCGTGCAGCATCAGGATCACTTCGTTGCTGTAGTACGGCAGCGCCCTGCGCAGCGCCGAAGGCAGGATCAGCCGCCAGTACAGGCGCCAGCCACTCAGGCCATAAGCGTGGGCCGCCTCGATCTCGCCATAGGGAATGCTGCGGATGGCCCCGGCGAAGATCTCCACGGTGTAGGCGCAGGTGTTCAGGGTGAAGGCCAGCAAGGTGCAGTTCATGGCGTCGCGAAAGAACGCCTCCAATAGCGGTTGCTGGCGCACCGCGGCGATGCCGTACAAGCCGCTGTAGCAGATCAGCAGTTGGATATACAAAGGCGTGCCGCGAAACACGTAGGTGAACAGCTGCACCGGCCAGCGCAGCAACGCCCACTGTGAAGTGCGCAGAATGGCCAAGGGCAGCGACAGGACGAAGCCCATGGCCAGGCTCGCCACCAGCAGCCACAGGGTCATGGCCAGTCCGGTGAGCGTTTCGCCGTCGCTGAACAGAAACGGCCGCCAGTATTCCGTGATCAGTTCGATCATCGCGACAGCCCTCGCACGCCCTGGTTGTAGTGCCGTTCCAGGCGTCGCAGCAACTGGTTCGAAGCACTGGTGATCAGCAAGTACAGCGCCGCCGCCAGCAACAGGAAATCCAGCATGTTGAAGGTGCTCTTGCCGGCTTCCTGAGCCACCTTGACCAGGTCGGTGAGGCCGATGATCGACACCAGCGCCGTGGCCTTGAGCAGCACCAGCCAGTTATTGCCCAGGCTGGGCAAGGCGAAGCGCATCATTTGCGGGAACACCACGTGGCGAAAGCGCTGCATGCGGCTCAGGCCAAAGGCCGCCGCCGCTTCCTGCTGGCCCCGGGGCACGCTGAGGATCGCCCCGCGAAAGGTCTCGGTGAAATAGGCGCCATAGATGAAGCCCAGGGTCACGGTCCCGGCGACAAAGGGGTCGATCTCCATATAGGGCCACTCCAGCAGTTCGGTCAGAACCGTCAGCCAGCCCTGCAGGCTGTAGAAAATCAGCAGCATCAGCACCAGGTCCGGCACTCCGCGAATCAACGTGGTGTAGCAGGTCGCCGGGATTCGCAGCAGGCGTAGCGGCGAGAGCTTGGCCGCCGCCCCCAGCAGGCCCAGGAGCATGCTCACCAGCAGCGCCAGGGCCGAGAGTTTCAGGGTCATCCAGGCACCGTGCAGCAACAGCGGTCCGTAGCCTTGCAAGACCGACAGGTCCAGGCCCAACAGCGTCAGAAAGGTATTCACGCCAATCACCTTGTTCAGTCCACGACCGGCCCCGGGACAGCGCGCAGGTGTCCCGGGGCCGGCGGTGGGCGATCAGTTGTTGTAGAGGTCGAGGTCGCCGAAGTACTTGCGCTGGATCTGGGCGTAGATGCCCTTTTCATGCAGGGCCTTGATGGCGCCATTGAGCATGGCCTTGAGTTCGTCCTGGTCCTTGCGCAGGCCGATGGCGATCTCCGCCGGCACCAGCGGGTCGCTGACCCCGACGCTGTTCTCGAAGTCCGCGCCCTGGGGCGATGCGAGGAAGCTCATCTGCGCCTGCAACTTGTCCTGGATCGAGGCATCCAGCCGGCCGTAGACCAGGTCGGCGTAGACCTGATCCTGGTTCTGGTAGGCCCGCAGCTTGACCCCGGCCGGCGCCAGTTTGGCCCTGGCGTAGGTTTCCTGGATGGTGCCCTGCATGTAACCCAGGGTCTTGCCCTTGAGGGATTCGCCGGTGGGCTCAAGCCCCGACCCCTTGCGGGTGACAATGGCCGTCGGCCCGGCGTACAGGCGGTCGCTGAAGTCGATCTGCTTGCGCCGCGCATCGGTGACCGTCATCGAGGATTCGATGGCGTCGAACTTGCCGGCCTTGAGCGCCGGGATCAGGCCGTCGAAATCGTTGCTGACCCACACGCACTTGAGCTTGAGCTCGGCGCAGATGGCGTTGCCCAGGTCGACGCCGAAGCCTTGCACGCCGCCGTCGGCGGTGGTGGATTCAAAGGGCGGATAGCTCGGGTTGACGCCAAAGCGCAGTTCTTTCCACTCCTTGGCGCTGGCGCCCATGGACATGCACGCAATTGCCAGTAACGGCACAGCCAGCCAGTGTTTAGTCATCTTCAGAGTCCCGGATTATTTGGATTTATAGCGGCCCGGCAACAAGGCCGGGCCCCACTTGTGACAGGGGCAGAGAGTGGGTGCGGGGTCGCCGCAGTCGGTTTTTTGTTGTTATTGACCAGGTTCGGCGAGCCGTGCCGGACCGGTTCCTGGTTGCCGCGGTCTACGCTGCAACGGAGCGCCAGAATGCCAACTGGCGAAGCATCCCAGGTGTCGTAAGCGGCACCTGCGACAGCCCGGATCGGCTGATCACGGCTATTTCACAGCCGACTCTGTCGCCAAGGCTCTGCGCCTTGGCCCAGAGCGGTTGCGCCAAGTCAAACAGATAACAATTCAATAACATGCTTGTTATTTAAAACTGCAAATTGCAGTCGCCAAACTTACATATGGCAAGGCATGTTCCTGGCAAGTAAAAATAACAGTTCTGCAATTATAAATCCTGAAACAATTTATCGGACTCGATAAATATTATTTTCACAAGACCCACTTCGTTTAATGACATCTTATGACGCCACGATCGCCATTCCGATTACCACTGCCCTATCTGTTAAAGCAGGAGCATTTGATGTCGCGTTCCCCGGAAAGTGTTCGACCGCAACATTCCATTCAACTTCCGCGTTACTTGATCGTTGGTGGCTTGGCCACGGTAAGTCACTACAGCATCTTCCTGTTGATGATCAGCTCTATTGCTCCGCTACCCGCCAGCCTGGCGGGCGCGGCAGTCGGCACCCTGGTCAGCTACCAGGGCAACAAGCGCTGGACCTTTGCCTGCGACCGGCAGGCGCCGTGGCCCGGGCCGATGCTGCGTTTTTGCGTGACCGCATTCGCTTACAACCTGGGTAACGCCTTGATGATGCTGCTGTTACTGGATCACTGGCAGCAGTCGCCTTTGTTGATGCAGATAATCAGCAGCGCAGGCCTGACACTGGTTACCTACTGGATTAACCGGACTTGGACATTCAAACATGAAAACCTCTAACGACATGAACGCTGACGGCACACGCTTCTTGAGCGTAGTGATCTGTTGTTATAACGAAACCCATGTATTACCGGAGTTTCATGCCCGACTGATGTCAATCGTTGGAAAGTTACAGATTCGTTATGAAGTCCTGTATGTAAATGATGGCAGCAACGACAGTAGCCTGACGCTGTTTGATGCTTTCTGCCAGGCTCCCCATGTCCGCTGTCTCAATCTCTCGCGCAACTTTGGCAAGGAGGCGGCCATGACCGCGGGTCTCGACCATGCCGCCGGCGAAGCCATCCTGTTTATCGATGCCGACCTGCAAGACCCTCCCGAGTTGATTCCACTGATGGTCGAGCACTGGCTGGCCGGTTGCGACATCGTCAACATGCAACGCCGCGATCGACGAGGCGATACCGCGGCTAAGCGAATCAGCGCCACGGTGTATTACCGTCTGCTGCGGCGGCTGGTCGACCAATATGCGATCCCGCAGGACGTCAGTGATTTCCGCCTGATCGGCGCTGCGCCGTTGCGGGCCCTGCGGGCCATGCCCGAGCGAGCCCGCTTCATGAAGGGCATGGTCAACTGGCTGGGGTTCAAGACCATCGAGCTGCCTTACGAGCGCGTGGCCCGTGGTGCCGGTCAATCCAAGTGGGGGCCGTTTGCCCTGATCGACCTGGCGATCGAAGGCATCGTGGCCTTTTCACGCAAGCCCCTGCGCTGGTTCAGCTTGCTCAGTGCATCGATCTTTGTGCTGACCCTGCTTTATCTCGCTCAGCAGATTGGCACTGGCCGCCTGGATATTCATGACTTCATCCTCAGTGTCGGCGCCATGCTGGCCTTGGGAGTGGCCCTGGTTGGCGAATACATCGGTGCCACATTGAGCGAGGTCAAGCGCCGCCCGGTGTACCTGCTCCGCAGCACCTTCGGTGGTTTTTCCAAGCGCCTGGCAGGCCCCGCGACCCGGCGGCTTGGCGAAGAAGAGCAAAACCAATGAAGCGCCCTTCCATTCGAACATTGTGGTGGCTGCTACTGGTGATTCTGGGCGTGCGCCTGGCCAGCCTCGGGTTGTATCCGCTGATGGACACCTCTGAGGCGCGCTATGGAGAAATGGCCCGCAAGATGCTCGAACTCGATGATTGGGTGACCCCCATGTTCGATTATGCCGTGCCGTTTTGGGGCAAGCCGCCTCTGGCCTTCTGGAGCCAGGCGCTGAGCATGCAGCTGTTGGGTGTCAATGAGTTTGCGCTGCGTTTCCCCGCCTGGTTGTTTCACTTGGGCAGCTGCCTGCTCATCCTGCGATTTGCTCGCGAGGAGCGCGACCTGCGTTCCGGCCTGTATGCCGCGATCATCTTTTCCAGCACCACCCTTGGTTTTCTAAGTGCCGGCGTGGTGCTGACCGATCCCGCCCTGGGTTTTGCCCTGCTCCTGGCAACCTATGGTTTTTGGCGAGGCACGATGCAGGCTGATCGGCGTTGGGCCCTGGCCGGTTTTTTCGGCCTGGGCCTGGGTCTGCTGGCCAAAGGGCCGCTGGTCTTGGTGTTGGTCGCTGCCCAGGCGGGGCTCTGGACGCTGCTCAATCGACAATGGCAAGCACTTTGGCGCCTGCCTTGGATACCGGGCCTGGGCTTGATGCTGTTGGTGGCCGTGCCCTGGTACGTGCTGGCGGAGGTGCGCAGCCCGGGCTTCCTCGACTATTTCCTGGTGGGCGAACACTGGAAGCGTTATGTGGTCAGTGACTGGGCCGGTGATCTGTATGGCAGCGCTCACGCACGGCCCCCGGGCAGCATCTGGCTGGACCTGCTGCTGGCGCTGTTTCCCTGGAGCCTGTGGTTGCCGTTGCTATGGCGCCAGCGCCGGCAATACCTGGCCCAGCCTCGCTACTTCAGCTTCATTGCCTTATGGGCATTGGCCACACCCGCGTTTTTCACCCTGTCGGGGAATATTCTCTGGACTTACGTCTTGCCGGCGTTGCCAGCCTGGAGCTTGTTGCTGGCGACGGCCTGGCCCCCCCATCAGTCCGAACCCGGCCATTTTGCCCGGGCCGCGGCGCTGGTCAGTTCGCTGCTGCTCCCCGTCGGCCTGTTATTGGCCATCATCGAGGGTTCCCTGTTCGAGCGGCCGAACAATCAGCAGGCACTGGCGAGCGCCTGGAAAGCGCTCCAGGCGACCGAACCCGGCCCACTCTATTATTGGGGACGACGCTCATACTCGGGCGAGTTCTACAGTGCCGGGCAGGCTCGGCAAGTGAAGGATTTGTCCTTGTTGCCCAACAACACGCGGTTCTATCTGGCGCGCCGCGAAAAGGATCTGGATCACGGGCTTGCCGAGTTGGCGCCATGGGGCTGTACGCAACAGTTGCGGGCCAGCCAGAGTGTGCTGTTCAAGTGCATGGCCCCTTGAACGGGGGCCGACTTCCAGCAGGAAAAGGGTGTTTTACATTGAGGCAAAAATGCACAGTCGACCTGCAGCTTTCGGGGTTGTAATTGGCAAATTTGCACTGTTACGATCCGCCGATGCTCGCGCGCGAGCCTCATATAAAAAACAATAAAAGCAGGGAGTTAGTGATGACTGCTCAGGTTTCATCCCAGGCGAGCCGGGCCCCCGATGCCACCCCGGACGAAGTGCTGGTCGAGGTGCGCAACCACATCGGCTACCTGACCCTAAACCGCCCCGCCGGTCTCAACGCCATCACCCTGTCGATGGTCCGTACCTTGCAGCAGCAACTGGACGCCTGGGCCCAGGACCCGTTGATCCACGCCATCGTGCTGCGTGGCGCCGGCGAAAAAGCCTTCTGCGCCGGCGGTGATATCCGCTCGCTGTATGACAGCTTCCACAACGGCGACAGCCTGCACCAGGACTTCTTCGTCGAGGAATACGCCCTCGATCAGGCAATCCACCATTACCGCAAGCCGGTGCTGGCGCTGATGGACGGCTTTGTCCTTGGCGGCGGCATGGGCCTGGTCCAAGGCGCCGACCTGCGGGTGGTCACCGAGCGCAGCCGCCTGGCGATGCCGGAAGTGGCCATCGGTTACTTCCCGGATGTCGGCGGCAGTTACTTCCTCTCGCGGATACCCGGCGAGCTGGGCATCTACCTCGGCGTCAGCGGGGTGCAGATCCGCGCCGCCGATGCGCTGTACTGCGGCCTGGCCGACTGGCACCTGGACAGCGCCAAGCTGGAGCTGCTGAACCAGCGCCTGGACCGCCTGCACTGGAGCGACTCGCCGCTCAAGGACCTGCAGGGCCTGCTGGCCAAGCTGGCGGTGCAGAGCTTGCCCGATGCACCGCTGGAGGCCTTGCGCCCGGCCATCGACCATTTCTTCGCCCTGCCGGACATGCCGAGCATCGTCGAGCAGTTGCGCAACGTGACGGTCGCCGACTGCCACGAATGGGCCAAGGCCACCGCCGACCTGCTGGAGACCCGCTCGCCGCTGGCCATGGCCGTGACCCTGGAAATGCTCCGCCACGGCCGCCAGTTGAGCCTGGAACAGTGCTTCGCCCTGGAACTGCACCTGGACCGCCAGTGGTTCGAGCGTGGCGACCTGATGGAAGGCGTGCGCGCCCTGATCATCGACAAAGACAAGACCCCCCGCTGGAACCCGCCAACCCTGGCCGCCCTCGAGGCCGAACGGGTAGCGAGCTTCTTCAGCGGTTTCGACGGCAGCGGGAGCTGAACTCATGCACGACATTGAACTGAGCGAAGAACAAGTGATGATCCGCGACATGGCCCGGGATTTTGCCCGCGGCGAGATCGCGCCCCATGCCCAGGCCTGGGAAAAGGCCGGCTGGATCGACGACGGCCTGGTGCGCAAGATGGGCGAGCTGGGCCTTCTGGGCATGGTGGTCCCCGAGGAATGGGGCGGCAGCTACCTGGATTACGTGGCCTACGCCCTGGCGGTGGAAGAGATTTCCGCCGGCGACGGTGCCACCGGCGCACTGATGAGCATCCACAACTCGGTGGGCTGCGGGCCGATCCTCAACTACGGCAGCCAGGAACAGAAACAGCAATGGCTACCGCGCCTGGCGGCCGGCGAAGCCATCGGCTGCTTCTGCCTGACCGAACCCCAGGCCGGCTCCGAAGCGCACAACCTGCGCACCCGCGCCGAACTGCGCGATGGCCAGTGGGTGATCAACGGCGCCAAGCAGTTCGTCAGCAACGGCAAGCGTGCACAACTGGCCATCGTCTTTGCGGTGACCGACCCGGAACTGGGCAAGAAAGGCCTCTCGGCGTTCCTGGTGCCCACCGACACCCCGGGTTTTATCGTCGACCGCACCGAACACAAGATGGGCATTCGCGCCTCCGACACCTGCGCGGTCACCCTCAACCAGTGCACCATCCCCGAAGCCAACCTGCTGGGTGAACGCGGCAAGGGCCTGGCCATCGCCCTGTCCAACCTCGAAGGCGGCCGCATCGGCATTGCCGCCCAGGCCCTGGGCATTGCCCGCGCCGCGTTTGAAGCGGCCCTGGCCTACGCCCGGGAACGGGTGCAGTTCGACAAGCCGATCATCGAGCACCAGAGCATCGCCAACCTGCTGGCCGACATGCACACCCGGCTGAATGCCGCGCGCTTGCTGATCCTGCACGCCGCGCGCCTGCGCAGCGCTGGCCAGCCATGCCTGTCGGAGGCGTCCCAGGCCAAGCTGTTCGCCTCGGAAATGGCCGAGAAGGTCTGCTCCTCGGCGATGCAGATCCATGGCGGCTACGGCTACCTGGAGGACTACCCGGTGGAGCGCTACTACCGCGATGCGCGGATCACCCAGATCTACGAAGGCTCCAGCGAGATCCAGCGCCTGTTGATTGCCCGCGAGTTGAAGCATTACCAGCTGTAGGCATTGACGCCGAAAACAAAAAATCGCAGCCCAGGCTGCGATTTTTTTGGCTGTTCCCCGTAGTAGCCGGCTTGCCGGCGAAGAGGCCCTAGGGCCATAGGCAAAATGCTCCCGCTCGCGGTTTTAATCCCATCAAGCGCGACGGCAATGCTTCAGATATCCCGCTCTTTTACCGAACGTACTGATCCTGGGTTCTGACAAAGCTGTCAAACTCCTGAGAGTTGTAAACCTCCAGACATCCATAAAACACCATCTTTTGAAACGAGTACTTACTCAAGGCTGAAGTCTTCTGATAGGCATCCAGAATGAACTTCTCAGTGGACGCATAAGGGTCATGGAGGGTTTCTTGTGTGTCCTCATTCTGCACGATCCTGTGCATTCCCTTTCCCATGAAATGGTAGGCACCAATGGCCAACGAAATATCTTCCTTGATTGCTGACTGCTCCTTGAACTGGCTGTCGATGCAATTAGCCAACCCATAGTTCTTGAGCATTTCACGGGCCTTGGGTAGATCAGCAGCAGTTACGGTAAAAGAGCACGAAAAAGACAAAAAAAACGCCAAAATAAAACGCATTATCCTTTCAACTCCCAAAAATATATGGCTACGAGCCTAACCCTAGGATCCTTATATTCAAGGCTATCCAAGCGATGGTAGTCGCTACCATCTCCTGTAGTTTTTCCATTCCATAGAGTTGCGTGTCCCGTTGCGTTCTCTGGGTAACGCTACTTGAAACCAAAAAACGCAGCCTAGGCTGCGTTTATTATTGGCGGTTGCCCCGTAGGAGCCGAGCCCGGTTACTGATCCTTGAACTGCGGATCACGCTTGGCGATGAAGGCGGCCATGCCCTCTTTCTGGTCCTGGGTGGCGAAGGCGGCGTGGAACACCCGACGCTCGAAACGTACGCCTTCGGACAGGCTGACTTCGAAGGCGCGGTTCACGCTTTCCTTGATCATCATGCTCACCGGGATCGATTTGCCGGCAATCAGCGCGGCGACTTTCAGCGCTTCTTCCACCAGTTCATCGGCCGGCACGATGCGCGCGACGATGCCGCAACGCTCGGCTTCCACGGCGTCGATAAAACGCCCGGTCAGGCACATTTCCATGGCCTTGGCCTTGCCCACGGCGCGGGTCAGGCGCTGGGTGCCGCCCATGCCCGGCAATACGCCGAGGTTGATTTCCGGCTGGCCGAACTTGGCGTTGTCGCCGGCCAGGATGAAGTCGCACATCAGCGCCAGTTCACAGCCGCCACCGAGGGCAAAGCCATTGACCGCGGCGATGATCGGCTTGCGCCGGTTGGCCACACGGTCGCTGTCGCTGAACAAATCGTCGAGGTAGATCTGTGGGTAGCTCAGCTCGGCCATTTCCTTGATGTCGGCACCGGCGGCGAAGGCTTTCTTGGAACCGGTGATGACGATGCAGCCGATCTGCGGGTCGGCTTCCAGGCGATCCAGGGCCTGGTTCACTTCACCGACTATCTGTGCGTTGAGGGCGTTCAGCGCCTGGGGGCGGTTGAGGGTGATCAGGCCGACCCGGCCCTTGATGTCCAACAGAATGGTTTCGTAGCTCATGAATCAGCTCCTGCTAAAAGTCAGAGATTGCGCGAAATGACCATGCGCTGAATGTCGCTGGTGCCTTCGTAGATCTGGCAGATGCGCACGTCGCGGCAGATCCGCTCCACCGGGAAGTCGCTCAAATAGCCATAGCCGCCCAGGGTTTGCAAGGCCGCAGAGCAGACCTTCTCGGCCATTTCCGAGGCGAACAGTTTGGCCATCGAGGCCTCCACCAGGGCCGGCTTGCCGCTGTCGCGCAGGGCCGCGGCGTAGTGCACCATCTGCCGCGCCACGGCGATCTGGGTGGCCATGTCCGCCAGGCGGAACGCCACGGCCTGGTGCTCGATGATCGGCTTGCCGAAGGTCTCGCGCTCGCGGGCATAGTCGCGCGCCGCTTCGAACGCGGCCCGAGCCATGCCCACCGATTGCGAGGCAATGCCCACGCGGCCGCCTTCGAGGTTGGCCAGGGCGATCTTGTAGCCCTCGCCCTCCTCGCCCAGGCGGTTGGCCACCGGCACCTTGACGTCTTCGAAGAGGATCTGGCAGGTGTCGCTGGCATGCTGGCCGAGCTTGTCCTCGACACGCGCGACCTTATAGCCCGGTGCATCGGTGGGCACGATAAAGGCGCTGATGCCGCGCTTGCCGGCCGCCGGGTCGGTGACCGCGAAGACGATCACCACCCCGGCGTTCTGCCCCGAGGTGATGAACTGCTTGCAGCCGTTGAGCACGTAGTGGTCGCCGTCGCGGCGGGCCCGGGTCTTCAGGCTGCTGGCGTCGGAGCCGGCCTGGGGTTCGGTGAGGGCGAAGGCGCCGAGCATGGCGCCGCTGGCCAGGGGCTTGAGGAAACGCTCTTTCTGCTCATCGTTGCCGAACTTGAGGATCGGCACGCAGCCCACCGAGTTGTGCACGCTCATGATCGTGGAACAAGCGCCATCACCGGCAGCGACCTCTTCCAGGGCCATGACATAGGCCAGGTAGCCGGTGTCGCAGCCGCCCCACTGCTCGGGCACCAGCATGCCGAAGAAGCCCAGTTCGGCCATCTCGGCGATGGCTTCCTTGGGAAAGCGGTGCTCGCGGTCCCAGTCGGCGGCAAAGGGCTTGAGCCGCTCCTGGGCGAATTGCCGGGCGGCGTCGCTGATCTGCAGTTGTTCGTCATTGGGCAACATCGGGATTCCTCGTTACAGGCATTCAACGGCCATGGCCGTGGCTTCGCCACCGCCGATGCAGATTGCGGCCACGCCACGCTTGAGGCCCTTCTGGCGCAGGGCCGAGAGCAGGGTCACCAGGATCCGCGCGCCGGAGGCTCCGATCGGGTGGCCCAGGGCGCAGGCGCCGCCGTGCACGTTGACCTTGGCGTGGGGGATGTCCAGCTTGTTCATGGTCACCAGGCTAACCACGGCGAAGGCTTCGTTGATTTCGAACAGGTCGACATCGCTCAGGGCCCAACCGGTCTTTTTCATCAGCCGTTCGATGGCGCCCACCGGGGCCACCGGGAACAGGCTCGGGGTGTCGGCGAAGGCCGCGTGCCCGTGGATCACCGCCAGGGGCTTGAGGCCGCGCTTGTCGGCTTCGGAACGGCGCATCAGCACCAGGGCCGCGGCGCCGTCGGAGATCGAGCTGGCGTTGGCGGCGGTCACGGTGCCGCCGTCACGGAACGCCGGCTTCAAGGTGGCGATCTTGTCGAGCTTGGCCTTGGGCGGCTGTTCGTCATCGCTGATCAGCTTCGACTCCTTGCCGACCATCACTTGCAGGGGAACGATCTCGTCCTTGAACAGGCCGTCCTTGATCGCCTGTTGGGCGCGGGTCAGGGAAGCCACGGCGAAGTCGTCCTGGGCCTGGCGGGTGAAACCGTTGGCCTCGGCGCAGTCCTCGGCGAAGGTGCCCATCAGGCGGCCCTTGTCATAGGCGTCTTCCAGGCCGTCGAGGAACATGTGATCCAACACCTTGCCGTGGCCCATGCGGTAGCCGCTGCGGGCGCGATCCAGCAGGTACGGGGCGTTGGACATGCTTTCCATGCCCCCGGCGATCACCACCTCGGCGCTGCCGGCCAGCAGCATGTCGTGGGCCAGGATGGTGGCTTCCATGCCGGAGCCGCACATCTTGTTCAGGGTGGTGCAGCGGGTGCCCTTGTCCAGGCCAGCGCCCAGGGCCGCCTGGCGCGCCGGGGCCTGGCCAAGGCCGGCGGCCAGCACGCAGCCGAACAGCACTTCTTGCACCGCGTCGGCGCCGATACCGGCACGCTGCACCGCGGCGCGGATGGCTTCGCTTCCCAGTTGCGGGGCGCTGAGGCCTTTCAGGTCACCCTGGAAACCGCCCATCGGGGTGCGGACGGCGCTGACAATGACAATCGGATCGTGGGCAATGGACATGATGAATCCTCCTTACTTGGCGGCCATGCGCAAGGCACCGTCGAGACGGATCACCTCGCCGTTGAGCATGCTGTTTTCAATGATATGCCGCACCAGCGCGGCGTACTCGGCGGGTTTGCCCAGGCGCGGCGGGAACGGCACGCCAGCGGCCAGGCCGGCGCGCACTTCATCGCTCATGCCGGCCATCATCGGGGTTTCGAAAATCCCCGGGGCGATGGTCATCACGCGGATGCCGAAACGCGCCAGCTCGCGAGCCACCGGCAGGGTCAGGCTGGCGATGGCGCCCTTGGACGCGGCGTAGGCGGCCTGGCCGATCTGCCCGTCGAAGGCGGCGATGGAGGCGGTGTTGATGATCACCCCACGCTCGCCCTCGGCATCGGCCGCGCTTTCGGCGATGGCCGCCGCGGCCAGACGCAGCAGGTTGAAGCTGCCGATCAGGTTGACGTTGATCACCTGGCTGAAACTGGCCAGGGCATGCGGGCCGTTCTTGCCGAGGATTTTCTCGCCACGCACGATCCCGGCACAGTTGACCAGGCCGTTGAGCCCGCCAAAGGCCTTGACCGTCGCCTGCACCGCCGCTTCGGCGGCGGCTTCCTGGCTGATGTCCGCCACCACGCTGAGGCACCCCAGTTGCTGCGCCTTGGCCGCCACGGCCTCGGCGTTGAGGTCCACCAGCATCACCTTGGCGCCGGCGGCGACGAGCATTTCAGCGCTGGCCGCACCGAGGCCGGAAGCACCGCCACTGACGAGAAACACCTGGTTTGCAATCTGCATCATTCAAATCCTGTTCATGCGGTAGCTGTTGACGCCGCGGCCTCTTGAGCCTTGGCGATTTCCTGGTTGCGCAAGATAAAGCGCTGCAATTTGCCGCTGGGGGTCTTGGGCAAATCACTGACAAATTCGATTTCACGGGGGTAGGAATGGGCCGCCAGGCGCTTGCGCACATGTTGGCGCAGCTCCTCGGCCAACTCCGGGGTGGCGCGGTACTGCTCGCTGAGCACCACGAATGCCTTGACCAGCTCGGTGCGCTCCGGATCGGGCTTGCCCACCACCGCGGCTTCGACCACCGCCGGGTGTTCGATCAAGGCACTTTCCACATCGAAGGGGCCGACCCGGTAGCCGGACGTGGTGATCACATCGTCGCTGCGCCCGACGAAACTGATGCTGCCGTCCTGGTTCAGCTCGACGGTGTCGCCGCTGAGGTAGTAGTCGCCGACGAAGGCCTTGGTCGGCACCCCGGCGTAACCGGCGAACCAGCACATCGGTGACTGGCGGCGGTCGATGGCCAGGATCCCCGGCTGGCCGACTCCCAGCTCGCGGTACTCCTCGTCCAGCACCACGATGCGGTGGCCGGGCGAGGCAAAACCGGCGGCGCCGACATGCACCGGATGCTCCAGGCCATGGTGGTTGCACAGCACCATGCCGAGCTCGGTCTGGCCGTAATGATCGTGGATCACCACGTCCAGCTGCTCGGCGAACCAGCGGATGACTTCCGGGTTCAGCGGCTCGCCGGCGCTGCTGACGATGCGCAGGCGGCCCTTGATCGAACGGGCGAACTGGTCGCCGCCGGCGATCAGCAGGCGGTAGGCCGTAGGCGAGCCAGTGAGGTTGGTGATGCCGTACTTGTTGATCACCCGGCAGGTACTTTCCAGGGTGAAGGGGCCATCGTAGAACGTGATCGGGTGCCCCAGGCCCAGCGGCCCGGTGACGCCGAAATAGATGCCATAGGCCCAGCCCGGGTCGGCGACGTTCCAGAAAGCATCCTCGGGGCGCAGGTCCACGGCGTCGCGGGTGTAGCTCTGGAACGCGACAATCGCCTTGAGCGGCACTTCCAGGGCTTTCGACGGGCCGGTGGTGCCCGAGGTGAACATCAGCAGGAACGGGTCTTCGCCGGTCAGCAGCACCGGTTCGCACTGGGCCGGGTACTGTTCCAGCTCGGCCCAGAAACTGAAATCGCCGCGCACGATGCCCTGCCCTTTGGCCGCCGCGACCGTGACGATGGTCGGGCACTCGGCGACTTCCGCCAGCTTCGGCCGGTTCACCGCGTCGCTGATCACCAGCTTGGCCTTTGAACTGTTGAGGCGATGCTCGATGGCCTTGGGGCCAAAGGCGGTGAACAGCGGCTGGTACACCGCGCCAATGCGCCAGGTGGCCAGTACCGTGATCAGCAATTCGACATTGCGCGGCAGCAATCCGGCGACCTTGTCGCCCTTGCCTACCCCCTGGGCCAGGAAGAAATTGGCCAGGCGCGCGGCCTTGTCCTGCAATTCGGTGAAGGTGTAGGTGGCGCTGCTACCGTCGCGGCCCTCCCAGAACAGAGCGATGCGCCCGGGCAATGCGTGTCGGTCGCAGCATTCGACACAGGCATTGAGGGCCGACAGCGAACCCGCCAGGGCGGCATCCACGGTGTGCTGATAGTTGAAATCGTTGGTAGCGGACAGGTAGTTGCGCATTGCCAGAATCCCTCACTGTTCTTATTAGGATGGGAACCTCATGAAAATCAGGGAAATACTGGCGCCAGAGCCCTCGCGGGACAATGGTCAAAGCTATCAAGTTGCGTGACCGGTTTGGCCAAGAGCCGGCCTCTTCGCCAGCAAGCAGGTACCCACGGGGATGCTGGGTTATTGCGGGTCGTTGAGGATCAGGCTGCGGTAATGCCCGGGGTTGGAACCGGACCACTTGCGAAAGGCCTTGTAGAACGAGCTGGTGTCGGCAAACCCCAGGCGCCCGGCAATTTCGGCAAAGCTGATCTGCGGCTCGGCCAGCCAGACAATCGCCAGCTCCTTGCGCACGCCGTCCTTGAGCGCCTGGTAGCTCTGGCCTTCTTCGGCCAGGCGCCGGCGCAGGGTCGAAGCGGACATGCACAGGCTCTGGGCCAGGCTTTCGCTCTCCGGCCACTGCTCGCCGGGCAATTGCCGCAACTGCTGCTTGATGCGGCTGGCCAGGCTTTGCGGGTCGCGGTACTTGACCAGGATGTTGGCCGGGGCATGGGCCAGAAAGCGCTTGAGCTCTTCCTCGCTGCGCTTGATCGGCAGGTCCAGGCAGTCGGCGGCGATGATCATTCGCGTGCGCGGCCGGGCAAAGCGCAGGTTGTCGGAGAACATCACCCGGTAGTCGTCACAGAAATGCGGCTGCGGGCAGCGCAGCTCGATCGCCAGGATCGGAATCCGCCGCCCCGCCAGCCAGCAGGCCACGCCATGGACGATCATCCAGTAGGTGAAGTAGGTGAAGGCCCGGCCCGGCTCGTGCTCATCCTCCAGCAGAACGATTTCCGCCAGACTCTGCTGGCGCACCAGCTGCGCCGGCAGGCGCTCGAACATCAACGAGAGAAAGCCCAGCAGCGAATCCAGCCCGCTGGCCAGGGTCGGCTGGGCCATGGCCGAGCGACAGAGAAAGGCCAGGCTGCCGGATTTCAGCCGGCGTGGGTCCATGCCGAAGAATTCATCGTCCAGGCGCCGGGCCAGCAAGCGCCAGAGCCGCGCATAGGCACCGGCCGGAACCCGCGCCGAGGCCTGCTGCAAGAGCGTTGGATCGATACCGACCTTGTGCAGCACTTCATCGCTGGCGGCGCCCGGGGCGCAGCTTTGCAGCAACGCCTCGCGCACCAGTTGCATGGAGATGGTGTCTTTTTCCGACATCGCGGCCAACGGCTTCCAGAACAGGGAGACAGGACGGCCATCTTAGGCAGTGAACGGGAAAAATCCAGTCGACTTTGGCCCAGTTGCCGCGGCGCAAACCGCTACAGGTCCGCCCGGCCACGCGCCTGTGGCCGCTGCCGCAGGCTGCGTAGGAGTCAAGCAACAACTACGAGTCAAGCAACAAGGGGGCTGGGCGGCCCGGCCGGGGTCAGAGCAACGAGAAGTTGTAGCTGACGATCAACCGCGTCTCGTCCATGTCGCGGGCAATCTTCTGGTAGTTGCTGCGATAGGTGGCGTTGCGCAAGCGCAGGCTGACGTCCTTGAAGGTGCCGCTCTGGACCACGTACTTGAGTTCGCTGTCGCGTTCCCATTCGCGACCTTCACGCAAGCTGCCCGGCACCTTGATGTGGTCACCGCTGACGTAGCGGGTCAGGAAGCTCAGGCCATTGAGGCCGACGGCCTTGAAGTCGTAGTCATAACGCAGTTGCCAGGAGCGCTCCTGGATCGCCGCGAAGTCGTTGACCTGCACGTAGTTCACCAGGTACGGGTTGCTGCCATCCAGGTAGGGCATCGAGTTGTCGCCATACATGCGCTGCCAGCCGGCGCTCACGGTGTGGCCGCTCAGGCTGTAGCCGAGCATGGTACTCAGGGCGCGGTTGTCGATGCCGCCGGCGCGCTCGGCGCCGGTGTCGGCACTCTTGAGCAGGCGCAGGTCACCCTTGAGCACGCCTGGACCCAGGGGCTGGTTGGCCAGCAGGCCGACAAAATGCTGACGGTAGATGTCTTCCAGCTCGGCGTAGTGGTACTGGCCGGTCAGCCGATCGTTGAATTTGTAGTCCAGGCCATAGGTGTCGAAATGATCCGCCGTGGTGTTGCACGCATAGCGCTTGTTCTTGCAGTGCACGCGGATGTCCTGGGCATCGGTGGAATCCCGGGCGGTGTAGCGGTTCAACCGGGCGGCGGTCAGGGTCAGGTCCTTGACCTCCCTGGAGGTCAGCACCGCACCGTTGAACATGGTTGGCAGCAAGCGCCCGTCGTTGTACTTGAGCAGCGGCAGGTCCGGCAGTTGCGCGCCGTACTTGAACACGGTCTGCGAGACCCGGACCTTGGCGGTCAGGCCCAGCTTGGCGTACTGGTCCGCCGAGCCCCGCGGGTCGTGCCCGCTGGACGGCAGCAGGCCGCTGTTACTGCGGTCAGGGCTGGAGTCGAGCTTGATCCCGAGCATGCCCAGGGCATCCAGGCCAAACCCCACGGTGCCTTCGGTGTAGCCCGACTGCAGGTTGAGGATAAAACCCTGAGCCGACTCTTCGCGCCTGGAAGCGCCCTGCTCGGTGCTGGTATGGCCGTCACGAAAATCCCGGTTGAAGTAGATCGTGCGTGATTCGAGCTTGGCGCTGCTGTCCTCGAAAAAGCCCGCAGCATTCGCCAGAGGGGCAAAACCCGCGCATAGCACGGCAGCTCCGAGGCCCAGCAGCGGGCACGGATTGAGTAAAGGGAAAGGGGGACGCATGAACAGGCTCCAGCAGAAAATCAGTGACGCGAGGTAAAGAAAAGACCCAGGTGAAATTCATCCAGCGAATTTTTTGTCGCCAGTTGAATTGATTGAATCAATGAAGACCGGAAATGATGGCAGATGGCCCAGGCGCGCCCAACCCGACTTTAGTCTGACACCGCCGCACACCGATCAGCGACGGCCCGGTGCGCTCCCCTCTGGCAGATTGCTTAAAAAACCGATCAATTTCGCCAATTTTTACCGCGTCCCAAAGCGTCAAAAAACCTGTCCACTCGATCAGTTGCCGCGCTGATATCGACCGTCAGGTAGCAGCTAATGTCAAAAGAACATCAGATTTTAGTCAAAACAACATACCGTTCGTCGGATATTTTGAAAATTTTCGATGAACCAGCAAGTAATTGACGCTTTTCATGATGGTCATCATGAATGATCTTAACTTACTGATTTATAAGATATTTATCTGTATCGAAAATTAAATAAAACAGCGCTGTCATTTATGCAGCACAGCAAAACGTCAATTAAACGACTCTTTGTTATGGTAGTGTCAAAAAAAGAGCGTGATAGCGGCAATGTGCCATACGCCTTTTTCAGAAGGTGGGTATCACCCTCACCCAACACTCATCATGGACGAGGTCGTTCCCTTGGAAGTCAGCGTTTTTGGTACTGGCTATGTTGGCCTGGTGCAAGCAGTTGCCCTGGCCGATGTCGGGCATAACGTGGTCTGTGTCGATATCGACAGCCACAAGATAGCCCAGCTGCAACGTTCTATTCCGCCGATTCACGAGCCGGGTCTGGCGACCCTGATCGAAGAGAATCAAAAGGCCGGCCGCCTGCACTTCACCACCCAGGCCAGTGACGCGGTGGGCCATGGCCAGGTGATTTTCATCGCGGTCGGCACCCCCTCCAACGAAGACGGCTCCGCCGACCTGGACCATGTGCTGGCGGTGGCGCGCAACATTGCCTGCCTGATGTTCAGCGACAAGACCCTGGTGATCAAATCCACGGTCCCGGTGGGCACCGCCGACCTGGTGATCGAGACCGTCTCCGAGCAATTGGCCGACCTGGGCAAATCCGAGCTGCGGGTGCATGTGGTGTCCAACCCGGAATTCCTCAAGGAAGGCTCGGCGGTGGCCGACTGCATGCGCCCGGACCGGATCATCGTCGGTTGCGTCGACGACCTGCCCCGCCAGCAGTTGAGCGAGCTGTACGCCCCGTTCAACCACAACCATGACCGCCTGATGTTCATGGACAACCGCAGCGCCGAGCTGGTCAAGTACGCGGCCAACGCGATGCTCGCCACGCGTATCAGCTTCATGAACGAGATGGCCAACCTGGCGGAACGCCTGGGGGTGGACATCAACGCGGTGCGCAAGGGCATCGGCGCCGACCCGCGCATCGGCTACCACTTCATCTACCCGGGCGCCGGCTTCGGCGGTTCGTGCTTCCCCAAGGACCTGCGGGCGCTGATCCACACCGCCGAAAGCCACGGGCTGGAGCCGCACATGCTCAAGACCGTGCGCGACGTCAACGAACAGCAGCGCCATGTGCTGTTTCGCAAGCTCAAGGCGCACCTGGGCGGCGACCTCCAGGGCAAGGTCATCGCGCTCTGGGGCCTGGCCTTCAAGCCCAACACCGACGACATGCGCGAGGCCACCAGCCGCTACCTGATGCAGTCGCTGTGGGACGCCGGGGCCAAGGTCCAGGCCTATGACCCGGAAGCCATGACCGAATGCCGGCGCCTGTACGGCTACCGCGACGACCTGCACCTGTGCGCCACCCGCGACGACACCCTGCAAGGCGCTGATGCCCTGGTGATCTGCACCGAGTGGAAGGCCTTTCGCGTGGTCGACTTCAAGCTGTTGCGCGAGACCCTCAAGGACCGCCTGGTGGTCGACGGCCGCAACCTCTACAACCCGCAACAGGCAGCGGATGCCGGACTGCACTACCTGAGCATCGGCCTGCCCTACCGTGTACCGGAGGCGCTCAGCGCATGAATATCCTGATCACCGGGGCCGCCGGTTTCATCGGCGCCCATACCGCACTGCGTCTGCTCAAGGATGGGCACCAGGTCACCGGGCTGGATAATTTCAACGACTACTACGACCCCCGGCTCAAGCATGACCGGGTGCGCTGGGTGGAACGGCAAGTGGGGCATTTCCCCTTGCAGCGCCTCGACCTGGCCGACAGCGAGGGCCTGGAACGGCTGTTCGCCGAGATCCGGCCCCAGGTGGTGATCAACCTCGCCGCCCAGGCCGGGGTGCGCTACTCCCTGGAAAACCCCAAGGCCTACCTGGACAGCAACCTCACAGGCTTCCTTAACCTGCTGGAGATGTGCCGGCGCTACCCGGTGCAGCACCTGATCTACGCCTCGTCCAGTTCGGTGTACGGGGCCAACCAGCAGACCCCGTACAAGGTCAGCGACAACGTCGACCACCCGCTGTCGCTGTACGCGGCCAGCAAGAAAGCCAACGAGCTGATGGCCCACAGCTACAGCCACCTGTTCGGCGTACCCGCCACCGGCCTGCGCTTCTTCACCGTCTATGGCCCCTGGGGCCGGCCGGACATGTCGCCGATCCTGTTCGCCGATGCGATCAGCCAGGGCCGGCCGCTGAAGCTGTTCAACTACGGCATGCACCAGCGCGACTTCACCTACATCGACGACATCGTCGAATCCCTGGCGCGTCTCCTGGCCAAGCCGCCGGCGCGCGACCCGCTGTGGGACCGGGAACAGCCGGACCCGTCCACCAGCATGGCGCCCTGGCGCCTGTTCAACATCGGCGGGCAACGCCCGGTGGAACTCAAGGACTACGTGGCGAACCTGGAGAAGCTCCTCGGCCGCCAGGCCCAGGTGGAATACCTGCCTTTGCAGCCCGGCGACGTGCTCAACACCTGCGCGGATGTCAGTGCCCTGGAAAACCTCACCGGTTTCGGCCCCCAGGTGTCCCTGGAGGAAGGCCTGAGGCATTTCGTCCAGTGGTACCTGAGCTACTACCCGGGCGCGGCGTCCTGAGCCGCCACAGCCGAACGTTCCCCCCAACTTTTGCCATGGAAGTATTCCCGGTGGATATGCAAAGACCCCTCTCATCGCCCGTCACCGAGGTGCCCGCTGCGGCGCGCATCGACCGGCGCAACGACCCGTTCCGGCGCAAGGTCCAGGCCGCCATCGACCTGCAGCAGCATGGCTGGATCACCGGCCGCGACGGTGGACGGCCCTGGACCCTGTCGCGCAGCAAGCGCCTGACGTCGGCGCTGCTGGCCTTGGTGCTGCTGGTGCTTCTGTCGCCGGTGCTGCTGGGCGTGGCGCTGCTGATCAAGCTCACCAGCCCGGGCCCGGTGTTCTTCGTCCAGCTGCGCACCGGTTTCCGTGGCCGGCGCTTCGGCATGTACAAGTTCCGCACCATGGTGGTCAACGCCGAGGCCCTGAAGGACTCGGTGCGCCACCTGAACAAGCACGGCCCGGACTCGGTGGACTTCAAGATCGACCGTGACCCGCGGATCACCGGGATCGGCGGCTTCCTGCGGCGCACCAGCCTCGACGAGCTGCCCAACCTGATCAACGTGGTGCTCGGCCAGATGCGCATCGTCGGGCCGCGCCCCACCTCGTTCCATGCCCAGACCTACAAGGAACACCACCTCGGCCGCCTGAGCATCTACCCGGGGATCACCGGCCTGTGGCAGGTCTCCGGGCGCAGCGACGTGGATTTCGACGGCCGGGTAACCCTCGACATGACGTACATCTTCCAGCAGAGCCCCTGGCTCGACCTGAAGATCCTGATCAAAACCCCTTTCAAGGTCCTCAATGGCCACGGAGCAAGTTGAAATGGCGGCAGCAACCTTTGCCAGTCTGAAGATCCAGAGCCCCAGCGAAAGCAACCTGGCGGTGACCGTACTCGACCAGGAACTGCGGGTCATCCTGCTGACCGCGGCCAACCGCAACAGCGGTGTCACCCGCAGCAGCCTGAGCATGGCCAATGAACTGGCGCGCACCAGCCGCGGCCGGGTGCTGCTGGTGGACACCAGCCTCTCGGACAGCAGCCTGACCCGCAGCCTGGCGCTGGACGAACGCCCGGGCTTTCTCGACCTGGCCCTGGCCGAGACCCCACCGTCCCTGGCCTCGTGCATCGAAAACAGCGACGCGCTGAATGTCGACTTCCTGCCCCTGGGCCGCCGCCAGCAATACGCCGAGCGCCTGACCCCGGAACTGCTGCGTGAACGGCTGCGGGTGCTGGCCGAGGAGTATCGCTTCGTGATCATCGACGGCGACCCGGTCTACAGCAGCGGCGACATCCTCACCCTGGCCACCCAGGTGGACGGCGTGGTGCTGGTGGTGCGCAGCGAGGAAACCCGCTGGGAAGTGGCCCAGGCCGCCGCCCAGCGCTTGATCCAGGCCGAGGCGAAGCTGATCGGCAGCGTGTTCAACGCCCGCAAGTACTACATGCCCAAGTGGGTTTATGACCGTCTCTGACCGGCACAAGGACCGTGTATCCATGAACAAGCCAAGACTTTCCCTGCTCAGCCTGTCGCTGCTGCTGGCCCTGGGTGGTTGCGTCAACCGCGAGCCGCAGCAGATGCCGGTGCAGATCCTCAGCGCCCCGGCCGACCAGGCCCAGCTCACCGAGGTCATGCCCATCGAGCAGGTGCTGCGCCCGCAGGACGTGCTGGACGTGATCTTCCATATCGGCACCACCAGCCAGCAGCGCTACCTCGTGCAGCCCGGCGATCAGGTGGACGTGAGCTTCCTCACCGCGCCGGAGCTGGGCGGCAGCAAGCTGGTGCTGCCCGACGGCAGCATCGACATGCCCTATGTGGGCAACATTCAAGTCGCCGGGCTGTCCGCCGAACAGGCGCGCCAGGCCCTGGAAGCGCAGTACGCCAAGGTGCTGAAAAAGCCGCAGATCACCTTCTCGATCTCCCACGCCATGGCCCAGCTGGACAACCTGCGCACCAGCCTGACCAACCCGGCCACCGGCCTGAGCCGCGAGATCGTGGTGGGCTCCGACGGCCGTGCCAGCTTCCCGCTGCTGGGCAGCCTGTCGTTGCAGGGCAAGAGCCTCAGCGAGCTGCAGACCCTGGTCAACCAGCGCTACGCCAAGGAAGTGGGACAGGTGAGCGTCGACGTGCTGCTCAAGACCACCGCGGCCAACGAAGTGTTCGTCATGGGCGAGGTCGGCCAGCCCGGGGCCTACCCGGTCCGCCGGCCGATCTCGGTGCTCGAAGCCCTGACCCTGGCCAAGGGCGCCGGCCCTACCGCGCGCCTGGATTCGGTGGTGATCATGCGGCGCAAGGGCAATCAGGTCGAAGCGCGGGTGTATGACGCCGATGCGGCGCTGGACGGCAAGGCCCTGCAATTCGCCTACCTGCAGCCCGACGACATGCTCTATGTGCCCAAGACCCGCCTGGCCAAGGCCGGGGCGCTGAGCAAGCAGCTGGCGGACGTGATCATGTTCCAGGGTGTCGGGTTCAGCTTCGGCTACCGCGTCGACAACAAAGAAACGAACAACAACTGAGTTCCCTCTTGATGACCAAGATCGAAAACTACCTGCACGAGTTCCTGCTCGTGTTCTTTGTCAATCGGCGCCTGATCAAGCGGGTGTTCCTCGGCTTCGCGGTGATCGCCCTGCTGCTGCCGCTGGTGCTCAAGCAGAGCTTCGAGATCACCGCCGAAGTCATCGTGCAGTCCAAGAAACTGTCGCAGACCGATGCCAACACCGTGCTCGCCCCGGACTCCGACAAGTTCATTCCGCCGTCCCTGGCGGACATGGAGACCGAGAGCAATATCCTGCGTTCGCCGACCCTGATCCGCGACACCATCGACCAGCTGCGCCGCGAAGGTCAGTTCGGCGGCAGCGAAGGCCTGTTGACCCGGCTGATCGTCAAGCCGATCCGCAATGGCCTGATCGACCCGCTGCGCAACCACGTGATCAACCCGGTGCGCGGCTTCTTCGGCCTGGCCGTGGACCCGGTGCGCGACACCAGCCTGGATGCCTTCACCGACCAGGCGGTCAAGGACCTGAAGATCGGCACCCTGCCCGGCTCCAACGTGATCTCCATCGTCTACGCCAGCCCGAATGCCGCCGAGGGCACGCGCTTTGTCGAGCGCCTGCTGGCCAACTACCTGAAGAACCGCCAGGACCTGCAATCCAACGAACTGCCCGAAGCCTTCTACGAACAGAAGAAGGCCCAGTACCAGTCGCGCCTGGATGACCTGGAAGGCAAGCGCCAGGCCCTGCTGGAAGCGGCCCACGCCTCCGACCCCAAGGAGGAGATCACCTTCCGCCTGAACGCCATCAACACCGAGGAGCAATCGCTCAACGGCTACCGCGACCAGGCCCTGGAGAACCAGCGGCGCCTGGACTACCTGCAGAAGAACCTGGCCGCCGCGCGCAAGGCCGGCATCACCGACTACACCTTCCCCTTCGCCTTCGCCAACACCGTGGACAACGTGGCCTACGAAGACCGCGAGATCAAACAGCTGGGCGAACAACTGACCAACCTGGTGAGCCAGTATGGCACCACCGCCGACACCTACCGCGCCGACAGCGTGCCGATGCAGCAGCAGCGCGAGCAGATCGTGCGGGCCCGGGCGCAGTTCCTCAAGGTCGTGGAAAACCGCGTGCGCGAGCGCAGCAGCGACTTGCAGATCACCCAGTCGGTGATTGCCCAGAAGACCGCGCGGATCAACGACTACAAGGCGCGGGTGCGCGACCTGCAAGAAGTGCTGAGCAAACTGCGCCAGCTGGACACCGAAATCGACGCCTTGCACAAGGCCTTCTTCACCTACACCCAGCGCTATGAAGAAAGCCGTGGCGAGCGCCTGATCAGCGGCGAGCTGTCCAACGCGCGGGTGCTCAGCCAGCCTTACGAACCCAGCGAAGCGGCGTTCCCCAAGCCCATGCTGATCATTCCCCTGGGCCTGCTGACCGGCCTGCTGCTGGCGATTGCCCTGGGTTACGTCTACGAGTTCTTCGACCATCGCTTCAAGCACCCGGCCCAGGTCAGCGACCACCTCGGCCTGCCGGTGCTGATGGTGCTCAACGCGCCACAGGAACAGCCGGTCAACCCCTACCCGCGCTGGACCTGGCGCTGGGCCTGGCATTGGGCCAAACAGTGAGTGACCTGAGCATGGCCGCACAGCCGATCGTGCACCTGATCCACAGCGGCGGCTTCTATGGCGCCGAGCGCATGCTGCTGGATCATTGCCTGGTCACGCCGGGGCGCCACCGGGTGGTGTTCATCAACGCCCCCGAGGCGCTGCTGCGACGCTTCGCCGAAGCCGGTGTGCCCAGCCACAACTGCCACTGCCTGCGGCAGTTGCTGGCGCACCTGCGGCAACAGCCCGGGCTGCTCAACGCGCACAATTTCAAGGCCCAGGTGTTTGCCTGGGTCTGTGCCCGGCGCCTGCGCCTGCCGCTGGTCATGACCCAGCATGGGTTCACCCCGCGCAGCCTCAAGCAGCAGCTCTACACCTGGCTCAGCCTGCGCTTGTGCCGCAGCCGCCAGGTGCGCCGGGTGGCGTGCGTGGCCCAAAGCATTGCCCTGCTGCACCTCAAGGCCGGGGTGGCGGAAAACAAGCTGCGGGTGATTCCCAACGGGTTGCCGGAACCGGCCCTGGAGCTGCCGGCCAGCCTGGACGGGCCGCCGCCGTGCGAGCCGCCCGTGCGCCGCAACGAGATGGAGCCGCTGGTGGGCTTCGTCGGCCGCCTGAGCGCGGAAAAAGGCCCGGACCTGTTTCTCGATGCGCTGATCGGCCTGTGCCGGCAGCGCCCGACACTCAAGGCGGTGCTGCTGGGCGACGGCGAGCAGAACCTGGCCCTGCGCCAGCGCATCGACGAGGCCGGGCTGACTTCGCGGATCCTCCTGCCGGGCTATCAGAACGACATGCAGCCCTGGCTCAAGCGCCTGAATGTGCTGGTGCTCAGCTCGCGCACCGAAGGCACGCCGATGATCCTCCTGGAAGCCATGCAGGCCGGAACGCCCGTGGTGGCATTTGCCGTCGGCGGGATTCCCGATGTCTTGCAGCACCGGCACAACGGCCTGTTGGCCAAGCCCCTGGACAGCCGCGACCTGGAGCGCTGCATCAGCCAATTGCTCGATGACCCGATCCTCGCCGAGGCGCTGGCCGGCGCCGCCCGGGTCACCCAGCGCAAGCACTTCCACTTGCCGACCCTGGCGCGCCGTTGGGATGAGCTGTATCGCGTTGCCAGAGAGAGCACCCCAGTATGATCGCCGCTCCATTTCTCGGTTTGCTGCTGGGCCTGGCCGCGCTGTTGCTGCTGGCCAGCCCCTGGCCGTTTCTCGCCCCGCTGGTGGTGGTCGGGCTGTTTGCCCTGGCCCTGCTGTACCGGCGCCCGGGCTGGGGCCTGCTGGGCATCTGCGCCCTGGTGCCGTTCGAAGGCCTGTTCAAGGACAGTGCGTTTTCCGGGGCCAAGCTACTGGGCGCCTCGCTGATCCTGATCATGCTGTTCAAGCTGTTGCTGCGGCAGATCCCCGACACCCGCCTGCGCAGCAACCTGTGGCGGGCGCTGGGGCCGTTCCTGCTGTGCCTGTTGCTGAGCCTGCTGTACAGCGAAAACCTGCTGGTGTCGCTGGACAGCCTGCGGGAGCTGGCGGTGGGCCTGGTGCTGTTTTTTGTCACCCTGCTGATTGCCCGCGAAGTCAACCTGCTGATGCTCTGTCGCCTGCTGGCGGTGAGCGTGGCGATCACCTGCGTGATCGCCCTGGTCTCGGCCAAGTACCAGGTGGGCGGCCGGGCCATCGGCCTGCTGCAGGACGCCAACTACTTCGCCCTGCTGATCGCCATGGCGGTGCCGCCGGCGATTTTCCTCGCCCTGCGTTCGCCCCACTGGCCGGTGCGGCTGTTCTGGGTCGGCATCAGCCTGACCCTGATGGCCGGGATGACCAAGACCGACTCGCGCTCGGGCCTGTTGGTGGTGCTGTTCACCATCGCCATCGGCGTCTGGCACTACCGCGACCGGCTCAAGGGCCTGCGGCCCAAGCACCTGGGGTTCGCCATGTTCGCCGTGGCCATCGTCATTCCCCTGGGGATCGCCGTGCTGCCGGCGCAATACGTGGAGCGGATCCAGTCGCTGAGCATGCTCAAGTCCGGTTCGCACTCGGCGGACACCTCCCTGGGCCGACGCACCTCCTACCTGGTGGTGGGCGGCCAGATGATCCGTCAGAACCCGCTGCTGGGCTCGGGCCTGGGCACCTTCCCGATCCACTACGCGCAGACCGGCTTCGCCAGCAGTTTCTCGGAAAACATGAACGAGCCGGACCTGTTCCGCCGGGCCCACAACACCTACCTGGAGCTGTTCAGCGAGCTGGGCATTCCCGGCGGCCTGAGCTTCGTGGCGCTGATGCTGATGGGCCTGCGCAACTTCGAGCGGGCGCGCCTGGGTTTTCTCGCCCGGGGTCAGCGCGAGCAGGCCGACATTGCCACCCACCTGGGCCTGAGCCTGTTGGCCATGGCGGTGTTCCTGCTGTTTCTCAGCGCGCCGAACCACAAGTACCTGTGGATCTTCCTGGCCCTGTCCAGCGTCCTGCGCCTGCAGGCCGAGGAAGCCCCCGTGCCGCGCCCGGCCCCAAGCTGACAACGCCGCGTGACCGACAGAACAGCAACACCGCGCCCTCACCCGGCGCCCATGACCACCCCGCCATCTGCCTAGGGAGGCAAAGATGCAAAGGATCAGCGTGATCGTGCCCATGTACAACGAGGCACGTCACATCACCCGCACCCTGGACAGCGTGATCCTCGCGGCCAGGGTCGCGGCCGTCGACTACGAGTTGATCGTGGTCGACAACGGCTCCACCGACCAGGGGCCGCAACGCGCCCGAGAGCTGGGCGCGCGGGTACTGCTGTGCCCGGGGATCGGCATCGGGGCCCTGCGCAACCGCGGCGCCGCCGTGGCCACCGGCGATTGCCTGGCGTTTCTCGACGCCGACATCGAGGTGCCCGGCAACTGGCTGCAACTCTGGCAACAGACCCAGGCCGAGCAGCGGGCCGACGTCTTCGCCCTGGACTGCGCCGCGCCGCGCTGCGCGCCCTGGTTCGCCCGGGCCTGGCAACGGCGCAGCCTGGCCGCTGGCCAACAGGTTCGACAGTTGCAGTGGATGCCCAGCCCCAACCTGTGCCTGCCACGGGCCTGGTTCGACCGCGTTGGCGGTTTCGACGAGCGCCTGCGCACCGGCGAAGACAAGGATTTCGGCCTGCGCCTGCATGCCGCCGGCGCCCGGCAGATCAGCCTGTCCCGCCCGCAGGTGCTGCACTGGGGCTTCGAAGGCAGTTGGCGCGAATGGGCCGGCAAGGAACGCTGGCGCCAGGGCAGCCATGTGCAGTTGCTCAAGAGCGGCGGCCTCAACCTGCGTCTGTTGCGCTTTCCCCTGCTGTGCCTGGCCTGCGCCCTGCTCAGCCTGGCGGCGCTGTTGGGGCTGCTCGCCGGCCAGCCCGCCAGCGCCGCCGGCTATCTGCTACTGGGTGCGCTGGCGCCGCTGGCCCTGGCCTTGCGCCAGGGGCTGCGCCAGCGCGACCCGCTGTTTGTCCTGCAACTCTGGCTGCTGCACTGGGTGCGCTTGCACCTGGGGGCCGTGGCCCTGGTGCAGGCCCTGTTCAACCGCTGTGCCGGGAGACCCGACCGTGGCTAAAACACTTTTCTGGCTGTGCCTGCTGTTGCCGTTCTATGCCTGGGTCGGCTACCCGTTGCTGCTGGCCCTGCTCAGCCGGCTGGTCAAGCCGCGAGTGGTGCCCGAAGGCTCGCCGTTGTCGGTCAGCGTAATCATTGCCGCCCACAACGAAGGCCCGCACATCGAGCACAAACTGCGCACCCTGTTGCAGCAGGACTACCCGGCCAGCGACCTGCAGATCATCCTCGCCAGCGACGGCTCCAGCGACGCCACCGTGGCGACCGCGTTGAGCGTGCGCGATTCGCGGATCGTGGTCCTCGACCTGCCCCGGGTGGGCAAGGCCGGCGCGCTGAACGCCGCGGTGGAGCTGGCGCGCAACGACATCCTGGTGTTCACCGACGCCGACAACCAGTGGTCCGACGACACCTTGGGCAAGCTCCTGGCGCCCCTGGCCGACCCTCAGGTTGGCGCCTGCGGCGGGCACATGATCATCCCCAACCCCGGGCACAACCTGAGTCTGGGCGACAGCCTGTACCGCCACTACGAGGCCTGGTTGCGCCAGGCGGAAAACCGCACCGGCTGCATGGTCTCCGCCGACGGCGCGCTGCTGGCCCTGCGTCGCGAGCTGTTCCAGCGCATCCCGGCCGAGGTCAATGACGACTTCTTCATCAGCACCTGCGCCCCGGTGGCGGGCAAGCGGATTGTCTATGTGGAAGACGCCCAGGTGCTCGACCAGGGCGTGGACGAGCCCGGCAAGCAGTACCGCCGGCGCCTGCGGGTCACCGTGGGTGGCCTGCAGAGCCTGGCGCAGCGCCGTGAATTGATGAACCCGCTGCGCCACGGCGCCTACGCCATCGCCCTGATCAGCCACAAGCTGATCCGCCGCCTGGCCCCGGTGCTGTTGCTGCCGCTGCTGCTCAGCAGCCTGCTGCTGTGGAATGCCGGAGCCTTTTACAGCCTGGCGCTGCTGGCCCAGGTGCTGGGTTACGGCGCCGGGGTGATCGGCCTGCTGGACCGCCGCGGGCGCTTGCCCAAGGTGTTTCGCCTGGCCGGTTTCGTGCTGGTGACAATGGCCGGCATGAGCATGGGCCTCTGGCAATTTCTCCGCGGGCAGCGCTATGCCCTGTGGAACCCACAACAGAACCGCTGACATGACCTTCAAACGCAACTTCAAGCGCCTGCTGGGCAGCGCTTACCTGCACAGTGTCGGCCGGGCGCGCCTGAGCGAAGCCGGGGTGGTGCTGATGCTGCACCGGGTGCTGGCCGACGAGCACGCGGCCAGCCGGCCGCACCGGGCGCCACTGTGCGTCGGCCAGGGCCAGTTCGAGCATCTGCTGCGCTGGCTGCGGCGGCATTTTGACTGTGTGCCGCTGCATCAGCTGCTGGAATACCCCGGCAGCGACCGGCCGCGCCTGGCCCTGACCTTCGACGACGGCTGGCGCGACAACGCCGAGGTGGCCTATCCGCTGCTGGAGCGCTACGAGGTGCCGGCGAGCATCTTCCTGTCCACCGACTTCATCGGCAGTTCCCAGGGCTTCTGGTGGGAGTCGATCGGCGAAACCCTCTGGCGCCAGCCCGACAGCACGGCGGCCCGGCCGCTGCTGGAACAACTGCGGGCGCTGCAACTGGCGCCACCGGCGCCGCTGCTGCAGCCCGGCAGCAGCGATGCCCGCAGCCGGCTCCTGGGCGGCTACCTGCAACGCTTGAAGACGCTGCCCGGGCCAACCCTGCAGGCCCTGGCCGACAGCTGCCCCAACGAGCACGGCCCGCACAGCCTGGACTGGGCCCAGGTGCAGCGCCTGGAGCGTTCGGCGCTGGTGCGTTTCGGCCCGCACGGCGCCAGCCACAGCATTCTCACCGGCCTCGACGAAACCTGCCTGAAGGCCGACCTGCAACGTTCCCGGCAGGCCTTGCAGGAGCACTGCCAGGCGCCGCTGGGGGTCTATTGCTACCCCAATGGCGACCACAACCCCGAGGTGCGTGCCGCCGTCGCCGAGCTGGGTTATCGCTACGCCCTGAGCACCCGCCCGGGGCTGATCGAAGCCGGCGGCAACCCGCTGCTGGCCTTGCCGCGCATCGATGTCAGCCACGCCAGCGCCGCGCACCCGGGGCTGCTGGCCTGGCGGCTGCTGCAGGGGGCCCGGGCATGAAGCGTGGCGGCTACCTCTGGCACCTGGCCCTGAGCCTGGGCACACGGCTGGCGATGATCGGCCTGCGGCTGCTGCGCAACGTATTGCTGGCGCGCCTGCTGGGGCCGGCGGACCGCGGCCTGTTCGCCCTGCTCAGCACCCTGCCGGACCTGATTGCCGCCCTCACCAGCGGTGGCTTGAACACCGCCGTCGGCTATGAGGCCGCGCGCCAGCGGCCCATGGGCCTGTTGCTGACCCAGGTGCTGATCTATGGCTGCCTGCTGGCCAGCCTGTTGACCCTGGCCGGGCTGGTCCTGATGAACACCCTGGGCAGCCAGTGGTCGCTGAGCCTGCAACTGGGCGACCTGGCCTGGTTGTTGCTGTTGGCGGTGCCGATCACCGTGCTCAAGAGCGGCCTGCTGACCCTGCACAACGCCGACGGCCGGGTCGAGGCCTTCAATGCCCTGCGCCTGCTGGAATCCCTGGTGCCGCTGCTGTTGTTCGTCGGCCTGTGGTGGGTGTGGCGCGACCAGCCGCTGTCGGCGGCCCTGGTCAGTTGGCTGGGCGGCACCTTGCTGGTGGTGCTGGTGGGCGGGTACTGGCTGCGCCGCTGGCATGACCTGCGCCTGCGCTGGCAGGCCGGGGAACAGGGCCAGCTATTGCGCTACAGCGCCCAGAGCCACCCCGGGGTGCTGTCGCAACAACTGATGCTGCGCTCGGACTACCTGTTCATCGGTGCCCTGCTCGACCCCGCCGCCCTGGGCTGGTACGCCATGGCCAGCGCGGCCGCCGAACTGTTGCTGATCATTCCCGAGGCGGTGACCACGCCGCTGATGAAACGCCTGCTGCAACAGGGCACCGGCATCGAACAACTGACCGCGCTGGCCCTGCGCCTGACCGCCACGGTGATGCTCGCGGCGTGCCTGTGCATGGCGCTGATCGGCCAGTGGCTGATCGTCAGCCTGTTCGGCGCCGCCTACGCCCCGGCCTACGGTGCCTTGCTGGCCCTGCTGCCTGGGCTGTTCGGCCTGTGCTACGCGAGCATCCTGCGCCTGGACCTGCTGGGCAAGCAGCGCCCCGGCGCGCTGTCGCTGCTACTGGCCGGCGGCGCTCTGCTGAACCTGGCCCTCAACGCGCTGCTGATTCCGCCACTGGGCATCGTCGGCGCTGGCCTGGCCTCGTCCATCGCCTACCTGGCGGTGAGCCTGGCCATGCTCGGCCTGTATTGCCACCTCAGCGGTGTGGCCTGGTACCGCACCCTGATCCTGTTACCTGGAGACATCGTCCACATGCGCCAGTTATTGCGCCCTAAGGAAAAGGTCCAATGAAACCCTGTTCCCTGCTCGCCCTGATGCTGATCTCGGCGGCCAGTTCGCTGCACGCGGCGCCCTTGCAATGGGCGGACATCCGCGATGGCAGCCTGTACCTGCAAGCCGCTGCCGACGACACCCTGCAGGTGCGCTGGAGCCCGGCCTGGCAAAGCGACGCCAACCAGGAGCAGCTGTACCTGCTGCGCCCGGACGGCCAGTTGCTGCAACAGCTGGAGATCCGCGCCGACCAGCCCTACGGCCAGCGGGACATCCAGCTGCCGGCGGCCCAGGGCGACTATCGCCTGCAGGTGCCGGGCTACAGCTTTCGCAACTTCAAGGTCAGCCACGACAGCGCCACCCAGGCGCAGTTCGAGCCGGCCAAGGTGCATTTCAGCGCCGACGTGCCGAGCGGCGTGGAGCTGTATTTTCGCGTCGCCGCCGGGGAGCAGGCGGTGCTGGCCGGCAAGTATTACGGCGGCGTCAGCGTGCTCCAGGCCACGCGCCTGAGCGACAACCAGCTGCTGCGCCTGAAGCTGATGGAGCACCCGCAGTACGGCCAGTTCGACCAGATCGCCCTGCCTTCGGCCCCGCAGGACGAAGTCTGGCGCCTGTCCCTGGGCGGCTCGGGCAAGGTGGCGTTCTGGCTCGACGGCACGGCCAACCTGTTTGCCCAGGACCTGCGCCAGTTGCACCCGCTGCAATGGACGCCGGGCCGGGTCGAGCTGAACCTCAAGCCGCAGATGCGTGGCCCCAGCCCGCGCCTGGGGATCGCCCTGCCCTATGCCGAACCGCCGCCGTCGACGTTCGAACTGCTGCGAGCCCTGGGGCCGCGCGCCGCCAACTTCTACAGCTTCGTCGATGTGATCACGCAGGACCCTAAGCGGGAGCTGGGCTTTCGCCGCGTGTACCGCGAAACCTTCAACATCGACCGCGACATCACCTTGCTCGCCGGCACCTTGCGCCGTGCGGTCCTGCAGGCCGACAGCCAGAGTTTCGCCGGGCTCGACGCCTGGCTGGCGGACAGCGTGCACCTGGGCAACCAGGGCCTGCATTACCTGGCATTCGCTGACGAGCCCAACCTCAACTACCCCAGCTACGCGGAATTCGCCACGTACTTCGCGCGCATGCTGGAGCACACCAAGGCCAACCCCGAGGCGCGGGCCGCCGGGGTGCGGATCGCCATGCCGGTGAGTTCGCGGCTGCTCGACGGGCCGTTTCGCGTGGGCGCCGGGCAGCGCCGGGGCATTGATTGGGCGCGCCAGTTGCTGGAGGCCCACGGCGCCGATATCGACGCCCTGGCCTGGCACGAATGGATGGTCCGCGACCTGCTGGCCACCCGCCGATACCGCGCCAGCGTGCGCGCCGCCGCCGATCTGGTGGGCCTGGATGACCAGGGCCGGCCGCGCAAGGCGCTGCTGCTGAGCCAGACCAATATCTCCAGCGGCCCGGACCTCAGCCCCTACCAGCAAGACAGCCACTACGCCGCGCTGTGGTGGATGTCGGTGGTGGCCAACGCGTCCCAGGACGGCCTGCTGGACATGCTCAACTGGTTCCAGGCCGCCGACGAGCCCGAATACCCCAAGGGCATGCTGGCCCAGCAGGATGCCCAGCGCTTCAGCCTGAAACCGGTGGCCGTGGCGCAGCAATTCATCCAGCAGCATTGGCTGGGGCAGGTCCAGGCGCTGGACAACCCGGCCTTCGAAGTGGACGCCCTGGCCTTGCGCGACGGCCCGCGCCACAGCCTGCTGGGCGTGACCAAGACCCCCCGTGCACACACCATCGAACTGAGTGGCGCCGAGCAGATCTGCCAGGCCAACCCGAGCCTTGCGCTGCTGGGCGCCGATGGCCGCAGCCGCCAGGTGGCGGTGCTGTGCAGCGCTGGTCGGGCACAGCTGCACGTGCCCGGTGAAACCCTGTTTGCCTTGACTTGGAAAACCCTATGAGTCGCTTGACCGGCCTGTTGGCCAGAATCCGCCGCAAGGGCCTGCGCGGCAGCCTGCGGGTGCTGCGTGAACGCTTCTTCTACTACCACTGGGAACTGCTGACCCTGGAACGCTCGCTGGCGCTGCCGGTGCCCTGCCCGATCAACCCCAGTCGCTGGCCCCAGGTGCCGATCACCCGTGAACTGCTGCCGGCCTTCGACAAATACTTCAAGGCCCAGGTGCCGGCCATTTGCGGCCTGCTGGACAAGGGCAGCCGCGGCAGCGCGCACCTGGATGAAGACGGCAACGTGATGATGATGGTGTGGATCAGCGAGCGCGATTACTACGACGACCAGTTGTACCGCTGCTGGATGCGCATCCCGCCCGGCTGCCTGTACCAGTTCGCCGGCGAATGCGCGGTGCCGTTTCGCGGCTCGGGGGTGGTGATCCTGGCGCAGAAGATGCTCTGGGACGAATACCGCGAACGCGGCTTCAAGGCCACCCGGGCCCTGGTCAACGTGCGCAACGAGCCGGCCTTGAAAATGCACATGCGCCTGGGTTTCCAGGAGGTCGGTGAATCCCTGCACGTCTATTGCCTGTTGCGCTGCCTGCACTTCCACCGCCGCCAGCCCTACCACCAGACCCGCCTGCACCACTTGCGTCGCGGGCGCCTGGCGCAGCAGCCGAACCGTTCCAACCAGATCGACAAGGAACGCTCGTGAACTTGCGTTGGCAATGGTGCACCAGCCTTGGCACCGAAGATTTTCCCGTGGACGCCTATGAGCAACTGCGTCAGGGCCTCGTACAGGCCACGCCGTTCAACCGCCTGAGCTGGCTGCGCGGCGCCGAACGTGCGCTGGACAACCGGCAACTGCGGGTGCTGCTCGGCTGGCACGGCCAGCGCCTGCTGCTGTGCCTGCCCTTGACCCTGGGGCGCGAGCCCCGCGCCGGCCTCAGCCTGCAGGTGCTGCGCCACCTGGGGCACCCGCTGAGCGATCGGCTGGCGCTGCTGGTGGCGCACGAGGCCCGCAGCGCCATGCCCGCGGCGCTGGCGCACATTCGTCGGCATCTGCCCCACGATCTGCTGCAACTGCATGAACTGGTGAACGCCGCCGACCTGCTCGAACCCTGGCGCCGGGCCTGTTCATACAGCGAACAGTCGCTGACGTGCCGGGTGCCGGAGCACCTGATTGTCGAACTCGACCGCGAGGAAGCCGTCGGCACCTTGCGTTACGAACTGCGCCGGGCCAACAAGCGTTGCGCCGAAATCGACGCCCGGGTGATCCGCGTGGCACCCCCGGCCGACGGCATCGATGCGCTGCTGGAAAGGCTGCGCGAGGTCGAACAGGCCAGCTGGAAAGGCACCGACGGGCTGGGGATCTTTTCCGGGGAGCGGCGTTGGCACTGGATGCGGGACGCCCTGCGCGGCCTGGCCGCCGAAGGCTGCGTGCGGGTGGTGATGCTGGAGCATCAGGGGCGCTGCATCAGCTATCGCCTCGGCTTGCTGGAGCGCGGCCGCCTGTACGACTACAACATCGCTTTTCTCGCGGACTACAAAAACCTCGGCAGTGGCCGCTTGCTGCTGGACGAGTGGATTCGCTGGGGCCTGGACGAGGGTTGGCAGTGGGTCGATGCCTCGCGGGTCAGCCTCAGCCGCTCCAGTCATCAGTTGCATGAGCGCATGAGCGGCGTGATCGAGCAGCAGCGCTGGAGTTTCTACTCCTGGCGTCCCCGGGGCCTGCTGGCGGGCACCGCCGAACGTCTCTGGCAGCGGCTCAAACCGCGCCTCAAGGCCTGGCGCGAACGGCGCCAGGCCAACACCGCACAAGGAACACGGCCATGAAACAGACCCTGACGGTCCCCCGGGCGAATCGGCTCATCGTCAACGCCGACGATTTCGGCCTCGACCCGGACTACAACCAGTTGACCCTGCGCGCCTTCCAGTGCGGGGTGATCAGCTCGGCGACCCTGATGGCCAACATGCCGGCCTTCGAAGATGCCTGTCGCCTGAGCCACGAACACGCCTTGCTGGGGCGCATCGGCCTGCATTTCAACCTCACCCATGGCGCGCCGCTGAGCCCGGCCATTCTCGGCCAGCCGGCGTTCTGCAACGCCCAGGGCCAGTTCGACCTGCACCTTTCGCGTTCGGCCCTGCGCTTGCCGGCCAGCGCCGCGCAGGCGGTGGCGCAGGAGCTGCAGGCGCAGTGGCAACGCTGCCTCGACCAGGGCTTGCGCCCGAGCCACATCGACTCGCACCAGCACGTGCACAACTTATGGCCGGTGGCGGCCATCGTCGCCCGTTTTGCCGCGCAGCAAGGCGTGCCGGTGCGCCTGGCGCGCAATGTCGGGGGCAATATCGGGCCGCTGAAGTGGCTGTTCAAAAGCGCGCTGAACCTGCGTATCCGCTGGTTGTGCGGCGCGGCGGCGAACCGCGTGTGCACGCCGAAGGACTTGCTCGATGGCTTTCGGCCTGCCGGGGTGATTGAAGTGGTAGCCCACCCGACGCAACTGGCCGACGGTGATTTCGGTGACGATTACCTGCCGCCGCAGCAGTCGCTGGAGCGGCTGCTGAAGCAGACGCTGCCCGGGCATCAGCGAATTGCCTACAGCGAGCTGTAAAAAACTTAGCTCCCTATGCAATTTAATGGGCCGTTAATCCGCCGGGATAAAAGTGACGATGACCGCGCTGGCCAAGATAAATCCGAGGCGCTGCGCGGCAAGTTCTGAGCCCTGTATGGCGCGGAACTGACGTTCAGTCTGCATCGGAGATTAGCCATGACCCTGCGTATAGCTTTGCCTGCCGCCCTGCTGTTGAGTGCCCTCAGCGGCTTGGCCCAGGCGGACAACAGCACCGCTGTGCCCTATCACTATGGAATGCCGCTGCATGTGAGCAAAGTGATCTCGATGAGTGAGCCTGCGACCCAGGATTGCAAGGTGATCACGGCCGACATGAAGTTCATCGATAACCTCGGCAAGCCCGAGGAAATCACCTACCGCAAACTGTCGGACGCCTGCGCCAACCAGAACTGACAGCCCCCACGCGCAAGGCCCGTTGCATCGTCCCGCGACGCTGCGGGCCGCCGCGCCGCGCCCTTAGATGAAAGATTTAATTACAAAATCTATCGATACAGCTTTAACGATAGCTTAATCCTAAAAAACAACTCTGCTTCGCGCAGCACTGGCGCGGAACGCTTCTGGCGCCCGGTGCGACAGGTTCAGGGGAAAACTGAACGGTCTTTATCTGTAGCGGAGAACCACCATGAAAACTCGTACCCAGCTGTTCCTTGGCGTCTTGGCCCTGTGCGGGGTCGCCGGGCTGGCCCAGGCTTCGGACGTCAACACCGTGGAAGCGGTGCCGTATCAGTACGGCATGCGCCTGGACATCGCCAAGGTCTTGTCAATGACCGAGCCGCCAACCCGCGACTGCGAAGTGGTGACCGCCAACATGCGCTACATCACCCACTCCGGGGAGCAGGCGGAAATTTCCTATCAGAAACATGCACAAGCCTGCATGTTCCAGAACTGACACCGCGCCAGGGCGTTGCCGAACGCTGTCGCCAAGGGTCTCGCCGGCCGGGCTAATGGGCCCTGCGCCGGTGGACGCTGAGGTCCCTGGGAGGGTTGGCCAGGTCGTAGCGCAACTCGGCGATCAACTCGTTGATTTCCCGGCAGCCGTTGAGCTGCGCGGCATCGATGCCCGTGACCAGCAGGTCGACCCGATCGGTTTGATGATCACCGAAGACCTTGACCGTCATCGACAGATCGGGGCCGAGGGTGCATTGGCAACGCTTGGGCAGAAAGCTGCTTTCAATGATGTTGCGCAGCTCCAGGGCAGACAAGAACATGACAAGGCTCTCCTTATATTCGAGACGGCCAATCGACGGGCAGGCACACTGACCGCCGTGACGGGGCGCTCGCTGATGATCCGGGCCCGGTCCGGGTAGTCCATGCAGACGGAGCCAAGATAAAGACTATGCCGCTTTGCCAAGGCTGCTAAATTCGATTTGGCTCTGAGCCACTGACTTTTTCGCCTGAGCCACTGGCCGCCCGTGCGGACCGCGTCGAAAACGCGCAGCAAGAAAAACCTGATCCTTCCCTCCCCCCTTTAGCCGGAGTGCCACCGTTGATTACCTGCCATGTCAGATACGTGATTGATCCCTACCAATTGGCCGACTTCGAAGCCTATTCCAAAGCCTGGATCGCGGTGGTCAAGCGCTTGGGCGGCACCCACCACGGTTACTTCCTGCCTTCGGAAGGTGCCAGCAACATCGCCTATTGCCTGTTCAGCTTTCCGTCCCTGGCCGATTACGAAGCCTACCGCCAGAGCGCCCTGAGTGACCCGGAAAGCGTGGACCTGGTGGCGTCGGTGGTCGAGAAGAAATTCATCCTCAGCTATGAGCGCAGTTTCCTGCGCCCGCTGCTGTCGTAGGGGCCCGCTTGCCTGCTCCCGCAACCGGGGTCTAGTTGCTCAGGGCGGCGCGTTCGGCGACGTGGCGCAGGCTGTCGAAGTTGATGTTGGCCCCGGAATCGATCGCCACCAGGGTCTGGCCGCTGACCGCGCTTTGCGCCACGTATTCCTTGATCCCCGCCACTGCCAGGGCGCCCGAGGGCTCAGTGATCGAGCGGGTGTCGTCGTAGATGTCCTTGATGGCGGCGCACAGCTGATCGTTGCTGACGCTGATCACCTGGTCCACGTGATGCCGGCAGATCTGGAAACCGTACTCGCCGATCTGCGCCACCGCGACGCCGTCGGCAAAGGTTCCCACCGCAGGCAACACCACCCGCTCCCCCGCCGCCAAGGCCTGCTGCAGGCAATTGGAATGTTCCGACTCAACCCCGACGATGCGGATTTCCGGCCGCAGGTATTTGACGTAGGCGGCGATCCCGGCGATCAGCCCCCCACCGCCGACCGGGACAAAGATCGCATCCAGCGCGCCTTGCTGCTGGCGCAGGATCTCCATGGCCACGGTGCCCTGCCCGGCAATCACATGGGGATCATCGAACGGCGAGACAAAGGTGCTGCCGCTGCTCTGCGCCAGGCTCAAGGCATGGGCCAGGGCAAACGGAAAGCTCTCGCCATGCAGGATGGCCTCGGCGTCGCGGCTGCGCACCCCCAGCACCTTGAGCTCCGGGGTGCTGGCGGGCATCACGATGGTCGCCTTGATCCCCAGTTCCCGCGCAGCCAGGGCCACGCCCTGAGCATGATTGCCGGCGGAGGCGGTGATCACCCCGCGCCGCTTCTGCTCCGGGCCAAGTTGCGCCAGACGGTTGTAGGCCCCGCGGATCTTGAAGGAAAAGGTCGGTTGCAGGTCCTCGCGCTTGAGCAGGATCTGATTGCCCAGCCGCTGCGACAGCGCCGGCGCCGCCTGCAACGGCGTGCAGATCGCCAGGTCATAGACCGGCGCGGCGAGGATCATCTTCACATAGTGTTCCAGCAACGCCATGTCGGCGCGGGGCTGGGGGGTGGCAGAGCGACTGGGGCGACTCATGATGGATCTCCTGGCGGTGTTCGAAGCCCGGGAGACAGAGAGAAAAAACCCGCCTCCAGGGCGGGTTGGGTGCAGTCGTCAGCAAGCCCGCCAATCGGTAATGGCGGTAATAATGCTTGGCTGGGAACGATAGGCAGAAAAAGTCATGGGCTGGAAATTAACCGCGCCAGCCAGTTCCGGTCAACGCTTTTCTCCGCGCTTGAAGCTTGAAGCTTGAAGCTTGAAGCTTGAAGCTTGAAGCTGAATATACGAAACATATATGATTCGTATATTTCCTCAAGGGAGCCCCCGACATGGGCATCGTCAAGATCTCCGATGAACTGCACGAGCAGATCCGCGTGGCCAGCGCCGCCATGGACCGCTCGATCAACGCCCAGGCCGAGTTCTGGATGAAGATCGGCCTGCTGGCCGAACTCAATCCGCACCTGGCCTACAACGACCTGATCAACAAACTGTTGCTGAACAAACCCGACCTGCTCAGGGGCCGTGCATGACTCAAGCGCTGATCAAGACCCCGGAGCAACTGGCGCTGATGCGCGAATCCGGGCGCCTGCTGGCCCAGGTATTCACCTTCCTCGACGGTTTTGTCGCCGCGGGCCTGTCCACCCTGGAACTGGACGCCGCGGTGGAACACATGATCCGCCAGGAGCTCAAGGCGCGCCCCGCCAGCAAGGGCCAGTACAACTACCCCTATTGCATCAACACCTCGATCAACGAAGTGGTGTGCCACGGCATGCCGCATGCCAAGGCCGTGCTCAAGGACGGTGACATCGTCAATATCGACATCACCCTGGAGAAGAACGGCTACATCGCCGACTCCAGCAAGATGTACCTGATCGGCAGCGTCGGGCCCAAGGCCCGGCGCCTGGTGGACACTACGTTCGAGGCCATGTGGGCGGCGATCAAGGTGGTGCGCCCGGGAGCCCGGCTGGGCGATATCGGCCACGCCATCCAGGCCCATGCCGAGGCCAAGGGCTACAGCGTGGTACGCGAGTACTGTGGCCACGGCATCGGCCGGCAGATGCACGAAGAGCCGCAGGTCCTCCACTTCGGCCGCCCCGGCACGGGCCTGGAGCTGCGCGAAGGCATGGTCTTCACCATCGAGCCGATGCTCAACCAGGGCAGCGCCCGGGTGCGCGGGCTCAAGGATGGCTGGACCGTGGTGACCCGCGACAACGGCCTCTCGGCCCAGTGGGAACACACGGTGGCGGTGACCCGCGACGGCTTCGAGGTGCTGACCCTGCAGCCGCAGTGAAGGCCCCTTCCTACCAGGCCTGGCCGCGGCGCTTGAGCTCCAGGCGGCGGACGAATTCCTCCAGCACCAGGGCATACAGGTCGTCCTGCAGATAGGCGTCTTCGATACCGGCGTCGAGGTTGGGGTTGTCGTTGACCTCGATCACCACCACCTTGTCGCCGGACTGCTTGAGATCGACGCCGTACAGGCCATCACCGATCAGGTTGGCGGTCTTCACCGCCAGCTCCACCACCGCCCGTGGCACTTCGTGGATCGCCAGGGTGCGGCATTCGCCGTTGATGTCCTGGCCCTTGGCCTTGTGGTTGTAGATCTGCCAGTGGCCCTTGGACATGAAGTACTGGCAGGCAAAGATCGGCTTGCGGTTGAGCACGCCGATGCGCCAGTCGTATTCGGTGTAGAAGAATTCCTGCGCCAGCAGCAACACCGAGTGCTCGAACAGCTCGGCGGTGGCTTCCAGCAAGGCTTGCTGGCTCTCGACCTTGATCACCCCGCGGGAGAAACAGCCGTCGGGAATCTTCAGCACCAGGGGAAAGCCCAGGCGCTCGCCGACCCGCTCGAAGTCCTGCGGTCGCTCCTTGTAGAGAATCTCGGTGGCGGGCATGCCCAGTTGATGGCCCTTGAGCAGGTCGCTGAGATAGACCTTGTTGGTGCAGCGCAGGATCGAGGCCGGGTCGTCCATCACCACCAGCCCTTCGCTCTCGGCCTTCTTGGCAAAACGGTAGGTGTGGTTGTCGACGCTGGTGGTTTCGCGGATCAGCAGCGCGTCGTACTCGGCCAGGCGCGAGTAATCCTTTTTCTCGATCAGCTCGACATCGATGCCCAGGCCCTTGCCGACGCGGATGAAACTCTCCAGCGCCCGAGGGTTGGAAGGCGGCAGGAGTTCCTGCGGATCGTGGAGAATCGCCAGGTCATAACGGGCCACTTGCCGCGAGCGCGGAACCCGCCAGACCTTGCGGCTGAAACTGTCCAGGGAGTTGGCGAACTGATCTTCCTGATCTTCGCGCAACTTATGCAACGCCCCCGACTTGACGCCTTCGATGTGCCAACTGTTAGTTCGCTTGAAATCAACTAACAAGATCGGACAAGGGAACAGTTCAAACAATTGTCGGGCCAGATCCTGCAACGGCTCGATATGCGTGCGACCGAAATACAGGGTCAGGGTAAAGCCTTCGGTGTCGCGGTAGAGATGATTGCTCAGGGCCTTTTCCAGGCTCTTGTCGAGATCGTCCAGGGCCAGCCCGTAAAGCGCCTTGCGGGTCAATTCGCTGATCGTCCTGACCGAGGGAATCACCCGGTGGCCGCGGGCTTCAGCCAATAGCGAGCAGTAGTAGCCATGCCCCAGGTACTTGTAGCTGCGGCACAGGTTGATCACCTGGACGCGCTTGCCGGGCGCGCTTTCGCGGCTGTGTTCGAGGTACTCCTGGGCTGTGAGAATGTCTTCGCTGGGAAAGTAGGAGGCCCAGTCTTCCTTGCGTTCGACAATAATAATCACCTGGCTGGACGTTTTATCCAGGCGGGAAATATTAGTTGAGGAAGTGATTGTCGCCGGCAAACTTTGCCCGGATACTTCTCGCCAATGACCTTGTACCGCTGACATAAAGTTCGCTCTCGCTGAAGAACCTGACCCTTTCTATTAAGCACGAACTTTTTTTGAAGTCTCGTTTCATTACGCAACTTTTACGGCGGTCATATGGATCTTGTCTTTCGCACTGCAACCCCCGAGGACCTGCCGGCGCTGGTGGCGCTGGAGCAGCAATGTTTCACCAGTGACCGGCTGACCCCGCGCAGCTTCCAGTGGATGATCAGCCGCGCCAACGGGCAACTGCTGGTGGCCGAACAGCAGGCGCAACTGCTGGGTTATGCGCTGGTGCTGTTTCATCGCGGCACCTCGCTGGCCCGCCTGTATTCCCTGGCCATCGCCCAGGAGGCTCGCGGCCTGGGCCTGGGCAAGCGCCTGCTGCAACGGATCGAGGCCTGCGCCCTGGCCCACGATTGCGCCTATCTGCGCCTTGAGGTGCGTACCGACAACCCGGTGGCGCTGGCCTTGTATGAAGGCCATGGCTACCGGCGCTTTGCCCGCCTGCACGACTACTACGAAGACCACGCCGATGCCCTGCGCCTGGAGAAACGCATTCTCCAGCACCGGGAGACCCGCAGCATCTGCGTGCCCTACTACCAGCAGACCACCGACTTCACCTGTGGCCCCGCTTGCCTGCTGATGGCCATGGCCGCGCTGCAACCGGCGCGGCCCCTGGAGCGGCGCGAGGAATTGCAGATCTGGCGCGAAGCCACCACCGTATTCATGACCGCTGGCCACGGCGGCTGCAGCCCCCAGGGGCTGGCGCTGGCTGCCTGGCGCCGGGGCTTTGCGGTGCGCTTGCAGGTCAACAGCGCCGGGCCGTTGTTTCTCAATGGCGTGCGTGACGAGCATAAAAAGGACGTCATGCGCCTGGTCCACGACGAGTTCTGCAAGGAGCTGGATGCCAGCCCGGTGCAGCAAGTGCTCGGCGGGCCACTGGACTTGCCCGGCCTGTTGCGCCAAGGCGGTCAGCCCCTGGTGCTGATCAGCAGCTACCGCCTGACCCGCTCCAAGGCGCCGCACTGGGTGATAGTCACCGACTGCGACCAGGACTTCGTCTACCTGCACGACCCGGATGTCGACCACAGCCAGCACCGTCAGCCAATGGATTGCCAGCACCTGCCGGTGAGCCATGGCGAGTTCGACAAGATGTGCAGCTTCGGCAGCAGCAAGTTGCGCGCCGCGGTGGTGCTGTTTCCCCGCCCGTAACGAGCATCGCAGTTGGCTCCTGCAAACGAGTCCGGGGCTATTGCAGGCCCACTTTGTACAGCGTGCCCTGGTCCTCGTCGGTGAGGATATAGAGGTAGCCGTCCGGCCCCTGGCGCACATCACGGATACGCGCCTTGAGCCCGCCCAGCATGCGCTCTTCATGCTCGATGCGGTCGCCGTTGAATTGCAGGCGGATCAGCTCCTGGCTGGCCAGGGCGCCTATGAACACGTTGTGCTGCCAGGGCTTGAAGCGATCACTGTCGTAGAAGGCCATGCCACTGATGCCGGGGGATTTCTCCCAGACATGATGAGGTGCCACGGTGCCGGATGCGGTCTGGCCGCCAGACTCGGGAATCGGCTGGCCGGAATAGTTGATGCCGTGGGTCGCCAGGGGCCAGCCATAGTTCTTGCCGCGCTCGATGATATTGATCTCGTCGCCGCCCTTGGGCCCGTGTTCGTTCTCCCACAAGGTGCCGCTCCAGGGGTTGAGCGCCGCGCCCTGGGGATTGCGATGGCCGTAACTCCAGATTTCCGGGCGTACTCCGGCCTGGCCGACAAAGGGGTTGTCGTCCGGAACCCGGCCGTCGGGGTACAGGCGCACGATCTTGCCCTGGAGCTTGTCCAGGTCCTGGGCGGTGGGCCGGTCGTTGTTTTCCCCCAGGGTGACGAACAGGTAGCCGTCACGGTCGAACACCAACCGCGAACCGAAGTGATTGCCGGTGGACAGCTTGGGCTCCTGACGGAAGATCACCTGGAAATCCTTGAGCCCGCTCAGGTCATCGCTCAAGCGTCCACGGCCCACGGCAGTGCCGGCAGTCCCGCCCTCGCCACCGCCTTCGGCGTAGGACAGATACACCATGCGGTCCTGCCTGAAGTCCGGCGACAGCGCCACATCCAGCAGGCCACCCTGGCCCTGGGCCCAGACCTTGGGCACCCCGCTCAAGGGCGCCGAGAGCTTGCCGTCCGCGCTGACAAGCCGCAGGTGGCCCGGGCGCTCGGTGACCAGGATGCCTTGGCGATCGGGCAAGAACGCCAAGGCCCAGGGGTGCTCAAGGCCTTGAGCAAGCGGGGTCAGCTGCAAGGTGCCCTGCTCACTGGGAAATGCCTGGGGCGCGGCGGCCATCACCGGTAAGGCACAGGCCAGCAAGACACTGGAACACCAGGTGGCGATAAGGGTTTTACGCAACATGCTCGCTTCCTTCTAGGGGTCAAGGGAGTCCTGGGCGGCCAGCAGTTGGCCACCGGTTTGTCAGCCGCACGCTTCAGCGCCGGTGGCTGGGGTCGTTATCACGAGGATTCTGCACACGGGGATCAGGGTTCGGCGGCTGCGCCCCGCCACGCGGGTAGCCATTGCCGATACCACCGTTTTCCAGGGTTGGCGGGCGAACGCTGGGCACCGTGCTGGGGCCGCGTACCGGCGGACTGCTGGGCTGGGTGCCCTGCATGCTGTTGGGGTTGGCCCGGCGGATCGGGTTGCTGTAGGGGGTGTTGTTGCCGCTGTTGGGCAGGTTCTGCGCCAGTTGCAAGGGACCTTGCAGCGCATTGGAAGGAGGTGTTTCAGGGCTGGCGGCCCAGGCGGCGCCGCTGGCTCAAGCCAGCGCGATAAATGCGGCAAAGCCGCGAGCCAGACTGTTCATCACAAGCCTCCTGAGAAGCGACAAGGTATCGAATACGATTCCACGCTACGCCCAGGGTTCGGCTTTGTTAATTAAATAATCCTTCAGAACATGTAACACCCGGTCTCCGCGCTCGCGCCATCCGCAGGAGCCGGCTTGCCGGTGAAGAGGCCGCCGATCCTGGCCTCGGGCTTGAGGGGCGTTCGCTGGCAAGCCAGCTCCCACACCTGCCCGCAACCGGACGCCGGTGCAGGCCAAGTGCGGAATGGGCAGATCAGATGTAGATGAACAGCAGCAGCAATGCAGCGAAGATCGCCCATTTTTCCAGGTAGTAACGCGTGCGGTTGCGCTTTTTCAGCTCCTTGCCCCGCAGGCGGATCTTGTACAGCTTGTTGAAGGCGCGGTTGAGGCCACCGGTCTTGTCGCCCGCGTCATTGGGCGACCCGGCGGCAGACATCACGGTGCGGCTGAACCAGCCATTGAACGCCGCGGCCCAGCGATACTTCATCGGCCGCTCGACGTCGCAGAACAGAATGATGCGGTTCTGCTCGGTGGTGTTTTCCGCGTAGTGAATGTAGGTCTCGTCGAACATCACCGCTTCGCCGTCGCGCCAGTGATAGCGCTCGCCGTCGACCTCGATGAAGCAGCCTTCGTTGTTCGGCGTCGACAGCCCCAGGTGATAGCGGTAGGAACCGGCATAGGGGTCGCGGTGGCGGACTAGGCGCGAACCGGGTGGCAGTTCGGCGAACATCGCCGCCTTGATCGAGCCGATGCTCTGCACCAGTTCGGTGGTGCGCGGGCACAGCTTCATCGCCGAAGGATGGCTGTCGCCGTACCACTTCAGGTAGAAGCGCTTCCAACCGGTCTTGAAGAACGAGTTGAAACCGACATCGTTGTACTGGTCCGAACGCTTGATCTCACCAGCCTGCAGCAGATTCTGGCCTTCGGCACGGATTTCTTCCCAGTGTTCCTGCAGCTTGTTCATTTCCGGGAAGTCGGCCGGATCCAGGTACGGCCGGTTGGGGTACTTGGAGAACAGGTAGAGGAAGCAGTTGATGGGCGCCAGGAAGGTCGAGTGATCACTGAGTTGGCGCCCCAGTTTATGGCGCACGCGCCCCCGCAGGTGTACGTACGCAATGGATAAAACGTATACAGCGGCAATGATGAGTTTCACGGAAATCGTCACACTTCAGAAGAGAACATGCTGCGCCTCTGAAAGCCCGGAAGGCCAAAGGCAAGTGGCAGCGTCTGAGTTGAAAAAAGCGTAACCGGCGACACCCTTCGTCGCAGGTCCGAGCCTCGGCATCTGGCCGTCGGCTGGCATTTTAGCCACAGTTTGTAACCAATGGTTAACTCATATTTGTTAAAAGCTGCGGTGCTTTCGTTGGAATATGTGGGTATTGCGCGGCCTGTTGATTCAGCTCAATAAATGCTGGCCAGAGCCATTGCGTGCTTTCAGGCGACTGTGTAGTGGCGCTTGGCCGAGGTATTCTGCGCGCCGCTGCCCCTCTTCTTCCCGGCAAGGATCGCTGACTTGATCGACCCCACTCTTGCGCCAACCCTGGTCCTGCTGCCGGGCATGGACGGCACCGGCACCCTGTTCGATCCGCTGCTCCAGGCCCTGGACCCGCGGTGGCCGGTACAGGTGCTGCGCTATCCCGGCGATCAGCCTCTGGACTATCCGGCCCTGGTGGAACGCGTGATAGCGCAGTTGCCGACCGCGCGGCGTTTCATTCTGCTGGGTGAATCCTTTTCCGGCCCGGTGGCGGTAAGCGTGGCGGCCCGGCAGCCGCGGGGGCTGATCGGCCTGGTGCTGTGCAGCAGCTTTGTGCGCAATCCACGCCCTCGCCTGGCGCCCTTGCAGCCGCTGCTCAAGGTACTCCCCGTGCAGCGCTTGCCCTTCTGGCCGCTGGATGCCCTGCTGCTGGGCGGTTTTTCCACGCCGTCGCTGCGTCAGGCCGTGGCGGCAGCCATTGCCCAGGTGACGCCCCCCGTGTTGCAGGCGCGCCTGCAAGCGGTGATCAGCGTGGACCTGTGCCAGGCGCTGGCGAGCACCCGAGTGCCACTGCTGTATCTGCGTGCTCGACGCGATCGGCTCGTACCGCAATCAGCTTCAGCGCTGGTCTTGCAGTGGCGCAGCGATGCACGACTGGCCGAAATCGAGGCGCCCCATTGCCTGCTCCAGGCCGCGCCGGCGGAAGCGGCAGCGCACTTGCAACAATTCATGGAAAGCGTGCTGGAGGTGGATGTCGTGGCCAACGGCGCTTGAACATCGGCCACCCGAGCTAAAATCCCTGTCCGTGCGTCATACAACTGCTCGTTTACATATGCGACAATGCGCACAAATTCCAACATGCACCCCGCACTCTTTGCTCAGCAACCTGGCCTCGCGGCCGGAATGTTGCGCTCGACGTACGCCCGCTGGCTCAGTTCCACATCCAGACCGGTCCGACCTGGAAAACTCCAGGTCACGCTCTGTGGATTCAGGTCGGCGCTAAATCACTGGTAGGTAAGTAATTGATCTCCACAGCTAACATCACCATGCAGTTCGGCGCCAAGCCACTGTTCGAGAACGTTTCGGTCAAGTTCAACGGTGGCAACCGTTACGGTCTGATCGGCGCCAACGGTTGCGGCAAGTCGACCTTCATGAAAATCCTCGGTGGCGACCTCGAGCCATCCGGCGGCCAGGTCATGCTGGAGCCCAACGTGCGCCTGGGTAAACTGCGCCAGGACCAGTTCGCCTACGAAGAATTCACCGTGATCGACACCGTGATCATGGGCCACGAGGAGCTGTGGAAGGTCAAGGCCGAGCGCGATCGCATCTACTCGCTGCCGGAAATGACCGAAGAAGACGGCATGGCCGTGGCCGAGCTGGAAACCGAATTCGCCGAAATGGACGGCTACACCGCCGAATCCCGCGCCGGTGAATTGCTGCTGGGCCTGGGCATTCCCCTGGAACAGCATTTCGGCCCGATGACCGAAGTCGCTCCAGGCTGGAAACTGCGAGTGCTGCTGGCCCAGGCGCTGTTCTCCGATCCGGAAGTACTGCTGCTGGACGAGCCGACCAACCACCTGGACATCAACACCATCCGCTGGCTGGAAAACATTCTCACGGCGCGTAACAGCACCATGATCATCATTTCCCACGACCGGCACTTCCTTAACAGTGTCTGCACCCACATGGCCGACCTGGACTACGGCGAGCTGCGCCTGTTCCCGGGCAACTACGACGAGTACATGATCGCCGCGACCCAATCCCGCGAGCAGCTGCTGTCGGACAACGCCAAGAAGAAAGCCCAGATCGCCGAGCTGCAGACCTTCGTCAGCCGCTTCTCGGCCAACGCCTCGAAAGCCAAGCAGGCCACTTCCCGGGCCAAGCAAATCGACAAGATCCAACTGGCCGAAGTCAAGCCATCGAGCCGCGTCAGCCCGTTCATCCGCTTCGAACAGACCAAGAAGCTGCACCGCCAGGCGGTGACCCTGGAGCGCATGTCCAAGGGCTTCGATGGCAAGACCCTGTTCCAGAACTTCAGTTTCACCGTCGAAGCCGGCGAGCGCGTCGCGATCATCGGCCCCAACGGCATCGGCAAGACCACCCTGTTGCGTACCCTGGTGGGCGAGCTGACGCCGGATGCGGGTACCGTCAAGTGGACCGAAAGCGCCGAACTGGGCTACTACGCTCAAGACCACGCGCATGACTTCGAAGACGACGTCAGCCTGTTCGACTGGATGGGCCAGTGGACCCAGGGCGAGCAGATGATCCGCGGCACGCTGGGCCGCATGCTGTTCTCCAACGACGAGATCCTCAAGTCGGTGAAGGTGATTTCCGGTGGTGAGCAAGGCCGCATGCTGTTCGGCAAGCTGATCCTGCAAAAGCCCAACGTGCTGGTGATGGATGAACCGACCAACCACCTGGACATGGAATCCATCGAGGCGCTGAACCTGGCCCTGGAAAACTACCCGGGTACCCTGATCTTCGTCAGCCACGACCGTGAGTTCGTATCGTCCCTGGCCACCCGCATCATCGAGTTGAGCCCAAGCGGCGTGACCGACTTCAGCGGCACCTACGACGACTACCTGCGCAGCCAGGGTGTGATGTTCTAAAAGCCGCGGCACGCTTCAAGCGGCAAGAAAAATGCCCCGTCCAGCGAGACGTAATGCTGTTCACTTAACAAAAAACGGCGCTTCCTCAAGATGAGCAAGCGCCGTTTTTTTGGGCTTCGCTGCCGCCCCAAAAGAGACATCCTTCGTTCTGCCACTCAAGTGCACAGCATTACCCTGTGGCGAGGGAGCTTGCTCCCGCTGGGGTGCGCAGCGCCCCCAGTAGCGTCTATGCGGTGAGCCTGATAAACCGCGCCGGTAGGTTTACGACCGCTACGCGGCCGAGCGGGAGCAAGCTCCCTCGCCACAACAAGCCTTGTCACCACAACAAGCCCCCCTGCCTGCGAAATTCTTCGTTCGGCCGCTTAAGTGAACAGCATTACGTCCAGCGTGACGGGGCTTTTTTTGTGCAGATAGTTAGCCTGCTTTCTTTTATTTTCGCGGCACGCGATGATGCAGGCCTCTAACCGCCGCCCGCGAACGAGCCTTCATGCCCGAGCCACAAACGCCCGCTCAAAGCTCCATGGCGATCACCCTGCAGATCGTCTCCATCGTCTTCTATACCTTTATCGCCTTCTTGTGCATCGGCCTGCCGATCGCGGTGTTGCCAGGCTATGTCCACGAACAGTTGGGCTTCAGTGCGGTGGTCGCCGGGCTGACCATTGGCGCGCAGTACCTGGCCACGCTGCTCAGTCGGCCCATGGCCGGCCGCATGTCGGACAATGTGGGCACCAAGCGTTCGATCATCTACGGCTTGCTGGGGATTCTCCTCAGCGGGCTGCTGACCCTGGTTTCAGTGTTGCTCGTCCAGTGGCCGTCACTGAGCCTTGCCGTGCTGCTGGGTGGGCGCTTGCTGCTGGGGGTGGCTCAAGGCCTGATCGGCGTGGGCACCATCAGTTGGTGCATGGGCCAGGTCGGCGCGGAGCACACCGCGCGGTCGATTTCCTGGAACGGCATTGCCTCCTACGGTGCAATTGCCATCGGCGCTCCGCTGGGGGTGGTGATGGTCCAGCAATACGGTTTCGCCAGCCTCGGCCTTGCGCTATCGAGCCTGGCGATCCTGGCGTTGCTGCTGATCCGCAACAAACCCTCGGTGCCGGTGATTCGCGGTGAGCGCCTGCCGTTCTGGGCCGTGTTCGGGCGCATTGCGCCGTTTGGCGCAAGCCTCAGCCTGGCCTCCATCGGCTACGGCACCCTGACCACCTTTATTACCCTGTTCTACTTGAGCCGCGGCTGGACCGGCGCGGCCTATTGCCTGACGGTGTTCGGCGTGTGCTTTATCTTTTCGCGCCTGCTGTTCATCTCCTGCATCAGCCGTTTTGGCGGTTTCCGCTCGGCGATCGCCTGCATGTGCGTCGAAACCCTGGGCCTGGCGCTGCTATGGCTGGCGCCTTCCACCGGCTGGGCCCTGGTGGGCGCCGGGCTGACCGGGTTCGGCCTGTCGCTGGTCTACCCGGCCCTGGGCGTGGAAGCCATCAAGCAGGTGCCCAACAGCAGCCGCGGCGCGGGCCTGAGTGCCTATGCGGTGTTTTTTGACCTGGCGCTGGCCATCGCCGGGCCGCTGATGGGTGCGGTGGCGTTGAACCTGGGGTACTCGTGGATCTTCTTCTGCGCCGCCCTGCTCGCGCTGACCGGCCTGGGCCTGACCCTGATGCTCAAGCGCCGGGCCGGCGCCTGAGTCACTGGTCGGCAGTCTGCATCCCGGCCCGGCTTGGCCGGCCCAGGGTGTGGGCGAAGAAGTTGCCGGCTTCGAAAATCAGGTTGCGGTGGATGTCCTCGCGGTCGACGCCGTCGGCATCGGTGCACAGCGCCGGCATTGCCGCCAGTTGCTCGGCGGTGCAAGGCGCCATGAACACGAAGTGCCCGGCGCCGGCCAGCAGCTTGAAGTCCGGCGCCACCGGCAGCTTGCGGGCCAGCGCGGCGGCGTTCTTGTCCAGGGCCACCAGTTTGTCGCCATCGCCACTGTAGAGCAGCACCGGTACATGCACCCCGGCCAGGGTTTGACGACCGAACTTGAGGCTCAGCGGCGCCAGCAGCATCAGGGCATGCACCCGCGGATCGGCCACCGGTTGCAGGTCGTCGCGATCGACAATCAGCTCGCCTTGGGTGTTGCAAGCATCGCGGTCATCGGGGCGCTCCTGGCAGTAACGCCGCAGGCGATCCAGGTCCGGCGTGGCTCCGGACAGAATCAACGCGGTCTCGCCACCGGCGGAATAACCGATCACCCCCACTTGGTCGGCATTGACGAAGGGCGACAGCATCGGGTCGCCCAGGGTCGCGGTAATGGCTTCGGAAATCTGGATCGGCCGCCCGTAGAGGTTGCTCAGGGTGCCGAGACGGCTGTGGTCCTTGGAGTTGTCGCCGGGATGGATCACCGCCACCACCACAAAGCCCTTGCGCGCCAGGGAGGTGGCCAGATCGTGCAGCGCCAGCGGGGTGCCGGTGTTGCCGTGGGACAGCATCAGCATCGGAAAGCGGCCGATGGCGATTTTCGCGTCCCGCGAAGCGGCAATCCGATAGCCCTCAAGCTGGCTGTCGTGCTCGATGCCGGTGGACGGGTAAAAGGCGATGGCGCGCATCGGGTGCAGGTCCAGGGGGTCGAGAAACGTCATCTCATGGAACCCCACGCTCCAATGCGGATGGGGCGCGGGGGCGGCCTGCACCGAAAGCAGGCTGCTGAGCAGGCAGATCAGTAACATTGCACTAAGACGTTTCATCGCTCGCCCACCTCTACCGCTGGATCGAGAACACCGCTCTCCCCTGTCATCCCTTGCCGTCAAGGCATTGCGGCTGGAGCATGCCGTTACCACGGATGCACAACAAGGGAGCATTGCTCCTTGCACTGCATAACCCGGGCCAGAACCTCTGAACAGCACAATAAAAAAACTCCGTACCCTGCCCGCGCCAAGTGGCGAGCAGAATACAGAGTTTAGTGGCCCTTGCGGTGCAGCAACGGCTCTTTACACAAGCCTTACGCGGCGGCGAACAACTGCTGGCTGATGTGTGCCTGGGCATCATTCATGGCTTTGCTGCGCACCTCTTCACCGTAGGCCAGGCCATGGGCGCGGACGAATTCGATATCGCTGATGCCGAAAAATCCGAACATCACTTTCAGGTAATCCTCGTGAGCCACACCGCTGGCTTGGCCGACATGCAGGCCACCGGAAGTGGACACCACAATCACTTTCTTGCCCCCGCACAGGCCTTCAGGCCCGGCTTCGGTGTAGCGGAAAGTCTCACCGGCCACGGCGATGCGGTCGATCCACGCCTTGAGCTGGGTCGGGATGGTGAAGTTGTACATCGGCGCCGCCACCACCACGGTGTCGGCGGCCTTGAATTCAGCCAGGGCCTGGGCGCTGAGCTCGGCTTCGTGTTTCTGGGCGGCGTCACGCAGCTCAGCGGCGGTGCCGGCGGCGACCAGGGTTGCCGCGGAAAAGTGGCTGATGGCGTCATTGGCCAGGTCGCGGTAGGTCACCACGGTGTCCGGATGAGCCGCTTTCCAGGCCTCGACCACACTGTGGCTGAGCTGACGGGAGGCCGAGTTGTCACCAAGGATGCTGGAATCGATATGCAAGAGTTTCATCTGGGATCTCCTAGTGAGGACCGCCACTGGGCGATCGGATGTGGGCAATCCTACACATGAAACCAATAGCTGATTAGTCGGCATAAATGCGATAGTTCGTCCCATCAACAGGACAGTCGAGCCAAGCCATCATGCAAGACCTCAACGACCTTTATTACTTTGCCAAGGTGGTGGAAGCCGGAGGCTTCGCCGCCGCCGGGCGTTTGCTGGGCATTCCCAAATCGCGCCTGTCGCGGCGTATCGCCGAGCTTGAAGAGCGCCTGAACGCCCGGTTGCTGCAACGCACCACCCGGCAATTGAGCCTGACCACCGTGGGCGAGCGTTACCTGCGCCACTGCCAGGCCATGCTGCTGGAAGCGGAAATGGCCGACGAAGCCGTGGCCAGCATGGCCAGCGAACCGCGGGGTCGCCTGCGGGTATCGAGCCCGGTGGGCCTGGCCCACGAACTGATGACGCCCCTGGTCAGCACCTTTTTGCAGAAATACCCCCAGGTGCAGTTGGAAATGCTCCTGCTCAACCGCCGTGTCGACCTGATCAACGAGGGCGTCGACGTGGCCCTGCGGGTACGCGAACAGGGTGACGAGGACCCGCTGCTGGTCACCCGGCGCCTGCGCCGCGCGCAGACCGCAATCGTGGCCACGCCGGCCTTCCTCCGCGAGCACCCGGTGGAACACCCGGAAGACTTGCGGCGCCTGCCGATTCTCGGTGCCCTGGAGGCTGACCGGCTGGTGCACCTGCGCCTGCTGGACCAGCAAGGCCAGGCTTGCGACCTGGCACTGGAAGCGCGCCTGGGCATCGACGACTTCATCGTCCGCCGCGCCTGTGCCCTCGCCGGCCTGGGCTGTACCGTGCTGCCGATGCTGTATTGCGAGGAGGAACTGGCCAGCGGCCAACTGGTACAGATGCTGCCGCAATGGTCATTGCCCGGCGGCTGGCTGCAGGCCGTGTATCCTCACCGCCGGGGTGTGATGCCGGCCGTGCGCGCCTGGATCGAACACCTGAGTGAATCCTTCGAAGGCTGCGGAGAACGACTGCTGTGAAAAACCCAACCCTGAACGAACAACAAGTGGCGCAGTTCTGCCTGGGCCTGCCGGGCGCGCGCGAAGACTATAAATGGGGCGGCGTGCGGGTGTTCTCGATTGCCGGCAGCAAGATGTTCGCGCTGCAGAACCTGCGGGGCAGCTCCCTGGCCTTCAAGGTCGACCAGGAACTGTTTCTCGGCCACGTCGACCGTCCCGGCATCGCCCCGGCGCCCTACCTGGCCCGCGCGCACTGGATCATCATGAGTACGCCCTACCCGCTGGGCGCCGCGGAACTCGAAGCGCTGCTGCAGCGCTCCCACCAACTGGTGGTGGGTAAGCTGCCCAAGCGGGCCCAGGTCGGCCTGTTGCTCTAGAACAGGCTCAGCGGGCTGTTTTCCAGGAACAGCCGGTCAATCCAGTAGACCTGGTGCAGGGCCACGATCAGCCAGAACAGCGTCTGGTAGGAGACCTTGCGGGTCTTGTGGCGCAGCAGTTGCTGGGCCAGCAAGGCCCCTGGCCAGCCGCCGGCCAGCTCCAGGGCATGCAGGACGTTTTCCGGAATGCGCCGGCCTTCGGCCCGAGCCCGGCGCTTGTCGTGCCAGTACAGCAGAAACGTCAGCAGGCTGACCGCGCCGTAGGCGACCAGGGGAATGACCGATATCCCCTTCCACCACAACGACAGCGACCCGAACAGCGGCAACGCGCAGAGCAGCATCAATAGCAGCAGCTTGGCCCGCGCATACTCGAGCCTTGTGCCGCCAACGGCGCCCTGCCCACGACGGCCCGCACTCACGACTTGGCCGCCGCCCAGTCGACCCAGCCGAACTGCCAGGTCGCCAGGATCAGCAGGCCAAAAGCGATGCGATACCAGGCAAAGGCCGCGTAGCTGTGGCTGGCAATGAACTTCAGCAGGCCCTTGACCGCGATCATGGCGAAGATGAAGGCCGTGACGAAACCGATGGCGAACACCGGGAAATCATCGGGCTGGAACAGATGGCGGTACTTGTAGCCGGAATACACCGCGGCCCCAACCATGGTGGGCATGGCCAGGAAGAACGAAAACTCGGTGGCGGTCTTGCGCGACAGGCCGAACAGCAGGCCACCGATAATGGTCGAGCCGGAACGCGAAGTGCCCGGGATCATCGCCAGGCACTGGGCACAACCGACCTTCAGTGCGTCCTTCCAGGTGATTTCATCGACCGTCTCGGCGTGCACCTGGTGCTGCCGACGCTCGGCCCACAGCATGATGACGCCGCCAACCACCAGCGCCGTGGCCACCGTGATGGGGTTGAACAGGTAGGCGTGGATCAGGTCCGCGAAGATCACCCCCAATACCACGGCCGGGAAGAACGCGATCAGCAGGTTGACCGTGAAGCGCTGGGCCTTGGGCTGGCTGGGCAGGCCGATCACCACATCGATGATCTTGCGCCGGAATTCCCAGACAACCGCGAGAATCGCCCCCAGCTGGATAATGATGTTGAAGGCCATGGCCCGCTCGCCACCGAAGTCGAGCAGGTCAGCCACAATAATCTGGTGCCCGGTACTGCTGATGGGCAAAAACTCGGTCAGGCCTTCTACGATCCCGAGTATCAGTGCCTGTGCGGCGGTCCAAAGATCCATCAATCCCCCATAAGGCGATGCTCGTGGCATGCCTCTTTTTTAAGTGGTCAAAACGTTTGTCGCATCGAGCCTAGCCGAGAATTCGGCGCCCGTAAGATCAACATAAACCAATGAAAATTCTGTGAAATTTCGACATGGGTTCAGGTTTTCGGGCAAAGCGCCGAAATCCTAACAGACAGGCGCAAAACGCGTCGCGATGTTATTGGACTTCCGTAGGGTTGGCGCTGGAAGGCCAGCATGCTTCGATGCTCTCGGCCTTTTATGACAAGAACAAGAATCTGGAGTGACCGGATGATGAATAGCTTACGCAAGATGTCCATCAGTCAGCGTTTGTGGCTGATCCTGATCGTGGCGGTGCTGACCCTGGTGACCCTGGGCGTGATGATGCTCAAGCAGATTCATGGGGACCTGTACTTGGCCAAGGCGCAGAAAACCCAGCATGTGGTGCAGACCGCCGCGGGCGTGCTGGATTATTACCAGGGCCTGGAAGCCGCCGGCAGCCTGAGCCGCGATCAGGCGCAGAAACAAGCGCTGCAAGCGATTCGCGGGCTGCGCTACAACCAGAACGACTATTTCTGGATCAATGACCTGACGCCGGTGATGATCATGCACCCGGCCAACCCCAAGCTGGACGGGCAAAACCTCGCCGCAGTCAAGGACCCGGACGGCTTCGAGGTGTTCAACGAAATGGTCGCCCTGGCCAAGGCCAAGGGCGGCGGCATGGTGGACTATCGCTGGCCCAAGCCCGGAGCCCAGCAGCCGGTCCAGAAAACCTCCTATATACAGCTGTTCCAGCCTTGGGGCTGGATCATCGGTTCTGGCGTCTATATCGATGACCTGCAGGACGAGTTCTACGCTCAGGTCCTGCGCGCCTCGTCCATTGGCCTGGTGATCGCCCTGCTGATGGCCGCCCTGGTGGTGCTGATTGTGCGCAGCATTGTCAGCCCGCTTCGCGAAACCGTGCACGCCATGGCCAACATCGCCAGCGGCGAAAGCGACCTGACCCGCAGCCTCGACACCCATGGCCAGGACGAGGTCACCGAGCTGGCCAGGCACTTCAACGGGTTTACCGCCAAGTTGCGCGGCGTGGTGATGCAGTTGCAATCCAGCGCCGCGGCGCTGGAGCAGTCCTCTAGCGAGCTGGGCAGCAACGCCAGCGAAGCCCAGGAGCGCAGCCAGCAGCAGTCCCAGCAGATGGAACAGGTGGCAGCCGCCATCAGTCAGGTCACCAGCGGCGTCCAGGACGTGGCGCGCAACGCCGAACACGCCGCCACCGAGGTGCGCGAGGCCGAGGCCCAGGCCCAGCAGGGCCAGATCAACATCGATGGCAGCCTGCAGCAGATCGACCAGCTCTCGGGCACCATCGACCAGGCCGTGGAAGTGATTCGTACCCTGGCAGCGGAAAGCACCCAGATCGGCACGGTGCTGGAGGTGATCCGCTCGATTGCCGAACAGACCAACCTGCTGGCCCTGAACGCCGCCATCGAGGCGGCCCGGGCCGGGGAACAAGGGCGCGGCTTCGCCGTGGTGGCCGACGAGGTGCGCCTGCTGGCCCAGCGCACCCAGCAGTCCACTGCGGAAATCCAGGGCATGATCGAACGCCTGCAGAATCACTCGGAAGCGGCGGTCAAGGTCATCGGCGACAGCAGCCGGGCTTCACAGCTGACCATCGAGCAGGCCGGGTTGGCCGGTACCAGCCTCAACGCCATCGGCCAGGCGCTGCGCACCCTCAACGGCCTGAACGCCTCGATTGCCAGCGCCACCCTGCAACAGGCGCATGTGGTGGAAGACATCAACCATAACGTCGGCCAGGCGGCCGGGCTGTCCCAGGGCACCGCCCTGGCGGCCCAGCACTCCAGCGCCGCCAGCCGGCACCTCAAGGAACTGTCGGAACAGCTCAACGGCCTGCTGCGGCAATTTCGCGTCTGAGTCACGCCTGAACCCAAGGCCCCGGGCTAACGCCCGGGGCCGACTCTGGGTACAATCCGCCCCCTTCTCCACTTCCCCAAGGAACCGTCATGTCCGGGCTTGAACTGTTTGCCGCCGCGCTCGGCGTGATCGCCGTCTGGCTGACGGTCAAACAGAACCCCTGGTGCTGGCCCATCGGCCTGGTCATGGTGCTGCTGTACAGCTGGATCTTCTACGAGGTCAAACTCTATTCCGACATGCTCCTGCAGGTGGTCTACGCGGTGCTGCAGCTCTACGGCTGGTGGCAGTGGACCCGCGGTGGCGAGCAGCACCAGGGGCGCCCGGTCAGCCAGTTGCAGTCCGCGGGGCTGCTCCAGGGCCTGGCCTTGGGCGCACTCGGCAGCCTGTTGCTGGGCGCGGCCATGGCCCACTGGACCGACGCCGCGCAGCCCTGGCTGGACGCGGCACTGACCGCCTTCAGCCTGGTGGCCCAGTGGTGGATGGCACAGAAGCGCGTGCAGTGCTGGCCACTGTGGATTGCCGTGGACGTGATCTTCGTCGGCCTGTTCGTCTACAAGGAGCTCTACCTGACCGCAGCGCTGTACGCCCTGTTCACCCTGCTGGCGGTCCAGGGCTGGCGCACCTGGCGCGCCGACCCGGCCCTGCAATCGTGAAGGTCCTGGTTCTCACCGGCCCCGAGTCCAGTGGCAAGAGCTGGCTGGCGGCCGAGCTGCAAGCGCACTTCGGCGGCCTCCAGGTCGGCGAGTACGTGCGCCACTTTATCGAGCAACACTGCCGCGACACCTGCCTGGCGGACATCCCGCAAATCGCCCGTGGCCAACTGGCCTGGGAAGACCAGGCTCGCGCGCAACAGCCCGAGCTGCTGATTCTCGATACTCACCTGTTGAGCAACCTGCTCTGGAGCCAGACCCTGTTCGGCGATTGCCCACCCTGGCTGGAACCGCAGCTGCTGGCCCGCCATTACGACCTGCACCTGCTGCTGTCGCCGGAGGATGTGGCCTGGACGGATGACGGCCAGCGCTGTCAGCCGCAACTGGCGCAACGCCAGGCGTTCTTTGCCGACACCCGGCACTGGCTGGAACGTCACCGGCAAACCTACCGAGTGATTCGCGGTGATTGGCAGGCGCGGCGGCAACAGGCATTCACCCTGGTCCAGGAGCTGCTGCAGGACTGATGCGACGAGGCGGCCCGAGCGCAAAGTGTCCATTCCTGAAACACTCTTGCGGCGATCAGGCCGTCATTTGCGGGGCCTGCGCCCTGCCCCGGAAAAACTGTTACGCCACTGATACAGCCCCTCAGCAACCCTTGTTCCAGAGCATTACCAAGGCTGTGGCGATTGGCCGGCATGGCGAACTGTCTCAACCTTGAAACAGTCAGGCCAGAGGCGGCCCCAATGCCCTGGCAAACCATTGAATCCAAACAGAAAATCAAAAGCGGCACGGCTTCTGCTCTCTTCCTCGCAACGCTGACTAGGGCCAGCACTGAGAAGAAGGAAGACCGCCGTGGGGACTCTGAACATTCGTTTCACCCGCCTACTGCTGATCGGTTGCACCATCAGCGCGGTGTACAGCCTTCCGGTTCTGGCGGCAGGCAATGGCGAAATCGTTCTTGAACGCCAAGTGCACCCCACCCCTATCGGTCGCCCCCTGAACCGCGACCCCAACCCCACCACAGTCAATGCCAACCCGTCGGGGTTTGTCGCCGGCACGCTCAACAGCGAAATGAGCGACAGCGAGTTCGCCGGGGTCAACAGCGGGTCGCTGGTTCGCGGCGCCGTGATGCCCGATGGCACCGGCGTCGCCGGCCTCAACGTGGTCACCAATCCCAATGGCCTGCCCGGCATGAGCGCTGGCCACGGTGGCGGCTCGGGCGCGTCGATCTCCGGGTCGATCAACCGCTCCATCAGTTCCGGCATGGCGCCGTTGAGTAACATCGGAGGCCACTAAGATGAAGCGCTCACTGCTCTTTCTCGCCGTGCTGGCCTGCACCTCAGCCATGGCCGATAGCGCCACTCAGGTTCAGGACACCGCGACCCTGAACAATTCCGGCTCGGGCTACACCGGCAACCTCAACATCAACCAGGCCGCCGGCGACCAGCAACAGCAAACCAACGTGCGGGCCATCGCCATCGGTACCAACGCCAAGGCCAGTACCAGCGTGACCCAGAAAATCACCACGCCAGCCGATCGCTCGGTCAATGCCAGCAGCACCATCGGCGGCCACTCTTTCAGCAATGGCAACGGCGCACTGGGTGTCAACCAGTCGTCCGGGGCCAACAACCAGATGGTCAATGCCTTGCGGATCAGCATCAGCGCCAATCCGCAGAGCATCGACGACAGCGCGCTCTCACAGCAGAACGTCGCGCTGTTACCAAGCTCGGGCGCATCTGACCCTCAGCAAGGCAGCCGCCAGGTCGTTACCAGCGACCAGGCCTTCACCGGCAGCCGTGGGGTGATTCAGGTGAACCAGAGTGCCGGGGTGGGGAACCGCATGGCTAACACCCTGAGCATACGGGTCGCAGACTGACCCCTCGCAGTGCAATTAGAAAGTACCAACACTTAACCAACTAATAAGCACCGGAGAAACACCATGAAACCCACAATGGCTCTCAAACCACTGGTTTTCGCACTGGCCGCCATCATGGCAATGGCTGCTCAGGCAGGTGGTAACAACAACGGTCACAACGGCGGTCATGACCATGACCATGGCAATCAGGGCCCAGACCTCAACACCCTGCTGCAAATCACCGCCGGGGCCGGTGCTGCAGTGATCGACGTGCAGAACAGCAACACCAACGTGGTGAAAAACCAGGGCACCAACAACAACGCCAAGATGGACAACTCCCTGAACAGCTCCAACGGCAACATGGGCGCCAACGTCGCCGCCGGCGACGGCAACCAACAAGACAACGCCGCCGCCCTGGCAACCGCTGACGAAAGCTTCATCTTCGGCAGCGCCGTGGCCGCTTCCAGCGCCACCCAGGTCAACAACAACAACTACGTGAAAAACTCGTCGACCCAAAACAACGCGACGATGAACAACTCCGGCAACAACGGCTCCGGCAACATCGGCGTCAACGTCACCGCCGGCGACTTCAACCAACAGAAAAACAACCTGGCGATCGCCGTGTCCGGTGGTCGTGTAGCCACCGCCGCCGCCTCGGCCAACCAAACCTCCACCAACCTGGTGGTGGATAACAAAGGTGTCCAGGCCTACAAAAAAGACACCCTCACTGGCGGCTTCGTAGCCTCCGGCACCTACAAAGGCACCGGCAGCGGCAAGATCGAAGGCGGCGACGATCACAGCGGTCATGGCTATGGCGACAACAAAGGCCACGGCAACGACGATCAAAAACTCACCTTCAAGGAACAAGGCACCATCGAACTGGCTGGCTACTGGACCCAGCAAGTGCTGACCAAAGACGGCTGGAAAAACCCAGTGATCAACAACGCCAGCATGACCAACTCGATGAACGGCTTCTCCGGCAACGGTGGCGCCAACGTCTCGGCCGGCGTCGGCAACCAACAAAGCAACTCGCTGTCCATTGCCGCCGGCTGCAAAGCCTGCATGTAGTCGCAATCGTAACGAAAGCCCCGGAAACGGGGCTTTTCCACAGTCTCATCAGGCGTAACGATCATGCGTACTGCGATCATCATTCTACTGTTGAGCCTTTGCGGCCCCGTGTACGCGGCTGAGATGGCCGTGGCCGGACTGGCGGGCGGCGGCTTGATCTTCAAGAAAGTCCAGAGTGTGCGTGAGCGCAAATTCAGCGACATCGTCGAACAGAAAACCGACTTCAGTTGCGGCGCCGCGGCGCTGGCAACCATCCTGCGCCAGGCCTACTGGCTGGATGTCAACGAGGAACAAGTGATCAAGGGCATGCTGATGAATTCGGACCAGAAGCTGGTTCAGACTCAGGGCTTCTCGATGCTTGACATGAAACGCTACGCGGAAAGCATCGGCATGCGCGCCAGGGGCTACCGGATTCCTCCGGAAAAGCTCGAGGCAGTGACCATTCCGGTGGTCGTCCTGATGGAAATTCGCGGCTACAAGCACTTCGTGGTGATGCAGCGGGCCCAGAAAGACTGGGTCTACATCGGTGATCCGGTTCTGGGTCACAAACGCTACACCCATGAAGACTTCGTCAAAGGCTGGAACGGTATCGTCTTTGCCATCATCGGCCCGGGCTATGACAAGGCCAATGCCTTGCTCGACCCGCCCGCCCCGCTGACCGCGAAAAACAAGCTCGACACCTTCTACCCGGTCAAAGACGCGGAACTGATGGATTTCGGTTTCATCCAGAGCGACTTCTTCTAGTAGGAGCGCGTAACGATAAAGGGGGGCAGGACGCTCCGGGAGCAGCAGATGAAGACTTCATACTGGCTGGCGGCGGCCTGTCTGGCAGCAGCGCTTCCAGCCCATGCTGGTTTCAAACCCATCGAAGTTCAGGACCAGGAACTCTCGCAGATGCGCGGGCGTTATGTGATGCCGGGACGGATTATCAGTTTCGGCATCGTCATGAGCAGTACCTGGCGCAATGCCAGCGGCGACCTGATTGGCGCCACCAGCACCCTGCAGATTCAGCAGTCCACCGTCACCCCGCAATTCTATGTCACCACCATCAACCAGACGGGCAACGGTAGTACTCCCGCGCAAGGCACTGGCAACGTGATCGGTGGCGCTGGCCTGGGCACCGGCCAGGGCGTGACCCAGGTGGTGCGCGCCGCCGGTGACGGCAACAGCGCCTATAACAACGTCAGCATCAATGTCAGCGAAGCCAACCAGGCGCCCGGCCTGAGCAACAACCCCGGCCAGGCCCTGCTCAATGGGCAGACCATCACCGGCAGCAACGCCGCCGGCAGTGTCTCGGTGTCGGCGATCAACGGTGGGATCCAGATGGCCATTCTGGCCAGTGCCAACCAGGGCGGCACCTTGCAGCAAGTGGCCCAGGGCAACGTCCTGCAAAACACCCGGCTGCTGGGTAACAGCAACCTGGTCAGCAACCTGACCCAACTCAACGTAGTCCTGCAAAACAACGGCCCCAGCAAGGGGGCACTGGACTGCAACCTGACCACACTCAACGGACTACGCAGTTTGAAATTCTGAGCTACGCTTTTTTCGACCATTGGGGTTCACAAGGGACGGTTTATTTCATGTATCGATCGGTTTCACTGCGCGCAGTTGTATGTTTGAGCACTCTATTTCCGGCGGCGGCCTTGCAAGCGGCGCCTGAGGCGGACGTAGAGACCCTGAAACAAGAACTTCTGGAGCTGAAGCAACGTTACGAAGTGCAGCAGAAGGCGCTGGCAGTGTTGGAGCAACGGGTACGGCAAGTCGAAGACCAACCCGCGGCGCCTGCTCCCAAGCGCTTGGCAAAATCACCCGCCGACCTGAAGGGCAATCAACAGGTTGCCGGCAGAGGGGCCGCAGCAGCGTCAGGGGGCGCTGCGGGTGGCGGGGCCAGCTACGGCCAGTCGCTCAAGGATGATTCGACGCCGGCGCAAAGTGTGACCAACCTCTACGACGAAGCCAGTGGCTTCTTCGGCGGCGGCAAGTTCAGTGTCGAGACAGGCATCACCTATGCCCGCTACGACACCCGCCAATTGACCCTCAACGGCTTTCTGGCCCTGGACTCGATCCTGCTGGGCAATATCAACCTGGACCGGATCAAGTCCGACACCTGGACCCTGGACCTGACCGCCCGCTACAACCTCAACAACCGCTGGCAGTTCGATATAAACGCGCCAGTGATCTATCGCGAGTCGACGTACCAGTCAGGGGGCGCCAACGGCGGCAGTGGCCAATCCACATCGGAAAATACCGTCACTCGCGACCCGACGCTGGGTGATGTCAACGTCGGGGTCGCCTACAAGTTCCTCGACGAATCCGACTCCCTGCCTGACGCCGTGGTCAGCCTGCGGGTCAAGGCGCCCACCGGCAAGGACCCATTCGGTATCAAGTTCATCAAGCCGGACCCCAGCAACAACAATCTGGTGGTGCCTGAAAGCCTGCCGACCGGTAATGGTGTCTGGTCTATTACCCCAGGCATCTCCCTGGTCAAGACGTTCGACCCGGCGGTGCTGTTCGGCAGCCTGTCCTACACCCACAACCTGGAGGAGTCGTTCGGCGATATCAGTTCCAACGCCGGCGAGAAAGTCCCGGGCAAGGTGCAACTGGGAGACAGCTTCCAGATTGGCGCCGGGGTAGCCTTCGCCCTCAACGAAAAGATGAGCATGGCGTTCTCTGTGTCTGACCAGATACAGAAGAAGAGCAAGCTCAAGTACAGCGGTCAGGATTGGCAATCGGTGACCTCCAGCGATGCCAACGCCGCCTACTTCAACGTCGGCATGACCATTGCCGCCACCGACCACCTGACCATCGTGCCCAACCTGTCCCTGGGCATGACCCAGGACGCGCCGGACTTTACCTTCAGCCTGAAGTTCCCGTACTACTTCTGATCCAGTGGCTGAAAACGCCAAGGCCCGCGGCGATTCCCCAATCGTCTCGGGCCTTGGCGTTTCTCCCCGCCCTAGCGGATCTGGTGCTTGTGCAGCAAACGGTAGAAGGTCGGGCGCGAAACCCCCAGCACCCTCGCCGCAACGCTGAGGTTGTCGCTGTGCCGGTTCAGCACATCACACAACGCCTGGTGTTCGGCCCGGTGTTTGTAGTCTTCGAGGGTGCCCATGGGGGCGTCATGGGCGGGCAGGCCGAGCAGCCCGAGGTCGCTGGCCTGGATCTGCCGGCCCTCGGCCAGCACCAGGCCGCGCCGGACCCGGTTGGCCAGTTCGCGGACATTGCCCGGCCATTCATGCTTGCCCATGGCCATCAGCGCGTCCTCGCTGAAACTGCGTGGCCGGCGTCCGGTTTCCTGGCTGTATAAATGCGCAAAGTGGCTGGCCAGCATGCCCAGGTCGCCATGGCGTTCGCGCAGCGGCGCAGTGATCACCTGCAGCACATTCAGGCGGTAGTACAGGTCCTCACGGAAACGACCGCTGATAATCGCCGCCTCCAGGTCCACGTGGGTCGCGGCCAGGACCCGGACATCCACGGGAATCGGCTGACTGCCACCGACGCGCTCGATGTGTTTCTCCTGGAGAAAGCGCAGCAGATTGGCTTGCAGTTCCAGGGGCAGGTCGCCGATTTCATCAAGAAACAAGGTGCCGCCATGGGCCGCCTCGATACGCCCGATCTTGCGTTGATGGGCGCCGGTAAACGCCCCCTTCTCATGCCCGAACAGCTCGGACTGGATCAGATGCTCGGGAATCGCCCCACAGTTGATCGCCACAAACGGCTTGTCGTGACGCTGGGACTGGCGATGCAGGGTGCGCGCCACCAATTCCTTGCCGGTGCCGCTTTCACCGCGGATCAGCACCGGCGACTCGGTGGGGGCCAGTTTGCCCAGCAGCTTGCGCAAATCGCGGATCGGCCGGCTGTCGCCAAGCAATTCATGCTCGGGCTGGTCCACATGGATCGAGCCCTGGCCGCGCAGGCGCGCCATGCCAAAAGCCCGCCCCAGGGTCACCTGGACCCGGGATACATCGAACGGCAAGGTATGGAAATCGAAAAACCACTCGCAGACGAAGTCACCGACCTTTTGCAGGCGCAGCACTTCCTGGCTCAAGACCGCGATCCACTCGGTGCCGCTGCGGCTGATCAGGTCCTTGACCGCTTCCGGGCGTTCCAGGTGGAAAGGTTGCAGGCGCAGCAGGCCGACATCGCAGCTGCGTTCGCGGGCGGACTCCAAGTCACAGCTATCGACATCCCAGCCTATGGTGCGCAATCCGGGTAACAACCGATGGCAGTCGTCACAAGGATCGACCACCAGCAAACGGCGCTGCACGGGGGCTTCAAGCATGACTGTTCCTTGGCGCCAGAAATAGGAAAAGTTATTAGAAACAGTGGTTTGGAAAACCTGGCTGTAACATTAGCAAGAACTTGACGCTGCTATGTATCAATTGCTTATAGTGTCGATTGCCAACAGAACTAACACGGGACTTTAATCAGCCGCCCGAGCGACTGATTGTCGCAGTGTTTTACCCCAAGCCCCGCAACTAAGGGCTCTGCCACAAGGCTCATGCGCGAAAGTTGTAAAAACTTGTTTTTCCGTGTGACCCGGGTGCTACCTCGATGCATCAGTACAAGTAACCAGCCGAACGGTAAGCCCAACCGACGGCACATCATTTGATTGGGCACACAGAGAGAAGACCCCATGAACGCCCCGCTCCGTATCAACGAAGCACTTTTGATCGCCGACCGCGCATTCCAGCCTTTCCAATGCGTGGCCTGGGCTCCACAGGACGGTAACGGCGAACTCAGCCTGACCGTCATCGACCGCACCAGCACCCGTATTGGCCACACCCAGATTCCCAGCAGTGCCTACTCCGATCCAGCCCAGCTGGAAGACCTGCTCAAACAGGCCCGCGCCGAACTGAGCCAGGAAGGTTACACCTTGCAGTCCTGGGCAATGCCCAAGTAAGCGATGCTGTTAACGGATCACCCGGACGGGTGATCCGTTATTTAAAGAAACAACTAAGCACGCTATCTACTTAGTCTTCCCCCACAACTTTACCTTCCCGGTATTAGTTGCCTTTGTCGTTACCCTTCCTGACGATTGCAATACCCGCACTGACACCGACGGCCTTATGCCCGGCCCATCAACGGGTCACTGATACTGTGCTGGCCATTTTCCAGGCGCCCGGCAACCCGGCGCAACCAGCCACCGTCACTGCGCAGCGTCAGGTCATACCAGCCGCCGCTGCTCTGGCAGGCAAATACCTGACGCACTTCTCCCCTGGCTGGCACCGACAAGGTCCAGGGCCCCTGCTGGGTATAAGGGCAACGATCGATGCTGATCGACACCGCGTGCTCGCTCGGATTGCTCAAGCTCAGCTGCAACTGATGGCTGGCGGTGGTCACCAGCAGTTCAGGCTGCAGCACTTTCAGATCGCCATGAAAACTGCGGTGATAACCGTTGGGGCCGAGCACCCAGAGCTGATAGCGCTCCAGCACCGACCAGCTGTCCTGCAACGCCTTGCCGGCCTCCACGGTATAGCGACGGGGAATTTCGCTCAGGTGCAAGGCGTCATAGACATGCAGCACCGCGCCCTGCTCTCCGGTGTTTTGCAGGCTCAGCGACAGGGTGCGCGCCCTGGAGTCGACCCGGCTGTCGACATGCAAGCGATAGGGCAACGCCCGCGAAGGCCGGGCCAGGCGGTTCTGTTCCGGCGCCCATTGCTGGCCGGCGGCAGGCAATGGCACCGGCAGCAGCTTTTCCTGGCGTTGGCGCAGGCTGTCAGCGGCCTGCCGAGTGGTGGTCTGCAACGCCGGAAGGGTCTCGTGGTTGGGATCGACAAAGTTGAAGGCCGAGGTCAGGTCACCGCAGACCGCTCGACGCCAGGCACTGATGTTCGGTTCCCGCACGCCAAAACGCTTTTCCAGAAATTGCAGCACCGAGGTGTGATCGAACACCTGCGAGTTGACCCAGCCGCCACGACTCCAGGGCGACAGCACCAGCATGGGTACGCGCGGCCCCGGCCCGTACACCCCGCCGTCGGGCAAGGGCTGCTGGGTCGAACCGGCGGGCGCCGGATGGGTGAACAACTCGTTGTCAAAGCCCAGGGTGGACTTGCCGGCAAAGCTGCCGTCCTTGCGCCGCGAAGGCGCGGATGGCGACGGCACATGGTCGAAGAAACCGTCGTTCTCATCGTAGGTCAGCAGCAACACGGTCTTGCTCCAGACCTCGGGATTGCTGGTCAGCGCCAGGAGAATCTCCTGGGCGAACCAGCCGCCCTGCACCGGGCTCGAAGGCCCCGGGTGCTCGGAATAGGCCGCCGGCGCAACGATCCAACTGACCTGGGGCAACTTGCCAGCCTGCACATCGTTGCGAAAGCCGCCAATGATCGCCTCCAGGTTGCTGCCAGTGCTGGCCGGCAAGGTGTTGCCATTGCCCTTGTACAGAGGCGCCAGCGCATTCAGCGCATCACTGTAGGGGACGAAGGCGTTGAAATCCTTCGGCGGCTGGGCCGGATTGCCTACTTGCACGCTGGCAGCACGGAAGCGGCGGAAGCCCGCCAGCGGGTTGTCGCCAAAGTTGTCCGGCAGGTGTTGATAGACCTTCCAGCTGACGCCCTGCTCTTCCAGGCGCTCGGGATAGGTCTTCCAGTTGTAACCGACATTCGCCGGCCCCGGGCCATCCCACTCGTTGACCACCGCCGCCACCTGGTCGGCACTCGCGCCATTGCTGCCGGTCCAGAGAAACAGCCGGTTGGGGTTGGTGCCGGCGTGTACCGAACAGTGATAGGCATCGCACAGGGTAAAGGTGTTGGCCAGGGCGAACTGGAATGGCAGCTCCTGCTCGCGGTAGTAGCCCATGGAGGTGTTGGTCTTGTGGGTCGGCCAGGCGTTCATGCGCCCCTCGCCCCAGGCCAAGTGCGCATCCGCCCAGGTATGCGGAGTTCCGCTGACCCGCTGGGCATTACCCTTGCTGCTGTCCAGGTGATAAGGCATGACCAGCCGGCCCTTGCCTTGCTGCTCCCAGATGTCCCGCTGACCGCTCAAGGGAATGGTAAAGCGGTCGCTGAAACCGCGAACCCCGGGAAAAGTGCCGAAGTAGTGATCGAACGAGCGATTTTCCTGCATCAGGATCACCACGTGCTCTACGTCCTTGATCGTCCCGGTGCGGTTGTTCGCCGGTATCGCCAGGGCTTGGCGAATGGAGGCCGGCAAGGATGAGAAGAAAGAACCGATAGCAGCTGCCTGCAATAGCTTCCTGCGTGAAAGGCTGGGCATGGATGATTGAGTCCTTGTGGTTGCCGCGCGAAACATAACGCTCTAAGCACGGTATTCATTTCATAACAATGCAGTGACATTGTTATTGCAGTGACTTCATGGCTAGCCCATGGCCACGTCAATAACGCAGCACGCCACCGCATTATTCAAGGCTATCGGCCACCTCATTGCGCTGCACCCGAAGCGGGTTGAATAACAGGCGAATGAACTGTGGGTCTCGTGCCAACTTGTAGTCTTCGCCGACAAAGTACTCCTTGGCAGCCGGATCATTCCTGCCGATATATAACAGCCAGGCCGTGGTAATACCGGCAAACTCGTTTTCCCTGATACTTCTGACCGGGCTGAAATGCGTGGCGTTGTGGGCGGTGGCGCTCCAGCCGGGTACCGTCTTGATCAGCCCACCCTGCCACAACCGCGGCCAGGCCCAGGCCGGGACCACCACATCGGCCGCTCCAGTGAGCACCAGGGTTGGCGTCTTCACCGTGGATCCCAGCCCGATCGGCCCGGGCTCGATCGGCAACGCACCGATGTAGCGCAGTTGCGGGTCAATCGCCTGCAAGGTTTCCGGCAGCAAGCTGGCCGACAGGATCGACGCCCCGCCGCCCGCCGAATGCCCCGCCACAATGGTGCGCGACAGATCGACCTTGCCGAACAAGGGCGAACTCGGGTCCTGATTGAGTTTGCTCAGCTCCAGCGCCCCCAGCACATGCATGGTGGGCGCGGTATTGATGAAGTCGGCGGAAATAATCACGATGAAACCGTAGCTCGCCCACAACCGTAACAACTCGGTGTATTGCCCCTGGTTGGAAAGAATGCCGCCCACGAAGTTGACCACCGGCAGCTTGTCCAACTGTTTTATAGAGGTGGGGTAATAGACGCTGGTTGAAATCGGGTTGGAAAAACCATAGGGGAACGACTGATTACATTGAATGCTGTTGTCCAGCAACATGACCCTGGCCAATACCCCCAACAGGCCACGACAATCACTCAGAACCGCATTGGTACTGACTGCATAAGGCCCGGGAGACTTGGCATATTGATCATTCGCCAGCCCCAGCGCGGGGACCAGTTGCGAAGCCATGGCCAAGCCGCCGCCAGTAACAAAGATAAAACCCAGGCATAACTTCGCAGCCAGACTGCGTATCCGCTTCATTGATAATTCCTTTATCTGTCCGCTTTCCCTGCAAGACCGAATACCTGTGCCTGGCCATGCTCCCTGTATCGTGCAACATGCAAACTTCAAGCGCCGACCATTCAACTGCAACAAGGCTGAAACACTGCCGGCTTAGTTGCACAAATGACCGTCACGACCCTAATCAGGCCAAATTGGCAGGTCAATGATTATTTGGCAGCCGGGTAAATGCCCGGCACGCGTCTCAGCGCCCGGGGCCACACCAGTGGCGAGCCAACCCTCATCGACCGCCGGCTAAACCAGCCCGCCAAAGCGCCGGTAGTAGCTTTCACCGGCATCCGGCAACGGGCCGTCGGCGTTTTCCAGGGCCGTCGCCAGCCATTCTTCGGCCCGCACCTGGATCAAGCGGTAGATATTGCGGCACAACTGGCGCGCCGCACGCCCTTCCCAGTCTCCGGGCAGCAGCTCATCGGGCAGTTGCGGGTCGCGCAGCAACAATTTGCGGTACTCATGAATCAGCAGCAGCCGGGCCAGGAAGCAATCCTCCGGTTGCAGTTGCTCCTGCTCGCGCAGCGCCTGCCAGAGCGGGCGGAACAGTTGGATGAACTCGCTGTAGTGGGCCGCCAGCTCATCGATGTTCCAGCTTTCGCGTACCTGCAGGCGCAGGGCCCTGGAGCCCAGCACATCTTCGGGCGTGGTCTGGAAGACAATGGTGTCTTCCAGGGCGCCAAGCTCCACCAGCGTCGCGGTAATGTCGGCACGATCGCTGCGCGGGCAGGCCAGCAACACCGGCGACATCGCGCCAAACCCCTGCCACTCCAGCTCCTCGCGCACCTGCTTGCGCAGCTCCACGGGCAACTGCGAGAGCATCACCAGGCACCAGGAACCGTCCCAGGCTGGCACCCCGGCGCTGTACACCCGCTTGAAGGCTTTGTCGAAACGCCGGCGCCCGGTCAGGGTCAGGCTGTAGTAGCTGCGCCGACCGACCTTTTCCGCACTCAGCCAACCCTCTTTGCTCAAGCGGAAAATCGACGTACGGATCAAGCGTTCATTGATCCCCATCGGCTCCAGCAACTGAATCAGGCTGCCCAGCCACACCGTGCCGCCGTGGGGTTCGATGGCATCGCCGTACAGGGTAATGATCAGCGAACTGGCGCGAATCGGGGTCTGTTCCTGGAAGCGTTTGATCAGGTGGTTCAGTGGCGCTAGGGACGACATGGATGTACCGGTAGAAAAGGAAGGAATATAACGGGTTTCAGGTGTTCATAGCGGGCCGGGTGATTGCCGAGTCTTGGGGCGAAATGAGCTGTGGCCGATCCGTGGCCGCTCGGGCCCCACCTCCCGCAGCGGCTCACAGGCCTGCATCTGCTCCAGGCAACGCCTGGTCAGCTGTTGATACTCGCGGGTGCCGGCCTGCTTCCAGGCCACTTCAGCATCACTGAGCTGGCGAGTGACCCGCGCTGGCGCGCCCATGACCAGCGATTGCGCAGCGCACTCGAAGCCGGCCTTGACGAACGCCGCGGCGGAAACGATGCAGCGGGGCGCAATGTGGGCGTTGTCCATCACCACCGCATTCATGCCCACCAATGCATCGGCGCCGATCCGGCAGCCATGCAGCACGGCGCCATGACCTATGTGGCCATTGCGCTCGACCACTGTATCGCTGTCGGGAAAACCATGCATGACGCACGTATCCTGCAGGTTCGCCCCCTCTTCCAGGACAATCCGCCCGAAATCGCCCCGCAGGCTGGCCAGGGGCCCGACATAACAATGGGCGCCGACAATCACGTCACCGATCAGCACCGCTGAAGGATGCACATAGGCACTGGGGTCGACCACGGGGGTCAATCCATCGAGGCTGTAACAGGTCATGGGGAGGTTCCTTGAAGAGCCCGACACCTGGGCGGCGAACAATGAGGTGAACTTCGACAGCATTCTGTATCAGATTATTCGCCAGACACAAGGCAGATGGATCCGCCCGCGGCCCGCCAAGGCTCACTGCAGGTGCTTGCCACGCGACGCCACAGCGGCGTTTCAAGCGAAATATCGGCTTCCCTCCGCCTTTCGGCCAGGGGGAATACATCGGCAAAAACAAAATATTAAGACACATTAATGATGCATAGCTATTGATTTTACGTATCACGTTGGCGATATACTCGACGAAAACCGGCCACCCGCCATTCCAATAATCGAGCCGAGAACCGGCCACCCCGAGGACATGCACCATGCCTCACTTCCTTGCCGCGCCAACGCCCGCCGCTGGTATCCGGCCGATCCCCCAGCCCGGAGCGCCTCGACCATGAACTTCAGCACCATCCTGTTCTCCATCAGCGAGGGCGTGGCGCTCCTCAGCCTCAACCGCCCCGAACAGCTCAACAGCTTCAACCCGCAGATGCATGGCGAGGTCCAGGCGGCCCTGGGCCTGGTGCGCAACAATCCGCAGGTCCGGGTCCTGCTACTGACAGGCGAAGGCCGCGCTTTCTGCGCCGGGCAGGACCTGGGCGAACGAACGGTCGCGCCCGGCGGCGCCGCGCCGGACCTGGGAGCGTCCATCGAAGCGTTCTACAACCCGCTGGTGCGCGCACTGCGGGACTTGCCGCTGCCGGTGATCTGCGCGGTCAACGGCGTGGCCGCCGGCGCCGGGGCCAACCTGCCGCTGGCCTGCGACCTGGTGCTGGCTGCACGTTCCGCGAGCTTTATCCAGGCGTTCTGCAAACTCGGGCTGATTCCCGATTCCGGCGGCACCTGGCTGTTGCCGCGCCTGGTGGGCATGGCCCGAGCCAAGGCGCTGGCCCTGCTGGGCAACCGCCTGAGCGCCGAACAGGCCGAGCAATGGGGGTTGATCTATCAGTGCGTGGACGACGCGCAATTGCGCGACCAGGCCCTGAGCCTGGCCCGACACCTGGCCACCCAGCCCACCTACGGGCTGGCCCTGATCAAGCGCAGCCTGAATGCCAGCCTGCACAACAGCTTCGATGAGCAACTGGACCTGGAGCGCGACCTGCAGCGCCTGGCCGGGCGCAGCGAAGACTACCGCGAGGGCGTCAGCGCCTTCATGGAAAAACGCAGCCCGCGGTTCAAGGGCTGCTGAACATGGGCGTACCCACAGCCTGAAAGGGAGGCTTCTGCATGACCGAACATGACGCCATGGAACTGGCCCGACGCTGCGCCCAGACCCTGTTCGAACGCGACCAGGCCAGCAATGGCCTGGGCATGCGCCTGCTGTCGGTGGCCCCCGGCGCCGCGCGCCTGGGCATGAGCGTGCGGGCCGACATGCTGCAAGGCCATGGCACGTGCCACGGCGGCTTCATCTTCGCCCTGGCCGACTCGGCCTTCGCCCTGGCCTGCAACAGCCATGACCTGGCGACGGTCGCCATGGGTTGCAACATCGACTACATCGCCCCGGCGCACCTGGGAGACACCCTGACCGCCGACTGCCTTGAACAGCACCGCGGCGGCCGCACCGGGCACTACGCGGTGCGCATCGAAAACCAGCAGGGCCGGCTGATTGCCCTGTTCCACGGAAAATCCTACCAAGTGCGCGGCCCAGTGCTGACACCGGAGACCTGCCATGAATGACGCGCTGATCATCGACGCCGTACGTACTCCCATTGGCCGCTATGCCGGCGCCCTGAGCGGCGTGCGCGCCGACGACCTGGCCGCCATTCCCCTGCGGGAGTTGATGCGCCGCCATCCTCAGGTGGACTGGAACGAAGTCGACGATGTGCTCCTGGGCTGCGCCAACCAGGCCGGCGAGGACAACCGCAACGTGGCACGCATGGCGGCGCTGCTGGCCGGGCTGCCGGTGAGCGTGCCGGGCAGCACCCTCAACCGCCTGTGCGGCTCGGGGCTCGACGCCATTGGCAGTGCCGCCCGTGCCATCCGCAGTGGCGAAACCGGGCTGATGCTGGTCGGCGGCGTGGAATCCATGTCGCGGGCACCGCTGGTGATGGGCAAGGCCGAGAGTGCCTTCTCGCGTCAGGCCGAGCTGTATGACACGACCCTTGGCTGGCGTTTCGTCAACCCGCTGATGCAGCGCCAGTACGGCATCGACTCGATGCCGGAAACCGCGGAAAACGTCGCCGAGCAGTTCAAGATCTCCCGCGCCGACCAGGACGCGTTTGCCCTGCGCAGCCAGCAGCGTGCGGCGGCGGCCCAGGCCAGCGGCCGTCTGGCCCGGGAGATCGTCGCGGTGAGCATTGCCCAACGCAAGGGCCCGCCTCTCGAAATCAGCGCGGACGAACATCCACGGGGCGACACCACCCTGGAACAGTTACAGAAACTGCCGACGCCCTTTCGCCGCGACGGCAGCGTCACCGCCGGCAACGCCTCCGGGCTCAACGACGGTGCCTGCGCCCTGCTGCTGGCCAGCCCGGCCCTGGCCCGGCGCCACGACCTACGGGCTCGGGGCCGGGTGGTGGCCATGGCCACCGCCGGGGTCGAACCACGCATCATGGGGATCGGCCCGGTGCCGGCCACGCGCAAAGTGCTGGAGCTGGCCAACCTGGGGCTGGCGGACATGGATGTCATCGAGCTCAATGAAGCCTTTGCCGCCCAGGGCCTGGCGGTACTGCGCGAACTGGGGCTGGCGGACGACGACCCGCGGGTCAACCCCAACGGCGGCGCCATCGCCCTCGGCCATCCCCTGGGCATGAGCGGCGCGCGCCTGGTGACCACTGCCCTGCACGAACTGGAGCAACGCCAAGGCCGCTATGCGCTGTGCACCATGTGCATTGGTGTCGGCCAGGGCATCGCGCTGATCATCGAAAGACTCTGAACCCAGGAAAGACTCGCCCGGGGATCAGCCTGCGCCCCGGGGCATGCACTCAGAACCCGCCCGCGAACGGGTGACAAGACAACAACAATTCGAGTGACACCATGAACATGCCGATCGCCGTAACCGTGCCCGAACCACCGCTGGACCCGATGGAAACCGCCAGCATCGATCAGTTGCGCCAACATCAACTGGAGCGCCTGCGCTGGAGCCTGAACCACGCCTACGACAAGGTGCCGCTGTATCGCCAGCGTTTCGACCAGCTGGGCGTGCACCCCCAGGACATCAAGCGCCTGGAGGACCTCGCGCACCTGCCCTTCACCACCAAGTCCGACCTGCGAGACCACTACCCCTACGGCATGTTCGCCGTCCCCATGGACCAGGTGGTGCGCCTGCACGCCTCCAGCGGCACCACCGGCAAGCCGACGGTGGTCGGCTACACCCGCAACGACATCGACACCTGGGCCCAGGTGGTGGCGCGCTCGATCCGCGCCGGCGGCGGCCGCCCCGGAGACAAGGTGCATATCTCCTACGGCTACGGCCTGTTCACCGGTGGCCTGGGCGCGCACTACGGCGCCGAGCGCCTGGGTTGCACGGTGATCCCCATGTCCGGCGGCCAGACCGAGAAGCAGGTGCAGCTGATCAAGGATTTCCAGCCGGACATCATCATGGTCACCCCGTCCTACATGCTCAACATTGCCGACGAGATCGAACGCCAGGGCCTCGACCCGCACAAGCTGGCCTTGCGCCTGGGGATCTTCGGCGCCGAACCCTGGACCCAGGAGCTGCGCAGCGCCATCGAGCAACGCCTGGGCATCAGCGCCCTGGACATCTACGGGCTGTCGGAGATCATCGGCCCCGGGGTAGCCATGGAATGCGCGCAAACCCGCGACGGCCCGACCCTCTGGGAGGACCACTTCTACCCGGAGATCATCGACCCGGTCACCGGCCAGGTGCTGGCCGACGGCGAAATGGGCGAACTGGTGCTCACCTCCCTGACCAAGGAGGCACTGCCGATGATCCGCTATCGCACCCGCGACCTGACCCGCCTGCTACCGGGCACGGCACGCCCCATGCGGCGCATCGACAAGATCACCGGGCGCAGCGACGACATGCTGATCATCCGCGGGGTCAACGTGTTTCCCACCCAGGTCGAGGAGCAAGTGCTCAAGGTCGGGCAACTGGCTCCCTGCTACGAAATCCACCTGTATCGCCACGGCAATCTCGACAGCGTCGACATCCACGTCGAGCTCAAGCAGGAGTACCTGCAACTGGGTGACGAGCAACAGCGGGCCATCTGCGGCGACCTTAGCCGCCACATAAAGACCCATATCGGCATCAGTTCACGTATCGTTTTGCAGCCTGCCTTCAGCATCAAGCGCTCCGAAGGCAAGGCCTGCCGAGTGATAGACAACCGCCGCCCGTAACCCGGGCCATTTTTCCAGCCCCGCACACGCGGGGCTTTTTTTTGCCCCGGCGAAGGCTCTGGCCAGCGATCCGATACAGAAACAAATTACGACACGTTATTTTGTGTTTGATATTTATTTGTGTATCACATATAAACATTGCCATGCCTAGCCACACCTTGAATCGGGGGAAACACCGCATGTACGCACAGCTGGTAGAAACGGGGGTCAAGCGCATCAAGCCGCTCGCCGAGATGTCCGAGCAGGAACGCAGCTTCCAGGAAAAGATCGATGGCGAAATCAAGATCGAGGCCAAGAACTGGATGCCCGAGGCCTACCGCCAGACGTTGATCCGGCAGATCTCCCAGCACGCCCATTCGGAAATCGTCGGCATGCTGCCCGAGGGCAACTGGGTCACTCGCGCCCCGACCCTCAAGCGCAAACTGCAACTGATGGCCAAGATCCAGGATGAGGCCGGCCACGGCCTGTACCTGTACAGCGCGATGGAAACCCTGGGCGCCGATCGCGACGAGGAAGTCGCCAAGCTGCACAGCGGCAAGGCCAAGTATTCGAGCATCTTCAACTACCCGACCCTGAACTGGGCCGACATGGGGGCCGTCGGCTGGCTGGTGGACGGTGCCGCCATCGTCAACCAGGTGGTGCTGCAACGCACCTCCTACGGTCCCTACTCCCGGGCCATGGTGCGCATCTGCAAGGAAGAGAGCTTCCACCAGCGCCAGGGCTACGAAATCCTCCTGACGATGATGCGCGAGGGCAACCAGGCGCAGCGCGAGATGGTCCAGGACGCCATCAATCGTCTCTGGTGGCCGGCGCTGATGATGTTTGGCCCCAGCGACGAACACTCGCCCAACAGCGCCCAGTCCATGGCCTGGAAGATCAAGCGCCAGAGCAACGACGAACTGCGCCAGCGCTTCATCGACCAGACCATCCCGCAACTGCAACTGCTGGGCTGCACCTGCCCCGACCCGGACCTGAAGTGGAACGCCGAGCGCGGTCATTACGACTTTGGCGAGATCCAGTGGGACGAATTCTACGAAGTGCTCAGGGGTAACGGCCCGTGCAACCAGGAACGCCTGGATACCCGCCGCCAGGCCATGGCGGACGGCGCCTGGGTGCGCGCCGCCGCGGTGGCCCACGCCGCCAAGAAAGCCGCCAGGAAAACCCGCAGCAACGCCGCCTGAGAACGCCCGGCCGCTTGCCCCCAGAGGCAACGGCCCTCCAGCCCTGATGTGGAGTCAATGCAATGTCTGAATGGACCCTTTACGAAGTCTTCGTGCGCAGCAAGCACGGCCTCAACCACAAGCATGTTGGCAGCGTGCATGCCGCCGACGATGAAATGGCCATCGCCAACGCCCGCGACCTCTACACCCGGCGCAGCGAAGGCGTGAGCCTGTGGGTGGTGCCCTCGGCGCAGATCGTCGCCTCCTCCCCTGATGACAAGGAGCCGCTGTTCGACCCGGCCGACGACAAAGTCTACCGGCACGCCAGCTTCTACCAGCTGCCCCCTGAAGTCGGACATATGTGAGGCCTGCCATGAACCCTGCGAACGATCTGCTCGACCACCTGCTGCGCCTGGGCGACAGCGCCCTGGTCCAGGGCCAGCGCCTGTGCGAATGGTGCGGCCGGGCGCCGGCCCTGGAAGAAGAGCTGGCGCTGATGAACGTCGGCCTCGACCTGGTGGGCCAGGCCCGCAACTGGCTGGACTATGCCGCCGAACGGCTGGCCGACGGCCGGGACGCCGACCACCTGGCGTTCCGTCGCGACGAGCGTGCCTACCGCAACCTGCTGCTGGTGGAACAGCCCAATGGCGATTTCGCGGTGACCATGCTCAAGCAGTTCTTCTATGACGCCTGGCACCTGGAAACCCTCAAGGGCCTGTGCCAGTCCAGCGACCCGCGCCTTGCCGGGATCGCCGCCAAGGCGCTCAAGGAGGTCACCTATCACCTGCGCCGTTCCAGCGAATGGGTCGAACGCCTGGGGGATGGCACCGAGGAAAGCCACCAGCGCATGCTCCTGGCCATCCCACGGCTGTGGCGCTTTACCCGAGAGCTGACAGCCCCTGATGCCGCCGAAAGCCGCTTGCACCAGGCTGGGCTGCTGGCTGATCCGGCGCAGGTCGCCGATGCCTGGCAGGCCACGGTGGCGACGGTATTCAGCCACGCCACCCTGCCCCTGCCCGAGGCGCCAAGCCACTTCTACCTGGATGCGCGAAAAGGCCTGCACACCGAACACCTGGGCCTGCTGTTGGCGCAGATGCAATCACTGCCGCGAGCTTATCCCGATGCGGTCTGGTGAGCTGATCGGCAGCGACCTGGGGGCACGCGACCCGCTGCCCGGGGACCTGGACACCGCCTGGGCCACCCTCGATCGGGTCATGGACCCGGAAGTGCCAGTGGTCAGCGTGCTCGACCTGGGTATCGTGCGCCACCTCGACTGGCAACAGGGGCACCTGCAGGTGGCGGTCACGCCGACCTACTCCGGCTGCCCGGCCACCGAAGTGATCGAGAACGATATTCGCCAAGCCCTGGAACAGGCCGGCTTCAAGGCCCCCAGGCTGCTGCGCCAGCTGACCCCGGCCTGGACCACCGACTGGATCACCGAGCGCGGTCGCCAGCGCCTGCGGGACTACGGCATTGCTCCGCCCTCGGGCAGCAGCAAGCGCAGCCTGCTGGGAGAGACGCCGCAGGTGCTCTGCCCGCAATGCGGCAGCGCCCACAGCGAACGCCTCAGCGAGTTCGGTTCCACCGCCTGCAAAGCCCTGTATCGCTGCCGCGACTGCCTGGAACCCTTCGACTACTTCAAGTGCATCTGAGCGGCCCGCCGCCGCAGTGGAGAACCACCATGAGCCAGTTCCACCGCCTGACCATCAGGGACCTGCGCAACGAAACCCGCGACGCGGTATCCATCGCCTTCGAGGTGCCCGCGCACCTGCAACAGCAGTTTCACTTCACCCAGGGCCAGCACCTGGTCCTGCGCACCCAGCTTGAGGGCGAAGAAGTGCGCCGCTCGTACTCCATTTGCGCCGGCGTCAACGACGGCGAACTGCGGATTGCGGTAAAACGCGTGGCCGGCGGGCTGTTTTCCGCCTTCGCCAATGAACGGCTGCAGCCCGGCCACAGCCTGGACGTGATGCCCCCTGCCGGACGCTTCCATGTGCCGCTGGACCCGGCGCGCCGTGGCCGCTACCTGGCGGTGGCGGCCGGCAGCGGCATTACGCCGATCCTGTCGATCATCAAGAGCACCCTGGAAACCGAACCGCTGAGCCAGGTCACCCTGCTCTACGGCAACCGTTCGAGTAACTCGGCGCTGTTTCGCGAACAGCTCGAAGACCTGAAGAACCGCTACCTGCAGCGCCTCAACCTGATGTTCGTGTTCAGCCGTGAACAACAGGACATCGACCTGTACAACGGGCACATCGACCAGGACAAGTGCCAGCAGCTGTTTTCCCGCTGGCTCGACGTCACGCAGCTCGACGCCGCGTTTATCTGCGGGCCTCAGGCCATGACCGAGACCGTGCGCGACAGCCTCAAGGCGGCGGGAATGAACGCCGAGCGCATCCACTTCGAGCTGTTCCACGCCAGCAGCGACGGGCACAAGCGCCAGGCCCGCGAAACCGCGCGCACGCTGGACGCCCAGCACAGCCGGGTCACCGTGATCAACGATGGCCGCGCCCTGGCCTTCGACCTGCCACGCAACAGCCTGAGCATTCTTGATGCCGGCAACGCCCAGGGCGCCGAACTGCCTTACTCGTGCAAGGCCGGCGTCTGCTCCACCTGCAAATGCAAGGTCATCGAGGGCGAAGTGGAAATGGACAGCAACCACGCCCTGGAAGACTACGAAGTGGCCGCCGGCTATGTGCTGTCCTGCCAGTCGTTCCCGCTCAGCGACAAGGTGGTGCTGGACTTCGACCAGCTCTGAAATCCGCCGCGTACGCCGGTAGCCGCCTGTAGCCGCTGCCGAGCCATAGCGAAGCGGCGACAAGGCGCACAGCGCCTTCAAGGCACCCCCACATCTCCACAACAACAAAAACAAGAGAAAACGCCATGACCCCACAACAGCTAGACCACATCATCCACCACCCGGATTTCATCCAGCTGGTGCGGCGCAAGCAGCGCCTCTACTGGTCACTGACCCTGATCATGCTCCTGGCCTACTACGGCTTCGTGCTGTTGGTGGCCTTCCACCCCACGCTGTTGGGCCGCTCACTGTCCGGCGGGGTCACCAGCGTCGGCATGCCGGTGGGCGTGGCGATGATTTTCCTGGCTTTTGCCCTCACCGGCTTCTATGTCTATCGCAGCAACCGCCTGCTGGACCCGCTGAACGACAAGCTCAAGCGCGAGTGCCAGCCATGAAGCGCCTGCTCGGTTTATTCCTGCTGCCCTGCCTGCTGGCCACCGACCTCGCCCTGGCCGCCGATGCCCCGGCGCGCCCGCTGAACTGGAACGCCATCGGCATGTTCCTGGTGTTTGTCCTGATGACCCTCGGGATCACCCGCTGGGCCGCCCAGCGCACTCGCTCAGCCAGTGACTTCTACACCGCCGGCGGCGGCATGACGGGCATGCAGAACGGCCTGGCGATTGCCGGCGACATGATTTCCGCGGCGTCCTTCCTCGGCATCTCGGCAATGATGTTCCTCAACGGCTACGACGGCCTGCTGTATGCCCTTGGGGTGCTGGCCGGCTGGCCGATCATCCTGTTCCTGATCGCCGAACGCTTGCGCAACCTTGGCAAGTACACCTTCGCCGACGTGGTTTCCTACCGCCTGGCGCAAACGCCGGTCCGCCTGACCTCAGCCTTTGGCACCCTGACCGTGGCGTTGATGTACCTGGTGGCGCAGATGGTCGGGGCCGGCAAGCTGATCGAGCTGCTGTTCGGCATCAGCTACCTCTATGCGGTGATGCTGGTGGGCCTGCTGATGGTCTGCTATGTCACCTTCGGCGGCATGCTGGCCACCACCTGGGTGCAGATCATCAAGGCGGTGATGCTGCTTTCGGGCACCAGCTTCATGGCCTTCATGGTGCTCAAGCACTTCGGCTTCAGCACTGAGGCACTGTTCGCCCAGGCCAGCGCGGTGCACGCCAAAGGCAGCTCGATCATGGCCCCGGGCGGGCTGCTGTCGAACCCCATCGACGCCATTTCCCTGGGGTTGGGGATGATGTTCGGCACCGCCGGGCTGCCGCATATCCTCATGCGCTTCTTCACCGTCAGCGACGCCCGGGAAGCGCGCAAGAGCGTGTTCTACGCCACCGGGTTCATTGGCTACTTCTACCTGCTGCTGATCATTGTCGGCTTCGGCGCCATCGTCATGGTCGGCACCGAGCCCGACTACCGCGATGCCAGCGGCGCGATCATCGGCGGCGCCAACATGATCGCCGTGCACCTGGCCCAGGCGGTGGGCGGCAACCTGTTCCTGGGCTTCATCTCGGCGGTGGCCTTCGCCACCATTCTCGCCGTGGTGGCCGGGCTGGCGCTGTCCGGTGCCTCGGCGGTGTCCCACGATCTGTATGCCTGCGTGATGCGCAAGGGCCAGGCCAGCACCCTTCAGGAAATGCGCGTCTCGCGGATCGCCACCCTGTGCATCGGCGTGCTGGCGGTGCTGCTGGGGCTGTTGTTCGAATCGCAGAACATCGCCTTTCTCTCGGGGCTGGTACTGGCGATCGCTGCTTCGGTGAATTTCCCGGTGCTGTTTCTTTCCATGTTCTGGAAAGGCCTGACCACCCGTGGCGCCGTGGGTGGCAGCCTGGCCGGCCTGCTGTCGGCGGTCGTCTTGCTGATTCTCAGCCCGGCGGTCTGGGTCAATGTGCTGCATCACCCCGAGGCGCTGTTCCCCTACGCCAACCCGGCGTTGTTCTCCATGAGCCTGGCGTTCTTCTGCGCCTGGGCCTTTTCCGTCAGCGACCGCTCGCCCCGGGCCGAACTGGAGCGCGGACGCTACCTGGCGCAGTTCATTCGCTCCATGACCGGCATTGGTGCGTCCAGCGCCAGTCAGCATTGACTCACCCCACGAGCGCGGGCGACCGCGCTCGACCTCAACTCATTTACCGGAGGAATCCCCATGCCACAGGCTCCCATCCTGCAAAGCTTTATCGCCGGCCGCTGGCTCGGCCAGCATCCGGCCCAATCACTGCGCAGCGCCATCGACGGCCATGAAGTAGCGCGCACCCACGAAGAGCCGACGGACTTCGCCGAGGCCCTGGCCTTTGGTCGCCAGCAAGGCGGCAAGGCCCTGCTGGCCCTGGACTTCCAGCAACGGGCCCAGCGCCTCAAGGCCCTGGCGCTGTACCTGGCCGAACGCAAGGAACAGCTCTATGCCCTGTCCCATCACAGCGGCGCGACCCGGGCCGACAGCTGGATCGACATCGAGGGCGGCAACAGCACCCTGTTCAGCTACGCCGGCCTCGGCGCCCGGGAATTACCCTCGGGCAACCTGCTGCATGAAGGCCCGGCGCAGTCCCTGAGCAAGCTGGGCAGCTTCGCCGGCAGCCACATCCTCGTGCCCCGGGGTGGCGTGGCGGTGCACATCAACGCGTTCAACTTCCCGATCTGGGGCATGCTGGAAAAGTTCGCCCCGTGCTTCCTGGCCGGCATGCCGTGCATCGTCAAGCCCGCCAGCGCCACCAGTTACCTGACCGAAGCCGCGGTGCGCCTGATGCAGGTATCCGGGCTGCTGCCCGAAGGCAGCCTGCAACTGGTGATAGGTAGCACCGGCGACCTGCTGGACCGCCTGCAGGGCCAGGACCTGGTGACCTTCACCGGCTCTGCCGGCACGGCCGGCAAGCTGCGGGCCAACTCCAACCTGATCCGCCACTCGGTGCCGTTCAATGCCGAGGCCGACTCGCTGAACTGCGCGATCCTGGCCCCGGACGTGAGCCCGGACGACGAGGAGTTCGAGCTGTTCATCAAGGAAGTGGCCCGGGAAATGACGGTCAAGGCCGGGCAGAAATGCACCGCTATCCGCCGCGCCATCGTCCCCGCCAAGCAGCTGGATGCGGTGGCCAGCCGCCTGCAAGAACGCCTGTCAAAGGTGGTGGTGGGCGACCCGTCGGTGGAAGGCGTGCGCATGGGCGCCCTGGCCTCCCATGAACAACAGCGGGACGTGGCCGAGCGCCTGGAGAGCCTGTTGCACAGCTGCGACCTGCTGTTCGGCGCCCGGGACGGCTTCGAGCCCCGGGGCGACAACGTCAGCCAGGGCGCATTCTTCGCTCCGACCCTGCTGCTGGCGCGCGACCCCCTGGCCGAGGGCGGCGCCCACGATATCGAGGCCTTTGGCCCGGTCAGCACCCTGATGGCCTACGACGACCTGGACCAGGCGCTGGAACTGGCCGCCCGCGGCAAGGGCAGCCTGGTGGCCAGCCTGGTGACCCGGGACCCGGCGATTGCCGCGCAGGTCACTCCCCGGGCGGCGGCCTGGCACGGTCGCCTGCTGGTGCTGGACCGCGAGTGTGCCGCCGAATCCACCGGCCACGGCTCGCCGCTGCCGCAACTCAAGCACGGCGGTCCGGGCCGCGCCGGCGGCGGTGAAGAGCTGGGTGGCCTGCGGGCGGTCAAGCATTACCTGCAACGGGCGGCGATCCAGGGCTCGCCGAGCATGCTGGCGGCGGTGACCGGTGAATACGTGCGCGGCGCCAAGGTGATCGAGACCGAGGTCCACCCCTTCCGCCGCCATTTCCAGGACCTGCGGATCGGCGAGTCGCTGTTGACCCACCGGCGCACCGTGACCGAGGCCGATCTGGTGAACTTCGGTTGCCTGTCGGGCGACCACTTCTACATGCACTTCGACGAGATTGCCGCGAAGGCGTCGCAGTTCGGCAAGCGCATCGCCCACGGTTACTTTGTGCTGTCGGCGGCGGCCGGGCTGTTCGTCTCCCCGGGCCCCGGCCCGGTGCTGGCCAACTATGGCCTGGACACCCTGCGCTTCATTGCCCCGGTGGGCATTGGCGACACCCTGCAAGCGCGCCTGACCTGCAAGCGCAAGATCGACCAGGGCAAACACAGCCCCCAGGGCACCCCGCAGGGCGTGGTGGCCTGGGACGTGGAGGTCAGCAACCAGCTGGGTGAAGTGGTTGCCAGTTACGACATCCTGACCCTGGTAGCCAAGCGCTCCGACTGAAACCCGTCCCCATGTAGGTGCTGGCTGGCCAGCGCAGGCGCCCCTGAACACTGCGCAAGGCCTGAGGGCCTCTTCGCCGGCCAGCCGGCTCCTGCATAGACTCCTTACACAGACTCCTACACAGGTTCGTGGCAGATCGCTTGGTGGGGGGGAAGATTGTCGCAAAAGATTTCATCAATTCTTGATTCTCAATTCGCCATGCGGCAAGTTGCGCGCTTCTCACTACTAGGAGCAGCCCATGTCCGGCTCAATGGCCCAGGCGTTCGCCCATAATTTTCTCGGCCAATCACCGCGCTGGTACAAGGCAAGCATTGTCGCGTTCCTGCTGCTCAATCCGCTGCTGTTCTTTGCGGTCAGCCCGGCCGCGGCCGGCTGGTGCCTGGTCATCGAGTTCATCTTCACCCTGGCCATGGCCCTCAAGTGCTACCCCTTGATGCCCGGCGGCCTGCTGCTGGTGGAAGCCTTGCTGCTGGGCATGGCCACGCCCCAGGCGCTGTACGACGAACTGGTGCACAACTTCCCGGTGATCCTGCTGCTGATGTTCATGGTGGCGGGCATCTATTTCATGAAGGAATTGCTGCTGTACCTGTTCTCCCGGCTGCTGCTGGGCGTGCGCTCCAAGGCGCTGCTGGGGTTGATGTTCTGCTTTCTTTCAGCCTTTCTCTCGGCCTTTCTCGATGCCCTGACCGTCACCGCCGTGATCATCAGCGCCGCGGTGGGCTTCTATTCGGTGTATCACCGGGTCGCGTCCGGCAATGACCCGCGCCAGGACAGCGCCTTTGCTGACGACCAACAGTTGCCGACCCTGCACCACGACGACCTGGAGCAGTTTCGCGCGTTCCTGCGCAGCCTGCTGATGCACGGCGCGGTGGGCACCGCCCTGGGTGGCGTTTGCACCCTGGTGGGGGAACCGCAGAACCTGCTGATCGGTCATGAAATGGGTTGGCACTTCGCCGACTTTTTCCGCAAGGTCGCGCCGGTTTCGATGCCAGTGCTGGCCGCCGGCCTGGTGACCTGCGTGCTGCTGGAGAAACTGCGCTGGTTCGGCTACGGCACCCTGTTGCCGGACAACGTGCGCCGGGTGCTGGCCAACTACGCCGCCGAGGACGATGCCCAGCGCACCTCGCGTCAGCGTGCGGCGCTGCTGGTCCAGGGGCTGGCGGCATTGATCCTGATCGTCGGCCTGGCCCTGCATGTGGCCGAGGTCGGCCTGATCGGCCTGCTGGTGATCGTGCTGATCACCGCCTTCACCGGGATCACCGACGAACATCGCCTGGGCAACGCCTTCAAGGACGCCATGCCCTTCACCGCCTTGCTGGTGGTGTTCTTCGCCGTGGTCGCGGTGATTCACCAGCAGCAGCTGTTCACCCCGCTGATCCAGTGGGTGCTGGCCCTGCCGGCGAACCAGCAGCCGGGCATGCTGTTCATCGCCAACGGCCTGCTGTCGGCCATCAGTGACAACGTGTTCGTCGCCACCATCTACATCACCGAGGTCAAGCACGCCTTCGTGTCCGGGCAGATGAGCCGCGAACACTTCGAGACCCTGGCCATCGCCATCAACACCGGCACCAACCTGCCGAGCGTGGCCACGCCCAACGGCCAGGCGGCGTTCCTGTTCCTGCTGACCTCGGCGATCGCACCGCTGGTGCGCCTGTCCTATGGACGGATGGTGTGGATGGCCCTGCCCTACACCGTGGTGATGGGCCTGCTGGGCTGGTATGCGGTGAGCTACTGGCTGTAGGGCCTGGAAATGCGGCGCGCCTGCACCGGGCTCATCCGAGCGGGCGCCACACGCGGCCATCCCGGGCCAGCAGTTCATCCCCGGCGGCCGGACCATCCACGCCCGCCGGGTAGCTCTGCAGGCTGGCGTCCTGTTGCCAGGCATCAATGAAGGGTTGCACCGCACGCCAGCCGTTCTCGATGTTGTCGGCACGCTGGAACAGCGTCTGGTCGCCGATCAGGCAGTCATAGATCAGGGTTTCGTAGCCGGTGGAAGGTTGCATCTCGAAGAAGTCGCGGTAGGCGAAACCCAGTTCGATATTGGCCATGTCCAGGCTCGGCCCGGGCTTTTTCGCCAGCAGGTCGAACCACATGCCTTCGTTGGGCTGGATCTGGATCCGCAGGTAGGTCGGCTGCAGGCGCTCGACCTCGGTATCGCGAAACTGCGCATAGGGCGCCGGCTTGAAACAGATGACGATCTCGGTGTCGCGCACACTCATGCGCTTGCCGGTGCGCAGGTAGAACGGCACGCCCACCCAGCGCCAGTTGTCGATCATCACCTTCAGCGCGACGTAGGTCTCGGTACTGCTGTCGGGCGCCACGTTGGCTTCCTCGCGGTAGCCGAGCAGGGCCTTGCCGTCCACTTCGCCGGCGCCGTACTGGCCGCGCACCGAGTTGGCGCGGGCCTCTTCCACGGACCAGGGGCGGATGGCCCCCACCACCTTGGCCTTCTCGCCACGCACGGCATCGGCGCCAAAGGCCGCGGGCGGTTCCATGGCCACCATCGCCAGCAACTGGAACAGGTGGTTGGGCACCATGTCCCGCAGGGCGCCGGTGTGTTCATAAAAGCTGCCACGGGTTTGCACCCCGACGGTTTCCGCCGCGGTGATCTGCACGTGGTCGATGTAGTGATTGTTCCAGAACGCCTCGAACAGGCTGTTGGAGAAACGGCTGACCAGAATGTTCTGCACCGTTTCCTTGCCCAGGTAATGGTCGATGCGATAGATCTGTTTCTCGCTCATGACCCTGAGCAGGCAGCTGTTCAAGGCTTGCGCGGTCTGCAGGTCGGAGCCGAAGGGTTTTTCGATCACCACCCGGCGAAAGGCCTCCGGGCCCTCCTCCAGCAACCCGGCGCTGCCCAGGCGGCGCACCACTTCACTGAAGAAGCGCGGCGCGGTGGCCAGGTAGAACACCGCGTTGCCGGTGCCGCTGGCGGCGATCTGCGCCGCCAGTTCGGTGTAGGTGGAATCGTCAAGGAAATCGCCCTGGACATAACGGATGCCCCGGGTCAGCCGGGCCCAGACGGCGGCATCCACGGCCGCCCCCTGCCCCTGCTTGTTGAGCACTTCATCGCGAAGGAAGTCTTCCAGCAAGGTGGCGAACTCGGCGTCGCTCACCGCGTTGTGGTCAACGCCGACAATCCGCAGCCCCGCATCCAGCAAACCGTCACGGCTGAGGTTGTACAGCGCCGGCATCAACAGGCGCTTGACCAGATCACCGCGGGCGCCAAACAGGAACAGCGTGGTCGGCGGCGCTGGCAACGCCTTGGACTTCTTTCGCGTCGCGGTCATTTTTTCCCGGTCTCCACGTGCCCGCCAAAGCCGAAGCGCATGGCCGACAGCAGCTTGTCACCGTAGGTGCCCTGGCCGCGCGAGCGGTAGCGGGAGAACAGCGAGTTGGACAGCACCGGCACCGGCACCGCTTGCTCCATGGCCGCTTCGATGGTCCAGCGCCCTTCGCCACTGTCGGCCACCGAGCCGGAGAAGCCCTCGAGCTTGGGATCACCGGCCAGGGCATCGGCAGTCAGGTCCAGCAGCCAGGAGGAAACCACGCTGCCGCGCCGCCAGACTTCAGCGATGTCCGCCACATTGAGGTCGAAGCGCTGGTCTTGCGGCAGGCTTTCCGAGTTCTTGGTCTTGAGGATGTCGAAGCCTTCGGCAAAGGCCTGCATCATCCCGTACTCGATACCGTTGTGGATCATCTTGACGAAGTGCCCGGAACCGGCCGGGCCAGCGTGGATGTAGCCACGCTCGGCACGATCATCCTCGGCAACCCGATCCTTGGTCCGCGCGATGGTGCCCAGGCCCGGGGCCAGGGCGGCAAAGAGCGGATCCAGGCGCAGCACTTCGGCGGCATCGCCACCGATCATCATGCAGTAGCCCCGCTCCAGGCCCCAGACGCCGCCGGAGGTGCCGACGTCGATGTACTTCAGGCCTTTTTCCGCCAGGTCACGGGCACGGCGAATGTCGTCCTTATAGTAGGTGTTGCCGCCATCGATGATCACATCGCCCGGCTCCAGCAACTGGCTGAGGGTGTCGATGGTCTCTTCGGTGGGCGCACCGGCGGGCAGCATCACCCAGACCGCGCGAGGGGCTTCCAGGCCGGCCACCAGGGCTGGCAGGTCGGCGACGCCCTTGGCGCCTTCGGCGGCCAGGGTGCTGACGAAATCGGTATTGCGGTCAAAGACTACGGTCTCGTGCCCATTGAGCATCAGGCGCCGTGCAATGTTGCCGCCCATGCGGCCCAGTCCAATAATCCCCAGTTGCATGTGCTGATGCTCCTACTGCAAAAATTCAAATCAAAAAAGTTATAGCCCAGTGGGCCGGGTCAGAATCCCGAGGGGCGCAACTATACAAGGCAAGAAGCCCCAAGACAGCGCAATCTTTAAGTCGATTCCGAGTTTTTAGCGCTAACGGCGTGCAACTCGCACTGCCCGCCCCTACCCGTTCCTCTGCCGGGCATGCCAATTAACGAAGAATTAGTCCCATGCCAGCCTGCGAAGTTTCCCGAGCCCTGGGTGGATAACGCTGCAAATCTTCGCGAAGACACAGCGACCATTGAAAATAAAAAAGTTCCCTTTGGCCGAAAAAGAAATAAAATCGCCGCCGATAGTGCTTTGCGCAAGGGATGCGGCCAGCGAAGCATAGTTGAGACACGCCATTTGCGAGGTGAAGCAATGGGCACAGTACTACCGGCACGACCCGCACAAACCCTGTACGTCACTATCCGTCGTGACGAATTGCGCCAGCTCAAAGAGCAACGCGACCAACTGCAACAGGAGCTCGCACAATTGCGCCTGCTGCTCAAAGACCAGGGCCAACCGGTACCGCCCCACCTCTCCTGCGCGGGCTGAACCTCGCCTGCTGAACGCGGGTTGCGGCCGGCGTTCAGCGTTGCACACTGTGGCCCCCTCCCTCGATCGCGCCGCTGGTCGACCAAGCGCCAGCCATCGCCAAGCCAATGCACCACCCTGGTGCAACCGACAAAACACCGACGTTACGCTGACAAACTTTTCACACTTGCCAATTGATACTCCCGGCCATTGTGGCCGTCTTGTGACAAGACGGCGCTCATTCGCGCGGCCCTTGGGGCGCGTAATGATCTTGGATTCCTGGGGGAGCGCTGAATGGCATTGTTCAAACGCAGTGATACGTCTGCGAAAGGTTTTGACTGGATGGGGCTGCTCTGGCTGTTCCTGTTCTTCTGGTATTTCTCCGGCATCACCCAACTGCTGATCCAGCTGACCGACACCTCCGGCTTCACCGGTTTCCGCCAGGCGTTCTTCATGAGCGCGATCTGGCTGGCGCCGATGCTGCTGTTCCCGGCACGCACCAAAGTCATGGCGGCGGTGATCGGCGTGGTGCTCTGGGCCTGCTCCATGGCCAGCCTGGGCTACTTCTTCGTCTATCAGCAGGAGTTCTCGCAAAGCGTCATCTTCATCATGTTCGAGTCCAACCCCTCGGAAGCGGCTGAATACCTGACTCAGTACTTTGCCTGGTGGATGGTCCTGGCGTTCCTTGCCCACACCGCCTTCGCCTTCTTCCTCTGGACCCGCCTGCGCCCGGTCTACCTGCCTCGCACCCAGGCCCTGGTGGCAGCCGCGGCGATCCTCGTGGCGATTGTCGGCTACCCGCTGGTCAAGCAGATCTCCCGCGCCGATACCCTGGCCGCCGGCCTGGAAAAATTCGAAACCCGCATCGAGCCCGCGGTGCCTTGGCAGATGCTGATTGCCTATCGCCGCTACCGCGAGCAGCTGGACGGCATGCAAGGCATGCTCGACAGCGTCAGCAAGATCCCGCCCCTGACCAACCTCAAGGACAGCATGGCCAACCAGCCGGCGACCCTGGTACTGGTGATCGGCGAATCCACCAACCGCCAGCGCATGAGCCTCTACGGCTACCCGCGCCAGACCACCCCGGAGCTGGACAAGCTCAAGGACCAACTGGCCGTGTTCAACAACGTCATCACCCCGCGCCCCTACACCATTGAGGCGCTGCAACAGGTGCTGACCTTCGCCAACGAAGAAAACCCAGACCTGTACCTCAAGAGCCCGTCGCTGGTCAGCGTGATGAAGCAGGCCGGCTACAAGACCTACTGGATCACCAACCAGCAGACCATGACCAAGCGCAACACCATGCTCACCACCTTCTCCGAGCAGGCGGACGAGCAGGTGTACCTCAACAACAACCGCAACCAGAACGCCCGCCAGTACGACGGCGACGTGCTGGAGCCGTTCTCCAAGGCCCTGGCCGACAGCGCACCGCGCAAGTTCATCGTGGTCCACCTGTTGGGCACCCACATGAGCTACCAGTACCGCTACCCGCCGAGCTTCGACAAGTTCAACGATCGCCAGGGCGTGCCGGACGGTGTGCGTGACGACCAGTTGCCCACCTACAACAGTTACGACAACGCGGTGCTGTACAACGACTTCGTGGTCTCGAACCTGATCAAGAATTACGCCAAGACCGACCCTAACGGTTTCCTGCTGTACCTCTCGGACCACGGCGAAGACGTCTTCGACTCTGCCGGCCACGACACCCTGGGGCGTAACGAAGCCCGGCCGACCGCACCGATGTACACCATTCCGTTCATGGCCTGGGCCTCGCCGAAATGGCGGGAGACCCATGACTGGAACTTTGCTTCCGACCTCAGTCGTCCTTACATGAGCTCCCAGCTGATTCACACCTGGGCGGACCTCGCGGGCCTGAGCTTCGATGAGCTGGACCGCAGCCGCAGCCTGGTGAGTGACAGCTTCAAGCCACGGCCGCTGCTGATCGGCGACCCCTACTCGCGCCAGAGCAAGCCGCTGATCGACTTCAGCCTGATGAAACCCAAGGCCCCCACCGAGGCGGCCGTCGTCCAGCAGTAAGGCCCCATCCCTGCTGTGCCCGCGCCCCGAGAACCAGATGGTCCTCGGGGCGTTTTTGTAGGTGCAAGCGCCGTTTGAAAAGCGCATTGACACATCATGTCGAAAACCTGACCGGCGCCTCAGGCTGACGTTAACCCTCACTTAATACACTTCGGTGAAACTTCCCCCATCACTTCTTGTGCAGGGATGAAACAAGTACCGAACACTCTTAAGTAGGAAACACAGCATGAAAATTTCAACTTTGGTATTAAGCGGCCTGATTCTGGCTGGTTCCAGTGCAGCCTTTGCCGAAGGCGGCGCGGAACATATGCAGCGCTTCTACGAGAACTTCCGTGTCAGTCAGCAACAGCTTCACGGTGACAAGACTGAAAACACCGCGAAAGCCGACAAGCAAAAAGCCGCCCCCAACTATTCCGCTTCGGACGCCAAGCAACAACAGCCCGACGCTTGATATCGACTTAAAGCAATACCCACTCTGGGCAAGCCGCTCCTTTGTCGCAGATGGATGTTTGGCGCCCTTGTGGGCGCCTTTTTTATAATAGCTTCAGGCAACTTTCTTGCTGCTGGATGACCGGTGAATTACAACCCTGTCATTTGTCGCCCACGCCACAGCGATTCAATTAACATCGCCGCGCCCAGCCACTCACCACCGATCGGAAAGCCCGGCTAATTATTTGAATTGACTGGGTTAATTCATTGACCCTGTAGCTACTACAGCCTTTAACCTGCGCCCATTCGATAGCACCCGAAAGATTTGATGAGGATATTGCAATGCGCATTCTGGTGATTGAGGACGAGCCTAAAACAGCCGACTACCTGCATCAGGGCCTGAGTGAAAGTGGCTATGTTGTCGACCGTGCGCACAATGGCGTGGACGGTCTGTATTTGATTCAGCAACAGCCTTATGAACTGGTGATCCTGGATATAAACCTGCCCGGCAAAGATGGCTGGCAAGTACTCGAACAGTTACAGGGGCAGTATCCGGCGCGGGTCATGATGTTAACGGCAAGAGGCCGACTGGAAGATAAGGTCAAGGGCCTGGACATGGGCGCCGATGATTATCTGGTCAAGCCATTTCAGTTTCCCGAGTTGCTGGCCCGGGTTCGCACACTGATGCGCCGCAGCGAAGTCATTGTTCAGCCGGAAGTGCTGCAAGTTGCCGACCTGCAACTTGATCCGCGCCGTCATCGGGCCTATCGCGGCAATCGCCGTATCGACCTGACCACCAAGGAATTCACCCTCTTGCATGTATTGATGCGCCACAGCGGAGAAGTATTGACCCGCACCCAGATCATTTCCCTGGTCTGGGACATGAACTTCGATTGCGACACCAATGTGGTGGAAGTCTCCATCAGCCGCCTGCGGGGCAAGATCGACGACGCCAGCGAGGTCAAGCTGATCCACACCCTGCGCGGTGTCGGTTATGTACTGGAAGTGCGCCCATGAAGGCCGCACCCGCGGCGGCGGCCAACAGCAGCCTGTCCATGCGCCTGGGGCTGACCGTCAGCCTGATGGGCGCGGCGCTGGTGGTGCTGCTGGCCACCCTGGCCTACCTGGCCTTGAGCCATGAACTCGGCAACCTGGCGCGCAAGGGCCTGGACGGCAAGCTGGAGCAGATCCAGCACAGCCTCACCAGCGACCTGAAAAGCAGCGACCTGGCGGCCCGCCCCCACTCCCTGCTGGACCTGGTGATGGGGCACGACAACCTGCAATTGAGCGTCCTTGGCGACGATCCGCTGGCCAAGCCCTTGCTGACAGTCGGCGGCCTCGCCCAAGAGCCCTTGCCCAAGGCCCTGGGCGAAACGGGCAGCGACAGCTACCTGGACTGGCGCGACAGCCGCGGCAACCCGGTGCTCAGCGCCAGCCGGCAAATGAGCCTGTGCAACGGCGAACAGGTGCAAGTGGTGCTGAGCCTGGACCGCAGCAACGATCAGGCGCTGCTCAGCGCTTACCTGCGCTCCACCGTGATCGCCCTGCCGCTGTTGCTGCTGCTGATCGGCTTCGGCGCCTGGTGGCTGGTACAGCGGGGCCTGCTGCCCCTGCAACAATTCAGCCGGGTTGCCGCGCGCGTGACCACCCAGGACCTGACCCACCGCCTGCCCCTGCAAGGCCTGCCCCGGGAACTGGCGGAGCTGGGCCAGGGCATCAACGTCATGCTGCAACGCCTGGACGGCGGCGTGCAGCGCCTGTCGCAATTCTCCGACGACCTGGCCCACGAGCTGCGTTCCCCCATCAGCAACCTCATGGGCAAGGCCCAGGTGACCCTGTCCCGGGAGCGCCCGCCGGAAGAATACAAGGCGGTGCTGGAAGCCAGTATCGAAGAGCTGGAGCGAGTCACGCGGATCGTCGCCGACATGCTGTTCCTGGCCCAGGTCAGCCAGCCAGCATCCCAGGCCCGGTTCACCCGGGTCGCCCTGGGCGAAGAAGCGCGCCGGGTGGTCGACCTGTTCGCCCTGAGCGCCGAGGACAAGCAACTGCAACTGCAACTGAGCGGCGACGCCTGGGTCCTGGGGGACCGCCTGATGATCCAGCGGGCGATCTCCAACCTGCTGTCCAACGCCATCCGCCACAGCCCGCCCCAGGAGCAGATCAGCCTGCGCGTGGAACAGACGGTGGACGCCGTGAGCCTGTGCGTGAGCAACCCGGGGCCCGGCATCGCCGCTTGCCACCTGCCCCATCTGTTCGAGCGTTTCTACCGGGTCGACAGCAGCCGCACTCGCGCCGAAGGCGGCACCGGGCTGGGCCTGGCGATCGTGCGTTCGATCATGAACCTGCATCAGGGGCGCACCGAAGCCAGCAGCCTTCCCGAGCACCTGACCGAGTTCCGCCTGGTGTTTCCCAAGCTCGACCCGGCGCAGCACGACCTCTAGTGGCGGCCAGTGGCTACCCCTGTGCGCTGCCAAGCCAGGCCACGCCAGCGCCTAGAACAACCAGGCACCCACCGCGCCCCCTGCCAGCACCAGCGCCCAGGGCGGCACCCGGCCGCTGGACAACAGCGCCAGCGCCACCAGCACCGCCGCCAATGGCAGCGGGCCGGTCACGCTGCTGCTCCACAAGGGTTGATACAACGCCGCCGCCAGCAGGCCCACCACCGCCGCGTTGACCCCGGCCAATGCGGCCTGGATCCCCTGGCGGTGGCGCAACCGTTGCCAGAAAGGCACCACGCCGATCACCAGCAACAGCCCTGGCAGGAAGATCGCCAGCAGGCACACCACTGCCCCGCTCCAGCCGTCGATGGCCGCGCCAAGAAAAGCCGCGACGCTGAACAGTGGGCCGGGCATGGCCTGGGCACTGGCATAACCGGCAAGAAACAGTTGGCTGCTGATCCAGCCGGGCTCCACCACCTGTGCCTGCAACAGCGGCAACACCACGTGGCCGCCGCCGAACACCAGGGCGCCGACCCGGTAGAAACCGTCGAACAGGCTCAGCAGGCGGCTTGGCCAAAGCATTGCCAGCCCCGGCAACAGCAGCAGTAGCAACAACGCCAGCCCCAGGCAGAAAAGCCCGAGGCGGCGGCTGGAGCCTGCGGCGTAAGCGTCGACCTGCGCCTGGAACACCGGCTTGATCAAGCCCCGGCCCACCAGGGCCGCCAGTAGCATCACCAGCAACTGCGCCGCCAGGCCCGGCCAGCGCAGCACCAGCAGCGCCGCCAGCAACGCGATGCTCATCCGCAAGGGCCCCCGACACAGGCTGCGGGCCATGCCCCACAAGGCGTGTGCCACCACCGCCACAGCCACCAGTTGCAGGCCCTTGAGCACCCCGGCCGGAACCCCGGCGCCCAGGCCCAGGGCCAGCAGCGTCAGGGCCAGGGCTGAAGGCAGGGTAAAACCGGCCCAGGCACACAGGGCGCCGGGCACTCCGCGGCGAGACAGCCCCAAGGCCATGCCCACCTGACTGCTGGCCGGCCCGGGAAGAAACTGACACAGGGCCACCAGCTCGGCATAAGCGTGCTCCCCCAGCCAGCGCCGGCGCTGGACGAACTCCTGGCGAAAGTAGCCCAGGTGCGCCAGCGGCCCGCCGAACGAGCTCAAGCCCAGGCGCAGAAACACCAGGAAGATCCCCCAGAGCGTCTCTACCGGGGGCTGCACCGTGGGCTTGAGGTCGTGCATTACAAGGCTTTGCTCCAGAACAGCATGCGCCCCTGGGCCGGGTCGAGCATGGCATGGGCGAAACCGCAGGCCTGATAGGCCGCCTGAGCCTGGGCATTGCCCTCCAGTACTTCCAGGGTGATCTTGCAGCAGCCGCGTTGCCGGGCGATATCCTCGACCTTCTGCAGCATGCGCTTGCTCAGGCCCTGCCCGCGGTAGCTGTCGAGCACCACCACGTCATGCACATTCACCAGCGGGCGGCAGGCAAAGGTCGAGAAGCCCTCGAAGCAGTTCACCAGGCCCACCGGCTGGCCGCCGGCAAAGGCCAGCACACTGAACGCCTGGGGCCGCTTGGCCAGTTCCTCCGGCAACTGCCGAAGCCGGTCCGCATCCAGGGACTGGCCTCCCCCCATCACGTCCTCGGCATAGTGGTTGAGCAACACGCCTATGGCTTCGGCATGCACCGGGTTGCTGAAACTGGCTTGCAGCACCACGACATCGGCAACGTCCATGTTCATCCTCGATCAACACGTTGAAAGTGAGCGCTCACGGCTCAGACAGCCTCGATTGTAGGCTGAGGTTTTTGACCGAACGAAGATTTTTAAGCCCCTGAGCTGCGAAAACTCTATGCCTCGAGCAGGCTCCTACACAGCCTGAAATGCTTCCCTTCACGCCTGCGGCGCGCTGGCAAACCGTTGCAACTGCATTTCCCGCAGGCGGCTGAGGGTGCGGCGGAAGGCGAACTCCAGATAGCCCTCGGTGTAGAGCTGCTCCATGGGCACCTGGGCTTCCAGATACAACGGCACCTTGCGGTCATAGCACTCGTCCACCAGGGCGATGAAGCGCCGCACCGCGTCGTCATGCACCGACAGTTGCGGCAACTCGCGGTCACCCGCCGCCACGCGTTCGGCGCCATCCTCGGTGCCCCGGGCAATGCGACCGGGGCGTTGGCAAGCACTGAGGTTGGGCACCTGGCTCAGCAGAATGGCCTGAAAGCGGTCGCACAGGGCCATGAAGTCCATCGCTGAAAACGGCTGCTCGCAGAGCTCCGGGAAGCGACACCAGATCACCTTCTGGGCGACCTTGACCACGGTTACCGGCCGGTAGCCGAGCAGCAGCGCTTCAGTGGACACCGCTTGCCCCGCGCTCAAGCGCTCGAACACCGGCTCCAGGGCGCTGGGCTGCCCGGCGGCGGCGAGCCAGTAGCGTTGTTCAGCGGCGCCCGGGTGCAGCCGATGGTCCTGCTCGCCGTCCACCGCCAGCACCTGCATGTGCTGGCGAATGGCGCTGATGGCTGGAACGAAGCGCTCGCGGTTGAAGCCGTCGGCATACAACTGCTCGGGGGGCTGGTTGGAGGTGCAGACCAGCACCACGCCCTGGTCGAACATCACCTGGAACAGGCGCCCGAGAATGATCGCATCGCCGATGTCATTGACGAACAACTCGTCGAAACACAGCACCCGCACCTCTTCGGCAAGCTCTCGGGCCAGGGCCTGCAACGGGTCGGCGATACCAGTCAATTGGAACGAGCGCTGATGCACCCAGCCCATGAAATGGTGAAAGTGCTGGCGCCGCGCCGGCACCCGCAGGCTCTGGTAGAACTGGTCCATCAGCCACGTCTTGCCCCGGCCTACCGCCCCCCACAGATACACCCCTGAGACGTGCCTGCGCCCTTGATGCAGCGCTTCATGGCATTGCTGCAAAGCCTGCACCGCCCGCGCCTGGGCGGCATCGGCGACAAAGCCGTCCTGCTCAAGGGCCTGTCGATAAGCACTCATGGGGGAATCGAATGGCATGGGCCGCTGGCCTCCTGGCAAAGAGCCGCAGTATGCCACCACGAGCGGCTCCCGGCCTGATGTGTGGCCGCTGCCGAGGCTGCGGGCCTGCGCAAGCGGCTACATCAGCGCGAGATGTCCAGGCGCTCGATCCGGCCCTGGTCGTCCAGACGGAAGGTGTGGCGCAAGGCCTGGGGGCTGCCGGGAAAATCACCGCACACCCGGCTGTCCAGCAAGATCTTGCCGGTCCGCTGCTGCACCCCGAGGACTTCCAGGCGGCGCGCGCCTGCGCCCATCCAGCGGGCAATCTGCTGGGGCCCCACGCAGTGCTCACGCTCATCGAAGACCTGGGCCCGGGCAGCGAAGATCGACGCCACCACGGTGCTGTCGCCGCTGTTGACCGCGGTGACATACGCAACGATGGCCGGGGCCAGGGAAGGGTCGGTGGCCGACATGACAAAAGCTCCTTGCTGTTGAATGAGGGAGCCATGCTAAAGCCCCCTTGCGTCATTTCCTGTCAGCAGTGAATCGGCCCTGCTCATCGCTCTGCAGGCGTTTGCGCCAGGCTCGCAACCAGTCGCTGCGCCGCCCCGGATACAGCTCGCCCTGCTCCTGGGCGGCGGCAATGCGGTCGGTGCGAAAGGTCCGGTAATCCTCGCGCAGTTCACACCAGGCCACGATCACCCGGGCCTCGTTGAGAAAGCCCAGGGCCAGGGGCCAGATCAGCCGCTGGCTGGGGGTGCGGTTGACGTCGGCATAGTCGATCAACAGCTTGGCCTGATGGCGGATCGCCTGGCGGAACACGTTCAGCGACACCGGGTTGTCCGGAAAGCCCCAGCCCGCCGGGCCCGGCAGCAGGGTCGGGTTGCGCAAGGCATCCTGGGCCGCCGGGGCCAGCACCGCGGCGATCTTGGCCATGGCGTCGGCGGCGACCTTGCTCAGCACCTCGTCGCCGCGCTGATCAACGTAACGCAGGCCCAGCACCACGGCCTCGGTTTCATCGGCATTGAGCATCAACGGCGGCAGGAACAGCCCACTGCGCAACACGTAGCCGATGCCGGCCTCGCCGTAGATCGGCGCACCGAGGGACGTCAGTTCGGCGATATCGCGGTACAGGGTGCGCTCGGACACCTCCAGCTCCGCCGCCAGGCTGGCCGCGGTGACGGGACGGCTCTTGCCCCGCAGCATCTGCAACAAGGTGAGTAAACGACTGGCTCGCGACACGCAGGTGCACTCCGGAAAAAACACCGGCGCAGATTACCAGAGCCTCCTGACAGTTTCTGTCAGGAGGCTGAGTGCAGGCGGGGGATTGTGTAGCCGCTGTCGCAGGCTGCGAACGGCCCGCAGGGGCTCGGCAGCGGCTGCAGGAGCGTCAGTAGGCCATGGTCCAGGTCAGGGTGTAGGTGCGGCCACGGCCCTGGTAGTCGTAGAGGTAATCCGGGCCGTAGGTCGGTGAATAGAACAGCTTGGCGCGCTGGCCCCAGACGGTGCTGTACTGCTTGTCCAGAAGGTTCTGGATGCCACCGCTGAAGGTGCCGAACGCCGTGTCGTGGCTGCCCAGCAGGTCGAAGGTGGTGTAGCCGTCGATGGTGTTGGGCGCATCGATGCTGTGGGTGGCGTCGACCTGCTTGACCGCGTCGTCCTTGAGGTTGAAGGCGTGGTTGCCCTGCAGGCGCACGCTGCTGCTGTCATCCTTCCAGCCGACGAAGGCCGTGAGTTTGGACAGGGATGCATAACGTGCATCACGCTTTTTCCAGCCGCCGTTCTTGCCCTCCTCCTCGGAACGCACCGCGTGCAGGGTGCCACCCAGCTCCCAGCCGTTCTGCAAATGCCGGGTCAGGGCGCTCTCGAAGCCGTAGTCGCGGCTCTTCTGGTCCTTGACATCGATGGTCAGGGTGGCCTGGTCGGTGGTGATCACCTTGTCCGACCAGATGTAGTACAGCGCCGCCTGGGCATCCCAGTCGCTGTCAGAAAAACGCCAGCCGGTTTCCACCTGGCGGCTCTTGATCCCGGCCAGGGGGTTGTCGTCGACGCTCAGCCCCGGCTTGCCGTAGAACTTGGCCGGGTCCGGCAGATCGAAGCCCTCGCCGTAGTTGACCCACAACTGGTGGCCGTTCTTGAAGTCGTAGATGCTGCCCAGGTTGTAGAGGTTGACCGCATAGTCGTTGCTGCCGCCAGGCACGTTCTTGAACTGGCCGACATCCACGTCCATCTGCTGGCGCCGGTAGCCGCCGGACACCGTCAGGTTGTCGGTGGCGTGCCAGTCCAGCTGGGCGTAGCCGGACAGGCCATCGACCCGGTAGCTGGGATAGCGCGGCGCCTTGCTCTGGGTCACCAGGTCGAGGCCGCCGCTGCCCGAGGAGAGGCCCTGGTCGAAGGTGCTCTGCTCGGCGTTGAAACGCTCGCGGTCCAGGTCCACGCCGTAAGTCAGCTTGAACGCGGAAAACTCCCTGGCGAACAGCGCCTTGAGGCTGGTGACCTCGAAGTTCTGCTGCGAAGCGGCGAAGTACACGCCCTTGGAGCCTGCCGGGCTGCCGCTGTTGTAGTAGGGAAACGGGAAGAAGTTGTCGTCTTCCTTGCGGTACGAGGCCTGCAGGTAGAAGTCCTGGCCCAGCACGTCGCTGTGGTGGTAGTTGGCGTTGAGCAGCAGGCGCTTGGTGCGCGGTTCCAGGTCCGTGGAATAGCCGCCGCGCAGCTGGGCATCCTCCAGGTTGGACGGCGCCTTGTACTTGAGGTTGGGGAAGTAGATCCCGGTGCTGCCGTGGTTGCCCGAGTCGTAGTACTGGGCTAGCAGGTCCAGGCTCTGCTCCTCGTTGAACTGCAGGGCCAGGCTGCCCATCAGGTCCAGGGTGCGGTTGTACTGCAGGTCGGTCTGGGTGTTGTCGATGAAGATCTGCTGGCCGGCGCCGTCATAGAACGCCTGGTTCTGCTCCCCCGCCACCGCCAGCCGGCCGCTGATGGCGTCGTTGCCGCCGCTCACCGACTGGGCGATGCGGGTGGTCAGGTCGTCGCTGTTGTTGAAGCCGCTGCTGGCGCCCAGCTGGGTCTCGAAACGCGCCGGGCCCGGCTCGCCTTTCTTGGTGACGATGTTGATGATGCCGCCGGTGGCGCCGCCGCCGTAGATGGCGCTGGCCCCGGACAGCACTTCAACCCGCTCGACGTTGAACGGCGAGATGCTGTCGAACTGTCGGGACAGGCCCCGGGAGCTGTTCTGGCTGACCCCGTCGATCATCACCAGGACGTTGCGCCCACGCATGTTCTGGCCATAGTTGGTGCGGCCTTCCGGCGCCAGGTCGAGGCCCGGCACCAGCTTGCCGATGGCTTCCTTGAGGCTGACCCCGGTGCTCAACTGTTCGCGCAGCTGGCGCTGTTCCACCACCCACACCGTGCCGGGGATCTCGCTGATGGCGGCACTGGTGCGCGACGCCACGGTGACCTGGGTCGGCTTGAGGTTGAAGCTTGCGGCCGGGGCCGCGGCGCGGCGCAGGATCACCGTGCGGCCATCGCTGAACGACCAGCTCATGCCGCTGCCGGCCAGCAGGCGGTGCAGGGCCTGGGCCAGGGTGAGCTCACCGTTGAGCGCGGTGGATTGCAGGCCCGCGACATCACTGGTGGTGTACAGCAGGCGCACGTCGGCCTGGTCGGCGAAGCGGGTCAGCGCCTGATCCAGTGGCTGGGCCGGCAGGTTCAGCGAGACCCGGCGCGCCTCGGCAGCGCCGGCCTGCGTAAGCGTCGCGGCCTCGTCGGCCAGCACCAGGACCGGGCTCAAGGCCCCGGCGAACAGCGCCTGGGCCAGTAATGTGCGGCGCATGATGTGTTGACCGCGCCCCAGTGTCGACAGCTTGAACATTGCTTTCACGTGTTCCTTCCCAGCCGGTTGAAATGACGTCAATGAGAATGATTTTCTTCTCAGCCTCACTACGACGATTTCCCGCAAAGGAACTTGCAGTGCGTCGGGCAAAAAAATTCGCCTCAGTGCAACAGCGCCAGCCAGGGCAGGTAGGTCACTTGCAGCGGATAGCGCTGCTGCAAGGCGTTGAGCGAGCCTTGCGGGTCGTGCAGGTCGAACACCCCGCTGATCGCCAGCGCCGCCAATTGAGTGTCGGAAATCAGGATGCGCCCGTGCTGGTAGCGCTCCAGTTCAGCGATCACCTCGCCCAGCGGGCGGCCGTTGAAGATCAGCTTGCCGCGCTGCCAGGCGGTCAGGCTGGCAGCGTCCACGCTCTGCTGGGCCAGCAGCGGCTGGCCGGGCTGGTATTGCAGGCGCTGGTCGGCCTGGAGCAGCACCGGCGCGTGGTCGCCGCTGAACTGCACCTGGCCCTCGCGCACCACCACCGTCAGTTGCTCGCCATCACGGCGCACGCTGAAGGCACTGGCGGCGCTTTGCAGTTGCTGGGCCTGGGCCTGGACCACGAACGGCCGCTGCGGGTCGGCCAGCGGTTCGAACAGCGCCTCGCCAGCGCGCAGGATCACCCGGCGCTCGTGCGCCGAATAGGCCACCGACAACGCGCTGCCACTGTTGAGGGTGACCCGGGAGCCATCCGCCAGGGTCAGGCGCTGTTGCTGGCCGACCCCGGTGTGGTAGTCCGAGCTCAAGGCCGGCCACTGCTGCCAACCGATGCCAGCACCCACTGCCAGCAGCAGTGAAGCCGCCAGGGCCGGCCAGAAGCGCCGCGGCCGGAGCGCCACCGGCGCCTGATGCTGCTGCGCGGCCTCGGTGTGCCCCAGATCGCCCCACAACTGCTGGGCCTCGGCGGCGGCCGCGGCATGCGCCGGGCTGCGCTGGCGCCATTGCTGGAACGCCATGCGCTGGGCCGGCGTGGCGTGGCCGGAATGCAGCAGCACCAGCCAGTCGATGGCGGCGTCTTCAAGGTTTTCGGGGTGGTCGGTCATGGCGTCGGCAGCAGGCGGCAAGGAGTTATTCATGGTGGACCTTCAGCCAGTCGCGGCAGTGGCGCAGGGCCTGGCCGATGTATTTTGCCACCATGCTTTCGGAAACACCCAGGCGCGCGGCGATCTGCGCCTGGGTCAGGCCTTCCAGGCGATTGAGCAGCAAGGCCTGGCGGGCGTTGTCCGACAGCTGCGCCAGGGCCTGGTCGAGCACCGCCAGGCGCTCCTTGGCCAACAGCACCGTTTCCGGCGCCGGGGCCGGGTCCACCGCTTCGTTGTGTTGCTCGCCGTCGCTGTGGTTGGCCGCCAGGCGCTGCTCGCGGCGCAGGGTGTCGATGGCCAGGTTGCCGGCCACGCGGAAGATGAAGCGGCGATCGTCATGCACCTCCAGCGTCTGCTGGTCGACCTTGAGCAGCTTGAGGTAGGTCTCCTGGGCCACGTCCGCCGCCCGCTGGCGATCGCTCATGCGCCGGGTGAGAAACTTCAGCAGGTCGTCGTAATGCTCTTGAAAGCTGCGCAGCAGGCTGGGGGTGGGCAGCATCGGAAGGCGGTCCGCGGATCGGGGAGGCGGATTATTCCATAAAGGCAAATGAGAAACAGTATCTTTCGTATCCTTTGCAAATTGGCTTTTTCCACCGGCCTGCCCTTCTGACAGCGGCGCCTTTCTGGCATCCTGCGCCTCCTTTTTTCTGACCGGGTGCGCACGCCTTGTCCATGCCATGGCTGTGCGACCCAAGTCCCGTCCACTTTCCGACGTGTGCCCCCGCTGTTTTCACACGCCACTGGCAGGCCTTCTCCCATGACCGCACCTGATCGCTCCCCTCCCCGCTACAAGTCAGACCTGATCTACGGCCTGAACGACCGTCCGCATTTCAGCGCGGCCATCTTCGCCGCCCTGCAGCACGTGCTGGCCAGCTTCGTCGGCATCATCAGCCCGACCCTGATCTTCGGCGGCGTGCTGGGCCTGGAAAGCGAGCTGCCGTACCTGATCAGCATGGCGCTGTTCGTCTCCGGCCTGGGCACCTTCGTCCAGGCCCGGCGCCTGGGGCCGATCGGTTCCGGCCTGCTGTGCGTGCAGGGCACCAGCTTTTCCTTTATCAGCGTGCTGCTCAGCGCAGGCTTCATGGTCAAGGGCCGGGGCGGCAGCACCGACGACATCCTCTCCACCATCTTCGGCATCTGTTTTGTCGCGGCCTTTATCGAGATGTTCCTCAGCCAGTTCATCGGCAAGCTGCGCAAGCTGATCACCCCGGTGGTGACCGGCACCATCATCACCCTGATGGGCCTGTCGCTGATCAAGGTGGCGGTCACCGACATGGCCGGCGGCTACGGCGCCAGCGACCTGGGCGCGGCGAGCAACCTGGGCCTGGCGGCATTGGTGCTGCTGACCATCGTGATACTCAACCGCTTCAACCACCCGATGCTGCGCCTGGGCTCGATCGTCATCGGCCTGACCCTGGGCTTCGTGGTGGCCTGGATGCTCGGCCGGGTGGACATGGCGGCCCTGCCCGAGGTGCCGCTGGTGAGCGTGCCGGTGCCGTTCAAGTACGGCTTCTCCTTCGACCTGATCGCCTTCATTCCGCTGGCGGTGATCTTCCTGATCTCGCCCCTGGAAGCGGCCGGCGACCTGACCGCCAACTCGATGATTTCCCAGCAGCCGGTCAAGGGCCCGCTGTACATCAAGCGCATCAAGTCCGGGCTGCTGGCGGATGGCTTCAACTCGGCGGTGGCAGCAGTGTTCAACAGCCTGCCGATGGTGACCTTTGCCCAGAACAACGGGGTGATCCAGCTGACCGGCGTGGCCAGCCGCTACGTGGCCTACTTCATTGCCGGGCTGCTGGTGCTGCTGGGGTTGTTCCCGGTGATCGGCGCGGTGCTGCAACTGATGCCCAAGCCGGTGCTGGGCGGCGCCACCCTGATCATGTTCGGCACCGTGGCCGTGGCCGGGATCAAGATCCTCGCCGAAGCCGGGCTGCACCGGCGCAACGTGCTGATCGTGGCCATTTCCCTAGGCATGGGCCTGGGCGTGGCGGCGGTGCCGGAAGTGCTGCGCGAGCTGCCCAAGGCGCTGCACAACATCTTCGAGTCGCCGATCACCGTGGGCGCCTTCTGCGCGATCTTCCTCAACATCTTCCTGCCGGAGGAGTTCCTTGAGCTGGAAGAGGACGAGTTCGATCCGGAAGCGGCAACCCTCAAGGTCATGCAGGACCCGGACATGAGCGGCCAAGCGAACTCCTGAGGCTCGCGGGCGTCTATGCTGCGTGCGCGGCGCCCATCGTTCGCCACTGTGTCCATTCCTTGCCAGCAGGTTTTCCATGCGCAGATTCATCGTACTGACCCTGGTGTTCCTGAGCCTGAGCGCCTGCGCGCTGATGCCCAACCGCGACCCGCTGGCGATCAACGTGGTGGGTATCGAGCCGCTGCCGAGCCAGGACCTGGAAATGCGCTTTGCGGTGAAACTGCGCCTGCAGAACCCCAACGAAAGCCCCATCGACTACAACGGCGTGGCCCTGGACCTGGAAGTCAACGGCCGCCCGCTGGCCTCCGGGGTCAGCGACCAGCAAGGGCATATCGGCCGTTACTCGGAAGACATCCTGGTGATTCCGGTCAGCGTCTCGGCCTTCTCGGTGCTGCGCCAGACCCTGGGCCTGGGCCAGACCCAAAGCCTCGACAACCTGCCCTACGTGCTGCGCGGCAAGCTGGCCGGCGGCGTGTTCGGCACCCAGCGCTTCATCGAGCGCGGGCAGCTCAGCCTGAGCAACCCGGACGCCTGGTAAGCACTAGAACACTGACCAGCCGATGCGCTGGCTGAGCAGTTCCAGGGCCGCCATGCCCACCAGCGAGTTGCCGGCGCCGTTGAGTTCCGGCGACCACACGCACACCGTGAACTGCCCCGGCACCACCGCGACAATCCCCCCGCCCACGCCACTCTTGCCCGGCAGGCCGACCCGATAGGCGAAGTTGCCGGCTTCGTCGTACAGGCCGCTGGTGGCCATGATCGAGTTGACCTGTTGGGTCTGGCGCCGGCTGAGCATCTGCTCGCCGCTGTGCTTGCAGAAACCGTCGTTGGCCAGGAAACAGAAAGCCCGGGCCAGGTCGACGCAACTCATGCGCAAGGCGCAATGGCTGAAGTAGCTGCGCAGCACCGCCTCGACATCGTTATGGAAGTTGCCGAAGGACTGCATCAGGTAGGCCATGGCCGCGTTACGGGCGCGGTGCTGGTATTCCGACTCCGCCACCCGGCCATCCACCATCACCTGACTGTTGCCCGACAGGCGCCGGACAAAGTCGCGCATCGACAAGGCCGGCGCGGCGAAGCGTGACTGGTTGATGTCGCAGATCACCAGCGCCCCGGCGTTGATGAACGGATTGCGCGGCCGGCCGCGCTCGAATTCCAACTGCACCAGGGAGTTGAAGGGCTGCCCCGAGGGCTCGTGGCCCAGGCGCTGCCAGATCGCCTCGCCGGAATGGCCAATGGCTTGCACCAGGCTGAAGACCTTGGAAATGCTCTGCACCGAAAACGGCGTGTCGGCGTCCCCGGCACTGAACACCTGGCCGTCGTTGCCATACACGGCAATGCCCAACTGGTTGGCCGGCACATCCGCCAGGGCCGGAATGTAATTGGCCACCCGGCCTTGGCCGATCAGGGGGCGGACTTCATCGAGAATCTGGTTCAACAGGTCTTGCATGTTCTGACTCATTACCAATACGGCTGCGGGGCTATGGGCGGGGCTATGGCTGCTAGACGCACGCGAACACCGGTGCAGCACAATCGACACACAAACACCCGCCCGCGCCTGCCCGGACAGCGTTCCTGCACGGAATCGGAATGCGAGTGATATTCGATCATTTTCAACACTTTATAGACCAAAGATCGATGATTCAGATCACTGCACCCACTGGCCAATCGGTTAAAATCCCCGAGGTTTTGGCGGCAAAAAGCCTGTCATAACCGCTTTATGCTTCGCGCCCTTTGCCGCGCCATGACGGCATTTCCTCATTGGAGTCATGCACTTTTGAAAACCTGGCACACGCTTGTCGGCACTCTGCTGATCACCACCTTCACCCTCCTGCTGGAGATTCCTTCCGCCACCTGGCTGACCTCGGCCACCCTGAGCATGATTCTCGGCAGCACCGCCTTGGCCTACATGGCCCTGTCCTGCCTGCTGGCCAGCCGATGGGGCTGGGTCGAGCGGCTGTTCGGTGGCCTTGACCGGGTCTACGAGGCGCACAAATGGCTGGGCATCTGGGCGCTGGCGTTCGCCAGTTATCACCTGGTGTTCAAGGCCAACCTGGATGAATGGAACAGTGTGCCGATCCTCGAACTGTCCAAGTACTGGACGCGCCTGGTGCGCCAGTTGAGCTACGTGGCCCTGGGCCTGATCGTGCTCCTGGCACTGAACCGCAACATTCCCTACAGCCAGTGGCGCTGGTGGCACAAGCTCTCCGGCCCGCTGTTCCTGATCGTCATCCTGCACGGGTTGAGCTTCAAGTCGCCGATCACCCTCGACTCGCCCTCGGGCATCTGGCTGGGCCTGCTCTGCGTGCTCGGGGTGCTTGGTGCCCTGTACAAGCTGCTGCTCTACCCGCTACTGGCCAAGGCCGGTGAATACCAGGTGACGGCGGTCAAGGTGGAGAAGAACTCCCTGCACCTGGAACTGATTCCCCTGGGCAAGGGGTTCCCCTTCAAGGCCGGGCAGTTCGCTTTTCTGGCGATGCAGGAAAAGGGCCTGCGCGAACCGCACCCGTTCACTATCGCCAGTGCCCACCAGCATGACGGGCGCATCGAGTTCGTGATCCGGGCCCTGGGCGACTACACCCAGCGCCTGCGCCAGCGGGTCAAGGTTGGCATGCGCGCCGACATCTACGCGCCTTACGGGCGCTTCAAGCGACCGCAGGCAGCCGCCCGGGAGATCTGGATCGGTGGCGGCGTGGGCATCTCGCCGTTCATTTCCTGGCTGCAGGATGACGCCGCCGGGCAATTCGACAAGGCCACCCTGGTGTATTGCTACAACCCGTCGCGGGCGTTCCCCAGCGCCGACACCCTGCAAGGCATGGCCCAGGCTCGCGGGGTGAATTTCGTCGCCAACAGCGGCGGCAGCGAACCCCTGGCGCAGACCCTGAGACGCACGGCGGCAGAAACCGACCCGCAGCAGATCCAGGTCAGCTTCTGTGGCCCCAAGGGCCTGCTCGGTCAGGTTCGCCAGTTGATGAACGAGTGCGAGATTCCCGAAAGCAATCTGCACTACGAGTTCTTCGAGTTCCGCTGATCAGGCCGTCGCCGGCCTCGGGTGGCGCGGCTCATGCAGCGTCACTCGCACCACCAGCGCCGCCAGCAGGGTAATCAGCGCCAGCACCTGCAACAGCCGGCTGAACGCTTGCCCATACAGCGTCAGCCACGCTTCCCGGCCCAGCTCCGGCACGGTCGCCAGCGTACCGGGCAGGTCGCCTCCGGCCAGTTGCCGAGCCGCCAGCATCAGCGTCTCGCCGGGCAATGCCCGGCCGGCCAGGGACTGCTGCAACAGCCCCGCCAGCAGCGCCACCACCAGAGCCAGGGCAATGCCCTCGCCGGCCACCCGAGTGGTGCTGAAAATGCCGCTGGCCATGCCCGCGCGCTCCTTGGGCACCACGCTCACCGACAACCCGTCCATCAATCCCCAGGGCAGCCCGCTGCCCAGGCCGATCAGCAGCAACGGCCAGACCCGTTCGATTGGCGCCTGTGCCGGGCCGACCAGGCTCAGCCAGCACAAACCGGCGGCGGCCACCAGCAGGCCCAGGCTCGACAGGTTGCCGGCGCTGAACCAGCGGCTGAGCCAGCCCGCCGCGAACGGCACCACCAGCATCGGCGCCGACAACGCAAGCATCAGCAGCCCGGCATCGATGGCGCTGTAGCCTTCAACGCCGATAAAGCGGATCGGCAGCAAAATCAGCAGCACCACATAGCAGTAACAGGTGGCGATGGGCAGTACCTGCACCCCGACAAAGCGCGGGTAACGGAACAACGACAGGTCCAGCATCGGCCGCGCCGCCCGCCCCTCGACGACAATGAACAGCCACAGCGCCAGCATCGACCCCGCCAGCAACGACAGGACCCAGGGGCTGCTCCAGCCGCTTTGCGGGGCCTGCAGGATGCCCCAGGTGAGCAGCACCAGGGCCAGGGTGAAACTCAAGGTGCCGGGCCAGTCCACGCCCTGGGCTTCGGGGTCCCGGGACTCTGCCATGCGTGGCACGCCAAACCCCAGGGACAGGCCGCCGATCAGCGCCCCGGAGACAAAGATCCCGCGCCAGCCGACGTGCTCCACCAGTGCTCCGGCGAGGATCGGGCCGAAGGCCAGGCCGACGCCAAAGGTGGTGCCCAGCAGGCTGAAGGCCCGCGTGCGCGCCGGCCCCTCGAACGCCTGGGCCAAGGCCGCCGAACCACCGGCCAGGGCTGCGGCGCCGGCCAGCCCCTGGACCCCGCGCAACAGGTTCAGCCACAGCAGCGTCGGCACGAACACCAGGGCCAGGGAGCTCAGGCCGAACAGCGCCACGCCCAGGCTGAACAGGCGCTTGCGGCCAAATTCGTCGGCCAGGGTGCCGGCTGCCATCAGCACACTGCCAAAGGTCAGCATGAAGGCATTGGTGGTCCAGCTCAGGGCCAGCGGGCTGCCACCCAGTTCATGACCAATGGCCGGGGTCGCCACGGCCACCCCGACAAAGGTCAGCGGCAGCATCAGGGCCGCCAGGCACACCGCGGCGAGCACGCCAGAGGCGGACTGCGGGCGACTCCGGGCCGACTGCCCGAGGGATAGTTCGAGTTCAGGGTTCACACACACCTCTCAGCCCTGCTAGCCAGGGTCCGTTTAAAGAAAAACCATGGTAGGCAGGCCGCAATCGGCAAAAAACAGGGCATTCTTCCGCTCTTTACGGACAAAAACGCTGCAATCGAGGTGAACGATGGACAACCTTAACGGCCTGCAGGTGTTTGTCTGCGTGGTCCAGAGCGGCAGCCTGGTGGGTGCCGGCGAGCGCCTGGGGCTGTCCGCCTCGGCGGTGGGCAAAGCCTTGGCGCGCCTGGAGCAGCGCCTCGGCGTGCGCCTGCTGAACCGCAGTACCCGGCGCATCAGCCTGACCGACGAAGGCGCGCTGTTCTACGAGCGCGGCCAGCGCATCGTCGATCAGGTCCAGGAAGCCGAGGCCGAACTGGCGCGGCTCAGCGACACGCCCCGGGGCCGGCTGCGGGTCAGCCTGCCGGCCATCGGCTACCGCATGCTGCTGCCGATCCTCCCGGAGTTTTCCGCGCGCTACCCGGACATCGAGCTGGACCTGGATTTCAACGACCGGCTGATCGACGTGATCGCCGAAGGGGTGGACGCGGTGATCCGCAGCGGCGAGCTGCCGGACTCGCAGCTCAAGTCGAGAAACCTGGGGCCCTTCGGCTTCGTGCTGATCGGCGCACCCGGCTATTTTGCCCGGCGCGGCACTCCGCAGACGCCCCAGGACCTGGAGCGGCATGCCTGCCTGCGCTACAAGTTCCCCGGCGGCAGCGTGCTGCAGCAGTGGAACCTGCGCCAGGCCAGCGGCGCGCCGCCGCTGGAGCTGGGCAGTGCCCTGACCAGCAACAACCTGGAATCGCTGATTCATGCCGCGACCCAGGGCCTGGGCATTGCCTACGTGCCAGAGTTCGTGGTGTGTGGTGCCCTGGCCGATGGCAGCCTGGTGTCGGTGCTGGACGACTACCAGCAGGAACGCGGCAAATTCTCCATTCTCTGGCCCAGCAGTCGACACCTGCTGCCAAAATTGCGAGTCTTCGTCGATTTTCTCAGCCAGCGACTGATGCTCGGCAACCCCCACAAGGAACCCAGGCCATGAACGGCAACCTAACGCCGCTGTCCACCTCGCGATTGCTCCTGCAGCCTCTGGAGCTGGCGGATGCCGACGCCATCCAGCAGTTGTTCCCGCAGTGGCAGGTGGTGCGCTACCTCAACGCCCTGGTGCCCTGGCCCTACCCGGCCGACGGCGCCTTGCGCTACGTGCGCGACCTGGCCCTGCCGGCCATGGCCCGGGGCGCGGAATGGCACTGGACCCTGCGCCTGCGCAGCGACCCGGGGCAGATGATCGGCTGCATCAGCCTGATGGACCAGGCTGACGACAACCGCGGCTTCTGGCTGGCCCCGCCATGGCAGGGCCAGGGCTACATGAGCGAGGCCTGCGAGGCGGCGGACCACTACTGGTTCGAGGTGCTGCAACGGCCGTTGATGCGCGTGCCCAAGGCGGCGCCGAACCAGGCTTCGCGGCGGATTTCCGAGCGCGGCGGCATGCGCTTGATCCGTTCCGAGGAAGGCGAGTTCGTCAGCGGGCGGTTTCCCGTGGACCTCTGGGAAATCACCCGCGAGGAATGGCGCCAGCTCAGGTAAAGCGCACCCCGGGGCGGGCGCGCTGGTCCACCGTCAGTTCGAATACATCCGGGCGCGCGTAGTGGCCAACCACGTCGTAGTCATAGCGCGCCCGCACCAGGTCAGCGGTATCGATCTGCGCGCTGATCAGCCCGGCGCGCCCCACCAGCGGCCCGGCCAGGACATCGCCCATCGGCCCGACAATCACGCTGCCGCCGGCAATCAGCGGCCGTTGCGCCGGCCAATGGGCAATCTCCAGGCCCAGCTCTTCGGGGGAAGCCTGCACCTGGCAGGCGCTGACCACGAAGCAGCGCCCCTCGTGGGCGATATGGCGCATGCTCACTTGCCACATTTCCCGCTCGTCCACCGTCGGCGCGCACCAGACCTCGATGCCCTGGGCATACATCGCGGTGCGCAGCAGCGGCATCATGTTCTCCCAGCAGATCACCGCGCCGACCCGGCCGACCTGGGTGTCCAGCACCGGCAGGGTCGAGCCATCGCCCTTGCCCCAGATCAGCCGCTCAGTGCCGGTGGGCATCAGTTTGCGGTGCTTGCCCGTGAGCCCCTGCTGCGGGTCGAAGTACAGCGCCGTGCAATACAGGGTGCTGCCGCTGCGCTCGATCACCCCCAGCACCAGGTTGGCCCCGGTACGCGCCGACAGCCCGGCCAGGGCTTCGGTTTCCACCCCGGGGACATCGATGGCATTGGCGAAATAGCGGGCGAAGGCCTCGCGCCCCTCCGGCAGGCGATACCCCAGCTGGGTGCCGAAGCCTTCGCCCTTGGGGTAGCCCCCCAGCAGCGCTTCGGGCATCACCACCAACTGCGCGCCGGCTTCGATGATCGCGGTTTCGTAGGACAGGATCTGTTCCAGGGTGGCGGCCTTGCCTTCGGGCAAGGCACCGATCTGCAGGGCAGCGACAACGGACTTGGGCATGGGATGTCTCCGTGGCAATCAGGTGTTGCCCATTTTGCAGCGGCCCCTGATCATCGATAAACCCCATGCCAGTGCTTAATGATATGAACCAGATGAATATCGCCAGTGTCGACCTCAACCTGCTCAAGGCCTTCGAAGCCCTGCATGACGAGTCCAGTGCCAGCCATGCCGCGCTGCGCCTGGGCGTCACCCAGTCGGCCATGAGCGCGGCCTTGCGCCGGCTGCGGGAACTGTATGGCGACCCGCTGTTCGTGCGCACCGGACGCGGGCTGGCCCCCACCCTCAAGGCCAATCAGTTGAAGCCAGTGGTCAGCGAAGCCCTGAACAAATGCCGCCAGAGCCTGGCCATGGTCGCCCCGGACGCCGCCGACTATCAGGGCCGTTCGGTGACGCTCGGGCTGTCGGATGATTTCGAGATTGCCTACGGCCGGCAGATGATCGAGGCCGTGGCCCGGCGCGCGCCGAAGCTGCGGCTGATTTTCCGCCAGAGCCACAGCCAGATCGTCGCCGAGGCGCTGTTGCAGCGCAGCGTCGACCTGGCCATCAGTGCAGGAGGGTTTGCCGAGCGCCTGCTCAGCCGTCAGGTGCTGGGGGAAGGCCACTACCTGTGCCTGGCCGACCCCGCCAGCCTGGCCCCAGGGCAGCAACAGATCAGCCTTGAAGAGTTCGTCGAGCGCGAACACCTGCTGGTGTCGTCCCAGGGGTTTATCGGGATTACCGATGAAGGCCTGGCCAACCTGGGCCTGAGCCGTCAGGTCTGCGCCTCGACCACGCACTTTGCCGCCTTGCCGTTTCTGCTCAAGGGCAGCCAGGCGGTGGCGACCATTCCAGCGCATGCCGCGCGGCGGATCGCCGAGTTCACCGGCCTGCGGCTGCTGCCCTGCCCCCTTGTACTGCCGCGTTATCCGATCGAGCTGGGCTGGCGGACCAGCCCGCAGACCGACCCGCTGCTGGTGAAGGTGCGCGAGGCGATTGTCGAGAGTTTTGCCCTTACTTGTTCGCCGCCATCAGGCGATTGACTTCACTGCGCACCATGTTCGAGTACTCCGGCGGCGACATGCCGTCGAGCTCGGCGCGGACCCACTCGGCCCATTTGCCCTTGCGCTTGCCGCGCTCGCCGAACAGCCGCGCCGCCTCGCCCTTGGCCTTGCCCAGGTTGCTCTGCCACAAGTCGAAGAGACGGGACTTCTCGTCCTCGATGGCGGCGCGCTCGGCCAGGGTCTTGTTAGCCAGATTGAAGCTCATGGGAAATTCCTGCTGCGTAAAATAGGCGCCATCTTACACTGTAGGGGCTGAGGGTTTTACCCCGGGGTCGTGAACCAGGCGCAAAACAGCTGCAACTTTTGCCCTCCTCGCAGACTCCATTGCTTGCCATCCATTCACCTGTAGCCGCTGGCGCGGGCAGCAATCAGCGCAGCAGCAGAAGCTGCTCTGGCACCAGCGGCGATCTTTCCAAGGAAAAACTTCATGGCTCGTAAATCTGCCGCGCAAGCGGAAAACGATCAAATCAAGGACCAGGCTTTCAGCGAACTGCAGGCGCTGATCGAAGAATCGGAAAAACTGCTCAAGGGCAGCGCCAGCCTGGTGGGCGAAGAAGGCGAAAGCCTGCGCCGGCAAGTCAGCCTCAAGCTCAAGCAGGCGCTGGATTCGGTGAGCCATGTGCGCGAGCGCAGCAAGCCGGTGGTGGACGCCACCGAGCAATACATCGGTGGCCACCCGTGGCAGACCGTGGCGATTTCCGCCGGTTTGGGCCTGGTGGTGGGCCTGTTGCTGGGCCGTCGCTCGTAAGCGGCGACAGCCCTTCCCCGGCCAGGTACGCGCACCGCGACCTGGCCTTTTTCATGCTTTCAGCCTTGCGCCAGCGCCCGCAGCTGCTGCAACTGCTCGGCGGCGATGGCAATGCCCTGCTGTTGTGAACGATCACGCTGCTGATGCCGGCGATCGCCCGGCAGGCGCTTGAGCCCCACCGCGTGCATCTGCCGCACCAGTTCCTGGCTGCGCTCGGCAAAACTCTGCCCGGCGCCCTTGCTCGGATCGATGACGATCAGCAACTGGCCGGTCCAGGGGGTCTTGGCCCCGGGATGGTTGGACCAGTCGAACTCGAACGAGAAGTTGCCCCCGGTCAGCGCCGCGGCCAGCAATTCCACCATCATCGACAGCGCCGAGCCCTTGTGCCCGCCAAACGGCAGCAAGGCGCCGCCTTCGAGAATCGCCTTGGGGTCCTGGGTCGGCTGGCCCAGGCTGTCGACACCAATGCCCAGGGGCAGGCGCTCGCCCTTGCGCGCAGCAATCTGCACATCGCCATGGGCAATGGCGCTGGTGGCCAGGTCGAAGACAATCGGCTGGCCCTGGGCCTGGGGGGCGGCAAAGGCGATCGGGTTGGTGCCGAACAAGGGCCGGTCGGCACCATGGGGCACCACGCAGGTCATGCTGTTGACCACACTCAGGGCCACCAGCCCCTCTTCGGCAAAGGGTTCAACATCTGGCCAGAGCGCCGCGAAATGGTGCGAATTGCGGATCGCCAGCAGCGCAATACCGGCGTTGCGGGCCTTGCTCACCAGCAATTCACGGGCGGCGGCCAGGGCCGGCTGGGCGAAGCCGTTGGCGGCATCGACCCGGACAAAGGCCGCCGCCACGTCTTCCACCCGCGGCACGGCCTGGCCGTCGACCCAGCCACTGGCCAGGGTAGAAACATAACCGGGTATGCGGAACACGCCGTGGCTGTGGGCGCCGTCGCGCTCGGCGCCGGCGCAGTTCTCGGCCAGGCAGCGGGCCACTTCGGCGCGGCAGCCGTGACGCTGGAAAATCGTCTCCAGCAACTGCACCAGGGCTGGTAAAGAGAGGTATTGGGGGGGTGTTTCGACGACCAGGGACGATGCAGACATCTGAAGCTCCAGAATCATTATTGGAGGGGGCGACAGCGTGTGAACCTGGCGATTAAACAACGCCATACGCCAGCCCTGTCAACCACTCCCGGAGGCTTGCAGGCAAGGTGCCAGAAATGCCGGTGAAGCAAGCCCCCAACCGTTGCCGAAGCCTGGGTTGAAGGCTGTGCATCAGCTCGATACAAAACCTGTTTTCAGGGCGCCTTCGGTGAAAATAAGTTCACTTTGATACTCATTCGCCATGACGGCTGTTCTACAAGGCTTGCCGCGGAGGGTAGAATGCGCGAAATCAGGAAGAGTCAATGAGCGAACAGATCCTCTCAGAAGCCGAATACGACGCCATTACCCAAGCGGCAGCCCAGTGGTGCATGCGCCTGCATGAACCCGACTGCAGCGACGCGGAGCGTCTGGCCTTTCAGCAATGGCATGATGCCGACCCCCTGCACGCCTTCGAGTACGAGGCGATGCGGGAGATATGGGAAGTGGCCGATCATCTGCCCCACTCCGCGCTCACTACCGCACCGGCGCCTGCGCCTGCCCCTGCCCCGGTCAAGCCGGTGCCCCGGCGTGGCTGGCAGCAGTACGGCATGGCGGCAGCCATCGCCTTGTGCGCCCTGCCCCTGGCGGCCTACAGCGGTTGGGAACTGGGCTGGCTGCCGTCCTCCTACCAGCGCTTCGAAGCCAGCGACAGCCTGCGCAAGGTCACCCTGGCCGACGGCACCGAGGTGGAGCTGAACCTGGGCAGCGCCCTGAGCTACAGCGACTACAAGGACCAGCGTCGGGTCAACCTGAAAAAAGGCGAGGCCTTCTTCAAGGTCAGCCACGACGCCAGCCATCCATTTGTGGTCAAGGCCGCCGACGGCCAGGTCAAGGTCACCGGCACCCAGTTCAATGTGTGGATGTATGAAGACCAGGTCCGCGTCACCCTGCTCCAGGGCTCGGTGCTGGTCAGCAGCAACACCGCGCTGCCCGGCGAGGGTTTCCGCCTGGAGCCTGGCATGCAGGCCAGCTACAAGGGCGGCGATTTCCAGCCGCAGATCAGCCAGACCTACAGCCAGGACAGCTCCCTGGCCTGGCGCAACGGCAAGCTGGTGCTGAACAACCTGGCGTTGAGCGACGCCTTGCCGCTGATCAACCGCTACCTGGACAGCCCGGTGCAGGTCGCCGACAGCAGCACCGGCAAGATCCGCGTCGGCGGCATCTACAACACCCGGGAAATCAAGAGCCTGCTGACCTCGCTGCCCAAGGTGCTGCCGGTCTACCTGACCCGCAATCGCGATGGCAACCCGGTGATCAACTCCCTGCCACAGTCCCCACCCGAAAGCTGAAAGCCGCCCCCTTGCCGGGGCGGCCTCCTTCCCTCGCTCAACACCCACCATCACTGACGCGCCAGGACGGCCTCCTGGCGCGGCTGCTGAATGACCTGCAACGAGTACTGGCCGTCGGCGCGGATCTGCGCTTCGGTAAAGGGCAGCACACTCCACTGGTTGCGGGCAAAGGCGGCGGTCTGATCGCGAAAGTGCGCCGACGCCGGGTCACTGGACAGGGAGAACGCCAGCAGCCCCAGGGCGCGCGGCCCCTGCTCATCGAAACTGACCACGTTCAGGTAGCTGGTGCCGCTCACCACCTCACGCTTGCCAGCGGCCGCCGGCACGCTCTGGATCGCGTTGTACACCCCCAGGCTTTCCGGGCCGCCGGGCACCGGGGTCGGCTGCCCGCCCTGGCTCACTTGCTGGATATCGCCCCAGCGAACCGCCTCGCCCAACCCGGCTGCGGCCACCTGTTGCGCCGAAGCCAGCATCGCCTCGCGCAGTGCCTGGGCCACTGGTGCACGGGAGATCGCCAGGCCGCGCGGAGTGTGCTGGGGGTCCTTGGGATCAAACGCCACGCGCCATACCCCGGGGTCCTGCAGCAGCGGCTGCATGATGCCCTGGAAGTGCACGAAGCCCAGGCCCGCCTGCAGCCCCGCGCTACGGTCCCAGGCTTTCAGGCTGGCACACAGGGGAGCAAGCCGCTGGACATCCGCGCCCAGGTCCTGCTCGCAGAACTGCAGCAGGTCCGGCATCACCTGGCCGGCCAGGTACACCTGGTCATCCGTGACCATGTGCTGCAGGTCGCTGACCTGGGCCTTGTGCATCCGGCTCAGGCGTTCCAGGGCGAAACGCGCGCGCATCTTCAACGGCACGTCCTGTTGGCTGATCACGGGCGAGAACCCCTGCAGTGGCGCCGCCGGGTTGACCATCCAGGCCGAGTCGTTGGAGTGCTGCAGGTAGTCGTTGCGCGCCAGCTGCGGCAGCCGGCTCGCGGCGAAGATCCCCGGCTGCGCGGCCGCCGGATCGATGTCCCAGGCGCAGGCACTGCGCGAGCCGTCGAGAACGATGACCCGGGTGCCGATCCGCGGGTCGCTGCACTGCGCCAGCTTGGCCTCGGTGACGTTGGGCACCACCGACTGGTTCATGTACAGCGCGCGCCCCTGATCATCCACCGCCACGGTGTTGACCCAGGGAATGCCCTGCAACCGGTGCACGCTGTCTTGCAGCCCTGCCACGCTGCTGGCCTGGTTCATGGCGTACCACTGAGCCAGCACCCGGGTGTTGTCCAGGTTGGCATCGCGCAGGCTGTAGGCATGGCCACGGTCCCAGTCCAGCTCCCCCGGCCACTGCACGATCGGGCCGAAGACCGAGCTGTAGAGGGTGCGCGAACGCGCCTGCAACTGGCCGTCCGGTCCTTTGTCCTGCACCGTGACTGTCTGGCGCTGCAACGGCAATGAACGGCCGTCCAGCAGGTATCGGGTCGGGTCCTTGGGGTCCAGTTGCAAGCGGTACAGGGTGAAGTGCTTGGAGGCATCCACGGTGTGGGTCCAGGCCAGGTGCTGGTTGAAACCGATGTTGATCAGCGGCAGGCCGGGCAAGGCCGCGCCCATCACATCCAACTGCCCGGGAATGGTCAGGTGCATCTGGTAGAAGCGCATCGCGCCGACCCAGGGAAAGTGCGGGTTGGCCAGCAACAGCCCGCGACCGTTGAACGAGCGCTCGCTGCCGATGGCCACGGCGTTGCTGCCACGGTCCAGGGCGAACCGCTGCTGACGGGCAGCGGCCAGCTGCCACGCGGCGCCGGCTACCGCGGCCTGGGCCGTAGCGCCGGGTGGCGTGGCGCCGGCCAGGGCCTCGGCGAACTGCCCGGCGCCACCTTCCACCAGCAAGCGCCGGGTCAGTTTCACCAGGTCCGAGGTGGCCAGCGGCCGCACCCAATCGCCCCGGCATTGCTCGGGCAGGCCCTGGTTCTTGCGCTCCGCCAGTTGGCGGTTGTAACCCTCGACGTACCCCTGCATGCGCTCGCGCACCGCCGGGGTCTGCGCCTGCCAGAAAGCGGCCACGGCCTGGGGCGTGTTCAGCCAGCTGAAAAACACATCGCTGGTGAGGTTGTCGCGCTGTTCCAGGGTCTGTGCCTGGGCGCCGAAATACTTCGAGCGCTCGGCGTTGACCGTCAACACTTCATTGGCCATCAGGCACAGGTTGTCCTGGGCGTAGGCGTAGCCGATGCCGTAACCCAGGCCACGTTCGTCGTCGGCGCGGATATGCGGCACGCCAAAGCTGGTGCGGCGAATTTCGGCGCGGGTCTGCTCGGGCTGTGCCAGCGCATGAGCGCCACAGCTGAGGCTGAGAAACAGGGCTGCAAGGCAAAAATTCGGTAACTGCCTGGAAATGATCACGCCGACTCCTGATGCAAACATTCAGAACCAGGACTGGAGTGCAGGAAGCAAAGGCAACGCCGCCAGTCTGGAAATCCAGCCGCGCACGGTTCAACCGACGCCTGCCTGCCGATAGAGACGAAATGGCCGAGAAAAATTTAATCCTGATGCGATCCAGGCGTCGCCATGACATGTCAGCGACTTGATACCGACAAATTTTCTACATTGAAGACTTCATGATTTGTCGGGCTCGTTCGTCTAGTGACTAGAGCGCCCATCATTCTTTTCCTGATCAGGCTCTGAAAAGGAGTTTTTGCATGTACAACCCGCAACTGCCAATGGACGGCAACACCGTGAATAGCACGCCTTCCCTGAACGCCGGTGCCGGTGTCTTCGGCAAGAACGCCGAGCGCAACAGCAACGAACGGATCAAGCACCTGCTGAAAAGCTTCGGCCTGCGCACCAGCCTGATTCGCCTGAAAGTCATCGATGCGCTGCTCACCGCCGCCCAGAGCGATCGCTCCCTGGGGGTGCGCGGCATCCACAGCCAGCTGCTGGAGCTGGACATTCCGCTGTCGTTTCTCAGTGTGCGGGAAGTGCTCAAGCGGCTGTGCAGCGAGGGCGTGCTGACCCTCAATGCAGACAAGAGCTACAGCCTGCACCAGCAGGCCGCCGAGGTCCTCGACGGTCTCGCCTGAGACCGTCGAGCCCTGGCTCAGGGCTTGACCTTGCGGCGCATCACCCCGTTGATCACCACCACGACCACCGCCACGCCGATGGCGATGTACTGGAACAGTTTTTCGCTGATGGTGCCGTTGTTCTGCAGGTAGGAAAGGCCAAGCATGATTCCCAGTACCACCAGGGAAATCAGAATCGAATAGATCAAGCGTTGTTTCTGAGTCATTGCCGGGTCCTGAAGCTGTAATTGTATCCACTGTGTATCAAGGCCGATGCCAAGCTCATACCCGGATTCGGGGATGGACGGGGCAAATCGGGGTCACATGGTACAGGCGCGAAGGAGTTTTTTCTTCCTTGTCGTCCTGCCGTGTTCCCCGAGCCCTTTGAGGATTGATCCATGTTTCGTCGAATCACACTGCTGATTCCCCTGCTGGCCCTGCTGACCCTGTCGGGCTGCATCATCATGCCCCGTGACGGCGGGCACCACCGTTACTATGATGGCGGCGGCCCGGGCTACTACCACTATCGCCGCTGAGTCATCCGGCCAATCCATCGGCCACTGCCCCACCCCTCCACAACGCCCGCCCTGTCGCGGGCGTTTTGCTGCCTGGCCCTGGGCCCCTAGGGGCAGGCAATGTGATTGCCCGGGCGAGCAAACAGCTCCACCAGCCAATCGACGAATACCCGCAGGCGGGTCGACAGGTGCCGCTGGGGCGGGTACAGCGCGGTCAACGGCAACGCCGGCAAAGCAAACGCCTCCAGCACCCGCTGCAAGCTGCCCTCCTGCAGCTGCCGGGCAACGTGGTAGTACGGCGTCTGTATCAGCCCGTAGCCGGCCTCGCAGGCCGCCAGGTAACCGTCGGCGCTGTTGACCGCCACCTGCTTGGGCAACTGCACCGGCCGCAGTTGCCCGGCGAAGAAGAATTCCAGGCCATAGCGCTTGCCGCTGACGTTGGAGAAATACTCGACCATCTGATGCCCCTGCAGGTCTTCCGGGGTATCGGGCACCCCGCGCTGGCGCAGGTAGCCGGGGCTGGCGCAGGTGACCTGCTGCAACTGCGCCAGCGGCCGCGCCACCAGGCTCTCGTCCAGCGCCGGGCCGCCGCGCAAGGCACAGTCCACGCCTTCGCGGATCAGGTCCACCGGGCGGTCGTTGAGGCCGATCTCCAGCTCGATCAGCGGATAGCGCGCGGAAAACTCCGGCAGCGCCGGAATCACGATCAAGCGGCCGATGCCCACCGGCATGTCCACCCGCAGCATTCCCCGGGGGTTGAGCCGGGCCAGGGAGAACGCCGCCTCGCTTTCCTCCAGGTCCGCCAGCAGGCGCACGCACCGCTGGTAATAGGCGGCGCCGTCCAGGGTCGGGCTGACCTGGCGCGTGGTGCGGTGCAGCAACTGCACCCCCAGGTGGGCCTCCAGTTGCTTGATCAGGATGGTCACCGAGGCTGGCGGCATCTGCAGGCTCTCGGCCGCGCGGGCAAAGCCGCCCAGCTCGACGATCCGGGTGAAGACCCGCATGGCATTGAAACGGTCCATGAAAATTTCGCCAATTATTTAGAAAATCATAATAGTGATAGCGCTTTTAGCCTGTTTATCGGTGTTTTGTCGAGCAGCACAATGGCCCCTCTTTCCCCTTACCGGAGTCTTCATCGATGCACACACGACAACTGGGTCACAACGGTCCGCAGGTTTCCGCCATTGGCCTTGGCTGCATGGGCATGAGCGATTTCTACACCACCGGCAGCGATCCCCGGGAATCCGTCGCCACCCTGCACCGGGCCCTGGAACTGGGGATCAACCTGCTCGATACCGCCGACATCTACGGCCCCCACAGCAACGAGGAACTGATCGGCCAGGCGATTCGCGGCAAGCGTGAGCAGGTGTTCCTGGCCAGCAAGTTCGGCATTGTCCGCGACTCGGCCAACCCGACGGCACGCGGGGTCGACGGCCGGCCGGAATACATCCGCGCCGCCATCGACGGCAGCCTGCGCCGCCTGGGGGTCGAAACCCTGGACCTGTACTACCAGCACCGGGTCGACCCGGACGTGGCCATCGAGGAAACCGTCGGTGCCATGGCCGAGCTGGTCAAGGCGGGCAAGGTTCGTTACCTGGGCCTCAGCGAAGCGTCGGCGGCAACCCTGGAGCGCGCGCACAAGGTGCATCCGATCAGCGCCCTGCAAAGTGAGTATTCGCTGTGGAGTCGTGACCAGGAGCACAACGGCTGCCTTGCCGCCTGCCAGCGCCTGGGCATCGCCTTCGTGCCCTACAGCCCGCTGGGCCGGGGCTTTCTCACCGGTGCCCTGAAAAGCCCGGACGACTTTGCCGCCGATGACTACCGGCGTTTCAATCCGCGTTTTAAGGGGGAGAACTTCCAGCGCAACCTGCGCCTAGTGGAACAGGTGCAACAACTGGCGGCGGATAAAGGCGTCAGCGCTGGGCAACTGGCCCTGGCTTGGGTGCTGGCACAGGGCGACTACCTGATTCCGATTCCCGGAACCAAGCAACGGCGTTATCTGGAAGAGAACGTGGCGGCGCTGGAGGTGAAACTGAGCGCCGAGGAGCTGGCGTCACTGGAGCAGATCTTCAGCCCGCAGACCACCGCTGGAACACGCTATGACGAGGCCGTCATGGCCATGCTGGATCGTTGAAGCACGACCTGCACCGCGCCCCGCTGTGGGGGCGCGGGTGCAAGCGGGTCAGGCCTTGGTGGAGACGTTCTTGTCGGTCACCGTGGTGCCGTTGCCCTTGCCGTAGTTCTGCAAGCCCTGGAGTACATAGATGGCTTTCTTGTACTCGGGGATCAGGTAGTTGGCGTACTTGTTGCCCTTGAGGTTGTTGTTCTGGATGTCATCGAGCTTCATCGCGAAGTATTCGAGGGCATTGAACGGCTGCTCAGGGTTCTTCGGAATGCCGAAACGGTCGAACTGGTCGCCCGCGTTGATCAGGTTCAAGGCGGTGACGTCAGAAATCAGGCCATTGTTCTTCAGAAAGGTGCTCATGCCACCCAGGGACTTGGCGGTGACGTTGGTTGGATCGAAGCCCTTGATCTGCTTGTGCAGCTTCAACTGGTCCATCTTGCGGATATCCAGCACCGTGGGGTTGCTTCCCACCAGGCTCAACATCTGCCGCACCTTGGCGCTCTGCGAAACCGGTTTGGCCGAGCTGCCGCCGTTTTCCTGCACCAGCAGGCCTGCCTTGCTGGTCCAGCCGCCAACGTATCCGATTGCCATGCTAAAACTCCTGTAGTCCGACCTTCCACGCTCCTTTTCAGCGTCATGAATGATCTGACGATGCATCTGGAAAAGGATGTAAGCCGTGTTGAAACATCTGATTGGGCGCAAGTATCAACGCCGAGCCAGCCAGCAACAACGCTTTATTTCCACAATTTACAATTTTTGTACAAACTCGACACAATTGCCGCAGAGCCTTTGTTTAAAGGGCGCCGGCGCTTTTCATGCCCCTCAAGACGTCATCTTTTTGTGCCTGATTCGGCCCCTTCCTCGCCTCCTTTTCCAGCGTTCCAGCCCCTCATCGGATTTTTCCCGGCAGCCACAGGACTTTTTTGCACGATCGTACTAAAGAGCCCTTGAGCCGCGCCGACATCCTGTGGATGCCCTGACAACACAGCGCATTCCCGAACAATAAAAATCGCCCGGTAAGGACAGGTCCCATGCCCGCTTTGCGCACGATTCAAGCCCGCTACACGCTGTTTCTGGTCCTGTTCATTGTCTTGATGCTGGTACTCACGGTGGTGGGCATCAGCCAACTGGTGGCGCCCAAGCTGCGCCATACCGAAGAACAGGTGGCCCTCAACCGCATCGCCGAGGTCGCGCAACGCATCCAGGGCGAGCTGAACAAGGTCCAGGCCCAGCAACGCAGCATCACCCAGACCATTCCCCTGCTCGACAGCGACAGCATCGACAAGGTCCTGCCGGGCCTGGTGGACCAGTACGGGGAACAGAAAGTCTTTGGCGGTGGCATCTGGCCGCTGCCCGGCCAGCGCACCCCGGGGCGCAACAAGCACAGCACCTTCTGGCACCGCGACGCCTCCGGCACGCTGGTGGTCAATACCTTCTGGAACAGCGACCCGGCGCCCAACTACTACGAGCAGCCCTGGTACAAGGGCGGCATGCAGACCGCGCCCGGCCAGTGCGCCTGGGCCGCAGCCTACAAGGACGACGCCAGTGCCGAACCACGGACCAACTGCGCCATGGCCATCCGCCGCGACGGGCAGCCGTGGGGCGTGGCCACCATCGACGTGACCCTGGGCTTCTTCAATGACCTGGTGGCGCGCCAGGAGCAGGCGCTCAAGGCCGAGATGCTGATCGTCGAGGCCGACGGCAAGATCATCAGCAACAGCTCGCGGATCAACGGCCAGATCGTGCTCAAGAACATTCGCGACCTGAGTGCCGGCTCGCCCTTCGCCGCCCAGGTCCAGGCCGCCCTGCAGCAACGCGACCAGGGGGCGCGGCGGGTCGAGTTCGATAACGCCGGGGTGCCCAGCACCTTCTTCATGCGCGCCATCGAAGGCACTCCGTGGTTCCTCGCCAGCGCCCTGCCGACCCAGCTGATTACCGCCCAGCGCGATGACGTGCTGAGCACCCTGAGCCTGTTGCAGATCCCCATGGTGATCCTGCTGGTGCTGCTGCAGATCTATGCGATCCGCCAACTGGTGCAGCGGATGAAGATCCTCAAGGGCAATATCGACGCCCTGGCCACCGGTGACGCCGACCTGACCCGGCGCATCGTGATCCGTGCCGAGGATGAGCTGGGGGCCATCGGCCACTCGGTCAACCACTTCATCCAGTACCTGCAGAACATGATCGGCGAAGTCACCCAGGCCACCGAGGCCATGGCCGGCAGCCTGGGGCAGTTGCAGCAGAGCTCGGCCCACAGCCAGCAGATCCTGCTGCGTCATGCCTCGGAAACCGACCAGACCGTGACCGCGATCACCGAAATGAGCAGCACCGCCGACAGCGTCGCCGCCAACGCCGCGCAGACCGCGGACTTTACCCGCCGCGCCAACGAACACGCGGAGCGCTCGCGGGTGGTGGTCGGCCAAGCCTCCGGCAGCGTCATCGCGCTGATCGACGAGGTCGCCGACGCCACGCACAAGGTCGAAGCCATGCAGGCCGACGCACAGCGCATCACTGAAATCCTCGGGGTGATCGGCGCGATTGCCGGGCAGACCAACCTGCTGGCCCTGAACGCCGCCATCGAGGCCGCCCGCGCCGGGGAACAGGGCCGAGGCTTCGCCGTGGTCGCCGATGAAGTGCGGGCCCTGGCGGCACGCACCCAGGACAGCACGTCGCAGATCAATGAAATGCTCACGCGCCTGACCCAGGGCGTGAGTTCTTCGGTCAGCGCCATGGAAAACACCCAGGCCAGCTGCCAGTCGGCCGCGGACGCCACGGCGCGGGTCAACAGCGGGCTGGATGAAATGGCCGACTCGGTGGGCCAGATCAACAGCCTGAGCACCCAGATCGCTACCGCAGCCGAGCAACAGAGCGCGGTGACCGAGGAGATCAACCGCAGCATGGTGAGCATCCGACACATGGTCGAGGAACTGGTGGACAGCGCCCGGGCCGGGGAAAGCAACACCCAGAGCCTGCTGCTGGCCAATGCCCGGGTCAGCCAGTTGATGAGCCGCTTCAAAGTCCGCTGAACGGTCAGCCCCCGCCGCTGGCGACACGCCATGGCGGGGCTATATTGCAGGCTCCGGTCACAAGGAAGTGGGGTGCCTCATGGGGCAGCGCCAGACACACCTGTTGCATGAACAGATCTGCCAGGAACTGTTTATCCAGGCCAGCATCGACACCGTCTACTACTACGTGACCCAACCGGACCGCTGGCCGGAGTGGCACCCTTGCAGCCTGCGCGCCGACACCGGGCTTTGCGGCTCGTTGCCCGCCGGCCACCGTTTCAGTGAAATCATGGACTTGCTGGGGGTGCAGATGCCCATGAGCTACCGGGTGCTGGTGGCGGTGTTTCCCAAGGAGTTCAAGGCCCTGTTCAGCTCTGCGGCGCTGGACGGTTCGATCCGCTACCAGTTGAGCAAGCAAGGCGACGGCACGCTGTTCCGGCGCACCCTGGAGTACGCCACCGACCTGCAACTGGGCGGTTTGCGCACGCGCATGGAGCAGCTGTCGAACCAGGCCCTGGGCAACCTCAAGCGGCGCCTGGAACACCCCCACGACTGACAAATCTGTAATGCCCGCCTCAGTTTCCTGACAGCCAGTGCCGATTAGAGTCCGCTCCAATCCGCTGACTGACTGGAAGCCGCCGATGCCCCACCCCTTCGCACTGCATAGCTCCTCCCGACGCACCTTCGTCAAGGCCCTGGCCGCCGGCAGCGTCCTGGCCGGTTTCGGCCTGTGGCGCAGCCCGGCCTGGGCCGTCAGCAGCCCGGGCCAGCCCGAGGTCCTGGCCGGCAACGATTTCGACCTGTGCATCGAGCCATTGGCGGTGAACTTCAGCGGCCGCCCACGCCAGGCCATGGCCATCAACGGCAGCCTGCCCGGGCCCTTGCTGCGCTGGCGCGAAGGTGACCGAGTGACCTTGCGGGTGCGCAACCGCCTGGAGCACCCCACCTCGATTCACTGGCACGGGATCATCCTGCCGGCGAACATGGACGGCGTCCCCGGCCTGAGCTTCGAAGGCATCGAGCCCGGCGGCCTGTACCGCTATTCATTCCCGGTCAAGCAGCACGGCACCTACTGGTACCACAGCCATTCCGGGCTCCAGGAACAGCTGGGGGTCTACGGCCCGCTGGTGATCGACGCTCGCGAGCCGGAGCCCTTCAGCTACGAACGCGACTACGTGGTGCTGCTCTCGGACTGGAGCGACCAGGCCCCGGAACAGATCCTGCGCACCCTGAAGAAACAGTCCGACTACTACAACCAGCACAAGCGCACCCTGGGCGACTTCATCGAGGACGTCAGCCGCGACGGCTGGGCGGCCACGGTGGCCGAGCGCAAGATGTGGGCGCAGATGAACATGACCCCCACCGACCTCGCCGATGTCAGCGGCGCCACCTACACCTTCCTGCTCAACGGCCAGCCTCCCGGCCAGCCCTGGTGCGGGCTGTTTCAGCCCGGGGAACGCCTGCGCCTGCGGCTGATCAATGCCTCGGCCATGAGCTACTTCGACCTGCGCATCCCCGGTGTGCAGATGACCGTGGTTGCCGCTGACGGCCAGCACGTGGTGCCGGTGACCGTGGATGAGCTGCGCATCGCCGTGGCGGAGACTTACGACGTGCTGGTACAGCCCGCTGCCGGTGCCCACAGCCTGTTCGCCCAGGCCATGGATCGCAGTGGCTATGCCCTGGGCACCCTGGCCAGCGCCCCGGGGCTCAGGTCCGCGGTGCCGAGCCTGGACCCGCGCCCCCTGCTGGGCATGGCCGACATGGCCATGGGCGGCATGGATCACGCGGCGATGCCGGGCATGGACCACGGCGCCCAGGCCATGCCCGGCATGGAACACCAGGCGCAGGGCGCGCCAATCAGCCATCCGGCCAGCGAACGCGGCAACCCACTGGTGGACATGCAGGCCGTCAACCCCAGCCCGCGGCTGGACGACCCGGGCATTGGCCTGCGCGGCAATGGCCGCCGGGTACTGAGCTACGCCGACCTGAAAAGCACCTTCGCCGACCCCGACGGCCGTGAGCCGAGCCGCACCCTGACCCTGCACCTGACCGGGCACATGGAAAAATTCGCCTGGTCCTTCGACGGCCTGCCCTTCGCCGAGGCCGAGCCCTTGCGCCTGCGCTACGGCGAGCGGCTGCGTATCGAACTGGTGAACGACAGCATGATGGCCCACCCCATTCACCTGCACGGCCTGTGGAGTGACCTGGAGGACCAGCACGGGCGTTTCCAGGTGCGCAAGCACACCATCGACATGCCACCGGGCACCCGCCGCAGCTACCGGGTGACCGCTGATGCCCTGGGGCGCTGGGCCTATCACTGCCACCTGCTGTACCACATGGAGAGCGGTATGTTCCGTGAAGTCCGGGTCGAGGAGGAGCGCCACGATGAAGCTTGAATACTCGCCATTGGCGTTGCGCGCCGGGATCGGCGGCCTGGGCATGCTCCTGCTGGCCTGGCCCTGGGCCCCGGCACAGGGCCAATCGATGCCGGGAATGGACCATTCGGCCATGCCCGGGCACAGCATGGACGCCATGCCGCCCTCACAGAAGCCCGGCATGCAGGCGCCAGCGCCGACACAAAGCCGGACACCGATCCCGGTGCTCAGCGAAGCCGACCGGGCGGCCGTCTACCAGGGGCCCAGCGGCCATATCCATGGCCCGTCGCTGAACAGCTTCCTGCTGGTGGACCAGCTGGAATGGCAAGACGCCGAGCGCGGCGCCAGCCTCGCCTGGGAGCTCGAAGGCTGGGTCGGCGGCGATCGCGACCGGCTCTGGCTGCGCAGCGAAGGCCAGCGCACCCGGGGCGTGACCGAGCACGCCGAACTGCAAGCCTTGTGGGGCCACGCCATCAGCCCCTGGTGGGACCTGGTGGGCGGTGTGCGCCAGGACTTCAAGCCCGGTGCGCCGCAGACCTGGGCCGCCCTGGGCGTGCAAGGCATGGCCCTGTACAACTTCGAGAGCCAGGTCACCGCCTACCTGGGAGAAGGCGGCCAGGCCGCCTTGCGCCTCAAGGGCGACTACGACCTGCTGCTGACCCAGCGCCTGATCCTCCAGCCTTCCGCCGAGGTCAACCTGTACAGCCGCAACGACCGCGAGCGAGACCAGGGCGCCGGGCTGGCGGACAGCGAGCTGGGCTTGCGCCTGCGCTACGAGCTACGCCGGGAGTTCGCACCTTATATAGGGGTGACCTGGAGCCGCAGCTATGGCCGCAGCGCCGACTACGCCCGCGAGGCAGACGCGCCGGAGCACCAGCCGCGCCTGGTGCTGGGGCTGCGCCTGTGGTTCTGAAGGTCGCCATCGACGCGCGACTTCGGTATCACCTTGAAACAAAAGCCGGCAGCGAAAACGCAAAAAAACCGCAAAATGCACCACCCCGAGCGTGCACCGCAGGTGGCCGGCCTTGCCACCCTTCCCTATTCACCGGCGACAAAGAGACTTTCAATGAAAACTTCACTGCGTCTGGCGGCCCTCTGCGCCCTGTTGATCAGCTCCCTGGCCCAGGCTGGCGAACTGATTCCCATCGACGTGCACCGCGACGCCAACTGCGGCTGCTGCAAGAAGTGGATCGAGCACCTGCAAGACAACGGCTTTGCCGTGAACGACCACGTGGAAAGCAACATGAGCGCGGTCAAGCAGCGGCTTGGCGTCGCTCCGCGCCTGGGTTCCTGCCATACCGCGGTGATCGACGGCAAGTTCGTCGAAGGCCACGTACCGGCCGAACAGGTGCTGGCCCTGCGCAAACGTGACGACCTGCTGGGCATCGCCGCCCCGGGCATGCCCATGGGCTCCCCGGGAATGGAAATGGACGGCATGGGGGCCGAGGCCTTCCAGGTCATCGGCCTGACCCGCGAGGGCAAGGACGTGGTGGTTGCGGACTACCCGGCCCGTTGATCTTCGGCGCTTACCTGGGCCTGTTCCTGGCGGCGTTCGCCGCCGCCACGTTGCTGCCCCTGCAATCGGAAGCCCTGCTGGTCGGCCTGTTGCACAACAACCAGCTGGCCGTGCTCGGGCTGTGGCTGGTGGCGACCCTGGGCAACGTCCTGGGCTCACTGCTCAACTGGTGGCTGGGCCGGCGCCTTGAGCACTACAGAGACCGCCGCTGGTTCCCGGTCGGCCCGCGCCACCTGGAGCGCGCGCGAGTGCATTACCAGCGTTATGGCCACGGGGCGCTGCTGCTGAGCTGGATGCCGCTGATCGGCGACCCGCTGACCCTGGTGGCAGGCGTCATGGGCGAACCCCTGAAGCGCTTCCTGCTGCTGGTCACCCTGGCCAAGGGCGCGCGCTACGCCGTGCTGGTGTGGCTGACCCTGGGCTGGATCGGTTGAGGCCCATTTGATCGCAGAACCTCACACCGTGGGAGCGAGCGTGCTCGCGATGCACTCAAGAACGCCGCGCGCCCCCAGTGAACGCGGCGTAACGGCCATCGCGAACACGCTCGCCCCTACAGCGGGTTGTCGGGTCAGTTGCCGCTGCGGATCTTGTTCCACAGGCGGGTGCGGATGCGGTCGATGTCCAGCGGCATGGCTTCCAGGGCAAACAGCTGGCTCATCATCTCCGGGCTCGGGTAGACCTTGGTGTCCTGCTTGATGGCCGGATCGATCAGGCTGTCGGCCTGCAGGTTGCCGTTGGCGTAGTGCACGTAGTTGCTGACACCGGCCATCACCTCGGGGCGCAGCAGGTAGTTCATGAAGGCATAGCCGGCCTGCTCATCCGGCGCGTCCACCGGCATGGCCACCATGTCGAACCAGATCGGCGAACCTTCCCGGGGTATCGAGTAGCCGATCTCTACCCCGTTCTTCGCTTCCCTGGCACGGCTTTCCGCTTGCAGGATGTCGCCGGAGAAACCCACCGCCACGCAGATATTGCCGTTGGCCAGGTCGCTGGTGTACTTCGACGAATGGAAGTAGCTGACATAAGGCCGGACCTTCATCAGCAGGGCCTCGGCCTGCTTGTAGTCGGCCGGGTTCTTGCTGTGGTGTGGCAAGCCCAGGTAGTTGAGCGCCGTGGGAATCAGCTCCGGGCCGTTGTCGAGGATCGCCACGCCGCATTTCTGCAGCTTCTGCATGTATTCGGGCTTGAAGATCAGGTCCCAGGAATCCAGCGGCGCATCGTTGCCCAGCACTTCCTTGATCTTGGCCACGTTGTAGCCGATGCCGGTGCTGCCCCACAGGTAGGGAAAGCCGTGCTGGTTGCCCGGGTCGTTGACTTCCAGGGCCTTGAGCAGCACCGGGTTGAGGTTCTTCCAGTTGGGCAACTGGCGCTTGTCGAGTTTCTTCAGCGCCCCGCCCTGGATCTGCCGGGCCATGAAGTGGTTGGAGGGAAACACAATGTCGTAACCGGATTTGCCGGTCATCAGCTTGCCGTCCAGGGTCTCGTTGCTGTCATAGACGTCGTAGGTGAAGCCGATCCCGGTGTCCTTCTGGAACGCCTTGGTGGTGTCCGGGGCAATGTAATCCGACCAGTTGTAGATTTTCACCGTGTCGGCGGCCTGGGCCAGGGACGCGGCCAGGAACAGCGGGCTGAGCAATAGCAACGCGCAAGTCTTGCGGATCATGAGTCGATACCTGTGGCTGGTTTTGTTGTTGGCAGGCAATCAAGGGATCAGAAAATCAATACGTAGGTCTTGCGCACCGTCTCCTGGATATCCCAGGTCCCGGTGCTGTTGGCCGGCAACATCAGTGCGTCACCGGCTTCGATGTGCAGGGTTTCGCCGCTGTCCGGGGTGAAGGTGCAACGCCCCTGGATGAAGTGGCAGAACTCCTGGGCGACGATCTGGCGCCGCCAGCGCCCGGGGGTGCATTCCCAGATGCCGGTCTCGACCCCGTCGCTGCGCTCGACGGCGGTCACCGAGGTCACGGCCACCGGGGTGCCCAGGGGCACCGCCACTGGGGCCGACTCGGCCAGGGTGAGCGTCGCGGTTTGCTTGAATTGGGTGATGCTCATGGTTCTACCTTTCGACGGAAAATCCGAACGGACGGTGTTCGGTTCATAGAGCCGGCTCAGTGCATGAAACCTTCCATGAAGCCGGCGATACGGCTGGCCATCCTGCGCCGCCATGGGGCCGAGGCCGGGTTGGCCAGGGTCTGGTCTTCGTGGACGAAGCTGCGAATGATCGCGTTGTAGCCCAGCCAGCGGCACGGTTCGGGCTCCCAGGCGCGCAGCGCTTCCAGGCCGCGTTCGGACAGCACCCAGGGCTGGTGCACCAAGGGGGTGTCGCGCTCCAGGATCAGGTCGGCCAGGGTCCGGCCGCCGAGGTTGCTGGCCCCGACCCCCTCGCCGCCGTAGCCGCCGGACAGGGCAATGCCCTTGCGTCGGTCGCAGAGCATGTGCGGCTTGAAGTGCCGGGACATGCCCAGGTTGCCGCCCCAGGAGTGGCTGATGCGCACGTTCTTGAGTTGCGGGAACAGCTCGCCGAACAGGTAGCGGCGCAGCTCCACCTCGTCCCGGGTCAGGTCGAAGTCATGGCGCAATTTGCTGGCGAACTGATAGCCGCCGCGGGCGCCGAACACCAGTCGGTTGTCCATCGAGCGCTGGCCGTAGGTGACTTGCCGGCTGCTCTCACTGAACGCCTGGCCCTGGCTCAGGCCGATTTCATCCCAGGTGGATTCCGCCAGCGGCTCAGTGGCCACCAACAGGCTTTGTACCGGCAACTGGTAACGCCCCAACGGCGGCAGGGTCACCGAGTAGCCCTCCACCGCCGGCACGATCCAGCGGCTGCGCACCGAGGCCTTGGCGGTCTGCAGGCTGCCGGACTGCCAATGGCTCACCGGGCTGTTTTCATAGATGGGCACCCCCAGGCGCTCGACGGCCCGGGCCAGCCCGCGGACCAGCTTGGCAGGCTGGATGGTGGCGCAATGCGGCGCGTAGATTCCGCCATAGGGCCTGGCCAAGCGGATCTGCTGGGCCAGTTGCGCAGGGTCGAGCCAGCGGTAGTCGTCCTGGTTCAGGCCCTGGGCATAGAGTTTGTCCAGGTACTGGCGCAGGTTGGCTTCCTGCTCGGGGTAGCGCGCGGCGCAGTACAGCACCCCGCCCTTGCGATAATCACAGTCGATGCCTTCCCGTTCGAGGACCTGGGCCACTTCATCGGGAATGCCGTGCAACAGGTCGAAGCTGGCGCGGCGCTGCTCTGGCGAAAGACCGGCCAGCAGCCGGTCCTCGCCCAGCAGGTTGCCCATCAGCCAGCCGCCGTTGCGACCCGAGGCGCCAAAACCGGCAGTCTGCGCCTCGATCAGCGCGATATTCAGCTGCGGCGCCTGGCGCTTGAGGTAATAGGCGGTCCACAGCCCGGTATAACCGGCGCCAATGATCGCCACGTCCAGATCCAGATCCTGCGCAAGCGACGGCCGCGGCAATAGCGGCTCGTCGAGTTGGTCCATCCACAAACTGATACTGCGCCACGCCGGCATGCAAGCACTCCGCAACCCGAATTTCGAATGCGGCGATCCTAGTGCCTGGCCTCAGGGGCTGTCTTGCGCGCGTGCACGCAAAGAAATTTGCTTGGCGTAGGCCTTGGGCGATTGCCCGGTGTGCTGGCGGAAACAGCTGTAGAACGCCGACAGTGAGTTGAACCCGGCGGCAAATGCCAGTTCGTCAATGCGCAGTGGGGGCGTGGCCTGGTCCAGCGCGGCCAGCAGATGCTGCAGGCGCGCCTGGTTGACGTAGCGGTAGAAGCTCTGCCCCAGCACCTGGTTGAGCAGGTAGGAAATCTGGTTGCGGCTGTAGCCGCATTCCCGGGCCACCCGCTGCAGGTCCAGCTCCGGGTCCAGGTACGGTTGATGGCGCTGGAAATACTGCTGCAGGTCCTCGGCCATGAAACTCAACTGGCGCGGCGACAACCCCAGGCGGCTGGCGGCCGGGCGCAGGCTGGCGCAGGACTTGCTCGGCGCGGGTTCGCGCACCAGGGAAGCGTACTCATTGACCCGCCAGATCAGCCCGTCGCGCACGGTAATCGCTTCACTGGAACGAAACGACACCAGGCCCTGGCCGCCGCGCAGGGTCACCTGGTACTGGATGAAGGCGGTGTTGCCGTCCAGGCGGATACGGTCGCAGTGCTCCAGGGCCTCGTCGGGGGCCCGGGGCATGCTGGCCTGCACATAGTCGCGCAACTCGTCCAGCCCCAGGGTGCGGTTCTGGAAAAAATCGTTGTACTGGATGTCCGGGTGGTACAGCGCCATGACGCCATCCAGGTCCCGGTGCTTCCAGCACAGGTGGTAGCGCATCACGGTTTCACCGGTGGCCTGGGTGTGCAGGGGCCCGTCATCGGCGGCAGACATAAGCTTCTCGAACAGGAAAAAGCGCAGCTTGCCGAACTTCGCCCAACGCTTCAACGATCGGCCGCGAAGCTGGCTCGAACGGTTTGGGAGGCAGCCGCCCGGATGGCATGAGCGGCATCAATAACCGACCAGTGAACCGCCGGACGGCGGCAAAAAAACTGCGAACCGTCACACGCCGGTGCTATTTTTAAAACCTCAACCGATCGGGTCATTGACGATCCGGTCGTTCCTACCGCGAGCACAAGGAAGCGCTCAATGAATCAAGGTGGGCCACCGATGAACAGAGCCTGGGCCAGTAAAGTCACCTTTCCCAACGCCTGCCAGTTGATGCGCTGGCATTTTCACCCCATGGGCTTCGAAGCCAGCATGGATGCGCCGGGCAGCATGATCGCCCGACTCTTCGACCGTGCCAGCGGCGAAACCATGATCGCCATCGCCGGCATTCCCTGCGCCACGGTGATGAGCGCCGCGGATGTCGAGCGAATAATCGAAGCCGTGGAAGATGAGCTGGAAGCCTTTGCTCCATCCCTGGCATTCAAGGCCTGAAACACCGGCCAGCCATGTGAAGCCCGCCTCGCCAGCGGGCTTTTTTTCAGGTGGCCTGGCGCAAGTCCTGAAAATACGGCTTGTCCCGCGGCACCCGGTCCGAGGCCTTGGGTGCATTGCCCGAAGCCCCTTCCTGGCGGTCGACATACCAGTAGCAATGCTTGGCCGCCCGGGTGATGCCGACATAGGCCAGCCGCAGGATCTCGTCCTTCTGCGCGCTGTCGTAGGGTTCGGCGTCACCGTCCTTGCCCAGCCCGGCCATGCGATAGACCTGGTTTTTATAGGGTGAACTGCTCAGGTGCTGACAATCGCCCAGCAGGAATACCGCATCCGCCTGCAGGCCCTTGGCACTGTGATAGGTCAGCTGCTTCAGCCTGCGCGCCGCGGGCGGCAAGCTAGAATCAACATTAACTATTTGCGAAATACTCTCTTCTATCAATAACTTATCGCTACTTTTTCGAAACAACATCAAGATTGAATCACCCTGCCTGTAGTGCTCTGCCAGACGCTGGGCCAAGCCCTGGTCATCACGATCCAGCACCTGCACCGGCCACAGCGCCCCCGGCTCGCCGGCGGCCTTGGCCTTCTTCCCGGCAATGGCCGGCGCGGCCCGGACAATATGCTCCGCCGCATCGATCACATGCTGATGGCTGCGGTAGTTCTCGCTGAGCATGACCCGGGTGGTGCCCGGAGACGGGAACTCCTTGTTGAACTCGATGAAGTACTGGGGCGAACTGCCCCGCCAGCCGTAGATCGATTGCCAATCATCGCCGACGCAGAGCAGCGAGGAATGCTGGGCCGCGCGCCCGATGTGCATGGCGGCACCACGGCTGCGGATCGCGGCGAGGCTGGCCCTGATCCAGGAGACGATCTGCGGCGAAACATCCTGGAACTCGTCGATCATCAGGTGCGACATCGGCCTCAGGCAGGCGTCGCTCAGCAATTTGAAGTTCTCCGGCGAGCGCTCGCTGAACAAGGCGAACATGCGGTTGTAGCTCATGATCGGCGGCGACTGGTCCAGCAAGTGGTCTTCCAGGGCTCGCCAGAACAGGCTCAGGGCCTCGAAGAAAAACCGATCGGGGTCGTCCTGGGCAAAGCTCATGCGCCCGACCGCATCGCCCACGTCCAGCCCCAGGTTCTCGATAAAGCCGGCGGCGGCGACAAAACAATCGAGCAGCGGTGCCGACGCCAGTTCGCCCTTGACCTTGTAATCGAAGCCCGGGCCGGCACTGACCTGGGCCGAAAAGGCACCAGCAGAACGTTTCGATGACTCATAACTATCTAGCCATATCAATGGCTTACGGCAGAAAGCTTGAAACAGGGTGCGTTTTACAGCCCACTCCGCGCGCACCGAAAGCTTGGCCCCTGGCCGGCTGAGCTGCGGGCTCTCGCGTGGATCGAAGCCCAGCACCACCCAGGCATCCAGCTCCGCGCAGTAGCCGTGACTGTAAAAGGTCGAGCCGTTGATTTCGAAGCGCTGGCGCTGAGGCTCGACGCCCTTGATCGGCCAGGCGCCAGCACGCAACCACAGGTCTTCCACGGTGTCGCACAGTTCTTCATCGCGCTTAGCCGCCAGCTCCGTCACCGCCATGCGCTTCTGCACGTCCGGGTGGTCGCGCTCCAGTTCCTTGAGTTGCAGGGCGTGGCGCAGCAAAGGCTGCAAGGCCAGGCGAAAACGCTCGTCACTGCGATACAACGCCTGGTAACAGGCATTCAGGTGCTTGCGCTGGGCATCATTGATGCGCAAGTCGAACGGGTTGCTGTCCACCTCGTCCTCGGCCCCCTGGAGCCGATCACTGAGGTTTTCAAAGGCCTGCAAGCGCTCGAACCCCGGCAGGCTGCGTACCATCGGCAGGATCCGCGAGTGAAAGGTCCGCACCAGCTCCCGGGCTTCCCTGGCGCCGAGCTGCCGCCCCCACAAGGCAAACACCTGGGTCAACTTGCCGATGAAATCCTTGCGCGACTCCCGGGTGAAGGTCACCACGGTCATGGCATCCAGCTCGAAACCCAGATAGTGGTGCAGCAGCAACAGGCGCAGCACCAGCGAGGTCGACTTGCCGGCGCCCGCCCCGGCAATCACCGCGGTGGCCGGGGTTTCGCTGAAAATCATCTTCCACTGCGCGGCGCTGGGTTGCGCCCCGGCAGGCAGCAGGCGGGCAACATCCGCCTTGAAGCGCTTCTTCAGCTCGCCACTCAACGGCAGGCGCCAGTCATCGAACAGACGGTCGTCCACCCCGGGTGGGCGGTGCTCGGTGTTGCGGCTGTCGCGAATCAACAACACCTGGCGACCTTCCTCAAGCCCCTCAAGCCGGCCTTCCTGATAGCCGTATTCCACGCCTGCGGTGTGACCACTGCGAAAGCCATCGGCCTGGCCATGCAGCCAGGACGCCCGATGCTGGGCCCGCAGGCGATTCAGGCCATGGCCGAAGAAGCGCGCCGCCAGGCGTTTCAGCAGCGGCATCTGGGCCAGGGGCAAAAGCTCGGGGGGCAGATCGGGGGTGTGTTGCGACACGCGGACTCCAGGGTATGAGGCTGAGCGGTAATGGTCGCCGGATTTTTTCACGGTATCCAGCCAATTGCTTGCAGGTCATTAACTTAAGCGATGAACCGAAGGTTTAACACCAGCTTTGCGGCAAAATAATTATCTAATTTTACGATTGAATTACGGCATTTTTTGCGCTTTTTATCGATCTATAACTGATAGAAGATGCACGCCATCAACCAACGGTTATCGTTTTCTGGCCCGGCTACCACGAGCCATGACGAGCCCTTAATGAGGAGAAGATCATGCTTGAACTCAGACCTTTCAGCTCCCTGGGCGGCGCTCACCACGGCTGGCTGGATGCCCATCATCACTTTTCCTTCGCCGAGTACTACGACCCCAAGCGCATGCACTGGGGCAACCTGCGGGTCTGGAACGACGACGTGATCGCTCCCGGCACCGGCTTCCCCCAGCACCCGCACCGCGACATGGAAATCATCACCTACGTTCGCGAGGGTGCCATCAGCCACCAGGACAACCTGGGCAACAAGGGCCGCACCGAAGCCGGCGATGTACAGGTGATGAGCGCCGGCACCGGGATCGCCCACAGCGAGTACAACCTGGAAGCCACGCCAACCAAGATCTTCCAGATCTGGATCATCCCCAACCAGGCCGGCTCCGCGCCTTCCTGGGGCGCCAAGCCTTTTCCCAAAGGCCTGCGCGAGGGCTTCGTGACCCTGGCCAGTGGCAAGGATGGCGACGAGGAAAGCCTGCGGATTCGTGCCGATGCGCGACTGGTGGCGGCCAACCTGAAGGCCGGTGAAACCGCCGAGTATCGCTTGGACAGTGGGCGCCGGGCGTACCTGGTACCCGCAACGGGAGCGATTGAAGTCAACGGCTTGCGCGCCAACGCTCGAGACGGCATTGCAGTGGAAGATGAGCAGGTGCTGCAGGTCACCGCGTTGCAGGACAGCGAGATCGTACTGGTGGATCTGGCCTGAAGCGCGGCCACCAACGAAAAGGGGCGACCGTGATGGTCGCCCCTTCTTTATTTGCCTGACAGGCCAGCAGCGCCGGTCAGTTGCCGCTGATGGCGGTGTCCACCAGGGTTTGCGCTTCCTGCACCAGTTGCTTGAGGTGATCGTCGCCGATGAAGCTTTCGGCGTAGATCTTGTAGATGTCCTCGGTGCCGGACGGACGCGCGGCGAACCAGCCGTTCTCGGTCATGACCTTCAGGCCGCCAATGGCCTGGTCGTTGCCCGGGGCGTGGCTGAGGATCTGCTGGATCGGCTCGCCCGCCAGCTGGGTCGAAGTCACCTGTTGTGGCGACAGCTTGCTGAGCAAGGCCTTCTGCTGCGGGTTGGCCTTGGCATCGACGCGGACCGAGAACGGTTCGCCCAGCTCATCGCACAGCGCACGATAGGCCTGGCTTGGGTCGCGACCGGTGCGAGCGGTCATTTCCGCGGCCAACAAGGACGGGATCAGGCCATCCTTGTCGGTGCTCCAGACACCACCGTCGCGGCGCAGGAACGAGGCGCCGGCGCTTTCTTCGCCGCCAAAGCCCAGCGAGCCATCGAACAGACCGTCGGCAAACCATTTGAAACCGACTGGCACTTCATACAGACGACGGCCCAGGCGTGCTGCCACCCGATCGATCAGGCCGCTGCTGACCACGGTTTTGCCCACCGCGGCATCGGCGCGCCATTGCGGGCGGTTCTGGAACAGGTAGTCGATGGACACTGCCAGGTAGTTGTTCGGCGCCAACAGGCCGCCGCTCGGCGTGACGATGCCGTGACGATCGTGATCGGGGTCGCAGGCGAAGGCCACGTCAAAACGCTCCTTCAGGCCGATCAGCCCTTGCATGGCATGGCTGGAGGACGGGTCCATGCGGATCTGCCCGTCCCAGTCCACCGACATGAAGCGGAACGTGGGGTCCACTTGCTTGTTCACCACATCCAGGTCCAGGCGATAGTGCTCGGCGATCGCCGACCAGTAGCGCACCCCTGCTCCACCCAGCGGGTCCACACCCAGGCGCAGCTTGGCGTTGCGGATGGCATCCAGGTCGATGACGTTGATCAGGTCGGCGACGTAGGTGTTGAGGTAGTCGTGGCGATGAGTGGTGTCGGCCTTCAACGCCTGCTCATAGCTGATGCGCTTGACCCCGGCCAGCTTGGCCGCCAGCAGTTCGTTGGCCTTGGCTTCGATCCACTTGGTGATGTGGGTGTCGGCCGGGCCGCCATTGGTGGGGTTGTACTTGTAGCCGCCGCTCTGTGGCGGGTTGTGGGACGGTGTAATGACGATGCCATCCGCCAGGCCCGAGGTGCGCCCACGGTTGTAGCAGAGGATGGCGTGAGACACCGCAGGTGTGGGGGTGTATTCGTCGCCGGCGGCGATCATCACGGTCACGCCGTTGGCCGCCAGCACTTCCAGGGCGCTGGCCCCGGCCGGGGTCGACAGGGCGTGGGTGTCGATGCCGACAAACAGTGGGCCGTCGATACCCTGGGATTCGCGGTACAGGCAGATGGCCTGGCTGATTGCCAGAACGTGCCATTCGTTGAAACTCAGATCGAACGAGCTGCCACGGTGCCCGGAAGTACCGAAGGCCACACGCTGGGTAGGCACCGATGCATCAGGCTGACCGGTGTAATAAGCCGTAACCAGTCGCGGGATGTCGACCAACAATTCAGCCGGTGCCGGTTTGCCCGCAAAAGGACTGAGAGTCATGCAAAACCTCTGGAAAAGGATGGTTCGGAAATGGGCCGCAGTTTACTGGCAGTTTGACCACAAGGCGATGGAATCTATCCCCGCCCACATCGCTTTTCTGCAGGAGCCGGCGTGCCGGTGAAAGAGCCCGCGAGCCCTGTGCACATGATTGAGAACGCCTTCGCCTACCGGCAGCTGAAAGCACAGATACAAAAACGCCAGGCTAGGCCTGGCGTTGGAGTCATCAGGCCGGTTCGACCTGGAGTGCAACCCGCTCGCGACACGGACATTCGTCCATGTAACGGTGCGCTTCGACAAACTCGCTGAAAGGAAACACCCGGGTCTTCAAGGGCACCAGCACCCGGTCGGCGGTCAGCTGGTTGATGTCACGCAGCGCACGCTGCAGTGCCACCTGATCCTGGAGGATCCCCAGTTCAGGCTTGCCGGTGAAGTTGCCAATGCAGTGGACGAAGAACTGGATGTTCTTCTGGAACGCCGCGCAAGCCGGGAACGGCGTCTGGTTACCGCCTTGCAGGCCATACAGCACCAGGCTGCCACGGGGCGCCAGGACATCACCGAGCATCGACATCTGCGGGCCGCCCAGGCCGTCGAACACCACATCGACGCCACGGTTGTCGGTGAGCTTGTTGATCTGCATCAGCAGGTCCTGCTCCTCGGTGACAATCACCTTCTCGGCGCCAAGAGACAGCAGGTATTCACGCTCTTCAGCGGTCTTGGTGGCGGCAATCACCCGCACGCCCAGGGCCTTGCCCAACTGCACAAAGGACGGCCCGGCGCAGTGGCTGGCATCGGTGACCAGGGCAAACTGCCCGGGCTTGACCCGCGCCAGGTCGGCGTAGGCGAAATAAGCGATCAACAGCGGGGTGTAATGCACCGCGGCCTCGATCGGGCTGAGCACTTCGGGATAACGGGTCAGGGCCGAACGCGGCAGAACGATCTGCTCGCCATACACCGGGTAGTCATTGGGGCTTTCAGCGGGAAAGCTCGCCACCTTGTCCCCGACCGCCAAGTCGTCGACGCCCTCGCCCAGCGCCGTGACCACACCGGCCATCTCATGCCCGAGGCCAGAAGGCAGGCGCGCATGGGACGACGCCAGGTTCTGCCGCCAGAGCACGTCGTACCAACTGATACCAATGGCTTCGACTCGTACCTGCACTTCGCCTGGCGCAGGCAACGAGGCCGCATGCTCTTCGCATTTGAGCACCTCGGCCGGTCCAAACTTGTGAAAACGAATCGTGCGGGACATCGCAAACCTCGTCAAATTAACCTCTAATGCCGCGAACTTTATCCGGGCTTTGAAAGCAAGACTATCAGTGCCTATTAATAGTCGACATGTCTGTCATTGATTTCGTGCCCTTGTAAATCAGGGCGTACAGCATGCCTGAACGCCGCCCGGCTACAAACAAACAACATTTAGCCGATGCAGAGTACCAGCCTTTACCCGTAAGATTCACGCCGACCTTTTTACCCCGAGGGTCGCTCCCGTCAAGTTCGCTGACTCTGCCAGGACTCCAGATGAATCGTAATGACCTGCGTCGTGTCGACCTGAATCTGTTGATCGTGTTCGAAACACTGATGCACGAACGCAGCGTGACCCGCGCCGCCGAGAAGCTGTTTCTCGGCCAGCCGGCCATCAGCGCGGCCCTGTCGCGCCTGCGCAACCTGTTCGACGACCCGCTGTTCGTGCGCACTGGACGCAGCATGGAACCCTCCGCCCGCGCGGTGGAAATCTTCGCCTTGCTCTCGCCGGCCCTGGATTCGATCTCCACCGCTGTCAGCCGCGCCGCCGAGTTCGACCCAGCCACCAGCACCACCGTATTTCGCATCGGCCTTTCCGACGACGTGGAATTTGCCCTGCTGCCGATGCTGCTCAAGCGCTTGCGCGCCGAAGCCCCGGGCATCGTGCTGGTGGTGCGCCGGGCCAACTACCTGTTGATGCCGTCGCTGCTGGCCTCCGGCGAAATCTCCATCGGCGTCAGCTACACCGCCGACCTGCCGGCCAACGCCAAGCGCAAGGTCCTGCGCCGCAGCCTGCCGAAACTGCTGCGGGCCGACACCGTGCCCGGCGCCCTCAGCCTGGACGACTTCTGCGCCCGTCCCCACGCCCTGGTGTCGTTCGCCGGGGACCTGAGCGGCTTTATCGATGAAGAACTGGAAAAACTCGGACGCAAACGCCACGTAGTGCTCGCCGTACCGCAGTTCAACGGCCTGAGCACCCTGCTGGCCGGCACCGACATTCTCGCCACCGTTCCGGACTACACCGCCGAGGCCCTGACTGCCGCCGGTGGCGTACGCGCCGAAGACCCGCCATTGCCGGTGCGCAGCTTCGAATTGCACATGGCCTGGCGTGGTTCACAGGACAACGATCCAGGGGAACGCTGGTTGCGTTCGCGGATTCAGATGTTCTTTGGCGACCCCGACAGCCTCTGAGCCTTCCCCAACGGCTCACTGATCTACCGAAACGCCCCCCAGACTCCGCGCTCAATCCGGCCAGGCCCTATACCACATAGGAAACCTTTGGACAGATGCTCAGCCATTGCACTGTCCTGCCCAGCAGGGTCATGACCGCACCTGCCCTGCCCCTCAAGCGGCCTGCCGGCGACCCCGTCGAGCAGACGGCCAACCCCACCCCACGCCTTGAGCCCTTTCGCCACCCGCCCCGAGAAAACTTTAGTCGTGCCCGGCAGTGACTTTGGTCGTATTGCGTAACGCCAACAGTCTGTTTTGGCGGCCATTTCTTGATCCAGATCAATACTTCGACGGGTTATTCGAAGCGTTCAGCACCTTCATCGACAAGGCTTATCGGACCATCGACCCAGCCTATTAGCCGCCTGCGCAAGCGGCCCATAAAATCGCCGGCACACAGCAGCACCCGCACAAGACTTATCGCCGCCGCGCGGACCCCGGCCACTGCCGATCCATTCCACACGCGTTGTGCCCCCCCATTAGAAGAGTGGCCCTTGCCACCTTGCCTGATCACCCGTGATTGAAAGATGCCTGCATAAGGAGTGCGTCATGACACTTGGCAGAAGACAGTTCTTTAAACTTTGCACAGCCGGTGCCGTGGCCACCACCGCCGTTTCCCTGGGCTTTGCTCCCACCACGGCCAACGCCAGCCAGTCGCGCCAGTACAAACTGCTGCGCGCCAGGGAAACCCGCAACAACTGCACCTACTGCTCGGTCGGTTGCGGCATCCTGATGTACAGCCTGGGCGATGGCGCGAAGAACGCCAAGGCGCGGATCTTCCATATCGAAGGCGACCCGGACCATCCGGTCAGCCGCGGTTCGTTGTGCCCCAAGGGCGCCGGGCTGGTGGACTACATCCACAGTGAACAGCGCCTGCTGTACCCCGAGTACCGCGCCGCGGGCTCGGATAAATGGCAGCGGGTCAGCTGGGATTACGCCATCGAACGCATCGCGCGGTTGATGAAGGACGACCGCGACGCCAACTTCATCGAGAAAAACGCCAAGGGCGTCACGGTCAATCGCTGGTTGTCCACCGGCATGCTCTGCTCTTCGGCCGCCAGCAGCGAGACCGGCTCGCTGGACCAGCGCTTCACCCGCGCCCTGGGCATCCTCGGCACCGACAGCCAGGCCCGGGTCTGCCACGCGCCGACGGTCTCGGCGCTGGCCCCGACCTTCGGCCGTGGCGCCATGACCAATAACTGGGTCGACATCAAGAACGCCAACGTGGTGCTGATCATGGGCGGTAACCCGGCCGAGGCGCATCCGGTGGGGTTCAAGTGGGTGATCGAGGCCAAGATCCGCAATGGCGCCAAGGTCATAGTGGTCGACCCGCGCTTCAACCGCAGCGCAGCGGTGGCAGATATCTACTCGCCGGTACGCGCCGGTTCCGACGTGACCTTCCTGATGGGCATGGTCAACTACCTGCTCAGCAACGACCGCATCCAGCATGAATACGTGCGCGCCTACACCAACGCCTCGTTGATCGTGCGCAGCGACTACCGCTTCGATGACGGCTTGTTCAGCGGCTACGACGCCAAGACCCGGCGCTACGACCGCAGCTCCTGGGCCTATGAGCTGGACGAGCAAGGCCACGCCCGCCGCGACCCGAGCCTGAGCCACCCGCGCTGCGTGCTCAACCTGCTCAAGCAGCATGTCAGCCGCTACACCCCGGAGCGGGTCAGCCAGATCTGCGGCACGCCCCAGGCCGACTTCCTGGAGATCTGCGAGATCATGGCCAGCACCAGCGTGCCGGACAAGACCGCAACCTTCCTCTATGCCCTGGGCTGGACCCACCACACCACCGGCGCGCAGATGATCCGCGGCTCGGGGATGATCCAACTGCTGCTGGGCAACATCGGCATGGCCGGCGGCGGCGTCAATGCCCTGCGCGGGCACTCCAATATCCAGGGCTACACCGACCTTGGCCTGCTCTCGCAACGCCTGCCGGGCTACATGAACCTGCCGTCCGATAATCAGGACAGCCTGGCCACCTACCTCAAGGAAACGACCCCAAGCGCCCAGCTGCCCGGCCAGGTCAACTACTACCAGAACACCCCCAAGTTCTTCATCAGCCTGATGAAGAGCCTGTACGGCGACAAGGCCACCCGCGACAACCAGTGGGGCTTCGACTGGCTGCCCAAGTGGGACGAGAGCTACGACGTACTGAACTTCTCCAACCGCATGTATGAAGGCAAGGTCAACGGCTACATCGCCCAGGGCTTCAACCCGATTGCCGCGTTCCCGGACAAGAACAAGGCTGCCGCGGCGCTGGCCAAGCTCAAGTTCCTGGTGATCATCGACCCGCTGGCCACCGAGACCTCGAGCTTCTGGCAGAACCACGGCGAATCCAACGATGTCGACCCGGCGCAGATCCAGACCGAAGTGTTCCGCCTGCCCTCAAGCTGCTTTGCCGAGGAAAACGGTTCGATCGTCAACTCCGGGCGCTGGCTGCAATGGCACTGGGCAGGCGCCGCGCCGCCCGGCGAGGCCTGGCATGACGGCAAGATCCTCGGCCACCTGTTCATGAAACTGCGCGAGCTGTACCGCAACGAAGGCGGCGCCTGCCCCGAGCAGGTGCTGAACATGGCCTGGGACTACCGCAACCCCTACGACCCCGAGCCCGAGGAAGTGGCCAAGGAATCCAACGGCTACGCCCTGGCCGACGTGCGTGATGACCAGGGCAACCTGATCCTGCGCAAGGGCCAGTTGCTGGACAACTTCGGCCAACTGCGCGACGACGGCAGCACCGCCTGCTTCAACTGGATATTCGCCGGCTCCTGGACCGAGGCCGGTAACCAGATGGCCCGTCGCGACAACGCCGACAGTGGCCTGGGCTGCACCCCGGGCTGGGCCTGGGCCTGGCCGCAGAACCGGCGGATTCTCTACAACCGCGCCTCGGCCGACCCGCAGGGCAAACCCTGGGATGCGCAACGCAAGATCATCGGCTGGGACGGCAATCGCTGGAGCGGCATCGATGTGCCGGACTTCCCGGTCAACCTGGCGCCGGGCACCCAGGCCAACCCGTTCATCATGCTGCCCGAGGGCCTGGGCCGGCTGTTCTCGGTGGGCGCCATGAACGACGGCCCGTTTCCCGAGCACTACGAGCCCACCGAAAGCCCGCTGGCGCACAACCCGCTGCACCCCAACGTCAGCAAGAGCCCCACGGCGCGACTGTACGACAGTGACCGGGCGCGCATGGGCAGCCGCGAGGAATTCCCCTACGTGGCCACCACCTATTCGATCACTGAACTGTTCCGCCACTGGACCAAGCACTCCAGGCTCAACGCGATTATCCAGCCGGAACAGTTCATCGAGATCGGCGAAGTGCTGGCCAAGGAAAAGGGCATCGTCCAGGGCGACCTGGTGCGCGTCAGCACCAAGCGCGGCTACATCAAGGCCAAGGCGGTGGTGACCAAGCGCATCCGTCGCCTGGAGGTCGACGGCCAACCGGTCGACACCATCGGCATCCCTTGCCACTGGGGCTACGAAGGCGCCACCCGCAAGGGCTTCCTGGCCAACACCCTGACCCCGGGCATCGGTGATTCCAACACCAATACCCCGGAATACAAAGCGTTCCTGGTGAACGTGGAAAAGGCCTGACGGAGCAACTGACATGTCCATGCAATCCCAAGACATCATCCGCCGTTCGGCCACCAACGCCTTCACCCCGGCACCGCGGGCCCGCGATCACCAGGCCGAAGTGGCCAAGCTGATCGACGTCAGCATCTGCATCGGCTGCAAGGCGTGCCAGGTGGCGTGCAACGAATGGAACGACCTGCGCGACGAGGTCGGCCACAACGTCGGCGTCTACGACAACCCCGCCGACCTCAGCGCCGACACCTGGACCCTGATGCGTTTCGACGAGCATGAGAACGAAGCCGGCAAGCTCGAATGGCTGATCCGCAAGGACGGCTGCATGCACTGCGCCGACCCTGGCTGCCTAAAAGCCTGCCCGCAACCGGGGGCGATCATCCAGTACGCCAACGGCATCGTCGACTTCCAGTCCGAGCATTGCATCGGCTGCGGCTACTGCGTCGCCGGCTGCCCGTTCGACGTGCCGCGCATCAGCAAGAAGGACAACAAGGCCTACAAGTGCACCCTGTGCGTCGACCGGGTCACGGTCGGCCAGGAGCCGGCCTGCGTGAAGACCTGCCCGACCGGGGCGATCAACTTCGGCAGCAAGGCCGACATGCTGGTGCAGGCCGCGGACCGGGTTACCGAACTGCAGGGCCGTGGCTTTGCCGGTGCCGGGATCTACGACCCGCAAGCGGTGGGCGGCACCCATGTGTTCTACGTGCTGCAACACGCCGACCAGCCGCAGCTGTACCACAAGCTCAACCCCGACCCGCGCATCAGCAGCGCGATCGAAGGCTGGAAAGGCTGGCTCAAGCCGGTGGCCGCCGCCGCCTTCTTCGCCACCCTGGCCGGTACGGTATTCCACTACATCGGCGTCGGCCCCAACGAAGTCGAAGAAGACCTCAAGGAGAACCCATGATGAACAAGGACAAGCTGATCCTGCGGACCCGCTTTATCGAACGCGCCAGCCACTGGTTCATGGTCATCTGCTTCTTCATGGTGGCGTTGTCCGGGCTGTCGTGGTTCTTCCCGTCGCTGAACTGGCTCAACGGCGTGTTCGGCACGCCGCAGCTGGCGCGCATCCTGCACCCGTTTCTGGGAACGGTGGTGTTCCTGCTACTGATGTTCCTGTTCGTGCGTTTTGTGAAGTACAACCTGCCGGAACGCCAGGACGCGATCTGGTTTCGCAACCTCAAGACGGTGCTCTCGGGGGACCACCGCCAACCGCTGCAAATTGGCAAGTACAACGCCGGGCAGAAGATCCTGTTCTGGGGAATCATGGGCCTGATCAGCCTGTTGCTGCTCAGCGGCGTGGTGATCTGGCGGCCGTGGTTCGCCCAGTACTTCAGCATTCCCCTGATTCGCATCGCCCTGCTCACCCATGCCCTGGCCGGGATCTCGCTGATGCTGCTGATCATCGGTCACGCCTACCTGGCGTTCTGGGTCAAGGGTTCGATCCGTGGCATGGTCACCGGCTACGTATCGCGCAGTTGGGCCCGCTCACACCATGACCGCTGGTACCAGCAGATTTCCAAGAGTGAGAAGAAATGAGCAGCATCAAGCTAACCCCGCTGGAGCCCACCAGTGGCGGCGTGGAAGAAATCAGCGCCTTGTTGCTGCCGGGCCTGCGCCAGCACTTCAGCCAGCGCGCAGCGCGCCTGCGCCAGCTGGCCGAAGGTCACGAGCAGGCCGACTACCTGAGGTTTGCCGCGCGGGTGGCCGAGGCGCAGCAGGCGATACTCGAGCGTTCGCCGGTGGCGGCCGAGGAGTTGCAGGCTCTGGCGGCGCGGGTCGGTGATGGCGCGCCGCTGGATGTGCAGCGCCTGCCGCGCTCGGCCTATTGGCAAGCGGCCCTTGAGCAACTGATCGAGCAGCTGCGCACGGACGCCAGCGCCCCGCTGGCCACGGCCCTGGACGCCATCAGCGGCATGCCCGCCGAGCAGCGTGAAGCCTGTGCCGAGCAGTTGCTACTGGGGCACTACCTTCAGGTCGACAGCGGCCAGGCGCTGTTTTTCTGGGCGGCCCTGAGCCTGTATTTCAGCCAACTGGCCAGTGCGCTGCCGGTAAGCGCCCGGGCCCAGGTGGGAGAACAGCGCCAGCATTGCCCGGTGTGCTGCAGCGCGCCGGTGGCCAGCGTGATTCTCAGCGGCAAGCGCGCCGGCCTGCGTTACCTGCACTGCGGATTGTGCGAAAGCCGCTGGCACATGGTGCGGGCCAAATGCAGCAACTGCGAAGGCACCGGCCAGTTGCACTACTGGTCGCTGGAGCACCAGGACAGCGCGGTCAAGGCCGAGAGTTGTGGAGACTGCCAGAGCTACCTGAAGGTGTTCTATTACCCACACGATCAGGGGCTGGAGCCGGTGGCCGACGACCTTGCGTCGTTGGCCCTGGATGCCGGGCTTGAGGCGGAAGGCTTCGCGCGCAGCAGCATCAGCCCCTTCCTGTTTCCCGGCCAGGCATGACGTCTGGCGGCCTGCGCCGCCAGCGTTGCAGCGCCCTTAGAAATCCACCGTGGCCGACAGCTCAAAGGTCCGCGGCGCCCCCAGCCCCAGGCTGGACAGCAACGGCGTGCCCCAATAGGCCTTGTTGGTGAGGTTGGTGACGCTGCCGCGCAAGGTCACCGGACGGCTGGCCACCTGCAAGGCGTAGCGGCTGCCCACATCGAAGATCGTGTGGCCGGGAATCGACTGTGTGTTGTCCTCGCTGATGTATTGCTTGGACACCGAGGTCGCATTGGCGGTCAGGGTCAGGCCTTCGACCAACGGCGTGTCCCATTCCACCCCCAGCTTGCCTTGCAGCTTGGGCAGGCCGGTGGCGGTCTTGCCCTCGATGCCCGCTTCATCGGTCTTGGTGATCTTCGGGTCGACATGGGCCACGCCGCCCATCAGGCGCACATTGGCCAGCGGCGCGCCGAAGAAGCCCCACTCGATGCCACGGTTACGTTGCTCGCCACCAAAGGAAAAGATCCGCGTATCAGGGTCGAGGTAGCTGCTGGGCCGGGTGATCTCGTACAGGCTCAGGGTGTGGGTGAAATCGCCGAGGTCGAGCTTGACCCCCACTTCCTTCTGCTTGGACTTGTAGGGTGCGAACACATCGTTCGGATTGCTCGAGTCGGCCGGCGCGGTGGCCCCCTTGCTCAGGCCCTCGATGTAGTTGGCATACAGCGACACATCGTCAGTGACCTTGACCAGCAAGGCCGCTGCCGGGGTGGTGGCGCTTTCGTTGTAGCCCTGGCCACGCTCGCCGGTTTTGACATCGAAGGGGTTGGTGATCACCTGCTGGCGGCGCACGCCCAGGGTCAGTTGCACCCGCTCATCGAGGATCGACAGGGTATCGGCCAGGCCATAGCTGCTGATGCGGTTTTCAACGTGGGAAATCTGCGGCCAGCTGGTGGGCGCGGCCGGGCCCCAGGCCGGGTGGTAGATGTTGGTGACCCAGTCCGCCCCGGGCACCGAGCGGCGTCCATAGTCCTTTTCCTTGTCGCCGTAGTGGGTGCCGTTCAGCGTCCATTTATGCTGGATCGCCGCGGTCCGGAACTCGCCCCGCAGGCCCGCCTCGCCGGAGGTCTTGTCCAGGTCCTGTTTCAGTTGCCCCATGCTGGTGCGCATGTCGCCCGCGGCATTGAACACGTAGGCCATCATGGTGCCGTTGTAGGTGTAGCGGGTCTGGCTGGCGCCATAGGCGGCATAGGCCGTCAGGCTGTCGCTGAGGTCGAACTCACCCCGCAGGATCGCCCCCTGGTCCTTGGTCTGCACATGGCCCCAGCCGGGGTTGAGCAAGGTGTCGGACTTTGGCGGCTTGGGCACCGCCACCCCGGAAGCCAGGCTGATGCCACGGTTCTGCCCGCGCACCCGGTCTTCGCTCTCATACAGATCGGCGGAGAGCCGCAGCCGCTCGCCGCGCCAGTCCAGCCCCAGGGAGTTGAGCTGGGCCTTCTGCTGCTGATGGTTGATGGCGCTATCGCCATCGCGGTAGACACTGTTGAAACGCACGCCGAACTGCTGCTCCTGGCCAAAGCGCCGCCCCAGATCCAGGTGCCCGCCGAACTGCGCATCGGACATGTAAGTACCCGTCAGCCGGGTCAGGGGCTGCTCCCCGGCACGCTTGGGCACCAGGTTGACGGTGCCCCCCACCGAGCCGCCCGGCGGCATGCCATTGAGCAGCGCCGACGGGCCCTTGAGCACTTCGATGCGCTCGTACATTTCCGGCGAGATCCGATAGAACGGCGCCATGCCGTACAGGCCGCCGACGGTCACATCGCTGATGCTGCTGGCAAAGCCGCGAATCGAGTAATTCTCGCTGAAGGTGCCGGTCAGGCCGTTGCTGAACACCGCGGGGTCGGTGGCGGCAATCACCTGGGTGATGTTCTTGGCCTGGCGGTCGGCAATGTATTTTTCCGTGTAGCTGATGGTGCTGAACGGGGTGTCCATGAAGTCCTTGTTGCCCAGCAGGCCAACCCGGCTACCCGTGGCCACCTGCCCCCCGGCGTAGCTCGGCGGCAGCTCGGCGGGCCCCTGCATTTGCCCCTGCACCGTGGCCACCGGCAGCGTCATGGCACGCGCTTGCTCCTCGGCACTCTGGCCCTCGGCCTGTGCCGGCAAGCCGATCACCGCCAGGCCCAGGCCCAGCAGGACTCGCTGCACGGCAGCAACGCTGGGCTTGAGGGCAAAGGCGGCGGTTGAGGATGGCGTATTGCGGGTGTGGTACTGGCGTTTACTCACGCTTTAACTCCTTGCGGGTAAGTGGGCAGTGGTTGTTATGTTTTTAATCTGAATCTAAGAAATGGATTTAATGAGAATCACTCATTACGCCAAACAAGCCGGGGCAAGCCCTGCGGCGATCAGCTGCGGTAGCCCTTGAGCACGTCATCGATCATCAGCTTGAGCGACGTCGGGCTGGCACCGGTGACGTACCAGGCCTGGGCGTCGACAAAGATCACCCGGCCGTTTTTCCAGGCAGTGGTCTGGCGCAGCAACGGGTTGCCCATGCCCTGGGCATCCATCACCGGGCGACGCTCCATGACCGCCGTGCGGTCCACCACATAGATGATGTCGGGGTTGGCCTGCTGGATGAACTCGCTGGAAATCGGCTGGCCGTGCAGGCCGGCCTCGGCCGTCGGGCTGGCGGGTTTCACCCCCAGGGCGTTGAAGATGAAGCCGTAGCGCGACTGCACGCCGAACGAACTGAAGGCGCCGTTGTTGTGCAGCACCACCAGGGCCTTCTCCGGGCGTCCCTGGGTGGTGCGCCGGACCTCCTCCACCTTGGCCTCGAGCGCCGCGGCCTGCTCGCGGGCCAGCGCCTGCTTGCCGAAGATCTGCCCCAGGGTCAGCAAGTGATCCCTGATGACCTCGATGTGCCGGGTCTCGCTGTCGCGGTAGTCGACGTCGAAATGCAGGGTCGGGGCCAGCTCGCTCAGCTCCCGGTAGTGGTTGGCCTGCAGCGAGGTGATCAGTATCAGGTCCGGCTTGAGCCCGTGGATCCGCTCCAGGTTGGGCTGGACAATCGCCCCCAGGTCCTCGACGTTCGCCGCGTCCTGGTAGCGGGCGAGAAAGTGCGGGACGAAATCCTTCGGCATGCCCACCACGGGCACGCCCAGCAGGTCGAGGAAATCGACCTCGTTCATGTCCAGCGCCACCACGCGCCGGGGCACCTGCTCGATCAATGTGGAACCCAACTGGTGCTGCACGGTGATCGCGGCCTGGGCCGCCGGTGCCGGTTGCGACGCAGCCGCCGCGGGTGGTCCGGCAGGTTTCTCGTTGCACCCCTGCACCGCGACAGCCGCAGCGATCAGCAAGGCCAGAGGCCAGCGCCGGTATGTGTGATTGAAGGTCATTGCTGCTCTCTCTACGGGTTGAAGTAATTGCACAGGCGCCCGCGCTGGCCATGGCTGATCTCGAAATCCAGGCCGTACAGCTCGCCCAGCCGGGCCTCGGTCACCACCTCCTCGACGCTGCCGGCGCAATGCACCGCCCCGGCCTTCATCGCCACGATGTGGTCGGAGTAACTGGCAGCGAAGTTGATGTCGTGCACCACCAGGATCACCGTGCGCCCGTGCTCGTCGCACAGGCGGCGCAGCGCGCGCATGATCTGCACCGCGTGCTTGATATCGAGGTTGTTCAGCGGCTCGTCCAGCAGCAGGTAGTCGGTCTGCTGGGCGATGGTCATGGCCAGGAACGCCATCTGCCGCTGGCCGCCGCTGAGTTCGTCGAGGTAGGCGTGGCGCAAGGGCTCCAGGGACAGAAAGGCAATGGCCTCGTCGATCACCCGCAGGTCTTCTCCGGTCAGCACGCCACGGCTGTAGGGGAAGCGCCCGAAAGCCACCAGCTCGTCGACCGTCAGGCGCAGGTTGAAATCCGGTGCCTGGCGCAAGGTCGCGACACGCCTGGCGTATTCGCCCACCGCAATGCCCGCCACCGAACGCCCTTCGATGCGGATCTCGCCCCGGGTGGGCGCCATCAACCGCGCGATCATCATCAGCAGCGTGGTCTTGCCGGCGCCGTTGGGGCCGATCAGCGAGGTCAGCCGCTGCGCCGGAAAGCAGGCGTCAACGCCGCCGACAACGGTCTTGGCGCCGTAGGCCTTGTGCAGGTCGTGGACAGTGATCATGGAGCTCCTCGGGTACGCACCATCAGCACCAGGAAATACCCGCCGCACACCAGGTTGACGAGAATGCCGACGGTGGTCTTGTAGTTGAAAACATGCTCGACCAGCAGCTGGCCGACGATGAACATGCCAATGGCCACCGCGCTGGCCAGGGGCAGCGTGACCCGGTGACGAAAGGTCCGGGCCAGCGCATAGGTGATGTTCGCCACGAACACGCCCATGAAGGCCGTGGGGCCCAACAGGCTGGTGGAAACCGCCACCAGGGCGGCGATCAGCGCCAGGTGCAGGCGTACGCTGCGGCGGTAGTCGACCCCCAGGGAAATCGCCTGGTCGCGGCCCAGGGACAACACGTCCAGGGTCGGCAGGGTCTTGAGCCCCACCAGGCACACCGCCGTGACCAGCAGCCCCGAGTACAGCAACTGCTGCGGTTGCACTCGATTGAATGAGGCCTGGCTGTAGCCCAGCAGCACGGAAAACTCGCCCGGGCTGACCTTGAGCTGGACAAACTGGGTGAAGGTGCCGATCACCATGCTCAGCACCAGCCCGAGCAACAGCAGGAAATACAGGTTGTTCTTGCCGTTCTGGAACAGCCAGCGGTGGATCAGCCACGAATAGGCCAACATCACCAGCACCGACAACAGGAAGTTGCCGTTGATGCCCAGCAGCACCAGGCTGTAGGTGCCCAGAAACAGCATCAGCAAGGCCTGCAACAGCAGGTAGACCGCCTCGTAGCCCATGATCGCCGGGGTCAGAATCCGGTTGCCGGTGAGGGTCTGGAAGGCGATCGATGACCAGGCGATACAGACCCCGCCGATCAGCATCGCGGTCAACCTGGCGAGCCGCTTGGGGATCACGTAGGCGAAATCCAGCCCCGAACCGGCCAACACGAAGACCAGTGCCAGCACCAGCACCAGGCCCCACGCCAGGGCGCGCGAATGCAGGCGCCTCATCGCTGCCTCCAGCAGATCAGCGCCAGGAACAGCACCCCGCCCACACTGCCGGCCGTCAGGCCGATGGGCACTTCGAACGGGTAGATCAGCAGGCGCCCGAGAATGTCGCAGGCCAACAGCAGCGAGGCACCGCCCAGGGCCACGATGGGCAGCGTGCGGCTCAGGTTGTCGCCATAGCGCAGCGCCACCAGGTTGGGAATGACCAGGCCGACGAAGGGAATCGAGCCGACAGTGATCACCGTGGCCGCCACGGTCACCGCCACCAGCAGCAGGCCCAACGTCACTGTCGCCCCATAGTTCAGGCCCAGGCTGGTGGCCATGCCCTCGCCCATGCCCACCACGGTGAACCGCTGCGCATACAGGTAGGTCAGCGCAACGATCGGCAGAATCAGGTAGATGATTTCGTAGTTGCCCTGGACCACCCTGGAAAAATCACCCAGCAGCCAACCCTGCATGCTTTGCATGATGTTGTGGCGATAGGCGTAGAACTCGGCGATGGCGCTCAGCACGCCGCCGTACATCAGGCCGATGACCGGCACCAGCACCGAGCCCTTGAAGCGGATGCGCCGGATCACCAGCACGAACAGCAGGCCCGCGGCAAAGCAGAACACCAGCGCGAACAGCATCCGCGCCAGGTTCCCGGCGGCGGGCGCCACGGCCAGCGACACCAGGATGCCGAGCTTGGCCGCGTCGAGCCCGCCCGTGGTGCCGGGCTCGACGAACTTGTTGCGCACGATGTGCTGCAAAATCACCCCGCACACCGACAGGCCAACCCCGGTCAGCACCAGCGCCGCCAGGCGCGGCAGGCGGCTGGCGGTCAAGGTCAGCCAGGCATCCCCCGACAGCGAGAACAGCTGCGACCAGGCCAACTGCCGGGCCCCCACCGACAACGAGGCAACGCACAGCACCAGCAGCAAGGCACACCATGGACCCCGCATCAGGCGTCTTCACTGCTGGAGGGCGCGTTGATCCGCCAGCCCTTGGCGGTACGGCGCTGCTGCAGAAAATGCGCATAGCGACCGGCGCTGGCGCGCAATGCCTGCGGCGTGCCCTGCTCGACCAGTTGGCCATCCTCCAGCACCAGGATCTGGTCAGCCATGGCGACCGTGGACAGCTGGTGCGCAATCACCACCAGCGTGCGCCGGCCACGCAGCCTGGCCAGCGTCTGGGCGATGATCTGCTGGTTTTCCGCATCCAGGGCCGCGGTGGCTTCATCCACCAGCAGGATCGGTGCGTCCTTGATCAGTGCCCGGGCAATGGCGATGCGCTGGCGTTCGCCCCCCGACAGCCGCGCCCCCCCCTCGCCCACCGACGTCTGCAAACCCTGGGGCAAGCGCTGGAGCAACTCGCCGACGCCGGCCTGCTGCGCCGCATCCAGCACCTGAGCATCGCTGGCCTCGGGTTTACCGATGCGAATGTTGTCGGCAATGCTGCCCTGGAACAGGTAGCTGCCCTGGAAGATCTGGCTGATCTGCCCGGCCAGTTGCTCGCTGGACATCTGCCGCACATCCACCCCGCCCACCAGCACGCTGCCCCGGCTCGCCTCGAAGAACCGCGCGATCAGCCTTAGCAGCGTGGTCTTGCCCGAGCCCGAGGCGCCGATCAACGCGGTCATGCTGCCGGGGGCAATGTGCAGGCTCACCTCGCGCAGCACATCGGGCTGCTCGGGCCCATAGCGCAGGCTCACGTCGCGCAACTGGATCGAACCGTCCAGCGGCGCCTGGGGCCGCTCGGGTTCGGCCAGGGGCTTGACCGCGAAGATGGCCTGCACGGTTTCGAGCTGACCGTAGGCGCCCCGCAGGATCTCGGCGTAGCTGGCCACATCCAGCAATGAATCGATGTAGCGACTGGCCAACGACAGCGCGACGATCACCGCCACCACCGAGCCCGGCGCCACAGCGCGGTCCAGGTAAGTGTTGAGCCACAGGGCCGCGGCAATCAGCAAGGCGGCGAAGATCGCCTGCACCAGCCAGGCATTGAGCACCACCGACAGCGAGGTCTGGTAGATCAGCCGGGTGCCCGCCGAACGCTGCCGGCCGATGGCCTGCTCCAGCCGTTGAGTGCCGCCGCCCTCGCCGTTGAAAGCCCGCAGCACCGACTGGGCCTGGGCAAATTCGAGCATGCGCTGGCTGGCGTCGGCAAAGTGGCGCTGGAAGGCCTGGTCGGCGCGGCGCCCCAGGCGCGCGGTCAGCCACAGCCCAACACCCAGAACCGGCAGCGCCAGCAGTGCGATCAGGCCCATCGAGCCCTGCAGGAAAAACAGCGCGACGACGATCACCAGCGGCGTCACCGCACCGCTGATCACCGGGGTGAACACGTGGGCCGGCAACTGCGCCACCGCCATCATGCCCTGGGTGATCACATGCCCCAGGCGGCTGGTGTTGTCCGCGCTGAACCAGCCCAGCGGCAAGCGCGTCACGTGGTCGCCGATGCGTTGGCGCGCGCCCTGCAAAATGGCCACGCCCACGGCCACTCCGGCCCTTTCCACCTGGCGCCGGGCCACCCAGCAGGCAAGCATGCCGGCCAGGGTCAGCACCAGCCATGGCGCCGCAGCGCGCGCATCGTTGCCCAGCAAGCGGCTCAGCACCGGCACCAGGCTGACCAGGGTCAGGCCGCTGAGCAGGCCATACGCCACCGCCTGCCACAGGTAGCGACGCAACACCGGCACATCCGGGCCAAGAAGTTGCACAAAGGGCTTCAGCATGACGGCACCGCCTGTTCTACGGATTGCGGATAGCCACCTTGCGCCCACAGCTGCGCATAGAGGCCGCGACGGGCCAGCAACTCGGCGTGGCTGCCCTGTTCATGAATGCCGCCCTGATCGATCACGATGATCCGGTCGGCGTGCATCACCGTGTCCAGCCGATGCGCAATGACCATCAGCGTGCGGCCTTCGGCAAAGCGCGACAGCGCATCCTGGATCGCCACTTCGCTTTCGGCGTCGGCCGCCGCCGTGGCTTCATCGAGCACCAGCACTGGCGGATCGAGCAGCACGGCGCGGGCAATGCTCAGCCGTTGCTGCTCGCCACCGGACAACTGCGCGTCCTCGCCGATCACCGAGTCGTAGCCCCGCGGCAGCGCCAGAATGCGCTGGTGAATGTTCGCGGCCTGGGCCGCCGCCTCGATCTGCTGCTGGCTGGCCGAGGGCCGGCCCAGGGCAATGTTGTCGCGCACGCTGGCGTGGATCAGGCGCACGTCCTGCAACACGAAGCCGATGTGCCGGTACAGGTTGGCGCTTTCGATCTGGCGCAGGTCCGCGCCGCCCAGGGTGATGCGTCCTGTGCTCGGGTCGAAGAAACGCAGCAGCAGCCGGGCCAGGGTCGACTTGCCGGCCCCGGAGCGGCCGACAATCGCCGTGGTGGTGCCAGGTTCCAGGCTGAAGCTGACATCCGCGAGCACCTGGCGCTCGGCGTCATAGGCAAAACCGACGCCCTCGAAACGGATCGCCCCTCCCTTGGGCACCTGCTGCGTACCGGGCGCCGGCGGCTCCAGCACCGGTGTTTCGAGCAAAGCCTGCACGCGCCGGGCGGCGCCGGTCGCGTGGTGCAGGTCATGCGTGATGTAGTGCAACAGCAGCAAGGGGCCGCACAGGCCCGGGGTGACCAGGACAAACGGCAGCACATCCGGCGCGGCGATCCAGCCCAGCGCCACGAACAAGGTGCCAAACAGCAGCACCACCCCCAGCACCGCGACCGGAGCGATCATCGCGTTGGCATTGGCCATCGAGGCCACCAGCGGCCGGGTGAAGCCGATGAACGCCTGGGCGAACTCGTCGATCGCCTGGCGGTAGCGGCTGTGGGCCTGGCCGCTGCTGCCGAAGGCCTTGACCACGGCGATGCCGTTGACGAACTCGACCACGGCGTTATCGATGCGCCCCATCCCGGCGGCAAACGCCTGCATGTTGGTCTCGCTGGCCTTCATGGCCCGGGCGAAGAACAGGAAGAACCCGGGGAATGGCAGCAGCGAAACGATTGCCATGCGCCAGTCCATGGCGAACAGGTAGATCAGCGAGATCAGGATCGCCCCGCCCGCCCGCCCCAGCGTGGTGTAGAAATGCGCGGTCAGGCTGTGCAGGGTGTTGATGTCGTCCTGGATCGCCTGCTTGACCTCGCCCGAGGCCCGGCTGCTGAACCAGCCCAGGGGCACCCGGCTCAGCCGCTGGACGATCGCCACCCGCAGATGATGGGTGATGCGGTTGTCGGCCAGGTGCGCCAGCAACTCGCCCGCGGAAATCAGCAGCATCCCGGCAAACAGGCAAGCCACCCCAATGCCCAGCGCCCAGCACAGATCGGCCGGTGCGACCCCGCCCTCGACCAGCGCGCTCCTGGCGACATGGGCAATGCCGGCCAGCGGCACCAGCGTCAGCATGGCCCCGGCGGCGGCCAGCAAGGCAGCGGCGATCAGCCGCCCGCGAACAGGTTGCAGCACCTGGCTGATCGAGCCGGGCACCGCGGGTTTGGCCGAGGCCGAGGGTTGAGCGTCCATGGGAATCGAACATCCGCACATTCAGAAGGATGGAGTGGCTAGCGCAGGCACTGGCCGCAAGGGCTTGGGTAACGGTGATTGAGTCTTTCTGCGGGGGGTGCAAAGGAACGCAGGATCAACATGAAGCGGCCTTGGAAATCAGAATCTCAATTAGTTGCATGAATATAAACTAATTTGCGAAATGCTGACAACACAGCTAAAAGGCTGTCACCACCGTTCAAGGAACCACCATGAAAGCGCCACAACAGCCGGCGACCCGCGGGCGCCCACGGACCATTACCCGCGAACGCATCGTCGATGCCGGCATCGAGATCGGCCTGCCGAACATCACTTTCGTCGGCGTTGCCGCTGCGCTGGGGATCAGCCACATGGCGCTGTACAAGCACGTGGCCAACCTGGAGGCGCTGAAAAGCATGGTCGCCGAGGAAATCTTCACCCGCTGGCAGATACCCCGGGCCGAGGCCGGCCAGCGTGGCGGTTTGAGGGAGTACATGACCGAGTTCGCCACATCGGTACGGGTGTTCGTCAAGGCCCACCCCGGGCTCACGCCCTACGTCATCCGCCGGCTGGCGGCGACCCAGCCCATGCTCATCAAGATCGACGAACACCAGAGCCATATCGCCCAGGCCTATGGCATTACCAAGGAACAGGCACGCTGGCTGCTGGCGACGGTGGCCTTTCACGGCATCGCCGTGGCCGACACGGTGTATTCGGTGACCGGCCGGGAGCCGCTGCTGGACGCCGATCGCGCGGCGGAAGAAGCCGAGATGGAGGCCGAACTGATTCAAGGCATGCGCGCGCTGATCGTGGGCGCCCTGGCCTTGCTGCAGGAAGAAGCCGGCGAAACCAGCCTGCCCCCGCACGCCTTGTAGGAACTGGCTTGCCAGCGAAAGCGCCCTCCAGCCGCATCCAGGACTCAACGCCCTTTTCGCCGGCAAGCCGGCTCCTGCAGCACCCGTGAATGTTGCGTCAGCTGCAATGACTCATTACCCCCACGGGGATTGATAGCAGCCTAACGAAAGGCGCAGGCTAGAGGGCTTGCCTGCTGCTTATATCATTCCGAATGATAGTTACCTTCGCTTCATTCGATTCGTGAGATACCACCCTGCCGAGCATCATCCGCCCATCTCAAATTACCTTGGCGGATGAACCATGGACCAGTCAGTCAAATTCTTGCGTTACCCCTTAGCCGCCCTCGCCGTACTGGTCATGAGCGCCTGCGGCAAGGCCCCGGAAACCGCCTCCGCGCCACCCGCCGCCAAAGTCAGCGTGGCCAAGGTGCTGGAACAGCCGGTCAACGAATGGGACGAATTCACCGGGCGCCTGGAAGCCCCGGAAACCGTGGAGATCCGTCCACGGGTCTCGGGCCAGATCGATCAGGTGGCCTTCACCGAAGGCGCCCTGGTGAAGAAAGGCGACCTGCTGTTCCAGATCGACCCGCGCCCGTTCCAGGCTGAAGTGCGGCGCCTCGAAGCCCAACTGCAGCAAGCCCGCGCCACCGCCACCCGCAGCGCCAACGAAGCCCAGCGTGGCCAGCGCCTGTTGACCAGCAATGCGATTTCCGCCGAGCTGGCCGATACCCGCACCAGCGCCGCCCAGGAAGCCCGGGCCGGGGTCGATGCGATCCAGGCCCAGTTGGACGTGGCCAAGCTCAACCTGAGCTTCACCCGGGTGGTGGCGCCCATCAGCGGTCGCGTCAGCCGCGCGCAGATCACCGCCGGCAACCTGGTGACCGCCGATGTCACCCCGCTCACCAGCCTGGTCTCCACCGACAAGGTCTACGCCTACTTCGACGCCGACGAGCGCGTCTACCTCAAGTACACCCAGCTCGCTCGCCAGGGCCAGCGCGGCCAGGCCACCCCGGTGTACCTGGGCCTGTCCAATGAAGAAGGCCACCCGCACCTGGGCCAGATGAACTTCGTCGACAACCAGGTCAACCCCAAGACCGGCACCATCCGCGGCCGCGCGGTGTTCGACAACCGTGACGGCAGCTACACCCCGGGCCTGTATGCGCGCCTGAAACTGGTGGGCAGCGGCACCTACTCGGCGATGCTGATCAACGACGAGGCCGTGGGCACCGACCTGGGCAAGAAGTTCGTGCTGGTGATGGACGCCGACAACAAGCCGGCTTACCGCGCCGTGGAACTGGGGCCGAAGATCGAAGGCCTGCGCATTGTGCGCAACGGCCTGAGCAAGGACGACACGATCATCGTCAAGGGCTTGCAGCGGGCGCGTCCCGGTGCACCGGTCACGCCTGAAGTGATCCCCATGGCCAGCCAGGAAACCCTCGCCGCCCTGGCCCAACAACGCCAAGCACTGGAAGCCAGCAACCTGCCGCAGGTCACCCCTGCCAAGGCGGCTCCGGCTGTGAAACTCGCCGCTGCGACTCCGCGCGGTTAAGGGACGACTCTCAAGATGAATTTTTCCCAGTTCTTTATTTCAAGGCCGATCTTCGCCGCGGTGCTGTCGCTGCTGATCCTGATCGCCGGCGCCATCTCGCTGTTCCAGCTGCCCATCAGCGAATACCCGGAAGTGGTGCCGCCGACCGTGGTGGTGCGCGCCAACTTCCCGGGGGCCAACCCGAAAGTCATCGGTGAAACCGTGGCCGCGCCACTGGAACAGGCGATCACCGGGGTCGAGAACATGCTCTACATGTCCTCGCAATCCACCGCTGACGGCAAGATCACCCTGACCATCACCTTCGCCCTGGGCACCGACCTGGACAACGCCCAGGTGCAGGTGCAGAACCGCGTGACCCGCACCCAGCCCAAGCTGCCGGAAGAAGTGACGCGCATCGGCATCACCGTGGACAAGGCCTCCCCCGACCTGACCATGGTGGTCCACCTGACCTCGCCGGACAAACGCTACGACATGCTCTACCTGTCCAACTACGCCCTGCTCAACATCAAGGATGAGCTGGCGCGCCTGGGCGGCGTGGGCGATGTGCAGCTGTTCGGCATGGGCGACTACTCGCTGCGGGTATGGCTGGATCCGAACAAGACTGCCTCGCGCAACCTGACCGCCACCGACGTGGTCACCGCCATCCGTGAACAGAACCGCCAGGTCGCCGCCGGTGCCCTGGGCGCGCCGCCTGCGCCGACCGCCACCAGCTTCCAGCTGTCGGTCAACACCCAGGGCCGCCTGGTCACCGAGGAAGAGTTCGAGAACATCATCATTCGTTCCGGTAGTGACGGTGAAATCACTCGCCTGAAGGACATCGCCCGCATCGAGCTGGGGTCGAGCCAGTACGCCCTGCGTTCGCTGCTCAACAACCAGCCGGCGGTGGCGATCCCGATCTTCCAGCGCCCGGGCTCCAACGCCATCGAGATCTCCAACGAAGTGCGGGCCAAGATGGCCGAACTCAAGCAGAGCTTCCCGCAGGGCATGGACTTCAGCATCGTCTACGACCCGACCATCTTCGTCCGCGGCTCCATCGAAGCGGTGGTGCACACCCTGTTCGAAGCGCTGATCCTGGTGGTGCTGGTGGTGATCCTGTTCCTGCAGACCTGGCGCGCCTCGATCATCCCGCTGGTCGCGGTACCGGTGTCGCTGATCGGCACCTTCGCGGTGATGCACCTGTTCGGCTTCTCGCTCAACGCCCTGTCGCTGTTCGGCCTGGTGCTGGCCATCGGCATCGTAGTGGACGACGCCATCGTGGTGGTGGAGAACGTCGAACGTAACATTGGCCTGGGCCTGAACCCGGTGGAAGCCACCAAGCGCGCCATGCGTGAAGTGACCGGCCCGATCATCGCCACCGCCCTGGTGCTGTGCGCGGTGTTCGTACCGGCGGCCTTCATCAGCGGCCTGACCGGGCAGTTCTATAAGCAGTTCGCCCTGACCATCGCCATTTCCACTGTGATCTCGGCCTTCAACTCCCTGACCCTGTCGCCGGCCCTGGCCGCGGTACTGCTCAAGGAACACCATGCACCCAAGGACCGCTTCTCGAAGATCCTCGACACGCTGCTGGGGGGCTGGCTGTTCAAGCCGTTCAACCGCTTCTTCGATCGTGCCAGCCACGGCTACGTCGGCACCGTGCGCCGGGTCATCCGCGGCAGCGGCATCGCCCTGTTCCTCTATGCGGGCCTGATGGTGCTGACCTGGTTCGGCTTCGCCCACACCCCGACCGGTTTCGTTCCGGCCCAGGACAAGCAGTACCTGGTGGCCTTCGCCCAACTGCCGGACGCCGCCAGCCTGGACCGCACCGAAGACGTGATCAAGCGCATGTCCGACATCGCCCTCAAGCAGCCCGGCGTGGAAAGCGCGGTGGCCTTCCCTGGCCTGTCGATCAACGGCTTCACCAACAGCCCGAACAACGGCATCGTCTTCGTCACCTTGAAGCCCTTCGATGAGCGCAAGGACCCGAGCATGTCCGCCGGCGCCATCGCCGGGGCCCTGAACGGCAAGTACGCGGACATCCAGGACGCCTACATGGCGATCTTCCCACCGCCGCCGGTACAGGGCCTGGGCACCATTGGCGGGTTCCGCCTGCAGGTGGAGGACCGCAGCGGGCTGGGTTACGACGAGCTGTATAAAGAAGTGCAGAACGTCATCACCAAGAGCCGCAGCGTGCCGGAACTGGCCGGGCTGTTCACCAGCTACCAGGTCAACGTGCCCCAGGTCGATGCCGCCATCGACCGGGAAAAGGCCAAGACCCACGGCGTGGCGATCTCCGACATCTTCGACACCCTGCAGATCTACCTGGGTTCGCTGTATGCCAACGACTTCAACCGCTTTGGCCGCACCTACCAGGTCAACGTCCAGGCCGAGCAGCAGTTCCGTCTCGAGCCCGAGCAGATCGGCCAGCTGAAAGTGCGCAACAACAAGGGCGAGATGATCCCCCTGGCGACCTTCATCAAGGTCAGCGACACCGCCGGTCCCGACCGCGTGATGCACTACAACGGCTTCGTCACCGCGGAAATCAACGGCGCAGCGGCCCCGGGCTACAGCTCCGGGCAGGCGGAAGCGGCGATCGAGAAACTGCTCAAGGAAGAACTGCCCAACGGCATGACCTACGAATGGACCGAGCTGACCTACCAGCAGATCCTGGCTGGTAACACCGCGCTGTTCGTCTTCCCGCTCTGCGTGCTGCTGGCCTTCCTGGTGCTGGCCGCGCAATACGAGAGCTGGAGCCTGCCGCTGGCGGTGATCCTGATCGTGCCCATGACCCTGCTGTCGGCGATTACCGGGGTGATCGTCTCCGGTGGCGACAACAACATCTTCACCCAGATCGGCCTGATCGTACTGGTGGGCCTGGCCTGCAAGAACGCGATCCTGATCGTCGAGTTCGCCAAGGACAAGCAAGAGGAAGGCCTCGACCCGCTGGCCGCGGTGCTGGAAGCCTGCCGCCTGCGTCTGCGGCCGATCCTGATGACCTCCTTCGCCTTCATCATGGGCGTGGTGCCCCTGGTGATCTCCAGCGGTGCCGGTGCGGAAATGCGTCATGCCATGGGTGTCGCGGTGTTCTCCGGGATGCTCGGGGTGACCTTCTTCGGCCTGCTGCTGACCCCGGTGTTCTATGTCCTGATCCGCAATTACGTGGAGCGCAGCGAGGCGCGCAAGGCCGCCCGCGCGCTGCAACTGGAGGCGCAACAATGAGTGCCAAAGTCTTCCTGCCGAGCCTGCTGGTACTGGCCCTGAGTGCCTGCGCCGTCGGCCCGGACTACCAGACTCCAACCACCGAGGCGGCGCACATCAGCGCCGCCACCGATGGCGCCGCGGGCCAGAAGAACTTCGACCGCGCACGCTTCGAAGGCATCTGGTGGCAGCAGTTCGATGACCCGACCCTCAACCAGTTGGTGAGCCAATCCTTGCAGGGCAACCGTGAGCTGCGGGTGGCCTTCGCCCGCTTGCGGGCCGCCCGGGCGATCCGCGATGACGCCAGCAATGACGCCATGCCGACCATCACCAGCCGCGCCAGCAGCGACCTGGGCAAGGGCCAGATCCCCGGCCAGACCACCAAACGGGTCAAGAGCGAGCGCTACGACCTGGGCCTGGACATGGCCTGGGAGCTGGACCTGTTCGGGCGCATCCAGCGCAACCTGGAAGCCACCGACGCCGACCAGCAGGCCGCCGAGGCCGACCTCTACCAACTGCAGGTGACCCTGGTCGCCGAGCTGGTGGACGCCTACGGCCAGCTGCGCGGCGCGCAACTGCGGGAAAAGATCGCCCTGGCCAACCTGGACAACCAGCAGACCTCGCGCAAGATCACCGAAAGCCTGCGCGACGCCGGGGTCGGCGACCAGCTCGACGTGGTCCGTGCCGATGCCCGCCTGGCCTCGGTGGAAGCCAGCGTGCCGCAACTGCAGGCCGAGCAGACCCGCCAGCGCAACCGCATCGCCACCCTGCTGGGGGAACGGCCGGACAAGCTCAGCGTCGACCTGTCGCCGGCACAACTGCCAGCCATTGCCAAGGCCCTGCCGATTGGCGACCCGGGCGAGCTGCTGCAGCGCCGTCCGGACATTCTCAGCGCCGAACGCCAACTGGCGGCGGCCACCGCGCGCATCGGCGTGGCCAAGGCCGACCTGTTTCCCAAGGTCAGCCTCAGCGGCTTCCTCGGCTTCACCGCCGGGCGCGGCTCGCAGATCGGCTCCTCGGCGGCCAACGCCTGGGCCCTGGGCCCGAGCATCACCTGGGCCGCCTTTGACCTGGGCAGCGTGCGCGCCCGGCTGCGGGGTGCCAATGCCAACGCCGATGGCGCCCTGGCCAATTACGAACAGCAGGTGCTGCTGGCCCTGGAAGAATCGGAAAACGCCTTCAGCGATTACGGCAAGCGCCAGCAACGGCTGATCTCCTTGATCCGCCAGAGCGAGTCCAGCCGCGCCGCCGCGGACCTGGCCGACATCCGCTACCGCGAAGGCACCGTGGATTTTTTGGTGCTGCTGGACGCCCAGCGTGAACGCCTGGCGGCCGAAGATGCCCAGGCCCAGGCCGAAGTCGACCTGTACCGCGGCATCGTCGCTATCTACAAGGCCCTCGGCGGTGGCTGGCAACCGGAGACGGTAGCCAGCAAGTAAGGATTTGCAACGAGCTCCTTTGGTTGGCCGCAACCAACCAATGTTTGGCCCCGTGGATCATTCGGTCGCGGGGCTTTTTTTTTGCCTGGCACAACGCCCCTTCGCCGGCACGCCGGCTCCTGTAACAGTCCGCGCACCACCTCGCAGGAACGTCGCACGGCCTGAAGCACCGTGATAGAGGCCGTCGATCACGCAGTCGGCGATAGCGATTGGACAGCCCAACGGCACGCTCCTACTCTTCACTCGCCGCGTAGTCGCCCTGGCCTCAAGCCCATGATTGTCCGCCCCAAGCCGAACCTGATCAGCATCCTCTTCGCCCTCAAGGGCTCGATCGCCAAGCGCATTGCCTTGCGCTGCATGCTGATCACCCTGCTGGCTTCGGTCATCGTGCTGGTGGAAACCCTGCAACCGACCTACTTTTCCAAGGTCAACGCCACCCCCTTCACCCTGCTGGGGCTGTCGCTGTCGATCTTCATGAGCTTTCGCAACAACGCCTGCTACGACCGCTGGTGGGAAGGCCGCAAGCAGTTGGGCCAGTTGATCATCGAGGTGCGCTCGCTGATCCGCGAAAGCCTGGTCATCGACGGTAATCCCGAGCGCGAGGGCCTGCTGCGCGACCTGTGCGGCTTCGCCCACAGCCTGATCGCCCGCCTGCGCCATGAAGACGAAGCCGCCGCCCTGCAACCCTGGGCCCAGGCCCCTGTCGACTCAAGGCATCCGAACCTCACCGACGCGCAGTTGCAACGCATTGGCCAGCGCTGCTCGCAGTGGGCCCAAGCGGGGTTGATCAGCGAGTGGCGCTACACCCAGATGGAAACCCGGCTGGTCAGCCTGAGCCTGGTGCAAGCCGCCTGCGAGCGGATCCAGAACACCCCGCTGCCCTTCCCCTACACCTTGCTGCTGCACCGCACCATCTACCTGTTCTGCATCCTGCTGCCGTTCGCCATGGCCGAACCACTGGGCTGGCTGACGCCGATCTTCACCGCCATCGTCAGCTACACCTTCCTCGGCCTCGACGAGATCGGCGACGACCTCGAAGACCCCTTCGGCTATGACGACAACGACCTGCCCTGCAGCGCTCTATTACGCGGCCTGGAACGTGAAGTCCTGGCAGCGCTGGGGCAAACCGAGCTGCCGCCGCTGCTGGAACCCCGGGAATACGTGCTGACCTGAACCCAGGTTTGACTCAAGCCGGTTCCTGACCGAAGCTTGCGCCTTCCCAAAGTCGCCAGCTTCCGGATTCCTGCATGCCCCTGCCCCGTCGCTACCTGCTGATCAGCCTGCTCATCGTCATCGTTCTGGCCCTGGCCTGGAGCTTTCTGCGCAGCAGCCCGCCGGCGGTGCCCGAAGCCATCAAGCATGGCTACGGCGCGGCCCTGGAAAAGGCCCGCAATGGCCAGCCCGGCGCGGCGCGGGTGCTTTACCAGCAACTGGGACGGCCCGACCTCAACGATCAGCAACGCATTCGCCTGCTGGCGGTGCTGGCCAACTACCCCAGCCCGCAGGCGCTGAAACTGGCGGACGCCGACCTCTACCACCCCTCCGCCGAGGTGCGCAAAGCCGCGATCAAGAGCGTCCTCGGCCTGGTGCCCAGCGGCCAGCGCAGCCTGCTGCTGGGGCCGTTGCTCGACGACCACGAGCAAAGCGTGCGTTTTGCCGCCGTGGACGCCCTGCTGGGCCTGAGCCCGGATGACCAGGGCCTGTACTTCGGGCCGCTGCAACAGGTGATCGACGAATACACCCAGGTGCTCAAGACCCGGGGCGACGACGTCGAGGCGCAGTACCAGCTGGCCCGCCTGTACCTGCACAACGCCGATCTGCCCAAGGCCCAGCAAACCCTGGAACAGGCCCTGCGCCTGGCCCCGGACAATCTGCAGGCGGTGGTGCTGCAGATCGAGGTGCTGGACAAGCAGGGGCAAAGCGACGCCGCCCGGCAATTGCTCGCCAAGCAACTGCAGGCACAACAGGATTCGGCCTACCTGCAACATGCCCTGGGGCTCTGGCTGCTGCACCACGGCCAGGGTGAATTCGCCCTGCTCGGCCTGTCCCGGGCGGTGGAACTGGAACCCAACAACGCCGCCTACCGCTACGACCTGGCCACCACCCTGCACAGCGAGCAGGAGCTGGAGGCGGCGCAAAAGCAACTGGAAGAAATCGTCCAGCGCCAGCCCTACAACCGCAAAGCCCGGGTGCTGCTGATCAGCTACTGGAAAGAGAGCGGCCAGTTGCAGAACGTCCAGGTCCTGCTGGCCCAGCTGGAACAGCAGAACCCCGACGACCCGGCCCTGCAGCAAGGCCTGTAACCCTCCACCTGGGCGAAGCTGCGAAAAAGCCCGCAGGGCCTTGCTTGGCGATCGCCCAACACCCCTCTGGCGCCCCTGAGCTCGCGGCGTCTCCTGCGCAGCCGTTCGCAGCCCGCGGCAGCGGCCACACAAAAAGGTTGAACCGCGCCAGTAGCAGGCGGTCAAGTGACTTATCAGCGATATCAAGGCGCCCGTCGCCATCGCCGATCACCTGGACCAATTGTGCGAGGGCATTGTTTGTCGACCTCATCTGCGTTGCTCAGCGAAAAAGCCGCCACTGGCGTCGAAGGCCTGGACGACATCCTCTCTGGCGGATTGTCACGCGGCCACGTATTCCTGCTGGAAGGCGAACCCGGCACCGGCAAGACCACCGTGGCCTTGCATTTCCTGCGTGCCGGCGCGGCCGCCGGTGAGCGCTGCCTGTACATCACCCTCTCGGAAACCGAGCGCGAGCTGCGCCAGGGCGCCCAGTCCCATGGTTGGCAGCTGGACCACAACATCCATATCTTCGAGCTGATCCCGCCGGAAAGCCTGCTCAACGCCGAGCATCAGCAGAGCCTGCTGTATTCCTCGGACCTGGAGCTGGGGGAAGCCACGCGGCAGATCTTCGAAGTGGTGGAACGGGTCAAGCCGACCCGGGTGGTGCTCGACAGCCTTTCGGAAATCCGCCTGCTGGCGCAAAGCTCCCTGCGCTACCGGCGGCAGATCCTGGCGATCAAGCACTACTTCGTGCGCTACGACGCCACCGTCCTGCTGCTCGACGACCTGACCACCGAATCCCTGGACAAGACCGTGCACAGCGTGGCCCACGGCGTGGTCCGCCTGGAAGAGCTGACCCCCAGCTACGGCGCCGAGCGGCGGCGCATCCGCGTGGTGAAATACCGTGGCCAGAAGTACCGCGGCGGCTTCCATGACTTCACCATCATGGGCGACGGGGTGCAGGTGTTCCCGCGCCTGGTGGCGGCCGAGCACCGTGGCCAGTACGAGCGCCTGACGCTGACCAGCGGCATCAGCGAGATGGACGCGTTGCTCGGCGGCGGCATCGAAAGCGGTTCCAGCACCCTGATCCTCGGCCCCGCCGGGACCGGCAAGTCGCTGATCTCGATGATCTTCGCCGCCGCCGCGGTGGCCCGGGGCGAGAAGGCCGCGCTGTTCATCTTCGATGAAGAACTGGGCCTGCTGTTCGAACGCATGCGCCACATGGGCATCGACCTGGCGGCCCTGCAGGCCAGCGGCAACCTGGTGATCGAACAGGTGGACGCCGCCGAGCTGTCGCCGGGGGAACTGTCCTACCGGGTGCGGCGCTGCGTCGACCAGGGGCGGATCAAGACCGTGGTGATCGACAGCATCAACGGCTACCAGGCCGCGATGCCCGAGGAAAACGCCCTGGTGCTGCACATGCACGAGCTGCTGCTGTACCTCAACCGCAAGGGCGCCGCGACCTTCATGACCGTGGCCCAGCACGGCCTGGTGGGCGACATGCAGGCCCCGGTGGACATCACCTACCTGGCCGATACCGTGGTCCTGCTGCGCTACTTCGAGGCCCTGGGCAAGGTGCGCCGGGCCATCTCGATCATCAAGAAGCGCACCGGCAGCCACGAGTCGACCATTCGCGAGTACCGCATCAGCAGCCGTGGCCTGACCATCGGCGCACCGCTGGAAGCCTTCCAGGGCGTCTTGCGCGGCGTGCCCACCTACCTGGGCGAGAGCAAACCATTGCTGCGGGACGAGGGGCCATGAGCCCCGAGCTGGAATTTTCCGAGCGAGCGCTGCTGCTCACGCCCCACGGCCGTGACAGCCAACTGGCGCAGATGATGCTCAAGGAAGCCGGTTTCAGCAGCCTGATCACCCCGCACCTGCCGGCACTGTGCGCCGAACTGGAGCACGGCGCCGGGCTGGCGATCATCGCCGCCGAGGCCCTGCGCGGGGTCGACCTGGCCCCCCTGCTGCGGCATCTGGAGCAGCAACCGGCCTGGTCGGACCTGCCCATCGTGCTGCTGACCCAACACGGCGGCCCCGAGCAGAACCCGGCGTCGCGCTTCAGCAACCCGCTGGGCAACGTCAGCTTTCTCGAACGACCGTTCCACCCGGCGACCCTGATCAGCCTGGTCAGCGCCGCCCTGCGCGGCCGGCGCCGGCAATACGACGCCCGCGACCGCCTGATCGACCTGAGCCAGAGCGAACTGCGCCTGCAACGCACCCTGGAAACCCTGGAGCAGCAGGTGGAAGAGCGCACCGCACAGTTGAGGCACAACGAAGAGGCGCTGCGCCAGTCGCAGAAAATGGAGGCCGTGGGCCAGCTCACCGGCGGTATCGCCCACGACTTCAACAACATGCTCACCGGCATCATCGGCAGCCTGGAGCTGCTGCGCCGACGCCTGGCCCGGGGCCGCACCGAAGACCTGGACAGCCTGATCGACCTCGGGGTGACCTCGGCCAACCGGGCCGCCGGCCTGACCCACCGCCTGCTGGCCTTTTCCCGGCGCCAGTCGCTGGATTCCAAGCCCGTGGAGATGAATGCCCTGGTGACGTCCATGGGCGAATTGCTGCAACGCAGCCTGAGCGAAAGCATCCAGCTGGACATGCGCCTGGACCCGCAGCTGTGGGTGGCCGAAGCCGACCCCAACCAACTGGAAAGCGCCCTGCTCAACCTGGTGCTCAACGCCCGCGATGCCATGCCCAATGGCGGCCGGCTGCTGGTGGAAACCCTCAACCAGCGCCTGGAGCCGGCGTTCGTCCAGGCCCACGACAACCTCGTGCCTGGCGACTACGTGCTGTTGCGGGTCAGTGACAATGGCTGCGGCATGCCCGAGGCGATCATCAACCGGGTGTTCGACCCGTTCTTCACCACCAAGCCCATCGGCCAGGGCACCGGGCTCGGGTTATCGATGATCTATGGCTTCAGCAAGCAGTCCCGTGGCCATGTGAACCTCAGCAGCACCCTGGGCCGGGGCACCGAAGTCAGCCTGTACCTGCCGCGTTTTGCCGGGGACCTGGAACAGGCCGAACAGCCCCTGGCGCATCAGCCGCCCAGCGCGCAAAACGGTGAAACCGTGCTGATCGTCGAGGACGACCCGGCCGTGCGGGTGCTGGTCAGCGCGGTGCTCGGCGAACTGGGCTACGCCTTTCTCGAAGCGGGCGACGCCCGCAGCGCCATGCCGATCCTCGACTCGGCGCAACGCATCGACCTGCTGATCAGCGACGTCGGGCTGCCGGGCATGAACGGCCGGCAACTGGCGGAGATCGGGCGGCAGATCCGCCCGCAACTGAAAGTCCTGTTCATCACCGGCTACGCCGAGCACGCAGCGGCCCGTGGCGGTTTTCTCGAGCCCGGCATGCAGCTGATCACCAAGCCATTCACCTTCGACCTGCTGACCGCCAAGGTGCGGGAAATGATCCGCGACTGAGGGCGCGGATCAAGCCAGCAGCTTCTGGATCTGTTCCTGCAGGCTATTGAGGTCGAAGGGCTTGGCCAGGATCGGCGCCTTGCGGGTGATGGGGCTGCCGCATTCGAGGATCTCGTTGGGGTAGCCACTGATGAAGATCACCTTGAGGTCGGGGCGCAGCTTCACCGCCGGCTCGGCGATCATCACCCCGGTAATCCCGCCCGGCAGGCGGTAATCGGTGATCATCACGTCCAGGTGCGGCTTGCTGGCCAGGATCTCGAACGCCTGCTCGCCATTCTCGGCCTGCAGCACCCGATAGCCCAGGCCCGACAGGTAGTCGGCCAGAAGCATCAGGATCACCGGTTCATCTTCGACGATCAGTACGACGTCTTGTGCATCTTCACTCATGGAAAACCTTTGCTAAGCCAATTGCTGCTGTTACGACCATTGGGTCACGCAGAGGTTGCGTCTGCGTGACGCTTTTAATGATTCACCGGCCAACAGGCCTCACAGGGGCAGGCTGACGCGAAACAGCGCGCCCTCGCCGATCCGGCTTTCAACACTGATGCTGCCGCCGTGGGCGGTGACGATCTGTTCGGAAATGAACAGCCCAAGCCCAAGCCCCGCCGCCACATGGCTGGCGCTGACCCGCTCGAACTGCTGAAAAATGCGTTTCTGGTTGTCTTCACTGATGCCAATGCCATGGTCCTGCACCTCGACCCAGGCCTCGCCGCCCTCAGCATAGACCCTGACCTCGATGGGGCTCTTGGCCCCGTAGCGCAGGGCGTTGGTCAGCAGGTTGGAAATCACCTGCTCGATACGGAACTCATCCCATTGGCCTTCCAGGGGCTGCTCGGCCTGCAGCGTCAGGGACGACTGCGCCGCCTCCACCTGGGGGGCGAAATTTTCCACCAGCCCGCGCACCAGTTGCGCCAGGTCGAAGCGGGTGGGCCGGATCGACAGCTTGCCGGTACGAATCCGCGAGATGTCCAGCATGTCCTCGATCAGGCGGATCAGGCTTTTGATCTGCCGCTCATCGCGGTCGACCATGGCGTGCATCTTGTCCAGGCTGAAGGCCGCAGCGTTCTCCCGGGCCAGGTGCATCTTGCGCAGTTGGGTCTCCAGGATCAGGCCGTTGAGCGGCGTGCGTACCTCGTGGGCGACGATCGACATGAAGTCATCGCGCATGCGCACCGCCTGCTCCAGCTCGTTCTGGGTGGCCTGGAGCTTTTTCAGCAGCGCCTCCTGCTCGCGTCGGCTCTGTTCCAGGGCCTCGACCTGCTGTTTCATCGCCTTGCTCTGGCGATACAGGTCGACGAACACGTTGACCTTGCTCTTCACCGCGTGGATATCCAGCGGCTTGTGCAAAAAGTCCACCGCCCCGCTCTCGTAGCCCTTGAAGGCGTAGTTGAGCTCGCGGCCAGCAGCGCTGACGAAGACGATGGGGATGTTCTTGGTCTTCTCGGTGCCGCGCATCAGCTCGGCCAGTTCGAAGCCGTTCATGCCGGGCATCTGCACATCGAGGATGGCCATGGCGAACTCATGCTGGAGCAGCAGCGACAAGGCTTCGTCGGCCGACAGCGCCTTGTACACCAGACGGTCCTCGCGCTTGATCAGCGCCTCCAGGGCCAGCAGGTTCTCCGGCAGATCGTCGACGATCAGCAGCTTGGCTTGAATCTTACTTAACATGGGTTCCTTCCAGCTCGACAAGCAGACGGCTGATGCCGCGCAAGGGGAGAATGTAGTCCGGTTGATGCAGGGCCAGGGCCGCCTCCGGCATGGTCGAGACATGCGCCTCGCGGGGGTCCTGGACGATGGTCAGGCCACCCTGGCGCTTGACCTCGGCCAAACCGCGGGCTCCGTCGTGGTTGGCCCCGGTCAACAGCACGGCGGCAAGGTTTTCGCCATAGGCATCGGCGGCGGACTCGAACAGGTAGTCGATGGCCGGACGCGAATGATGCAGTCGCTCCTCCTGGCTCAGCGACAGGCTACGGTCCTGCTCCACCGACAGGTGATAACCGGGCGCGGCGAAATACACCGTGCCGGGCACGATCGGTTCCTTGTCGTCGGCTTCCTTCACCGACAGCGCCAGGCGCCGGTCGAAGACCTCGGCCAGCTGGCTGCGTCGCTCGTCGGGCAAGTGCAGGACCACGATCACCGGCAGGCCGAACCCCCGGGGAAAGCCGCCGAACAGGTTCAGCAAGGCCTCGACGCCACCGGCGGAAGCCCCCACCACGACGGCCTCGACCCGCGACCAGGGACCCCGGCTGACAATCTCCTGGTTCATGTCTTGCGATAGATCCGTTCTTGTTTGACCAAGGGCTCGAAGTGCTTGCCATAAGCGGAGAAATCCAGGGTTTCCTTGCTGCCCAGCACCAGGAAACCACGATGGCAGAGGGACTCATGAAACAGCCCAAAGGCCCGATCCTGCAATTTTTTATTGAAGTAAATCAATACGTTACGACAGGATATTAATTGTGTTTCGGAGAATACGCTGTCGGTGGCCAGGCTGTGATCGGCAAACGTCACGTTCTCTCGCAGGCTCTTGTCGAAGATCGCGTAGTCGTAGGCCGCGGTGTAGTAGTCGGCAAACGAGCGCTGGCCGCCGGCCTGCTGATAGTTATGGGTGTAGGCCCGCACGTTCTCCAGGGAAAAGATGCCTTGCTTGGCCTTTTCCAGGGAACTGGGGTTGATGTCGGTGGCGTAGATGATGGTGCGTTCCAGCAGCCCCTCTTCGCGCAGCAGGATGGCCATGGAATAGACCTCCTCGCCGGTGCTGCAGCCGGCGATCCAGATCTTGATCGACGGGTAGGTCTTGAGCAGCGGTACCACCTCCTGGCGGATCGCCAGGAAATGCGACGGGTCGCGAAACATCTCGCTCACGGGAATGGTCAGGAACTGCAGCAGTTGCATGAACGCGGTCGGGTCGTACAGCACCCGCTCCTGCAGCGCGGAAATGGTCTTGCATTCGAACTGGCGCAAGGCGTGGTTGACCCGGCGCTTGATCGAAGCGCCGGAGTAGTCACGGAAGTCGTAGCTGTATTTCAGGTAGATCGCTTCGATCAGCAAACGCAGTTCGATCTCGGTATTACGCTCCACTAAATTCTTTCCATCTTCGGTAGCCACACACGGATAAGGGAAAACAGCCGGTCCAGATCGATCGGCTTGGCCAGGTAGTCGTTGGAGCCGGCCTGCAGGCAGCGCTCCTGGTCGTCCTTCATGGCCTTGGCGGTGACCGCAATGATCGGCAGCTTGCGCCAGCGCGGGTCCTTGCGGATCTGCACCGTGGCTTCGAAACCGTCCATCTCCGGCATCATCACGTCCATCAGCACCAGGTCGATGTCTTCCACTTCATTGAGCCTGGCAATCGCTTCATGGCCGTTACGCCCGATCACCACCACCGCGCCCTTGTGTTCCAGGGCGCTGGTCAGGGCGAAGATGTTGCGCACATCGTCATCCACCAGGAGGATCTTGCGGCCCTCGAAGACCTTGTCGCGGCTGCGGGCGGTCTTGAGCATCTTCTGCCGCTCATGGGACAGCTGGGATTCGACTTTGTGCAGAAAAAGTGTCACTTCGTCCAGCAGGCGCTCCGGCGAGCGCGCGCCCTTGATGATGATCGAACGGGAGTACTTGCGCAGTTCGGCCTCTTCGTCGCGGGTCAGGTTGCGCCCGGTGTAGACGATGACCGGCGGGAAGGAACAGATGTCTTCGGTGGACATGCGCTTGAGCAGGTCGTTGCCGAGCATGTCCGGCAGCTTGAGGTCGATGATCATGCAGTCGTAGACGTTCTCGCGCAGCAGGTCCAGGGCATCCTGGGCCAGGCCCACGGCGGTGATCTCGATGTCGTCGTCGCCGATCAGCCGGGCGATGCTGTCGCGTTGCAGGTCGTCGTCCTCCACCAGCAGCACGCGCTTGACCTTCTGCGTCAGCTTGGCTTCCAGGCGCGCGAAGACATCCTTGAGCTCCTCGCGGGTGGTGGGCTTGACCGCGTAACCCACCGCGCCCATGTGCATCGCCGCCTCCACCCGGTCTTCGACCGAGATCACGTGCACCGGAATGTGCCGGGTCTGCGGCAGCTCCTTGAGCCGCTGCAACACGGTCAGGCCGGAGTGATCGGGCAGGCGCATGTCCAGCAGGATCGCATCGGGGATGAACTGCTCCGCCAGGCTGTAGCCCTCATCGGCGCCGTGGGCCACCAGGCAGTGGTAACCCAGCTCGTGGGCCAGATCGAAGAGGATGCGCGCAAAGTTCGCCTCGTCTTCCACCACCAGGATGCAGCGGCCGCTGAACGGCGCCTTGTCGCGGTCATCGGCGAAACGCGGAATCTGCGCCACCGCGGCTTCGACCACCGGTTGTTCCGGGCTCGGCAACTGCGGCTTGGCCGCTGGCATTGCCGGGGCTGCGGCGATGATCAGCGGCTCGGCCGCCTCTTGATAGTGTTCCGGCAGCACCAGGGTGAAGATGCTGCCGCGCCCCGGCTCGCTGCTGACGCTGATGGAGCCACCGAGCAGGGTCGCCAGATCGCGCGAGATCGACAAGCCCAGGCCGGTGCCGCCATAGCGCCGGTTGGTGGTGCCGTCAGCCTGGCGGAAAGCCTCGAAAATGCTTTCCTGCTGGTCCTCGGCGATGCCGATCCCCGAATCCTGCACGGCGAAGGCAATGCCGGCCCCCGGCTGGGCGGAAACGGTCAGGCTGACCTGGCCCTTCTCGGTGAACTTGACCGCGTTGGACAGCAGGTTCTTGAGAATCTGCTCGACCCGCTGGCGATCGGTGAACAGCTTCTGCGGCGCTCCCGGTTGCAGCTCCACCTGGAATTGCAGGCCCTTGTCCTGGGTCAGCGGCTGGAACAGGCTGCGCAGGCCATCCACCAGGCGCGGCACGCTGGCGCTCTCCGGGCGCACCTCGAGTTTGCCGGCCTCGACCTTGGAAATGTCCAGGATGTCGTTGATCAGGTTCAGCAGGTCATTGCCGGCGGAATAGATCGACTCGGCGAACTTGACCTGCTCGGCGCTGAGGTTGTCCTGGGGGTTTTCCGCCAGCAGCTTGGCCAGGATCAGCGAACTGTTGAGCGGCGTGCGCAGCTCGTGGGACATGTTGGCGAGGAACTCGGACTTGTACTTGCTGGAGCGCTGCAACTCTTCGGCACGCTCCTCGAGCTGGGTCTGCGCGTCGTTGAGCTCGCTGTTCTTGCGGTCCATGGCGTCGCGCTGCTCGGCCAGTATCTGCGCCTGCTCGGCCAATTGTTCGTTGGTCTGCTCCAGTTCCACCTGCTGGGTTTCCAGGTGCACCTGGGATTCCTTGAGGATGCGCGACTGCTCTTCCAACTCTTCGTTGGCGGTCTTGAGCTCTTCCTGCTGCACTTGCAGCTCTTCATTGAGCTGCTGGGTTTCGGCCAGCACTTCCTGCAGGCGCTGGCGGTAGCGCGCGGCCTCGATGGACGTGCCGATATTGCCGGCGATCAGCTCCAGCAACTCGACGTCGCGATCGCTCAGGGCGCGCAGGAAACCCAGCTCGATTACCCCGTTGACCCGTTCATCGTCACGGGTCGGCACCACCAGCACGCTGCGTGGCGAGCCATCGCCCAGGCCGGAACTGACCTTGAAATAATCCGCCGGCACCTCGTCCAGGCGGATCAGGCGCTGGTGCTGCGCAGCCTGCCCCACCAGCCCTTCGTCACCGTACAGCGACTGATCCTGGGCTTCCTGCTCCCGAGAGAAGCCATAGGAGGCCACGCGCTTGAGGCCGCCGTGCTCCTCGCGCACATACAGCGCCGCCACCGGCGTCCCCAGGTACTGGGCGCAGAACTGCAGGATATTGCGCCCCAGCAGGTTCAGGCTGAGCTGGCCGAGCATCTGTTCGGCCAGCTCGGTCTGCCCATTGCGCAACCAGGCCTGCTGTTCCAGGCGCTGGGCACTCTTTTGCTGGGCCTCGAGGTTGTCGCTGTAGCTCTTGGACAGGGTCAGCAGGTCACGGCGCCCGACGTACGCCAACAACCCGCTGATGCCCACCACGAACAGCAGGTACAGCGCCACGCTGAACAGGGTGCTGCGGGTGACACTCTCGCTGCGCTCCAGGCGCAACTGCTGCTCCAGGCTCACCGCGTCGTCGTATTCCTTGCGGATCTCGTCAGTCAGGCGCTTGCCCCGTCCGGCCTGCACCGCGGCGCGGTAGTCGCCACTCTGCCGGCGCAACTCGATCATGCCCTGGGCAAAGGTGTTCCATTCCACTTGCAGGGCTTCCAGGCGCTTGAGCCGGTCGACCTGCTGCGGGTTGTCCGCCACCAGTTCCTGCAGGCCGCGCAATTCACTGACGATCCGCGGCTTGGCCACTTCATAGGGGTCCAGGAAGTGCTCGTCGCCGGTGATCAGGAAACCGCGCATGCCGGTTTCCAGGTCGATGGTCAGGCGCGCCGCCTCGTTGAGATTGTTGATCACCCGGTCAGTGTGCTGCACCCACTGGATAACCGAGAGCAGGTAGGTGATCAGGGACACGAAAAAAACCGCGCTGAGCACGCCGACACCTAGCGGCAGGCTGACGTTGCGGGTCAGCAGCTTGCGGAAACTCTGTTCATCAACCGAGGACGGACGGATCATTTGATGGACCTTGGCGCTGGTGAAAAAAACGAAGTTTGCCCCACATTCAGCCATCGCAGCTATTTTTTATAACCCACGGATTCACAACTGCGATTTGACCTGCCCCAGGGCAAAGGAAGCGGTTATTCTTGCTGGCGCTTGTACAACCGCTTTTTTTTGTACAGCTTCGGGAACTTGTGGCCAACCGCCACTTACTGATGCACAGGGCCGCCTGTCGCAGCGCCCCGCACCCTTCATTTCTTGAGAGAGTTCCTATGCCCGCCAGCGCTTCCACCATCTTAGTCGTCGAAGACGATGCCATCGTGCGCATGTTGATTGTCGATGTTCTCGAAGAGCTCGAATTCAGCGTCCTGGAGGCGGATAGCAGTGACGCCGCGCTGAACCTGCTGGAAGACCTGGGGCAAACCATCGACCTGTTGATGACCGATGTCGGCCTGCCCGGCATGAACGGCCGTGAACTGGCCGAGCGTGCCCGGCAACTGCGCCCACAGCTGCCGGTGCTGTTCGCCAGCGGCTATGCCGAATCCATCGACGTGCCGGCGGGCATGGCGGTGATCGGCAAGCCCTTCTCCATCGACCAGTTGCGCGACAAGGTCCGCGGCATTCTCGGCTGACCCCGCCGGCGGCCTGCTCGGGCACGGGCGGGCTGTGGTTTAATGGCGACCTTTTTTTGCCCCCGCCTGCCAGGAATGCCCGCTCATGAGTCCCACCGCCGCAACCAAAGTCCTGATCATTGGTTACGTCTGGCCCGAACCCCGCTCCTCCGCCGCCGGCGGGCACATGATGCAGATCCTCCAGAGCTTTCTCGACCAGGGCTGGGACCTGACCTTCAGCAGCCCGGCCAACGAGGGCGAGCACAAGGAAGACCTGGCCGCCCTGGGCATCCGCGAATGCCCGATCGAACTGAACAACAGCAGCTTTGACCGCTTCGTCGCCGAGCTGGCGCCGGATATCGTGCTGTTCGACCAGTTCATGATGGAAGAGCAATTCGGCTGGCGCGTGGAACAGCACTGCCCGAACGCCCTGCGAGTCCTGGAAACCTCGGACCTGCAATGCCTGCGCCATGCCCGGCACCAGCGCCTCAAGGATTTTCTCAAGGGCGACACCGACGAGGACGACTTCAGCCCGCTGTTCGCCCAGGCACCAGCGCAAGAGTTCCAGCACATGGCCGAGACCGACCTGGCCAAGCGCGAAATTGCCGCCATCTATCGCTGCGACCTGAGCCTGATGATCTCCGAGGTGGAAATCCAGCTGCTGGAGCAGCAGTTCCGCCTGCCGCCGGCGCTGCTGCACTGGTGCCCACTGATGCTGGACCACTTGCCGGACGAATTCCCACCCTTCGAGCAACGGGCGCATTTCCTCAGCATCGGCAATTTTCGCCACGCGCCGAACTGGGACGCCGTGCTGTGGATGAAGAACCGCGTGTGGCCGCTGATCCGCCAGCAACTGCCCGGCGCGCAACTGCACCTGTACGGCGCCTACACCCCGCCCAAGGCCGCGGCGCTGCACAACCCGGCCCAGGGCTTTCACATCATGAACTGGGCCGAAGACGCGCTGCAGGTCATGAGCGCGGCGCGGGTCTGCCTGGCGCCCTTGCGTTTCGGCGCTGGTATCAAGGGCAAGCTGCTCGATGCCATGCTCTGCGGCACGCCGAGCGTGACCACCCCGGTGGGCAGCGAATCCATGTCCCAGGACGACCTGCCGTGGCCGGGCGCGGTGGCTGAATCCGCCAGCGCCCTGGCGGCGGCCGCGGTGCGCCTGTATCAGGATCAAGCGCTGTGGAGCCAGGCCCAGGCCGATGGCGCCCGCCTGCTGGAAGCCCGCTACCGCCAGCAGGTCCACGGCCCGGCGCTGATCCAGCGCCTGCACCACTGCCGCCAGCACCTGGAGCAACTGCGCCGCGACAACTTCACCGGCGCCATGCTGCGCCACCACCATCACAAGAGCACCCAATACATGGCGCAGTGGATCGAGGCGAAGAACCGCCCGGCCCCCTGACCCCGCCCCCCTCCCCGTAGGAACAATCGGCTTGCCGGCGACGAACCGGCGACCGACCTATGCTTTGAACCAGGCTGCCAGCCGCTCAAGGGCATGCCCCCCTCCCATTACCGCCGCCTGGCGGTGCAACGGCTGACCGGACAGAACCGCGGCTGAGCCGGGTCCATGCGCCAGCTTCCCGCAGGTTGGCAGCTGGCCGTTCGGGGCCCTTAGCCACATGCCTCTCGAATCCCCTTGCCGGCAAGCCGGCTCCACCAGGGTTGCTCAGGGCGCCGGAACCGTTCGCAACGGTAAACGAATCCCGTTCAGCTTACGTTCAGCCGTTGTCAATAATCTTCATTTGGCAATGAGTATCATTATGTTACAAATTGCTTCCCAGCCAAATTGACCCCACCGGTGCTGAATGCTCGTTCCATTTCTGATCATGTTGCGCGAAGGGATTGAAGCCGCGCTCATCGTTGGCATCATCGCCAGCTACCTGAAACAGACGGGCCGTGGCCAGTGGATGCCCGCCGTATGGATCGGCGTGTTCCTGGCGGCGGCCCTGGCCCTGCTGGTCGGCGGCGGCCTGGAACTGATGAGCGCCGAGTTCCCGCAGAAACAACAGGAGCTGTTCGAAGGCATCGTCGGCCTGGTGGCCGTGGGCATCCTCAGCTCCATGGTGTTCTGGATGCGCAAGGTGGCGCGTTCGATCAAGCACTCCCTGCACCAGTCGCTGGACCACGCCCTGGCAGGCTCCCGGCACCAGCTCATCGCGCTGATCGCCATGGTGTTCTTCGCCGTTGCCCGGGAAGGCCTGGAAACCGTGTTCTTCCTGCTGGCGGTGTTTCAGCAGAGCGAAGGCCCCGGCGCGCCCATCGGCGCCCTGCTCGGCCTGAGCGTGGCAATCGTCGTCGGTTTCCTGATCTACACCGGCAGCATGCGCCTGAACCTCGGGGCGTTCTTCCGCTGGACCGGGCTGTTCATCCTGGTGGTGGCCGCCGGCATCCTCGCCAACTCGGTACAGGCCCTGCATGAAGCCGGGATCTGGAACCACTGGCAGACGGTGCTCTTCGACTTCAGCGCCAGCCTGCCCATGGACGGCCCGCTGGGCTCGGTGCTGGCCGGCATGTTCGGCTACCAGGACGCGCCCACCCTCAGCACCCTCGGCGCCTATGGGTTGTACCTGGCGGTGACCCTGGTGCTGTTCTTCCTGCCCGGAGGCGCCCCCGCCAAGGCCCCCGGCTCAACGTCTTCCGTTTCCAGTCAGTAAGGCTCCCCATGACCCAGCAAGCCTCTCCCCAGGCCTCGCCGCCCCGCGCCTTGCGCTGGGCGGTGGCCGGCTCGGTGATCGTGATGATCGCCGCCGGCGGGCTGTTCTACTACGCCTCGCAACTGGCCGCCAGCAAGCGCCAGGCCCACCAGGGCGAGATCACCGTGACCATCCACCCCAAGCGCTGCGAGCCCAATGCGCTGACCGTCGCGGCCGGGCACGCCAGCTTTCGCATCGTCAACCGCTCCGATCGCGCCGTGGAATGGGAAATCCTCGACGGCGTGCTGGTGGTCGAGGAACGGGAGAACATCGCCCCGGGCCTGAGCCAGGTGATCAACGCCAACCTGCAACCGGGCGACTACGCCATTACCTGCGGGCTGTTGAGCAACCCGCGCGGCACCCTGCACGTGACCCCCACCGCACAGTCCGATGCCCAGGCCAAGGCGCGGCCCTCGATGGTGGCCTTTATCGGCCCGCTGTCGGAGTTCCGGGTCTACCTGAGCACCCAGGGCAGCGCCCTGATCAAGGCCGTGGCCAACTTGCAGCAAGCGGTTGAAGCCGGCGACCTGAAACAGGCCCAGGCCCTGTACCTGCCGGCCCGCGCCGCCTATCAGCGCCTGGCCCCGGCGGCCCAGCGCCTGGCCGAGCTGGACAACGGCATCAATGCCCGCGCCGACTACTTCGAGCAACGCGAACAGGACCCGGGCTTTGCCGGCTTCCATCGCCTGGAGTACGGCCTGTTCGAGCAACGCGACCTGAGCGGCCTGGCCCCGGTGGCGCAACGCTTGTCCAGCGACGTGGCCAGCCTCAAGCAACAGTTGCTGGCCCAGACCCTGGCGCCGGAACAGCTGGTCAGCGTGGTGGCGCGCAACATCCGCAGCCTGGCCGAGCAGCGGGCCAACAGCGGTGAAGAGGAACGCTACAGCCACAGCGACCTCAACGGTTTTGCCGCCAACCTGGAAACCACGCGCAAGGTCATCGACCTGCTGCGGCCGTTGCTGGCCAAGTCCGCCGCCCCGCTGCTGCCCCAGGTGGACAGCGCGGCCCAGGCCCTGGCGGCGCGCCTGGACAGCCTGCGCGACGGCTTCGGCTATGTGAGCTACGACAAGGTCAGCGCCGAACAACGCACAGAAATCGCCGACAAGGCCAAGGCCCTGGCCGACGCCCTCGACGGTATTGATCCCGCACTCGGCCTTTCCGGCCTGTAACCCGACGAGCCTTCCATGAACGATTCAGATCAATCCAATCCGTCTTTCAGCGCCCAACGCCGGCGCGTGCTGCTGGGCATGGGCGCCGCCGGCGTGGCGCTGGCCGGCAGCAGCCTGGGCGGTCCGGCCATGGCCGCCGCTCCGGCCCAGGTCACCGAGGCCCCGAGCAGCGACAAGACTCAGGACCGTCACGACTTCCACGGCCAGCACCAGAGCGGCATCGTCACCCCGCGCCCGACCTCGGGCATGCTGGTGTCCTTCGATGTGCTGGCCAGCGACCGCGACGACCTGGAGCGGCTGTTCCGCACCCTCAACGAGCGCATCGCCTTTCTCATGAGTGGCGGCCCGGTCACCCAGGTCGACCCGAAACTGCCGCCGCTGGACTCCGGCATCCTCGGCCCGGTGGTGACCCCGGACAACCTGACCATCACCGTCTCGGTGGGCGAATCGTTGTTCGACGAACGCTTCGGCCTGGCCGCCGCCAAGCCCAAGCGCCTGATGCGCATGGTGGGTTTCCCCAATGACGCCCTGGAGCCTGCCTGCTGCCACGGCGACCTGAGCCTGCAATTCTGCGCCAACACCGCCGACACCAACATCCACGCCCTGCGCGACATCGTGAAGAACCTGCCCGACCTGCTGCTGGTGCGCTGGAAACAGGAAGGCAGCGTACCACCCCAGGCCCCGGCCAAGCCCGGCGAACCGGCGCAGAGCGCGCGCAACTTCCTGGGCTTTCGCGATGGTTCGGCCAACCCCGACTCCAATGACCAGAAAGCCATGCAGCAGATCGTCTGGGTCCAGCCCGGCAGCGACGAACCGGCCTGGGCGGCGCACGGCAGCTACCAGGCGGTGCGGATCATCCGCAACTTCGTCGAACGCTGGGACCGCACCCCACTGCAAGAGCAGCAGAGCATCATCGGCCGGGTCAAGACCAGCGGCGCGCCCATGGATGGCCAGAAGGAAACCCAGGTTCCCGACTACAGCAAGGACCCCCACGGCAAGCTGACCAAGCTCGACGCCCACATCCGCCTGGCCAACCCGCGCACTGCCCAGAGCCAGCAGAACCTGATCCTGCGCCGGCCGTTCAACTACTCCAACGGCGTCAACAAGAACGGCCAGCTGGACATGGGCTTGCTGTTCATCTGCTACCAGGCCGACCTGGAAAAAGGCTTCATCGCGGTACAGACCCGCCTCAACGGCGAACCCCTGGAGGAATACCTCAAGCCCACTGGCGGCGGTTACTTCTTCACCTTGCCGGGGGTCACCGGCGCAGAAGATTTCATCGGCCGCTCGCTGCTTGCCGCCACCCGAACGAAAACCACGGCTTGACCCCCACACAACAACCCCCACGGAAACGCCCCATGAAAAAGTCGCCTCTCGCTGTGTTGCTGACCCTTGGCCTGCTCCACGCTCCACTGTCGGCGTTCGCCGCCACCGCGCCCCTGGAACTGGTGGGGCCGATCTCCGACTACAAGATCTACGTCACCGAACAGCTTGACGAACTGGCCAGCCATACCCAGCAGTTCACCGACGCGGTGAAACAGGGCGACCTGGCCACCGCCAGGAAGCTCTACGCGCCGACCCGGGTCTACTACGAGTCGATCGAACCGATCGCTGAACTCTTCAGCGACCTCGACGCGTCCATCGACTCGCGGGTCAACGACCACGAGCAAGGTGTCAAGGCCGAAGACTTCACCGGCTTCCACCGCCTGGAATACTCGCTGTTCTCGGAAAACAGCACCACAGGCCTGGGTGAGCTGGCCGAGCGCCTGAACAAGGACGTCAAGGACCTGCAGACCCGCGTTGCCGGCCTGACCTTCCCGCCGGAAAAAGTCGTGGGAGGCGCCGCCGCGCTGCTGGAAGAAGTGGCCGCGACCAAGATCTCCGGCGAGGAAGACCGCTACAGCCACACCGACCTCTACGACTTCCAGGGCAACATCGACGGCGCGAAGAAAATCGTCGACCTGTTCCGCGGCCAGATCGAGAAACAGGACAAGGCGTTTGTCGCCAAGGTGGACAAGAACTTCGCCACGGTGAACAGCATCCTCGCCAAGTACAAAACCGCCGACGGCGGCTTCATGACCTACGACAAGGTCAAGGACAACGACCGCAAGGCCCTGGTGGGCCCGGTCAACACCCTGGCCGAAGACCTCTCGACCCTGCGCGGCAAACTGGGCCTGAACTGAGCCCGACGCCCAGGCTCCTACACCGGTCGCCCCGCGCCGCCCTTGCAGGAGCTTGGCTTGCCAGCGAAGGCGACCTTGAGTTCAACACCCGCCTCAAGGCCCTCTTCGCCAGCCAGCCCGCGCCAACGGCATCATCACCGATGCAGATAAGGCTGGGCGGTGACGCGTTATCCCGTTAACGTTCACGGCCCATCGTTTTCATGGAAGACCCTGCATGTCCCGCTCCACGGCCACCAGCCCGCCACTGACCGCTACCCCCTTCTCACTGCTGCCGCTGATGGCCGCCTACATGGCCTGCACCATGTCGATGATGGCGTTCGTCTCGCTGATCGGCCCAATCTCCCGGGCGCTGCGCCTGGAGACCTGGCATGCCGGCGCCGCGGTGACCGTTTCCGGAGTGATCTGGATGCTCCTGGCGCGCCCCTGGGGCCAGGCCAGCGACCGCTTTGGCCGGCGCCGGATACTGCTGCTGGGCACCGCCGGCTTCACCCTCGCCTACTGGGGCCTATGCCTGTTCATCGACCTGTCGCTGCAAAGCCTGCCCAGCGTCGCCATGGCCTTTGTCGGCCTGATGCTCGGGCGCGGCCTGATCGGTGCCTTCTACGCGGCGATTCCGGTGGGCGGCTTCGCCCTGATCGCCGACAACGTCGAACCCGAGCATCGTGCCCGGGCCATGGCCACCCTCGGCGCGGCCAACGCCGTGGGCCTGGTGGTCGGCCCGGCAGTCGCCGCGCTGCTGGCGCGCTACAGCCTGAGCCTGCCGTTCTACGCCATGGCGGTGTTGCCGTTGCTGGCGCTCCTGGTGCTGCGCTACAAGCTGCCGCGCCAGGAACTGCACCTCAAGCATGCACCGACCCGGGTCCGGTTGAATGACCCACGGCTGCTGCGGCCGATGACCGTGGCCTTTGTCGCCATGCTGTGCGTGTCCATCGCCCAGATCACCGTCAGCTTCTATGCCCTGGATCGACTGCACATGAGCCCGGCCGATGCGGCGCAGACCGCCGGGGTGGCCCTGGCCATGGTCGGCGTGGCGTTGATCTGCGCGCAGCTGGTGGTGCGCAAGCTGGAATGGCCGCCATTGCGGATGATCCGCTACGGCGCGCTGCTGTCGGCGCTGGGGTATGCCGGCAGCATGCTGGTGGACAGTGCCTGGGGCCTGTGGCTGGCGTTCTTTGTTTCGGCGGCGGGCATGGGCGGGGTGTTTCCGTCGTTCTCGGCCCTGGCGGCGAATGCCGTGGAGGCCTCGGAACAGGGCGCGACCGCTGGCAGCATCGGCGCGGCCCAGGGCCTGGGCGTGGTCATCGGGCCGCTGGCCGGTAGCCTGAGCTACGCCGTCGAGCCGCGCCTGCCCTACCTGTTGGCGGCGATCCTGCTGGTGCTGATCGCCATCTGGCCACAACCCCGATCCCTGTAGCCGCTGCCGCAGGCTGCGAACGGCCCGCAGGATGCGCCGTTCTTGAGACCGCTGAAGGTCCTGCGCAGCGTTGCGCAGGCTCGGCGGTGGCGACAAGCTACAGCATGCGGTAGAGCAAGCGCTCGATGCGCACACGGCTGACCCGGCGCAGAAACTTGCCCACGGCCTCGGGGTAGTCCACCAGGCTGTCCAGGTACTGGAAATGCTCGATGCGCGTTGTGTGGCGATAGATCTGCGCCTGCTCGGCGCCGCGCGCCTCCAGCAATTCGCCCTTGGGGTCATCCAGCAACAGGGCGTTTTCCAGGTCCAGGCGAAACGCTCGCGGATTGAGGTTGTTGCCGGTGAGCAAGGTGTAGCGCTCATCGACCCACATGCCCTTGAGGTGGTAGGTGTTGTCGCCGTCACGCCACAGGTGCAGGTTCAACTGGCCACTGTCGATCACTTTCTGATGCCGCTTGGCGAAGCGTCGCAGGCTGATCTCGTACAGATAAGGCAGCGCCGCGATGACCTTGAACGGCTCGCTGGGCGGGATATAGAAGTCGTTGGCGGTCTTGTCGCCGACGATGATGTCGATCTTCACCCCGCGCTCCAGGGCCCGGTTGATTTCCCGGGTCACCGGCAGCGGCAGGTTGAAATACGGGGTGCAGATGGTCAGCTGGCGCTGGGCACCGGCAATCAGCTCGCAAATCACCCGGTTCAGCGGGTTGCCCTTGCCGACCCCGAGCAGCGGGCTGACCGTGAGCCCGCTCTTGTCCAGGCCACCGGCGGCGGTGTCGTAGGTCGCGTGCTTGAGGCGGCTGCGCAAATCACCGATATCGTTGCGCAGGCTGCGCGTGGTCGGCAGGTTCGGCAGGTCCAGACGGTGGACCGCCCGCGACTCCACCAGGCCGTGCTGCACCAGATGGTGCATGGAGTCGGCCAGGGCGGGGTTGTGCAGCAGGTGGTAACGGTCGAAGCGGTACTTGTCGAACTTGTGCAGGTACACGTTGTTCAGGCTGGCGCCGCTGTAGAGCACGCAATCATCGATGATGAAACCCTTGAGGTGCAGCACCCCGAACAGCTCCCGGGTCTGCACCGGCACGCCGTAGATCGGCACTTCGCTGGCATGGGTGCGGGTCATCTGCTGGTACCAGGCCGAGTTGCCCGGCTGCTTGCCGGCACCGATCAGGCCGCGCTGGGCCCGCAGCCAGTCCACCACAACCACCACTTCCAGCTCTGGGCGGGCGGCCTTGGCGGCGTGCAGGGCATCGAGGATTTCCTGGCCGGCTTCGTCCTGTTGCAGGTACAGCGCGACGATATAGATGCGCCGTCGGGCCTGGGCGATTTGCTCCAGCAGCGTGCAACGAAATTGTGCAGCACCGGTGAGCGTGGTGAAGGCCTCGGCAGCCAGCGGAAAGCTGCGCAGCTTGGGCAGCAGGGAACGTTTGAAAAGCGACGGCATAGGGCTCGCAGTGGCTCAAATCCAAAGAGCGCAAGAGCTTACACCATGCAACAGGCTGAGTCCCCTGCCAGACATGTACAAGGCCATTCCCTCGCCCTGTACGGCGAAGGAGCCCTCGGATGCTGCACAAGACCCGCTGACGCCTTCGCGGGCAAGCCAGTTTCTACATCGCCAGGAGAACATCGATGAAAAAAAGAAAAAGCATTTGACCAAGGAGAACGATCGTTCTACTGTGCGCAACATGAATGAAATCACTGCTTGCGAAACTCGCGACATCATCCTCGATGTCGCCGAGAAACTGATCTACAAGAACGGCATTGCCGCCACCGGCATGGACCTTCTGGTGAAAACCGCCGGCGTCTCGCGCAAGAGCGTCTATCGCTATTTCACCAACAAGGACGACTTGGTGGTGGCCGCGCTGGAGCGCCGCGACCAGCGCTGGATGCAGTGGTACAAAAGCGCGGTGAACCAGGCCGCCACCCCGGCCCTGCGCCTGCTGGCCCTGTTCGACGTGCTCAAGGAATGGTTCGGCTCCCCGGGCTTTCGCGGCTGCGCCTTCATCAACACCAGCGGCGAGACCGGCGATGCACAAGACCCGGTGCGCCAAGTGGCAAAACGGCACAAACAGAACCTGCTCGACTACGTGGCCGAGCTTTGCCAGGAACATGGCGCGCAACATCCGCAGGAACTGGCAGCGCAACTGCTGATCCTGATCGATGGCGCCATCACCGTTGCCCTGGTCATGGGCAATCAGCGGGCCGCTGATAATGCGCAGTGCATCGCACGCCAGTTATTGGGCCTCTGATAACGCAGACCCGGAGCAACTCGTTTGTCTGAACAGCAACTTAGCTTGGAGACCGGTCATGTCATCTACCCCTCAACCGCGCCCGCCCCTGCCGCCGTTCACCCGCGAATCGGCCATTGAAAAGATCCGCTTGGCCGAAGACGGCTGGAACTCCCGCGATCCGGAACGCGTGGCCCTGGCCTATACCCTGGATACCCAATGGCGCAACCGCGCCGAGTTCGCCCACAACCGCGAGCAAGCCAAGGCCTTCCTCAGCCGCAAATGGGCCAAAGAGCTGGAATACCGCCTGATCAAGGAGCTCTGGGCCTTTACCGACAACCGCATTGCCGTGCGCTACGCCTATGAATGGCGCGACGACTCGGGCAACTGGTTCCGTTCCTACGGCAACGAGAACTGGGAATTCGACGAACAAGGCCTGATGGCCCGGCGCTTCGCCTGCATCAATGACCTGCCGATCAAGGCCAGCGAACGCAAGTTCCACTGGCCCCTGGGCCGGCGCCCCGACGATCACCCGGGCCTCAGTGAACTGGGCCTGTAACCCCCCAGCCAGCGCCCCTCCCCTGACCTTCGCTGGCCGGCCAGCGAAGGCGTCAGCCAACCGGGCGCACGGTTCAAGGCCGCCGGATCAGGCGGCGGCTTCTTGTTGCTTGAGCAGTGCCTGGGCCTCCAGCTCGCGCACCAGCGGCAGGACGCGCTTGCCGAAATACTCCACTTCCTCCTGAAAATGCAGGAACCCCGCCAGCACCAGGTCCACGCCCACCGCCTTCAAGGCGACGATGCGCTGGGCTATCTGCTGCGGTGTGCCAATCAGGTTGGTCTTGAAACCGTCGTTGTACTGCACCAGGTCCTCGAAGCTCGACTTGGCCCAGTTACCCTCGCCTTCGGGCGAAGCCTTGCCCGCCTGCTTCGCAGCGTCGCCGAAGGCATTCACCGCCTCGGGGTCGGCCTGGTCGATGATCGCCTGCAACACCGCCTGCGCTTCCTGTTCGGTATCCCGGGCGATCACGAAGGCGTTGACTCCGATCTTCACCGAGTGCTGGTTGGCCGCGGCCTTGGCGCGGATGTCGTCGACCTGGGCCTTGATCCCCTCGACGCTGTTGCCATTGGTGAAATACCAGTCCGAAACCCGCGCGGCCATGTCCCGCGCGGCCCGCGAGCTGCCCCCCTGGAAGATTTCCGGATGGCCCAGGGGCTTGGGCTTGAGGCTGTAGTTGTCGAAACGGTAGAAGTCGCCCCTGAACGTGAAGGAATCCTGGCTCCAGATGCCGCGCAAGGAACGAATGAACTCTTCGGACCGGCGATAGCGCTCGTCGTGCTCCAGCCAGTGCTCGCCAATCGCCTGGAACTCGCCCTTGAACCAGCCGCTGACGATGTTCACCGCGATCCGGCCGTTGGTCAGCTGATCGATGGTGGCCAGCTGCTTGGCCGCCAGCGCCGGCTGCCAGGGCCCGGGGAGGATCGCGGCGATCACCTTGAGCTTGTCGGTGGCGGCCAGCAGCGCGTGGCTGAAAGCCACTGACTCGTGCTGGTATTCGGCGCCGTAGCCGGCGGTGAAGCGGATCTGGGTCAAGGCGTATTCGAAACCGGCCTGCTCGGCGATCTGCGCCAGCTTACGGTTGTAGTCGATGCCCCAGTGGGTGCGTTGCTCGATCTTGCTCACCACCAGCCCACCGCTGACGTTGGGCACCCAGTAGGCAAATTTCACGGCTTGCTGACTCATGGTTCGGTCCTCGGGACTTGGGAAGGTAACGGCAATAGAGCAGCAAGCGTGCCAGCGCTCGCGGGGGCGCTGGCCGGGGGCGTGAAAGCCTTGCGCGGCCTTGACTGCGGCGCCGCCGGTCGTAGCCTGCAGCCGCCGCTGCAGCGGCTGGCCGGGGCAGAGAAATGGGCGGTTTTGTTGATCAACTGTTGCCAGGGCAACAGCTGTCGAAGGGCCGCTTGCGGCTGGGCCCAGGCAAATCGGCACCTTTGCCTTCGGCATGAAGTGTGCAATCGGCTTCGGCCATGCAGCGCTTGTTCTGCCGAACCCAGGAGCTAGACCATGACTGAACACCAGGTAATCAATCCGCTGTCCGTGGGGGTCGACTACGAGACCCTGGCCGCGGGCTTTCGCCCGATCTTCCAGCGCATCGCCAGCGGCGCGGTGCAGCGTGAACAGCAGCGCAGCCTGCCCTATGAGCCGATCCAATGGCTCAAGGAGTCCGGCTTCGGCGCGGTACGGGTGCCGCTGGAGTACGGCGGCGGTGGTGCTTCCCTGCCCCAGCTGTTCCAGCTGCTGATCGAGTTGGCCGAGGCTGATGCCAATGTGCCCCAGGCATTGCGCGGGCACTTTGCCTTTGTCGAGGACCGGCTCAACGCCACGCCCGGGCCGGCGCGGGACCTGTGGTTCAAACGCTTTGTCGAGGGCGACATCGTCGGCTGCGCCTGGACCGAAATCGGTGCCGTGGAGATCGGCCAGGTCATCACCAAGGTTTCCCCGGCGGGCGAAAAATGGCGCCTCAACGGCGAAAAGTTCTACAGCACCGGAAGCATTTTCTCCGACTGGATCGATGTCTACGCCCAGCGCACGGACACCGGCGGCGATGTGATCGCCGCGGTGCGCACCCGCCAGCCGGGCATCCAGCAGAGCGACGACTGGGACGGCTTCGGCCAGCGCACCACCGGCAGCGGCACGTCACGTTTCCAGGACGCCGAGGTGGACCCCGAGAACATCATCGACTTCGCCACCCGCTTCAAATACCAGACCGCCTTCTACCAACTGGTGCTGCTGGCCACGCTGGCCGGTATCGGCCGCGCAGCGCTGCGTGACGTGGCCCATGAAGTGCGGCTGCGCAAGCGCATCTACAGCCACGGCAACGCCCCTCAGGTCAGCGCCGACGCCCAGGTGCAGCAGGTGGTCGGCGAGATCGCGGCCCTGGTCTACGCCGCCGAAGCCGCCGCCCTGCGCGCCTCGGCACCGGCGCAACGGGCTTACCTGGCACGCTTTGCCGGCAACCCGGACGAGGAACGCGAGGCCAACGTGGCGGCGGAAATCGAATCGGCCACCGCCCAGGTGGTGGTCACCGAACTGATCCAGCGCGCCACCAGCGAACTGTTCAATGCCCTGGGCGCCTCGGACATTCGCCAGGGCAAGGCCCTGGACCGGCACTGGCGCAATGCGCGCACCGTGTCCTCGCACAACCCGGTGATCTACAAGGCGCGGATCGTCGGCGACTGGCAGATCAACGGCAACGAGCCGCCCTTTGTCTGGCAGATCGGCAACGGCCCGAAGAAGAGCAGCAGCAAGTAGCAAGCGGCAAGCAGGCTTCGGCGCTGGCGGCGATATTTTCCATCGCCGCCGTGCTCTGCCACTTGGTGCTTGGAGCTGACGGCTTGCAGCTTTAAGATGGCGGACTTTCGCGCAGCCCCCTTTGCGCTTCTCGCCGAAATAAGCCGAGCCCATGCCCTTCGAACTCAGCGTAGACCTGACCACCCTCGCCATTCTCGCCCTTGTGGCCTTCATCGCCGGCTTCATCGACGCCATTGCCGGCGGTGGTGGCCTGCTGACCACGCCCGCCCTGCTCACCGCGGGCTTGCCGCCGCACCTGGTGCTGGGCACCAACAAGCTCAGTTCGACGTTCGGTTCAGCGACCGCGAGCTTCACCTTCTATCGGCGCAAGCTGTTCCACCCCCGGCAGTGGGTGCACGCCATTGTCGGCACCCTGGTCGGCGCGCTGACCGGGGCCATCGTCGCCCATTACCTGCCGGCCGAGTGGCTGAACAAGATGCTGCCAGTGATCGTCTTCGCCTGCGGCCTGTACCTGCTGTTCGGCGGCACGCCCAAGGCGCCGCTGGACAGCGACGCACCGATCAAGAAGAAGTGGCAATCGAGCCAGGGCTTCAGCCTGGGCTTCTATGACGGCGTGGCCGGGCCCGGCACCGGGGCGTTCTGGACCGTGAGCAGCCTGCTGCTCTACCCCATCGACCTGGTCAAGGCCAGCGGCGTGGCCCGCAGCATGAACTTCGTCAGCAACATTGCGGCGCTGTCGGTGTTCGTGTTTTCCGGGCAAGTGGACTGGATCATCGGCCTGTGCATGGGCCTGTCGGTGATGGTCGGGGCCTTCTTCGGGGCACGCACCGCGATCAGCGGTGGTGCCAAGTTCATTCGCCCGGTGTTCATCACCGTGGTCCTCGGGCTGACCGTGCGCCTAGCCTGGCAGCACTGGTTCAGCGTGGCCTAGGCGACGCGCCACATAGAGGTCGATCAGGTAGCGGGCAATCGAGCGCGAGGCCGGTAACGGCGGCAACGCATGGACGTTGAACCACTGGGCGTCCTCGATCTCATCTTCCTGGGGGATGATGTCGCCGCCAGCGTATTCGGCGTGAAACCCCAGCATCATCGAATGCGGGAACGGCCAGCACTGGCTGCCCACGTACTGGATGTTCCTGACCTCGATGCTCACCTCTTCGCGCACCTCGCGGATCAGGCAGTCCTCCGCCGACTCGCCGGGCTCGGCAAAGCCCGCCAGGGTGCTGTAGACCCCGGTGACGAAGCGTGGCGAGCGAGCCAGGAGAATCTCGTCGCCGCGGGTGATCAGCACGATCATGCTCGGTGAAATGCGCGGATAAGCCCGCAGATCGCAGGGCTGGCAATACATCGCCCGCTCCCCGGGGACCTGCACCTTGGGCCGCCCGCAACTGCCGCAGAAACGATGCTCGCGAGCCCAGGTGCCGATCTGCGCAGCATAGCCCAGGACCTTGTACAGGGTGTGGTCGCCTTCCAGCATGAAGGCTCGCAGGCTTTTCCAGCCGCAGCCCGGCACCTCGGCGCGGCCACTGAGCTCCAGCAGGTACACCGGCTCGCCATCGAGGTGGCCGATGCCGTGTTCCGCCAGCAGCGGCAGGTCCTGGCCCTTGAGCCAGTGCCGCGGGAACAGCGCGCCGTTGTCGTCATAAAGAAAGCCTTCCGGGCCGCGGGCCACGGCCCAGCCGCCAGGAAGGTCGGTGTCGAGTACTGCGGTGGTCCAGCGTTCAATCATCGTCAATCAATCCAGAAATTCGGGTTTCTGTTTGCTCATGTGGGCGGCAATGGCCACACGCAAGTCGTTGGACTGCAACATCGCGGCGTTCCAGGTGGCGACGTATTCCAGGCCGTCATCGATCCGGTGGTCACGCATGTAGCTGAGCATTTCCTTGGTACCGCTGACCGCGATCGGCGACTTGGCGGCAATCTCCCGGGCAATCTCCATGACCCCGTCCAGCAGGCTTGCGGCATCGCTGTAGGTGCGGTTGACCAGGCCGATGCGGCGCGCTTCCTCGGCACCGAAGGTGCGCCCAGTGTAGGCCAGCTCGCGCAGCATGCCGTCGCCGATGATACGCGGCAAACGTTGCAGTGTGCCGACATCCGCGGCCATGCCAATGTCGATTTCCTTGATCGAGAACTGCGCATCCTCGGCGGCGTAACGCATGTCGCAGGCGCTGATCAGGTCGATCGCGCCGCCCAGGCAGTAACCCTGGATTGCAGCCAGCACTGGCTTGCGGCAGTTGTCCACGGCGTTGAAGGAGCCTTGCAGCTGGAGAATCTTGCGTCGCAGCAAGCGCGCATTGCGCCCCACGTCCTTGCCCAGCTCGTTGGCCACCCCGGCCAGCAGCATCAGGTCGATGCCCGAGGAGAAGTGCTTGCCGGCGCCGCTGAGCACCACCACGCGCACCGCGTCGGTGTCGTCGATCCAACGGAAGATCTCGACGATCTCGCTCCAGAACGCGGCGTTCATGGCGTTGATCTTTTCCGGACGATTGATCTGCACATGGGCGATGTTGTCAGCGAGTTCGACGCGAAAGGCTTGGTATTCGGACATGGCAGTGATCCTTTACTGGGCGGAAAATGAGGGCCGAACTATAGCAAGCGACGGTGACGGGCCGTAAGGCAGCGCATTGGCCAAAAACGGGACTGGCTCCGGGCTGGTGCGTTTTCTTGAAGTGCGCGGGTGACTGCAGAGCCGCGCCGCAGTCGCGGTGTTCGCAGCCTGCGGCAACGGCTACAGGGCCACGAACGCTTCCACGACGTGGGGTAATGGCGGCCTTCAGCGGAGGCTCGGAGGTGGCAGGCTCAGGCGAAAACGCGCGCCCCCCAGGGGCGAGGCTTCAACGGTCAGGGTGCCGTCCTGGGCTTCCAGGGCCCGGCGGCTGATGGCCAGGCCCAGGCCAAAACCGCCGGTGGCGCGATCGCGGCTGCGGTCCAGGCGGTAGAAGGGTTCGAACACCCGTTCGCGCTCGTCGTCGGGAATGCCGATGCCGTCGTCGTCGACCCAGATCTCGCAACCCTCGTCGCTGACCAGCACACCCACCTGGATACGCTTCTCGCAATAGCGCGTGGCGTTGCGCAGCAGGTTCTGCAAGGCGCGGGCGGTCAGCCGCGGGTCCAGGGTGAAACGCTCCAGGGCACCGTGCAGCAGGACGTCGATGACGATGTCCGATTCCAGCTCGTCATCGACGCTGCCGAGGATGCTGTCGATGAACTCGTCCAGCGACACCTCGATCTGCTCCGGCAAACTCGCGGGGTTCTGCAGGCGGCTGTAGGACAGCAACTCCAGCACCAGCTCGTCCAGCTCGCGGATGTGCGCCACCAGCCCTTGCAGGCGCTCGCGACTGGCCGCCGGCAGGTCGTCGGAGAGCACCAGGGCCAGGCCGAAGTCCAGCCGGGTCAGGGGCGTGCGCAGCTCGTGGGACACCGCGTTGAGCAGATCACGCTGCTGATTCAGGAGCTTTTCGATGTCCCCGGCCATGGTGTCGAAGACATTCGCCAGGCTGCCGATGTTGGAGCTGGCAGGCAATTGCGTGCGCTCGCCCAGGTGGCCCTTGCCGAAACGCTCGGCGGTGCGCTTGAGGCGTTCCAGGTCGCGCCAGTGCGGGCGCACCCAGAGCAGCAGGCAGGCCAGCAGCACGGCGACGATCAGGACGTTGATGCTCCAGTACAGCAGGTTGACGTCCAGCGGGTCCGGCGGCACCACCAGTTTCACCGCCAATTGCTCATTGAGCGGCGACACCGCCAGGGTCCGCCAGCCCCAGTCGCCCAGGCGCACCACCTTCTCGCCGCGCTGCAGGCGCTCGCGTTCGTAGTCGCTGAAGTCCGGGTCGTCGATGCGCACCAGGGCCACCTGCAGCGGATGGAATTCCTCGTCCATCTCCTTGACCAGGGTCGGCCACTGCTCCGCCGGCAGCGCGCGGAACTGTTTGACGATCAGGCCCTGCAGGCCCCGGGACTGCTCCAGGTTGTAGTCCAGGAAACGCTCGTGGAAGACCTTGATCACCAGGTCCGGGATCAGGTAGATCGCCGCGCTGAAGGCGACGATGGTGATCAGGTACAGGCGAACCAGGATACGCAGCATGGAATCAGCATTCCCACTCGGAACGGCTGAACAGGTAGCCCTTGCCCCACACGGTCTTGATCTTGCGCGCCTCGCCGGCGTGGTCGTCGAACTTGCGGCGCAGCTTGGAGATCGCCACGTCCACCGAACGGTCGGTGCCGTTGAATTCGATGCCCCGCAACCGCTGCAGGATCTGGTCGCGGCTCAGCACTTCGCCGGCATGCCGGGCCAGCACCACCAGCAGGTTGTACTCGCCACTGGACAGCTCCACCAACTGCTCGCGCCAGGTCACGGTGCGCTCCGACAGGTCGATGCACAGGTTGCCCATGAGGATCTGGTCGCTGGCGGTCTGCGGCTCGCTGAGGCTGCTGCGGCGCAACAGGGTACGAACCCGGGCCAGCAGCACCCGTGGTTCGCAAGGTTTTGTCACATAGTCGTCGGCGCCCATTTCCAGACCCAGCACCTGGTCATGGCTATCATCGCGAGCCGTCAGCATCAGGATCGGCAAGGTGGCTGAATCGGCGCGCAACAAGCGGCAGACTTGCAGGCCATCCAGGCCCGGCAGCATCAGGTCGAGAATCACCAGGTCCGGCGGGCTGGCCTTGGCCCGCTCCCGCACCTGATCGCCGCGGCTGATCACGCTGACCTGATAGCCATTGCGTTCCAGGTAGCTGGCGATCAGTTCGGACAGCGCGGTGTCGTCTTCGACAAGAAGAATATTGGGCATGGAGAGCGATCTTTATTGAAGAAGTACAGAATACCGGCGTTCTTTATAAGGCACCGGGCAAAACCAGCAAGGCGCCAAGGATATACAACCCGGGCCACGCCAGTGCGCCCGCTTCACACTTTTTCACACAGCACCTACACAGCTTCACAGCGGGCCTTGACCCATGCCCTTAGCATGCCGAGGTCATTATTGGGGTATCAGCATGTCGAATAAACTCTTTGCGCCGTTCTGCCTGGTCGTTCTGGCAGCGGCGCTGAGCGCGTGTGGCAAGACCGAAGGCGAGCAAACGCCACCACCGGCCAAGGTGCGAGTCGAGACGGTCCAGAGCCAGGCCCTGTCCATCACCAGCGAGCTCAGCGGGCGCATCGCCGCGCCGCGCATCGCCGAAGTCCGCGCGCGAGTCGCCGGGGTGGTGCTGCAACGGACCTTCCGCGAAGGCTCCGATGTCAAGCAGGGCGAGGTGTTGTTCCGCATCGACCCGGCCCCGTTCAAGGCCGACCTGGACAGTGCCCAGGCCAGCCTGCGCAAGGCCGAGGCCACGGCCTTCCAGGCGCAGTTGCAGGAGCAGCGTTATTCCAAGCTGATCGCCGACCAGGCCATCAGCGGCCAGGAATACGACAATGCCCGGGCCACCGCGCGCCAGGCCGCAGCCGAAGTTGCCGCCAACCAGGCCGCGGTGCAGCGGGCCAAGCTCAACCTCGGCTATGCCACCGTCACCGCGCCGATCTCCGGCCGGGTCGGCCGGGCCCTGGTCACCGAGGGCGCCCTTGTCGGCCAGAACGAAACCACGCCGCTGGCACTGATCCAGCAGCTGGACCCGATCCACGCCGACCTGACCCAGTCCACCCGCGAACTCAACGAGCTGCGCCGGGCATTTCGTGCCGGTCAGTTGCAGCAAGTGGGCAAGGACCAGGCCAAGGCCACCCTGATTCAGGATGACGGCAGCCTCTACCCGTTGCCGGGCAAGTTGCTGTTCGCCGATATCAGCGTCGACCCGGGCACCGGGCAGATCATCCTGCGCAGCGAGTTCCCCAACCCGGACCTCGACCTGCTGCCCGGCAGCTTTGTGCGTGTGCGCCTGGAACAGGCGGTCAACCAGCAAGGCATCAGCGTGCCGCAGCGGGCCATCCAGCGTGACAGCGCCGGTATTGCCCAGGTGCTGCTGGTGGATACCGAAAGCCGCGTGGTGCAACACCCGGTACAGCTGGGCGGAGTACAGAACGACCGGTGGATCGTCACCGACGGCCTCAAGCCCGGTGACCAAGTGATTGTCGAAGGCCTGCAACACGCCCGTCCCGGCGAGCCGGTGGAAATCGACGCCAGCCCCCTTGCGCACGTCCAGAACCCTGGCCAGTAGGTAGTACCCATGCCGCAATTCTTTATTGACCGTCCGGTATTCGCCTGGGTGGTCGCTTTTTTCATCCTGTTGGCCGGCGCCCTGGCGATCCCCCAGTTGCCAGTGGCGCAATACCCCACGGTGGCGCCGCCGCAGATCGAGATCTACGCGGCCTACCCTGGCGCCTCGGCACAGACCCTGGACGAGTCGGTGGTCAGCCTGATCGAGCAGGAGCTCAACGGTGCCGACCACCTGCTGTACTTCTCCTCCCAGAGCAGCCTTGGCAGCGCCACCATCACTGCCACCTTCCAGCCGGGCACCAACCCGGAGTTGGCTCAGGTGGACGTGCAGAACCGCCTCAAGGCGGTGGAACCGCGCCTGCCCCAGGCAGTGACCCAGCAGGGCCTGCAGGTGGAAAAAGTCTCCGCCGGCTTCCTGCTGCTGATCACCCTGACCTCCAATGACGGCCGCCTCAACGATGTCGCCCTCAGCGACTACCTGGCGCGCAACGTGATGAACGAGATCCGCCGCGTCGACGGTGTCGGCAAGGCCCAGCTGTACGGCGCCGAGCGGGCCATGCGGATCTGGCTCGACCCGCAGAAGCTGATCGGCTTCAACCTGACCCCGGCCGACGTCAACGCCGCGGTGGCGGCGCAGAACGCCCAGGTCCCGGCCGGCAGCATCGGCGACCTGCCCAACCCCGGCAGCCAGGAAATCACTGCGACCATTCTGGTCAAGGGCCAGCTGTCCAGCCCCGAAGAATTTGCCGATATCGTCCTGCGCGCCAACCCCGACGGGTCCACGGTGCGCATCGGCGATGTGGCGCGGGTCGAAGTCGGCAGCCAGGAGTACCAGTACGGCACCCGCCTGAACGGCAAGCCGTCCACCGCGGTTGGCGTGCAGCTGTCCCCCGGGGCCAACGCGTTGAATACCGCGACCCTGATCCGCGCCAAGATGGACGAGCTGTCGCGCTACTTCCCGGCCGGCGTGGAATACAAGATCCCCTACGACACCTCGCCTTTCGTCAAGGTCTCGATCACCAAGGTGCTCTACACCCTGGCCGAGGCCATGGTGCTGGTGTTCCTGGTGATGTTCCTGTTCCTGCAGAACATCCGCTACACGCTGATCCCGACGCTGGTGGTGCCAGTGGCGCTGATGGGCACCTTCGCCACCATGCTGGCCCTGGGTTTCTCGATCAACGTGCTGACCATGTTCGGCATGGTGCTGGCGATCGGCATCCTGGTGGATGACGCCATCGTGGTGGTGGAGAACGTCGAGCGGATCATGGCCAGCGAGGGCCTGTCGCCCAAGGAAGCCACGCGCAAGGCCATGAAGCAGATCACCGGGGCAATCATCGGCATCACCCTGGTGCTGGTGGCGGTGTTCATTCCCATGGCCTTCATGCCCGGCTCGGTGGGGGTGATCTACCAGCAGTTCTCGTTGTCCATGGCCACCTCGATCCTGTTCTCGGCATTCCTCGCCCTGACCCTGACCCCAGCCCTATGCGCGACCCTGCTCAAGCCGATTGCCGCTGGCGAGCACCACGAGCGCACGGGGTTCTTCGGCTGGTTCAACCGGCGCTTCGAACGCCTCAGCGACCGCTATCAGGGCGGCGTGAGCTATGCGCTCAAGCGCACCGGTCGCTACCTGCTGATCTACCTGGCGCTGCTGGCGATCATGGCGCTGCTGTTCAGCCGCCTGCCCTCCTCGTTCCTGCCAGTGGAAGACCAGGGCTACACCATCACCGACATCCAGCTGCCGCCCGGCGCCAGCCAGAACCGTACGGTCAAGGTGGTGGAACAGATCGAAGCGCATAACGCCGGCGAACCCGGAGTCGGCGACAGCACCATCATTCTCGGCTTCAGCTTCTCGGGTAACGGGCAGAACGCGGCGCTGGCCTTCACCACGCTCAAGGACTGGTCGCAACGCAGCGGCAAGGACTCGGCGATGGCCATCGCCGACCGTGCCAACGCCGCCCTCAGCGGAATCAAGGATGCCGTGGTGTATGCCGTGCTGCCGCCGCCGATCGACGGCCTGGGCACCTCCAGCGGCTTCGAGTTCCGCCTGCAGGACCGTGGTGGTGTCGGCCATGGCGCGCTGATGAAGGCCCGCGACGAGTTGCTCAAGGCCACGGAAAAGAGCCCGATCCTGGCCAACGTCCGGGAAAGCGCCCTGGCCGAAGCCCCGCAGGTGCAACTGGAGGTCGATCGCAAGCAGGCCAACGCCCTCGGCGTGTCCTTCGCCGATATCGGCAGCCTGCTGTCCACCGCCCTGGGGTCGTCCTACATCAACGACTTCCCCAACCAGGGGCGGATGCAGCGGGTGGTGATCCAGGCCGAAGGCGACCAGCGCAGCCAGGTCGAAGACCTGCTGCGCCTGAACGTGCGCAACAGCGCCGGCAAGATGGTGCCGCTGTCGGCCTTCGTCCGCGCCAGCTGGACCCTGGGCCCGGCGCAGCTGACCCGCTACAACGGCTACCCGGCCATTGCCGTCTCCGGCGAACCGGCGCCTGGCCACAGTACCGGTGAGGCCATGCAGGAAATCGAACGCCTGGTGGCGCAACTGCCCACCGGGCTGGGCCTGGAGTGGACCGGCCTGTCGCTGCAGGAACGGCTGTCCGGCAGCCAGGCACCGATGCTCCTGGGGTTGTCGCTGCTGATCGTGTTCCTGTGCCTGGCGGCGCTCTACGAGAGCTGGTCGATTCCCACCTCGGTGCTGCTGGTGGTGCCCCTTGGGGTGCTGGGTGCGGTGCTGGCGGTGAGCTTGCGCGGGATGCCCAACGACGTGTTCTTCAAGGTGGGCCTGATCACCATCATCGGCCTGTCGGCGAAGAACGCGATCCTGATCATCGAGTTCGCCAAGAGCCTGTACGACGAAGGCCATGACCTGATCGACGCCACGGTGCAGGCTGCGCGCCTGCGCCTGCGGCCGATCGTCATGACGTCCCTGGCCTTCATCCTCGGCGTGGTGCCTCTGGCCATCGCCACCGGTGCCAGCTCGGCCAGCCAGCAGGCCATCGGCACCGGGGTGATCGGCGGCATGATCACCGCGACCCTGGCAGTGATCTTCGTGCCGGTGTTCTTCGTGGTGGTGATGAAACTGGTCAAGCGCAGTCCGTCCAAGGACTGATCCGCCGTTACACGGGCCCCGGTTCCGGGGCCCGTCTTCTCTTTGTCGCCCGCCCCTCTCAGGCCACCATGGCCGGGCACGCCCGTGGCGGCGGGCAATCCAGCGCGAAAGGCCCGGGAAAGGCTGCCCGGGACTTCATCGGCGGATTACCCGCCAACAAGGCCGGGGGCTTCGCCGCCTGGCTGTGATGGGCGATCAGGTGATTGCATTCGATCGTGCGCGCCAAGGCTCCAGCGGAGCCCTGGCCGACGCCCAGCAGGCTGGCGCCATTGGTGAACACTGCCAGGAAGGCGGTGATCAGCAGCCGGTGTCCTTTCATGAGTGCACCGCCGCCTCGGCTTGAAGCGCCGGGCTGCCGCCCCCGCCCTGCCGTGGCGCCGCCGCGCTTGGCAAGCCCGAAGCAAGGCTGGCCCAGAGCACCACGAGCAGGTACAGACCCAGCGCCAGATAGGCGCCATGCTTGGCGGAACTGAGGATTGAACGGGCCATGGTGATCTCCTGAGGCGATTGCGTGCCCAGAGGATCCATCAATAAAACGCCGATAAAAAGACGTTTATATCCATAGCCATCATCAGTTTTCTTGATAACTAAAACGCGGCGCGTCAGTCCTGCAACAGGCTGTTGAGACGTTCGCGGGACGTCTCCGGCTCGCCTTCGACAGGCTGCGCGGAGGACAGGATGGGGGTGGAATAGAGCAACAGCAGAACCACGGCCAGACGCATTACCATGCTATCGATCCTTGCTCGGGAAAGAGTCAATAATTCAGCGTCAAATTTAAACATATGGCTATGTGATACTACCAAGCAAAATTTGCCTGGCGTGTGGAATGAGTCGCAAACAGATGATGCAGGAGCGACATCACTGCTTCAGTGACTTCGCTCCTGCATACCTGGGATCGAACGGTGGGGGGTGGCAAGGCAACGCTCAGTTCTGCACCTTGTGATCCAGGGCGGCGTAGAAGTTGGCGCTTTGTTGCAGGTACTTCTGGGTGTAGGTGTTGGTGCTGGATTTCTTCTGGCTGATTTCCACGCTGGCGCTGGCAGGCAGGGCCACGGTGGCGGAAATGGCGGACGCTGCAATCACGGAGAAGAGGTTGAAGTTCATGCTGGTAACCCTCGGATTCAGTTGGCTTGCTTGCCCGTGTGGGCGGTGAAGCAAACTTACTCCCGAGGGTTGGCGGGAAAAAATTCTTTGCGGCAGTAGCCACTATCAGCGTCATTAATAGAAGGAGTCAGGCCCCGGATACCGGGGCCTGCGGCCTATTGACGCACCAGGAACTTGATATCGCTGGGTGCATCGAACGGCAGTTTCTGCACGGTCTTGCCCAGGAAACCGGTCTTGGCGTCACGCTCGATCACGACAATCTCGTTGCTCTTCTGGTTGCCGATCAGCACGTAGCGGTTGCTTGGATCGAGGCTGAACTCCCGTGGGTGATCGCCCTCCACCGAACGCCGCTGGATTTCCTTGAGCTGACCATTGCTCGGGTCGATGGCGAACACCAGCAGCTGGTTGGCGGTGCCACGGTTGCTGACATACAGGTACTGGCCATCCTTGGAGGCGTGCAAGGCCGCGGCGGCCTTCTTCTCCTTGGAACCACTGGCCGCCAGATCGAGTATCTGGCGCTGGGTCAGCTTGCCATCCTGGTAGTCGAACACCGCCAGTTGGGCACTCATTTCCATGGTCAGGTAGGCGTGCTTGCCATCAGCGCTGAACAGCAGATGGCGCGGGCCGCTGCCCGGTGGCAGCTGGACGAAGGCCGGGGTGGCCGGGCTCAGTGGATGCTCGGGGTTGGCCTTGGGGTCGTAGCGGTAGACGAAGATTTTGTCCGCGCCAAGGTCGTTGGCGAACACAAACTGGCCATCCGGGGATGACACCGAGGAATGCACGTGGGCCGACTGCTGGCGCTCGGGGTCGACCCGGCTGGCCGGATGGCTGGTGAGCTGCACCACCGGCGACAGGTGACCGTCGGCGCTGACCGGGATCACCGCCAGGCTGCCGCCCGGGTCCACATCCACCGAGTAGTTGCTGACAAACAGATAGCTGCCGTCGGCGCTCAGGCTGGAATGGGTCGGCTCGTTGCCCTGGCTCTGCACCTGGTTGATCAGGCTCAGCTGATGGGTTTTCGGCGCCAGGCTGTAGCTGCTGACACGACCGATGGGGTCGGCCTGCCCCGGGCTGTTCTCATTCACCGCGAAGACGAACTTCAAGTCCTTGGACAGGGTCAGCCAGGACGGGTTGCTGCTCTTGACCACTTGCAGCGGCTTGGGGTCGATCTGCCCGGTGCGCTCGTTGAAATGCAGGCGATACAGGCCCTGGCTCTGCCCCTGGGTGTAGGACCCCACCAGCAACTCATGAATGTCGTTGGCCGGCGCGGCCTGGACCGCCATGGCGCCGACGCTGCCGGCCATCAACAGGGGCCAGAAATTACGCATCTTCATGTTCACCCTCCTCTTCGTCACGGGCACTGAACGCGCTCATGCACACCAGCCGGTGCTCACCGGAGTCGCCGGCCAGGGTCCAGCTCTGCAGGCCCTGGTCGAACGTCGCGGCCTGTATCTGGGCCAGGGTGAAGCTCCAGCGCTTGGCGGCGCGGCCGTCCATGCACTCGATCAGCAGGCGCTGCTCATCGAGCGTGAAGTCGAAGGCATGCAAGCCGTCGATTTCCAGCATGTCGCAGGCTTCAAGGGCGGTGAGCAAGGTGTCGGTAGCAGCGGTCATAGCGATCAATCATCAGATGGAAAGGCGCAATCATAGCTGATCGGCGCCCAAGGATCGGGCCAGTATTGCGCCCTGTCATCACCCGCCGCCGATGCGGCCTACGCGCGCCGCCCAAGGAACCTCGCAATGCCTTGCCGCGCCGAGGATTTCACGCTGGAGAACAGGCATGAAAAAGCCGCACCCGAGGGTGCGGCTTGCTGTTCAAAACGCCTGGGTCAGTGAGCGAACAGCGAGTTGCCCTTCTGCCCGGCGAGCTTTTCCGGCTTGATCAGGAACCGCGCCAGGGCCGGCAGCAGCCACAGGGCGCCGAACATGTTCCACAGCAGCATGAAGGTCAGCATCAAGCCCATGTCGGCCTGGAACTTGATGGCCGAGAAGATCCAGGTGCACACGCCGATGGCCAGGCACAGGCCGGTGAACAGCACCGCCTTGCCGGTGGAACGCAGGGTCTGGTAGTAGGCCTCCTGCAATGGCAGGCCGGCGCGCAGGAAGCTTTCCAGGCGGCTGTAGATATAGATCCCGTAGTCCACGCCAATGCCCACTCCGAGCGCCACCACCGGCAGGGTCGCCACCTTGACCCCGATGCCCATAAAGGCCATCAGCGCGTTGCCCAGCACCGAGGTCAACACCAGCGGCAGGACGATGCACAGGGTCGCCGCCCAGGAGCGGAAGGTGATCATGCACATGCCGGCCACGCAGATGTACACCAGGATCAGGATGGTCAGCTCGGATTCCTTGATCACTTCGTTGGTGGCGGCCTCGATCCCGGCGTTGCCGGCGGCGAGGATGAACTCCAGGCCGTCCTTGTTGTGCTCCGCGGCAAACGCCTGCACCGCATGCACGGCGCGGTCCAGGGTCGCGGCCTTGTGGTCGTTGAGGAACACCAGCACCGGCGCCAGGGAGCAGTTGTTGTTGTACAGGCCATCGGCCCGGGCAATGGAGTTGTTCAGCACGTCAGGGTTGCGCGACAGGGTTTCCCATTTCAGGTTGCCCTCGTTCATGCCCTTGATCATCTGCTTGGACACGGTCACCAGGGAGATCGCCGACTGCACGCCCTCGGTGTTCTGCATCTTCCACATCAGCTCGTCGATCGGCGCCATGGCCTCATAGCGCGAACAGCCTTCGGCCGCGGTCTTGACCATCACCACCAGCACGTCGGAACTGGTGGAGTAGTTGCTGATGATGAAGTTGTTGTCCTTGTTGTAGCGCGAGTCTGGACGCAGCTCCGGAGCGCCTTGGTCGAGGTCGCCGATCTTCAGGTTCTGGCTGTACCAGAGGCCGCCGCCGAAGGCCACCAGGGCCAGGGCGACCGAGATCGGCGCGACTTTCGGGCTGGCGAAATTCGACAGCAGGCGCCAGAACGGGTGCTCGCGGGAGGCGTCCTTCTTGCTGCGTTCGATGGCACGCTTGCTGATGCCGACGTAGGAAATCGCCACCGGCAACAGGATCAGGTTGGTGAACACGATCACCGCCACACCGATGGAGGCGCCGATGGCCAGCTCGCGGATCACCCCGATGTCGATGATCAACAGGGTGATGAAGCCCACGGCATCGGCGAGGATCGCGATCATTCCCGGCAGGAACAGCTGGCGGAAGGTGCGCCGCGCGGCGGTCAGGGCGTTGTCGGCATCACTGGACTGCAGGGCGATGCCGTTGATCTTCTGCACCCCGTGGGAAATGCCAATGGCGAAGATCAGGAACGGCACCAGCATCGAGTACGGGTCCAGGCCGAAGCCGAAAGCGTGCATCAGGCCCAGTTGCCAGACCACCGCCACCAGGGTGGTGATCAACACCGCGATGGTGCTGCGGATGCACCAGGTGAACCAGTACAGCAGCACCAGGGTGATGATGAAGGCCACGCCGAAGAACATCACCACCATGATCAGGCCGTCGATCAGGTCACCGACCTTCTTGGCGAAGCCGACGATGTGGATCTTCACATTGGGGTTCTGCGCCTCGAACTTGTCGCGGATCTTTTCTTCCAGCTGGTGGGAGAACTTCTGGTAGTCCAGGGCCAGCAGCTTGCCCTGGTCCTGCGGGTCGGGGTAGGACTCCAGCAGCGGAATGTCGACGATGCTGGACTTGAAGTCGTTGGCCACCAGGCGCCCGACCTGGCCGGACTTGAGCACGTTGTTGCGCAGTTGTTCGAGGCTGTCGGCCGAACCGTTGTAGCTCTGGGGAATCACCTCGCCGCCGGCAAAACCTTCCTCGGTCACTTCAGTCCAGCGCACGCTGGGGCTCCACAGCGACTTGAGCCCGGAGCGGTCGACACCAGAGATGTAGAACACCTCGTCGTGGATCTGCCGCAACGTCTCCATGTAGTCCTTGGTGAAGATGTCGCCATCGCGGGCTTCCACCGAGATGCGCACGGTGTTGCCCAGGTTGGCCAGGTCGTTGCGGTGCTCCATCATCCGTTCGATGAACGGGTGCTTGAGCGGAATCATCTTCTCGAAACTGGTGGACGGCCGGATCAGGGTCGCTTGCCAGAACAGGAAAGCGCTGACCAGCAAGCAGATGAAGATCACTGCCGGGCGGTTGTTGAAAATCAGGCGCTCAAGAAAGTTCGCCTTGTCCTGGTGATGACTGCTCATGGAATTCCCCACCTTCTTATTATGTGCCCGGCTTACTGGCCGAGTTCAGCGCCCGTTGCTGTAGAAACCCGTACACCGCCCTGCCCGGCCAGAATCAGGTTGCCGCTGCCGGCGGCGGTGACCGCCGACAGCGAAATGCGGTCCGCACGGTTGAACACGCTGAAGGTCTGGCCGTGGTCGGTGCTGCGGATCACGCTGCCACCGTTGCCGACGATGACCAGGGAGCCGTCGTCCAAGAGGGTCGCGCCCGAGAGCCCGAACTCCAGGGCGCCACGGGCGGCGTTCAACTCCACCTGCTCCCAGGTGCTGCCAAAATCCGTGGAGCGGTAGAGGTTGCCGCGCAGGCCGTAGACCAGCAGAGTGGCCGGCTGGCCGGTGCCGATCACGCCGAACAGCGAGCCTTCATAGGGGCCTTCGAGGCGTTCCCAGGTCTGCCCGCCATCGGCGGAGCGGAACATGCTGCCCTGCTCGCCGACAATGAACAGCCCGGCCTCCTTGACCTCGGCAATGGCGTTGAGGTGGTACTGATCCTCGTTGTCCAAGCGGTCGCTGACGTCTTCCCAGTGCTGGCCGCCATCACTGGTTTCCAGCAAGGCCCCGTAGGCGCCGACGGCGTAGCCGGTCTGGGTGTCCTTGAACCACACATCGAGCAACGGCGCCTCACGCTTGAGGTCCTGGAACTGCTGAGTCCAGGTGGCACCGCCATCGACGCTGGCCAGGACCTGGGCATCGTGGCCCACCGCCCAGCCGTGCTGGTCATCGACGAAATACACCGCCGTGAGCAACTGCCGGGTCGGCACCTTAGCCTGAACCCAGGTCACGCCCTGGTCGTCGGAATAGAGAATGTGCCCGCGATCGCCCACCGCGACCAGGCGCTTGCCGGCGTGGACCACATCGAGCATCAGGCTTTTCGCCGCCTTGGGCGATTCGATGGAATAGACAGTATCCGCTGCAGTGGCAGCGGCCAGGGCCGGTGTCGACAGCGTCACGACACCCAACAGCGAGAGCGCTGTAGCCAGCAGTGCGAACGTGCGCAGCGCCGGCGGGCGGCCAACAACCACACCCATGACAGGCTCACTCATAGACCATTCCCCCATTATTATTGTCAGGTCATTCAACCTCTCAGGGCGCCTTCCAGGGTCTGCGAAGGTCGGGCCGATCATGACAATCGTCCTGAAACCTGCAATCTAGAGCCCCTTCGGCTGCGGGCTATCCTATCGGGCTTTGGAAAGGTCTGACAATCGACGCCACGTTATCTTTTGTTAACCACCCCGCCTGACCGCGCCCCTGAATACTCGGGCATTCGCTGGGTTGATCGGTCCCCCTGGAGGGCGCCCGGCAAGTCGCCAGACACCGCTGGCTGTGCAGCCGTACGACACAGATGCGACCAAAGATTGATCCACGGCATCAATCCCCTCAACCCACTGTTGGCTATGATGAGCGGCATGGGTCACCCGCCAGAAGACCTTGAGGAGTGCAGCATGATTGCCATACGCGAAGCATGGAAAGCCGGGTTGTTGGGCCGCGCGCACTGGACCCGCAATCTGCTGTCCGGGGTAATCGTCGGCGTGGTGGCGCTGCCCCTGGCCATGGCCTTCGCCATTGCCTCCGGGGTCAAGCCCGAACAGGGGATCTACACCGCCATCGTCGGCGGCGTGCTGGTGTCGCTGTTTGGCGGCAGCCGGGTACAGATCGCCGGGCCTACCGGGGCCTTTATCGTGATTCTGGCCGGGGTCACCGCCCAGTACGGGGTCGACGGCCTGCAACTGGCGACCATGATGGCCGGGCTGATGCTGTTCCTGCTGGGCATCAGCCGCCTGGGCGCGCTGATCAAGTTCATCCCGGACCCGGTGATCCTCGGCTTCACCGCGGGCATCGGGGTGATCATCTGGGTCAGCCAGTGGAAAGACTTCTTTGGCCTGCCGGCGGTCAGCGGCGAACACTTTCATCAAAAGCTCTGGCACCTGCTGCAAGCCCTGCCCCAACTGCACCTGGCAACCACCCTGCTGGCCCTGTTCAGCCTGGCGCTGCTGTTGGGCGTACCACGGGTTGCCCGGCTCAAGCGCCTGCCCGCGCCACTGGTCGCCATGACCCTGGCCACCGCCCTGCAGGCGCTGTTCCAGTTCGACGGCGTGGCCACCATCGGCAGCGCCTTTGGCGGTATTCCCCAGGGGCTGCCGAGCCTGCAACTGCCACAGATCAGCCTGCCGCGGATACTGGACCTGATCGGCCCGGCCTTTGCCATCGCCATGCTTGGCGCCATCGAGTCGCTGCTGTCGGCGGTGGTGGCCGACGGCATGGCCGGCACCCGCCACGACTCCAACCAGGAACTGATCGGCCAGGGCATCGCCAATCTGGCGACACCGCTGTTCGGCGGATTCGCCGCCACCGGCGCCATCGCCCGTACCGCCACCAATATCCGCAATGGCGGCAGCAGCCCGCTGGCGGGCATTACCCATGCCTTGCTGCTGGTATTGATCATCCTGTTTCTGGCGCCACTGGCGGCGAACATCCCCCTGTGCGCGCTGGCGGCGATCCTGTTCGTCGTGGCCTACAACATGAGCGAACTGCACCACTTCAAGCGCATGCTGCAACGGGCACCGCGGGCCGATGTGGCGATCCTGTTGTGCACCTTCGTGCTCACGGTGTTCAGCGACCTGGTGATTGCGGTGAACATCGGCGTGGTCCTGGCGATGCTGCATTTTCTGCGGCGCATGGCCTCCTCGGTGGAGGTGCAACAGGTCGTGGAACAGGACCTGCAACAGGAGCTGCATGCCAGTGGCCAGCTGTGCCTGCCGCCGGGCGTGCTGATCTACACCATCGAAGGGCCGTTGTTCTTTGGCGCAGCCGAGACCTTCGAACGGGCCCTGGCGCAGACTCACAGCGACCCGCAGGTGCTGATCATCCGCCTCAAGCATGTGCCGTTCATGGACATTACGGGCCTGCAGACCCTGGAGGAAGTGATCGGCCAGCTACAAAAACGCGGGATTGTGGTGAAGCTGTGCGAGGCCAACCTCAAGGTGCACGGCAAGCTGGAGCGGGTCGGCATCCTGCATGCCATCGGCATGCAGAACTACCACCACGACCTCAGCGCCGCACTGACAACCACCCTGTAGCCGCGGCCGCAGGCGCGGCAGCGGCTACAGCACTCAGGCGAGGCTTTTGCTCACCACCTCGAATACGTCGCTGGACAGCTCGCCGGAAGCGCGGATGCGTTCCAGCTCGCCTTTCATCAGCGCCTGGCGAGCGCTGTCGTACTTGCGCCAGCGGGTCAGTGGCGCCAGCTGGCGCGAGGCGATCTGCGGGTTGAAGGCGTTGAGCTCGATCACCAGGTCCGCGAGGAAGCGATAACCGGAACCGTCGGCCGCGTGGAAGTTGATCAGGTTCTGCCCGGCAAAAGCCCCCACCAACGCCCGCACCTTGTTCGGGTTCTTGAGGTTGAACGCCGGGTGCTGCATCAGCGTCTTGACCCGCTCCAGGCCGCCCGGCAACGGGCTGCCGGCCTGCACGCTGAACCACTGGTCCATGACCAGGGCGTTGTCCTTGAAGTGCTCGGCAAACACCGCCAGGGCCTTGGCCTTCTCGGCCTCGAACGGCGAGTTGACCAGCACCGCCAGGGCGGTCAGGCGCTCGGTCATGTTGTCGGCGCTGTCGAACTGCTCGATGGCCGCGGCCAGCACCTCGGGTTTGCGGGTCAGCATCAGGTACGACAGGGCAATGTTCTGCAGTGCGCGACGGGCGAAATGCTCGGACTCGGCCACATAGGCGGTGGCCTTGGACAGCGCACGGTTGGCCTGATAACGCTTCCACAGCGCGTCGAACAGGTGCTCAGACAGTTGCTGGCGGGCAAACTCGCGAGCCACGTGGATCGCCTCGACATCCGCCACTTCACTGATTTCGGTGAGGTAGGCCTCGCCCGGCAGGGAGAGCATTTCGGCGACCATGGCCGGGTCCAGGCGGTCATCCGCCAGCACGGTGCCCAGGGCGCTGACCAGGCGCTGATCCAGTACCAGGGCCTGGCCCTGCTGGTGCTGGGCGATCAGCTCCTGCAACACCTGCACCGCCAACTGCTGGCCGGCATCCCAACGGTTGAAGCCGTCGCTGTCGTGCTGCATGAGGAACATCAGCTGGTCGCGGTTGTAGGGGAAGCTCAGCTTCACTGGCGCCGAGAAACCCCGCAGCAGCGAGGGCAGCGGCTGTTCGGCGATGTCGACGAAGGTGAAGGTCTGCTCGGCCTCGGTCACCGAAATCACCCGGGAAGCGCCCTGGGCAGCGCTTTCGCCGGACAGGCGCAAGGCCATGTCCGCCCCTTTGGAATCCAGCAGGCCCAGTTCCACCGGGATCACGAACGGCAGTTTTTCCACCTTGTCCGGGGTTTGCGGGCAGCTCTGGCGGAAGGTCAGGCTGTAGGTTTTCGCCGCCGCGTCATAGGCCGCGCTGACCGCCAGCCGTGGCGTACCGGCCTGGCTGTACCAGCGCTTGAACTGGCTCAGGTCGACGCCGTTGGCGTCTTCCATGGCCTTGACGAAGTCGTCGCAGGTCACGGCCTGGCCGTCATGGCGTTCGAAGTACAGGTCGCTGCCCTTACGGAAGCCTTCGGCACCGAGCAAGGTGTGGATCATGCCCACCACTTCCGAGCCCTTTTCGTACACGGTCAAGGTGTAGAAGTTGGAAATCTCGATAAAGCTTTCCGGGCGCACGGCGTGGGCCATCGGACCGGCGTCTTCGGCGAACTGATGGGTGCGCAGGTAAGCCACGTCCTGGATGCGCTTGACGGTGCGCGAGTTCATGTCCGCGGAGAAACCGGCGTCGCGAAACACCGTGAAGCCTTCCTTGAGCGACAGCTGGAACCAGTCGCGGCAGGTCACCCGGTTGCCCGACCAGTTGTGGAAGTATTCGTGGGCGACGATCGCCTCGACCCGCTGGTGCGCGGCGTCGGTGGCGGTTTCGGCGCGGGCCAGCACCGCGCTGGAGTTGAAGATGTTCAGGCCCTTGTTTTCCATGGCGCCCATGTTGAAGTCGTTGACCGCGACGATCATGAAGATGTCCAGGTCGTACTCACGGCCGTAGGTTTCTTCGTCCCAGCGCATGGACTTCTTCAGGCTGTTCATCGCGTGCTGGCACTTGTCGATGTTTTCCGGCTCGACATAGATGCGCAGCGCCACGTCGCGACCGCTCTGGGTGCGGAAGCTGTCTTCCACGCACCACAGATCCCCCGCTACCAGGGCGAACAGGTAGGCCGGCTTCATGAACGGGTCTTCCCAGGTCGCCCAGTGCCGGCCGTCTTCACCAGGACCACTGGCGATCGGGTTGCCGTTGGAGAGCAATACCGGGTAGCGGTGCTGCTCGGCCACCACGGTGGTGGTGAACCTGCTCATCACATCCGGGCGATCGAGGTAATAGGTGATCTTGCGAAAGCCCTCGGCCTCGCACTGGGTGCAGAACATGCCGCTGGACTTGTACAGGCCTTCCAGGGCGGTGTTGCTTTCCGGGTGGATCTTCACGCTGGTGTCCACGGTGAAGCTGGCGCTGGCCGGGTGCAGGGTCAGGTGGCTGTCATCGAGCTGGTAGTCGCTGGCGCTCAGCAACTGGTCGGACAGGCTGACCGACAACAGCTCCAGCTGCTGGCCGTCCAGCACCAAAGGTGGCAGGCCGGCGCCGCGCGCGGGGTTGCGACGCATCACCAGCTGCGCATGGACCAGGCTGTGGTCCTCGAACAACTCGAAGGTCAGGTGGGTCTCGTCGATCAGGTACTCGGGGGCCTGATAGTCCTTCAGGTAGATCATCTTCGGTTGTTCGGTGCGCATGGCGAATTCCTTCTACTGATGCACGGCGAGCTGATAGGCCGTGTATTTGCGAATGTTGATCACGCCGGTATCAAAGATCAGGTACTGGCCCTTGATGCCCAGCAGCGTGCCTTCGGCGATCGGATTCTTGTCCAGGTTGAAACTGACGATCTTGGTCGGGTACTGCTCGACCGGATAACGGATTTCCAGGGGCTCGATACCGCTCACCGGCTGGATCGCCTGCAGGCCGAAACGCTGTTGCAGGCCGAGCAGGCCCTCGGCGCAGGACTCGAACAACTGCTCGCGCACCGCCACCAGGTCCACGGCCTCGGCATCGCCCTTGAGCAGCGCGCGCCAGTTGGTCTTGTCGGCCACCTGGGAACGGAACAGGTCCTCGACGAAACCCGACTGCTGGCGGGTCGCCACGCGCATGATCGGCAGCGCCTGGCTGGCACCCTGGTCCAGCCAGCGGGTCGGCAGCTGGGTGGCACGGGTGATGCCGACCTTGATCCCCGACGAGTTGGCCAGGTAGACCACGTGATCGGTCATGCAGAACTGTTCGCCCCAGGACGGCTCGCGGCAGGTGCCGGCATCGTAGTGGCAGCGTTCCGGGCTCATGATGCAGATATCGCACTGGGCCAGCTTGGTCATGCACGGATAACAGTAGCCCTGGCTGAAGCTGGTCTTGGTCTTGCGCCCGCAATGGCTGCAGTGGATCGCCCCCAGGTATTCCAGGCGCAGCGTCTTGCCAATCAACGGGTTGACCGGCACCTCGCTGTCGCCCAGGCGAAAAGCGTACTGAACGTTCGGCCCGTCAAGGCGCGCCGACATTTTACTGATGGAGCCGCGGCCAATCTCGATCAATGGATGGCATCCGACTTGAACAGGATGTTCGGCACCGGCGCCGACTTCGAGGCGCATTCCTGCGGGCCCATGTAGCCAGTGCGCTGCTCCTCGGGCAGGTTCTGCATTTCCCAGGCGATGACCGCCTGCAGGGACAGTTCACGCTGCTCGGCGGTGAGCTTGCGACCATCGGACCATTTGCCGATCTCTACCGCCAGCTTCAGGCTCTGGTAGATCTCGGGGGTGATGTTTTCGATCATTTCGACAAAGGACGACATACATGACTCCAGCGTTTAAAGGGCACGTTTGCGGCGGCTGTACAAGCCGCCCAACAAGCCGGTGAGGCATCCGATAAGCAACCCGCCGACGTGGGCGGCGTTGGCGATTTCACCGAAGCCGATCATCGAGACCAGCCCGGACAGGCACAGCAGCAGCCACACCAGCATCATCACCAGCACGCCCCGGGGCAGGCGGTAGATGGGGTTGGGGTCCAGCCATTGATAGATCCAGCAATGCCCGAGCAGGCCGTAGAGCACCCCGGACAGGCCGCCGAACAGGGTCGGGCCGCTGAAATAGTATTGCGCGTAGTTGGAAACCAGGCTGAACAGCAGGGTCAGGCCCAGCAAGTTGATGCTGCCCTGGCGCAATTCGATGCGCCGCCCCAGTTCCCAGTACCACATGCCGTTCATGGCAATGTGCAGGATGCCGAAGTGAATCAGCATCGGGGTTACTAGGCGCCACCACTGCCCCGCCGCCAGGCTGTCGGCCAGGGAGCTGAACTGGATGTAGTCGCCCACCACGCGGAACTCGAGGAAGGTGAACCAGCCGAGGGTCTGCAGGTTGTCACCGAGCAAGGTGATGCCGCACACCGCCAGGCTCAACAGCAGGATCAGCGCGGTGACCGGGCTGCGGCGCAACTGCTCGAACAGGCCGGCGCGCGCCGGCGCCGCGGCTTGCGGGATGTCCAGCTGCTGATCGGGATCGCCCAGGGGAAACCGCTGGTACAGCCCGCGCACGTCCTCGCTGATCGACTCCGGCACCCAGAGCACCTGCTCGCCCGCCTCCTCGCTGACCCGGTGAGGCACCTGCATGCGCTGCAGCAGCTTGACGAAGCCGCTCAGGTCCGTCGCCAGGGGCAGGCGCAACACCGCTACCGCACTCATCGCACCACCTCCGGCCGCTCAACGTCGACCCAGACAAATTTATTCGGATCCAGGCGGGTTTCCTGGTCCAGGCGATAGGCGGCAAGCTTGCCGTAGAGCACCGCGCTGTAGTCCAGGCACGCCAGGTTGGGACGGATCGGCGCCGGTTTGCCGCTGCGCCAGTAGTGCCCGACGAACAGCATCGGTTCCTCGGCGCCATAGCGCAGCAGGCTGTTCTTCTCCGCCGGGGACAGCGGCGTGCGCGCCACCGGATCGGGCAAGGCATCAGGCTGGAAGACGATGTCGCCGTAGGTCTGCGGGTCGTCTTCCCAGAACTTGGTGCGGAAGAACGCGCGGGTCAGGCCGTCACCGCTGGTCATGGTCAGGCCGTGGGGCAGGCGCATGTCGGTGCCGCGCAGCAGGCGGTCGAAGGCGGTGCAGGCAAAGCTGTCGGGGACGGCCGCGGCCTGGAGGAATTGGCGGTCGATGCAGCCGTTGGGGTACTGCTGGCGCAACGGCGCGATCAGGCCGGCATCCCAGCAGGCGTGCACCACGCGAAAGCGCCCAGCGTCGACAAACAGCGGCAGCTCATAGAACCACTCGAGGAAGTCGTGCCAGTCGCCCGGGTGGTGTTCGAACTGGGTCAGGGTTTCCTGGATCAGCCGGGCGTGGCGTGGCGTGTGTTCGCGCACGAACTGCTTGCCACTGCCTTCGGCCGCCGGGGTGCTCCAGCCCAGGGCGTTGAACTCATGGTTGCCCATGATGCACAGCGCCTGGCCGGCCTCGACCATGTCGTGGACGATGTGCAGGGATTCACGGATGCGCGGACCGCGGTCGATGATATCGCCAAGGAACACCGCCATGCGCGACGGGTGCCGCCAGACGCCGCCCTGCTTGTGATAACCGAGCCGATCCAGCAAGTGCTCCAGGGTCAGGGCGCAACCGTGCACGTCACCGATCAGGTCGTAGCTACGCGCGGGATCGAGCATCAGTCGCCTCCACCGCCCAGCCGGCTGCCCCAGCCGAGTTTGGTCCTGCAGACTTCGTAATAATTGTGGTCCAGCGGGTGGATCAGCCGCAGCTTCTGGGCCTTCTTGCTGACCGTGATGGTGTCGCCCGGCGCGCAGGTGAAATGGTTCTGCCCGTCACAGGAGACTTGCGGATAGATCTGCATATCTTTGGACACGACGATTTTCAGCTCACTGTTGCCATCGACCACGATCGGCCTTCCGGACAAGGTATGGGGGTACATCGGCACGATCACAATGGCATCCAGCTTGGGGTGCATGATCGGCCCGCCGGCGGACAGCGCGTAGGCCGTGGAACCGGTGGGCGTGGCGACGATCAGGCCGTCGGCCTTCTGGCTGCAGACGAACTGGCCGTCGATGTAGATCTCGAACTCGATCATCCGCGTCGACTTGCCCGGGTGCAGCACCACATCGTTCAGCGCGTCGCCCTGGCCAATGGCCTCGGCATGGCGGCGAACCTCGGCCTGCAACAGGAAGCGGTTTTCCACCAGGTAGTGGCCGTCGAGCACCTCGGCGACCTTGACCTCCAGTTCATCGGGACGGATGTCGGTGAGAAAACCCAGGCTGCCACGGTTGATCCCCAGCACCGGGATGTTATGCCGCGCCAGGGCCCGGGCGGCGCCCAGCAGGCTGCCGTCGCCGCCGACCACGATGACCATGTCGCAGACCTCGCCCAGGAGCTTGCGCGAAGACGTCTGCAGGCCGTGGCCCGGCAGCACTTCGGCGATGGTGTCTTCGAGGATCACATGCAGATGGCGCGCCAGCAGAAACTTTTTCAGTCGGCGAACTGTGTCCAGCACCTGGGAACTGCCCAGGCGACCGATAATGCCGATATTGCGAAACTGCTCCATGGGGCTCCTGCGGGGTTCGGGTACGGGCGAAACGGAGGATTATGGGCGAAACCCGGCGTTAGACAAAATCCTTTCAGCCACACGGGCTTAGCCAGCCTTGCCACAACTGCGAGTGGCACGCATTTATCGCGATCGCTCCGGGTTTGCGTCTATGCTCGCAAGATGCTCCTGTTCCCCGATCTGCTCGGCCTTCCTCGCCAGTTGCGTCAACCTGAAGTCCGCGACCTCGCCTGGGTCATCCTCGCGCCGCCGATGCTCAGCCATACGCCCTGGCCCCAGCGCCACCCGCTCGCCGCCAGCGACTGGGTACAGGCGCCGCAACTGCTGGCCCACTGGCTGCGCTGCCTGGACCTGGACAGCCGCGCCCTGCGCCTGTGGCTGACCCAGGGACCGACCCGGCGCCTGGGCCTGTACTACGAACGGCTCTGGCAATTTGCCGTACGCCACGCCCCCGGGGTCGAGTTGCTGGCGGCCAACCTGCCGATCCGCCGCGGCGGCCACACCCTGGGCGAACTGGACATGCTGCTGCGCGACCGCGATGGCGTGCATCACCTGGAACTGGCGATCAAGCTGTACCTCGGCCCGCAAGCTGGCAATGGCGCGGACACCGCACAATGGCTGGGCCCCGGCTGCCATGACCGCCTGGACCGCAAGCTGGCGCACCTGGATGAGCACCAACTGCCGATTTCCGCCCGGGATGAAAGCCGCGAAGCGCTGGCGGCGCTGGATATCGACCAGTTCAGCGCCCACCTGTGGCTGGGCGGCTACCTGCTGTATCCCTGGCCGGGTCGCGCCGAACCGCCCCACGGCGCGCACCCGCAACACCTGCGCGGCCGTTGGCTGCACCAGCGCGACTGGCCGGCCTTTATCGCCCAGAGCGCCGCGGGGCGCTGGCAGCCCCTGCCCCGCCAAGCCTGGCTGGCGCCGGCGCACTACCCGGCCGAACAAGCCTGGACCACCGCGCAGTTGCAGCAATGGCTGGCCGAGCTTGACCCTCACGCCCCGGCGCAACTGCTGGTTCGGCTTGAGCAGAGCGCCGAAGGTGCCTGGGAAGAAGCCGAGCGGCTGTTCCTGGTGGCCGATCTCTGGCCCCATGTCCCCGCGCAGCAGCCCTGACAACCGACCGCGGCAGCCGGCTTGCCAGCGCAGGCGCCGCTTAAGGGCAGCACACGACTGAGGAGCCCGTTCGCCGGCAAGCCGGTCGCTACAGGGACAAGCGCAGCGCCAGCGCCGCGAGGGTCACCAGCAGCACCGGTAGCGTCAGCACGATGCCGACCCGGAAGTAGTAACCCCAGCCGATGTGAATGCCCTTGCGCTCCAGCACATGCAACCAGAGCAGGGTCGCCAGGCTGCCGATCGGGGTGATCTTGGGCCCCAGGTCGCTGCCGATGACGTTGGCGTAGATCATCGCTTCCTTGACCGCCCCCGTGGCCTGGCTGGCATCAATGGACAAGGCGCCGATCAGCACCGTCGGCAGATTGTTCATCAACGACGACAGCCCCGCCGTGAGCAGCCCGGTGCCCAGGGCCGCGCCCCAGATCCCGGCACTGGCAAAGGCGTCGAGCCAGCCGGCCAGGTGCGCGGTCAGCCCGGCATTGCGCAAGCCGTACACCACCAGGTACATGCCCAGGGAGAAAATCACGATCTGCCACGGCGCTTCCTTGAGCACCTTGCGCGTGGAGATCTTGTGCCCACGGGCGGCAATCGCCAGCAACAGCGCCGCGCACACGGCGGAGATCGCGCTGATGGGAATGCCCAGTGGTTCCAGGGCGAAGCAGCCCAGCAACAGGATCAGCAACACCCACCAGCCAGCCATGAAGGTCGCCCGGTCATGGATGGCACTGGCGGGTTCGGCCAGCTGCCGCGGGTCGTATGCCTCGGGGATGTCACGGCGGAAAAACCACAGCAGCACCGCCAGGGTCGCGGCCACGCTGACCAGGTTGACCGGCAGCATCACCGCCGCGTAGCGGTTGAAACCGATCTTGAAAAAATCCGCGGAAACGATGTTCACCAGGTTCGAGACCACCAGCGGCAGGCTGGCGGTGTCGGCAATGAACCCCGCGCCCATGACGAAGGCCAGGGTGGTTGCCGGCGAGAAACGCAGGGCCAGGAGCATGGAAATGACAATGGGCGTGAGGATCAGCGCCGCGCCGTCATTGGCGAACAGCGCCGAGACCAGGGCCCCCAGCAGCACCATGAAGGCAAACAGCCGCCGGCCACGCCCGCGGCCCCAACGCGCCACATGCAGCGCGGCCCAGGCGAAGAACCCGGCCTCGTCCAGCAGCAGGCTGATGATGATCAGGGCGACGAAGGTCCCGGTGGCGTTCCAGATGATCTGCCAGACCACCGGGATGTCCGTCAGGTGCACCACATTGCACAACAGGGCCAGGACGGCCCCGAATACAGCGCTCCAGCCAACGCCCAGGCCTCTGGGCTGCCAGATCACCAGGGTAATGGTCAGCAGGAAAATCGATACGGCAATCAACATGAGAATGGGTCTTGGGTAATGCAGGAGCCGGCTTGCGGGCAAAGGCGCCCTACCGGGCGCCAAGGCTCGAGGGGCTCTTCGCCGGCAAGCCGGCTCCTACGACAGCGGGGGATGTTGGGGGAATCAGGCTTTGCTTTGCTGCTCGACCCACTGCCCGTAGGCGGTGATAAAGCCTTGCAGGAATGGCCGGGTAGCATCCGTCAGCTTGCCGGCTTCGTCGAACGCCGAGCCGGCGCCGCCCAGGTAGGCTTCGGGCTGCTGCATGCACGGCACATTGAGAAACACCAGGGATTGGCGCAGGTGGTGGTTGGCGCCAAAGCCGCCAATGGCCCCCGGGGACACGCTGATTACCGCCCCCGGCTTGCCGCTCCAGGCGCTCTTGCCGTAAGGACGCGAGCCGACGTCGATGGCGTTTTTCAGCGGCGCCGGTACCGAACGGTTGTATTCCGGGGTGACGAACAGCACCGCGTCGGCACCACTGATCTGCTCGCGAAAGCGCGTGTAGGCGGCCGGCGGCGCGACGTCGATATCTTCGTTGTACAGCGGCAAATCGCCAATCTCGACGATATTCAGCTGCAGGCTGGCAGGCGCCAGCTCGGCCAACGCCAACGCGACCTTGCGGTTCAGGGATTGCTTTCTCAGGCTACCGACCAGTACTGCGACCTTGTAGACATTGCTCATTGGAGTTTCCAACCATCGGCGTGAAGAAGGTGTTAGTTATAGATGACCCGAGGTGATATCTGCTACCCCATTCAGATATTTCCCAACACAGCCGCGGGCGGCCGGTGGTCGCCAAGGCAGCACCGGCACCCGCAACGGATTATTTTTTCCCCGGGGTAAAACTTCCCCAGGGGACACCGGGTCTACACCAGCGAATTTGCGTGTTTTATCTCCAGAGGCTCTAAAGAATGGCAGCAGTACTTGTCGGACAATTCCATGCAAGAGATGCCGAGGGACGGGTGTACTCAGTGCACGAGTTCCAGGAATCCATGCCCCCGGAGGACGGCGCAGCCGGCGCGGAGCCCGTGACCACCTACCGCCTGGCGATCGGCGACCGGGTCAAGAAGCTCGACGACAACCAGTTCCTGCTGGTGCAGTCGGATGTCACCATCGTGCGCGAGCCCGAGACATATGTAGCTCAGTGATTCTGCGCGAGCATCATCGCCAGCTGTTGTGTCGCCACACTTGGGTTAGGATTCGATGCTTGCCCCCTCGACGGCTGGAGATGGACTTCAAGCATGCGTTTACGTCATATCGAAGTGATTCAGGCGCTCCTGCAAACCGCGCACCTGGGCACCGCCGCCGAGCTGCTGCAACTCTCGGTGGCCGAGGTCGAGGCCCTGCTGCGTGATGCCGAAAGCCAGTTGGGCTTCATGCTGTTCGCCAGCGTCCGCGGACGCTTGCAGGCCACCCGTGAAGCCCGCGAACTGCAACCGGCAATCACCCGGGTGTATGACGCCTTCGAACCGCTGCAGCGCCTGGCCGACAGCCTGAGGTTCCACCAGGCGCCGCCACTGCGCATCGTCGGCACCCCGCCGCTGGTGCAACAACTGCTGCCACACTGCATCGCCGCCCTGCGCCGACGCTTCGCCGACACCCCTTGCAGCCTGCTCAGCCAGGGCACCCGGGACATGGTCGACAGCCTGTTGCTGCGTGACTGCGACCTGGGCCTGAGCCTGCATGACCCCGAGCACCCGGATATCCATAGCCAGGCCCTGGCGCAGGGCAAGCTGTTCCTCCTGGCGCCCCACGGCTGGCTGCAGGCCAAGCAGAAATACGTGGCCCTGCAGGACCTGGCCGGCCAGGCCATGGTGGGCCTGGAGGGCCAGGACCCACTGAGCGTGATGCTCGCCAGCAAGTTGCAGAACCTGCGCCCCAGCCCGGTGATCCAGACTCGGGTGCAGACCTATCAGATGATGCGCAGCCTGGTGGAAGCCGGCGAAGGCCTGGCCATCGTCGACCCCTTCACCGCCGTCGGAGCCCGCAGCGCCGGGCTCGACGTGTGCCCGCTGTCGCCCCCCATCAGCGTGACGCTGTACGCCTTGCGCCGCCACGGCAGCGACAACTCCCCCTGGGTCACTGCCTTGCTGGAGCTGCTGACGGAACAGGCCGAAGCCCTGCTGGCGGGTTAAAGCGGCTCGCCCCCAAGCTCACTGGCAAACAATCGATACCAGAAGATCGCCACCTCGGCGGTCTGCGGGTCGATGCCGCGGTAGCGCAGGTGATCCACGCCCCCCACCACATAGCCGCAACGCTCGTAGAGGCGACAGGCTCCCAGGTTGTTGTTCTGGGTTTCCAGCATCACCCCCGGCAGGCCCTTCTTGCGGCTCCAGAACTGCGCCACGTCCAGCAAGGCCCTGGCCACCCCATGGCGGCGCGCGGGCGCATGCACTGCCAGCTCGTCGATGTGGCCGTAACCGTTCCAGTTGGTACTGACCACGATATGACCCACCGGCTGGTCATCCAGGAAGGCCATGAAGATCTCGCTGTCCGCGGCGTTGCGGTAGCTGCTGAACTCCTCCGGGTCGATGCCATAGCATTTGCGATAGGGCACGATCTTGCGCAAGGCCCACTCGGCCACCGGCACCTCGCGCTCGGCCTGCGCATAGGCGCTGACCTCGAAGCTGAAGTCGCTGCCCCAGATGTAGGCGGCAAAGCCCTCATCGGCAACCCGAATGGCCAGGCCCGGATAACGGGGGTTCACAACAGGCTGCATGGCCGGATAACTCCTCATGCCTTGATGCAATCGACGGTGTACTGGCGCCCGTCGCCCAGATCGTCATGCTGCAAGCCGTGCACATCGGCGACAAATCCCGGGAAGCTGCTGTCGAAGGCCCGGGCGAAAGCCAGGTAGTCGATGATCGAGCGCGTGGATTCGGTGAAGCGCTCACCGGGCATGATCAACGGAATGCCCGGCGGGTACGGCACCAGCATCACCGCGGCGATACGCCCCTGCAGCTGATCGATGGAGACCGCCTCGACCTCGCCCCGCACCAGTTGGTCGTAGGCATCGGCGGGTTTCATCGCCACCTCCGGCAGCACCGTGTACATGCGCTTGAGGTGCTTGGCGGTGGCGTTGCTGCGGTAGCAGGCGTGCAACTGGTCGCACAGGTCCTGCAGGCCCATGCCCTGATAGCGCTGCGGATCCTGGCTGGCGACACTGGGCAGGCAGTTGGCCAGGCTGATATTGGCATCGTAGCTGCGCTTGAACTCCAGCAACTCGGTGAGCAGCGTGCTCCATTTGCCCTTGGTAATGCCCATGGAGAACAGCACCAGGAACGAATAGAGCCCGGTCTTCTCCACCACCAGCCCACGCTCCCAGAGAAACTTGCTGACCACCGCCGCCGGAATCCCGTGCTCGCTCAGGGCGCCGCCGGCGGTCAGCCCGGGCATCACCAGGGTGACCTTGATCGGGTCAAGCAGCACATAGTCGTCGGTCACCCCGGCAAAACCATGCCATTCGCCTTCCGGCTCCAGCAGCCAATCTTCGGTGCGTACCTGGTCGATGCCCTCGACCCGCTCCGGCTGCCACACCGAAAACCACCAGTCATCAGCGGCGATGTTCTGCCGCAGATTGGCCAGGGCCCGGCGAAAACTCAGGGCCTCATCGAACATTTCCTGCAACAACGAGCGCCCCGCCGGCCCTTCCATCATCGCCGACGCCACATCCAGCGAAGCGATGATGCTGTACTGCGGCGAGGTGGAGATGTGCATCATGAAGGCTTCATTGAAACGGTCGCGGTCCAACTGCCGGGCACCACCGTCCTGCACGTGGATCATCGATGCCTGGCTAAAGGCCGCCAGCAGTTTGTGGGTCGAGTGGGTGGTGAACACCAGCGGGCTGTCGGCACTGCGCGACGTGCCCATGCCATAACGCCCGGCAAAGAATTCGTGGAAAGCAGCGTAGGCGTACCAGGCCTCGTCGAAGTGCAGCACCTCGACACTGTTGCCCAGGCGCTGCTTGATCAGCTCGGCGTTGTAGCACAGCCCGTCATAGGTGGAGTTAGTGATCACCGCCAACTTGACCCTGGGCGGGCGGCCACGGGTCAGTGGGCTGGCGTCGATCTTGGCCTGGATCGACTCGGGGCTGAACTCGCTCAGGGGAATCGGTCCGATGATCCCCAGCTCATTGCGCTCCGGGCACAGGTACAGGGGAATGGCCCCGGTCATGATGATCGAGTGCAAGACCGACTTGTGGCAGTTGCGGTCGACCAGCACCAGGTCGTCGCGGCCGACCATCGAATGCCAGACGATCTTGTTGGCGGTGGAGGTGCCATTGATCACGAAAAATGTGTGATCGGCGCCGAAATTGCGCGCGGCGCGAGCCTCGGCTTCCGCCAGCGGCCCGGTGTGATCCAGCAGCGAACCCAGCTCCGGAACCGACACCGACAGGTCCGAGCGCAAGGTGTTCTCGCCAAAGAACTGGTGGAACGCCTGCCCCACCGGGCTCTTGCGATAGGCCACGCCACCGCCGTGCCCCGGGGTGTGCCAGGAATAGTTGGAATCGGCGGTGTGCTGTACCAGGGCTTTGAAGAAGGGCGGCAGCAGGCCGTCGAGGTAGCCGCGCGCGGCCCGGGCCACTTGCCGGGCCAGAAACGGCACCGTGTCCTCGAACAGGTAGAGAATGCCGCGCAATTGGTTGAGCTCGCTCATGGCGTCGGCGGGAGCGTTTTCCAGGGTCACCTGCTCGCCCAGGGCGAAGATCGGCAACAGCGGCGCACGCACTCGCGCCAGGCGAATCAGGTCCACCATGTTCTGCAGCAGGTGCTTGTTTTCCCCGGCGCCTTCGGCAGCGATCAACATGCAGGCCAGGCCATGATGAGTCGAGGCCACCAGCCGCCCTTCCGCGTAATCCACCGCGGAAAAGATACTGAACCCGTCCTTTTCCAACTCCCGGGCGATGCCTCTTACCCGGTCCCCCGCGACCGTATCGGCCTTGATATCGCGATGCACAATCAGGATCGGAAACTGCAGGTCTTTGTACATGGAGGCTGGATGTCCTGAGACGGCGGGCCGGCCCCGCCAATCAACTCAGGGTAGAAGCTCCGGGCGCCTTGTGTCACCCCGGGCAGGAACCGGGTGTAACAAAACGTCGCACTGGAACAATTGCCGGCTCATTCACAGCCACACCCAACCACGCCTGTAGCCGCCGCTGAGCCCGCGAAGCTGCGAAAAGGCCCGCAGGGCCTTGCCTGGAGAGCTCTGCCGCCCGCTAAATCGCTACGTCTCCTACGGAGCCGTTCGCAGCCTGCGGCAGCGGCTACAGGGCCGCAGGTAACAAAGGCTTACTGCTGGGCTTCGAGCAGCTGGGTCCAGAGCGCCGGGGCGCCGGCGGACTTGGCGATGATTTCCAGGCGTGCCTGGTGCTCGGCCAGTTCGGCTTCGCTGGCCTGGATGATCCGCCCACGCGGACGATCGGCCGACAGCCGACGGATTTCCGAGGCCCGCCCCGCCCCCTCGCCGGAGCCGTTGCCGTCCGAGGCGTTGCCCGCCAGGGACAGGCTGGTCTGGCCGCCGGTCATGGTCAGGTAGACGTCGGCGAGAATCTCCGAGTCGAGCAAGGCGCCGTGCAGTTCACGGCCGGAGTTGTCGACACCGTAGCGTTTGCACAGTGCGTCGAGGCTGTTGCGCTGCCCGGGGTGCCGCTCACGGGCCATCATCAGGGTGTCGAGGATGGTGCAGTGCTGGGTGATGTCGGCCCGCTCATGCTGGCCCATCAAGGCGAATTCGTTGTTGATGAAGCCAACGTCGAACGCCGCGTTGTGGATGATCAGCTGCGCGCCCTGGATGAAGTCGAAGAACTCGTCGGCAACTTCGGCGAAACGCGGCTTGCCCACCAGGAATTCGTTGGTGATGCCGTGGACGCCAATCGCGCCCTCATCGCTTTCGCGATCAGGTTGCAGGTAAACGTGAAAATGCCGCCCGGTCAGGCGCCGACCGATCAACTCGACGCAACCGATTTCAATGATCCGGTGGCCGTCGGTCACCGGCATACCGGTGGTTTCGGTATCGAGTACAACAGATCTGTTGGCCATCAGTGGTCCGTTCTCAATCTGGCAAAGGGCGGGATTTTAGCATGCCCGGCCCAGGGTCTGCGCGCCGCAGGGAACAGGCCGCTGCCACGCACTTTTTTACAGTTATTCGCAAAGCTGATGAGGTTCGCCCAAGGCCCGGCTGCTAGGGTGCCGCCGATCTTTTCCAGGGAAACTCGCGGTCATGAAGACTCTCCGGCGCCGTCTGCAAAGCCTGCTGTTCATCGCCCTGTTCATCGCAATGTTCAGCAGTTCCAGCCATGCCACCAGCCTGGTGATCAGCACCGACCTGAGCATGAGCGGGCTGCTGACCAGCAGCGAAGGCACGGCCAAGATCAGCAGTTCGTTCAAGGATGACAAGCTTGTCCTGGAGGCCCGCAGCGACGCCGCAGCCTTTGTCGCCAGCGACGGCGCGATTCGCGGGGCGCGACTGGAATCGGCGTTGCAGTACATTCGCCGAACGCTGCACAACCCGCCCTACAGCGACGAACAACTGGCAGCGGCGATTCTCACCCTGTAACGCCCTCAGCCCTTGTAGCCGCGAACCTCATCCACGCCACGGTTGGCCAACTGGTCGGCGCGCTCGTTGCCGTGGTGACCGGTATGGCCGCGCACCCATTTCCAGGTGACGTTGTGCCGGTTGACCTGCTCGTCGAGCTGCTGCCACAGGTCGGCGTTCTTCACCGGTTCCTTGGCGGCGGTCTTCCAGCCACGCTTCTTCCAGTTGGCCATCCACTCGTTGATGCCCTTCATCACGTACTGCGAGTCGGTGACCAGCAGCACCTCGCACTGGCGCTTGAGCTCTTCCAGGCCGCGAATGGCCGCCATCAGTTCCATGCGGTTGTTGGTGGTGTTGGCTTCGCCGCCCCAGAGCTCCTTCTCGACCCCCTTGCACACCAGCAACGCGCCCCAGCCGCCCGGGCCGGGATTGCCCTTGCAGGCACCGTCGGTAAAGATTTCTACGCTATCGCTCATCCACGCCTTCCATCAGAAAATTGCCATTGGCCCGCCGACCGCGATCGGCGAGGCCCAAGGCCGGGCTATGCCGGCCGGGAGTGTATAAAAAGAAGGTTTCAACAGGTCATCAAGGTTCGCTGTTACGGCGATTGACCTTGGCCATGGGCAGCGGCACCAGCTTGCCCATCGGCTCGCGCCGCACCTGGCGCACCGGACGCAGGCCCACGGCGATCTTGCGTGCCACCAATAGATAGAAGCCGCCGCCGGACAGTTGCCAGCGCCCGGCCCTGCGCTCCCAGCCGGCGAGTCGAGCCTGCCATGCCGTTGAAGCAAGCGGCGGACGATAGCACCCGAAGCGGCGTTTCTCCAGCGCGAAGCCCAGCAGGTTGAGCCAGTCGCCGACTCGCGACGGAGAGATGCAGCGGGCCAGGCGCAGGGCGTCATGGGCGAACACATGGCGCAAGCCCCAGGTGCTCCAGGGGTTGATGCCGACAATCAGCAGATGCCCGCCAGGGCGCACGCTGCTGGCCGCCTCGCGCAACAGGCCATGGGGCGACAGGCAGAAATCCAGGCCATGTTGCAGCACCACCACGTCGGCGGCGTGCTCGCTCAGCGGCCAGGCCTGTTCTTCACAGACGATCTCCACCCCCGGCAAGGGCGCGCCAAGGCGCACGTTGCGCTGCACCTGCGGCGCCACCGGCGGGGTTTGCGCCGAGGGCCCGTAATGCACCAGGTAGCCGCCGAAGAAACGCCCCAGTTCCTCTTCGAGCATGCGCCGTTCTTCATCCAGCAGAAATTGCCCCAGGGGGCCGGACAACCAGTCCCGCGCCGCACTGATCAGGGCCAGCCAGTCGGGATCTGCCTGAGCGAAGGCTTTATCGGTCATTGCATTCTCCAACACGCCAAGAAGCTCTAAGATGCGCCATTGTTTTCCGCTTGGCGAATCCGAAGATGATACAGATCAGTGCCCTGCCCGCCTTCACCGATAACTACATCTGGTTGTTACAAGACCATCGCAGCCAGCGCTGTGCAGTCGTCGATCCAGGGGATGCGGCGCCGGTACTGGCCTGGCTGGAACAGCACCCGGGCTGGGTGCTCGGCGACATCCTGATCACCCATCACCACCACGATCACGTCGGCGGCGTCGAACGCCTGAAGCAGCACAGTGGCGCCACGGTCTACGGCCCGGCGCGGGAGAAGATCCCGGCCCGCGATATCGCCCTCGACGACCACCAGCGCGTCAGCATCCTGGGCTGCGAGTTCGAAGTGCTCGCCGTTCCCGGCCATACCCTGGGGCACATCGCCTACTACCACCACGGCCTGCTGTTCTGTGGCGACACCCTGTTCGCCGCCGGTTGTGGCCGGCTGTTCGAAGGCACCCCGGAACAGATGCATCATTCCCTCGGCCGCCTCGCCGCATTGCCGGACGACACCCTGGTCTACTGCACCCACGAATACACCCTGAGCAACCTGCGCTTCGCCCAGGCGGTAGAACCGGCCAACCCGGACATCGCCGAGCGCCTGGAAAAGGTCACGCAACTGCGCGAGCACGGGCGCATGACCCTGCCTTCGACCCTGGCCCTGGAGAAGCTGACCAACCCGTTCCTGCGTACCGGTGAAACATCCGTTAAACAAAAAGCGGACGAACGGGCCGGGCAGGATAACCCGTCGCAGAGTGCGGTCTTTGCGGCCCTGAGGGCATGGAAAGATAAGTTCTAAGCAGGTTATCGATTGGTACAAAAATTCTGAATGGTTGACCGCACCCCGGGTGCTTTCTAGAATCGCCCGACATTTTTGCCCGGAACTTACTTCCAGCCAATGTCGTCATCTATTCGTTATTCCATCAGTTCAGACGCATTGACGCGCTTGGCCCAGGCCATCGCGGTAGCTGTGTCAGCGACTCTTGCGGGCTGCCAAAGCACCGGCCATGCCCCGCAGAGCGACGCGACGCACACTCAGAATTTCAACGCCCGCATCAAGCAGAAACCCATCTGGCTGAGCAACCAGCCCAGCCCGCAAGTGCCCCAGGACGTCTGGGAACGCATGCGTCAGGGGTTCCAATTGCAAGAAGGCCTGGGCGTCAACCCGCGTATTGAACAACAGCGCCTGTGGTTCGCCAGCAACCCTTCCTTCCTGGAAAATGCCGGCGAGCGCGGCAGCCTCTATATCCACTACATCGTCGAGCGTCTCGAAGAGCGCAACATGCCGCTGGAACTGGCGCTGCTGCCGGTCATCGAAAGCGCCTACAACCCGCTGGCCTATTCCCGGGCCGATGCGGTGGGGCTGTGGCAGTTCGTTCCGGCCACCGGGCGTTACTTCAACCTGCGCCAGACCCGCTTCTACGATGGCCGCCGCGACATCACCGCCTCCACCACCGCGGCCATGGACTACCTGACCCGTCTGCACGACATGTTCAACGGTGACTGGCTGCTGGCACTGGCCGCCTACAACGCCGGCGAAGGCACGGTCAGCCGGGCCATCGAGCGCAATGAAAAGCTCGGCCTGCCCACCGACTACTGGAACCTGCCACTGCCGGCCGAGACCCAGGCCTATGTACCCAAGCTGCTGGCCCTGTCCCAAGTGGTACTGGCCCCGCAGGCCTACGGCGTGAACCTCAACCCGATCGCCAACGAACCCTACTTCCAGGTGGTCGAGATCAACCAGCGCATGGACCTGTCCAAGGTCGCGGCGGTGGCCAACATCGACGAGGACGAGCTGTTCCAGCTCAACCCGGCGTTCAAGCAGCGCACCACCATCGACGGCCCGCAGCACCTGCTGGTGCCGACATCCAAGGCGCAGTTGCTGACCACCAGCCTGTCGACCATGAAACCCGAAGAGCTGATCAGCAAGCGCTCCCTCAAGCCGGTCTTCGACCGCGATGAAGGGCGCGACTCGCTGCGCTCCAAGCGCCTGTACCGGGTCAAGAATGGCGACAACCTGACCCTGATCGCCAAGGCCAACAAGGTCGACGTCGAGGACCTGCAACGCTGGAACAAACTCAGCGGCAAGAACCTCAAGGTCGGCCAGACCCTGGTGATGCAGGACACCCGCAAGGTGGCCAGCAAGAAAACCAGCGTCGCCAGCAGCGACAAGAAGAAGTCGACCCAGTACAAGGTCAAGCAAGGCGACTCGCTGTACATGGTGGCCAAGCGCTTCAACGTCGAGATGCAGCACCTCAAGCGCTGGAACCCACGCGCGGCCCAGGCGCTCAAGCCCGGCCAGATGCTGACGGTCTACCTGCCGCACTAAAATCTCCCCTGTAGGAGCCGGCTCCTACAGGAGATTTCAATTGCACAACGCTTGCACCAGCGTACTTTTTCCTGCTGATACAAGCTGTTACTGTACGGAGCACAAAGCCCAAGCCGCCTGGATCGGATCTCTGCCTCGATGCGTCCCCTCCTTCTGCTCTTCATCAGCCTGGCCTTGAGCTTTCCCGCAAGCGCGACGATCACCGAAAGTCATGGTTATGCGCAGTTTGGCACGCTCAAGTACCCGGCAAAGTTCACCCACTTCGACTGGGTCAACCCCGCGGCGCCCAAAGGCGGCACCTTGCGGGTCATGGCCTTTGGCACCTTCGATACGCTCAACCCCTACACCTTCAAGGGCACCAGCCCGGTCGCCACGCCGAACTTCCTGCAATACGGGGTCAACGAGCTCAACGAACCGCTGATGGTCGGCACCGGCCTGTATGCGCCGTCCGGCGATGAACCGACCTCCAGCTACGGCCTGATCGCCCGCTCCGTGGAATACAGCGAGGACCGCAGCTGGGTGGTGTTCAACCTGCGCCCCGAAGCGCGCTTTCACGATGGCAGACCGATCACCGCCTACGATGTGGCGTTTTCCTACCGCCTGTTGCTCAAGGAAGGCCATCCGCAATACCGCACCAACCTGCAGGAAGTGCAGCGCGTGGACATCCTCGGCCCGCAGCGCATCCGCTTCGTGTTCAAGCGTGCCGGCAATCCCCTGCTGATCCTGCGCCTGGGCGAGCTGCCGGTGCTGCCCCAGCACTACTGGAAGGACCGCGACTTCAAGGCCACCACCTTCACCCCGCCGCTGGGCAGCGGCCCGTACCGCGTCACTCAAGTGCAGCCGGGGCGCCAGCTGGTGTTCGAACGGGTCAACGACTATTGGGGCAAGGACCTGGCGGTCAACCGCGGCTTCAACAACTTCGACCGGGTCGAGGTGGAGTTCTACCGCGACAGCGACGTGGCCTTCGAAGCCTTCAAGGCCGGCGAGTTCGATATCTACATCGAGCACCAGGCGAAGAACTGGGCCAACGGCTACGACTTTCCCGCGGTCAACCGCGGCGAGGTGATCAAGGCCCAGGTGGCGCACCAGATCCCGACCCAGACCCAAGGCCTGTTCATGAACACCCGTCGCGCGGCGTTCGCCGATGTGCGGGTGCGCGAGGCGCTAGGCATGATGTTCGACTTCGAGTGGACCAACCGCACCCTGTTCAGCGGCGCCTACCAGCGCGCCCTGAGCTACTACCCCAACAGCGAGTTCTCCGCCACCGGGGTGCCCCAGGGCCATGAATGGCTGCTGCTCTCGCCCTACCGCGAGCAGTTGCCCGCCAGCCTGTTCAGCCAGGCTTTCAGCCTGCCGCGCACCGAAGGCCGCGGCATACCCCGCGAAACCCTGCGCCGCGCCCTGGGGCTGCTCGGCGAGGCCGGCTGGAAGCTCAACGGCCAACGCCTGCAGAACAACGCCGGGCAGCCGCTGCGCTTCGAACTGATGCTGGTCAACCCCAACCTGGAACGGATTCTCCAGCCCTACGTGGAGAACCTGGCGAGCATCGGCGTCGAGGCGCGCCTGCGCACCGTGGACCGCGCGCAATACAAACAGCGCCTGGACCAGTTCGACTACGACATGATCCTCATGACCCTCAACCAGACCCTGAGCCCGGGCCTGGAGCAATGGCAGTACTTCCACTCCAGCCAGGTTTCGGTCAAGGGCAGCAAGAACTACGCAGGCATCAACAACCCGGTTGTCGATCACCTGCTGGAACAGCTGCTGGCCGCCCAGACCCGCGACGACCAGTTGGCCGCGGGCCGGGCCCTGGACCGGGTGCTGCTGTGGCAGCACTACATGATTCCCAACTGGTACCTGAACTATCACCGCCTGGCCTACCGCAACCGGTTCGCCTTCGTCACCACGCCGCCCTACACCCTGGGCCTTGGCGCCTGGTGGCTGAAGTCCATGGAGAACGCCCAATGATGCCCCTGCGAGCCCTGCTCCTGCGCACCAGCGGCCTGCTGTTCAGCGCCATCGCCTGCTATGCCCAGGCTGCGCCGCAACATGCCGTGACCCTGTACAACGAAGCACCGAAATACCCGGCGAACTTCCAGCACTTCGACTTCGTCAACCCCGACGCGCCCAAGGGCGGCACCTTCCGCATGGCCGGCTTCGGCAGCTTCGACAGCCTCAACCCGTTCATCAGCAAGGGCGTGCCCGAGCAGAACATCGGCCTGATCTACGACACCCTGATGGCCCAGAGCCTGGACGAGCCCTTCACCGAGTACGGCCTGGTGGCCAGCAAGATCGAAAAAGCCCCGGACAACAGCTGGGTGCGTTTCTACCTGCGCCCCGAGGCACGCTTCAACGACGGCCAGCCGATCCACGCCGAAGACGTGGTGTTCAGCTTCCAGACCCTGATGAGCGCCGGCTCGCCGCTGTACCGCGGCTACTACGCCGATGTCGACCAGGTGCTCGCCGAAGACCCGCAACGGGTGCTGTTCAAGTTCAAGCACAACAACAACCGCGAACTGCCGCTGATCCTCGGCCAGCTGACGATCCTGCCCAAGCACTGGTGGGAACACCGCGACTTTGCCAAGAGCAACCTGGAGATCCCCCTGGGCAGCGGCCCCTACCGGGTCGCCGAGGTCAAGGCCGGGCGCTCGATCCGCTATGAGCGGGTCAAGGACTACTGGGGCAAGGACCTGCCGCTCAACCGCGGTTTCTACAACTTCGACGTGATCACCAGCGACTACTACCGCGACAACACCGTGGCCCTGGAAGCGCTCAAGGCCGGGCAGTTCGACTACTGGCTGGAAATGAGCGCGAAGAACTGGGCCAACGCCTACAACATCCCGGCCGTGGCCCAGGGCCGGCTGATCAAGGAACAGATCGCCAACGGCAACCCCACCGGCATGCAGGGCTTTGTCTTCAACACCCGCCGGCCGATGTTCCAGGATGTGCGGGTGCGTCACGCGCTGAGCCTGCTGCTGGACTTCGAGTGGAGCAACAAGCAGCTGTTCAACGGTGCCTACACCCGCACCCGCAGCTACTTCGAAAACTCGGAAATGGCCGCCACCGGCCTGCCGGGCCCGGAGGAACTGACGATTCTCGAACCGCTGCGGGGCAAAATCCCGCCGCAGGTGTTCGACCAGGCCTTCTCGCCTTCGGTGTGCGACGGCAGCGGCATGATCCGCGCCCAGCAGCGCCAGGCCTACCAACTGCTGCAGGAGGCCGGCTGGCGCATCGTCGACGACAAGATGGTCGACGCCCAGGGCAAGCCGGTGGTGATCGAGTTCCTGCTGGCCCAGACCGAGTTCGAACGGGTGCTGCTGCCGTTCAAGCGCAACCTGGCCGACCTGGGCATCGACCTGGTGATCCGCCGGGTCGACGTGTCCCAGTACATCACCCGGGTGCGCTCGCGGGACTTCGACATGATCGTCGGCAGCTTCCCCCAGTCCAACTCCCCGGGTAACGAGCAGCGCGAGTTCTGGATGTCCTCCAGCGCCGACAAGCCCGGCAGCCGCAACTACATCGGCCTCAAGGACCCGGCCATCGACAGCCTGGTCGAAAGCCTGATCAACGCCGACTCGCGTGCCAGCCTGGTGGCTCACGCCAAGGCCCTGGACCGGGTCCTGCAATGGGGCTACTACGTGATTCCCAACTGGCACATCAAGACCTGGCGCGTGGCCTACTGGGATCACATCGGCCACCCGAAAGTCGCGCCCAAGTACGACATCGGCATCAACACCTGGTGGATCAAGCCCGGCGCCAAGCCGGCCGTTGAACCGACCCCGGACAACCAGGCGGCTGCGGCCGAAGCGGTGCACTGACGATGCTGGCCTATATCTTTCGCCGCCTGCTGCTGATCATCCCGACCCTGCTGGGCATCCTGCTGATCAACTTCGTGATCATCCAGGCCGCGCCCGGCGGCCCGGTGGAGCAGATGATCGCCAAGCTCGAAGGCTTCGACGGCGCCACCAGCCGCATCGCCGGCGGCGGTGCCGAGGTCTCGGTGGCCGGTTCCAGCTACCGCGGCGCCCAGGGCCTGGACCCGGCGCTGATCAAGGAAATCGAGCACATGTACGGCTTCGACAAATCGGCGCCGGAACGCTTGTGGATCATGATCAAGAACTACGCCACCCTGGATTTCGGCAACAGCTTCTTCCGCGATGCCAAGGTGGTGGACCTGATCAAGGAAAAGATGCCGGTGTCCATCTCCCTCGGGCTGTGGAGCACCCTGATCATGTACCTGGTGTCGATCCCCCTGGGGATCGCCAAGGCCACCCGCCACGGCAGCCACTTCGATGTCTGGACCAGCTCGGCGATCATCGTCGGCTACGCCATCCCGGCCTTCCTGTTCGCCATCCTGCTGATCGTGGTGTTTGCCGGCGGCAGCTACTTCAACTGGTTCCCGTTGCGCGGCCTGACCTCCAACGACTTCGACCAACTGAGCTGGGGCGGCAAGGTCCTCGACTACTTCTGGCACCTGGCGCTGCCGGTCACCGCGCTGGTGATCGGCCACTTCGCCACCATGACCCTGCTGACCAAGAACAGCTTCCTCGACGAGATCAACAAGCAGTACGTGGTCACCGCCAAGGCCAAGGGCCTGACCCAGCGCCGAGTGATCTACGGCCACGTGTTCCGCAACGCCATGCTGCTGGTGATCGCCGGCTTCCCGTCGGCCTTCATCGGTATCTTCTTCACCGGCTCCTTGCTGGTGGAAGTGATCTTCTCCCTCGACGGCCTGGGCCTGATGAGCTTCGAGGCGGCGATCAACCGTGACTACCCGGTGGTGTTCGGCACCCTGTTCATCTTCACCCTGCTGGGGCTGGTGGTGAAACTGATCGGCGACCTGACCTACACCCTGGTCGACCCACGCATCGACTTCGACAGCCGGGAGCATTGAGATGAACCTGTCCCCCCTCAATCGCCGGCGTTTCGAGCGTTTCAAGGCCAACAAGCGCGGCTGGTGGTCGCTGTGGCTGTTCCTGGTGCTGTTCATCCTCAGCCTGGGCGCCGAGCTGATCGCCAACGACAAGCCGCTGGTGGTGCACTACGAAGGCGGCTGGTACTTCCCGGCGCTCAAGCGCTACCCGGAAACCACCTTCGGCGGCGAATTCCCGCTGGAAGCCAACTACAAGAGCCCGTACATCCGCGAGCTGCTGGCGCAGAAAGACGCCTGGGTGCTGTGGGCGCCGATCCCCTTCAGCTACCAGAGCATCAACTACGACCTGCGTGTGCCGGCGCCAGCGCCACCGTCGGCGGACAACCTGCTGGGCACCGACGACCAGGGCCGCGACGTGCTGGCCCGGGTCATCTATGGCTTTCGGGTCTCGGTGCTGTTCGCCCTGACCCTGACCGTCCTCAGTTCCATCATCGGGGTCATCGCCGGTGCGCTACAGGGCTTCTACGGCGGCTGGGTGGACCTGATCGGCCAGCGCTTCCTGGAAATCTGGTCCGGGCTGCCGGTGCTCTACCTGCTGATCATCCTCGCCAGCTTCGTGCAACCGAACTTCTGGTGGCTGCTGGGGATCATGCTGCTGTTCTCCTGGATGAGCCTGGTGGACGTGGTGCGCGCCGAGTTCCTGCGCGGGCGCAACCTGGAGTACGTGCGCGCGGCCCGGGCCCTGGGCATGCAGAACGGCGCGATCATGTTCCGTCACATCCTGCCCAACGCCATGGTCTCCACCATGACCTTCATGCCCTTCATCCTCACGGGCGCCATCGGCACCCTCACCGCCCTGGACTTCCTCGGCTTCGGCCTGCCGCCGGGCGCGCCGTCGCTCGGCGAGCTGGTGGCCCAGGGCAAGTCCAACCTGCAAGCGCCCTGGTTGGGCATCAGCGCCTTTGCCGTGCTGGCAATCATGCTCAGCCTGCTGGTGTTTATCGGTGAATCCGCCCGCGACGCCTTCGACCCGAGGAAATGACATGACCCAGGACAACCTGATCGAAGTTCGCGACCTAGCGGTGGAATTCGTCGCCGGCCAACAGTGCCAGCGCGTGGTGCAAGGGGTCAGCTTCGACATCAAGCGCGGCGAAACCCTGGCCCTGGTGGGTGAAAGCGGCTCGGGCAAATCGGTCACCGCCCATTCGATCCTGCGGCTGCTGCCCTACCCCCTGGCCCAGCACCCGTCCGGCAGCATCCAGTACTCCGGGCACGACCTGCTGACCCTGAAGGAAAAGACCATTCGCCACATTCGCGGCAACCGCATCGCGATGATCTTCCAGGAACCCATGACCTCGCTGAACCCACTGCACTCGATCGAGAAGCAGATCAACGAAGTGCTGGGCATCCACAAGGGCCTGACCGGCAAGGTCGCCACCCGGCGCACCCTGGAGCTGCTGGAGCTGGTGGGCATTCCCGAACCGCACAAGCGCCTCAAGGCCCTGCCCCACGAACTGTCCGGCGGCCAGCGGCAACGGGTGATGATCGCCATGGCCCTGGCCAACGAGCCGGAATTGCTGATCGCCGACGAGCCGACCACCGCGCTCGACGTCACCGTGCAGTTGAAGATCCTCGAACTGCTCAAGGAATTGCAGGCGCGCCTGGGCATGGCGCTGCTGCTGATCAGCCACGACTTGAACCTGGTGCGGCGCATTGCCCACCGGGTCTGTGTCATGCAGAAGGGGTGCATCGTCGAGCAGGCGTCCTGCGAGGAGCTGTTCCGCGCGCCGCAGCATCCCTACACCCGGGAACTGCTGGCCGCGGAGCCCAGCGGCCTGCCGGCGAGCAATGAAATCGGTCCGCCGCTGCTGCAAGTGGACAACCTCAAGGTCTGGTTCCCGATCAAGAAGGGCCTGCTGCGCCGCACCGTGGATCACGTCAAGGCGGTGGACGGCATCCACTTCAGCCTGCCCCAGGGCCAGACCCTGGGCATCGTCGGCGAGAGCGGCTCGGGCAAGTCGACCCTGGGCCTGGCGATCCTGCGGTTGATCGCCAGCCAGGGCGGCATTCGTTTCGAAGGCCAGCAGCTCGACGCCCTGAGCCAGCAACAGGTACGGCCGCTGCGGCGGGAAATGCAGGTGGTGTTCCAGGACCCCTTCGGCAGCCTCAGCCCGCGCATGAGCGTGAGCCAGATCGTTGGCGAAGGCTTGCGCATCCACAAGATCGGCAGCGAGCAGGAGCAGGAACAGGCGATCATCGAAGCGCTCAAGGAAGTGGGCCTGGACCCGGACACCCGGCACCGCTACCCCCATGAGTTTTCCGGCGGGCAACGCCAGCGCATCGCCATCGCCCGGGCCCTGGTGCTCAAGCCGCGGCTGATCCTGCTGGACGAGCCGACCTCGGCCCTGGACCGCACCGTGCAGCGCCAGGTGGTGGAGCTGCTGCGCAACCTGCAAAGCAAGTACAACCTGACCTACCTGTTCATCAGCCACGACCTGGCGGTGGTCAAGGCCCTGAGCCACCAGCTGATGGTGATCAAGCACGGCCAGGTGGTGGAACAAGGGGACGCCCAGGCAATCTTCGGCGCCCCGCAACACCCTTACACACGGCAATTGCTGGAAGCCGCCTTCCTGGCTCCGGCAAGCGCCGAATAACCTGCAACAGGAGTAGCAATTTATGGGTTTTCTCGCTGGGAAGCGTGTCCTGATCGTCGGTGTCGCCAGCAAGTTGTCGATCGCCTCCGGCATTGCCGCCGCCATGCACCGTGAAGGCGCCGAGCTGGCCTTCACGTATCAGAATGAAAAACTCAAGGGCCGGGTCGAGGAGTTCGCCGCCGGCTGGGGTTCCAGCGCCGAGCTGTGCTTCCCCTGCGACGTGGCCAGTGACGAGCAGATCGCCCAGGTGTTCAGCGAGCTGGGCAAGCACTGGGACGGCCTGGACTGCATCGTCCACTCCGTGGGCTTCGCCCCCGGCGACCAGCTCGAAGGCGACTTCACCGACGCCACCACCCGCGAGGGCTTTCGCATCGCCCACGACATCAGCGCCTACAGCTTCGTGGCCCTGGCCAAGGCTGGCCGCGACATGATGAAGGGCCGCAACGGCAGCCTGCTGACCCTGTCCTACCTGGGCGCCGAGCGCACCATGCCCAACTACAACGTGATGGGCATGGCCAAGGCCTCGCTGGAAGCCGGCGTGCGCTACCTGGCCGGTTCCCTGGGCCCGGAAGGCACCCGGGTCAACGCGGTCTCCGCCGGACCGATCCGCACCCTGGCCGCCTCGGGCATCAAGAACTTCCGCAAGATGCTGGCGGCCAACGAAGCCCAGACCCCGTTGCGGCGCAACGTCACCATCGAGGAAGTCGGCAATGCCGGCGCCTTCCTCTGCTCGGACCTGGCCTCAGGCATCAGCGGCGAGATCATGTACGTCGACGGCGGCTTCAACACCACCGCCATGGGCAACCTCGACGAATGACCGCTGGTTGTGGCGAGGGCCCGCACGCACTCGCCACAGCGGCGCAGCAACCGCCCCCTCACCCAGGATCGATCAGCCATTCATATGGACAATGACATCAGCACGTTCGCCCGTTGGCAAAGCACAACATGAAGTGGCGCTATCTGTTGCCACTGCTCTTTCTGGCCGGCTGCGACAACGCTCACGATCAAGCCCCGGCCACAACCCAGGGCAAGGTCGCCAGCCTTCACATCCCACTCGGTGCACCGGTTGATGACTTCCTTGAAAACAGCCCGGTGCGCTTTAGCGCCGACTGCCTGGAGGCGGTCGACCTGTGCTGGTATGAGGCGAATCGGCAAGGAGCCTTGCTCGACCTGAGCCTCTCCCAGCCTGAGGGCGGCCTTGAGCTCGATCAGGTGGCCGGGCTGACGATGACCGTTGACGGCCATGCATCGAGAAGCATCCAGGCATTGAACATCGACCTTCGCGGCCTGCCGGACAACAGCACGCACAAGCAAAACAAGGCGCTCATCTATCGCCTTATCAGCGACCTGAAGAAGGCGGGGTGGCAAAAGTACTACTTCCCTTCGGACCCACGAATACCCGGCACCGAATTGAACAAGCTGGACGGGCAACAGAGCCTCTTTGGCGTGACCCCGCTCAGCCACCCGCTGTTCGATGCCAACCGCGAAATGAGCCTTGAAGAATGGCTCGGCATCCCTACGTTCTATGACTGGTATCTCTACCACGGCGACTATATTGCGCATGTTCGAGCCCTGCGCCACGACTCAAAAGACGCCCCCCTGGAAACCGGTGTCTACCTGATCAGCATCAACCTCATGTCGCTGGACACATTCTGGGCCAGCCATTTTGCCGAGAAACAAAGAGCACACTGGAAAGCCCGGCTGCCGGCTCAGTTGCAAGAGCTGCGGCAACGTCGCTCGCAAGCGGAAACCCGAGCCAGGGCCGCCGGGGTGAACATCGAGCAAGGGTATACCCCACCGCTCATGGAGCGCCGCCCATAACGGCATGGCACCGCCGCGCTCCACGGATCGAGCCGGCCCTCAGTGGGCCCGCTTGCCCGCCTGCTTGTGCACATACATGGCCTTGTCGGCGTCCGCCAGCAACGCCTCGATATCGGGGTGGCGCTCGGGGTCATATTCGATCTGGCCGACGCTGAAACGGATGTCATAACCCCGCTTCAAGCTGGCATTGCGCTCATCGAGGATCTCCCGCAGGCGCGCCATGATCGCCGAGGTCTCGACATGATCGGCAGCCGTCAGCAGCGCCACGAACTCATCGCCCCCCAGGCGGCCGATCACATCGCTCTCGCGAAAGGCGATACGCAGCACATCCGCGAAGGTTTTCAAGGCGCTGTCGCCTTCGGCATGGCCGTAGGTGTCGTTGACCTGCTTGAAGTCGTTGAGGTCGAAGAACAACAGGGTCGCCGGTTTTTCCAGGCGCTTGCAGGCCTCCAGGGCATGCCGCGCCAGGGCCTCGAAACCACGGCGGTTGGACAGCAGGGTCAGCTCGTCCATGCTGGCCATCTGCACCGCCGCCAGCTCCTGCTCGGCCATGCGCGCCAGGTCGCGCAGCAGGGCGCGGTCCTCGTCGTCCAGGTCACGGGGCTTGATATCGATCAGGCACAAGGTGCCGAGCCTGCTGCCATTGGCCACCGCCAACGGGCAACCGGCGTAGAAACGGATGCCCGGCTCCCCCACCACCAGCGGATTATCGTGGAAACGCTCGTCGAGCCCGGCGTCGCGCACGGTGAGAATCTGGTCGCCGAGGATCGCGTGACCGCAGAAGGAAATGTCCCGTGGGGTTTCACTGACGCTCAGCCCCACGCAGGACTTGAACCATTGCCGGTCGCTGTCCACCAGGCTGACCAGGGCAATGGGCACATTGAACAGGCGCTTGGCCAACCGGGTCAGGCGGTCGAAGCGCTCCTCCGGCGACGTATCGAGAACATTCAGTTCATGCAGAGTCTGAACTCTCAGGGCCTCGTTGTTGGGCTTGCTCGGGTACAACATCGCTGACTCCATTCGCGGTTAAGAATCAAAGCGTAGTCCAGACTGACAACCACTTATCCTCTAAAACCGCGCGGCAGGAGCCCGCGACTGGCGGCTGGCGGCGACTCAGCGCCGGGGGGTCAGCAGAATCCGCCCGTAACCGACCACGAATACGGCAAATGCCAGCCCCGCCAACAGCGCCGACAGGCCCAGCCCCAGGCTGTTGAACGGCACCAGCAGGACCCGGCACACGGCCGCCAGGAACAGCAGCGCAAAGCCACCGGCCATGGCCCGCGAGACCTGCAGCGGCCGACCGCTGTGACCGAGGCTGACCCGCGCCACCATGCCCAGCACCAGCCCGCCCAGGCCGCCTACCGCCAGGGCATGGGTCACCAGGCTCTGCGGCACCGCCCAGCCCAGGTGCCAGAGCGCCATGCCCAGGGTCGCCAGGGCCAGCCACAGGTAGGCCAGGTACAGCGACCAGAGCAACGGCACGCGCCACAGGCCCGGCCGGTGCCAACGCCACAACCGCCAGCCCTGCAACCCCGCCAGCAGGGCGAACAAGGGGGCCAGCCAGACACGCGGGGCCTCGCCACCGCCCAGCGCCATGGACAACGCCACCAGCAGGCTGCCCACCAGCAGCACCCGGGTCGGCCAGGGCGAGCCCGGCGCCGTGGGCGCCAGTTGCAGGCCGCGCTGGATGAAGAACGGGATGACCCGGCCGCCGATCACCGTCATCAGGGTCGCCACCAGCCACAGCGCCCCCAGCTCGCCCCGGCGCTGCCAACTGTCCTGGTGCTCCAGCAACCCCCACAGGGTCAGCCCCTGGAACAGCGCCAGCAGCCCGAGCACCAGAACCATGGGGTAGTTCTCGCGCTTGCCGGCACACCACAATTCGCGCCCGATGAGCGCGGCCAGCAGGGGCATGAAGGCCAGCTGCACCCCCAGGAACACCGGGCTCGGCAGCGGCAACCACCAGGCCAGGCGCCCCGCCAGCCACACCAGCCACAACAGCAGCAGCGGCGTGCGGCTCAGGCCCGGCCGGCCGGTCCAGTTGGCCACCGCGGTCAGCAGGAACCCGGCAACGATCGCCACGGCAAAGCCGAAAAGCATTTCGTGACGGTGCCATGCCAGCATCCCGGCCACCGGTTGCAAGCCGCTCAGGGCGCCGTGCAGCCACAGGCCCCAGCCCACCAGGGCGAGGCAGGCAAAGCCGGCCCCCGCGAGGAAGAACGGACGAAACCCCAGGCTCCACAAAGGCTGGCCGGCCCAGCGTTGCCACGCATCAGGCAAAGACATAGGCAGCCCTCCCCTTGCAAACCGCCACCCGGCGCTGGGCCAGCAAGCGCATGACATAGCCAATCTGCAGCACCTGCAGCGGCGAATCGAAATAACGGCTCATTCCGGTGACTCCTCGAACACACAATGGCAGGACTGACCTTTCATTTTTCATGCCAGCCCGCAGGCCCCGAAAAACCGCGGCCCTGAGCCCTCAAGAGTCTTTATGACCACAACAACAAGCAGTCATAAAGACCCTCTTTAAAGTCAATATGACTACACATTTTCAAGCTGCGTTTTTCCTTCGCCAAGGGTAGATTGGCACCCCTTGCCCGCTCCCACACAAGGATGCCGTCGGTGCCCGAAGCCTCTTCCCCCGCGCCCGAAAAAAGCCTGTCGCGCCTGCTGCTGGAGTTGCTCTGGCAACTGGCCGCGCTGTTGCTGCCGATGTTCTTCATCACCCTGCTGCCACCCCTGGCCGCGCTGACGGTGTTGCTGGGCTGCGCGGCGGCCATGGCCCTGACGGCGCGCCTGGGCTGGCCAGGCACCGCCCGCGGCCTGGCCCGACTGATGATCAGCGCCGCGTTCGGCCTGGGCTTCAGCCTTGGCCGGGCGCTGCCGGCGTACTGGGACATGGCCGCCGCCTTCATCAGCATCGTTGCCGGGCTGGCAGCGGTCAGCCACCTGGAACGCCGCCTGGGCCTGGTGCCGCCCGCCCAGGCGCCGGTCAGTGCCTGGGGAGGCAACGAACCGCAAGAGACGCCGGAAGGCCTGCCGATCCGCGTGTTCAACCACGGCGAGATCGCCATGGGCGGGCCGACCTATTGCGACTACCTGTTCCCCGATGGCGTGCTGCTGCAAGGGTTGGGCGCCTCGGCGCGGTTCTCCAGCGACGGGCGTTACTTCGCCGCGCCACTGCCCTCAAGGCAAGACTGGGGGCTGGCCATTCTCGACCGTACCCAGCGGCGCCTGTACCGCTGTGACTCGGGCCAGTTCTGGGAGCTGGATGCCTTTACCCCCGACACCCTCAGCGGCCGCTACAGCCCGTTGGTGGACAACGGCCAGCGCCAGGCCAACCTGGCGGACCTGTTGCAGGACGCCCACAGCGTCGAGCTGGTGGCCGTGGCCGATCTCTGGCTGGAGCCCGGCGAGTGGCTGCACGCCCTGGCCCGGCAGGCATTCGAGGAAGCCGCGCCGCAGGGCGCGCACCGGTTGCACGCCAGCCTGGCGCTGCCGACCAGCCTCAGGGGACTGGACCAGCCCCTGGAACCCTTGCGAGCCCCGCCGTACCGCCTGAGCATTGACGGCCAGCCCAGCGGCTTGCTGGTGCGGGCCGATGCATCCAGGGTCTGGCGTGAAGACGGCCGGGCCCTGGCCTGCATCGCCCGCGAGCCAACCCAGCCACAGGCCGAATCCTGCTGGCTGTGGCAAGCCGACCAGGGCTGGCGGGCGTTGCCGGCGCCCTGGGTCGCCAGCCACGCGGAGCCGTCTTTCTACCCAGGCCCGCTGCTGAGCCTGGACCACCACTGGCTGGGCTACGACGCCTATCTGGACCTGGCCGAGGCCGACCACGGCAGCTACGGCTATCGCTTGCACAGCACCCACAGCGACAGCGAAACCGCACTCGGCCACGACCGTCAGGGACACCTGCGCGTGGCCCCGCTACGCCTGACCCGCACCCGCCTGCTGCAACCCCTGGACGGCCAAAGCGCGCGCGGCGCAAGCCGGATCCAGTCCCAGCCGCTGCTGGGGCAGCAACCTGCGCTGTTCAGCTGGCTCGCGGACAACGCCCAGGGCCTGGGCGCCTACAGCTGCCAGATTGGCGCCTGGCAACTGCCCGGGCGCTGGCTGCTGGATCACCGGGTTTCCGACTGCCAGCGCTACCTGGCGCTGCTGCCGTTCTGCGAAACCCTGAACCTGGCCAACCAGGTGGTGGTGGCCGACCTGCAACAGCAGCGCCTGCTGCACAGCCCACCGTTGCTGGCGGCGCGCCTGCTGGACTTTCGCCAGGGCTGCCTGAGCCTGACGGTGCTGGTCGGGCGCCTCGACCAGGGCCACGCCAGCAGCCCCTTGCAACGCTTCAACCGCCCTGCCCCCGCACCTGAACAGGCGGCGGCTTTCTGCGCCCGGGACGAGGCCTCGCAACCCTGCTACCAACGCCAGACCTGGCAGGTGCTGGAGACGCGGTTGCAGCCCGTGGCGCCCTGGCGCCTGGTTGACCAGCCCCAGGCCGCAGTGGCCGAGGGCGACTTCATTCAGCCCGCCCCCGTCGGCCGCGACGCCGCCTGGCTGTTCGGCAGCGAGACCGAATACGCCGACAGCTGGCTGCGCGAATCCAGCCCCCGCTGCGCCGGCCACCTGCTCACCGGGTCCGGGTGTGCGCTCAGCGATCTGGCGCCGTCGATGATCTGGTCCGCCGATGCCCGCTACCTCGCCCTGACCCGGCTCCGGCTCGGCGCCGATACCCCACAGCACGGCTACCGCGCCTGGCAACTGCTGTTGCTCGATGTGCAGGAACGCACGCTGCGCATCGCCCCCGATGGGCTGCGGCATCGCCCGCTGTTCGAGCATTTCGATACCCAAGGCCTTGGGGTACGGCTGTTCGAGCGCGATTGGCAGGCGCCGGACGACCCCGACCCGGGGCAGCGCCTGGACCTGGCGCTGGTTGACCTGCTGCGCCTGCCCGGGGAACCGCTGCGTGAATACCAGGGGCTGTGGCTGAGCGCCGCCGACTGGCCTCAGGCCCAGGCCTGGCAGGCGCTGCGCCGCCCCGATCACCCGGCCTTCAGCCCTTAGCACTTACCCCTTAACGCTCAGCCCAAACGCCGGATCAGTCGCGGCTGACCACCCGCGCCTCCCTGGCGCGCTGGCTGACAAAACCGGGGATCTGCTCCCCCGGCAGGGATTTGCTGTAGTACCAGCCCTGGATGATCAGCTCCGAACTCGATTGCAGGAAATCCAGCTGCTCGCGGGTTTCCACGCCTTCGACCACCACCTTGAGCTTGAGGGTCTCGCAAAAGCGCAGCAGGCCATTCAACACCTGGGCGCCCTTGGGCTCGCGCTGGGCGAGGACAAAGCTGCGGTCGATCTTGATCCCGTCCACCGGGAACTGGTGCAGGTAACTCAGGGCGGAAAAGCCAGTGCCGAAGTCGTCGATATACACCTGGGCACCCAGCGCATGCAGTTGGCCGATCCACTGCTGGGTCAGCAGCGCATCGCCGACCAGGGCGTCCTCGGTGATCTCCACCGAGACCTTGCCCTCGGCCCGGGCCAGGATCTCCAGCAGGCGCTGGCCATGTTCGCGCGAGGCCAGGGTGGCGCTGGAAATATTGATGGTGATCGGCAACTCGAAGCCGACCTTGCGCCACGCCAGATGCTGGCGCACCGCCTGGGAGGCGACCCAGAAGTCCACCTCGGGCATCAGCTTGGCTTGCCCCAGCCACTGCAACAGCTCCCAGGGCGCGCGCACCTTGCCCTCGCGGTCACGGGCCCGGATCAACGCCTCGCAACCGCTGCACAGGCCGCTGCCCTTGGCGATCTGCGGCTGGTACTCGAGGTGGAACTCGTAATCGCTCAACTGCTGGATGCGCGCCAGCTGCAAGGCGTTCCGGGCCGCCTGCTGGTAGGACGCCACCATGGGGTCCAGCTCAAACAGCCGGCCACGTTCCTCCAGGCCATGAAAGGTGGCGTCGAAGGTTTTCAGGTAGACCTGTGCGTGCTGCTCGCTCTGGCGCTGGATGCTGCGCACGTACGGCAGGTAGATCAGGGTGCCGACGCCCAGCAGCAGCACCTGCAGGAACACCGCGCCCCAGTCACCCTGGGTGCTCAGGTAGGCGTTGAGCAGCACCGGCGAAGTAAAGGGCAGGCTGACCACCGCCGGGCTGACCCAGCCCAACTGCACAGTTGCCAGCGCCAGGCTGACATTGACCATCGGCACCAGCATGAACGGCACCAGCAGGCGTGGGTTGAGGATGATCGGCAGGCCGAACAGCAGCAGTTCGTTGACGTTGAACAACGACAGCGCCAGGCTCGCCAGCGCCAGCAGGCGCATCGAGCGATTGCGCGAGAACCCGAGGATCGCCAGCACCAGCGCCAGCGAGCCGCCGGAGCCACCGATAAAGGCGAAGCAGCCCAGCAGGCCGCTGTTGAGGGCATAACGCAGCGGGCGCCCGGCGGCCAGGTCGGCGGCATTGAGCGTCACCGCCTGGTCCATCAGGTCCATCAGCGGTTGCATGGCATAGGTGCCATGGATGCCGAAGAACCACAGCAGCGAATTGGTCGAGGTCAACAGGATCGCGTTGACGTAGGGGTTGTCCAGGCGGTCGATGGCGATCGGCTGCGCGATGGACGCAAAGTCATGCACGTGCAGCAGCAGTTGCAACACCCCCACCAGCACCAGCGATGTCAGCATGCCCGGCAGCACCATGTTGATGGTGCCCTTGAGGTTGTGGCCCACCAGCCCCTCGTCCACCAGCCGGGTCCAGCGCAGGCGGTGCAAGCGCGCCATCAACGGCACATTGACCAGCGGCGAGGCGATGGCGATGAACAGTACGAAGGTCGCCGCCGCCAGCGGGTAGTCGCGCAGCAGGTAGATGGCGATCACCACATGCGACAGGCACAGGAACGCCACCGGCAACTGCGGCAAGCGGTACTTGATCGCCAGCATGTAGCCGATCGACGCCGCCACCAGCAGGGGAATGATCGAGCTGATCCGCGCGTGCAGGCCGGTCAGCAATTGCACCAGCTCCGGGGGCGCGCCCAGGGCCTGGGCGCATTGCCCGAGAATCAGCAGCATCGCCGAGACCAGAAGGCACGGCAGCAGCCAGAGCAGGCCTTCGCGAATGGAACGTAACGACTCGGCGCCCGCCAGGAGCGCCAGGCGATGGGTGAAGAACAGCTTGAACCCCAGTTGCCGCATAAGAGCCGCCTCTCTGCCTTCGCGCGCCCCGCCCACCCCGCGGACATGGCCGCTCGGTGTGTGGCCACGGCGTCATGCAGACACGCCATCACCCGCGGATAGTCGCGAAGATACCATTGAAGAAACCCCATTCAGCAAGCACTGAATGGCTCGGTTTCAAGACTTTATATCGCCCTGCCCGCGCCAGACTTGACGGCCATTGCGGCGAGCCGCGCCCGCGCCGCCTGCAACTGGCGACCCGCTGGGACTTCTAGGCACGCGCCGATCCACGGTCGCGTTGCCCGGCGGCGGGTTGGCTACGCTTGAGCAAGCGTGATCAACCCGCACAGGAGCGACGCCATGCCCCGCATCCAGACCATCACCCCGTGCCTGTGGTTCGACCATCAGGCGCACGAGGCGGCGCAGTTCTACTGTTCGGTCTTCGAGCAGTCGCACATCACCCACGTCAGCCACTACGGCAAGGCCGGCTTCGACATTCACGGGCGCCCCGAGGGCTCGGTGATGAGCGTGGTGTTCGAGCTCGACGGCCAGGGTTTCACCGCCCTCAACGGTGGCCCGCTGTTCACCTTCAATGAAGCCGTCTCCCTGCAAGTGCATTGCCGGGGGCAGGCCGAGCTGGATCACTACTGGAACGCCCTGGGCTTTGGCGGCCCGCCAGAGGCGCAGCAGTGCGGCTGGCTCAAGGACCGCTTCGGGCTGTCCTGGCAGATCGTGCCGCAGTGCCTCACGCCGATGATCTGCGACCCCGATCCGGCCCGTTCGCAACGGGTGATGCAGGCCCTGCTGGGAATGAAAAAACTCGATATCGCGACGCTGCAGCGCGCCTTCGACCGCCAGAGCTAATACAATCGCGCCAGCTTTCGCCGACGGACAACCGCAATGAAGCCTGCCCTCACCTCCGATCAGGAACCGCAGTTCTGGCGCGACCCTGCCCTGCCGTTCATCGAGGCCCGTTCCATCGCCGATGGCCGCAAGGTCTGCTACAGCCGCCATGCCCATGCCCAGTTCTCCATCGGCAGCATCACCGCGGGCGTCAGCACCTACCTCAGTGGGCATTCGCAATGGCGGGTCAGCCGCGGCACCGTGGTGCTGATGAACCCGGGGGTGGTGCATGCCTGCAACCCGATCGACGATCAGCCCTGGTCCTATCGCATGCTGTATGTCGACACGCCCTGGCTGACCGCCTTGCAGCACGACCTGGGCTTTTGCGCCGAGCTGGGCTTTCGTCCGTTTCGCGAGACTCACAGCCACGACCCGCAGCTGTTCGCCGAGCTGGAGCAGGTGTACCGGACCCTGGTCGCCGCCGAGGCCGAGCCCCTGCTCAAGCACAGCGCCGTGGTGAGTTTTTTCAGCGACCTGCAGCAGCGCCTGAACCCCGCCGAAACGCCGCCCCGGGGCGACAACCGGAAACTGCAGGAAGCCGCCGACTACATCCGCGAACACTGCACCCAGGGCCTGAGCCTGGAGGACATCTGCCAGGCGGCGCAGCTTTCACCGTCCTACCTGATCCGTGCCTTCAAGCAGCAATTCGGCATGCCGCCTCACGCGTACCTGGTGAACCAGCGGGTGCAGTTTGCCCAGGCCCGCCTGCGCCATGGCGCGCCGCTCGCCGAGGTGGCGCTGGAGGCCGGCTTTGCCGATCAGGCGCATTTCCAGCGCGCCTTCAAACAGCACCTGGCGGCCACTCCCGGCCAATATCGCGGCCAGCGCTAAAGCAGCAGGTAAGCCGCGCTGGCGGCCAGCAAGGCCGCCATGCTGCGATTGAACAGGCGCATGCGTGCCGGGTTGCCCAGGTAGTGCCGCAGAAAGCTCCCGGCGTAGGCCCAACAGGCAATCGACAGGTAACAGATCACCAGGTACACCGCGGCGAACAGCCACACCAGGCGCGCCTCGCCGTCGGCGGCAAAGGCCCCCATGCCGGCCACGCAGGCCAGCCAGGCCTTGGGGTTGAGCCACTGCATCAGCGCGCCATACCAGGCCGAAGGCGCGCGCGCCTGGCCCTGGGTGTTCAGCCGGCCATCGTCGCTGGCCAGTTTCCAGGCCATGTACAACAGGAAGGCCACGCCAAACAGGCGAATGCCCTGGGTCAGCACTGGCCACTGGCGCAGCAGCTCATGCAGGCCCAGGCCGATCAGCACCAGCAACAGGACAAACCCCAGGGTCGCCCCGGCCACATGCCGCAGGCTGGCCCTGAAACCGAACTGCGCGCCGCTGCCCAGGGCGACGATATTCACCGGCCCCGGGGTGATGGATGCGGCCAGGGCAAACGCCGCCATGGAAAACACTAAGCTCATTACCGGCCTCTCTTGTCTGGGTGGGAACAATCGCCGGACAAGTTAGGCCAAGGCACACAGCGGGTATTGAAGAAAACTGCCCTCGTGCCCGGCTAGCAGTGCAAATGATTCAACGCGCCATACGGCGCCAGCTCCCGGGCCCCGCAACCGGGGCTCTTCGTCAAGCACGCGGCTGGCGTGCTGGGCCTGCGCGTTGCTCAAGTCATGCCGGCATCAGGCTGGCGATGCGATCCACCACGCGCCCGGCCAGATCGTCCGGGCGGAACTTGGCAAGGAAGTCGTCGGCCCCCACCTTCTTCACCATGGCCTGGTTGAAGGCCCCGGACAGCGAGGTATGGAGCACGATGTACAGTTGCCGCATCCGTGGGTCGTTGCGCACTTGCGCGGTGAGGGTGTAGCCGTCCATTTCCGGCATCTCGATGTCCGAAATCATCATCAGGAACTCCTCGTCGGGGCGCTTGCCGGCGTCGAGCAGATGGTGCAGGTACTCCAGCGCTTCACGGCCGTCCTTCAAGGACACCACTTCCACCCCGACACTCTCCAGGCAGCGGGTCACCTGCTTGCGCGCCACCGACGAGTCATCCACCGTCAGCACCCGCCAGTGCGCCGCGGCAGCCTGGGTCTGGGGCGGGATCACGCCCTGGGAGATGTCCTCGCAGACCGGCGACACCTCGGCCAGGACCTTCTCCACATCGATGATCTCCACCAACTGCTGGCCAACCCGGGTCACCGCCGTCAGGTAGTTGTCCAGGCCACTGCCTTGGGGCGGCGGATGAATTTCTTCCCAGTTCAGGTTGACGATGTGTTCCACCGCGCTCACCAGAAAGCCCTGGGTCTTGTTGTTGTACTCGGTAATGATCACGTAGGCGTTATCAATGTCCTCGACCCCGGGCAAGCCAGTGGCCAGTGCCAGATCAAGTATCGGAATTGATACACCGCGAATATTGGCCACACCACACACCACCGAATGTGACAAGGGCAATACATTCAACTTCGGGCACTTGAGAACTTCTCTTACTTTAAAAACGTTGATGCCATACAACTGCGACTGATTAAAACGAAATAACAGTAATTCCAGACGATTCTGCCCGGCCAACTGAGTCCGGCTGTTAACCGCTTCCATCACACTGGACATAACAACCCCTTGCCCTGATCAACTTGATCAATGAGCGATTAGATGAACGTTTCCTAAGGCCGCTGGCGATCAACTATTGAAACGGGTAACCAAGGCGTTTAGTTCATGAGCGGTGGACTCCAGGTCGCCACCCACCGTCGAAGAGTGCACGGCAATGTCGGCGTTCTGGTCCGAAACCCTCGCAATACTGGTGATCTGCTCGGATATTTCCTCGGCCACATGGGCTTGTTGCTCCGAGGCGGCAGCCATTTGCTGGCTCATCTGGTGAATCCGCTCCACTGCCGAGTTGATGCCATTCAGGGCTTCCTGGGTGCTGATCACCTGGGCCACCCCGGAGCGCGCCTCAAGGCTGCCCTGGCGCGCCACCTCCACCGCCTGGGTGGCGACTTCCTGCAAGGTGACGATGATGCGCTGGATGCTCTGGGTCGACTCCTGGGTCTTCGACGCCAGGGCCCGTACCTCGTCGGCCACCACCGCGAAACCACGGCCCTGCTCGCCCGCCCGAGCCGCCTCGATCGCCGCGTTGAGGGCCAGCAGGTTGGTCTGCTCGGCAATGGAGCGGATCATGTTCGCCGCCTGCTGGATGGATTGGGTTTCCTCGGCCAGGCCTTCCACGGACTGGCTGACCGCGTCCACGGTGTCGGCCAGCTTCTCGATCACCACCCGGGTCTTCTGCGCTTCCTGGGAACCCACCTGGGTCAGGTTGTTGACCTGGTCGGCGGCCGAGGCGGTGTCATGGATATGCACCGAGACCTCGGAAATCGACGAAGCCATCTGGTTCATCGCGGTGGCCGCCATGTCGGCTTCGTCGCGCTGCTTGCCCAGCGCCGCTTCCGCCTGCTTGGACAGGCTCTGGCTGGTCGAGGCCAGGGACGCCGCCTGGTTGGCGTAGTCGCCAAGCCGGCTGAGGGCGGTGCGGATTTTCGCCGACTCGCTGATCAGGATCATCTGCAACTGCGCCACCGGGCCGTGTTCGTCGGTGTAGGTGCGGGCGATCAGCTCACTGTCGAAGCTGCCCAGCGACACCGCGCTGATACGCCCGAGCATCTGCCGCGCGCGATACAGGGCATAGCCCTGCACCGCGAAATACCCGGGAACCGCCGCTCCCAGCCCGGCCCAGGCGCCACCCAGCGAGTAGGCGCCAACCGTGGCCGCCAGGGCCAGCAGTGGCGGCAAGGCGAAAGCGCAGGCGCTGGCCACCCGGTAGCGCCAGGGCAAGGCCAGGTTATCGCTGCGCATGCGTTGATAGAGGCCGCTGGCGCGTTCCACCTGTTCACGCTCGGGCTTGACCCGCACCGACTCGTAGCCGGCAATCACACCCTTGTTGAAGATCGGCGTGACGTAGGCGTTGACCCAGTAGTGGTCGCCGTTGCTGCTGCGGTTCTTGACGATGCCCATCCAGCTCTTGCCGTCCTTGAGGTAGGACCACATGTGCGCGAACACCGCTTCGGGCATGTCCGGATGGCGCACGATGTTGTGCGGGCTGCCAATCAGTTGTTCGCGGCTGAAACCACTGACCGCGACAAATTCGTCATTGCAGTAAGTAATCTTGCCGTGAACATCGGTGGCGGAAATAAGCCGTTGTTCTGCGGGAAACACCAGTTCGCGCTGGGTTACAGGAAGGTTGTTTCTCATCTAGAGCGCCTCGCAGGAAAGTGTTCATTTTCCATTCGGTATCAAATAAAGATTTCCGCATCCTGCGATGACTCGAAGACTTCCTCTGCTAACGTGCAGAACTTTTCTGAGCCAAGTGAATTATTGCAAATGGCCATTATCGATCCAGTCGACGCAAGTCTAGATTCCGGCGTCAAAAAAAGTGTGAAAATTTCATCAAGCCATTCAACTTGAACGGCAAAAAATCAAAGATTTTCTGATGTACATCAACAATTGAAGCCAGGATAGAAAGCTTGCTTACTAGTTGTTGAGAAGCATTCTTTGCAAAACTTCCAACGCCGCCGAAAACTCCATCTTCCGCACATGACGGACAAACTCGTCGAAGTCTTGCGCTGGGCAAGGCAAGCGCTTTTGTGCCAAGGCATCGGTGAGGTTCAAGGCTTGCAGATTGCTCTGGCGCAACAGCGGCAGAATCTCCTGCAAGGCGCTGTGGAAACCGTCCAGATCCAGGGTTTCCTGAAAGGCGTGGGTCGGCTCCACCCCGGCAGTGGCCAGCTCCAGCTGCAGGCTGGCCACGGTCCTGGCCAGCAACTGCTGCAGTTCATCCAGCTCACCCGGGGCGAGGGTTTGCACCAGCGCGGCGCCGTTGCGCAGGGCCTGCTCCAGCTCGTCGCAGCGCAGCGCAAAAGCGCTGCCGCCAAGGTTGCCCGCCGCGCCTTTGAGGGTGTGCAGCACATAGCAGGCCTCCTTCGGGTTGTTCTCTGCCAGGCTCTGACGCAGGCGTTCAAGCAGCTCCCCCAGCGCCGACTCCGAGCCCTGGAGCACCTGATTGAGCAGGTCGCGGTTGCCGCCGAAACGCTCGACGATCCGTGCCGGGTCCTCGATCAAGCCGCCCTCCAGGGGCGCGCTGGCCCGCTCCGGCTCCCGCGTACCAGCAGCGGTCCAGAACAACAGGCTGTTGATCAGCTCCGGCAGGTTGATCGGTTTGCCGACATGGTCGTCCATGCCCGCTTCCAGGCAGCTCTGGCGGTCGGCCTGGGAGGCGTTGGCGGTCATGGCAATGATCGGCAGGCGGGCAAAACGGGGATCGGCACGGATGCGCCGAGTGGCTTCATAGCCGTCGATATCGGGCATCTGGATGTCCATCAGCACCGCGGCAAAGGGTTCCTCGGCTTCGAGGGTCATGTTCACCCCCTGCAGCCCGCCCTCTGCCAGCTGCACCTGGGCCCCTTCCAGCGTCAGCAGTTCGCGGGCGATCTGGCGGTTCAGGGCGTTGTCCTCCACCACCAGCAGCCGCAGGCCGGTGAGCGCCGTGAGCCGCGCAGGCGGCGTGGACGGCGTGGACGGCGGGCGCTGAACGGCAGCGGAGCCTTCGGCCAGCAGCAGCTGCGCCAGTTGCCGAGGGGTAAAGGGCTTGCTCAGGTAGCGCGCGAAAGGTGCCTCGGCGCTGTCCAGCCTGGCCAACAGCGCAATGGCGTCGTGATGACTCAACATCACCACCGTCGGCGGCGTTGCAAGCCCCATGTCCTTGATCAGTTGGGCGGCGTGCAGGCCGTCCATGCCCGGCATCAGCCAATCCAGCAAGACCAGGTCGAACGCCTCGCCCCGGGCCACGGCGGTGTCCACGGCCAACAGGGCCTGGCCGCCACTGGCGGCGTGTTCGACGCGCCAGCCAAAACTGCGCAAGGTGCGCACATTCAGCGCCAGCGCCTGAGGGTGGTCATCCACCACCAGCACCCGCAAGGCCTTGCCTCCCAGAGGCAGGGCTTCGGCGACACAGGCGCCGTCCAGCCCCAGTTCCAGTTCGAAGCTGAAACAACTGCCGCTACCGAGCTGGCTGTGCACCTGCAATTCCCCGCCCATCAGCTGTACCAGGTGCTTGCAGATCGCCAGCCCCAGGCCGGTGCCGCCAAAACGCCGGGTGGTTGACGCCTCGGCCTGACGGAAACCTTCGAAAATCACCTGCAGGTGTTCGGCGCTGATGCCAATGCCACTGTCACTCACCGCCACTTGCAGGCGCACGCTGTGCTCCAGCTGTTCAAGCAAGGTCAGGCCCACCACCACCTGGCCCTCGGCGGTGAACTTCAGGGCATTGCCCGCCAGGTTGATCAACACCTGCTTCAAGCGCAGGCTATCGCCCACCAGGTTCAGCGGCAACCGCGGGTCGAGATCGAAGATCAGCTCGATATCGCCCAGGCCCTGGTTGCCCGCCAGCACCACCGCCAGGTCGCGCAGCAGTTGGTCGAGGTCGAAGGCGTGCTCCTCCAGCTGCAACTTGCCGGCCTCGATCTTCGAATAATCGAGGATGTCGTTGAGCAGGCCGAGCAAGGACTTGGCGGCGGTCTGCGCCTTGGTCGCGTAATCCAGCTGGCGCGGTTCCAGGCCGGCCAGTTGCAACAGTTGCAACATGCCCAGTACGGCATTCATCGGCGTGCGGATCTCATGGCTCATGTTGGCCAGGAACGAAGACTTGGCCTCGCTCGCGGCATCCGCCTGCTCCCTGGCATACAGCAGCCGGGACTCCAGCTCCCGCTGGGCAGTGATGTCCAGGTTGATCCCGGTGACCCGCAACGCCTCGCCCTCGGCGTTGCGCTCCACATAAGCCCCGGACTGGATGAAATGCACCTGCCCGCTGGGGGTGACCACGCGGAAAACCGGATCGTAGATGCCCTGCCCCGCCACCGCCTGTTCCAGCTTGCGATGGGTCAGTTCCCGGTCATCGGGGTGCACCCGGGCCAGCCAGTGCTCATACTTCAAACCGTTGCCCCGCAGTTCCAGCGGCTGCTCATAGAGCTCGAACATGCGTTCGTTCCAGTCCAGCGACTGGTCATCGAGGTTCCATGACCAGATGCCCAGCTTGGCCACTTTGGCGGCCATCAACAGTTGGTCGCGGGCGGCCGCCAAAGTCTGTTCCGCGGCCTTGCGCTCGGTGATGTCCACGGCGATGCCCAGGTAGCCGGTCAGTTGCCCGCCGTCATCACGCAGGGCACTGACCACCAGGGTCGCGGCGAAGTGCGAACCGTCCTTGCGCACCATGGTCCATTCGCGGGTTTGCGTACCCTCGGTTTCCGCCTGCTGGACGAACACCCGAAAGCCGTCGATGCGGCGCTGCTGCTGGGCACTGAGTTCAATGCCGCGCTGCTGGAGCTCTTCCGGCAGGTGGATCACCGTCGGCGTGTGCAGCCCCACCAGCTCCTCGGCCAGGTACCCCGTCAGGCGCTCGGCGCCGCGATTGAACACACGGATGATGCCGTCGCGGTCGGTGGCGATGATCGCCACCTCCGAGGCCGAGCGCAGCACGCTGGAGAGCAGCAGGTTGATCTGCCCCAGCTCGGCGGTGCGCGCCGCCACCTGGTCCTCCAGGCTGGCGTTGAGTTCGAGAATCCGCGCCTCGGCGGCTTTCTGCGCGCTGATGTCACGGACCGTCTCCGAGGCGCCGATGACCTGGCCGCGCTCATTGATAATCGGCGAAACGTTGACCGACACCTCCACCCGGCTGCCGTCCCGGCGCCGGCGTTGGGTATCGAAGCTGTGCACCCGTTCGCCATTGCGCAACTGGCGCAGGATCTGCCGTTCTTCCTGCGCCAGCTCCGGCGGCACGATCAGGTCCAGGAGCAGGCGGCCCCGGGCCTGTTCGGCGCTGTAGCCGAATATCTCTTCGGCGCCGCGGTTCCAGCTGGTGATACGCCCTTCCAGGGTCTTGCCGATGATGCCGTCGGTGGAGCTTTCGACGATGGCCGCAAGCCGGGTCTGGTCACGGCGCAAACGGTTCTGCCGGTTGACCCCCAGGGCAATGAGGGTGCCCACCACCGCCAGCAACAGGGTCAGCAGGCCGCCGACCCACAGGACCCAGGCGAGCGAGGTCTGCCGCAGCGGCTCGACGAACCCCGGCCCCACGCTGTACTCGAAGGCCCAGCGGCGACCGAACACCTGCTCCTCACGGGTACGCACGGTCAGCGTGTCCTTCAAGGGCTGGGCCGAGCTGGCAAAAAAGCTGACGGCGTCGGCGCCATCGCTGATGTCGCGCAACACCAGGCGCTGGCTGGCAGGGTCTAGCGGCAAGTCCTTGAGCACCTCGTTCATCACCAGGGGCGCATAGGTCCAGCCCAGGGTCTGGGCGTCGCGCTGATGCGGCGACGACGGCACCTCGGCGCTGCGGTACACCGGCAACAGGAACAGCAACGAGCCCAGCACCGCGCCGGGCTCCTGGCGCAGCGACAAGGGCCCGGTCAGCCGCGGCTCGCCACTGTACATGGCGGCCACCGCGGCGGCCCGGCGCACCGGCTCCGACGCCAGGTCCAGGCCCAGGGCCGACTGGTTCGGCGCCAGCGGCTCGATGTACTGGACCACGTAGCGATCACCGTGGTGGGGCTGCCATTGCTGCACATGAAAGCCCGGCGCGCCGTCGATCTGCGCCGCGGCCTGGAACGCGCTCTCGCGCGCCTCGGGCACGCGCCGGACAAAACCGAAACCGTGGGCGCCGAAAAACTCCTTGTTCAGGTCCCGGCCCTGGCTGTAGCGGTGGAAGATCTCCCGGCTCACGCCGTCTTCACCGGCGGTGACAATCACCCCGCGAGCGCCGCGCAAGCCGTATTGGTACAAGGTCATGCGCTCCAGCACATGGTGCGCGGCATCCGCGGCCGCCCGCGACACCGCCTGCTCGAGCTGATGGGCGTTGAGCCGCGCCACCAGCCAGTAGACCCCGGCGGTGGCGCTGATACCCAGCACACTGATCAGCGCCAGATAGAGAAGGCCTATGTGTACAGCGCGTCCAGACTTCAAGGGGAATCCTCGTCAGGGCCAGCAGGGCCTATGGCATTGCCAGCAGGCAGCCCGTGGCCAGGTATTCACTCATGTTCTGGTACGACAGCGGCCGGCAATAGAAAAACCCCTGCATCACGTGACAGCCCAGGGCGGACAGCGCCTGGGCCTGCTCCGCGGTCTCGACGCCCTCGGCCACCAATTGCAGCCCCAGGGACAGCCCCAGCTGGATGATGGCGCCGGTGATCGCCGCATCGCTGGGGTCGGTGAGCATGTCGCGCACGAAACTCTGGTCGATTTTCAGCACGTCGATGGGCAAGCGCTTGAGGTAGGCCAGACTGGAATAGCCGGTGCCGAAATCATCGATGGCGATGCTCACCCCCAGGGCCTTCAAGTCGCCGAGCAAGTCACAGCTGTGCTCGCCATCCACCAGCGCCAGGACCCCTTCGGTGATTTCCAGTTCCAGCGCCCGCGGTTCGACGCCGCTGTCACAGAGTGCCTGCTTGACCAGGTCGAGAAACTGCGGATCGGAAAACTGCAGCGGCGAGATGTTGACGCTGACGCTGATGGCCTGCCCCTGATCGTTCCATTGACGGACGGCCTGGCACGCCTGGCGCAGCACCCAGCGCCCCAGGGGCACGATCAGCCCGCAATCCTCGGCCAGGGGAATGAATTCGGCGGGGGAAATCATCCAGCCGTGCTCGTCGCGCAAACGCACCAGGGCTTCGACGCCGACCACCCGCTGCAAGCGCAGATCGACCTTGGCCTGGTAGAACACCTCGAACCGCTCCTGCTCCAGCGCGGTGCGCATCTCCCGTTCCAGCTGATGCCGAGCGCGGATCCGCTGATGGGTCGGAGCGTCGAAGAAGCGGTACTGGCCGCGCCCGGCCTGCTTGGCCTGGTGCGCCGCGGCGTCGGCGTGCTGCAACAGCGACTCGGCGTCCAGGCTGTCATCGGGATAGACACTGATGCCGATGCTGGCGGTCAGATCGTAGCGGGACGGCCCGATCACCAGCGGCTGGGCGATGACCTGCAACACCCGCTCGGCGCATTCGCTCAGATCGTCCACGGCGTTCAGTTCGGGCACCAGCAGCATGAACTCGTCGCCGCCCTGACGGCTCAGGGTGTCGGTCAGGCGACAGCAGTGGCGCAAGCGCTGGGCGATTTCCTGAAGCACCGCGTCGCCTTCGCGATGGCTGCTGGTGTCATTGATTACCTTGAAATGGTCGATGTCGATCGACAGCAACCCGACCAGCCCCTGGACCGAGGCGCCTTTGCGAATCGCCTGTTCGGTGCGGTCATGCAGCAACTGGCGGTTGGGCAGCTGGGTCAGGGCGTCGTAGTTGGCCAGGCGCCGCGACTCTTCGCCCAGCTTGATGTGGGCCTCGACCCGCGCCCGGGCAATCGGCACATTGATCGGTTTTTGCAGGAAATCGGCGCCACCGAGGCGCAAGGCACGCAGTTCATGCTCGCCCTGGCGGTGCGAGGTCACGAAAATCACCGAGGCCTGGCACAGCCGCGGGTCGGATTTGATCAGCTCGCACACCGAATAACCGTCCATGTCGGGCATTTCGATATCCAGCAGGACGATATCCGGGCGGCACTGGCGGGCCACTTCCAGGGCCTGGGCACCTTGCGTGGCGACGTACACCTCGCCCAGGTCCTGGATGGCCTGGCCGAGTATTCTCAGGTCATTGACCTGATCGTCGACAATCAAGATGACCGGTTTGTGATTGAGCATCATGCTTATCCCCCATCCGGATCCCTGAGATGGATTTCCGACTCCTGCCAGAGAATCCTAGACGAAGATTGGTAAGCCCAATGCCACTCCCTTGGTATAGGGCTGGAGGCCACGACTTTCCGGGGCTTGAGCCAATAGCAACGCGTTGCAGATACCCGCTGGGGCAGGACAGCCAAGGCTGCTGGCCCGGCGCCCCGACCGCCCGCCGCGCCCCGGACTGACCGGGGCTGGAGCCCCAAGATGCAAGACGTTCAACTGCAACAGGCCGCTCGCGACGACTGGCCCTGCCTGGAAAACCTCATGCAGTTCTACCTCTATGAGCTGAGCCGGTGGCTGCCGATCAAATTCGGCGCCCAGGGGCTGTACCCGCTCCAGGCCCTGGACGACTACTGGCGCGACCCGGCCACCCAGCCCTGGCTGATCCGCGTGGCCGGGGAGCTGGCGGGGTTTGCCGTGGTCGACCGGCAAGGCTGTGACAACCCGGCGCGCTGCAACCTGGGCTACCTGTTCGTTGGGCGACGCTTTCGCCGCCAGGGCCTCGGCCGACAGGTGGCACTGCAGCTGTTCGAGCGCTTCAAGGGGCCCTGGCAGGTGCAGCACTTTGACGCCAACCTGCCCGCCCGGGATTTCTGGCAAGCCATGCTGCCAACCCTGAGCCCGACACCGAGCGTCGCCCAGGGCCACCCCACCCGCCTGTACCGCTGGCCAGGTTGAAGGCACGCGCCACCACCTGAGCGGGTGTGCCAGGCCGCGCCTTGCCGGCAAGCCATTGCAGGCGTTGGCAAAGCCCGGGCCGATCGCCTACCTTTTGCCAGGCCGCCTGGCGCCCCCTCCCCAGTCAAAGAGCCCGACTCATGCCCTGCTCCGTCACCCACACCGCGCGCCTGCTGCTGCGCCCGCCAAGCCTGGCCGACCTGCCCCGGGTCTGTGCCATCCACGGCGACCCGCAAACCAACCGCTTCAACCCCAACGGCCCGGCCAGCGACGCCGCCAGCCGCGAAAAACTGGACAGCTGGATGCTGCACTGGCGGCAACACGGCTTCGGCTACTGGGCGATCACCCGGCTGGACGCGCCAGAACGGATCATCGGCTTCGGCGGCATCATGCAGGCGTATTTTGGCCAGGCCGCCGGGCTGAACCTGTACTTTCGCTTCAGCCCCGAGGCCTGGGGCCAGGGCTACGCCAACGAAATGGGGCAAGCGGCCTTGCACTTGGCCTTCAACGAGCTGCACGCGCCGCAGGTCACCGGCCTGGTGCGGCCCGACAACCTGCCGTCGCGGCGCGCCCTGGAACGCCTGGGCCTGACCCCGGAGGGCGAACTGGATGATTTTCCCGGACAAGCGCCGAGCCTGTTGTACCGGCTCAACGCGCACGATCACCCGACGCCCGGCCGGCGGTGACGGATATGTGCACGGCCGAGGATTGACAAAGCCCGCGCCGGCTTTTAAAACTGGGCGCCTGATTTCAGAGCCGCATCGACCATGTCCCCAGCCACGCCCTTCATCCTTCGCACCATTGGCCTCTCGGCCAAGGTCGAGGCGCGCGTGGCCTGCAGCTCTAAATCGAAGAAACAGTCGCTCATGTGACCGGGGCGCTGTGTCCCGTCAGATGAGCTGACAGGACATCAAGCGCTACGGATACCCTCCCCCTGCTGAACGCCCTTCTACTCTTCTGACGACGACCCGACGGTCAACCATCAGGAGAACACGCATGTCATCGTTTCAAGGTATCTGGGTCCCTATCGTCACCCCCTTCATCGACGGCGCCATCGATTTTGCCGCCCTGCGGCGCTTGACCGCCCATCTGCTGGAAAGCGGCGTGGCCGGGCTGGTGGTCTGCGGCACCACGGGGGAAGCCGCCGCCCTGGACAAGGACGAACAGCTGGCCGTGCTCGACGCGGTGCTGGAACTGGCCCCCGCGGGGCGCGTGATCATGGGGCTGGCGGGCAATAACCTGAAGTCGCTGTTGAGCCTGCAGGCGCAGATCCTGAAACGCCCGGTGGCCGCCTTGCTGGTGCCCGCGCCTTATTACATCCGTCCTTCGCAAGCGGCCCTGGAAAGCTTCTTTGCCACCCTGGCCGACGCCTCCAGCGTGCCGTTGATCGTCTACGACATTCCCTACCGTACCGGGGTCACCCTGGACACCGGCACCTTGCTCAACATCGTGGCCCACCCGCGGATCGCGGCGGTCAAGGACTGCGGCGGCAACCTGGAGAAAACCCTGGCGCTGCTGGCCAGTGGCGAGGTGCAGGTGCTGTGCGGCGAAGACCTGCAACTGTTCAACGCCCTGTGCCTGGGGGCGAGTGGAGCCATCGCAGCCTCGGCGCACATTCGCCCGGACCTGTTCGTGCAATTGCAGCGCCAAGTCCAGGCGCAGCAACTGGAGGCCGCCCGAAGCACATTCATGCAGTTGGTGCCGCTGATCAAAGCCTTGTTCGCCGAGCCCAACCCGGCGCCGGTCAAGGCATTGCTGGCCCAACAGGGGCTGATCGACGGGCAGTTACGAGCGCCGATGCAGGCGTGCAGCCCCGCCCTGCAAGCCCGCCTGCGCGCCCTGTAGGGGCTTTCAACGGACCGGAGGGACGCGGATCTGGCCGGCGCGGCACTGGTTCTTCACGCCTTTGCCGCAAGCGCCGAACCCCAAGTCCTTGGTCAGGCAAACGCGGACCTCGGAAAGCTCGGGGCCACTGCAGAGGATGGCGATGCCGTTCTCGGCAATCCCCGGGTTGCTCTGGCGAAACTGCTGGGCAATCTGTGTGGCTTCGAAGTAGCGCACCGTGGTCGAAGGCTGCAGCGCTTCAGGTATCTGCACCGTGGCCAGGGCCTTGTCCGCGGCATCCAGGTAACCCATGGCTCCCAGGCCGCTGCAAGTGCCGTGCTTGGTCCATTCGTGATTCATCAGCTTGGCCGTGGGAAACAGGGTCAGGCCCTTGGCTCGTTCCTCGGCATTCAGTGGGGTCAAGGGTGGACAGGACTCGGGCCAGCCGCCCTTGGCGTATTGCGGCCACAGGCCGTGCAGGACAAAACCGTAGCCCTTGCCCGTGCATTGCTGGTTTTCCGGGTGCATCAGGCAGAAGGTCGGCGACCAGGACAGGGTCAGCAGGTAATAGTCGAAGGTGCCCGCCACCGAATCGCGCTGCTGCTTGGGCTGACGTGCGTCGCTGATGCCCACCATCCCCAGGGTCAGCACCAGGGCCGCCATCAGGGCAAAAAACTTTCTCATCGTGACCTCTCCTTGTGGAATCGAATCGTCCTGACCCCGCCATCGGGGTGCAGCGCTTGGAACGCAGATTCACCTTCTTGGCATGCCGGGGTTGCAGGAACATGACATTCGCCGCGCCGTGCCCCGGCAAAGCCGGTCAGGCGCGACGGTACAGAGCGTCTAGAGCGCCGGGCTGTCACTGCGGCGATACAGCCCCACCCCCACCGCCAAGATGGCCAGCATGCCGGCACAGCTGCGGTTGACCCAGCCCATCACCCGGGCGGAAAAGCGCACCATGGCGCGGCGGCCGCCAAAGGCGTACAGGCTCATCATCAGGCAGTCCACCAGGGCACTGACCAGGGCCAGGACCAGGTACTGCTCGGCCACCGGCTGGTCGGGGCGCACGAACTGCGGCACGAAGGCCGAGAAGAACAGCAAGCCCTTGGGGTTGGACAGGCCCACCAGCAATGCCCGGCGAAACGCCGAGCGACCGCTGGCCGAAGCGCCCTCAAGGCGGTTCGCCAGGGCCTGGGTCGGCGCCCGCCACAAGCCCCAGGCCAGGTACAGCAGATAGACCGCGCCGCCGGTCTTGACCAGCACGAACAACGACTCCGAGGCCTGCAGCAAGGCCCCCAGGCCACAGCCCACGGCACCGATCAGCAGCAGATCGGACAGCGCCGCACCGGCGATCCCGCAGCCGGCCACCCGCATCCCGTGGACCGCGCCGTTGTTCAGGGCCAGCAGCATCGAAGGCCCGGGCGTGATCATCACCGCGCTGACGGTGACGATGTAGAGAAACAGTGTTGCCGCATCCATCGTGGTACTCCTGAAAAATCCACCGCGCCCCGCAACGCCCCCGGGATCTGCATACAGGCACACCCCGGGCCTCGGCGCGCGGTGCGAACGATGACGCAACGCAGGGGCACAGATCAAGGACGGCGATCAGCGCCTGACGTCAAAGGCCGGCACCTTCGGCTTCAGGCACACTGACAAAGACGCTGTAGCGGGCCCCTTCCATGGCTTCGAAGGCAATCAGCTTCTGCACCAGCGGCTCGCTGAGCACCTTGCCGGCATTGAGCAGCAACATGCCGTTGTCGGCATTCAGGTTGCGCCGCAGGACCATCCCTGCCTGCAGTTCGCGGGTTCCCAGCGCCTTGACCGTCGGATCATCGACGGTGACGTCACTCTGGCAGGTGGCACAGACGTGGACGAATTCCTCCACCAGGTTCGGGTCGTACAAGCGCCCCGCGTACTTGCGGATGAACAGCAGGGCCTCATCGCTGTTCATCCGGCGCTCCAGAATCAGCCCGCACTGCAACTCGATGTAGTCCACCGCCAGCTTCAACAGCCGGGCGCCCCAGGGAATGGCCTCGCCCTTGAGGCGATGGGGAAAGCCGCTGCCGTCCCAGCGCTCCTGGTGGGCCAGGATCAGCCGCGCGGCATCCTGCATCGGCTCCAGCGCCATCAGCACCGACTCACTCTGCTCCGGATAGGCCCGGTAGCGCTCTTGGTCGGTATGCCGTAACAGGTCCGCCGGCGCCGAGAGCATGGTGTCGCTCCAGCTCAGCTTGCCGATGTTGTACAGGGCGGCCGCCATGGTCAGGTCGCGGCTGCTGGCCTCGTCCAGGCGGTACTTTCTGCAGCAGGCGCGCACCAGTTCGATGATTCTGCGGTTGGTTTGCTTGTCGGCGGGCAGGCGCAGGTTGGCCAGCAGCGAAAACACCTCGGTGGCCGTCACATAGCTGTGCTTGAGCTCTTCATAGGCCAGGTCGAGCATGTCGGCGGTCTGCTGCAGCTCCGCCGTGCGCGAGGCCACGTGCCTTTCCAGGCTGGCGTTGTTCGACTTGAGCTGCTGGTTCTGCTCCAGGACCAATTGCTGCAAACGCTTGAGCTCGCGCTCGGCATGCTGGTGCGCCAGGCTCTGGCGCAGTATCAGCAGCAGTTCTTCGTCATTCCACGGTTTGCTCAGGTACTGGTGGATCTGCCCTTCGTTGACCGCCTTGATGATGGTGTTCAGGTCGGCGTAGCCGGTGAGCAGGATACGCCGGGTCTCCGGGTGTTTTTCCCGCACCCGGGCGAGCAAATGGGCGCCGTCCATGCCGGGCATGCGCGCATCGCTCATCACCAAGTCGACACGCCCTTGCGCGAGGATTTCCAGGGCTTGGGCGCCACTGGTGGCCAGCAGCACCTCATAGGGCTCGGGACGCAGCAGGCGCTTGAGGCTGTTGAGAATCGATTCTTCGTCGTCCACCAGCAACACACGTGAACGCTGAGCGGGCTCAAGCAACTGCGGTTCTTCCATGAGGCTCTCCCTGTGCTGCATCAACTGCCCCGGACCGTGCTCACGAACTGTTGGCAACGGTGGGAATTCCCAGACAATCCTAGATGATTTTTTCCCATTTTCACGCCCGCGCCGCGCGCCGAAAAAAATCGTCTCCAGAGGCACTCGCAGTGACTATGCTGACAGCGTTGAAACGCGGGCTCAGGGCACTAGGGAAGGTCTATGGACGCTGGCAACGACGCGCAGACAAAAAAACAAGACGCCTCGGAGTCGGCTGCAGGGCAGGTCAACCGGCGGATCCTGATTGTGGACGACAGCCCGGCGATCCATGAAGACTTCCACAAGATCCTCGCACCGCCCAAGGAGCCGGACCTGAGCCAGGCCGAACACCTGCTGTTCGGCAGCGACAGCGTCAGCCCCCCACCCCACCCGCCTCCCTTCACCCTCGACTCGGCGTTTCAAGGCCGCGAAGCCCTGGCCAAGGTCGAGTCGTCCCTGGCCCAGGGCCTGCCCTATGCCCTGGCCTTCATCGACATGCGCATGCCGCCCGGCTGGGACGGCCTGGAAACCATCGAGCGATTGTGGAAAGCCGACCCGGACCTGCAGATCGCCCTGTGCACCGCCTACTCCGACTATTCCTGGGAGGCGATGGCGGAACGCTTGGCGTTTGGCGATCAGCTGCTGATCCTGAAAAAGCCCTTCGACAGCCTGGAAATCCGCCAGATGGCCAGCGCCCTGACCTGGAAGTGGCAGATGGCCAGGGACGCCCGGCAGAAACTCGACGACCTGCAACAGACCATTGAAGGGCGGGTGGCCGAGCTACTCAAGGTCTCGCACCTGCTGCACTACGACGCCCTCACCGGGCTGCCCTCCAGCACCCTGCTGGGCGATCGCCTGGGCCAGGCCATGGCCCGGGCCCGCAGGTATGACCAACCACTGGCGGTGATGTTCTTCGGCCTCGACCGCTTCAAGCGGATCAACCATGCCCTGGGGTACCCGGCCGGGGATGAACTGCTGAAGAACATCGCTCACAGCCTGGAGCAGGACATGCGCGAGTCGGACTCGGTGTTCCGCTACGGCTCCGACGAATTCGTCGTGCTGCTCCCCGACCAGCAGCACCCCGCCCAGGTCCGCGCCCTGGCGGAAAAACTCCTGGCCACCGTCGGCCAGTTGCACGACATCGCCGGGCATGGCCTGCGGGTGACGGCCAGCCTGGGAATCAGCCTGTACCCCGAGGACGGCCAGGATCCCCTGTCGCTGATCAAGAAGGCCGAAATGGCCATGCGCACCAGCAAGGAACAGGCCCCCGGCAGTTATAGCTTCTTCACCGACGACATGACTCACCGGGCCCGGCAACAGCAGTACCTGGAATCGGGGATTCGCCAGGCCCTGGAGCGCCAGGAATTCCTTCTGCACTACCAGCCGAAAATCCATCTGGCCTCGGGCCGGGTAGTCGGCGCAGAGGCACTGATTCGCTGGCAGCACCCGCAACAGGGCTGGATCAGCCCCGAGCAGTTCATTCCGGTGGCCGAAGACAGTGGCTTGATCACCCGCATCAGCCAGTGGGTGCTGGCTGAGGCCGCTCGCCAGTGCCGAGCCTGGCAGGACGCCGGCCTGCCCCGGGTGCCGTTGTCCATCAACCTCTCGGCCAGCGATTTCCGCCAGCCGCAACTGCTCCAGCAACTGCACAGCGCACTCACCGCCAACGCCCTGGACCCGGCATTGCTGGAGCTGGAGATCACCGAAGGCGTGCTGATGCAGAACGTCGAGGCGACCCTCGCCACCCTGCTGGCGATCAAGGACCTGGGCGTGCGCCTGGCCATCGACGACTTCGGCACCGGTTATTCGAGCCTGAGCTACCTGCGCAAGTTTCCGGTGGACGTCTTGAAGATCGACCAGTCCTTCGTCCAGGGCCTGAGCCACGAACACAAGGACGCGGTGCTGGTCAGCGCCATCATCAACCTGGGTCGCAGCCTCAACCTGAAGGTCATCGCCGAGGGCGTGGAAACCCTCCAGCAATTGACCTTTCTCCAGCAGCAAGGCTGCGAGGAAGCCCAGGGTTACTACTTCAGCAAGGCCTTGCCGGCCGCGGACTTCAGCCACCTGCTCGGCATGCGCCAGCCACCGTTCCAAGGGACGAACCATGACCGCGAGCAGTGAACACGCACCGCGCCGCCACCCGGGCAAGCCTCTGCGCCTGCTGCTCGGGCTCGGGCTCGGCATCAGCCTGAGCGCTGCCGCCGCGCCACTGGACGAGCCGCTCAAGTCGCTGCCCGCGGCGCCGGCCCTGGACCCGCAGCGGGTCGAGCTCGGACGCCGGCTGTTCAATGAACCGCGCCTGTCCCAGGACCAGAGCCTGTCCTGCGCCAGTTGCCACCACCTGGACCAGGGCGGCGCCGACAACCAGGCCAAGTCGCTGGGCCTCAAGGGGCAACTCACCCGGGTCAATGCCCCCAGCGTGTTCAACGCCGCGCTGAATTTCCGGCAATTCTGGGACGGCCGCGCCGACACCCTCGAAGCACAGATCGACAACGTCGTGCAGAGCCCCATCGAAATGGGCAACAACTGGCCAACGCTGATCCGCACCTTGAGCGACGACAGCAGCTACCGCCAGGCCTTCGGCGAGCTGTACCAGGACGGGGTCACCGTGGCCAACGTGCAGAACGCCCTGGCCAGCTATGAACGGACCCTGATCAGCGCCAACTCGCGGTTCGACCAGTACCTGCAAGGCAACACCGACATTCTCAGCCTCGACGAAAAGTACGGTTACCAGCGATTCAAGGACTACGGCTGCATCGCCTGCCATCAGGGGGTCAACATCGGCGGCAACATGTTCCAGAAGTTCGGCGTGATGGGCGACTACTTCGCGGCCCGGGGCAACCCCACCGAAGCCGACCTGGGGCGCTTCCTGGTCACCGGCGACGAACAGGACCGCAACGTCTTCAAGGTGCCCAGCCTGCGCAATGTCGCGGTGACCGCGCCGTACTTCCACGACGGCTCGGCGCAGACCCTGGAACAGGCCGTGGAGGTGATGTTCAAGTATCAGCTGGGGCGTCCGCCCAACCCCCAGGACACCAGCCTGATCGTCAAGTTTCTCAAGACCCTGACCGGCGAATGGCAGGGCAAGCCGCTATGAAGGCACTGCGTCGCTCGTCCAACCTGCTGCTGGCGCTGCTGACCCTCGGCCTGTTGCTGGGGCTGGCCTTTCTCTACCTCAAGACCGTGATCAGCCAACCCTCGAACTACGCGCAGTCGCGCGACCTGATCAGCCACATCAAGCAGTTGAACGCGCAATGGGAAACCGAGGTGCTCAAGGCGCGGATCGCCATCAGCCACAACTACGATCCGCTGGTCATGCCGGTGCAGGAAATCAACCAGCTGTGGAACCGCTTCGATCAGCTCTCGCAACCGGAGCAGCTGCACGATGACTCGGCGACCTGGAAAGCCAGCCACCAAGCGTTCATCGAGGCGTTCAAGGAAAAGGCCGACCTGGTGGAGCGTTTCAAGTCCCACAACTCGATACTGCGCAACTCCCTGGCGTTCCTGCCCACCGCCGAAGACGATATCCAGCGCCGCTTGGCCGGCCTTGACGACGACGCGCGGCTGCTGGAACAGAACATCGCCATCGACACCTATGACCTGCTGCTCAGCAGCCTGGAGTTCGCCCAGGTGTCCAGCGACGACAAGGCCGCGGACATCCTCGTCGGGCTGAACAAGCTGGCGGTCAACAAGGAGCGCCTGCCCGAGCCGCTGCATGAACCGGTGGATATTCTCAGCAACCATGTCTCGGTGATCCTGCGCGAGCAGCCGGTGGTCAACGACCTGCTGGAGCGGATCACCTCGATCCCGATCGCCCAGCGCCTGGACGACATCACCCGCCAGCTCAATCAGGACCAGTTCCAGGCCGACCAGCAGGACCAGCTGGCTCATCAGTACCTGCTGCTGTTCGCCGCCCTGCTGGTGATGCTGATCCTCTACCTGGCCGTCAGGCTGGTACGCAGCTACGCCGTGATCCGCCGCGTGAACAGCGCCCTGCAGAGCGCCAATGAACACCTGGAACTCAGGGTCGAGGAGCGAACCCGGGAACTCAAGGAAACGCAGAGTGAGCTGCTGGACACCGCGCGCCAGGCCGGCATGGCGGAAATTGCCACCAATGTCCTGCACAACGTCGGCAATGTGCTCAACAGCGTGAACATCTCCAGCGAAATCCTCAGCCGCACACTTCGCACCAGCAAGACCCAGGGGCTGGGCAAGGCCATGCAACTGATCAACCAGCATCAGGATGACCTCGGGCATTTTTTCACCCTGGACGACAAAGGCAAGCTGCTCCCCGGCTACCTCAATCAGCTGGTCGAAGCGATTGCCAGCGAGCAGCAGACCATGGGCGAAGAACTGGCGCAGCTGGGCCGCAGCGTCGACCACATCAAGGAAATCGTCGCCACCCAGCAGTCCTATGCCGGCGCGCAGCGGTTGATCGAGCCCTTGCGCATCGCCGAGCTGATCGACGACGCCCTGCGCATGAATTCCGGGGCCCTGGCCCGGCACCAGGTGACGGTGGTCAAGGACTACAGCCAGCTGCCCTTGGTAATGGGCGACAAGCACCGCATGCTGCTGATCCTGATCAACCTGATCAGCAACGCCAAGTACGCCATGTCCAACCTCGACGACCACCCCCGCACCCTGACGCTGAGCGCCAGGGTGGTGGACGGCCGGACCCTGAGCATCAGCGTCAAGGATGAAGGCGAAGGCATTCCCGCCGAGAACCTGGCGCGGATCTTTACCCACGGTTTCACCACCCGCAAGGACGGCCATGGCTTCGGCTTGCACAGCTGCGCCCTGGCCGCCATGGAGATGGATGGACAATTGAACGTGCACAGCGATGGCCCAGGCCTGGGGGCCACCTTCACCCTGGAAGTGCCGCTGATCGACGCTGAGGACCCATGATGGACGAGTTGAGCAACCGCCGGATCCTGCTGATCGACGATACCCCGTCGATCCACGATGACTTTCGCAAGATCCTCACCCCGCCGCAGACGGACGACAGCAGCCTGGACGACCTGGAGGCGCAACTGTTCGGCGCCCAGGCCAAGCCCCAGCAACAGCCTTTCGAGCTGGATTCGGCCTACGGCGGCGAGGAAGGCCTGGCCATGGTCTGCCGGGCCCAGGAACAGCAACGCCCCTATGCCCTGGCGTTCGTCGACATGCGCATGCCCCAGGGCTGGGACGGGGCACAGACCGTCGAGCGGCTCTGGCAGCAGGATCCCCGGCTGCAAGTGGTGGTCTGCACCGCCTACTCCGACTATTCCTGGGAGGAACTGCTGGAGCGCCTGCAAGGGCACCATCGCCTGCTGATCCTGAAAAAGCCCTTTGACAACATCGAAGTCCAGCAGATGGCCAGCACCCTGACCAGCAAGTGGGAGATGACCGCCCGCGCGCTCCTGCAAATGCACCACCTGGAGCACCTGGTGGAACAGCGCACCGAGGACCTGAAACAGGCAGGCGCGGCGCTGCAACTGCAGATCGACGAACGCAAGCAGCTGGAGAACCAGCTGGTGCAATCGGAAAAACTGGCCTCCCTCGGCCAGCTCGCCGCCGGGGTCGCCCACGAGATCAACAACCCTATCGGCTTTGTCTCCTCCAACCTCGGCAGCCTGTCGGGCTATCTGCAGCAGCTCAACCAGATGCTCGGTGCCTACCGCCAGGCCGAGGAAGCCATCGCCGACCCGGAGTTGCGCAAGCGCCTGCAGAGCCTGCGCGAGAGTATCGACCTGGACTTCCTCCAGGAAGACATTCCGGTGCTGATCAGGGAATCCAAGGAAGGCATCGGCCGGGTGGCGCAGATCGTCAAGGACCTGAAGAACTTCTCCCGGGTCGACAGCGACCAGCAATGGCAACTGGCGAACCTGCAACAGGGCATCGACTCGACCCTGAACATCGTGGCCAACGAACTCAAGTACAAGGCCGACCTGGTCACCGACTACCAGCCGCTGCCGGAAATCGAGTGCCTGCCCTCGCAGCTCAATCAAGTGGTGATGAACCTGGTGGTCAACGCCGCCCAGGCCATCGGCCCGGAACGCGGCACCATCACCCTGCGCAACGGCGTCGAGGGCGACCGGGTCTGGCTGGAGGTCAGCGACACCGGCTGCGGCATCGACGAAGAGCACCTGGCGAAGATCTTCGACCCGTTCTTTACCACCAAGCCGGTGGGCCAGGGGACGGGCCTGGGCCTGTCGCTGTCCTACGGAATCGTCCAGAAGCACGGCGGGCAGATCAGCGTGCGCAGCCAGCCCGGCGTCGGCAGCACGTTTCGCGTCGAGCTGCCGATCCGTCAGGAGCGTCAAGCCGCGCCAGCGCACTGAGGCGCCGCGTCGCGTCGCCGAGCACCCGCCCGGAAGGCGTTCAGGTGATCGGCCGCGACGCCCGAGCGGCCTCGCCATACAGCGCCAACAGCGCCTCCTGGTCCAGCGGCGGCCCCAGGTGCGCGCCTTGCACCTCATCGCACTGGATGTCACGCAACACCCTGAGCTGCTCCGGGGTGTGCACCCCTTCGGCGACCACCCGCAAGGCCAGCGCGTGCCCCAGGCTGACAATCGCTTCGACGATCGAGCGGCCGGCGTCGTTGTGGTGCAGCCGGGCGACGAAACTGCTGTCGATCTTCAGGCCGTCCAGGGGGAAGGTCTGCAGGTAGTGCAGCGCCGAGTAACCGGTGCCGAAATCATCGATCAGCAGTTGCACCCCCAGGGCCTTGAGCCCCTGCATGAGGGTCAGCACGTGGCGGCTGTCATCGAGCAGCACCTTGTCGGTCATTTCCAGCTCCAGGCGCGACGGCTCGAAGCCACTCTGCTTGAGCACCGCGGCGATCCTCGCCAGCAACTGCCCGCGCTGGAACTCCGCGGGCGCCAGCTTCACCGCCAGCAGCAGGTGCTCCGGCCAGGCCCGCGCCGCGCGACAGGCCGCATGCAGCACCCAGTTGCTCAGCGGCAGGATCAGTCCGGTGTCCTCGGCAATCGGCACGAACACCTCCGGCCCCAGCAGCCCGTGCTGCGGGTGTTGCCAGCGCACCAGGGCCTCGGCGCCGACCAACTGGCCGTCGAGCACCCGATAGCGCGGCTGGAAGTGCAGGAGCAACTGGTCCTGCTCGATGGCATGGCGCAGGTCGTGCTCCAGGCGCCGCCGTTCGATGATCCGCACATTCATCGAGGGCGCATAGAAACGCCAGGTACTGCGGCCCGCGGCCTTGGCCTCGTACAGGGCAATGTCGGCGAAACGCAGCAGCTCTTCGGCCTGGGTGGCGTCGCGCGGAGCCCGGGCGATGCCGATGCTGGCACTGATGAAGACCTCATGCCCGGCGATATAGAACGGCTCCTCGATGCGCTCGATCAGGCGTCGGCACAGGCCTTCGATCTCGCGATCGGCGACCTGCCCGGTGACCACCAGGACAAACTCGTCGCCACCGACCCGGGCCACCAGGTCATCGCCGCGCAGGCACTGGGCCAGGCGCTGGGACACCCCGTGCAGCACCTGATCGCCGGCAGCGTGGCCCAACAGGTCATTCACCGGCTTGAAGCGGTCAAGGTCGACGCTGAGCATCTGCAGCGGCTCCAGCAGGGTCGGCGGGGCCAACAGCCGGCCTTCGAGAAACTCCTGCAGGCGGGTGCGGTTGGCCAGGCCCGTCAAGGCATCGTGCTGGGACAGGTACTCGACCCGCCGCCGCGCCGCGACTTCTTCGGTGATATCACTGGCGGTGCCGCGAAAGCCTCCGGCTTCCAGGGCCCGTACCGACAGGCGACAGACCCGCGACTGCCCCCGGCCGTCCCGGTACAGGCACTGCTGGATGCCCTGGGTACGTCGCTCCGGGGCCGCCAGCCAATCTGCCAGCGGGCCCCGCTCGCCACTGAGCAACTCGGTCATCGGCCGGCCCAGGGCCGCTTCGCGCGGCAGACCGGTGACCGCCTCGAAACGCTCGGACAGATAGGTGAAGCGCAACTGCGGGTCGACCTCCCAGATCCAGTCGGACGCGGCTTCGGCGACATCGCGAAAACGCTCCTCGCTGGCGGCCAGGACCGAGCGGTTGGTGCGCAAGGCGTGAAACTGCTGGTCCATGACCCGCGCCGCCACAGCCGCGCGGCGCAACAAAAAGGCCGCCATCAAGCCCACCAGCAGGCCCGCCAGCAGCAACAGCGGCATCACCAGCACCAGCAACTGGTGCCCCGGGCGCGCCGGGCGCCACTGCAGGGTTCCAGCGCCATCCGGCAGGTCCAGGCGCGGCAGGTCCTGCGCCGTGGCGGCCGTGACCCTCTGCAACTGTTCGATGTCCAGCCCCCGGCCCAGGGCCAGCAGGCGTTCGGGATCGAAGCGGGCGACGAAGATCAGCACCGACGGCGGGCCGGCATCGGCTTGCACTTGCGGGTCGTTGCCCGTGCCGAGGTCGTCGGCGACCACCAGCGCCGGGGTGCCGGCCACCGACACGAACCGGCTGACGGCCTTGCTGTCCGCCTGGCGTGCCTGCTCGACCAGGGGCTGCAGTTGTTCACCCAACCAGTCCCGGGCATCCATCGAACTGAGGTTTCCGGCCACCAGGGCATAGACCGTGCGCCCGGCCGGGTTGATCACGAACACCCCGTCAAACCCCAGGTCACGGTACAGGGTCGGGCCGAAGTTCTGCCGGTTGTAGGCCCAGTCGAGGTCGACCTTCAGGTGCAGGTGCTGGTAGGCATCGCCCCACAGGGCGTAATCCTTGAGGGTGGTGCTGGCGTTGTCGGCAAAGGCTTGCAGCGCGCGCTGGATGTCCATGCGGTTGTGCTGTTCGGCGGAACGGTTCTGCTCAAGGGCGATGTACACCAGCAGCGCGCCGGTGAACAGGAACAGCGCCAGCAGCAGCCCCGAGCAGCCCAGCAGGGTGGCCCGGGCCAGCGCCTGATTCGAGGTGCTGCGCCCTGCAGACGGATCAAGACCGAGGTTTTCCATAGTGCTCCAGGCGCCATAACGACAAACCGACCGATGCAGCCCTGCCCCACGCGGCCTTCGACGAAGCTCCCGCTTGCCTATTGACGATAGACAGTTTTTCCCCGTGAAGCCTGGAGAAAAGCCCCTGGCGGGGCTTTCACGGGTATGCCTGTGGCGCCGGCGGGCGACTGCCGGCGGCGCTGCCCTGCTGCGCCGGGCGTGACCGCGACCTCAGTCAGCCTTGCGCCAACCCGCCGGACAGCACCGGTAGCTGCTCCACCTGGTGATAGATGGCCAGGCCCAGGCGCTGGCCGATCTCGACCATGGCATCGCAACCCGCCGACGGCCCGCCGATGCGCAGCACCGCATCGCAACGCTCCAGCAGGCGCTCGGCGTAGGCATGGAACTGCGCGTTGTAGACCGCATCGCCCACCGCCCGCGAGCCCGCCAGGCGGGTCATGGGCAACGCCACCCACTCTCCCAGCACCGGGAAGTGCCCGGCGGCCAGGACCTGCGCCGCGCTGTGCTCCATGGCCTCGACATTGCGCGCCAGCAGCGCCGGGTCATCGCCAGTGCCAGAGCGGTAAGGGCCGGCCACCAGCACCATCAGGCTGCGGGGCTTGAGCACATGCAACTGCAGGTACTGCAGCAGCATGATGGTCTTGCCGTCGGCGATCTCGCCGCTCTTGATCATGCCCAGCGCCTGGTCGATATCCAGTTCCAGGACTTCGATGTCCTCGCCTTCGTGCTCCAGCCCGCCGCCTTCATCGATGCGGTCTTCGGCCTGGTAATGGCCAATGAAGAAATGCACCCGCTCAGTCACCGAGCCCGGGCTCATGAACGCGTCGAAGACCTTCTGCACCTCGCCCACCCGGCAACCGGTTTCCTCTTGCGCTTCCTGGCGGATGCGCACCTCCGGGCTGGCGTTGTCCAGCAAACCAGCGGCGGTCTCGATCAGGTAACCGCTGTGGCCGTTGACGAAGGCCGGCATGCGGAACTGCCGGGTCAGCAGCACCGTGCGCCGCTTGAGGTTGTACAGCAGGATCGTCGCGCCATTGCCGCGGTCATAGACCTCGCGCTCCTGGGCCTGCCAGCTGCCGTCGCGGCGGCGCAGTTCGAAGCTGTATTTCTTCAGCACGTACCAGTTGTCGGAGAGGGTCTTCTCGGCGGTGATGCGGATCTTTTCCTCGCTCATGGCTGCTCCTGAAGGTGTGGGCCGGCGGGGCGAAACCCCGACAATTGTTCCAGCAACTGCGCGCGGTAGGCCGGGGTCAGGGCTAACCCGCCCGCCGCCTGGCGTAGATGACCGTCCGCCAGCCGCGCGCGAAACCAGTCGCGGATGAAATCCGGGGCGTAGCCGTCGGTGCCGAAGCCCTTGGCGAAGGCGATCATGTCCTGATAGACCTCCAGGTAGGCCTCTTTGTTGGGGACCGGGTGGCGGTTCTGGTACAGCCAGAACTGCAGGTCGTACAACAGGTACGACAGCGGGTCGGCGTGCAACGCAAAGTAGCGCTTGTCCTGGACGATGCGCAGGGCGATCTGGCGGATCAGCGGCCCCAGGTCAGGCACGTCCGGGAAGTGCTCAAGCAGCTCCTGCAGCAGTGGCGAGAACGGCGCGCTGGCGACCGTGTCCAGGTCGTCGAGGTAGTCCTGCTCGGAGGTGTCATACACCTCCCAGGACACCAGGCCGCGGACAAAGGCCTCGAAGTTCGGCGCCAGGACAGTCACCTCGTAGTCGCCCTCCTGGTCCACGTGCACCACCCGGGGTTCACCCTCGGGGCCGCACTCGCGGTAGTCCAACGCGATCATGTCATGCCCGGCGGACGGGCAATTGCAGATGTACACCCCCAGGTCCGGGTAGCCCCACTCCTCGATCATGAAGCGGCTGCCCAGGCCGCCGCCCAGGGAGTAGCGACTGTCGCGACCGATGCTCAGGAAACTGTCGATCGCGCAGTGGTCCTCGGCCCAGGAGGTGCCCTGCTCCGTGGGGCAACAGCTGAGGTGCGGGCAGCCACCGTTGTAACGGTGCATGAACGCCACATAGGACGGCGGCAGTCGATAGCCCAGCAGGGCTTGCAGCTCGGCGATCATGGCGGCGCTCGCCGGTGGCTGGTTGATCTTGCGGCTGCTGTCGTGGTCCCAGAACGCGTCCAGGTCGATATCGTGGGGAAAGTTGCTCATCCGGTGCATCCGTTGCGGTTGAAGGTCGGCCTGTGCCGAAAGCTGCACAGGCTACCGCAATCCTGCCTCAGAGCCACCAGCGCAGAAGGAAAAAGAAACCCATGCTCAGCAGCATGCTGACCAGGGTATTGCGGGTGTAGATCACCAGCACGATGGCCACCAGCGAGCTGAGCAAATAGGGGTTGTCCCAGTGCAGGTTCAACTGGTGATCGGGCATGAACACGATCGGCCCGCAGATCGCCGTGAGCATGCCCGGCACCGCAAAACCGAGGAACTGCCGCGCGTTGCTGCTCAGGCGCAGCGGCAGGCGCGGTTCGAGAAACACGTAGCGATTGAGAAAGACCAGCAGGCCCATGCCGAAAATCACTGCCCAGACCATCATGCGCGCCCCCGAGCGAATTTATTGCAGACAAAACCCGCGGTCATCCCCGCCAGGCCCGACAGCACCAGGGCCGAGCCCCAGTGCCAATAACTGAACAGCACCGAGCAGAACAGCGACACCGCGACACAGACCACGGTGGGCACATTGCGCACCAGCGGCGTGATCAGCGCGATGAAGGTGGCGGCAATGGAAAAGTCCAGGCCCAGGTGCTCCAGGCCGGGAATGCTCTTGCCCAGCACGATGCCCAGCAAGGTAAAGAGGTTCCAGGCCACGTAGAAGGTCAGGCCCACGCCCAGGGCGTACCAGCGATCGAACTGCTGCTTGTCGTGGGCGCTGGTCAGGGCGAACAGCTCATCGGTGAGCAGAAAGCCCAGGCCCACTCGCCAGCGCCCGGGCAATGGCGAGATCACCGAGCGCATGCTCATGCCGTAGAGCAGGTGCTGGGAAGTCAGCAGCAAGGTGGTCAGGAGGATCGAGAAGATCCCCGCCCCGCCCTTGAGCATGCCGATGGCCACCAGTTGCGCGGCACCGGCGAAGACGATGCTCGACAGCCCCTGGCCCTGCAACGGCGTGAGATTGGCCTCGATGGCCATGGAACCGGCCAGCAGCCCCCAGGGCGCGGTGGCCAGGGACAGAGGCATGATGGCGATGGCACCGCGGATAAACGCGGCGCGGGGTAGAAGAACGCGGGTCATAACAGCCTGCACGCAAGAAACGGTCAGTGACTGTGCCAGCCCGCCGCACGGCTGGCTTGAACAATCTTGCGCAATTGCGTGGCCATGGCCTTGCCCTGCCGTTGCGGCCGGCGCTGCACGGGGCCGCTACTGCGCGCCGCCGAGGGAGCGCCAGGCCGCTGCCGCCAGCTGTTCGCGGTAGCTTGCGGGGCTTGCCTGGACCCGCCCGGACAACCAGGCCCGGCAGTAATTCTCCGCCGGGCCGACGATCAACGAAGGCACCAATTCCGCCGGCCAGCGCTGCAACAGGCCATCCTCGGAGCGCTCTTTCATCCACCCCAGCAGGGTGCGGTTGCGCAGCCGGTTGCGGTTCGCCAGTTCCTCGGCGAACGGCCCCTTGGCCACGGCGAAGCGCGCCTGGAACTGAAAGCGCGCCCATTCCGGCTGCTGGTCGACCCAGTCCACATAACTGTGGACCAAAGCCTGGACCCCCTGCTGCAACGTGCCGGCCGGCTCCAGGTACTGGTCGCGCAATTGCCCCTGGTCTTCCAGGGCGGCGAAGAACAGCGCCGCCACCAGCCCTTCCTTGTTGCCGAAGTGGTGATAGATGGCACCGACGCTGGTGTCGCATTCGGCGCGGATCATCTCGATGGTGGTGGCTTCCAGGCCTTGCTGGTTGAAACTCACCAGGGCCTGTTTGAGGATCGCGCGCTTGAGTTCGGCGCGCCGCCCCGGGTAGCGGCGCTCCAGCAGTTGGGTATCCGGCATGGCTTGACAGGTCCTCGCAGGTTCACGGAAGCGGGCCCCTCGGCCCGGTTTGCACAGGCCTGGCAGCTTGACAGATTTTCGCTTAGCAGAATATTGTTCTTTTACAGAATATTATTCTGTTTAATCCCGATAACCCTGCAAGAGGCATTTCCATGAGTCAGGTGCTCAGCATGTTCAATTCCGCCGGCGCGGAAAAATTCACCCAGATGGCCTGCCAGATGGCGCCCTACTTCGCCACCATCAACCCGTTGATCGACGAGCTGCAGCCCGGCCATTGCCAGGTGCGGCTGCCGTTTCGCCGGGAGATCACCAATCACCTGGGCACGGTGCACGCCATCGCCCTGTGCAACGCCGCGGAACTGGCGGCCGGGGTCATGACCGACGCCAGCATTCCCGCCGGCGCGCGTTGGATTCCCAAAGGCATGAGCGTGCAATACCTGGCCAAGGCCAAGGGCAGCGTGCGTACGGTGGCTGATGGCAGCGCCGTGGACTGGGCCAGTGCCGGCGACAAGGTGGTGGCGGTAACCGCCTTCAACGAGGAGGACCAGGCCGTGTTCACGGCGCAGATCACCATGAACGTGAAGTTGGCCTGACCAGAAACGACAACGCCCCTCAGGCTTGAGGGGCGTTGCAGTGAAACGCTACGTCAGGATTACAGCTGGATCAGGTTGCTGATCTTCACGTCCGGATCGACGTCGGCTTCGTAGTCGACCCCTTCGATCTCGAAACCGAACAGGCGCAGGAACTCTTGCTTGTAACCGACGAAATCAGTCATTTCGTAGAGGTTCTCGCTGGTCACCTGGTCCCACAGCTGCTTGACCCGGTCCTGGACCTGCGGTTGCAGCTCCTTGTAGTCGGCGCGCAGGCGGCCTTCCTGGTCGATCACCGGCTCGCTGTTGTACAGGCTGTCCTTGTACAGGCCGTAGACCTGCTCGATGCAACCTTCGTGGCTGCCCTGCTCCTTCATCACCTTGAACAGCAGCGACAGGTACAGCGGCATGATCGGGATCGCCGAGCTGGCCTGGGTCACCACGGCCTTGAGCACCGAAACGCGAGCGTCGCCGCCCAGGTCGGCCAGTTGCTGGCGCATGCCGATGACTTTCTGGTCCAGGTCCTTCTTGGCTTCGCCAATCGAACCGTTCCAGTAGATATCGTGGGTCAGCTTCTCGCCCAGGTAGGTGAAGGCGGTGGTTTTCGCACCTTCAGCCAGGACACCGGCTTCGTGCAGGGCGTCGATCCACATCTGCCAGTCTTCGCCGCCCATCACCGCCACGGTGCCGTCGATCTCTTCCTGGGTCGCCGGCTGCAGGGTGGTTTCCTTGACGATTTCCTTGTCGGTGTCGACACCGCGCAGGGTCACGGACTTGCCCAGCGGCTTGAGGGTCGAGCTCAGCACTTCACCGGTCTTGGGGTGGGTGCGGCGCGGGGCGGCCAGGCTGTAGACCACCAGGTCGATCTTGCCCAGGTCGCGCTTGATGGTCTCGATGGTTTCGGCCTTGACCGCATCGGAGAAGGCGTCGCCGTTGATGCTCTTGGCGTACAGGCCCTTTTCTTCGGCGAACTTGTGGAATGCCGCGGTGTTGTACCAGCCGGCGGTGCCCAGCTTGCCGTCAACGCTGCCGCGTTCGAAGAACACGCCCAGGGTGTTGGCACCGCAACCAAAGGCGGCGGTGATCCGCGCGGCCAGGCCGTAGCCGGTGGAGGCGCCGAGGACCAGTACGTTCTTCGGCCCTGCGTCGATGGCGCCCTGCTGGGTGACGTAATCGATCTGTTGCTTGACGTTGGCTTCGCAACCCACCGGATGGGTCGTCACACAGATAAAGCCGCGAACGCGGGGTTTGATGACCATTCACAATCTCCCAATTTCAATGTGCCAGGCGCCGGTAACGGCGGCGGCAGTGTCACTTGCTAAGGTCGTAGACGCTCACAATGGCTTCGCGTCACCAACTGATGGAATTTGCCCGGCAGGCCGAGGCTTGGCGCCCTGTGCCTGCACCCTCGGGCCGACATCCAGGCGGCCAGGGCCGAGACTCTAGCAGCTGCACCGGCAGGCTTGTGCATCCGCCCGGCGAAATTTCTGCGCCCCGCTCCTCCCACCGTGGGCGGGCCGGGGCCACCGCTGCCTCAGGGCATCATGTCCAGAGGCAGCTGCCTGCCCTCACTGCGGCGTGCTGCGTACCAGTTCAACAGCACGTCCGGCAGGCGCTGCTTCCACTCGGGCTCGGTGGTGTAGTAGCGCACCCGCAACTCATCCGTGGGGCCCACCACCGCCAGCAGCGCGACCCACAGCTGCCCCTGGGCACCGCGCACGAAAATCGCCGCATTGGTATTGGCCAGCCCCCGCAACCACATGTCGGTGACCTCGGCGCCCTTGAGCTCGGCCGAGGTCTCCTGGGAGAACACCGAGCCGCTGTCGAGCAGGGTCTGGTAATCCTTTTGCAGCAGCTTCCGGGCTCGCTGGTCTTCCTCCTCGGTGCGCACCAGCGCGGTGGACAGCAGGTCGTACGGGTTCTCCAGGATTTGCCGGGAGGCCACGTAGAGCCCGTCGTAATACACCCCCGAGCCGGCGCCGCAGGCATAGGAATCGCCCTCCTGGGTCACCTGCAACAGGCCGTTGCGCGGGGTGAAGCGCAGCTTGCAGCCCTCGACGCCGTAGCGGGCTTCGCCGCCCTTGAGCTGCAGCTTGCCCGCGAGCGCACCGGAATTGGCACCGCCCATGGCCGACAGGTCGAAGCTCAGACGATCCTCGCCGCTGCGCCGGATCACCAGCTCACCGCCATAGAACGGGCTGACCGAGACCCGCTGCCAGGTGCCCTGCCAGCTGAACGGGATGTTCACATAGCGCAGCACCATCAGCCGGCTCAGGTATTGGCTGCGCAGGCAGCCCAGGTCGGCCTGGCACTGGTCGCGCTCCTTGAGCCATTCACGCTGGCCCAGGCGCAGTGCCTTGGGGTCCTTGGCCTCGGCCAGGGCGGCCGTCCAGGCTTTGCCCAGCCGGCTGTCCAGCCCGGCGGTGTAGGCGTCGGCGCAAATGGCCTTTTCACTGGCACTGGCGGCCTTGGCGCAGTCGAAACTGCTGGCCTGGGCGCCCTGGCCACAGGCCAGGAGCGCCAGCAGCAAGCCACTGGCTCGCAGAGGATGAACAAGAGGGGTGAACATGGGCAGATTCCATTCAACAAAGGCCGCGCCAGGATACCTGCGGCGCAGCGATCTGCCGACGACAAAATCACCCCGGCACGGCCCGGTAAAGCACGTGACAGAGCCCGTAGTTTTAGCGCGACAGGCGGCGACGAGTCGTACTAAGCTCTGCGTTTTATCCCCCCAAGGCCACTGCATGAAATGGATGCTGCAGGCACTCTTGCCGCTGCTGAGCCTCACCGCCCATGCTGGCGAATTGCGCATGCTGACCGACAACCACCCGCCGCTGCACTTCCAGCAGGGTGAACGCATGACGGGCTTCGGCGTCGATGTCGTGGAGGCCCTGGCACAACGCAGCGGCGACACGGTGCAGGTCCAGCTGCGGCCGATGCTGCGCGCCCTGCGCGACGCCGCAAGCGATGACGACACCGCAGTGTTCACCATCTTGCGCACCGCCGAGCGCGAATCGCGCTACCAGTGGGTGGGCCCGCTGATGCGCACCGAGACCGCGCTCTATACCCGCAACGGCGACAGCCCGGCGGTCACCGACCTGCACCAGACCCAAGGGCAGATTGCCGTGCCACGCAGGTGGCTGGTGTACAGCTACCTCAAGCAACAGGGCCTGGACAACCTATGGGGTGTCGACAGCCCGGAAATCATGATGCGCCTGCTGCACGTCGGCCGCGTGCAATACGTGGTGGCCGACACCATGAGCGTCAGCACCTTCGCCGCCGAAGAAGGCCTGGCCTTCGATCAGTTGCGCTACCAGATGCCACTGATGCACCAGGACGCCTACATCGCCTTCTCGCCCAAGGTCGACGCGGCCCAGGTGGCCCGCTGGCAGCGGGCGCTGGATGGCATGAAGCGCGATGGCAGCCTGCGCCAGCTCATGCAGCGCTGGCATATCGACCGCACGGCCTCGCAGGTGGATTGAACCGCCATGACCGGCCTTGCCCCCTGGCGCCCCATGCCCCACCAGTTGGCGCTCAACTGCCCGCAATGCGCGGCCCAGGCACGCTTCGAGTTCATCGTGGCCCGGCCCATCGAACGCAAGGTCGACCTGCCCTTTTTCCAGGAGCATGCGCGGCTGGAGTACTGGCGGGACCAGGACAGTTGCGGGCACTACCGTCACTACGCCCTGTACTTTCCCGGCCTGCATGGCGACCCACGGCAGAGCCTGGGCCCGTTGCCCGAAGGCTACCTTGCCAGCCACTGGCAGCGCTCACCCTACTGGTACCGCGATCACGGCCTGGACCTGGGCTCGCTGCACTGCGAGCACTGCCACTACTCGGCGCGTCACGCGCTCAACTGGCCGAGCGAAGCCTATTTTTCCGTGGTCTACAAAGGCCAGATGCTCTGGGCTTTCAACCGCGAATCGGCGCTGGCCCTGCATGACTATCTGGAATCAACGCAACGCGATCCCGGCGGCTATCCCTGGCGCAGCTTCCTGCTGCACATTCCCGGGGCTTTCAAGCGCCGCAAGGCACGCCAACCGCTGATCCGCCTGCTCAAGCGACTGCTGCTACCGTGAGGCGCTTTCTGACGCGCGCACGGCACTAAATCTCGTCCACAGCAGCTACATTCGCTACTATGGCGTGCCGTTTTCTGCCTTTGCCGACCCGCCAAACCGGAGCTTCAATGCCTACCCCCAAGGACCTTGCCAGCGACAGCGGCGCGCCAATGATTCCCGAGCAGCGCCGCGAGCAGATCCTGCGCCAGTTGCGCAAGCATCAGGTGCTCAGCGTGCATCAGTTGATGGAGATGTTCGACTGCTCGCACATGACCGTGCGCCGGGATATCGCCCTGCTGGAACAGGAAGGCCGCGCCCATTCGGTGACCGGCGGCGTGCGCATCGCCAGCCAGTTGCACAGCGAGCCCAGCCATCAGTCCAAGGCGGTGGTGGAACTGCCGCAGAAGCAGGCCATGGCCAAGCTCGCGGCGGGCCTGTTGCATGCGGACATGACGGTCTACCTGGACGCCGGCACCAGCACCCTGGAGATCGTGCCGTACATCAAGGCGCTGTCGGGGATGACCGTGATCACCAACGATTTCGGCGTGGCCCAAGCCTTGATGGATGCACCCCAGGTCACGGTGATCCATACCGGCGGGCAGTTGGACCACTCCAACCATTCCTGTGTCGGCGGGCTGGCGGTGGCCACCCTGCGCCAGGTGGTCACCGACGTGGCCTTTATCTCCACCAGCTCCTGGGACCTGCGCCGAGGCATCACCACGCCGTCGGCGTTGAAGGTCGAGGTCAAGCAGGTGGCGATGCAATCGGCGACCCAGGTGGTGCTGGTGGCCAGCAGCTCCAAGTACGGCACCTTCGGCATGTACAAGATCGCCGATCTGGAGCAGTTCGACATCATCATCAGCGATGCGGCGCTGACCCCTGCGGCGGCGGACGGGATTCGCAAGCACGGGGTCGAGTTGCTCCTGCCGGCACAATCCTGAGTCAGCGGTAAGCCTCAACACGTGCAATCCGTGTCGAGGGCGCTCGCTCCCGCGCGGCTGCGCAGCAGACGCAATGCCTGATGCCCCTCAACACCTGAAAGGTTGCGCCGTCCGGGTTTGGGGCGGCTGCGCCACCCAGCGGGAGCAAGCTCCCTCACCACCAAGAGCGTGCATGGCCGCTAGCGTTTTTTCTCGGTTTCGGCCATGAACTGCCCCAGTTCGCGGGCGTAGAACCGGGCCATGCCGGTGGTGCCATGCCCACGGGTTTCGGCGCTGGCGGGAATCAACAGCAGGCGGGCATCTTGCACTTGCTTGAGCGCCGCTTGCAGGGTGCCGGTTTCCGGCGGGTTGCGCTCGTCATCCGCGGCGTTGATCACCAGCACTGGTGCCTGGATCTTTCCCAGCCCCGGCGCGGCGTTGTAGTCCGCCGAAGATTGCCACTGGTAGATGAAGTCATTGGCATCGGCGCTCTGGCTGGCCTTGAGGCGCTCCTCCACCAATTGGTCGGCCTGGGCCCGGGTCGGCGCCAGGGCCTGATAGGCCAGGGTGCCGCCGCTGGTACCGGTGGCGAACAGCGCGTTGGCCAGGCGCAGGGACGGCGGCTGTTGCCGGTAGTTGCCCTGCTCCCAGGCCGGGTCCTGCTTGATCGACTCCACCAGCAGGCGGCGCATCATCCAGTTGCGCGAGGACATTTCCCCGGGCTGGGAAGCCATGGGCACCAGGGCGTCCATCATCTGCGGCCATTTCTGGCCCCAGAGCCAGGTCTGCATGCCGCCCATGGAATTGCCGATGATCAGCCGCAGGTGCTTGACCCCCAGCCCTTCGGTGACCAGCCGGTACTGGGCCTGGACCATGTCGTCGTAGTTGTACTGGGGAAACCGCGCGCGCAGGCCATCGGAAGGCTTGCTCGACTGGCCGACGCCAATGCCGTCGGTGGCAATGATGTAGTACTTGCTCGCGTCCAGAGGCTGCCCCGGGCCGAACAGTTCACCGCCAAAATCCTTGCTCAGCAGGTCGCTGGCCGGCCGGTAGGTGCCGTGCAGGTAGAGGATCGCCGGGTGCTTCGGGTCCCCCAGGGTGATGTAGTGCAGTTTCAGGTTGGCCAGCTGTTCGCCGTTGTGGAAGGTGAACTGCGGGGCGACCCAATCACCCTCGGTGGCCGGCGGCAAGCTCGCGGCTGCGGCCAGGGACATACCGCCCAGGGACAAAATCAGGCCGAGCGCGGCCCGGCAGGCAAGACGCTGCATGGAAAAACTCCTGTGCTTGTTGTTATCGGAGGGCCCCGGCGCGCTTGGCGCCAGGGGCGGCGAACGCTTAGCGCGCCTGCCAGTCGCGCAGCCATTGCAGGCCGGCAGAGGTGTCGCCACGCGGGCGGTATTCGCAACCGACCCAGCCGTCATAGCCGAGCTCGTCCATCAATTGGAACAGGTAGGGATAGTTCAGCTCGCCAAGATCCGGCTCGTGACGATCCGGCACCCCGGCGATCTGGATATGGCCGATGCCGGCCAGGTCGCGGCGCAGTTTTACCGCCAGGTCGCCTTCGACGATCTGGCAGTGGTAGCAGTCGAACTGCACCTTGAGGTTGGCCGCGCCCACTTCCTTGCAGATGGCCTGGGCCTGGTCCTGGCGGTTGAGGAAGAACCCCGGCATGTCGCGGGTGTTGATCGGTTCCAGCAGCACCGTGACTCCGGCCTTGGCCGCCTGTGCTGCAGCGTGGGCCAGGTTTTCCAGGTACACCGCGTGGTGCCGGGCGCGGTCGCTTTCCGCCGGCAGCAGGCCGGCCATCACGTGGATCCGCGAATTGCCCAGCACCGCGGCGTATTCCAGGGCCTTGTCGAAACCCTGGCGGAACTCCTGCTCGCGCCCGGGCAGGGAGACGATGCCGCGCTCCCCCGCCGCCCAATCACCGGGCGGCGCATTGAACAGGGCCTGCTGCAGGCCGTGATCGTCCAGGCGCTGTTTCAGTTGCGCGGGGCTGTAGTCGTAGGGAAACAGGTACTCCACGGCGGTGAAGCCGTCTGCCGCAGCGGCGGCGAAACGCTCGAGAAAGGCCTGTTCCGGGTAGAGCATGCTGAGGTTGGCAGCAAAACGAGGCATGGGAACTCCTGGGACAAAGGGTCAGACAAACGGCCAGATCAGCAGGGTAATACAGAACCCCAAGGTGCCGAGCAAGGTGGTGATCAGGGTCCAGGTACGCAGGCCGTCCGCGACGTTGAGCCCGGCCAGCTTGGTGAAGATCCAGTACCCGGCGTCGTTGATATGGGACATCGCCAGCCCGCCACCGCCCATGGCCAGGCACAGCAGGGCCATGTGGTTGGGGCTCAGGTTGAGGGTGGCGATCAGCGGCGCGATGATCCCGGCCGTGGTCACCAGGGCCACGGTGGTGGAGCCCTGCACCGCGCGCAGCAGCATGGTCAGCAAAAAGCCCAGGGCCAGGACCGGCAGGCCGGTGGTGCGCAGCAGGTCGGAGACCACCGCGCCGATCCCGGTGTCCACCAGGACCTTGCCGAACACCCCGCCGGCCCCGGCAATCAGGATCACCATGGCCACCCCGGGCAGCGCCGAGCCAATCACATCGGACACCTGATTGCGGCTCCAGCCACGGCGCGAACCCAGCAGCCAGGCACACAGCAAGGTGTCCAGCAGCAGCGCCACCAACGGCGCGCCGAGTACGGTGAGCACCCCGCGCAGGGTGGATTCCACCGGCAGCAGCGAGGTGGCCAGGGTGCCCAGCAGGATCAGCACGATGGGCAGCAGGATCAGGCTGACGATCAGGCCGAACCCCGGTGGTGGCGCCGGCGGCAGTTTCGCCGCCAGGCTGCCGGTGGATTCCTCCAGGCCCATGTGGGCCACCGCCGCCACCGCTTGCGGGCTGGCCGGCTGTTCGGCGCCGTTGTTCCAGGCCGCGAGGTCTTCATTGGTGACGTGCGGGCCATAGACTTCGGCGCGAATATCGTCGGTCATCGGATAGTTGCGCCGGGTCATGCGCCCCGCCACGCGGTAGCCGACATAGCACAGCAGCGCGGTCAGCGGCAGGCCGAACATCAGCACCCGGCCCAGGTCCGCCCCCAGTTGGCTGGCCGCCGCCACCGCGCCCGGATGGGGCGGCAGGAAGGCGTGCACGGTGAGCAGCGCGGCGCACATCGGCAAGGCGAACACCAGCAGCGGCTTGCGCGCACTGCGGGCCACGCCGTAGGCCAGCGGCATAAGGATGATCACCCCGACTTCGAAGAACACCGGCACGCCGATGATGAACCCGGCCATAGTCAGCGCCAGGGGCGTGCGACGGTTGCCGAAGCGTTCGATCAGGGTCTTGGCCAGGGCCTCGGCACCGCCGGACAGCTCGATGATGCGGCCGATCATGGCGCCCAGGGCGATGATGATGGCGATGTGGCCAAGGGTCTTGCCCATGCCGCCTTCGATGGTGGCCACCAGCTCCGCCGGTTTCACCCCGGCCACCAGCGCCACCAGGATGCTCACCAGCATCAGCGCGACAAAGGGCTGGAACTTGTACTTGAGCACCAGAAACAGCAGCAGGGCGATACCGGCCCCGGCGGTGATCATCAGAATCAGCGGGCTCATCGGGCAAGCCCTCCGCAGAGTGGCTGGCCGGTGTGGCAGGTGACGCTGGAACCCGTAAAGCCAATGCAGTCATTCATCTCGGGAAGTCCTGTTGTTATTGTTTTTAACGGCAAGCCGCTCCCCACGAGAGCCGTTTCAAGGCTCCCGGGGGCAGGCTTGCATCAAGCGTTGGCAGTCGTGCTGCGTTTACCAGGCGGCGCCGAAAGCGTCCCGTAGTTCATCCAGCGCGGCCTGATCCAGAGGCGCCGGGCGCGGCTGGGTGAGCAACCACAGGCGCGCGGTTTCCTCCAGCTCCTCCAGGGCGTAGCTGGCCTTGGACACGCTGCTTTCCCAGACCACCGGGCCGAGGCGTTCGAGCATCACCCCGCGCACCCGGTTGGCCAGCTGCGCCACCTGCTCGGCAACCTTGGGCGAACCCGGGCGCTGGTAGCCGATCAACGGGATGTGCCCGACCTTCATCACCTGGTACGGGGTCAGCGGCGGCAGAATGTCGTCGTCGCGCCAGACCCCGGCCAGGGTCAGTGCCACCAGGTGTGTGGAATGGGTGTGCACCACCCCACCCACGCCCGGATTGCGGTCATACACCTGACGATGCAGGGCCAGGGTCTTGGATGGCTTGTCGCCGCTGACCCACTCCCCCGCCAGATTGACCTTGGCGATGGCCGCCGGATCGAGGCGCCCGAGGCAGACGTCGGTCGGGGTGATCAGCCAGCCATCGTCGAGCCGCGCGCTGATGTTGCCGGCGCTGCCCACGGTGTAGCCACGCTGATAGAGGCTGCGGCCGACGTCGCAGATTTCTTCGCGCAGAGCGCTTTCCCGGCTCATGGCTGACCTCCGGCCAGTTGGCGCAGGGCCTTGCTGAAAAAGTCACGGCCGCCGAAGTTGCCGGATTTCAGCGCCAGGGCCAGGGGCTCGCCGCCGCTGCTGACCGTGGCCGGCACCCCGGGGTCGATCTGCGCACCGATCTGCAACAGCCGCACGTCCAGGGCCTTGACCACCGCGCCGGAGGTTTCGCCACCGGCCACCACAAAGCGTCGCACGCCGTTGTCGCGCAGGCCCCGGGCAATCTCGCCCAGGGCGTTCTCCACCAGGGCCCCGGCGCGCTCCACGCCCAACTGGCGCTGTACCGCCTTGACCTGCTCCGGGGTGCTGGTGGCGTAGATCAGCACGGTGTCCTGCTGCTCGCGGACAAAGGCCAGGGCCTGGGCCACCACCGGTTCACCGGCCGCCAGGGCCAGGGGGTCGATGCGCCACGCCGGGCGCTCGGCTTCCAGCCAGGCGTCGACCTGGGCATTGGTGGCCGCCGAGGCACTGCCGGCCAGCACCACTTCGCCACCGGCCACCTGTGGCAGGTTGGCGGCGTCGAGATCACGCAGCTTGCCGGCGCGGCGGAAGTTCTCCGGCAGGCCCAGGGCCAGCCCGGAGCCGCCGGTCAACAGCGGCAGGTCGGCGCAGGCGGCGCCGAGGGTATAGAGGTCGGCATCGGACAGCGCATCGGCAATCGCCATGGCGACGCCCTTCTGCCGCAGTTCGGCGATCTTCGCCCGCACCGCGTCCACGCCCTGGGCGACGCTGTCGTAGCGCAGCAGGCCCACCGGCAGCACAGTCTGCGCCTGCAGCACCCGCACCAGGTTGGCGTCGGTCATCGGCGTCAGCGGGTGATGCTGCATGCCGGACTCGTTGAGCAGCTGGTCCTGGACGAACAGGTGGCCACGGAAAATCGTCCGGCCGTTCTCCGGGAACGCCGGGCAGGCCAGGGTGAAATCGCTGCCCAGGGCCTTGAGCAAGGCCTCGCTGACCTGGCCAATGTTGCCCGCCGCGGTGGAGTCGAACGTCGAGCAGTACTTGAAGAAGATCTGTTCGCAGCCCTGCTCCCGCAGCCATTGCAGGGCCGCCAGGGATTCGGCCACGGCCTCGCCCACCGGCGTGGTGCGGGATTTCAGGGCGATCACCACGGCATCGGCATCCAGCCCGGCGGCCACTTCGGTGCTGGGAATGCCAATGCTCTGCACAGTGCGCATGCCGCCGCGCACCAGCATGTTGGCCAGATCGGTGGCGCCGGTGAAGTCATCGGCGATGCAGCCCAGCAACGGGCGTGGAGTGGACAGGGTCATCACGGGCTCCTTACTCGGCATCAGGCTTGGCCACGGGCAACTCGATGCCCGGGAAGATCTTGATCACCGCCGAGTCGTCCTCGCGGCCGAAACCGGCGCTGGAGGCCTGCATGAACATCTGGTGCGCGGTGGCCGACAGCGGCAGCGGGAATTTGCTGGCGCGGGCGGTATCCAGCACCAACCCGAGGTCCTTGACGAAGATGTCCACCGCGGACAGCGGCGTGTAGTCGGCCTTGAGGATATGCGGCACGCGGTTCTCGAACATCCACGAATTGCCGGCGCTGTGGGTGATCACCTCGTACAGGGCATCGGCGTCCACCCCTTCGCGCAGGCCCAGGGCCATGGCTTCGGCGGAGGCGGCAATGTGCACCCCGGCCAGCAACTGGTTGATGATCTTGACCTTGGAGCCCAGGCCATGGGCATCCCCCAGGCGATAGACCTTGCCGGCCATGCCGGCGAGGATCGCCTCGGCCTTGGCGTAAGCAGCGGCCGGGCCGGAGGTCATCATGGTCATCTCGCCGGCGGCGGCCTTGGCCGCGCCCCCGGAAATCGGTGCATCCAGGTACAGCAAGCCCAGGGCTTCCAGGCGCTGGCCCAGTTCCACCGCGTAGGTCGGGGCCACGGTGGCGCAACCGATCACCAGGCTGCCGGGGCGCAATGCCGCCACCGCCCCGCCCTCGCCAAACAGCACGCTTTCAGTCTGCTCGGCATTCACCACCACGGTGATGATCACCTCGCACTCAGCGGCCAATTGCGCAGCCGAGGCACAGGCCACGCCGCCTTCACGGGCGAACTGCGCGGTGACTTCGCTACGCACGTCACAGGCATGGACCTTGAAGCCTGCACGCAGCAACGAGCGGGCGATGCCCAGGCCCATGGCGCCAAGACCAATGACACCGACATTGTTGTTATTCATGGGGGACTCCAGTGAAAGACCACGGCCGGGCCGCGCCAGCGAGGCGACGGGCAGCAACCTTGGAAGACAGGGAAACCCGGGCAGCGGACCCGGCAAACGAAAGTGAACACGCGGCAACAGGCGCCGCGCCCGCACGCCAGGCGTGGGCGCACCGGATGGCCCCCTGAGCGGGAGCGATGGAAAGCAGAGGCAAATCGATCATCGTGGCCATCCTGTTGCTGTTGTTATCAGGTTGAGCTTTGGCTGCGGACGATCATCCACCAATGAACAGATTATGTGAAGCTGTTTTTCAATTTAACATTATTTAACATCACAGGTAGCCGCCTGCCACCCCTGGCCACTGGTCGGAAGCCGACGACCGGTGCCCGACGGGCTGCTACAACCATTCACAGCCCTGATCTGGATCAGCATGGCCCGCAGTGCTCTGGCCGACGCTGAATGAACGAGGGAGGGCTGCTGACTGGCGGTAGCACCCTTCATCGCAACCCCGTTGACGCCCCCCATGACCAGGGGCTCAATGGCCCATCTGGTTATGCTTGGATAAGGATGATTCAACATGGCAAAGATCGAAGTTCTATCGGGCGATTTTCTGCAAGGCGCCGGTGAGTACCGGCACGGCACCTTCAGGCTCAAGACGGTATTCAACAGCGCAGGTGTCGAGGTCAAGGCATCGGCCTTCAAGAGCCTGGAGATCGCCACTGAAAGCCCCGTCGCCAACAAGGATGCGTTTGGCTATGGCGTGGCCGGCGCCATGTTACTGGGGCCGGTAGGCGCAATCGCGGGCTATCTGATGGCGGGCACGGAAAACGAAGTGACCTTCATCGGCACGCTGAAAGATGGCCGGCAGTTGATGGCGGCCACCGACAGCGCGACCTACAAGGATATCTCCCGGCACTTGCTGAACTGATAATCCCCATCGTTATATTCAGTGCCCGTGATATCCCCATCTGTCATGGGCACTTTTTTGTTAGGGCACTTATATATATGCCCCTTGTAACACCGCATATCGCCTCCTTAGCTGAACCCCACCTGAAACTTCGACGCTGATCATTCAATCGAGGCAATTTAGCCTTGACTCCAGCAAGCCCCCTGAGTAAATTGCGCGGGCCGGTAATTACGGCCCTTTGTTTAACTCACTAAAGAAGCCAATGGACACAGTATCTAGACGCTGTCTGGTCACTGCCGCTGCGCAGAGCCAGGCACTTAACCCTGAAAATGACGGGACTCGACTCCGCGGTCGGGTAAGCTGCGCTAGGGCTTGACGCTCCAACGTAACTTGCCTCCCCGGAACCAGTCCGGTCTCGAGGCAAATGTTATGCACTTCACTTCCTCTGTAATGCCAGGCGTTCGCGCCTTCGCCGCCACCATGCGGGTCCGGCTGTGCCGCGAGCCCAAGGCACTGGCGCGCTCGCCATTCTCTTGCGCCGCATCCACTCCCCAGGCCGCCCTGCGAGCCAATTGGCGCGTCTGCCCGATGACCGGGCAGTTGCAGCAACGCTGGAGCTTCGAAGACAGCCAGGACCCGCAGAGTCGGGGCGCAGCCCTGCTCTTGCAGCAAGCCGGACTGATCTTCGGCCTGTACCTCGGGGCGCGCAGCCAAGCCTGAATCGACGGTAACTTTCCGTTGTTTGCAAACGAACTTTCCATTGCGAAGTTCAACGGCGCGCTATTGCCTGTTAGTTAACAAGATAACTGGAGAAAGTTATGGAAGAGGCCAGTAGTAGGTTCGCTGCCCATACAACTTCATTGTTTGGGCAGCGAACGTTAAAACCTGAAAAACGCCAAGATCAAAATCGATCGCTAACCTGCGGCTCGACATGTTTTCGCTCGTCTTTAATTAGTTGAGTGTTGCTGTGTCGTGCCGCAAGCAGGCGGCAGGAGCACAGACCATGACTGTAAAAACCACAACTTCCCGCAACACCAGCGCCAGCAGCGACAGCCACAAACTGTCGATGCGTGCCGCCCGCGAAGCCCAGAACGGCCTGGCCGTCACCCTGGCCAACGTCAATTCCAGCACCGCCGGCCTCACTGAACTGGACGCCGAGGGCCGCCTGCAACGGGACGGCCACAACGAGGTGGCGCACGACCGACCACCACACGCCCTGGTGCAATTGCTCCAGGCCTTCAACAACCCCTTCATCTATGTGCTGATGACCCTCACCGGTATCAGTTTCTTCACCGACTTCTGGCTGCCGCTGCAAGCCGGTGAAGAAACTGATCTCACCGGCGTGATCATCGTCCTGGTGATGGTGCTGGCCAGCGGCCTGATGCGCTTCTGGCAGGAACATCGCTCGGCCAAGGCCGCCGAGGCCCTCAAGGCCATGGTGCGGACCACCGCCGCGGTGCTGCGCCGCGAACAGATGGGCATGCAGGCCCGGGTCCGTGAAGTGCCGATGCGCGACCTGGTGGTGGGCGACATCATCCAGCTGTCCGCCGGCGACATGATCCCCGCCGACATCCGCCTGATCGAATCGCGCGACCTGTTCATCAGCCAAGCGGTGCTCACCGGCGAAGCCCTGCCGGTGGAGAAATACGACACCCTGGGCGCCGTCCAGGAAAAATCCGCCAACGCCCAGGCCGCCGACCAGCAGGACCTGCTGGACCTGCCGAACATCTGCTTCATGGGCACCAACGTGGTCAGCGGCACCGCCACGGCCGTGGTGGTGGCCACCGGTTCGCGCACCTACTTCGGCTCCCTGGCGCGCTCGATTGTCGGCTCGCGTTCGCAAACCGCCTTCGACCGTGGGGTCAACAGCGTCAGCTGGCTGCTGATCCGCTTCATGCTGGTGATGGTGCCCGTGGTCCTGCTGATCAACGGCTTCACCAAGGGTGACTGGGCCGAAGCCTTCATGTTCGCCCTCGCCGTGGCCGTGGGCCTGACCCCGGAAATGCTGCCGATGATCGTCAGCGCCAACCTGGCCAAGGGCGCCGCGGCCATGGCCAAGCGCAAGGTGGTGGTCAAGCGCCTCAACGCGATCCAGAACTTCGGCGCCATGGACGTGCTGTGCACCGACAAGACCGGCACCCTGACCCAGGACCGGATCATCCTCGAACATCACGTCGACATCAGCGGCAGCCGCTGCGATGAAGTGCTGCAACTGGCCTGGCTCAACAGCTACCACCAGAGCGGCATGAAGAACCTGATGGACCGCGCGGTGGTCAGCTTCGCCGAGGAAAACCCGCACTTCACCCCGCCCGCCGCCTGGCGCAAGGTCGATGAACTGCCGTTCGACTTCGTCCGTCGGCGCCTGTCGGTGATCCTCGCCGACGCCCGTGGCCACCACCTGCTGGTGTGCAAGGGCGCGGTGGAAGAAATGCTCGACACCGCCACCCGGGTGCGCAAGAACGGGGTCGCCCACACCCTCGACGCCGCCCTGCGCGCCGAACTGCTGCAACTGGCCGAAGACTACAACCGCGACGGTTTCCGCGTGCTGCTGGTGGGCACTCGCGACATCGCCCGGGACCAGATCAAGAACCAGTACAGCGCCACTGACGAACGCGAGCTGGTGATCGAAGGCTTCCTGACCTTCCTCGATCCGCCCAAGGAAACCGCCGGCCCGGCGATTGCCGCCCTGCGCGACAACGGCGTGACGGTGAAGGTACTGACCGGCGACAACCCCATCGTCACCGCGAAGATCTGCCGCGAAGTCGGCCTGGAAGTGGGCGAGCCGCTGCTGGGTCGCGACATTGAACGCATGGACGACCAGGTGCTCGGGCGCCTGGTGGAAGAGCGCACGGTGTTCGCCAAGCTCACTCCGCTGCAAAAATCCCGGGTGCTCAAGGCGCTGCAGGCCAACGGCCACACCGTCGGCTTTCTTGGCGACGGGATCAACGACGCCCCGGCGCTGCGCGATGCCGACGTCGGCATCTCGGTGGACAGCGGCACCGACATCGCCAAGGAATCGGCGGACATCATCCTCCTGGAAAAGAGCCTGATGGTGCTGGAGGAAGGGGTGATCAAGGGCCGCGAAACCTTCGGCAACATCATGAAGTACCTGAACATGACCGCCAGCTCCAACTTCGGCAACGTGTTCTCGGTGCTGGTGGCCAGTGCCTTCATCCCGTTCCTGCCGATGCTGGCGATCCACCTGCTGCTGCAGAACCTGATGTACGACTTCTCCCAGCTGGCGCTGCCGTGGGACAAGATGGACAAGGAATACCTGGCCAAGCCGCGCAAGTGGGATGCCAACAACATCGGGCGTTTCATGCTGTGGATCGGGCCGACCTCGTCGATCTTCGACATCACCACCTTCGCCCTGATGTGGTACGTGTTCGCCGCCAACAGCGTGGAAATGGCCGCCCTGTTCCAGTCCGGCTGGTTCATCGAAGGCCTGCTCTCGCAGACCCTGGTGGTGCACATGCTGCGCACCCGCAAGATCCCGTTCATCCAGAGCACCGCCGCCCTGCCGGTAATGCTGGCCACGGGGCTGGTGATGGCGCTGGGGATCTACGTGCCCTTCTCTCCACTGGGTAGCATGGTCGGCCTGGTGCCGCTGCCGTGGGAATACTTCCCTTGGCTGGTGGGTACCCTGCTCAGCTACTGCGTGGTCGCCCAGACCATGAAGACCCTGTACATCCGCCGCTTCAAGCAGTGGTTCTAAGGGCCTGAGCCCGCGCGGCCGCCCAGCGGCGGTCGCGCCCGATACAGCCAAGCAACGATGCCACCGTCGGCGCGGCCAGCGCCACGCCGACGGCGACGCGGTTCGCCCGAAAGGAGCATCGCCATGTATCTCAAGCCATTTTCGCTGTTGCAACGCGGCCTCCAGGCCCTGCTGGTCCGCGGCCTGTGCGCCTGCGCCAGGCTGCTCACCCGCTGGAGCATCCGCCTCTATGTGCGGGGCCTGCTGAGCGCCGTTGAAATGCGTTTCCTGCTGGGTTTCAGCGCCGCCATCACCCGCGCCTCGCTGCGCGTGGCGATCGCCTGAACCTGTCACCGTCCCGGGAGAATCCTCATGTCGGGCACCACACTTCTGATCAACCTGGCCGGGGCCATCGCCCTGCTGCTCTGGGGCTCGCAGATGATTTCCGGATCACTGCTGCGCGGCTTCGGCAGCCCGCTGCGGCACTGGCTGGGGCAACACCTGAACAACCGCTGGCTGGCGCTGCTGTGCGGCGTCGGCATCACCGGCGTGCTGCAAAGCAGCACCGCGGTGAGCCTGATGGCCAGCTCCTTCACCGCCGCCGGCACCCTGGGCCTGGCCCCGGCGCTGGCGGTGATGCTGGGGGCCAACATCGGCTCGACCCTGGTGGTCCAGCTGCTCAGCCTGGACCTGTCGCTGGCGGCCCCGGTGGCGCTGCTGGCGGGTTTCCTGTGCTTTCGCCTGCGCGACGACTCGCGCTTCGAAAGCATCGGCTGCGCGCTGATCGGCCTGGGCCTGATGCTGCTGGCCCTGGGCACGCTCGGCGCCACCCTGGGGGCGGTGGAAGACACCCCGGTGTTCCAGCTGGTGATGACCAGCCTCGACGGCGACCTGTTGCTGGCCCTGCTGGTGGCGCTGCTGCTGACCTGGATGTGCCACTCCAGCGTCGCCGTGGTGCTGCTGATTGCTTCGCTGGCCGCCACCGGGCTGCTGTCGCCGGCCACCAGCATGGCGCTGGTGCTCGGGGTCAACCTCGGCGGCACCCTGCCCTCGCTGCTCAGCGCCCACGGCAACGTGGCCCGGCGCCTGCCCCTGGGCAACCTGCTGGTGCGCCTGTCGGGGGCGGCGTTGCTGATGCCCTGGATCACCGCCCTGAGCCAGTGGCACTTCATCCAGGCACTGCCTCCGGCGCTGCTGGTGGTGGCCCTGCACAGCGCCTTCAGCCTGGTGCTGGCGTTGCTGTTCATCGGCCTGACCGGGCCCATGGCCAAGCTGCTGGCCCGGCTGCTGCCCGCCCCGGCCCCGGTGACCGACCCGGGCATGCCGCTGTACCTCGACGAAGCCGGGCTGGAAGTGGCCAACATTGGCCTGGCCAACGCCGCCCGCGAGGCCCTGCGCATGGCCGACATGCTCTCGAACATGCTCGACCGGGTGCTGCAGCTGTTTCGCACCGCCAACCAGGCCAACGCCGATCAGGTGCGGCAAATCGACCAGTCCCTGGACCTGCTCAGCGCGGCGATTCGCGCCTACCTGGCGGACATCGGCAAGGAAGGCATCAGCGACCAGGATGCCGACCGCTCCCAGGAGATCCTGCTGCTGGTGATCAACCTGGAACACGCCGGCGACATTCTTTCCACCAGCCTGGCGCAACTGGCGGCGCGGCGCCTGCGCCGTGGCGAACCGTTCTCCGGGTTCGAGCTGGGCACCCTGTATCCGCTGCACCAGGAATTGCTCGACAGCCTGAGCCTGGCGATCACCGTGTTCCTGCGCGAAGACCTGACCACCGCCCACCAGCTGGTGGCGCGCAAGGAACAGGTGCGACGCCTGGAAGCCGCCGCCAGTCGCGAGCACTTTCGCAAACTGCGCGAAGACAGAAGCGCCTGGGCCGAGTCCGGGGACATTTTCCAGCGCCTGCTGCGCGACTACCGGCGGGTTCACCACCACATCGCGGCCCTGGCCTACCCGGCCCTGGAACGCGCGGGTGAACGCGACATCGAGCACGGCTACCTGAGCGAGCCGCTGCCTGCGGCCGCGGACAAGGAGAACGCCGCATGCGCGTCCTGATCTGCGCCGGCCGCTACTACGCCGACGAGCGCCTGTGCCGGCAGGTGCTCGACGCCTTCCAGCGCCTGCGCGAGGTCCGCGTAGTGATCCACGGCGGCAGCCAGTTCCTCGGGGCCCAGATCGAGGACTGGGCCCGGAACATCGGCGCCGACCTGGTCCGCTACCCGCCCAACTGGCAACGCCACGGCAAACACGCCGAACGCTTGCGCAACGCTTTCATGCTGGCCGACAGCCGCCCGGACATCGTCCTCGCCCTGCCGGGCGGGGAAGACACCGAGGAACTGCTGGCCCAGGCCCGGGCCCTGGGGGTCCAGGTGCTGTCGCTGGCCGAACACTAAGCCCACCCAAGCCGCCACCCACCGCGCCGGCAAGCACGCCAGATGCCCCGGCGCCCCAACCCAGAACGAGACCTGCCATGTCCAAGCACACTCCACATCGCTCCTCGCGTTCCGCCGCCTTTGGCCACTCCCTGCCTGCCGCCAAAAGCCGCATGCTCAAACGCAACCTGCTGTTCCTCGCCCTCACCGCCGGCGCCACCGCCACCCTGGCCCTGTGCTCCAAGGCCCAGGCGGCCGGCGGCGCCTACGTGGTGGACGACGGTGCGATCAATGCCCCCGGGGAATGCAATGTCGACGTCTGGTACCAGAGCACCCGCCATCAGGGCTCCAGCCACAACAGCGTGGTGGCCCCGGCCTGCACCTTCAGCCAATTGCCCTGGGTGCAACTGGGCGCCGCCGTGCAGCGCCAGCACCACGACGACCACGGCGAAACCCAGCTCAGCCCCCAGGTCAAGGTGGCCCTGCTGGACCGCCAGGACCTCGGCCTGCAACTGGCCCTGGCCGGCTCCGCGCACTGGGCACTGAACCGCACGCACAGCTTCGACGGCGGCGACCTGAGCCTGCCCCTGACCTTCAGCCCCGCCGCCAGCCTGCGCCTGAACCTGAATGCCGGCTGGGCCCATGCCTATGACGACGGCGACCAGAGCCACCGCTGGACCTGGGGCAGCGGCGTCGAATACGACCTGTTCGAGAGCCTGACCCTGATTGCCGAACGCTACGGCCAGCGCGGCGGCGAACAGGGCTGGCAGGCCGGCCCGCGCCTGCATGTGGGCCAGCACCTAGACCTGGACCTGATAGTCGGCCAGCACCTGAGCGACGACCGCGACCGCTGGCTGACCACCGGCGCCACCCTGCGCTTCTGAGCGGCCCGCCCCATCGGCCTCTGTAGCCGCTGCTGAGCCCGCGAAGCTGCGCAAAGGCCCGCAGGGCCTTGCTTGGCGACCTGCCGTCATACCCGCGGCGCCCCTGACATCGCTGCGTCTGCTGCGTCGCAATGCCGCCCAAGCCGTTCGCAGCCTGCGGCAGCGGCTACAGGAGTTCAGCGGTGCATTGGGCAATGCGGCGGCAGGCTTCGGCCAGGAGATGGCGGTCCAGCACCAGGGCAATACGGATATGCCCGACCACGCTGGGGCCGAAGGCTTCGCCCGCCAGCACCGACACCCCATACCCCTCCAGCAGCCGCTCGGCGAACGCCTGGGCGCCCAGCCCGGTGCGGCGTACGTCGACCATGACGAACATGCCGCCATCGGGCAGCACTGGCCGCAAGCCCGGGCACTGCCCGAGCAGCCTGCACACCAGGTCGCGGCGCTGGCGGTACTCCTCGCGCATCTGTGGCAGTTCCGGCAGTTCGCGGGTCAGCGCCACCACCGCTGCATTCTGGATGAAGTCCGGCAGGCCATAAAGCATGCACAGGGCCAGATTGCTCAGGTGCCCGGCCAGCGCCGGCGGGGCAATCACCCAGCCCACGCGCCAGCCGCTCATGGCATGGGATTTGGACAGGCTGTTGATGGTCGCGGTGCGCGCGCCCATCCGCGGCAGGCCACCCGGGCTCAAGTGCTGACCTTCATACAGCAGGTCGCCGTAGACCTCGTCGGATATCAGCCACAGGTCATGCTCCATGCACAACCGCGCCAGCGCCTGCCAGTCGTCGAGCGACAAGCTGGCCCCGGAAGGATTGTTGGGGCTGTTGATGAGCATGGCCCGGGTGCGCGGGCTGATGCGCGCCGCCACTTCCTGCGGGTCCAGGCGAAAGCCCTGTTCGGCGCGTACCGGCACTGGCACCACCCTGGCGCCGCAGGCACCGAACACGCCTTCGTAGGTGACGTACATGGGCTCGGCGACCAGCACCTCATCCCCCGGGTCGAGCAGGCACTGGGCCACGGAAAATACCGCGCACTGCGCCCCCGGCAGCACCACCACGTGCTCGGCATCGACGATCTGCCCGGTGCGCTGGTGATGGCAGCGGGCGATGCAATTGCGCAACGCCAGGTTGCCGCGCACGTCCGAATAGTGGGTGTCGCCGGCCAGCAGGCTGTCGATGGCCGCCTGGACCACGGGCTGCGGGGTGTCGAAATCCGGGTCGCCAATGGTCAGCAGCAACACGTCGCGCCCCTGCTCGCGCAAGGCCAGGGCTCGGTAGTGGATCTCCCAGGCGGCACAACCTTCGCCGGCAATTCGTTGGGTCAGGGCTGAATAGCGCATCGCTTTCTCCATGAAAGATGCTTCAGCCAAAACCCTAGGTGCTGGCGCGGCACTCGTCGAGCGAACGCCGCGCCGTTGGACGCTTAGATCACAAAACGCGCCACCATGGCGTTCAGGTCCACCGCCAGGCGCGACAGCTCATGGCTGGCAGCGCTGGTCTGGTTGGCCCCGGCCGCCGACTGGGTGGCCAGGTCGCGGATGTTCACCAGGTTGCGGTCGACCTCGCGGGAAACCTGGGCCTGCTCTTCCGAGGCGCTGGCGATGACCAGGTTGCGTTCGTTGATCTGGTTGATCGATTCGGCGATCTGCTCCAGCGCCACGCCGGCGGCGCGGGCCAGCTCCAGGGTGCTCTGGGTGCGCTGGTTGCTTTGTTGCATGGACTCCACGGCCTCGCCCGTGCCGTTCTGGATGCCGGCCACCATCTTCTCGATTTCCTGGGTCGACTGGGCGGTGCGATGAGCCAGCGCCCGCACTTCGTCGGCCACCACCGCAAAACCGCGCCCGGCCTCGCCGGCACGGGCCGCTTCGATGGCGGCATTGAGCGCCAGCAGGTTGGTCTGCTCGGCGATGGCGCGGATCACGTCCAGGACCTTGCCGATGTCCCGGCCCTGGGTTGCCAGGCCTTCGATCATCACCGAAGTGCTCTGCACGTCATGGGTCATGGTCTGGATCGCTTCGACGGTCTGCACCACCCGGTCACGGCCTTCACGGGCAGCCTCGGTCGACTGCTGGGACGCTTGCGAGGTCGACACCGCATTGCGCGCCACTTCTTCCACCGCCGCGGTCATTTCATTGACCGCGGTGGCCGCCTGCTCGATCTCGGTGTTTTGCTGCTGCACGCCACGGGAGGCTTCTTCGGTCACCGCGTTGAGTTCTTCCGAGGCCGAGGCCAGCTGGGTCGCCGAGCCGGCGATCTGCTCGATGGTCCGGCGCAGGCTGGCCTGCATCTCGGACAAGGCGCGCAACAGCCGCGCCGGTTCGTCCTTGCCATCGACTTCGATGACCTGGCGCAGGTTGCCACCGGCAATGACCTCGGCGGCGCTCAGCGCCTTGTTCAGGGGGGTGACGATGCTGCGGGTCAGCAACAAGGCCAGGACGATGGTCAGCAAGGCGGCGATCACGGCGACGATGACGATCCCGGTGATCGCCCCGCTGTAATGCTCACCGGCCGCCTGGGAAGCACTCCTGGCGCCGGCAGCGTTGATCGCGATGAGCTTGTTCAGCTGTTCGCCCATCTGATCGGTGCCGTCCTTGATCCGGGTGTTGATCAGGTTGCGCAGCTCCTCCAGCTTGTCCTGGCGCGACAGTTCGAGCATTTCCTTCTGCGCCTGCAAGTAGTTCTCCAGGGTCGCGCTGAATGCCTTGTAAAGGGCGGCCTCCTCCGGGCTCATCGGCAACGCCGCGTAACTGGCCTGGGCCTGCCTGGCCTTGTCCACCAGCACGCCGATGCGCGTCTGGGCCTCGGCCAGGCCCGCTGGCTCACGGTTCACCAGCACACGGAACGAAAGGATGCGCAGGCGCAGCACGTTCTCGGTGAGGTTGCCGAGAAAGCCGACGCTGGGCAGCTGGTTGCTTTCCATGTCGACCGAAGCCTCGCGGATGATCGACATGCGATTGACCGCAAACACGCCCAGCACTACGACCAGCAAGGCAATGAAGGCAAAACCGAGGAAAGCACGAGGGGCGATATTCAGGTTACGCAAGGACATAGGGCGACTCTCGAAGGAGAACGGGGCGGCGAGCATCCATGCCCTTGATCCGTCGGCGCATCAGGGGCGGTGCCGACAGGGGGCTGCGCGGTATTCGACGTCCGCGAGCCCTGTTAGAGATATCGGCCGAACTTGAGCTTTCATCTGCCTGATTGGCAAAAATATTTCCGAATGTGACCCGTGTTTCAACACTGAGACAGGACAACGCGAAGTGAATCGATAAAGCGGCACCAGCTCCCCCCTCAGCTCCCCCTCGGCGGCCGCTTCCGGCCTTGGACCCGGGCGCCCGGCCGGCCATGAAAAGTGCAAGTCATTCGCCGGAAAAGCCATTTAGTCCATGCGCGCCGCTGCCCATCATGGGCCCAGTCCATAAAAACAACGCCGAGACTGGATATGAACCCTGAAGACTTTCGTGCCGCAACCAACCGCCCGCTGACCGGTGCCGAATACCTGGCCAGCCTGCGCGATGACCGTGAAATCTACATCTATGGCGACCGGGTCAAGGACGTCACCAGCCACCCGGCCTTCCGCAATTCGGCGGCCTCCATGGCCCGCCTGTACGACGCCCTGCACGACCCTGCCACCAAGGAGCAACTGTGCTGGGACACCGACACCGGCAACGGCGGCTACACCCACAAGTTCTTCCGTTCGGCGAAAAGCCCCGATGAACTGCGCCAGCAGCGCGACGCCATCGCCGCGTGGTCGCGCCTGACCTACGGCTGGATGGGCCGCAGCCCCGACTACAAGGCCGCCTTCGGCAGCGCCCTGGGGGCCAACCCGGAGTTCTACGGGCCTTTCGCAGACAACGCCCGCACCTGGTACAAGCGCATCCAGGAAGCCTGCCTGTACCTCAACCACGCCATCGTCAACCCGCCCATCGACCGCGACAAACCGGTGGACCAGGTCAAGGACGTGTTCATCTCGGTGGACGAGGAAGTCGAGGGCGGGATCATCGTCAGCGGCGCCAAGGTGGTGGCCACCAACTCGGCCCTGACCCACTACAACTTCGTCGGCCAGGGCTCGGCCCAGTTGCTGGGGGACAACACCGACTTCGCCCTGATGTTCATCGCCCCGATGAACACCCGCGGCATGAAGCTGATCTGCCGCCCGTCCTATGAACTGCAGGCCGGCATGACCGGTTCGCCCTTCGACTACCCGCTGTCCAGCCGCTTCGACGAGAACGACGCGATCCTGATCATGGACAAGGTGTTCATCCCCTGGGAAAACGTGCTGATCTACCGCGATTTCGAGCGTTGCCGCCAGTGGTTCCCGCAAGGCGGTTTCGGCCGGCTGTTCCCGATGCAGGGCTGCACCCGGCTGGCGGTCAAGCTGGACTTCATCACCGGGCTGCTGGTCAAGGCGTTGCAGTGCACCGGCTCCCTGGAGTTTCGCGGGGTCCAGGCCCAGGTCGGCGAAGTGGTGGCCTGGCGCAACCTGTTCTGGTCGCTGACCGACGCCATGCACGGCAACGCCAGCGAATGGCTGAACGGCGCCTTCCTGCCCAGTGCCCAGGCGCTGCAGGCCTACCGGGTCCTGGCGCCGCAGGCCTACACCGACATCAAGAAGATCATCGAGCAAGTGGTGGCCAGCGGCCTGATCTACCTGCCGTCCGGCTCCCGCGACCTCAAGGACCCGATGCTCAACCAGTACCTCAGCACCTACTGCCGGGGTTCCGGCGGCATGGGCCACGAAGAGCGGATCAAGATACTCAAATTGCTCTGGGACGCCATCGGCACCGAATTCGGCGGCCGCCACGAGCTGTACGAGATCAACTACGCCGGCAGCCAGGATGAAATCCGCATGCAGTGCCTGCGCCACGCCCAGGCCAGCGGTTCGATGAAGGCCATGACCGACCTGGTGGACCAGTGCCTGGGGGACTACGACCTCGACGGCTGGACCGTGCCGCACCTGACCAACCCCGACGACATCAACATGCTCGACCGCATCCGCCAATAGCCACGGACCGGCTCATGCAGGACCGGGCTTGTGTAGGAAATGGCGTGCGCGGGCGCCTCAGCGAAGGCCCCGCCCCACCCACACAGGCCCTTTCGCCGGCAAGCCGGCGCCTGCAGGTCGAGCCCGCCGTCAGCCCTGAATGGGCAGCAAGACACCCGGCCGCCCTGCGGCCACGAGGAATCCGTCATGCCTGTACTCGATCCCAAGCAACTCGCCTTTCGCAACGCCATGGCGCACATGACCGCAGCGGTCAACGTCATCACCAGCAACGGCCCCGCCGGCCGCTGCGGCATCACCGCCACCGCGGTCTGCTCGGTCACCGACAGCCCGCCGACGCTGATGGTCTGCGTCAACCGCAACAGCGCCCTGAACCCGGTGTTCAAGGGCAACGGACGCTTGTGCGTCAACGTCCTGAGCGGCGAACACGAAGAAGTGGCCCGGCATTTTGCCGGCATGACCGGGGTCACCATGGACCAGCGCTTCGGCCTGCATCCCTGGCGCGACGGCCTGCAGGCCCTGCCGGTGCTGGAAGGCGCCCTGGCCAGCCTGCAGGGGCGCATCACCGAGGTCCAGGAGATTGGCACCCACTCGGTGATGCTGGTGGAACTGGATGAAATCGGCGTGCGGGAGCACGGCGACTCCCTGGTCTACTTCAGCCGCTGCTTCCATCGCTTGCAGCACCCGCGTCCGGCCGCCTGAGCCCCCAGGAGCTCAAGGCGCGTCCGGCTGGTGCAGGCCGAAACACACCCCCTGGGGGTCGTGGCACAGGCAGAACCGGCCAAAGCCGGGTTCGTGCTCGCTGACCGCGCCGGCGTGGCCCCCCAGGGCCCGGACCTGCAAGACACTGCGCGCCAGGTCCTCGACCTGGAAATACAGGACCATGCGCGCCTCGGGGTCGTCGCCGTGCACCCCGACCCTGACCGAGGGCGTCTGCAACCAGGCGTCCTGCACGGCGCCCAGGGGTTGCGGCGACCACCCGAACAACTGCTGGAAGAATACCCGCGCCTGACCACCATCAAGCGCACCAATTTCCACATGAGACAGGCTACCTGGCATACATCCTCCACATTCACTGAGACAGAGCCGCCACTGTCTGCCGGGAGCCGGCGCCGGGTCTTGAATAAAACTGACCTGAAGATCGATGGCCCCTAGGCCTGCAACAACCACGCCGGCTTGCCCGGAATCGTCGCCCACCCGGCCCGGGCATAGGCTGCCGGAGCGCAACCGATGAACGCCTGGAATTCGCGGGTGAAATGACTCTGGTCGCTGTAGCCGCAGAGCAACGCCACCTGCACCAGCTCCAGTTGCGGCGCCGACTCCAGCAGCTGTTGGGCGCGGGCAAAGCGGATATGCCGGGCGCAGGCCTTCGGCCCCTGCCCCAGATGGGCCTTGAAACGACTGGCGAAATAGCGGCCGCTGCAGCCGGCCTGCTCGCTCAGGTGACGGATCGCAATGCCACCGGCGCTTTGCCGCAGCGCCTCCCAGGATCGGCGCAGCATCGGCGGCACATCGCGCTGCGATCGCTGCAGGCGCTCGGCAAGGAAGGCCTCGACACGGCGCAGGCGACCCGGCCAGCCGGGGGTTTCGTCCAGCGCCTCGAGCAGCAGGGCAACGGAGGGCCCCCACAGCTCCCGCAGGTCCAGCCAGGGACTGGCAAGCACCTGCGCGTCGCCCTGGAACAGGCGATACGCGGCCCAGGGTGGCAGCTCCACCTCGATGCATGAATGAACACCGCTCTGCTCGACAATCACCGGCCCCAGCGGACGGCTGACCACGAATGCCTGGCAACGATCCTGCCGCCGACCTGCGGCCAGGCCATAAGGCGCCGTCAGCCCAATGATCAGCTTGACCTCCGGTTGCGCCACTTCCAGGCGCAGGACGGTGCCCGGCAAGGTTTCGCAGAAGCCGGACAGGCGGCAACCCCAGGGCCGCAGGCTGGCGGCATCAAACCCCGTCACGCAATGCGAGACAGGGCTAGGCGGCGTTGGCATGGCGTTCACTCCCGGTCGGCTCGCGGTTTCACGGACTTGAGCATAAGCCATCGACGACACTTGGCTATAAGCCACCTCCTGCATCTGTAGGATGGCGCGGTGTTCCCAAGCCATCGATACTCGACCCAGGCCCTGCCCACGTCCCCCAGGCGTACCGGTCCCAAACCCCTTCCGTGACGAAAACAATAACAACGTCGCACAGAGGTACAGACCCATGAATCCATTCGCGCATGCTCCGGCCAGCCTGTTGCAGGCCTTCAGCGAGCTGACCCTTGAACTGCAGCAATTGGCGCAGAACAAGGACATCGAAAACCTGCACCAGCATGCCCTGGCGCGCATCAGCCAACTCTTGCCGTTCGACAGCGCCTGGTGGGGGCGCGCGGCACTGGTGGACGGGCTGCCGGACGAACACAGCTGCTACCTGTACCGCCTGCCGTCGAGCTACCTGCCGGACTGGCAGTCGATCCGCCACATCGATGTCACCGTCACCCGCGTCCACGAGGTGCCGGGCCGGGCGGTGATCGTCGACATGGCCGACCCGGACAACGGCCCTGGCCTCAACTGGCTGGGCCGCCTGTACAACATCGGCGAGCTGCTGTGCGTGGTGCACATCGACCCCCATACCCACCTGAGCAACCATCTGGCGCTGTACCGCGCCCCGGGCGCACCGCGGTTCAACCAGGACGACTGCCAACTGCTGAACAACCTGATGCTGCACCTGGTGGCCGCGGTGTCGGCCAATCAGATCCGCACCCTGGTGGCCATGCGCGAGAAACTCACCCGCCCGCGCAACCTGGCCCTGGCGGTGTGTGACCAGCGCGGCGTGCTGCAATGCGCCGAACGCGGCTTCGTCGACCTGCTGCTCCATGAGTGGCCGCAATGGAATGGCCCACAGTTGCCCATGGTGCTGGGCCCCAGCGGCTTCAAGGGCAAGCACCTGCAGGTCGAATCCTCGGCGGTGGGTGACCTGTGCCTGCTGGCGGCCCGCAGCGCCAGCCTGCTGCCCAAGCTCAGCCCGCGGGAAAACGCGGTCGCCCAGTGCTTTGGCGACGGCAAGACCTACAAGGAAGTGGCCCGCGACCTGGGCATGTCGCCCAACACCGTGCGCCATCACATCCGCGCCATCTACAGCAAGCTCGGGGTCAAGGACAAGGCGCGTATCGCCCAGTTGCTGCACGCCCCGCCCGACTGACCCAGGCCCCTGATCACCCCTGACTCGCGCCGTCGAATGTGACGGCCACGGGCAGCCTTTGCCCTTTTTTTGCCCCACTGCCGCGTGCCGGCGAGCCCCTCGCCGAACAACAACTCCAACAAGAGACGCACCGCCCATGACAAGGATACCGACCCGCACCCTCCTGGCCGTAGCCGGCACCCTGGCCAGTCTGTCGCTCCACGCGGCAGACCTCAACGCCCGGGACTTCTTCGCCGCTCCCGTGGGCACCCGCCTCGGCGTGCTGTACCTGCCCGCCACCCGCGCCGGCGACTTCCACGGCCCGGCCGACAGCACCGGCAAGGCCGAGCTGCGGGTCAACGCCATGGCCTACCGCCAGGTGTTCTTCAGCGACCTGTGCGGCACCCTGTGCACCCCGCAGTTCATCGTGCCCTTCGCCGACATCAACGCGCGCCTGCCCGGCGCCGAGCGCCACACCGGCGAAAGCGGCTTTGGCGACCCCCAGGTGGGCGGCACGCTGTTCTTCATCAACCAGCCACAAACCCGCACCTACAGCGGCCTGCTGACCCTGGTCACGCTGCCCCTGGGCGAGTACCACGGGCGCAACCCGGACGTGTCCCCCGGGGCCAACCGCTGGGGCACGACCTTTGTCTACAACTACACCCAGGGCCTGGGAGAGAAATGGGTGCTGGAAGCCAACCTCGAAGCCCAGCTCTATGGCACCAACAACGACTATTTCGGCAGCGACCTGAAGCAGGACCCGCTCTATCGCCTGCAGGCCTTCGCCTCTTACGACTTCACCCCCGCAACCTACGGCGCCTTGCGCCTGATCCACGCCGATGGCGGCGAACTGCGGATCAACGACCGGCGCATCGACGACACCCACAAGCGCTACACCCAGGTCGGCTTCGAACTCGGGCACTGGCTGGACAAGCAGAACCAGCTGCTGTTCAGCCTGTCGCAGAACGTCGCCACCGAGAACGGCTTTGCCGGCACCGACGCCTTGCTGCGCCTGGTCCACGTGTTCTGACCCCCTTTGCCTTCGGAGCCTGTCCATGCACACCCAGAACCCCGCCTTGAGCCACACCCCGTCGGTCAGCCGCCAGCCCCTTGGGTTGCAGGCGGCCATCGTGCTGTTCGCCGCCATCACCCCCGCGGTGCTGCTGATGGCCCCGGCCATTGCCGCGCAACTGGCCAGCCAGTGGCAACTGAGCCCGAGCCAGATCGGCGACCTGTTCTCCGCCGAGCTGGGGGCCATGAGCCTGGCCACGCTGCCGGCCATCTGGTGGCTGAAACAGGTCGACTGGCGCCGCGCGGCATTCTGCAGCGCACTGCTGTTCATGCTCGCCAACCTGCTGTCGATGCTCGCCAGTGACTACTCGCTGTTGCTGGCCACGCGCTTTTGCAGCGCCCTGGCGGGCGGTTCGCTGATGATCATCTGCCTGGCCAGTGCCGCCGCCAGCCCCAACCCCAGCCGCGCCTACGGTTTCTGGGTGATGGGCCAGCTGGTGCTCGGGGCCATCGGCCTGAGCCTGTTGCCCATGCTGTTCCAGCACTTCGGGCTGGGGGCCTGCTACCTGATCCTGGCGCTGCTGATGCTGCTGTGCCTGCCGCTGGCCCGCCACTTTCCGGCGGGCGCGCACTCCTGCGCCAGCCACGACGCCAAGGCCCCGGCAATTTCCAGGGCCAAGGCGGTGCTGGGGATTCTCGGCATCCTGACCTTCTACATCAGCCTCAGCGGGGTCTGGACCTTCATCGGCGCGATTGGCGGCCAGTCCGGCCTCTCGGCACAGACCAACGGCGACATCCTGGCCATTGCCACCCTGATGGGCATTGCCGGGGCCCTGTGCGCCACCCTGTTTGGCCATCGCCTGCCGCGCAGCGCCTTGCTCCTGCTGGGGTACGGCCTGATGGCCGGCTCGCTGCTCCTGCTGCTGGGCCAACCGCAGCTGGCGCGCTTCGCCCTGGCGGCGCTGGTGTTCAAGTTCACCTGGACCTTCATCCTGCCGCTGATCCTGGCGCGCATGGCCGAAATGGATCGCAGCGGCCGCCTGATGAACGCCTCCAACCTGGTGATCAGCGCCGGCCTGGCCATCGGCCCGACCCTGGCCGGGCGCCTGATCGAAAGCAGTGGCGGCTTCCAGGGGCTGCTGCTGGCTGGGTCGCTCATCACCCTGGTGTCCCTGGCCCTGGTGCTCAGTTGCCGAGCGACCCGTTAGCACCGCGGTGCCCGTGCCGTTGTGAAAAAACCTCCCCTGAAAATGGAAATCGCCATGACCTGTAGAACCGCTTTTCTGTTCGACGAACTCTGCCTCTGGCACAGCGGCGGACCGCACGTCCTGACCCTGCCGGTGGGCGGCTGGGTGCAACCGCCGGCCGCCGCCGGGCACGCCGAATCGCCGGAAACCAAACGCCGGCTGAAAAGCCTGATGGACGTCAGCGGCCTGACCCGGCAGCTGCAGCTGCGCCATGCCGCCCCCGCCACCGAAGAGGACCTGCTGCGGGTCCACAGCGCCGATTACCTGCAACGGTTCAAGGCCCTGAGCGATGCCGGTGGCGGTCACCTCGGGGACGAGGCGCCAGTCGGCCCCGGCAGCTATGAAATCGCCAAGCTGTCCGCCGGGCTGGCCATGGCCGCGGTGGACGCGGTGCTCAGCGGCGAGGCCGACAATGCCTATGCCCTGTCCCGGCCACCGGGCCATCACTGCACCGCCGACCAGGCCATGGGCTTCTGCTTCCTGGCCAACATCGCCATTGCCATCGAGGCGGCCAAGGCCCGCCACGGGCTGGGCAAGGTGGCGGTCGTCGACTGGGACGTGCACCACGGCAACGGCACCCAGTCGATCTACGAGGAACGGGCCGACGTGCTGACCCTGTCCCTGCATCAGGATGGCTGCTTCCCGCCGGGCTATGGCGGCGAGCAGGACCGCGGGCGCGGCGCGGGCCTGGGCTGCAACATCAATATTCCCCTGCTGCCGGGCAGCGGCCACGACGCCTACCTGTACGCCATGCAGCGCATCGTCGTGCCGGCCCTGGAACGCTTCGAGCCGGAGCTGATCATCGTCGCCTGCGGGTATGACGCCAACGCCGTCGATCCGCTGGCACGGATGCTGCTGCACAGCGACTCGTTCCGCGAAATGACCCAATGCCTGCGCGACGTCGCCGAGCGCCTGTGCGGTGGGCGGCTGGTGCTGGTGCATGAAGGCGGTTACTCCGAGGCCTACGTGCCCTTTTGCGGCCTGGCGACCCTGGAGGCGCTGTCGGGCATCCGTACCGAGGTCAGCGACCCGATGCTGGAGTTCGTGCGCCAGCAGCAACCCAAGGCGCCCTTCGCAACCTGGCAACGCCAGCTGCTGGACCATCAGGCCAGCACCCTGGACGCCGCACGCTAACGCGACACAGCAGCGCCCCATGCACCCCGGCATGACGCCGGGGTCAACCGACACTCGCCGTACCCACGCCCTGCGGGCGTCTCCCGCGGCTCCGGAGGCTCGCTCCAGAACCTCCTGGGCCGCGCCTTCGCCGCGCTTGCAAGGCCCTGCCTTACGCCCTCTCCCTCCCGGCACTCGCGGCGGCCGACTCGTCACATTGGCCCCGGCATCCGCCACAGGTTTCCTATCCTGTTCTCAACGACCTGCCCCTCAGGCCCAAGCCCTTTCGGTTCATCCATAGCCCGCCCGCGTTCAGCGCCAGCACGCCCTTGCCTGCGGGGCCGGGTGTGTCGTCTGCCGGGGCCTGTCCGTCTGCTTGCACGCCATCCACGGTTGCCGGGTTTTCGCGCCGACCGGGGCTTGCCTATCCGCTGCGACAAAGGAGATGTCCATGCACCGCAAGACCAAGGATTACCTCGACGAGATCTACTTCTGGCGGTGCGCCCGCGTGCGCCTGTTGCAACGGGCCGAGCTGCTGCGCGAGCACAGCCCGGAACCGGCCGCGGCCTCCGGGCAGGCGCTGGCTGAGCTGTTGCACCGGTGCGGCCTGGACACACCGCATGGCTGTCACGGGCAAGCAGCGTCAAGCGCCGCCGAGGGCGCCCGCCATCCGCCGCCTGCCAAGCCTGAAGACTGAAGGCAGCGGCAACCCCCAGGCTAGGACAGCCCCTGGGTCCGGGCGGCGCTGGGCGTCTGCTGGTAACGGGCCTTGAATGCCCGGGCGAAATGCGCCTGGCTGACAAAGCCGTGGCGGTAGGCGACCTCACTGATATCCAACCCCGCCCCCTGGCTGCTGCACAGCAGCTGGCGGGCCTGTTGCAGGCGCCTTTCGAGGATGAAGCGGCTCGGCACCAGGCCCTCCAGGGCAAACAGCCGGGCCAGGTGCCGGGTGGAAATGCCGGTCTGGGCCGCCACCCGCTCGCAGCTCAGGGTGGGGTCGGCCAGTTGATCGTGGATACACTGCTTGGCCGCCAGCAGGTAGGACGCACTCAGGGCATTGATCGGCCGTTCCCCGGCATGCCCGGCAATGATGCTGGCCAGAAGCTCGAAGGCCTGCTCCTGGTAGGCGTCGGCCTCTTCGCACAGGGGCTGCTGGAAAAACGTCCGGGTACGTTCCCCCAAGGTGCGCAACAACAGGCGCTGGACCCCGCTTTCGGCGCCGACCCGCAACGGCCGGTCGAAGCGTTTCAGGCAACGCTCGGCAAACTGCTCCTGGGGGATGTCGAAGATGAACTGGCGCATCGCCCCGGAAAAACCGAACAGATAGGGCTTGTCGGTGCGATAGACCACCAGTTCCCCCGGCTCCAGCACCTGGCAGGTGCCGTCCTGGTAGAAGAACGAGCCGCTGCCGGTGACCAGGGAGACAAAGACCGACTCCTTGGGCACGCCGCGAATCATCGAGCTGTCGCGCTCCACCACGTGTTCGTTGCCGACGATGCGCGCCAGGCGCATGGCGCTCAGTTGCAGGTTGTCCTGGCGGGCCGCGAAGCCGCTCTCGGCGTAGGAGTTGCACTTGAGCCCCACCAGGGTGCTGGCGTTGTAGTTCTCCCAGAACGCCAGGCGTTGTTCCGGGTCGACGGCCTGGGTGCTGGCATGCCGGGTTTCGAGCAAGGCGCATGGAGACATTGTTGTTCTTCTCATGGGCAGCGGGATATTCCCCGGACGGCAAGGCTGTGTCCGGATACCTGGGGCCGCATGATCTGCGGGTCGCGGCCATTCATTAACATCTGAACTATATGGCCTGTCAACTTCGAATGCAGTGGGAGCAGTTCGCCAGAATGGCCTCACGACGTCGGTATTTGCGGTAGGAAAAATCCTCGTCCGAAACAGGCAACAATCCGGTCCGATTCGATCAAACCGGCACCCAGCCGTGGGCCTAAAGTCGCCTCAGTCATCCCCGTGCCCCCCATAACAACAACTGAGGCCGACCATGCCCGAAGCCGCCCACCGTGAATTCTGGAAAGACCTGCAACCCATCGCCAACTGCTTCAAGCCCGATGCCAAGCCGGAGGTCTACCTGCCGAACGCCGCCAGCGACGACCTGAGCCTGTACGTGCCCTTCACCGAGACCGTGTCCTCGCGGCCGCTGTGGATTTCCCCCAGTGAAAACCGCTGGTGCGACATTCTCATGGCCCGCGGTGCCGGGCTGGTGAACCGCCATTACCACCCCCACGAAGTCTTCGCCTACACCCTGTCCGGTAAGTGGGGCTACCTGGAGCACGAATGGACCGCCAGCGCCGGGGATTTCGTCTACGAGACCCCAGGCGAAGGCCACACCCTGGTGGCCTACGAGCATGAACAACCGATGCGGGTGTTCTTCATCGTCAAGGGCCCACTGATCTGGCTCGACGAACAAGGCGAGCCGGACGGCTATTTCGACGTGCACTCCTACATCGCCCTGTGCCGCGCGCACTACGAAAAGATCGGCCTGGGCGCCGCCCACATCGACACCCTGTTCCGCTGACCCGCGCTGCCCACGCCTCCTTCGGAGAACCACCATGGCTTATAAAAACAACAAGGCCGGTTACGAGAACACCTTGCTGGGGGTGCTGTTCCTGGCCTTCGGCTTCGTCTTTTTCGATCGTCTGGCGCTGTCCTTCCTGTTCCCCTTCATGGCCGACGAGCTGCAATTGAGCAACCGCCACCTGGGCATGCTGTCATCGATCCTGGCCCTGGCCTGGGCGGTGTCCGGGGCCCTGGTGGGCGCCTGGTCGGACCGCCGCGGCGTGCGCAAGCCGCTGCTGATCATCGCGGTGGTGCTGTTTTCCCTGTGCTCGGCACTGTCCGGGCTGGTCACCGGCTTCCTCAGCCTGCTGCTGTTTCGCGCCATCATGGGGCTGGCCGAGGGGCCGATCCTGCCGCTCTCGCAATCCTTGATGGTGGAAGCCTCCTCGCCCCACCGTCGGGGCCTGAACATGGGCCTGCTGCAAGGTTCGGCGGCGGGCCTGCTGGGGGCGGTGATCGGCCCGCCGGTGCTGATTGGCCTGGCCGAAGCCTATGGCTGGCGGCATGCCTTCATCCTCTCGCTGATTCCCGGGCTGCTGATCGCCCTGCTGATCTGGCGCTTCGTGCAGCCCGACCCGCCCCGGCAGCAGCCCCGGGTGCAGACGGCCGTGGTGGAGGCTGGCGTGCACCGCCTGGCCCTGCTCAAGAGCCGCAATATCGTGCTGTGCACCCTGATCAGCTGCGTGTTCCTGACCTGGTTCATCATCCTGATTTCCTTTACCCCGACCTTCCTGGTCAAGGTCCGCGACTACAGCCCGGCCAGCATGGGCACGGTCATGAGCTGCCTGGGCGGCGCCTGGGTGCTCTGGGGGTTCGGCGTGCCGGCGATCTCCGACCGCCTTGGCCGGCGCCCGACCCTGGTGCTGTTCTCGCTGATCGCCGCCTGCTGCCCGATCGCCCTGCTCTACGCCAGCTCGCCGTGGACCCTCGGCGCACTGATGCTGCTGACCTACACCGGCCTGGGCTGCTTCACCCTGTTCATGGCCACCATCCCGGCGGAAACCGTGCCCCGCGAAGTCATGGCCACCGCCCTGGGCATGATCATGGGCATCGGCGAACTGGTGGGGGGATTCATCGCCCCGACCCTCGCCGGCTTCGCCGCCGACCGCTTCGGCCTGTCGATCGTCATGTGGATGTCCTGCGGCGGCGCCCTGCTGGCCGCCGTGCTGGCCCTGTTCCTCAAGGAAACCGCGCCGGCGGTGCTGGCCCGCCAACAACGTCGGCAAGCCGCGACACAGCCTGCCCCCAACCCGAACCTGGGAGGAACCCACGGATGAAAGCACTGCAATGGCATGCCGCCCGCGACCTGCGCCTGAGCGAAGTGCAAGTGCGCCAGCCCGGCCCCGGCGAGGTCCTGCTGCAAGTGGCTTACTGCGGTATTTGCGGCAGCGACCTGCATGAATACGCCAACGGCCCCCACTCCATTCCCCAACAGGAGGCCCACCCGTTGTCCGGCTGCCGGGCGCCGCTGACCCTGGGCCACGAGTTCTGCGGCCAGGTCGTGGCCCTGGGGCACGGGGTGGATGCACAGCTGCTGGGGCAACGGGTGGCGGTAGAGCCCGAGTACCGCTGCGGCGAGTGCCCGTACTGCCGCATGGGCCAGTACAACCTGTGCCAGTCCATGGGCTTTATCGGCCTGATGGGCGACGGCGGGTTCGCCGAACAGGCGGTGGTGCCGGCCTACATGCTGCACCGGCTGCCGGACAGCGTCAGCTTCAAGCAGGCCGCCGTACTGGAGCCGGCGGCAGTGGCCTGCCACGCCCTGAACCAGAGCAGCCTGATGGCCGGCGACAGTTGCGTGGTGTTTGGCCTGGGGCCCATCGGCCTGCTGCTGGTGCGGCTGGCGCGGCTGCGCGGCGTGGAGCGGATCTACGCCGTGGACCTGGACCCCGAGCGCCGGCGCCTGGCCCTTGAGTTCGGCGCCTTGGCCGCCCTGGACGGTGCCGACCCAGCGTTGCAGGTGCGCCTGCGGCAACTGAGCGCTGGCGGCATCGACACAGCCTTCGAGGCCGCCGGCAGCCAGCAGACCCTGGGCCATGCCCTGCACTGCCTGCGCAAGGGCGGCGAAGCGGTACTGGTGGGCCTGATGGGCAACGTGCAGTTCGACGCCTTCCACCTGGTGAACAACGAATTGCGCCTGCTCAGCAGCGTCGGCTACCGCCACGTCTACCCCGAGCTGATCGAGCTGCTGGCCAGCGGGCGCCTGGACCTGACCCGCGCGGTAACCCGCTGCCTGGCCCTGGAGCAGGCGGTGGAACAGGGCTTCCAGGTGCTGCTGCAGGACAAGCGCCAGATCAAGGTGCTGGTCAACCCGACCCCGGCCCTGGCCGAGGCCTGAACCGGCGCCGTGCTCCAGACACTCAAGACAAAAACAACAAGAAACGAGTACCCGACATGAACACTTCCTATGCGCTGTGCCCCTTGCTGGCAGCCTTGCTGCTGCCTCTGGATTGCCTTGCCCAGGCGCCGACCGCGCCCCGCAGCGGGCCGCTGTCCGACCTGGGCGACTACCTGGCCGAGCGGGGCATCACGCCCCATGTGCAGTTTCTCAGCCTGTCGATGAAAAACCTCGACACCGGCCCCCGGCCCCACAGCTTCGGCAACAGCGGCGACCTGTTCGTCGGCGCCGATATCGACCTGGGGACCTTCGCCGGCCTGGACGGCGCGGCGCTGCACGTCGAGCAGACCCTGTTCATCCTCGACCACCAGACCGGCGTGCCCACCTCGCGCAACTGGCAAGGCGCCGCCGGCAGCTACTTTGGTGGCGCGCCGATCCACAACGACCTCACCAGCAACCAGTTGAGCCTGTTGACCTACCAGCAGACCTGGCTCGATGGCCAGGTCGACCTGAGCCTGGGACGGACCAACGCCCGGCGCTACTTCTATATCTACAACTGCGAAAGCACGGTGACCTGCAACGACCCGATCATCGACGCCTCCACCGGCATCCTGCCGCCGCCCTACGGCAGCTGGGGCGGTTACCTGAAGTACCAGCTGACGCCCCAGTGGTACGTGCACGGTGGCGCCTTCGAATCCAACCCGGTGGACTACCTGAAAGAGCGCAAGGGCCTGGATTTCAGTACCGACGACGCCAGCGGCACCAGCCTGCTGCTGGGCGTCGGTAGGCAGGACCGCTCTGCCTACAGCGCCCACTACGAGCTCAACGGCTACTACAACACCTCCAAGCAGGTGGACCCGTTGACCGGGGCCACGGCATTCGGCAGCGGCGGCGCCTTCTTCAAGTTCCAGCAGGCGCTGTGGCGTGCCGACGCCGGCACCGGCAGTGCGCCCCAGGCCCTGCTGCTGTTCGGTTCGCTGTCGGCGGCGGCCGATGACAAGCAGCCCTTCAGCCAGTTCGCCGAGGCCGGCCTGACCTACCTGGCGCCCTTCGACCGGCCCCGGGACAAGCTCAACCTCAAGGCCAGCTACCTGCGCCTCAACGATCATCAACTGCGTTTCCAGCAACAGGCACGCACCGCCAACGGCGGCGATCCGCGCCTGGGCGAGCGCAATGTCTACGCCCTGGAAGCCAACGCCCACATCGCCCTGACCCGGCAACTGGCGCTGGAGCCCAGCGTCCAGTACCTGATCAACCCGGACAACTTCTACAACCCCGATGCCCGCGAGCTGAGCGGCAACGGCTTTGTCGTCGGCCTGCAAGTGACCCTCGACGTCGGCTCGCTGCTGGGGCTCTGAAATGGATTCCTGTGACTGCCAACGAGGTACCCCCGATGAATGAAACAACCCCGCAGCGCTTCGACTACATCGTGGTCGGCGCCGGTTCCGCCGGCTGCGTGCTGGCCAACCGTCTGTCCGCCGACCCCAAGGTCCAGGTCTGCCTGATCGAGGCCGGCCCCAGCGACCGCAGCCTGCTGCCGGCGGCCTACGTGCGCACGCCGGCGGGGATCATCCGCCTGATCGCCAACCCGCGCTGGAACTGGATGCACCGGTTCAGCCCCCAGGCCAGCAGCGGCGACGTGCCGATCCCCTGCCCCCGCGGCCGGGTCTGGGGCGGTTCCAGCGCGATCAACGGCATGATCTATATCCGCGGCCATCGCCAGGACTTCGACCGCTGGGCCGCCGCCGGCAACCAGGGCTGGAGCCATGACGAGCTGCTGCCCTACTTCAAGCGTTCGGAGCATTTCGAACCGGGCGCCTCGCCCTGGCACGGCCAGCACGGCGAACTCAACGTCGCCGAACAGCGCAGCCCGAGCCCGGTCAACCCGGTGTTCTATGAGGCGGCCACGGAACTGGGCTGGAGCTACAACCCGGATTTCAACGGCCCGGAACAGGAAGGCTTCGGGCCGTTCCATGTCACCCAGATCAACGGCGAGCGTTGCAGCGCGGCCCGGGCCTTCCTGCACCCGATCCTGCAGCGGCCGAACCTGAGCGTCCTGAGCAGCACCCTGACCCACCGGGTGCTGCTGCAGGGCACCCGCGCCAGCGGCGTGGAGATCAGCCAGAACGGCGAGGTGCGGCAATTGCAGGCGCGCCGGGAAGTGATCCTGTGCGCCGGGGCGATCAACTCGCCGCAGTTGCTGCTGCTCTCCGGCATCGGCCCGGCGGAGGAACTCAAACCCCACGGCATCCTGCCGCGCCACCCGTTGCCGGGGGTCGGCCTCAACCTGCAGGACCACCAGGACATCGTGCTGATGTACCGCAGCGACCCCGAGCTGGGCTACGGCCTTTCGCCCAAGGGCCTGCTGCCCCTGGCCCGTTCGCCCTGGCAGTACCTGACCCGGCGCCGGGGCCCGCTGACGTCGAACACCGTGGAGTCCGGGGCCTTTCTGCGCCTTACGCCCGAAGACCCGGTGCCGGAGCTGGGGTTGATCGTCGCCCCGGCCCTGAAGAACCAGCCCCAGCGCCTGATCCCCGTGGGCCATGGCATCAGCCTGCACGTGGCGGTGATGCACCCGCAAAGCCGTGGCCGGGTGCGTCTCAATTCTGCCGACCCGCACGACAAGCCGCTGATCGAGGCCAACTTCCTCAGCCACCCGGAGGACCTGCGCAAACTGGTGGCCGGCTTGCGCCTGGTACGCCAGCTGGCCGCGACCCGGGCCTTTTCCCAGCGCCTGCGAGGCGAGCTGGTGCCCGGCCCGCAGGTGCAGAGCCAGGAGCAGATCGAACAATGGATTCGCCAGCACCTGGGCACGGTGTTTCACCCGGTGGGCAGCTGCAAGATGGGCCATGACGAACTGGCGGTGGTCGACGATCAACTGCGGGTCCACGGCCTGCAGGGGCTGCGGGTGGCGGACGCCTCGATCATGCCGAGCCTGATCACCGGCAACACCAATGCCGCGGCGATCATGATCGGGGAAAAGGCCGCCGACCTGCTGCTGGGCTCGTCACTGCCACAGCCAAGCACCGAGCCCCAGGGCCACGCGTGCGCCTGAGGCCAGGGTTCAGGGTTCAGGGGCGCTTCGGCGCCTCGGCACTCCAGAGCACCGGCCAGTTGTCGTAGCCCAGGCCACTGCAATTGGGCATGCGCCGGTAGTCGGTGAGCTGGAAGGCCTGGCCGTCGAAGTGCCAACTGGCCATTTCCCCGCAGTCGCCGATCCCGCGGCCCATGAGGAAGCTGCTGAGCGTCCCGGTTTCGGGGTCATAGTTGATGCCGCCGGCATGGTCGACGCTGCCGTCCGGCAATGCCTGCATCTGCAGGGGCTGTAGCGCATAGGGCGCGGTGCGCGAGCGGCTGCTGATGTCGAACAGGCAGATATAGGCGCCGCAGTCGGAGAACTCGAACACCAGCGCCTGCTGCGCCGTCAGCGGATAGAGCTCGATGCGCGCAGGCATGACGTAGTCGTCGTCCTCTTCCGACTTAGGCGCTGGCAGTGTTTTCTGCACCGCCGCCCGCAGCCCGCTGCGCTCCCGGGCACTGAGCGGCGTCACCCCGGGATAGGGGCGCAACGCCGGGGCCGCCTGGACCCTGGGCACCGCGCTGGCCGGTTGTTCGCCGGGCGTGGCCAGGGCGCTGAGCGTGCCCTGGCGGTGCTGCACCTGATCGACCTGTTGCAGCAATTCGGCCAGCCCGGTCAGAAGCACCCGGGCCGGTTGCGCCCCCGGCAGCTCCAGCACCTGCCCGCTGCGCAACCGCGCCAGCCATTGCCGGGCCAGGGCCTGATCGTCAACCCGGTAATACTGCTGCTGCCGGGTGCTGTCGGGGGCTTCCACTTCCTGCACCAGCGCCGCCAGCAAGGCGGGCTCCAGCGGCCGGCCGTCCAGGCGCAGCGCGTTGGGCTCGATAGGCGCGCCCTGGTGCTCCAGTTGCAGCTGCAGCCGGCCTTCGGGACCGGCCTGGCTGCGGATGATCAGGGTCAGGTGGTTGACCGGCTCGGCAAACCCGATGTTCGGCGTGTAGAGCAGCTGGCAGTCGCGGCGGTTGTCGCAGGCGCTGATCCAGCCCTGCTGCTGCACCCACAGCGGGGTCAGTTCCGGCAGCTCCTGGGCCAGGCAGGGAGCGGCGCCAAGCACCAGCAAAGACAGCACAGCGGGACGCAGCATGACGACGCTCCTGGTCAGACAAAGGCGCGGATTCTGCCACGCTCGGCCAGGTTCGAATACCGCCATCGCCAGCGCCCCGGGCGAGGCATCGCAGCCGCGCCGAACGGCCCGACCCGGCGCCAGCGCTCAAGGGCCTGGCGCGTCGGCCCCTGGCGGGTTCGTCTGGCCCTGGCGCGCGCGGTATTCCCCCGGCGCGGTCTTGGCGTAACGCTGGAAGAAGCGGCTGAAATACGCCGGGTCCTTGAAGCCCAGCTGGTAGCAGATCTCGTTGATCGAGCTGCCGGTGAACAGCAGCAGGCGCTTGGACTCCTGCATCAGCCGCTCATACACCAGGCGCTTGGACGGCAGGTCGGCGATGCGCCGGCAGACGTCATTGAGCCGCGCCTCGGTCACCCCCAGGCTGCTGGCGTAGCGGCCCAGGGGCCAGTGTTCCAGGTAGCGGGCCTCGATCAGCTCGTTGAAGCGGTGAAAGATCTGCAGGTCTTCATGGCGCGCCGGACGCGCCGTCAGGGAATTCGCCGAAAGCCTGAGCAGGCTGATCATCAGCAGCCGGGTCAGGGCTTCCAGGGCCGGCTCGCGCCCCGCGTCCTGCCCGGCGACTTCCTGCTGCAACTCATGGAACAGGCACTCCAGGCGCCGCACCTCGCCGGCGAACGGCGGCCCCAGCCGCGCCAGGGCCACGCAGGCCGGTGGCACCAGCGGCGCCGGGGCCAGGGCCGGGTCGGCGCCGATCAGTTCCCAGACCAGCTGCTGGCGCACGGTGAGCACGTGGCCCTCGCTGTCGGCCTCGGTGACGAAGGCATGGGGAATGGTCGGCGGGGTGAGAAAGAACATCGGCCCCGACTCCAGGTACTGCTGGTCATCGAGGTAGACCCGCACCGCGCCGCTTTGCACGTAATGCACCTGGAAAAAACGGTCGTGGCGGTGCACCGGCATGTTGCGGCCGAAGAAGCCGGCCAGGTTGCTGAGCTTGTCGTAATGCACCTGGGCATCGGCGTAACGCTGGTCGTAGACCTGGCCGATGTTGATGTTGGGGATCGGTTGGCGTGGGTTCATGGCGCCCTTCTGTTTTTATTTTCATCCACGCGGACCCTGCGCATCCTGCGTGATTCGCGGCTTGCCCGCCACTTCGGGTTGGAACCTGCAAGGTCGTCGCTTGACGATCGTTAACATATTAAATATAACGTTAACACATTAACGAAATCGACCCACCAGCGGCAAGCCGCCACGGGAACGAACACCAGGAGAGCCCGATGAGCCGTGCACTGAACGATCACGCCGGCGGCACCCTGTTCGGCGTTGCGCTGAACTATCAGGGGTTGCTGCAGAGCCATCTGCAGAGCTTCACCCAGCCGCCCTACCAGAAGCCGCCGGTGAAGCCGGTGCTGTTCATCAAGACCCCCAATACCCGCAACAGCCATGAAGCGCCGGTGGTCTTTCCCCAGGGCGTGGAACGCCTGCAGCCGGGCCCGGCGCTGGGCGTGGTGATCGGCAAGCGCGCCAGCCGGGTGCGCCTGGAACAGGCCATGGACCATGTGGCCGGCTACACCATTGTCAACGAGTTCAGCCTGCCGGAAGACAGCTACTACCGCCCGGCGGTCAAGGCCAAGTGCCGCGACGGCTTCTGCGCCCTGGGCCCGCAGCTGGTGCCGGCCGCCGAGGTGGCCAACCCCCACGCGCTGAGCCTGGAACTGTTCGTCAACGGCCAGCGGGTGCAGCACAACAGCACCGCCAACCTGGTGCGCAGCATTCCCCAGCTGATCGCCGAGATCAGCGAGTTCATGACCCTGCACCCCGGCGACGTGCTGATCACCGGCACCCCCGAAGGCCGGGTCGACGTGCGCCCCGGCGACCGGGTCGACGTGCAGATCAGCGGCCTGGGCCGCCTCGCCAACACCATCGTGGCCGAATAAGGAACCGACATGAAACAGGCACGCATTCGTTATCAGGGGCAGGTCCACCAAGCCCTCGTCACCGGCCCCAACACCCTGCAACTGGAGGACGGCCGGGTCCTGGCCGAAGACCAGGTGCAGTGGCTGCCGCCGGCCACCGGGACCCTGTTCGCCCTGGGCCTGAACTACGCCGACCACGCCGCCGAGCTGGCCTTCAAGCCGCCCACCGAGCCCCTGGTGTTCATCAAGTCGCCGGGCACCTACACCGGCCACAAGCAGGTGACCTGGCGCCCGGACAACGTCGCCTACATGCACTACGAGTGCGAGCTGGTGGCGGTGATCGGCAAGACCGCGCGCAACGTCAAGCGCGAGGACGCCCTCAACTACCTGGCCGGCTACACCCTGTGCAACGACTACGCGATCCGCGATTACCTGGAGAACTACTACCGGCCCAACCTGCGGGTGAAAAACCGCGACGCCACCACCCCGGTGGGCCCGTGGATCATCGACGCGGCCGAGGTGCCCGAGCCCAACAAGCTGACCCTGCGCACCTGGGTCAACGGCGAGCTGCGCCAGCAAGGCAGCACCGCCGACATGATCTTCGACATCCCCTACCTGATCGAATACCTGTCCGGCTTCATGACCCTGCAACCGGGCGACATGATCGCCACCGGCACCCCCGAAGGCCTGTCCGACGTGGTGCCCGGCGATGAAGTGGTGGTGGAGATCGAAGGCGTCGGCCGGCTGGTCAACCGCATCGTCAGCGAAAGCGAATTCTTCGCCCATCACGCCCAACCAGAACCCACCACCGCGGCCAAGGAGCACGCATAAATGATCAAGCACTGGATCAACGGTCGCGAAGTCGAAAGCCGTGAAGTGTTCACCAACTACAACCCCGCCACCGGTGAAGCCATTGGCGAGGTGGCCAGCGGCGGCGCCGGGGAAATCGCCCAGGCGGTGGCGGCGGCCAAGGACGCCTTCCCGAAATGGGCCAATACCCCGGCCAAGGAACGCGCCCGGCTGATGCGCCGCCTGGGCGCGCTGATCGAGGAAAACGTGCCGCACCTGGCGGAGTTGGAAACCCTGGACACCGGCCTGCCGATCCACCAGACCCGCAACGTGCTGATTCCCCGGGCCTCGCACAACTTCGACTTCTTCGCCGAGGTCTGCACCCGCATGGATGGCCACAGCTACCCGGTGGACGACCAGATGCTCAACTACACCCTGTACCAGCCGGTGGGCGTCTGCGCCCTGGTGTCGCCGTGGAACGTGCCGTTCATGACCGCCACCTGGAAGACCGCGCCGTGCCTGGCCCTGGGCAACACCGCAGTGCTGAAGATGAGCGAACTGTCGCCGCTGACCGCCAACGAACTGGGCCGCCTGGCGGTGGAAGCCGGAATTCCCGCCGGGGTGCTGAACATCGTCCAGGGCTACGGCGCCACCGCCGGCGATGCCCTGGTGCGCCACCCGGACGTGCGGGCGATTTCCTTCACCGGCGGCACCGCCACCGGCAAGAAGATCATGCAGACCGCCGGCCTGAAGAAGTACTCCATGGAACTGGGCGGCAAGTCGCCGGTGCTGATCTTCGAGGACGCCGACCTGGAGCGGGCCCTGGACGCCGCGCTGTTCACCATCTTTTCCCTGAACGGCGAGCGCTGCACCGCCGGCAGCCGGATCTTCATCCAGGAAAGCGTCTACCCGCAGTTCGTCAAGGCGTTCGCCGCCCGGGCCAAGCGCCTGATCGTCGGTGACCCGCAGGACCCCAAGACCCAGGTCGGCTCGATGATCACCCAGGCCCACTACGACAAGGTCACCGGCTACATCCGCATCGGCATCGAGGAAGGCGCGACCCTGCTGGCCGGCGGCCTGGAACGCCCGGCCAACCTGCCGGCGCACCTGGCCCGTGGGCAGTTCATTCAGCCCACGGTGTTCGCCGACGTCGACAACCAGATGCGCATCGCCCAGGAAGAGATCTTCGGCCCGGTGGTGTGCCTGATCCCGTTCAAGGACGAGGCCCAGGCCCTGCAGCTGGCCAACGACACCGAGTACGGCCTGGCCTCTTACATCTGGACCCAGGACATCGGCAAGGCCCATCGCCTGGCCCGGGGCATCGAGGCCGGCATGGTGTTCATCAACAGCCAGAACGTGCGTGACCTGCGCCAGCCGTTCGGGGGCATCAAGGGCTCGGGCACCGGCCGTGAAGGCGGCGAGTACAGCTTCGAGGTGTTTGCCGAGATCAAGAACGTCTGCCTCTCCATGGGCAGTCACCCCATTCCGCGCTGGGGCGTGTAAGGTTCAGAACCGTCCCGGATCACGCCAACAATAAGATGTTTCAGGAGAAGCACCATGGGCGAAGTCGTCATGGCCGCCAAGGTCTGCCACGTTCCATCGATGTACCTGTCCGAACTGCCGGGCAAGCACCACGGCTGCCGTGAGGCGGCGATTGCCGGGCACAAGGAAATCGCCCGCCGCGCCCGGGCGCTGGGGGCCGACACCGCGGTGGTGTTCGACGTGCACTGGCTGGTCAACAGCGGCTACCACATCAATTGCGGCGAGGTGTTCAACGGCACCTACACCAGCAACGAGCTGCCGCACTTCATCAAGAACATGACCTACGACTACCAGGGCTGCCCGGAACTGGGGGAACTGATCGCCGCCGAGGCCAACGCCGCCGACGTGCGTACCCTGGCCCACAACATCCCCAGCCTGGAGCTGGAATACGGCACCCTGGTGCCCATGCGCTACATGCACATGGACGTGCCCGCCGCCGAGCACTTCAAGGTGGTGTCGATCGCGGCCTGGTGTGCCTGGCACAAACTGGAAGACAGCTTCACCTTCGGCGCCGCGGTGCGCCGGGCGATCGAAAAGAGCGACCGCAAGGTCCTGGTGCTGGCGTCCGGTTCGCTGTCCCACCGTTTCTCCAACGACCGCGAAGCCGAGGCCAACATCCACAACTGGACCCGGGAATTCGACAAGCAGGTCGACCAGCGCGTGGTGGAACTGTGGCAGCAGGGCCGCTTTCGCGAGTTCTGCGCCATGCTCCCGGACTACGCCAGCAGCTGCCACGGCGAGGGCGGCATGCACGATACGGCAATGCTCCTGGGGTTGTTGGGCGGGCCTGAACACAACCGCCCGGCCGAGATCGTCACGCCGCTGTTCGGCAGCTCCGGCACCGGCCAGATCAACGCCATTTTCTAGCAGCAGCGGCAAGCTTCCAGCTTCAAGCTGCAAGACCACATCGACAGCAGCGGCAAGTCGCCAATCTACAGCCGCAAGAGAACCCTCTTGCAGCTTGTAGCTTGCCGCTTGCTGCTGCCTCCGAAGGAGGCCTCCGTGCCACATTTCATCGCTGAGTACACCGACAACATCGAACAGGCCGCCGACCTGCCGGGGCTGTTCACCAAGGTTCATGACTACCTGGGCGCCACGGGCGTGTTCCCCCTGGGCGGCATTCGCAGCCGCGGAGTGCGCCTGGACACCTGGCGCATGGCCGATGGCAAGCACGACTACGCCTTCGTCCACATGCGCCTGCAAGTGGGGGCCGGGCGCGACCTGGCGACCCGACGCGAGGTCGCCGAAGGCCTGTTCGAAATCATCAAGGCGCACTTCGCCGCGCTGCAGGCCCAGCGCCTGCTGGCGCTGTCGTTCGAGATGAGCGAGCTGGAGGCCGAGCTGAACTTCAAGCACAACAACGTGCACGAGTTCCTGCGCCGACAGAGCTGAGCCACGTGCCGGCCCTGTCGTCGGCAAGCCGGCTCCAGCAGGCCGGCGCCCCACACAAGAACAATAACGAGACCCTTGCCATGCCCCACGCCACCATCGCCGAGACCTCGCGCGCCGAGGTCGACGACTGCTATCGCAAGATCACCTGGCGGCTGATGCCGCTGTTGTTCGTCTGTTACATCTTCGCCCACCTGGACCGCATCAATATCGGTTTCGCCAAGCTGCAGATGACTCAGGACCTGGGCTTCAGCGACAGCGTCTACGGCCTCGGCGCCGGTCTGTTCTTCGTCGCCTATGCGCTGTTCGGCGTACCCAGCAACCTGGCCCTGGACCGGGTTGGCCCACGGCGCTGGATCGCCTTCCTGATGCTGGTCTGGGGCCTGCTGTCCAGCGCCCTGATGCTGGTGGACAGCGCCTGGGGGTTCTACGTCCTGCGCTTTCTGCTGGGGGTTGCCGAAGCAGGCTTCTTCCCCGGCATCCTGGTGCTGCTCAACCGCTGGTTCCCCGCCCGCCGCCGGGGTCAGGTGACCGCGCTGTTCGCCATCGCGGTGCCCATGGCCGGGGTCATCGGTGGCCCCTTGTCGGGCTGGATCCTGGAAAGCTTCCACGACTTTGGCGGCCTGCGCGGCTGGCAGTGGATGTTCCTGATCGAAGGCCTGCCGGTGGTCCTGCTGGGGCTGGTGGTGCTCAAGGCCCTGCCGGAAAGCATCGAGCAGGTGGACTGGCTGACCCCGGCGCAGAAAACCTGGCTGCGCCAGGCCCTGCAACAGGAAGAACAGCACAAGTCCATCACCCGCTTCAGCGGCATCCTCAAGGATCGCCACGTCTGGCTGCTGGTGTGCGTGTACTTCGCGGTGATGCTGGCGGTGAACACCATCGCCTTCTGGATGCCGACCCTGATCCATCACGCCGGCATCGCCCGGGACAGCAATGTCGGCATGCTCAGTGCCCTGCCCTATCTGGCCGGCTGCCTGTTCATGCTCGGCATCGGCCGCTCTTCGGACCGCCTGCGCGAACGCCGCTGGCATTTGGCGATACCGCTGCTGATGTCCAGCCTCGGCCTGATCCTCACCGGGCTGGCCCCGGGCAACCCGTGGCTGGTGATGTTCGGCCTGCTGGTGGCCGGCATGGGCGCCAGCGCCGCGTTGCCGATGTTCTGGCAACTGCCGCCAGCGTTTCTGGCCAGCAACGCCCAGGCGGCGGGCATTGCCCTGATCAGCTCCTTCGGCAGCGTTGCCGCCTTCCTGGCCCCTTATCTGATCGGCGTGGTGCGTGACGCCACGCAAAGCGCCAGCCTGGCCCTCTATGCCCTGGCCCTGCTGATCGCCCTGGGCGCCTGGCTGGTGCTCCAGGTGCCGGCCCATATCGTCAACCCTCGGGAGAAATAACCATGCTCAGCCCCTCGGATATCCAGGAAGCCGCGGCGCGCCTGAATGCCGCCGAACGCAGCCGCGAACAGATCGGCCAGTTGTCCCTGCAATACCCCGACATCAGCATCGAGGATGCCTACGCCATCCAGCGCAGTTGGGTGCAACAGAAGATCCGCGACGGGCGCAAGCTGGTGGGCCACAAGATCGGCCTGACATCGCGGGCGATGCAGGTGTCGTCGAACATCACCGAGCCGGATTTCGGCGCCCTGCTGGACGACATGCTGTTCGATGAAGGCACGGACATTCCGTTCCAGCGCTTTATCGTTCCGCGGGTCGAGGTGGAACTGGCGTTCATCCTCGGCAAGCCCTTGAAAGGCCCCCACTGCACCCTGTTCGATGTGCTGGACGCCACCGACTGGGTGATCCCGGCCCTAGAGATCATCGACGCCCGCATCCAGCAGGTGGACCCGCAGACCCAGGCCACGCGCAAGGTCTTCGACACCATTTCCGACAACGCCGCCAACGCCGGGGTGGTGATGGGCGGCCGCGCCGTGCGCCCCGGGGATGTGGACCTGCGCAAGGTGCCGGCGGTGCTCTACCGCAATGGCGTGATCGAGGAATCCGGGGTATCCGCGGCGGTGCTCAACCACCCGGCCAAGGGCGTGGCCTGGCTGGCCAACAAGCTCGCGGCCTACGACGTCGGCCTGGAAGCCGGGCAGATCATTCTCGGCGGCTCCTTTACCCGCCCGGTGGCGGCCCGCCCCGGGGATGTCTTCCACGTCGACTACGATCAGTTGGGCAGCATTGCCTGCCGCTTTGTCTGAGGAGAACGCCATGGACATGCCACTGAACCTGTTCAAGCAACGCCTGCACCAGAGCGAGCCGCAGATCGGCCTGTGGCTGGGGCTGGCGGACGGCTACTGCGCCGAGCTGGCGGCCAACGCCGGTTTCGACTGGCTGCTGCTGGACGGCGAACACGCCCCCAACGACCTGCGCAGCCTGCTGGCGCAGTTGCAGGCCATCGCCCCCTACGCAGCCCAGGGCATCATCCGCCCGCCGATCGGCGACACCGCACTGATCAAGCAACTGCTGGACATTGGCGCCCAGACCCTGCTGATCCCCATGGTCGAAAGCGCCGAGCAGGCGCGCCAGCTGGTGCGAGCCATGCACTATCCGCCACTCGGGGTGCGTGGCGTGGGCAGCGCCCTGGCCCGGGCATCGCGCTGGAACAGCATCGCCGACTACCTGGACCGCGCCGATGAACAAATGTGCCTGCTGGTGCAGATCGAGAACCTCGAAGGCCTGCGCAACCTGGATGAAATCCTCGCGGTGGACGGCGTTGACGGCGTATTCATCGGCCCGGCGGACCTGTCCGCGGCCATGGGCCAGCGCGGCAACCCCGGGCACCCGGATGTCGCCGCGGCCATCGAGGACGCCATCGTGCGCATACGCCGCGCAGGCAAGGCGGCGGGGATTCTCAGCGCCGATCAGCGCCTGGCCCGGCGCAGCATCGAACTGGGGGCGAACTTCGTGGCCGTGGGGGTGGATACCACGGTGTTGATGAAGGGCCTGCAAAGCCTGGTCGGCCAGTACAAGACCCTGGACACCCCCACCCGCGACGGCGGGGTCTACTGACGGGCGATGGCTGGCGGCCCGGCGGGCACTGCAATGCTCGAAGGGCTCTTCGCTGGCCAACCAGCTCACAGGTAACACCCCACTCCCGCTTCAGGCCGGCCGCAAGGCCGCCGTCAGATTTTGATTTTGATCTTCCTGCCCCCTTAGACACGATGGCCGAACGCAGGCATTGAGCCGTGGGTAACCCGGCAGGACGCCGGGTTAGCCGCCATCCGGCCAGGGACGGCCGGTGGCGGCGGCCCACGGATCAATGCCGGAGAGAGGGCATGCCGAGCCTAGGCGAGGCGCCGAGTGGAGGGGCAGAAGCGTTTTGCTTACTTTTGCGCTTTTCAAAAGTGAGTCGCTGTAAAAGCGAAACCGCCAGCCGCCATTACCGCAGCAACGGATATGTACCCCACCCCACTCACTAACGGGCACTGCTACCCAGACACCAAACCCGGGCAATATCAACCACACGTTCACGCAACAAACGCGGCGCTTCACGGCAAGCCTGCTCCAGACTCATGGGACCACTGGCCAGAGCAAAGGCCGCATCCACCCCGTGCGAGTAGAGCTGCTGATAACCCTCACCCAGCGTGCCAGCAATCACAATCACCGGAACGCCCTGCTCCCGAGCAATCCGCGCCACGCCAAACGGCGTCTTGCCCCGCAGGGTCTGGGCGTCGAAACGCCCTTCACCCGTAATCACCAGATCAGCCCCGCGCATGGCCCGTTCCAGGCCCACCAGTTCCGCCACGACTTCCACGCCCGGGCGAAACTGCGCGGCGAGAAAGGCCTTGGCGGCAAACCCCAGGCCACCCGCCGCACCGCTGCCAGGTTCGTCACGCACATCCTTGGGCAGCACCTCGGCGCACAGGTTGGCAAAGTGCCCCAGGGCCTGGTCCAGCTGCTGCACCTGCTGCGCCGAAGCCCCTTTCTGCGGACCGAAGATCGCTGAAGCGCCCTGTTCGCCGCACAGCGGGTTGTTGACGTCGGCGGCGATTTCAAAACGCACCTGGGCCAGACGCGGGTCCATGCTGCCCAGTTCGATGGCGGCCAGGTCAGCCAGGGCCAGGCCGCCACGGGGCAGTATCCGGCCCTGGCGGTCCAGCAACTTCACGCCCAGGGCTTGCAGGGCACCCGCGCCGCCGTCGTTGGTGGCACTGCCGCCAATCGCCAGGATGATGCGCCGGGCCCCGGCATCCAGCGCGGCCTGGATCAGCTCCCCGGTGCCGAAGGTGCTGCTGTTGCAGGCATCGCGCTGCTCCAGCGCCAGCAATTGCAGGCCGCTGGCCTCGGCCATTTCGATGATCGCCGTGTGACTCTGGGGCAGCCAGCCCCAGCGGGCTTCGACCGCCGCCCCCAGCGGCCCCTGGACCCGATGGCGGCGCAGTTGCCCGTCACAGGCGGCGAGAATCGACTCCACGGTGCCCTCGCCACCATCAGCCATCGGGCACTGGCACAGCTCGGCATCGGGCCAGACCTCGGCCAGCCCCTGGGCAATGGCCTGGGCCACGCCTGCGGCACTCAGGCTGTCCTTGAACGAGTCGGGGGCGATGATGATTTTCATGGGGGCGTTCTCCGGTTCTTGTGCCGCCATGCTGCCATCTGGCGCAGGCGCTGACCCCGGGCCGCTGCACAAGTCCGGGGGGGCTTTATTGTTCATTGCTACAAGGGCGGCAGATTGGCCGGACGACGCTGTTGATTGCAAGGGCGTGAAGGGGTCGGCGGGAGACCCTCAAGCAAGGTCCTGCGGACCTTCGCCGGCTCAGCCGCGGCGACAACGAGGGGTCAGGACGATTCGGCGCTGCGGGGCAGCAATTGCACCCCCAGGTACAGGGCCAGCATGCCGTCCAGGCGCAAGGGGTCGACGCCGCTGAGTTCGGCGATGCGCTCCATGCGGTAGCGCAGGCTGTTGCGGTGGATGCCCAGGGCATCGGCGCAGGCCTGGCTCTGGCCATCGTGCTCGCACCAGCTGCGCAGGGTCGCCAGCAGCTGACCGTTGCTGTCCTTGGCCAGGACCTTGCGCAACGGCGCCAGCAGTTCGTCCAGGGCGTCGTCGTTGCGGTGGCGCCAGAGCATCACTGGCAGGCGGTAGCGGTTGAGGGTCAGCAGCCGCGAGTCCGGCAAGAGGTCGCGGCCGTAGGCCAGCAGGTCGCCGACCCGGCGATAGCAACGGCGCAAGCCCGCCAGGCCATCGGCCTGCCCGCCGACGGCCACCCGCTGGATGTTCCAGCCCAGGCCGTCGAGCTTTTCCAGCAGGCGCGGGTTGTCCAGGCCGAGGTTCGCCGGGCGGCACCAGAGCAGGGAGGTCTTCGACGAACTGACGCACCAGCTGTCCGGGTAACGGCTCATCAACCAGGCGCTGAGGCTCTCGACACCCTGCCCCGCGGCCGCCTCCAGCCCCAGTTCGAACAGGTAAGGCGTGCGTGCCAGTTGCGGTTTGAGGCCCATCTGCCGGGCTTCATCCTCCAGCCGCGGCGAGTCGCCGCTGTCGCTCAACAGCAGGGCCAGCAAGTCGTCGCAGCGCTGGCGCCGCCATTGCTGCTCGGCCTGCTGGTGGCGCTGGCCCACCAGCATCTCGGCGGTCATGCGCACCAGTTCGGCGTAAGTGCGCAACAGCGCCGGATCACCGGTGATGCCCAGTACCCCGATCAGCCGCCGGTCGTGCAGCAACGGCAGGTTGATCCCCGGCTGCACGCCCTTGAGCTGGCGCGCGGTGGGTTCGTCGATCTCCACCACCCGGCCGTTGGCCAGCACCAGTTGCGCGCCTTCATGCCGGGTGTTGATGCGCTCCGGCTCGCCACTGCCGAGGATCAGGCCCTGGCTGTCCATGACGTTGACGTTGTAGGGCAGGATCGCCATCGTGCGGTCGACGATATCCTGCGCCAGGTCGTGATCCAGTTCGAACATGGGGGATGATCCTTGACGACTGCAGCAGCTGGGACGGGCCGCACGTGGCGCGGCAGTGACGTTATTAATTAACGTCGTTCAGTAACGCGTTGAGTAACGCGCTCAATAACATTGTTCAGTGGCACAGGGCCCGGGGCCAATCGCTGTGCGCCGGCACAAAGACAGGCCCACCCCGCTGGCCGAGACTCTCAGGGCGGTCAACGTTACCCTTGCACCGCGAAAAATCATAATAAAGAGAGACACACCATGTCACAGAGCGCCGCTGCCGCACTGGCCCAGACTGACGACAAGAACGCCGTCTACAAGCGCATCACCCTGCGCCTGATCCCCTTCATCTTCGTCTGCTACCTGTTCAACTACCTGGACCGGGTCAACGTTGGCTTCGCCAAGTTGCAGATGCTCGATGCCCTTAAATTCAGCGAAACGGTCTACGGCCTGGGTGCCGGGATCTTCTTCATCGGCTACGTGCTGTGCGGCGTGCCGAGCAACCTGGCGCTGAACCGGTTCGGCCCGCGGCGCTGGATCGCGCTGATGATGATCACCTGGGGCACCCTCTCCACCTGCCTGCTGTTCGTCAGCACGCCGACCCAGTTCTATACCCTGCGCCTGTTCACCGGGGCCGCCGAAGCCGGCTTCTTCCCCGGCGTGGTGCTGTACCTCTCGCAGTGGTTCCCGACCTTCCGCCGGGGCCGGATCATGGCCCTGTTCATGTCGGCGATCCCGGTCTCCGGCTTGCTCGGCAGCCCGTTCTCCGGCTGGATCCTCAACCATTTCGCCGCCGGCCAGGGCGGCCTCGCCGGCTGGCAGTGGATGTTCCTGCTGCAAGGCATTCCCACGGTGATTCTCGGTGCCCTGGCATTCTTCCTGCTCAGCGACAGCTTCGCCCACGCCCAGTGGCTGACCCCCACTGAACGCGCAGTGCTGGAGGCCGACCAGGCAACGGACCTCGCCAACCAGCCCAGGACCGCCAGCGACTCCCTGGCCGCGGTGTTCAAGAACCCGGCGATCTGGGCGTTCGGCCTGATCTACTTCTGCATCCAGAGCGGGGTCTACGCGATCAACTTCTGGCTGCCGTCGATCATCAAGAACCTGGGCTTTGCCGACAACCTAGTGATCGGCTGGCTGAGCGCCATTCCCTACCTGCTGGCGGCGGTGTTCATGCTGCTGGTGGGTCGCTCGGCGGACCTGCGCAAGGAGCGCCGCTGGCACCTTGTGGTGCCGATGCTGATGGGCGCGGTGGGCCTGCTGATCGCGGTGAATTTCGCCGCCAACCCGGCCCTGGCGATCTTCGGCCTGACCCTCGCCACCATGGGCGCCCTCACCGGCCTGCCGATGTTCTGGCCGGTGCCCACTGCGCTGCTCAGCGCCGGCGCGGCGGCCGGGGGCCTGGCGCTGATCAACTCCATGGGCCAGATGGCCGGCTTCCTCAGCCCCTACATCGTCGGCTGGGTCAAGGACAGCACCGGCTCCACCGATGCCGCGCTGTACCTCTTGGCGGCGGTGATTGTCGGCGGCAGCCTGCTGGCGCTGCGCATGACCCGCCCCCTGAAACGCTAAGCCGCGGCAACGCCAAAAGCCCGTTCGAGCCTAGGCTGGAACGGGCTTTTTTCAGCGCTGGCGTCAGTCCGGCGCACCCGCGTGCCGGGTGTAGTCGTGGCTGATGGCCAACTCCCCCGCCGCCGGGGCATCCAGCTCCAGCAGCAGGCCGCCGGGCAGGCGGACGAAGATTTGCCAGAGGCCGTCTTCCGGCACCTGCGCCACCTGATGCTCCAGGCCACTGGCTTGCACCCGCCGCAACACCGCGTCGGCCGCCTCCTCGGTGCTGAAGGCGATGTGGCTCAGTTGCGGCTCGGGGTTATCGGCCTGTTCGATGACGTGGACCAGCGCCTGCCGGTCCTGGTACAGCCAGCGCCCGGGAAAGGGAAACGGTGGCCGCCGCCCCGGTTGCAACCCCAGCAGATCGGCGAACGCCTGTTGCAACGCCTGGCCCTGGTCGCAGTTGAACGCCAGGTGATCGAAGCGCCAGTTCACAGCAGGCCACCGCCATCGACGTCGATCAGGCTGCCGCTGATAAAGCCGTTTTCCATGGCCAGGATAAAGGCCGCCGCCACCTCGTCCGGCTGCCCGACACGGCCCACCGGCAGGTTCGCGGCGGTGCGGGCGAACATTGCCTGCCGCGCCTCCTCGGGCATCCCGGCATAGGCTTCGGTGGCGGTGACCCCAGGGCTGATGACGTTGACCCGGCGCGGTGCCAGCTCCTTGGCCAGGTGCTTGCCCAAGGCTTCCAGCGCGGCGTTGAGGGTGGTCTTGAGCACCTGCCCGGGGACCATCTTGCGCGACAGCAGGCCCGAGGTGAGGCTGATACTGCCCTGGGGCGCGAGCGTCGGCAGCGCCGCCTGCACCGCGCGCCACACGCCCCAGAACTTCACCTCGAAGGCGCGCTGGGCGTCCATCAGGTCGGTGTCGACCAGGGGCTTGGCGGCGATGGCCGGGCCGGCGCTGATCACCAGGTGGTCGAAGCTGCCCACGGCAGCGAACAGGGCCTGGAGGCTGGCGGCATCGGTGATGTCCACGGCCATGCTGCGCGCCGGTTCCGCCAGTTGCGCCTGCTGGCGCTGCAGGGCGTCGAGGTTGCGCCCGGCCAGCACCACCCGCGCACCACGAGCGGCGGCCTGACGCGCCACGGCGGCGCCAATGCCGCTGCCGGCACCGATCACCACCACGGTTTGCCGGGACAAGCTTAAATTGGAAAGAGTCATTGCGATCACCTGCTGCGATTGAAAGTGATTGCATCTTCCCAGCTTGCCAATCGAGGAAAAATCCAGCTAAAACGCAAAGATCTTTAAAGGATTTTTATCAATGAGCTCGATCCTCGACCTGGAAATCTTCGTGCGCACCGCCGATGCCGGGAGCATTTCCGCCGCCGCCCGCTCCCTGGGCCTGACCGCTGCCGCCGCGAGCATCGCCCTCAAGCGCCTGGAAACCCGCCTCGACTGCCGCTTGCTGGCGCGTTCCACCCGCAGCATGCGGCTCACCGAGGAAGGCCGGCGCTATCTGGACAGCGTGCGCCTGGCCCTGGCCACCCTGGAGGATGGCGAGCAGGCGCTCAAGCAACAGAGCCAGGGCCTGGCCGGGGTGTTGCAGCTGTCGGCGCCGTCGGATTTCGGGCGCAACGCGCTGCTGCCCTGGCTTGACGACTTCAAGGCCGAGCACCCGCAATTGCGCCTGCAACTGCGGCTCAATGACCGCCACGCCGACCTGTTCCGCGACACCGTGGACGTGGCCTTGCGCTTTGGCGTGCCCGAGGATTCGAGCCTGGTGGCCCTGCCGATCCTTCCCGAGCATCGGCGCGTGGCCTGCGCCAGCCCGGCGTATCTGGCCCGTTGCGGCGCCCCGCAGTCGCCCGAGGAGCTGTCGCGGCACAGCGCCCTGCTCTACCTGCGCAACGACCGGCCTTATGACAGCTGGCGCTTCAGCCGTGGCGACGACACCCGCGAGGTGCCGGTGCGCGGCGACTACCTGTGCGACGACGGCGAAGTGGCCCGACGCTGGGCCCTGGCCGGCCACGGCATTGTCTACAAGGCCCGGCTGGATGTGGCCGAGGACATTCGCGCCGGGCGCCTGGTGCCGCTGCTCGGCGACTGGCAGGGGGAGCTGGCGCCGTTCAACTTGCTGTGCCCCCATCGCTTGCAAGTGTCCGAGCGGGTGCGGCTGCTGCACGGCTTTGTGTTGCAGCGCTGTCGGGCGCTGTGCCCCTGACCAGCACCGGTCCCGGAGCGGCATGAGGTGGCGCCACTCAGGCATTGCAGGAGGCGGGCGTTATGGTATTTGATGGTCGCCTCCGATGGCCGGAAATCCCCTGGCCACCCCTCTAGCACAAGGATTTCGCCCATGAGCTATCGCATCCTCGGCCATTCCGGTCTCAAGGTTTCCAGCCTGACCCTGGGCACCATGATGTTCGGCGAGCAGACCAACACCGAAGACTCGCTGCGCATCATCGACAAGGCGTGGGACCAGGGGATCAACTTCATCGACACCGCCGATGTCTACACCCAGGGCCGCTCCGAGGAGATCGTCGGCGAGGCCATCGCCAGCCATCGCCATGAGTGGGTGCTGGCGTCCAAGGTTGGCTTCGGCCCGGCGGATGGCGTGCCCAACCGCAGCGGCCTGAGCCGCAAGCACATCTTCAACGGCATCGACGCCAGCCTGACCCGCCTGGGCACCGACTACCTGGACATCTACTACCTGCACCGCGAAGACCACAACACGCCGCTGGAGGTGAGCATCTCGGCCATCGGCGATCTGTTGCGCCAGGGCAAGATCCGTTACTGGGGCCTGTCCAACTACCGCGGCTGGCGGATTGCCGAGGCGATTCGCCTCGCCGACCAGCTGGGGGTGGACCGCCCGGTGATCAGCCAGCCGCTGTACAACATCGTCAACCGCCAGGCCGAAGCCGAACAGATCACCGCGGCCAAGGCTTACGGCCTGGGCGTGGTGCCCTACAGCCCGCTGGCGCGGGGCGTGCTCAGCGGCAAGTACGCGCCGGACGTGGCCCCGGACAGCAACAGCCGCGCCGGGCGCCAGGACAAGCGCATCCTGGAGACCGAGTGGCGGGTCGAGTCCCTGCGCATGGCCCAGCAGATCCAGGAGTACGCCCAAGGCCGCGGGGTCGGCATCGTCGAATTCGCCATCGCCTGGGTGCTCAACAACCAGGCGGTGAGCTCGGCGATTGTCGGCCCGCGCACCGAAGCCCAGTGGGACGCCTACACCCGCGCCCTGGACGTGAAGATCAGCGCCGAGGACGAGGCCTTCATCGACGCCCTGGTGAGCCCGGGACACGCTTCGACCCCCGGCTTCAACGACGTGAGCCATTTCGTCTCCGGTCGTTTTCCGCACCTGGGCTGAACCCGGCCGGTGGCGGCGCAAAGGCGCGCGCCACCGGCCCCGGCTGTGGCAGGCTCTGCGCCACTGTCGCCATAAACGAGAAAAAATCCCGCCGCGATGGCGCAATCAGAGCAAAAAAACCGCGATCAACCCTCTATATTCCCCCCTCGCTTCTCCCTCCTTATTTCTATGTGTCCCGAGCGTTCGGGTATTACGAGGACAGTGTGTCTAAAGGTATTGCGTTATCGGTCCTGGCATCGGTGCTGTTTGCCGTCATGTATTTCTACACCTCGCTGCTGGCGCCCCTGACCGGGGTGGAGATCTTTGGCTGGCGGATGCTCCTGACCCTGCCCTGCATGACCCTGTTCATGATCGTCAGTGGCGAATGGCACCGGGTCGGCCAAGTGCTGCGCCAGGTGGCCAGGCAACCGCTGCTGAGCCTGGCGCTGCTGCTGTCGGCGGCCCTGGTGGGGGTGCAGCTCTGGCTGTTCATGTGGGCGCCGCTCAACGGCTACAGCCTGGACGTGTCCCTGGGTTATTTCCTGCTGCCGCTGACCATGGTCCTGACCGGGCGCATCGTCTATGGCGAGCGCCTGTCGCGCTTGCAGAAAGTCGCCACCCTACTGGCCTGCCTCGGGGTGCTCAACGAGCTGTATCAGGTCGGCAGTTTTTCCTGGGCGACCCTGGTGGTGGCCTTGGGCTACCCGGTGTATTTCGTCCTGCGCCGTCGCCTGGGCACCGATCACCTGGGTGGCCTGTGGCTGGACATGGCCCTGCTGATCCCGGCGGCGTTGTGGTTTGTGCAAGGCGGCGAGCAAGGCTTTGCCGTGGTCGACAACCACCCCGGCCTGTACCTGCTGATTCCGCTGCTGGGGGTGATCAGCGCCTCGGCACTGGCGTGCTACGTCATCGCCAGCCGCTTGCTGGCGTTCAGCCTGTTCGGCCTGCTCAGCTATGTCGAGCCGGTGTTGCTGTTGTTTGTCGCACTGCTGCTGGGGGAAAGCATCAAGGCCGGGGAATGGCTGACCTATGTGCCGGTCTGGCTGGCGGTGCTGGTGCTGGTGCTTGAAGGGGTCCGGCACCTGTTGCGCCAGCGCCGCAACTGAGCCGCGCGCCCGCCGGGGCTCAGGGCTTGATCTGTTTCAGCTCGTTGAGCAGGGCCAGCAAGGCTTGCAGCTTGTCTTCGCCGAACTGCTGCTGGATCTTCTGGTAGTTGATTTCCATGTCGCCGCTCATGGATTCGAAACAGGCCTGGCCCTTGTCGGTCAGGGTGATGAACAGGCGGCGCTGGTCCTCCGGGGACTTGCGCCGGCTGACGTACTGGTCGCGCTCCAGGCGGGTCAGCACACCGGTCATGCTCGGCGGCAGGATGCAGGCCATCTTCGCCAGCTGGTGGCTTTCCAGTTCGCCGTTCTGGCGCAGGATGCGGATCACCCGCCATTGCTGCTCGGTCAGGTCGTGCTGGTTCAGCGAAGGACGGAAAAATGCCATGGCGGCCTCACGGGCCTGAAGCAGGGTCAAGGTCAGGGAAGGTCTGGGTGTTTTCATCGAGGCGTCGGTCAGCGGCTGGGAATCGGGGCGAAACATTAACACATTCACAATCGCCAACCGACAGGCAAAATAAAGCCCGGTCAGGATTTCCCTGACCGGGCCGCTGGCTCAAGCGTGCCGGGGGTTACTCGGTGGCGAGTACGCCACGCCGCACCTGGTCGCGCTCGATCGATTCGAACAGCGCCTTGAAGTTGCCCTCGCCGAAACCATCGTCGCCTTTACGCTGGATGAATTCGAAGAACACCGGGCCCATCAGGGTTTCCGAGAAGATCTGCAACAGCAGGCGCTTGTCGCCGGCTTCCGAAGAACCGTCCAGCAGGATGCCACGCGCTTGCAGCTCCTTGACCGGCTCGCCGTGGTTCGGCAGGCGGCCTTCGAGCATCTCGTAGTAGGTGTCCGGCGGCGCGGTCATGAAGCGCATGCCGATCTTCTTCAACGCGTCCCAGGTCTTCACCAGGTCGTCGGTGAGGAAGGCCACGTGCTGGATGCCCTCGCCATTGAACTGCATCAGGAACTCTTCGATCTGCCCGGCGCCCTTGGACGACTCCTCGTTCAGCGGGATGCGGATCATGCCATCCGGGGCGGTCATGGCCTTGGAGGTCAGGCCGGTGTATTCGCCCTTGATGTCGAAGTAGCGGATCTCGCGGAAGTTGAACAGCTTCTCGTAGAAGCCGGCCCAGTAGGCCATGCGCCCGCGGTACACGTTGTGGGTCAGGTGGTCGATGATCTTCAGGCCCGCGCCTTGTGGGTTGCGGTCCACGCCTTCGAGGAACACGAAGTCGATGTCGTAGATCGAGCTGCCTTCGCCGAAACGGTCGATCAGGTACAGCGGCGCGCCGCCGATGCCCTTGATGGCCGGCAGGTTCAGTTCCATCGGGCCGGTTTCAATGTGGATCGGCTGGGCGCCGAGTTCCAGGGCACGCTTGTAGGCCTTCTGCGAATCCTTGACCCGGAACGCCATGCCGCACACCGACGGGCCGTGTTCGGCCGCGAAGTACGAAGCGACGCTGTGGGGCTCGTTGTTGAGGATCAGGTTGATCGCGCCCTGGCGATACAGATGCACGTCTTTTGAGCGATGGGTCGCGACTTTGGTGAAACCCATGATCTCGAAGATCGGTTCGAGGGTGTTGGGGGTAGGCGATGCGAATTCGATGAATTCAAAGCCCATCAGGCCCATTGGGTTTTCGAAGATATCTGCCATGGTTGGCGCCTCATCATATTTTTAGAATTAACGGATCGTTAGTTGCTAGCAATGCTGAGGAAGGACGGTGGCGCGCAGGAGATACCCCGCACGCTGCGGGCGAGGAAGTCACCATAGATCAGTTGAAACCCGAGAATCTTCATTTCGACCCTGTCTTACAGGCTGGGGGGCGAGGCTTCTGCTGCCAGAAGACTTTATTATTGTATGCGTAACCGGATTCTACACAGCGTAAAAGCCTTTGTCCGCATTCTCTATAAAATCGCCTTTTTTGCCCTGCCCGCAAGGGGTTTGTTGCACTGGTAGATGCCGCCCAGAATCAACGCCCCGCCCAACCCCATCACCAGGCTCACCTGTTCTTCCAGCAGCAGCGCGCCGAGAATCACCGCCGTCAGCGGGTTGAGCGCGATGAACACCCCGGCCCGGGTGGCACCGATGCGCCGCAAACCGTCGTAGTACCCGATGTAGGCCAGCGCCGAGCCCAGTACGCCCAGGTACAGCAGGCTCAGGCCTTGGGCGAAATTGAGCCGGGCCAGCGCCTGCCATTCGAATTCACCACGGGCCAGGGTGGCAACACAGAGCATCAAGGTGCCCAGGAGGATCGAATAGGTGACCGTCTGCAAGGGGCCCAGGCTGTGGTTCAAGCCCTTGGAAAACAGCGAGTACACGCCCCAACCCAGGACACAGCCAAGAATCAGCAGGTCGCCGCGCCAGCCACCGGCCTGCACCGCCAGGGCCGAAGGGTCGCGACTGCAGATCACCAGGGCCGCGCCACTCAGGCACAGGACAATCCCCAGCAGCTGGCGCCGCCCCAGACGCTCCTTGAACAGCGCCCAGGACGCCAGGGCAATCACCGCAGGGTTCAGCGCCACGATCAACGACGCCCGGGAAGCGTTGACCTGCTGCAGACCGAGGAAGAAGCACAGGTTGTAGAAGAAGATCCCGAAGAAACCCAGCAGCGCCAGTTGGCCAAACTGCCTGAGGTTGGGCCGCGCCAGGGGAATGCGCGCCAGCGCCATGAAGCCGAGCAAGGCCAGGCTGGCCAGGAGAAAGCGCAGGCTGGCGGCGAGCAAGGGCGTGAGCCCGCCGGCCAGATAGCGCCCGGCGACAAAGGTGCCGCCCCAGATCGTGGTGACTGCCGCCAGGCGGGCATACACCGCCAGGTCCCGGTATTCGGCCGCCAGGGGGCCGCTGATGTTGCTTTCACTCATGGTCAAGACGCTCTGAGGCAATGGATTTGTGCTGCACGGCCATTTTTTGTCTAATGCCTGATCATCGTAAAATGAGCTTTTACTCATGACTCTTACCCAACTGGAGATCTTTTCCCTGGTGGCCGAACTCCAGGGCTTTACCAGCGCCGCCACGCGCCTGGGCATCACCCAGTCGGCGGTGTCCCACGCCATCAAGTCCCTGGAACAGGAGTTGCAGGTGGCGTTGTTTCGCCGGCATCAGGCTCAGGTCGAACTTACCGACATCGGTGCTCAATTGCTCCAGCGCGCGCGGGCCATGCTCGGTCTGGCCGCGACCCTGGCCGAGGAAGCCGCGGATGCCCGGGGAATGAAGCGTGGCACCCTGCGCATCGGCTCGTTCGGCCCCACCGCCTCGATCCGCCTGTTACCGCGGATCCTCGATGACTATCGCCGCGAGCACCCGGGCATCGAAGTGCACATTGACGAAGGCCCCGATCGCCAGGTCCTGCAGTGGCTGGAAGAGCGTCGGATCGACCTGGGCTTCGTGGTGCTGCCCCAGGAACGCTTCGACACCTTTGCTCTGGTCGATGACCAATTGCTGGCATTGATTCCGGCCGGCCACGCCCTGGCCAGCGAAGCGCAACTGCGCCTGGAACAGCTGTGCCATGACCCCTTCGTGCTCACCGAAGCCGGGTCGGCGGAGTTGGTTTCACGCTTGTTCATCGGTGCCGGCCTGCACCCCAACATCCGCTATCGCAGTTCACAGTTGCTCAGCACCCTGGAGACCGTGGCCCGTGGCGATGCCTTGAGCGTCGTCGCCGAACTGTCGCTGCCCCAGGCTGTGGACCCGCGTTATGTGAGCCGGCCCCTGGCTCCGGCGGTGCGTCGCCAAGTGGCGATCGCGGTGCTGGACCGGCGTCAGGCGTCGCCGGCGACCCTGGCCTTCATCCAGCACGCGCAACGCCTGTATCGCCGCTAAAAGCCGTCTATCCTGCGATCATCAAGACCGTGCCAGGGGCCACGACCTGTGCACCGCCCCTCCTCCGCCGACAGGTTCGATCCATGCCCCTGACCGCCAAAGGTCCACTGAAACGCTCGACCCGCATGTTCTGGACCTTACTGGCGATACTGCTTCCCATCGGGCTCGGCGCCCTGATTCTCTACGCCCAGGCCGAACGCGCGCTGATGCACAGCAGCCTGGAAACCGCCGAGGAGGCCATCCGCCAATTCGACCTGATGCTCGACAACACCGACCTCGCCGCCAGGACGCTGTTGCCCCAGGTGGGCCGCGATTGCGATGAAGTCCGGCAGTTGGCGCTGCGCGAGCAGGTCACGCGGCGGCCCTTCGTCCGCTCGACCAACCTGGTGTGGCGCAACATCAACTATTGCAGCTCCTTGCTCGGTAACTTCGCGGTGCCGCTCAACCCCCAGGACTACGTGGACGGCCGCCTCTGGTTGATGAACGGCAACCCCATCACCCCCGACACTGCGCTGCTGGTCTATCGCTGGAGCGAGGGCGATCGCGCCGCCCTGGCGACCATTGACGGCTATCACTTGACCAATGCCCTGCGCCTGATCAGCCGCTTCGCCCATCTGCAACTGCAGGTCGGCGGGCACTGGCTGTCCAGGGACGGCACCGTGCATGACGGCTCCCCGCCGCTGGAGGCCGTCGCCAGCCAGCACCTGCGTTCATCGCGCTACCCCTACAGCGTCAGCTCGGGCTTCCCCGCAGGCGATGTCTGGAACTACATGAAGAGCCAGTACCCGGCCCTGTTCAGCCTGCTGGTGTTTTTCGGCGCGGCGGCGGGCGTGCTCGCCCACTGGCTGCAAAAGCGCTCCGTCTCGCCGACCCACGAACTGCAACGGGCACTGGGGGCCCAGGAGTTCATTGCGTACTTTCAACCGGTGGTCCGTGGCGACACCCTGCAGTGGGCCGGCATTGAAGTGCTGATGCGCTGGCGGCATCCAAAAGAGGGGCTGGTGCGCCCCGACCTGTTCATCCCCTTCGCCGAACATTCGGGGCTGATCGTGCCCATGACGCGTTCGCTGATGCAGCAGACCCAACAAGCCCTGGCTCCCCACGCCGAGCACTTCAGCGACGGCTTTCATATCGGCATCAACATCAGTGCCAGCCATTGCCAGGACCTGCAACTGCTGGAGGACTGCCGCGAGTTCCTCGCCGGTTTCCCGGAGGGCAAGGTGATCCTCGTGCTGGAACTGACCGAGCGCGAACTGATCGAGCCCACGGCCGTGACCCACCAACTGTTCGCCGAGCTGCATGAACTGGGGGTGATGATTGCCATCGACGACTTCGGCACCGGGCATTCCAGCCTGGGTTATCTACGCCAGTTCAATGTCGACTATTTGAAAATCGATCAGAGTTTCGTCGCCATGATCGGCGCCGATGCACTGTCGCTGCATATACTCGACAGCATTATCGAACTCTCGGCCAAACTCGACCTGGGTATAGTCGCCGAAGGTATTGAAACTGCAGAACAGCGGGATTACCTGACGGCCAAGGGGGTGGATTTCCTGCAGGGTTATTTGTTCGGACGCCCCATGCCCAGTGCTGAGTTTGTTACTGCGCTAGCGCGCCATTAAATAGCCATACCAGAACGAAAGACAATCGCTCTAACAACTCGAGTGCTGCACCAATCTGTATCAAATGAGCAATATCGAGCTTGAACAAGAACAACCTGATTTACTCTTGGCGCATTAACTACTACAATTTTTACCGCCTGTACAAGATTCACAGGTAGGCCACTTAATCAAGCCTTAACCGGCTTATGGCTTATAGCTTTGTTTGTGGTTTGTATCAGCCAAAATAGACTATTGGAGTGAAGATATTGTCCAGACTTGCTGAATTTCGTGCTGCAGAGAAAGCACTTCAAGAACAGCTCGCGCAGCTTGAATCCCTAAAAAATGACGCCGGACTCAAGAAGGAAATCGAGTTCGAAGAAAAACTTCAGGCCCTGATGAAGTCCTACGACAAGAGCCTGCGAGATATCATCGCCATTCTTGACCCGAACCTGGGCAAGACCGGCCTGCCACAGGCCAACGCCCCTAAACAGCGCCGCGCCCGTGTGGTCAAGGTTTATCAGAACCCGCACACCGGTGAACTGATCGAAACCAAGGGCGGCAACCACCGCGGCCTGAAAGCCTGGAAAGAACAGTACGGCGCCGCCACTGTGGATTCCTGGTTGCGCGCTTGAGCAAAGCCGCTACCTGAAAAAGGCCCTGCATATGCGGGGCCTTTTACATTTATAAGAATATTCTTATTACGACTTGCATCTAAGGTTGGGATTCAGCGACACCCCGCCCCTTCCTCTACCCGATACAGCGCCGAGCCCGAGGCTGCCTATTAACCTCTGATGCCCAGCCAACTTCGCACTTAGTACCTTTTCGATAACGAACAGCCAAGCAGCGAAAAACCAACCGAGTGTTTCAGATTTTTCCTTAAAGTTTAAGGCTATTTCGTACAGCGCGTATTTCATCCTGGCTGTCGGCAAACGCTGTGGCCTGACCGGCGTATGAAAGTACATAAGCCTTATCCCCATCCAGCGCCGCCACCAATGTTTGCGAAAGCACATGCCGGCCATTCTGGGTAATGGTGCAAGTGGTCTCCAGGGCGTCCAGGCGACTCAATTGCGCGGAGTGAATCTTGTTACAGACACTCTGATAACCACCTTGGGCAAAGTCCTTTTGTACCGACTTGCGCATCTCCAGCAATACCCCTTGCAGATTGACTACATGCCCACTGTCGACTTGGCTCATGGTCAACTCCATGACCATCAGTGGGTTACCGGCCGCATCCATCTTGACCGCTCTTTGTCGGGAGACCTTGGCGGCTTCGCTCGCCTGCTGGGCGGGTAGCGGCTCCACTGTCCAGCCCTGGGGCCAGGCTATTGGCGACTCGGCCCGGGCCACACCAGCCAGAGCCAGAAGAAACAGGGCCGCGACGGGGAATTTGAACGACTCGATCATGCGTTTGCACACTAAGGGATGGGGCCTGGAAGTCTGAGCCCGGCGCCAGGATTGGGCAATAGATCAGGAGCTTTGGGTTTGGCGCCGCCCAACCCAGTTGCGTATCATTGCGCCATTCCAAGGATGTCCGAACCATTGCCCGCCAAGGCCGCTCGCCTCCGAGCACAGCCTTGGCCGCACTTACTTCTGGAGGGCCCATGAGCCTTAACGAACTCAACACCTTTCCCGGCGTGACCGCCCAACCGGACGCGGCCACCGCCCGCTTCGTGTTCAACCACACCATGCTGCGGGTCAAGGACATCACTCGCTCGCTGGACTTCTACACTCGGGTCCTGGGCTTTTCCCTGGTGGAAAAACGCGACTTCCCCGAAGCTGAATTCAGCCTGTACTTCCTCGCCCTGGTGGACAAGGCGCAGATCCCTGCCGACGCCGCCGCACGTACCGAGTGGATGAAATCGATCCCTGGCATTCTTGAACTGACCCACAACCACGGCACCGAGAACGACCCGGCCTTCGCTTACCACAACGGCAACAGCGATCCACGCGGCTTCGGCCACATCTGCATCTCGGTGCCGGATATCGTCGCCGCCTGCGAGCGCTTCGAAGCGCTGGGCTGCGACTTCCAGAAACGCCTGAACGACGGCCGGATGAAGAGCCTGGCGTTCATCAAGGACCCGGACGGCTACTGGGTCGAGATCATCCAGCCGGCCCCGCTGTAAACCCGCCCAGGCGCAGGCTTGCCAGCGAAGACGTTGCCCCCTTCGCCGGCCAGCCAAGACCTACAGAGCGGCAATAAAAAACCCCATGAGCCCAGGCTCATGGGGTTTTGTTTTTTCAGCCTCCAATCATGCCGGGGCTGACGTGCGGATCAGGTGATCGAAGGCACTGAGAGATGCTTTGGCGCCCTCGCCTACGGCGATCACGATCTGCTTGTATGGCACCGTCGTCACGTCTCCGGCGGCGAACACGCCAGGCAGCGAAGTCTCGCCACGGGCATCGACAATGATCTCGCCGCGGGGCGACAACTCGACGGTGCCCTTGAGCCAGTCGGTGTTGGGCAGCAAGCCGATCTGCACGAAGATGCCCTCCAGGTCCACCGCGTGGAACTCGCCCGAATCGCGATCCTTGTACGCCAGGCCAGTCACCTTCTGGCCGTCGCCTTTCACTTCACTGGTCAAGGCACTGGTGATGACCTTGACGTTGGGTAGGCTGTAGAGCTTGCGCTGCAACACCGCATCGGCCCGCAGCTTGCTGTCGAACTCCAGCAGGGTCACGTGGCTGACGATACCCGCCAGGTCGATGGCGGCCTCGACACCGGAGTTGCCACCGCCGATTACCGCCACACGCTTGCCCTTGAACAGCGGGCCATCGCAGTGCGGGCAGAAGCACACGCCCTTGGCCTTGTATTCCTGCTCACCCGGCACGCCCATTTCACGCCAGCGGGCACCGGTGGCGAGGATCACCGACTTGGCCTTGAGGCTGGCACCGCTTTCGAACCGGATCTCGTGCAGGCCGCCCACTTCCTTGGCCGGCACCAGGGCGCTGGCGCGCTGCAGGTTCATGATGTCGACATCGTATTGCTTGACGTGCTCTTCGAGGGCCGCGGCCAGCTTCGGCCCTTCGGTTTCCTTCACCGAGACAAAGTTCTCGATGGCCATGGTGTCCAGCACCTGGCCGCCGAAACGCTCGGCGGCGACCCCGGTACGAATGCCTTTGCGAGCGGCATAAATGGCTGCCGACGCCCCAGCAGGACCGCCGCCGACCACCAGCACATCAAAGGCCTCTTTGGCATTGAGCTTTTGCGCCTGTTTCTCGACCGCACCGGTATCCAGCTTGGCGAGGATTTCTTCCAGGCCCATGCGTCCCTGGCCGAAGTTCACGCCATTGAGGTAGACACTGGGCACCGCCATGATCTTGCGTTCATCAACTTCTGCCTGGAACAGCGCGCCGTCGATGGCCACGTGACGGATGTTGGGGTTGAGCACCGCCATCAGGTTCAGCGCCTGGACCACATCCGGGCAGTTCTGGCAGGACAGCGAGAAATAAGTCTCGAAATTGAACTCGCCCTTGAGCGAGCGGATCTGCTCGATCACTTCAGCGCTGGCTTTGGAGGGATGCCCCCCTACTTGCAACAGGGCCAGCACCAGGGAAGTGAATTCGTGCCCCATGGGGATACCGGCGAAACGCAGGCTGATATCACTCCCCGGGCGATTCAACGAGAACGAAGGCTTGCGCGCATCGGTGCCGTCATCGAGCAAGGTAATCTGATTGGAAAGACTGACAATGTCTTTGAGTAACGCGAGCATTTCCTGGGATTTCGCACCGTCGTCGAGGGAGGCGACGATCTCGATCGGCTGGGTGACCCGTTCCAGGTATGACTTCAACTGAGCTTTAAGATTGGCATCCAACATACGGGCGATTTCCTTTGATTCGGTAGAAAAAACAACGCCCGAGCGAATCTCGCCCGGGCGTTATTTGAGGGCGGTGCAGCTGACTTAGGTGCGGATGACCGCCCTTGGGTAATGCATGGACTTAGATCTTGCCGACCAGGTCCAGGGACGGAGCCAGAGTGGCCTCGCCTTCTTTCCACTTGGCTGGGCACACTTCGCCTGGGTGAGCAGCAACGTACTGAGCGGCCTTGATCTTGCGCAGCAGCTCGGAAGCGTCACGGCCTACGCCGCCGTCGTTGATCTCAACGATCTTGATCTGGCCTTCCGGGTTGATCACGAAGGTGCCACGGTCAGCCAGACCGGCTTCTTCGATCAACACGTCGAAGTTACGCGAGATGGCCAGGGTCGGGTCGCCGATCATGGTGTACTGGATCTTGCCGATGGCTGGCGAAGTGTTGTGCCAGGCAGCGTGGGCGAAGTGGGTGTCAGTGGAAACGCTGTAGATCTCAACGCCCAGTTTCTGGAATTCGGCGTAGTTGTCGGCCAGGTCTTCCAGCTCGGTTGGGCAGACGAAAGTGAAGTCAGCCGGGTAGAAGAACACTACGGACCACTTGCCTTTCAGATCGGCGTCCGACACTTCAACGAATGCACCGTTTTTGAATGCGGTAGCTTTGAAGGGTTTTACTTGGCTGTTGATGATAGGCATCGGTGACTCTCCATCAGTGATTGAAAACGTTGGGTGAAAACTTGATGGGGAGAATCCTAACCAACGCATCGCTGCTTGGCTCATTGGCAAACCTGATGCTGTCGATTGGCTTTGCCTATCAACCGTCACTATTAATAGAAGAAACCTTTATCTACTGCTGCACCGGCTTTTCACCGATGCGCGCCATGCCCATGAACGGATTGGCCTCGACATAACGCATGGCAGACTGCATGTCCTTCCAGCCGACATAACTCATCAGCGACTTCAGGTCCCAGCCACTGCGATGAGCCCAGGTGGCAAAGCCCCGGCGCAGGGAATGGCTGGTGTAGTGTTCGGCGTCGATACCGGCACGCGCCAATGCCTGGCGCAGCAGCGCAATCACGCTATTGGCGTGCAAGCCCTGCTCGCTCAAGTGCCCCCAGCGGTCGATACCGCGAAACACCGGGCCACGTACCAGCGCCGCACTGTTGATCCACTCGATGTACGCCTGCACCGGGCACAACCGCTGCAAGGCCGGGGTGTGAAAGGTCCGGCCGAGGTTATCGCGGTCACTCTTGCTGCGAGGCAGATAAAGGTTGACGCCCGATCCGGCGACCGCCTGCACATGCTCGACCTGCAAGCGGCACAGCTCATCACTGCGAAACCCTCGCCAGAACCCCAGAAGGATCAACGCCCGATCACGCCGGGCACGCAGCAAGTCCCCTTGACGCCCTTCAGCAGCAGCGCCAGCAGCCTCCTCCTCGAGCCAGGCAACGACCTGCTCCAGGTGCTGCAACTGCAGCGGTTGAGCCTGCTTTTCCTGAACCGGATGCACGGCGCGAATCCCCTTGAACACCTGGCGCACTACCGGCGCCTTGGTCGGGTCGGCAAACCCCTGGCTGCTGTGCCACTGAGCCAGCGCCGAAAGGCGCAACCGCAGGGTGTTGATCGACAGCTCCCCCGCATAAGCGGCCAGGTAGCGGGCCACGCTCTCCGCCGTTGCCGGCAGGAAACCACCCCACTGCACCTCAAAATGCTCGATCGCCGCCCGGTAGCTGCGACGGGTGTTGTCGCGGGTGGCCGCTTGCAGATAACGATCCAGCTCACTCATGGCAGTTCAACTCAGGCAAAGGTACGGCGGCTGGAAGCGAAAACCGCTCACGGCGCCTATCACACGGGGTAATACCATAATATCCCATGTCAATTTTGAGCTATAAGGAATTTGCTTTTATCTGTACAATACACGCCAATTACATACTACATATCACAGTACAAAATCATCGGAGGACGCATGGCTCGCGGAGGCATAAACAAGGCGGTGGTGAAGAAAGCGCGCCAGGCGATTCTTGCCCGTGGCGAACACCCCAGCATCGACGCCGTACGCATCGAAATGGGCAATACCGGCTCGAAAACCACCATCCATCGCTACCTCAAGGAGCTGGACGATGGCGCCAGCCGGCGCGACAGCGGGCCCTTGCCTCTGGATGAAGAGCTGGGCGAACTGGTGGGGCGCCTGGCGCAACGCCTGCAGGAACAGGCCCAGGAGCCTCTGGAGCAAGCCCTCGCCCGCTTCGAGGAACAGAAGCAGGCGCTTGAGCGCCAGCTGAATGATGCTCGCCAGCACCAGGAACAACTGCAGCAGCAACTGCAGATCCAGGCCAGCGCCCTGGCCGGCGAAAGCGCCGCCCTGCAAGACACCCGCTCCATGCTGCAGAGCGAACAGACCCGCAATGCCGAGCTGAACCAGGCTATCAAGGGCCTTGAGTTACGCCTGGAGGACAAGGAACAGCAGATCCACTCCCTGGAAGAAAAGCACCTGCACGCCCGGGATGCGCTGGAGCACTACCGCGCCGCCAGCAAGGAACAGCGCGAACAGGAGCAGCGTCGCCACGAGGGGCAACTGCAACAGATCCAGATGGAGTTGCGCCAGGCTCAGCAGAGCGCCCTGGTACGCCAGGACGAAATTACCCAGCTGCATCGCGATAACGAACGCCTGCTCAGCGAACAACGAGCCGTCCACAAAGAGCTCAAGAAAGCCGAGGATGCCGCCAGCAAAAATTCGGCACTGCAGGTCAGGCTGAGCGAGCAAGTCGCCCGCCAGGACAGCGAAAGCGCCCTGCTCCAGGAACGCTTGCGCGTTGCCACGCAGGAAATTCAGACACTCAAGGAGCGAGCCGACGAGCAGGCCCGCCTAAGCAAAGAGATGGAGTTGCGCGCCACCAAGGCCGAGGCCGGCCTTGAGGCGCTGCGTCTGGCGGCGGCAACCAGGGCGCAGCCAGACGCGTCCACGGACGCCTGATCAGCCCGCGACAGGTGTACGCATGGTGACGAACTCTTCGGCGGCCGTCGGGTGCACGCCGATGGTTTCGTCGAAGTCACGCTTGGTTGCCCCGGCCTTCAGGGCAATCGCCAAGCCCTGGACGATTTCACCGGCATCCGGCCCCACCATGTGGCAACCCAGCACCTTGTCGCTGTCGGCATCGACCACCAGCTTCATCAGCGTGCGCTCCTGGCAGTCGGTCAGGGTCAGCTTCATTGGCCGGAAACGGCTCTCGAAGATCTGCACCTTGTGCCCCGCTTCCCGCGCCTGCTCCTCGGTCAGACCGACGGTGCCGATATTCGGCAGGCTGAACACCGCCGTAGGAATCATCTGGTAGTCCACCGGGCGGTATTGCTCTGGCTTGAACAGACGCCGAGCCACGGCCATGCCTTCGGCCAGGGCGACCGGCGTCAGTTGCACGCGGCCGATCACATCGCCAATCGCCAGGATCGACGGCTCGCTGCTCTGGTACTGCTCATCCACCTCGATGAAGCCCCGCTTGTCGAGCTTGACTCCGGTGTTTTCCAGCCCCAGGTTGTCGAGCATCGGCCGGCGCCCAGTGGCGTAGAACACGCAGTCGGCGACCAGCTTGCGACCATCCTTGAGCGTGACCTCAAGACTGCCGTCAGCCTGCTTGTCGATACGCTCGATGTCCGCGTTGAATTGCAGCCCCAATCCGCGCTTGGTCAACTCTTCCTGCAAATGCTTGCGCACCGCGCCGTCAAAACCGCGCAGGAACAGATCGCCGCGATACAGCAACTGAGTGTCGGCGCCCAGACCATGGAAGATCCCGGCGAACTCCACCGCAATGTAGCCGCCACCCACCACCAGCACGCGCTTGGGCAGCGCCTTGAGGAAGAAGGCCTCATTGGAGCTGATGGCATGCTCACGCCCCGGAATGTCCGGAATCTGCGGCCAGCCACCCGTCGCGATAAGGATGTGCTTGGCGGTGTAACGCTGGCCGTTGACTTCCACCTGATGCGCATCGATCAGCCTGGCGTGGCCTTCATGCAGGGTCACGCCACTGTTGACCAGCAGGTTGCGATAAATGCCGTTGAGGCGATTGATCTCGCGGTCCTTGTTGGCAATCAGGGTTGCCCAATCGAAATTCGCTTCACCCAGGGACCAGCCAAAGCCCGCGGATTGCTCGAAGTCTTCGGCAAAGTGCGCGCCGTATACCAGCAGCTTTTTCGGCACACAGCCGACGTTGACACAGGTACCTCCCAGATAGCGGCTTTCCGCGACCGCGACTTTCGCGCCAAAACCCGCCGCGAATCGCGCGCAACGCACACCGCCGGAACCGGCGCCAATTACATAAAGATCAAAATCGTAGGCCATTTCACTCTCCCAGGCAGGCTGACAAGCATAACCGCAGATAACGCGCGGGTCAGCGCAGAGGTTTTTACATAAGGGCGACCAATGAAAAAGCCACCCGAAGGTGGCTTTCCCGACAAACCCGTACAGCCGCTATCAGTAAGCTTTGCCGGTCTTGTAGAAGTTTTCGAAGCAGAAGTTGGTCGCGTCGATGTAGCCTTCAGCACCACCGCAGTCGAAGCGCTTGCCCTTGAATTTGTAGGCCATCACGCAGCCGTTCTGCGCCTGCTTCATCAAGGCGTCGGTGATCTGGATTTCACCACCCTTGCCTGGCTCGGTCTGCTCGATCAGGTCGAAGATGTCCGGGGTCAGGATGTAACGACCGATGATCGCCAGGTTCGACGGCGCATCTTCCGGCTTTGGCTTCTCGACCATGCTGTGAACGCGGTAGATGTCGTCACGGATCATCTCGCCAGCGATCACGCCGTACTTGTTGGTTTCCTGCGGGTCGACTTCCTGGATGGCCACGATCGAGCAGCGGAACTGCTTGTACAGCTTGACCATCTGGGTCAGTACGCCGTCGCCTTCGAGGTTGACGCACAGGTCGTCCGCCAGCACCACGGCGAAGGGCTCGTCACCGATCAGTGGGCGACCGGTCAGAATCGCGTGGCCCAGGCCTTTCATTTCAGTCTGGCGAGTGTAGGAGAACGAGCACTCGTCCAGCAGTTTGCGGATACCGACCAGGTATTTCTCCTTGTCGGTGCCCTTGATCTGGTTTTCCAGCTCGTAACTGATGTCGAAGTGGTCTTCGAGGGCGCGCTTGCCACGGCCGGTCACGATGGAGATTTCAGTCAATCCGGCATCCAGCGCTTCTTCAACGCCGTACTGGATCAGTGGCTTGTTCACCACCGGCAGCATTTCTTTAGGCATGGCTTTAGTCGCTGGCAGGAAGCGAGTACCGTAACCGGCTGCTGGGAACAAGCATTTCTTGATCATATGAGTCCTTAAAAAGGCTGTGTGTACGAGTTTCGGCGCAGTCTAATGAGGGCGCGAGCGCCTTACAATGCCCCGCACTGGCTAACCGATGCCATCATAGAGAAATAAAGTGCCAGATAGTTCCGCAGCATCCTCCAGATAGCCCCTCAGGTAAACCTTCGTCACCGCGCAGCGCTTGCAAACCGGCCCCTGCGCAAGCAGGCCGGAACACCCCAGGTAGCCGCCAAATGCCCCCCTACAGAGGCTACGGCACTTTTGCAGGCCGGCCGCAGACTAAGGTGATGCGCTGTACCGAAATGGCCATTAGCTATAGCATCGCCGCGCCGCGCCGTCCTATACCTTCCCCTTCCCCTTCAGACGACGAAATCGCCCATGAACAGACTTCTTACCGTCACCGCAGTACTGGCCCTGAGCGGATGCGCCACCGCCTCCAACACCTACCTGACCAACGGCGAGCAAGGCCTGAGCATCGATTGCTCCGGGGAAGCCAGTTCCTGGGCCAGCTGCTATGAGAAAGCCGATACGTCCTGCGCCGGCACCGGCTATCGGATCGTCAGCACTGAAGGCACACCAGCGCCCAAGGAAAGCGACAAGACCCTAGGGGTCGATGTCGGCAACTACAAAAGCCGCAGCGTGGTGGTGGTCTGCAAATAGAAGGCGAACGCCTTCTACATATGAATCTCGGCGAATTTGATGCCCAGGCCACGAATGGTTTCGATCAGGTCGTCGAGGCGGCAGAAGGATTCCACCTCGTCGCTGTCATCCACCAGAAAGTAGCTGCGCCCAGCGCTTTTCTTGAAAAATACAATCCACTCACCCGAATTGGCCGGGTTCTGAATCACATGGGTGGCAGAGATCAAGCCCTCTGCATGCTTTTCCCTGACGTCTTCCCGCTTCATGCTTTCTCCCAAAAAATCGATGCCGCCAGGGCGTGAGCCCGGACGGCACCGGTGACAATGGGCGATAGTTTATCGGATGCCCTGGCCTATCAGCACGCCTTCTACCGTCTGACCGTATAAATTTACCCCGTCATTGGCATGGAACTTGACCCGGGTCTTCTCGATGGAACCCTCCACCAGGCGCGGGTCCTGTGGCCGCTCATGGCTGTTGACGAAAGCCGCCACGTCCCAGGCCTGCTGATCGCTCAGGCTGCCGCCCTTGCCCAGCGGCATGTTGTGCTTGATGAAGGAGGCCGCGGTGTTGATCCGGTGCATCCCGGCGCCCCAGTTGTAGGAGTCCTTGCCCCAGAGCGGCGGCATCACGTAATCCGCGCCCGCCTTCTGGCCCTGGCCATTGTCGCCGTGGCAGACCGCACATTGCGCCTGATACACCGCCGCGCCCTGCTTCAGGTCGTAGCCCTTGGCCGGCTGCGCTATGTCGGGATAACCGCGTCCGGGCAACTCGACGCCCAGCGGCGCCTTGCTCGCCAGCCAGTAGGCGTACACCGACAGCGCGGTAATCTCCGGGCTGTCCGCCGCCGGCGGCTTGCCGCCGTTCATGCTGAACTGGAAGCAGCCCTGCAGGCGTTCGGCAAAGGTATTCACCTTGTCGTTCTTCTTGCGATAGGCCGGGTACATCGGGTACGCGCCCCACAGCGGCGCCGAGTTGGCCAGGCGCCCCTGGTCGAGGTGGCAGTTGCTGCAATTGAGGCCATTGCCGACGAACTTCGGCGCCAGGCGCTTGGTATCGACAAACAATGCGTAACCTTCGCGCACCAGTTTGCCGTAGGCGTTGTCCGGCAGTTCGCTTTCAGCCGGTGCCTTGAAGTACTCGACATGGGCCGAAGCGCTTGGCGCGGGGATCTGCGACTGGTCTTCCATGGCGATGGTGGCCGCTTGCACCTGGGTCGCGAGCACGCTCAACAGTGCCCCTGGAATCAATAGATGCTTCATGGGCGCGCCTCCTGAGCGTTCAAGGTTGCAAAGTAGTCCGCCACTGCGGCCACTTCTTCGGCGCTCAAGGATTTGGCGATATGCCCCATCAGGTCATTGGGGTCGTTGTGCCGAGTGCCCTCGCGCCAGGCGTTCAGTTGTGCCACCAGGTAACTGGCCGGTTGCCCGGCCAGGGGTGGAAAGGCGCTGCCGACGCCCACGCCACCCGGGCCGTGGCAACTGACGCACTCGGGCACCTGCCGGTCCCAGGCGCCACGCAGCGCCAGGCGTTCGCCGACACCGGTCGCGGCCTGGCTGCGGCTGACGGGAGAAAGCTTCGGCGCAGGCATTGCGGCCAGGGCGGTAGTCACCGCGGTGATTTCCTCTTCGCTCAAGGCCTTGGCCAACGGCTGCATCACCGGGTTGCTGCGCACACCGCTGCGAAAATCATGCAGTTGCTTGCTGAGATAGCCCGCTGGCAAGCCGGCAAGGCGTGGAAACCCGGCCGGCGCCAACCCCATGCCATCGGCGCCATGGCAGGCCAGACAGGCCGTCGCCCCCGGCTGAGCACCCCCCTGGGTGAAGACTTTCTGCCCATCCACGGCATGGGCAGTTTGCACAAACAGCAGCATCAGGCCACTCAATAGCATTCGATCCAGTGGGATCATATGAACTCCATTATTCTAGTTATATGCTTAGACCTGCATGGCATAAGCGCACAAATAGTAGGGCAATTGATCCACCGGGACAACGCGAAATTGGCCCGCGCCTATCGAATACCGAAGCGCGAGACAAGGTTTTTTCAGGCGAAAAAAAGCGGCTAATCGCCGCAGGGAAACAAGGCTTCTACTGGCACAAGAGGCTGCGAAAGACCGACGTTGCTGACGCTACCCGGGGCTGCGGCAACGCCTGGAGAATGGAAGCAGGGGCAACGCTGGCGGCCATCTGAAAGAAACAAGCCTCAACCGGAGATACAGGCCTCACCGGCCTTGCGTACATCCTGAGGCCGCAAGGGGTTGTTGTTCATCTGCTCGTGCAGCTTGATGCTGCTGCCGCCAGAGCGCCCTTCGATGTAGAACACCGCCGCCGGAGCCGATGACAGGCTCTGCGGCACTATCACCCGAAAACCATCCTTGTGTGGCTCGACCTGCAGCGCGCCACGGCTGGCGGAAAGCTTGTCGCTCAGGCACTTGGCGTACTCCTGAGGCTTCTTGCCGGAAATCACGCTCAGGGTCGGCGGCGTCTGGTTAATATCCGAGACGCTTGCGCAACCGCCGATTGCCAAGACCAGAACCCACACCCAGCGCTTCATATGAAATCTCCAAGAAAGTCCCTCCGACAGCAAAGACGCTGTTTTTCTCCGAAGGCACGGCTTTATCGCCGATAAAAATCCAAATAACTGTTTTAAATTGTCAAAGCCCGATGCCGGCACCGAATAATAACCCGTGGCTCCTGATAAACTGCGCCATCGCCCACGCAAACGTTTTTTGCTTTTGTAGCTATAGCCCTTCTGGAGGCGCCCATGAAATTCATCCACCAGCGCGAGCACCTGAACGAAGACGACATTGTCGTCATCGAATGCTCCCAGGTCTGCAACATTCGCCTGATGAGCGACGCCAACTTCCGTAGCTTCAAGAACGGCGGCCGCCACACCTACCACGGCGGCGCCTTCGACAAGTTTCCGGCGAAAATCACCGCGCCCAGCACCGGCTTCTGGAACATCACCATCGATACCGTCAACCGCCGGGCCATCAGTGTGACCCGCAAGCCGAACCTGACGCATTCGATCCGCATCATTCGTCGTTCCAGCTCGAAACTGCGCTAAGCCCTCCCCTCGCGACAACAGGTAGCCCCGTGCCCCAGACCACCAAGTACGTCATCAAATACAAGCTCAATGGTGAGCGCCGCTTCGAATTCGCCCAACTGCAAACCGGCTCCGAAGAAGAAGCCCGGGCCGCCCTCGAGGCGCTGCATGGCCAATCCGACGATGTCATCAGCGACGTCAGCGTCAGCAAGGCGCTGTAGAGGCCATTCCCCGCGACCGATTCAAGCGCAAGCAACGGAGTGTCCAGCAGGCACCCGAGCCGCAGACTGGCCGGGCTCTCTACTGCCCAGGACACTCTCGCCATGCCCGCCTCATCGCTCCATGATCGCCTGCAACACCTGGATTGGGCCCGCATCGAGCAGGCCCTTGACGAGGACGGCTGCGCCCGGCTCGAAGGCCTGCTGACGGTGCAGCAGTGCCAGGCCATCAGCCGCCTTTACCAGCACCCCGGGCTGTTTCGTTCGAAAGTCATCATGGCCCGCCATGGTTTCGGCCGAGGCGAGTATCAGTACTTCGGGTATCCGCTACCGGAGCCGGTGGCGCAGTTGCGCCAATTGCTCTACCCGCGCCTTGTCGACCAGGCCAACCGCTGGAACCGCCTGATGAACATCGACGTGCATTATCCGCCGGAGCACGGCGCGTTCATCCAGCGCTGCCATGGCGCCGGGCAACGTCGCCCAACCCCGTTGCTCCTGCAATATGGCCCTGGGGACTACAACTGCCTGCACCAGGATCTGTACGGCGAACACGTATTTCCTCTGCAAGTGGCCTGCCTGCTCTCGCAGCCGGGAACCGATTTCAGCGGCGGCGAACTGGTGCTCACCGAACAGCGCCCGCGCATGCAATCACGGCCGCAGGTCATTGGTCTGAAGCAGGGTGATGGCCTGGTATTCGCCGTGCATCATCGCCCGGTAGCCGGAGCGCGCGGCCCCTATCGGGTGACCTTGCGCCACGGCGTCAGTCGTGTTCACAGTGGCCAGCGTCATACCCTTGGAGTGATTTTTCACGATGCACTGTAGTGATGGCGGCCCCGCCAACCTCGGCCTGTTCAGTGACAGCGACCTGCAACAGCCGGCCCGCATCGAGCTGCTGGGCCCGCAATCGAGGGTCTTGCGCGGCTTCGCCCTGCCCTGGATCGAAGCGCTGTTGCCGCCACTCCATGCCGTACTTGGCGCAGCGCCCTTTCGCCAGATGCAGACCCCTGGCGGCTTCACCATGTCGGTCGGCCTCAGCAGTTGCGGGCAACTGGGCTGGACCACCGACCGCCACGGCTATCGCTACAGCCCCATCGACCCGCAGAGCCAGCGGCCCTGGCCGGCCATGCCCGGGGTGTTCCGCGAGCTGGCCGAAGCGGCGGCGCAGGCTGCTGGCTTCCCGGGGTTCGCCCCGGACTCCTGCCTGATCAATTGCTACCGGCCCGGAGCGAAAATGTCCCTGCACCAGGACAAGAACGAGCGCGACTACACGGCCCCCATCGTTTCCGTATCCCTGGGCCTGCCGGCGACCTTTCTCTTTGGCGGCCAGCAGCGCAACGGCAAAACTCAGCGAGTGCCGCTGCTGCATGGTGATGTGGTGGTGTGGGGCGGCGTGGACCGCCTGCGTTATCACGGGGTGCTGGCCCTCAAGGACGGCCAGCACCCGCTACTGGGCAGGCAACGGATCAACCTGACCTTGCGCCAGGCCGGCTGACCCGGGCAATTCGAGCGCAAGACCCGGAGTGCCGAGCCGCCCGCCCCTGGTTAACCTGGCCGCCACCGCTTACCGAGTACCGACCATGACCGCTTCGTCACGCAAACACCGCACCGAACAGGACCCGCGCTGGCAAGCCGTGCTCAAGCGCGATGCCAGCGCCGACGCCAGCTTCGTCTACGCCGTGCGCACCACCGGCGTCTATTGCCGCCCCAGCAGCCTGTCGCGCTTGCCCAAGGCAGAGAATGTCGAGTTCTTCGACAGCGCCGAGCAAGCCGAAGCCGCCGGTTATCGACCGAGCAAGCGCCTGGCCAGCGACCAGACCCAGGTTGCCGCGCATCACGCGACGCTGGTGGCACTGGCCTGCCGGCAGATCGAGAACGCCGAAACGCCCCCCAGCCTGGGGCAACTGGCACAGCATGCGGGCATGAGCAGCTATCACTTCCACCGCGTGTTCAAGGCCGCCACCGGCCTGACCCCGCGCGCCTATGCCAACGCCCAGCGCTCACGCAAAGTGCGTTCCCATCTGGAAAACGGCCAATCGGTCACCGCTGCCCTGTACGACGCCGGCTTCAACTCCAACAGTCGCTTCTACGAAACCGCCGACCACCTGCTCGGCATGAAGCCCAGCGACTACCGCGCCGGTGGCCCCAACACCGATATCCGCTTCGCCCTGGGCCAGTGCTCCCTCGGGGCAATCCTGGTGGCGCAAAGCGAGCGCGGGGTGTGCGCCATTCTCCTGGGCGACGAGCCCGGCCCGCTGCTGGAGCAACTGCAGGACAAATTCCCCCGGGCCAACCTGATCGGCGCCGATCGCGACTTCGAACGCTTGATCGCCCAGGTGGTGGGCTTTATCGAAGCCCCGGCCATTGGCCTGGACCTGCCCCTGGACCTGCAAGGCACGGTGTTCCAGGAGCGGGTGTGGCAGGCCCTGAGGAACATCCCGCCGGGCAGTACCGCCAGCTACGCCGAGATCGCCCAGTGCATCGGCGCGCCCAAGGCCACGCGCGCCGTGGCCCAGGCCTGCGCGGCCAACAGCCTGGCCGTGGCCATCCCCTGCCACCGGGTGGTGCGCAGCGACGGCAGCCTCTCGGGCTACCGTTGGGGAGTGGAGCGCAAACGTCAGTTGCTCGAGCGCGAAGCCGCGTCCGAAGCCTCGATGCCGATGTAGATCGCCACGGAATCGGCGCTGCTGTAGACCTCGAAATCCGTGGCAAAAGCGCGACGGACCTGCGGGTTGTCCTGGAAATAGGCCCAGATCAGCCCCCAGGCCTGAATCACGCAGTCGGGCATCGCGCCCCTGGCACTGAATGCCAGATACTCGCCGCCCTGGATCGCCACGCTCGGGTACTCGGCGCAGTCGCCACTCAGCGCCACGCCGGCCGTCACATCGAAATGCCCGCTGGCATCGGACTCGTAGTTGGAATAGACGCCATAGACGAACGAGTCGGTCTGGCGGGGGCCGATCTTGTCGAACAGGCCCTCGACATAGAAACGCTGCCACATCGGCCCGATCCGGGCGCTGTCAGCCTGTCGTTCCGCAGCGTTGAGGGTACGTACTTGCAGGCCTGCAACAGTGAATGGCAGAACTTCGCGCCGTTTTACATCCATGGTCAGCCTTCCTTAGGGGGGCGATGGGGAAAAATATCGGCGCAGTCTAGCGCCGGATCGATAGCACCGACAGCAGCCCCTGAATCGGTTGCAAATGCCCGGGATTGAGCCCGCATGGAAAAAGTCAGCTGGCCTCGAGACGCCTTCTCCTGCTAAAAACCACGGGCTTCATTGTCTAATCCTGCCGACGGAGAATTCTTGCACATGAGCCAATGGACTGATCGCCGCCTGTTAGACCTGCTGGGCATCGACCTGCCAATCATTCAAGGGCCCATGGCGGGTGCCACCGGCTCCGCCATGGTGATCGGCGCCTGCCGGGCCGGCGCCCTGGGCTCCCTGCCCTGCGCCATGCTCAGCCCCGAGCAGATTCGTCAGGAAGTCCAGGCCATCCGCGCCGCCACCGGCAATCCGCTGAACCTGAACTTCTTCTGCCACCCGATGCCCGCTGTCGATGTCGAGCGGGAAGCCCGCTGGAAGGACGCCCTGAAGCCCTACTACCAGGAGCTGGGGGTGGACTTCGACGCCCCGACCCCGGTCAGCAACCGCGCGCCCTTCGATGAAAGCAGTTGCCAACAGGTCGAGGAATTGCGGCCCGAGGTGGTGAGTTTCCACTTCGGCCTGCCGGAGCCGACGCTGCTGGCCCGGGTCAAGGCCACCGGGGCGAAGATTCTGTCCTCGGCCAGCACCGTCGATGAAGCGCTCTGGCTGCAAGCGCGTGGCTGCGACGCCATCATCGCCATGGGCTACGAAGCCGGCGGCCATCGGGCCATGTTCCTCAGCGACGACCTCAACAGCCAGGTCGGCACCCTGGCCCTGGTGCCGCAGATCGTCGACGCCGTGCAGGTGCCGGTGATTGCCGCCGGCGGTATCGGTGATGCCCGGGGGATTGTCGCGGCACTGGCGCTGGGCGCATCGGCAGTGCAGTTGGGCACCACCTACCTGTTCACCCCGGAAGCCAAGGTCAGCGCCGCCCACCACCATGCCCTGCGCCATGCCAAGGAAAGCCAGACCGCATTGACCAACCTGTTCACCGGGCGCCCGGCCCGGGGCATCGTCAACCGGGTCATGCGCGAAATCGGCCCCATCAGCTCACTGGCGCCGGCCTTCCCTCGCGCTGGCGGCGCCTTGATGCCGCTGCGCGCCAAGGACGAAGCGGACTTTGCCAACCTCTGGTCCGGCCAGGCCCTGCGCCTGGGCGTGGAACTGCCGACCTACGAACTGACCCTGCACCTGGCCGAGCAAGCCCTGGCGCAACTGCGCAAGCGCTGATTCACCCGGGCCGCGATCGGTGTCGCGGCCCGTGCAACGAGGACCAGCCGCAGAGTTTCGTTCATCGACAAATCGCTATATATTCCGCTATATAGCGATTCCCCCTCGCCTTGGTGCAGACGCCTTCCAATCACTCACTGCCCAACGCATCCGCCCCCAATGGAGCTGTTTGATGAACCTTCGCGCCTCAGGTTTTGCCCCGACTTGCCTTGCCACCCTGCTTGCAGTCTTCACCCTGGGTTCGGCCCAGGCCGCTGAAGTCCAGGTGGCCGTGGCCGCCAACTTCACCGCGCCGATCCAGGCGATTGCCGCCGACTTCGAGAAAGACACCGGGCACAAGCTGGTGGCCGCCTACGGCGCAACCGGGCAGTTCTATACCCAGATCAAGAATGGCGCGCCTTTCGAGGTCTTCCTCTCCGCCGACGACAGCACCCCGCAAAAACTCGAAAGCGAAGGCGACATCGTCAAGGGCTCGCGCTTCACCTACGCCATTGGCACCCTGGCCCTGTGGTCGGCCAAGGACGGCTACGTCGACGCCAAAGGCCAGGTGCTCAAGGACAACCAATACCAGCACCTGTCGATCGCCAACCCGAAAGCCGCGCCGTATGGCCTGGCCGCGACCCAGGTGCTGGCCAAGCTGGGCCTGACCGAACAGGTCAAGGGCAAGATCGTCGAAGGCCAGAACATCACCCAGGCCTATCAGTTCGTCTCCACTGGCAACGCCGAGCTGGGCTTCGTCGCGCTGTCGCAGATCTACAAGGACGGCAAGCTCACCAGCGGTTCGGCCTGGATCGTCCCGGCGGCGATGCACGACCCGATCAAGCAGGACGCGGTGATCCTCAACAAGGGCAAGGACAACCCGGCCGCCCAGGCACTGGTTGACTACCTCAAGGGGCCAAAAGCTGCCGCGGTGATCAAGTCCTACGGTTATCAACTGTAAATGAGCCTGTCGAGTGCCGATTTTTCCGCCATCTGGCTGACCCTCAAGCTGGCGTCCCTGACCACGCTGATCCTGCTGGTGGTCGGCACTCCGATAGCCTTGTGGCTGTCGCGCACCCGCTCCTGGTTGCGCGGCCCCATCGGCGCGGTGGTGGCACTGCCTCTGGTTCTACCGCCCACGGTGATCGGTTTCTACCTGCTGCTGGCCCTGGGGCCCAATGGCTTCTTCGGCCAGTTCACCCAGTCCCTGGGGCTGGGCACCCTGACGTTCAGTTTCGCCGGGCTGGTGCTGGGCTCGGTGATCTACTCCATGCCCTTCGTGGTACAGCCGCTGCAAAATGCCTTTTCGGCGATTGGCAGCCGCCCCCTGGAAGTGGCCGCAACCTTGCGCGCCAACCCCTGGGACACTTTTTTCACGGTGATCCTGCCCCTGGCGCGACCGGGCTTCATCACCGCCTCGATTCTCGGTTTTGCCCACACGGTCGGCGAGTTCGGCGTGGTGCTGATGATCGGCGGCAACATCCCCGACAAGACCCGAGTGGTCTCGGTACAGATCTACGATCACGTCGAGGCCATGGAATATGCCCAGGCCCACTGGCTGGCCGGAGCCATGCTGGTGTTCTCGTTCCTGGTGCTGCTGGCGCTGTACTCCAGCCGCAAGACCAAAGCCGGCTGGAGCTGAGCCATTGAGCATTCACGTCAAGCTGCACCTGGGCTACCACGACTTCACCCTGGACCTCGACCTGCAATTGCCCGGACGCGGCGTGACCGCGCTGTACGGGCACTCCGGTTCGGGCAAGACCACCTGCCTGCGCTGCATCGCCGGCCTGGAAAAGGCCGGCCGCGGACGGATCCAGATCAACGACGAAATCTGGCAGGACAGCCCGCGCAAGCTGTTCGTCCCACCGCACAAGCGCTCCCTGGGCTATGTGTTCCAGGAGGCCAGCCTGTTCGCGCATCTGTCCGTACAGGCCAACCTGGAGTTCGGCCTGCGACGCATTGCCAAGGCGCAGCGCCGGGTGGACATGGCCCAGGCCACCGAGCTGCTGGGCATCGGCCATCTGCTGCAGCGCCACCCGCAGCATCTTTCAGGCGGCGAACGCCAGCGCATCGGCATCGCCCGCGCCCTGCTCACCAGCCCGCGGCTGCTGCTGATGGACGAACCCCTGGCGGCCCTGGATTCGAAACGCAAAAGCGAGATCCTGCCGTACCTGGAGCGTCTGCACGACGAGCTGGATATCCCGGTGTTGTACGTCAGCCACTCCCAGGATGAAGTGGCGCGGCTGGCCGACCACATCGTCCTGCTCAGCGATGGTCGGGCCCTGGCCAGCGGCCCGGTGGGCGAGACCCTGGCCCGCCTGGACCTGCCGCTGGCCCTGGGCGACGACGCAGGCGTGGTGATCGAAGGCCGGGTCAGCCAATACGACCCGGTCTATCAACTGCTGACCCTGCAACTGCCCGGCAGCCTGCTGAACATGCGCGTGGCCCATCACCCCCTGGCGCCGGGCAAAGCCCTGCGCTTCAAGGTCCAGGCCCGGGACGTCAGCCTGAGTCTGGAGGACAGCGGGCACAGCAGCATCCTCAACCGCCTGCCGGTGACGGTGCGCGACGAGATTCCGGCGGACAACGCCGCTCATGTGCTGGTGCGCCTGGACGCGGCCGGCAGCCCGTTGCTGGCGCGCATTACCCGTTATTCCCGGGATCAACTGCAACTGCACCCCGGGCAGCAACTCTGGGCGCAGATCAAGGCGGTGGCGGTCCTGGCGTAGCCAACAAAGAAGAGCCTGCTGCCTCGATAAGCTTTCTGCGACGCCTGAAACAGGGTGGCAAGCAGCCTGAAAGCGGCCACCGGCGAATCAGCGCACTTGCCAGGCAGATAATTGCGCCGTTAGGCTACGCCCCTTCTTTCCCGTCCCAGGACGATTGCCGACGTGAACCACTAAGCCTTCCAAAAATGTATTCGCGATGAGCCCTGCAAGCGCTCATTGGCCTGTTGCCACATTTTCCGGAGGTGCTGATGACTCACGTCACCCGGCTGCCCGCACTGGTTTCCCTGAACCAGCTGACCTACCAATTCGCCAATGGCGAAACCCTGCTCGATGCCCTGAACCTGAGTTTCGATCGCCAGCCCACGGCCATCGTCGGGCGCAATGGCGTGGGCAAATCCCTGCTGCTGCGCCTGATCGCCGGCGAGCTGCAACCCTCTTCCGGCAGCATCTGCCACAGCGCCAGGCTGGCCTATGTGCCCCAGGACCCGCAGGTGCAGCCAGGCCAGAGCGTGGCCCAGGTCGCCGGCCTCGCCCAGACCTTGTGCGCCCTGGAGCGCCTGGCCGCCGGCACCGCCAGCCTCGAAGACCTGCACGAGGTGGATGACCGCTGGGACCTGGCGCAGCGCCTGCGCCAGGCCCTGGACGACGCCGGCCTGGAGCAGGTGGCGCCAGAGCACCCGGCGGCCACGTTGAGCGGCGGGCAACTGGCTCGCGTGGTGCTGATCGGCGCCCTGCTGAGCAACGCCGACCTGTTGCTGCTCGACGAGCCAAGCAACCACCTGGACCGCCACGGCCGCCACTGGCTGACCGAGCAACTGCAAGGCTGGCGCGGTGGCCTGATCCTGGTCAGCCATGACCGCCAACTGCTGATGCAGGTGCAACACATCGTCGAGCTCGGCCCCCTGGGCGCCCAGGTCTACGGCGGCAACTACGCCTTGTACCAGGCGCAGCGCCAGGCCCACGACGAGGCGGCCCAGGCCGCGCTGGAACATGCCCGCACCCAGCGCAGCCGCGAACAAAAGCGCCTGCAACGCGAACATGACACCATCCAGCGCCACGCCGCGGCATCCCGCCGCTACGCCAAGACCGCCAACGTCTCCGGCTTCGAGCGGGCCAAGCTGCTCGGCGCCGCGCGCGACATCATGGGCCAGGTGCGCCATGCCCATCAGGGGCACAAGAGCGCCCTCGACGAGCAGGTGCGCGATGCCTATGCCCGGGTCGGCCCGCAGCAACCGACCCTGCTCACCCTGCCCGCCACCACCCTGCAAGCCGGCCAGCCGGTGTTCAACCTGCGGCAGGCGCAACTGCCCTGGCTCGACCCTCGGGCCCCGGCGAGCGTGCTGACCTGCAACGTCAACGGCCCGGCGCGCATCGCCCTGGTGGGCCCCAACGGCTGCGGCAAGTCGACGTTGCTCAAGCTGCTGGCCGGCCAGTTGCAGCCTCTGAGCGGCGAGTGCCAGGTGAGCGTGGCCAGCGCCTACCTGGACCAGCACCTGCTGCAGCTCGACCCCCTGCGCTCGCTGCTTGAGCAACTGGGCACCACCGCCACGCCACTGGAGGAAAGCGCCCTGCGGACCCGGCTGGCGCGCCTGCAACTGGACGCCCGACGAGTGCTGCAACCTTGCGCGCAACTGAGTGGCGGCGAGCGCTTGAAAGCCGCCCTGGCCCTGGCGCTGTGGGGAGGCCGCCCGGCCCGCCTGCTGTTGCTCGATGAGCCCACCAATCACCTGGACCTGGAGTCGGTACAGGCCTTCGAATGTGCCCTGCGAGACTTTCCCGGCGCCCTGGTGGTGGCCTCTCACGACCAGGACTTTATCCAGGCCCTGGCGCCAACCCACGAGTGGCAATGGTCAGCATCGGGCTGGCACCTGAGGGCGCAGCAACAATGAAACAGAGGTTTACAACCGAGGCCCTGCGCGACGGCAACTTCGTGCTAAATTCGCGCCCTCTTAATCCTTGGACAGGGAGTGTCAAACCATGCAGCTCGGATACACCATCATCTACGTGCCCGATGTCGAAAGTTCCTTGTGTTTCTTCGAACAGGCCTTCGGTTTCAAACGGCGCTTTCTCCACGAATCCGGCACCTATGGCGAGCTGGAAACCGGCAGCACCACCCTGGCCTTTGCCGATCACGGGCTGGCAGAGATGAATTTCCAGGGGGGCCACATCGCCGCTCATTCCTCGCCCAAGCCGCTGGGCATGGAGCTGGGGCTGGTCACCCGCGATGTGCACGCCGCCCATGCCCGGGCCCTGGAACAGGGCGCCCGGGAACTGGCCGCCCCCACTAGCAAACCCTGGGGGCAGACGGTGTCCTATGTGCGCTGCCCGGACGGCACCCTGGTGGAGCTGTGCAGCCCGATCGCACCTTGAGCGCCTGATTGGATTGAAAGCCGGATTGAAGGCGGGATTGAAAGCTACTTGAGCTTGACTGCGGTGCCGGTGGCGAAGACCACCACCATGCCGCCGCGGCCCGCGGGCATGCTGATCTCGAAATCCACGCCGACCACCGCGTCGGCGTTGCACTGCCGAGCGCGCTCCTTGATTTCGTCGGTGGCCTGGATCCGTGCTTCCTTCAACGCGCGCTCCAGGGTCTGGGAGCGGCCGCCAAAAAAGTCGCGCATGCCGGCGAACAGGTCGCGAACCACGTTGATGCCGTGGACGGATTCAGCGCTGACGATATCCAGGTAGCTGGCAATTTCCCGGCCTTCGATATGCGCGGTGGTGGTGACAATCATGTGTTTCTCCCTTGAACGAACCACCGGCCCCGGCACGCCGGGGCGGCAAAACCGCGGATGGTAACAGAGCTCCGGCCAGGCCCCGCCACAAACGTCAGCCCCGCTCGATGGCGGGGCTGTGGGTCAGGGTTTCAAGGGACGCTCTTCATCCAGTTCCGACAGGCTTTTGCCATCGTCTGGATGCTTCCAGGTCTGCGGAGGCGGCTCCTTGTGTTCAACCTCGTACTGCGCCGTCTCGTCGCTGCGTTCCCGCTCGTAAGGGCGTTGCTGTTGTGTTGCCATGCCCACCTCTCTTCCTGAAGGGATTTTTGACTCGCTGATTCAGGTTAGAACAGATCCGGCGGCAGCCCGGGGTTTGCCGACAAAACAACGAGCCTCTGCTCGTCAATGCCTGAAGGCGCCCCTAACCACCCGCGCCGAGCTCGGATCGCATAGCTGCGGGCCCTACCGGGCCGGGGCTGAAGCGAAAACCACACCCATGCACCGGCGCAACGCTGGATGGCGCAAGCTCGAGGCCCGGGTGGAAGATGAAACTTGTTTCACCCAGGCACACAAAAACGCTGTGTATAGTCGCCTCGCTCATTCAAGCAACTACGTTCGCCCGCCTCCCCGCGGGCTTTTTTTTGCCTGGAGCAAAAGCCGACACCGGGCGTTCAGTCCTGGTCGAGCTCCTGGCAGTCCTTGAGCAAGACCTGCTCCGTGGCGGTGTGGTCAGCCTCGAGGAACGACAGCACGCCACCCTTGCCCTTGGTGTGCCAACGAAAGCTGTTCTGCTCGTCATCCGCCACGTACAGCGCTCCAGAGGCCGCACGCGCAATGTGCATGGGAATCAGCTGTTCCTTGTAATACAGCGTGGCGAACGAGGAACCGTTGTCGATGTTCAGGTAGGACGCATCGATACGCACGTTGCCCTCGCACTGGTAGCGGGCCACCTGGCTCTGGTAGGCCGGCTCGGCAACCCTGGGCTCGGCCGCCTGCGCCAGCACGGGCAGGCTCGCAGCCAACGCCGCGGCGCAGAGCGTTGCAAGATCAATTCTCATGGTGTTTCCCCAGTCGCTCAAAGATGCCCCATGGGACTGGCAGGGGCATGTTTAGTTCAGGTAGGGAGTGGCCTGGGCCTGCTCCTCGCGCCGATCGCGGGGCATCAGGGCCAGGTAGTCGGCCAGCGAGTCCTCGGCCAGCGGCTTGATCATGATCCGCACCCGGTGCCGCAAGCGGCCCAGTTCGATGCCGTCACGGGTACGCACCTCGGCATAACCGCAGGCGCTCCAGAAACCCTGCGCCCGAGCATTGCCTTCGACCACGCTCAAGCGCAGCCAGCGCGCGCCCTGGCCCGCGGCCCAGCACTCCAGTTCCCGGTGCAGTTGCCGGGCGATGGGGCCGCCGTGACAAGCCGTCGCCAGCATGAACAAACCGATATGCCAGACACCCGGCGCCAGCAGGTCACTGACGACACCGACAAAAGCCCGCAAGCGGCCCTCGCCGTCGAAGTAGCCCATCTTCCATTTGTAGGTGTAGGACCAGTCGGCTGGCAGCGCATCATCGATCTCATCGCGCGCTTCATCCGGTTGCGGCGCGCAACCGTGGACGATGTGGAAATACTCCGGGTTCTCGACAAAGAAACGCTGCAACAACTCAACGTCATCCAAGGTGATTTCCCTGGGCACAAGCCCGGTTGCAGACTGCGGCAGTCGCCTTGATTGCATGGTATGGCGCCCCTTGGCAATGGTGGACCGAACGTTCGGCCGCCGATCCTAGCGCTCGCCAGGGCTTTGGCGACAGGGCTCATTTGTTGGAAAAATGTGCGCTGCCGGCGAACCGTTCCCACCGGGCTGCGCAACCCGATGCTTTGTTATGATCGGACCTCGCCGGACCCGATCAAGCTGATCCAGGCCCGGGGCAGCGTTGATGCCCTGCTCCTTGCGCCTTGCCACAGATACCGAGTAACCGCCATGGCCATGACACTCTTTTTCAACGGTCAAACCGAAACCGTTGCATCGCAGGAGAAACTGCGCGAGACCCTGGGACGCCTCGATGCAGTCCCCCAATTCGAGTTATGGCTCTGCGTCGAAGACGGGCCAAGCCTGTGCATGCTGCGAAACACTGAACACGCCTGGCTGATGTACCTGCGCCATGAAGGCGACAGTGGCTTTACGTCACTGGGTGACCCTGATCGATTGGGCGACCAGGCCTACCTGCTGAGCAACGGTCAACAAGACCAGTATCCAGCCGCCTGGTGCATCGACATCGCGAAATGCTACGAGGCGCTCGTGCACTTCTACCGCAATGACGGCGCGCAAGCGGGCTGGATCCACTGGCTTGAAAGTTGATCCACCGGCAAACGTCGATCACCTTCAGTCGGCACGGAACCCAAGCCCCCAAAGCCCTTAGGAAATTTCCACCCTGCCTGCCGGAACTGACTGAGAGCCTTTATTGTTGAGTTCGACGAGTATCGACATCCATTCTCGCCTCGACAGTAGATGAAGTTAATGTCAGTTTCCGAGCGCACTTACACTGTGCAACAGAGCAAGAGCAATCGCTCATTCACCCTTTCAAGCGGGTTGTTTTTTTTAGGATTGACTGCGCTGCTACTTAGCTGCGCCCGAGCTTATGCCTTCGAATACCCCGTCACTACGAATCTTGACTACTACGGAGTGCCAGGCGCCGGCTCGGTTATAACAACCGTACAAAAGAGGACAATGTCGAATCAATCAGACAGTACTTGGGTGCCTGCTGGCTACATCATGCAACCGGCCCAGTGGCTGGGTAATAACCCCTCGGTAATATACGCAGAGACTCCGTTCAACAACTGCACCTGGTACTGCATTCGATCATCGGGTGAATATTTGAAAAACTTCACTGATCGCTGGACCGAAGTAAGATGGTCATCCGATCTGGCAGTCAACCCGGCCACGGGCCCTATATGCTCTGGCGTCATTATTCGTGGAGACTCTGGAAGCGGTGTAGTTACTACGCTGTTCTATAAACCACCCACTTATCAGGGCAGTTGTGTCTACCCAAGAAATAGTTGCAGTTTCAACACCGCCTCAGCCACTTTGGATCATGGGTCACTGACCGAGGCCAATGCCAACAACCATCAAGCCTCTACCTCGCTACAAGTGGAGTGCACAGGCAGCGCCAATCTCAGATTCCTCCTTAAGAACGGCTATGACAGTCAGCGCATCTCTCTGAGCAACGGTGGAAAAAGCAAGATATCGGTTGGTGGCAGAGACATGGGCAAGTGGATCAACACTCCGAGTGGAAAAAGCACCTACACCCTAAGCGACACCTTGGAAATCAGCTCGGACGTCACGCCAGGCCCCTTTAGCGGCAATGCCATCTTGCAGATTTCGGTGGAGTGAAGCCAGCCGTCAGGTCACGACCTCAATAACCCTGGCATTGCCCTTGGCAAAATCATCGACTTTTGGCAATCACGCCCGTCATGTATTGATTCAAGTCGCGAAAATCGACAACGCTCCATGAGTGCGGTGCCAACTTCACGCCATTCTCTTTCAGCGTTCTGGGAATCAAGTCACCATTGGGGCGAAGTATGACTGACGACACAATAACGCCCGGATAGTCACTCAAGCGTTTTTTAAAAGCGGAGGTTGTCAGGTCAGGTGTAGGGGGATTACTTTTTCTAGCCAATGGCCCTGTCCCCTTGATGTCGGCTCCATGGCACATGGCGCATCGCTGTACATAAAGGTTCTTGCCATTGGCATTCTCCGCGCCGGATAACGATGTTTGAACCAGCGCCAGAAAACCCAGCGAAGCGATGAGCAATACTTTTATTTTCATTCTTAGTCCTATGAAAAAAACCCGAGCAGAGAGCCGCCCCTCCGGCGTGGCCACTGCGACCGCCAAACTTCGATAACACCTGAAGCGGCCAACTAGCTTGTCAGTGCAGGAAAGCAACATCAAGCCACTTTTCCCGCTCTAGACGCTCATCGTTCCGGCGCTGTCTCCAGCGCGGAGTTGCGCACCACGGGTGAGTCTTGATCAGTGTTCTTGAGCCACTTGCGTATACGGCCACGCGCATTGGCATAGGGGGATGAAGTGTTGAATTGAATCATTCTTCCCTTGGTCCACTTGTCATACCAGGGCGCTCCGTAAAGCTCATCATCGGATCTGTCCAAAAGGGTTTCGACCAGACGATCTTTCGCCTTTGACAGCCGATCCAGCAGTTGCCGATAGTCGAGAGACTGATGCTCTTGGTAAAACTTCTGCGCCAGCAAACCCAGCTGGTTCCATTTGAAACCCGTCTCGGGAAAATCGACCTTCATGCCGTTGTCGTCCTGATCCAGCCACTTCAGCACCAGTTCATTCCAGCCAACAAGGTAGGACACCAGGTCGCAGGGGCTCATGAGCGTACCCGCGGCGTGACCTTCGAGCGTTTTGTCGCGGGCACACGCCGTCGGAACCCTGGACAGGTCGACCCACAACTTGTCGAAATTCACACCGATCGCGGTCAATAGCTCTGCTTTGGAGGTCGGAACGGGCATGGCAGCTTTCCTTGTCGTGTACCTGGCCATCCAACCACCTCTTCGCGTGATGGTTCTCAATGGCCGTGCCTGGGGGTGAAGCTCAATCGTGCACGCCTATCGACGTCTTGGATAGCCGGCGACGGTAGACCGCATAGGGCCCGAACCAGGCAATCGACGGCATCGCCAAACGCGGTTCAACCGTCCGTTTGACATTTATCAACGCTCCCCGCGCCCTTCTGGAAGAGATTAAGCGCTGTGGCAAGGGCGCTGAATCTGTAATCAGCTCGATCTGTTCTGGCGGCACGCGACAAGGTGTCCATCGGCCGCCTTCCATCCGCAGAGGAGTAGCGAAATGAGCAATTCCGTGAAGAAGATGCCGGTCACCAGCGAAGACAAATCCGGCCAGCATTCGATGACCTCAGACCTTTGGCGACCGCTGGAAAAGCTCCGCCAACAAGTTGATCACCTGTTTGAAGACTTCAATCGCGGTTCGGGGCTTTCCCCCTTTGGTCGTGGGCTGTTCGACGTCGAACCCTTCTGGCGCCGCGAACTGATCGGCCGCGGCATGCCGGCAGTGGACATCAGCGAGAAGGACAAAAGCTACGAGATCACGGCTGAACTGCCCGGCATGGACCAGAAGAACATAGAGATCAAGCTGTCCAACGGCAGCCTGATCATCAGGGGCGAAAAGAAAGACGACAAGGAAGAAAAAGCAACGGGCTATCACCTTAGCGAGCGTCACTACGGTTCCTTCGAACGAGTGTTCAGCCTGCCCAAGGGCGTCGACGTCGAGAAGATCGACGCGAGTTTCAGCAAAGGCGTCCTGAGCATCTCGCTGCCGAAAAAACCGGAGGCCATGAAGGCCGATAAAATCGTGCCGATCAAGGGCGAATAAGCTCCGGACCGGCGTGCCCCTTGCCGGGGAACCGGCAAGGGGTTTTATCTGCCTCGTCGGAGCCCGGCCTCAAGTTTCTAGTCCAGGCGAGTTCATCGCCCAGCTCATTTGCCTCAAAGTAGCGGACGGCGCCAGATCCCCCGGCCGCTGGAAGAGCCGGCACTCAGGCCGCACTGCGGTGGGTGAATGGCTATTGATCGGGCCCTGGCCTTGTCGAGGATGCGAGCGCATCCAGGTCGACGGCGTCACGGTACTCCGGCACCGACACCGACCAACCCAGCTCCAGGCTGATGCGGCGGCGCAACGTGTCCGCGGCGTTGGGCTCACCATGCACCACGTAGGTGTGTTTCGGAGCACGCTTGAAACCGCGCAGCCACTGGATGATTTCATCGGCATCGGCATGCGCGGACAAGGTCTGCATCGGCACGACTTCCGCGCGGATCGGCACCTCCTGACCATGGATGCGCACCGAAGGCGCCCCCGCGACAATCTGTGCGCCACGGGTACCGCCCGCCTGGAAACCGGGCATCAGCAGCGAGTTGACGGGGTTTGGCGCCAGTGCCTTGAGGTGGTGCAGCACCCGCCCACCGGTGGCCATGCCGCTGGCGGCGATGATCACTGCCGGAATGCGCTGGCGATCGAGGTCGATCGACTCCTGGGTCGAACGTACAAAGTGGGTGTTCTGGCACATGCCCTCGCACGCCTCCAGGGACAATCGGTGTTCACTGCGAAAACGCTGATACAGACGCGTGACATCGGTCGCCATCGGGCTGTTGAGATAGACCGGCAAATCGGGAATCGCGTGTTTCTGCTTCAAGCGATACAGGTGATACATCAGCAATTGAGCCCGGCCCACCGCAAAGGACGGCACCAGCGTAATGCCATGGCGCAGCGCCGTGCGATTGATCACGTCTGCCAGCTGTTGCTCCGGGTCCTGGTCAGGGTGCCGGCGATCACCGTAGGTCGATTCCACCAACAGGTAATCCGCCTGTTCAATGCCTTCGGGCGCCAACATCAGGGGATCGTTCGGCCTCCCCAGGTCGCCCGAACACACCAGCGTGACACCGTCGGCCACGACTTCAACGGTGGCGGCGCCAAGAATATGCCCGGCCCCGCGCAACAGGATGCTCAGGCCGGGAACAACCTCGACCCGATGATGCAGCTCCACCGGCTGCAACAGTTTCAATGCCTGTTCTGCGTCCTGCTCGGTGTAGAGCGGCAGCGCCGGGGCGTGCTTGGAGAAACCATGGCGATTGGCAAACCCGGCCTCCTCTTCCTGCAAACGACCACTGTCGAGCAGCAAGACCTTCACCAGCTCACAGGTCGCCGGCGTGGCATAGATCGGCCCTCGATAGCCATTGCGCACCAGGACCGGCAGGTAGCCGCTGTGGTCGAGATGGGCATGGGTCAGGACAATCGCGTCCAGATCGCGGATCGGCAACTGGAAGGGATCCCAGTTATGCAGGCGCAATTGCTTGTAGCCCTGAAACAGGCCGCAGTCGATCAGTACATGCCGGTCGCGGTGATCCAGCAGGTACTTACTGCCGGTCACCGTGCCTGCCGCCCCCAGAAAAGTGATGCGCATGGCCGCCTCCTGAGCGTTGATGAGAGTGCCATTGATCGCTCTTTTTACCTTGGCAGCGATTGATTTTTATCAACCCGCGGCGTGACGAGCCCTCCTTCAGTCGATAGCGGCAGGGGTTTGACGATCATCAGGCTGCACGGCGCGCGATTGAGCAGGTGCTCGACCGTGCTGCCGATGAAACCATCGCCCCCGTGCTGATGGGCCGCCCCCAGCACCAGCAGGTCGAACGCGTTCTGCCGGGCAAATAGCTCGATCACCTTGTGGGGCCTGCCGGCCAGTTGGTGCCGGCGCGTTTTCTCGATGCCATGGCGCTCGGCCAGCGCGTCGTAGGCCTCCTCCTGGGCATCGGTGATCGCGTCGCGCAAGCTGTGATCCAGGCTGAGGGTCGGCACACTCATCGGGCCCTCTCCCACCACCGACCAACTGCTGACATTCAGTACGTGCAGGGCCGCGCCGCAGGTGTTCGCCAAGGTCGTGGCGAGATCGAGAATGCGCTCGTTGAGCCCCTGGGTCAGTTCCTCCAGATGCGACAGGTCGAGGGCGGCGAGTATCTTCAGCGGCAGCGGGGTTCTGGCCTCGCTGACGAAATACAGGTGCGCCGGGCAGTCGCGCAACAACACCCAGTCCAGCGGGCGATGAAAGGCACGCTCCAGGGCCGGCACATGGTGGATGTCCTTGATCACCAGGTCGGCGCAGAAGTCGTTGATGTACTCAAGCATGTGCGCGGGCGTGGACTTGGCCCAGACCACCTCGGTAGTGACCTGCAGATGGCTGCATCGTTGAAAACGGGCCTGCTGCTCCAGCCACTGCCGATGCACCTGCAGGTAACCTTCACGCGCCTGCGCCATCGCCTCGGGGTCCAGCAACCCGGCCAGCGCCAGCGCCTGAACATAGTCGAACGCCACGATATGCAGCGATGCGCCCGAGGCCCTAGCCAGTGCGTAGGCGCGATCAAACGCGGGCGAGCGGGTCATTTCCGTGGGTGCAAGCAACAGAATGCGTTTGAGCTTGAGCATCACCTGGTTCCTCCGGGCAAGGCTGGACTGGCGCACAGGCCAGCCGGACGTCCCTGTGCAGGTTCAGTGCCGTGCCGACGACTTGCGGGTTGCCTTCTCCGCCATCCGCCGCGCGCTCATTGGCCCTCGATGATCACGGCTGAACAGCCATGGTCCGAGTATCTGGCGTTATCCGTTCGCGGCTCTGATCTTTATCAACTAATGGCGCACTTGTGAGTGGCGTTCATTGATGTCCGTGCCAACCCGCATTGTTGACATACCTCAACGACTGGGCGCCGCTCAAGCGTAGAAAAGAACCCACCCGGCCCTCCCCCGGAGACAGGCACATGCTGGCAGTCACGCTGATCAATACCCTGGTCGTGATCATCGCGGTGGTGATTCACTACGAGTGCCTGCTGCGCCTGAACGACTGGCTGCCTCGGCTGAAGGCCTGGAGCCGATTCAGGATCGTGGTCGGGGTGTTCGGCAGCCTGCTGGCCCATGCCATTGAAGTCTGGGCCTTCGCCCTGGCGTATTTCCTGATGTCGCGCTCGGACCAATGGGGCCGCCTGACGGGCTACTTCGACGGCTCGTTCATGGACTGCGTGTACTTTTCCTTCACGACGTACACCACCATCGGTTTCGGTGACATTGCCCCCGTGGGCAACCTCAAGTACCTGACCGGTCTCGAGGCCTTGACCGGCCTTGTACTGATCACCTGGACCGCGTCATTTCTGTTCCTGGAGATGCAGAAATACTGGCGCAGCCAGTAACCGCCCACGGGGCTTGGTGACGCGCTTTTCCTGAGCACCCGGCACAGGCGTGGGGCGCTGGCTGACAGCGCTCACCCGCGGCTGAGCCAGGGTTCTTTCCGCTGGTCGACTGCCCGATCGAATGCCGGGAAAAGCTCAGCATCTTCGCGCCCAGCACCTAAACTTCCACCACCATGAGTGGGAGCCGCGCTCCATGCCAGAAACCCAACCATTGCATTTTCGCCAGCTCAAATCGGCCTGCTCAAACTGCAGCGTACTGGAGCTGTGCCTGCCGATTGGCCTGTCTGAGCAGGAAGTCGAGCGCCTGGACACGCTCATCGTGCAGCGTTTCAAGGTCAAGAAAGGCGCCGCCCTTTATCGCGAAGGCGATCCGTTGCGCTCGCTGTACGCGGTGCGCCTGGGCTCCTTCAAGACCAATGTGCTGTCGATCGACGGTCGCGAGCAGGTCACCGGCTTTCAAATGGCGGGGGAAATGCTCGGTCTGGATGCGATCAGCAATGACCATCATGCGTGCAATGCCTTTGCCCTTGAGGACAGCGAGGTCTGCCCGATCCACTTTTCCAGCCTGGAAAAACTCGCGCAGCAATTGCCATCGCTGCAACACAACCTGAACAAGTTGCTGAGCCGGGAGATCGTCCGCGACCACGACATGCTGATGTTGCTGGGCAACATGAACTCGGATGAGCGACTGGCCGCTTTCCTGCTGAATCTGTCACAACGCTTGAACCAGCGCGGTTACTCGGCGCGAAACTTCGTGCTGAAAATGCGCCGCGAGGAAATCGGCTCCTATCTGGGCCTGCGCCTGGAAACCATCTGCCGGGGAATCGCCCACCTGCGCGATCAAGGGCTGGTGGAAGTATCCGGACGTGACGTCAAGATCCAGAACCTGGAAGGGCTCAAGCAACTGATCGCGGGTTGCCATCGCCCTTCTCATTGCTGAGTTGCGAACCGTTGGAGAACTGTTGTGCGTGCCATGGTCCTGCATACGCCCGGGCAGCCACTGCAATGCCAAGAGCGTCCGATCCCGACGCCCGGGGCCCGACAACTGTTGATCAAGGTCCTGGCCTGCGGCGTGTGCCGCACGGATCTGCACCTGCTCGACGGTGAGTTGCCCCAGGCCGTGCTGCCCCGTGTGCCCGGGCATGAAATCGTCGGTGAAGTCACCGCCGTGGGAGCCGATGTCGCGCCTGGGTGGACAGGTCGACGGGTCGGCGTGCCCTGGCTGGGCTGGACCTGTGGCGAGTGCACGTTCTGCCGTTCGGACCGCGAAAACCTCTGCGATCAGGCCCAGTTCACCGGCTGTCACCTGGACGGGGGCTACGCCGAATACACCGTCGCCGACCCGCGTTTCTGCTTCCCCATCCCGGACACGCTCAGCGACGTCCAGGCCGCGCCGCTGTTGTGCGCCGGGTTGATCGGCTTTCGTGCCTTGCGCATGGCCCAGGGTGCCCGGCACCTGGGGCTGTATGGCTTCGGCGCGGCGGCGCACCTGGCCATTCAGGTTGCCCGGGGGCGCCAGCAGCGGGTGTATGCCTTCACCCGCCCCGGTGATGACGAAGGCCAGGACTATGCCCGCCGCTTGGGGGCTGAATGGGCCGGACCTTCGGACCAGTTGCCCCCCCATGCACTGGACGCCAGCCTGATTTTCGCGCCCGTCGGCGCCCTGGTGCCCCTGGCGCTGTCCGCGACCGTCAAGGGTGGCTGCGTGATCTGCGCCGGGATCCACATGAGCGACATTCCGGCCTTCCCCTATCGACTGCTGTGGGGTGAGCGCAGCGTGCGTTCAGTGGCCAACCTGACCCGCCAGGACGGCGTCGCATTCTTTGCAGAACTGCAGCACACGCCCGTGCACTGTGACGTCACCTGTTTTGCCCTGGACCAGGCCAATCAGGCCCTGGCGTGTTTGCGCAGCGGCCAGTTCAACGGCGCCATCGTGCTTACCCCCTGAGTTGCTGCCGCACGGCGAGGATGCTGCCCGGCACCGAGTACAGCGCCCGTTCGGTGTTGCTGCCGATCAGGCGGTCGATGCCGACACGATGCACCGTCCCCATCACGATCACATCCGCCTGATACTGTTCGACAAATTCACTGAGCACCGGAACCGGCGGGCCCATGACAAAGTGCCGGCGCTCCGGCGGCACTTCATGCCGGTCGGCCAGGTTGACGAAAGCCAGGTGCAACGACTCACGCAGTTCCTCGACCATGTCCACGCCCCAGCCGCCGCTGACCAGCGGTACATCGCCATTGAACGCGGCGCCAAGGTCGTAGGCGTAAAGCAGGTGCAGCGTCGCGTCACACTGCTGGGCCAGGGCGTCGGCGGCCTGAATGATGGTCTCGTTGAGACCGCTGATCTGCGTCGCGGGATCAAACGGGTCGACCGCCGCGACAACACGCTGGGGCAGGCTGTGGCGAACCTGATTGACCAGGTGCACGGGCACCGTGCATTCGCGCAGCAAGTGACAATCCAACGGGGTGACGAACACCCGCTTGAGCACCGGCTCCAGCGTGACGTCCTTGATCAGCAGGTCCGGTTTCAGATCCTCGACGGCCCGTAGAATGTCCAGCAGCGCATGCGTCGTGAACACCACCTCCACCGTCGCCTCGATGCCCAGGCCGCTCAGGCGCTGCTGCTCGTCATCCACCCAGCGACGATAGCGACGCAAATAGCGCTGGTAATGGGCGTCGTCGAGTTTTTCCTCCCACACATGCACCACCGGCACAGGCTCGGCGAACAGCCGTACATGCAGCAGCGCCTTGCATGCCTGTGCCAGCGCCACGGCACGAGACATTGCCGGCGACGGATGCAGGCTCGGCTCGGCAATCAGCAACACACGTTGGTATTGGCCCATCACACACCTCGGCTCGACCCGGCCGCCAAGTGCCGGTATGCCCAAGACTGCGCTTGTCGCTGCCCTCTGCGATTTGACTTAAATCAGAAACGCGCCAATCGGCGCGGCACATCGACGGTCTCTGATCCAGATCAGATTCAACCACCGCCAGCGGCGTAGAAAGGTCTCGATCGCGAGGCTCATCAGCGCTCGCCGACCTGACACAAGCCAATGGAGGATCACCCATGCTCACTGTCAAAGACCACAATGACCAGGCCGCTGCGGCCTACGCAGCGGTCTCCGGACGCTACTGGATCGAGGCCCTCAGGGACGGGCGCCATATCTTGATTCGCCCCTTGGCGGAAAAGGACCGCGAACGAGAATATGCCTTCATCAAGCGCCTCTCCCCCGAATCCCGGCACATGCGCTTTCTCGCCCAGGTATCCGAGCCCAGCACGGTGATGCTCGACCAATTGATGGACACCGACAATAAACAGCGCACGGCGTTTATCGCGCTGGTTCACGATAACGGCCAGCTGATCGAGATCGGCATCAGTCGTTATGCGGCGACGGGCGACCACCAGTGTGAGTGCGCGGTGACAGTGGCCGATGAATGGCAGCATCTGGGGTTGGGCACCTTACTGATGGAGCACCTGATCAAGGCCGCCCGCCACAACGGTTTCCGGCAGATGTATTCGGTCGACGCCTCCAGCAACGCCGCAATGCGTGACCTGGCCAAGGCCCTGGGTTTCGAAACCCACAATGATCCAGAGGACAGCCGCCAGGTCATCCACCGCCTTGGCTTGTAAAGAACGCCCCGCGGTGCTCCGGCCAACGGTTCAACGCGGGGCGTCCCTTGCTCATGAGTTCAACAGCCTGTCCGGCTTGATGGCATAGACACTACAAGGCGCCCGATGCAGAAGCTGCTCGGCGGTGGTGCCCAGGCGTTTATTCAAGCCCTTGTTCTGCACCGTCCCCATGACGATCACGTCCGCGTGATGTTCGGCGGCGAACTCACAGATCACCGGCACCGGCGCCCCCTCGATGAAGTGACGGCTCTGCGGTGCCACGCCATGACGCTCGGCCAGCGCGGAAAACGCCTCATGTTCGGCGCTGCCCAGCGCCTCATAGAGGCCTGTGGCCAAGGGCAACACGCCAATGCCCATGTCCTTCGCATACACCGCCACCCAGTCATAGACGTGCAACAACTGCACCGTGGCATCACACTGCTCGGCCAGCTTCACCGCGGTGTCGATGATCTGATCGTTGAACACCAGATCCTGCTCTTCACTGCGCAAGACGTCGACGATCGCCAGGACATGCCGCGGGCGAGGATGGCGGGCATTGGTCACCAGGTGCACGGGTACCGGGCAATCGCGCAGCAACTGCCAGTCCAGTGGTGTGAAAAACACCCGTTTCAGGGCCGATTCTTCCTGAGCATCCTTGATGATCAGTGCCAGCGATTGCTCATCGACGAAATGCAGGATTTCCTCATAAGGATGCTGCACCCACCGCACTTCACTGGAAACTTCGACCCCGTGCTTGCTCATCAGCGCTGCCTGCTCCTCGAGCCAGAGTCGATGGGCCTGCAGGTACCCTTCCCGGGCCGCATCGATCTGCTGCGGGGCGAACAATCCGGCAACCGCCAGCGCCTGCAGATAATCGAACGCGACGATGTGCAACGGCAATTGCATCGCCTGCGCCAGAGCGGTGGCACGGTCGAACGCCGGGGTGCGGGTCATGGCGGATGGGGCGATCAACAATAAACGCTGAGTCTGTGACATGGGACACCTCGGCACACGGCCATCAGGTTGAACTGGCCTTCAGATTGAGCGTTACGGCCCTGTCGTCGCTTGATCTTTGTCAGATTTGCCGTCGCTGTTGATGACGTGATGCCGGATAGGGTCCAAGACCTGCTCACCCCGGCAGACAGGCCGCCGTACCGGGCTCAATGCAGCAACGTGCCGCCCCACATGGCCAGCGTCAGCAACAGCTGCCCCGGAATGACATAGGCGGCGAAGCGCCTGCCGCCGCTGACCCAGGCCACCAGGCATTTGCTCAGGGCATTGCTGCTGACAGCGATCAGCGCCGGAGCGGCAATGGCGTCGAACGGCAACAGGCCGGCCTTGGCCAGGGAGGCGATGGAGGCCGTCGAGGAATGCGCATCGGCAAAACCGCTCAGGACCGAGGTCAACATCACCCCGACCTGGCCGAAATGGCTGAGCATTGCCGACGACACCAAGGTAATCGCGGTCATGGTCAGCGTGACGATCAAGGCCAGCTTGAGATCGAAGGCGCCACTGACCTTGATTGGCTCGTTCGCCCCCTGGGTCGGGGCGGGAAACATCAGGCACGCGCTGTACAACGTCGTGGCGCCAAGCCCGCAGGCCAAGGGCCCCCACATGCTGCGCAACAGGGCGGGGTCCACCAGCCCCAGAATCAGCCCGACCTGAATCAGCGTCGCCAGGTTGGACAGGATCGCGGCGGCGCTCAGGATGCGGATGTTGCCGGGCTCGCCGACAACACGATGCCCCATGCTGGCAATGGTCGCGGTACTGGAAGCGAAGCCGGACGCTATGGCGCTGATGGCGTAGCCGTAGCGGGTTCCCAGGGTGCGCACGGCGATATGGCCCGTGGCCCCCACCAGCATCAACAGCACGGTCAGGCTGCAAATGGTGCGCAGATTGATGGCGGCATAAGGCCCGATGTAACGGTCCGGCGCCAACGGCAGTACCACCAGCGCGGCAACCAACAGGATCAGGCCATCGCGCATTTCCGCCTCGCTCAACTGGCTGTTGGCGAAGTCATGAAGCTTTTCCCGATACGTCAGCAGCCCCGCCACCAGCACCCCCACCGCGACCGCCAGTTCAGGGCTGGACCCGCACAGCGCGCCCAGAACCAGCACCGTGAGCAGCGCCACTTCACTGGTGACACCGGGGTCGTCGCTCAGGCTGCGCCAATAGGCGACGGTCACCAAGGCTGTCAGACCAATTCCGAGCATCCCGACCAGCAACGCCCCACCCACCTGCATCGCCACATAGCCCAGCAGCGCGGTGATCGCGAAGGTGCGCAACCCGGCGCAGGCCCGGGTATCACCGCTGCCCTTGTGACGTTCACGCTCAAGGCCGATGAGCATGCCGATCCCCAATGCGGCTGCCGCCCCTGCCATGCCAAAGGTTTCATTCATGGTGGCTCCGGGTGAAGGTCAGAGGCCGTGCGCCAGGGGCATTGGCCGCGTGTCATTTGAGGCCAGCGGGTACTTGGCCAGGCGCTGGCGCAGCTGCACGCATAAGGCGCCCCGCCGCACCTGGCCACGCATGCGGCGCCGCGATTCGCGCCTTGAGCTGGCTCACGAACGCGTCCGCCTGTTCCTGGCTGTTGAAGTTCACTTCAAAGTCATCCATGTGCACAACCCAGTGATGGGGCACGCCTATCTCCGTGATTTCAATGTTCATGGACACCTCCGAGAAACGATAGACAACGCTGGCCCGCAAGGTTGATCTGCCGCCTCATCGCCCTAGTGCCCCCGGATACGTCCAGGCCGATGGTCGGCACGCGCCCTGCGCAGATCGTGCGCGGCCTTCGGCAGCGTCCCCAAGACTGCGCCGGACTGACGGCATGCCGCATTGATAATGCTCAACAATCCTTGAATGAACGCCGCTACCGAGCGTCTGCCGGCAGGCGCGCGCAGCGGCCGCTTTGACAAATATCAAACCCACGCCCGTTGGCCGCGCCAGGATAGACAAAGACCCCAGCGCCGGCCGCTGGAACGATTACCTACGGGAGATGGGTCATGCCTGCGCAATCTCGTTTCATGCTTGTCGTATCGTCGCTGATGAAAAACAGCCCGGCTTTCGAACGCGCCGCCCGCTTGGCCAAAGCGTCGGACGCAGCGTTGCACATCGTCGCATTCGATTACCTGGAGGGCCTGGCAACCGCAGGCCTGGTCAATGACCAAGCCCTGGAACAGATGCGCCTGGGCTACGTCGAGCGCCATCATCAATGGCTTGAGGATCAGGCTCGCCCCTTGCGCAAGCTCGGCGTGCCCGTCACCACTGAAGTGGTGTGGGTGGAAAGGCCGTTGCAGGAGATTCTCATCCATCTCAGGGAGCAACCCATGGCGGCCTTGATCAAGGCCCTGGAGCACGAATCGCTGCTGTCACGCCTGATGTTTACGCCACTGGACGTACACCTGCTGCGCGAATGCCCGGTGCCCCTGCACTTTGTCAGCCATGTGCAGCACGCCCTGCCGCGCAGAATCCTTGCCGCAGTCGACCCCTTCCATCGCAATCACCACTACAAGGACCTCAACGACAGAATTCTGCGTGACGCCGCCAGACTGGCCAGTACCTGCAACGCCGAACTCGACGTCATTTACGCGCATGACCTGTCCTCGATCAGTGCTTCTGAATTCGGCTTCAACAACGCCTCCGCGTTCTTCTCGTCAAACGCCGCCAAGGCGCTGTTCGATGCACAAGGCGAGGCGTTCCGTGATCTGGCGGAGCGCAATGACATCCCCGCGGAAAAACAGCACATGATCATGGGGGACCCAGCCAAAGTGCTTTGCAGCTATGCCGACGCCTACGACATCGACGTCATTGTCATGGGCCGCATCGCCCATCGTGGAATCGACCGGCTGGTCGGCAGCACCATCGAACAACTGCTGTACAAAATGCCCTGCAGTGTCTGGGTGGTCCCGCCTGAGGATCTCGCCCACTAAACCCGGCGGCCCACGCAGTACCCATCATCCGCCAGCCTGCCGTCGGCTCGGACGAAGGTCATGGGGAGCGCTACCGTCTTGTGATCGCCCAGCGCCGGGCGTCTTGTGTCAGCCCGGCCTGTTCCCTGCTATGGTGGCGCCCTTCAACTAGACGGCAGGAAGCAGTCGGGAATGGATTCAATGAGAACACTGTGCGTGATCGTGCTGGCATTGGCCTGCACGCAAGCGGTGGCGCACGAAAATAATGATCCCATTGAAAAAGCGATGTTTATCACGACCATTGTTCCCACCCTTATCGTGGGTGGAACCACTGCACTAACGGTCTATGGCCCTGCGAATATGAAATCGGCAAAGGCCGACGCGCTGGCGTTCATCGGCTCAGAGGGCGAAATCCGCGGCGCTCAATTTGAGCAAGCCGTTCGGTACTACCACTCGGCCTATGAGCAGCCGTACATGACTGATAAACAGCTGGCGCTGGCAATAGCCACTTCGTTCTGAAGGCTGAGGAAGGTGCAGACCAGGACCGGGACATGAAGCTGATCGAGCGACAAAGAGTGGCGCAATGGACGCGCTGCGTTCATTTGTCCAGATCCACTAGTTCATGCATCCGTTCGCCTAAGTGATAACTGCTTTTCTACATGACCACTGTACACTTCAAGCGTGGTATGCATTTCGAACTCCCCTTCCAAGGAGAAATCGCTATCACAGTAAAAGTTGCCCTGTATCAGGGTCACCCTGAACACATCTGGCCCGATTTGCTCGGCGAATAGCGGCTCTCTAAACACACTAGAAGGGCGGCGCCTATCCGATTGATGCTACGAACTCAGCAAAACTGCTGGCCGCCATAAGCACGCTCCCACTTGGGTCCACCTCGTCGAAGGTAACTATCGGCCATGGGGAAGCCCCTCTCAGATCGAACGCAAACAACTGTCCACCGCCATCGCCGCCAAAAACAAATAAGCCAGATGCAATCTCTGCAAACAGGCGTATCTGTGAAGCGTCCGAGGCTGTTTCAGCTGGGTCGAGACAAAAGTTGAAGAGAGGATCGGGAAGTGGTCCCTCACCGCCATTACTGAGTTCGAGCAATTGGTAGTACTCGAAAGGAAGATCTTGAGGCGCTGCAGCACGAAGCGCATCCAAAGCTTCGACAGAGGCTCCCTCGTTACCGATCCAGTTTGAATTGAGCTTCACAAAAAAGCGTCCTTGATCCGGCCTCATGCCGGCCATCCGTATACCCCAACCGAAACCAAATCGCCACCACCGATCACGGAGGGAGGCGCTTGTCTGAGGTAATCGCAATGCCAGTACTTCACAGCATCATCCACAAGATCGACAAGAAGCCAGACGGAAGCCAAGCATAAAAATATGCTCAACTAAGGTGGAGATATCGTCAGTACGGCTGGTCCGGAAAATTCACCAGGCTCAACGGATCCCTTGCTGAACAGTGTTGATTTGTAGTGGCCAAGGACAGGTTCTACGGCACAAACTCACCCAGGCTTTTACGAGCAGTTGGGACGGCGTACTCAAGCAGCTCTAAAGGAACATCCTGTTCGAACAGGGTTACTTCAAAACGCAGCGTTTCGTCATTCCTGAATACCTCAAAGACCATATCGTCGCCGCGCCAGCACTCAAGCCCTAAGCCGTCATGCCCTTTGGTTACGTGTGAGGCGGTAAAAAACTTGTATTCAACTCCGTGTACGACCACATCGCACCTCCCTATCTGAAGTGGCAACGATACCTGCTGCGCCGCTTCGAGGACACGGCCTGCAAGGAGTGCGGCGCTGTGTTCAAGCTGATTGACAAGTACAACGACCCGAACACCGAAACCACCAGCCATGACTACTGTACGGAGGCCTGCAAGCAGGCGGCGCGGTTTCGAGATGTTCAGGAGTTCCGCTTGGTTAACGAAGGCCGGGCACCAGCGGTTATCTACCAGGTCCGGCAGAAGTCCACTGGGCGTGTTTATGTCGGCCAAACCACCCAGCCGTTCACGCTGCGCTGGTGGCAGCACCTGAGCAACCCAACCAGCTGCAAGTTTCACTCAGCGCTGGGCAACACCGACATCACCGACTGGGAATTCTCAGTGATCGAGGTGATCGCCTATCCGGAGGCTTGTACCAATCGAGCGGCCTACATCACTCAGCGCGAAAGCCATTGGATCGAGGCCCTGTCGGCGGTAGAGGCCGGATTCAACACCATTCGCCCTGCTGGAGCGGTCGATCAAACCCAGGTTACGCTGCCTCTCGCAGACTTGGCCTGACCATCCGGCGCTACCGAAGTGCGTGGTCCAGGCGCCACTGGGCAAGCTCTTTCAATCGGTTATCAAATAGGGCCGAGAATCTTGACTGCAACACGTGCGACTCAACCGTCAGTTCAGGTCGATTCTCTGCAAGTAATCGCTTGAGACCCGTCTGGAAATCGCCTGAGGTTACAAGCTTGATGGCCGCTTCGACTGGCCCATGCTGTCTGTTCATCCTTTCCCATATGATCGGGTTGTACTTGATCCTATGGCACTCCTGGATGGCCTCTTCGATTGCCCTCGCAAACTCTGCTCTCAACGCGTCCATGATTTCCCCTGAAGTAGTCCATATGCCTATTTGGCCAAAGTAGCGTAGTCCACCCTTCTTGACGCGCGCCACCCCGATGAGGGCGGCTCACCCAAGGAGAAAAGCATGAACAACTACAACTGCGAATACGTTCGCCAGCATTACAACGTGCCGGCCGAGGTCGGGCGCCGAGTGACCGCCAACGGTAAGCCCGGCGTGATCATGGCCGACCGTGGCCACTACATCGGCGTAATCCTCGATAGCGATCCGAAGAAACGCATTCGCAACTTTCACCCCACCTGGGAAATGCAGTACGGCGATATTGCCGAGACCCTGCCGCTCAAAGAGTGGTTGGTCCTGCCGTTCAACCATGACTGGGATGATCTCAGCTGGAACAAAGAGGCCAGAGAAGACGTGGTCTGGGTATGGGCGGCACCCGAGGCCAGGCCAAGTACAAGGCCTATGAGCGGCTTCAGGACTACTGCCATAACATTAAGGCGATGCTGGGTTTCAAAGTCCGACGCGCCTGACCCGCCCTCACCTATTGCACTTACAGTTCCATAACCCAGAATTTGAATCTGTCGCTTCGATCATCCGTATGCACCCATGATGTTTGGCACACAGTACATCGATAGTTCGTGATGATTATCTTCGAGTGTCCGCTGGAATTGACGGTTGAGCTATCGAGCTCGGTCAAATGCCAATGCGGATATGGGTAGCCCTCTCCGCCTGGCCCCCTGAGCGCCTCGCATTCATCGCAAGCCATATCACTCCCCCTGCTCGACCTCATTTTGGGCGGAAACACAAATACCCCACTTCAAACAATCACGCCACCCTGGCGAGGCCAGAGGCTGCACGGAGATAACCAATGAGCACCTTTGCAGTCTTCGGCATGACAGCCGACGTAGCGCTGGCTGAGGCCAGGAAGATCACCAAGACCACCAGACCAAGCGGAAGGCCTGGCGCCCCCCCCCTGGAACTGACACTCGCTGAGTGGAACGAGGCCGTGGAAAAGCAGGCTGCGGCCATCTTCGACGGCGAGAAAGTAAAGCAGCTCAGCCAGCTGTTCGACGCGCCTCAGTACGCGCAGCAGTTCATAGAGCTGGCCAGGAAGGCTGGCCCCTGCCGAGACCTGCGGATCAGGGCAAAGGCCGTACTGACAGATGCCGAGGGTAAGCCGGTTATCAACCCAAAGACAAAAGCCCCTATGGTCGGCTGGTCCGACTGGCATCCGTCAACTGCAAAAGTGGCGTGACTTAGCGACCATCACCGCTGCCCTGGGCGAGTCAAAGGACCGAAACACCATCTGGCGACTGATCGCATATGCCCACTCGCTTGGCCCCGACGGCTCCGCGCCGCTCTTCGAAATTCCGCGCCACCAAATCGAAGTACCGCAAAGCGTGGCGCGCAAATTACGGCAAGCAGGCTTTGCCGAATCGCTCCAGATGAACGCCGAAGAAGACGGCGAAGCATAACCCGCCCTACTTGCTGCATCCGGATGCCATCGCGAATGAGAGTAAAGCCGTCTAGTTCAGGTTCAGACCTTTGTCGACTGAGTGAACATCCAACCAAGTGCAACGGCAGCAATGATAGGGCGTACTAGATCCGTTGCCGGAGCCGAACCAGCAAACACCTGCAGGCCGCTTGTTACGAAGACTGCCAATGCAGCAAGAATGCCCAGCACCGAAATCCAGCGGAAGTATCTTGGAAACATCGAGTAGCTCCTTTTAGAGGGGCACGATCGTAATTGCAATTAGCCACCACATCAACTATCGCTGCATCCAGCTACGGAGGGCGGCGCGCACCCGAGGTAATCGCAATGCCTGTACTTCACAGCATCATCCACAAGATCGACAAGAAGCCTGGCGGAAGCCCTGCAGTGCTCCACTACGCGGGCAGCGAACTGGCAGAAAGCGAAGTCCGCGACGACCTGATGCACCAGCTCAACGAAAGCTACAACGCCAAGCAGGGTAAAGCCTGGGGCCTGTTCCATCCTGAATCCGGTGCATACCCCTTCAGCGGCTGGCTGGCCAAGTACCTGGCCGACGGGGAAGACTTCATCGGGTTCAGTAATTCGGCGGTCGAGCACCTGACCAAGCTCATGGAGGAATCCAACCTCTCCGTAGGCGGGCACGCCCTCTTCTGCCACTACCAGCAAGGCCTGACCCAGTACCTGGTGGTTGCCCTGCTGCAGGAAACTGAAGCGGTGACCTTGGCTGACGGCCTCGCACTGGCTCCTGTTCGGCGCCTGGATCTGGACCACATCCACCTGGCCGCCCGCATCAACCTGAGCGAGTGGAAAGGCAACCCGAAGTCGCGCCAGTACATTTCGTTCATCAAGGGCAAGAACGGCCGCAAGGCGAGCGACTACTTCCGTGACTTCATCGGCTGCCAGGAGGGGGTCGATGGCCCAGGGGAAACCCGAACCCTGCTCAAGGCCTTCAGCGATTTCGTGGAAAGCGAGGACCTGCCGGAAGAGTCGGCCCGGGAGAAGACCCAGGCCCTGGTCAGCTACTCCATGGCGCAGTCCAAGCTTGGCGAGCCGGTCAGCCTTAAGGAACGATCCGAACTGATCGACGAGGATCGTCCCAAGGCGTTCTACGATCACATCCGCAACAAGGACTACGGCCTGTCGCCGGAGATCCCCGCCGACAAACGCACCCTCAACCAGTTCCGCCGCTTCACCGGCCGGACCGAGGGCCTGTCCATCAGTCGGGCGGCACCCTCACCCTGCGCGGCCTGCCAACCCAGCTTGTGGATCAGCTCAAGCGCAGGAGTCTTACCCTCCGGTGCTGCCCGTCAACGCCATTTCTGTTCACGTCTAAGGCGGGGAGATCGTCAGCACGGTGGATCCTGAAAACTCACCAGGCTCAACGGTTCCCTTGCTGAACAGGGTTGATTTGACTAGAACCGGAGTGGATAAACCTTCTTCAACGTTGATTGAAACACCATCTCCCGCAGGCTTGCCATCAATTGTAAGCTTTGAGTACAAGCTACCGTCTGCTCTTAGCTTGATCTCTGAAGAACCTCCTTTGTTTGCAGAGGCAATTACGCTAGACACTCCACTACATGTCAACTGAAGAGTGGTTGACGCCTCACTCCCATCAATCGCCACCTCACTAACATCCCTATGGTTTATTATAGTATTCCCTTTAATATCACACTGCAGTGCAGGCTTTATAACACGCACACAAGGCCCTACAGGGGCAACAACTCCACCCGACGATGAATAGGAGTAGCCTTGAGCAAATGAAATACAAAAGCTATCGCTTGTTTTATTGTCCTTTGGAACAAACAAACTACCTTTGAAAGGAATTGAAAATCCACGCCGCTGCATTTGATCTAGCACGTATGCCATTGAGGTGCTTGGCTTTATTCCTGACCAATAATGCGTACTTATTACTAAACCCCAGTATTGACCAGGAGCTTGCGCACCGACCAGCGACAGATGACACTCAGCAGCTGTCATGTCATTACAAAAACTATGACCACCTCCCTCCCAAGCTGTAACGGTAAAATAATAACGCACCCCACCAAACTCGTATCGACTCCCAGTAAACTCTATAGAAACAGCATTAGCAGTTTTAGTAACGAACCAAAGTAGGTACAAAAAAGCAGGCCAATAGAATTTATTTTTACTCACGCATACAACCCTCATACAACCCAGTCTAGAAATTGCACGATGCATGATACTTAGCGTTTGGGGGCTTGTTATCTCAGAGGGCGTCCGAAATATTTGTAGGAATATTCCGATAACCCGTAGTTTACCTGTCGGCAGGCAGTGCCTGTTACCCACCCCCACTATTGCTCGTACTGACTCAACGAATCACGCCAGCCAGGCCATGGCCATCGGCTACCCGGAGGAAACCCATGCAAGCAATCATCTAGGCTGCCTAACAGCACCAACCTGGTGAAGTGTCCGCCCACTGAAAAGACGATCGCCGCCGGCCGGGGCCGCCAGTTCAAGCAGCCGACCGTTGCCGAGGCCCCGCTGCACTTCACGGGCGAAGAACTGATCGGCGGCCACCGTGCCCGCGCTGATGCAGAAGCCTGCGCCCGGGTCTACTTTGCGCTGCAGGCGCTGGAAGCAAAGGCCTGACAAGCTATCTGATCGAAAGCTGACGTGACCTTCCACTGAGGTTGTGTCAGCTTGCAACAAGCTTCCAGCCCACTGCGCACACGCTCAAAAGGATGGTTGCTATCGCTGAAAACTTTACTGCTCTCACCCAGGGCTCGCCTTTTTTTATAGAGTCCCATTCACTACTGATCACTTTTCTGACCTCTTCCGTGAACGCCCTTAGTGTGTGCGGATGGTGATGAAGAGTGCCTTCGGGTCCAAAATCTAGTTTCTGTAGGGCCTCTAGAAGTCCCGAGTGATCCTTAGGGTTAAGTCGCATCCGGATGCGAAGAATGCAAGCCTGGGCTACCACAAACTCTTTGTACGTGGCCATTTCAACTTGCGGAACATCCTTCCCCGCGTCCCCAAGCATTTGCTGGTAGCGCAGGATCAGGGACGTGATAGACAGATGCGATACCAGTTCCGCCGCATCGTTTCTAAGATCGTTGATCCACTCCTGCCGAAACTCGGACACCTTATGGTCCTTGGCCAAGATCGTGACGAGTAGTGATGTCAGTCCTGCGATGAACGCAGCAGCAATTGCGCCAACTGCGGGATAACTGAGCGAAAGAGCTTCCATAACCACCTTCCTTGGCAGTCTCTGCCGACTATCTGGAAGCTCGTGATACCTCACCCCTTACCAAAACGCCAGCCCTGGTAATTGCGGCTGCCTGAATTCCTGCATGCTCAATGCCGTTCTGGGTGCAGCCCGTAGCTATCGCGCTGAGCGTTGCACAGCAAGAAAAACAATAGCCCCGAGGTACGCAGAACAGCGGGCACGTGAGCGTGCCCGCAAACTGCATAGCAATAAGAAAAATGGAACAAACTTAAGATACTAAAAATCTATATCTTCAACCGCCCTTCTTTTCGCTTGAAGGCTTGGATGGTGGAGGGCTCGGTGGAGTTTTTGGTAGTACGTTTTGAATAACCTTTGGATTGATACCATCTTGGGCAATCCCACGCACCCCACCTGAACCATTAGCGCCGCGTTTGTCGTTACTCATTTTACACCCTCTTCAATCGGACTAAAATTTACTTTTTATCACGAGCCGGTGGACTTGGCGGAGACGAAGGAGGACTCTTAGGAAGAATATTCCTCGGCATTATCGGATTAACATTCAGCCCCTCATTTATACTTTTACGAAGAACTTCTTCAACAATTTTTTGTTTATCGCTAGACATCCGACTCATCCTCTATCTTATTAAGAAACTCCGTCCACAAAACATCCGCAGAAGAAATCAACATAAATTCAATCCCTGAAGCTTGAACATACTCGCCATCTACAATCCAAGTAGGAAGCTGCATCAAGTAGTGTCCTTTTTCTGAGTTTGTTGGCCAAGACCTAGGGTAGCCAGCTAAACGTCGCCCATCAAGAAGCTGCAAAACAATTGCTCTATCTTTTAGCGTCCGATGAGCAAACCCCCAATCAGAAAGGTCGGCCGATCTATGAGTCAAGTTTAGCTTTCGGCATAGCGTGTACAAAATATCGTTATTCGCAAAATATGCGAGAGCGAGCCCCATAAGAACTGCTAGGCCAGCGCTACACAGCGGCAAGACTTCATTATTCCACTCGCCAAATGAATACCACTGCCCAACCCATATAGCAGAAGGCTCAACACACCCAACAACAAATTGAATGATCGCAGTACCAATTAAGGCTTGGACAACTCGTTCAAACTGCCCTGGCTTCGGCGAATCAGAAAGCCAGTAAAAAATAAATGTCGCCAAAAAACCCGGCAAAACCAGCTCCAAAAATGGAATCGCCTTTCCAAACAAGTCATCCATTCAAAAAAACCCATCAAAAACCACACTCACTCGTGTAGCTAACAAATGCTGAACGTGCCATTCGCTTAACTCGCACCAAGCAATACCCTCCAGCGACATTCTTTGCAAACTCAAAGAGGTAATACCAGTGCCCAGAGAAATTAAAACCCAGCGGTACACCTTCAAAAATGCTGCAGGGAAACGGCCGTTTTCATCTACGACAACTGCGAGTACGAAGGCCGGGTCAATGAAATAGGTGAGCTTGCCGACGAGATCGCTGAAAAACTCAATTGCTGGACGGAGTGAGCCACCCGGCGAGGAGGCGACTGCACAGACCTATCCAAGGCCTAGCTGAAAAAGATACTGGAGACTGCTTGCAACATAGCAGTGAATCCAGCGAAGAGCGCGGCCCACTTGTTCCACTTGGACTGGAGTCTTGCCGTCTCCAGCACATCGACATGAACACCGTTGGAATCGTCGATTAGTGCAGCCGCGAGCATTCCATCGCGATCTCGCCTGTTCGGATCATAAAGGACACGCGCTGTTGCAGAGCGAATCCAGAACACTCCAGAGATCAGCGTCAGGACGCTAACTGCAGCCGTTAGGCACCACTGAACTTGCATTTTCACCTCCTCGTTGTGTGCGACGAGTCTATAGCAGCGGCATCGAAGCCGCGACCATGGCCTGGCACCTATAGCGCATGCGCCGCAGGGCAAGAAATCCAGCCAGGAGCACATTTGTACTCCAACCACAAAACCTCCCCCCTACCCCTTCAAGTCAGCCGCTATAGCGGCCAAGGACGAAGTCATGCCTGAAGAAAGAACGGTAACCATCCCGGCCCGGGAACAGCACGCGGGCCAAGCATCAATCACCGTGACACTGCCATGGGTGTGTCGTAAATGCGGTGCACCACGGGGCGAGCCATTCACATCGATGAGCTGGGAAGGTTTGATGCGGCGCACGAGGCGGCAGGAGTTGAAAAAGCTGATTTTCAGATGCGAGATTTGCGAGCGAAGGCCGGCACCGACAAAGCGGAATCCAGTGGCGACATATTGCTAGCAAGAGATCAGTTCAGGCACATCACGGTGGTGATGGCCGAGAACTACATCCGCAAACGAATAGGCAACAAGGTCACGCCTACACAGTGAGTTGCGGAGCAGTATTTGAAATGGCGGAGCTGTTCAGGATGAGGCTCACTCAAAAAAACCGTGCAAGCCCTTGAAATAGATGGTGCCCGAAGCCGGAATCGAACCGGCACGCCCTTACGAGCGGGGGATTTTAAGTCCCATGCGTCTACCAGTTTCGCCATTCGGGCGGTAGCGCGATAACGCGACACTGGAGTGGTGAATTGGCATCAGGCCATCCAGTGCTTGAAGCAGGGAGTGGAATATATACATCCCGCCCTTGTGAAGCAAGGTCGAAACCGGCAAAAAAACCTGCTTCCACACCCGCTGCCGAGCGTAAAAAAACACTGTAAATCAGCGATCTACAGCACCGTTTCAAGGATCAGCGAGCTGTCGTCAAGCCTTTCACGGTCTCGCTCGGCGGCCGCAAGACTAACATGGCACCTTTAGCCAACCAACTGATTTTTAACGACTTATCCTGAATCATCAGCCTCGGGCGACGTCTGTGCCGGGGCAGTGCTTACGCCTCAGCGGAGAAACTCAGCGAAAGCTTGAGCGCGTCGTCCTTGCTGGCGGCCTGTTCGGTCTGCAAATGCGCCGCGAAATCCTGCTCCGCGGGCGCCTCGGGCGCTTTGACCTGAGCAACCGAACGGTTGTGCTCCAATACCTTCGAAAGTTGGGCGTAGCTGTAGTTGGCGGGGCGAGTATTACCAATGTTCATAGGGGTCTTCCTTGAAGTCTAAAGACGAGACGAAGTGCACAAAGCTTCGGACTTTATCCGAGCCCCACGCCTGAAAGTCGCAAGGGCACCAGGGGATGGTAATAACCCGCAAGAGACGGATCAAGAACCTGCGAAGTTCGCCCAGTACACATGACCTCGCCATCCATGAACCGGTAAAGAGTCACAGATACTGGGCGAACTGCATAACGCTATTCGCCTGGAATAACATGTTCAACTGTCAGCAATGAGGAGCTTGCGCTGCTCAGCCTGCGTAGTTGCTGAAACCACCGGCGAAGGCCCGACGCCCGGCCCGGAGTTCAGTGCGCAACTCGCCAATCAGGTTGGCGATATCACGAACGCTGTTGAGTTGCGCCGTCGACACGCCGTTGAGCAACAAGTCCACCCGTCCCGATTCGGCATCGTAAATCTTGATGGTCAGGGAACCGTTGGGGTTCATGCGGCAGGAGCAGGAAAGGGGGAGAAAGCCGGACTCCACTATGTGGCAAAGCTCGCTGGTCGAGAACATGGCTTTCTCGCTTGAGTGGGGGTTGTTGGAATTTTCCCGTTCAGAATAGGCCCGTATTCACTTTTGTGTATCAGAAAAAAAACGCCGAAGTGTTAACTGCCTCGCAGTTATCGTAGGCGATAGCCATATTCCGGCAGCCTCGACCCAAGGGATATTCTTGTATATTCAGGCTGTTTTTTCTTCGAACTGCGGCGTAGTTTCCAATCCATGAACCCGATCTCACAGCCTGGCCAGACGACAATTATTACCGCCTTCATCAGCAAGGTGGGCTAGCGGCCGTTCCGGCCGCCAACAACCCGCCTCGGAGGCGGGGCTAACGACCACTCTTCTGAGGCAACCACCCTCAGGAGAAAAGCATGAAGCCTTCATCCCCCGCTGTTCTGCATTTGCTATGCGGCAAGATTGCCTCGGGCAAGTCCACGCTGGCCAGGCAACTGGCAGAAGCCCCCGGCAGCGTTCTGATCTGTGAAGACCAGTGGCTGGCAGGCTTGTATCCGGACCAGATCCACTCAATCGCCGACTACCTGCAGCATGCCCAGCGCCTGACCAGCGTGCTGGAACCATTGGTGATTGCGATGTTGCGCGCAGGAACCTGCGTCGTGCTGGACTTTCCCGCCAATACCGTCGCCCAGCGAACCTGGTTGCGAGCCCTGGCCGATCAAGCGGGAACCCGGCATCAGTTGCATGCATTGAATGTCGATGAAGAACTGTGCAAGGCCAGGCTGCGTGAACGCAATCGCTTAGGCGATCACCCCTTTACCACCAGCGATGAGCAGTTCGAACGGATTAGCCGCTATTTCGTGCCGCCCCTGGCCGATGAGGGGCTGAACATCATCCAGCACTAGGCCGCGAGGCGGGCAACGGTCGAGCAAGCCAGGTGCCCGACCATGAATCCTGTGCATCCAGCTCGCGCCAAGAACGCCACCCGAGACAAATTCCAGGCAAAAAAAAGCCCAAGTAGCTGATGGACACTTGGGGCTAAAAATGCATAAACCGTGGTAGGTGAACGCGGGGCTATAGTAACGGAATCGTACATTCTGTAACAACATATTTTGAGAAAAAAAACGCAGATAAAATCACCTAAGTCATTAAATATCCACACTTTTTTTGAGACTTCTGATTTCAGGAGCCGCTTCCGGAACGGCTAAAAAAACGCTACAACGTGCCACTCAGCGCAGCGTTGTAGCGCCTCCAGCGTTAAACGAAATAGCACTGAAAATTCACAGAATCGCAACAGACAGGCCTCGGCAGCCGCCTTAAATTGCCGGCACTCGCCCGACTGGAATGTGCTGGTATGAATGAATTTCTCGATGCCCTGCCCTTGCTGCTCTGCCTGACCACCTTTGCCTGGTGCTGCTGGGGCTGAACCCTGCCCCGCCCGCAAGGTCGCAACCGCCGACCCTGCCGACCACAACTTCCTGCCCTGCCCTGATGAATGTGCCCGGCAATCGCCTTACGCCGGCTCGACGAGCCTGTGGTGGCTGAACAAGGCTTGCCCGGTTGCGCGGGTACGCTGCAGATTGGCGGCCTGATCCACAGACTCCGACTCGAACAGCCACTGCGACGTCAGCACCCTGGCCCCGCAATAATCGAACACGCCATGATCGATCTGGGTCTTCATCGCCTCACGATAACCATGGCGCTGGTAGGTGTCGGCATCGGCCCCGGCTATGCCCACCAGGTGCACGCCAAGGCGCCCGAGCTTCTTCTCCAGCTTGGCATCGGCCTGAAAATCAAACGCCCAGCCATTGCTGAACACCCGGTCGATCCAGCCCTTGAGCAACGCCGGCATGGACCACCAGTAAACCGGGTAGACCAGCACCAGGGCATCGGCGCGATCAATCCGTGCCTGCTCGGCAAGAACGTCGGCAGGCGGCGCGACCCGGGTCCGGTGCACGGCGATATCGGCGGCGCCAAAGCAGGGGTCAAAGCCTTCGGCCCACAGGTCGGCCATCTCGAAGGTATGCCCCGCAGCCTCACCCAGCCCCTCGGCAATCTGTTGGGCCACGCTGTGGGTCAGGGACTTGGGGTCGTGATGGGCAAAAACAATAAGTGCGTGCATGGCGAATACTCCTGCAAGCGCATTGCGCTGATCGAAGGGGATTTATATACTTTTGGTAAGTTACGAAAAACAACCTACCTTTGGTATATAGCCATGTCAAGCAGCCAGAAAACCGATTCCGCGCCGCGCCGACGCCTGTCGCGGGAGCAGCGATTGCAGCAGCTGATGGCGGTGGCCTGGCAAATCGTTCGTGAACAAGGCACCGAGGCCCTGACTCTGGGGCATCTGGCGGAACAGGCCGGCGTCACCAAACCCGTGGTCTACGATCATTTCGACACTCGGGCAGTACTCCTGGCAGCGCTGTACCGAGACTACGATCAGCGCCAGAGCGCGTTGATGAGCCAGGCCCTGGCAACCGCCTCGCCCAGTCTGAGCGCGCGCGCCGAGGTCATTGCCGCGTCCTACATCGACTGCGTCCAGCGCCAGGGCCGTGAAATACCCGGCGTCATTGCGGCCCTGGCCAGCTCGCCGGAACTTGAACGGACCAAGCGCGACTACGAGGCAATCTTCCTGGAAAGCTGTCGCAACGCCCTGGAGCCCTTCACCGCCGGTGCCACGCTCAGCACCGCCGGGCTGCGCGCCATGCTCGGCGCCGCCGAGGCACTTTCTCACGCTGCCGCCCTGGGCGACATCACGTTCGAGCAAGCCCAGGAAGAACTCTACAGCCAGATCGTGGCCATGGTTGAAAGGGCTCGTGACAAGGCACCGCAGCACGCACCGGCGACCTCCCGTTAACCCTGGACGCCCGACGATCACACACCCCCCCCCCCGAATCGGCACCCGCAAGGAAGCTGCAATGCTATTGACCCAACTGGAATGGCTCGACGAACTGCTGGAGCGCTATCGCAGCGAACTGGGCAAGGACTTCACCGGCTATCGCAACCATGTGTACCGGGTGATCAACTTCTGCCACCTGCTGATGGATGCCGATGCCCGACAACTGCACATACTTTGCATCGCCGGGGCCTTTCATGACCTGGGCATCTGGACCGCCGGCACCTTCGACTACCTGGCGCCCTCACGGCTCCTGGCTGAGGCCTATCTGAAGGAAATCGACCAGCCGCAATGGGCCGCCGAAGTGCTACCCATGATTGAGCTGCACCACAAGATCAGCACCGCCGCGCATCCGAGCAGCCTGGTGGAAGCATTCCGCCGCGCCGACTGGATCGATGTTTCCCTGGGCATGCTGAGTTTCGGCCTCTCACGCCAAGACCGGCGCCGGGTATTCGCCGCGTTTCCGGATGCGGGCTTTCACCTGCGCCTGGTGCAGTTGTCCGCCAGGCAGTTGCTGACTCGCCCCTGGAACCCCTTGCCCATGCTGCGCCTGTAGGCGCGCCAGCCCACTCATCGCGCCCCCGCTCAGCAACGCAGAGCGGGTAAACTGCAACCGCTGGCCGTCCAACCGGCCGCGTACCCGTCAGCCGCCCCCAACGAGAACTCCCATGTCGCCCCTTCTGCCAGCCGGCCCCCCTGCCGACACAGGCTTGCCGCCCCAGGGCCAAGCCCCCACGACACAAGCGCTTGCGCCAGACGCCATTGTTATCAACCCGGGGGCCGGGCAAGTGCTTTCGGTGTTCGATTTCGACGGCACCCTGACCCGCCATGACAGCTTCGTGCCGTTTCTGCGCTTTGCCTTTGGGCATCGCCAGTTCAATCGACGGATACTCGGCCTGGCGCTGCCCAGCCTGAAGTACCTGGTGCGCCGGGTGGACCGCGATCAGCTCAAGGCGCAGCTGATCAGGACCTTCCTCAAGGGCGTCGAGGCGGCATGGGTCCAGCAGCAAGCAGAGGCGTTCTGCCTGCAAGCCTGGCAACGCTTGATGCGCCCGGCGGGCCTGCAATCGGTGGCCGAGGAGCTTCGCTCCGGCGCCCTGGTTACCCTGTGCTCGGCGTCTCCGGCCCTGGTCCTGCAACCCTTCGCCACACGCCTGGGCGTGCGGCTGATCGGCACTGAACTGGAAGTGGTCGACGGCGTGCTGACCGGCCACATCGCCGGGCACAATTGCCGTTGCGAGAACAAAGTTCTGCGCCTGGAAAATGTCTATGGCCCCTTGAGCCAGTACCGGCTGCGGGCCTGGGGCGACACCCGCGGCGACCGCGAACTGTTGGCGGCGGCCCAGGACGCCCACTGGCGGCACTTTCATCCGGCCTGGCAGCGCAGCCAGCGCTCGCGCTGAAGCAACGACCACTGGCTGCTAGCAACCGACCAACGGCGCGCTGCGCGGAAAAAGATTCGCTATACCCAACTGCGAGCGGCCCTGGATCAAGCCCCGCATCCAGGGCCGCGCTGCAACTCGGGTAACACCAGGACCTGCACCGCCCCGACAGGAAGGATGCCTGATGCGATGAACACCCATGGCTATCTGCTGCGTACCCTGGCCGTACTGCTGGCCGCGGGAGCTCCCGGCGCCATCCTCTTGAGCCACCCCAGCCCCGCGCCCGACCTGACCATCGCCCATCACCTCGACTGGCCGCGCCTCGCGGCGTGGGCCTGCTGCCTGCTAGGCCTGCTCGCCTTGTTCATCCTGGCCGGGCTGAGGATTCGCGGTCGGGTCCTCGGGGTGCTGATCGACGAACGCAACCGCTACTCGCTATCGCGGCTGCAGATGAGCCTGTGGACCCTGCTGGTGCTGGCCACCCTGTACACGGTGTATATCGCCAACATCGTCCGCGGCGACGCCACCACGGCACTGATGGTAGACCTCGACTACAACCTGATCGCCCTGATGGGCTTCAACCTGGCCAGTTTCGTCAGCGCCCCCATGGTCCTCAATCGCAAGGCCGAACAGCCGGCAAACCTCGGCGCGCTGGCGGCCGCCAGCCAGCAGTTGCTCGACAGCCAGAACCTTGCCGCGGCACCCACGGCGAAAGGCCAGGTGCTGGTCAAGAGCACTCCCCAGGATGCACGGCTGGCCGACCTGATCCGCGGAGAGGATGTGACCAACGCCGCCATCGTCGACCTGCCCCGCTTGCAGATGTTGCTGATCACCCTGCTGGTGGTGCTTGTCTACGGCGCCGCGGTCGGTCATAGCCTGGGCGCTGCCGACTGGCTGCTGGAGACACTGCCGAAACTGCACAACACCTTGCTGCTACTGGCCCTGATCAGCCACAGCGGCTATGTCGTCGGCAAATTGATACCGAGCAACATCGGCCCTTTGGCAGCCAACCCGGCGCCCGTTGCCCAGGCCCTGGCGGACGCCCAGCAGCCCGAGCCACCGGCCACCCAAGGCATCACTCAACCCTAGTTCCCAGACGCTGACGCATGCTGGCACTGGCGGCGGGCCCGGCTTGCACCGTACACGCCTGCAACGGCACCAATCGGCCACTGGCCAGGTCCGCCATCACCGGCTGTACCGCCAGGCCGGTTTCGCGCTCGACAAGCTGCACGCTCTCGCCTTCAGGGGCGAAGTGCAGATTGCCCCAGGCCACGAATGCCAAGAGCACGACCCGAAAGTCCTCCCCCTTGGCTGTCGGCACATATTGATAACGCAAGGGACGCTGGCTATAGACCTCGCGCTCCAGCAACCCGGCTTCCACCAGGGAGTTCAGGCGCCGGGTCAGCATGTTCGGAGCGATTCCCAGGCTCCGGGAGAACTCATCGAAGCGCCGCAGCCCCTGCAATGCATCACGCATGATCAGGATGCTCCACCACTCACCGACCCGTTCCAGGCCACGGGCTATCGGACACTCCACGTCAATCAGACTCTTTCGTTGCATGCCTGGCTCCCACACGGCGGCTGAATATTTATGGACCCAGATGTTACTTTCATGATGATAGTGTCGTCCACGTTTCGTTGTTTCCCAACCTCGTATGCTGAAGGAGCAGGATTCCCATGAGTAAACGCATCGTAGTCACCGGCATGGGCGCAATCACGCCATTGGGCTGTGGCGTCGAATCGGTATGGCAGCGCCTGCTGGCAGGCCAGTCCGGCATCCGCCAATTGCCGGAAGCGCTTATCGGCGATCTGTCGACCACCATCGGCGGCCAGGTGCCCGACTCGCTCCAGGACCCGCAAGCCGGCTTCGACCCGAATCGACTGCTGGCGCCCAAGGAGCAGCGCAAGATGGACCGCTTCATCCTCTTCGCCCTGGCGGCGGCCGAAGAAGCCCTGACCCAAGCGGGGTGGCAACCCGATAGCGAAGCAGCCCGGGAGCGCACAGCCACCATCATTGCCTCGGGCGTGGGGGGCTTCCCGGCCATCGCCGAGGCGGTACGCATCACTGACAGCAAAGGCCCGCGTCGCCTGTCGCCATTCACCATTCCCTCGTTCCTGAGCAACATGGCCGCCGGGCAGGTTTCGATCCGCTACGGGCTCAAGGGGCCACTGGGCGCGCCGGTCACCGCCTGCGCCGCCGGGGTCCAGGCGATTGGCGATGCCGCACGGATGATCCGCGCCGGGGAAATCGACATTGCCGTCTGTGGCGGTGCGGAAGCATCGATTCATCGGGTCAGCCTGGGCGGCTTCGCCGCGGCCCGGGCCTTGTCCAGCGATTACAACGACACCCCGGAACGCGCATCACGCCCGTTCGACCAGGCCCGGGACGGTTTTGTCATGGGTGAAGGCGCCGGTCTGCTGGTGATCGAGGAGCTGGAACATGCCCTGGCCCGGGGCGCCCGCCCCATCGCCGAACTGGTGGGTTATGGCACCAGCGCCGACGCCTACCACATGACCGCCGGCCCGGAAGATGGCGACGGGGCCCGCCGTGCCATGCAGCAGGCGCTGCGTCAGGCCGGCATCCAGGCTTCCCAGGTGCAGCACCTGAATGCCCACGCAACCTCCACGCCCGTGGGCGACAAAGGCGAACTGGCAGCGATCAGGAGCCTTTTTGGCAGCGGCAGCGGCCCGGCCATCAGCGCCACCAAATCCGCCACCGGCCACTTGCTGGGCGCGGCCGGAGGGATCGAGGCGATCTTCACCATCCTTGCCCTGCGCGACCAGATTGCCCCGGCCACGCTCAACCTGGAAAACCCGGACAGCGCCGCCGCAGGCCTTGACCTGGTCAGCGGCCAGGCACGCCAGGTTGCCATGCAATATGCCCTGTCCAACGGCTTCGGTTTTGGTGGGGTCAATGCCAGCGTGCTGTTCAAGCGCTGGGATTAATCGTCCAACCGACGGGACCTGTATCGAGGTTGCAGCCGTAATGGGCTGCAACCTCGGCAGGCCCTATCAGTTCAAGACGTCATTCAGCACTTCGTAGATGATCCCGCTGGCAATGGCCACCAGGATCAGGTCAGTTCCGGCCTGCCGCCATTCGTAACCGTCATAGCGAGGCAATTGGCCGAGCAGCCGACTGTCGAGTTTCTTGGCGATTCCCGGAGGAAGAGGCTTGCCGCGGGCCAGATTCTTCTGGATGCCGGGAGGCAATGCCGGCCCCGGACTCCAATACTCGCGATGCCCACCGAGAATGCCCACAACACCGCCACGATCGATGCTGGGGCCGTGCTTCCACTCCTCGGAAGCCGATTTTTTACCTTTGCCGTGTCCGTTCTGGTTGCCCTGCCCGTGATCATCCGCGGAGTCAGACCTGGAATGGCCCTGACCCTTGCCACCGCCCGGGTCGGCCAAGACCAGAGGAGAAACCGCGATCAGGAAAAGACAGGCAAGAGTGGTCACCCACCAATTGGACTTGTACATATCGATGCTCTTAAGAAGGCCTCTGTCACACTCCACTGTAGACGGCATTCCCCCAGATCAGCGGGGAAGCTCTTTCACCCAGCGCCAGCGGCTATCCATGAACGCCTGCATCTCAGCCTTCATGAATCAAAGCGTGCAGCTGTGCTCATATTCAAAGGGAAACATCAGCGTATCCACCACGCCGGAAAACGGTGCGTCCAGCGCCAGCAATGGCCAGAGCACCCCGTTGTTTTCCTTCGCCAGGGCCCAGTCCATGCGCACACCGATATAGGGGCAGGTGTAGGGAGTGGTTCGGGTCATCAATGCCGTGCACCCATTCAGCCCCAGGGCCAGCGCCAGCAACAACAGACTTCGCAACACGTAACATCCTTATCACTGGCATCGGCAAGCGCCCTGGGCGCTGCATGGCCGACGCGGTACTGAACTCGCTCACGCCTTGTAGTCGCAATGGATCTGCAGGCTTTCCGTAGGGTTGCGGTGGCTCTCGAAGCCACATTGCCTCAGGGTTTCCTTGACTTCATCAACCACCGCCGCGTAACGCGCCTGGCGCCGGTTCTGGCGCGCCGGCGAGGTGAAGACGCCCAAAGGCAGGAAACGCAAGCGCTTGCCGTCGAGGACGATCGACACATCGACATGAGTGCCATCCACATCGTGGCCGTTGGAGCCGAAGATGTCCTCAAGTTCCTGCTTGCGTTGCGGATAACACCGGCAGAACAGGCGGATGCCCAGCCAGCGCGACAGGCTCCTGAAAGCGCCCAGGTAGCTGCTTTTGTGCTCGTAACCACGGGTCACCAGCAGTTGCACAGAGCACGGCAGCCTGGACTGAACCTCAAGCAGTTGTGCAAAGGCCCGGTGGTCCACCATGACCCTTAAGGACGGCCAGCGCGGCCCTATCCTCAGGCCCTGGTGGTTGCCCTTTGTCAGTATCAGCATGCAGATCGAACCTGATTGTTACGCGGGCCCGAATGGTACACACAGTGGCCTCCGGGTGCAGGAAATTCACCGCACAAAAACCCGCCGCCTCCGCGCTCGCCCAGTGACAGCCCGGCGGCGGTTTAGTTAAAATAGTGATGGCTCATAGCCATTATTGTTCATCACAGTGACCGCAGAGGTTGTATGTACGATTTAACGAGTCTGGTCATTGTCGATAGCCCGTTTGGCTTGAATGTCCTGCAAGTCACCGCGGACCTGGTGGCCGGCGCCCTGGAAGAGCTTCTGCAAAATTGCGCAGGCGGCGCGAACATCACCCAGAAACTCGACTACTCCATTCTGAGCCTCTATCAGGACAAGCTCGAAGCCGCCATTCGCGACATGAGCCTGCCAGCGCTGCCCATGCTCAGTGCCACCGACAGCCTTTGCTGATTCACTCCTGACAGGGAATCGAGACGCGGCGATTTTCTGGCAACGCCAGCGCAAACCCTTTACATTGCCCGCCGCCCTCCCCCATGACTAAGGACAGATCAACATGAAGCTTGTTTATGCCGTCTCACTTGCCGCATTGCTCCTGGCAGGATGCGACAAGAAACCCGAGCCGGTTGCGGCCGGCCAGGCTGGCGCCGCCGCTCAATGTTTCAAGGACACCGATTGCAAGGGCGAGCGGATCTGCGAGTCCGGCAAGTGTGTATCCCCACAAGCCGCTCCGGCCCTCGGCGAGCGCCCTGCTCCGAGCGTCGCGGCACAGCCGGCCCCCGAAGCGCCACGGGTCAGCTACGTACCGCTGCTGATCAGTGGCGACGATATCGGTGGCGTATTCACCACCAGCCCTCGCGAAATGGGCGGTTCGGCGATCAACTATGTGTCTCGCGCCGGTGTCGTCAACCTCATGGACTACGTGGTTGAAGACCCGGATCTCACTGGATACGTCGCCGTCGAAAAGGCCTACGCCTTCGGCAACAAATACCTGCTGGTGGTCTCCACCGGGGAAGGTGGCGCGAGCTGCCCCGCCACCACCTACGCCTTCACCTTTGACAGTGCTTCGGAATCGGTGACCGGCAAGATGGAAATCAACGACTGCTCGGAACTGGTCGAGAGCCTGGCCGATGGCAACAAGCTGATCGTCAAGAAAGAAGGCGTGCAGCAGGTCTTCTACAACGGCGACGTGAAGTAACACCCGCCCGGCCTGCCGATTGATGCTCAGCGCCAAGGGCTGGCCGCCTGGCCATCACTTCGGCGCCGGGCATCGCGGGCGGGGCAAGCCACTAAAGCCCGCCCCGCCCGATGAGGCTCAGGATATTCCCGCGTAGGCAGCCCACTTCGTCATGTCTTGAAGGGATATGTTGCCGCCACAGACCACCAGACCGATGACCGCGTCCTCAGGCAGCGTCGGCGCGGTGGCCAGCATGGCCGGAACCAGCGCTCCGCAAGCCAGTTCGACCCATTGCCTGGCGTCCTGGGCGAAGCAAACCATGCCCTTGATCGCGTCATGGTCAGAAACCACAACCATGCCTTCCAGATAGTGGCGAGCGTGGGCAAACATCAGCTCATCGATGATGGGAACGCCCAGGGTCGAGACGACAGAACTGATGTCAACGTCCACTGGCTTGCCTGCCTGCAACGCCTGATGCATGGAGCTGGCACCCGCGGTCTCGACGCCCCAGACACGGATCCCGGGCTTGATCGCCTTCAACACCGTGGCCACTCCTGCCAGCATCGCCCCGCCGCCCACCGCGACGAATACGTCGGTCAGGGACGGGCAGTCGGCAATGAACTCAAGAGCCAGGGTTCCATGCCCCTCGGCGATCAACGTGTCGGCGCAATCGTCGATCACCACATAGCCCTCTTCCTCAAGCGCCTTGGCCCGGGCAAATGCGCCATGCACGTCCTTTTCGATAATCACCGAACTGCCACTGGCGCGAATTCGCTCGACCGATGATGACGGCGCGCTCTCGGGCATGATGACCGTGACCTTGGCGCCGAAGCGCTTGGCCGCCTCGCCAATGGCGATCCCGAAGTTGCCGCCGCTGACCGCAACGAAATGGCTGCTGCCGAGGTTCTCGGCAAACGCCGAAAACTTGTTGAGCACGCCACGAGCCTTGAACGAGCCCCCGACCTGCATGTTTTCAAGCTTGAGAAAGACCGGCCGCTGAGCCTTGTCGCTAAGCACTGAACTGTTGACCGTTGGCGTGCGAGTTACCGATCCATCTATCCGTTGCGCCGCTGCAACGATGGATTTGATATCAATTAACTGAGTCATCTAGGGCTACTGTCCTTGGATTGAGTTGCGCAAGACTCCCAACGTCCGCGCCTGGCCAGCTTCGCTGCAGGCTATCGCCGGCCCTGGTGAAAACTACAGGACAACCCTGGATGCGCGCCACACCTTGAGCGGCTTCGGCCGATCGATCGGCTGCGCATTGGCGGCGTTTGCAAAGACCGCATGCCCAGGTGTTAGGCTAGCCGCCCGCCACCGCCAGGAACGCTTTCCAGTGACACCCATCATCTGCGCCAATGAGTTCGACATCTGCGTCTCAATGCCCGACTTCGTCACCTGCGCCGAAGACCAGCACCTGCCCAACGCCGACCTGGCAGCAGCATTGAGCACACTGGGCATCGCCCTCGACATTCCCCGGCTATACACCACCTATTTCGATGACACCCCGGTCGGTGCGGGTGATGTGCATGTCTATCCGAGCACTGGAAGTCAGAGCCTGCTGGTCATCGACCTGTACAGAGACCCCACCGACCAACTGGATATCGTCAGCCTCTCGTTGAAGATAGAGCCTGCGCTGCTGCCCCTGGCCCTGCCATTTCTGCGAGGGTTCTTTGACGCTGCCGAATGCCAGGTCGCCTTCAGGCAGTCCAGCCACTCGCAGCAGTTGCGCTCGCTGATCGATGAAAGCCGATACCCGGCCCCGACTGATGAAAGCGGATATCACCAGCACTTGATTGCCCATCTGTGAAACCCGTGCAGGAGGCGCTTCGGCACGGGTCGATCTGCCAGCAGTGCAGGCAGCCCCGATCTGAGCCGGGCCTGCCATAGCCGCTATCTCAAGGGCATTCGCAGGTCGATGGACCGAATACCGGACCGCTGCACGGATCCTTGGATGGGCCGAACACCGGGCACGAGGCCTGGGCAGTCAGGGAGAACCCCCACAGCAGCAATACCGCCAACAACACTTTCTTCATGTGCGACCTCCTGGTCAGTCATCCAATAGTCCCTGTGCCCTGGCAAGGGCACGGACAGTCATCAAGGGCATTCGCAGACCGTAGGGCCGAGCACCGGACCGGCACACGGATCTTCCCCTGGGCCGAGCACCGCGCAGTCCGCCTGCGCTGTCAGCGAGAACATCCACAGCAGCAACGAAGCCGCCAGCATTTTTCTTTTCAACCTGACCTCCTTGGTCGAGACAATGATCACGATCCGCGCGTTCCCCTGTCTCAGGGGGCGGATGCACACCCATGGCACGGCGCGCTGCAAGCTCAGCCAGCACTCCCGCCGCCGGGCCCGAAACAGCAAAGACCAAAGCCTGCAATTGCGCCAGTGCGGCATATTGTCACGCCACCCTGATCAAGCACCCGCTACAACACCGCGGACCGAAGCTAAAAGCCCGCGCTGAAAATCCCCACATTCTTCAGGTTATCCATTGCCGGAAAACCGGACGCGGCTCGATGACTTCCAAGGACAAGCAGTGATGGCCTGATCCGGGTCGACAGCCGATTCCGTGCAACCGGTGCTCGGCACAGGTGAACGGGCCAATCCCCTTAGCTGATATCATTCGGCAACTTACCCGCCGAGTAACAACGATGAATCGCCGCAAGAAAATAAACCAACTGCTAAAGGCCAACGCCAAGAAGGCCAGCGCCAAACTGGCACCGAAAAAGAAGTCGACCTACATCAGCAAGGCCGACCGGTTGAAGCTCGCGACTGAAGCCGCTCAAGAGCCTGTCATCGCTGCCGAGAACTGATCCAGTAGCGCATCCATAGCCACCACGGCAAGGCTGCCCTCCCCTCCAGCGGCCCTGCTCGTCAGCCGCATGACCAGCCCACTCGCCCAACGCCGATGTGACTGGCTGCCTCCAGAAGCCTGGCATGAGCGAGTCCAGGGCCGGGTTTCTGCCCCGCCTCAGATTGACCGCTGGTTTACCCGAGCCATCAGTTGCTCGGCCGTTTCCTTGCGTTCGGAATAGCGATCGAGCAGAAACGCCTGACGATCACGCAGCAGCACGGTGAACTTCACCAGCTCTTCCATGACATCGACAACCCGGTCGTAGAACGGCGACGACTTCATCCGCCCGGCTTCGTCGAATTCCATGTACGCCTTGGGCACCGAGGACTGGTTGGGGATGGTGAACATGCGCATCCAGCGCCCAAGCACGCGCAGTTGATTGACCACGTTGAACGATTGGGAGCCACCGCAGACCTGCATCACCGCAAGGGTCTTTCCTTGAGTCGGGCGCACCGCGCCAAGCTCCAATGGCACCCAATCGATCTGCGATTTGAACACCGCCGACATCGCCCCGTGGCGCTCTGGCGAACACCAGACCTGCCCCTCCGACCACAGCACCAGGTCGCGCAGTTCCTGCACCTTGGGATGGTCGACCGGGGCATCGTCGGGCAACGGCAAGCCGGACGGATTGAAGATCCGCGTTTGCGCGCCGAAGTGCTCAAGCAGGCGCGCGGCCTCCTCGACCAGCAGACGACTGAAGGAACGCTCGCGGGTCGACCCGTAAAGCAACAGGATGCGCGGCGGGTGATCGCCCGGTATCGCGGTTGGCGCGCCGTCGAAAAGATTCAAATCCAGATGAGGCAGATGCTCTGACATAAGTACTCCTTAAAGGGCGCCGATCCGATCGAGCTCGGCTTTCAGCTCTTCACGGCTGAGACGATTGAAGGGCAACGCGAGGAAGGCTTTGCAGCGTTGCTCTATGTGCGCCAGCGTGGCGCGAAAAGCCGCATCGATCAGCGCCTCTTCACCGTGCATGTCGGACGGGTCCTGCAGCCCCCAATGCGCCTTCAGCGCCGCGCCGAAATACACCGGGCAGCTTTCGCCGGCCGCCTTGTCGCAAACGGTGATGACGATATCCGGCGGGCTGTCCTTGAAGGCGTCATTGCCTTTGCTGTACAGGCCGTCGATCGGGATGCCGGCCTGCTGCAAGGTGCGCAGGCTGCGGGGCAACACCTGGCCGCTGGGGAAACTTCCAGCGCTCAGCGCCTCGAAACCCCGGGGTGCCAGGTGGTTGAACATGGCTTCAGAAAGAATGCTGCGGCAACTGTTGGCCGTGCACATGAACAGGACTCGCATGCAATGCTCCTGCCGCTTTGGGCGGACGTTAGAGGCTCCGGCACAAGGCCCTGGGTTGCCAAATGAGTGGAATGAGGCTGAAGACGACACCAGCAATCGCAAGCAACATGAATGCTCTCTCGACCGAGCTCAGCAGCAGGCGGCTTCGCGAACGGGGCGGCCATCCATGTTGTGCAGGCGGGTGGCGTTGTCCCTGAGCCAACCGGCGTTGGCCTTGAAGGTCACTTGCAAGACCTGCTGAACCCAATCCGGCAGGTCGGGGTTGAGGCGGTAGTACACCCACTGGCCCTGGCGGCGATCGAGCAACAAACCACTGCTGCGCAATTGCGCCAGGTGCCGGCTGACTTTCGGCTGGCTGTCATCGAGCGCACACATCAGCTCACAGACACACAGCTCACCCTGATCGGCAATCAGCAAGGTGGCGCGGGCGCGGGTTTCATCGGCCAGGCTTTTGAAGAGTTCGGGAGGCGTGATCATGGCCGCTCCTTACATATGGGAAATCGAATATACGGAAACCCATATGTATCGAGCAAGAAAAATCATTCATCGCTCGCTCATGGCGGCTACGGAAACATCCAAGCCGCTTGCCGAAGGCGCTGGGGAGCAGCTCAGAGGTTTGAGACAGAGCCATCGGCGCCTATAATGCGTCGCCATCAACGGCAACAGCAGGTGCACCTGCTGCCATCGGCACAAGCCTGCGGATGAGCACTGAACAGCTGCCGAGATCCACCCCGCCCCTGAGCCTGTATTCTTCTGAACAATGCGCTCGCGCCAATGCTCAAGCCCCACGGAAGTGTCGAATGCCAAAGAAACAACCCGCGACCGCTGCTGATATCGAGCGATCCATCCAGGCCCTCAACAAAATGGCTGAGCGGCTTTGGGGGGATGGCCGGGAGGCTGAAGCACAAGCGTTGTTGAATGCCCTGGATGCACTGAACCGTGCGCTGGATCGGATCAGAATCGGTGAAAGTCGCAGGGTTGTGACCCTTCATTGATGCCGTCTCCATGCCCACAACCGAAGCGCAATGCATCCAGCAATGCCAGCACTTCAACTCAAGGGCATTGCAAGCGTTCAACAGCCAATTCGATTCCGCTATCCAGTACCCTCGGCCTCGTACCTGCCTGCGGCGCTCTTGCCGCCCGCAACAATCCGAAACTCAGCCCCAATGCCCCAGAAACGACAAAGCCCCGCTGATGCAGGGCCTTGTCTTGTATGGGCGACCTTAGAAGGATTCGACAGGTTTCTTGGCTGCCGCCGCAACTTTCTTGGCCTCAAGCTTTGGAAAACTGAAACGGATCACCAGACCCGACTCAGCACCCTCACCAGCCAGTACCACCTCTGCCACTCGAATATTCTCAGGAGAGGCCTCTAGAAGGCTGGTGAGGCTGGTGAATTTCTTGTTTCTATCAACGCCCTCAAGGAACGTATAAACCAGGTTTCCGCCGTTCAAGGCCGCTGACTCATAGTTCGAAACCTTGGAAGCGAACTCCTCACGGCTCGACGACTTGGCTGCCAGCTGGACCATGTCCAGTTGAGACTTGCCGTCCGTAAGCGCTGACAGGCTGAACGTCTTGCCGATAGAACCGATGGTGGTCGCGTAAAGGCTCTGATCGAAGGGAGAAATCAAAGACACCATGATCAGTTTCGAGTTGGAAAAAATCAGTGCGGCGGTGAACTTGTGGCCAAGAAAATCAACGTCGTCCAGGCACAACGCCGTTCCACCCACCTCTTCAGAGCAATCGTAGTAGCCCTTCAACTTCTTGTAAGCAGAAACAGGAGACTCATAGGCATACGACTTGAAGAGGTTATCGCTTGCAGAAGCACTGAACGCACCTCCAAACAGCCCCAGCCCCAACACTAGCCCAACAATTTTCTTCTTATGCATCAGCCACATCCCTAGCAGTGTGAGAACAGATGGCCGGATGCTATCAAACTGGTTCCGCCAATCACACCGCCGAACGGCCGCATGGGCTGATGAAGTTGAAGTCGAGCATGTCGAGTTGATAGATCCGGGGGCAGCCTTATTTGCGAGTCGCCTCCTCGCATAAACCATGGACTCCCGTCGGCAGCAGTTGCGGCCTTTCATCCGCCACTCAGAAAACTAGCTAAGCAAGTTAGCTATATGTTAGTTTCACCGCCTCCATCACGATCAGCCTTGAATCCTGGACAGGCCCTACGCATGAAATCGCCATCGCTCCCCTCCGATCCAGCCGAGGATCCACGCCGCCTGCAGATTGCCAGTGATGCCGTCGGCCAGCAGTTGCAACAAATTGCCATCCTGACGCGTAAAGCTGCCAGCAATCTGAGCGCGGCCCTGGGCATCAACCAGACGGACATGGCCGCACTGGAACACCTGATCACTGATGGGCCACTGCCGCCGACCGAGCTCGCAGCGCGTCTTTCAGTGACTACCGCGGGCATTACCCAGGTCATCGATCGGCTGGAACGCGCCGGGCATGTGGTTCGTCAGCGCCAGCTCAATGACAAGCGCCGGGTACTGGTATGCCCTGTACCCGCTTCGGCGGCGGAGGCTTATCGGCATATCGCGCCAATGCTCAATGGCCTGGGCACTGTGCTAGGTGCACTCGACGGACAGGATCGCGCGGTGGTCGAGGCATTTCTCGGGCAGGTGATCGAGGTCTACCGCAGCACCTTGCCAGGCAGCACCGACCCCATGCTTGAAAATCAGGACGCGTGATGAAACCACAAAGGATTCTTGTAAGTGGAGCAAGCATCGCCGGGCCGGCGCTGGCTTATTGGCTGTCCCGGTATGGCATGGAAGTCACCGTGGTCGAAAGGGCTTCGGCGTTTCGCGATGGAGGACAGACAATCGATGTTCGTGGCGCCGGCCGCGTCGTCGTCCAGCGCATGGGGTTGGAAGAACAGATCCGGGCGAACACGACCCACGAACAGGGCATCGCCTTTGTCGATAAAGACAACCGCACCAAAGCGTTCATTGGTGTAAATGCGTTCAACGGTGACGGGCCCATAGCTGAACTGGAAATCCTGCGTGGCGAACTTGCCAAGCTATTGATCCAGCACAGCCAGGATCGGGTCAGGTACCGATTCGGCGACAGCATTGAAACCCTGGACGACCAAGGCGATCAGGTGCATGTGCGTTTCGAGCAGGGAGAAGCACAGGTCTACGACCTGGTGATCGTCGCCGAAGGGATAGGCTCAACGACACGCAATCAGGTATTTGGCAACGAAGTCCAGCGCCGCCCTCTCGACCTCTACACCGCCTACTTCACCGTGCCTCGACAGCCAAGCGATGGCCAGATCATGCGTTGGCACAACATTCCCGGCGGTCGCTGTGTCTGTCTACGCCCGGACAACCTGGGCACCACGCGTGCTTTCTTGTCTTTTCAGCAAACACCGAGCGGCTACGAAAAACTCACACAGGACCAGCAAATATCGTTGCTCAAGCACATATTTGCCGACGCTGGATGGGAAACGCCCCGCGTGCTCGCTGCGCTGGAAAGCACAACCGACCTCTATCTGGACGCGGTGGGTCAGGTCAAGATGCCCCGTTGGTCCAAGGGACGCATCGCGCTGGTGGGTGACGCCGCCTATTGTGCATCGCCCATCAGTGGCATGGGCACCAGCCTGGGGCTGTGCGGGGCTTATGTGCTGGCCGGCGAACTGAGCCGCCAGGCCGATCATGCCCAGGCGTTCGCCGCCTACGAGAAGCGGATGCGCCCTTACATCGCTCAGGCGCAAAGCATCCCCACGTTCGCGCCCAGGCTGGCCTCACCCCACTCACGGCTGGGCATCGCCCTCGGCCACTGGGTGTTGCGGATGGCCTGCGCGCCGGGGCTCAAGAGCTTATTCGGAAAGATCCTCTCGCCAAAAGCTGACGCCATCGAACTCCCGAGTTATGACGGCCGATAGCGGATATAGCTGCGAATGCCCGCTTTGCCTGTGGATTGAACCGATCGACGGCAAGAGCGGGCAACCTGCCCAAGCGCTTCAGAAAGTGATGCACGTGGTTGCCGTCGCAAAAATCAAACAGAGAGAAAGCGGCCCTTCAAATGGTCAGGCGCTTCTCCATCGGCTGATAGGTCAGCCCGGCAAACTCGCCCACTTCCCCCGCCAACGCAAAACCGTAACGTTCGTAAGCTGGCACTGAAGACAGCGACGCTCTGACTGTTACCACATCGGCCCTGGCCTGCTCCAGGGCCGCACTCAGCAAGCGCTTGCCAACGCCGCGGCGCTGCCAGGTCGGCGCAACGAACAGCATTGCCACATGGCGTCCTTCCTTTAGCTCGATCAGCCCGACCAGGGTTCCCTCTGCGACACAAATCAGCATCAGGTTGTCATGTGCCATTCGTTCGGCAAACGCTTCCTGTGCGGCTACCTTTGTAAAAGTTTCTACGCCCTGCGCTGACAGCGCGGGCGCAACCGCCAGCATGAACGCCTCCAGGCACAGGGCACTGGCGCTTGGCAGGTCCTCATGAGTCATCTTGCGTATCTGCATAGTCGTCGTCCGTGGCTCAGGGTTTTAGATTTAGAGAATTAAAACGAACGCAGGAGCCGGCTAGGTCTGTCCTACCGCCTCCTGCTTTTCGCAACTGGCTCCGCTCCTACCCTTGGCCATGCAACAGGTCACTCAGGCACGGAAAGCGAGGCATCGTCCTTTGGGGAATCCTCGTGCCCGATGGACGAACATCGAGCAAAAGGCGCAATTACAGGTGGAAGTCGCCCGCAGCCTCCGGCTGGTAAAGCACTTTCCTGATCTCAATCCGGCGGGTCCGATCAGAAATTCGCCAGTCGATGGCGTCCCCCTCCTGATAGCCAAGGATGGCGGCACCTAGATCGGAATACACGGAATACTTTCCTGCGCTGCTGTCCGCGTCTTCGGGGTAGACCAAGGCCGCTTCGAACTCTTCGTCGTCCAGTTGCAGCAACGCCCTAGAGTTCATCGTGATGACATTGCACGCCACCTGCTGCGGCTTGACGACAATGGCTCGCTCAAGCTCATGTTCGAGTTCAACAATCGCCGGGCCTTGCTCGAACGCGATTAGACTTTCGAGCTTGGCCTTGTCGATTTCGGTGATATAGATCCTCGTGGAGTCGCCACCAGCTCCTTCGCGCAAGAACTGAAGATAGCGCCCCGCCGTCATCGACAATGACTTCAATGCCGGCGTTTCGCTCTCAAGCATGAAGCCGCTACGCAGAAAGGCTTTCAGCGAGCGCGAGTTATCCGGGTGAATCTTGGCGATGAGCTTCTCGGCCTGCATGTCGAGGAACGCCAGCTTCATGCCTTCGCGAATCGTACGGACGCCAAGGCTTCGGCCCCATTTGTCGCTGTCTCCAATGGCCAGGACTATCTCGCAATTTGAACCGGTCTTGATTAGACGGACAAAGCCCACCGGGACATCGTGCCGGTCATAGGCCATGAAAAATCGGCCACCCTGATTGAATAGATGGGTCAGGATCGGCAACTGAGTCCGATCAATGGCTTGCTCAATGGAGCGTGAGACATGACGCGAATCGCTCAGGTAGCAGGTCACGCGCTCATCTTCCAACCAATCCATCAACGTCAACGCGTGCGCCCGAGTTATTTCAGGGCACAGCGTAATGAAAGGCTTGTTCATCTAAACCACACTTCTATGTCAAGGATGGAAGCCCTTCATGGCTAAAGTCATGACGGTTCTTCGGCAACCGGGCATTTTAAGATATACCGCGAGTAATAGCGAAGATCCCCGAGATTTCGACGAAACCATCGTCTTGCCGAACCCGAACCCGAACCCGTCAAGCGCTCAAGCGTCGATGAAGCCGACTCCATTCAGAATGCTCAGCGCTGTATCGTTCTGCCCCTTGATCCGACCCAGAGGTTCGCCGCGAGCGGCTCCATCAAATGTACGTGGATGTCCTGGCATGACTGGGTGTAACCGTTTTAGTGCTTTAGAAGATTTACCCGAACCCGCTTTTGGGGTGGTTTCAAGAGTTTGGCGTGTTGTTCTCTGTGGGTTGGGAGCGACAGCCTTCGGCCAGGCGCGCTCACTGCATAAACTCGGGGCCCACGAACCAGCAAACCGGAATACCTGCGGTTCACGCGCTTGAAAAAAGACTCAGTTGCCCAAGCACTTTAACAACAGGGCCAACACCCCGTCTTCTTGCGAGGCCAATGCCGCGCCGATCTCCTCGCAACGCCCATTCAGAGACAGCAGGTCGCCAGCCAGTACTTCTCCGCTGGACATGCACATATCCAGAGCAATACTAAAAACCCCGTCACCTACCTGCTTGCTCTCAAAAACAAGCTCAACCTCTTTAGGGAAGATCGTCACGTAGACGAAGAGGATTTCATTCGCGTAAGTGTAGTGACCATGATTTCTTTTAAGTAAAACACTCTGGCTTTTCGAAGCCCTCTCATAAACATTATCTAGAAACCTTTGAAGGATGAACAAAAGCTCTGGCTTTTCAGTGCTCATTGGGTTCCCTTACAAGCAATAGACTTCAACACGCCATTCTAACCAACATCGACGGTGCCCGAGCTGTACGATGTGCAGGGCGCGACCATCTGCGGGTCATTGACATCTGTGATGATTAGCTTCACTTAGTTATCTGCTTACCAGCCCAGAAGCGGATCATTTCTAGCCACTACTCAACTACCTCCATGAAAAAGACACGCACGCACATTGGTGGGCTTGAGGGTGCAGCGGATTTTTCAATCAACTTAGCGAGGGTATGTCGTATCAGTGCTTTTGTAGCGATGGAGCAGCGTTTCCAAAAAAGCAGTGACGGTGGAGTCGTCTTGGAGAAACGCTTTCACCCGTTCTCTTTCGTTCTCTTCCAAATCCGCCGTATCTTCGTCAAACGTGCCGGCCCAATCCGAAAGTACGTCCTGCCACTGCGCGTCTTCCTCTTCCGATATCCCAAAGTGCGCTTTCAACCACGCATAGGCTTCAAACTCACCGCCGAAACCCTTCGCCCCCCAGACACGATCCATTTCGGCAAGCACTAACTCGATTAACTCTGATCTGGTTAGACTTTTCATGGCTCGTTTTCCTTGAGTAGATCAAACGGTGTTCCTAGGCAGTTTCCTGGAACAGTTGGCTATCCATAATGAGATGCCCTGTGGCAGTTGGGGCACAAGGCGACAGCATTTTCCAAGGTATCAAGGCCGCCATCGGCCAGACGGATTTTGTGGTGGACCTCCAAATAAGGCGTGCCGTTTGACTTCCTGGTAAAGGGCGCGGGTTGAACACATACCTCGCAAACGCCGGCGGCACGATGGAGCGCTTCAGCAACGACATCAGGGTTACGGACAAACATCGTTGATGTCAGGACAACTCTCTCAGGTTTCAGATGCGCCCTAGCCGCCAACCGAGCTTTACGTGCGTCCGAACTATCCACGAGGGCAGCTTGTACCAGTTCCTCAAATGCTGCCAAGTGCGACATGACCGATCCGCCCAGCAGATGTTCAAGGTCTGCCACCACCTTGCGTTTGCGGTGAAGCGTCAGCTTCTGGTGTTTTTCGTAATAATCGATGTGCTGATGGGTAGCGTTGATAGCTGGCGAAAGATACGCCGCCCCCCCATCTTCAAATAACTGCCGCAGAAAATAATCAGTCGCCTCGACATTGATAGTGCGGTGATAACAGCGGCCCAGTCGCATGGACCGGTATACGTTAATAAGATCCTGGGCATAGGTGGCCCCTACACCTTCGGTAACGAGCTGGGCAACGCCTTGTTTCAACGAAAGACCATGGTCCATCACTTGGCTAGCGATACGATAAGCGCCCTGAATATGAGCGGTGGTAAGAGTGTTAGCCATGGGTTCCTACACTGTGCCGCTTTCGCGTGCCATTTGTGCTTTGGCAAGCCAGTTGATTGCCTGAGCGTGGAGCCAATCAGCCATGATTTCACTTTCCACAGCCTCAACTGGCTTGTCTGTCCAGTTCATACGTGAATGCACTGAGACCTTTATAAAGGGTATATCTTGTCGCCCTGGTGCTCCAGCATCGGCTTGCTGGTATCGAAACAATAAAACGTGCCGTTATGCTCAAATGCGACCAACAAATGAGGTCACGATTCCCACGCCAGTTGTCGACCATGCGCTGTGCATGGTTCGGAGATTACAACTTAAAAACTCGATCTAGAAACTCCTCAGATGCCTCATCTTTCGAAATTCCCGAACGTACAACACCTTGAATTCTCCATTCACGAGATAAGCTCCCGAAGTATAATTCCTCCAATTTTTCTGGAGCCGCACTTTTAATCTTGTCTAACTCATCAATAAAACCTGGAACCCGCACAAACTCTTTATAATAATTAATATAATCAAGAGTATTTAAAGATAAATACGAAACCTCTGGATGAGACCAGTACACCGCAACACCCTCTTCCCGAAGACAAACACTCACCCCACCATCTTTTTTAGCTTTTAGAAGCTCAATATGCGCTGCCGCTTTTTTTTGATGTCTATCAATAAGGCTTTTGACATGATCTATAGTTAACATTTACCCACCTGTTTTCTGCTCGATCCTGGGCGCCAAATCAGCGGATCTCTGTATTTTTTGGCCGGGGTTTGGGTGCATCTGAGAAGCATCAATTCAACGCTAGATCTCCACCTCGGCACCAAGCACTACGCAACCCTGTAACAGAGCTTCAACAATGGGCCGCTTTGTGAATTCCTGATTCCAATAGCGAAGTATTTGGGGAGTTGCCGAGGCAAACGTCATGGTTCCATCAATTTCGTCCAGAACCACCATGTCTGCCTCAAATACAACAGGGCAGTCTGAAATCGTAATCTCGCAGGCCAGCTTGTCATCCATTTTGTTCAGCCAGTGTTTGGCCTTGTAGCGTCCTAGTGACTCTGAATCTCGGCAAGCGAAGTAAGAGTCCATCCTAGAAGGGCAAGATGGTTTTTCATCACGCCGGACACGCTCATACAGTGACTCCCAGAACGTTGCTCCAAAGTCACCTGCCAGAATCGATGGTGCCTCAATAGAGAGAGGTTCCAGCCGTTCAGCATGATGCGCTCTGACACTAGGGGGCAGGTGGAAACCTCCTCGTGTCATTTGTAGATTTTGTAGCAGATTGATTATCTGTTCGAACGTAGCGTCGGTGTCGCTGCAGACATCAATGGCTGCCTCCGCAAGAGCCAATGACGCTGTAGACCTGCGTATACGATTGCCGTACTGCGCATTCTTCGTCAAAACTGTAGACCCTTGCGCGTAGTACCGCTTTCTCATGATTTTGTAGGCGTTCATCGTCATTTCGTCATTCCGTTGATTGTGAGGACGCCAACACGGTCGTCCCTCTGCGACCTCAGCCCGGCGCGGGGGCTGGGCTTACGGTGCATCTGGATGACATGGTGCAGTACTTCCCTGCTTTATCAGCACAGAAGCTTGACAGCTAGCGTTGGGAGCAGTTGTCAAACGATTGCTGTGCAAAGCTGTACCACCAAACAGTAATGATGTCTCTATGCCAGCGCAACCTCAAATGCGTGTCGAATTTTCGCTTGGTCGACTGTCAAGTAAGGCTTGCTGTGATCAAGGCAGGAATGATGATTGTGTAGCGGCTCACGTCGCTGCGGGTGATGGTGACGGTGCCAAGGTTCTTGCCACTGGCGCTCTGCCCGGCCTGCCGGGGCAGCACCAGCAGCTTGGCCGTGCAGTCATACTGCTTGGCCAGACGTGTGATGAAGTTGAAGTCGGATTCATTGAGCTGGTCGACCCGGGGCACCTTGGTAGTCACCGGGCACACCGGCTGCCAGCCGTTGCGGGTCGCCACATCGCGCACGATCTGCTGCAGCGGGACGTTTTCCCAGCTCCCGCTGCGGGTGGTCTTGCCACTGCCGCGCATGTCGCTGGCCTTGCCCCGGATCTCGATAGAGTCAGACGGCCCCGTTACCACCACCTCGTCCACCATGTAGCGACCTAGGCGGCTCAGTGACTGGCCGGCGTAGCCCATGAATATCTCGATATTGGCGCCAAGGCTGGGCAGTGCCACCGCTCCGTCGCGGTCGTCGATGCGTAGCTCAAACTCGTCCGACTCCATGCCGGGCTTGTCCGAGGTGCGCAGGGTCAACAGCCGGTCATTGATCAGTGCGGTGATGTTCTTACCGTCCGCAATGATTCGGAACATGGGGCTCTTTTAAATACCTCAGAAACAAAAAAGCCCCGTTTATGCGGGGCTCTGCCACATACTTTATGCCTTAAAAGGATTCGACAGGCTTTTGGGCTGCGGCTGTAACTTTCTTCGCCTCAAGATTGGGGAAGCTGAAGCTAATTATCAAACTAGAGTCGGCTCCCTCTCCAGTAAGCTCGACCTCAGCAATTCGAATATTGTCAGCGGATGCATCCAGAAGGCTGGCAATACTAGCGAATCTTTTATTCAAATCGACTCCTTCAATGAACGTGTAAACCAAGTTACCACTATTGATTGCTGCAGACTCATAGTTGGTAAGTTTAAAGTTAAACTCCTCAGGGCTAGAGGCCTTAGAAGCGAGCTGGACCAAGTCTAGCTCAGTCTGACCGTTAGCAAGACCGGCTAGAGTGAACGTTTTACTAAGAGAGCCTACTACAGTTGCGTAAAGATTCTGATCATAGGCACTATTCAACGACATCATGATCAATTTTGAATTAGAAAAAACCAGTACTGCATCAAATTTATGACCAAGAAAATCCACATCATCTAGGCACAATGCCTTCCCGCCGATCTCTTCAGAGCAGTCATAATAACCCTTTGACTTCGGATAAGCGGAAATAGGAGATTCATAGGCATAGGACTTAAAAAGGTTATCACTAGCAGAAGCACTCAGCGCGCATCCCAGCATTCCCATACCAACTAAAAACCCTATAACTTTTTTCTTGTTCATAAGCCAAGTCCCTAGCATTGTAGAAATTACTATCCGAATGCTACCAAACTGCTACCTTTAATCCCATAACTTCACCACAACATCAGGCACGCTAGGCAACTCCGGCAGCACGATCAGCACCCCAACCCGGAACGGCTGGGACTCATCGGCCAGCCCCTGGTTTGCATCCAGCACCGCTTCGACACTGCCATTCAGGTGCCCGTAATACTGGTGACACAAGGTGTCGAGCAGATCCCCGTCAGACGTTCTGCATGTCGTCGCCATAGCTCACGAACTCCATTGAGAAGCCCTGCATACGCGGAATGCCACCGGCCAGCAGATGGCTCTGCTCTTCCTCAAGGCTGGTCAGGCACCAAGTGCCCAACACTTCGCCGTAGCCCGTGGTCAGACTCAGCGGCTGCAGGCGTCGACCGATGCTGCGCAGTTTTTGCAACTGACCCAGCCCCCCTTGAACCCAGGAAACACCGCGCCCTTGAGGGCGATCTTGTCGTCACCCTGCCCCACCGCCTGCTGCGGGTCAGGCGTTCCTGGCCTGCTCAGCGAAACCCGGTCTGACGGCGCAGCTCTTCAAAGGCTGCGGTGTCGAGGTTGAAGTAAAAGGCTGCACCGGTAGCCCGGAACGGCTGAATGATCAGCAGGTGCGGGAATGGCTTTACCGCCTCGGCGACCAGAGTACCCAGGCCGCCGAATGAACCGGTAGGAAGGATGTTGCCCAGGGACGGGCTGACCTGTCCGGCCTTGGCGGTCTGCTCCTGCAACGTACCGAGCCGCTGCTGGATCTGCCCCGCCGCCGACACGGCCTGGCTGTACTTGGCCGCCACTTCGCCGACAACAGACTGCGCGGCGGTGATGCCGCGCAAGGTTCGTTGCAGCTTGGCGCCCAGAGACGCCACGGATCTTGCGTACCTCACCGGGCAGCGACCCGCGGATGTGCTGAAGACTGCGACCACAGATATGAGCGAAGGCTTCTGCGGATTGGCCAGGGCAAGACCGAGAAACGCTTGCGAATTCTTCTGAAGGACGCTGGCAAACAATCAGACCTGGCGGTCTTCCTAGAGAAACTAAAGGAACGACACGCCATGAATCGCATCAAGACCTCGGTACTGATCACCAACACCTCAGGCTTGCGCATGAGCTAGCAGATGCTGCGCAATCGGTGGGATGAGGCCCGGGAAAAGGCCGCTATCAAGGCAGCTGCCGATGGCGATAACGCTCTGGTAACGAGCATCCGGCAATTTCAGTTTCGTGACATACGACCAATAGCCGCGAGCGAGATAGCCCTGGAGCATGCCAGCAGACTGCTCGGCCACTCTTCCGAGGAGATCACCAAGAAGGTCTACCGACGTGTCGGAGAGATCGTAAAACCCACGAAATAAGGAGGGGGTTGCGGAACACATTCCAAAAGTTGCGGAACACCTGGCAAATCCCAGGCAACAAAAAACCCCGTAGACGTTAATCTACGGGGTTTTCAAGGGTGGAGGCCGAGGTCGGAATCGAACCGGCGTAGGCGGATTTGCAATCCGCTGCATAACCATTTTGCTACTCGGCCCCAAATGTCCAATGCCTGAAATACAACACTGAACACGTACAAACTGGAACGGCTAACGAGATCAACTTCATCTCGTAACTCTTTGATTTTTAAAGAGTTTTTCCGTTTCCTCGCTGAGGAATGGTCGCAATTATGGACGTGTTTTCCATTCCTGGCAACTCCTATTCGAGATTTTTTCTTCCGGGCTGTTTCTACAGGTTTCCAGGATGAGCAAATCCAGCGGGTAAACAGTCTTGCGCTCGTCAACGAGGCGGGATGATTACACAAACGCTTGCCGATAGCTGCCCCCTTCTCGCTTCGCCCACCTACCCGATCGGGTTATGGCGTGTACCCGGCCCCTCGCGGACAGTAGCCCCAACGGCTCGACCCGGGCTCCTTCCATCACGTTCAAGGCGGAATTGAAGTATGCGTACAGCTTTCCCTGCGATGTTTGGCGTGGTTCTGGCACTGACGGCGGCGTGGGCACAGGCCGTGGAGCCAGGGGACAAGACCCTGCGGCTGTACAACTGGTCGGACTATATCGGCGAAAACACGCTCGCCGGGTTCGAGAAGGCCACCGGGATCAAGGTGATCTACGACACGTTCGACTCCTACGAAACCGTCCAGGGCAAGCTGCTCCCCGGGCGTTCCGGCTACGATCTGGTGGTACTCAATGCCGCCCTGGTGCCGCCGCTGATCAAGGCGCGGGTGTTCCAGCCGTTGAACAAGGCGTGGCTGCCCAGTTGGCAGAACCTCGACCCGCAGGTGCTCAAGAGCCTGGAGGGCTACGACCCGGGCGTGCGGTATTCGGCGCCCTATACCTGGGGCAGCAACGGCGTGACCTATAACGTCGACAAGGTCCGCGAGCGCATGCCGGACGCGCCCATCGGTTCCCTGGCGATGCTCTTCGACCCCAAGGTGGTGTCGCGTTTCGTCGACTGTGGGGTGACGCTGCAGGACTCGCCAACCGACATCCTGCCGCTGGTGCTGGCGTACCTGGGGCGCAACCCCAACAGCGCCGCGCCCGAGGATCTGAAGGCGGCTCAAGACACCTTGATGGCGGTGCGCCCCTATCTCCGCAAGTTCGACTCCACCAGCTACCTCAATGGCCTGGCCAATGGCGACCTGTGCCTCAGCGCCACCTGGTCCGGTGACTACGCCACGGCCCAGGCCCGGGCCAATGAGGCCGGGGCACCGGTCAAGCTCGACTATTTCATTCCCAAGGAAGGCTCGCTGATCTGGTTCGATGACTTCTATATACCCGCCGATGCGCCGAACGTGGCCAACGCCCATGCCTTTATCGAGTACCTGTTGCAGCCCCAGGTGATGGCTGAAGTCAGCGACTACATCCGCTACGCCAACGCCAACCTCAAATCCACGTCGCTGCTGCGCGCCGAGGTGCGCGACAACCCGGCGATCTACCCCGATGCCCAGACCCGCGCACGGCTGTTCACCCAGACGATCCAGACACCCGCCAGCACCCGGCTGATTACCCGGACCTGGAACATGGTGAAGATCGGCAAGTGATCCGCCCGCCCGTGCCCCACAGACTTTCCACCCAATGCTGCTACCCGAGGTGAAGCCCATGGCTATCCAACCCGAAGCCTTCTTCGAGCAATTCGACGATTCGAAACTGGTGGCTGCCGACAAGGCGCACTACATGCACGGCTTCCACATGTTCGATGAACACCGCGAACAGGGTTCGTTGAATATCGCTGCCGGTGACGGCGCCTACATCTATGACACCGCCGGCACCCGTTACCTGGACGCAGTGGGCGGCATGTGGTGCACCAATATCGGCCTGGGCCGCGAGGAAATGGCCGAGGCCATCGCCAACCAGGTGCGGCAACTGGCCTACTCCAATCCGTTTTGCGACATGGCCAACGTCAGCGCCATCGAACTCTGCGAAAAACTCGCCAGCCTGGCCCCAGGCGATCTCGACCACGTGTTCCTGACCACCGGGGGCTCCACCGCGGTGGACACCGCCTACCGCCTGGTGCAGTTCTATCAGAACAGTCGCGGCAAGCATGAGAAGAAGCACGTGATCTCGCGGCACAACGCGTACCACGGCTCAACCTTTCTGACCATGTCCATCGGTAACAAGGCCGCGGACCGCGCGCCTGAATTCGACTTCATGAGCGACCTGTTTCATCACGTCTCCTGCCCCAACTACTACCGGGCCCCCGCCGGCATGAGCGAAGCGGATTTCCTCGAGTTCCTGGTGGCGGAATTCGAAGACAAGATCCTGACCATCGGCCCGGACAAGGTTGCGGCGTTCTTCGCCGAGCCGATCATGGGCTCCGGCGGGGTGATCATTCCTCCCGAGGGCTATCACCGGCGCATGTGGGAAATCTGCCAGCGCTACGACCTGCTGTATGTGGCCGATGAGGTGGTCACGTCATTCGGCCGCCTGGGCGCCTTCTTCGCCTCCACGGAAGTGTTCGGCATGCAGCCGGACATCATCACCACGGCCAAGGGCCTGACCTCGGGTTACCTGCCGCTGGGGGCGTGCATTTTCTCCGAACGTATCTGGCAGGTGATCGGCGAGCCGGGCAAGGGCCGCTGCTTCACCCACGGGTTCACCTACAGCGGGCATCCGGTGAGCTGCATCGCGGCCTTGAAGAACATCGAGATCATCGAGCGGGAAAACCTGCTGGCGCATGTCGAGGATGTGGGGGTGTATATGGAGCAGCGCCTGCACAGCCTGGCCGAACTGCCGCTGGTGGGCAGCGTGCGCTGCAAGCGGCTGATGGCCTGCGTCGAATTCGTCGCCGACAAGCGCACCAAGGCCCTGCTGCCGGAGGCCCTGAACATTGCCGAGCGCATCCATCTGCGGGCCCAGGCCAAAGGCTTGCTGGTGCGCCCCATCGGCCATCTCAACGTCATGTCGCCGCCGCTGATCATCACTCGACAGCAGATCGACGAAATCGTCGCGACCTTGCGCGAATGCATCCTAGAAACCGCCGCCGAACTGCGCCATAACGGCCAGTACCTGGGCCAATGAACCCGGGCCAGTGGCAGCAGGAATATCGGGCCGGGGTCTTACCCGGCCTGCGCCCGGCCGTTAGACTGCCGGGCATGAGCGCACCTGCAAACACCCCCGCCGCGGTCCTCGACCTCCCTGCCCTGCAGGGTTGGCACGCTGGCCTGGCCAAGGCTTTCAACGCCGTCGACGACGGCACCTTCCTGCAGCATCTGGCGGCGGCGCTGCACGCCCTGACGCCCATCGAGTCGATGATGATCAGCCTGGAGCGCAAGGGCCTGCCGCCGCAATTGCTGCACGAGCGAGGCATCGTCGGCGCCTACCGCGACGAAATCATCAACCGTTACTTTTCCCGGGGCTATCTGCTGGACCCGTTCTGCCTGGCGGTGGAAAACGGCCTGGCCGAAGGTTTCTATCACCTGTCGGAAATTGCCCCGGACGACTTTTTCAGCAGTGAGTACTACAAGACCTACTACCTGAAGACCGGGGGCGCCGAAGACAGTTACTACATCGTCGACCTCGACCCGCAGAGCAAGATTTCCCTGTGCATGTTCCAGGGCCTGAGCGGTGAGCGTTTCGCCAGCGAACCTCTGGCGCTGCTGCGCGCGGTAGAACCCCTGGTGCGTGAATTGATCCGCCGTTTCGGCACGGGTGGTCTGCAGCTGCTGTTGCGTCAAGCCCGCCAGGACCCACCGCCCGTCCCGACGCCGGCCAACGTCAACCAGCAGATCGAAGCCGCCTTCATGAGCTTTGGCCAGCCGCTGCTGACCGTGCGCGAGCGTGAAATCGCCCACCTGATCCTGCGCGGGCACTCGGTGAAATCCACGGCCAAGGTGCTGGAGATCTCCCCGGAAACCGTGCGCATGCACCGCAAGAACCTCTACACCAAGCTGGCCATCAACTCCCAGGCGGAGCTGTTCGCACTGTTCATTGACTGGCTGACCCAGCCCCCGCCGACCAATACCGGGCCGCTGTAGCAGCGAGCTTGCTCGCGATGCACCCAACAACGCCGCGTTCACCCAGTGAACACGGCGTTTTCGTTGACAGCCATCGAGAGCAAGCTCGCTCCTACGGGCAGGCGTTTCCGGTCAGCGGGCGGCCCAGGCGTTGAAACGCTGTTCCAACTCCTCGCCATGGTCGACCCAGAAGGCCGCATCCACCGCTCGCGCGCCTTTCAGGTTGGCCTCATAGGTCGGCAATTGCTGCTGCACCGTTTCAGGCAACAACGGCAATGCCTGACGGTGTACAGGTCCGTAGGGAATGTTCTCGGAGAACACCTTCTGCGCCTGGGGCTGGCTGGCGAACAGAATGAAGTCCTCGGCCAGGGCCTTGTTCGGCGAGCCCTTGACCACCGCCCAGTACTCCGGGTCGTACAGGCTTTGCGGCCAGAGGATGCTCAACTGCATGCCCTCCTTCTGGGCCATGGCAATGCGCCCGTTGTAGGCGGCGCTCATCGCCACGTCGCCCGCCACCAGCCATTGCGCCGGCTGGGCTCCGGCTTCCCACCACTGGATGTAGGGCTTGATCTGATCGAGCTTGGCAAAGGCCCGGGTCACGCCTTCAGGGGTATTGAGCACCTGATACAGCTGGCCTGGCGCAACACCGTCCGCCAGCAGAGCGATCTCCAGGGTGTACTTGGCACTCTTGCGCAAACCGCGCTTGCCGGGGAAGTCCTTGAGGTTCCAGAAATCCGCCCAGGATTGCGGAGCCTTGGCCAGTTTCTGCGGGGCAAAGGCCATGACCATCGACCACACATAAGTGGCGACCCCGCACTCGCTCAAGGTGCCCGGCACGTATTGCGCCGGATCCCCGAAACGCGCCAGGTCCAGGGGTTCGAACAACCCCTCGTCACAACCACGCAACAGCTCCGGGCTCTCCACTTCGACCACATCCCAGCTGGTCTTGCCGACATCGACCATGGCCTTGATCTTCGACAGCTCGCCGTTGTATTCGCCGGCGACCACCCGGGCCGCCCCGCTCTTGTTGAACGGCTGGAAGTAGGCTTGCTCCTGAGCCTGTTTGGTGGCCCCACCAAAGGAAATGACCGTGAGGTTCTGCGGTTGGGCGTAAGCCCCGGTGCACAGCAAGACCCACGACAACGCAACGCCGCAACGCAAAGTGTTGGACATGAAACCCATCCTCAAGAAAGCCGGCTCGCCCGTACGAACCCGCACAACAAGAGCCTGGAAGCGACCGTATGCAACGGGCGGTACAGCACCAGGCACTACGAGTCTTGGTCAGCGCTGAAAGAACCGTCGGGGCATGCAATGCCAGGCCGGGTCAGCCGTGCTGCGGGCTCTGCGGCCCTGTTCGTTTGCTGTGTTTGCGACCCGTCCGGGATTACCGGCCGTGGTCATGCGCGAATGGCAGTTCATCGCTTGCTCCCTGTTATTTTTGTAGGAAGAACAAATCGATCGGCAGTGCATCGCAGGAGCGCCCTCGGCAGTCGGGCAGGCGGATGCAGGGGTTCATTGTTTCCATAACCCTGGGCATTGCGAAACGAGGATTTTGTGAGGCACAGACAAGGGAAAAGCTGCCTCGATGGCAGCCTTAATTCAGGCAGGATCAGTCACGACGCAGCAACGGCCAGAAACCCAGGGTTGGTTGGCATAACGCAAGGCACCCTGCAGACGCATCACGCCTGCAGGGTGCCTTGGCCTATCAGGGTGTCAGTCCAGCACCACCAGCAGCCCCGAGATCACCCCGATCCCCAGTACCGCCGAAAGCAGCATGCTGCTGGAAACCTCGGCCTCGTAAGTCTTGTAGCGCGAGGCCAGGATGAACACGTTCACCGCCACGGGCAGCGCCGCCATGATCACCGCGATCTTGATCAGGAAGTCGCTGAGGCCGAACACATAACGGGCCGAAACGAAGACCAGCAGTGGCAACACCACCACCTTCAGCAGCGCCAGGGCCAGGGAGTCGCCCTTGATCAGGTTCTGCCCCTTGTGCACCGCGAAGGCAGCCCCCAGCGCCACCAGGGCCAAGGGTCCGGTAGCGTTGGTCATCTGCGTGGCAAAGATCTGCAACGGGCTGGGCAGTTGCCACTCCAGCAGGATGAACACCGCCGCCAATGCCACCGCCAGAATCAGCGGGTTGCTGACGATCGACCGGCTGGTGCTGAGCAATACTCGACCCAGCGCCGGCCTGGCCTCTCCTTCCTGGCGCGCGGTGAGCTCCATGATCAACGCACCACCCGCCAGAATCACCAGGTTGTCGGCCATGGTGATCATCAGGGTCGGCAGGGCCGCCGCATCGCCAAAGGCCATGACCATCAGCGGCAAGCCCATGTAGCCCACCACCCCCGAGACCGAGGACAGGCCCCGCAACCCCGCGACCCTGGCATTGCCGCCCCAGATCAGGCGGCCACCCAGCGCGGCGAGCATGAAGGTCACCAGGCACGCCAGGTAGTAGGCGCTCAGCAGGTCCCAGTCCAGCTCACCGTGCTCGCGGGTGCCCAGGGTCTTGATGAAGATGAAACACGGCAGGAACAGCCAGAACACCACCCCGACCAGCCCCTTCACCGTGTCCTTGCCAATCACCCCGATCCGTACGATCCAGTAGCCGGCGAAGATCATGGCAAACAGCGGCATGACCACGGTAAAGACCTTATCCATGGGCTGCACGCCGGCGAACAATGCGCTGTTCGGCATACACCGCCAACTGGCGCGGGGTATAGGTGGAAGCGCGATAGAAATCCATCACCCCGCCCATCATCTGCCGGTATTGCGACTCGATATAGGGGATGGAGGTCTGCATCTCGCTTTTCAGGCTGTCGACGATGGGCCACAGGTCGCTGTCCGAAAGCGCGTCGACATCCAGCCCGGCCGACGAATGATTTTCCAGCGCCTGACGGATCGTCTGCGGGTGCAGGCCGACATAGTTGACGAAATAACCCTTCTCATCATTGGTTTCAAGAAAGTCCGGGATATTCAGGACGCCATAGTTGGAAAGCATTTCAAACTTTCCACTCACCGGACGATAGACACTGGGCAATTGTAGAAACGCCTCTTCGCAATGATGGGCGGCCTGTACCAGGCCTTGTAGATCGAGTTCCTGGGAACCGAGTTTTATATTATTGAGCTGACATAACTTGACCACTTGTTCCAACGGGGCAATACCGGAGCGGTTGCCAAAACCGGCCAGCGCCCCTTCGACCATCTGAAATCCCGAGTGAATGGCCTGCATGGTATTGGCAAGTGCCAGCCCGTTGTCGTTGTGCGCGTGCAAGCAAAAGACAAGTTGGGGGTAATCCTTTACCAACTTGGAACACAACCACTGGGTGACATGCGGCTGCAGCGAGCCCACCGAGTCGTTGATTCTGATGACCTCGATGCCCAGGCTGGCCGCCCAGTCGATCTGCCGACAGATTTCCGTGTAGCGCTGCTCGGACACGCCGGAGCGGAAGTTGTTGAGCACGCTGGCCTTGAACCTGACCGCACCGATGCTGCGAAAGGCCTCGACAGCCCGTTCGAACTCCCCCGCCTTCTGCCGATAGGTGATCATGCCGAAGCTGAATACGGTCTCGGCAATCCACTGCGCGTGCCCCTCCCGGGCCTTGAAGTAGGCGAATGCGGTTTCCCAGCAGTTGAGCAGAATGATGAAGGTGGCACGGGTATCGGCCGGTAATTCGCCGGCCTCCCGCGCCTGCTGCAAACGGTCCCAGACCAGCGGCTCCTCGGGGCCGCAGCCGACCACGAAATCCCTTAGGCCGGCGGCCGCCATGGACTTCAGGATGCCAACCTTGGCCTCGACGCTGATCGGAAAGACCGTCCGTTCAATGCCTTCTCTAAGCGTTTCATCCACCAGATGCGGAACCGAATAATCACGATAACGAATTCCGTTTTCAGCCATCATTTTCGTGCTCCTTGCGAACGTGTTACTTAATTTCCATTCAACCTCAACTGCAAAATAAAGGCCGCAAGCAACACACGATATAACAACGGCAAAAAAACAATACCTAAGACAATTCTTAAAAGCCCAAACAGTAAATAACGACAAAAAACATCCGCTTTTATTTGCAGAGCGCTATTGGATTTAAATGCAAAGCAGCCATGGGCATTCAATAAACAATCGCTTCAACCCCTCACGACCCGCCTTAAAAAATCGGTTTGTTCCGCCAGCCAACTCGCGGCGTCATGCTGCGCAGCCCCTGCACATCGGCCTGCCAGACCCTGCCCGGGAAGGCTAGAATCATCTCCTTCCCCAAGCGACCCGACGAGATCCGTTCATGAGCTTCGATTTCGATACCCTGCACCCCCGTCATGGCACTGGCAGCACCAAATGGAGCCGCTACCCCGAGGATGTCCTGCCGATGTGGGTGGCCGACATGGATTTCGCCGTGGCCGATGACATTCTCCAGGCCTTGCGCCAGCGCCTGGAGCACCCGCTGCTGGGTTACAGCGTGGCCCGCGACGAGTTGCGCGAAGCGGTGGTCGCCGACCTCTGGAACAAGTACGCCTGGCGCGTGCAGCCCGACGAACTGATCTTCCTCCCCGGGGTCGAGCCCGGCTTCAACATGGCCCTGCACGCCTTCGTCAAACCCGGGCAATCGGTGGTGCTGCAGACCCCCAACTATCGCCCGCTGCGCCTGGCCCCGGGCAACTGGGGCCTGGACAAGGTCGAAGTGCCGTTCCAGCTCAGCGCCCAGGGCACCTACGACACGCCCATGGATGCACTGCGCCAGGCCCTGCAAGGCGCCGGGGCGATGCTCCTGAGCAACCCGCACAACCCGCTGGGCAAGGTCTTCCCCCGGGAAGAACTGCTGGCGGTGGCCAATGCCTGCCTGGAACAGGGAGCGCTGATCATCTCCGACGAGATCCATGCCGAACTGTGCTTCGACGGCCGCCGGCACATTCCCACCGCGTCCCTGAGCCCGGAAATCGCCCGCCGCACCATCACCCTGATGTCGGCCAGCAAGGCCTACAACATCGCCGGAATGAAGACCTGCTTCGCCATCGTCCAGGACCCGGCCACCCGCCTGGCCTTCAACAACGCCCGCGCTGGCATGGTGGACAGCGTCAGCCCCCTGGGCCTGGAGGCGACCCTGGCCGCCCTGACCCACGGTGGCCCCTGGCTGCAAGCGCTGCTCGGCTACCTGCAAGCCAACCGCGACTACCTGCTGCACGCGGTGCAGACCCGCCTGCCGGGCATCCGCATGCACGCGCCCCAGGGCACGTATCTGGCCTGGCTCGATTGCAGCGCCCTGGGCCTTGCCGACCCCTACGCCTTCTTCCTCAAGGAAGCCAAGGTCGGCCTCAGCGCCGGGCTGGAGTTCGGCGACGACTGCGGGCAATTCGTGCGCCTGAACTTCGGCTGCCCGCGAGCCATGCTCGAAGAAGGCATCCAGCGCCTGCAGGACAGCCTGCAACGGCGCTGATCGCCCCGGCACGCGCCCACCCCGCCACCGCCGCCGCCAGGCTCCCGCTCCTGGCGCCGCGGCCTCCCCTGCCCTTGCGCAACCTGCGCTCTGGCACCGCTTCAATGGATCCATAAAACCCCACCAATGGATCCATAATCCTTTAAACCTCAAAAAAACAGCCGATTATCGAACAGAAAATCCGTGTATTTGTTTGACACTCCTAGAGCGCCAACCATTTAATGGATCCATTAAATAAAAACAACAAACGCCTGGAGAGACGTCATGTACCCCAAGAATGCCTGGTACGTTGCCTGCACCCCCGATGAATTGCAGGGCAAGCCCCTGGGCCGGCAGATCTGCGGCGAACGAATGGTGTTCTACCGTGCCCATGAAGGCCGGGTAGCCGCCGTCGAGGATTTCTGCCCCCATCGCGGCGCCCCGCTGTCGCTGGGTTATGTCGAGAACGGCAACCTGGTGTGCGGCTACCACGGCCTGGTGATGGGCTGCGACGGCAAGACCGTGGACATGCCCGGCCAACGGGTACGCGGCTTCCCCTGCAACAAGACCTTCGCCGCGGTCGAGCGCTACGGTTTCATCTGGGTCTGGCCCGGCGACCAGCCCCTGGCCGACCCGGCGCTGATCCATCACCTGGAATGGGCCGACAACGAACAGTGGGCCTACGGCGGCGGGTTGTTCCACATCCAGTGCGACTACCGCCTGATGATCGACAACCTGATGGACCTGACCCACGAAACCTACGTCCACGCCTCCAGCATCGGCCAGAAGGAGATCGACGAGGCACCGCCACAGACCACGGTGAACGGCGATCAAGTGGTCACCGCCCGGCACATGCACAACGTCATGCCGCCGCCGTTCTGGCGCATGGCCCTGCGCGGCAACCAACTGGCCGACGACGTGCCGGTGGACCGCTGGCAGATCTGCCGCTTCAGCCCGCCCAGCCATGTGCTGATCGAAGTCGGCGTGGCCCACGCCGGCCACGGTGGCTACGACGCCCCCGCGGCATTCAAGGCGTCGAGCATCGTGGTGGATTTCATCACCCCGGAAAGCGACACCTCGATCTGGTACTTCTGGGGCATGGCACGCAACTTCAACCCCCAGGACCAGGCCCTCACCGCGAGCATCCGCGAAGGCCAGGGCAAGATCTTCAGCGAAGACCTGGAGATGCTCGAACGCCAGCAGCAGAACCTGCTCGCCCAGCCCCAGCGCAGCTTGCTCAAGCTGAACATCGACGCCGGCGGCGTGCAGTCGCGACGGGTGCTGGAACGCCTGATCGCCCAGGAACGCGAGCCCCGGGAAGCACTGATCGCGGCAAGCCGTTAAGCCCTCCTCCCCCCCGACAGCCAGCGGGCCCGGATGCGGCCACTGGCGAGGACCGACAATGATCGACGTACTGGTGGTCGCGCGCCACAACGAAGCCCAGGACATCTGCAGCTTCGAACTGGCCGCGGCCGACGCAAGCCCCCTGCCCGCCTTCAGCGCCGGCGCCCATATCGACGTGCATCTGGCCAACGGCCTGGTGCGCCAATATTCACTGTGCAACCACCCCGAAGAACGCCACCGCTACGTGATCGGGGTGCTCAAGGACCCCGCCTCGCGAGGCGGCTCAAGCAGCTTGCACCAACAGCTGGAAGTGGGCGCGCGCCTGCGCATCAGCCAGCCGCGCAACCTGTTTGCCCTGGCCCCCGGCGCGCGGCGCAGCCTGCTGTTCGCCGGCGGCATCGGCATTACCCCGATCCTCAGCATGGCCGAGCACCTGGCCCACGGCGACGCGGATTTCCAGCTGCACTACTGCGCCCGTTCAGCCGAGCGCGCGGCCTTTGTCCCGCGCCTGCGGCAATCGCCTTTCGCCGAGCGGGTCAGCCTGCATTTCGACGAACAGCCCGAGACGGCCCTGGATATCGCGCACGCCCTGGCCGCGCCGCAGGATGATCTGCACCTGTATGTCTGCGGCCCCGGCGGGTTCATGCAACACGTGCTGGACAGCGCCAGGGCCCTGGGCTGGAAGGAGCAATGCCTGCACCGCGAATATTTCAGCGCCGCGCCCGTGGACCACGGCAGCGACGGCAGCTTCGCGGTCAAGCTGGCCAGCAGCGGCCAGGTGTTCCAGGTGCCGGCCGATCGCAGCGTGGTCCAGGTGCTGCAGGACCAGGGCATCGAAGTGGCGATTTCCTGCGAGCAAGGGATCTGCGGCACCTGCCTGACCCGGGTGCTGGAGGGCGTGCCGGAGCATCGCGACCTGTTCCTCACCGAGGAAGAACAGGCGTGCAACGATCAGTTCACGCCCTGCTGTTCCCGCGCCAAGACCCCATTGCTGGTGCTGGACCTCTAGCGCCTCACGGCGAAGGCAGGATCAGCTTCATGCGCTCGTCGGCCAGCGCCGACCCGAAGATCTCGGCGTAGCGCAAGGTGGCGTTGGCATGCTCGCGCATCAGCGCTTCGGCCCGCGCGCCCTGGCGGTTGACCAGGGCATCGAACACCGAATGATGCTGCATGTGGGCGTAGTTGAAGCGCCGGTATTCCCGGGCCATGTCCTGGCGGTCCACCGCCAGGGCGGTGACCGAGGCGAACGGCAGATGATCGTTGCGCGCCAGGGCATCGGCGATCGCCGGGTTGCCGCTGCCCGCCACGATCACCTGGTGAAACCGCATGTTGAGGTCGTGATAGGCCTCCAGGTCTTCTTCGTTGACGTAACCCTTGTCGAACAGCGCATCGCCCTCGACCAGGCAACGTTCGAGAATCGCCCGGCCTTCGGCCGACAGCCCGCGTTCGGCGGTCTGGCGCGCCGCCAGGCCTTCCAGCACCCCGCGCACTTCCACCGCCCCGGCAATGTCCTCGGCGCTGACCGAGCGCACCTGAAACCCGCGACCGCCAAAACGCACCAGCAGGCCTTCCTGCTCCAGGGTGCGAAAGGCCATGCGCACCGGCATGCGTGACACCCCGAACCGCTCGGCGGTGGGCACTTCCATCAAGCGCTCGCCTGCCGCCAGCTCGCCCGAGGCGATCATCTTGCGCAGCGCGACCAGCACCGTTTGACCGGGTTTGCTCATCCGGGCAGCTTCCTGAAAAGGTGGGCGGCCATAGTAACGCAAGGCCCGCCACAACACGCCCCCCCCGACAATACCTGTAGCCGCTGCTGAGCCCGCGAAGCTGCGCAAAGGTCCGCAGGACCTTGCCTGGCGATCTCCCGCCGAACCTGCAGCGCCTTCGAAACCTCCGGGTCTCCTGCAGCGGAGTGCCGCCCAGAGCGTTCGCAGCCTGCGGCAGCGGCTACAGGGTTTTCAGAGTGACAACGGGTAACTGACGATCAGCCGGGTCTGGTCGAAGTCGCTGTTGAAGCTGCGCCGGTTGGTGGCGTTGTTCAGCCGCAGGCTGAGGTTCTTCAGGCTGCCACTCTGCAGGGTGTAGCCGATCTCCGTATCGCGCTCCCACTCATGGCCGTCCTTGCCAGCCTTGGTGGTGGCGTTGTCGCCACGCCCGTAACGCACCATGGCCAGCAGCCCGGGAACCCCGGAAGCGGCGAAGTCATAGTCGTAGCGCACCTGCCAGGAACGCTCGCCAGCGTTTGTGAAGTTGCCGTTGAACATGTCGTTGCCCAGGGTCCGGCCACTGCTGCCGTAGACCGACATCCAGGGGCTGTCGCCGCTGACCTTCTGCAACCCCAGGTACAGCGTGTGCCCGGCCCGCGCGGCGGAAAACAGACCATAGGCGGTGTGGCTGTCGACCCGGCCGATGCGCGCGCTGCCATCGTCGCGGTCGATGAAGTAGCCCAGGTTGCCCCCCAGCACCCAGTCGCCCAGCGGCTGTTTGTGCTGCAGGTTGAAATAGCTCTGGCGGTAGATGTCCTGCAGTTGCGAATGCCAGGCGCCGAACAGGGTGCGCTGCTGGTTGAAGCGGTAGTCGGCACCCACGTAGTTGAAGCCATCGGACTTCACCCCCGGCGCGGCCCAGGCCGAAAGGTCCTGCATGTCCGACGAGTTGCGCAGGCTCACCGCCCGGTACTGCCCAGCCTGCAGGCCCAGGCCGTCGATCTCGCGGGACACCAGCATGGCCCCGCGAAAGGTCTGCGGCAGCAGGCGGCCATCGTCATAGCGCAGCAGCGGCACGTCCGGCAACAGCTCGCCGAGCTTGAACTCGGTGGCGGAAATCCGCGCCTTCAACGCTGCCCCGGCGCGGCCGAAATTGTCCGCCGCGCGGCCGTCGTCGTGCACCGGCAGCAACTCCGAACCGCTGACCCGGCGGCTGCTGTCGAGCTTGAGGCCGAACAGGCCGATGGCATCCAGGCCAACACCCACGGTGCCCGGGGTGTAGCCGGAGCTGAACTTGAGGATGAAGCCCTGGGCCCATTCCTCGATCTGCCCCTTGGGTGCGTCATGGTCGCGAAAATCCCGATTGAAGTAGTAGTTGCGCAGTAGCAGGTCGGTCTTGCTCCCCTCGAAAAAACCGCTGTCGTCGGCGGCCCAGGCGGGCACGCACAGGCCCACGGACAAGCAAGCCCCTATCAGGGAGCGGCACTGCATCGGATGACGGGTGTTCATTATTATTGTTCTCCGTTTTTCATGGGCGCAGCCGTGCCCCGACAGGCCCGTGACGGCCCGTCCATTCACGGGTGCTCAAAAACCCGGCCAGGGCGGCCGGGGGTTGTTCAGGTCAGCCCGTCAGAAGGGATACTGACGCGGCCGGTGTTGCACGCTGATCCAGTGGTCACGGGTGAATTCGTCGATCGCCCAGTCGCCGTTGAAGCGCCCCAGCCCGGAGTTCTTCTCGCCACCAAAAGGCGCGTTGGCCTCATCGTTCACCGGCACATCGTTGATGTGGGTCATGCCCGCGCGCACCTGGCGGGCGAAGTTCACCCCGCGCTCCAGGCTGCGGGTGAACACCGCGCTGGACAGGCCGAACTCGCTGGCATTGGCCAACTCCAGGGCGTGGGCTTCGTCCCGGGCGCGCAGCAGCCCCACCAGCGGGCCGAAGATTTCATGGCGGGCCAGGTCCATGTCGGCCCGCACCTCGCCATACACATGGGGCGCCAGCAAGTTGCCGTTTACCCCGCCCTCGTACAGCGGCTCGGCGCCCTGCTCGCGGGCCAGGGCAATCTTGTCCTGCAGGCCCTGCAACTGGCGGGCGTTGATCACCGGGCCGATCACGGTCTCCAGCGATTGCGGGTCCCCCACCTTGAGCTGCTTGACCCGCGCCACGAAGCGCTGGGCAAAGGCCTCGTAGAGCCGCTCATCGACGATGATCCGGTTGATCGCCATGCAGATCTGCCCCTGGTGCAGGAACTTGCCGAACACCGCGGCGTTCACCGCCTGATCCAGGTCGGCGTCATCGAGCACCACGAACGGGCTGTTGCCCCCCAGCTCCAGGGCCACGTGCTTGAGATGCTCGCCGCCACTGGCGATGCGGCCGATACCGCGCCCCACCGGGGTCGAGCCGGTGAAGGTGATCAGCGCCGGCACCGGGTGTTCGACGAAGGCATCGCCAATCTCGCTGCCGGCCCCCACCAGCACGCTGAACACCCCGGCGGGCAACCCCGCTTCCTCGAAGATCCTGGCCAGCAGCAGGCCGCCGCACACCGGGGTATCGCTGGCCGGCTTGACCACCACCGCGTTGCCCAGGGCCAGGGCCGGGGCGATGGAACGCTGGGTCAGGTGCAGCGGGAAGTTCCACGGGCTGATCACCCCCACCACCCCCAGGGCGCTGCGGTAGACCCGGCTTTCCTTGCCCGGCACATCGGACTCGACAATCCGCCCGTGGACCCGCGCCGGGAACGACGCCGACTCCAGGGTAATGGCCCGCGCCGCGCCCCACTCGGCCAGGGCCTTGATCCGCGTGCTGCCGGATTCGCGGATGATCCAGTCGACGATTTCCTCCTGGCGCCGGTCGAAGATCGCCACCGCCCGGTGCAGCACCGCCGCGCGCTGCGACGGGCCCAGGGCCGCCCATTCCGACTGCACCTGGGCGGCCTTGGCGTAGGCCGCATCCAGGTCGCTGCGGTTGGCCTGGGCCACTTCCAGCAACAATGCGCCATCGTAGGGGTTGGTCACCGCCAGGGTCTTGCCAGCGGCACCGGCGCGCCACTGCCCGGCGATCGGTTGCAGATGCAGATCGCGATAGACCGCGTTGGATTCACTCATGAAAAATCTCCTCAAGGAACAGCATTCATAAACCGATGAGTCACACAGAAGCCGGTGGATACAGGCGCCGGCTCCTACAAGGCTGCGCGTTGCTCGATCAGCCGCAGCAGGCCGAGCAGGGTTTCGGTGTGGGGCACCACCACCCCCGCCTGCCGCGCCCGGGCCAGCACCTGGCCGTTGATCGCGCCGATTTCCGTGGGCCGTCCGGCCAGCACGTCCTGCAGCATCGAGGGCTTGTGCGTGCGGTGGTTGGCCATGGCAAAGGCCACGCTGTCCAGGCAGCGCTGGGCATCCAGCACTATCCCCTGGGAGCGGGCCACGGCCACCACTTCCATGACGATGGCCCGGGCCAGCGCCACGCCTTCCGGCGCCGCGTCCAACTGGCCGACGGTGCAGCCGGTGGCCGCGCACAGGCTGTTCAGCGCCGCGTTGAAGGCGACCTTCTCCCAGATCGACGTCCAGACCTCCGGGTCCACCGCGCAGTTCAGCCCGGCCGCGTCCAGTACCGCCGCCACTTCAGCGCTGGCCTGGCGCTCACCCTCGTCGAGGGCCAGCACCCGGACCACGCCCTGGCCGTGGGACTGCACCCGGCCCGGCCCGAGCAGGTCGGCGGGCCAGTTGGTCATGCCGATCAGCACCTGCTGCGCGGCCACATGCCGCGACACGGCTTCGGCATTGCCCAGGCCGTTCTGCAGGGTCAGCACCCGGGTGTGCCCAGCGATATGCCCGGCAACACTGCGCAAGGCGCTGTCGGTGTGCAGGGTCTTGGTGAAGACCAGCAACAGGTCCGGGTGCCCGCTGGCCTGTTCCGGGCGGCAGGCGTTCAGGCCCCGGATGCGCCGCTCGCCGTGGTCGGTGACCAGCAACAGGCCGTCGCGCTGGATGGCTGCAAGGTGCGCGTCGTTGATGTCCAGCAGCGTCACCTGCTGCCCGCTTTCGGCCAGCAGGCCGCCAAACAGCGAACCCATGGCGCCCGCGCCGAGAATGGTGATGTTCATCGAACCTCCTGTTGGAATGAGCCTTTCAAGGACCGTGTTCATGGCTGGCCCGGCAGGCGCCGGGGAATGTGCCGGCGCACGATCAGCAGCGCGATCAGCGCCATGAGCATCACCGCGCCCAGCAGCGTCAGGTAGCCCTGGGCGCCACCCCGGGTGATCACCAGGGCCCCGGCGAAGGCACTGAGGATCGCCCCCAGGCGCCCGAAGGCCAGGGCCGAGGCGGTGCCGGTGGCGCGCACGCCAGTGGGGTAGATGAAGGCGCACAGCGCGTACATGGTGGACTGCACCGCGTTGACGAACAGGCCGTGCACGCCGAAGCCGAAGATCAGCAAACCGGTGTGCTGATGGATATCCACCCCCTGCAACGCAAAGGCGCTGGCCGCGCCGCCGGCACAGCAGATCAGCAGCGGCCAGAACGAGCCCCAGCGGGTGATGGCCACCGCGCAGACCAGCGCGCCGATGACCCCGCCGAGGTTGTAGGCAGTCAACCCGGAACCGGCCACCGACAGCTCCAGGCCTTCGGACAGGAGCATGGTCGGCAGCCAGCTGAAGGCGCTGTAGACCGCCGTCAGGCACATGAAGAAGGCCACCCAGAGGGCCAGGGTGTCGCGCCCATAACCCAGGGCGAACAGGCTGCGGAAACCGCCCTGCTTCTCGCTCTTCTGCTCCAGGGCATCGGTATAGACCACCCCCGCGGACATCGGCCGGCCCATGCGCCCCAGCAGGGCACTCAACTCACCCCAGCGCTGCGGCCGGCGCACCAGAAAGCGCGGTGACTCCGGCAGCGTCGCGAGCAACACGAAGCCCAGCACGATGGGCAGGCTGCCCCCCACAAAAAACAAGGTGCGCCAGCCATACAACGGCAGGACGTGGGAAGCGAACAACCCCGCCAGCATGCCGCCCAGGGGCACGCAGACAATAGTGGCGGTCACCGCCAGGGTGCGCCGCCGCGCCGGGGTGAACTCAGCCGTCACCGTGGTCGCGCTGGGCAGCGCGCCACCGATGCCCAGCCCGGCGATGAAACGCAAGACCGCCACCGCCAGCGCGTTGGGCGCCAGGCCAATGGCGCAGGTGGCCATGCCAAACACGAACACGCTGGTGATGATCGCCATGCGCCGGCCGAAACGGTCGGCGAACAGCCCGGCACAGGCGCTGCCGATGCCCATGCCGATCAGCCCGGCCGCCACCGCCGGGGCGAACGCCTCGCGGGTGATGCCCCACTCCTTGATCATCAGCGGAATGGCAAAACCGATCAGTTGGCCGTCGAAGCCGTCCATGACGATGGACAGCGCCGCCAGCAGCACCACCAGCTTCTGCATGCCGGTGAAGGGGCCGTGGTCGAGCAAGGTGCCGATGTCGGCATGGGAGGAAGCGGAACGCGCCGGCTGGGGCGCATCGTCTATCGCTGCAGTGACCGTAGTCGTGTTCATAACCACCTCTTTTTATTCTTCTGGTGAGTCCGCAAGCTGCGGCTGGCACGGCCGGGCCGTTGGCCCGGCGACAAGACAGTCCTCAGGGTTCGATGGTCAGGGTCGGCACCTCGATCAGCACCGGGCGCTGGCCCGCCAGGGCCGCGCTCAGGGCCTCGGCAAACGCCTCGCGGGTGTTGGCCTGCACCGCGTGCACGCCATAGCCGCGGCCGATGGCGCAGAAGTCCAGACCGGGCACGTCCAGCCCCGGCGCGTCGCTGACCTGCAGCACGTCGGCGAACCAGCGCAGGGCGCCGTAGGTGCCGTTCTTGAGAATGATGAACACCACCGGGATCTGGTACTGGGCGGCGGTCCACAGCGCAGTGATGCCGTAATTGGCCGAACCGTCGCCGATAATCCCGATCACCCGCCGCTCGGGCCGGGCCAGTTGCACCCCCACCGCTGCCGGCAAGCCGAAGCCCAGGCCGCCAGCCGCCGGGAAGTAGTAACTGCCGGGTTCGCGCATTTCCACCCGCTGCCAGAAGGCACCGACGGTGGAGGTGGATTCCTTGACGTAGATCGCATCCTTGGGCGCCAGCTCGTTGATCACGTCGAACACGGTTTCCGGGCGCAGCAGACCGCCGGTTTCCTCGACCGGCGCCGGTGCCGGCAAGGCTGGCGGCTGCGGCCGGTCGCACTCCGGCAGCGCCCAGACCAGGGCCTGCAAAGTCTCGGCAATGTCCCCCACCAGCGCATCGCCCATGGGCGAGCGTGCCGCTTCGCCGGGGTCGCAAGTGATGTGCAGCAGCTCGCAACCCTCGGGCAGGTAGTCCCCCGGGGCGAACTGGTGATAGCGGAACACCGGGGCGCCCACCACCAGGATCAGGTCATGCTCCGCCAGGCAGCGGCTGATGCCGGCGATGGCCGCCGGCAGCACCCCGCGAAAGCTCGGGTGACGGGTGGGAAACGGGCAGCGGGATGCAGACGGCGCGACCCAGGCCGGCATGCCGAGCCTTTCCGCCAGTTGCACCGCCAGGTGGTTGCTCTGGCTGCCGTCGACATCCGGCCCCAGCACCAGCACCGGGTTGCGCGCCGCCGCCAGGCGCTGCACCAGATGGCGCAACTGCGCCGCCGCGGGCAGCCCGGCAGTGGCCACCTGGCGCCGCGCCAGGTGCTCGACCCCGGCCGGGGCGGGACGGGCCCAGTCGTCGTAGGGAATCGACAGGTACACCGGGCCCTTGGGCGCCTGGTTGGCCATGTGGATGGCCTGGCTCAGCGCCCGGGGCACATCCTCGGCGCAGGCCGGCTCATGGCTCCACTTGACCAGCGGCTTGGGCAACTGCGCGGCATCGACATTGGCCAGCATGGCTTCGACGCCGATCATCGAACGCACCTGCTGGCCGGCGGTGATCACCAGCGGGCTGTGGGAGTACCAGGCATTGGTCAGCGCGCCCATGCCATTGCCGGTGCCGGCCGCCGCGTGCAGGTTGACGAACGCCGGCTGGCCGCTGGCCAGGGCGAAGCCGTCGGCCATGCCGACCACCGCGCCCTCATGCAGGCCGAGGATGTAGCGGAAGTCTTCGGGAAAGCCCTTGAGAAAGGGCAGCTCGTTGGAACCCGGGTTGCCGAACACGGTGGTCAGGCCTTGTTGCCGAAGGATGTCGTAGGAAGCGCTGTGAACGGTTTTCATAAGGTCCTTTGCCGCAGCTTTTTTAGAATTTGAGTTACTCTTGCAGCCGCCATGAAATTGATCAAATCGATACTATTTCTATTAAAAATAAGACCCATCTATATCCATGAGGCAGCATGAGCCACATCGATCTGAACCTGATCCGCACCTTCGTCACCCTCTATGAAGCCCGCAGCGTGACCCTGGCCGCCGAGCGCCTATTCGTCACCCAGCCCTCGGTCAGCTACGGCCTGGCACGGCTGCGCGAGCTGTTCGACGACGGCCTGTTCAGCCGCACCCGCGACGGCATCCAGCCCAGCCAACTGGCCGATGAGCTGTACCCGACCCTTCGCCAATCCCTGACGCAGATCGAGAACACCGTGCACAGCACCCGGCGCTTCGACCCGGCGACCACCGAGCGCCGCTTTCGCATCGCCCTCTCCGACCTCGGTGAAATGGGCTTCCTGCCGCTGATCCTGGCGCGCCTGAACCAGCAAGCGCCGGAGGCCGAAGTCGAGGTCCTGCCGTTGCAAGTGGACCAGGCCGGCGAATGGCTCGGCAGCGCCAAGGTCGACGCGCTGATCTGCCGCAAGCCCCTGACCGGCACCCGCAGCCAGGTGCTGATCCGCGAGCGCTACGTGTGCCTGCTCAGCGACCGCCACCCGCGCATCGGCACCCAGCTCAGCCTGGAGCAGTTCCTCGCCGAGCGGCACATTGCCGTGACCCGCACCACCGGCCACGGCAGCGTCGAGGACGTGCTCAAGCAGATGGACGCCAAGCGCCGTATCAGCCTGCACGTGCCGCACTTTTCGGTCCTGCCCAAGGTCCTGCCCGGCACCGATCTGCTGGCCGTGCTGCCGGCGCAGATCGCCCGCCTGTTCACCCTTGAGGGCGGCCTGCGGCAACTGGAACTGCCGTTCCCGGTGGGGGAGTTCGACGTGTCCCTGCACTGGCACCCCAACAGCGACAGCTCCGCCGCCCTGAGCTGGTTCCGCCAGACCGTGGCCGCGGCGATCATCGACGGCCAGTCCTGAACCGTCGCCTGCCGCCGCATCCGGTTCCGCGTGCTAGGCCAGGGCCGCTTGCGCTTGCGGCGGCGCCGGGCGCAGCAGCAACAGGCAACCCGCCGCCAGCACGAAGACCACGGCAAACACCCCGTACAGGTGCAGCGGCTGCCAGCCGGCATCCAGCAGCACCCCGGCCACCGTCGGCGAGACAATCGCGCCGATGCGACCGATGCCAATCCCCCAGCCCACCCCGGTAGCCCGCACCGAAGCGTCGTAGACCACCGGCGACAAGGCATACAGCCCGGCCACGCAGCCGTTGGCGAACAGCCCGATCAGCAGCCCCAGGCCCAGGGCCGCGGCAATCGACGAGGCACTGCCGACAAACAGCACCAAGAGCCCGGCGGTGACCAGCATGAACAGCGACAGCACCCGGGTCAGCGGCCAGCGCGAGGACAGGCCGCCGATCAGCGCCGCACCGAAGATCCCGCCGACACTCAGCAACACCCCACCGGTAATCCCCTGCTGCGCCGAGAGCCCGGCGGCCACCAGCAGTTTCGGGGTCCAGCTCATGACGAAGTAGAAACCGAACATCACCAGGAAAAACAGCAGCCAGATCAGCAGCGTGGTGCGCCGCATCGGCCCGGCGAACAGCTGGCCAAACCCCGTGGCAGCGCCCTCCTCGCGCACCATCGCAGCCGGCATTCGCGCCAGTTCCGGGTACCCCAGGCGCCGCGCCAGACGATTGATTCGCGCCAGGCCGTCGGCCGGGCGCCGGGCCAGGAGAAAGTCCAGGGATTCGGGGAGCCAGAGCAGCACCAGGGGGATCACCAGCAAAGTGACGATGCCGCCAAACACAAACACCGAGCGCCAGCCCCAATGGCTCAGCAGCCACACCGCCAGCAAGCCGCCCAGGGTCGCCCCCAGGGCATAGCCGGTGGATTGCAGGCTCACCGCCAGACCCCGCCAGCGGCGGCTGGCGTATTCGGCGGCGATCACATTGCTGCTGGCCAGGATGCCGCCGATGCCCAGCCCGGTCAGGCCGCGCAACAGCGCCAGCTGCAACGGGCTCTGGCTGGTGGCCGAAAGCAGCATGCCGACACCGGACAGCAACAGGCACCCCAGAATCAGCGGCCGGCGCCCGAAGCGGTCGGCCCAGGGTGCGATAAACAGCGAACCGGCGGCCATGCCGAACAACCCGGCACTGAGCAGCAGGCCGATCTGCGCGCCATTGAGTTGCCACTCGGCGGACACCGAAGCGGCGGTGAAGGCCATCACCAGCACATCGAAGCCGTCGATCATGTTGAGGACAATGCAGATGCCGATCGCCAGGCACTGGAACGAGCCCATCGGGCCCTGATCGAGCCGTTGCTTGAGATCGCGGTTCATGGGCGCACCTGCCGTTCGGCCACGAGCCGAAGCGCAACACCCAGTGAACCTGTGCACACAGACAGCCAGCGCGCGCCAGCCAGGCGGCCGCACGCCGTCGATAAGACATTCATGACGAAACCCTTTTTGTTGTTTTTATTGCGGACGGTCAGGAGGGCTCCTGCCATCGCCAGGCCGCCAATAAAGCGCTTAATGGATCCATTGACAAGAGAAAACCGAGCTGAAAAGGCTGCTCAAAAACGCCTTGGCCAGCCATGGACAGGGTCAATTTCCATAAGGATCAAACGCTTAGGTGCCCGACAAAGCGCCGGGATTAGCGGGCGATTATCGGTCAACCAAGCATGTGGCGAGGGAGCTTGCTCCCGTTCGATGGCGCAGCCATCGCAAAGCCTGCGGGTGCGGGAGGCCTGGAAACGCTCGGAGTCCAGGCGATGGGGGCGCTGCGCACCCCAGCGGGAGCAAGCTCCCTCGCCACAAGGCTTGGCCCCTCTTAATTGGATCCAATAGCCTGCTTCACCTCAGATAAAGGCTAACGCTGCCCTGGCGTTGCGCACCGCCGTCATCCGCTGTTCGACCTGGGGCAACAGGTAGCTGAAAAAGAACCCCGCCGTCTCAAGCTTGGCCCCACGCAGCGGATCGCCCTCGGGCAGCCTGCGCGACACCCGTGCCGCTCGGGCCCAGGCCAGTGCCAGCAGGCTCAGGCCACACAACGCCAGAAAATCCCCGGCCGCGCGATACGGGTACTCGGCATCCTCCAGCGCGCACTGCTGCACCTCGGCCACCAGTGCCTGCAACGCCTCGGCCAGATCCGCCAACGACCGGGCGAACCCCGCGCACTCGGGCGCCTGGGCGCTGTGCCCGGCCTCATCGCGCAATTGCTCAAGCAACAGCGCGAAGCCCTGCCCGCCATCCCCCAGCACCTTGCGCAACAGCAGGTCGTTGGCCTGAATCTCGTTGCTGCCTTCGTAGATCATGGCGATGCGGCTGTCGCGCAGGGTCTGCTCGATGGCGAACTCGGCGACGTAGCCGTAGCCGCCGAAGACCTGCAAGGCGTTACTGGCCTGACGAAAGCCCTGCTCGGTAAAGAAGGCCTTGATGATCGGCGTCAGCAGCTGCGCCAACTGATCGGCCTGGCGCCGGACCTCGGGCTCAGGGTGATGCTCGGCCTGATCCAGCAGGTGCGCGGCCCAGTAACCGATGGCGCGCAGGCCTTCGCTGGTGGCGCGTAATTCCAGCAGCACGCGGCGCATGGCCGGGTGGTAGCGAATCGGGTCGGCGGCCTGGGCAGCGACCCCGGCGGGGCGCAATGGCGCACGCATCTGCTGGCGTTCGCTGGCGTAGTCACGGGCGTTCTGCCACGCCGCTTCGACATGCCCCAGGCCTTGCAGGCCCACGTGCAGGCGCGCCGAATTCATCATCACGAACATCGCCGCCAGGCCGCGATGGGCCTCGCCCACCAACCAGCCCTGGGCCGCCTCGAACACCAGGGAACAGGTGGCGCTGCCCTTGATCCCCATCTTGTGTTCGATGCCGTCGCAGCGCACGCCGTTACCCTGGCCCTGTTCCAGACGCTTGGGCACCAGGAACAGCGAGATCCCGCGGCTGCCCTCGGGCGCGCCCGGCAGCCGGGCCAGCACCAGGTGCAGGATGTTGTCGGTGAGGTCATGCTCGCCGCCGGAAATGAACAGCTTGCTGCCGCTGAGGCGATAGCTGCCGTCGGCCTGGGGCTCGGCGCGACAGCGCAGCAGGCCGACGTCACTGCCGGCCTGGGGCTCGGTCAGGCACATGGTGGGCAGGCTCTCGCCACTGATGATCGCGGGCAGGTAACGCTCCTGGAGCCAGGGCGCGCCGTGGGTCTTGAGGCACAGGTAGGCGCCGTGGGCGATGCCGGTGTACATGGCCCAGGCGTGGTTGCTGGCGTAGAGCATCTCTTGCAGCGCCGCGTCCAGCAGTTGCGGCAGGCCCTGGCCACCCAGGGCTTCGGCGCAAGCCAGGGCCGGCCAGCCGCCCTCGACATAGGCCCGGTAGGCCTCGGCAAACCCCTGCGGGGTGCTGACCTGCCCGTCCGCCCACCGGCAGCCCTGGCGATCGCCGCTGGCGTTCAGCGGCGCCAGCACCTCCTGGCTGAAACGCCCGGCCTGCTCCAGCACCTGCAGCGCCAGGGGCAGGTCCAGCGCGTCGAACGCCGCGCTCCGACGCCACGCCTCGGGGGCCTCCAGCCAGTGCTCAAGGACAAATTGCATATCGCGCAGCGGCGCCTGGTAGCTCCACATGGGGACACCTCATCGAGTAGAAATAGAATGACCCGCCAGGGGCGGCGGGCCGGTCGGGCTCAGCCGCGCCAGGCCGGGTTTTCGATCAGCAGCGCCATGCCCTGGCCGCCTCCCACGCAGGCGGCGGCGATTCCGTAGCGCAGGTTGTGCTCGCGCAGTTGCCGGGCCAGGGTCAGCACCAGGCGCAGGCCGCTGGCGGCCAGGGGGTGCCCCAGGGCCAGGGAGCCGCCCCGGGCATTCAGGCGGTCACTGTCCAGCTCCAGCTCCCGGGCCACGGCCAGCACCTGGGCTGCCTGAGCCTCGTTGATTTCAATGCGGCCCACCTGTTCCAGGCTCAGGCCGCTGCGTTGCAAGAGCATGCGGATTGCCGGAGCCGGGCCGATGCCCATGCACTCCGGCGCCACCCCAACCACCGCGCTGGCCCGCAACAGCGCCAGGGGCGCAGCAGTGCAGGCCGATGCCCGCCCGACCAGGGCCGCCGCCGCGCCATCGACCACCGCGCAACTGTTGCCGGCGGTCTGCACCCCACCCTCGTGGATCGTCCGCAACCGCGCCAGGGCAGAAAGCTCACTGGGGCGCGGATGGCTGTCCTGGCTGACCGTCTCGACACCCCGTGGCAGGCGAATGCCGCGCGCTTGATAGCCGTCGAGTTCGAAGGTCTGGTGGCTCACGGCGACGATTTCCGGCGCGAACCAGCCCGCCTGCTGCGCCGCCAGGGCCCGCTGATGGCTGGCGCAGGCGTAGCCGTCCACGGCTTCGCGGGTCAGGCCATAACGCCGCGCCAGGTTGTCGGCGGTGTCGATCATGTCCAGCCCCGGCGCCGGGTCGTACAGCGCCTCCCATAAAAAGTCCTTGAACTGCACCGCCGCCCCCAGGCGGAAGCCGCCGCGATGGGTGTAGGCGGCAATCGGGTTGCGCGACATCGACTCACTGGCCACGCACAACGCCAGTTGCACCTCGCCCCGCAGCTGCTCAGCCGCCTGGCGCAGCAGCTCGAAACCGGTGGCGCAGATGCGCTGCACCCCCAGCGCCGGCACCGCTTGCCCGACGCCGCTGTACAGGCCGATGTGCCGGGGCAGCAGGTAGGCGTCGAAACTGGCCTGGGCCATGGAGCCGGCCAGCACGCTGTCCACCGCCCGGGCATCGATGCCGGCGCGCAGCAGTACCTCGCGGCCGACCTTGATCCCCAGATCGATCGGCGAGATCTCGGCCAGGTGCCCGCCAAGGTCGACCCAGGGCGTGCGCAGCGCCTCAAGGATCGCCACATCGGCAAACTCGCTGTACTGCCCGGCGCCGTTCATGGCTTGGGCTCGGCGCGCAGGATCGACGGCTCGCGGCCGCGATACAGGTCCTCGACCTGCTCGGCGCGCCACTGCAACACCGCGCGCTGGTTGATCGAGCCCTTGTCGGTGATTTCCCCGCGGTCGATGGACGCCGGCTCCACCTGCAGGGCAATCCACTCCAGGCGGCTGGCGTTGCCGCTGGCCTCGCGGTTCAGGCGCTGCAACCAGTCGCCGAACCACTGGCGCACCGGCGCGCTGGCCAGCACCTGGGCATCGCTGGCCTCGGCGCCCAGCGCCGCCAGCCGCCGGCATTCATACAGGCGCGGGAACACCAGGGCCCCCAGGCACTCGCGGTCGGGGGCGGCCACCACCAGGTCCTGGACATAGGGCGAGCCTTCCAGTACCGCGCGATTGCGCAGCGGGCCGACGCTGACAAAGACCCCGGACGACAACTTGAAATCCTCGGCAATGCGCCCGTCGAACATCAGCCCCAGTTGCGGGTCCTGGGGGTCGGCGAGCTTGAGCGCATCCCCCGAGCAGTAGAAGCCCTGGGCGTCGAACACCTCGGCAGTCTGCTGCGCCGCGCGCCAGTAGCCGGGCATGATGTGCGGCCCGCGAAAACGCCCTTCGAGCTTGCCGTCCACCGGCACCAGGCGCACTTCGCAACCCGGCGCCGGCAGGCCGATGTAACCGGCCATCGACAGCGGCCCGGTGGTGAAGGTGCAAGACGGCGCGGCCTCGGTCATGCCGAGCCCGGCCATCATGCTGATGCGTTCGCCGCAATGCTGCTCGGCGACCCGGTCGAGTCGGTCCCAGACACTTTGCGAAAGCCCGGCGGCGGCGAAGAAGAACAGGCTCATGCGCTTGAAAAAACACTCGCGCAGTTCGGCGTCCTGCTCCAGGGCGTTGACCAGTTCCTCCCAGCCCTTGGGCACGGTCAGGTAGGCGGTGGGGGAAACGTCCTTGAGGTTGCGCAAGGTTTCGGCGAAACCCTGGGCCGTGGGCTTGCCATCGTCCAAATAAAAACTGCCGCCGTTGTAGAGCACGATGCCGACGTTATGGCTGCCACCGAAGGTGTGGTTCCAGGGCAGCCAGTCCACCAGCACCGGCGGCTCTTCGCCGAACACCGGGAAGGTCTGCAACAGCATCTGCTGGTTGGCGCAGAGCATGCGCTGGGTGGTGATCACCGCCTTGGGCAGCTTGGTCGAGCCCGAGGTGAAGAGAAACTTGGCGATGCTGTCCGGGCCGGTGGCGGCAAAGGCCGCATCGGCCTCGGCCCCACCGGGCTCGGCCAGCAGGCTGGCGAAGCTCGCCTGGCGCCGCCCCGGTACCTGGCCACGCACGCAGATCAGCGGCGTCTCGGGCGGCAGCACCGCGTCGATGGCCCGTTGGTAGGCGGCGGCATCGCTGACAAACACCAGCCCCGGCTGCAACAGGTCACAGACGTGGCGCAGCTTGGCAAAGTCCTGGGACAGCAGCGAATAGGCCGGCGACACCGGGCAATAGGGAATCCCGGCGTACATCGCGCCCAGGGCCAGTTGCAGGTGTTCGATGTCATTGCCCGAGAGCAGCGCCAGCGGCTTGTCGGCCGACAGGCCGTAATGAAGCAGGCCCTGGGCGATGGCGCGCACGCTGTCGAGCATCTGCCCATAGCTGACCCGGCGCCAATCGCCGCCGGCCTCGCGGGCAGCAATGAAGGTCTGCTCGGGACGCACCCGGGCCCAGTGCAACAGGCGATCGAGCAAGCGCTGCGGCAAGGGAGCCAGGGGTTCCAGGGAGCGCATGTGCAACACGCCCTGCTCTTCACTGACGGCAACCGCCGGCCGGCCGATGGACACCTGGCGGTAACGCGGCGGCTCGGCCACGGGTGGGGATGGCGCTTTGAATTGGCAACTCACGTACATGTCCTCCATCAAGGCACGCCTGCGCCGCGCACGCAGGGCGACAGCTGGCAAGCGTGGCAGCCGGTGGCTGCGGCCTTGTAATTGTTATGCCCTGCCTGCACACGGGCCGCGTGCTCAAGAACCTGCTTGCGATCTGCTGCGCTTGGCTCATGCGGCGTTAAAAAGCGTTGCTCGCTAGAACGTAAACAGGTTCTGAGGGCACCGCGCCCGTGGCGACGGATCAGATCGGGTAGTGCCGCGGGCCGTTCTGCAAGGTGACCCAGCGCAATTGGGTGAAGTGTTCGATCGAGGCCTTGCCGCCAAAACTGCCGTAGCCGCTGGACTTGACGCCGCCAAACGGCATCTGCGCCTCGTCGTGCACGGTGGGCCCGTTGATGTGGCAGATACCCGACTCGACCCGTTGCGCCAGGGCCAGGGCCCGCCTGGTGTCGCGGCTGAAAATCGCCGCCGACAGGCCGAACTCGGAATCGTTGGCCAGGCGCAGCAACTCTTCATCGCCGCTGCCGCGCAGCAGCACCGCCACCGGTCCGAAGGACTCCTCGCGGTACAGGCGCATCGATGCGGTGACGCCGTCGAGCAGGGTCGGCTGCAGAATGCTGCCGTCCAGTTGCCCGCCGACCACCAGCCGCGCGCCCTGCTCCAGGGCATCGTCGATCAGCGCCCGGATGCGCGTGCCAGCGCTGGCATCCACCAGCGAGCCGAGCACCGAATCCGTGGCCGCCGGGTCGCCGGCGCGCAGGCTCTCGACCTTGGCCGCCAGCTTGGCGACGAAGGCATCGGCCACCTTGGCATCGACGATCAGGCGCTCGGTGGACATGCAGATCTGCCCCTGGTTGAAGTAGGCGCCAAACGCTGCGGCCGCGACGGCCGCGTCCAGGTCGGCGTCGTCCAGCACCAGCAACGGCGCCTTGCCGCCCAGCTCCAGCAGGGCCGGCTTGAGGTGACGCGCCGCAAGCTCGCCGACAATCCGCCCGACATGGGTCGAACCGGTGAAGTTGACCCGACGCACCGCCGGGTTGGCGATCAGCCGCTCGACAATCGCCGCGGCATCGGCCGGGGCATTGCTGATGACGTTGACCACGCCATCGCCCAGGCCGGCGTCCTGCAGCACCTGGCCGATCAGGCGATGCACCGCCGGGCTCAGCTCTGAAGCCTTGAGCACCACACTGTTGCCACAGGCCAGGGGCATGGCGATGGCCCGGGTGGCGAGAATCACCGGGGCGTTCCACGGGGCGACGCCCAGCACCACGCCACAGGGTTGGCGCAGGGCCATGGCGAAACTGCCGGGAACATCCGAGGGAATGACTTCGCCGTTGATCTGGGTGGTCATCGATGCCGCTTCACGCAGCATGTTGGCCGCCAGGCGCACGTTGAAGGCGTACCAGTTGGCCATGGCCCCGGTCTCGCCGGCGGCGGCAATGAATTCGTCGCTGCGGGCCTGCAATTGCTCAGCGGCCCTGAGCAGGCGGCTGCGGCGTTCGTTGGGGGCCAGGGCCGCCCAGGCGGGGAATGCGGCCTGGGCCGCGGCCACGGCGGCGTCGGCATCTTCCAGGGTCGCGGCGGCCACGCGCGATACCACAGCGCCGGTCACCGGGTTGCGGCGTTCGAAGGTTCGACCGTCGCCGGCGGGGCGCGACTGGCCACCGATCAGCAGGGGCACGTCCAGCATGGTGATTCCTCTTGTTGTCTTTGTCGGGAATGCAGCGCAGCGGTGTAACGGTAACGTCAGGGGCATGGCGAACAGCGGGATGCGCCCGCCGTTCGCCGGCCGGGCTCAGCGTTTATACGCCTGCAGGCCGGGCTTGATGCTCTTGTCGTCAAGAAACTGCTTCATGCCCTGCTCACGACCGCCTTCGGTGTCCAGCAGGCGCGACTGATCGAGCTTGGCGTACAGGTAGTCTTCGTTCTGCTCCCAGGTCAGCTCGCGGCAACGCTTGAAGCCATGCTTGGCGGCACGCAGCACCACCGGGTTCTTCTCCAGCAGATTGCGCGCCAGCTCGATGGTGACTTCACGCAGTTGCGCCAGGGGCACGCTTTCATTGACCAGGCCCATCTCGGCGGCTTTCTGCCCGCCAAAGGTCTTGCCGGTCATGATGTAGTACAGCGACTGGCGGTGACCGACGGTGTCGGCCATGGCCTTGCTCACCAGGTTGCCCGGCGGGATGCCCCAGTTGATTTCCGAGAGGCCGAAGGTCGCTTCGTCGGCGCAGATCGCCAGGTCGCAGGCCACCAGCGGGCTGAAGCCGCCACCGAAGCACCAGCCGTTGACCATGGCGATGGTCGGCTTGGCGTACATGCGCAACAGTTTCCACTGCCACTGGGAGGCTTCGCGGCGGATTTTTTCCTGGAGGATTTCCGGGCCGGCATCCACCTCGCGAAAGTACTCCTTGAGGTCCATGCCGGCGGTCCAGGCTTCACCGGCGCCAGTCAGCACCAAAACGCCGGCGGCCGGGTCCTGCTCCAGGGTTTCCAGCACATCGATCATTTCCCGGTTCAGGGTCGGGCTCATGGCGTTGCGCTTTTCCGGGCGGTTGAGGATGACCCAGGCAATGCCCTCCTCGATTTCGACCTTGACCGTTGTCCAGCGACCTTCGTAGTTGCTCATGGCGATGCTCTCTTGTTCTGGCTTGAAGATGGGTCGAAATTAAACCTCCAAATTAGTTATGTCAATTAACTATTAATGTGATTAACCATTTTTCCTGCCCTGGATAAAATCCGCCTGCAATGCCTGCCAACACAGGCAAACGTAGCTATCAGCAGCCGACCCCGGCAAACTGGATAGCCTTGTTAACCGACCCAGGATGTTTTTGTCATGGCCAAGCCCGCTCCCCTCGCCGACCCGCGCGAGGCCCCACCCGCCAACGCCGAGGTACAGGCGCCGCTGGATTCGGCACTGGACGAACTGATTGGCTACGCCATGCGTCGCGCCCAGCTCAAGCTGTTCCAGAACCTGATCGGCCGGCTCTCGGCCCACGACCTGCGGCCCGCGCAGTTCTCGGCCCTGGCGATCATCGACAGCAACCCGGGGCTGATGCAGGCCGACCTGGCCCGCGCCCTGGCCATCGAGCCGCCGCAAGTGGTGCCCCTGCTCAACAAACTGGAAAGCCGCGCGCTGGCGGTGCGGGTGCGCTGCAAGCCGGACAAGCGCTCCTACGGGATCTTCCTCAGCAAGACCGGCGAAACCCTGCTCAAGGAGCTCAAGCAGATCGCCGCGCAAAGCGACGTCGACGCCACCTCGGCCTTGAGCGCCGGGGAGCGCGAAGAGCTGCTGCGCCTGCTGAAAAAGGTTTACCAGGACTGAAGCCAAGGTGCCGGCGCAGGGCCGGCACGCTGAGGCAGCAAGGTGCTTGCGGGCTTACCAGATCGGCAAGGTGTAGAGCACCAGGAAGCGGGTCTGGTTTTCATCGCGGAACGCCGCGCCCGCCGGGAAATCATTGCGATAGATCGACTTGCGCGCCACCAGCCCGAGGTTCTTCAACGGGCCGCTCTGCAGCACGTACCCCAACTCCATCTGGAACTCGCGCTCCTTGCGGTCGCTGGCATTGAAGGCCGCCAGCTCGATATGGTCGCCGCGCACGTAACGCAGCCGACTCTTGAGCCCGGGCAGGCCGGAGGCGGCAAAGTCATAGTCGTAGATGGCTTGCCAGGTGCGCTCCTTGGCGTTGAGAAAGTCCGAACTCATGGTCAGCTCGCTCATGCCCATCAACTCGGTGCCGGAGATGTAGGGCGTGGCCGTGGCGCCGCTGGAATGCATGTAGCCCAGGCTCACCCGGTGCCCACCGAACTTGTAGCCAAACAGCGCCGAGAGGTTGCGGTTGTCGACCCGGCCGGCCTTGGCGCTGCCGTCTTCCCGGCTGAAAAAACTGCGCAGGTCGCTGCTCAGCACGCCATCGCCCAGGGATAGGTTGTGCAGCAGGGCCAGGGTGTCCTGCTGGTAGAGGTCGGCCACCTGCGCGTGATAGGCGCGCAGGCTGAGGTCCTTGTTGACCTGGTAGTCGCCCCCCAGGTACGCCAGGTGCGAGGTACTGGCCGTGGCATTGAAACGCCGGTTGGGCGAGGCAATGGTCATGGCCTGGTAGTCGGTGGAGTCGCGCTTGTTGATGCGGTCGATGTAGCCGGTGTTGAGGGTCAGGCCGTCGATGTCCCTGGAGCTCAGGGTGGTGCCGCGAAAGGTCTGCGGCAGTAGGCGCGATGGGCTGGCAAAGGCGAACGGCAGGAAGATCGAGACATCGCCGGTCTTCACCGTGGTCTGGGCAAAGCGCAGTTTGGCGGTGGGCGCCAGCCGCGAGTATTCATCGGCGGCGCGCTTGTCGTTGGCCGACACCGGCAGCAGTTCGGTGCCGCTGCGGTCCGGCGATGAATCGAGCTTGACCCCCAGCAGCCCGCGCACATCCAGGCCGAAGCCGACGCTGCCCTCGGTGAACCCCGACTCCATGTTCATGATGAAACCCTGCGCCCATTCCCGCGCGGCGGTCTTCGCCCCATCGTCCTTGTAGTCGCGATCCAGGTAGTAATTGCGCAGGGTCAGGGTGCCGTGGCTGTCGTCGATAAAACCCGCCGCCCAGACTGGGCCGGGCAACAGGCTCAAGCCCAGCAAGGCCAGAGCCAGCTGCGCGGGGAGACTGGGCACACAGGAAGCTGACGCAGCAACGGCGTTGGTGGGGAGATTTGGCATGTCCGATGTCCATTTTTTGTTGTTGTTTTAGGGGGCGAGCGAGGGCCTGGCAGCCGACGTCGCGGACAGAGAATGGAAACAGCCAAAGCCTTACGTCAACTGTAAATGACCGATAATCGAACATTAATAATGTTATCTATTTTTTAGTTGAATCTTGATCTATAGATTAACTTACTGATTTATATGTATTTATTAGATTTTATAGGGCGAAATTAAGGCACTGTTCATTTTTTAGTTATCTTTGTTATCTTAATCGCCAGCCACCAACGCCGGCGCATTCAGGCCCGGCGTCCGGCTGGCCACCACAACAAAAACAACAATGAGGTTTGCCCATGGACAGTCCATCGCGTCGTTCGACGCTGACCATCGCTTTGTGCTTTATCGTTGCGCTGATCGAGGGGTTCGATCTGCAGGCGGCCGGCACCGCCGCCGCCGGATTGCGCCAGAGCTTCGGCCTGGACCCGAAGATGATGGGCTGGGTGTTCAGCGCCGGAATCATCGGCCTGCTGCCCGGGGCCTTCTTCGGCGGCTGGGTCGCCGACCGTATCGGGCGCAAGAAGATCCTGGTCGGCGCGGTGCTGCTGTTCGGCCTGTTCTCGCTGTGCACGGCCTACGTCGAGAGTTATTCGAGCTTGCTGCTGGTGCGCTTCATGACCGGCCTCGGCCTCGGCGCGGCGCTGCCCAACCTGATCGCCCTGTGCGCCGAAGCGGTCAGCGAACGCCGCCGGGGAACGGCCATCAGCGTCATGTACTGCGGCGTGCCCCTGGGCGGCGCGCTGGCGGCGGTGGTGGCGATGTTCTCCAGTGAACATTGGCAGACCACCTTCATCATCGGTGGCCTGGCGCCGCTGCTGGTGGTGCCGCTGATGGCCGGGTTGCTGCCCGAATCCACTGCCTTTCGCCAACACACCGCCAGCGCCGGCAGCAGCCGTGCCTCGACCGCCCAGGCGCTGTTCGGCGAAGGTCGCGCGCGCACCACGCTGGCCCTGTGGCTCAGCTACTTCTTCACCCTGACCGTGATGTACATGCTGCTCAACTGGCTGCCGTCGCTGCTGCTCGAACAGGGCTTCAGCAAACCCCAGGCGGGGATGGTGCAGATGCTGTTCAACATCGGCGGCGCCCTCGGTTCGCTGCTCGGCGGCCTGCTGCTGGACCGCTGCAACGGGCTCAGGGTGGTGCTGTTCGTGTACGCCGGGTTGCTGGCGGCGCTGGCCGGGGTCGGGCTGTCGGTGGGCATTGTGCCAATGGCCATGGCCGGGTTTGCCGCGGGGCTGTTCGTGATGGCCGCACAATTGGTGCTCTACGCGCTGGCACCGCCCTCCTACCCGACCGCGGTGCGTGCCACCGGCGTGGGCGCTGCCGTGGCCATCGGCCGCCTGGGCTCGGTGGCCGGGCCCCTGGCCGCCGGGCAGATCCTCGCCGCCGGCGCCGGCACCGCCGGGGTCCTGCTGGCCACCTCCCCGGGCCTGGTCATCGCCGCCCTGTCGATCCTCAGCGTCATCGCCCGCGCCGACGCTACTGCCCAACTCAAACCGGCACATTGAGCCGAGGCGCCAAGGCGGGCTCGCGCCAGACCTTCGCTGCGGCAACCTCCGGTCCAACCCGGGCGTTGCCGCGATCCGCGCCTCAGAACGTCAGGCAGATTTTCCCCAGGTGCGCCCCCGAGGCTTCATGGGCGAAGGCCTTGGCGATCTCTGCCAGGGGGAAGGTGCTGTCGATCACCGGCTTGATGCCGGTGGCTTCCAGGCCGCGGACCATCTCGATCTGTTGTTGGCGACTGCCGACGATCAGGCCTTGCAGGCGTTGTTGCTTGGCCATCAGCGCCGCCGTCGGCACCGGGCCGGCCCAGCCGGTGAGCACGCCGATCAGGGCGATATGCCCGCCAATGCGGCAGGCCGTGATGGACTGCGGCAAGGTGCCCGGGCCACCGACTTCCACCACGTGATCGACGCCGCGCCCGCCGGTCAGCTTGAGCACTTCGTTGCCCCACTCAGGCTGGGTGCGGTAGTTGATGGTGTGGTCGGCTCCCAGTTCACGCACCCTGGCCAGCTTGGCGTCCGAGGACGAAGTGGCAATCACTGTCGCGCCCATGGCCTTGGCCAGTTGCAGGGCGAAGATCGACACCCCGCCCGTGCCCAGCACCAGCACGGTTTCCCCGGTCTTGAGCGCGCCATCGACCACCAGCGCGCGCCAGGCGGTGAGGCCGGCGGTGGTCAGGGTCGCGGCTTCGGCGTGGCTGTAGCCTTGGGGCGCGTGGGTGAACCAGTGGCTGGGCTGGATCACCACTTCACGGGCGTAACCGTCGACGCCATCGCCCGGGGTGGTGCTGAAATCGGCAATCGCCGGGCCGCCATCGTGCCAATGCGGGAAGAAGCAAGACACCACCGCATCGCCGACCTTGAACTCGCTGACGCCCTCGCCCACCGCTTCCACCACCCCGGCGCCGTCGGCCATGGGAATCCGCCCATCGGCGGTGGGCAGCGCGCCGGTGACCACGGCGTAATCGTGGAAATTCAGGGAACAGGCATGCAGGCGCACGCGGATCTGCCCGGCGCCGGGTTGGCCGGGATCGGCCAGCTCCACGGTTTTCAGGTTGTCCAGGGATGCCGGCAGGCTGAGCTTGATGGCTTGCATGGGATGGGTCTCCACAGATCGATAATTGTCCAGGGGGCTAACCCTACCACCAATACCGGCGATCTGTAGCCGCTGCCGAAGGCTGCGAACGGCCCCCAGGGACGGCGGCTCGCCCTGGTCAACGCGCGCCCACGCCGGCCCGCACAAAACACTGCTCGGTCACCGTCGCGCCCCACTGCTCGCCGACCTGCTCCTGCGTCAGTACGAAGCCGTGTTGCTCATACAGCGTGCGCGCCGCGTCCAGGCCCTTGAAGGTCCACAAACGGGTGGCCGCAAAGCCCCACTGGTCACAGAACGCCAGGGCTTCGACCAGCAGCCGCCGGCCCAGCCCTCGACCGCGCGCGGCATCGTCGAGGATGAAGCAACGCAGGATCGCCTCGCCGCCCTCGCCTTCCCCATCAATGGCGATGGACCCGACGATCCGCTCGCCCCGCAGCGCCACCCAGACCTGGTTGCGCGGGTTGTGCAAACGCCCCATCAGCTCGGCCATGTCCGCCGCCACCAGGCTTTCGAAGGGCTGACCGAAACCGGCCCGGGCGGCGTAGTAGCAGGCATGCATTTCGGCAATGCGGCCAATCACCCCCGGCCGGTAGCCACGGGCGATGGACCAGCACTCGGGCGGCTCGGGCGCCTCGCCCAGGCGCACCGCACGCAATGCCCGGGCGTAGTCGGCGATGCCTGTCGAGGCGCAAAGCTGCTGGTCCGCGCTCAGGTGCGCCAGGGCGGCGGCCACCTGGGCCTGGGCAAAACGGTCGATGCCGTCCAGGGTCTGGCGTCCCTGGGCGGTGAGGTGCAGCCGCTTCGAGCGGGCATCCTGCGCATCGGCCTGTTCGCCAATCTCGCCCGCCTCCACCAGCTTGCGCACCAGACGGCTGACGCTGGATTTCTCCAGGCCCAGCAGCGTCACCAGATCACTGGCGGTCAAGGCATTGCCCTGGCCGATTTCCAGCAGCGCGTGCACCGCCGAGGGCGGGTAGTCGGTGGCGGCCAGGGTGCTGTGCATGAAGCCCAGCTCGCGAACCATCTGCCGGGAAGCCTGGCGCAATTGAGGGATGAAACCTGCGGATGGGCTCGACATGTGCGTGACCTCGTTCGTGGGCTTTTTAGTTGTAGCTTACAACCATATAGCCGACAAGCCCGATGTACTCAGGCCTTGGTCGGCAGCGATAAAAACTCGAGCACGCACTAATGAGAAGCATTACCATAAACGCCCTTTTCGCCCGCCTCGGTCCCGGAACCCCTATCGATGGTGCCCAATTCTTCGCTACAGCACGCCGTGGGCGAGCTCTACGTCCAGCATCACAACTGGGTGGTGCAGTTGCTGCGGCGCAAGCTCGGCAACCAGGACCAGGCCCTGGACCTGGCGCAAGACACCTTCCTGCGCATTCTGCGCAGCGAGCAACTGCCGCTGTTGCGTGAACCCCGGGCCTACCTCAATACCGTGGCCAGCCGCCTGTGCGGCCAGTATTTCCGCCGTCAGGCCCTGGAACGCGCCTACCTGGAATCCCTGGCGCAGCTGGAGCCACAGCACCAGCCTTCGCCGGAAACCCGCCTGCTGGTGCTCGAAGCCCTGGACGCCGTGGGCCAGGTACTGGATGGCCTGGGCGCCCGGGTACGCGAAGTGTTCTTGCTGTCCCAGCTCGAAGGCCTGACCTACCCGCAGATTGCCGAGCGCCTGCAGCTCTCGGTCAACGTGGTGCAGAAAGCCATGCTCAAGGCCTACCGCCATTGCTACGCGGCGGTGTACCAGGGATGAACGCCTTCCAGCCGGTGGACGATCAGGGCGCCGTGGAACAGCGGGTCCTGGACCAGGCCCTGGAGTGGCTGGTGTTGCTGCAATCGGGCATCAGCAGCCCCGAGCAGCAGGCCGCCTGCCTGGCCTGGCGCCGGGCCGAGCGGCAGCACGAACTGGCCTGGCAACGCCTGGTCGGCATCGGCCAGGACCTGCGCGACAGCACCCGCAGCCTGCCCGCGCCCCGTGCCCGGCAGCTGCTGCAGGCCCGCAGCCACCCCGGGCGGCGCACCCTGCTCAAGGGCATCGTCGGCCTCGGCGTGGTGGCCGCCAGCAGCTGGAGCGTGCGTGAACGGCTGCTGTTGCCGCAGCTGTTCAGCGACTACCACACCAGCACCGGCGAGCGCCGCCAACTGCAACTGGCCACGGGCGCCAGCCTGCAACTGGACACCCGCACCAGCCTCGATCAGCAGCACAGCCCCCTGGGCCTGCAACTGCGGCTCAACACTGGCCGCCTGCTGTTGACCCTGGGCAACGCCGCGCCGCTGCGGATCGTCACCGCCGATGCGTGGATACTGCTGGCGCCCCAGTCGCAACTGATCCTCAGCGTCGGCTGGCCGGGCAGCCACGGCACCCGGGCGCAGGTGCTCGCCGGCAGCGGCTCGCTCAGTAACGCCCAGCACCCCGCGCTGAGCCTGGGCGCGGGCCAGCAAGTGGAAATCAGCCAGCAGCGGATCGGCGCCCTGACCACGGTGCCTGCCACCGCCAGCGCCTGGACCCAGGGCCTGCTGATCGCCGAGCGCCAGCCCCTGGGCGAGGTGATCGCCGAGCTCGACCGCTATCGCCCGGGCCTCCTGCGCTGCGCCGCCGAGGTCGCCGGGTTGCGCGTCTCCGGCTCGTTCTCCCTGGACCAGCCGGACGCCAGCCTCGACCTGCTGGCCAAGACCCTGCCGATTCGCATCCGGCGGGTGATGGGTTACTGGGCCACCGTGGAGGCCAGCTGATTTTTTCCGTTTTTTTTCCGACGCGGCGGCAGTTTTTTCAATCTCGTGCATCAAGACCAGGGAAGAAGCTGGAAAACAGCTCAGCGCCAACCCTTCTCAACCCACGGATTTCCCTTATGCACATTCGCCTTACGCCCCTTGCCGCGGCCTTGCGCCCGGTGTTCATCGGCCTGTCCATTGCCAGCACCAGCCTGCCGCTGCTGGCCGCCGAACCCGGCGCCGCAGCCACTGACCGCCAGCAGCGCGACTACGCCATCGCCCCGGGCAACCTGGACCAGGTGCTGGGCGCCTTCGGCCAGCAATCCGGGGCCATGGTCGCCGTCGATGCCAGCCTCAGCGCCGGCAAGCGCAGCACCGGCCTCAATGGCCGCTTCAGCGTGGATGAAGGCCTGCAGCGCCTGCTCAACCCTCTGGGCTTGCACGCCGTGGCCGAGGGCGCGGGCTATCGGGTGGTCCAGGCCAGCAGCGGCGAACGGCTCGAACTGGGGGCGACCACGGTCAGCGCCAACCAGTTGGGCAGCGTTACCGAAGGCAGCGGTTCCTATACCCCGGGCACCATCGCCACCGCCACCCGGCTGGTGCTGACCCCGCGGGAAACCCCGCAGTCGATCTCGGTGGTGACCCGCCAGGTGATGGACGACTTCGGCCTGAACGCCATCGACGACGTCATGCGCCACACACCCGGCATTACCGTATCGACCTACGACAGTGAGCGAACCAACTACTACTCTCGCGGTTTCTCCATCCAGAACTTCCAGTACGACGGCATTCCCACCACACGCAACGCCGCCTACTCGGCCGGGCAGACCCTCACCGATATGGCCATCTATGACCGTGTCGAGGTGCTCAAGGGCGCCACCGGCCTGCTGACCGGGGCCGGCGGCCCGGGCGGCACCATCAACCTGATTCGCAAGAAACCGACGACGCAGTTCAAGGGGCATATCGATCTGGGTGCCGGTTCCTGGGATAACTACCGCTCGGAAATAGACCTCAGCGGCCCCCTGAGCGAAACCGGCAACGTGCGTGGCCGCGCCGTTGCGGCTTATCAGGACAAACACTCGTTCATGGAACATTACCAGCGCAAGACCGGGGTCTATTACGGCATCCTGGAATTCGACCTGTCGCCCGACACCCTGCTCAGTGTGGGCGCCGACTACCAGAACAACGACCCCAAGGGCTCGGGCTGGTCCGGCAGCCGCCCGATCTACGACTCGTCCGGCAACCCCCTGGACCTGCCGCGCGCCTACAACAACGGGGCCAGATGGAGCCGTTGGGAACAGTACACCCGTACTCTGTTCGCCACCCTGGAACACAGTTTCGACAATGGCTGGATCGCCAAGGGACAGCTCAATCACCAACTCAATGGCTACAACGCCCCCCTGGGCTCGATAAACCCCGAGACCACGACCACCGGTTCGATCTACGCCAACAAATTCACCGGAAACACTACCAGCGATACCCTGGACGCCTACGTCAGCGGCCCATTCGACCTCCTGGGCCGCGAACACCAGATCGTGCTCGGAATGAATGCCTCCCGCTCGCGCTGGCAGGGCAAGGACTATTTCAACCCCACCTACTTCGACAACAGCTACGAGCTGTATCAGTGGGACGGCGATAGCCGGGAGCCGGACTGGGGCGAGGCCGGCTACAACAACGATGAAATCACCCGGCAGACCGGCACCTACATCACCGGCCGCTTCAGCCTGGCTGACGACCTGTCGTTGCTGCTGGGAACGCGGATTGCCAACTACCAAGTCACGGGCACCAGTGACACCAAGGACACTGGAAAAGTCATCCCCTACGCCGGCCTGATCTACGACCTCAACGATCACTTCTCGGCCTATGCCAGCTATACCGCAATCTATCTGCCGCAGACCGCATACCGCGATAGCAGCAACAAGATGCTTGAGCCGAATGAAGGCACCAACTATGAAATCGGCCTCAAGGGCGAATTTTTCGACGGTCGGCTGAACTCCAGCCTGGCCTATTTCGAGGTTCATGAAGAGAACCGCGCTGAAGCGAACCACTTCTACAACGGCAACCCGACCAACCCGGAAATTGGCTACGCCTACAAAGGCATTACCTCCAAGACCAAGGGCGTTGAAGCGGAAATCTCCGGAGAGCTCGCTCCCGGCTGGCAGTTGCAGGCCGGCTACACCCACAAGGTCAGTCGTGATCAGAACGGGCAAAAGGTCTCGACCTGGGAGCCCGAGGACCAACTGAGCTTCTACACCAGCTACAAGCTCGGCGGCAGCCTGGACAAACTGACGCTGGGCGGCGGCGCGCGCTGGCAGGGTGAAGGCTGGCAAGTGCTGAACAACCGGGTCAAGAAGACCGAGGAAAAATTCGCCCAGGACCCTTACTGGCTGGTGGACCTGATGGCCCGCTACCAGATCAGCGAGAACGTCTCGGCCACCCTCAACGTCAATAACCTGTTCGACAAGAAGTACTTCACCAACATCGGTTTCTACAACTCGTCGTACTACGGCGACCCGCGGAACCTGATGGTCAGCACCCGCTGGAACTTCTAGCGCCCCGCCCACGTCGTGGCCCGCCCCGCAGCGGGCGGTCACGGCGCTGGCCGCGGTGCTGCGTAGCATTTGCTAACCCTTGCCGCAGACCGCTGCGCCGAAAGTGCTACAGCCATCCCGACACATCTGCTAAAACGCCCTGTCGACTGTTCCGTGGTGAAGCCTTCCATGTCCCCAACCCTGTCCCAGCGCCTGCGCCGTCGCTGGTTTTCCCTGCTGTGCCTGGCCGCGCTGGTCGGCGGCCTGCCGGTGAGCTGCGCGGTGCTCGAACACCAGGAACGCCAGCTGGTGTTTCGCATCGAGCCGGGCACCGCCGGCTGGTATCGCGGCCTGCCGAGCACGGTGCAGGAACTGGAACTCAAGCCGAAAAGCTTCAAGGCCGGGCAGAACCTCCACGCCTGGTGGTGGCCGGCCACGCGCGCCGACGCCCCGGCGATCCTCTACCTGCACGGGGTGCGCTGGAACCTTACCGGCCAGCTGTTTCGCATCGAGCAACTGCACGCCCTGGGCTACTCGGTGCTGGCCATCGACTACCGCGGCTTCGGCCAGAGCCACGGCGACCTGCCCTCGGAAAGCAGCGTGTATGAAGACGCGCGCATCGCCTGGGAACGGCTCGAGGTGCTGCAGCCCAACGCCAGCAAACGCCTGATCTACGGCCACTCCCTGGGCGGCGCCGTGGCCATCGACCTGGCCGCCGAACTGGGGCGCACGGCCGCCGCCGAGAAAACGCCGATTGCCGCCCGCGGGCTGATCGTCGAATCCACCTTCACCACCCTGGCCGATGCCGCCGCGGCGGTGACCAAGACCTCGCTGCCAGTGCGCTGGGTGCTGTCGCAGAAGTTCGACTCCGTCGACAAGATCCGCGACATCGGCATGCCACTGCTGGTGGTGCACGGTCTGAAAGACGACTACGTACCGCCGCGCCTGAGCAAGGAACTGTTCAAGGTCGCGCTGGAACCGAAAACACTGCTGCTGGTGCCCGGCGGCACCCACAACAACAGCATGAGTCTGGCGGGCAAGGGCTACGGCCAGGCCATCAACGCCCTGCTGCGGGCCAAGCCGGCCTCCAGCATCGCCGGCCCGACGGCCAGCGCCGTTCCTACCGGCTGACCCAGCGCATAAAAGCAGGCTTGTGCAGAAGCTGACTCACGCAGCCGGCTGAGCCGCCACCAGGATGACCATCGTCTTGGCCAGGAATGCCGGAGACTGCTGATTGATCGAATTGGCCAACTCCAGCGCCGCAGCCTTGACCCCCGCTGCGGCCTCGCGCAAGGCACGGACCATCTCCAGCCGCGCGGGCTCACTGTTGAGCACCCGGGTGAAGAGAATCTGCGCCCACCTCGGGCTGTTTTCCAGCAAGCCGGGAAGCGCTGCCAGCAACGCCGGCACGTACACCGGATCATCGAAATGCTCTGCGGCGTGGATCAGCGAGTACATCACAACGTCGTATTCGGCCTCGTCGTCCAGCAATGACAACAGCGGGCCGATGCTGGCCGGATCGGCCAACTGGGCCACCTCGGCGATGCAGGCGTCGATGCGCCGCACAGCGTCCTCGCCCGAGTCGTTGAACGCGTTTTCGAGCTTGAGCAAGGTGTCAGTCAACGCGTCGGATTTCATGGGGGCTCGCCAGGGTGGTCGAATGAAGGGAGGCGCAAAGATACGACCACGCCGGCGTTTTTCCAATCACATAGTCTTCGCCCGAAACCGCTCCCTGCCGCCGTCGCCGCAGGCTGCGCACGGCACCGAAGGGGCCTCGGCGCCCTCTGGATCGCTGCACACCTGCGGCTCGTTCGCAGCCTTCGGCAGCGGCTACAAGGCGCTCTGTCCGCCGTTCACGGCCACGCTCGGCGAGGCCGCTGGCGGGCGCAGCGCCTCGCTAATGGTGCGCAGCTTCAGGCAGGTTTCCTGGTACTCGCTCTGTGGGTCCGACTCGCCGACGATGCCGCAGCCGGCGAACAGGTGCGCCTGGTTGCCGCGAATCAGGGCCGAACGCAGGGCCACGGCAAACTCGCCATCGCCCTCGGCGTTCAGCCAGCCCACCGGGGCGGCGTACCAGCCACGGTCCAGTTGCTCGTGCTCGCGGATGTAGCCCAGCGCCTTGTCCCGCGGCAAACCGCCCACCGCCGGGGTCGGGTGCAGGGCCTGCACCAGTTGCAGCAGGTCGACCTGGGGCCGCAGGCGGCCCAGCACCGGGGTCAGCAGGTGCTGGACGTGAGCCAGGCGGTGCAGCTGCGGCTGCGGCGGAATTTCCAGCATGGCGCAGTAGGGTTGCAGCGACTCGCGCAGGGTCTGCACCACCAGGGCGTGTTCGTGGCGGTCCTTGGCGCTGTCCATCAGGGCCTGGCCCAGTTCCGCGTCCTGCTGTTCGTGCGCGCCGCGGGCGCAGGTGCCGGCCAGGGCCACGGTGTTGAGGGTGCCGCGGGCCAAGCGCACCAGACGCTCCGGCGTGGCCCCGAGGAAGCAGCTGTCGCCACGGCTGAAGGCGAACAGGAAGGCCTGGGGATAGGCCTGCCGGAGGTTCTCCAGCAAGGGGCCGCAGGGGATGTTGCCGGTCGCCTGCAGGCAGGCTTCCCGGGCCAGCACCACTTTGCTCAGTTCACCCTCCTGGATTCGCGCAATCGCCCGGGCCACGCAGTCCTGCCAGCGCTCGGCGGCCAGGGGGGCTGCCTCGGCCTGGATCCCGGCGGGCAGCTGCGCCGCCGGGGCGTGGTGATAGCGCGCCTGCAACAGGCTCCATTCGGCTTCCAGGGCACTGGCGCAATGGGCCACATCGGCACCGGGCTCGACCCACAGGCTGAACAGCCAGTGCTGTTGCTCGCCTTCGCGCAGCAGCAGAATCCGCGGCAGTACCAGGGACGTGGTGGCAAACGACTGCCACTGGGCACTGCGCGGGCCCTGGGGGTCGAAGGCGAAACCGCCGCACAGGCAGGCCCGCTTGGGCCCGACCTGATGGGCCTGCGCCAGCAGCTGGCGCCAGGCCTGGGTGCTGGCGCTGAAACGCTCGGCGGCCGGCGGGCTGATTTCCTCGGTACAGCCGAACCCGGCCAGGGCCAGGGCGCCTTGGTCGCTGGACCAGAACAGGCTCTGGCCGAACACCTGGCGGTTGGCGGCAAACAGCCGCAGCGGTTCCAGGCGCTCGGCGGCCAGGCTGTACACCACCAGCACCGCGCGGCCCCGATGCCGGGCCAGGGATTCGCCCTTGCGCAGAGCCCGGGTCAGCCCGGACAGGCACGATTCATTCATCTTGAGCTCCTTGATCCAGCCCGTGCTGGCGGCGCCAGTGGCGCACTTGCTGGGCAATGTTCCAGTGGATGATCTGGGCCAACAGCGGCACCACGAACATCGGGTCCAGGCCCGCCTCTTCGGCCCATTGCCGGCGTTGCGGGAGCATCGCCGCGACCCGTTCCGGGGCGGCGATGCTGTCCTCGGTCGGCTTGAACTGCGCCGCCGCCTTGACGTAGGCCAGGCGCCGGCCCAGGGCCTGGATGATCTGCCGGTCCATGGCGTCGATACCGCAGCGGACATCGTCCAGGCCGCTGCACTGCTCGGGGGTCTTCATGTCGAGGTCTACCAAAGAAAGGTTCATGGGGTCGAAGGCCAGCACTGCCACGGCTGCTCGCCATGGCCCGCCAGCAGCCGGGTCAGGTGGCGCAGCAGCTCGGCCTGTTGCTCGCGCAGGTAGAAGTGCCCACCGGGGAAGGCCTGGAAATCGGTGACCTGGGCGCTGACCTCGGCCCAGGCATAGGCTTCGTCCTGGTCCACCTCGGTGTCCCGGGTGCCCAGGCACACGCTCAGGGGCAGGTCCAGGGTGCGGCCGATGGCACCGCGGTAACTCTCGATCAGCCGGTAATCGTTGCGCAGCGCCGGCAGGTACAGCTCGCGCAGCGCCGGGTCGTCCAGCGGCGATGGCGCACCGTCCGACAAGCGCCGGACATCCGCCAGCAGGTCCTCGTCCGGGCCCAGGTGCAGTTCGCCGCCGCGCTGGCGATGGGGCGCCGGGTGCGCGGAGACGATCAGCCGCTGCGGCGCCGAACCCTGCTGTTGCAGGCGCGCCGCCACCTCATAGGCCAGGGCCGCGCCCAGGCTGTGGCCGAACAGCACCAGGGGCCGGTCCACCAGGTCCGACAAGGCCCGGGTGATGTTGCCCGCCATCCATTCCAGGCTGCCGGGCCAGTGTTCGCCCAGGCGCTCTTCGCGCCCCGGGTACTGCACGCTGATCAGCTCGACATCCGCCGGCAACGAGTTGCGCCAGCCATTGAAAAAGCTCGCGCTGCCACCGGCATGCGGCAGGCACACCAGACGGCAACGCGGCGGTTGTGGCTGCGGGTAACGCCGCAGCCAGGCACTGGGAGCCTTTCTCACAGCACGCCCTCCTCGGCCTCGGCCAGCGCCACGCCGGTGCAACCGGGCAACTGCACCCGAGTTTCCGGCAGCCAGCGCTGCAGCTGTTCCAGGCACGCCGCCGCGTCCAGCACCTGGGCCGCGTAGTGCAGCCCCTCGGGCAGTTGCGCCCAGTGCAGCGCGCAAAACGCCGCGACGCTGCCGGTCAGGCGAGAACCGTCCGCCGCCCGCAGCCAGGCGCAGTCATGCTGTTCACGCCCGTCGCGCAGGCCGTCGATTTCCACCGCCAGCAACTGATAGGGCTGGCGCCCGGCCACATCCAGGGCGCTGGCCCGGACCAGCGCGGCAACGTTCTGCGCCGCGTCGCGCGCCTGCGGCGCCAAGCCCTGGATACGCTGCAAGGTCGCCGCCAGTTGCCCGCCCTCGAACAGGTTGAAGCCCTGCCCGTGGCCAATCTGCAGGTCGCTGAACAGTCGCTGCTGTTCGCAGCTCAAGTAGGCATAGGCCGGCACGCCGCTCACCGGCAGCCAGGGTCGCTCCAGCAATTGCGGGGTACTGGCACTGCTGCGCACCCGCCGCCCTTGGCTGAAAGCGCACTGGGCCTGACCGAAGCCATTGCCCAGGCTCAGCAGAAAGTCCTCGGCGGCGGTGGCCGACAAGCGCCCCAGCCCACCGGCATAACAGCGCATGGCATCGACCCGCTGGAAGGACTGCGCCAGCAACCGCGGAAACAGCCCCGACAGCCCCGGCAGCATGCCCGCCGACAACAGCACCCGGCGCCCCGCCGGCACCTGCCCCGACAACCGCTCATGCACAGGGTCGTCACCGCCCACATCCAGGTAGTCGGCACCCGCGGCCAGGGCGGCCCGGGCCACCCGATCGAGAATCCGGTAGCTGGGCCCGGCGCAGTTGATCACCAGCACGCAACCGGCACAGAAATCCGCCAGGCGCTGCGAATCCCACAGGTCGAGGGCGCGCACCTCGGCGCGCGCCCCCAGCTGCTGGTTCAACTGCTCGGCCTGCTGCGGATCGCGCCCGCCCAGGCGCAGCGCTACCTGGCCGGCCAGCAACTGCGCGACCTGACGGCCGACGCTGCCATAGGCGCCGACCAGCCCCACCACCCCTGCCCTCATGCCGCCACCTCGGCGGGGGCCGTGAAGGCCTGGGCCACGGCTTGCACCTGGGGCTGTTGCATGCAGCTGAAGTGATCCCCGGGCACATCCACCACCCGCAGTTCACCCAGGCACAGCGCCTGCCAATAGGCGCTCATGTCGCGGTGCATGCCGGGCAGCACCTGCACCTCGCCGCTCTGGCGAATGAACAGCAGGTCGCCCTGGTACGGCGTGGCCTCGTGCAGGGCCACCGCCGCCAGGCTGTGGCGCAGCACCTGCAACTGCTCGCGCAGCCAGTGCAGGTCGCTCAATGGCGAGCCGGCGTGGCGCATGGCCTCGGCAATCGCCAGCAGGCGCTGCTCCGGGGTTTTCTCTGCCAGGCGCCGCAGGCAGGCCAGGGCCGGGGCGCACTGGGCGTCCTCGCTCAAGGCCAGCAGCGAACCCTGGGGCACCCGCCCCGGGGTCTGCGCCAGCACCCGGGCGATGCTGCGTTCCATGGCCTGCTCATCCTCGGGGTAGCCCAGGGCCAGCGGGTCGGCCTGCATCACCCGGGCGAACACGTACTCGGCCAACAGGTCGTCCTCGATCATGAACGGCACCCGGTAGCTGCTGATCACGCTCAGTTGCAGCACCTGGATCGAACGCGCCGCCAGGCACGCCGCCAACTCAGTGGCCAGCAAGCCGCCCAGGCAGTAGCCGACGATGCTCACCTGGCGCCGGCCTTCGGCCTGCAGGGTGTCGGCATAACGCTCGGCCAGCTGGCGAATGGCCGTGGCCGGCTCCAGGGCCAGATAACCCGGCACATCGTTGAGCACCAGCCCTTCCAGGGGCACCTCTTCCCCCAGGGCGGCGAACAAGGCGCGGTACGGCGCCAGGGTGCCACTGCCGTCGTGGACGAAGATCCGCGTCGGGCCCTGGGCCTTGTCGCTGATGCGCACCAGCGGCGACTCGCTTTCCACGCCCTGCCCGCGCAGGTAGTCGGCCAGGGCCGCCACCGTCGGCTGGTTGATCAACTGGCGCAGCAGGTCGCTCCAGGGCAACGGCCGGGCCTGGGGCAAGGCTTCGCGCAGGCGGCCCACCACTTGCGCCACCAGCAGCGAGTCGCCGCCGAGTTCGAAGAAACTCTGCTCACGCCCCACCGCCGGCACCCGCAACAGGGTCTGCCAGACCTCGGCGATGCTGCGCTCCAGGTCGTCCAGCGGCGCGGCCCCGCTGCTGGCCTGCAGCTCGGGGCCGGCCACGCCGATCCGCGCCAGGGCCTGGCGATCGACCTTGCCATTGGCGGTCAGGGGCATGTCGTCAAGCACCTGCCAGTCCGCCGGGATCATGTAGTCCGGCAGGCGCTGGGCCAGGTGGGCGCGCAGTGCCTCGGGCTCCAGGGTCTGGCGCTGGCTCTTGAAGCGGGTGATGAACAGGTGCTGGCCAATCTCCGACATCGCGTCGTCGGCCTTGGGCAGGCACAGCGGGCTTTCGCCCCCGGCCTCCAGCAGCAACTGCTGCCACTGTTCGCGGCGGATGAAGGTGGTGTCCAGCTCGGCGCGAAAATCCTCGAAGGCGGTCAGGCCCTCCTTGAACTCCATGGAGGCCATGATCTGGTAGGTGTCGCGGGTGGCCTCGATGAAGATCAGCCAGCCGCCCGGGGCCAGCATCTCGCGCAGCCGCGCCAGCACCCGGCCGGCGTGCCGCGAGTTGTGCAGCACGTTGGCGCAGAGGATCACGTCCAGGGAGTTGGCGGCCACGCCCTGGGCCCAGTGGTCCTGGTTGAGGTCGAACAGGCCGTAGCTGACCCAGGGGTACGCGGCGAAATGCTCCCGCGCCTCATTGAGGAAGAACTGCGACAGGTCGGTGAACTGGTAGTCCACCGGCAGGCCGTCCAGGGCCGGGATCAGGTCGGCGCTGGTGCCGCCGACCCCGGCGCCGATTTCCAGCAGGCGCAGGCGCTGGCCGGCCGGACGCTGGCGGATGATCTCCTGCACCGCCGCGCACACCGCCTGGTTCAGGTACTGGCTGATCAGGTTCTTGCGGTAGGCCCCCTCGGCGGTGTCGGTCCGGCCCTCGGGGAACAGCAGGTGCAGCGGGTCGAGCCGGTCGCTCATCAGCGCCGGCAGTTGCTCCTGGCTTTCGCGCAGGTAGCGCAGCACCTCGGCGCCCCAGCCCACGGACGGTTCCAGGGCATCGATGCGCTGCCACTGCTGGCGGTATTGCGTGGCCGACACCTGCAAGCCCGAATAACGCCCGGTGTGCCGGTCCCAGTGCACCAGGCCTTCGCGGGCCAGGGCCTGCAACCAGCGGCGGATCAAGCGCTGATTGCGCGGCGCCACCTCGCAGCGCGCCACAATGTCCTCCAGCGCATGGCTCTGCCCCGGGGCCTCGAACAGCCCCGGACGCTGCAGGGCCAGGCCCATGGACAGCAGCGCGGCGCGCTCGACGCAGGCCGACATCTCACTGACCAGGGCATCGCTCAAGCCACCGCGCACCGCCTCGGCCGCCGCCTGGGTGCGCGCCAGCAGGGGCTCCGGCCAGGCCAGCGGCGTGTCGCGCAGGCTGGCCGTCAGGCAGGCTTGCAGGCGCCGGTCGAAGGCGCCCTCGCCCGCGGCCACCACCACCGCCGATTCCACATCCGGATGGCTGAGCAAGGCGCTTTCCACTTCCGCCAGTTCGATGCGATGACCGCGCACCTTGACCTGGAAATCCTCGCGGCCCAGGAACTCGATCAGGCCGTCCTCCAGGTAGCGCCCCAGGTCACCGGTGCGGTACAGGCGCTCGCCGCTGCGCGGATGGTCGACAAAGCGCTCGGCGGTCTTCTCGGCATCCCCCAGGTAGCCCAGGGCCAGGCCGCTGCCGGCGATGTACAGCTCGCCGGCCACCCCTTGCGGACGGTCGCGGCCCTGCTCGTCGAGGATCATGAAGCGCTGGTTGGCCAGCGGCCGGCCGTAGGGAATGCTGCGCCACTGCGGGTCGACCTGGGTGATCGGGTAGTAGATCGACCAGATCGCCGCTTCGGTGGCGCCCCCCAGGCTGATCAGCCGCAGCCGGGGCAGCAGTTGGGCGGCCTCCGCCGGCAGGTTCAGGGGGATCCAGTCCCCCGACAGCAGCGCCAGCCGCAGGGAACCCGGGGCCATGGACGGCACCGCCTGCAGGTAGTGGGTGAGCATCTGCAATTGCGCCGGCACCGAGTTCCACAGGGTCACCCCGTGTTCCCGGGCGCACTCGGCCCAGTGCGAAGGGTCGGCACGGCGCTGCGGGTCCGGCAGCACCAGGGCGCTTCCCACCGCCAGCAGGCCGAAGATGTCGTACACCGACAGGTCGAAGCCCAGGCTGGCCAGGGCCAGCACCCGGTCATCGGCGTCGATGGCCAAGCGCTGGTTGATGTCGACCACGGTATTGAGCGCCGCCTGATGGCTGATCATCACGCCCTTGGGCACCCCGGTGGAGCCGGAGGTGTAGATCACGTAGGCCAGTTGCTGCGGGTCGATGGCCACGCTGGGCACGGGCCGCTGCGGCAGCCGCGGGCCCTGGTCGACCTGGATCACCTGGGTCACCCGCGACGGCCAGCACAACTCATCGCTCAGCCAGGACTGGCTGAGCACCCGGCCGACCTCGGCGTTGTCCAGGATCAGCTGGCGCCGGGCCTCGGGCTGGTTGGTGTCCAGCGGCAGGTAGGCGGCCCCGGCGCGCAGAATGCCGAGCACCGCGATCACCTGTTCCAGGCCCTTGTGCATGCACACCGCGACCCGCTCCCCAGGCTGGCAGCCGGCGTCGAGCAGGGCCTCGGCCACGGCTTCGGCGCGCCCGGCCAGCTCGCCGTAACTCACTTGCGCGGCGCCCTGAATCAGCGCCACACGCTGCGGCGCCGTGGCCGCCTGGCGCCAGAACGGCTCATGCAGCAGCCCCTCGGGCAACGGCGCGCGGCTCTGGTTCACCAGCTCGCGTTGCAGGCGCTGCGCCGCCGGCAGCTCCAGGCAGTCGTCCAGGGTCCAGGCCGAGGGTTCCCGGGCCAGGCGCTTGAGCAGCCGTTCGAAGGTGTCGAACAGCGCATCCAGCAGGGTTTCGCTGAACACCCCTTCGCGGATGTCCCAGTTGATCGCCAGGCCGTCGTCACGCTCGCTGACCTGGCAATCGATCAGCACCTGGGGCGTCTGGCTGATGCCGAACACCAACTCGGCGCCGGGCATGAAGGCCCCGCCGCCGCTCTCGCCGCCAGCCCCCAGGGTGCTGGTGAAGGCGTAGGGCATCAGCGCCGCGTCCTGGCCCTTGCGCCGCGCCAGCTCGCGCAGCACTTCGATGCCCGAACACAGGCGGTGGTCCATGTCCTGCCACAGGCGCTCCTGCAACTGCTGGCTGCGCTGGCCGAAGCTGCCGCCTTGCAGGGTCTGCACTTCCAGCAGCTCCACCGAGCTGAAGTCGCCCACCAGGCGGTCGACCTGGGGGTGCAGCGACAGGCGATTGAGCAGGGTCAGGCTCAGGCAGAAATGCCCGCGCCGGCTCCAGCGCCCGAGGGTTTCGGCGTAGGCCGAGAGGATCGCCGCCGAGACCCCGACCCCGGCCGCCGCCGCGTTCAGGCGCAGGGCGTTGCAGTCGCGGGCTTCCAGGCTCATGGCCCGGCGCTGGAAGCGCGGCCCGCTGGGCGCCCCCAGCAATGGCAGTTCCGGCGCTCCCGGCAGGCTGTCGACCCGCGCCCACCAGTAGTCGCGGTCACGCTGGTAGCGCGGCTGCTCACGCAGGCGGCGCTCCCCCAGCACATAGTCGCGAAAGCTGATCTGCGCCGGCGCCGGCAGGCTCTCGCCGCGATACAACTGCTGCAATTCGGCCAGCAGCATGCGCACGCTCTGGTAGTCGCACACCAGCAGGTCCACCGACAGGTGCAGGCGCGAGGTGTCGCGGCCCTGGCTCACGCACAGCTCGATCAGCGGCCATTGCTGCGGCGTGGCGCGGCGCAGTTCCATGCGCTCACGCAGGGCCTGCAAGGCGCTGCCGTCGTCCTGACGCAGGTCGTGGCAGGCGATGGCGTAGTGCGGCACCTGGGGCAGGATGCGCTGGTAGCCCTCCTCCAGCACCACCGCCCGGAGCATCTCGTGGCGCGCGATCAACTGGTTCCAGGCCTGCTCCAGGCGCAGCGGGTCGAGGTCCTGCTGGGCGAATTCCAGGTAGCCGTGGCAGGCCACCCCGCCATAGCTGAAGGCGCTGGTGCGGCCCAGCAAGTAGGCGGCCTGCACATCGGTCAGCGGGAAGGGTTCTTCGCGGGCCGAATGGTCGGCCTCCAGGGTCGGCATCTGCGCCGCCTGCAGCTGTTGCAGCAACGCCTCCTTGTGCTCGCGCAGCTGGTTCAGGCGCGCCTCGTCCATGACCCCGGCCGGGGCCCGATAGCGCAGGCGGCCCTGTTCTTCCCAGAGCTCCACGCCCAGTTGTTGCAGGTCCTGTTGCAGTTGTTGCAGCGTCATAACACGCCCTCCACCATTGCGTTCTGATTGACGGGCCGCTGTTCCCGGCGCGAGGCGAGCAACTGCCCCTGCAGGGCCACGGTGGCCGCGTTGAAAAAATCCTTGAGCGACAGTTCCAGCTGGAACTGCCGGGCGATGCGTTCGATCAAGCGGGCCGCCAGCAGGCTGTTGCCACCCAGGGCGAAAAAGCCCTGATGCCGGCCCACCTGCGGCACGTCCAGCAGCTCCTGCCACAGCGCGGCCACGGCTTCTTCCCACTCCCCTTGCGGCGGTTCGGCGCTCTGCGGCTGGATGCCCCGGCGCTGTTCCTGCAGCAGCCACAGGAGGGCCGCGCGATCGACCTTGCCGTTACTGCTCAGGGGCAGCTCGGCCAGGCTCAGCCAGGTATCCGGAAGCATGTGTTCGGGCAGCCATTGCCCCAGCCACTGGCGCAGGGCCTGGGGCTCGGGCAGCGGCTCCCGGGCCAGCAGCACCGCCGCCAACTGCGCTTCGCTGCCGGGCAGCACCAGGCTCAGCGCGCGGTCGATGGCGGGGTGGCGCTCCAGGGCCAGGTCGATTTCCGCCAGTTCGATGCGAAAGCCACGGACCTTGACCTGATGGTCCAGGCGCCCGAGAAACTCCAGGCTGCCGTCGACCCAGTAGCGGCCCTGGTCGCCAGTGCGGTACCAGCGCCCGCCGTCATGCTCGACAAAGCGCTGGGCGCTGAGGGCCGGCAGGCCGCGATAGCCGGCGGCCACCCCGGCGCCGCCGATCCACAGCTCGCCGGGCACCCAGTCCGGGCAGTCCCGGCCCTGGCTGTCCACCACCCGGAAGCGCTGGTTGTCCAGGGGCCGGCCGTAGGGGATCGAGCGCCAGTGCGCGGGCACCGCCGTCACTTCCTGATAGTTGGACCAGATCGCCGCCTCGGTGGCGCCGCCCAGGGCCACGAACGGCACGTGGCGGCCCGCCGCTTGCTCCAGGCGCCGTGGCAGGTCGAGGCCGACCCAGTCGCCGGACACCATGGCCAGGCGCAATGCCCCGAGCCCGGCGCCGTCGCGCACTTGCAGGGTCAGCATGTCCAGCAGCGCCGGCACCGAGTTCCACAGGCTTACCCGCTGCTCGCGGATCAGCCGCAGCCATTCCCGGGGTTCCTTGCGCAGGCTGTCCGCGGGCAATACCAGGGCACCGCCGACACTCAGCGGGCCGAAGAGGTCGTACACCGACAGGTCGAAATCCAGGGCCGAGAGCCCCAGCACCCGGTCCTCGGCGCTGACCTGGTAACGCCGGTTGATCGCCGCGACGGTGTTCATCGCCGCCTGATGGCAGAGCTCGACGCCCTTGGGCTCGCCGGTGGTGCCCGAGGTGAAGATCACGTAGGCCAGGGCATCGGCGGCCAGCGCCAGGGGCTGCTCCAGGGCGCGGGCCGGCGCCGCCTGGGCCAGGGTCACCACCCGCAGTTCGGCGAGCCAGATGCCACCGTCGCGGTGGGCTTGATCGGTGATCACCACCCGCGCCCCGGCGCGCTGATAGATCATGTCGCGGCGCGCTGGCGGCTGTTCGATGCCCACCGGTACGTAGACCGCCCCGGCGGCGAGAATCCCCAGCACCGCGACCACCTGTTCGCGGCCCTTGGGCAGAGTGATCGCCACTGCGTCACCCGGCTGCACGCCCCACGCCACCAGCGCCCCGGCCAGTTGCAGGGCCTGCCGAGCCAGCTCGGCGTAGCTCAGGTGGCCTTGTTCGTCGATCAGCGCCAGCGCCTCGGGGTGCTGGCGCGCCTGCAGGAAAAAGCCCTGGTGCAGGCACTGCGCGGGCGTGGCGCGTTCGGTGGCATTGACCCGCTGGCGCTGTTGCTGCTGCGCCGCCGGCAGCGGCAACGGCGCCACCTGTTGCCAGTCGTTGGCGCACAGCCACAGCAGCAAGGCGCGGTAGGCGTCGAACATCTGCTCCAGCAGGCCTTCGGGGAACAGCGCGTCCACCGCGTCCCAGTTCAACAGCAAGCCGTCGGCCAGCGGGTAGCTCTGGTGGTCGAGCCACACCTGGGGGGTCTGCGACAGCGCCCAGCCCGGTTCGCCCAGTTGCTCGCGGCAGGTGGCGTCGACAAAGGCCGGGCCCAGGTTGCAGGCGAACACCACCGGCGCGCCCTGGCCTCCGCCCTGGCGCAGCCGCGCGCGCTCGCGCAGCACCTCGACCCCGGGCCAGGCGCTGTGGGCGATGTCGCGGTGCAACTGGGCCTGCAGCGCCAACGCCTGCTGGCTGAAGGACGCGGGCTGGCGCAGGTCCACTTCAAGCAGCACCAGGTTGGAAAAGTCCGCCAGCAAATCGGGCACGCAGGGGTGCAGTTCCTGGCGATTGAACAGCGGCACGTTGAGCAGGAAATGCTGGCTGGCGCTCCAGCGGCCGAGCACCTGGGCATAGGCGCAGGCCAGCACGCTGGCCAGGGTCAGGCCGTGTTGCCGGGCGCGCTGTTCCAGGGCTTGCAACTGGGCCTGGTCCAGGCGCATGGCCAGGCGCCGGAAGCGCGGAGTGCCAAGCGTCTGCGGCTCCTGGGCCAGGGGCAGTTGCGGGCCGTCCGGCAGCGCTTCCAGGCGTTCCAGCCAATAGTCCCGGGCGGCCGCCAGCTGCGGCGCGCGCAGTTCCTGCTCGGCCCGCAGGTAGTCGGCGAAGTCCCACTCCAGGGCCGGCAGGCGGTGTTCCTGGCCGGCGTGGATCAGCGCCAGATCGCGCAGCAGGATGCCGATGCTGAGCACGTCGGCCACCAGCAGATCGATATTCAGGTGCAAGCGGCTGCGGCCTTCGGGCAGCAGGCTCAGTTGCACGTCGAACACCTGCCCGCGGCTGACCTCCAGGCACCGGTGCGAAAGGCTTTCGCGGACCTGCTCCAGGGCCTCGGCGGCGCCGACGCAGGACGCCTGGCGCAGGTCGTGGACGGTCAGCCCGGGCCAGGGGCTCTGGGGCAGGATGCGCTGGCAGGTGTCGCTGATGAAACAGGCGCGCAGCATCGGGTGGCGCTGGCACAGGCGGCGCAGCGCCTGCTCCAGGCGCTGCGGCTCCAGACCGTGGCCGTCCAGTTCCTGGTACAGGTGGCAGCCGACGCCGCCCAGGGGCATGCCCGGGTCGCGGCCGAACCAGTAGGCCTGTTGCAGCGGGGTCAGGGCAAAATCGTCGCTGACCGGGGGGGTGGCCACGGCCTGCAGGCGCGGCGCCGCGAGGCCACGGCGGGCCTCGATCAGCGCCCACCAGGCGGCCAGGGTCGGCTGCTGGATCAGTTCGGCGAAGCTCAGGGCCACGCCTTCGCTGGCCAGCAGCGCCGGCAGGCGCATGATGCTCACCGAGTCGAGGCCCTGCTCGATCAGCGACGCATCCGCCTCAAGGTCCCCGGGCGCGTAGCCGAGCAACCGGGCGATGCCTTCACAGAGTCCTTGGGGTGAATGACTCAGGCCGGCGTCCGCTGGATGAGCGCGTGCCAGTGCTGGGTTATCAGTCATGGTGGACGGTCCTTTGGGGTACGGAAGAAGGTGTGCGCAAGCGCCAGCGATTGATCGCTTCGCGCTCGTCAAACAGTTCGCGATAACGGCCCGGGGCCGCCATCAGTTGGCTATGGGTGCCGTGCTGGGCCAGGCGACCCTGGTCCAGCAGGAGGATCTGCCCGGCGCTCGGGGCCAGGGTCGGCTTGTGGGTCACCAGCAGCACCGTGTGCTTGCGCGCCAGTTGCAGCAGGCAGCGGTTGACCCGGGCCTCGCTGATGGCATCCAGGGCGGCGGTGGGTTCGTCCAGCAGGATCAGGCTGGCGTCCTTGAGCAGCACCCGGGCCAGCGCCAGGCACTGGCGTTCGCCCCCGGAAAGGCTGACCCCGCCGTCGCCGACCCGGGTCTGCCAGCCCTGGGGCAGGCGCTCGGCGACGCGATCCAGGCCGGTGGCGCGGGCCGCCTCCATCAGCTGGTCGTCGCTGGCCTCGGGGCGGCCCAGGCGCAGGTTGTCCAACAGGCTCGCGGCCAGCGGCGGGCAGTCCTGGAACATCAGGGCGATCGAGCGATCCCGCTGTTCGGCCGACAACTGGCGCAGGTCGACGCCGCCAAGCAGGATGGCGCCGCTACTGACGTCGCTGAACCGCGCCAGCAGGCGCAGCAGGCTCGACTTGCCGGAGCCCGAAGCGCCCACCAGCAGGTTCAGTGAAGCCGGCGGCAGGTCGAAGCTGATGCCCTGCAGGATCACCTGTTCCTGGCGCACCAGCCCCAGGTCGCGCACCTGCAGCTGCTGCCCCTGGGGTTCTCGGGGCTGGCCCGGCTCTGCCAGCGCCGGCAGGCGCAACAGATGGCGCAGGCGGTTCAGGCCGTGGCGGGTCTGGCGCAAGGTGGTGCCGAGGTTGACCAGCGCACCCATGGGTTCCACCAGGCAAGTGGCAAGCACCGCCAGCGCCAGGTATTGGGCCGCGCCGAGGCTGGCCCCAAGCACCGCATACAGGCCGCACAGCAGCACCGCGGTGTACCCCGCCTGGAGCACCACCGCCAGCCCCAGGGCCGCCGGAAAGGTCCGCCAGTGGGCCCGGCGCTGGGCCCGGCGCTGTTGCTGCAAGGCCTCGGTGAGCAGGTTGAAGCCTTCGCCGCTGCGGCCACTGGCCCGCAGCAACGGCTGCTGGCGCAGAAACTCCAGGACCCGCGCCGCCGCTTCGTTGGCCGCCGCCTCGCTGCGGCTTTCGGCCTGAGCGCCCCAGCGCACGCCCCAGTGGTAGAACACCAGCAGCAGGGGCACGCTGGCCAGGGCCGCCAGGGCCATGGAACGGTCGTAGAAGAACAGCGCCAGGAGCAGCGCCAGGGGCGTCAGCACGGCGTTGGCCATGGGCTGCAGCAAGTGCGCCGGGGCGCTCATGATCTGCAGCACGGTGTGGGTCACCAGCCGGTTGAGCTCGGCGCTGCGGCGCTCGACGAACCACTCCAGGGGCAGGCGCACCAGTTGCTGGCCGATGCGCAGGTTCAACGATTGCGCCGCGGCGGCGCCAGCGCGGTAACCCGCGAGCTGGGCATGCCGGCGCAACCCCAGGCACAGCCCCGCCAGCACCGCAAAGGTCGCCGCCCATCGCCAGGGCTCGTGCCCCGCGGCGGCCTCGAACAGGCTGGCGAACGCCATCGGCAACAAGGCCAGCGCCGCGCCCTGGGCCAGGGCGCTGGCGGCCATGGCCAGCAAGGCCCGGCGCAGCAGGCGGGCTTCGGCCGGCTGCAAACTGCGTAACAGGGCGCCAATCATGCCTGGCCCTCCACTGTCTGCGCGGCGCAGAACTGCTGCGCCGCCCACAGCCCGGCATACACCCCCTGCTGCTCCAGCAAGCGCTGGTGCTGGCCGCACTCCACCAGTTGCCCGCCTTGCAGCACGGCGATCTGGTCGGCGTCCTGGATGCTGCTCAGGCGATGAGCGATCACCAGCACCGTGCGCCCCGCCGCCAACCGCGACAGGGCCTGCTGGATCGCCGCCTCGGACTGCGGGTCGCTGGCGGCGGTGGCCTCGTCAAGCACCAGGATCGGCGCCCGACTGAGCATCGCCCGGGCAATGCCCAGGCGTTGCACTTCACCGCCGGACAGCTGTACGCCACTGCCCAGCTGGCTGTGGTAGCCCTCGGGCAAGGCGGCGATGCGCGCGTGGATCTGCGCCGCGCGGGCCGCCTCTTCGACGTCGGCCAGGCTGGCCTCGGGGCGCCCCAGGCGCAGGTTGTCGAGAACGCTGGCGCGCAGCAGGCGCACCTCCTGGAAGACAAAGGCCACTTGGCGATACAGGGTCGCGCTGTCCATGTCCCGCAGATCGACGCCGCCAATGCGGATGGCCCCGGCGCTGACATCGGCAAAGCGCGCCAGCAAGGTCGCCAGGGTCGATTTGCCGGCCCCCGAGTCCCCCACCAGGGCGGTCAGTGTGCCGGGCTGCAATTGCAGGTCGATGCCGCGCAGCACCTGGGTGCCGTCGGGGTAGCTGAACGCCACTTCATCAAAAACCACCTGGTGCCCCTCGGGCTCCAGGGAAAACGCCGGCTGCGCCAGCACCGGGGTGTTCAGCACCGCACTGATGCGCTGCGCCGCTGCCCGGCCCTGGACCAGCGAATCGGCACCATGCCCCAGGGCCGCCACCGGCGCCGCCAGGGCCGGGCCGAGCAAGGCGAACGGCAGCAACTGCGCCGGTTGCAGCCAGCCCGCCGCCGTCAGCGGCACCCCGGCCACCAGCACCAGGGCCAGCACCAGCAGGGGCGAGAGCAGCACCTCGACACTGGCACCCAGGCCGGCCCAGCGCTCCACCCACTGCGAGAAGAAGCGCCCGAAGCCCTGCACCGCCTTGAAGAAGTCGGCCTGCACCCGTTCCGCGCGGCCGAAGGACTTGACCATGGCGATGCTCTGGACAAAGTTCAGGGTCGCCGTGGACAACTCGCCCAGGGCCGCCCCCAGGCGCTGGCGCTCGGCCTGATAGGCCGGGGTACGCATCACCCGCAGGCGCCACAGCGCCAGCAGCGGCGGCACCAGCACCACCAGGGTCATGGGCAGGCTCACCGCCAGCAGGTAGACCAGGCTGGCCAGGGGCACCACCAGCGCCGCCACCGCATTGTTGGGCAGGTGCGCCACCAACTGGTGCAAGGCGCCGACGTCATCCAGCAAGGCGCGCTCGGCGGTCTCGCGCTGCGGGCCGAACCAGGCCAGGGGCACCCGCGCCAGGTGCGCGGCAATCCGCTGGCGCAGCTGGCGTTGCAGGTCGCTGTCGGCCAGGTGGGTGATCTGCAACGCCGCCGCCAGCCCGAGCAGGCGCAGGAGCAAGGCCACGGCGCCGGCCAGCAGCCAGAACTGCGCGTGCGGCGCATCCAGCTCGCCGGCCAGCAGCGGCGGCGCCAGCTCGGCCACGGCGATGAACGGCAGCAGCCCCACCAGCGCCGCCAGGGCCTGCAGCAGCATGGCCAGCAGCAGGCGCCCGCGCACCGGCTGCAGCAGGTCGGAAAGCCCTTGCCGGTCAGCCACGGGCGCCACGTCCTTCCAGGGGCTCGGCCTGGGCGCCGAAGTACAGGGCCTGGATCGCCTCGCGCAGGTGCTTGCGGCTGACCTTGCCGACCCCGGTCTGGGGAAAGGCCGGGATGAACTCGAAGCGGTCCGGCAGCTTGAACGCCGCCAGCCCCTGAGCCCGCAGGTGGCGCAGCAGTTCCGGGGCCCGGGGCGCGGCGCCACGGGGAATGACGAAGGCGCAGGTGCGCTCGCCGAGGAAGGCATCGGGCATCGCCACCAGGGCCACGTCGGCCACCGCCGGATGGCTGAGCAGCAGGTTCTCCACCTCTTCGGCGGCGATCTTTTCACCGCCGCGGTTGATCAGGTCCTTGTCCCGCCCTTCCACCATCAGGTAGCCGTCGGCGGTGAGCATGACGCGGTCGCCGGTGCGGTAGAAGCCGTCGGCGGTGAAGGCCTGGGCGTTGTGCTCGGGGTAACGGTAGTAACCGCGGATGGTGTAGGGGCCACGGGTCAGCAACTGCCCCACCTGCCCCACCGGCACCGGCTGCTCGTGCTCGTCCACCACGCGGATTTCATCCGCCGGCGACAGCGGCCGGCCCTGGGTGTGCAGCACCCGCTGCGGTGGGTCCTCGGGGTCGGTGTAGCAGATCAGCCCCTCGGCCATGCCGAACACCTGCTGCAGGCGACAGCCCAGCACCGGCTCGACCCGGCGCGCCGCCTCGAAGCTGAGCTTGGCCCCGCCCACTTGCAGCAGTTGCAACGGCGCCAGGCCACGCCCGCGGGCCTGGGCCGCTTCCAGCCAGACCAGGGCCAGGGGCGGCACCAGCGCGGTGTGGGTCACCGCTTCGCGCTCGATCAGCTCGAAGCAGACTTCCGGGCTCGGCGAGGGGCTCAGCACCACCCGCCCGCCCACCGCGAAGGTGCCGATGAACCCCGGGCAGCACATGGGAAAGTTGTGCGCCATGGGCAGCGCCACCAGGTACACGCTGGCCTCGGAGAGGCCGCAGCGCTCGGCGCTGGCCCGCAGGTTGTAGAGGTATTCGTGGTGGCGGCGCGGTATCAGCTTGGGAACCCCGGTGGAGCCGCCGGAGAGCTGGAAGCAGGCCACCGCGTCGGCACTGGGGGCCGGGAAGGTGCGCGAGGCGCTGTCGTCATACAGGCTGTGCAGGGCGGTGAATTCCTCGGCCTCGCCGGCCACCAGCACCCATTCCAGGTGTGGCTGGCCAGCCTTGAGCTCGCGGGCCATGGCGCGGAAGTCGAAGCCGCCCTCGCGGTCGGCGCAGAAGTAGGCGCGGGCCTGGGCGAACTCACAGAAGCGGCCGATTTCCAGGTGCCGGTGGGCCGGCAGCGCGAAGATCGGCCTTACCCCCAGGCGATACAGGGCAAAGCAGACTTCGACGAAGGCCGCGCTGTTGGGCAGTTGCAGCACCACGTTGTCACCCGCCCGCAGCCCCAGCCGGTACAGGCCGGCGGCCAGCTGGTCGACCCGCAGGTCCAGTTGCCGGTAGCTCAGGCGCTGCTCGCCCACGGTCAGCGCCTCACGCTCAGCAAAGGCCCGGGCGGCGCCGCGCAGCAGGTCACCGAAGGTTTCCTCGCGCCAGTAGCCGGCCTCGCGGTAACGCTGGGCGAAGTCGTCGGGCCAAGAGGGGCAATCCTTGAGGTCATCGAAAATGGACATGCTGTCTCCTGAGTTTTTTTACGCAAAAAGCGGCCCTGGACCTGAGATCTCAGGCCCCTGGAATGAGCTGGAAAACCGCCGTCAGGGTTGGCGGGAATGAAGAGTCGCCGGCGGTCCTGCGGCGCTGTCGGGCAAAGGGTCATCCATGGAGGGCTGTCGTGCCTGGAAATGAGAGTGATTATTAATAGGCAATTTGCCGGACCCGGCAATCGGCAGGACATTCGTTTGCGCGGCTTTTTCTTTTGATTGCGCGGCGCGCCCCGCGCAAAGCCCGATGGGATGGGGCCCGGAAGCTAAAGGATAATCATTCTTAATTACAGAAAAGCATTTTCCTGCTAGCGTATGGCCTCTTTTCAGGTCCACAGGGAGTTCGCCATGCTCAGCCCCAACGCTGCGCCGCAGCCTGTCAAAAGGGATTTCACCCTGCACTTTCCCAACCCGCAGCCTGCCGGGTCGGCCGCGGTCGTCCCGGAGATCACCCTGTCCACCGGGACCGTGCTGATGGACAGCCAGATGTGGATGCAGGAGCCGCTCTGGCAAGGTCTGAAAATCATCCTGGTGCTCAGTGGCCAGCTCAATTGCCGGGTCGAGGGCCAGCCGGAAGTGGAGATCCGCGGGCCCACCCTGTGCGCCGTGGCCAACCAGGGCGAACACTGCGGCGACCACCTGTTCGCCAGCGGCGTGCCGGTGCGCTACACCACGGTGCAGCTGGATTTTCCCTCGATCCGCAATGTCGGCCTGGAGCCCGAGCGCCTGCTCGATCAGCGCGGCGGCGGCCCCATGCTGTTCTGCCAGCCGGCGAGCAAACCGCTGCTGGCCCTGGCGCAGCAGATTTTCACTTGCCCGCTGCAAGGCCCGACCCGCTCCTTCTACCTGGGCGGCAAGGCCCTGGAGCTGACCGCCCTGGGGGTCGAGGGCATCCTCGCCCAGGCCGAGTCCAGGCCACTGCAGGACAGCCCGTGCAGCTCGGCGGACATCGAACGCATCCATGCCGCCCGTGACCTGCTGCTCAGTTCCTTGCAGGATTCGCCTTCGCTGTCGGAGCTGTCGCGCCAGGTCGGCCTCAACCCGCGCAAGCTCACCGCCGGTTTCCGCCAGGTGTTCGGCACCAGCGTCTATGCCTACCTGCAGGAGCAGCGCCTGGGCGAAGCCTATCGCCTGCTGGCCAGCGGCGAGACCAATGTCTCCAGCGCGGCCTACCGGGTCGGCTACAGCCCGGCGCATTTCTCCACGGCCTTTCGCAAGCGCTTCGGGGTGTCGCCCAAGTCGTTGCGTTGAAGCGCCGCAGGGTTGAATCGCTGGTGTTGCAGAAGGCCGCGGCCTGTCGGCCTCGAACCTTGTGCCGGTTGCCCTGGCCCCCTCCCCGCGCGGTACCGCAAACGAAAGAAATGGTCGCTCAAGCCAAAGTATTAGCCCGCAACCCATGCTCACAAATGAGATACGTTTACATTCTCATTTAATCCCCATCACGGAGTGAAGCATGGGTAGCCGCGTTGCGCACCGAAACACCTCAGGTTGGCCGGTCAATGGCCTGGTCTCGCGTCCGGCCTTGCGCCGCAGCCCGCTGGCGTACCTGATCCACGGCCTGGCCCTGGGCCTGTCGCTGACTCAGGCCGGCGCCGCCCAGGCCGCCACTGGCGAGGCCGACAAGGACCCGGCGCTGACCCTGGACACCAGCGTGATCAGCGCCACCCAGGTCGACTCCCCCACCGGCCAGCAAAGCGGCTACGTGGCCAAGCGCAGCCTCAGCGGGACCAAGACCGACGCCTCGCTGAGTGAAATTCCGCAGTCGATTTCCGTGGTCACCCGCGATCAGATGGACGCCCAGCAAGTGCAGTCGGTGAACGAGGCGCTGCGCTACACCGCCGGGGTGCAGGCCAACACCACCGCCGCCAGCCAGCGTTTCGACACGATCTCGATCCGTGGTTTCGACGTCACCACCGGCATGCTGCGCGACGGCCTCAAGGGCAACACCGCCCAGGCCTGGCCCAAGGTCGAAGCCTATGGGCTGGAGCGCATCGACGTGCTCAAGGGCCCGGCCTCGGTGCTGTTCGGCCAGAACTCGCCGGGGGGCGTGGTCAACCAGATCAGCAAGCGCCCGCTGGAACAGCCCTTCCATGAAGTGCAGATCCAGGGCGGCAGTTTCGACCGGGCCCAGGGCCAGTTCGACTTCAGCGGCCCGCTGGACGATGAGGGGCAGTTCCTCTACCGCCTGGTGGGGCTGGAACGCGACAGCGGTACCCAGTTCGATCACATCAAGGACGACAAGCAGTACTTCGCGCCCTCCTTCACCTGGAAGCCCAACGACGACACCCGCCTGACCCTGCTGGCCGACTACACCCAGGATGCGTTCGGCGCCCCCAGGGTGTTCCTGCCGGCCCGCGGCACCCTGCTCGGCAACCCCAATGGCAAGGTCAAGCACAACGTCTTCCTCGATGAACCGGGGCTGGACAACGACCGCACCCAGTATTCCCTGGGCTACCTGCTGGAGCACCGCCTGAATGACGTCTGGAGCCTCAACTCCAGCGCCCGCTACGGCCACGTCAACCTGCTGACCAACACCGCCAGCGGCATGTCGCTGGAGTCGGACCTGCGCACCCTGAAGCGCGACGCCTATCGCTTTCGCATCGTCGGCGACACCTACTCCCTGGACAACAACGCCCAGGCCCGCTGGAACCTGGGCAGCACGCAGATGCTGTCGCTGCTGGGGGTCGACTACCGGCGCACCCGCGAGGACTACTACCTGCGCGGCGGCAGCGCTTCGCCCATCGACATCTACAACCCGGTGCATGGCGGCGTGTTCGACCCCAGCACGCCGTTCACCAACACCGTGCAGCGCGCCGATCAGGTCGGGGTCTATGCCCAGCAGCAGTTCACCTTCGACGAGCACTGGGTGCTCACCGTCGGCGGACGCCAGGACCGCTCCAGCGCCCGTACCGACAACCGCATGAACGACAGCGGCAGCAAGCAGAACGACGAGAAGTTCACCTACCGCACCGGCCTGGTGTACCTGGCGGACAACGGCCTGGCGCCCTACATCAGCTACTCCACCTCGTTCGACCCGGTGCTGGGCACCAACTTCTACGGCACGCCGTACAAGCCCACCAGCGCCAAGCAGTCGGAAGTGGGGGTCAAGTACCAGCCACCGGGCATCGACAGCTACATCACCCTGTCGCTGTTCGACCTGACCCAGGAAAACGTCCTGACCACCGACCCGGCCCAACGCCTGAACAAGCTCCAGACCGGCGAAATCAACGTGCGCGGCATTGAACTCGAAGGCAAGGCCAGCCTGGCCCGTGGCCTGGACCTGCTGGCGGCGCTGACCTACAACGACGCCGAGGTGAGCAAGAGCAACAACCCGCTGGAGAAAGGCCAGCGCCCCACCGACACCCCGGAAAAGATGGCCTCGCTGTGGGCCGACTACACCCTGCCCGAAGGCCCCCTGAGCGGCCTCGGTTTCGGCGCCGGGGTGCGCTACATCGGCTCCACCGAGGCCGATGCCGCCAACACCGTCAGCGTGCCCTCCTACACCCTGCTGGACGCGGCGGTGCACTACGACTTTGACAAGCTGATCCCGGCGGCCAAGGGTCTGCGCCTGGCGGTGAATGCTACCAACCTCACCGACAAGCGCTATTACGAAGGCTGCTCGTTGACCAGCTGCAGCGCCGGCTATGACCGCAGCGTCATCGCCAGCCTGCGCTACCGCTGGTAAGCCGCCGTGCTGCGCCTGCGTGACATCTGGCTCGGCCTGCATCGCTGGCTGGCCCTGAGCCTGGGCCTGTTCCTGGCGCTGCTGGGCCTCAGTGGTTCGCTGCTGGAGCTCAAGGGGCCGATCCTGCGCTGGGAAGTCGGGGCGCCGATGCTGCAACTGGCCCCTGGCGAACACGGCGCCGCTCTTGAGCAGAGCGCCTGGATCAGCGCCGCCAGCAGCGCCTACCCGCAGTTGCAGAAAGTCTTCGGCGCGGCGCCACCGCGCCAGGGCTTTCTCGAATCGGACAACGTGATCGTCTTCGGTGCCCTCAAGGAGCGCCCCGGCACCGGCATCGCCATGATCGATCCCTACAACGGCGAGCCCCGCGGCTTCTTCGTCTTCGAAGACCTGTGGCTGGCCAAGCTGGTGGCGCTGCACCGCGGCCTGCTGTTGCCGCAGGCGTTGGGTGCGAACCTGGTGCTGCTGTGTGGCCTGGTGCTGCTGGGCTCGCTGGGCAGCGGCCTGTACCTGTGGTGGCCGGGCCGGCGCAACTGGTGGAAAGCCGCCAGCCTGCGCCCCGGCAGCCGGGGCAGCCGACGCCTGCGCGAATGGCACAACCTGGCCGCCGCGTGGCTGTGCCTGCCGCTGCTGCTGATCGCCGGCAGCGGCGCCTGGCTGGCGCGCCCCGACCTGTTCACCTGGCCCGGCGCCCAGCCCATGGCGCTCAAGCCGCTGTTCTCCGCCGCCCACGGGCACCTGCTGCTGGGGGCTCCCGGCGCCTGGCTGGCGTTTGCCTGCGGCCTTTCGTTACCCCTGCTGTACATCACCGGCCTGCTGCTGTGGTGGCGCAAGCGCGTCGCCCGCCGGGCCGTTCAATCGTTCAAGGAAACCTTACATGACACACCGTGATTTCTTGCGCCGCGCCCGCCACGGGCTGCTGCTCGGCCTGCTGCCCCTGGGCCTTTTGTGGGCGACCACGGCCAGCGCCGCGACCCTCACCGACCTGGCCGGGCGCCAGGTCCAGGTGCCAGAGAAGGTCGAGCACATCCTCCTGGGTGAAGGGCGGATGATCTACTCGCTGTCGCTGCTCGAAGGCCAGAACCCCTTCGCCCGTCTCGCCGGTTGGCAGGGGGACTTTCGCGGCCTCGACGTGCAGGGCTACGAGGCCTATCACCAGGCCTTCCCCCAGGCCGAAAAAGTGCCGCTGGTGGGCGGCACGTCCGCCGAGACCTTCAGCGTCGAAAAGGCCCTGGCGGTGCACCCGGACCTGGCGATCATGGCCCTGAGCGGCGGCCACGGGCCGAGCCCCGACAGCGAGGCGGTGAAGCAGCTGGAAGCCGCCGGGGTGGCGGTGATCTTCGTCGACTTCAGCGACCACCCGCTGAGCAACACCGTGCCCAGCATACGCCTGCTGGGCCAGGCCCTGGGCCGCGAGCAGCAGGCCGAGGCCTTCATCGCGTTCTATCAACAGGCCCTGGCCCGGGTCACCGAGCCCCTGGCCAAGGCGGCGCCGCTCAAGCAGCCGACGATTTTCATCGACATGCTCGCCGGGCTGCAGGATTGCTGCGGCTCGCCGGGCACCGGCAATTTCGGCGAGATGATCAAGCTGGTCGGCGGGCGCAACATCGCCGACGGGCGTATCCCCGGACCCATTGGGGTGCTCAACGTGGAATACATCCTTTCCAGCGACCCGGACGTGTACGTCGCCACCGGGGTCTTCGCCGCCGGCCAGGGCGGCGTGACCCTGGGCTATTCGGCGACCTTGCAGCAGGCCCGGGACAGCCTGCGCCAGGCCGCCCAGCGCCCGCCGCTGAACGAGCTGCGGGCGGTGCGCCAGGGCCATGTGCATGGCCTGTGGCACATCTTCTATGACTCGCCGGAGCACCTGATCGCGATCCAGGCCCTGGCCAAGTGGCTGCACCCGGAACTGTTCAAGGACCTGGACCCGGACCAGACCCGCCGCGAGCTGTACCAGCGCTTCATGCCGATTCCCGCCAGCGGCGTGTTCGCCACGAGCCTGCAACCATGACCCGGGCCGCCACCGAGGTGCAGGACAGCATCGCCAGCGGGCATTACCGCAAACGCCATGGCCGCCGGGTGCTGCTGTTGTCCGGGCTGGCCCTGGCCTTGCTGCTGTCCCTGGCCCTGGACATTACGACCGGACCTTCGGGCATGAGCCTTTCGCGCCTGCTGCAGGTGCTCTGGGACCCGGGTTCGATGCCCCGGGTCGAGGCGGTGATCGTGTGGAACGTGCGCCTGCCCTACGCGCTGATGGCGGTGCTGGTGGGCGCGGCCCTGGCCCTGGCCGGGGCCGAGATGCAGACCGTGCTCGACAACCCGCTGGCCAGCCCCTTCACCCTTGGCGTGTCCGCCGCCGCGGCCTTCGGCGCGGCGCTGGCGATTGTCCTGGGCCTGGGCATTCCCGGGGTGCCGGCGCAGTACCTGATTTCGGCCAACGCCTTTCTGTTCGCCCTGGCCTCGGTGGCCTTGCTGTACCTGCTGGCGCGCTGGCGCGGCTTCGGCGTCGAGAGCCTGGTGCTGTTCGGTATCGCGTTGGTGTTCGCCTTCAATGCCCTGGTGGCCCTGCTGCAGTTCGTCGCCACCCAGGACAGCCTGCAGCAACTGGTGTTCTGGACCCTGGGCAGCCTGGCCCGCGCTTCCTGGGAAAAGCTCGCGCTGCTGGCCCTGGCCCTGGCGCTGTGCCTGCCGTTTTCCCTGCGCCAGAGCTGGGCCCTGACCGCCCTGACCCTGGGCGAGGAACGCGCCCGCAGCTTCGGCATCGACGTCGGCCGCCTGCGCCTGCTGGCGCTGCTGCGCATCAGCCTGCTGTCGGCGCTGGCGGTGTCCTTTGTCGGCACCATCGGCTTTATCGGCCTGATCGCCCCGCACATCGCCCGCCTGCTGGTGGGCGAGGACCACCGGCTGTTCCTGCCGGCCAGCGTGCTCAGCGGCGGGCTGATCCTGTCCATGGCCTCCATCGCCAGCAAGACGCTGATTCCCGGGGTGCTGGTGCCGGTGGGCATCGTCACCGCCCTGGTGGGCATTCCCTTTTTCATGGCCATTGTCATGCGCAACCGTCGAGGTGTCCTGTGAGCCTTACCGCCTGTTCCACGTCCGGGCTGTGCACCGCTGGCCTGAACATGCATTACGGCAGCCGCCAGGTGCTGCGTGACGTCGCCTTGCCGAGCTTGGCCAGCGGCAGCGTGACCGCGCTGATCGGCCCCAACGCGGCGGGCAAGTCGACGCTGCTGCGGGGCATCGCCGGGTTGCAGAAAACCACCGGGCAGGTGCTGCTCGATGGCGTCGACCTGAACCGCCTGCCCCAGGTGGAACGCGCGCAGCACATCGTCTACCTGCCCCAGAGCCTGCCGGAACGCACCCGCCTGTGCGCCTTCGAAGCGGTGCTCAGCGCCGCCATGGCCGGGCATCGCGGTGCCGGCTTCGCCCCTGGCCGGCCCAGTGCGGCGGTGCTGCATGGGGTCGAACAGGTGCTGCAGGACCTGGACCTGACCGCCCTGGCCGACCGCCCGATCGACGCCCTGTCCGGCGGCCAGCGCCAGCTGGTGGGGCTGGCCCAGGCCCTGGTGCGCCAGCCGCGGGTGCTGTTGCTGGACGAACCCACCAGCGCCCTGGACCTGTACCACCAGTGCCAGGTGGTGGACGCCATCACCCGGGCCACCCGCGAGCGCCAGTTGATCACCCTGGTGGTGGTCCACGACATCAACCTGGCCCTGGGCTTCAGCCAGCAGGTGGTGGTGCTGCACAACGGCGCCGTGGCCGCCGCCGGCCCGGCCCTGGAGGTCATCAACCAACCGCTACTGCGCGACGTCTATGGCGTCGACGGCCGCCTGGAACAGGTGCGCGGTCGACCGCTGGTGATGGTCGACGGCCGCCTGCCCTTTCACTCAGCCCAGGGATAACTCATGAGCGACACACAACCGCTGCCCCTCGACACCCTGTCAACGCCCCACGCCACGCCCGCCTTCGACCTGCGGCCCCTGCTGGTGGCCAACCTGGCCTGCACCATGGCGATGATGGCCTTTGTCTCGCTGATCGGTCCGATCGCCCGGATTCTCGGCCTGGCCACCTGGCAGGCGGGCATGGCGGTGACCGTTTCCGGGGTGATCTGGATGCTCCTGGCCCGGCCCTGGGGCCGAGCCAGCGACCGCCTCGGCCGGCGGCGCATCCTGCTGCTGGGCACCGGTGGCTTCACTCTGGCCTTTGCCGCCCTCAGCCTGTTCATCGACGTGGCGCTGCACGCCCTGCCCTCGGCGCTGCTGGCGTTTGCCGGGCTGCTGCTGGGACGGGGCCTGATCGGGGTGTTCTATGCCGCGATCCCGGTGGGCGGCTACGCGCTGATCGCCGACAACATCGAGCCCGAGCACCGGGCCCGGGCCATGGCGTCCCTGGGGGCGGCCAACGCCTGCGCCCTGGTGCTGGGCCCGGCGATTGCCGCGCTGCTGGCGCGCCACAGCCTGAGCCTGCCGTTCTACGTGATGGCCGTGCTGCCGCTGCTGGGCTTCGCCTTCCTCAAGGCACGGCTGCCGCGCCAGGAGTTGCACCTCAAGCAGCCGCCCAAATCGGTGAGCCTGGACGACCCGCGCCTGCGCCGGCCGCTGGTGGTGGCGTTCGTCGCCATGCTGTGCGTGGCCATGGCGCAGATCACCGTCGGCTTCTTCGCCCTCGACCGCCTGGGCATGGACCCGGCGCACGCGGCGCAGACCGCCGGCATCGCCCTGACCCTGGTCGGGGTGGCGCTGATCGCCTCGCAACTGCTGGTGCGCCAACTGGAATGGCCGCCGCTGCGGATGATCCGCATCGGCGCCCTGGTCGCGGCGCTGGGCTTTGCCGCGAGCATTGTCGCGGCCCACGCCTGGGTGCTGTGGCTGGGGTTTTTCGTTTCGGCCGCCGGCATGGGCTGGATCTTCCCCTCGTTCGCCGCCCTGGCCAGCAACGCGGTGGACACCGCCGAACAAGGCGCCACCGCCGGTTCCGTCGGCGCGGCCCAGGGCCTGGGGGTGGTGGTCGGGCCCCTGGCCGGGACCCTGATCTACGGGCTGGAACCGCGCCTGCCCTACCTGCTGGCGGCGCTGCTGCTGGTGCTGGTGGCCTGCTGGCCCGACGCCCAACGCCGCTAACCCTGGCAGGCGGACGACGCGCGTTCCCGAAACCCTGCGCACTGTAGCCGCTGCCGAGCCTCTGGCGAGGCTGCGCGAAGGTCCGCAGGACCTTGCCTGGCGATCGACCGCCGAACCTCCGGCGCCTTCAAGGCTGCCGCGTCTCCTACGGAGCCGTTCGCAGCCTGCGGCAGCGGCTACACGCTGGGACGGGCCATGCGCCGCAGGGCCAGGCTGTACAGCAGCAAGGCCAGGCTCGCCAAGGCGCCGCCCGCCAGGCCGACATAGGCAAACCCCAACTGCCCGCCGACCCAACTGCCCAGCAGCGCGCCACCGCCGATGCCGATGTTGTAGATCCCGGAGAACATCGCCATCGCCACGTCGGTGGCATCCGGCGCCAGCACCAGCACCTTGGATTGCAGGGCCAGGCCAAAGCCCATGATCGCCATGCCCCAGACCACGCTCAGCGCCACCAGCGACCAGACGTGGCCATTGAGCGGCAACAGCAGGCTCAGGCACAGCGCCAGCAACAGCACCGCGGTCAGCAAGAAGCCCTGCGGGCTGTGGCGGTGCAGGACGCTGAACAGCAGCGAGCCGATGATGCCGGCGCCGCCGAACACCAGCAGCACCAGGGTCACCACCTCGCCGCCCAGGCCCGCCGCCACCTTGATAAAGGGCTCGATGTAGCTGTAGGCGGTGAACTGCGCCGTCACCACCAGCGCCGTCAGCACGTAGATCGCCACCAGCGCCGGGCGCTTGAACAGCAGCGGCAGGCTGCGCAGGGAACCGGAATTCTGGCTGGGCAGCAGCGGCAAGGTGCGCATCAGCCACAGCACCAGCAAGCCGGCCATGGCCGCGATCACGCCAAAGGTGGTGCGCCAGCCCAGGGCTTCGCCCAGCAAGCGCCCCAGGGGAATGCCCAGGACCATGGCCAGCGAGGTGCCGGTGGCCAGCAGGCCCAGGGCCTGCACCTGCTTGCCCGCAGGCGCCAGGCGCACCGCCAGCGATGCGGTGATGGACCAGAACAGGGCATGGGCCAGGGCCACGCCGATGCGACTGAGCATCAGCAGGCCGAAGTTGCTGGCCAGGCTGGAGAACACATGGCTGACGATGAATAGCCCGAACAGCACCGTGAGCAACGTGCGCCGCTCGACGTTGCGGGTCAGCAGCATCACCGGCAGCGAGGTCAGGGAGACGATCCAGGCGTAGATGGTCAGCATCAGCCCGACCCGCTCGGTGGGCAGGTCGAAGCTGGCGCCAATGGCGCTGAGCAGGCCCACCGGCACGAACTCGGTGGTGTTGAAGACAAAGGCCGCCAGCGCCAGTGCGATGACCGGCTGCCAGTTGCCTTGAGGTGTCGCCGCGGAATCACTCATGGGGGGGCGTCGTACTCTTTCGATGATGGAACAGGTCCAGGACCCGATAAAAAATGCACAACCCGGGCCAGCCTTCCAGGCCCCCGGGTTGCGGAACCCAGCCAGTTGCCCGGACCACTGCCGGGCGCCGCCTCAGCGCCCTTGGACGCCGCCCGGAAAGACCTGCATGGCCAGCGCCACGCCCTGCAGCAAGCGCGCCGCGCTGACCCCGTCGCGGGCCTGCACCGAGAGCCCGTGGAGCACCGTAGAGTAATAATCCCCCAAGGAAGTTGCATCGGCGTGGCGGGGCAATTCACCCGCCTGCACCGCCGCTTCCAGGCGCTGGATGATGCTCGCGGTGCGCGCCCGGCGATGCTCGGCCAGCCATTCGCGCACGCTGTCGTTGTCGCTTGAGCAGTTCACCGCGGAGGCCACCACCATGCAGCCGTGGGGACCGCCCAGCCGGGTGTAGAGCGCCACCGCGTCCTGCAGCATGCGCTCGATGGCGAGGTAGGCGTTGGGTTCCTGCAGGGCCAGGTCGGCGAAGCCGCCTTCCTGGCTTTCGTACAGCTCGATGGCCTCGCGAAACAGCGCCTCCTTGGAACCGAAGGCGGCATAGATGCGTGCCGAAGCAATGCCCAGGGCCACCACCAGGTCGGCCATGGAGGTGGTTTCGAAACCACGGCGCCAGAACAGTTCGAGCGCCTGGCGCAGCGCCTGGTGGCGGTCGAATTCGCGGGGTCTTCCAGCCATGGGGGTCGGGTATCTCGTCTGGACAAGGAAGGCGTTCGGCGCAGGCCGAACAGCCGGTTGGCGCAGCGCGCCGGGACGAAATGATATTAGATTTGTGCCGGCCGCGGCCATTTTCCGTGCCCGCGGCCTGGCCTGCGCCGTGCCTCAGTCACGGCCCTCCTGCAGAAACGGCAGCAACAGCGCGAGAAACTCCTCAGGCGCCTCTTCCATGATGAAGTGCCCGCAGTCCGGCACTATGGCGCCGCGCAGGTCGCTGGCATGGCCTTGCAGGGTCAGCAGCGGCGCATCGTTGGTGGCGTGTTCGGCGCCGATCGCCAGCACCGGCATCGCCAGTGGCCGCTGGGCCCGCAGGCGGTTCTGGCGCACCGTCTCGGGAATCGCCCGGTAGTAGGCGAAGCCCGCCCGCAGCCCGCCCGGCGCCGCATAGGCGTCGATGTAGACCTCGGCGGCCACCGCTTCGCGGCGATGGGACCAGTGGTCGAAGATGTAGCTCAGGTAGGCCCGTTCGCGCCCGGCGATCAGCGCTTCGGGCAAGTCCCGCAACTGGTTGAACATGAAGTGCCAGAGGAAGATGTTCTGCTCCGGCGCCACGAAAATCGGCGGCGCCTCCGCCAGACCAGGGATCACCGCCTCGGTCAGCGCCAGGCGCTCCACCGCCTGCGGCCGGTCGCTGGCCAGGGCGTAGGCGATCCACATGCCGACGTCATGGCCGACCACGCTGTAACGGGCAAAGCCCAGTTGCAGCATCACCTGGTGCAGCACCTCGGCCACATGACCGGTGTCGTAGCCCTGCTCCGGGCGGTCGGACTGGCCGCTGCCCGGCGGGTCCACGGCGATCGCCTGGAAGCCCTGGGCCGCCAGGGCCCGGATCACCCCGCGCCAGGCGTACCAGGTCTGCGGCCAGCCGGGAATCAGCAGCACTGAGCGGCCACTGCCGGCGCTGACGCAGTGGACGCGCTGACCATCGATGCGCACATAGCGATGGGTCAGGCCGTCGGTGTCGGCCTGGGTGTTGTCAGTCAAAGCATTCATGGGGTGTTCTCGATGAGGGGTTCAGGCCATGCCGAGCATGGTGTTGATCTGTTGGCGGTCGATCTGTGCACCGGCGAAGTCGTCGAAGATCCGCTCGGTGACCTGGATCATGTGGCGGTTGATGAACGCCACGCCTTCCCGGGCGCCGTCTTCCTGGTCCTTGAGGCAGCACTCCCATTCCAGGGTCGCCCAGCCCGGGTAGTCGTATTGCGCCAGCTTGGAAAAGATCCCCTTGAAATCCACCTGGCCGTCGCCCAGGGAACGGAAGCGCCCGGCGCGCTCGACCCAGGAGCTGTAGCCGCCGTAGATGCCCTGGCGCCCCGTGGGATTGAACTCGGCATCCTTGACGTGAAACATGCGGATGCGCTCGTGGTAGATGTCCAGGTAGCTCAGGTAGTCGAGCTGTTGCAGCACGAAATGGCTGGGGTCGAAGAGGATGTTGCAGCGTGGGTGACGGTCCACCAATTCATAGAAGCGCTCGAAACTGGTGCCGTCGTGCAGGTCCTCGCTGGGGTGGATTTCGTAGCACAGGTTGACCCCCTGCTCGTCGCACTCATCGAGGATCGGCCGCCAGCGGCGCGCCAGTTCCTCGAACGCCGTCTCGATCAGGCCTTCGGGGCGCTGCGGAAAGGGAAACAGGTAGGGCCAGGCCAGGGACCCGGAAAAGGTGCCCAGCTCACTCAGCCCCAGGTGCCGCGAAGCCCTGGCCGCAAGCTTCATCTGCGCTATCGCCCATTCGGTTCTGGCGTGAGGCTTGCCCCGCAGCGCCTCGGGGGCGAAGTTGTCGCACATCGCGTCGTAGGCCGGGTGCACCGCCACCAGCTGGCCGAAGATATGGCTGGTCAGCTCGCTGATCTGCAGGCCCTTCTGCGCCAGTTGGCCCTTGAGTTCATCGCAATAGTCCTGGCTCTCGGCCGCCGTGGCGACATCGAACAAACGCGCATCCCAGGCGGGAATCTGCAGCGCCTTGAAACCCAGGTCGGCGGCCCATTGGGCCATCGCCGGCAGGCTGTTGAATGGCGCGTTGTCGGCACTGAATTGCGCCAGGTGCAGGCTGGGGCCCTTGAGGGTTTTCATCGAATTGCTCCCTATTCTTTGTTGGTCAACAAAGAATAGGGATGCGCTCTTGCCGCGTCAATCATCGCCGTGCAGAAAAACCATTTCTGGCGGCCGGGTTAGCCATGGGAGCTGGCTGGCGAGCAAAGGCCCCGATCGGACAGGCGAGTGCCCGGCAAGGCAAAAAAAACCCGCGATCAAGATCGCGGGTCCGCTCAGGATAAAACCTGGTGTCAGTGCCAGTTGGCGGCAAGTACCGGTTGCAAGGCCTGCTGCACAGCCGTATCGAATGTCGTGCTTCCTGGCGCTGGCGGTGCAAAGGCCGCCATGGCCTGGACCAGATTCTCGACATAGTCACCAAACAGGCGCTGGCCATTACCAGCCTCGATATTCGTCGGTCGTCTCGGCGTGTCCGCGTACCAGTTGCGCAGAGTTACCTGTTGTGACGAGCCGATGACCGAGATACCCAAGTGTTGCCCCTGATGCTGGAACCACAAACGGTCTTGAGTCACGTCGGGAGTAAACTGCAACATCCCCACCCGCCCGTTGAACTCGATATCGTTAGCGCCTCGCCCCACTTGCACCTGAGCCATGCTGCCATTCACCGAAACTATATTGTTGCCGTCCCCCAAGGTGATCTTTGGCCCTGACCGCCCCATATGGGTAATACGATTATTGCCATGCCCCACGTTGATAGTTCGGGCCTCGCTAGTGATCTGGTTGTTGCCGTCACCCACGGTGACAGCCCTGGCATAGCCTTTGCCGGCAATCAGGTTATCGCCATGCCCCAGCGTGATGTTGTCGATCTCACCTGCGATGCGGTTATTGCCATCGCCCGCAGTAATGGCGGCAAACTCGCCAGTGATCTGGTTACTGCCATCACCCGCAGTGACGCGACTGGCGTAGCCCTCGCTAGCAATCAAATTGTCGCCGTGCCCGACCTTGACGCTTCTGAATTCGCCGGTGATCTGATTGTTACCGTCCCCCGCCTGGATGGTTCTGGGCTCGCCAGTGATTCGGTTATTGCCATGGCCCAATGTGATGGTGTCAGCCTTGCCTGCGATCAGGTTGTTGCCATCGCCGAGAACAACGTCCGTCATGGAGCTATTGACCGTCACGTGGTTATCACCGTTGCCGGCAATCACCGTGACCGCGAAAGCCTCCACCTCGATCTTGCGGCTCTTGTCGTCTAGGGTCACGATTCTGCCGAAGTCGTCGATGATCAGGCTTTCGATGACATCGTCATTAGCGGCAGCCCACTCGCCCGAGGCCGGCGTTTGGGGCCTGTCCAGCTCTGTCGACCAACGATCCGGCTGCAGTGGTTCCCACGAAATAACCGGAGGTGTTTCTCGCTCATGCGGCTCAAGCCCCGGCTGAGTCATTTCAACAACCGGCGCATCAGGCACGACTATCGGTTGTACCTGAACGGGCTTAACCGGCTGATACCTTACCTCTTCCTCCCCGATCAAGCCTGGCTTGGCTCCGCCCATTTCCGGCACGCTGATGGGCGGACGAGCCTGTGACTCCCCAGACTTTTGCTCACGCTCGGCAAGGATTTGCTCAGTAGTCTTGTGTTCGCTCAGAGGAATCGTTACTTCCGGCACCATGATCGGCTCGATAGTTGGCACCACGCTGTGAGGTAGAACTTGCGGCGTTACCAGCACTGGAGTCTCGGCCTGGGGCCTGATTACTGCGGCAAACACCGCGTCACCAACGGCGCCTTTTTCGGCAAAGATAAAATCTCCGGCACCGATTTGTGCAACCTCCAGAGCATCGAGATATAGCAGATTGATGGACAGTTGCGTTGCCGCTGCGAGGTTGATCGCAAGGTTCACCCCATGAATCTGCGCGATGCCATTGATCATCCCGCGCTGCTGCTTGGTGATGGATAGCTGGCTGTAGTCACTGACACCGATCTGGCGCAGATCGATCTTGTCGATCCCGTGCCGAAAGCCTCGCAGCGCGTTCCCGTAGTTCTTGGCCCCAGGCTGAGCAGCCACGATAAATACATCCGAGGCGGCGCTGTCGCGGCTATAGACCTTGCCCCCCAACGAAAACACCATTTGCCCCTGGGCATTGCTACTCAGGCGGACTTGGTTGCCACCACCGTTGAGGATCACGGTGCCCAGGTTCTCCTGGATCGGCTCGTGTGACGCGTAACTGTCAACGTAGGCCGCCGGAGCGGTAAAGGTGTCCTGGAACTGGAAATGCTGCGCTCCCAGACTGTTGCAGTTCTGATTCTTCAGCACGATACGCTGATCGTTACCCAACTCGACCCTTACGTCTGCGCCCTGCTGGACCAAGATCAGGTCCTTGAATTGTTTGCCGACAAAGCCCACCAGATTGATCACTTCGCCACGCTGCGCCTCAAAGTGGCTGACGACATCGCGACCCGCCTCTCGACGATGAACTACGAACACATCCTTACCGGCACCGCCCACCAGCAGGTTGTTGCCACGCCCGCCATCAAGCAGCGCATTGCCGGGGCCGGCAATCAGCGTGTCATCGCCATCGCCAGTGAGAATGTTGTGAATGGTCGACGGACTCCTGACCTGCAATGCGGTGCCGCCAATGCTGGCAACGCCCGTCAGCAGGTTCACCGAGGTATCCTTCGAAACTGCTGCGGCGTTCAAGGTATTTCGCCCGCCAACTGTGCCGTTGAGCGCATCGTCCAATACCCCTCGATCAGCTTTTCCAGAAACATTGCTGTATTCATCGGTATAGAAATAGATGTCATCAGCACTGCTCTTGCTGCCATACAGACGCAATGACCAGCTATTGATGGTCACGGGCAGGCCAGAAACGACGTCGCTGACCTGTAAGGTCCATTTGCCTGATGAACGCTCACCGAAACTGTGGGTGGTCATGAACGTGTACTTGAAGTTGCCTGAGTGCGTGCTGCCGGCATCGCTCGCACTGGCCCCTGGAGATCCCTGGGGAGTTTTCCCCGGCCTATCGAGCAGGATACTCTGGGTCCCATCCGGTGAAATCAGCTTGAGACTGAGATCGCCTAGGCGGCCGACCTGGGCGTCGAAATCGACTTCGACATGCTCGACATTCACGCCCGCGCTCATGGTGATGGAAGACTCAAGCTGCCTCCCCGCCTCCAGTGTCTTGCCCAGTACACCACTGGACGCACTCAGGACCTCTTCGTTTTCACCTGTGCTCCGACTCATCCAGGACTCGGCCAGGCGCACCGCTGCTCGTGCGTCTACCTGACCAAACCCATAGTCGTCGCTGGCGTGCATACCGCCGCCATTCCAGCTGCGGACACCGTTATCACGCCACTGGGTAGAAGGATCAATAACACCGCGGGCTGACAGAGCGAGGATCTTCTGCACATCGCGATATCCCAGGTTGGGGTTGGCCTGGAGCATCAGGGCCACCACTCCAGAAACAATCGGCGCCGCAAAACTGGTGCCTTGCATGCTCGTGTAGTCATTGCCGAAGGTCGAACCACGTTCAGTTTTCAGCATGTGGCTGGTAGACACCACGTTGCTCCCGGGAGCCGATACCAACAAGCTCGCCCCGGGGTTGGAGAACGGCGCTAAACCAATCTGCAGGGTGGACAGATCGCTCTGGGCATTGATCGCTCCCACCTGGATCGAATAACGGTTGCTGTTAGTCAGCGACCCCTGAGCACTCCCGCCATTGGCGCGACTGTTGCCACCCGCAGCGACGATCACCGTACCCAATCCGCCACGGCCGTTGTGAGCTGCATATTGAGCGTTGAGCAGCAATGCGGAAGCCGTATTGATCTGTCCCTGTTGCAGGTTGCTCAAGACAAAGTCGTGCTCGAACCCCCAACTGTTGTTGGCAACGTCGTAGTTGACCATGTTGCCCAAACCACTCAAGTCAGCACCATCGTTGGCCAGGTAGTGACCACCAAGCGTCGCATCGTAGGCAACACCAACCGCACCACTGCCATTGTTAGCAGCCACCATCACCCCAGCCACCATCGTCGCGTGGTTGGACACCAACCCCGGCAGCGTGCCATTGTCCCGCTGCGTCTGCAGCCAGGCCCGATCCACGTTCGATGCCAGATCGGAATGGGCGATATCGAAGATTTCCGGCGCAGTAGAAAACTGACCACCCGGTTCAAACTGGCCGATTCGCACACCCTTTCCGGTGTAGTCCTTCCACACCGGCAGAATATAGCTGTCACTCAAGTACCACTGTTGCGCCGCCAAAGGATCAAGCGGCACTTCTGGCGTCAGTAAGGTGACCGTGGCCCTCATCGGCGCGGACTCTCCGCTGTTGAGGTCGACCACCAGTGCCGAAGCGTTGCCTGCTGCATCCACCACACCGTACTTGAAACTAAGCAAGCCACTGTAATGCCGGTCGGGAGTGAACAGCACATCCCCCTGAGCCGTCAGGCTGACCGTGCCACCAATGGCATCGCCAACCTGAGCGATGCGCAACGCGCCCTGACTATTGAGCACCTGATCGTTGGCCAGCAAGCTTGCGGCAGCGATCAGATGCGGCTGAGTACGATCAAAAACTTGACCCTGTAGGTTGTGGGTCAGTGTATCGGCCACGGGCATGGCGTTCGGGGTCTGCAAGTCGACGGCCGAAATATCGGAAAAATTGAGTTTCTGAATGTTTTTCAAGGTCACCGTGCCATCGCGCCCGGCAACCTTGTCGGCAACCTGATAGCCATCGCCGGTGCGAGTGATCAGATAGTCGCCGTGAGTACCGTGCAACGTCACCAGATTGATGCCTCCGCCGCCATCGATCTGCGCATTGCCATTCCCCACTTCAATCACATCGTCACCGTCGCCGCCATAGATGCGATCAGCACCGCCACCGGCATAAATCAGGCTGCCGCCTTCGGAGGCATGAATCGTATCGCCTTGCGGTCCGGCATAGATCACTGCCTTGCCGGTGCCACCGATGATGGTGTTGCGCCCGCTGCCGCCGACCAGCACATCATTGCCGGCGCCGCCAATCAGGGTCGAATCGCCGGAACCGCCCTTGATAAAGGCACTGGAAGCGCCGCCGCTGACCAGCAGGTCATTGCCCGCACCGCCCTGGGCAATGGTCAGGCCGGCCTGGGCCATGTTCAGCACCACGCCCTGCGCGCCCACGACGATCGCCGTGTCACGCCCGCCATTGCCGTGGATGTTGCGCACATCATCCGAGGCACTGATGACAAACACATCATCGCCCGCCGAACCCCGATAGGTATTGCTGCCACCGCCACCCACCAGCCAACTGCCGGTGGGCGCCGCGACCAGGATGTCATCACCGCTGCCGCCATAGAGGTTTGTCACGCCCAGCGCGGTGGCGTCCAGGGTTTGCCCGACACTGCTGTGGCTGGCATAAGCGGTGGTCGTGATGCCGTCGAAAGTCGAGGTGACCTGAGTGCCCTTGCCTTGGTTCACCAGAGTGCTGCTCACCGAGTCGCCGATAAAATCCACGGCAAGTGCTTCGCGAGTCATGCCATTGATGATGAAGGAACCCCGGGCCAGGACCTTACTGCCGTTACGCACCTCACCGTCGGTACTCTCGGTGCGCAAGTTGATCTGGGTGACGCCCAGCTCGGCCAGGGTCTTCAACTCCCCTGCGGTGCTTTGCCCATCATGATCGCCATCGACCCAGACCCGCAGTTGGCTCCAGATACTGTCGCGCTGATCGATCACGCCATTGCCATCGGCGTCTTCACTGGCCAAGGCGGCGAAGCTGTCCTTGAACCGCACTTCCCCGGCCGCGCCGCCCACGCCCTGACGACCGCCGTAGTACTCGGAGAACATCTGGCTGACGTCCTTGATCTGGCCGCTGCCATCATCGATCACCAGAATGCCAGTGGAACGGTCGGCCCACCCGGTGCGCTTGAGGGTGCCACTGTGATCCGTGTCGAACAGCACCCCATCCTGCAGGTCGGTCATGCCCACGCCCTGCCCCGTCAGATCCAGCAGCAGCGGGTCGACATAGGTATTGAAAGTGGTCATGGCGGACAGACCGTTCAGGGTCACCGCGTTGCGCAGACTGAAATCCGGCTTACTGCTGTCTGGCGCCTCGTAGAACTGCGAAAGATAAGCATTCGGCCGAGCGTTCGGGTCCAATTGCATGGCTCCCGGACGGATCCCCCCAGCGGCCAGACTAGCCATCTGGGTGGACGCGAAATCGGTTTTGCTGAGAATGCCACCCAAGGCAAAGATATTGTGCGTCGCCGAGTGCTGGATATAGCCATTGGCCACGTCCTGCTGGGCCTTGCTTTCACCGTGGATCTGCTGCTGTGGCTGGGGAGAAGTATTGATGTCGATGTTGATCAAGTTAGAAGTGGAAGCACCCTCTGACGGTTCGACTGGCGATTGCAAAGGATAGGCGCCTTCAAGCCAGATGCATTGGCGAGCGTCTTTGGCGTCGTAGTAATCCTTGTGACGGGTCAGATCGTTGCGAATGATGTTGGCGCCGTGTTTAAACAGCAATTGATTCAGCGACTCGATATTGTGCCGCGGAACCAGATTCCCCTCTTTTCCTTGGTTGTTAAAGCCAATGACTTCAAGCGAGGCGTAGGCGAAGTCGACGCAACTGTGGGTGAAGGCGTTGTATATAGATGTATTAAATCCATGAGCATCTGGCTTACTGGAAAACTCACTTAATCTATGGAACTGATCTTTAGTCAATTGAATCGTGACTTCATAGGATGTTTCTTTAAAACCAACATCATCTACCAAAGACTTATGTCCATCATCTCTCACCCAACCAGTTTTGGACTCAAACCCATAACTCGAAGAGACTTCACCATCGCTCAAGACATACCACATATGCCCGGCAACCGAGGGTTGAACGTCTCCCGCTTGGTACTTCCCTTTATCTTGAGAATGGACGTATTCCGCCCCTCTTTCAGCCACCTTATAAGTCACAGAAAATTGCTTACTCATCTTTATAATCCTTTTTTATTTAAACCCCTTAATTTCTCAAACCACAACACAAAAACCAAAACATTCACATACTCTCTAAAGCAACCTCCTTAGCCTTCAGGCCAAACTCAAGCTTATCCAAACAACGGCCGCCCCCAACAGAAACCGACAGCACTTTGACTTCGCCGCAACCTGCCGCCCATGTAAAAACATTTACTCCACAACTTAATGCTTAGGACTGAAACGAGAAAACTCCATGTAAGTTTCTATACCGCGAAATTTTTCGAAACCCTCAAGAGTTCTCAGCTCAAGCTGGTACTTTCCAGGCTGCAAAAAAAAGAACCAAACAACCCTAACTCTTGCAATAAACATCTCTCCTTCATGCTCATACCGCTGATAACAACAAATCCCATCAGTCACAATTTCCTGATCAAAAAAAACCTCTCCATCCCTTAACAACTTAAACTTAACCGGAATCAATGTCCCTGGCTTATTTGAGTTCCCCCACAGTTCATCTTCTTGCTCCTGAGAAAGCTGACCGACCGCCCCAAACTCACCTCTTTCTATTATAAAATTCAATGCCGCCCTATAGCCTTCAGCTTTTTTAACCTCAAACTCGGAGCTAACCACTTGATCGACTTTCGAAACGTCCAGAGGTTTTATGATCGAGAGCGGTTCCGTACAAGCAACCAGCAGGACACAACATAAAAGCACAACAACCTGCTGTATTTTCTTTACGAGCCCAAGCACAACATTATTCATTTCCATCGCCTTTTAAGATCCAGAGCTTAACTACCCTGGCGCCTCTAATGGAAAACATAAAGCAACTCAAAATAAATCAAGCACTGCATACTAGAAGATCCACCCTCGAACAACCATCCACACTCCACACTCATTTAATGCTTTGAATTAAAGCAAGAAAAACCCACATAAGCTTCAACATTCCGAAACGCTTCGACATCCTCAAGCGTCTCAAGCTCGATATAATAATTTCCTGGCGACAACTCCAACCGCTCAACCAGCCTGACTGCCGCATACATTCTCACCCCTTCACGTTCAAGACTTTGCGCCCAATAAGTTTTATCGGGCATTATTTCCTCATATAGAAAAACCTCCCCACCCTTTACTATTTTCAGCCTTACCGGAACTGCACCCCCTGAATCCCCCCATCCAAATAATTTCTCTCTCGACCTCATCATATCCATATCCAGCCCTATTGGCTCGCGGTTATATCTTTGTTTAACAAAAAGAAATGCGACTCTATACCCCCCGCCTCTTTAACCAAAAACCGCGTCTAAACCCTCTGATTGGCCATGGACACATTGATAGGTTTTTACGATAAAGACATAGTCCATACACGCCGCCAACAAAACACAACCAAGCACAGCAACCATCTTTAACAGAGCACCGCCTTTAATAAGCATGCTCTCTTGAAAGCCTCCCAATAAAAAACAGCCGTTTTGCTTAATACAGCCGCCTTGGCAACCCTTCCACTAAAAACTCGAAACACCTGAATACTGGGTGACTACCTCTCCCTAAAACTCTCCCCAATATGCTGTTGCAACGGGCTCAGGAAATAATCGATCACCCGGCGCTGGTCGGTTTTAATCTCTGCAGTCACCGACATCCCGGGAGACAACGCCACACTCAAGCCATTGACCTGCAAATGATCGGAGTCCAAGCGAATCCGGCTGCTGTAGATCAGCCCGCGCTTTTCATCTTCGATGGCGTCGTTGGAGATGCTCAGGACTTCGCCTTGGACGGTGCCGTAACGGGTAAAGGTGAAGGTCTCGACCTTGACCGTGACTGCCTGACCGACATGCACAAAACCCACATCCTTGTTCTCCAGCATCGCCTCTACCTCCACCGGCTGGTCGCTGGGTACTATCACCATCAAGGGCTGGGCTGCAGTGACCACGCCGCCCACGGTATGGATCGCCAGTTGCTGCACCGTGCCATCCACCGGGGCCTTGAGGCTGGTCAGGGTTGCCCGGTAGCGGGCCTTGGCCAGTTCCTGTACCAGGCTGGCGATTTTCTGCCGGGACTCGTGCTGCAGGTCGAGCAGGCTGCGGCGGGTTTGCGCGACCACGCCTTCGCGACGTCTTCGGGCTTCGCTTTGTGCTGCCGATGACTGCAAGACCGCGGCCTGCTGTACACGCAACTGGCGCTGTTGTTCGAGCCGGGCCTGTTCCTTTTCCAGGTACTCGTGGCGGCTCACATACTGCTGCTGCAACAGGCGTTGGTAGTCCTCGGCTAGTTGCGTGGCGATTGGCAGGCTCTGGCGCAAGCTCGCTACCTGGGCCTGGGCCGACTGGATTTCAGCGCTGCGCTGGAGGATGTCGGCATCGGCCAAGTCGAGGTGGCTGCTGTACTCCTGATACTGCGCCGTCAGCCAGCGCTGGGCATCGAGCAGTTGCTCCGGGTTTGCTTGGCTAATCGTCCCCGACAAGGTCGGTGCCTGCCGTTGCACGATAGCGTCCAGCATCGCAGTGCTGCGGGCGTCATCAATACGTGCCGCCCGCAAGTCGCCCTGGAGGCGCTTGACCTCGGCGTCCGACGAGGTCGGATCCAGTTCCAGCAGTAACTCCCCAGCATTGACCCGCTGTCCATCGCTGACATGAATAGCCTTGACCACCGCCGTATCACTGGACTGAATCAGCTTGCTCTTACCGTTGGGCACGATCTTGCCGGGAGCTACAGCAACGACTTCCATGTGGCCCATGCACGCCCAGAGCAGGGTCAGCAAGGCAAAGCCCTGGATGCTCCAGAGAAAGATCCGCGGCGCCGGATGTACCGGGGTTTCCTGTAGGGCCAGGGCCGCTGGCAGGAACTGCGCTTCATGGGGCAACCGTCGTGGCGCATCCATATATCGACGCTGCTGCCAGGATTGACGCCATGCCTCACGGTAGCGCTGCAATAATGAAAGGTTGGTGCTCATGCGGTACGGATTCCCTGAATCAAAATATATGCCATCCCTGTCGCCTCAACCCTGCTGCATCGAGTACAGACGCGAATAATGTCCGTCTTGAAGCGTCAGCAACTGGGCATGACTGCCTTGCTCGACGATCTGTCCGCGCTCCACCACCAGGATCCGGTTGGCATCCCGCACAGCCGAGAGGCGGTGGGCGATGATGATCACCGTGCGCCCCTGACAGATGCCCTGCATGTTCTGCTGAATCACCCGCTCGGACTCGTAGTCCAAGGCACTGGTGGCCTCGTCGAAAATCAGAATCCGTGGGTTGCCCATCAAGGCCCGGGCTATGGCCACTCGCTGACGTTGGCCACCGGACAGCGAGGCACCGTGCTCACCAACGATGGTGTCGTAGCCCTCTGGCAGCTCCAAGATGAATTCATGGGCCCCGGCCATGGTCGCTGCGTGCATCACCAGTTCCAGCGGAGCCCCGGGATCAGTCAGGGCAATGTTTTCACGGATACTGCGGTTGAACAGCATGTTGTCTTGCAGCACCACGCCGATCTGTCGACGCAATGAGGAAACATCGGCCAGCGCCAGGTCCATGCCGTCCACCAATACCCGGCCGCGCTCGGGAACATAGAGGCGTTGCAGCAATCGGGTCAGGGTGCTTTTGCCAGAACCGGAACGCCCGACGATACCGATGACTTCGCCAACACAGATCTCCAGGCTGATACCGCGCAGCACCTGCGAGCCATCGGCCCGATAGCGGAAGTCCACTTGATCGAATTCGATATGTCCTTGCAACGGTGGTAACGCGCTGCGGGTAGCCTGGGAAAGCTCGGTGCGGGAATTGAGGATGTCGCCCAGACGCTGCACCGAAACGCCGGTCTGCTGGAAGCTAGTCCAGAGTTGGGCCAGACGCATGATGGGGCCACTGACCCGACCTGCCAGCATGTTGAAGGCGATCAACTCTCCAACCGAAAGCTGTCCTTCAATCACCAGCCGCGCACCTAACCAAAGGGTGGCCACGGTGACGAACTTGCCGATCAGCGAGACGCTTTCATTGGCGATGGTCGAGAGGATCTGTGTCTTGAAACCGGCTGATACATAGGCCGCCACCTGATTGTCCCACTTACGTGCTACTTGGGGCTCCACCGCCATGGACTTGACCGTGTCGATGCCATTGACCGTCTCCACCAGAAACGCCTGGTTCTCTGCGCCACGACTGAAGCTGTCCTGCAACCTGGCACGCAACAGCGGAGTCACGAACATCGAGACCAACACATACAACGGCAATGACAAAACCACCACCAGGGTCAGCCAGCCGCTGTAGACAAACATCACCAGAATGAACACCAGGGAGAACAGCACATCCAGCACCAGGGTGATGGCGTTGCCAGTGAGAAAAGTGCGGATGTTTTCCAACTCCCGCACACGAGCAACCGAGTCACCCACCCGCCGAGCCTGGAAATACGCCAAGGGCAGGTTGATCAGATGCTGGAACAGCCGGGAACTCAACTCCACGTCAATACGACTGGCTGTATGGGAGAACACGTAGCTGCGCAACGCACTCAACAGTGACTCGAATACCACGATGGCCAGCAGCCCGGAAGCGATCACATCCAACGTTGTCAGGCCTCGATGCACCAGCACCTTATCCATGACCACCTGGAAGAACAGCGGCGTAATCAGGGCAAAGAGCTGCAAGGCGAACGACACCAGCAACACCTCGCCCAGTAACTTGCGGTACTTGACGATGGCGGGAATGAACCAGGTAAAGTCGAAGCGCGAAGTTTCGCCCAGTAGCCCGGAGCTGGACCGAACCAGCAGCAGTTGCCCAGTCCAGCGTTCTTCAAGGGTTTGCAGGTCTATCACTTCAGGACGCGCCGAACGCGGATCCTGGATCAGTACTTGGCCTTGATCCATTTTCGCGATGATGAAAAAGCCACCATCAACCCCCACGGCAATGGCCGGCAAGGGTGTGTGCTCAAGCCGCACAGAACGGGTCCTCACCGACTTTGCCTTGAGTTTCAACTTGCGGGCGGCAAGCAGTATTTCCGGTTCGGCAAAAAGTCGATTGTCGGTGGCGAACTCATGGGCAAGCTGCTCGACAGAGGCGGCGATGTTATAGAACCGGGCCAGCATCGCCAGGCATATCAGGCCTGTATCCAGCACAGAGGATTGCTCGGCTGCCTCAGCGCTTATTGCGTCATTACTCATAATGCTTCCGTGCGTAGCTTTTCAGAATGTTTATTAAAATTATTGGAAAAAAAGATCACACGACCTGAACGCTGAATCAGGAACGGCCCTGTTCGTCAGGCGGCAGAAAGTCCTGTTCGGGGTCATACCCGGAAATCAGATAAGCTGAGAGGCTCTGCAAGTCCGTCGGGCTCAATGTGCCGGCCGCCTGCTTCAATTTGAGGGTGTCGATGATGTAGTCGTAACGCGCTTGGTTGTATTCACGAACCACGCTGTAGAGCTGACGTTGGGCATTCAGTACATCGGCGATATTGCGCGAGCCCAGTTCCCGCCCCACTTGGTTGGCTTGTACCGCAGCTTGACTGGAACGGATGGTTTGCCGACGCGCGATAACCTGCTCGACAGCAGAGTTCACCCCTCGATGATAGTTGCGGGTATTGAGTACCACTTCGCGCCGCTGGTGCTCTCGCTCATCTTCACTTTGCGCCAACCGCTCAGTTGCCTCCCTGACCTGAGAGCGAGTCATGCCACCTGAAAACAGCGGGATGCTGAGCTCCAGACCAAGGCTGCTTTGCGCAACATTTCCACGATAGCCATCACGGCCAAAGTCGGTGGGATTGCTGTAACCGAAGTGGTCGTTGTCGCCCTTGCGATAGGAAGCTACTGCATCCACCGTGGGCGCATATTGCGCTTTGCGCTGGCGCCGAGTGTGCTCGGCAGACGCCACCGCAAAATGACGGGCCTGGAGCAATAAATTGTGCTGCAGGGCTTGCTTGACCCAGGCTTCAGCGTCCCTGGGCTCCGGTACCTGGATCGGTAGATGGTGAGTAATGCCGTCGATCGACGAATATTCGCGCCTTGTCAGTCGGTAGAGGCCTTCAAACGCCTCTTCAAGCTTACGCTGGGCCAACTGGCGATTGGCCTGTGAGTTATCGAACGCTGCCTGAGCATCCAGCACATCGGTAATGTTTGAAGCGCCGCTACGCAAACGTCCTTCGGCTTGCTCGCACTGGCGCAACAAGGCCGCCTCTTCGGCATGAGCCACCGCCAACAGATCCCTCGCCCTGAGGGTTTCAAAATAAGTTTGTGCGGTAGTCAGGATCAGTTCTTGCTCCTTGGCCGAGAGCTCCAGTTCAGCCTGTTGCGCATCGGCCTCGGCCGCTTCCAACTGAAACCAGCGATCCACTCGAAACAGCGGCTGACTCAAGTTGGCCTGAAACACCGAACCGCTGCGGTTGCGAGCAAGACCGGGCTCATCGCGCTTGAGCCGGGTGGACTCCCAGGTAACACCGCTGCTCAGTTGTGGCAGCAGCCCAGCGTAGGCCTGAGGGACCGCTTCGCGCCGTGCCAGATAATCATGCCGTGCGGCCGAGAGCTGCATATCGTGGGTCGTTGCCAATCGATACACGCTCAGCAAACTGGCAGATTCAGAGAATGTTGCGGACAGCGCCTGAGTACTCAAACCGGCAAAAAGCACCATCGCGATCAAGCGGACCTTGATGAAGTGAGTCATAACAATCCATGTCTACTGGCAAGTACAAAGTCCTTCAACAGATCAACGTGCTGACCTGATGACCCACTGATAAAACTAGTTATAACGTAACGTTCAACGTGAAAGATTTTGCACTTGATTGCCAATCGTTTGCATTAAGGCGTTTCTTATATTCAGCCGCGGGCGATATACCCCAACAGAGCTAGCCTCGCGGGTCATTGATGAGCAGATCTCTGCTGTTCGCGACGTGGCAGGGGTGGGCATAGCCCGGGCTCATGCTCGTTGCACTGGCCCCCCACTCTGTCGGCCCGTTATCGATGCGCCTTTTGACGCAAACGCAACTCGCCCCTGAACATCAACTGCATTGATCGCACCCAGCCTCAGGCACCGGGGTGCAGCACCGGAATCTGCCGCAACGGCTTCACCGACTTGAAGGAAAAACTCGAATAGATCTCTTTCACCGCCGGCAGGGTCTGCAGCACTTCGCGGGCAAATTCGCCGAAGGACTCCAGGTCCTTGGCCAGCACTTCGAGAAGAAAGTCGTAGCGCCCGGAGACGTTGTGGCAGGCGATGATTTCCGGGATTTCCAGCAGCCGCTGCTCGAAGGCCCGGGCGGTGTCCCGGGAGTGGGATTCCATCATCACGCTGACAAAGGCGGTGACGCCATAGCCCAGCGCCTTGGGTGAGAGAATGGCCTGGTAACCGGTGATCACCCCACTCTCCTCCAGCAGCTTGACCCGGCGCCAGCACGGCGAAGTGGTCAGGGCCACGCTGTCTGCCAGCTCGGCATTGGTCAGCCGGGCATTGTCTTGCAGGGCGATCAACAGGGCTTTGTCGGTGCGATCCAGAGCTGCGGGCATGTTTTGCCTCTTAATCTTGTTTTTATGGTTATTTATTCCAATCAAGCGGTTTTTAAGGGGCCAGATTAGAAATTATTGCGCGGGACTTGAGCATAGCATTAGAGCAAATCCGGGAGTGTTCACCATGAACAATAAAAACAGTGACCTTGGTTTTTCCACTCGCGCCATCCATCACGGCTACAACCCACAGGAGCACCAGGGCGCACTGATCCCACCGATCTACCTGACCTCCACCTTCACCTTCGCCACCGCCGAATACGGCGCCGGCTGTTTTGCCGGTGAAGAACCCGGCTACTTCTACACGCGCATCGGCAACCCGACCCTGGCGTTGCTCGAAGCGCGCATGGCGACCCTGGAAAACGGCGAAGCGGCCGTGGCCTTCGGCTCCGGCATGGGTGCGATTGCCGCGACCTTGTGGACCCTGCTGCGCCCGGGCGACGAGATCATCGTCGGCCGCACCCTGTACGGCTGCACCTTCGCCCTGCTGCACCACGGCCTCGCCGAATTCGGGGTCAAGGTGCTCCATGTCGACCTGACCGACCTGGGCGAACTGCGGGCCGCCATCAGCCCGGCGACGCGGATGATCTATTTCGAATCCCCGGCCAACCCCAACATGCAACTGGTGGACATCTCCGCCGTGGCGCAGATCGCGCGCCAGCATCCCCAGCTCATCGTGGCGGTGGACAACACCTACTGCACCCCTTACCTGCAGCGCCCACTGGAGCTGGGCGCCGACCTGGTGCTGCATTCGGCCACCAAATACCTCAGCGGCCATGGCGACATCACCGCCGGCATCGTGGTCACCCGCCAGGCCCTGGCCGAGCGCATTCGCCTGCAAGGCTTGAAGGACCTGACCGGCGCGGTGCTCTCGCCGCAGGACGCCTTTCTCCTGATGCGCGGCCTCAAGACCCTGGCCCTGCGCATGGAGCGCCATTGCGCCAACGCCCAGGCCATTGCCCGGTTCCTCGAAGACCACCCGGCGGTGGCCACGGTCGCCTACCCCGGGCTGGCCTCCTTCGCGCAACACGCCCTGGCCACGCAGCAGATGAAACTGCCCGGCGGCATGATTGCCTTCGAGCTCAAGGGCGGGCTGGCCAGCGGCCGACGCTTCATGAACGCCCTGGGGCTGTTCAGCCGCGCGGTCAGCCTGGGGGACGCCGAATCCCTGGCCCAGCACCCGGCGAGCATGACCCACTCCACCTACACCCCGGAGGAACGGGCCGAACACGCGATCGCCGAAGGTCTGGTACGGTTGTCGGCCGGCCTGGAGGACATCGCCGACCTGCTGGCCGACATCGCCCAGGCCCTGGACGCCAGCGCCGAACCCGCCACCCGCCCGGCCCTGGAGGTCGTGACGGGAACCGGCAAGGCCCTGCCTTGAGCCGGATCAACACGGCCACCCGGCAAGCCCTCTACAACACCCTGCCAGCGCTCGGCGATGGCAGGCCTGGCAACACCCGCAAGACCCTTTGAACCGTAACCCACAGGAGTGGAACAACCCATGAGTCGTATCAATAACAAAGCCACCCAACTGCTCAGCGCCATGATCCTGGCCGGCCTGGCCTGCCATTCCCTGGCGGCCGACAGCATCCGCATCGGCATCGCCGGGGCCAAGACCGGCCCGGTGGCGCAATACGGTGACATGCAGTTCAGCGGCGCGCGCATGGCCATCGAGCAGATCAACGCCAAGGGCGGCGTCGACGGCAAGCAACTGGTGGCCGTGGAATACGACGATGCCTGCGACCCCAAGCAAGCCGTGGCCGTGGCCAACAAGGTGGTCAATGACGGCGTCAAGTTCGTGGTCGGGCACCTGTGCTCCAGCTCCACCCAGCCGGCGTCGGACATCTACGAAGACGAAGGCATCGTGATGATCACCCCCGCCGCCACCAGCCCCGAGCTGACCGCCCGGGGCTACAAGATGGTGTTCCGCACCATCGGCCTGGACAACGCCCAGGGCCCGGCGGCGGCGCACTACATCGCCAAACTCAAGCCAACCAATGTCGCGGTGCTGCACGACAAGCAGCAATACGGCGAAGGCATCGCCAGCTCGGTCAAGGACATCCTGGGCAAGGAAGGCATCAAGGTCGCGATGTTCGAAGGCATCAACGTCGGCGAGCGCGACTACTCGTCGATCCTGGCCAAGCTCAAGCAGGCCAACGTCGATTTCGTCTACTTCGGCGGCTACCACCCGGAAATGGGCCTGCTGCTGCGCCAGGCCAAGGAAAAGGGCCTGACCGCGCGCTTCATGGGCCCTGAAGGCGTGGGCAACGACTCGATCTCGCAGATCGCCAAGGACGCCTCCGAAGGCATGCTGGTGACCCTGCCCAAGTCCTTCGACCAGGACCCGGCCAACAAGGCCCTGGTGGAAGCCTTCGAAGCCAAGAAGGAAAACCCCAGCGGCCCGTTCGTGCTGCCGTCCTACTCGGCCGTGGAAGTGATTGCCGGGGGCATCGCCGCGGCCAAGAGCGAAGACCCGGAAAAAGTCGCCGAGGCGATCCACAAGGGCACCTTCAAGACCCCGACCGGCGATCTGAGCTTCGACGAAAAAGGCGACCTCAAGGACTTCAAGTTCGTGGTCTATGAATGGCACTACGGCAAGCCCAAGAGCGTAGCGGCGGAAAACGCCGGGCTCTAAGCCGGGCATCGGGCGCCGCCTGCCAGGGCAGCGGCGCCCGACCCCTTGCAGGTGCAACGCCTGCAAGAGGCGCTGCGCAATGCTTAAACCACGCCCTTGAGTGCAGACTTAACGCACTCGATCCAGCGCTAGCCCTCAGGCCGTCGGCAACTGCCCGTTCTCGATCTCCCCGGCGGTGCGTTCCACCGCACGCCGGGTCTTGTCCACCAGCTCGTCGATATCGCCACGGGTGGCCACCAGCGCCGGGGCCATGATCATCCGCCCCAGGGTCGAGCGGATGATCACCCCCTCTTCGAAGCCCAGGGTGCGGCAGCGCCAGGCGATGTCGTTCTCGTTGGCGAAGCGCTTGCGGCTGGCCTTGTCCTCGGCGAACTGCAAGGCCGCCACCAGCCCGCAGCCCTGGATCTCGCCGATCAGCGGGTGGTTGCCGAACACTTCCCGCAGGCACTGCTGCAGGTAGGGGCCGGTGTCCTGCTTGACCCGGGTCACCACCCCTTCGTCGCGCAGGGCCTTGAGGTTGGCGATGGCCACGGCGGCGGCCACCGGGTGCCCGGAATAGGTCAGGCCGTGGGCGAACACCCCGCCCTGCTCCACCAGCACCTGGGCGATGCGCTTGCTCAGCACCAACCCGCCCATGGGGATGTAGCCGGAGGTCAGGCCCTTGGCGATGGACAGGGTGTCGGGCTCGAAGCCGAAGTGCTGGTGGGCGAACCACTCGCCGGTACGGCCGAAGCCGCCGATCACTTCGTCGGCGCACAGCAGCACGTCGTACTGGCGGCAGATGCGCTGGATCTCCGGCCAGTAGCTGTCTGGCGGGAAGATCATGCCGCCGGCGCCCTGGAACGGTTCGGCGATGAAGCCGGCGACGTTCTCGGCCCCCAGTTCGAGGATCTTCTCTTCCAGCTGGCGGGCGCAGCGCAGGCCGAATTCCTCGGGTGTCAGGTGGCCTTCGTGGGCGAACCAGTAGGGTTCGTCGATGTGCGCCACATCCGGGATCAGCCCGCCCATGTCGTGCATGAACTTCATCCCGCCCAGGGCGGTGGCCGCCAGGGTCGAGCCGTGGTAGCCGTTCCAGCGGCCGATCATCACCTTCTTCTGCGGCTGGCCGAGGATCTGCCAGTAGCGGCGCACGCTGCGGATCAGCACTTCGTTGGCCTCGGAGCCGGAGTTGGTGTAGATGGCGTGGCTGTAGTGCCCGGGCAACAGGCTGAACAGCAGCTCGGAGAGCTCCACCACCGCCGGGTGGGTGGTGTGGAAGAACATGTTGTAGTACGGCAGTTGCTCCAGCTGGGCGCTGGCGGCGGCCGCCAGGTCCTTGCGACCGTAGCCCAGGTTGGTGCACCACAGCCCGGACATGCCGTCCAGGTAGCGCTGGCCGTCGTTGTCCCACAGGTGCAGGCCCTGGCCGCGGACCATCACCCGCGGGCCTTCGGCGTTCAGCGCCTTCTGGTCGAGGAAGGCATGGATATGGTGCGCGGCGTCGGCGGCCTGATAGTCCTGGGTACTGCGTTGCGGGGCGTTGTCTGGCTGAGGGTTGGAAGCACTCATGGTCATTCTCCTGCACGGCAAGTGAGTTCAAGGGAAGGGGTTGCAGCGGGACCCGGTTCGAGGGGCAACAGCGGCTCGGGAACAAACAGTGGCTTGCGCATCACCCATTTGATCCAGACCACGGCGATCAGCGAAATCACGCCAAGCACCACGCCGGCGCTGCCGAAGATCCGCGCGGTCATCTCCGGGGACGGGGACACGTGGTAGATCGCGAACAGCATGCCGACGACGCCCAGCACCTGGGGCCAGGGGTAGAACGGCGACCGGAACGGCCGTGGCGCATCGGGGTAGCGCCGGCGCAAGGCGATCACGTCGATGTGCACGACGATGTAGGCCAGCAGCCAGGCCAGGGCCGCGGCCAACAGCAGCAGGCTGATGGAGTCCGGGTCCTGGCCCAGCAGCAGGATTGGCAGGCCGGTCAGCGCCGCGACGAACAGCACCGCCACCCAGGGCGTGCGGCCGCGCGGGCTGAGCCGTTTGAACTGGGGGAAAGCCTGGCCGTTCTGGGCCATGCCGTAGAGCATCCGCGGCAGCGCCGCCAGGGACGAGTTGACCGTGCTGCAGGTGGCGGTGATCACCGCGCCCACCAGGAACAGCTTGCCGGCCTCGCCGAACACCGTGGTGGCGAAGAGGAAATGCGGCAGCGGATCACTGGCCAACTGCGCCCGGGGCACACACAGCAAGGCGCCCAGGCAGTACAGGGTGATCACCAGGAAGATCACGCTCAGGCCGATGATCATCGAGCGCGGAATGTTGCGCTCCGGGTTGCGGGTTTCCTCCACCAGCGGGCAGACGAACTCGGCGCCGACAAAGCCCCAGATGGCCATGGCCGCCAGGGCCAGCGCGCCCACCTGCATGGGGTTCCAGCCCTGGTCCAGGGGCAGTTGCAGGTCCGCCTGGGCGCTGCTCACGGCGCCCAGGCCGAGGGTCAGCAAAATCACCACCATCACCACGGCCAGCACCGTCTGCAGCTTGGCGAACACGTCGATGCCCAGCAGGTTGAGCAAGGTGAAGAGCCCGAGCACCCCATAAGCCACCAGCATCGGCGGCAACACCCCGGGGTAGACCTTGCCGATGATCAGGTCCAGGAGCAGCAGCTCGGCGGACAGGGCGAACATCGCCACCACCATGTAGCCGGAAAAGGTCGCCAGGATCGCCGGAAAGTGGCCGATGGCGACCTCGGTGTAGCTGCTCAGGCTGCCGGCCCGGGGCACCATCAGCGCCAGCTCGGAGAACGACAAGGCATAGGTCAGCGCCAGCAGGTAGGCCAGCAGCAGCGGAATGAAAAAGCCCAGCCCGGCCATCCCCGCCCCTTGCAGCATCAACACCATCACCCCCTGGGACACCACCAGGCCAACGGCCACCGACACCAGCGAGCCCAGGCCCAGGACCCGGCGCAGGCCGCCCTTGCTTGCGGGGCTCAAGGCCGCCGTGGAGAGATTTGCAGTCATGGCACGCACTCCTTTCTTATTGTTGTGGGCCTGCCGCAACAGCGGCAGGTGCAACGGCGCCCGGGTGGCGCCGTCGAGGCTGCGCAGCACTCAGCGCAGCTGGAACCAGGTGGTTTTCAGTTGCGTGTACTTGTCGAAGGCATGCAGCGACAGGTCACGCCCGAACCCCGATTGCCGGCCGCCGCCAAAGGGCACGCTCACGTCCAGGGCGTCCACGGTGTTCACCGACACCGTGCCGGCGCGCAACTGCCGGGCCACCCGATGGGCACGGTTGAGGTCGTCCGTCCACAGCGACGCGGCCAGGCCGTAGACGCTGTCGTTGGCCAGGGCAATGGCCTGCTCTTCATCGTCGAACGGGGTCACCGCCAGCACCGGGCCGAACACTTCTTCCCGCGCGATGGTCATCTGCGGCTTCACGCCGGTAAGGAGGGTGGGCTCGATGTAGTTGTCGCTGCCGTCGATGTGCAACTGGCGGCCGCCACAGGCCAGGTGCGCGCCCTGCTCCCGGGCGCCCTCGATATAGGCCATGACGCGGGCGGTCTGGCGCGCGTCGACCATGGCCCCGGCGCGGCTGGCCGGGTCCAGCGGGTTGCCCGGGCGCCAGTCCCGGGCCTTGGCCTTGAGGCGCTCGACGAACTCGTCATGAATGCTGCGCTGCACCAGCAGCCGCGAGTTGGCCGAGCACACCTCGCCCTGGTTGAAGAAGATGCCGAAGGCGGCCTTTTCGGCGGCCAGCTCCAGGTCCTGGCAGTCGGCGAACACCAGGTTCGGGCTCTTGCCACCGCATTCGAGCCAGACCTGCTTGAGGTTCGATTGCGCTGAATACTGCATGAAGCACTTGCCCACCTCGGTGGAGCCGGTGAACACCAGGCAGTCCACATCCGGGTGCAGGCCCAGGGCGCGACCGGCCTCGGTGCCCAGGCCCGGCACCACGTTGAACACCCCTTCCGGCACGCCGGCCTCCAGGGCCAGCTCGGCCAGGCGCAGGGCCGAGAACGGCGACTGTTCGGCGGGCTTGAGCACCACCGAGTTGCCCACCGCCAGGGCCGGCGCCAGCTTCCAGGCGGCCATGTCCAGGGGGAAGTTCCAGGGCACCACCGCGCCGATCACCCCCAGCGGCTCGCGGCGAATGCTGGCGTGGCTGTTGTGGGCGCCGGGGGCCATCTGATCGTAGAGCTTGTCGAGGCTTTCGGCGTACCAGGCGAAGACGTGGGCGGCGCCGGGCACATCGATGTTCCAGGCGTCCATCACCGGCTTGCCCATGTTCAGGGAGTCCAGCAGCGCCAGTTCCTCACGATGGGCGAGCATCAATTCGGCCAGGCGCAGCAGGACTTTCTTGCGTTCCACCGGGGCCATGCGCGCCCAGGGCCCCTGCTCGAAGGCCCGGCGCGCGGCGGCCACTGCCAGCTCGACCTCGGCCGCGCCGCAGGCACTGACCCGGGCCAGCACCTGATGGGTGGCCGGATTGACGGCATCGAAGGTGGCGCCGGACTGGGCGGCCATCCGTTGGCCGCCGATCAGCGCCTGGTCAATGAATGTCTGTTGGGCAGCTCGTTGCTGCCAGTCACCGAGATCGAACACGCTGCACTCCCTCGTCGGCCGTTGCGACGGCCTGTTGGTTATTGGGTCCTGAGGGATGGTGCGTCACGGCGAGCCAGAGGAAAAATACTAAAAATATGCTCCAGCCCCATGAAAAAGCTCTGCAACCAGACGGCTTGGCGCCCCCAAAAGCCTAGGTAACGGCGAAAGAACACAACCCCGTGGCGAGGGAGCTTGCTCCCGCTGGAAGGCGCAGCTTTCCCAAAGCCTGAATCCGCGGTCTGTCAGGTGGATCGCGGACTCAGGCTTTACGGCCGCTGCGCGCCCGAGCGGGAGCAAGCTCCCTCACCACAAGAAGCCTTGCCTCCCCTATCCCTACGCCGCCCCCCCGCGCCGCGCGCGTCGTTGGCCGACGTGCAGGAACCGCATCAGGCTCGGGCGGGATGCTCCAGCCAGTCGCCCAGGCGCTGCAACAGGGCGTCGCAGGCATGCAGTTGCTCAAGGCTGATGAACTCGTCCGGCTTGTGGCCCTGGTCCATGCTGCCCGGGCCGCAGACCACCGTGGGGATGCCCGCCTCATGGAACAGCCCGCCCTCGGTGCCGAACGCCACGGTGGTGAATGCCCGCGAGCCGCTGAGCAGCGCCAGCAGTTCGGCGGCCTCGCTGTCGGCGGCGGTGGCCAGCCCCGGGTAGGCGCTCAAGGGGTGCAGGTCGATTCCGGTGTCGGCCTGTACCGCCTGCATCTGCGGCAGCAATTCGGCTTCGGCATAGCCTTGCAGTTGCTCCACCACGGCCTGGGCGTCGTAGCCCGGCAGGGTGCGCACCTCGAAATCGAACTGACACTCGGCCGGCACGATGTTCAGCGCGCGGCCACCCTGGATGGTGCCAGTCTGCACCGTGGAAAACGGCGGATCGAAACGCGGGTCGTGGTGCTCGGGTTGTGCCAGACGGCCGCCAATGTCCCCCAGCTTGCCGATCAGCCGCGCCGCGTACTCGATGGCATTCACCCCGTAAGGCGCATAGGCCGAATGGCAGGCCGCGCCGCGGACCTGGCAGCGCATCGCCAGCTTGCCCTTGTGCCCGAGCACCGGGCGCAGCTCGGTGGGCTCGCCGATCAGGCACAGCCGCGGCGGATGCGGCCGCTGCCGCAAACGTTCGAGCATCGGTCGCACGCCCAGGCAGCCCACCTCTTCGTCGTAGGAAAACGCCAGGTGCAGCGGCAGGTGCAGGCGACGCCGGGTAAAGCCCGGCACCGCCGCCAGCACCGAGGCGATAAAGCCTTTCATGTCGGCGGTGCCACGGCCGTACAGCCGCCCTTCGCGCTCACTGAGGACAAACGGCTCGACGCTCCAGGCCTGGCCGTCCACCGGCACCACGTCGGTGTGCCCGGACAGCACCACCCCGCCGCGATCGCGGGGGCCGATGCTGGCGAACAGGTTGGCCTTGGTCCGCTGCGGGTTGTAGATCAGCTCGCTGTCCACCCCGTGGCTCGCCAGGTAGTCGCGGATAAAGCCGATCAGTTCCAGGTTGGAGTCGCGGCTGACCGTGGCAAACCCCACCAGCCGCGCCAACAGCTCGCGGCTGGACGGCTCATTCATTGCCCGGCACTCCGTAGCTGGGGGCGGCCGTGGGGTCCAGGGCGCGGGTCAGGTAGTCCTGCATCTGCGGCCGGTAGGCCTGCCACAGGCCGGCGAGCTGGCCGATGGGGTCGGCATCGGCCCAGTCCACCCGCAGGTCGACGATGGGCCAGGTCAGGTCGTCCACCACGCTCAGCGCCGCTGAATGCACCGGCCCCGCCTCGCCACCGGCGGCCATGGCCGCCTGCATCGCCGCCAGCAGGCGCTCCGCCAACAGGCCCGGGGTGGTTTCGAAGGCCTGGACCATGGCCTCGATCACCTTGGGGCTCGCCAGCAGGTTGCCGGCAGCCACGCACTGCTCGCCCGCCACCGCGTTGTGCAGGCCCAGGGCTTCCTGGCCGCTGAACAGCGCGGTGCGACCCTGGTTGTCGATCACCGTCACCTGGCGGTACTGGCTCCAGCCGTTGCGGCCCAGGGCCCGCTCCAGGGCATCGGCCGGGTCGAGCCTCTGGCTTTCCAGCAGGTCGAGAATCTGCGGGCCGAGGGCCGGCAGGGTCACGTTCTGGGTCGCCACCGCGCCGACTCCAGCGCGCACCCAGGGGCAACGGGCGCCCACGGCGATGCTTGAAGAGCTGATGGCGATACCCAACTGACCGGTTTCGGCGCAGCGTCCAACGATGGAAAAAGTCATGCGAACTCCCTGGCCCCTGGGGCCCGATGGCAGGCGCGGCGCGACGCCGCTGGAACCTTGAGCAGAACGGTCACTCGGGGATCACCGCGATCACGTCGATCTCCATCAGCCACTGCGGCTGGCCGAGGGCCGAGACCACCAGGCCGGTGGAAATCGGAAACACGCCCTTGAGCCACCGGCCCACCTCCTGGTACACCGGCTCGCGGTAGCGCGGGTCGGTGAGGTAGGTGGTGGTCTTGACGATGTGGCTCAGATCGCTGCCGGCCTCTTCCAGCAGTTGCTTGACGTTCTTCATCGCCTGTTCGGCCTGGGCCCGCGGGTCGCCGAGGCCGACCAGCCGGCCATCGAAGTCGGTGCCGACCTGGCCGCGCACATACACCGTGTTGCCGGCGCGCACCGCCTGGCACAGGTCGTTGTCCAGCGACTGGTTGGGGTAGGTGTCCTTGGTGTTGAACATGCGGATGCGAGTATGCGTAGGCATCAGTGGGCTCCCACGGGGCTGAGGTTGAGGGCCGGCGCATCGGCCTGGGCCGAGGCGTGGCGCGTGTCGCTGTAGGCTTGGTACTTGCGCTGGGTGGCGATGTGATCGGCGATGTGCTTGGCGTCATGCCACACCCCCCAGATAAAGGACGAACCACGGCGCGAGAGCCAGGGCAGGCCGAGAAAATAGATGCCCGGCTCGCGGGACACGCCGCGCTGGTGCAACGGCTTGCCCTGTTCGCTGAAGGTGTCGACCTGCAGCCAGGAGAAATCCACGGCGTAGCCGGTGGCCCAGATGATCGAGCTGATGCCGGCCTGTTGCAGGTCGAGTTCGAGGATCGGCTGCTTGACGCAATCCGGGTCCGGCAGGCGCCGGCGGGCTTCGGGCTCCAGCGGCAGGTCGAGGCCGTTGCGGGCGATATAGGCATCCGCCGCGTCCAGCAGCGCCAGGTAGTTCTCGTCGCCCCGGGCCAGGTTGTCCAGCAGGTCCGCCCGGAAGGTCACGTGCTCGCCGGCAAAGGCCTGGGTCAGCCCGACCAGGGTGATGCCCTGGTGCGCCAGGGCGCGAAAGTCGATGGTCTGGCCGCCGCGGGCACCGCTGACGGCGATGGTCACATGCTCGCGGCCCGGCTTGGCGATCTCGGCGTCCCACTCGCCGAGCACCCCGAGCCACCAGCAGAAATCCCGGTTGCGATAGGAGCGCGGCGGCCGGTCATGGGCGCCCACCGACAGATACACACGACGCCCCGAACGTTGCAGCTCATCGGCGATCTGCACCCCGGACGACCCCGCCCCCACCACCAGCACCGCGCCCTCGGGCAGTTGCTGCGGGTTGCGGTACTCGGCGGAGTGGATCTGTGTCAGGCGCCCGTTCTCGGGGGCGATCGGCGGGATCACCGGGCGCTGGAACGGCCCGGTGGCGGCCACCACGCGATGGGCCTGGATCACCCCCTCGCTGGTCTCCACGGTGAAGCCGGGGCGCCCGGTATTACGCAGCACCTTGCGCACTTCCACGCCGGTGCGGATCGGCGCATTGAACTGGCGCGCATAGGCTTCGAAATAGTCCGCCACCTGGTCCTTGGCCGGAAAGGCATCGGCGGCGGTGGCGAATTCCATCCCGGGAAAGCGGTCGTGCCAGGCCGGCCCGTTGGCCACCAGCGAATCCCAGCGGCCGGTGCGCCAGGCCTCGGCCACGCGGCTGCGTTCCAGTACCAGGTGCGGCACCCCAAGCTTGCTCAGGTGCTCGCTCATGGCCACGCCGGCCTGCCCCGCGCCGACCACCAGGGTGTCCACTTGTGTTGGTTGTTCTACGGTCATGTCTGTGCCCTTCTGCGAGACGATTGGCACCGGCCACAAGGCCAGGCGCGCGCTGTTCAGAACCCGGGATAAGTCGGATGCGACAGATGGTGCGACAGACGTCGGCGAAGGAAAAATATTAAAAATGTGCTCGCTGGATAAGAAAAAGCGAGGCAGCCCGGGGCCTGCAAGGCGTGCCTGGCCCGCACCGCCCTGGCGCATGAACCCTGCGCAACGGCGCATCGCCGATCAGACCTGTCCGCAGGGCCTTTCAGATGATTACCCGGCGAAAAAGCATTTCCGAGCTTTCGATCTAGAGGCACTGAAGGCACAATGCGTACCTTTTTGGCTGGCCCTGCCGGAGACCCTGAAATGATCAAGACGCCGTACTACCTCATCGACAAGCAGAAGCTCTTGAGCAACATGCAGAAGATCGCCTACGTGCGCGAGCAGTCCGGCGCCAAGGCCCTGCTGGCCCTCAAGTGCTTCGCCACCTGGTCGGTGTTCGACCTGATGCAGCAGTACATGGACGGCACCACCTCCTCGTCGCTGTACGAGCTCAAGCTCGGCCGGCAGAAATTCGCCGGCGAAACCCACGCCTACAGCGTGGCCTGGGCCGACGACGAGATCGAGGACATGCTCGCCAACTGCGACAAGATCATCTTCAACTCCATCAGCCAGCTGCAGCGCTTTGCCGACGCCAGCACGGGCAAGGTCCGCGGCCTGCGGGTCAACCCCCAGGTCAGCAGCTCGGACTACCTGCTGGCCGACCCGGCGCGCCCGTTCAGCCGCCTGGGCGAGTGGGACCCGGCGAAGATCGAGCAGGTCATCGAGCAGATCTCCGGCTTCATGTTCCACAACAACTGCGAGAACGGCGACTTCGGCCTGTTCGACCAGATGCTGACCACCATCGAGGAACGCTTCGGCCACCTGCTGCACAAGGTCGAGTGGGTCAGCCTTGGCGGCGGCATCCACTTCACCGGCGAAGACTATGCCCTGGACGCCTTCTGCGCGCGCCTCAAGGCCTTCTCCGAGCAGTACGGCGTGCAGGTCTACCTGGAGCCGGGCGAAGCGGCGATCACCCAGAGCGCGTCCCTGGAAGTGACCGTGCTCGACACCCTGTACAACGGCAAGCACCTGGCGGTGGTCGACAGCTCCATCGAAGCGCATATGCTCGACCTGCTGATCTATCGCCTGAACGCCAAGCTGTCACCGAATGCGGGTGAACATACCTACATGGTGTGCGGCAAGTCCTGCCTGGCCGGGGACATCTTCGGCGAATACCAATTTGATCGTCCGCTGGCCATCGGCGATCGACTGTCGTTCATTGATGCGGCGGGTTACACCATGGTCAAGAAAAACTGGTTCAACGGTCTGAAAATGCCGTCCATTGTCGTGAAACAACTCGATGGCAGCATCGACGTGGTGCGCGAGTTTGGTTTCGAAGACTACCTGTCCAGCCTTTCCTGAGCGGACAGGTCACGAGGAGAAGTAAATAAATTGAAGAAGAATGTTCTTATCATTGGTGCAGGAGGTGTCGCCAAGGTGGTGGCCCACAAGTGCGCGCAGCACAACGACGAACTCGGTCGTATTGCTATCGCGTCGCGCAACATCTCCAAATGCCAGGCCATCATCGACAGCGTCAAGGCCAAGGGCAGCCTCAAACAGCCCGCTGAAATAAAAGCCTATGCGCTCAACGCGCTGGACATCGAAGCGACCAAGGCGCTGATCCGCGAGACCGAGTCGCAGATCGTCATCAACGTCGGTTCCGCCTTCCTCAACATGTCGGTGCTGCGTGCCTGCATCGATACCGGCGTGGCCTACCTGGACACCGCGATCCACGAAGAGCCGGGCAAGATCTGCGAGACGCCGCCCTGGTACGGCAACTACGAGTGGAAGCACCTGGAGGAATGCCAGGAGAAGAACGTCACCGCCATTCTCGGCGTGGGCTTCGATCCGGGCGTGGTCAACGCCTATGCGGCCCTGGCCCAGCAGGAACATTTCGACCGCATCGACTCGATCGACATTCTCGACGTCAATGCCGGTTCCCACGGCAAGTATTTCGCCACCAATTTCGACCCGGAAATCAACTTCCGCGAATTCACCGGACAGGTGTGGAGCTGGCAGGACAGCCAGTGGACCAGCAACACCATGTTCGAAGTCAAGCGCACCGACGACCTGCCTGTGGTCGGCTCGCAAAACCTGTACCTGACCGGCCACGACGAAGTGCACTCGCTGTCGAAGAACCTCGACGTGCCCAACGTGCGTTTCTGGATGAGCTTCGGCGAGCACTACATCAACGTGTTCACCGTGCTGCGCAACCTCGGCCTGCTCTCCGAGCAACCGGTGAAGACCGCCGAAGGCCTGGAAGTGGTGCCACTCAAAGTGGTCAAGGCCGTGCTGCCGGATCCGGCTTCCCTGGCCCCGGGCTACACCGGCAAGACCTGCATCGGTGACCTGGTCAAGGGCAGCAAGAATGGCCAGCCGCGCGAAGTCTTCATCTACAACGTGGCCGACCACGAAGAAGCCTACGCCGAGACCGACAGCCAGGGCATTTCCTACACCGCCGGCGTGCCGCCCGTGGCGGCCGCCCTGCTGGTGGCCCGTGGCGAGTGGGACGTGCAGCGCATGGCCAACGTCGAGGAACTGCCGGCCAAGCCGTTCCTCAAGGCACTGGACCAGATGGGCCTGCCGACCCGCATCAAGGACGAGCATGGCGACCGTCCTTGGGACGCCGCCCTCTGATCTAGCTCCAGCCACAGCGGGCGCCGACAACGGCGCCCGCTGTGGCAGCCTTTTCGCCATTGTCGAGAGTGCGTCGCTTTTGCCGTTCTGTGCGACAGATCTCACTGGCGGGGCTCCCGCCCTCCTCCTTCGTAGTGTTAGCTTGAGCAGGTTTCTGTCTGAACGATCAGACATTTCCTACTCACTCCCTGCAAAGGAATGCCCTACGTAATGGATTTCTCTCTCAAGCACCTGGCTGCGGCCACCCTGATGCTCGCCAGCCTGTCCGCGTTCACCAGCAGTGCCCAAGCCAACATCACCCCGCAGCAAAGCGCGGCCATCCTCAAGACCTTCAGCGACGCCCCGGCCGGCGACTTCCGCCAGTTCCTCGGCGCCCTGGCCAAGAGTGAAACGGGCAAGAACGCCAACCTGGGGCCGGCCATCGCCGCCTTCCTCGACAAAAAATCCCTGAGCGCCGAACAGCAGAACGAAATCCATCGCCTGCTGGGCCTCTACGCCCGGATCAAGTACGGCAAGGCCGCCACCGAAACCCTGCGCGAGCTGGTGGCCATCCCCACCTTCAACATCGACGGCGTGCCGCAGTACAAGAACCCCGAGTTCCTCAAGATCGCCGAGAAGATCCAGGGCCTGGCCAAGGCCTTCAACCTGAACTTTCGCAACATCGACAACCGGGTCTACGAGATATCCCTGGAGGGCGCCGGCCAGGAAGTCGTCGGCATCCACGCCCACGCCGACGTAGTGCCGGTCACCCCGGAAAACTGGGTGCTCGAAGACGGCACCCGCCTCGACCCGTTCAAGGTCACCCTGATCGGCGACCGCATGTACGGCCGCGGCACCGAGGATGACAAGAACGGCATCGTCGTCGCGCTGTACGCGATGAAGATCATCAAGGAAGAGCAACTGCCCCTGGCGCGCCACTTCAAGCTGCTGGTGGACACCACCGAGGAAACCAGTGGCGACGCGATTCCCTACTACTTCGAGCACAACCCGACGCCCCACTACAACCTGGCGCTGGATGGCGGCTACCCAGTGGTGATCGCCGAGAAAGGCTACGGCACGGTGATGGCAACCTTTGCCCGGCGCACCGCTGAAGGCCAAGGCGCCGAGATCACCCACCTCACCGGCGGCCTGGCGACCAACCAGATCCCGTCGACCTCGGTGGCCACCCTGGTCAGCGAACAGCCCGCGGCGCTGGCCGCCAGCCTGCAAAAGGCCGGCGCCGAATACGTCAAGCAGCACGGCGGTAACTTCCAGGTCGCGGCCAAGGTGCAGGGCAAGAACGTGCTACTGACCGTCACCGGCGTCTCGGCCCACTCCTCCGAGCCCGAGTCCGGGGTCAACCCGGTGGCGCGGATGCTGGGCTTCATCAACAGCCAGGACGGCAAGATCGCCTTCAAGCACAACGCCTTCACCGACGCCGCGCGCTACGCCGCCGACAACTGGGGCCTGGACTACCTGGGCAACCAACTCGGCATCGGCTTTTCCGATGACTTCATGGGCCCGCTGACCACCTCCCTGACCCTGGTCAGCGTGGATGACAAGGCGCTCAAGCTGGCGGTCAACCTGCGGGTGCCCAAGGGCAAGACCCCGGAGGTGCTGCAGGGCGAAATCAGCGACAAGCTGGCGGCCTGGAGCAAGAAGACCGGCGTGGCGGTGAACATCGACACCAAGATTGCCGAACCGATGTACCGCAACCCCGAGGGTGAATGGGTCAAGGCGCTGCTGGCGGTGGCCAGCGAGAACCTGGGCATGGCGCATAAGTTTGGCACCTCCGCCGGCGCCACCTCGGTGCATGAACTGCCCAACGGCGTGCAGTTCGGCCTGGCGCGGCCCGAGGTCAAGTACACCGGCCACACCGACAACGAGTTCAAGACCCGGGAGCAATTCCTGCTGGACCTGCAGATCGTCACCGAAATGATGGGCCGTATCGGCCAGCTGCCCACACTCTGATCGCCACTGCGGGCCCGTCGTTCTGGCGGGCCCGTTCCTCCTCCCACACCTCAGCGCGCCGCGGACGTCCAGTTCGGGTCGCTGACATCCCGCAGCACCCCACCGTACCCCTGGTAGAGATTGCCCTCGGGCAACAGCTGCGCCGCGGCCAGTTGCCGGTGCAGGCCGCGCAGGTGGTAGAACGGCACGCGCACGTAAAGGTGGTGCTCGATGTGGTAGTGGATGGCGTGGGGGCCGAACAGGAAGGTCTGCGCATTCGGCCGCACGATGCTGCGGGCGTTGCGGCTCTGGTCGGCGGCGGCCGGCAGGCCAGCGTGTTCCATGATCGCCCGGACCCGGCCCAGCAGCGGCAGCAGGGTAATCGCCGGCAGCAGCCACAAGCCGAGGTAGAGCCAGGGGTGGCCGCTCCAGGCCAACACGCCGAACAGCAGGCCATTGCCGACCAGCATCGAACACACCTCCCCCAGCGCCTGCCGCGGTGACTTGTCGACCTTGGGCATGACCGCGCGGTAGTCGCCCCGGGCGAACCTCAGCGCGCTGAGGCAATAGCCCACCCCGCACAGGTCGGCCAGCAAGCGCCGGACCAGCTTGCCCCGGGGCAGCGGGTAATCCCCCAGGCCGAACACCGCGACGATGGGATCGTCATGCTGCATCGGTTGCAGGTGATGCTTGAGGTGCCCGGCGCGGTAGGTGCGCAGCGACAGAAACAGCGGGCCGGCCGCCAGCCATTGGCCGACCAGGTCATTGGCCGTCTGCCCGCGCAGCAGCAGGCCGTGGGCGCTTTCGTGCATGAGCACGGCCAGCGCCAACTGGCTGCGGGCAATCAGCAGCGCGGCCAGCAGGTAGACCAGCGGGTGCGGCCAGAGCGCCGCGCAGGCAAAGCCGACGCCGATCAGCGCCCAGTCGCCGAGCAGCGCCAGCCAACCGATCCAGGGCTTGAGTACGAACAGCTCGGCGCCAGGGGCGAAGGCCTGCAGCGCGCGATTGCCGCCGGCACGGGGTTCAGGCTGAGACACGGGCAGCATTTCCTTGTCGTTGGGTGGCCAGGGCGCAAACCAGGGCCAGAAACAGGCCGCCCAGCACATCGACCAGCGTGTGCTGCTTGAGGGTCAGGGTCGACAGGCAGATCAGCAGCCCGGTGGCCGCGGTGAGTCCTTTGCAGGGGCGCTCCCAGAGCGCCCGGCACGCCAGGCACGCCAGGCACGTGACCGCCACATGCAGGCTGGGGAAGCCGTTGCGCGCCAGGTCCAGCTGCCACATGCGGCTCAGCCGCTGTTGCAGGAAGCCAGGCTCGAGGGCGTCGATATCCGGTCGGGGCAGCCCCTCGGGGAACAGCCAGAAGCACAGCAGCGCGACGGCAAAAGCCATCCCGGTGGCGTTGCGCAGCGCCCTGAAGCCCGCCGTGCTGGCGCAGGCCGCCGCCAGCAGCACAAAGGGAAAGAACAGCACGTACACACACCAGGACACAGGCACGAAGGGAATCAGCTCATCCAGCGGCGTGACCCAGTTGTAGCGCGGCGTAACCAGGCGCTGCAGGCCGATGAACACCGTCAACCCCAGCAGCAGGCCGCCCAACGCCGCCAGGGCCTGGCGAAAGTGGACGGCCGCGATCAGCCGTCGCAAGGGGCGGGTCGTGGCGGCCCGCTTGATCGCGGCGGGGGGAAGTTGAGGCTTCAAGACGGCGCCCTCACACGCCGAGCAAGCGGCTGACCCAGGCGTCGATCCGCGCCTGGGCGCGCTGGTTGCCCAACGCCCTGTCAGGCGCTGGCGCAGTCGCGCTCAATTGCCGCGCGGCCTCGGCCACCTGGCGCCGGAAGTCGGCAGCGTCGCCGCGCCAGGTCACCACCCGGTGCAGCAACTGCAATTGCTCGGCCCGGGCGGCGTTGCGGGTCTGTTCCGGCTGGTCGCTGACCACCAGGATGATCGGCCGCTGGTAGACCCGGGCGATGGACAGGGCCGCCATGCCCGGCGCCGACACCAAGAGTTGCGCCCCCGCGGCGCGGCTGGCCCAGAGCGGGTCGACCCCCATCCAGCCGCCGTGCCCGGCGTAGCCCTCGCCCACCCGGTGGGCCTCCAGGCCGGCATCGTCCAGGCCGGCGCTCAAGGCGTCGGCCAGGGCCGGCTCGCGAAAGTGCGGGTTGAGGTACACCGCGGCGCCCACGGCGGCCGCCTCCGGCAAGGCCTCGGCCAGGGCCACCGGGGTCGGCAGACGGTACAGCGCCGGGGCCCGGGCATCGTCGACTTCATAGGCGAAATCGTGCTCGATGCGCGCCCGCGCGGCATTGATCTGGCGCCCGACAATCCAGCCGAACAAGCGCCCGAACTGGCGCGGCCACAGGCCGCTGAAATTGTTCAGCAGCGCCACCTTGAGGCTCGCCCCGTACACGTGCACCACCTGGCGCCGCCAGCCCGGCAGCATGCCCATGTACAGCAACGCCGGGTGAAACGAGTCGTTGATCACCAGGTCCACGCTGCGCAGCCGGCGCCGCAGGGCAAGGATATCGCGCAGCATGCGCCCGGGGCGGAACAGGTAATGGGCGACATTGCGGTTGGTGGCCTGGCGCAGCATGTTCTGCTCGCGGTCGAACTGCACCGCATAGTGGCGCGAGAGGATCTGCGCCTGAATGCCGAAGCGTTGCAGAAAGTCCCGCCCCTGGTCCGAGGTGGTCAGCACCTCGACCTGGGCCCCGGCCGCGCGCAGGGCATGCACCAGCAGTTGCGCGCGCATCAGGTGGCCGCGGGCGTCGGCGGTCGCCAGGTAAAGAATCCGTGAACTCATCGACCGGCGCTGCCCCGGCCACCCAGCAGCCAGCCGGCGCCATACATCGCCAGCGCGCCGCTGATGCCAAAGCTCGCATCGACACGACGAATGTCCTTGAGCAAACGCGCCAGATGCGGCGCTTCATGGGGCGCCACGATGCGCCGCAGGGTGTTCTCGCACAGGCGCACGTGGGCCTTCTCGTCCGCCAGTACCCGCGACAACAACGGATACAGGCCGTGCCCGCTGCTCAATACCGAGCAATGGCGGCTCAATACCCGTTCGGCCATCTGCTCGGCACACAGCCCGGTGGCGTAGGCCGGCACCAGCAGGCCATGCTCGAAATGGCCCGCGTAGCGATGGGCCAGGCGCTGCCAGCGCAGGATCTTGCGGCGGCTCAGCCAGTCCGGCTCCAGGCGCGCCTGGGCATCGTCGCCGCGCTCGCGCAGGGCCTCGGCAAACAGGGTCACATGGCGTTGCTCGTCGGCCAGATGCTGTTGCACCTGGCGTTCGAGCCAGGGCGGTGATTGCGGCAGCAACTCATCCAGCAGCGCCCGCTCGGTGGCGTCCTCACCGGCCAGGTAGATGCGCAACAGCAGGCGCTCGCCTCGCGGGCTGCGGTGCAGGCGCAGCAGCGCGGCGCGCTTGATGCGGTCGACCCAGCGTGCCTGCACGGCCCCCAGCCCCTGGGGCGCGGGCATGCTCAGGCAACTGAAGTCGGCCGGGCCGAGCGCTTCCCCCACACTCATTGCGCGGGCTGCGCGGCGCGGGCGCGCTCAGTGGCGGCCTTGGCCGCATGCGAATGGCGGTGCCAGGCCAGGATCAGGCCGATGAAGCTGTCACGCATGAAGGCCGTGCCACTGGCGGCGGCGCCGGGAAAGCGCTCTTCCTGACCGTTGTAGCGCAGGTAGCCCTGACCGTTGACCGCGCCCAATTCCAGGCTGTCGTGCTTGTTCAAGCCGCGCTGGCGCACGTCCTTGAGCAGCGGGCTGTCCTCCAGGCCGAAGACGAACAGCTGGCGCCGCACCACCCACAACGGGATCTGCCCGCTCAGCGCCTGCAAGTCCAGGTTCCAGGTGCCCTGCTCCAGCACCTCATCCAGCGCTGCAGTGCCCGGCTGCTTCGAGCTGAAGCTGGCGCGCATCAGCGACTTCGACACGCGACCGACACCCAGGCCGATGGTGATGTCGTCGGCCGCCGGGTTCTGCGCATCGCTGGGGCGCACCACCACGAAATAGCTGGCCAGCCGCGCGGCAATCGAGGGCTGGGCCAATACGTTGCGCGCCTGCTCGGGGCTGAACAGCAACCGCTCGCCGCTGCCTTCGCGCACACTGATCTGATAAGGGTCGAGGCTGATGTCACGGAACTTGCCACGCACCGGCGCATGCACGTAGGTGTCGGTTTTCCACACGCTGCCGGAACGGCGCAACAGCACCTGCAGGCTCAGGGGCACGCGCCGGCCATCGCTGGCGATGCCGCTGCCGTGCAGCAGAATGTCGCCGATCACGGTCTTGCTGTCGTGGGTGCTGTCGGCATCGATCACGATGGCGTGGGTGTGCGGATCGACACTGGCGCGCGCGTCGCTGACGTCCAGGGCGACGCGGTTGCAGTCCTGCCCGGTGCTGCCGGGGGCAGCGCTGTCGGGCGCGGCGCTCGCGCAACCGCTTTGCGAGGCGAAGTGATACACCCCGCGGCCGCTGAATTCAGCGGGTGTGGCCTGGGCCTGCGCCGTCAATGCCAGCACGGCCAGGCACACCAGGGAACGGCCGAATGAGGCGAGCGAAAGGTTCTGCATGGGGGTTTCCTCCGGGCACGCGAACGGCGTGCAACGATACGGCGCGACGTGGATCAGTCCAGGTGGCGGTGGTAGGACAGCGCTTCACTGTGCCGGGCACTGGAGCGGCCAATGGACAACCCACAACCACGGACCACGGCACCGGCGGTGTCGAGCAAGGAGATGGCGGTGACCATGGCCATCGCCCCCAGGCGCCGGGCCCCGCGCAGGGGCGGCAGGTCCTGGTGGTTGAGGGCGCGCAAGCTGTAGCCCAGGCGCCCGACCATCACGCACAAGGGGCCGATCGGCCCGCTGCGTCCGAGCCACTGCAGCCAGCCCGGCAGGTAGGCGCGCACCAGGTACGGCGTCAGGCCGACGCTGTCGCCGCCCCTCAGCCAGCGCAGCTTGAACACTTCGCCCTGGCGGTCGGGCAGGCGGTGCTCGGTATGCGCCGCCGGCGCATAGGCCACCGCCACCCCTGCGGCCTGCAGGCGCAGGCCCATGACCTGACAGTGGGCGCGGTAGATGCCATCCAGGGGCTCGTAGCGGTACTGCTCGAAGGTGGCACAGCGAAAGGCCACGTTGTTGGCGTAGAAATTACGCGTGGCACCGTGGCGCAAGGGGCTGGGGAAATACATGAAGTCGATGGCGGTCAGCGCGCTGCCGGCGACGCTGGGCGCGTAGCTGGTGCGCCCGGCTACCGCCTCCGGTGCATCAGCCGCCGCGAAAGGCACGAGCAACTGTTCCAGCCAGCGGGCATCGGGCAGGCAGTCGGCATCGGCGAACACCACGTACTGGCAACGTTCCTGGTCGACCGCATCGAAGCCGACATTCTTGGCGTCGTAATAGCCGGTGCTGGCGTCGATCTCGACAAAATCCACGCTGCGCCCGGCCAGCACGCACAACGCCTGGCGCGCCGCGGGGTCAAGGCCGTCATGGGTAATCACCCACTGGGCAAAAGACTGGGGTGAAAGGCTCTGCCGGGCCAGCCGGGCAATCAGGCGCTCAAGGCTGTTCAGGGCTTCCTGTGCATCCTTGCCGCCGCGCAGGTTGTTGGTTTCCAACACCAGCGCGGTGGTGGCAGCGATGCCCTCCAGGCGCTCGCGCCATTGGCTGGCGGGAGGCAACTGCGACATCCCGGTTGTCGTCTCTTGGCTATCCATTTCGCTGTGTCTCGAAAAAAAGCAGGGCCGCCCAGGGGCGTGAGGGGCGCAATCACAGCATTATTCCGGGGATTATTCAAACGCCGGTTGCATTCGCTGTGATCGCTTGCGCAGTCGGCTCAGGCTGCAGTTTGCCGGGCGTTGTTGCTCACCTCGAACAACCCCACCAGCTTCTGCAATTTGTTGGCGTCCAGCCTGACCGTTTCGGCACTGGTCTGCAGCACGATCACCGTCTGGCGCATCTGGGCGGACGACTGGTCGACCTGCCGTATCGTCCTGCCATAGTCGAGGCTGCGTTGGTTGAGCTGCTGAATGATGCTGAACAGGCTTTCCACGGCCTGATGCAGCTGCACGTTTTCCGAAGACGCCTCTTCAGCCAGACGCAGGCTGCTATCGACATCCGTGACGCCACCTTCCATGAAACTCACGGCATTTTGCGTTTCGCTCTGCAGGCCTTCGACCATCTGCCGGATGTCGTCGGCGGCGCGCGATGTGCGCGCCGCCAGGGTTCGGACTTCATCGGCCACCACCGCGAAACCACGGCCATGCTCGCCCGCGCGGGCGGCCTCGATGGCCGCGTTCAGCGCCAGCAGGTTGGTCTGCTGGGTAATGTCGCTGATCAGGCCGGTGATATTGCCGATCTGTGCCATCCGGCTATCCAGCCGTTGCACGCTCGAAGAGGAACGCTGCACCACATCGCGAATCGACTGAGTCCCCGCCTGCACCGCGAGAAACTGCTCGCGGGCCCGGCTGACCACTTCGTCCATCGCCTGCTTCATCTGTTCGGCGCTGGCCGAGGCCTGCTGGATCTCGCCCAGTTGCTCTTCGACGATGAGCATCATGCGATGCACCGCATCGGCGACTGCGCCGCTGGTGAGGCTGGCTTCCTGGCTGCGCCCGAGCATCAGTTGATTGGTCTTGCCCACGCTGTGGCTGGCCTTGATCACCTGCCCGACGACGGCATCCAGATGGTCGATGAAGCTGTTGATCCAGCGCCCCATGTCACCGGTCTCGTCGTTGGCCATGCGCCGGGTATCCAGGCGCTGACGCAGATTGCCCTCGCCTTCGGCGATCGCCCTGATCACCCCGGTCATTTCATTCAGCCGCGCCGCCAGGCGCTTCGGGCCAAAGATGCTGAACAAGAACGCAGCCGCCAGCATGCTCAAGCTTTCGCCGGCATCGATCAGGCCCTGCTCCAGGCCGCTGTAATGCTGGACCAGGAAATTGCACGCGAACAAGCCAGCCATGGTTGCCAGGTAAGGTTTCATCAGCCCGTACCCCAGCGACCGCCGTCGATAGACCTCCTCCAGATCGGCTTCGCACATCATGCCCCAGCGGTCGGGCGAACCCGGCAGTTGCAAGGTCACGCCCTTGCCGACCACCGGAACGTGCCGGTAGTCCGAGTAGCCTGGGTAGGTGACGAACAGATTGGAGCCCATGCGAATGGTTTCCCGCACGCCTGGGTGCAGTTGCTCGGTCGCAGGGTCGGTGAAGCGCAATTCCAGTTCAGTGTGGCGCAGCACCTGCACGGTCTTCCAGGGCGTGCGCACCCCCGTCTTGAGGTTCTCGCCCCGGGTAAACGTACCGTCCTCGAAGCGCGAGCGTGACAGCGCGATGCCGGGCAGGACCTGCGGATCGAAACGCGACTGCACCATGAACAGGTAGTTGTCCCCCGACTCGGCGAAAATATGCCCGGCCTCACGTTGGATCAAGTCACCCAGGACATCATTGGGCACCCGTCCGCAGAGGCAGCCAAGGGCTTTGCCGTCAGCTTCCAGGGGCTGGTAGAACATCAGCGTCACTTCATCGTGAAAGCGCGAGGATGAGGGGCCTATCTGCAGGGTCAGCGGGTCGCTGTAGGGCCCGTGGAGAAACGGCGCCTTCAAACCTTCGGCCAGTGCCCTGGGATTGCAGGGACGGCCTTGGCCATGCCCTCCCCAAGTCGAAGCGATGATGGCGCCTTCTGTATCCACGACAAAGAGCTCGGAAAAATCCTCGGCCTGGGCGAGCTTGTCCAGCAGTGCGCAGGGGGCGAGTTGGGCGACATCGCGGCTGAGGGCCGCTCCCAGCTCTGCCAGGTGTTCCCACTGCTCCCGCGCCCAGTTTTGCAACAGTTTTACCCGAGTGTCGGCAATCGCCTCGAAGGTCTGTTCCATCACCGGATAGGCAGACCGATTGAGTCGGCAGGACCAGCCCATTGCCAGTTTTCCGGTCTTGCCAAACCAGGGCAGCCAATGCTTTTCGGCGGAGGACAACGGCATGCAATTGCTTGATAGCGACATTCACTTCCCCAAGTACGACATTCGGATAGCCAACTTGAAGGCAATTACTACGCCAATTCGAAAGCTTGCTATCCATTGCCGCGGCTTGAAAACCTGGGTTCAGGGTTGGCCTGCAAGCGCCTCAAGAGGCTGAAGCGTTTCGGCTACCGGCAGGCATTGCGGGTGCCAGAGGTTGTTCACACATTCTCCGAGCGCCGGCTGGCGTTCCGAACAAGTGCACCAGGTGCTGCGTGCTCACTAAGAGGGCAACGTGGCCCCTGGGCGCACTATCACGTCCCGTGGGTGAGGCACACGACGAACTTCCTCGAAAAGCCTCACAACTAGCCCTGAAAATTCTGTTTATTTTCCGGATTTGTCTCATATTATTTTTTGCGCAGCCTTTGCTAGTTTGAGCGCCACCTTCAGTCCGGGTCGGGTATGACACGGGCCTGGCCTCTCTCAAGCTTAAGGATGAGCCTATGTTCGCGCCGGCCGACACCGCGCATTTTGTGCTGTCCATCCCTGCCGTTCGCCACGACTTCAAGGTGCTGGCCTTCGAGGGGCGCGAAGCCATCAGCGAGCTGTATGCCATCCATGTCGAACTGGTCTCGGACAACCCCCATGTCGACCTGGAAAGCCTGCTCAACCAACCTGCATGTTTGCAGTTCGGCCTCAACGGCGAAGGCATTCACGGCCTGATCGACGACATCGAGGTCGGCGACAGCGGCAAGCGCATGACCCGCTACCAACTGATCCTGCGCCCCCATCTCTACCAGTTGCAGCACCGCCACAACCAGCGCGTCTACCAGAACCTGACGGTGCCGCAGATCATCGCCAAGGTGCTCAAGGAGCACGGCATTCTTGCCGACCAGTACCGCTTCAATATTGCCCCCAAGCCCTCGTTGCCCCGCGTGTATTGCGTGCAATACGGCGAAACGGATTTTGAGTTCCTGCAACGCCTGTGCTTCGAAGACGGCATTCACTGGCACCACGAACACAGTCTCGACCGGCACCTGCTGGTGTTCTCCGACAACCAGACCGACTACCCGATCCTGGCCACCGCGCGCTATCAGCAAGGCAGCGGCCTGGCCGCCGAAGACCCGGTGGTCAGCCATTTCGCGGTGCGTTTCAGCACCCGCACCAGCCAGGTCGCCCGGCGCGACTACGACCTGAAGAAGCCCGATCCGCGCAGCGCGTCCAGCGGTGCCCAGCTCGACCCGGTGCCCAGTACCCTGCACAGCTCTGTGCGCAGCGAGGCCACTCCGGTGCTGGAGGACTATCGCTACCCGGGCCGCTACAGCACCGGCGCAGTAGGCAAGCAACTGAGCCAGATCGCCCTTGAAGGCCATCGCACCGATTACCAGCTGGCCAAGGGTCAGAGTGACCTGCCGACCTTTCGCTGCGGCCATCTGGTGAGCCTGAGCGAGCACCCGCGCAGCGACTACAACCAGATGTGGCTGCTGGTCAGCGTTGAGCATGAAGGCCGCCAACCGCAGGTGCTGGAAGAGTCGGTCACCAGCGACGACAGCAAAGGCGACGGTTTCACCCAGGGTTACCGCAACCGTTTCAGCGCCATCCCCAGCGAGACCTTCTTCCGGCCCGACGAGCCGGCCCCCAAACCTCGGCTGAGCAGCCAGACCGCGCTGGTGACCGGGCCTGCCGGCGAGGAAATCTGGTGTGACGAATTCTCACGCATAAAAATTCAGTTTCATTGGGACCGCGAAGGCGAGCGCAACGACTTCTCCAGTTGCTGGGTGCGGGTGGCCACCAGCTGGGCCGGTGAGGGTTTTGGTCACGTGATCATCCCGAGGATCGGCATGGAAGTGCTGGTCAGCTTTATCGGTGGCGACCCCGAGCAGCCGCTGGTGACCGGCTGCGTGCCGAACCAGCACACCCCCGTGCCCTACCCGCTGCCGGCGAACAAGACCCGCAGCGTGTTCAAGACCCGTAGCAGCCTGGGCGGCAATGGCTCCAACGAGCTGCGCATCGAGGACCGCGCCGGCCAGGAGCAAATCTACATCCACGCCCAGCGCGATCAGGACTGCACCGTCAAGCACAACGAAAGCCATTGGGTCGGCGTCGATCGCGTGCACTCGGTAGGCCAGGACGAAACCATCAGCGTCGGCCAGAACAGCCTGAGAACGGTCAAGGTCGACGACACCCTGCAAGTCGGCGCCACCAAGAAAGACAGCATCGGCACCCAGTACCTGATCGAGGCCGGGGAAAAAATACGCCTGGTCTGCGGCCAGAGCGTGATCGAAATGCTGGCCACGGGGGAAATCAACCTCTACGGCAGCGCCTTCAACTTCTCGGTGACCGGCGACGCGCAGATCAATACCGGCGGCCAGCTGGACATCAACATGCCCGGTGGCGCCGCCGCCACGAGCCCCGAAGCGGATGGCGTCAAAGGCAGCATCGAGGCCGGAGTCGAGTCCGCCTTCTCGCCACCGCCAGCCGCCGCCTCCTGACCTTCACTTCCCCAGAGCAAACACCCATGGACTACCTGATCCAGGAAGGAAAACTCACCTTGCCCAGCGGTTTTCAAGACCGCAGCGTCAACCTGTTCGTCCCGGGCGTCGCCCTGCCCGCGCCCTTCAGTCTGACCCTGTCCCGGGACATCACCTTGCCCGGGGAAAGCCTGGCGGAGTACGTCGAGCGCCAGGTCGGCCTGATCGCCGCCAAGTTGCGCAAATACAAGCGCCAGGCCCTGCAAGAGGTCTGGCTTTCGAAGCAGTCCCCGGTGCCGGGCCTGCAAGTCGACGCCCATTACCAGAGCGACGGCCGTCCGGTGTACCAGCGCCAGGCCGGCTTCATCGTCACGCCGCAGCGTGTGCTGGTGTTTTCGGCCACCAGCCAGCAGCCCTTCGACACTCAGTTGAATCAGCTGTGGGCCGAGGTCCTGGAGAGCTTTGAAGCCCACCCTCCGCTCCCGTCCAAGCCCTAACGCCATTGCGCACCCAAGGAACGAGAGGCCTGGGAGGCCCAGCATGTTTGAAGCGGCACGGTTAAACGACGAACTGGCCCACAGCAACGCGCTGGTGGGGTTTCTGGTGGGGGCGGCATTGGGGATCGCCTTGATTGCAGCGGTAGCCGTGCTCACCGTCGCCACCTGCGGATTTGGCACCGCCTTGCTGGCCGGGGTGCTGGCGGGTGTCGGCGGCATGGCGCTGACCTCCGCTGGCGAAGCCATAGGGCGAATGTCCAAGGCCCCCGCCGGGGGCATCACCAGCGGATCGCCGGACGTCTTCATCAATGGCCTGAATGCCGCGCAAGTGCAGGACAGCCTGGGTATCTGCACCAAGCATCCGGTGCCGCCGATGGTGGCGGAGGGCTCGGCCAAGGTGTTTATCAACGGCCTGCCGGCGGCGCGCAAGGGCGACAAGCTGACCTGTGGCAGCGTGATCGACAGCGGCTCGGACAGCGTTTTCATCGGGGCCGAAAAAGAGCAGTACCTGGAGATCGAAGACGAGATTCCAGAGTGGCTGCGCACCACGGTCGATATCCTCATGGCCGTGGCCGGCGCCGCTGGCGGGCTGCTGAAACTGGCGCTGACCGCCGGCAAGATCGGCCTGAAGGCGGTCGCCCCTTGTGCATTGAAATTCGCGGCCGGGTTCGTCGCCGGGGAGCTGGCGGGACGCTTCGTCATCGGCCCGGCCATTGGCCGCGTGGCCGGCGGCCTGATTGGCAATCCGGTGGACGCCATCAGTGGCCGCAAACTGCTGCTGGAGGAAAGTGAAACCGACTTCAGCCTGCCAGGGCTGATGCCCATCACCTGGGCGCGCTTCTATGCCAGTGACATTACCCATGAAGGTTTGCTTGGTCGTGGCTGGGTGCTGCCCTGGGAGCAGAGCCTGCGCCTGGAAGATCAACAGCTGTACCTGCGCGACAACCAGGGGCGTGACCTGCCGTTGCCACAACTGGAACCCGGCGAACGCGCCTACCTGACGGACGAGCAACTGTTCGTGGTGCGCTCCGAAGGTGGGCACTACCTGCTGCAAAGCCTGGACAACACCTTCTTCTATTTCGGTGAGCTGGCCAACGACGGCCAGCCAGCGCCCTTGCGGCGCATCGAAAACGCCCTCGGCCACTTCCTCAATTTCAGCTATGACCATCAGCGGCGTCTGAGCGATTTGTGCGCCACCGGCGGCATGCGCCTGCACCTGTGCTACGAGCAGCATGAACAGCGCCTGAGTCGGGTCGAACGAGTGGTCGACAACCTGCCCGTCGAGACCCTGGTGCACTACCAGTACGACGCCAACGGCCAGTTGCGCCGAGTCATCAACCGCAACGGCGAACGGGTGCGCAACTTCGCCTACGACCAGGGCCTGATGGTCGCCCACGAAAACGCCCTTGGCCTGCGCTGTCACTACCGCTGGGAAACCCTCAACGACGGCCGGCCCAGGGTCGCCGAGCACTGGACCAGCGACGGTGAGCGCTACCTCTTCCACTACGACCTGAAACAACGCCAGACCCACATCAAAGACGTGCTCGGACGTAGTGCACGCATCGACTACAACGAAGGTCGGCGGGTTATCGCCAGCCGTGACTTTGGCGGCGAGCAGTACCGTTTCCAGCTCGATGAGTCCGGCAACATGACCGGCCTGGAGTTGCCCGACGGCAGCACCCTGAGCTTCAGCTACGACAAGCTCTCGCGACTGGAGGAGGAAACCGATCCACTGGGCCGCTCGATCCGCTACAGCTATCACCTGGACACCGACCTGATCACCGCCATCGAGCGCGCCGACGGCAGCTGCCAGCGCTGGACCTATGACCGCCGCGGCAACCTGCTCGACAGCACCGACCCGCTGGGTCGGGTGAGCCAGTTTTTCAACACCGACGCCGGCCTGCCCCACACCCGCATCGATCCGCTGGGCAACAGCACCCGGCTGCTGTGGAACGACCTGGGGCAGATCGAGCAGTACCAGGACTGTTCCGGGCAACTGACACGCTATGGCTACGACGCCCACCTGCACCTGGCGAGCATCACCGATGCGCTGCAGAGCACCACGCGCCTCTCCCGCAAGGCCAACGGTGAAGTGCTGCGCATCGACCACCCAGGCGGTACCCATGACCAGTACCGTTACAACGCCCTCGGCCAGTTGCTCAGCCACACCAATGCCGACGGCCACACCACCAGCCTGGCGCGCACGCCCCGCGGCCTGCCCAGCAAGCGCAAGGACCCGCGTGGCCAGCAGGTTCACTATCAGTACGACAAAGCCCAGCGCCTGGTGGCCCTGCTCAACGAAAACAAGGCGGCCTACCGCTTCAGCTACGACGCCAGCGACCGCCTGCTGGAAGAAGTACGCCTCGATGGTCTGCGCCGCCGCTTCAGCTACAGCGCCAACGGCCAACTGAGCCAACTGGAAGAAATCGCCACCAGCCCGACCCTGGTCCGGCTCACTCGCCTGCAACAGTTCGAACACGACGCCGCGGGGCGTCTGCTCAGCCGGGTCACGAGCGATGCCCGCCTGGATTATCACTACGACGATGCGGACCGTCTGATCGCCGTCGAGCGCCTGCCAAGCAAGGCGGGCGAAGCCCTGGGCATCCGCCCCGATCGCCTCGCCTTCAGCTACGACGCCGCCGACCAACTGCTGAGCGAAAGCAGCAGTACCGGTGATCTGGCGTACCACTACGATGCCCTGGGCAACCTCACCGGCCTGGCCCTGCCCGACGGCCGCCAGCTCAACCAGCTCTATTACGGCAGCGGCCACCTGCACCAGATCAACCTCGACGGCCACCTGATCAGCGACTTCGAGCGCGACGCCCTGCACCGCGAAACCCTGCGCACCCAAGGCCGCCTCACCAGCCGCTACGGCTACGACAGCCAGGGGCGCAAACTCTGGCAAGCCGCGATCCGCCTGCCCCACGAACAACTGAGCCAACTGCACGACAAGACTGACCGCCTGCTCGGCCTCCCGGAGCATCCCGCCACCGCACTGCACCGCCGCTATCACTACAGCCCAGGCGGAGAAGTACAGCGCATCGTCGACAAACAGCGAGGCGCCACCGACTTCAACTACGACGCCAGCGGCCAACTGCGCAGCCGCCAACCAAACCACCCACAACTGCACACCGAAGACTTTTCCTACGACCCGGCCGGCAACCTCTGTGGCAGCGGCGATTGGCAATTCGACAAGGTCCAGAACAACCGCCTCATGGCCTTCAAGGACCTGCGTTTTGCCTACGACGACTGGGGCAACCTCAGCGAAAGAAGCAGCGCCAGTGGCGCCCTGCAACGCTTTGCCTACGACTGCGAAAACCGCCTGATCGAGGCCCGGACCTGGCACGGCGCGACCCTGCATAGCCAAGCCCGTTACCACTACGACGCCCTCGGCCGACGCATAGGTAAAGAAGTCACGCAAAACGGCCAGACCCAAGACACGACATTCCTCTGGCAAGGCTTGCGCCTGCTGCAAGAACAACAAGCGCAGCGCCACAGTACCTACGTCTACGAACCCGACAGCTACGCTCCCCTGGCGCGCCTCGACACGGATCCCAGCCTGCCCGAGCAACCGGGCCAGACCTACTACTTCCACACCGACCAGATCGGCACACCGCAGGAAATGACCGATGCCGAAGGGCACGTGGTGTGGCGCGCGTACTACAAGGCCTGGGGCGGATTGGAAGCGTTATCACCGAATACGGTGGAGCAGAATCTGCGCTTTCAAGGTCAGTATCACGACCGAGAAAGCGGGCTGTACTACAACACCTTCAGGTACTACGATCCGGCGGTCGGGCGGTTTACCACGCAGGATCCGATTGGGTTGGCGGGTGGGGAGAACCTGTATCGGTATGCGCCGAATGCGTTGGGGTGGGTTGATCCGTGGGGGTTAACAGCCGAAGGGGTAACAACCCTTTTCCACTATACGACCCAAGAGGGGATGGAAGGAATACTAAAAAGCGGTGTATTAAATGCCTCTACAGGTGATATACATGCCAGATTCGGCAACGGACAGTACTTTACTAACATATCACCAGACATGATTGGCGGCCGCACCATTAAAGACACTGTCGGTAGCGGGAAAATATCTTTAGGCCAATTAGCATCTGACATTTATGGTGACGCAAGAAAACTAAATAGCATAACCAACTACATTGAAATAGATGTTAGAGGACTGGATATCACCGAACCTAGACCGGGAACATTTAGAGTGGCTAACGCCGGCAATCTGGATATTTCCAGCAGAGTAGTTAGAAGTGGGAGCAGCTGTTAATGGAAGAGAAAACATATTATCGTGCAAGCACAGACTTCACTTCCGGCGAGGGCATTATCTATACAGAATTTTTTGGAAATATCGCAGTACGACAGATCAACATCATTAATGACACTTACTATTCATCATCGTGCATTCAAGACTGGGATAAAGATATTGGATATTTGCTATATGATGGAAAGAAAGACGAATTGGACCTGTCAGACTCTGAAAAAATTACCAGTGAGACATTTGAATCAGCTTGGAAGAAAAGCATTTCAGAAAGCGACTTAAACTCTTTGATAAGTTACCACATTGGCGACGCATCCATCCCCATACATAATTCAACTATAATAATACACATCGTGAATAATCATGGAAAATGGGGTAAGGGTTTTGTTCTTTCTTTGTCCAAGCAATACCCTACAACTAAAGATAGTTACTTAAGTTGGTTTAAATCCGGCTTCAACATGGGCGATGTTCAGTTTCTGTCTGTAGATGGTGAGAACAGGATTTTTGTGGCAAATATGCTAGCTCAAAATGGAATCAAGAAATCCGCCAAGGATAACAATACATATATATGCTATGAAAGTTTAGAAGCCTGCCTTTCTAAAATCTCTGACTTCGCTTTAAAAGAGAGGCTAGTTATTCAACTTCCCATGATTGGTGCGGGACTGGGCGGTGGAAACTGGGACACCATACTATCCATTATCACAAAAAAACTATCTTACAATAAAATCCACTGCCATATACTTAAGCTCTCGTAAACAGCACAACCGGGAAAGCTCACACAAAGCTTTCCCAGTTTTTATCGAATGAAAACCGCTACTCACTCACGACTCTTGGCAAAGAAGATAAAATTTAGCCTTGACATTGAAGGCACTATAAAAACCCCTCCACCTGCTAATACCGATGATTTATGCGCACACATCAAATAAGATCTTGAAAGCACTACACTCCAAAAATTATCGCCCACCTTACTCCCAGCAAAAGAACTATTCGCCATGCACCGGAGCCTCCAGATAAATACGCCTATCCGATACCATTCACTGCACCATAAAATACAACGCGACTTGCGATAATACATCCAACTCCTTTACATACATTTAAATCAGGAATATCTGGCTTTCCTTGAGCAAGCTCACCAGGCCTACGCAGCTACCAGCAGCCCCCTCCAAAAGAGGCTCAAGAACCGGTCGCAATCCTACAGAACAGGCCCCTTGTTTAAGGCATTCTTCCGCCCCCTACCGGACCTGCTCGGCCCCACAGAGCACATGGACAAACTCGTGCCCAATCAGCAAGACATCTTCCACACGATAATTTTCCCGCTGCAACAGGATGAGGATGGCTACCCTACGGGTGTTTGTTGAAAACCAGGCCGAACGAACAGCCATCATCCACAGGCTGGAGCCGTCGGGCGCCTATTAGTGTCCGCGCTGGCCGCCAACGCTAAAGTCGCCCCTCTAGTTGCTGATACAAGCCAATAGGCAGGCTGATCCCCTCCTTCTGCGCCCGGGCCCAGGCTTGCTGTTTGGCCTGCCCGGGAGGGTGGACGCCGAGACTCGCCAGACGCTGCATGTGCTGCGCCAGTCGGGTCTCGAACTGGTCATCAAGCAGGTGCGGGGCGATGGCGATCACCAGCAGCCCAGAACCCGGCGATTGCGCGCCGCTTCGAAAGTCGGGCGTATCCAGCGACCAGTTGGCCCCGCTGACACCAGCGGCGAGCACTTCGACCAGCATGGCGATGTTGGCCCCGCGACTGCCTCCGAATGCCAGCAAGGCACCGTGCATGGCCTCGCGGGCACTCAGGGTGGCTGCGCCCTGGGCATCCACCGCCCAGCCTTCGGGGATCGCCTCCCCGGCCTCGGCCGCCTTGAGGAGGTTGACGAAGGCGGTGGCGCTGCTGGCCTGGTCGATCAGCAGCAGGCGCCCGTCGCCACAGGGCGCGGCGAATGCCAGCGGGTTGGTCGAATACATCGGCTGGCGCTGGCCGGCCACAGTCAATAGCGGCGGACCATTGCAGAAGGCCAGTGCCGCCAGCCCTTCGCTGGCCAGGCGCCGGGTGTAATAACCCAGCTCGCCACAGGTAAAACCGTTGTGCAGGGCAAACAGGCTGATCCCCAGTTGCCTGGTGTTGTCGCACAAGGCGCCAAAGGCCTGGTCGAACCCCAACTGCGCGATGCCCTGGCGCGCATCACAACGGATCATCGCCGGCGCCACCTGGGTGATCAGCGGCTGGGCAACGCCTGCAATGCGCCCGCTGGCAAACCCACGGAGGTAATCGACCAGGTGCTCGAAACCGACGCTGGGCAGGCCATGGCCCTGGGCCGATACCGTGGCCTCGGCCAGGGCCTGGGCCACTTCCTCGCTGCTGCCCGCGGCCAGGCAGCAGCGCTGGGCAAAAGCCCTGGCCTCTGCCAGCGACAGACACTTGAACCCTGCATCTTCAGGCATGGATTGCTCCCTGACGCTGTTCCAGAACCGCCCTGGCGAGCGGGCCAAGGGCCATCGGTTATTCCACCAGGCGCGGCGTACCGACGTTGGCGGCTTGTTTATCCAGGCCGAACGCGCCGAGTATCTCCGCCATTTCACCCGACGCGTGCAAGGCCTGGATGTTGTCGTTCAGCGCCACGCCCAGCGCGGTATTGGCCTTGGTGTGCGGGAAGCCGGACTGCCCCGGTTGCAAGGTGGCCCTCACCCGTGGGTCGGGTGCCGAGACCTTGATGTGCTGGCCCTGGTACGCGCCCTTCTGCTGTGAAGCCACGCCGACGGCGAAGCTGTCGACACCCAGTGCAATCCGCTTGGAGGCCAGGTCCTGGGCCATGGCCACCGGGTTGGGGTACAGCACCAGGTTGTCGCCAAAGGTCTTTTTCAGGTCGTCGACCCACAGGTAGCCCTGCACCGTGCCGATGCGCTTGCCTTCAAGCTCGGAGATTGTCGAATAACCTTCGCTGGAGATAATTCCCATCATGTCCAGGTACAACGGCGCGGACAGGCCCAGGACCTTGCTGCGCTCGGCGGTGCGGTACCAGTCGCCGATGCCGACGTCGGCCCGCCGCGCGATCACCGACTGGATCACCGCCGCCGGGTCCACCACGGTCAGCTTGATCTCCAGGCACTCCCTGGCGGCAATACGCTTGATGATTTCACCATCGACCCCGCTCAACTGGTTGCCCGGCCCGGGAATCGAGTACGGGGGAAAGACCCAGGCCGCGACCGCCAGCACCCCGGGGGTCAGGGTTTCGAACTGGTGGGCCGGCTTGCAGTCCGCCAAGGCCAGGGGCGCGCCAACCAGGGTCGCGCCACCCACCAGGGAGGAACAAAGGAATGCCCAACGGGTAATGCGTTTGAATGAACGGATCATGACTTCACCTGTGCATGGCTTGCGTTGAGAGAACAGCCGCCGAAAGACGGCCCGAGCGGGTCACGCGTGCTGGCTGGGCGCCAGTCTTTTCTCCAGTGCCGCCACGCCCAGGGTCGCCGGCGCGCAAACTGCGGCATACATCAGGCCGGCCAGGGTCAGCACCGGCAGGTACTCGAAGGTGGATGAACCAATGGCCGAGGCGCGGCTGACAAGCTCCGGCAAGGCGATGGTGAAACACAGCGACGAGGCCTGGAACATCATGATCGAGAACCCCAGCAACGACGGCAGGGCCACCCGCAGCGCCTGGGGCAGGATGATGAAGCGCAGCGCATCAAGGCGATTCAGGCCAATCACCTCGGCCGCCTCGTTCTGCCCCTGGGCCACGGCCTCGATACCGCCGCGGATGATCTCGCTGGTGTAGGCCGCGGTGCAGTAGGCCAGGGCCAGGGCCGCGGCCCAGAAGGAGCTCAGGATCAGGCCGGCCGAGGGCAGGCCGAAATAGACGTACTGCAGCAGGATCAGCGCCGGCGCGCCGCGCCCCAGTTCGACGATCAGCAACGAGGGGTAGCGCAGCATGCGGCTCGCCGCCGACACTCCCAGCGCCAGCAGCAAACCCAGGACCACCCCCAGCGCCAGGCTGACGGCGGTGACCTGCATCGACAGCACAAAGCCCTTCCACAGTTCGGGAAACCAGGCAAGCCACATCGAAAGGATCTCGTTCATCGGGCCACCCTCTGCTTCAAGGTGGCCGCCAGCCAGCGCGAGAACAGCGCCACCGGCACGCTGAGAATCAGGTAGACCACCGCCGCCACGCTGTACACCCCCAGCCCTTGAAAGGTTTGCTGGGACAGCTGATACGCCTGGAAGCTGACGTCACCGACACCGATAGTCGAAGCCACGGCCGAGTCCTTGAGCAGGCCGATGGCATAGGTGGCCGAGGTGGGAATGGCGATGCGCACCAGTTGCGGCAGCAGCACATCGAAAAACCGCTGGGCCGGCGAAAGATTGAGCACCTGCGCCGCCTCGAACTGCCCCTGGGGAATCGCCGCGAAGGCACCGCGATAGACCTCCGACATATGCGCCGCGGTGATCAGCCCCAGGCCCAGCACTGCGGCGGTGAACGGCGACAGGACGATGTAGCCGCCCCCCATGCCGAAGAAGATGAAAAACAGCCAGACAATCGGCGGGATCGAACGCAGGGTCAGCACCAGCATCGCCGCCAGCCAGCGACACAGCTTCAGGTTCGACAGCCGCAGGGCGCAGAGGGGAAAGCCCAGCACCACGCCGATGCAGAACGCGCCCAGGGTCACGCTCAGGGTCCAGGGCACGCCGCGCAACAGGACCAGTAGAATATCCACCATCAGCGATTCCTCACGGCCTGGAGAAACTGCGCCACCCGCGCGTGCTGCGGCTCGCGCATCACCTGGGCACTGGGCCCCTGCTCGATGATCCGCCCCTCGGCCATGACCACCACGCGGTCGGAAACGGTCTCGGCAAAGTGCATCTCGTGGGTCACCACCAGCATCGACATGCCTTCGCGCGCCAGTTCCTTCATCACCGCCAGCACCTCCAGGCCCAGCTCGGGGTCGAGGGCCGAGGTCGGCTCGTCGAACAGCATCAGCTCCGGCTCCAGCGCCAGGGCCCGGGCGATGGCGATGCGTTGCTGCTGGCCGCCGGAGCAGCGTGCCGGGTAGGCGTTGGCCTTGTCCGCCAGGCCCACGCGGTCGAGCAACTGCAAAGAGCGGGCATCCGCTTCCTCGGCGCTGCGGCCCAGGGTGCGAATCTGCGCCAGGCTGACATTGCGCAGCACCGTGAGGTGCGGAAACAGGTTGAACGACTGGAACACCATGCCAATGCGCCGGCGCAGCTTGAGCAACTCGCTCCTGGGCAGCGGGCGTCCGGCCTCGATATGCACCCCGTCCATGCTGACCCGGCCGCGGGTCGCCGGCTCCAGCTGGTTGATGCAACGCAGCAAGGTGCTCTTGCCGGAGCCGCTGGGGCCGATAATCGCCACCACCTCGCCTTGGGCCATCTCGAAACACACGTCGTGCAACACCGGGTAAGGACCGAACTGCTTGTGAATCGCTTCCAGGCGCAGAAAGGGTTCGGCGCTGGGCGCCGGGCGCGACGCCAGGGCGGCGCTGTCGATCACGGTCATGCTGCTCATGTTTTTTTCTCCGGACAGGGTAGACGCCATGCCTGCAAGAACCAGGCAACAACCGCTGTTATCGATCGTCGTCGACTAACGGGGTACGCGAGAGCTTGACCGCTCCCGTCGCACTGATCAGCACCTGCTCTTCGAGCTTCACGCCTTCATGGCCACCTTGCTCGCCGATGTAGCTCTCCACCGAGAGCACCATGTTTTCCTCGAAATGGCCGTCATAGCCCCACTCGGCAAAGTCCACTGCGTAGGCCACGCTGGGGTACTCATCCACCAGGCCGACACCGTGCAGCATCATCATGTAGCGGTTGTGCTCGAACTGCCTGGGCACCGGCCAGCAGCGCTCGGCAAACTCGCGAAACGACAACCCCGGGCGCAGCAGGTCGAGGTTGCAACTGATTTGCTGCGAAGCGATGTCCAGCAGCGCGCGCTGGGCCGCCGTCGGCGTCTTGCCGGGGCAGATGAAACTGCGGGAGATGTCCGAGAGATAGCCCCCCGGCCCGACCATGTCGGTGTCGAAACAGACCATCTCGCCGGCCTCGATGACCTTGTCCGAGGCGTCCTGGAACCAGGGATTGGTGCGCGGGCCGGAGTTCAGCAGGCGGCTCTCGGCCCACTCCCCGCCCTGGGCCACGTTGGTCCCGTGCATGATGCTCCACAGCTGGTTTTCAGTGATGCCCGGCACCAGGCTGGCGCGCATGCGGGCAATCGCCAGGTCGCACACATCCATCGACACCCGGTGGCTGGCAATCTCCTGCACCGACTTGATCAGCCGCGCCTGCTCCATCAGCGGCTGGGCGTCGAACAGCTGGATGCCCTGGGCCTTGAGTCTTTCCGCGCCCCAGGGGTCGCAGCGGTCCACCGCCAGGCGTCGATTGCCCGCGCCATGTCGGGCCATCAGGTCGGCCACTTCGAGGGCCCAGCGCTGGGCTTTTTCCTCGACCCGCGGGCCGGCGAGGAAGTACAGCCAGGGGATCGCCGGACGGATTTCATCAATGGTTTCGATGTGCTCGCTGTTGTGCCGGCTGCTGGTGAATTCGAACAGCACCACCGGGCCATCGGTGGCCACGAATACGTAACGGCTGGGGGAATGCATCACCCACAGGCCGAGGTTATTGGTATCGGTGGCGTAGCGAATATTGATCGGGTCGGCCAGCAGCACGCCGGCGTAATCGTGCTCGCGCAGTTGCTGGCGGATGCGTTCCAGGCGGTACTGGCGCAGCGCCGGCCGGTCAATCGCGGCATAGGCCGCCAGCAGGCCGTGGTCGACCGGGGCCAAGGCATGCCCGGTGACGCTGGCATCACTGCGATAGCGCAGCGGGCGTGGGGGTACGGCATTGAGCAGCTCGGTGAAATCGGTATCCGTGTGCATGCAACAACCTCCGTGGGGAAGAGTTTGACGTTAATCAAAACCAATCGGGCCAACATTCGGGGCAGTGACATAAAGACGTGGGAAACGGATGACGGCTGTCTTTCTTATGGTTCAGAGCACAGCAACAAGTCGCTAGAGGTCCTTGACCAGGCGCAGGGCGTCGTAGATCGCCGCATGGGTGTTACGCGATGCCACCGCATCGCCGATTCGGAACAACTGGAAACGCCCCTGGGGGTTGGTCACCACTCGCTGCACGTTGCCGGCAATCAGGTCCCGGTACTCCACGGCGCCTTCATTGCTGGCCTGGGGCTGGAGCTCGAAATACAGCTCGTCCAGCGGCCGGGTGCCATGGTTGACCACGATCTGGTCCACCTGCCGGGTTTTCTCGAGGTCGCTGTAATCGGTGCCGATGGTCGCCAGCAACTGGTCGCCCTGGCGTTCCACGGCCTTGAGCCGGTAGGTGACGGTAAAGGTGGTGTCCAGCCGTTGCAGCGAACGCATGTAGGGCACCAGGTTCATGCCCATCACCTCCGGCGCGAAGGAGCGGTCGGGGGTCATGATCTCGGTCCGGGCCCCGCTGCGGGCAATCACCTCGGCGGCCTGCAAGCCCGCGTGATCACCGGCATCGTCGTACACCAGCACATTGCGCCCGGGCTTGACGTCGCCGGAAATGATGTCCCAGCTCGACACCAACCACTGGTTGCCCTGCGCAAGGACGTCGGTGTGCGGCAAGCCGCCGGTGGCGACAATCACCACGTCGGGCTGTTCATCGAGCACCATCGCCGCATCGGCCCAGGTGTTGAAGCGAAACTTGACGCCCAGGCGCTCGCACTGCGCCATGCGCCAATCGATGATGCTGATCATCTCCTTGCGCCGCTCGGACTGCGCGGTCAGGCGCACCTGCCCGCCGGGCTGGTCGGCCACCTCCAGCACCAGCACCTCATGCCCGCGCTCGCCGGCCACCCGCGCCGCCTCCAGGCCGCCGGGCCCGGCGCCGATGATCAGGACCTTGCGCGGCTGCGCGGCCTTGGGCACCTCATGCGGCATGCTGGTTTCGCGGCCGGTGGCGGCGTTGTGAATGCAGTAGGCGGCGCCGGCGTTGTAGATCCGGTCCAGGCAATAGTTGGCGCCGACACAGGGGCGGATCTCATCTTCACGGCCTTCGATGATCTTGCGCACGATATGCGGGTCGGTCATGTGCGCGCGGGTCATGCCCACCATGTCCACCAGGCCCGAGGCAATCGCGTGGCGGGCGGTGGCGACGTCGGGAATCTTCGCCGCATGGAACGTCGGGAAGCCGGTCAGGGCGCGGATCTCCCCGGCGAAGTCCAGGTGCGGCGCGTTGCGCATGCCCTGGATCGGAATGATGTCGGTCAGCCCGGCATCGGTGGCGATATTGCCGCGAATCACATTGAGAAAGTCGACCATGCCGCTGTCTTTCAGCAGCTGCGAGATCTGCAGCCCCTCCTCCTTCTCCAGGCCGCCGGCCAGTACCTCGTCGCCGGTGTAGCGAATGCCGACGATGAAGTCCGGGCCCACCCGCTGGCGGATCGCACTCAGCACCTCGAAGGTGAAACGCAGGCGGTTGTGCAGCGAACCACCGTAGGCGCCCTCCAGCTCGTTGGTCAGCGGCGACCAGAACTGGTCCATCAGGTGGCCGTAGGCTTGCAGCTCGATGCCATCCAGGCCGGCGGCCTGCATGCGTTCGGCGGCGTCGGCGTAGTCGCCGATGATGCGTTCGATGTCCCAGATCTCCAGCTTCTTGGGAAAGGCCCGGTGCGCCGGTTCCTGGTTGTGCGAAGGCGACACCACCGGCAGCCAGTCGCCCTTGTCCCAGCGGGTGCGCCGCCCCAGGTGAGTGAGCTGGATCATCACCGCCGCGCCATGCTCGTGGCATTCGTCGGTGAGGTCTTTCATCCAGCCGACCACTTCGTCCTTGTACGCCAGGATATTGTTGAACACCGGCGGGCTGTCGCGGGAGATCGCCGCCGAGCCTGCGGTCATGGTCATGGCCACGCCGGCCTTGGCGCGCTCGACGTGATAGGCCCGATACAATTGCTTCGGCATGCCGTCTTCGGGGTACGCCGGCTCGTGGGAGGTGGTGATAATGCGGTTGCGAAGTGTCAGGTGCTTGAGGCGATAAGGCTGAAGAAGCGGATCGTTATTCATATCGGTCTCGCATACGGGTCATCAGGCAAGGCAGACGATAGACCTCAATGTACACAAGTGTCAATAACATGGACAGTGGTGTATATTCACCGCCGTCAAGGTCAACCGGACAAGGAAAGAACGCCCCATGAAAGCAACCAGCAACAGTGCCGAAGCCGCCGGCCGCGGCTCTCTGGAGAGCTGGCTCAATGCAGCCTACGAGAGCCTCAAGGAATCGGGGGTGGATGCCGTGCGGGTGATGCCGCTGGCGAAGAAACTCAACCTGTCGCGCACCAGTTTCTACTGGTATTTCCAGGACCGCGAAGCCCTGCTCGAAGCCCTGGTGAACCTGTGGAAGAACAAGAACACCTTGAGCCTGGTGTCACAGTCCGAGGCCTATGCCGAATCCATCACCGAGGCGATTCTCAACGTCTTCGACTGCTGGCTGAACAGCGAATTGTTCGATTCACAATTCGAGTTCGCGATGCGCAGTTGGGCCCTGCAATCGCCCGAGGTGGCGCAGGAAATCCGCCAGGCCGATGCCCAGCGGGTACAGGCCCTGGCACAGATGTTCGACCGTTTCGGTTTCGCCCACGACGCCGCCGTGACCCGCGCGCGCTCGATCTACCTGACCCAGATCGGCTACATCAGCATGAACACCCAGGAACCGCTGGCGCAGCGCATGCGCTACATCCCCGAGTACCTGCAGATCTTCACCGGCGTCGAGCCCCAGCCCCGGGAGCTGGAGCGTTTCTTTCAGCGCAATGGTTTTTCCTCGGCCGAGCTGGCAACCCAGGGCCATGCAGCCCCCCAGGCCCTTGCCAAATGACCCCCCACCGGCTCAATGGCCATAGACCTTCTGCGCCGGCGCCCGCCGCGCCAGCAACTGCGCCACCGCCTCACCGATCTGCGCCACCGGCCAACGCGCCTGCCGGTCCAGGGAGGGGCCGGTGCGCCAGCCCTCGGCCAGCGACAGCTTGCCACCTTCGACCTCGAACACCTGCCCGGTGACCGCCGCCGACGCCTCGGAGCCGAGCCAGACCACCAGCGGGGCGACATTCTCCGGGGCGAAGTGGTCGAAGCCGGTCTCGGGCTTTTTCATCACCTCGGCGAATACCTGCTCGGTCATGCCGGTGCGCGCCGCCGGAGCCAAGGCGTTGACGGTCACCCCGTAGCGCTGCAACTCCGCCGCCTGGACCAGGGTCAAGGACGCGATGCCGCCTTTGGCCGCCGCATAGTTGGACTGGCCGATGGAACCCTGCAAACCGGCCCCGGAGCTGGTGTTGATGATCCGCCCGCTGACCGCGATGCCGGCCTTGGCCCGGTCCCGCCAGTAGCGCGCGGCATGGCTGGCGATGCAGAAATGGCCCTTGAGGTGCACCGCGACCACCTGGTCCCAATCGGCCTCGCTGAGGCTGCTGAACATGCGGTCGCGGCAAATTCCGGCGTTGTTCACCAGCACATGCAGGTCGCCGAAGCACGCCAGGGCTTGCCGGACAATTCGTCCGGCCGCCTCGTAGTCGGTGATGTCGTCGCTGTTGGCCACGGCGCGGCCGCCCTGGCCCACGATCTGCGCCACCACCGCCGCGGCCGCCTCGGGATTGATGTCGTTGACCAGCACCCTGGCGCCCGCCTCGGCAAAGGCCAGGGCATAGCAGCGACCCAGGCCACCACCGGCCCCCGTGATGATCACGACACGCTTTTCACAGCTCTTCATCGTTACGCCTCCTTGAGCGGCGCCTCTACAGGCGCTCGATAATGGTCACGTTGGCCTGGCCACCGCCTTCGCACATGGTCTGCAGGCCGAAACGCCCACCGCTGCGCTCCAGCTCGTGCAACAGGCTGCACATCAAGCGGGTGCCGGTGGCGCCCAGGGGGTGGCCGAGGGCGATGGCACCGCCGTTGACGTTGGTCCGGGCCTGGGGGTAGCCGGTCTCCCTGAGCCAGGCCATGGCCACCGACGCGAAGGCTTCGTTGATTTCCACCCGGTCGATGTCGTCCAGGCGCATGCCGGCGCGGCGCAAGGCATGAGCGGTAGCGGGGATCGGCGCGGTGAGCATCCAGATCGGATCGGCGGCGCGCACGCTCATGTGGTGGATGCGCGCGCGCGGGGTCAGGCCATAGCGCTTGAGCGCGGTTTCCGAGACGATCAGCAGCGCACTGGCGGCGTCGCAGGTCTGGCTGGACACCGCCGCCGTGACCCGGTCACAGCCGAACAGCAACTCCAGCTCGGCCATTTTCGCCAGGCTGGTGTGGCGCGGCGTCTCGTCCTGCGCGACCCCGGCCAGGGGCAGGATTTCCCGGTTGAAGCGCCCCTGCTCCTGCGCCTGCAGCGCCCGGCGATGGGACTCCAGGGCGTACTCCTCCAACGCCTCTCGCGACAAGCCCCACTTCTCGGCAATCCTCTGCGCCGCGCGAAACTGCGTCGGCGGCAATGGGCCGTAACGCCGGACCCAGCCCTCGGAGCCGCTGAACGGGTCACTGAAACCCAGGGGTTCAGCGGCGCTCATGGCCGAGGCGATGGGGATCTGGCTCATGGTCTGCACGCCACCGGCGATCACCACGTCCTGGGTGCCGCTCATCACCGCCTGGGCGGCGAAATGCACCGCCTGCTGCGATGAGCCGCACTGGCGGTCGATGGTGGTGCCGGGCACTTCCTCGGCCAACCCGGCGGCCAGCCAACTGGTGCGGGCGATGTCCCCGGCCAACGGGCCGATGGTGTCGACGCACCCGAAGATCACGTCGTCGTAGTCCGCTTCGGGGATGCCGTTGCGCGCCACCAGGCCGCGCAGCACATGGGCCCCCAGGTCGGCGGCGTGGATCCGGCTCAGGCCGCCCTGGCGCCGCCCGGTGGGGCTGCGCAGGGCGTCAACGATATAGGCTTCAGGCATCTGGGCCTCCTTGGGCAAAGGTCTGGCCGGCGCCGAGCGGCGCCTGCGGGTCGAACAGCGCCTGGCGCACCCGGGCCTTGTGCCGGCAAGGGTCGCCCCAGGCCTTGTCCAGGGCCCAGGCACGCTTCATGAACAGTTGCAGATCCACCTCCCAGGTGTACCCCATGGCGCCATGGGCCTGGATCGCGTGCTTCGCCGCCAGCATGGCCGCCTCGGCGCAGGCCAGCTTGGCGTGCGAGACCTGAACGTCGAGGCCCGGGCTTCCCTGATCCAGGGCCCAGGCCGCGCGAAACAGCGGGCCCTTGGCGAACTCGACCTGCACCGCGACATTGGCCATCAGGTGCTTGACCGCCTGGAACGAGCCCACCGGCTGACCGAACTGCTTGCGCTCGAAGGTGTAGTCCACCGCCAGGTCGACCATGCGCCGGGCCAGGCCGAGCAGCTGCGCCGCGGTGCCCAGGGCACCGCGATTGAAGGCCGCGGCCCAGAGCTGTCGGCCTTGAGTCGCATCGGCCACGCAGGTGGCCGCGCTGGGCGTCCAGTGAACCTGGAACAGCTGGCGGCTGGGGTCCATCGACTCGTTGCGAACCAGGCGCACCGCCGCCGGTTCCACGGCATGCACCTCATCGCCATGGGCCAGCAGCAACAGATCGGCGACATGCGCATCACTGACCAACGGATGCCCCGGCTGCGCCACCGCCAAGCGCGTGCGGCCCTCGGCGACCCGCGTCAGCCAGTGTTGCTTGAGCGGCGTCCGGGCGTCATCGAGCGCCGCCAGCAAGGGCACGCCGATCAGCGCCGTGTCCACCCAGGGCTCGGTCAGGGCGGCATAACCGCATTCCTGGGCCAGCAGCACCACATCGACCAGCGACAGGCCCATGCCGCCGTACGGCTCGGGCACCGTCAGCAGGTTCAGGCCCAGTTCGGACAACTGCCCCCAGAGCCGCTCGCACCGCCCGCTGGGGCTCTGCCACAGTTCGCGCAAGCGCTCGGGAGGCACCTCATTGATCAGGAAGGCCCGCAGGTTGTCCTGGAACAGCAGTTGATCGGAGGTAAAGCTGAAATCCATGGTCTGCTCCTCAGGCCCGGGGCATGCCGAGCATGCGTTCGGCGATGATGTTGCGCTGAATCTCGTTGGTCCCGGCGTAGATCGAGCCGGCCTGGGCAAACAGGAAACCCTCCAGCCACTGACCGACGTCGCCGGCCGCCGAAGCACCGGGCAGCAACTCGCCGCGCAGCCCGAGAATGCTCATCGCGGTCTCGTGCAGGTGCTGATCGAGTTCGGACCAGAAGATCTTGTTGGTGGATGACTCCGGGCCGATCTTGCCGCCCTGGACCAGCAGCGAAGCGGTCATGTAGGTGTTCAGGGTGTAGGCCTCGGCGTCGAGCCAGGCGCGCATCACCGCCTCGCCGATGCTCGGGTCGAGGCCGGCGGTGGCGCGGTTGGCCTGGTACAGCTGCACCAGTCGGCGCGCGCTTTCCTGGTAGCGCGCCGGTGAACGCAGCAGCAGCCCGCGCTCGAAACCGGCGGTGGACATCGCCACGTGCCAGCCACGGCCCTCGCCACCCAGGACATTCTCCAGCGGCACCTTGACGTCATCGAAGAAGATTTCCGCAAAGCCCGGCAGGCCGTTGAGCTGACGGATCGGCCGCACCGTCACCCCCGGACTGTCCAGGGGCACCAGGATGAACGTCAAGCCGTGGTGGCGCCGGGATTCGGGGTCGCTGCGAAAAATCCCGAACGCCCAGTCAGCCCAGACCGCCCGGGTCGACCAGGTTTTCTGGCCATTGAGCACGTAGTGATCGCCAACCCGCTCGGCCCGCGAACGGATCGCCGCCATGTCCGAACCGGCGCCGGGCTCCGACCAGGCCTGGGCCCAGATCTGCTCACCAGTGGCCATGGCCGGCAGGAAGCGCTTTTTCTGCTGCTCGCTGCCGAACTCCATCAGGGTCGGACCGAGGAGGAAGATGCCGTTCTGGTTGACCCGCGCCGGGGCGCCCGCGCGGTAGTACTCCTCTTCGAAGATCAGCCACTCGATCAGGTCGCAGCCGCGACCGCCCATTTCCCGGGGCCAGGTGACCATGCCCCAGCGTCCCTGGTTGAGCCTGGCTTCCCAGGCCCGGTGCTGGGCAAAACCCTGCTCGGTATCAAAGGAGGCCAGCGGCGCGTCGGGCACGTTGGCCGCCAGCCAGGCCCGGGCCTCGGCCCGCAGCGCCTGCTGCGCCGGTGTGTAGTTGAGGTTCATGCCAGTGCCTTCAGCCGTTGAAGTGAGCAGCGCGTTTCTCGACGAACGAGTCACGGGCTTCCTGGGAGTCCAGCGAGCGATAGGCTTCGAGGGTCAAGCCCTGCTCACGGCGGTATTTGTCTTCGAGGTTGCCGTCCTCGATGGCGTTCAAGGCCTCCTTGGCCAGGGCGATCATGCGCGGGCTCTTGGCGGCGATGGCCCGGGCCACCTCCAGGGCCGCATCGCGCAAGGCCTCGCGCTTGACCACCCGCTCCACCGCCCCCAGGCGCCAGGCCTCGGCGGCGTCGATCATCTGCCCGGTGAAATACATGTGGCGGACCTTCTGCAGCGGAAACAGCCGTTGCAGGTGCGCGCCGCCGCCCATGGCCCCGCGGTCCACCTCTGGCACGCCGAAACGCGCGCAATCGGCGGCCAGCACCAGGTCGGCGGCTCCGCAGATGCCGATGCCACCGCCCAGGACAAAGCCATGGACCGCGACAATCACCGGCTTGGGGTTGCGGTGAATGGCCTTGAAGGTCTCGTAGTTACCCTTGTTCACCGCCACGATCAGATCGCTGTCGGCGGCCAGTTCCTTGATGTCGACGCCGGCACAGAAGCCCCGGCCTTCGGCCCGGATCAGAATTACCCGGACGTCGGGGGCCTGGCCCAAACGCTGGATTTCCCGGGCGATGTCGGCCCAGCCCTGGCAGTTGAAGGCATTCACCGGGGGCCGGTCGAAGACCAGCTCGGCGATGCCGTTGTCGATACTCACACTGAATGCTTGCATGCGGGGCTCCTTCACGAGAGACGACGGCACAGTTCACCCAGGCGCGTTTGCGCGTCGTGGACGATCTGCTCGATCAATTCGGCGCAGCCGGGCAGGCTGTCGATGCTGGCGGCCACCTGCCCGGCGGGCAGCACGCCCTCGGCCGGAAGGCCTTCGACCATGGCTTTCTGGATGACCATCGGCGCATTGGCCGCCATCAGGCTCTGGGCCAGGGTCAGGCCGCCGCCCCGCCGCTGGTTCCAGGCCCCCAGCAGCAGTTGGCCCAGGCTCAGGCCGTTGTGACGGCGGTAGGCCAGGCCACTGCCCAACGCCAGCCACAAGCGGCGCCAGGCACCACCGGCTTCCAGGCGCTGGAGCAGTTCGTTGCGGATCATCCGTTGCGGCATGCCGTCGATGGCCCGGCTGACGATGATCTGCGCCGGGTCGCTGACCGCCAGGTAGCGCGCCAGGGTCGCCGCGGGCACCGGGCTGTCGGCGCTCATCAGAAAGCGCGTGCCCATCGCAATGCCCGCCGCGCCCTGGGCCAGGGCGGCCAGCAGACCGGCGCCGTCCTTGAAGCCACCGGCCGCCACCACCGGCACCGACACCGCGGCCAGCACCTGGCTCAGCAACTGCGAAGTCGGCACCGAGCCGGTGTGCCCGCCGCCCTCGGCGCCCTGCACCACTACCGCGTCGGCGCCCATGGCCACGGCCTTCTGCGCGTGCTTGAGCGCACCCACCGTGGGTATGCAGACCACCCCGGCGTCCTTGAGCCGGGCAATCATCTGCTGCCCCGGCGAGCGGCTGTAGCTCACCGCCCGCACCCGGTGCTTGAGCACCAGCTCGACAATCTGCGGCGCATTGGCCTGGTACAGGTGGAAGTTGACCCCGAACGGCTGCGCCGTCAGGCGCCGGGTTTCGAGGATCGCCGCCTCCATCTGCGGCGGTTCGATGGTGGCCCCGGCGAGAAAGCCGAAACCGCCGGCATTGCCGGTGGCCGCCACCAGCCTGGGGTCGGCGACCCAGCCCATGGCGGTCTGGATGATCGGGTAGCGGCAACCGAGCAGTTCGGTCAGCGGCGTGTCGAGGGCAAGCGCCATGGTCAGGCCCCCTCGCCGCGCTGGGAACGGGCCATGGCCCGGGCGTCGTAGCCCCCCAGCCGGTCGCCACAGAGCAGCTCGTTGTGGGCATGGGCAAAGTGATGCAGGCCGAACGCCATGTCCATGCTCGAACGCTTGCCCATCAGGTCCTCGGCGTTGTTCACCGCCTGTTTGCTCAATTGCAGGCCCAGGCGCGGCATCTGTGCGATGCGCCCGGCGATGTCCAGGGTTTCGCGCTCCAGTTCGGCGCGCGGCACCACCCGGTTGAGCATGCCCATCTGCAGCGCCCGGGCCGCCGGCATGCGCTCACCCAGGAACAGGAACTCCTTGGCGATGCGCGCGTTGAGCTCATGCACGTGGGCGAAATACTCGACCCCGGGAATGCCCATGCGCACCACCGGATCGGCGAAGTAGGCATCGTCGCTGGCGATGATCAGGTCACAGACCCAGGCCAGCATCAGCCCACCGGCAATGCACGCGCCCTGGACCATGGCGATGGTCGGCTTGGGCATCTCGCGCCAGCGCCGGCACATGCCCAGGTAGACCTCCTGCTCCCGGGCATAGAGAAACTCGCCGCCGGGCTTGCCGACATGGTCGTACCACAGGCTGGCCCGCTCGAAACTCTGATCGACGTCGCGCCCCGGCGTGCCGATGTCGTGGCCGCTGGAAAAATGCTTGCCGGCGCCGCGCAGCACAATGACCTTGACCTCGTCGTCGTCACAGGCCCGGCGAAAGGCCGCGTCCAGGGCATAGGTCATGCGCGAATTCTGCGCGTTGTGGTACTCCGGGCGGTTCAGGGTGACCACAGCCACGCCTGCGCGCACCTCGTACAGCACCACCGCGTCTGGCTTGTTGCTGTTGTGTTCAAGCATTGCTTGGCTCTCCGAAACGGGGTTCGCTCAGCCGACGCGGCGCAGGCCCGGCGGGTTGTCTTTGAGTTGCAGGGCCCGCAGGTTGTGCGGGTCCAGGCGCCGGATCAGCTGCAACTGCTCAGGGGTCGGCGCCGCCGTGGTCGGGCACTGCTGCGGCACATGCAGGGCAAAGCCGGTGTTGTCCTGCACCTGCGCCAGGCTCACCCCAGGGTGCAGCGAACGCACGCGCATCTGCCGCTGCGGGCCCTGGAAGTCGAGGACGCAGAGGTCGCTGACGATCAGCCGCAGGTCGATGTCGTCCAGGGACCAGCCCCGGGCCAGGCGCGCCGGGTTGTAGCCGACCGAAGCCACCACATCCACCTCGCCTTCGACGAACACCCGACGGTTGTGGCTGGGCACGCAAAACGAGTTCGCATGGCTGATGGAGTTGCCGGGAAAACCGCGCACCCCGAGCATCTGCACCTTGGGCCGGGCGTAATCGCCAATGCAGGAAATATTGCCCTGGCCAAAGCGGTCGATCTGCGACGGGCCGACCATGGCATGGCGCCGGCCGCCCCAGAGGTTGTCGAAGATCCGCGCAAAGCCCATCCAGGCATCGCGCTTGGGCTGGTAGCCGTCACGCGGTCCCAGGGGCACCGGCTCGGCCACCAGCCAGGCTTCGGAATCGGTCATCAGCAACTGGCGGTTGCAACTGAGCATGGCCAGGGACGCGGCCAGCCGTGGGATCACCCCGATCCCGGTGGCGAGCACTTCACCGTCCCCGGCGAAGCCTTCGGAGGCCGCGCAGATCATCAGTTCGGCGAGGCTGTAGGGGCTGCTGTGCATGGCAAGGTTTCCTTAGAAAATCGGCAACGGCAGTTGCTGGATGGCGCTCAGGCCGCCGACCTTGTCCAGGTAGTCCTGATGGCTGCAGTCGACGTACTCGCGGCGGTACGCCTGCCAGCCACCGGCCTCCTGGGCCGAAGCGTTGTAAGTCTTGAAGTGGGCGACATCGAAGCCGTACAGCGGCGCGCACGACGATGGGTGCGCGCCACCGGGCACATGGGCCACGGCGCTGGTCAGGTTGGGTTCCCAGAACACCTGGCGGGCCTGCTGCGGATCACTGTGCAAGGTGTCGCGGTCCAGCAGTTGGTCACAGGTCACGTAGGTACGGGCCGCCGCGCGCACCAGCAGGTCATCCATGTAGTGGTCCGGGCCGCTGATCTGGCACAGCCCGCGGCTGTCGGCGCGGTCGACATGGATCAGCGCCGCATCGAGCTTCAGCGCCGGCATCGCCACCCAGTCGCGGGCGTCGGCGTAGGGCGAGGCGATCAGTTTGATCTCGGGGTTGTGGCGCAGCACATCGGTGCCCAGCCCCGCCGCCGTGGGCAGGAACGGCACGCGCATCGCCGCCGCCCGCAATCCCAGCAGCAACATGCCTTCGTCGATCTCCATGACCTGCAATGCGCCTTCCTGGCGGGCCTGGCGGAAGTACGGTTCCAGGGGAATGAAATCCAGGGAGACGAAGGCGAACACCAGCTTGCGGATCTTCCCGGCGGCGCACAGCATGCCGACGTCGGCGCCGCCATAGGCGACCACCGTCAGGTCCTTGAGGTCCGAGCGCAGGATCTCGCGGATCAGCGCCATGGGCTTGCGCCGCGGCCCCCAGCCGCCGATCCCCAGGGTCATGCCGTCGCGCAGTTGCGCGACCATCTGCGCGGTGCTCATGCGCTTGTCCAGGCTCATTGCGCGTGCTCCCGGCCAATGCTGAAGTCATGGCCCCAGTGGCTGACCACCGTGCTTTCAAAGGGCGTGTGTTGCTGCCAGTCCACCACCAGGCCATCGCAGCCGTATTCCAGGTCGAAGCCCGAGGGCGTCTTGATGTAGAAGGAAATCATCTGGTCGTTGGTGTGCTGGCCCAGGGTCGCGGAAAGCTTCACGCCGTGGGCGTGAGCCCGGTCCAGGGCGCGGCCGACTTCGTCCAGGCCCTGGACCTCGACCATCAGGTGCACGCAGCCATGGGGCATGGGGCACTCGAAGATCGCCAGGGAATGGTGGCGGGCGTTGTTGCAGTGAAGGAAGTGCAGGGCCTTCTGCGGCTCGGCCGGGTCGCTGCCAAAGCGCACCTGCATCAGGTCGGACAGGCCAAAGCCCATGACGTGCTCATAGAACTCGCGACAGCGCTCGAAGCTCGGCGCCGGCAGCACCACATGGCCCATGCCCAGGTCGCCGGTGACAAAGCCCTTGAGGCCCACCGGCGAGACGAACCGGGCGAAATCCTGGCGCGGCCCCCAGAACACCTCGTGGCGGTTGCCGTCGGGGTCGAGAAAGTGCGCCAGCGCCTGGACCTGGCGTTCCTCGGCTTGCGCCGCGCTGCCAAGGCGCGCCGTGACCCCGTGCCGTTGCAACTGCGCCAGGGCCTGTTCGAAGGCGTCCTGGCCGGGCACTTCCCAACCGCAGGCACCGAAACCGTCCTCGGTGCTGTGCTCGACCAGAATCCGGTAGGGCCGCTCGTCCATCTTCAGGTACAGCCGCTGCTCGTCAGCGTCCGGCACCACCATCATCCCCAGCACCTGGCTGGCGTAATGGCGCCACTGCCCCAGGTCCCGCGACCGCAAGGTCACGTAGCCCAACCCGCGAATATCCATGCCAGCACTCCTCGTTCAGCTCAACCCGCCCTCCTTGCAAGGAGGCCTTGTGCAACAGGATTAAATCGCCTCGCGGTGGCCCCGGCATCGTCCAATGGGACTAGCGCATCGGTGTGCCAGCGGCGGCCGGAAAGGCCCCGGCGCAACAAGTAAAAAAGCCGCTTTGCCCTTTCGGGAAAGCGGCTTTGACCGAGGCAGGCAGCGCTAAAAATCAAGCCTTGCGAAAATGCGGAATAACCTTCTGGCCAATGTTGCGCAGGGTCTCCAACTGCGCCCATTGCGGCACGGTGCCCATCTGGCAGATGAACAGGATCTCGTCGGCGCCAGCGTCCACCAGGCGCTGCACATAGCCGATGCAGTCCTCCACGGAACCGTAGGCGTGGTTGGGGTTCATCATCGACATGGCCGGATCGGCAAAGTCGACGGTGACTTCCTCCGAGGCAAAGCGCGACTTGATCACGCTCTGGCCACTGCCATCGACGTAGGTATCGTCCTGCCACTTGGCCGGGTCCGGACGCTCGCCGCCGCCGTACCAGTAGCCCAGCGATTCCATGAAATAGCGCTGGCCGCGAATGCCGATACGCCGCGCCTCCAGGTTGTCATCGAGGACAATCGCCGGGCACAGCGCGGCGATGTGCCGGTTGGGCCGGAAGCCCACTTGCTGGCGCGGGTCGCGGTGGTCCCAGGCCTGGTGATAGACCTCGACCTTCTTGGCGATTTCCTCGGGGCCGCCAAAGCCCAGCACCAGGGCGCCCATGCCACGGCCACCGGCGTTCTTCAGCGACTCGGTGTTGGTGCAGGCCAGGTACATCGGTGGGTGCGGGTCCTGGTACGGCTTGGGGTGGATCGGCCGCTTGGGGATCTGCACAAAATCGCCGTGGTGCTCGATTTCGTCCTGGACGAAGATTTTCGGAATCAGGTACATGGCCTCGTCGATCTGCGGTTGCAGGGTCGCCAGGTCGTAGCCGAAGGTCCCGGCCTCTTGCTGGGTGCCGCCCTTGCCCACGCCAAAATGCACCCGGCCCTTGGACAGCAAGTCGAGGGTAGCGATGCGCTCGGCGACCTTGACCGGGTGGTTCATCGCCGGCGGCAGGCAGACCACGCCGTGGCCGATGCCAATGCGCTCGGTCTTGCCGGCGACGAAGGCCAGCACGGTTTCCGGGGCCGACATGTGCGAATAGTTCGTCAGCGCCGTGTGCTCGACACACCAGAAGGTGTCGAACCCCAACTGATCGGCAAGCACCGCCTGTTCGACGGTGTCAGCAAAAATCTGCCGGTCGCCGGCGCGACTGGCATCCAGGGTCTGGGCTTCATAAATCAGCGAAAATTTCATGCTCGATCCTTGTGGTCGTAAAAGGCAGGCTCGGCGCACCCTTCGCGCCTTGGCCTGCATGCTCGGGCAAAGCCGGGCCTGGGGAATCCCGCAAACGGACTAGGGCTGTCGTCGTTTGCCACTCAGAGAAAGAAGTCGCTGCTGTCCTGGCCCATGGCGACGCCGCCCAGGTTCCAGGCGTATTTCGCCGGATGGTTGGCGACGTGGGCGCGGCCGGTGTGAATGTCGCGAAAGGCCCGGTTGATCAGGTGCCCGCGAAAGATCGTCGAGGCGCCGCTGTTGAACATCAGGTCGGTCACCGCCGTGGCGCACTTTTGCGCCACCAGCGACGAGTCGTAACGCATCTTCACCCGCTCGGGCATGCCCAGCGGCGTGCCCTCGCGGGCCCGTTGCAGCATCAGCTCGAAGTTGTTCAGCAGCACCGTGCGGCATTCGTCGACACACACCATGGCGTTGGCCAGGGCGCTCTGGGCCGCCGGGTCCTGGACCATCTTGCGCCCGTCATTGACCCCGACCCGGGCGCGGTTATGGGCAATGAACTGATCCACCGCGCCCTGCAGGGCACCGATCGCCGAGGACGACACCGCGCGCACGAAGATCTGCCCGAACGGCAAGCGAAACAGCGGCGCCTGATTGACCGCGTTGCCCGGGCTGTCCTGCATGAAGCCGTCGAGGGCGCGGTGGGTGCGGTACTCGGGAACAAAGGCGTTCTCCACCAGGATGTCGTGGGAGCCGGTGGCCGCAAGGCCCATGACCTGCCAGTTGTCGAGGATCTGGTAATCCGCGCGCGGCAGCAGGAAGGTCCGGTAGTCCGGCGCGCCGCCGGGCTCCAGGGCCGGCACCAGGGCGCCGAGGAACACCCAGTCGCAGTGCTTGCAGCCCGAGGAGAACCCCCAGCGACCACTGAGGGTGAAACCGCCCTCGGTACGCTCCACCCGCCCGACCGGCATATAGGAAGAGGAAATCAGCACGCTGCTGTCCTCGCCCCACACGTCCCGGGCCGCGCGATCATCGAACAGCGCCAGCTGCCAGTTGTGGATCGCCACCACCCCGAGCACCCAGGCCGAGGACATGCAGCCTTCGGCCAGGGTCATCTGCACCCGGAAGAAATCATTGGGCTCCAGCTCGTAGCCGCCCCAGCGCGCCGGTTGCAGGATGCGAAAGAACCCGGCCTGCTGGAAGTCGTGCAACGTCTGGTCCGGCAAGCGGCCAAGCCGCTCGGCCTCGGCTGCCCGTTCACGCAGCACCGGCACCAACGCCTCGGCCTGTTGGTAGAGACGCTGGCGAAGCAGATCGTGGTTGAGCATCAGGTCGTTCTCCTTGGGAACCCCGTCCGCCGGGGCGCGCGTGCTACGGCGGGCAACCGCCTGCATGGGCGCATTCAAACAACCGTCCGCCACCTGGGCATCCCTCAAACGGACCATATGCGAGGAGCGCCGGACCTGCCCCGCGCCGTGGCTAGTCTGCTTGGACGATGTTGCCCAGAGGCGCCATGGCCAGAATTCATCGCACTCCATGCACCACTTAAGTAAGAGGGCTGTGCGATGAAAGACGTCAATCTGCAAGCAGACATGCTCCAGGCCATGCGCCGCCTGGCCAAGTCGGTCACGATCATCAGCACCAGCAATGGCGCCGAACGCTTTGCCATGGCCGCCACCGCCGTGGACTCGCTGAGCACCGAGCCACCGTCGCTGCTGATCTGCATCAACCAGAGCGCTTCCTCGCATGCTGCCCTGGCCACCGGCGCCGGGTTCTGCGTGAACATCCTCGGCCTGGAGCAACAGGCGCTGGCCCATCTGTGCAGCGGCGCGATCAAGGGCGAGGCGCGCTTCAGCAGCGGCAACTGGCTGACCAGCGAAGACGGCATTCCCTACCTGGGGGACGCCCAGTCGGCCATCCTCTGCCGTCAGGACGGGCACTTCAGCTACGGCACCCACACCGTGTTCATCGGCCGCATCGTGCGCATTCACACCAGCCCGCGCATTACCCCGCTGGTCTACCTCGACGGCCGCTACACCACCACGGCCCTGCCGGCCCCGGCCCAGGCCTGCGCCGGTTGAACCGGAGCACAGCCGTTGAATCACGCAGGCCCTTGAGCCGCTGCGCCAAGGTCGCTGACTGAGCGCCAGCCGCTATTGCCCGCCGCCGGGCGGCCCGTCATCTGGCCGGCCAGGCAACGGCTCGATCCGCACCACCAGGAGAATCACCATGCAACGCGTAGAAGGCAAAGTCTGCATTGTCACCGGTGCCGCCAGCGGCGTCGGCCGCGAGGACGCCCTGCTGCTGGCCAGCCAGGGCGCCCGGGTCGTGCTGACCGACCTGAACCAGGAAGCCGGCCGCCAAGTAGCGGCGCAGATCGGCGAAAACGCCCTGTTCCTGCCCCACGACATCACCCGTGAAAACGACTGGCAACGGGTGGTGGAAACCACCGTCAGGCACTTCGGCCGCCTCGATGTACTGGTCAACAACGCGGCGATCCTGGCGCTGGGCAGTATCGAGGACACCTCCCTGGAGCTGTGGCGCCAGGTGCTGACGGTGAACAGCGACGGCTATTTCCTGGGCTGCAAGTACGCCATCGCGGCGATGAAGGACAGCGGTGGTGGCTCGATCATCAACATGTCCTCGGTCGCCGCGCTGGGCGGCATGCCGTTGTTCTGCGCCTACTCCGCCGCCAAGGGCGCGGTCACCGCGATGACCCGCTCCGTGGCCTTGCACTGCAAGCGGCAGGGCTATCGCATCCGCTGCAATAGCGTGCATCCGGACGGCATCAACACGCCGATGACCCAGGCCCTGAGCGGCGGCCAGGCGCAGCCTCAGGAAAGCCTCGACCAGGACCCGATGAACCGCCTGTGCGCGCCTCGGGACGTGGCCAACGTGGTGCTGTTCCTGGCCAGCGACGAATCGCGCTTCATCAATGGCGCGGAGCTTCGCGTCGACAACGGGCAATTGATCAGCGGGGTCTGAACCAAGGTGAATACCGGCACGTCCATCTGCGACCCCAGCGCGCCAGCCGGCGCCGCCTCGGCCACCGGCAGCTTTCGCCTGCAGGTGGCCGCGGTGATCGAGGAAACCGCCGACGCCCGCTCTCTAGTGCTCGACGTTCCCAGGGAATTACGGGAGCGCTTTCGCTACAAACCGGGGCAGTTCCTCAGCGTTCGCGTGCCCTGCGCCGGCCAGTTGCTGACCCGTTGCTATTCCATGGCCAGCTCGCCGCTGTGCGACCCGCAACCGAAGATCACCGTCAAGCGGGTCGCCGGGGGCCGGGTGTCGAACTGGATGAACCAGCAGGTGCAGGTTGGCGACTGGCTGGAGGTGCTGCCCCCGGCCGGGCACTTCTGCCTGGCCGCCGATGCCGACGAGCAGCGCCCGCTGGTGCTGTTTGCCGGCGGCTCGGGGATCACCCCGGTGTTTTCCATTCTGCAGTCGGTACTGCACGCCGGGCACCGGCCGGTGACCCTGGTCTACGCCAACCGCGACGAAGCCTCGGTGATTTTCAAGGAGCCACTGCAACAACTGGCCCGTACCCACGAGCAGCGCCTGGAGGTGCTGCACCTGCTGGACTCGGTACAGGGGTTCGTGACCCCGACCCAGGTGCGCCAACTGCTGCGCCTGCGCCGCGGTGGCGAGTATTTCATCTGCGGCCCGGCGCCGTTCATGGACACCGTGGAAAGCACCTTGCTGGCCCTCGGCGAACCGCGCCAGGCGATCCATGTCGAGCGCTTTGCGTCACCGCCCGACCCGCGCCCCCCCGTACAGAACAGCAGCCCCCCAGCCCCCGCGCAGCCCTGCCAGAGCCTGACCGTCGAACTCGACGGCCAGTCCCACACCCTCGCCTGGCGCCCCGGCGAAACCCTGCTGCAAAGCTGCCGCGCCGCAGGGCTGGAAGTGCCGGCCTCCTGTGAGGAAGGCATCTGCGGTGCCTGCATGTGCCGGGTCGAACAGGGCCGCACGCGGCTGGCCAGCAACGCCGTGCTCAGCGCCCAGGAACTGGCCGATGGCTGGACCCTGGCCTGCCAGAGCCACGCCGACGCGCCGCTGGTGCGGGTGCGTTTTCCGGATTGAGGGCGGCGCGCGCCATTAGTCCCAACGGACGATCCCGACGGACGCGACAGTGATTAGACTCGACCGCCACGATTGCCCCACAACAAGAAAAGAGGTGTATGCATGGCTCGGTTGCAAAACAAGGTCGCGGTGGTCACGGGCGCGGCTTCCGGTATCGGTCTGGCCTGTGTCCGGCGCTTCGCCGCGGAAGGCGCGCAGGTGGTGGGACTGGACATCGGCAGCCCGCCGACGGACTTTCCCGGACGCTTCATGACCCTGGATGTACGCGACGAAGCCCAGGTCGAGCAGGTGATGGAAGAAATCATCGGCCACTTTCAGCGGGTCGATGTGCTGGTCAATGCCGCCGGGGTCGCCGACCAGGGCAGCGTGACCCGCACCAGCACCGCCAACTGGCAGCGGGTACTGGACATCAACCTGACCGGCAGCATGCTCACCAGCAAATACCTGCTGGGGGCCATGGAGGCACAACGCGGCGGCTCGATCATCAACATCGGCTCGATCTTCGGCCTGCAAGGCTGCGACGGCAACGTCGCCTACAACGTGTCCAAGGGCGGGATCAACCAGCTGACCCGCTCCATGGCGGTGGACTACGGCTACGCCAATATCCGCGTCAACGGCCTGTGCCCGGGGCTGATCGACACACCGATGACCAGCATCGTCCGCGAGCAGGCCGAGTTCCACGCCTACTTCGCCTCCCAGCACATGCTCAACCGCTCCGGGCAACCCGAAGAAGTGGCGGCCGTGGCCTTGTTCCTGGCCTCCGACGAAGCCTCTTTCGTCAGTGGCCAGATGATCGCCGTGGACGGTGGTTTCTCCGCCGGCCGGCGCTTCGCCCCACCACCCGCCTGAATCATCGGCGGCCGGGCCTTGCCGCTTGGCCGCCTCCCCCTCCGTTCAACGATCCTCTGCCTGAGGAGGCACCATGCCGTCCGTGCTCAACGCTCCCACCATCGCTCATCTGTTCGCCCGGGCAGCCCTGGCCTACGGCGACCGCCCGGCCATCGAGGACGCCGGCAGCCTCAGTTACCGGCAGCTCGATCGCCTGCGCCGGCAAGCCGCCCGGGCGCTACTGGCCCTGGGAGTCAAGACCGGGGACCGAGTGGCGATCTGGGCGCCCAATACCTGGGAATGGATTGTCGCCGCCGGCGCCCTGCACAGCGTCGGCGCCGCCCTGGTGCCGCTCAACACCCGGATGAAAGGCCACGAGGCCGGCTACATCCTGCGCCAGAGCGGCGCCTGCGTGCTGTTCAGCATCGGCGAGTTCCTCGGGGTCGACTACCCGCAGATGCTCGCTGCTGAGAACCTCCCCGAGCTGCGCCAGGTCATCCGCCTGCGCTCGCCCTCCTCGGCGGCCCTGGACTGGCCCGGGTTCATGGCCCTGGCCAGCCGGGTACCCGCCAGCGCCCTGCGGCGGCGCCAGCAACAGCTTGGCCCGCAGACCCTATCGGATGTGCTGTTCACTTCCGGCACCACCGGCCAACCCAAGGGCGTGATGACCTGCCACGGACAGAACCTGCGGGGCGTGCGTGACTGGAGCGAGGTGGTGGGCCTGGTCGAAGGCGACCGTTACCTGATCGTCAATCCGTTCTTTCATTCCTTCGGCTACAAGGCCGGCTGGCTGGCGGCGCTGATGCGCGGCGCGACCATCATTCCCCAGCAGGTGTTCGACGTCGATGCGGTACTCGAATGCGTGCAGCGCCAGCGCATCAGCGTGCTGCCCGGCCCACCGACCCTCTATCAGTCGCTGCTGGCCCACCCCCGGCGCGCGGCCTACGACCTGTCCTCGCTGCGGGTCGCGGTGACCGGCGCCGCGGTGATCCCGGTGGAAATGATCTGGCGCCTGCGCGACGAGCTGGGCTTCGCCACCATCGTCACCGCCTATGGCCTCACCGAGGTCTGCGGTTTCGCCACCCTTTGCCGCCCCGGCGACGATCCGCAACGAGTGGCCCAGACCAGCGGCCGGGCGATGCCCGGCGTGGAGGTGCGGATCGTCGCCGCCGACGGCCGCCCGCAACCGCCCAATGTGCCTGGAGAAATCCAGATCCGCGGCTACAACCTGATGCAGGGCTACCTCAACGACCCGCACGCCAGCCAGGCAGTGCTGGACACCGACGGCTGGCTGCGCACCGGCGATATCGGCGTCCTCGACGAGCAGGGCTACCTGCGCATCACTGATCGGCTCAAGGACATGTTCATCACCGGGGGGTTCAACGTCTACCCGGCGGAAATCGAGCAGTGCCTGCTGCAGTTTCCCGGGGTGGCCCAGGCGGCGGTGATCGGGGTGCCGGACGCGCGCCTCGGCGAAGTGGCCATGGCCTTTCTTCTGCCGGCGCCCGGGCAGGCCCTGGAGCCGGACGCGCTGCTTGGCTGGTGCCGGGAACAGATGGCCAACTACAAGGTGCCGCGACGGCTCCAGGTGGTGGAGGCCATGCCGCTGAACGCGGCCGGCAAGGTTACCAAGCAGGTGTTGCGCCAGTGGGCCGAACAGCCCGGCTAAGAAAAGGCCGGCAATGCCGATCTGCCAAGGACAAGCACTGCGCTTGTGGCGAGGGAGCGAGCGCCCTCGCCACGGGTTATTTGCCCGCTCAGATCACCCGCGCCGGGTGCTGGCGCCGAGGCTCGCCCAGCAGTGAGCGATGGGACGGCGGTTGGCGCCCCTGCTCTTCACTGATGCCATAGCCCGGAGCAATTTCCGCCGTGATCAGGGTCTGCCCGGACAGGCTCGGCAACGCCGGATCATTGAGCAACGCATGAATCACCCGACCGTTGAACTGCGGCGTCTCGGCCTGCGCGAGGAACGCCCGGTACTGCTCGCCGTGGTGTAGACCTGCGATCCGCGTGCGTTCGGTCAACTGCGGCCCCAACCACAGGGACAACGCCGCCACGCCGTGGCCCTCGAAATCGATCGCCATGTCGGCCGCCAGCTTGTCGCAACCAGCCTTCTGCGCACCGTAGGCCGGGCCGTGCATGTAGCAGCCGGCACCGAACGACGAAGTGAAGCAGATCAACCCCTGGGCGCTGCGCAGCAACAGCGGCGCCGCGTAGTAGCTGGCGATGTAGGCCGAACGCAGGCCGACATCGAGGATGTCCACCAGCTCCACGGGTTTGTCCCAGAACGGCCCGGGCTCGATCAACTGTTCATGGATCGCCGCCACGTTGTTGACCAGCAGGTCGAGGTGCCCGGACTCTTCGGCGATCCGCGCGAACAACGCCTGAACCTGGGCATCGTCGGCATGCTCGCAGACCTGCGCAATGCCGCGGCCACCGGCGGCACTGATGGCCGCCGCGGTGTCCGCCAGCGAACCTTGCAACGGCTGATCGTACAGCCGCGCCCCCGCCTGTTCGGGCGCGCGGCCGGTGACGTACACGGTCATGCCCTGCGCCCCGAGGGCCAGGGCGATGCCCCGGCCGACGCCGCGACTGGCGCCAGTGACCAGGGCCACCTGAGGTGGCTGGATGCTCATAGGCTGCTCCTTGCAAGACTGACGGCGGACGGCGCCTGACGCAGGCTTTGCGCCTTGATGTGATTGGCGGCGATGTAGCCGAAGGTCATCGCCGGGCCGATGGTCGAGCCGGCTCCCGGGTAGGTGCGGCCCATCATCGAGGCGGCGCTGTTGCCAATGGCGTACAGACCGAGGATCGGCTGACCGTCTTCGTGCAACACCCGGGCGTGAATATCGGTCAGCAGGCCGCCCTTGGTGCCGATGTCCCCGGCATCCACCCGCACCGCGTAGAACGGCCCCTTGAGCAAGGGGGCCAGGCACGGATTGGGCTTGACCCCGGGGTCGCCGTAATAACGGTCGAACAACGACTCGCCCTTGCCGAAATCCAGGTCGCGCCCCTGCTCGGCCATGGGGTTGAAGCGCTCGATAGTGCGGAGCAGGCCGGGGCCGTCGATGCCGATCTGCGCCGCCAGGGCCGACAGGCTGCTGGCCTTATGGAAGTAATCGCGCAAGTGTTGCGGCAGCCGCCAGTCAGGTTGGGCATAACTGGGCAACAACGCGCCACAGGGGTATTTACGGCGAAATTCTGCGTCGAAGATCATCCAGCACGGCACGCTCGCCGCCTCGGCCCGATGGTGCTCGTACATGGCGTAGACGATATCGGTGTAGGGCGCCGCCTCGTTGACGAAGCGCTGCCCCGCCGAGTTCACCAGCACGCAACCGGGCAAGGCGCGCTCGACGAACAGCGCGCGCTGTTTTTCCTCGCCCGCGACCCGGGTGGTAGGCGCCCACCAGCCGTGCTCCATCAGCGCGGTACGCGCGCCAATCGCCTGGCCGGCACGAATGCCGTCACCGGTATTGTGCGGCGGCGTGGCGCTCCACTCGGTTCGCGACGGTTGCGGCAGGTAGTGCTCGCGCATCAGCGGATTGCGCTCGAAGCCGCCGGCCGCCACGATCACCCCGTGGCGCGCCTTGATGTTCAAGGTCTGGCCGTCGCGGCAGACCCGTGCGCCGCCGACCCGGTCATCGACGATCAGCAAATCCTGCAACGCGCAGTTGAGCCACAGCGGCCGCTGGCGATCCAGCAGCGAGCAGCGCAAGGCGCCCACCAGGGCATTGCCCAAGGTCAGGAAGCGGTCGCGGCGAGACAGCCGCCGGCCCTTGCGGTCACGCCAGTAGCGCCACATCACCCGCAAGGTCAGGCGCAACCAGCCCGGGCCTCGACAGAGCAGCACCTGGGCTTCCTTCATGGTCATCGCCATGCGCCCCATCATCAGCGTGCCGGGGGACGGCGCGCGCATGCGCAGGAACTCATCCCCCAGTTCGGCGGCGTCGAAGGGCTGCGGGTCCATGGAGCGATAGCCGGGCTTGCCGCCGGGCACCTCCGGGTAGTAATCGGCGTAGCCGGGCTGGGCCTCGAAGCGCACCCGGGTCTGCGCCTCCAGGTAGCGGACCATGTCCCGGCCCTGCTCGACATAGGCCTCGATGCGCCCGTCGTCGATCTCGCCCTGGGTGACCGCACGGATGTAGGCAATCGCCTCGGCCTCCGAGTCGCTGCCGCCCAGGGCCTGGATCCGGTGGTTGACGGGGATCCAGATGCCGCCACCGGACACCGCCGAGGTGCCGCCGTACTCGGCGCTCTTCTCGATCAGCAACGTATTGAGCCCCAGGTCATGGGCGCGCAGCGCGGCGGTCATGCCCCCCGCACCGGAACCTATCACCAGAACATCGCAGCACTCATCCCATTTGATCTCGGCAGATTTCATCCGCACATCTCCGCAAGGCGCCTACAGGCAGGAAGCCGCCGCCACCGGGCCGTGCTCCGGCGCAGTCGGTGCCGGGATTGTTCGCCAGCCCCCTGGCCCGGGCATCGTCCAATGGGACTAGCGCCCGCCACCGCCAAGCGCTTAGTCCGCTTGGACGATGCCGCGCCCCGCCACCGCTCCCATAGTCGTTCCTGCGGCACTTCCCCACCCTTAACTGCAGGTCGGGCAGCCCTGACCTGGGCACGAGGACGAGATGACAAAAACAACAATCGCCCCACTATCGCTGCTCACCCGACTGAACATTGCCTTGCTGATGCTGGCCGGCGGGCTCGGCGGACCGGCCAGCGCCATGACCTTCCAACCCAGCGATGAGCTGAGTGTCGACTGGGACACCACCCTGACCTACAGCCTGGCCTGGCGTACCGCCTCGCGCGATCACAAGCTGCTGGCCAACGCCAATGGCAACGACGGCGACAACGCCTTCGCCAGGGGCAGCCTGATCAGCAACCGCAGCGGCTTCCTCACGGAAGCCAACATCCACTGGCGCGACCTCTACGGTTTTTTCATTCGCGCCGACGGCTTCTACGACAACGTCTACGACCGCGACAACGACAACCCCAGCGGCACCTCCAACTGCTTTGCCGGCGGCCGTTGCAGCCGTCCCGAGCGCTTTTCCCAGGACACCATCGACCAGCACCGCAACGATTTTCGCCTGCTGGACGCCTACGCCTACGGCACCTGGAACCTGTCCGGGCACAACCTCAACGTACGCCTGGGCAAGCAGGTGGTGAGCTGGGGCGAAAGCCTGTTCTACCCCGGGATCTCGGCGGCGCAGAGCCCGGTGGACGCCACCAAGTCGACCACCCCGGGGGTCGAGGTCAAGGAAGTGCTGCTGCCGGTGGGCCAGCTGTTCACCCAGTTCAGCCTGAGCGACAGCCTGGACGTCCAGGCCTACTACCAGTACCAGTGGCAGAAAACCGACCTGTTCGGGGTCGGCAGCTATTTTTCCACCACCGACTACATCGACCGCGGCGGCGAGAACGATGCGTCGGGCTTCGTCCGTCGCCTGAAAAACGACACCCCGAGCAACAGCGGCCAGTACGGCCTGGCGTTCACCTACGCCGCCGAATCGCTGAACAACACCGAGTTCGGCCTGTACTACTCGCGCTACCACGACAAGACCCCGTCCCTGGACTTCCAGAGCCAGCTGGGCAGTTACCGGGCGATCTACTTCGACAACATCGATCAGTACGGCGCGAGCTTCTCCAGCGTGCTCGGCGACACCAGCATCGCCGGCGAAGTCAGCTACCGCGATGGCCAGCCGGTGATGGTCGACAACGGCTTTGCCAGCCCGGTGCGGGCCAGGACCCTGCAGGCCCAGGTCTCGGTGATCGAGGTGCTGGGGCCCTCGTCCTGGGCCGACAACACCACCCTGACCGGCGAGCTGGTGTACAACCAGGTGTTGAGCAATGACCACTCGCTGCCGACCCAGCTGGCCCCCGGCTTGAGCCTGCCGGGCACCGACAAACTGCTCCACGACCGCGCGGCCTGGGGCTACACGGTGCAGGCCAGCTTTGACTACAACGACGTGTTCACCGGCTGGGACCTGTCGATCCCACTGACCTTCAGCACCGCAGCGCACAACGACAGCTCGCTGGTGGGCTCGATCAACTCGGGCCAGGGCGACGACCGCGCCAGCCTTGGCAGTGCCTGGCGCTACCTCGGTAACTTCACCGTCGAAGCCCGCTACAACGCCTATCTGGGCAACGCCAACAACAGCCCGTTGGCCGACCGCGACAACGTCGCCCTCAACTTCAAGTATCGGTTCTGATTCCCCGCCCCAAGGAGCACAGCATGTCGAACACTCCCAACACCCTGTTGTTGCGCACAACCCTGGCCGCCAGCTTGATGGCTGCGTGCCTCGCGGCCCAGGCCAAGGTCAGCCCCGAGGAAGCCGCACGCCTGGGCCAGGACCTGACGCCAATGGGCGCGGAACGGGCCGGCAACGCCGACGGCAGCATTCCCGCCTGGTCGGGAAAATGGCTGGGCCTGCCGCCCCAACTCAAGTACGACGGGCCCGGCAGCCCCTACCCCGATCCCTACGCGGCGGAAAAACCGCTGTTCGTGATCACCGCCCAGAACATGCAGAAGTACGCCGCCAACCTCAGCGACGGCCAGCAGGCGCTGCTCAAGCGCTACCCGCAGACCTTCAACATTCCGGTGTACCCCAGCCACCGCGACTTCCGCTTCGATCAGCGGCTGTATGACCACATCAAGGCCAATGCGCTGAATGCCGAGTTGATCAACGACGGCAACGACACCCGCAACGCCTGGGCCGCCTCGCCGTTCCCGATCCCCAAGAACGGCAGCGAACTGATGTTCAACCACACCCTCGCCGGCCGCGCCTACACCGAAGAGGCCAACTACCAGCAGGCGGTGGTGTATGCCAACAAGGAACAGGTGTTGGAGCGGGTCAACTACAAGATCCATTCGATCTGGTCGGCCCCGGACCGAACCCCGGAAAACGCCAACGGGGTGCTCAGCAACTTCCTCCAGGTGACTCTGGAGCCGCTGCGCAAGAAGGGCGAGATCATCATCGGCCACGAGTTCATCAACCCCACCGCCTCGCCACGCCAGGCCTGGCAATACAGCCCCGGGCAGCGCCGGGTAAGACGGGCGCCGACCGTGGGCTACGACTCGCCCACCGGCGCCGGTGGCTTTCGCGTGTACGACGAAGACCGGTTGTTCAACGGCGCACCGGATCGCTACAACTGGAGCATCGTCGGCAAGCGGGACATCTACATTCCGTACCACAACTACCGGATTGACGATCCCAGCGTGAGCCAGGAGCAGATCCTCGCCACCACCGGCCACGTCAACCCGCAATACATGCGCTACGAGAAGCATCGGGTCTGGGTTTTACAGGCCACGCTCAAGCAAGGCGCGCGGCATATCTATGCCAAGCGCATGTTGTACCTCGACGAGGACACCTGGGCCGCCACCCTGGCCGACAACTACGACAGCCGTGGCCAGCTATGGCGCACCAACATGCAAACTTCGGTCTATGCCTACGAGATGCAGCGCTACCAGGCCCGCCTGGGCATCTACCAGGACCTGATCGCCGGCTCCTACCTGGTTGACCGGCTGCTGGTGGACCAGAAGCCGGCCAAGCTCAATGCCAGCCACTTCGTCGATGACGACTTCACCCCGGGCAACCTGCGCAAGCTCGGCACCCGCTGAAACGGGACCGGCCCCATGCGCTTGGCGCCTGGGGCCGGTTGCCCTTTGTCACACCCCCAAGTTCAAGCCAGGGCCTGACGCAGTTCAGCGCAGGCTTGCGCCAGGACGCGGGCGGCGACATCGACCGAAGCCGTCATGCTGATGAAACCATGGACCATGCCGGCGCAACGATGCAGCCGCACCTGCACCCCGGCGGCGCTTAGACGCTCGGCCAGGGCTTCACCTTCATCGCGCAAGGGATCGAACTCGGCGCTGATCAGGGTGGTCGGCGGCAAGCCCGCCGGATGCTCGGCACGCAACGGCGAAGCCAGGGGATCGACGCCCTGCGCGGGGTCTGGCAGGTACTGCTGCCAGAACCACTGCATCATCGCCCGGGTAAGAAAATAGCCCTCGGCGAATTCGTGGTGGGAGGCACTGTCGCAGGCCGCGTCGGTCACCGGATAGAACAGGCATTGATACGCAATCTTCGGCCCTTGCCGTTGGGCCGCCAGGCGACTGACCGCCAGCGCCAGATTGCCCCCGGCACTGTCCCCCGCCAGGGCCAGGCGCTGCCCGTCGATGCCCAGTTCGTCCGCGTGCTGCACCAGCCAGCAGGTGGCGGCGTAACAGTCCTCGGGCGCGGCCGGAAACGGCGCTTCCGGCGCCAGCCGATAGGCCACCGAGACCACCACCGCGCCGGTCTGGCTGGCCAGGGCCCGGCACAAGTGGTCGTGGGTATCGAGGGTGCCGACGACGAAACCGCCGCCGTGAAAGAACACCAGCAGCGGCAGGCATTCCTGGTCCTGTGGGCGGTACAGCCGCGCATCCAGTTCACCGCTGGCGCCGGCCACGCGCAACTCGCGCACTTCATGCAAGGCCGCACCAGGGGGCGCCACCATCAGGTTATCGGCGAACTGACGGTACTGGACGGCGTCCAGCTGGCTGAAATCCGCCGCGGCCTGGCCCTCCAGGGCGTGCAGGACTGCGGCGATCTGCGGATCAAGAGGCATGCGCTTCTCCTTCGCTGGCGGACAGCTGGAACTGGGGGTTGGTTTCATCGAGGATGCTGCGCACCCGGCGTTGCAGCGCCACCTTGAACTCCTTGTGCGGCAGGACCCAGAAGCGCTTGGCGTCAATGGCCTCGAACACCAGCGCGGCCAGTTCAGCGGGGTTCATGCCTTCGCGAATACGCTCGCCGAGCAACTGGCTCAAGCCGTCACCGGCGGTGTCGCTGTGCTGGTTCGAGGCCATGATCGAGCTGGCCACCGCGCCCGGGCAGATCACCGAAACCGCGATCGGCGCGTCCAGCAGGGCCAATTCGTAATGCAGGGTTTCCGAGAGCGCCACCACCGCTTGCTTGGTGACGTTATAGGGCGCCAGCAACGGGCTGCTGAGCAGCCCGGCCAGGGACGCGGTGTTGATCACATGGCCGCCACGGCCCTGGCGCAGCAGCAGCGGGACGAAGCAGCGGATGCCATGGATCACCCCGCCGAGGTTGACGTCGAGCAGGCGTTGCCACTGCGCCTGGCTGATCTCCCAGCTGTAGCCGGTCTGCATCACCCCGGCATTGTTGAACACCAGGTCGACGCCACCGAAACGCTCCACCGCGCAATCGCGCAGGGCCTCGACCTGGGCCAGTTGCCCGACATCGGTCACCCGGCTCACCACCTCACTCCCGCCAGCCTGCAAGGCGGCGCACACCTGGGCCAGCGCTGAGGCATCGCGATCGGCCAGCACCAGGCGCATGCCGCGCCGCGCGGCCTCCTCGGCCAGGCCCCGGCCAATTCCGCTGGCGGCGCCGGTAATCACCGCGACCGACCCTGTTTGACGGCTCATGGTTCACTCCTCTGATGGTCATTGAGCCCAGTAGAGCGGGCTGGGCAACAGGAGCCATCGTCCATTCAGACGATGCCAGCGGGTGCAGGGGCGGCAGAATCGCCAAGGAGTGCAAGTACCGCCGGGTTTCTGCCTGAGGCCACGGCGGCCCCACCCTGACCAGGAGAAGTACAAGATGAGCACCCTGCACCGCATCGAGAGCCAAGCCTTGCCAGCGCGCTACGCCCGTGGCTGGCATTGCCTGGGGCTGGCCGCCCAGTACCGCGACGGCAAGGCCCATCGCCTGGATGTGTTCGGCACCCGGCTGGTGGCTTTCATGGGCGAAGACCGCGAGCTGCACGTTCTGGACGGTTACTGCCCGCACATGGGCGCCGACCTGAGCGGCGGCTGCGTCGAAGGCAGCTCCCTGCGCTGCCCCTTCCACGCCTGGCGCTGGGGCGCCGACGGGGTCTGCGACGACATCCCTTATGCCAAACGGATTCCGCCCCGGGCACGGCTCAAGAGTTGGCCGCTGATGGAGGAAAACCACCTGCTGTTCATCTGGAACGACCCGCAGGACAACCCGCCGCTCGAACAGCAACGCATCCCCAGGATCGACGCCTGCTTCGACGACCAGTGGGCCCATTGGGAAGTGGCGGAGCTGAAGATCGAGACCCATTGCCGCGAGCTGATCGACAACGTCGCCGACATGGCGCATTTCGGCACGGTCCACGGCGCCCCGGTGCAAGCGTTCAGCAACCGCTTCGAGGGCCATCTGGCGACCCAGGTGATGCGCGCCCGCAGTGAACGCCTGTCCGGCGACAGCGAACTGAGCACCACCGCCACCTACTTCGGCCCGGCCTACCAGATCACCGAAATGACCGGCGCCATGGACGGTCAACCGATTCATTCGATCCTGCTCAACTGCCACGTGCCTATCGACCAGCACAGCTTCACTCTGCGCTACGGCGTGCTGGTGAAGAAGATCCCCGGCCTCAGCGAAGAGCAGAACCAGGCGATGGCCAAGGCCTATGTGCAACAGGCCCAGGAAGCGTTCTACGAGGACGTGGCGATCTGGCACAGCAAGACCCGGGTGGACAACCCGCTGCTGTGCGACGGCGACGGCCCGGTGTACCAACTGCGCAAATGGTACGAGCAGTTCTACACCGACATCGAGGTCCTGCCGACGAGCCTCCTGGAGCCCAGGGAATTCGTCGTGCTGGACGACCAGCAGCGCTGATTTCAGCCCTGATCCGCCTCGGGAGACTTGCCGATCAGCCACCTTGCTTGAGCCGTTGTGCGCCAGCGAGGCCGACCCTAATCTCGGCCAACGCTGTTACCTAAACAATAATAAAAACGGTTTTCGCCATGCAGAAAAACCTCAGCCTCGAGACATTCAGCGACCTGATCGGCAACCTCTATCAAGGGCCCCTGGAGAACATTCCATGGGCCACCTTCCTCAACCAGCTCAACCACCACCTGCAGAGCCAATACGTGACCTTCATCCTGCGCCCGCCCAGTGCCCAGGTGGACGGGCTGCTGGTCAGCACCACCGGTAGTTCAAGCGAGGTCACGACCTCCTACAACACCCATTTCTTCAGCCTCGACCCGTTTGTCGACCTGCCCAACCGCCAGGTGGTGACCCTCGCCGAGTTCGTCTCCAACGACGACTGGCTGCAGTCGGAGTTCTACCGCAACTTCCTCGAACCGGTGGGGGTGTTCCATATCCTCGGCACCGACATCAACACCAGCGAAGGCGCGCAATGCCGCCTGCGGATCAGTCGCGGGCGCGGCGACCCGCCCTTCGGCGAGGAGGAGAAACAGCTGCTGGCGCAATTCGTGCCGCACCTGGAGCGCTCGATCAAGATGCACATGAAGCTCAACCGCATCGAGACCGAACGCAACCTCTATGCCGGCGCGGTGGACCAGATGGCCATCGGCACCATCATCCTCGACGAGACCGGCAAGGTGCTGCAGACCAATCAGGTGGCCGATCGGCTGATCCAGGAAAAGGACGGTATCAAGCTGGTCAACGAGGGGCTGCAAGTCGGCACCGTGCGCGATACCCAGGAGTTCCGGCGCCTGGTGAAGCAGTCGCTGCTCTCGCAACAACGCAGCAACCCATCGGTGGTCGAGGCCCTGCGCGTGCAACGCCCCTCGGGGCGCGCCGACCTGGGCATCATCGTGCGCTCGGTGCCGCTGTCGGCCTGGAGCGAGGGCACGCGTTGCCCTACGGTGGTGATTTTCATCAGCGACCCGGAGCAGCACTCCAGCGCGCCCCAGGAGATCGTCCGGGTACTGTTCGATTTCACCCCGGCGGAAACCCAACTGGCCATGCTCCTGGCCAACGGCCTGACCCTGGACGAAGCCTCGACGGAGCTGGGCATCAGCCGCAACACCGCGCGCGCGCACCTGCGCTCGACCTTCTCCAAGACCGGGGTCACCCGACAGACCATGCTGGTGCGCTTGATCTTGCGCAGCGTGGCGACCCTGGGCTGAGGACCCACAGGACGCCGCGCCAGTCGCTCCCAGCTCGACCGGCTAGTCCGATCGGACGAGGTCGGGCCAGGGGTGGACAGCATAAGGTCGACCGACAAGAACAAAACCGCCATGGAGGCTCGTCATGCGCAAATCCACCCTGTTCCTGCTCCTCATCGCCCTCTTCACCAGCGTCGGTGCCTATCAGGTATTCAAGGAACCGGCCTACCGCGCCGCTAGCACCCTGAGCCTGTGCCCCACCAACCCCTGCTATCCGCCGCAGGTGCGCGGCCTGCTGCCCTGAACACCGAGGCGGCTGCCCGCGGCGCCCGGCGACATCAGGTCGGCAGCACGCCGCGGGCCCGGGACAGGGTCAACGCCAGGTCTTCGATCATGTCTTCCTGGCCGCCGACGGTGCCGCGCCGGCCCAGCTCCACCAGCAGCTCGCGGGCCGAGATGCCGTACTTGCGCTCGGCACGCTTGGCGAACAGCAGGAACGAGCTGTAGACCCCGGCATAGCCCAGGGTCAGCGCATCCCGGTCGAGGCGAATCGGCTGGTCGAGCATGGGCACCACCCGGTCCTCGGCGACATCCATGATCGCGTACAGATCCACCCCGCTGCTGACGCCCATGCGTTCGAGCACCGCGACCAACACTTCCAGCGGCGTGTTGCCGGCGCCGGCGCCGAGCCCCGCCACCGAACCATCGATGCGCGCGGCGCCGGCCTCGATCGCCGCCAGCGAGTTGGCGATCGCCAGGCCCAGGTTGTGGTGGCCGTGGAAGCCGACCTCGGTCGCCGGGTCGAGCCCCTGGCGCAGCACGCCAATCTTTTCACTGACTTCAGCGGGCAGCATGTAGCCCGCCGAGTCGGTGCAATAGATGCAGTTGGCGCCGTAGCGCTGCATCAGTTGCGCCTGCTGCAGGAGTTTTTCGGCGCTGAGCATGTGCGCCATCATCAGGAACCCCACCGTGTCCAGGCCCATCTTCGCCGCCATGCCGATGTGCTGGCTGGAGACATCGGCCTCGGTGCAATGGGTGGCCACGCGCAGGCAGCTCACCCCGTGCTCGTGGGCCATTCTCAGGTGATCGAGGGTGCCGATGCCCGGCAGCAGCAGCGCCGACACCCTGGCCTGCTTGAGCCGGGGGATCACCGCGGCGAAGTACTCCTCGTCGCTGTGGGCCGGCAGGCCGTAGTTCAGCGACGCCCCGCCGAGGCCGTCGCCGTGGGTGATTTCAATCAGCGGCACCCCCGCCGCGTCGAGCCCGCTGGCCACCGAGACCATCTGTTCCAGGCTGATCTGGTGGCGCTTGGCGTGCATCCCGTCACGCAGGCTCATGTCATGCAGAACAACGCTTCTACCGTGCAGATTCATGGCAATTCTCCGGTCAACGAACAGGCAGTTGCAGGGTGCCCAGGTGGGCTTGTTCGGCAAACATTTCGGCGGTGCGCAAGCCCGCGGCGGTCATGATGTCGAGGTTGCCGGCGGACTTGGGCAGGAAGTCCCCCAGGCCCTCGACCTCGATATAGATGCTCACTTGCTTGCCGTCGAACACCGGGCCGTTGATCAACTTGTAGCCCGGCACATAGCGCTGCACCTCCTTGACCATGTCCAGTACCGAGGCGCGGATGGCCGCCTGGTCCGGGGCGCTGTCGGTCAGGCAGTGGATGGTGTCGCGCATCATCAGCGGTGGCTCGGCCGGGTTGATGACAATGATCGCCTTGCCCCGCCGCGCGCCGCCGATGCGCTGTACCGCCTCGGCGGTGGTCCGGGTGAATTCATCGATGTTCTGCCGGGTGCCGGGGCCCACCGAGGCCGAGGACACGGTGGCGACGATCTCGCCATAGCTCACCGGCTGCACCCGGGCCACCGCCGCCACCATGGGAATCGTCGCCTGGCCGCCGCAGGTGACCATGTTGACGTTCAGCGCCAGGCTCTCGGCGTGTTGCCGCAGGTTCACCGACGGCACGCAGAAAGGCCCGATGGCCGCCGGGGTCAGGTCGATCATGATCACCCCCAGGGCATTGAGCTTGCGGCTGTTTTCGGCATGCACGTAAGCCGAGGTGGCGTCGAAGGCCATGCGGATATCGTCGTCCAGGACGTGGGGCAGCAAGCCGTCCACGCCGTCGGCGCTGGTCTTCAGGCCCAGTTCCCGGGCCCGCTGCAGGCCGACCGAGTGCGGGTCGACACCGACCATCCACACCGGTTCGATCCATTCGGAACGGCACATCTTGAGCAACAGGTCGGTGCCGATGTTGCCCGGGCCGATAATCGCGGCCTTGAGTTTCTTGCTCATTGGCTTACCCCTCGGGTCAGGCGCAAAAAGACACCCGGGCACTGCCCAGGCCATCGATGGTCAAGGAAAATTCATCACCGGCACGCACCGGTTCCAGGGGCACCAGGGACCCGGAGAGAATGATTTCCCCGGCCTTGAAGGCAATGCCGAAGGCCCCCAGGGTATTGGCCAGCCAGGCCACCGCCGTCAGCGGGTTGCCCTGTACCGCCGAGCCCAGGCCCTGGCTGAGCCACTGCCGATTCTTGAACACCTGCATGCGCAGCGCCGGCAGGTCCAGCTGCCGCGGGTCGACGCGCTGTTCCCCCAGCACGAAGACACCGCAGGAGGCGTTGTCGGCCACGGTGTCCTGGATACGAATCCGCCAGCCATCAATCCGTGAGTCGACAATCTCGAAACACGGCGCCACCCACTCGCTGGCGTCCAGCACATCGGCCTCGGTGACCCCGGGGCCCAGCAGGTCGCGCTTGAGCTTGAAGGCGATCTCGCCTTCGGCCCGGGGCTGGATCAGCCGATTGGCCGCCAGGGAGATGCTCGCGCCGTCGGCAAAGGCCATGGCCTGGGTGAGAAAACCGAAGTCCGGCTGGTGCACGCCGAGCATCTGCTGCACCGCCGCCGAGGTCACGCCGATTTTCTTGCCGACGATGCGGTCACCGTCCGCCACCCGCCTCTGGATGCCGTACAGCGAGATCTGGTAAGCGTCTTCGATGCTGATGTCCGGCCAGCACTCGGTCAGCGGCGCCAGGGTCACGCCCTGGCGCAAGGCCTGGTACAGCGCTTCGCCGTACTGCTGTTGCAGGGCCTGGTTCATGCTCGCGGCTCCGCCAGGAACTCCAGGCACTGGCGGTTGAACAGCTGGCGATATTCCACCATCACCCAGTGCCCGCATTCGCTGAGCAGCAGCAGGCGGATCTGCCGGCAATGTTCCATCAGGGTCTGCGCCCCGGAGGCCGGGCAGAACTGGTCATTGACGCCCCAGAAGCCGAGGATCGGGCAACTCAACTCGGCCAGGCGCGCGGTCAGGTTCGGCACCTGCATGGTCGACAGCACTTCACGCGGCTGCTCGCGGACCACGGCCACTCGCTCATTCACCGTTTCGTCGCTGATCAGGCTCGGGTCGAACACTTGCAGGCCGAGCAGGCGGCGCATGCCGCTGGCATCGTGCAGCTCGTCGGTGGCGAACGCCGCGGCCATCCGCTGAATCCCCGGCATGCGCTGGTAATACTCCTGCTTGTCCATCAGCCCGCCGGGGGCCATCAGCACCAGGCGGCTGACCCGCTGCGGCTGGTCCAGCGCCAATTGCACGGCAATCGCCCCGCCCAGGGAGTTGCCGATCAGCACGCAGCGGCCAATATCCAGGGCATCGAGCAGGCCAGTGAGGGCCTCGACAAAAAACGCCAGGCGGTACTCGACCCGTGGCTTGTCGGACGCGCCGTAGCCCGGCAGGTCGGGCACGATGCAGCGATGGCCGGCCGCGGCGAACGCCGGGTAGTTGCCCTTGAAGTTGCTGTGGCCGCTGGCACCCGGCCCGCTGCCGTGGATGAACACCACCGGTTCACCGCTGCCCATGTCCTGGTAATGCAGTCGCATACCGTTGGGCAGCGTCACTGCCCGCCCTTGCGCTGAAGCCTTCATGCCCGGTCCTCCGGCTTTTTGTCGTGCGCCGATTGTGCGCAGCGCCAGGGCCGCCCACATCGTCCGAGAGGACTAGCCTGCCTAGTCCCTTTGGACGTTGGAGGCCCGCTGAGCGGCCCCTAGGATCAAGCCCTCGACAACAGCCCAGAGCGAGGCAGGCATGCAGCAACCAATGGATTTCAAGGGCCGCGTGGTGCTGGTCACCGGCGGCGGCAAGGGGGTTGGCCGGGGCATCAGCCAACGTTTTCTGGAACGGGGCGCGCAGGTGCTGATCTGCGGGCGCCAGGCCCCTGAGCAACTGCCCGCCAGCGCTGGGCGCGAGGCGTTGTTCATCGCCTGCGACCTGCGCGACGTGGAGCAGTCCCAGGCGCTGGTGGATCAGGTGCGCGCACGCTGCGGCCGGCTCGACGTGCTGGTCAACAATGCCGGTGGCGCGCCCCAGGCCGACGCCGCCAGTGCCTCGCCGCGCTTCAGCGAGGCGATCATCCGCCTCAACCTGTTGGCGCCGCTGAACCTGTGCCAGCAGGCCAATCGGGTGATGCAAGCCCAGGCCGAAGGCGGCTGCATCATCAATATCACCAGTGTCAGCGCCAGCCGACCCTCCCCCGGCACCGCCGCCTATGGCGCGGCCAAGGCCGGGCTGCTGAACCTGACCCGCTCGCTGGCGGTGGAGTGGGCGCCCAAGGTCCGCCTGAACACGGTCAGCGCCGGGCTGGTCCTCACCGAACAGGCGGCCTTGCACTATGGCGACGCCGCCGGCCTGGAGCGGGTCGCCGCCGGCATTCCCCTGCAACGCCTGGCCAGCCCCGAGGACATCGGCGATGCCTGCCTGTACCTGGCCTCCCCCCTGGCCCGCTATGTCAGCGGCAGTGACCTGCTGGTGCACGGCGGTGGCGAGCGCCCGGCCTTTCTGGCAGCGGTACAGGCCCACGGCTGAACCCGGATCCAACGCGCCGCCCCGGGCGGTTTTCGAAACACGTCCAAGAGGAATATCCGATGCCAGCCATTGCCAGCCACAGTGTCTTGCTCAATCTCGACAACGCCACGGTCTGGGCCAGCCTGAGTGATTTGCGCCTGGCCCCGCACTATGTTCCCGGCCTCACCGGCTGCCGGCTGCACCCCGGGCCGGCACAGGAGGTGGGAGCCAGCCGCCGGGTGTTTCGCAAAGGCGGGCGCTGGCTGGATGAAAGCGTGGTGCACTGGCAAGAGGGGCTAGGATTTGTCCTGCGCCTGCACCGGGAACAGGCCGGCGCGCCCTTCCCCTTTCGCCAAGCACACTTTCATTACCAGTTGCAGGCCGAAGGCAGCGGGACCCGGGTCGTCACCCGCCTGTACTACCAAATGCGCGGAGGACGCCTGGTCGAGCGCCTGCTGCGCAAGGCCATGGATCAGGTGGTGCGGCAGATCGCCGAGAACCTCAAGGCGTTCTACGAAACCGGGCGCACCCAGAACGCGTACTTCAAATAGCCGCAAGTAACGGCAGGCACCAGGGCGTACAAGGCACGCCCTGGCGCGACGCGGCTCAACCCAGAGGCTGGATGTTGGCCGGGCCCCAGTAGGCCTTCATCGAGCGGATCAAGCCCTGCTCGTCGAACTCCATGACATCGATCACCTGCAACGAACAGGGCAGGCCCTGCCACAGCATCTCGATGCGAAAGGCCATCGCCGCGCAGCCATTGAGCGTCACCCGTACCGGGCCGCTCAGGGTCGCCGAGACCTTGGCCGTTCCCAGGCCCTGGCGATAGAACTCGGCGATGGCCGCCAGCCCGCGCACTGGCGGCTGGCCCACCGGGTCTTCCAGCACCGCATCCTCGGCGTACAGCGCGACAATCGCCTCGATGTCGCCGGCATCGACCTTTTGCACATAGCCTTGCATGATCGCCTGGATCCGTTCACTGCTGATCATTCGCGCCTCCTAGGCCACTTCAAACAGGGCCGCGGCGCCCATGCCGCCGCCGATGCACATGCTCACCACCACATAACGCACGCCCCGGCGCTGCCCCTCGATCAGGGCGTGGCCGACCATACGCGCCCCGGACATGCCGAACGGATGCCCGAGGGCAATGGCGCCACCGTTGACGTTGAGGCGCTCCATGGGAATGCCCAGGGTGTCGCGGCAATGCAGCACCTGGCAGGCAAAGGCCTCGTTCAGCTCCCAGAGGCCGATGTGGTCCACCGTCAGGCCATGGCGCTTGAGCAGCTTGGGAATCGCGTAGACCGGGCCTATGCCCATTTCATCGGCGTTGCACCCGGCCACCGCCAGGCCCCGGTAGATACCCAGGGGCTGCAAGCCCCGGCGCTCGGCCTGGCGCGCGCTCATCAGCACCGCAGCCGAGGCACCGTCGGACAACTGCGAAGCGTTGCCGGCGGTGATGAAGCGCCCGGGGCCGCTCCATTCGCCGCCGGCCCACACCGGCTCCAGGGCGCCGAGGCTGGCCAGGGTGGTGTCGCGGCGATTGCACTCGTCCTGCTGCAGGGTCAGGGTTTCATAGCGGGTTGCACCGCTGGCCTTGTCGACGATCGCCTTGCGGCTGCTCAGCGGCGCCAGCTCCCGATCGAAGCGCCCGGCTTCCTGGGCCCGGGCCGTGCGCAGCTGGCTCTCCAGGCTGTAGGCGTCCTGGGCCTGGCGCGAGATGCCATAGCGCTGGGCGACGATCTCGGCGGTTTCGATCATCGGGATGTAAGCCCGCGGGTCGTGCTCGATGACCGCCGAGCTCTGGTTGCGGTAGCTGTTCTTGTGGCGGTTCTGCACCAGGGAAATCGACTCCAGGCCACCGGCCACGGCAATCTCGATTTCATCGCAGATGATGCCCTTGGCCGCGGTGGCGATGCTCATCAGCCCCGAACCGCACTGGCGATCCAGGGCCATTCCGGCCACGGTCGCGGGCAGGCCGGCGGCCATGGCGCACAGGCGCCCCAGGTTGTAGCCCTGGGTGCCTTGCTGGGCCGCGGCGCCGATCAGCACATCATCCACTTCGCCGGGTTCGACCCCGGCGCGGCGCAGCGCTTCACGCACCACGTGGCCGCCCATACGCGGTGCCTCGGTGTCGTTGAACGCCCCGCGAAAGGCCTTGCCGATCGGCGTGCGAGCGGTGGAAACGATGACGGCGTGGTTCATGTTGTGCTCCTGGAATGGACAAGCGGCCGGCTCAGGCCGGGTAGTAACGACTGATGGTGTCGACCACGCAGCCAGGACGCGCCTGGCCTTCGATCTCGACGCTGACCTGCAGGGTCGCCTGGACCCCGCCCTGGACCGGCGCCACCGCCAGCAGCCGGGCACTGCCGCGTACCCGCGAGCCGGCGGGGATGGCCGCGGGAAAGCGCACCCGGTCACAGCCGTAGTTGACCCCCATGGCCACCCCGCGAACCTCGACGATCTGCGGCAGGAACAGGTTGACCAGGGCCAGGCTCAGGTAGCCGTGGGCGATGCAGGCGCCAAACGGCCCACTGGCGGCACGCTGGGGGTCGACATGAATCCACTGGTGGTCGCCGGTGGCGTCGGCGAACAGGTCGATGCGCTCCTGCTTCAGCAGCAGCCAGTCACTGACCCCCAGTTCCTCGCCGACGGCATCGGCCATGGCAGCGGGCGTGGCAAAAACTCGCGGCATGTTCAAGCCCTCTGGCTGGAGACCGAGAGCACTTCCCCGGTCATATAGGAGCTGTAGTCGCTGGCCAGGAACATCATCACGTTGGCCACTTCCCAAACCTCGGCGGCACGCCCGAACGCCTCGCCGGCGGCCAGTTGCTCAAGCACCGCCGGGGGCGCGCTGCGCCGCAGGAAATCGTGCATGGCGATGCTCGGGCTGACGGCATTGATGCGAATGCCGTGCTCGGCCGCTTCCAGCGCCGCGCAGCGGGTCAGGGCCATCACCCCGGCCTTGGCCGCGGCGTAGTGGGACTGCTCCTTCTGGGCCCGCCAGCCGAGCACCGAGGCGTTATTGACGATGACCCCGGCGCCGCGGCGGATCATTCCCGGAAGGATCGCCCGGGTCATGCGCATGGTCCCGGTGAGGGTCACATCCAGCACCCGCTGCCACTCCGCGTCGGGCATCTCCAGCAAGCGGCGCGAACCGCCGAGGCCGGCGTTGTTGATCAGCACATCGACCCCCTGCAGGTCGCGTTCGGCGCAAGCCACCAGGTGCTGCACCTGGGCCTCGTCGGTGACATCGCACAACTCGCCAAACACCGCCTCAAGCCCGCTGGCCCGGCGAATCCCGGCCACCGCCTCGGCCAGCCGCCCGGGGTGGATGTCACTCAGCAGCAAGGCCCGGCAGCCCTCTTCCGCCGCCCGCAACGCCGCGGCATAACCAATGCCGGCACCGGCCGCGGCGGTGATCAGCACCGACTTGCCCCGCAGCAGGCCGTGGCCCGGTACATATTCAGGAACCGCCATGAACACACTCCTCGATCAAGAAACCGGGCGCGGTTCCCGGGGCATGCCCAGGGCGCGCTCGGCGATGATGTTGCGCTGGATTTCGTTGCTGCCGCCGTACAGCATGTCGGCCCGCGAGAACAGGAACAGGGCTTGCTCGGGGCGCAGCGCATAGGGCGCGCCTTCCAGCAGTTCGGCCTCGGCGCCGAGCACGTCCATCGCCAGCTTGCCGAGGCGCGCGTGCCAGGTGGACCAGCACAGTTTGTAGATGCTGGCGGCACGGCTCAGGCTGCCGTCCTGGGGGCCGCTGAGCATGCGCAGCGAGTTGTAGCGCATGATCCGCAGGCCGCCCCAGGCCTCGGCCAGGCGCTGGCGCAGCAACGGGTCGCGGGCCGCGCCGTTGCCCCGGGCGATGTCGATGATCCGCTGCAGTTCGTTGTGGAACTGCATCTGCTGGCCAAGGGTCGACACCCCACGCTCGAACCCCAGCAGTGCCATGGCGATCTTCCAGCCCTCGCCCGGGCGGCCGACGATGTTCCGCGCTTCGGTGCGGGCCTCGTCGAAAAACACCTCGTTGAACTCCGAGGTGCCGGTCAACTGTTCGATCGGACGCACCAGTACCCCGGGCTGGGCCATGGGCACCAGCAGGAACGACAAGCCGTGATGCCCGACGCTGCCGGCCTCGGTGCGGGCCAGGACAAAACACCAGTCGGCCTCGTGCGCCAGGGAGGTCCAGACCTTCTGCCCCTTGATCAGCCAGTCGCCGCTGTGCGGGTCCTGCGTGGCCCGGGTCTTGACGTTGCCCAGGTCGGAACCGGCCTCGGGCTCGGAATAGCCCTGGCACCAGAACGTCGTGCCATTGCGAATACCCGGCAGCAGGCGACGTTGCTGTTCTTCAGTGCCGAACGCCACAAGGGTCGGCCCGGCCAGGCCCTCGCCGATATGCCCCATGCGCCCGGGGCCGCCAGCACGGGCGTATTCCTCATGGAAGATCACCTGCCGGCTGATGGACAAGCCGCGGCCGCCATGCTCCGGGGCCCAGCCGACACAGGTCCAGCCGCCTTCGGCGAGGCGCCGTTCCCAGGCTTTGCGCTGTTCGGGAAAGCTGTGTTCGTCCCCCGGCCCGCCACGAAAGCGCAGCGCGGCGAACTCCCCCGCCAGGTTGGCCGCCAGCCATTGCGCCACCTCGTGGCGAAACGCCTCATCCTCTGGGCTGAAACCGATTTTCATGGCTGCTCCCCCAGGATCCACGTGGCGATCTGTTCGCGGTGCAGGGCCGGCGAGCCGAGAAACGCCTCGCTGGCCCGGGCCCGCTTGAAGTACAGGTGCGGGTCGTATTCCCAGGTGAAACCAACCCCGCCATGCAACTGGATCGATTCGGCGGCGCACTGGTAATAGCTTTCCGAGCACTGCGCCTTGGCCAGGGCCGCCGCCAGCGGCAATTCTTCGGCCACCTGGGCGGCGCCGGCCGGGTCCAGCGCCTCTTGCGCCACGCAAGCGGCGTAGTAGCTGGCCGAACGCGCGCACTCCAGTTGCAGCATCAGGTCGGCCGCGCGGTGTTTCAGGGCCTGGAAGCTGGCGATCGGCCGGCCGAACTGACGCCGCTCCTGCATGTAGGCCAGGGTCAGGTCGAAGACCTGCTGGGCACCACCGAGCTGCTCTGCAGCCTGGGCGATGCAGGCCAGTTGCAAGACCCGTTCGAGCACCGGCCAGGCGCTGCCGAAATCGCCCAGCAGATGCTCCGCCGGCAGGTACAACTGCCGCAGTTCAATGCGCCCCAGGCGCCGGGTCTGGTCCAGGGTCGGCAGGCACTGGCGCTGCATCGCCGGATGCCCGGCCTCCACCGCGAACAGGCTGATGCCGGCCGTGCCAGTGCTGTGCGGGTGGCGAGCGGCAATGATCAGCAACTGCGCGCTATGCCCATCCAACACATGCTCCAGCACACCGTCGAGGCGATAGCCGGCGCCCTCGGCCAACGCGCTGACCTGCACCTGCTCGGCGCCCCAGCCATGGCCGCTGCTGCTGGCCAGGGTTGCGGTCAGTGAACCGTCGGCAATGCGCGGCAGCCAGCGTTGCTGCTGGGCCGGCGAGCCCCCCAGGAGCAAGGCCGGGGTCGCCAGGCAGGCGGTGGCGAAGAACGGCGAACAGAACAGCCGCCGGCCCATTTGTTCGAGGAGGATCGACAGCTCGACAAACCCCAGGCCCAGGCCGCCGCAGGCTTCGGGAATGTGCAGCGCCGGCCAGCACAGTTCCTGGCACACGCGCTGCCAGACGGCCGGGTCATGGCCCAGCTCGCTGGCCATGGCCGTTCGTACCGCCGCGCTGTCGGAAACGTCGGCGAGAAAGTCCTCGGCCGACGCACGGATCATTTCCTGCTCGTCGCTGAATGCAAAGTCCATCGCTTACGCCTTGCTGGCTGAAGGTGACGGGTGCAACACCCGCGCCGCCAGCCACTATGGCGCTGCGCATCAGCGGAAAAATCGGCAGCCCTGCCTAGTCCGAGTGGACGATGGGCGGATGTCGGCTCGGGATTAGCGGCGCGGAGCGCCGACACCCGATCATGGCCGCAGCCAGGCGGGAGCTTCCTCCGGCGCCAGGCCGCTGCGCGCGGTCTCGGCACAGGTCGCCAGCCCCGCATAGTGAATGCCGAAGCCGGAAATACCGGGGCCGTAATGCGCGTACTTGCCGGAGTTGGTCATCAGCGAGCGGGCGTTGGGCTTGAGCAGCGGTTTTTCGATCATGCACCAGCAGGTGTCGGTGATGAACTCCACGCCGAAGGCTGCCAGGACCTCGATCGCGCCGGCCGCCTCGGCCTGCTCGAACACCGTCCTGCCGCTGGTGACCATGATCGAGACCTGCGGGTGCTTGCGCTGACCGGCGCACAGCTGCGCCAGGCGCTTGAATTCGTCGAGGGAAAAATGCGGGTTGCCCAGGGAGATGATGTCCACCTGTCGATCATCGGCGGTGTTCAGTTCCTGCCAACTGCGGTACAGGTCGTCACGGCTGACCCTGATGCTTTCCAGGGGGCTGGCCAGCGTCTGCTGCGCCGCTGGGGACAGCGCTTCCGGGGTGACGCCAGCGATATGGAACATCGGGGCCGCGCAGGTGGTGGCAAAGGCCGCGCCGAAGCCTTTCAGGTCATCCAGGGTCATGCACTGGCGTTCCAGCCCGATCACCAGCGGTATGCGCTGACCGGCAATCAAGCCGACATGGTAGCCAAGCAGCGGATACAGCGACTCGTCGAAATCCGCCAGCGGCGGCACCTCGATCACCACCGCCGCCTGGCGATTCTTATCGATATGGCAACCACTCAAGGGCGCGCGCCCGGTCAGTGCAATGCAGATATCCAGGTAGTCCGGGTACTTCATGGTGCGGGCGCCCAATACGCTGTTGGCGTAGACCACGGCATTGGATTCGGCCCAGACAATCTGCTCGCCCAAGCTCGGCGCGGTGTCGAGCAAGTACGGCGCACAGGTGAAGGTCGGTTCACAGCCCATGTTGACGTAGGCCTGCGCCAAGGCACTGGCTGGCTCGCCCAGTTCGGGCCTGATGCCCTGGCTGCGCCAGCGCCGCTGGTCCACCGATACCGAGTTGAGGCTGGTGGGCACCACCACCTTCGCGCCCCACTCACAGAGTTGCTGCGCAAAGCGCAGGCTGGCCGGGCCGGTGTAGATGCAGCCGTCGATATGCGCCTGGGTCACGTCGATGAGTTCACTGGCGCCTTGAATCCGGGCCATCTGCAGGATGATCTGCATCGCCACCTGGCAGGCCTTGCCGGACTGGCCGTCGAGCATCGCCCGATCGCTGGCCGAGAGCTGCACGGCCCCGGTCGCCGCCACCGAGGCGTCGACGGCCGGGTCATCACCACCGCCGTCAATCTCCACCAGCGCCCCCGTTATTCGCACCGAGCGGGCCTTGGCGAAGCGCTCGAAACCGCCCTCGCCCACACTGACCACCGGGATCGACACCTGGAAGATCGCCTGGGCAACCAAGGCCCCCAGCGTGAGGATTTCTTCGTCTTCGGCAAACACCAATGCCGCCGGCGCCTTGCCGTTCAACAACAGTTCCATGATTACCGCGCTGCCGGAGCACGAACCACGCCCGCTGGGCATCACCAGCACCTTGCCGGCCAGGTGTTGACCCGACAGCGGATGGTGCCGATCGATCACCTCGCTGGTGTAAGGGTCGACGCCTCCCCACAGGCTCAAGGGCACGCTGGAAAACAGCACCTCGCCCTGGGCCACCCCATGAACCAACGACCTTGCCTGCAGACGTGAACCGCTCATCTCATGTCACCCTCGAAAAGTGCACCTGGAACCGAGTACTCAGTTGAGCGCAGGTTGCAAGAACTGGACGCTGGTGTGGTCAGCCCTGTCTCTCACTTGGGGAAGAAGTATGGGGTCTGGCTGTAAAAGCGAAGCGGGAATCAAGCCACGAGAGGAGTTTCAAGAACTGCCACTGATAACAACTCGACTCAAACCCTTAACTTCAACAAATAGACTGCACGCTCTTCAACGTGAATAACCGGCTATTGAGCCCACAATAAAATCCACAAAAATGGCCGACAAGGTCGCCTGATCAAAGCCTTGCATGGGCCCTCCTCCTTTAATGGAAAGTCGGGTATCGGCCAAACTGTGCAAGATGGTTCCCACCGCATAAAAGACCTTGACGGCGGTCACGTCAGCGGGCTGTTCTGGCAGGGCCTCCTGAACTCGCCGAAGAAAGGATTGGTGATAAGGAAGCAACTTGCTGACCAGCAAGTCGTAGTACTCAGGATCGGATCGAGTTAACCGATCAGCAAATTGAACGGCGCGTCTGGCCGACGGCGAGGACAGGTGCAGAGTCATCAACGGATCCATGTAGGCATGAAGTACCGACTTCAGGTCCGGATGCTCTCCCATCGCCGCAAACTCGGACTCCATGGAGTCATGCACACGCTTCACTTCTTCCATGAATAGGTCGAGCGCGGCAACGATCAGACCGTCCTTGCCGCCGAAGTAGTACTGGATCACCGACTGATTGGATTGCCCGGCCTCCGCCGTGATCTGCCGCATCGAGACCGCATCGATTCCATGCCGCGCAAACAACCGTATCGCCACATCGATCAGATGCGCGCGGGTGCGGGCATCTCCCCCTGCGGCGCGCCCCACAGTGGGAAGCGGGCGACGTTCGAACGCATCAACATCAGCGTCATTCAACTGTTCTGAATCGGGATGAGAGATTTTTTTGGTCATCGCAGCAGTTTATCAGATCAGCGGTAATGCACATAAAAAGCAAATAATGCACATGCATCATGCACATGCTTGACGGCTTTTCCGGGCCTCGCTAACCTCTAGCCGTTCACGCCAGGAACCGTTCGCTCGGGGTCGCGCCCTGCGGCCTCTTCTGTGGACGACAGACCGTCAACGCAAGGGTTTAAGCCTATGAGCACGCAACAAATCGAAATCGATGTACTGATCGTTGGAGCGGGCCTGTCAGGAATAGGCGCGGCTGCTCACCTCAAGAAACACTGTCCCGAGCACAGCTTCACCATTTTGGAAGGACGTGACCGTTTGGGGGGAACCTGGGATCTCTTCAGGTACCCCGGTATTCGATCTGACTCCAGCATGTATACCTTCGGCTATTCCTTCAGGCCCTGGACTTATGAAAAGTCCATTGCGGATGGTTCAACCATTCTTTCCTACATAAAGGAAACCGCTAATGAATGCGGCGTAGAGCAAATGATCCAGTACCGTCACCGTGTCGCACAGGCTGACTGGTCCTCTGCGGAGCGGCGCTGGACAATTAACGTGGAAGTTGGAGAAGAGAAGGCTCTTAAAGTATTCAAGTGCCGTTTTCTCTGGATTTGCTCTGGCTACTACAACTACGACGAAGGCTATACCCCAGAGTTTGAAGGCATCGAACACTACAAGGGACAAGTGGTCCACCCGCAAAAGTGGACGAACGACATTGATTACAGCGCAAAGAATGTCGTGATCATCGGCAGTGGTGCAACCGCCGTGACATTGCTGCCTTCGATGACCGATAAAGCCAGGCACGTGACGATGTTGCAGCGTTCGCCTTCCTGGGTCGCGAGCCGGCCCGCGCGCGACCCTGTCGCGCAGACACTCAAGAAATGGCTGCCCATCCACCTCGTTCATGGGGTAACGCGCTGGAAAAACATTACGCTGCAAATTCTTTCTTACCGCATGAGCAAGAAAAAACCTCAACGCGCAAAAGACGCGATTCTCAAGTTGCTCCACGAGCAACTGCCCAAAGAGTACGTGGCAGAGCACTTCACTCCCGACTACAACCCGTGGGATCAGCGCGTGTGCGCGGTGCCAGACAACGATTTGTTCAAGGTCATCCGTGAAGGCAAGGCTTCAATTGTCACCGACCACATTGACCGCTTTACAGAAACAGGCATCAAGCTCAAGTCGGGCAAGGAACTGCAGGCGGACATGGTCGTTACCGCGACAGGCTTGAACTTGCAGGCCTTCGGCGGCACACGCATCTCGATCGACAATGAAACCATAAACATGGGAGAGCAATACAACTACAAGGGAATGATGATCAGCAACATCCCTAACATGGCATTCATGATGGGCTACACCAACTCATCCTGGACCCTGAAATCCGACTTGGTGTCCGTATACATCTGCAAACTTCTGAAGCACATGCGGCGGCATCAATACGAACAGGTAGTTCCACGGATAGAACAGGGCGCACTAAAAGCACAGCCGCTCATCGATTTCAAATCCGGCTACGTGCTCAGGTCAGTGGACAAGTTCCCCAAACAAGGCGACATCGCGCCTTGGAAACTGCACCAGAACTACATTCTTGACACCCTCGCCCTGAAACATGGTCGCCTGGAAGACAAGGTTCTGGAGTTTTCCAAAGCATGACCCGCCCTGCCACGCCCACCCGATCAATGAGCAACTCCCCTACATAAATGCACATGGGCTCATCTGTATGAATGACTTACCTTCAAGCGGCGTCAATCCTGCGACCACGGTCAGAAAGTCTCGCTTTGATAGCCTCGGTACATCTTGTGCCGCCACTTTCTACCTCCCGAAAAATGACGCCGGTAGCCATAAGCCGCTTCCGGCCATATTGATGATCTATGGCTGGGGAGGAACTCAAACTTCATTTCTCCCCCCTTTCAGAGACCATTTTCTGTCCCTCGGCTTTGCCGTAATGACCTTTGATTTTCGCTCTTGGGGCGAAAGCGCTGGCCATCCTCGGCATGTCATTCGCGTGAATGAACGAATTGCCGATGCACAAGCCGCGTTAAATCACTTGAAACAGCAGCCAGAAGTGGACCCCTCTTCGATAGTGCTCTGGGGCTCCTCACTGGGCGGGGGCATCACTTGCACGCTAGCCGAGCGGCACCCCGAGCTGTTGGGAGCCATTGCACAAGTTCCCATGCTCGATGGACGCTCCGCCTCTTCCGCCACCCCTTTGCTGCGCCGTTTGCGGCTGTTGACGTATGCAGTCATTGACTTGGCGAGAGGCGCCAGGACCTTGTACATCCCTATTGTCTCCGAGCCAGGGCAGCTATCGACAATGGACAGGGATGGCGCCTTTCGGGCCAAGGAGCAATCTGTAAAACAATACGGCCCGGGCGCACCTAATTACGTTGCCGCCCGATCAGCGCTCACCATGTTGACCTACAAACCCATCAAGTCACTGGAACAGACACGGGTGCCCACTCTGCTGATTGGTGGAACACGAGACACCGTGGCGCCGTTCAATCAATCTGAGTTGCAGAAAATACCCAACCCGAACGTGTCCATAAGCACCATCGATGCAAATCACTTTGAACCCTACTTCCCTCCTCTTCTGGAACAGAACCTGGCCATTCAAACTCGCTTCTTGAACAGCCTCCTCAAGGTCTAGCCACCCGCATACCAACAGCCGCCCCCCTTCACCGCGAGTGAACCGGCTGATCCCGACAGCAATGTGCTTGCCTCTATCACTCAACGCATGAAACCCAAGGAATGCCACGGACAGGCATTCCCCGGTCAGCGATCGAAACCACAGGTGGGCAGAAGGGAGCGAGACGGTCGCCGTCTGGTCAATCGGCTAGCCGTTACAGGGCGCGAAGCCCACTAAGGCCGTGCTGGCAAGCCAGCAGGTAGAAGTCAAAGGCCAGCTCCCTGCCGGCCAGATCACACAACTAAAGCGCGGTTACAACCTGAGCGGTTCAGCGAGTCGTGGAAAACCCGCCGTCCAGCGGAATGATCGCACCGGTGATGTAGGCCGAAGCGGCCGAGGCGAGGAAAACGCTGGTGCCCACCACATCCGAAGCCTGGCCAATACGGCGCAAGGGAATGCTCTGAGCAATAGCATCACCGCTGCTCTTGAGCATGAACTCGGTCATCTTGGTTTCGAACGGGCCAGGGGCGATCGCGTTGACGTTGATGTTCACCGACGCCAGGTGAGACGCCAGATGCCGGGTCAGATGATGCACCGCGGCCTTGCTCGCCGAGTAGGAGTAGTTGCCGTAGTCCGGGCTCGTCAGGCCATCGACGGAACCGATGTTAATCACCCTGGCAGGATCGACAGCGCTGCCCGCGGCCTGTAGGAGCGCACCGAGTTTCTGGGTCAGGAAGAAAATGGATTTCAGGTTAAGGTCCATCACCTTGTCCCAGCCACTCTCCGGGAATTCGCCAAACCTGGCGCCCCAGGTGGCGCCGGCGTTGTTCACCAGGATGTGCAGCTTGGGTTCGCGCTGCTGGATCTCGTGCGCCAGCCGGTCGACCTGCAGCGGATCAGCCAGGTCGGCGGCGATGCCAATGGCCTGGCCATACTGTCGCAACTCAGCCTCGGCCTCGGCGCAGGCCTCGGCCTTGCGCGACACCACATAGGTCTTGACCCCGGCCTGGACCAGCCCCCTGGCGATCATCAGGCCAATGCCGCGAGTACCGCCAGTCACCAGGGCAACCTTGCCGCTGATGTCGAACAATGAAGTTTGCGTGGTCATTTCGTGTACCTCAACGTGAATGCAGTGGATAGCTTTGCAGCGCCGCTTGAATCGCCCCGGAGGCTTTCAGGCGCGCCACGCGCAACCCGGCATCGGGCAATTGATAGGCAAAGTAGAACTGCGCCTCGGCGCGCTTGGCCGCCGGATCGATGGGCAAGCCAGGCTGGTCCAGGGCGGCCAGCACTCGCAGCCAGAGCGTGGCGATGACCCCATGCCCCACCAGCCAGAGAAACTCACGAGCACATTGCAACGCGGCGAAGGGGGTGGTCTTCAGCTCGTTCTGCAGCTGTTGCACCACGTCGGCAATCTGCCCCAGCAGTGCTTCGACCGCCGGCACATGCGCCCGATGCTCACCGACCGCCGGCAGTTCAGCGATCTGCCCACGCAGCCATTGCAGGGTGCCATCCACGGATTGCTGGCGACCGTCGTCGAGGCGACGCACCACCAGGTCCAGTGACTGCACGTCATTGGTGCCTTCGTAGATGGGCAGGATCTGCACATCACGCAGCAACACCTCGATACCGGTGTCGCGGATATAGCCATGCCCGCCATGGGTTTGCATGGCGGCGCTGGTGACGTCCACGCCGATTTCGCTGCAGATGGCCTTGGCGGTCGACATCAGCACCGGCAGCAACAACCGGGCACGCTGCGAGGCTTCGCGGTCCTCACGGTTCTGGCTGTGTTCGTAGACCAGCGTGGTGGTGAAGGCGAGCATCCGCGCCGAGGCCGTCAGCATGCGCATGCGCACGATCTCGCGACGGATATTCGGATGCTCGGCAATCGGCAGCGCCCCCTTGCGGCCGCCACACAGGTCGCGTCCCTGTACACGCTCCAGGGCGTAGGCCGTGGCCTGCTGAACGGCCCTCTCAGCCACGCCGATGGCCTGGAAGGCAGTACCGATGCGCGCCAGCTTCATCATCGCGAACATGCCGGGAAGGCCTTCGCCCGGCTGACCGACCAGCCAGCCTTGGGCCCCGGCAAACAGCAGCTCGGCGGTGGCCGAGGCATGGATGCCGAGCTTTTCCTCGATCCGCGGGCAGGTCACGCCATTGGCCTGGCTCCAACGGCCGTCGGCAGCCGCTTTGAACTTGGGCACGATAAACAGCCCCAAGCCGGAAAGCCCCGCCGCCGCGCCCTGAATCCGCGCCAGCACCAGATGGACAATGTTGTCGGTCAAGTCATGGTCACCGCCGCTGATGAAGATCTTGTTGCCACTGAGCTGGTAAGTACCGTCCTCGTTCACCCTCGCCGTGGTGCGGATCAGCGACAGATCGGTTCCGCTTTGCGGTTCGGTGAGGCACATGCTGGCGTTCCACTCACCGCTGCCGATCTTTTCCAGGTAGGTCTGGCGCAGGTAATCACAGCCAATACTCTTGATCACCGAGTACACGCCCAGGCGTATCGAGACGTACAGGGCAAAGGCCATGGAGCCGCTGCTGAGCAGCTCGTCGCAGGCAAAGCCGAACGGCCACCCGAGCCCCTGGCCGCCGTCTTCGACGGCCGTGTGCAAGGCGCCCCAACCATCGGCGACAAAATCCTCATACGCGGCACGGTAGCCTGGCGGCGTCTTGACCCCCTCGGCCGTCACCCGACAGCCTTGGCGGTCAGCAATGTCGGTCAGCGGCAGCAAGCGCTCACTGACAAACCGCCCGAGGTTTTCGAGCACAGTGCCAAGCATCTGCGCACTGCCCTCCTCACTGGCGCACGCCTGGAACTCCTTGGCCAGCAGGTGGCTGGCCAGGAACTGATACTCCCCGACAGGGGCTTGATAATTCGACATGGTCCGCCCCTTACTCGCCCTTGAAGCTCAAGCCCTGGTTGAGTGCATCCGTCCCGGCGGCAGCGAAACGCTCGACCGCGTCGATCATGTCGGCGCTGGCGAAGGTGGCGGGTCCGACGTCCAGCAGGCGCTGGTCCGCCGCGGACAGGCCATGGGCTACCGCGGTGTTGATCAGGTGTTTGGAGGCGGCGTAGGCCACCGTTGGTCCATTCGCCAGCTTCATGGCATAGCTACGCGCCTTGGCTTCAACATCGTCGTCGGGCAGCACGCGGTTGATCAGGCCCCAATCGAGCATGGTCCTGGCGTCATAGATACCAGCGGACAAGACCATTTCCTTGGCCCGGGCCAGACCGACTCGCGCCAGCAGGCGCTGAGCGCCGCCCAGCAACGTAGTGGTGCCGATTCGCGCCTCGACCTGGCCGAAGTGGGCCGACTCACCGGCGAAGAGAATGTCGTGCAGTTGGGCCATTTCACAGCCACCGCCCAGGCACATGCCACGAATCGCCACCACCGTGGGGAACGGCAGGTTCTCGAAGCGCTGAATCTCCGGAATCCACCGATTGAGCTTGCGGCGGGCGAAGTTGGCGTCGTTATCGACAAAGGTGCCGATCACGTCCGCGCCAGCACAGAAGTGCTCGCCCTCGGCCACCGTCAACAGGGCCCGGGCCTTGGCCTCCAGCGCCTGGTCAACGGCGGCCATGAGCCCCGCGAAAGAGGCGCCGGTCAGCAGGTTCATCGGCCCGCCGCAAAAAGTGGCGATGGCCAGCGGGCCATCCATTTCGAATTTGACAGTCATGCTTTTCTCCAGGAACGGGCATCGCTCAGGCAAGCCGATGCCCTCCCCACGGTCGCGGGGAAACGTTAGTAGGAAGGATCAACGGCCTTTGAAAACGGCGGCGCGCCGCTCTACGAAAGAGCGCAGCCCCTCCGCGTAGTCCTCGGTGGCGAACACCGTTTCCTGAATCTGCGGGATGCAATCGATCGCGGCCTGCTCACCCTCGCGCACGAAGCGCAAGGCCGCCGCCTTGGTGGCACGCAACCCAATCGGCGCGCACTGGCAGATCAGCCGCGCCAGCTCCATGGCCCGCTCCTTGTGCGGCCCGAAAGGAAGCACTTCCTGGACAAAGCCGATCTGCAAGGCGCGCTGGGCATCAAACTCATCACAGAGGAACAGGTGATACATGGCGTTGCCCCAACCGGTGCGGGTCAGGTAGCGAAAGTGCGCACCGCCCAGCGGGGCAATGCCGCGCTTGGACTCCATCTGACAGAAACGCGCGGTGTCGGCGGCGACGACGATATCGCCGGCGAGCATCATCTCGATGCCGACGGTGTAGGTCATGCCATGCACCACCGAAATCACCGGTTTGCTGCTGCGCTTGCCCAGGCCGAACGGGTCGACCCAGTCTTCCGGCAAGGGCTTGACGGTGGCAGTCGGGCCGAAGAATTTCGGCATGTCCAGGCCTGCCGTGGTGTGTTCACCCTCCGGGCACAGCACCGCGACCCAGAGGTTGTCGTCGTTGTCGAAGGTGGTCAGGTGCCGGGACAACTGCTCGATCATCTCCGGCGACAGGGCGTTGCGCTTGGCGACGTTGTCCACCGAGATAATGGCGATGTGATCTTCAACGCGCATGTGAACCGCGCCAAAATGCTGCTCTTGACTCATGGGGTTAACCTCTTGGGTAGGGGAACTCAACGCCTGCGCGGCAACCGAATCGCCACGCAGGCAACTTGACTTGCATGCACAGCGATCAGGCGACGCCCCGCCCCTGGTTTCTCCAGTAGGGCTCGCGAATCAGGCGCCGCAACACCTTGCCCGTGGCATTGCGCGGCAGCTCGGCAACGAACTCCACGGTCTTGGGCAACTTGAAACCGGCCACCTTGCCCCGGGCATGGGCGATCAATTCCTCTTCACTCAGGCTGGCCCCCGGCTTGAGTATCGCGACCGCCTTGACCGCCTCGCCCCACTGCTCGTCGGGCACACCGATCACCGCCACATCGAGGACCGCTGGATGGCTGTAAAGCACATTCTCGACCTCGGCCGGATAGACGTTCTCACCCCCGCTGATGATCATGTCGCGCTTGCGGTCGTAGATGTACAGGTAGCCCTGGGCATCCAGGTAGCCCATGTCGCCAGTGTGGAACCACCCCTCACGGATCACCTCCTGGGTCTCCTCGTGACGCTGCCAGTAACCCGGCATGACCTGGGAAGAGCGGCAGATGATCTCGCCCACATCGCCCGCAGGCAGAACGTGCCCGCAGACATCGATCACCTGAAGCTCGACCCCGGCGGTAGCCCGGCCACAGGACAGCGCCAGCGCGCTGTCGCCCATTGCGATGCGCTGATGATCAGCTGGCGTGAGGTAGGCGATAGGGCCGGAGGTTTCTGTCAGCCCATAGATTTGCCCGAAGCCGCTGTGTGGCAGGGCTTGCATGGCCTCCTGCAACAGGCTGGCGGCCATCGGCGCGGCGCCGTAGATAATGGTTTTCAAGCTGGCGCACGCGCGTCCGGTGCGGGCCATGGCCTCCATCAGCCCGCGCACCATCACCGGCACCATGAGGGTCAGCGTGACCTGTTCACGCTCGATGATGTCGAGCATCTGCTCGGGAACGAAATGCCGGGCGATGACCAAACGAGCACCACGCGCCAGGCCAAAAATGCCCAGCAGCGAGCCGGCAACATGGGCATGCGGCAGGCACAACAGCACCACGCTGTGGGCGTCGATCGGGTTGCAGGGGCTGAGTTCGCCTGTGACCGGCGCGCAAAGCGACGCGCTGAGGATGCTGCGGGACGTCAGCTGCACGCCCTTGGGCACACCGGTGGTTCCACTGGTGTAAATCTGCAGGCAGGCGTCATCCAGGTCCATGGTCGCCAGGCCGCTCGACGCAGGCTGCGCGTCGCGCCAGGCCAGGTAATCCTCGCCCAGCACCACCACACGCTCGATAAACCCCAACGCGGGGCGCACCTGATCGATCAGCGCAACAAACTCCTCGCCGACGAACAGCACCCGGGGCCGGCAGTCCGCCAGCACCTGGGCCACTTCCCGCGCCGACAAACGAGCGTTGAGCGGGGTTGCTACCAGGTTGGCGCGAGCCGCGCCCAACCAGAGCTCGTAGAAGTGATCACTGTTGTGATCAAGAATCGCGATACGTTCCTGGTCGACACAACCCAGCGCCATCAGGCCATTAGCGACTTGGTTGGCATGCTCATCCAGTTCGGCATAGGGGGTTCGTTGCTCACCCGACACCAGGGCAATGCGCTCGCGGCAATCATCGGCCATGGGCCGGGCAATCTCGGCCAACGTCAGTTCAATCATCGACAGGGTCTCCACGACGGCGCCCGATTTGTTATTGGGTGGCGCTCGTGGAGCCGATGCTAAGGGAGGGGGAAAAACCACAACGTCTTGCAGGTGACACTCTGGGTGATTTTGTCGCGCCCCGGCGCGCCGTCAGGCAGGGAACCTGCCAGGCGCTTTGCGCTCCTGGCGCACATGTTCATCGATAAAGTGGCGCAAGCCCTGAGGGTCCTTGACCACGACCGAACCGTAATGGGTGTCGATCAGGTTCAAGCGTCGCAACTCGGTAACCACCTTGTTCACGCTCTGCCGGGCGCTGCCCACCATCTGCCCGATCTCGGCCTGGGACAGCGACAGGGCCACGTCTTGCGTCGCGGCGCCTTGCATGTCGGCCAGCCAGAGAACCCGGGACGCAATACGCGCCGCCACCGGCTGGGTGAGCAACTCTTCGACCAGCCGCAAGGCACCGCGCAAGCGTCGACTGGTCTGCAGCGATATCGCGCTTTCGATCGCCGGGTGGCTGGCCCGCAACTGCGCAAAATCCTTGGCCGACCAGGCCCTGAGGGTCACTTCGCCGCGGGTCACGATGGTGACCGAATAGGGTTCATCATCCGCGATCGAGCTGTCCCCTATCAGGTCGCCCGGCTTGTAGACATAAATCAGCACTTCCTGGCCATCGGCGGTGAGGATGCACTTGCGTATTTCCCCCGCGACGATCTGAAATACCTCAGTGACCGGATCCCCCTGGCTATAGAGCGTGATATCGCTGGCAAACCTGCGCAGCCGGGCCTTTTCGAGCAGCGCCCCACGAACCCCTGAAGGTAATTCATCAACCCAGTTGAAGCCGCTCATGCCGCATGCACCTCGTAACAGTGGCGGATTTCATATTTACAGAAATCAAGCGCCACCACTCAATCAGTTTCAGGTCAGGCGACGAATAAACCGTTTAATCAAGGCGCTTAATTGATCAGGCAAATACCCCGCCTGCGGCCTGACTGATTGGGAGATGACTGCGCTGGTGACCGCCACAGCAGTGAAGGGCGATGAATTGCCTTTCCTGTAGTCGTTCGAGGTGACGCTTGGTTTTTATGCTACCCACTCTGCTTCAGGCTTTCGGGGCTGCCAGCACACAGGCCGTCCATCACCAGGGTCATCAATCTGGCCAGACGTGGACGCCAGTCACTTCGAGAGTCCATTTGCCATATTCCGGCAATGGCTAGAAAAAAGTCGTCATTAGTAATCCCGCTACGAATCGTTCCAGCCTTTTCATTTGCCCTCAAAAGCGCCTCTACTGCGGCCTGGACAGGTGCATATCCCGACTTCCCTGGGAACTCGTAAAGAGACGCCGCTTGTTGTATCGCAGTAGCGAGCCCTGCCTTCGTCAATGCATATTCAGCGAGGCCGTCCATCCATTCTCGAAGGGCCGCCTTGGGTGGTTTGGTCGCGAGCAGATGCTCTGCCAACAAGGCCACTTGCTGCATTTCGAATTGATAGACCTCAAATACCAGTTTCTCTCTGGTAGGGAAGTGGCGATAAAACGTGCCTTGCCCCACCCCAGCCTTCTTCGCAATCGCACTCAGCGCAACCGCAGGGTCGCGTGTCAGCTCTCCCACCGCGACTTCCAGTATCCGCTCCCGGTTTTTCTTGGCATCAGAACGCATCACCAACTCGTCAGTCATGAGCAAAGTTTTCCTTCGCTGTATTGCTAAGCGGACAACTGTCCGGTACGTTGCTTTAAGTGGACAACTGTCCGGTTGTTCATCATTTCGGGAGTTTACTATGAACGGCACTGGAAACACGATTCTGGTTACTGGCGGCACCTCAGGCATTGGCCTCGGTCTGGCGCTTAGGTTTCACAAGGCGGGAAACAAGGTGATCATCGCGGGGCGTCGCAAAGCTCTACTCGACAAAATCGTCTCGGAACACCCAGGTATTGAATCAGTATTACTGGACGTTGCCGATCCACAATCCATCCAGCGCGCCAGCGCAGCGCTTGCGATCAGCCACCCAAACCTGAACGTCCTCATCAACAATGCTGGCATCATGCATTGGGAAGACCTGACCGATCCGGAAAGCCTGAACACCGCCGAAGAAACCGTAGCAACGAACTTGCTTGGCACGATTCGCATGGTGTACGCATTTATTCCCCATCTGACCTTGCAGCCCAACGCAACGATAGTGAATGTCAGCTCGGCTCTGGCATTCGTACCGCTGCCTGCAACGCCGACCTACAGCGCAACCAAAGCGGCGGTTCATTCGTTCACGCAAAGCCTTCGGGTCCAGCTAGAAGCCTCATCCGTCGAGGTCGTCGAGCTTGCGCCGCCGGGAGTACGGACCACTTTGCTTGGTCAGGAAAATGACGAGCATGCAATGCCCTTGGAAGCGTTCCTGGACGAAATCTTCGAACTACTCAAGATCTCTCCTACCCCACCCGAACTCGTCGTTGAGCGCGCCAAGCCATTACGCTTTGCTGAAGCGAATGGCTCACATGATGAAGTTTTGAAAATGCTCGCGGGATACAAACCAGCGGCAAAGTGACATATGCCTTGCGCCCCCAGATCAGCAGATTGCATCTGCCGACTTGGGGCCGCATTCGTTGTGCACACAACCCCAAACCTTGATCAAGCATATAAAAACTACTGATAAGACAATGTCATTGTACTTCCTGCCCTAGCCACTCCAGGAGTAATGCCTGCAGAAGTACGAATGTACCTGACAACCATCGTTTTACCGACAAGACTTCCCGCAGTGACAACCGTTCCAAACTCTCTCCTGCTTGTCAGTGAACCTGGCGGCCCGAAAAGTACAGGGGTACCACTATCGAGCACCTGCAATGAAATACCTTTCGCGGAACCGGACAAATTCTCCAGCACTAAATTCGATGTGACATTCGCAGTAGAGTTAACATCTGTCATCGTATAACTGACCTTATAATCCACGTAACCCCCATCACAGTTTACCGATAGCGTAAAGGGAGTATCTCCCGCCGTATCAGACACTGACCGCATCAAAGAGACATCTACTCGCGGTAGCTTAACACTGGTTGGCATATCCAACTTACAGGAGGCATTTTTAACTTGAATGGAAGCAGATGCTATAGAAGCTGAAATGGGTGCCTGCCTAGCCGTGACAGGGCCCACCCACTGCGTTACGACTGAAGGAACACCAACAAAACTCAATTGACCTGGCGGAAGTTTAGTTAAGGCGACTAATTGAACTCTCACCCGCATACCAAAATTGTATACAGTCGTGATTGTCGTATCTCGCAACAGCAGGTTCTTATTTTTTACCAAAGGAATATAATCACCACTAACAGCAACCTCTACAATCATGCCTACCCCGGCAGTGCCGGTACTAAAAACATCGTATGAAGTACCATTATAAATAATGCTCTGACCGGAAAAAACAGCAGCCGGCTCGGCATAAATCTTCACATCTGCACGTCCCCCGTCTTCAGTCTCCAATCGGCAATTGATAGCAGCCGCATTTACTATTGAATGCCAGCCAGACGAAATGAACTTCCCCTGTTCTCGCCCTCCCGTATAGTTTATTACACTAGGAAGAGGCACAACGACACCACCCCCAGCGGTTGAGTTATCGCACACAAGAGCAAACGATTTCATCGCCCATAGAAAAAGCAATATGCCGCCACCTATCGACCTAAACAACTTCGCCCCCAAAACTTAGTTAAAAAACCACAACCACATGCTTAAACTGAAATCGTACCCAGGGCAGACTTTCACCAAAGATCCGACCTCCCACCTAATGCTTCACCGGAGTTAAAAGACCGCCAAGAGCCGAAAATCCTACGCAAAAAAAACGCAGACCCACAGCTCAGATATCCTTACCACCCACTAGACATATCCAATAAAGCCAAGGAGATATCCTACAAAGCAAAACATTCCAGAGTTGCTCAGGCGTGTGCCGACTCATTTTGTGGTGTAGAGCACCTCGCCCCATCCAACCTATCGCCACGAGCAATAAGGCTATTACTGCAACCCGTTGCCCAGATCTCCCAACTCTTGCCAGTAGTTCAATCCGCTGAAATTCTTGCCTGATCCTCTGAACCTTCCCTGTAGTGGATAGGAAAGCCTACGTCTGCGAGCTAGAGTCCGGCGAGGAGGAACACATCGTCATGCCCCACGCTATCGCCCACCAGGAATCGGCCCTGGCACAGATCATCGACCAGCAGATCAACCTGCCCGGCAACTTCACTACAGCGATTTCCGGCCTCACCTTGTTCCGTCGCGAACAACCCTCAGCACCTGCCGTATGCATGATTGAGCCGAGCCTGATCCTGGTAGCCAGGGGCGAAAAAAGGCTGTGGATCGGAGGTGAAAGCTACAGCTATAACCCCTCGCACTTTCTGATCACCTCGCTGGACCTGCCCGCCAACTCTGAAGTGCTCGCGGCCACTGCGGAGCAGCCCTGCGTCGGCCTGCTTATCAAGCTTGAAGTCAACATGCTGGCAGAGCTCATCGCCCACAGCGGGGCGCCAGCGGTGCACGACCGCACATCGGGAAAAGGGGTCGGCATCGGCACAGCAACCCCTGCCCTGCTTGGCTCGATCGGCCGCCTGCTGTCACTGCTGGAAGAGCCCGAGGCGATCCCCGTGCTCGCACCGATGATCCTTCGCGAAATTCACTACCGCTTGCTCAACAGTGACCAGTCACTGCGCCTACGGCAAATCACCTCGGTCGATGGCCAAGGCCACCGCATCGCCAGGGCCATAGACTGGCTCAAACTCAACTATAAGGCGCCACTGCGCATCGACGACCTCGCTGCCCGGGTGCAGATGAGTACGCCCACCTTCCATCATCACTTTCGTCAACTCACGGCCATGAGCCCGCTGCAATACCTGAAGTGGCTGCGCCTGAACGAGGCGCGACGGCTGATGCTCAACACCCATCTGGACGTATCAAGAGCCGCCTTCGCAGTGGGCTACGAAAGCCCTTCGCAATTCAGCCGTGAATATGGCCGTTTGTTCGGCACCGCCCCACGCAAAGACATCGCACTGCTACGCGGGTGTGCGCTCAGTGCCACTGGGCAGGATCCAGCTGTCTGATGGGGAGACACCCAACTGCGCGCGGCTGACGAAAGCCCAAAGACACCAACCAATGATCAGCAGGTGCCCCATGGAACTACGAATCAATCAACAGCCCTATCAAGTCGATGCTGACGCCGATACCCCCCTGCTGTGGGTCATCCGCGATGAGCTTGGGCTGACCGGCACCAAGTACGGCTGTGGCGTGGCCCAATGCGGCGCCTGCTCAGTGCTGGTGGACGGCAACGTGGTGCGCGCCTGTGTCACTCCAGTGGCAGGCGTAGTGGGCCGCGAGGTGACCACCATCGAGGCGATAGAAGCCGATGAGGTAGGCAAGCGCGTGGTAGCGGCCTGGGTCGAGCATCAAGTGGCCCAGTGCGGCTACTGTCAGTCCGGACAGGTCATGGCCGCTACTGCCCTGCTCAAGCACACCCCGGCCCCCACTGATGCGCAGATCCAGGCGGCGATGATCAATCTGTGTCGATGCGGTACCTACAACGCCATTCATGCCGCCGTGCACGATCTTGCCGCACAACCAGCCAAGAGGGCGAACACCTGATGAACCAGTGCATCGACTCCACCGCAGACGTCTTGGACACACCGCTGGACGAACCGGTCAACCTGTCCCGCCGACGTTTCTTGACCAGTACCGTTGTCGGCACGCTGGTGCTCGGTTTCGGTCTGCCACTTGGTTTTACCCGGGCTCTGGCCAGCACGGCCGCCGCCGCGGAGCGTGCTCCCCAGGTGCCGGCGTTCCTCGAGATTCGCCCAGACGGTACCGTGCGCCTGCTCAGCCCCTTCATGGAAGGAGGCCAAGGCATCCATACCGCCATGGCGCAAATTGTCGGCGAAGAGCTAGATGCCGATCCAGCCACCTTCGTGGTCGAAAGCGCGCCGCCCGGCGAAGCCTACCGAGTGATGGCCAACGGTATGCGCCTTACCGGAGGCAGCATGTCGGTGCGCATGAGCTATACCGCCATGCGTCGTCTTGGCGCCCTGGCCAGGACCATGCTTCTGCAGGCCGGCGCCGAACAGCTTGGCGTGCCATTGGCCGAGCTGTCCACCGAGCCCGGCCGCGTGGTGCACGCGGCCTCGGGCCGCTCGCTTGGCTACGGTGACTTGGCGGGACGAGCCCTGGATATGGCGGTGCCCGACCTGGCCAGTATCAGACTGCGCGACCCGAGTCAGTTCCGCTGGATCGGCAAGCCGGTGCAGCGCGTCGACGCCTATGAAAAATCCACCGGCAAGGCGCTGTACAGCATCGACCAGAAGGTCGACGGCATGCTCCATGCCGCCGTTCAGCATGCTCCACGCCTGGGCATGACCCTAGGTCGTCTGCTTAACGAGGCCCAGGTCAAGGCCATGAAAGGGGTGCATTCCATCCACCCACTGCCAGGCGCGGTGGCGGTGGTCGCCGAGCGCTGGTGGCACGCCAAGCGTGCGGTGGAGGCGATCCAGGTGGAATGGGCGGAACCGGCTGCCGATTCGAACGTACGTCCGATGCCCGCAGACTTTTCCAGCGACGCCTTTCGCGACTTTCTCGCCGCACAGCAGGGGCCGATCCGCGACGATGAACGCGAAGGCGATGTGCCCGCCGCCCTGGCCAGTGCCAGCACCAAGGTCGAGGCCACCTACCATAACCAGTACCTCAACCATGCCCAGTTGGAGCCGCCTTCAGCCCTGGCCCGCTTCAACCCCGATGGCTCGCTTGAGGTCTGGCTGCCCAACCAGGCGCCAGAAATGTTCCGCGACGACATCGTCAGGCGTAGCGGCCTCGCCCCATCGAGCATCACCTTGCACTCACCGCTGCTGGGCGGTTTCTTCGGCCGCCACTTTCTGTATGACTCGGCCAGCCCATACCCTCAGGCTATCGAGCTGGCGAAGGCCGTCGGCCGCCCGATCAAACTGATCTGGAGCCGCGAGGAAGAATTCCTGCGCGACGTGCTACGCCCGGTTGCCGTGGTCAAGTTCCGCGCGGCACTGGATGCCGCAGGCTTGCCAGTGGCGATCGAAGCGATAAGCGCCACCGAAGGTCCGGCCGAGGCTCTCGCCGGCAAGCAGGGCGAGAAACCGGATACAACCGCCCTTGAAGGCCTGTCAGGCAAGCCTTACGCGATTGCCAATCGACGTATTGCGCAGATCTACGTCAAAGGCCCCGCCATGCTGGGTTACTGGCGCTCGGTGGGCAATTCCCTCAACGACTTTTTCTATGAAGCTTTCCTCGACGAACTGGCTGACAAAGGCGGTCATGACCCGTTCGAATTGCGCCTGCACCTACTGCGCGACAACCCGCGCCTGACCACCCTGCTGCAGGCTGTAGGCGAACTCTCTGGTGGCTGGAAGCGCGGCCCATTCACCGCCGCGGATGGAACCCGCCGCGCTCGCGGGGTGGCCATGGCCTCGCCATTCGGCTCGCACGCGGCGGTCATCGCCGAGGTCTCGATCGAGGGTGGTCAAGTCAAGGTCCACGATATCTGGCAAGCAATTGACCCGGGCAGCATCGTCAACCCAGCGATCATCACGGCACAGGTCAATGGTGCCGTGGCCCTGGGGCTGTCCCAGGTATTGCTGGAAGAGGCGGTGTACGTGGACGGCCGGCCACGGGCTCGCAACTATGACCTCTACCCGATCCTGCCGCCTTCACGCATGGCGCGGGTGCATGTACGGATCATCGAGAGTGGCGAAAAGATGGGCGGCATCGGCGAGCCGCCGCTGCCGGCAGTGGCACCAGCGGTGGCCAACGCGGTTGCGCAACTGACCGGCCAGCGCATCCGCAGCATGCCATTGAGCCGATACACCTTCAGCTGACGGCCTTCGCGCGCGGCCTCTGCAGCGCGGCAAACCGCAGGGGCATGCCGCGCCACGGCAGCCCCTGGCATGAACCTGGAAAACTCTATGGAAAGCACCGATCTGCTGGTCCTGCGCACCACCCTCGAATGGCTCAACGCCGGCCAACGCGTCCTGCTCGCCACCGTAGCCCGAACCTGGGGCTCCTCTCCCCGCCCCGTCGGTTCGATGATGGCGTTGCGTAACGACGGCCGTGTGGTCGGTAGCGTGTCGGGAGGCTGCATTGAGGACGACCTGATACACCGCTACACCACCGCCCATGGCGGTGATGGCCTGCCGGACGGACCACCGCAAGTGGTGCGCTATGGCATCATCGCTGATGAAGCCCACCGTTTTGGCTTGCCCTGCGGCGGCACGCTCGAACTGATCCTCGAATTCGCTCCGTCGTCGAGCGTCCTCAGCCAACTGCTGGCACAGCTTGATACCGGTCACCTGGTGTGCCGCCGCCTGGACTTGAGCAACGGCCGGGTGTCCTTGACCGTCAGCGTCGCGCCAGAGCGCTTCGTCTACGACGGCAAGCAGATGGCCAATACCCTAGGCCCCGGCTATCGCCTGCTACTGATCGGGGCGGGCGCCCTGGCCGAATACCTGGCAACCATGGCGCTGTTCAACGGCTTTCGGGTCTCGATCTGCGATCCTCGGCCCGAATACATCGGTGGCTGGAACGTCGCCGGCGTAGAACAGTTGAAGGGCATGCCGGACGATGTTGTTCGCGCATTCGCACCGGATTTACGCAGTTGCATTGTCGCCGTAAGCCACGATCCCAAGCTGGACGATCTGGCCCTGCTCGAAGCCCTGCACAGCCCTGCGTTCTACATTGGCGCCATCGGTTCGCGGCGTAATAGCCAACGGCGCCGCGAGCGTCTCATTGAGCATTTTGGCCAGAGCGAGGCCTCGCTCCAGCGTCTTCACGGCCCAATCGGGCTCTACATTGATAGCAAGACCCCTGCCGAAATTGCGGTGAGCGTGATGGCTGAGATCCTCGCCGTAAAGAACGCTGTCACCCTGCCCGATGGCTTCGACGTTTTACGAGCCAAGCAAAGACTACAGCCCTCCTACGAGCAGCCTGCGCTGGCGGATACAGCCGTGCTCGAGCTGCAGATGTCTCTTGACGATTAGTGCTCCGCTGGACGCAGAAAAATGAACCCTGGGGTTTCGAGCATGGTGCTGATGGGAGCAGACGCTATCATTTGCATCAGGATTTGAGAGGCGTTTCTTCAACCCACACCGCTCAATTTCCCTAGCTCGAGAGCTACCCGGAAAACGCGTCAGTCATCGTCCCATCCGATCACGCACCGGCTCATTCTCTCTTCGCCTCGTCACACTCATTTTTACCGCCATGCACCTACAGCCATTGGCTCGGACAAGTCATGCCCACGATTCCTCACGCCTGTAACAAAGCGCAATCAAGGCCACTTCTACTCTTTCTGGCCCTGTCGCTGATGGTGTCCTTGATGAACAGCAGCGTGCCAACGCCGCTGTACCCCTTCTATCAACAACAGCTGCAGTTGAGTGCCGTGGACCTGACGTTGATCTTCGGCGTCTACGGCGCCGGCGTTCTGCTGTCGCTGCTGACCCTGGCCGGGCTCGTCGGGCGCCTGCGGGATCTGCGCAAGCTCTTGCTGCCAGCCGCCGCCCTGGTGGTGCTTGGCGCCTGGCTGTTTTCCCAGGGCAGCTCCTTATGGCAACTGGGTACCGGGCGCCTGATCGCGGGCCTGGGTTCGGGGGCGATGACCGCTGGGGTCAACATGGCGTTGGTGCGCTTTGGTCCGGCCGACAGCGGCAAGCTCGCGGCGCTGCTGGCCACCCTGGCGATGGTCGTGGGGCTGGCCCTGGGCCCGCTGCTCAGCGGCGCCGCCCTGCAACTGGATTGCTATCCCAGAACGCTGCCGTTCTGGCTGATCATGCTCCTGGGGCTGCTGGCCATCCTGGGGGTGCTGGGATGCTGGCCGTCATCGCCAACCATCCCCGCGACCACGACCGACACACCGCAGATCAAGGCGCCCGGGCTGCTCCAGAGCCTGAAAGGCATCGGCGTGCCCTATCACCTATGCGCCTGGGCAGTGTTTTTCAGTTGGTCGTTTGCCGCCTGCGTCTTCGTGATCGGCCCCAGTGCCGCGGAGCAGCTATTGGGGTTGCATGATCACGGAGCGTTCGGCTACGGCATTTCGGTCTATCTGCTGATTGCCGGCGCCAGCCAGCTGTTCTGCCAGCGCCTCGAAGCCCGGCGCGCGCTGTTGTCCGGCCTGCTGTTCCAGAGCCTCGCCCTCGTCATGCTGCTGATGGCCTTCTACCAAGCCTCTTTGCTGCTGGCGGTGCTGGCCCTGATCGTCGGCGGCTACGCCTACGGCGCCATCTTTGTCGGCAGTGCCCGGCTGATCAACCAGCTGGCCGCAGGCCATGGGCACGGCAAGCTCATCACCTACTTCTACATGACGATCTACTGCTTCAATGCCGTGCCGATTCCACTGGGGCTTCTGGTGGATTCATCAGGCATGGCCCAGGCCATCCAGAGTGCGCTCATGCTGTTTCTTGGCGTCAGCAGCACACTGTGGCTGATGGCGCACAAGGTCCGATTCCTCCCCGTTCAGCAGTAACGCCCACGCACCCGTCAATCGTGCATGGCGCAATGTCATTCACTTATCAGTAGCCAGGATCATGAATAGAAAACCCAAGCTTTTAGCTGGCGCCACCATCGCGCTGGCGGTCGTCGCGTTCGCCTACAAAACCCTCTGCGCGCCTACTGCCATGGTTGCGGGCACGAGCGACAACGCCCCGTCTCCCCTGAAAGTAGCGACCGCCGAGGTGCTGCTGGGGGCAGTCCCCCAAGTCCTGACCGGTATCGGTGAACTGGAGGCTACCCGGCAAATCATGGTCGCCGCAGAAACCAGCGGCCTGATCACCGCCATCGCCTTTGATCCAGGAACACGGGTGCGCGCCGGGCAACTGCTGGTGCAGTTGAACGCCGCGCCGGAACAAAGTGAGCTGGCCAGGCTCGAAGCCCAGGCCAGCAATGCACGAGCACAACTGCAACGCACTCGCACACTGCTGCCACAGCAGGCCGCGACCCAGGAAGAATTGGACCAGGCCCACTGGGCCTATCAACAAGTGCTGGCCGAGATCCAACGAGTCAAGGCGCTGATCGAACAGAAGCGCATCAAGGCCCCCTTCGACGGGGTGCTCGGGGTGCGCAAAGTCAACCTCGGCCAGTACCTGCAAGCAGGCGAACCCGTGGTGTCCCTGACCGACGCACGGACGCTTTACGCCAATATCACCCTGCCTGAACGCGCCCTGGCATTACTGGCCCCCGGGCAGGAGATGAGCGTCGCCGTGGATGCCTATCCGCAACGCACGTTCAAGGGGCGGATTGGCACCCTGGAACCGCGCATCGATCCCGGCACCCGAACGGTGCTGGTGCAAGCCGTGGTGGCCAACCCGGAGCAACTGCTGACCCCTGGCATGTATGTCAACGGCCAGGTGGCGTTGCCCGCCGGTCCGCCCCGCATGAGCGTCCCGGAAACCGCGGTCAGCTACAGCGCCTACGGCGATTTCGTCTACCGGGTGCAGGGGGCTGATGCTTCGGCCCTCAGCGTGCGCCAGGTGTACGTCAAGACCGGTGAGCGCACAGCCGGTCGGGTGGTGCTGCAAGACGGCGTACAGCCGGGGGACCGAGTGGTCACCTCGGGTCAACTGCGCCTGCAGAACGGCGCCGCGGTACAGATTGCCGCCCAGGACAGCCTGAGCCTTGAGGCTCCCCAAGAGCCGGTCCTGGCCAAGTGAAATACCAAGGATTCGATCATGACCTTCACTGATTTGTTTGTCCGCCGCCCAGTGCTGGCGCTGGTGGTCAGCACCCTGATTCTGTTGCTGGGGCTACTGGCGCTGAACCAGCTGCCGATTCGCCAATATCCACTGACCGAAAGCTCGACGCTGACCATCACCACCCAGTATCCCGGCGCTTCGCCGCAGTTGATGCAAGGCTTTGTCACCCAGGCCATCGCCCAATCCGTGGCCACGGTGGAGGACGTCGACTACATGACCTCCACCTCGACCCAGGGCCGCAGCGTGATTGCCGTTCGGATGAAGCTCAATGCCGACTCCAACAAGGCCATGACCCAGGTCATGGCCAAGGTCAACGAGGTCAAGTACCGGCTTCCCGCCGAAGCTTACGACCCGGTGATCGTCAAGTCCTCCGGCGAGGCCACCGCGGTGGCCTATGTCGGCTTTTCCAGCTCGACCCTGTCCACCGCGGCCTTGTCCGACTACGTGACGCGGGTGGTACAGCCACAGCTGTCGTCCATCGAGGGCGTGGGCAGCATCGACCTCAATGGCGGGCAAAAAATGGCCATGCGCATCTGGCTCGATGCCAGACGCCTGGCCGCTCGCGGAGTGTCCGCCGCAGACGTGGCCCAGGCCCTGCGCAACAACAACGTGCAAGCCGCGCCGGGCCAGGCCAAGGGCCTGTATGTCGTGTCCGATATCCAGATCAACACGGACCTGGTGAATGTCTCCGAGTTTCGCCAACTGGTGGTCAAGAGCACCCCGGCCGGGCTGGTGCGCCTCGACGACATCGCCACCGTTGAGCTGGGGGCGGCGGCCACCGACACCAGCGCCATCATGGATGGCGTCAAGGCGGTGTATTTCGGCCTGAACGCCGCGCCCAACGCCAACCCGCTGGTGATCGTCAAAAAACTCAACGAACTGCTGCCGGGAATCCGCCAGAACCTGCCACCGGATGTCAAGGTGGCGGTGCCCTTCGAACTGGCACGCTTTATCAGCGCCTCGATCGACGAAGTCTCCGGCACCCTGATCGAAGCCATAGTGATTGTGGTACTGGTGATCTTTCTCAGCCTGGGATCGGCGCGGGCGGTGATCATTCCGGTGATCACCATCCCCTTGTCCATGCTCGGTGCCGCCGCCTTCATGGCCCTGTTCGGCTTCAGCATCAACCTCTTGACCCTGTTGGCCATGGTGCTGGCTATCGGCCTGGTGGTGGATGACGCGATCATCGTGGTGGAAAACGTCCACCGGCATATCGAAGAAGGCAAGTCCCCTGCCGTCGCCGCCCTGGTGGGTGCCCGCGAGGTGGCCGCGCCGGTGATCGCGATGACCCTGACCCTGGCCGCGGTCTACGCGCCCATCGGCCTCATGGGTGGCCTGACCGGCTCTCTGTTCAAGGAGTTTGCCTTCACCCTCGCCGGCTCCGTGGTGGTCTCGGGGATCATCGCCCTGACGCTATCCCCGGTCATGAGTTCGTTCCTGCTGGACAGCCAGATGAACGAGGGCTGGATGGCGCGCCGCGCCGAAACCTTCTTCGCGCGCCTGGGCTCGGCCTATGGCCGGGTGCTGGATGTATCCCTGCAGCACCGCTGGGTCACCTGCACGGTCGCTCTGGTGGTACTGATAAGCGTGCCACTGCTGTACAGCCAGGCTCGGAGTGAACTGGCGCCGGTGGAGGACCAATCCACAGTGCTGACGGCCATCAAGTCTCCGCAGAACGCCAACATCGACTACGTGGAGAAGTTCGGTGACAAGTGGAATCAGGTCATGGCGACCTTGCCCGAGCAAAGCAATCTGTGGCTGATCAACGGCATCAATGGCGTCTCCAACAGCATTGGCGGGGTCAACTTTGTTGACTGGGAACAGCGTCAGCGCAGCGCCGACCAGATCCAGGTCGACATGCAGAATCGCGCCAATGACATCGAGGGCAGCAACATCTTCGCCTTCCAGTTGCCCTCCCTGCCCGGCTCCACCGGCGGGCTGCCGGTGCAGATGGTGATCAAGAGCGCTGGCGACTACAGGATCGTCTATGAGGCCATGCAGGAGCTGAAAGATGCCGCCCGTAAAAGCGGCCTGTTCATGGTGGTGGACAGTGACCTGGACTACAACAATTCGGTGATCCGGATCGACATCGACCGGGCCAAGGCCAACAGCCTTGGGGTCACGATGAAGGATATCGGCGACACCCTGGCGGTACTGGTGGGTGAAAACTACGTCAACCGTTTTGGCCTGCAGGGCCGCTCCTACGATGTGATTCCCCAGAGCCTGCGCAATGAGCGCCTGTCTGCCGAGGCCCTGGGACGGTTCTATGTCACCAGTGCCAGCGGTGGCCAGGTGTCGCTGGCGAACCTGGTGACCCTCTCCACCGGGGTCGAACCCAACCAGTTGACTCAGTTCGACCAGCTCAACTCAGCCATCTTCCAGGCCATCCCGAACCCCGGGGTCGCAATGGGCGATGCGGTGGCATTTCTTGAACGACAAGCACGCGACCTGCCACCGGGCTTCACCTACGACTGGCTGTCGGACGCCCGTCAATACCACCAGGAAGGCTCCGCGCTGATCTTGGCCTTTGTGTTCGCGATCATCGTCATCTACTTGGTGCTCGCCGCTCAATACGAGAGCCTGCGCGACCCGCTGATCATCCTGATCAGCGTGCCACTGTCCATGTGCGGGGCCCTGATTCCCCTGGCGCTGGGTATGGCCACGATCAACATCTACACCCAGATCGGCCTGGTCACCCTGGTGGGGCTCATCAGCAAGCACGGGATTCTCATGGTGGAGTTCGCCAACGAGCTGCAAGCCAAGGACGGGCTTGATCGACGCGCAGCGATTCTGCACTCGGCGAAGATGCGCCTGCGACCGATTCTGATGACCACCGCCGCCATGGTTGCCGGGCTGATTCCACTGCTGTTCGCCAGTGGCGCCGGAGCGCATAGCCGCCATGACCTGGGGCTGGTGATCGTGGTGGGCATGCTGGTGGGCACCCTGTTCACCTTGCTGGTGCTGCCCACCATGTACTCGATCATTGCCGTGGACCATCGCACGGCGGCCAACACCCCACGGGCTCGTGAACTGGCCTCCATCGATGCCGCGACCTCAGTCATGACCCCTCGGGGTTAAGGAGCACACCATGCGTTACACCCTGATTCATGCATTGCCTCCCCTTTGCGGGCTGCTGCTCTTGACCGGGCTGGTCGGTTGCACCGTGGGCCCGGATTATCAGCCCCGGGTCGAAGCACCGCTTGAACTGTCCCAGCCCCTGGACCCCGCGCTCTACGCCAGCGAACAACTGCAGCGGGACTGGTGGCGCCAATTCCAGGACCCGCAACTGGACCAGTTGATCGAGCAGGCCCTGACCCGCAATCGGGATATCCACCAGGCCCAGGCCCGGTTGCTGGAGGCCCGCGCCGAGCTTGATCAACGTCAGCTCGACCGTTTGCCTACGGTCACCGCCGAGGCCGGTTACAGCCGCAGTCTGGCTCAGGACAACCCGGGGCCTGCCGGTGAGCGCAACCTGGCCAGAAACTACCGGGCAGGACTCGATGCACAGTGGGAAATCGATCTGTTTGGCCGGCTGCAGCGCTTGTCCCAGGCTGCTGCCGCCCGGGGCGAGGCGGCGCAAGCGGACCTGGCGCAAGCGCGGATCGTGGTGGCCGCCGAGGTGGCACGTAATTACTTCGAAATGCGCGGAGCGCAGCGCCAACTGGACGTGGCCCGAGCAGCCCTGGAAAACCAGAAAACCATGGTGCACGTAGTGGCGGCCAAGGTCATGGCCGGACGTGGCGCCGCCGATGAGCTGGCCAGCGCAGAGGCTGAGCAGGCACACCAACAAGCGGCCCTGCCGCCTCTGGAAACCCGTTGCCAACTGGCCCGCTATCGCCTGGCGGTGCTAGTGGCCGCGCGGCCCAACGAACTGCAGGCACTGAACCGGCCATCCACCCTCGCGCCCCTGGTCACTCGCCTGCCGATTGGCGACCTGGGCGACCTGTTGCGCCAGCGTCCCGATGTTGCCAGTGCCGAGCGTCACTTCGCCGCCTCCACCGCCGATATCGGCGCGGTGACCGCCGAGCTGTATCCCCGAGTGGACCTCGGGGGCTTCCTCGGTTTCGTCGCCATCAGGGGCGCCGACCTGGGGACTGACGCCAGTCGCGCCTTCAGTATCATGCCCGGCGTCAGCTGGCCGGCCCTGCACCTGGCCAGCGTCAAGGCCCGGCAACGTCAGGCCCAGGCCCGCCAGCAAGGTGCCCAGGCCCATTACGAGCAAGTGGTGCTGCAAGCCGTGGCAGAAACCGAAGGGGCACTGACCACCTACAGCCAGTCGCAACAGCAATTGGGCGACCTGCTGCAGGCTGCCAGGCTTAGCGCCCGGGCCGCCAGCCTGGCCCAGGTGCGCTATGAAGCGGGCGCGGCGCCTTATCTGCTGGCACTGCAGGCCCAACGCCGCCGCCTGCAAACCGAGGATGCACTGGCCCAGGCGGATACCGCGTCCTACGTCAATGTGGTCGCGCTCTACAAGGCGCTGGGAGGCGGCTGGCACGCCACGGCAATGACCGCCAGCCCCGGCGTTGCCGCTCGCCACTAGCTGCCGCTCTTGACCTTGCTCCAGACCCGGGTACGGATCCGCTCCAGTTTCAACGGCAAGGGCTCCAGCGGGAACAAGGTGTCGAGCACCGCCTGGCTCGGGTATACGCTGGGGTTGTCGCGAATCTTCTGCTCGATCAGCGCCTTGGCGGCCAGGTTGCCATTGGGGTACTTCAGGTAGTTGGTGGTCTGGGCGATCACCGCCGGGCGCAGCATGTAGTCGATGAACTGCAGCCCCTGCTGCGGATTGGGCGCATCGTTGAGCAGCACCAGGCTCTCCACCCAGATCGGCGCGCCTTCCCGAGGGATGCGGTATTCGATACGGCGGCCATTGCCGGCCGCTTCCGAGGCGGTCCTGGCGTCCAGCACGCCGCCGGCCCAGCCCAGCACCACGCAGATATTGCCGTTGGCCAGGTCGGTGATGAACTTCGAGGAATCGAAGTAGCGCACATGGGGGCGCAACTTCAGCAACAGCGCCTCGGCCTTGCGATAGTCCTCCGGGTTCTGGCTGTTGTAGGGCAGGCCCAGGTAGTGCAAGGCAATGGGAATGACCTCGCCGGGGGCATCGAGCATGGCCACGCCGCACTGGCTGAGCTTGGCCAGGTTGTCTTCCTTGAAGATCAGGTCCCAGGAATCCACAGGGGCATCGGCCCCGAGGATCGCCTTGACCTTGTCGGCGTCATAGCCGATGCCGGTGGTGCCCCACAGGTAAGGCACGGCGTAGCGGTTGCCCGGGTCGTTGCCCTGGACCTTGGCCAGTATCTGCGGGTCCAGGTGGGACCAGTGGGGCAACTGGTTGCGGTCCAGTTCCTTGAGCACCCCGGCCTTGATCAAGTTCGGCAGCAGGTCGCCGGTGGCGACCACCACGTCGTAGCCGCTGCGCCCGGCCATGAGTTTGCTCTGCATGACATCGCTGTTGTCGAACACGTCGTAGGTCGGAACGATCGAGGTTTGCGCCTGGAAGTCCTTGGTGGTGTCCGGGGCGATGAAGTCGTACCAGTTGTAGATGTGCACCTGGGGTTCGGCGCTGGCGGCGCACGCCAGGCTGAAGCTGAACATCGAGGCCAAGGCCCATCGGGCGCAGCGCATGCTTGTCATCGGGATACTCCACAGCGCCAGTTTCCGGCCCTTGGGGACCGGCACCGCGCCTGCTGATATTGGGATTGTTGTGGCAGGAATCAGAGCGGTGAAGGTCAATCAGGGAATCAACAGCTCGCGGCGACCGTCCGGGTGGTCGATCCGCTCGCCGTGCAACAGCAAGCGGCGGTCGCTGAGGTAGTGGTAATCGCGGCGGGCGGCCTGGAGTTGCTGCGGATCGAGGCTGACCACCTGCCGGCACTCATCGCGCCCGGCCTCGAACAGCACCTGGCCGAACGGATCGACGGCGGCGCTGCCGCCGGCGAACACCAGCCCGTCGTCGCCCTCGCCCACCCGGTTGACCATGACCGCGAACAGCTGGTTTTCCTGGGCCCGGGCCATGATCGCGGTGCGGTGCACCGGGCCGTAAGGGTCCATGTTGCCGTTGGTGACGATGATCAGTTCGGCCCCCAGTTGCGCCAGGACCCGGGCGCTTTCAGGCAGCTCGATGTCATAGCAGATCAGAATGCCGACCCGCAGGCCTTTCCACAGCACCGTGGCATAGCGGTCGCCCGGGCGAAAATCGCCGCGCTCCGAGGGCCACAGATGGGTCTTGCGGTAATGCAGCGCGATGCCGTCGGGGGTCAGCAGCAACGAGCTGTTGTAGTACTGGCCTTCGGCACTTTCCGCCAGGCCGATGACCACCGCCACCTTGCGCTGGCGCACCACCTGCAGCACCGCCTGCACGCTCGGCCCGTCGAGGGGTTCGGCGCAGAGCGACAATTGTTCGGCGCCGACGAACCCGGTCAGGCAGGTTTCCGGAAACACCAGCAGGTCGGTGTCCTCGGCACAGGTTGTAATGGCTTCGAGCACCCGCCCCAGGTTATAAACGCTGTCGCCGTCACGGCCAGCCAGTTGCACCAGTTCGATCTTCATCGTTGATCCTTGCACGCGTTGGAGGTGCCCCGATCGCCGCTGCAGGCGCCGGGGACGCACAGAGTATGGAGCGCCGCCACGCGGCACAGAATCACTTCGATGGGGTACCCCACTATGGGTAGTGAAACACGCCTGACCTTGCAGGACGTGGCCTGGCACGATGCCGTGGGCCGCTTGATCGAGACCCTGGACCAGGAGCATTTCTGGAGCGCGCTGGTACGCCTACTTAGCCACTACGTGCCGGTGGACAACTGGGTGGTGCTGATCTTCAGCCCTGGCCGGCCCCAGGTCCTGGCCGAGTCCGCGGCGGCGGACGGCGAGCCGGACGCCCTGTTCCAGGACTACCTCAAGGGCCTGTACCTGCTGGACCCGTTCTACATCCACAATCGGGAGACACTCTGCAGCGGCCTGTTCCGCCTGGAGGACGTGGCCCCGGAATGCTTCGAACAGACCGATTACTACCAGCGCTATTTCCGCCTGAACGTGGTGGCCGACGAGGTGCACATCAACGTCCAGCTCGATGGCCAGCGCAGCCTCAGCCTGTCCCTGGGCAGCCAGTGCCGCTTCAGCCCCGAGCAGACCGCCCTGCTGGGGCTGATCCGGCCGTGGGTCGCGGCGCTGATGCGCCAGCGCTTGCCGTTCGAGCACAACTCGGCAGATGCGCCACAAACCGCGCCCCGCTGGCAGAGCCGCCTGGAGCAGGCCGCCTCGCACTCAGCGACGGCGCTTTCGGCGCGGGAAATGGAAGTGGTTCAACTGCTGCTCAGCGGCTGCTCGAACAAGGAGATCGCGCGCAAGCTGGCGATTTCCGCCGAGACGGTCAAGGTGCACCGCAAGCACCTGTACAGCAAGCTGGGGATCAAGTCCCAGTCCGAGCTGTTCGCCCTGTTCCTGCAGGCCCAGGAAGGTGGCGAGCACGGCTAGGCAGGAAAAGCCGCAAGCGCCTCAATCGTAAGACAAGGTAACGCTGACTCCGGCGTTGACCTTCCCCGGCGTCACGGCGCCGGTACGGTTATAACAATATTAATGCCCCCAAAAGCTAGCGAATTATTCAACGTCCCTTTCTAATAAAACCCGACCTACAAGTTAAAAGACTGCTGAGCTCTCCTCCAAACAAGCTCGTCAGAGAAAGTAAACTACTGATAAGACAGCGTTATTGTAGTTCCTGCTCTTGCTACTCCCGGCGTAATGCCTGCAGAAACACGAACATACCTGACAACCATCGATTCAACTATAATACTTCCCGTATTCCAAGTTCTCTTCTACTTGCCAGAGAATCGGAAGGCCCGAAGAGCACAGGAATACCATTATCGATCACCTGCAATGAAACACCAGTCGCAGAACCGGGAAAGTTTTCCAATACTAAATTCGATGTTACGTTCGCAATGGAGTTAACATCTGTCATCGTATAGCTGACCTTGTAGTCTATGTAACCCCCATCACAGCTTGCTGATAGAGTAAAAGGAGTATCTCCTGCCGTATCCGATATCGAGCGCATCAAAGATGTATCGACGCGCGGCAGCTTAACACTACTTGGTACATCCAGTTTGCAGGAAGTGTTTTTTACTTGAATGGACGTTGAAGTTGTAGAGGCTGAAATAGATGCCTGTTTAGCAGTGGCAGGCCCTACCCACTGCGTTACGATAGCAGGAACACCCACAAAACTCAGCAAGCCTGGCGGGAGCTTAGTTAAAGCGACTAATTTAACTCGTACTCGCATACCAAAATTGCACTCCTTACTTGTTACCCTCACCTCCCTCAGCAACAAAACCTTGTTATTTACCAGCGGAATATAATTACCATTGACAGAAGCCTCTGCAATTACACCTATGCCGGTAGTATTAGTACTGAAGACATCATACGGAACACCATTATGAACAACAGTCCGACCGGAGAAGCTGATAGCCGGCTCAGCATAGATTTTTACATCTGCACCTGCCCCGTCTCCACTCTCCAGCCGACAATGAATAACATCTGCATTTATTGCTGAATGCCATTCATCTGAAATCAGCTCTCCCTGTTCTCGCCCACCGGTGTAATTAATTAAATTTGGAAGAGATACAGTGACACCACTTCCAGCAGTTGAATTATCGCATACAAAAGCGAATGCCTTTATCGCCCATAGAAAAAGCAATATGCTTCCACCTACACTTCTAATCAACTTCACCTCCAAAACCTAGTTAAAAACTTCAGTTTTAAATCATACCCAGGACACACCTTTTCCTATGAACCCATCTCCCGACAAGCTTTTATAGGAATTAAGGGGGGCGCCCAAGTAAGTAAAAAAAAACAACACAGACAATCAACCCTTCCCACCTCACACTAGATATCCCGATAAACCATCAAAAATATCCTGTCCTCCAATCACCCCTGAGCTGCTCAGAGTCCAGCACGCTCATTTTATGTTGTGGAATATCACGATCTATTTGATCTATCACTACGATCAATAGGCCTATTACTGCATAGCATTTTACAGAGCGCTCAAGATACGCTCGCGAAGTTATAACCTTGACTCGCCTTAGGTGCCATGTGTGCTGGAGTGGTATTGGAGCCTGTCGCAACACCCTAAGATGAACATGCAAGAGCACATATTGGCTACACGAGAAACCAAGCATTCTTATATAAGATTCTTAAAATAAAACATCCTTCCACATCACTCACGGCACGCCAAAACCTTAGATAGCTGCAGACAATATAAATATAAAAAAAGAGAAAACCATTTATTAGGCAACCCAGAGCCTTCAAACCTTTTCACAACTCACATCAAACTGCTCATACACCACATCTTTCACCGCGGCCGGCAAGTCATAACGGACCCGGCAACTATCGCCGCCCCAGCGAATATCAACGCTGCCCTTGTCATCACTGGAAAAAATCAGCAAGCGGGAGCGGTTGTCGACCACGCCCACCGGGGCGCCCTGCGGGTCGAAGGCCTGGGCACCAAACGGAATGCCCTGGCCCTTCGCGGTTTTCACGGTCAGTTGCAGGCGGCGCCCCGAGGCCACGGCGAAGCGGCTTTTACTGATGGCGCCACGGGTCGGCACCACGCGCTGCGAACTCTCCTCGGTCTCCCGGTTGCTGCCCAGGGTGCTGGAATCCAGGTTGATCCAGTTGTAGCGATAAGGCTGGGTATAGGGCACCACGGCAAAACCGCGGCTGTCGGTGCGCACCGATGACGAGGAGTCGACCCCGACGCCCTCGGTGCCCGGCACTTCGACCAGGGCGAAAGTCTCGCCCACCGGCTGGCCCAGGGTCACGCCGCCGCCATGCACCACGATCGAGCCCGAGGCGCCGAGGTCCATATGCCGGCTGCTCTGCCCTTGCCCATAGTTGCCGCTGACCTTGGCGACCGGTGTGTCCCAGTTCAGGCCGGCATCGGCAGAGCTTCCGCCACGCTTGCTGTGCCCGGCCTGGAGCGAGTAGCCGAGGTTGTTCTGCTCGTCCAGGCTGCCCGACACGCCGCTTTGAAACGAGGCGTCGCCGGTGCTGGAAGAGGTGACGCTGGAATAGGCCCGGTGCGAACGGCTACCGCCGCCAAAGGGGATGCTGATGGAGGCCGTCAGTTGGTTCTCGGCCTTCTGGCTCATGCCCTGGCCTTCGGTATGGGCGAGCGCGAAGCTGTAGCTGGCATCGCGATAGCTGCCGTTGTAGCCGAACTGCCAGCGCCGGGTTTTGCCCTGGCGGTTCCAGTAGCTGGTTTCGCCCAGGCTCAGGAACAGCGACCCGCGCCCGGCCAGCGACTGGTTGACGTTCATGTCGAAGCGGCTCTTCTGCCGGCCGTAACTCGGGCCGGCCAGCACATCCTGCTCGTCCACATGCTGGCTGAAGGTTCGATAGCCTTCGGTGGAGTAGCGATAGCCGACCATGGTGAAGGTGGTGTCGGTGGAATTGAGGGTCTTGGAGTACAGAAAGCGCGCACTCTGGCCACGGGCACGGGTGCCGCTTTTGCTTTGCGAGTCGCTCTGGGTCACGTCGAACGACAGGCCGCCCCAGGGCGAGTTGATGCCCAGCCCCAGGTTCAGCGCCTTGTAGCCACTGGCGCTGAGCCCCCCGCCGTAACCGGTGAAGTTATTGCTCATGCCGTACACCAGGGTGCCCTGGGAGAAGGCCGGCGTCGCGCCCTCCTGGTTGCTGTACTGGCCGGCCGCCAGGCTGTAGCGCAGGCTGCCGCGGCGGGTCATCACCGGCAGGTAGGAGTAGGCCTGGGAAAACTCGCGTTCGCGGCCGTCGGCCTCGATGATCTTGACCTTCAGGTCACCGTTGGAGCCACCGGGATAGATGTCGTCGATCTCGAAAGCGCCTGGCGAAACGCTGGTGGAGTAGATGACATAGCCGTTCTGGCTGATCTCCACCGTCGCGTTGCTTTCGGCGATGCCGCGCACCACCGGGGCGTAGCCCACTTCGTCGTCCGGGAGCATGGCCAGGTCGGAACTCAACTGCGCGCCACGAAAGCGCACGCTGTCGAAAATCTCGCCCTGGGTGTACAGCTCGCCCGCCGCCAGGCGGCCCTTGAGGCCGGTAATGTCGCGCTCCAGGTAGCTGCGGTTGCTGGTGAACTTGTTGCCGCTGCCGCTGCTTCCGGAGACCGACGACTCGTTGCGCAGGCGCCAAGCGCCGATGTTCAGCCCGTTGCGCAGGCCCACATAGCGGTAGTCGCTGCGGTAGCCCTGGCTGATGTTGCGGCTGAAGTTGGTCTGATAGTTGGTGTAGAAGGCGGTGATGCCCTGGTCCCACAGCGACGGGTCGACGTAGCCGCGGCTGGTGCGCTGAACGTAGGCCTGGGGCACGCTGAGCTGCAACGCCAGGGCATTGACATCGAATTCGACCGAGGCATCGGGCAGGCTGGCGGGCAGGTCGATGACGCTCTGGTCATCGCTGTCGGCAGCGATCAGTTGCTCCTGCATGAGCTTGGCGATGTTGACCCCCATCGCCTTCAGCACGCCCAGGTAGAGTTTCGGATGCACGCCGGCCGAGTCGCCGACCGCGCTGAACTCCACTTGCTGGCGACTCATCAACACTTGGTTGAGATAGATGTCGACGTTGTAAGTACCCGGAGCGATGTTGTTGCCCTGTTCGAAGTACTTCAACTCCACCGCGGCACCGCGCTTGTTCAAGAAGGCTTCATTGAACTCCAGCGAAAATGCACTTTGAGGAAACATAACACCGAAAGCAGCAGCACAAGACCCACTAACATAGCCAACAATTTTCAGACCACTCTTTCTCCCTGCCATATACACGCCTCGCTCCATAAACAACACCGCCTGCCATACTTGAAAAGTGGCAATAGCATGCAAACAGTTCAGATTCAGCCAGAGATCGAAACTTTGTTATTAACCGGCGCACCGTAATCATTGATATTGAAAAACTCCACCGTCATGACACCGGGGGTTAATGATGATGGTGCGCCACGGGCGAGAAACTTACTGGTGCTGTTTGGCGCAAGCATGTCACTGATCAATGGATAGCTCTTTCCGCCAATGACCACCTTCGCCTCCCCGAAAGAAACAAAGTAAGGTGAGTTATTAGTTACCTGCAGATAGAACTGGTCTCGTTCAACCAATGTCTGCCACTTCAAGCCGCTAATTGCATCTTGAGGACTTCCGACAAGATTGGCCGGACGAAAAAATAACTTGATCCGCTGACGCAGGGCTATTTGCAATGTATTGCCCTCAGCCTTTTGCGGAATTTCCTGGACACTAAGCCAAAACACCGACTCTTTATCAGCTGGCAACCCCTTACCGAAGTAAAACACCCGTAAAGTCTGTTGTTTATTACCTGCCAGGCGACTTAAAGCCGGCGTCAGGGCAAAAGGCACATCTTCATCTTTATCACCACTCTCCGGGTCCAACCAAGACTGAATCATGATGTCTTGGGCGCCATCGTTCTTGATCAGGATCGAAGCTTCCTTGCTCTTTTCCACGTAAATCAATCGGGTACCACCAAGCGTAATACCAGCATTGGCAACGCTGGCCGAGAGCAAAGCAAGGCCCGCCAGCAGATATCTGGATTTCAGGATCATCTTAGAAGTACCTGTTTTAAGAATGATTAGAGAAGCATCGAAATGCTTCTCTATATGGAGCGCTTATTCGTAGGTCAGAGTGAACGGCAGGGTGCCGTTGGCGGTCCCGGGAGTAATAGGGTCACCATTGGCGACATAAGCTGCGCGCATATTGAGATTGGCGCTGTATTTGGTAGCTTCCGCCTCGCCGACCTTGACCAGCGGAGCATTGACAAACTCGTTCGCGGCCAGATTGATCGCCTCATTACTGGAGTTGTAGATGCCGATGCCGACCCCCTTCGCAGTACCAGTGGTCTTCAGCAATTTGTTGTTTTTAAGATCCACGCCAGAACCCGACATAGGGTCGAACTGCACACGAACCGTGGTGAGACCGGCCGCGGTATTACCGCAATCCAGGTTCACATTGATCGCTGAACCACCCACGATGTTGCCACCGGCCGCGCCGGTCAATGAGTCCATACTGATCTTGCCTAGGCTGACATTGATGTTCTGCTTGCCCTTTTCGCCAGCGATGCTAGTACCCGCACCCGCGGTTGCGCTGCAGGAGGCCGCACTGATTTCGCCGGTGAAGTTGATAGTTCCGTCAGCAGCCATGGCCGAGTTGGCCAACAGGCCAACGACCGATGCGGCCAAAACGTTCTTCAGATATACGGACATATGCTTCCCTATGGTTATGCACTTGATTACCAGAAAAACTCTTCTGTTAAAGAGTTGGGTAATTTTCCTTAAAGGTGCTGACCGGCAACAATCTGCGGTTTCCACTTACCGAGGCAGATAAACCTTCGGCATTTGTAGGATGATTCCTACACGAGCGAGTGAACCAAAAAAAACGCCCGCTCCCTCAAGGGCAGCAGGCGTTTATTCAGGCGTTGAACGGCAGGCGTGGCGATGACCGCCGTGGCGGCCGCGGGCTCAACCCACGGGCGGGCGCCAGCCCACCTGTTGCATGGCCGCCAGCAAGCGCTCGGGCTTCAGGGCCAGGGCCTGGCTGCCACAGCCGGCCAGATCGCGGGCCGCCAGCATGGCGTTGAGGATCGCCTCCTCCACCGCATCCGCCGCGGCCAGGAACAGCGCCGAAATGTAGTCGTTGTTGATCATCTGCAGAGCCGTGGTGGGCGCGCCCGGATGACCGTGGTTGGCCACCGGCAGGTTGCTGTTGCCCACCGAGAAGGCCAGGAAGATATCGCCGCTGGAGTCTTCGGTGCCGCCGCCGACCCGGGCCAGGCCGACGCTGGCCCGTTGCGCCAGGCGGGTGCACTGGTGTGGCAGCAAGGGCGCATCGGTGGCGATGGTGATGACGATCGAGCCCATGCCCGGCTCGCCGACATTGCTCGCGCCCTTGAACGGCGACGCCACATCGTCCAGCACCCGGCCCACCGGGTAACCCGCCACCCGCAGCTCCTCGCGCACGCCGTAGTTGGCCTGCACCAGGGCGCCGACGGTCCAGCCGCCCTGCTCCCCACTCAGCACCCGCGATGCGGTACCGATGCCGCCCTTGAATTCGTGGCAGATCATCCCGGTGCCGCCGCCGACATTGCCCTCGGCCACGGGCCCCGAGCGCGCCTCGCTCAGGGCCGCCGCCACATGCTCGGCGGTCACGTGCTGGCCCCAGATGTCGCTGAGCACGCCGTCGTAGGTTTCCAGCACCACCGGCATGCACCAGTAGGTGTGCCGCTTGGCCATTTCGCGCTCGGCCGCCACCAGCGCGTCGCGGACCACGCCAACGCTGTGGGTGTTGGTGTAGGCAATCGGCGAGGCCAGCAGGCCGGCTTCGCGGATCCATTCCAGGCCGGTGGCATCGCCATTGCCATTGAGCACATGGACCCCGGCAAAGCAGGGTTGCAAGTGGGCCGAACCGGCCCGCGGCTCGATCACGGTAACCCCAGTGTGAATCGCGCCTTCGGCGCGCTGCTGGCTCAGGGTGTAATGGCCGACACGCACGCCCGGCACATCGGTGATGGCGTTGTAGATGCCGGGGGTACCGGAGCCCAGGGTGATGCCAAGGTCGCGTAAACGCATGGGTGCAGTCTCCACATTCGATCATTCAGGGGCTCGAAGTGTAGGAACCGCCAGGGCCGCTGACGATCACCCTCATGCGTTACCCCGGACAGGTTAACCGGCCCGCCCGGCGTCAGGACCACGCTCTAGAGAGCGCTGATGGCCCGCTCGATGCGCTCGACAAACGCGCCGAGCCCCGGCACGTCGCCGACCTGCCCGCCGTGGCGCACCGCCGTCTCCAGCTCGCGGCAGGCGACGATCAGGCGCTTGGCCTTGGCCACCGCCAGGGCCCCACGGATGCGGTGCAGCAAATCCGCGACCTGGCCGGCATCGCCACCCGGGAGCGCCGCCTTGAGGGCATCGAGGTCCTGGCCGATGGTCGTGAGAAACAGCTCCAGCATGCGCTCGGGCACCTGCAGCGGATCGTCCGCCACACCGTGGCTGTCGGGGGCCGGCGCGGCCGTGGCGGTGACGCTGTCCATCACCCCCTTGAGGCACAGGTACAGGCCCTGGAGATCGATCGGCTTGGTCAGCCAGCTGTTCATGCCGACGCGGATGCAATGCTCTCCTTCCTCGCGCAACGCGTTGGCGGTGACGCCGATGATCGGCAGCTCAAGGTTGCGTTGGCGCACCTGCTCGGCGAAGGCATAGCCGTCCATGAGCGGCATGTTGACGTCGCTGAGGATCAAGTCATACGCCTGCTGGTCCAGGTAGCGCAGGCCCTCGACGCCATTGGCCGCCACATCCACCTGGCAACCGATGGCCTGCAGTTGTTCCTTCATCAGGGCCTGGTTCACCGGGCTGTCCTCGGCCAGCAATACCCGCAGGCCCAGGTGCCGTTGCGGCGCGGCAGCCGTGACCACAGGCTCGTGGATATCACCGCTCAGGGCCATGTCCAGGGCCTGGAAAATACCGGACAGGCTGTGCAGGTTGACCAGGATGTCCTTGCCGATGACCTGCGGCGCCAGGCTGAAATCACCTTGGGCAAAAACCTTGATGCCGCCCCAGTCCAGACCGGGCAAGGCTTCGGGCAGCAGCTCCAGGATCGCGTCCGGGGGCCTGGGCGAGTCTTCCAGGGACAGGCACACCTGAGCGCCCCAGTGTTCGAGCCAGGCGCCGAGGCTGTCGCCCAAGTCGGTAAAGGGCGCCCGCAGCAGCACGCTTTTGCCACGGAAATCCCACTCGCGCTCCACGCCGCTCACAGACGTCGGCAGTTCCAGATCCAGCTCGAAGACAAACTCGCTGCCCTGCCCCGGCTCGCTGCTGAAGGTCAGGCTGCCACCCAGCATCTGACTGAGGCTGGCGCAGATGGGCAGGCCCAGGCCGGTGCCCCTGACGCTGTGTTGCCCGTTGTCGGGCTGGTAGAAACGCTCGAACAGGCGCGCCTGCACCGGCACCGGAATGCCGGGCCCGCTGTCGACCACCCGCCAACGCAGCAGCACCTGTTGCCGGGAACGCCGTTCCAGCGTGAGGTAGACCGCCACCTGCCCGCTCTGGGTGAACTTGATGGCATTGCTCAGCAGGTTGCCGATGATCTGGCGGATCCGCAGGCTGTCGCCCTGCACCCATGCAGGCACCCCGACATCGACGCAGCCATAGAGGCTAAGCCCCTTGCTCGCCGCCATGGCGGAGAAACCGCGCAGGGTGTCTTCCAGCAGCTCCCGTGGACTGAACCTGACCGACTCCAGCACCAGTTGACCGGCTTCGATCTTGGACATGTCGAGGATGTCGCTGAGCAGATGCAGCAACAGCGTCGAGGAGTTGTCGATGGTGTCCAGATAGGCCCGTTGCCGCTCGTTAAGCTCGGTCATGGCCAACAGCTCAAGGGTGCCCAGGGCGCCATACAAGGGCGTGCGGATTTCATGGCTGACGGTGGCGACGAAGTTGCTCTTCTGCGCATTGGCCGCGTCCGCTGCATCCCTGGCCATGATCAGCGACGCCGCCGCTTCGCGGTGCGAGGTGATGTCGTTGAAGGTGCACAGCAGCACGCTTTCGCCCTGGTACTCGGTGGGCGCGAAACGCACATGCAGTGAACGCTGGCCCACCACCAGACAGCCCTCGCCGGACACCGGCCGGTCCTGGTCGAACATCCACCACTGGCTCATCAACGACTGCAGGTCCCAGGCGTTGCCCAGCCACTCGCTGTACAGGCTGTTTTGGGTCACCGGCTCCAGCCCGGCGCCGCGAACCACACACAGGGCCAGGGGCACGGTCTGCAGGATCGACCGGTTGAAATCGTGGGTGACCAGCAGGTCCCGGTAGTCGCTGCCGGCCGGCACCACGATGCGTCGCCGATACCAGCTGATCAACCACCAGCCGCCGGAAATACCGCTCATGAAGAGCCCGACGAGACTCAACAGCGGCCACAACGCTTCCTCTCGCAGCCCTGCATAACTGATCCGATACAGCGCCTGCCAAGTGCCCTGGATACCGGCGCTGCGCTTGATCAACAACCCCGAAGTCGTCAGGTGCAGGCCGTTTTCGTAGTCACGGATATCACTGTCCGCCGCCCCCACCAACAAGGTGCCATCAGGGGCCAGCAGATCAATGGACTCAAAGTCGGGCTTGGGGAAAAACTGCTTGTCGATGCGCTCGCCGAAGGCGTTGAACTCATTGAGTTCCAACAAGGTGGCGGCCACCACCTCCCGCGACTCGCCCCCCCTCACCCGATAGGCATCCGAGGCCTGATCGGAAATATAGGCCAACAGCTCCCGACGCCCATCCATCAGGAACGACTCACTGGGGGCCCAATGCACGATCAGATCGCTGCTTTGGGGTGGATTGCGCAGGATGCTTTCCTTGACCTTGCTCAATACCGGTAGCAAGACCGGCTGAGGAGTGTCTGGTGACTGTGGCTGCGTCTCGATCCAGGGGATCGCAATATCGAAGTGACGGTCCAGATCAAACACAAACATTTGCGGCGCGGTAAAGGACGAGCCGCTCCAGAAATCGCTGTAGACATTGGCCAGCCCACGGGCCAACCCCAATTGCCGGTTGATCACCCCGGGGCCCAGTTGCCTGGTGCCTTCGGGCAGGACCACCGAGACCTTGGTCACGAACTGGGAGGCCAGGCCTTCGTAAACCCGAACATCACCTAGAGGCATTTCAGTGAAGATATAACCCGAATAGTTCATGTCGGGCTTGTACTGATCGGAACCGCTGGCCTTGATCACCCGCAGCAGAAAGGTTTCATGGTCGTTGGCCCGGGCCACCAGCCGCAGGAAGTGGTAGTTGACCTTGACCATCTCGCCACGCAGGACCTTGTACGTGGCCCAATAACCGCTAATGACAAAGAACACCAGGAGTAGAAAGCTGACCACCAGCGCAAAGTGCAGCCGTAACGAGACCTTTTCCAGGCGCCGTACCCGCGAGTGCTTATAGCTCATGAAAGACCGGACTGAAAAAACCTGTTGCTCGCTGCATCTGCTGCTCCCAAGAAAACTCACCGTAAAAAATATCGCCTGCGCATGCTGGTCATCGGCATCACGCCCAACGCTGCCGAACCTGGCACGCCCTTTTAGCTGAAGTAGGACGTTTCCTACCAGAACCATCGAAACCGCCGACTGACAGTCTGCCCAAGCCGCGCCACTGTAGGTAGATCGTATTGCAACGTCGAGCACCATGAAAAACTCCAGCCTGAGCCGCATTAATTTCTTTGGCCACGAATCCCCACCTACTACGACGCGAGACAGCAGCGTGTTGCCGGAAATCGGCAGCCCGCTTGCTCCCAGCATCGAGGAAATCCGCAACGGGCTTCATCGCCGTGAGTTCATTGCGTATTACCAACCCAAGCTGTCACTGCTCAACGGCTCGCTAGCCGGGGCCGAAGTCCTGGCCCGGTGGGATCATCCGCAACGGGGCCTTCTGGCACCAGGGATGTTTCTCCCCGGCGTGTTCCAAGACAACTTGCTGCCCGCACTTTTTAGTCAGATTTTCGAGCAGGGATTACGCTTGAACCAGTCCCTGTCGGCACTCTCAATGCCTGTGGAGCTGGCATTCAACCTACAGCCCGAACAATTGAGCTGCCCACGTTTCTCGACACTCATCAGTACTTGGCTGAGCGAATATCGATGCCCACCCACCCACATCATGTTCGAGATCACCGAAACCGGTTCGATCCACCTGCCGACCATCAGCCTGAGAAACCTGTTGCAACTCAGGCTCGCGGGCTGCGGCCTGTCCATGGACGACTTCGGTACCGGCTTCTCCTCGCTGGAGCGGCTCTGCGACTTGCCGTTCAACCAGTTGAAGCTGGACGGCTCATTCGTGCGCAAGCTGGAGGCCAACCCCGCGTGCCGCGCCGTGGTGGAAAACACCGTGCGCCTGGCCAGTACCCTAGGGCTGTCGTTGGTGGTCGAAGGGGTGGAAACTCCCGCGCAGCTGCAGCAGCTCAAAGCCCTGGGCTGCACGCTGGTGCAAGGGTTCGCCATCGCCCGCCCCATGCCTGAAGCGCACTTCATCAGCTATTGCCTGCACAACGCCAGCCTGCGGCGCCCTTCATTCTCGGCCTGAGCCCAGGCTCGACACCCCGCTGCTTGCGCGCCCAGCCGCCCCCGTGCTTCGCCTTGCCAGCGCCCTCTGCCAGGTAGTCGTTCCATGTTCACCAGCAAGTTCTTGATCACCTTCAGCGTGCTCGGCCTGTGCACCCTGTTGAGCTGCGCGCCAGTCAGCGCCACACCGGTTCCCGGTGACCTGCACCTCACCAGCCAATTGACCAGCGAGCCGCAGAAACTGCAACTGGCGCCCGAAGACTGGGCCTGGCTGCGGGAAAAGCGCCGGCTGGTGCTCGGCGTTGCCGGGACATCCGCCCTGCCCATGGACATCATCTACAGCAACGGCGACTACGAAGGCATCAGCGCCGATGTGGTGGCCTTGCTGAAACAACAACTGAACATCGACATCCAGGTGCTCGGGTTCAACGATGCCCAGGATGCCCAGCGCGCGCTGCAGGCCGGCCAGATCGACCTGATCAGCCGCACCAGCGACTACCAGCAACGCGACCCGGCCACCGTCCTGAGCCTGCCCTACGCGGAAAACGCCCCGTCGCTGTATCGACGCCAGGGCGATGAGCGCACCTGGCCCGAAGACCTGCGGGGAATGACCATCGCCGTGGTCCAGGACTACCTGCCGGCAGCCTTGTTTCGCGCGCGCTACCCCGAGGCACGGATCCTCAGCTACAGCAACGCCGCCCAAGCCATGGCCGCCGTGGCCTTTCAGGGCGCCGACGGCTACATGGGCGACTCGCTGAGCGCTCACTACCTGATCAACCACAGTTTCTTCAACTACCTGAAGTTCGCCGGCTTCATCGACCTGCAGTCCGCCGGCTACGGTTTTCTCTTGCGTCGCGATGACCCACAGCTGCTGCACATCCTCAACCGTACCCTGGAGTCCTTCGGCCGCTTGCGCATGAGCTTTATCGTCAAGCGCTGGACCGGCGGCGGCATTGTCATGCCCGAAGACCGGGTCAGCCTCAGCAGCGAGGAACAGCGCTGGCTGCACAAGCACCCCGTGGCCCGGCTGATGATCAACGACGACATGGCGCCGTCCGCATTCTTCGATGCCGACGGGCGCTTCAATGGGGTGATCTCCGATCTGTTCGAGATCATCACCCAGCGCACCGGCCTGCGTTTCGAAGTGCAGCGCACCTCGAGTTTCCAGGGCATCCAGCAGGCCTTGCGCGATGGCGAAACCGACCTGGCGGTGCTCACCCCCAGTGCCGAACGCCAGGAGACGTTCCGCTTCACTCATCCCTTTGCCACCAGCTCCTTCGTGCTGGTCACCGCCGAAGGCCGGCCGGAGCTGTCGAGCTTGAGCGCACTGGCCGGCAAGCGCCTGGCGATTGCCCGGGGTCATGTGCTGAGCGCCAGCATTGCCCGGGACTATCCGGCGATCCACCTGCTGCGCCCGGACAACAATCTGCAAGCGATGAGCATGGTGGTCGAAGGCCAGGCGGACGCAGCGGTCATGGCCCTGTCCATGGCCCGCTACTACACCGCTCGCCTGTATGAAAAGAAATTGCGGATCGCCACCATTCTCGACGGCGAAGCCGCCACCGCCAGCTTTGCCATGCGCCGTGGCGATACCGAACTGCAGTCGCTGCTGGACAAGGCAATCCTCAGCATTGCCCCGGACGAGCTCAATGCCATCACCCTGCGCTGGCGGGCCAACGCCGCCATGAGCGGCCAGAGCTGGCGCGACTACGGGCGGGTGATCCTGGAGATCGTCGGCTGCGCCCTAGTGATGATGCTGGTGTGCATGATTCGGATCTTCCAGCTGCGCCGGCAAATTCACCGGCGTCTGGCGGCCGAGAAAGCCCTCAACGATCAGTTGCAGTTCCAGCTAGCGCTCGACGACTCCATGCCCATCCCCATTTATGTGCGCGATCGCAAAGGCCGCCTGCTGTCCTGCAGCCGGCGCTATGAGCAGGTGATGAACCTGCGCCAGGCGGATGTGCTGGGCAAGACCGCCCTGGAAATGCCCATCGAGCACTTCGAAGTGGCTCTGGCCCTGCACAACAGCTACCTGCAGGCGATGGAGAGCGGTGTCACCATCGAGCGCCAGTATCAAATCTTCGTTGCCGGCACCCGTCTATGCATCGAACACTGGATCCAGCCGTTTCGCGACTCCTCGGGCAACATCAAGGGAGTGATCTGCGGCTGGCAGGATATTTCCGAACACCAGCGGCTGGTCCAGGACCTGCAAGAGGCCAAGGACCTGGCCGAGGAAGCGAACCAGGCCAAGACCCAGTTCCTGGCCACTATCAGCCATGAAATACGCACGCCCATGAGTGCGGTGATCGGCACCCTGGAGCTGGCCTTGAAACGCGCCGACCAAGGCGTGCTGGATCGCTACCATATCGATATCGCCTACAGCTCAGCGAAGAACCTGCTGGAGCTGCTAGGCAACACCCTGGATATCGTGCGTATAGAATCCGGACACTTGAGCTTTTTTCCACGGCGCTCGCGCCTCAAGGAGCTGGTGGAACCGGTGGTTCGAGTGTTCGAGGGCCTGGCACGGCAGAAGAATCTCAACCTGTTGCTGGAAATGGATGCCGGCGCCACCTGCGACGTACTGATCGACCCCATGCGTTTCAAGCAGGTGCTGTCGAATCTGGTGAGCAATGCGATCAAGTTCACCGATCAAGGCCAGGTGAGCATTCGCATCGCCAGCCGAATCGATGCCGAACAGACGCTCAACCTGCAGTTGCAGGTTCAGGACAGCGGCCGCGGCATTTCGGAAGAGGATCGCCAATCGCTGTTTCGGCCGTTTGCCCAGGTGGCCCAGCCCGCCTTCGGCGGACAGAATGGCAGCGGCCTGGGGCTGGTGGTCTCACGCTCGCTGTGCGAGATGATGGGCGGGGCCCTGGACATGCACAGTACCCCGGGACGGGGCACCACAATCACAGTCACCCTGCGCCTGAAAGTCCTCGAACCGCTACCCCCGACCCAGGCAGCGCCCCTCCCCCCGTCACAACGTCCCGCTCAACGCTGCGCCCGGGTCTTGGTCGCGGATGACAACACCCTCAATCGGCAGATGCTGAGGGCCCAACTGGAGTTTCTCGGCTGCCAGGCCGTGGAAGCTGAAAACGGGCTGCAAGCCTTGCAACTATGGCGACAAAGCACTTTTGACCTGCTGCTCACCGACTACCACATGCCACTGATGAACGGTGTCGAACTGACCCTGGCCATCCGTCAGGAAGAGCACCAGCAGCAGCGCGAGCGCACGCTGATCGTCGGCTTGACCGCCGATGCCCAGCAAGAGGAAATCGAACGTTGCATCAATGCAGGCATGCGTGACTGCCTGATCAAGCCCGTGAGCCTCGACACCCTGGAAGAGCGCCTGTGCACCTTGGTCGCCATGGGTGTAAGCGCAAGCCCGGTGCCCGTCGAGGAAAGCCCTCGCGAACGTACCGGGGGGATCGACTCACTGAGCAAACTGAGCATGGGTAATCCAAAGCTGCAGGAGCAACTGCGGGTCGAACTGCTCAAGAGTAATCGGCGCGACCTCGAAGAGTTGCGCCGACTGCGCGAGGAACTGAATATCGAGGAGTTGGTGCACCTGTCTCATCGCATGCGCGGCGGAGCGGCCATTCTGCGCAACGCCCACCTGACACAGCTGTGCAAGGCCTTGGAACAAGCCTGTGCGGAGCACAACCTGAAAGCTCTGGCAGCCAGCGCCGCCGAGGTGGAGGAAGAACTGCTACGGATCAAAAAGACCTTCGCCCAGACCGGCTGAAGTGCGGATGCACAAAGACCGGAGATTCAACCCTCCGGCCTTTTGCTTCGTGCAAGCTCAAACCAGATCGTTACGCTTGGCAAGCTCCACCATCGCAATCAGGTTTTCCACGCTCAACTTCCGTTGCAAACGCACCTTGTAGGTACTGACCGTCTTGTGGCTGATCATCAGTTGCTGGGCGATATCCTGGTTGCCCAGGCCACGGGCCAGCAGCTTGAGCACGGTGATTTCCCGATCGGACAATTGCGCCAGCTTGAGGCTTTCCTCGGTTGCCGCCTGGGAGTTGTCGCGCAGCATATGAATGGTGTTGGCCGGGAAATAGCTGTAGCCGGCCAGCACCGCCTTCACCGCGCCGGCCAACTCATCCAGGCTGTCGTCCTTGCAGACAAAACCAGCGGCACCCGCCTGCAGCGAGCGCATGGCAAAATTACGCGCATCACCGGAAGTCAGGATCAACACCTTGGTGGAAATGCCGATGGCGGTAAGCCGGGCGATCACCGCCAGGCCATCCATCTTGGGGATGCTCAGGTCGAGGACGATCAGGTCAGGCAGCAACTTGCGGATGATCTCTAGGGCATCCACGCCGTTATCGACTTCCGCCATGATGGTGTGCCCCTCACCTTCGAGCATGACCCGCACGGCCATGCGCATCAGCGGGTGATCGTCGACTATGACTATATTGCCCATTGCTTAGTTGCTCCTGATTTTCCGCACTTACAGCATTGCGCTATTGCGGCATGCCAACACGGTATCTATTTACTGCGATGCCGACTTTAGCAAAAGCCCTTAATTTACGCTCGACAAAGTCAGACTTATTTAGTTTTAAACTTCAGTCATAAGAGAGGGTAACGCTGATGCCCGCACTCACCACCCCAGGCTTGACCGCTCCACCGCTACGAACATAGTTAACACTTAGCTGCCTGGCAAGATCACCACCTTGAACGCCCATATCTCCAAACTTTCCCCTAAAAGTTCCTGGCGCGAATGCAGGCCCAAAGCTTATAGGTACGCCCGCATCTAGAATTTGCAGCCCTACCCCCGAGGCAGCCCCCGATTGGCTGGAAATCTTGAGGATCGAAGAGGTGTTGCCAGGTGAGTTAATGTCGGACATTGAGTAAAGCACCTTATAGGGAAGGTATGAGGTACCGCACCGCACCCTTAGCTGAAAGTTACCCACCACCCTACTCGCCCCCGTCGAAGATAATGATGAAACGGTAGCTTTAGTCAGCTTTACCGCTGCCGGGACACTGAGGCTGCATGAAAGATTATTTACAGAAATGGAACTGGCAGCACTGGACAAAACACTTTTGAAATCCATCAGGTCATGGGATGCGCTAATATCCGTCACATTTTTCCCAGACAGACCAACAACTCCCGAGGGTAGTTTGTTCAGAGCTATATATCGATATCGATATATAGCGGCGCTCCTTGCGGCTCCATCCGCTCCCACGCCCATTACACTAAATACGGTAGTTCTAGAACTCCCAACAACCACAAAACCTCCACCAGGCTCTGCAGCCGCTAAAATCATTCCAACTGCAGGATTAGCAGTCTCGTAGACACCGTAGCTCGCGCCCTCAAAGCTGTAAGTTCTGCTGACTGACCAGAGCGAACCAATAGTATAAAAATACCTAACCCCGCTTCTCGACACGCAATCCAATGCACCATCTATAAACGCCTCATGCCAAGTACTGGATATCATCGCGGGATATACGCTTGCTCCTTGAAACTTCAAGTTAACACTTGGAAGACTTACATTTTTACTCACACATTCGGCATTAGCATTCGACACCCCCCCAGACACTATTACCAAAAACGTCAAACTCCATAAAGCATAGACATTCATAATTTCTCACCCTGCAAAATCAGCTTCCTGCACCCAATAATAAATCCCCAAGCCACTGTCTTATCCAAAGACAGGGAATCGTAGCCGCCAGCCCCTTTCAGCAAGACTGAGCACGACAACTTCCCTGTTATGGATAGTGAGCAGCTGGTCGATATCGAAAAGATTCGGAGATTTATAATCTCGATCCAGAAAAACAAAAATCGCAGGAATCGACATCCAATCACAGACAATCCGCACGCGAATGTAGGATTCGTCCTACACAAACACCAACACCTATCTTCAGCACAAAAAAACCGCTTGCTCCCAAGGAAACAAGCGGTCCGATAACACTTCAGGATCTAGCGCGGAGCAAACCAGGGCGCCGGCACTTCAGCCTGGAGCGTGATGGTCTTGACCTGGGTGTAGGCGTTCAGGGTTTCGCGACAGAACTCGCGGCCGATACCGCTGTTCTTGTAACCACCAAAAGCCGTGCCATCGCTGATGTTGGAGTAGCGGTTGATCCAGACCGAGCCGGCCTCCAGACGGTCGGCGGTGTGCATCGCGTGCTTCAGGTTGCTGGTGTAGATCCCGGCGGCCAGGCCGTACTCAGTGTCGTTGGCCTGGGCGATCATCTCCTCGTAATCGCTCCACTGGATCAGCGACAGCACCGGGCCGAAGATTTCTTCCTGGCAGATGCGCATGCTGTTGCGGGCCAGAAACACCGTGGGCTGGATGAAATAGCCGGCTTCGCAGCCCGCGACCTCGACCCTGGTGCCCCCCACCAGCAGTTCAGCGCCTTCCTCGATACCCGTGGCGATGTATTCCAGGACCTTCTCGCCCTGCCTGGCGGACACCAGGCAACTGACGCGCGCCTCTTCATCCTGGGGCGAGCCGACCCTGACCCGCTGAAAAGACTCGATCAGTTTCTGTTTGAAGGCCTGGAAAATGTCCTTGTGGACAAACAGCCGGGTGCCGGCCAGGCACGACTGGCCATTGTTGTGAATGGCGGCGAAGGTGGCGTTGTCCACCACCGCGTCCAGGTCCTGAATGTCCGGAAAGACGATATTGGCGCTCTTGCCCCCCAGCTCCAGGGTCGCCGGCACCAGTCGCTCGGCCGCCACCCCGGCGACGATCCGGCCCACTTCGGTGCTGCCGGTGAACGACAGTTTGCGCACCTTGGGATGCTTGCTCAGGGCCGCCCCCACCACCTCGCCAAGGCCGGTGACGATATTGACCACCCCGGCGGGGAAGATCCGCGCGATGTGCCGGCCCAGCTCCAGGGTCGACAGGGAAGCGTTTTCATCGGGTTTCAGGACCACGGTGTTGCCTGCCGCCAGGGCCGGCGCCAGCTTGAACGCGGCCATGATGGCCGGTGCGTTCCACGGAATGATCTGCCCGCACACGCCCAGGGGCTCGCGCTTGCCCAGGGCGTAGCCGCCAGCGATCTCCCGGCCCTGATCTTCATGGGCCATGATCACCGCGGCAAAGTAGCGGTAGTGACGCACCGCGGTCTGATAGTCCTTGCGCACCTCACTGATGCAACGCCCGACGTCGTGGGCATCGATGCGCGCCAATCGTTCGCTGTCGGCCTCCACGGCATCGGCCAGGGCATTGATCAGCCGCCCCCGCTCCTGCTGCCCCAGCGCCTTCCAGCCGGCAAAGGCGGCCTGGGCCGCCTCGACCGCACGCCCGACATCGGCCGCGTTGCAGTAATGGATGTGCGCCAGGCACTGGCCGGTGGCCGGATCGAACGCGGGAACCGGGGCATTATCATCATGTTCAAATACGCCGTTAATCAACGGGCCATAAAACGGTGCAAATACGACAGTCATATCAATGCCTCTGCAAGTTACAGATTGGACAAAAAATTGCCGGCAATAGTGGCGATATATTTATATATCCCGCACAGCAATCTCGATGTTAGAGTCCTCTTCTTACTTCTCGAAACTCAATAAAGGCCGAGTCATGGACCCGCTTTCAGGTGTTCTTTCCTTATTGCGCATTCGCAACTATCACTCTGCAACTTTAAAGTTGGCGGGCGACTGGGCGTTCAGTTTTCCCGAAAATGCCGGGATCAAGTTCACCACCGTGGTCCAGGGTGGATGCTGGTTGTTAGTTGCAGGCGAACAACAGCCTCAGCGCTTGCAACAAGGCGACTGCTTCCTGATGACCCGGGGCGTTCCCTTTGCCCTTTACAGCGACATGAGCCAGGTGCCGGTCGATGCCGGGCCGTTCTTCCAGCGCCTGGCCGAAGATGAAATACGCCTCGACCATGGCGGCCAGGAAACCCAGCTGGTGGGGGGGCGCTTCGAGTTCACCGGGGTCCCGGCCCAGGTCCTGCTCAGCACCCTGCCCTCGCTGGTCCACCTGACCGGCATTTCCGCCCAGGCCTCCATCCTGCGCTGGGCCCTGGAGCGCTTTACCTCGGAGCTGCATCAGCACCGTCCAGGGCGCTCGCTGATGACCGAGCACCTGGCTCACATCATGCTCGTCGAGGTGCTGCGGGCTCACCTGGACACCTTCGACGGCGAAGGCAGCGGGTGGTTTGCCGGCCTTGCCGACCGCCATCTGAGTGCCGCCATCAGCGCCCTGCATAACGACCCGGCGCGGCGCTGGAGCGTGGAGGAACTGGCGCGCCTGGCCAACCTGTCGCGCTCGGCGTTTGCCCAGCGCTTCAAGCACATCGTCGGCGTCGCCCCCATGGAGTACCTGACCCGCTGGCGCATGCTCCTGGCCAGCGACCGCTTGCGTAACTCCGCCGACAGCATCTCCAGCATCGCCTTCTCTCTCGGCTACGAATCGGAAAGCGCCTTCAGCACCGCGTTCAAGCGGGTGATGAACGAAGCGCCGCGGCACTATCAGCGCGCGCAGCAGGGCCTCTAGCGCAGGCCGCCGCCAATGATCAGGGTTTCGCCGGTGATCCAGCCGGCCGCGTCCGAGGCCAGGAAAGCCACCGCCGGCGCAATGTCCTGGGGCACGCCAATCCGACCCAGGGGCGTGATGGATTCGATCTTGCGGCGGAACTCGTCGGCGAAGAAACCGCTGGCGTGCACCCCTTCGGTCTCGACCAGCCCCGGGTTGACCGAGTTGACCCGAATGTTTCGCGGCCCCAGTTCATTGGCCAGGGTTCGGGTCACGGCATCCACCGCCCCTTTGGAAGCGGTGTAGACCGTGGAGTCGGCCGGGGTGAACGAGGTGACGCTGGAGCTGATGTTGACGATGCTGCCCCCGGCCGGATTGAAGTACTCGAGTGCGGCCTGGGAACAGAGAATCAGGCCCAGGACGTTCAGGTCGAAGTGCCGGTGAAAGGCTTCTTCGGTGACGTCGGCCAGCGCCCCGGTGGAATAGACCCCGGCATTGTTGACCAGGATATCGAGGTGGCCATGCAGGTGGCCGATGGTCTTGAACAGTGCCTTGACCTCAAGGCTTTTCGAGACATCGGCCTGGATCGCAAAGGCCCTGCCGCCCTGCTCGACGATCTGCGTCACCAGCCTGTCGGCATCGGCCTGGCTGCGGGTGTAGTTGACGATCACCGTGGCCCCCTGCGCTGCCAGTTGCCGGGCGATTGCGGCACCGATGCCCTTGGAGGAACCGGTCACCAGGGCGATTTTCTTTTCCAATGTTTTCATGCTTGAACCTTTCCCGTCGTTGCTCAGTCAGCCCAGCGCCGGCCGGCGTTGAGCGATGACAGCAGCTTAAGCTCGGGCCCGGGGAGCGTTAATGGCTGAAAAGCCAGGAAACATGCGCCAGCGTCCAGCACAGGCCTCGGGGGCTTTCAACGCCGACGCCACCAGCGGACACCCCACAGACACAAGCCGAACAGGCTCAACAGGGCCGGTATCAAGGCGATGTTGGCGAGCTTGAGCTGCAGGCCGAGCCGATCCACCTGCACGGTCATGTCCCGCGCCACCCTGCGCATCTCGGTAACGATGGCCTGCCTTTCCTCGGCAAAGGCAGCTTCCCGGGCCTGGCGCTCGGGCGTGCCAGCGTCAGCTTGAGTGGCATCGTCCTGGAGCACCGCCAGTTGCCGTTCGGTCTCCTCCAGCCTTTTCTCCAGGGCGCCCTGCATCTGCACCACGCTGGCCTGGGCCTGGCGCTGCATCTGTTCGACCCGGGTGAAGCTGCGGTGGTAGTTGCCCCTTGAACGCAACCCGATCAGGGCTTCGGAGCCCGCCAGGCTGTCCAGCGCATTGAGGACAAAGGCCCCGTTGTCGGCCCAGGCCACCGCCTGCTGCTGGCCGTAATGCTCCTGACGCTCCATCCACAGGCTGTCCCTGAGCAGATCAGTGTCGGCGACGACGATCAGGTTGATGCTGTCCGCGGCGACCAGCCCCCCTTCCTCGGCCCCTGCCCGCTCCGGAAACGCCGAGCGGGCCGGCCCTTGCAGGCGCGCGGCCAGGGTCAGGCGCTGACCGGAGGCTTTCATCTCCCGGGCCAGTTGCTTTGGGTCCGGTAAGTGATCGAAGCGCGCGGTCTTGAACAGTGTCGAGCTCTCGGAGCTGTGCAACAGCGGGTTGAAACTCATGCGGCTGCCTTTCAGGGGCTCCAGGACCCCGGCGGTGCTCAGGTTGATGCGGTGCAGGCCGGCGGTGCTGACTTCATGCTGGTTGATAGCCGCTGTCGGCAAGCTCAGGGCGGTAGGCTGCCACACCGCGTCTGCCTGCGGCCCGAGATTGACGAACTGCCCGTAGTCGCCATCGCCCAGGGTCGAGCCGGCGTTCAGGTGCACGCCCCAGGCCTGGAGCAACGGCGCCAGGTCAGAAGACTTGTCCTTGCTGGGAATGCCGAAGTACTGATCCCCCGGGTCGGCCTCGCTGTAGGGGTCGACAAATACCAGCAGCCGACCGCCACGCAGCACGAACTGATCGATGGCGTACAAGGTCTCCTGGGACAGGCGCCGGGGGTGGACCAGCAACAAGAGCTTGAGGTCCTCGGGAATCTTCTGCAGTTCGAGGTCCAGCTCACGCACGTCGAAGGCTTGGCGAATGTCCTCGAACACGGCCCAGGTTGGCCGCCGGTTGCCGCTCTGGGGATCGAAGCCGCCGCTCAGCGGCAGCCTCGACAGCAGCCCCAGCGCTGGGCGCTGAGGGCTGCTCAAGGCGTGCAGCAGCCGGCTGATCTGGTACTCCAGCAAGGACTGCTGGTCCTGCGCGAAGAAGGCAATGCTCTGCTGGTGGTGCTGCGCGTCCACCGCCGCCAGGCCGAAATACACCGGCAACGCCCCCTCCCCTGGCGACCAGGCCTGCAAGCCATAGGCCTGGGCCTGCGCCTCTTCGGCGGAAAAGGCCCCAGGGTCGATGATATGTAGCCTGATGCGGCCGTTGCCCAGGCGTTCGTACTCCCGGAGCAGGGTCTCGACCCGCTGCGCGTAACTGCGCAGGTCCGGCAGGTCCCTGGCGGCCTGGCTGGAGTAAAACCAGTACAGGTCCACGGGCTCCGGCAGTGCCTGAAGCAACCTGCGGGTGCCGTCGCTGACGCTGTAAAGCTGCTGTTCGGTGAGGTCCAGGCGCAACGCGGAGAGTCGCGCGCCAATCGAAGGTTGGCCCACCAGCAGGATCGAGGACAGCGCCAGCAAGCAGGTGCAGATCGACAAGGTTCGCGACATGACCATGACTCAATGAGCCTTGCGCATATCGACGACCAATGCGGTAGCGGCCAGCCAGGCGACAATCTGGGCAACAAAGTACAGCAGGTTGCGCGGGTCAAGCACGCCCTGGCTGATGGCGTCGAACTGCACCAGGAAGCTCATGGCAGCGACCCTGTCCAGCCACTCGGCCGGCGCCCAGGGCTTGAACATGTCGAGTACCGCGGCGGAGCCTGCGGCGATGCCCAGCAAGCAGACCGCGGCCGCGAGAACAAAGGCGATCACCTGATTCCGGGTCAGTGCCGACATGCAACTGGTGATCGCCAGGCAGGTACCCGCCAACAGCCAGCTCCCCAGGTAAGCGCAGGCAATCACCGCGTTATCCGGATGGCCCAGGTAGTTGACGCTCAGGACCATGGGAAATGTCAGCAACAGGCTGATGGTGACTATCAACCAGGCCGCGAGAAACTTGCCGAGCACCACCTCCAGGCAGGTCACTGGCAGGGTCAGCAGCAACTCGATGCTGCCGGACTTGCGCTCCTGCGCCCACTGCTGCATCGCCAGCGCCGGCATCAGCACCAGGTAGAGCCAGGGGTGGCAACTGAAAAATGGCGCGAGATCGGCCTGATTGCGCTCATAGAAACTGCCGGGATAAAAGCCACAGATCGCCGACAGCACCAGGAAGGTGGTCATCAACACGTAGGCCGTAGGGGTTTCGAAATAACTGAAGAACTCACGCTTGGCAATCGCAGGCAGCAACCTCATGCTCGCGCCTCCCGGGTCAGCGTGCGGAACACTTCGTCCAAGTGCCCACGCTCCACTTCCTGGTGCCTGACGTCCCAGCCCGAGCGGCTGATCAACCCATTGATCGCCGGGAAAATCACCTCCCCGGCGCGGGCCAGCACCTTCACGCTGTTGGGCTGCGCCCCCGCCTCGATGCCTGCGACCCCTGGCAACACCGCCAGCGACAAGAGATCCAAAGGGTGCGAGGCAAACAGGGTCACGGCCTGGTGATAACGGCAGCGCGCCTGCAATTGCTCGAGGCTGCTATCGGCCAGTATCTGCCCCTTGTCGAGCACCAGCACCCGCGTGCACAGCGCCTCGACCTCTTCGAGGATATGGGTGGAGAGGATCACGATCCGCTCAGCGGCCAACCCTTTGATCAGCTCACGGACGTGACGCTTCTGGTTGGGGTCCAGGCCATCGGTGGGCTCATCGAGGATCAGCACCTGGGGATCGTGCAGCAGTGTCTGGGCCAGAGCGACCCGCCGGCGATGGCCCTTGGAAAGGTCCTCAATGGGATAGTGGCCCATGTCCTCCAGCCCGAAACGCTCCATCATGCTGGCCACGCGATGCCGCTTCTGCGCTCCACGATAACCGCGCATCTCAGCGATAAACGTCAGGAAGCCACGGGCGCTCATGTCGCTGTAGCAGGGGCTCTGTTCAGGTAAGTAACCGATCAGTCGCTGAGCCTTGCGTGTGTGCCGAATCACATCCACGCCATACAGGCTGAGGGTACCGGACGTCGGCCTGACAAAACCGGCGAGCATTCTCATGAAGGTGGACTTGCCGGCACCGTTGGGCCCCAGCACCCCGAGCACGTCTCCCGGGGCAATGGTGCAGGACAGGTTATTGACGGCAATCTTCTTCGAGAACGACTTGGTCAGTCTTGTTAGTTCAATCATGGTTTCCGATTCGCAGGGTAACGTGAGGCGTCTGGTGGCATTGACTGGAGGTATGGGTCGCGAAAAAACATAACTCGATCACTGCCGCTATAAAACCGCAGTATCAAGTCGCCAGACATTGCCTTGGACCCTGTTGTCTTATCCGCAGCGAAGCAAGAAACGCCCTACAAAACTCGCACTGTCCCCCCGGTATTCTCGACCACTGAAATACGCCTCTCTATCAGCAACATGAGCCTGGACAGGAATATGAACTTTCGAACCATCAGCGTGCAAAACCTCAGCGGAGACCTGCTCAACGCCGCATTGGTCTGTAGTTTTTCAGTCAAGACAATCAACCGCGAGTTTGTTGTTTATAGCCTCAATGAAAAACTCGACAACAACCTGATACAGATTTATGTCAGTTCGATCATCAACGAAAAGAACTCATGGCGACTGATCGGCGCCACACCGAGCGAGTTCAAAGTCGCGGCCAATACATTGAAGAGTATTATTCGTGACGCCTCATCCGTCCCGCCCCTACAGACTGACGATGACTATCACTTGCTTGATCTGACAGGAACACAGATCGAGCCCGACTATTCTCATAGCCACCACAGTTTGAAGATTAATGATGAGTTGTTGCTGAAGTTACTTCAGTTCCGTCCAGAACTGAGCGCACCCATCAGCCTCGCTGCAGCCTGTGAGCCGCCATCGCCCAAACGGCCTCTGCAAGTGACACTGCAGTGCGACGACTACTACACCCTGTCGAACTCATTCCACCCTGACGAACAACCCCAGCCACCCTCCTCCATGGAGCTGCTGGGCAGGATCACTGCCCATGCACCTCTGGCCGCCGTCAACGCCCCACCTACAGACGAACGCCCCCTCGCCCGAGAGGCAGCGCCCGCCCAGGAGCCCCAACACGGCGTGGCCAAGCGTATCGAAGATCACCTGCAAGCGTTGATGGCCAACATGCAGGACCATCAAGGCACCTTGCAGGGCAAGCATGATCAGTTGAACAGCATCCACCTCGACCAGGACCGCCGGGAAAAGGTGTTGGTCGAGCGCGCGGCGTCACTGGACCTGCGGGAGGCGGAACTCAACCATGGGCTCGCCTCTCTAGCCAGCGCAGAAGCCAAGCTCGCCGAGGTGATCAAATTGATCAGCGGCGTGGGCGGGAGTCTGGATGGCACTCGGTAACGGGCCGTCTCCGTAAAACGATCAACTGGGTGCCCGCCCTCCCCAGAGGGCTGGATCAGTCACACACTCGCCTCCCCTATCCAGTGCCTCGGACTCTCTAGACACCGTGCAAACTCAGTACGCAGCCTCGCCAATCAACGCAGGCTGAACAAACGGTGCAAGAAATTCACTTGAATCCCCCCCTCAAAAAACCAATATAATCAGCGCGCTAAAAACAAGAAAAAAAGAAGCACAGGAACTAACGGAAGAAAAGGCATTACATTATGGAATATCAGGAAGCGCAAAAATGAACACAAATGAGCAAGTACAAAGCAGCGGTAAATACAGCACCAAGTGGCAGGAGCGCTTCAACTTTTTTGACACTTATGGTTCACCGAGCGATCCACGATACAAGGAGGCAATCAAGACGCTGCCTGGCCTCAAAAAGAAAATGCTCATTAACGCCAACGTGATTGCATTTTTCTTCGGGCCTATTTACCTGTTCGTCTTGGGCCTCTGGAAGAAGAATCTTGCCATGCTGGGTATCATACTTACGATCAATGTCGTGCTAAGTGTGATGTTTGCGATCTTTGGCATGGAATTCCCCAAACCGTTGACTACAGGTCTGAACATCGCTGTCTCCATGAGTTATGCGCTCATGACCAACTACTCGTACTACCTGAAAGAAGTGAAAGGTGAACAAAGCTGGAATCCATTCCAGGGTATGCGTTTCTGATTTAGATACTTGGTCAGCCAAGAGCCCGGTCCTCACCATGAGGATGCGGGCTCGTTTTTCTGAGTTGATCGGAACATTCCTTACTGAACGCGCCAAGGCTCAACAACACCAGCACCAAATTCAATTTCCCCTTCTTTCAACAAAGCGCTGACACACCAACGCCTCAAGTACTTTCGGCGTTTCTACTCACTACGGCACTTGACCCAATAAGTGCAAGCTGCGCAGCGCCAGGACAGCCGCATAGACCGATTGTGATAGGTCTTGGATAGGCACATGCCTCCCCGACCGAGAGCCAATTGCTGCATGCCTTCGATTGTCTTGATGGAGTGCTCAGTCATGGCATTAGGACGTTAGGCGGCGTCAACGCTTAAACACTGCGGCGCTTGATGGATGGCGGATTCGGAAATTACGAAACCTCAAGCCATCTTTCAGATTGGTCCCATATTAACCTCGCTCCCCCCTTTGCTAGGTTACGCGCCACGTTTCGTCCGGGCCAGGTATGGCGCGGATCTGGCCCTCTCTCAAGCTTAAGGATGAGCCTATGTTCGCGCCGGCCGACACTGCGCATTTTGTGCTGTCCATCCCTTCCGTTCGCCACGACTTCAAGGTGCTGGCCTTCAAGGGTCGCGAAGCCATCAGCGAGCTGTATGCCATCCATGTCGACCTGGTCTCGGACAACCCCCATGTCGACCTGGAAAGCCTGCTCAACCAACCTGCATGTTTGCAGTTCGGCCTCAACGGCGAAGGCATTCACGGCCTGATCGACGACATCGAGGTCGGCGACAGCGGCAAGCGCATGACCCGTTACCAGCTGATCCTGCGCCCCCATCTCTACCAGTTGCAGCACCGCCACAACCAGCGCGTCTACCAGAACCTGACGGTGCCGCAGATCATCGCCAAGGTGCTCAAGGAGCACGGCATTCTTGCCGACCAGTACCGCTTCAATATTGCCCCCAAGCCATCAGTGCCCCGTGTGTATTGCGTGCAATACGGCGAAACGGACTTTGAGTTTCTACAACGCCTGTGCTTCGAAGACGGCATTCACTGGCACCACGAACACAGTCTCGACCGGCACCTGCTGGTGTTCTCCGACAACCAGACCGACTACCCGATCCTGGCCACCGCGCGCTATCAGCAAGGCAGCGGCCTGGCCGCCGAAGACCCGGTGGTCAGCCATTTCGCGGTGCGTTTCAGCACCCGCACCAGCCAGGTCGCCCGGCGCGACTACGACCTGAAAAAGCCCGATCCGCGCAGCGCGTCCAGCGGTGCCCAGCTCGACCCGGTGCCCAGTACCCTGCACAGCTCTGTGCGCAGCGAGGCCACTCCGGTGCTGGAGGACTATCGCTACCCGGGCCGCTACAGCACCGGCGCAGTGGGGAAACAACTGAGCCAGATCGCCCTTGAAGGTCACCGTGCCGACTACCAGCTGGCCAAGGGTCAGAGTGACCTGCCGACCTTTCGCTGCGGCCATCTGGTGAGCCTGAGCGAGCACCCGCGCAGCGACTACAACCAGATGTGGCTGCTGGTCAGCGTTGAGCATGAAGGCCGCCAACCGCAGGTGCTGGAAGAGTCGGTCACCAGCGACGACAGCAAAGGCGACGGTTTCACCCAGGGTTACCGCAACCGCTTCAGCGCCATCCCCAGCGAGACCTTCTTCCGGCCCGACGAGCCGGCCCCCAAACCTCGGCTGAGCAGCCAGACCGCGCTGGTGACCGGGCCTGCCGGCGAGGAAATTTGGTGTGACGAATTCTCACGCATAAAAATTCAGTTTCATTGGGACCGCGAAGGCGAACGCAACGACTTCTCCAGTTGCTGGGTGCGGGTGGCCACCAGTTGGGCCGGTGAAGGTTTTGGTCACGTGATCATCCCGAGGATCGGCATGGAAGTGCTGGTCAGTTTTATCGGTGGTGATCCGGAGCAGCCACTGGTGACCGGCTGCGTGCCGAACCAGCACACCCCGGTGCCCTACCCGCTGCCGGCGAACAAGACCCGCAGCGTGTTCAAGACCCGTAGCAGCCTGGGCGGCAATGGTTCCAACGAGTTGCGCATCGAGGATAGAAAGGGCGCCGAAGAGATCTACGTCCACGCGGAAAGAGACCAGAACATCGAAGTCGAACACGACGAAACCCACTGGGTCGGACGTGATCGCACCAAGACCATCGACCGTCACGAGCGTGATCGCATCAAGCGCAACTGGTCGATCAATGTCGACTGCTTCAAGACCGAAACCATCAACCTGGCTTCGCTGCAAAACGTCGGGCTGGCCAAGATGATGAACATCGGCACGGTCTACAGCCAGAACGTCGGCCTGCACATGAACACCCTGGTAGGGATCAACCAGAGTACCCAGGTGGGCCGCAGCCAGAGCACGGTGGTCGGCACCTCTTACAGCCTCAAAGTGGGTGATGGCAGCGTGCAGAGTGAAGCGCCGCCGGAAGGTGAAGAGCCTGCACCGGCCGCCAGCGGGCCGGGATCGAGCATCAAGCTGGACGGTGAAAGCATCACCTTGCAGGTCGGGCGTTCGAAAGTCGTGATCACCGATGCCGGGATCTACTTCGACGGACCGGACATTCACCTGGTGGCGGGCAACACGGTCAACGCCGACGCCCCCTCGGACGTGCACCTCAACAGTGGGACCGCGCAACCGGCGCCGAACCTGCCGGTGGACGCCGAAACCACTCAGCTCAAAGGTCTGGATGTGACCGATGCCATGCCGCTGCTGATCGACGGTAGCTGGTGATGGGCGTCATCCATATCGAAAACCACACCGGCCTGCCGCACCTGCTGTATGAAAAAACCACCCCTGCGGGTGTGCCGATGGACATCCTGGTGATTCGCGGCACCTTTGATTTCGCTCCGGGCCGGGCCATGCCTTTGAGTGAAGAGCAGAGCGAGATCGTCCTGGGGGATCGCTTTGACGGCCCGCTGGCCACCCACCCCTTGCAGGCGGTTATCGCCGAAGAAGGCGATCTGCTGCTGGGCAAACCCGGCACTGATGTGCTGCTGCAAGGCAGCGTGCACAGTTTCGAGGGGCAGTGGCAAACGAGCTGGCCGGTCGAGGTGCACGTCGGACCGGTACGCAAGACCTTACAGGTCTATGGTCCACGCACCGTGAACAAGGGGCTTATGGGGTGGACGCTCGGTGCCCCCGACAAGGTGGAAAAGGTCGCGCTGGATTACCGCTTGGCGTTTGGCGGCAGTTTCTACGACCCCGAGCCGTCACCCGAGCAGGCGCTGATTCCCAGCGTCAGTTACCCCAGCAATACGGCCGGGTGTGGCTGGTTGCCGAGCGCGGCGCAGCTGAGCACCTTGGAGGCTGCGGTACGCCAGCGCATTGAAGCGCAGCTCGCGCAGTTGGACAGCCTGCCCGCCCCACAGATTGAAGACCCAGCACACCCTTACAAAGCACCATCACAGCGTTTGCAGCCCGTGGGGCTGACTGCGCTGGCCCGTTGGTGGCAACCGCGAGTGGGCTTGCAAGGCACGCTGGATGGGCAGTGGCTCGCCGAACGCTACCCGCTGTTGCCGGAAGACTTCGACCCACGCTTTTACCAGAGCGCCCCGGCCGACCAGGTGGTCGCGCCCTACCTGACCGGCGACGAGAACGTGCGGCTCAAGGGCTGCCTGCGCGAAGGCGACTGCACCCTGCAATTGCCGGGTGTTGGCCCCATCGCAGTGTGCGAAAGCGCGGACGCTGAGCCCTACGTCAGCGTACCGGTGCTCGACACCCTGCGCCTTGACCTGGACAAGCGCCAGGCCGTGTTGCTGTGGCGCCTCCCCGTCACGGCAGGTATCAGCCAGATCACGATGGCGCTGGTCGGCACCGCCGCGTTGCCAGGGAAGGCGTGAAGATGACGGACAGATTGACGATCTCCGACAGCGCCGATGATGCGGCAGCGGAAAAACGCTTGATGGATGAGCGCAGGCTCAGTGAGCTGCAGCAGTTGAAAGCTGAGCTGGATGCTCAAAAAGCCGCAGCCACCCAGGCGGTGGCTGCCGAGTCGGCGCCGGTCGATAGGGAAGCGGCCGCAACCGCCAAAGGTGGCAGTAAACGCCACGTTGCCCATGACAGTAGCGAGTGGAAAGCCGTGTGCAGTGCGCCGGACTTCTGCTGGGTCGGACCGGTGGTGGTGGCCTTCGACTCGTTCGCCACACTGGACAAACCCGTACTGGCTTCCAGCGACGTCAAGGCCCGTGGCACCAAGGTCTATCGCCTGGGCGACATCTTCAATCAGGTCCAGGCCGACGCCGGAGCCCATGTGGTCGCCGGCACCTCGCTGGGTGCCGGCAACGTCAAACTGCTGGAGGGCCACAGCAACGTCAAGGTCAATGGACTGCCACTGGCCCGACATGACAGCGCCTGCCTGATCAACTGCAACGCTGCCGGCGTGGGCGGCACCCTGGGCAAGATCGTGACGACAGCCCAGTCGGCCACTCCGGTGGCCTGCGAGTCGAGTGACCTGGCACCTCCCGGAGAGCGGACCAGTGCCCGCCTGCAAGAATTGGAGGCCGAGCGCGAAGCCCTGAAGCAGCAACAGCTCGATATCGATGGCCTGGATAAGTACATCGATTTTGATGGCTGGAATAAAAGCGCCGATGAGGGCATCGCCAGTATCAAGCGAGGGGCGGTACTGGGCGCATTAGGCCAAGTGCCCGGTATGGCAGACGTCGATGCGCAGATGACTCGTGGCCTGGCCGGGTTTGCCAAAGACGCGGTCATGGGGGTTGGCGAACTGGCCTATACCGGGGTCAAGTATCAAGCCAAGGTGCTCCAGGGCTATACCCCGGATGGAATGAAAGGCCATGCACTGGATGCGCAGATCCTCGCGGAGAACATGCGCCTAGGAAATATCACCCCAGGCACCGTCGGTGAAGGGGCCTGGAGCGGTGCCAAAGCTGTGGGATCAGCCTTGGTCAAGCCGGTGACAGAGGCCTGGTCCAAGGGCAACCATATTGAAGCAGTGACGCGGGCCGGGGTGGAGATTGCGACCTTACCGTGGGCGCTGTTCAAGTCGGGCAAAGCAGCAGAGGCCGCCAAGGCAGCCAAGGCCCTGAAGAACGCCAACCGTACTGAAACCGTTACCCACGTGGATGATGGCGTCCATGTCACCCCACAAGGTGCCCGCCACGGCACCGCGGAAGATGTAAAAACCGGAAAAACCTCCGATAGCGGCAAGAACTGCGAAACCAGCAAATGCGGCCTGGAAGGCGAACCGGTGGATGTCGCCACCGGCGACTACCTGCAGACCTGGCCGGTGCTGGAAATCCCCGGCAGCATCCCGCTGAAACTCTCGCGCCTGTATCGCTCGCGTGCAGACTTTCGCGGGCTATTGGGGCGCAAATGGGCCGACGACTGGTCCCAACACCTGGTCCTCGATCGCCAGCGCATTACCTACCACACCGTCGACGGCAGCACCCTGGACTACGACGCCCCGGACGACGAGGTCCAGGCCCACAACCGGCGTAACGGGCGCTACCTGCTCAGCGGTCAACGCTCGGGCACCTTGCGCCTGTATGACCGCACGACCCAGCAAACCCTGAGCTTTGCTCACAGCCCAAGCCCCACTCGCCCCCTGACGGCGATCGAAGATGGCAACGGCAACCGCATCCGCTTTATCTACGGCCCACAGCAGCGGCTGCAGCGCATCGAACATAGCGACGGCTATCAGCTGCACATTGAACTCGGCAGCACCGGCCTGCTGACAGGCGTCACCCTGCATGACGGCGAGCAGAGCCCACGTCGATTGCTGAGTTGTCGTTATGAACAACACAGCATGCTGACCGACTGTGCCAGCCATCAGTTCGGCACCCTGTATCACGCTTACAACAACGCCGGCCACATGACTCAGTGGCGCGACACCGACAAGACCCATTTCCACATTACCTACGACGCCAAAGGGCGGGTCATTCGCACCCATGCCGACAGCGGTCATTACGCCGACCGCTTCGAGTACCACGATGCCAATCGCTGCACCGACTACCATGACGCCGAAGGCGCAAGCAGCCGTTTCTACTACAACGCCGACTTCCTGGTGGTGCGCGAGATCGACGCACTGGGCCATGAATGGCTCACCGAGTGGGACGAATACACCAACAAGGTCGCCACTACGGACCCTCTGGGCCGCACCACCACCTACCGCTACAGCGACTTCGGCGAACTGCTGACCCAGATCAATCCGGACGGCACCCGGCACACCTTCGACTACAACGCCCAGGGTCTCCTCTCCCGATACCTCGCCGCCGACGGTGCTTCCTGGCAGATGGAATACGACGCCCAGGGCAACCTCAGCAGCGTCAAAGATCCCGATGGACGAACCACCGCCTACCAGCGCGGAACCCACGGCGAGCTGCTGAGCCAGACCTGGCCAGAGGGCACCCAGACCCTCTACCGCTACGACGCCAAACAACGCCTGAGCGAAATCCAGCAACCAGACGGCCAGATCAGCCGGGTAAAACTGGACACCCTGGGCCGCCTTCTCCAGCAGCAAAACGCGCTGGGCCATGTCACTCAGTACGCCTACCAAAACCAGCACGCCCACCCTCGCGGCTCCCTGAGCAGCGTGACCCTGGCCGACGGCACCCAACAACACTGGACTTACGACAGCGAACACCGACTGGCCAGCTTCGTCGACGGCGAAGGTCATCGCACCCGCTACGGCTACGGCGCCTTCGACCTGCTGGAAAGACTCACCTACCCCGGCGGGCAAAACCTGACCCTGGGCTACGACAAACTCACCCGCTTGACCCGCCTAACCAATGGCGTCGGCGATGTGTATCAATACACCTACGACAAGGCCGGACGCCTGGTCGCCGAGCGCGACTTCGCCGGCACCCTCACCCGCTATCGCTACAACGCCGTCGGCTGGCTCACGGAAAAACACTGCGCCGACGGCGCACGCGTGGCCTACCACTACGACACCGCCAGCGCGCGCCTGCTGACCATTACTCACTACCAAGCCAATGGCGAACGGCGCGAACAGACCGAGTTCAGCTACAACGACGTCGGGCACCTGATCAGCGTCAGCAGCCCGGGCGCCTACATCGAGTATCAGCGCGACGCCGTGGGCCGCCTGATCAACGAACGCATAAATGGCCGCCTGATCGAACACCAGTACGACCCCGCCAGCGGCCTGCCCATCGGCCAACAGGCCGGCGCCATCGCCGAACACGCCAACGCCCAGGAAGCCTTCGCCGCCTTGCCTCAGGTGCAATGGCAACACGACCGTAATGGCGGCCTGGCACAACTGCTGATCGCCGGTCATGCACCGCTGCAGATCAGCCGCGACGCCCTGGGCCGGGACATCCAGCGCAGCAGCACAGCCGGATTCAACCTGCAACAGCACTACAACCGCCTCAGCCTGCTGACCGAACAACAGGCCG
>NZ_JAJTTH010000019.1 GCF_021341665.1 Pseudomonas sp. Au-Pse12 | reverse complement strand
GATCATCTTTAAGCCGCTTGTAAATAGTCGGCCGCTTATAACCAGTGATCGCTTCCATTTCAGGAATACGGATGAGAGTGGTGGCCGGATCGCAAAACGATCGGGAGTCTGTAACCAATGGCGGCTTCAAGAAAATATTGCTCATACCTGTTTCTCGTTGTTGATGAGGACGGGAATCAGGTTGGCAGGATGGAACGTGTGCTAATCAACCCCTTTCGGGTGGGCAGTACCTGACGGCCGAGACGATATTGAGTGCCCACCTATGAAGCCTTCTCGGGTGCGCACCATTGCTAGGGCCATTGATTTTATTGGTCCTCTCGGGTGAGAACCTTACGATTTCTAAGGTGAGCAGTACGCATATTTTTGGGGCGCAGGATAAGGTCAACAGCTTCAGATTCTCGCCCCGAGGCCCCCTTACTCTTCAGGTACTCAATAATCTGGTCACGCCTGGGCGCGGTGCTTGGATCATCTTCATCATAGGTAGACCAGAAATGTTTGATCGCCTCCTCGACGAACTCCAACCCTTCCGACTTATGGGAAAAGTTGGGGAGAGCTAATACCGTCTGAGACTGAACGACCGTAATAGGTTTAGGTGGTTGTGGGTCACTCAACTGACTAGTTACGGGGCGAGGCGGACGAGTCACTTGGACATTCGCATTTGAAACCCATGACATGAGAGAGGCGCGGGTAATAATTGTCTCAGCCATGCTAATTTCAGCTTCGCGCTGAGAAGGGCGAACTACTTGAAGCTCTCGGCTAACCGAGATATTTCCATTCCAATCTGTGCCCTCTACCTCCACGTACCCCATACATATCACGGGCGAAATCAGTCCTTGGCGAATAGCAGACACAATGCCAAGAGCGTGACCATGAGATTTCTTCCAACGTGAAAGGTTTAGCCTCTTGGCTTGCGCCAGCGTTTCACAATCAAACGGATCGATCATTGCTAGAAGAAGGGCTGCCTGCTCAACAGTGAACTCCATTACGGCTTTCCAGTGATCTAGGTTCGGGAGCGTTTCCTTAGACAAGTAGCCGTCTATGTCATCAAAGCTATCAAAATCCTGCATTTCATCCGCCCCCTTAGCACGTGAACCCTAGCCAGCCCCTGGCTATCCAAACAGTGTTACTTCTCAGTCTATACCTGTCTCCTTGCCATACCAAAGATCAGCCGCGCTTAACAAACCTTCCATTTACTGCATTCGCCACGTGGTTGGTCCGATGAGCGAAGTCGTAGGGCGTTATGTGACACTCGCGGTTCGCATCCAGATAGTCAGCCCACCATTGGACCATTAGTCGGCGTTCCTCAATGTACTCGGCTTTGTGGATGTACGCCGCCCGCACACTGTTGCGCTCCTGGTGGCTCATCTGGCGCTCTACCGCGTCCTTGCTCCATAGCCCCGACTCGACGAGGGCGGAACAGGCTATGGCCCTGAACCCGTGCCCGCACACCTCAGTCTTGGTGTCGTAGCCCATGCGTCGAAGCGCCTTGTTCACTGTGTTCTCGCTCATCGGCTTCCAGTGGTTGCTATCACCCGCGAACACCAGGTCAAAGCGGCCGGTGAGCTGACGCACCTGCTCGAGCGTGGCCAGAGCCTGGCGACTGAGAGGTACCAGGTGGGGCGTGCTCATCTTGGAACCTCGGTGGGAGTTCTTCACACCCTCGATCTGCTGGCGCTCGCCAGGGATCTCCCACATGGAGCGGCCGGTGTCGATTTCTGGCCAGCGAGCGAACCGCAGCTCACTGGACCGGATGAAGACCAGCAGGGTGAGCTGTGTTGCCAGCCGGGTCAGCGGGCGACCGGTGTCGCTATCGATTCTTTGCAGCAGCTCAGGCAGACGATCCAGCGCCAGCGCAGGTCGGTGGATTGTTTTGCGCGTTGCGGTGGCGCCCTGCAGGTCCACGGCCGGGTTCGTGTCTATATGGCCATGCTGGACGGCCATGCGCATGATCCCTGTCATGTACTGCCGCAGCCGGCTGGCAGTATCCAGAACTTCACGCTTCTCCACGGCCTTGAGCGGCGCCAGAAGGTCGCGGGTCTTCAATCCAGCCACCGGGCGCTGGCCCAGGGCCGGGAGCAGGTAAGTTTCGATCCGCCGCCAAACCGTCGCGGCATGGCCTGGAGACCATTTCTTCGAACATGCCTCGTGCCAATCCTTGGCCAGCACGCCAAAGGTGTTGGCCCTGGCATTCGCCGCCTCAATCTTTCCTTGCCTGGCGTTCTCGATCGGGTCTCTACCATGCGCCAGCAACTCCAGAGCTTCGGCACGGCGCTCCCGTGCTGCCTTTAAGGTCAACGCTGGATAGTTGCCGAAGGTGGCCAGCCCTTCCCTGCCATCAGGCCGCTTGAACTTCATGCGCCAGATTTTGCTGCCGTTCTTCTTGACCAGCAGGAACAGGCCCTGCCCGTCGAACAGGGTGTAGTCCTTGTCTCGCGGCTTGGCGGCCTCGCATTTGGGGTCTGACAGGGGGGTAACGGTGCGTGCCATAGGTATACGTTTTCTCGTCGAACCGGCGTATACCCTAACGTATACCTAAAACAGGTATATACCTAGAGACAAAACGAGACAGGCAGAAACAAGAAAGCCCGCACTAGGCTGGCTTTTCAGGGGTTCCGTATACAGGGGGAGACGTATCGGAACAGCTTGATGGTGCCGGTGACAGGAATCGAACCTGCGACCTTCGCGTTACGAGTGCGCTGCTCTACCGACTGAGCTACACCGGCGTGGGCTAAAACCTAGCACCAGTCTCCTGGGCCGACAACCGAGAGGCTTTTAGCGTAGATAGCAAAACGCCCCGAACCAGTCGGGGCGCTTGCTTGTTCAGCGTAAGGCTAAAGGACGATTAAACGCCCGAAGCCTTGGCTGCTGCCACGTCTTTGATGGACAGCTTGATGCGGCCGCGGTTGTCCACGTCCAGTACCAGCACTTCCACTTCCTGGCCTTCTTTCAGGATGTCGGTGACTTTCTCAACGCGAGCGTCGCTCAGCATGGAGATGTGCACCAGACCGTCCTTGCCCGGCAGGATGTTGACGAAGGCGCCGAAGTCGACGATACGCTCAACCTTGCCGACGTAGATCTTGCCGATCTCGGCTTCCGCGGTGATGCCCAGAACGCGCTGACGCGCGGCCTCTGCAGCTTCCTTGGTTTCGCCGAAGATCTTGATCGAACCGTCGTCTTCGATGTCGATCGAAGCCTTGGTTTCTTCGCAGATCGCGCGGATGGTGGCGCCGCCTTTACCGATGACGTCACGGATCTTGTCGGTGTCGATCTTCATCGCGATCATGGTCGGAGCGTTGGCCGACAGTTCGGTACGGGATTGACCGATGATCTGGTTCATCTGACCGAGGATGTTCAGGCGAGCTTCCAGGGCCTGGCCCAGGGCGATCTCCATGATTTCTTCGGTGATGCCCTTGATCTTGATGTCCATCTGCAGCGCGGTGACACCTTTGGCGGTACCGGCTACCTTGAAGTCCATGTCGCCCAGGTGGTCTTCGTCACCCAGGATGTCGGTCAGGACGGCGAACTTCTCGCCTTCTTTAACCAGGCCCATGGCGATACCGGCAACCGGCGCCTTCATCGGTACACCAGCGTCCATCAGTGCCAGGGAAGCACCGCACACGGAAGCCATGGAGCTGGAACCGTTGGATTCGGTGATTTCCGACACCACGCGAATGGTGTAAGGGAACACGTCAGCGGCTGGCAGCATGGCCTGGACCGAACGACGGGCCAGACGGCCGTGACCGATTTCACGACGGCCCGCGCCGCCCATACGACCACACTCGCCCACCGAGAACGGAGGGAAGTTGTAGTGCAGCATGAAGGGGTCTTTCTTCTCGCCTTCCAGGGTGTCCAGCAGCTGTGCGTCACGGGCAGTACCCAGGGTCGCAACCACCAGAGCCTGAGTTTCGCCACGGGTGAACAGGGCCGAACCGTGGGTCTTCGGCAGTACGCCGACTTCGATGTTCAGCGGACGTACGGTGCGGGTGTCGCGGCCGTCGATACGTGGCTTGCCGTTGACGATGTTTTCGCGAACGGTGCGGTATTCGATCTCGCCGAAAGCGGCTTTGACGTCGGCAGCCGAAGGCTGGCCTTCTTCACCGGAGAGCTTGGCGACCACTTGGTCTTTCAGCTCGCCCAGGCGCGCGTAACGGTCGGCCTTGACGGTGATGGTGTAAGCCTGGGAGATGGCTTCGCCGAACTCGGCACGGATAGCGCCCAGCAGTTCGGTGGCTTCTGGGGCAGCAGCCCAGTCCCAGGTCGGCTTGGCAGCTTCGGCAGCCAGCTCTTTGACAGCCTTGATCACCGATTGGAATTCGTCGTGGGCGAACAGTACCGCGCCCAGCATCTGGTCTTCGGTCAGCTCTTTGGCTTCCGACTCAACCATCAGTACGGCTTCTTCGGTACCGGCCACGACCATGTCCAGGCTCGAAGCAGCCAGTTGTTCGTAGGTCGGGTTCAGCAGGTAGCCGGTGCTTTCGTGGAAAGCCACGCGAGCGGCGCCGATCGGGCCGTCGAAAGGAATGCCGGAGATCGCCAGGGCAGCCGAGGTACCGATCATCGCAGCGATGTCCGGATCGGTCTTCTTGCTGGTAGAAACCACGGTGCAGACAACCTGCACTTCGTTCATGAAGCCTTCTGGGAACAGAGGGCGGATCGGACGGTCGATCAGACGCGAGGTCAGGGTTTCTTTCTCGGAAGGACGGCCTTCACGCTTGAAGAAACCGCCAGGGATCTTACCGGCAGCGTAAGTCTTTTCCTGGTAGTGCACGGACAGAGGGAAGAAGCCCTTGCCTGGATCCGCTTGCTTGGCGCCAACCACGGTCACCAATACGCTGACGTCGTCGTCAACGGTGACCAATACTGCGCCGGAGGCTTGACGGGCGATACGGCCAGTCTCGAGGGTTACGGTCGACTGACCGAACTGGAATTTTTTGATTACCGGGTTCACGGTGTCCTACCTTCTTTGTGGCTCTTGGGGAAACTTGCTTCTTGCGAAATTCTTGGGCAATGCGGGGAATCGGCCCAGCCTTTATTGTCCAGGTAAAACGGTGCAGCAGATAAAACTTGAGGCTGGAAGCCTGCCATACGCCGGCGGAAAAACCGCTGACGCATGGCAAACAACCAACCTCATAGCGCAATCGCTGATTAGCGACGCAGACCCAGACGACCGATCAGGGTGCTGTAACGGCTCAGGTCTTTGCCTTTCAGGTAGTCCAGCAGCTTACGACGCTGGTTTACCATGCGGATCAGGCCACGACGGGAGTGGTGGTCTTTACCATTGGCTTTGAAGTGACCTTGCAGTTTGTTGATGTTGGCGGTCAGCAGTGCAACTTGCACTTCTGGCGAACCAGTGTCACCAACAGCTTGCTGGTAGTCGGTTACGATCTGAGCTTTTTCTTCAACGCTGAGTGCCATGTGGGCAATCCTTATATCAGGAAACTGTTCAAGAACAGTTTCAACAGGCCAGGGACAAATCCCTGTATCTATAAATGAGTAGTGACCGTGCCTGTTAACAGCCACCCTCGTCCGGTCATTCTGACCGAATCAGTCGACGCGGCGCGATGCGCCCGTCTTCGCTCACTTCACCGATACCGATGAAGCGACCGTTGTGATCCTGTACCCGCACCATGCCGAACTTCGGTGCATCTGGCGCACGCACCGGCTGGCCATTGAGCCAGTAGAACGCGCTGTGCTCCGAAAACTGCAGCAGCGGCCAATCCAGCAGGCCGCTGTCCGATGGCATCAGGAAGCGGTCTACCGCTTCGTTGCCGCCTTCGGCGTGCACTGCCTCAAGCTCTTCCAGGGTGACCGTCTGGGCCAGGCTGAAAGGTCCGGCCTGGGTCCGTCGCAGTTCTGCAACGTAAGCACCACAGCCGAGTTTTTCACCAATATCTTCTACCAGGGTACGGATATAGGTGCCTTTGCTGCAGTCCACCGCCAGGCGCGCAGTGTCGCCTTCACAGGCGAGTAATTCCAAGCGCGCAATAGTAACAGAACGCGGTTCACGCTCCACCACTTCCCCTGCACGAGCCAGTTTGTAGAGTGGCTGGCCATCACGCTTGAGGGCGGAGTACATCGGTGGTATCTGTTTGATTTCGCCACGAAATTCCGGCAATACCGCCTCGATATCGGCACGACCAACGGTCACTTCACGGGTCTGTAAAACTTCGCCTTCAGCGTCCGCGGTGGTGGTGGTCTTGCCCAACTGCGCCAGGGTTTCGTAACCCTTGTCGGAATCGAGCAGGTATTGCGAGAACTTGGTGGCCTCGCCGAAGCACAGCGGCAACACACCAGTAGCCAAGGGGTCGAGGCTGCCGGTATGACCGGCTTTCTCGGCATTGAGCAACCAGCGGACCTTCTGCAGCGCCGCGTTGGAGGTGAAGCCCAGCGGCTTGTCCAGGAGGATGATGCCGCTGACGTTACGACGGATACGCTTGACCTGAGCCACCGCTTACTCCTTGGCGTCTTCAGGGGCAGGCGCGTCGCCATGCTGGCTGTCTTCAGCCACGGCACGCTCGATCAGGGCCGACAGGTGTGCCCCGCGGGCCACGCTCTCGTCGTAATGGAAGTGCAGTTGCGGCACGCTGCGCAGCTTCATTTCCTTGGCCAGTTGCATGCGCAGGAACCCTGCCGCCGAGTTCAGCACCTTGATGCTCTGGGCGATCTCTTCGGCGTTTTCCTGGCCCATCACGGTGATGAAAATCTTCGCGTGACCGACATCGCGGCTGACTTCCACGGCGGTGATGGTCACCAGGCCGACGCGTGGATCCTTGACTTCACGACGGATCAGTTGCGCCAGTTCGCGCTGCATCTGATCACCAATGCGTTGGGTACGGCTGTATTCTTTTGCCATGTCTTGTTACCTGTTACTGCCTCACGGTGAAACCCGTGTGGTCTGAAAGCGGCAAACGCCCGGCCTGGCAGGAGCCAGACCGGGCGTTGCGTTTAGAGGCCGCTGGAGGCGCCGAGCACTTGCATGCGGCGGGCCACCAGGGCTCTTGAAGTGCGCGAGTTAGAGGCTGCGAGCAACCTGGACCTTCTCGAAGACTTCGATCTTGTCGCCGACTTTGACGTCGTTGTAGCTCTTCACGCCGATACCGCATTCCATGCCGGCACGCACTTCGGACGCGTCATCCTTGAAGCGGCGCAGGGATTCCAGCTCGCCTTCGAAGATAACGATGTCTTCACGCAGTACGCGGATTGGACGGTTACGGTGCACGACACCTTCGATGACCATGCAACCGGCGATCGCACCAAACTTCGGCGAGCGGAACACGTCGCGAACTTCGGCAACACCCAGGATGTTCTCCCGAACGTCGCTGCCCAACATACCGGTCAGGGCTTTCTTGACGTCTTCGATGATGTCGTAGATCACGTTGTAGTAACGCATATCCAGACCTTCCTGCTCGACGATCTTCCGTGCGCCGGCATCGGCACGCACGTTGAAGCCGAACAGTACAGCGTTGGAGGCCAGTGCCAGGTTGGCGTCGCTTTCGGTGATACCACCGACACCGCCGCCGACTACGCGCACTTGCACTTCGTCGTTGCCCAGGCCATTCAGAGCGCCTTGCAGAGCTTCCAGCGAACCACGGACGTCGGACTTGAGGACGATGTTGAGCGTCTTCTTCTCTTCCTGGCCCATGCTTTCGAAGATGTTTTCCAGCTTGCCGGCGTGAGCACGGGCCAGCTTGACTTCGCGGAACTTGCCTTGACGGAACAACGCCACTTCACGGGCTTTCTTCTCGTCGGCCACTACGCTCATCTCGTCGCCAGCGTCCGGGGTACCGTCCAGGCCGAGGATCTCGACCGGAATGGAAGGACCGGCTTCCTTGATTGGCTTGCCGTTCTCGTCGAGCATGGCGCGCACGCGGCCGTAGTTCGAGCCGACCAGCACCATGTCGCCTTGACGCAGCGTACCGTCCTGAACCAGCACGGTGGCTACCGGGCCGCGGCCCTTGTCGAGACGGGATTCAACCACGACGCCGCGGCCTGGAGCCGAAGGAGTCGCCTTGAGTTCCAGTACTTCGGCTTGCAGCAGAACAGCTTCCAGCAGGTCGTCGACACCGGTCCCCATTTTCGCGGAAACCGGTACGAACGGCGTATCGCCACCCCAATCCTCGGACGTTACGCCGTGAACCGAGAGCTCACTGCGGATACGGTCCAGATCGGCGCCTGGCTTGTCGATCTTGTTCACCGCAACCACCAGCGGTACGCCGGCAGCTTGTGCGTGCTGAACGGCTTCAACGGTCTGCGGCATCACGCCGTCGTCCGCTGCAACCACCAGGATCACGATGTCGGTGGCCTTGGCACCACGGGCACGCATGGCGGTAAACGCGGCGTGACCAGGGGTGTCGAGGAAGGTGACCATGCCGCGCTCGGTTTCTACGTGGTAGGCACCGATGTGCTGGGTAATGCCACCGGCTTCGCCCGCGGCCACTTTGGCGCGACGGATGTAGTCCAGCAACGAGGTCTTACCGTGGTCAACGTGGCCCATTACGGTCACGACCGGCGCACGGGCAACCGCTTCACCTTCGAACTTCAGGGACTCGGCCAGGGAATCTTCCAGGGCGGTGTCGCTGACCAGGGTCACTTTGTGGCCCAGTTCTTCAGCGACCAGCTGGGCAGTTTCCTGATCCAGAACCTGGTTGATGGTGGCTGGAGTGCCCAGTTTGAACATGAACTTGATAACTTCGGCAGCCTTGACCGACATCTGCTGGGCCAATTCGCCCACAGTGATGGTCTCGCCGATCTGCACGTCACGTACCACTGGCCCGGTTGGGCTCTGGAAACCGTGCGCGTTGCGCTTCTTCAGCTTGGCCTTGCCGCGACCACCACGACGGAAGCCATCGCTTTCTTCGTCGGTAGTACGTGGGGCAACGCGAGGCGCAGGCGCCTTTTCCTTGACCGAAGCACGATGTGGAGCGTTTTTGCGCTCGCCATCGCCGCCACGACGGTTATCGTCGTTACGGGTCTTGTCCGGACGGCGCTGTTCGTCTTTCTTGCGCACGTCAGCTGCCGGAGCCGCAGCGGCCACCGGAGCGTCTTGCACAGGCTCGACTACAGGCGCTGGAGCAGGAGCAGAAGCTGCTGCTTGCGCGGCAACTGGCTCGGCAACCGGAGCAGGCTGGCGACGCGCTTCTTCTTCGGCGCGACGCTTGGCTTCTTCTTCAGCCTTCTGACGAGCAGCATTTTCTACTGCACGACGTTCTTCCAGTTCACGTTGACGCTCGGCTTCGATCTCTTCCGGGCTGCGCTGTACGAAGACTTTCTTCTTGCGCACTTCAACGCTGATGCTCTTGCTGCCAGCAACCCGCAGGGTGCTGGTGGTCTTGCGCTGCAAAGTAATCTTGCGTGGTTCTTCCACTTTCGCCTTGTGGCTGCTTTTCAGGTGAGTCAGCAACGACTGCTTCTCACTGTCGCTCACATGTTCCTCGGCGGCGGTGTGCGGCAGACCTGCCTCACGCATCTGCTGCAGCAGGCGCTCTACCGGTGTTTTGACCTCATCGGCCAGTTGTTTCACCGTGACTTGCGTCATGCACTTCTCTCCTCAGGCCGCGCCTAATTACTCGAACCAGTGGGCTCGGGCGGCCATGATCAACTTGCCGGCACGATCATCGTCAATGCCGTCGATGTCGAGCAGGTCGTCAATAGACTGCTCGGCCAGGTCTTCGCGGGTAATTACGCCGCGCACCGCCAGTTCCATCGCCAAATCCTTGTCCATACCCTCAAGCGAGAGCAGGTCTTCGGCCGGATGGGCGTCTGCCAGCTTTTCCTCAGTAGCGATGGCTTTAGTCAACAAGCGATCCTTGGCCCGAGCGCGAAGCTCGTTGACGATATCCTCGTCAAAGCCGTCGATGTTGAGCATTTCTTCCAGCGGTACGTAGGCAATCTCTTCCAGGCTGGTGAAGCCTTCATCAACCAGAACCTGTGCCAGTTCTTCATCCACTTCCAGCTCGTCGATGAAGTTGCGCAGGATGTCGCCGGTTTCTGCTTGCTGCTTGGCCTGGATGTCCGATTCGGTCATCACGTTCAGGGTCCAGCCAGTCAATTGGCTGGCCAGACGCACGTTCTGACCACCGCGACCGATGGCTTGAGCCAGATTGTCTGCGCCAACGGCGATGTCCATGGCATGGGCATCTTCGTCGACGATAATTGCCGCGACTTCAGCCGGCGACATGGCGTTGATCACGAACTGCGCAGGGTTCTCGTCCCACAGGACGATATCCACACGCTCGCCACCCAACTCACCGGATACGGCCTGGACACGCGAACCGCGCATACCAATGCACGCGCCTTGCGGGTCGATGCGCTTGTCCTTGGAGCGAACTGCGATCTTGGCGCGCGAACCCGGATCACGGGAGGCGGCCATTACTTCGATCAGGCCTTCGGCAATTTCCGGCACTTCGATACGGAACAGCTCGATCAGCATTTCCGGTGCGGTACGCGACAGGATCAGCTGCGGGCCGCGGTTCTCGGTGCGGATTTCCTTGAGCAGCGCGCGCAGACGCACGCCAACCCGGAAAGTCTCACGGGAGATGATGTCTTCACGGGCCAGCAACGCTTCGGCGTTGTTACCCAGGTCGACGATCACGTTGTCACGTGTCACTTTTTTCACGGTGCCGGAGATGATTTCACCCAGGCGCTCGCGATAGGCATCAACTACCTGTGCGCGCTCGGCTTCGCGAACTTTCTGCACGATGACCTGCTTGGCGGTCTGGGCAGCGATGCGGCCGAACTCGATGGATTCGATTTTTTCTTCAATCACATCACCGACTTTGGCGTCGGGATGGGTTTCGCGAGCTTTGCTCAACCAGGTCTCGACCGCTGGATCATCCAGGTCGGCTTCTTCGACCACCGTCCAGCGACGGAAAGTCTCGTAGGAACCGGTGTGGCGATTGATTTCCACACGCAGGTCCACTTCGTCTTCAAAACGCTTTTTGGTAGCAGTGGCCAGGGCCAGCTCCAGCGCTTCAAAAATTACGCTTGCCGGTACACCCTTTTCATTGGATACCGACTCAACAACCAGCAGTACTTCTTTGCTCATCGTACGCCTCGCCTTTCGCAAGCCATTGGATCCGCGGGATCCGCGTCTCAGTCAAAACTGGGAATTATGTTGGCCTTGTCGATCATATCGATCGGCAACAGGAACTCATGGTCATCCACTTGCACCACGACATCCTGTTCCTCCACCCCGCGGAGAAGGCCCTGAAAATTACGCCGACCTTCGAAGGGCGAGCGCAGTTTGATCTTCACTTGCTCACCGACATACTTGGCAAACTGCTCAAGAGTGAACAGTGGGCGTTCCATGCCAGGAGAGGAAACTTCAAGGGTGTATTCAACGGAGATCGGATCTTCCACGTCGAGAACACCACTGATCTGACGGCTGACGATGGCACAATCGTCCACCAGCACGCCGCCTTCTTTATCGATATAAACGCGCAACAATGAGTGGCGACCCTGAGCCGAAAACTCAATACCCCAGCATTCATAGCCAAGGGCCACGACCACCGGGGCCAACAAGGCCTGCAACTGTTCTAGCTTGCTCGACACCTGAACCCCCTCGTGCATGCTTGTGCAAATAAAAAATGGGCGAAGCGCCCATCCCGGAAACGCCGTTGAATAGCGGCGTTGTAAAGTGTCCAGCTAACAAAAAGCCCCTGAAAAGGGGCTCCGCTAAAACTGGTTGCGGGGGCCGGATTTGAACCGACGACCTTCGGGTTATGAGCCCGACGAGCTACCAGACTGCTCCACCCCGCGACAAAGCTGGGGCGGAAGTATACGACTGATCCCCTTTAGGGTCAATGTAACCTTCCACCTACAAGAAAGCCCGCAACAGCGGGCTCTCCTGATAATTGGTACCGAGAAGGGGACTCGAACCCCTACACCCTATGGGCACAACCACCTCAAGGTTGCGTGTCTACCAATTCCACCACCTCGGCATAGACTACGTTACTGCGTGAAACCCTTCTTACTTCTGCTCTGGAGCTGGAGGTACGTCAGTCGCGCTGTTGGCCGACTTTTGCTCTTGGAGCACCGGGACATCATCAGAAGCCGGTTTTTGCTTTGGTACTTCAAGTACTGCTGGATCTGGCAAACCTACTTGAGTCAGCTGATGAGCTTTCTCTTTAGCAAAGTAACCTAACCCTAAGCTGGTTATGAAGAAACCGGCGGCAAGTATAGCAGTAAACTTACTAAGAAAGGTAGAGGAACCTTGGCTTCCGAACACAGTATTTGAAGCACCTGCTCCGAAAGACGCGCCAGCATCCGCACCTTTACCCTGCTGCAGCAAAACCAGAGCAACTACGCCCAAGGCACCCAGCAGATGAAAAACGACTACGACTGTTTCCAGCATTTTTTCAGTTTCCCGCGGCGCGACAGATCGCACCGAACTCATCTGCATTCAGGGAGGCTCCACCAATGAGCCCCCCATCGATATCCGGCATGCCGAACAGTTCGACCGCATTGGCCGCCTTCACGCTGCCGCCGTATAGAAGCCGCACTCCTCGTGCCACTTCAGAATTCTCTGCCGCCAACTGCGCGCGAATGGCTGCATGCACATCCTGCGCTTGTTGCGGTGTTGCAGTCAGCCCGGTACCAATGGCCCAGACCGGCTCGTAAGCGATAACAGCATTGGCGAACGCACCAACACCCAACTCTTCGATGATGCTGCCCAGCTGACGCCCGACAACCTCTAGAGTCTTCCCGGCTTCGCGCTGCTCGAGAGTTTCCCCTACACACAGAACCGGCTTCAAACCACAGGCTTGTGCCGCTGCGAACTTGCGGTTGAGAGTCGCGTCACGCTCGCCCATGATCAGGCGACGCTCGGAGTGCCCAACCAGCACCAGGGAACAACCTGCATCCACCAACTGACTCGGGGCGATCTCGCCCGTCAACGCACCTTGCATGGACTCCACCGCAGAGTTCTGCGCGCCGACCTGAATCGACTTGCCCTTCAGGCCATCAATCACTTGATTGATATGCAAGCAAGGCGGGAATACCGCGACATCAACACCGCTTGGCAAGGCCAGATGACGAAGGCCATTGATCAGCTCAGCGACGCTGGCGCGGGTACCGTGCATCTTCCAGTTACCAGCTACCATAGGGCGACGCATGCTGTACCTCGTCGGTCAAAGTGGGCGCAGATGTTACCCAACCAAAACAACACTGGCAAGCCGAAATCAGGCAGAAACTTCAGCAACCAGTTTCGCCAGCTCATCGGCATAAGCACGAACCAGAGCTTCGTCATCACCTTCGACCATCACACGCACCAACGGCTCGGTACCCGATTTGCGCAACAGGACCCGGCCACGCCCCGCCATGGCGGCGGTGACGCGCTCGCAAGCTTCTTTCACGGCCGGGTGCTCGACAGGGCTCTCGCCACCGCCAAAACGCACATTGACCAGCACCTGGGGACACTTGCGCAGCCCCTGACGGGACTGGGCCAGGCTCTCACCACGAGCCTTGAGCGCCATCAGCACCTGCAGCGCGGCAATGATCGCATCGCCGGTAGTTGCATGGCGGAAGCACACGATATGCCCAGAGTTCTCGCCACCCACCAGCCAGTTGCGCTCAAGCAACTCGGCGATGACATAACGGTCACCGACATTAGCCCGAACAAAAGGAATGCCCAGGTCCGCCAGGGCCAACTCAAGCCCCAGGTTGCTCATGAGCGTACCGACCACGCCACCTTGCAGCTTGTCGCGCTCGTGCAAGTCACGAGCAATGATGAACAGCAGTTCGTCACCATCAACAATCGCGCCGGTCTGATCGACCATCAGCACCCGGTCGCCATCGCCATCAAAGGCGATCCCCAGATCCGCATGCTCAGCCAGGACCGCTGCCTGCAGCTGCGACATATGGGTCGAACCGCAGTTTTCGTTGATGTTCAAACCATTGGGCTGCGCAGACAGCACAGTGACTTGCGCACCCAACTCACGGAATACGCTCGGCGCCACCTTGTAGGTCGCCCCGTGGGCGCAGTCGAGGACAATCTTCAAGCCAGAGAAGCTGGTGCTGGAAGGCACGCTGCTTTTACAGAACTCAATATAGCGCCCGGAAGCGTCATTGATCCGCGACACCTTGCCGAGCCTGCTCGACTCGACCACGGTCATCGGCGCATCCAGCAACTCTTCGATCATCAGCTCGACTTCGTCAGGCAACTTGGTGCCCTCACCCGAAAAGAACTTGATGCCGTTATCGTCATGAGGATTGTGCGAGGCGCTGATAACGATGCCCGCTTCGGCATGAAAAGTACGCGTCAGATAGGCGATTGCCGGGGTCGGCATCGGCCCCAGCAGCATCACGTCCGCACCGGCAGCCGACAAGCCCGCCTCCAGGGCTGACTCGAACATGTACCCGGAAATACGCGTGTCCTTGCCCACCAGCACACGACAAGCGCCCATGCTGCGGAACGCCATACCGGCAGCCCAGCCCAGCTTGAGCATGAAATCAGGAGTGATCGGGAACTCGCCCACGCGACCACGGATGCCGTCGGTGCCAAAGTATTTCTTAGTCATAAGTGCTCCATCATTCTTATTCGGCGGATTCCACTGCCGCAATCATTCGCACCACATCCACGGTCTCGGCGACATCATGCACGCGGATAATTTTCGCCCCCTTGGCCACTGCCAGGGCCGCGAGCGCCAGACTGCCGTGCAATCGCTCACCCACGGGGCGGCTCAAGGCCTGACCAATCATGCTCTTGCGCGATACCCCAACCAGCAGAGGCCGCCCAAGAGCATGCAAGGCATCCATATGCTTGAACAGGCTCAGGTTGTGCTGCAGAGTCTTGGCGAAACCGAAACCCGGATCGAGAACGATCCGTTCCGGCCCAATGTCCACAGCCGCGCATTGAGCCATGCGCTCAGCCAGGAACTCGCTCACCTCACGGGTGACGTCCTGATAATGCGGGTTGTCCTGCATATCACCCGGTTCACCTAACATGTGCATCAGGCACACCGGCAACCCCGTGGCCGCCGCCGCATCCAGAGCACCGTCTCGGCGCAACGAACGCACGTCATTGATCAACCCAGCCCCCAGACGAGCGGTTTCACGCATGACCGACGGCGTCGAGGTATCAACCGAGATGATGACATCGAGCTCACGGTGAATCCGCTCAACCACAGGCGCGACCCGCTCCAACTCCTCCAGGGGCGATACCGCACGCGCGCCCGGACGAGTGGACTCGCCGCCCACGTCAATCAGCGTAGCACCGGCGACAACCATGGCCTCGGCGTGCTTCAAAGCCAGATCAAGCTGACTGAAGCGACCGCCGTCGGAAAAGGAATCTGGGGTTACATTCAAAATGCCCATGACATGCGCATGGGCCAAATCAAGAACCCGGTTGCCGCAAGGCAACCGGGTGGAGGAAGGAACAGAAGTCATTTAAAACCTTAGTGGTCGGCAGCAGGGCCGCCAATAGGTGTTTCTGGACGTTCATTCTGCACTGCTGGTGGAGTAGTGCCCGAACCGCCCTCCCAATCACGAGGTTCACGCGGAGTACGCCCAGCCATAATGTCGTCAATCTGATCGGCATCGATGGTTTCGTACTTCATCAAGGCGTCCGCCATGGCGTCCAGCTTGTCGCGGTTGTCAGTCAGGATCTGCTTGGCAGTGCCATAGCACTGATCGATGATGCTGCGCACCTCGGAATCGATCAGCTTCGCCGTTTCAGCGGACAAGCTTGCATGCTGGCTACCAGCACTGCGCCCCAGGAACACTTCACCCTCTTCTTCCGCATACATCAGCGGACCGAGCTTCTCGGAGAGCCCCCACTTGGTCACCATGTTTCGAGCGATCTGACTGGCTCGCATGATGTCGTTGGATGCACCCGTGGTAACACCGTCGAAGCCCAGAGTCATTTCTTCAGCAATACGACCACCGTAGAGCGAGCAGATCTGACTGATCAATGCACGCTTGGACAGGCTGTAGCGATCTTCTTCCGGCAGGAACATGGTCACACCCAAAGCCCGACCACGAGGAATGATCGAGACTTTGTAGACCGGATCATGCTCAGGCACTACACGGCCAACAATGGCGTGGCCAGCTTCGTGATAAGCAGTGTTCTGCTTCTCTTTCTCGGACATGACCATGGATTTGCGCTCGGCGCCCATCATGATCTTGTCCTTGGCCAGTTCGAACTCTTTCATTTCGACGATGCGCTTGCCAGTACGCGCGGCAAACAGCGAGGCTTCGTTCACTAGGTTGGCCAGGTCAGCACCGGAGAAACCCGGAGTACCCCGAGCGATTACTGCAGGTGCAACGTCGTCACCCATTGGCACTTTGCGCATGTGCACTTTGAGAATCTGCTCGCGACCACGAATGTCCGGCAGCCCTACCACCACCTGACGGTCGAAACGCCCCGGACGCAGCAGTGCCGGGTCCAGTACGTCAGGACGGTTGGTAGCAGCGATCACGATGATGCCGTCGTTCATTTCAAAGCCGTCCATCTCAACCAGCAATTGGTTGAGGGTCTGCTCACGCTCATCATGACCGCCGCCCATACCGGCACCACGATGACGACCGACCGCATCAATCTCGTCGATAAAGATGATGCAAGGAGCATGTTTCTTGGCCTGTTCAAACATATCGCGAACACGGCTGGCGCCCACACCAACGAACATCTCGACAAAGTCGGAACCGGAAATCGTGAAGAACGGAACCTTGGCCTCGCCGGCAATGGCCTTGGCCAGCAAAGTCTTACCGGTACCTGGTGGCCCGACCATCAGTACACCGCGAGGAATACGACCGCCCAGACGCTGGAACTTGCCTGGATCACGAAGGAACTCAACCAGCTCACCGACTTCTTCCTTGGCCTCGTCGCACCCGGCAACGTCAGCCAACGTGGTTTTTACCTGGTCTTCGGACAGCAGGCGCGCCTTGCTCTTGCCGAAGCTCATCGGCCCGCCCTTGCCTCCTGCACCACCTTGCATCTGGCGCATGAAGAACATGAACACCGCAATGATCACCAGGATAGGGAAGCTGGCGACCAGCAGTTGAGTCCAGATGCTTTGTTGCTCAGGCTGTTTACCCTCGACCACCACGTGGTTATCCACCAGGTCGCCGATCAGGCCATTGTCCTGGATTGCAGGACGGATGGTCTTGAAGCTGTCACCATCATTGCGCTTGCCGGTAATCACGTAGCCATCAACCGCTACGCGCTCGACCTTGCCATCCTTAACTTGCTGGATGAAGTCGGAATAGTTGAGGGTCTGCGGCTCGTTAGGGCTGGAGAAGTTGTTCATCACCGTCACCAGGACGGCGGCGATGATCAACCACAGGATCAGATTCTTTGCCATGTCGTTCAATTAACTACCCTCTGAAGCAAGCTCCGCTACTGGCGCGCGCTTCGCATGATATTCACCGGCCTAACTTACTACATTACCTACAGCTCTGGCAGGCGCTGTCTGTAACCCTATGTGAAACTTAGACTACACAATATGCGCTTAATCTGACGGGGCGAAATACGAAAATCCTATCACCCCAGTCAAAATTCCTACTTACTCACTGCGACCACGGAAGCCGCGTCCCAACAGATATTGCTCCCGAGAACGGTCACGGGAAGATGTCGGTTTACGCATCTGCACTTTCTCGAACATCTGCCGCACGCTCTTGTGGTACTCATCGAAACCTTCCCCCTGGAAGATCTTGATCAGAAAATCACCACCTGGACGTAAGACTCGACCAGCAAGATCCAGCGCCAATTCGCACAGGAACATGGCCCGCGGCATATCCACAGCTGCTAACCCACTCATATTGGGGGCCATATCGGAAATCACAAGGTCAACTTCAGAATTTCCGACAGCTTCGAGAATCTGTGCCAACACCGCATCCTCGGTGAAGTCCCCTTGAATAAAGGTCACATCAGGAATGCTGTCCATTTCCAAGATATCGGACGCAATCAAGCGCCCCTGACCACCAATCAGACGACTGGTCACCTGCGACCAGCCACCCGGGGCAGCGCCCAGATCGATAACACTCATGCCAGGACGGATAAGGCGGTCCTTCTCCTGAATCTCCAGCAGTTTGTAGCTGGCACGGGAACGGTACCCATCTTTTTGCGCCATTTTGACGAATGGGTCGTTGAAGTGCTCTTTCAGCCAGTTATGGCTAGTTTTGGAACGGGCCACGGGCCACCTCAAAATAAAACGGGTCGTGATTAACTGGGCGGTCCCGGACTCGCTCGGGTAAACTGGCCGCCGCTTTTTACAAGATCAGACGCAGGGGTCAGATTATGCCGCTCACTCAAGAGCAGAAGAAACAGTACAAATCCATTGGCCACCATCTGAAACCAGTATTGACTGTGGCTGACAACGGTTTGACCGAAGGTGTATTAGCCGAACTTGAACGCGCCTTGAGCGATCACGAGCTGATCAAGATCAAGCTCAACATCCTCGAGCGCGAGTCGCGCCTGGAAGCCATTGGCGAATTGTGCAAGGCCGGCAAAGCGGATCTGGTGCAGGTCATCGGCAAGATGGCGCTGATCTACCGCAAGAACGCCAAGGTAAACAAGCAATTGTCGAACGTCCATCGTTTCCACTGACGTCGACTCGGGTCAAGGGTGTGCCTGGCGCACCCTGCCCCCCCACCCCGGCACTGGCTGCAACACCAGAACCAGACCGGAAAAGCCCAGGATCAGATAGCTGAACAACTGCCAGCGCTGAGCTTCCGGCAACAGCATGCGTACGACGAAATACATCGCACACGCATACATTGCCATCAACAGCAGTTGCCCCCGAATATCCCGCCACAACCCCCTCAGCCCTTCGGACTGGATCAATACCAGTATCTGCAGGACCAGGCACACCGCCGAAAAACCAACCAGCAACGAACTGAGTAGCGACGAGATCTCTTCGATCAGCAAGGGAGCAAGGCCAATCTGCCTCAGGGCAGGCAGCAAGCCGAGATGTAACAGCCATAAGCCACCGACCCACAACATCTGGGTCAGCTGCCAAAGCATGGCGCCCGCATGCAGCGGGCGCCTTCTTTCAGATGTGACGGACTTCGACAATCTCGTACTCGATAACGCCACCAGGCGTTTTGACCGCCACCACATCACCCTCTTCCTTGGCAATCAAGGCGCGAGCGATCGGCGAACCGACAGAGATTTTACCGAGCTTGATATCAGCCTCGTCCTCGCCAACGATCTGGTAGGTCACGCTTTCGTCGGATTCGACGTTGGCGATTTCCACCGTAGTACCAAAGATCACTTTGCCGGTATGAGGAATGGTCGTGACGTCGATGACCACCGAGTTCTGCAGACGGCCTTCGATATCACGGATCCGCGCCTCAACCATGCCCTGCTGTTCGCGGGCGGCATGGTATTCGGCGTTTTCCTTCAGGTCACCCAACTCGCGGGCCGTACCGATGTCCTGGCTAAGCTTCGGACGCACGACCTTGGTCAGGTGAGCATGCTCTTCTTCCAGGGCGCGAGCGCCCTGGACGGTCATTGGGTATTTATTCATGCCTTCAATCCTGCGTGTAGATCCTGCAAGCGACGCACGGTCTTTTCCGGACCGAACTTCAACGCTTCGCAGATAGCTTCGCCAGCAGCAATGGTGGTGGTGCAGTAGATCTTGTGCTGCAAGGCGTTACGACGAATGGAGTAAGAGTCAGCAATCGACTGACGACCTTCGGTAGTGTTGATGATCAGAGTGACTTCGTCGTTCTTGATCATATCGACCACATGCGGACGACCTTCAGTCACCTTGTTCACACGACGCACTTTCAGACCAGCCGCCTCGATCAGCTTGGCGGTGCCCGCAGTAGCAACCACTTCGAAGCCCAAGTTGATCAGATCACGGGCCACACCGGCAACCAGAGGCTTGTCGTCATCACGAACACTGATGAACGCGGTACCACCGGTCGGCAGCACTTCGCTGGCACCCATTTGAGCCTTGGCGAACGCTTCGCCGAAGGTATCGCCCACGCCCATCACTTCGCCAGTGGACTTCATCTCTGGGCCAAGGATCGGGTCAACACCCGGGAATTTGGCAAACGGGAATACCGCTTCCTTGACACTGTAGAAGTTCGGAATGATTTCCTTGGTGAAGCCCAGCTCTTTCAGGGTCTTACCAGCCATCACGCGAGCAGCGATCATAGCCAGGGAGACACCGATGCACTTGGACACGAAAGGCACGGTGCGGGAAGCGCGCGGATTCACTTCAATGACGTAGATTTCGTCGCCCTGCAAGGCCAACTGCACGTTCATCAGGCCGACAACACCCAATTCCAGAGCCATTTTCTTGACCTGGTCGCGCATCTCGTCCTGGATATGCGCCGGCAGCGAGTACGGCGGCAAGGAGCACGCGGAGTCACCGGAGTGAACGCCGGCCTGCTCAATGTGCTGCATGATCGCGCCGATCACCACGTCGGTGCCATCGCAGACCGCATCCACGTCCATTTCGATGGCGCAGTTGAGGAAGTGGTCCAGCAGCACTGGGCTGTCGTTGGACACTTGCACGGCTTCACGCAGATAACGCTTGAGCTCTTCTTCTTCGTAGACGATTTCCATCGCCCGGCCGCCGAGCACGTAGGACGGACGCACCACCAGCGGGTAACCGATTTTGGAAGCCGCACGAATCGCTTCGTCTTCGCTGCGCACGGTGGCGTTTGGCGGCTGACGCAGGTTCAGGCGCTCGACCATCTGCTGGAAGCGCTCACGGTCTTCGGCACGGTCGATGGCATCAGGGCTGGTGCCGATGATCGGCACACCGGCCGCTTCCAGGGCACGCGCCAGCTTCAGCGGAGTCTGACCGCCGTACTGGACGATCACGCCTTTTGGCTTCTCGACACGGACAATTTCCAGTACGTCTTCCAGGGTCACTGGCTCGAAGTACAGGCGATCCGATGTGTCGTAGTCGGTGGAAACGGTTTCCGGGTTGCAGTTGACCATGATGGTTTCGTAACCATCGTCGCGCAGCGCCAGGGCAGCGTGTACGCAGCAGTAGTCGAACTCGATACCCTGGCCGATACGGTTTGGACCGCCACCCAGAATCATGATCTTGTCACGGTTCGAAGGTGCGGCTTCGCACTCTTCTTCATAAGTCGAGTACAGGTAAGCGGTGTCGGTAGCGAACTCGGCAGCGCAAGTGTCGACGCGCTTGTAGACCGGGAACACTTCCAGCTTCTGACGGTGAGTGCGCAGGTTTTTCTCGGTCACGCCCAGCAGCTTGGCCAGACGCTGATCGGAGAAGCCTTTGCGCTTGAGACGGAACATCAGGTCGCGGTCGATAGCCGACAGCCCCAGGGTCTTGACCTTCTCTTCTTCCTTGATCAGGTCTTCGATCTGCACCAGGAACCAAGGATCGATCATGTTCATGCCGAAGATCTGCTCGACGGTCATGCCGGCACGGAAGGCATCCGCCACGTACCAGATACGCTCGGCGCCCGGCACGGTCAGCTCGCGCTTGAGCACGTTCATGCTTTCTGGGTTGCTCAGGTCGAGCTTCGGATCCAGGCCGCAGACACCCACTTCCAGGCCGCGCAGGGCTTTCTGCAGGGACTCCTGGAAGGTCCGGCCGATGGCCATGACTTCACCTACAGATTTCATCTGGGTGGTCAGGCGTGCGTCAGCCTTGGAGAACTTCTCGAAGGCGAAGCGTGGCAGCTTGGTCACGACGTAGTCGATGGACGGCTCGAAGGAGGCTGGAGTCTTGCCACCGGTGATGTCGTTGGACAGCTCATCCAGGGTGTAACCCACTGCCAGCTTGGCCGCGACCTTGGCGATCGGGAAACCGGTAGCTTTGGAGGCCAGTGCAGAGGAACGCGACACCCGCGGGTTCATCTCGATCACGACCATGCGGCCGGTGTTCGGGCAGATGCCGAACTGCACGTTGGAACCGCCCGTTTCCACGCCGATCTCACGCAGTACCGCCAGGGAGGCGTTACGCAGGATCTGGTATTCCTTGTCGGTCAGGGTCTGCGCCGGAGCTACGGTGATCGAGTCACCGGTGTGCACACCCATCGGGTCGAAGTTTTCGATGGAGCAGACGATGATGCAGTTGTCCTTCTTATCGCGGACCACCTCCATCTCATACTCTTTCCAGCCGATCAGCGATTCGTCGATCAGCAGTTCCTTGGTCGGCGACAGGTCCAGACCACGGGCGCAGATTTCTTCGAACTCTTCACGGTTGTAAGCAATACCACCACCGGTGCCGCCCATGGTGAAGGACGGACGGATGATGCAAGGGAAGCCCAGCTTGTCGAGGACTGCATTGGCCTCTTCCATGCTGTGGGCAATACCGGAACGTGGGCACGCCAGGCCGATGGACTTCATGGCGGCGTCGAAGCGCGAACGGTCTTCAGCCTTGTCGATGGTGTCGGCGTTGGCACCAATCATCTCTACGCCGAACTTTTCCAGAACGCCTTCGCGCTCCAGGTCCAAGGCGCAGTTCAGAGCCGTCTGGCCACCCATGGTTGGCAGCAGCGCGTCCGGACGTTCTTTCTCGATGATCTTGGCAACGGTCTGCCACTTGATCGGCTCGATGTAGGTGGCGTCGGCCATGGCCGGGTCGGTCATGATGGTGGCCGGGTTGGAGTTCACCAGGATGACCCGGTAACCCTCTTCGCGCAGGGCCTTGCAGGCCTGGGCGCCGGAGTAGTCGAATTCGCAGGCCTGGCCGATCACGATCGGGCCAGCGCCAAGAATCAGGATGCTTTTAATGTCTGTACGTTTTGGCATGGGTTGTCACTCAAATCCGCAGGTCAGTCGGCAAGCCGTCTTGAACATTCTCTGAGGCGCCTGAGGGGATTCCGCCGGACTCGCCGGGGCCGCCCTCAAGCGCTGCTCGCTACACTTTCAAGGCGAACGCTTAGCGTCGCTTGGCCATCTCGTTGATGAAGCGGTCGAACAGCGGCGCCACATCGTTCGGGCCCGGGCTGGCTTCAGGGTGACCCTGGAAGCTGAACGCACTCTTGTCGGTACGCTCGATACCCTGCAGGGTGCCGTCGAACAGCGACTTGTGGATCGCCCGGACGTTGCCCGGCAGCGTGGCTTCGTCCACCGCAAAACCGTGGTTCTGGCTGGTGATCATGACCACGCCGGTATCCAGGTCCTGGACCGGGTGGTTCGCGCCGTGGTGGCCGTGACCCATTTTCAGGGTCTTGGCGCCGGAAGCCAGGGCCAGCAGTTGATGCCCCAGGCAGATGCCGAACACCGGAATCTCGGTTTCGAGGATGTCCTTGATCGCCTTGATCGCGTAGTCGCAAGGCTCGGGATCGCCAGGACCGTTGGACAGGAACACACCATCAGGCTTGAGGGCCAGGACGTCGCTCGCCGGCGTCTGGGCAGGCACCACGGTGACGCGGCAACCGCGTTCCACCAGCATGCGCAGAATGTTCAGCTTGACGCCGTAGTCGTAGGCAACCACGTGGTACGGCAGATCAGCAGCGTCGATGGTGGCATGGCTGTCAGTCTTCAGATCCCAGACAGTCGAACGCCATTCGTAGCTTTGCTTGGTGCTGACGACTTTCGCCAGGTCCATTCCTTTCAGGCCCGGGAAGCTGCGAGCAGCCGCAATCGCCGCTTCTTCGGAAATGTTGTCGCCGGCCATGATGCAGCCGTTCTGCGCACCTTTCTCACGCAGGATGCGGGTCAGGCGGCGAGTGTCGATACCAGCGATCGCCACGACATTGTTGGCTTTCAGGTAATCGGACAGGGACAGGGTGTTACGCCAGTTGCTGGCCACCAGCGGCAAGTCACGGATGACCAGGCCTGCCGACCAGACACGGTCAGACTCGGCATCTTCCGGCGTGGTGCCGGTGTTGCCGATGTGGGGATAAGTCAGGGTAACGATTTGCTGGGCGTAGGAAGGATCGGTAAGGATTTCCTGATAGCCGGTCATTGCGGTGTTGAACACCACCTCACCAACGGTTTGACCGTCGGCTCCAATGGCTTCGCCACGAAAAATGCTGCCATCAGCAAGGGCGAGTATGGCTGGCTTAGTCAAGAAGACCTCCCGTAAATAGAGCCTGAAAGGGCGATCGCAGGTTGCAAAAAAGCGGAATGACGTATAGACACGTCACCCCGCTTCTTCGTCGAATTATCTGCGCGCTTTTAGTGGACACACTAAAGCTGTAGCTTACAGAAAAAGGCTTTTTTGGTCCACCGCTAATGAGCCTTAAAGGCAGAGGAATGCGACAGAACATCGCTTAGCGGCTTGAAGCAGGGGCCAAGGCACAAACTCAGCCCCGCTTCAGATGCATCTCAACGCAGATCCAGCACATCCTGCATATCGTAAAGACCGGCTTCGCGACCATCCAGCCACAGGGCGGCACGCACCGCCCCCTTGGCAAAGGTCATGCGACTGGAGGCCTTGTGGGTGATTTCCAGACGCTCACCTTCGGTGGCAAACAGCACCGTGTGATCCCCCACCACGTCGCCGCCACGCACAGTGGCAAAACCAATGGTTTCGCGCTCGCGCGCGCCGGTATGGCCCTCGCGACCATAGACCGCGACCTGTTGCAGATCGCGCCCCAGGGCACTGGCGATCACCTCCCCCATACGCAGAGCGGTGCCCGAAGGCGCATCGATCTTGTGCCGGTGATGCGCCTCGATGATCTCGATGTCCGCATCATCGCCCAACACCCTGGCCGCCATGTCCAGCAGCTTCAGCGACAGGTTGACCCCGACACTGAAGTTGGCGGCGAAGACGATCGGAATCTCCTTGCCCGCCTCGGCCAGCAACTGCTTTTCCTTGACGCCCAGGCCAGTAGTACCAATCACCATGGCCTTGCCCGCCTTGCGGCAGAACGCCAGGTTCTTGAGCATCACTTCCGGCAGGGTAAAGTCGATCAGCACATCGAACTCATCAACGACCTTTTCCAGGCTGTCGGACATCGGCACACCAAGGCGCCCCAGAGATGCCAGCTCACCAGCATCCGCGCCCACCAGCGAACTGCCAGGCCGAACGATGGCCGCCGTCAGCCCGGAGAGCGGCGAGCGCAGCTGCACAGCCTCGACCAAAGTCTTGCCCATGCGCCCCGCGGCGCCCATCACTGCTATACGTCGCATGCGTTACTCCTTACAGGTCGCCGAAGAAGCGCTTGACGCCCTCGAACCAACCGGTGGTTTTCGGCGAGTGCGAATTGTCGTCATCCAGCGAACCACGCAGCTCTTCCAGCAGCTCGCGCTGACGACGGCTCAGGTTCACCGGCGTCTCTACCGCGACCCGGCACATCAGGTCACCAGCACCGCCACCACGCACAGGAGCAACACCCTTGCCACGAATCCGGAACTGCTTGCCGGTCTGAGTCCCCTCAGGAATCTTCAGCTTGACCCGGCCGTCCAGAGTCGGAATCTCCAGCTCGCCACCCAAGGCCGCATCAACGAAGCTGATAGGCACTTCGCAGAACAGATGCTTGCCATCGCGCTGGAAGATCGCGTGCTCGCGCACGTTGATCACCACATACAGATCGCCGGTCGGACCACCCTGGGTCCCCGCCTCGCCTTCGCCCGAGAGACGAATGCGGTCGCCGGTATCGACACCCGCCGGCACTTTCACCGACAGCGTCTTGTACTCCTCCACACGACCTTCGCCATGGCAGGAGTCGCACGGATCGGAAATGATCTTGCCCTGGCCATGGCAACGTGGGCAGGTCTGCTGCACCGAGAAGAAGCCCTGCTGCATGCGCACCTGACCAATGCCGCCACAGGTCGGACAGGTGACAGGCGACGAGCCTTTCTTGGCACCCGAGCCGTCGCAAGGCTTGCAGTTGACCAGTGTCGGAACACGGATATTCACCGTAGTACCGCGCACCGCCTCTTCCAGATTCAGCTCCAGGGTGTAACGCAGGTCGCTGCCGCGCTGCGCGCCACCACGGGAACCACCACGACCACCACCAAAGAAGTCACTGAACACGTCGCCGAAAATATCGGAGAAGTTCTGCCCACCAAAACCGGCACCACCGCCCCCCATGCTTGGGTCGACGCCGGCATGACCGTATTGATCATAAGCAGCACGCTTGCTGGAATCGGACAGTACTTCGTAGGCCTCGTTGGCCTCCTTGAACATGTCTTCCGACGCTTTGTCGCCGGGATTACGGTCCGGGTGATGCTTCATCGCCAAGCGACGGTAAGCCTTTTTCAGCTCGGCATCGCTGGAGCCGCGCTCCACACCCAACACTTCGTAATAGTCACGCTTTGCCATAAGTCTTTGCACTCTTAAGGACGTCCGGCAAACCCTCCTGAGCTCCGCCAAACTCGCTGAGCCCCAATACAGGCCCGGACCCAACTCACGTCAATTCAACGATCCTGGTCTTGGAAAGCCGACCTGATTGCAGGCCGACAATTGCGGTCGTCACAGCCGGAAAGCAGGAGCTTCTCCGACCCGACCGCCAGCGCACAAACGGAGCTTGTACGCCGTCAAAAATTCGCTGACTCCAGACACGCCAACGCGGGAGCAAGCTCCCGCGCGGCGACATCCTACCAGTCACCGCCCAAAGGCAGTCAACCGGCCGACCAACAAGCCATTACTTGTGGTCTTTTACTTCTTCGAACTCGGCGTCGACAACGTCGTCGGCCTTTTCAGCGGACTCAGCGTGCGGTGCCGCGCCCTCAGCAGGCTGAGCCTGTTCGGCGTACATCTTCTGGGCAACCGGAGCCGAGACTTTCGACAGCTCTTCAACCTTGGCGTCGATGGCAGCCTTGTCGTCGCCTTTGACAGCAGCTTCCAGGGCAACCACGGCGGCCTCGATCGCGGTCTTCTCTTCCGCAGTCACTTTATCGCCAGCGTCAGCCACCATCTTGCGAGTCGAGTGCACCAGCGCGTCACCCTGGTTACGGGCAGTGGCCAGCTCTTCGAACTTGCGGTCTTCTTCCGAGTTGGCTTCAGCGTCACGGATCATCTGCTGGATTTCTTCATCCGACAGACCGGAGTTGGCCTTGATCACGATCGACTGAGTCTTGCCAGTAGCCTTGTCCTTCGCACCTACGTGCAGGATGCCGTTGGCGTCGATGTCGAAGGTCACTTCGATCTGCGGCACGCCACGTGGAGCAGGTGGAATGTCGGCCAGGTCGAACTTGCCCAGAGACTTGTTCTGCGCGGCTTGCTTGCGCTCGCCTTGCAGCACGTGAATGGTCACTGCGCCCTGGTTGTCGTCGGCAGTCGAGAACACTTGCGATTTCTTGGTAGGAATCGTGGTGTTCTTCTCGATCAGCGCGGTCATCACGCCACCCATGGTTTCGATACCCAGGGTCAGCGGGCTGACGTCCAGCAGCAGCACGTCTTTCACGTCACCGGACAGTACCGCACCCTGGATCGCAGCACCCATGGCAACCGCTTCGTCCGGGTTGACGTCCTTGCGCGCTTCCTTGCCGAAGAAGTCGGTTACGGTTTTCTGTACCAGCGGCATACGGGTCTGGCCACCGACCAGGATCACGTCGTTGATCGAAGCCACGTCGATACCGGCATCTTTCAGCGCGATACGGCAAGGCTCGATGGTGCGCTGAACCAGGTCTTCAACCAGCGACTCCAGCTTGGCGCGGGAAATCTTCACGTTCAGGTGCTTAGGACCGGTGGCATCTGCAGTGATGTACGGCAGGTTGACATCGGTCTGCTGGCTCGAGGACAGCTCGATCTTGGCTTTTTCGGCAGCTTCTTTCAGACGCTGCATGGCCAGCGGGTCACCCTTGAGGTTCATGCCGCTTTCTTTCTTGAACTCATCAACCAGGTAGTCGATCAGACGGATGTCGAAGTCTTCACCACCGAGGAAGGTGTCACCGTTGGTGGCCAGTACTTCGAACTGGTGCTCGCCATCGACTTCAGCGATCTCGATCACGGAGACGTCGAAAGTACCACCGCCCAGGTCGTAAACGATCACGGTGTGATCGCCCTTGGCCTTGTCCATACCGTAGGCCAGAGCCGCTGCGGTAGGTTCGTTGATGATACGTTTGACGTCCAGGCCAGCAATGCGACCGGCGTCCTTGGTGGCTTGACGCTGGCTGTCGTTGAAGTAGGCCGGAACAGTGATGACCGCTTCGGTCACGGCTTCGCCGAGGTAGTCTTCGGCGGTCTTCTTCATTTTCTTGAGGATTTCAGCCGAGATCTGAGGCGGAGCCATTTTCTGGCCATTCACTTCAACCCAGGCGTCGCTGTTGTCAGCCTTGACGATCTTGTAAGGGACCATCTGGATGTCTTTCTGCACAACTTCTTCGTCGAAACGACGACCGATCAGACGCTTTACCGCGTACAGGGTGTTGTGCGGGTTGGTGACAGCCTGACGCTTGGCCGACTGACCTACCAGAATCTCGCCATCGTTGGCGTACGCGATGATCGACGGCGTGGTACGCGCGCCTTCAGCGTTTTCGATAACTTTTACGTTGCCGTTTTCAAGAATGGAGACGCACGAGTTGGTGGTCCCCAAGTCAATACCGATAATTTTGCCCATGTTAACTCTCCCGAAACTTTGGATTTGGATGCCGCAGCCGTGGTGGCAAACTGCGGTAGCACTTAAACGCTTGACTGATAAATGGGGGCTCTACAGCCGTTTTCAAGCCTTTTCGTCAATCGAAGGCGAAACCGGTGCAGGAACCTTGCTGACCACAACCATGGCCGGGCGCAGCAGGCGACCGTTGAGCTGGTAGCCCTTCTGAAACACTTTCAGAACACTGTTGGGCTCGACATCCGCGCTTTCCTGCATGGCCATGGCCTGGTGCTGTTCAGCGTTGAACGGCTCGCCATGCGGATCGATGGGTTCCAACTGATAACGCTTGAGCGTGTCGTGAAACATCTTCAAGGTCAGCTCGATGCCTTCACGCATCGGGCGAATGCTTTCGTCGTCCGGGTTCGACAACTCCAGGCCACGCTCCAGGCTGTCGATCACCGGCAGCAGGTCGCCGGCAAACTTCTCCAGGGCGAACTTGTGAGCTTTCTCCACGTCCTGCTCGGCGCGGCGGCGGACGTTCTGCAGATCAGCGGCAACACGCAAAGCCTGATCCTGCGCGCCAGCCAGTTGCTCTTCGAGCACTTGTACACGAGCCGCCAGGTCATCACCCGATGCCTCGGGAGCCTGATTGGCGTCTAGATTTTGCGTATCCAGCGTCTGTTCGTCAGCCATGAAATTCTCCTTTCAATATCGTCTGTGAGCCGGGCTCACTCTTCTGCCCAGCTATATGGGGTCGCATTTTCAAGGTTCAAGGCCGCCGCCACAGCAAAAGTCATTCCTCACGCAGAAACTCGTCAGCGAAGCAGCTCTCAACGCACTAAAAAATCCTTGCAACCAAGCCAATCGAGCTAAGGGAAGGCATTGTCAGCCCGAAACAAAACACTGTATAAATAACCAGACATCTAGTTTGGGAGCGGCCTTAATGCTGGTGCACCTGTCCGTACACAATTACGCCATCGTCGAACATCTGGATCTGGAACTGGATCGCGGGATGAGCGTCATTACCGGTGAAACCGGCGCCGGCAAGTCGATCATGCTCGACGCGCTCGGCCTGACCCTGGGCGATCGTGCCGACAGTGGCGTGGTACGGCCAGGCGCCGACAAGGCCGACATCCTTGCCACCTTCGATCTCGCGGACATTCCCGAGGCCCGCACCTGGCTGGCAGAACGCGACCTGGACAACGACGGCCCGTGCATCCTGCGCCGGGTCATCACTGCCGAAGGGCGCTCACGCGGCTATATCAACGGTACGCCCTGCCCGCTTGGCGACCTCAAGGCCCTGGGCGAACTGCTGATCGACATCCACAGCCAGCACGAGCACCAGTCACTGCTCAAGACCGATACCCACCGACGCTTATTGGATGAATATGCCGGCGCCACCGATCTTGCGCGCCAGGTGCAACTGGCCGCCCAACGCTGGCGCCAGACCCGTCAGGAACTGGAGCGCCTGTCCAACTCCGGCGACGAACAGCGAGCCCGACATCAACTGCTCAGCTATCAGCTCGAAGAGCTGGAGAACCTCGGGCTCGGGGAAAACGAGCTTGAGGAACTGGAGCAGGAACACAAGAACCTGACCAATGCCGAGACCCTGCTGGGTATCTGCCGCCAGGTGGTGGAGCAATGCAGCGAAAGTGACTCTGGCAATGTCCTCAATGCCCTGACCGTCAGCCTCAACCGCCTGGCGAGCATCGGCAATTCATCGGGCTCCCTGGGCGAAGCCACCAACCTGCTGGCCAGCGCGCAGATCCAGGTTGAAGAAGCCGTGGGCGAGCTGAACCGCTTCCTCGACCACTTCGACGCCGATCCGGCACGCCTGCAGCAACTCGAAGAACGCCTCGATGCCATCTACACCCTGGCGCGCAAACATCGCATCCAGCCCTTCGAACTCGCCGCCATGCAGCAAACCCTGCTGGACGAAATCGAGACCCTGGACGCCAATGACGAATCCATCGAGCGACTCGGCGAAGAGCTGCAATCCTTCGCTCGTCATTATCAGGAAAAAGCCCAGGAACTGAGCCGGTTGCGCCAACAAGCCGCCACCAGCCTGGCCGGTGCGGTGGAGCAGGAAATCCAGCGCCTGGGCATGCCCGGCGGGCGCTTTACCATCGAACTGCGCACCAACAGCAGCGATGAACTGCTGCCCAACGGCCTGGAACAGGTGGAGCTGCTGGTCAGCGCCAACCCGGGGCAACCGCTCAAGGCATTGGCGAAAGTCGCTTCCGGCGGCGAGCTGTCACGCATCAGCCTGGCGATTCAGGTCATTACCGCACAAACCTCACGGGTTCCCACTCTGGTGTTTGACGAAGTCGACGTGGGAATTGGCGGCCCGACTGCCGAGATCGTCGGTCAACTGCTGCGCCGCCTTGGCGAGCGCGGCCAGGTATTGACTGTGACCCACCTGCCGCAAGTGGCCGCCCAGGGACACCAGCACCTGTTCGTGCACAAGGTCCGGGGCAGCGACGCAACCCATACCGCGGTATCCAAACTGGGCAAGAACGAAAGAGTCGAGGAAGTTGCACGGATGCTCGGCGGCATCGACCTGACCAAAGAGTCCCTGGCCCACGCCAAGAAAATGGTAGTGACCGCCAAGGCCTGAACGCTCTGCGCTTCTTTTATATAGGCAGAAAACACGAAGGCGACCCTGAGGTCGCCTTCGATCGTTTCACGACGATAAACGTCGCGTGAGGGGCTTACTTCTTCTTGCGCACATACAGCACAAGATTGTGATCCACCAACTCGAAACCGTGCTTTTCGACAATCGCCTTCTGAAGCTTTTCGATTTCTTCGTCGAAGAATTCGATCACCTCACCAGACTCCACGTTGACCATATGGTCGTGGTGACCGCCATCCGCCAGCTCGAATACAGCGTGACCGCCATCAAAATTATGGCGCACCACCAGTCCGGCTGCTTCGAATTGAGTCAGTACACGGTAAACCGTGGCCAGACCTACATCCTCACCAGCTTCCATGAGCGCCTTGTAGACATCCTCAGCGCTCATGTGACGCTGCTCGGTGGAATCGAGCATTTGTAGAATTTTGACTCGTGGCAGAGTCACTTTGAGGCCGGCTTTACGTAGTTCGCTATTTTCAACCATGGTCAGCTTTCTCGCCGATGCTGCTTCGCAGCTTCTCTTAATGCGGGTATGATCGGGGTTTACGTTGTCCCAGCCAAGATAGTGGAAGTCGCCCACCGATGCAAAACACCAAGCTCTTGCTAACCAGTTTCACCTTCGTGGGACTGCTCGCACTCGCCGGTTGTTCATTCCCCGGGGTTTACAAAATCGACATCCAGCAGGGCAATGTCGTCACGCAGGACATGATAGACCAGTTGCGCCCCGGAATGACCCGACGGCAAGTACGGTTTATCATGGGCAACCCCCTGTTGACCGACACGTTCCATGCCGATCGCTGGGATTATCTCTACAGCCTGCAGCCGGGTGGCGGTGAACGCCAACAGGAGCGCGTTAGCCTGATTTTCAACGGCAGCGACCAGCTGGTCAGCCTCGCCGGTGACTTCATGCCCGGCGTGAGCCGCGACGAAGCCCTGCTGGGCAAGGACAGCGCGAACACCGTGACTGCGCCGGCCGAGAACGTCGAAAAACCGAAAGCCGAGAAACCAGCCAAGCCTGGCTCGCTGCTCGACCAGATCCAGAAGGACGTGGATGGCGTGAAAACCGTTCCAGTACCGACTCCTGAACCACTGGATACTTCGCCGGAATAATTTGTGGCGAAATAAGAAAGCCCGGGCATGCCCGGGCTTTTTGTTGCCTGCTGCAATCGATCACGACTCGCGCTTACGGGCCTCGGCAGCCTTGGCGGCACGCAGGCGCCGAACCTCTTTCGGATCCGCCAGCAGCGGACGATAGATTTCGATGCGATCCCCTGCCTGAATCAAATGCTGCTCAGGATTCATGACCTGCTTGCCGAAAATGCCCACCGGACAGGTCGCCAGATCCAACTCGGCAAAATGCTCACCTATAGAAGAAGCCAGCAGCGCACCACGCAGGGTCGAGCTCTGGGGCACCTGCACACTGATCAGCAGCTGGCGATCGACAGCGGCGTAAACCACCTCGATCGAGATCAGGGACTCAGCCATGCAGTTGCTTGGCCCGCTGACAGAAAGCATCCACCAAGGTATTGGCCGCCTGGTTGAACAGCGGCCCTAACGTGGCCCGCACCAAAGGCCCCGCATAATCAAAAGACAGATCCAGACTGATCTTGCAGGCCTTCTCGCCCAGCGGCTTGAACACCCACACGCCATGCAACTGGTTGAATGGCCCTTCCTCCAGGTTCATCTCGATCGACTGCCCGGGCACCAGATTGTTGCACGTCACAAAACGCTGACTCATGCCCCCCTTGGCCACCGCCAGACTGGCGCGCATGCGCTCCTCGGTGTTTTCCAGCACTTCAGCCGCCGAGCACCAGGGCAAAAACTCCGGGTACCGGGCCACATCATTGACCAGGTCATAAAGGAACTGCGCTGGATAGGGCAGAAGGGCCGAACGTTGAATATGGGTCGTCATGTGAGCTTCATTTCCACAACTGGGCGGCAAACACCACAAGAATGCCGACGGGCGCCACATAGCGCATCAAAAACAAGGCCAGGGCGAACAGCACAGGGCTACGCAACGACAGCTCGTCACGAACCGCCTCACGCCCCATCACCCAACCTGCAAATACCACGAAGCACAGACCGCCAAGAGGCAACATGATCCGCGAGGTGAAAAAGTCGATCACACCAAAGAAGTCCAGCCCGCCGGCAGCCCCCCATCGATAGAGATGGAAGACGCCGCCTTCGTTCACGAAAAACTTGGCCTGCTGCCAGATGTTGAAAGAGAACACCGTTCCCAATCCCACGAACCAGCAACTGAACGCCAGCCAGAAAGTCACCCAGCCGCGGCGGATTTTAGTCCTCTCGACGAGATAAGCCACCATCGGTTCCAACAAGGAAATGGCCGAACTCCAGGCAGCGATCGCCACCAGGATAAAGAACACTACGCCCATAAGCTGGCCGAACGCCACATTCCCGAAAGCGAACGGCAGGCTAATGAACATCAGCCCCGGCCCTTCGCTGGGGTTCAGCCCGGCGGCAAATACGATGGGAAACAGCGCCATCCCCGCCACCAGCGAAACGAAGGTATCCAACAACGCCACACCGACCACGGTGCCGGCCAGGGATGAATGCTTGGGCATGTAGGCGCCATAGATCATGATCGAACCGACCCCCACGCTAAGGGAAAAGAACGCATGCCCCATGGCTGGCAACAACCCATCCAGCAAGCGCTCCAGGCTGAAGTCGAACATGAAATGCAGGCCCTGCATGAAGTGCCCGGTGGTCATGCTGTAGCCCAGCAGCACCAGCAGCATCACGAACAGCAGCGGCATCATGATCCGCAGGCTGCGCTCAAGCCCGGCGACCACACCCTTGGCAATCACCAGCGCTGACAACAGCATGAACAGTGTGTGCCACAACGTCAGGCGCCAAGGATCGGCCGTAACAGCGGAGAAATACGCGCCGACCTGATCCGCCGCGACGCCCTGAAAATCGCCGCGCCCCATGTCGATGATGTAGTCCAGGGACCAGCCACCCACCACGCTATAAAAGGAGAGAATCAGCAGCGCCGTGATCATTCCGGCAAAGGCGCCCCAGGACCACTTCGCCGAATGCCCGGCCTCCAGGGCCAGCGCCTTCAGGGCATTCGCCGGGCTTTGCCGCGCACGACGGCCGATCAGGGTTTCCGCCAGCATCACCGGCAACCCGATCAGCGCAATACACGCCAGAAACACCAGGACAAAGGCACCACCACCATAGACGCCGACCATGTAGGGGAATTTCCAGATGCTCCCCAGGCCCACGGCCGAACCAGTTGCAGCGAGTATAAAGACCCAGCGGCTTGCCCAGCCGCCGTGGACAGAGACCCTGTCTGTCGACATCGTTAACGCGCCCAACCGAAAAAAAAGAGGGCGCATTGTCCGGGATTCAATCAACCTGCTCAAGCACGCTGCGTCACCGTAGCCGACGCGCGCGCAACTCCCTATAATGCCGCCCCTATGGCTAAACAGAAGAAACACCCAACAGGGACCATCGCGCAAAATAAAAAGGCGCGTCACGATTACTTCATCGAACATCGGTTCGAGGCTGGACTGGTCCTGGCCGGCTGGGAAGTAAAGAGTCTGCGGGCGGGCAAGGCGCAACTGGTGGACAGTTACGTGCTGCTCAAGGATGGCGAGGCCTGGCTGTTCGGCAGCCATTTCACCCCGCTGACCACCGCCAGCACCCACGTCATCGCCGACCCGACGCGCTCGCGCAAACTGCTGCTCAACCAGCGTGAGCTGGAGAAGCTGTTTGCCGCCGTGCAGCAGAAGGGTTACGCCTGCGTGTGCCTTTCGCTCTACTGGAGCAAGCACCTGGTCAAGTGTGAAATCGCACTGGGCAAGGGCAAGAAGGAATACGACAAGCGTCATACCGAACGCGAGCGCGATTCCGATCGCGAGCTGCAGCGTGCGGTGCGAACCAAGGGCAAGGAAGACTGATCTTCCTGCCTTGAGGTCGCTTTCGCCGGCAAGCCGGCTCCTACAACACCCAGGTAGGAGCCGGCTTGCCGGCGATTTGCATTACATGCCCTTGCGCCGTTCGGCCCGGGCCACCCGCTGCACTTCCTGGCGTACTTCCTCGAGCACTTCCTGCACATAGAGAATGTGCCGGCTGGAGATTTCCCGCGCCTCTTCGGCTCGCCCTTCGATAATCGCCAGGTACAGGTCACGGTGCTGACTGATCAGCATGTCGCGGGTTTCCGTGCGCTGTTTGTACATGCCGCCGATGTTGGTCACCACGTTGCGCTTGAGCAGGTCGAACAGCCCGCGGATGGTGTGCAGCAACACCGCGTTATGGCTGGCCTCGGCAATCGCCAGGTGGAACTTGGCATCCGCCGCGCCCTCTTCAGTGCGGCTGGCATCGTCCGAGCGGGAGTAGCAGTCCTGCAGCTCCTCGAAGGCCTGGGTCAGCCGCTCACGGTCCACCGCCGTCGCCCGCAACGCCGCGTAATAAGCGCAAGACGCTTCCAGGGTATGGCGGAACTCCAGCAGATCGCGCTGGGCATCGGTGTTGTTTTCCAACAGGTGCAGCAGTGGATCGCTGAAGGTCGAACCCAGGGATTCCACCACATAGTTGCCGCCGCCCTGACGGCTGATCAGCAAGCCCTTGGCCGTGAGTTTCTGAATCGCCTCGCGCAGTGAGGGCCGGGACACACCGAACTGCTCGGCCAAGGCGCGCTCGGCGGGCAGCCGCTCGCCGGCCTTCAAGGTGCCTTCGAGAATCATCCCTTCCAGGCGCTCGACAATATCGTCGGACAAACGGCGCTGGCGTATCTGATCAAACCCCATAACTCACTCTCCACCCTCCCGACCCTTCGTCGGGGGGCTCTATTCTGGCCTATTCACGGCGCGCCAACACCTGGCAGAACGCAGCCATTTGTACCCATCAGATGGCCGCCACATAGCGCATGAGACAAAAGTTTTAGGGCGGCAAATTGACACACCGAGCACAAGGCTTTTACCCTAGCCAACAGCGATTGTAAATTGGTCTTACCAATTAACCAAGACGCTAGCAGTGCCTGACCAACAACAATTAGGGGCCACCCCATTATGCAAACCTGGCAACAGCTCTATAGCCCGCTTGGCAGCCTCGGCCTGTCCGCCCTCGCCGCCGTTATTCCGATCGTGTTCTTCTTCCTGGCTCTGGCCGTGTTCCGTCTCAAAGGACACGTCGCCGGGAGTATCACCCTGGCCTTGTCGATCCTGGTGGCGATCTTCGCTTTCAAGATGCCCGCCGACATGGCCTTCGCTGCCGCTGGCTATGGATTTGCCTACGGTCTGTGGCCCATCGCCTGGATCATTGTCGCCGCCGTGTTCCTCTACAAGCTGACCGTGAAGAGCGGCCAGTTTGAAATCATCCGCAGCTCGGTATTGTCGATCACCGACGACCAGCGCCTGCAGGTGCTGCTGATCGGCTTCTGCTTCGGCGCCTTCCTCGAAGGTGCGGCAGGCTTCGGCGCACCGGTGGCGATCACCGCCGCCCTGCTGGTGGGCCTGGGCTTCAACCCGCTGTACGCCGCCGGCCTGTGCCTGATCGCCAACACCGCGCCCGTGGCCTTCGGCGCCCTGGGGATTCCGATCATCGTCGCCGGCCAAGTGACCGGCATCGACGCCTTCAAGATCGGCGCCATGACCGGTCGCCAACTGCCGTTGCTGTCGCTGTTCGTGCCGTTCTGGCTGGTGTTCATGATGGACGGCCTGCGCGGCGTCAAGGAAACCTGGCCTGCCGCCCTGGTCGCCGGCCTGAGCTTTGCCGTGACCCAGTACTTCACCTCGAACTTCATCGGCCCGGAACTGCCGGACATCACCTCGGCCCTGGCCAGCCTGATCTCCCTGACCCTGTTCCTGAAGATCTGGCAGCCCAAGCGCACCGCCGGCGCGCAGATCGCCGGTGCCACCTCCAGCGCGGCCGTGACCGCCAGCGCCGGCGGCTTCGGCCAGCCACGCAGCACCGTCGCTTCGCCCTACAGCCTGGGGCAGATCTTCAAGGCCTGGTCGCCGTTCCTGATCCTCACCGTGCTGGTGACCATCTGGACCCTCAAGCCCTTCAAGGCGATGTTCGCCGCCGGCGGCTCGATGTACAGCTGGGTGTTCAACTTCGCCATCCCGCATCTGGATCAGATGGTGATCAAGATGGCGCCAATCGTGACCACGCCGACCGCCATCCCAGCGGTGTTCAAACTCGACCCGATCTCCGCCACCGGCACAGCGATTTTCTTCTCGGCGCTGATCTCCATGCTGGTGCTGAAGATCAACATCAAAACTGGTCTGACCACTTTAAAAGAGACCTTCTACGAGCTGCGCTGGCCGATCCTGTCCATCGGCATGGTGCTGGCGTTCGCCTTCGTCACCAACTACTCGGGCATGTCCTCGACCATGGCCCTGGTACTGGCGGCCACCGGCGCGGCGTTCCCGTTCTTCTCGCCGTTCCTCGGCTGGCTCGGGGTGTTCCTCACCGGTTCCGATACCTCGTCCAACGCCCTGTTCAGTTCGCTGCAAGCCACCACCGCGCACCAGATCGGGGTCAATGACACCCTGCTGGTAGCGGCCAACACCAGCGGCGGCGTGACCGGCAAGATGATCTCGCCGCAATCGATCGCCGTGGCCTGCGCCGCCACCGGCCTGGTGGGCAAGGAATCGGACCTGTTCCGCTTCACCCTCAAGCACAGCCTGTTCTTTGCCACTATTGTCGGCCTGATCACCCTGGCCCAGGCCTACTGGTTCACCGGCATGCTGGTGCACTAAGCAACACCGAAAGAACCGACGCCGCCTTCACCCGCGGCGTCCGCATTCACCACCCGGTCTGCAAGGCTGCTGAAAGCTTGCTGGTTTATCTTTCAGCCGCCGCAACGGACGAATAACCGGGACCACCCGGAGACACGCCTGATGAGCGAGCTTTTCTACAACGCCGTGCCCAATGCGACCCGCGTCGCACCGCCGCTGGCCGAACCCCGGCAGTACCCCAGCGCGAAACCTGCGCGGGTCTACCTGTTCGGCACCTGCGTGGTCGACCTGTTCTATCCCGAAGCCGGGATGGATGCGATTCACCTGCTGGAACGCGAAGGCATTCGCGTGGACTACCCGCAAGGGCAAAGCTGCTGCGGACAACCGGCCTACACCTCGGGTTACACCGAACAGGCGCGCACCGTGGCCCGCTCGCAACTGGCGCTGTTTGCCGGTGACTATCCGGTGGTGGTGCCCTCGGGTTCCTGCGCAGGCATGCTGCGCGAGCATTACGCGGACTTGTTCAAGGACGAGCCCGAAACCCTGAAACAGGTGCAGGCCCTGGCTGCCCGCACCTATGAACTGGCCGAGTTCCTGCTGCACGTGTGCAAGGTGCAGCTCAAGGACAGCGGCGCGCCGGTCAAGGTGGCCCTGCACACCTCCTGCTCGGCCCGTCGGGAAATGAACACCCACCTGCACGGCCGTGAGTTGCTGTCACAGCTGAGCAACGTGGAACGGGTAGAACACAGCCACGAAAGCGAATGCTGTGGCTTTGGCGGGACTTTCAGCGTCCGAATGCCGGACATCTCCGGCGCCATGGTCGCGGACAAGACCCGCGCGCTGAAGGAATCCGGCGCGCACCAGGTACTGAGCGCCGACTGCGGCTGCCTGATGAACATCAACGGCGCGCTGGAAAAACAGCAAGAGGCATTGCGCGGCCAGCACTTGGCGAGCTTCCTCTGGCAACGTACCGGAGGTGCACAATGAGCACCCCCGAGCTGATTCCGACCACCACGGTGGCGGACGATTTTCGCACCCGGGCCCACCAGGCCCTGGGTGATAAACAACTGCGAAACAACTTTCGCAGCGCCATGGATTCACTCATGGCCAAGCGTGCGGCTTCGTTCAGCGATGCCCACGAAAGAGAACACCTGCGCGCCCTGGGCAACGCGATTCGCGCCCGGGCGTTGTCCAAGCTGCCCGACCTGCTCGAGCGCCTGGAACAGAACCTGACCCGCAACGGTGTGACAGTGCACTGGGCGGAAACGGTGGACGAGGCCAATGGCATCGTCCTCTCGATCATCCGCGCTCACGAGGCGCGGCAAGTGATCAAGGGCAAATCGATGGTCAGCGAAGAGATGGAAATGAACCATGTCCTCGCTGAACAAGGCATTGAATGCCTTGAGTCGGACATGGGCGAGTTCATCGTCCAGCTCGACCACGAGAAGCCTTCACACATCATTATGCCGGCGATCCACAAGAATGCCGGTCAGGTCGCGTCCTTGTTCCACGACAAACTCGGCGTGGAGTACACCAAGGACGTTGACCAACTCATTCAGATCGGTCGCAAGGTGTTGCGGCAGAAATTCTTCGAAGCCGACATCGGCGTCTCCGGCGTCAACTTCGCCGTGGCCGAGACCGGCACCCTGCTGCTGGTGGAAAACGAAGGCAACGGGCGCATGTCCACCACCGTGCCGCCGGTGCACATCGCCGTCACCGGGATCGAGAAAGTCGTCGAGAACCTGCGCGACGTAGTGCCGCTGCTGTCGCTGCTAACCCGCTCGGCCCTGGGCCAGCCCATCACCACCTACGTCAACATGATCTCCGGCCCGCGCAAAGAGCATGAGCTCGATGGCCCCCAGGAAGTGCACCTGGTGCTGCTGGACAACGGCCGCAGCCAGGCGTTTGCCGACAGCGAACTGCGCCAGACCCTGAACTGCATCCGCTGCGGCGCCTGCATGAACCACTGCCCGGTCTACACCCGGGTCGGCGGCCACACCTACGGCGAGGTCTACCCGGGGCCGATCGGCAAGATCATCACCCCGCACATGGTCGGCCTGGCCAAGGTGCCGGACCACCCCAGCGCCTCGTCGCTGTGCGGTGCCTGTGGCGAAGTGTGCCCGGTGAAGATCCCGATCCCGGCGTTGCTGCGACGCCTGCGGGAAGAGAACGTCAAGGCCCCGGACAGCCCTCATCAAGTGATGCGCGGCCAAGGCAGCAAGTACTCGCGCAAGGAGCGTTTCATCTGGAACGCCTGGGCCCGCCTCAACAGCTCGCCGACCCTGTATCGCCTGTTCACCCTGGCGGCCACCCGGCTGCGCGCCCTCACCCCGAGCAACGTCGGCCCCTGGACGCAGAACCACAGTGCGCCGAAACCCGCCGCCCGGTCGCTGCATGACCTGGCCCGTGAGCACCTGGACAAGCAGGGAGACCGCTGATGAGCGCGAAACACAACATTCTCGCCAAACTGCGCAACAGCCTGACCGGCACCACGCCGATTGTGGATAACTTCGACGAGACGCTGGTCACCGAGCCTTACCGCTACACGGCGGAACAACGCATCCCACAGCTACGCAAGCAGATGGAAGCGGTACACACCGAGATCCACCTGAGCACCGGCGCCGACTGGCCGGAACTGCTGGGCCGGCTGTTGCAGGAACGCCAACTGCCCAGCCTGCTGATTGCCCCGAGCACGCCCCACGGCCAGCGGGTCACCCAGCACTGGGCCGAGCACCCGCACCTGCCGGCGCTCAAGGCCTACGACCGGCCGGTGGAAGAATGGAAAGCCGAGCTGTTCAACGACACCCCGGCCAGCCTCACTGGCACCCTGGGCGCCATCGCCGCCACCGGCAGCCTGATCCTCTGGCCGACCCGGGAAGAACCGCGGCTGATGAGCCTGGTGCCGCCGGTGCATTTCGCCCTGCTCAAGGCCAGTGAGATCCGCGACAACTTCTATCAGGTGCAGCAACAGATGAACTGGGCCGCCGGCATGCCGACCAACGCGCTGCTGGTGTCCGGCCCGTCGAAGACCGCTGATATCGAACAAGTCCTGGCTTACGGCGCCCACGGCCCGAAAGACCTGGTGGTGCTGATCCTGGAGGACCAATGAGCCTACCGGTCGCTTTTCTGCGTGATGCCCAGCAACTGATTCCCCAGGAGCGGCGTTTCGACGACCCGCTCTCGACCCTGGCCTTCGGCACCGATGCCAGCTTCTACCGGCTGATCCCCAAGCTGGTGATCCGCGTCGAATCCGAAGACGAAGTGGTCGCCCTGCTCCAGCTGGCCCAGCGCGACCGGGTGCCAGTGACCTTCCGCGCCGCCGGCACCAGCCTTTCCGGGCAGGCCATCAGCGACTCGGTGCTGATCGTGCTGGGGGATAACTGGAACGGCAAGGAGATTCGCCACCAGGGTACGCAGATCCGCCTGCAACCCGGGGTGATCGGCGCCCAGGCCAACGCCTGGCTGGCGCCGTTCGGGCGCAAGATCGGCCCCGACCCGGCCTCGATCAACGCCTGCAAGATCGGCGGCATCGTCGCCAACAACGCCAGCGGCATGTGCTGCGGCACCGCGCAGAACACCTACCACACCCTGGCCGGCATTCGCCTGGTGCTGGCCGATGGCACGCGCCTGGACACCGAGGACGCCGCCAGCGTCAGCGCCTTCCGCGCCAGCCATGGCCCGTTGCTGGAGCGCCTGGCCGAACTGGGCCGCAGCACCCGCGCCAACAGCGAGCTGGCGGCGAAGATCCGCCACAAGTATCGGCTGAAAAACACCACCGGCCTGTCCCTCAATGCCCTGGTGGATTTCGACGAGCCGCTGGAGATCCTCAGCCACCTGCTGGTGGGTTCCGAGGGCACCCTGGGCTTTATCAGCGCGGTGACCTATGACACGGTGATCGACCACCCGAACAAGGCCTCGGCGCTGATCGTGTTTCCCGATGTGGACACCTGCTGCAACGCGGTGACCGTGCTCAAGAGCCAGCCGGTGTCGGCGGTGGAACTGCTGGACCGCCGCAGCCTGCGCTCGGTGCAGGACAAGCCCGGCATGCCGGCCTTCGTCCAGCAACTCTCGGCCAACGCCTGCGCGCTGCTGATCGAATCCCGCGCCGCGTCCTCGTCGCTGCTGCACGAGCAACTGGCGCAGATCATGAGTTCCCTGGCCGCCTTCCCGGTGGAAAAACAAGTGGACTTCACCGAAGACCCGCAGGAAAACGCCAAGCTCTGGGCGATCCGCAAGGACACCTTCCCGGCGGTGGGCGCGGTGCGCAAGACCGGCACCACGGTGATCATCGAAGACGTGACCTTCCCCGTGGAACAGCTGGCCATCGGCGTCAACCGCCTGATCGAGCTGTTCGACAAACACCACTACGACGAAGCGATCCTGTTCGGCCACGCCCTGGAGGGCAACCTGCACTTCGTCTTCACCCAAGGCTTCAACAGCAGCGAGGAAGTGAACCGCTACCAGGCGTTCATGGACGACGTGGCGCAACTGGTGGCGGTGGAATTCGGCGGTTCACTGAAGGCCGAACACGGCACCGGACGCAATATGGCGCCCTTCGTCGAGCTGGAATGGGGCAGCGACGCCTACCAGTTGATGTGGCAGCTCAAGCGCCTGCTGGACCCCAACGGCATCCTCAACCCGGATGTGGTGCTCAGCGAAGATCCGCAGATCCACCTCAAGCACCTCAAGCCGCTGCCGGCGGCCGACGAGATTGTGGATAAGTGCATCGAGTGTGGCTTCTGCGAGCCGGTGTGCCCGTCCAAGGGGCTGACCCTGAGCCCGCGCCAGCGCATCGTCATCTGGCGTGATATCCAGGCGCGTAAACGCGCCGGCATCGACACGTCCGAGCTGGAAGCGGCCTATCAGTACCAGGGCATCGACACCTGCGCCGCCACCGGCCTGTGCGCCCAGCGCTGCCCGGTGGGCATCAACACCGGCGAGCTGGTGAAGAAACTGCGCAGCGAGCACGCCACCCATACCGGCACCGCCGACTGGCTCGGCGCGCATTTCGCCAGCACCTTGCAGGGCGCCCGCTTCACCCTGCACGTGGCCAACGGTGCGCGCATGCTCCTGGGGGCGCCGCGCCTGAGCAAGCTGTCGGCGAGCCTGACGCGCCTGTCCAAAGGCCGGGTGCCGCAGTGGAACAACGCCATGCCCCAGCCGAAAAAGGCCATCCGCTTCAGCCCGAGCGTCAGCGATGCGCGGCCGCGGGTGGTGTACCTGGCGGCCTGTGTGTCCCGGGTCATGGGGCCAGCGGCGGGGGACAAGGAACAATCGTCGCTCTACGAAAAAACCCGCGGCCTGCTGGAAAAGGCCGGCTATCAAGTGGTGCTGCCGGACAACCTGGACAACCTCTGCTGCGGCCAGCCGTTCGCCTCCAAGGGCTACGCCACCCAAGCCGAGGACAAGCGCCAGGAACTGATCGGCGCCCTGCTCCACGCCAGCCGTGGCGGCCTCGACCCGATCTACTGCGACACCAGCCCCTGCACCCTGCGCCTGGTGCAGGACCTTGGGGACGTGCGCCTGGACCTCTACGACCCGGTGCGCTTCATCCGCACCCACCTGCTGGAGCGCCTGGAGTTCACCCCGCAAGAAGCGCCGATCGCCGTGCACGTCACCTGCAGCACCCAGCACCTGGGCGAGAGCCAGGCACTGATCGAACTGGCCCGGCGTTGCAGCAACAACGTGGTGATTCCCGAAGGCATCCACTGCTGTGGTTTCGCCGGCGACAAGGGCTTCACCACCCCGGAACTGAATGCCCACTCCCTGCGCAGCCTCAAGGACGCGGTGCAGTACTGCAGCGAAGGCATCTCCACCAGCCGCACTTGTGAAATCGGCCTCAGCCAGCATGGCGGGATCGACTATCACGGGCTGGTCTACCTGGTGGACCGGGTCACCCGGGCCAAGGTGGCCTGACCTCAGGGGCGGGATAACAAGGGGCGGTTTCGCCCCTTTTCTGTGCCTGCTTAAACGCAATAACGGCGGCAGCGTTTCATCGCAAAAAAAACCGAACCCCAGCACCCGGCCAGGGTCCATCTTCTAGGCCCGCACCCAAAGGGCTTCGCCCCACTCGGCCGCCTGTCCTGTTGACCGGCAGCACCGAGCCCCTGCAATCAAGGAGATCACCATGAAGCGTTCCGCACTGGCTGGACTGTTCATTACCGCCGCGATGCTGGCCTCCCCGGTGTTTGCCGCCGGGCAAGAGGACCTGTGCCAGATCAACCTGCAAAAGATCAAGGATGCCAAGGTCAGCACCGAAGCCATGAGCTCGGACCTGAGCAGCGACATCGACGCCAAGGTCCAACAAGCCACCGCCGAACAGGCCAAGGGCACCGAGCAAGGCACCAAGAACTGCATCTCCCTGACCACCCAGGCCATCCAGCAATTGCAGAACAACACCAAGGGCGATCAGTAGGCCGATGCACAGGGCCAACCTTCGGGTTGGCCTTCTGGCCTCGGTTAGCGTAGAATCCGTCCACCTGTTGGTAATGCACAACAGGTTCGGGGCCGTTTAGGATTCGACGCCGGTTGCGAAACTTTAGGTGCATGCCGAGTTGGTAACAGAACTCGTAAATCCACTGTTGCAACTTCCTATAGTTGCCAATGACGAAACCTACGGGGATTACGCTCTCGCTGCGTAAGCAGCCTTAGCCCTTCCCCCCTGGTACCTTCGGGTCCAGCAATCATCAGGGGATGTCTGTAAACCCAAAATGATTGTCATATAGAACAGAATCGCCGTGCAGTACGTTGTGGACGAAGCGGCTAAAACTTACACAACTCGCCCAAAGCACCCTGCCCGTCGGGTCGCTGAGGGTTAACTCAATAGACACGGCTAAGCATGTAGTACCGACAGCGGAGTACTGGCGGACGGGGGTTCAAATCCCCCCGGCTCCACCAAATGAAGCAGTACAAAAAAGGCACTTAGCGTTTATCGCAAGTGCCTTTTTTGTGTCTGAATGGTCTATTTTGGCTCAGTAATTTCAGCTTAATGACGGCTTCAGCGGACAAGCTGAGCGGCATTAAATCTAAAGCTGTTCGTGGCAAAAACTTCACCGCGCTGACGGTGGCGGCCCCGTTACATCCTAGAGAATCCCTGAACTGAGGGGACGGCTGTCGAGCGCAATGGCCCCTTTTCCTGCCTGTGCATCACTCCGGATTCACTAAAGACCTTGGAAGCACATTGCGTTACGTCTTTCAAATTCCACCGATGACAGCTGATTGTTGAATCCATGACGGTGTTTTGCGCTGCTGAACATCTCGATGCAATCGATCAGTCGCTAAAAGCGCCTTGCCGCGCAGTGTAGATTTTCCGCTTGATTCGCTCCCGCTCTAGAAGTTGGAAAAGGCTCTCGGCTACGGCGTTGTCATTACAGTTGCCACGGCGACTCAAGATGGCAACCCAATTGTTCGCCTTCAAAAAACTTCGCCAGTCGGTGCAGCAGTACTGGCTAGCTTGGTCGGAGAGCCCCATCACCTCCTGATTCAGTTTACGCCTCCAAATGGCGTCAATACCGCATCAATGGCCATCTGCAACTTCATTTGACCAGCCAACGACCTGACGAGCAAACAGATCAAGCAGCACAGCCAAATACAGCAAGTCTTCATAGGGCGATAGCCATACACTACACCGCTTTCCAGCCACGAATGCTTGATTAAACCCAGCAATCGCTGATCGTCTTGAGCACGTGCAGAATGCAACTCAGGCAATCAGGCGTAATACCCCACAGGGAAGGGTTTTTAACGCCTGGCAAAGCCGTCGAATGGAACAACCGCCCACTCACTGATTGATAAGAACGTACTTCAGCCGAACTGCTTGGCAAAGTACGCGGCGGCCTTTTTAGGATGCCCTGCTTTTCGATGACCTGCTTGAGTTTCGCTCAACGACGGTGTAGTTCTGCGTTCTGATCATCGTCTTGCTGTCGTTCTTGTTCAGATTTGCTGCAGTGCTTTATCCAGGCATAGAGGCTATGCGTCAACACGCAAGGTGGGGCGGGTGCTACATCTGTAACAGGCAACTTCTTTTCATTCACTCAATTGACCGCTTGGATTTTGATTTCTTCGGGATAACGCGACTTGCTCATAAAGGCATCCTGACAGGCCTCATTTTAAGGCACATAGGTATCTACAGAACCCGGAGCGATTCAAGCCCGGCGACTTGTGATATATAGCTGCGCTGCCCGATCTGGCCAAGTGCGGCCGACATTGCTGAAACCGAGGACGAAGTGTGAATCATCAAAAGGAAATTCTCCCCCTCACAGGGTTGAGATTCGTTGCAGCGTTATACGTTTTTGTATTTCACATCCAAATTCGCTGGCCCGTGACCGAGATGACATTCCTGAAGAACATCTTCAACGAAGGGGCTATTGGGATGAGCGTGTTCTTCATGCTCTCCGGGTACCTGTTGATGATGACATACACCAACTTCGAAGGCGGTATCAGAGAGTACTTCGTCAATCGTTTCGCTAGGATCTACCCGGTCTACTTCGTAGCAGGACTTGTTACGCTGCCATGGTTAGGAATCAGCCTAACCGGCGATACAGCAGCAATGCTGCTCTCAGGGTTCCAAATGGTGTTCATCTTCATCGCCAACATTTTCCTGATACAGGCTTGGTTCCCGCAACTTTTCAGCCATTGGAACAATGGCGGCAGTTGGTCGATTTCGGTAGAAGCGTTCTGCTACGCCATGCTTCCCTTACTCGTCAAATTCATCAATCGATCATCCAGTCGAGCGGTGCTGATGATCATCGTCGCATGCTATTGCTTGTCTCTGATGCCAGCGATATCGGTGAAATTATACGGTCAGTACGGAATCCCCGTGTTTTACGCGATGCCTGTCTTCCGCTTCCCCGAATTCGTCATCGGCGCCTGCGTGTACGTATTGGTAAAAAGGCATCCGCTGCCGCCGTCAATATGGATCTTTCACCTAGCCTGCGTCGCCGCCCTGTTTGCCTACCTGGGACACTTCGGAGCGGTCATGCCGATCTATACCGGGCACAACTGGATAGTTATACCTGTAGTCGCAATCACTCTGTGTACACTGGCCGCCGGACGCGGCCCTATCGCCTGGATCCTGTCACGTCCACTATTCGTCTGGTTCGGCAAGATCAGTTACTGCTTCTACTCCTTCCAGGCACTAATAGGCCTTTCACTGATCAGCTATCACTCTGAGTTAACGGCGATGTTCCCGGTGTTTGTTAATGGAAAGATTCTGATTGTCTGTGCGTTTGCATGCCTCACCGCACTCTCTGCCTGCGGGTACTACCTGATTGAGGAACCAGTCAGGCGGATAATCAGAAACAGGTGGTCGTCCGCCAATCAGAAACTTGACCCTCCGCAAACTACTCCACAGACAGCACCTGAGCAAGAACGCAGCTCTGGCTGGAACGGCGCAGTCTAGGCAGGAACAAACCGCCAGACGGCAGCTCACTAGTGGTGCTTCATTCCGTTGTTCTGAAATCCAAGCCGACGCTACTGGGCGCTGCGCGCTGTTTGGGAGACCACTTCGGACTGAGGCCATTCGCACAATTGCTTCATGTAAACCAGAAACTCGGCGGTCAGCACGATCTGCCGAGCTTTTCCTGAATGCGGTTGGGCTTCTTCAGCGCTCCGACATCACCACCATCACCTCCGCATCCTCATCCCCTTCCGCCAGATAGATATGGCCGACGCTGCTGTTGAAGTACGCCGTCTCCTGCGATCCGATGCTCACCGCCTCTCCGGTCTCAAACTGAATCCGCACCCGCCCCGACAGCACCAGGGCAAATTCCTGCCCGGGGTGGCGGATGTAGTCCTCGAACTGCTGCAGCTCGCGGGCAAAGATCCGCGCATACATGGGGGTCATGCTGCGCCCGGGGAAGTCGCCGGCCATGGGGTGGTAGTCGTAGTTGCCGGTGCTGTAGCCGGGGGCGTCGGCGATAGTGGTGCTGACCACGGTCGGTTGCACCTGGGTGCTGCGGGTCTGGGTCAGGTTCGGCGCCGGGGTGAAGAGCTGGGCGATGTCGACGCCCAGGGCGCGGGCCGCGGCGGCGAGCTTTTCGTAGCTGACCGAGACTTGGGCCAGCTCCATTTTCGACAGGGTCGACAGCGCCACGCCGGAGCGTTCCGAGAGCTGCTTGAGGGTCAGCTTCTGGCTTTTGCGGATGGTCCGCAGGCGGGCGCCAACCTGGGTTCGGTCGATCAGTGGATGGGCGTGGGAGCTCAAGGCGGGCTGGGCTCGGTCGGAACTCATTGGGGCTCTCTGTCAGGCAAATAAGGGCAACCGCGACGCTGGCCGGGGCACGTGGCGAAATATTAACCCAGGACCCCGGGTTGACTGGAAAATTCTCATATCTTACATTTCTCGTATGTGAGAATTTTAACCCCTGTCATTTTCCAGCGCTTCAGGAACCCCGGCATGCACGCGAACCAATGCTTCGACTTCGTCATCATCGGCGCCGGTATTGCCGGTGCTTCCCTGGCCTACCGCTTGGCCGGGCAGGCCAGCGTGCTGGTGTTGGAGCGTGAATCGCAGCCGGGCTACCACTCCACCGGGCGCTCGGCGGCGATGTTCATGGAGGCCTACGGCACTCCGCAGATCCAGGCCCTGACTCGCGCCAGCCGGGCTTTCTACCAGCGGCCGCCGCAGGGTTTCTGCGAACATCCGCTGATGGAACCCCGTGGCTGCCTGTACGTGGCCAGCGAGGAACAGCTGGAACAGTTGCAGCAGACCTACGACGAAACCCGCGCCCGCTCCGCCAACGTGCGCCTGATCACGGCCGAGCAGGCCCGGGCCCTGGTGCCCTGCCTGCGCCCCGACGCCGTTGCCGGGGCGATGCTGGAAACCGCCGCCCAGGACCTGGACGTGCACGCCCTGCACCAGGGTTTCCTGCGGGCCATGCGCCGGGCCGGGGGGCAGCTGGAGTGCGACATACAGATCGTCGAAGCCAGCCGCGAAGACCGCCACTGGAACCTCACACTCAGCGATGGCCGTTCCCTGCAGGCGCGCAATCTGGTGAACGCTGCCGGTGCCTGGGTCGATGAGGTGGCCCAGCTGTGCGGCGTGGCCCCCATCGGCCTGCAACCCTGCCGGCGCAGCGCCTTCACTTTCGACGGTCCGCCGGATGAAGACTTCAGCCGCTGGCCGGCGGTGATCGGCATCGACGAAAGCTTCTATTTCAAGCCCGACGCCGGCCAGTTGCTCGGCTCCCCGGCCAATGCCGACCCGGTGCCGCCCCAGGATGTGATGCCCGAAGAGCTGGACATCGCCACCGGCATCTACCACATCGAGAACGTCACTTCGCTGAGCATCCGCCGCCCGCGCCACAGCTGGGCCGGCCTGCGTTCCTTCGTCGCCGACGGCGATCTGGTGGTGGGCTGGGATGACAACTGCGAAGGCTTTTTCTGGCTCGCCGCCCAGGGTGGCTACGGCATCCAGTCGGCGGCCGGCGTGTCGCAACTGGCCTGCGCCCTGCTGCTGGGCCACCCGGTCCCCGAAGAACTGCTGAGCCAGGGCGTCGATGCCCTGGCCCTGGCCCCCGCTCGCTTGCGTTAACCCACCCAGCCCACGAGGCCCTTGCCATGTCCACTGATATCCAGCGTTACCCCAGCCACCTGCCCTACCCCTTCTCCCGGGCGATCCGCGTTGGCGGCTTTCTGTTCCTCTCCGGCCAGGTGCCCATGAGCGCCGAAGGCGAAGTGGTGCACGGCGACATCCGCGTGCAGACCGAGGCCGCCATGGCGCGCATCGGCGAAACCCTGGCCGCGTGCGGCGCCAGCTTCGACCAGGTGGTGAAGAGCACCGTCTGGCTCACCGACATGCAGCACTTCGCCGGCTTCAACGAGGTCTACCAGCGCCACTTCAAGAACGGTTTCCCGGTGCGCTCCACCGTCAGCGCCCAACTGGCGCTGGGGGTCGATGTCGAGATCGAAGTCCAGGCCTGGGTCGGCGAAAACTGAGTCACCCGCCCCAGCCCTCAAGTGCGATGCCCAGGACCGCCACGCCAATAGATGACGCGGCCGTCCACCCTACATAACAACAACAAATCGAGGCTAATCGTCATGAAAGAAAGTCTGAAGATCGCCGGCGCCTTCGTCGGTGTGATTGTCGGCGCGGGGTTCGCCTCCGGTCGTGAACTGCTGTTGATGTTCGTCGACTTCGGCGCCTGGGGCCTGGCGGGCGCGGTGGTCAGCGCGGCGCTGTTCACCTTCCTCGGCATGGCCCTGGCGAGCATGGGCAGCCGCCTGCGGGCGGCGTCGCACAAGGACGTGGTGCAGGCCCTGTGCGGCAAGCACCTGGGCGCGCTGGTGGACCTGATGATCACCTTCTTCATGTTCGCCGTGACCGTGGTGATGCTGGCCGGCGGCGGTGCCTTGCTGGAACAGCAGTTCGGCATTCCAGCCATCGCCGGCAGCGTGCTGGTGACCCTGATCGTGGTCGCCATCGTGTGCCTGGACGTGCACAAGGTCATCGGCATGATCGGCGCGGTGACGCCCTTCCTGATCATCACCGCGGTGGGCGTGGCCCTGTATGGCGCCGCCACCCGCGACCTGAGCTTCGGTGAACTCAATCAACTGGCGGCCAAGCAAGAAGCCGGCGCCAGCCACTGGCTGCTGGGCGCCTTGCTTTATGTGTCCTACAACATCGTGGCCGGGGTGCCGATCCTGGCGATCATGGGCGGCGCAGCCAAGGGCGAGAAACAGGCAATGTGGGGCGGCATTTTCGGCGGCGCACTGCTGGGCCTGCTGATGCTGGTGATGAGCCTGGGCCTGCTGTCGCGCCTGGACAGCGTGGCGGACCTGCCGATGCCCATGCTGTCGATCGCCGGCGAAGTCTCCCCGGCCCTGGGGTTGCTGATGGCGCTGATCATCTTCTGCATGATCCTCAACACCGCCGTGGGCACCTTGTACTCCTTCTCCGCGCGGCTGTTTCCGGCCGGCACCCGGCAGTTCCGCCTCGGCTCCATTGCCGCCGGCGCCCTGGCGTTTGTCGGCAGCCTGGTGGGCTTTATCAGCTTGGTGGGGCAGGTCTATCCGTTCTTCGGCTACCTGGGGTTCCTGCTGATTGCCGCGGTGGTGATCGGCTGGCTGCGGCCCCGGCGGGTGGTGGTGGCATAAGCACTTGATGGCTCTGGCACCCGGGAGGTATCCAGGTGCCTTGAGCTCAACCCAGCCCTGTAGGAGCGAGCTTGCTCGCGAAACTCCCGAGAGCGCCGCGTTCCCTCAGCGAACCCGCGTTATCGTTGACGTCCATCGCGAGCAAGCTCGCTCCTACAAGGCTCATGGCGGGAAAGGTCAAGCCGGCCCGGACAGGCCCCTCTCCATGATCAGCGTCAGCTCATCGCCCTCGTAATGCTCGCGTACCCGGACAAACCCCAGGCGTGCATAAAAGCCTTCGGCGGTGACCGATGAGGGCACCACCAGCGAGGTCAAACCCGAGTCCAGCGCCGCCTGCTCGACCGCGGCCATCAGTTGCCGGCCCAGGCCACAACCGTGGTACGCCGGATCGACAAACACCGAACGCACCGCGCGCCCGTCGAGGCTGGCGGTGCCCAGCAGTTTCCCGTCCACCAGGGCGACGAACATTTGCCGACGCCGCATCAGTTGCAGGACGGCGTCCGGGGTAAAGCTGTCTTGCACCCGCTCGATCACATGGGCGGGATAGTCCTGGGCATTGCTGGTGAGCAGGGCCGCCAGGATCACTTGGCTGACCCGCGCGGCATCGGCCTCTAGGGCCGGACGAACTTGGCATTCCATGACCACTCCCTGGTTTCAACGCGGATCGCAGGGGCCAAAAATACGACCCGCACCACTCGCTGCCAAGGACTTACTGCAACTGAAACACCAAACAGGGATTGTCATTCAACCGCCCTTCATACACCGGCTGCTGGTTTTCCAGCGAGGTGCCCTGGAGCTTCTCTCGATCCTTGCGCGCCACGATCACCCAGGAGCCATGGGGCAGCGCGTCCAGTTGCCCGGGGGCGTCGCCGCTGACAAACAGCGGCTGTTCGTCGTGGTCCAGGTTCATCATGTAGCGCACCGCCCAGGTGTCCTGGCCCAGGTTGAAGAACACCAGGGGGCCGTGTTCGGCCGCGCGCAGCTGCTCCACGTCGGTGACGAAGCCCCGGGTGTCGAATTGCCGGTCCTTGGCCGGGTCCACCACCGCCACCAGCAGGGTCCATTGCGCCGCCAGGGCCAGGGCGCTGAGCAGCACCAGGCGCCGCCCGAAGCTGCCCCGAGTGTGGCGCCAGCAGTACAGCGCCAGCAGTTGCAGCAGGGCAAAGATCGCAATCAGCAACGGCATCGACACCGGCGGCCAGTAACCGTGCTTGTGCCAGCTGTGTTTGAGCACGAACAGCACCAGGATGCACAGCCCCGGCAGCAGCCCCACCAGCCACAGGTAGGCACTGCGCACCTTGCCCATTTGGCCCCGAACCATGAGCAGGCCGTAGGCGGCCACCGCGGCGAACATCGGCACCATGGGCAGGATGTAGTAGGCGCGCTTGAAGTGCGGCACCGACAGCCCCAGCAGGATCATCAGGCCGCAGGCGCCGAGCCGCAGCACCAGGCGCAGTTGCGGGTCGGCATGGCGCCGGAACACTTGGCTGCGCAGCATCCACAGGGTCACCAGGGCCAGGGGCACCACCGGGAAATAGCGGTACAGCGCCAGCTGGAAGTAGAAGTAGAACGGCTCGCCACTTTCATCCAGGCGCCCGCTCACCTGCATGTTGTAGACCTGATGGACAAAGGCCTCGCCGCCGCTGACATAGGCCAGTTGCATCAGCAACCACCAACAGCCGGCCAGCACCAGCAGGCCGCCGCAGCCGTAGCCGAGCACGCGCTTGAACAAGGTCCGGCGCGCCTCCTGGGTGCGGCTGTCTCCCAGCAGCCAGTAGGTACAGACCACGCCGCAGACTTCCACCAGCCCCAGCGGCCCGCGAATGGCGAAGGCCAGGACGAACAGCGGCAGCACCAGCCATGGCCGCAGCCGCGAGCCGCGCTGCTCGCTGCTGTGCAGCAGGTAGAACGCCCCCAGGCACAGCAGCGAGATCATCTGGTCCAGGCACACCGAACGGGACTTGTCCAACAGCTGGCTGGTCAGCGCCGTCAGCAGCACCGCGAGCAGCGCCCAGGTGCGGCCCATGGGTGCCAGCAAGCGGTACAGCAGCGCCAGTACCCCCGCCGAGGCCAGGGCCGTGGGCAGGACATTGGCCAGGTGGTTGGGCGCGCCGAACAGCTGGGCGCACAGGTAGCTGAAATAGGTCGCCGTGCCCGGGTAATCCGGATACGGCTGGCCATAAGTGGTGGGGAACAGGCTCGGCCCGTGGCGGAACATTTCCTGAAGAAACAGCGCCCAGCGCCCGTCGAACCCCTGGGGTGGCTGGTCCCAGATGCCAAAGGTGAACAGCAGCAGGGCTACCAGGTAGATCCCCCAGGACTCAATCCCGAAACGCGTTTCTCGAACCATCTTCGCCCCGTCAGAAAGTGCCGCGCCATGGGCCCGGCGTAAGGCTGGACATGGTGCGCGCGCAACCCCTGAACGGTGACTGAACGAGGATAAAAAACCCGCCTGCCCCACCGACTGTCACCGACTTGATGATTGCCGGCCGAACCTCCGGCGTCTTCAAGATCGCTACGTCTCCTCCGGAGCCGTTCGCAGCCTGCGGCAGCGGCAACACAAAGCCGCCTGTAGCCGCTGCTGAGCCCGCGAAGCTGCGAAAAGGACCGCAGGGCCTTGCTTGGCGATTGACCGGCGAACCTCTGGCGTCTTCAAGATCGCTGCGTCTCCTCCGGAGCCGTTCGCAGCCTGCGGCAGCGGCT
>NZ_JAJTTH010000018.1 GCF_021341665.1 Pseudomonas sp. Au-Pse12 | reverse complement strand
GGTTGCGGTGTAAACAATCGAGCCACCCTCGGCCACGGTATCGGTGGCGGTCACGCTGAGGGTGGTGGTGTCTGGTGTATCGGTAACCGAGGTTTCAGCTGGCTTGTCATTAATATCCAGCTTCTCGTAGTTACCACCGTCAGCCTTGGTAATGGTGGTGCTCAGGGAGCTGCCGCCTGCCAGTGCATCGTTAGGCGCGGTGAAGTTCACGGTGCCGGAAGACTCACCAACTGGAATGGTGATGGTCTGGCCATTGGACAGGGTTACCACCACCGGCGAGCCGGTAACTGGTGCAGACACCGAAGCGGTGTAAACCACGATGCCGCCTTCAGCGACGCTCGGCGTAGCGGTCAGGCTGACAGTCGACGTATCGATAGTGTCAGTGACATCAGTGACGGCCGGCGCTGGATTGGTCTCCAGATTCTCGAAGTTGCCGCCATCGGCCTTGGTGATGGTGACTTCAACCTTGCCGGCGTCCTTATAGACGTCATCCGCTGGAGCCGCGACGGTAGCGGTGCCGGAAGTGGCGCCCGCAGCGATGGTGATCACCGCACCGTTGGACAGGGTCACGGTGACTGGAGTACCGGCCGGATTGGTCAGGGTGGCGGTGTAGACGATGGAACCGCCTTCGGCCACGGTGCCGGTGGCCGACAGGCTCAGGCCGGTATCGTCGATGCTGTCGGTAACGGTGGTTACCGCCTTGTCGGTGCTGGGCACCAGGTTTTCGAAATTACCGCCGTCAGCCTTGGTGATGCCGACTTCGATGGTGCCGCCATTCTTGTAGACGTCATTGGCCGGTGCCGCAACATCAACCGAACCGCTGGACTTGCCCGCTTCAATGGTGATCACCGAGCCGTTGGACAAGGTGATGGTCACTGGCGTCTGTGCCGGGTTGGTGAGGGTGGCGGTGTAGGTGATCTGCCCGCCCTCGGTGACGCTGGTGTCCGCGGTCAGGCTGACTGTGGTGGTATCGATGGTGTCGGTGACTTGGGTCACCGCGGGGGTCGGGTTGACCGTTACCAGCAGGCCGCTGCCGCCTGTGGTGCCGGTCACGCTGACGCTGATCTGGCCCGGGTCGATATAGACGTTGTCGTGGGGCGCCAGTGGCACCTGCACGCTACCGGTGGTTTGCCCGGCGCTGATCACGATCACCGCGCCATTGGACAGGGTGACGGTCAGGTCGGTCAGTGGCGCCTGGGTCAGGGTGGCGGTGTACACCAGGGTGCCACCAGCCTCGGTGATGGTCGGAGTCGCGCCCAGGGTCAGGGTGGCCGGCCGCAGCGAATCACTGCCGCTGCCGTTGCCATTGGCCAGGCCGCCATTGTTGGCCAGACCGCCAACGGTGTTGTCCTGAGCCGCGTTGGCCAGGCCCAGGCCGGCGGTAGGGAAGCCGATGATCGGGTCGACCCGGCCGGCAGTCTCTTCCAACTGGACAAAACTGTGGCCACCACCAGCCGCGCCGCCACTACCTGCGGCGCTCGGGCCGGCTGCGGTGGCTTCCAGATCGGTGGTCGGGTCGGCACCAGCGGCGATTGCCTGCTGCAGCTCTGCCACCGAGGGGGCGGCTTGCGCGCTGGCCTGCGCCAGGTCGGTGCCGGAATCCGGCGCGGCGCCGCTCCACTGGGTGTCACGGCCAAGATCGAGCGTGCGCCCGTCGGTCAATTCCAGGGTGACGGCACCGGCCGGGCCGGTATCGACCTGGTCACCCACGAACAGGCGGTCGCCTTCGATGAGTACGCGCCGGATTCCTTCCGGGGAAACTACGAAAACCTGACCGACAATGCTTTTGACGATGGCAACAACACTGCTCATTGGGGACTCTCCGATGTACCGCTTAGTCGACTTCCATGTACCGGCTTGGGCTCGGGCCGCAACTCAGTCAGGAGGCACATTGCTGTGTAATTGAAAACGGGTATTTGACAGTATAGCCGTCAATATTTTGGCTGGATTTTTTCGAGATTAACTTTATGCCAAACTATTGACCTTATGGGTGCCATCCTAAACAATCGCTGAATTAATGTCACATTGATATTCATGCAGTAACCTGACTTGAAGTATGTGAACCAGTTCTTAGTTTGAACTTTCCGACGGACGGTCATTGATGGTTGTAATCATTCAATGTGGCGCCACGTTTTGACGTGTTTCTGGACAAGCTGTCCGAGGGAAATTTCTATCATGCGTTTTCACCTGTTAAAGGCCCTGCCATTCGCCTTCGCCGCGAGTTTCGTGCAGGCACAAACACTCCCCGAAGCCATGCAGAAAGCACTGGATGTGCACCCGGAAATTCAAGCCGGGGTCAACAGCCGTCTAGCCGCTGACTATCAGCTCAAAGCCGCCAAAGGTGGCTATCTGCCACGTGTCGATATGCTTGCCGGCTATGGCCGTGAGGGCACCGATAACCCTAGTACTCGTGCGGGTACTGGCAGCAATCACTGGGAAACGTTGAATCGCGGAGAGTCAAGTTTACGTCTCCAACAGATGGTTTTTGACGGTTTTGCCACCTCTAGTGAAGTGGGGCGTCAACAAGCCACCGTCAATTCCCGGGCGTACTCCCTTCTTGGCACTTCCGAGCGCACGGGCCTGACCGTGGCGCAGGTCTATCTGGACGTGTTGACCCGTCGTCAGTTCGTGCAACTGGCGGAAGACAACCTGCGCAACCACGAGCGCATCTACGATCAGATCAAGCTGCGCACCCAGCGTGGTGTGGGTAGCGGCGCCGACCTTGACCAGGCCGAAGCGCGTATGGCCCAGGCCCGCAACAACCTGATCACCGAGCAGACCAACCTGGCCGACTCCCAGACCAACTACCTGAGCGCGGTAGGGCAGATGCCGGATCAGCTGGAGCGTCCTGCCAGCTTTATGGCGATGATGCCGGCCAACCTCGATGAAGCACGCCGTCAGATGCTGGAAAACAGCCCGATCCTGCGTTCCGCGGAATCCGACATCGTGGCTGCCGAGAAGCAGTACGACGCCGCCAAATCGGCGTTCTACCCACGTTTCGATGCGGAGCTGGGCCGTACCGCAGACAACGACCTGGACGGCCAGAACGGCCACAACAATGAATGGCAGGCCATGCTGCGCATGCGCTTCAACCTGTTCGCCGGCGGCAGCAACAAGGCCGACCTTGAGTCCAAGGCCTATCAATCCAACCAGGCGCTGGATATCCGCAACAACGCCCTGCGGGTCTTGAACGAGGAACTGGGCCTGGCCTGGAACGCCTTGAACAACGCCAACGCCCAGGTACCGATCGCTCAGCAATATGTGGATCACAGCACCGCCGTGCGCACCGCCTACCAGAAGCAATTCAGCCTCGGCGAGCGCACCCTGCTGGACTTGCTCGACAGCGAAAACGAGTTGTTCACTGCTTCCCGGCGTTTGGCCGAGATCAAGAACATTCAGTTATTTACTCAGTATCGAATCAAGGCGACCATGGGCGAGTTGCTCAAGAGCCAGGGAGTGGTCGCACCTATGGCTTCCGTCGTGCAGAACGATGCGAAGCCCAAGGTCCAGCTGCCTGGGATGAATTGAGCTATTTTCATCCAACAGCCAGCCAAGAGTGTCCAGCGTGGAATCAGAAGCCAGTCGAGCGCAATTTAGTCATGATCCACGCGGTATGCATGACGACCCCTTGCTGGATGGATTGCTGACCCTCTGCTTCCTGCATCAAAAGCCCGCCAGTGCGGCAATGCTGACCACCGGTCTGCCATTGCCGTCCCAGCGCCTGAGCGCCGAGTTGCTGCCCCGCGCGGCAGCTCGGGCCGGGCTGCAGGGGCGTGTGCTGCGTCGCAAGCTCGAGCAGATTCCGACCATCGCCATGCCCGCCCTGTTGTTGCTCAAGAACGGTCGCAGTGCCGTGCTCCTGGGCTGGCAAGGTGAAGACCAGGCGCGCCTGCTGCTCAGCGAAAGCGACGGCGGCGAAGTCTGCGTCGATCGCCAACTGGTGGCCGACGACTACAGCGGGCAGGTGTTCTTCGCCCAGCCCCAGCACAAGTTCGACGTCAATCACGGTTCGCTGATTCCCCGGGCCCGCTCCTGGTTCCGCGACACCCTCAAGCGCTCGCGCTGGCTGTATGCCGACGCCATCGCCGCCAGCCTGTTGATCAACATCATCGCCATGGCCGCGCCGCTGTTCGTGATGAACGTCTATGACCGGGTGGTGCCCAACCAGGCCACGTCGACCCTGTGGGTGTTGTCCATCGGCATCATGGGCGCCTATATCTTCGACCTGATCCTCAAGAGCCTGCGCAGCCTCTGTTTGGACCTGGCGGGGAAAAAGACCGACCTGATCATTTCCGCCACGCTGTTCGAGCGCATCGTCGGCATGGCCATGAAGTACCGCCCGGCCCGGGTCGGCAGCTTCGCCCAGAACATCCATGAGTTTCAGAGCCTGCGGGACTTCCTCGCGTCCCTGACCCTCACCAGCCTCATCGACTTGCCCTTCACCCTGCTGATCTTTCTGGTGATCGCCATCCTCGGCGGCCATCTGGTGTGGATCCCGGTGCTGGCCTTCCCCATCGCTCTGGGCATCGGCTACGCCTTGCAGAAGCCCCTGGTGGCGACCATGGAAAAAACCATGGCCCTGGGCGCCGAACGCCAGTCGAGCCTGATCGAAACCCTGGCCGGGCTGGACGCCGTGAAGGTCAACAACGCCGAGAGCGAGCGTCAGTACCAGTGGGAGCAGACCATCGGCACCCTCAGCCGTCTGGAGCTGCGGGTGAAGATGCTCTCCAGCCTGGCGATGAACATCACCCTGCTGATCCAGCAGCTGGCCGGGGTGACCATGATCATCTTCGGTGTGTACCAGATCATCGACGGCAACCTCAGCATGGGCGGCCTGATCGCCTGCTACATGCTCAGCGGCCGGGCCCTCAGCCCGCTGGCTTCGCTGTCCGGCTTGCTGACCCGTTACCAGCAGGCGCGCGTCACCATGACCTCGGTGGACCAGATGATGGAGCTGCCCCAGGAGCGCAATTTCGACGAGCGCCCCCTGAGCCGCAGCGTGCTGCAGGGCGCCATCGAATGCCGGCTGCTGAATTTCACCTACCCGGGGCAGCAGAACCCGGCGCTGAAGAACATCAACCTGGTGATCAAGCCGGGCGAGAAGGTCGGCATCATCGGCCGCAGCGGCTCCGGCAAGAGCTCCCTGGCCAAGTTGCTGGTGGGGCTCTACCAACCGGAATCCGGGGCCTTGCTGGTGGATGGCGTGGACATTCGCCAGATCGACGTCAGCGAGCTGCGCCACAACATTGGCTACGTGCCCCAGGACATCCAGCTGCTGGCGGGCACCCTGCGTGACAACCTGACCTCCGGCGCCCGTTACGTCGAAGACGAACTGGTGCTGCAAGCCGCCGAACTGGCGGGGGTGCATGAGTTCGCCCGGTTGCACCCGCAAGGCTATGAATTGCAGGTCGGCGAACGCGGGCAGAACCTCTCCGGCGGCCAGCGCCAGAACGTCGCCCTGGCCCGTGCCCTGTTGCTCAACCCACAGATCCTGCTGCTCGACGAGCCCACCAGCGCCATGGACAACACCGGTGAAGAGCGTCTGAAACAGCGCCTGGAAGCAGTGGTGCAGAACAAGACCGTGGTCCTGGTCACTCACCGGGCATCGTTGTTGTCGCTGGTGGACCGGCTGTTGGTGGTGGACCGTGGACAGATCCTGGCCGATGGGCCGAAAGCGGTGGTGATGGAAGCGTTGAAGAAGGGGCAGATCAGTGTTGCTTAAGTCGGGATTCAAGGACTCGATCCGCCGCTATTTCAAAGGCAGCGATTCCCTCAAGGGGCAGCCGCTGCCGGAAGTCAACAAGGCCCTGATCGAGGATGCGCCACGGGTCATTCGCCTGACCATCTGGGGCATCATCGCGTTTTTCCTGTTCCTGATGCTGTGGGCCAACTTCGCGGTCATCGATGAAGTGACCAAGGGCGAGGGCAAGGCCATTCCTTCGTCCAAGGTGCAGAAGATCCAGAACCTGGAGGGCGGGATCGTCTCCGAGCTGTACGTCAAGGAAGGTCAGGTGGTGGAGGCCGGTGCGCCGCTGATTCGCCTGGACGACACGCGCTTCCAGTCCAACGTCGGCGAGACCGAGACCGTGCGCCTGTCCATGCTGCTGCGGGTCGAGCGCCTGAGCGCCGAGGTGGATGAGCGCGAACTGAGCTTCCCCGCGGACGCGGTCAAGGAAGCGCCGGGCCAGGCGGCCAGCGAAAGGTCCCTGTACCAGAGCCGTCGCCAGCAACTGCATGACGAGATCGGCGGCCTTCAGGAACAGCTGATCCAGAAGCAGCAGGAACTGCGCGAGTTCACTTCCAAGCAGGCCCAGTACCGCCAGCAACTGGGCTTGCAGCGTCAGGAAATTGCCATGTCCGAGCCCCTGGTGGCCCAGGGCGCGGTGTCGCCGGTGGAAGTGCTGCGGCTCAAGCGCGCCGAAGTGGAAACCCGAGGCCAGCTGGACGCCACCACCCTGGCGATTCCCCGCGCCGAATCGGCGATCAAGGAAGTGCAGCGCAAGATCGATGAAACCCGCGGCAAGTTCCGCAGCGAGGCCCTCACCCAGCTCAACGAGGCACGCACCGAGCTGAACAAGGCCAGCGCCACCGGCAAGGCCCTGGAAGACCGGGTCAGCCGGACCCTGGTGACCTCGCCGGTGCGCGGTATCGTCAAGCAGCTGATGGTCAACACCATCGGCGGGGTGATCCAGCCGGGCAGCGACATGGTGGAAATCGTGCCGCTGAACGACACCCTGCTGGTGGAAGCCAAGATCCGTCCCCAGGACATCGCCTTCCTGCACCCGGGGCAGGAAGCGGTGGTCAAGTTCAGCGCCTATGACTACACCATCTATGGCGGCCTCAAGGCCCGCCTCGAACAGATCGGCGCCGACACCATCACCGACGAAGACAAGAAGACCACCTACTACATGATCAAGCTGCGCACCGACCGCAGCCACCTGGGCACCGATGAAAAACCGCTGCTGATCATCCCCGGGATGGTGGCCTCGGTGGACATCATCACCGGCAAGAAAAGCATCCTCAGCTACCTGCTCAAGCCGATCATCCGCGCCCGCGCCGAAGCCCTGCACGAGCGCTGATGCCACCTGCCGGGGCGGGCTTGCCAGCGAAGACGGCCGTGAGACCGCCTTCGCTGGCAAGCCGCTTTTATGGGTGCTAGCGGTTTCCCGGGCAAGGATTGATCTCCCGCATTTTTCTGAACGACAAGCCTGCTAGCATTGCGTGTGGATCAATCCTGCCCCATCACGAGTGCTCAGCATGCAACTTCCGGACATGAACCTTCTGGTGGCCCTCGACGCCCTGCTCGACGAGGGCAGCGTGGTCGGCGCCGCGCGGCGCATGAACCTCAGCCCCGCGGCCATGAGCCGGACCCTGACGCGAATCCGCGACGCCCTTGGCGACCCAGTGCTGGTGCGCGCCGGGCGCGGCCTGGTGCCCACCCCCAAGGCGCTGGAGCTGCGCAGCCAGGTGCGTGATCTGGTGGAGCAGGCGGCGCTGCTGTTCCGCTCGGCAGATCAGGTCGACCTGCTTTCGTTGCGACGGCGCTTCAATGTGCGCGCCAATGACTTTTTCGTCGGTGTCTACGGCGGGCGCCTGATCGATACGCTGGAGCGTCAGGCGCCGTTGTGCGAACTGCGTTTCGTGCCTGAAGGCGACGGCGACGACGAGGCCCTGCGGGAAGGGCGGATCGATCTGCGGATCAGCAACACCCGGCCGCTGACCCCGGAAGTGAAGGTGCAGAACCTGTTCACCACCGCCTTTGTCGGCCTGGTGCGCGAGGATCATCCGTTGCTCGACGAAGAAATCACGGCCGAGCGATTTGCCGCGTTTCCCCATATCAGCATGTCGCGCCGCGGCATTGCCCGCGGGCCGATCGACGCGGCCCTGGCGGAGCAGGGCCTGGAGCGGCGGGTGTCGCTGATTGCCCCGAGCTTTCACGCCGCGATGTTCATGCTGCCGGATTCGGACCTGATTCTGCCGGTGCCCCAGGAAACCCTGCTCAGCGTCTCGCGCCTGGGCTTGCGCTTGCGCTCGTTCGTGCTGCCGATTTCTCTGCCGACCCTGGTCCTGACCCAGGCCTGGCACCCGCGCTACGACAAGGACCCGGCGCACAAATGGTTCCGTGAAACCCTGCGCAGCTCCTGCCAGGCCACCTGGCAGGAAGCCCAGCCTGCCGCCCTGTAGCCGCCGGCTTGCCGGCGAATGCGCTCTTGGAGCCGCCTTCGCTGGTCAGCCAGCGACTGCGATCAACCGGTCGGATCGTTGCGTTTGACACACTTATAAACTGTCGATAAGTCAGTTTTCGTCAGCATTGGCTGTTCATAAACTGCTCTGGTTTTCTTGTCTGGAGCAGTATTTCCATGAGTTCCCTCGCTGTCGCTGCGCCTGCTTCGGTTGAAGCCGCCAGCAAGCCGGCAGCCCTTGCGCCGCCGGTGTTCGGGCCGCGGATCATCATCGGCCTGGTGGGTGTGCTGCTGGCGGTGCTGGTCTCCGGTCTCAACGAGATGGTGACCAAGATCGCCCTGGCGGATATTCGCGGTGCGCTGTTTATCGGCTTCGACGAAGGCACCTGGCTGGTGGCCTGCTACACCGCCACTTCGGTGGCAGCCATGGCCTTTGCGCCCTGGTGCTCGGTGACCTTTTCCCTGCGCCGTTTCACCCTCTGTGCGATTGCGCTGTTCACCCTGCTGGGGGTGCTGTGTCCCTTCGCCCCGAACTACGAAAGCCTGTTGCTGCTGCGCACCCTGCAAGGCCTGGCCGGTGGCGCGCTGCCGCCGATGCTGATGACCGTGGCCCTGCGTTTCCTGCCGGCCAACGTCAAGCTCTACGGCCTGGCGGGCTACGCCCTGACCGCCACCTTCGGCCCCAGCCTGGGCACGCCCCTGGCGGCACTCTGGACCGAATACGTGGGTTGGCAGTGGGCGTTCTGGCAGGTGGTGGCGCCCTGCCTGCTGGCGATGGCGGCGGTGGCTTACGGCTTGCCCCAGGACCCGTTGCGCCTGGAGCGTTTCAAGCCGTTCAACTGGCGCGGCCTGCTGCTGGGCTTCCCGGCGATCTGCATGCTGGTGATCGGTATCCTCCAGGGCAACCGCCTGAACTGGTTCCACTCGCCGCTGATCAGTGTGCTGCTGGGGGGCGGGCTGGTGTTGCTGGTGCTGTTTCTGATCAACGAATGGTCGCAGCCGATCCCGTTCTTCAAGCTGCAGATGCTCGGCATCCGCAACCTGTCCTTCGCCTTGCTGACCCTGGCCGGAGTGCTGGTGGTGCTGACCGCGGTGATCATCATCCCCTCCGCCTACCTGGCCCAGGTCCAGGGCTACCGGCCGTTGCAGACCGCGCCGGTGATGCTGGTCATGGCCCTGCCGCAATTGCTGGCCCTGCCCCTGGTGGCGGCCCTGTGCAACCTGCGCTGGGTGGATTGCCGCTGGGTGCTGGGGATCGGCCTGGGCATGCTGGTGCTGTCCTGCCTGGGCGGCACGCACCTGACCTCGGCCTGGATCCGTGATGATTTCTATGTGCTGCAACTGCTGCAGATCTTCGGCCAGCCGATGGCGGTGCTGCCGTTGCTGATGCTCTCCACCGGCAGCATCACCCCGCTGGAAGGGCCTTTTGCCTCGGCCTGGTTCAACACCGTGAAGGGCCTGGCGGCGGTGATCGCCACCGGGGTGCTGGATGTCCTGACCACCCACCGCCTGCATTTCCACTCGACGATGCTGGTGGACAGCCTGGGCAACTCGCCGCTGGTGGACGACCGGGTGGCGGGGCTGGCCCAGCGCCTGCACCAGCAGGCCGTGGTGCTGACCTCGGCCGATCTGTATTTCTGCATGGCAGGGCTGGCCGCTGCGCTGATCCTGCTGATTTTCTGGCTGCCGACGCGGATCTATCCACCGCGGGCGCCCACTTGAACGAGAAGGTTTTTATGACGATCCAGAGCAAAGATAAAATCGCCGTCGCCGTGGCGACGGCGGCCGTCCTTGGCGTGCTGGCGTACCTGGTGGCGCCGGGCCTGTTCGGCCGCGCCAGCGAACAGAGCACCAATGATGCCTTCATCGCCGCTGACTACACCCTGGTCGCTCCGCGGGTGTCGGGTTTCATCAAGGAGGTGCTGGTGGAGGACAACCAGCAGGTCAAGGCCGGGCAACTGCTGGCGCTGATCGACGACCGCGACCTGCGAGCCGCAGCCCAGGCGGCGGATGCCGAAACCCTGGTGGCCAAGGCGCAACTGCAGAACGCCCGAGCGACCCTGGACCGGCAGGGCTCGGTGATTGCCCAGGCCCAGGCGGCCTTGAGCGCGGCCCAGGCCGAGCACGCCTTTGCCGAGCATGAGCTGAATCGCTACAACCACCTGGCCGGGGTCGGCGCCGGCACGGTGCAGAATGCCCAGCAAGCCAAGACCCGCATCGACCAGGCCAGTGCTCGCTTGGCCACCGCCACCGCGGCACTGGCGGCCGAGCGCAAGCAGGTGGAGATTCTCACCGCCCAGCGCGACGCCGCCGAAGGTGGCCTGAAGCGGGCCCAGGCGGCCCTGGAAATGGCCAGCTACGAGCTGTCCTACACACGCATCGTGGCGCCGGTGGACGGCATGGTCGGCGAGCGCGCGGTACGGGTCGGTGCCTATGTCACCCCGGGCAGCAAGATCCTCGCCGTGGTGCCGTTGCAGCAGGCCTATGTGCTGGCCAACTTCCAGGAAACCCAGCTCACCGCCATGCAGGCCGGGCAAACGGTTGAGGTGCGGGTCGACAGCCTGGGCGGCGAGACCCTGCGCGGCCGGGTCGAGAGCCTGGCCCCGGCCACGGGCGTGACCTTCGCCGCGGTGAAACCGGACAACGCCACCGGCAACTTCACCAAGGTGGTGCAGCGCATTCCGGTGAAGATTCTCCTGGAGCCCAACCAGCCGATGGCCGAGCGCCTGCGGGTCGGCATGTCGGTGGAGGCCAGTGTCGACACCCACAGCTCGGCCACCAGCGCCCGCGAGGTGACCCAGCGATGAGTAGCGTACGCCATATGTACAGACGCTCTACGGGGCGAGGGCGCTTGCTCCCGCCGGGTTGCGCAGCAACCCCGGAACCCTCCGACGCCGTTGCCCCCGCCACTCGCGAAGGCCGCTTTGCGAGTGCTGCGCACTCGAGCGGGAGCAAGCTCCCTCGCCACGGGGGCCGTGCATTGTTGGCGCTGAGTGTGCTGGCATTGGCCGCCTGCAACGTCGGCCCGGATTTCCAGCGGCCCCGGGCGACCCAGGTCCAGGCCTGGTCGGCGCCTGCAACGGCCGCCGCCAGCCGGGCGGTGGACAGCGTCATGCAGGAGCGCTGGTGGGAGGTGTTCAACGATCCGCAATTGTCGGCCCTGAGTCGTCGAGCCCTGAGCGACAACCTCGACCTGCAACTGGCCACCAGCCGCTTGCAGCAGAGCCGGGCGGCGCGCCAGGTGATCACCGCCGAGCGCTACCCGAGCACCTCGGCCAACGGGGGCTACGCGCGCAAACGCAACAGCGCCGAAGGCCTGAACGACCCTTCGGGGAACAACGGCAAGTCGGCCTTCAACCTCTGGGACGCGGGTTTTTCCGCGGCCTGGGAGCTGGATGTGTGGGGCCGGGTACGGCGTGAAACCGAGGCCGCCGACGCGACCCTGGAAGTGGCGGAAAACGATCGACGCGGGGTGTTGCTGTCGGTGCTGGCGGAAACCGCCCAGGACTACATTCAGCTGCGCGGGGTGCAGAGCACCCTGGCGGTCACCGAGCAGAACCTGGACGTTGCCCGGCACAGCCTGAAGCTCTCGCAATTGCGCCTGGCCGACGGCGTGGCCACCGACCTCGATGTGGCCGAAGCCGCTGCCCAGGTCGCCACCATCGAGGCGCAACTGCCGTCGCTGCAACAGCGTCAGGCGCAGTTGATCAATGCCCTGAGCCTGCTGCTGGGCGAGCCGCCCCAGGCCCTGCACCAGCAACTGGCCAGTGCCGCCCCCGTGCCGCAACCGCCGTCCCAGGTGGCCATCGGCCTGCCTTCGCAACTGGCCGAGCGGCGCCCGGATATCCGTCAGGCCGAGGCGCGCCTGCATGCGGCCACGGCCAGCATCGGCGTGGCCAAGGGCGATTTCTACCCGCGCATTACCTTGTCCGGCAACTTCGGCTCCCAGGCCCTGCAACTGGCGGATTTCGGCAGCTGGAGCTCACGCCAGTTCGGCATCGGCCCGCAGTTCAGCCTGCCGCTGTTCGACGGCGGACGCTTGCGCGGCATGCTCCAGCTGCGTGAAGCCCAGCAGCAGGAAGCGGCACTGGCCTACCAGCAGACCGTGCTGCGGGCCTGGCATGAAATCGACGATCAATTGACCCGCTACAACACCAGCCAGTTGCGACGCGACAGCCTGGCCGAGGCGGTGCGGCAGAACCAGATCGCCCTGCGCACGGCCCAGCAGCAGTACGTTGAAGGCGTGGTGGATTTCGTCAACGTGCTGACGGTGCAGGGGGCCTTGCTGGCGACCCAGGAGCAACTGGTGGAAAGCTCGGCCGGGGTGTCCCTGGCCATGGTGGGCCTGTACAAGGCACTGGGCGGCGGCTGGGAGTCGGTTTATCCGTTGCAGGCTGCCAGCCAGGCACGCTGAAAAGCGTTTTGCCTGGATTGAGAAAAAAGTGTAATGATAATTGCTCTCAATCATGTGCGCAGTTTCATTCATGCCAGCCACCACCGACGCTAACGCCCAGCTCCATCATCTGTATCAGGATCATCACGGCTGGTTGCAGGGCTGGTTGCGCAAGCGCCTGGGCGACCGCGAGCATGCGGCGGATGTGGCGCAGGACACTTTCCTGCGCCTGCTGCTCTCGGGGCGCTTTCCCGGGCAGCAGGAAAGCCGCCGCTACCTGGCACAGATCGCGCGCAATCTGGTGGTCGACCAATGGCGACGCGCGCGCATCGAGCGCGCCTACCTGGACAGCATCGCCCACTTGCCGGAGCCGCAGACGCCTTCCCTGGAAAGCCGCGCGCTGATCCTCGAAACCCTGATGCAGATCGACGCCATGCTCGACCGCATGCCGGACAAGGTGCGCCAGGCCTTTGTCATGTCGCAGTTCGAAGGCCTGGGTTATGCGCAGATCGCCGAGCGCCTGGAGGTGTCCGTCAGCTCGGTGCAGAAGTACATGACCCGCGCGATCCAGGCCTGCTACCAGGTGCTCTACGCAGAATGAAACCCCATCAGGCCCCCATTGCCCCCAGCGTCGTCGCGCAAGCCAGCGAGTGGCTGATGCTGCATTGGGGCGGCGCCTTGAGCCCGCAGCAGCGCGCGGCCTTCGAGGCCTGGCAACAGGCCGATCCCGAGCACCTGCGGGCCTGGCAGCGCCTGCAGCAACTGCAACAGACCTTGCAGGGCGTACCGGAACACAGCGCCCATGTGCTGCTGGCCAAGGCTCCGGACCTGCAGCGCCGGGCTGCGCTGAAGCTGCTCGGCTTGCTGGTGGTGGCGGGCGGCAGTGGCTACCTGCTGCAAGGCAGCCAGCCCTGGCGCGCGACCTTTGCCGGAGAGCGCAGTGCCACCGGCGAAGTGCGCCACCTGACGCTGAGCGACGGCAGCCGCCTGGACCTCAACAGCGCCAGCGCCGTCGACCTGCTGTTCAGCGCCAGCGAGCGGCGGATTCGCCTGATCCAGGGCGAGATCCTGCTCACCAGCGGGCATGACGCCTCGCGGCCGCTGATCGTTGAAACCGCCGCCGGCGATATCCAGGCCCTGGGTACGCGCTTTGCCGTGCGCGAGCTGGAGGGCGGCACCCGGGTCGATCTTTACGAGGGCGCGTTGCGGGTCAGCCCGCGGCATGCCCAGGCCCTGCAACTGAATGCTGGCGAACGGCTGTGGTTCGACGCCCAGCGGGTCTCGCCCCGGCAAGTGGCCGAGGTCAATGCCAGCAGCTGGAGCGAGGGGCGGCTGATTGCCGAGCGCCAGCCCCTGGGGCAGTTCGTCGCCGAGCTGGCGCGCTATCGGCCGGGCGTGCTGCGTTGCGACGAGCAGGTCGCCGGGCTGCTGCTGACCGGGGTTTTCCCCCTGGCTGACACTGATGCGGTGCTTGCGGCCCTAGAGCATGCGTTGCCGGTGCGGGCCCACGCCGTGACCCGTTACTGGGTGACCCTCAAGCCGCGAGGCTGAATGCAAAAAATACCTGCCGGCACTTGTCGGTTCCGCCGAGCTGTTCGGGATACCCCATGAAAGCCGATCAAGACGCATTCTCATGGGGAGTTCAGGAATGCCTTACCAGACCGCTGCATCCATTTTGACCTTGGGCACCACCGCGCGACGCCGCGCCTTTGTCGCCCTGCTGGCGCTGGCGCCGGTGTTGCCGGGTATCGTCCAGGCCGACACGGGCAGCCAGAGCCAAGCCCGTGACTACCAAATTGCCCCCGGCCACCTCGATCAGGTGCTGAACCGCTTTGCCAGTGCGGCGGGGATTCTCCTGTCGGTGGATGCGAGCATGACCGCCGGCAAGCACAGCGCGGGCCTGCAAGGCCGCTACGACGTGGCGCAAGGGCTGCATCAGCTGCTCGCCGGGACCGGCCTGCAAGCGCAGCAGACTGGCGCCAGCTGGGGGCTGCGGCCTCTGGCCGAGAACGGCACGCTGGAACTGGGGGCGACCCGGATCGGTGCCGCGCAGGCGGATGAAAGTGCCTGGGGCGCGGTGCCGGGAATCGTCGCCAAGCGCAGCGCCACCGGCAGCAAGACCGACTCGGCGCTGGTGGAGATTCCGCAGACCGTCAACGTGATCGGCGCCAAGGAAATCAAGGCCCGTGGCGCCCAGAGCGTGACCGAGGCGCTGCTCTATACCCCGGGCATGACCGGCGGCGGCTTTTCCGACCGGGTGAAGATTTTCGACGAGCCCACCTCCCGTGGTTTTTCCCCGACGCCGATGTACCTCGATGGCCTGCATCTGCCCTATGGCGGCGGCAGCACTGGCGGTGCCCTGCAGATCGAGCCCTATGCCCTGGAGCGCATCGAAGTGCTCAAGGGCCCGGCCTCGGTGCTCTACGGGCAGAACCAGCCGGGCGGGATCGTCAACATGGTCAGCAAGCGGCCCACCGAAACCCCTTTGCATCAGCTGGTGCTGGAAGCCGGCAGCTATGACCACAAGAGCATCGCCCTGGACCTGGGCGGGCCGCTGGATGAGCAGGGGCAGTTCCTCTATCGCCTGACCGGGCTGGCCAGCGACAGCCAGGACGCCATCGACTACGTCGAGCGTCAGCGCCAGTTCATCGCCCCGAGCCTGACCTGGCGGCCCGATGACGACACCCAGCTGACGCTGTTCGCGCAGTTCCAGAAAGACAACGACGTGCCCGAGGCCCAGGGTCTGCCCAGCGTGGGCACGGTGTTCGCCAACCGCAACGGCAAGATCGACCGCGACCTGTTCCTCGGCGAGCCCGGGGTCAACGCCTACGACCGCGACCAGTTCGTCCTAGGCTACGAGTTGTCCCATCGCTTGAACGATGTCTGGACCCTGAAGCAGAACGCCCGCTACGCCGACGTCGATGACCGCTACCGCGCGCCGCTGCACGGCTACAAGTTCGTCAGCAATCCCAAGACCGGGCTCAACGACCAGCGCTACATGAGCCGCTACGGGGTCGACTGGAAGCAGCACAACAAGGTCTACGGCGTGGACAGCGTCGCCCAGGCCGAATTCGACACCGGGCCGTTCGGCCATACCCTGCTGGTAGGGCTGGACTACTACCACTTCAACTCGAAATTCCACGGCAAGTACGACTTCAACCCGCCGATCCTCGACATGTTCACCCCGACTTACGGTCAGTCGCTGAATTTCGGCAACCCTTACCAGTGGGACAACACCGTCATCCAGACCGGCCTGTACGTGCAGGACCAGATCAAGTACGAGAAGTGGGTGCTGGTGCTCGGCGGTCGCAACGACTGGGCGGAAACCGATAACAAGACGCCGCTCAATGGGGGGCATACCAACGCCAAGAGCCAGTCCTTCACCGGGCGCGGCGGGCTGGTGTACCTGTTCGACAACGGGCTGGCGCCCTTTGTCAGCTATTCGGAATCCTTCCTGCCCTTGAGTGGCACCAGTCTCGGCGGCAGCGCTTTCAAGCCATCCACGGGCAAGCAGTACGAAGTCGGGGTGAAGTTCCAGCCACCGGGCCAGGAGAGTTTCGTCCAGGTGTCGGCCTACCAGCTGGACCAGGAGAATATCCTGACCCCCGACCTGACCAGTCCCGCGCACAGCGTCCAGAGTGGCGCGGTGCGCTCCCGGGGGATCGAGCTGGAAGCCAAGGCCAGCCTGGGTGAATCGCTGGACGTCATTGCCTCGGCGTCGCGCAACGACATCAAGTACACCAAGGACAACGACGGGCGCGAAGGGCGTCATCCGGCGGGCATGCCGCCGTTGACTGCGTCGCTGTGGCTCAACTACACCCTTCTCGGCGACACCCCCCTGGCGGGCCTGGGCGCGGGCGTCGGCACCCGCTACGTCAAGGGCAGCTACGGCACCGATTACGAGGGCGCCTTCCAGATCCCGTCCTACACCGTGTACGACGCCAGCCTGACCTACGACCTGGAAAAATCGCCGTTGCAATGGAAGGGCGTGAAGTTGGCGTTGAACGTCAAGAACCTCACCGACAAGACCTACGTCGCCAACTGCACCACCATCTGGGACTGCTACTACGGCGAAGGCCGGACCATGGTGTCGAGCTTGACCTATGACTGGTAAGGGGGCGTCTGACTGACTCGTAGGTCCCTTGTTCGCTTTCGGCTGTTTTGGGAGCTGACTTGGCAGCGAAGGCGTCCGCTGGGCCGCCTTGCTCTTAAGGATTCTGCAAAAACACCACATAGCCCCTGAACCAGGGGCTGTCGCGCAGGGCCTGGGGTTCCTGCCAGTCGCCGCCCTGGATCAGGCCGACCTTGTAGGGCAGGCCCATGCGGTCCAGGCGCGGCAGGTAGGCGGCGTAGTTGGGAATGCTCTGGCGGCCCTGGTAGGTCTGCACCACCACTTCGTCCACCACGCCCTTGAGCTGGCCGATGGCTTGCGGGTCGGCGTTGCTGCCCCAGTCCATCAGGCCGGTGATGCTCAGGCGGTAGTGCGCGGGCAGGCGCTGGCGCAGGTCGCGGAGGAAATTGCCGTAGCGTTCGAGGTCGCGGGTGCTGCTGTCAAAGTCGATCTGGATGCCCACCACCGGGCTGCCCGTGGCCTGCCAGCGCTGCAACTGGCCGAACAGCTGGCGATACACCGGCTCCGTCCAGGCCAGGGTGTGGGCGCGGTAGACCACCCACACCTGTTCCTGGGGCAGGCGCGACACCGGCAGGCCTTGGGCAATGAGCTGGACGCCGCTGGCCGGATGGCGCCGCGAGCGGCTGACCTGGCCTTGGAGGATGTACAGGGTCTTGGCCCGGGCCAGCACTGGCTGGGTCTTGACCCCGCTCCACAGCCAGAAGGCGTCGTGGTCGGCGGCCTGCACTGGCGCCGCGCCGGCCGCCGGGGTGGCCCACCACAGCCAGAGCGGCAGCAGGCAGTAGCCCAGGGACTTCATCCTCACCAGTAGTAGCGCAATGACTGGCTCCATTGGGTATCTCCCAGCTTGGTCTTCAACTGACGGAACCAGGCCTTGCGTACGGCCGGTTCGACGCCGGCGCCGCCACAGTTGTTGTGGCCCGAGGAGGCATAGCAGTTGATGGCCCGGTACAAGGCGTAGGCCCGATCGTCACGGCTGGCCTTGGGGTTGTTGATCACCACCTGATAGCCGTCGAGCCGCGAGAACGGCTTGCCCGGGAACGCATCCGGGGTGCCGCCCAGGTTCTGGGCTGGTGGCGGGGTGTCCAGGGGCATGCGGTCGAAGCCGCTGAAGCGCATGAACTCGCCGAGGCAGATCAGCCCGGCCGGAGCCTTGGGATCACGCTGCAGGAGGGCGGCCGTCTCCACTAGGCTCGGGCAGCGGTAGTCGGGGGTTTCCGCTTCGGGCTGTGCGCCATTCCAGTGGAAATCCTGCAATGGCGGGGTACTGAGGTAGATGTAGCCCAGGCTGGCGGGAAGACTGGCGTCGGGCAGGGTGGGCGGCAGTTGCGCGTAGTCCTGGCCGAAGGCCGCGTACTGGCCGCGGGTCAGGTCCTTGTACAGCAGGATAAAGCGCGCGGCGTTGCGCTCTTCTGCCGAGTCGGCCTTCTGCGCCTGTTGGCGCAGCAGTTTGGGCGAGGCCACCTGGCGCAGGAGAATGGCGCGCACCTGGGCGGTCTTGATCGGCGAGTCGGCGGCGAACACCTTGTCCAGTTGGCCGCTGCGCTCGTAGGTGTAGGCCAGGGCCAGTTCCAGCTGTTCGCGTTGCAGCGGTTGCTGGGCCAGGGGCAGCAGTTGCAGCCACAGCGCCTCGGCGCCTTTCCAGTCCTGTTGAGCCTGCATTGCCAGGCCGCGCAAGGTCTGCTGGCTGAAACTCAGGTAGTCCAGGTGCGCCGGCAACTGGCTGGGCAGTTGCTTGAGCGCCGCGGCCGGTTGCTGCTCGACATACAGGCTGAAGGCGGCCTGCAGATAATCGAACAGTGCCGGTTGCCCTTCGAACAGGGCTTTTTGCTGTTGCAGGGCGTCGCGGGTCAATGCCGCCGGCGTGGCGCCGCGCATGTGCATCAGGTCCTTGACCGCCAGCAGCAGCGGGGCCTTGAAGTTGTCTTCGGGCAGGCTCAGCAGTTTGTAGTCGACTTCTTCCACCAGGTCTTCCAGACGCATGTTGCGCGGGGTGCCCGGCGCCTGGGTCAGTTGCCGGGCGTAGTCGTCGGCCAGGGCCGGGGTGTCGCCCGTCAGCCAGTGCACGCGCCGGATCAGGCCTTTGGCGGACACGGCGTAACGGCCCTGTGGATAAGCCTTCAGGTAGGCCTCGAAACCGGCGCCGGCCTGTTGCAGGAGGGGTTTATCCACATGCTCCAGATTGACCATGCTCCATTCATCGAAGGCGTTCTGCTGGGCCAGGTTGAGCGTGGTGCGCGGGCTCATGTAGGCCGCGGTTTCGGCCAGCCAGGGCTGGGGATTGTCCTTGAGCGCGGCAAAACCGTTGCCGGCTTCGCTGAAGCGGCCACTGTAGAAGTCGGCGGCGGCCTGCAGGTAGCTGGCGAACGCCTTGGCCGCCGCCGAGTTCAGGTTGCCCGGCAGCAGCTTGCTCATCTCGCTGGCGTTCCAGCTGCAACTGGCCAGCAGTTGCACCCGGGCTTCGGCCAGGGCCTGGCGTTCTTCCGGGCTCAGTGGCGCCTGGTTGAGCTGCTCGACAAAGGCCAGGGCGCTGGCGTCCGAGTTGCTGCGGCAACGGCTGCCTTCCCCGGAGAGAAAGCCGTCCCCGGCGGTTTCCTTGCTGTCGCGTCGCAGGCCCACGGCCTGCAGCAGGCTGTCGAGCTGCTCGGTGGCGGGCGAGGGGCCGGGCTTGGGTGGGTTGCCTGTGTCGGGGTCGAGTTCGGGGGCCGCCGGGTGCAGGCGATAGTGCATGAAGGGCACGGGACCGTAGCCCATGCCCAGGTCATCCTGGCTCAAGGGCCGAGGCGCCAGGGGCAGGCTGCCCTGGTCGGCCAGCAGCAGCCGCAGGTTGACCCGGCTGTCGTTGCCCGGGCTGAGAAAGGGCAGGTTGCTGCAACCGTCCAGCTGGTTGGCGTAGAGCTTCCAGGTCGGTGAGCAGATGTCGTCCGAGCTGGCTTGGGCTTGGCCGGCGCAGAGCGCCGCGAGGGCCAGGGTCAATGACGAGAGCAGAAACTGGCGCATGAATTGTCCTTAATTCTGAGAACCATGGGCGGGTCCCGAAGTGCGGAAAATCATACAGAAGCTGCAGCGTCTAACCTATGAGACAGAAGCAGGATTTCGACGTTTTTCAGCGCAGGCTACGCGCTTGAGAGGCCGCGCCGGATGAACCGCACAAGGCGCTGAAAAAGATGCTGGCCATGTGCTTGACGCGCTCTGAGGCTGTCGTAGACTCCGCCCATCCGACAGGGAGTAGCGGCTATGCGGCGTTTTCGTGGTGTGGTGTTTGGCTTGGGGTTGATCGGCGTGGCGTGTCTGGTCCAGGCACAAACGCCTGCAGCGCAGGATGACCCGCTACTCAACAGTCCGGCGGCCGAGGGGGCCGCCGCGACCCAGGCCCGGGGCGTGTTGCGGGCCCGGGACCAGGCGATGCTGGCCAGTGAACTCTCGGGGCGCATCGTCGATCTGCCCTTCAGCGAAGGCGAATCGTTCAACAAGGGGGATGTGCTGGCGCGTTTCGACTGCTCGGCCTATCAGGCCCAGTTGAATGCCGCCCAGGCCGCCAGCCGTGGCGCCGGCGAAGAGTTGGCCCATAACAAGCAACTGGCGGCCTTGAACTCCGTGGGCCGTTTTGAAGTGGCCCGTGCCGAAGCCAAGCTCAGCGAAACCCAGGCGCAATCCCAGGTCTATCAGGTGCAGATCAAGCGTTGCAGCGTGGTGGCGCCTTACGACGGCCAGGTGGTGCAGCGCAAGGTGCAGCGTTACGAAAGCGTGTCCGCCGGCGCGCCGTTGCTGGAGATCGTCGACAACCGCACCCTGGAGATTCACCTGCTGGTGCCCTCGCGCTGGATGGGCAAGCTCAAGGCCGGCCAGACCTTCAGTTTCACTCCCGATGAAACCGGCCGGCCGCTGCAGGCCACGGTCAAGCGCCTGGGCGCGCGGATCGATGAAGGCAGCCAGACCCTGCTGCTGGTGGCCAGCCTGCCCAAGGCCGATGGCCTGCTGGCAGGCATGAGCGGCACCGCGCATTTCGAGGCGCTGCCGTGAACGCACCTGCCGCCGGCGGGGTGGAGCGGGTCTTTGCCCAGTTTCTTGACCTTGAACGCCAGACCCGCGCCGCGGGCACCCTTGAACAGCTGGCCTACAGCCTGGTCAACGATGGCCAGGCGCTGTTCGGCTTTCGCCATGCCTGCCTGCTGATCGCCGGCAAGGTGCGGGCGGTGACCGGGGTCAGTGCAGTGGAGCCCAATGCGCCCTTCGTCGCCTTTGTCGAACAGGCCGTGGCCCAGCTGTTCAAGCTGGAGCGGGCGAAACCGGCGACGGTGGTGCCGATGGAAGCCTTCAGCGCCACGGTGCGCGAGGACTGGCAGAGCCTGTCCGCGCCCCAGGTGTTCTGGTTGCCCTTGCTGGACCGCCAGGACGAGGTTTTCGGCGGCCTGTGGCTGGCCCGGGACACGCCCTGGAGCCCTTCCGAACAAGTCCTGCTGGCGCAATTGGGCGACACCTACAGCCATGCCTGGTTGGCCTTGCAGCCTCGGCGCCCGTGGCGCTTGCGGCTCACCGGCAAGCGTCAGGCCCTGCTGGTGGCCCTGGTGCTGCTGGGGTTGCTGGTTCCGGTGCGCCAGTCGGTGCTGGCGCCAGCGGAAGTGGTGCCACTGGCCGGGCGGGTGGTGGCCGCGCCGCTGGACGGGGTGATTGCCGAGTTCCTGGTCAAGCCCAACCAGCCGGTGAAGAGCGGCGACCTGCTGGTGCGTTTCGAAGGCACCACCCTCAAGGCCCAGGCCGATGTCGCCCAGCGGGCGCTCGGGGTGGCCGAGGCCGAGCTCAAGGCCAATGCCCAGCGCGCCTTCGCCGATGCCGAGTCGAGTTCGAAGATCGACCTGCTGGCCGCCCGGGTCGAGCAGAAGCGCGCCGAGCGCGACTATGCCGCCGAGTTGCTCAAGCGCAGCGAAGTTCGCGCCGAGCGCGACGGTATCGCGGTGTTCGCCGACGCCGAGCGCTGGACCGGCAAGCCGGTGCAGACCGGCGAGCGGCTGATGGAAATCGCCGACCCGGCCCAGGCCGAGCTGCGCGTCGAGCTGGCGGTGGGCGATGCCATTGCCCTGGAGCCGGATGCCGAGGTCGCCCTGTTCCTTGATAGCGACCCGTTGCAACGTCATTCGGCGCGGCTGGAGCGGGTGGCCTACGAGGCGCAGTCGACACCGGCCGGGCAGTTGGTCTATCGACTGGACGCTGCGTTCACCGATTCACCGCCGCCGCGCATTGGCCTGCGAGGCACGGCCAAGCTGTTCGGCCAGCGCGCGCCGCTGGCGCTGTACCTGCTGCGCCGTCCCCTGGCCGGCCTGCGCCAGAGCGTGGGCCTGTAATGAGCCTGCCCAGCCTGCGCCCGGACCTGCAACTGACGCCGGCCGCCATGGCGCTGGACGGCTCGCCCCGCTGGACCCTGGCCGACCCGATACGCGGGCGCTACTTCAAGCTGGGGGCCCAGGCGATTCGTCTATTGCGCCACTGGTCGCTGGGCGATGTGACCCAGGTGCTCGAAGCCGCCAATCGCGAGCCGGGGCTGCCTCTGGGGGAGAGTGAAGTCGAGCAGTTGCTGGCCTTTCTGCGCAGCCACGACCTGATCGCCGCGATGGACCCGCAACAACGGGCCAGCTATGCCTGGAAAGCCGCCGCGGCGCGCCAGAGCCTGTGGCAGATGGCGCTGCATCAGTACCTGTTCTTCCGTATTCCGCTGTGGCGTCCGGACGCCTTTCTCAACCGCGCCTGGCCCTGGCTGCAGCGTTTCGGCCCTGGCCTGCTGCGCTATGGCTTGCCGGTGACGCTGGGGCTCGGGGTGTTTCTGGTCTCGCGGGACTGGCAGCGCTTCCTGGGGACCTTTCCCCACCTGTTCAGCCTGGGCGGCGCCATGGCCTTTGGCGTGGCACTGTTCTTCGCCAAGCTGTGCCACGAGTTCGGCCATGCCTTCATGGCCAAGCGCGCCGGCTGCCGGGTGCAGAGCATGGGCGTAGCCTTCATGGTCCTGTTGCCGCTGTTCTACACCGATGTCAGCGATGCCTGGCGGGTCAACGATCGCAAGGCCCGGCTGTTGATCGGCGCCGGCGGGGTCCTGGCCGAGATGCTCCTGGCCTGCATGGCCCTGCTGGCCTGGTCGCTGTTGCCCGATGGCGCGGCGCGCACCGCGGCGTTCATGCTGGCCAGCGCCACTTGGCTGACCACCCTGGCGGTCAACCTCAATCCGTTCATGCGCTTTGACGGCTACTTCCTGCTCAGCGACCTGTGGGAGGTGGACAACCTCCAGGGCCGGGCCTTTGCCCTGTGCCGCTGGCGCCTGCGCGAACTGCTGTTCGGCTATGGCGAGCCGGCCCCCGAGCCCTGGTCTCCGCGCATGCGCCGGCGCCTGCTGTGGTGGGGCTTCATGTCCTGGCTGTGGCGGGCCGCGCTGTTTTTCGGCATCGCTCTGGCGGTCTATCACCTGTTCTTCAAGTTGCTGGGGATCTTCCTGATGCTGGTGGAGTTGGGCTGGTTCATCTTTCTACCCATCGTCAAGGAGACGCGGGAATGGTGGTCGCGCCGGGAGCAGGCCCATACCCCGCGGGTTCTGCTCAGCGGCCTGGGCCTGCTGGCGCTGCTGTTGCTGGTGGCGCTGCCCTGGCGCAGCAGCGTGGAGGTGCCGGCGATGCTCGAAGCCGGGCGAGTCACGGCCCTGCATGCGCCGGCCGCTGCGCGGGTACGGCAGGTCAATGTGATCGACGGTCAGGCGGTGGAGCAGGGCGCGCTGCTGGTGGAGCTGGAGTCGCCGGACATCGACTCGCGCCTGTTGATCGTGCGGCGCGAGATCGAGGTCTTGCAGTTGCAGATGCGGCGCCAGGGCGGGCGCAGTGAAACCGCGGCGGACGTGGGCATTCTCGAACAGCGCCTGGCGGAAGCCGTGGCCGAGTACCGGGGCTTGCAGGCCCGGCGCGAGCGCCTGTTGCTGCGCGCCCCGCAGGCCGGCCAGGTGCGCGACCTGATGCCCAACCTGGTTGCCGGGCGCTGGGTTTCAAGCCGGGAGCCGCTGGCGCGGATCGTCGAGGGGGGCACCCGTTTGCGCGGTTATCTGGCCGAAGAGGATCTGTGGCGGGTGGCGCCGGGGGCCAGTGGCCGTTTTGTCGCTGACGATCCGATGCGTCCGGCCTGGCCCGTGGAATTGCTGGAAGTGGATGCCAACGGCGTGGCGGCCATCGATCAGGAGGCCCTGACTTCCGATCACCATGGGCCGATTGCCGTGCGGCGTGACGAAAACCGCCGCCCCGAGCCGGTGCAGGCGCAGTACGGGGTGCGTTTGCAACTGTTGCAGGAACAACCGGCGCCCAGCCATCCGATTCGCGGCGTGGCGGTGCTGCAAGGGCGCAGCGAGTCGTTGCTGGGCACGGCCTGGCGGCGCCTGGCGGCGCTGGGGGTACGCGAAAGCGGGTTCTAGTGGGATGGCCCGGGAGGCCGTGTCGATCGTCAGGGGCAGGGAGAACAGCCGATGTTGCACAGTGCGTCATCCAGTGGTTTGTCCATGCGCCCGTCGCGGGTCAGCGATGGGCCTTTTCTGCAGGGGCTCTACCAGTCGGCGCGCCCCGAACTGCAATGGATCGACGCCGACCCCGAGTTGATCGAGCAGGTGGTCGCCCAGCAGTTTCTCGTGCAGGAGCAGGGCATCGGCGAGCACTTCCCCAATGCCCTGCACTATGTGGTGGAAAAGCTCGACACCCCGATCGGGGTGCTCAGCGCTGATTTCGGCGCCCATGAAATTCGCGTGCTGTACCTGGCCTTCGTCCCCGCGGCCCGCGGCCAGGGGTTTGGCCGCACGGTGCTGCAGGGTGTGCAGCAGGCCGCCCGGCAATTGGGCTGCCCGGTGGCCACCGTGGTCTGGGCCAGCAATCCCCAGGCGCGCCAGCATTACCTGGCGCTGGGTTTTCGGGTCGAGGAAAGCACGTCGGCCGCCGAGCGGCTGGTGTGGTACCCGGGGCTCAGTTGAAGACGATGTTGAAGTAGCCCAGGGCCGGGTCTCGGCCGAGGGGCGGCTCGCGGGACACGAAGATCGCCTCGACCCGTCCCAGTTGTGGCAGTTCCAGGGCGCACAGGCCGTCGACGAATGGAGTCGGCTCCAGGCTGCGCAGCATCACGCTGAAAGGGATACGGGGATTTTCCGGCAGGCGCGCCTGTGGTCGCAGTTCGATGGATTGGACCTGTATCGGCAGCAGGCTGCCGTCGGGCAGTTGCAAGGGGCAGGTCTGGTGCAGCAATGCCTGGAAGTGTTGATCGCAAACCTGTAGCAGCATCGTTAGGCTCCGTTATGCGTGGCCGGTGCCGGGGCCTGCGGGCCCCGGCGCTCGCAGGTGGGTCAGTTGCGTGAAGGAAACAGGCCTTGCAGGGCGATGCTGAAATTCAGCGCCAGGAAGGGGTTCATGACCCCCAGCGGCAGGCTGCTGCCCGGGGTGCTCAGGGTTCCGCCAATGCTGTTGCTGACGCCTTTGAGGGCCACGGGCGCGGAGCCCGGCTGATCGGAATAGATCGCGGCCGAGGATGGCCCGGCCGCGGTGGAAGCACCGATGTAGGCGTTGGTGGCGGTGGGTGCGGTCACCGCGTTGCTGGGGGCGTTGGCCAGGTTGACGGTGGTGGTCACGGTCAGGTTGTTGGTGGGGATCGCCTGGGGCGGCAGGTTGCTGGTCAGGATGCTGACGTTTTCCGTTCCTGAGCTTTCGCCGATGACCCGGGGCGACAGGCCGAGGCCCGAACCCTGACCGATGGGCATCCGGCCCTGGAGGTTGGGCAGGCCGAAGTTGTTCTGGCCGTTGCCTCCGTAGTAGGTGCCCAGCAAGGCAAACAGCGCCTGATTCTGCGCCAACGACACGATCTGGCCGTTGCACAGGGCCCAGCCATTGGGGGCGAAGTTGAAGCCGAACATCTGGATGGTGCCAAGAAAGACTTCCATAGATCCTTATCCTTCCGCTGTGTTGAGTGAGGCGCACTGCCCGGTACAGGGACGCTGTCTGGCGTTCCCGGACCTGTCGTGCACCGACTGACAGCGTAGATGCTGTAGGCGACGGATGTTTCCTGTGGCGGCACAAGACCCGGACATGAGCCCGGGGTTCTGACCTACAATCAGCGCGTCATGGCCCCCCGAGCGGGTGCGGCGGTCGATTTCCAGAGGGTGGTGATGGGCGTTCCGAGTACAGAACAAGCAGCGAAGCAACTTTACCGTCAGCCAGTTGCGCGCTCGCAGCCACTGGCACAACTGCTGCGTGAGCCCTGGCTGGCGCCGTTGCTGCTGCTGGCCCTGGCGCTGCGTTGCTATGAGCTGACGGCGGCGGCGATCTGGGGCGACGAAGGCTCCAGCGTGCTGCTGGCCCAGCTACCGCTGGCGGGAATCTGGACCCATGCCGCCTACGATGTCCACCCGCCGCTGTATTTCTTCCTGCTGCATGCCTGGGTCGGCCTGTTTGGCGACTCGATCCTGTCGATCCGCCTGCTCAGTGCCGTGCCTGGGGTGATCTCGGTGTTTCTGGGCACCTGGCTGATGCAGCTGTTTGCCGGGCGGCGGGCCACGTTGCTGGCCTGCCTGCTGCTGGCGCTGTTGCCCACGGCGGTGCGCTACAGCCAGGAAGTGCGCATGTATTCGCTGTTGGGCGTGTGGCTGCTGGGGGCGACCCTGGCGCTGGCCTACTGGGTTCGCGCGCCGCAGCGCCCGCGTTACCTGGCGATCTATGTGCTGCTGATGGCGGCCGGTTTCTACACGCACTACTTCACCGCGTTCTGTGTGCTGGCACACTGGCTGTATCTGGCGCTGGCCCGGCCCGAGGCCGGCCCGCATTACCTGCGCCGGGGGCCCTGGTGGCTGGCCAACGTGGCCATCGTGCTGCTGTTCCTGCCCTGGCTGCCGGGCCTGATCGACCTGGTGCTGCACATGGACGAGTTGAAGGCCGCGGGCGATGTCGGCTGGGAACCGCCAGTCACCTTGCGTTCGCTGCCCGCGATGATCTGGCAATTGCTGGCCCAGGATGACGCTGAGGGCATGCCGTGGTGGCTGCTCATCAGCCTGCCGGGGCTGCTGGCGGCAGTGCTGGTGTATCTGCTCTGGCAGGACCGCAGCCGTTCGCGCTTTGCCACGCTGCTGGTGATCTACAGCGTTTTGCCCTTGCTGCTGGTATTTGCCGTGTCGTTCATTTCCCCGGTGTTCATCGAACGCTACCTGACGGTGCCGGCACTCGGGCTGCCCCTGTGCCTGGCGCTGGCCGTCGATTGGCTGGCGCAGCGCCATAAAACCCTGGCGGCGATGCTGTTGCTGGGGGTGCTTCTGGTGTCGGGGCTGGGCTTGAAGAACAACTACACGGTGGATGCCGACGATCAGTTCAACAACATGGTCGAGTACATGAACCAGCATTCCCGGCCCGGTGACCAGGTGGTGCTGGGCGACATGTTCTGGTACCTGACCTGGGGGTACTACGACCGCAGCCGCATTGCCCCGCGGCTGTATACGCCGCCGACCTCGGCCGGCGCCTCGACCCGGCCCAACCGTTACGGTTTCGGCACCTTGATCGAGGATGGCGCGGTGGTGTTTCTCGACCGCCTGGAGGATCTGCCTGCGGGCAATGGCCGGGTCTGGCTGGTGATGAGCCGGGTGGACCCCGACGAATTTCCGTCCATTCCCGGTACGTGGCGCAAGATTGACCAGCATGCGGGAGGCGATACCCAGGCGGTTTTATATGAGGTCTGTAATGCCTCTTGCAGTGGACGCTGAGAACGGGAGCCTTGAGCTAGAGCGGCGGGCTTGTGGATAAGTGCGTTTGGAGTCGTGTTTGCAGGGGTTTTCCGACTTAAAAACTCGGACATTGATATCAAAATACAACTAGTCGGAAATATTCTCTTACGCTACGCTTTGTCCTACAAAAGGACTTAGGTCGAGGGTGTAGGGATTGCACAATTTCCATTTCATCTCAGGTTTGCCGCGTTCAGGCTCGACCCTGCTCTCCGCCATCCTCCTGCAGAATCCACGTTTTCACGCCGGCATGAGCAGCCCGGTGGGCACCCTGTTCACCAGTGTGCTGGAGCAGTGCAGCGCCGGCAGCGAATTCGGCTCGGTGATCGACACCGCGATGCGCCGCCGCCTGTTGCGCGGCCTGTTCGAATCCTATTACGCCGACAAGTCCGAACAGTCGGTGATCTTCGACACCAATCGCCAATGGTCCGCGCGCCTGCCGGCCCTGATGGATCTGTTTCCCCAGTCCAAGGTCATTGCCTGCGTGCGCAATGTGGCCTGGGTCATGGACAGCCTGGAGCGGCTGTACCGCGCCAACCCCTTCGAGAACACCAAGCTGTTCAACGATGAAGTGGAGCGCAACACCGTCTACAGCCGCTGCGAGACGCTGGCCCAGCGCAACCGTCTGGTGGGCTTTGCCTGGACCGCCCTCAAGGAAGCCTATTACGGCGAGCAGGCCGGCTCCCTGCTGCTGGTGGACTACGACCTGCTGTCCCAGGCCCCCGAGCGGGTGCTGCGGCTGGTCTACGACTTTATCGGCGAGCCCTGGTTCGAGCATGACTTCGAGCATCTGGTCTATGACGCACCGGCGTTCGACCAGGCCCTGGGCGTGGCCGGCCTGCACCGGGTAAAACCCAGGGTGGCGCTGGAGTCGCGGCGGACCATCCTGCCGCCGGACCTGTTCGAAAAATACGCGGAGCTGTCGTTCTGGAACGATGGCTCGGCCAGTGCCGCGAACGTCATTCGGATGAAGACCCCGACCGCGAGCTGATCGCGGTTTTTTCAGTTCTGACAACCCAAGCAACCGTTGAACGCCAGAGCGTTCGAGAGCAGGTGAAACATGTGGTGGAACAAGCAGAAGGCCCGTGCGCAAGGTGTGACAACCCTGACTCCACCGCTGATCATTCCCCTCGAACCGCGCATGTTGTTCGACGGCGCCGTGGCCGCCACGGTGGCCGAGGCCGCGCAGCCGGCCAGCCATCCCACGACGGACGCGGCGAAGGCGCCGGCCACCGATCACGCCACCGCGCCCGCCGAGGCCCACCCGCAATCGGATGCCGCGCCCACCCCGGTGCCCGCGGCGGTCCCCGGCCAGTCGGTGGTGTTCATCGACTCTCGGGTCAAGGATTTCGACAGCCTGCTCAAGGGCGTTGCCCCAGGCACCCAGGTGGTGGAATTGCAGGCCGGCAAGGACGGCCTGCAGCAGATTGCCGATTACCTGGATACCCACCGGGGCGTGAGCACCGTGGAAATCGTGGCCCACGGCAACTCCGGCGACCTGTGGTTGGGTAATACCTATCTGTCGGCTGACAACGTCGCGGGTCGGGCCGATGTGCTGGCGCGTATTGGCAATGACATGAATGTCGGCGGCGATATTCTGATCTACGCCTGCAACACCGCCGCGGGCGACAAGGGCGTCAGCTTTGTCGATTCCCTGGCGCAGTACACCGGGCGCGATATCGCGGCCTCGACCAACCGCACCGGCCTGGGCGGTGACTGGACCCTGGAAATCGCCACCGGCAGTATCGAAAGCCGCAACGTGCTGTCGGCTGATGCCATGGCCGGGTATCAGTACGGCCTGGCCACGATCACGGTGAGCAACAATAGCGACAGTGGCGTCGGTTCCCTGCGCCAGGCCCTGAGCGATGCGGTCTCCGGGGACATCGTCACCTTCAATGCCGGGATGACGGTCAACCTCAACTCGCAGTTGATCATCACCAAGAACCTCACTGTCGATGGCGACTTGAACAACGACGGGGTCGCCGATGTAACCCTCAGCGGCCAGTACAAGACCCAGGTGATGAGGGTCAATTCCGGGGTCACCGCGACCCTGGACGGCCTGGTCATCACCCAGGGCCTGGTGTCCGGCAATGGCGCCAATGCCGGCGTCGACGGCTTGGCCGCGATGGGCGGTGGCCTCTTCAACGCCGGTAACCTGACCTTGAAAAACGTAACCGTGACCGCCAACGCGGCTTCCGGCGGCGGTGGCGGCGGCGGGGTCACGGCACCCTATGTCGGCGGTGCGGTGGGCGGTGGCGGTGGCGGTGGTGGTGCGATCGGTGGCGGGACCGGCGGCCATGGCGGTTCCTCAGGATTCGGTTCGGGGGTCTACGGCGGTACTGCCGGTAGCGTCAACCACGGTGGCAATGGCGGTGGCTATTCCCCCACCTACATGGGCGGCCGCGGTGGAAGCAGCACCGGTGGTGCCGGTGGTCTAGGCGCCGCCAACTACAGCAATGGCGGGGCGGGTGGCACGGCCAACAACGGCAGTCTGTCCATCGGTGGCGGCGGCGGTGGTTCCGGTTGGGACAAGCCCGGCCGGGCCGGTGCCTCGGCCGCGGGCGGTATCTACAACGCCAGTACCGGCACCCTGACGGTCGTCGGCACCTCGGTGATCTCCAACAACATCGGGGCGGGCGGCGGTGGCGGCGGTGGCGGTGGCCTGGGCGGTTCCGCCGATCCGGGCGGCGTGGGCGGCAAGGGCGTGGGTGCCATCTGGAACAAGGGCACCCTGCTGATGACCGCCGCCAACTTCGCCGCCATGACCGGTAATGCCGGCGGCAGCGGCTCTGGCGGCCCTGCCTCGGGCGGTGGCTCCATGGGTCTCACCCCGGCGGCGGTGGGCAATATCTACAACGATGGTGGCACCGTGAATACGGCTTATGCTCCGGCCCCGACCGCGACCATCGTGGTCAGCAACAGCAGCCAGCACATCGGCAGCACATCGCAGGTCACCATCACCTTCAACCAGGCGGTGACCGGCTTCACCAACGCCGACCTGACGGTGTCCAACGGCACCCTGAGCGCGGTCGCCAGCAGCGACGGCGGCACCACCTGGACCGCCACCTTCACCCCGAACGCCGGGGTCAGCAATGCCAGCAACCAGATCGTCCTGGACAACACAGGGGTCGCCAGTGCGTCGACAGGAACCGTCGGCAGCGGCACCACCTCGTCCAACAGTTTTGCCATCGACACTGTGCGGCCGACCGCTACCGTGGTGGTCGGCAGCCCCGCGCTGAATCTTGGTGGCACCTCGACCGTGAACATCACCTTCAGCGAAGCGGTCAGCGGTTTCACCCTGGCCGACCTGAGCGCGTCCAATGGCACCCTGAGCAACCTGACCACCGCCGACAATATCCACTGGACCGCGACCCTGACGCCGAGCGCCGGCAATACCAGCGCCGGTAACGTCATCACCCTGGACAACACCGGTTACACCGATACGGCCACCAATGCGGGCACCGGCGTCACCCTGTCCAACACTTATGCGGTGGACACCGTGCGGCCGACCGCGAGCATAGTGGTCAGCAACCCGGCGCTGAATATTGGCGGTACGTCCCTGGTGACCATCACGTTCAGCGAGGCCGTGACCGGCTTCACCACCGCTGACCTGACCGTGGCCGACGGTACCCTGAGCGGCCTGAGCAGCAGCGATGGCGGCATCACCTGGACCGCGACCCTGACGCCGAGCGCCGGGGTCAGCCATAGTGGCGACGTGATCAGCCTGAACAACGCCGGCGTGCAGGACCTGGCGGGCAACGCCGGCAGCGGCAGCACCAGCTCCAACAGCTACAGCGTCGACACCCAGCGACCCACCGCCAGTATCGTGTTCGCCAACCCCAACCTGGGCATCGGCCAGACCTCCCAGGTGACCATTACCTTCAACGAGGCGGTCACCGGCTTTACCAATGCCGACCTGACGGTGAGCAACGGTACCCTGAGCGCGGTGAGTTCTAGCGATGGCGGCGTCACCTGGATCGCCACCTTCACCCCGACGGCGAGCATCGTCAGCCCGAGCAACGTGATCACCCTGGACAACAGCGGCGTGCAGGACGCGGCGGGCAACACCGGCAGCGGTACCACCACGTCCAACAACGTGGCCATCGACGGCGTACGGCCGACCGCGACCATCGTGGTGGCGAACCCGGCGCTGAACCTGGGTTCCTCCTCGTTGGTGACCATCACCTTCAGCGAGGCGGTCAGCGGTTTCAGCAATGCCGACCTGACCCTCTCCAACGGCACCTTGAGCGCGGTCAGCAGCAATGACGGCGGGGTGACCTGGACCGCGACGTTCACCCCGACGTCGAACGTCACCAGCACCAGCAACCTGATCACCCTGGACAACACCGGCTACACCGACACGGCCGGCAACACCGGCACTGGCACCACGAGTTCGAACAATTACGCCATCGATACCCAGCGCCCGACCGCCACCATCGTGCTGGCCGACTCGACGCTGACGGCGGGTGAAACCTCGTTGGTGACCATCACTTTCTCGGAAGCCGTCAGCGGTTTCACCCTGGCCGATCTGAGCACTGGTCACGGCAGCCTGAGCGGCTTGAGCAGCAGCGACGGCGGCATTACCTGGACCGCCACCTTCACTCCGAACGGCAATACCCACAGCGCGACCAACGTCATCACCCTGGCCAACACCGGTATCGCCGACCTGGCCGGCAACGGCGGCCAGGGCACCACCAACTCGAGCAACTTCAGCGTCGACACCGTGCTCCCGTCGGCGACTATCGTGATCGCGACCCCGAACCTGAAAATCGGCGATACCGCCCTGGTTACCATCACCTTCGACCAGGCGGTCAGCGGCTTCAGCAACGCCGACCTGACGGTGCAAAACGGCACCCTGAGCGCAGTGAGCTCCATGGATGGCGGCATCACCTGGACCGCTACCTTCACCCCCAGCAGCAATCTCACCGATGCCACCAACCTGATCACCCTGGACAACAGCGGCGTGCAGGCGGCGGCTTCGGGTAACGTCGGCAGTGGCACCACCGACTCCAACAACTACAGCATCGACACCCAGCGCCCGACCGCCACCGTGGTCGTGGTCAACGACCATCTGGGTGTCGGCGGCTCGTCCCAGGTGACCATTACCTTCAGCGAGGCGGTCAGCGGCTTCTCCCTGGCCGACCTGACCACCGACAACGGCACGCTGAGCAACCTGTCCACCAGCGACAACATCACCTGGACCGCCACCCTGACCCCGGCGGCGGGCATCACCCAGGGCAACAACCACATCGTTCTGGACAATACCGGCGTTACCGACGTGGCCGGCAACGCCGGTTCGGGGACCACCAGTTCCAATGCCTACGTGGTCGACAGCGTGCGGCCGACGGCGAGCATAGTGGTTGCCAGCCCAAGCCTGACGATTGGCCAGACCACCCAGGTGACCATCACCTTCAGCGAGGCGGTCAGCGGTTTCGACAATAGCGACCTGAGCGTGCCCAACGGCACCTTGAGCGCGGTGAGCTCCAGCGATGGGGGCGTTACCTGGACCGCAACCTTCACGCCGAACGCCAACCTGCACGACACCACCAACATCATTAGCCTGAACAACACCGGCTATACCGACCTTGCGGGCAACACTGGCACTGGCGTGACCAACTCGGCCAACTTCAGCATCGATACCGTGCGGCCGACCGCGACCATAATCGTGGCGAACCCGGCCTTGAACGTGGGTTCCAGCTCGTTGGTGACCATCACCTTCAGCGAGGCGGTGAGCGGCTTCAGCAATGCCGACCTGAGTGTGGAAAACGGCACCCTGAGTGCGGTGAGCAGCAACGATGGCGGAGTCACCTGGACCGCCACCTTCACCCCGACCAGCAGTATCAGCGATGCCAGCAACCTGATCACCCTGGACAACAGCGGCGTGCAGAACGCTTCAGGCAATGCCGGTGCCGGGACTACCAATTCCAACAACTACAGCATCGATACCCAGCGGCCGACGGCGACCATCGTGGTGGCCAACGATCATCTGAACCTGGGAGGGACTTCCCAGGTGACCGTCACCTTTAGCGAAGCGGTGACGGGGTTCACCCTGGCTGATCTGAGCGCCGATAACGGTACCCTGAGCAACCTGTCCACCAGCGACAACATCACCTGGACCGCAACCCTGACTCCGGCAGCGGGAGTCACCCAGGGCAACAGGCATATCGTTCTGGACAACAGCGGCATTGCCGACGTGGCCGGCAACGCTGGCACGGGGACCACCAGTTCCAATGCCTACGTGGTCGACAGCGTGCGGCCGACGGCGAGCATAGTGGTTGCCAGCCCAAGCCTGACGATTGGCCAGACCACCCAGGTGACCATCACCTTCAGCGAGGCGGTCAGCGGTTTCGACAATAGCGACCTGAGCGTGCCCAACGGCACCTTGAGCGCGGTGAGCTCCAGCGATGGGGGCGTTACCTGGACCGCAACCTTCACGCCGAACGCCAACCTGCACGACACCACCAACATCATTAGCCTGAACAACACCGGCTATACCGACCTTGCGGGCAACACTGGCACTGGCGTGACCAACTCGGCCAACTTCAGCATCGATACCGTGCGGCCGACCGCGACCATAATCGTGGCGAACCCGGCCTTGAACGTGGGCTCCAGCTCGTTGGTGACCATCACCTTCAGCGAGGCGGTGAGCGGCTTCAGCAATGCCGACTTGAGCGTGGAAAACGGCACCCTGAGTGCGGTGAGCAGCAACGATGGCGGAGTCACCTGGACCGCCACCTTCACCCCGACCAGCAATATCAGCGATGCCAGCAACCTGATCACCCTGGACAACAGCGGCGTGCAGAACGCTTCAGGCAATGCCGGTGCCGGGACTACCAATTCCAACAACTACAGCATCGATACCCAGCGGCCGACGGCGACCATCGTGGTGGCCAACAGCAACCTGGGCATCGGCCAGACTTCCCAGGTGACCATCACCTTCAGCGAAGCGGTCAGCGGCTTCGACCTGTCGGACCTGAGCGTGGCCAACGGCGTGCTGTCCAACCTGGCCAGCAGCGACGGCGGCAAGACCTGGACCGCCACCCTGACGCCCACCGCCGCGATCTCCGATCCGACCAACCTGATCGTGCTCGACACCGCGCTGGTCAGCGATGCGGCGGGTAACACGGGCTCCGGGATCAGCATCTCCAACAACTATGTGGTCGACGGCGATCGGCCGACGGCCACCATCGTGGTCGCCAACCCCAGCCTCACGGCCGGCCAGACCACCACCGTGACCTTCACCTTCAGCGAAAAAGTCAGCGGTTTCGACCTGTCGGACCTGAGCGTGGCCAATGGCGTGCTGTCCAACCTGGCCAGCAGCGACGGCGGCAAGACCTGGACCGCGACCCTGACGCCCACGGCGAACCTCAACGACCCAAGCAACTTCATCACCCTGGACACCAGCCTGGTGACCGACCTGGCAGGCAATGCCGGCACGGGTTATGCCAACTCCAACAACTACGCGGTCAACACCATAGCCCTGACGGGCGACCCGCAATTTCGCGTGACCGAGCCGGCGCGGCCCCAGGACCAGCCGAATGTGCCCCTGCAGCCCATTGTCTTTGGCCCGCCCGGCGGCGACCTGGGTTCGCCCATCGGCTTCCCGCCGCTGTTCGAGCAACGGGAGTCCGGCGGCGGCCTGCCGCCACTGGGCAACATCTTCATCCGCAATGGCGGGCTGGCTCCCAGCTTCATCGCACAGGTGTTCAGCAACGAAAACGCCAGCGATGGCAATGGCAGCGGGTTCCTCGGCTTCGGGGGCGGCGACGGTGGGGTGTTCGGCAGCAGCACCTTGTCCGGGCTGTTCAGCCGCGAAGCAGCGAGCGACAACTCGGCCCACGGTGCGTTCGAGCGCTCCTCCGGCAAAGGCTTGGGCGACGCGAGCCAGGGCCTGCGCGGAGTATTTGGCGCGCCCACGCTGGGCCAGCAGTTGCAACAACTCAAAGACACCGAGCAGAAACAGCTGCATGAACTAGCCTGGGCATTGGAACAGGTCGGTATCAGCGAAATATCGGCCTGAGATCAATTTGAAGTCAGCGCCGGCCCGGGCCGGCGCTTATAAAAAGCAAGCAGGACACAGGGGCGGGGCAAGGGATGAAAAGAAGTCAAAAGCTGTTCAGCGTCAGCTTGCTGGCGCTGGTGGTAAGTGGGTGTGCGGTCACCAGCCAGCCCATCGATCGAAGTGTCAGCGAGCAGCGGGCCAGGAATGACCTGCAAACCATGTACAAGGACCAGGAGCCCCTCAACGGCCCGCTGACCCTGCACCAGGCCATGGCCCGGGCGGTGAAGTACAACCTCGAAGGCCGCTTGAAAATCATGGAGGAGGCCCTGGCCAAGCGCCAGCTGGACCTGGCCAGTTTCGACATGCTGCCGCGCATGGCGCTCTCGGCCGGTTATGCCGGGCGCAACAACATCAGTGCCTCCAGTAGCCAGAGCGTGCGGACCGGTACCCAGTCCCTGGAACCTTCGACCTCCCAGGATCGCGACCGCAACGTCGCCGACCTGACCATGGTCTGGAACGTTCTCGATTTCGGCGTCAGCTACATCAGCGCCAAGCAGCAGGGCGACCAGCGCCTGATCGTCCAGGAACGGCGGCGCAAGGTGATCAACACCATCGTCCAGGACGTGCGTTCGGCCTATTGGCGGGCGGTGGCGGCGGAGCGCCTGCTCAAGCAGATCGACAGCCTGATGGCGCGGGTGGAAGTGGCCCGTGGCAACAGTGAAAAAATGAGCGACCAGCGCATCGGCGACCCGATCCAGGCCTTGGGCTACCAGCGCGCGCTCATCGAGGCTACCCGTCAGCTGGAAGAGCAGCGCCGGGCCCTGTCCCTGGCCAAGACCGAGCTGGCGACCCTGATCAACCTGCCGCTGGGCACCGAGTTGACCCTGGCCACCAGCGACGAGTATCCGATTCCCGAACTCAAGGTGGACATCAACCGGCTGGAGCAGGAAGCCCTGGCCAGCCGCCCCGAATTGCGCGAGCAGGACTACCAGAGCCGCATCAGCAGCGCGGAAACCCGCAAGGCCATGCTGCGCCTGCTGCCGGGCCTGGAGTTCTCCGCCGGCGGCCACTACGACAGCAACTCGTTCCTGGTCAACGACAAGTGGGCCGACTACGGGGTCAAGGTCACCTGGAACCTGTTCAACGTGATTTCCGCGCCGGCGGCCATCGATGTCGCCAAGGCCGGCGAGGAAGTCGCCACGGCGCGGCGCCAGGCCATGTCGATTGCCGTGCTGGCCCAGCTGTATGTGGCCAACGCCAACTACCGCGATGCCCTGCGTCAGTTCCAGACCAACCAGCAGTTGGCGCAGATCGACGGGCAGATCGTCGGCCAGTTGCGCAACCGCTACCAGGCGGCGGGCATTGGCGAGCTCGACCTGATCCAGGGCGAATTGAACACCCTGCAGGCCGATCTGCGTCGCGACCTGTCCTACGCGGACTTGCGCAATGCCTATGGGCAGATCTTTGCCAGCGCCGGGCTGGACCCGCTGCCCGACCAGTTGCAATCGACCCAGGTGCAGACCATCGCCAGCGCCCTGGCCAGCCGTGAGGCCGATTGGTCGGCGGGCAATATCTCGGCGCCGGTGGCCCGTGCCAAGGCCCAGTGACCTGCTGGCGCCGCGCGCCAGCGTCAGCCGCCAGCAACGGGAGCGCCGCAACGGTCATCGCGGCGCCGCCATCCTCCTCACCGGGTTGCCGGCCTCGGGCAAGTCGACCCTGGCCCAGGCGCTGCAGGCCGAGTTGTTCGCCCGTGGGGCGCAGAGCCTGGTGCTGGATGGCGATGCGCTGCGCGGCGGCTTGAACAGCGACCTGGGCTTTGGCCCTGTCGATCGCCAGGAAAACATTCGCCGCGCCAGCGAGCTGGCGGCCTTGCTGGTGGAGCAGGGGCAGGTGGTGATCCTGGCCTTGATCGCGCCGCTGATCGAGCTGCGTGAGCTGTTCGCCCGGCGCCTGGGGGCGGACTATCACGAGGTCTGGTGCAGCGCCCCGCTGGCGGTGTGTGAGCAGCGCGATCCCAAGGGGCACTACGCCCGGGCCCGGCGTGGCGAGCTGCCGGGTTTTACCGGTGTCTCGGCGCCCTATGAGCCACCGCCGGCCGCGGCCCTGGTGCTGGACACCGCAGGGCAACCGGTGGACGTGTGCCTCGAGCAGTTGCTGGCATGGCTCAGCGAGTGCCGGGTGCTGCCGGCGCCATGAGCCGCCCGGCCTATTCGCGGTTGCCGGTGCAATTGGACCTGGCCCTACTGCGCGAGGCCCTGGCCGGCATCCGGGCCGCGCAATGGCGCGAGCATTTCAATCGTGACTATTTCCACGGCGAGTGGAGCGGTGTGGTGCTGATCAGCGCCGCCGACGCCCATGAACTGGCCCCCGGTCGCCAGGCCCCGGTGCAACGTTCGGCGTGGTACGCCGAGCCGCGCTGGCAACAGGCCCTGCAAGCCTTGCCGGTGCAACTGGTGAGCGCACGCTTGCTGCGCCTGGGGCCGGGCAGCCGCATTCTCGAACATTGCGATCATGACCTGCAGGGCGAACAAGCCGACCTGCGCCTGCACATTCCCCTGCTCAGCCCCCCCGAAGTGGATTTCATGCTGGATGGCCAACGCATGCCCATGGCCGCCGGCGAGTGCTGGTTCCTGGACCTGGCGCGGCCCCACAGCGTGATCAACCGCGACAGCTGCGAACGCATCCACCTGGTGCTCGATTGCCGCCCCGGAGTCTGGTTGGAGCAGGCCATCCGGGAAGGATTGGCCAGCACGCCGGCGCCGGGGGCCGGGCAGGCCGCGGCGGCCTTCGAGCGCTGGCGCCTCTGGGTGGAGCAGGACGCTTCGCTGTGCCGACGCTTGCAGGCCGAGACCGACCCGCAGGCCTTTGTCGAACTGTGTGTGGCCCTGGCGGCCGAGCGCGGCCTGGCGTTCGCTGCCGACGACGTGCGTTCGGCCATGGCCCGGGGGCGACGCCAGTGGCAACGGCAATGGACTCACTGAACCTGCAAGGCTGGCTGCCAATCGGTATCCGGCGTTCGGACCCGGGCTGGCGGGTGGACTGGTGCTGGTTCGGCGCCCAGCCGCTGCATCAGCCGTTCTTTCGCGATGCGGTGGATCAGGCCCTGCGCCTGCCGTTCAATCAGGCGCTGCGTCGCGAAACACCCCTGGCGGCCCTGGATGAATGGCGCGCTCGCTGCCCCGGGCTGGCACCCAGCGCGTTGGTGTTCCACGCCTCGCGATGCGGCTCGACCCTGATCAGCCAGATGCTGGCGCAGCTCGACAGCCATATCGTGGTGTCCGAACCGCCGCCGCTGGACACCCTGCTGCGTGCCGAGCTGCCGCCGGAGATCCGCCTGCGGGCGATCCAGGGTTTGCTCAGTGCCTACGGGCAGGTCCGCTGCCCGGGGCAGTCGCGCCTGGTGATCAAGCTCGATGCCTGGAACATCGGCGAGCTGGCGCTGCTGCGCCAGTGCTTCCCCGCGACGCCGTGGCTGTTCGTCTACCGCGATCCCCTGGAGATTGCCGTCTCTCATCTGCGTCGCCCGGGCATGCACATGGTGCCCGGGATGATCGGGCCCAGTGTGCTGGACGCCGGCGCCTGCACCGACCGCGAGAGTTTTATCGCCCGGCGCCTGGGCCGTTTGCTGCAACGGGGCCTGGACGGTGCCCGGGAGTTCGATGGCCTGCTGGTGAACTACCAGGAGCTGCCCGCGGCCATGGGCGGCTGGCTGGGGGATTTTTTCGCCCTCACGGCGGCCCAGCGCCGCGCCGCATTCGCCTGTACCCAGCGCCATGCCAAGCAACCGGACCAGGCGTTTCAGGATGATGTCGCGGACAAGCGGCAGGCGGCCACGCCGGCCCTGGTCGAGCAGGTGCAGCGCTGGGCGCGGGGGCCCTATGAACGTCTGGAACGTCGCCGCCTGCAGGGTGGTTGAGGCGTTCACGCACCGTTGGGAAGTTTGTCCGACGCCAGGCGATGCGCGGCCTAGACTTGCATCAGGAGTCACAGTCCTGTCCCCGTTCGCGGGGCACCGAGGTGCATCATGCGTATGGCAAGAACCGTGCAGCGCAGCCTGGAACAGGCCGCTTGCGAGTTTGATCTGGTGACCCATCCCCATTCCGCCAGCAGCCTGGAAACGGCGCGGGTGGCGGGGGTGCCGGCGGAGCGGGTGGCCAAGTCGGTGATCCTCGACGATCACCACGGCCACTACCTGATGGCGGTGTTGCCGGCCAGCCGTCACCTGGACCTGAGCAAGGTGCGCGGCAGTGGTGAATGGCAGGTCACCCGGGAAAGCACCCTGGCCCATCTGTTCAGCGATTGCGAGCGTGGCGCGGTGCCGGCGCTGGGCGAGTCCTATGGGCTGGACGTGGTGATCGACCCGCTGCTGACCCGGCAGAAAGACATCTACCTGGAAGCCGGCAACCACCACAACTTGGTGCACATGAGCATGGCCCAGTACCTGAAGCTGGTACCCCACGCCGAGGTTTGCGAAGTCTCGCACTGACCAGGAGCCCGACCATGGAATCACCGACCCACAACCTGCCGGCGCTGTTCAAGCAGTTGGGGCTGGCCGATGACCCGGAGAGTATTGATCGTTTCATCGCCACCCATTCCCCGCTGAAACCGGAGTTGCACCTGGCGGATGCGTTCTTCTGGAGCAAGAGCCAGGCGGATTTTCTGCGCGACGAAGTGCTGGATGACGCTGATTGGGCGGAGGTGGTGGATCAGTTGGATGTGTTGTTGAGGATGGGGCGCGGGGTTTAGGTCGGTGGCGGCCATTGGCGAGCGGTGTGGACCAGGGCCAGGATCCAGGCTCGGTCCTGGCTTATCTGATAGACCAGGCGATAGCTCGGGTGGGGAATCAGTTCGCGGGTTCCGGCCACCAGCCCCGTGGAGCCCATCTGCGGGTTGAGGATCAGATGGCCGACGCATTCGCTGAAGCGCCTGTCCATTTCAACCGCAGCCCTCGGGTTGAGCGCATGCAGGTAATCCCAGATATCCATGCGGTCCTGTAGGGCTTCGGGAGCCCAGACAACCTTCATTCCAGCCTCGATGCCCGAGCGCGCTTGGCAGCGAACTCTGCTTCGACCTCTTCATGGCTGTGCCCGCGTTGAGCGTCTACGGAGGCTCGGGCCAGCTGGACTTTTTGTTGCAGGAACGCCTCATATTCCCGGAATTCGTGCTGTTTCTGCACGAATTCGCGCATCATCTCGCGCACGATCTGCGAGGCCGGGCGATGTGCGGCCTGTGCTTCCGCCATGAACTGATCCCGCAGTTCAGTTTCCAGTTTCATCGTAAAAATGGCGTGCTTGGGCATGAGCGCTCTCCTCAAAAAGTACTAAAAAAGTATATACCTTTTCAGTACTTTCTTCGTTTTGAAGCTGCTCGGTCGAAGGCTTGGTCGAGGTATTTGTTACAAAACTTGACTGGATTAATCTGTCAGTGACATATTGATAGTTAGCAAACTAACAGTGTGCGAACAGTCTTGTGCCCAACTCCCTTGAATCACTCCACATGAACATCAGCAGTGGCATGGTGGTCGCGTCCCGGCATTGGCGGCGGATCTGCCAGACCACCCTGGTCAATTTCGGCATTTCCGAAGCCTGTGCGGTGCCCCTGCTGATGATCGGGCGCCTGGGCGAGGGCGTGCGCCAAGTCACCGTGGCCCAGGCCGCGGGGATGGAAAGCCCATCGCTGGTGCGCCTGCTGGACCAGCTGTGCAGCGCCGGCTACGTGTGCCGCAGTGAAGACCCCAACGATCGCCGGGCCAAGTGCCTGAGCCTGACCGACACCGGCCGCGAGCTGGTGCAGGCGGTGGAAAGCGAGCTGGTGCGCCTGCGCCATGAAGTCCTGGAGGGCATCAGCAGCACCGACCTGGAAGCCGCGCTGCGGGTGATCCGCGCCTTCGAGTCCGCCAGCCATGTGCCGGTGCTGCCCTCTTGAAAGGCTTCTTTACCGGCATGCCCCCCGCGCGGGACTGGTTCTACGGTGTACGCACCTTCGCGGCATCGATGATCGCCCTGTACATCGCCATGCTGATGCAGATGCCCCGGCCCTATTGGGCCATGGCCACGGTGTACATCGTCTCCAGCCCCTTTGTCGGCCCCACCAGTTCCAAGGCGCTGTACCGGGCGATCGGCACCTTCCTCGGCGCGGCGGCGGCGGTGCTGCTGGTGCCGATGTTCGTGCAGAGCCCCTATGTGCTGGTGCTGATCATTGCCCTGTGGACCGGGATCCTGCTGTTCCTGTCCATGCACCTGCGCACGGCCAACAACTACGCGCTGATGCTGGCCGGCTACACCCTGCCGCTGATCGCCCTGCCGGTGGTGGACAACCCCCTGGCGGTGTGGGACGTGGCCGAGGCGCGGACCGAGGAAATCTTCCTCGGCATCATTTGCGCCGCGGTCATCGGCAGTCTGTTCTGGCCCCGGCGGCTGGCCCCGGTGTTCGTCGATTCCGCTAGCAAGTGGTTCGCCGATGCCGCGCTCTACAGCCAGCGCTTCCTGGCCCGCAACGTCCAGCCTGAAGAAGTCAGCGCCCTGCGCGCATCGATGGTGGGTACTTTCAACACCCTGGAGTTGATGATTGGCCAGTTGCCCCACGAAGGCGCCCGGCCGCAGACGGTGCGCAACACCAAGGAGTTGCGTGGGCGGATGATCCACCTGCTGCCAGTGGTGGACGCCCTGGATGACGCCCTGTATGCCCTGGAGCGGCGGACCCCGGAGCTGGTGGCGCAATTTGCCCCTGTGCTGGCCAAGGCCGAGGCCTGGCTGCAAGGCACCGCCCGGGACGCCTCGGTGGAGCACTGGCAGGCCCTGCGCAGCGAGCTCGAAGCCCTGCAGCCAAGCGCTGAAGCGCTGGATGACCGGCGCCAGCTGCTGTTCTCCAATGCCCTGTATCGCCTCGGCGAGTGGATCGACCTCTGGCAGGACTGCCGCAGCCTGCAGCACGCCATCCAGTGCGAAAGCCAGGACACCTGGCGCGCGGTCTACCGGCATTGGCGCCTGGGCCGGCTGACGCCGTTTCTCGACCGCGGGCTGATGCTGTATTCGGCGGGCTCGACGGTGCTCGCGATCATCGTCGCCTCGGTGCTGTGGATCCTCCTGGGCTGGACCGACGGCGGCAGCGCGGTGATTCTCGCGGCGGTGGCCTGCAGCTTCTTCGCCTCCATGGACGACCCGGCGCCGCAGATCTACCGGTTCTTTTTCTGGACCGCGATGTCGGTGCTGTTCGCCAGCCTCTACCTGTTCCTGATCCTGCCCAACCTGCACGATTTCCCGATGCTGGTGCTGGCCTTCGCCGTGCCCTTTATCTGCGTCGGTACCCTGACGGTACAGCCGCGCTTCTACCTGGGCATGCTCCTGACCATCGTCAACACCTCGTCCTTCATCAGTATCCAGGGCGCCTACGACGCGGATTTCCTGAGCTTTGCCAACTCCAACCTGGCCGGGCCCATGGGCCTGCTGTTCGCCTTTGTCTGGACCCTGATCGCCCGGCCGTTCGGCTCGGAGCTGGCGGCCAAGCGCCTGACCCGCTTCAGCTGGCGCGACATTGTCAGCCTTTCCGAGCCTGCAACCCTGGCCGAGCACCGGCACATGGCCGCGCAGATGCTCGACCGGCTGATGCAGCACCTGCCGCGCCTGGCCATCACCGGCCAGGACACCGGCGCCGCCCTGCGAGAGTTGCGCGTGGCGCTCAATGTGCTGGACCTGCTGGCCTACGCGCCGCGGGTGCGGGGCGTGGCCCAGGCCCTGCTGGGCCAGGTGGTGGCCGAGGTCGGCGACTACTTCAAGGCCTGCCTCAAGGCCGGTGAACGCCTGCCGGCTCCCGGCGGCCTGTTGATGACCCTCGATCGTACCCGCCGGGCCTTGGGCAGCCAGGGCCTGCAAGGCGACGACGAAACCCGCCTGCACCTGTTGCACGCCCTCAGCGGCCTGCGCCTGGCACTGCTGCCGGGGGTGGAATTCGTCGCCACCGGCGAGCTTGAACACCCCCTTCCCCATGGCATCGATGGAGCGCCCTTATGATCGGTGATCTGGATATCAGCGGGGTGTTCCTGCCCACGCTGCTGGTGCTGATGGGCATCACTTATGGCTTGTACCTGCTGGTGCACGGGGTGCTGACGCGCTTGCACTTTTATCGTCTGGTCTGGCACCGGGCGCTGTTCAACGTGGGTCTCTACGCGCTGCTGCTGGGCGCGGTGGACTCTCTCAGTCGATACCTGATGACATGAAAAAACCCTTATTGACCATTGGCCGTGTGGTCCTGACGTTACTGGTGGTGACCTTCGCGGTCGTGGTGGTCTGGCGCATGGTGATGTACTACATGTTCGCGCCCTGGACCCGGGACGGGCACATCCGCGCCGATATCGTGCAGATCGCCCCGGACGTGTCCGGGCTGATCCAGCAGGTGGAGGTGCGCGACAACCAGCTGGTCAAGCGCGGCCAGGTGCTGTTCAGCATCGACCAGGACCGCTTCAAGCTGGCCCTGCGCCAAGCCAAGGCGGCCCTGGCCGACCGTCAGGAAACCCTGGCCCAGGCCCAGCGCGAAGCCAAGCGCAACCGCGGTCTGGGCAACCTGGTGCCGCGCGAGCAACTGGAAGAAAGCCAGTCCCGCGAGGCCCGTGCCCAGTCGGCCTTGGCCGAGGCCCAGGTGGCGGTGGACAGCGCCCAGCTCAACCTCGACCGCTCGGTGGTGCGCAGCCCGGTGGACGGCTACGTCAACGATCGTGCGCCGCGCGCCCAGGAGTTCGTCAGCGCCGGGCGGCCAGTACTGTCGGTGGTGGACAGCAACTCCTTTCATATCGATGGTTACTTCGAAGAAACCAAGCTCGACGGCATCCATGTCGGCCAGGCGGTGGATATCCGCGTGATCGGCGACCGCGCGCGGCTGCGCGGGCATGTGGAAAGCATCGTCGCCGGGATCGAGGACCGTGATCGCAGCAGCGGCTCCAACCTGCTGCCCAACGTCAACCCGGCCTTCAGCTGGGTGCGCCTGGCGCAACGGATTCCGGTGCGGATTGCCTTCGATGACGTGCCGGCGGACTTTCGCATGATTGCCGGGCGCACCGCCACGGTGTCGATCCTCGACGACCAGGCCAAGCGGGAGCCCGGGCAATGAAGCCGGGCGCACGTTTGGCCCTGGCCGGGCTCGGCCTGTTGCTCTCGGCTTGCCAGATGGTCGGGCCGGACTACCGGCTGCCCAAGGACGCGGCGCTGCAACGCCCGGATTTGCAGGGCGAGTTGAGCGCCAAGGGCGCCAACGTGGTGTCGGCGCCAGTGCCCGCCGACTGGTGGCGGCTGTACCAGGACCCGCGCCTGGACCAGCTGGTGCAGCAGGCCCTGGCGTCCAATACCGATTTGCGGGTGGCTGCGGCCAACCTGGCTCGCGCCCGGGCCCAGGTGGATGAAGCCCAGGCCGCCGGTGGCTGGAGCGGTGGGGTCAAGGCCGGCGTCGAGCGCCTGCAGGAATCCGGCGAAGCTTTCCTGCTGCCGGAGAAAGTGCCGGTGGCCAACGTTGGCAACCTGTCCATCAGCACCTCTTACCAATTCGACCTGTTCGGCACCCTGCAGCGCGGCATCGAGGCGGCCCAGGCCAACGCCGACGCGACCCAGGCCGCGGCCGATACCGCGCGCATCACCCTGGTGGCGGATGTGGTGCGGGCCTACACCCAGGTCTGCGCGGCCAACGAAGAACGGGAAATCGCCGAGCACTCCCTGAGCCTGCAAGCCCAGAGCACCGAACTGACACAGCGCCTGCGCGATGCCGGGCGCGGCGACGAAACCCAGGTCACCCGTTCCCAGACCCAGTTCAAGTCCCTGCGCGCCGAATTGCCGCGTTACGAGGCCGCGCGCCAGTCGGGGCTGTTTCGCCTGTCGATGCTGCTGGCCAGGCCGGTGGATCAATTGCCCGCTGGCATTGGCACGTGCGCCGAGTTACCGCACATCGCCCAACTGTTGCCGGTGGGTGACGGCGCGGCGCTGCTCAAGCGCCGTCCCGACGTACGCCAGGCCGAGCGCCAGCTGGCCGCCGCCACCGCGCGCATCGGCGTGGCCACCGGGGCCCTGTACCCGGACATCAGCATTGGCGCGACGGTCGGCACCGTGGGCATCCTCGACAACCTCGGCAAAGCGTCCACCAACCGCTGGGGCTTCGGCCCGCTGATCAGCTGGACGGTGCCGGCCAACGGCGCCCGCGAGCGCATTCATGAGGCCGAGGCCGCGAGCCAGGGCGCCCTGGCGCATTTCGACGGCGTGGTGCTCAACGCCATTCGCGAAACCCAGACCGGCCTGGCCCAGTACAGCGCGCAACTGCAACGCCGTGAGGCCCTGGCAGACGCCGAGCAGTCGGCGCAACAGGCGGCGGACCAGACTCACCGCTTCTTCCAGGCCGGGCGTGCGTCCTTCCTCGCCGACCTGCAAGCCACCCGTACCTACACCGACATGCGCGCGCAACTGGCGGCGGCCAATACCCAGGTTGCGATGAGCCAGATCGATCTGTTCCTGGCCCTGGGCGGTGGCTGGGAAAGCGGACGAACGCAAGGCCCGGAACACGCGAAACCCTGAGGCCGTTGCTATGCTTTGATCAGTTGGAAAAGCACCTTGTGCAACCTGCTTTCCAACCGGTCAAAGCGTGTGATGGTCATGGGGATTCCAATAATGAAAAACCCTTATGCTCCGGGCTTCTGGTGCGCGCTCTGCGCCCTGGTGCTGCTGTCTGCCACCTACTTCTACGGCATCATGCTGGCCCACCAGATCGACAAGGCCCTGGTGTTCCTCGACAGCGCCAGCGCGCTGATCGCGGTGATGGCCATCGGCGTGGTGGCCTGGGCCTCCTTCCAGGGCCAGAAAATCAAGAAAAGACAGCTCGAACAGAGCAAGACCCTGGTGGTCATCTGGGACACCAAGGTGGCCTTGCGGCGGGTCGAAACGGTGTTTGACCGCTACTTCTGGGGCAGCTACTGGCAACCGGGGCGCACCTTCGCCGAGGTCATGGGCGAGCTGACCGGCACCCCGCTGGAAAAGAGCCTGGAGGCCTTGAAGAAGCAGTGCATGCTGCTCGACAAACAGGCCGACGACGGCCACCACTGGCTGAGCAATGCCCGCGAGCTGTCGGACGTCGCCACCGCCATGGCCCGGGAACGCTACCAGCTGGACTTCTGCGACCCCCGGGGCGAGTCCCGGGGCAACAGCACGGTGATCGACCGGGATTTCGAGGTCCTGGTGTACACCTGGAGCGCCCGCCTCAAAAGCTTCGACCATCAACTCGACGCCCTGGAAGTCGAATACTCCTAAACCTCAAGCCTCAAGCCTCAAGCCTCAAGCCTCAAGCCTCAAGCCGTCTGCTGCCTGCCGCCTCTAGCTTGCAACTTGAGGCTTGCAGCCTTGCAGCTGGTTTAGCTTTGGCCGCCAGTGGTAATCTGCGCCGGTTTTACGCGGAGTCGAGCCGCGACCCGTCATGGGTTCAGGGAAGACCAGCACACCTTCAAACAACGGATATTGATCGGGTCAGACATGAATAAATCAGCAGGCGTACTGTTAGGAATCGTCGTCGCAGTAGGTGCAATCAGTGCCGGCGGCGCCTGGTACACCGGCACCAAGCTGGAAGGGGTCCTGCAGCAGCAGGTGATCGAAAGCAACAAGGAGCTGCAAGCGGCTCTGATCGGCTACGACGCCACCGCTACCCTGGAACTGGTGTCCCTGGAGCGTGGTGTGTTCAGCAGCAACGCCCGCTACCGCCTCAAGGGCAAGGGTGAAGTGTTCGGTGGCGATCTGGAACTGATGATCGCCGACCACGTCGAACACGGCCCGCTGCCTTTCTCGCGCCTGATCCGTCTCAAGTGGCTGCCCGTCATGGCGTCCAGTCATTTCCAACTGGAAAATAATGCCCAGACCGACAAGTTGTTTGCCGCCACCAAGGGTGCTGCACCGTTCAAGGGCGTGGTCAATGTTGGCTATGACCTGTCCGCCGAGGGCACTGTGGATTTCGCCCCGATGGAGCTGGCCCGGGATGAACTGAACAACCTCAAGTTCTCCGGCCTGAGCGCCACCTTCAGCGTCAGCGAAAACCGCCAGAAAGCCAAGGTCGACGGCTACATGGACAGCCTGAGCCTGTTCCTCAGCTCGCCGGATAAAGCACCGCTCAAACTGGAAATCAACGGCCTGACCCTGGCCAGCAACCTGCAAAAGAGCAGCTTCGACTACTACCTGGGCCAGAACACCCTGGAGCTCACCAGCACCAAGGCCACCTTCGGTGACAAGCAGTCGGTGCTGACCCTGAAGAACTTCGAACAGAAGACCTCCAGCGAAGAAACCGGCAGCACGGTAGCGGGCCGCGCGGATTACCGAGTGGGCGAAATCGCCTTCGACGGCAAGACCGTGGGTTCGGCCGAGATGCTCTGGAGCATGAAGAACCTCGACAGCCAGGGCATGCTCGATCTGCTCCAGATCTACCAGACCGTGCTGCAGCCGTATCAGCAGGCTGCCACCGCGGCCACTGCCGAGGGCGAGCCGGCGCCGGAACTGCAAATGAGCGAAGCTCAAGAGGTCAAGGTACGTGCGGCGGTGAACAAGGTCCTGGAAGCCAAGCCGCAAATCGCTCTGGAAAGCCTGGCATTCAAGACCGCGGGTGGTGAAAGCCGTTTCAGCCTGAGCCTGGATCTGGCCAAGCCGCAGAACCTGGAGCTGCCGCCGGCCGAGCTGGGCAAGCAACTGATCAGCCAGCTGGACGCCAAGCTGTTGCTGTCCAAACCGATGGTGGCGGACGTGGCGGCCTTGCAGGCCCAGGCTGAAGGCCTGACCGATGCCAAGCAGATTGCCGAGCAGAGCGCGGCCACCGCGGAAATGCTCAGCGCCATGGCCCTGGCCACTCAACTGGCCAAGCTGGAAGGCAATAACGTGGTTTCGGCCCTGCACTACGCCAGCAATGAAGTGAACTTCAATGGCCAGAAAATGACCGTCGAACAGTTCATCGGTTTTGTCATGAGCAAGCTGGGAGGCGTTGGCGCCCAGTAGTCAACCTGAGCGGGCCAGCCAGTGCTGGCCCCTCTCGTGCAAGCCCCGGCGCCCGGCCCGTGCAATGAGCACTGGTCGGGCGTTTTGCTGTCTGCAGCAGGCGGGGGCAGCGTCTGATTCCGAATAAACATGGCAACGCAAATTGTGAACTAACCTTCGTGGAAGAATTTTCCCGGAACGCAGTGTTGGCCCTGTGCTCGCATGTGCTGGGGCATTGAGCGCGGGGCGCAGAACTCCGGCTAGCCATGTAAGGATGCTGACGAAATGCATTGCACTGTTCATCCCATTCGCCGCTATAACCTTCGTCCGTTATTTCGTTTGGCACTGTGCAGCCAACTGTTATGGCCGGGGCTGGCGTTCGCCGATGCGGCCTATGACCAACTGATCATCCAGGCCCGTGCCGGCAGCTACGCCCCGGCGCTGAATCACCTGCGCCAGATACCGGCCAGCCAACTGACCAACGGCCTGGTCAGCGACCATTTGCAGATCGCCAGCTGGGCCGGTCTGGATGCCGAAGTGGTGAACGTCTATGAGACCCAGGGGCGCAATCGGGTGCTGCCGGCACAGGCCCTGACAGCCATCGCCCGGGCCTATCGCAACCTCAAGCAATGGGACAACGCCACCCGGCTCTATCGCCAGGCCCTGGAGCGCGACCCGCAGAACGCCGACCTGCAACTGGGCTTGAGCCTGACCCAGGCCGATGCCGGCCAGCCGGCTGAAGCGGTGGCCCGGGCCCGGGCGCTGGTGATGGCCAAGCCCGATGACCCGAACCGGCGCCTGGCCTTGGGCTACGCGTTGACCCGCGCCAACCAGCCCTACGACGCCCTGAGTGAATACGACCAGGCTTTTATCCGTGCCGGCGACAGGCCCGAGGTCATCCGCGAATACATCAACGCCCTGCAACGGGTGCGCTTGCCGGAGCCGGCCCTGCGCCTGGCCCAGCAGCATCCGGGGCTGATCGATCCGGTCGTCCAGCGGCGGCTCCAGGCCGACCTTGCGGCCGAACGGGTACGCCTGTCGGAGTTGGCCAGCCGTAGCGAAAAGGAACGGTTCGTGGTCGCCGACCGCGCCCTGGCCGATTACGACGCCCTGTTCGCCGCCTGGGACCAGGACCCTCGGGCTCAGGAAGACCTGACCCGTTGGCGCATCGACCGGCTGGGGGCGCTCAAGTCTCGGGCGCGCACTGCAGAGGTGATCAGCGAATATGAGCAGCTCACCGCTGCCGGTGTGGTCATTCCCCCGTATGCCCTGCGCTGGGTGGCGGCTTCCTATCTCGACCGGCGCCAGCCGGAAACCGCCGTGCCACTGTATCGCAGCGTGTTGTCGGCGCCGGATGGCGATGCCGCGTATCGCCTGGAAGACACCACCGCCCTGTACTACGCGCTGCTGGAGAGCGAACAGCCGGAAGAGGCGCTGAAGCTCGCCAATGACCTGGCTGACAGCACGCCACGGCGGATTCAGCTCACCGGACAAACCGTGGGCGACCCCAATGACGACTGGGTCGATGCGCAACTGCTGGCGGCCCAGGCCGGCGCTGATGGCGCTTCAGGGGCGGACCTGCCGGGCACCGAACAACGGCTGGAGGCCCTGGCCGAGCAGGCCCCGGGCAATATCAGCGTGCGCCTGGCCCAGGCCGACCTGTACCGGGTGCGCGACTGGCCGCGGCTGTCGGAAAGCCTGCTCAAGGAAACCGAAAGCGTGGCCCCCCGCGATGTCAGCCTGGAAGTGTCCCAGGGGCACACCGCCCTGGAACTGCAGGAATGGCGGCAACTGGATGCCTTGACCGACGATGTGCTCGAGCGCTTCCCGGAAAGCCGTCAGGTGCAGCGCCTGGCCCGCGAGCGCGAAGTGCATGACATGGCCGAGTTGCGCGTCTCGACCTACGGCGGCAAGAGCTACGGCGGCGGTAGCAGCGGTGCCGGCGCAGTGGCCGGGAGCCGGGATTTCGGTATCGAAAGCCGGCTTTATACGCCGCCCATTGCCGAGGACTGGCGCCTGTTCGGCGGGGTCGGTTACGCCATGGGCGATTTTCCCGAAGGCATCGGCCACCACCGCTGGCAGGTCCTGGGGGTGGAGCGGCGAACCCGTGACATGACCCTGGAAGCCGAAGTCTCCAACCACTCCTACGGCTATGGCGACAAGACCGGTGCCCGGGTGTCCCTGGCCCGCGACATCGACGATCACTGGCAATACGGCGGCAGCCTCGACTACCTCTCGGCCAACACCCCGCTGCGGGCGTTGAACAGTGACATCAGCGCCAATGGCGGCAGCGCTTTCCTGCGTTGGCGGGCCAATGAAAGCCGGGAATGGAAACTGTCCCTCAGCCCGTCGCATTTCAGCGACGGCAACAACCGTTTCGAAGCGCTGCTCACCGGCCGTGAAGGGGTCTACCGCTCACCCAAGGTGCAGGTCGACCTCGGCCTGGAAGTGGGCGCCAGCCACAACACCCTGCAAGACACGCCCTACTACAACCCCGAGGCGGATCTCAGCGTGCTGCCCACGGTCACCGTCAACCACGTGCTCTATCACCGCTATCAAACCGCCTGGAGCCAGCAGTTCCAGGCCGGCGCCGGGACTTACAGCGAACGCGGCTATTCCACCGGCGCGGTGGGGCTGCTCAGCTACGGCCAGCGCTACAGCTGGAATGACGTGTTCGATATCGCTGGGGTCTTGAGCGTAATCAACCGGCCCTACGACGGCGATCGGGAAACCGATCTGCGTCTGGCGGTCGACCTTACCTATCGTTTCTAGAGACGAGCGTGATGATGCGCCTGATCAACCGTTGCATTCTCCTGCTGGGAGCCCTGGTTCTCAGCGCCTGTTCCCAGCCCGCGGCGGAGTTTGTCGCCCCGGCGCAGCGCCCCTTGCCTCATAGCGAGGCGCCGTGGCCGAAAAACCACGTGCTGGGCATTGCCTACCACGACATCGAGGATCGCGACCCGGACCAGCGGGTGGTGGCGGTGCGCACCGAGCGGATGATCGAGCAACTGGCCTGGCTGCGGGAGAACGGCTACCGGCCGGTGACCGTGGACCAGATCCTGGCGGCGCGCAAAGGGGGGCCGGAACTGCCGGCCAAGGCCATCCTGCTGACCTTCGACGACGGCTATTCGAGCTTCTACACCCGTGTGCTGCCGGTGCTGCGCAGCTATCACTGGCCCGCGGTACTGGCGCCGGTGGGCGTGTGGATCGACACCCCGGCCAACCAGCCAGTGGATTTCGCCGGTGACCTGCGGCCCCGTTCGCAGTTCCTGACCTGGGCCCAGGTGCGTGAGATCTCTCGCTCCGGGCTGGTGGAAATTGCCGCCCATACCGACCACAGCCACCTGGGCATTCTCGCCAACCCCCAGGGCAACCTGCAGCCGGCGGCGGCCACCCGACGCTATGACGCCGCTACTGGTCGCTATGAAAGCGAGGCGGATTTCCAGGCGCGGATGCGCCAGGACGTGACCAGCATCTCGGACAAGATCCTGGCCGTGGCCGGCTACCGTCCGCGGATCTGGGTCTGGCCTTATGGCACGGCCGACGGCTCGACCCTGCAAGTGGTCGACAGCCAGGGTTTCAAGATGGCCCTGACCCTGGACGACGGCCTGGGCACCCTCGACAACCTGATGAGCAGCCCGCGCTTCCTGGTGGTTTCCGACCCGGACGGCATGCACTTCTCCAACAGCATCGTCGGCACCGAGGCCAGCGCCCCGATGCGCGTGGTGCACGTGGACCTGGACAATGTCTACGACCCGGACCCCAAACAGCAGGAAATCAACCTCGGCAAGCTGGTGCAGCGCATGGCCGACCTGGGGGCCAATACCGTGTTCCTCCAGGCGTTTGCCGACCCCAAGGGGGATGGCCTGGTGCAGTCGCTGTACTTCCCCAACCGCCACCTGCCAATGCGCGCCGACCTGTTCGACCGGGTTGCCTGGCAATTGCGTACCCGGGCCCACGTCAAGGTCTACGCCTGGATGCCGGTGCTCAGCTTCGCCCTGGACGCCCGGTTGCCGCGGGTTACGCGCTGGGATCCGGCCAGCGGCCAGACCAGCGTCGATCCGAAGCAGTACCAACGGCTGTCGCCCTTCGACCCGAGCGTGCGGCGCCTGATTGGCGACCTGTACGAAGACCTGGCGCGGCTGACCTCGGTGGACGGCATCCTGTTCCACGACGATGCCGTGCTTTCGGACTTCGAAGACGCCAGCCCCGAGGCCTTGCGCGCCTATGCCGCCCAGGGGCTGCCGGATTCCATCGCCGGGCTGCGCGACGATCCGGCGACCCTGCAGCGCTGGAGCCGTTTCAAGAGCCGCTACCTGATCGACTTCACCCACGAGTTGACGGCCAAGGTCCGGGCGATCCGCGGGCCCCAGGTGCAGACCGCGCGCAACCTGTTTGCCGAACCGATCATCAACCCGCAGAGCGAAGCCTGGTTCGCCCAGAACCTCGACGACTTCCTGGTCAACTACGACTGGACCGCGCCCATGGCCATGCCCCTGATGGAAGGGCAGAGCCTGAAACAGTCCGGGCCCTGGCTGGAGGCCCTGGTGGATCAGGTGCGGGCCCGCCCCGGTGCCCTGCAACGCACGGTATTCGAGCTCCAGGCCCGGGACTGGAGGCAGAAGCCCGCCAGCGAGCTGTCGGCCCAGCAGATGGCGGACTGGATGGGCCGGCTCAAGCGCCAAGGGGCGACCCACTTCGGTTACTACCCGGACAACTTCCTCGAGAACTCACCGGACCTGAAAACCCTGCGGCCCGCGCTCTCCAACAAATGGAGCCCTTGAATCATGATGGATCGTATATTCGCCCTGGTGGTGCTGGCGCTGGTCCTTGGAGTGCCCCTGGGGCTGATTTTCCTGGTGACCGGCGAATTCCTCATGGACTTCGTCTTCTATTACCCGCTGTTCATGTCGGCGCTGTGGATCGCTGGCGGTCTGTATTTCTGGCTGCACTGGGAGCGCCACTGGCCCTGGTCCGATGACACGTTGCCGCCGCCGCTGGCCGGGGAGCCGCTGATCAGCATCCTCATCCCTTGCTACAACGAAGGGGACAACGTCGCCGACACCCTTCACGCGGCGCTGGCGCAGCACTACCCGAACATCGAAGTGATTGCCATCAACGATGGCTCCAAGGACAACACCGCCGAGGTCCTCGACGCGATTGCAGCCCAGGACCCGCGCCTGCGGGTGCTGCACCTGGCGCAGAACCAGGGCAAGGCCGTGGCCCTGCGCATGGGCGCGGTGGCGGCACGCAGCGAGTACCTGGTGTGCATCGATGGCGATGCGTTGCTGGCGCCCAACACCGCGGCCTACCTGGTGGCGCCGATGCTGAGCAACCCGCGCCTGGGCGCGGTCACCGGCAACCCGCGGATCCGCACCCGCTCGACCCTGGTGGGCCGGGTTCAGGTGGGCGAATTCTCCTCGATCATCGGCCTGATCAAGCGCACCCAGCGAGTGTTCGGCAAAGTCTTCACCGTCTCCGGGGTGATCGTCGCCTTCCGCCGCACGGCCTTGCACCGGGTGGGCTACTGGAGCCCGGACATGGTCACCGAAGACATCGACATCAGCTGGAAGCTGCAACTGGACCACTGGTACGTGTTCTACGAGCCCCGGGCGTTGTGCTGGATCCTCATGCCGGAAACCTTGCGTGGCCTGTGGAAGCAACGGCTGCGCTGGGCCCAGGGCGGCGCCGAGGTGCTGTTCAAGAACATCCGTGGCATCTGGGAGTGGCGCCACCGCTACCTGTGGACCCTGCTGTTCGACTACTGCCTGTCCACCGGCTGGGCCTTCACGTTCCTGCTGTCGATGATCTTCTGGGTGCTGGGCAAATTCATTGTCATGCCCGAGGCCATCGCGGTGCACTCCATTTTGCCGCCGACCTTTACCGGCCTGGTACTGGCGATGGTGTGCCTGGCCCAGTTCGCGGTCAGCGTCCTGATCGACCGGCGTTATGAGAAGGACCTGTGGAAGACGATGTTCTGGGTGGTCTGGTATCCGTTGGTGTTCTGGTTCATCAGCCTGCTCACCACCCTGGTGAGTTTCCCCAGGGTGCTGTTTGGCGAGCATCAGAAACGGGCGCGCTGGGTCAGCCCGGACCGAGGTATCAAGCCCATCGATGACGAAGAGGAGGCGCGCTGATGAAAATCATCCGAACCCGCCAGCGACCGTTCATGGTGGTCGTCGACGTTGTCCTCACCGTACTGGCCTGGGTCGGCCTGCTGTACCTGCTGATTCGCGGGCTCATACCCCTGCTGGACACCCATGAGGGGCCGCGTTTTGAATCCAGCATGCTCGGCGCCCTGACCACCTTGCAGTTCTACGCCTGGGTGGCGGTGCTCAATGCCCTGCTGCTGATTTCCTGGGCCCGTTATCGCCAGCGTCGCAACCGGAACTACCCGCCACGGTTACCCGCGCCGGTGGTGGACGACAAGCGCTTGAGTGAAAGCTTCAAGCTCAGCGACGAGACCTTCGCCCAGATGCGCCAGCCCGGGATCATGACCGTGCACAACGATGAAGAGGGGGGCATCACCCATGTCACCACGCAGTTCTACCGTATCCGGCCCGAGGATCAGCAGCACCCTCCACTGGTGGTGGAACCGCCGCCGCGGGTGATTCATCTGCATTCGGAGGTGGATGAAGGCAAGAGGTAATGGAGGTGGGTTAATGGCGTAGCTGATGTGAGCGCTGGATGGCTACCATTCGTCTGAATCTGTGGGTGGAATTTTCTGATTGTATTTTCAATATATAAATCAATGGTTTATTGAATTTTTTGATGTTTTTTATATGTGGTTATCGCTACGGATGTTGTGGTGTGAGCGTTGTTTTTATCGTGAAGAGTGAGTGAGGTTCAGTGCTCTTTGGTATTGGTTTTGATTCTTCGAAATATACAATATCGAGTTTATTTTTCGAACACCGGAAAACATCGTGGGCCTTGATTTCAAAGACTTTCAAGTGAAATGAACGTTTGGATAGAGCAAGTGCTCAGATGAGTCGCACAGTGATGTAACTGCATGTGATTTATCTCTGAGAATGCTTTTTAGATACGGCTTAATCGCCACTGGCGATTAACCGGCAGTTATTTGACGACGCAATAGTGGCTTATTAGTATCGCCCCCTTCGTAACTCTTGCAGTCACGGTTTCGAAGGATCGAATATGTCTCTCTCCACCCTCGGGATGAGGTTGTGCTGTGCGCTGTCTTGCCTGCTGCTGACTGGCCCCTTGCACACGGCGCTTGCCGCCCCCTTACCAGCCCCGACGTTCAGCCCCGGCGACCAGGACCTGATCCGCGACCGGCAGAACCGCCTGCTGGAAGAACAGCAGCGGCGTCTCGAAGAACTCAAGGACCTGCCCGGCAAGAGCACCACTCCGGTGGCGCCCAGCGCGCCCGCCGACAGCCGCTGCTTCCCGATCAAGGACATCCAGCTCAAGGGCGCCGACTCGCTGTCCGCCAGCGAGCGCGAGAGCCTGCTCAAGCCTTACATCGGCCAGTGCCTGGGGGTGCCTCAGCTCAACGAGCTGCTCAAGGTCATCACCAACCGCTACATCGAGAAGGGCCTGGTCACCAGCCGCGCCTACCTGCCGCAGCAGGATCTTTCCAGCGGCCACCTGCAGGTGCTGGTGGTGGAAGGCAAGCTCGAAGGCCTCAAGGCCGCCGAAGACAGCAAACTCAGCACCCGCGAACTGAACATGGCCTTTCCCGGCAGCAGCGGTGAGTTGCTCAACCTGCGGCAGATCGAGCAGATGGTCGACCAGCTCAACCGCTTGCCGTCGAACCAGGCGCAGATGGAACTGGCCCCTGGGCAGGCCGTGGGCGGCAGTGAAGTGCTGGTGAAGAACAATGCGCAAAAGCCCTGGCGCGTAGGGCTGTCACGCAGCAACGAGGGCCAGAAGAGCACCGGCGAGCAGCAGTGGGGCAGCTCTTTCGAATGGGACAGCCCCCTGGGCCTGGCTGACCAACTGGTGCTGCGCGGTGGCCACGACGCCATCAGCGACCACCAGAAAACCTCGCGCAACGCCATGCTCTATTACAACCTGCCGTTTGGCTGGTGGAACCTCAGCTACAGCTACAGCCAGAGCGAATACCGCTCCCTGGCCCAGGGGCAGGGCTTCAACTTCAAGCAGACCGGCGACAGCCAGAACCACCAACTGCGGGTGGAGCGAGTGATCCACCGTGACGCCGTGAGCAAGACCTCGCTGAACAGCGGCCTGAGCTACCTGCGCACCAACAACTACATCGAAGACAGCAAGCTGAGTAACAGCAGCAACCGCCTCAGCGAAGCCCAGTTCGGCATCAACCATGGCCGGCGCGTCGGCGGCGCTTTCGTCAACCTCGACCTGGGGCTGCAGGACGGCATCGGCGCCTTCGATGCCCAGCGTGAAAACCAGCGCGACAAGTACGGTAATCGCCAGGCCAACGCGCGCTATCGCAAATACACCGCCACCGCCAGCTACCTGCAGCCGTTCAAGCTGTGGGACGAGTCCCTGGTGTTCAGCAGCCTGGTCACCGGCCAGCGCAGCGAGGATGTGCTGTTCAGCTCGCAACGCATGAGCCTGGGCAGCCAGTCCTCGATCCGTGGCTACAAGGACCAGAGCCTCAATGGCGACAGCGGCTACTACTGGCGCAACGACCTGCGCTGGAGTCGCCCGGTGACCTGGAACTGGCTGCGCCCGGCGTTCGCCGAGTACGGCACCGGGCTGGGCTATGACGTCGGGGCGATCCGCAACGACCGCTACAACGCCGAGCAGCATGGCCGGGTCTCCAGCGACTCCATCGAATTCTTCGCCCGCGGCAAGCACCTCGCCGCCAGCCTGACCTTCGCCCACTCCCTCGAGCGGCCAGATGCCCTGAGTGAGCGGGAAGCACCGATCTACTTCCGTTTGGATCTCTTTCTCTGATTGCACTGATTCATTGAGGCTTTTGACATGGACGTTCGCCAACTCGCCTTCCTGGCCCGCCAGCCTTCGGCTGCCCTGCAACCGCGCGACACCTTCTGGGGGCTGTCGAAACGCGGGTTGGCGTTCATCCTC
>NZ_JAJTTH010000017.1 GCF_021341665.1 Pseudomonas sp. Au-Pse12 | reverse complement strand
GGGACCGGCGCCCCAGGGCCGAAAACCGGCGCCAGTCGAGCTGCCCCACGGCCAGCGCCAGCAGGATCAGGCCCATGGATACTCCGTCATCGATCCCCACAGGCTGCCCCAGGATCAGCACCGACCCGGCCATGCCGAACACCGGGATCAGCAACGACAAGGGCGCCACCCGAGAGACCGGATACTCGCGCAGCAACAGGTTCCAGCCCCAGTAACAGAAGTGCGTTGCCACATAGACCTGGAACATCAGCGACAGCAGCGCGCTGGCGGACACCTGCCCGGCCAGTTGCAGGAACGGCGTACTCCCGTGGCTTATCCAGGTCAGGGCCAGCAGGGGCAACGGCGCAAACAGGCTGGCCCAGACCACGAAGGCAAACACCTCGCGAACCCCGCAGCGCTTGATGATGACGTTGCCCACGCTCCAGCTAAAAGCGCTCACCAGCAGCAAGGCGTAACCCAGGCTGGTGGCGTGCCCGGGGCTGTCGCCGATGATTCGCAGCAGCCCCCACAGGGCAATGGCCATGGCCAGAACCTGTTGCCAGCGCAGGCGCTCGCCGAACAGCAGCACGCCCCAGCCGAGGGAGAAAAAGGCGCTGAACTGGATCAACAGCGACGCCGTGCCCGGCGCCACGCCCTGATCGATCCCCAGGTTGATCAGGGCCCACATGGCCACGCCGAATATCAGCCCGTAGGCCGCCAGCCAGCCAAACCCTACAGGCGGGCGCGGCACCAAGAATACCCAGGGCAAGGCCGCCAGGGTGAAGCGCAGGGCGGTGAGCAGCAATGGATCGATGCTCGCCAGCCCAAGCGTGGTGATGGGAAAGTTCAGGCCCCACAAGGCGGTCACCAGCAGGGCCAGGAACAGGTGTTTTTTCTGCATGTCGCGCGGTCCAGGAAAGGCGGCCGCGAGCAAATCCCCGGCCGGGGCCGAACTATCGCCGCAGCACGCCATGGCCCGCTTGCAGTATCAGGTCAACTATCAGTAGATTCGGGCCATGCAGCCTATCGATATCGACCCTTACGAAAATACCCCTCGGGATGGGGTGGTCAGCGCCATCGACTACCCCGACGGCCTGTACTTCGCCGAGCACCAGCACCGGCGCGGGCAGTTCGCCTATGCCGCCACCGGAGTGATCAGCGTGTTTACCGAGCAGGGCAACTGGGTGGTGCCGCCGCAACGGGCGATCTGGGTGCCGCCCGGGGTGACCCACGCCATGCACATGCGCGGCCCGGTGACCCTGCTCAACACCTATGTGCGCCCCCGGGCGGCAAAGCGCCTGGGCTTGCCTGCGCAATGCGAGGTACGGGAAGTGTCCGAGTTGCTGCGCCAACTGCTGTTGCGGGCCATGCACCTCCCCGCGCTCTACGCCAGGGACGGCGTGCAGGGGCAGTTGATGAACCTGTTGCTGCATGAAATCGCCAGCATGCCGGCCTTGACCCTCAACGCCCCGCTGCCGGACGAACCGCGGCTGGCCAGGGTGTGTCGCGAGCTGCTGGAACAGCCGTCGCTGGAGCTGGGAATCGATGACATAGCCGAGCGCGCCGGCATGAGCCGTCGCACCTTCACCCGGCTGTTTCGCCAGCACACCGGCATCAGTTTCGTCGAATGGCGCCAGCAGGCCTGCCTGTTGGCGGCCGTGGTGCGCCTGGGCCATGGCGAGGCCGTGACCCGGGTCGCCAGCGACCTGGGCTACAGCAGCCCGAGTGCCTTCAGCAGTGTGTTTCGCAAGGTCCTGGGCGAGGCGCCCAGCCGTTACTTTGCCCGGGCCCGGGCCTGAAGGACCCGAGCCTGAGCGAGGCCGTGCTAGAGGAACACGGCGGACAACATCCCCAGCGCGCCGAGGCAGAAACCGATCAAGGCACCGCGTCCGGGCGCCTGCTGGAACAGCGCCCAGATCACCAGCGGCTCCAGGAGCAGCAGCGACGTCACCGAGACCACGGTGATGATCCAGATGTCGCCCACCGCCACGTAACCCAGCCAGTAGGCCGCCAGCAGGCAGATACCGCCCAGGCACATGATCAGCACCGGCAACGCCAGTTCGGCACCGGAGGTGTTGCCGGAATGGGCCAGCCGCGCCACCACCACTTCACTGTAGATGGCGCAAAACTCGCCCAGCACCATCAGCCCTACAGCAGAAACTCCGAGTAATTCTTTGGACATGTGACAAACCCCTTCGTATTGAGAGCCCGATTTTTCAGCTCCCAGGCATTGATCGCTCCGCTGATGGAGCCGGCATCACGATGCGCAGGGGTACGGGGCAACTCGGTCATAGTCAGGAACTTGAACATGTCCATCTCCTTCTGGGTGGGTGACGCAAACCCGGCCCGTGAACGGTCGACGGGCCGCTGCCTGTATAAGGGATTTGCTCCCCCGGCGTCATCTGCCACGCGCATTCACCGCGAAAAAACCACGCAAACTCCACAATCAAAAGGCCTGCCTGCCGATAGCCTGGGTCCGGTCATCCTCAGCCAAAAGCCCGTGCCCATCATGTCCCAAGCGCCCCAATCCGTTCGCCCCCTGAACCGCGGTCACTGGATCGCCACCTACTTCATCGGCGTCGCCGGGCTGTCCCTGGCCCTGATGCTGGTGTTCAACCTGATACTGCTGACTTCCAGCCGGAACCCGTGGGAGGCGCTGCTCGACTCCCTGTCGTTCAGCGTGGCGGTGCTGATGGTGAGCCTAGTGCTGATTACCCTGATCGCCGCCTTGCCGTGCATCCTGTTCTTCTGGCTAGCCCAGCGCTTTACCTGGCGCCGCCTGTGGATCTACCTGGTGAGCGGAGCCCTGGCGGCGCAGTTCGCCATTCCCGTGATGACCCAGCTGCTCCCTGAACTCTTCAACCTCCCGCACGGCGTCAACGCTGCGCTGCACTATTTACAGCTGGCATCGATGTTCGGCGGCTGTGGGGTGTTCATGGGGGGGCTGTTCTGGTGGCGCAGCGGGCGTCACTTGCGCTGAACCGAGCCTTTATTCACCACCGGCCCGACGCCAAGCCACCCGCCCCTTGAGCAGGGCCAAAGCAGCCACCCCTATAGCGATCTTTTCCATGTCCACAACAACTCCACCCCAACGCAGCGTGCAGCCGGAAGACTGGTTCGCCGCTTACTTCATCGGCGTCACGGCCCTGGCCACGGTGCTGGCCTTGCTGCTGATGCTGACGATGCTGGCCAGCGCCGGCTCGTTGAACGGCGACATCATTCTGCAAACGCTGTTCGTGGGCCTGCTGACCCTGGTCGTCAGTGGCGTGCTGACCGGCATTCTCACGGCGTTGCCTTGCGCGCTGTTCTTCTGGCTGGCCCAGCGCTTTGCCTGGCGCAACGTGCTGATCTACCTGTTCAGCGGCGCGGTGGCCGCCATGCCGACCATCCCCGTGGTCGCGAGCCTGGCCCCTTCCAGCTTCTATTCCGACCCGGCCGAAGAGGAACCGCTACCCGAGGGCTTGCCGCGCTACCTGCCACTGGCGCCGCTGTTCGGTTGTGCGGGGGCCTTCCTCGGCGGCGTCTTCTGGTGGCGCAGCGGGCGCCACCTGCGCTGACCGCGACAGCCTCTACAACGAGGCGCCGGGCTCGGCCTCGCGGGCCACCACCACCTTGCCCAGCAGGCCGCCCTGCTCCACCCGGGCATGGGCCCGGCGCAGGCTGTCGGCGCTGAAGGGGTGAATGACTTCATTCAAGGTGCTGCGTATCACGCCCTGGTCCAGCAGTTGCCCCAGCCGGTTGAGGATGTGGTGCTGCTCGATCATGTCCGGGGTCTGAAACAGCGCCCGGGTGAAAACCATCTCCCAGTGCAGGGACACGCTCTTGGCCTTGAGCGGCAGCGCATCGAAGAAGTCGTGATCGTCGATCAGCGCGAAATGGCCGTGGGGCGCGATGATTTCGCTCAGCTCGGCATAGTGCCGGGCGGTGTGGGTCAGGGCGGCGATATGGCTCGGCGGCGGCAGGTCGAGGGCGGCCACTTGCGGCACCAGCGAGCGGGAATGATCCAGCACCTGATGGGCCCCCAGGTCCAGGCACCACTGGCGGCTGTCCGGCCGCGAGGCGGTGGCGATCACCGTCATCCCGGTCAGCTGGCGCGCCAGCTGGATCAGCACCGAGCCCACGCCACCGGCGCCGCCGACAATCAGCAGCGTGCCCTGCCCGGACAGGTCGCCGGGCACCCGGCCCAGGCGCTCGAAGAGCAATTGCCAGGCGGTCAGCGCGGTCAACGGCATGGCCGCCGCCTGGGCAAAGGACAGGCGCTTGGGCTTGTGCCCCACCAGGCGTTCATCGACCCGGTGCAGCTCGGCATTGGCCCCCTCGCGGGTGAAGGTGCCGGCGTAGTACACCGCGTCCCCGGGAGCGAACAGGGTCACCGCGCTGCCCACCGCGCGGACCACGCCACTGGCGTCCCAGCCCAGGGTGCGCACGTCGTCCGGCACCGCGACCTTGCCGGCGCGGACCTTGGTGTCCAGCGGGTTGACCGACACCGCCTCGACCGCCACCAGCAGGTCATGGGGTTCGAGTGACGGCTCGTCCCGATCCAGGTCGTAGAGGGCTTGGGGGGCGGACAGCGACGAGCCTTTGAGGTAGGCGATGGCCTTCATTGCAGAGCTTCCTTGGCGTTGGAAAGCGCACACTTAAATCCCTCATGCCCTCCTCGCACAAGTAGGGTACTTTTGCGTACCTGCTACGCAAAAGGACCGTCAGGCGATGAAAAACAAACACTACCAGGACATTCCAGGCTGCCCGGTGGAGGTCACCCTGGACCTGATCGACGGCCGCTGGAAAGGCGTGATCCTGCATCAGTTGCTGGCCAATGAGTTCCTCCGTTTCAACGAGCTGCAACGCCGCCTGCCGGGGATTTCCCAACGCCTTTTGACCAAGCAGTTGCGCGACCTGGAAGGCGCCGGGCTGGTCTCGCGCACGGTGTACGCCGAAGTGCCGCCACGGGTCGAATACCGCCTGACCGCCGAAGGCCGATCGCTGCAACCGGTGATCGAGGCGCTGTCCGCCTGGGGTCACGGGCGCATCCAGCGCCGCCAGCAGGAAGCCGCCCTCCACTAGCCGTCATTGTTCCCCTTACAGCAGGTCTCGCCATGCCAGCCCAAGCGGATGCTTATCCAAGGTTCAAGATCTACCAGGGCACGACCCTGCTCGGCGGGTCCGCGCTGGAATCGAACGACCCGCCGATGGGCGTGGCCTGGGGCCAATTCATCGCCGCCCCGGCCTACGCCGCGCTTCAGGAGCAGGTGCGGGCACTGACGGGGACCGCGGACCAAAGCTCGCTGCAACTGCAGGTGTATCACCTCGACCAGCCCGTGCCGGCCATGGGCGTGAGCCTCCAAGACTACTCCGCCGAGTGCGGTGCAGAGGCCATCGAGATCAGCGTGTTGGGCATTGGCTACCCCCTCTACGAGCAGCTGTTCCCGCACGCCGTGGCGGCCTACCTGAAAGCCCCGGGGTGATTCGGCCGCGCTCGGAAAAACCGACGATTTCCCCCAACTTGTTCACAATTTGTTAAGACTTGCCTCCGTATACTTGAGCGCTTGCCCGCAGCCTTCCGGCTGCGCCTCTTGATCTGCCGGCGCACAACTCATGTCCCGACCCGCTCCGCTGCTGTTCCTGCTGGCCTGCCTGCTGTTCTTCTTCGCCCTGGGTAATCACCAGTTGCAAGGCTCCACCGAAGCCCGGGTGGCCGGGATTGCCATGGAAATGCACCTGGACGATGACTGGGTCACGCCGCGCCTGTTCGGCACGCCATTCCTGGAAAAACCGCCGCTGAGCCTGTGGCTCGACGCCGGCGCCATCCGTGCCTTCGGCGGCACGCCCCTGGCGGTGCGCCTGGCCTCGGCCTTTGCCGGGCTGTTCAGCGTGATGCTGCTGTACGCCATGCTCCGCCGTTTTGGCCGCCCGGCCACCCTGGCGGCAGTGGCCGGGCTGATGCTGGCGACCATGGCCAGTTACTGGAGCAACGTGCGCGGCGTGGGTGAAGATGCCCTGCTCAGCCTCGGGGTGACCCTGGCCCTGCTGGCGTTCTTTCAGGCCCAGCGCCGTCAGGCCGAACAGCAACCGGCGTTGCTGGCCTGGCTGGCCTTCGCCGGCGGCATCGCCATCGCCACCCTGAGCAAGGGCGTGCTCGGTCTGGCCATGCCGGGTGTGGTGATCTTCGCCTACCTGCTGGCCGACAGCCTGATCGAAAAACGCTTCAGCTTCGGCCAGTGGCTGCGCCCCGGCTTGCTGACCCTGCTGGGGCTGGTGCCGCTGATGATCTGGCTGTGCATGCTCTATCAGCGCGGCGGCCTGCAAGCCCTGGGCGAAGTGCTGTGGACCAACAGCGTCGGACGCTTCGACGGCTCCTTTGTCGAAGCCGGGCACTACGAACCTTTCTATTACTACCTGGCCAAGCTGCCCCAGGCCTTCCTGCCGTGGAACATCCTGGTCTACCTGGGCCTGTGGCACTTTCGCAAAACCCTGGTGCAAAACCGCTACCTGCTGTTTTTCTGCATCTGGCTGCTGGCGCAGTTCACCCTGCTGTGCCTGGCCTCCAGCAAACGCACGGTGTACCTGATGTCCCTGACTCCGGCAGCGGCGGTGCTGGCGGCAGAATATGGCGCGGTGCTGTACCAGCGTCTCGCGCAGCGGGCCCAGGGGGCTGGGTTCTGGAGCGTGGTGGGGCGTCGGCGCCAGGGCCTGGCGATCGCCCTCATGAGCCTGATCATCGGCGGTTATCTGGTGAACGCCCAATGGGCCGCGCCCCGGGCCGACCGTGAGCTGTCCTTCGTCCCGGTCACCGACCAGATCATGGCGCTGCAGGCCAGCGGGCATCAGCTGGCCTTGTATCAGGCCAACGAACGCATTGCCGGCGCCAGCGTGTTCTACACCCAGAGCCTGCTCAAGGACCTGCAGACCGAAGCGCAGTTGCAGGCCTTTCTCGCCGAGTCGCCGCAGCATGTCGCCGTCATCGGCGGCGACCAGACGCCCAAACCGCCATTGCAGATCCTCAAGACCCTCATGGTCAGCCGCCAGGCCTACCACTTCGTCAGCCTCGCGCCGGGCCACTGACCCACCAACGAAAACGGCACCTGAATCAGGTGCCGTTTGTCTATCCAGGCGAGGCTTACTGAGGGTTCTTCAGCTTGACCACATCACCGGAGACCTTGGTGGTGTAGCCGCTCAGGACCCAAGCCCAGAACCAGTTTTCCTGGACCTGGGTGTTGATCAGAGCGTCGCCGCCCTTGGCCTTGATCGCCGCAGTCTGCGCGCGGACGAAACGGCTGTTCTGCTGGATCGGGATGACCCCGAACAACATGATGCCGGTGGCGGTCGCTTCGCTGTGACCGATCACGGTGTACTGGCTGCTGTCCAACTGCTGGGTTTTCATCGGGGTGCCGGTGCAGCCCGCAAGAACCAGACCGAGGCAGGCAGAGGCAACGACTTTGCTGATGTGCTTCACGACGTAACTCCATGGAAAAGCGTCCGGGATTCATTTCCCGGGCGCGGCACTTTACTCGTGGGAAATTGAAATGCCCATCCCCGTCGCCTCGCCATCCCTTGAGCTCCACCCCTTGAACGCTACCCCTTGAACCCTTTCCCGCTGATACCCGCTCACCGCCCTTGAAACCATGACTCCTGCCCATTGACGGGCATTTCCTCAAAGGAGTCAGTCATGACCATCACTGTTACCACCACGACCCTGGACCAGGCCGTCGCCCAGAAGCGCTTCGACGATGCCTGCCGCTATCTGCGCCAATCCGACCTGGCCAATTTCCTGCTCGACGAACTGATCGCCGTCAAGGAAGAGCTGATCGTGGAAGTCACCAACTCGTCGGCAGCGGACAAGACCGACCGCTGGATTCCTCCCGCCACCACCTCCACCACTTCCGCCGGGCGCGTGGTGTGGAACCTCAAGTCCCAGGTGTACGCCATCGAGAAAAAATACAAACAGCCGGGCCTGAGCAATTTCCAGAAATTCCTCGCGCTGTTCAGCAGCGACCGAGTCGAGCGCCTGTCCCCGGCCCTGGTGCTGATGCATGAACTGGGGCACGCCTGCCAGTTCCTCACCAACAAGGCCGAGTTCCGCAAGCAACTGGCGGACAAAAACATCCTTGAAGTGGAAAACATCAACGTCAATGCCATCGAGAACACCGTGGCCAAGGAACTGACCGCGAAAAACAACAAGGAAGGCCTGCGCTGGGATTACCTCGACGCCCGCTAAGCCTTGCTCCCCGGCGACAGCCTGTCGCCGGGGAGACTTCCCCGTATTCGTGTCGGGCCGTTGCGGCCTGGAAAAGGAGTTAATCCCATGTTGATTCTGCGTTCACTGATCATCGGCCTGAGCCTGCTGGCCAGCGCCGCCCACGCCCTGGAAACCACCCATGTGCCGCCCACTACCCTCAAGGCCTACGCCGCCACCCTGAGCACCGTCGCCGGCAACAGCCAGTGGCAGCAACTGTGGAAACGCTCCAGGGACCAGGGCGTGTTGAATCCCCAGGGCGAGCAGCCGCGCTTTACCGTCTCCCAGGACAAACTGCCGGACATGGCACGCAGCACCCTGACCAATGCCAGCAGCGTGTCCGCGCAAAACACCACCCAGGCGCTGTACCGCTACGAGTTTTCCAACCCCATCGGCCAGGCCAAGGGCATTTCCCTCAAGGCCATGTGCCTGTTGGTGGACTGGCGTTCGCTGCCCAACAATACGCAGCCCGATGACACCAGCCACATGGGCAATGCGAGCCTGCTGCACACCTACCCCTGCCCTTGAAACCGGCGAGCCGCCCAGGCCTTGAGCCTGGGCGGCAAGCGCTTACACGGTTAGCTGCGAGCCCAGCAGATCGGCCTCCTTGCGCCGGCGGGTGCCGTAGCTGTCACCAAAGTTGCGCAGGTTGGCCTGGGCACTCTTCCAGTCGCGGGCCACCACCTGGGCCCAGAACTTCGGCGTGCGGCTGGCCAGGTTGCCGTACTGAAAGGCCACCGAAGCGATCACAGTCTGCATCGGCGCCGGCAGCTGGGCGAAATCCACCCCGCTGGCCTGGGTGTAGGCCGCAGCCAGGCGATCGACAAAGGGCGCCTTGTACGCCTCGTCGATCAGCTCGGCCTCGGCGCTGCTGATGCTCAGCGGCTGGTCAGTGAGAAACTGCTTGGCCTTCAGCCCCGTCAGCCCCAGGTACGGCGTCAACCGCCGCAGCAGATCCGCCGGCAGGTTGAGCGCCTGCAGATCCTGGACCCCGCGCTGCCCCAGGTCGAACCCGGTGCCCACCGTGACCCCACTCTTGCTGTTGGCCGCGTCCGGCACGTAACCGCGAGTCATGGCGCCGCCTTCGAGGGCGGCGATAAAACTGAAATCAATCGCATAACGAGACATGGATATTTCCTCATCCAGTTGAAGAAAATCCAGTGCACCACCCGCGACCGATACAACATCAGGATGTAATAGTTCCCCTTAATAGGGGGGAAATTTCCCACTGAACAACGGACGAGGCACCTCCTTAGGATCGAACCAGCGTTATCCATAATTCCAAGGAGGTACCAAATGGACGTGAAAGACCTCAGTCTCATTGATGTTCGCCAGCTACCCCACTCGCTCCAGGCCCTCATCGACTGCATCGGCCTGGAGAACGCCTACCGCCTGACCCGAGAATACGGCGGCCGCCCCAAGTACATTCCCAAGCACGCCGAACGCACCTCGCTGGCCCTGATCCTGCCCCCCGACGCCCTCAACGCCCTGATCGAACGCTTCGCCGGCCTGGCCCTGGAAATCCCCAAGGCCGACCACTTCTGCCGGCAGATCCGCAACCAGCACATCCAGCTGGAGAGCCTGGGCGGCATCTCCCGCAGCGTGCTGGCGGACAAATACGGCCTGAGCCTGCGGCAGATCGGCAATATCCGTCGCCTGGAAGCCAACACTCACCGGTAATCGATTCCCGCTGAATCGGCCGTCACGGTTTTCTTAAGGTGCAGATGCGCATTTCGCGCAACGAAAAAACAAGGAGCTAGACCATGGCAGATATTGATAAGGGCTTGATCGGCGGCGTGATTGCCGCACTGCCCCTGGACAAGATGATCACCGGTCCGTTGATGGCGATGATTCAGGCGCAAGTCGCCGCGAGCAAAGCCTATGCGGACTTCCTGATGGGTGTGTGCATCAAGGACGGCCAGGCGGTATCGGTGCAGTTCGACTACGACGAAACCCTGGTGGATGAACAGGGCGTCTACAAGGGCACGGTGAAGAAGTCGATGCGCATTCCGCTGCTGGCGGCCATCAGTCACCCCAACATCACCATCGAGGAAGGCTCCATCGAGTTCGAGCTGACCATCAGCCAGATGGCCGAGGACACCAGTTCTACCGACGCTTCCGGCAGCTTCGAGGCGAAGATGGGCTGGGGCCCGTTCAGTGTCACGGTCAAGGGCGCGGCGAGCCACAAATCCACCCAGACCCGCAAGACCGACACCCGCGCGCGCTACGCCATCAACACCAAGATCGTCCGCCAGGACCCACCGGAAGCCCTGATGCGCGTCATCGACTTCCTCACCGACGCGGCCACCAAACCGATCATGTTGCCGGGAGCAAGCGCCAGCAAAGATACCGACAAGCTGTCACGGGATAACGCCTTGCCCAACCCGAGCAGCGCAGCTACTGGCACGAAGGGCAACGCCGGCACTCCGCCGTAACGTTGATCAGTCCCCCCTGCAACAGCCCCGCCGCCAAGGCGGGGCACCTCCCTCACCGAACAAGGAGCGTGATCCATGGCGTTTTTTTCCCGCAGCAAGGAGCCCATGTCGGCCAGCGACCTGAGCCATATCACCCGAGGCATGCACCAGGCCGCCGCGGCCACTCACAACCTGATCGCCCAGCAGTACATCAAGTTGTTCGACCAGTTCTTCGACTACAACGTCAACGACCTGGGTACGCCGATGAAGGCCAAGATGGTCGAGGTGGCGCTCAACGATGACCACATCATCAATGTGCCGCTGATTGCCCTGGTCTCGCCCAAGGGCCTGGCCCTGCACAAGATGACCGTCGACCTGTCGGTGCGCATGCAGGCCACCGAGCTGCAGAAGGCCAGCCACGACCTGGAGAATGGCGAGCTGCAAAGCGAGAAGTTTTTCGTCACCTTCGGCAGCGGCAAGCGTGATGGCCAGGAACGCGACCCGGACGAAGTCCAGATCAGCATGGAGTTTCGCGACTGCCAGCCGCCGGAAGCGATCCAGCGCCTGATCGAAGAGTTCACCAACCTGATCAGCCCGCAACGCATCAATGAAGGCCCGGCCCCGGCAGCCCCCGCCGGCAGTGCGCCTGCCGACCCGGACGTGCTCGCGCCTTGAGCGGCGGCAGATGACCGACCCGATGGCCCATGAGGGCCGGCCCCCCCCTGCGGCCGCCTGCCCTCAGGGCTTGAGATTCACCGAGCGCCAGTCGCTGGCCTCGATCATGCCGAGCATCTTCGGCGCGCCATTGAGGGTATCGGTGGAAACGAACAGGGAGGCGCCGTACCCCAGGGTCGGGGTCGCCAGCTTCAGCTCCTGCTCCAGTTCGTCCATGCATTCGCTGTGGGTCACCAACACCAGGTTGCGGCCGGCCACCTTATGCGCCAGCACGTCGCGCAGCATGCTGCCCTTGCAGTTGTACAGCCAGCCATCGCCACTGCTGACCTTGCTGAACATGTAGCCGGCGGTCTGCGCGGTGCGGGTCATGGGGCTGTTGTAGATGTCGGTGTGCGCAAGGCCCAACTGCTCGAACCGCGCGCCGATGGCCACCGCCACCTCGCGGGCACGATCGGTAATGCCATCGGCCGGCCCCAGGCACAGGGCGCTGGAACGGTCGCAACGCTCCACGTGCCGTACCAGGACAATCATGTCGCCCTTGGCCCAGCTGCTGGTCACCGCCTTGATCCCGGCCACATTGCCGTGAGCCAGGTCGGGCACCGCCGTCGGCTGCAACAGCAGCAGGCCAAGGGGAATCAGCAGAAAGGCCGCCAGCAGCAACACCAGGCGGTTCTTGTAGCGCATCAGGCGGCTCATCGCGAATGAGCGTTTGACCAGCGGAAAAGCAAGTCTTGTGGCCACTGTCCAGCCGCCCCTCTGAGAATGATTCGATGTGTTGAGCCGCTCGCGGCAAGGCTACAGCCTGCTGATGACAATCGAGCGCAGCCGCCTACCGTGGGTATCGACCCAGCGGACTCTAGGGCGGCAAGCGTGGGGCGCGGGTGAAATGAATGTGAAAAAAAGCTCAACGGACCGGCGGCTGATCCCGCAAAATAGCCGCTAAATCCTGAAACATTGTCCTGGCGCAATACCGACGAAATCGTTTCAGCTATGGCACATCCCGCCGATACACCCCCTAGAAAATACCTTGCTGGTCACCAACAACAACAATCTTCCAGCCAACTCAAGATCAAGAAGAGCTACGTTCCTGGAGGAATTCAATGAGTAGTTGGTTTGCCAACATCAGCGTCAACCTTAAGCTGGGCCTGGGTTTCGGCCTGGTCCTGGCCCTCACCACCGTCCTGGCACTGACCGGCTGGACCAGCCTGGGCAGCCTGATCGACCGCAGCAACTGGATGAGCGACATCACCCAGCTCAACAGCGGCCTGACCAAGCTGCGGGTCACCCGCCTGCAATACATGCTGGCCAACGGCGACGAAACCGCCGCCCAGGGCGTGCAGAACACCCTGGACGATTTCAGCGCCCAGCAGAAAAAGCTCCTGGCCTCGTTCCAGAGCCCGGACAACATCCAGCTCCTGCAAGGCCTGGGCGCGACCATCAGCGCCTACCAGGACTCGCTGAACAAGATGCGCAATGCCTACCGTACTGGCGATGCTGCACGCCTGGCGATGAACCAGAACGCCGAACGCGCCAACGACCTGATCAACGGGATCAACGCCTGGGTCAAGCAACTCCCTCTGAGCGACCAGCGTTTCGAGCAGTTCCAGGCCATCACCCAGGCCAAGGAAGCCTTCCAGCTGGCCCGCTATGAAGTGCGCGGCTACGTCACCACCACCAGCAACCCGGACACCGAACAGAAAGCCTTCAACGAGCTCAACGCGTCGATTGCCGAAATGGGTCAGCTCAAGAGCCATTTCAGCAGCACCCAAGGTGCTGCCCTGCAACAGCTGGATACGGCCCTGAACGGCTACCGCAGCTCGCTGCAGGCATTCAAGCTGGCCTACGCCGACGCCGTGCAGGCGCGCAAGGAAATGACCGACCAGGGTGCCGACATCGTCAACCGCAGCGACGCCCTGTACCAGATCCAGCTCGATCGCCGCGATATTGAAAGCGCCCAGGCCCGCAGCCTGCAACTGACCAGCACCCTGCTGGCACTGCTGGTGGGCGTACTGGCGGCCATCATCATCACCCGGCAGATCACCCGCCCGCTGCAGGAAACCCTGGTGGCGGTGGAACGCATCGCTTCCGGCGACCTGACCCAGGACCTGCGCGTCACCCGCCGCGACGAGCTGGGCGTGCTGCAACAGGGCATCGCCCGCATGGGCGTGACCCTGCGCGAGCTGATCGGCGGCATCCGCGACGGCGTGACCCAGATCGCCAGCGCCGCCGAAGAACTGTCGGCCGTGACCGAGGAAACCAGCGCCGGGGTCAACAGCCAGAAGGTCGAGACCGACCAGGTGGCCACCGCCATGCACGAGATGACCGCCACCGTGCAGGAAGTTGCGCGCAACGCCGAAGAAGCCTCCCAGGCCGCGGCCGCCGCCGACGGCGAAGCCCGCCAGGGCGACAAGGTGGTGGCCCAGGCCATCGAGCAGATCGAGCGCCTGGCCAGCGAAGTGGTGCGCTCCACCGACGCCATGACCGTGCTGCAACAGGAAAGCGACAAGATCGGCAGCGTCATGGACGTGATCAAGGCCGTGGCCGAACAGACCAACCTGCTGGCGCTGAACGCCGCCATCGAAGCCGCCCGTGCCGGTGAAGCCGGGCGTGGCTTTGCCGTGGTCGCCGACGAAGTACGAGCCCTGGCCCAGCGCACCCAGAAGTCCACCGAAGAGATCGAGGAACTGGTGGCCGGCCTGCAGAACGGCACCCAGCAAGTGGCCACCGTGATGAACAACAGCCGCAGCCTGACCGACAGCAGCGTCGAGCTGACCCGCAAGGCCGGCGCCTCGCTGGAAAGCATCACCCGCACCGTGTCCAACATCCAGTCGATGAACCAGCAGATCGCCGCCGCCGCCGAACAGCAGAGCGCCGTGGCCGAAGAGATCAGCCGCAGCATCATCAACGTGCGCGACGTGTCCGAACAGACCGCCGCCGCCAGCGATGAAACCGCCGCCTCCAGCGTCGAGCTGGCCCGCCTGGGCGGCCAGTTGCAGATGATGGTCAGCCACTTCCGCGTTTGATTTGCGCCCCGTCGCCGCCCCCCTTGAACCAGGGTGGCGGCCACACGCGGGTTGGTAGACCGGTACTCCAGACAACCGGCGCACGCAAGGTGCCCCGCGCATGGACGCCCTACCTCTGTAGCCGCTGCCGCAGGCTCAGCGGCTGCTTTTTATGAAAGCCGCCAGCATCACTTGCAGATGATGGGGGCGGCGACGTGCGAGCCTGCAAGACCGGGAAGAAGCAAACCCGGTAGACCCGAAGATCTCCCGCACGCTGCCACCATAAATCGAACTGAACAATCAGTAATCCTGAGTGGACGCAGACTAGCCCCGGACAAATGGAAAGTTCAAGCCACTCGGACGGCTGAAATGTAGCGGGAGAATTCTCGCGAAATCGCCCTACAAACCAAAACGAAAATCCGCCATCAGCGCTGGAAGTAATCCAGATGTAGCCGCTGCCGCAGGCTGCGACAAGGCCCGCAGGGCCTTCCGAGCCCCTCAAGGGCGGCGTCCCCTTCGGGGCCGATCGCAGCCTGCGGCAGCGGCTACAAGAAGCGGGGCACGGGCCATTTACAGCCCTTGGGGTTTGCCCTTACCTTTCCCGGTCTTCGTCCTGCTGTCCTAGGGATTAGTCACCAGGAACCCGTACATGCCCAGCCTCGGTTTTACTTCGGTCCCGCCCCTGCTGAAATACCTGCTCTATGCCGAGCAACTGGGTATTGCCACCGAGCCGGCGCTGGCGGCGGCCGGGCTGCAAGCCGCGCAGTTGAACGACACCAGCCTGCGCCTGCCCATGGAGGTCCATGAGCGGTTGCTGGACTATTTCTGCCAGCATTCCGGCGACCCGCTGTTCGGGCTGAATTCGGCGCGGTTCGTCAAACCCAACTCCTGGAATGTGCTGGGCTACATCACCATGAACTGCGCGACCCTCGGCGAAGCCATGGGCCGCATCATGCCGTTCGAAAAGCTGGTGGGGGACATGGGCACCAGCCGCGCCGAAGTCGCTGGCAACCAAGTGCGGCTGATCTGGAGTTGTCGCCATCAGCGCCCGGACATTCGCCGGCACCTGGTGGAAAACGTCCTGGCGTCCTGGCTGTTGTATGCGCGCTGGATCGCCGATTCGCAGTTGTCGCCCAGCGCGGTGTGGTTCGAGCACGCGCTGCCGGAACCCGCCGAGGCGGCGCAGTACGAGGCGCTGTTCGGCTGCCCGGTGCTGTTCCAGCAACCCTGCTCGGCCCTGGTGGCGCCGCTGGAGTACCTGCAAATGCCCCTGCGCCAGGCCGACGCGCGCCTGCTCAAGACCCTGGAGGAACATGCCCAGGCGATGATGGCGTCCCTGGGCGATGCGCCCCTGGCCTTGCAGGTGCACAACGTGCTGCGCCAGTTGCTCAAGGACGGCCTGCCGCGCAAGGAGCAGGTGGCGCAGCACTTGCACCTGTCGGTACGGACCCTGCAGCGCCAGCTGCAACAGGCCGGCACCTCATACCAGCAGATTCTCGACGACCTGCGCCAGGAGCTGGCCGAGCACTACCTGCGCCACAGCGAGCTGTCGATCCAGGGGATTGCCGACTGCCTGGGCTTCACCGAGCCGCGCTCCTTCCACCGCAGCTTCAAGACCCGCACCGGGCTTACTCCGGGGCAGTTCCGCCTGACCGCGCAGAGCCCCGGCAAGGCCTGAGCCCGTTCAGACGCAAATGGCGTTGGTGAACACCAGCCGATTGCCGAACGGATCGCTGATGGTCATGTCCTGGCTGCCCCAGGGCATGGCCTGGATCTGTGGATGGGAGAAACGGTACTGCTTGGCCAGCAATTGCTGCTGGAAGGCTTCCAGCTCGTCGGTCTCGATCCGCAGCGCCGCGCCTGGGGTGCAATCGCCATGATGCTCGGACAGATGCAACACGCATTCGCCACGGGACACCTGCATGTACAGCGGGAAGTTGTCCTCGAAGCGGTGCTGCCAATCGAGGTTGAAACCCAGGAAGTCGAGGTAAAACTCCCGGGCCTTGGCTTCATCGAAGATCCGCAGGATGGGGGTGGTTTTGCCAAAGCTCATTACGCGACTCCCTGACTGAACGATGCCGACTCTACCGAGGGCGATTATCAGCAGTTCGGCGCCACCCGGGGATTCTTTAATGGCACTGAGCCAGCACTGTGATGAAGATCAACAAATCAGCCGGCGGATGCAAACCCCGGACGCAGGTCGCCCTCCCGCGGCAGGAAGCGCCCCTGGCGTTCGCCATTGGCCCGGCCCTCGACGTAGCTGCGCACGCCATTGACCCAAACCCCATCGATGCCCTCTGCCGCGCGCTGCGGGTCCTTGAAATCCGCCACGTCGCGTACCCGCTTCGGGTCGAACAGCACCAGGTCGGCCCAGTGCCCTTCGCGGATCTCGCCGCGCTGGTGCAGGCCAAAACGCGCCGCGGAAAGCCCGGTCATCTTGTGCACCGCGGTGTGCAGCGGGAACAGGCCCAGGTCGCGGCTGAAGTGCCCCAGCACCCGGGGGAAGGCGCCCCACAGCCGGGGATGCGGGAAGGGGTCTTCCGGCAGGCCGTCGGAGCCGATCATCGACAGCGGATGGGCGAGGATGCGCCGCACATCGTTTTCATCCATGCCGTAGTACACCGCCCCCGCCGGTTGCAGGCGCTCGGCGGCGGCCAGCAGGCTGACGCCCCACTCGCGGGCAATTTCGCTCAGGTCCCGCCCGCCCTGTTCCGGATGCGGCGTCGACCAGGTGATGGTGATGCGGTAGGCATCAGTGACCTGCTTGAGGTCCAGGGTCGAGGAGCTGGCGGCATAGGGGTAGCAGTCGCAGCCCACCGGATGCTCCCTTGCGGCGTTTTCCAGGGCCGCCAGCAGTTGCGGGCTGCGCCCCCAGTTGCCGGCGCCGGCGCACTTGAGGTGCGAAACGATCACCGGCGCGCGGGCCGCGCGGCCAATCAGGAAGGCTTCGTCCATGGCTTCCAGCACCGGCTCGAACTCGCTGCGCAAGTGGGTGGTGTACACCGCGCCGAAAGCCGTCAGCTCCTGGGCCAGTTGCAGCACCTCGGCGGTCTCGGCGGAAAACGCGCTGGCGTAGGCCAGCCCGCTGGACAGGCCCAGGGCGCCGTCTTCCAGGCTTTCGCGCAGTTGCTCACGCATGGCCGCAATCTGCTCGGCGCTGGCCGTGCGATACAGGTCCGGCAGGTGATTGCTGCGCAACGCGGTGTGCCCCACCAACGCCGCCACGTTGATCGCCGGGCGCGCGGCCGACACTGCCGCGCGGTAGTCGCGAAAACGCGGGTAGACGAACATCGAGCGCTCGCCCAGCAGGTTCATCGGGTCCGGCGGGTCGCCCTTGAGGCTCACCGGCGCGGCACTGATCCCGCAGTTGCCGACGATCACCGTGGTCACCCCCTGGCTGAGCTTGGGCAACATCTGTGGCTGGCGGATCACCACCGTGTCGTCATGGGTGTGCACGTCGATGAAACCCGGGGCCAGCACGCGCCCGGCGGCGTCGATATCGACCTCGGCAGTGGCCGTGGACAGATCGCCGATACGGGCGATGCGGCCATCGCCAATCGCCAGGTCGGCGGGATAGCCCGGGCGATCGCTGCCGTCGATGATCAAGGCGTTGCGGATCAGCGTGTGGTAGCGCATGTCAGTCTCCCAGGGGCAGGCAATCATCGCCGCCACGGTAATGGTCCAGGGCCAGCTTGATCCGCCGCAGGCGTTCCTGGTTGTCGTCGGGCAGGGCCAGGGCCAGTTCGGTGGCCAGCACGTCGATGGCCAGCAGCATGCCGTAGCGGGCCGCGGTGGGTTTGTAGATGAACGAGGTCTCGGCGCTGTGCAGCGGCAGGAGCACATCCGCCAGTTGCGCCAGGGGCGAGTCGGGCAAGGTAATGGCCAGAATCCCGGCGCCGTAGGTACGGGCCAGGGCCACCGCCTCCAGCAATTCCGGGGTGATGCCGGTCAGCGAACAAGCGATCACCGCGTGCTGCGGCCCCAGGGCGGCGGCGGTGACCCGCATCATCACTGGGTCGTGGCAGGCGGCGATGGGGTAACCCAGGCGCACCAGACGCACCTGCAACTCGTCACTGCACAGGGTCGAACAGCCGCCCATGCCAAAGGCGTGAATCATCCGTGCCCGCCCCAGCAGGCGCGCCGCATCGGTGAACTGCGCCTCCTCGAAACCGGCCAGGTGCTGGTGCAGGGCGGCTTCGATATCGCCAACGATCTGCCGGTAGAACCCCGACTGCTCGGGGGGCCCCGCCGGGTCGAGGAAACGGCTGCCGACCCCGCTGGCCTGGGCCAGCTGCAGGCGCAACTGGCGCAGGTCGCGACAGCCGACGCTGCGGGCAAAGCGCGACAGCGTGGCGGCGCTGACGTCCGCGCGCTGGGCCAGCTGATCGAGGCTGGCGGAGGCGGCAAACCCCACGTCATCGAGCATCAGCCGGGCGATCCGCCCTTCTGCGGCACTGAGCAGATCCAGGCGCGAGCGGATCTGGTAAAGGATGTCCATCTACAAAAACTCCGCGAGTACCAGGGTCAGGCCGAAGGCGATCAACGAGATCAGGGTCTCCAGCACGGTCCAGGTCTTGAAGGTCTGAATGACGGTCATATTGAAGTATTCCTTCACCAGCCAGAAGCCGCCGTCGTTGACGTGGGACAGAATCACCGAGCCGGCGCCGGTGGCGATCACCAGCAACTCCGGGTGCGGGTAGCCCAAGCCGACGGCCACCGGCGCCACCACCCCGGAGGCGGTGGTCAGGGCCACGGTGGCGGAACCGGTGGCGACCCGCATCAGCACCGCGAACAGCCAGCCCATCCACAGCGGCGAGAGCTGGAACTCATGGGCCAGGCCGACGATCTGCTCGGTCACCCCGGAGTCGATGAGGATGCGGTTCAGACCGCCGCCGGCCCCCACCAGCAGGGTGATGCTGGCGGTGGGTGCCAGGCATTCGTTGGTGAACTTGAGGATCGACTCGCGGTTCATGCCCTGGGCCAGCCCCAGGGTCCAGAAACTCACCAGGGTGGCCACCAGCAGGGCAATCACCGAGTTGCCGATAAACAGCAGGAACTGGTTGAGGCCGGTGCCGGGCTCGGCCAGCAGGTTGGCCCAACCACCAATCAGCATCAGCACCACCGGCAACAGGATCGTGGCCATGGTCAGGCGGAAACTCGGCAGGCGCGGGCGCGCTTCCCGGGCGATGAACTGACGTTCCAGCGGGTTCTCGGCCGGCAGCTGGATGTGCGGCACGATGAACCGCGCATACAGCGGCCCGGCGATGATCGCCGTGGGCACGCCGATCAGGATCGCGTACAGCAGGGTCTGCCCCACCGAGGCCTGATAAGCCTGCACCGCCAGCATCGCCCCCGGGTGCGGCGGCACCAGGGCATGCACCACCGACAGCCCGGCGACCATCGGCAGCCCGACCATCAACAGCGACACCCCGACCCGCCGCGCCACGGTAAAGGCAATGGGCACCAGCAGCACGAAGCCCACTTCGAAGAACAGCGGCAGCCCCACCAGAAAGGCGATGCAGACCATGGCCCAGTGAGCGTTGCGCTCGCCGAAACGCTCGATCAAGGTCCGCGCCACCTGCTCGGCGCCGCCCGATTCGGCCATCAGCTTGCCGAGCATGGTGCCCAGGGCGACCACCAGGGCGATATGCCCCAGGGTCTTGCCGACCCCGGCCTCGTAGGCGCCCACCACTCCGGAAGGCGGCATGCCGGCCATCAATGCCAGGCCCACCGACACCAGGGTGATGACGATAAAGGGGTTGAGTCGGTAGCGAGCGATCAACACGATCAGCGCAATGATGGCGACTGCGGCGTAGCCCAGCAGCCAAGAACCCGTTGCGGGAGCCATGGCGTCCTCCTTGAAAACAGCGTCACTTTCGAATGGTTGTGAAATTCATTAATCACTTAAGCAAGTGATTTTCAAACCAGGTGAAACTAATTTTCGTAAAGAGGCAGGCCTTGTCGCGAACAGCTAAGTGAAGGCAGGGCTTATGAAAATCGGCAGTGGCTATTTTCAGCCACTGCCGCGGTCGTCGATCTCAGTCGTGCTGCTCCCGCGCACGCTTCAACAGCTTCTTGCAACGCTCCGACAGGTGCAGCACCCGCAGCTGCTTGCCGGCCTTGGCATAACGTTCGCGCAGGGTCTTCAGCGCGGCGATGGCCGAGTAATCAACGAAGCTCAGGTGGCGACAGTCGATGGTCACCTGCTGCGGGTCGCCCGCCGGGTCGAACTGGTTGAGAAACGGCGTGGTGGAGGCGAAGAACAAGGTGCCATGCAGCTGATAGCGCTTGCTGCCGTCGACCTCCAGGTGAGCGTCGGCGTACAGCTCGCGGGCCTGCTGCCAGGCGAAGTTGAGGGCGGCGATCACGATGCCGCAGAACACCGCCATGGCCAGGTCGGTGAACACCGTGATCACGCTCACCGCGAGGATCACCAGCACATCGTTGAGCGGCACCTTGTTGATCACCCGCAACGAGGCCCAGGCGAAGGTCTGCTGCGACACCACGAACATCACCCCCACCAGCGCCGCCAGGGGAATGCGTTCGATCAACGGCGAGAGGAACAGCACGAACAGCAGGATCAGCCCACCGGCCACCACCCCGGACAAACGCCCACGGCCACCGGAACTGAGGTTGATCACGGTCTGGCCGATCATCGCGCAGCCGCCCATGCCGCCGAACATCCCGGAGACCACATTGGCCGCGCCCAGGGCCACGCATTCGCGGTCCGGGTAGCCGCGGCTCTCGGTGATTTCATCGGTGAGGTTGAGGGTCAGCAGGGTTTCCAGCAGGCCGACCATGGCCATCAGGAACGCATAGGGCGCGATGATGCCCAGGGTTTCCAGGTTCCACGGCACCTGGGGCAGCGCCAGGCTCGGCAGGCCGCCGGCGATGTGGGCCATGTCGCCCAGGGTGCGGGTCGGCAGGCCCAGCAGGTAGACCAGCGCGCCAACCCCGAGGATCGCCACCAGCGCCGGCGGCACCGCCCGGGTCAGGCGTGGCAGCAGGTGAACGATGGCCATGGTCAGCGCCACCAGCCCGATCATCAGGTACAGCGGTTGGCCACTGAGCCAGTGTTCGCCGCTCTTGAAATGTTCCAGCTGGGCCAGGGCGATGACGATCGCCAGGCCGTTGACGAAGCCCAGCATCACCGGGTGCGGCACCATGCGCACCAGCTTGCCCAGACGCAGCAGGCCGAAGGCGACCATCACCAGCCCGCCCAGCAGCACCGTGGCCAGCAGGTACTGCACCCCGTGCTGCACCACCAGGGCGACGATCACCACCGCCATGGAGCCGGCCGCGCCGGAGACCATGCCCGGCCGGCCGCCGAACAGCGCGGTCAGGGTGCAGATGAAGAAGGCGCCATACAGGCCCATCAACGGATTGAGGTGCGCCACCAGGGCGAAGGCGATGCATTCGGGGAGCAAGGCAAAGGAGGTGGTGAGTCCGGCCAGGACATCGGCACGCAGACGTTTTGCTTTCATGGTTGACCTGATCGACGGACCGGCGGACGCGGTCCTGGGGAGAGCGGAAAAAGGGCGGGCAATGGTACGGAATCGAGCCGCCGCCGACCAGCCGGTCGTCGGCGCCTGCACAACGAAGGTAGGAGCTGGCTTGCCAGCGAAGTGGCGCTCGATCGGGCGCCAGGCTGACGGGCCCGTTCGCCGGCAAGCCGGCTCCTACAGCGGTTCAGCGGTTATTTGACGACCTTGCCGACGCCACGACCACGGGGGTCGGAAGCGGTTTCCAGCTGGGTGCCGTTGACCCGGATGGCCTGGATGTCGCCCATCTCCCAGCCCTGGTCCTCCAGGGTGTAGCCCATGCTTTTCAGCTCGTCGGCGACCTTGCCGGTGAGCGGCGCGTAGGCGTCGTAGTAGATCGTGTCCTTGGGCAGCAACTGGTGATGCACGCGCTGCGCCGCCACGGCTTTCTCCAGCGGCAGGTGGTAGTCGTAGAGGTTGTTCAGCACCTGGAAGATCGAGGTGAAGATCCGCGAGCCACCGGGGGTGCCCAGCACCAGGGTGACCTTGCCGTCACGGGTCACCAGGCTCGGGCTCATGGACGACAGCATGCGCTTGCCGGGAGCAATCGCGTTGGCGTCACCGCCGATCACGCCAAAGGCGTTGGCGACGCCAGGCTTGGCGCTGAAGTCGTCCATTTCGTCGTTGAGCAAAAAGCCCGCGCCCTTGACCACCACGCCGCTGCCGTAATCCCAGTTCAGGGTGTAGGTGTTGCTCACCGCGTTGCCCTGGGCATCGACGATGGAGAAGTGGGTGGTCTGGTGCCGCTCAAGCCCGGGACGCACCTTCTCGGTGGCCGAGATGGCATTCGGGTTGACCTCGGCGGCGCGTTTTTTCAGGTACGCCGGGTCGGTCAGCTGCTTGACCGGCACCTCGGAAAACGCCGGGTCGCCCAGGTAGTCGGCGCGGTCGGCGAACACGCGCTTTTCGATTTCCGCCAGCAGGTGGATGTACTTGGCCGAGTTCAACTCGACGCCCTTGAAGTCCGCAGCGCGTTCTTCCTTGATGCTGATCAGCTGCGCCAGGGCGACCCCGCCGGAGCTGGGCGGCGGCGCGGTGTACAGGGTGTTGCCACGGAAGGTCACCTGCAGCGGCTGGCGCCACTGGACCTTGTAGTCCTGCAGGTCCTGCTTGGTGATCAGGCCCTTGTCGGCCTGCATCTGGGCCACCAGCAAATCGGCGGTCTTGCCGCTGTAGAACTCCTTAGCGCCCTGGTCGGCGATGCGTTCCAGGGTCGCGGCCAGCTCCGGCTGACGGAAGGTTTCACCGGGTTTCATGCTACCGAAGTAGTCGCCGAAATTGGTGCTGCCGTTGAACAGCTTCAACGCATCTTCGCGGTACTGGTACTGCTTGTCGGCCACCTTGAAACCGTTTTTCGCGTAGCCCACGGCCGGGGTGATCAGCTCGCTCCACGGCAACTTGCCGAACTTCTGGTGGGCCTCCCACAGGCCCATCACGGTGCCCGGCACCCCGGCGGCGCGGGCGCCCACCAGGCTCAGGTTCTCGATCACCTCGCCCTTTTCATTCAGGTACATGTCCCGGGTCGCGGCCTTGGGCGCGGTTTCCCGGTAGTCGAGGAAGTACGGCTTGCCGTCGATGTACATCGTCATGAAGCCGCCGCCGCCGATGTTGCCGGCCTCGGGGTAGGTCACCGCCAGGGTGAACGCGGTGGCCACCGCGGCGTCCACCGCGTTGCCACCCTTCTTCAGGATCTGCGCTGCGACATCGGCGCCGTACTGGTTGGGCGCCGCCACCGCGCCGCCTTCCAGCGTCACGGCAAAGGCCGAACTGCTGGCGGCGATGGCGGCCGTCAGGGCCAGGGACTTGAACAACAGAATGCGCATAAGGTCCTTCCTTTTCTTGTTATGGAACGGCAAGAACATAGGCCCGGTATCGCATGTCGAGCAATCGCCAATCGCGGTACGTCCGTACCAACTGGGCTCAGCCCGGGAATTCGGGGTTGGCGTAATCGGCCAGCTTGCCCTGGATGAAATCCAGGAAACACTGGATGCGCAGAGCCAGTTGCGAGTTGCGGTAGTACACCGCGTTGATCGGCTGGCGATAGCCGCTGTTGAACGCGGCCAGCAGCGGTTGCAGGCGCCCGGCGCGGATGTCGTCGATGGTCATGAAATGCGACAGGCAGGCAATGCCCTGCCCTTCCAGCGCCAGGTGGCGCAAGGTCTCGCCGCTGGAGGCGCTGATGCCCGGCTGGATCTGCCAGCGGTCGCCGTGCACATGGCGCAACGGCCAGTGGTTGAGGGTTTCGGTCTGGGTAAAACCCAGCAGGGTGTGCCCGGCCAGTTCGGCCACGCTCTGCGGGGTGCCGTGGCGGGCCAGGTAGTCGGGGCTGGCGAGAATGTGCAACGGGCTGCAGCCCAGGGAGCGGGCATGCAGGGTCGAATCCGCCAGCACGCCGATGCGGATGGCGATGTCGGTGCTTTGCTCCAGCAGGTCGATGATCAGGTCGTTGCTGTTGAGCTCCAGCTGGATGTCCGGGTACAGGCGGCGGAACTCGGCCACATGGGGAACGATGGCGTGCAGCATGAAGGGCGACGCGGCGTTGATCCGCAAACGCCCCGACGGGGTGCGCTGGCGCGAGGACAGGCGCTCTTCGAGCTCGTCCATCTGATCGAGAATGTGCTTGGCCTGCTCGAAGAAGTAGCGCCCTTCTTCGGTCAGGTCCATGCGTCGAGTGGTGCGGTTGATCAGCGTGGTGTCGAGCTTGGCCTCCAGGCGCGACAAGCTGCGGCTGACCGCCGAAGGGGTCTGGGCCAATTGCTCGGCAGCGGCGGAAATCGAACCGCACTCGATGACGCACACGAAGACTTGCAACTCGTCGGATCGGGCTTTCACAGGAGTCCTTTATCGGCGCAGGTGGGCCCTGGATAAACCGCAGGCCCGCTTCAAGGCGCTCAATAGTAGCCGGATTCAGCCCCGGAGATTGAACACCGCCTTGAGGTGCTGCGCATAACGCTGCACATCGCCTTCGATGTTCGGGCGCTTCATCACGTCGACACAGAGGAAGGTCGGCAAACCGCTCATGCCGAGGAACTGGTTGGCCTTGTGGAACGGGAAGTAGACCGCGTCCACGCCCTTGGCTTCGAAGAAGTCGGTCGGGTCGTCGAAGGCCTGCTGCGGCGCGTTCCAGGTCAGCGAGAGCATGTACTGCTTGCCCTGGATCAGGCCGCCGCTGCCGTACTTCTGCGAGGCGTCGGAGCGGGTCCGGCCATCGCTGGCGTAGAGGCTGCCGTGGCCTTCGGTGAAGACTTCGTCGATGTACTTCTTGACGATCCACGGCGCGCCCATCCACCAGCCGGGCATCTGGTAGATGATCACGTCGGCCCAGAGAAACTTCGCCACTTCTTCCTGGATGTCATACCCCTCGTCGATATGGGTGACCTTGACCTCCAGGCCACCGCGATCCAGCACCGCCAGGGCGGTGTCGTGCAGGGTGGCGTTGTAGCGGCCATCGGAGTGGGCGAACTGTTTGGCGCCATTGAGCAGCAGTACTTTTTTCATGATCCGGCCTCATCGGGGAACAACCCATCGCGCATTGGCAGCGGCGGGCTGTGAAGGTTGCAAACGATGGCGGCAGGTTAATCAGGCAGGGGCCTGGGAATAAGCCCGGGATGCTCAAAATACATTTGACCAAAACGCACGAATCGACAGCCGATCTTTGCCTTAGGATTCTCAGCACCTTTCCTGTCAATGAGTGCTTTGTGCATGTCCACGCCCCAGGCCTTTATCCTCCACGCCAAGACCCGCGCCGAACGCGCCGACGCCTTCCAGGCGTTCTTCCTGAGCCATGTCGCCGCCAGCCGCGCCGAAGCCGGCTGCATCGAATACCACATGCTGCGGGACCGGGAAGACCCGAGCCTGTTCATCTTCTACGAGGTCTGGGCCTCCCAGGAGGCGCTGGATACCCACTCCGGCCTGCCGCACATGCAGCAGTTTCTCGACGCGCGCCTGGACTACCTGGAGCGCGACTTCGAGATCCGCGCCATCGACATGCTCAGCCCGGCCTCGGCTGGCCGCTGAGCACAAGGCCTAGCCGCTGATCAGCAAGTGCCCGCCCAACAGGGCCAGGCCGACAAAGAACACCCGCTTGAACAGCAAGGCGCTAATGCGCTGGCGCAGCCATTGCCCCAACCACATGCCCAGCAGCGCCGGCGCCAGGGTCAGCACGGACGCCCCCAGCTCGGCGCCGCCCAGGGCGCCGCGCCACAACAGGCCGGCGGCCAGGGCCAGGGTCGAGACGGTGAACGACAGGCCCAGGGCCTGCACCAGTGGGTCCCTGTTCAAGCCCAGGGCCTGTAGATAAGGCACCGCCGGAATCACGAACACCCCAGTGGCCGAAGTGATCACCCCGGTGACCAGCCCGCACAGCGGCGCCAGCCAGCGCTCCCGGGCCGCCGACACCCGCAACGCCGGCAGCAGCAGGCCGCTCAGGGCATACAGCAGCAGCGCCGCGCCCAACCCGCGCACCACCCAATGCCCGCCCTCGATGCCCAGCCACAGGGAACCGGCGGCCGTGCCGACGAAGATCGCCAGCAGCATCGGCCACAGGCGCTTGAGCAGCGCCGGCAGGTGCCCGCCAAAGGCCAGTTGCCAGAGATTGGTCAGGGTCGCCGGAATGATCAGCAAAGCCGCAGCCTGCGCCGGAGCCATAGCCAGCCCCAATAGCCCCATGGCGATGGTGGGCAAGCCGAGGCCGATCACGCCCTTGACCATGCCGGCCAGCAAGAATGTGCCGATGACCAGCAGTGAAAGGGCCATTCCAAGGTGCTGATAAAACGCGAGTGAGCTGTTCATGGGCCAATGCTGCACCCGCAGCGGCATGCTGAAAATCTGCCATATACTGAGCCAGCCTCTTGCCCTGCAATAGGCACATGCAAAAACCCCTTGCTCGCCACCGCCTGCGGCAGACCAAGCTCACCGAGGGATGCTCCATGCACTTCGACCTGATCGACCTGCGGCTGTACCTGAACATTCTGGAGGCCGGCAACATCACCGCCGGCGCCGCTCGCAGCCACTTGTCGCTGGCCGCCGCCAGCGCTCGAATCCGTGCCATGGAAGCCTCGCTGGGCATCGAGTTCCTCGAACGCGGGCGTCGCGGCATCCGCCCGACGGCCGCTGGCAAGGCCCTGGCCCAGCACGCGCGAACGCTGCTGCTGTACGCCGAGCACCTGCAACAGGACCTCGGTGAATACGCCAGGGGGGTCAAGGGCCAGGTGCGCCTGTTGTGCAACACCACCGCCCTCAGCGAGTACCTGCCGGAGCGGCTGGCGGACTTTCTGCACAGCCATCCGCAGGTCGATATCGAACTGCAGGAACTGCCCAGCCAGCGCATCACCCACGCCCTGCGCCAGGGCGCGGCGGACCTGGGAATCGTGTCTGACGCGGTCGACACCCAGGGCCTGATGACCCGGGCATTTCGCGACGACCCACTGGTGCTGGCGATGCCCCCGGGCCACCCCTTGAGCGCCCAGCCGGCCCCCAGCTTCAGCGACAGCCTGGCCCACGACTATGTCGGCCTGGCCAGCCACAGCGCCCTGGCGGTGTACCTGGAGGAACAGGCCCTGCACCTGGGCCGGCGCATGCCATTGCGCATCCGCGCCGAGGGTTTCGACGCGCTGCTGCGCATGGTCGCCCGTGGCGCCGGGCTGGCGCTGGTGCCCCTGGCCGCCCTGCAGCGCAACCCGCATCTGCAACTGCACAGCCGCCCACTGGACGAGGCCTGGGCACGGCGCCGGCTGCTGCTGTGCGCCCGTGACTTCGAGGCCCTGCCGCTGTACGCACAGGGCTTGTGTCGCGCGCTGCTGGAACCTTGACTCTCCCCTTAGGGGCAGACTTTAGCCTTGGGGTTTATTCCTCAAGGACCACGGCAATGAGCAAACGCATCCTGGTGATTCTCGGCCACCCATCACGCCACAGCCTGTGCGCGGCATTGAGCGAGCGCTACGTGAAGGCGGCGCAGGAGGCCGGGCATGAGGTGCGCCAGCTCAGTCTCGGCGACCTGCACTTCGACCCGGTGCTGCGTGAAGGCTACCGGCTGATCCAGCCCCTGGAAGACGACCTGCGCCAAGCCCAGGCCGACATCCTCTGGGCCGAGCACCTGACCTGGGTCTTCCCCATCTGGTGGGGCGGGATTCCGGCGTTGATGAAAGGTTTTCTCGACCGTGTGCTGCTGCCGGGCTTCGCCTTCAAGTACCGCCCCGGCAAGGCCTTTCCCGAGCAACTGCTCAAGGGCCGCACCGCCCACCTGATGGTGACCATGGACACCCCGCCCTGGTATTTCCGCTGGTTCTACCGCATGCCCGGTTTGCAGCAGATGCGCCGCACCACCCTGGCTTTCTGCGGCATCAAGCCGTTGCGCACCCTGACCTTTGGCCCGGTGCTGGACGCCAGCGAAGAACGCAAGGCCGATTGGCTGATGCAGGCGCAGTACCTTGCCAGGCAGTGAAAGCGCCGGATAATGCGCAACGCCGTCCACCGCCGGACGGCCCGGTACTGGAAAAGGAGCCTTCATGTACATCGGCCAAGCCGCGCAACTGTCCGGAACCACGGTCAAGAGCATCCGCCATTACGAAGCCATCGGCCTGTTGCCCGAAGCCCCGCGCCAGGGTCGCTACCGCCTGTATGACGCGCAGAGCGTCGAGCAACTGATGTTCATCAAGTGCGCGCAGCAGTTGGGTTTCAAGCTCAAGGAGCTGCAGCAGGTGTTCGCCACGCACCAGGGCCAGGCCTTTCCCTGGGACCGCGCGCAGGCCGCCCTGGCGCAAAAGAGGCGCGAGCTGCAACAGCAGATCGATGACTTGCAGGAGTTGCAGGGCCGGCTCGATATCTTCGAGACCAGCCTGCAACAGGCCCGCCAGGAGTGCCCCCTGGGCAGCCTCTAGGGCGCCCCGGGAGGCGTGGCCTCAGACCTCGGACAACCCGGCGACCGTCCTCGGCTTACGGAAGCACAGGTAGTAGACCAGGGTCAGCAACAGCAGGAACGGCACCCCGAACACCAGGGTCATCTTGAACGCCTCGGTGAAGAAGGTGGTGATCATCACCGCCCCCATCAGCACCAGCCCCAGCAGGGTGCTGTAGGGAAACAGGCGCATGCGGAACGACAGCTGCTGCTCGCCGTGGCGCTGGTGATAGCGGCGGAAGCAGTAGTGGGTGAGGAAGATCATGAACCAGGTGAAGATCGCGCCGAACATCGAGATCGCCATCATCAGGGTGAATGAGCTTTCCGGGTACAGCACGTTGACCAGGGTCGCCAGGGCGATGCCGGAGCTGGACAGCAGCAAGGCATTGAGCGGAATCCCGTTCTTGCTCAAGGCTCCCATGGACTTGGGCGCGTAACCGGCGCGGGACAGGCTGAACATCATCCGCGTGGTGATGTAGAGCTGGCTGTTCATCGCCGACAGCGCAGCGATCAGGATCACGAAGTTCATCACCCCGGTGGCCCCGGGAATACCGATGGTCTGCATCACCGTGACGAACGGGCTCTGGGCCTTGCCGGCCTGGACCCAGGGCACGATGGCCAGCATCAGCGCCAGGGTCAGCAGGTAGAACACCACCAGGCGCACGATGGTCGCGCGAAAGGCCTGCTTCACCGCGCGCTGCGGGTCCTTGGCCTCCCCCGCCGCCACCGCGATCATCTCCACGCTCAGGTAGCTGAAGATCGACACGATCACCGCGATCCACATGCCCTCGAAACCGTTGGGGAAGAAGCCGCCGTGGGCACTGTAGTTGTGCAGCCCGTAGTCGGGGTTGCCGGAACCGAACACCACGTACACCGCGAGGATGATGAAGCCGACGATGGCGGCGATCTTGATGGTGGAGAACCAGTATTCGAAGTTGCCGAAGGTCTTCACGCTGATGCCGTTGAGCACGATCAGCACGCTGGAGAAGGAGATGATCCACACCCATTCCGGAACGTTGGCAAACCAGTACTTCATGTACATGGCGATGGCCGTGACTTCGGCGCCCACCGCCAGGACGATGGCCGCCCAGTAGGCGTAGCGCACCAGGAAACCGGCCAGCGGGCTGACGTAGAACTCGGCGTAGGCGCCGAAGGAGCCGGAGGTGGAATGGGCCACGGTCATTTCCGCCAGGCAGCCCATCAGGATCAGGGTGATCAAGGCCCCGATGGCGTAGCTCAGCAGCACGCTGGGGCCGGCATAACCGATGGCATAGGCGCTGCCCATGAACAGGCCGGTGCCGATGGCCCCGCCGATGGCGATCATGCTCATCTGGCCGGCGGTCAGCTGGCGCCTGAGGCCGTGCTCGCGATTGGAAATCGCTTCGAAACCCTTGTTGGAGGTGGTCACTTTGAGTGCCTCTTTATTGTTGTGTGCACGTATGAATCGATGTGACGGCCCGTCCTTGTGCCGCTTGCCTGGTCGCCGCGGGCGGCGGCGACCAGGAGGTGAGGCGCGTCTCAGGTCACGCTGTGACGCACCTGGAACTGCGCCTGGGCCCAGGTTTTCTGATCGAGGATTTCACCGAGGATCTGCACCGCATCCCAGACTTCGCTGAAGCGGGTGTAGAGCGGGGTGAAACCGAAACGCATGATCCGCGGTTCGCGGTAGTCGCCGATCACGCCGCGGGCGATCAGGGCCTGGATCACCGCGTAGCCTTCGGGGTGCTCGAAGCTCACGTGGCTGCCGCGCTTGGCGTGGTCACGCGGGGTCACCAGCTCCAGGTCGTGGCCGGCGCAGCGCTGCTCCACCAGTTCGATGAACAGGTCGGTCAGGGCCAGGGACTTGCGCCGCAGGCTCTGCATGTCGGTCTGCTCGAAGACCTCCAGGCCGCATTCGACCATGGCCAGGGAGGTGATCGGCTGGGTGCCGCACAGGTAGCGCGCGATACCGCTGGCGGGTTCGTACCGGGTGGCCATGTCGAACTGCCGGGCATGGCCGAACCAGCCGGACAACGGCTGGGTCACCAGGTTGCACAGGGCCGGTGCGACCCAGGCGAAGGCTTGCGAACCCGGGCCGCCATTGAGGTATTTGTAGGTGCAGCCGATGGCGTAGTCGGCGCCGCTGCGGTTCAGCTCCACCGGCACCGCGCCGGCCGAGTGGGCCAGGTCCCAGAGGCTCAGGGCGCCGGCTTCGTGGATCAGCCCGGTGACGGCCTGCATGTCGTGCATGTAGCCGGTCTTGTAGTTGACGTGGGTGAGCATCACCACCGCCACGTCCTGGTCGATTGCCGCCGGCAGTTGTTCCGGGCTGTCCACCAGGCGCAGGGAATAGCCCTGCTCAAGCATCTGGGTCAGGCCCTCGGCGATGTACAGGTCGGTGGGAAAGTTGCTGCTCTCGGAAACGATCACCCGCCGCTCGGGGGCGCGTTCGGCCTGCACCCGCAAGGCCGCGCTGAGCACCTTGAACAGGTTGATGGACGTGGTGTCGGTGATCACCACTTCGCCACTGCCGGCGCCGATCAGCGAGGCCAGGCGGTCACCCAGGCGCTGCGGCAGGTCACGCCAGCCGGCGCTGTTCCAGCTGCGGATCAGGCCGTCGCCCCACTCCTGCTCGATCACTTGCCGGGCCCGCTCCAGGGACGCCACGGGGCGGGCACCCAGGGAGTTGCCATCGAGGTAGATCACCCCCTCGGGCAAGGCGAACTGTTGGCGCAGCGGCGCCAGGGGGTCCTGTTCATCGAGACGCAGGCAGTGGTTTTTATCGATCATTGGCAGTCCTGTCTTGGTCAAGGTCATGCCCGCCTGGAACAGGCCGGGCACGGGGTCTGGACGACCCGCAAACTCAGGAAATAATGGACGAAGCCCGCTAGAATTTTCGTGCAAAGTGCAGCGCGTTACCGTACTACTCTCGAATAAAATTCTAATCCTCCCACAAAAAACGCGGATTTATGCCAGCCATGACCCTCGACTCCACCGACCTGCGCATCCTCTACTTCCTGCAACAGGACGGGCGTATCAGCAACCAGGAACTGGCGGAGAAAGTGGCCCTTTCGCCCTCGGCCTGCCTGCGTCGCCTGCGCATGCTCGAAGGCGACGGGATCATCAGCGGCTACCGTGCCCAGCTCAATGCCGAGCGCCTGGGCATCGAGCTGGAAGCCATCGTCCATCTGTCCCTGCGCCAGGACGTGGAAGGCTGGCACGAGACGTTCATCGGCAAGGTCCAGCAGTGGCCGGAAGTGGTCGCCGCCTACGTGATCACCGGCGCCAGCAACTACGTGCTGCGGGTGCAGGCGCGCAACCTCAAGCACTTCTCGGATTTCATCGTCAATCACCTGAACCGCGCTTCGGGCGTCACCGACATCCGCTCGGAAATCGTCCTGCAGAAGATCAAGGAACAGAACAGCCTGCTGGACCTGGTGCTGCGCAAGTAAGCCGGCCTAGATACCCGTCTAGAAACCTGCCTAGAAACCTGCCGGGCGGCGCGCCGGGTGACGCTGGGCGGTGACGCTCGGCGCCTCGTCGAACAGCTTGCGGTACTCCGCGGAAAACCGCCCCAGGTGAGTGAAGCCCCAGCCCAGGGCTATCTCCGAGATGTTGCGCGCCGCGCCGTGTTCGAGAATTTCCTGGCGCACGCCATTGAGCCGATAGCGCTTGAGATAGGCCATGGGCGACAGGGCGAAATACTTGCGAAAGGCCTCGAACAGCTTGAAGCGCGAAACCCCGGCCGCGGCCTCCAGGTCTTCGAGGTGCACGGTCTCGCGGGCATGCTCGTGCAGGTGCTGGCGGGCACGCACCAGGTAATGCGGCAGCTTGACCCCGAGCATCGCCTGCAGCTCAGTGGAGTAGTTGTTGGGCTGGGCCAGGATCAGGCCCTTGATCAATGAGCTTTCGATTTCCCGGGTAAAGGCCAGCTGTTCATAGAGCTCGTTGCCCTGGGCCAGTTCGCCGATGAAGTGCTGCGCCATGCGCCACCAGGCCGCGGCGGCGCCGTGCAGCGCATCCATGGCGGGCTCGAAGCGCAGCGGCAGCTCCACCGGGCGTTGCAGCAGGGCCTCCAGGGCCTCGCTCATGGCCGGCCGGGAAATCACCACCTGCAACTTGCGGCAGTCACCGGAAATGGCCAGCACCTGGCTTTCATTGGGCGCAATGATCACCCCCTGGCCACTGTCCGAACGCAACAGGCGCCCGTCCTTGCTCAGTTCCTGCTCGCCGCACAGCGGCAGGCTCAGGCTGTAGCTGCTGAAGCGCTCGGTGTCCTCGATATCCACCACCACATCGGTGCCGTACTCGATGATGCCCAGGGTCGTGGAGCGCGACCTGAGCACGTTGGCACTGTGGTGGAAACGGATGCGTTCGGGGTTCGCGGTTTCCAGGCGGTGCGGCCCACAGATGCCGGCCATCCAGCTCCTGGCCCCTTCGAGGTCATAGCGATCGATACGGATCTCGCGAAACAGCCCATCAGCCTTGCTATTCATCACGGCGCACCCACGGCAATTTTTATTCAGCGCGCTCTGACGGCGCGTCTTGTGTGACAGGGCAAGTTTTGCGCCAGTCGGCAACGCTGCCAACCCAGTGGATAGCATTCGCCCACTAAGTGGATAAACCGGCTCTCTTGTCCTCTGCGGCAGGACTCACAGTAGCCGATCAGCGCCCCGCGAGGCAGCCGTCGATCGCTTACCCGGACGATGATGGGTAGAGGCTACCCAGGCAATTTTGTGGATGGCCTTGGCCGACTAAGCGGATAGCCACCTGTGCCCCGCACTCTCTCTAATGACGGCACCCGATTGGCCCGAATAAAAAAGGTACCGACTCATGAGTGGTGCAAGAAGCGTCGAGCAGTGGCAAGACTTCATCCACAGCTGCCTGGATTTTCGCCCCGTGGACGGGGTGTTCCGGATCGCCCGGGAGATGTTCACCGAACCCGAGTTGTTCGACCTGGAGATGGAACTGATCTTCGAGAAGAACTGGATCTACGCCTGTCACGAAAGCGAACTGCCCAACAACCACGACTTCATCACGATGCGCGCCGGGCGCCAGCCGATGATCATCACCCGCGACGGCGAGGGCCGGCTCAATGCCCTGATCAACGCCTGCCAGCACCGCGGCACCACCCTGACCCGGGTCGGCAAGGGCAACCAGTCGACCTTCACCTGCCCGTTCCATGCCTGGTGCTACAAGAGCGACGGGCGCCTGGTGAAGGTCAAGGCCCCGGGCGAATACGACGAGGGTTTCGACAAGGCCACCCGCGGCCTGAAGAAGGCCCGCATCGACAGCTACAAGGGGTTTGTCTTCATCAGCCTGGACGTGAGCGCCGACAACAGCCTGGAAGACTTCCTCGGCGATGCGCGGATCTTCTTCGACATGATGGTCGCCCAGTCCCCCAACGGTGAGCTGGAAGTGCTGCCGGGCAAGTCCGCCTACACCTACGACGGCAACTGGAAGCTGCAGAACGAGAACGGCCTGGACGGTTATCACGTCAGCACCGTGCACTACAACTACGTGGCCACGGTGCAGCACCGCCAGCAGGTCAACCGCGACAACGGCGCCGGCAACAGCGCCACCCTGGACTACAGCAAGCTCGGCGCCGGCGACGCCAGCACCGACGACGGCTGGTTCGCCTTCAACAACGGCCACAGCGTGCTGTTCAGCGAGATGCCCAACCCGGCGGTGCGCTCCGGCTACGCCAGCATCATGCCGCGCCTGGTGGCCGAACACGGCCAGGCCAAGGCCGAGTGGATGATGCACCGCCTGCGCAACCTGAACATCTACCCCAGCCTGTTCTTCCTCGACCAGATCAGCTCGCAGCTGCGGATCATCCGCCCCATCGCCTGGAACAAGACCGAGATCATCAGCCAGTGCATCGGGGTCAAGGGCGAGAGCGACGCCGACCGGGAAAACCGCATCCGCCAGTTCGAGGATTTCTTCAACGTCTCGGGCATGGGCACGCCGGACGACCTGGTGGAATTCCGCGAGGCCCAGCGCGGCTTCCAGGGGCGCCTGGAACGCTGGAGCGATGTCTCGCGCGGCCATCACCGCTGGGCCACCGGCCCCACCGCCAACAGCGAGAACCTGGGCATCCAGCCGGCCATGACCGGCACCGAGATCACCCATGAAGGGCTGTACGTCAACCAGCACCGCAACTGGCAGAAATTCCTCCTCGACGGCCTGCAGCGCCAGCCCCTGAAACTGCGTGAGGTATGAACATGAATGCGCAACTGCAGTACCAGATCGAGCAATTCTTCTATCGCAAGTCCGAGCTGTGCGACGCCCAGGACTGGGACGCCTACCTGCAACTGTTTGCCGTGGACAGCGAGTTCCACCTGCCGCAGTGGGACTCGGAACACGTCTACACCCAGGACCCGAAACGCGAGATGTCGCTGATCTACTACGCCAACCGTTCGGGGCTGGAAGACCGGGTGTTCCGCCTGCGCACCGGCAAGGCGGCATCGACCATTCCCATGCCGCGCACCCTGCACCTGGTCAGCAACCTGCGCATCGCCGAGGGCGACAACGGGCTGCTGCACGTGCGCCTGAACTGGCACACGCTGTTCTACCGCCTGGCCACCTCCGAGGAGTTCTACGGTCACGCCACCTACGACCTCAAGCCCCATGGCGACAGCTGGCTGATCCAGCGCAAGCACGTGCTGCTGCTCAACGACACGATCAACTCGGTGCTCGATTTCTACCACCTCTGACCCACGGAAGTTCTCCCATGACGCACAAGGTCGCGTTCAGCTTTGCCGACGGCAAGACCCTGTTCTTCCCGGTCAAGGCCAATGAAATATTGCTCGACGCCGCCCTGCGCAACGGCATCAAGATCCCCCTGGACTGCCGCGAAGGGGTCTGCGGCACCTGCCAGGGCCGTTGCGAGTCGGGCCAGTACAGCCAGGACTATGTGGACGAGGAAGCCCTTTCGCCCCAGGACCTGGAGCAGCGCAAGATGCTCACTTGCCAGACCCGGGTGCAGTCGGATGCGGCGTTCTACTTCGACTTCGACTCCAGCCTGTGCCACAGCGCCGATCCGGTGCAACGCACAGGCTCGGTGATCGACGTGCGCCAGGTGTCGGACAGCACCGCGATCCTGCACCTGGACCTGGGCAGCAGCCAGGCGCCGCTGGACTTTCTCCCCGGCCAGTACGCGCGCCTGCGGATTCCCGGCACCGACAGCAGCCGGGCCTACTCCTTCGCCAACCGGCCGGGGGCGGACAACCAGTTGCAGTTCCTGATCCGCCTGCTGCCCGACGGAGTGATGAGCAACTACATCCGCGAGCGCTGCCTGGTGGGCGACAGCATCGAGCTGGAGGCGCCGCTGGGGGCTTTCTACCTGCGCCAGATCAGCCGGCCGCTGCTGCTGGTGGCCGGCGGCACCGGGCTGTCGGCGCTGTTGGCGATGCTCGAACAGATCGTCGAGCAGGGCTGCCAGCAACCGGTGCAGCTGTACTACGGCGTGCGCCAGAGTGCCGACCTGTGCGAACTGGCGCGGATCCAGGCGCTGGGCGAGCGTTTGCCGGCGTTCCGCTTCACCCCGGTGATCAGCGACGCCGACCCGCAGTGGTCGGGCAAACGCGGCTACATCACCGAGCACCTGGACAGCAGCGAGCTGCGTGACCACGACAGCGACCTGTATGTCTGCGGACCGCCACCGATGGTCGACTCGATCCGGATCTGGCTGCAAGAACAGCAACTTAACCGCGTCCAGCTGTATTACGAGCGGTTTACCGAGAGTAATATCTGATCCCGTCAGCATTCAGCCGCGATCGCTCCCGTTCACCCTGGGATCGGTCCTGATAACAACTAGAAGAGAGCGCAAGTTAGTGGATCAAACCTTGAAGCAAGGGGAACTCAAGCGTGGCTTGAAGAACCGCCATATTCAGCTGATCGCCCTGGGCGGGGCGATCGGCACCGGGCTCTTCCTCGGCTCGGCCGGGGTGCTCAAATCCGCCGGCCCGTCGATGATCCTCGGCTATGCGATTGCCGGGTTCATTGCCTTCCTGATCATGCGCCAGCTGGGCGAAATGATCGTCGAGGAGCCGGTGGCCGGTTCCTTCAGCCACTTCGCCCACAAGTACTGGGGCGGCTATTTCGGCTTTCTCGCCGGCTGGAACTACTGGGTGCTGTATGTCCTGGTGGGCATGGCCGAGCTCACGGCGGTGGGCAAGTACGTGCAGTTCTGGTGGCCGGAAATCCCCACCTGGGTCAGTGCGGCGGTGTTCTTCGTGCTGGTCAACCTGATCAACATGATGAACGTGAAGTTCTTCGGTGAAGCCGAATTCTGGTTCGCCATCATCAAGGTGGTGGCCATCGTCGGCATGATCGTCCTCGGCTGCTACATGCTGTTCAGCGGCAGCGGCGGCAGCCAGGCGTCGGTGAGCAACCTGTGGTCCCACGGCGGCTTCTTCCCCAATGGCGGCACCGGCCTGCTGATGGCCATGGCCTTCATCATGTTTTCCTTCGGCGGCCTGGAGCTGGTGGGCATCACTGCCGCCGAAGCCGCCGAGCCGCGCAAGGTGATTCCCAAGGCGATCAACCAGGTGGTCTACCGGGTGCTGATCTTCTACGTCGGCGCCCTGGCGGTGCTGTTGTCGCTGTACCCGTGGGACGAACTGCTGGTAAGCCTGAATGCCGGCGGCGACGCCTACAGCAGCAGCCCCTTCGTGAAGATCTTCTCGCTGATCGGCAGTGATGCGGCGGCGCAGATCCTCAACTTCGTGGTCCTGACCGCGGCGCTGTCGGTGTACAACAGCGGCGTGTACTGCAACAGCCGCATGCTCTACGGCCTGGCCGAACAGGGCGATGCGCCCAAGGCGCTGATGAAGCTCAACAAGCAAGGCGTGCCGATTCTGGCCCTGGGCATTTCCGCGCTGATCACCCTGCTCTGCGTGCTGGTCAACTACCTGGCCCCCCACGAAGCACTGGAATTGCTGTTCGCCCTGGTGGTGGCCGCATTGATGATCAACTGGGCGCTGATCAGCCTGACCCACCTGCGCTTTCGCAAAGCCATGGCCGAACAAGGCGTGGTGCCTTCGTTCAAGGCCTTCTGGTCGCCGCTGAGCAACTACCTGTGCCTGGCGTTCATGGTGATGATCGTCGGCGTGATGTGGATGATTCCGGGCATTCGCGCCTCGGTGTATGCGATTCCGGTGTGGGTCCTGGTGATCTGGGGCTTCTACCGCCTGAGCCATGCACGCAAGGCCGGGCAGCCAGCCCTGCACTAAGCCCTGCACTAAGCCTCGCGCTTGCCACACCCCGAAGCCCGGCCTGGATCAAGGCCGGGCTTTTTTGTCGGCGGCCGCAAAGCGGTCTGCCAACAATGGCAAATGCGGCCTGAAACAACAGTCCGCCCTCTCCCTAGAATCGACTCCCTCCCGGCACTTGCGCCTGGGAGCCTGTTCCTCGATGGAGAGCGGCTTATGAACAGAACGGCGACACGCCTGCGCTGGACCGATGTTTTCTCGCCCACCGTGGCGGCGCTGATTTCAGTGCTGGTGAACTACGGCGGGACCTTCGTCCTGGTGTTCCAGGCCGCCGAACTGGCGCGGCTGTCACCGGCCCAGACCGCGTCCTGGGTCTGGGCGGTGTCGGTGGGCGTGGGCCTGACCGGCCTGTGGCTGAGCCTGCGCTACAAGGCGCCGATCATCACCGCCTGGTCCACCCCCGGCGCGGCCTTTCTGGCCACGGTGATGCCGTTCACGCCCTACGCCGAGGTGATCGGCGCCTACCTGGTCTCGGCCCTGGGTTTCATGCTGCTGGGCGCATCCGGGGCGTTCGACAAACTGGTGCGGATGATCCCCAAGGGCATTGCCGCCGGCCTGCTGGCGGGCATTCTGCTGCAGTTCGGGATCAACGCCTTTGGCGGCGCCAGCGCCGACCCGCTGCTGGTGATCGTGCTGCTGGTGTCCTACGCCTTGCTGCGGCGTTTCACTTCGCGCTTTGCCGTGGTCGGCATCCTGGTAATCGGCCTGGCACTGCTGCTCGCTCAACAGCGGATCGATTTTTCCGCGCTGCAACTGAGCCTCGCCGTACCGGTCTTCACCGCGCCGCAGTTCTCCCTGCAGGCCTTGCTGGGGGTGGCGCTGCCGCTGTTCGTCATCACCCTCACCGGCCAGTACATGCCCGGGATGCTGGTGCTGCGCAATGACGGCTACAACACCAGCGCCAACCCGCTGCTCGCGGTCACCGGGCTGGGTTCGCTGCTGATGGCGCCGTTCGGTGCCCACGCCTTCAACGTGGCGGCGATTACCGCGGCGATCTGTACCGGCAAGGACGCGCACCCGGACCCGAAAAAACGCTACATCGCCGGCATTGCCTGCGGGGTGTTCTACATCCTCGTGGGCACCTTCGGCGTGACCCTGGCCAGCCTGTTCATGGTGCTGCCCAAGGCCTTTGTCACCACCCTGGCGGGCCTGGCGCTATTGGGTGCCATCGGCGGCAGCCTGGCCAATGCCATGGCCGATGCGGCCACCCGGGAAACGGCGCTGATCACCTTCCTCGCCACTGCGGCCAACGTCACCCTGCTCGGGGTCGGCGGCGCCTTCTGGGGGCTGGTGGCCGGCTTGACCGTGCACCTGCTGATCCATGGCCGGGCCAATCTGTTGACCGCCCGTACCGCCAAACCCTGAAGGCCAGTGCCTGGCTAGGCCTTTCTCAGGGCCTGGGCCAGGCGCGCCATGCTCGCTTCGATTTCATGAGCGCTGAGCGAGGCGTAGCCGAGCAACCAGCCTGCCTGCTTCTGCGCGCCGGCATAGAGCCGGCTGAGCCCCGGCAACTGGATGCCGGCCCTGGCCGCACGTTGCTGGGTCAACGCTTCGCTCCAGCCGGGCTCCAGCAGGCAAGGAATCTGCAACCCGCCCGGCGGCGGCAAGGCCACGGCAATGCCCTGCAAATGCCGCCCGATGGCATCGAGCATGGCTTGCCGACGCCCGGCGTAGAGCTTGCGCATGGCCCGTACATGGGCGTTGTAGTGCCCCTCTTCCATGAACCGCGCCAGAGTCAGTTGGAGGATCTGCGGCGTGTGCCCGTCGATGATGCTGCGGGCAGCGCTGAAGGCGCTCACCAGCTCGCTGGGCAGGGCCATGTACCCCATGCGCAGCCCGGGGTACAGGGTCTTGCTGAAGGTGCCGATGTAAAGGGTGCGCTGATACGGGTCCAGGCCCTGGACACAGGCGGTGGGCAAACCGTCGTAGTGGAACTCGCTGTCGTAGTCGTCCTCGATGATCCATTTCTCCTGCTCGGCGGCCCAGCGGGTCAGTTCCAGCCGGCGCTCCAGGGACAGGGTGGCGCCCGTGGGGTACTGATGGGACGGCGTCACGTAGACACAGCGGGCACCACTGCGGTCGGCCCGCAGCAGGTCGGTACGAATGCCCTGGCTGTCGACATCGATGGGCACGATCCGCGCCTCGGCAGCCTCGAATGCCTTGCGCGCGCCGAAGTAGCCCGGGTTCTCCAGCAGGATCGGCTTGCCCGCGTCCACCAGCAGTTGCGCACACAGAAACAACGCCTGGCGGGTACTGCTCAGCACCAGGATCTGCTCGGGCTGCACCTTGGCTCCGCGCTCCAGGTTCAGGTAGGCGGCAATCGCCTTGCGCAGGGGCAAGGCGCCCTGGGGATCGCCATGCAGCAACACATTGCCACGGTAATCCTTCAACGCCTGGCGTTGCAGGCGCTCCCAGACGTCGAGCGGGAAGCTGCGGGTTTCCGGCAACCCGGTAGCGAACGCGGTGACGGCCTGCTGATCGCTGACGCCGCCCCTTTGCAACAGCTGCGCGCCGCGCCGGCTCAAGCCCGCTCCGGGCTCTCGGCCGTGCCCCGAAGCCCCCTGCAAAGGTTGGCCACGGCGGGCCGAGCCGCGCAACTGGGCGCCGATGGTTTCACAGACATAGCTCCCCGAACCTTCGCGGCGCTGGATAAAACCGTCGCGCTGCAGCTGCACATAGGCGTTTTCCACGGTGTCCCGGGATACCGCGAGCGACTTGGCCAGGGCCCGGCTCGCCGGCAGCTTGACCCCAGGCCCCAGGGCGCCATCGAGGATCAGCCCACGCAATGCACGCTGGATACGCTGGTGCAGGTCCAGGGGGAGAAACTCAGGGTCGCTGAGCCGCATCTTCAGGGTCTCAAGCTCGAAGGTCCGGGACATGTGGTCTGCCTGATCAAGTGAAAATAATGCACAAGGGACGACCACTTTAGCCGCACAACGGCCCCGCGTCAGCTGTTGCAACCTTCGCAACCGGCGAACGAGGAATGTGGCGAGGGCAATCGGCAAACCCTACAAAAACGGCGCGTCCCCAGGTGAGGACGCGCCGTTTCTTGTTGAGTGAACAGGGCGATCAGAGCGAGGAACGGACCCGCCACAGTTCAGGGAACAGCACGGTGTCGAGCATCTTGCGCAAGTAGCCGACGCCTTCGGTGCCGCCGGTGCCGGGCTGGAAGCCGATGATCCGCTCCACGGTGGTCACGTGGCGAAAGCGCCACTGGCGGAAGGAGTCTTCCAGGTCGATGAATTTCTCCGCCAGCTGGTACAGGTCCCAATAGGCCGAAGGGTTGGCGTACACCTCGCGCCAGGCGGCTTCCACCGACGGGTCGTGCTGGGTCGTGGTGGTGCTGTTCAACGCCAGGCGCTCGGGGGCGATACTCAAACCGCTACGGGCCATCAGGGCGATCGCCTCGTCATACATCGACGGGGTGGCAATCGACTCCTCCAGGGATTGCAGCAACTCGGGACGGTGGGCGTGAGGCCGCAGCAGGGCCGCGCTCTTGTTGCCGAGGATGAATTCGATTTCCCGGTACTGGAACGACTGGAAGCCCGAGGACTGGCCCAGGTACGGGCGGATCGACTTGTATTCGGACGGCGTCATGGTCGCCAGCACGGCCCAGGCGTGCACCAGTTGGTCGAAGATCCGCGAGACCCGCGCCAGCATCTTGAACGCCGGGGGCAACTGGCCCTGACGCACCTGTTCGCGAGCGGCCTTGAGCTCGTGCAGCATCAGCTTCATCCACAGCTCCGAGGTCTGGTGCTGGATGATGAAGAGCATCTCGTTGTGGTCCGGCGACAGCGGGTGCTGGGCACTGAGGATGCGCCCCAGGTCCAGGTAGTCGCCATAGCTCATGGAGTCGGAAAAGTTCAGCTCGGCGTTATGCCATTCAGCCGGCGGATTGCTTGAAAAGGGACATTGGCTCATCGCGTGGGCTCCTCGCCTCAGGCAGCGGTTGCCACCCGCAGGCTGCGCAACCCGGACCCGGGAAGCACAACGGCGCGGACGGCCAGCTGTGTATTTATTGTAGGAATCAATCGGCCAGGGCGCGCAGGATCGCCCGCACCGGACTGGCGTCCAGGTGAGCGAAGCGCAGTGGCAGGGCAATCAGTTCGTAGTCGCCTTCGGCAACCTCATCCAGCACCACGCCTTCGAGGATCGCCATGCCGTGGCGGGCCACGGCGTTGTGGGCATCCATGGTCTTGGACTGTTGCGGATCGAGAGACGGCGTGTCGATGCCGATCAGGCGCACGCCGAGGCTGGCCAGCAGCTCGATGGTGGCCGGGGCGACGGCGGTGAAGTCCGGGTCCCACGTGCTCAGCGGCGCCTGTGGATAAGTGCGCAGCAAGACGCGCCGGGGCAGGTTGTCCAGGCGCCCGAGCAAGGCTTCGGGCTGCACCAGGGCGCCGCTGTCCAGGCAATGCAGGACCCGGCACGGCCCCATGTAGACATCCAGCGGCACTTCGCCGATGGGCAGGCCGTCCGGCCGGTAATGCAGGGGCGCATCGACATGGGCGCCGGTGTGGGGCGACAGGGTTACCCGCCCGACATTCACCGGGCACTCGGGGCCGAACTGCCAGACGCGCTCCTCCTGGAACGGCGTGTCCCCCGGCCAGGTCGGGGTTGCGGTACTCAACGGCGGGCTGATATCCCACCAGCGTGGTGTCTTTTCCATTCGTGCGGCTCTCGGTCACTCCGAGCTGAATGATACGAGCGATACCGGTAAAGATTCTTGCGAAATAACTCAGGCAGTCTCAGATATTTCGCAATTACTGCTAACAAAGCCGTATTTGCCGAACGAATCTTGCAACCGCCAAACGCCTCCCCTGCCCTCCCGCCAGCCTCATCACTCAGTGACCGCCACTGCGCTCCTGGATACCCCGAGGTCGAGAACAGACAACCCCGGCCACCCAGAGCGCTATAGGGTGCGGCTTCAGTTCTCTGCCCGCTAGGAGCACAGCATGTCGCAACCCATTACCGTTCTGCGCGATACCCATCCACTGCCGGTGCTCGACGCCTGCAAGTGGGAAAAGCTCGCGGGTGATCCGCACACCGTCAACCTCAACGCCTACACCAGCGAGGATGGCAGCAAGATCATGGGCACCTGGATCTGCACCCCGGGCAAATGGCGGGTGGCCTATGAAAAGTGGGAGTACTGCCATTTCCAGGAAGGCTATTGCGTGATCACCCCGGACGGCCGTGACCCGATCCACCTGCGCGCCGGCGATATCTTCGTGGTGGAGCCGGGGATGAAAGGCACCTGGGAAGTGCTGGAGACCGTGCGCAAGTACTTCGTCTTCGCCTGACCGCACCTGCCCCACGGGAGCCCGCACCCACGCGGCTCCCGTCGCACGGCGACGATTCAATCCGACGCCGGCTGCCAAATGTCTATATAATCACTGCCAATTGGCAAAGACAGGAGCAGCATCCATGGTTGCGCTGACAGGCACCGCCCAGCCCCCCAAGCGGCGAGGCAAGCTGGTATTGAAAGAGCAGTCCTCGGACATCCTTCTGGGTGGCCGGGCACGCTTTGACGACCGCATCTCGATCTATCGACTGACCGAGGAAGGTATTCCGCTGACGGCGATCATCAAGTTCGTCTCCTCGGTGCCCATGCTCAAGGACGAACAGGTCCTGGCCAAGATCATCGGCCTCTCCGAACGGACCCTGCACCGCCGCCTGAAAACCCCTGACGAACCCCTGAACCCGGAGCAGAGCGCCCGCGCCGTACGCTTTGCCCAGGTGCTGAGCAAGGCCGAGGAAATCTTCGGCAGCAGTGAACAGGCCCAGGACTGGATGGCCAAGCCGGTGATGGGCCTCGACGGCCACAAACCGGTGGACCTGCTGACCAACCCCATCGGCTTCGAACTGGTGGACGAGTTCCTCACCCGCCTGGAATACGGGGTCTATCAGTGATCAGTCTTCCGGGCAGCAGCGAGATTCATTTCTGGCGACTGGACGCCGCCCGGCACGCCGACAGCTGGGACAGCGGCATCGGTGCCGAGCTGTGCGGCGGTCGCTGGAACTCCAAAGGGGTCAAAGCGGTGTATGGCAGCGCCGACCCGGCCACGGCGATTCTCGAAGTGGCGGTGCACAAGGGCTTTGCCGCCCTGGACAGCGTGCCCCATGTGCTGACCGGCGCCCTGATCCAGGACCCGTCGGCCATCTACCGGATCGATGAACACAGCATTCCCAATCCCAACTGGCTGGTGCCGGGCATTCCCAGCGCCGGCCAGCAGAAGTTCGCCGACCAGTTGCTGGCCGACCATCCGTTCGTGCTGGTGCCCTCATCGGTGTCGCGCCACAGCTGGAACATTCTGATCAATCCGTTGCTGGCCAAAGGGCTGTACCAGGTGGTGGTCCAGGAACGCTTCGGCCTCGACACGCGCCTCAATCCTCCCCCTCGCCCCGCAGCCGGCCGCCCGAACTGAGGCGGCAAAAAAAGCGGGAACCTGCCCGACGCAGGTTCCCGCAAATGCCCCGGCTGAAGGGGCTGCGTTCAATGAGACAGGGCTACCTGAAGGCGACGCCTTACTGCGGCTTGCGGTAGCTGTTGACGATGGCCGAGAAGTCCTTGCCACCTTCCCCGCGCAGGCTCATGGCCTGGTACAGCTGCTGGGCCACGGCGCCGAGCACCACCGGCTGATGCGCCTGGCGAGCGGCCTCGGTGGCCAGCCCCAGGTCCTTGAGCATCAACTCGGCACCAAAGCCGCCGGTGTAACCGCGGGATGCCGGAGCGGTTTCAATCACTCCCGGCCACGGGTTGTAGGTATCGGAACTCCAGCAACGGCCGGTGGAGCTGTTGATGATCCCCGCCAGCACCTGGGTGTCGATGCCCAGGGCATCGCCCAGGGCCATGGCTTCGCTGACGCCGATCATCGAGATGCCCAGCAGCAGGTTGTTGCAGATCTTGGCGATCTGCCCGGTGCCCACTTCGCCGCAATGCACGATGTTGCGCCCCATCTGCGCCAGCACCGGTTGCAGGGTGGCGAACAGCTCGGCGCTGGCGCCGACCATGAAGGTCAGGGTGCCGGCCTGGGCGCCACCGGTGCCGCCGGACACTGGCGCATCGGCCATGGCCACGCCTTGCCTGGCGGCAGCGGCGGCCACTTCGCGGGCGGTCTGCGGGTCGATGGTGCTGCAGTCTACTGCCGGCACGCCACTGGCGATCCCCGCCAGCACCCCGTCTTCACCCAGCCACACACTGCGCACATGGGCCGCGGCGGGGAGCATGGTGATCACCAGTTCGGCGCCTTCGGCGGCGGCCTTGGGCGAGGCACTGATACGCCCGCCCAGTTGCGCCAGCTCCGCCAGCACGCTCTGGTTGAGGTCGAACAGGTTCAGCTGATGGCCGGCCTTGATCAGGTTGCGGGCCATGGGCGCGCCCATGTTGCCCAGGCCGATAAATGCAATGTTCATGTCAGGCTCCTCAACGCAGGCTGATGGTGGTGTTCACACCGTCGTTGACGCTGTCGTCGTCGAACCAGCGGCTGGTGACGGTCTTGGTCTGAGTGTAGAACTGCACCACTTGCTTGCCGTACGGGCCCAGGTCGCCGAGCTTGGAGCCGCGGGAACCGGTGAAGCTGAAGAAGGGTACCGGCACCGGAATCGGGATGTTGATGCCGACCTGGCCGACGTCGATTTCGCTCTGGAACTTGCGCGCCGCCGCACCGCTCTGGGTGAACAGGCCGGTGCCGTTGCCGAAGGGGTTGGCGTTGACCAGGGCAATGGCCTGATCCAGCGTGTCGACCTCCAGCACCACCAGCACCGGGCCGAAGATTTCCTGGGTGTAGATCTGCATGGAGGGGGTCACCCCGGAGAACAGGGTCGGGCCGATGAAGTTGCCCTGCTCGTACCCCGGGACCTTGATGCCGCGGCCATCGAGCTCCAGCTTGGCGCCTTCTTTCACGCCGCTTTCGATCAGCTCCAGAATCCGCGCCTTGGCGCGCTTGGACACGACCGGGCCCACATCGGTGCCCGGCTCGCTGCCGGCGTTGACCTTGAGCTTCTGCGCCAGCGCCTTGAGGTCCGGCAGCCATTGTTTCGAGGCGCCCACCAGCACCACCACCGAGGTGGCCATGCAACGCTGACCGGCCGCGCCGAAGCCGGCGCCCACCAGGGCATTGAGGGTCTGTTCGCGGTTGGCGTCGGGCAGGACCACGGCGTGGTTCTTCGCGCCCATCATCGATTGCACGCGCTTGCCGTGCTTGCCCGCCAGGTCATAGACGTGAGTGCCGACCGCGGTCGAACCGACGAAGGACACCGCCTTGATGTCCTTGTGGGTGCACAGCGCATCCACCACGTCCTTGCCGCCGTGCACCACGTTGAGCACGCCGGCCGGTACCCCGGCTTCCACCGCCAACTCCACCAGCAGCATGGTGGACAGCGGGTCCTGCTCGGAAGGCTTGAGCACGAAGGTGTTGCCGCAGGCGATGGCCATCGGGAACATCCACAGCGGAATCATCGCCGGGAAGTTGAAGGGGGTGATCCCGGCGCACACGCCGATCGGCTGGCGCAGGGTGTAGGTGTCGACACCGCCGGCAACGTTCTCGGCGAATTCGCCCATCTGTAGGGTGCCGATGGAGCAGGCGTGTTCCACCACTTCCAGGCCGCGGAAGATGTCGCCCTCGGCGTCGGCGATGGTCTTGCCCTGCTCGGCGCTGAGGACCACGGCGATGCGCTTGGAATGCTCGCGGATCAAGGCCTGGAGCTTGAGCATGATGCGCATCCGCGCGCCGATCGGGGTCAGTTTCCAGGTCTGGAAGGCGCGCTGGGCCGCGGCGATCGCGGCGTCGACTTCAGCGGCGGTGGCAAAGGGCACCTTGGCCAGCACTTCCTGGGTCGCCGGGTTGACGATGTCGTGCCATTCCTGGCTCTGGGACTGGACCCATTCACCGTCGATCAGCAATTTGACCTGTTGCAGGGTGGTGCCGTCGGGCTTGAGGGATGCGTTCATGGGGTCTCCTGACTTCTTGAGTTCTTATGCAGGGAACCAAGGCGGGCAAGCGCCTTGAAAGAGGGGCTGTCGCGAGTTGGTGTCGGACGGTTTTTGGAGTATAGATGTGCAAATTACTAATAAGAACGCACATAAAATCCGGTCCATCATGCAAAAAAACATCACCTCGCTAAGCACCCTGAACTGGGACGACCTGAAGTTTTTCCTCGAAGTGGCGCGCACCCGCAAGGCCAGCAGCGCGGCCAAGCGCCTGGCGGTGGACTACACCACGGTGTCGCGGCGCATCGGTTCGCTGGAAACCGCCCTGGGCACCCTGCTGTTCGAAAAGTCCCGCACCAACGGCTTCGTCCTCACCGCCGAGGGCCAGCGCCTGCTGGGTTATGCCGAGTCCATCGAAAGCACCCTGCACATGGCCTGCGAGCAGGTCTCGGGCTCCGGGGTGGCGTTGTCCGGGCATGTGCGCATGGGCTGCACCGAAGGCTTCGGCAGCTTCTTCGTCACCCCGCAGTTGAGCCATTTCCTCGATGCCTACCCGGCGATCTCGGTGGATATCCTGCCGCTGCCGCACTTCATCAGCCTGTCCAAGCGTGAGGCGGACATCGTCATTGCCCTGGAGCGCCCGGAGCACGGCCCCTACGTGTGCTGCAAGCTATGCGACTACCGCCTGCAGCTGTACGCCACCCAGGAATACCTCGACCGCCACCCACCGATCCGCCGCCCGAGCGACCTGGGGGAGCATCAATTCATCAGCTACGTGGACGACCTGGCGTTCAGCTCCGAGCTGCTGTACCTGGCCAATGTGGTGCCCGGGGCCAGCGCCAACCTGCGCAGCACCAGCGTCATTGCCCAATACGTGGCGGCGCAGCAGGGCCGCTCGCTGGCGATCCTGCCGTGCTTCCTGGCGGCCCAGGACCCGCGGCTGCTGCCAGTGCTGCCCAAGGAGATCAACCTGACCCGGCAATTCTGGATGTACTGCCGTGAAGACCTGCGCAAATTGAAGCGCATCACCCTGTTGTGGGATTACATCCGCGAGGTAACCGAGCAGAATCGCCCGCTGCTCATGGGGGACAGTCGCAGCATGCTGTTCGCCGCCCCCTGACGCTTTACCTGCTCATGGATCGATCTGGATACCCGAAGATGAAAAAGCTCAGCCGGCGCGGCTCGCTCACCCTTGGCGCAGTGGTTCTCGGCGCCTCGCTGTGGCCCGCTTCGCAATGGTGGGAAAAGGGCCTGGCGACGGCCCGCGGCGCCCCCCGCATCAGCCCCAACGGGTGCTACAGGGTTCAGGTATTCAGGCCGTTCTGGGTCCTGCCCGGCAGATTCCACACCCAGTACCACCCGGACCCGGAACAGGCTCCCAACGAGAACCCGCACTGGGAGCTGCCGGCGTTTTTCCGTTTGTATGACCAACGCAATGGCCAATGGCTTGGCGACAGCCAGATCTATGACCTGGCCGTCGACGGGGGCCCCTTGCAGTGGGGCATGAAAGGAGACCCGCGGGTGTCCGCGGCCATGATCGACATCGGCCCCAACGTGCCGGATTGCATCGGCGACCAGCCGGCCAAAGGGCGCTAGCGGCTGCCGGGGGGTAGCCGCCAGCCGGGCAATGCCGATCAGTCGGCGATCACCACGATCGACACCCGGCGGTTCTCGGTGCGCCCGGCCACGGTGCTGTTGGAGGCCACCGGCTCGCTGCTGCCCAGGCCACGCAGCTGGATATTCTCTTCACGCATGCCAACCTGGGTCAGCACCTTGACCACGCTCTTGGCCCGGCGCACGGACAACTGCACGTTGTAGGCTTCCTTACCCGAAGCATCGGTGTGGCCGTCGACCCGGACCTTCTGGATATCGACGCTGAGCAGGGCCTTGCCGATGCGCTGGACGATCTCGGTGCTGGCCTGGTTCAAGCTTTCCACATCGCTGCCAAACAGCACCTTGCCCGACAGGCCGAAGGCCCAGCCGTCATCCGTCAGTTCGAAGCCCTCCTGTTTCAGTACCGCGATCTGTTTCGGGGTCAGACCTTTGGGCGGCACGCTCTGGCAGCCGGCCAGGGCCAGCAGGGCCATGAACACCAGGGTGCTGAACAGTCGAACCGAACGTTGCGTCATTGAGAACAAGGGAATTAGCTCCTGTTTTGAACCTGAACGATTGGGGGCTCCGCCCCCACTGTGTGTTGCCCGCCTCGCGAACCGCGCTTGGCCTGGTACATGGCCTCATCGGCAGCGTTCAACAGGCTGCCGGGGGTGACGCCATGATCCGGATACACGGCAATGCCGATGCTCAGCGACGTCATGATCGACAGGCTGCCGGGCAGCTGGATCGGCACTTCCATGCTGCTGATGATCTTGTCGGCGATACGCTGGGCATCTTCGACTCGGTGCAGAGGGCTGAGCAGCACGGCGAACTCGTCGCCCCCCAGGCGGGCCACCAGGTCGCCTTCGCGCAACTGCGCACGAATCCGCGTGGCCACTGCCACCAGCACGGCATCGCCGGCGGCGTGGCCGAAGTTGTCGTTGATCTCCTTGAACCGGTCGCTGTCGAGAAACAGCACCGCCATGCGCTCGTTGAGCTTGTTGGCGCTGCGCAGGGCGCGGATCAGCCGCCCTTCGAAGAACGCCCGGTTGGGCAAGCCGGTCAGGCTGTCATGGCTGGCCTGGTGGGCCAGGGTTTCATTTTCGCTCTGCAGGTGGGTCTGCCAGGCTTCCAGCTCATCGAGCAGGGCATTGAAGTCGTTGCCCAGGTTGTCCAGCTCGGCGATCTGCGCCGGCGGCACTCGCTGGTCGAAGGCCCGTTCGCGCCGGGCCGCGTGAGCCACGTCCGCCAGGCTGCGCAATGGCCCGGTGATGCCGCGCAGTTGCCGCCGCGCCAGGTACAGCGCCACCCAGGCGCTGAGGGCGATGCACAGCACGATGCCCACCAGGCCACTGAGGAGAAACCGCAGCAGGCTGCCGCCATGACCGGTGACATTGACACTGCCGACTTCCCGGCCCTGGTGCAGGATCGGCAGGCTGATGGGCTTTTCCAGGAAGGCGCTGGCGACGTGCATTTCCAGGTTGGTCAAGAAGCCACTGTCCGGGCGCCGCCAACTGGCCAGCAATTGGCCCTGAAGGTCATACACCTTGGCGTCGGCCACCTCTTCGGTGGAAGCGATCAAGGCCAGGGCTTCGGTGGCCACCACAGTGTCGTTGAACACCACCGCGGCTTCCACGGTGTAGCTGATGGAGCGGGCGATCAGGTGCAGGTTGTGATCGGCATACACGCGCAAGGCCAGCACCCCGAGAAAGGTCAGGGACAGGCTGGCCATGGAAATCGCCAGCAGGGCAACGATCAGGTGACCGCGACCGATGACCGACCGCAGCGTGGGACGGGCGTTGGGCTTGAACAGTTTCATGGGGCCGCCGGGCGACGACGCGAGAGTTGCAGCACGCTGGGGTGAATCTTCACCCCGCTGCGGGCCACGGAATCCAGGTTGACCTCGAACGACACCTGGCTGTCGCTGACCCGCAGGCAGAACAGGCTGCCCACGGTGCACTGGTCACCGCCCTCGCTGATGCTCAGCACCGGCTGGCCGGTCAGCGAGCTGAACAGCCGGGTGCGTTCATCGTTACCCAGTTTGCCGACGTAGACGGAATCGCACTCGCTGGCCAGGGCCGGGTTGCTGGCCAGCAGGCGCCGCACCACCACCGGTCGCCCCGTGGCCTGCGTCGTGCCCTTGAGCAAGTCATCGGTGTATTCGGTGGGGCCGACCACACACAGGCGCAGTTGCGCAGGTTCCACGGGCCAGCGAGCGTAGCTGAGAATGCCCAGCACCACTTGAGTCACCGCCTTGGCCCGTTGCTCGGCCAGGCTGGCAGTCGCCGCGGGCTCCGACTGCGCGGTGGCCAACAAGCTGAACAGGCAGAGAATGGTCGACAGCACACACTGTCTCCACCCCAAAATGCGTTCTGTCCTCAAGACAGCCACGTCCATGCAGGGATTCTCGTTGATTTTCACGGAAATGATGCCGCAACGATAGCACAGCCCGGGAAAACTCAGCGAGACCAGCGCCCTGTCACGACGCCTGAGAAAAGCCGGAAACATGGGTGTCAGTCCAACTCCAGCATCAGCCCACTGAGGCGCTTGACCTTGCGCCGCACCGCTTCCTCGAAGACTCCGGCGCGGGGCTCGATCAGGCTGAACCAATCCTTGGCCCGGGTGATGCCGGTGTAGATCAGCTCCTTGGTCAGCACCGGGTTCAAGGCGTCGGGCAGGATCAATGCCGTATGGGCGAACTCCGAGCCCTGGGACTTGTGCACGGTCATGGCGTAGACGGTTTCCACATCATTGAGCCGGCTGGGCAGCACCAGGCGTACTCCGCCCTGGCCGTCGTTGCGCGGAAAGGCCACGCGCAGCACCTGCCGCCCCGCCTCCGGGCCTTCCTGCTCCGGCAGTTTCAGGGCGATGCCGATATCGCCATTCATCAGCCCCAGGCCGTAATCGTTACGGGTCATCAGCACCGGGCGGCCTTCGTACCATTGCTGGTCACTGTCGATCAGCCGGGCCTTGAACAGCGCCTGGGTGATCCGCAGGTTCAGGCCTTCGACGCCCCAGGGCCCCTTGCGCACCGCGCACAGCAGCTGGAAGCGGTCGAACGCCTGCAGAACATCGCGCGCCCAGTCGGTCCAGCGCCGATCCTCCAGCACGGTGCCCAGCGGCGGACGCTGGGTGCGCAGCACATTCAAGTAGTGCCGGTAACCTTGCGGCCCCTCGCCGTGGCCCTCCAGCAGCAAGCGCTCCAGAGCCCGGTCCTGCTCGCCCTTGAGGCTCAGGCCATACAGGTCGGCGTGGCTGCGGGCCGCCAGCAGGCGCCGGGCCTCGTCGGCCTGCTGCTGGTTGACCCAGCGCGCCAGCTGGCCAATGCCGCTGCCTTCGCCGAAGCGCCGGGAATGGCGCAGCATCACCACCTGCTGCGCCAGCGGATGCTGGTGAGCGCTGTCTTGCTGCAGACCACTGGCCCCCAGGTCCTCGCCACTGACCGCCTCCAGCCAGGCCCGGGTCTGCGGGTTGTACCAGCCGGCTTCGGCATCCCGGCACAGGTCGCCCAGCACCGCGCCGGCTTCCACCGAGGCCAACTGGTCCTTGTCCCCCAGCAGCACCAGGCGCGCATGGATGGGCAGCGCGTCCAGCAGGTTGGCCATCATTTCCAGGTCGATCATCGAGGCTTCGTCCACCACCAGGACATCCAAGGGCAGGCGATTGCCGGCGTGGTGGCGAAAATGCCGGGTGCCCGGGCGATTGCCCAGCAAGCGGTGCACGGTGGTCACCTCGCTGGGGATCATTTCCCGCACGTCGTCCGGCACCGCCAGGGAGCGCACTTGCAGGCTGATGGACTCGGTCAGGCGCGCCGCGGCCTTGCCGGTGGGCGCCGCCAGACGAATGCGCAGCGGCTTGCGGGCCTCCACCGCCGGGCCCTGGAGCAAGGCCAAAAGACGCACCACGGTGGTGGTCTTGCCGGTGCCGGGGCCGCCCGTGATGATGCTGAAGGCGCCGCGAGTGGCCAGGGCACAGGCGAGTTTCTGCCAGTCGATGCGGCCGCTGGCCCGGGCCACACCGAACAGCCCGTCGAGGCGCTGGGACAGGTTTTCCGGGGTGGCCTCGGTGACCGCCAGGCGTTGACGCAGGGCATTGTCGATGCGCCGCTCATAGGCCCAGTAGCGGCGCAGGTACAGGCGTTTGCCGGACAGCACCAGCGGCCGTTGCCGGGATACATCACCGTGATCGGCCGCCAGGGCCACCAGGCGGCTACCGGCCAGGACCTTGCACCAATGAGCCCCTTCCAGCCCCGCCAGCACCTGGGACGGCAGCACCGGGGCGCCGCTTTGTGCGTCGCCTTCGGGGGGCAACGAGAGGGCGAAGTCCGGCTCCTTGAGGGTTTCGAACAGGTCCAGGCAGACATGCCCGTGCCCCAGTTGATGGCTGGTCAGGGCCGCGGCCATCAGCACCAGCGGGTCGCAGCCCGGGTCCAGCTCATGCAGGAAGCCGACAAAGGCCCGATCCAGGGAGCGCAGCCAGCCGCGCTCGACCCAGCGTTCGAGCAACAGCAGCAGGTCGTCGGCGCGGTTCAGGGGCGCCAGGTCGAAGGCCGGTTGCACGGCCTCGTCCTGGGCAGCAAACAGGTCTTGGGTCATAACAGCACTCCCTGCTCCCAGGCGGGCTCGGGCTTGGGCGGTTCGGGCTTATGCGGCTCAGGCTGGCCCTGGAACATTCGGTCCAGGCGCTCGATCAACTGCCGTGGCGGCCGGGCGAAGTAGGCGCCCAGGCTGGCAGCACGGGTGCCCCGCAGGAACAGGTACAGGGCGCCACCAACATGGCGGTCGTAGTCGTAATCGGCCAGCCGTGCCTTGAGCTGACGATGCAGGGCCAGCAGGTACAGCACGTATTGCAGGTCGTAGCGGTTGTCGAGAATCGATTGTTCCATGGCCTGCTCGGTGTAGGCCGCGTCGTCCGCGCCCAGCCAGTTGGATTTGTAGTCGGCCACGTAATAGCGGCCCTGATGTTCGAAGGTCAGGTCGATAAAGCCCTTGAACATGCCGTTGAGCAATACCGCTTCGGCGGTGACCCGGGGCGCGCCCTGGTGAGTCTGCTGGCGTACCAGTTCATCAAGCTTGAGCACCTCGACCTTGTGGCTGGCAAACCAGAACTCCATCTCGACCCGATACTGGGTCAGTTGCCCGAGCACCACCGGCGCCTGCCCCTCGCCCAGGGGCAGCGGCGCTTGCAGCAGGTGCTGCAGCCAGTCGCTCAGGGTCGGGATCCAGCCCTGCCAGCCACGGCGGTTGCAGCGCCGGGCAATGGCGTCCTCGATCGCCTCGGGCGTGGCGCTAAAGCCTTCTTCCCCGGCCCATTCCAACAGGCCGTGCAGGAAGGTCCCAGGGTTCGGACCACGCGGAAAACGATGAATATCGCCGCCGCTGGCGAGGGTTTCGCGAGGCGCCTCGGGGTCCAGCCGCTCGTCGTCGAAGAGTTTCTGCGCTTGCGGGTTTTCCGGCGCCTCGGTACTGCCGGCGCCCAGCGTGTCGCTGATGCGCAGGGCGCTGTAGGAGGCAATCCACCAGTTCTCCGCGGCGCGGCGCGCAGGCGTCAGCGGCGCCAGCAAGCTGGCCTCGTTGCGTGGGGGTTGATACCGCTGGTCATCGGCGGCGGGCAACTCGGCCACGCCAATCGCCGCGCAACCTTGCTGCAAGTCCAGCAGCCAGCGCAGCAAGCCGCTGGATTCAGCCAGCACATTGCCGCCCCCCAGCAGGTACCCCAGCGCCGACAGATGCAGCACTGAACGGCTGTGATTGCCACGTTTAAGATCGGCAACTCCCAGCCAGCAGGCGTGCTGGGCCCGGGTCAGGGCTACGTAGAGCAGCCGCAGGTCTTCCGCCAAGCGCTCTTCATCGGCCAGGGCAATCAGTTCCGGAGTCGGCCGCAGGCTGACCTGAGGCTTGCCGGCGGCATCGTGGTAATGCAGGGGCAAACGGCTGCCGTCCACCGGCTTGGTGGAACAGATGAAGGGCAGGAACACCAAGGGGTATTCCAGGCCTTTGGACTTGTGGATGGTCACCACCTTGACCAGCTGTTCATCGCTTTCCAGGCGCAGGATCTGTTCTTCTCCCGCCTGCCCGGACAAGGCCAGATGCTCGGCCAGGTGGCGGATCAGGGCCTGCTCGCCATCCAGTTCGGCGGCGCTTTGCTGCAGCAGCTCCGACAGGTGCAAGAGGTTGGTCAGCACCCGTTCGCCATCGCTGCGAGCCATCAGCGCCTGGGGCAGCTGGAAATCATGCAGCAGGCGCCGCAGCATCGGCAGCACGCCCTGGCTGCGCCAGATCGCCCGGTAACCGCGGAACTGCATGACCCGCGCTTCCCAGGCCAATTCGTCCTGGTTGAGCCGTTCCAGCTCCCACAGCGGCAGGTTCAGGGTCAGGGACGCCAGGGCGGCGCGCAGCGGCCGTTCCACATCGGGCTCGGCGCAGGCCTTGAGCCAGACCAGCAGGTCCCGGGCTTCCTGGGCGGCAAACACCGAGTCCTTGTCCGAGAGGTACACGCTACGCACCCCACGGGCGGCCAACTCGCCACGCACGGCCTGGGCCTCCTTGCCATCGCGCACCAGGATCGCGATGTCCGCCGGCAGCAAGCCCTGGAGGGCCTGCGCTTCACGAACAAAGCCGCTGCGCCCCTGCTGGCCACCATTGAGCAACTCGACAATCGCACTGGCACAGGCCGCGGCCTGATGCTGACGGTACTGCGCCCCGGACAACGGCTGCTCCAAAGGCAATTGCCAGAAGTTCAGCGCCGGCACTGGCTGGCCATCGACCTGCAGCTGCTCCTTGCGACCCTGGGCGGCCACGGCCAGAAACGGCACCGGGTTCTCGCCGTCGGCCTCGCGAAACAGAAAGGCGCCCTGCCCCTGCGGCCGCTGTTCGGCTTGCAGGAACACATGGTTGACCGCGCTGACCATGGCCTGGCTGGAGCGGAAGTTGGTACCCAGGGTGTGCAGGCGCCCACGGGTGGCCTGGCGCGCCCGCAGGTAGGTGTAGATGTCGGCGCCACGGAAGGCGTAGATCGCCTGCTTGGGGTCGCCGATCAGGAACAGACCGGTGTCGGGGTCATTGGCCTCGATGCGGTAGATGCTTTCGAAGATCCGGTACTGCACCGGGTCGGTGTCCTGGAATTCATCGATCAGGGCCACCGGGAACTGCTCGCGAATCAAGGTCGCCAGGCGTTCGCCGCCGTCGCTCTGCAGGGCGCCGTCGAGACGCAGCAGCATGTCGTCGAAACCCATTTCGGCGCGGCGCCGTTTCTCTTCTTCGAAGCGCTCACCCACCCAGTGCGCAGCGTGCAGTAGCACGGCCGCGTCGGGGCTGGGCAAGGCATCGAGGCTGGCCTTGAGCTCGGCCATCGCGTCGAGCCCGGGGTGATCGGGGGCTGCGCCCTTCCAGGCCTCGCTCATGCCTTCAGGGGTCAGGCGGGTGAAACCAGTGCCAATGTCCAGTTGCTCGACGGACTCGTCCTCCGCCCAGGCGGTGATCTTTTCGAACCAGGGCTCGAAGAAGCGCGCCTGCATCTTGCGCCCGTCGACGCTTTTGCTGGCCACGCCTTGCAGGCAGATCTCCCGCAGCTCCACTGCCCATTGGCGCCAGGGCGCCTTGATCTGGACCAGGGCCGCACGCCGCTCCTGCAGGCAGGCTTCGATCAACTCACCGGGCGTCTGCTCGGAGGTGTCCCGGCGCTCGCTACCGAACATCGCGCGCACCCGGGGCATGAGTTCCGCCGGGCCCACCCAGTTGCTGCGCACCCAGTTCAGCGCGTCGCCCTGCAGCGGGTAGCAGAACAGCCGCCAGTAATCACGCAGGACCTGGCCCAGCAAGTCGCTGTGATCGGTTTCCAGGGTCTGGGTGAACAGGCTGCCGCTGTCGAAGGCGTGCTCGCGCAACATACGCTGGCACCAACTGTGGATGGTCGAAACCGCTGCTTCGTCCATCCATTGCGCGGCGATGTCGAGGCGGTTGGCACAGGCGGCCCACTGCTCGGCGGGGTATTGCTCGCGCAGCTCGACAATCAGCCCATCGGGGGCGCTGGTTTCATCGCGAAAGAAGCGTGCGGCTTCCGCCAGCCGGGTACGAATGCGCTCGCGCAGCTCCTTGGTGGCAGCATCGGTAAAGGTCACGACCAGGATCTGTGGCGGCAGCAATTCACGCCCGAAGCCGGCAGCATCGCCGCCATGGCCCAGTACCAGGCGCAGGTAGAGCGCGGAGATGGTGAAGGTCTTGCCGGTACCGGCGCTGGCCTCGATCAGTTGGCTGCCACGCAGGGGAAAAGCCAGGGCCAGGGGAGCTTGTCGAGTCATGCGCCGGCCTCCTCGCCGAGGGCCGAACGCCAGGGGGCGCTCAACAGGGGTCGATAGAGTGTCTCGGCCCAACCGCTGAAGGTTTCATCAGCGATCAGGGCGTTGTAATCGGCGAACTGGCGGGCCAGGGCCGGGCTTTGCCGGCGCTCGCCCTCGCTGTTCTGGCCGTCGCCGTCGTAGGCCTTGCGGGCGGCGGCCGAGGCTTTGTCCGGATCGCTCTGGCCGAGCCAGGCAAAGGCGGTCTTGATCGCCACCGGCAGGGGCTGGCGCATGCCGGCCTGCCAGGCCTGCAGCAGGTTGCCGAGAATCTGCCGGGCCACGTCCTGTTCCAGCGGCGGCAGCAACAGGCTGTCATCGCTGGCCACCAGTGCGGTGGTCAGGGAGTAACCACTGGCACAGGCCAGCAGGTGATTGACCCACGGTTTGATCAGCCGGTGCCATTTACGGGTCTTGGTCGAGCCGATGCCATTGGGAATCGCGCTCACGGCCAACAACCCGCCATCCGCCCGCTGGTGCAGGCCACTCAACCAACCTTCCAGGCGCACGCCCTGCAGCTCCAGGCTGACCGGCAGCGCACTGGTGACCGGGGTCGGCCACAGGTCGAGCAATTGCCGGTAACGCTGCAGCAGACCGGGCAGGGGCTCCATCAATTCGCGTTGCAGGCACTCACCAAAACCGGCCATGGGCAACAGGCCGCTGGCTTGCAGCCGCTGAGCCTGAGCCTGCAAGGCTTGCTCCGGCTGCCCGGCATCGCTCAACGCCGCTTCCAGCAGGCTGTCGCTGAGGCTGTAGCGTTGCAGGGCATCGAGCACGAACGGCTCTTCGTCGGCCAGCGGAGCTTCCATGGCTTCGAAGAACACCTTGAGCCGCTGGCTGAAGAAGTGCCGCACCGGGTTGCGCAGGAAATCCTGCAACTGGGCCAGGCTCAGGGGCTCGTCCTGGACATAGGGTTCCAGGCGCTCGACTTCGCCCTGTTCGTCTCGGACCTGGTGCAGCACCTGCCATTCACGGGCATAGCTGAACAGCCCATCGCTGTCATGGAAGTAGCGGGCACTGAAGGGTTGCAGCGGGTGCTCCTGGGTCAGGGCGTCCAGCAACGCATCTTGTTCATCGGGCAGCCGCCAGCCGCTGGCCAGGTGATCGCGCAGTTGGCCGATCAGCACCGAGGCAGGGCGTTCGCTGTTGTCGCGAATGCTGCGGCCAACCCAGCTGACGTACAGTTGGTCGCGAGCCGACAGCAGTGCTTCGAGCAGCAGGTAACGGTCGTCCTCACGCCGCGAACGGTCGCCGGGGCGGTAGTCGCTGCCCATCAGGTCGAAATCCAGGGGCGGCTGCGCCCTTGGGTAATCGCCGTCGTTCATGCCCAGCAGGCACACCAGTTTGAAGGGGATGGCGCGCATCGGCATCAAGGTGCAGAAGTTCACCGCTCCGGCGAGGAAACGTTGGGACAGGCGGCCCTGATCGAGCCCGGCCAGCCAGGCTTCACGAACCACGGTCAACGGCAGCGGGTCTTGCAGGCCCACCGACTCGCAGGTTTCCAGCCAGGTTTCGCGCAGGTCGTCGAGCTGCCCCAGCAGGTAGTCGTCGTGCTCGGTACTGGCGAGGAAAAACTGTTCCAGCACGTCATGCAGGCGCTCTCCCCACTCCGCTGGAGGCGCAGGCTGAGTGAGCTGTTGGTAGGCGACCTGCAGGGCATCGAGCAGGGCGACCAACGGGCCGATCAGGGCCGCATCCAAGCCACCGATTTCATCATAGGGTTCGATCCCGTCACAGGCGTCGGAGCGGCCGACGGCGTACCCCAGGAGCATGCGCCGCAGGCCGAAACGCCAGCTGTTCTGCTCCAGCTCCGGAGGCAGCCCCAGTTCGGCACGCTGTTCGGCATTCATTCCCCAGCGGATACCGGCGCCTTCAATCCAGCGATGCAGGGTCGGCAGGTCGGCTTCGTCGACGCCGAAACGCGCACGCAAGGCGGGAACATCCAGCAGGTCGAGGATTTCACTGACTGGAAAGCGGCTGTCCGGAAGTTTCAACAGGTGTTCAACGGCGATCAGCAGCGGATCGCGACCCCGCTGGCCCTGGTCGGTGAGGGTGAAGGGAATGAAGCGCCGGTCATCACGCTCCAACTGGCCGAACACCGCACGAATATGCGGGGCGTAGCTGTCGATATCCGGGACCATGACGATCACATCCCGGGGCCGCAGATCAGGCTCGGCACTGAAACGCGCGAGGAGCTGGTCGTGGAGGATCTCCACTTCTCGCTGGGCGCTATGGGCAATGTGAAAACGGATCGACAGGTCGTGCTGGATATCGACTGGCGGCCACAGTTCGCGGGTTTCATTCAGTGGGCGCAGTTCGAGAATATCGTCCTGCAATTGCTGGAGCATGCTGGCCGGCGGGCTCTCGCTGAACAGGTCGATCCGGCCATCACGAAAGGCGCTGCGATAGCTGTTGGGGTCATCGTAACTGTCCAGCAGGTTGATGTAGTCACGGCCCTGCTTGCCCCACGCGGCCAGCAGTGGATGGGCGTGCTGGTGCAGGGTTTGCGGGTCCAGGGCCAGGGGCATTCCGGCCTTGCGGGCCTGGCGCTTGTACTGGTGGCGCAGCAGGTCCTTGTCGGCAACGATATCGGCCCAGTGATGGCGACAAGGGTTGTGCACACAAAGCAGCACCTGGCTGAAGCGGGCCAATCCGGCCAGTGCTTCCAGTGCCTGGGCTGGCAACGAGGAAATACCAAAAACAATCACTCGGGAAGGCAGGCCGCTGGGCGCGACCGTCAAGTGGTTGATCCGCTCGATAAAGCGCTGGTGAACGCCGGCGCGACTCTGGGCCATGCCTTCGGTGCCGACATCCAGCAACAGCGCGCGCCACAGTTCGGCCTGCCAGCAGTTGGCTGGAGTCAGCGCCTTGGTTTCACCGCGGCCATTGCGCAGTTGGTGGCGGCCGGCGGCCCAGTCTTCCAGCCAGTCGGCCCGATATACCTGGTATTGGTCGAACAAGTCGGCCAGGCGCTCCGCCAGCTGATAGCGCTTGCGCAGATCGCTGTCGTGGGTCAGGAAACGTTGCAGGGGTTCGAAATGCGGCTCATCGATCAATTCCGGCAGCAGGCGCATCAGACGCCAGGTCAGCGGGGCTTTATCCAGCAGGGATTTGGGCGGGATCTCGTCTCGTCCCAATACCAGGCGATACAACTGCCACATGAAGCTGCCTGGCAATTGCACGTCGATGGCTGCGGCGATTCCGCAGCCTCCGCTGTCATCCACTTCGGGGTCTTCGGCCAGGGCCAGCTTCAGCCATTGAGCGATGCCGTTGCTCTGTACCAGGGCAATTTCATTTTCCAGAGGCGCCAGGGGGTAACGCCGCATCCAGCTGACCACCAGGCTGCGCAACTCGTCCAGGCGGTTACCGTGAACCACCATGAAACCAGGGTTGAGGGACGAGGCGTCCGGCATAAAGGCTTCCTTGGAGAATGCAAAAAGCTAGGGCGGAACCTTAGCACTGTCACAGAGCGGTGGCAGCCTGGCTGAGCAGACTGCAGCAGAG
>NZ_JAJTTH010000016.1 GCF_021341665.1 Pseudomonas sp. Au-Pse12 | reverse complement strand
TGTAAGAGCGAAACCGCCAGTGGCCACAGCCGCAGCAACGGATATGTCCCCCCCCAAAAAACCGCAACCCAGGCTTAAGGCCTCTACTGTGGCGAGGGAGCTTGCTCCCGTGGGACTGGCCGGCGCTCCGGGGCGTAGCAGTCCCATTTTTGGGCGCGCTGCGCGCCCCAGCGGGAGCAAGCTCCCTCGCCACAAATCGCGCCCACCGAAAATTCCTACAACTCGCGTCCAATTGCATCACCTTGTCCCTCAAAGGTTCAGCCCTTAAGGTCTGGGGGTCACTGCAAATTCAGTGACAGGGCGTAGGAACCCTTCGATAACCCTTGGCGCATAAGCGCCCGTCTGATTGCGGAGCATCTGTCGCATCCGTAAGATCAGCCGCGGCGGCCGTGCGCGGGCACGCTTCGGCGTGGCCGAGTCCAAGGGTATTCGGTATTCCTACCCCGCGCGCGGCTGCCACCCAAGCCCGTAGGAAGGCCGTTGGCAGCTCTCATGCCTACCCGGAGCTCGATCAAATGAAAAAGGTCAAACCCAATAAACCTGACACAACTGCGACAGAGCCCAACTCTCGTCACATGCCATTGACCAGCAACGACTACAACATCCCCGCCCTGCTGGTGGACACCCAAGCCCCGCTGGACGCCCTCCACGAAGCCGCCGCCCACCGCATCCGCGCGGCCACCCAGTTGCTGGAAAACATCGCCAGCCACGACAACCTGCAGAGCAACCCCGCCCTGCTCCAGGACTTCGCCCAGCTGTGCGTCATCCCCCTGCGCGACGGCTGCGACCTGCTGGATGTGCTGGGCCGGCGCCTGCAGGAACAACTGCTCACCTGAGCCCTGATCCGGGACCGGCAACACCTCGCCGGTCCCATCCGGCGTCCCTGTGCGCCTCCCCCTGCGCCCCGTAATTGCAAAGCGACATTAGCCCATTTGTGCTAATCGACCCTCCCCCAGCCCGGGGATATAGTGCCGAGCAACCACCCGATCTCCTCAACACCGCCGTTCTGCGGTGTCGGGAGCGGCTGCGCCGTTGAAAACACAACAACACCAAGGAAGAGTCATCATGAAACTCCAGTCCAGCCTTCGCCCCCTCGCCCTGCTCAGCGCCCTGGCCCTCGCCCTGGGCGGTTGCGCCATTGCCAAACCGAGCAACGACGACCTCAAGAACCGCGCCCAGACCACCCTCGGCAAGCCGGTGAACACGGTCTCCAATGTCCGCAGCGACGCCTCCCAGACCTACTTCACCGCCAGCACCAGCAACGGCGAATACAACTGCATATTGCCCAGCGGCGGCATGGTCGCCTTCGCCTCCATGGGCGGGGTAGTCGCATTGCCCGCCGAGTGCACCAAGCAGTAAGCCGGCGGCCTCTGGCCCCCCAGGTTCGCGGCGACCACCGGCACCTGCGCCGTAGCAGGCCGATGGCGCGCGAACACTGCAACTTCTTGAAAGGTTGTGAACCCATGAGCTCTCGCTTCCTTATGGTGGCAGGCACGGTCCTGCTCGCCTGTGCCTTGTGTGCCTGCGCGCCGCGTCAGGGACGAACCCTGGACGAATACCCTCCGGTCAAGATCCCAACCGTGCAGTACCCCGAGGTCCCCTTCGACACCCAGGCCGCCCGCGCCGCCCTGCAACCGGGCACTGCAACGCTCACCGGAAAGTTCTGCATCGTCGGCAACGACGGCATCGAGGACAGCCGCGACGTCAAGATCTATCTCTACCCGGTCACCCCGCACTTGCAGGCCTGGCATAGCTTGCGTGCGTCCAAGCCCGAAGGCGCGCCGGTAAGCATGGCCCCCGAGGCCGTGGCCGTGCACCGGGTGACCCGGACCGACGGCAACGGCATCTTCCAGTTCACGGGCCTGCAACCCGGTCGATACTTCGTCCAGGGCCAGGACATGGTGTACGGCACCAGCCGCTGGAACGAGTACGTCGGCACCGGCCAGAGCAACACCAACTACGGGCCGGTGACCACCCACTACTACACCGAACGCAGCTCGATCTCTTCGTACTCGGGCATGCTGGATGACTTCGTCGAAGTCGCCAGCGGCGAGAACAAGAAGCTGACCATGACCAACTACCCCCTGCTTATCCCATGCCGGACCTGGTAACCGCCGCTGGCGCCGAAACGCTGTGGGCCGAGGCCGGCGGCGTTTCGCGCAGGGCGCGCAAGGTGCCCCGCAGTTCCACCGGCCGCACCGGCTTGGAGAGGATGGCGATGTTGCGGTCGTGCAGGGCCACGTGGATTTTCTCGATGTCGTGCCCGGTGATGATCAGTGCCGGCACCTCCCAGCCGCGCTGCCGGCGGATACTGTCGATGCATTCGATGCCCGAGGCCCGGGTGCCCAGATCGTAGTCGGCGACGATGATGTCGCAGTCGGTCAGCAGATCTTCCCCGCTCGACTCGGCCTGGACCACGCAACCCCAGCGTTCCAGCAGCGCCGAGGTGGCCAGCAGGACGTTGCGGTCATCTTCCACCAGACAGACCCGCAACCCGGTCAGCAAGCCGCTCTGCAACGCCTCGTCACGGCCGTGTAAACGCTGCGGCGCGGCCGGTGACAAGCCATGCAGGCTGACCGTGGTGCCGTGATCGACCCGCGAGCGGAGCGTCACCTGCAGGTCGGTCAACTGCCCCAGGCGCTTGACGATGGACAGGCCCAGGCCGACGCCTTCGACGTCCTTGTCGCGCAATTGGCGGACCCGGTAGAACTCATCGAAGATCTTCGGCAGATGTTCCTCGGCAATCCCCCGGCCCTGGTCATAAATGACAATGGCCAGGCCCGCGCCGCGCCGACGCACGCCAATCAGCACCGGCCGCTCGGCGGCGTACTTGAAGCAGTTGGACAGCACGTTCTGCACCATGGTCGCCAACAATCCCGGATCGACCCGCACCCAATGGGCGCAAGGGCGCAACCGCAGTTCGACACCGGCCCAGCGCGCGGCTTCGGTGTTCTGGCGTACCAGGTCGCGCAGCAGCTCGCCCAGGTGCACGGTGTCGTACTTGGGCTGCACCCGCCCGTTGTCCAGGGTGTAGAGGTCGAGGATCGAACGGAACAACTGCGAAACGTTGAGCAGCGAACGGTCGATGTTGTCCACCAGCCGCCGCTCATCCACCCCCAGGTTGGCTTCGCGCAGGCAGGCGGTGAACAGGCCAATGGAGTGGATCGGCTGGCGCAGGTCATGGCTGGCCTGGGCCAGGAAGCGGGATTTTTCCAGGTTGGCGGCAATTGCCTCTTCGGAAGCCAGGCGGGTGCGCTTGAGCAGGATATGGGCGTACACCGGAATCACCGTGCTGGTGATCATCAGCATCAACACCATGTAGGGCTGGGCCTGCCAATAGGGAGTCAGCAGGTAGACCATGAACAGCGCGACCTGCGCCAGCACGGTGGCGATCGCCAGGTAGCGCGAGCCGAAGCGCATGCCATTGCCCAGGTTGACCCAGACCATCACCGCGTAGATCGGCAGCGCCCCCTCGCCGCCCACCACCAGGCCGTAGCAGGTGCCGGTGTAGTCGTAGACCATGCCCAGGATGCGCCGCGCCGGGTAGTGCCCGGGCCAGCGGGCAATGGCCATGCGCAGGAGGATCGAACCCAGCATGAACAGGGCAATGTAGATCATCACCGGCACATAGGGCTCGACCTGCTGCCCCGGCAGAAACCCGATCACGCCAAACCAGAGCAGGGCGCAACCGGCGACGATGATCCGCAGGGTGGCCTGGTCGAGTTCGCTGTCCTTCTCAACTTTCATGCAATCACCTCCTTGTGCGATCGGCGTTGCCGTGGTCTTTTGCCGCCTTGCAAAACCGCGTATCGAACACGACCAGCGGGCAATTACAACGCCGCGCGTCAAGTTAGCATGGGCGCAGGACTGGATGTTTCAAGGAGTTTCACGACATGACGTGCCGGATTATCGTCGCCGACGACCACCCGCTGTTTCGCGAAGGCATGCTGCGCACCCTCCAGCGCCTGCTGCCCGACGCCGTGCTGGAAGAGGCCGGCGACCTGGCCGCGGTGCTGGCCCTGGCCCAGGCCGGCGAGGAGCCGGACTCGCTGATTCTCGACCTGCGCTTTCCCGGCCTGACCTCGGTGAGCCTGATTGCCGACCTGCGCCGCCAACTGCCCCGGACCTCGATCATCGTGGTGTCGATGGTCGACAACCAGGACCTGATCGGCGAGGTGATGGCCGCCGGGGCCGACGGTTTCATCGGCAAGAGCATCAGCCCGGAGGAGATCGGCCAGGCGATCCAGGCCATCCGCGAAGGCGAAGTGGTGGTCAAGTACGCGCCTTCCGGCCTGCTGCTGCCCCTGGATGCCGGCGCCGAAGTGAGCCAGCTGACCACCCGGCAACAGGAAGTCCTGCGGCTGATCGCTCAGGGCAAGACCAACAAGGAAATCGCCCGGGAACTGGAGATCTCGCCGTTCACCGTGCGCATCCATGTGTCGTCCCTGCTGCACACCCTCAAGGTGCCCTCGCGCGCCGCGGCCGCGGTGAAGTTCGCCGGCACCTGGTAAACCGGGACAGCCGTGCCCCGGGACCGAATGCCACGACGCTGTTGGTCAGCGTGCGCCATTAAGACTGGGAAGCCCGCCACAAATGAGGCAGCATCGGTCCTGGCACGCCTGTACAAACGCCAAGGCACTGGGCGGCACGCCAGGAACAGCGTGCTGGCGCGGCCGCCCCACGCAGGAGAAAGACATCATGAATACGGATAAGCGTGATGAGTTGTTTGAACGTCTACACCACTGGTTCGGTGACTCGGAAGCCGCCAACTGGAATGAATACACCGCCGAACAGGTGGCCAAGGGAGTGCTCCACGCCTTCACCCCGGCACAATGGCAGCGCCTCGGCGAAACCCTGCTGTCGCGCCCCGAATATTGGCAGCACCGTTGCGCGGTGTCCCTGGGGGAGTTGCGCAGCCCACCGGCCATCGACTTGTTGAAACGCCTGTTGGTGGATTCGCCCTACCTGGATGTACGGGTCATGGCGATCTATGAACTGGACTGGTCGGAGGTGGCGATCGAACACCACTACGCCCCCTGCATCCTGGAAATCATGGACAACCTCAGTGAAGAAGGCATCGAGCCAGAGCTGCACAGCCTGCTGACCAAGGCCGAGTCCGCCGCGCCCTGAGCACACGTCCCTGGATGGCCGCAGCTCGGCCATCCAGCCTGTTCAGCTTGAAACCCGAGACTTGAGCAGCCAGCGCTCAAAAGCCTCGGTCACCAGTGGACGGCTGATCAGGTAGCCCTGCACGGTGTCGCAGCCCCAACCCTCCAGCAGTTTCAGACAGTGCTCATACTCCACGCCTTCAGCCACCACCTTGAGCCCCAGCTTGTGGCTCATTTCAATGGTGGAGCGCACGATCACCGCGTCACCGCTGGTTTCATCCAGGTTGCGGATAAACGACTGATCGATCTTCAGCTCCTGCACCGGCAGGCGCTGCAGCTGCGCCAGGGATGAATAGCCGGTACCGAAATCGTCCACCGAAAGGCTGATGCCACAGCCGCGCAGGCGCTGCAGCACGGCCAGGGCCTGCTCCGGGTCGCGCATGATGGCGCTCTCGGTGATCTCGAACACCAGTTGTTCGGCCGCCACCTGATAGCGCTCCAGGTATTCGCTGACCCGCACTTCCAGGCCGTCCCCCTCCAGGTCACTGGCCGAGATGTTCAGTGACAGGCGCACCGGCAAGGCCCGCCGATTCCACTCCGCCAACTGGCGGATACAGGCCTCGATGAGCCAGGCAGTCAGGCTGTGCATGCTGCCGGTACGCTCGGCCAGGGGAATGAATTCCGCCGGCGAGACCACGCCGAACACCGGGTGCTGCCAGCGCAGCAGGGCTTCGGCCTGATGCAGGAAGTCCCGACGCAGGTCGAGCTTGGGCTGGTACAGCAGGAACAACTCACCTTCGGCGGCAGCCCGCCGCAGGTCGCGAATCAGGCTGATCTGGCGCTGGTGAGCCAGGTCGCGGTCCTGCTGATAGACCTGCAAGTAACCGGGCTTGAGCGACGCATCATGCCTGGCGATGGCCGCGCGGCTGATCAGTTCCTCGGCGGACTGGCCGTCGGCGGGATACACCGCCATGCCCATGCAGATCTGCCGGCGCACTTCATCGCCCTGGATCAGTTGCGGCCGGCTGAGCAGGTCATGCAGCTGGTCGGCCATGTCCATGGCCCCGTCCAACTCGATGTTCTCCAACAGCAGGAGAAATTCACTGGCGGTGATCCGGGCCGCCGTGTCGCCGTGGGACAGGACTTCGCGCAAGCGCCGGCTGAGTTCGCCCATCATCTGGTCCAGGCCTTCACTGCCAAAGCCTTCGTTGATCGCCCGATAATTGTCGATGCCCAGGTAGAGCAGCACCACGTTGCGCCGGGCGGCAATCGCCTTGCTCAGGCGCTCGATGGCCAGGGCACGGTTGGGCAGCCCGGTCAGCGGATCATGCAGGGCGTTATGGGCCAGTTGCCGTTCGCGGGTGGCGATGGCGCTCTGCATGGCATTGAACGCATCCGCCAGCACGCCCAACTCATCACTGCGCTTGATCGCTACCGGCGCCTGATAGTTGCCGGAACCGATGCGCCTCGCCGCCTGTGCCAGGTCCTCCAGGGGGCGTGAAACCCGCCGCGCCATCAGCAGGGCGCAGGCCAGGGATATCACCAGCGCCACCATGGCGATCCACATGAATTCCCGATCCAGCGGGGCAAAGGCCTGCAGCGCCTGCTCCAGGGGACTTTGCAGCAAGGCCATGACCCGTGGGTCCGCGGCATCGCCGGTGTTGGCCAGTTGCAGCGCCTGATTGAGGAAACGCTGACCGCGCTCCTCGCTCAACGGAGGCAGGGACTGCCACAGCGAGTCGGCCAGGACATGGATGATCGGTGACCAGAAGAACTCTGGCTGGGTGCTGAACAGCTCGCCGGGGTGCTGGCCGTCGACGGTCAGGAACGACACTTCCAGGTTGCTCATGGAACGCAGTTCCTGGGCAAACAGTTCGTCCATGGGAAAGCCCATCACCACCCGGGCGATGGGCAGCGAATCCAGCACTTCGCCCTGGACCAGCAGATAAGGGCGGCCCTTGATCGCGACAAAAAGCATGTGGGTGTTGTGGCGCATGGCCCGGCGCAAGGCCTGGTCGTAGGGGAAATGCTGGTCCCGGGCAATCGCCGGCAAGGTGCTGGCGATGACCCGCCCCTCGGGGCTGAGCACGAACATTTCACTGGAACGGATGCCGCCGCGATGCTGGGCCAGGGCGGCAAGGATATCCACCGGCTTGCCACTGAGCACCGCACGACGAAACTCGGAATCCACCACCAGCCAGTCGACCCCGTACTGCAGGTTGCGGCCGCGCAGGTCCAGCAACCGTTCGAACACCCGGGTGCCGATCTTCAACTGCAACTGCGCCTGGCGCTCCACCGCCTGGGTGGTGGCGGTCTTCACCGCGAAATACACCGCGCCAATCAGAACCAACAGCAATAGCGCCAGCACCCCGACAATCCTTGCCTGAAAGGTTTGGCGCCACTTCATGAGGCCGCTCTCAGTGGCTCCGCTGTCCCGGCGTCCCTTGAACCTACCGGTGCGGATAACCGTCGCCGGGAGCAGAAAAGTCCGTTCTTCATACCCATCCCTCTGAGAAGCTGAATGCGCGCGTCAAATAAATGCCAGTTTCACGCTGACATGCCGGGCATTCAGATTAATCCTCAAACTACAGAAGATCACGCAATAAAACAGGTGACATTCAAGTCATTTTATTGACAACCCATGTCAGAAAAGCGCTCCAAGTGCACGCCATCCGCGGCGTGGCAGCATTTCCGGCAGGCCTGAAAAACGCTGAAACCTGTCCCCCATTGAAACCCGCGGCGACCTGCCCCATCTAAGTTGCATAGTCCATCGCGCAGGAGCCTCCATGAGCGACCAGCAAGAATTTCCCGAAGATCCGCGTGACTACGTCGATCCGGAAAACACTGAACAACAGGCTGCCCATGGCACAGGCCTGGCCTTGCCCGGACAGAGCCTGCCGGACAAGGTCTACATCATCCCGATTCACAATCGACCGTTCTTCCCAGCGCAAGTGCTGCCGGTCATCGTCAATGAAGAACCCTGGGCCGAAACCCTGGAGCTGGTGAGCAAATCCGATCATCACTCCCTCGCCCTGTTTTTCATGGACACCCCCCAAGAGGACCCGCGCCACTTCGACACCTCCGCCTTGCCGGAGTACGGCACCCTGGTCAAGGTCCACCACGCCAGCCGCGAGAACGGCAAGCTGCAATTTGTCGCCCAGGGCCTGACCCGAGTGCGCATCCGCACCTGGCTCAAGCACCATCGGCCACCGTACCTGGTGGAAGTCGAGTACCCGCATCAGCCCAGCGAGCCCACCGACGAGGTCAAGGCCTACGGTATGGCGCTGATCAATGCGATCAAGGAGCTGCTGCCGCTCAATCCGCTGTACAGCGAAGAACTGAAGAACTACCTCAACCGCTTCAGCCCCAACGATCCGTCGCCCCTGACCGACTTCGCCGCGGCCCTGACCTCCGCCACCGGCAACGAGTTGCAGGAAGTGCTGGACTGCGTGCCCATGCTCAAGCGCATGGAGAAAGTCCTGCCGATGCTGCGCAAGGAAGTCGAAGTCGCGCGCCTGCAGAAAGAGATTTCCGCCGAGGTCAACCGCAAGATCGGCGAGCACCAGCGCGAGTTCTTCCTCAAGGAACAGCTCAAGGTGATCCAGCAGGAGCTGGGGCTGACCAAGGACGACCGCAGCGCCGACCTGGAACAGTTCGAGCAGCGCCTGGCCGACAAGGTGCTGCCGCCCCAGGCGCAGAAACGCATCACCGAGGAAATGAACAAGCTGTCGATCCTCGAGACCGGCTCGCCGGAATACGCCGTCACCCGCAACTACCTGGAATGGGCCACGGCCGTGCCGTGGGGCATCTACGGCGCCGACAAGCTGGACCTCAAGCACGCCCGCAAGGTGCTGGACAAGCACCACGCCGGGCTCGACGACATCAAGAACCGCATCCTCGAGTTCCTCGCGGTGGGGGCCTACAAGGGCGAGATCAGCGGCTCCATCGTGCTGCTGGTGGGCCCGCCGGGTGTGGGCAAGACCAGCGTCGGCAAGTCCATCGCCGAATCCCTGGGGCGGCCGTTCTACCGCTTCAGCGTCGGCGGCATGCGTGATGAAGCCGAAATCAAGGGCCACCGCCGCACCTACATCGGCGCCCAGCCGGGCAAGCTGGTGCAGGCCCTCAAGGAAGTGGAGGTGATGAACCCGGTGATCATGCTCGACGAGATCGACAAGATGGGCCAGAGCTACCAGGGCGACCCGGCCTCGGCGCTTCTGGAGACCCTCGATCCGGAGCAGAACGTCGACTTCCTCGACCATTACCTGGACCTGCGCATGGACCTGTCCAAGGTGCTGTTCGTGTGCACCGCCAACACCCTGGATTCGATTCCCGGCCCACTGCTCGACCGTATGGAAGTGATTCGCCTGTCGGGCTACATCACCGAAGAAAAACTCGCCATTGCCAAGCGCCACCTGTGGCCCAAGCAGCTGGAAAAGGCCGGCGTGGCCAAGACCAGCCTGAGCATCAGCGACAGTGCCCTGCGCACGGTGATCGACGGCTATGCCCGGGAAGCCGGGGTGCGCCAGCTGGAAAAACAGCTGGGCAAGCTGGTACGCAAGGCGGTGGTCAAGCTGCTGGACGAACCGGACGCCACGATCAAGATCGGCCCCAAGGACCTGGAGGCCTCGCTGGGCATGCCGGTGTTCCGCAACGAGCAGGTCCTGAGCGGTACCGGGGTCATCACCGGCCTGGCCTGGACCAGCATGGGCGGCGCCACCTTGCCGATCGAGGCCACGCGGATCCACACCCACAACCGCGGCTTCAAGCTCACCGGGCAATTGGGGGACGTGATGAAGGAGTCGGCGGAGATCGCCTACAGCTACGTCAGCTCACACCTCAAGCAGTTCGGCGGCGACAGCAAGTTCTTCGACGAAGCCTTCGTCCACCTGCACGTACCGGAAGGCGCCACGCCCAAGGACGGCCCGAGCGCCGGGGTGACCATGGCCAGCGCCCTGCTGTCCCTGGCGCGCAACCAGCCGCCGAAAAAAGGCGTGGCCATGACCGGCGAACTGACCCTCACCGGGCACGTGCTGCCGATTGGCGGGGTCCGCGAGAAAGTCATCGCCGCGCGGCGCCAGAAGATCCACGAACTGATCCTGCCGGAGCCTAACCGCGGGCATTTCGATGAACTGCCGGAGTACCTCAAGGAAGGCCTCACCGTGCACTTCGCCAAGCGTTTTGCCGACGTGGCCAAGGTCCTGTTCTAACGCCCTGCGCCAGTAAGCCGGCTCCTACAGTTGTCCCACGTAGGAGCCGGCGTGCCGGCGAACAGGCCATAACCGCCAACCTCCATCCCTCCCCTACACCGTCCATCATCTTCAGTTATGCTCGCCGTTCGTCACGAATGATCGGAGCTTCCTGACCCATGCCTGCACACCGCCTTCTTGCCTTGTTCAGCCTCGCCCTGCTGAGCGCTTGCGCCAGCCAGCCCAAGCAAAACGTCAGCGTGGAAAACCAGAACCAATGCCCACTGCAACTGCACCACGGGCAAACCCTGACCCTGACCCTGCCGAGCAACCCCACCACCGGCTATCGCTGGGCGATCCAGGATTCGGCCGGCGGCATCCTGCGCAAGGTCAGCCCCGAGGTCTACAACAACCCCGAGGACACCGGCCTGGTGGGCAGCGGCGGGCAGTCGACCTGGCGCTTCCAGGCCTTCGCCACGGGCCAGGGCCGGCTGTTGCTGACCTACCAGCAACCCTGGGCCCCGGAAGAGGCCCCGGTGAAGGCTTTCGACTGCTCGATCACGGTGAACTGACATGGGCTGGCTGATCCTGGCGCTGATGGGCGCCGCCACCTTCATCTACGGGGTCAGCGTGCATGCCACGCTGCTCTGCCTGCTGGTCAAGCCGCTGCCGGTGCTGGCCCTGCTGGGCTGGCTGCACGATGCGCCGTCCGGGGACTACCGCCGCTGGATCATCCTCGGCCTGCTGTTCTCGGTGCTGGGTGACGTGCTGCTGGCCTGGCCTTCGGACCTGTTCGTGTTCGGCCTCGGGGCCTTCCTGGTGGCCCACCTGGCCTACCTCAAGGCTTATCTCAGTGACTGCCGGCGCCCGGCGCTGCTGCCGCTGGCGGTGGCACTGGCCATCGGCGGGGTGTTGCTGGCGATCCTGATCGCCCACGGCCTGGGCCCGCTGCTGATCCCGGTGATCGTCTACGCCCTGACCATCAGCGCCATGCTCTGGCGGGCCCTGGCGCGCCTCGGCTCAGCGGTGCCCAAACGCTCGGCGGCGCTGGCGGCGGTGGGGGCCCTGAGCTTCGCGTTCTCCGACAGCCTGATCGGCATCAGCCGCTTCGTGCTGGCCTTCGATGCCGCGCCCTACCTGATCATCATTTTCTACTGGCTGGGCCAGTGGGGCATCGCCGCTTCGGCGTTCAGCCAGAAACCGCGCTGATCAGCCTGCGCCAACAAGCCGGCCCCTGCGATCGGTAGGAGCCGGCTTCCCGGCCAAGGGCCACACCTTGCGTCGCCCTTGCTCTCCTGAAGGCCCTGCGGGCCTTATCGCAGCCTGCGGCAGCGGCTACAATGCCGCCCTCTTTTTTATCTCCATCGCTGGAAATGCCGTGAGCAAAGAACCCGACCGCCTATTCGCCCAGCCCCTGGCCCAGGTGCCCGACTTCGCCTTCAACGAGGATGTGGTGCGGGTGTTCCCGGACATGATCAAGCGCTCGGTGCCGGGTTACCCGACCATTGTCGAGAACCTCGGGGTGCTGGCGGCGCAGTTCGCCCAGCCCAACAGCGTGCTCTATGACTTGGGTGCGTCCCTGGGCGCGGTGACCCAGGCCCTGCGCCGCCATGTGCGCACGGACGGTTGCCGGGTGATCGCCGTGGACAACTCGGCGGCCATGGTCGAGCGCTGCCGGGAATACCTCAACGGCCAGGATTCGATGTTCCAGGAGCTGCTGCCGGTGCAGGTGGTCGAAGGTGACATCCTGGCCCTGGAGTTCCAGCCGGCCTCGGTGGTGGCGCTGAACTTCACCCTGCAGTTCATCGCCCCGGAGCAGCGCCTAGCCCTGCTCGGGCGCATCCGCCAGTCGTTGCTGCCCGGCGGCGCGCTGATCCTCTCGGAGAAGCTGCGCTTCAACGATACCGAGGAACACGCGCTGCTCACCGACCTGCACATCGCCTTCAAGCGCGCCAACGGCTACAGCGAACTGGAAATTGCCCAGAAGCGCAGCGCCATCGAAAACGTCATGAAGCCCGACAGCCTCGAAGAACACCGTGAACGCCTGCTGGCCGCCGGGTTCTCGAAAGTCGTGCCGTGGTTCCAGTGTCTTAACTTTGCCTCGTTGATTGCCCTGCCATGATTGATCTGTCCCCCCTCGCCCGCCGTCTGGCGGGCACGCCCCTGGCCGCCTGGGCCGCCGGTCTGCAAGCCCAGCTCGATGCCAAGATGGAAAAGGGCCATGGCGACCTTGAACGCTGGCAGAGCGCCCTCGACGCATTGCCGAACGTCCAACCCAGCGAAGTCGACCTGGTCAACGGCCTGCGACTGGACACTGACTGCGACGGCGCCACTCGGGCGCAGATGCGCAGCGCGTTGATGGGCCTGTCACCGTGGCGCAAGGGCCCGTTCGACCTGTTCGGCGTGCACGTGGACACCGAATGGCGCTCGGACTGGAAATGGTCACGGGTCGCCCCGCACCTGAACCTTGAAGGCAAACGCATCCTCGATGTCGGCTGCGGCAATGGCTACTACATGTGGCGCATGCTCGGCGCCGGCGCCCACAGCGTGATCGGCGTGGACCCCAACTGGCTGTTCTTCTGCCAGTTCCAGGCGGTGCAGCGCTACCTGTCGCAGCCTGCGGTGTGGCACCTGCCATTCCCCTTCGAGGACCTGCCGGCCAACCTGGAAGGTTTCGACACGGTGTTTTCCATGGGCGTGTTCTACCACCGCCGTTCGCCCATCGAGCATTTGCTGGCGCTCAAGGACTGCCTGGTCAAGGGCGGCGAACTGGTGCTGGAAACCCTGGTGGTGGAAGGCGATCAGCATCAGGTGCTGGTGCCGGAAGATCGTTATGCACAGATGCGCAACGTGTGGTTCCTGCCCTCGGTGCCGGCCCTGGAGCTGTGGCTGCGGCGCGCCGGGTTCAGCGACGTGCGTTGCGTGGATGTCAGCGTGACCAGCATCGAGGAGCAGCGCGGCACCGAGTGGATGAAGTACCAGTCGCTGAGCGATTTCCTCGACCCCAACGATCACAGCAAGACCATCGAAGGCCTGCCGGCGCCGATGCGCGCGGTGATTGTCGCCAGAAAATAACCCCGCCCTTCCCTTGTAGGAGCTGGCCCGCCAGAGCGGCGCTGGGCTCCGAGGGCTGTTCGCCGGCAAGCCGGCTCCTCTGAGGTTTTGCAGGAGCAAGCTTGCTCGCGAACGCCGCGAACCGGCTTGGGATCAGCGCGCCCGGCGCGCCTTGAAGAATTCGCTCAACACCGTGCCGCACTCTTCGGCCAGCACCCCGCCCTCGTACAGCACCCGATGATTGAGAAACCCCTGGGTGAAGAACTGGCCCTGGCTCTGCACGATGCCGGCCTTGGGTTCTAGGGCGCCGTACACCACGCGGGCAATGCGCGAGTGGACGATCAAGCCGGCGCACATGCTGCAAGGTTCCAGGGTCACGTACAGGGTGCTGCCGGGCAGGCGATAGTTGTTCACCGCTTGGGCCGCCGCGCGGATCGCCACCATCTCGGCGTGGGCGCTGGGGTCGCTGCCGCTGATCGGGCAGTTGTAGCCGCGGCCGATGATCTGGCCATCCAGCACCAGCACCGCGCCCACCGGCACTTCCCCCAGGGCCGCGCCCTGGGCGGCCAGGGCCAGGGCTTCGCGCATGAAGTCCTGGTCGCGGCTGCGGTCGATGATCGGCGCCGGGCGTATCTGGCGCATCACGCCACCTCGATGGCGGCCATCAGGCCGGTTTCCATGTGGTCGATCACGTGGCAGTGGAACATCCAGACCCCGGGGTTATCCGCCACCAGCGCCACGCGGGCACGCTCGTTCTTGCCCAGCAGGTAGGTGTCGGTGAAGTAGGGGGTGATCTTCTTGCGGTTCGAGGCGATGACCTTGAAGCTCATGCCGTGCAAGTGGATCGGGTGTTGGTACTGAGTCATGTTCTTCAATTCGAAAATGTAGCTCTTGCCCTTTTTCAGGGTGGCGATCGGCCGATCGGCGCAGGTCTTGTCGGTGATGTCCCAGGCCTGGCCGTTGATCTGCCAAAGGCTCGGCGGCTGGCCATTGTCCACGTTCACCGAGACCGAGCCAACCCACTCGAAATTGAAGTTGAGCTTCTCGGCATTGTCGAGATCCGGCTCGGCCACCGGGTTGGCCGGCAGGGCTGGCGGCCACTGGGTCGGCGCATCGCTGTTGGCCACCGAACGCAAGGTGCCCAGGCGCACCGGCCCGTTGCGCAGGGACAGTTCCTGGCCCGCCGCCGGCGCCTTGATCGCCAGGCAGATGCGCATGCCCGGGCCCAGCCAGTATTCCTTGCCCAAGGGGCGCGGCTCGATGGGGTTGCCATCCAGCGCGTAGATCTGCGCTTCGACATCGGGAATGTTGATGCGGTAGGTCAGGGTGTTGTCGAGGTTGAGCAGGCGCACCCGGGTGATCTGCCCCGCCGGCAGGTCGATCACCGCCTGGGACACGCCGTTGATGGTGGACAGGCGCCCGGCGGTGCCGCCCCGCGCCGCTTCGCGGGGGATGCTGAAGGGCATGAATGCGCCCTCTTCATCCACGTGCCAGCTTTTCAGGCTCAGGGTGCGTTCGTACTGGAAGCCGGTGGGTTCGCGCTCTTCGACGATCAACGGGCCCACCAGGCCGCGGCCCAGTTCCTCGCTGCTGTTGACGTGGGGGTGATACCAGTAGCTGCCGGCATCCGGCACGCGGAACTTGTAGTCGAAGTATTCGCCCGGCAGCACCGGCAGTTGCGAGACGTAAGGCACGCCGTCCATTTCCAGGGGCAGGCGGATGCCATGCCAGTGAATGGTGGTGGCCACCGGCAGGTGGTTGATGAAGCGCACCCGCAGCCACTCGCCCTGGCGCACCCGCAGTTCGGTACCAGGTGCCGATGGGCCAAAGGCCCAGGCTTGGGTCTTGTGCCCCGGCACCAGTTCCACATCCAGCGGCGCGGCGATCAGCTCGTAGTCGTGGCCCGCTTCGGCGTCGGCCATTTTCCCCAGCCAGTAACGCGAGGCGCCGCCCGCTCCCACGCCCACCACTACCAGACCGGCCAGACCACCGAGTATTTGTCGACGGGTAAAGGACATGGACTCAACTACCTCACGTATCTGCGGCGGACCCAGGCCCGCAAAAGGCGAATACGATACACCCGCAGTTGAGAAACAGTAAGGCCGGCGCGGCGACGGGACGCAGGCGGCGGGCCTGCTCGCTGGCAAGCCAGCACCTACCGGAGGTTGCATTGCTCCTGCAGGAGCCGGCTGGCCGGTGAAAAAGCCCCCTCAGCCCTGCAAGCCCAGCAGCAGATGCACCACGCCACCGGCCAGGGGCATCACCGCCGGCACCCCGGCCACCCGCAGGGCACTGGCATCGAGCAACTGCGGGTCGTGCAGTTCCAGGCGCAAGCGGGTCAGGGCCAGGGGTTGCTGGCTCTTGATGTTGGCGCTGCCGCCCAAGGCCTGCAGCATCGCGGCATTGAGCGGGCCGGTGCTGGCCTTGGGGGCCTTCGGCTGATCTGGGATCAGGTCCGGGGTCAGGGCTTTCCAGAACGCCCGCTGTAATTTCTCGAACATCTTCAGTTCTCCAGAACCAGTGAGTCGGCGGCGACTAGCTGCCGTTGCAGGCATTCACGCACCTCGGCGGCGTCTTCCAGATCGATGAGCCGGGCTGCCAGGGCCTGGCACTGGCTCAAGTCCAGCTCCCGCACCCGCGCCTTGATGGCCGGGATCAACGGCACGCTCACCGACAGTTCATCCACCCCCAGGCCCAGCAACAGCGGCACCGCCAGGGTCTCGGAAGCCAGGGCGCCGCAGACTCCGACCCACTTGCCGTGGGCGTGGGCGGCCTGCACGGTGCGGGCGATCAGGCGCAGCACCGCCGGGTGAAAGCTGTCGGCCTGGCCGGCCAGGCGCGGATGATCGCGGTCCATGGCCAGGGTGTACTGGGTCAGGTCGTTGGTGCCAATGGAGAAGAAATCCACCTCCGGGGCAAAACGATCCGCCATCAAGGCCGCCGAAGGCACCTCGATCATGATCCCCAGCTTGGGCCGCTCCGCGAGGCCCAGGGCCTGGACCTCGTCATCGAGCAACTGGCGCGCCTGACGCAGCTCCGCCAGCTGGCTGACCATCGGCAGCATGATGTGCAGGCGGGCCTGCCCGGCGCAGGCGAGCATCGCCCGGAACTGCTCGCGCAGCAGTTCGGGACGCTCCAGGCACAGGCGGATGCCGCGCAGGCCGAGAAAGGGGTTGGCTTCGCGATCCATGGGCACATAGGCCAGGGGCTTGTCGCCGCCCACGTCCAAGGTCCGCACCACCAGATTGCGCGTCGGCCCCAGGGCCTGGGCGATGGCCCGGTACGTCGCGGCCTGCTCCTCGGGGCTCGGGGCGTGGCTGCGGTCCTGGTAGAGGAACTCCGACCGCAACAGGCCGACGCCTTCACCGCCCAGGCTCATTGCCTGCTCGGCCTCGGCCAGGGAGGCAATATTGGCCGTCACCTCCAGGTGATGACCGTCGCAGGTCACCGCAGGGTGCGCCGCCTGGGCCAGGTCCTGCTGCTGGCGCTGGCGTTGCTGCTGACGCAGGGCCTGCAGTTGCTGCACCCGCTGCGGGTCCGGGTCCGTATGCAGCTCGCCGCGATCGGCATCCAGCAGGACCCGGGTGCCGTTGACCAGGGACAGGACCCGAGGCGACAAGCCACAGATCGCCGGCAGGCCCAGGGCCCGGGCCAGAATCGCCACATGGCTGGTGGCGCCGCCCCCGACGGTGACAAACCCCAGCACCTTGGCCGTGTCCAGGCTCGCGGTCTGCGACGGGGTCAGTTGCTCGGCAATCAGGATCGCCTGATCCGGCAGGATCAGGGCTTGCTCCTGCACCCCGAGAAGCAGCTTGAGCACCCGTTGGCCGACATCCGCCAGATCCACCGCGCGCTCGGCCAGCAGGCTGCTGCCCAGGCCCTTGAACAACTCGGCGGTGACTTCAATGGCGCTGTTCCAGGCAAAGGCCGCGCTCTTGCCGGTAGCGATCAGGGCGTGGGCCTGCTCCAGCAAGCTCGGGTCATCGAGCAGCTCCTGATGGGCCCGGAAGATGTCCTGCTGCGCGTCACCGCTGGCGCTGTCGCGCAGCAGCTGCAGAGCCTCCCGGGCCTGGGTCAGGGCCTGCTCCAGAGACTCGCGCTCCTGCTGCGGGCGGGTTGCCGCTTCGCGTATCTGCAGGCGCTGCTCGGCCACCTGCAACACCTGACCGAATGCCGAGCCCGGGGACGCGCAAACGCCTCGCCACAACGGATCCCGCGCTTCATCAACCACGACTCGCGGCTCGGGGCTTGCTGCGGCGCTGATCTTTTCGCCACAACCGGACGCCAGCAGTTCCACCAGCGCCTGGATCGCCTGCTCGGCATCCGCGCCCACGGCGCTGACCTGCAAGGCATCGCCCTGCACCGTCTGCAACGCCATGATCGACACCAGGGACTTGGCATTGGCCGAGTCCTCGCGCCGATGCAGGCAGATGCTCGCGGCAAAGCCCTTGGCGGCCTGGGCCAGCAGCGCCGCCGGGCGCGCATGCAGGCCCTGGGGGTTGCCGAGAATCAGCGGTCTGGAAAACAGCGCCTGCCCCGCGGCCTCCGGGGTCTGCGCCGCTGCGGCGGCAGGGTCGAGCCGCAACACCGGCTGCCCCGCTTCCACCAGCACGCTGTCGGTGACCAGCCCGGTCACCGCTTCGCCACTGACCACCAGCATCAGGGTCAGCAGGCTGCGGGCATGCAGGGCCAGGTAGTCGGCGTCGAACTCGATCAGCGGCTGGCCAACCATCACCTGCTGACCCTCCTCGATCAGGCAGGTGAAGCCCTTGCCTGCCAGGTTCACCGTGTCCAGCCCGATGTGCATCAGCACCTGCTGGCCCTGTTCGCCAGTGATGCTCAGCGCATGGCCGCTGCGCTGCAGGTTGCTGACCACCCCGGACAGCGGTGCGCAGAGCGTCTGGGAAGTCGGGTCGATGCACAGCCCGTCACCGATCACCCGGCTGGAAAACACCGGGTCCGGGACCTGCTCCAGGGGCAGCAGCACCCCGGACAGGGGCGCGAGCAATTGCAAGGGTTGGGTTATGGCCATGACGTCACCTGCTGTTGATTCCTTGAAGTGCCGATGGAGCGCGAGCCCCGACAGCATCGCTTATTTCCACCAGTACTCGACCTGCAAGCCGACGTTCGCGCCGTGCCGGGCGCTGCCGAACACGCCGCTGTCGGACAGCGCGGAACCAGCCGCCAGCTCATTGGCCGCGCGCTTGGCGGCCTCGTTCCAGCTGGCATAGGTGTAGTACAGGCGCACCTCCGGTCGGGCCCAGAAGTCCGGGCCCTTGGGTGACCAGGTGGGCGCGAAGGTGAACTTGCTGAGTTTGCGGGTGCCCCCGGGGGCCTCCACCTGATCGTGGCCGAACTCGGTCACCAGCTTGAATTGCTCGGTGATGGCGTAGGCCGGGCGCACGCCCAACGAGATCCAGTTCTGATCCTGGCCGTCGGGGCGAATGTCCTTCTGATAGACCGCCTCCACCTGGCCGCCGAAGCGCGGGGTCAGTTGCCAGTCGAAGAACTCCACCAGGCGATAGCTCTTGTTGCTGTCATCCAGGTAGGTGTTGCCGGTGTAGCCCAGGCCGGTGCCGGGGCCTTCGCCGTATTGCAGGGCGAGTTTGTTCTTGCCGCCGAAAAAGTCCTTCTGCACATGCTGGGTGGTGATCGCCCAGCCATTGTGGGCACCGCGGCGATCGGGCTTTTCCAGGTAGCTCAGGCCCAGTTCCAGCTCGCCGCCGGGGTTGGTCTGGAAGCCAGCGACGTTGAAGTCATGACGGCTCACCGCCTGCTTCTGATAGAGATTGTCCTTGCGGGAGAAGGCGTAGCTGTATTTCAGATCGCCGATGCGCACGTCCTCGACCCCGCCGCCGGTGGCGCTCTGGTTCCAGTAGTAGAAGTCGGAAATATGGATGTCGTTACGCTTGTAGTAACGGCGCCCGGCCCACAGCGAACCGCCATTGAGGCTGGGCAGGTTCGACCACTGGGCGTACATCTGCGGCATCCGCGCCGAACCGTTTTCGCCCTGGAAGGTCAGGTTGCGGTCGTAGCGGTTGTAGAGCGAGGCCATGCCGTCGACGCTGAGCACCGAGCCGTCGTCCAGGGTGTACAGGTCCTGGCGCAGTTCCAGCTCGGCGTACTGCTCGCACTCGTTGCCCAGGCGGTACTTGGACTGCGCGCCGGGCAACTGGAAGCAGGACTGCGAGCCACTGTTGACCGAGGTGCCCAGGCCGCTGCGCAGGTAGCCGGCAAACTCCAGGGCCTGGGCCGGAAAGGGCAAGGCCAGGCACAGGCAGGACGCCGCCAGACCGCGATTTATTGTTGTTCTCATAAGCCACCCATTATTTTTATTGTGTTGTTCGAATTCGCAGGCGCCGGCCAGCCGGCTCCTACAGGGTCAGGTGCAGGACGAAAGACTCGTAAGGCCGCAGGTGCACGTGCTGGCTGCGGGGCTCGTGGTCCGGGTAGTTGCTGATCAGCAGGCGCTGTTGCATGCCCGCGCCGATTACCGCTTCCGGCAACTCGACCTCGCACGGCGCGCCGTAGAAGTTGTTCACCACCAGCAGGCGCTCGCCCTCGCCCTCGCGCACATAGGCCCAGACTTGCCGATGCTCGGACAGCAGTTGGCGATAGAGGCCGTGCTGGATCAGCGCCTCATGGCGGCGCAAGGCAATCAGCCGGCGATAGTGATGCAGCACCGAATCCTGGTCGTCGAGCTGGGCCGCGACATTGATCTGGCCGGCATTGGCCGGTATCCCGATCCAGGGCTCGACGCTGCTGAACCCGGCATTGGCCCCGGCCTGCCACTGCATCGGCGTGCGTCCGTTGTCCCGGGATTTCTGCTGGATCGCCGCCATGATGGCCTGCGGGTCTTCACCGGCCTCGCGCTTGAGGCGGTGGATGTTCAGGGTCTCGACATCGCGGTACTGCTCGATGCGCTCGAAATGCGGATTGGTCATGCCCAGCTCTTCGCCCTGATAGACGAAAGGCGTGCCCTGGAGCAGGTGCAACGCGGTGGCCAGCATCTTCGCCGAGACCACCCGGTGTTCGCCGTCATCGCCAAAGCGCGAGACCACCCGCGGCTGGTCGTGGTTACACCAGAACAGCGCATTCCAGCCGCCACCGGCCTGCATGCCGGTTTGCCAATCGGAGAGGATGCGCTTGAGTTCGAGGAAGTCGAAATCGGCCCGCAGCCACTTCTGCTGGTTGGGGTAGTCCACCTTCAGGTGATGGAAGTTGAAGGTCATCGACAGCTCCTTCGACTCCGGATGGGAATAGCGGATGCAGTGCTCCAGGCGGGTGGAGGACATCTCGCCGACATTCACCAGATCGTGGCCGGCGAACACTTCCCGATGCATTTCCTGCAGGTACTGGTGGACGTTGGGACCGTCGGTATAGAAGCGGCGGCCGTCACTCTGGTCCTCAGGGAAGTCCGACGGTTTGGAGATCAGGTTGATCACGTCGAGGCGGAAGCCGCCGACGCCCTTGTCGCGCCAGAAGCGCATCATCTTGAACACCTCGGCGCGCACCTGGGGGTTGTCCCAGTTGAGGTCGGCCTGGGTGTGGTCGAACAGGTGCAGGTAGTACTGCCCGGTCTGGGCCTCGTACTCCCAGGCGGAGCCGCCGAACTTGGATTCCCAGTTGTTGGGCGCGTCACGCCAGATGTAGAAATCCCGGTAGGGGTTGTCCAGGCTGCTGCGGGCCTGCTGGAACCAGGCGTGCTCGATGGAGGTGTGGTTGACCACGATATCCAGCATCAGCTTGATCCCGCGCTTGCCGGCTTCGGCGATCAACAGCTCGCAATCGGCCATGCTGCCGTAGCTGGGATCGATGGCGTAGTAGTCGCTGATGTCATAGCCATTGTCCCGCTGCGGCGAACGCAGGAACGGCGTCAGCCACAGGCAGTCGACCCCCAGCCAGTGCAGGTAGTCGAGCTTGTCCACCACACCCAGCAGGTCGCCGGTGGGCTGCCCTTGGTGGCTGTGAAAACTCTTCGGGTAGATCTGGTAGATCACCGAACGCTGCCAGTCTTGCATGGGGGAATCCTTTGGAGAGTACGAGGACATTCGCCGGCGAGCCGGCGCCTACAGGGCGGGTCAGGCCACGCGATAGCCGGGCCGGATGATCTTCAGGCTCAGGCCGCAGGTGAGGACAAAAGGCACCACCAGGGCGATGACCATGCCGATGACGAACAGCGGGATGTACTGGGGAATGATCGAGATGAACCCCGGCAGCCCACCAACGCCAATGGCCGAGGCCTGGACCTTGTTCAGCGACAGGAACACGCTGCCCAGGGCCGAGCCGACCAGCGCGGCATAGAAGGGAAACTTGTAGCGCAGGTTGACGCCGAACATCGCCGGCTCGGTGATGCCGAAGTAGGCGGAAATCGCCGAGGTCGAGGCCATGCTGCGGTCACGGGCGTTGCGGCTCATGGTGAACACCGCCAGGGCCGCGCTGCCCTGGGCCAGGTTGGACATGACGATCATCGGCCAGATGAAGGTGCCGCCCTGGGTGGCAATCAGTTGCAGGTCGACCGCCAGGAACATGTGGTGCATGCCGGTGATCACCAGCGGTGCATAGAGCAGGCCGAAGATCGCGCCGCCGAGCATGGGCGCCAGCTCGAACAGGGTGACCACGCCTTCGGTGATCAGAATCCCCAGGTGCCGGGTCACCGGACCGATGATCGCCAGGGCCAGCACGCCGGTGACCACGATGGTGGTGATGGGCACCACCAGCAGGGTGATGGCGTTGGGCACCCGGGCGCGCAGCCATTTTTCGATCACGCTCATCACATAGGCCGCCAGCAGGATCGGCAGGATCTGCCCCTGGTAGCCGACCTTCTCGATCTGGAACAGACCGAAGATGTCGAAGTACGGCAGGCTCTGGCCATCCAGCCCGGCCACCGCCTTGCCGTAGTTCCAGGCGTTGAGCAGGTCCGGGTGCACCAGCATCAGGCCCAGGACGATGCCAAGGATCTCGCTGCCGCCAAAGCGCTTGGCCGCCGACCAGCCCACCAGGGCCGGGAGGAACACGAAGGAGGTGTTGGCCATCAGGTTGATCAGGCTCCAGAGCCCGTCGAGGCCCGGGTAGGCCTCAAGCAGGGTCTTGCCTTCGATGAACATGCCCTTGGCCCCCAGCAGGTTGTTCACCCCCATCAGCAGGCCGGCGATGATCAGCGCCGGCAGGATCGGCATGAACACATCGGAGAACACCCGCACCAGACGCTGCATGGCGTGGGTCTTCTGGGCGCCCTTGTCCTTCACATCGGCAATGGTCGAGGCCGCCAGACCGGTCTGCTGGCGCAAGGCCGCATAGACCTTTTCCACCTCGCCGGGGCCAATCACCACCTGAAACAGGCCACCGGTGAAGAACGAGCCCTTGACCAGGTCGATCTGGTTGAGGGTGGCGCTGTCGACAAGGCTCGGGTCCTTGAGGGCCAGGCGCAGGCGGGTCACGCAGTGGGCCGCCTGTTCGAGGTTGTCGGCGCCACCGAGGCTGTACAGCAACTCGCTGGCGATCGTTGAATAGTCGTGGCTCATGCTTTTCTTCCACCTGAGGTTTTTGTTATTGGCAGCACGCCGAGGGGCAAATTACTCGTCTGTACGAGTTAAATCAACAACTCGTACAGACGAGTTTGAAATTTTCTTCCGGCACGCCCTGCGCCGGGCCGTTTCCGCCAGGCGACGCCTGGCCCGGGCGCATGGACAAATGCCCCGTCCAGCCCTTAAGGTGCCTGCCTTGAGCACAGTCCGGCACAGAGCCATCCCATGAGCAAATACAACCAGATCTACAGCGATCTGCTTGCCAGCATCACCACCGAACGCCTGGAGCGTGGCGCCCGCCTGCCTTCGGAAAGCGAATTGATGGACAGCTACCAGGCCAGCCGCGGCACCGTGCGCAAGGCCATCGAACTGCTGCAGGAGCGTGGCTTCGCGCAGAAGATCCATGGCAAGGGCACCTTCGTGCTCTCGCCCAATCCCATCGAGTTCCAACTGGGCGGCATCGTCAGCTTCCAGGAAACCTATCCGCGCCTGGGGGATGACGTCAGCACCGAGGTGGTGGAGTTCAGCCAGTTCCCCCTGCAAGGCGCCCTGCTCAATCACCTGCAGGCCGAAGAAGGCAGCCTGATCACACGGATCAAGCGCGTGCGGCGAATCGATGGCAAACGGGTGATTCTCGACATCAACCATTTTGTCGCCGAGCTGATTCCGGGGCTGGACCGGCAGATCGCCGAGCATTCGATCTACGCCTACATCGAACAGACCCTGCAACTGAACATCAGCTATGCCCAGCGCACCATCGAGGCCAGCCCGCGAAGCAAGGACGACCAGCAGTTGCTCGACCTGGACGGCCAGAGCCATGTGATCGTGGTGAGCAACCAGACCTTTCTGCAAGACGGGCGGCAGTTCGAGTACACCGAATCACGGCACACCCTGGACAAGTTCTACTTCTCCGACGTGGCCCGCCGCTAAGCGCTGCCCCGTCAGCCCAGCAGGGCCACCAGCTCACCGCTGAGAGGCCCGATGCGCTGCGACTCCTTGGCGGTATTCACCTGCTGCGCCACCCGCGCCACCTCGATCACCGGGTGTTTGAGGGGGTAGCCGCCCTTGCTGTCCAGCCAGCTCAGGACCTCCGCCAGATGCCACAGCGAGGTGCTGCCTTCATGGATCGCCAGGGGAAAGCTGTCGGCGTGGCCGAGCATCAGCTTGCGCATGTTCTGCCGTGACACCCCGACGATCTCGGCAATCTCGCTGAGGCCGACAAAATCCGGGCTGGCCTCCACCAGCCGCGCCTCGGGGATGATCCGCTTGATATCCCCCAGGGCACTGAGCAGCGCCGCCTCGGCACTCTCGGCTTCGCGACTGAACTCCAGGGCCAGGCGCCCGGCCAGGCCGATGCCGACCAGGGCGTCGGTGCACCCCGCCGCACCGAGGCGCTCCACCAGTTGCAGCGGATCGCAGCCCTCCAGCGGCAGCAGATAGTTGAGGGTGAACAGGTATTCCATGGTGCTTACTCCTGACGGGCTGCCGGTGCCTTGGCCCCACGCAGCTGGTTCACGGTGCAGTTGTCGATTACCCGGCACAACGCCCGGGCGTGCTGGGCCGGGTTCTTCGGTGTACGCCAGACACTGGTGATGCAGAACTCGCCACAGCGACACACTTCGTTGTTGTACGGGCAGTAGATCCGCCCCCAGGCATGACCACCGCCAATCTCGATGCGCCAGCCCTGCCATTCGGCGTAACGCAGGGCCATTTCAATGTCTTTCTTGGGATGAGTTGCACGAGCCATCCATAGCCTCCAGTATCGTCAGGAACACAAGGTTGTCAACTGACAACCCAATACAATCCGATCAATGCCGCCCAGCGATAATTCGCTGCCAGGACAAAACACTGAGGGACGACTTCAAAGGTACACGGCGCCCCAGAGGCTGGACGGGGCAATGTCTTTCCCGGTATTGCGTGAACGCGAAAAACCCGGGTTTTCCAATACCTGGACATACAAATGGCGATCCACCCAAGGTGCAATCGCCATTTGTCTTGCAACGCAGAGACTTCAGTCGACAAACCGGCTGAGACGTTCTGCCCCCACCTCCGTCACTCGGACCATGGCACTGACCCCCACCCCGTCGCACCGATCGTGAGCGACCACATTCCAGCCATTGGGCATCACCCGGACAGGTGGGGTTCCGGCCTTGGCCAACACCTGAACATTCAATACCTGACCGGCCACCATGGGTTCGGAACACCCCGCAACGCGGTAACCCAGTACCTGAGGCGCCTGGATCCGCTGCCTGCCCATGCCATAACCGCAGTATTCAACCACTGCACTGAATCCCTGGGCGTCCAGCACTTCCTGGATCGCACCGCCGATGGCCCCCAGCGACTCACCACCGCGTACCTGTCGCAAGCCCTGCTCCAGAGCGTCCTTGGCAGCGCTCAACAAGCGCAGTTGTTCTGTGCTGGCGCCGGGCGTGGCAAAGGTCCAGGACTGCGCCCCATACCCCTTGCGCGATGACACCACGACCTCGACCTTGACCAATGCACTGGCCGGCAAGCGTTTCTCCGAGGGCAGGCAACTGATCAGCTCCGCATTCACCGAGACAGGAACGGCTGCGGGGTATCCCTTGTAGCCCACCAGCGCAGGCAGTAACTGCCGGCTATCAAGCTGCTGGAGCACCTGTTCCTGAATCTCCAGACGCGACACCCCCTCCACCATAAACGGCTTGAGCGACAGCAGAATGTCCGTCACCTCGGCAGCGAGGCGCCGCTCTTCAGCCACAATCTCCTGCTCCGGCAAGGTGCCGATCAGCGCAAAGGCTTCGCGATTGTCCGCAGCAAAACGATCAAAACGCGACAATGGCTGCGCCGTCGCGCTCGGCGGTTCAGGCGCTTCTGCCGCCAGGCCCAAGGTTCGCAGTAACTTGCCAAACACACTCATCTCAACATCCCTATCCGATGACCCGCCTCGCAGGGCGGCCCGTTCTCTTTAACAAAAAGGCCCCTGATCTCGCGATCAGGGGCCTTCTTAGCGGACTAGAAAATACTCGTCCATTTCACCCAAGCCTGACTAGCGTGAGGCTGCGGGATCATTCCCACTCGATGGTGGCCGGCGGCTTGCTCGACACGTCGTAGGTGACGCGGGAGATGCCTTCGATTTCGTTGATGATCCGGCCGCTGACGGTTTCCAGCAGCTCGTAAGGCAGGTGCGCCCAACGTGCGGTCATGAAGTCGATGGTTTCCACGGCGCGCAGGGCCACGACCCAGGCGTAACGACGGCCATCGCCCACCACGCCCACCGATTTCACCGGCTGGAACACGACGAATGCCTGGCTGACCTTGTGGTACCAGTCGGCCTTGCGCAGTTCTTCGATGAAGATGTGGTCGGCGCGACGCAGCAGGTCGGCGTATTCCTTCTTCACTTCACCAAGGATGCGCACGCCCAGGCCCGGGCCCGGGAACGGGTGGCGATAGACCATGTCGTACGGCAGGCCCAGCTCCAGGCCCAGACGGCGGACTTCGTCCTTGAACAGCTCGCGCAGCGGTTCAACCAGCTTGAGGTTCATCTCTTCCGGCAGGCCGCCCACGTTGTGGTGCGACTTGATCACGTGGGCCTTGCCGCTTTTCGCGCCAGCCGACTCGATCACGTCCGGGTAGATGGTGCCCTGGGCCAGGTACTTGATGTTTTCCAGCTTGCAGGATTCGGCATCGAACACGTCGATGAAGGTACGGCCGATGATCTTGCGCTTCTTCTCCGGGTCGGCTTCGCCGGCCAGGTTATTGAGGAACTGCTCCTCGGCGTTGGCGCGGATCACCTTGACGCCCATGTTCTCGGCGAACATGGCCATCACTTGCTCGCCTTCGTGCAGGCGCAACAGGCCGTTGTCGACGAAAACGCAGGTCAGCTGATCGCCGATGGCCTTGTGCAGCAGGGCCGCCACCACCGAGGAGTCGACACCACCGGACAGGCCCAGCAGGACGTTGTCGGTGCCGACCTGGGCGCGGATCTGGGCAATGGCGTCTTCGGCGATCTTCGACGGGGTCCACAGCGCTTCGCAGCCGCAGATGTCGAGGATGAAGCGCGACAGGATGCGGCCGCCCTGCTTGGTGTGGGTCACTTCCGGGTGGAACTGCACGCCGTAGTAGCGCAGGTCGTCGTTGAACATACCGGCAATCGGGCAGCTCGGGGTGCTGGCCAGGATGTGGAAGTCTTCCGGCATCTTGGTGACCTTGTCACCGTGGCTCATCCACACGTCGAGGCCGAACAGGCCATCGGCGTCAACGTGGTCTTCGATGCCATCGAGCAGGCGGCTCTTGCCGACTACATCAACCCGGGCGTAACCGAACTCACGCAGCTCGGAGCCTTCGACCTTGCCACCCATTTGCTCGGCCATGGTCTGCATGCCGTAGCAGATGCCGAAGACCGGAACGCCCAGGTCGAACACCGCTTGCGGGCAGCGAGGGCTGTTGGCTTCGTGCACGGACTCGGGGCCGCCGGCGAGGATGACGCCTTTGGGAGCGAATTCGCGGATCGCTTCGTCGTCCATGTCGAACGGATGCAGTTCGCAGTAGACCCCGATCTCGCGCACGCGGCGGGCGATCAGTTGGGTGTACTGGGAACCGAAGTCGAGGATCAGGATGCGGTGAGCGTGAATGTCGAGGGCCATGGTCAGTCTCGTCTAATTTCAGAAACGACACGGGGCTGAAAAACACAGCCCCGGTTACTAAATTCGTCAATCGCCTCCGGGCCTGGGCCTGGAGGCGATCACTATCAACCTACGCGATAGTTTGGCGCTTCCTTGGTGATCTGCACGTCGTGGACGTGGGATTCAGCCATGCCGGCGCCGGTGATGCGGACAAACTCCGGCTTGGTGCGCATTTCTTCGATGTTGGCGCTACCGGTGTAGCCCATGGAGGAACGCAGGCCACCCATCAGTTGATGGATGATGGCGGTCAGGGTGCCCTTGTACGGCACGCGACCTTCGATACCTTCCGGCACCAGCTTCTCGGCACCCGCGGAGGAATCCTGGAAGTAGCGGTCGGAAGAACCCTGGGCCTGGGACATGGCGCCCAGGGAGCCCATGCCACGGTAAGCCTTGTAGGAACGGCCCTGGAACAGTTCGATCTCGCCCGGAGCCTCTTCGGTACCGGCGAACATCGAACCCATCATCACGCAGGAGGCACCGGCCACGATGGCCTTGGACAGGTCACCGGAGAAACGGATACCGCCGTCGGCGATCAGAGGAACGCCCGTGCCGACCAGTGCCGCTGCAACATTGGCGATCGCGCTGATTTGCGGCACGCCGACACCAGCAACGATACGGGTGGTGCAGATCGAGCCAGGGCCGATACCGACCTTGACGGCGTCGGCGCCAGCTTCGGCCAGGGCCTTGGCGGCAGCGCCGGTGGCGATGTTGCCGCCGATCACCTGCACTTCAGGGAAGTTCTCTTTGACCCAGCGAACGCGGTCGATCACGCCCTTGGAGTGGCCGTGGGCGGTATCGACCACCACCACGTCGACACCGGCGTTGACCAGCGCAGCAACGCGATCGCCCGTGTCTTTACCCGTGCCGACTGCAGCGCCGACGCGCAGGCGACCTTGGTCGTCCTTGCTGGCCAGCGGGTAAGCCTTGGCTTTTTCGATGTCGTTGACGGTCATCATGCCCTTGAGGGCGAAGGCGTCGTCGACAATCAGTACGCGCTCGATGCGGTGCTTGTGCAGCAGCTCGCGGACGGCGGTCTTGTCGGCGCCTTCCTTGACGGTGACCAGACGTTCTTTAGGCGTCATCACTTCGCGAACGCTGACTTCCAGACGGCTTTCGAAACGCACGTCGCGGGAAGTCACGATGCCCACCAGGTCGCCGTTGTGCAGTACGGGCACACCGGAGATGTTGTGCATGTTGGTCAGTTCGAGCAGGTCACGCACGGTGGCGTCGGCTTCGATGGTGATGGGGTCCTTGACCACACCGGCTTCGAAACGCTTGACCTTGCGCACTTCGGCAGCTTGCTGCTCGATGGTCATGTTCTTGTGGATGATGCCGATGCCGCCTTCCTGAGCCATGGCGATTGCCAGACGGGCTTCAGTGACGGTGTCCATGGCGGCGGAAACCAGTGGAATATTCAGCTCGATGCCACGGGTCAAACGGGTCTTAAGACTGACTTCATTAGGCAGTACTTCGGAATAACCGGGCACTAGGAGAATGTCGTCGAAGGTGAGGGCTTCTTGGCTGATACGCAGCATCGCGGGGGCTCCCGGGCGGGAAAATGGAAGCGCGCCATTATACTCAGACACCTACCCGGGCTCAATGTAAAACTCTGGCTAATATCGCTGGAGTGATAGATGGGGACATCTCCCCTCCTACAGTTCGACCTTCACCCAACTGACCGGCTGATCCAGCCAGTCGGCGAACTCGTCGATAAAGCTCTGTTTGAACCCTGCCTCGGCCCAGTTGTTGAAGATAAAGCCCAAGTTGGAAAAACCGCACTCCTGAAGAAACAGGAAGCCGTTGATGTCATCTTCATGACCGCACTCGGGACAGGTGAAGTTATCGGTGCGCCCCGGCATCCAGTCTTCCAGGCTCTCGAACAGCGCCTCGCCGATTTCCTGGCGGCATTCGGCACAACCGGCTTCTTCGAGAAAGCCCTTGGCCGGGGTGTAGATACAGCGCTTGGTGATGATCTCCAGGCCGTTGATCGGCTCGCCGAAGGGCAGCGCCTCTGGCCGCAGCACCACGTCCCGCGCCCCCGGCGCAATCGCATGGCCCATGCGATTGCCGGTGCGCCCGCAGGTGCTCAGGTTTTCCTCGACGATGTTCTTGCGCACCAGCCAGCGCACGATGGCCCGCGCCCGCGGTTCGTGCACCGGCAGGGTGGAAATTTTCGGAACGAGGATGCTTTGCGAGTTCATGGATAAGCCTGAAACGTGCGGGACAGTACGAATGCTTGCGCCGGCAAGCCGGCCCCTACCGTCAATTGTAGGAGCCGGCTTGCCGGCGAACGAATTTAAAGGCCCGCAGCTTAATCCCTGCCCCCGACAGGTCAAGTGCTCAGAAAGCGCCCGATCAAGGCAACACCACTGGCCAGCACCAACCAGGTCACCAAACGCACAAAGGCCTCCCGAGACAACTTCATGGTCAAGCGCCGCCCCACCCACAAGCCCAACGCCATCGCCGGCAACAAGCACCCGGCCAACAGCAGCAGCGGCAACTCGGCATACACCCCAGCCAGGGCGAACAGGCTCAGACGCACCACGGTGCTGCAACTGATCAACGCACTCTGGGTGGCCCGCGCCGGATCCTTGGGCAAACGGCTGTTCAGGTAAATGGCATATAGAAAACCACCACTGCCGAACAACGCGCCAAACATTCCGCCCACTATTCCCATCGGCACCGCCCAGCCGGCCGCCAGCTGAGCCGGGCGCACCTTCACCCACAAGCTGTAGATGGCGTAGGCACTGATAAACAGCCCCATCAATAGAAGCAGCAGATCGGACTTGAGGTTGAGCAGGAAAATCACCCCCAAGGTGCAGCCCAGCGCCATGCAGGGCAACAGGCGCAACAACTCGGGCTTGGCCACGTCCTTGCGCGAAGGCAGCAGATTGCCAAAGGCGGCGACGAAATCCAGCAACACCAGCAGCGGCACAATCTTTGACAATGGCATGAACAGGATCAGGATCGGCCCCGCCACCAGCGCCGTGCCGAAACCGGCAATGCCAAACACGATGTACGCCAGCGCGATGCCCAGGCCGATCGCCAACCAACCACCCGGGCCAAAAGACCACTGGTTCAAACCTTCGATTACCACGCTCATCACCGCGACTTCCCAGTTGAATATGCAATGACTTTAGCCAGGGGCGAGCCTTGCGACTAATATCGTCAAAGTCGCCAACCCATCGCAAAAAGGCATGCCTCGTGATTTCGACCCGCCAACTGCGCTACTTCGTGGAGATTGCCGAATGCGGCAGCTTCAGCGCCGCCGCCGAGCGTCTGTTCATCGCCCAATCAGCCCTCAGCCGGCAGATCAAGGAACTGGAGAACCAGTTGCAGACTCCGCTGTTCGAACGCACCGCGCGCCTGCCACGACTGACCGCGGCGGGCGAGGTGTTTTTCCTCAAGGCGCGCAATGTGCTGGGGGAGTTGCACAAGGCCGCCGAGATGACCACTCAGGTGGGTCAGGGACAGTTGGGGACCCTGCGCCTCAGCCACTCCAGCACCGTGCCCATGAGCGGCCGGCTCCTCAAGGGGATCGGCAGCTACCTGCAACACTGCCCCGGCGCCTGCATGGACATCGTCAAACTGTCCTCCGAAGCGCAGTTGGAAGAGTTGGCTGAAGGGCGCCTGGATATCGGCCTGCTGCGCCTGCCCGTGCTGCGCCAGCGGGAAGGGGTACAGATCATCCCGCTGTTCAGCGAACCGCTGTTACTGGCGGTGCCGCCACAGCATCGCCTGGCGTTGCAACCACCGGCTGCGGGCGTGGATCTGGCCCAGCTCAGGGAGGAGGCATTTATTTCCATTCCCCATCCGCAGCGCGGCGGCTTGAGCTACCTGTCGGCCGAGCTGTGCATGCGCCAGGGTTTCTTTCCCAAGGCCGCGCGGGTGATGTCGCGCAAGACCACCCAATTGCAGCTGATCCAGGCCGGCTTCGGCATTGCCTTGCTGCCCGAATCGATGCAGGACATCGCGCCCGCCAGCATTCGCTTCCTGCCACTGGCAGATGCCGACTGCCAGAGCACCATCGCCCTCGCCTATCGCCAGGAACCGACGCCTCTGGTGACGCAATTCGTCGAACATTTTCGCAATCACTTGTAGTTGATTTGCGTTGTTCCATTCAGAGACAGGCCTTTAAACTGCGCCCCATGATTAAAGATCCCTTCGCACGACTCGGCCTGGACCGCGAGGTCCTCACCGTCACCCAGCTCAACGGCCGCGCCCGGGTGCTGCTCGAGGACGTGTTCAGCAATATCTGGGTCGAAGGCGAGATCTCCAACCTCGCCCGCCCCGCCTCCGGCCATGTGTACTTCACCCTCAAGGACAGCGGCGCCCAGGTGCGCTGTGCGCTGTTTCGGCAGAACGCCGTGCGGGTCCGCCAGGCGCTGAAGGACGGCCTGGCGGTCAAGGTCCGGGGCAAGGTCTCGCTGTTCGAGGGCCGCGGCGACTATCAGCTGATCCTCGATACCGTGGAACCGGCCGGTGACGGTGCCCTGCGCCTGGCCTTCGATGCACTCAAGGAAAAGCTCAGCGCCGAAGGCCTGTTCAGCGCCGAGCGCAAAGTGCCGCTGCCGGCCCATCCGCAACGCATCGGCATCATCAGTTCCCCTACCGGCGCGGTGATCCGCGACATCATCAGCGTGTTCCGCCGCCGCGCGCCGCAGGTTGTACTGACACTGATTCCCACAGCCGTGCAGGGCCGCGAGGCCACGGCGCAGATCGTCCGCGCCCTGCAACTGGCCGATGCCCGGGGCTTTGACGCGCTGATCCTGGCCCGTGGCGGCGGCTCGCTGGAAGACCTCTGGTGCTTCAACGAAGAAGCCGTGGCCCGGGCGGTGGATGCCTGCGTAACGCCGATCGTCAGCGCCGTCGGCCATGAAACCGACGTGTCCATCAGCGATTTCGTGGCCGATGTTCGCGCCCCCACGCCTTCTGCCGCCGCCGAACTGCTGGCCCCCGACTCCAGCGACCTGCAACGCCGCATCGAGAGCCTGCATCGGCGCCTGGTGATGCGCATGCGCGACCGGCTGATGCGCGAGCGCTTGCGCCTGGACGGCCTGGCCCGACGCCTGCGCCATCCCGGCGAACGCCTGCGCCAGCAAGCACAACGCCTGGACGACCTGGACATGCGCCTGCGCCGGGCCTTCGAACGCAGCCTCAATATCCGGCGCGAACGCTTGATCCGCCTGGAAACTCGCCTCGGGGCGCAGCATCCAGGTCGACAACTGGCGCTGCTGCGCCAACGCCTGGACAGCCTGGCCGAACGACTGCCCCGCGCCATGCGCGAAGGCCTCAAGGGCCGCCGCCTGCAATTGCACAGCCAGATGCAGACCCTGCACGTGGTCAGCCCCCTGGCCACGCTCGGCCGTGGCTACAGCATCCTGCTGGACGATCGTGGCCAGGCCATTCGCAACGCCGGGCAGACCCGCAATGGCCAGCGCCTCACCGCCCGCCTGGGTGAAGGCGAACTGCAAGTGCGGGTCGAAGACAATCACCTGACGCCTGTCACCCTTTCTCTACTGGATTGATCCATGCCGCGTTTTCTCTGCTCCCTGCTGTTGCTGTGCCTGGCCTTCAATGCTCACGCCGACAGCTACATCACCCGCTTGTTGAACAAACCTGTGCCCGGAGGCGTAGCGGTGGTCGACCTGGGCAGCGCCGCCCAGGCGCCCAAGGCCAGCTATCAAGGCAAACCAGTGCTGGTGGTGAAGGAGCAGAACAACTGGCTGGCGATTGTCGGCATTCCGCTGACGGTCAAGCCTGGTCCTCAACAAGTGAACGCCAATGGGCGCAGCCTGAACTTCGTGGTGGGCAGCAAGAAATATCCCGAACAGCACATCACCCTGAAGAACCAGCGCCAGGTCAATCCGAACCCGGCGGACCTCAAGCGCATCGATGGCGAACTGGCGGAGCAGATCCGCGCCTACCGCAGCTTCAGCCCCAACACCCCGAGCAATCTGCTGCTGGACAAGCCGGTGAACGGGCCCCTGTCGAGCAAGTTCGGCGTGCGCCGGTTCTTCAACGGCGAAGAGCGCAACCCTCATGCGGGCCTGGACTTCGCGGTGCCGGCAGGCACGCCGATCAAGACTCCGGCAGCCGGCAAGGTGATCCTGATCGGCAACTACTTCTTCAACGGCAACACCGTGTTCGTCGACCATGGCCAGGGCTTTATCAGCATGTTCTGCCACATGTCGAAGATCGACGTGAGGGTTGGCCAGTCGCTGGCTCGCGGAGCAGTGGTGGGCAAAGTGGGTTCGACCGGGCGCGCCACGGGCCCGCACATGCACTGGAACGTCAGCCTGAACGATGCTCGGGTCGATCCGGCGATCTTTATCGGGGCGTTTCAGCCCTGAGTGCGAAGCCGGTTCGCCGGAAAGCTGCCCCGACAAGGATTGCGCAGGCCAGGACGACTGCGCAATCGCTGGTATTCTTTCAAAGAATAGACAGCATAAAATCTCGATATAGCTTCAATTACGAGTATTCCTCTCAATTTTTTTCGACTGCTTGCCATCTCTCACCCCAGTGGTTAGGGTTGAGCACATGAAAACCTCTCACACCCTCATTCAGCGTCGTCAACACCGGAGCCTCTGCCTCGTCAGCGCACGACTGCCAGGCTGAATCGCGGTGCCTCATCCCCCTGCGTCAACCTCACTCTTGACTCACCGGCAGGCCGCCTCTTCTCGGCCCGGACCATAAGGATTTCTCCATGACCATGCTCAAAGACCCATCGTCCAAGTACCGCGCGTTTCCGACCATCAACTTGCCTGACCGCACCTGGCCGTCGAAGACCATCACCCGCGCGCCGATCTGGTGCAGCTCGGACTTGCGTGATGGCAACCAGTCGCTGATCGAGCCGATGGATGCGGTCAAGAAACTGCGCTTCTGGAAGACCCTGGTAGCCGTGGGCGTGAAGGAAATCGAAGCGTCGTTCCCAGCGGCTTCGCAAACCGACTTCGACTTCGTGCGCACCCTGATCGAAGGCGGCCACATCCCGGACGACACCACCATCCAGGTGTTGACCCAGGCCCGTGAAGACCTGATTGCCCGTACGTTCGAATCCTTGCGTGGGGCGAAGAAAGCCATCGTCCACCTGTACAACGCCACCAGCCCGTCGTTCCGCCGCATTGTCTTCAATCAGGACAAGGCCGGTGTGAAGGAAATCGCGGTAAACGCCGCCAAGCTGTTCGTCAAATACGCCGCTCAGCAGCCGGAAACCCAGTGGCAGTTCGAGTACTCGCCAGAGACCTTCAGCGCCACCGAACTGGAGTTTGCCAAGGAAGTCTGCGACGCCGTGGTGGAAGTCTGGAACGCGACACCGACCAACAAGGTGATCCTCAACCTGCCGGCCACCGTTGAAGTGGCAACGCCGAACATCTACGCCGACCAGATCGAGTGGTTCTGCCGCCACATCAATCGTCGCAACAGCGTGCTCATCAGCCTGCACACCCACAACGACCGTGGCACCGGCGTAGCCGCCACCGAGTTGGGCCTGATGGCCGGCGCCGACCGTGTCGAAGGCTGCCTGTTCGGCAATGGCGAACGTACCGGCAACGTCGACCTGGTCACCGTGGCCTTGAACCTCTACACCCAGGGCGTCAACCCGGAGCTGGATTTCTCCGACATCGACGGCGTGCGCAAAGTGGTGGAAGAGTGCAACCAGATTGCCGTGCACCCGCGTCACCCATATGTCGGTGACCTGGTCCACACCGCCTTCTCCGGCTCTCACCAGGACGCGATTCGCAAGGGCTTCGCCCAACAGAAGGCCGACGGCTTGTGGGAAGTGCCGTACTTGCCGATCGACCCGGCCGACATCGGTCGCAGCTACGAGGCGGTCATCCGCGTCAACAGTCAGTCGGGCAAGGGCGGTATCGCCTACCTGCTGGAGCAGGAATACGGCATCAGCTTGCCGCGCCGCATGCAGATCGAATTCAGCCAGGTGGTGCAGCGGGAAACCGATCGCCTGGGCCTGGAAATGACCGCCCAGCAGATCCACGCGCTGTTGCACAGCGAGTACTTGCAGGCCAACACCCCGTACGCGCTGGTCAGCCATCGCCTGCAAGAAGAAAACGGCCACAGCGCCGTGGAAGTGGAAGTGTCGAGCAAGGGCCAGGGCGAAACCAACCTGCACTGGCGCGGCAAGGGCAACGGTGCCCTGGAAGCCCTGGTGGCCGGCCTGCCGGTTCCGGTGGAGATCATGGACTACAACGAACACGCCATCGGCGCCGGCACCAACGCCAAGGCAGCGGCCTACATCGAACTGCGGGTCAACGGTGAACGTGCGGTCCACGGCGTGGGCATCGACGAAAACATCACCACGGCCAGCTTCAAGGCGCTGTTCAGTGCCCTGAACCGCTCCCTGAGCGAGCAGGAAGCCAAGGCGGCTTAAAGCGGCCGTAGCAAAAGGCCCCGAGGAGTCTGACTCCTCGGGGCCTTTTTCATGTCGGGCCAGAAACGCGTCCGCTAGAACCTGCTGCTTGCTTCAGGCATGCACATCGACACTGAACATGGCCTGCAGCAAAGCCGCTTGCAGCACCTGCAAGGTGCTATTGGTCACGGCGATCTGCGCCTGGACTTCCATCATTTGCTGGGCTTTCTGCTCGTCACTGGCCTGGCCTTTCTGCACATTGGCCAGTTGTGCTTGCTGTTCAGTCAGGATTTTCTGGGTCTGCTCGATCTGTTTCTGCAGCGCCTTGACCGGATCACCACCCGCCGTGATGGCATCGATACTGGCGTCGCCAGAGTTGACCCGCAGCTCCTTGTCCTGGCTTTCGTCCACTGGCGCCAGCGGGTTGGTGCCTTCGGCTTCAGCCGATGCCGCTTTGGGCGCGGACAACGGGTAAGGATTGACGATGTTGGCGGTAATGGTGGTCATGCTTGATTCCTCCTGAACTGATCCGGCTATCGGCCTTCATCCTTGAAGCTTGATATTCACAACGTGTAAAAAATTGTGCTGAGCTGAAGCGATCCTAAGTGAACATGAAGGTATCGGCGTCAAGATTCGCCGGAAAACGTGCACGGTAGTCCGCCAGTTCACCCGCGCTCAGGCACACCTGGAACACACCATCGGCTTCTCCGGCGCTGAGCAGGGTTTCGCCCTGGTAATCCAGTACCTGGCTGTCCCCGGTATAGACAAAGCCTTTGCCGTCAGTGCCTACCCGGTTCACTGCCGCAACGTAGCAGAGGTTTTCAATGGCCCGGGCCGGCAGCAGACGGTTCCAGTGCAGGCGCCGGGCACCCGGCCAGTTGGCGGTGTAGAGCAGCAGATCGGTGTCCTGCGCGTCGCGACTCCAAACCGGGAACCGCAGGTCGTAGCAAATCAACGGGCGCACACGCCAGCCCTTGAGCTCGAACTGCACCTGCCGCTCGCCCGGCGTGTAGTGATTGTGCTCGCCGGCCATGCGAAAGAGATGTCGCTTGTCGTAGTGCCAGACCTCACCGTCAGGACGTGCCCAGAGCAGGCGATTACGGTGGCTGCCGTCTGCGGCCTGGATGATCACACTGCCGGTAATCACTGCATCCAGCTTTTTCGCCTGGCTGCGCAGCCATTTGCTGGTGGGGCCATTCTCCGCTTCCGCAAGGGTCGCGGACTCCATGGAAAATCCGGTAGTGAACATCTCCGGCAGGATGATCAGATCCGCACCCCGGGCCTGCTCCAGCAACTGCTCGAAATGCTCGAAGTTGGCCTGACGGTCATGCCAGGCCAGGGTGGTCTGAATCAACGCCAGATTCAGATCGGGTAATGCACTCAGATCACGCATAGCTTCTCCGCTGCCTGACGCAGCGTCTCCTCGCGTTTGGCGAAACACAGCCGTACCAGACGCTGCCCCTGCGGCGGCTGCTGATAGAACACCGACACCGGAATGGCTGCCACGCCATGTTCGCGGGTCATCCATTTCGCCATGTCGACATCGTTCAAGTCTGGACGAATCTGCGAATAGTCCACCAGTTGAAAGTAGGTACCGGTCACCCGGGTAAAACCGAAGCGCGATGCGCTCAACAGATCGCAGAACAGATCACGCTTGGCCTGGTAAAAAGCCGGCAATTCCTCGACATGCTCCGGGTGCTCGGCCATGAAGTCCGCCAGAGCGTACTGCAAAGGGGTCACGCCGCAGAAGCTGACATATTGATGCACCTTGCGCAGCTCGGCGCTCAAGGCCGGTGGCGCCACGACATAGCCGGTCTTCCAGCCAGTCACGTGATAGGTTTTACCGAACGAACTGACTACAAAGGCACGCTGATACAGCTCCTCATGGGCCAGCACACTGACATGAGGCACGCCATCGAACACCAGGTGTTCATAGACCTCGTCACTGACCAGGTAGATATCGCGATCACGGATCAACGCCGCCAGTTGGTCCAGTTCGGCCCGGCTGATCAAGGCGCCACTGGGATTGTGCGGCGAGTTGAGGATGATCATCCGCGTGCGCGAACTCAGGGCTTCGCCGAGCTTCTGCCAATCGAGGGCAAAGCCCTGCCCTGCCAACGGCACATGCACGCAGCGCCCGCCTGCCAGCTCCACCGCCGGTTCATAGCTGTCATAACTGGGGTCGAACACAATGACTTCGTCACCGCGCTGGATCACCGCATGGATCGCGCAAAAGATCGCCTGGGTCGCGCCCGGGGTGATGGTCACTTCAGCGTCTGCATCGACCTGGACGCCATAACTGCGGGCGATCTTTGCCGCTACCTGCTGACGCAAGGCCGGCAGGCCAGTCATGGGGGCGTACTGGTTATGGCCATTGGCGATATGCCAGCCAACCGCATCGCGCAAGGCTTGCGGGCCATCGAAATCAGGAAAACCCTGGGACAGGTTGAGCGCTCCGGTTTCCACCGCGAGCTGGGACATTTGCGTGAAGATGGTGGTGCCGACATTCGGCAGCTTACTGGTGATCATGAGGGTTCCCTGCTGAACACCCGGCTCTACGGCGGCGCGGGAGGTCCCGAGAATAGCCCAAAGCGCGGCGATTAAAAAAGGGGCCCCAAGGCCCCTTCTTTAGTCGCTGCTTCAAGCTACAAGCCACGAGCGGCAAGACTTCGCTACCCTCACTTGCAGCTCGTCCCTTGCAGCTCGCTGCTGCTTTTTAGCGCTTGTCGCGGCGCTTCTTGTCGGCCTTCTTGTGGTGCGACATCAAGCGACGCTTCTTGTTGACCTGGCGGTCGGTGAGCGTGTTCTTGTTGCCTTCGTACGGGTTCTCGCCACCTTTGAACTCGATACGGATCGGCGTGCCCACCAGCTTCAACACCCGGCGGTAGGTGTTTTCCAGGTAGCGCACGTAGGACTTCGGCACCTTCTCCACCTGGTTGCCGTGGATCACGATCAGTGGCGGGTTGGCACCGCCCAAGTGGGCGTAGCGCAGCTTGATCCGACGGTTGTTGACCATGGGCGGCGCGTGCTCGCCAACAGCGTCTTCGAGGATCTGCGTCAGGCGGCTGGTCGGCCAGCGGGTCACCGCCGACTTGAACGAGTTCTGCACCGACTGGTAGAGGTTGCCCACGCCCGTGCCGTGCAGCGCCGAAATGAAGTGGATATCGGCGAAGTCGACGAAGAACAACCGGCGTTGCAGCTCGGTCTTCACGTAGTCGCGTTCGCTCGGCTGCATGCCGTCCCACTTGTTCAGAGCGATCACCAGGGCCCGCCCGGCTTCCAGGGCGAAGCCCAGCAGGTTCAGGTCGTGATCCACCACGCCTTCGCGGGCGTCCATGACGAAGATCACCACGTTGGCGTCTTTGATCGCTTGCAGGGTTTTGACCACCGAGAATTTTTCGACTTCCTCGTGGATCTTGCCGCGCTTGCGCACACCGGCGGTGTCGATCAGCGTGTACTTCTCGTCGTTGCGCTCGAACGGGATGTAGATGCTGTCGCGGGTGGTACCGGGTTGGTCGTAGACGATTACCCGGTCTTCACCAAGCATGCGGTTGACCAGAGTGGATTTGCCCACGTTGGGACGACCGATGATGGCGATCTTGATTCCGTCTTTCTCGCTCGGGCCCGGAATGCGCTTGGCTTCCTCGCCTTCAGCGACGATCTCTTCCTCGCCTTCTTCCGGCTCGTCGGCGTCATCCTTGGGGAATTCGCGCAGGGCGATTTCCAGCATCTGGGTGATGCCGCGGCCATGAGCACCGGCGATCGGGATCGCATCGCCCATGCCCAGTGGCGCGAACTCGGCGCGGGCCATGTCCGGGTCAATGTTGTCGACCTTGTTGGCAATCACGTAGGAGGTCTTGTTACGTTTGCGCAGGTGCTCGCCGATCATCTGGTCGGCCGCGGTAAACCCGGCCTTGGCGTCCACCAGGAACAACACCACATCAGCTTCTTCAATGGCCAGCAGCGACTGCTCAGCCATCTTTTCGTCCATGCCATGCTCGTCACCGGAAATACCACCGGTGTCGATCAGAATATAGGTACGCCCTTGCCACTTGGCCTCACCGTATTGGCGATCACGGGTCAGACCGGACAGGTCGCCGACAATGGCGTCGCGAGTCCGAGTCAGGCGGTTGAACAAGGTGGACTTGCCGACGTTAGGTCGGCCCACCAGGGCGATTACGGGAACCATGCGGCTCTCCACTGCGTTAATTCAGAAAATACAAAAGCCGCTGCGTGGCAGCGGCTGGTGCTCGGGGCAGCACTGTAGGAGCGAGCTTGCTCGCGATTAACTCCATGGCGCCGCGCTCGTCCAGCAAGCTGGCGTCACCTTTGGCATCCATCGCGAGCAAGCCCGCTCCTGCAGTTCGCTTGGGGGTCCCCCCAAGCATAGTCAAACCATTACTTGATGGTCAGGGCTTCCAGTTTGCCGCTGTTGCCATACACATAGATCATGTCGCCCACCACCAGCGGACGGGCCCGCAGGCCATCGCTGTCGATGCGCTCACGGCCGACGAAACGACCGTCAACCTGGCTCAGCAGGTGCAGGTAACCTTCCAGGTCGCCCACCGCTACGTAGCTGGAGAAAACTTCCGGTGCCGAGAGTTGACGGCGAGCCAGGGAATCGTTGCTCCACAGGGCAGTGGTCGAGCGCTCATCCACGCCTTCCACGGTACCCGAGGACAGGCTGACATAAACACTGCCGAACCCCTGAGCAACACCGGCGTAGCTGGAGGCATCACGCTGCCACAGCGGACGACCGCTCTCCAGGTCCAGGGCAACCACACGCCCCTGGTAGCTGGCGACATACAAGGTGCCACCGGACAGCAGCAGGCCGCCGTCGATGTCCACTACGCGATCGAGTTCGGAACGACCTTGTGGAATAGCGATACGCTGCTCCCACACCGGCACGCCGTTGCGGATATCCAGGGCCACCACCTTGCCGGTCGACAAGCCGGCCAGGGCCAGGCGGTTGGTCGCCAGCGGGGCACTGGTGCCACGCAGGGTCAGGACCGCCGGGGTGCTGTCGTACAACCAGATCTGATGGCCGGTGCTGGCTTCAAGACCAATCACCCGATCATCCTGGGTCTGCACCACCACCACGTCACCGTTGGTGGCTGGCGGAGCCAGCACTTCACTGGTGACACGGGCGCGCCATTTCTCTTCACCGCTGGAAGCATCCAGGGCAACCACTTCGCCTTTCAGGGTACCGATCATGACCAGGCCATAACCCACGCCCACGGCGCCGGAAACAGGCAGTTCAAGATCTTTCTTCCATTTGACGTCGCCGTTCATGCGATCCATGGAAACCACCACACCGGTCACGTCGGCGGCATAGATGGTGTCACCATCGATGGCCGGCACCAGCATGTTGTAGGTTTCGCCCTGACCGTCACCGATCGAACGGCTCCACTGCTTGTGCAGGACCACTTCTTCTTTGAAGTCGACCAGCTCCGCCGGCGGCAGTTCTTTCTTGCTGTTGCTGCTGCAACCCGCGGCCAACAAGGCCAGAGCCAGCAATGCTGCATGTTTCCAACGGATCACGTCATGCATCCCCTTTGGCCAGGTCGTCCAGCTTGATTTGTAAGCCACCGACTGCCGCTTCATCCGAAAGCGCCGCCTTGGCTTTTTGGTATGCCGCATGGGCTTCGTCAACACGGCCCAACTGGACCAGCAGATCGCCCTTGAGTTCTTCACGGGTCGCCAGGAATGCCTTGTCGGCATCGCCATCGAGCAGCTTCAGGGCTTCGTCGGCCTTGTTCTGCGCCGCCAGCACCTGGGCCAGACGCTGACGCGCCACTTCACCCAGGGTCGGGTTGGCGGGCTTGTCGGCTACGGCCTTGAGTTGCGCCGCGGCGTCGTCCAGCTTGCCGGTGTCCACTGCCACTTTGGCCACGAACAGGTTGCCGTACTGCGCATAGGCAGTACCACCGAACTCGCTGTTGAGCTTGCCTGCCAGGTCCGCAACGCGGGCTGCATCCGGCTTGCCATCAGGCGTCAGGGTAGTTTCCAGCAGTTGCTGATAGAGCACCGAAGCGCCTTGCGACTGATTGTTCTGATATTTGTGCCAGGCTTGCCAGCCGAACACGATAACCAGGGCCAGCAGGCCGCCAGTCACCAGGGGTTTGCCGTTACGCTGCCACCAGTCCTTCAATTCCGCCAGCTGTTCATCTTCGGTACTCGACACCCCAATACTCCTTATTCGCTAAATCGGCTGTTTGACAGCTTCAACCCTGCACGACGCAGGTGGCCAGGTGCGCGGCGAGCGCATCCCAGGCAATGCTTTGTTGTTCACCCTGGCCACGCAGGGGTTTGAAACCTACCACTTGCTGGGCCAGTTCGTCGTCACCGAGGATCAGCGCGTACAGCGCACCACTCTTGTCGGCCTTCTTGAATTGGCTCTTGAAGCTGCCAGCACCGGCATTGATCTGCAGACGCAGGTTCGGCAACTGGTCACGAACCCGCTCACTCAACGCCAACGCGGCCAGTTCAGCCGCCTCGCCGAAAGCGCAGAGGTAAACGTCGACCTGACGCGAGATTTCTTCCGGGATCTGCTCCAGGGTTTCCAGCAGCAGTACCAAGCGCTCGATCCCCATGGCGAAGCCAACACCCGAGGTAGGCTTGCCCCCCATCTGCTCGACCAGGCCGTCATAACGGCCGCCGGCGCAGACAGTGCCCTGGGCGCCGAGCTTGTCGGTAACCCATTCGAAAACGGTCTTGCTGTAGTAATCCAGCCCGCGCACCAGCTTCGGGTTGATCACATAAGGAATACCCGCGGCATCCAGTCGGGCCTTGAGGCCTTCGAAGTGCACACGGGACTCTTCGTCCAGGTAGTCGGCCAGCTTCGGCGCGTCCACGAGTACGGCTTGAGTGTCCGGGTTCTTGGTATCGAGCACGCGCAGCGGGTTGGTCTTCAAGCGCCGCTGGCTGTCTTCATCCAGCTTGTCCATGCGCGCCGACAGGAACGCCACCAGCGCATCGCGATAACGCGCACGGGCCTCGGCGGTACCCAGGCTGTTCAGTTCAAGCTTGACCGCATCGCGGATGCCCAGCTCGCCCCACAGGCGCCAGGTCAGCACGATCAGCTCGGCATCGATGTCCGGACCGTCAAGGTTGAAAACCTCGCAACCGATCTGGTGGAACTGGCGATAACGGCCTTTCTGCGGGCGCTCGTGACGGAACATCGGGCCGATGTACCACAGTTTCTGCACCTGGCCACCGCCAGTGATGCCGTGCTCGAGCACCGCCCGGACACAGGCCGCGGTCCCTTCCGGACGCAAGGTCAGGGAGTCGCCGTTGCGGTCTTCGAAGGTGTACATCTCTTTTTCGACGATGTCGGTCACTTCACCGATGGAACGCTTGAACAGCTCGGTGAACTCGACGATCGGCATGCGAATCTGCTTGTAACCGTAGTTATCCAGCAGACGCGCCACGGTGCCCTCGAAATAACGCCACAGGGGCGTCTGCTCGGGCAGGATGTCATTCATGCCACGAATGGCTTGCAGAGACTTGCTCACAAAAAATCCTTAAATACGTTCGGTTAGCCGCGAGCGATCAGCGCTGCGTCGGCCTCGACCTTTTCGGCCGCCTTCTGCCGGATCAGCTTTTCAAGCTCTTCCACCAGATTGTCATTGGTCAGTTTCTGTGCCGGCTTGCCGTCGATGTAGATCAGATTCGGTGTACCGCCGGTCAGGCCGATGTGCGCCTCTTTGGCTTCACCCGGGCCGTTGACCACGCAACCGATCACCGCAACATCCAGCGGCACCAGCAGGTCTTCAAGGCGCCCTTCCAGCTCGTTCATGGTTTTCACCACATCGAAATTCTGCCGCGAGCAGCTCGGGCAGGCGATGAAGTTGATGCCACGGGAACGCAGGTGCAGGGATTTGAGAATGTCGTAGCCGACCTTCACTTCCTCGACCGGGTCGGCCGCCAACGAGATGCGAATGGTATCGCCAATCCCTTCGGCCAGCAGCATACCGAGGCCGACGGCGGATTTCACTGTGCCTGAACGCAATCCACCGGCTTCAGTGATCCCCAGGTGCAGCGGCTGGATGATTTCCTTGGCCAGCAAACGGTAGGCTTCGACGGCCATGAACACATCGGAAGCCTTCACGCTGACCTTGAAGTCCTGGAAATTCAGGCGCTCGAGGTGCTCGACGTGACGCAGCGCCGACTCTACCAGTGCTGCCGGGGTCGGTTCGCCGTATTTTTTCTGCAGGTCTTTTTCCAGGGAACCGGCGTTGACCCCGATGCGAATCGGAATCCCGCGATCACGTGCGGCATCCACCACCGCACGCACCCGGTCTTCGCGACCGATGTTGCCCGGGTTGATCCGCAGGCAGTCGACACCCAGTTCGGCTACGCGCAAAGCGATCTTGTAGTCGAAGTGAATATCGGCCACCAGCGGTACCTTGACCTGCTGCTTGATCCGGCCGAACGCCTCGGCGGCGTCCATGTCCGGCACCGAGACCCGCACGATGTCGACGCCGGCAGCTTCCAGGCGGTTGATCTGGGCGACGGTTGCCGCCACGTCGTTGGTGTCGCTGTTGGTCATGCTCTGCACCGCGATCGGTGCATCGCCGCCGACCGGTACCGAGCCGACCCAGATCTTGCGGGACTCGCGACGTTTGATTGGAGATTCGCCGTGCATGACTTATTGACCTAACTTCAGGCGAGCGGTCTCGCCACTGGTGAACGGGGCGATATCCACCGCCTGACCGTTGTAAGTGATTTGTGCGCCACGGGCATACCCCAGACGCACGGCAAAAGGCGGCTTGCCGCTGACATCAACGTTCTCGCCCTTGCGCTTGAGGGCGCTGAGCAGAATCTTGCCGTTACCATCGATGACCTGAGCCCAGCAATCGGCATTGAACTGGATCTGCACCTGACCCGAACCGGCGACTGGAGCACTCGGCGCCGCTGCACTGGCAGGATTGACTGGCGCCACAGGCACGCTGGCCGGAGCAGGCGCTGGAACCACTGGAGCCGTAACGGCCGGAGTGGTGGTCGCTGCGGTATGTGCAGGAACAACCGGCGCAACCGGGGCCGCGGCCGGGGCGGTTGCAACCGGCGCCGCCTGATTGGCGGCCACTTCGGCGGCGGCCTGGCTCTCGGCTTGCGCAGCGTTGTCCGCAGCTTCGCTTTGCCCTTCGGCAACCGCCTGGTCTTCAGGCTCGTCGATCGGATGAATCTGGGTGGTGCCGTCGGCCCCTTCGACCTCGACATGCTCGGGGCTCAGCGATACTGGCTCCTTGCCTCGCTGGGAGGACTGATCCTGCCACCAGATGAAGCCGCCACCGACCACCGCCACCAGCAGCAGCAAGCTGACGATACGCAGGATGGTGTGGGAAACCCGCACCGGCTCTTCGATACGGCCGAGCGCATGAACGTTGCTGCCCTGGGAGTCGGTGCCGGTGTATTGATCGAACGCCTGGACCAGTATTGCCTGATCCATGCCCAGCAACTTGGCGTAGGCGCGGATATAGCCACGGGCAAAGGTGTGCCCCGGCAGCTTGTCGAAGGCGCCGGCTTCCAGATTGCTCAGGGAGCTCACGGTGAGGTTGAGCTTGTGGGCCACTTCGGCCAGCGACCAACCATTGCTTTCGCGGCCCTGGCGCAGGGTCTCACCGGGGTTTACGCGGGTCACTGCTTGAACTTCGGGATGCGCCGCTTTCATCATTGCTCCGACAGGTATTGCTGATATTCCGGCGTACCGGGATAAAGTCGTTTTAGTTGCAGACCGTAACTGGCGGCCTTGTCGCGATCTTCGAACACCGTTGCCAGCCGAACGCCGAGCAATAGACTACGTGCATTTTGCTCGCCGAGCAGGCTAAAACGATCGTAATAATCGCGCGCGGGCACATAATGCCTGTCTTCGTAAGACAACTCAGCCATTTCCAGCAACGCGCGAGGCTGTTGGTGATTGAGCCGCAGGGCTTTCTCCAGTTGCAGCTGTGCCAGATCACGCTGACCGAGCCTTGAAGCTGTCATGCCGAGGTTTTCAAACACCCGGGAACGCTCCGGGTACAGAGTATCAGCAGCTGCTTGCTCGAAACGCTGATAAGCCTCTTTGTAATGTTTTTCCTGGAACAGGAAGCTGCCGTAGTTATTGAGGATCCGGGCACTGTCCGGACGCGCCGCCAAGGCCCGGCGAAAATGCTCATCGGCCAACGCCGGCTCCATCTCGGCCTGGAATACCAGCGCCAGGGCAGCGTTGGCGTCAGCATCGGCAGGTGCCAGCTCCAGAGCCTTCTTCAGTGGCACCTTGGCTCGCTCGCTCATGCCCTGCTGCAAGTAGCCCAGGCCCAACTGCACATAGGCATCACGCGCCTCGTCACGGCCCTTGCTGGTGTTCATCGGGTTTGAATCACCCGACAAAACACAGCCAGCGCAGAGGCTGGCAACAAGCAGGAGCAGCGCAAAGCGCAGGGCCATGGAGATCCTCTCTCAGGTACGGGTCGCGGCGCTTTGCGGCATATCGGCGTCGGCGCTCAATTCACGCACGGCGATATAACGTTCGCTGCGACGGGTGCGATCCAGCACCTGCCCGACCAACTGACCACAGGCAGCATCAATGTCTTCACCACGGGTGGTGCGCACGGTGACGTTGAAGCCAGCGTGATGCAGTTGATCCTGGAAACGACGAATGGCGTTGTTGCTCGGACGCTCGTACCCGGAATGGGGGAACGGGTTGAACGGGATCAGGTTGATCTTGCAAGGAATGTCCTTGAGCAGCTCGATCATTTCCGCCGCGTGCTCAAGCTTGTCGTTGACGTCCTTGAGCAAGGTGTACTCGATGGTCAGCACCCGCTTCTCGCCCAGGGCCGACATGTAGCGCTGGCAGGACTCGAGGAGCATCTTCAGCGGGTACTTCTTGTTGATCGGTACCAACTGGTTGCGCAGCGCATCGTTGGGTGCGTGCAGCGACAACGCCAGGGAGACGTCGATGTGCTTGGCCAGCTCATCGATCATCGGTACCACGCCGGAGGTCGACAGGGTCACCCGGCGCTTGGAAATGCCGTAGCCCAGGTCATCCATCATCAGGTGCATGGCGGCGATGACGTTGTCGAAGTTCAGCAGCGGCTCACCCATGCCCATCATCACCACGTTGGTGATGGCACGGTCGACGGTCGCCGGGACGCTGCCAAAGGATTTGTTGGCAATCCACACCTGGCCGATGACTTCGGCGGCGGTGAGGTTGCTATTGAAGCCTTGCTTGCCGGTGGAGCAGAAACTGCAATCCAGGGCACAGCCCGCCTGGGACGAAACGCACAGAGTGCCGCGCTTGCCCTGGGGAATATAAACGGTCTCGACGCAGCTGCCGGACGCCACGCGCACGACCCATTTACGGGTACCGTCGCTGGAGATGTCCTCGCTGACCACTTCCGGACCGCGAATCTCGGCAACAGCCTTGAGCTTTTCGCGCAAGGCCTTGCCGACATTCGTCATGGCGTCGAAATCGTCGACACCAAAGTGGTGAATCCATTTCATTACCTGACCGGCACGGAAACGCTTCTCCCCGATTGAGTCGAAGAATTTCTCCATTTCCGGTTGAGTCAGCCCCAACAGGTTAGTTTTGCCGATCGATGCAGTCATGGTTTCACCCCTCACGCGCAAGCCTTACTCAGCGAGCGGTTACTTCAGTAGCTGCGAAGAAGTAAGCGATTTCGCGAGCAGCGGCAGCTTCGGAGTCCGAACCGTGAACGGCGTTGGCGTCGATCGACTCGGCGAAGTCAGCGCGGATGGTGCCGGCAGCAGCTTCTTTAGGGTTGGTAGCGCCCATCAGCTCACGGTTGCGAGCGATAGCGTTTTCGCCTTCCAGAACCTGCACAACAACCGGACCGGAAGTCATGAAGGCAACCAGTTCGCCGAAGAAGCCACGCTCGCTGTGCTCAGCGTAGAAGCCTTCAGCTTCAGCCTTGGACAGTTGCTTCATTTTCGAAGCTACAACGCGCAGGCCGGCTTCTTCAAAACGGGAAACGATCTTGCCGATAACGTTTTTTGCAACAGCGTCAGGCTTGATGATGGAGAAAGTACGTTGAACAGCCATGGTGTAACTCCAGAAACGGTGATTAAAGCGAAAAATTAAACCCGCGAATTATACGCGGGTTTATAGGGATTGCCTAACTGCGTAGCCCGCGGATTCAGTCAGTTTCGTCGATCCAGGCGGCCTGAATTGCTTCAAGAACCTTCTCGCCTCCGCGAGCCGGATCGTCGCTGAACTCCGGCAGTGCCAGAACCCATTGGTGCAGATCGACAAAGTTCACATAACGCGGATCCACATCCGGCTTGGACTCAGCCAGTTGGATCGCGATTTCCAGTACATCAACCCACTTGAGGCTCATGTCAATTCCTTGAAATCAGTGCGGCGCTTCGGCTGCATGGTTGAGCGAGTATTTGGGAATTTCGATGGTCAGGTCTTCATCACCGACAATCGCCTGGCACGACAGGCGCGACTGCGCTTCCAGGCCCCAGGCCTTGTCCAGCAGGTCTTCTTCCAGCTCGTCAGCCTCATTCAGCGAATCGAAACCCTCACGAATGATGCAGTGGCAGGTGGTGCAGGCACAGACGCCACCACAGGCGCTTTCGATCTCGATGTGGTTGTCATGGGCAACCTCGAGCACCGAGACGCCAGGCTCGACCTCTACAACCAGGCCGTCCGGACAGAACACGGCGTGTGGCAGAAAAATGATCTGCGGCATCAGTTATTCCTCGATTTCATTCAGGTTGCGCCCCGCCAGCGCGGCTTTCACCGTCGAATCCAGGCGGCGGGCAGCAAAAGCATCGGTCACTTGCGACAGACGCTTGGTCTGCTGCTCGATGGCGTAACCATCGGTACCACGCATCAATTCACTCAATTCCTGCATCTGCAACTCGATGACCATGCGCTCTTCGGCATCCAGCAGACGCTCGCCGTCGGCGTCCAGGGCACCTTGCACGGCCTCGATCAGACGCTGGGCGTCAACCTGCTGCTCACGCAGTACACGAGCCACCTTGTCGTCGCCGGCGTACTGGAAAGAATCCTTGAGCATCTTGGCGATCTCGCCGTCGGTCAGGCCATAGGACGGCTTGACCTGGATGCTGGCCTCGACACCCGAACCCAGCTCGCGCGCAGAGACGCTGAGCAGGCCGTCGGCATCGACCTGGAAGGTCACGCGGATCTTCGCCGCACCCGCCACCATCGGCGGAATGCCACGCAATTCGAAGCGCGCCAGGGAGCGGCAGTCACTGATCAGCTCACGCTCTCCCTGCAGCACATGGATCATCATGGCTGTCTGGCCATCTTTGTAAGTGGTGAAGTCCTGGGCACGGGCAACCGGGATGGTGGTGTTGCGCGGAATCACCTTCTCCATCAGGCCACCCATGGTTTCCAACCCCAGGGACAGCGGAATCACGTCCAGCAGCAACAACTCGCCACCTTCGCGCTTGTTACCGGCCAGGGTATCGGCCTGGATCGCAGCACCAATGGCCACCACTTGATCCGGGTCGATCTCGGTCAACGGCTGGCGACCGAACATTTCGGCGACCGCCTCGCGTACTCGCGGCACACGGGTCGAACCGCCAACCATGACCACGGCTTGCACTTCATCCAACTCGACATTGGAGTCACGAACGGCGCGACGGCAAGCCTTGAGGCTGCGGGCGACCATGGGCTCGATCAGGGCGTCGAAGGTTTCACGGGTCAACGCTGCGCGCCAGTCACCGTAAACCACCTCCACCGAAGCGGCATGGGTCAGGGCTTCCTTGGCCGCACAGGCAGTTTGCAACAGGTTGCGCTGTGTCCCCGGATCCAGGTCGGCGGACAAGCCCGCCCCCTCGATGATCCAGCCGGCAATGGCGTGATCGAAGTCATCACCACCCAGGGCGGTATCGCCGCCAGTGGCCAGCACTTCGAAGACACCACCGGTCAGGCGCAGAATGGAAATATCGAACGTACCACCGCCCAGGTCATAGATCGCCACCACACCCTCGGCGTGCTGGTCCAGACCGTAGGCCACAGCAGCCGCGGTTGGCTCATTGAGCAAGCGCAGCACATTCAGGCCAGCCAGTTTGGCCGCATCCTTGGTGGCTTGGCGCTGAGCATCGTCGAAATAGGCCGGAACAGTAATCACCGCCCCCACCAGTTCGCCACCCAAGGTCGCTTCAGCGCGCTGACGCAACACCTTCAGCACCTCAGCGGAAACCTCCACCGGGCTTTTCGGCCCCTGGATGGTCTCGATGAACGGCATGTGCGACTCACCATCAACGAAGCGATAAGGCAGCTGCTCGCCCAATTGCTTGACGTCGGCCAAACCACGCCCCATCAGGCGCTTGACCGAAAGCACGGTATTCAAGGGGTCGGTAGGCGCGGCCAGGCGGGCAGACTCGCCCACTTCGACGTGATCGGCGTGATAACGCACAGCGGACGGCAGAATCACCTGACCCTGCGCGTCGGCCAGAGGCTCGGAAAGACCACTGCGCAAGGCAGCGACCAGCGAATTGGTAGTGCCCAAGTCGATCCCCACAGCCAGGCGACGCTGGTGCGGTTGAGGACTTTGGCCGGGTTCGGCGATCTGCAGTAGGGCCATGCTTATCTGGACTTATCTGTATATCAGGCGTGCGACCGGAGCGGCACTGGGTTAATCGTCGAGGCGCTCTTCTAACTGGCGCACTTCGTAGGTGAGCTTGTCGAGGAACTGCATGCGTCGCATCAGGCGCTCGGCCTGCTCGCGTTGCGCTGCATCATCCCAACAGGCTGCGAAGCTTTCGTTCAGTTCATCCTGAGCCGTCTTCAACCGGCGCTTGAATGCCGCCACTCCGGCCAGGTCGGCGCTGTCCTGCAAGTCTTCGAGTTCTTCGCGCCATTGCATCTGCTGCAGAAGAAACTCCGGATCATGCACCGTGACTTCCAGCGGCAACTCACCGCCATTCAAAGCCAATAGGTAGCGGGCACGCTTGGGCGGACTCTTGAGCGTCTGATAAGCCTCGTTAAGGCTCGCCGACTGCTCCAGGGCCAGACGCTGCTCGCGCTCGGAAGCATCGGCAAAACGATCTGGATGAACCCCACGCGCCAACTCACGGTAGCGCGCGGCCAGCTGCTCGAGATCCAGACGGAAGCTCGGTTGCAGCTCAAATAAAGCGAAATGACAAGGAGTACCCACGAGAAGCCTCAGATGTTGAAGCTTTCGCCGCAGCCACATTCACCGCGTACGTTGGGGTTGTTGAACTTGAAGCCTTCGTTCAACCCTTCCTTGACGAAATCAAGCTCGGTGCCGTCCAGATAGGTCAGGCTTTTCGGGTCGATGATCACTTTCTCGCCGTGACTTTCGAACACCTGATCGTCCTCGCCAATCTCGTCGACGAACTCCAGCACATAGGCAAGGCCGGAACAGCCCGTGGTGCGAACACCCAGACGAATCCCATCACCCTTGCCGCGCCCGTTGAGGGAGCGTCGCACGTGTTGAGCAGCCGCTTCTGTCATGCTGATAGCCATCGTGACTCCTTACTTGTCGCCAAATCTGTGAAAGCCGATCGATCAGATCAGGCCTTTCTTCTGCTTGTAGTCGCGAACGGCAGCCTTGATGGCGTCTTCGGCGAGTACCGAGCAGTGGATCTTCACTGGAGGCAGGGCCAGTTCTTCAGCCAGCTGGGTGTTCTTGATGGTCTCGGCCTCATCCAGCGTCTTGCCCTTCATCCACTCAGTGGCCAGGGAGCTGGAAGCAATGGCGGAACCGCAGCCGTAGGTCTTGAACTTGGCGTCTTCGATGATGCCCTGCTCGTTGACCTTGATCTGCAGGCGCATCACGTCGCCGCAGGCCGGAGCGCCGACCATGCCGGTGCCGACATCAGGATCTTCCGCGTTCATCTTGCCAACGTTGCGCGGGTTCTCGTAGTGGTCGATGACCTTTTCGCTGTAAGCCATGATTCTTAATCCTCACTCATCAGAGAGTCGCTCTTGGGGTTCTGCAAATCGCCGTTATCGGTACGCTCTACAGAACCCTGTGCGGCGACTTATATTCAGTGCGCCGCCCACTCGATCTTCGAGATATCGACGCCATCTTTGTACATGTCCCACAGCGGCGATAGAGCGCGCAGCTTGGTGACGGCTTCGCAAACTTTCTGCGCCGCGTAATCGATTTCTTCTTCGGTGGTGAAGCGGCCGAAGGTGAAGCGGATCGAGCTGTGGGCCAGTTCGTCGTTGCGGCCCAGGGCGCGCAGAACGTACGAAGGCTCAAGCGAAGCCGAGGTACAGGCCGAACCGGAAGACACTGCCAGGTCCTTGAGGGCCATGATCAGCGACTCGCCTTCAACGTAGTTGAAGCTCAGGTTCAGGTTGTGCGGTACACGGGCCGTCATGCTGCCGTTGATGTACAGCTCTTCGAGGTGTTCAACCTGCTTGTAGAAGCGATCGCTCAGGGCCTTGATGCGCGCATTTTCGGCAACCATGTCTTCCTTGGCGACGCGGAAGGCTTCGCCCATGCCGACGATCTGGTGAGTCGCCAGGGTACCGGAACGCATGCCGCGCTCGTGACCGCCGCCGTGCATGGTGGCCTCCAGGCGCACGCGAGGCTTACGGCTGACGTACAGCGCGCCGATGCCTTTAGGACCATAGGTCTTGTGGGCAGAGAAGGACATCAGGTCGACTTTCAGGGCCTGCAGGTCGATATCGACCTTGCCGGTGGACTGGGCGCCGTCGACGTGGAACAGAATGCCCTTGGAGCGGGTCAACTCGCCGATGGCGGCGATGTCGTTGATGGTGCCGATTTCGTTGTTCACGTGCATGATCGAAACCAGGATGGTGTCGTCACGCAGGGCTGCCTCGACCATGGCCGGAGTGATCAAGCCATCTTCGCCCGGCTCGATGTAGGTCACTTCGAAGCCTTCACGCTCGAGTTGGCGCATGGTGTCCAGGACAGCCTTGTGCTCGATCTTCGAGGTGATCAGGTGCTTGCCCTTGGTGTGGTAGAAGTGCGCGACACCCTTGATGGCCAGGTTGTCGGACTCGGTGGCACCGGAAGTCCAGACGATTTCACGCGGGTCGGCGTTGACCAGGTCTGCCACTTGGCGACGGGCATTCTCCACCGACTCTTCGGCTTTCCAGCCAAACACGTGGGAACGGGACGCCGGGTTACCGAAGTTTCCGTCGACCAGCAGGCATTCACTCATCTTTTGCGCAACACGCGGATCAACCGGGGTGGTCGCTGAGTAATCAAGGTAAATCGGCAATTTCATGAACTCTCTCCTAAATCAGGCTGGCTGGCGTGCCGCTAGCTCTTTGGCTGTCATTCGACGGCGGACGCTTCAATCTTGTCCAGGCGCGGCGCCTTGCCATTACAACGGCGCTGGTCCTGACGCTGGGCTACTTCTTGCACCTCACGGCGAGTGACAAGGTCAGCCAAGCTGATACCGCTTAGAAATTCGTGGATCTGCAGGCTCAGGTCACACCACAGGTGATGAGTCAGGCAGGTGTCGCCGGCATGGCAATCACCCAGCCCCTGGCATTTGGTAGCGTCGACCGATTCGTTCACCGCATCGATCACCTGAGCCACCTGAATTCCCTGCATGTCGCGCGACAGCTGATAGCCACCACCAGGACCCCGGACGCTGGACACCAGGTTGCTGCGGCGCAACTTGGCGAAAAGCTGTTCGAGATAGGACAGGGAAATGCCTTGGCGCTCAGAGATATCGGCCAGGGAGACCGGGCCATGTTGCGCGTGCAACGCCAGATCAAGCATGGCGGTCACGGCGTATCGGCCTTTAGTAGTCAGTCGCATGGACAAGTACCACGGAGTTTCGGAATGGAGGCGAGTATGCAATACCCGAGTAATCAGGTCAACTATAAGACCAACTACTTTAGTCGGATTTACCCGCAAAAGAGCGCGCGAATCATAGCAAAGTCTGCGACGTAATGGCACAGCGGGTTGCCGGTAACTGACCTGCGGGTCACTCAAGGGCATAAGCCGCCCCTTCGCCGACAAGCCGGCTCCTACATGAGGAGCCGATTGCCGGGCTATCAGCCGACCTGGCTGTCGCCCTTGCCTTTGACTTCAGCGAAGTCTTCCGCCCTCAGGGCAGGCAGGTCCTTGGCACAGTAATCACTGCCCAGATCCTTCAACGCGCCGCACATCCCTTCCAGGCGACCATCAACCGCCTGCAGATGGTCAAGCAACTGACCAATCGCCCGAGCCACGGGATCCGGCATGTCCTCGCTGACACCATAGGCATCGAAACCGAGCTTTTCCGCCATCGCCTTGCGCTTGGCCTCCTGCTCATCATTGGACTTCATGATGATCCGCCCAGGTATGCCAACCACGGTAGCGCCCGCCGGCACCGCCTTGGTAACCACGGCATTGGAACCAACCTTAGCCCCCGCGCCAACTGTGAAAGGCCCCAGCACTTTGGCGCCAGCCCCCACGACCACACCATCTTCCAGGGTCGGATGGCGCTTGCCTTTGTTCCAACTGGTACCGCCCAGGGTTACGCCTTGATAGAGCGTCACGTCATCACCAATCTCGGCGGTCTCGCCAATCACAATGCCCATGCCGTGATCGATAAAGAAGCGACGACCGACCTTGGCCCCCGGGTGAATCTCGATTCCGGTCAACCAGCGACCAAAATTCGACACCAACCGCGCCAGCCATTTCCAGCCCATGCCCCACAAGGCGCCGGACAGGCGGTGAATCCAGATCGCATGCATGCCCGGATAGCAGGTCAGCACCTCGAAGGCGTTGCGCGCCGCCGGGTCACGATGAAATACGCTTTGGATATCTTCACGCAGACGCTCGAACATCACTGATCCTTCCGCTTCTGTAGCTCTCCACGGGCCGCCTTCTGGGTTTCCGTGAGAATGCCACGCAATATATTCATTTCCGCCCGGCTAACCGAGCTGCGACCGTATAACCGACGCAGGCGCGCCATCAAGTGCCGCGGTTTTTCCGGATCGAGGAAGTCGATGGCCACCAGCGTCTGCTGCAAATGCTCGTAGAACCGCTCCAACTCATCCATGGTCGCCAGCTCTTCACTGCGCGGCGAAGCCACTTCTTCCTTCTCGACCTTGGTTGGCTGGCCTTGGGCCGCCAACCAGGACATGCGCACTTCATAAGTCAGCACCTGCACCGCCGTGGCCAGGTTCAGCGAACTGAACTCAGGGTCCGACGGGATATGCACGTGGAAATGACATCGCTGCAACTCGTCATTGGTCAGGCCGGAATCTTCACGACCGAATACCAGGGCGATCTGCGCGCCCTGCCCGGCCTCCTCCACCACTTTCAGGCCGGACTCACGAGGATCCAACAGCGGCCAGGGAATACGCCGATCACGGGCACTGGTACCGAACACCAGAGTGCAACCGGCCAGGGCCTCCTCAAGGGTCGCAACCACCTCGGCGCCCTCCAGAATATCGGTGGCACCGGAAGCACGCGCATCGGCTTCATGGGACGGAAATACTCGCGGCTCCACCAGCACCAGCCGCGACAGGCCCATGTTCTTCATGGCACGCGCAGCCCCGCCGATATTGCCCGGATGACTGGTATTGACCAGGACGACACGAATGTTCTGCAGCAAGGGAGGCGCTCTCGGTCACAGGAAGGGGGAGCAAATCTTACAGAACAGGCTGCGCCCTCGCCTCAAAAATAACCACGAAGAAATCTCGCGAACTCATCAGCCCCCTCATTAACAGCCGAAAAACATCGTCAACAAAACGCGCCACACAGCGGATCGATGCAATCAAAGCGAACAGCGTTCTTCATCTGCAAAAGTTTTCTGCTAGAATGCTCGGCTTTCTTTAACAACCTTAGGTGACCTATCCATGCAGCCAATGCTGAATATCGCGCTGCGCGCCGCCCGCAGCGCCAGTGAATTGATTTTCCGCTCCATCGAGCGCCTGGATACCATCAAGGTCGACGAAAAAGACGCCAAAGACTACGTATCCGAAGTTGATCGCGCTGCCGAGCAGAAGATCATCGACGCGCTGCGCAAAGCCTATCCGACCCACGCCATCCTCGGCGAAGAAACCGGCCTGCACGCCGGCAGCGGCGAAGGCGAAGACTACCTGTGGATCATTGACCCACTGGACGGCACCACCAACTTCCTGCGCGGCATCCCGCACTTTGCCGTAAGCATCGCGTGCAAATACCGTGGTCGCCTGGAACACGCCGTGGTCCTGGATCCGGTTCGCCAGGAAGAATTCACTGCCAGCCGTGGCCGTGGCGCACAGCTGAACGGCCGTCGCCTGCGGGTCAGCGGTCGCACCAGCCTCGACGGCGCCCTGCTGGGCACCGGCTTCCCGTTCCGTGACGACCAAATGGACAACCTTGACAACTATCTGGGCATGTTCCGCGCCCTGGTTGGCCAGACTGCCGGTATTCGCCGCGCCGGTGCTGCGAGCCTGGACCTGGCCTACGTCGCCGCCGGCCGTTTCGACGCCTTCTGGGAGTCGGGCCTGTCCGAATGGGACATGGCAGCAGGCGCCCTGCTGATCCAAGAAGCCGGCGGCCTGGTGAGCGACTTCACCGGCGGTCACGACTTCCTGGAAAAAGGCCACGTGGTGGCAGGCAACACCAAATGCTTCAAGGCGGTACTGACGGCTATCCAGCCGCACCTGCCGGCCTCACTGAAGCGCTAAGCGCCAGTGACAAAAAAAGCACCCCTAGGGGTGCTTTTTTTATGCCTGCAAACCCGACCTGTAGCAGCCGGCTTATCGGCGAGGCTCCAGGGCCCATTTGCCGGCAAGCCGACGCCTACAAGCGAGAGTTATTGGCCGGGCTGATTCTGGTTCTGACCAAGAATCAGGTGCCCTTCTTTATCCACGGGAATCTGGTTGCCCGGATCCCGATCCATACGCACCTGGCCCTGCTTGCCACCCAGATCGTACTTCACGTCATAACCGACGATCTTGTCGCTGATGTCATTGACCGTGTTACAGCGAGTCTGCGTGGTCGTGTAGGTATCACGCTCCTGCATGCCTTCCTGCACCTTGTTGCCCGCATAACCACCACCAACGGCACCCGCCACAGTGGCAAGCTTCTTGCCGTTACCACTGCCAATCATGCTGCCCAGCAGGCCACCGCCCACCGCACCAGCCACGGTACCCAGGATCTGATGCTCATCCTTGACCGGACGCTGGCGAGTCACTGCGACGTCCTTGCAGACTTCCCGCGGGGTCTTGATCTGTTGTTTGACCGGCTGCACAGCCAGCACTTGCGCATACTCAGGGCCGCTTTTAACCAAGCTGTAGGTGGCAACAGCACCCCCGGCGGTGACACCGACAGCACCCAATACCGCACCAACCAGCAACGACTTGTTCACGTGAACCTCCTGACCATACATGCGGGTCAAAGCCCGCGCTTCTCCCAGCCTTGGAGCAACAAAAAAGGCGCGAGTTCAACACTCGCGCCTTTTTAGTGACAACCGGAAGAGGTCAGATCCTCAAGGACGGTCGTCCACTTCCTTCTCGGTGTTAGCCGGAGGGATCAGGTCTTCACTGTTCAGGTTCAGCCAGATCAGCACCACGTTGGCGATGTAGATCGACGAATAGGTACCCGCCAGAACACCGACAAACAGGGCGATGGAGAAACCGTGCAGGTTGTCACCACCGAAGAACAGCAGAGCCACGATCGCCAGCAACGTGGAGATCGAGGTCGCCATGGTCCGCAGCAGGGTCTGAGTGGTCGAGATGTTGATGTTCTCGATCAGGCTGGCCTTGCGCAGCACACGGAAGTTCTCACGCACCCGGTCGAACACCACGATGGTGTCGTTGAGCGAGTAACCGATGATCGCCAGCACCGCCGCCAGCACCGTCAGGTCGAAGGTGATCTGGAAGAACGAGAGAATACCCACGGTCACGATCACGTCGTGGATCAGCGAGACGATGGCACCCACCGCGAACTTCCACTGGAAGCGGAAAGCCAGGTAGATGAGGATGCCACCCAGCGCCATGAGCATGCCCAGGCCGCCCTGGTCGCGCAGCTCTTCACCCACTTGCGGGCCGACGAACTCGACGCGCTTGACCTGCGCCGGGTTGTCGCTACCAGCTTTCTGCAGCGCCGCGGCCACCTGATGGCCCAATTGCGGATCTTCACCCGGCATCCGCACCAGCAGGTCGGTGGTAGCACCGAAACTCTGCACGATGGCTTCGTGATAACCGGCGTCGTTCAGTTGCGAACGCACCTTCATCACGTCTGCCGGACGCTCGTAGGTCAGCTCGATGAGCGTACCGCCGGTAAAGTCCAGACCGTAGTTCAACCCCTTGTGGAACCAGCTGAACAACGCCAGAACAGTGAGGAGCACAGTGACGCCGAACGCAAAGTTGCGGACGCCCATGAAGTTGATAGTACGTAACATGGCAGCCCCTTAAATCCACAACTTCTTGAAGTCACGACCGCCGAAGATCAGGTTGACCATCGCGCGGGTCAGCCAGATGGCCGTGAACATCGAGGTAAAGATCCCGAGGGACATGGTCACAGCAAAGCCCTTGACCGGGCCGGTGCCCATGGCAAAGAGGATGCCGCCCACCAGCAAGGTGGTCAGGTTGGCATCGAGAATCGCAGTGAATGCCCGGCCGAAGCCTTCGTTGATTGCCCGCTGCACAGTCATGCCAGCGGCGATCTCTTCACGTATCCGCGAGAAGATCAGTACGTTGGCGTCCACCGCCATCCCCATGGTCAGCACGATACCGGCAATACCCGGGAGGGTCAGCGTAGCCCCCAACAGGGACATCAGAGCCAGCAGCAGGACCATGTTCAACGCCAGTGCCACCGTCGCAATCACCCCGAAGAAACGGTAGATCGCGATAATAAACAGCGACACGAACAACATGCCCCACAGCGACGCATCGATACCCTTGGTGATGTTGTCAGCACCCAGACTTGGACCGATGGTGCGCTCTTCGGCGAAGTACATCGGCGCCGCCAGACCGCCGGCACGCAGCAGCAACGCCAACTCGGAGGACTCGCCCTGGCCGTTCAGGCCAGTGATACGGAACTGGCTGCCCAGTGGCGACTGGATGGTCGCCAGGCTGATGATTTTCTTCTCTTCCTTGAACGCCTGGACCGGCACGTCTTTCTCGACGCCGTCGACCATCTGCTTGGTGTAGGTAGTGATCGGCTTCTGCTCGATGAAGATCACCGCCATGCTGCGGCCGACGTTGCTGCGGGTCGAACGGTTCATCAGTTCGCCACCGTGACCATCAAGCTTGATGTTCACCTGTGGACGACCGTGTTCGTCGTAGCCGGCCTGGGCATCGGTCACCTGGTCACCGGTGATGATCAGGCCACGCTCGATCAGCGCTGGAGGACGGTTGCCCTCGCGGAATTCGAAGGACTCGGAAGTCGCCTTGGAAGCACCCGGCTCAGCAGCCAGACGGAACTCCAGGTTGGCGGTCTTGCCCAGGATCCGCTTGGCTTCCGCGGTGTCCTGGACGCCCGGCAGCTCAACCACGATACGGTTCGCGCCCTGGCGCTGAACCAGAGGCTCGGCCACACCCAGCTCGTTGACCCGGTTACGCACGGTGGTCAAGTTCTGCTTGATGGAGTATTCGCGGATTTCCGCCAGCTTGGCCGGGGTCATCGCCAGTCGCAGCACCGGTTGGCCATTAAGGTCGGCCGGTACGATATCGAAATCATTGAAGTTCTTGCGGATCAGCGAACGCGCCTGTTCACGGCTGTCTTCATCGCTGAAGCCCAGCTGGATGGCACCATTGAGCTGCGGCAGGCTGCGATAGCGCAGGCGCTCTTTGCGCAGCAGGCTCTTGACGTCACCTTCATAGACTTTCAGGCGGGCGTCGAGGGCTTTGTCCATGTCCACTTCCAGCAGGAAGTGCACACCACCAGACAAGTCCAGACCCAGCTTCATCGGGTGCGCACCGAGGTTGCGCAGCCATTGCGGGGTGGTTTGCGCCAGGTTCAACGCCACCACATAGTCATCGCCCAGCGCCTTGCGCACTACATCCTTGGCCGGAAGCTGGTCTTCCTTGTTGATCAAGCGCAAAAGGCCGCCCTTGCCGTTGGCGGCAATGGAGGAAGCCTTGACGTTGATGCCGGCGTCGGTGAGCGCTTTGCTCGCACGATCCAGATCCGCCTGAGTGACCTGCAACGCAGTGCTCGCACCGCTGACCTGAATGGCCGGATCATCAGGGTATAGATTGGGAGCGGAATAAATAAAACCGATCGCCAGCACCGCCAGGATCAGTAGGTACTTCCACAGAGGATATTTGTTCAGCATCACGCCGCCCGTTTATGACGCGGGGCGCCTTGCGCGCCCCGTCGATTGGTAAAAGATGAAACTTAGATGGCTTTCAGCGTGCCTTTTGGCAGCGTGGCAGCGATCGCGCCCTTCTGGAACTTCAGCTCAACGGAGTCCGACACTTCCAGAACCACGAAGTCGTCGGTCACTTTGTTGATCTTGCCGGCGATACCACCGGTGGTCACAACTTCGTCGCCTTTCTGCAGGCTACCCAGCAGGTTCTTCTGCTCTTTGGCGCGCTTGGCCTGTGGACGCCAGATCATCAGGTAGAAGATGACCAGGAAACCGACCAGGAAAATCCACTCGAAACCAGTGCCAGCAGGACCGGCAGCAGCAGGTGCAGCGGCGTCCGCATACGCGGCAGGGATCAAAAAGCTCATATAACACTCCGATAATTTCAGAATTAGTGTCTTAACGTCTTTAGAACTTATTCTAAAGGCGGCACGGGTAACCCGCGTTTGGCATAGAAGGAATCGACAAAGGCGGCCAATGTACCTTGTTGAATAGCCTCGCGCAAACCAGCCATAAGACGCTGGTAATGGCGCAAATTATGGATGGTATTGAGCATACTCCCGAGCATTTCCCCGCACTTGTCCAAGTGATGCAGATAGGCACGGGAGAAGTTCTGGCAGGTATAGCAATCACAAGCGGGGTCGAGCGGCGAATCATCATGGCGATGGAACGCGTTACGAATCTTCAGCACGCCTGTGTCGATGAACAGATGCCCGTTGCGGGCATTGCGGGTTGGCATCACGCAATCGAACATGTCCACACCGCGGCGCACACCCTCAACCAGATCTTCCGGTTTGCCAACTCCCATAAGGTAACGAGGTTTGTCGGCAGGCATCTGTCCCGGCAGGTAGTCCAGAACCTTGATCATTTCGTGCTTGGGCTCGCCCACCGACAGACCGCCGATGGCCAGGCCGTCGAAACCAATCTTGTCCAGACCTTCCAGGGAACGCATGCGCAGGTCCTGGTGCATACCACCCTGGACGATACCGAACAACGCCGCCGTGTTGTCGCCGTGGGCGTTCTTCGAGCGCTGAGCCCAACGCAGGGACAATTCCATGGAAATCCGCGCGACATCCTCATCAGCCGGATACGGCGTGCATTCGTCAAAGATCATCACGATGTCCGACCCGAGGTCGCGCTGCACTTGCATCGACTCCTCCGGGCCCATGAACACCTTGGCACCGTCCACCGGCGAAGCGAAGGTCACACCCTCCTCCTTGATCTTGCGCATTGCTCCCAGGCTGAAAACTTGGAAACCGCCAGAGTCGGTCAGAATAGGGCCGTTCCACTGCATGAAATCATGCAGATCGCCGTGAGCCTTGATCACTTCGGTGCCCGGACGCAGCCACAGGTGAAAGGTGTTGCCCAGAATGATCTCAGCGCCAGTGGCGACGATATCCCGCGGCAGCATGCCCTTGACCGTGCCGTAGGTGCCCACTGGCATGAAAGCCGGGGTTTCCACCGTACCGCGGGGGAAGGTCAGGCGACCGCGACGAGCCTTGCCATCAGTGGCCAGGAGCTCGAAGGACATACGACAAGTGCGACTCATACAGTTTCCTCGGGGGCCAGATCCTTGGGAGCGGTCGGCGCGGGATTACGGGTGATGAACATCGCATCACCGTAGCTGAAAAAGCGGTACCCATTTTCAACCGCGGCGCGATAGGCAGCCATGGTCTCTGGATAACCGGCGAACGCCGAGACCAGCATCAACAGCGTGGATTCCGGCAAATGGAAGTTGGTCACCAGGGCATCGACCACATGAAACGGCCGGCCCGGATAGATAAAGATGTCGGTGTCACCGCTGAACGGCTTGAGCACACCATCACGAGCAGCACTTTCCAGGGAGCGCACGCTGGTGGTGCCCACCGCGACCACTCGACCACCGCGAGCCCGGCACGCGGCGACCGCATCCACCACATCCTGGCCGACTTCCAGCCACTCGTGATGCATGTGGTGATCTTCGATGCGCTCGACCCGCACCGGCTGGAAGGTGCCGGCGCCTACATGCAGGGTGACGAACGCGGTCTCCACGCCCTTGGCGGCAATCGCCTCCAGCAGCGGCTGGTCGAAATGCAGCCCGGCGGTCGGTGCAGCCACAGCGCCCAGGCGCTGGGCATACACGGTCTGATAGCGCTCACGATCAGCGCCTTCATCCGGGCGGTCTATATAAGGAGGCAACGGCATGTGCCCGACCCGGTCCAGCAGCGGCAGCACCTCCTCGGCAAAGCCCAGCTCGAACAGAGTGTCGTGGCGAGCCAGCATCTCGGCCTCGCCACCGCCCTCAATCAGGATCTTCGAGCCTGGCTTGGGCGACTTGCTGGAACGCACATGGGCCAGCACACGATGACTATCCAGCACCCGCTCAACGAGGATCTCCAGCTTGCCGCCAGAGGCCTTCTGACCGAACAGACGGGCCGGAATCACCCGGGTATTGTTGAACACCATCAGATCGCCGGGACGCAAATGCTCCAACAGATCGGTAAATTGACGGTGGGCCAAGGCGCCGGTTGGCCCATCCAGGGTCAACAAACGACTACCGCGACGCTCGGCCAGAGGATGGCGAGCGATCAGCGAATCAGGGAGCTCGAAGGTAAAGTCAGCAACGCGCATGATGGGGTTCGTCTAGCAGGGCCGGAAAGTTTAGCGGAATAACTAAAAATTGACCATTAAAGCCGATTGACCAACGGTAATCACCTCTCTATACTTCGCCGCCATTGAGCCCTGATGGCGGAATTGGTAGACGCGGCGGATTCAAAATCCGTTTTCGCAAGAAGTGGGAGTTCGAGTCTCCCTCGGGGCACCATCTAGTAGTATCTGAAAGTCTCCATAAAGCTTTCAGAACCAGGAAAACCGGCCACTTGAGCCGGTTTTTTTGTGCCTGCCTATTTTTGCTCCTGCCTCCACTTGCCTGCAGGATCCCTACATGCCCGCTTGCAAGGCTGGAACTTGAAGCAAACGGCCCGCGCATGACCATAAATCCCTTTGAACCAAAGCGATCTGCCAAGGCCGCCCTCCCCTTGCACCTGGACCGCCTTACGACCATGCATGGCCCACAGGGCCAAATGGAAAGAGTTCAACCTCATACGGGCATATAGACCCTAGAACGGGAGAACGCGCCCCAAAGCGCCCCACAAGCCCCTGCAAAGGCAATTGCAAAGCCAGTGCAGCGAATTGCACTTGCGCTCATACCGCTCAACAGATGACACCCAAGAGCCCATCTTCGCGACGACCTCCTGGAGTCAAAAGGGGATCATGCATGAGCACCCTGCGCATCCACCCTGCGCATCACTGGAGAAACGCTCTACATGCTCGGCACTGCATGCCCAACGCGCCACTAACGCTTCAGTGTCACCAACTGATCGGCATCCCCTGCCATCGCCACAACCCGATCCCGCACACATGAGTCTCCAGGCTCTTTTCCGCGCA
>NZ_JAJTTH010000015.1 GCF_021341665.1 Pseudomonas sp. Au-Pse12 | reverse complement strand
ACTTCGATGAACCGAAGCGTAACCGCTGTCGAAAATCGTGTAACTCATTGAATCTCAAGGAGTTTTCCGTTTCGACTGCGCCGGAAGTGGGGCGAATTATAGGCCTATAGAATCTGCCGTCAACAGTTTTGTTCATAAATCTGTCAAAACGGTCAAAAAGCCCCATAAAAGCAAAGGCCGGCCCCTGGGGGCCGGCCTTTACGCCTTACGACTTACAAACTAGGGAACGCGAACTGCGAGGCTTCATGGCTGGCGCGCTGCGGCCAACGCTGAGTGATTGCCTTGCGGCGAGTGTAGAAACGCACACCATCAGGACCGTAGGCATGCAGGTCACCGAACAGCGAGCGCTTCCAGCCACCAAAGCTGTGATAGGCCACAGGCACCGGCAGCGGCACGTTGACGCCCACCATGCCCACTTCGATTTCGTCGCAGAACAGACGCGCCGCTTCACCGTCACGGGTAAAGATGCAGGTACCGTTGCCATACTCGTGATCGTTGATCAGTTGCATGGCCTCTTCCAGGCTGTTGACCCGGACGATGCACAGCACAGGCCCGAAAATCTCTTCCTTATAGATGCGCATCTCTGGAGTGACACGGTCGAACAGGCAGCCGCCAAGGAAGAAGCCGTCCTCATGACCCGCCACGCTCAAGCCGCGGCCGTCCACCACCAGCTGCGCGCCCGCGGCAACGCCGTCTTCTACATAGCCACTGACCTTGTCACGCGCCTGGGCGGTAACCAGCGGCCCCATGTCCAGACCACAGGAAGTGCCGGCACCAATCTTCAGCGCCTTGATCTGTGGCACCAGCTTGGCAACCAGGGCATCAGCTACCTGGTCCCCCACACACACGGCTACCGAGATCGCCATGCAACGCTCGCCACAGGAACCATAGGCGGCCCCCATCAGCGCACTGACCGCGTTATCCAGATCGGCATCCGGCATCAGTACCGCGTGGTTCTTCGCCCCGCCCAGTGCCTGGACGCGTTTGCCGCGCTTGGTGCCTTCGGCGTAGATGTATTCGGCAATCGGCGTCGAGCCGACAAAACTCAGCGCCTTGACTTCCGGCGCCTCGATCAGCGCATCCACCGCAGTCTTGTCACCGTGCACCACGTTCAGCACGCCTTTGGGCAGGCCGGCTTCATGCAGCAGTTCGGCAATCAGCAGGGTCGAGCTTGGGTCGCGCTCGGAAGGCTTGAGGATGAAGCAGTTGCCACAAGCGATCGCCAGCGGATACATCCACAGCGGCACCATGGCCGGGAAGTTGAACGGGGTGATGCCCGCCACCACGCCCAGCGGCTGGAAATCGGACCAGGCGTCGATGTTCGGCCCCACGTTACGGCTGTACTCGCCCTTCAGAATCTCCGGCGCCGCACAGGCGTACTCAACGTTCTCGATTCCGCGCTTCAATTCACCCGCGGCGTCTTCCAGCGTCTTGCCATGTTCTTCGCTGATCAGTTGGGCAATGCGTGCTTCGTTTTGCTCCAGCAGTTGCTTGAAGCGGAACATCACCTGGGCGCGCTTGGCCGGTGGTGTATTACGCCAGGCCGGGAACGCGGATTTGGCAGAGTCGATGGCCTGCTGGATGGTTTCACGGCTGGCCAGCGGCACTTTATGAATCGCCTGACCGGTGGACGGGTTGAATACGTCGGCACTGCGACCGTTGTCGCTTACCAGCTCACCATGGATCAGGTGTTGAATCAGACTCATGCGGGGACTCCTGAAAGGGGGAAGGCGCAGGCACGAACCACTTCGTGCCTGCTTCTATATAAGAAGGATCGAATCAGTCGAGCTTGCTCAGCACTTCGCCAACCGCATCGAACAGGCGATCGAGGTCCTGCGGCTTGCTGTTGAAGGTTGGGCCGAACTGCAGGGTGTCGCCGCCAAAGCGCACGTAGAAGCCGGCTTTCCACAAGGCCATGCCCGCCTCGAATGGACGCACGATGGCGTCACCATCACGCGGGGCAATCTGGATCGCGCCGGCCAGGCCGAAGTTACGGATGTCGATCACGTTCTTCGTGCCCTTGATGCCATGCAGTGCATTCTCGAAATGCGGGGCGACCTCAGCCACGCTCTGCACCAGGTTTTCCTTCTGCAGCAGATCCAGCGCCGCCAGGCCTGCCGCACAAGCCACCGGGTGCGCCGAGTAGGTGTAGCCGTGCGGAAACTCGACGGCGTACTCAGGCGTCGCCTGGTTCATGAAGGTCTGATAGATCTCGGAGCTGGCAATCACCGCGCCCATGGGAATGGCGCCGTTGGTGACTTGCTTGGCCACGCACATCAGGTCCGGGGTCACGCCGAAGCTGTCAGCACCGAACATGGCACCGGTACGACCGAAACCGGTGATCACTTCGTCGAACACCAGCAGGATGCTGTGCTGGTCGCAAATTTCCCGCAGACGCTTGAGGTAACCCTGTGGTGGCACCAGTACGCCAGCCGAACCCGCCATCGGCTCGACGAAGACCGCTGCGATGTTGGAAGCGTCGTGCAGTTCGATCAGTTTCAGCAGCTCGTCAGCCAGGGCGATACCGCCCTGCTCCGGCATGCCGCGGGAAAACGCGTTGCTGGCCAGCAGGGTGTGCGGCAGGTGGTCGACGTCCATCATCGCCTGGCCGAACAGTTTGCGGTTGCCGTTAACGCCCCCCAGGCTGGTGCCGGCGATGTTCACCCCGTGGTAGCCACGGGCACGGCCGATCATCTTGGTCTTGGTCGACTGGCCTTTCAGACGCCAGTAGGCACGCACCATTTTCACTGCGGTGTCAGCGCACTCGGAGCCGGAGTCAGTGAAGAACACGTGGTTCAGGTTGCCCGGGGTCAGGTCGGTGATTTTTTCCGCCAGTTGGAACGACAGCGGGTGACCGTATTGGAAACCCGGGGAGTAATCCAGGGTGCCCAGTTGCTTGGATACCGCCTCCTGGATCTCCTTGCGCGAGTGACCGGCGCCGCAGGTCCACAGACCGGACAGCGAGTCATAGATCTTGCGGCCCTTGTCATCCACCAGCCAGCTGCCTTCGGCGCCGACGATCAGGCGCGGGTCACGCTGGAAGTTGCGGTTGGCGGTGTAGGGCATCCAGTGAGCGTCAAGCTTGAGCTGACTGGCCAGGGACTGAGGAGCGGTTTCCGGCATGTTCATGAGCAAAACCTCGCAAGGCAATGAAGCGGCGTAGGAATAAAAGCGTTGTTGCAGCTAAGTTGCCACGGCTATAAAGTCGGTGAAATCCAACTTTAATAACCTTCAGTCTGGCATCCACTAAACTATGAGCAGCCGTCGAGCCGACCCGCTGGCGCAAGTCAGCGACTTTGATATCCGCCTGCTGCGCATCTTTCGCAGCGTGGTGGAGTGCGGCGGCTTCTCTGCCGCAGAGACGGTGCTCGGCATCGGCCGCTCGGCCATCAGCCAACAGATGAGCGACCTGGAGCAACGCGTCGGCCTGCGCCTGTGCCAACGCGGACGCGCCGGCTTCTCCCTCACCGAAGAAGGCCGCGAGGTCTACCAGTCGACCCTGCAGTTGCTCAGCGCCCTGGAAAGTTTTCGCACCGAGGTCAACGGCCTGCACCGCCATCTGCGCGGCGAGTTGATCATCGGCCTCACCGACAACCTGGTAACCCTGCCCCACATGCGCATCACCCACGCCCTGGCGCAATTGAAGGAACGCGGCCCGGACGTGCAGATCCAGATCCGCATGATCGCCCCCAACGAAGTCGAGCAAGGGGTGCTCGACGGTCGCCTGCATGTCGGCGTGGTGCCGCAGGCCAGCGCCCTGCCCGGCCTGGAATACCAACCCTTGTATGACGAACGCTCACTGCTGTACTGCGCGGTGGGTCATCCGCTGTTCTACGTGGACGACAAGCAGCTGGACGACCAGCGCCTCAACGACCAGGACGCCATCGCCCCGACGTTCCGCCTACCGGCCGAGATCCAGGCCCACTACCAGGCCCTGAACTGCACCGCCAGCGCCTCCGACCGCGAGGGCATGGCCTTCCTGATTCTCACCGGGCGCTACATTGGCTACCTGCCGGACCATTACGCCAGCCTCTGGGTGCAGCAGGGCCGGTTGCGCGCCCTCAAGCCCAAGTCGCGCTTCTATGACCTGAGCCTGGCATCGGTCACGCGCAAGGGCCGGCGCCCCCATTTGGTGCTGGAAAGCTTCCTGGAGAGCCTCGCGGCGACCCGCTGAAAATCCTCCAGACACCTGCAAGGTCCTTCGCTCGATGCCCCTGATCGGCAACACGCAAAAACAACCTGGACAGCTTTTTGCAAAAAAAACGCCCGCAGACACTTCAACCCGAACGCCACGCAAAGCGTGGTGAATGACACAAATCCGGCGCCGGAAAACCATAGCCTGAAGGCCCATTGAGGCTTTTGTCGCACCAAGGCTTGTCGGATCAACCTGGGTGCGCTATCAACGCACAGGTTGCACCCACAGACTTGCTCGGAAACCTCCATGACCTTTGAAGTCCCCGCCCACAGCGCTCCTCACCCCGGCAAACCCGCCAGCCGCATTCGGCAGAAAAATGAAGAGGCCATCATCCAGGCCGCCGAAAACGAGTTCGCCCGCCACGGTTTCAAAGGCACCAGCATGAACACCATCGCGCAGAATGCCGGCCTGCCCAAAGCCAACCTGCACTACTACTTCACCAACAAGCTGGGGCTGTACATCGCGGTACTGAGCAACATCCTCGAACTCTGGGACAGCACCTTCAACACCCTCACCGCCGAGGACGACCCGGCCGAAGCCCTGACCCGCTACATCCGCGCCAAGATGGAGTTTTCCCGCCGCCAGCCGCAAGCCTCGCGAATCTTCGCCATGGAGATCATCAGCGGTGGCGAATGCCTCAGCGAGTATTTCAGCCAGGACTACCGCACCTGGTTCCAGGGCCGCGCCGCGGTGTTCCAGGCCTGGATCGACGCCGGCAAGATGGACCCGGTGGACCCGGTGCACCTGATCTTCCTGCTGTGGGGCAGCACCCAGCACTACGCCGACTTCGCCACGCAGATCTGCCGCGTCACCGGCCGCAGCCGGCTGACCAAGCAGGACATGGAAGACGCCGGCAACAACCTGATCCGCATCATCCTCAAAGGCTGTGGCCTGACGCCCGCCTCTTAAAAAGACCGATACGCATGCCTTTTACCTTGGCCGGCCTTTGCGAATACCGCGAGGAAATTCGCAAAAGCCGCTTCATCACCTACGCCGCGCCCATCAGCAGCGCGGCCGAGGCTCAAGCCTTCATCCAGCAGCACAGCGACCTCAACGCTTCGCACAACTGCTGGGCGTGGAAACTCGCCGACCAGTACCGCAGCAACGACGACGGTGAGCCCGGCGGCACCGCCGGGCGGCCGATCCTCGCGGCCATCGAGGCCCAAGACTGCGACCAGGTGGCGGTGCTGGTGATCCGCTGGTACGGCGGCATCCAGCTGGGCACCGGCGGGCTGGCCCGAGCCTATGGCGGCGGTGCCAACAAATGCCTGCAGGGCGCCGAGCGCATTGCCCTGGTCAACCGTGTGCCACTGCGCTGCGCCTGCAGTTTCAGCGAGCTGGCACTGGTCAAACTGCGGGTCGCCGAACTGGGCGGTGTGCTGGTCGAGGAAGACTTCACTGCCAATGGCGTAGAGCTGCAACTGGCCCTCGGCGAAGCGCAGATCGACACCCTGCAGCACCAGCTGGCGGACCTGAGCCGCGGACGCATCCTCTTGCAGCGCTGAGTGCACCAACCCGGCCCGGGGCGTCCTGTGCATAACCCGCCCGGGGCTGGGGCACTTGCCCACATCTACTGTGCACCCGACTGTGGATAAGCTGAGTACATAGCGCTGTAACCCTTCTGCAACGTGGCTTTGCGAGCTTTGTTCATTTTTTGTCCAAAGCTCGAACGGCGCGCTTTTTTCCACAGTAAAACAGCGGCTTAGGCCGGTTTATCGCGGTTCGAAGACAAGCCGGCCGTGCTTATGCCCGAGCTCCGGGCTTGCACACAAATACTGTGGAGCAAGCTGTGGATAACCCGTGCAAGGCTGCTCCAGCCCCTGACTGCACAGGGCCTGCAGGCAACTGATCATTTTCTGCCCAACCCCAGCGGGACAAAAACGGCGCCTTTTCAAGCACTTTGCCCCGAACTGGTGCCAGCACCCGACGCCTTCCAGATCATCCGGGTGCCGCCGGGCGCGCGGCCCAGGCGTTCCTGACCCACTGGCCAGGAAATTGCTTTATCCACAGGCACACCTCCCAGTAGCCGAGCCTGTCATGCCCAATCCTCCTGCCTCCAGCGGCCAGACACCGCGCCTGCAACTGCGCCAGATCAGCAAAAGCTATCCCGGCTGCCGGGCCAACGACGCCATCGACCTGAGCATCGCCCCGGGCGAAATCCATGCCTTGCTGGGTGAAAACGGCGCCGGCAAAAGCACCTTGATGAAGATCATCTACGGGGTGCTCCAGGCCGACTCAGGGGAGCTGTTCTGGCAAGGCCGGCGCCAGCTCATCGCGAATCCGGCCCAGGCCCGTGGCCTGGGAATCGGTATGGTGTTCCAGCATTTCTCGCTGTTCGAAACCCTCAGCGTGGCGCAGAACATCGCCCTGGCCATGGGCCCCGACGCTGGCCCGCCGCGCTTGCTGGAAGGCAGGATCCGCGAGGTCTCCCAGCGCTACGGCATGGCCCTCGAACCCCACCGGCTGGTGCACAGCCTGTCCATCGGCGAGCGCCAGCGAGTGGAAATCGTCCGCTGCCTGATGCAGGACATTCGCCTGCTGATTCTCGACGAACCGACCTCGGTACTGACGCCGCAGGAGGCCGACGATCTGTTCGTGACCCTGCGCCGGTTGGCCGACGAAGGCTGCAGCATCCTCTTCATCAGCCACAAGCTCGCCGAGGTACGCGCCCTGTGCCACAGCGCCACGGTGCTGCGTGCCGGCCGGGTGGCCGGGCATTGCATCCCGGCGCAGTGCTCGGCCCCTGAACTGGCACGGCTGATGGTGGGCGACGCGGCGGCGCTGATCACCGACTACCCGAAAGCCCATGGCACGAATGACTTCCTGCGCATCGACAACCTCAGCTGGGACAACCCCGACCCCTTCGGCTGCTCGCTGAAGCACATCAGCCTGCGCCTGCGCAGTGGCGAGATCGTCGGCATCGCCGGGGTCGCCGGCAATGGCCAGGACGAGTTGCTGGCGCTGCTCAGTGGCGAGCAGCGCCTGCCCCGCGGCGAGGCCGAACGCATCTGCTTTGCTGGCCTTGGCGTGGCTCATCTGCACCCCGATGCGCGGCGCCAGCGCGGCCTGGCGTTTGTTCCCGCCGAACGCCTGGGCCACGGCGCGGTGCCGGAGCTGAGCCTGGAAGACAACGCCCTGCTCAGCGCCTTTCAACAGGGCCTGGTGCGCCATGGGCTGATTCAACGGCGCCAGGTGCGGGACTTGGCCGAGCGCATCATCCAGCGTTTCGGGGTCAAAAGTGCCGGCATCCAGAGCCCGGCCCGCAGCCTGTCCGGCGGCAACCTGCAGAAGTTCATCCTCGGCCGCGAGATCCTTCAGCAGCCCCGCCTGCTGGTGGCCGCGCACCCGACCTGGGGTGTGGACGTCGGCGCCGCGGCAACCATTCACCAGGCACTGATTGCCCTGCGCGATGCCGGCGCGGCGATCCTGGTGATCTCCGAAGACCTGGATGAACTGTTCCAGATCAGTGACCGCATCAGCGCCCTGTGCGCCGGCCGGCTTGCCCCCCTCAAGGCCTGCACCGACACCTCGCTGATCGAAGTCGGCGGCTGGATGGCCGGCCACAACGCTTCCCTGCCCTCAGCCACCGCCCTGGCGGTTTAACGGAGCCCGTCATGCTGCTTTCACTTGAACCCCGCGGCCGCCAGTCACGCCTGATGCTCTGGTGCTCCCCGCTGCTCGCCGCGCTGCTGACCTTAAGCTGCGGCGCCCTGCTGTTCATGGCCCTGGGGCATGACCCGCTGCCGACCTTGCACACCTTGCTGATCGCCCCGATCAGCGACCTGTATGGGGTTTCCGAACTGCTGGTCAAGGCGCTGCCGATCCTGCTCTGCGCCCTGGGCCTGGCGGTGGCCTACCGGGCGCGGATCTGGAACATCGGCGCCGAAGGCCAACTGTTGCTCGGCGCACTGGCCGGCAGCGCCGTGGCGGTCAACCTCATCGAACTGCAAAGCCGCTGGGCGCTGGTGTTGATCCTGCTCACCGGCACCCTGGCCGGGGCCGCCTGGGCCGGGCTCACCGCCTGGTTGCGCACGCGCTTCAACGCCAATGAAATCCTCACCAGCATCATGCTCAACTACATCGCCCTGAACCTGTTGCTGTACTGCGTGCACGGCCCGTTGAAGGACCCCGCCGGGTTCAACTTTCCCGAGTCGGCGATGTTCGGCGACGCCAGCCGCCTGCCGTTGCTGATGGAGGACGGCCGAGTCCACGCCGGGGTGTATTTCGCCCTGCTGGCGCTGGTGGCGGTCTGGGTGCTGTTGCAGAAAAGCTTTGTCGGCTTCCAGATCAAGGTGCTCGGCCTGGACTCGCGCGCCGCCGGTTTCGTCGGCTTTCGCCAGAAGCGCCTGATCTGGCTGGCGCTGTTGATCAGCGGCGCGCTGGCCGGGTTGGCCGGGGTCTGCGAAGTCAGCGGCCCCATCGGCCAGTTGGTGCCGCAGGTGTCTCCCGGCTATGGCTACGCGGCAATCACCGTGGCGTTTCTCGGGCGCTTGAACCCCATCGGCATGGTGTTTTCCAGCCTGCTGATGGCGCTGCTGTACATCGGAGGCGAAAGCGCGCAGATGAGTCTCAACCTGCCCCAGGCCATTACCCAGCTGTTCCAGGGAATGATGCTGTTCTTCCTCCTGGCCAGCGACGTGCTGATTCTCTATCGACCGCGCCTGAACCTGCGCTGGGCGCGCCGCGACATTCCCGCCACCGCTGCCGCAGGAGCCCTGTGATGGATATCGATCTGCTGAGCAATATTCTCTACGCCATGGTGCGCTGCGGTACGCCGTTGCTGCTGGTGGCCCTGGGGGAGCTGATCTGTGAAAAGAGCGGCGTCCTCAACCTCGGCCAGGAGGGCATGATGCTGTTCGGTGCGGTGATCGGTTTTATCGTCGCCCTCAACAGCGGCCATTTGTGGCTTGGCGTGCTGCTGGCAATGGCCGCCGGGATGCTGCTGTCGGCGCTGTTCGCCCTGGTGGCCCTGGTGTTCAACGCCAACCAGGTGGCGACCGGGCTGGCGTTGACCATCTTCGGCGTCGGCCTGTCGAGCTTTGTCGGCGCGGCCTGGGTCGGCAAGCCGCTGACGGGGTTCGAGCCCCTGGCACTGCCATTGCTCAGCGACATCCCGCTGATCGGCCACATGCTGTTCGCCCAGGACCCGCTGGTGTACCTGTCCTTCGTCCTGTTCGCCCTGGTGGCCTGGGTGCTGCTCAAGAGCCGGGTCGGCCTGATCATCCAGGCCGTCGGCGAAAACCCCGATGCCGCCAGCGCCATGGGCCTGCCGGTGCTGCGGGTGCGGACGCTCGCGGTGCTGTTCGGCGGGGCCATGGCCGGGCTGGCCGGGGCCTACCTGTCCCTGGCCTACACGCCGATGTGGGCCGAGAACATGAGCGCCGGCCGCGGCTGGATCGCCCTGGCGCTGGTGGTGTTCGCCAGCTGGCGCGTGTGGCGCCTGCTGCTCGGCGCCTACCTGTTCGGCCTGGCCAGCATCCTGCACCTGGTGGCCCAGGGCCTGGGGCTGGCGATTCCGGCCAACCTGCTGGCGATGCTGCCCTATGCCGCGACCATCCTGGTGCTGGTGCTGCTGTCCCGGGACGCCTTGCGCACCCGCCTGTATGCGCCGGTATCCCTGGGCCAGCCATGGCGAGCGGGGCATTAAACGACCGGCGCACGCCCCGCTGGAGCCGGCTTGCCGACGAAGCCTTTCACCGGCAGCAACTGGGCCACGCACCAGGCCAGCTCGAACAACAGGAACACTCCGATCAACGCCGTGGCGCCGTGCATCAAGGCATAGACCTGCCAGCTGGCGAACAGGACGCGCCCCACCGCGTCGTAACGGCCAAACGCCTGCTGCGGATCGCGAATCCGCAGCACCGCCCACACGCAGACAATCGAGCCCATCAGGTTGGCCATCAACAGGTGTGCCGGTTCGAAAGGCGGCAGGCTGCCCGGCAGGTTGAGGGCCTGGGCGGTGTTCTGCAGCAGCCCGTGCAAGGCCATGAAACTCCAGGGGGTGACAAAGGCCAGAGTCACCAGCAAGTCGTACCAGCCGCTGGCCCGGACCAATGTCCGATATTGCTCGGTCGTCCACATGGATGTCGCTCCATCAATTCAAGGAGCGCGCAGGCTAAAGCCTGGAGTATGCTCCAGGGTCAAGCCCTTTCGAGACCCCGGCATGCGCATTGGAGAATGGGCCGCAGCCTGCACCGTCAGCCGCGCCACCTTGCGCTTCTACGAGCTGCGCGGGCTGATCGCAGCGCCTGGGTTTCAGCCTGGGGGAAATCGTCGGCCACTTGCGCCAGGAGCCGCAACCTCGGCTCGGCCAAGCCTGTCCATTGAATCCGTGATCCTCACTTATCAAGGAACCTCATCATGTCCACGGCAAAAACCGCATTGATCATCGGCGCCTCCCGGGGCCTGGGCCTTGGCCTGGTCCAGCGCCTGCTCGAAGACGGCTGGCAGGTCACCGCCACCGTGCGCAACCCGCACAAGGCCGAGGCCCTGCAAGCCCTGGGCAAGGTACAGATCGAGCAACTGGACATGGACGATCAACAAGCGGTGATCGCCCTCAGCCAGAAGCTCAAGGATCAGGTGTTCGACCTGCTGTTCGTCAACGCCGGGGTCAAGGGCCCGGACAACCAGTTACCGGGCCACGCGACCCTGGCCGAAGTCGGCCAGCTGTTCTTCACCAACGCCGTGGCCCCGATCAACCTGGCCCAGCGCTTTGTCGGGCAGATCCGCAAGGACAGCGGCGTGCTGGCGTTCATGAGTTCGGTACTGGGCAGCGTGACCATGCCCGACGCGCCAGAGCTGGCGCTGTACAAGGCCAGCAAGGCGGCGCTGAACTCCATGACCAACAGCTTCGTGACCCAGCTGGGGCAGAAGCTCACCGTGCTTTCGCTGCACCCGGGCTGGGTGAAGACCGACATGGGCGGCGAAGGCGCCGACATCGATGTGGAAACCAGCACTCGCGGGCTGATCGCCCAGGTCAATGCCTACACCGGCAAGGGCGGCCATCACTTCGTCAACTACAAGGGCGAAACCATCCCCTGGTAAGCCGGACCTGAGCGGGCCCGGCCCTTGGGCGCCGGCTTGCCGGCAAACGGGCCCGCACCGTAAACTGCCCCCCGCGCCCACCCCGGGCGCCCCTGGATCAGCAGACAGGGCAACACTGAGCTGGCTAACCTGAACCCACTTTCAGAGGAGCCGGCCACCATGCCTGCGACCCGTACCTGGTTAAAAAATCCCCTGGCCATCTTCACCGGCAATGCCCTCGACGCCCGTGGCGGCCTGGTCGTGCAAGACGGTCTGATCGTTGAAGTGCTGGGCCTCGGCCAGCAGCCTGCAAGCCCCTGCCAGCAGGTCTTCGATGCCCGCGAGCACGTCGTGCTGCCGGGCCTGATCAACACCCACCATCACTTCTACCAAACCCTGACCCGCGCCTGGGCGCCGGTGGTCAACCAGCCGCTGTTCCCCTGGCTCAAGACCCTGTACCCGGTCTGGGCCCGGCTGACCCCGGAAAAACTCGCCCTGGCCACCAAAGTGGCGCTGGCCGAACTGCTGCTCTCCGGTTGCACCACCGCCGCGGACCATCACTACCTGTTCCCCGAGGGCCTGGAAAACGCCATCGACGTGCAAGTCGAAAGCGTGCGTGAACTGGGCATGCGCGCCATGCTCACCCGCGGCTCCATGAGCCTGGGGGAAAAGGACGGCGGCCTGCCACCGCAACAGACCGTGCAAGAGGGGCAGGTGATTCTCGACGACAGTCAGCGCCTGATTCGCCAGTACCATGAGCGTGGCGACGGCGCACAGATCCAGATCGCCCTGGCGCCCTGCTCGCCGTTCTCGGTGACCCCGCAAATCATGTCGGCCAGCGCCGAGTTGGCGAACACACTCGATGTGCGCCTGCACACTCACCTCGCCGAGACCCTCGACGAAGAAGACTTCTGCCTGCAGCGTTTCGGCCTGCGCACCGTGGATTACCTGGACAGCGTCGGCTGGCTCGGCCCACGTACCTGGCTGGCCCACGGCATCCACTTCAACCCCGATGAAATCGCCCGCCTGGGCGCTGCCGGCACCGGCATCTGCCATTGCCCGAGTTCGAACATGCGCCTGGCGTCCGGCATCTGCCCCAGCATCGAGCTGACCGACGCCGGCGCGCCCCTGGGGTTGGGCGTGGACGGCTCGGCGTCCAACGATGCGTCGAACATGATCCTCGAAGCGCGTCAGGCGCTGTACATCCAGCGCCTGCGCTACGGCGCCGAGAAGATCACCCCGGAGCGGGTACTGGGCTGGGCGACCCGGGGTTCGGCGAGCCTGCTGGGCCGCACCGACATCGGCGAACTGGCGGTGGGCAAGCAGGCGGACCTGGCGTTGTTCAAGCTCGATGAGCTGCGTTTCTCGGGCAGCCATGATCCGGTTTCGGCGCTGCTGTTGTGCGGCGCGGATCGTGCGGATCGGGTCATGATCGGCGGCAAGTGGCGGGTGATTGATGGCCAGGTCGAAGGGCTGGACCTGAAAAACCTGATCGCCGATCACAGCCAGGCGGCCCGGCAACTGATCGCCGGCACCTGATCGTCAACTCCAGCGGCGAGGGAGCACCTCCCTCGCCTGCGCGTCGAGCGCAATCGGCTCGAGGAAACATGTTAGTTTCCCACCCCCTCCAACGAGCCGTTACAAGGACATTACGTGAAACAAAGGCACGGACTGGCGCTCTGCATCGCGCTGCTGATTTCAGGCTGTGGGCAACAGGGCGCTGCAGGCCCGGCCAGCACAGCGCTGTCCCCTGAAAAAGTGGCCAGCATCGCTTCGACCATCAAGCGCCAATACCCGGATCTTTCCCCGCAAGTCCGCGATGCCGTGCTCAACACGGTCGTGCGCTCGATGGACAACATGGTGCTGATTGAAGGGGGCGAATTCCAGATGGGCGATTTCGGCTGGCCCCGTGGCTTCGACCCACAGGCCTTGTGCCAATGGCCCTGTGGCGTGGCCCCGGAAAAAATGGAGCGGATCAGCCTCGAGGTCGATGACGACTTCGTTCATCCGGTCAAATTGAGCAGCTATTACCTGTCCTCGTTGCAAACCACCCTGGGCGATTTCGATCTGTTCTTCCTCGCGCAAGGCAAGCCGCCGTTCGAGGAAAAACTGCGCGAACTCGCCGAGATGAAGCACCTTTACCAGGCAAACCTGCCCGCCCCGGCGTCTAAAGAATGGCAAGAAGCCAAGGATTACTGCGGCTGGCTGGCAGAGCTCAGCGGCTATCCCGTCGATCTACCCACCGAGGCCCAATGGGAATACGCGGCGCGCAACCGTGGCCAGCCGGTGATGTTCGCTACCGACAACGGCAACCTGGACTACGGCCGCAACTTTCCGGCGCCCGACGACAACCAAACCTTCGCCGTGGATAGGTTCGTGCCCAATCCGCTTGGCCTCTACAACCTCACCGGCAATGCCAGTGAATGGGTCAACGATTGGTACGACAAACACTACTATCGCGAGTCTCCCGTGGAGAACCCGCAGGGGCCTGAAACAGGCATTTATCGGGCGCAACGGGGCGCCAACAACGTAAATGCCAACGACCCGACCTTTTCGCCCTCGGCCAGCACCGTGCGTCGTTGGAGTTGGGGGGCACTCGCGGCCTGGAATGCCCCCGGAGTCAGCTTTCGCTGTGCCATCCAGTCAGCGCAGCCGCTTTAAAGACCCAGCAGCGACAGCATGATAAAGGTCGCAAACAGAACGAAGTGGGTCATGCCTTCAATGGCGTTGGTTTCACCGTCGTTGAGGTTGATCGCGCTGACAATCAGGGTGATGAACACCATCACCGTCTGCACCGGGGTCATGGCCATCTGAAACGGCTGCCCGGTGTACAGGGCCATGGCCTCCATCACCGGAACCGTGAGGATCACCGTCGACAGGGAGGCCCCCAGGGCCACGTTGACCACCGACTGCATGCGATTGGCCAGCGCCGCGCGCAGGGCCGTGAGAATTTCCGGCGCAGCGGAAATGGCCGCCACCAGAATCGCCGTGATCACCGGCGGCGCACCTGTACCTTCCAGCCCCAGGTCCAGGGTCTTGGACATCACCTCGGCCAGGGCGCCGATCACCACCACGCCGAACACCAGGATGCCGACGCTCCAGGCCAGGTTGACGGCGTGGGGTTGTTCCTGGGCCTCTTTACTACGGCGCTTTTCCGGGTAGCTGTAGCTGAAGAAGTAACTGTGCGGCCCGACCTGCATACGCAGGAACAGGGTGTAGAGCACCACCATCGCGCCAATGGTGAAGGCCGAGTAGACCTTCCAGTCGGCTTCGGGGATGAACTCCGGCACCACCATCGACACGCCCATGGCGGTGAGGATCATCACGCTGTAGGTGCGCGCCGAATCGTCGTTGTAGGGCTGCTCGCCATGCTTGATGCCGCCCATCAGAGCGGCCAGGCCGAGGATGCCGTTGATGTCCAGCATCACCGCCGAATAGATGGTGTCGCGCACCAGGGTCGGCGAGGCTTCGTTGCTCATCATGATGGCCAGGATCACCACCTCCACCAGCACCGCGGCCAGGGTCAGGATCATGGTGCCGTAGGGGTCACCGACCTTTTCCGCCAGCAGCTCAGCGTGGTGGGCAACGCGCATCGAGGCGATGACGATAAAGCCGATCAGCACCAACCCGGCCGTCAGGGCGATGCCTTGGCCGCTATTGAGCAACAGGTGTTCCAGGGGATAGGCGGCCACGGCAGCCAGCAGCGCAAGCAGTAGAAACTGTTCTTGCTTGAGAGAAGTGAGCATTGCAGTCCTTTGACGGGAATAAAAACGAGTACAGGAGATGAGTGAAAGACGGCTTCGAGTCACTAACGTTTCGTTACATGTTAGTGCACCAGCCTCAGGCGCCGCGCACCGGGTTGGTTCCTGAAAGGCGCTTCGCCGGCACGCCCGCTTCTACACCCGTGCCGGCAGGAGTTGGCTTGCCAGCGAAAAGCGCGCCCCCAAACCCCATGGCAACCGCCCCGCCGGCGCAACGCCGCTCTTTGTTGTCCTGTTGGTCAGCTATTTGCATTGCCCTCCAGCGCTTGCCGCCCCAGCCAACCCTCACAACAAGATGGAGCTTTCATTCATGCATACACGCCCGTTGCACAAGTTGCTCTGCGCCCTGGCCGCCGCCGTCGGCCTGAGTGCCAGCCTCGCCGCCAGTGCCGCCGATCCGCTGAAGGTCGGCTTCGTCTACATCGGCCCCATCGGCGACCATGGCTGGACCTATCAGCATGAGCAGGGACGCAAGGCCCTGGCGGAACAATTCGGCGAGCAGATCAAGACCAACTACGTCGAGAACGTGGCCGAGGGCGCCGATGCCGAGCGGGTGATCCGCAACATGGCCAAGGACAACTACGACCTGATCTTCACCACCTCCTTCGGCTACATGAACCCCACCCTGAAAGTCGCCCGGCAGTTCCCCAAGGTGACCTTCGAACACGCCACCGGCTACAAGCAGGACAAGAACCTCGGCACCTACCTGGCGCGCACGTACGAGGGGCGTTACGTCGGCGGCTTTCTCGCGGCGAAGATGACCAAGAGCAAGAAGATCGGCTACGTCGCCTCGTTCCCGATCCCGGAAGTGATCCGCGACATCAACGCCATCCAGCTGGCCCTGAACAAGTACAACCCGGGCACCGAGATCAAGGTGGTGTGGGTCAACTCCTGGTTCGACCCGGGCAAGGAAGCCGACGCCGCCAACGCCCTGATCGACCAGGGTGCCGACGTGATCTTCCAGCACACCGACAGCCCGGCCCCGATCCAGGCCGCGGAGCGCCGCGGCGTCTACGCGGTGGGCTACGCCTCGGACATGGCCCACTTCGGCCCCAAGGCGGTGCTGACCTCCATCGTCAACAACTGGGCCCCGCACTACATCCAGGCCACCCAAGGGGTGCTGGACCACAGCTGGAAATCCCAGGACTACTGGGGCGGCCTGAAAGAGGGTACGGTTGAGCTGCCCCTCAGCGACCTGCTGCCGGCCCCGGTGAAAGCCGAGGCCGAGCAGATCATCGCCAGCATCAAGAGCGGCGAGTTCCACCCGTTCACCGGCCCGATCAAGGACCAGGCCGGGGTCGAAAAAATCGCCGCGGGGGTCAGCGCCAGCAACGCCGAACTGGCCTCGATGAATTACTACGTCGAAGGCCTGCGGGCGGACCTCCCTAAATAAGCCGGTCGTCGCTGCCGGAGCAGCCGGCAGCGACGGCGGACCGCCAACCGGATGGGAGCCTTTTCATGAATCAACTGCCGATCATCGATATCAGCCCGCTGTATCAGGATGCCCAGCCAGGCTGGGACAGTGTCGCCAAGCAGATCGACCGCGCCTGTCGCGAGTGGGGCTTCTTCTACATCAAGGGCCACCCGATCAGCGCGCAACGCATCGAGCAATTGCTGGCCATGGCCAAGCACTTCTTCGCCCTGCCCAACGCCGAAAAACTCAAGATCGACATCACCCAGAGCCGCCACCATCGCGGCTACGGCGCCATCGCCACCGAGCAGCTGGACCCAAGCAAGCCCAGCGACCTCAAGGAAACCTTCGACATGGGCCTGCACCTGCCGGCCGAGCATCCCGAAGTGCTGGCGGACAAGCCCCTGCGCGGCCCCAATCGCCACCCGCACCTGCCCGGCTGGCAGGCCCTGATGGAGCAGCACTACCAGGACATGCAGGCCCTGGCCCAGACCCTGCTGCGGGCCATGACCCTGGCCCTGGGCATCGAGCGCGACTTCTTCGACCGCCGCTTCCAGGACCCGGTCAGCGTGCTGCGGCTGATCCACTACCCACCGCGCCACACCGCCAGCAGCGAAGAACAGCAAGGCGCTGGCGCCCACACCGACTATGGCTGCATCACCCTGCTCTACCAGGACGCCGCCGGCGGCTTGCAGGTGCGCAACGTCCAGGGGCAGTGGATCGACGCACCGCCCATTGAAGGCAGCTTCGTGGTCAACCTCGGCGACATGATGGCGCGCTGGAGCAACGACCGTTACCTGTCGACCCCGCACCGGGTCATCAGCCCGCTGGGGGTGGACCGCTACTCGATGCCGTTCTTCGCCGAGCCGCACCCGGACACCCGCATCGAATGCCTGCCCGGCTGCCAGGACGCGGAGCACCCGGCCAAGTACCCGGTGACCACCTGCGCCGAATTCCTGCTGTCGCGCTTTGCCGATACCTACGCCTATCGCCGCGAGCTGGAGCAGGCCTGATCGCCCATTCGGTCAGGTTTTACCGAACAATGGCGCCGCCAGATGTAGAATGGCGGCTTTTTCGGGCCCGGTGAAAACCTGGCGATAGCCGCAACCGCGGCCCGTTCCCCAGAGAAGGGCACGGCCCCGGCAGCGCATCACTCTGGCAGCGCCCGCCTGCACCTGATGAGACAACACCATGTATGACTGGCTGAACGCCTTGCCCAAGGCCGAGTTGCACCTGCACCTGGAAGGTTCCCTGGAACCGGAACTGCTGTTCGCCCTGGCCGAACGCAACAAGATCGCCTTGCCCTGGAGCGACGTCGAAACCCTGCGCAAGGCCTACGCCTTCAACAACCTGCAGGAATTCCTCGACCTGTATTACCAGGGCGCCGATGTGCTGCGCACCTCCCAGGATTTCTACGACCTGACCTGGGCCTACCTGCTGCGCTGCAAAGAGCAGAACGTGATCCACACCGAGCCGTTCTTCGACCCGCAGACCCACACCGACCGCGGCATCCCGTTCGAAGTGGTGCTCAACGGCATCGCCAGCGCCTTGAAAGACGGCGAGCAGCAACTGGGCATCACCAGCGGCCTGATCCTCAGTTTCCTGCGCCACTTGAGCGAAGAAGAAGCACAGAAGACCCTCGACCAGGCGCTGCCGTTTCGCGATGCCTTCGTTGCCGTGGGCCTGGACAGCTCGGAAATGGGCCACCCGCCGAGCAAGTTCCAGCAGGTGTTCGACCGCGCGCGCAGCGAAGGCTTCCTGACCGTCGCCCACGCCGGCGAGGAAGGCCCACCGGAGTACATCTGGGAAGCCCTGGACCTTTTGAAGATCCAGCGCATCGACCACGGCGTGCGCGCCTTCGAGGACGAGCGGCTGATGCAGCGCATCATCGACGAGCAGATCCCGCTGACCGTGTGCCCGCTGTCCAACACCAAGCTCTGCGTGTTCGACCACATGTCCCAGCACAACATCCTGCAAATGCTCGAGCGCGGGGTGAAGGTCACGGTCAACTCCGATGACCCGGCGTACTTCGGCGGCTACGTCACCGAGAACTTCCACGCCCTGTACACCGACCTGGGGATGACCCAGGACCAGGCCCGGCGCCTGGCGCAGAACAGCCTGGATGCACGGCTGGTCAAGCCGTAACGGCCTTCGCCGGCCAGCCGTCTCCTACACCAACCTGTAGGAGACGGCTGGCCGGCGAACCTCAATTTCCCGCCTCGCTCAACTCCTCCAGGGTCCTGCCCCGGGTTTCCATCCCGAACAGCCAGACCACTCCCGCGGCAATCACAAAGCACGCCGCCCCCAAGGCAAACACCCCGCCCTGCCCGGTGACGGGAAACACCAGCCCGGTCACCAGCGGCCCCAGCAACGAACCGATGCGCCCCACCGCCGAAGCAAAACCCGAGCCCGTGGCCCGGGCCGATGTCGGGTACAGCTCGGGCGTATAGGTGTAGAGCACCGCCCACATGCCGAACAGGAAAAACTGCATCAGCAGCCCGGTGCCGATCAGCAGCCCGACGTTGCCGCCAAACACCGCGCTCTGTCCGTAGAAGAACGCCATGACCCCACCACCGAGCAAGGTCACGATGCACACCGGCTTGCGTCCCCAGCGCTCCACCAGCCAGGCGGCCATGAGGAACCCGGGAATCCCGCCCAGGGAAATCAGCACCGTGTAGTACACCGACTGCGTCACCGCAAAACCGGATTGTTGCAGCAAGGCGCTGAGCCACGAAGTCAGCCCGTAGAAACCCAGCAGGGCGAAGAACCACAGGCTCCAGATCATCATCGTGCGTTGCCGGTACAGGGGCGACCAGATCTGTTTCAGCGCGGAGAAAAAGTGCCCCGGCGCACTGTCGACGCGTGGCAGGCGCACCGGCTCCGGCAACTGCGCCGTGCCCAGGGAAGCCCGTACCTTGTTCTCGATGTCACCCAGCACGCGGTCCGCATCGGCGTGACGCCCGGCCTGCTCCAGCCAGCGCGGCGACTCGGGAATGAAGAAGCGGATCACCAGCACGAACACCGCCGGAATCGCCAGCACCAGGAAGATGTCGCGCCAGCCGATCAGCGGCAGGAGGAAATACGACAACACCCCGGCGGCAACGAAACCCAGGGGCCAGAAACCGTCCATCAAGGCGATGTAGCGCCCGCGGCGCTGCGCCGGGATCATCTCCGAAAGCATCGATTGGGCGATGGGAAACTCCATGCCCATGCCAATTCCCAGCAGCACCCGAAACAGGGTCAGGCTGTCCACGCTCTGGGCGGTGGAACACAGGTAGCTGGCCACGCCCCAGAGCACGATGCTCCACTGGAACACCGGCTTGCGCCCGAAGCGGTCGGCGAGCATGCCCGACAGCGAAGCGCCGAGCACCATGCCGAAAAAACTCGAGCTGGCCAGCAGGCCGGCCTGGGCCGAGCTCAGGCCGAACTCGGTTTTGATCGAGCCGAGGAGGAACGTCATCATCGCCAGGTCCATGGAATCGAAGAAAAACGCCAGGGCGATAATGATGAAGATCACTCGGTGATAACCGCTGATGGGTAACCGCTCCAGGCGCTCAGCGGCGCTGTATCCCTGTATGGCCATGCCCGTTCCCCCGGTTGAATGCTGGACCGTCCGAGTGTGCGGGATCGAGGCCGGGACTGATTGCCGAGGGCGACCTGTTCGCGTCCGCCAGCGACGCCGAGGGCGCGGCGCCCGGGTTCACTGGCAAGCCGGCTGCTACGGGCGGCGGGCAATGATCTCGGCGCAACGCTGCTGAAGCAGGTCGCGCAGCAACTTCACCGGTTTGCTCAAGTGCGCCCTATGGGTGCACAGCAGGTTCAGCGAGGCACCTTCGCAGCGCAGCTCCGGCAGCAGGATCTGCAGGCGACCGGCGAGCACATCGTCGGCCACGTCCAGCCAGGACTTGTAGGCAATCCCCTCGCCGGCCACGGCCCAGCGCCGCACCACATCGGCATCGTCGCTCAAGCGGTCGCCACTGACGGTCAGGCTCACCTCGCGCTTGCCGTCAAAAAAGCTCCAGAGGTCGTGAGCCCGGCTGTCGAGCATGTACAGCAGGCAGTTGTGCTGGGCCAGTTGCTCCAACTGCCGCGGTTCGCCATGACGGGCCAGGTAGCTGGGAGCGGCGCACAGCACCCGCCGGTTGTCCGGGGCTATCGGCAGCGCCACCAGGCTCGAATCTTCCGGCTCGCCATAACGCAGGGCGATGTCCACCGGCTGGCGGAACAGGTCGGCGATGCGGTCCCCCAGCAGCAGGCGCACGCTGAGCTTGGGGTGCTCGCGCTGGAATGCGTCGAGCCAGGGCAGCAGCAGGTTGCGGCCAAAATCCGAGGGCGCCGACAGCTGCAGCACACCGCTGACCTGATCCTGGCCGCTGGCCAACAGGCGCCGCCCCTCATCCAGGTTGCTCAAGGCGGCGCGGGCGTATTCGAGGAACCCCTCACCTTCAGCGGTCAACCGCAAGCTGCGGGTGGAGCGGGCCAGCAGGCGCGCGCCCAGGTGTTCTTCGATGCGCTTGAGGGCGGCGCTGGCCACCGCCGGCGACAGGTCCATGACCCGGGCCGCCGCCGACAGGCTGCCCAGGTCCGCGGCCCGGACGAACAATTGCAGGTCATCGAATCGCAGCATCGGTGTACATCCGGATTATCAAAAAAATATTGAAAGAGACTGCTCTTTTAGCGGGTTTTATCTTCAGGAGAAATAGCCAATTATCCCCTCCATTGCCCAGCCCCCTGAGGAAAACCCCATGTCCCAAGCCTTCACCGCGATTGCGACGCTGATCGCCAAGCCCCAGCAGCAAGCCGTCCTCAAGCGCGAACTCAGCGCCCTGGTCCCGCCCAGCCGCGAAGAAACCGGCTGCCAGTACTACGAACTGCATGAGGACGCCGCACAGCCGGGCACCTTCTACGTACTGGAACGCTGGGACGATGAAGCCGCCCTGGAGTTTCACAACAACACCGCGCATTTCCAGCACTTCATCGCCCAGACCCGTGAAGCGATCGAGCACTTCGAGCTCAAGCGCCTGCAATTGCTCGTCTGAGCCCATTTCTCACACTCATCAGGAACTCATCATGAAAGCCATCGCCTACTACGCCTCCCTGCCGATCGACGACCCCAAGTCCCTGCAAGACATCGAACTGCCCGAGCCGGTGGCCGGCCCCCACGACCTGCTGGTTCAGGTCAAGGCCATCTCGGTCAACCCGGTGGACACCAAGGTCCGCGAGAACGTCCAGCCCGAAGGCGGTGCGGCCAAGGTGTTGGGCTGGGACGTGGCCGGGGTGGTCAAGGCCGTGGGCAGCGAAGTCAGCCTGTTCAAGGTCGGCGACCGGGTGTTCTACGCCGGCTCCATCGCCCGGGCCGGCGGCAACAGCGAGCTGCACACCGTGGATGAGCGGATTGTCGGCCACATGCCCAAGAGCCTGGATTTCGCCGCCGCCGCAGCCCTGCCACTGACCGCGATCACGGCCTGGGAGCTGCTGTTCGAACGCCTGCAGATCAGCCAGGACCCTGCTGACAAAGGCCAGAGCCTGCTGATCGTCGGCGCTGCCGGCGGGGTCGGTTCGATCCTTACCCAACTGGCCCGGCAACTGACCGGCCTCAAGGTGATCGGCAGCGCCTCCCGCGAGCAGACCCAGGCCTGGGTCCGCGAGCTGGGCGCCCATGCGGTGGTGGACCACAGCCAGCCCCTGAGCGTCGAACTCAAGCGCATTGGCGCAGGCCAGGTGACCCATGTCGCCAGCCTGACCCAGACCGATGCCCACCTCGATCAGTTGGTGGAAGCCCTGGCACCCCAGGGCAAACTGGCGCTGATCGACGATCCGAAAAGCCTCGACGTGACCAAGCTCAAGCGCAAGAGCCTGTCGTTGCACTGGGAGTTCATGTACACCCGTTCGCTGTTCGAAACCGCCGACATGCAAGAACAGCATGTACTGCTCAACAAGGTCGCCGAGCTGATCGACGCCGGCACCCTGAAGACCACGGTCGGCGAGCACTTCGGCCAGATCAACGCGGCCAACCTGCGCCGAGCCCATGCCCTGCTGGAGAGCGGCAAGGCCAAGGGCAAGATCGTCCTGGAAGGTTTCTGAGGGCACGCCAAGCGGCCGCCAGCCCCCAGGAAAAGGGCTTGGCGGCCGTCAGTCAGAGAGTTGATTCCGGTCATATTTCTGACCGTATTCAGGTCTACACTGGGACCCCTTGCACTGCACTCTTTTACCGTTAGGAGGTCAGCAATGAAGATCCTGATAAAAGAACTGGCAACTCCCCAGGGCCCTCAATGGCAGGTCCGCCTCGACCAGCATGGCGTGACCTTTCGCAGCGAGGCCGAGGCCCGGGCCTTTACCCAGACCCTGCAGGCCCGCTTGCAAGCCCCCCACTCGATTCCCCAGCGTCAGCGCGCCACCGGCTGACTCAGAGCTCGGCAGCTTTCAGCGCCCGGGCATTCTGCAAGCGCCGGGTCATGACGGCCATGCTCACCGCCAGGACACCGCACAGGCTGATGACCATGGCCATCGGCATGGCGCTGCCATCGTGCAAGACCCCCACCAGATACGCCGCGCCCGCGGCGACGCTGAACTGCAGGCAGCCGAGCATCGCCGAAGCGCTGCCGGCCCGCGCGCCCTGGCCGTTCATGGCGCAAGCCGCGGCGTTGGGAATGATGCAACCCAAGCTGGCGATACACACGAACAACGGCAACAGCAGCGGCCACAGCGCGCTGGTGTGCAAGGCGCTGACGCCCAGCAGGCTCAAGCCCGCCGCCAGGTAGATCCACACGGTACGCGCCAGCAGGAAGGCCGGCCCGCGCTTGGCCAGCAGGCGCGCATTGATCTGCGCCACCAGGATGAAGCCCCCGGCGTTGATCCCGAAGAACCAGCCGAAGTGCTCCGCTGGCACCCCGTAGAGCTTGATAAAGACAAAGGGTGAACCGGCGATGTAGGAAAACATTCCGGCGATGGCGATCCCGCCGGTCAAGGCGTGGCCGAGGAACACCCGGTCCGACAGCAGCAGGCCGTATTGACGCAACGCCCCGGACAAGGGCAGGCGCGGGCGAGTGGCCGGCATGCTTTCCGGCAAGCCCAGGGCCACCGCCAGCCCGGACAGGGCACTGAACACCGTGAGCATGATGAAGATCGACTGCCAGCCATAGAGGTTGACCAGCAGGCCGCCGAGCATCGGCGCCAGAATCGGCGCCAGGCCCATCACCAGCATCAACTGGGAGAACACCTTGGCCGAACCCACCGCGTCGCACTTGTCGCTGACCACCGCGCGGGAAATCACCATCCCGGCGCAACCGCCCAGGGCCTGGACGAAGCGTGCGCCGATCAGCCATTCCAGGTTCGGCGCGTAGGCGCAGGCCAGCGACGCCAGGGTGAACAGGCCAACCCCGACCAGCAACGGCAGGCGCCGGCCGAAGCGGTCGGCCACCGGACCATAGGCCAACTGGCCGATGGACAGTCCTAGGAAATAAGCAGCCAGCGTGAGCTGAACGTGTTTTTCATCGGTGCCGAAGGCCAGGGCCATCGCCGGAAAGGCCGGCAGGTAAAAGTCGATGGCCAGGGGGCCGAAAGCGCTCAGGGCGCCGAGAATCAGGATTGTGCGGAGGTTCATGGCATCCAAGCGAGCGTTGGTCAGCGGTTGCACAGTCTAGCCGCGCTTGGACGCCTTGAACATTCCGATAGGTCGCTAACTATTAAAAAGGCTCAAGCCACCTTGACCGCGTAGCCTTCCTCACTGATCAGGCTGATCACCTCTTCGCTGGACAGGCGGCTCTCGACCCCGACTTCCTTGGCCGCCAGATCCACGCGCACGGTGGCCGCGGGATCCTTGCTCTGCAGCGCCTGAGTGATGGCACGCACACAGTGACCGCAGGACATGCCTTGAACGTTGAATACTTGCATTGCGCTTCTCCTGTATTGGGTTGGAGCAAGTCTTGTCCTTGCCACCGTGGCAAGGTCAAGTTCCGGATTGATCTGCCGGGCTGGAAATCGGCGCCGCGCTCGGCCAAGCTGCACGTCTTACGACATCACAGCGGGAGATTCAGCCATGCGCTGGTCAACTTTCAGCCTCGTCGGCCTCCTTGGCCTGCTCGCGGCAACGCCACCGGCCCTGGCCGCCGGAGAGGATTACGGCGTACTGATCATTTCCAGGGAGCGGCTGGAAGTCGCCACGTCCTGCGAAATCGGCCTGTACATTCAGGACCAGCTCGCCGGGCGCCTGTTCCAGGAACAGAGCGCTTCCTTCAACCTGCCGCCGGGCAAGGTTTCCCTGCGCCTGAAACTGTTGCCGGGCCAGGCCCCGGGCTGCAATGCGGGCCTGCTGGCCCCGGGTTCCCAGGACATCAACCTGCGGGCCGGCGACGTGCTGAAATTCCGCATCGCCATGAACGCCTCGGGCATGTACCTCAAGCCCGCCGCCCTGGAGTACTGACTCTCCCGCCCTGAACTCTGACCTGAATCTTGGCCCCGGGGCCGGTTGTCCGCCCCCTGGCGACAGCCCCCTGGGACAAAATGAAGCAGCCGCGCAATGCCCCCTTGACCTTGCCTGCATGGCAAGGTTGATCCTGTAGGCAACATTTACAGGGAGCGTCAGACATGCCTGAGTCAACCACCTTCGACCTGCCGATTGCCGGCATGACCTGCGCCAGCTGCGCCGGGCGCGTAGAGCGCGCCCTGGGCAAGGTCGCGGGCATTCGCACCGTCAGCGTCAACCTGGCCACGGAGCAGGCCCGGGTAGAAGCACCGGGCGACAGCCTGCCAGCCCTGCTCGAAGCCGTGGAAAATGCCGGCTACAGCGTGCCGGTACAGTCCGTCGAACTGAGCGTCGGCGGCATGACTTGCGCCACCTGCGCCGGGCGTGTCGAACGCGCCCTGAACAAGGTTCCCGGGGTACGCAGCGCCAGCGTCAACCTGGCCACCGAGCGCGCCCACGTTGAGCTGCTGGGCCAGGTCGACCCGGCGCTGCTGATCAATGCCGTGACCCACGCCGGCTACTCCGCCAGCCTGTGGCAGGCCGAACAGAAACAGGGCGACGAGCAACAGCAGCACCTGCGCCGTGAACGCTGGAGCCTGGTGCTGGCGATTCTCCTGGCCCTGCCCCTGGTACTGCCGATGCTGGTGCAACCGTTCGGCCTGCACTGGATGCTCCCGGCCTGGGCCCAGTTCGCCCTGGCCACTCCGGTGCAGTTCATCTTCGGTGCACGCTTTTATGTCGCGGCCTGGAAAGCCGTGCGCGCCGGCAGCGGCAACATGGACCTGCTGGTGGCCCTGGGCACCAGCGCCGGTTATGGACTGAGCCTGTATCAATGGGCCACTGCCGCCGCCGGCAGCATGCCGCACCTGTATTTCGAAGCGTCAGCGGTGGTGATCGCCCTGGTGCTGCTGGGCAAGTACCTGGAAAGCCGCGCCAAGCGCCAGACCGCCAGCGCCATCCGCGCCCTCGAAGCCCTGCGCCCCGAGCGGGCGATCCAGGTCATCGACGGGCGCGAGCAGGAAGTCGCCATCAGCGCCCTGCGCCTGGGCGACCTGGTGCTGGTCAAGCCCGGCGAGCGCTTCCCGGTGGACGGCGAAGTCATCGAAGGCCAGAGCCACGCCGATGAGGCGCTGATCAGCGGCGAAAGCCTGCCCGTGCCCAAGCAGCCCGGTGACAAGATCACCGGCGGCGCCATCAATGGCGAAGGTCGTTTGCTGGTACGCACCCTGGCCCTGGGGGCGGAAACCGTGCTGGCGCGGATCATTCGCCTGGTGGAAGACGCCCAGGCCGGCAAGGCGCCGATCCAGAAGCTGGTGGACAAGGTCAGCCAGGTGTTCGTGCCCACCGTGCTGGTGCTGGCGCTGATCACCCTGGTGGGCTGGTGGCTGTACGGCGCGCCACTGGAAACCGCAGTGATCAACGCCGTGGCGGTGCTGGTGATCGCCTGTCCTTGCGCCCTGGGGCTGGCCACCCCTACCGCGATCATGGCCGGCACCGGAGTGGCCGCCCGCCACGGCATCCTGATCAAGGACGCCGAAGCCCTGGAGCGGGCCCACGAAGTCAGCTCGGTGGTGTTCGACAAGACCGGCACCCTGACGTCCGGCACCCCGCGCATCGCCCATATGCAGGCGGTGGAAGGCGACGAAAACAGCGTGCTGCAACTGGCCGGCGCGCTGCAGCGCGGCAGTGAACACCCCCTGGCCAAGGCGGTGCTGGACCTGTGCCAGGAACGCCAACTGCCGGTGGCCGATGTCAGCGCCAGCCAGTCCCTGACCGGGCGCGGCATCGCCGGCACCCTGGACGACCGCCAGCTGGCCCTGGGCAACCGCCGCCTGCTGGAAGAATGCGGCCTGAACCCGGGCAGCCTGGCCCAGGCGGCCAAGGACTGGGAGCACGAAGGCCGGACCCTGTCCTGGCTGATCGAGCAGAGCCCGCAATCCCGGGTGCTGGGCCTGTTTGCCTTTGGCGACACGCTCAAGCCCGGTGCCTTGCAGGCGGTGCAGCAACTGCGCGCGCGACAGATCAGCAGCCACCTGCTGACCGGCGACAACCGTGGCAGCGCCAAGGTCGTGGCCGATGCCCTGGGCATCGACGACGTGCACGCCGAAGTGCTGCCGGCGGACAAGGCGGCAACCGTAGCCGAGCTGAAAAAGACCGGCGTGGTGGCCATGGTCGGCGACGGCATCAACGACGCCCCGGCCCTGGCGGCGGCAGACATCGGCATTGCCATGGGCGGCGGTACCGACGTGGCGATGCACGCGGCCGGCATCACCCTGATGCGCGGCGATCCACGCTTGATCCCCGCAGCCCTGGAAATCAGCCGCAAGACCTACGCGAAGATCCGCCAGAACCTGTTCTGGGCCTTTGTCTACAACCTGATCGGCATCCCGCTGGCGGCCTTCGGCCTGCTCAACCCGGTGCTCGCCGGGGCGGCCATGGCGCTGTCCAGCGTCAGCGTGGTGAGCAATGCGCTACTGTTGAAAACCTGGAAACCCCAAGACCTGGAGAACGCCGAATGAACATCGGCCAAGCAGCCCGCAAGAGCGGCCTGAGCGCCAAGATGATCCGTTACTACGAGTCCATCGGCCTGCTCAAGCCCGCCCATCGCAGTGACAGCGGCTACCGCCTGTACGGCGACGAAGACCTGCACAGCCTGGCCTTCATCAAGCGCTCCCGGGACCTGGGCTTTTCCCTGGAGGAAGTGGGCAAGCTACTGACCCTGTGGCAGGACCGGCAACGGGCCAGCGCCGATGTGAAGGCCCTGGCGCGCCAGCACATCGACGAGCTAAACCAGAAGATCCGCGAACTGGCGGGGTTGCGCGACACCCTGCAGGACCTGGTGGAACACTGCCAGGGCGACCACCGTCCGGACTGCCCGATTCTCAAGGAGCTGGCGTCCGGCAGTTGCTGCGGATCCTGAGTATTTGCAAGAAGCGATCTCTGTAGCCGCAGCCGAGCCCTGGCGAGGCTGCGAAAAGGCCCGCAGGGCCTTGCTTGGCGATCCCTTGCAAAACCTCGATGCCCTCAAGATCCTCGCGTCCCTTCGGGCCGTGCGCAGCCTGCGGCAGCGGCTACAAGGCGCCAGGTAGTTTGCAGGAATAAAAAATCCGGCCATGGCCGGATTTTTTTATTCCATCACTGCATCCAGGGCGGAGGCGGTGGCTCTTCGGACTTGCCTGGCGGCGCATCATCCGCCGCACGCAGCGCCTGGCGGCGCTCCTCGTCGAGACGTGCCGCTTCGATCTCGCGGATCACGCTGCCGACATCCGCCAGCTCCTCGGGGTCGTCGAACTCGCCGGTCAGCACACTGCCCGGATGCAAGGTGCCGGCCTCGTACAGGGCCCACATTTCCTTGGCATATCGGGTGCCCTTGAGCTCCGGGGCAAAACGCCCGAAGTAGGACGCCATGTTGCCGACGTCACGCTCCAGCATGCTGAACGCGTGGTTGTTACCCGCCGCGTCCACTGCCTGAGGCAAGTCGATGATCACCGGGCCCTCCGGCGTCAGCAGCACGTTGAACTCGGACAGGTCACCGTGCACCAGGCCGGTACACAACATCAGCACGATCTGGGAAATCAGGAAGGCGTGATATTCACGGGCCTGGTCCGGCTCCAGCACCACATCGTTGAGCCGTGGCGCCGCATCGCCGTACTCGTCGGCCACCAACTCCATCAGCAGCACGCCTTCGAGGAAGTCGAACGGCTTGGGCACCCGCACCCCGGCATTGGCCAGGCGGAACAGGGCCGCGACTTCGGCGTTCTGCCAGGCGTCCTCGGTTTCCTTGCGGCCAAACTTGGACCCCTTGGCCATGGCCCGCGCCTGACGGCTGTTACGGACCTTGCGCCCTTCCTGATACTCCGCCGCCTGACGGAAACTGCGTTTGTTCGCCTCCTTGTAGACCTTGGCGCAACGTAGCTCGTTGCCGCAGCGCACCACATATACAGCTGCCTCTTTACCACTCATGAGTGGGCGCAGCACCTCGTCTACCAGACCGTCTTCGATCAACGGTTCAATGCGTTTTGGAGTCTTCATCAGCTTTTATTGTGGGTCCCTTGTTACCAAACACGCGAAAGTCACTCGTTATACGGCAATCCTCCCACGGCGGGAAAGGGCTGCCGAGCAGCGAACGACAGCAATGCACTCAATGTGCCAGATCAATCCGTCGACGCCGCCAAGGATCATAGCCGAGACCGCGCCGTGAGCGATCCGCGGACAGTCGCGGGCTTGCCTCGTTGCGGCAGTCTTTTGGCCGCAGAAAGCCGGAGCCTGCCTCAACGGTTTTTTTTCGAGCGCCGGCTCAATATTGCGCGGCGTCAGCCGAAGCCCTCATAGACACCGGGCGTTTGTCCGACAATCCAATAAAGACGTCAGCGGCCGGCCAAGGTTCGATCGCCCAAGCTCGACTTCACCCTCAGGAACGCCAGCAACACCGTCTTTCAAGCTGCCGATAAATCCGCGAGTCGCCTGCACTTCGTGGTCTTACAAAAAACTGGAGCGCGGATGAACATCAAACAGAAATTGACCTGGGCCTTCGCCGTCATTGCCTGCCTGCCCGTGGTGCTGGTGGCCACGCTGGTGGTGATCAACCTGCGCAGCGAAGCGCAAAACACCTTTGTCGACGGCAGCGGCCGCGAGATCCGCCAAGTGGCCAACGCCATGCAGCTGTTCTTCGAAGGCATCAGCCAGAACATCGATTACCTGGCGGCACAACCGCTGCTTACCCAGGCCGGCGACAACCTCAAGACCTGGATGAGCGCCGATGCCGCCAAGGTGCCGGAAGGCGAGCAGGACAAACGCATCTTCGAGCTGTTCGCCGCCATGGCCGCCAGCCATCCCGCCTATTCCTACGTGTCCTACGGCGTGAGCAACGGCGGCTACGTCTCCTGGCCCGCCGACCTGAAGCTGGCCAACTACGACCCGCGCGTACGCCCCTGGTACAAGACCGCCCTGGCCAACCCGGGCAAGACCCTGCGCACCGACGCCTATTACTGGGCCAGCGACGACGCGGTGCTGGTCAGCACCGTGCGCTCCCTGGCCAACCAGTCGGGCCCCCAAGGCGGCGTGGTGGCGGTCGACGTGTCGCTCAAGCAGCTCACCGAAATCGTCAAGCAGATCAAGCTGGGCGAGTCCGGCTACCTGATGCTGATGGAAAACAACGGCACGGTGCTGGTCGACCCCAAGCAGCCGGAGCATAACTTCAAGGCCCTGGGCAGCCTCGGCGAGGGTTACGCGCAGTTGGCCAAGACCGGCAAGGGCCTGGTGCAAGTGGAACTGGGTGGCGAACACTACATGGCCAACGTCTGGCCTTCGGAACAACTGGGCTGGACCTTCATCGGCCTGATCAAGCAGAGCGAAGTCATGGGCGCGGCCACCCAGCTGACCTGGATCATCGCGGTGATCGCCGGGGTCCTGGCAGTGCTGTTCGCGGTGGTCGGGGCCAGTTTCGCCAGCCTCATCGTGCGACCGATCCGCGGCGTGGCCAGCGGCCTGGAAGGCATTGCCCAGGGCGAAGGCGACCTGACCCAGAACCTGAATATTCGCGGCAGCGACGAAACCGCGCAGCTGGCCAACTGGTTCAACCAGTTCCTCGCGGCGATCCGCAGCCTGATCCAGCACATCGGCCAGGCGGCGCAAAAGATTCTCGCCACTTCCCACTCCTCGACCCAGGTGTCCAGCGACATGGCCGAAGCCGCCGGGCGCCAGCGCGAAGCCGTGGACATGGTGTCCACCGCCTTCCACGAAATGGTTGCCACGGCCAACGAGGTGGCCCGCTCCTGCAGCCAGGCCGCCGAGTCGGCCGACAGCGGCCAGCGCCAGGCCCGGGAAGGCCAGCAGCAGATCGACGACGCGGTGCACAGCGTCGACCGCCTGAGCCAGGAGATCGAACAGTCGGCGCAATCGATGCAGCAGCTGGAACGCGACAGCACCGATATCCAGTCGATCCTTGGCACCATCCGCTCGATTGCCGAGCAGACCAACCTGCTGGCCCTCAACGCTGCCATCGAAGCCGCCCGGGCCGGTGAGCAGGGCCGCGGCTTTGCCGTGGTCGCCGACGAAGTGCGGGCCCTGGCCAAGCGCACCGCCGACTCCACCGCCGAGATCGACGGGCTGCTGGGCAACCTGGCCAAGCGCACCAGCGCGGTGACCCAGCAGATGCACGCCAGCCTGGAGGTGTCTCAGCAATCGGTGAACCGCATCGGCCTGGCGCGCAACAGCTTCGGGCAGATCCGCGAATCGGTGGACGTGATCCGCGACATGAACACCCAGATCGCCACCGCCGCCGAAGAGCAGCATCAGGTGGCGGAAGACATCAACCGGCACATCAGCCAGATCCATGGCGATGCCCAGTTGGTGGCGGAACTGGCGAACTCGGCGCGCCTGGATTCCCAGAGCCTGGCGGGCTTGTCCAATGAGCTGGACGTCCTGGTGCGGCGCTTCAAGACTTGAGGGCCACGCGCCTCAGCGTTCGATAATCGCCGTCACTCCCTGGCCACCCGCCGCGCAGATGGAAATCAAGCCGCGGCCCTGCCCCGCCACGCTCAACAACTTCGCCAGGTGGGCGACGATGCGCCCACCCGTGGCGGCAAACGGGTGCCCTGCCGCCAGGGAGCTGCCTTTGACGTTGAGCCGGGCGCGATCGATGCTGCCCAGAGGCGCCTCCAGCCCCAGGCGGGTCTTGCAGTAGTCGGCGTCTTCCCAGGCCTTGAGGGTGCACAGCACCTGGGCGGCGAAGGCTTCATGAATCTCGTAGTAGTCGAAGTCCTGCAGGCTCAGGCCGTTGCGCGCCAGCAAGCGTGGCACGGCGTACACCGGCGCCATCAGCAGGCCCTCGGCGCCGTTGACGAAATCCACCGCCGCCGCCTCGCCGTCACGCAGGTAGGCCAGGATCGGCAGGCCGCGCTCCCTGGCCCACGCTTCACTGCCCAGCAGCACCAGGGACGCGCCATCGGTCAGCGGCGTGGAGTTACCGGCAGTCAGGGTGCCCTGGCCGCTGCGGTCGAAGGCCGGCTTGAGGGCGGCGAGTTTTTCCAGGGTCAGGTCCGGGCGCAGGTTGTTGTCCCGGGTCAGGCCGAGAAAGGGGGTGAGCAGGTCGTCCTGCCAGCCCTCGGCATAGGCGGCGGCCAGCTTCTGATGGCTTTCCAGCGCCAACTGGTCCTGGGCATCCCGAGGAATGTTCCAGGTCTTGGCCATCTGCTCGCAGTGTTCGCCCATCGACAGGCCGGTGCGCGGCTCGCCATTGCGCGGCAACTCCGGCTTGAGGTGATGGGGCCGCAGTTGCAGCAAGGTCTTGAGCTTGTCCGCGGTGCTCTTGGCCCGGTTGGCCTGCAACAGGATCTTGCGCAGCCCCTCGTTGACCCCGATCGGCGCATCCGAGGTGGTATCGACACCGCCGGCGATGCCGCAGTCGATCTGCCCCAGGGCGATCTTGTTGGCCACCAGCAACGCCGCTTCCAGGCCGGTGCCGCAGGCCTGCTGAATATCGTAGGCCGGGGTGCTGGGCGAGAGCCGCGAGCCGAGCACGCATTCGCGGGTCAGGTTGAAATCCCGCGAGTGCTTGAGCACCGCCCCCGCAGCCACCTCGCCCATGCGCAGGCCGTGCAGGTTGTAGCGTTCGATCAGGCCTTCCAGGGCCGCGGTGAGCATCGCCTGGTTGCTGGCGGTGGCGTAGGGGCCGTTGGAACGCGCGAAGGGGATGCGGTTGCCGCCGATAATCGCGACGCGACGCAGCTGTGTCATGGAAAGCTCCCTATTCTGTGAGTGTGACTGCGGTGGGTAACTCCTCCAGCGTAGGAGGGATCTGGCCGATCGAACGACCCGGGGCCATTCATGGTCCACACTTTGAGCCCCAACCTTCGGAGTGCGTTCCATGTCTGACCGTTATATCGACTTCGCCAACTCGTCCATCGGCCAGCGTCTGGTCGGGGCCCTTGGCCTGCCGTCACCGGTGCGCCTGGAACGCTGGCAGGCTGGCCGCCTGCGGCCCATCGAGGGCGCGCTGTTGATCGGTGGCGGCACGCTGGCGCAGCAGGTGGCGGCCCTGGCACCGCGCCTGACCGACGCGATCTACAGCTACGGCAGTGACCCGTCACTGGCCACCCCCTGGATTCCCGGCCACGGCCCCAGGCTCAAGGCCGTGGTGTTCGACGCCAGCGAATTGCTGCATACCGAGCAGCTCAAGCAACTGCGGGAATTTTTCCAGCCGCTGTTGAGAAACCTTGAACCCAGTGCGCACCTGGTGATTCTCGGACGGCCCCCGGAAAGCCTCGCCCCCCCCTTCGCCGCCAGCGCCCAGCGCGCCCTGGAAGGCTTCAGCCGTTCCCTGGCCAAGGAGCTGCGCAACGGTGCCACCCTGCAACTGCTGTATATGGCGGCCGGGGCCGAGGACCAGCTGGAAGGCGCGCTGCGGTTTTTCCTTTCACCCAAGAGCGCCTACGTGTCCGGACAGGTGCTGCGCTTGCAGCCCTGCCCGGCCCAGGTCAAGGACTGGAGCCGACCGCTGGCCGGACGCAAGGCCCTGGTCACCGGTGCGGCCCGGGGCATTGGCGCGGCCATCGCCGAGACCCTGGCACGGGACGGCGCCCAGGTCCTGCTGCTGGATGTCCCCCCGGCCAAGGCCGACCTGGAAGCCCTGGCGGCCCGTCTCGGTGGCCGCGCCATCAGCCTGGACATCTGCGCCGAGGACGCCTCGGCGCAGTTGCTCGAACAACTGCCGGACGGCATCGACATCCTGGTGCACAACGCCGGCATCACCCGGGACAAGACCCTGGCCAACATGACCCCGGAATACTGGGACGCGGTGCTGGCGGTGAACCTCAACGCGCCGCAGGTGCTGACCCAGGCCCTGCTGGACAGCGGGCGCCTGCACGAACATGGCCGGGTGATCCTGCTGGCCTCCATCAGCGGCATCGCCGGCAATCGCGGGCAGACCAACTACGCCGCCAGCAAGGCCGGGCTGATTGGCCTGGCCCAGGCCTGGGCACCGCTGCTGCAGGCCCGGGACATCAGCATCAATGCCGTGGCTCCGGGCTTCATCGAAACCCAGATGACCGCCAAGGTGCCCTTCGCCCTGCGCGAAGCCGGGCGGCGCATGAGTTCCCTGGGCCAGGGCGGCCTGCCCCAGGACGTTGCCGAAGCGGTGGCCTGGCTCGGCCAGCCCGGCAGCGGCGCGGTCAGCGGGCAGGCCCTGCGAGTCTGTGGGCAAAGTGTCCTGGGGGCGTGACGATGACTGCACACTGGCAAGAACTGAACATTCCCCGCGCCCTGCCATCGTTGTTTCTCAAGGCGGCCATGCGCCGGCGGGTCCAGGGCACGCAGTTGCCCGAGCAGGGGCTGCGCTGCTGGATCAGCCTGAACCCCGAGCAGCTGGCGGCCTACCGCCAGGTCTGCGGCTTTGCCGATGACGGCCTGCTGCCCGCCACCTATCCCCATGTACTGGCGTTTCCCTTGCTGATGCAGCTGCTGACCGCCGGGGACTTTCCGTTTCCGCTGCTGGGGCTGATTCACCTGAGCAACACGATTCGCGTATTGCGCCCCATGGGCAATGTCAGCAGCGTTCGGGTCGGGGTTCAGGTCGGCAACCTGCAACCCCACGCCAAGGGCGCGACCTTCGACCTGGTGACCCTGGTCGACGACTTGCTCGGCCCGCTCTGGGAAGCCGAAAGCCGCCTGCTGTGCCGCGCCGTGAAGCTGCCGGGAGAACCGCCCAGCCAGCCATTGCCACCTGGCGAAAACCTCAGCGAAACCAGCCGCTGGCGGGCCGAGAGCGATATTGGCCGGCGCTACGCCAGGGTTTCCGGCGACTACAACCCCATCCACCTGAGCGCCTGGAGCGCGAGGCTGTTCGGTTTCCCCCAGGCCATCGCCCACGGCCTGTGGAACAAGGCCCGAACCTTGGCGGCCCTGAGCGAACAACTGCCGGCGGCGAACATCGAAGTGGCGGTGCAGTTCATCAAGCCGGTGCTGCTACCCAGCGAAGTACGCCTGCTGGCCAGCACGGCAGGCTCAAGCGGAGCCCTGCAACTGTTAGGCAGCGGCGAGCTGCAACACATGCAAGGCTGTTGGCAGCCCATTGCCTGACACCCTCACCCCCGGCGGATCAGCACGACCCCGAAGACGATCAGCAGCAATCCGGCGATCTTGCCGAGGCTGACCGGCGCTTCGCGAAACCCCACCCAGCCGAAGTGATCAAGGGCCAGGGCCATGCTCAACTGGCCGGCCAGCACCAGAGCCATGAACAGCAAGGCGCCGATCCGCGGCCCGGCAAAGGCCGCCGTGGTGATGAAAAACACCCCCAGCAGACCGCCACACCAATGCCACCAGGTGAGCCCCTTGAGGGCACTCAGCGAAGGCATCTCGCGCTGCAGCAACACCAACACCAGCAATGCGGCAGTCCCGACAAAGAACGAGATCAGCGCAGCCCCCAGCACACTGCCGACCTGCTTGGCCAACTGACCATTGATGCCCGCTTGCAAGGCCAGAAAGGCCCCGGCAAAAAACGGCAGGCACAGCAACCACCAGACAGGATTGAGCATCACAGGCTCCTTTGAGTTTTTGGCCGCGCAGTATAAGTCAGCGGCGCTTGCGTGGCCTGCTGCTAGTTGCCTCCAAACCAATGAAAAGTTGCAGGCACCTTCCTTGAACCGAAATAACACCTGTTAATTGTGTGTATATAACTTTAGTTAAACAGCTCACCACTCCCATTTCGCCATTAACTTTAATCATTGTTTTAAAATGACTTTTCCAATTTGAATACTACTTTCCAACTAGTTCCCTGGTAGAAATTACACCTCGACAAATAAGTCATTAATACCAAGTTCATAATTGTTCAAACCCTGCCCCTGGCCTTTGATAACTGCAACGGACGACGGTATCTCCAGCAATAGAACTGGGGAGCTATCGAAAACAACGAACGTTGTAACAGGTGCAAGGAATATCTCTCATGAATACTCAATTTGGATGGAAAGCGTGTACAGCACTGGCCCTGACTCTGACCTTAAGCCTGGCTGGCTGCAGCGGTGGTGGCGGCCATAAGAGCGGTGGTAGCAGCTCATCTCCCAGCAGCTCTAGCGGTGAGACCGGAGGTACTGGAGGTACTACAGGCGGAACCGGTGGGACCGGCGGTACTACAGGAGGAACCGGCGGCACGGGTGGCACTACAGGAGGAACCGGCGGTACTGGCGGTACTACAGGAGGGACCGGCACCGGCACCGGCACACTGGCGACTGCTAATGTAGTGTCCGGTCTGGGCACTACGGTAAGCGGTGTCGGCGACGGCGTCAGCAGCCTGGGCAACTCTCTGGGATCAACCCCTCTGGTCGGCAATGTGGTCAAAAGTGCCGTTGATACCACCGGCAATGTAGTGGACAGCGTAGGCGCAGGCTTGACCAATGGGTTAGGCAAGCTGGGCTCCAGTCCCAACGCACTGAGCAATACCACCGCGACAGTCGGCAACGTAGTGGGTGATGTCGGAGCTGGGGTCACTGACCTCAGCGGCCAGCTGGCCACTACCACCCAGAGCATTCCTGTAGTGGGCGGTGTTGTGACACGAGTGGCACCGGTTCTTGGAGGCGTAGGCACCCAGGTAACCATGCTAGGGAATACCCTGAGTACCGTCACCAGCAGCGGTCCGGTGGGGAGCCTGAGTAATGGCGTGGGCAACGGCGTTCTGGTTCCAGTGGTGACCATGGCAGAGAGCCTGACCAAAAATGTTGGCACTGCTAGCGGTCTCGGCACACCACTCAACGGGCTGATATCCGGTGTTACCGGCGCGGTCAGCACTGCCGGCAACGGCGTCAGCAATGCTGGTAACGGCAACCCTGTGACCAGCCTCCTGGGCAATGCCTTGAACAGCACCGGCGGTACCGTAGCCAGCGCCGGCGGGTATGTGGGCAGCTCTGGTAGTGGCAGCGCAGGAGCTGGCACGCCTAACAATGGCCTGCTGGAAACCGTCGGCGGTGCAGTGGCCAATCTGAGCAACGGCCTGAACGTCGGGAATACCAATGGCACCGTCAGTGCCGGCGGCGTCGCCGGTGGCGCGGTCGGCGGGTTGGTCGCATCGGCAGGCGGTGCTCTAGGTGGAACAGGCACCCCTAACATGGTGGTCACCGCCCCTCTGGCCAGCGTTGGAGTGAACCTGGGCTCGGCCTTGAATCCTGTCACCAGTTCGGTCACTGGTCTAACCCAGCAAGTAGGCGCAGCCAGCGGCCTAGGTGGCTCGGCCAGCGGTTTGCTAGGCCAGGTGGGAGGCGCAATCAGCACCGCTGGCACTGGCGTCACCGGCAGCACCGGAGGCAACCAAGTCGGCGGCGCACTGGGAGGCACCTTGGGCGCAGTAGGAGGGGTTGTGACTTCGGTAGGAGGCCTGGTCAACGGCGGCGGAACAGCCCCTAGTGGCGGCCTGCTGGGTGGCCTGAATGTTGGGGCAAACGCCAGCGGCAGTGCTTCTGCCGGAACAAGTGCCAACGGCGGCCTGGGGGGTGTACTGGGAGGCCTGACCGGCGCCCTGGGCAGCACGAAATAAATTGCACCTGGCCGGTTCGACGGCCTCACCTACAGCGCCTACGCTTGGTTGAGGGCGAGAGATTCAAATGAGTCTCTCGCCTTTTTGTTTATCCAGAGCATCACATTCCGGCGCCAAGGCCCAGCCCCTTGACAACGCCTGGCATGAGGACTTTTAGCATCGCTGCAGTTCGACCATGGAGTGTCCTATGCGCACGTTGGCCAGCTTGTTGTTACTTGGATGCTGCACTTCCGCTTTCGCCGACTCCCTTCCTCGCTTCCTCAACAGCAACGACGGTATCAACAATCTGCCGCAACCCAACCTGCCGGTGGATGCCTATCGCCCACCGGCCCCACAGTTGCAGGTTCCCGAACAACCGACCGCGCCCCAAGGTCAGCAGCCGCTGATGATGGGCACCAAAGTCACCGTGCGCCAGGTACAGATCGAGGGCGGTACTGTCTACCCTCTGGAAGAACTGGCGGCGATCTACCAGCCCCTGATCGGCCATGAGGCCAGCTTCAGCCAACTGATCGAGGCCACCCGCGACATCACCCGACGCTACCAGAACGACGGCTACCTGCTGTCCTACGCCTTCATGCCGCAACAGAACTTCGACCACGGCGTGCTGCGGGTGGTACTGGTGGAAGGCTATATCAAGGACTACCAGCTACAGGGCGATATCGGCCCGATCTCCGCCTACCTGGACAAACTGGTGAGCAAGCTCAAGGCCGAGCGGCCACTGACCCGCAAGACCTTCGAACGCTACACCACGCTGATGAGCCGGGTCCCCGGGGTGACACTGCAAGCCGTGGTGCCGCCGCCGGGCACCACCGACGGGGCCACCCAGCTGGTGGCGGTGGCCAGTCGCAAATCCATCAACACGACCCTCAACAGCACCGACGACAACCGCAACGGCCTGCAGGCCCTGGTGGGCCTCACCAGCAATTCGCAAACCGCCTGGGGCGAGCAGCTCAGCCTCAGCGGCCTGTTCCCGCCGGGCAAGGACAAGGAGCATTACTACCGCCTGGACTACAGCCAGTTGCTCGGCTCGGAGGGAACCCAACTGAGCCTGTACGGCGCGCGCTATCGCAGTGATCCGCGAAGCAACATCCAGCTGGACAACGGGCTGGAACTGGAACCCCATCGAGAGAACGACCGCTTCTCGATAGGCCTCAACCACCCCTTCATTGCCTCCCCCAACGAAATGCTCACCCTCGGCACGCGCCTGTACGCGGTGAACGACAAGACCCGCTACCGGATCCGCAACACCCCTCTGAGCCTGGAAGAAAAAACCGATATTCGTGCCCTGGCGCTGGAAGGCGACTGGAGCAAATCCGATCCGCGCCAGTTGCGGATTCTCAGCGCCGGCCTGTATCGCGGCCTCGACAGCATGGGCGCCACCACCAACAACAGCCTCTATGACCTGGACTTCTTCCGCCTGCGCCTGGCGGGGGTGCAGAGCGACCGTTTCTTCGACAACTGGCAAGGCGTGCTGTCTGGCGCCTTGTACTGGAGCCAGGACAACCTTCCCGACAGTGAACGGGCGAGTTTCGGCGGTCAGAACTTCGCTCGCGGCTACCCCGATGACCAGGCCACAGGCGACAAGGGCTGGGGCGTGGCCTATGAGGTGAACTACAGCTTCAACCGCGAAGGCCCCTGGGTTCGAGTGCTACAGCCCTATGTGGTGCTGGACCGTTCGAAAACCTGGTTCAACCAGTTGCCGGTCCAAGGCAGCAACCTGTCATCGGCTGCCGTCGGCCTGCGCTTCGGCGACGCCAAGCACTACAACATTGCCCTGGAGGCCGCCAAGCCGATGTCCGACGAAGCCCTCGACACCTACAACCGCCGACCGCGCTACACCCTGAGCTTCAGCTACCAACTGTGAACCCGCACAGCACCGAGGCCTGCCCAACGGCAGGCCTTTTTCCGCCCGCACCAAGCCTCCCGCGGAGGGCTCGGCGTTCGGGGTTTGAGTGGCGTTCGAAACAGGCGCCGCTGGCGCCCCGGCAAGCCGAAGGGCTTGAACCCGGGCGGCCGCTGGCGATCAGGGGCCGACTATATGCAGACGGGGTTCGGGAAACAGATTGTTGAGGGTTTCCAGCAGGCGCACGTGATAGATCGGCTTGCGGAACAGGTCGAGTACCTGCAGGCGCAGCAGATCGCTGACGTCGTCCATATCGGCATGGCCGGACATGACAATGACCGGCAGATGCTGCCGTGAGGTGTGTTCACGCAGGCGCTTGATCAACGACAGGCCACTCTCCTCCGGCATGCGCAGGTCAGTGATGACCAGCGCAATGTCCGGATGGCGGGTGAGGTGCTCCAGCGCCCGTTTCACCGAGGTGGCGGTGAAGCAACAGAAGCCCTCACCTTCCAGCCATTCGGCGAGCTCCAGCAGCGCGTCTTCTTCATCGTCCACCAGAAGCAGTTGCTGGCGTTGGGGGGAAGCAGTATTCATCGACATTACCTTGAACTGACTGTCCGACGGCCTTCACAACAGGAGCAATCGCCGGTCTCAAGGCACGGGGCGGGCAACCGTGGCACCTCCCATGGCAACGAGGATGTTGTTGAAGATGGCCAGGACCCGATCGCCCATCGGCGTCACGAACACCACCACGACCACGGCAACCATGGCCACCACGATCGCGTATTCGATGGCCGATGCGCCGTGGGTTCTGGCCAGGAACAGACGTGCGCGAAGCAGCAGGTATTCAATCAGCATGAAGCACCTCCGAGTTATCGATCGCAGCCACAGCCGGCGAAGCACTCATGCGTTGAATCACGGAACTGGACGAGCGACCGTGGCGCCTCCCAGGGCAACCAGAACGTTGTTGAAAATGGCCAGAACCCGATTACCCAGAGGGGTCACGAACGCCACCACCACAACCGCAACCATGGCCACCACAATCGCGTACTCGATCGCCGAAGCGCCATCGGTACGGTCAAAAAACAGGCGCGCCCTGAGCCACAAATATTGAAGGATCATCCTAGCTCTCCTATGCGCCAGACGGCGCCGATGCAAGCGCACCGGAACAGAGTTCCCCGATGCAACTTGAGCATTGTCAACAAAGCGGCGACCAGCAACTGTAAGAACTGATTAATCACTAAGTATTAGTGGGGACACCTGGCGCCAAAAAGCTTCTCCCAGTTGCATGGCTCATCCCCCTGCCAGCTATTTTTCGACAAGTTAATGGCATTTCGTCCTAGCTCTACTACCTTCACATAGCGAAATAGTTGCATGTTCATAGCGGCCTGATTGCGAAGTTAACTCGTTTGGAAGCGCGGACTGGTAATGCAGCAGGATAGGGAGAGCCTTTATGAACAGCCGCGTCACCATGGGTCTGGCTGGACTTCTTCTACTCGGTGCGGTGTTTTTCGGTTACTGGGGGCTGGTACTCAGCCGCCAGCCCGCCCCCGCCCCGCCCCCTGCGCCAGCAGCCCCGAGCATTGTTGAAAAAACCACCGCCAGCGCCGAAGACCAGGCCCGCCAACCCGTGGTGGTACTGGTGCGCGATGTGCCGCCTTTCGTTCCCATCACCGCCGCCGATCTGGCGCTGGAAAAACTGCGCACCGCACCGGCCGGCAGCCTCAGCGCGATCGATCAAGCGGTGGGCCGCACGCCCTGGCGGCAGTTGAGTGCCGGGACCTGGCTCAATGCCCAGAGTTTCGACAGCGGTGGCGCCTTGGCCCGAATGATTCGCCGCGACGAACGAGCCCTGGCAGTGGCGGTGGACGAAGTGATCGGCGCCGCCGGGCAACTGAGCCCGGGGGACTATGTCGACGTGCTGCTGTTCCTGCGCCAGGACACCACCAATCTGCAGCAATCGGCGCAGATTGCGGTGCCTGCCATTCGGGTGCTGGCGGTCGGCGAACAGTTGGGGCTGACCAATGACGGACAGCCGGCCACCCCCGCGCTGAGCAACGAGGAAAAACTCAAGCAGGACCAGCGCCGGATCGCCGCCCGCACGGTGGTCCTGGCCGTTCCCGAACAACTCTTGAGCCGGCTGATGCTCGCGACCCAGGTGGGCGTGCTGCGCCTGGCGGTTCGCAGCAGCGAGGAACAGCGCCTGGCCCAGTACTGGGTCGGCGACAAGAACGCTGTCGGCCACCTCAATGTGGCCAACAGCAATCTGTTCCAGTTCACCCAGTTGGCGCTCGGCAATGCCCCCCGCAGTCAGGTCGCCCAGCAAAACGGCGCAGCACGACCGGCGGTGGAGGTGATTCGTGGCAACCAGATCACTCAACAAACGCCCTGATCAGGCGAGGGTTCACGACATGCGCAGCGGGCTATCACCATGAGTCAAAGCCTGAACCAGACCTTTCTCGCCATCACCCGCAACAGCACCGACCTTGAATGGCTGCAAGGCGCTCTCGCGCCCCTGGGCCAGGTGGTGGGTGCCGATGGCAGCCTCGACGAATTACTGGCTCTGGTGGACGTGACCTTCGCCAACCTGGTGTTCGTCGGCCTCGACCGCGAACACGTGGTGGCCCAGGCCGCCTTGATCGAAGGCGCCCTGGAAGCCAAGCCGATGCTGGCGATCGTCGCCCTCGGCGATGGCATGGACAACCAGCTGGTGCTCAACGCGATGCGCGCCGGCGCCCGGGATTTCGTCGCCTACGGCTCGCGCTCCAGCGAAGTCGCCGGCCTGGTCAGGCGCTTGAGCAAACGCCTGCCGGCGGTAACGCCCAATGCCCAGTTGGGCGGCCTGACCGTGCTCTACGGAGTCCAGGGCGACGGGGACGGCGCACTCCTGGCCGGGCACCTGGCGCTGGTGGTGCAAAAGAGCGGTCAGCAGACCCTGCTGCTGGACCTCGGCCTACCTCGGGGCGACAGCCTGGCCTTGCTGGGGCTGGAGAGTTCGTTCCACTTCGGCGATGCCCTGCGTCATTTGCGGCGCCTGGATACGACCCTGATCGACAGCGCCTTCACCAGTGCCGAGGCCGGCTTGCGCATCCTCGCCTATGCCCCCCACGACGAGCCTCTGGAGCACACCAGCGCGGCTGAGCTGTACATGTTGCTCAGCGCCTTGCGCCAGCATTTCCAGCACATCGTGGTGAACCTGGTGGGGCAGCCGGACAGCGAGGCCCTGCGCACCTTCGTCAGTCATTGCGACAAGCTGATCTGGTGCACCGACCAGAACGTGCTCGACTGCCGGCGCAACCTGGCGGTGCTCAACCATTGGCGCGAAAAGGGCTTGAAGCTCGATCACGCGCGCCTGCTAGTGGACCGCTACCTGAAGGCCGTCGCACCGGATTCCGAGACCCTGGGCAAGACCTTCGGCCTGGAGGTGATCGCCGTACTGGCCTACAGCCCGGAGGTGCGCCTGAATGCCAAGAACCAGGGCGTCACCCTGTTTGAAATGGCCCCCCGCGAGGCCCTGACGCAAAGCCTGAAGACCCTCGGCGAGCGGCTGGCCAAGCGCTCCCAGGGCCTGCCTCAGCCCAAGGGCGGCTGGCTCAATCGGATCATGGGGGGCAAATGAGCGGCGAAAAACTGTTTGGCGCACCGGCCCGCACGAGCGCGGGCAACAGCGACCACGAAGGCCTGAAACTGGTGCTGCATCGCTACATCATCGATGCCATCGAAGAGTCGGGAAAAAACCTGCTGGAAAGCTCCCGGCAGAACCTCTCGCAGTTCGTCACCGACAAAGTGGCGGAGTACATCGCGCGCATGCACCTGGCGATATCCCGCTATGAAATGGAACGGCTGGCGGAGGAAATCGTCGATGAGCTGACCGGCTTCGGCCCCCTGGAAGTCCTTCTGCGCGATCCGGCAGTGACCGAAATCCTGGTCAACGGCCCGCACCGGGTGTTCGTCGAACGCGACGGCGTGCTGCACCAGAGCGACCTGCGGTTTATCGATGCCCATCATGTGGAACGGGTCATGCAGCGGATTCTCGCGCCGCTGGGCCGGCGCCTCGACGAGTCTTCGCCCATGGTCGATGCGCGCCTGCCCGATGGCAGCCGGGTCAACGCGATCATTCCCCCCATTGCCCTGGATGGCCCCTGCCTGTCGATTCGTAAGTTTCGCAAGGACATGCTCAAGAACAGCGACCTGATCGTCATGCAGACCATCGACCTGGCGATCTTCGAGTTCCTCCAGGAGGCCGTGGGCAAGCGCTGCAACATCCTCATCAGCGGCGGCACCGGCACCGGCAAGACCACCCTGCTGAACATTCTCAGCCAGTTGATCAACCCCCATGAGCGCCTGGTCACCATCGAGGACGTAGCCGAATTGCAACTGGGGCACCCCCACGTGGTGCGCCTGGAGACCCGGCCGCCGAACGCCGAAGGGCACGGCGAGGTCAAGGCCAGCGACCTGATCCGCAACGCCCTGCGGATGCGCCCGGACCGGATCATCCTCGGCGAGATCCGCGGCGTGGAAGTGCTGGATGTCCTGACCGCGATGAACACCGGCCACGACGGTTCCATGAGTACGGTGCACGCCAACAACGCCCAGGACGCCCTGCTGCGCCTGGAAACCCTGGTGGGCCTGACCGGGCGCCAGGTGGCCGAACGCACCCTGCGGCAAATGATCTGCGCGGCCCTGGATGTGGTGATCCAACTGACCCGCCTGCCCGACGGCCGACGCTGCGTCAGCGAAGTGGTGGAAGTGGTGGGCCTGCGCGATGACATCTACGTCACCAACACCCTGTTTCGCCTGAATCGGCGCAATGGCTTCGGCTTCGAGCGCGAGGCTCTGAATCCGGCGGGCGACAAACTGCGCCGCGAAAGCGGGCTGGGCATCAATTGAACCGGCGAGGTGGCCCATGATCGGTTTGCTGCTGACCTTGATCTGCCTGCTTCTGCTGGGGCTTTCCGGCTGGGTGTTCTACCACGGCGTGCGCAAGACCGAACGCGAGCGCGTGCTCAACCGCTTGGCCCAGGGGCAACCCGAGCTCAGCCCGCAACGCCGTTCATGGACCGGCCTGGAGCAGGCCTTCGCCCGCGCCGGCCTGGGCCAGCCCAATGACCGCCTGGGCCTGTGGCTGGCGGTGTGGGCGGTACTGGCACTGCTGGGCTACCTGCTGGAGGACTGGCTTGGCCTGCTGGCCGGGGTGCTCGTGCCGCCGCTGTTGCTGCGCGTGTCGATTGCCTGGCTGTACCAGCGCCGGCTCAAGCGCATGATCGAACAACTGCCCGCGCTGCTGGATCACAGCGTGCGCAGCCTGAAATCCGGACGCACCCTGGCGGATGCCGTGCTGGGGGCCATCGAGGCCAGCAACGACCCACTGAAACAAGCCATGGGACGCATCCAGCGCAACGTGCAACTGGGGGTCAACCTGCCGGACGCGGTCAATGATTTTGCCGAGTTCTACGACCAGGATGAACTGCGCATGTTCGCCCTGGGCCTGAAGGTCAATCACCGGTACGGCGGCAATGCCAGCGAGTTGCTGGAAAACCTGATCAAGCTGATCCGTGAACGCGAGCAAGGGGCCCGGCAGCTGCGCGCAATGACCGGGGAAACCCGCATGACGGCCTGGGTCCTGGGCAGCCTGCCGCTGCTGCTGGTGAGCTACTTCATGCTCACCAACCCGGGCTACATGCTGGGCATGTGGCACGACCCTTCCGGCCAGGCCATGCTGATCACCGCGGTGTGCCTGCAGATCTTCGGGTGCCTGGCCCTGTGGCGCATGTTGAGGAGTATCTGAAATGCTTCTGCTGGCAGCTGCGCTGTTGTTTCTCGGGGCCTTGCTGCTGCTCAGCAATGGCCTGCTCACGCAACGTCGGCGCGAGCGCCAGATTGCCCAGCGGCTGCAGGGCAACATGACTCGCGACAGCCGCCTGGGCAGTTGGCTGCGACTGCTGGGCGACAGCCGCTTCGGCCAGCGTGCGGTGAACATGGACAGCGAAACCCAGACCCTGCTCAATCGCCTGGGCTGGCGCCGCTCCACGCAGCGCTCGCTGTTCGCGGCCTGCCAGATCGGCACCCCGGTGCTGGCGGTGTGCCTGGTGATCTTCATCCAGGAGGTGGTGTTTCCCCACATCCAGAGCCACTGGCTGACGCCCACGCTCGCCGCCGGCGCCGGCTACCTGCTGCCCAAGCGCGCCCTGGCCTACGCCGCTCAACGCCGGCAGAAACATATCGCCCTGGAGATCTCCACCTTCATTCCCTTGCTGCGCATCCTGTTCGAATCGGGCATGGCGGTGGAGCAAGCGTTGCGGGTCCTGAGCAACGAGGCCGGGAAACTGCTGCCGGAACTGACCCATGAGCTGCGCCTGATCCTGGCGCGGGTGGATTCAGGCCTGGAGCTGGGCCAGGAACTCAATCAGACCGCGACCCTGCTGGCGGTGGACGAGTTCACCGACACCTGCGTGATCCTCCAGCAACTGATCCTGCAGGGCGGCGGGGCGATGAAATCCCTGCAGGCCCTCAAGCAATTGCTGGACGACCGGCGCCTGACCCGCTTGCAGGAATACATCTCGAAAATGTCGGCCAAGATGTCGGTGGTGATGATGCTGTTTCTGTTCCCCGCGCTGTTGATCGTGCTGGCCGGGCCAGGCTTCACCGCCATTGCCCGGGCCTTCGCCTACTGAAACAGGAGGGGGAGGAAATGCGCCGCCGGCGACGCGGGGCTCGGCGCCGGAATGCCGACGGGCTCAGTGGGCGGTGACTCGCTGGCGCAATCCCGAGGTGCTCGGCGACAGGGCCAGGGCCAGTTGCGTGCGGTTGTGCATGTGGGTCAGCCGCAGAACCTGGGAAACGTAGAGCTTGACGGTGTTTTCGGTGATGCCCAGTTCACAGGCGATCTGGTAGTTGGTCTGGCCCTTGCCTACCAGTCGCGCCACATCCAGCTGTCGTGGCGACAGCTGGTTGAAGATGGCCGGCATCTCGATCGGGTCCGCGTCGCCACTGCCGTCGCCCAGCGATGGCTCGGTGCGGCTGGCGGCTGGCGTGCGCCGGACCTTGTCCAGATCCTGGTACAGGTCGTCGATGGATTCGGAAAGGAACTGCAGCTTCTGGTTCAAATGCCCCAGGTGCAGGTTCTTCTGCCGTTCCTGCAAGGCGACTTCCTGACGTTGCAGGCCTTCGAGGAGCTCATCCAGGTCGATGGGTTTCTGGTAGTAATCGGCGATGCCGGCACGCATGGCCTTGATCACGTCCTGCTTGTCGGACTGCCCGGTGAGCATGATGGCCTCGAATACCCGCTGCTTGCCGGCAAGGCGCTGCAACTCCTGCACCAGTTGGATGCCGTCCATATCGGGCATGTGCAGGTCGCAGAGCACCAGGGAAATGTCCGGGTCCCTGTTGAAGCACTCCACCGCCTGGCGGCCGGATTCGCAAGGAACACAACGGTAGCCGCTGCTTTCAAGAAACTCGCACAACTCTTCGACAATCAGCGGCTGATCATCAACCACGAGCACTTTCATCTGGGAGGTGAGTTTGTTCACGTGCTACTCCGTGCGAGCCAATCGCCGATTGGTCACTCCTGTCCTGCCCGCAGGGCCCGGGCAGCCACGATGTAAAACCTAGACCTACTTTCCGACTATGTACATAGCATTAATCGGCGCGGCGACTAGTGGATCACGCTCACAGTTAAGACCATTCCAGCCAGGACAAAGGGGGCGAATGGGTATTTTTTTGACAGGCCCGTGGCGGGTCTCTCCCCTTGTGGTTCAAGCCCTTGTTTTGGCACGGCCCAGAGCCTGGGAACGATCAGCAGCCACAGCAGGCTGCAGAGCCCGGCGCCAATAAACGCCCCCAGCAGGTGCTCGGGATCGGAGGCCAGGCCCAGGGCGGCCATCAACTTGACGTCCCCCGCCCCCATCCGCCCCATGGCATACCCCGGCAGGGTGAACAGCAGGGCCAGCAACAAGGCCCAGCCGCCCTGCGCAGCCGCAGCGCCCAGCCAGGTGCTGCCGGTCCACAGCAGGTAGCCGGCCGCCAACAGCGCGGCGCCCAGCGTCAAGGTGTTGGCAATATGCCGTTGACGCAGATCCTGCAACGCGCAGAGTGCCAACCAGATCCACAAAACCCAGAAATGCATCGGCTAAAAAGTTCCTTTTACCGGATTGATCCTATGCTCAATGAACATAGTGGTTGTCAGGGTAGACGCACTCATGAAGCCAGGCCTCCCCAGCAAGCAGAAAGGCGCCGCAGCGATCGAGTTCGCGGCGGTGTTCGTGATCTTCTTCGCGGTGTTTTACGGCCTGGTCAGCTACAGCCTGCCGCTGTTGATGATGCAGTCCTTCAACCAGGCCACCGCCGAGGCCGTGCGCCGGGCCGTGGCGGTCGACCCCAACAGCGCCAACTACACCACCACGGTGCAGAACCTGGCCAACAGCGTGGTGCTGAACCAGACCCTGTGGATTCCCCCCCTCTTCAACTTCGCCGCCACCGACTACAGCGCGGTGTACACCAACGGCGTGCTCACCGTGCGGATCGACTACCCCACCTGGAAGCTGACCCAGGTGCTGCCCCAGTTGGTGCTGCCGGTGGTCGGCCCGGTCCCCAACCTGCCCACGACCCTGACCGCCATCTCGAGCCTGCAATTTTGAACTCCGGCGACAAGCTGTTCGGGCGCTTGCTGGGCCGTCAGCCGCTGCCCGCCGACGAACTCCAGGCCCAGGTGCCCACCCAGGCAGCCGGCCTGCAACTGGTGCTGGACCCCAAGGGCCGGATCCTTACCAGCAGCGGACCGTTGCGCCATGCGCTGGCACAGCTGCCCCCCTCGCCCCAGCCTCACCATCTGCTGGACTACACCCTGCCCGGCAGCGCCCTGGCGCTGGAGGGGCAGCCCGCCGACTGGAGCGGGCAAGTGCTGGATCTGGACCTGCGCGGGCTGGGCGGCAAGACCTTGCACCTGCGTGGCTGGGTCCAGAGCTGGGGCGCGCAGTGGCTGCTGCAACTGCTGGACATCGGCGACCTGGTCCAACAGCGCCAGCAGGCCCTGAGCCGGGAGCAATGCCAGATCTTTGCCGCGCAGATCAACGAGCAGATCCGCCTGTGCCACCTGAGCCGCCTGCCGGACGTGCTGCACGACCAGCTCGCCGACCTGGCCCGCTACTGGCACATCCCCTGCCTGGGCCTGGCCTTGCTCGACGACGAGGAACAGAGCTGGGTGCTGCACAGCGGCTACAGCGCCCACGACGCGCCCCGGCTGTGGCAGGACGGCCAGGCCCTGGGCAACGGCCTGGACAGCCTGAGCGGCAACACACCGCTGCACCTGAATCACACCCAGGGCCTGAATGAGCACCCGCGGCTGCAGGGGATCTTCGGGCATCGCGAAGGTTTCCTGGTGCCCTATCGGGACGACCATGGCGTTGCCGCCTGGTTGCTGTTCGGCTGCTACGCCGTGCAACAGCAGGCACCGAACCTGCTGGAGCGCGACTGGCTGATGCTCACCGCCGCCCTGGCCGAGCCCCTGCTCAGCCGCCTGCGCGAACAGCGCTACCACCTGCACCTGGAGCGCCTGGAGGCCCTGCAAGGCTTGCTGGGTGCCGGCTGGTGGGAACTGTGCCCGGCGACCGCCGAAATCCAGCTGGCCAGTCAACTGGCCGCCAGCCTGCAGTTGCCCGGCTCGCGCAGCAGGCTGCCGGTCCAGGACTGGCTGGAGCTGATTCACCCCGCCGACCGCAGTGAACTCACCAGCCGCCTGCACGCCCTGACACTCGGCAAGCCACTGCTGCTCTGCGTGCGCCTGCCCGAGCCCGATCCGGACCTGCCGCCACGCTGGTACCGCCTGCAGGGCCAGTCCCTGGGACGCGGGGAACAACAGCGGCTCGTGGGCTTCATGCTGGATATCAGCGACATCAAGAACCAGCAGCAACAGGCGGCTGCGGCCCATGCCCGCCTGGACAATCTGATTGCCAGCTCGCCGGCGGTGATCTATGTCCAGCGCTACCTGGAAGGCGCCCTGCAACCGAGCTTTTTCAGCGCCAGCCTGCAACCGCTGCTGGGCTGGAGCCTGGAGGACTGCACCACGGCCGGCCTGGCCGACTGGGTGCACCCCGAGGACCACGACCTGTACTTCCAGCGCTGCCGCCAGTTGTTGCGCGAAGGCAGCGTCCACGCCCGCTATCGCCTGCGCGACCGCCACGGGGCTTTCCATTGGGTCATGGATGAAGCCAAGCTGCTGCGCGATGACCTGGGGCTGCCGGTGGAGGCTGTCGGCCTGTGGCTGGACGTCACCGAGGCAACCCTGGCCGCCGAGCAGATGCGCCAGAGCGAGGAACGCTACCGGATTCTGGTGGAAGACTCGCCGGCGATGATCTGCCGCTACCGCCCGGACCTGACCCTGACCTTCGGCAACCGGCCCCTGGCGGCTTACCTGGAATGCCCCGCCGAGGAACTGCCGGGGAGTAACCTTGGGCAGTGGCTGTCCGCCGAACAGCGTGAAGGTTTCGAGCGGCGGATCCGCCAACTGAGCCCGGAATGTGCGCTCAGCACCGCCGAGATCTGCCTGCAGTTGCCGGGGCGTGAACACGCCTGGTGGGTGTGGTCCGATCGCGGGGTCTTCGATGAGCAGGGGCAATTGCTGGAGATCCAGGCCGTGGGCCGTGACAACACCGAAGTCCGGCGCTCCCAGCAGCAGCTCATGCAAAGCGCGAAAATGGCCACCCTGGGGGAGATGGCCACCGGCCTGGCCCACGAAATCAACCAGCCGCTCAACGTGATGCGCATGGCCATCGTCAATGTGCTCAAGCGCCTGAGCAGCGGCGAGATCCAGGTCGACTACCTCACCGACAAACTCCATCGCATCGACGCCCAGGTGCAACGGGCCGCCCGGGTGGTGGATCACATGCGGGTGTTCGGTCGACGCTCGGAGGTGGAGCAGCAGCCCTTCAACCCGGCCCTGGCCATTGAGGGCACCCTGTCCCTGCTGGCCGAAGGCATGCGCGGCAAAGGGATCGAACTGCGCATCGGTGAACTAGGGTTCGAGGTGCAGGTGCTGGGCTTCGTCGACCAGTTGGAGCAGGTGCTGATCAACCTCATGGTCAATGCCAGGGACGCGCTGCTGGGCCAGCAGCAGCGGCAACCCTTCAAACCGTGGATTGCCGTGCATGGCCAGCGCGACGAACAACGGGTGCGCCTGTGGGTCGAGGACAATGGCGGCGGTATCGACCCGCGCCTGCTGGAACGGATCTTCGAACCCTTCTTCACCACCAAGCCGGCGGGCGTCGGCACCGGGCTCGGGCTTTCGGTGAGCTACGGCATAGTGGAAAACATGGGCGGCCGCCTGAGCGTCAGCAACGGGCCGGACGGTGCGCGCTTTTGCATCGAACTGCCGATTGCCCAGGCGGATCAGATCACCAGGTAGGCCCGGCCAGTCTGCCCGCACGTGAGATTGGCCCCCACTTCAACGTCCATCAGGTTGATGCCGAGGGTCGTCAGCAGGCTGTTCAGCAGCGGATCGAGCAAAGGACTCAAGAGGTTGCTGATCAGCGGCATGATCAGGCTGGTCACCCCATTGATCAGGCCTCCCGCCCCCGCCACCACCGAACCCAGCAGATTGGCATTGACCGGCTGGTAAACCTCCAGGCTGATCCCGGCGATAGCGCCCGACAGGCTGTTGACCAGATTGTTGGTCGGTGCCGCGTTCTGGTAGCTCGGCGCCTGATTGACGTTGGGCGGCGTGGGATACGGCGGCGCGCTGCTGGCGTACACCAGGTCGCGCCCGACATTGGGCCCGGTCTGGCTGAGCCCCAGCGCACTGTCGACCTTGAGCCCGATGCCGCCGGCGGCGAACGCCGTCCGCGCCGGGCCGCAACTGCCGATGCCGAGAATCTTGTGGCAGGTCCAGATCCCCAGGTCGACGATCGGCACCGGCGTCACCACCGGTTCCGCCGACGAGGAGAAGGCGGTACTGGGATCGATCTGCCCCACCTTGATATCGGCCAGTGACGACTCGCTGTGCACCGTGAGGCTTTTGCTGCCCGCGTTGCCCGTCGGGCAGCTGTAGTTGGTGACATAGGCCTTGGCGCCCCCCAGTTCCAGGTTGATGTCGATGCGCGCCGTGGGCAGCACCTCGGGATCGACTTGCTGGCAGCCGGCGCCCAGCAGGCAACCGACGGAGTTGATGGTGGCCGCCAGGTTCAGGCTCAGGACGCTGTTGAGGGTCGGCGTCAGCGAGCCCACCAGGCCCAGCAGGGCGTTGGCCAGGCCGGTGATCCCGGACAGTCCGGTCAGGTTGACCGACACCAGGGTGCGCACCTGGGCCGTGCGCACATAGATGCGGTTGGCCCCCAGCGGGTCGAGGATGGCCAGCCGGGGGTCGCCGACCGCCGAGAACTGCGGCGGTTCTATGACCTTGACCCTGATGGTCACGTTGGCCAGGCCCAGCAGGTTGGCCGGCACCACCGCCGCCACCGCGCTCTTGCTATTGGCCAACTGGATCATCGCTTGCATCAACTGAAAGAGTTGCAGATTGGCGTCCAGGGCGGTGCTCGCCGCACCGGTCTGCAGCTTGAGGATATCCCCCAGCTTGAGTTGCGGTACCTGGCTGCTCACCGCCACTTGCAGGGCGCCCAGGGCCGCCAGCACATCGGCGGTCGCGCCATTGGCCTGGACCACGGTGGCGGCGGTCTGGATCAGCTGGGTCAGGCTGGCCTGAGTGTTGAGCAACTCGCTGTAGTTGCCTGCGGCAACTCCCAGATCGATGGCCAACTGGTCGAGGTAGCGCAGCAGGTTGATGTCGCTGTTGAGCAGGCCATTCCAACCCACGGCGCTGATGTTGAGGCTGCCGCCCAGCATGTCGCCCACCAGGGCATTGAGCAGCGGTGAATTGGCGCTGTTGACGGTGGCTATCGTGCTGCGAATGCTCAGTTGCGCCTGCGGCGGGGTGGGCGCGGCGGCAACCGCGGTGGCGCTGAGCTGAGTGTTGAGGTTGATCGGCCCCGGGGTGAACAGCGCCCCGATTCCCGCCGCCACACTGATGGGCACCGTGTGGGTCGCCACTACCCGCACGGCCGCCGATTGCGTCGGGTCGGCATTGAAGGTACGCAGGCTGTTGGCCCCGGTGCTCAGGGCCCCGCAGGCGGTCGTCAGGGTACTGCCGGCATCGACGGTAAAACCATTGCGGGTCGCGCTCTGCCCGGCATAGGCCGCGGCGCTGAGGCCGGCCTGGCAGTTGCCGCCCCGGCTCACGGCTTCCAGCGCGGCGTTGTCGGCGACCCGCTGCAACTTGCGCTGTTCCATGTACAGCCGGCCGCTGTCCACCACCACAACCATCAGCAACAGTGCCAAGCCCAAGGTCACCGCGGCCATCAGGCCAATGGCTCCGCGCTGGCGGCGCGGCCCGGTAAAACGCTTCAGGGGAGACATCGGGGCACTCCTTTACCGGCTCGCAGCCGAGCGCGCACTCCATCGATGCACAGCAGTGTAGTCAATGGCCGGGCCGTCGCCGGCAAGGTGCCAGCTCAACAGTGACGGGCGGCGCCAGGAGGCGCGCGCCGTCACTGTCGAAGCGGCGCAGCACTGGGCTGAAGGCCCTAGTGCGGTGGGTAGTTCTGCAGGATGCGCATCACCGTATTACGCACCGCGGCGCTGCGATCCACGGGGCTCGGCGAGCTGCTGAGCAACTGTTCGTCGCTGCCGCGCCACACCAGCTTGCCGTCCTTGCCGTCCAGCAGGTCGATCTGGATGGTCGCCACCTTGTAGGAGATGTTGCGGGTCTCGTTGTACATCGGCCCGCCCCAGTAGCCATTCCACGGGCCACCCCAACCGCCACCATAGTTGGTGGTGACCTGCTGCTGGCGGTCCTCGACGATCAGGTACGCCTGGACCTTGAGGTCGGCACGCGCTGAGCCCTGCACCGGACGCAGGCCACGCTGGTCCAGTTGCTCGGCCACGGCCTGGCGGATGCGCTGCTCGGTCAGGTCGCTCTTGATCCGCGGATCATCGGGACGGTATTGCAGGGCGGGTTCTTTCCAGCTCCAGCTGCGGTAGGCGCCAAAGTCCCGGCTGGCGTCGAAGTCATGGTTGACCTGGTTGGCGGCACAGGCACTGAGCAAGGCGGCACCGACCAGTAACGCGATTCGATGGAACATGCTGTTTCTCCCATTCAAGAAAAACCACTGGTGGCCCTAACTAGGAGGATAGGCCGCCATTGCCTTTTGCACCGCCTCACGCAAGGCATCGGCCCGCTCACTGAGGCTGCCGCGGCTGCTGGTTTCGGCGCTGGCGCTCCATACCGGTTGGCCACTGGCGCCGTCATACAGATTGACCCGTACCACCACCACTTCGACCTCGTAGGTGCGCACCACCGGCACGCTGCCGTACATGCCGTAGCCCGGGCCATAGCGGTTATAGCCGCCGTAACCGCCGTAGCCGTAGTCGTCCTGGACCTGGCGCAGGCGCTTCTCCAGGTGCAGGTCGGCACTGACCCACAGGTCCGCCGGCCGCTGGTCATGAACCGGACGCAGCCCTTGCTGATCCAGCGCATTGCTCACCGCCTCGGCAATCTGCGCCGAATCGGCCCAGGCCGAGCCGTTGGGCAGGCGCCCATTGAGCCAGGCCCAGTTGCGGTAGCGTCCATAATCCCGTTGCGGCGCCGGGTAGGCGCTGCGGTCAAAGGTGCTGGCCGCTTGCGGCGGAGCCGGCGGCAGCGGGTTGGAACTGGCGACATAGGGGTTGCTGCCCTGACAGGCAGCAAGCCCCGAACACAGGAGGATCAGACCCAGGCGGCGTTTCATTGCTCACTCCGTTAGACCGGCCGGCACAACCAATGCAGGTAACGCCCAAGCCCGGCGAAACTTGGGTGTCGGCGGTGAGCCAACTCCATTTCCAGCAGGTCCGTCAGCTCGGCCCGAGCCTGGAACTCCACCGGCATGTAATCGTGGAAAACCCGTACTCCGCTCTGGGTTTCGACTCGCCACAAGCCATCAAGTTGCGCCGCCAGCTCGCGAGGATCAAGCGGTTGTTGCGGGGTCAGGCTCTGCTTTTCGCCGGCCATGTCGTTCTTGCGCATCTTGCGGAAGTGGCCCTTGAGCAGGTTGCGGTAGACCAGCGCATCGCGGTTGTAGAAGGCCAGGGACAACCAGCCATCGACACGGGTCAACTGGTGCAGCACCGGCAGGATCGCGTGAGGCTCGGCCAGCCATTCCAGCACCGCATGGCAGAGCACCAAGTCGTAGGGTTCGGTCAGTTGCCCCAGCAGTTCCTGCCAGGGCGCCTGGATGAAGGTCGCCTGCTGCCCGGCCTCGGCGAAGCGCTGGCGGGCGCCTTCGAGCATCGGCGCGGCGGGTTCGGCCAGCGTCACCTGGTGCCCCTGCTCAGCCAGCCACAAGGACATGTGCCCCAGGCCGGCGCCGATATCCAGTACCCGCAGCGGCCGTTCCGGCAACGCCTCCTTGAGGTCGGCCTGGAGCACCGCGAGACGGATCGCGCCCTTGGCGCCGCCATAGATCTTCTCGGCGAAACGGGTCGCCAGCTGGTCGAAATGCCGGTCGCTCATGAGCAGAACCGCCGTTCACTGTCCGCCAGTTTGCTGCGTACCACCTGGTCCATGTCCAGCCCCAGCTCGCTGCACAGCAACAGCAGATAGAGGACGATGTCGCCCACTTCCTGGCCGGCATGGGCCAGCTTGTCCGCCGGCAGTTGCCGGGACTGGTCCTCGGTCAGCCACTGGAAGATTTCCACCAGTTCGGCCATTTCGACGCTGGCGGCCATGGCCAGGTTCTTCGGGCTGTGAAATTGCCGCCAGTCGTTGCGGTCACGAATGGCGTGCAGGCGTTGGGTCAGTTGCTCTAGGTTCATCGGGGTCTCCTGAAGGCGTATAGCTTCCGGGGGATGGCCGTGGGACGCAAGGGCGCTTTCGCCGGCCGGCCGGCTCCTACAGAATGCGCAGGCCCTGGCAGCTTCTATGCTGAACAGGGAACTCGCTGCGGGCGTTCATGGCCCAAGGTTGAGCTCGGGCACCCGCCCCCCTCTTTCATCAGGACGCATACATGCAGGTAGAAAGTTTCTTCGAGTGGCTTGGCCAGGCCATAGGTTCGGTCATCCGGTTCATCGTCGACCTGCTCAGCGGGTTGTTCAATACCCTGACCCACGCCGGCGGCAACTTCGTCGATGGGCTGGCCCGGGCCCTGGGCATGGACACTTCGATCGTCAGCATCATCGGCCTGATCATCGGCCTGATGTTTCTCTACTGGGCGATCCGCGCCTTCATGCGCGCCTCGATCATCCTCGGCATCGTCTGGCTGGTGCTGGGCCTCTGGCTGCTGAGCTGGATCATCCACTGACCCGTCTGCAATCGCTCGGCGCATCCCGGCGCCGGGGCTACAATGCCCGCTCTCGCAAGGAGCCTGCATGTCCCCGATTACCGATTGGCGTCACCGCCCCACCCATCGCCGGGTCTGGGCCCTGGCTGCGCCGATGATCCTGTCGAACATTTCCGTGCCCCTGGTGGCCCTGGTGGACAGCACGGTCATCGGCCACCTGCCCCACGCCCATCAATTGGGCGCCGTGGCGGTCGGCGCCAGCCTCTATACCTTTCTCGCCTGGGCCATGGGCTTCCTGCGCATGGGCGCCACCGGTTTCGCCGCCCAGGCCGCCGGACGCGGCGACGGTGCGGCGCTGCGCCAGATCCTGCTTCAGGGCCTGCTGCTGGCCATGGGCCTGGCGCTGCTGCTGGGGGCCATCGGCGTGCCGCTGAGCGGCGCGGCCCTGCACCTGATGCAGCCTTCGGCGGAACTGGACCAGATGACCCGGAGCTTTTTCCACACCCGCCTGCTGGGCCTGCCCGCGGCCCTGGCCAGCTTCGCCCTGGTGGGCTGGTTCCTCGGCACCCAGAACGCCCGGGCACCGCTGGCCATCCTGCTCAGCACCAACGTGCTGAACATCGCCCTCAACCTGTGGTTCGTCCTCGGCCTGGACTGGGGCGTGGTGGGTTCGGCGCGGGCCTCGGTGATCGCCGAATGGAGTGGCGCGCTGATCGGCCTGGCCATGACCCGCCCGGCCCTGCGCGCCTATCCGGGGCAGATCGCCTGGGCGGCATTGCGCCGCTGGCAGAGCTGGCGCCCGCTGCTGGCGGTGAACCGCGACATTTTCATCCGCAGCCTGGCCCTGCAATCGGTGTTTTTCCTGATTACCGTGCAGGGCGCGCGCCTGGGCGATGCCACGGTGGCGGCCAATGCCCTGCTGCTCAACGGCCTGCTGCTCACGGCCCACGCCCTGGATGGCCTGGCCCACGCGGTGGAGGCGCTGTGCGGCCACGCCATTGGCGCCCATGACCGCCCGGCCCTGCGCCGTTCGCTGGTGGTGGCCGGTGGCTGGTCGCTGCTGGCCAGCCTGGGGTTCGCCGCGCTGTTCCTGCTCGGTGGTCACCTGTTCATCGAAATGCAGACCGACATCGCCGATGTGCGCCAGACCGCCTTTACCTACCTGCCCTACCTCGCCGTGCTGCCCTTGATCGCGGTCTGGAGCTACCTGCTCGATGGCCTGTTCATCGGCGCCACCCGGGCCCGGGAAATGCGCAACGGCATGCTCCTGACCGTGCTCCTGCTGCTGCCCTTCGCCTGGGCCCTGCAAGGCCTGGGCAACCACGGCCTGTGGCTGAGCTTCCTGCTGTTCATGCTCCTGCGCAGCCTGACCCTGGGCGCCTTCGCCTGGCACCTGAAACAACGCGACGGCTGGTTCGCCGGCGCTCACTGAGCCGGCGACGCTTCGACAAAGCCGCTGACCCGCTCCAGCACCGGGGCCAGCCCGCGCAACGGCCGGGACAAGGCGGCCAGCAGAGTCGCGTGGCCGGGGCGGGCAAAGTAGAACTCCTGCACCGGCACCCCGGCGGCCCGCAACTTGTTGGCCAGGCCGCCGGTGTTGCGCTGCGGGTTGACCAGCGAGTCTTGATTGGCGGCTATCAGCAGCGCCGGCGGCGCTCCCTGGCTGACATGATTGATCGGTTGCGAATCCGCCGGCGAGTCGGGGTAGAAAAAGACCGGCCGTACCTCGGTGTTGCGAATGGGCAGGAAATCATAGGGCCCGGCCAGGCCGATCCAGCCCTTGATGATCCGCGGGCTCAGCCCGACCTGCGCCAGCCAGCGCGAGTCCAGGGCCAGCATCGCCGCGTTGTAGGCACCGGAACTGTGGCCCATCAGGTACAGGCGCTGGGTCGCGCCGCCAAATCCGCCGATGTGCTCATGAGTCCAGGCCACGGCCCGGGCCCCGTCTTCGAGAAATGCCGGATAGCGCACCTGGGGATACAGCCGGTAGTCCGCGATGACCACCACCATGCCGCGGGAAGCCAGCGCCTCGCCGACAAAGTCGTAGTCGCTGCGCGAGCCGCTGTTCCAGCTGCCGCCGTAGAAGAACACCACCACCGGAGCCCCCCGAACCGCCTGCCGCGGCTGGTAGATATCGAGCTTCTGCCGCGGATCACTGCCGTAGGCAATGCCCCGGGTCTTGATGAAGGTGCTGCCGGGCGTCAGGGAATTGAGCACCTTGAGCGGCGAGCAGGCCGCCAGCAGGCCGATCAACAGACCACCGAACAACAGCCGCCAAACGCTGCGTGGGGTATTGCTCATCGCCGTCTCCCTGATGTCGCCCGCCACGGACAACTGTGTTCAGGCTAGCTGCAATGGCTGAACCGCAGGCAAAAAAAACCCACCGCATGCGGTGGGTTTTCGCGGTTCGCGCTGACTGTCAGGACGACAGGTAGGACGAACGGGTCAGGCCCAGGCGCAGTGCGTCGAGGAACTGGGTCCGCTCGGCGGTGCTGATCTTGGCGCTGGCCACTTTATCGCGGTAGTGAGTCATCAACTCCTCCGGCGACAAGTGCACGTAGCGCAGCATGTCTTCGATGGTGTCGTGGGTCTCGATCCCGGCGTGGTACACGCTGCCGTTGGCCCGCTGGTAGATGTTCACCGAGTCGGTGTCGCCGAACAGGTTGTGCATGTCACCGAGGATTTCCTGGTAGGCGCCCACCAGGAAGATCCCCAGCAGGTAGTCCTCGCCCTCGTTGAGGCCGTGCACCGGCAGGCTGGTCTCGATGCTCTGCTCGTCGACGTACTGCTTGATCTTGCCGTCGGAGTCGCAGGTCAGGTCTTGCAGCACCGCGCGACGCAGCGGCTCTTCGTCCAGACGGTGCAGCGGCAGAATCGGCAGCACCTGGCCGATGGCCCAGGTGTCCGGCAGGCTCTGGAACACCGAGAAGTTGCAGATGTACTTGTCCGCCAGCTTGTCGTTGAGTTCGTCCAGCACCTGGCGGTGGGAACGCTGGCGCGCCTTCAGCGAGTTGTGCAGGCGCCGGCACACGGCGAAGTAGCACTGCTCGGCCAGGGCTTTCTCGGCCAGGGTCAGCTTGCCGTCGGCATACTGGGCAGCGACGTCACTCATGTAGTGCGTGGCGCGCCAGTAGGTTTCGGTGACCATCTCGATGTCGGTCGGGCCCAGCAGGTCCACCAGCCATTGCACGGTTTCCGGCAGCTCTTCCTTGTTGTCGATCTTCGGCACGTCGTCGTTGTGCTTCTCGACGTCGGTCACCTGCACCACCAGCATGGCGTGGTGGGCGGTCAGGGAACGGCCGCTCTCGGAGAAGATGTGCGGGTGCGGCAGGTTCTGCGCATCGCAGAATTCCTTGAGCATGCCCACCACCACGCCGGCGTAGTCGTCCATGTCGTAGTTGATCGAGCTGGCGTTGCGCGAGTGGGTGCCGTCGTAGTCCACGCCCAGGCCGCCACCGACGTCGATGTGATCCACGGGCAAGCCGAGGTTGCGCAGTTCGCCGTAGTAGCGGATGGCTTCCTTGAAACCGTGCTGGTAGTCCGCCAGGTTGGCGATCTGCGAGCCCATGTGGAAGTGCAGCAGGCGGATACCCTGGTCCAGGCCGGCGGCGCGGAAGCGCTCCACCACCGACAGCAGTTGCGCCGCCGACAGGCCGAACTTGGACTTTTCACCGCCGGTGTCGGCCCACTTGCTCGATGCCAGGGACGACAGGCGCACCCGCAGGCCGACCTGTGGCTTGACCTTGAGCGAGGCGGCTTCCTCGATCACCAGGCCCACCTCGGATTCTTTCTCGATCACGATGAACACGTTGTGGCCGAGCTTCTGGCCCATCAGCGCCAGGCGGATGAACTCACGGTCCTTGTAGCCGTTGCAGACGATGGTGCCGCCCTTCGGCGCCAGGGCCAGGACCGCCAGCAGCTCCGGCTTGGAACCGGCTTCCAGGCCGATGGAGACGTTCTGGGTGGCGATGATGTTCTCGATCACCGCTTCCTGCTGGTTGACCTTGATCGGGTACAGCGCGGTGTACTTGCTCTGGTATTCCAGGCGCCCGATGTTGGCGTCGAAAGCGCCGGTCAGCTGGCGCACGCGGTCCTGGAGGATGTCCGGGAAGCGCACCAGCAAAGGCAGGGACAAACCGCTCTTGCGCAGCTCCTCGACCTGCTCGAACAGATCGATGGGCAAACTGCTCGGGCCGTTCGGACGAACTTCGACGCGACCGGCGTCATTGATCGCGAAATACCCGGCCCCCCAATGGCGAATTCCGTAGACACTGCGGCTGTCCGCAACTGTCCATTGGCTGCCATCGTCTTTACGTGTGCGTCGTACGGACATCGAAGTCCCCTATAAAGAAGTCATAGAGCGCCGCCCCACTCCAGGGCTGGCGCAGTCTAAAGAATGAAAATGACGATTAGCCTGCAAGCGCAATAGACCGCGCCCACAGTGCCGAGTTTAGAAACCGTTCATGAACAGGCTCTGTGAAAACCATGGAGACGACGCTGGCGTCCTGAGCGAGTCAAGACAGGGTCCAGTCACAGGTGGTTTTCACAGAGGCTGCTAGCCGCCGGACTTCTTCGCCTTGAAACCGTGCTTGGCCAGTTCAGCCAAGAGTAGCTCGACATGGTCGCCCTGGATTTCAATGACGCCGTCTTTCAGGGCGCCACCGGTGCCACAGCGTTTCTTCAAGGTGGTCGCCAGTTCCTTGAGGGCGTCTTCGGCCAGGGGCACGCCGGTGATGGTGGTCACCGTCTTGCCGCCACGGCCCTTGCTTTCGCGACGCACGCGAGCAATGCCGTCGCCGGCCGGAATCACGGTTTGTTTGCAGATACAGGCGGCCACCGGCTGGCTACAGTCCGGGCAATGTCGACCTGCGTCGGTGGAAAACACCAGGCCACCAAGGGCGGCGAAGGATGCGGCTTTTTTGGCCACCGGCAATCCTCTTGGGAGGACAAAGACTGGTCGAAGCACATGGCGGTGCCATCGACCGCGAAGCCCCACTCAGGCAGGGGCAGCGCTACTGAACCGGGGTAGCCCGGTTCAGCTTGAAAAGTCGCGCAGTGTAACGGCAAAAAGCCCGGTTGCTAAGAGCCAATCAGCGTCAATTTATGCAACTTTAACGACGTCGCGCCAGATAGCGTTGCAAGGCGGCCAGCGAGTCCGGGCAATAGGGCTTTTGGTGGATTTCCTGGAGCACCTGATCCAGCGGAATGAAGCGTGCTTCGAGGACTTCTTCCGGCTGCAGGCGCAGCGGGCCATCCCATACGGCACTGAACGCCGAACACCAGAGGCGGTTGCCGGTGTCCTCGAAAAAGAAGTGATCGTGAGCGGTCAGTTCGACGCCGCTCACCCCCAACTCCTCTTCCAGTTCCCGGGCGGCGGACTCGGCATAGCTTTCAGTCGCCAGGACCATGCCGCCGGCGGCAACGTCCCAATAACCCGGGTAGATGGCTTTGCTCAAGGTGCGCCGGTGCACGCACAGCTCACCGGCGGAATTGAACAGCATGATGTAGGTGCCTCGCCCGATCAGGCCGCGCTCGCGCAGCTCGGAACGGACCATGGCCCCCAGCAACTGGTCTTCGCCATCGACCCAGGCAATCTGTTCAGCGTCGGAGGCGGCGCGGTGCGCCGCCTCTTTATCGGTTGCGACCATGGATCAGCCTTGATTGAGCAGTTGACGCAAGTCGATGACCGCCGCGTTGGCCCGGGAAATGTAGTTGGCCATCACCAGCGAGTGGTTGGCCAGCACGCCGAAGCCGCTGCCGTTGAGGATCATCGGGCTCCAGACCGGCTCCTGGGAAGCTTCCAGCTCGCGAATGATCTGGCGCACGCTGACGGTGGCATTCTTCTTCGCCAGCACGTCGGCGAAGTCCACCTCGATGGCCCGCAACAGGTGCGACAGCGCCCAGGCCTGGCCACGGGCTTCGTAGAACACGTTGTCGATCTGCATCCATGGGGTTTCCTCAAGCTCTTCATCGACCTGAGGCACCTGGCCGGGAGCGACCACTTCGGTTTTCAGGGCGGTGTTGAGCTTGACCCGGCCAACGCTGGCCGACAGGCGCTGGGACAGCGAACCCAGGCGCGTGCCGACATCACCCAGCCAGTTGTTCAGGTTGTCGGCACGGGCATAGAACTGCGCGGTCTTCTGGTTCGGATCGGACAGGCGTGCCTGATAGCGGCTCAGGGAGTTGATGCCGTCCTGATATTCCGACTCGCTGGACGGCAGCACCCAGCTCTTGTTGTCGAAGTTGAAGCGCGGCTCGGCCTTGGCCAGGTCGGCGTCCTCGGCGGACTGCGACTGGGAACGGGCGAAGTCCTTGCGCAGGGCGCGAGTCAGGTCGCGGACCTGGACCAGCACGCCGTATTCCCAGCTCGGCATGTTGTCCATCCACAGGCCTGGCGGAAAACGGTCGTTGGAGATATAGCCACCCGGTTTGTCGAGCAAGGTGCCGGCCACGGTCTTGAGGGTTTCCACCGTGGTGTAGCCCACCACCATTTGCCGGCCTTCCTTCTCGGCGGCGATCTGGGCGTTCTGCTGGACCGGGAACAGCGCCGGCTCCTGGCTCCAGTACCAACCCAGGGCACCGGTCACCAACAGATACAGACCCAGCAAGGTCGCCAGGGCTCGACTGAACAGCAGGCCACCGAAATAGCTGCGTGTCGCCGACTTGGGTTGGGCAGCACGATCCGGCGCGCTGCCCGCGCGATTCTTCCAATCCAGCATGGCTATGTCCTTTCAATCACTTGGGTTCATCGGTTCGACCACAACCCTACTCCATCGTGCCTTGCCTTGACGGGTTAAATCTTCCGGCAAATGCGCGTCGCGCAATGATTGCGAATCAGTCGGTCACTATAAATGAAGCACAGTCCAGAACCTATGCGACCAGTCAGTCAGGAACTGAATAACGTCGCTTTGCACATTATTGACGTACGACACTCATGGGACGCAAAAGTGGTGCTAGCATAGAGCCACCAGTCGATCTCAGCATGCACCCTAACTAGTAGTCAGGATATGACCGAGCCAGAAGACCCCAGCCGTGAGCGCCTCAAGCACCACTTTGCCCAGCGGGTAATTCATCAGGCACGTCAGATTCTTGAGATATGGCAGCGTCTGCAACGCAGCGAATGGTCCACCACCGACATGTCGGAGCTGTGCGAAGCCAACCTGCGCCTGCTGCGGTTCGCCGAACGCTTCGAGCAGCCCGAACACACGCAACTGGCCCGCAGCATCAGCCAATCCCTGGAAGCCGTGGATGCCAACCGCGGTCGCCTGAGCAGCACCCTGATCACCGATCTCAACCGCCTGATGCAACGCCTGTCGCGCACCGGCCTGCGCCACGGCGACCAGCTGGAACAAACCTTCCTGCCACCGTTGCGCAAACCGATCTACGTGATGCTGCAGGATCACGACCGCGCCGAGCGCCTGGCCAAGCAGCTGGAATTCTTTGGCCTCAGCGCCCAGTCCCTGGACAGCATTGCGGCCTTTCGCTCATCCATGGTCGAACGCCTGCCAGCGGCCATCGTCATCGATGTCGACTTCTGCGGTGCCGGCATGGGCCTGACCCTGGCCGCCGAGGCCCAGGTCGGCCTGGAGCAGAAACTCCCGTTGCTGTTCTTCAGCCTGCATGAAACCGATACCCCTACCCGCCTGGCCGCCGTGCGCGCCGGCGGCCAGGAGTTCCTCACCGGCACCCTGGAAGCCTCCAGCCTGCTGGAAAAGATCGAAGTGCTGACCTGCGTCGCCCAGTACGAACCCTATAAAGTGCTGATCATCGACGACTCCCGGGCCCAGGCGTTGCACACCGAGCGCCTGCTCAACAGCGCCGGCATCGTCACCCGCACCCTGATCGAGCCGATCCAGGCCATGGCCGAGCTGGCGGACTTCCAGCCGGACCTGATCATCCTCGACATGTACATGCCGGCCTGCACCGGCACCGAGCTGGCCAAGGTGATCCGCCACAACGACCGCTACGTCAGCGTGCCGATCATCTACCTGTCCGCCGAGGACGACCTGGACAAGCAGCTGGACGCGATGAGCGAAGGCGGTGACGACTTCCTGACCAAGCCGATCAAGCCGCGGCACCTGATCACCACCGTGCGCAACCGCGCGGCCCGCGCCCGCAACCTCAAGGCGCGGATGGTCCGCGACAGCCTTACCGGCCTGTACAACCACACCCATATCCTGCAATTGCTGGAAGACTGTAGCTTCCGCGCCCGCCGCGAAAACAAGCCGCTGAGCTTCGCCATGCTCGATATCGACCACTTCAAGCGGGTCAACGACAGCCACGGCCACCCCATGGGCGACCGGGTGATCAAGAGCCTGGCGCTGTTTCTCAAGCAGCGCCTGCGCAAGACCGACTTCATCGGCCGCTACGGCGGCGAGGAATTCGCCATCGTCATGCCCGACACCGACCAGGACGCCGCCTGCAAGGTGCTCGACGAAATCCGCCAGCGCTTTGCCGAGATCCACTACCCGGCCCAGCCCCAGGACCTGTGGTGCACCTTCAGCGCCGGAGTGGTGGAGATGCAGGAAGACTCCGACAGCTTGATGATGGCCAGCCAGGCCGACGAAGCGCTGTACCGCGCCAAGCACGGCGGCCGCAACCGGGTGCAGGCCGCGCGGCAATCAAGTCAAAGTGCCACCTTTTCATCCGAATCCACTGATTCGGTCATAACCTTGTAATACAAACGCAATAAATTCAGGCGCTTACCATTTTCGCCGTTGGTAGAGCCCTGATGCGCCTGAAGCTGCTGACCAATCTCAATACCCTGCTGCTCGTTGCCGTTTGCCTCGCCCTGGGGGCAACACTGTGGTGGTCGCAACGGGCCCTGGAACGCCCCTATCTATTAATGGAGCGTTACCTGGGGCTGTCCCAGCAGTTTCAAAACCAAGTGGCGCGCAACATCGAAGACTATCTGGCCAGCGGCGATGCCCTGCGCCTGAGCGGCGCGACCCAGGCCCTGGAAGCCCTGCAGGGCGAGCTCGGCGAACTGCCGCCGCCGCTGGCGCAAAGCCTGCGCCCGAGCCTGGCCAGCCTCGACGACTTCAGCAAGAGCGACCTGCTGGCGGCCGGCAAACTGGCAGGCGATCCTCAGGCGCTGCTGTTGCAGGCCGAGCGGGAACTGGGCGCCAACCTGGAACAACTCAGCCAATACGCCAGCGGGGCCCAGAACCCGAACGCGGCCCACTACCTGCCGCTGTTGCTTAGCGCCGCGCAACACCTGGGCAAATTGTCCCTGGCCCGGGACAAGCTGGTGAGCAGCGGCCGCAGCGAACTGGCCGCCGATGTCGAACGCGAGGTGAACAACATCCGGGCCCAGGCCGACCAGCTTGAAGCCCTGCCTTTATTAGGCGTGGCCGCCAGCAGCGAATCCGGCACCGATGATTTCGCCGCCATGATGGGCCTGGAAAATACCCAGAAGAGCGCCGCCGAAGATGCCGGCATCGGTTTCAAGCGCGAGCTCAACAGCCTGCTCAGCCGCTACCCGGCGGAACTTGAGCGCACCCGCGAACAGATCCAGAAACGCGCCGACCTGAGCGCCGCCACCCTGCTGAAGATCACCGCCGTGCGCCAGGCCATCGCCGAGCTGGAACCGGCGGTGCGCGCCCAACACGGGCAGATCCAGGGCGAAGTGCGCGTGATGCAGGGGCTGATGATCGGCCTGATCCTGCTGATTGCCCTGGTGATCGACACCTTGCAACGCAAGCTGGCCCGGGTCCTGACCAACCTTGCCCCGGCGCTGTCGATCTGGGCCGAAGGCGACTTCAGCCGGCCGATCCAGCTGGGCAAGACCAACCACGAACTGCACGCCATCGAAGAATCCCTGAACCGTCTGCGCGCCTATCTGGTGGACCTGGTGGGCACCATTCGCCAAAACGCCGAGCAAGTGGCCGGTAGCAGCCGCGCCCTCGCCGACCTCAGCAGCGGCCTGCACAGCGGGGCCGAACGCCAGGCCGGCGACACCGCGCAGATTCGCGATGCGCTGGGCGAACTGGAAGCCACCATCCAGCAGGTCGCCGGCGATGCCAGCCAGGCTGCCGATGCCAGCCGCAGTGCTGGCCTCGCGGTGCAGCAGGGGCAGAAAGTCATCGGCCTGAGCCTGACCGGGCTGCATGCGCTTGTAGGGGAAGTCCAGGGCAACGCGCAGATGATCGAGCACCTGGCGCAAGAATCCGCCACCATCGGCGGCGTGCTGACGGTGATTCGCTCGATTGCCGACCAGACCAACCTGCTGGCCCTCAATGCCGCCATCGAAGCCGCCCGCGCCGGGGAAATGGGCCGCGGCTTTGCCGTGGTCGCCGAAGAGGTGCGCTCCCTGGCCCAGCGTACCGCCGGCGCCACAGCGGAAATCCAGACCCTGATCGCCGGCCTGCAGACGGCCGCGCAACAATCGGTACAAGGCATGCGCGCCCAGGTCGAGCACGCCGAGGCCACCGCCGGCCAAGCCCAGGCGGCCGACGGTGCGCTGGACGAAATCGTCGGGGCGATCCAGACCATTGCCGATACCGCGGTGCGAATTGCCGACGTCACCGCCCAGCAGAGCGGCGCGGTCAGCGAGATCCGCGACCACAGCGAACGCATTCATCAGCTGGGTGGCGACAACCTGCTGCGCATCGGCAAAGGCCGGGCCCAGGGCGAAAACCTGCTGGACCTGGGCGGCCAACTGCATACCGCGGTGCAGGCCTTCCGCGTCTGAGCCTGTTCCACCGCCCGCCGTCGCTGCCGACCGGGCCAAGTCCGGCCGGCCTTCCGCTCTTGGGGTCGCCACGGATCATGGCGAAAGATCGCAGCGGCCGGCAGCCCTTATCAGCGCAACATCGGCGAAATCGACGCCAACCACTGCAGTGTTCCCTTCTTGCGGGCAAATGACCGGATTTAATCAGTCGGTCACATATTTTGCGCAAACATCGGTCATCGTGCTGGCTATTGCCGAGAACTGGACAGTCATAAAGTCTTTCCGGCATAGTCGCCGGGTTCTGACAACAGCCCCCCCGATAACAAGGAACGACCGATGGCCACCCTACTGGTTCTTCACGGACCCAACCTGAACCTGCTTGGCACCCGTGAACCGGGGGTCTACGGTGCAACCACTCTGGCCCAGATCAACCAGGATCTGGAGCAGCGGGCCCGTGATGCCGGGCACCATCTGCAGTATTTGCAGAGCAACGCCGAGTACGAATTGATCGAACGCATCCACGCCGCCCGCGATGAAGGCGTGGACTTCATTTTGATCAATCCAGCAGCTTTTACGCATACAAGCGTCGCATTACGTGACGCGCTGCTGGCGGTGAGCATCCCATTCATCGAAGTGCATTTGTCCAACGTGCACAAACGCGAAGCTTTCCGTCATCACTCCTACTTCTCCGATGTTGCGGTGGGAGTGATCTGCGGCCTTGGCGCCAGCGGTTACCGACTGGCCCTGGAGGCCGCCCTAGAACAGCTTGAACGACAGGCAGAAGCTTGAACGACAAGCGATAAACGCCCCTGACCGACCCTTGGGAGTTGATGATTCATGGATATCCGTAAAGTTAAGAAACTGATCGAACTGCTGGAAGAGTCCGGCATCGATGAGCTGGAGATCAAGGAAGGCGAAGAGTCCGTACGCATCAGCCGTCACAGCAAGACTCCAGCCCAGCAGTACTACGCACCGGCTCCGGTTGCCGCTCCAGTGGCTGCACCGGCCGCTGCCGCTCCTGCCGCTGCCGCAGCGCCTGCCGCCCCAGCCGCACCTGCGCTGAACGGCACCGTGGCCCGTTCGCCAATGGTCGGTACGTTCTACCGCAAGTCTTCGCCTACCTCGCCAGCCTTCGTTGAAGTCGGCCAGAGCGTGAAGAAAGGCGACACCCTGTGCATCGTCGAAGCGATGAAGATGATGAACCACATCGAAGCTGAAACCAGCGGTGTGATCGAATCCATTCTTGTCGAAGACGGCCAGCCGGTTGAGTACGACCAACCGCTGTTCACCATCGTTTGAACCGCGGAGAGTCTTTGATGTTGAAGCCTGCGAAGTTGGAAAAAGTCCTGATCGCCAACCGCGGCGAAATCGCCCTGCGGATCCTGCGTGCCTGCAAGGAAATGGGGATCAAGACCGTAGCCGTCTACTCCAAGGCCGACAAGGAGCTGATGCACCTGGGCCTGGCGGACGAATCGGTATGCATCGGCCCTGCGCAAGCCGCGCAGTCCTACCTGCACATCCCGGCCATCATCGCGGCCGCTGAAGTCACTGGCGCCACGGCGATCCACCCTGGCTACGGCTTCCTCGCGGAAAACGCCGACTTCGCCGAACAGGTGGAAAACTCCGGCTTCGCCTTCATCGGCCCGAAAGCCGAGACCATCCGCCTGATGGGCGACAAGGTTTCCGCCAAGCACGCGATGATCGCGGCTGGCGTTCCTACGGTTCCAGGTTCCGACGGCCCGCTGCCGGAAGACGAAGAAACCGCCCTGCGCATTGGCCGTGAAGTCGGCTACCCGGTGATCATCAAGGCCGCTGGCGGCGGCGGTGGTCGCGGCATGCGCGTGGTGCACAAGGAAGAAGACCTGATCGCCTCGGCGAAACTGACCCGCTCCGAAGCCGGCGCGGCGTTCGGCAACCCGATGGTCTATCTGGAGAAGTTCCTGACCAACCCACGTCACGTGGAAGTCCAGGTGCTGTCCGACGGCCAAGGCAACGCCATCCACCTGGGTGACCGCGACTGCTCGCTGCAGCGCCGGCACCAGAAGGTCCTCGAAGAAGCGCCGGCACCGGGCATCGACGAGACCGCTCGCCAGGAAGTGTTCGCTCGCTGCGTCAAGGCGTGCATCGACATCGGCTACCGCGGTGCCGGTACGTTCGAGTTCCTGTACGAGAATGGCCGCTTCTACTTCATCGAGATGAACACTCGCGTGCAGGTAGAGCACCCGGTATCGGAAATGGTCACCGGCATCGACATCGTCAAGGAAATGCTCAGCATTGCCGCTGGCAACAAGCTGTCGTTCACCCAGGACGACGTCGTGATCCGCGGCCACGCGCTGGAATGCCGGATCAACGCCGAAGACCCGAAAACCTTCATGCCTAGCCCAGGCACGGTCAAGCATTTCCATGCCCCGGGCGGCAACGGCGTGCGCGTCGATTCGCACCTGTACAGCGGTTATGCGGTTCCACCGAACTACGATTCGTTGATCGGCAAGCTGATCACCTACGGGGCGACCCGTGACGAAGCCATGGCGCGCATGCGCAATGCGCTGGACGAAATCGTCGTCGACGGAATCAAGACCAACATCCCGCTGCACCGCGACCTGACCCGTGACGAAGGCTTCTGCAAAGGGGGCGTGAACATTCACTACCTCGAGCACAAGCTGGCCGAGCAACACTGATCGGCACCCGCCACACCGACAAGGCCGCTTTCGAGCGGCCTTGTCGTATCCGCCCCCACAGCCCTGCAGGAGCGAGCGTGCTCGCGAACCGCGCAGCGGCCATTCCCTGATCAACCGCCATCGCGACCCAGCACTCGGCATCCCCCCTCGCCCCCAGGGGGCGTCTCGCGTAAACTTGCGCGCTTCTCGCGGCCCGCTAGGCTGCACATCACATATTTTCAAAGGTGCCCGCCATGCCTTGGCTGCAAGTCCGTCTCGCCATCAGCCCAGAACAAGCCGAAACCTACGAAGACGCTTTTCTTGAAGTCGGTGCCGTCTCGGTCACCTTCATGGACGCCGAGGATCAGCCGATCTTCGAGCCCGAACTGAACACCACTCCGCTGTGGTCCCACACCCACCTGCTGGCGCTGTTCGAGGGCGGCACCGAAGCCGCCAGCGTGCTCGCCCACATGGAGTTGCTGACCGGCAGCCCGCTGCCCGAGCACCACAGCGAAGTCATCGAAGACCAGGACTGGGAACGCAGCTGGATGGACAATTTCCAGCCGATGCGCTTCGGCCAGCGCCTGTGGATCGTTCCCAGCTGGCACGCCGCGCCGGAACCGGAAGCCGTCAACCTGCTGCTCGACCCGGGCCTGGCGTTCGGCACCGGCACCCACCCGACCACCGCACTGTGCCTGGAGTGGCTGGACAGCCAGGACCTGAAGGGCTGCAACGTGCTGGACTTCGGCTGCGGCTCGGGAATCCTGGCCATCGCTGCCCTGTTGCTGGGCGCCAAGCAAGCGGTCGGCACCGATATCGACGTGCAGGCGCTCGAAGCCTCCCGCGACAACGCCGGGCGCAACGGCATTGCCGACGAGCTGTTCCCGCTGTACCTGCCCGAGCAACTGCCCCAGGTCCAGGCCGATGTGCTGGTGGCCAACATCCTGGCCGGACCACTGGTGTCCCTGGCCCCGCTGCTCTCGGGCCTGGTCAAGTCCGGCGGGCGCCTGGCGCTGTCCGGGATCCTCGCCGAACAAGGCGAAGAAGTCGCCGCCGCTTATGCCCAGGACTTCGATCTGGATCCGATTGCCACCCTCGATGGCTGGGTGCGCATCACCGGCCGTCGGCGCTAGAATGGCCGCCTGCATAATCCGGATGGCCGCATGACCGACAGTTTCGTCACCCAGTGCCCGCATTGCCAAACCCGATTCCGCGTCAGCCACGCTCAATTGAGCGTGGCCCGCGGAGTGGTTCGCTGTGGCTCCTGCCTGCAGGTGTTCAACGCCGCGCGGCAGTTGCTTGAGCAGCGCGCCGCCAAGGAGGCGGCCACGCAAAAAACCGCCGCCAAGCCGGTAGCGCCGCCGGTTGCTCCAGCGGCTGTCGTGGCGCCGGCACCTGCGGCGACGAAAACCGATCTGCCGCCGCCGGCTCCCGCCACGCCTCAGCGAGCCATCAGCCAGAAACAATGGTCGGCCGCCGAGATGGACCTGGATCACCTGGACCTCGACGAAGAACTGGCCAAGCTCGAACAGCGCGAGATCCAGCCGGCCAAGGCCTTTGGCCAGGAGCGCGAACACAAGGAAGGCAGCCTCAGCGCCCGCCGCGACGCTCAGGACGCCGATGAGGCGAACTGGCCGGACGGCTTGTTCGGCAGTGCCGCCGAGCAGGACGAGGGCGAACCCTCGCCCCTCAAGGTGCCACCGAGCGACACCGAGGCCAGCCCGGAACCGCTCAAGCCCAGCCGCACCGAGCCGTCGCTGTCGTTCAACCTGGCGGATCTGGATGACGAGCCTCGGGCGCCAAGACTGCGCCTGGATGACGACCTGGAACCCCTGGAGCCGCACTCCCCTGTCGAGCAGCTCGAACAGGACGACGAACCCGAACCCGCCGCCCCAGGCAAGAAGCGCCGTGAACGCAACGAGCCGGGGGTCAAGGAAGACGTGCTGCTGGACCTGGTGGACGACCCGATCCACCTCGACTGGCAAAAGCGTCGCTCGCCCTGGGGCCGGCGCCTGCTCTGGCTGCTACTGATCCTGTTGGCCGCCGGCGGCCTGGTGGGACAATATGTCGCCTATCACTTCGATGAGCTGGCGCGCCAGGATCAGTACCGCCCTTGGTTCCAGCAACTGTGCCCGGAGTTTGGCTGTACGGTGCCATCCCGGGTGGATATCGCCCGAATCAAGAGCAGCAACCTGGTGGTACGCAGCCACCCGGAATTCAGCGGCGCCCTGGTGGTGGACGCCATCATCTACAACCGTGCGCCCTTCTCCCAACCCTTCCCGCTGCTGGAGCTGCGTTTTGCCGACCTCAACGGCCACTTGATCGCCAGCCGCAGCTTCAAACCCGGGGAATACCTGGGCGGTGATTTGCAGGATGTCGCGGAAATGCCGCCGCAGACGCCTATTCACATCGCCCTGGATATTCTCGACCCCGGACCGAAAGCCGTGAACTACAGTCTGAGCTTCCACTCGCCCGAGTGAATCACCCACACAAGCTGACGGATAACTCTGGATTGACGACAGATTTATGACTGTATCGCTCAGATTGATCCCCGGGCGATAACGGAAGAACTGTTCAGATTTTATCCAATTCAGCCTTTATCCGGTCATCGAGAGCGGGTATCATGCCAACCCTTTTTCGAACTCTCATGATCCGGCCCCACAACAGGGAAGTCCTATGTCGGCGGTACGCATCGGCCCATACACAGTGCATAACGGTTTGATTCTCGCCCCGATGGCGGGGGTGACAGACCAGCCCTTTCGTCAGCTTTGCAAGCAATTGGGCGCGGGCCTTGTAGTCTCGGAAATGGTCACCAGCGACATGAGCTTGTGGAACAGCCGCAAATCGCGGTTGCGCATGATCCACGAAGGCGATCCCGAGCCGCGCTCGGTACAGATTGCCGGTGGCGATGCACAGATGCTGGCAGACGCCGCCCGCGCCAACGTCGAGTTGGGCGCACAGATTATTGATATCAACATGGGTTGCCCGGCGAAGAAGGTCTGCAACAAGGCTGCCGGCTCCGCGTTGCTGAAAGATGAAGCCCTGGTCAACGAGATTCTCCAGGCGGTGGTGGCCGCGGTGGATGTACCGGTCACCCTGAAGATCCGCACCGGCTGGGACCGGGAGCACAAGAACGGCCTGACGGTGGCGAAGATCGCCGAACAGGCAGGCATTACGGCACTGGCGGTCCACGGTCGGACCCGGGCCGACCTGTACACCGGTGAAGCCGAGTACGACACCATTGCCGCGATCAAGCAGGCGGTGTCGATTCCGGTCTTTGCCAATGGCGATATCGACTCGCCCGAGAAGGCCCGGCGGGTATTGCACGCCACCGGCGCCGACGGGCTGTTGATCGGCCGGGCCGCCCAGGGGCGGCCATGGATTTTTCGTGAAATCGAACACTTCCTGACGACCGGTGAAACCCTCCCGGCGCTGGAGCTGTTCGAGGTGGAACGTATTCTGCTAGAGCACCTGGCCGCGCTGCATGCCTTCTATGGGGATGTCATGGGCGTACGCATTGCGCGCAAGCATGTGGGCTGGTATCTCGCAACCCTGCCGGGCGCCAGGGAGTTTCGCGCCCACTTCAATCGTTTGGAAGATACGGAAGCACAATGCGCCAACGTTCGTGAGTTCTTCGCCGGACGTTACAAGAGCCTGGAAACAGGGGACGGAGAGGGGGTGGCCGCATGACGATGATGACCGAGACTTTAGTGAGTGGAACAACACCCGTGAGCGACAACGTGAATTTGAAACAGCACCTCAATACCCCCAGCGAAGAAGGCCAGACCCTTCGCGGGAGTGTCGAGAAGGCGCTGCACAATTATTTCGCCCACCTTGAGGGCGCTGCCGTCACGGACGTGTACAACCTGGTGCTCTCCGAAGTCGAGGCTCCGTTGCTCGAAAGCGTGATGAACTACGTCAAGGGCAACCAGACCAAGGCCAGCGAACTCCTGGGCCTGAACCGCGGCACCCTGCGCAAGAAACTCAAGCAGTACGATTTGCTGTAAGCATTCAATCAAACCAGAAAGGCGCCCGCGTAAAAAACGGTCGCCTTTTTTGCTGACTCCTTTGCTTTTGATGGAAATTGAGATGACCGACCAGACTACCCGCCTGCCGATCCGCCGCGCCTTGATCAGTGTTTCCGACAAGACCGGGATCCTCGAATTCGCCAAGGAACTGGAAGCCCTTGGTGTGGAGATCCTCTCCACCGGCGGGACCTTCAAGCTGCTGCAGGACAACGGCGTGTCCGCAGTGGAAGTCGCGGATTACACCGGTTTCGCGGAAATGATGGACGGCCGGGTGAAGACCCTGCACCCGAAAATCCACGGCGGTATCCTCGGTCGTCGCGGCATCGACGATGCCATCATGAACGAGCACGGGATCAAGCCGATCGATCTGGTGGCGGTCAACCTCTACCCCTTCGAGGCCACCATTTCCAAGCCCGGCTGCGACCTGCCGACCGCCATCGAGAACATCGACATCGGCGGCCCGACCATGGTCCGCTCGGCGGCCAAGAACCATAAGGACGTGGCCATCGTGGTCAACGCCAGCGACTACGCCGGCGTCCTCGAAAGCCTCAAGGCCGGCGGCCTGACCTACGCCCAGCGTTTCGACCTGATGCTCAAGGCCTTCGAACACACCGCGGCCTACGACGGCATGATTGCCAACTACATGGGCACCGTGAACCAGGCCGCTGAAACCCTCAGCACAGAAGGTCGCAGCGAATTCCCGCGGACCTTCAACAGCCAGTTCATCAAGGCCCAGGAAATGCGCTACGGCGAGAACCCGCACCAGAGCGCGGCGTTCTACGTGGAAGCCAAGCCGGCCGAAGTCGGCATCGCCACCGCCACCCAGCTGCAAGGCAAGGAGCTGTCCTACAACAACGTCGCCGACACCGACGCCGCCCTGGAATGCGTGAAGAGCTTCGTCAAGCCGGCCTGCGTCATCGTCAAGCACGCCAACCCGTGCGGCGTGGCGGTCAGCCCGGACGCTGAAGGCGGCATTCGCCAGGCCTATGAACTGGCCTACGCCACCGACACCGAATCGGCCTTCGGCGGCATCATCGCCTTCAACCGCGAACTGGATGCTGAAACCGCCAAAGCCATCGTCGAGCGTCAGTTCGTCGAAGTGATCATCGCCCCGTCGGTGAGCGAAGAAGCCCGCGCCATCGTCGCCGCCAAGGCCAACGTGCGCCTGCTGGCCTGTGGCGAGTGGTCGGCTGACCGCGCTGCCGCCTGGGACTACAAGCGCGTCAACGGCGGCCTGCTGGTGCAGAGCCGTGATATCGGCATGATCAGCGCCGATGACCTGAAAGTGGTGACCAAGCGCGCCCCGACCGAGCAAGAGATCAACGACCTGATCTTCGCCTGGAAAGTCGCCAAGTACGTTAAATCCAACGCCATCGTCTACGCCAAGAACCGCCAGACCATCGGTGTCGGCGCCGGCCAGATGAGCCGCGTGAACTCCGCGCGCATCGCCGCCATCAAGGCCGAGCACGCCGGCCTGCAGGTAGCGGGTTCGGTGATGGCCTCCGACGCGTTCTTCCCGTTCCGCGACGGCCTGGACAACGCCGCCAAGGTCGGCATCACCGCCGTGATCCAGCCAGGCGGCTCGATGCGTGATGCCGAAGTAATTGCTGCTGCCGACGAAGCCGGCATTGCCATGGTGTTCACCGGCATGCGCCACTTCCGTCACTAACAGCAGCCACAAGCATCAAGCTGCAAGCGACAAGCCAGAGCCGACCGCAGTCGCCCTTGCTTGCACTTGCAGCCTTTCTCATTCAAAGCCGCACGCTGCACTTCAGAGCGACCCAGATTGCTCTTCACTTGCAGCTTGCGGCTTGTAGCTTCCTCCGAAGGAGTCTGACTTGAACGTTTTGATCATTGGTAGCGGCGGTCGTGAACACGCTCTGGCCTGGAAAGTCGCTCAGGACCCACGGGTTCAGAAAGTGTTCGTCGCCCCGGGCAACGCCGGTACCGCCATCGAAGCCAAGTGCGAGAACGTCGCCATCGACGTCCTGGCCCTGGAGCAACTGGCCGATTTCGCCGAGAAGAATGTGTCGCTGACCATCGTCGGCCCGGAAGTGCCGCTGGTGGCCGGTGTGGTCGACCTGTTCCGCTCCCGTGGCCTGGACTGCTTCGGTCCGACGGCCGGTGCGGCGCAGCTGGAAGGTTCGAAAGCCTTCACCAAGGATTTCCTCGCGCGCCACAAGATCCCGACCGCCGATTACCAGAACTTCACCGAGATCGAGCCGGCGCTGGCCTACCTGCGTGAGAAAGGCGCACCGATCGTGATCAAGGCCGACGGCCTGGCGGCCGGTAAAGGCGTGATCGTCGCCATGACCCTGGCCGAAGCCGAGGACGCCGTGCGCGACATGCTGGCCGGCAATGCCTTCGGCGACGCCGGCTCCCGCGTGGTGATCGAAGAGTTCCTCGACGGCGAGGAAGCCAGCTTCATCGTCATGGTCGACGGCAAGAACGTCCTGCCCATGGCCACCAGCCAGGACCACAAGCGCGTCGGCGACGGCGACACTGGCCCCAATACCGGTGGCATGGGCGCTTACTCGCCAGCACCGGTGGTCACCGCCGAAGTGCACCAGCGGGTCATGGACCTGGTGATCTGGCCGACCGTGCGCGGCATGGCCGAGGAAGGCAACGTCTACACCGGCTTCCTCTACGCCGGGCTGATGATCGACAAGGCCGGCAACCCGAAAGTCATCGAGTTCAACTGCCGCTTCGGCGACCCGGAAACCCAGCCGGTGATGCTGCGCCTGCAATCGAGCCTGGTGCTGCTGGTGGAAGCCGCCCTGGCCCAGGCCCTGGACAAGGTCGAAGCGCAATGGGACCCCCGCCCGAGCCTGGGTATCGTTCTGGCGGCCGGCGGCTACCCTGGTGACTACGCCAAGGGCGCGGCCATTACGGGCCTGGACGCCGCGGCCGCACTGGAAGGCAAGGTGTTCCATGCCGGTACCGCGCTCAAGGATGGCCAGGTCGTGACCTCCGGCGGCCGGGTACTGTGCGCCACCGCCATGGGCGACAGCGTTGATGCGGCCCAGCAGCAGGCCTACCGCCTGGCGGCCGAGATCGACTGGCAGGGCTGCTTCTACCGCAAGGATATCGGCTACCGTGCCATTGCCCGCGAGCGTGGCCAGGAATAAAGCGTTGAGTGACGGCGGCAAGGGCCTCGCGCCCTTGTCGTGCGGTCTTTACGCCGCGCATAGTTATAATCAGGCTTCAACCAACGAAGGGATTTCGCCGTGCGCTGGCTCCGGATTGCCCTAGGCTTCACCGTCACCTTGCTGACCCTGCTCTGCTTGAACCCGGCCCTGGCCGCTCAAGGCAGTGGCTGGGCGGTTTTGCTCGACGAACAGGCCAGCCTGCAGCTCAGTGACATCCGCTCCCCGCGCTACACCAACCAGTTCAGCCCGATCGAACTGGACAAACTCACCGCTGCCGAGCCCGATGGCGCTCTGTGGCTACGCTTCAGGCTCCAGCCGGGAACCCACGAGCAGATCCTGCGGATCTTCGCCCCCGACCTGTCCCACCTGAACCTCTACGTGCTCGAAGGCGACAAGCTGATCGAGCAAGTGAACACCGGCTCCAGCCAGCCGCAAGCGCAAAAGCCCCTGCCCAGCAGCGATTTCATGCTGCCGCTGCCGCAAAGCGCCAAGCCGCTGGAGGTTTATGTACGCCTGGTGTCGGAACACGAACTGCGTCCCTACATCACCCTGCAAGCGGCCGTGATAGGCGCCGCCGACCAGAGCCAGACACTGATCTACGGCCTGCTCTTCGGCTGCCTGGCGATGCTGATCCTGCACAACCTCACGCGCTTCGCCTACACCCGCTCGCGCAGCAGCCTGTGGCTGGCGGCCTGCGAGGGCCTGCTGACCCTCAGCCTGCTGATGCTGCTGAACCTGTTCGGGCCCTGGCTGCCGGACTGGCAGGCGCTGCAGACACCGGGCGCCTATGTCGCCCTGCTGCTGACCGCGCCCTGCGGGATGATGTTCGCCTACCGCTTTTTCGCGCCCCTGGGGCCGCACCCGCTGAACCGCCTGTTGCTGGGCAACATCCTGCTGATCAGCCTGTCCGGTTTGTTGCTGCTGTTCGTCGATACCCTGCCGCTGAACATCATCACCTACGGCCTGGTGGCCATGGCCGGCCTGAGCATGCTGTTCGTCGGCGGCTACCACTGGCACAAGGGCTACCGCCCGGCTCGGCTGTTCGTCACCGCCATGGTGATCTTCAACCTCGGCACCCTGGTGATTCTCCCGGCCCTGCTGGGCCTGACCCTGGTGGCGCCGCAAGGGTTGATCGTCACCCTGCTGAGCGTGGTGTGCATTGCCGGGCTGCTGATGAGCGTTGCCCTCGGCGAGCGCCAGCGCAACATCACCGAGAATCGCTTCAGCGTCAGCCGCGACCTGGCCGCCAGCACCGCCGAGGTCAATGCCAAGGCCGAATTCCTGGCCAAGATCAGCCACGAGATCCGTACCCCGATGAACGGCGTGCTGGGCATGACCGAGCTGCTGCTGGGCACGCCGCTATCGGTCAAGCAGCGTGACTACGTGCAGACCATCCACAGCGCCGGCAACGAGCTGCTGACCCTGATCAACGAGATCCTCGACATCTCCAAGCTGGAGTCCGGGCAGATCGAGCTGGACGACGTGCAGTTCGACCTCAACGCCCTGATCGAAGACTGCCTGAGCATCTTCCGGGCCAAGGCCGAACAGCAGAATGTCGAGCTGATCAGCTTTATCCAGCCCCAGGTGCCACGGGTCATCAGCGGTGACCCGACCCGCCTGCGCCAGGCGCTGCTGAGCCTGCTGGAAAATGCCCTGAAGAAGACCGACGAAGGCGAAGTGCTGATCGTCGTCGCCCTCGACGAACGCAGCAGCAAGCCGCGCCTGCGGATTGCCGTGCAGGACAGCGGCCAGCCGATGGACGCCGAAGAACGCGAGGCGCTGCTGCACACCGAGCTGCACAGCAAGAACTTCCTCGCCACCACGCGCCTGGGCGGCAACCTGGGCCTGGTGATCGCCCGCCAGCTGATCCTGCTGATGCATGGTGAATTCGGCATCAAGAGCGGCACCAACCAGGGCAGCACCCTGTGGCTGACCCTGCCCCTGGACGCCGAGCGCCTGGAGCACCCGACCGCCGACCTCGACGGCCCCCTGCAAGGCGCGCGGGTGCTGGTGGTGGACGACAACGACACCTGCCGCAAGGTCCTGGTGCAGCAATGCAGCGCCTGGGGCCTGAACGTCAGCGCCGTGCCTTCGGGCAAGGAAGCCCTGGCCCTGCTGCGCACCAAGGCGCACCTGCGGGACTACTTCGACGTGGTCCTGCTGGACCAGAACATGCCCGGCATGACCGGCATGCAACTGGCGGCGAAGATCAAGGAAGACCCGAGCCTGAACCACGACATTCTGCTGATCATGCTCACCGGCATCAGCAACGCGCCGAGCAAGGTGATTGCACGCAATGCCGGGATCAAGCGCATCCTCGCCAAGCCCGTGGCCGGCTACACCCTCAAGACTACCCTGGCGGACGAACTCAACCAGCGCGACAAGGCTCCCGCCGCGCCCTACAACATGCCCCTGACCCCAGCCCAAGGCCCTGCTCAGGTCACCGTGCCCAGCGACTTCAGCATCCTGGTGGCCGAGGACAACAGCATCTCCACCAAGGTCATCCGCGGCATGCTCGGCAAGCTCAACCTGCAGCCCGATACCGCCAGCAACGGCGAAGAAGCGCTGCAGGCGATGAAAGCCAAGCGCTACGACCTGGTGCTGATGGACTGCGAAATGCCGGTGCTCGATGGCTTCTCCGCCACTCAGCAACTGCGGGCCTGGGAAGTCGGCAACCAGCGCGTACGCACCCCGGTGGTGGCGCTCACCGCGCACATCCTGGCCGAGCACAAGGAACGCGCGCGCCAGGCCGGCATGGACGGGCACATGGCCAAGCCGGTGGAGCTCTCGCAACTGCGCGAACTGGTGGAGCACTGGGTCACCCAGCGCGACCTGCGCGAACGCAGCGCCGCACACACCAGTTGAGCCGACAGCCCGTGCGGCGCCTGTTAAACTCTCGCTCGCCCTCCTTTAGTCGTGAGCTCCCACCATGCTCCACGTGCTGTTCAGCGTTTACCTGAAGATGCTGGTGCTCTACAGCCCCTTCTTCGTGCTCTCGTGTTTCATCAGCCTGACCCGCGGCTACTCGCTCAAGGAGCGCCGGCGCCTGGCCTGGAAAGTCGCCCTGGCGACCCTGATCTCCAGCGTCCTGCTGTACCTGTTCGGGCGGGTGATCTTCGGTGTGTTCGGCATCACCGTCGACGCCTTCCGCATCGGCGCCGGCAGCGTGCTGTTCATCTCGGCCCTGGGCATGGCCCAGGGCAAGTCGGCGGTGCAGACCGACAACGTGCAGCAGGACGTGACCATCGTCCCGCTGACCATTCCCCTGACCGTGGGCCCGGGGACCATCGGCGCCCTCCTGGTCATGGGCGTCAGCCAGCCGCACTGGGATGACAAGCTCACCGCCATCCTCAGCATCGCCCTGGCCAGCCTCACCGTGGGCGTGGTGCTGTACCTGTCCAACCGCATCGAACGCATCCTCGGCGACCAGGGCTTGCAGATCGTCAGCCGCTTGATGGGGCTGTTCGTCTGCGCCCTGGCGGCGCAGATCATCTTCACCGGGGTCAAAGGCTATCTGGTGCCCTGACACCGGCTCGACCCGGCAGCGGATAAGGAACATCACATGCCCGGCAGTGAAGACCGCCAACTCATCCAGCAGCAATGGCAGGACGAACGCTACCCCAGGGAGAACTCCATCTCTCTGGGCGCTGGCTTCTATTGCCTGTTCGAGCTGCCCCATGAGTATCCCCAACTGATCAACAAGCAGTGGATGCCAGCCTCGGACTACAGCGCCAGCCAGGACTGTGAGGGCCTCGCGGCCCTGGCGCAGTGCGTCGCCAGCACCGGGCCTTGGCAGGCCTGGGCCGGCGAGTGCAGCGCTCATGGCGCCGATGGTTTCCTGTCGTTGCAGGAGAAGGATTCAGGCGCGCTGATCTGGCTGGTGGTCTTGAAGGACAGCAACCCCTTCAACCGGGTCGAGATCCGGCACCGGCACCTTTTTGCCGAATCGACCTCCGGCGTCACAGTGCGGGTCCCTCTTGAGCGCCCCGACCAGTTGACCCTGACTTGGCCCTGACCCTCGCACTCCACAAACCGAGCCCCATGGAAACACTCACCGCCACCACCGCCATCGACCTCCTCAGCCGGCACAGGCTGCCCAATCTCGATGCCGCTGCCCGCGCCTGCCACCTGCTGAACTGGTGGTGGCTGGACAGCGACGACTTCGAGTTCGCGACACTGCCACCCAGCCTGCAGCAACAGTTGAACTCGCAAGCAGAACCCCCGGACGATGCGCGGGACCCGGTCTACGATGCCCTGCTGCTGATCGCCCTGCGCGCCGAATACCGCGGCGTGACCCACCTGTACCTGAGGCGCTGCCTGGGTGAAGCCGGGCTGGGCGACTACGCCGTCAGCGCGGATATCGAGTACCTGGAGGCCTGCCCCTGCTGCGGTTATCGAACCCTCTCGGCACGGGGCGAATACGAGATCTGCGACCTGTGCCAATGGGAAGACGATGGCAGCGAGGCGCTGGATGTGCTGAGCGGGCCCAACCACAAAACCCTGGGCCAGGCCCGGGAACACTTTGCCCGGCAGCAGGACCGCCTGCCCTTGGACAAGTGGCCACACATGACCAAGGACACCCCATGATTCCCCCGCAGTTGATCGCCCTGATCGAAGCCCAGCCCCGCTTCCGCCCGCGCCCCGACACCGCCGAGGTCACCCGAGCACTGGCAACATTAGGGATTGCCCTGGACAGCGAGTTCGCACAGATCTACCTGGCCTACCACCCCGCCGACTTCGAAAGCCGAGCGAGCTACGAAGTACTGATGGATATCGACGGGCCCAGTGAAGAAATCCTGATGTGCACCGAGTTCATTCATGACGTGTGGGAGTTGCCGCAGAACTTTATCGCCTTCACTTCATTGCAGGGCGAAGGCGGCTACTTGCTGGACAAGGACAGCGGCGGCGTCTGGGATTTCGACCTGGGCGACTGGGAGGCTTTTATCGCCGGGCGCATTCCCGCCAGATGGGCCAGCTTCTTCGAATTCATCACCTGGCTGCTGACCGCCAAGGACAAGGACGAGGATGAGTGACCCTGCACGCTAGAAACCGCTGCCGGCGATGGCGATCTTACGAGCGCCTTCGCCGGCAAGCCGACTCCTACAATGGTTTTTGACCGTACCAACGCGGCGTGTACACCCACTCGCCGCCCTCGGCCCGGGGGAACACGCAGGTGGTGGAAGAACCCACCAGCACCATGGTGCGCATGTCCACCTGCGCCGGGGTCAGCTCACCCAGGGTGATGACACGCAGGGTCTGGCCAGGGCGGCCAATGTCTCGCCCCAATACCACCGGGGTTTGCGGCGTGCGGTGCTGGCGCACGATCTCCAGGGCCCGGCCCAGCTGCCAGGGCCGCGAGCGGGAAATCGGGTTGTAGAAGGCCAGGGCCAAATCGGCCTGGGAGGCGAGGTCCAGACGCTTCTCGATGATGTCCCAGGGCTTGAGGTTGTCCGACAGCGACAGCACGCAGAAGTCATGACCCAGCGGTGCACCGGCCTGGGCCGCAGTGGCCAGGGACGCGGAAACCCCGGGAAGGATCTCCAGGTCGACCCTGTGCCACGCCGGATCGCTGGATTCGTGCAGGGCTTCGAGCACCGCCGCAGCCATGGCGAACACGCCCGGGTCGCCGGACGACACCACCACCACCGAACGGCCTTGCGCCGCCAGTTCAAAGGCGTGACGGGCGCGCTGCATTTCTTCGCGGTTGTCGGTGCAGTGCATGACCTGATCGGCGCGGAACGGGCCGGCCATGCGCACGTAGGTTTCATAACCCAGAATGTCGTTGGCCCGGGCCAGTTCGGCTTTCACCGCCGGCACCATGAGTTCGGCGGCGCCCGGGCCGAGGCCGATCACGGCCAGGCGACCGCGGGGACGGCCGATCTGCTCGGGGTCCAGGGGCTGGTTGGCCACGGCAATGGCAATCTCGTCGCCGACCTTCAGCGGCGGCAGCAATTGCGGCACGGCCTGTTGCGCCAGTTCGGCGACACTGTCGGCGGCCGGCAGGAAGCGCAGCGGTACGCCCAGTTGCGCCGCCGCCTGGTGCAGCGCGCGGTTGGCCATGTCGCTGTCGGCGGCCAGCAGGCAGGCCACGGACTGCGCGGCAATTCGCGCCTGATGCAGGGCCTGGCGGATCGACGTGGCGAGCTCGGTATCGCCTTCGCCCGCACGCTGGCTGCCACGGCAAGCGACGAGGACGCTGCGAGGGTAGATCAGCAGCTCGTTGGCCGCAGGTTCACGCTCGGCGGAACCGACCCGGATGGTCAGCCGGGCCTGGTCGTCCTCGGGCAGCTTCGCCGCGGCCAGCCACGGGGCTGCGCCTTCGATGCGCACGCTTTCGCCACCCAGCAGGTCGGAAACGAAACGCTTGCCCAGTTCCAGGTCGCCCAGGGCATAACCGCTGGGCGGGTTGAGCAGGCACGTGCCGAAGCGCAGTTCACCACTGGTGGTAATGGCCGCCGCCACGCCAAGGCCCGCAGCGATTTCTCGGGCCATGACATTGACCCCGCCCAAGCCACCCAGCAGCGGCACCACGGCACTGCCGTCCTCGGCCACCGCCAGCACCGGCGGCTCGGCGCCCTTTTCCAGCAGCAACGGTGCCAGGGTGCGGATGACGATACCGGCCGCGCACAGGGCGATGATCGGCGTGTCCTGTTGATACAACTGGCGCAGCGTCGCGCCGAATTCGTGGTAGATCCGATCGGCGCCTTCGACCCGCTCCGCCAGACCGTGGATCAACGAGTCGGGGTACAGCCGCTGGATCTGCCGCGCGGTGTCGAGGCTGCCTTGGCCCAGGATGACGATGGCCGGAGTTGAACGGGCCATCAGCCTTGCCACCTTTCGCCGGGCACGATGATCAGCGAGAAGTACGGCGAGGACATCGGCTCCACTTCATCCAGCGGCACGATCTTCTGGTTGGCCATGGTGGCGCGCTCGACATACAGCGCCCGCTGCGCCAGCCCCAGCTCTTCGAGGACCTGACGCACCTTGGGGAAGTTGCGCCCCAGCTTCATCACCACCGCCGCATCGGCATCCGCCAGGCGACGCTTGAGTTCGTCATGCGGCAGCACCCCGGAAAGCACCGACAGGCTCTGGTTGCGATACACCAATGGCGCGCCCAGTACCGAGGCGCCGCCCAGCATCGAGCACACCCCCGGCACCACTTCGGCCTGGTAACGCTCGGCCAGGCGATCGTGCAGGTACATGTAGGAACCGTAGAAGAACGGGTCGCCTTCGCAGATCACCGCCACGTCGCGGCCAGCGTCCAGATGCTTCGCCAGCTCTTCGCTGGCGCTGTCGTAGAAGTCGCTGATCACTTGTTCGTAGGACAGCGGCGCCGGCAGCACTTCGGTGGTGACCGGGTAGACCAGGGGCAGCAGGGTCTGGGCCTGTTGCAGGTGCCCTTCGATGATGCCGAAGGCATTGCCTTTCTTGCCCTTGGCCACGAAGTAGGCCACCACCGGCGACTCGCGCAGCAGGCGCAGGGCCTTCAAGGTAATCAGTTCCGGGTCACCGGGGCCCACGCCAAGGCCGATCAAACGTCCAGGTTGCTGCATCATTCGATCTCCGTGGCCAGGGCGTTGACCGCAGCCGCGGCCATGGCGCTACCGCCCAGGCGGCCCTGCATGATCACGAAAGGCACGCCGCGGCTGTTGGCGGCGAGCATCGCCTTGGATTCGGCGGCGCCCACGAAACCCACCGGAAAGCCGAGGATCAGCGCCGGCTTCGGCGCACCGGCATCGAGCATCTCCAGCAGGTAGAACAATGCAGTAGGCGCATTGCCAATCACCACCACGCTGCCTTCCAGGTGCGGGCGCCACAGCTCCAGGGCCGCCGCCGAACGGGTATTGCCCAGCTCCCGGGCCAGCTGCGGCACGCTGTCGTCGCGCAGGGTGCAGATCACCTCGTTGTTGGCGGGCAGGCGGGCCCGGGTAATGCCCTCGGACACCATCCGCGCATCGCAGAGGATCGGCGCCCCCGCGGCCAGAGCCTCACGCCCGGCCCGGCCGGCCCCGTCGGAAAACTGCAGGCCATCAATGGCCTCGACCATGCCGCAGGCATGGATCACCCGCACGGCGAGTTTCTCCAGGTCGGCCGGAATGCGTTCCAGCCTGGCTTCTTCGCGAATGATCGCGAAGGAGTTGCGATAGATCTCCTGACCGTCGCGGATGTAATCAATCATCGGTGTTGCTCCGTGGGCGGGCATCGAGCAATGCCTCTGCCGCTTCAATAGAAAGGTTGCGTGCGTGCAGCGTGCCGAAACCCGGCAGCGCTGCATCGCGCAAATACACGTCGTAGCGTCCCGGGGCCACCGCCAGCAGAGTGGTCGGTGCCACATGGGCGGCGGCGCAGGAGCGCGGGCAGGCGGACAGGTGCACGTCCGGTTGGCGCCCCTGGCGCTGGAGCAGGGCCGCCAGTTGCAGGGCATCGTTTTTGGTGTCGGCCAGGGCCTTGCCGCAGCCACTGGAGCCGGTGCAGGCAATCAGGTGAGCCAGGGCCTGATCCGGGCTGCACAGCAGGCCCAGTTGGGCCAGGCCGGCAGTGACCGCCGGTGCATCGGCCACGGCAATCGATGGCAGCAGCAGGCTCTGCCAGGGCGTCAGGCGCAGGCTGGCGTCGCCGTATTGCTCGGCCAGCTGTGCCGCGCCCTTGAGCATGGCCGGGTCGAGGCGGCCCAGGGGCGTGCCCGCGCCGACATAGACCCGCCCGGGCTCGGCCTGTGGATAAGTGCCGATGTGTCGCGGCGCGGCACCGGCCGGGCGCCGCCAGCCATCGACATTCAACAGCGGGCAGCTCAGGCGGGGGGCCAGTTGGGCAAGAAAATCCGCCAGCGAAACGTCCGTCAGCAGATGGCGCATGCGCGTCTGCTCCGGCCGCGCCAAGTCGAGAAACAGCTCCAGCACCGCCACCAGCAGTGCGTGCCCGTGAGCCAGGGGCACCGCTGCCAGGGGTTTATCCACAGGGCAGCCGGCCAGGCCGAACGCCAGCAACAACTGCCCCTCGCGCTCAAGGGCCGACAGCCACAGGTCGTGGTGATGTTCGAGCATCGCCAGGGCCTCGCCACCGTCGAGTTGCACGGCGAACTTGGCCGACAGCTCAGGGAACCGCGGGTGGCTCTGCAAGGTGTCGAGGATGTGCGCGGCCAGGGGCCGGGTGTCGATCAGCCGCTGCCGGTCAATCCCGGCACTGGGGCTGAGCATCAGGTTGCGCACGTCGTCGCCCGCCGCGGTAGTCGGCCCCAGCCCGGCGGCCAGCAGCGCGCCGATCAACGCCTGATGCTCTGCGCCGATGCCACGAATCTGCAGGTTGGCGCGGTTGGTCGCCTCGATCACTCCGCCGGCATAGGCCTGTGCCGCCTCGGCCACCGCCACCGCCTGAGCCGCGCTGATGGCGCCACCGGCCAGCTTGATCCGGCAAATGCCGCCGTCCAGCGCCGGGACGATGCGCAACAACCCCGGACAGGCCGAGGGGCGAATGGCAGTAGACAACGGGCGTTCGTTCAAAGGGGCGACCGGCAGTGTGGGAAAAGCGCTTCGTCAGCGAAGGCGCGGTATTATGCCTGCTTTGTCCGAAGGCATGAAAAGCCTGCCTGTCGGAACAACAGGTTTTGCGCTCGAGGAATGTAGATGTCGCCCTGGCTGACAGTAGTGGGAATCGGTGAAGACGGCTTCAAGGGCCTGGGCAGGAATGCCCGCCACGCGCTGCTGGGCGCCACGCGGATCGTCGGCGCCCAGCGCCAGCTGGATCTGCTGCCGTCGTGCATCCGTGGCGAGCGCCAGCTGTGGCCCAGCCCGTTTTCCCTGGCGCCGGTGCTGGGCCTGCGCGGAACGGCGGTCTGCGTACTGGCCAGCGGCGACCCCATGCTGTTCGGCGTCGGCGCCAGCCTGGCGCGGCAACTGCCCCCGGAGGAAATCCAGGTTCTGCCTTTCCCCTCCTCCTATTCCCTGGCCGCCGCCCGCCTGGGCTGGCCATTGCAGGACGTCGTCACGCTGTCGGTGGTGGCGCGGCCGATCAGCGCGCTCAACGCCCAACTGTCCAGTGGCGTGCGCCTGCTGGTGCTGAGCAATGACGGCAGCAGCCCGGCGGCCATCGCCGGGCTGCTGCGCGAACGCGGCTTCGGCCCGAGCCGGATCAGCGTGCTGGAACACCTGGGCGGCCCCCTGGAGCGACGCATCGACGGCACCGCCAACGACTGGAACGACCCGCTGCTTGCCGACCTCAACTTGCTGGCCATCGAGTGCCGGGCCGAGGCCGGCACTCCGCGCCTGTCACGGCTCGCCGGCCTGCCGGACGCCGCCTTTCGCCACGACGGCCAGTTGACCAAGCGCGACATGCGCGCCATGACCCTGGCGCGCCTGGCGCCGGTGCCCGGCGAGCTGCTCTGGGACGTCGGCGCCGGCAGTGGCTCCATCGGCATCGAGTGGATGCGCGCCCACCCCAGTTGCCGCGCCCTGGCCATTGAGGCCGACGACGGCCGCCAGCAACTGATCGAACACAACCGCGAGGTGCTCGGGGTGCCCGGGCTGCAACTGATTCGCGGCCGTGCGCCCCAGGCCCTCGCGGGGCTGGAACGCCCGGATGCCATTTTCATCGGCGGCGGCGTCACCCGCGAAGGCGTCCTGCAAACCTGCTGGGAGCAGCTCAAGCCCGGTGGGCGCCTGGTGGCCAACGCCGTGACCCTGCAAAGTGAAATGACCCTGATGGATTGGCGTGAGCGCCACGGCGGCGAACTGACCCGCATCCACATCGCCCAGGCTCAACCGCTGGGAGAGTTCGACACTTGGCGCCAGGCCCTGCCGATCACCCTACTGGACCTGAGCAAAGCCCTGGACGCGCCATGACCCGTATTCTGCTGCTGGGCGGGGTCACCGAGGCCCTGGCCATCGCCCGTACCCTGGGCCCGCAACATACCTACAGCCTGGCCGGGGTCGGCCGGGTGCCCAGCGACTTGCAATGCCAGGTGCGGGTCGGCGGCTATGGCGGTGCCGAGGGGCTGGCGCGCTACATCAGCGAACAGCAGATCAGCCTGCTGCTGGATGCCACCCACCCTTACGCGGCGCAGATCAGCGCCAACGCGGTGGCCGCCGCCGCCCTCGCCGGGGTGCCCTGCTGGGCCTTGCGGCGCCCGGCCTGGCAGCCGCAGGCGGGTGACGATTGGCGCGAGATCGCCGGTTGGGATCACCTGATGCAAGCGCTGCGGCCCTTCAAGCGGCCGCTGTTCACCCTGGGCCGCGAGCCGTTGCAGCACCTGGATGACATTCCGCCCGGGCAGTTCTGGACCCTGCGTGCCCTGGACTCCTGCCCCGGCAACGAGCGTTGCGAAATCATCGGGGCCCGCGGGCCCTTCCTGCTCGAAGACGAACGCCAGCTGTTCGCCCGGCGCGACATCGACGTGCTGATCAGCAAGAACAGCGGCAGCAGCGCCACCGAGCCCAAGCTGGAAGTCGCCCGCGAACGCGGCATACCGGTGCTGATCCTCAAGCGCCCGGTGCTGCCCGAAGCCGATCGCCACTTCGGCAGCGTGGCCGAGTTGCTGCTGGCCCTGGGCTCGCCGGACAAAACCTGACAGGCAAAACCGCAGCGCCCCACAAACACTTGGGAGGCCCCTGGCAGCGCGCTGCCAACTCCATGCTTTAGCCTCCTTGGAGAGCCTCAATGGCGCCGGCTCCGCTCGTCGCCTGATTGAGCTGCACGCGGGCAAATGGGTTGCCACGCCGTATCCCAAGGAATACATTCGCCATGTACGTCTTCGAGCAGACCCTGGAGTTCAGCCGCTGGCTCCTGCACCTGAAGGACCCGCAAGGCAAAACCCGTGTACTGGCCAGGATCCGCGCCGCCCAACTGGGCCGTTTCGGCGACTGCGAACCACTGGGTGGAGGCGTCTACGAAATGCGCATCCACCGGGGCCCCGGCTACCGGGTGTACTTCTCACGCCGGGGCACAGTGATCTATCTGCTGTTGATCGGCGGCGACAAGGCCACCCAGAAACGCGATATCCAACGGGCCAGGCAACTGGCCCACGACCTCAAGAGCGAGGCTTGAAACATGCACACCCCAGTCACCCGCTTCGACGCGGCGGAATACCTCAAGACCCCTGAAGACATGGTCGCCTACCTCGACGCCTGCTTCGAGGAAGACACCGGCGACGGCAAGCTGATCCGCGCCGCCCTCAACGACATCGCTCGCGCTCGCGGCATGACCCAGGTCGCCCGCGATACCGGCCTGGGTCGTGAGAGCCTGTACAAGGCCCTGGGCAGCCAGGGCAATCCCGAGTTCGCGACTATCATCAAGGTCATGAAGGCGCTCGGGCTCAAGCTCCACGTCAGCCCGGCCTGAACTGGCACTGCGACACCACACCGCATACGCTGCTTTTTTACTTATCCACAGCGATCAGGCTAAATACCCGCCTGATCGCTCAACCGACGGATCGTCCCCATGTCCCGACAACGGCTCGCATTTGCCTGGATCGCCTGCTTCGCAGTGCTGTTCAACATGCTTGCCATGCCGCTTTCAGGGGCCATGCAGCGCAACGATCCGGGGCTGAACGAACAACTGCTGTGGGGCAGTTTCTGCTCGTCCACCGGCACCAAGCTGGTGGCCATTTCCCTGGGCAAGCTCGACCAGCAGGCCCCACAGAACGACGACCATTCGGCCATGCAGCACTGCTGGTGCTGCTCCGGCTCGCCGCCACTGGTGGCCTTGCCCGGGCACGTTCCCCAGCTGTATGTCACGCGTTTCGCCGCCCGGCCGGGCGCGCCGCAACCGCAGATCGAAATGCTCACCCTGCGCCAGCAATGGCCCAGCCTGAACCCCGGTGCACCGCCTCTGGCATGATTCCCTTTCGCAAGTGATCTGCGTCTTTGAATCGTTCTGGAGAACCCTCATGTTCAAACCATCCCTGGTCAAGCAATCCCTGCTGCTGGCCGCACTGCTGCTGCCTGCCTGTTTCGCCACCGCCCACGACTACAAGGCTGGCGAGCTGCAGATCGCCCATCCCTGGTCCCAGGAACTGCCGCCGAACGCGCCGACCGTGGCCGCGTACTTCGTGGTGCACAACCCGAGCAAGAACGCCGACACCCTGCTCAGCGTCGACTCGCCGATTGCCGGCAAGGCCGAGCTGCACGAGCACGTCAAGCAAGGCGACATGATGAAGATGCAACAGGTGGCCAAGGTGGCGGTACCCGCTGACGGCGAGGTGACCTTCGCTCCCATGGGCTACCACGTGATGCTGATGGAGCTCAAGGACCGCAGCCTGCTCACCGACGGCAAGCGTTTCCCGCTGACCCTGCACTTCGAGAAGGCCGGCAATGTCACGGTCGAGGTGGCGGTACAGAAACAGGCGCCGGATGGCATGCAAGGGCATATGCACGCCCAGTAAGCACTGACCGGTCCTCACCGTGAACGCTCCGCACGCGCCTGGCCGCGGGCGGTCCATGCCACGTCGCAGCTCCCTGGGAGTTCGACGCGGCAGCTGGATCAGCCTGTTCGCCATGCTGATGATCTTTATCGGCCCGCTGATTTCCCAGTCGATGCCGATGGATCACGCGATGCCGATGAACCTGTCCGTCGCCATGGACATGAGCGACGGCGCGCCCGGCTGCCACGGTGAAACTCCGCACCCTGCACAACAGGGCAAATCCCAGGGCGAGCAACATGTGCTCTGGGAGAAATGCGGCTATTGCAGCCTGCTGTTCAATTGCCCGGCGCTGCCTTCGGGGCTGACATTCACCGCCCTGGCGACGCCCCCCAGCCACTCGTTCCTGATCCCCGCCACGCGCCTGGGCCACGCCCGGCAGACCGTGTTCCCCGGCGCCCTGACCCGCGCCCCACCGATCCCCGCCTGAGTCCCCTGCTCATCTCACACGGCCGGCTGTCAACGCGACAGACGCGTACCCGCGGCCGTGTCATTCAAGACTGATCGATGGAACCTCTATGTTTTCTGCTGACACTCGCCTGGGCGTTGCCCAGCCATCCAAGCCCTTTGCCCTGAACCCTTCGCGCCTGCGCTTCAACCACGCCCTGGCAGTGCTCTGCGGCGTACTGCTGACGCCCCTGGCCCAGGCCGACGAAGCGATGGACCACGCCCAACACAGCACCGAACTGAGCCCGACGGTGATCACCGCCGTCGCCCCAAGCTCGCCGCTGACCGTGGTCACCAACCCCAAGGACCCGCGCCAACCGGTCCCGGCCAGTGACGGCGGCGACTACCTGAAAACCATTCCCGGCTTTGCCCTGGTGCGCAACGGCGGCACCAACGGCGACCCGGTGCTGCGCGGCATGTTCGGCTCGCGGCTGAACATCCTGACCAACGGCGGCATGATCCTCGGCGCCTGCCCCGGGCGCATGGATGCACCCACCTCCTATATCTCCCCGGAAACCTACGATCGCCTGACCGTGATCAAGGGCCCGCAAACCGTGCTCTGGGGCCCGGGCGCCTCGGCCGGCACGGTGCTCTTCGAACGTGAGCCGGAACACTTTGGCGAACTCGGCACCCGGGTCAACGCCAGCCTGCTGGCGGGCTCCAACGGCCGCTTCGACAAGACCCTGGACGCCGCCGCCGGCGGGCCCCTGGGTTATGTACGGGTGATCGGCAACACCGCTCAAGCTGACGACTACAAAGACGGCAACCACGACACCGTGGCCTCGCGCTACGACAAGTGGAACGGTGACGTGGCCCTGGGCTGGACCCCGGACGCCGACACCCTGCTGGAGCTCACCGCCGGCAAGGGCGACGGCGAAGCCCGCTCCGCCGGGCGCGGCATGGACGGTTCGCAGTTCAAGCGCGAAAGCCTGGGCCTGCGCTTCGAGAAATCCAACCTCGGCGAGGTGCTGGACAAGGTCGAGGCCCAGGTCTACTACAACTACGCCGACCACGTGATGGACAACTACAGCCTGCGCACACCGTCCGGCACCGGGATGATGGCCGGCCCCATGGCTTCCAACGTCGACCGCCGCACCCTCGGCGCGCGGATCAAGGCCACCTGGCGCTGGGCCGACCTGCAGCTGATCAGCGGCCTGGATGCCCAGACCAACGAACATCGCGCCCGGGCCAGCAGCGGCATCGATACCTACAAGCAACTGCCCCGCACCAAGGATGCCGACTTCCACAACTACGGCGCCTTCGGCGAACTGACCTGGTACGCCGCCGAGCGTGATCGCCTGATCACCGGCGCGCGCCTGGACCGCGCTTCGGCCAAGGACTATCGCGAGCGCATCGGCTCGGGAATGATGAGCCGCGCCAACCCCACCGCCGGCGACACCCGCGCCGACACCCTGCCCAGCGGCTTCGTGCGCTACGAGCATGACCTGGCCGACAGCCCGACCACGCTCTACGTGGGCCTTGGCCACACCCAGCGCTTCCCCGACTACTGGGAGCTGTTCTCGCCGAAAATGGGCCCGGCCGGCTCGCTGAACGCCTTCGATTCGATCAAGCCGGAAAAGACCACCCAGCTGGACTTCGGCCTGCAATACCAGGGTCAGGACCTGGAAGCCTGGGCCTCGGGCTACATCGGCCAGGTGCGCGACTACATCCTCTTCGACTACAACGCCAGGATGATGAACATGAGCACCTCCCAGGCCGAGAACATCGACGCGCGGATCATGGGCGGTGAACTGGGCGCGGCCTACAAGCTGACCTCCAACTGGAAAGCCGATGCGACCCTGGCCTACGCCTGGGGCAAGAACAGCAGCGATGGCAAGGCCCTGCCGCAGATGCCGCCGCTGGATGCGCGCTTCGGCCTGACCTACAGCGAGGACGACTGGAGCGCCGGGGCCTTGTGGCGGGTAGTGGCGGCGCAAAACCGCATCGACCTGAACAAGGGCAACGTGGTCGGCAAGGACTTCGGCAAGAGCGGTGGCTTCGGCGTGTTCTCCCTCAACGGCGCCTACCGGGTGACCAAGAACCTCAAGCTCAGCACCGGGGTCGACAACCTGTTCGGCAAGGCCTACGCCGAGCACCTGAACCTGGCGGGCAACGCCGGCTTCGGCTACCCGGCCGATGATCCCCAGGCGATCAAGGAGCCCGGACGCACCCTCTGGACCAAGGTCGACCTGAGCTTCTGATCCCCCTTCGCCGGCACGCCGGCTCCTTACCGCAGGAGCTGGCTGGCCGGCGAACAGCCCCCATAAGAAAAGATCCACTGCCCTGCGGAGCGTTCCCCGATGAGTCGACCCAACGTGTCTTTCTACAACCTGGCCTGGCGCTGGCATTTCTACGCCGGGCTGTTCGTGGCGCCATTCATGGTGATGCTGGCCCTGACCGGCATCGTCTATCTGTTCAAGCCGCAACTGGACCCCTTGATGTACGGCAGCCTGCTCAAGGTTCCCGGCGGCCATCACAGCCTCAGCGCCGATGAGCTGCTGCAACGGGTGCAAGCGGCCTATCCCCACGGCCATATCAAGCAGTACCTGCCCCCCATCGATGCCGAACGCAGTGCGCAGTTCGTGGTGCAGGACGCCGGCCAGGAACTCAATGTGTTCATCGACCCCTACCACGGCGACGTGCTCGGCGAGCAGGATGCCAAGCGCAACCTGCAGGCCGTGGCCCGGGCCATTCACGGTGAGCTGATGATCGGCACCGTCGGCGACCGGCTGGTGGAACTGGCCGCGGGCTGGGGCATCGTCCTGGTGGTCTCGGGCCTGTACCTGTGGTGGCCGCGAGGCCAGTCCTCGGCGGGGGTGCTGTGGCCGCGCTTCAGCGCTCGCGGCCGCCTGTTCTGGCGTGACCTGCACAGTGTGCTGGGTTTCTGGGGCGCGGCATTCCTGTTGCTGATGCTGCTCAGCGGCATGACCTGGACCGGCTTCTGGGGCAAGCAGTACGCCGACCTGTGGAACCGCTTCCCGGCGGCCATGTGGAACGACGTGCCGACCTCCGACCAGCAGGCCCGGGAACTCAATAGCGCCACGCGCCAGACCGTGCCCTGGGCCCTGGAGAACACCCCGCTGCCGATGTCCGGCGACCACGCCGAACACATGGCTCACACCAGCACCGACGCCGCCCCGGCAGCGCCGTCCATCAGCCTGCAGGCGGTGCAGGACATCGCCCGTCAGCGCCAGGTCGAAGCGGGCTACAGCATCACCCTGCCGAGCACGGCCACGGGCGTGTTCACCATCGCCGTGTTCGCCGATGACCCGCGCAACGATGCCACCCTGCATGTCGACCAGTACACCGGCAAGGTCCTGGCCGACGTGCGCTGGCAGCATTACAGCAACGTTGCCCGGGCCACCGAGCTGGGGGTGATGCTGCACGAGGGCAAGATGTTCGGCCGCTTCAACCAGATCGCGGTGCTGGTGGTGTGCCTGATGATCCTGCTCAGTGCCGTGAGCGGCATCGTCATCTGGTGGAAGCGTCGTCCCCAGGGTCGACTCGGCGTCCCGCCACTGCGTCACGACCTGCCGAAATGGAAAACCGCGACCCTGATCATGGCGCTGCTGGCCCTGGCCTTTCCGTTGGTCGGGGCCTCGCTGATTGCCGTGTGGCTGCTGGATCGGCTGCTGCTTTCACGCTTCAACCGCGGCCCTGAATCTGCTTCATCTTCAACATGAACCAGCCGAGATGCGCGTTCCAGAGGGCTCTGTAGAATTTCTGCGCTTTAGTCATGCACAGTTATAATGTTATTTTATAACACTAAAGTGTAAGATCCCGGCCCGCAGTTCCCCACTGCGGGTACCCCTCGAAGAAGTGATTCACCGTCCCGATGAACAAGTACCTGCTGCCCAGCCTTTGCCTGATCACCCTGCCCGTCCTGGCCCAGGTGGACGCCTCTGCCCCTGCCTTGGCCTTGCCCGCCGGGACCATTTCAGCCCCGGCCAGCGAGGCCGACGACAGCGTCAGCCTGAAGACCCCCACCAGCGCCGGTTCGCGCCTGAACCTGAGCGCCCTGGAAACCCCAGCCAGCACCGACAGCCTGAGTGGCGAACGGATCCGCGCCCGGGGCGATCGCAGCATTCAGGACGCGGTATCGCGCAGCACCGGCATCAGCCGCACCGGCACCCCGGGGGACGGCGGCACGTCGCTGTCGGCACGGGGCTTTACCGGACAAAGCTCGGTGATGCAGTTGTATGACGGCAACCGCCTGTACACCGGCATGGGCACCGTGACCTTCCCGGTGGACACCTGGGCAGTGGAACGGGTCGACGTGCTGCGTGGCCCGGCCTCGGTGCTGTATGGCGAAGGCGCCACCGGCGCGGTGATCAACACCCTCCCGAAAAAGCCCTTCAGCGGCGCGATCGAAAACCACCTGCGCCTGGGCTATGGCTCCTTCGATCGCCAGCAGCAGGCCCTGGACAGCGGCGGTTCCCTGAGCGACACCCTGAGCTACCGGCTCAACCTCAACCGCGAGCGCAGCAATGGCTGGATCGACCGTGGCGATTCCTCCGGCGACTTCGTCAGCGCCGCCCTGCGCTGGCAAGCCCGCGACGACCTGGCCTTCACCCTGGCCCACGACTACGGCGACCAGAACCCGATGAACAACTTCGGCACGCCGCTGATCGACGGGCGTTTGCACAAGCGCCTGCGGGACAAGAACTACAACGTCGGCAATGACCAGCAGCACTACAACGACCAGTGGACGCGCCTGACCAGTGAATGGCAGATCTCCGACACCCTCAGTGCCAGCAACGAGCTGTACTACCTCAAGGTCCAGCGCCGCTGGCAGAACGCCGAGAACTACAACTACGACCCGGCCAGCCGGCAACTGACCCGCAGCGGCAACTACGGCATCGGCCACCAGCAGGAACAGGTCGGCGACCGCCAGACCTTCACCTTCAAGCACACAGTGTTCGGCCTCGACAGCCAGACCCTGGCCGGGGTCGACTACAACCGCATCCGCTTCCACATGAAGAGCAACTCGCCCTTCACCGACCGTTTTACCGACGGCCAGCCAGTGGATCTGTACCACCCGGCCCCGGGCGACTTCGCCAGCGCCAGCCCCTACCGCGACCAGTTCAAGACCACCACCCGGCAGATGTCGCTGTTCGCCGAAAACCGCCTGCAGCTCAGCGAGCGCTGGTCCCTGGTGACCGGCGCACGTCGCGACTATGTGCATATCGACCGCGATGACCTGAAGGACGGTTCGCGGGACGACAAGACCCTGACCGGCAACAACTGGAAGGCCGGGCTGGTGTTCGCCGTGACTCCCGACACTTCGCTCTATGGCCTGTACGCCACCAGCACCGACGGCGTCGGCGGGCTGATTTCCCTGAGCAAGAGCCAGCAGCAATTCGACCTGTCCACCGCCAAACAGACCGAGATCGGCCTCAAGCAGATGTTCTGGGACCAACGTGGCGAATGGACCCTGGCGGCCTACCACATCGTCAAGAAGAAGCTGTTGACCGACGTTCCGGGCGACCCGCAACACAAACAGCAAGTGGGCCAGCAATCCTCCAACGGCCTGGAAGCCAGCCTGGAGCTGCAACTGCCCCAGGCCTGGCAACTGCAGGCCAACGCCGCCCTCGTTCGCGCCCAGTACGACGACTTCAAGCAGGACATCAACGGCGTGCAAGTCTCCCGCGACGGCAATCGCCCGGTGGACGTGCCACGCCGTACCGCCAACCTGTGGCTGAGCAAGGCCCTCAACGATGACCTGCGGGCCGGCGCCGGGGTGCGTTACGTGGATGCGCGCTACGCCGACCAGGCCAACCGCAACGAACTGCCCAGCTACACCGTGGTCGACGCCAACCTGTCGTGGAAAGCCCTGCCCAATACCACCCTGGGCCTGCAATTGAACAACCTGTTTGACCGCCAGTACGCACAAAGCCAATACAATGACGGCCAGCAATGGATTCTCGGCGAGCCGCGCTCGTTGTTCGTCACCGCTGACTACACCTTTTAACCTCACCGGCTGGACCACACGGACACGGCATGACCTCGCTGAACCTCACCAACCTGGCCTGGACACCCCTGGGCCAGGGCCATTGCCATCACCAGTTCCAACTGCGTGAGGCCAGCCTGCAAGTGGCGGCCGGCGAATTCGTCGGCCTGATCGGGCCCAACGGCAGCGGCAAGACCAGCCTGCTGCGCTGCGCCTACCGCTTCAGCAAGCCGCAGCAGGGCGAGGTGCAGCTGGCCCATCACAATGTGTGGAAGCAGTCGCCGCGCTGGTGCGCGCAACGCATCGCCGTGGTGCTCCAGGAGTTTCCCGACGCCTTCGGCCTGACCGTGGAGGAAGTGGTCGCCATGGGCCGCACGCCGCACAAGGGCCTGTTCGACGGCGACACCGCAGACGACCGACGCATCGCCCGCGAAGCCCTGGAATCGGTGGGCTTGCTGGGCTTCGAGGACCACGCCTTTGCCACCCTTTCCGGCGGTGAAAAACAGCGCGTGATCCTGGCCCGGGCCCTGGCCCAGCAACCGCAGTTGCTGATTCTCGACGAACCGACCAACCACCTCGACCCGCGCTACCAGCTGGAGCTGCTGCAACGGGTCAAGCGCCTGGGCATCGGCACCCTGGCGAGCATCCACGACCTGAACCTGGCCGCCGCGTTCTGCGACCGGCTGTACGTCCTCGATCACGGGCGCATCGTCGCCAGCGGCGCGCCCGACGAAGTGCTCACCGTCGAGCTGCTGCGCAACGTCTTCGGGGTCGATGCCCTGATCGATGCCCACCCCCTGTCCGGCTACCCACGAATCACCTGGATCACTCAACCATGACCTTGCGCTCCCTGCTCCGCCGCAGCCTGTTTCTGGCCCTGTCACTGGGCAGCGCCCAAGCCTTCGCCGCAGCCACCCACTACCCGCTGACGATCAACAGCTGCGACCGCCACGTGACCTTCAAGCAGGCGCCGCAACACGCCCTCAGCCATGACATCAACATGACCCAGATGATGCTCGCCCTGGGGCTCAAGCCGCGCATGGTGGGCTACAGCGGAATCAGCGGCTGGAAAGCCGTGACCCCGCAGATGAGCACCCTGCTCGACGGCTTGCCCGAGCTGGCGGCCAAGTACCCGTCGGTGGAAACCCTGCTCAATGCCAACGTCGACTTTTTCTTCGCCGGCTGGGACTACGGCATGCGCATCGGCGGCGACCTCACGCCGCAGACCCTGGCGCCACTGGGGATCAACGTCTACGAGCTGACCGAGTCCTGCGCCTTCGTGATGAAGCGCCCGGCGGCCAGCCTCGACGACACCTACAACGACCTGCGCAACCTGGGCCGGATCTTCGACGTGCAGGACCGGGCCAACGCGCTGATCGCGCAGATGCAGGAACAGGTCGCCGAGGTACAGAAGGACCTGCCCAAGGACAAGCCACGGGTGTTCCTCTACGACAGCGGCGAAGACCGCGCCATGACCTCGGGCCGCCTGGGCATGCCCCAGGCCCTGATCGACGCGGCCGGCGGGCGCAACATTCTCGACGACGTCGAGGCCAGCTGGACCCGGGTCAACTGGGAAACCGTGGTCGAACGCAACCCGCAGGTGATCGTCATCGTCGACTACAGCGAAGTCAGCGCCGAGCAGAAGCAGCAGTTCCTGCTGAACAACAAGGCCCTGCAAGGGGTCGACGCGATCAAGAACCAGCGTTTCATCGTCATTCCCTATGTGCAGGCCACCCCGGGCATCGACAACGTGCTGGCGGTGGAAACCCTGGCCAAGGGTTTCCACGGCGAATGATCAACCCTCGTTATGCCGCACTGTTGATGGCCCTGGGTGCCCTGTTGCTGGTGTCCTGCGTGGTGTCCCTGGGCTTTGGCCCGGCGCGGGTGCCGGTGGATGTGGTCGGGCGCATCCTGCTGCACAAGGCCCTGGGCCTTGGCGCAGTGGACTGGAGCCCGGGCCAGGAACACATCGTCTGGCTGATCCGCGTACCGCGCATGCTCCTCGGTGCCCTGGTCGGCGCCGGGCTGGCGCTGATCGGCGCGGTGCTGCAAGCGGTGACCCGCAACCCACTGGCCGACCCGCACCTGCTCGGGGTGACCTCCGGCGCCACCCTCGGCGCGGTAATCGTGGTGCTGCACCTGGGGCAGGTCATCGGCCTCCTGACCCTGCCCCTGGCGGCCTTTGTCGGCGCGCTGCTGAGCATGGCCCTGGTGCTGGGGATCGCCGCCCGCAACGGGCGCCTGGACAGCGACCGGCTGCTGCTGTGCGGGGTGGCGGTGTCCTTCGTGATGATGGCGGTGGCCAACCTGCTGCTGTTCATGGGCGATCACCGGGCCAGCTCTGCAGTGATGTTCTGGATGCTCGGCGGCCTGGGCCTGGCGCGCTGGGAATTGCTGGCGGTTCCCGCCGCCAGCGTGCTGCTGGGGCTGGTGTTGCTGCTGGGCATGGCCCGGCCGCTGAATGCCCTGATGGCCGGCGAGCAGACCGCCGTGACCCTGGGCCTGAATGCGCGCAACGTGCGCCTGAAGGTGTTCCTGATCGCCTCGCTGATGACCGGGGTGCTGGTGTCCATCAGCGGTTCCATCGGTTTTGTCGGGCTGATGGTGCCGCACATTGCCCGGCGCCTGGTAGGCGCCGAACATCGTCGCTTGCTACCGGTGTGCGTGCTGCTGGGCAGCGTGTTCCTGGTGTGGGTGGATGTGGCCGCGCGTACCCTGATCGCCCCCGAGGACTTGCCCATCGGCGTGGCCACCGCGGCCATTGGCGGGGTGTTCTTCATCGGCCTGATGCGCCGCCGCTGACCTCGCCCTGCAGGAGCCCTTGCTTTAAGATCGCGCGCTTCGATCTCTCAGGATGAGTCTCATGTTCAGAAGCGCACTCTTGGCCTTGCTGCTCGGTACCTCCCTTGGCGCCCAGGCCGGCACCTCGGTCGACGTCTCGAAAATCTACGGCAACATCCAGATCGTCAACAGCTTCCCCGACTACAAGGTCAAGGTGGTGAACTCCTTTCCCGACCTGAAGGTGAAGCAGGTCAACTCCTTTGCCGACTCGCCGGGCAAGTGGAAGATCGTCAACAGCTATCCCGATTACAAGATCCAGATCGTCGACTCCTTTCCCGATTTCACCATCAAATACGTCGACTCCTTCCCTGGCGTGAACTGAAGCCCTTCGCTGGCCAAGGCTGCCGCTCCGCGGCAGCACCACAATGACGCATCCCTGCGCACCATCCTCTGATCCAGGCCTCCTCTTGGGGCATCGACCGCCCTGCCCCAGCGCCTGAAGCGACGTTTTCATGCCCTGCGGCGACTCGGCACATCCCTTGCAAAACAGCCCTTCAGTACAGGCCGAGGTTTTCACGGAGCCTGTGAAGTCCGCATCTGCCACCTGAAAAAAATCAAAAGTTCATGGAGATCGCACAATGAAGCGTCGTAGTTTGCTCAAGGCTTTCACCCTCTCGGCAAGCATTGCCGCGATGGGCATGACCTGGACCGTCCAGGCCGCCGAGACCATCAAGGTCGGTATCCTGCATTCCCTGTCGGGGACCATGGCGATCTCTGAAACCTCGCTCAAAGACATGGCGCTGATGACCATCGACGAGATCAACGCCAAGGGCGGGGTCAACGGCAAGCTGCTGGAACCGGTGGTGGTGGACCCGGCGTCCAACTGGCCGCTGTTCGCCGAGAAGGGCCGCCAGTTGCTGACCCAGGACAAGGTGGCGGTGGTGTTCGGCTGCTGGACTTCGGTGTCGCGCAAATCGGTGCTGCCGGTGTTCGAGGAACTCAACGGCCTGCTGTTCTACCCGGTGCAGTACGAAGGCGAAGAAATGTCGCCCAACGTCTTCTACACCGGCGCCGCACCGAACCAGCAGGCGATCCCGGCCGTGGAATACCTGATGAGCGAAGATGGCGGCAGCGCCAAGCGCTTCTTCCTGCTGGGCACCGACTACGTCTACCCGCGCACCACCAACAAGATTTTGCGTTCGTTCCTGCACTCCAAGGGCGTGGCCGACAAGGACATCGAAGAGGTCTACACCCCGTTCGGCCACAGCGACTATCAAACCATCGTCGCCAACATCAAGAAGTTCTCCACCGGCGGCAAGACCGCGGTGATTTCCACGGTCAACGGCGACTCCAACGTGCCCTTCTACAAGGAGCTGGCCAACCAGGGCCTGAAGGCCACCGACGTGCCGGTGGTGGCGTTCTCGGTGGGCGAGGAAGAACTGCGCGGCATCGACACCAAGCCGCTGGTGGGCAACCTCGCGGCGTGGAACTACTTCGAGTCGGTGGATAACCCAGTGAACCAGAAATTCGTCGCCGCCTGGAAGGCCTACGCCAAGGCCAAGAACCTGCCCGGCGCGGACAAGGCGGTGACCAACGACCCGATGGAAGCCACCTACGTCGGCATCCACATGTGGGCCCAGGCGGTCGAGAAAGCCAAGTCCACCGAGGTCGACAAAGTTCGTGAGGCACTGGCCGGGCAGACCTTCGCCGCGCCGTCGGGCTACACCCTGACCATGGACAAGACCAACCACCACCTGCACAAGCCGGTGATGATCGGCGAGATCCAGCCAGACGGTCAGTTCAACGTGGTGTGGCAGACCGAAGGGCCGATCCGTGCCCAGCCGTGGAGCCCGTTCATTCCGGGCAACGACAAGAAGCCGGACTACGCGGTCAAGAGCAACTGATCCAGCCCCAGGCCTGACGCCTTCCCTGTAGGAGCGAGCTTGCTCGCGATGAGGTCCGCAGGACCTGCAACGAAAACCGCTCGGCTGGCCGCTGCGCGGATCGCGAGCAAGCTCGCTCCTACGGGTTACCCGGGTGTTTTCAAGGACATCGCCATGCCCACTGCCCTCTACCGCTTGCTCCTCGCCTGCCTGTTGCTGCTGCCCATTGCAGCCCATGCCGGTGAAGCCGAAGATTTTGTCGCGGCCAATTCCAACCAACAGGCGCAACTGCTGGAAACCTGGGCCGCGCAGCCCGACCCGGCACGCCTGGAACTGCTCAAGGCCCTGCAACAAGGCCAGTTGAGCATCGCCGGCGAAAGCAAGACCCTGCGCCTGAACAACCGCCTGCGGGGCCTGATCGACACCACGCTGGCCAGCCATCAATTGCTCGCCGCCGAGGCCAGTACCCGGCTCGATGCCGCCCGGCAATTGCAGAAAAGCGCCAAGCCGGCGCAACTGAAATTCCTCGACGCCCGGCTGGCCGCCGAGCAAGACCCCGGCGTGCACGACGCCCTGAGCCTGGCCCTGGCCAACTTGCAACTGGTGGACGGCGACCCGACGGTGCGCCTGGCCGCCGTGCGCCTGCTGGGGGAAACCGGCGACCCGCTGGCCCGCACCCGCCTCGAAGGCCTGCTGCAACCGGGGGCCGAGGCCGAGGCCAACGTGCGCACCGCCGCCGAAACCAGCCTGGCCCAGGTCAAGCGCAAGCTGCTGGTGGGGGAAGTCCTCGGCCAGGCCTTCAGCGGCTTGTCGCTGGGTTCGATCCTGCTGTTGGCGGCCCTGGGGCTGGCCATCACCTTCGGCCTGCTGGGGGTGATCAACATGGCCCACGGCGAGATGCTGATGCTCGGCGCCTACTCCACCTACGTGGTGCAGTGGCTGTTCCAGCGTTTTGCCCCACAGGCCATCGAGCTCTACCCGTTGCTGGCCCTGCCGGTGGCATTTTTTGTCACCGCCGCAATCGGCATGGCCCTGGAGCGCACGGTAATCCGCCATCTCTACGGCCGCCCCCTGGAAACCCTGCTGGCCACCTGGGGCATCAGCCTGATGCTGATCCAGCTGGTGCGCCTGCTATTCGGCGCGCAGAACGTCGAAGTGGCCAACCCGGCCTGGCTGTCGGGCGGCATCCAGGTCCTGCCCAACCTGGTGCTGCCGTACAACCGCATCGTGATCATCGCCTTCGCCCTGTTTGTCGTCGTGCTCACCTGGCTGCTGCTGAACAAGACGCGCCTGGGCCTGAACGTGCGCGCGGTGACCCAGAACCGCAACATGGCCGCCTGCTGCGGCGTGCCCACCGGACGCGTGGACATGCTCGCCTTCGGCCTCGGCTCGGGCATCGCGGGCCTGGGTGGCGTGGCCCTGAGCCAGATCGGCAACGTCGGCCCGGACCTGGGCCAGAGCTACATCATCGACTCGTTCCTGGTGGTGGTGCTCGGCGGCGTCGGCCAGTTGGCCGGCAGCGTGCTGGCGGCCTTCGGCCTGGGGATCGCCAACAAGATCCTCGAACCGCAGATCGGCGCCGTGCTCGGCAAGATCCTGATCCTCGCGCTGATCATTCTGTTCATCCAGAAACGTCCGCAGGGACTCTTCGCACTGAAAGGACGGGTGATCGACTGATGAACCAGCCATTGATGCTGACCGCCACGCAGAAAGCCGGCCCCAGGCTGACGATTGCCGCCGGCGCCGTGATCCTGAGCCTGCTGCTGGCCCTGCCCCTGCTCTCGCTGCTGCCGGCGGACAACCCGCTGCAGGTCTCGGCCTACACCCTGACCCTGGTGGGCAAGATCCTCTGCTACGCCATCGTCGCCCTGGCCCTGGACCTGGTCTGGGGCTATGCCGGGTTGCTGTCCCTGGGCCACGGTCTGTTCTTCGCCCTGGGCGGCTACGCCATGGGCATGTACCTGATGCGCCAGGCCGCCGGGGATGGCTTGCCGGCGTTCATGACCTTTCTCTCGTGGAACGAGTTGCCCTGGTACTGGGCCGGCACCGAGCACTTCCTCTGGGCCCTGTGCCTGGTGGTGCTGGCGCCGGGCTTGCTGGCCCTGGTGTTCGGTTTCTTCGCCTTCCGCTCACGGATCAAGGGCGTGTACTTCTCGATCATGACCCAGGCCCTGACCTTCGCCGGGATGCTGCTGCTGTTTCGCAACGAGACCGGGTTCGGCGGCAACAACGGCTTCACCAACTTCCGCAGCATCCTGGGTTTCGGCATCACCGAGCCGGGCACCCGGGCGGTGCTGTTCCTGGCCACCGTAGCGCTGCTGGTGGCCAGCCTGTACCTGGGCTGGCGCCTGGCCCGGAGCAAGTTCGGCCGGGTGCTGACCGCCCTGCGCGACGCCGAGAACCGCCTGATGTTCTGCGGCTACGACCCACGCGGCTTCAAGTTGTTCGTCTGGGTGCTGAGCGCCGTGCTCTGTGGCCTGGCCGGGGCCTTGTATGTGCCCCAGGTGGGCATCATCAACCCCAGCGAAATGTCCCCCACCAACTCGATCGAGGCCGCGGTGTGGGTGGCCCTGGGCGGGCGCGGCACGCTGATCGGCCCGCTGCTGGGGGCCGGGCTGGTCAACGGCATGAAGAGCTGGTTCACCGTGGCCTTCCCCGAGTACTGGCTGTTCTTCCTCGGCGCCCTGTTCATCGTGGTGACCCTGTACCTGCCCAAGGGCGTGATCGGCCTGCTGAAGAAACGAGGTGAACAATGAGAGTCACGGCCACGGTGGACTTCATGCTCGAACCCATCCTCGAACCCAACAAGGACCAGGGCAGCAGCCGCGACGCCATCGGCCTTGGCCAGGCCGCCGGCAAGGGCCTGAACACCCGCCATGGAACCATCCTGACCCTGGAAGACATCAGCGTCAGCTTCGACGGTTTCAAGGCCCTCAACGACCTCAACCTGTACATCGGCGTCGGCGAGCTGCGCTGCATCATCGGCCCCAACGGCGCGGGCAAGACCACCCTGATGGACGTGATCACCGGCAAGACCCGGCCGACCCGGGGCAAGGCCTGGTTCGGCGAAACCCTGGACCTGACCCGGATGAGCGAAGTGCAGATCGCCCAGGCCGGGATCGGCCGCAAGTTCCAGAAACCCACGGTGTTCGAGGCCTTGAGCGTGTTCGAGAACCTGGAGCTGGCGCAGAAGACCGACAAGTCGGTGTGGGCCAGCCTCGGCGCGCGCCTGAGCAGCGAACAGCAGGACCGCATCGCCCAGGTGCTGGAGACCATTCGCCTGAGCCCCTCGGCCCAGCGCCAGGCCGGCCTGTTGTCCCACGGCCAGAAGCAGTTCCTGGAGATCGGCATGCTGCTGATGCAGGACCCGCAACTGCTGTTGCTCGACGAACCGGTGGCGGGCATGACCGATGCCGAGACCGAGTTCACCGCCGAGCTGTTCAAGACCCTGGCCGGCAAGCACTCGCTGATGGTGGTGGAGCACGACATGGGCTTTGTCGGCTCGATTGCCGACCACGTCACCGTGCTGCACCAGGGCAGCGTGCTGGCCGAAGGGTCGCTGGAGCAGGTGCAGGAAAACGAGCGGGTGATCGAGGTCTACCTGGGCCGCTGACCCAACCAACCACCTTTGTAGCCGCTGCCGCAGGCTGCGATCGGCCTTGAAGAGGACGTGCTCTGCAAGGCCCATGAAGGTCCTGTGGACCTTGTCGCAGCCTGCGGCAGCGGCTACAGGTTTTTGAAGGAATCCGAACATGCTGCAAGTCGACCAGTTGCACCAGTACTACGGCGGTAGCCACATCCTCCGGGGCCTGAGCTTCGAAGCGCGGATCGGCGAAGTGACCTGCCTGCTCGGGCGCAACGGCGTGGGCAAGACCACCCTGCTCAAATGCCTGATGGGCCTGCTGTCGGCCAAACAGGGAGCGGTGCACTGGGAAGGCCAGGCCATCACCGGCTACAAGCCGCACCAGCGCGTTCACGCCGGCATCGCCTACGTGCCCCAGGGCCGGGAAATCTTCGGCCGCCTGACCGTCGAGGAAAACCTGCTGATGGGCCTTTCGCGTTTCGGCGCGCAAGAAGCCAAGGCAGTCCCGGCCTTCATCTATGAGCTGTTTCCAGTGCTGTTGCAGATGAAGCAGCGCCGTGGCGGCGACCTTTCCGGTGGCCAGCAGCAACAGCTGGCCATCGGCCGGGCCCTGGCCAGTCGGCCCCGGCTGCTGATCCTCGATGAGCCCACCGAAGGCATCCAGCCCTCGGTGATCAAGGAGATCGGCGCGGTGATCAAGCAGCTCGCGGCCCGGGGCGACATGGCGATTGTGCTGGTGGAGCAGTTCTACGATTTTGCCGCCGAACTGGCCGACCAGTACCTGGTGATGTCCCGCGGGGAAATCATCCAGCAGGGCCGTGGCGAAAATATGCAGGCCGACGGTGTACGCGGCCTGGTTACGATCTAATCTGTAGCCTCCTAACGATAACGACCGAGCATGAACCTACCTGCCGCCACCGCCCTGTTCACCCCCAGCTGGCACGCCGAGCTGGAGCTGGCCTACGCCCGCTTCGGTGCCAGCACGCGCCCGGTGCTGCGCCGCCACCTGGGGCCGCTGCGGGTGCAGAAGCACCTGTACGCCGAAGGCCCCGAGGTGTGCCAGCACATCATCGTCCACCCGCCTGGCGGCATCGCCGGCGGCGACCGGCTGGCCATCCGTGCCCGGGTCGACAGCGGTGCCTGGGCCCAGTTGACCAGCCCCGGCGCCGCCAAGTGGTATCGCGCCAACGGCCCGGCCGGGCAGACCCTGGACCTGCAGGTGGCCGCGGGAGCGACCCTGGAGTGGCTGCCCCAGGAAACCATTGTCTTCAGCGCCGCCCAGGCCGAACTGACGACCCGGATCGACCTGCAAGGCGACGCCCGGCTGTTCTACTGGGACATCGTCGCCCTCGGTCGCCCGGCCAGCGGCGAGCGTTTCGAATTGGGGTATGTCCAGGCCCACCTGGACATCCGCCGCGACGGCCGGCCGCTGTGGCATGAACGCCAGCGCATCACCGGCGGCGATGGCCTGCTGGACTCGCCCATCGGCCTGGACGGCCAGCCGGTGTTCGCCACCTTGCTGGTGACCGGTGAAATCGACAGCCAACTGCTGGAGCGTTGCCGCGCCCTGGAACACCCGGTGCGCGGCGACCTGAGCCAGCTGCCGGGGCTGCTGGTGGCCCGCTGCCTGGCCAGCGAGGCCCTGCTGGCCCGTGCCTGGCTGATCGACCTGTGGCGCTTGCTGCGCCCGGCCCTGCTGGGCCGCGAGGCCCTACCGCCAAGGATCTGGAACACATGAAACACCTGCCCTTTTCAAACTGCCCAACGACGGATCGATCACGATGGACCTGACCCCACGCGAAAAAGACAAGCTGCTGATCTTCACCGCCGGCCTGGTGGCCGAGCGGCGACTGGCCCGCGGCCTCAAGCTCAATTACCCGGAGGCCATGGCCTACATTTCCGCCGCGCTGCTCGAAGGCGCCCGGGACGGCCAGACCGTGGCCGACCTGATGCACTACGGCACCACCCTGCTCAGCCGCGAACAGGTGATGGAGGGCATCCCGGAGATGATCCCGGAGATTCAAGTGGAAGCCACCTTCCCCGACGGCACCAAGCTGGTCACCGTCCACCAACCCATCGCCTGAGGCCGCGCCATGACTTATCGCATCCGCGATGCGCTGCACGCCGACCTGCCAGCGATCCGCGACATCTACAACGACGCCGTGCAGAACACCACGGCGATCTGGAACGAGCAACCGGTGGACCTGGGCAACCGCCAGGCCTGGTTCAGCGCGCGCCAGGGCCAGGGCTACCCGATCCTGGTGATCGTCAACGCCGAGGAGCAGGTGCTCGGCTACGCTTCCTTCGGCGACTGGCGGCCCTTCGACGGCTTTCGCCACACCGTGGAACATTCGGTCTACGTGCGCAGCGACCAACGCGGCAAAGGCCTGGGCCCGCTGTTGATGGAGGTGCTGGTGGAGCGCGCCAGAAGCGCTGGCAAGCACGTGATGGTGGCCGCCATCGAAAGTGGCAACCACGCCTCGATCCGCCTGCATGAGCGCCTCGGTTTCATCAGCACCGGGCAGATGCCCCAGGTGGGCAGCAAGTTCGGGCGCTGGCTGGACCTGACCTTCATGCAGCTGATTCTCAACCCCGGGGCGCAACCGCCCGCCCCTCACCAGGAGTGACCTCTCGATGAACGCCGCCCAACTGCGCCGAGTCCATGGAGAAAGCTTTGCCCATTACCGTCAGGGACTGATCGACCTGCTGCTGGACGCGGTGCAACACGGCGCCTCCATCGGCTTCATGGCCGACCTCGACGACGCTCAGGCTCGGGCCTACCTCGGCAGCGTGCAGGCCGGGGTCGAGGACGGCAGCCTGCTGCTGTGGGTGGTGGTTGACGACGAGAAGGTCCTGGCCAGCGTGCAGCTGGCGCTGTGCATGAAGGCCAACGGACGCAACCGCGCCGAGGTGCAGAAACTCCAGGTGCTGCACAGCGCCCGGCGCCGTGGCCTGGGCCAGCAACTGATGAATGCCCTGGAACAGGCCGCCCGCCAGCACCGACGCGGGCTGCTGTACCTGGACACCGAAGCCGGCTCGGCGGCGGAAGCGTTCTACCGCGCCCTGGGTTACACCCGGGTCGGTGAACTGCCCAACTACTGCCAGAGCCCGGACGGCACCTACACCCCCACCGCCATCTACTTCAAGACCCTGGGACAACCGCTATGATTCCTGGCCAATACCAGATCCAGCCCGGCGAGATCGAACTCAACGCCGGGCGCCGCACCCTGACCCTGAAGGTATCCAACAGCGGCGACCGGCCGATCCAGGTCGGCTCGCACTACCACTTTTTCGAAACCAACGACGCCCTGAGCTTCGACCGCGCCGCCAGCCGCGGCATGCGCCTGAACATCGCCGCCGGCACCGCGGTGCGTTTCGAACCGGGCCAGACCCGGGAAGTGGAACTGGTGGAACTGGCCGGCAAGCGCCGGGTGTTCGGTTTCGCCGGGCGCATCATGGGCGACCTCTGAACGCAGCGCCCAGTGGCACGCTTCAAGCGGCCAGCAACAGCGGCCTGAAGCGCTATCGATGTCTTTTGATTTTTCTTGCAGCTGGCAGCTTGAAGCTTGCCGCTCATTTCCGAGGAACGAGGAATGCGCATTTCCCGTGAAGCCTACGCCGACATGTTCGGCCCCACCGTGGGCGACAAGGTACGGCTGGCCGACACCGAGTTGTGGATCGAAGTGGAGAAGGACTTCACCACCTACGGTGAAGAAGTGAAGTTCGGTGGCGGCAAGGTGATCCGCGACGGCATGGGCCAGAGCCAACTGCTGGCGGCCGAGGTGGTGGATACGCTGATCACCAACGCGCTGATCATCGATCACTGGGGCATCGTCAAGGCCGACGTGGGCCTCAAGGACGGGCGCATCGCCGCCATCGGCAAGGCTGGCAACCCGGATATCCAGCCGGACGTGACCATCGCCATCGGCGCCAGCACCGAAGTGATCGCCGGGGAAGGCATGATCCTCACCGCCGGCGGCATCGACACCCATATCCACTTCATCTGCCCGCAGCAGATCGAAGAAGCGCTGATGAGTGGCGTCACCACCATGATCGGCGGCGGCACCGGACCCGCCACCGGGACCAACGCCACCACCTGCACCTCGGGGCCGTGGCACATGGCGCGCATGCTCCAGGCCGCGGACGCCTTCCCGATGAACATCGGCTTTACCGGCAAGGGCAACGCCAGCCTGCCGGAGCCGCTGATCGAACAGGTCAAGGCCGGGGCCATCGGCCTCAAGCTGCATGAGGACTGGGGCAGCACCCCGGCCAGCATCGACAATTGCCTGAGCGTGGCCGACCAGTACGACGTGCAGGTGGCGATCCACACCGACACCCTCAACGAGTCAGGCTTCGTCGAAACCACCCTCGCGGCCTTCAAGGGGCGGACCATCCACACCTACCACACCGAAGGCGCCGGCGGCGGCCACGCCCCGGACATCATCAAGGCCTGTGGTTTTTCCAACGTGCTGCCCAGCTCCACCAACCCGACCCGGCCCTTCACCCGCAACACCATCGACGAACACCTGGACATGCTCATGGTCTGCCATCACCTGGACCCGAGCATCGCCGAGGACGTGGCCTTCGCCGAAAGCCGCATCCGCCGCGAGACCATCGCCGCCGAGGACATCCTCCACGACCTGGGGGCGTTCTCGATGATCAGCTCCGACAGCCAGGCCATGGGCCGGGTCGGCGAGGTGGTGACCCGCACCTGGCAGACCGCCGACAAGATGCACAAGCAGCGCGGCCCGCTGCCGGGCGATGGCCCGGGTAACAGCAACTTCCGGGTCAAGCGCTACATCGCCAAGTACACCATCAACCCGGCGATCACCCACGGCATCAGCCATGAAGTGGGCTCCATCGAAGTCGGCAAGTGGGCCGACCTGGTGCTCTGGCGCCCGGCGTTCTTCGGGGTCAAGCCGACCCTGATCCTCAAGGGCGGGGCGATTGCCGCAAGCCTGATGGGCGACGCCAACGCCTCGATCCCGACCCCGCAGCCGGTGCACTACCGGCCGATGTTCGCCAGCTATGGCGGCAGCCGCCACGCCACCAGCCTGACCTTTATCAGCCAGGCGGCGCTGGACGCCGGAGTACCGGAACAATTGGGCCTGAAGAAACGCATCGCCGTGGTCAAGGGCTGTCGCACGGTGCAAAAGAGCGACCTGATCCACAACGACTACCTGCCCACTATCGAGGTCGATCCGCAGACCTATCAGGTCAGGGCCGATGGCGTTCTGCTTTGGTGTGAACCGGCGGATGTGCTGCCCATGGCGCAGCGCTATTTTCTCTTCTAGAACCCGCCCGCCACTGGGCAGGATGGCTGCTGGAGCCACTGATTAGGCGCTAAGATGCGTCTCGGTTTTCCACTCTCTGCCCAGTAAGGTGCCCGGCTATGCGCCTGTCCGACTTTATCGTGCAGCACGTTGATCGAATCGTTGATGAATGGGAACAGTTTGCCAGGAGCCTGGCCCCCAACACCCTGACCCGCCGTGACCTGCGCGACCACTCTCGCTCGATCCTGCTGGCTGCCGCCCGGGACATGTGCACCGCGCAAAGCCCCGGCGAACAGGTGGCCAAGGCCAAGGGCGAAGGCCCGGAGAAGACCCCGAGCCTGGATGCCGCGGCCGCCAGCCATGGCGAACTGCGCCATCACGTGGGCTTCGACCTGGTGCAGATGACCTCGGAGTTCCGCCACCTGCGGGCCTGCGTGATCCGCCTGTGGGTGGCCAGCCTGGCGACCCCGGACCTGGAGCACCTGCAGGACATGATCCGCTTCAACGAGGCGATCGACGAAGCCCTGGCCGAGTCCACCTCCGCCTATGCCGAGCAGGTCAGCCGCTCGCGGGACATCTTCCTGGCGATTCTTGGCCACGATCTGCGGGCGCCGCTGCAAGCGGTGAGCATGTCCACCGAGATGCTGGCGCGCAAAGTACCGCTGGACGACGACGCCCAGGCCTTCGTTTCACGCATCAAGAGCGGCACCCGGCACATGGGCGCCATGGTCAGCGATTTGCTGGAATTCGTCCGCAGCCGCCTGGGCAACGGCCTGCCCATCGACCCCGCGCCCATGGACCTGGCCAGCGCGGCCAGGGCGGCGATGGACGAAGCCTGCGCGGGCCAGCCCGACTGCCTGCCGCTATTGAGCTTCGAAGGTGACAGCCACGGCATCTGGGACCGCGCCCGCATCGAGCAGATGCTGCAGAACCTGATCGGCAACGCCCTGCAGCACGGCAGCAACCGCCGCACCGTGACGGTGACCCTCACCGGCGGCGCCGAGCAAGTGCTACTGACCGTGCACAACTACGGCGCCCCCATCCCCCAGGAAGCCTTGGCCACCCTGTTTGACCCGCTGGTACGCAGTGCCGACGAGGAGCTGGGCAGTACCAGCACCAGCCTTGGCCTGGGCTTGTTCATCGTCAAGGAAGTGGTGACGGCGCACCAGGGCAGCATCGAAGTCAGCTCCAGCGAGAGCGACGGCACCACTTTCACCGTCACCCTGCCACGCGTCTCCCGCGCCTGAGGCACGTTACAAACGCTAGCGCCCGT
>NZ_JAJTTH010000014.1 GCF_021341665.1 Pseudomonas sp. Au-Pse12 | reverse complement strand
GCTCCATCTCAAGTGACCCGCTGTAAGAGCGGAACCATAAGCCGCCGTTACCGCAGCAATGGATATGTACACCAAAAAGACCGCAACTTCAGGTTTTACGACCGCTACGCGCCCGAGCGGGAGCAAGCTCCCTCTCCACAGTAAGCTCGCCGAGCCCCTTGCTCACTGTGGCCTTCCAACCAGACTCGTTGCAGTACGCCGCCACCCCGCAGCAACGAATTTGCCCACCCATCTCAATGCACAATCTGCGCAAGAAACGCCTTAGCCCTCGGGCTCTTGGGCGCCCCAAAAAACTCCTCCGGCGGCGCGTCTTCAACGATGCGCCCCCCATCCAAAAACAGCACCCGCTCCGCCACCTGCCGTGCAAACCCCATCTCATGGGTCACGCACAACATGGTCATCCCACTCCCCGCCAACTTCACCATCACATCCAGCACCTCACTGACCATCTCCGGGTCCAGCGCCGAAGTCGGTTCATCAAACAACATGATCTTCGGCTCCATGCACAACGCCCGGGCAATCGCCACGCGCTGTTGCTGCCCGCCGGAAAGCTGGCTCGGGTACTTATCCGCCTGGTTCTCAATCCCCACCTTGGCCAGAAACCCCCGCGCCAGTTCTTCAGCCTTTTTCCGCGACAACCCGCGCACGGTCATCGGTGCCAGGGTGCAGTTGTCCAGCACGCTCATGTGCGGGAACAGGTTGAAGTGCTGGAACACCATGCCCACTTGGCTGCGTACCTGGGCGGCTTCGCGGGTGTTTTGCGAGAGGTCGGTGCGGTCCACCAGGATCTGGCCTTTTTCGGCAATCTCCAGGCGGTTGATGCAGCGGATCAGGGTTGATTTGCCGGAGCCGGAAGGCCCGCAGAGGACGATGCGTTCGCCCTGGCGCACCTTGAGGTCGATGTCGTGCAATACGTGGAAGGCGCCGTAGAACTTGTTCAGCCCGGCAATATCGATCACCACTTCACGCGGGTCGGCAACGGGCTGGGCGGGCGCTTGGGAGGCGGCGGGAAGCGGGGCGGTCTGGGTCTGCATGGCGGTTCTCCGTCGGTCAGTTGAAGCGCTCGGCGCGGTAAGGGGTGGGGTCGGTAAACGGGGTTTCGCCGGTGACCATCTGCGCCAGCAGTTGGCCGCTCACCGGGCCCAGGGTCAGGCCGTGGTGGGCGTGGCCGAAGTTGAACCACAGGCCGGGGTGGCGCGGGGCGGGGCCGATCACTGGGCACATGTCCGGCAGGCACGGGCGGCGGCCCAGCCAGGGTTCGGCGTCGAGGCGTTCGCCCAGAGGGTAGAAGTTTCGGGCCAGGGCTTCGCAGCGGCGCAGTTGGATTTCGTTGATCGGCTCGTCCGGGTCGGCGAATTCGATGCCGGTGGTCAGGCGGATGCCGCCCACCATCGGTGCCAGGACGTAGCCACCCACCGGGTCGAGGATCGGGTGCTGCAGGCGGGTGCCGGGCACGGCGGCGTAGTGCATGTGGTAGCCGCGCTTGATCGCCAGGGGAATGCGGTAGCCCAGGGGCTCGAAGATGCCGCTGGCTTGCGGGCCCAGGGCCACCACCACTTCCTGGGCGCTGATCGGGCCGAGTTCGCTTTGCACCTGCCAGCCGCCTTCGATCTGGGTCAGGGTCAGGGCATCACCGATGACGAATTGGCCGCCGCGCTGCTTGAACAGTTCGGCGTAGCCGCGGGTCAGGCCGCCGGGGTCGCTCACGGTCTTGGGGTCGAGCCAGTGCAAGCCGCCCACTATGTCGGGGTGCAGGCCGGGTTCCAGGGCCAAGAGTTCGGTGCGGTCCAGTACCCGGTAGTTGAGTTCGTAGTCCCGCAGGTCGGCGGCGGCGCGCTGGGCGAAGTCGAAGGCCTCCTGGTCGTTGAAGGCTTCGAGCCAGCCGCCGTCGGCGATCAGCTCCAGCATGTTGGCCGGGCGGGCCAGGGCCAGGTGTTCGGTGACGCAGCGTTCGATCAGCGGCAGCATGGCGCGGGTGGCAGCGGCCAGGCCCTTGGGCGAGGAGTGACGCCAGTATTGCAGCAGCCAGGGGCCGGCCTTGGGCAGGTGGCGCAGGCTGTAGCGCACGTCCGATTGCTGGTTGAGGCCGTAGCGCACCAGCTTGGTCACTTCCCGGGGGAAGGCGTAGGGAATCACGCTGGCGCGTTCGATCAGCCCGGCGTTGCCGTGGCTGGTGCCGTTGCCCGGAGGCTGGCGGTCCAGCAGCACTACTTGGCGGCCGCGGGCCTGCAGGTGCAGGGCGCTGCTGACGCCGACGATCCCGGCGCCCAGAACGAGGGTTTGGCAATGCATGTTTCAGTCCTTATGACAGGGGCCGCGCGGCGGCCCGCTAAAGGGTTCAGTTCAGGTGCCGGCCCAGGCGGCCTTCCAGGTATTTGAGGCTGCGTCGTACCACTTCGACGATCAGCAGGTAGAGCACCGCGGCCCACAGGTAGATCTGGAAATCGAAGCTGCGGGAGAAGGCCAGCTTGGTCACCCCCATCAGGTCGTAAATGGTCACCAGGGAGGCGATGGCGCTGGCCTTGATCATCAAAATCAGCTCGTTGCCCAGAGGCCCGATGGCGATCAGCAGCGACTGCGGCAGTATCACTTTGCGAAACGCGGTCCAGCGCGACAGGCTCAGGGCCTTGCAGGCTTCGCGCTGCCCCTGGGCTACGGCCAGCAGGCTGCCGCGCAGGATCTCCGCCTGGTAGGCGGCGGTGTTCAGGGTGAAGGCCAGCAGGGTGCAGAACCAGGCGTCGCGGAAGAACCACCACAGGCCCACGTCCTGCCAGAAGCCTTTGAACGAGCCCAGGCCGTAATACAGCATGAACAGCTGGGCCAGCAGCGGCGAGCCGCGGAAGAAGTACACGTAGGCCCCGGTGAAGCGCCGCAGAAAACGATTGCTGGACAGCCGCCCGAGGGCGATCAGCAGGCCGAGCACGGCGCCCAGGCTGAAGGAAATCGCCACCAGCTTGGCGGTCACCAGCAGGCCGTCGATAAAGCGCGGGCCGTAGCGCTCCAGCAGCTCCTGGTTGAGGAACAGGTTCAGCAGGTCATCCAGGTTCATGGCTGCAGGCTCCGTTGCGCACGGTTGAAGCGCCGTTCAAGAAAGCTGAACAGGTGCCCCGACAGCGCCGAGAAGAACAGGTAGCCAAAGCAGGCCACGCTGTAGAACAGCATGGGTTCCTTGGTCACGCTGACCGCGAGGTTGGTCTGGCGCATCAGGTCCACCAGGGAAATGGTCGACACCAGCGAGGTGTCCTTGAGCAGCGACAGCCAGTTGTTGGAAAGGCCGGGCAGGGCGATGCGCGTCAGTTGCGGCAGCAGCACCCGGGTGAAGGTGGTGCGCCGCGACAGGCTCAGGGCGCTGGCGGCTTCGTACTGGCCCTTGGGCAGGGTCTTGAACGCGGCCAACCAGATCTCGCTGGAGAAGGCGGCGAACACCAGGCTGAAGGCGATCATCGCGGCGACGAAGGTGTTGATCGCCACTTCACCGGGGTAGCCCAGGGCGCCGAGGATTTTCTGCGCGGCGATCTGGCAGCCGTAGTAGATGATCAACAGCGTCAACAGCTCCGGCAGGCCGCGAAACACCGTGGAAAAGGTCGTGGCCCAGGCCCGCGCCCAGCGGTTTTTCGAGCGTGCGGCCAGGGCCACCAGCAAGCCCAGGGGCAGGCCGATGGGCACGCAGGCCAGCGCCAGGGCGATGGTCACCAGGGCCCCGGCGAGCAGGGCCGAGCCCCAGCCGCCGCTGGCGAAGGACAGGAGTGACAGCTGTTCGAACATGCGCGAACCCTCTGGAAGAATGAACCGTGCAGGGCGCCGCCGCGTTCAAGGGAACGCGGGGCTTAGGCAGCGGCAAAGGCGGGCGGTCAGTAGATGTCGAAGGCGAAGTAGCGGCTGGAGATCTGCTTGTAGGTGCCGTCGGCGACGATCTCGTCCAGGGCCTTGTTCAGGCGCTCGCGCAGGGCGTTGTCTTCTTTGCGCACGGCGATCGAGGCGTCGGCGGTGGTGCCGTTGACATCACCGATGATCTTGCAGCAGTCCTTGCCGGCGCTTTCGGCCCAGGCCAGCAGCGGGAACTTGTCGGCGATCACCCCGTCCACGCGTCCGGCGGCCAGATCGCTGTTGGCTTCGTCCAGGGTTGGGTAGAACTTCACGTCGGCGCCGGCCGGGCCGTAGTGATCCTCGGCGTAGATGGCCTGGGTCGAGGAGGCCTGGGCGCCCACGGTGCGGTCCTTGAAGTTGGTCTGGGCGTCGCTGATGTCCGAGTCCTTGGCCACCGCCACCGACAGCGGGGTGCGGTAGTAGTGGTTGCTGAAGGCGATCTTTTTCTTGCGCTCGTCGGTGGCGATCATCGAGGCCACCACGGCGTCGTATTTCTTCGCCAGCAGTGCCGGGATGATGCCTTCCCAGTCCTGGGCGACGATCTGGCACTCGACCTTCATCTGCTTGCACAGGGCATTGGCGATGTCCACGTCGAAGCCGTGCAGCTGGTTGTTGGAGTCCACGTAGTTGAAGGGCGGGTAGGCGCCTTCGGTGGCGATCTTCAGGGTTTCGGCCTGGGCCGCGGAGGCGGCGAAGACCAGGGCGCAGGCACTGGCGAAGCGGACGACGTTGTTCATGGAGCACCTCGGTTATTTATTGTTTTGCGCGGGTGGACGATGTGTAGCCAACAAATTCGTTATGCAGGGCGGCGGTGGCTTCCAGGCGTTTTTCCACCTCGGGTCCCAGGTGCTTGCACACCTCGTTGATCAAGAGGTGCACCAGCGACAGCATGGCCGCGGTGGATTCCCAAAACAGGTTGAATTCGGTGGGCACGCGGAACACCTCGTCGGCGTTCTGCTCGGCCCAGTCGCAGAAGGTGTCGGTCACCAGGGTCACCGGAATCCCCGCCTCGCGGGCCTTGTGGCACAGGGTCAGGGCGTGGCGCGAATAGCGCCGGGCCTCGAACACCACCAGGGCGCAGTCTTCGGCGGGGCTCAGCAGCACGTCGGCGAAATGCCCGGCGGAGCCGTCCACCAGGTGCACGCCGTCGCGCAGGTATTGCAGCAGGTGGACCATGGAGGCGGCGATGCCGCGCTCGGTCTGGAACCCCGCCACATACACCCGGCGCCGGCTGGCCAGGCGCTGCACCACGGTCTGCCAGGCCGGGGTCAGGCTGTATTCGTAGACCTTGACCAGCGCCGCCACTTCCAGCTCGAAGCTGCGGGGCAGGCCCTGGGCCGTCGGGTTGGGCTGCTGGCGAAATTCCTGCAGGCGGTCGCCCACCAGCCACGGGCCTTCGCCGAGGTCGTTCTTCAGGTCGTTTTTCAAGTCCTTGAAATGGCTGTAGCCGATGGCGCGGCAGAACCGGCCGACGCTGGACTCGCTGACGCCGAGTTTTTCGGCGATGTCGGCGGCGGTCTGGAAGGGCAGCTCGTAGAGGTTGGCCAGCATGTAGCTGGCAATCGCCCGGCCCGACGCGGTGGCGCTGGACAAGCTGCTTTCAAGGCGTTGTTTGATGGGCTGGCTCATGGCCGCTCCTTGTTTTTATTGACCGCTGGAAACGGAAAATGAATGTTTTCTGTCATTAAGTCAACATTTGACAGTTAACTGGCGTGACGCGATAGTCAGGCCCCTTCCAATAACAATTCCAATGGAGCCACCATGTCCCACGCGACCCTGGCGCAGGCCGATGTCGAGCACCTCGACCTGCCGGCCTTGACCGACTTGCTGCAACGAATTTTTCTTCGCCACGGCACCTCTGCCGAGGTGGCCCGGGTGCTGGCCGACAACTGCGCCCGGGCCGAGCGCGACGGCTCCCACAGCCACGGGGTGTTCCGCATGCCCGGTTACCTGTCGTCCCTGGCCAGTGGCTGGGTCAATGGGCAGGCCGTGCCGCAAGTGGAGGATGTGGCCCCTGGCGTGGTGGCGGTGGATGCCGCAGGCGGCTTTGCCCAGCCGGCCCTGGCTGCGGCCCGCGAGTTGCTTTTGAGCAAGGCCCGTAGTGCCGGGATCGCGGTGCTGGCGATTCGCAATTCCCATCACTTCGCGGCCTTGTGGCCGGATGTCGAGCCCTTCGCCGAAGAAGGCCTGGTGGCCCTGAGCCTGGTCAACAGCATGACCTGCGTGGTGCCCCACGGCGCCCAGCGCCCGCTGTTCGGCACCAACCCGATTGCCTTCGCCGCCCCCCGCGAGGGCGCCGAGCCGATTGTCTTTGACCTCGCCACCAGCGCCATTGCCCACGGCGATGTGCAGATCGCCAAGCGCCAGGGCCAGCAGCTGCCGCCGGGCATGGGAGTGGACCGCGACGGCCAGCCCACCTGCGATCCGGCAGCGATTCTCGACGGCGGCGCCTTGCTGCCCTTTGGCGGGCACAAGGGCTCGGCGCTGTCGATGATGGTGGAGCTGCTGGCGGCGGCGCTGACTGGCGGCAACTTCTCCTTCGAATTCGACTGGTCGCAACACCCCGGGGCGCAAACACCCTGGACCGGGCAACTGCTGATCGTCATCGATCCCAACCACCTGGGCGGCGGGCATTTTGCCCTGCGCAGCGGCGAGCTGGTGCGGCAGATGCAGGCCGTGGGCCTGGAGCGCATGCCCGGGGACCGGCGCTACCGCACCCGGGCCAAATCCCTGCAGCAAGGCATTCCCCTGGCCGCCGCCGAGCTGGCGCGGTTGCGCGCGCTCGCGGGCGACGATAAGACGGGCGACGACTGAACGGCCGACGACCAAGGACTTCATCCCTTCGCACCCGGGTCCATGAGCCCTTGGTGTTACTCCAGGTAGTGGGCCCGGTAGCGGGCCGGTCGTGGATCGGATTTGCCGCTCCCTGCCAGACCCTCCAAAGCACTGGCAATCTGCCTCCAAGGCAGCCTGTCAGTGCGCTGGGGCCCTTTCGATAATCGCCTCCGACATTTCGTCCCCCGTTTGCGGAGCGCGCCATGCATAACAATAAGAACTGCCAGTACCCCCTGATTCCGGCCCTGCTCGTCGGCCTGTCGACCCTTGGCCTGGGCACTGTCGCCGAAGCCGAGATCATGCTGTACGACAAGGACCAGACGACCTTTTCCACCGACGGCTACATCAACGCCTTCTACGTCAACAGCAAGGTCGACCGCGCCGGCGACCAGTACGACCGCCAGCAGGCGCGGGTGAAGATGGGCTTTCTGCCCAACTACCTGGGCTTCAACATGGGCAAGCAGGTGGACGACCTCAAGCTCGGCGCCCGGGCCTCGTTCTGGGTGACCATCAACGACAGCGAAACCAACGGCACCGACACCGCCATCGACGTGCGCCAGTTCTACGGCACCGTGGCCAACCCGGAGTGGGGCGAGGTGCTGATCGGCAAGGACTTCGGCCTGTTTGCCCGCTCCAACATCCTGCTCGATGAAATGCTTGCCGGGTACGGCCAGGTCAGCGACAGCCTGGGGCTGGTGGACGGCGGCGGGGTGTCGTTCGGCAACATCGGCAGCGGTTATCCCTATCCCTTTCCGTCTTCGCAGATCACTTACCGCAGCCCGATGATGGATGGCCTGCGAGTGGCGGTGGGCATCCTCGACCCGGTGGACACCAACGACAGCAGCGCCCTGGGCAAGGCCTACCAGAAGAACCCGCGCACCGAGAGTGAGATCACCTATCAGTTCGACCTGGGCGGGGCCAAGTTCTACAGCTGGCTCAACGGCAGCTACCAGACCTCCGACAACACCGACCCCAACGTGCAGTCGGTGACGTCCAAGGGCCTGGGCTATGGCCTGCAAGCCAAGATGGGCGGCCTGTCCCTGACCGGTTCCGGGTTCCAGGCCAAGGGCATCAACCCCTTCTTCACCAACAACGCCGGCGAAGCCACGCTGCGCAATGTCGACAGCAAGGGCTACCTGCTGCAGGGCTCGTACAAGCTCGGCAAGAACCGCCTGGCGCTGTCCTACGGCAAGACCAAGGACGACGGCAATGGCGTGGTCGGCAGCGGCGCCGACTACCAGACCCGGGGTGTGGCGCTGTTCCACGACATCAACGACAACCTCAAGCTGGTGGCCGAGTACAACCAGTTCGAGATCGACGGCCACCACACCAACGCCCAGAACGAAAACACCGACACCTTTGCCGTGGGTGCCGTGCTGACCTGGTAAAAGCAGTTGCAAGCGGCAAGTGGTTAGCTGCAAGGGGGTTGCGTCTGTTCTTGCGGCCTCTGGGGCGCCACCAATGACGAGGTTGCACAAAAAAAACTGTGGCGAGCGAGCTTGCTCGCGTTGGAAGGCGCAGCCTTCCCAAGGCCTGGGTTCGCGGTCTGTCAGGCAGATCGCGGATTCAGGCTTCGCGGCCGCTGCGCGCCGGGACGCCGGCCGCCCGAGCGGGAGCAAGCTCCCTCGCCACAGAGAAGCAGCTGCAAGCCGCCGGTCTGGTTGCCGGTTGTACAAACCCTGTGGCCAGCGCCTACGCCCATGGAACCGGCTACCCGCTACCCAAGTAGCATTCGTGCCCCGGGGCCGGCTTCGTACACTCATCCCTCAGACAACCCGCGCCGGAGGCAACGATGCAGCAAGCCCAGAGCGAGGGCGTGGTCAGTGCCATGTCCCAGGCCGTCGATCCGCAGCAGGTGGCCCAGGACCTGGCCAGCCAGTTGCTGCATCCGCACCTGGGCTTCGTGCTGTTTTTCTGCTCCGCCGAATACCCCCTGCACACCCTGGGCCCGGCCCTGCAGCAGAGCTTCGGCGGCATCCCCCTGGTGGGCTGCACCAGCGCCGGGGAAATCACTCCCTTGGGCTACGGGCGCAATTGCGTGACCGCCATCGGCTTCGACCACCGGCACTTTTCCATCGCCGCCGAGTTGATCGACCAGATGGAGCACTTCAGCCTGATCGACGCCCAGCAGATGGTCGAACGCCTGGTGGGCCGCTGCCGCAGCAACACCCTGGCGCCGATCAAGGGCAACAGCTTCGCTCTGACCCTGCTGGACGGCCTGTCGAGCCGCGAGGAAATGGTCCTGGCTGCCCTCAGCGCGGCCCTGGGGGACATTCCGCACTTCGGCGGTTCGGCCGGCGATGACAACTACCTGACCCACACCCACGTGTATTTCGGTGGCGAGTTCCACAGCGGCGCGGCGGTGGTGGTGCTGGTCAACACCTGGCTGGATTTCGAGGTGTTCACCACCCACCACATCCAACCCCGGGAAGAAAAACTGGTGGTCACCGGCGCTGACAGTACCTTGCGCCGGGTTTATGAACTGAACGCCGAGCCCGCCGCCGAGGAGTACGCGCGGCTGATCGGCGTGCCCCTGGCGCAGCTCGACCACCGGGTGTTCGCCGCCCACCCGCTGGCGGTGCGGATCAACCAGCACTACTACGTGCGCGCTGTGCAGCAGGTGCACCCGGACCTGAGCCTGAGTTTCTACTGCGCGGTGGAGAACGGCATCGTCCTCACCGCCATGACCCCCGGCCCCTTGCTGCCCAACCTGCAACAGCTGTTCGACGGCTTGCAGCAGCGCCTGGGCGGCCTGTTGCTGACCATCGGTTGCGACTGCTTTTTGCGCCGCCTGGAGCTGGAGGATCGCGGCAGCCTGGATGAGATCGGGGCCTTTTTGCGGGATCAACGGGTGATGGGTTTCAACACCTACGGAGAACAGTTCAATGGCATGCACATCAACCAGACCTTCACCGGGGTCGCCATTGCCCGCAGTCGAACTCCGGCCCGCCGCTGAGCTGCAAGCGCAGCTCGACTGCCTGCAGCGCGAGAACCGCAAGCTGCGGCGGATCAACGAGGCGCTGATCGAACGGGTCGAATCGGGCATCACCCGCGGCAACGACCCTTACGCGGCGTTCCAGCATTCGGTGGTGCTGGCCGAGCAGGTGCGCGAACGCACCGACGCGCTGAACCAGGCCATGGCCGAGCTCAAGGCCGGCAACCATCTGCTCAGCGAGGCGCGGCTGCGGGCCGAGACCGCGCACCAGCACCTGATCGACGCCATCGAAAGCATTTCCGATGCCTTCGTGCTGTTCGACCAGGAGCAGCGCATCGTCCTGTTCAACAGCCGCTTCCGCGCCTTCTGGAGCCACAGCCGGGTGCGGATCATGGCCGGCATGCGCCTGTCGGAAGTGCGCCGGCTGATGACCAGCACCGGGCTGTTCAGCGAGGAACCGCGTGGCGGCGCCGACGAACAACTGCTGTATCACCTGCACAACGGCCGCTGGCTGCAGGTCAGTGAACGGCCGACCCGGGAAGGCGGGCGGGTGATCCTGTTCACCGACATCACCGAGGTCAAGCACAGCGAAACCCTGCGCCGGGAGCAGGCGGTGGCGCAGAAATCCCACTTGCTGCAACGGGCGGTGGACAACCTGTCCCAAGGCGTGGCCATGGTCAGCGCCGAGGGCGTGCTGGAGTTGTGGAACCGGCGCTTCCTGGAGCTCAGCGGGCTGGCCCCGGTGGCCGCTCACCGGCTGTTTGCCGAAGTCATCGGCGACAGTGAACTGCGCCTGCTGAGCCCCGACAGCCGCGACGCCAATGGCCGGCCGATCCATGAATGTGAACAGCGCCTGAGCGACGGCCGGGTCCTGGAAATCCGCACCCATCCGCTGCCCACCGGCGGCTTCGTCAACACCTTCACCGACATCACCGAGCGCTACCAGCACGCCGAGGCCCTGAGCGAAAGCGAACGCTGGATCCGCCTGATCACCGACCATGTGCCGGCGTTGATCGCCTACCTGAATGCCGACCTGGTGTACGAGTTCACCAACAAGGTCTATGAGGAATGGTACTGCTGGCCGCGCGGCGTGATGCTCGGCCAGAGCCTGCGAGAGGTGCACAGCGAACAGCACTACCAGCGCCTGGAAAGCTATGTGGAACGGGCGCTGGCGGGGGAGAGCGTGACCTTTGAGTTCGCCGAAACCAACATCAACAACCAGGAGCGCTACATGCTGCGTTCCTACGTGCCCAACCGCCTGGCCAATGGCGAGGTGGTGGGGATCTTCGTGCTGATCCGCGACATCACCGAGCGCCGGCGCACCGCCGAGGCGCTGCATCAGGCCTACCAGAACCTGGAGCTGCGGGTACGCGAACGCACCGCCGAACTCACCACCCTCAACCAGCAACTGCTGCGCGAGATCGAAGAGCGCAGCCGGGTCGAATCGCGCCTGCGCGAAGCCAAGGGCGAGGCCGAACGGGCCAACCTGTCGAAGACCAAATTCCTCGCCGCGGTCAGCCATGACCTGCTGCAACCCTTGAACGCCGCGCGGCTGTTCACCAGCGCCTTGCTGGAGCGCCGCGACCCCCAGGCCAGCAGCGCCCTGGTGCGCAATGTCAGCAACTCCCTGGAAGACGTGGAAAACCTGCTGGGCACCCTGGTGGACATTTCCAAGCTTGATGCCGGGGTGATCAAGGCCGATATCGCGCCTTTCGCCCTCAGCGAGCTGCTGGAAAACCTCGCCGCCGAGTACGCCCAGGTGGCCCGCAGCGAGGGCCTGGAACTGCACTTCGTGGCCTGCTCGGCGCTGGTGCGCAGCGACATCCAGCTGCTGGCGCGGATTCTGCGCAACCTGCTGAGCAACGCCATCCGCTACACCCGCCAGGGCCGTGTGGTGCTCGGTTGCCGGCGCCAGGGGCACTGGCTGTCGATCGAAGTCTGGGACAGTGGCATGGGCATCGCCGCCGAACGCCTGGAAGAAATCTTCCAGGAATTCAAGCGCGGCGAAGAACAGCGCCCGGACCAGGATCGCGGCCTGGGCCTGGGCCTGGCCATCGTCGAAAAAATTGCCGGGATCCTCGGCCACCGCATCGGCGTGCGCTCTTGGCCGGGGCGTGGTTCGGTGTTCAGCGTGCAGGTGCCGATCAGCGCCAGCGCGCCCTTGCCGGCGCCGCGCCTGGAACTGGGGGATGCCCTGCTGGAGCGTTTGCAAGGCGCGCGGATCTGGGTGCTGGATAACGACGCGGCGATCTGCGCCGGCATGCGCACCCTGCTTGAAGGTTGGGGCTGCCAGGTGATCACCGCCTTGTCCGAAGAAGACCTGGCGCGCCAGGTGGATGACTACCGCGCCGACGCCGATCTGCTGATTGCCGACTACCACCTGGACCACCAGCAGAACGGCATCGACGCCGTGGCGCGGATCAACGCCCGTCGCGCCCTGGCGATCCCGGCGATGATGATCACCGCCAACTACAGCAACGACCTCAAGCAGCAACTGCGCGAACTGGGCCACACCCTGATGCACAAACCGGTGCGGCCGATGAAACTCAAGACCGCCATCAGCCACCTCCTGACGCCCCCCATGTAGCCGCTGCCGCAGGCTGCGCAGGAGACGCCAATCCTGTCAGCGCGGTCCACCAGAACACCCCGCGTGACCCGATTCACCGCCACGGCGTTGGTCGCGATGAATGCGCGGGTCTTCAGATCGCTGGAAGGGCCTCCGGCCCTTGTCGCAGCCTCGCCGAAGGCTCGGCAGCGGCTACAGGACCTGCAGGGCGCGGAAGGCTTCATGTAGCCGCTGCCGCAGGCTGCGCCCGGCTCCGCAGGAGACGCCAACCCTGTCAGCGCGGTCTATCAGAACACCCCGCGTGACCCGATTCACCGCCACGGCGTTGGTCGCGATGAATGCGCCGGTCTTCAGAATCGCTGGAAGGGCCTCCGGCCCTTGTCGCAGCCTCGCCGAAGGCTCGGCAGCGGCTACAGGGTTAGCGGCGCAGGTAGGCGCCGAAATCGATATCCCCGGCACTGAGGATCGCTTGCACCCGGTTGTGCACGTTGAGCTTGCGCAGGATCGCCGAGACGTGGGCCTTCACTGTGGTTTCGGCGATGTCCAGGGTGTAGGCGATCTGCTTGTTGGATTCGCCCTTGGTCATGCGTTCCAGCACCAAAAGCTGTTTGCGGGTCAGGGCCTGGAGCAGTTCCGGGGGGAAGCTCGGGGTTTCGCTGCTGCGGCGCCCCGGCTGGCTTTTCTGGGTGCGGATGATGTCCGGCGGCAGGTACACGTTGCCGTTGAGGATCTGTTCGATGGCCTCGGTCATCTGCGAACGCGGCGAGGATTTGGTGATGAAGCCGACGGCGCCGTAGGTGATGGCCTGGAGCACGATCTGCTTGTCCTGTTCGGCGGAGACGATCACCACCGGAATGGTCGGCGCTTCGTTGCGCAGGGTGATCAGGCCGTTGAGGCCGTGCATGCCGGGCATGTTCAGGTCCAGCAGGATCAGGTCCAGCTCGTCGTGCTCCTGGGTCAGGGCCAGGGCGCTGTCCAGGTCGGCGGTTTCCATCACCTCGCTGCCGGGAAATCCGTCGCTGATGACGTTGTGAATGGCTTCGCGAAACAGTGGGTGATCGTCGGCTATCAGAATTTTATACATGGCCTTTCACCTCGTTATTGTGATTGTGCGGGGGCGCGCTGGCGGCTTCAGGGAAAGGCTTCCGGCTGGGCCGCCACCACGGGCAAGCCGGCGGCCTCCCAGGCGTCCAGGCCGTCGCGATACCAGTAGAGGGAGGTATAGCCCAAGGCTGCGGCGCGTTTTACCGCGTTCCAGCTCAGCCAGCAATCGGCGCGGCAATAAAAGACCAGCGGTTGTTGCAGGTTGCCGCTGCTGAGCTGTTGCAGGTAGCGGCTGAAGTAGCGCTGCCACTCGGGGCTCAGTTCGCCGTCGCCGGTATTGGCCAGCCAGTGGCTGCCGGGCAGGTTGGCGTGGGGCTCGCTGTCGATGAAGCGGCCTTGCAGCCATTGCCGGCGATAGACGTCGATCAGCAGGGGGTTGGGGTGTGCCTGGAGCAGGGCCTGCAAGCCCTGGGTGTCGATGATCTGCGCGACCTCGATCTGCGTGGGCGTCGGGCTGCGGTAGAGGCTGGTGCGATAGCCGTCGGCGGAAAACAGTGGCGTCTCGGCCTGGGCCATTCCCAGGGTCAGGCTCAGGGACAGCAGGGCCAGGGTCTGCAGGGCACGGGGCATAAGGGGGTTGTCCTTCTTGTTATGCGCCCATTACATGCCAGCGCGGGGGCATTTGTGAATGCGACCATCGACAGCAAAAGCAGTACCAAAGTCGTAGGTCGCGAACCGCCAGGCGCTGTGCAGGCGTCCTGGCTCAGGTGCTTTTGCGCAGGGCGGCGTGTTGCGGGTTGAAGGTCAGCACCGCCAGCAGGGAGAACACCAGGGTCAGTCCCAGGCACACCGCCAGGGCCAGCAGGTTGAAGCGTTCATACAGGGCAAAGCGCACCAGCTCGACGGCGTGGGTGAAGGGGTTGAGGGCGCACAGCCAGTACAGCCAGGGGCTGGCTTCGAGCATCTTCCACAGCGGGTACAGCGCCGAGGACAGGAAGAACAGCGGGAAGATCACGAAATTCATCACCCCGGCAAAGTTTTCCAGCTGGCGGATGGCGTTGGACAGCAGCAGCCCCAGGGCGCTGAGCATCAGGGCCACCAGCAGCAGGGCTGGCAGCGCGGCCAGCAGGCCCATGGCCGGCGGCTGCACGCCATACAGCCAGGCCACGGCGAGGAAGGCGTAGACCTGCAGCAGCGAGATCAGCGAGGTGGCCAACAGCTTGCTGGCCAGCAGGAAGGCCCGGGGCAGGGGGCTGGTGAGCAGCACGCGCATGCTGCCCATTTCCCGGTCGTAGACCATCGACAGTGAGCCCTGCATGCCGTTGAACAGCAGGATCATGCAGGCCAGCCCCGGGACGATGTAGACCTCGTAGGGAATGTAGGTGCTGTAGGGCTCGATGATGGCGATGCCCAGGGCGGCGCGAAAGCCGGCGGCGAACACCAGCAGCCACAGCAGGGGCCGCACCAGGGCGCTGAGAAAGCGTGTGCGTTGCAGCACGAAGCGCAGCCATTCGCGCAGCACGATGCCGCGCAGGCACTGCCAGTAGGCGTTCATGCGAGCGGTTCTCCGATCGGTGCCGGGCGCGGCTGGGGATTCTGGGTCAGGCGGGCGAAGGCCGCGCTCAGGTCGCCGCCCTGTGCCTGGCTGATGGTGCTGGCCACGCCACTGGCCACCAGGCGCCCCTGATGCAGGATCAGCAACTGGTCGTCGGCCTGCACTTCGTCCAGCAGGTGGGTGGTCCACAGCACGCTCAGGCGCTGTTCCTGGCACAGCTGGCGAATGTGCCGGTTGAGCGCCAGGCGGCTGGCCGGGTCGAGGCCGGCGCTGGCTTCATCAAGCAGCAGCAGGCGCGGTTCATGCAACAGGGCGCGAGCGATTTCCACCCGTCGGCGGTGGCCGCCATTGAGGGCGCGCACGCTCTCCCGGCGCCGTTCGGTGAGGTCCTGGCGCGCCAGTTCGGCGTCGATCCGTGCCTGCCCCTGGCGCCGCGACAAGCCGTGCAGCGCGGCGTGGTAGTGCAGGTTCTGCTCGACGCTCAGGTCCAGGTCCAGGGTGCTTTGCTGGAACACCACGCCGAGCTGGCGCAGGGCGGCCCGGGCGGCGTTGCGCAGGGAGCAGCCGCCGACGCGGATGTCGCCCTGCTGCAGGTCGTAGAGCCTTGTGAGCAGGGCGATCAGGGTCGACTTGCCGGCGCCGTTGGGCCCCAGCAGCGCGGCAAAGCGCCCGGGGGCCAGGCTCAGGCTGACCTGATCGAGGGCCTGGCGCGGGCCGTAGGCGAAGCTCAGCTGGCTGACCTCCAGGGCGTTCATGGGGTCACCACCACACCCCAGGGATAGCGCCCGACCTTCACCGACTTGACCACCTTGAGGCTGTTGACGTCGATCACCGAGACATCGCCGCTGACCCCGTTGGTGGCCAGCAGCTGGCTCTGGTCCGGGGTGAATGCCAGCTGCCAGACCCGCCGCCCCACCAGCAGGTAGTCGAGGATCTCGTAGGTCTTGGCGTCGATCACCGCCACGTGGTTGGCCGGGCCCAGGGCGACGAAGGCGTACTTGCCATCGGCGCTGAGCTTGATGCCCACCGGCTGTACCTTGTCCGGGTGCACGCCCTTGATCTTGAAGTTCAGGGTCTTGAGCACCTGGCGCGTGGCCACGTCGAGGATGGTCACGGTGCCGCCGATTTCCGCCGAGGCCCAGAGCCGTGAGCCGTCCTGGTTGAACTCGACGAAGCGCGGGCGCTGGTCCACCAGGGTGCTGTCGGCCAGGGTCTGGGTGCTGGTGTCGATCCAGTGCAGCATGTTGGTGGTTTCGCTGGTGTTCACCGCCCACTTGCCGTCGGGGCTCACCGCCATGCCTTCGGGCTCGACCCCGACGTTGATCTGGCCGAGGACCTTGGCGGTCTCGGTGTCGATCACCGTGACCAGCGCATCGTCCTCGTTGGACACGTACAGCCAGCGGTTGTTGGGGTGCAGGGCGAACTGCTCGGGGTCCTTGCCGGACGGCAGCTCCTTGACGATCTTGCGGGTGGCCACGTCCATCACCTGGACCCGGTCCGAATCGCTGGCGCAGATGTACAGCAGCTGGTTGTCATGGGACAGCAGCAGCCCGCGCGGGCGCTGGCCCACGGGCAGGGTCTGGGTGACTTCCAGGGTCTGCATGTCGATCAGGCTCAGGCTGTTGTCCTTTTCGTTGGAGACCCAGGCCGTGGCGGCCATGGCGTGCCCGGCGGCGAGCAGCAGGGCCGCGCAGAGGGCGGAGCGGCAGAGAAGGGGGCGGCGCATGGCGGATTCCTTGTTGTTGTGGTGATGGATCAGGGGTAGCGGCAGGTCACTTCGGGGCGGTCGTAGCCCAGGCTGTCCATTTCGTTGAAGGGGTGCAGGAAGCCGTCCTGGGGCGAAGTGCTGACCAGGGCCCGGGGCTGCACCAGGGGAATCGGCTGGCGCAGTTCGCCGTTCCACGGCCGGTAGCTGAGCTTGCGGCCCTTGAAGCCGTCCAGCGGCAACTGGTCGCTGAGCAGCAGCGCCTGCAGGGCCCGAGGGTCGGCCTGGCGCAGTTTGCTCACGGCGCTGGCGACGCTGCGCACGGCCATCCAGGCGGCGAAGTCGCGGTCGTTCATCCAGCGTCCGGCCTGGGCTTCGAAGCGCTTTTGCAGCTGCGCGGCGCCGAAGGTTTCCACGCTCTTGTGCCAGCCGGTGGGGGTCAGGCCCTGGGTGCCGGCCACCGGGCGCGGGTACCAGGTCTGGTAGGGCAGGTATTCGCCGAAGTCGCCGCGCTCATCGGCCACCAGCACCACGTCGTATTCAGCGGTCTGGGTGAACAGCGGCATGTCGGCCTGGGCGCTGCGGCGCTGGTCGTTGTCGAAGCTCCAGGCTTTCTCGGCGACGATCTTCAGGCCGAAGCGCTGCATGGCCCGGCGCAGGGCATCGGCGTAGGCGCGGTCGTCCTCGGTCTGGCCGACGATGAGCAAGGCCCGCTGCCATTTGCGCAGCACCATGAACTGCACCAGGGCGTCGGCCAGCATCGCCCGGCCGGGCAGGCTGTGCAGCACGTTGCCCAGGCACTGGCTGCTGCGCAGGGCATCGTCGGGGCTGCCAGCGTTGAACAGCAGGCTGTCGGGCAGGGCCGCCGACAGCTCGCGCAGGCTGGCCGCCGGGGCATTCACCACGAACAGCCGCAGGCCCTGGTCGTGCTGGGCCCTGGCGGCTTGCAGCAGCGCCTCGGGGCTGTCGACGCTGGCGCTGTCGAGCTGGAACTGCTGCTTGAGAAAGCGCCCGGTGCTGTTGCTGTCGACAATCGCCAACTGGGCGCCTTGCAGCCCGGCGTCGGCGGGCTCGGGGATGATGTTGGACAGCAGCGGGCCGGGATCGGGGCGATAGCCCAGGTAGCCGATGCGCACCTGCAAGGGTGCCTCGCTGGCCAGGCTGGCGCTCAGGGGCAGCAGGACCGAGGCCAGGGCCAGCAGGCAAGTCGGGATAAGCGGGGCAGGCTTGTGCATAGGGCGCTCCACGGCAGGTGGCGCCAGCATAGGAACAGCGTCGGGGCGGGGAAATATGCAGAAAGTAGCGCCCGGGCAGTACCAAGGTAGTAACCCGGCGCGGGCGCGGCGGTCTTAGCATGGTCCCAGCGGCCCTGAGCCTGATCCTGATCCTGATCCTGGCCCGAACCCGCCCCGAGCCCGAACCTTGAGAGCGACGCCCATGCGCATCATCAAAGTGCTGCTCCTGCCCTTGCTGCTGATCCTCAGCCTGATCGGCGTCGATCGCCTGCACGGCTCGCGCCCGGTCGTGCCCCTGGCGGTGCCGCTGGTTCCGGGGCGCTAGGCGTGTCGGCGCTGTGGCGGATCAACCTGTGGGTGACGGCGTTCTTTGCCGTGGTGACCCTGGCCTGCGGCGGCTTGCTGCTGCATCAGGCGGTGGCCGATGTCGAACGTGAATTGCAGTCCGCCGAAGCGGTGGTGGAGTACTTGAGCGACAGCGCCGAGCGCAACCCGGTGGGCCTGCAACCGCATCTCACCCAGAGCCTGCGTCATGTGCGGGTGCACTGGCTGGGGCCGGACGAGGCAGCGCGCATGCCCGAGCAGGCCGGGCTGGACGCCTGGCTTGGCCGCCAGCTGTTCAGCGACCGCCGCCACAGCGCCCGCGAACTGGACCTGGGCGACGGCCGCCGGGTGCTGATCGCCGTGGACGCGCGCGACGAGATCGATGAAGTCTGGGATTCGCTGCAACAGCTGTTGAGCCTGTGCGGCCTGGCCCTGCTTTTGAGCCTGCTGACCATCCGCTGGGCGGTGCGTCGCGGCATGGGCCTGCTGGATGATCTGCTGCGGGCCTTGCAGCACGTGTCCGGCGGGCAACTGGCGGTGCGCCTGCGCGAAGCCGGCCTGCCGGAAGCGCGACAACTGGCCGGACACTTCAACCGCATGACCACGACCCTGGAGCAGACCCGGGCCGACAATGCACACCTGACCCAGGCCCTGCTGGCGGTGCAGGAGCGCGAGCGCACCTACCTGGCGCAGACCCTGCATGACGACCTCGGGCAATACCTGGCGGGCATCCGCGCCCAGGTCTGCCTGCTGCGCATGGTGGCCGACCAGCCGACAGTGGTGGAACACACGGCCCAGGCCCTGGAACTTAACTGCGAGCGCTTGCAGCAAGGCTTTCGCGCCCTGGTGCAGGACCTGTACCCGGTGGTGCTGCAGCACCTGCCGCTGGCCGAAGCCTTCGGCCTGCTGGTGAGCCAATGGCAGGACAGCCAGGGCATCGACTGCCAATTGCGGGTCGGCGCCGACCTGCCGGCGTTGCCCGGCGCGAGCAAGACCCACCTCTACCGCCTGCTGCAAGAAGCGCTGACCAATGTCGCCCGGCACGCCGGCGCCAGCCAGGTGCGGGTGCGGCTGCAACGCAGCGCCCGGGGCCTGCGCCTGCTGGTGCGCGACAACGGTTGCGGTGCGCACCAGCCCCAGCGCCCCGGCGTCGGCCTGCACTCGATGGCCGAACGCGCCCGCAGCCTGGGCGGTGAACTGCACATCCTCAGCCGTCCCGGCGCCGGTTGGGCACTGGCCTTGAACATGCCCCTGAACATGCCCATGGAGGCCTGATGAACATCTTGTTGGTGGATGACCACGCCGTGGTCCGCCAGGGTTACGCCAGCTTGCTGCGCGCGGTATTGCCGGCGATGCAGGTGCGCGAAGCGGCCAGCGGCGAAGAGGCCCTGGCCCGAGTGGCCGAAGACGTGCCGCAACTGGTGATCATGGATTTCGGCCTGCCGGGCATCAGCGGCCTGGAGACCACCCGCCGCCTGCGCCAGCGCCTGCCGCAACTGCGGGTGCTGTTCTTCAGCATGCACGACGAACTGCCCCTGGTGCGCCAGGCCCTGGAGGCCGGCGCCTCGGGTTACCTGACCAAGAACTCCGCGCCCCAGGTGCTGATAGAAGCGGTGCACCGGGTGCTGGCCGGGCACGCCTACATCGAACAGCCCCTGGCCACGCAACTGGCCTGCACCCCGGCGCAGAACGCCAGCGACCCGCGCTTACAGAGCATGACCCAGCGCGAGCTGGAGATCTTCGTGATGCTGGCCAAGGGCACCCCGGCGCGGGTGATTGCCGAGCAGCTGTGCATCAGCGCCAAGACCGTGTCCAACCACCTGACCTTGCTCAAGAGCAAGCTGCAGGTCAGTTCCCATGCGGAATTGGTGCATCTGGGGATTGATATGGGGGTGGTGCGGGTGAGGGGGGCAGCTGCAAGCAGCTAGCCTCAAGCTACAAGCTACAAGCTACAAGCCACAAGCCACAAGCCACAAGCCACAAGCTTGAAGCTTGAAGCTTGTAGCTAAATCCAACATTTCGCCTTTTATCTGGCTGATTTCAACGATAAGAGTCATATTTATGAAGTTATCTGGTTTTTCATGATTGTCTGGATAATTCTATAATTTTGAATCTTAAGTGTGATTTCAGGGTTTAACGCTCGATATGCTGAATTTAACTCTTGCCAGGCCGGATGAGGTACTCAAGCTGCTTTGCACTCGCCTGCGCCAGGAGCGCCTGTCCCAGCAGATGACTCAGGCCGAGGTCGCGGCCCGTGCGGGCATTGGGGTTGGCACCCTGTCCAATCTGGAGGCCGGGCGTAGCGTGGCATTCGACAGCGTGGTTCGCGTGGCTATGGTGCTGGGGCGTCTTCGCGAGCTGGAGCAATTGTTCCTGCCGCAGCTGGACAGCCTCGACGACATCCTCCGTTATGAACAGGGCGCCCAGAGGCAGCGCGTCAAAAGGAAGTCCGCCGATGCTTAAGCAGGTCGATGTCTACTACGACGGTTGGGGGGAGCACTGGCGCTGGGGTTCGCTAGTATCCACGACGGCGCTGACCGGCCGCCCGTTGATTGCCTTCGAGTACAGCGAGCAAGCACAGGATCGCGGCCTGGAACTGTCGGCCTTGCGCTTGCCGCTCAAGGGCCCGAGGCTGCGCCGGGACTTTCCCGATCATCAGTTGTGGCTGCCGGGGCCGGTCTATGACTCGCTGCCCGACGGTTGGGGCATGTTGCTGATGGATCGCTTGTTCAAACGCCGTGGTCTCAACCCAGCGCAGATTGGTCCTCTGGAGCGACTGACCTATATCGGCACCCAAGCCATGGGCGCTATGTCGTTCGAGCCTGTGGCGCCGGAGCTGTTCATGGCGCCTGAAGAGGTTCCCCTTGAACGACTGGCTGCCGAAGTTCAGGAGGTGCTCCATGGCCAGGGCGGGGAGTTTCTGCAGCGACTGCTGCGGATGGGCGGCTCGCCGCAGGGCGCTCGACCCAAGGCCTTGCTCTATCGCGACCCTGCGCGAGGGCGCTTCAGCACGCTCGCGGCACCTGGTCTGGATGCCTGGTTGATCAAGTTCCCGGGAGCGGGTGAACACCCCGAGGTCTGTGCGATCGAAGCTGTCTATGCGCAATGCTTGCGCGAATGCGCCATCGAAACGTCGAATAGCGAACACTTCGAGCTACCCAATGGGCAGGCGGCCTTCGCCACCCGACGATTCGACCGGGTCAAGGACATGCGCGTGCCCATGCAAAGCCTCGCCGCCTTTACCGGCGCGGACTACCGAGCAGCCGGGGCGCTGGACTACAGCAATTTCCTGCGGGCCACCCAGTACTGCTGCAATGATGTGCGGGAAAAGGCGCTGGCTTTTGCCCGGATTGTGTTCAACGTGGCGTTCAACAACCGCGACGACCACCCGAAGAATTTTTCCTACCTCATGTCGTCGAGCGGCCAGTGGAAGCTGGCGCCGGCTTACGACGTGACCTTCTGTGAGGGGCCGGGCGGCTATCACCAGATGGACATATTGGGCGAGGCGCTGCACATCACCCGCAAGCACTTGCTCAGGCTCGCGGCGGTGGAGGCGGAGCTTTCGGCCAGGGATGCCACCGATATCATCGAGCGCATCTGCCAGGTTGCCAGCGGCTTTACCCGCAGTGCTCGGTCCCGGTTCCCGGGTGGCATCACCGCGGACACCTTGAGCATGATTCAGGCACGCATCGACGAAAACCTGGCGCGACTTGGCTAGCGGGGCTGTAGCTGCCATTGAACGGATGATTGCTCCAATAGCAGGCACAGTGAGGCGCTTGGTAGTGCCTGCGGCAACGGCCTACTTGTCCCAACTCCCCGGACACCCCAAACACCCCTCCATATTGGCATCCTGAAAATTCCCATAATGCTGCCGCGCCCCGCGCAAATCGGCGCGTTCCAGATTGCTCTCGCCCAGCTTGGCCTCCTGCAGATTGGCATCACTCAGATTGGCCCCTTGCAGATCCGCCTTGCTCAGCCAGGCCATTTCCAGGTCCGCCGCCTGCAGGTTGGCCCGGTGCAGCTTGGCCCCGGACAGCCGGGCAAATTGCAGATAGGCCGCGCTGAGGTTGGCGTTCTCAAATTGCGCGCCCTGGGCAAACAGGCCCCAGCCCTGGATTGCCATCAGCTTGGCGTCGGTGAAGTCCGCCAGCCGCAGGTTGCTCTGTTGCAGGCTGGCGCGGGTCAGGTTGGCGCCTTGCAGGCGGGCTTTTTCCAGGTTGGCCAGGTCCAGTTGGGCATGGCGCAGGTCGGCGCCGGAGAGGTCGGCGCCGGCCAGGTTCATCTTGCGCAGGTCCTGGTTGGCCAGGTTGGCGCCGCGCAGGTTGGCGCCCGGGCATTGGCTGGATTCGGCAATCAGGCAGCCGTTGATGGTCAGGGGCACGTCGTTGCCGTCGTCGCCGACGTTCACCGCGAAGGCGGGGGACAGGCTCAACAGCAGGACAAGGGGCAGGTAGTTCATGGTGCGGTTCTCCAGGCGGGAGTGAAGGCGGGTGGGGCGAGGGCGCCGGCGCCCGCTGGACTGGCCGGCGCCCCGGGGGCGTAGCCGTCGTGAACCCGGCCCACGCGGTAGGCTTGAGCTATCGCGTGGGGCAGGGTTCGGGGCCGCTGCGCGGCCCAGCGGGAGCACGCTCCCTCGCCACCAGTCGGTCAGCGCTGGGCGGTCTGGTTATCCCAGCTCGGGATCTTGAACACCCAGAACGAGCCGCCTTGGGCCACCGGCTTGGTCAGCTCGGCCATGTCGCCGCCCCACAGCGGCACCGCGCCGCCGTAGCCCACGGTCACGCCGATGTACTGCTCGCCGTCCTGTTCCCAGGTGATGGGCGGCGAGACGATGCCGCTGCCGGTCTGGAATTTCCACAGCTCCTTGCCGGTCTTGGCGTCGAAGGCCTTGAAGAAGCCGTCGCCGGTGCCGGTGAACACCAGGTTGCCCTTGGTCGCCAAGACGCCGGCCCACAGCGGCAGGTGTTCCTTGTGTTCCCACACCAGCTTGCCGGTGGTCGGGTCCATGGCCCGCAGGGTGCCGACGTGGTCGTCGTACATGCGCTTGATACGGAAGCCCATCCCCAGGTACGCCGAGCCTTTCTTGTAGTTCACTTCCTCGGTCCAGTACTCCTCCTTCCACTGGTTGCCGGGGATGTAGAACAGCCCGGTGTCCTGGCTGTAGGCCATGGGGTTCCAGTTCTTGCCCCCCAGGAACGGCGGCGAGACTTCCACCGGCTTGCCCTTGGTTTCCCCCGGCAGCGGCTTGGCCGGACGCTGGCCTGCGTTTTCCACCGGGCGCCCGGTCTTGAGGTCGATGTGGCTGGCCCAGGTGATGTTGTCGACGAAGGGGAAGGCGTTCTGCAGTTTGCCGTTGTTGCGGTCCACCACGTAGAAGAAGCCGTTGCGGTCGGCGTGGCCGGTGGCCTTGACCACCTTGCCGTCCTTGTTCTTGTAGTCGAACAGCACCAGTTCGTTGTTGCCGGAGAAGTCCCAGGCATCGTTCGGTGTGTGCTGGTAGAACCATTTCACTTCGCCGGTGCTCGGGTCGACGCCAACCTGGCCCGAGGTGTACAGGCTGTCGTAGTCGTGGGGGTTGCCGTCCTTGGCGGTGCGCGCCCAGGTGTTCCACGGGCCGGGGTTGCCGGCGCCGACGATGATGGTGTTGGTTTCGGCATCGAAGCTGGCGCTCTGCCAAGGGGCGCCGCCGCCGTGGCTCCAGGCTTCGACCTTGCCGGTTTCGGTGGTCTTGTCGTCCGGCCAGGACGGTGCCTTGACGTCGCCGGTGGGGGTGCTGTCCTTGCCGTTCAGGCGGCCCATGTGGCCTTCGACGAAGGGCCGCATCCACACCTCTTCGCCGGTCTCCGGGTCGCGGGCGAACAGCTGGCCGACCACGCCGAATTCGTCGCCGGAGCTGCCGTGGATCAGCAGCACCTTGCCGCTGGTCTTGTCCTTGATCAGCACCGGGGCGCCGGTCATGGTGTAGCCGGCGCTGTGGTCGCCGAACTTCTTGTTCCACACCACCTTGCCGGTGTTCTTGTCCAGGGCGATGACCCGGGCGTCGAGGGTGCCGAAGTAGATCTTGTCGCCGTAGATCGCCGCGCCGCGGTTGACCACGTCGCAGCACGGGCGAATGTTGTCCGGCAGGCGGTGGTTGTAGGTCCACAGGCGCTTGCCGGTCTTGGCGTCGAGGGCGAACACCCGCGAGTAGGAGCCGGTGACGTAGACCACGCCGTCGCTGACGATGGCCTGGGATTCCTGGCCGCGCTGCTTCTCGTCGCCGAAGGAATAGGACCAGGCCGGGGTCAGCTTGAACACGTTCTTGTCGTTGACCTGGGCCAGGGGGCTCCAGCGCTGGGCGTTGGTGCCCATGCCGTACTGCAGCACGTCCTGGGTGGTCAGGTGGTCGTTGGCGATGTCTTCCCAGGTGACGTTCTTGCTGGCAGGTGCCGCCGGGGCGGTGGCCGCTGTGGCCGCCGCGCCCAGGGACAGGCTGCCGGCCAGCAGCAGGGCCTGGACGGCAAGGCTCAGGGGGGAGAGGGCGGGTAGCGATCTTATTGTCATGGTTGCAGTTCCCAGTGGAGGTTTTGGCCTGACTAGGGTCTGCCCCGGGACGGGTGTTGAGATACGGAAAAAGTCCCGCCCTTGCCGGGAATAGTTCCCGGGCGGCACCTGATTTAGGCCCGCGCCACAAGCCCTACTACCAAGGGAGTAGAGCGCGACCACCAAAGCAGCATACGGCCGCCCGCCGGCTGTTCCTAAGATGGCGCCATGGCCTCTGTAGCGAGGTCTTGCGTGCAATCTTGAGGGCATAACAATGACAACAAAACGCAACGCCTTGCTCGCGGTAGGGCTGCTGACCGGTGCCTTGGCCACCGGTGCTGTATGGGCCCATGGCAACGTGGTGCCCCAGGCGGTGGAAACCAAGGGCCTGACGCCGATCAAGGACGCCGGGGTGACTGTCGATGGCGACGGCTGGGCCGCGGTCAACCCGTACCGCACCTCGCCCGAGCACGACAAGGCAGTGGAAATCGGTGCCTCGGCCTACAACCAGAACTGCGCCGCCTGCCATGGCCTGGAAGCCAAGTCCGGCGGCATTGCGCCGGATTTGCGCATGCTCGACGCCGGCGAAGCCGGGGATGAATGGTTCGTCGAGCGGGTGCGCCACGGCGCGGTGCGCGATGGCCGGGTGTACATGCCGAAGATGGCCGACTACCTGAGCCAGGAAGCCCTGTGGGCGGTGCGCACCTACCTGGACAGCGTGCGCGTCGAGGAGTGACCGCCATGGGCCGCCTGGCGCTGTTCCTCAGTGGCTTGCTGCTGTGCTGCGCGACGGCGCAGGCCGGGGTGCGCAACTACGACACGATGATCGCCTCCGGTGAGCTGAAGGTGGCGGTGTACCAGGATTTTGCCCCCTACAGCTTCGAGGAGCAGGGCCAGCCCCGGGGCGTCGACGTCGAGCTGGCGCAAGCCCTGGCCGAGGCCCTGGGGGTGCGCCTGCAACTGATCTGGGCGCCCCCCGGGGAGAAGCTCGACGACGACTTGCGGGACTACATCTGGCGCGGCAGCCCGCTGCGCCACCAGCAGTTGGCCGACCTGATGATGCGCGTGCCCTACGACCACGACTACGCGCAAAAGCGCAACGAACTGGGGGAGCTGGCCAACGATCACGTGGTGATGTTCGGCCCCTATCAGGAGGAGCGCTGGCAGGTGGCATTCGACCGTCGCCGGATGGATTCGGTGGCCAGTGTCGCGGTGTTCCAGGAGCACCCGATCGGGGTCGAGGTGGACAGCGTGCCGTCGTTCTACCTGACCTCGGTGTTCAACGGCATGCTCAGTGCCAAGACCCATCATTACCCCAGCGTGCAGCAGGCCTTCGGCGCCTTGCGGGCCGGGCAGGTGGACGCGGTGATGGCCATGCGCGGCGAGATCGACTGGCAGTTGCACCAGGCCGCTGACCCGCAACTGGCGCTGGCGGAAAACGCCTACCCGAACATGGGCAAGCAGGTGTGGGAGATCGGCATGGCGGTGCATGAAAGCAACCGCCAGCTGGCCTATGCCGTGGAAGAGGCCCTGGAAGGGCTGATCCGCGACGGTCGCCTGCAGGCGCTGTACGCCCGTTATGGCCTGCGCTACGAGGTCCCGGAGATGTATCAATAGGAGCAACGTTGATGAACTGGCGAGCGACCTGCCTGCTGGCGTGCTGGCTGCCCATGGCGGTCCCGGCGCTGGCCGCCGATCCGCAGGCCCCGGGCACGGACCCGGTGCCCTCGGTGATGTGGGCCTTCTACCACAAGCAACTGCTGGGGGACGCGGCGTTCGTCTTTGATGACCGGGTCAAGCTGCTGGCGCCGCCCTTTGCCGAGGACGCGCGGCAGGTGCCGCTGGAGATCGACGCCCGGGCCTTCAGCGGCGACGTGGTGCGCATCCTTGCCTGGGCCGAGCTCAACCCCTTGCCGCGCATTGTCGATTTCGTGCCGGGGGAGCGGGTGCTGCCCTGGCTGTCGATCCGCATCCGCATCGAGCAGGCCACGCCGCTGCGCGCCGCGGTGCAGACCCGCGACGGCCTGTGGCACGTGGGCTCGACCCTGATCGATGCCGCGGGCGGTGGCTGCACCGCCCCCAGCGTGGTGCGTACCCAGCCCGGCTGGGAAGAGCACATCGGCGAGGTGCTGGGCGGGCGTTACCCGCGCGGCGACGCCAGCCGCCTGCGCCTGCAAGTCTCCCACCCGATGGACAACGGCCTGGTCAGCGGCATCCCCGAGTTCTTTCTCAACCACGCCGAATTGCGCGACCAGAACGATCAGCTTCTGGCCAGCCTCGAACTGTTCCCGGCGGTCAGCGAAAACCCCAACCTGGGGTTCGATATCCAGGGGACGGGGCAGACCCGCTTGCTGTTGCGCGACAACAGCGGCAACCAGTTCGAGGCCAAGCTGCCCTGACCGCACCCTTTGACCCCATCCGAGCCGAGGCGCGCCATGCGTTGGATTCTGCTGTTGCTGCTGTGCCTGGGCCTGCCGGCCCGGGCCGACCTGGACTATCAACTCAAGCCCCGGCAGATCGCCGCGGGCACCTGGCTGCTGGAAGGCAGCACCGACAATTTCGCCAAGGCCAATGGCGGCAACATCGTCAACACCGGGTTCATCGTCACCGACAGTGGGGTGGTGGTGATCGACAGCGGGCCCTCGAAACGCTACGGCGAAGCCTTGCGCCGGGCGATTGCCGCCACCACCGACAAGCCGGTGATCCAGCTGCTGTTGACCCACCATCATCCCGACCATGTGCTGGGCAACCAGGCCTTTGGCGATGTGCCCATCGGCGCCCTGGCCGGCACCACCGACCTGTTGCGCCAGCAGGGGGACGCCATGGCCGAGAACCTGTACCGCATGGTCGGCGACTGGATGCGCGGCACCGAGGTGGTGCTGCCGAACCGGGTGCTGGAGCCCGGGGTGCTTGAGGTGGGCGGGCATCGCCTGCGCCTGCTGAGCCTGAGTGGGCACACCGGCGCCGACCTGGCGATTCTCGACGAGAACACCGGGGTGCTGTTTGCCGGTGACCTGGTATTCTACGAACGCGCGCTGACCACCCCCAACAGCCCGGGGCTCGGGGTCTGGCTCAAGGACCTGGACACCCTGCAGGCCCTGCCGTGGAAGCAGATCGTGCCCGGCCACGGGCCGGTGGCGACGGATGCCCGGCCCTTTGCCCAGATGCGTGATTACCTGGGCTGGCTGGACGCGTTGATGCGCGACGGCGCGGCCCGGGGCGACGACATGGCGGAGATGATCCGCCGCCCGATCCCCGAGCGCTTTGCCGGCATCAGCCTGACCCGCTACGAGCTGATTCGCAGCGTCAGCCACCTCTATCCGCGCTACGAACGCCAGCAGCTAAAGCCCCTCGACGGCCTTTGACCCTGGTGGCGAGGGAGCTTGCTCCCGCTCGACCGCGCAGCGGTCGTAAAACCTGAGCCCTCGATTTACCTGCAGGAACGGGGTGGCAGCCATTGGGGTGGCTGCGCCACCCAGCGGGAGCAAGCTCCCTCGCCACGCAGTGGCCCGGACGCAGTGGCCTGGTAGCCCCAGGGCTCTTGCTTGCCGCTTGTTGCTTGCCGCTTGCCACTGCCCCTCCAGTACCAAGGAACTAGAAAACTCCGCACTGCGGGCAATTGTTGGCAAGCAGGCCGGGACCAAGAATTCCCGGCAGACCGGGAAATTTTCCCGGGAACAACAATAACCGCAGAGGTAGCCGTCATGACCCAACCCCCACGTCGTCCCTTTTTCGCCGTGAGCCTGGTGCTCAGCGCCATGCTGCTGTCCAGCGCGGCCCTGGCCGCCGTCACCGATGAAGAGATCCTCCAGGACCCGAAGAACCCGCAGCAGATCGTCACCAACGGCCTGGGTGTCCAGGGCCAGCGCTACAGCCCGCTGGACCTGCTCAACGTCGATAACGTCAAGGAGCTGCGGCCGGTCTGGGCCTTCTCCTTCGGCGGCGAGAAGCAGCGCGGCCAGCAGGCCCAGCCGCTGATCAAGGACGGGGTGATGTACATGACCGGCTCCTACTCGCGGGTGTTCGCGGTGGACGCGCGCACCGGCAAGAAGCTCTGGCAGTACGATGCGCGCCTGCCCGATGACATCCGCCCGTGCTGCGACGTGATCAACCGGGGCGTGGCGCTGTATGGCGACCTGGTGTTCTTCGGCACCCTGGACGCCAAGCTGGTGGCCCTGAACAAGGACACCGGCAAGGTGGTGTGGAGCAAGAAGGTCGCCGACCACAAGGAGGGTTACTCCATCAGCGCGGCGCCGATGATCGTCAACGGCAAGCTGATCACCGGGGTCGCCGGCGGCGAGTTCGGCGTGGTCGGCAAGATCCAGGCCTACGACCCGAAAAACGGCGAGCTGCTGTGGATGCGCCCCACCGTGGAAGGCCACATGGGCTATGTGTACAAGGACGGCAAGGCCATCGAGAACGGCATTTCCGGCGGCGAGGCGGGCAAGACCTGGCCCGGCGACTTGTGGAAGACCGGCGGCGCGGCGCCGTGGCTCGGCGGCTACTACGACCCGGAAACCAACCTGCTGCTGTTCGGCACCGGCAACCCGGCGCCGTGGAACTCCCACCTGCGCCCTGGCGACAACCTGTATTCCTCGTCGCGCCTGGCGCTGAACCCGGACGACGGCACCATCAAGTGGCACTTCCAGAGCACCCCCCACGACGGTTGGGACTTCGACGGCGTCAACGAGCTGATCTCCTTCAACTACAAGGAGGGCGGCAAGGAGATCAAGGCCGCCGCCACCGCCGACCGCAACGGCTTCTTCTACGTGCTTGATCGCACCAACGGCAAGTTCATCCGCGGCTTCCCGTTTGTCGACAAGATCACCTGGGCCACCGGCCTGGATAAGAACGGCCGGCCGATCTACAACGAGGCCAGCCGTCCCGGCGCCCCGGGCAGCGAAGCCAAGGGCAGTTCGGTGTTCGTCGCCCCGGCCTTCCTCGGCGCCAAGAACTGGATGCCCATGGCCTACAACCGCGACACCGGGTTGTTCTATGTACCGTCCAACGAGTGGGGCATGGACATCTGGAACGAAGGCATCGCCTACAAGAAGGGCGCGGCGTTCCTCGGCGCGGGCTTCACCATCAAGCCGCTCAACGAGGACTACATCGGCGTGCTGCGGGCCATCGACCCGATCAGCGGCAAGGAAGTCTGGCGCCACAAGAACTTCGCGCCGCTGTGGGGCGGGGTGCTGACCACCAAGGGCAACCTGGTGTTCACCGGCACGCCTGAAGGCTTCCTCCAGGCGTTCAACGCCAAGACCGGCGAGAAGGTCTGGGAATTCCAGACCGGCTCCGGGGTCCTGGGCTCGCCCGTGACCTGGGAAATGGACGGCGAGCAGTACGTCTCGGTGCTCTCCGGCTGGGGCGGCGCGGTGCCGCTGTGGGGCGGCGAAGTGGCCAAGCGGGTCAAGGACTTCAACCAGGGCGGCATGCTCTGGACCTTCAAGCTGCCCAAAGCTTAAAAGCAGCGGCAAGCTTCCAGCTGCAAGCCACAAGAAGAAGCCTCGGCAGACTTGAGGCTTGCAGCTTGCAGCTTGCAGCTTGCAGCTTGCAGCTTGCAGCTTGCAGCTTGCAGCTTGAGGCTGCTTCTACGACCAAATGACGAGCCCTCTCCTGCCATGGATGCATTCGTCCGGCACGCGGGGCTCTCTACCATCGGTCCATCGCCTGTCGTTGGACAGGCCTCGACCAGCAGAGGCTCAGCATGATCTACGCACAACCCGGAACCCCAGGCGCCGTCGTGTCCTTCAAGCCACGCTACGGCAATTTCATCGGCGGCCAGTTCGTGCCGCCGGTGGAAGGCCAGTACTTCACCAACACCTCGCCGGTAAACGGCGAAGTGATCGCCGAATTCCCCCGTTCCAGCGCCGCCGATATCGACAAGGCCCTGGACGCCGCCCATGCCGCCGCCGATGCCTGGGGCAAGACCTCGGTCCAGGACCGTTCGCGGGTGCTGCTGCAGATCGCCGACCGCATCGAGCAGAACCTGGAGATCCTCGCGGTCAGCGAGACCTGGGACAACGGCAAGGCGGTGCGCGAAACCCTCAACGCCGACGTGCCCCTGGCCGCCGACCACTTCCGTTACTTCGCCGGTTGCATTCGTGCCCAGGAAGGCGGCGCCGCGGAAATCAACGAACTGACCACCGCCTACCATTTCCACGAACCCCTGGGTGTGGTCGGGCAGATCATCCCGTGGAACTTCCCGCTGCTGATGGCCGCCTGGAAGCTGGCACCGGCCCTGGCCGCCGGCAACTGCGTGGTGCTCAAGCCCGCCGAGCAGACCCCGTTGTCGATCATGGTCTTCGCCGAGCTGATCGCCGACCTGCTGCCGGCCGGCGTGCTGAACATCGTCCAGGGTTTCGGTCGCGAAGCCGGCGAGGCCCTGGCCACCAGCAAGCGCATCGCCAAGATCGCCTTCACCGGCTCGACCCCGGTGGGCTCGCACATCATGAAGTGCGCCGCCGAGAACATCATTCCGTCCACCGTGGAACTGGGCGGCAAATCGCCGAACATCTTCTTCGAAGACATCATGCAGGCCGAGCCCACGTTCATCGAAAAGGCCGCCGAAGGCCTGGTGCTGGCGTTCTTCAACCAGGGTGAAGTCTGCACTTGCCCGTCCCGCGCCCTGGTGCAGGAGTCGATCTACGAGCCGTTCATGGCCGAGGTGATGAAGAAGATCGTCAAGATCAAGCGCGGCAACCCGCTGGACACCGACACCATGGTCGGCGCCCAGGCATCGCAGCAGCAGTACGAGAAGATCCTCTCCTACCTGCAGATCGCCCAGGAGGAGGGCGCCGAGCTGCTCACCGGTGGCGCCGCCGAGCGCCTGGAAGGCGACCTGTCCAGCGGCTATTACATCCAGCCGACCCTGCTCAAGGGCCACAACAAGATGCGCGTGTTCCAGGAAGAGATCTTCGGCCCGGTGGTGGGCGTGACCACCTTCAAGGACGAAGCCGAAGCCCTGGCGATTGCCAACGACAGCGAGTTCGGCCTGGGCGCCGGGCTGTGGACCCGCGACATCAACCGCGCTTACCGCATGGGCCGGGCGATCAAGGCCGGTCGGGTGTGGACCAACTGCTACCACCTGTACCCGGCGCACGCCGCGTTCGGTGGCTACAAGAAATCCGGCGTGGGCCGTGAAACCCACAAAATGATGCTCGACCACTACCAGCAAACCAAGAACCTGCTGGTGAGCTACGACATCAACCCCCTGGGCTTCTTCTAAGGGCAAGAAAGGGCGGGGTAGTTGGGTGCTGCCCCGCTTTGTGTGGCAACGGCGCGACGTCTTGGGTGGACGTCGCGCCGTTTTTTTAGAGACCCCGATCCCCTCAACTTGCGCCATCCTGTAGCCGCTGCCGAGCCCCGGCGAGGCAGCGCAAAGGCCCGTAGGGCCTTGCCTGGCGATCCCCCGCGAAACCCGTAGCGGCCTCAAGAACGCTGCGGCCCTTCGTGCCGTTCGCAGCCTGCGGCAGCGGCTACACCAACCTCGGATCGACACCGGCCCTGTAGCCGCTGCTGAGCCCCGGCGAAGCTGCGCAAAGGCCCGCTGGGCCTTGCCTGGCGATCTCCCGCCAAACCCGCAGCGGCCTCAAGAGCGCTGCGGCCCTTCGTGCCGTTCGCAGCCTGCGGCAGCGGCTACACGTGCGCCAAGCCCCTACCAACGCACCCCGCCGGCTCGTCCCAAAGTAGCATTCGGCCCCCGCGCGCCCCGTGCATTAATGCCTCTACCGGAATCGCCCGGCACAACAAGAGGATTGACCCCATGTGGCATAAACCCGCGTACACCGATCTGCGCATTGGCTTTGAAGTGACCATGTACTTCGCCAACCGCTGAGCCGTCCCGCTCCGGCCGCTCCTGGTGTTGGCCGGAGCCTTTTCTGCCCTCGGGAGCAAACCATGCATATCCGCATTCTCGGTTCCGCGGCGGGCGGCGGTTTTCCGCAGTGGAACTGCAACTGCCGCAACTGCGCCGGGGTGCGCGCCGGCAGCCTGCGCGCCCAGCGGCGCACCCAGTCGTCGATCGCCCTGAGCGACCACGGCAACGACTGGATCCTGTGCAACGCCTCGCCGGACATTCGCACGCAGCTGGAATCCTTCCCGGTGCTGCAACCGGCCCGGCACTTGCGCGACACCGCCCTGGCCGGGGTGATCCTGCTGGACAGCCAGATCGACCACTGCACCGGCCTGCTCAGCCTGCGCGAAGGCTGCCCGCATCAGGTCTGGTGCACCGAGATGGTCCACCAGGACCTCAGCAGCGGCTTCCCCCTGTTCACCATGCTCAGCCACTGGAACGGCGGCTTGCAGTGGCAGCCCATTCACCTCGATGGCCGCGAGTTCAGCCTGCCGGCCTGCCCGGACCTCGCCTTGCGGGCGATTGCCCTGCGCAGCAGCGCGCCGCCGTATTCGCCCCACCGTGGCAACCCGCACCCGGGGGACAACATCGGCCTGTTCATCGAGGACCGGCGCAGCGGCGCCAGCCTGTTCTACGCCCCGGGGCTGGGGCAGGTGGACGAGGCCTTGCTGGCGTGGATGGACCGCGCCGACTGCCTGCTGGTGGACGGCACCTTGTGGCGCGACGATGAAATGAGCGTCTGTAGCGTTGGCGACAAGCTGGGCAGCGAAATGGGCCACCTGGCGCAAAGCGGCCCTGGCGGCATGCTTGATGTGCTGGAGCGCTTTCCTCGGGCGCGCAAGGTGCTGATCCACATCAACAACACCAACCCGATCCTCGACGAAGACTCCGCTGAACGCGCCGAGCTGACCCGCCGCGGCATCGAAGTCGCGCACGACGGCATGGACATCCATCTCTGAGCTGCAAGCTGCAAGCTTCAAGCCTCCAGCTGCAAGCTCAAAGCTGACGGCTTACCGCTCTGGCTGTGCTTGCAGCTTGTAGCTTGCCGCTGCGCGCAACGCGCGCGTTGCTTTCAGCAACGGATGCTTTAGGCTGGCGTTCTCCTTTCAGAACAATAAGAAACAGGCTTCCGCCATGAGCCAGAATCTCAGTCTGCTGCGCAAGTTCGTGTCCCCGGAAATCATCTTTGGTGCCGGTTGCCGGCATAACGTCGGCAACTATGCGAAGACCTTCGGCGCGCGCAAGGTCCTGGTGGTCAGCGACCCCGGGGTGATCGCCGCCGGTTGGGTCGCCGATGTCGAGGCCAGCCTCCAGGCCCAGGGCGTCGACTATTGCCTGTACAGCCAGGTGTCGCCCAACCCGCGGGTGGAAGAGGTGATGCAGGGCGCCGAGGTCTACCGCGAAAACGCCTGCGATGTGATCGTCGCCGTCGGCGGCGGCAGCCCCATGGACTGCGGCAAGGGCATCGGTATCGTGGTGGCCCACGGGCGCAGCATCCTCGAGTTCGAAGGGGTGGACATGATCCGCGTGCCGAGCCCGCCCTTGATCATGATTCCCACCACCGCCGGCACCTCGGCGGACGTCTCGCAGTTCGTGATCATCTCCAACCAGCAGGAACGGATGAAGTTCTCCATCGTCAGCAAGGCGGTGGTGCCGGATGTGTCGCTGATCGACCCGGAAACCACCCTGGGCATGGACCCGTTTCTCTCCGCCTGCACCGGCATCGACGCCCTGGTGCACGCGATCGAGGCCTTTGTTTCCACTGGCCACGGGCCGCTCACCGATCCCCATGCCCTGGAAGCCATGCGCTTGATCAACGGCAACCTGGTGCAGATGATCGCCAACCCCGGGGACATCGCCCTGCGCGAGCAGATCATGCTCGGCAGCATGCAGGCCGGGCTGGCGTTCTCCAACGCGATTCTCGGCGCGGTGCATGCCATGTCCCACAGCCTGGGAGGCTTTCTCGACCTGCCTCACGGGCTGTGCAACGCGGTGCTGGTGGAGCATGTGGTGGCCTTCAACTACAGCGCGGCGCCGGAGCGTTTCAAGGTGATCGCCGAAACCTTCGGCATCGACTGCCGCGGGCTCAACCAGCGGCAGATCTGCGGGCGCCTGGTGGAGCACCTGATCGCCCTCAAGCACGCCATCGGCTTCCACGAAACCCTGGGCCTGCATGGGGTCAGCAGCAGCGACATTCCGTTCCTCTCGCAGCATGCGATGGACGATCCGTGCATCCTCACCAACCCTCGCGAATCCAGCCAGCGTGATGTCGAGGTGGTGTATGGCGAGGCCCTCTGACGACCAGCAACGGGCCCTGGCCGGGCTCTTGGGGCTGGGCAACCATTCGGCGCGCAAGAGCCACTACCCGGAACTGGCGGCGCGCCTGGAAGACCTGGAAACCGAGCGCAACCGCTACAAGTGGCTGTTCGAGCATGCGGTGCACGGGATCTTCCAGGCCAGCCTGCAGGCCGGCCTGCGCGCGGCCAACCCGGCCCTGGCACGCATGCTGGGGTATCAGGACCCGCAGGAAGTGCTGTTCTCCCTGGCCGACCTGGCCGGCAATCTGTTCGTGGGCGGCGCTGCGGAACTGGCGGCCATCGGCGAGCAGTTGCAGCGCCAGCGCAGCCTGCTGGGGTATGAAACCCAGTTGCGGCGCAAGGACGGCAGCAGCATCGACGTGCTGATGAACCTGCTGCTCAAGCCGGACCAGGACGGGCTGGTGGAAGGTTTCGTCGCCGACATCACCGAACGCAAGCTGGCCCAGCAGCGCCTGGAGCAGCTCAACGACCAGCTGGAGCAGCGCGTGGCGGCGCGCACCGATGAGCTGCTGGAGGCCAACCGCAACCTGCAACAGCAGATCGCCCGGCGCGAGCGCATCGAGCGCGACTTGCGCGAGGCCCGGGACGCCGCCGAGGCGGCCAACCGCAGCAAGGACAAGTACCTGGCCGCCGCCAGCCACGACCTGCTGCAACCCTTGAATGCCGCGCGCCTGCTGATCTCCACCTTGCGCGAGCGGCGCCTGCCGGCGGCCGAGCAACTGCTGGTGGAGCGCACCCACCAGGCCCTGGAAGGCGCCGAGGACCTGCTCACCGATCTGCTGGACATCTCCAAGCTCGACCAGGCGGCGGTCAAGCCCGACCCGGCGGTCTATCGCCTGGATGAAATGCTCGCGCCGCTGGTCTCGGAGTTCCAGTCGGTGGCCGAGGCGGCGGGCCTGGAGCTGCGGGTGCGCTTCGGTGACTTTGCCCTGTTCACCGACCTGCGGCTGATGACGCGGATTCTGCGCAACTTCCTCAGCAATGCCTGCCGCTACACCGAGCGCGGCAGTATTTTGCTGGCGGCGCGGCGCCGCGGCGATCAGTTGCGGCTGGAGGTGTGGGACACCGGGCGCGGCATTGCCGCCGACCGCCTGGAGTCGATTTTCCTCGAATTCAACCAGCTGGATGTGGGCCGCGCCGCCGACCGCAAAGGGGTGGGCCTGGGGCTGGCGATCGTCGAGCGCATCGCCAAGATTCTCGGTTACCGGGTGCAGGTGCAATCGAGGCCGGGACGCGGCTCGCGGTTCAGCATCGAGGTGCCCCTGGCGGCCCGGGTGCCGTTGCCCATCAGCTTGCAGGCGCCGCAGCCGGGCACCGGCAACCCGCTGCCGGGGCGGCGTCTGCTGGTGCTGGACAACGAGCTGAGCATCCTTGAGAGCATGGCCGCGCTGCTTGGGCAGTGGGGCTGCGAAGTGCTCACCGCCACCGATCAGGCGGCCGCCCTGGCGGTGCTCCAGGGCCGGGCGCCGGAACTGATCCTGGCGGATTTTCACCTGGATCACGGGGTCACCGGGTGCGAGGTGGTGCAGCAATTGCGCGAGCATTTCCAGCAGCCGCTGCCGGCGGTGATCATCACCGCCGACCGCAGCGACCAGTGTCGCCGGGCCTTGCAGCAACTGGGCGCGCCGTTGCTCAACAAGCCGGTGAAGCCGGGCAAGCTGCGGGCCGTGCTCAGCCAGTTGCTGGGCTAGGGCCGGGCCTCCGGTACGGGGCACTCCAGTACTAGCACTCCAGTACCGGGCGGTCGGGTGCGGGGCTTCTGGCATGGGCGCAGGCTTGCCGCTAAGATGCCGCTCTTTTTTCAAGGACGAAGCCGGTTCCTGCGCCGTCGCGCCGGGCCGCCGTTGACCCATCGATGAAACCCTTGTCCTCGTATCACCCGCTGCTGTACTGGCTGCGGGTGCGCCAGAAGCGCCTGATGCGCCACCTGGCCTGGCGCTGTTCCGGGCGCCGTTACGCCCGGCCCGAGGCCGACAGCCCGCGCCTGCCCCATCGGCTGATCAAGCACACCTCGAAACTGATCCGCACCCTGGGCGACTCCGACCTGGCGCTGCAGCACAACAAGGTGATCAACCTCAAGCTGGCGGTGGCCTGCATCGATGGCGTGCGCATTGCCCCCGGCGAGTATTTTTCCTTCTGCAAACTGGTGGGCCGGCCCAGCCGCCAGCGCGGTTTTGTCGAAGGCATGGAGCTGTCGTTCGGCGAGGCCCGCAGCGGCATCGGCGGCGGCATCTGCCAGTTGAGCAACCTGATTCACTGGATGGCGATGCATTCGCCGCTTCAGGTGGTGGAGCGGGCCAACCACAGCTTCGACCCGTTCCCCGACGAGGGCCGGGTGCTGCCCTTCGGTTCCGGCGCGGCGATCTTCTACAACTACATCGACCTGGTGCTGTACAACCCCGGCCCCCAGACCTTGCAGCTCAAGCTGCAGGTCGGCGCGCAGCAGCTGGAGGGCGAGCTGCTCTGCGAGCGGCCGCGGGAGTATCGCTATCACGTCTATCAGCGGGGCCATCGCTTTGTGCGCGAGGGCGCCCGGGTGTACCGCGAGAACCAGATCTGGCGCGACATCCGCACCAAGGGCCAGGACGCCACGCTGTTGCGCCAGGAGTGCCTGTATCGCAACCGGGTGGTGGTCAAGTACCCGGTGGCCGAGGCGCTGCTCGATCCGCCGCTGCCGGGCTCAGATGATGCGCAGCATCCACAGTAGGCCCAGGTAGACCGCCGCGCCGCCCAGCGGCCAGAGCACCAGCAGGCGGGTCTGGCTGAGGAACGCTGGCGCGGCCTCCACCAGGGTCGACTCCTCCAGCTGTTGCAGGGTCCTGGCGGGCACGCCGTCCTCGACCGGGGCGTTGAGCTGGGCCTCGATCAGCGGTTCCACGGCCTCGACCTTGCGCATCAGCATCCGGCCCGAGGCGAACAGGGCGGCGCCGACGAAGATCAGCAGGTAGATCAGCAGGAACTTCCAGTGCACGGCGTTGCTCAGGCGCAGGAAGTCGGGGGTCGGGCTGTTGTCCCAGAACCAGTCCAGGGCCCGGGTGTTTTCCGAGACCATCACGGTGAACTGCTGAATCGGGCGGTTGATGGTGCTCGCCATGGCGGTGTAGCTGTCCAGGCGCCAGTGGAGCATTTTCAGGGTGGAGAACAGCGTGGAAATCAGCGCGCCGGTGAACAGCAATGTGCCTGCGCCGATCTGCAGCCGGTACTTCAATTGGGCCCGGGTGTAGTTCATCTGTGCGTCCTGCCTGGAAAAAAGTGGCGCAATACTATATTTCACCGGCACGGGCCGATAGGGGCGGTGCTGCTCAGGCTATCCTTGGCTCCCTCTTTACTCGGACGACTCAGCCCATGCTGCAGGTGCAAGGCATCTTCAAGAGCTACCCCACGCCCCAGGGCCCGCTGGCGGTGCTGCGGGGCGTGGACCTGCACCTGCAGCACGGCAGCAGCCTGGCGCTGATGGGCGAGTCGGGCAGCGGCAAGAGCACCTTGCTGCACCTGGTTGCCGGGCTCGACCGGGTCGACGCCGGCAGCATCCGCATCGGCGGGCAGCACCTGGAGCAGATGAGCGAGGGCCAGCGCGCCGATTGGCGGCGCACTGAAGTGGGCCTGGTGTTCCAGCAGTTCAACCTGATCAGCAGCCTGCGGGTGGAAGACAACCTGAGCTTCCAGGCGCGCCTGGCCGGGCGCTTCGATCCGCTGTGGCAGGCGCAGCTGGTGGCGCGCCTGGGCCTGGGGGACCTGCTGCGGCGCTATCCGGAGCAGCTCTCCGGCGGCCAGCAGCAACGGGTCGCCCTGGGCCGGGCCCTGGCGGCGAAACCCGGGTTGCTGCTGGCGGACGAACCCACCGGCAGCCTCGACGAGGCCACCAGCGACGAGGTGCTGGATTTGCTCCTGGAGCTGTTGGCCGACAGCCCCACGAGCCTGCTGATGGTGACCCACAGCCAGCGCGTGGCCAGCCGTTTGCAACGCACCGTGGTCCTGCAGCGTGGCCGCCTGGCCGAACCGGGCGGGGCTTGAGATGCGGGTGCTGCGTGGCACTTTGCAGGCGCTGTTGAGCCACTGGCGCCGGCACCCGGTGCAGTTCTTCAGTGTGCTCACCGGGTTGTGGCTGGCCACCAGCCTGCTGACCGGGGTCCTGGCGCTCAACAGCCAGGCCCGGGACAGTTACGCCCGGGCCAGCCAACTGATTGGCGGTGAGCCCCAGGCCAGCCTGGGCACGGCCACTGGCACAAGCTTTAGCCAGCAAGGGTTCGTCGACCTGCGCCGCGCGGGCTGGCCGGTGTCGCCGGTGCTGCAAGGGCGGGTGCAGTTGCGCGGGCATGACGACCTGCGCCTGCAGTTGATGGGCATCGAGCCGCTGTCGTTGCCTGCGGGTTCGGCAATCGCCGGCAAGGCCCTGGAATTGCAGCAGGTGGTCGAATTCTTCAGCCCGCCGGGGCGCACCTGGATCGCCCCGCAGACCCTGGCCAGCCTCGGCTACCGCGAGGGCCAGCAGCCCCAGGCCAGCAATGGCCAATTGTTGCCGCCGCTGCAGGTGCAGGCGGACATGGCCCCGGGGCTGCTGTTGATGGACATCGGCTTTGCCCAGCAGGTGCTCGAGCAGCCGGGGCAACTGAGCCGCCTGCTGCTGCCCCGGGACTTTGCCGCCCAGGCGCCGCCTTTGCCGGCGCAACTGGCGGGGCAACTGGTGCTGCACCCGGGCGAGTCGGAGAACAATCTGGCGCGCCTGACCGAGAGCTTTCACCTGAACCTGGATGCCCTGGGTTTGCTGTCCTTCGTGGTCGGGCTGTTTATCGTGCATGCCGCCATCGGCCTGGCCCTGGAACAGCGGCGCGGCCTGTTGCGCACCCTGCGCGCCTGCGGGGTCAGTGCGCGGCTGCTGATCTTCAGTCTGGCCCTGGAATTGGGAGCGCTGGCGTTGCTGGGCGGGGTCGCCGGGGTGGTCAGCGGCTACCTGCTGGCCGGGCTGCTGTTGCCGGATGTCGCCGCCAGCCTGCGCGGCCTGTATGGCGCCGAGGTGGCGGGGCAGTTGAGCCTGAGCCCTTGGTGGTGGTTCAGCGGCATGGGCCTGAGCCTGCTGGGCGCCTTGCTGGCCGGTGCCGCCAGCCTGTTGCGCGCGGCGCGCCTGCCGCTGCTGGCCCTGGCCGCCCCCCAGGCCTGGCACCAGGCCCATGCCCGCTGGTTGCGCCGTCAGGGCGTGGTGGCTGGGGTGGCCGCGCTGGTGGCCGTGGCGGCGTGGCAATGGGGCGCCAGCCTGGCCAGCGGTTTCACGCTGATGGCGGCCTTGCTGCTGGCGGCGGCCCTGGGCCTGCCGGTGTTGCTCGATGCGCTGCTGGGGGCCTTGCTGGGGCGGCGTCGCGGCGTGCTGGGGCAGTGGTTTCTGGCCGACTGCCGTCAGCAGTTGCCGGCATTGAGCCTGGCCTTGATGGCACTGCTGCTGGCGCTGGCGGCGAACATCGGCGCCGGCAGCATGACCGCGGGGTTTCGCCAGACCTTCAACGACTGGCTGGAGCAGCGTCTGAGCGCCGAGCTGTACATCAACCCGCAAAGCCCGGAGCAGGCCCGGCAGTTGCTGGACTGGCTGCCGCAACAGGCGCAGGTGAGCGCGTTGCTGCCCAGCTGGCAGGTGCCGGTGCAAGTGCAGGGCTGGCCGGCGGACCTGTATGGGGTGATCGACCATCCCAACTATCGTCAGCACTGGCCATTGCTGGAAACCGACGGCGCCGGGCCCTGGGAGCAACTGGCGGGCCAGGACACCCTGATGCTCAGCGAGCAATTGGCCCGGCGCCTTAAGGTGCGCCCCGGCGATCGCTTGAGCCTGCCGGTGCCGACCGGCCAGTGGGCGCCCCGAGTGGTGGCGATCTACGCCGACTACGGCAACCCCAAGGGCCATTTGCTGGTGAATGCCAGGCACCTGCTGGAGCATTGGCCGCAGCTGACACCGAGCCGTTTCAACCTGCGCCTGGCGCCCGGGGCGATGCCGGGGCTGATCAGTGCCGTGCAGCAGCGGTTCGCCCTGGATGACAGTCGGATCGTCGATCAGGCCCGGCTCAAGGGCTGGTCGCAGCAGATCTTCGAGCGTACCTTCGCCGCCACCGCGGCCCTCAACAGCCTGACCCTGGGAGTGTCCGGGGTGGCGTTGTTCATCAGCCTGCTGACCCAGAGCCAGAGCCGCCTGGGCCAGTTGGCGCCGCTCTGGGCCCTGGGCGTGGGGCGGCGTCAGTTGATGCTGCTGAACCTCGGCCAGACCTGGTTGCTGGCCCTGCTGACCCTGGCGCTGGCGCTGCCTCTGGGCATCGTCCTGGCCTGGTGCCTGGACAGCGTGATCAACGTCCAGGCCTTCGGTTGGCGCTTGCCGTTGCGGGTGTTCCCCGGGCAGCTTCTGCAGCTCCTGGGCCTGGCCATGCTGGCGACCCTGTTGGCATCGGCCTGGCCGCTGCTGCGTTTGCAGCGTGCGCAACCGGCGGACTTGCTGAGGACCTTTGCCCATGAAGATTGATCGCTTGAGCAGGGCTCTGGCCGGGCTGCTGCTGGCCCTGCTGGCTGGTTGCGAACCTGCCGCCGAACCGCCCCAGGGGTTTGCCGGGCTGGGCAGCGAGGCAGCAGCCTTCACCCCGGTGCTGCCGGGGCGGCGCTTCAGCTTTCCCGCCGACCACGGCGCCCATGACGGCTTTCGTATCGAGTGGTGGTACCTCACGGCGGACTTGAGTGACGCGCAGGGTCGGCATTTCGGTGTGCAATGGACGCTGTTTCGCAGTGCCCTGCGCGCCGCTCCCGAACAGTCGGGGTGGGGCGCGCCGCTGGTCTGGCTGGGCCATGCGGCGGCCACCTCGGCTCACAGTCACCAGGCCGCCGAGCGTTATGCCCGCGGCGGCGTGGGCCAGGCCGGGGTGGTTGCTCAGCCGTTCCAGGCGTGGATCGATGACTGGCAATTGCGCACCTTGAACCCCTCCGGCGACCCGCTGGCGCGGATGCAGGTGCAGGCTGCGGGGCCGGGGTTCGCCTACCGCCTGCAGCTGTCCAGCAGTCGGCCACTGGTGCTGCAGGGCGAGGGCGGCTACAGCCGCAAGTCTGACCAGGGGCAGGCGTCCTACTACTACAGCCAGCCGTTCTTCCAGGCCTCGGGGGAGTTGCAGATCGATGGCCAGCGCTATCAGGTCAGCGGCCCGGCCTGGCTCGATCGCGAATGGAGCAGCCAGCCCCTGGCTGCCGACCAGAGCGGCTGGGACTGGTTTTCCCTGCACCTGGACAGTGGCGAGCGGCTGATGCTGTTCCGGGTCCGCGAGCGGGCCAAGGCGCCGTACATCACCGGCACCTGGATCAGCGCCGACGGCCACACCCAGGCCTTGGACCGGCAGCAGATCCAGCTGACCCCGCTGAGCCAATCCACGGTCCAGGGGCGGCAACTGCCCACGGCCTGGCAGTTGCAGATTCCCGCCAAGGGGCTGGATATCACCACCCGGGCCTTGAACCCCCAAGCCTGGATGAACCTGAGCATTCCCTACTGGGAAGGGCCGTTGCAGTTCAGTGGCAGCCACAGCGGCAGCGGCTATCTGGAAATGACCGGTTATTGACGGGGTTGTGATGCAGGGGCTGATGCGCGGCTGAACACCACCACGGTGTTTATCCTCAAGGCCCTCAAGGTTGGCCGGAGCGTGCTGGTGACCTGCACCGACATTCGGCAGGTGACCACTGCCCAAGAAGATTGAGGCAGCGAGGCTGAATGGGCGAGTCGGTGGATGAGTCAGTTAATCGTCCTGCGCAGTTTTATTCAGAATCTGCTCACGGACTTTCCCCGTCAGTTGCACTAGAATGCCTACCGTTCGCCCGGTGCAAGGGCTCTTTACCGGTGCAAGGATTGCCAAGGCCAGAGCACTGGGCGAACACCTTTCCCTGTCGTGCCCCGCGACTTTTCTGCTGCACACTTCCCTGAATGGATCCTTGCTCGATACTCCCGCTGTGGCGTGTCGCCGGTGGCCCTGGCTTACAGCGCAACCGGGTACAGGCTGACCTCGCGCGCAACCAGGCTGACAAATCCGGGCAGTTGCGCAGGGGCGTCCTGCAGCGACAGCAGGACCACGGTTGGGCCAATTGCCAGTGCCACGACGTCCTCTTCCCTGCGCAGCAATTCCCCGGTCAGCAGCAGGCCTTGCCGATCCCTCTGAATGTGCGGCGCGTCCCGGGTGGCGGCCCACAGGTTGTGATCCCAGCGAAACTCTTCCTCCAGGGTCAACTCCACCTCATGCACTTGCGCAACCTGTGGCGGCGCTCCCAACCAGCGGCCGCAGCCTTCGCCGAAGGCGCTGTCGAAATCGACCCAGAGGCTGTCAGACGTTTCGACATGGATGGCGCTGAGGGTGATACGCATGACGGATCCTTGGGGGGGGCTGGGGGCTCATGAGGCGTCGAACCGCGTGTTGGCAGGTTGGCCAGGTTGCATGGCCAGCGGCCACTGCGCTTTTCATTGCGCAGTCAGAGGCGCTTCAACAGAATGCGCGCTTGCCCGGCCGGGACGGGTCGCGGGCGGTGAATGATAACGGAGATTCTGGATTGATTTGGTTAAGGCGTTTTCTCATGTCGGTTGGCGTACTGGCCCTGGCGTTGCTGGCAATGGCCCTGTTCATGGTGGATTTTTCCAAGGCCCCGGCGCATGTGTTGGCCGAGCATCCCAACGCGCAGTGGCAGGGCGCCGAGGACGGTGGGCACTACATCGAGATAACCCGCTCCGAGCCGCCTTATTTCTTTGTTCAGGTGCGTCATGAAAGTGGCAACTTGTGGGAAGAGGGCTGGCTTAAACATGAACGTGGCGGCGGTGAAACATTGACCGCCAATGACGTTATTGCATTCGACGGCGATGGGGTGATTTACCTGCAGCAGCGCAAAGTGCTGGCGACTGATAAATCCAAGGCCCGCTGAGGGCTTGGATGGTTTTATATATGTTTGATTAATAAGGGAATATATAAAGATTAAATCTGCGACAGGATACGTATTCAACTGTGCAATAAGTTGCGCGTAGGAACTTAATCATATTTGTTCGAGATTTTTACGTATCTATATAAGATATTTCCTATGTTTTTGCCTGAGGTGTTCCGTTAGTGTTTTTGCCACCTGAACGGACATCCGGTAGTTCCAGTGCGCACTTCGCTTCCCACCTTTGCGAAACCCTCCAATAGAGAGCGAAACAACGGCTTGTGCCTTGCCTGGATGGCGGGCATGGAAAGTGGTTGCGCATGAGCTATTCCCGCAAGCTGTACTCCCATCACCTCAAACTCGCCCAGTCCTTTGTGCACGAGCACAGTTTCGCGGGCGACGACGTACGCTTCTCCAATGAATTTGAAGCCCTGGAAAACGAGCTGGGCAAAGCGCAGTCGATGCATGCCAGCGGCCAGGTCGACTGGCTGAAGATCCAGGAACAGAGCGAAGCCCTGTTGCGTCATCAATCCAAGGATCTGCGGGTCGCCGCCTGGCTGACCTGGGCCCTGCACCAGCGCGAGTCGTTCCCAGGCCTGCTGGCGGGCCTGGGGATGCTGCGCCACCTGTGCGAGCACCATTGGGATCAGGTGCATCCGCTCAAGCTGCGCACCCGCACGGCGGCGATTGCCTGGTTGGTGCCGCGCCTGCAGGAGGTGCTGGATGACAACGTGCCGATCAAGGAGCAACTGCCGCTGTTCCGCCGTGTGGTGGAGCAACTGGAAGGCCTGGACGGCATCCTGACCCTGCAACTGGGGGACGACGCGCCCTTGCTGTTGCCGATCTGCCGCCGCCTGCGGGGCATGGTGGCCCGGGCCGCGGACCATCAGCCGGAACCCGGAGCCGTGGGCACCGTGGTGGCTCAGGTCAAGCAGGCGGCGACGCAACTGTTCACCCCGGGTTCGCCCATCGATAACGAAAAGGACGCGCACAAAGCCCTGCGCGCGCAGCAGGAGAGCGCGCGGTCGTTGTGCGCCTGGTGGCTGCGCCAGAAGGCCACCGACCAACGGGCGCTGCGCCTCAATCGGACCCTGCTGTGGCTGTCCATCGACGCCGTGCCCGAGCGCAACGCCGAGCAGGTCACCGCCTTGCGCGGGTTGCCGGCGGACAAGCTGCGTCACTATCAGGAACGCTACAGCCAGGGCCAGTACGCCGACCTGCTGGTGGAACTGGAAGCCAGCCTGGCTCGGGCGCCGTTCTGGTTCGACGGCCAGCGCATGGTCTGGGAGTGCCTGCAGGAGCTCAATTCCGAGCACGCCATGCGCGAGGTGGAAATGCATTTCGCCTTGCTGCTGCAGCGACTGCCGGGGGTCGTCGAGTTGCGCTTCCATGACGGCGTGCCCTTTGCCGAACCGGCGACCCGCAGCTGGATCAGCGCCAACGTCCTGCCCCACCTGCACAGCACCAGTGCGCCGCGCAAGGTCGAGTCCGCCAGCCAGTTGCCAGCCTGGGAGCAGGCCCTGGAAGACGTGCAGCCGACCCTGCGCAAGGATGGCCTGAAGGCGGCGGTCCAGGTGTTCAAGCAGGGCCTGCAGAGTGCCCAGGGCGGGCGCGTGCGGTTCTTCTGGCAATTGAGCCTGGCCCGCCTGTGTTTCATGGCCAAGAAGTACGAACTGGCCCGGACTCAACTGGAAACCCTTGACCAGCAATTGCAGGACAGTGGCCTGCAGGCCTGGGAGCCGGACCTGGCGCTGGAAGTCCTGCACCTGCTGCACAACTGCTGCGAGCTGTTGCCGCAGAACCATGCAGTGCGCGAGCGCAAGGAAGAGGTTTATCGCAGGTTGTGCCATCTCGATCTCGAGGCGGTACTCGAATAGGCCCCAGGGCCGACAACCCCAAGGAGAAGTGACATGGCCAAAGAAGGCTCCGTAGCCCCCAAGGAACGTATCAACGTCACGTTCAAACCCGCCACCGGCGGGGCTCAGGAAGAGATTGAACTGCCGTTGAAGCTACTGGCGATTGGCGATTACACCCAGCGTCTGGATGAACGCAAGGTGGAGGATCGCAAACCCATCAGCATCGACAAGATGACCTTCGACGAGGTCCTGGCCAAGCAGGAACTGCGCCTGACCCTGAGCGTGCCCAACCGCCTTCAGGACGACGGTGGCAGCGATGAGCTGGCGGTGCAGTTGCGCGTCGACTCGATGAAGGATTTCAACCCGGCCAGCCTGGTGGAGCAGGTTCCGGAACTGAAAAAGCTCATGGAACTGCGTGACGCCCTGGTGGCGCTCAAAGGGCCATTGGGCAATGCGCCGGCCTTTCGCAAGGCCATCGAAGGGGTGCTCGCCGACGACGAGTCCCGCGGTCGGGTTCTGGGTGAACTGGGCCTGAATGCCGCTCCCGCCGAGCAAGCCTGAGACCCCCAACAGCAAAGGAAGCTAGATCATGAGCAGTAGTGCCGCACAGCAGAAGAATCAGGACAGCAGCGAATACAGCATCCTCGATAGCATCATCGCCGAGACCCGCCTGACCCCGGACGACGAAGCCTATGACATCGCCAAGCGCGGAGTCTCGGCCTTTATCGAAGAGTTGCTGAAACCGCAGAACAGCGGCGAGCCGGTGAAGAAGGCCATGGTCGACCGGATGATTGCCGAGATCGACGCCAAGCTCAGCCAGCAGATGGACGAGATCCTCCACCATGCCGATTTCCAGTCGCTGGAGTCGGCATGGCGTGGCCTGCAGTTGCTGGTGGACCGGACCAATTTCCGCGAGAACATCAAGATCGAGATCCTCAACGTTTCCAAGCAGGATCTGCTGGACGACTTCGAGGACTCTCCGGAAGTGATGCAGGCGGGTCTCTACAAGCACATCTACACCGCCGAATATGGCCAGTTCGGTGGCCAGCCAGTGGGCGCGATCATCGCCAACTACTTCATGTCCCCCAGCTCCCCGGACGTGAAGCTGATGCAGTACGTTTCCAGCGTCTCGTGCATGTCCCATGCGCCCTTCATTGCCGCGGCGGGGCCGAAGTTCTTCGGCCTGGAAAGCTTTGCCGGCCTGCCGGACCTCAAGGACCTCAAGGATCACTTCGAGGGCCCGCAATTTGCCAAGTGGCAGAGCTTTCGCCAGTCCGAGGACGCACGCTACATCGGCCTGACCCTGCCGCGCTTCCTGTTGCGCAACCCTTACGATCCGGAAGAGAACCCGGTGAAGTCCTTCGTCTACAAGGAAAACGTCGCCAACAGCCACGAAGACTACCTGTGGGGCAACACCGCCTACGCCTTTGGCACGCGCCTGACCGACAGCTTCGCCAAGTTCCGCTGGTGCCCGAACATCATCGGCCCGCAGAGCGGCGGCGCGGTGGAAGACCTGCCGCTGCACCACTTTGAAAGCATGGGCGAGATCGAGACCAAGATCCCCACCGAGGTTCTGGTTTCCGACCGCCGCGAGTATGAACTGGCGGAAGAGGGCTTCATCTCCCTGACCATGCGCAAGGGCAGTGACAACGCGGCGTTCTTCTCGGCCAGCTCGGTGCAGAAGCCCAAGTTCTTCGGCATCAGCGCCGAGGGCAAGGCAGCCGAGCTCAACTACAAGCTGGGTACGCAACTGCCCTACATGATGATCGTCAACCGCCTGGCCCATTACCTGAAGGTGCTGCAGCGCGAGCAACTGGGTTCGTGGAAGGAGCGCACCGACCTGGAGCTGGAGCTCAACAAGTGGATCCGCCAGTACGTGGCCGACCAGGAGAACCCCAGCAGCGAAGTGCGTGGCCGGCGTCCCCTGCGTGCCGCGCAGATCATCGTCAGCGATGTCGAAGGCGAGCCGGGCTGGTACCGGGTCAGCCTCAATGTGCGGCCGCACTTCAAGTACATGGGCGCGGATTTCACCCTGTCGCTGGTGGGCAAGCTGGACAAGGAATAAGGCAGAAGGAGCCAAGCCATGCGTCGCTACGGCAGTCTTTTCGAACGCCTGAGCGGTGAAGCCGAGCAACGTGTCGGCTGGAGCCGCGAAGTGGCCGCCATGGCTTCGGTGGCTGCCCATCTGGCGAAGATGCTCAGCACCCGTGCGGGCAGTGTGCAGACGCTGTCCGACTACGGCTTGCCGGATCTCAACGACATGCGCCTGAGCCTGCACGACTCCTTGAGTCAGGCGCGCCGGGCCATTGAAAGCTTTATCGAGACCTATGAACCCAGGCTGTCCAACGTGCGGGTGGTGTCACTGCCGCGCGACCACGACCAGCTCAAGCTGGCCTTCAGCATCGAAGGCCTGCTGGAGGTGGAAGGGGTCAAGCGCCAGGTCAGTTTCGCCGCGCGCCTGGATGGCAGCGGTCAGGTTCGGGTCAAGTAGGGAGGGTGCGGCGATGTCTGGAAAACCTGCGGCGCGGGTCAGCGATCCAACGGCTTGCCCGATCCCCGGGCATGGGGTCAACCCCATTGCCAGCGGCTCGGCGGACGTGCTGTTCGACGGCCTTCCGGCCGCGCGCCAGGGCGATGTCTCGGCCTGTGGTGGTGCCCTGGTGGGCGGCTTGAGCGGTACCGTGTCGATCAATGGCCGAGCCGCGGCGACCCAGGGCTCGGTGGGCGCTCATGGCAACACGGTGATTGGCGGGTCGGGCACCGTGATCATTGGCGACAGCTTTACCCCGGCGCCGTTTGTGGCGCCGTTGCCGGTGCAGATCAATTGGCCGTTCAACGAACAGTATGCGATTGAGTGTCAGAAGACCGGAAAACCATTGGTGGGGATTGCCTATACCTTCAAAACGGCTTCTGGAAAGATCTTTAGTGGAGTGACGGGGGCCGATGGTAAGACCGAAAAAATATCATCTTCGAATGCCGAGATGTATGAACTGATTATCGAACGGCAGACCGAAGTGGTGATTGCTTGATCATGGTCGATGGCGTTGAAGAGTCGGCGGCAATCCCACTCTTGCATGCAAATGGGAGTTCCTAGGTGACGGAAATAGTTGCGACATCTAGTTTGAGTCCTGCGAATAAGCATGCCGAAAAGACCTTGGCGATTCGTCTTTTCGGAGTGAGTGATATTCCAGCAGCGATGAGAAAAATGAACTGGAATGTCGCCGCCGACCTGATGCAGTACTGGTTTGATGGCAAGCCTTGGTCGACGATAGATGGCGCAATGTCGAACGAAGTCAAGGACCATGCTGCCCTTGCTCCAGCGCCCTATTTCAATAGTGCAATCGTCAAGATGAGTTGGCTTGCCAAGTTTGAGCGTTTCAATAAGGTGCTGAATGTTCTACGAGTGGCTTGGAATAATGGACCGGCTCAAGACCTGATGCGCGAAAAAATACTGCCGAAATTCAAGGGGCGAACTCCTGGTGTGTACCCGCTTCAGTTTAATGGGGAGGCGAGATCGGTAGAGCGGTTCGGTTATTGCAATAGTCGGTCGGTAATTTTTCGATTCGTCGATGAGATAGACGAGTTAAGGGCGGCTCTGGCTGATTTTAATGTTCGGGTCTTTCCCGAGGGAGAGGTTGTTGTAACTAAGGATAAGGTGCAGCTTTTAGTCAGTCGCATAGGCTTTTATGTTGAAGATGCTTATGACTTTAATGATGCCCCCAGCAGCTTTTTTAGCCAGCCTCTGGGTTTTTGGAACTTTGATGGTATTGAAGGGCCATTCGCTGCAAATGCTGCCAATGTCGGCCTAGCGGAAGCCCAGGGTGCTGTAACGATGCAAGGGCCTGGAGACGCTGCCTCGGATCGTATGTACAAAGAAATTGCCGAGGCGCGTTATTTCTATATTAAGAATTCGCACTTTGTTGCCTATAGACGACAAACAGGGAAGGGTGGCGATTTTCAGGTTTTCTCTGATGTTCTATATGAGCATGTCCCTCTTGTTGTCATGACACTGTAGGAGTGAAGTTTCGTGTGGGGCAAAAAAACAGCATGGGTATTATTTTTAATGTCTGTTTTTTGATCTGAGGCGAGTGCTGGGAATCGGGTGGTGCGCAATGATGAAGATGGCCAAAAGCAAATGGTTTCGGCGAACAATCCTAGCCGCTGTCGTGTTGGGTACAGTGTTGGCATACACCGTAAACGTAATGCTTGGGTATCCCGCGAGTACTGCACTGATAAGTCCGTCTGGCCGATTTGTGATGGAAAATGTGCGTGTTGATGGCGTCTTCTTTCTGGGTGGAATGGCTTATCTTCGAGTCATTGATAGGCAGGCTCCTGAAAAAGTCTACCGAACACCTTTGTACGACACGCAGTCTTTGGATATGCGGGCATTTGAAAATGATCATGAGGTTGGAATTTATTGGATCAAGTTTGATTGGCAGAAAAAGCTGTTTGTCATTTCCATGCCGGAATGGGAAGAGAGCTGGATGAATGTTTTTGTAAGTAATACACCTTATACCCATTTTAAAAATTAGATGGGGAGGCTCTTGCTGTAGGGGCACGAAAGTGCTCGTTTGTCTCTTGCAAAGTGTGAAGAGGTTTTCCTGTTTTTTGGTTTGTCCGCTCATTGATAGCGTATTGGGAGGTTGCTTGAGTATTGCCGTAATAGTTTTAAAAGCTTCCTTGGAACGGCTGTTTTCGGAAGTGACAACACGGATTCAAACATCACCCTGAACCGGGGCATTTTCAGCGCTCGCCCATTTCACTCACTCCAGGCAGGTACGCCATGTCCTTCAACCACTACTACCAAAGCGAACTGACCGCGCTGCGCCAGTTGGGCCGGCGTTTCGCCGAGCGTAGTCCGGCGCTGGCTCCGTTTCTCGGGCAGGCCGGGCGGGACCCGGATGTGGAGCGCTTGCTGGAAGGCTTCGCCTTTCTTACCGGGCGCCTGCGGCAAAAACTTGATGACGAACTGCCGGAGCTCAGCCATTCGTTGATGCACCTGCTATGGCCGAACTACATGCGGCCGTTGCCGGCGTTCAGCGTCTTGCAGTTCGATCCGTTGCAGCGCTCGGGGCCAGCGGTGGCGGTGCCTCGGGATACCCCGGTGGAAAGCCAGCCGGTCAATGAGGTGCGCTGCCGCTTCCGTACCTGCTATCCCACCGAGGTATTGCCCCTGGACCTGAGCGGGCTGAGCTATTCGGTGAAGGGCGATGGCGCCTTGCTCAGCCTGCACCTGCACATGAGCTGCGACGGCCATGTCGGCGAGCTGGAGCTCAGCCGCTTGCGGCTGCACCTGGCCGGTGAGCGTTATATCAGCCAGATGCTCTACCTGAGCCTGCTGCGCAACCTGGAAAGTATCGAGCTGGTGCCGTTGCAGGAAGGCGGCGCGCCGCTCCAAGGCGCCAACGGCGACCCGCTGTCGTTGAAGATTCCAGCCAGCCAGCTGCAGCCGGTGGGGTTTGCCGAGGAGGAGGCGCTGATCCCGTACCCGCTGAACACCTTCCGTGGCTACCGCTATCTGCAGGAGTATTTCTCCTTCCAGGACAAGTTCCTGTTCGTCGATCTCGGCGGCCTGGAGGCGTTGCGTTCACTGCCCGAAGACAGCCTCAAGCAGGTGCGCGGGCTGGAGTTGCGCTTCGATATCCGCAAGAGCGGCATCCAGCGCCTGCGCCCGACCCTGGACAACGTCAAGCTGTACTGCACGCCCATCGTCAACCTGTTCAAGCACGACGCGCTGCCGATCCGCCTCGACGGCAAGCAGGACGAGTATCTGTTGCTGCCGGCGGAATACGACCTGGAAAACTGCGGGGTGTTCTCGGTGGATTCAGTCACCGGCTGGGCGCCGGGCGGGGTTGGCTACCAGGACTATGTACCGTTCGAATCCTTCGAGCATGACCCCAGTTTCGACGTGCCCCAGAGCCGCCCGCACTACAGCATCCGCCAGCGTTCGTCGTTGCTGCATGACGGCCTGGACACCTACCTGAGTTTCGCCATTCGCCAATCCGAGGCCCAGGAAACCCTGTCCATCGAGCTGACCTGCACTAACCAGAATCTGCCTCGCCAGCTGCGCCTGGGGGACATCAACCTGCCTTGCGAGGCGACGCCGGATTTCCTCAGTTTTCGCAATATCACCGCGGCCACTTCCAGTTACGCGCCGCCGCTCAATCGCGATTTTCTGTGGAAACTGATCAGCAACATGTCCCTCAACTACCTGTCGCTGGCCAACGTCGATGCGCTCAAGGTGATTCTCGAAACCTATGACCTGCCGCGGTACTACGACCAGCACGCCGAACGGGTCAGCAAACGTCTGCTCGGCGGGCTCAAGTCGATCCGTCATGAACACGTCGATCGCCTGCACCGCGGCCTGCCGCTGCGAGGCCTGCGCACCGAGCTGACCATCGACCCACAGGGCTATATCGGCGAAGGCGACCTGTTCATCTTCGCCTCGGTGCTCAACGAGTTTTTCGCGCTTTACGCCAGCCTCAATTCGTACCACGAGCTGCGGGTAAACAGTACACAAGGAGAGGTGTACCAATGGACGCCACGCATGGGCTTGCAGCCCCTGCTTTAAGCGAGCTGTCCCGGGGTATACGGGAGTACTCGCTGTTCCAGGCGGTGATGCTGGTGGTCGATCGACTGCGTGATGCTCACCCCAACCTGAGTGATGACGAACTCTACGATCAGCTGGAGTTCCAGGCCAATCCGAGCCTGGGATTCCCTGGTAGCGATGTCGATCGGGTGGAGTTTTTCGAAGAGCACGGCCTGTTGCATGCGCGCCTGCGCTTCAACCTGATCGGCCTGTTCGGCGCGGGCTCGCCGTTGCCGGCCTTCTATGGCGAACAGGCGCTGGGGGATGGTGAGGAAGGCAACCCGACGCGCCATTTCCTCGACCTGTTCCACCACCGCCTGCAACGTCTGATGCTGCCGATCTGGCGCAAGTACCGCTATCGCGCGAGCTTCTCCAGTGGCGCCCTGGACCCGTTCTCCAGCCAGCTGTTCGCCTTGATCGGCCTGGGCGGCGTGGAGATTCGCCAGGCCCGGGAGTTGAACTGGAAACGCCTGCTGCCCTACCTCGGGCTCTTGAGCCTGCGGGCCCACTCGGCGGCGTTGATCGAGGCGGTGCTGCGTTACTACTTCAAGCATGCGCAGTTGGTGATCGAGCAGTGCATCGAGCGCCGAGTGGAGATTCTCCACGAGCAGCGCAACCGCCTGGGCCTGGGCAACAGCGTGCTCGGCGAGGACCTGGTGCTGGGGGAGCGGGTGCGCGATCGCAGCGGCAAGTTCCGCATCCATATCCGCGAGCTCGACTGGCAACGCTTTCATGAATTCCTGCCGATCGGCTTCGGCTACCAACCGCTCTGCGCGCTGGTGCGCTTCACCTTGCGCGACCCGCTGGACTACGACATTCGCCTGGTGCTGCGCCAGGAAGAAATCCGTGAACTGTGCATCGGCGAACAAAACGCCTGTCGCCTGGGCTGGACCAGCTGGCTGGGACGCGAACGCGCCGACGGCGTGGTGACCCTGGGCAGCCTCTCTCATTAAGGACGAGATCGATGATCAACGTAGATCTGCAACAACTGATCCAGGCACTGGATGCCGATACCCGCCGTGATCTGGAGCGCTGCGCCGAGCGTTGCGTGGCCCGGGGCGGCAGCAAGATCCTGGTGGAAGACCTGCTGCTGGAGTTGCTCGAACGCCCCCAGGGCCTGCTCGCCAGGGCCCTGCAGGATGCCGCGATCGACCTCGGTGAACTCAGTGGCGTGTTGCAGGCCGGGGCCGAGCACAGCGCGTCGCGCAATCCGGTATTCGCCCCGGAACTGGTGCAATGGCTGCAGGATGCGCTGCTGGTGGCCAACCTGGAGCTGGGGCAGACCCAGGTGGAGCAGGCCGCGTTGATCCTGGCGTTGCTGCGCAACCCGCTGCGCTATGCCGGCAGTCGCTACCAGCCGTTGCTGGCGCGGCTGAACATCGAACGCTTGAAGGATTTCGCCCTGGCTCAGCAGGGCGAGCGGGGGGCGAGCGGTCAGCCGGCGGCGGGCGGCGAGTCACTGCTGCAGCGCTTCACCCACAACCTCACCCAGCAGGCCCGGGACGGCACCCTCGACCCGGTGCTGTGCCGCGACGATGCGATCCGCCAGATGGTGGATATCCTGGCCCGGCGGCGCAAGAACAACCCGATCATTGTCGGCGAGGCCGGGGTCGGCAAGACCGCGGTGGTCGAAGGCCTGGCGTCACGCATTGTCGCCGGCGAGGTGCCACAGGCGCTGCAGGGGGTCGAGCTGCTGTCGCTGGACATGGGCCTGCTGCAGGCCGGGGCCAGCGTCAAGGGCGAGTTCGAGCGGCGCCTGAAAGGCGTGATCGACGAGGTCAAGGCGGCGCCGCGGCCGATCATCATTTTCATCGATGAGGCCCACACCCTGATCGGCGCGGGTGGCAACGCCGGGGGCAGCGATGCGGCCAACCTGCTCAAGCCGGCCCTGGCTCGGGGCGAGCTGCGGACCATCGCCGCCACCACCTGGAGCGAATACAAGAAGTACTTCGAGAAGGACCCGGCCCTGGCCCGGCGCTTCCAGCCAGTGCAGTTGCATGAGCCTCGCGTCGACGAAGCGGTGACCATCCTGCGCGGCCTGGCCCGGGTCTATGAAAAGAGCCACGGCATCTACCTGCGCGACGATGCCGTGGTGGCGGCAGCCGAATTGTCGGCCCGTTACCTGGCGGGTCGGCAGCTGCCGGACAAGGCCGTCGACGTGCTTGATACCGCCTGCGCCCGGGTGCGCATCAGCCTCGCCACCGCGCCGCAAAGCCTGGAGCGGTTGCGGGCCGAACGGGCGCAAGGCGGCCGTCAGCAGCAGGCCCTGCGCCGGGATGCCGAAGCCGGGCTGGAGATCGACCACGACGCGTTGCAGTTGCTGGAGCAACGCCTGCTGGAGGCCGAGGTCGAGCAACTGGCCCTGGAGCAGCGCTGGGCCGAGCAACGCCAGCAGGCCGAACGCCTGCTGGCGCTGCGCCAGGAATTGGCCCTGGCCCGGGAGGCGCTGGCGGTTGCTTCCACAGACGGGCAAGCGCCTGGCCGCGAGCCCGAGGAGCACCTGCAGGCGCTGGAAACCGAGCTGACGGCAGTCCACCGCGCGCTGAGCGCGGCCCAGGCCGAAGAGCGCCTGGTGAGCTTCGAGGTGTGCCCGCGGCTGGTGGCGGAAGTGATCAGCGCCTGGACCGGGGTGCCCCAGGAACAGCTGGCGCGCGAGCACAACGCCCGCGTGGCCAGTTTCGCCGACGACCTGCGGGCACGGATTCGCGGGCAGGAGCAGGCCGTGCAGGCCCTTGACCGTTCAATGCGCGCCAGCGCCGCCGGCCTGAACCAACCCGACGCGCCGGTGGGGGTGTTCCTGCTGGTGGGGCCCAGTGGCGTTGGCAAGACCGAGACGGCCCTGGCCCTGGCGGACCTGCTGTATGGCGGCGAGCGTTTCCTGACCACCATCAACATGTCCGAGTTCCAGGAGAAACACACCGTCTCGCGCCTGATCGGCGCGCCGCCCGGCTACGTCGGTTACGGCGAAGGCGGCATGCTCACCGAAGCGGTGCGGCAGAAACCCTATTCGGTGGTGCTGCTGGACGAAGTGGAAAAGGCCGATCCGGATGTGCTCAACCTGTTCTACCAGATCTTCGACAAGGGCCTGGCCAATGACGGTGAAGGGCGCGAGATCGACTTTCGCAACACGCTGATCCTGATGACCTCGAACCTGGCCAGCGAGCGCATCGATGCACTCTGCGCGCAGGGCCAAAGGCCCAGTGCCGAAGCCCTGGAAGCGGCGATCCGGCCGGCCCTCAGCGCGCACTTCAAGCCGGCGTTGCTGGCGCGCATGCGCGTGGTGCCGTTCTACCCGGTGGACGGGCCGGTGTTGCGCGAGCTGATCGAAATCAAATTGCAGCGCCTGGGCCAGCGCCTGCTGCGCCGGCAGTTGCAGTTCAGCCACTGCCAGGCGCTGGTCGGGCACTTGGCCGAGCATTGCGGGCAAAGCGACAGCGGCGCGCGGCTGATCGATCACCTGTTGGAGGCGCAGTTGGTTCCCCGGGTGGCCGACCGCCTGCTGCAGGCCATGGCGACCGGCGAGAGCCTCAAGCAGGTGCATGCCACGCTGGATGGCCAGGGCAACGTGACCTGTGAGTTCGCGTGAGGTGGCCACGATGTTTACCCAGATAGCCCAACCACTGGCCTATGCCGAATCCCTGCTGGGGATGTACCGCGACCTCGGGCATGCCCGGGACGAGGCCAGCCTGCTCGCGGACTTTGTTGGGGCCGTCGCCCGGCTCAGCGGTTGCGAGCTGACTCAGTTGTACCTGCTGGATGCCGCCCACACTCACCTCGGCCTGTGCGCCGAGCACCTGCAAGGCAGCAGCGCGCCACGCGCCGCCGAGGTCTTGCCGGCGGACTACCACGACGAACAATTGTTGCAGTTCTGCCTCTGCCAGAACCGCGTGCTGTTCCTGGCGGACCTGGGGAACGGCTTGTACCGGACCGACTTCCTGCCGGAGGCGGGCGATCCCTGGCATTGCCTGTTGTGCGTGCCCCTGGCCAATGCCCAGGGTGCGGTGCAGGGGTTGTTGCTGTGTGCCAGTCGCGCCCCTGCCCAGTTGCAGGGCTTTGCTGGCTCCCTGGGCCTGTCCGGGTCCTTCCTGCTGGCCCAGCTCAGCCTGCGCCAGCGCTGGCAGCGCAGTGCGGTTGCGCTCCAGGGCGCGCCCGCGGCCCAGCGTCGGGCCAGTGACTACGGCCTGGTCGGCAAGAGCCTGGCGATGCGCCAGACCTGCCAGTTGATCAGCAAGGTGCTGCACAGCCCCTATACCGTCCTGCTTCAGGGCGAGACCGGCACCGGCAAGGAAGTGGTGGCGCGGGCCATCCACGATTACGGCCCGCGTCGCTTGCGGCCCTTCATCGTGCAGAACTGCGCGGCGTTGCCCGAGCACCTGCTGGAAAGCGAGCTGTTCGGCTATCGCAAGGGTGCGTTCACCGGTGCCGACAGCGACCGCATCGGCCTGTTCGAGGCGGCGGACGGCGGCACGCTGCTGCTGGATGAAGTCGGCGACATGCCGCTGCCCCTGCAAGCCAAGCTGTTGCGGGTGCTGCAGGAGGGCGAGATCCGCCCCTTGGGCGACAACCACACCCGCAAGATCGATGTGCGCATCATCGCCGCCACCCACCGTGACCTGCCGGCCCTGGTGAGCAGCGGCGAGTTCCGCGAAGACCTGTACTACCGCCTGGGCCAGTTCCCCATCGAATTGCCCGCCTTGCGCGAACGCGAAGGCGACATCCCGATCCTGGCGCGCTACTTCTGCGACAAGACCTGCGCCTTCCTGCAGCGCGAGGTGCTGGCCTGGTCCGACAGCGCCCTGCACATGCTCGGGGCCTACGCCTTCCCCGGCAACGTGCGCGAGCTCAAGGGCCTGGTGGAGCGCGCGGTGCTGCTCTGTGAGGGCCGCGAGTTGCTCCCCGAACACTTGCTGCTGCGGCGCTCTGCGCGGGTCGATGTGCAATCGTTGAACCTGCGCCTGCGCATGGAGCAGGTCGAACGCGGCCTGCTGCTGGAGTGCCTGCACAAACACGCTGGCAATCGTACCCATGCGGCCCGTGAGCTGGGCATGTCGCGCCGAGCCCTGCATTACCGCCTGGCGCGCTTGAAGCTCCAGCCCGAAGAGCCACAGGAGGTGCACCAGTGAGCCCGGCCGCCCCCCGTGCACCCTTGCTCGGCGGCCTGCGCATGCCGTGCGGCCGCAGCCCTTTTCCCTTATCTGGAGATCCGCCGATGCCTGTTCGTCACTGGCCCCTGGTCCTGCTGTTGCTGGTGGTTTCCGGCCACCTGAGCGGCTGCAGTGGTAACTACAAATTCAACGACCACCACTATCGCCCGCTTGGCGACCCGCAGACGGTCAATCGCGGCAAGTGAGCGCAAGGAGCAGCACCATGGAACTGGTTTTTGAAATGCTCGATCCGCCGCAGCGCCTGCCTGCCGAGAGCGTCAGCAAGACTTTCAGGCGCCGCGGTGGTGTCATCGGTCGCGGCGAGGATTGCGACTGGGTGATCGCCGACGGCAAGCGTCACCTGTCCAACTATCACGCCCGGGTCAGTTATCGCGAGGGGGCGTTCTTTCTCACCGACACCAGCAGTAACGGCATCGTCCTCAAGGACAGCGGCGCGCGCCTGCGCAAGGGCGAGGCCTTGCGCATCGAGCATGGCAGCACCTATGAGCTGGGGGGCTTCGGGATTCGCGCGCGGCTGGTGCCACTGGGCGAGGATCTGGCTACCGAAGTGGGGCGGCCGCTGCCGGCGGGCAGCGTCATTCCGGATGACGCCTTTATCCACCTCGACCCGCTGGTGGCCCTGGCGCAGGAAGAGCAGGGCGCACGCGAGCAGGATCCGCTGGCGATCCTGCGCAGCCCGCCCCAGGCCCCGCGGTCCTTTGCCGACTATGCGCGGATCGACACCGAGAGCCTGCTGGTGCCCGAACTGGTGGCGCCTGCTGCGGCCGTGGCACCAGCACCTTCGCCGGCCGTCCCCGGCGGCCCCGGCGAGCTGTTCTGGGAGCAGTTCGGCAACGCCCTCGGGGTGTCGCTCAAGGGGCTTGATGCGCAGGCCAGGGAAACCCTGGCGATCCAGGCGGCGGCGCTGCTCAAACAGAGCATCGGCGGCCTGCAGCAGAGCCTGCGCACCCGCAGTGAATTGAAAAACGAACTGCGCCTGGCGCAGACCGTGGTCCAGAGCGCCGGCAAGAACCCGCTGCGTTTCGCCGTCGACGCCAGTGAAGCCCTGGGCCGGTTGCTGCTGGACGACAAGCCTGGGCAGTTACCCGCGCCGCAAGCCATCGCCCGGGCCTTTGGCGATCTGCAGGCGCATCAGGTGGCGCTGCTGGCCGCCAGTCGCGCGGCGGTGCGCAGCACCCTGGAGCATTTCTCGCCACAACAGCTGGTCTTGCGCTTCGAGCGAGACGGCAAGCAGCCCTGGCTGGCCAGTTCCGCTCGCTACTGGCGGGCGTACCTGCGCTATCACCACAACCTGCGTCAGGACAATGACTGGAGCGAGCGCCTGCTGGCCCGGGATTTTGCCCAGGCCTACGAGGAGCAGCACCGGCTGATCTCCACCCTCAACACCGAAGCCCATCAAGGATGACCCCCATGTCCCGCTGCAAGGCCTTAGTACTGCACACCGCGACCCTGCTCGCGCTGCTGCTGGTCTCCGCGTGCACCTCACTGTCGCCGTATTCCAGCCTGACCAAGCTCGACCTCAGGTTGACCGCCAGTGACCAACTGAACCCCGACCTCAATGGCCGGCCGTCGCCCATCGTGGTGCGGCTGATGGAACTCAAGCACCCGGTGGCCTTTGAAAACGCCGACTTCTTCAGCCTCTACGAGCGGGCCAAGGAGGCGCTGGCGCCGGACCTGGTGGCCAGCGAGGAACTGGAGCTGCGTCCGGGGGAGAGCGTCGACCTCAAGCTCAGCGTCGACAGCCAAAGCCGTTATGTCGGGGTGCTGGCCGCCTACCGCGACCTGCCGGAAACCCGCTGGCGCTACGTGATCCCGATCACCGCCATGGATGTCACCCGCAGTGAGCTGATCCTCGATCAGGCGGGCATCCGCAACCGCCTGCAAACCCTGGCCCAGGCGGGGGAGCGACCATGAACGAGCACAAGGTGATCTGGCAGGAAGGCATGCTCCTGCGGCCCCAGCACTTCCAGCACAACGATCGTTACTTCGACCACCAGCTCAAGACCCGCACCCAGTTGCTGGGCAGTTACACCTGGGGCTTTCTCGGGCTGGAAATCGACCTGCAGTACCTGAACATGGGCAAGCTGGTGATCAGCCAGGCCGAGGGCATCCTGCCCGACGGTTCGCTGTTCGCCCTGGGCGACAGCAGCGAGCCGCTGGCGCTGGACGTGCCGGCCAACACCAGCAAGACCTCGGTGTACCTGGCGCTGCCGCTGGTGACCGGCAACCACATCGAGGCGCGCCGCGCCGAGCAGTCCGATGTGCTGGCGCGCTACATCACCTATGAGGCGCAAGTCGCCGACTCCAATGCCGACGACGACTCCAGCAGCCAGATCAGCTGTGGCCGGCCGGATTTCCGCCTGTTGCTCGGCGAGCAGCAAAGCGACCAGGCCTACGTCAAGCTCAAGGTCTGCGAGATCCAGGGCAGCAATGCCGAAGGGGTGATCAGCCTCGACGGCGATTTTTTCCCGACCTTCATCCAGACCCACGCCAGCGCCTACCTGCTGTCGTGCCTGAAGGAGGTGATCAGCATGCTCGCGCACCGTGGCGACACCATTGCCGAAAGAATCCGTTCCAACGGCAAGGTCGGTGGCGCCGAGGTGGGCGACTTCATGATGCTGCAACTGATCAACCGCACCGAAGTGCTGCTGCGCCACTACCTGGACCTGGAGCAGGTGCACCCGGAGGAGCTGTATCGCAGCCTGCTGAGCATGCTTGGCGACCTGTCGACCTTCTCCAGCGAGAGCAAGCGCCCGCGCCTGGACACGCGCTACCAGCACAGCGACCAGGGCGCGAGCTTTCGCAGCCTGATGGATGCGATCCGCCAGGTGCTGTCGATGGTCCTGGAGCAGCACGCCATCGAACTGCTGTTGCAGGAGCGCCAGTACGGGATCCTGGTGGCGGCGCTGAACGACCACACCCTGCTGGAGTCGTCCTCGTTCGTCCTTGCCGCCAGCGCCAACTGCGACACCGAGGAACTGCGGCACCGCCTGCCGGCCCACCTCAAGGTCGGCCCGGTGGAGAACATCCGCCAGCTGGTCAACCTGCACCTGCCGGGGATCAAGGTCAAACCGCTGTCGGTGGCGCCACGGCAGATCCCGTTCCACTCCAGCAAAACCTATTTCATTCTCGAATTCAGCGCCCAGGAACTGACGCAGCTGGAACGCTCCGGGGGCTTCGCCTTCCACGTTTCCGGTGAGTTTTCCGAGCTGGAGCTGAAATTCTGGGCCATCAGGAACTGAGCGCCATGATCAAGGACAGGGAATACCGCGGGGATGACAAGACCGTCCTCCTCGATCGCCAGGAACCGCACGCCGGCCCCGCCGCACTGACCGATTTCGCCGCGCCGCCGCGTTTCGAACAGCTGGAGGAGCGGATGATCTACGCCGCGCGCCTGCAACCGGCACAGGCTTTCAACGTCAGCCTCAATGCGCTGGTGGCGGCGGCCTCCGAACTGCTGTCGGAAGTGGTGCGGCTCAAGCACAGCGTCAACAGCGAAGACATGCTCGCCCTCAACCAGCAACTGAGCGCCGGGGTCAAGCAGTTCGAGGCCCGGGCGCTGCACAACGGCGCCGACGGCGGGCAGGTCATGAGCGCCCGCTACGTGCTCTGCACGGTGGTGGACGAGGCGGTGGTGACCACCACCTGGGGCAATGAAAGCGAATGGTCGCAGATGAGCCTGCTGAGCCATTTTCACAGCGAGACGTTCGGCGGCGAGAAGGTCTTCCAGCTGCTTGAACAGATGACCCGCAACCCGGTGCGCCACTTGCCGATGCTGGAGCTGATGTACCTGTGCCTGTCCCTGGGGTTCGAGGGCAAGTACCGGGTCATGGCGCGCGGGGTGCTGGAACTCGAAGGCATTCGCGACGCGCTGTACCGGCAGATCCGCCAGTTGCGCGGCGACGTGCCCCGGGAGCTGTCGCCGCAGTGGCAGGGCTTTGGCCAGCAGCGCCCGAGCCTGGTGCGCATCGTGCCCGGGTGGACGGTGGCGCTGTTCACCCTGGTGAGCCTGGTGGTGATGTATTCGGGCTTCGCCTGGGTGCTGGCCGAGCAGCGCGAGACGGTGCTGCAACCTTATCGGCAGCTTGATTCGGCTCCGCTCGCGAGCCAGCCGCAAGACGGGAAACTGCAATGAAGACTCTATGGAAGAAAACCATCGCGTTCCTCGCCCGGACCTGGGTCTGGACCCTGTTGCTGGTAGTGCTGGTGGCGCTCGTGGTGTGGTTCGTCGGGCCGCTGCTGGCGGTGGACGATTACCGGTTCTGGGAAAGCGCCACCTCGCGCCTCTTGACCATCAGCGTGTTGTGCCTGGTCTGGGGCTTGAGCATGGTGTTTGTCAGTTGGCGCGTCGGGGTGCGCAAGAGCGCCCTGGAGCAGAGCGAGGAAGGCCAGGAAAGCCTGCAGCGAGAACAGCGCATCGACGAGGAGCAGAAAGAGCTGCGCAGCCGTTTCAAGGACGCGCTGCGCACGCTGAAGACTTCCAGCCTGTACCGCGGGCGCAGCGAGCACTGGCGCGATGACTTGCCCTGGTACTTGCTGATCGGCCCCCAGGGCAGCGGCAAGACCAGCCTGCTGGACTTTTCCGGCCTGGAGTTTCCCCTTAACCGCATTGAGCGCAAGCTGACCCGCGACACCCAGGGCAGTGCCCATTGCGACTGGTATTTCGCCGAGGATGGGGTGCTGATCGACACGGCCGGGCGCTACCTCACCCATCCCGATGGCGAAGTCGACAGCCATGCCTGGAACACCCTGCTGGAACTGCTGCGCAGCCGGCGGCGCAACCGCCCGCTCAACGGCGTGCTGCTGACCCTGCCGGTGGAGGTGTTGCAGGGCGGCGACGAGAAAGCCCTGGAGGTGTTGGCGCGCCAGGTGCGCAGCCGCCTGCAGGACGTGCAGCAGAAGCTGCGCGTGGACCTGCCGGTGTACCTGGTGTTGAGCAAGGCCGACCAGTTGCTCGGCTTCGACGAGTTCTTCGACCAGTTGAGCCGCGAGGACAGCGACCAGGTGTTTGGCGCGAGCTTTGGCAAGGAACAGGACGGCACCGATGTGGCGGTGCTGCGGGGCGAGTTCGAAGACCTGCTGCGACGGCTCAACAGCCAGATGATCATGCGCATGCACCAGGAGCGCGATACCCAGCGCCGCGGGCGGATCCTCGATTTTCCGCACCAGCTGGGGTTGATCGGCGAGCGCTTGTGCCTGTTCGTCGACATGGCCTTCACCGGCAACCGCTACCAGCGCGCCAGCCAGTTGCGCGGCTTCTACCTCACCAGCGCGCCGCACCTGAGCCAACAGCTCGACCCGGATACCGCCGCTATTGGCGCCAAGCTGGGCCTGGAAAGCGCCGTGCTGCCAACCCTGCACAACGGCCGTTCGCGGTTTATCCATCACCTGCTGAGCCAGGTGATCTTCCCCGAAGCCGACCTTGCCGGCCTGCAGCAGGGCGAGCGACGGCGCATTCATTGGGGCCAGCGCGCCCTGTACCTGGGGGCGCTGGGCTCCCTCGGGCTGTTCGGGCTGGTGTGGGCCACGGGCTTTTCGGCCAACCACGGGCGCCTGGAGCAGTTGCGCGAACTGGCCCAGCAATGGACGGCGCAACGCGCCTCCCTGAACGCCCAGAGCGATGCCATGGCCGCGCTCAAGGCGCTGGACCTGAGTTACCAGGCGACCCAGGTATTCCCGCCCAAGGGCGAGGTGGCGCTGCATGAACGCAGCGGCCTGTATCAGGGCGAGGCCAGCAACCCGCTGCTGCGGGCCGCCTATGAGCGCGAGCTGCAAGAGCAGTTGCTGCCCCGGGTGGCGCAGATGCTCGAAGGGCAGATCCGCGCCAACCTCAAGGACCGCGAGCGCCTGCTCAACAGCCTGCGGGCCTACCTGATGCTCAACCTTGAGCAACGTCGCGACCCGAGCTGGCTGCAGGATTGGGTGGCGGCCGACTGGTCGCGGCGCTACACCGGCAACAGCACGGTACAGAACGGTCTCAACCAGCATTTCGAGCGCCTGTTGCAACAGCCGTTCAGCTACCCGCTGAACGACCGGTTGGTGGCCCAGGCGCGCCAGGTGCTGCGCAGCGAATCCCTGGCCGACGTGATCTACCGGGTGCTGCGCGAACAGGCCCGGAGCCTGCCGGACTATCGCCTGAGCCAGAACCTGGGCCCCCAGGGCGGCTTGCTGGTGGGCGCCGACTACGTGATCCCGGGCTTCTACACCCAGCAGGGCTACCAGCAGTATTTCTCGATCAAGGGCGCCAGCCTGGTGAACGAGATCCTGCATGACAACTGGGTGCTGGGCGAGGGCAGCGACATCAGCGGCATGGACCTGCGCCAGCTGATGGTCAAGCTGGAGCAACTGTACTTTCGCGACTACGCCAACCATTGGGGCGAGGCCGTGGGCCGGGTGCTCCTGGAACCCATCACCGACGCAGCCGAAGGCGCGGACCAGGTGGCGGGCCTGACCTCGGCCAACTCGCCGATCGTGCAGTTGCTGGTGGAGGTGCGCGAGAACACGCGCTTCCCGGTGCTGGCCGAGCCCACTGACGAACTGGCCGAGACTGCCGGCAAGGCGGTCGGTGGCGGGGCCCTGGGCAAGGTCGCCGTGGCGGCGGCGGGCAAGGCCCAGGACGCGCTACTGAAGAAGCTCCCGGACACCGCGAAGAAGACCCTGCAAAGCCGCTTCGAACCCCTGCACCGACTGCTGGACGACAACAACGCGCCGACCGCCGACCTGGCCCCGGCGCTGCAGGCGCTCAACGAGCTGCAACTGCAACTGGCGCAATTGGCCCGCTCCAGCAACCCCGAGCAGGCCGCCTTCGAAATGGCCAAGAGCCGCATGAGCGGTCAGCGTGACGCCTTGAGCAGCTTGCGCACCACCTCGGCACGTTTGCCGCGGCCGGTCAGCGCCTGGTTCAGCCTGATGGCCGAGGAGACCTGGGGCCTGGTGCTCAACGATGCGTACCGCTACCTCAACCAGCGTTACCAGGGCGAGCTGTACAGCTTCTATGGCAAGGCGATCAACCAGCGCTACCCGTTCGATGCCCACAGCAGCAGCGATGTGGCCATCAGCGACTTCCGCGAGTTCTTCAAGGCCCAGGGCATTGCCGAGCGCTTCTTCGACAACTACCTGCGCCCCTTCGTCAGCGGTGACGCGGGCGACTATCGCCTGCGCAGCATCGACGGCCGCAGCTTGCCCATGTCGCGCACCTACCTCGAACAGATGGCCGCGGCCCAGGTCATCCGCCAGAGCTTTTTTGCCGACAACCCCAGCGAGCCCCAGGTGCAGTTCCGCCTGGAGCCCTACACCCTGGACCCGGCCGTCAGCCGCGCCGAGTTCCGTTTCGGCAATCAGTTGATCGAGTACCGCCACGGGCCGATCGTGCCGGTGGCCTTCAAATGGCCCACCGACGCGGAAAACGGACGCGCCAGCCTGGTGCTGGAAAAACTCGCCGGCCGGCCCATCGGCATCGAGAAAAACACCGGCCCCTGGTCGCTGTTCCGCCTGCTGGACCTGATGCAGAGCGAGTACCTGACCGGGCGTGACGTGCTGGTGCTCAAGGCCGACCTGGGCGGGCTGCGGGCCAACTACCTGCTGCAGAGCCAGCGTACCCCCAACCCGTTCGACCTGGGTGTGCTGCGCAGCTTCCGCCTGCCGGTGCAGCTCTGATGATCGCCAACGGCGCCTGGCGCAGCGCGGCCCGCACCGATCCGGGCAAGGTCCGGGCGCGCAACGAAGACGCCTTTCTCGACTGCCCGCAGCACGGCCTGTGGGCGGTGGCCGACGGCATGGGCGGGCACCAGGGCGGGGACATCGCCAGCCAACTGATAGTCGCCAGCCTCGCCGAGCTGCCGCCTGTGGGCGAGTTCGACGCCCGGCTCGACAGCCTGCGCCGGTGCCTGCACTGGCTCAACCGACGCCTGGGCCAGGAGCTGACGGTGACGGCCGGGCGGCGTGACAGCATCATGGGCAGCACCGTGGTGGCGCTGCTTCTGCAAGGTGATCGCGCGGCCTGCGTCTGGGCCGGCGACAGCCGCTGCTACCTGTGGCGCGAGCAGCGTCTGTACCAGCTGTCCCGGGACCACTCGCTGATGCAAACGCTGATCGACGAGCAGCAGATGAGCGTCGAACAGGCCCGTTCGCACCCGGCCGCCAATGCCTTGACCCGGGCGGTGGGCGCCGGTGAGCGGCTGAGCCTGGAAGTACTGGAGCTGCAGGTCTATCCCGACGATGTGTTTCTCCTGTGCAGCGACGGCCTGTACCAGGAAATCACCCGCAATGCCCTGTGCCGCGCCCTGAGCCTGGCGGCGCCGCAGGTGGCCCTGCAGCGGCTGTTCGACGAAGCCCTGGACGGCGCCGCGCGGGACAACCTGACCGCCGTGGTGGTGCGCCAATGAACCTGCCGCTTTGGCCAGGGCACTCGCCATCGCCGCTGCCGGGCGAGCCGACCCGAGTGGTGGCGGCCGCGCGGCCCGCCGACCCGGCGCGGCCGGCCAAGGCGCGGCCCAAGGGCCGGGGTAAAGCCAAGGGCCGCGGCAAGGCACGCCGCCCGGCCGTGGCGCCACTCAAGGCCCTGACACCGCTGGGCGGACTGCCCCAGGTGCTTGCCGGCCGCTATCGCCTGGAGCGCCTGCTGGGGGCTGGCGGCATGGGTGTGGTGTATCGGGCGCGGGACCTGCTGCACGAACAGTTTGGCGAGCCCGAGCCTTACGTGGCGCTGAAGCTTGTCAGCGAAGCCTTCGCCGAATCGCCGGATGCCAGTGCCTTGCTCTACAGCGAATTCGCCCTGGCCCGGCGCCTGCGTCATCCGAACATCGTGCGCCTGCACAGCTTTGAAGTGGACACCGGGCACGGCTGCGCCTTTATCACCATGGAACTGCTGCGCGGCATGACCCTGGACCAGCTGCTGTGCCAGTGGCCCCTGGGCTTGCCGTGGGACGAATCGAGGGAGCAGGTCCTGGCGCTGCTGGAGGCCCTGGCTCACTGCCACGGCCGCGGCGTGCTGCACGGCGACATCAAGCCCAGCAACCTCATGCTGGGCGATGAAGGCCTGCGGCTGTTCGATTTCGGCCTGAGCCGCGCCGCTCAGGGCCTGCTGCCGGGTCTGCCACGGCTCAACCGCCAGCGCTTCAACGCCTGGACCCCAGGCTACGCGGCCCCGGAACTGCTGGACGGTGAGCCGCTGTCGGCCGCCGCCGACCTGTTTGCCGTGGCCTGCGTGATCCATGAACTGGCCGGCGGCAAACACCCCTATCGGCGCCTGCCCTCGACCGAGGCCCGGGACCAGCAATTACACCGGCAACTGCAACGCCCGCGGCACTTGCCGGGGCACTGCTGGCCGGCCTTGCGTGCCGCCCTGGCGCTGGACGCCAGGGAGCGCGCCATCAGCGTCGAGGAGCTTTACCGCGCCGTCGCCACCGAGGGAGGCTGGCTGCGTGGCTGGCTTTCGGGGCGCCCACGATGACCACCGGACAGGGAGCAGTAGATGTTCAATTCGGCCAATGAAACCCATTTCAGCCTCAGCGTCGAAGACTTTGCCGGCGACCTGCAGGTGCTGTCCTTCGAAGGCAGCGAAGGCATCAGCCAGCCTTTTCGCTTTGACCTGCAACTGGTCAGCGAAGACCCGGCCCTGGACCTGCAAGGGTTGTTGCACAAACAGGCATTTCTCGCCTTCGACCCCCAGGGCCATGGCATCCACGGGCAGATCCGGCGCGTGGCCCAGGGCGACTCCGGCAAGCGCCTGAGCCACTATCAAGTGACCCTGGTGCCGCGCCTGGACTACCTGCGCCATCGCACCAACCAGCGGATTTTCCAGCAACTGGCGGCGCCCCGGATCATCGCCACGATCCTTGAAGAACACGGCGTCCTGGCCGACGCCTACCAGTTCCAGATCGAGCATCCGTGCCCGGAGCGCGACTACTGCGTGCAGTACGACGAGAGCGACCTGCACTTCATCCAGCGGCTGTGCGAAGAGGAGGGGCTGCACTACCACTTCCAGCACAGCACCAGCGGCCACCTGCTGGTGTTCAGCGACAACCAGACCGCCTTTCCCAAGCTCGGCCGGCCCACCGCCTATGTACGCGGCAGCGGGCTGGTGGCCGACGAACCGGTGATCAAGGGCTTCGAAGTGCGCCTGGAATCGCGCACCAGCCGTACCAGCCGGCGCGACTACGACTTCGAGAAGCCGCGCCTGCACCTGGAGGCCAGCTACAAGCCCGAGGCCCAGGCCCAGGAACCGGACCTGGAAGACTACGACTACCCCGGCCGCTTCACCGACCGCCGCCGCGGCAAGTTGCTCAGCCAGCGGGCCCTGGAGCGCCACCGCGCCGACTACCGGCAAGCCGAAGGCTGGGGCGACCAGACCTGCCTGGTCAGCGGGCACTTCGTGCAATTGTCCGAGCACCCGCGCCAGGAGTGGAACGACCTCTGGCTGCTGACCCGCATCAGCCACGAAGGCAAGCAACCCCAGGTGCTGGAAGAATCCATCACCCGCGACAGCGATTCGAGCGATGGCTTCCAGCAGGGCTACCGCAACCGCTTTTTGGCCACCCCCTGGGACGTGTTCTACCGAGCGCCGCTCAAGCACCCCAAGCCCCAGGTGCTGGGCAGCCAGACCGCGGTGGTCACCGGCCCCGAGGGGGAAGAGATCCACTGCGACCAGTACGGCCGGGTCAAGGTGCAGTTTCATTGGGACCGGGAGGGCCAGGGCGACGACAAGAGCAGTTGCTGGCTGCGAGTGGCCTCCGGCTGGGCCGGCGACCGCTACGGCGCCATCGTCATCCCGCGCATCGGCATGGAAGTGCTGGTGACCTTTCTTGAAGGCGACCCCGACCAGCCGCTGGTCAGCGGCTGCCTGTACCACAAGGAACACGAAGTGCCCTACGCGCTGCCGGCGAACAAGACCCGCAGCCTGTTCAAGACCCTGAGCTCCCCGGGGGGCGGCGGCTTCAACGAACTGCGCATCGAAGACAAGAAAGGCGCCGAACAGATCTTCGTCCACGCCCAGCGCGACTGGGACCAGAACATCGAACACGACCATAAGATCCGCATCGGCCACGAGCGTCACGACAGCGTCGAGCAAAACGCCTACAGCGAATTCAAGGCCGAGGAACACCGCACCACCCACGGCGAGCGCAAGACCGAAATCCGCGCCGACGACCACCTCACCGTGGCCGGCACCCAGCACATCAAGCTGGGCGTGGCACAACTGACCCAGGCCGGCACCGAGATCCACCTCAAGGCCGGGGACAAGATCGTCATCGAAGCGGCCCTGGAAATGACCCTCAAGGCCGGTGGCAGCTTCATCAAGCTCGACCCGGGTGGCATCACGGTGCTGGGGGCACTGGTGAAGGCGAACGCCGGCGGCGCCCCGGGCAGCGGCAGCGGGATCGGCATCAAGCCGCCGTTGCAGCCGGGGGCGGCGGATCGGGATCTCCCGGGGGCCTTGCCCCAGGTCGCCGCGCCCAACCCGCCGGTGCCGGTGTGCAAGGAGTGCCTGGCCCGGGCCAAGGCCAACAACCAAGCGCTGGAAGCGCGCTGAGGAGCCCGCCATGTACACGAGCAACCCACTGTGGCACGAACTGCTGTGGCAACAGGTGCAGCGGCTGGAACACGAGCACCTCGACCTGCTGATCGATGCCACCAGCCTCAACTACCCGCTGCTGCAGGAACTGGCGAGCCTGGCCGACGGCCCCGAATTGGCCAAGCTGTTCGACCACACACCGGAAGCGGCCATCGCCGATGCCGGCCCGTTGTTGCTGCGGCTGCATCTGCGGCACAAGACCTGGCTGCTGGCCTTTCTCAGTGCCGTCGACTGCACCCAGCACGTCCTGGCGCTGCTCAGCCCCTGGCGCTTCGACGCCCTGGCGGCCCACCTGAGCCGCTGCACCCAGGCGCAGTGGAACCAGGGTCGCGAACAAGGAGTCCTGCGCTACTACGACCCGCGCCTGTTCCTGCCGGTGAGCGAAGCCCTGACCCCGGCCCAGGGCCGCGTCCTGCATGGCCCGATCATCGCCTGGCACTGGCTCGACCGTGATCACCGGGCGCAGCACCTGCTGGGGCGCTACTCCCGACACAGCGACGCCCCGAGGGCGGAGGGCTTCATCTTCGACCCCGCCCAGATCGCCAGCCTGCGGGCCTGGGCCGATGCCGACGGGCACCGCCGCGAGCACAGCACCACCCCGCAGCACTACGGCCTGAGCCGCGAGGAAGGCCTGATGCGCCACCTGTTCCACAGCCAGATGGCGGCCTACCAGCAAGGGCTTCAGGAACCTGCGGAGCGGCAGGCGTTTATTCGTCAATGGCTGTTGGATAACTCGCCGTTTGTGGTGGATGAGTAGGGGGAGGGAGGTGCCATGAAACAGATGCGCAGAACGTGGGCCTGGAAGACGGCAGTGTCATTGACCGGGTGGCTGAGCGCCGTGTTGCTGGTAACCGCCTGCCAGAGCCAGTCCACGATGCTGAGCGCCCCGGTGACGGGGTACAACCATACTTCGGCGGCGATCAATCGGTTTTCTGTTAATGGGGCAGGGGGCGGAAACATTGGTCCACATCAAGGAGGAGGTAGCCAAGTTTGCTGCGGTGTTGTTCCTCGTCATTGGGTTCCAGGATTAAAAGCCATTGTTGAATGGGAAAAAGATCCGAATCCTTACTCTTCGAGCACATGGACAGAACGACCTTACTCAGATGCTTGGACTAAACGTATGAAGGCGCAAAAACAAGAGTACTCACGTCATAAGGTTACTGTTGAAATTCCTCGGTACTCTGTGGCTGGAACATTGAAAGTTCACTTTCTACCGTGCAATCAAGTACGTGTTTCCGCAGACAATATCAAGGTAAAGGATCCACGTTATCCTTACAGCTATCCAATGGAAATGGAGGAGCCTGAAATATGTCAGGGCCAATTATGAAAAAGTTTTTGGTGGGTGGTTTGTTTGGTGTCTTGAATATTGTTCGTGTGTGCTTGTTGGCCGTAGGTATGTTGATTGCAAGCGCTTGTCAGTCTGAGTCGAAGATGTTAGGTGCGTCGGTGACGGGCTATAACCATACATCGGCCGCGATCAATCGCTTTTCGGTTAATGGGGCGGGAGGGCCAAACTTAGGTCCACATCAAGGTGGTGGAAAAAAGAGTTGTTGTGGTGTTATTCCACGTCATTGGGTTCCAGGGTTGAGAGCCATTGTTGAGTGGGAAAAAGATCCTGACCCATATGCTTATGGGGAGTGGCCAGAGCGACAGTTTTCAGACGCTTGGACTAAGCGTATGGCGGAACATAAAAAAGGTTATTCACGTCATAAAGCTGTTGTTGATATTCCTCGATATTCCGTGGCTGGAGCATTAAAGGTTCATTTTCTTCCTTGTGATCAGGTACGTATCTCTGCAGATAATATTAAGCCTGGGGATTCACGTTATCCCTACAACTATCCGATGAAGATGGAGGAGCCTAAAGTATGTTAGGGCTAATGATGAAAAAGAATTTGTCGGGTGATTTATTTGGTATTTTGAATATTGCTCGTGTGTGCTTGTTGGCCGCAGGTATGTTGACTGCTAGCGCTTGTCAGTCTGAGTCGAAGATGCTAAGTGCGTCGGTGATTGGCTATAACCATACTTCGGCCGCGATCAATCGGTTTTCTGTGAATGGGGCAGGAGGGCCAAATTTGGGGCCACATCAAGGCGGTGGAAAAAAAAGTTGTTGTGGTGTTATTCCTCGTCATTGGGTTCCAGGGTTGAGAGCCATTGTTGAGTGGGAAAAAGATCCGGATCCTCGCGGTTATATTAAACGAGACCAGTATGGTCAATTTGATAATAAGGATTATGAGCGTCATGCCGCCAATTACTCTAGACATAAAGTGATTGTAGAAATTCCTCGGTATACCGTGGCCGGAACCTTAAAGGTCCATTTTCTTCCCTGCGACCAAGTGCGCGTTTCTGCGGACAATATCAAACCTGGAGACTCACGTTACCCTTACAACTACCCAATGGAAATGGAGGAGCCTGAAATATGTCAGGGCTAATTATGAAAAAGGTTTTGGTGGGTGGTTTATTTGGTGTCTTGAATGTTGTTCGTGTGTGCTTGTTGGCTGCGGGTGTGTTGACTGCAAGCGCTTGTCAGTCTGAGTCGAAGATGTTGTCGGCACCGGTGACGGGTTATAACCATACTTCGGCGGCGATCAATCGGTTTTCGGTGAATGGGGCGGGTGGGCCGAACTTGGGGCCGCATGAAGGTGGTGGTAGCCAAGTTTGTTGTGGCGTTGTCCCTCGTCATTGGATTCCAGGGTTGAGAGCTGTTGTTGAGTGGGAAAAAGATCCTGATCCATATGCTTATGGGGAGTGGTCGGAGCGCCAGTTTTCAGACGCTTGGAGGAAGCGTATGGCGGAGCACAAAAAAGGTTACTCACGATATAAAGCTGTTGTGGAAATCCCGCAATACGATACTCCAGGTGTATTGAAAGTTCATTTCTTGCCTTGTAATCAGGTACGCATTACTGCTGCTGGAACCTCTCCAGGATACCCGGGTTATCCTTACAACTTTTCGATGAATATGGAAGAGCCGAAGGTATGTCCGAAATGACTAGAAGTGAAATAAAAAGAAGGCCTGCCCATGCGTTGGTTGCGCCGGACTTTCCTTTGGTTGGGCTTCTACCATCCGTACCAAAGAAACTCTCTGAAAATATTCTTAGACAAAAACGAGATGAGCTCGCATTCGGCGACCGGCAGCGTAAGCTTGTCCAAGCTAGAGGCGACGCATACAGTGGAACACCTTGCTGTAAGACTTTGCATATTACATTGGCATTCGATGGAACCAATAATAACGACGAGGCTGACAGCGCTTCGAGCCCATCTTCATGTAGCAATATGGCTCGGCTTTATCATGCTAGTTTAGGTTCGGATGATGCTACTCGGGAGAATGGCTATTTCAGGTATTACAGTCCGGGTGTGGGTACGGTGTTCCCTGATATCAAGGAAATGGTACCGAATAATTGGGGGCTGATAGCTGCCAGTGGTGGTGAAAATCGAATCAACTGGGGCCTCACTCGATTAATCGATGCGCTCAAAATGGTACTGACACCAGCAACACCACTGCTGCTTCCTGCAACTCAGGTTCTGGTAGAGAGCATGGCTACTTGTTGGTACGGCAACGTGGCGACTTTAGGTCTACTGGAAAATGGTGAAAAGAAACGTGAAGCCGCCATGCGTCCGTATATAAATGACCTAGAAAAGCTATTAGATCAGCGAAGAGAAATCGGGGAAAAACCCCATATCTTGGCCATGCGCCTATATGTCTATGGCTTCTCCAGAGGCGCTGCACAAGCCCGAACTTTTGCCAATTGGCTGCAAACCCTGACCCGTTGTAAAGGCAGCGATGGTGCAGTGGAGTATCGCTTTGCCGGGCTGCCGATCTCCATTGAGTTCCTCGGTATCTGCGACACAGTGGCGGCAGTGGGTATCGCCGACAGTTTTCCCTTTACCGCCGGCCATATGGATTGGGCTGATGGCACCATGCGTTTGCCTGATGAAGAGTCTGCAATCTGCATGGACACTTCCATTCCTGAAGACTGTCACTTTCTCAAGCGCTGTGTGCATCTGGTATCGGCCCATGAACAGCGGGCCAGCTTCCCATTGGACTCGATCCGTCGTCGACCGAAAAACGCCGGTGGCCAGCGCGATACGACTCAGCCCTCCAGTTACCGTAGTGGCACCGTCGAATATCTTTACCCCGGCGTGCACTCGGACGTAGGCGGTGGTTACGCGCCAGGGGATCAGGGTAAGGCGCTTGCAGGTACCGAGCATTTGTTATCGCAGATCCCGCTACATCATCTTTATGCAGCAGCGTTTTCGGCTGGGGCTCCTTTACAAGTGCCACAAGCCGCATATCGGGAAGGAACTCATGAGAAATGGCGGAAAATGAGTGCGGAAACGCTAGAAGAGTTCGACGTCTCCGACGAACTCATCAAACGCTTTAACGCCTGGCAAGCCGACGCCGCCCAACACACCGGTACCCTGGAGGACATGATCGAGTGGCAGCAGGCACTTATCACCGGCTGGCGCATCGACCGTTATGCCGGTGGTGTGGAAAAGCAGCCGTTCTATCAAAATGCTCCGCCTGACATGCCCAAGGCCAAGGTTGAGGCCTGGGAGGCGATCCAGGCGCGGCGTGACGCCGAGGCCGCTGCCGACGTTGAAGGCAAACCTATACCGACTTACACCGAGGCACAGGAAAAGGAGTACCAACTTAACGTGCAGATCGTCGGTGGTCAGGAAAAAGTCGACAGCATGCGCTGGGAGAAAAAGTTCGACCCACCCCTGGATCACCAGCAACTCAAAGGCGCCGCCGACGAGTTTCGTCATGACTACAAGCAAGAGTGGGGACTGCTCGACGACAGCATGAAGGTCGGCGGCGTTCTGGATTTGCTGCTGGGCGGTACGGTGTTCCTGATCAACGAGGAAGACGAGGCCAAGGAGTACGCTTATCTGCACGAAAAAGGCACCGAGTTGTACGGTGAGTTGTTCAGCGCGCCCAACACGCCCAGATCGGGCAAGGAGGATCTGGTGGCGCTGTTCGACGAGCAGATCCACGACTCCCGCGCCTGGTTCATGAACACTTCGGCGCTGGGCCCGCGCGAGCCGTTCACCGATTACTTCCGCATTCGCCTGGTGCATTTTGACAACGAGTCGAACAAGGAACTGTCGCTGCTGGCCACCGCGGGCCGAGTGGTGGGAGTGGGGCTGATGCTGGCCAGCGTGGGCTTGAGCATCAAGAAGAAGGACCCGCGCATGTTGCTGGGCCTGTTCCTGCCCTCCCTGGCGCGGCCGGTGCTGGCGGGCAAGGTCGGGCTGCCGGGTTCACCGCAAGTCAGCGCTTTCGACCCGCTGACCGGTCTGGCCTTGCCGATGTTGAGCAACTTGGATGGGCTGCGGGCCTTCACCCGATCCCCGGGGGATGTGGTCGCCCTGGTCGCGGCAATGCCGCCTCCGCCACCCTTGAACGCAAGCACCGCCACCACCCCGGGGCTGCAGAAAATCCTGGTGGCCCACCAAGCGCTGGAAGCCGCACAAGCGGCGCAGGACAAGGAGGACGCCCGCCTTGCCGGGCTATTGGCGAGCGCCAGCGATCAGGGCCAGCCCGCTGGCTGGCAGGATCTGCTGGCCGATCAGTTGGGCAATCTGCAGTCGTCCGGGAAGCAGGTGTAGCCATGGACAACCTGAAGGGTGGCACTCCCGGGGCAGCCCTTTTGCTCACACTTGAGGGTTCGCTGTGAAGAATGCATTAGTTCTTTGTTTTTCTTGCTGTTGAGCAGTATTTCTTGCGCAGATTCTGACTGTGATATGGATCTGAACGGGGATGGTGTGTGTGATTCTTATTCTGTAATTGGTCTGGAGCTTGATAGCGAACTTTCAGAAATAACTATTAAGGTTGGTGGTACAAGGCAGGAGAGAAAGGGCTTTTTTAGTCTGGGTAATGGCGGTCTGTTTCCTGGGTATATCTCAGGTGATTTTTCATTGCTGTTAGATTTTTATACAAGAAATACTGATCTGACAAAGTATGATTTTAGATGGGAGCCAAGATTTAAAGATTGGGTTGTTTACAGGGTTTCAACTTGGGTGGAGCCCAGTAGGGATGAAAGGTATTCTCTTGACAATGAAATACTTCCAGGTGAGGCGAGGTTTCCCCAGCCGTTTCATGTGTGACGTATAAAATGCTGTGCATTGTTTTTGGAGTTTTTAGGTAGTGGTCCTAATTTGCAGGAGTTATCTTCTGATGATGCAGTGCGTGAAATAAAGAAGGACTTTCAGTTTGTGCTTGAGAGTTTTCGGGTAGGAGGGGAAGACTCGCTGATTGATATGGTGGATGATAACGGAAAGCAAATGCAGAGAAGTATTTCTAAGGATTTTTTATATGAGGTGACGTTGATTTTGGGGGGGTAATATTTCATCGATTAATGGGCGCGCTAATTTATTGTATCAGAACGAAAATTTAGTAATGTCTGCATTTCTGCTTAGGGTTATTCATAAGAAATACCCAGAAAGAGTGGATGCGACTCTCAATCTAGTAGATGCTTACTGGGATATGGGTATGAAGAAAGAGGCTTGCCCTCCGTATGAAGAGTATATAAGTAAATGCTTGCTCTTGGTCGGGGAGATCAAATTCTTGAGTCAGTAAGATTAAAGGGAAGTTGTATGTGATATTGTCATGGTTTTTGCTATTGATCTTCTTGTGAGAAGTTAAGCTTCGCTGCGGAGGATTATATGTGCAATGTTCATGGCGGTTACGATGGTGATGAGTTTGGGGGGTGAAAGGTGATCTTTATAAGCTCTAAGGACTTTCCGAAAAAGTTCTCGGATGTACTGGAATACGCCTGATAACCACGGGGGCAGTCCGAACTGACCGTAATACCTTTATTTTGGATGAGTGAGCATGAAATATCTCCTAGCGTTTTTACTGCTTTCTCCGATTACTTGCGCTGCAACAGTGAAGATTTGTAGCGCCGACGGTCCCCAATATTTTATTTCGCAGTGGTCAGAAGATGGTGATCCTGTTCAGGTTCTTTCAAGAGTTGATGGGGTGAAGTTCTCTGCTCAAGAAGGTAGGGTTATCTATAATGATGATCTTAATGGTGATGGGGTGAAGGACTTTATTTTTTCTTCTTCTGGTAGTGAGGGGTCAAGTAAGGACAGGGTTTATGGTTTCTTTATTCAGTGTCGAGGGTATTTGAAATTTGTTGGTGGGGACTATTTTGCAGGTGTTAAAGTTTTAGATATCTCCCCTGGTGGTGAAAATAAATATAAAGATATTGAGGTGTACTCCTATCAGAGAGATAAGGATGGGAATGTTGTATATAAGGGGGAGGGGGCGGTGACTAAGTCGTATGTGTGGAGCTTCAATCACGGCGCTCAGAGGTATGAAGGTGCGCTCGAATAACTTTTTATGGTTTGTGTCTGAAAGAGAAGTCACTGCTTATGAAGATAAATAATTAGTGCTTTCTATTTTTGGTATGCGTTATTAATTTAATCTCGACTCTGGTATGCCATTAGAAACATCATCGATAATGGCTTTGCCCATCTCGCATAAATAGTAGGCGGGCCAAGCATAACGCTCTCCTTGCTTTTCCATTGCAGCATCGAGCATGAGCTTTTTGGCGTAGTAGAACAGATTGGAAGCATGTTCCAGGGCTTCCCGAGCTGGAATATCCGGATTGACCTTGAACAGGTTTTGTTCTTTGTCGCCGCACTGGGCGAAGGTCACGATGCCAATGGTTTTGACTGAGGCAGTCATTGGGCACCTCCTGTATTGCATAGAAGGTGAGTCTTTGCTGTGACGATAACGTGCATGGGCGTAACCCCGTCCCCGGGGGACGTAGTCGCCCTGGTCGCGGCAATGCCGCCTCCGCCACCCTTGAACGCAAGCACCGCCACCACCCCGGAGCTGCAGAAAATCCTGGTGGCCCACCAAGCGCTGGAAGCGGCACAAGCGGCGCAGGACAAGAAGGACGCCAGCCTTGCCGGGCTATTGGCGAGTGCCGCCAACGACCAGGGCCAGCCCGCTGGCTGGCAGGACCTGCTGGCCGATCAGGTGGGCAATCTGCAGTCGTCCGGGAAGCAGGCGTAGCCATGACCGCATCTTGATAGGCGGTCGCTGGCTCATGCCCGGATTGGCGGCACCTTACGGAGTCCCGTCCGCTTTAACCCCCACCCCATACGCATCCCACAACTTGTTGCGGAACTTGTTCTGCGGATCGACCCGGGCCTTGAGCGCGAGAAACTCCCCGGCCCGTGGATAGGCCGCGCGAAACTGCTGCGGCGTGGCGTGGATCTGGTACGGCAGGTAATAGCTGCCGCCGTGCTGGATGGCGCTGTCCACCAGGGCGCGGGTCCATTCGCCGACTTCCTTGCGTTCCTCCGGCGCGGTGCTCTGCTGGTAGTACAGCACCAGGGCGAAGACCTCGGTCTTGGCCCAGGCCAGCAGGGTGCCGGGGTCGGCCTTGGCGTGGCGGATCGACAGGTTGATCACGTTGACATGATGCGCCCGCAGGGTCGCGCCCATCTCCTGGACGAAGCTTTCCAGCTGGTCGGGGGGCACGAAGTATTCCTGCAGCACGTAGGTGCGCTTGGCCCGGGATTCGGGCTCCAGTTCGCGCACGTCGAGGCTGGCTTCGTGGTTGCGCCAGGACACTTGCGGTTTCTTCAGCACCAGGGGGTCGATCACTTCCTGGCGCAGGGTCTTGCCGCCGGGCCACTGGCTCACCACTTTCAGGGCTTTCTGTTCTTTCCAGTAGTTCTGGTCCAGGGGCGTGAGGCGTTCCTTGACCGTGACCGGCAGGTCGGTCTGGCTGTAGGACACCGCGCGCAGGGTCTGGTACTGGTCGGGGTAGAGCACGGCGTTGTGCAGGATGACCTTGGGGTTGTTCTGGATCTGGGCCTGGAAGTAGGGCCGGTAGTCGCCGAGGGGCATTTCTTCGACGCTGCGCAGCAGGCGCACGTTGTCGCTCAGGTGCAGGGTGGCTTGGACAATCACCCCCAGGCCGCCGTAGCCGCCGATGGCGCCGTAGAACAGTTCGCTGTTGTGCTGCGGGCTGGCGTCCACCACTTGGCCGTCGGCCAGCACCAGCTTGATCGATTTCACCGAGCTCACCAGCGGGCCGTAGCCGATGTAGCGGCCGTGGGCGTTGACGCTCAGGGCGCCGCCGACGGTGAAGTTGGCGTAGCTCTGCATGATGCTCACGGACAGGTCGTGGGGGTCGATGTAGTCCTGCACGGCACGCCAGGTGATGCCCGGCTGCACGGTGATTTCCTTGCGTTCCCTGGAAAAGTCCAGCACCCGGTTGAAGCCGCGCATGTCGATCTGCAGGGCATGCTCGGTGGCGGTCTGGCCGCCCATGCTGTAGCGCCCGCCGCCAATGGCGATGGGCCCGGGGTGCTCGGCCACCTGTTTGACGATCTGCTCCAGGGTGCTGGGGCGCACCACCTGATCGACCACGATGGGGTTGAGCTGGGTGATGTCGTTGACGGTTTCTGCTGCGTGGGTGGTGAGTGCGCTGCTGAGTGCCGCGCATAAAAACAGGCCGATCGCGAATCTCATTCGCCGTGTCCATCCCTGGTGGTGGCGCGCCGCCGGAGGGGCGCAAGTGGCGGCAGAATAACGCCGCGGCGGGTCCATGACCATGGGGCAACGCACAGCGGGGAAGGGCGGCATCGACCCTTGGGCCGATGCCGGGCGCGACTTACAGCGCCGGCAGGCCGAGGGTGGCGGCGCAGTGCTCCAGGGAGCGCTGCTGGGTCTGGGCGTAGAGCTGCAATTCATCGAGGGTGCGGCGGCCCAGGGCGGCTTCGAAGGCCTGGCGGTTGGACTGCCCGGCGTAGTGGCTCTGGCTGTCATCCCCCAGGTTGGACTGGAAGATCCCGGCGGCGCTGACCGGCAGGAAGTCTTCGTACACCAGGGGTTCGACGCTCAGGTGCCCGGCCGCCAGCAGCGCCGCCAGGGTGGTGGGCCGCTGGGGCTGGTTGCGCGCCGCCAGCCCGGCGTCGCTGACGAAGTAGCGGAAGTAGGCCAGGCCCTGTTCACGCATGGCCGGGTGGCTGTCGGGAAACTCCCTGAAGTGCTCTTGCATCAACTGGTTGTAGCGTTGCGCGTTGGCTTCGTTGGGAAAGTCGCCCAGGGCGTCGCGGGCGGCGTTCAGCAAGCGGTCGTAGAGCTCGCGGCCCTTGGGGGTGAGCGCCGCGCCGCGCTGTTCGATCTCGCCGAAACGCGCGCTGTGGCTGCCCTGGCTATGGGCCTGGTCGGTGAAGGCCACGGATTCCTCCAGGGCCTTGAAGCTGGTCTGGCGCAGCAGGATCGGGCATGCCCGGCGCGGCGGGCCTTCGATCACCGCCTTGGGGGTGATGCCGCGCGCGGGCATCAGCCGCTGCACGTCGTCGATGTCCAGGGTGCGCGGGGTCAGGTGGTTGATGTGCGGGCCCTTGAACGCCACCACGTCGGCGATCAGCCGGTGCTGGGCGCTGAGGCTGGCGTACTGGGCGGCGGTCACCGTGGCGTGATGGTGCCAGCGGAAGGTTTCCAGGGCCTGGCGGATAAACGCCTCGGCATCCTCGGCGTCCAGGCCGCCGGCGGCCTCGGCCTGCTGGATCAGTTCCAGCACCCGGGGGGTGAAGATCTGGCGCCGGGCCAGGACCTGCTCGGCAAAGCCGCGCAGGTCCGGGTTGTCGATCAGTTCCAGGCGCAGCAGCGAGGTGAAGACCCGGAACGGACTGACCTGCAGGGCCTGTTCATGCACCGCGCGAAACGCTGTGGAATGCACCGGCACCCCGGCCGGGGTCAGGTCGTAGTAGCCCACCGGCTGCATACCCATTACCGCGAACAGCCGGGCCAGGGTCGCCAGTTCCGCAGCGCTGCCGACACGGATCGCGCCGTGGCGCTCCAGGTCCAGGCGCTGCAGCTCGCCGCTGTTGTGCAAGTGCTCTGCAAGTGCCGGCTGCTGCTGCAGAACCCGGGCGTTGACCTCGGCCACCAGTTCCATCAGGGCACCGTAGAGGGGCACCTCCTCGCGGTACATGTCCGACATCGCCCGGGAGAATCCCTGGCGGATCAGGTCCGGGCTGACGAAGTGCTGGTTGCTCATGAACAGGCTTCCCGTGGCAGTGGTTCGAAGCGAGAGAGGTACGGATCGGCCTCGATTCTGCTGGGCCCGGTCAGGGCTGACAAACGAAAGTTCCTCTGAACTTCATTCTGCAAATGAATGCATGGCAGCCCGGGGCCGCGAACCTCCGCCGTTCGCCGTGGCTCACTGGCTCAGGGCCCAGAGGCTGACCAGCACCCCGTAGAGGTTGATGCCCAGGGCCGCCAGGCGACTGCCCAAGCCGGCGTAGGCCTGGTGCTCGACCCGCCACAGATGGCGCAGCACACCGCCCCAGCCGATCGGCAGCAGGCACAGCAGCAGGCCCAGGCGCAACCATTGCGGGTCGTCCAGCGCCCCCAGGCACAGGCACGCCGCGTACAGCAGCATCATGCCGATGCCGCCCCAGGGGTTCACCGGGGTCAGGCTGCGGCCGTGACTGCGCTGGCGGTGCAGGCTCAAGAGGTTCATCGCCAGCCCCAGCAGCGGGTACAGCCACAGGGCCAGGGTGAGGCGGTTCATGCCGACCTCGTGATGCCCAGGGAGCGTCGCACCAGATGCCCGAACAGGCGCTGCTTGACGTTGCGTCGGCGCAGTACCAGTGGCGTTTCGATGCCGGGGGCACGGGTCAACAATTCGTAGCCGTCGTCGGTGATCAGCACCGTGTCCGAATGCCGGTAGCCGCCGTGGCCCTCGACGTACAGGCCTGGTTCGATGGACACCAGCATGCCGGCCTGCAGCACGTCCTCTGAACCTTCGGCGAGCCACGGGCCCTCATGATTGCCCAGGCCGAAACCATGGCCGATGCGGTGCAGGCGCTGGTGCGGGGTGCCCATGCCCTCGACGGCGAGGAACTGGTTGACCCGGGCATCGATCTCGGCGCACGAGCGCCCCGGGTGCAGCAGGCTCAGGCCCAGCTGGCGGGCGCGCACCATCAGCTCGAACAGCTGGCGCTCGGTGCTGGTCAGCGGGGCGGTGAAATAGGTGCGTTCGCTCTCGGCGGCGTAGCCGTTGACCCGGGTCAGCACCAGGGTCACGTGCGGGCCATCGAGCAGCAGGTCGTCCACCGCCGGCACCGAGTGTGGCTGGGCGCTCAGCGGTGCGGGGAAGCTGGCCATCAGCACCCGGGTCGACAGCGCGTCCCAGTGTGGCGTCTCGCGGATGATGGCCTGCATCACCTTGCTGCTGCGGGCAAACCCCTCGGCCACGGTGGCGCCGTAGTAGGAGTGGCGGAACAGTTCCTGCACCCCCATATCGGCATAGTGCGCGGCGCGGCGGATCATCTGGATCTCGGCCGGGCTCTTGACCAGGCGCAGTTGCTCGATCAACTGCTGGTGGCGTCCGCCGAGCCCTGCGAGCACCTGGGCCAGGGCCATGGGGCAGGAGTCTTCGTAGATAAAACCCGGCTCCAGGCCGCCGTATTCCAGCAACGCCGAGTGCCAGCACTGGCCATCCGGGGCCGGGTAGTCGCGGTAGCAGTGGATGGCGTGCGGGTCCACGGCGCGGGCCTTCTTCAGGTGCTCGCGCTCCAGCTGCGGGACGATGAAACGCAGACCGCCGTCGCTGGACAAAATCAGGAAGAACGGCCGCTCCAGGGCTTCGAAGCTGGCGCCGCACAGGTAGTAGATGCTTTCTGCGGCGGTGGCCACAAAGTGCCGGGCGCCCTGGCGCACCAGCAGCTGTTGCAGGCGGCGCCGACGCGCCAGGTATTCACGGTCTTGGATCATGGCAGGGTCTCGCAGGTCGATGAAGAAGGCGCGCGGCCGAGCAGGGCGCGGCTGGCGGCGGCGCTGATCAGGGCGGTCAGCAGCAGGTACAGGGCTGGTGCGTAGTGGATGCCGTAGCCCAGGGCCGCGGTGGACACCAGCGGTGCCAGGGCGCCGAACAGCGCCACCCCGAGGTTGTAGCCCAGGCCCAGGCCGAGGGCCCGCTGACGGGTGCGGAACAGGTTGCAGACGCTGCTGAAACTGGCGCCGACGAACAACCCCAGGCCCACCCCGTTGAGCCCCTGGAACAGCAGGATGCTGCCCATTCCGGGGTGCCACAGCAGCACGCCAAAGGCTGGCAGGCCGCCCAGCAGGATCACCGCCAGGCCGCCGAACATCGGCAGTGCCGGGCCCAGGCGATCACTCAGGTGGCCGCCGAGCACAACGCTGGCGGCGACGATCAGGCAGGCCAGGCTGGTGGCGATCGAGGTGTCGAGCACCGCGATATCGAAGGCCGCCTTGGCGAAGGCCGGCATGAAGATCATCGACAGGTACAGCGACGAGGTGCCCAGGGAGGTCAGGCCGATCACCACCAGCACCGCCTGCCAGTCGATGGGCGCGGCGGCTTGCCGCGGTTGCCGGCGGGCCTGGCTGAAGGCCTGGGACTCGGCCATGCCGGCCCGCAGCCAGAGGCCGAAGGGCACGATGCACAGGCCGATGACAAAGGCCAGGCGCCAGCCGTAGGCCTCGGTCGCTGCCGCGCCCAGCAGGCTGTAGACCAGCACCGCCAACAGCGCGCCGCAGGCCAGGGCCAGGTAGGTCGAGACGATAAACAGGCTGCCGTACAGGCCCTTGCGGCCAGGGGGCGCCACCTCGATAAACATGGCGGCAGCGGCGCCGTACTCCCCGGAAGCGGCCAGCCCCTGCAGCAGCCGGCCCAGCAGCACGCACAACGCGCCCAGCAGCCCGGCGCTGGCGTGGCTCGGCGCCCCGGCGATCAGCAGGGTGCCACCGCCCATCAGCATGAAGGTCAGGATCAGTGCTGCCTTGCGGCCCTTGGCGTCGGCATAGCGGCCAATGAAATAGGCCCCCAGGGGCCGGGTGATAAAGCCGCTGGCAAAGGCGCCGATGGTGGCCAGCAGCGCCAGTTGCGGGTTGCCCGGGGGAAAGAAGGTCAGGGCGATGGCGGTGGAGAAGAACCCGTACAGGGTGAAGTCCAGCCATTCGAAAAAGTTGCCCAGGGCGGTGCCCAACAGGGTCAGTCGGGTGCTCTTGTGCATCACGACACTCAACAGGCTAAAGGGTGGCGGGGAGGCGGGCCGCCAGTGCGGCCCGCAGGTGCGGCTGGCTCAGCGCCCGCTCAGGCGCGGCAGGTCGTTGGGCTTGAACATCCCGGCGTCACCGGGCGCCGGCAGAAAGCGGATCACTTCCGGCTGTTCGTTGCTCAGGCCCTGGGCTTGGTAGCGGCGCGATTGCAGGTCGTGGAACACGTCCACCGCGCTCATCACCGCCGGCAGGTTGTAGTAGTTCACCAGGTAGGCCATGGACACCCGCCACAGCTCGCCGCGGCTGTCGAACTGGTCGGCGACGGCGATGCTCCAGCTGTCCTCGTCGAGGTAGAAGCGGCGCTTGGAATACAGGTGGCGGGCGCCGGGCTTGAGGTTGGCCTCGATCACCCACACCCGGTGCAGTTCATAGCGGGTGTGCTCGGGGTTGAGGTGCCCCGGGCGCAGCAGCGCGGCGTACTTCAGGCTTTTGTCCAGCAGCCGGTAGTTGTTGTAGGGGATGTACAGCTCCTGCTTGCCCAGCAGCTTCCAGTCGTAGCGGTCGGGGGAGCCGTTGAACATGTCGGTGTCGTCGGCGGTGCGCAGGCCATCGGAGCTGCCGATGGGGCTGTCGTAGGCGATGGTCGGGGCGCGGCGCACCCGGCGCTGGCCGGGGTTGTAGCCCCAGGCCTTGCGCGGGTTGTCCAGCTGGTTCAGCGGTTCGTGGATCAGCACCGCCTCGCCGGCCAGGCGCGCCGGCGCCTTGGCGATACCCAGGTAGTAGTAGAGGGTGTCGCCGAGGCTGGCGGCATCTTTGCCGGGGATGTTGTAGAGCGAGTAGTAGCGCACATCCAGCAGGCTCGGCACGAAGCTGCCGTCGCGCTGCACGGCGATGTCCGCGCTGCTGCGTTCCAGGTAGGTGCCGTTGAACTTGAGAATGTGGTTCCACACGGCCTCCAGCCCCGACTGCGGCACCGGGAAGGGCACCCCACCATAAGCGTTGTGGACCACGGCGCCACCTTCGCCGAGCTTGGCGTCGAAGGCGTTGCGGCGGATGTTGTCGTACACCCATTGTGGCGCCGCAGCGCTGCGGCGGGTCGGGTAGACCGGCATGCGGAACGTCTCGGGATAAGCCTTGAACAGCGCGATCTGGCCCTGGCTCAGGTGTTCGCGGTACTGCTCCAGGTTCTGCCTGTCGATGGTGAACAGCGGGCGGTCGGCGCTGAACGGATCAAGGTAGGGCCCGCCAGCCTGGTAGCCGGCGGGGCCCTGGGTCAGGCCGCCGTCCCAGGGCGGAATGCTGCCGCCGGCATTGCCGGCCTGCTGCGCCCCGGTGGGGGTCAGGCGCTGGCCATCAGCGCTCTTGAGGGCGTCGGCCGGCGCGGCGGCCAGGCACAGGGAGGAGAGGGCGGCGAGGCCGAGGCCGGCCACCAGGGTGCTGAGTCTGCGCATGGGGGTTCTCGTCAGAAGGAGTATTTGAGGGTCAGGCCAAGGTTGTCGCGGTCGCGGCTGATGTTGCTGCGGCCGGCGCCGTAGAAATTGGTGTATTGCAGCTCGGCTTCGATCGAGGCCTGGTAGCTGGCCCGCACGCCGAGGGTGTAGGCCTTGCGGCCTTCGATGAAGTTGCCGCCGGAATAGGAGTTGCCGAGGAAGTCGTCCTTGTAGACCACATAGGGCGAGACGTTGACCCCGGCCAGCAGATCGTTCCAGGTGCCGCTCAACAGCAGGGTGGCGCCGTAGGCGTTGCGGTCGATCTGCTGATCGCGGCCGAAGCCGGCGCTGTATTCCTTGTTCGCCCGCCCGGCGTAGTAGCGAATGCTGCCATCGAAGGCGCGGTACTTGAGGCTGCTGCCGCGCACCTGCTCGGCGGCCACCTCCAGGGTGCCCACCAGGCTGTCGAAGGACAGCTGCGGGCCGAAGTTGTAGAGGGTGCCCAGGGAGCTGTTCCAGGCCTCCACCCGTTCGTAGTTGTGCAGTGGCCGGCCGATGCCCACCTGCTCGCCGGCGACCATCACGCTGCGCCCGGAGAGGATCTGCGGCGCCTGGGCGAAGCTGTCGTACACCGTGTCGTTGAGCGCCGCCTTGGCGATCGGCAGGTTGGGCCGATAGGCCACTTCGCCGAACACCGAGGCTTCGCCCACCGAGGTGTTGAAGCTCAGGCCGTACATGTGGATGTTCTCGGGAAACTCGCGCTGGGCGGTGGTCAGGCGGCCCAGCTCGACGCTGGACAGGCCGTTGACCAGGCCCAGCAGCTGGCGCAGCGCCGGATTGCCCCCGGCAGCCCGGCGCAGGGCATCGTAGCTGCTGAAGGCGCCGCTGCTCAGGGCGCCGGTCAGGGCATCGGGGCTGGCGTGGCCGGCGGCCATGGACGAGGCGATCATCGGGTCCTTGGCGTGGTAGTTGACGAAGTAGGCGCCGAACTGGGTGGCATTCAGCGACTCGGCGAAGTAACGCAGGGCCAGGCCGAACTGGCCGCTGTCGGAGGCCGCCAGGTCGTTGCCGATATGCGCCACCTGGAAGGTGCCCTGGCGGTCCAGGTAGGGGTTGCCGCCATAACCGCCGAGGCCGGCCTGGGTAATGGCCCGGTACTGGTTCTGGAGGGCCGCGCTGGCCAGGGCCGGGTTGTTGACATAGGCGGTGTTGCTGCCGGGCACGAACAGGTCGGATTCGGAGAAGAAACTGCCCACCGGATCGTACTGCGACTCCTGCCATTTCCACTGGTAGAAGGCTTCGCTGCTGAGGTTGTCGGTCAGGTCGAACTTCAGGCTCAGGCTCTCCAGGGGCACCAGCACTTCCTTGATCTCAGCCCCGGGCAGGCGCAGGCGGGCCACGTTCAGCGGGTTGGTGGTGTTGACCCCGCCGCGATAGAACAGGCCTTCGCCCCAGTTGAAGACCTGGCGCCCGAGGCGCGCCGACAGGTTGTGCCCGGCCGGTTGCCAGTCGCCGTAGACATAGGCGTCCAGCAGTTGCACCGCGCTGCCGGCGTGGTCGCGGGTCTGCTCGGTGAAGCGGTTGTCGTGGGGGTAGTTCTGGCTGGGCTGGGGCGGCTGGTTGTGGCGGTCGTAGTCGTTGTGCCGGTCCATGATCTGTACATCGTAGAAACCGCTGCCGCGCACCAGTGCGCCATAGTTCTGGTATTTCAGCGCCAGGTCCGAAGTCAGTTTGAATACTTGCGCAACAGTGCCGGTGTCGAAGTTGCGATTGCCGTCGTTCTGGTTCAGCGCATCGTTGTTCTTGTCGGCGCCCTGGACCCGCCACATCTGTCCGTAGGAGAGGGTCGAATCCAGTCGCAGCGACAGCTCGCTGTCTGCCGGCGAAAGGTCCAGGCCCCAGGCCGGGGCGCTGCCCAGGGCCAGGCCCAGCAAGGTCGCCAGCGGGGCGCAGGGGGCGGCGGACAGCGGCTTGCCAACCGCCTTCGGAATACTGCGGGAATAGCCCTTGGAGTTCATCGTGGCCCTCTTTTCTTATAGTTGGTCAGGCAGCAGATCGCTGTAGGCCGAACCGTTTCCGGCGACCGTCAGTTGTTGTTATTAGTTAATTAAAAAGTGCGTACCATTTGGTACGTCAAATGCTATTCTCAGGCTGTTTTTAAAGTCAACGAAATTTTTCACGACCCTGGGAAGGGGCTTGGGCGACGGTTGGCGGGCGCCGGCGAGAAAGCGCTTGCCTGCACCGCCGGGCAATGGAAGGATCGCCCCGCTGGAGTGCCAGTGGGCAGAAGAGGAATGCGGGTGAGCGAGACCAACAAGACGACACGCGGCGCCACGGTGAAGAAAGCGCCGATCGACGTGCTCAACAAGGTGCTGGAGGATGCCTTGAAACACGGCTTCGCCTTCCGTTCGTTGCGGGCGATTGCCGAGACGGCAGGCATCAGCCACCGCATGCTGATTTATCACTTCGGCAGCCAGGAAGGCTTGTGGGCGGCGATCATCGACAAGGTGCGCAGTTCGGAAACCCTGCTGTTCGAGACCGAGGCCGAGGCGGTGGATTCGCCAGCGGCCTTGCAGGCGCTGCTCAAGTCGTTCTGGCAGCGCTACACCTCGGAGCAGTTCCTGCCGTTCTACCAGCTGCATTTCGAGACCTACAGCTATGCCTTGCGTCATCGCCAGGAATGCGGGGTGTTTCTCGACGGCGTGGTCGATACCTGGGTGCAGATGCTCACGCGCTTGTTCGAGCGGGCCGGGTTTGCCCCCGAGGCGGCGCGGCATCGGGCGCGGATGGTGCTGGCGGCGACTCGGGGTTATCACCTGGATCTGATTACTACGGGGGATCGGGAGGCGGTGGAGGCTTCGGCGTTGGCGATGGTGGAGGTGGTGTGTGCCGGGCCGGGGTAGTGGCCGCTCACGGTTTCGCCCTTACGGCGAGTTTGGGGTACATATCCGTTGCTGCGGGTGTGGCCACTGGCGGTTTCGCCCTTACGGCGACTCACTTTGGAAAAGCCCCAAAGTAAGCAAAGGGCTCCTGCCCCTGCATCCGGCGCCTCGCTAAGGCTCGGCGTGCCCTCGCTCCGGCATTGCTCCGGGGGCACGCCGCCACAGGCCATCCATGGCCTGGGGCGGCTAGCTCGGCATCCATGCCGAGCTGCCCCCTACGCAATGCCTACGCTCGGCCTCCTGAAGGGGCAGGGAGATCAAAAGCAAGATCAAAAGCCAAAGCCAAAGCCCAGCGCGGTTTACGCGCTTTTGTAGGAGCCGGCTTGCCGGCGAAGAGGCCCGTAAGGCATGCATCGCCCTTGCTGACGCCTTCGCTGGCAAGCCAGCTCCTACGCAAGCCGGCTCCAAAGCCAAAGGCTTAGCCGCAAGCCGCAAGCCTGCCGCTGCCTGCTTGCCGCTAGTCACTTGCCGCTTGCCGCTGTTTTTGATGGAGGCGCCGGGCCAGTTCCAGGGCGGTGCGGCCGCTGGTGATGCCGGGCACCAGTTGGGTGAAGGGGAGGTCGATCAGGCGTTCTTCGCGCACGGCGCGCAGGCGTGAGAGCACCGGGTCGTTGTGCAGCAGGCGGCGTTTGCGCGAGGCCGGGGACCACAGGGCATCGGCCAGGAGCATGACGTCCGGGTCGTTGGCCAGGAGGGTCTCGCTGTCTACCACCAGGCGTGGGCGGTCGATGCTGGCAAAGCTGTTGCGCGCTCCGGCGGCGCGTAGCAGCACTCCGACAAAGCCGCGCTGGCCCTGGCTGGCCAGGCCGTTGACCTCGCTGTCCAGGTAGAACACGGAAGGTATGTCGCGACCCTGGTACAGGGCGGCGGCAGCGCTGAGGTCGGCGTCCAGTTCGGCGATCAGTTGTCGGGCCCGGGCCTGTTTGTCCAGCAGGCGGCCCAGGGTCAGCAGGTCGCGGCGGATATGCCCGAAGTAGTCCTCGTCATGCCCGGCACAGGCCGACTCCAGCAGGTAGCTGCCCACGCCAATGGCACCCAGGCGTTCCCGGGAGCTGAAGTTGTTGGGGAACGCCGAGGCAAAACCACCCACCACCAAATCCGGCTTGAGGCTGTAGAGCACCTCCGGCGACGGGTACTGGCGGGCGATCACCGGCACTCCGTGGTACTGCCCCTCGGCCTGGGCGCGGCCATCGTCGTCGAGGTAGGCGATGCCGATCATCGAGGGCCCGGCGTCCAGGGCCAGCAGCAGGTCGGCGCTGTGCTGGTTGAGGGCGACGATGCGCTGTGGCGGTGCCTTGAGGTTCCAGTTCTGGCCGCAGTTCTGGTAGCTGTCGGCCAGGGCCGTCAGGCTGGACAGGCACAGCAGGATTGCCAGCCACGGGTGCTGCTTGATCCTAGGCATCGGCATTACCTGCATAGGGCGCGGCGATCTGCAGTTGTGGCAGCGCAGTGCCCGCCAGTAGGTGGCCTTCCACCAGTTGCAACACCTGGGTGTCGTTCTGCACCCGGTACCAGCAGCCATCCGGGTGCACCGTGAGTACCGGCCCCAGGTTGCAGGGGAACTGGCACGCGGTGCGGGTCAGCAGTACGCCGCCGGGCTGCTCCAGAAGATCCAGGCGCAGCAGTTCGCGGCGCAGGGTTTTCCATAACGGCAGGGCGCCGCGCCGCACGCAGCGCGGGCCGGTGCAGAGGAACACCTGGCGGGCATGGGGCGGCACCCGTGACCAGTCCGGGTCGCTGGGCACGGCATTGACCTGATCGCAGCTCAGGTGGCGCTCGTGCTGGTCGATGCTGGCGCAGGCCAGGGCCGCGTCCAGACCCCGTCGCCCCAGGGCCTGGGCGGTGATCCACAGCTGCGGCGCCTGCGGGTGGGCGCGGGCCAGGCGCCCCAGTTCATCGCGCAGCCAGTCCAGGTAGGCGCTGTCGGAGCTGGGCTCCAGGTCCACCACCAGCAGCGCCGCGCCGTCTGCGGGCAGGGGTTCGCCCAGGGCCGCCCAGAGGCCGTCGAAGCCGTCCAGGGTGTCGATCACCCGGGTGCCGGTGGCGTCGCCCCGCAGTCGTTGCAGCTCGCGGCGAAACGCCTCGCCCAGGGCGCCGCCGTTCAGGCCGGGGCCGACGAACAGCACGCGTTGATAATCCTTGTGCATGGCAGCCGTCCTCAGAAGCGGTAGGTGTAGCGCACCTCGGTGGTGAAGGGGCGTCCCAGGTTGTCCACCCGCGGGTTGTTGCTGGCGATGCTGGTGCTGTAGTCGCGGTCGAAGAGGTTTTCCACCAGCAGGCTCAGGCGATGCTGCTGGGCCGCGTCGAGGTAGCGATAGGCATCGGCGTCGACCACCGAGTAGTGGCCGTAGTCGATCTTCTTCGGGCTGTCGATCTGGCCGATATAGCGGATAGCCCCGCCCACGCCCCACATCCGGTCCTGGGATTCGAAGCCCAGGCGCGAGCGGGCGAAGAAGCCGGGGATATTGCTCAGGGTCACGCCGTTGCGCGATTCCGTCAGGTTGCGGGTCATGTCGGCCGAGAGGGTCCACTGCGGGCTGAACTGCCAGCGCCCGTCGACCTCGATGCCGCGTACCTTGATCCGTCCTTCACCGTTGACCCAGTCGATGCCGTCGAGGGCGATCAGGTCGTCGATCTTGCGCTGGAACAGGGTGCCGCTGGCATTGAACTCGCCAGCCAGCAGGCTGCCCTTGTAGTCCAGGCCCAGCTCGGCGTTCACGCTTTTTTCCGGCTTGAGGTTGCGGTTGCCCTTTTCATCTTCCTCGTTGGCGAACAGCTGCTCGGCGTTGGGCAGCTTGAAGGCACTGCCGAACTGGCCGCGCAGTTGCCAGTTGGGCGAGAGGTCGTACAGCGAGGTGAGCATGCCCACCGTGGCGCTTTCACCGCCGCTGATCTTTTCGTGGCGCACGCCGACGCTCGGGTGCCAGTCGGGCAGGGCGTCGAATACCGGGCGCAGCTGGGCGTACAGGGCGTTGGCCTGGGCGCTGTTGTCGTCGATCTTGAGTACGTCGTCCTGGCCCTTGAACCACTGGTTGTCGGTGCCGAATACCAGTACATGGCCGCCGTCCAGCTCGGCTTTGCCCTCGGCCTGCAGGCCCCAGTCGGTGAAGCCCCAGTAGTCGTTGTGGTTGATCACCTGGGTGGCGCCGCTGGCGGTGCTGTTGATGCGGGTGTAGCGGGTGTCCCAGTCGTTGACATGGCCCTTGACGAAGTAGCTGAAGCGCTCGCTCGCACGCTGTTCGAAGGTGGCGGTGGCGATCTGCTGGATACGGTCGTTGGTGGTTTTCTTGTTGTTCAGCGGGCGGGCGAAATCCAGGTTGGCGTCGCTGTACTGGTAGAACAGCTCCAGCCGCGAATCGTCGCCCAGACCCTGGATCGCCTTGGCGCCGAAGGTGGTTACCTCGTAGGCGCGCTTCTTCTCCTTGGTATTGGCGTTGTAGGCGCTGTTGCGAAACGGCTGGTAGCCATCGGAGACGTTGTGGCTGACATAGGCCAAGAGGCCCAGGTCGCCCAGGCCGTTGCTGACGATGCGTTCGGCGCGGGCATCGCCACTTCTGCCCATGAAGCTGTCCAGGCCCAGGTTGACCTCGCCGGAGGTGTCGCGGGTCTGTGGGCTGCGGGTGACGATATTGATCACCCCGGACACCGCCTGGGTGCCGAACAGCAGGCTCTGGCCGCCCTTGAGCACCTCGATGCGCTCGATGGCGTTGGCCGGCAGGGTGTCCAGGTACAGGCCGCCGTACAGGCGGTTGTTCAGGCGCACGCCGTCGAGCAGGATCAGGGTGTCGTCGTTGCGCCCGCCCAGCAGGGAATAGGTGCCGTAGTCGAAGGGGCCGTTCTTCGGCGCCACGTACAGGCCCGGCACATACATTTGCAGCACCCGGGTGATATCGCTGCTGGGGCCGGCGCGTTCGATCTGCTGGCGGTCGATGATTTCCACCTTGCTGCCGTACTTGGCCATTTCGGCCACGGTGGTGGATTCCACCGACGGCGCGGAAACGAATTGCTGTTCCAGTTTCAGGGTGTTGTCGTCGGCCAGCAGCAGAGGGCTGAACAGGCCGCCGAGCAGAGCGCCGCCGCAGGTGCGACGCAGGGCACGCCAGTCGCGTGCAGGGAAAGTGTTGGAGGTTGTCATTGTTGGTCTTCTCGAAAGTCATTTCGGGAAGCACGCAGGAGAAGGTAGCGGCCACGCGCACGCGACCTTACCGGCCCATGCCCGCCCACCGCAGGATTGCCAAACAGAAGTTCCAGGCCGGTCTCCGGGCTTGCGAGTCTGGCGGCATTCGCCTTCCCGTACCTTGGGTACAGTGGCGTGTTGAATGCAGCACTCGCTTACCGTTGCGGGGGCAGCACCGGACTTGCCCTGGAGGGGCGCACCGGTTTCCCGTTTCACCCCATGCACGGCGGCATGGGGCACCTGAAACTGAGCGGCATATTACGCAGCAAAGCTGCGAGCTCCAAGCTCCAAGCTCCAAGCGGCAAGCTAAAAGCTGTTGCTTGCAGCTTGAAGCTTGCCGCTTGCCGCTTGCACTGCCCTTACCGTGTCGCCGGGCTGCAGTAGCAGGCGCTTGGCGGTCATCCGGTCGACCAGCAGGCAGCCCGAGACCAGGCGTCCGGGGGCGGCGGTGATGCGGCAGCTTTCCAGGCGCCGGTTGTGGATCAGCCACAGCGGCGCCTGGTCGTCCGGGGTGCCCACCAGCAGGGGCAGGGTCTGGCTTTCGCGCACGCTGCGGATCTTCGTCACCTCGGCCTCGAGCAGCGGCCCGCCATCGAAGATGTCGATGCAGCCCTGATGGCTGAAGCCTTCGCCGCGCAGGATGCTCACCGCCTGTTCGGTGCTGGCGTGGGCCTGGCCGATGGCGGCCTGGGCCTGGGCGCTGAGCAGGCAGGTGTACAGCGGCTGGCGCGGCATCAGTTCGGCGATGGAGGATTTGCTACCGTGGCTGGACAGGCGATTGGCCTGCTGGAAACCCATCTTGAAGAAGTGCCGCCCCAGGCTGTCCCAGAACGGCGAACAGCCCTGGCTGTCGAGCTGGCCGCGCAATTCGGCCACCAGCTTGTCGCCGAACAGGGTGGGGAATTCGGCGACAAACAGCAGGCGCGCCTTGGACAGCAGGCGGCCGGTATAGCCCTGGCGCTGATCGCGGCGCAGGAACAGCGAGCAGAGCAGGGATTGCCCGGTCATCTCGTTGCACAGGAACAGGGTCGGGATGTGTTTCTCGATGCCCAGCACCGGGGCGCTGCCACGGGTGGTGCCGACCCGGTAGTTGTAGCAGGGCTCGCGCAGGCCAATGGCGCCGCTGATGCCGCAGACCCCGATCACCTGCTGGTCGTCATCTTCCATGACGAACAGGTAGTCGGCGTCGGCCCGTTCGACCTGCCTGGCGAAGGCTCGCTGCGCCCAGCGCACCCGATGGGCCAGGCGCTCGGGGTCGGTGGACAGGTTGTTCAGTTCGCGACCGTTGCCTTCCAGCAGGGTCAGCAGCGCCGGCAGATCGCTGACGCGGATCGGACGCACGATCATCGGCTGATTCCTTGCCCTGGCGCCGGGCAGTGGCGCTGCGCAAACGGCTTCATAGGGCAACGCTGCGCACCGGTTCGCCCGGGGCCAGTTGCAGGGCCTGGAGCATTGCCCGGTCCAGGCCGACGGTATCGCCGGGGGCTTCGTCCAGGGGCGCGACGATGGCGCGAAAACCCTGCAGCCGGTCGTTGCTCAGCAACCACTGCCGGCCCTGGCCGCTCTGCGGGCTCAGCTGGCTGCGGGCGACGCGGCTGTGGATGATTGAGCGCAACTGGTTGCTGCGCCCCTGCAGGGTCGGCCCGGCGTCGAACAGGTCGATGTACTGGGTGCTTGTGAAGCCCTCGTCGATGAGGATCTGGCAGGCTTCCCGGGCATCCACGTGGACCTGCCCGATACAGTCCTGGGCCGGCTGCGCCAGCATCGGAATGTACAGCGGGTACTGGGGCATGAGCTCGGCGAGAAAGCCCCGCCCCTGCAAGGCGCACAGGCGTTCGGCCTCGACATAGGGCAGGTCGAAGAAGTGCTGGCCCACCGCTTCCCAGAACGGCGATTCACCGGCGTCGTTGCTGTAGCCGACGATCTCGCTGATGCAGCTGTCGGCAAAGCGCTGGGGGTGTGCGGCCATGAACAGCAGCCGGCCGCGCGAGGTCAGCTGGGCCAGCGGCGTGCCGGCCAGCTCAGGGTCGACATGGAAGCTGCGCAACAGGGTCTGTTCGCTGAGGTCCTGGCACAGCGACAGGGTCGGCACCCCGTGCTGGATGTTGAGTTCCCGCGAGCTGCTGATGAACGGGCGATTGCGCAGGCTGTAGAACGGGCTGGCAAACCCGGCGGTGGCGAGGATGTCCGAACAGCCATGCAACTGGCCGCTCTCCAGGTCCTCAAGTACCAGGAAATAGTTTTCCGGGCCCTGGCTGGCCTCGGGCTTGGCGAAGGACGCCAGGGAATCCTGAATCTTGTCCAGCAGGTAGGTTTCGTCGTCCACCAGCGACGTGACGCCCAGCAGGCGCTCGCGGGCCAGGCGCCGTAATGAGGGCAGATCGGATAACGCCACGGGACGCAAGGCCTGCAAGGGTGTACTCCTGTATCAAGGGCCGCTCGCCCCTGGGGGCGAGCACTGGCCAGACATCACTGTCGATGACCACGCAGTTCCACGGCCGCGGCATCCGGCGGCCAGGCCCCGGGCGGCTCTTGCCGGCCGCTGCCAGGGGCCGCGCGACGCCGGGGCGCCGCGCGCTGACGACTAGGGCTTGAGCGGGTCGGGCAGGGCGGCGCCGCTGCCCAGCTTGTTCAGCAGGAACAGGTAGACCAGCCCGGCGAGGATCCAGATGGCGCCGAGTTTCTGCGCATCCACGCCCATGTTGTACATGATGGCGCAGACGATCACGAAGCCGATCACCGGGCAGATCAGGTGGCGCAGCACCTGGCCGGACTGCTGTCGGCGCCAGTAGAAGTTGATCACCGTGATGTGCAGCAGCATGAAGCCGCTCAGGGCACCGAAGTTGACCAGCGAGGTCAGGGTGTCCACCGAGTTGATGAACAGGTAGCAGATCAGCAGCGAGAGCACCGCCACCAGGTAGATGCTGATGTGCGGGGTGTTGTGTTTCGGGTGCACCTTGGCCAGCACCTTGGGCAGCTTGCCGTCCCGCGCCATGCCGAACAGCAGGCGCGACACCGCGGCTTGCGAGGTGATCGCCACCGCCACGCCCCAGGCCAGCGCCGTGGCCACCCCGGTGAGGGTCGCCAGCCAGCTGCCGGCGGCCAGTTCGGCGATCTCGTAGAAGGCGGTGTCGGCGGACTTGAAGCCCATGCCGGCGGCCAGGTCGGTGGCGATCCAGGTCTGCACCACGAAGATCGCGCCCATCACCACCAGGGTGATCAGCGCGGCGCGGCCGACGCTGCGGCCGGGGTCGCCCTTGACCTCTTCGGCGAGCGTCGAGATGGCGTCGAAACCGAGGAACGACAGCACCGCGATCGATACGCCCTGCATCAGCATGCCGAAGTGGAAGTTGTCCGGGTTGTACAGCGGCGCCAGGGTCAGTTGGCCGTTGCCGGCGCCACCGTGCAGGGCGTTCCAGGCGTAGAACAGGAAGATCCCCAGGACCACCAGCTGCGCCAGCAGGAACAGGATGTTCATCCGCGCGGTGAAGGTGATGCCGCGCAGGTTGACGAAGGTGGCGCTGACCAGGAACGCCAGGATGAAGCCGACCTTGGGCACTTCCGGGTACAGGTGGTTGAGCGCCATGGCCGCGTAGACGTAGAGCAGCGGCGGAATCAGCAGGTAGTCCAGCAGCATCAGCCAGCCGGCGAGAAAGCCGACATGCGGGTTGAGGCCGCGCTGGGCGTAGGAATACACCGAGCCGGCAATGGGAAAGGCCCGGGCCATGGCGCCGTAGCTCAGGGCGGTGAAGACCATCGCCACCATGCCGATGATGTAAGCCAGGGGCACCATGCCCGGGGCTTCCTGGTTGACGTAGCCGTAGACCCCGAACGGGGCGATCGGGATCATGAAAATCATCCCGTAGACCACCAGGTCACGCAGGCTCAGCCCGCGCTTGAGTTCCTGTTTGTAGCCGAATTCTTCAATCTCCATGAAGCTGTTCTCCTTGAGCCTGTGTCAGTGGATAAAGGCGTTGCCCTCGGGTCGTCATTGACACCTCGGGCCGCGCTTTCGTGTTTGAACCTGGCAGGGTTTAAAGACACACCACAGCGGTTTTTCTAGTTGTTGTACCGGTCCTGCATACAGCCTGTTGGCGCGCCGGGTGAATCCTTCGGGGCGTGCCGGTCGAGCGTTTCTTCAACAGCGGTTACAGCAGCGGCGCCAGGGTGTCGCTCCAGTGCTGCACGGCTTCAGGGCTGCGCAGCAGATCGTTGCGCACCTCGATCAATACCGACGCCAAGCCACGGGCGTCACCGTGCACCGGCACGGTCATGTCGCTCAACGGGTCGATCTCGTAGGGTTGGTTACCCGCCACCTTGATCGGCAAGCGCCACAGCCCTTCGAGAATCCGCGCCGCGTAGTCGGTGGCGCTGCCATACAGCACGCCGATTTCCAGCGCACGCGGTTGCCCGTAGTAGATCGGGGTGAAACTGTGGATCCCCACCACCCGCACTTCGCGGCCCTGGGCCAGGCGCCGGTCGATGATCCGTTGCAGACGCTGGTGAAACGGCGTGAACAACTGCTGGCGGCGGTACTCGCGGGTGGCCTCGTCCAGCTGCTGGTTGCCCGGCACCTGATAGATCTCGCTTTGCAGCGGGATGCTGTCGGGGGCGTGGCGCGGCCGGTTGAGGTCGATCAGCAGGCGCGAGTAATTGGCCGCGATCAGGGTCGCGCCCAGGGCCTGGGACAGGCTTTGGGCCAGTTCCAGGGCACCCGGGTCCCAGGCGATGTGCTCGCGGGCCGCCACCGGGTCCAGCCCCAGGTCGTGCAGGGCCGGTGGAATGTAGTGGCTGGCGTGCTCGCACACCAGAATCAGCGGATGCTCGGAATCTTCCCGCAGCAGGCGGTAGGCCGGCTCGGTGTAGAAACCGTGCTCGGCGGATTTAGTACAGGTGTCCATAGTGCTCACAGAGTTGGGCAGCGGTGAGGTGCTCGGTCAGGGACACTTCCTTTTGTTTGACGGCAAGATAGGTCGCCAGCAGGTCCTGAGGCAGGAACTGCAGCAGTTCAGGGTTGCCGCGCAGGCATTCCAGGGCCTGGGGCAGGGAACCCGGCAGCGGCACGATGCCACTGGCCAGGCGTTGTTCGGCGCTGAGGTCCGAGGGCGCCTTGTCGGTCACCGCGTTGAGCGCCAGCTGCTGCTCGATGCCCAGGCGCCCGGCGATCAGGATCACCGCCATCGCCAGGTGCGGCGAAGCGGTGGCGTCCAGGGCGCGGAACTCCAGGTTGTACTGCGGCGCTACCGGCTTGCCGCCCAGGCTCAGGGTCGGGCAGATGCGCAGCGAGGCTTCGCGGTTGCGCAGGCCCAGGCAAGCGTAGGAGGCGCTCCAGTGATGGGGTTGCAGGCGCTGGTAGGAGATCGGCGTCGGCGCGGTGAAGGCGCACAGCGCCGGCAAGTGCTTGAGCACCCCGGCGGCCCAGTGCTGGCCCAGGCTCGACAGGTCGTCGCCACTGACGGCGTGGGGGTCGTAGAGCAGCGGTTGGCCTTCCAGGTCCTGCAGGCTCAGGTGCAGGTGCACACCGTTGCACACTGCGTCCTCGGCGGTCTTGGGCGCGAAGCTGACCCGGTGCCCCAGTTGCCGGGCGATTTCCCGGGTGATCTCGCGCACGTTCACCGCGCGGTCGGCGGCGGCCAGGCCTTGGGTCGGCCGGCAGGTGATCTCGTACTGCTGCTTGCCGTATTCGGGAAGGAACATCTCCGGCTCGGCGCCGGCAGCCCGCAGCGCCGCCAGCAGCCAGCCACCGAAGGCCGCGCCCTGGCGCTGGGCTTCCAGGGAGAAGGCCAGGTGCTCGACCTGGCCGGTGCCGGTGTCGAGGTTGAATTCATGTTCGAAGGCGGCGGTGATCTGGATCCCCAGCTCGCGGTAGCGCTGGACTTCGGTGCGCAGCAGGGTGCGCGGGCAGGCGGCCCAGGGCGTGCCGTCGGTCTCGCAGATGTCGGCGTGGATGAAATCCAGCGGCGCCGCGCTGGCATCCGGCCCGGCGCCGACACTGACCCGGCTGTCCAGGTCGGGGATCAGCCGCAGGTCGCCGTAGGCACCCCAGGGGTTGTCCTCGGCGATCAGGTCCTGCGGTGTCAACGCGCTGTTGGCCGGCACCCAGCCGCAGCCGCCGACCCGGTAGCGCTCCAGCTCGTCACTGGGAAAGGAGCGGCCCCGGGTGACGCCGATCAGGTCGGTGGTGACGATGCTGGTCATCGCCACCGGGGTCAGGGCCTCGATGCCCTGGCCACGGCTCATCCGCGGATCTCCCGCAGGCGGCCGAGCACGGTGTCGGTGTCGGTGATCCAGCAGTAGCCCTTGATCGCGTTGAGGCAGGCCTGGTGCCGGGTATCGCCGTAGGTGGCGCAGGCGTCCTCCACCAGGGTCACCAGGTAGCCGCGGTCGGCGGCGTCGCGCACCGCCATGTCCACGCACTGGTCGGTGACGATCCCGGCGATGATCAGGTGGCGGGTTTCCAGGTTGCGCAGCACGTAGTCGATGTTGGTGGAGTTGAAGACCCCGGAGGAGGTCTTGGGCAGCACGATCTCGTTTTCCACCGGCGCCAGCTCGGCAATGATCGCCGCCTGGGGGCTGCCCTTGGGCAGGTGCATGTCCGACAGCTTGTGGTCCAGGGAGCGGTCACGGCCGTCGGCGGTCAGGCTTTCGATAATGGTGTGCAGCACGTTCTGCCGCGCCTCGCGCACCGCCGCCAGCAGCCGTTGCTGGTTGGGGATCACCCGCTCCCGGGCCCGCTTGAGAAAGGCTTCGCCCTCGGGGCCTTGCAGGTGCGGGTCGAACTGCGGTTCGAGCCAGGCGCGCTGCATGTCCACCAGCAGCAGGGCGGTGTGGTCGACGACGAAGGGCAAGTCCCGGGGCGAACGATGGGGCAGGCTGAACATCCTTATTTTTCCTCCAGCACATGGGTAGCGAATTCCGCCCGCAGGGCATCGATGCCCTCCAGGCGTTGATCAAGATGGGGGCTGCGCGGGGTCAGGCAGGCGATCAGCGCCTCGACCTGGGCCAGCGCCGGCACCAGGCTGTCGAACGGCGACAACGACTCAACCGGCGCGCTGATGACCAGGTCGGCCAGCTCCCGCAGCGGCGAGGCATAGATATCGGTGAACAGCACCACCCGGGCGCTGTGCGCCTTGACCGCACTGGCCACGCGCAGGGCCTGGGACTGGTAGCGGCGGTAGTCGAACAGCAGCACCAGGTCTTGGCGTTGCACATCGAACAGGCGGTCCGGCAGTTGCGCGTTGTCGTCGAGGAAGTAACAGCCCGGGCGCATCAGCCGCAGGTGGTTGAACAGGTAGTGGGCGAGAAAGCTGCTGAAGCGCCCGCCGAAGCAGTAGACCGAGTGCCGGCTGTCCAGCAGCCAGTCCATGAGCACGCGGATGTCTTCGGGCTGGGTCAGGGCCAGGGTGTCTTGCAGGGCACGCTGGCTGTCCGCCAGGTAGCGGCCCCAGGTATCGCCCTGGGCCACCTGCGCCCTTGGACGCAGCAGGGTGCTGGGCGAACGCAGGCGGTCGTCCATGTCGCTGAGCAAGGCTTCCTGAAATTCGCCGTAGCCGCTGAAACCGAGCTTCTTCACCAGGCGCACGATGGTGGGATCGCTGACCCCGGCGTGTTCCGCCAGACGTGACATCGGCCCCAGCCCGTTGCGCGGGTAGTGGTCGAGCAGAGCGCGCACGACCTTGCGCTCGGAGGGCGTGAGGTCGAGGGTGGGGGCGGTGATCAGGTCTCTGAGGGAGGGCATCGGGGTGCCTTGGGCGGTGATGTCGTTTTTATTTCATGGAGAGGTCAAATTGATATTTATGTAATGGACGCTACATGTCTAGTGAAATTTTGTCTGATATCAAAATGCCCTGAAATGGGGCGGGGGATGGGGGTTCAGAGGGGGCCGGAAGATCAAGAGCCAAAGCAAAAGGGGGATGAAGGGGGCATGAAAGCGGGACCGCATGGAAGGGCAAGTGGCCGCCCCGCTGCAATACTACTCTTCCTGCGAGCGCTCACAGGCAATTCCCAGCTCAATCAATTTCTCCAATGGCACCGCCGGCGAGAAGAAGTACCCCTGGGCACAGCCAATGCCAATGCTTTGCAGAATATCAATCTGTTCCTGGGTCTCGACCCCTTCGGCAGTCAGCGTCGCCTGGTACAGGCGGGCGCTTTCCTGGGCGATGGAGACCGCCGTCCGCATGCGCTCGTAGTGCAGCAGCGAAATCATCGAATGGTCGATCTTCACTTCGGCAAAAGGGTACTTGGCCAGAATGCTCAGGGCCGAATAGCCGGTGCCGAAGTCGTCCAGCGACAGGGTCACGCCGTGGTCCTTGAGCAGCAGCATGTTGTGGGCCACTTGCCGGGTGTCTTGCAGCAGGGTGTTCTCGGTCAGTTCCAGGGTCAGGCGGTGGCCGGGCAGCCCGGCTTCCTTCAGGCGCTGTATCAGCAGCACGGCAAAGTTGGCATCGCTCAGGGTCGAGGCCGAAACGTTCACCGCCAGCGGTCCCGGCAACCCGGCGTCGATGTAGGACCGGGCATCACGGATCACCGCTTCGATGGTCGACCACTCGAAGGCGTGCTGCAGGTCGTGGTGGCGGATGACTTCGAGAATCAGCAGGGGAGAAATGGCCGCGCCTTGTTCATCCTGGGCCCGCAGCAGGGCTTCGGCACCGATCACGGTGCGCCGGCTCAGGCAGAACTTCGGCTGGTAGTACAGCGGCGGGTTGTTCGAGCGGACCCACTCCAGCAACTGCTGGCGGATGCGTTCGTTGCTCTGGGCCTGCTCGATCAGCGACTGGTGCAGGTAGCGCACCGGTTGGCGATTGTCCTGCAGGGCCAGGCTGATATTGCGCAAGGTGATGTTGGCACTGCCGCCGGCGCAGGCGTCGATCACGCAGAATTGCAGCTTGGGGGGCAGGCCGCTGTCGCTGGGCAGGCTGGCCTGCAGGGTCATCTGCAGGGTGGCCAGCAGCGCCGATTCCTCGACGTGCTGGATGCTGCAGTCCGGCAGCGCCAGGGCCAGGCTCAGGTCCGAGAACATGAAGGGCCTGGGCTCGGTCGCGGTCTGCAGGACATGCCGGGCCGCGCCATCCTTGAAGTCTTGCGCCAGGCCGACCAGCAATTGATCGGTCCAGTCGTGGCCGTGAATGGCCACCAGGTCCTTGAGGTTGCGAATCTTGATCACGATCAGCGTGTGGCGCCCGAGCTTGTGTTCCTGGCGCTGCAGCAGCTGTTCCAGGTAGATGCTCAAGGCCCGGCGATTCGGCAGTTGCGTGGTGGGGTCGGTCAGCGCCTGTTGCAGCAGGCGCTGCTGGGCCTGCTGGTAGCGCGCCTCGCGGCGCAGCATGGCGAGTATCAGGACGATCAGCGGCAGGGAGAACAGCGCCGAAATGAAGCGCAGCGACAGCAGTTGTGCGGCGGCGGTCGAGTCGATGCTGCCTATCCAGTGAATCAGCGGCACCGGCGCAATGGCGACGCCGACCCGCATCAGCAGCACCAGGGCCATTTCCTTGAGCTGCAGGGACCACAGCCGGCGCGATTCGAACCAGCGGTGCAGCAGCACGCCACCCAGGGTCATCAGGCTGAAACCGAACAGGGCTTCGGCAAACAGTTCGCTGCCGGCAAACCAGAAACGCGCCAGCGCCACCAGCGTCAGGCAGGCCAGGCCGCCCCACCAGCCGCCCAGCAGGCCGGCGAGAAACAGCATGTCGTTGCTCGGGAACACCTTCACTGGCGTCTGCATGAACTGCGAGGCCAGGGCGATCAAGGTGACGTTGCTGGTTCCGAGGATCAACCCCAGCAGGACCTTTTTCGACTTGATCAGGCGCTGGGCGTCCTCACGCAGCATCAGCAGGGTGCTGAAGACTCCCACCATGGCCACGTATTGCAGCAGGATGATCGGCAGGGGTGAGGCGTTGACCGCAAGGTTGAGAGACATGAGCTCCCACATACCGCTGTGCATGGTGGTTGAGGTGCCTGGTTGGGTCGAGACGTGGAAGGGGGGTGGAGGATAAGAGCCAGGCGCTTTTGTGGCCTATAAGCCAATTCTCTTTTGGAGGTGGTTTATTCTTGATTTTTTCGAGAGTCTTCCGATTTTCGCGGCTGGGAATATCCATGGCCGCCGTGCTAAAACCCTCGCCTCAGTCCTGATTGCCCCTTGTCGAGATCGCTCCGTTGCCGGCCACCCGCTTGACCCTGATCTGCCATGCCCGTACCGCCGCCCAGAAACAGGCGCGGTTGCCCCTGGACGAAGCGTTGGAACTGGACTGGCAGGCCCAGGCCCTGAGCCGCGCTGCTGGGTTCAAGCCCGGTCTGCGGGTGCTCTGCGGCCCGGAGTTGCGCACTCGCCAGACCGCTCACTTGTTCAGCGCCGAGCCGCAGGTGCAGGAAGCCTTGCGCGACTGCGGGTTCGGCGCCTGGCAGGGGTTGTCGATCAAGCAGTTGCAGGCGCGCGAGCCCCAGGCGTTGCAGGCCTGGCTTGCGGACCCGCACCTCGCGCCGCCGCAGGGTGAGTCGGTGGCCCAGTTGTGCCAGCGCGTGGCGCTGTGGCTGGAAAGCATGGCCGAGCGCCCCGGGCACTGGTTGGCGGTGACCCATCCCTTTGTCATGCGTGCCGCCTTGGTGCAGGTCCTGCAGGCACCCCTGGCGAGCTTCAACCTGATGGATATCGAGCCGCTGTCCCGGCTCGACCTGAGCCACGCCGGGCGCTGGCGCCTGCGCGTGCTCGACCCGTCGGCCGGCTAGCCGCTGGCGTGCCCGCGGCGACGGCGCGGTACAGAAACGTTTCTCATCGAGCCAAAGCCCCCGCATACTTGCGGGCTGGCAAAACAGCGAGAGCAAGACCCATGAAAACCCTCCTGGTCATCGGCATCGGCGCCGGCAACCCCGACTACATCACCATCCAGGCGATCAAGGCGCTGAATCGCAGCGATGTGGTGTTCCTCATGGACAAGGGCCCGAGCAAGGATTCGCTGATCGACCTGCGTCGCGAACTCTGCGAACGCTACATCACCGAGCGGCCGTTTCGTTTCGTCGAGGCGCAAAACCCGGAGCGCGAACGTGGCGACGTCGACTACCGGGCCAGCGTGCAGACGCTGAACCGAGACAAGCAGCAAGTCTTCGAGCGCCTGATCAACGAGGAGCTGGCCGAGGGGGAAACCGGCGCCTTCCTGGCCTGGGGCGATCCGGCGCTGTACGACAGCACCCTGCGCATCCTGCAGCAGATCCTCGCCAGTGGCGCGGCGCAGTTCGAATACCAGGTGATCCCCGGCATCACCAGCGTCCAGGCCCTGACGGCCCAGCACAAGGTGCCGCTGAACCGCATTGGCCGCTCGGTGGAAATCACCACCGGCCGGCGCTTGGCGGCGGGGCAGGCCAGCGACGCCGACAGCCTGGTGGTGATGCTCGACGCCGAGGATTCCTATCGCCAGTTGCGCAACCAGGACCTGGACATCTACTGGGGGGCCTACCTGGGCACCGCGGATGAAATCCTCATCAGCGGCCGACTGGACCAGGTGGCCGATGAGATCCGCCGGGTGCGCCTGCAAGCCCGCGAGGCCCACGGTTGGATCATGGACACCTACCTGCTGCGCAAGCCCCAGGACTGAAGCCCGCTGGCGAAGGCTGCGACAAGGCCCGCAGGGCCTGTGTCGCCCTCAAGAGCGCGGTCTGCTGCGCAGCCTTGCGGCCAATGGCGGTTTTTTCAGCGGCTGGCGCACCCAGGCCGGGGGACGGCAAAACAGCCCGGATCACGCCGTGTATTTTTTATAAGTATTTGTCGCATAAACACAATTTGCTTCCCGGGAGCCGCTCTAGACTGCTGGCCACTTCGATTTGCCCCTAATCGAAACCAGCCAATAAAAGTCTCCGTCTCCTGGAGTTATAAATGAACAAGTTTGCGCTGTTTGGTGCCCTGGCACTGTCGCTGTTTTCCTTCACCGCTTCGGCCGACGAGGCCAAGCCGATCCGCATCGGTATCGAAGCCGGCTACCCGCCGTTCTCGATGAAGACCCCCGACGGCAAGCTCACCGGTTTCGATGTCGACCTGGGCGACGCCCTGTGCGAGCAGATGAAAGTCAAATGCACCTGGGTCGAGCAGGAGTTCGATGGCCTGATCCCTGCGCTGAAGGTGAAGAAGATCGATGCCATCCTGTCGTCCATGACCATCACCGACGACCGCAAGAAGAACGTCGATTTCACCATCAAGTACTACCACACCCCGGCGCGCTTCGTGATGAAGGCCGGTACCGCCATCAAGGACCCGCTGACCGAGCTCAAGGGCAAGAAAGTCGGCGTGCTGCGCGCCAGTACCCACGACCGCTTCGCCACCGAAGTGCTGGTGCCGGCCGGCATCGACCTGGTGCGCTACGGCTCCCAGCAGGAAGCCAACCTGGACATGGTCTCCGGCCGTGTCGACGCGCTGCTGGCCGATTCGGTCAACCTCAACGACGGCTTCCTGAAAACCGACGCGGGCAAGGGCTTCGCCTTCGTCGGCCCCGAGTACAACGATCCGAAGTACTTCGGTGGCGGTGCCGGCATCGCCGTGCGCAAGGGTGACAAGGAGCTGGCGGAGAAATTCAACAGCGCCATCACCGAGATCCGCGCCAACGGCAAGTACAAGCAAGTGCAAGACAAGTACTTCGATTTCGACGTCTACGGCGAGTAAGCCGACGGGCTCGATACGTGAGGTAAAAAAAGGTGGCGGCCGCAACTCGGCCGCCACCTTTTTTCTGCGCGGCTGTTTTATTCTGCACCGCGCTTTTTCTTGAACCCTGGAGCCTGCATGCAACGCATCGACCATTCCCTGCCCTGGGGCCACCTGGGCACCCAGCGCCAGCTCAGTGTGTTCCGCTTTGGCAGCGGCACGCGCAAGGTGTACATCCAGGCCAGCCTGCACGCCGATGAATTGCCGGGCATGCGCACCGCCTGGGAGCTCAAGCAGCGCCTGGCCGAACTGGAGCGCCAGGGCCGCCTCAAGGGGGTGATCGAGCTGGTGCCGGTGGCCAACCCCATTGGCCTGGACCAGCAGGTGCAAGGCAGCCACCTGGGGCGTTTCGAACTGGGCAGCGGCAAGAACTTCAACCGCGCCTTCGTCGAACTCAGCGGCCCGGTGGGCGACCTGATCGGCAAGCAGCTGGGCACCGATGCGGCCACCAATATCGCCTTGATCCGCCGCGCCATGGTCCAGGTGCTGGATGAACTGCCGCCGCCGGCCTCGCAACTGGAGGCCTTGCACCGGTTGTTGCTGCGCCATGCTTGCGACGCCGATATCACCCTCGACCTGCACTGCGATTTCGAAGCGGCGATCCACCTCTATGCCTTGCCCCAGCACTGGCCGCAGTGGCAGTCCCTGGCGGCGCGGCTCAAGGCCGGGGTGGCGCTGCTCTGCGAAGACTCCGGCGGCAGCTCCTTCGATGAGTCCTGTTCCGCGCCCTGGCTGCGCCTGGCCCGGGATTTTCCCCGGGCGGCCATTCCCCCGGCGAACCTGGCCACCACGTTGGAGCTGGGCAGCATGGGTGACACCCGGGTCGAGCAGGCCCGGGCCAATGCCGAGGCCATCCTCGGCTTTCTCGCCGAACAGGGGCTGATCAGCGGTGACTGGCCCGCCGCGCCGCAGCAGTGCTGCGAAGGCATGCCCTTCGAAGGCACCGAATACCTGTTTGCCCCGCACCACGGCGTGGTCAGCTTCCTGCGCGAGGCCGGCGAGTGGGTGGAGCGCGGCGATGCCCTGTTCGAAGTGGTCGACCCGCTGAACGACAGCGTCAGCATCGTGCGTGCCGGCACCAGTGGCGTGCTCTTTGCCCTGGACCGCGGGCGCTACACCCAGCCGGGCATCTGGCTGGCCAAGGTGGCCGGCCGCGAGGCGATTCGCGCCGGCAAGCTGATCAACGACTGAACCGCCAGGGGCGAGGCCGACGTGGTGCGGGAACTGGCTGGCCAGGGAACGCGGCGCTGCGTTGGCCCTCGACGCGCCAGCGCGCCCTTCGCCGGCTAGCCGGTTCCTGCACTAGAGGTGTCCGTGTCGCGAGTGTCCCTGTCTATCCGCCTGCTGTTCACCCTGTGCCTGCTGGCGGCCACCTTCAACCACCTGCGCGCCGTGGTGGACCACGGGTTGCTCTGGGACTATGGCTACGGCGTCGACACGCCCCTGGCCAGCCGGGCCTTCTGGGGTTCCCTGAGCTTTTTCGATCCGTTGGCGGCGTTGCTGTTGTGGGTGCGCCCGCGCTGGGGGCTGATCCTGACCCTGGCGATCATCGTGCTGGATGTCGTGCACAACAGTTTTTATGTGGCGGCCCACGACCAGTGGCTGGCCACCTTCTACCTGTCCCAGGTGGGGTTCGGGCTGGCGGTGCTGGTGCTGCTGCCTTTGGCCTGGCGCGGGTTGGCGCAGCCCGACAGATGAACCTCCGGGCCCGGCGATGCTAGGCTCCGGCACTGATTTTCTTGCCACCCCTCAGGCACAAGGAGCCGTACATGATCCGCTATCTGGCGCTATTGTTCGCATTGGCCGCGCCGCTGGCCCACGCCGAGCCGACGCTGCACGACGACCTGCCATTGCGCTACCTGGAGCAGGCCCCCGCTGACACCCGCAACCAGCCGCTGGTGATCTTCCTGCATGGCTACGGCAGCAACGAGGCCGACCTGTTCGGCCTGCATGAGCGCCTGCCGGCGACCTACACCTACCTTTCGGCCAGGGCGCCGCAGACCCTGGAGGAGGGCAGTTACCAGTGGTTCCAGCGCAAGGGCCAGGGCGCCTATGACGGCGTGACCGACGAGCTGGCCAGCAGCGCCGAGCTGATTGGCCAGTTTGTCCGCGCGGCGCAGGCCAAATACCAGACCCAACCGGACAAGGTGGTGCTGGTGGGGTTCAGCCAGGGCGCGGTGATGGCTTATGAAGTGGGCCTGCGTCATCCGCAGTCGGTGCGGGGCATCGCCGCCCTGAGTGGGAAGATCCTGCCGCTGCTGGCCGCCCGGGTGAAGAACAGCCCGGACCTGCAGCGCCTGGGCATCTTCATCGGCCACGGCATCGTCGACCCGCGCCTGCCCTACAGCGATGCGCTGGAGGCCCATCGCTTGTTGCGGGCGGCCTCGCTGCAACCGCAGTTCCATGCCTACCCGGGGCTGGGGCACAGCATCAGCGAAGCCGAGATCGAAGACCTCAAGGTTTGGCTGCAGGGGCTCAACCCCTGAGCCGAAGCGGGTTTTACTGACCGAGGATCTGCTTCATCAGCGCCGCATGCCCGGTCTTGTCGGCGGCCCGGGAAATCACCTGGACCACCGCCATGCGCGAGCCGGAACCGGCGATCAGGGTCGAGTTCAGGGTCTGGCCGCCGCCCTGGGTGGCGGTGCTGTCGATCTGCCGCACGCCGAGGCCCTTGAGGGTCATGCTCTTTTCGCTCTGCTTGCTGAAGTCCGGCAGGGCGGCGGCCTGTTGCGAGAGAAAACCACTGACCGCGGCGTCGAGAAAGGCACTGTCGTTGTCCTTGACCTGGGCGCCATTGGGAATGCGATTCTGCGCGGCGATGACCACGGTGCGGGTGGTGGCGTTGGAATACAGGGTGCCGCTGGCGCCCGCGGTGCCGTCGGCCTCGCTGCCGGCCGGCAGGGCCGAGGCGCTGAAGCCCTTGGGCAGGGTAAAGCTCAGCTTGCCGTCGAGCATCGAGACCTTTTCCCCGGGCGCCTGCTTGGCCGTGGATTTGCCGGCCGCGAGCGCGTTCAGCGCACCGAAGCCCGCCACCGCGGCGAACACCAGGACCAGGGCTTTTCTAGCGAAGGATGACATGCACAATCTCCGGGCATGGGATCAGGGGGGCGCATCATCCCATGCCCGTTATGGCCGGCTCCAGAAAGTTTTTTGCGTGGCAGCCGTGGTACTTCGGATGGCCGTTTCGGCTGGCCGCTTCCGGTGCCGCGCATCAGGCGCCTGGGGGGCGCCGGCCTGAGGTGGCAATCACTGCCCCGGCGATGATGAGGACCGCGGGCACCAGCAGGATCGGCTTGGCGTGGACCTGACCGGCGACGATCAGCAGCAGGGTGGAAAACAGCGGGGCGAGATAGGACAGCGCGCCGAGGCTCGCCAGGTTGCCGTGTTTGGTGGCGTGGTCCCATGCAAAGAACGCCAGGCCTACCGGGCCCAGCCCGAGGCCGATGATCGCCAGCCATTGCCCGGCATCGGGCTGAACCGTGGTTTCGAAGGCCAGGTGACAGAGCAATCCGGCCACGGCCACCAGGCCGCAGATTGCCCCGATGATGCTGCTGGGGACGTTGCTGAAGCGTCGATTGATCACCGAGTAACCCGACCAGACCAAGGCACAGAGCAAGGCGGCCGCATAGCCGGCGATCGGCATGCTGGCCACGCCTGACTGTGAGCGTTGCTGCATGATGAACGCCGTGCCGGCGAGCCCCAGGAGCGCTCCCAGCAGTTGTCGTGGGCGCAGTTGCTGACCACCCGTGACACTGGCCAGCAAAACCATCAGTAGGGGCCAGAGGTAGGCAATCAGGCTGGCCTCGGCCGGGGGCGCGGCCTTGAGGGCAAAGAAGTACAGCGCATGATAGGCAAAGATTCCCAGAAACCCCGTGGCCCAGACCTTCCACGGTTGGCGCCAGCCATGGAAGCCGGCGGTGCCTCGCAGCCCGAGAATGAGCAGGCTGGCGAGGAATGCCACGCTAAAGCTCAATGCCAGCAGCTCAAAGGGCGGAATGCCTGACGTCAGGGTGGTGAGCAAGGCCAGGCAGGACCACAGAAAAACCGCAATGACCCCCATGGCGGTTGCCCAGGCGGCAGGCCTGTGGGGCGTGGCTGCTTGGGTCGAGGTTGCTGGTTGTGTCATGAGGCCCGCCTGATCCGCGTTTCGAAGCGCGGATGATAGAAAAGGCGCTGGCCCGGGTATTGGCGTGGGCTGCCGAATACGTGTTCCAGGCTGCACGTTTTCAGGACGTGCTGGCGCCCCTTCGGACCGCTGCCGGTGTCAGGTTGCGGTTCTTTTTCAGCGCGTGATTCAAGGCGCTCTGGTCGGCGTAACCCGCACGCTGGGCAATGTCCGCGATCGACAGTCGAGTGTCGCGCAGCAGGTCCATGGCCAGGTCCAGGCGCAGACGCGTGACATGGGCAAAAGGCGTGGTTTTCAGGTGCTGCTCGAACAGTGTGTACAAGCGTCGTTCGCTGGTGCCTGAAACCCGGGCTATTTGCGCGGCGGTCAGATGCGTACCCAGATTGTTTTCGATATGGGTCAGGGCCCTGGCCAGGGTGAGTGGCCCGTGCTCAGGTGCATGGCCCGAGGGCTGGAGCAGGGACGCAATCAGCAAGGTACTCCAGGATTGTGCCACCTCTGACGAACGGCTCAGCAAGGCCTCGCTGTGCGTGGCGTAGTCAAGCAGGTGACGAATCGGCGGCCTGACCGCGAAGAAGCGTTGTTGCTGAAGCCGCTTGATGCTTTCTGCTTCGCTCTGGTCGGTGCCGGTCGAGGCGAGCGGCAGATCCAGCACCAGGAAGCGGTTGGCGGCGCTGGCGCAAAAGGCATGCGCGGTACCTGCCGGAATGATCACGCCCTGGCTCCAGTCGACTCGGCCGCCACGGCCATCGACCTCTATCTCCATGGCGCCTGATTGCGGCAGCACGATCTGGTGATAGTCGTGGTCATGCCGCTCAACCTGCTCCGAATAGGTTCGTAGGGCCCATGCAACCTGGAGTGTGCTCATCACGCTCTTCCACCTGTCTGAAAATCCGTCATGCAGGCGTGCCCAGGCCCGGCGTTCGCCACTGAATGCCGGGCGCGCGCGCCCGTTTATCGACGCTTCAAGGACGCTGCCCAGCGGCGGCGCCGAGGGTGTTTCGCGCCAACAGGCGCTTGCTCAAGCCCAGCACCAGCATCGACACCGCCACCGCCAATCCGAAGGCGAGCATTCCCAGCGTGGGCAGGGCCAGGGCCAGTACCAGGCAGAACGCCGCAAAGGAATACAGGCCGGTGGTCAACGAGCGCAATAGCACGGTGGTAAAGGCCACGCCGTGGCTCTGGTGGGAGAACACCGCCAGCACGCTGCCAAGCACCGGGAACACCGCGAGCATGCCGCTCCAGCGTTCGCCGACGGTGCTGGCCAGCAGGGTCACGGCCAGGGTCAGTGAAGCCCCGGCGAGCATCCGGTACGGCAGTTTGTCGGAACGTGGCGCGGGGGCGGCGGCCAGGTCGCCGACCCGGGGAAACAGGCGCGGCGCCAGGAGCAGGGCGCTGGCGGCGCAGAGCATGGAAAAGCCCAGGGAGGCTGGGACCTGGGCGATGGCACTGGCCAGCACGGCCCAGACCAGCGTCGCGATCGCCAGGGCCGCGGGCCAGGCAAGGCGCTGCGCGGCATGGGTGTAGGCGACGCTGAAGGCAATCATCGCCAGCACCGCCGACAGGGCGGCCAGCGCCGCGTGGGTGGCGAACGCCTGGCCTTGCTCCAGGGCGAGAAACAGCAGGATCGGCCCCACCACCACTGGAAACCCCGCCAGCCAGCCGGCGACATTCGGTCCCCAGCGCCTGCTCGCCAGGGAGATCAACCAGAGGAATCCGGGAACCGTCAGCAGTTTTAACAGCAGCATGCGTGCACTCAGCGGATGAACGGTGCGCCACGCTAGCATCCAGCGAGGCATTTGGCGCGTATCTGCTGCCAGGAAAGCGGTCGGGCGTGAAGCGCAGCGTCGGCTTTCTTGTACAGCGAAAAGGTTTTGAATCGATTAAATGCGGTTTTGTACAAGTATTTAGGCGTCTAAGGCGTTTTTTATCGATAAAAATTGTACAAAAATTAAATTGTCGTATAGGTTTTTAAGGGTGGGATGTGCTGATGCCTGCTCAGCCCTTTCAGGGGCAGGTTGTCGCGCTCCACGCTTTTGCGGCTCCGAGGTCAGGCCCGGGTGGAACCGGGGCTGGGTCAGTTAGGCAGTCGACCACCTCGGGGCCCTTTTTTCCTTGGCACGTGCAAGGAATTGCCCGACCCGCCAGTCTTTCGGAATCCATGCGCCATGCACGATCCTCTCTCCCGGCACTTTCACGGCATTCTCCAGGGCCTGGGTGAAGACCCGTCACGCGAGGGCCTGCGGGACACCCCGCAGCGGGCCTCAAAGGCCTTGCGCTATCTGTGTCACGGCTACGACACCCGCCTCGACGAGTGGGTCAACGGTGCGCTGTTCAGCTCCAGCAGCACCCGCCAGGAGTTTCTCCAATTGCTGCCCAGGCGTTCCTGAATGAACCGCACCGGGCGTGTTTCGTTGACGCGCTGGCTGTGGCTGCTGGTGCTGCTCAGCGCCACGGCCAGCGCCGGCTGGCAGGCATCGCTGCCCGAGGCCCGGCTGCTGGGCAGCGGCGAGTTCAGCTGGTTCGGCTTCAAGGTCTACCACGCGCGGCTCTGGGGCAGGGCGTTGCCGCTGACGGACGACAGCCCCTTCGCCCTGGAACTGACCTACAAGCGCAGGATCCGCCGCGACGAGCTGGTGCAGACCAGCCTCGACGAGATCCAGCGCTTGTCCGGCACTGCGGTCAGCCCGGCGCAACTCAAGGACTGGCAGGCGCAGATGCAGCGCGCCTTCGTCGATGTCGAACCGGGCCAGCGCATCACCGGGGTGTTCCTGCCCGGCCGCGGGGTGGCGTTCTTTGTCGACCAGCGCTTGCCGTACAGGGTGGACGACCCGGCCTTCGCCCGCGCGTTTTTTGCCATCTGGCTCGACCCGCGCACGCGCAATCCGCAGCTGCGCGCACAACTGCTGGGCCAATAGCGGCCGCGGCACAGGAGATTTGCCATGTTGAAGCATTGCCTGCTGGTGCTGTGCCTGGGGCTGGTCGCTTGCAGCGATACCGACGTCAAGCACTACCGTGAACAGCAGCCCGCGCTGGAGCTGCGGCAGTTCTTCAGCGGCCGGGTCGAGGCCTGGGGGCTGTTTCAGAAACGCTCCGGCGAGGTGATCAAACGCTTCCACGTGCAGATCGACAGCCGCAGCGAGGGCGAGAAATTCATCATGCACGAGGACTTCACCTACAGCGACGGCACCCGCCAGACCCGGGTCTGGACCCTGGTCCCCACCGGGCCCGGGCTGTGGCGCGGCACCGCCGACGACGTGGTCGGCGAGGCCCTGGGCGAGGTGTCCGGCAATGCCCTGCGCTGGCGCTACGTGCTCAACCTGCCGGTGGACGGCAAGACCTACCAGGTGCACTTCGACGACTGGATGTACCTGTTGGATGAAAACACCCTGGCCAATCGTTCCTACATGACCAAGTTCGGCTTCGAGCTGGGGCAGGTCAGCCTGTTCTTCCGCCGCCAGCCCGGCTGACGGGCGCTTGAGCCGGGGCTCAGGACGGGTCGTCGAGAAAGCGTCCGCGATGCTCGGGGCTCGGCAGCAGGCACACCTCATGGCGGCCGAACCAGCGGTAGCGGTTGCCGGCGATGCGGTCATAGGCCCAGTCCCGCAGTGGCCGCGGGATCCAGCGCAGCAGGCGCAGCCAGCGCCAGGGCGCGGGCAGTTGTGCCATCAGGCGGATAAAGGCCTCGGAACGCTGGGACAGGCCCTGGTCCTCGATCAGCAGCACCGTGTCGAACCGTTCGGTGGGCTGGCCGAACCACTTCAGCAGGGCCTGGCCCTGGGGTGATTGCATCGACGCCAGCTTGATTCGCCGCTGGCGGTCGTGGCGGATCACGAATTGCACCGAGGCATTGCACAGCTTGCACACCCCATCGAACAGCAGGACCCGGTCGCCGGGTTGCAGGAAGGGCGGCTGGCTATCGGGTTGTGGCGTTGTCGCAGGGCTGTTCACGGGGGCCGCCTCGGGTAGGAAGTCGATGCCTGCTGCAGGCGTCGACTGGGTCTGGAATGGCAGCAGCATACGCGCCTTCAAGGTCAAGATTCAGGCTTGGGTGCCCGCGCTGAAACCTCTAAGCTGGGCCCTTGCTCCAATCCGTCGTGGAAATCCCCGTGAAATTCAGCCTGCCGAAAATCGCCACAGCGCCCTTTTGTCCGCCGGAAGTGGCGGGTTCCGTATCCGTCGATCCCCGTGCCTCGTTGTTCAAGCGCCTGCTGCGCTTTGCCGGCCCCGGGCTGCTGATCTCCATCGGCTACATGGACCCGGGCAACTGGGCCACGGCCATCGAGGCCGGCTCGCGCTATGGCTACAACCTGCTGTTCGTGGTGCTGCTGGCGAGCCTGGCCGGCATGGCGGTGCAATGCCTGTGCTCGCGCCTGGGCATTGCCACGGGGCGCGATCTGGCGCAGCTGTGCCGGGAGCGCTACAGCCGCCGTTCGGCCCGGGCCCAATGGCTGGCGGCCGAGGTGTCGATCATTGCCACCGACCTGGCCGAAGTGCTGGGCTGCGCCCTGGCGTTCCACCTGTTGCTGGGGGTATCCCTGAGCACCGGGATTGTCATCACCGCCTTCGACACCTTGCTGGTGCTGGCCTTGCAGAACCGTGGCTTTCGCCGGCTGGAGGCGATCATGCTGGCGCTGGTGGCGACCATCGGCGTGTGTTTCTTCATTGAGCTGCTGCTGATCAAACCCCACTGGCCGGACGTGGCCCGGGGTTTCACCCCGTCGCTCTCGGCCATCAGCCAGGCCGCGCCGCTGTACCTGGCCATCGGCATCCTCGGGGCCACGGTGATGCCGCACAACCTGTACCTGCACACCTCCATCGTGCAGACCCGGCTGATCGGCCAGGACCGGGCCAGCCGCGCCGACGCCATCAAGCTGGCGCGGATCGACACCATCGGCTCCCTGGCCCTGGCGCTGCTGGTGAACGCGGCGATCCTGATCCTCGCCGCCGCGGCCTTCCACAACACCGGCCACAGCGACGTGGTGGAGATCCAGGACGCCTACCACCTGCTCGACCCGCTGGTGGGCGGGGCCCTGGCCAGCGTGCTGTTCGGCGTGGCGCTGCTGGCCTCGGGGCAGAGCTCGACCTTCACCGGCACTATTGCCGGGCAGGTGATCATGGAGGGTTACCTGAACCTGCGGATTCCCTGCTGGCAACGGCGTCTGATCACCCGCGGGCTGGCGCTGATCCCGGCGTTCATCGGCGTCTGGTTGCTGGGCGACGGCGCCGTGGGCCAGTTGCTGGTGCTGAGCCAGGTGGTGCTCAGCCTGCAGTTGCCGTTCGCCCTGTACCCGCTGATTCGCATGACCAACGACCGGCGCCTGATGGGCGAATTCGTCAACCGCTGGCCGACCCGGATCCTCGCCTGGAGCCTGTTCGCCATCATCAGCGCGGCCAATGCCTGGCTTCTGTTGGAAACAGCGGCAAGCTTCTAGCGGCAAGCTGCAAGCTCAAGCCATCCGCGCCATGCTTTGCGCTTGCAGCTTGCAGCTTGCAGCTTGCAGCTTGCAGCTGATCGCGCTAGCGATCCCAGTAAGGCTCGGGGCCGAATTTCTCGACGAAGAAGTCGATCACGGTGCGCACTTTCACTGACAGCCGTCGGCTGCCGGGCCACAGGGCAGCGATCTGTTGCGGTTCGAGGCTGGTGGCCACCTCGAAGCCTTCGAACAGCACCACCAGACGGCCCTGGTGCAGGGCTTCGCCAATCAGCCAGGAAGGAAACATCACCAGCCCCAGGCCCTGTTCGGCGGCCTGGGTCAGGGTGTCGGCGTGGTTGCCGGTCAGCGGGCCCTTGACGCTGTAGGGCGTCCAGTCTTCCCGGCCCCGGCGGAAGAACCAGCGCTGCTGGCCGGTCTCGCCCTTGTAGGCCAGGCACTGGTGCTGGTGCAGCTGCTCCGGGTGTCGCGGTGTGCCATGCCGGGCCAGGTAGGCCGGGCTGGCCGCCACCCGGTAGCGCTGCGGGGCCAGCAGGCGCGCTTGCATCGAGGAGTCTTCCAGGGTGCCGATGCGAAACAGCAGGTCGGTGCCGTCCTGCAAGGGGTCGATGTAGTTGTCGGTCTGCTGGATGTCCAGTTGCAGCTTGGGGTAGCGACCCAGCAGTTCGCCAAGCCAGGGCGACAGGTGACGCTGGCCGAACACCACCGGGGCGTTGATCCGCACCAGCCCGGCCGGTTCGTCCTGCTGTTCCTGCAGCGCCTGTTCGGCTTCTTCCCACTGCGCCAGCACCCGCCGCGCATGATGGCCCAGCAGGCGCCCGGCCTCGGTGGGGCTCACGGCGCGGGTGTGGCGGTAGAGCAACTGCTGGCCCAGGGCCTGTTCCATCAGCTGGATCTGCCGCGAGATGGACGAGGGCGCCAGCCCCTCGCGGCGCGCCACGGCCGAGAAACTGCCCTGGTCGAGCACCGCGATGAACAGGCGCAGGGCCTTGAAACCGAGGTCGTTGAAGCCTTGCATGGGGGAATCCTGCTGTGCGTTTTGCGCAAAAGAGTTGTCGGCATGCTGGCATTTATCGCAAAGCTCGTGCAATCGATAATGCCGGCCATTCCTTGATGTCGAGCAGGTGTCGCATGTCCTCTGAAGCTTTAGATACACCGCTGCCGAAGCCGATGGCGGGCGCCGTGCCCGCTGCCGGCTGGCAGCGCCTGATGTTGTTGCCGCTGGTGATCCTGGCCGGCATGGGCCTGTCGGTGGAGGCCGGCTTGCTCGGCCCGCTGGGCGCCCAGGTCGGGCACTTGTGGGCCACCCTGAGCATCTTCGGCGTGGGCGCGGCGCTGCTGTTGCTGATGCTGTTGTTTAGCGGTCCGCAACCGGGGCCAGCCCTGAGCCAGTTGCCGCGCTGGCAGCTGCTCGGCGGGGTGCTGGGGCCGATCTACGTGGTGGTGCTGACCCTGGCCACGCCGCATATCGGCATTGCCATGACCATGATCGCGATCCTCTCCGGACAGGTCGGCAAAAGTGTGCTGATCGACCATTTCGGCTGGTTCGGCAGTGCCCGCAAACCGCTCAATGTCGAGCGCGGGCTGGCCCTGGCGCTGATTGTCGTCGCGCTGATCCTGATGGCCCGAGGTTGAAGATGAAACTGATTCTATTGCTGGTCGTGGTGGTGGCCGCCGGTGCGCTGCTGAGTGTGCAGGCGGCGATCAATGGCCGCCTGGGGGAGCGCGTCGGGGTGCTGCGCAGCAGCCTGCTGACCTTTGCCGTGGGCGCCTTGATCACCGGGCTGCTGATTGTGTTTTTCCAGCCCCCTCAGGCCATGAGCCTGTTGCAGGCGCCGAAATGGCAACTGACTGGCGCGCTGTTCGGCGTGGTCTACATGCTGGTGATGGTCGGCGCGGTGCCGCGGGTGGGCACCGCGGTGGCCACGGTGGCAGTGATTCTCGGGCAGTTGGGCATGGGCATGCTGATCGACAACTTCGGCTGGTTCGGCAACCCGGCCATCGAGCTGTCCTCCAGCCGTCTGCTGGCGATGCTGTGCCTGGCCCTGGCGCTGCTGTTCATGTATCGAAGCTGCAAGCCATAAGCCATAAGCCGCAAGCCGCAAGCCGCAAGCCACAAGCCACAAGCTTGAAGCTTGCCGCTTGGCGCTTAGTCCAGCACTTCGATCCAGTGGCGGACCGGGGTCCGGCCGGCGCCGTCGAGGTGGGTCTGGCAGCCGATATTGGCGGTGACGATAAGGTCCGGCCGGCCGCTTTCCAGGGCCCGCAGCTTGTCGTCCCGCAACTGCCGCGCGAGCTGCGGCTGGGTCAGCGAATAGGTGCCCGCCGAGCCGCAGCACAGGTGGCTGTCGGGCACGGCGGTGAGGGTGAAGCCCAGGCGTTGCAGCAGGCTTTCCACGGCGCCGCCGAGCTTTTGCGCGTGCTGCAGGGTACAGGGGCAGTGGAAGGCCAGCCGCTGTTCGCTGTGGGCGCCGAGCTGTTCCACGGGTTCGTTGTGCAGCACCTCCACCAGGTCCCGGGCCAGGGCGCTGACCTGCCGGGCCTTGTCGCGGTAGGCCGGGTCGTGGGCCAGCAGCTGCTGGTACTCCTTGATGAAGGCGCCGCAGCCGCTGGCGGTCTGGATGATCGCCTCGGCGCCCTGTTGCAGGTGCGGCCACCAGGCGTCGATGTTGCGTCGGGCACGCTCCAGGCCAGCGGCCTGGGCGCCCAGGTGATAGTCCACGGCGCCGCAGCAAGCGGCCGCGCTGACCGGCTGCACGCTGATGCCCAGGCGATCCAGGACCCGCGCCGTGGCGGCATTGGTGTTGGGCGACAACCCCGGCTGCACGCAACCTTCGAGCAACAGCACGCGCCGCGAATGGCGCGGGGTGGGGCGCGGCTTGGCCGTGGGCAGCTGGCGCGGCAGCTTGTCCTGCACCGCCTGGGGCAGCAGCGGACGCAGGCGGCTGCCGCTGTTGATCAGGGCCTTGAACAGCTGCGGGTTGGCGCAGAGGACCCGCAGCCCGCGGCGCAGCAGCTGCTGGCCGGCGGGCCGGGGCAGGGCGGCATCGACCACGGCGCGACCGATGTCCAGCAGGTTGTGGTAGTCGACCCCGGACGGGCAGGTGGTTTCGCAGTTGCGGCACGCCAGGCAGCGGTCCAGGTGCACTTGTGTCTGCGCAGTGGCCGGGGCGCCTTCGAGCACCTGCTTGATCAGGTAGATGCGCCCTCGCGGGCCGTCCAGTTCGTCGCCCAGCAACTGGTAGGTGGGGCAGGTGGCGTTGCAGAAGCCGCAATGCACGCAACTGCGCAGGATGCGCTCGGCTTCGGCGGCCCGGGGCAGTTGCCGGGCCTCGGGGCTGAGGGTGGTCTGCATGGTCTAGAGCTCCGCGTAGAGTCGGCCGGGGTTGAAGATCCCTTGCGGGTCCAGCTGCGCCTTGAGCCGTTGGTGGTAGTGCAGCAGGGCCGGCGCCAGGGGCTGGAACGGGCTGTCTTGCAGGCCGTGGCTGTAGCAGCTGGCGTGGCCGCCGACGACACCGACGACGGCGCGGATCTCGGCGGCCGTGGCGTCGGTCTTCAGCCAGCGCTGGGCGCCGCCCCAGTCCAGCAGTTGTTCGCCGGGCAGTGCCAGCAGCGGCGTGTTGTGCGGCAGCGACAGGCGCCACAGCGGCAGGCCGGGGTTGAAGAAGTCCAGCTGCTGTTCATTGAGCTGGCTCCAGTAGCCCGAGTCCAGAGGCTCGCCGCCCAGGCGCTCATGGGCCGCCGCCACTGAACCTTCGCCGCCTTCCAGGCGCAGGTGCAGGCGCTCGCCGTCATGGCAGGCCGCGCTGATCGGCAAGGGCTGCTGGCCCCATTCGGCCAGTTGCGCGAGGGCGCGCTGGCGGTCCATTTCCAGGCTCAGGCTCAGGCATTGCCGGGGCTTGGGCAGGACCTTCAGCGAGACTTCGGTGATCAGCCCCAGGCAGCCGTAGCTGCCGGCCATCAGCCGCGACAGGTCATACCCGGCGACGTTCTTCATCACCTCGCCGCCAAAGCGCAGGTGCTGGCCGCCGCCGCTGATGATCCGGGTGCCGAGGACGAAATCCCGCACCGCGCCGGCCCAGGGCCGACGCGGCCCGGACAGGCCGCTGGCGAGCATGCCGCCCAGGGTCGCGCCGGCACCGAAGGACGGCGGCTCGCAGGGCAGCCTCTGCCCGGCGGCGTCCAGGGTGGCGTGCAACTCACTGAGCGGGGTGCCGGCCCGGGCGCTGATCACCAGCTCCGTGGGGTCATAGCTGACGATGCCGCGATGGCTGCGGGTATCGAGGATTTCCCCGGCGCACTCGCGGCCGAGAAAAGCCTTGCTGTTGGAACCCTGGATGCGCAGCGGGGTATGGCTCTGCAGGGCGTCGCGCACCTGTTCGAGCAACGCCTCGGCGGCGTCGAAATCGCTGTCCGTGCTCATCAGAACCGCTCCAGTTCGGGGAAGGGCAGTTGCCCGTGATGGATGTGCATGGCGCCAAATTCCGCGCAGCGTTGCAGGGTCGGGATGTTCTTCCCGGGGTTGAGCAGGCCGCTGGGGTCGAAGGCCGCCTTGATGGCGTGGAACAGGTTCAGTTCGTGGTGGTTGAACTGGGCGCACATCTGGTTGATTTTTTCCCGGCCCACGCCGTGTTCGCCGGTGATGCTGCCGCCCACCGCCACGCACAGTTCGAGGATCTTGCCGCCCAGGGCCTCGGCCCGTTGCAGCTCGCCGGGCTGGTTGGCGTCGAACAGGATCAGCGGGTGCATGTTGCCGTCGCCGGCATGGAACACATTGGCCACCCGCAGTTGGTGCTCCTCGGCCAGGCGGGCGATGCCCCGCAGCACCCCCGGCAGCTGGCGCCGGGGAATGGTGCCGTCCATGCAGTAGTAGTCCGGCGCCAGGCGCCCCACCGCCGGGAAGGCGTTCTTGCGCCCGGCCCAGAAACGCACGCGCTCGGCTTCGTCGCGGGCCAGGCGCACCTCGCTGGCGCCAGCACGCTGCAGCACCTGGCGCACCCGCTCGCAGTCGTCGTGGACATCGGCTTCCACGCCGTCCAGTTCGCACAGCAGGATCGCCTCGGCGTCCACCGGGTAGCCGGCGTGGATGAAGTCCTCGGCGGCGCGGATCGCCAGGTTGTCCATCATCTCCAGGCCGCCAGGGATGATCCCCGCGGCAATGATGTCGGCCACGGCGCGGCCGGCGGCTTCCACCGAATCGAAGGCCGCCAGCAGCACCTTGGCGATCTGCGGCTTGGGCAGCAGCTTGACCGTGACCTCGGTGATCACCCCCAGCAGGCCTTCGGAACCGGTGAACAGCGCCAGCAGGTCGAAGCCCGGCGAATCCAGGGCCTCGCTGCCCAGGGTCAGGGGCTGGCCCTCGACGCTGAGCATCTGGACCTTGAGCAGGTTGTGCACGGTCAGGCCGTATTTCAGGCAGTGCACGCCGCCGGCGTTTTCCGCGACGTTGCCGCCAATCGAACAGGCGATCTGCGAAGACGGGTCGGGGGCGTAGTACAGGCCGAAGGGCGCGGCGGCCTCGGAGATGGCCAGGTTGCGCACCCCGGGCTGGAGCCTGGCACAACGCGCGGCGGGGTCGATCTGCAGGATGTCCTTGAAGCGCGTCATCACCAGCAGCAGGCCTTTCTCCAGGGGCAGGGCGCCGCCGGACAGGCCGGTGCCGGCGCCCCGGGCCACCACCGGCACGCGGCGCGCATGGCAGATCTGCAGGATGCGCTGCACCTGGTCCAGGTGCCGGGGCAGGGCCACCAGCATCGGCGTGCTGCGGTAGGCGCTGAGGCCATCGCACTCGTAGGGCTTGAGCTGCTGCTCCTGGTCCAGCAGCTCCAGCTCCGGAAGCTGTTGGCGCAGGGCCTGGATCAGGGCTTGGCGGTCGACCTTGGGCAGGGCGCCGTCGAGGCGTTCGTCGTAGAGCATGGTCATGGCGGCGAAGGACCTTGAGTGGTTTTGATCAGGTCGCGACAGCGGTCTCAGCGGCTCTGGTGTCCGTCCGTCCGCGCTGGCGCTGGCTGAACCACTTTAGTCGCTTGTGGCCGGGTAAGGGCAGCGGATTGGCCTAACCTTTTCAAGTACTCGACCCCGGCGCTGGGCGCCGCTGTTCCAGGCGCTGCGCTGATCGAGTCTCATCAGAAGGCCGTTCAAGAGGAATCCAGCCATGTCCAATGAAACCTGTGCCTGTCCGGCTTGCACCTGCAAGCTTGGAGCCCATCCGATTGTCCGTCACGGTAAGCACTACTGCTGTCAGGCGTGCGCCGATCACCACGCCCATGGTGAGCCTTGTGCCTCCACCGAAGGCTGCAAATGCGCCAAGGGCGCCCACGGCTGAAGCGGGTAGGGCGGGTGGAGCCGCAGGGCCCCACCCGCATCGGCGGCGCCTAGACCGAAGGGCGCCAGGTGACGTTCTCGATGCCGAACTTCTCGGCTATGGGCTTGCTGGTTTTCTTCACCCGTTCGCGGCCGAAGCGGCCGATGCGTCCGACACCGGCATCGCAACTGGCCCAGTGCCAGGCCTCGGCGTTGTCCATCTTGTCCTGGCGGATGATGAAGGACTTGGGCGCGCCGTGGAGGGTGTATTCGATGACGAAGAGTTTTGCGTTGTTCATAGAGCCGTTCTTCCTCCCTGTGATCCTTGAGTGATCCTGCGGGCAAGAAAAAATTCACTTTGATTGTCCGACTCTGGCGCCAACGGTCCTTGCTGCCGGGCCCCTGAAAAGTGCCTGCTCCCGGGGCGCTTTGCGGCGTCTGGCGGGCGCTGCGGCCGCTGGTTACCATGGGCCCCCGCCGACCCGTAGCGAGCTTGTCATGGCCCTGGCCACCCCTCCCGATCTGAGCGACCCCGCGATCCCGGTGCAACCCCTGGCCCGCACCTATCCGCGCGGTTTGTTCATCGAGCCGCATGACCACGCCTGGGGCCAGTTGCTCTATGCCATGAGCGGGGTGATGTGGGTCGAGACGCCCGCCGAGGCCCTGGTCGTGCCGCCGCAGCGCGCGGTCTGGCTGCCACCGGGGGTCAGCCACGGGATTCGCGTGGTCAGCGACCTGCAGATGCGCAATATCTACCTGCGCCCCTCTTTGGCGGCGACCCTGGACCCCAGCGTCCAGGTGCTGCAGGTGGACAACCTGCTGCGGGAGTTGATCGTGCGCCTGGTGGAGCTCGACCCGCCGCAGCCGGAATACTACGAGGCCCTGGTCGCGCTGGCCCTGCTGGAGCTGCAACGGGCCCGCCGCTCGCAGCTGAAGATTGCCCTGCCGGACGCTTCCGACCGGCGCTTGAGCAGCCTGTGCCAGGCGGTGATGGCGGCACCGTCCCTGGCTATTTCCTTTGAACAGCACGCCGACGCGGCGGGGGCCAGCGTGCGCACCCTGGCGCGGCTGTTCAAGGAACAGTTGGGCCTGGGCTTTGCCGAATGGCGGCGCCAGGTGCAATTGGCCACCGCTGCCGCGGAACTGATCCAGGGTGTACCGGTGAGCCGCATTGCCCGCGAGCTGGGCTATTCCCCCAGCAGCTTCAGCGACATGTTCCGCCGCGAACTGGGCGTCGCGCCTTCCCAGTACGCCAGCCAGGTGTAGCCGCTCTTGGCCGAAATCCTGAAGCACTTGGCCGATGCCGCTGGCGCCCGCCACCTAGACTGTGCCGCACACGCCACCTCACCCCCGGCATGAGCCGCCACGCCTCTGGAGTGCAGCATGAACTACCTGATGTCCCTGGCCGCCGGCCTGTTGGTCGGCCTGCTTTACGGCGCCTTGCAGGTGCGTTCCCCGGCGCCGCCGGCGATTGCCCTGGTGGGCCTGCTGGGCATGCTTGGCGGTGAGCAGTTGTGGCCCCTGGGGCGGCAGTTGCTCGGCAACTGGTGGTCTTGAACGAGCGTTTTTCTTTATTCCTGACGCATGGAACCGACGATGAAAGCACTGCAATTTTCCGCTACCGGCGACCTCGCCGCCCTGCACGTGGTGGACCTTCCCACCCCGGTGCCGGGTGCCGGCCAGGTACGGGTGCGCATCCAGGCCGCGGGCCTCAACCCCAGTGACGTGAAGAACGTGCTCGGACGCTTTCCCTACACCACGCTGCCGCGGATTCCCGGGCGGGATTTCGCCGGGGTGGTGGAGCAGGGGCCGGCCGAGCTGATCGGCCAGGAGGTCTGGGGCACCGGCAAGGAGCTGGGTTTTTTCGCCGACGGCAGCCATGCCCAGTACGTGGTGCTGTCCGCCCAGGGCGTGGCCCGCAAGCCACGGCACCTGAGCTTTGCCCAGGCCGCGAGCCTCGGGGTGCCGTACACCACCGCCTGGGATGCCCTGGAACGCAGCGGCGTGACGGCCGGTACGCGGCTGCTGGTGATCGGCGGCGGCGCGGTGGCCACGGCGGCCCTGGCCCTGGCCAAGGTGCGCGGGGCCCGGGTGCTGGCGGCGGCGCGGCGAGTGGAGCAGGTGCAGGCGCTGGAGGCCCAGGGCTATCCGACCCTGCACCTGCAACAGCCGCAAACCCTGGCGGCCCAGGTGGGCGAGGTGCACCCCGGCGGCGCGGAAGTGATCTTCGACACCACCGGTTTCTGGCTGCCGGCCTCGGTGCCGGCCCTGGCCACCTTTGGCCGCATCGCCATCATCGCCGCGCCGGCCGACGGCCTGGTGCAACTGCCGGCCCTGGCCCTGTACCGCAAGGGCGGTTCGGTGGTGGGCATCAACTCGCTGCTGTACGGCGTGGCGCAGTGCGCGGCGATGCTGGAGCAATTCGGCCGCTACTTCGATGAAGGCCTGCTGCCGCTGCCGGAAGGCTTGGTCGAATCGCCCCTGGAACAAGGCCAGGAGCGCTACGCCGAAGTGAACCAGGGGCGTGGCGAAAAAATCATCCTCATCCCCTGAACAGGGCCACCATCGTCCCCGTAGGAGGGATCAGGCGTCGGGCACGCCTGTTTCCCAGGCCGACCAGTTGCTGAGGATGTCCTGCACCAGCGGATTGCCGGCCCGGTAGAGGTTTTCCAGGGCCGGGACAAAACCGCCCTGGTCGGCGTACTTGAGCAGGTTGTCGACTTCACTGGCCCCCGGCGCCGGGCGGTCGAAGTCGGAGCCGGCGCGCAGCACCGCCAGGCGCTGGATGTCCACCAGGCCCTCGCGGCTGGCCCGCAGCAAGGCTTCGTAGGTGGAGTTGTCTTCCTGCTGGGTGGTGCAGTAGGTGCCTTTGTTGTCGGTCAGCAGGCGGGTCCAGACCTCGGCCCGTTCGCTGAGGCGGGTGCCGGAAAACCAGGTGTTGCCGGCCAGGGTGTCACAGCGGGTCACCACCGGCGGCTGGTTAGCCGGGGCCTTGGGGTATTTCAGGCGCCAGGCCGCCGATTCCTTGCTCTCGCTGAGGGGCACGTTGCGGCTCAGGGCGAAGGCCTTGGCTTGCAGTTTCGGGTTCAGCTCAAAGACCTCGGTCTTGTAGTCCAGGGGCGGTTTTTCAGCCGGGCCCTTGGTGTTGATCCCCAGGTAGCCGGTGGGCCAGCCCTGGGGCGCATCCCGGGAGTCGATTTCCCACTGGGTGCCGAACTCCACCAGGTAATGGGCCCAGGCCGCGGTGCCGATGGTGCCCTGGTGCGGGCTGATGCCGGCGATCCCGGCAATCAGGAAATAGCTTTTGCGCAGGTCGAACTTCGGCGACAGGGCCAGCGCCAGGGTCGAGGCCGCGGCATTGGCCTGGCCCATGCCGGTGGTCAACAGGCACACCTCCCGGTCGTTGCAACGAATGATCGGATACTCCGCCGCCAGCCCCGGCACACGGACCTCGCGCTTGAGCTCCAGGCGCTCGATCCAGTGCTGCGCCTCCGGCGCGAACATGCTGATCAGCACCACCTTGGGCCTGATCGGCGCCTCGCCGGCCCAGGCACCACTGGCGAGCGCAACACTCAAGCCCAGTCCCCACGAAACGGTTTTAATCCCACGCATACAACCTCCTTCATCTTCAGAAATATCAAGCATCAAGCTACAAGCCTCAAGCTACAAACAGACGGCGCTTGCCGCTGCTTCTAGAACTGATAACCGACCCCCGCGTAATAACCCCAGCCGTTGGAGCGGGCGCGGAACTCGCCATCGCCGAAATTCAGCACGCTGCCGTCCTCCCAGTTGCCGCCGTTGTGAAAGTAGCGGCCCACCAGGGTGAAGCGCAGGTGGGTGAAGGAATAGAGCAGCACGTTGGTGGCCACCGTGGCATTGGCGGTGCGCGCCGGGTTGTCCTGGTGCAGGTCGGAGCCGAAATCGAAGTTGGTGAAACCGATGTAGGTCAGCGAGGCGCCGTTGCTGAAGGTGTCGATGGGCACGATGTATTTCAGCTGGGCGCGGTAGCCGTCCCAGGAATATTCGTTGCTGGCGCCGTAGTTTTCCCACTGGTAGCGGCCGTAGAAGTTGGCCGAGAGGCTGACCCGCGAATGGGTGTCGATGTCGGTGCCCAGGCCGCTGTACAGGGTGTTGGCGCGGTTGGCGGTGCGGCTGCCGTGGTCGTAGATCCAGTCGAAGGCCACATACCACTCCTTGAACGGGCCGATGGCCAGGCTGCGGCCGGCCAGGTAGTCGATGGAGATCCGCGGTTCGTGCTCCATGAACAGCGGCGAGCCGTGGTCCCAGATGCCCTGGTCATGGCTGTTGCCGATATCGAGGATCTTCGGCAGGTCGATGTAGCCGTACAGCTCGAAGGGGCCCTTGCGCCCGAAGTATTCGTACTCCAGGTAGACGTCGTCCGCCGGGCGCGGGCCGAAGCTGATGTCCTTGCTGCCGATCAGCATCAGGTCCTGGTTGTACCAGTCGGAGAGGTAGGCGCCCTGTTTCGCCGGTTGGACCTCGGCGCTCAGGCGTTCGCCCTGGGCGGACTCGTCCGGCGCGGGCGATTGGGCCAGCGCGGCGTGGCTGAGTAGACCCGTAACGCCGGCCAGCCCGAGGGAAACAGCCCATTGGCCGTGACGGGGGAAGCGGTCGTGCATGGAAAGTCCCTGTTCGTGCGGTGTGAAGTCCCTGATGTCCGTTCTCGCCTGGGGCGGTGGCGAACACCCACAAAAATGCAACTCGCAAACGTTTGCATATGACGTACCAACTTGAAATAGCCTTCGCAAATAAAAGCTGCAATCGGTCGTCGACAGGGTTTTTGAGCCCGCGCTGTTCTGGCTGACGGCGCTAGGAAGCGGCCCCCGATGGAGGGCTGGCGGTGAGCGGGGTTGGGTATTACCAGCGGGAATATAAAGGGCCGCCTTTTCTATTATCCAGTAATGACGACCCTGGCTAGCATCCGGACTCGCTGGCGGCCTTTGCTGCGGCCCCGGCGCCCCAACCATCGACACCGAGGGATCGTCATGAGCCATTTAGCGCCCTGTACCCGGGAGCAGATCCAGCCGTTGGATCAGTCCGACCCGCTGGCTTTCTGTCGCCAGCGTTTTACCTTGCCGCAACACAAGATCTACCTCGACGGCAACTCCCTGGGGGCCATGCCGGCCCATGTGCCGGCGCGCCTGGAGCAGGTGCTCAAGGTGGAGTGGGCCCAGGGCCTGATCAACTCCTGGAACGACGCCGACTGGTACCCGGCGCCACAGCGCACCGGGGCGCGCATTGCCCGATTGATCGGGGCGAAGGGGCATGAGGTGATCGTCGCCGACTCCACCTCGATCAACCTGTTCAAGGTGCTGGTGGCGGCCTTGCGCATGCAGCCGTCGCGCCGGGTGATCCTGGCGGAAAACGGCAACTTTCCCACCGACGTGTACATCGCCCAGGGCGTCGCGGAACTGACCGGCTGCCGGCTGCAGTGCGTTGACCCGGAGCAGATCCTCGACGCCCTCAGCGACGAGGTGGCGATCCTGTCCCTGACTCACGTCAACTACAAGACCGGCCGCCGCTACGACATGGCGGCGATCACCGCGCGGGCCCATGAGCTGGGCGTGCTGGTGGTCTGGGACCTGTGCCACTCGGCCGGTGCCATGCCGGTGGAGCTGAACGCGGCCGGCGCGGATTTCGCCGTGGGCTGCGGCTACAAGTACCTCAATGGCGGCCCCGGCGCGCCGGCCTTTGTGTTTGTCGCCGAGCGGCATATCCCCCAGGTGCGCCAGCCACTAACCGGTTGGCACGGGCACGCCAGCCCCTTTGATTTCAGCCATGACTACCAGCCGCACCCGAGCCTCGACCGGATGCTGGTGGGCACCGCGCCACAGCTGGGTGTGCTGGCCCTGGAAGCGGCGCTGGAAGTGTTCGACGGCGTCGACCTGCAGGCCTTGCGCAGCAAGAGCCTGGCCTTGTCCGAGCTGTTCATCCGCCTCTGTGACGAGCAACTGGCCGGGCTGGGCGTGCAGTTGCACACCCCGCGCGACGCCGAGCAGCGCGGCAGCCAGGTGTCGCTGAGCCACCCCCAGGCCTACCCGGTGATGCAGGCCCTGATCGCCCGGGGCATCGTCGGCGACTTCCGCGCGCCGGACCTCCTGCGCTTCGGTTTTGCCCCGCTGTACAACCGCTATGAGGACATCTGGGACTGCGTCAGCGCACTGCGGGAGATCCTCGTCAGCGGGGAGTGGAACCAACCGCAGTTCCTGGCCCGCAAAGCGGTGACCTGAACCCCGTGCCCAGCCTTGGAGCAAGAGTGTCATGACAAAAACAATACGCACCTTCAAACAAGTGGCAGACCGTGAACAAGGCCTCAAGCAAAGCCTGAGCAGTGGCCAGCTGTCGATGATCGCGATCGGCGGGGCGATCGGCACCGGGCTGTTCCTGGGCAGCAGTTTCGCCATCGGCTTTGCCGGCCCCAGCGTGCTGCTGAGCTACGCCATCGGCGCGGTGATCGCGCTGCTGCTGATGGGCTGCCTGGCGGAAATGACCGTGCGCCATCCGACGTCCGGCTCGTTCGGCTCGTTCGCCGAATTCTACGTGGCGCCCTGGTTCGGCTTTGCCATCCGCTACGCCTACTGGGCCTCCATCGTGTTTGCCGTGGGCACGGAAATCACCGCCGCGGCGATGTACATGAAGTACTGGTACCCGGACGTCCCCGGCGGTTACTGGATGCTGGGTTTCTCCCTGGCGCTGATCCTGGCCAACGCCTTCAGCGTCAAGGTGTTCGGCGGCATCGAGTATGTGTTCTCGCTGCTCAAGCTGTGCGCCATCCTGGTGTTCATCCTGCTCGGGGCCTGGGTGGTGTACGGCGCGGCGCCCGGCTCCGGGATCGGCCTGGCCAACTACAGCAACGACGGCGGCTTCTTTCCCCACGGCGCCTGGGGCACCTGGGTGGCGGTGATCGTGGCGTTCTTCAGTTACTTGAGCATCGAGATGATCGCCGTGGCCGCGGGCGAGGCCAAGGACCCGGAACGTGCGGTAACCCGGGCCTTTCGCATCACCGTGGTGCGCCTGGTGGTGTTCTACCTGCTGACCATTGCCCTGGTCCTGGCCATCGTGCCCTGGAGCCGCAACACCGGTGGCGAAAGCCCCTTCGTCATGGTCATGGCCGCCACCGGCATTCCCTATGCCGGCGGGGTGATCAACGCGGTGATCCTGGTGGCGGCGCTGTCGGCGATGAACAGCCAGCTGTACATCACCACGCGCCTGATGTTCAGCCTGTCCCGGGCCGGCCAGGCGCCGGCGCTGTTCGGGCGCCTGAGCCGCAACGGCGTGCCCCTGGCGGCGCTGCTGCTGTCGTCCCTGGGGATTGCCCTGGCCACCTTGCTGTACCTGGCCTACGCCGACCAGGCCTTCACTTTGATGATGTCGATCGCCATGTTCGGCGCCATGTTCACCTGGGCCGGGATCTTTCTCACCCACCTGTTCTTTCGCCGGCAACAGGGCCCGGAACCCCTGGCGTTCAAGCTCTGGGGTTACCCCTGGACCAGCCTGGGAGGGCTGTTGCTGATGCTGGCGGTGATGATCACCACGCTGTTCACCGAGCAGTTCTTCCTGACCCTGGTCTGCGGGCTGCCGTTCCTGGCGCTGATCCTGTTGATCTACTACCTGCGCTTTCGCGGCAAGCGCCCGCTGGACGCCGCGGCGCCCAAGCCGTTGCCACTGCGTCCCTGAGCCTCGGGGCAACCCCGTGTGCAGGGGCCGGCAAGCCGGCTCCTGCGTGGGCTTTGGACACTGTCCAGCCCTGTACCCCGCCCCACAAAAACAATAATCCACCAAGGGTTTTGCCATGTCTGACGTCACGCGCCATTCACCGCTATTGCTGTTGCCGCTGCTGGGTTGCCTGCCCTGGACCGCCCACGCGTCCGAAGAAGGGCAGGCCGGTTTCATCGAGGACAGCCACCTACGCATCCTGGCCCGCAACTACTACCTCAACCGCAGCGTCCAGGACGGCCGTGCCGACCGCAAGGACTGGACCCAGGGCTTTATCGGCCGCTTCGAATCCGGGTTCACCCAGGGCACGGTCGGCGTCGGCGTGGATGCCTTCGCCACTCTCGGGCTCAAGCTGGATGCCTCCGGGGGCAAGACCGGCACCTACAACCTGCCGATCCACGACAACGGCAAGCCGGCGGACGAATATTCCAAGGCCGGGGCCGCGCTGAAATTGAAGGTCTCCAACAGCGTGCTGCGTTTTGGCGAACAGTCGGTGGACACCCCGGTGTTCGCCGTTGGCCACAACCGGCTGATCCCGGAAACCGCCACCGGCTTTGCCCTGGACAGCCAGGAACTGGACCCGCTCACGCTGCAGGCCGGGCATTTCACCTCGGCCACCGGCCACGTCACCACCAACAGCAACGGCGATCTCTGGGCCTTCTATGCCGGCGTCACCACCCCCTCGGTGGACTACCTGGGCGGCCAGTACCGGTTCACCCCGGACCTGGGCGCGAGCTTCTATGCGGCGCGTTTCGCCGACATCTGGAACCAGTACTACGCCAACCTCAATGGCCGTACCGACCTGGGGCAAGGCCGGCAGGCCGGTTTCGACCTCAACCTCTACCGCACCCTCGACACCGGTCGGGCCAGAGCCGGCGCCATCGACAACACCACCCTGGGCGCCTCGGTGTTCTATGGCCTGGGCGCCCATCGCCTGACCCTGGCGCTGCAGAACGTCGACGGCAATACCCCGTTCGACTACTTGGGCGTGGGCGACCTGGACCGCAACGGCCGCAATGGCCGTGACCAGGGCGCCTCGATCTACCTGCCCAACTCGGTGCAGTATTCGGACTTCAACGGCCCCAACGAACGCTCCTGGCAACTGCGCTACGACCTGTCGCTGGCCGGCTACGGCATGCCCGGCTGGAACCTGATGACCCGCTACCTGCGCGGCTCCGGCATCGACGGCACGCACACTCCGGCAGGCAGCGCCTACGCCGGGATGTATGGCCGGGACGGCGTGCACCGCGAGATCAACCTTGAGGCGCGCTATGTGGTGCAGAACGGTCCGCTGAAGGACCTGAGCTTTCGCCTGCGCCAGACCTGGCACCGGGCCAATGTGGCGCAGGGCGAGGGCAACATCGATGAGTTCCGGCTGATTACCGATTACCCGATCGATATTTTTTGACTCAACCCTGCCTGAACAGGTAAAGCCGCGCCCCCTAAAGGAGGCGCGGCTTTGTGCTATGGGACGCAAGCGCGTGCTCGTGCTCAGTCCAGCTCCACGGCGCTGCTCGCCGGCTCTGGGGTCGGTTGCCCCAGACGCTGCATCGCGCCCAGCGCCACCCCCGCCAACACCACCGGCACCGCGATCCAGGCAAAGAAGTGCTGCAGGTCGCCAGCGTGGGTGAACAGCCAGCCACCGAGCAGCGAGCCGACGATGGAACCGGCGCGGCCGGCCGCCAGCGCCCAGGCCACGCCGGTGGCCCGGGACGGGGTGGGGTAGAGGGTGGCGGCGACGACGCTGAGGTTGTTCAGGGTGCCGGTCAGGCTGAAGCCGGCCAGGAACACGATCGCCAGGGTGCCGGCGGCGCTGTGCAGTTGGCTGCCGGTCAGGGCCAGGGCGCAGGCGGCGATCAGGCACAGCCAGGGCAGGATGCGCAGGGCGCCGATGCGGTCCATCAGCAGGGCCATGGCGATGCCGCCGAGTACGCCGCCAAAGGGGATCATGGCGCTGATCCGTGCCGCGCCGCCGGTGTCGTAGCCGCTGGCCCGCAGCACCGTGGGCAGCCAGTTGGTCAGCAGGTAGAACACGAACAGGCAGCAGAAGAAGGTCAGCCACAGCAGCAGGGTGCGGGCCAGCTGGCCGGGGCTGAACAACGCTGAAAGCGGCGAGCGTGCGCCGGTCTCGCCGCTATCGCCCACCAGCCGGACGCGTTCCCAGTCGGACTGGCCGCTGATCCGGGTGACGATCCGGCGCAGGGCGTCGGCGTGCCGCGGGCTGTTGGCCATGAAGCACACCGACTCCGGCAGGGCCAGGTACAGCACCGGCAACAGCAGCAAGGGCGCCAGGCCGCCGATCAGCAGCAGCCCCTGCCAGCCCACCCGAGGCAGCAGCGCGCCGGCCACCGCGCCGCCCAGCGCCAGGCCCAGGGTGAAGCCTGAATAGCTCAGGGTCACCAGCAGCATGCGCCGGCGTGCCGGGGAGTATTCCGAGCTGAGGGTGATGCAGTTGGGCAGCACGCCCCCCAGGCCGATGCCGGTGATAAAGCGCAGCAGGCTCAGCACTTCGATGTTCGGCGAGAGGGCCGAGGCCAGGGTGCCCAGGGCGAAGATCGCCACGCAGGCCAGCAGCACGGTCTTGCGTCCGTGGCGGTCGGCCAGGGGGCCGAAGCAGAAGCTGCCCAGGAGCATGCCGAACAACCCGGCGCCGAAGGCCGGGGCCAGTTGTGCCCGCTCGATGTTCCAGTGCTGGATCAGCTCCGGGGCGATGTAGCCGATGGCGGCCGTGTCGAAACCGTCCAGCAGCACGATCAGGAAGCACAGCAATAGCACCCGCATTTGCAGGGGTGACACAGGGCTGCGGTCGATGAGTTCACTGAGGTGTTGCGTTCGCTCGTACATGGGTGGCTCCGTTTATAGGTTTTGTTCGAGGCGGGCATGGGGTGCCCGCCGGATGACCACGGTGACGGGTGCAGCGAGGGGGATGGGGGGCTGAGTGCGGGCACTCAGTTCAGGTTGAAAAAGGCCTGGGCGTTGCCGCCGAGCAGGCGTGCCTTGTCGGCCTCGGCGAGGGTCGGGTGCTCGGTTATGCCGCTGCCGATGCGCTGTTCGCCGAGGGGGAAGGGTGAGTCCGAGCCGAGCATCACCCGTTCGCTGCCCATGACCTCCACCAGCAGTTTCAGGGCACCGGGATCGAACACCGCCGAGTCGACAAAGAAGCGTTTGACGTAGCTGGACGGCAACTGCGGGCAGTCTTCGCGGACGATGTCGCGGTGGCGCCAGGCGTTGTCCACCCGGCCCAGCAGAAAGGCGAAGCCGCCACCGCCGTGGGCGAAGCAGATACGCAGCGATTCGGGCAGCCGCTCGAAGGCTCCGGAGAGGATCAGCGACAGAATCCCCAGCTGGGTTTCCGCCGGCATCGCCACCAGCCACGGCAGCATCCACTTGCGCATGCGCTCGCCGCCCATCATGTCCCAGGGGTGCACCAGCACCGGGATGTTGTTGCGCCCGCAATGGTCGAGAAAGGTCACCAGGTGGTCGTGGTCCAGGTCGTGATTGCCCACGTGGTTGCCGATCTGTACGCCCACGTGGCCGATGGCCTGGGCCCGGCTGGCTTCGGCGCAGGCCGCGTCCAGGTCCTGCAGCGGCACCTGGGCCAGGACCTTGAGCCGCCGTTCGTGCCCGGCGGTCATGGCCATGGCCCGATCGTTCATCAGCCGGGCCCAGGGCAGGGCCCGTTCGATGGGCGCGTCGTAGGCGAACATCACCGGCGTGGCGCACATGATCTGCAGGTCCAGGCCTTGCTCGTCCAGGTGCTCGACACGCCGCGCCGGGTCCCAGAGCACGTCGTGCACCGGGCGAAAGGCGCGGTCGCCGACCATGATCTGGCCCCGGGCGCCGTCCTTGTGCAGCCAGGGCGCGCGCACCGGGTCCAGGCGTGCGGCCTCGGCCTGGCTGATGTCGGGGAAGAAGTGCGAGTGCATGTCGATTTTCATAAGGGGGTCGCCGCCTTGAGGGTGTGGTGCCAGGTCTGCCAGTCGCGGCCCGGGTGGATTTCGCCGCAGCCGGTGCAGCGGCGCTGCTCCTGGCTGGTGGCGTAGAACTGCTCATAGACCGGCGGCAGGTCGTTGACGATGCTGTGCAACTGCATTTCATAGCGCTGGATCAGCGTGCCGCAGCGGGCGCAGGACCATTGCAGCGCATCCAGCAGGCCCTTGGGCCGCTGGCGCTCCACCACCAGGCACAGGCTGCCGGCTTCCGGGCGCTGGGGGGAATGGATGACGTGGGGCGCCATCAGGTAGATGTCGCCCTCGCGCAGGTCGATGCGCTCGTAGCGTCCGCGGTCCCAGATGTTCAGGTAGGCATTGCCCTTGAACTGGTAGAAGAACTCTTCCATGGGGTCGTCGTGGAAGTCGGTGCGCTGGTTAGGGCCGCCGACCACGGTGACCATGAAGTCGGCGTCCTGCCACACCTGGCGGTTGCCCACAGGCGGTTGCAGCAGGTGGGCGTGTTCATCCAGCCAACGGTTGAAGTTCAGCGGCGCGCTGTAGTGGTGCTTGTCCATTGTTATTGTTCTCGGCGATTGAGCGGGGCGTAGGCCACCGCCTTGATTTCGATGCGCAGGTGCGGGTGTGGCAACTGATGCACGGCCACGGTGGTGCGGGTCGGCCCCTGTTCGTCGAAGTACTCGGCGTAGACCTGGTTGTAGGGGCCGAAATCGTTCATATCCACCAGGAAGGCGCTGATGTCCACCAGGTCCTGGAGGCCGGCGTTTTCGCTGGCGAGGATATCGCGGATGTTCTCGATCACCGCCCGGGTCTGGGCGCGAATGTCCAGGCAGGTGGTGCCCAGTTCGTCCACGTCGACGCCGTCGAAGCTGTTGTCCGGGCGCCGCGAGCTGGTGCCGGAGATGAACAGCAGGTCGCCGGCACGCTTGATGTGGGGGAAGCGGCCGCGGGGCTTGGCCTTGCCCGGCACCAGGGTGGCGCGATTGGCGGTCATGAGCCTGCTCCTTGTGCCTGGCCGGTGCAGGTGAAGGCGCATTCGCCGTAGCCATTGATCTCCACCGACAGGTGCGCGCCGGGTGTCAGGGCTACGGCGGCGGTGGCGGCGCCGGCCATGATCAGGCTGCCGGCGGGCAGGCTGATCTCGGCCCGGGCCAGCAGTTGCGAGGCGTGCACCAGGCTGCGCAGCGGATGGCCGAGGATCGCCGCAGTCGAACCGGCCTCCACCAGGGCACCGTCCAGGCGCATCAGCACCCCGGCGTTGGCCAGGGCGGAAAAATCCCGGGACCAGGGGCCGACCACCAGCCCGGCCGAGGAGCAGTTGTCCGCCACCACGTCTTCGAGGCTGAATTTGAACGCCTCGTAGCGCGAGTCGATGATCTCGATGGCCGGGGCCACGGCTTCCAGGTAGTCCACGGCTTCGAGCTGGGTCAGCGGCCGGTCGATGGCGCGCCGGGTGAGGAAGCACAGCTCCGGTTCGGCCCGGGGGTGGATGTAGCGATCCAGGTTCAGCAGGCCGCCGTCCTCTTCCAGCATGGCGTCGGTCAGCCAGCCCCAGATCAGGCTGTCGACGCCCATCTGCAGCATCTTGGCGCGGCTGGTGAAGCCCAGCTTGAGGCCGATCATGCGTTCGCCATCGGCGTAGCGATGGGCCATGGAGGCACGCTGGATCTGGTAGGCCTGCTCCAGGTTGAAGGGCGTGTGCCGGCTGAACTGGGGCAGGGCGCGAGCGTTGCGCGCGGCCTGATCCAGGGCACAGGCAATGGGGGCAAGATCGAGGTTCATGGGCGGGACTCCCGGGCAGCGAGCAGGTCGAGGGCGACGTCGACGATCATGTCTTCCTGGCCACCGACCATGCGCCGGCGGCCGAGCTCGACCAGGATGTCGACGGTTTTCAGGCCGTACTTGTGGGCGGCCAGTTCGGCGTGGCGCAGGAAGCTGGAGTAGACCCCGGCGTAGCCCAGGGCCAGGGTTTCGCGGTCGACCCGCACCGGCCGGTCTTGCAGCGGGCGCACCAGATCGTCGGCGGCGTCCATCAGGCGATAGAGGTCGGTGCCGTGGTTCCAGCCCAGCTTGTCGGCGGCGGCGATGAACACTTCCAGCGGCGCATTGCCGGCCCCGGCGCCCATGCCGGCGAGGCTGGCGTCGATGCGCTGGCAGCCTTCTTCCACGGCCACCAGGGAGTTGGCCACCCCCAGGCCGAGGTTGTGGTGGGCGTGCATGCCGGTGGCGGTGTCCGGCTTGAGTGCGGCCTTGAGGGCGCGAAAGCGCAGGCGGATGTCCTGCATGTTCATGGCGCCGCCGGAGTCCACCACGTAGACGCAGGTGGCGCCGTAGCTTTCCATTTTCTGCGCCTGCACGGCGAGGTTCTCCGGGCTGGTCATGTGGCTCATCATCAGAAAACCCACGGTGTCCATGCCCAGCTCCCGGGCACATTCGATGTGCTGGCGCGAGACATCGGCCTCGGTGCAATGGGTGGCCACCCGCACCACCCGGGCGCCGGCCCGGTAGGCGGCCTTGAGGTCGTGCACGGTGCCGATGCCGGGCAGCAGCAGGGTGGCGATGCGCGCGTGTTCGAGCACATCGGCCGCCGCTTCGATCCACTCCAGGTCGGTGTGGGCGCCGAAGCCGTAGTTGAAGCTGGAGCCTTGCAGGCCGTCGCCGTGGGCCACTTCGATGCTGTCGACCCGGGCCGCGTCCAGGGCCCGGGCAATGGCCTGGACCTGATCCAGGGAGTATTGGTGGCGGATGGCGTGCATGCCGTCACGCAGGGTCACGTCGGAAATGTACAGCTTGTTGCCGGAGGTGGAGGTCATGGCGTGGCTCCTTCAGCAGTTGAGCAGCGACTGGGCCATGCGCTCGGCGGTGGCCAGCGCGGCGCAGGTCATGATGTCGAGGTTGCCGGCGTAGGCGGGCAGGTAATGGGCGGCGCCCTCGACCTCCAGGAACACCGAGGTTTTCAGCCCGCTGAAACGCCCCAGGCCCGGGATCAGCAGCGGCGCCGAGGCCGGGATCGGCTCGAACTGCACCTGCTGCTTGAGCCGGTAGCCGGGCACATAGGCCTGCACCGCCGCGGCCATCTCGGCGATGGAGGCGGCGACCTCCTGCGGGTCGGCGGCGGCCGACAGCATCAGCACCGTGTCGCGCATGATCAGCGGCGGTTCGGCCGGGTTCATGACGATGATCGCCTTGCCCCGGGTGGCGCCGCCGAGGGTTTCGATGGCGTGGCGTGTCGTCTCGGTGAACTCGTCGATATTGGCCCGGGTGCCGGGGCCGGCGGACTTGCTGGCAATCGAGGCGACGATCTCGGCGTAGTGCACCGGCGCCACCCGGGACACCGCGGCGACCATGGGAATGGTCGCCTGGCCGCCGCAAGTGACCATGTTCAGGTTGAGGCTGCCCAGGTGTTGCTCCAGGTTGACCACCGGAATGCAGTAGGGGCCGATGGCCGCCGGGGTCAGGTCGATCAGGCGGATGTTCGGTTTGGCCTGGCGCAGCAGCGCCTCGTGGTGCCGGTGGGCGCTGGCCGAGGTGGCGTCGAAAACGAGGTCGATGTGGGCGAACTCGGGCATGCGCAGCAGGCCTTCGACGCCTTCGTGGGTGGTGGCCACGCCCAGGCGCCGGGCCCGCTCCAGGCCGTCGGAGGCCGGGTCGATGCCGACCATGGCGCTGAGGCTCAGGTGCTGGCCCTGGCGGAGGATTTTCAGCATCAGGTCGGTGCCGATGTTGCCCGAACCGATGATCGCGGCCTTGAGGGTTGTGTTCATGAGTGGCTCCGGTTCATTGGGTTCTGGCGAAACTGGCGCTGACGCTGCCCAGGCCCTGGATGTGTGCGCTGAAGCGATCCCCCGGCCGCACCGCGACCATGGGCCCGAGGGCACCGGTGAGGAGGATGTCGCCGGCCCGCAGTGGGGTGCCCAGGCGGGCCTGGGTGTCGGCCAGCCACAGGGCGGCGTTCAACGGGTTGCCCAGGCAGGCGGCGCCGGCGCCGACCGACACCGGCTCGCCGCCCCGGGTCAGGCTCATGCCGCAGCGCACCAGGTCCAGCTGTTGCAACGGCACCGGCCGGCTGCCGAGCACGAACAGGCCGCTGGAGGCGTTGTCGGCGATGGTGTCGCTCAGCTGGATGTCCCACTGGGCGATGCGGCTGCCGACAATTTCGATGGCCGGCAGGGCGAAGGCCGTGGCGCGGATCAGGTCGGCCAGGGTGTGCCGCTCGTGGGGCAGATCGCGTTCCAGCACCAGGGCGATCTCGGCCTCGACCTTGGGCTGGCAGGTGTCGCTCCAGGCGATGGGCTGGTCGTCGCCGCGGGCCATGTCGGCGAACAGCTGGCCGAAGTCCGGCTGCTCCACCCCCAGTTGCCGTTGCACGGCGTGGGAGGTCAGGCCGATCTTGTGACCCACCGGGCGGCGTCCGGCATCGATGGCCGCCAGGTTGTTGTAGCGCTGCACCTGGTAGGCCAGGTCGGCCAGTGAGGTCTGAGGTTGGGCGGTTCGAGCCTGGGCGATCAGCCCGCGCACCGGGGCGCAGGGCTGGCCGTTGAGCTGGGCCTGGCGCAGCTGGTGCGCCGCTTCAATCAGGTCTGCATGCATGTCGGGGTGCCCCTCAAGGGTTGACGCAGATGGTGGTGATCTCGGAGTAGAAATCCAGGGAATGGCGGCCGCCTTCGCGCCCCAGGCCCGAGAGCCGGGTGCCGCCGAACGGCGTGCGCAGGTCGCGCAGGAACCAGGTGTTGACCCAGACCATGCCCACACGAAAGCGCCGCGACAGCTGATGGGCGCGCTTCAGGTCGCGGGTCCACAGGGCCGTGGCCAGGCCATAGGCGCTGTCGTTGACCTGCTGCAGCACTTCGTCCTCGGTGTCGAACGGGGCGATGTGGCAGACCGGGCCGAACACCTCTTCGCGCAGGCAGCGGGCGTGGTCCGGCAGGTCGGTCCAGATCGTCGGCTGGACGTAGGCGCCCTGGTCCCGGGCATCGCCGAACTGTGGAATGCCGCCGCCGGTGACCAGGGTGGCGCCTTCCTCCAGGGCCAGCTGGAAGTAGCCCAGGACCTTGTCCCGGTGCTTGTGGGAAATCAGCGAGCCCATGTTCACCCCGTCTTCATCGGGGTAGCCGATCTTCAACTGTTCGGCGCCGGCCTTGAGGGCGGCGACGAAGCGCTGGTAGATCGGCCGTTCGACGTAGACCCGTTCCGAGCACAGGCACACTTGCCCGGCGTTGGTGAAGCTGGAGCGCAGCACCCCGGCCACCGCGGCGTCGAAGTCGCAGTCGGCGAACACCACTGCGGCGTTCTTGCCGCCCAGCTCGAAGGACACCTCGCGCACGCCTTCGGCGGCGGCTTTCATGATGGTGGCGCCGGTACGGGATTCGCCGGTGAAGGTGATGGCGTCGACGTCGCGGTGGGCGGTGAGGTATTCCCCGGCCGAATTCGGCCCGAAACCGTGCACCAGGTTGAACACGCCAGCCGGCACCCCAGCGTCGCGCATCACTTCGGCCAGCAGGGTGGCACTGGAGGGGGTGTCTTCGGAAGGCTTGACCACCACCGAGTTGCCGCAGGCCAGGGCCGGGGCGACTTTCCAGGTGAGCAGCAGCAATGGCAGGTTCCACGGCGAGATGATCGCCACCACGCCGTGGGGCTTGCGCACGCTGTAGCTGAACACGTCATTGCCGTCGGCGCCGCGCATCTCGAAGATTTCGCCGCCGGACTGGCGCAGCAGCTCGGCGAAGGTGCGGAAATTGTGCACGCCACGGGCCACGTCCAGGGTCCGCGCCTGCTGCACCGGGCGCCCGGTGTCGGCGACTTCGGCGGCGACGAACTCCTCGAAACGGGCCTCGATACCTTCGGCAATCCGCAGCAGCAGGTCGGCGCGCTGGCTGGCGCTGTAAGCGGCCCAGGGGCCGGACTGCGCCGCCTTGGCCGCCGCCACGGCGCGGTCCACCAGGGGCCGGTCGGCCTCGCAGACCTGGCCCAGCACCTGGCCATCGACCGGGGAGACATTGGCAAAGGTCGTGGGGCTGGCGACGAACTCGCCGTCGATGAAATGACGCAGCAGGACTGTGGACACTTGAACCTCCGAAACATGGGTTTCGGGGCGAGTGTAGGAAGGCCTGGTATTAGTGAATAATCAAAGATCGGCCGCTAACTATTAGCAATTGGAATATCAGGGCAAAGCCTGGATCGGCGCTTGCCCGTTGGCGGTCTCTGCCCGGGCCAGGTCCAGGCATTCGCGGAACAGCCGGGCCGCCGGGCCCAGATGGCGCTGGGCGGCGTAGAAGCAACCGATGTCGCCGAACTGCAGCGGCGTCCCCAGATCGAACGCCTGGAGCATGCCGGCCTGGATGAACTGCAATGAGGCCTCGTAGGGCATCAGGGCCACGGTGCGCTGATCCTGCATCAGGGTGATGTTGGTGAGGATCGACAGCGACTCGGCGACATTGTCCGGCGTCGATAGACCGTTGTCCGCGAACAGCCGGTCGGCGGTGCGCCGCAGCAGCGAATCGCGGGTCGGCAGCACCCAGGGGTAGGCGTGCAGGTGCTCGAGGCTGACCGGGGTTTGCTGGTGCAACGGGTGGTGGACGCCAGCGACGATGCTCAGGTCCTCGCGGTACAGCACGTCGACTTCCAGCGACTCGCTGCGCCGGTGCCAGTCGTCCGGCACCCGGCCCACCACCAAGTCGACATCGCCCACCGCCAGCGCCGGAAACAGCTGGTCCATCTGCCCGACCCGCAATGACACCAGCACCCCTGGCGCGCGTTGCTTGAGCAGTTGGATGGCCCGGGGCAGCAGCGAGGTCGAGGCCGAGATCAGGGTGCCGACCATGACATGCCCCGAGGTGCCTTCCTGGAAGGCGTTGACCTCATCGGTCAGGGCGCGCAGTTCCGCCAGCAGCGACTTGGCCCGTTGCACCACCACCTGGCCCAGCTCGGTGGCGGTCACCCCGCGGTTGCTGCGCACCAGCAACGGCGCTTCGAAGTAGGACTCCAGCTCGTGAATGATCTTGGTCACCGCCGGCTGGGTCAGGTTCAGCGCCTGAGAAGCCCGCACCAGCGAGCCGCTTTGCAGCACCTGTTCGAACACCACCAACTGGTGGAACTTGAGTTTGCGGGCGATGGACTGAGTGGTGAATTTCATGCGAAAGCCTCGGTTCATTCCCAGGACGAGTGATTATGCGCAGGCGCGCGCCTTGTGCCGCCTTCTGAGATCGGGCAGGTCTGAGCCTGCTCAGTGTTTTGCCGCTGTCGAACAGGCCCGATACCTTGGGTCTCAATAGGCTTCAAAGAAGCTGAAATGAATTCGTTCCCTGATCGGTTTGGCGTATTCGTGAGCCACCAGCCACAGGTCATCGACTTCATGTAAGCAGTCCATCACGGCCTTGGAGGGGTGATGACTTGAGGTGTAGCGGGCACAGATGATCGCCAAGCGGCCAGGAATGGCGTCGACGAACTCCACGCTATGATTGCCGGCGGCGCCATGATGAGGCACCACATAGGTGCCAACATGGGTCAAGACATCGGCAAAGTGTTTGCGAAACTCTCGCCAGTGCTTGCTCATCAAGCAGTCTCCAGTGGTTATCCAGCCGGTGGGGTTATTCCTCAGACGTTTGTCGCGGCTTGCGCGTCGCTCATACCGGAAGTCACGGTTCGGCGTCAGTCGGGCTTGAGGGCCGCTGTACAGGCATATTGACGGTGAGTTGGAGTTGTTCGACTCGGCGCGCAGCCCGGTTTGCGCGAAGAGAATTTCGGCGCACTGTTTCTTCAAGGTGGCGGCATTTTCTTTGACCGCACTCAGATCTGCGGCGGTGATTGCGGTGGTGCGATCTTTCAGATTTTTCAGGCTGGCTATTTTATCGACGGCTTGGCTCATCGTTTTCAAGGCAGCGGCTGTTTGTTTATAGCTCCACGGGCGCAGGATCCAGGGCAGTACGATTTCCCTGCAGCTCAGACCAATGTTCGCACCATTGGGTAGATTGCCGGAAATGGGTCGCTTCTGGTCGTTTGCGTCAATGTGTACCGCCCTCAGGCGTTGCGGATTATCACTTGGCGCCTCAGTCGTACCTTCTTCAGACGGTAGGTCTGCGCCGATCATGGTAACGGGAGCGCCAAACAACGAGCGGCGTCCATTTGCGATTTCCTTCAGATTGTTCAAATAGTCGGCCGTGCGACTGTCCGCGCTGATTTCGTGGGTGGCAAATACCAGCAGAATGTCGTCGATGGTGAAGTACGGCAAATAAATACGTGAAACGGTCTTGAGTGCGCAGAGTTTCTGCGCTCCTTCATAGTGGTCGATGTCTAGATGGGAAATGAACAGAGCGTCAATGATGCCGTCGCCAGGTTGGTACTTGTGGATGTGCTGTTGCAGAAACTCGTTGATGTCAGTCTCGCCAGGCCCCCTGGATTTGGTACCGCAGTCGAAAACATACTCAAAAGCGCGCTCGCCATGTACGCGAATGGTGCAGGAGTGAAAACCACCCTGACCCACGGCGTGTTGTGTGCGCTCGATGGCAATATCAGGGGAGTCGCGATAGCGTCGATCCGTTGATAGGCAGTTATGTAGGCTTTTCAAATCAGCAATCCTTGTTCGGCAGCGCGCGTTGATCAATCGTTATGACGAGGCTTGATGGGCATCCATGTCAGGCCTGAAAACAGCAACTGATTGTCGTGGCTCAAGACGCGATGTCAATCTGCCTTTTGGCGAGAAGCGTCGCGGTTTCGAAAGCTATTTGCCGGGGGTACTGCTGCTCAGTCACACAGCAGGAGGCTTGCTGTTAGACTCTCCCACCCAGCCAGACTTGACGAGGTGCCCCATGAGCGAGCCGATTCGCCTGACCCAGTACAGCCACGGAGCCGGCTGCGGCTGCAAGATTTCACCCCAGGTGCTGGAGGTGATCCTGGCCGGCAGCGGGGCACAGAACCTCGACCCCAAGCTCTGGGTCGGCAACGCTTCGCGCGATGACGCGGCGGTCTACGCCATCGACGAAGAGCGTGGCGTGGTCTCCACCACCGACTTTTTCATGCCCATCGTCGACGACCCCTTCGACTTCGGCCGCATCGCCGCCACCAACGCCATCAGCGATATCTACGCCATGGGCGGCGACCCGCTGATGGCCATTGCCATTCTCGGTTGGCCGGTGAATGTGCTGGCCCCGGAAATCGCCCGGGAAGTGATCCGCGGCGGCCGCGCCGTGTGCGATGCGGCGGGCATTCCCCTGGCGGGCGGCCATTCCATCGACGCGCCGGAGCCGATCTTCGGCCTGGCGGTGACCGGGCTGGTGGAAAAGCGCTTCATGAAGCGCAACGACACCGCGACCGCCGGCTGCCTGCTGTACCTGACCAAGCCCTTGGGGATCGGCGTGCTCACCACCGCCGAGAAAAAGGGCAAGCTGCGCGACGCCGACATCGGCCTGGCCCGCGACTGGATGTGCACCCTGAACAAGCCCGGCAGCCGTTTCGGCAAGCTCGAAGGGGTGACCGCGATGACCGACGTCACCGGTTTCGGCCTGCTCGGGCACCTGGTGGAAATGGCCGATGGCAGCGGCCTCACCGCACAGATTCACTACGACCGCGTGCCACGCCTGCCCGGCGTCGAATACTACCTGGACCAGGGCTGCGTGCCCGGCGGCACCTTGCGCAACTACAGCAGCTACGCCGAGAAGATCGGCCGGGTCCAGGAGCTGCACAAACGCGTGCTCTGCGATCCACAGACCAGCGGCGGCCTGCTGGTGGCGGTGACGCCTGAAGGCAATGCCGAGTTCCTCGCCCTGGCGGCGGAGCTGGGCCTGGAACTGGCGCCCATCGGTGAACTGGTGGAGCGACAGAGCCACGCGGTCGAGGTGTTCTGATGCCTCTGGACTGCACCGACTACCGCGAGATTTTCCTCAACGACCGGCCGATGATGGACACCCGCGCGCCGATCGAATTCATCAAGGGCGCCTTTCCCGGGGTGCTCAACCTGCCGCTGATGACCGACCAGGAACGCCAGCGGGTCGGCACCTGCTACAAGCAGCAGGGCCAGCAGGCGGCGATTGTCCTGGGCCATCAACTGGTGTCCGGGGACATCAAGCAACAGCGCATCCAGGCCTGGGCCGATTTCGCCCGGGCCCACCCCGACGGCCTGCTGTACTGCTTCCGTGGCGGCCTGCGCTCGCAGATCGTCCAGCAATGGCTCAAGGAGGCGGGCATCGACTACCCGCGGGTCGGCGGCGGCTACAAGGCCATGCGTACCTTCCTTCTGGACACCACTGAGCAAGCCCTGCAGCAGTGTGATTTCGTCCTGCTGGGGGGCATGACCGGCACCGGCAAGACCGCAGTGCTGGGCCAGTTGGACAACGCCCTGGACCTGGAAGGCCACGCCAACCACCGCGGCTCCAGCTTTGGCCGGCGCGCCACCGGGCAGCCGAGCAACATCGACTTCGAAAACCGCCTGGCGGTGGACCTGCTGAAAAAGCGCGAGCGCGGCGTGCGGGGTTTTGTCCTGGAAGACGAAAACCGCATGATCGGCAGCTGCGCCTTGCCGCTGCCGCTGTACCAGAGCATGCAGGGCTTGCCCATGGTCTGGCTGGAAGACCACCTCGACAGCCGGGTGCAGCGCATCCTCGACGATTACGTGGTCAACCTCAGCGCCGAGTTCGTGGCCGTGCATGGCGAAGAAGGTTTTGCGCTGTTTGCCGAGCGCCTGCTGGAGAGCCTGAACAAGATCCACAAACGCCTGGGTGGCGAGCGTCACCAGCGCCTGTTCCTGCTGATGGAAGCCGCGCTGGCGGAACAGGCCCGCAGCGGCGATGTGGAGCTGCACCGGGCCTGGATCGAAGGCTTGCTGGGCGAATACTACGACCCGATGTATGCCTTCCAGCGCGAGAGCAAGGGCGCGCGGATCGAGTTCAGCGGCGACCACGGCGCCGTGCTCGATTACCTGCGCCAGCGCCCGTCGCCCTCGCGCTAGCGCTCAACAATCCGCGCGCTCATAGCACCTGAGCGCGCGGTGCTCGCGGGCGTCAGCGGGCAGGGCGTGGACGGTCGAGCAAAGCCTCGACCACGGCCCGGGCCATTTCCACGGAATGCACCATGGACCAGATCAGGCCACGCTCGATGCCGCTGGCGCGCTCGGTGATTTCATCGGACACCTCCTCGGCGCACTTGAGCAGCAGGGCGACGTGCCTCAAGGCCTCTTCGGCGTTGACCCCCGGTTGCACGCTGAACAGGGCATTGCCCTGGGCATCGCGCAGGCCGAACGGGCGTGCCTGGGTAGGTTTCAGTGCGGCGAGCAGGCTGGCGTTGGCGCGATCCAGTTCGGGGTCGCGTAGCGGGCGGGGTGGATCGGGGACGAGCTTTTTCATAGGGGTACCTACGCGTTAAGGGCGATGTACCTTTGACTCTTCCAGACTTCCACATCCGGGTCGCTGATTGTGCAGCGGCTCAGGGAGGCTGCCTGACGAAAACCAAGGGCGCAAGCCGCTTAAAGGCGTTGGGGATACTCTCGGAAGCGCCTTACAAAACAAAGCGAAAATTCTTGTTTCGGGAATGGCATTCCCTGACCTGTTTGTTTCAAGACGATGCGGGGGGGCGTGCAGGAATTTCCATTGGAGGCCAGCACTCAACGAACGCCAGAGCCTCCACGAGATACCGATCAGTGGTGATGTTGCAGGTATTCGTTCAGGGCCTGACGGGTCAGATCGTTCAACGATACATTCTGCCGGGTGGCGGCCACGGCAGCCGCTAGATGAAGGTCGTGGCCTACCCGAACGTTGAACGAGCCTTTGCAAGGGATTTCGGGTGCTGTGCCCGATTGCTCACAGGTATCCAGATAGTCGTCTACTGCCTCTTTGAAGGCCGCTTCGAGTTCAGCCACGGTCTGCCCTTCATAGCTAATCAGGGCCCTTATGAACTGAAGTTTGCCAAAGAGGCAATTGTCCTCGGTACTGACTTCGATAGAGCCGAAATAGCCCTTGTGCTGCAGTAAGTTGTTCACGGTATGAGACCTCCCGATTTCAGTTGTTCGATCACTTGACGGCGTATATAGGCCTTCAGCTCATTACCGGGGTGCGGTTTGTGCAGGTTGATCATTGCGCCGGGATCGCCATTGTCGAATTTTACCCGGCTGCCCGAGCCCTCCAACGGCGTGTAACCCAGGCGCTTTAGCAGAGTGACCAGTTCCTGCCAGGAAAAGGTCCCCCGTTCGTTAAGTAACTTGGCGAGAAGCTTATCGTTCTTGGACACGGCACCCTCTTTTTTTTGCGACTAAATGTAGTTGCATGCTTCAGAGGGTGTCAATGTGAGTCACTTATCAGCTTCGACTGCCAGTGTTCTAGAGTAACGCCGCACCCATCAACCCGCAGACAATCCCCACCAACATGGTCAGCACGGCCACGGTTACCAGCACCCGGGCATCGAAGTCTTTGCGCAGCATCAGCAGCGACGGCAGGCTGACGCTCGGCAGGGTCATCAGCAGGGCGACCGCCGGCCCGGTGCCCAGGCCCAGGGTCATCATGGTCTGGACGATGGGAATCTCCGCTGCGGTGGGGATCACGAACAAGGTCCCGGCAATCGCCAGGGGCACCAGCCACCACAGGCTGTCGCCCATGGCGCCGTCAATGTGCGGGAACAGCCAGACCCGCGCCGCGCCCAGCGCCAGCACCGCCAATACGTAGATCGGAATGGTGCTCCAGAACAGTTGCCACAGGGTCTTGCCCCAGCGGCTGAGGAACGGCTGGTCGTCCGCCGTGCTGGCTTCCACCACCGCATCCACCGCGGCTTCGGGCAGTTGCTCGGGGCCGGCGACCCGCTGCGCCACCAGGGACACGCCGAGCACCAGGACGATGCCCGCCACCAGGCGCAGGGCACTGAAACCCCAGCCCAGGACAAAGCCCATGAACACCAGGGTCGCCGGGTTGAGCACCGGGTTGGCGATCCAGAACGCCAGGGCCGCGCCCACCGAAACCTTCTGCCGCCGCAGCCCGGCGGCCACCGGCGCGGCGCAGCAGGAACACATCATGCCCGGCAGGGCGAACAGCCCGCCGCGCAGGGTCGAGCCGAAACCGGCGCGGCCGAACAGGCGCAGCAGCCAGTCCCGGGGAATCAGCACCTGCAACAACGAGCCGAGGATCACCGCCAGCACCGCAGCTTTCCAGATCGCCAGGAAATACACCTGGGAATAGGCCAGGGCCGCGCTCCAGGGCGAGCTTTGCTGATCGTTGAGGATCGACGCGCCGATGCTGTGGCTGTCCGCGGCGACAAAGGCCTTGAGGTAGTAGGGCGACCACTTCACGTAGTACAGGCCGATGGCGGCCACGAGCAGGAACAGCAGGGGTTTGCACCAGAACGCCCAGCCGCGGGTGGGCTGGGTAGGGGCGAGGTTGGACATGAAGGGAATTCCGCACAAGACAATAAGCGCGAATTGTAGCCGCTGGCGCCGGTGCGCCGCGAACCGATCTCGTCCGGCATTGGACTGTAGCCGCTGCCGAGCGTCAGCGAGGCTGCGCAAAGGCCCGCAGGGCCTTGCTTGGCGATTTCCTGTCGACCTCGCAGCAACCTAAAGATCGTGGCGTCTCCTGCGGAGCCGTTCGCAGCCTGCGGCAGCGGCTACAGGGGTGGAGGGCGCCTGTAGTCCGGAACCATCAGCTCGGGCAATCCTGCTCGCCGCCGTCCAGGCCCTGCTTGTAGCTCTGGCTGTGCAGGCTGGCCTTGCCGTTGCGCCAGGTCAGGGTCAGCACGTACAGCGAGTCGAAGTCGCTGGAGGCCCAATCCTCGGTGATCGGGTGCTTCTGGCCCACCGCCTCTTCGGCGACCTTGTTGATCAGCTCGGGCAGGTAACCGTGGGACCAGGCGGTGTAGATGATCGCGTTGTGGTAGCGGTCATGCAGCAGCTCGTCCGCCAGGTCGCTGGTGTCGTTGGCGGCAAAATCGATGTTCACCGGCAGGCCGAGCTTGATGGCGCTGGGGCTGATGGTCATCAGCGGACGGATGTAGCTGTAGGAGTTGTCCAGCTCGCCTTCCTCGACATTGCGCGTCGGGTCGGCGGCGAACACGTACTGCGCCTTGCCGAATTTTTCCGGCAGCAACGTGGCCAGGTCGAGGGCCCGGTTCAGGCCCTGGCAGTTGAGCTGGCCGAGGCCGCCGGCGGGCTTTTCCGCATGGCGCAGGAACACCAGGGTCTGGGTGCCGTCCACCGGTTGCGCGCGGCTGACGCTGGACTCCAGCGACAGGCACAGGGCACTGCCCAGCAACAGGGCGGGCAGCGGCAGGTAGCGGCGGTGCTTGAAGGGGCGGGCAAGGCGGCGGAGCAGCTTCATGGGGTGGCGATTCTTCGGGGCAATGGGGCGCGGCTGACAAACCGGTGTTCCCTGTCATCGAGCGTGGCCTGTCGCGGCCGTGGTTTCTGAGTCCCTGAACGGCATTTGGTTCGATTGCCCGCAGCTTAAGCGCTGCATGTTGCCGATTTAAGAAAGCCCGGCGGATAATCCCCCGCTGTTGCCCCTCTGTGGCGTCTCCCCCTTTGATTGAGACTGGAAGCCTGTCATGAGCGATCTTTCCGCCTTTGCCGTTACCCAGAAATGGCCTGCGCAATTCCCCGAGTGGATTCAGCTGTACTCGTTGCCGACCCCCAACGGGGTCAAGGTCTCGATCATGCTCGAAGAGATCGGCCTGCCGTACGAAGCGCACCGGGTCAGCTTCGAGACCCAGGACCAGATGACCCCTGAGTTCCTCAGCGTCAGCCCGAACAACAAGATCCCGGCGATTCTCGACCCCCACGGCCCGGGCGACCGGCCGCTGGCGTTGTTCGAATCGGGAGCGATCCTGATCTACCTGGCGGACAAGAGCGGGCAGTTGCTGGCCCAGGAGTCGGCGGCGCGTTATGAAACCATCCAGTGGCTGATGTTCCAGATGGGCGGCATCGGGCCGATGTTCGGGCAGGTGGGGTTCTTCCACAAATTCGCTGGCAAGGAATACGAGGACAAGCGGCCGCTGGAGCGTTACGTGAACGAGGCCAAGCGTTTGCTGGGGGTGCTGGACAAGCACCTGCAGGGGCGTGAGTGGATCATGGGCGAGCGCTACACCATTGCCGATATTGCGACCTTTCCGTGGATTCGCAATCTGATCGGGTTTTATGAGGCGGGTGGGTTGGTGGGTATCGACAGTTTCCCGGATGTGCAGCGGGTGCTGGCCAAGTTTGTGGCGCGGCCGGCGGTGATTCGTGGGTTGGAGATTCCCAAGGTGGTTTGAGGGGGAGGTCTGGGGTTGTGGTTAGTGGGATGGGGGGTATATCCGTTGCTGCGGGTGTGGCGGCTGGCGGTTTCGCCTTTACGGCGAGTTTGATGGGGTACATATCCGTTGCTGCGGTC
>NZ_JAJTTH010000013.1 GCF_021341665.1 Pseudomonas sp. Au-Pse12 | reverse complement strand
ACCGAGCCCCAGCGAGGGGCCGTATGGAGGGGCAAGACTTTTTGGTTCCTTTTGTGTCGTTTGACAAAAGGGACTCGCTGTAAGAGCGAAACCGCCAGTGGCCGTGACCGCAACAACGGATATGTACCCCGTCAACCTCGCCACAAAGGCGAAACCGCCAGCCCCCCCTCCGCCTTACAACTCCATCCGATACTCAATAACCCCCGGCTTGTACGCCACCCAGTCATACAACCGCTGCGCCCGCTCGTTGCTTTCCTGGGTATGCCAATACAACCGCCCACACTGCCGTTCCCGGGCAAACGCCTGCACCCACTCGATCAACAGCTTCCCCGCCCCGCTGCCGCGAATCGACGGGGCCACGTACAGGTCTTCCAGGTAGCAGAAGTCGCTGACAGCCCAAGTCGAACGGTGCACCACCAGGTTGACGAAGCCGATCACTTCATCACCCTGCACCGCCACGGCCGAATACATCGGTTCCTGCGAATCAAGGAAACGCTCGAACGTGGTGCGACTGACCGCTTCGCTCAGCGTCACTTGATAGAAATCCTGATAGGCCAGCCACAGCGGCAACCATTGCTCGTAATCCCCTGGCTGAATCGCCCGTACCGTCACCGAAGGTTGTTGATCGCTCATTGCGCGCTCCTCTTGATCATCCACACCGGGATCAGCCCCGGTCATTGAAGAGCGCGCAGGTTAGTGCCTGAGTGGTGGGTTTTATCAGGCCAATTCAATCATCATTGCCAGACCACTTCATGGAGTGCCTCAAACCTCGGGCAGTTGATGGGTCACGCAATGAATCCCGCCTCCGCCTGCCGCAATCGCGTCGATGTCCAGCGCGATGATCTGCCGCCCGGGGTACAGGCTGGCGAGCAGGCCGTGGGCCTTGGCGTCGGCTGCCCGGTCGCCGAACTGTGGGGCGATCACCGCGCCATTGATCACGAAGTAGTTGATGTAGCCGGCGGCGAAATCCGGGTTGCCGCGGCTGAAGCGGTTCTGTCGTGGGTTCAGTGGTGGCGACAGGGTGTGCACTTGCAGCGCGCGGCCGTCGGCGTCGCGGGCGGATCGGAGGATCTCCAGGTGCTTGAGGGTCACTTGGTGGTCGTAGGATTCGGGGTCGTTGTCCAGGTTGGCCACTACCACTCCCGGTTTGACGAAGCGGGCGTAGAAGTCGACGTGGGCGTCGGTGATGTCGTGGCCCTTGATCCCCGGCAGCCAGATAATCTTGCGCAGGCCGAGGCAAGCCTTGAGTTCCTCTTCGACCTCGGCCTTGCTCCAGCCAGGATTGCGGTTGTCGTTGATCCAGCTGCTTTCGGTCATGATCCCGGTGCCGTGCCCGTCCACTTCGATGCCGCCGCCTTCGCCCACCAGTTCGCTGCGCCAGTAGCGGGCAGCGGCGGCGTCGGCCATCTGGCGCGCCAGTCGGGCGTCCTTGGCGTGGCGCTGTTTGTTGCCCCAGCCATTGAAGTTGAAATCCACCGCACCCAATCCACCTTGAGCATCAACGACGAAGTTGGCGCCGATGTCGCGCATCCAGATGTCGTCCAGCTCGGTGCTGACAAAGGTGATGTTGTGCGAACCGCAGAGTTGCTCCGCCAGGCCGCGTTCCTGCGTCCGGCAGAACAGGGTCAGCGGTTGATAGGCGGCAATCGCCCGGGCAATGCGTCCCTGGGCTTGCTGCACGTCGCCGGTGAGGTCCTCCCAGATGGCGTCCTGGGCACCGAAGGCCATGAAGGCCCGCTGCTGGGGCTCGCCTTCATCGGGCAGGTAGCCGTTGTCCTGCTCGCGGGCCTGGGCACTGCGCGGACCCAGGCCGAGGGTGGTCATGGCGGCGACACCGGCCAGCAGCGAGGCCTGTTTGATCAGTTGACGTCGGGTGGGCATTGGGCGGTTCTCTTGTCGAAGGCGTTGCATGAAAAGGTTCGGGGTTCGGCGCGGGCCTTCGCCAGCAAGCCGGTTCCTACCAGTGTAGGAGCCGGCTTGCTGGCGAAGCGCATGGCGCCCGGTCAGTGGCGGGCAGCGGTGGCCGTCTTGAACTGGGTCCAGGTGCGCATGCGCGCCCGCATGTCGGCCTGAGGGATGTCGCGGCCGGGAATCAAGCGTTCGAAGGTGGCGACATCCGGGTAGATATCCGGGTTGTTGCGCATCTGCGGATCGACCGCCGGCCGCGCCTTGGCATTGGCCGTGGGGTAACCGGTGAAGTTGCTGATGGCCGCCATGTTCTGTGGCCGCGTGACGAAGTTGATGAAGGCATAGGCGTATTCCGGGTGCCGGGCATCCTTGGGGATCGCCAGGGTGTCCATCCACACCGTGGTGCCCTCCCGGGGGATGCGGTACTGGAATTCGACCGGCTTGCCCGCCGCGTCGGCGGCGCGCTGGGCCTGGGTCATGTCGCCGCTGTAGCCCAGGGACAGGCACAGGTTGCCGTTGACCAGGTCGGTCACCGGCTGCGACTGGAACTTGCGGATATAGGGCCGCAGCTTGCCCAGCAGCTCGCTGGCCGCCTGCAGATCCTCGGGCCGGGCGCTGCGCGGGTCGCGCCCCAGGTAGTTGAGCGTCACCGCCAGCACTTCGTCCGGCGAATCGATCAGCGAGATCCCGCAATCGGCGAAGCGCGCCGCCAGTTCCGGCTTGAACAGCAGGTCCAGGCTGTTGACCGGCGCATCGGGCAGGCGCTGGGCGATCTGCCGGGCGTTGTAGGTCAGGCCGATGGTGCCCCAGGTGTAGGGCACCGTGGCCTGGCTGGCGCGCGGGTACTGGGCCCGCAGTCGCTGCAGGCCGGGCTCGATATCGTCCTGCCCGGTCAGCTTGCTCGGGTCCAGAAGCTGCAGGCTGCCAGCACGCATCAGGCGCTCGGCCACGGTATCGCCGGGGAAGATCAGGTCGTAGCCGCTGCCGCCGGTCATCAGCTTGGCCTCCAGCACCTCGCTGCCCTCCATCACGTCGTAGATCACCTTGATCCCGGTTTCGGCGGTGAAGCGCGCCAGGGTGTCCGCGGCGAAATAGTCGGCCCAGTTGTACAGGCGCAGGGTCTTGTCCTCGGGGTCGGCCTGGGCCTGGAGCGCGGCCAGGGTCAGGGCCAGCACACCAGCGCAATGGCGTTTGCCGCGCTTGCCTATGGTTCGCATGTCATGCCTCCCGGCCGTTCCAGCGTGAATGAAGGTGTTGCCCGTCAAGACTCAGCAGCGGCCCGTACATCTCGGGCCGGCGGTCGCGGAAGATGCCCCAGGTGCGGCGCTCCTCGGCCATGGCAGCCAGATCCAGGGGCTGCAACAAGACCCCGCTGCTGTCGCGGTCGGCCTCGGCCAAGAGCCGGCCCTTGTGGTCGCAGATAAACGACGAGCCGTAGAAATCCATGTGCAAGGCCGGGTCGCTGGTTGCCACTTCATGACCGACGCGGTTGGCCGCCACCACCGGCAGCAGGTTGGCCGCGGCATGCCCGCGCATGGTCATCTGCCAGTGGTCCCGCGAGTCCAGGCCGGCGCTGCCCGGCTCACTGCCGATGGCGGTGGGGAACAGCAACACTTCGGCGCCCTGCAAGGCCAGGCAGCGGGCGGTCTCGGGGAACCACTGGTCCCAGCAGATGCCGATGCCCAGTCGGCCGAAGGCCGTGTCCCAGACCCGGAAACCGGTGTCGCCGGGGCTGAAGTACTCCTTCTCCTGATACCCCACGGCGTTGGGAATATGGGTCTTGCGGTACACCCCCAGCAGGCGGCCGTCGGCATCGGCGACGCTCAGGGAATTGAAATAGGCAGTGCCGGCCCGTTCGAACCAGCTCAGGGGCAGCACCACCCCCAGCTCCCCGGCCAGGGCGGCGAAACGCTGGAGCACCTGGCTCTGGGCATATTCCTCGGCCAGCGCCAGGTGCCGGTGCTGCTGCTCGATGCAGAAGTACGGGGTGGCGAACAGCTCTTGCAGGAGAATCACCTGGGCGCCGCGGGCCGCCGCCTCGCGCACCAGCTGTTCGGCGCGTTCGAGGTTGCCCGGCAGATCCCAGGTGCAGGGCATCTGGGTGGTGGCGACGATCAACCGGCTCATGCCTGCACCTCCAGCGGCCACTGCGGCTGCTGCTGGGTGATGCAATGCACGCCACCGCCGCCGTGGGCCAGGTGGTTGATCCGCACCGGCACCACTTGCCGCCCGGGGAAGGCCCGGGACAGCACCTGGGCCGCTTCCTCGTCGGCGGCGATGCCATAGGCCGGCATGATCACCGCGCCATTGGCCAGGTAGAAGTTGGTGTAGGAGGCGCAGAACACCTCGGCCTGGCTGTCCACCGCGGCGCTGGCCTCGAACAGCTCGATCAGTTCGAAGCGGCGGCCCTGGGCATCCCGGGCCAGCTCCAGCGCACGGCGGTTCTCGCGCACCACTTCGGCGTAGACCGAGCCCTGATCGTGGGTCGCGTCCACCAGCAAGACACCCGGGCGAGCAAAGGCACAGATCCCGTCGACATGGCCGTCCGTCATGTCGCCGGTGACATGGTCCGGGTCCCCCGGCAGCCAGATGGTCTTCTGCACCCCCAGCAGGCGCTGGAAGATCGCCTCGATCTCGGCCTTGCTCAGGCCCGGGTTGCGATTGCGGTTGAGCAGCACCGATTCGGTGGTGATCAGGGTGCCCTCGCCGTCCACGTGGATGGCCCCGCCTTCATTGGCCAGGGGCGTACCGAAGCAGGCCAGCCCCAGATCGTCGAGCAGGCGCCGGGCCAGGCTGCGGTCCAGGTCGTGGGCCGATTTGTCGCCCCAGGCATTGAAGCGCCAGCTGACGCCGGCCAGCCCCTGCTGCGGATGGACGATGAAGGTCGGGCCGGAGTCGCGGCACCAGCTGTCATTCACTGGCTGCACGACCAGCTGAATATTGCCGGCGCACAGCGCCCGGGCACTGTCCAGGGCGGCCGGGTCCACCACCAGTTTCACCGGTTCAAAGCGCGCAATGGCATTGGCCACCCGGGCGAAATCCGCTTGCACCTCGGCCAGGGTCACGCCCCAGACCGACTCCCACAAACCCTGGTTGTGTGGCCAGACCATCCAGGTCGCGGCGTGGGTAACCCACTCGGCCGGCATCCTCCAGGCGGGGTGTTGAGTGTCATTGCTGAGCATGGGCCTTGCACCTCTCAAGTAAGGTTTTGTTATCAATCGAACAACACGGTCGATCCTTGGCGCCCATGCTATGGCTTTGAAAAAACCGCAACAAACGATAGATTTAGCCCATTTCTGATTAGCAGGGCTTATCAATCATGTTGAAACACTGGCCTCCACTGAACGCCCTGCGCGGCTTCGAAGCCGCTGCGCGCCTGGGCAGCTTTCACCAGGCGGCGCAGGAGCTGCACCTCACGCAATCGGCCATCAGCCAACAGATCCGTAGCCTGGAAAGCTTTCTCGAACAACCACTGTTCTACCGCAGCGGGCGCAGCGTCACCCTCACCGACGCCGGGCACGACCTGCGCAGCACCACCCAATCGCTGCTGCAACAACTGGCGGTGGGCATCCGCCGCCTGGAGCAGTACCGCAAGCCCAACCAACTGGTGGTCAACACCAGCCCGGCCTTCGCCCGCCACTGGCTGCTGCCGCGCCTGGGGGAATTCCATCGCCTGCACCCGGAAGTCGACCTGTGGCTGTTCACCAGCTTCGAACCGCCGGACATGAGCACCCAGACCATCGACCTGACCCTGCGCGACGACTTGAGCGCCCAGGCCGAATGCAGCCACCTGGAGCTGTACAGCGATCGCCTGTACCCGGCCTGCCACCCCAGCGTGCTGGAACAGCCCGAGGCGCTGCGCACCACCTTGCATGGCGAGCGGGAGATGGACTGGAGCCATTGGCTGGTGGAAGGCGGCGCCGACATTGGCCAGCGCAGCAACGGCCTGAATTTCTCCGACCCGGGCCTGTTGCTGGACGCCGCCTGCGCAGGCCACGGCATTGCCCTGGTCAGCCAGTTGCTGACCCAGCAGGCCCGGGCCCAGGGCTTGCTGGCCCCGTTGTGCGAACAGAGCGTGCGCGGCCCGACCTGGGCCTGGCTGATTCATCGCGACAGTGAAGGCAGCCCGCTGACCCGCAGCTTCTGCGAGTGGCTGCTGGGCGCCTTGCAAGCCCCGGCCGAGGCATGAGCGGCGGCTGCAAAACCGCTTTGCATTTCTGCCGCTAACCCCGCGCATGGCAGCGCCTTAAGCTGGCGCCGGTGCAATCCGCATCGCCTTCCAGGAGCCGCCCGTGCCCCCGACCCACGACATCAACTGGCCGTTGTGGCTGTCCACCATGCTGCCCATGGCCCTGAGCGCCGGGCCCGGCAACCTGATGGTGGCCAGCTCCGGCGCCCGCAGCGGCGTGCGCCGCTCGCTGCGCTTTATTCTCGGCCTCGACCTGACTTACTGGCTGCTGGCCCTGCTGGTGGGGCTGGGGCTGTATCACAGCCTCGCGGCGCAACCGCAATGGCTGTGGGGCCTGCGGATGGCCGGCAGCCTGTACATTTTCTGGCGCGGCCTGCGCCTGTTGCTGCGCTCGCGGGGCTTGTCCGCCGCGCCGGACGCGCCCCTGGGCTTTCGCGATGGCGTGGTGCTGCAACTGGGCAATGTGCAGGGCCTGGTGATGCTGCTGGTGATGTTCTCGACCTTCAGCCCGGGCACCGACGCCGGCAGCGCCGTGGTGCTGGTGCTGAGCGCCGCGCTGATCGCGGTCAATCTGTTCGGCCACCTGCTCTGGGCCAGCCTGGGCTCCAGCCTGCAGGTGCTGATGCGCGACCGACCGAGGTTGCTGGTGGCGCAGAATGCCCTGTTCGGCTTGCTGCTGATGGCGGTGGCCGTGTGGATCTTCCTGCGCGGCGCCTAGTGCGCCCGTCGCCCTTCAGCCGGCCTGCAGCCCGTGACGCACCAGCAGCTCGCAGAGAAACCTCGCCACCTGCTCGACCCGCTCCTGGCCCTGGGTCGCCTGGTTGCGCAACAGCCAGATATCCGCGCGGTGAACCGGGGTCTGGGGCAATACCCGGTGCAGGCCCAAAGGCTCTGCGATATAGGCCGGCAAGGCGGCAATCCCCAGCCCCGCCTGCACCGCCTTAAGCTGCGCTTCCAGGTTGCCGGTGCGCATCCACAGCGGCTGGCCGCCGCTGAGCTGGTCCAGCCAGCGGGCCAGGGGCAGGTGTTCCAGGGCCTGGTTCCAGCCGATCAGCGAATGCTGGCCCAGGTCCGCCGGTTTCTCGGGGCAGCCATGGGCCGAGGCATAACCTGGGGAACAGAACAGTGCCTGGGTCAGCTCGCCGACCCGGCGCAGGGTGAAGTTGCCGGCCTCCGGCCGCTGCAGGCGCAGCAGCAGATCACTGTGGCTCTGGGTGAGCTTGACCGAGCGCGCGGCATTGACGAAGTCGAAGCTGATCTGCGGGTGCTGCACGCGAAACTGCGCCAGTGCGGGAATGATCAGGTGGCTGCCCATCAGCTCCGGGCAGTCGATGCGCACCACCCCCGCCATGCGCGCACCGGGCTGTGACATCTGGCGTTCCATCAAAAGCAAGCGCTCTTGCGTCTCCAGGGCCATGGGCAGCAGGGCCTGGCCGGCTTCGGTGAGGAAATAGCCCTGGGTGGTCTTCATGAACAGCAGGGTGTTCAAGGCCTGCTCCAGCACCAGGATCTTGCGCGAGACCGTCGAGGTGGAGACCTTCAGCGCCTGCCCCGCGTCGGTGATGTTGCCGGCATTGGCCACAGCGATGAAAAACCGCAGATCGTCCCAGTTCACGTTTACCTGCCCTATCCCTGAAAACCCAGGCCCGGGATCTTATGCGAAATTACCAGTGCGGCGGTCAGACTTTTCTCCGGTAAAGTGCCCTAGATCTTTCCTGCCCATGGACCGGGAGCCCCTCATGCTGGAACTGCACACTGACCGCCTTCACCTGCGCCCCTTGAACGCCCATGACTGGGAGCTGTTTCTGACCCTGCACAGCGACCCGGACAACCTGCGCTATGTCTGCGACCCGCTGTCCCGGGCCCAGATCGAGGAGCGCTTCACCTCGCGCCTGCCCCGCTGGGACCTCGACTCGACACACTGGCTGTGCCTGGTGATCCGCGACCGCGAGAGCGGCGAGGACCTGGGCTTCACCGGCCTGCGGACCCACGACAGGGACGCCGCCGAAGCCGAAGTCGGCTACCTGCTGGCCCCTCGTCACCAAGGCCGGGGCGTGGCCGCAGAGTCGCTGCGCGGGCTGATGGAGTACGCCCGCCAGCACCTGGGCATCAAGCGCCTGGTGGCCACCGTCACCGACGGCAATGCCGCCTCCTGCCAGGTCCTGGAAAAGTGCGGTTTCGTCTTCCTGCGCCGTGACGAACGCGCCTTTCGCAGGGGCGGCGAGGACTTCGACGACCTGATTTTCAGCTGCCCGCTGACAGCCTGAAGCCGGATTCGCCACAACGGCCCTGCCCTTGCACCGTGGTTTTTTCTTGACAGTGAAAAAACTCAACGGCTATTGTCTGACAACCTGACTTCCACGGTTTTTCCTTCCCATGCTTGAACTCCAGCGACCTGACTCCCTCGTTGTCCGCGTGGTCAACGCGATCCGCAGCGAGATCGATTCCGGCCGCCTGGCCCCCGAATCACGCCTGCCGACCGAGCAGCAACTGGCCGAGCAGCTGAACGTCAGCCGCTCGGTGATTCGCGAAGCCATTGCCCAGCTCAAGGCCGACGGCGTGCTGATCGCCCGGCGTGGCCTGGGTTCGTATATTTCCAAGACCCCGGCCGGCACCGTGTTCCGTTTTCCCCAGGGCAACGGGCGCTTGCCGGACCTGGCGCAGATGTTCGAGATGCGCCTGTGGATCGAGACCCAGGCCGCGTCGATCGCCGCCCAGCGCCGGGACGCCAGCGACCTGCAACGGATGCAGCAGGCGCTGCAGGAAATGCACGACAAGCGCAGTGATTTCGAAGCCGCGGGGCTGGCCGACGTGGAGTTTCACCGGGCCATCGCCGAGGCCAGCAAGAACGACTACTTCGTGGCCTTCCATGATTTTCTGCGCAGCCAGCTGACCAGTGCCCGCAAGGCCGCCTGGGAGAACTCGGCGCTGCGCATGGTCGGCGGTTCCGCCGATGCCACCCAGGAACACCAGGCGTTGTACCAGGCGATTGCCGCCGGTGACCGCCAGGCCGCGGCCGGTTGCGCCGACGCCCACTTGCGCGCCGCGGCCAAGCGCCTGGGCCTGGAGTTGCCCACTACGGATTAAGCACAGCGGCAGGCTTGAGGCTTCAAGCGCTGCGCCGCGGGATTTTGTCGGATTAGTTAGTCTGACAACCTGATAACCAGACCGAAACAGATTAGAGCCAAGGTATCCAAGAACAATGACTTACGACTTTTGCATCATCGGCGGCGGCATCGTCGGCCTGGCCACGGCGATGGAGATCCTGAAGCGCCAGCCCGGCGCTTCGCTGGTCATCCTGGAAAAGGAAAACGTCCTGGCCAAGCACCAGACCGGGCACAACAGCGGGGTGATCCACGCCGGCATCTACTACGCGCCGGGCAGCCTCAAGGCCGACCTGTGCAAGCGCGGGGCCGAGGCCACCAAGCAGTTCTGCCGCGAGCACGGGATCAAGTTCGAGGTCTGCGGCAAGGTGCTGGTGGCGTCCAATGCCCTGGAGATGGAGCGCATGGAAGCCTTGTACCAGCGCTCGCAACAGAACGGCCTGAAGGTCGAGCGCCTGGATGCCGAGCAACTGCGCCAGCGCGAACCGAACATCGTCGGCCTCGGCGGGCTGTTCCTCGACGCCACCGGCATCGTCGACTACCGCGAAGTCTGCGAAACCATGGCCCGGGTGATCCGCCGCGAGGGCGGCGAGATCTGCCTCAGCCAGACCGTCACCGCGATCCAGGAAAACGCCGACAGCGTCACCGTCAGCAGCCACGGCGGCAGCTGGCGGGCGAAGAAGCTGGTGGCCTGCGCCGGCCTGCAATCGGACCGCCTGGCGGTGATGGCCGGGGTGAAGATCGACCACCAGATCATCCCCTTCCGTGGCGAGTACTTCCGGCTGCCGGCGGCGAAGAACAACATCGTCAATCACCTGATCTACCCGATCCCCGACCCGGAGCTGCCGTTCCTCGGCGTGCACCTGACCCGCATGATCGATGGCAGTGTCACCGTCGGCCCCAACGCGGTACTGGGCCTGGGCCGGGAGAACTACCGGAAGTTCTCCATCAACTGGCGTGACGTGGCGCAGTACGCCAGCTTCCCCGGGTTCTGGAAAACCATCTGGCAGAACCTGGGCTCCGGCACCACCGAGATGAAGAACTCGCTGTTCAAGTCCGGCTACCTGGAGCAGTGCCGCAAGTACTGCCCATCCCTGCAAGTGGAGGACCTGCTGCCCTATGAAGCGGGGATCCGCGCCCAGGCAGTGATGCGTGACGGCAGCCTGGTGCACGATTTCCTGTTCGCCGAAACCCCGCGCATGTTGCACGTGTGCAACGCGCCCTCGCCCGCCGCCACCTCGGCGATTCCCATTGGTTCGATGATTGCCGACCGGATTTTCCAGGCCACCTGAAACACCCCGCGTCACGCCTTTGCGGTGCAGCGCCCAGGCTCTGCCAAGCGCGCCACGTGTCGCCGAAACAGCCCGCGGCCGCCCTTGGGGCGCGTCGCGCATGGCTCGCGTCAACTCGACAATAAATACAATGATTCATGAGGAAGTACGGAAATGAGCGCAGTTGAAACCAGCAGTACTGCAGCGGAAACCCCGCAACAGACCCAGAAACGTTTGCGCAAGGTCGCGGCGGCCACCATCTTCGGCTCGATGCTGGAGTGGTACGACTTCTACCTCTACGCGACCATGGCGGCCATCGTCTTCTCGAAGATCTTCTTCGATAACAGCAACCCGAAAAGCGCCACGCTGATGGCCTTTTCGACCTTTGCCATCGGCTTCATCGCCCGCCCCTTCGGCGGCATCCTGTTCGGCTACCTGGGCGACAAGTTCGGCCGCAAGCAGGTGCTGGTGCTGACCTTCTGCCTGATGGGCGTGTGCACCGCGCTGATCGGCCTGATCCCCAGCTACGCCTCGATCGGCATCTGGGCGCCGATCCTGCTGGTGGCGATCCGCATCATCCAGGGCCTGGGCGCCGGTGCCGAGCTGTCCGGCGCGGCGGTCACTTCCTATGAACACGCCAGCGAAGGCAAGCGTGGCAGCCAGGGCGCCTGGCCCGCACTGGGGCTGAACCTGGGCCTGTTGCTGTCGTCGCTGACCATCTACCTGCTGACCATCAACGGTAACGAGTTCCTTCTGGCCGGCGGCTGGCGCATTCCGTTCGTCTGCAGCATCGTCCTGGTGGCCGTGGGCCTGTGGGTGCGCAACAGCATTCCGGAAACCCCGGAGTTCAAGGAACTGAGCCAGGAACAGCAGCAGGCCAAGGCCTCGCCGCTCAAGGCGCTGCTGCAGAATGACCTCAAGGGCCTGGCCGTGGTGTTCTTCGTCGCCATTGGCTACAACGCCCTGAGCTACATCTTCAAGACCTTCTCCCTGGCCTACCTGACCCAGTACAAGAACGTCGATGTGCACGTCACCTCGCTGTCGGTGACCATCGCCAGCCTGATCGCCATCGTCGCCGTGCCGTTCTTCGGCTGGCTGTGCGACAAGTGGAGCAGCAAGGCGGTGCTGGTGCTCGGCGGTGTGTTCTCGCTGCTGTTCGCCTACCCGTTCCTGGCCCTGCTCAACACCGGTGAAAGCCTGATGATCTACATCGCCATCGGCGTCGGCACCGGCATCCTGGCACCGATGATGTTCGCGCCCCAGGGCTCGTTCCTCAGCCGCCAGTTCCCCACGGCAACCCGCTCTTCGGGCTTTGGCACCGGACGTGAAATCGGCACCGCGATTGCCGGCGGCCTGGCGCCACTGGGTGCGCTGTCGCTGGTCACCGCTTCGGCCACCCACTCCACCGATGGGGTGGTGATCATCCTCGCGTTCGCCGCCGTGCTGGTGGTGCTGTTCGCCCTGTGCGACCAGGGCCGCAAGCACTCAGCGTTCAAGAACTGACAGCCGGTTGAACCCTCCACAGCGCCCCTGGCGGCCTGTGGAGACTCTGCTAAGGTGGCCGCTGCATTCGAATCACGGGCCACCCCATGCAATCCAGTAGCGTATTCGGCGTCGATGCCGATGGCTTGATCACCGTTCCCGCCGAACCGCCCTTGCAGGCCGAATACCACGACGTGCTCGATGACCTGCGCGCCACCTTGAGCGACCCGCTCAGCCCATCGCTGCACAGCCTCTATCTGTACGGCAGCGTCGCCCGTGGCACCGCCAGGGCCCATGCTTCCGACCTGGACCTGTGCCTCATCCTGCAACACCCCGCCACCCCGCAGCAGCTGCGCCACCTGGAGCAGCTGCGCCAGGCGCTGCAAGCGCGGCACCCGCGGGTGTCGAAGATCGATTTCGACATCGGCCACCTGGCCCAGGTGCTGGCCGCGGAAAACCTCGACAGCTGGGGCTATTGGCTCAAGCATCATTGCCGCTGCCTGTCCGGCGAGGACCTGCGCCGGCGCTTTGCACCCTTCAGGCCCAGCCGGAACATTGCCCTGGCAGTGAACGGCGACTTCCAGAGGGTGCTCGATGACTACGCCGAGCGCCTCGAGGGCGAGCGCCAGCCCGCGGAAATTCTGCGCCTGCAACGCGAGGCATCCCGCAAACTCATTCGCGCCACCAACCTCTTGCGCGCAGAACAGGAGCCGAGCTGGCCTCACAGCCTGGATGAGCATGTCCGCCTGTTCGTACAGCGTTACCCCGAAATGGCCGTGCCCATCGCCGAGTTCCGCCAGGCTGCCGAAGCCAGGGTCCCCGCCAGTGCCGGTTTCAGCCGCCGCCTGCGGCAGATGGTGCAGTGGATGGCCGCAGAACGAATCCACCCGCGAGCCAGGATCTAACCCAGGGACCGACAACGCCCCCGGCCATTGCGGCCCCCGGGCCGCGTGCCGTGAACAGCCCCAGGGCCGGTCAAGCCAGCAGCACCTCGATTCCCAGCTGCCGATAGCCCTGGATATCCACCTCAGGCACTTCCCGCTCGGTGACCAGCCGCTGCAGGCGCTGGCACGGCACCACCACAAAGGGCTCCATGGCGCCCAGCTTGTCGGCGGTGGTCACGGCAATCACCTCGGCGGCACTGTCGAACATCGCCTGCTTGATCGGCACTTCATCGAAATGCAGGGAGCTGATGCCGATTTCCGGGTGAATCGCGCAGACCCCGGTGAACATCAGGTCGGCCTTGATCCCCTGGATCATCCGCAGCGCTTCATGACCGCTGGCGGACAGGGTGGCCGGGTTGAGCTGGCCGCCCACGAGAATCACCTTGACCCCGGGGTATTCGGCCAGGGCCACGGCAATCATCGGCGAGGCGGTGACCGCGGTCAGGCGGATATCGGCCGGCAGGGACTGGGCGATATGCAAGGTGGTGGAACCGGAATCGAACAGCACCGTCTGGCCGTCTTTCACCCACTGCACGGCAAACTGCGCCAGACGCCATTTCGCCTCGCTGGTTTCGGCCACCCGAGTGAAGTAGTCCTTGCCGCTGTCCTTGGGCCGCGGCAGCGCGCCGCCATGGACCCGCTGCACCAGGCCATTGGCATCCAGCTCGGCGAGGTCGCGGCGGATGGTGTCTTCGGAAACGGCGAAATGCCGGCTCAGCTCGGCGGCCATGACCTTGCCGTCGCGTTCCAGCAACAGCAGGATTTTCTGCCGGCGCAGGGAGGGCAGCTCGGCTGCCGGATGAAGGTTTTGCATGCTTGTGCCCGCTCTTGCGTGTTTTTGCGAGGTTAGCCAGGCAGCCGGGCAAACACAACCTCTGCCGCAAGCCCCCCGAGCCTCCAGGCAAACCTGCACCCGCCCTTCTAACGCATGATCTGCAGCAGGTCCTGCGGGGCCTGGATAACAAAGTCCGGGGAGAGCCCTTGTGCAGCTGCCGCTTGCCCATAGCCATACGCGGCCCAGCAACTTGGCGCACCGATGTTGCGCGCATAGTGCAGATCAACCTCGGTATCGCCAACCACCAGCACCTGCTCACTGCTTTGATGGCCGATCAAGGGTTGTATCTGCGCCAGAAAGCTTGCCGGTTGCGGCTTCGGCGGACGCTCGTCGACGGCCGCAATCACCTCGCGGAAATAGTGCCGCAGGCGATAGTGCTCCAGGCTGACCAGAACCGACGCCAGGCCTTTGTTGGACACGATAAACAGCTCGATGCCATGGTGCTGCGCATGCTGCAGCACCGCCTCGACCCCCGGATAGGGTGCACTGTGCGCCACCCCGAGCCCGCCGTTGTAGAGACTCCGGTAATCAGCGATCCATTCCTCCAGCAGCCCGGCGTTCCCCTCGGGCACGAGCCGGCGAAGCATTGGCGCGAGTGCCAGCCCCTGGTCAATCACCGCATCCACCGCGGCCCCCTCGAATGCCGCCACGCCACGACGCTCCGTCAACTGCGCAAGGGTCAGCCGGATAGCCTGGCGGGTATCAAACAGGGTGCCATCGAAATCCATCAGCAAGGTGCAATAGCGCATGGCGCGACACGCTCTCCAGGTTGATAAAGACCCGGGCTGCACCGGGCCGCTGTGGGTTCACGAACGCCACCGCCGAGTCAGCAGAACGCCCGGCGAAAGCGTGCCCTGAGGCTGAAGGGCACCGTGCAATCGAGGACGCTCTTGCGGGTGAAACCTTCAGGTTCGGCCGAACAATAGAGCGACGACTGACTGGGATCCAGGGGGGTGCCGCGCAACGCCCGAGTGCTGTGAATATCCCTGTCGGCGCGAAACCTTGTGGACATCGCCCACATCACATCCTCGATCGAGTACGGGTTGACGTCGGCATCCACCAGTACCAGGTTCTTGGTGGCAGCAATGTGCTCAAGCAGCACTTCGGCGATTGCCCGCACGCGTTCGTCATCGGCTTCACAGCGTTTGAGGACCTGGATGACCGTCAACAAATGCCCGCCCCCCGCCGGTTGCGCGACGATCTCCCGCACCAGCGCGCCCACCCCCTGCTCCTGCAACAGACGGAAAATCGACGCTTCCTGCCCCGCCCCCAACAGCTCCGACTGCTCCCGACCAGGCCCTGAGAGCGCCTGATAGAGGGCGCCGGGCCTGTGGGTCAGCGCGCTGACGTGCAGGGTCGAGACCTCGCCACAGGGGGAGAAATAGCCCAGGTACTCCGGCATGGAGAGTGCCTCGCCATCGGGCCCCGCCGGCGATTCGAACTCCTTCTCGGCCCCTAGCGTTGCTTCGATCACGATCTCGGCATGGTCGATAAACCGGCCGCTGTTGGTCAGGCAAGGCGCGAGTTCGACGCCGCGCCCACGCAGGGCGCCGTAGACCCCCAGTTCGTCATCGCCAAAGGCCAGGGCCGGTTTGCTCAGCGCCGCGGCCAGGTAGATGGCCGGGTCCAGGCCGATATTGATCGAGACGGGCAGGCGCTGGCCGCGGGCGACATGAATGTCGATCAAGCGCTGCAGGTGCCCGCCGGGGAAGATCGCAATCGCCACCGACCCGGGCTTGAGGGTGATGCGATGCACCGAGCAATTGGCGGCCCCGGTCTGCTCATCGCGGGCATACACCAGGCCCAGCGTCACCGTCGGCCCCGGATCGCCCGGGGCACAGGTCAGCGCTGGTAGCAAGGCATGCAAGTCGGGATGCTCCACCACTGCCCGCGCTGATGCCTGAGCTCGACAAACCGGCGCACGCGGCGCCGCGATCGCCCGGTGAATCAGCCCGGCGTTGCTCAGGCGCTCACCATCGCGAGCAGCGGGGTCGAGGTAGAACGCTGTTCTGGCACGGCTGCCAAACAGCCCCAGCAGCACGGGAAACACTCCGGTTTTCGGCCGTTCGTACAACCGCAACGGCTGCTCGGCGCTCATCCACGAGTTGAAGGGCGTTCGATACGAAGCCAGGTAGTGGTCGAGCAGATCCAGATGCGGATCCAGCGCCTCATCGACGCGCACCAGGTTATGCCCGGCGTGCTCAAGCGCGCTCAGGGCCGAGCGCAGGTCATAAATCTCCAACACCTTCTACCTCCATTGCGCTCAAGACCGCAGTGTTTCGGCAGCCAGGGGCGGCGGCCCGCTCTGGCGACCGGCGATCAGGATGAAGAGCACCGACAGCAGCGCACAGATGGCCCCCAGCAGGATGGACGCGGCATAGCCCTGATACAGGTCGAAAAGCAGCCCGCCGAGGCTGCCTCCCACTAGGGCCGCAACACCTACCGAGGTATACAGCGCACCGAGGATCGCCCCCAGGTTCTGGGTGCCGAACCAGGTGGCCGCCACCGACGGGTAGAGCGCAATGCATCCGCCATTGGCCACGCCAAACAGCACGGCAAACAGCGCCAGCGCCACAAAACCCTGGGCATTGACCCAGAACAGGTTGAGGAGGACCAGCGCGCAGGTCAGCACCAGCAGTAGACGGCGAGCGCCGATGCGGTCGCCGATGGTGCCCAGAAACAGCCTTCCAGCCACATTCCCCACACCGATCAAGCCGATCAACAGGTTGGCCTGGGTAGCGGACAGGGCGTATTGCTGGGCATAGGGGTTGATGTGCACCAAGGCGATAAAGAGCCCCACCGAACCGCAGAATATCGCCCCGAAGTACCACCAGAACCGCGCGCTGACGAGGGCTTCGGCCAGGCGCATGCCACTCGCATGGCTGGCTGGTGGCCCGCTGCTGCCGGCACTCGGTTGATCACCGTCCGGCAGCAGGCCGAGTTCCTGTGGCTGGCTTCTGACCAGCAGCGCCACCCAGAGTCCGGCCACGAGGATGACCAGGGCGAAGAGGCGCATGGTGGTTTCCCAGGAGAAATGCTGCATCAACAGACCGGCCGCCAGTGGCCCGACAAAGGTCCCCACGCCGGTTCCCGCCAGCGCGATCCCCGAGGCCTTGCTGCGGTTTCTGACGAACCAGCGCTGAACGGCGGTGACCGTAGGCACATAGACCAGGCCCACCCCCAGACCGACCAGGGAACAGAAGGCGGCGATAAACCACTGCAACGACCCCGAGGCCATGCTGCTGACGAAAAAACCCAGGGCCAGCAGCACCACCCCGGCACTCACCACCCGGCGTGTCGAGATCCGGTCGGCCAGCGCACCTGAGACCACCCCAAGCGCGTAGTAGATGAACGCGGTGAGGGAAAAGACCGAGGCCACGGAAAACCGCCCGGCATCGAAATTGGCCTGCAGCTGGGAAAAGAAGGCGCCGAAGGAATAGGCGGCGCCGAAGATCAGCGCCAGCAGTACGTGCGCCGCAAAGACCACGTACCAGCCCGGGAATAGCTTGGTTTGCATATCTGTTTCCTCTCGGATCAAGTGACGCGAACCCGGTATTGCAACGACCGGATCGGTTAGTAGGCGATGCTGACCACGCTCGAGCTGTGCCCCGTGACCTGCACCCGAACCAGCGTCTTTACCGTCAACCCGGTGGCGTGCCTGACGCGCTCGACACCGGCGTAATCAACCTTCTCCGCCACGCAGACCACCTGCTCGACGGTGGCGCCCGCCTGTCGCACGGCCTCGATCAAGCCGATAAGCGTGCCCCCGGTACTGATCAGGTCGTCGACGATAATCACCCGATCGCCCGGCTCCACCCCGTTGAGGTACAGCTCACCGGAGACATACTCGCAATCGAAACCGACCTTGACCTGTCCCTCCAGCCCCGAGGGGTACCAACGGGCGATACCGAAGGGCAGCCCGGATTGCAGCGCCACAGCAGCCAGCAGCACACCGCCCTTGTCTTCCTCGCCCACCAGCTTCATTCCCGGAGCAAAGTCGCAGGCGTCGCACACCCGTTGCGCAGCCACCCGCAACAGGGCGGCCGGGGTCGCCGGCACCTGCTCGGTCAATGAGTTGATCAGGAACTGCCGGCCATTGATCTCGACCAGCGGGCGCTGGTGAAAGGCCTCGTGCAGCAGGTCGACCGCGCCGTCGTTGCCTGCCGGGGCCTGGTCCAGCTCTCTGACCGCCGCGACAAACCCGCGCATTTGCGCCGGGTCCTTGTTCCGTGCGCTCGCCGCGACACCGCTGCTGACATCAACCCCGGCGGGGTTCAGGCATGCCATCACCTGCTGCACATTGCCCGCGTTCAAGCCACCGGCAACAATCACCGGCCGTGAAAAAGCCTGAGGCTGCAACAGCGACCAGTCAAAACGCTGCCCGGTCCCGCCGTCCTGCCCCAGGACATGGCTGTCGAAAAGATACGCACTCACGTCGTAGGCGTTGATCCGCGCCACATCCACCTGGCTGCCGATGCGGAACCCCTTGATCACCGGCAGGGGGATTTTCTGGCAGTAGTCGTTGGTTTCGGCCCCTTGCAGCTGGACCATCGAAACCCCCGTATAGGTGATCAGTTCCAGCAGCGAATGCAGGGGTTCATCGACAAACACAGCGACCGTGCAAATGAATGGCGGCAGCTTTTCGACAATGCTGCGAACCACCTCCGGGCTGACCTGGCGAGGGCTTGGCGAGAACACAAAACCCAGCGCATCGGCCCCTGCATCAATCGCCGCCAGCGCATCTTCCAACGAGGTGATGCCGCAAATCTTTATGGTTGTTTTCATCGTCCCTGCCCCAAAAAAACCTGAAATCCCTGGTATGCCTTTCCCGACTCGATGGCATGTCGAGCCAGCTCTGCACCTTCCATAAAACCTTCGGCCTTGCCGCTCAACACCAGCAGCGCACTGGCGGCAACGATCGCCGCATCGCTGCAAGGTCCATGCTCGCCCCCCAGGATTGCGGCACAGAGTTGCGCGTTGCGCTCGGGGCCGCCGCCTGCGAGATCCGCCATGCAACAGGGCGCAACACCGAAATCCCGGGGCTGCGTGCTGAACGTTCTGATGACCCCATGGCGCACGTGAGTGATCAGGGTTTCACCCACGCAACTCACTTCATCGAGCCCGTCGACCCCATGCACCACGAATGCCTGTTCCCGGCCGATACTGACCAGCGTGCGCGCCAGCAGATCCAGATGAGCCGGACGGGCGACACCGACCAGCTGCCGCTTGACCCGGGCCGGGTGCACCAGCGGCCCTACCAGATTGAACAGGCTGCGGATGCCCAGCTCACGGCGGATTGCGCCGAGGCGCGGGGCAAAGCGATGACTGCTGGAGGTGGCGACAAAGGCAAAATTGCAGGCGGCCAGGTCGGCACTGACCTGCTCCTGAGTGCTGCTGCGCTCGAGGTCCACGCCCAGTGCCGCGATCATGTCGCTGCTGCCGCACTGGCTGGTCACGCTGCGGTTGCCGTGCTTGATCACCGGCACCCCGGCGGCCGCGACAATAAAGGCTGCCGTGGTGGAAATATTGAAGGTGCCGGCGCGATCACCGCCCGTGCCGCCAATATCGATGGCCGTGTCGAAGCCGGTCTGCAGCGGTGGGCTGCGACTGAGAATCGCGTCGATCGCCCCCGCCAGCTCATCTGCGGTCTCGCCCTTGCGACTCAGGGCCACCAGCGTTGCGGCGATTTGCAGGTCACTGAATTGAAGATTGAGAATCGCCTCGACCACGGCCCTGGCTTCAGGCCTGGACAGATCGCCCCCCTCCTCCACCAGTACCCGAATCAGCTGTTTGTAGTCGACCTTGTGCCCAAGGCCTTGCCCCGTCATACCGGCTCCTCCAGGGTCGCTCGGGCCTGGCAGGCGGCCTGCAATTGCTGCATGAGCACCTCCAGCGGCAGCACGCGGCCAAGGACATAGCCGATATGCTCCAGAGCCGCGACATGCCGTGCTTCGCTGGTGCCCGCCACGCACTCGCGCGGGACCAGCACCCGATAATCCAGCTGCAAGGCATCCTGGGCCGTGGCGCGCACGCAGACATCGGTGGCCACCCCGGTGAGGATCAGCGTATCGACGCCCAGCCCCTTGAGCAGCAGGTCAAGATCCGTGGCGAAAAAGCCGCTGTAGCGGCGCTTGACTAGAACGAAATCGCTGTCATGCGGCAGCAGTTCTTCGATGATCTGCTGTCCCCGCGTGCCCTCGAGGCAATGCTCGGTTTCGCCATATTCGAGCTCCAGCCCGAAATCGATCCTTTGCTTGCGGTGAGATTCCTGGGTGTAGATCACCGCAATGCCTGCGGTCCTCGCCAACGCCGTCAGTGCGTGAATATTCGCGATGATGTCCTGTGCCCCCTTGCAGCTGATAGGGGCGTCGGCATCGACAAAGTCGTGCTGCATATCAATCACCAGAACGGCGACTGTGGGCTGTTTTCCAACAGCCGCAAAAAATGACGTCACGGTGTTTCCCCCTTTCCATGTGGAGAGTCAGACGATCTGGGTGGCAACGATCTCAGCCAGTGCCGCGTAACTTTCGCGTGTCGCCTCCAGCTCATCGAGGTGGTCGAAGCACATGATGTGCAGCACCCCGAAACCGCCGGAAAGCGCCTGCATTTCCTGGATCCGCGCCTTGACTGTCGAGGGCGAGCCGACGATCCAGCAATGCTTGGCGACATACTCCAGGGTGACGTCACTGTCCGGCATGTTGGGGTCGTGCTTGAGCAGCCCGAGGGCGTTGTTGCCCGCCAGCATCGGCAGATAGTCTTCGCGGAAATAGCGCCCCATCTCCCCTTCCACCGAGAGCTTCCAGGCTTGCTCATCGGTATCGGCAACGAAGAACGGGCGACCGACGCGCCATTGGGCCCGTGAGGGTGGTGCCCGTCCGGCCTCGCGGGCGCCGCGCTCCACGGCGTGCCAATGGGTGTGCAGGTATTGCGGGGTAAAGCAGAAACTGATGGGAATCCAGCCATTGGCCCCAGCAATGCTCAACGTCGCGGACGACGCCGAAAGCCCTGTCACGCCAATGGGCGGGTAAGGCCGCTGAAAAGGTTTGAGGTGATACCCCGTGCATTTGTCCATCTGGTCGGCGGGCCGCCTCACGGTCCAGAATTTGCCGCGGTATTCGAACGGTCCTTCGCTCTCCCAGAACAGCGTCATGATCTTGATCGACTCTGCGGTCATCTCGCGATGAACGCCGGACTTGTAGTCGATATCGAACATTTCCAAATCGAGGTTGGTACCGCTCGCGCCGATGCCGACCATCAAGCGCCCTTCTGCCAGGTGGTCCAGCAGACAGATGCGGTGCGCCAGTTCCGCCGGGTGGTGGAATGGCAGCATGAAAGCTCCGGGCGCCAGCTTGATGCGCCGGGTCTTGAGCAGGGCTTGGGCGATCAGAATGTCAGGCGAGGGGCACGGCTCTGAAGGCATCATGTAGTGCTCACCGATCCAGGCTTCCTCAAAGCCGATGCGATCGAGATATTCCAGGGTATCCAGGTCATGTACATGACCGTCACGAAGCGAACGATGGCGCGGATGCGCCGGCATCATGAATGCTCCCAGCTTCATTACGAACATCTCCTTATGGTTCGAGTGTTGCGCTCATCTCCCCACAGGCAGGGTGCTCGGGCCAATCGCGCCCGATACCAGGGCCGCTGCAGTGGACGGGCAACTGGGGGATCGCCGATAGTGACGCCCTGCTCCAGATGCCGTGCCCTTACTCCGGCAGCCCGCGACCACCTCTTGGGATGATCTGTACGTGCCTGTATGTACAAGAATATGCAAAGGAACGGCCAACTCCCCCGAGCGAGGGTCTTCAGAAAGGTGCGGCCCCCCTACCTGGGAGGACTAAATTCGTTGGGCGACAAACGGTTAGTGGCTGTCGAAAAAAATGGGGCGAGAGCAAAGGTGAATGGCTGCAGGACAGGACTGTCGCAGCGCGCTGAGAAACCTGGTAACAACTTTCCAGGCCATCTTGTGCAAGAGGTTCGCCGGTAACACCACAAGTGACAGGCCAGGGCATTCCGGGTGGCTCGTCGCGCTACCCGGGGCGGCGCGGCGCGCCCTTGCCAAGCCATAAGGTCACACCAGACGCGGCGCCCGTGCCGGGGCCAGCAGCGCCTCTTCGCCCAATTGCTCGCGGACGAAAGCCCGGGCGTGGAAGGTCATCTGGTCCAGCTGTCGGTCACGTTTGCGTTCCGCCTCAAGCATCGCCTTGCGCCCGTGCTGGGCCAACAGGTAGCTGTGAATCTGCCGCACTTCCAGCGATTGGTAGATGGGCGCCACATCCAGCACCGCCAGCAGGCCATCGCTGGCGTGATCGCGGGTGTTCATCAGCACCTGCGGGCCACGAGCCCCCAGCAACTGGAAACCCAGGGCCTGGAAACACTCCACCTTGGCCACGCTGCACGCCAGTTCGACATGGGGATAACGCGCGCGCAGGGCTTCCAGCATCTGCCGGCCGATGCCTTTGCGCCGCAGGTCCTGACGCACCGCAATATAGGCCACGGCGCACGCCTCGGCGTCGTCCTGGAACGGCAGGCAGAGGACAAAACCCTGCACCTGCTCAGGCGCCTGCGGGTCGCTGGCGACCACCAGCTCCACGGCCAGATCCCGGGAACCGTCCATGGCTTGCAGATACAGGTGCACCTCAAAGCCGACGCCGTACTGATACAGGTTGTACAGCGGATTGCTCGGGGTGATGGCCATCGCGCTGATATCGGTGATGTAGTCCACCACCATCTGCTGGATCTGGCTCTGGATGGCTTCGGGGGGCGGGGCTTGGAACAGGGTGATGCTGGACATCGAGGCGGTGACTCCGAGGATTGGGGCATGCCCGGGCACGGCGGGCGGCGACATGATAACCCGGCGCGGGCGGTGCAGGCGCACAAGCGCAGCGCCACAGTGAGCGCGCCTGTGGTCGGGTACAACGGCATGGGAGAAAGGGAAGCTGCCGGGCGGGCCGGCCGGTTGCGACGCTTGGCCAGCGTCGCAACCGGCACAGGGTACGGATGCACTGCGGCATCCATGGTGCCCCACCCGACGAGCGCGGGCGGGGCCAGGGCTTACAGCGCCATGTCGGCCGCTGGGTTGCTCTCGGGCTTGGCCATGCTGGCCGGAGCCTGAGGCGCTGCACCTTTCACCGCAGGTGGCGGGGTCAGTTGCAGCACTTCGGCGGTGTAGGCCCACTCTTTGGCCACACGCTCGGGGCTGTCGTTCAGGGCGGTGCCGTAGCTCGGTACGATCTGCTTCAGCTTCTCTTGCCAGGCGGGCGTCGCGACCTGGTCCTTGAAGACTTTCTGCAGCACGCTGAGCATGATCGGCGCGGCGGTCGAGGCACCAGGGGAGGCGCCCAGCAGGCCGGCGATGCTGCCGTCCTGGGAGGCGACGATCTCGGTGCCGAGTTTCAGCACGCCGCCCTTCTCTTCGTCACGCTTGATGATCTGCACGCGTTGACCGGCCTGCCACAGGCGCCAGTCTTCTTTCTTGGCGTTGGGGAAGTATTCCTTCAGGGCGTTGAAGCGGTCGTCATCCGAGAGCATCAGCTGGCCGGCCAGGTATTCCACCAACGGGTACTGTTCGATGCCGACTTTGGTCATCGGCCAGAAGTTGTGGGTGGTGGTGCTGGTCAGCAGGTCGAAGTACGAACCTTCCTTGAGGAACTTGGTGGAGAAGGTGGCGAATGGGCCAAACAGGATCACCCGCTTGCCGTCCAGCACACGGGTGTCCAGGTGCGGAACCGACATCGGTGGTGCGCCCACCGAAGCCTTGCCGTAGGCCTTGGCCAGGTGCTGCTCGGCCACCGTGGCGTTGTCGGTCACCAGGAACGAGCCACCCACCGGGAAGCCGGCGTATTCGTTGGCTTCAGGGATGCCCGACTTCTGCAGCAGGTGCAGGGCACCGCCGCCGGCGCCGATAAACACGAACTTGGCGTCGGTTTCGGTTTTCGAACCGTCCTTGAGGTTCTTGTAGGTCACGCGCCACGAGCCGTCCTGGTTGCGCTCGATGTCCTGCACTTCGCTGGACAGCTTGAGGGCAAAGTTCGGCTGGGCCTGCAGGTGGGCAACGAACTGGCGAGTGATCTCGCCGAAGTTGACGTCGGTGCCGATCGGGGTCCAGGTCGCAGCGATCTTCTGCGCCGGATCACGACCTTCCATCATCAGTGGCACCCACTTCTTGATCTGCTCGGCGTCTTCGGAGTACTGCATGCCGCTGAACAGCGGGCTGGCCTGCAGGGCTTCGTAGCGAGCCTTCAAGAACTTGATGTTGTCATCACCCCAGACGAAGCTCATGTGCGGCGTGGAGTTGATGAACGAACGCGGGTTCTTCAGCACGCCGTTCTTGACCTGCCAGGACCAGAACTGCCGGGAAATCTGGAACGCTTCGTTGATCTCGATGGCCTTGGCGATCTCGATCTTGCCGTCCTTGCCTTCCGGGGTGTAGTTCAGCTCGGCCAAAGCGGAGTGACCTGTACCGGCGTTGTTCCAGCCGTTGGAGCTTTCTTCAGCCACGCCATCCAGGCGCTCGACCATCTCCATCGACCAATCCGGCTGCAGCTCGTTGAGCCAGACCCCGAGGGTCGAACTCATGATGCCGCCACCGATCAGCAGTACATCCACTTTCTTCGGCTCAGCCGCGTGCGCGGTCGTGAGGCCTATCGACATCGCCAGCCCGATCAGGGCCGTGTTCACTTTCTTAAACATTCTGAGTACCTACGATAGAACGCCATCCGCCGCCCCATCCTCGATCCTGTGCGCCTCGGTCATTGCGAAACAGGCATTTCGCAGGCCCTGGACAAGCACATTCAAAAGAACTGGAGGGTGGGCACACAAGGCCGACGAGACAGGCTCGACCTCAGTTTTACATCGCTCCGGCGCTGACTTCTTGTCGTTGTTGGCTTCAGCTACTTGAGTGACAGTGTTGCTCAGGGCACGTCACGGGACGCAACCAGACAGGCAGCTTCCCCTGCTCGCTGACGCACGCCGGAAACCGCCCGACAAGCAAAGAATGGCGCCTGCGATTGCAGGGCCAACAGGAGATAGAGGGGTCGGGTTCAACCAAAGAGGTAAACGAACACTGCCTGACATTACATTCGGCGGGTTTGCCCAGACACCCCCACACGCTGGCAAGGACCCGATCAGGCCACTTGAAGCAAAGCATGGGGGAGGTATTTCTGCACAAACGATGAACCGATTCAGCGCAAGAATATCATTACGGCATCAGCCTGTCTTGGCCGGAACCACGAGCCGTCCCCGGGGCAAACCCTCGACGCAGTACGACAACCGCCGCAATCAATGCGTCACAACGACGCTGACCCTGGCGCCGGCATGACGCCCTTGGCGCGCCATCGCTCCACGGGCATCATGACGGCCTGCGTTACCCGCCAGGCCAGGAACCTGGCTTCCGCCCATCGTCAAGGACAAGAAGAACAACCATGCACGAGACCTCCCTGCAAGACACCACCGCCCCCGAAGGCGTGTGTTTCGGCTGCGGCAGCAGCAACCATCACGGCCTGCACATCAAGAGCCACTGGCACGAAGACGGCGTGCATGTGGTCGCCGAACACCTGCCGGAATCCAAGTACTGCGGCTGGCCGGACCTGGTCTACGGCGGCCTGATCGCCATGCTGGTGGACTGCCATTCCAACTGGACCGCCATGGCCTACCACTACCGTAACGAACAGCGTGAACCGGGCAGCCTGCCACGCATCGACTGCGTGACCGGCAACCTGGGCATCAAGTTCATCAAGCCCACGCCCATGGGCGTGCCGCTGACCCTGCGGGCCCGGGTCGAAGGCGAAGTGGGCCGCAAGAGCCAGGTGATCTGCGAGGTGTATGCCGGCGATGTGCTCACCGCCATCGGCGACTCGACCTTCGTGCGGGTCGATACCTCGCAGCTCGCGGCGGCGGCCCACGGCCGCGATACCTGAGCCCGGGCCGGAAACCTCAGCTACTGGCCGCTCGCCTGGGACAAGTGCCTATACCCCGCCGCCCGGGTGAAATCCCCCAGATGCCACAGCGTGCCGTTGGCGCCCCAGGTGCCATCGGGCACTTCATCCAGCAGGATCGATGTCATCAGCACCCGCCCGTCCTCTGCCGACTGGCACGCGGCCAGGGCCTGATGCAACCCGGCGACATAGGCCTGGCGCCGGGCGGCATCGAGCACTCCAGCGGGCACCTTGACCTGCACCAGGCAAGGCAACGCCTGGGCCCCGAGGTCGGCGCCGCCACAGCGCCAGGAGCCCGCGGCCAGTTCCTCCAGCAAGACCCAGCACAGCGCCCGCTGACGCGGGTCCTCGCCGATCTGCTCCACTTCCAGCGCCACTTGCGTCACCTCATGCAGGATCCGCTCACGCTGCTGGGCATTGAAGGCGCCCTGGGGAATCTTGATCAGGATGTTGGGCATCGCTATCACCACTCGAAGAAAAATGAGCCGCTATTGAGCCCCTCGCCCAGCTTGGCCAACAGCGACCGATTTGACATCTTTCGTGCATAATCGGCCAATGATCGATTTCACTGTCCTGCTGCTTCCCGGTGCCTTTGCCTCCAGCGTCGCCCTGACCCTGGACATGCTGTCCTGCGCCGCCCTGCTGGCTCCGCGCCTGGGGCTGGGCGCGCCGCGCTGGCGGGTCTGTGCACTGCACGGTGGCCAGGTGCGCCTGGGGCAAGGCTTGCTGCTGGAAGTCGAGGCCCTGGACACCATGGCCGATGACCGCTCCTGCTGGATTCTGCCGGGGCTGGGCCTCGACACCCCCGAGGCCATCACCCAGCGCCTGCAGCATGCGGAGGTGGCCCCCGTGCTCCAGGCCCTGCGCCATCACGTGCAGAGCGGCGCAGAAGTCGCGGCCTCCTGTTCCGCCGTGTTCCTGCTACAGGCCGCCGGGCTGTTGCACGGGCGCCGGGTGACCACCTCCTGGTGGCTGGCGCCGCTGCTGCAAGAGTGGGTCGCCGACTGCCGCGTGGACCCGGATCAGATGGTCATCGTCGATCCGCCGCTGACCACCGCCGGTGCAGCCATCGGCCAGTCCGACCTGATGTTGCACTTATTGCGCAGGCGCTTCTCCCCGGCCCTGGCGGACGCTGTGGGACAGGTGCTGCTGATTGATCGGCGCCAGTTGCAAGCGCCTTGTACGGTCCCGGCGATGATGGCTCAGGGCAGCGCCCTGATCGCTCGTCTCACCGCCCATATCGAATCCTGCCTGCCCAGGTTGCCCAGCGTCGGCGAACTGGCGGCGCAGTTCGGCATGTCCGAACGCACCCTGGGCCGTCAGGTACGCAAGGCCACCGGCCACAGCAGCTTGCGCTTGATCCAGCGCGTGCAATTGAACCGTGCCCGGGCGCTGCTGCAGAACAGCAAGTACTCGGTGGAAAGCGTCGCCGAAAAGGTCGGCTATCAGGACGCCACCGCCCTGCGCCGGCTGATGCGCAAGCTGCTCAACGCCACGCCGCGACAGCTGCGTTGAACACGCCGAGCTACTGCCTCCCCGCCGCCTTTGTTACATTGCCCGCCCCCTTCCCCCAACAGGAAATCAGCCCTGACCATGGACATTCAGGAAATTCAGCGCCAGTTGGCCAAGCCGGCACTGCAACTGATCCCCGGCGGCTTTCGCCCCACCCACAGCGACGAGGAAAGCTGGCTGGGCCGGGTGTTTCTGTTTCGCGAGGATGAAGAGCTGCCGCGCAACAGTGCCGGAGAAACCCTGCTGCCGTATGCCCAGTTCTACCTGCCGGCCCTGCCCTGGCACAGCCCGCTGCTGGACGGAGTGCGGGTGCTCACGGTGTTCGTCGCCAACCCCTTCCCCGAGCCCCTGGAACCCATGGGCGAGCGCTGGCTGATTCGCGAATACCGTGCCGAGGATGTCCTGGTGCGCAAGGAGCTGCCGGCCCCGGGAGCCTTTCTCAAACCCTTCCCGGTCAAGGCCCAGGCCGTGCCCGAGGATTATCCGCTGTGGGACGGCGGTGGCGTGCCGGAAGACCTGGAGCGGGAAATCCTCGAACTGGAGCGTTCCGGACAGATCGAGTGCTACTACGACCTGGTGAGCCATTGCTATCAGCACAAGCTCGGGGGCTACCCATCGTTCTGCCAGTCGGGGATCGATGCCGGGGACGGTTTCGAGTTCGTGATGCAGATTTCCTCCGACGCCAAGATCAACCTCAACGTGGTGGACAGCGGCAGCCTGATGTTCTGGAAGCACCCCGGCAGCGGCGAATGGGCGCTGTACTACGACTTCTATTGAGGCACCCCGGCTAACACCGATTTCATCCGCCGGCGGATGAAATGCCCCGGCGCCGGGTGCATCATGGGCGCTGTCCATTTTCCGGGAGACTTGCATGCCCATGCGCTCATTGCTCTTGCCCGCCGCCGTCCTGTCGTTGGGCGTGCTGGCGGCCACTGGCGCCGCCGCCGACGACCAGTCGCAACTGATCGAGTCGATCAACGCCTACCGCAGCCAGCCGCAACGCTGCGCCAACCAGGGCTCCTCGGAGCTGCCGCCACTGACCGGCGACCCGCGGCTGATCCTGCCGGTGGAGAATGTCGGCGACCTGCAGCAGGCCCTGGCACGGGCGGCTTATCCCATGGTCAATGTGCAGGCCATCAGCCTCTCCGGGCCACGCGATGCCCAGGCGGCGATGCAAGCGGTGCGCGAGAGCTTCTGCCAGGTGGTGCTGGACCCGCAGTTCGTCGATATCGGCGTCAATCGCCAGGCCAACCAGTGGCGCATCGTGCTTGCCCGGCCGCTGTTGTCCGCGCGCCTCGGGGACTGGCAAGCCGAAGGCCAGCAATTGCTGGCCCAGATCAACACGGCCCGCAGCCAGCCTCGGCAATGCGGCGGCCAGCGCTTCGCCGCCACCGCGCCGCTGGCCTGGAATGCCACGCTGGGCACGACCGCCATGGAGCACAGCCGGGCCATGGCCAACCAGAACTACTTCGACCACAAGGACCATGACGGCCGCACCCCGGGCGACCGCGCGGAACTGGCAGGCTATGCCGGCCAGCAGGTGGGCGAGAACATCGCCGCCGGCCAGGACACGGTGCGCAAGGTGATGGACGGTTGGCTGGCCAGCCCCGGGCATTGCGCCAACCTGATGAACCCGGCCTACCACGAACTGGGCGCGGCCTATGCGGTGGACCCGAAAAGCGATGCCGGCATCTACTGGACCGCGATGTTCGGCGCACCCTGAGGCCTCGGGCGCGGCGCACGGCCAGCAGGCACTGGCCGCCGACCGCGCTCACACCGGCCCCAATGCAAACGCCCCGATCGATCGGGGCGTTTTAGCTGGCGGCAAGCACCTGGCTACTGATTGGTCGCCACCTGGCCGGCTTCACCCTGGGTCACCAGGGCCTTGAGCGATGCATCGAACTGCTTCAGCGCGTCGACCTGCAGCTCGGTCTGCTGGTTGATCTGCGCGGCGATCTCCGGCGCGGCCTTGCCACGCACCCAGACCGACGGCAGCTCCTGGGCCCGGATACCTTCAGCCTGACCGATGTATTGCAGGTTGGCGTCATAGAACTTGGCAATGAAGCGCGCTTCGACCTTACTGTTGCGCTGGGTCACCAACTGGTTGTAGGTGTCGAGCATCACCACCACATCGGGGTGGGCCTGGACCACCGCATCGAGGTTGTCATACACCGTCACGCTGGCGAAGTGTTTCTGCAACGACGCCATCAACCAGTTGATCGCCCGCTGCGGGTCGGAGCTGTTGACGAAGGCCTGGCTGATACGCGGATCGAGGCCGGCATTCTTCGCGCCATTGAGCGCCACCGCGTGGTAGTGCTCCAGGTACTGCAGGGTATTGATCGTGTTTTCGCTGTACAGCACGCCAGCCGATTGCGCGTGCTGCAGGTTGGCGCTGCTGTCGGCCATGGGCAGGAAGTGGCAGGAGGTGTCGTCAGTGCCAAGGGTGGCCGCAGAAGCCCCGGTTCCCGCGATCAAAAGCACCACAAGGGTCACTAAAGTCGAGATTTTCATCGGGTATTTCCTTCTGCAGCAAGCACGGTGTAAGCGCTATCTTCCTCCTTTGCCAGAAAAACGGAACCTGCACTTTTTGATGATAACTATCGATTGCAGCAATGGTGTAAAACGCCCGGACACTTGGGTTTCCCAGAGCGTCCTACTGCACCCCAAGGACGCCAAAAACAGACGCTGCTTTACCCTTGCTCTGGTTACTGGATAATGGCAACCCGCCATACTCGAGCGGTGCCCCTCACCTACGAGGTTCACCCGAGCGATGGCCCGACAATCGCCTGCAAGGACGCATGATCCGGCTACGGAACAAGGAGCCAGTACCTTTGATGTCATCTCAAGATTCAATTGCACCCTCGACCCGCACCCAGAAACTCACCTCATTGATTACCCGGGGCATGGCGGGACTTGGGGTCGTCCTCAGCGCCCTATGGGCCCTGATTACCTATGCGGTCCCCGATCCCAGTGTCTTCGGTTTCAGCTTCGTCAGCTGGAAGAACGTCGTACTGCTGGTCAGCACCTTCCTGTTCCTTGGGGCCGTCTCCCTGGGTTGGCAGATGCGCAACCTCAATCCTCTGCTTCGCGGCCTGATGCACTTTGGCCTGGCCTGCGTCCTTTCATTCGGCTTTTTCATCCTCGGCACCGAGTACGCCAAGCCCTCGTTCGAATTTGCCAAGCTGCAGGCCAAGATTGTCGAAAACGAAGGCAACAACCTGCTGGGCCGACGTATTGAAGTGCTGGATAACGTGCGTTTTGAACTGGAAGGCTGCGAAAACATCGGCCGCTTGCCGACCTGCTCATTCGAGCTGACCAACCTCAACCTTGATCGCAATTTCAGTTTCGATAACGGCACTCGCCTGTTCGACGAATCCGGCGGGCCACTGACCTTCAATTCCATCCGCGTGGGCCAAGTGGAGTCCCATTCCTGGCTGGACTTCCAGCTGATTCGCAATGTGCCGACCCGTGTCACCCTGATCTTCCAGCAAAGCAATAACAAAATGAGCAGAACCCCGGCCATCAAGCTGGTATTTCGTGATGGCAACAACGATCCGTTGACCCTCAAGTTCAGCGACGTGGCCATGCAGTAAATCACCCTCGACCAACCAGCCGGTGCCTGACCAATCGATAGATCAGGGCCCCGTCAACGGAGCACCTGATGAATACCTCGCACCTGGACATCTTGCGTCGCACCATCGCCCAATGCCCCATCGGCCGGCCTCCGGAACCCTGGCAGCTAGTCACTGAGCGAGCCGCCGGCAGCCTGCTGGAAGTCGGTTTCGATCGCGAGTCTGAACTGTTGCTGGTGACCTCCAGTGCAGGGCGAAGTGTCATCGACTGCCTGACGGGGGAAAAGGTTGCCCGGGACTATACGGAGAACGTCGAAAGCAACCGTTACCTCGAGGCCCAGGGTATTGGGCCTTTAGCGGGCAAAACCATTGCGATGTCGGGTATCAATGGCGGCAGTCTGCCCCTGGGTAGCAACGACGGCTGGCAGGTCGAGAGCGTCTGCCTGGCATGGCCCGAACATCACCTGCTGCTGGTGGAGCCCGGATCTTGGCTGTATGGCGCCGAGATCAATCGACCTGCGGTTTTCCACAAACTGGCTATTGAATCCGGATACAGAGCTTTTGGCTTTTCCTACAGCGGCCGCACGCTGATCATTGCGTCGTCGTGCGACCTGGTGGTGTATCACCGCAATGTGCTCTAGACGCCAATGACAATTGCCAAGCGAATACAGCACTGACCGCTCCCAAAGCCGCCACGACTCCGGCTACGAATTTTGGCTTACAGCTCGCCACCGCCCCGATAGAATCAAGCCCCCTTTGTTCCGCAAGACGAGTCCGAACCATGGATGCTCACTCGATATTGACCTACACCCTGGTGGCGGCGATCGCCATTGCCAGCCCCGGCCCCGCCACCCTGGTGGCGCTGCACAACAGCGTGGCCTACGGCGCCAAGTCGACCCTGTGGTCATCCCTGGGCAATATCAGCGGGCTGTTCTGCATGTCCGCCGCCGCCATGCTCGGCCTGGGCGCGCTAATCGCCAGTTCCGAGTGGGTCTTCAATGCGGTGAAAATCGTCGGCGCCGGGTATCTGTTCTACCTCGGTGCCAAGCAGCTGTTCAGTAAAAGCCAGCTGCTGAGCGCGAGCAGCGCCGACGACGGCAAGCTCGCTCCGCCGCCACGCCTCAAGCTGTTCAAGTCGGCCTTCCTGACCGCCGCCACCAACCCCAAGGCGACGATCTTCTTCACCGCGCTGTTCCCGCAGTTCATCGATCAGCACGCTGCGCTGCTGCCACAGTTCTTCATCCTGACCCTGATCTTCATGGCCCTGTCGCTGACCTCTCTCAGCGTCTATGCCGTGCTCGCGTCCCGGGCCAAGGGCGTGCTGACCCGGCCGGCCCTGTCCAAGTGGGTCAATCGCGTGGTGGGTTCGACCTTCATCTTCTTCGGCAGCACCATCCTGGCCATGCGTCGGCAAGCAGCTTAGGCCACCAGGCGCTATGCAAATCGACCTGCTGAATGAAGCGATGCTCGGTCACTGGGAGAGCGCTGTCGGCGTGATGCAATGTGAATTGCAGTTCGGCAGCCGCCTGATCTACGTCCAGCACCCCAGCAACCAGCCGCCCCACCACCGGCTCGCGATGGCGCAGCAACAGGTACAGGCCGCCTGGGACGACATCCCCCTGGCCCTGGCCTTTGCCGAACAACTCTGTGAACCCGCAATACGCCAGGTCTGGCAGCTGTATCAGCAAGGCGCTCTGGCGTGCCCGCCGCTGGAGGTCTACTCGATTCATTTCGAGCTCGACAGCCCTTTTCCGTCCTACACCCTCTCCCTGAACCCGGATTTCGACTGGGACGCCAGCGTGATGGTGGTCGACGAACTGGGACAGGAGCAGCTTGTGCCTCTGGCCGAATATGAACCTGAGACCGAGTTCTGGCTGAGTGTCAGGCGTCTCGGCGCCGGGCACTTCCAGCACCAGACCTGAGCCTTGCGCCTCAACCTTTCTTTTTCTGCAAGGCCTTGAGCCGCGCACTGGCCCGCTGCACCGCGGCCATCTTTTCCGGGCGCTTCATGCGTTTCCATTGGCGAATGTCGTCCTTGCTGCGTCCGCAACTCAGGCACAGGTCGCCACTGAGCCGGCACAGGGCGATACAGGGATTGTCGATTTCCTTGGCCATGGCTCACCCCCGTCCCGGGCGCAGGCGCTTCAGGCGTTGCGCCCAATCGCCGCCATTGATGCGCCGGCATTGTTCCTCGCTGTCGAAGAACACATGGGCCGCCAAGGGTTCGAGGTGCACATCGGCCTCGCCCAGGGCCCGGGCCGTCAGCTCGATCATCCGCGAGCCCTGGCCCAGCGCCAGGGCCTGCTCCTTGTGGGCCTGGGTGTCGAAGATCCAGGCCACCACCAGGCTCGCCGGAAAGGCCGCGTAATCCACCTCGTGGGTCAGCCAGGAAAAGCCGACGATCTCTGCCTTGGCGGCCTCGCAGGCCTCGGTCAGGGTGGCGGCCAACAAGCGCTCCATGGCGGCTTGCCGGCGTTTATCGAGTGGCATGAGAAACCTTGAGCAAGGGGAAAAAAGGCCGCACAAGATACCTCAAACAGCCCACCCGCGGCGGCGCTTTGCGTCTAGGCTAGTGCCCTCCAGCCCGTTTCAAGGAAGAACCGACATGTCCAAGACCTCCCTCGCGCTGCTTGTGGCGGCGCTCCAGATCGCCAGCGCCAGTGCCCTGGCGGCCAGCCCGCCGCCCGTGGCCGACGCCATCTGGTTCAACGGCCCGATCATCACCCTCGACGACCGGCACCCCAAGGTCCAGGCCGTGGCGGTGAAGGACGGCAAGATCCTCGCCGTGGGCGACCGGCCGCACGTACTCAAGAGCAAGGGCCCGACCACGCAGATGCTCGACCTCAAGGGCGCAACCCTGCTGCCGGGCTTCGTCGACCCCCACGGCCATGTGTCGATGGTGGGCTTCCAGGCCGCCAGTGCCAACCTGCTGCCGCCACCGGACGGGGCCAACAACAGCATCCCCAAGCTCCAGGAAACCCTGCGCAACTTTGAACAGCAGTCGCCCATTCCCCGGCAGTTCGGCGTGCTGTTCGGCTTTGGCTACGACGACTCCCAGTTGCAGGAACAGCGCCATCCCACCAAGGCCGACCTGGACGCCGTGACCCGCGAGCTGCCCATCGCCATCGTCCACCAGTCCTCGCACCTGGGGGTGCTCAACAGCAAGGCTCTGCAACTGGCGGGGATCGACGCGTCGACCCCCAACCCGGAAGGCGGGGTGATCCGCCGCGTCGACGGCAGCCAGGAACCCAACGGCGTACTTGAGGAAAATGCCTTCTTCAACGCCCTGATCAAGATCTTCCCCAAGCTCACCGCCGAGCAGGCCGTGGACATGCTCAGCGCCGGGCAGAAGCTGTACATCAGCTATGGCTACACCACGGTCCAGGACGGCCGCTCTTCGCCGGACCAGGTGCGGACCGCGATCAAGGCCGCGGGCGACGGCAAGCTGCTGGCGGATATTGTTTCCTACCCGGATATCCTCACCCCCGGCGCCAAGGAACTGCTGGTCGCGCCCTGGTATCACCCGAGCAACCAGCCGGTGGTGTACAACCAGCACTTTCGCATCGGCGGGGTCAAGCTGACCCTCGACGGCTCGCCCCAGGGCAAGACCGCCTGGCTGACCCAACCCTACTTCAAGCCGCCGCAAGGCCAGGACGCCAGCTATGCCGGCTATGGCGTGGTCAAGGACGCCGATGCCGTGGCCCTCTACAAGGAGGCATTGGCCAACCGCTGGCAGATCCTTTCCCACACCAACGGCGACCGTGCCATTGACCAGTTGCTGAGCTCGATGCGCGCCGCGGAACAGGCCTACCCGGGGGTCGATGTACGACCGGTGATGATCCACGGTCAGACGCTGCGCAAGGACCAGGTGGCCGAGCTCAAGCAACTGAAGATCTTCCCGTCGCTGTTCCCCATGCACACCTACTACTGGGGCGACTGGCACCGCGAATCGGTACTCGGGCCTGAGCGCGCGGAAAACATCTCGCCGACCCAATGGGTGCTCAAGGCCGGGATGCCATTCACCACCCACCACGATGCGCCAGTGGCCTTGCCCGACTCGATGCGAGTACTGGCGGCCACGGTCAACCGCACCACGCGCAGCGGCTACGTGCTCGGACCGGACCAACGGGTGACGCCGCTGCAGGCGTTGAAGGCAATGACCCTGTGGTCGGCCTACCAGCATTTCGAGGAGGACCGCAAAGGCTCGATCAGCCCGGGCAAGCTGGCGGACTTCGCCGTGCTCTCGGCCAACCCACTGACCGTGGCGCCCGAGACCCTGAGCGAGATCCTGGTGCTCAAGACCGTCAAGGAAGGCCGGGTGATCTATGAGCGGCCGGCGCAGGTCGCATCGCTGCCGCCGCCGTTGGGCGTGCACGGCGACCCGTCGCTGCCACTGCCCAGGGGCATCAAGGCGGTAACCCAGGGTGATGGCGACCTGGGGCCGGCGCTGGATGTGATCTACGACAAGCTGGCGCCCGCGCAGCCTTGAACCCCACCATGAAAACGCCGCGTGCCCATTCAGGCGCCGCGGCGTTTTTTTTTGCTTGCGCTGAAGTTATCGGGGCCAGCGAACCCGCTCGCACCAGAGCGCTATAAGGGCCTCGGGGTGGCTACGCCACCCAGCGGGAGCAAGCTCCCTCGCCACGGTCGGCTTTCCTGTAGAGCCGCGTCAGATCTTGCTGCCCAGCGCCGTCGACAGCACCTGGTCATGCCCGTAGATGTCCGGGGCATACAGCAGTTGCCCATGGCGGTCGGCCTGCACCGTCCAGTAGCTGAGCAGGATCGGCACCGGCTTGGCCAGGCGGAATTCGTGGGTCAGGCCGGTGGCCAGGAGGTCGTTGGTGCGCAGCCGTTCCGCCGGGCTCAACAGCCAGTCACGCAGTTGCAGCGCCTGTTCGACCCGTACGCAGCCCGAGCTGAAGGCCCGCGGCCCCTTGCTGAACAGGGCCTGGCTCGGGGTGTCGTGCAGGTACACCGAGAACGGGTTGGGGAAGCGAATGGCGATGCGCCCCAGTGGGTTGCGCGGGCCGGCGCCCTGGCGCAGGAGGATATTGCCCGGGCGTTCCCAGTCGATGTCCTCGGCGGCCAGAGGCTGGCCGTTGGCGTCCAGCACCTGCAGGTTCTGGCGGTTGAGGAAGCCCTGGTCACGGCGGATTTCCGGCAGTTTGTCTTCCTTGAGAATGGTCGGCGGCACGGTCCAGGTGGGGTTCAAGGTCAGCCGCGTGACCTGGGATTTCAGCAACGGCGTCTGGCGCTCGGCACGGCCGACCTGGGTGCGGGTCTGCCAGACCACGGCGTCATGCTGATAGAAGGTCAACTGCGCCGCCGCGACGTTCACCAGCACCAGGTTCGGTTCGTAATCCTGGGCCAGCCAGCGCAAGCGTTCGAGGTTGATGCGCAACTGTTCACGGCGCTGGGCCGGGCTGACGTTCATCTCTTTCAGGGTGCCGGCACCGACCACGCCGTCGGCCTGCAGCGAATGGCTGAGCTGGAAATTCTTCACCGCGCTGACCAGATCGCCGCTGTAGGCGTTGTCCGGATTGACCGCCGGGCTTGCCAGGTAACCGCCGTGATACAGGCGCTGGGCCAGGTCCGGGACCCGCTTGTCCTGCATGTCCGGACGCAGCAACGGGCCACCGGCCACGGCCTGCCACTGGGGCAAGGGTTGCTGGCGTTCATGGGCATAGGCCTGGCGCAGATTGCGGTATTGCTCAAGGCTGGGGCGCGCCTGCTCGAAGGCCGTGGCGATGTGCGCGATGCCCGGCACGGCAATCGCCAACAGCGCGCCCTGGCGATCGTCCGGCAGCGGCTGGGCGCGCCACAACGGCTCGAAGCGACTTTGCGCCAGGCGCCCGTAGTGCAGGTCCTGCAAGGCTTGCAGATATTGATGGGTGATATCGATGTCACTGCACAGGCTGTCCCCCGCCGAGCTCGCCAGCGGCAGGCGGTAGTGCCCCGGGTCCAGGCCGTCGTCCACCAACTGCGCCAACTGCGCCTGCAAGCTGGCCAGGCGCCCTTCGACCGCCCAGACCTGCTGTTCGCCCTGCTCCCGGTAGAACCCCTGCAACAGCTGCTGGTCAGGGGAATTCAGGCGCGGCGCCAACGCCGGGCAAGCCACGGCCAGTTGCGTCAGGGCGGTTTGCATCGGGCTCGCCGAGCCCGGTGACAGCTCGGCGGCCAGCGCGACCAATGGCGCAGCGAGCAGGCACAGGCTCAAGTAACATGCGGATTTTTTGAACAACTGCTTTACTCCAATCCGTGGGCGCCCGACGGGCGTCCAACCATAACGGCAGATGCGGAAAATAATCGAGCCTGGGCATTAAACATATAGACCAGACTGCCGGGGGAACGACAGGACGTCAGGAGCCAAAGTGACCATGGGGACGCTCTATTCATGTTGAATTTCTTGTGCCGATTCTGCTTGGCGGTCCTTGCTCTGGGCGCCTTTTCCATGCCTTCTTTCGCCGCCAGCAAAGCTCATCCCACCAGCAGCCCGACGCTGTACGCCAGCCTCGCCCACGCCGCCCCGGAACTCAATCCCCAGGCCCTGAAAAGCGCGCTGAGTGCGATGCAGTGCGCAGTCGGCAGTGGCGCCCGGCAAGCCCGGCACCTGGCGGTCATCGACTACTCGCAACCGTCCACCGCCCGGCGCCTGTGGATCTTCGACCTGCGCAGCAAGAAACTGGTGCTGCGCGACCTGGTGGCCCACGGGCAGAAATCCGGGGAAAACTTCGCCACCCAGTTCTCCAATCGCCTGGGCAGCTACCAATCCAGCCTGGGCCTGTTCCGCACCCAGGAAAGCTACGAAGGCAGCCATGGCTACTCCTTGCGCATGGACGGCCTGGAACCCGGCTTCAACGACCGGGCCCGGGACCGCGACATCGTGATCCATGCCGCCGACTATGTGAACCCGTTGTGGAGCCAGCGCCAGGGCCGCATCGGCCGCAGCCAGGGCTGCCCGGCGGTGCGCCCGCAAGTGGCGCGCCAGGTGATAGACAAGCTCAAGGATGGCCAGTTCATGTTCTCCTGGTACCCGGACCAGCGCTGGCTGAAATCCTCGCCCTACCTCAATTGCCAGCCGCGCCAGGTGGCGAGCATCCTCAGTGCCAATGGCGGCTGAATTACAACGCTGAGCGCTCCGGCCAGCCCCTTCCCGGGTTGCGCCGAGCGCCGGCGGCGAGCTACCGTTGCCGACCTGGAACGCCACCTCGCCCGAACCGGACCTCATGCCCTCAGATTCCGCCCTGCTGCTCCATCATCCCGGACCACGCCCGGCTTTCTATCGGATTGCCGAGCACCTGTGGGGCGCCGGCTGCCATGTGGACTCCGATGGCGACAGCCGGACCGCCGACGATGCGCAATGGACCGAGCTGACCCTGATACTGCGTGACTCCAGCCAGCAACGCCTGGACATTGACCCACTGTCCCTGGCGCCCCTGGTCTTGCTGATCCGCGCCTCACAGGCGGACCTCGGCGAAAGGGCCGCGCACTTCATCCAGTCGGTGGCAGGCGGCACACTCCAGGCACACATCAAGGACCGATAAGGATCGGGCCCTGCCCCACGGCAGTTGCCCCCCTTTCAATACTGGCAGCGCTCTAATGAATCCACCCGAGATCGACTTTTTCCCCGACTTCATCGCCGACCCGCAGCGGCTGTTCAACCACCTCAAGGACAGCGTGCAGTGGGACGAGCGCATGCGGGCACGCAAGACCGCCAGCTTCGGCGCGCCCTACGACTATTCGCAGATCACCTACCCGGCGGTGCCGATGCCCGAGGCGCTGGAACAGCTGTGCGGGCCGATCGAGCAACTGCTGGGCTTTCGCCCCAACAATTGCCTGCTCAACTGCTACCCCGACGGCCAATCCTCCATGGGCTTTCACTCCGACGCCAATGAACAGTTGGTGACAGGCACCGGGGTGGTGATTGTCTCCCTGGGCCATGCCCGGGCCATGGTCTTCCGGCACAAGCAAAGCGGCGCCACCTTCGACTACAGCCTGGCCAGCGGTTCGCTGCTGCATATGTCCGACGAGTTGCAAAAGCACTGGCTGCACGCGATTCCCAAGGCGCCGGACGCTGGCGAGCGCATCAGCCTGTCGTTTCGCCAGCTCAAGACCGCGTAGTGCTGGACTCGGTCAGGATCGGCCCTTGACTCAAGGGCCGCGCCATCGACAATGCCCGGCTGTGATCACCGCGCCAATAGAGGCCCCATGCAGTTGCTCCCCTGGTCCTACCCCTGCCCCGAAGGCTTCACCCTGCGCGGCCTGCGCTCCGCGCCCTCGGGCAAGCCACTGCTGCACTTCCTGCACGGCAACGGTTTCTGCTCGATGGCCTACCAGCCGATGCTGGCGCTGCTGGCCGAGTCCTTCGACCTGTGGCTCAGCGACGTCCAGGGCCACGGCGACACCGACCACGGCGGCCCGTTCCTCGGCTGGAACCGTACTGCGGAACTGGCGGCCGAGGCTTTCGAAGCCGGGCTCGGCGCCTATGGCGAGGTGCCGCGCTATGCCGTCGGCCACAGTTTTGGCGGAGTACTGACCTGCCTGATCGTCGCTGAACGCCCGCAACTGTTTCGCAAGGCGGTGATGCTCGACCCGGTGATCTTCACCCCGAGCATGATCGGCTCGCTGGGGGTGCTTTCGGCCCTGGGCCTGAATCGCCGCCACACCCTGGCGCGCAAGGCCGCCGCCCGGCGCCAGCGCTGGCCGGACCGCGCCGCCGCCAAGGCCGCATTGGCCAACCGGGGCATCTTCAAGGGCTGGAGCGATGCCGCGCTGGCGGCCTATGTCGAACACGGGCTGAAGGACGACGAGCAGGGAGTGGCGCTCAAATGCACCCCCGAGCGCGAAGTGGACATCTACAGCTCCTTCCCCCGCCGGCTGTGGCGCTCGCTGCGCCAGGTAAAGACCCCGAGCCTGGTGATCCACGGGCGTGACAGCTACCCCTATGTGGCCCGTTCGATCAAGCGCTGGGCGGCCATCAACCGGCACCTGAGCACCCAGGTGATCGATGGCCAGCACTGCTTCATGCAGGTCGACCCGGAGACCAGCGCCCGCTCCATCGCAGGCTTCCTGCACCGCGAACCCCACTGAAAGCCGCGGGCCAGGCGCCCGCAAATAGATGTCACCGTGCTATCATCGGCGGGTTTTCCAGGCCGGCCATGCCACCTGTCATCCCTGGAAAGCGCCGGACAAGGCGCCGATCAGATGCGCCTGCCGCCTACCTTGTGTGCAAAAAGCCGACGGTGCCGTGGAGCCTCGCTCCACCGCGCACCGCACAGATGCAAACCGCGACTCGCTTCGCCGGTTGTACTTTTTGCTGCCACAAGGAACACAGTCATGCTCTTGAGAACGATGAACATTTCCCGCCGCGCAGGGTTGAGCTTCGCCCTGATCGCCCTGTTGGCCCTGGGCCTGGGAGGCTTCTCGTTGCTGGAAATGCGGCGCATGAACCAGCAATCCCTTGAGGTCGACCAGAACTGGCAGCCATCCATCATTGCCGCCAACGCTCTGGCCCTGACCAGCACCCAGATCCGTACCATCACCCTGCGCATGCTGGTGGTGCGCGACAACAACGATGTACAGGCCCTGCTCAAACGCGTCGGCGAGCTCGACGAGCAACTCAATCGTCAACAAGACGTCTACGAAAAACTGATCACCGAAGCCGACGAGCGCTCGGCCTATGAACGCTTTCTCAGCGCCAAGGCGGCCTATATCAAGGACCAGCACCGGGTGGTGGAACTGGTGCGCCAAGGCCACAGGGAAGCGGCCATCGACGTCGTCGACGGCGGCCCGTTCCTGGCCAACGCCGACGCCATGCTCAAGGACCTGCTGGAGATCATCGACACCAATACCCGGGGTGGCGTCGCCGCCGCGGAGCTCAGCAGTGAAGTGTTCCAGGGCGCCATCGGCATGGTCATGCTGATGATGCTGATCGTGGTGGCCCTGACCATCGCCCTGGCCCTGCTGCTGACCCGCAGCATCGTGCGCCCCCTGGGCCAGGCCGTGGCCGTGGCGGAAACCATCGCCAGCGGCGACCTCGGCCAGAGCATCACGGTCAGCGGCAAGGACGAACCGGCGCGCCTGCTGCACGCCCTGCAGACCATGCAGGCCAGCCTGCGCGGCACCCTGCAGCGGATCGCCGATTCCTCCAACCAGCTGGCCTCCGCCGCCGAGGAGTTGCACGCGGTCACCGAACATTCCAGCCAGACCCTGCACCAGCAAAGCAATGAAGTGGAACAGGCGGCCACCGCGGTCAACGAAATGACCGCCGCGGTGGAAGAAGTGGCGCGCAATGCCGTGAGCACCTCCGAAGCCTCCCAGGAAACCGACCGCACCGCCCATCACGGCCGCGAGCAGGTGCAACACACCGTGGATTCCATCGGCCAGCTGGCGGCAGACGTGACCCAGACCTGCGAACGGGTCGAGCACCTGGCGGTGGACGTGCGCAATATCGGTCAGGTGCTGGAAGTGATCCGTTCGATTGCCGAGCAGACCAACCTGCTGGCCCTCAATGCCGCCATCGAAGCGGCCCGGGCCGGGGACGCCGGACGCGGGTTTGCCGTGGTCGCCGACGAGGTGCGGGCCCTGGCCCATCGCACCCAACAGTCGACCCAGGAAATCGAAAGCATGATCAACACCATCGAGGAAGGCACCGAGGGTGCGGTCAGCGCCATGCGCACCAGCAACGAGCGCGCTCACCTGACCCTGGAAGCCGCCCGCGCCTCTGGGCTGGCCCTGGACCAGATCACCCAGGCCATCACCATGATCAACGAGCGCAACCTGGTGATCGCCAGCGCCAGCGAGGAGCAGGCCCAGGTCGCCCGGGAAGTGGACCGCAACCTGATCAACATCCGCGACCTGTCGACCCAGACCTCGGCCGGGGCCAACCAGAGCAACGCCGCCAGCCAGGAACTGTCGCGGCTGGCGGTGGACCTCAACGCCCTGGTGACCCAGTTCAAGCTCTAAAAAAAGCAGCGATAAGCTTCAAGCGGCACGCTTCAAGTTCAACGCCTGGAATTTGCCGCTTGCCGCTTTAGAACGCGTAACGGCCAATCACTTGCCGGACCTTGGCCAGCGCCACGCTCAGATCAGCCAGGCCCACCGAGCCCAACGCCAGGCGAATGGCGTGGGGCACCGGCCCGGCGCCGACAAAGGGCTCGGCGGTGGACACCGAGACGTTCTCCTGCAGCAGCGCCAGGGCCACCTGGTCGGCGCGGACTTCCTCGGGCAGCGGCAACCAGAGGAAATAGGAACTCGCGTGGCCGACCCAGGCCAGCCCGGTCAGCGCTTCACGGGCCAGGGCCTGGCGGGCTGTGGCGTCCTCGCGCTTTTCCTGCTCCAGGCGCTGCACCGTTCCGTCCTCGATCCAGGCGCACGCCATGGCGGTCATCACTCCCGGCGTGTTCCAGGTGGTGGCGCGGATCGTGCGTTCGATGCGCTCGACCCAGGTCAACGGCGCCACCACATAACCGACCCGCAGGCCGGTGGCCACACTCTTTGAAAAACCCGAAATGTAGACCGTGCTCTCCGGCGCCAGCGCCGCCAGGGGGACGGGCGGGTCTTGCGCGAGGAAGGCGTAGGCGGCGTCTTCGATGATCAACAACGAGTGCGCCCGGGCAATCGCCACCAGCCGCTGGCGCCAGGCCAGGTCCAGTACCCAGCCCATGGGGTTGTGCAGGGTCGGCATGGCGTACACCGCCCGCACCCGCCGCCGTTGGCACAGGCGCTGCAGTGCATCGAGGTCAGGCCCCTGCTCGCTCAGGGGAATGGCCAGCAGCTCCAGCCCGTGCGCGTCGGCCACCACCTTGAACCCGGGGTAGGTCAAGGCATCCACCGCCACCACGTCACCGGGCTTGAGCAGGGCCATGACCGTGGTCGCCAGGCCATGCTGGGCGCCGCTGACCATCAGCACCTGCTCGCCCTCCACCACCAGCCCGCGACAGGCCAGGTGCCGCGCCACCGTGGCCCGTTCATGGCCACGTCCGGCATGGGGCTGGTAGCGCAGCAAGGCTTCCAGGTCTCCCGTGGCAGCCAGCTGACGCAAGGCTGTGCGCAGCAGCTCGGCCTGTCCGGGCAGGGCCGGGTAGTTGAAATTCAGGTCCAGGGTGCCCGCCGCCGTGGCCTGCTGGTCCACGCCCTGGCCAGGGGGCAAGGCGGTTTCCCGGACGTAGGTGCCACGCCCGGTTTCACCGCTGACCAGGCCCATGGCCTCCAGCTCGGCATAGACCCGCGATGCAGTGACCAGGGCCAGCCCCTCGCGCGCTGCCAGTTGGCGATGGGTGGGCAAGCGAGTGCCGGGGGCCAGGACCCCGGCACGGATGTCGGCGGCAAAAGCGTCCACCAGCTGCTTGTAGCGGGCACGGGCCATAGGGGCTGTATCCATGACAATTTTTTGATTGTGCTGATTTTCAGCCCTAGGATGCTCCCGACACAAGCCCCGCCACCGCGGTCACTCCCCTCTTGAGCACTGCCTGAATGGAACGGACATCGAACCTGCAATCCCCCACCCTGGACAAGTCCGCCAGTGGCTGGCTCAACGGCTTTATCGGCGTGCTGATCTTCAGCGGCTCGCTGCCAGCGACCCGGGTCGCGGTGCTGGAGTTCGACCCGCTGTTCCTCACCGTGGCCCGCGCCACCATCGCCGGGTTCCTGGCCCTGGGCATCCTGCTGCTGTTCAAAGAGCGGCGCCCGAGCCAGGCACAGTTCCTGCCCCTGGCCATCGTCGCCCTGGGCGTGGTGCTGGGTTTTCCGTTGCTGACCGCCCTGGCCCTGCAATACGTGACCTCGGCCCACTCCATCGTGTTCCTCGGCCTGCTGCCCCTGGCCACGGCGGTGTTCGGCGTGCTGCGCGGCGGCGAGCGGCCGCGCCCGGTGTTCTGGCTGTTCTCGGTGCTCGGCAGCCTCTTGGTGGTGGGCTATGCCCTGTCCCAGGGGCTTGCGGCCTCGCCCAAGGGCGATCTGCTGATGCTCCTGGCCGTTTTGGTGTGCGGCCTGGGTTATGCCGAAGGCGCCAAACTGTCGCGCACCCTGGGCGGCTGGCAGGTGATTTCCTGGGCCCTGGTGCTGTCTCTGCCACTGATGGCCGCGCTGACCCTGTTCAGTACGCCCGCCTCCTTCAGCGGCATCAGCCTGCCGGCCTGGGTCAGCCTGGGCTATGTGTCGCTGTTCAGCATGCTGATCGGCTTTGTCTTCTGGTACCGCGGGCTGGCCCAGGGCGGGATCGCCGCGGTCGGCCAGTTGCAACTGCTGCAACCGTTCTTCGGCCTGGCCCTGGCCGCCGGCCTGCTGCATGAGCAGGTCAGCCTGGGCATGCTCGGGGTCACGCTGGCGGTGATCCTCTGCGTGGCCGGGGCGCGAAAATTTGCCAAGTGAGTACAAGACAGTGGCGGCACTTGCCGGGCTGCCACCGTTTGCGTGGGGATGTGCGGAAAGAGCCGCGAACGGCTCCGGGGTCAGGTCGGAGAGATAGTCGCAAGCGCACCGAGCGCGATGGTCAAGGCTAAAAATCCAAACAAGAAAAACGCCATCTTAGTCATCAGGCCTCCTGAACAGTAGGTATGCGGTGCAGCGGGCCCGGTTTCCAGCCGGGAGGCCGGGCGGGCGCGCCATTTTCAAACCATGGCTGTTCTGATAACAGACGCAGATACGCAAGAAAAATACGGATCAGATACACCCTGCGGCCTCAGGCAACGGGTTACTCGCCACCGCAGCACTGGCCCCCGATGCCGCAGAGGAAACAAAAAACCGGAGCACGCTGACGTGCTCCGGTGGCGGGGTTGCCAGGTGGGGGTCAGGCCAGTTCTTTACGCAACTGACGGGCCGCAGTGACCATGTGCACCAGGGCCGCCTCGGTTTCCGGCCAGCCGCGAGTCTTCAGGCCGCAGTCCGGGTTGACCCACAGGCGCTCGGCAGGAATGCGCTGGGCGGCCTTGCGCAGCAGGTTGGCCATTTCCGCGGCGTCCGGCACACGCGGCGAGTGGATGTCGTAGACCCCCGGGCCGATCTCGTTCGGGTAGGCGAAGGCTTCGAAGGCCTCCAGCAGTTCCATGTCCGAGCGCGAGGTCTCGATGGTGATGACGTCCGCATCCATGGCAGCGATGGATTCGATCACATCGTTGAATTCGCTGTAGCACATGTGGGTGTGGATCTGGGTTTCGTCACGCACGCCAGAGGCGCACAGGCGGAACACTTCGGTGGCCCAGTCCAGATAGTGCTGCCACTGCGCCCGGCGCAGCGGCAGGCCTTCGCGGAACGCCGCTTCGTCAATCTGCACGATCTTGATGCCGGCGGCCTCCAGGTCCAGCACTTCGTCGCGGATCGCCAGGGCCAGTTGCCGGGCCTGCACTTCGCGGCTCACATCTTCGCGCGGGAAGGACCACATCAGCATGGTCACCGGGCCGGTGAGCATGCCCTTCATGACCTTGTCGGTCAGGCCCTGGGCGTAGCGGATCCACTCCACGGTCATGGCGTTCGGGCGGCTCAGGTCACCGAAGATCACCGCCGGCTTGACGCAGCGGGAACCGTAGCTCTGGACCCAGCCGAAACGGCTGAACACATAACCGTCCAGTTGCTCGGCGAAGTACTCGACCATGTCGTTGCGCTCGGCTTCGCCGTGCACCAGCACGTCCAGCCCAAGGCGCTCCTGCACCAGCACCGCATGACGGATTTCGCTGTACATGGCTTCGGTGTATTCGGCGGCGGTCAGCTTGCCCTGCTTGAACGACTGGCGCGCCAGGCGGATCGAAGCGGTCTGCGGGAACGAACCGATGGTGGTGGTGGGAAACAGCGGCAGGTCGAGGCCGGCGCGCTGCCGGGCAATGCGCTGGGGGAACGCCGATTGACGTTGGCTGTCCCGAGCGGTAATCGCCGCGACCCGCGCCTGTACCGCCGGTTTGTGGATGCGTGGCGAGGCTGCGCGGCTGGCCTGCACGGCACGGCTCTGCTCCAGGGCCTTGAGCACCGCCGGGGCCTGCGGCTGGTTCACCGCCTGGGCCAGTACCGCCACTTCCTGGCATTTCTGCACGGCAAAGGCCAGCCAGCTCTTGAGTTCGGCATCCAGCTGGTCTTCACGTTCCAGGTCCACCGGGCTGTGCAGCAACGAACAGGAAGGCGCCACCCACAGGCGCTCGCCCAGGCGTTCATGGGTGTGCTGCAAGGTGGCCAGGGCTTTCTCCAGGTCGCAACGCCAGACGTTGCGGCCGTTGACCAGGCCCAGGGACAGCACCTTGTAGGCCGGCAGGCGGTCGAGGATGGTCGGGTATTGCTCGGCAGCACGCACCAGGTCGATGTGCAGGCCGTCCACCGGCAAGTTCGCCGCCAGGCCGAGGTTCTCTTCCAGGCCGCCGAAATAGGTGGCCAGCAGCTTCTTCAGCGGCTCGCGCTGGATCTGGTTGTAAGCGCGTTCAAAGGCATTTTTCCATTCCTGGGGCAGGTCCAGGACCAGGATCGGCTCGTCGATTTGCACCCATTCCACGCCCTGGGCCGCCAGGCGCTGGAAGATCTGGCCATACAGCGGCAGCAGGCGATCCAGCAGTTCGAGTTTGTCGAACTCGGCGCCCTTGGCCTTGCCCAGCCACAGGTAGGTCAGCGGGCCGATCACCACCGGCTTGACCGCATGGCCCAGGGCCCGGGCTTCCTCGACCTCTTCGAAGAGTTGCTCCCAGCCCAGCTGGAACTGCTGGTCGGCGCTGAATTCAGGCACCAGGTAGTGGTAGTTGGTGTCGAACCACTTGGTCATTTCCTGGGCATGGGCCCCACCGCAGCAGCTGTCGCTGACGCCACGCGCCATGCCGAACAGGGTCTGCAGGGTGGCCGGGCCGTTCTGTGGACGGAAACGCTCGGGAATCACGCCGAACATCAGGGAATGGGTCAAGACCTGGTCGTACCAGGCGAAGTCGCCCACGGGCAGCAGTTCGATACCGGCGTTCTTCTGCAGGTCCCAGTGGGTCTTGCGCAGTTCGCGGCCAACGGCACGCAGGCCGGATTCATCGATCTCGCCTTTCCAGAACGCTTCTTGCGCTTTCTTCAATTCACGGTCGCGGCCAATGCGCGGAAATCCTAGGGAATGGGCCAAAGCCATGACAGACAACTCCAATGTATTTGATGGGAGCCATTGTCGACACTCGCCTACAGATGAGACAAACTCATTTTAATCGCGATGATCACAAGTCCCACTCATGATCCAGATTGATATTCCCCCCTGGCAAGCACCCAGCCACAGCCGACGCCCGCAGCCTGGTGAAACCGCCCGCTCCTGCACCCTGGGACGCGACCCGGTTCATGCCCAAGGCCTGAGGGTTGAACGCGCAGGGCGAATGCTCAGCGCTCTTGCAGCCTGAGCAATGGCCATTGGCCCTGCCAGTTCTTGGCTTGCAGCCGCTCGAGGAAGATCGGCCGCCGGTCTTGGGCAAACCTTGGCGTCGGCCGGATCACCCCGTCGAACAAGTCGTCCAGCCCCAGTGGCGCGCACACTTCACACGCCCCGTCGGCGCTGCGCCTGACGGCGACTGCGGTGGCGGTTTCCGGCCAGTGGCTCATGGCATCGGCGCTGGAGGTATAAGGCAAGTCGCCGTTCTTCAGGTGCATCCGCGCCTGGTTCTTCACCGACCAGTCGATGCCCGGATGGCACGCCCGCAGCATTCCCTCCAGGTGTCGATCAAGCTCGGCAGAACAGCGCTGGCGATCGAACCAGATGACATCCACGTCACTGTCCAGCGGCGAGCAGGCTCGGCCGTGCAGGTGATCCCACAGCGCATTGCGGACAAACCCGGCACCGATCCAGCAGTCATCAAGGCCCAGGGCCTGCACCTGCTGCAGCAACGGCCAGCGCAGCGGGTCGGCGGCGATGAGCGCCGCGACCCGTGCGGCCTGCTCAGGGTACCGCTGGCGAGGCGAGTGTCGATCGGCCGGGCTCATTGCCCGGGCGCCAGCAGATGGGCAGACAGGTCCAGGTACATAACGTTGGCAGGAGAAAACATAGAAGCCTCGGCAGGTCAGCGACGGGCCAACTTATACCTCAGGCAGTCCTCGTAAAAGCTTTTGCGCAGCGCCTCGGGCTTGATCCGCGAGGCGCTGTCGTAGGTCTGCTCGGTAATACCCAGGGCCATCATGCGCATCCAGCCCTTGCTGAACTTGTAGGTCTGGATTTTCTGCCGCGCCGCATACAGCGACACCCCGGACAACTTCAATTCCTGGGCCCTGGCGGCAGTGCCTGCGCCCCAACTGCAGACATAGCGGTCATTGGCCGCCAGCTCCCGGGCCTGGGCCGCAGAGGCACCGCCCAACAGGGCAAACGAAGTCAGCGTAATCAACACATGGCGCATTTTGCGGTCACCTAACCACCTGAAAATAAAGTGATTTTGGCGACACTTCAGACCGCCAGGGGCCAGTACTTTGCCTTGTTGATCAAGGCAATGTGCCTGCCAATGCTGGCCACTCACGCGGCGCACTGAGGCTGGAACGCCAGTATTCCCACAAGGAATGCCCGAATAAAAATCGCGCATTTTATTTATTCCCCGGGATCTCTTAGCGTGTGCGCTCCCCCCCTTGGAGATACCGCCGTGACCGCTTCCCGCCCGCGCCTGTACGTCGATGCCCAGTTCACCAGCCCCTATGCCCTGTCCGTGTTCGTGGTGCTGCGGGAAAAGGGCATCGACTTCGACCTGTTGCCCCTGGACCTGGACACCGCGCAGAACCGCGAGCCAGCCTACGCTCGTCTGTCCCAGACCCAGCGTGTGCCAACCCTGGTGCTCGACGACTTTGCCCTGTCCGAATCCTCGGCCATTGCGGAATACCTGGAGCAGCTGTTCCCGCACAACCCGGTCTACCCCCGCGACCCGCAACAGCTGGCCAAGGCCCGCCAGGTCCAGGCCTGGCTACGCAGCGACCTGCTGTCGATCCGTCAGGAGCGCTCGACCCTGGTGGTGTTCTACGGCTGCCAGGGCGAACCGCTGTCGCCCCAGGCCGAAGCGGCGGCGAGCAAGCTGATCGAAGCCGCACAAGCACTGTTGGCGGATGGCCGCGACTGCCTGTTCGGCCAGTGGTCGATTGCCGATGTCGACCTGGCACTGATGCTCAACCGGCTGATCCTCAACGGTGACCCGGTGCCGGCGCGCCTGGTGGACTATGCCCGGCGTCAATGGCAGCGGCCGGCGGTGCAGGAATGGCTGCAGCTGCCACGCCCGGCACTGTAGCGGCCGGCCGATAGCGCCAGACGTCCAGGCCTGCGGCAGACATAGGCTGGGCGCGGCCTTGCCCAGGGCCGCACCGGTCGTGGCGCGCCCACCCAAGCGCCAGGCAACGGCAGAAAAGTACCCCTGCGCCGATCCGGCTGGTATGGTGCGCCCCTTGAGAAATACACCGCCTGACAGTGAGGAAAATGACCTTGAGCAGTGAAGCAAAAATGACCGGCGACCTGTTCGAAGTCGACAAGCGCCTGGCCCTCAAGCCCATCGTCGATTTCAACAGCTACCTGCGCGCCGCCTTCGCCGATGGCCCTTGTTCCTGCGGTCGCTGTGTCGCCAGCCAGGGTGACGAAAGCGGCTATGAATACCAGCACAGCTTCAACTTCGCCGGCCGCGTGGCCAACCGCCGCTTCGCCGCCACCGCCGGCAGCGACGTGCTGCTGGCGCTGAAGAAAGCCTGGCTGTCCTTCACCAAGGCCGAACTGCCGGTGAGCGGCGACCTGGACCTGGCAACGGTCAAGGACTTCGTCGACCCTGAACTGCACAAGCTGCTGGTGCCGCTGTTCGTCGCCAGCGGCCTGACCCGCGAAGTGGACGGCCAGTTGCAGATGCAGGCGCAAGTGGCGGCTTGATAGCCGTCAACGGCCAGTACTGATTGCCCGGCGTCCCGGCCCGCAGTACCGAGGCGCCTCCACGCAAGACCGGCACAAGATCACGTACCGACAGGTCACCCCCGCGTCATCAGGAGCAAGGAATGGATTCCAACCTGGCAACGTCCGATCAAGAGGCCCTGATTCCCATCTATCAGGGCTGCCTGTACTTCCTGCCCATGGCCACCGTCTTCGACTTGCTCCACATGTCGGCCCTGCCGAGGAATCTGTACGAACAGGCGCATCGGCCCGGCTGGCTCACCTGGAAGACCTTCAGCAAGTGGTTTGCAGCCCCTCAGCCCAAGGAGGAGATGCGCCCTACCCAGAAGCTCAAACTGAACAGGATGCTGCAAAGCCGTCCGGTGCTGGCACAGCTGCAGCAAGAAATCCTGCAGAAGGATGCGCTATGGCGACCCTACGTCGAATGGCGGGGCTTGATCGCTAGCCCACTCTTCAATAGCCCGCGATGCGTGGACTATTGGAAAGACAAGCTCGAGACAGAATGGCATCTGGCCTGCAAGCTGTTGCCTCGTGCCTCCGGCGTCGTGGCGAAGCTGACACTACTGGCCGACTCCACATTGACCGAGGATCTCGGCCTTCCTGGTTCAAGGGCTCGGTTCAAGGCATTGCTGGCAAGCACACTCGATGAGCAGGCACTGACCAGCCATGTGGATTTTATGCAGGCGAGACTGGCCGACAGCGTCGCCACATTGCTGCGTTTTGCGGCCTGGCTGACCGCCGATGCCGTGGTGCTGAACTGGGACCTGATGCAACACAGCGCAACCCGGGATAGCCAGCCACTGGAACGCTGGCTGCCCAGGCTGACGCCTCCCCAGTCCGACTGGAGCAACCCCCTCGGCGACTGCCTTGAACACTTTGCCCGGCTAGCGGGATGCGCTAACACGGCAGCCCTTGGCGAGCTCTGGGCGCAGCATGAGTACCATCAGGGCAAAGTCCGTGACATCACCTCCAAACAGCGGTTGCTGCGTGATTGGATCACTGGCGGCAAAGGCCGGCCTACCCTCGCCAGCGTGCGTTCACTTGCCGAGGCGGTGGCGATCAGGGCTGCCGCCTTGCAAGGTTCAGCCGACTACGAGGGAGGAAGTGAAATCGATGCACTGCGGCAAATGCTGCACTTTGCCGAAACAACACGTTTTCTACAGAAAGAGATGCAACGGCTGGGCCTGCCTGCGCGATTGATCGGCGAAGTGTTCGCCAGCTATCCGCAGGAGTACCGCAAAGCGCTCACGGTTCTGGGCCATCCTCTGCCCTGAAGGAAAGGGCCGGCACAACGCCGGCCCCAACGCCTTGCTCATCGAGGCTTCGACGGCGACTGATTGGGATTCAGCTGCTTGCCACGATTGCCCTGGCCCTTGTCATAGATGCGATTGGTACCTGCCGTGCCCTTGTTGATGTTCTGGATATCCGCCCGGGCATCCTGGGGGTGTTTCTTGCTACTGCCCATCGCTGCCCTGGCATCCCCCCGTGAACGCCTGCAGGCAGGGTTGTTGGGGCTCAGTTGATGGGCTCGGTTCTCGCGGTTTTGCTGGGTCATGGTGTGTGCCTTTAGTGAGTTGTCTGGCTGATCTTGAAGATCGAGCACAGGATCAACCCCAGGCCTGAAAACACCGAGGAATTGGCGAGGAAGAAAGTCGCCGATGGCATTCGGACTCAGCAGAGGCTCACAGCCAGCGCCGCACGCGCTGCCTATACGCGGCAAAATCAGCCCCAAACAACTGCCCCAGCGCCCGCTCTTCGGGGTTGATCTGAAAGCGGTTCATGTACAGGACAAACCCCAGGACGCCCAGCAACACCAGGGGCGAGGCCAGGTACAGGCCCCAGGCCAGCAGCCACAGGGCAAAGCCGACGTACATCGGGTTGCGCGTGTACTGGTAGATCCCCGACGTCACCAGGGCCGAGGCGCTGGCAGGTTTCAGCGGGTTGACCGTGGTCTTGGCCCGGCGAAAGGAAATCCCCCCGGCCAGGACAAACAGCAGCCCGGCAATCACCAGCGGCAGCGCCAACAGCAGGCGCGTGCCCAAATCCGGATCGAAGCCCGGCAACCCGCGCGAAAACAGCCCCATCAACACCCCGAACAGTACCGCGACAAGCGGCGGCGGAATGCGGTTTTCCAATGCCTGCATCATGCGTCTCTCCTTTGCCCGGCTTCAGCCCGGGGCGTTACTGGGCCCCGGCATTTCCGAAGCGCCCAACCAAGCGTCCATGCCCGCCCTGGGCACGAGCCCAAACAGGTTGCCATACGGGTTGCCGATGCCATGAAAAGCCATGCCCCCCGGACGGGTAAGAAAAAACCGCGAACAGAGGTGTTGAGGGGGCTCGGCGATTGACTCACTATGTCGCCCCTTGCGCGTGGGCTTCCAGGGCAACGGCTGCGATAGGCAGCCGGCGTTTTATAAAGGGTTCGTCCACTTGCGGCAATGCTGAGCTGAAACTTCGGAAACCCTGACCATGCAAAACCTGCATCAAGGCAGTTGCCTGTGCGGCGCAGTGACTTATCAAGTGTCCGCCGCGCTGAAAGCCGTCACCCACTGCCATTGCCACAAGTGCCAGAAAGGCCATGGCGCGGCCTTTGCCTCCTACGCCAGCACGCCGCGAGCGAATCTGCACATCAGCGACCCTGGCGCAGCCCTCAAGGGCTATGAGTCCTCCCCCGGCGTGTTGCGCCAGTTCTGCTGCCACTGTGGCTCATCGCTATTCTGGCAGGATGCCCGGGGCGAATACGCCGAGTGGGTGTCAATCGCCATCGCCACCCTGGATACGCCCTTCGCGGCCTCCAAGCAGAAGCACCACTGCGTGGCAATGAAAGCCAGCTGGCATGCCATCACCGATCACTATCCGCAGTTGCCCTGACCCCGGGTTCAACCGCGCCCCTGCCCTGAAGGATCGCCCGACAGATGAGCCAGCACTTGTGCTACGTATGGCTACTGCCGCTGCTGGAAAGCCCTTATGCGTCGGTAGCGGCCAACCTGCCCAATGCGTTGGCCGGGCTCGACATCAGGCAGCCGCTGCCCGAGGCGGTCGAGCTGCGCCAGTTGCTGCTGACCGCCCTGGAATCCGACTCCGAATACTGGGCGCAACGCGCCGTGACATGGCTGGAAGAAGGCTTTCCACTGGATCGCGAGCTGTGCGAAACCCTGCTGCATCAGGTTTCCCGAAAACGCTTCAGCCAATCCATCCGGCACAGGCTGACGCCCCTCGGCAAGCGCTGGCTGCGCCAGCACAGCCAGGCACGCTGAAACCCACCGGACCCGGCGCCGCTAGCGCGCCGCCAGATCCTTGGGCTTGTAGAAACTGAAACGGCCGATTTCGCGGGTCTTGATGTAGGCCCTGGACCAATCCGGGGCAACACTGCGGTCATGAAAGTACAGCGCGCCGTCGGTGCGGTCCCGGAGTTGCTGGTTCAGCGCCTTGCGGGCAATTTCCTTGGCGACGCGGTAGCGCTCCTCCTCTTCCACCTGGTCCGGGCGACCATCGCACCACCAGGAAAACTGGCACGGACTCTTTTCCGAACCCTGCTTGACCACTTCGCACACCGTCCCGGGAAAACCTTCATGACCCAGGCGGTTCAACACCACATTGGCCACGGCTTCCATATCGGCGCGCTCCGCCCCCTTGGCCTCCCAGTAGAGGGTTCGCGACAGGCAGGTAATGGCGTCGTCCAGGGGAGCCTGGCCCGCCGGGTCCACGGCCTGGACCTCGGTCCTGGTAATGGGCGCGGCCTGGGGTTCGGCCTGGGGGCTCTGTTTATCCGCGGCCTTCTGCTCCAGCGCCTGGGCCTTGTCCTGAGCGGCAGCCTGCACCGCGGGTTGCGGCTCGGCGGCGAGGAGCTGGGCGATATAGAGCATCAAACCGTAGCAGGTAAGCCTTGCGATGAAGTGCATGATCGACTCTTCCAACACACCATGGACCCTGAGTCAGCGCCGGCCCTGAGCCCTTTGAGCGACAGAACAGCGCACCGTGGCCGGCGCATGGGCTCGTAGGCGACAACCGACGGGCCACGCGAGGGCCATATCGGGTCGACCATGGCGTCACTAAAACATTCCCTGAAACAATCCGGAAACCGGGCAAAGGGCGCTGGGCCTCGACGCAGCGCCCGGGGTCATTGCCTAGAACCGGTAACCCAACCCCACCATGTACACGAACGGGTCGACATCCACAGTCACCTTGGAGCGAACCCCGAGCTGGCTATTGTTCACATAGGCATCGGTATCAATGTCGATGTAGCGCAGCTGCGCGTTGAGCATCAGCCGCTCGGTGAGCATGTAGTCCATGCCCACCTGTGCCGCCCAGCCCCAGGAGTTGCCGGCGCGCAGGTGGTCGAAACCGGCGGCGGAGGCCCGGCTGCCGACCTTTTCATCGTAGATCCAGGTGTAGTTGAGCCCCGCCCCCACATAGGGCTGGAACGCCGATTTGCTGTGCATCGGGTAGTACAGCAGGCTCAGGGTCGGTGGCAGGTGCTTGAGGGAACCGAGCTTGCCATCGGCGATACCGCCGGCGGTGCCGCTGAGGCTCACGCTGTGTTCAAAGGGAGTCGCCGCCAGCAGTTCCACCGCCAGATGGTTGGTCAGCATGTAGGCGAAGTTCAGGCCCAATTGGGTATCGCTGCCCAGGCTCGCCTTGCCGCCCAGACTGGTGCCGGCCAGGGCGCCGCGATCGACCTTGACGGCGGAACTGCGTTCTCGCGGGTCCACCGTCACCGCGCCGGCACGGACGATGATGTCGCCGGCTTCGAAAGCCTGGGCCGTGGAGACAGCCAGGGTCGACAGCAGCAGGCTGCTACTCAGAAGGGTCAATTTACGCATGCATCACTCCACTACTCGAACAACGGCCAACCCGCCAGCCGTGACCACGGCGGGCTGTGCCAGGGAGGCTCGAGTATCGAGAAGCGGGTACAAGCGCACATCTGCCGAATGACATAGGCCGCGGCCGATCAGCCACGGGATGCGTTGCGAGGTGTTTCGTCGAGCATGGTTGCAGCCAGACCTGCAACCCGTCGCGGCCGTGGCCCGCTCAGTCGAGCAAGCCGGCCTGCTTCAGCAGCTCGCCCAGGCCCGCGGGAACCAGCGGCGTGTGCTCGGTAAAACTGGCGCTGCCATGCCAGCACGCAACGAACGGCGCGCCGTCGCTTTCCCGGGCATCGAGGTGGGTGCGCTGGTAGACGCTCGGGTCATCGAAGCGCGCGTCGTAGACCTGGACGATTTCATGGCCGGGTTTGCCGGCGAACCTGAACAGGCTTTCCAGGGTGCCGATCAGGCGCAGGTTGTTGATCGACTGCCCCAGTTCCTCCTGCACCTCCCGGACAATCGCCCGGGCACTGTGCTCACCGAAATCGATACCGCCGCCCAGCGGCCGGAACAGCGTCTGTTGCGTGTCGGCATCAACGAACTGATTGACCAGGATCTTGCCCTGGTGGTGGAAGACACACAGCGCGAGCGCGCGAATACGGGGTTCAGACACGGGATAAAGTCCATTTGCCGGTACGAGGCGCGGCATTAGAACACAGCGCAGCGAGCATCAACCAAGGTAAAAATACTTCACCGCCAACGCCGGCACCTCCTCCATCGCCGACCACAGCTGCTCGTCCAGTTCGCCGCTGATCAACTCATGCTGCTCGTCGCTCAGCAGCGACGGAAGGTCCCACAGCCGCTGCAGTGGCGGGTGATGTTCAAGAGGTCCGAGCAACTGCCGCTGGCGGCTGACCAGCCTGCGGGTGTTGCGCGCACCGATGGCCGCCAGGGTGTCCAGCGCCAGCTTACAGGTCTGCTCGCCCCAATTGCAGAAGAACTGCAGGAAGCCGCCGTTGTAACCGTCCGCCTCCAGGCGCCAGAGCGCGACGATGGCTTGATCGTCCGCCGGCAACCGGTCGAGCTGCCACTCCACGGCCTGCAAGCGCGCCATGGACTCATTGCACAGGTGCTCCCAGATCCAATCGATGGCCTCGACGCTGACACCCGACTCTCCCAACTGCGGCCAGGACACCCGACGCCCTCGGTGCTCGATCTGAAAGTCCACCCGCTGCTCGGGCGTGGCCTCTTGCAGGAATCGGTAGCGACTCAACGGCTGCCGCAGGTGCAGGCCATCGGCCCAGCCGAGGCAGAGCATTTCGGCGTCGAAGCTGACATGGGTGATGGGGCTGAGGTTCATCGAGCAGATCCTTGCATAAAGAGGGTCAATGGCGCTGCGCCGGCGGATTACTCGCCAGCGGCCACGGGGCGCCGCGGGCCCATGCCGTTGAGCAGCGAGAACAGCACCCCGGCTAGCAGCCCGAGCAGCAGGAACGGAAAGATCCCACGGTTGAACAAGGGGATCCAGTAGTCCAGCCCCGAGGCCCCCTTCAGTGACTCGGCGAACAGTCCCGGGGCCCCGGACAGCAGCCAGATCAACAGGCCACTGAGCCCGCCACCGATCACATAGCGCCAGCCGGTGGCGAGGAAGCGTTCCACCAGCCACAGCATCGGCCAGCTGACCAGCATCGAGATCCACGCACCGATCAACGCCCCGAGCGAGAAAACCGGCAGGCTTTCCACGCCCTTCGGATAGAGCGTCACCGCCACCCCGCCCAGGGTCAGCGCCCCTGACAGCGGCACGGCCAGAACCCGCCACCCTTGTCGCGCCCGTCCATGAAGCTGCACCGGCAGCTGGTCGATAACACGGATCACCAGGCTGTACAGACCGCCCAGGAGCAACCCGCCGGCCAGCGGCAACAGCAGCAGCTGCGTCCACGAGGTGCGCACCAGCAAGGTGGCGACCAGACTCAGGATCAGGCCGAGCCACAGGTAGCGCATCCTGGCTTGCGGCCAGCGCCGGTCCATCCACAGCAACAGGGGAATGCCCAGGACCATGGCAATCACGCTGCCAAACAGAAACCCGGAAAACAGCTGCGTGCCATTCCAGCCCTTGATCAGGCCCTTGGTCACGGCATAGACCAGACCGGCACATGCCGGCAGTGCAAACAATCGGAGTTCGGCGTTGGGCCGCATCGGGTTCCACCTGGGTTGGCAGCGGGTGCCGGATTGAATAATGGAGCGTTTCTACACAACTGCGGCGGACTAATCCACTGCTGGAAAAATCCTGCGCAACCTTGAGCGTGGTGATGGCTTATTGCGCACTATCGGGTTATACAACGGGTCGAAAATTAATCCGGACGCTCAGCGTAAAGCCCCCACCGATGCTTTCAGCCCAACAAGCCTGTGCCCTGGTGCTCGCCATGCATGACGGCATGATCAACGATGGAAAGCCCGAGCGTTTTGTCATTCAGTCCTGCGAGCTCTGCCCCCAGGGGGCTTACTGGGTGATCCGCTGCAACAGCGTGGATTCTGCCCCGCTGACGCGCTCCTGCTAGCGCTCCGGCGCAGGCTGCAATGACCAGGCGTTGACCGATGCGATCATGTCATCGCGAACGACGCCGATGCTTGAACTGCATCTGAAAGAGTAAACAGGCCCATGAAAATCTACCTCGACGACGAACGCCAGACCCCGCCCGGCTGGATTCGCACCTACTGGCCGGACGAAGTCATCGCGCTGCTCAAAGCCGGTGGCGTCGAACAGATCAGCCTCGACCACGACCTCGGAGATGACCCGCGCGGCACCGGTTACGACGTGATCCTGTGGATCGAAGAAGCCGTGGCGTTGCACGGGTTCTGCCCACCGCAGATTCATATCCATTCGGCCAATGCCTCCGCCGTGGAAAAGATGCGCGCGGGCGTGCAAGCGATCGATCGGCTGGCCCGCAACAACGGATGCCGCCAACCCACCGACAACAGAGGCAGCTGACCCCATGAGCGGCAACCTGTATGGATACATCCACTGTTTTGACGCTTCACCGGCCGCCGAAGCGCACAATCGCGCGGTCCTGCACAGCCTGCCCGTGACCGGGGCGCAGATCACCAGGGCGCTTTTCAGCCTGCTGCCCAACAGCCGGGGACATTGCTACTACGGGCATATGCTGCACTTCGCCTGCGCCCCCAAAGGCAGTTATGACTTCGAAGATTCGTGGCTGGCCGAATACGAAGCCCTGCTGGAGCGCTTGTTCTGGGACAGCTCCGAGGTGGTGCATACCTATTGCGGCGAACGTCGGACCTGGGGCTCCAGTAAAACCCACGGGCTCGCGCCACCAACAGGCTTGCAGATCAGCCACAGGAAGGTCTTTCCCTCCTACCACCACCTGGAGCCCGTCGAGGACAGCAATGCGCCGACGCCGGGCCACCGCTGAAGCGGCCAGCACCCGCTTGATTGTCACGCCACGGGGTTACACAAGACGCGCGGCGAGCGGCGCCGGGCTGGACCAATCGGCCCTCAACAAGCCGTACTGCACCAGGTCATGATGAGCTCCCAGCCAATACCCCGCCTGCCGGGAAAGCCCTTCGCGGACAAACCCCAGCCGCTCCAGCAACCTGAGGCTCGCCAGGTTCTGCGGGTGCACCTGGGCCTCGATACGGTTCAGGGCCATCTGCTCGAAGCCCCAGCCCACCACGGCGCGCAGCGCCTCGCTCATCAGCCCCTGCCCTTGTGCCGGTTTCGCCAGTTCGAAGCTGACGGCGCAGCTGCGCCACTGGCGGTTCCATTTGAACAGGCCACAGGTGCCCAGCAAGCCGGGGTCGGACTGGCGCTCGATGCCCCAGCGAACGCCCGGGTTGGGCAAGCTGCGCCAACCGGCGAACAGCGCCAGCAATTGCTCGGCCTGCCGGTCATCCGTGATGGGGTCGGTGCCGAACCACTGCATGGCCTCGGCATCGCTGTGAATCGCGAACAGCGCCGGAACATCAGTCGGGCACAGTTCCCTGAGGATCAGGCGTGAGGTACGCATAACCGGAAAGTCGCTCATATCGACACCCGCCCTAGCCTGCCAGCCGCTTGCCCAGGATCTGCGCATACTCGCCCTTGATCTGCTCAAAGCCGTACTTGTGCTCCAGGCGCTTGACGGTGAAATGCCCGCGGGCCATGTCCTGGTAGAAATCGGTGAACAGCGCATTGATGGTGGCGCCGGTAAAGGCGCCGATCACCGGCACCGCCTGGGCTGCGAACTTGCTGGAAATGGTCACGCCGTAACGGCTGGCGACCTTCTCGATCAGCAGCGCCAGCCACTGGCCCACCTGCCCCGGCGACAACCTGCCGGCCGCCCCGGCGCCTTGCCTCGCGGCGATGGCCGCCAGCTCCTTGGACAACTGCTGCATGGCCTGGGTAGTGAAGCTGCGGGTGATGTAATAGCCGGTCTCGGTGGCGTCATCGGCCTGGCTGTTGCCGCCCATGGCGAACACTTCGATGCACGCCTGCTTGGTGGCGAAGTCCTCCAGGTCGAAGCCTTCGCTACGGGCCACATCGGCCACCGAGCGCATCATGATGGTGGTGGAAATGGGCAGCTCGACGAACAGTGCGGCAAACCCGAAAGCACCGCCCACCGCGCCGGAGGTGGCGGCATAGACTTTGTGCAAGAGCGTCGAGGCCTGTCTTTTCGGGGTGTTTTCCAGGCTCCACAGCGCCGCGTCGGCGGAGGTATGCAGCGCAGCCACCACCGCGCCATTGATCTTTTTCGAGACCACCGCCGGCAAGGCCTTCACCGCGCTTTCAATCGGCGAGCCGAGCAAACCGGACAGCCGCGCAGTGAGCGAAGGAGACTCCAGCAACGCCACCGCGCGCTTGAGGTCTTCATAGTCTTCTGGATTGTCTTTGATACTCACGAACCTCTCCTGGCCAAGTCAGCGCCCTGTCTCGTGCAAGGTAATGAGTTTACGCAGCGCTGAATACTTTATTTACCAGGCAGGCTCGGCACCTTGCCAGCATCGCCAGCACCTCGGGGAAGGGCCCGGCGCGGACCATCATCAACCGGCCCGAGCCCTGGATGATGTGGCATACGCCGACCTGTCAAAAAGTTCATTGGGCGGGGAAGTGGGTGAAATGCAACCCGCTCTAGGATGAGCCCAAGCCAGCAAGTACTGCGATGGCTGAAGCAGAATCCTGGAGACTGAACATGAATACCCTGAAAGCCCTTTTGATCCTGACCCTGATGAGTGCCTCTGTAGCAGCGATGGCAGAAGGCGGTGGCGATACCGTGATGGCGCGGATGGAAGCGGCGAGAGACTCGGCAGTGGCAACCCAGCAGAAGTCTGAACACGCAACGGCCATGGCCAGCAACCAGAAAGCGGCCTCCAGCGATGCCGCCCGCTCGAACTGAGAGCCCGCGCTACTCCGCAGATGATTGGCAGCCAGCCGCTTGGCCATGCGCTTTGAGTGTCATGCAAGCCGCCTGGAGCACTGTCGCAAGGACGCAGCAACAGAGTCGCTTACTCGCAGTGTGGCGGTGGGGGCTCAGGGTATTGCAAGGGCTCAAGGCCCTGGACTTGGGTTGCGGGGTATCCCGACAGCCCGAGTGCGACTTGGCAACAGCCCCGCGAAGCCCCCCTAGGCATTCGATGGGAGCTCCTGCTGCCCGCCTTCTTCAGCGAGGCAATAACCGGCGCCCGGAACGGTCATGATCAGCGGCGCCCCGAAGCCTTCCTCCAATTTGCGCCGCAGACGGTAGATGTGCTTGTCGATGACATTGTCATTGGGGTCGAACTCGTAGTCCCAGGCACTCTCAAGCAACATCGAGCGGGTCACGACTTCGCCACAATGACGCATGAGTTTTTCCACGATCAAGGTTTCCCGGTGGGCCAGCGCAATGCTCCGCCCCTTGCGCGAGAGCGAGCGAGTCGCGCAGTCGAGAACCAGATCGCCAACGCTCAGCAGGCCCTGGGCGCCCGACGGCTGATCGCGGGTGCGGACTAGGGCATCCAGCCGAGCCAGCACCTCGATGAATGCGTAGGGTTTGCCCAGGTAGTCGTCACAGCCGGCCTGCAACCCCTCGACCCGCTGCCGGGTCGAAGCCAGGGCGCTGAGCATCAGGATCGGGGTGGCGGGATCGCTCCGGCGAAACTCACGGACCAACGCCAGGCCGTCCATTCCGGAGAGCGACCGGTCGACTATCAACACGTCATAGATCCCCTCCAGCGCCATGGCCAGTCCATCGCGGCCATCTTCGGCGCAATCAACGACATGCCCGCTCTCATTCAGCCCGCGCAACAGGTAGGCGGCACTACGCGCATCATCCTCAACCACCAAAATACGCACATTGACCTCGCAGGCACTGAACTAAACTTTTTTTCATCTTGCCGGTAGCCCGGTGTAAAAATTGGCTGGGCACACTATGCCACCAACGAGCCAGCCAGAACTGCGCCGGCCACATATTTCAAGTGCGGAACCCTGAACAACGCCTATGACTCACGTACTGGTTATCGAAGATGATCCTGTCACCTCTCGGGAGATCGAAGCAGCACTGCACGATCATGGCTTCGAGGTCACGCTGCTGGACAATGGCCGTGACGGCCTGGTAACCGCCATCAGCCAGACCTTCGACATCATCGTCCTCGACCGCATGCTTCCCGGCGCCCTGGATGGCCTGGGGATGTTGACCGCATTGCGCGCCTCTGGCATCACCACTCCCGTGCTGATCCTAAGTGCACTCAGTGCCCTGGATGAACGGGTTCGAGGTCTTCGTGCCGGCGGTGACGACTACCTGACCAAACCCTTCGAGTTCATCGAGTTGACCGCGCGCCTGGATGCCCTGAGCCGTCGGCGAGCGCCGGCAGCGGCGGCCGGCCGCGACAGCCGCCTGCGCATCGGCAACCTGGAAATCGACCTGCTGCGGCGCAGCGTGCGCCGGGGCGAAAGAGTGGTCGAGCTGCTGCCCCGGGAATATGCACTGCTGGAATACCTGGCGCAGCACGCCGGCCAGGTCGTCACCCGCACCATGCTGTTCGAGGCCGTCTGGAACTACAGCTATGACGAACGCACCAATGTGATCGATGTGCATATCGGGCGCCTGCGGCACAAGATCGACGGCCAGAGTGACACGCCGATGCTGCATACCATTCGGGGGTCCGGTTATGTCCTGCGTGCGGCTGAGTGAAATCCCCCGCACCATCAGCTTTCGAACGGCGTTGCTGTTCCTCGCCCTGTTTGGTTGCTCGTTCTTCGCCCTGTTCGGCTACATCTACTGGCAGACCACCGGCTACCTGATTGCCGAAGTGGATACCGCGCTGCACCGTGAAGCCGAGCGGCAGCAGGCGCAACCTCCGGCCCTGCGGCTCCAGGAAATCCTCCAGCACAACCAGCAGGATCCCCAGGGCCGGCTGCCCTACGCGCTGTTCGACGCCGACGGCAACCCCATCACCGGCCCGGTACAACAACTGCCGGCCTTGCGCGGCTACGACAGGCCCACGGAGTTCATGTGGGACAAGAGCAACGGCCACGATCGCCCGATCCGCTTCCTGGCACACCGGTTGGACGACGGCAGCACCTTGTTTGTCGGTCAGGACATCCATGACATTCGCGAGTTCGACGAGCTGCTGGTCAACGCCCTGGTTTCAGGCGGAGCGCTGCTTCTGGTGGTTGGGCTATTGGGCGCCATCACCCTCGGTGTATTGGCCCACAGGCGCCTGGACCTGCTCAGCCGCTCGATCAAGAAGATCGTCGAGGGGGACCTCAGCCGGCGTTTGCCCACCCGTGGCAACAACGACGATATCGACCGTATCGCCAGCGTGGTGAATGGCATGCTCGATGCCCTGGAAAGGTTGATGAGCGAGGTCAAGGGCGTCTGCGACGACATTGCCCACGACCTGCGAACGCCGCTGACGCGCTTGATCGCCGGCCTGGAACGAGCCCAGCGGCGCAACCTGAGCCAACAGGAATATTGCCTGGCCATCGATACCGCGATTGAAGACGCCAAGGGATTGATGCAGACCTTCCGGGCGCTGTTGCGCATTTCGGAGATAGAAGGCAGTGCCAGGCGCAGTCATTTTACGCCCGTGGACCTCAACAGGATTGGCGCGGATGCCGTCGAGCTGTTTGAGCCACTGGCGCAGGAGCGCGGCATGACCCTGGAGTTCACCCCGTGCAGCAGGGCCGGCCATGTATTGGGGGACCCGCAGTTGCTCTTCGATGCCACCTGCAACCTGATCGATAACGCGATCAAGTTTTCCCCCGATGACAGCAAGGTCGAGGTCAGGGTGCTGACGGACGCCAGCCACTGCACCCTGAGCATCCGCGACCATGGCCCCGGCATACCGGAGGCGGAGCGCGAAGCCGTTTTCCGGCGCCTGTATCGCTCCGAGTCCAGCCGCCATACGCCAGGCAACGGCCTGGGTTTGAGCATGGTTTCAGCCGTGGCCCGCCTGCACGACATGACGTTGCAAGTGCACGATGCACAGCCCGGTTGCCGGGTCGATCTGATCGGCAACCGGCAAGACACCTGACACCGGCCTATCTCCCCCAAGCCCTGCCCAGCCTGCTCCAGCCACCCGCCGCCAGAACCCACCTGGCGGCGACCGCGGCCGCCGCTCGGCAATCCGCCCAGTAGCCGCGGCCCGCCGAGAGTCCCCACGCCCCCCTGCGTTCCCGCTACAAACCTGTCAAAGAATTTAACTGCCGGGGAACAGGCTGAAAGATTGCCTCATTCAGAATCAACCTCAATCTACAGCGCATGCCGGTCATTCAAGCCCCGGTTGCCTGAACGACGGAAGTTGCCTTCGCCTGATTCAAGTTGCCTGCAGGTTAAACAGACAGAAGTGTGTTCCTGGCGGAATCACATCACCCCTTCAAGAACAGATCATTCGAGATCAAACCGATCATGAGCCGCGAACTTACAACCAAAGCAAACTACAGCATTGTATTGGTCAACTATAAGTCACTTGAACTCACGAGGATCTGCCTGAAACTTCTGCAAGAAGCCTTGCAAGGCCAGGACGTGACGGTCTTTGTGGTCGACAACGACTCCCGGGACGCCAGCAGCGACTATTTGCGCAGCCTCGACTGGATCAGGCTGATCGAGCGTCAGCCCAGTGCCCCCGAGGCCGGCAACCTTGCCCACGGCAGGGCGCTCGACCTGGCTCTGGAGCAGGTTGAAACCGAATATCTGTTTCTGCTGCACAGCGACACCTTCATCTACGACCCGCGTATTTTCTCGGTGATGCTCAAGCAGTGCGGCGCTCACCCCAGGGTGGCCGCAGTCGGTTGCCTGGAGCAACTTGACCGGGGCGTACTGCGCTCTGCGTGGCGACGGGTTTCGCGCTTCGGCAAACATTACACCCGGCGCGGGTTGCGCAGCCTCGGGGTCCAGGCACGGGAGCCGAAACCCTACAAGGAGACACACTTGAAGAGCTTCTGCACGTTATGGAACGCTCGCCTGATCAAGCAACATGGGCTGCACTTTCAAATGGACCAGCGCAACCCGGGTTATGAACTGCAAGACCGAATGAGCGCATTGAACTACTCGATCGGCTTGATATCGCCACGCAAGATATTCTCTTATCTCGACCATATTCAAAGTGGAACGGTTTCAGCCATGGGTGGTTATTCCGCCCATCACCGAAGAGTCCGGATGTACCAGCAGATCACCGCAGAAAAGCCGTCGACAGCCGACTTGCCGCCCCTCCAAAGCCTGTGGCGGTCCTTGAAACAACAACTGTCTGGGGCAATGACACTGGAAAAACTCAAGTCGCGGTTCACCACCCGCTCCGCGAAGCTGCGTGCCCATTGAGCCCGCACCGGACGAAACCACCCTGTCGCGCACCACAGCCGCCACGCCTGCCCGCCAACGCAAAGCCAAGCTTTGCTCGACGAGCAGGCGGGCTTTCACGTCAGCTCAACCCTGCAACCAGACCCGCACCTCGCGCGCCGCGCCTTCAATGAACACCAGGTTGGCGACCTGCCCGGCCTCGATCAGGTCCTGGCGAGCACATTGCAGCGATTCCAGCAGCGGCCCGCGCTCCACCAGCTCGACGCGCGCCACCGCGGCCTTCATCGACTGCCGGGCATCGGACTTGGCCTTGCGAATGGCGGCCAACGTGGCACTGACCGCCTCCAGCAGCGGCTCGACAAAATCCTCGGCCGCCCGCGCTTCGGGCCACGTGGCCCGGTGCACCGAGCCCGGCTGCCAGCAACGCCAGACCTCCTCGCAGACAAACGGCAGAAACGGCGCGAACACGCGTTGCAGGGTGCTCAAGGCCGCCGCCAGGGCATTGCGCGCCGAGTGGCCCTCGGGGCGATAGGCGCGGCGCTTGACCAGCTCGACATAGTCATCGCAGAACCACCAGAAGAAGCCCTCGATGCCGATCAGCGCGCTGCTGTAGTCGTAGCCCTCCAGCGCCGCCTCGGCGGCGGCGGTGACCGCTCCCAGGCGTTGCAGCATGGCCTGGTCCAGCGGCTGCTCGACCGGCCCGTGCGGGTCGCCCGGCACGCCGAATACCAGCTTCGACAGGTTGAACAACTTCAGCGCCAGGCGCCGGCCGATCTTCATCTGCTGCTCTTCGAAGGCGGTGTCGCTGCCCGGGCGCCCGAGGGCCGCCCAATAGCGCACGGCATCGCTGCCGTATTGCTCCAGCAGCCCTTGGGGCGTGACCACATTGCCCCGTGACTTGGACATCTTCTTGCGGTCCGGATCGAGGATCCAGCCCGACAGCGCCACATGCTTCCAGGGCACCGCGGCCGCCTCGAAATGGCTGCGCACCAGGGTCGAGAACAGCCAGGTGCGGATGATGTCGTGGCCCTGGGGACGCAGGTCCATGGGGTAGATCCGTGCGAACAGGTCGTCGTCCTCCTCCCAGCCAGCGGCGATCTGCGGGGTCAGGGAGCTGGTGGCCCAGGTGTCCATGATGTCCCGTTCGCCGATAAAGCCATGGGGCTGGCCACGTTGCTCGGGGCGGTAGCCCGGTGGCGGGTCCAGGGTCGGGTCCACCGGCAGCGCGGCTTCGTCTGCCAGGATCGGCCTGTCATAGTCCGCTTCGCCCTGGGCATCCAGGGGATACCAGAACGGAATCGGCACGCCGAAGACCCGCTGGCGGCTGATCAGCCAGTCACCATTGAGGCCGCCGACCCAGTGCTCGTAGCGGCTGCGCATGAACGGCGGATGCCACTCCAGGGCCTGGCCGCGGCCGAGCAACTGCTGGCGCAGTTCAGCACTGCGCCCACCGTTGCGCAGGTACCACTGGCGCGTGGCGACAATCTCCAGGGGCTGGTCGCCCTTTTCGAAGAACTTCACCGCGTGACGGATCGGCCGCGGCTCGCCAAGCAAGGCGCCGCATTCGCGCAACAGCGCCAGCAACGTCTTGCGCGCCTGGGGCAGGCTGCGCCCGGCCAGCGTTGCATAGGCCTGGCGCGCGGCCGGGGTGGCCAGCCAGTCGGGAACCTGAGCCAGCAGCCGACCGTCCGCGCCGATGATCGAGCGAGTGGGCAGTTGCAGCTCGCGCCACCAGAGCACATCGGTCAGGTCGCCAAAGGTACAGACCATCGCCAACCCGCTGCCCTTCTGCGGGTCGGCCAGGGCGTGGGCCAGCAACGGCACCTCGACCTCGAACAGCGGCGAGCGCAGGTGCTGGCCGAAGCGCCCCTGGTAACGCGGATCGTCCGGGTGCGCCACCAGCGCCACACAGGCCGCCAGCAACTCGGGGCGGGTGGTGGCAATGCTCAGGTCCGGCCCCTCGATGCCCTGGAACCGCAGGTCGTGATAGGCCCCGGGCAGCTCGCGGTCCTCCAGCTCGGCCTGGGCCACGGCGGTCTGGAAGGTCACGTCCCACAGGCAGGGCGCCTGCTGGCTGTAGAGCTCGCCGCGCTGGTAGTTGCGCAGCAAGGCGCGCTGGCTGACCCGTTGCGCACGCTCATCGATGGTGGCGTAGGTCAGGCCCCAGTCCACCGACAGGCCCAGGTGCATGAACAAACGGCGAAAGGCTTGCTCATCGACAGCAGTCAGCTGATGGCAGAGTTCGACAAAGTTGCGCCGGCTGATTGGCGCATAGTCGGCGCGCCGCTCGGCGACCTGGGCCGGTGGCTGGAACTGCGGCTGGTAAGGCGCCAGGGGCTCGCAGCGCACGCCGTAGTAGTTCTCGACCCGGCGTTCGGTGGGCAAGCCGTTGTCGTCCCAGCCCATGGGATAGAACACGGCCTTGCCGCGCATGCGTTGGAAGCGCGCGATGATATCGGTGTGGGTGTAGCTGAACACATGGCCGACGTGCAACGAGCCGGAGGCCGTGGGTGGCGGTGTGTCGATGGAGTAAACCGCGTCCCGGGAGGCACTGCGATCGAAGGCGTAGGTGCCCTCTTCCAGCCAGCGCTGGGACCAGCGTGTTTCGAGGTGTTCAAGCGAAGGTGTGGCGATGGGGCAAAGCGTTGCGGTTACACGTTTAACGGTGACATAGCATCCTCCTGTTATCACCCAGTGGCGCCGCAAAGGTCGGCGCCGAGGGGAAAATTTATAGAGGATTGCGCGGCATTAGTAAATCGCCCAGGCGCGGCTTTTTGGCATTGCGCCTCACTCGAAGTGCAGCTGCGCGGCCCATGCCGGGTACTGGGCCTGCAGGCGCCGCAGGCATTGCTCCATCAGCCGCGCATCGTCCGGCAAGCGCTGGGAGAGGCTGTGCCAGCCGCTGATGCGCAACTGCAGCGGCATCTCCACCAGACCGGAAATGGCATCCCAGAAGGCATCCCAATTGCAGCCATACCACAGGGGCAAACCCAAGGCATCGCGCAAGGCCAGGTGCAGCTCACGGGCCGTGCCCAGGTCGCGTACATCGATTTCCAGCAACGGCCGACGCGTCATGTTCTGTGTCTCTGGTCCGCTTCATCGGCCGCCAGCATACCCGATCCCTACAGCGCAACGGCCAGCACCGCGCCTTGTCAGCTCAAGCGTTCGCGTTGTCATTCACCGACCCCTTGGATAATTGCACCGCTATGCATGGCTGAAGGTGTCGCAAAATCCCCCCCCGGGTAATGCTGTTCACTTAAGCAACCGAACAAAGCATTTCGCAGGCGGGGGGGGGTTGTTGTGGCGAGGGAGCTTGCTCCCGCTCGGCCGCGTAGCGGTCGTAAAACCTGCCGGCGCGGTTTATCAGGTTAACCGCGTAGACGCTACTGGGGGCGCTGCGCACCCCAGCGGGAGCAAGCTCCCTCGCCACAGGGTAATGCTCGTCTCTTTTGGGGTGGCAGCGAAGCCCGAAAAACGGCGCTTGCTCATCTTGAGGAAGCGCCGTTTTTTGTTAATTGAACAGCACTACCCCCCGGGGGAATTTTGCGTTCCGCGAGATGACGCCGCCAGAGGCCCGGCGTCGTAGGCCACAGCCTAGTGGCTGGCGTACTGCTGGGTTTTACCGTCGTAGACGTAGGTCAGGTTATCGGCCGCGGCCAGCGAGCGGATTTTGCCCGGGCCCTGGAAGGTGGTGCCGCTGACCTTGACCTGCACCTGTGGCAACGGCCCCTGGCCAGCAACAAAGCTCAACTCGCCGTCACTGCCGATGCAGGGCATTACCGCGCCCTCGTCACAAGCGGCGGAATTGTCCTCGCCGGTGCGCACCTGGCCGACATAGGACCAGACCCAGCCATCGTCTTCCGGCTTCTTGTTCGGGTTGAACAGCAGCATTGTGTAGCCCTTGGTCACCACGCCATCGTCGAACGTGGCCGTGGGCACCGCCAGCAACAGCCGGCCATCAGCGGTGCGATGTTCCAGGGCCTGGCGCTTGGGGTCGACTTCCTCGGGTTTTTCCCGGCCGCCGAAGAAGCCGATCTTGCGCTCGATACTGCGGATGGAATAGGCCGGCGTCTGGCCCGGGTGGGTGAGCTCGAAGGTCGCATCCGCCAGCCGCACCTGAACCTCGGGGGCGGCAAAATCCTCGCCCTGACGGGCCGCGCTGTCCCGGGTGTGCCAAACAAAGGAGGCGTAGTAGTACTTGCCGTCGAAGTCCAGCTCCTGGCCGTACCAGAAGGTCGCGGTGACGCCGTCCTGGAGTTCCACCTCTTCATCCTGGTCGGGCACCTCGACGTTCTGCATCACTGCCAGCACCGCGCCAGGGGGAATGGGCGCGCTGGCCTGGGCCAGCGCAGGCGCCGCCAGAGTGAAGGTGGCCAGCGCCAGACCGGCGAATGCCTTGGCCAGACCGCTGTGCATGAACGATCCGGCCTTGAATGTGTTCTTCATCGTTTGAACATCCCTGTAGAGCCTGGAAAAAGCCTGGAGCAAAATCCCTCTGATGGAAAAACAGCTGACGCTCACCCGTAGGAGACACCGGCTCAGGCTGTTTGCGCTCTCAAGCATTGGCGTCAGATTCAGGAGCACCCCAGTGGCGAGCCTGAAGACCCGGCAATCATATAGACAGGCTTTCGACGCCGACAAGATACTGGCAAATGGCAAGCCTGGGCTGCAGCACTGCCGTGCCGCCTGAATGTCGCAACACAACGATGACGTCGACGACGCAGCACTCGACGCTCACACCACTCGCTCTCCCATCTGGAACAGTGCGGCTTCGATTTCGCGCAAGGAATTGAAGCGACTGCGCTCACCGGCCCGCTGCTGAGCCCCCCGCAACAGCCAGTTGAGGCGCACATTCCATTTGTAGTGCTCATAAGGCGCTGTGGCGCGGGTCTTGAATAGCTGGGGCTGCGGGTTGCGCCACTTGGAAGCGTTGCCGTTACCAGGCAAGCACAGAAAGCGCAGGTGCTCATGCAACTGGTCGGACGGTTTGCCTTCGACCTGCGTCCACCAGTTCAGCACCAGCCAAGCCAGCGAGGCGGCCACTCGACTGTCATAGATGACGAAGTCGTCGATAAGCAGTGAATAAACCTTGGTCATGCCCGCGTTGAAGCGCAGGTCGCGCACCTGGCTTTCATCGTCGCCCCGAGCATGGTCATTGACGACGTTTTCGAGGATGGCAAACAGACCGTGGTAGTTGCCTGCAAGCCAGGGTTTATTGCCGCCAAACGGGGTTTCCTTGTACACGCCTCCCCAGTGGAAAGTGGCCGCCACCGCGCCGGCCAGTGCCTCTGGCGATGCCGGCCCAGCGTAATACGCCGCCCGCAGCGCCTGCTGTATCAGCCTCAAGACAGCCGTATTGGCCGCCAAGCTGCCTTTGGCGAGCAGCGTGGGCACCTCGGGGTGGCGATACGGGTAAACAGGGTCCGGGTTCGGGAGACCGGCAAGCTTTTTCAGCGGCCACGCGTATGCCTGCAGCGCCTCATGCAAGGTCAAGAACTGCTTGTCATGCCCGGGAACCGCGAAGTGGATGGGGTCGCCACCCAAGCGTTGCGACAGCCACTGGCAAAATCGCGCCACATCACCTTGCAGATAGTCCTCTGCTCTCAAGTCAACCTCATCATTGTCTGTTGCTAAAACTGCCGGCCAGGGTCAGCCGCCCTGTCCGGCAGATCATGATTCACGCCAGTGGCACCAGCTGATTCGAGCGGCGTGCAAGCACCGAGCATTGCGGCCAGCTGACGCCGCGCATCCTACTGCAAAGGGCTGTAGTAGATCCGCTTCGGCGGGGGAGTCTGTTGCACCGGCTTGCTCTGCGGCTGCGCGGGTGTCGTATCGAGTGTGCGCACTGAACTCAACGCCTTTTTCTGCTCGAGCAACGGCGTTAAATCATCCGTCGGTACGGCCTGGCTGTGCGCATAGCCAGGCAACTCGAATTGCAAGGCTCTATAGCCCATCGCCAAGGGCGGATTGAACACCTGATGGAGGGTGATGCCGGTTGTTGAAAGCCGGGTGACGCTACCGGTTACCCCAGGCAAGGACGGGGTGCTGGCTTGAACGGTGGCTTTGAGCTGCTGCTCGACAGCGGCCAGTTGGGCTTGCAACGACGCCAATCTGTCTGGTTGCGGGGCCGGGCCCTCGCCCTGCGGCGTGTCGTGTGGCCCCGCTGCCGTCTTGGGCTTGGCAACATCGCCGGCACCCGCTGGCGCTTCCTGCGAGCCTTGCCCAGGCGGGCTCGGAGCAGCGCCTTGAGCTTCAGCGGCGCCGTTGCCGGCCTCGCCCGGTGCGGCTGGCTGCCCGCCCAGTTGACGAATTTTCGTTTCCAGCAGCTGCTTTTGATCGCTGAGCTGCACCAGTGCAAGCGCCGTCGCACTGAGTTGGGTGCTGGAGCCGTCCAGCGCGTTGATCGTGACGTCGAGCGCGTCAGCGGAGTACACGATGTAAGGAATGACAACAATCGGACGAGCGTTGTATTTCTTCTTCAGGTCTGCCGGGATGGCCAGCGACATGGACGCATTTTTCATGTGGGCCGTTTGCGCGGCATCCAGGCCGTACAGGTACTGGCTGGCCAGTGGCATCAGCCGCGAGACCTGAACCCTGACGCACTGACTGCTGGGGACCGAGTAGGACACCGAGTACTTGGATTGGTGTGCCGTGGAAAACATGGCGGCCCAAACGCTGGTAGGAATGTCTGCCCCCAGGTTGTAGTCCAACGTTGATGCGAAGCTGAAGCCCGGAAAGGAAACACTGCAGTTGGCCCTGCCTCGGCTGTTTGTCAACGCTTTGAACGCAGGCTTCTTGCTGTCCGAATTATCGATCGGATAAATGAAGCGCCCGGGTTCCTGTTCATGGGTAGGGATCTGGCTGAGATCCAGGTTGGCATAAATGATCGGCTGTATATCAAAAGCCTTGGTCGGAATATCCGCCATCGAATCGACGTTGTACCCGACACTCAGAAAAACATCCCCCGGCGACATCTCGGTCAGGGGGTACAGCGGCTTGATCCCCATCTGGATGGTATTCATCGCCCACTCCTGGGCAATGGCGCCAGGTTGTGGACGCTCGCTCTGACAGGCTGTCAGCAGCACCAGCACCGGTACAAAGAATCCTTTCACTTGCATGATACTGCCCCTCTCATCAGGTAATGGCGCCGTGATAGCACCCCCTAGTTAAGGTGAGAGGAATGATTTTTTCCAATCCCGGCCAGGGCAAGAGGCTCGCCACAGAAGATTCATCGAAGCCGAACCGGCTCCGCGCGTGCCAATCCCCGCATCACGCCAGCAGTTCGCGGATCCAGCGCACCTGGCGGTCCAGGTCCTGCATCTTCTCTTCCGGCACTGCCTGCGCCCGGGCGAAGCTCTCCAGGGTACGCTGCTTCAGGCGCAGCAGACGCTGCCACTTGGCGAGGAATGCCGGGCTGCGAACCTGCATTTGCAGCGGGCCGAAGTACAGCTCCCTGGCGCTGTAGCACACCGGCCCGGAGCGCTCGGCGACGATGATTTCGTAGTCGAAGCGGTTTTCCCGCAGCACTTCCTCGGCAAGAATGCGGTAGCCGTTGTCCATCAGCCATTGGCGCAGCGGCTGCTCGCCACCGTTGGGTTGCAGGATCAAGCGTTCCTGGCCGCTCAGGCGCGCCTGGCCGCTGTCGAGCAGGTCGCGAATGGTCTCGCCGCCCATGCCACACAGGCTGATGGCGTTGATTCGGTCCTGTGGCTCGATCGCCGCCAGGCCATCGGCCAGGCGCACGCTGACCTGCTGCTCCAGGCCGTTGTCGCGCACCGTGCGCAAGGCGGCCTGGAACGGGGTCAAGGCCACTTCGCCGGCCACCGCCGCCGTGATGCTGCCGCGCAGCAGCAAGGCCACCGGCAAATAACCGTGATCCGAACCGATATCGGCCAGGCGCGCACCGGCCGGCACATGCGCCGCAACACGCGCCAGGCGCATGGACAATGTCTGTTGATTCAACTGCTGCCCCTTTTCACCACCAAGGTCCGGCACCTGGTGCCGGATCGGGGGGCGATTCTGGCGAGCAATGCCGGGCATTTCAAATTTATGCGACCGGGGCCTCGGATGCTGGTGCGGAAAAGGCCCACTCCGGAGCGGCGGACTGCTGAGCCCGGGCCGGCCTTCGATAGCGGCTGCCGCCCTCTTCGGCAGTGATAGAATCCGCCTCCTTTGGGAGGTGAAAAATGCTCTGTCCTGAATGTGAACAAGGTGTCGTGACCAAGGTTCAAGTGCGGGCAACGCAGGAGATCCTGCACGTTTGCCAAGAGTGCGAGTTGCTCTGGCTCAGCGCCGAGGACATTGGCACCGAGCCTTTCAACAGTTTCACTTCCTACATGGAGGAACTGGGTTTATCAGCGCTTTGGAGCTCGCTGTATGTCCTTGAGCCAGAAAAGATCACCAGCCCTCAGGCACAGAAATATCTGCGCTCGGTCGGGTCGATCTAGGTCGATCGAATCAAGACGGCTATAGCGCACCCACCACACTCAGAAGCCCCGGGGCAAAAGGCGAACGGGCGCACTAAAGCAAAAAACATGGGTGTCAAAGATGAATTACCAACTCTGGATGGAACCGGATGACTGCCAGACATTCTGCCCGGGCGGCCCGCAGGGAAACAGCGCACGCAAACTTCTTCACCCCGACGCCAAGCTTGTGTGGGAAGTTGAAGCCCGCAGCCACTTCGACGCCATGACCCAGTACTACGCGTACATGGAGTGGGGCGAATACAAGAGCGACCTTCCCGAACAGGAACAAAAGTAGTTGGCGCCATTGAACAGAGCGTCAGCCCAGGCCCGGTTGCTTCGATGTCGCCCCTGCCCCAATGCATCGAACTCATCCTCTCCGACCTTGGCGAAGTCGACGAGATAGCGCTGCTGCCCAGGGCCGGATAATTCACTGTTTTCTTGCTCGCTTTCGAAGAGCACAGGTTTTTCGGCAATCGGGGAATGATAGGCTTGGCGGTTTTTCAGCAGGGACTGGCTCATGCAGCGCATCGTGATTCTGGGCAATGCGGGAAGTGGCAAATCGACCCTGGCCCGTGAACTGGGTCGCCGCCTTCAGTTGCCGGTCGTACACCTGGACAGGCTGTTCTGGGAGCCCGACTGGGTGGAGGCAGACAATGAGGTTTTCCGCAGCCGAGTCCGGCAGGCCGTCTGCGGAAATACCTGGATCTGTGAAGGCAACTACTCCCGGCGCAGCTTCGACCTGCGACTGCCCCGTGCCGACCTGATCATCTGGCTCGATACCCAGCGCGCCACCTGCCTGCGGCGAGTGATGTTACGCAGCCTGCTGAACCGACCCCGGGCCGATCTTCCTGTTGGCTGCAGTGAAAAACTGAACAAGGAGTTCCTGAAATTCCTGAATTTCGTGTGGAATTTCGATAGGGTAAACCGCCCGGGCATCGAGGCAGTACGCCTGGCTATCGGGCCACAGGTGCCTGTCGTTCACCTGCGCAGTGCCCAAGAGGTTGGCGCATTTGTGCAGGACTTGTCCGCCACGGCCCAAGGCAGTTTCAAGCGGCAAGGATAATGCTCACCGGATGTGCGAGTTGTTGCGTCGTCACCCACCTTCAGGAAAATCATGGACATTCGATTGACGCAAACCAGGGACTGGATGCTGTTGAAGCAGGTTCGTCTCGCGGCACTGCTGGACTCCCCCACCGCCTTTGGCGTGAGTTACCAGACCGCCGCCCACTACAGTGACCAGCAGTGGCAGGACCGCGCCTCGTCAACCGGTACCCAATTCTGGCTGGCCTTCAAGGACCAGCAGCCGGTGGGAATGATCGGCGCCGCAGTCAGTGGTGCGAACCGCTACAACTTGATCGGCATGTGGGTGGCCCCCGAGGCACGAGGCAGCGGCGTGGCCGCGAAGCTGGTCGACGCGGTGAAATCCTGCGGGCGAGACAAGGGCCATGAGTGCGTGTATCTGGACGCCGCCCCCGAGAACGCACGAGCCGCACACTTCTATCTGAAGCAGGGATTTTCCTTCATCGATGAGTGGGAACCCCTGGAAAGCCATCCCCATATCAAGGTGCAGACCATGCTCTGCCCTCTGCAGAACTGACTCGGCAGCGCCTCCACTGGCCAAAGGCGTGCTCCGCCTGAGAGAAGATAACGTCAAGACAGGCCTTGCCCTGGCTACCGTCCGACCGGCTATCGAAGGAGCCCGGCGCGAGCAAGGGATTGCACATTTCACGAACTGAACATACCAGAGGCGATATTTTACGTGACTGACTCATTCACAGACTTGCTTGGCATGTTGAAGGTGGACCAGTGACCCCTCCAACGTCGCAGCACGCAGGGGCCATGACCTTCACCGATGAAATGGCTGGCGCCTTTCCCGCCGGCAATCCCTTGCCAGCCCCACTGCGCCAAGCCATTGCATGGCTGGAGGAACAGGGCTGCGTGCGGACCCGGCGCGATGGCGTGCGCTACATGACCCTGCACCCCGAGCCTGAGCACAGCGCTGTCGCCACGACCACCTTCTACGTGCCTGAACCCGCCGCTAGCGCCTATTGGACCGCCAGTGATGATCCCGAGGTGAACCAGCGGCTGTCGATATTCCTGCGCACCGGCGGTGACGGTTCCTGGGCCGGGCTGTGGCGCGACGACACTGGCCAGCAACGCATGGTCCACCTGGGCTCGGGCTCCGGGTCGCTGATGCTCTGCGTGCTGACGGACACCCCGCAAGACCTGCTGCGCCTGCTGGCGATCGGTTACAACGAGCTCTGCTGGCCAGAGCAGTTCGAGCGAACGCCGCAAGAGGTACGTGACGATGAATACGCGGATGACGACTACCCGCCTCCCCCCCTGCTGTTTCGAGGTTACGTTGAACGGACACTGGGGCTGAGCATTCCGCCACGGGCTGCGGCGATCGTCCCGACCACGGTCAGCATGGACGCCGCGCAATCGGACGACCCCTTCTGGAACTGGCTCAAGCGTGTCAGGGGGGAATGACCGACCCGCGTCACCTTGCTCGCCTCAGAACTTCGCCTGCATCCCCACCCGCAGCGTGCGCCCCGGCGCCGGCATGAAGCTCTGCGCCAGTGGGTCCAGGTAGTAGCGATCGGTGAGGTTTTGCAGCGAGACGTTGAGGCTGGCGTGTTCCTGCAGCTTGTAGTTGAGGAACAGATCGAACAGCGCCACTTCGCGGTAGTTCAGTTGCGGCGTGGTGGCGCCGGTCTGCCAGGGCTTGTCGGCGGTGGCGGTGGGCCCCGAGGTGTAGGTGATGCGCGTGCCGAGGGTCAGGCTCTGGTCGAAGAAGCGCAGGCCGGTGGTCAAGTTGCCAGCAAAGCGCGGCGGGTTCTGGGTGTTGGTGTAGGAACCCATGAAGCTGCCCGGTGTGCAGTCCGGAGTGTCGGCGGTTTTCCGGTAGGGGTTGCTGGTGGCGCGCAGGGTGGCGGCGAAGGCCGCGTCGCAGGTTTCGGTCTTCAGGTAGTAGGTGGACGACAGGTCGGCAAACACCCGCCCGGCGTCGTAGTGGGTCTGCAGTTCCAGACCGCTGGTTTTATAGCTGTCGGTGTTGCTGAAGCGCATCAGGCCCCACAGGCCCGGGCTCGGGTCGTAGTAGCGGGTGATGTAGTTTTTGATGGTGTTGTTGAAGTAGGCGAGCTTGATCGCCGCCGCATCGTCATCCACCAACAGGCCCTTGTGCAGGGTGCTGGCGCCGATCTCCCAGTTGCTCGAACGCTCGGGCTTGAGGCCCTTGCCGGGGGTGGTCTGCTGCACGCCGTAGCCGGTCTCGAACAGCGAAGGCATGCGAAAGCCCTGGGTGTAGGACGCATAGACAAAGGTGTCCGGCAGCACCTCAACATTGATGCCGAACGCCGGGGCAAAGGCGCCGCCACTGTTACTGTCCTTGCCGGAATAGTTGTAGCCGGTGACCACCCGCCCCACTTGCGAATCACCCACCTCGGTATCGGTCGCCCCGTACTGGTTATAGGGTGTGCCCTCGAATGGGTAGTTGGTGTTGTTGAAGACAATGCCGTTGTTCAACCGTGGGTCGGTCGCATCGGTGTACAACCCGTTCTGGTCCGGGAACCACATCAGGTAGCCATAGTCGCCGGGCCTGGAGACGGTCACGTACTTGTGTTCGCGTTCCTCTCTGCGCGCCGTGGCATTGGCCACATGGTCCTTGCTTCGATAGTGGGTGTAACGGCCGCCGCCCCACAGCGTCAGGCGCTCCACCGGCTGGTATTGCAACTTGCCGTTGAAGCTGAACTCCTGCCGCGAGCCTTCGCGCAAGCTGCGGTTGGCGTTGATGTCGTCCTGGGTGGTGACCACGCCTTTTTGCGGCCGCAGTTCCTCCAGCTGGAACGAGCCGCCCAGGTCCAGTTTCAGGTCGCCGTAGTCGGTCTCGAACCGCGAGGTATTGGCCAGCCCGCCGCCCGTGCGACGGTTGGCCTGGCGGCTCCAGGAGCGGTCCGTGCGATAGGCCTGGGAGGCCGGTGCCGACCAGGCGCTCAGTTGGCTGGTTTGCGCATCGGTCAGCCACAGGTCGGCAGTCAGGTCCAGCAGCGGGTTGTCCGCGGGCAGGTAGTTGTAGCGCGCGGTGTAGGTGTCGATCTGGGTGTGGCCCAGGGGGTACTGGTAGATGCCACCGGTGCCGAACCGGAAGATGTCCGAGGGCATGATCTCGCCGATGCGCCCGTCATAACGGCGATAGCCGAGGTCGAAGCGGTGGCCGTCCGCCGGACGCAGGGTGGTCTTGAGCAGCCACGACTCGGTCTTCGACGAGGAGTTCAGCACCTCTTCCCCGGCGTTGTAGGTGGTGGCCACGCTGTTCTCTTCATCACCGTCGCGGTCATAGATGCGATAGCGGTCCTGGCCCTTCTTGCCGGAGAAATAGTTGCCCTGGTTGCGCTGGGCGTAGGCCGCCACCACATCGAACAAGTCATGGCTGTAGGCAAACGCGGCGCTGCCGGACTCGGCCTGCGAGCCGAACAGCCCGCCACGGCTCTGGTGCGGTTCCGTGTACAGGTCCTCGGTCCTGGAATGGGGGTCGCGACCGGCCGGCGCCACGCCGTTATTCCACAGGTCGCCCTTGAGCCGCAGGCCGACAGGCTGACCGTCCTTGAGGATGTCGTCGACGCCGAGGGTGCGCATCTTGACCGTGCCGCCGATGGCGCTGGAGGTCAGGCTCGGGCCCTTGTCGATGGCGATGTCGCTGATCATGTCCGGGTCGATGTAGCTGCGCTGCTGGGTGCCGGCATAACCGCGATAGACATCCAGCGCCTGTTGCGAGCCATCCACCGTCACCGCCACCCGGCTCTGGCCCTGGATGCCGCGGATGTTCACATCCAGGCCGCCGCCGTTGCGGCTGTCGCCGACCTGCACCCCGGGCTGGCCCTTGAGCATGTCGCCCACCGACACCACGCCAAAGCGCTGCAGGTCGTCGGCAGAGATGTACACCGAGGAACGTGGCGCCCGGTACACCTCTTCCTCGTCAGGGTTCTCGCCCTTGACCTTCTGCGTCGGCAGCGACACCGACTCCTGACGCAGGCGCAAGGCATAGCCGCCGTCGGCCTGGCGCACATAACCCAGGCCGGTGCCGGCCAACAGGCGGTTCAGGCCCGCTTCGGCATTGAAATCCCCTTGCAGCCCCGGGCTGGTCTTGCCCACCGTGAGCAGCGCACTGCCGGCCATGCTGATCCCCGCTTCGGCGCCAAAACGCGACAGCACCTGGTCCAGGGGACCGGCGCCGATGCTGTAGTGACGCTCACCGGCCGCCAGCGCCATCTCGCCGTAGAGCGGTTGCAGGCTGAGAAACAGCAGGCCGAAGGTATGGGTACGCAAGACACGAGCGGGGGAAATCATGCAAGGCTCCTAGGGGTTGAAACCCACCTGTGCCGGTGGGTAATACCTGAAGGCCAAGCCAGATCGAAAAAACTCTCGCGTCGCTGAAAAAAAATCTTCAGGCCGCCACCACCGTCACCCAGTAACGGGTCCTGCGCTCGATGCGCACCGGCAGGGTATTGGCCACCAGGGCCAGGGCGGCATCGGTGTCGTCCAGCTGGAAACTGCCGGTCACGCGCAAGGCCGCCACGGCGTCGCTGCACCGCAAGAAGCCCGGGCGATAGCGCGAAAGCTCTGCCAGCAACTGATCCAGGCGCATGCGCTCGGCAGGCAGGATGCCGCGCAGCCAGGCCTGGGCCAGAAATGCATCGACGGAACTCGGTTGCCCTGCGCCCCGGCCATCGACCCGGGTTTGCCAACCGGCCTGCAACGCCAGCGGCGTCGGCTGCTGCCGCGCACTGACCTGCACCAGGCCGCGCAACACCGTCACCTGAGTGCCCTGGCGATCATGGCGCACCAGCAGATGGGCACCACGGCCGTACAACACGGCATCCGGCGTTTGCAGTTGCAGCGACGCCGATGCCGGCGGGGTATCCAGGGCCAGCTCGCCCTCGATCAACTGCACGCTGCGCTGCCCGGCACTCAAGCCCAGATTCACCGCACTGGCGGTGTTCAGCCACAGCGAACCACCGTCCGCCAGGGCCCAACGCCGGCGCTCACCGATGCCCGTGCGGTAACTGGCCAGGGCCGAACGCACCAGGGTGGAATCCGCCCCCTGCCAGGAGGCGCCCCCCAGCAGCCCCAGCGCCAACAGGCACTTGAGCACCTGCCGGCGCCGTTGCGGATCAGCGCCGGCCGCCTGCAACGCCCGACGCGCCGTGGCATCGGCCAACAGCTCGGCCCCCGGCTGCAACATCAGCGGCAAGCGGCTGACCCGCTGCCAGGCGTGCTCATGCTCGGCGCTGGCCTGGCGCCAGTGCAGCAGGGCCTGCTGCTCGGCGGCGCTCATCAGCCCGGACTGCAATCGCACCAGCCAATCGATGGCGCTATCGCGCACCCGCGGATCAACCGCCGCGCCACTCATTCAAAAAGGCTCGCGTAGCAGACACTGAACGCCTTGCCCATAGCCCGCTGCACCTGGGCCACGGTCAAGCCCAACTGCGCGGCGATCTGCGGATAGGTCAAGCCATCGAGCTGGGACAGAAAGAAAATCTGCCGCACCCGCGACGACAGCCCCACCAGCAGCGAATCCAGCTGCAGCAGGGTCTCGATCATCAAGTGCCGTTCCTCCGGCGAAGGCTCCTCCCCCACCGGCCGCGCCGCCAGCGCCTGCAGATAAGCCCGCTCGATGGCCTGCCGGCGCCAGCGATTGATCAGCAGGCCATTGGCGATGGTGGCCAGGAACGCCATGGGCTGGCGCAGCTCACGCACATCCTCCTGGGAGCGCAACACGCGGATGAAGGTGTCGTGAGCCAGGTCCTCGGCATCGGCACTGTGCCCCAGGCGCCGATGCAACCAGCCGCGCAGCCAGCCGTGATGGTTCGCATACAGCTGGGCGACTGGCGAGGAAAGGCTGTGGTTGGGCATGAGAGATTCGCACTAATGATAATGCTTCTCATTTTATGATTTGCCGATGGGCGTTGTACAGCGCGGCGCGCTCACGACCGCGGCAAAGGGGCTTGCCCGCCACGTATCCCGGGCGAGCGCGGCGAATCAGGAGGCCTGTCGGTCGATGTCGCGGCGAAGCACCACGGCGGTGGTGATGTCCTCCACCGACTCGTGACTGGCCACGGCATCCCGGACTCGGTTCAGGTCATCGATGGTGCGTGATTCGATCTCGATCACCAGGTCCAGCTGGCCACTGACCGAAGAGATGCGGCGCACCTGTGAATGCTGGGCCAGAAGGTCCAGCAGGCTGATGGCCGGTGTGCGCTTGAGGCACACCAGGAACATGGCGCGAATCACATTGGCGTCGATTTCGCCAATGTCCGCCCGGTAGCCTCTGATCACGCCATTGCGTTCAAGGTTGCTGACGCGCTCGCTGGTGGCGCTTCTGGACAGCCCGATTCTCGCGGCCAGGGCCTTCAGGGCGATCCGCGCCTCTTTAGACAGAATGTCGAGTATTTCGCGATCTTTCGCGTCCAGGTCGCGCATTGAAACTCCTCAAATTGACTGCCGAGTTTGTGCCGGTCGATTCCGACAATATGCAGGCCAAAGCCGACCGCATACCTACTGCCCTCGAAGATTTCGCATGCCAAGCTAACTGAAAAAAATAACTTGGAAAACCATTACCATGACTGACCTTTCCCACCCCGCCCCGCAGTTTTCACCCCGTGATGCCGAACACCTGGCCGAGCAGCTTTTCAATGTCAGCGCGAGCGCCTCGCCCTTGGACGGCGAGCGAGACTGCAACTACCGGTTGAAGACCGCCAGCGATGCGGGATGGATCCTGAAAGTCGTCAACGCCAGCGAACCGCGCATTGAAAGCGAGCTGCAGGCCGCCATCCTCAGCCACCTGGCCACTACCTGCCCCGAGCTGGCCGTGCCGCAGCTGAAAAAGAGCCTTGCCGGTGATTGCCTTGCCTCGGCGGTAGCGCCTTCCGGCGAAACCCACGCGGTGCGCCTGGTGAGCTGGCTGCCGGGCACACCGCTGGCCGAGGTCCCGCGCACCTTCGAACTGATGCGCCACCTGGGCCAGTCGTTCGCCGACATGGACCGTGCACTGCAGGGCTTCATGCATCCCGGCGCGGTGCGCGACCTGGACTGGGACCTGCGGCACGCCGCGCGTTCGCGAGCCCGCCTGCACTTCATCAAGGACCCCGACAGACGAGCGATTGCGCAACGCTTCATTGACGCTTTCGAACAGCAGGTGGCACCGACGCTTGCGCGGCTGCGTGCCCAGGTCATTCACAACGACGGCAATGACTGGAACATCCTCGTCGACCCGCAGAACCGGCAGCAGGTCTCGGGCATCATCGATTTTGGCGATGCCGTGCACACGGTGCTGATTGCCGAAGTCGCCATCACCTGCGCCTACGCCATTCTCGACACGCAAGACCCCATCGGCGCGGCGGCCGCCCTCACCGGCGGCTTCCACGAGCGCTACCCGTTGCAGCCGCAAGAGCTGGACGTTTTGTTCAATCTGATCGCCATGCGCCTGGTGATCAGCGTCACCTTGTCGGCCTCGCGCCACGAACAGACCCAGGACAATCCTTACCTGGCCATCAGCGAGGCCCCGGCCTGGCGCCTGCTGGAAAAGATGGATCGCATGAACCCGCGCCTGGCCACGGCGATCCTGCGCAAGGCCTGTGGCTACGACGCGATAGAGGGTGCCGGGGCCATTCGCCGCTGGGTGGATGAACACCGCCAGTCCTTCGCAGAGATCGTGCATCCATCGGCGGCGACCCTGAACAAGGCCATTGTTCCGTTCGCCGATGCCGCCCACGAAATGACGGTCGCTTCCGCCAAGCAGCGCCCGGCAGAGGCGACCCAGTGGTGGAACGATTTCTCCGCAGCGCATCAAGTGCCGCTGGGCATCGGGCCCTGGGGCGAAGCCAGGACCATCTACACCGACAGCGCCTTTGAATCGCGCTTCATTGAAGGGCAGCGCCGGATCATCCACCTGGGTGTCGACTTGATCATGCCGGCCGGAACGCCCCTGTATACGCCGGTTGCCGGTGTGGTGCAGAGCGTCGAGGTCGAGCGGGAACCGCTGGGCTACGGCGGGCTGATCATGCTCAAACACTCGCCGGCCGGTTGCCCGCCCTTCCTGACCCTGTGGGGGCACATGGCCCACGAAGCGCTGACACGCCTCAAGCCCGGCGACCACCTTGCCGCTGGCGCGCTGGTGGGCTACATGGGCGCGGACACGGAAAATGGCGGCTGGTTGCCCCATGTGCATTTCCAGATGTCCACCGACACCCAGTTGCAAGCCAGCGAGTTCATCGGCGTCGGTGAGTGCGCTTATCTTGAGGTGTGGGCCGACCTGTTCCCCGATGCCTCGACGCTGGCCGGCATCCCTCCGGAAACCTACCACCAGCAGGGACGGACCAAGGCACAGATCGTGGCGCAGCGTAAGGAACTGCTGCTGCCCAACTTGTCGATTTCCTACTCGGACCCGATCAAGTTCGTGCGCGGCGATGGGGTCTGGTTGATCGACAACTTCGGCCGCGCCTATCTGGACTGCTTCAACAACGTCTGCCATCTCGGCCACTCGCATCCGGATGTGGTGCAGGCCCTTGCGCGCCAGGCATCGCGCCTGAACACCAACACCCGCTACCTGCACGACAACATTGTCGAGTACGCCGAGCGACTCACGGCGACCCTGCCCAAGGGCCTGGCCGTCGCCTCCTTCGGCTGTTCCGGCAGTGAAGCCAACAGCCTGATGCTGCGCATGGCGCGCAATCACACCGGGCGCAACGACGCCATCGTGCTGGATTGGGCCTACCACGGCACCACCCAGGAGCTGATTGACCTGAGCCCCTACAAGTACAAGCGCAAGGCCGGCAAGGGCCGTGCAGAGCATGTATTCGAGGCGGCCGTGCCGGACGTTTACCGCGCAGCGGATGACTGGCCATTCGAAGAGTTGGGCAAGCGTTTCGCGCAGAGTGTCGCCGAGCAGATCGACAGCATGCGCCAGCAGGGCCGGGCCCCGGCGTTCTTTTTGGCGGAGTCCATTCCCAGTGTCGCCGGGCAGCTGTTTTTCCCGGAAAACTACCTGCAGGAGGTCTATGCCATGGTTCGCGCCGAGGGCGGGCTGTGCCTGGCCGATGAGGTCCAGGTCGGCTTTGGCCGAGTGGGCAGCCACTGGTGGGCCTTTGAAACCCAGGGGGTGGTGCCCGATGCCGTGTCCATGGGCAAGCCCATTGGCAACGGGCACCCGATGTCGGCGGTGGTGACCACCCGCGAAATAGCCGACAGCTTCAACAACGGCATGGAGTACTTCAACACCTTCGCCGGCAGCCCGGTGGCATGCGCCGTGGGGCTCAGCGTTCTTGAGGTGATTGAACGCGACCAGCTGAAACTCAACGCGCTGACGGTGGGCAACTACCTGCTCGATGGCTTTCGCACACTGCAGCAACGCTACGCGGTCATTGGCGATGTGCGCGGGCTGGGGCTGTTCCTCGGGATCGAACTGGTCACCGATCGCCAGAGCAAAGTTCCGGCCACGCAACTGGCCAGAAAGGTCGCCGACGGCGCCCGGGAACGCGGTGTTCTGATCGGCACCGAAGGCCCCCATGACAACGTTCTGAAAATGCGCCCGTCGATGATTTTCAACCACAAGAACGCCGACTTCCTGCTGGAAGTGCTGGACGAAAGCTTCAAGGCGGCCCTGCAGTAGAGCGCCAGGACCTGCGCGTGAGTGACAGCCTGCGTGCATGGCCGACATAGTGTCGGCCAACTCCGGCAATGTGTCCGGCTGGCGGACACCTTGCCGGGTGCTTTCCAGAACGGCCTATGCAAAGCTTTTCCCGAGGCCTGGGTGAAGAGCCCAAAAAACAATAATTAATAATTCTTCAAAGGTGCCATCCAATGCTAACCAGAACGCTCAAGTGTCTGTTTGCTGCATCCACCGTCGCGGCCGCGGCGCTCCTGTGCCCTTTAGCCGCTCAGGCTGATGACTTGCAATCGATCCAGGCATCCAAAGAAATTCGCATCGCCATGAGCGGGCAGTACTCGCCCTTCAGCTTTGCCAACGAGCAGAACCAGATCGTCGGCTTCGACGCCTCCATCAGCGAAGCCCTGGCCCAACGGCTCGGGGTGAAAGTCAGCATCGTTACCACGCCCTTCGACGGAATAATCGCCGGGCTCCTGGCGAAAAAATATGACGCCATCATCGCCTCCATGACCATTACCCCGGAGCGCCAGAAGGCCGTGGACTTCGTCGGCCCCTACTACCACGCCGGCCGCACCATCGTGGTGAAAGAAGACTCCCCGATCAACAGCCTGGATGACCTGAAGGATGTGAAGGTGGGCGTCACCCTGGGCGACGCCCACGACAAATGGGCCAGGGCGCGCGGCAACCTGAAGGTGAAAACCTATAAAGGGCTTCCCGAGATGCTGGTCGACCTGGACGCCGGGCGCCTCGACGCGCTGGTGATGGACAGCGTTCCGGTGCTGGTGGCCGTCAAGGAAACCGGGCAGAAAGTTCGCATCATCACCCCACCCGAACAGGACGGCGGCATCGAAGGCATGGGCATTGCGCTGCGCAAGAACAACCCTGAACTCAAGGCCGCGATGCAGCAGGCGCTGAACGACATGCTGGCCGATGGCAGCTACGAAAAGATCTCGATGAAGTGGATTGGCAAGGACATTCGCTGACTCATCTTCAGCCTGGCTCGACCTGGGGTCGGGCCAGTCAATCCGACTTTTCCGAGCCTTCCCATGGATCTGACACTTATACAGCGCACCCTGCCGTTTTTTCTGGAGGCGGCCTGGGTCACGGTGCACGTTTCACTGCTGGCACTGCTGCTGGGCTTGCTGGTGGCGGTGGTGCTGGTCGCGGCCCGGCTGTCCGGCTTCTTCATGCTTCGCTGCCTGGCCAGGGTCTACATCAGCGTTTTTCGTGGCACCCCCTGCCTGGTCCAGCTGTTCCTTCTCTACTTTGGCGGCCCACAGGTCGGCCTTGAGCTGGAACCCTTTGCCGCCGGGGTCATCGGCCTGGGCCTGAACATCGCCGCCTACATGGCCGAATCCATTCGTGGCGCAATCAGCAACGTGGACCCCGGCCAGGTCGAAGCGGCGCGTTCAATCGGTTTCGGCAAGGGCCAGACCCTGTGGCTGATCACCCTCCCGCAAACCGCCAAATTGATGATCAGGCCACTGGGGGTCAATGCGGTCGCGCTGATCAAGGGCTCGGCGCTGGTATCGACCATCTCCGTGGTCGAGCTTTCCTATACCGCGCAGCGTTTCATCAGCTCCACGTACAAGCCATTCGAGATCTTCACGGTGTCGGCCATCTTGTACATCGCCATGGTCTACACGGTCAGGCTGATGGTGGACCACCTCGATAAACGCTTCGCGGCCAAGTGAGACGCCCCCATGCCAAGCCTCGACCTGAGTATCGTGACACCCTATTCCGAACTACTGGCGACCGGGCTCTGGTGGACCCTCGTCCTGTTCCTCAGCTCCAGTGTGTTGAGCCTGATGGCCGGCATCGCCTTTGCCCTGATCGTGCTCTACACCCCGAAACTGGTCTCCCTGCCCATACGTTTCCTGACCTGGCTGCTGATGGGCACGCCACTGCTGCTGCAGCTGTACGTGATCTATTACGGCCTGGTGCAAGTGGGGATCGATATCCCGGCCCTGTTGGCCGGCATCATCGGCCTGAGCCTGCATTTTGCGGTCTACAACGCCGACGTCATTCGGGCCGGTGTCCTGTCGGTCGACCCGGGCCAGATTGAAGGCGCGCGCTCCATTGGCCTGAGCCGCAGCCAGGCGCAACGCTACGTGATTGTGCCGCAGGCACTGCGCAATACCCTGGCACCGCTGGGCAACAACCTGATCGTTTTGCTCAAGGACACCTCCCTGGTGTCGATCATCGGCATTGCCGAGCTGGTCTACAGCGCCCAGCGCGCCGTGAGCGAAACCTACAGCCCGTTCGAATTCTATCTGGCCGTCGCGGTGATTTATTACGCGGTCAATCTTGTTCTGGAAGCCGGCCTGCACCTTCTTGAAAATAAGGTAGAGATGTCACGATGACCACAGAAAAGCTCATGGTTGAAGTCAAGGGCGCGCGCAAGGCGTATGGCGCCCTAGAAGTGCTCAAAGGCATCGATCTGTCTGTCTCGCGCGGACAGATCATCGCCATCATCGGCCCCAGCGGTTCGGGTAAAAGCACCCTGCTGCGCTCGATCAACCACCTGGAAGTGCTGAACGAGGGTGAGGTCTGGCTGGAAGGCGAACACGTCAACCGGCCCTTGAAAGGTCGCGCATTCGAACAGCACATCAACAGCGTGCGCCAGCAGATGGGCATGGTGTTCCAGCACTTCAATCTGTTCCCGCACCTGACCGTGCATGAAAACATCGCCCTCGGGCCGATCAAGCTCAAAGGGCTGAACAAAGCCGCGGCCCGTGAGCTGGCCATGGAGTACTTGTCCAAGGTGGGCCTGGCCAACAAGTTCGACGAGTACCCTTCCCGCCTGTCGGGCGGGCAGAAGCAGCGCGTGGCCATTGCCAGGGCCCTGGCGATGCGCCCCAAGGTCATGCTGTTCGATGAGGCGACCTCGGCGCTGGACCCGGAGCTGGTGGAAGAGGTCAACCAGGTCATGAAGCAACTCGCCGCCGAGCACATGACCATGTTGATCGTCACCCACGAAATGCGCTTTGCCGGTGAAGTGGCGGACCGGATCATCTTCATGGACGGCGGCGTGGTGGTCGAGGAAGGCGCGCCACAGCAGATCCTGCAAAACCCGACCCACGAACGAACCCGGTCGTTCCTGAAAAAGCATTTGCATGCCTAGAGAAGATCAGCGCGGGGGCTTCGATCCGGGTCACGCCCCCCCTAGCACGCACCCGTTGCCCGCGAGCCAGAAGCGCCCGCACCAGGGTATTGTCCAGATGCCCATTGGCACCGGTGACCATCGATAAGCTACTCATGAATTGCCTTGTCCGCTGACGGCGGAAGCTGGAACAGATAAGGCAGGATGCGGGTTGTCCCAAGGGACAGAGTCAAGCGCGGATGTCGGGTGCCGTTGTAGATGAGTGCGTTCAGCCGTCTTCCTGCCTATCCGGCGCATAGCCGCCGCAACTCGCTCACATCGGCGAACCACTCATGGGTCTGAAGGCTGTGAAATGCATCGTATGCGCCATATCCCCAGGCGACCGCGCCAAAGGCGATACCGGCAGTCGCTGCGGCTTCACCGTCCGTAGGCTGGTCGCCGATGTAGATGACCTGCTCTCGCTCCACATCGAATTTGCGCATGACCCGGCGCAAGCGAGGCGCCTTGCCGAAAATCGAAACGCCGCACTCGAAGGCCCGGATATGTCGACAACTGGCGCCTAGAATGTGCGTGATGTTCTCTCGCGAGTTGGAAGACACCACCGCCAGAATCAGTCCCTTCTCATCAAGATGACTCAGGGTCTCGGCAATGTTGTTAAACAGTGGGATCGAGCGTTGATGTTGCTTCATCAGGCTCATGAACGTTCGCGCCACCATAGGCAACTTCCAGCGGGGCATTCCGAGATGGGCCATGATCTCGCGAGCCCCTTGCTTGCGCAGACAGTCCAACTCTTGTGGGTGAATCCGACTGAATGCGTGCCTGTCGGCAACCTGGTTAAACACCGAAACAAAGAACGGAAAGGAATCAGCGAGCGTGCCGTCAAAGTCGAAAATGGCCAGTCGGTATGACATGTGAAAGTGCCTTCCTATGGTGATAGCGGCCGATTTCAAGCAGCGGGCTGGGCGATTGACTCACCTGATTGATTGAATGGGCGCCGGTGCCAACAAGCCCTGCCGAACCTGAGTCTGAAAACAGCGGACTGCGGATTCGCCAGTTTCCCTTCTTGAGTTACTGAGCGTTCAGCTGGAAGCGTCGTTCAGCCGCTGCAGCGCAAGTTGCTCGGCAGCACTGGCTTCGAGCTTTGCACGCTCTACATCCAGATACCGATAGATGCTCTGGAAGTTGGCGATTTTCTGTTTGATTTCGGCCATCTTTTTTTCAATGAGCTTGGCGCCCTCGGCACAGTCGATCTGCTTGTTGCGCTGCGCATCGAGAATCTCGCCTATTTCCCCCAGGGAAAACCCCATGCTTTGTGCCCGCTGGATAAAGTCCAGGTCCTGCAGCGTTTGCTCTGTGTAAACACGATAGTTGTTCGTCCGCCGCTGCGATGAGATCAGGCCGATTTGCTCGTAGTAACGCAGCGTATGGCGGCTGGCGCCGCTACGGGCCTCGATTTCGCCAATTTTCATGAAAACACCGCTTGACCATAGAGTTGGGTCGATAGTTTACGCTTGATTTCTCACCGTCAACAAGGAACAGGGAAATGAGCGTGGAGTGCTTTGTCACCGGGGGTACCGGCTTCATCGGTCAACATTTGCTGGCGCACCTGAGTGCAAAAGGTCACACCGTTCGGGTGCTGATGCGTCGCCCAGAGCGACTCGCAGCACTGCGGGAGCAAGTCGACCATTTGGGCGGCTGCGCCTCCCGGGTATTGGCCGTGGCCGGCGATCTGGAACGGGACCAGCTCGGGTTGAGCCCTGCCGACCGAGAGGTGCTGAGGCACGCCAGAGTCGTCTTCCACCTGGGTGCCCACTTCGCCTGGGGGCTTTCCTTGGAACAGTCTCGCGCGGTGAACGTGGAAGGGGCCAAGCGCGTGGCGCTGCTGGCAGCTGAGCAAAACAGCCGGTTGGTGATGATCGGCGGCTACATGCTGAAAAATCATGAACACCTGCAACGCATCGGCATCGATCCTCGCCATCCGCAGCGGACGAATTGGCCTGCTATCTACCGAAATGTCGGTGGTTACGAAGCGAGCAAGCTGGAAGCGCATTTTGTGACCCTGGAGACCATGTCCGCCAAGGGCGGAGAGCTGACCGTTGTCCACCCCGCGACAGTGTGTGGCCACAGCCGCACGGGGCATATCCTCGACGGCCAGCCGCTGGTGGCGCTGATACGCAACCTGGTGCAGGGAAAGCTGACGGCCGTGCCCGGTACCGCCAGGCACTGGCTGCCACTGGTCACCGTGGACTACCTGGTGGAGCTGATGACGGCGAGTGCTTTTGATCCGGCCATGGCGGGCCAGGAACTGCTGGCGCTGGATGCGCAAACGCCCAACTTGCGAGAAATGTTGGTGCAGGTGGCACAACCTTTGGGCTTGAAGTCTCCCCAGCATCACATTCCGCTCCGATTGCTGAAGTGGCTACTGAGCATTCCTCCCGTCGCGCGATTCATGAATACCCAGCCCGAAGCCTTGGACTTCATCCAGACCACTCGTTTTGATACCGCGGCCGTCGAGCAATTTGCCAGCAGGCATGGAATCGCCAAACCGGATATACGTCAGTCGTTGCAGCACACTGCAACCTTCGTCAACGCTCATTGCATAGCCAAGCGCTAGCCGCTGGTTTCTCCTTTCCGGGCGCCCCCCCCCTGTTAGCCCCGATTAGAGGAAACTTCCTCAGGCAAGTTACGCGGACTCATTCACTTGAAAGTGCAATCATAGTGAACATCCACCTGATCCAGCCACGTTCTCCAGCCTTGCTTGCAGGAACTTCAAGAAGGTCGACAACATCCTGCCGGGCGATCGAGCTTATGCCCTGATCACGGCTGGGATGGCTGGGGTCTTCGTCCACTCAAACTGTGCGCCGTCGATGCGGGCGGCATTCTATCGAACAACCATTCAGCGACAGGGATCGTCATCAATGCAATCCACTTTCAGCAAAGGCGTCATGTTTGCACTCTGCGCCGCGGCACTGAACGCAACGATCGGTGTACTCAGCAAAGTCCTCATGAATAATGGTTTCACCGCGAGCAGTGTCGCTGTCATCAAGACCCTACTGGGTTGCGTGCTGCTGTCGATCTTGCTGTTTTTCCTCAAGCGCCCGACGAAGTCGACCCACTGGATTCAGGCGGCTATCTGCGCCTTCCTTGGCATCTTTGTGCTGTTCCATTTCGAAACCTCCGCCTACCGACACTACGCGGCGGCGGGTGTGGTGGTGGTTCTGATGGCCAGTGCTTCCATTTCCTCGATCATTCTGGGGCGCATTTTCCTCAAGGACGCCATCACCGCGAACGCCACCATTGGCGCCGCACTGGCCATCGCTGGGATCTCGGTGATCTTCGGCGGCGACCTGCAGCAGGGCTTTACCCTGCAAGGTGCGGCGCTTGCCTCCATGGCCGGCTGCGGCTATGGGGCCTTTTCGGTTGCCATGAAACGCATGGGGGTGTCGGGAGGACTGCATTTCACCCGCCAACTGTTGTTCTTCGGCGGCCTGTACCTGCTGATGCCGGCGGCGGCCGATGGCTTCACGATGGGCGAACTGTCGCCACTGGCGATCGCCGCCCTGCTGGCGCTGGCCACGCTGCCGACAATCCTGGGCTTCTTCTGCACCACCAAGGCCATCGAGTATCTCAAGCCATCCCAAGTGCAAGCGCTGGAGTTGACCGAGCCACTGTTCGCCGCGCTGCTGGCGTTTGTGGCGCTCAATGAAGTTCCGCGTGAAAGCCTGTATGCGGGAGCGGCACTGATCATCCTCGGCCTGTGCTTTTCCAATGAACTGATTCGCTTGGGGAGCAAAGCCTCGGTTGCTTCGACCGAATGAGCTATTCCCGAGCCCTGATGACTGTGGCGATCGGTGCTTTGTTAAGTGTTTTAAGCGACTGACCGCGTCACGCTGTCCTCAGCCGTTCATAAGTGACTACTTGCGGCCTGAAGCAGCTAAAGGTGCAAGTCAGCGCGGTGACCATCGGCACGAAACTCAAGGCTTCCGGCTGCTGAGATCGACGATAGAGGCAGAACAGCGGGCGCAGAGCGGCTTTTTTGAGGCGCCCCGCTCAAGCAAAAAGGCGACGCATTGTGTCGCCTTTTTTGTTGCTTCATTACTCAACCAGAGGTTACGCAGGATCAGCCTGCCCCAAGGTTCTATCACCCAAGGTACATAACAGATCGAAGCCATCACTGAGCAACAGGCCGATGGCAAAGCGGATCTGTGAAAGGTCCTGCGGACCACAAGCGCAGTCGAGGATTTCCAGCAGATTATCGTTTAAAAAGCATGCGGTGATCCGGTTGTTAACGGCTGTTTTCGGCCAGAAGCAGTCAGCCGTGACCGGCATAGAACGGCCAAATGCGGCCTAATATAATCGCATTACACACCCCGTCATGGCCCAAATATTGCTTGTAATATTTATTTCCGTCAAATTATCAACATAAAATTCGGCGGCTACCAGATTGTATTTGACACTTAAAGCCTACCGCAGCATTAACACAACTCATATAACGAGATCCCCATAATGCATATGTTTGTCGATATAGTTGGAGCGTGTAATTTAAGCTGCCCCTCATGCCCGATGGGGAACTCTGAAAATAATAATTTCAAAAAATCCATGCAGATCGAGACGTTCAGGCAAATAGTAGAAAAAGCCAAGCTGGAGGGTGTCGACTCGATTCATCTTTACAACTGGACTGAACCTTTAATTCATCCGCAAATTGGTGAATTTATCCAGCTGATAAACGCCGCAGGCATCGCCAGCGGCATTAGCACCAACTTGAATATTGCCAAGAATATGGAACAAGCCCTAAGGGCTGAGCCTTCATTTTTCCGTATTTCTCTGTCCGGCTTCCATCAAAGCACCTACGTACAGGGACATGTGGGAGGCGACATCGAAGTTGTCAAGCAAAACATGATCAAGTTGCATGACATCAAACGACAATACAATCTTAATACATTAATCGAAGTCTACTACCATCGCTATTTAGACAACTTGGAAGAAGAAAGCTTGATGCGCGAATTTAGTGCGCACTTGGGCTTCAGTTTCAGTACAGGTTATTCCGTGATGATGCCACTGGAAAAAACCCTTGCCATCATCGAGCGTGATTCATCCGTCACCGAAGCAGATCGTGAAACCCTTAATAGACTCGCATTACCGCCCTACGATGATCTGATCAACCTGGTCCAGCACTACCCGAAGGAGGCGTGTATGCTAAAAGACCAAATGCTGGTACTCGATTGTAATGGCAACACTGTACTTTGCTGCTCTATCTTCAATCAATCCGAGTACCAAGTCGGAAAATATCTAGAACTGCCACTAGAGCAACTGACAAGCCTTAAATCCACTAAGAAAAATTGCGTCGACATGTGCAATCGTTGCGCAAAAAATGGTTTGCACTTGTACGCCATGTATCCCAATAAAGGGCCGATGGAGCGCCACGCTGTCAGTCGCATCATGGATTTTCAACGCCGCAGCATTCTAGGCCTCCCAATTGATAGTGAAGCACTTGGGAAGCCGGACAACGAAACCAGCGCAGAAGACTTTGATGAGCAGCAATATCTGCAGTCGAACCAGGATGTGAAGGCCGCAATCTCCAACGGCGCCTTCTCCAGCGGTTATCAGCACTACCTGTTTTATGGTCGTTATGAAGGCAGGACCGGGGCAAGCTCACCATTGGCACGCAAGGATTCAAACATGACTACGGACCAGTGCTGAAAACTGTTTCGCCTGATTAAACATCAGCGCAGGACAACGACTGGTCTTCACCGTGTTGCCGCCAGCAAAAACTGGCGGCTATAGGTCCAGGCCGTGTGAAAACTCACGCATCGTTTTAAAGTCCGCGTTGCTACGTAAACCTACTGGCATTTTGTTAGCCAGCAGACCTGAAACCTGCGTCGGAGTGCAATTTTCATTGTGGCTCTGACTGGCAAACGCGCCCAAAGACGTTTTCACACAGCCTCGGTCGTTATCTCCCGCTTTTTACTATCGCCACCGGCAGCTACGGATCGGAAAGCGGCCACCAGCCCTTGTGACTGATTCACCCTTGTTCTCCCCTCAACGCGGAGGACGAGCCATCAACACTATTGCTAGATACCGCCATCAACCTTGGAACAAGGGAAAGCTTTTCAGCCAGAAAGCTCCGCTTCGAGCCAGAGATATCCGGGCTTACAACAGGCCATGTTGAATCAGTGAGCAACGCGCTTAGAAGTTCGCCGGGGTATTGGCGCTGATGATCTCCGCCTCATCCTGCCCAATATTCCTAAAGCTATGAGGCAAGGTGGTCGGAAAGTAATACCCATCCCCCGGATTCAACACACTCACCTGCCCGTCCACGGTCAACTCCACAGTGCCACGAACAACCAGCCCGCACTCTTCGCCTTCGCTGTGCACGATGGCCTCTTCGCCGGAGCTGGCGCCGGGGGCGTATTGCTCGCGCAGAAAGCGCATCTGCCGGTTGGCCACCGGGGCGCCGATCATCAGCAGGCGCAGGCCGTCGCGGCCCAGGTCCGGCTGTTCGTTGGCGCGGAACACGTATTGGTGCTCGCGGGGCGGTTGGTCGAAGGTGAAGAAGTCGGCCAGGGACATGGGGATGCCTTCCAGCAGCTTTTTCAGGGAGCTGACGGAGGGGCTGACGCGGTTCTGTTCGATCAGGGAGATGGTGGCATTGGTGACGCCACTGCGACGGGCCAGCTCGCGCTGGGAGAGTTTGTAGCTTTCGCGAACGAGTTTGAGTCGGGTGCCCGTGTCCATAACAGCCTTATGCGAGAAGTACTTAAGGGTATTTTTGTGGCGGTTGGGTCGCGAATGTCGCGATTTGGCTGCCCTGGAGCCTGAAAAGGCGGCTATTTAAACATGTTTGACAGGCCAGCTGTAAAGGCTGGCGATGAGGGGTGCCGCGGGGGATATGTGGGCGCTGTCGGGGGCGTCGGGAGGTCCTGCGGACCTCGTCGCAGCCTGCGGCAGCGGCTACAGAGTGGGGCTGTAGCCGCTACGTGCATTTAGATGCCGAAACGGTCGCGCAGGGCGTAGTACGCGGCGCCCATGGCGGTCAGCGGGGCCTGGAAGGTGCGGCCGCCGATCATCGGCATGTGCGGCAGGGAGGCGAAGGCGTTGAAGCGTTCGGCGTCGCCGCGGATCATTTCGGCAATCAGTTTGCCGGCCAGGTGCGAACAGGTGACGCCGTGGCCGCTGTAGCCCTGCATGTAGTAGGCGTTCTTTTCGATCCGGCCGAATTGCGGCATGCGCGACATGGTCAGGAGGAAGTTGCCGGTCCAGCGGTAGTCGATCTTCACGTCCTTGAGCTGGGGGAAGGTCTTGAGGATCTTCGGCCGGATCAGCTGGTCGATGTCGTCCGGTTCGCGGGCGCCGTAGACCACGCCACCGCCGTACAGCAGGCGGTTGTCGCCGGTCAGGCGGAAGTAGTCCAGCAGGTAGTTGCAGTCTTCCACGCAGTAGTTGTGGGTGATCAGGCTGCGGGCCAGTTGCTCAGGCAGTGGCTCGGTGACCACGATCTGCGAGCCGCAGGGCATGCTCTTGCGGGTCACGCGCGGGTCGAGGTCCTGCTGCAGGTAGGCGTTGCCGGCGATCAGCAGGTATTTGGCGCGCACCACGCCCTTGGCGGTGCGCACCACGTTGGGTTCGCCGTAGGTGATTTCCACCGCCGCCGACTGTTCGAAGATCTTGCCGCCCAGGCCGATGATGGCGCTGGCTTCGCCCAGGGCCAGGTTCAGTGGGTGGATGTGGCCGCCCTGCATGTCCAGCAGGCCGCCGATGTAGTTCCTGGTGCCGACTTCGCGGTCGATCTGCGCCTTGTCGAGCAGCTTCAGGTTGTGGTTGCCCAGGCGTTCCCAGTTGCGTTTCTGTTCCGCCAGGCCCTTGAGCTGCTTGTTGTTCAGGGCAGCGAAGATGCCGCCGGGACGGTAGTCGCACTGGATGTCGTAGTGCTGTATGCGCTGGCGAATGATGTCGGCGCCTTCAAAGATCATGCTGCCGAGCACTTCGGCGCTTTTTTCGCCGTAGCGTTCTTCGATCACGTCCACGTCGCGGCTGTAGGAGTTGACCAGTTGCCCGCCGTTGCGCCCGCTGGCGCCGAAGCCGACCTTGGCCGCTTCGAGCACGGTGACGCTGTAGCCCGCTTCCGCCAGGAACAAGGCCGAGGACAGGCCGGTGTAGCCGGCGCCGATCACACAGACGTCGCACTCCACCAACTCTTCAAGTTGCGGGTAGTCGGTGGTCTGGTTGCGGGTCGCCGCGTAGTAGCTGTTCACGTAGGTTTGCATGAGAAATTCCCCAGCGGGTACGGGCCTAGGCCCGCCGCCGCTGTTGTTATAAGAGTTAGAGCTTGATCCAGGTCGCTTTGAGCTCGGTGTATTTGTCGAAGGCGTGCAACGACTTGTCGCGGCCGTTGCCAGACTGCTTGAAGCCGCCGAACGGCGCGGTCATGTCGCCGCCGTCGTACTGGTTGACCCACACGCTGCCGGCCCGCAGGCCACGGGCGAAGCGGTGGGCGCGGCTGAGGTCGGCGGTCCAGACCCCGGCCGCCAGGCCAAAGGTGCTGTCGTTGGCGATCTGCAACGCTTCTTCCTCGGTATCGAAGCTGATCACCGACAGCACCGGGCCGAAGATCTCTTCCCGGGCGATGGTCATGGCGTTGGTCACGCCGTCGAAGATCGTCGGCTCGACATACAGGCCACCGCTGCTTTCCAGGGCGCGGACGCCGCCGGCCAACAGTTGTCCGCCCTGCTCCTTGCCGATGTCGATATAGCGCAGCACGTTGTCCAGCTGGCGCTGATCCACCACCGCGCCAACCCGGGTTTCGGGGTCGAGGGCATGGCCCGGCTTCCAGCCCTTGAGGGCCTCCACCAGCAGCGGGATGAACTGCTCGCGGATCGAGCGCTGCACCAGCAGGCGCGAGCCGGCGGTGCAGACTTCGCCCTGGTTGAAGGCGATGGCCGCGGCCGCCGCTTCAGCCGCGGCGCACAGGTCCGGGGCGTCGGCGAACACCACGTTGGGGCTCTTGCCGCCGGCCTCCAGCCACACCCGCTTCATGTTGCTTTCGCCGGAATACACCAGCAGTTGCTTGCCCACGGCGGTGGAACCGGTGAAGGCCAGCACGTCCACGTCCATGTGCAGGGCCAGGGCCTTGCCGACGGTGTGGCCGTAGCCCGGCAGGACGTTGAACACGCCCTTGGGGATGCCGGCATCCAGGGCCAGCTGGGCGATGCGGATCGCGGTCAGCGGCGACTTTTCCGACGGCTTGAGGATGAACGAGTTGCCCACCGCCAGGGCCGGGGCGAATTTCCAGCTGGCCATGATCAGCGGGAAGTTCCACGGCACGATGGCCGCCACCACGCCCGCCGGTTCCCGAGTCACCAGGCCCAGTTGGTCGTGGGGCGTGGCCGCCACTTCGTCGTAGAGCTTGTCGATGGCTTCGGCGTTCCAGCGGATGGCGTTGGCCGTGGCCGGAATGTCGATGGCCATGGAGTCGCCGATCGGCTTGCCCATGTCCAGGGTTTCCAGGAGCGCCAGTTCTTCCTGGTGCGCCAGGATCAGCTCGGCAAAGCGCAGCAGGATGCGCTTGCGCTCGGCCGGGGCCTTGCCCGACCAGACGCCACTGTTGAACGCCTGGCGCGCCACCGCCACCGCGCGATCGGCATCGGCCTGATCGGTGCTGGCGACGTTGGCCAGGAAGCGCCCGTCCACCGGGCTCAGGCATTCAAAGGTGGCGCCACTGGCGGCGGCGCAGTACTGGCCGTCGATAAAGGCACGGCCTTCAAGGCTGAGGGACTGGAAGTGCTGCTCCCAGTCGCTGCGGGATTTAGTCATGGCAAATACTCAACACAGGAGGCGCCACGGTCATCAGACCGTGTGCAGGTACCAGTTGTATTCCAGGTCGGAGATGGAGTTTTCGAACTCCGCCAACTCGCTTTCCTTACAGGCGACAAAGACGTCGATGTACATCGGGTCGATGTACTTGGCCATCACTTCGCTGTCGTCCAGTACGCGCAGGGCGTCCCGCAGGTTGGTCGGCAGGCTCGGCTCGCTCTGTTCGTAGGCGTTGCCTTCCATCGCCGGGCCCGGCTCGATCTTGTTGGTCAGGCCGTGGTGGATGCCCGACAGCACCGAGGCCATCAGCAGGTAGGGGTTGGCGTCGGCACCGGCGACCCGGTGCTCGATGCGCACCGAGTCCGCCGAACCGGTCGGCACGCGCACGGCCACGGTGCGGTTGTCGACGCCCCAGGTCGGCGAGTTGGGCACGTAGAACTGCGCGCCGAAGCGACGGTAGGAGTTAACGTTGGGGCACAGGAAGGCCATCTGCTCGGGCAGGGTTTCCAACACGCCGCCGATGGCGTGACGCAGGGCTTCGTTGGTTTCCGGGTCTTCGCTGGCGAAGATGTTGTTGCCCTGCTTGTCGAGGATCGAAATGTGCACATGCAGGCCGTTGCCCGCCTGGCCCGGGTAGGGCTTGGCCATGAAGGTGGTGTCCATTTCATGGTCGTAGGCGATGTTCTTCACCAGGCGCTTGAGCAGCACCGCGTAGTCGCAGGCTTTGATCGGGTCGCTGACGTGGTGCAGGTTGACCTCGAACTGCGCCGGGGCACTTTCCTTGACGATGGCGTCGGCCGGGATGCCCTGCTCTTTCGCGCCTTCGAGGATGTCCTGCAGGCAGTCGACGTATTCGTCGAGGTCGTCGATCAGGTAGACCTGGGTCGACTGCGGACGCTTGCCGGAAATCGGCGAGCGCGGCGACTGCGGACGGCCATTCACGTTGTCCTGGTCGATCAGGTAGAACTCCAGCTCGAAGGCGGCGCAGATGGTCAGCCCCAGCGCATCGAACTTGCTCACCACCTGGCGCAGCACTTCGCGTGGGTCGGCGAAGAACGGCTGGCCCTCGATCTCGTGCATGGTCATCAGCAGTTGCGCGGTGGGGCGCTTCTGCCAGGGTTCGACGCTCAGGGTGCCGGGGATCGGGTAGCAGATGCGGTCGGCGTCGCCGATGTCCAGGCCCAGGCCGGTGCTTTCCACCGTGGAACCGTTGATATCCAGGGCAAACAGCGAGGCCGGCAGGTTGATGCCCTTCTCATAGACCTTGTGCAGCGCGGTGCGCTCGATGCGCTTGCCGCGCACCACACCGTTCATGTCTGCAATCAGCAGATCGACGTAGAGAACCTCGGGGTGTTTTTTCAGGAAGGCATTGGCTTCATTGAGCTGAATGGCACGCGGGGGGACCGACATGATGCACCTATTGTGTTAATTATTATGTTCACTGCTGTGACACGCCAGCAGTCAACCCGAAAGAAAAACCGGAGTCAATAGCCAACAGCGGCGGCTTTTCGTCAATTATTTTGCTCCAACAGAGACAAATACCTGACGCAATCCGCGCCGCCTGTGGGTTTCGGACGAATAACGTTTAGAATTTTTTACATGGAAGTTGTTAATTAAAATCAACGAGGATAAGCTCTGGAAAAACTCGTTCCAGCGTGAATTTCGAGGTGATAAAAATGGCATTCAAGCCATTGATCGGCGTTACTGCGTGCGTCAAAGAGATCGGCCTGCACCCCTACCACGTCAGCGGCGACAAGTACTTGCGTGCTGTCAGCGTCGCGGCCGAGGGTCTGCCCCTGATCATTCCTTCCCTGGCGGATCTGATCGATATCGACGATCTGCTGCAGAACATGGACGGGCTGCTGTTTACCGGCTCGCCGTCCAATGTCGAACCCTTCCATTACCAGGGCACGCCCAGCGCACCGGGCACCGCCCACGACCCGCAACGCGATGCCACCACCCTGCCCCTGCTGCGCGCGGCGATTGCCGCCGGCGTGCCGGTGCTCGGCATCTGCCGCGGCTTCCAGGAAATGAACGTGGCCTTCGGCGGCAGCCTGCACCAGAAGGTGCATGAACTGCCGGGCTACATGGACCACCGCGAAGCCGACGACCCGCGCATCGAAGTGCAATACGCCCCGGCGCACCCGGTGGCGATCCAGCCCGGCGGCGTGTTCGAGGCCATGGGCCTTACCGGCGAGATCCAGGTCAACTCGATCCACAGCCAGGGCGTCGACCGCCTGGCCCCCGGCCTGCGGGTCGAGGCCGTGGCTCCGGATGGCCTGATCGAGGCGCTGTCGGTGGAACACAGCGCAGCCTTCGCCTTCGGCGTGCAGTGGCACCCGGAATGGCAGGTGCTGTCGAACCCGGCCTACCTGCGGATCTTCCAGGCCTTTGGCGACGCCTGCCGGCAACGGGCCGCGCAACGCCGCTAAGCGGCAAACCCCGGCCGCCGCGGCGGCCTTCCAGGCATTCAACCCGATTCACCACGCCCTGCCCCACGGCGAGCGCGCCTGTGCGCGCCCGACGTTCGGCGTGAGCAGCAAACGGCAAGACCACAACAACAAATAGCGTCAGGCCGCCAGGAAGGCAGCGCCGAATCAGCCCGCACCCCCTGCGGGCTGGCAATCAACCTTTAAGCCCGGCCGAATTGGCCAGGCTGCTGACACCTGTTGGGAGTTTCACATGGCAAACGCCTCCAGCACTTACCGCAAGGCCCTCGAAGGCACCCCGAGCCCGCAGAAGGTCCTGGTCAAGATCGACCGCGTGACCAAGAAGTTCGATGAAACCGTGGCCGTGGACGATGTGTCCCTGGAGATCCACCAGGGCGAGATCTTCGCCCTGCTGGGCGGTTCCGGCTCCGGCAAATCCACCCTGCTGCGCATGCTCGCCGGCTTCGAACGCCCCACCGAAGGCCGCATCCTGCTGGATGGCGTGGACATCACCGACATGCCGCCCTACGAGCGGCCGATCAACATGATGTTCCAGTCCTATGCGCTGTTCCCGCACATGACCGTGGCCCAGAACATTGCCTTCGGCCTCAAGCAGGACCGCCTGCCGGCCGCCGAGATCGAGGCCCGGGTCGAGGAAATGCTCAAGCTGGTGCACATGACCCAGTACGCCCGGCGCAAGCCGCACCAGCTGTCCGGTGGCCAGCGTCAGCGCGTGGCCCTGGCCCGCTCCCTGGCCAAGCGCCCCAAGCTGCTCTTGCTGGATGAACCCATGGGCGCCCTGGACAAGAAACTGCGCTCGCAGATGCAGCTGGAACTGGTGGAAATCATCGAACGCGTGGGCGTGACCTGCGTGATGGTGACCCACGACCAGGAAGAGGCCATGACCATGGCCCAGCGCATCGCCATCATGCACCTGGGCTGGATCGCCCAGACCGGCAGCCCGGTGGACATCTACGAGGCGCCGGTGAGCCGCCTGGTGTGCGAGTTCATCGGCAACGTCAATGCTTTCGACGGCACCGTCACCGAAGACCTGGAAGGCTACGCCATCATCGACTGCCCGGACCTTGCCCAGCAGATCTACGTCGGCCACGGGGTCAGCACCTCGGTGCAGGACAAGTCGGTGACCTACGCCATCCGCCCGGAAAAGATGCTGGTCACCACCCTCAAGCCCGACACCCGCTACAACTGGTCCAAAGGCAAGGTGCACGACATCGCCTACCTGGGCGGCCACTCGGTGTTCTACGTCGAGCTGCCCGGCGGCAAGGTCGTCCAGTCGTTCATGGCCAACGCCGAGCGCCGTGGCGCGCGGCCGACCTGGGACGACGAAGTCTACGTCTGGTGGGAAGACGACAGCGGCGTGGTGCTGCGGGCATGAGGACTTCGAGCATGAGCACTGTAAATCAGAAACTGTTCCGCATGCTGCCCAGCGGTCGCAAGCTGGTGATCGGCGTTCCTTTCCTCTGGCTGTTCCTGTTCTTCATGCTGCCGTTCTTTTTGGTGATGAAGATCAGCTTCTCGGAAGCGGCCCTGGCGATTCCGCCCTACTCGGAGATCTACAGCTACGCCGAACAGAAATTCCAGCTGCTGCTGAACCTCGGCAACTACGCCATGCTGGCCGGCGACGAGCTGTACTTCTCGGCCTACCTAGGGTCGTTGAAGGTGGCGCTGCTGAGCACCCTGATGTGCCTGGTGGTGGGTTTCCCCATGGCCTACGCCATCTCCAAGGCCAGCAAGGAAGCGCAGAACGTCTTGCTGCTGCTGATCATGATGCCGACCTGGACCGCGATCCTGATCCGCGTCTATGCCTGGATGGGCATCCTCAGCAACAACGGCCTGCTCAACAGCTTCCTGCTGTGGACCGGGCTGATCAGCCAGCCGCTGGAAATCCTCAACACCAACACCGCCGTCTATATCGGCGTGGTCTACGCCTACCTGCCGTTCATGGTGCTGCCGCTGTACGCCAACCTGGTCAAGCATGACCAGAGCCTGCTGGAGGCCGCGTCGGACCTGGGGTCGAGCAATTTCAACAACTTCTGGAAGATCACCGTGCCCCTGGCCAAGAACGGCATCATCGCAGGCTGCATGCTGGTGTTCATCCCGGTGGTCGGCGAGTTCGTGATTCCGGAACTCCTGGGCGGCCCGGAAACCCTGATGATCGGCCGCGTGCTGTGGCAGGAATTCTTCAACAACCGTGACTGGCCGGTGGCCTCCGCCCTGGCGGTGGTGATGCTGGCAATCCTGATTATCCCGATCCTGCTGTTCAACCGCAGCCAGGCCAAAGAGATGGAGGCACGGGCATGAAACGCTTCGAATTTTCCAAACTGATGCTGGTGCTGGGCCTGCTGTTCATCTACCTGCCGATGCTGATCCTGGTGATCTACTCGTTCAACGCCTCCAAGCTGGTGACGGTGTGGGGCGGCTGGTCGATCAAGTGGTACGTCGGCCTGCTGGACAACCAGCAGCTGATGGGCTCGGTGGCGCGCTCCCTGGAGATCGCCTGCTACACCGCCGTGGCGGCGGTGGCCCTGGGCACCCTGGCGGCCTTCGTGCTGACCCGGGTCACCCGCTTCAAGGGCCGCACCCTGTTCGGCGGCCTGGTCACCGCGCCGCTGGTGATGCCCGAGGTGATCACCGGCCTGTCGCTGTTGCTGCTGTTCGTGGCCATGGCGCAATTGATCGGCTGGCCGATGGAACGCGGCATCGTCACCATCTGGATCGCTCACACCACATTCTGCGCCGCATACGTCGCCGTGGTAGTCTCCGCGCGCCTGCGGGAGCTGGACCTGTCCATCGAAGAAGCGGCGATGGACCTGGGAGCGCGACCGTTCAAGGTGTTCTTCCTGATCACCATCCCGATGATCGCGCCGTCGCTGGCGGCCGGCGGCATGATGTCCTTTGCCCTGTCCCTGGATGACCTGGTGCTGGCCAGCTTCGTTTCCGGCCCGGGTTCCACCACCTTGCCGATGGAAGTGTTCTCGGCGGTGCGCCTGGGGGTCAAACCTGAGATCAACGCCGTGGCCAGCCTGATCCTGCTGGCGGTGTCGCTGGTGACCTTCCTGGTCTGGTACTTCGGCCGTCGCGCCGAAGCGGCCCGCAAGCGGGCGATCCAGGAAGCCATGGACTTCACCGCCAACGAATCCTGGCAGCCACCGGCGGCGAAAAAACCTGCGGTACAAACGCCGGCGACGGCCTGACGGCCTCTTCGCCAGCCAGCGGGTTCCTACAGGGTTTGTATGGTCCCTGTAGGAGCGAGCTGGCTCGCGAAAGCCTCCACCCCGATATCCACCTTGCACACGCAGCAATCTGCACAATAAGAAATGGAGTTGTAGTGATGAAAATGCTTGGCAGGACACTGTTCGCCAAAACCCTGCTCTCACTGTCCTTGATGGGCGCGATGGTGACTGGCGCTCAAGCCAACGATAAGGTGCTGCGCGTCTACAACTGGTCGGACTACATCGCCCCGGACACCCTGAAGAAGTTCGAGGCCGAAACCGGCATCCATGTCACCTACGACGTCTTCGACAGCAACGAAACCCTGGAAGCGCGCCTGCTCACCGGCAAGTCCGGCTACGACATCGTGGTGCCGTCCAACAGCTTCCTGGCCAAGCAGATCAAGGCCGGGGTCTACCAGGAACTGGACAAGTCCAAGCTGCCCAACTGGAAGAACCTCAACCCGGTGCTGCTCAAGAACGCCTCCGCCAGCGACCCGGGCAACGCCCACGCCTTCCCCTACATGTGGGGTTCGATCGGCATCGGCTACAACCCGGACAAGGTCAAGGCGGCCCTGGGCACTGATGCCCCGATCAATTCCTGGGACCTGCTGTTCAAGCCGGAGAACGCCGAGAAACTCAAGGCCTGCGGCATCAGCTTCCTCGACTCACCCACCGAAATGCTCCCCGCCGCCCTGCACTACCTGGGCTACCCGGTGACCAGCAAGGACAAGGCGCAAATCCTCGAAGCCGAGGCGCTGTTCATGAAGATTCGTCCGTCGGTGACCTACTTCCACTCCTCCAAGTACATCTCGGACCTGGCCAACGGCAATATCTGCGTGGCCGTGGGTTACTCCGGCGACGTGCTGCAAGCCCGTTCCCGCGCCGAAGAAGCCGGCAACAAGGAGAAGGTCGCCTTCAGCATTCCCAAGGAAGGCGCCGGCAGCTTCTACGACATGATGGCCATCCCCAAGGACGCCACCAACGTCGACAACGCCTACCTGTTCATGAACTTCCTGATGCGCGCGGACATCATCGCCGAGGTCACCAACAGCCTCGGCTACAGCAACGCCAACGCCGCCGCCACGCCGCTGGTGGACGAAGCGATCCGCAACGACCCGGCGTCCTACCCGCCCCAGGATGTACTGGCCACGCTGTACGCGGTGCCGGACCAGCCGATTGCCATCCAGCGCGTGATGAACCGCGGCTGGACAAGGATCAAGCTCGGCAAATGATGCAAGGTGCCCGCCGCGGGCGGGCACGACCGCCCTCTTCCGTTCATGTCGCGCCTTACCACCGCGACACTCCTGCGAACGGCTTCACCCGGCTCCCTCGGTTGGGGTGAATCCTTGGCGCCTTCGGGCGCCTTTTTTGCGTTCTCTGCCCTCCCTGCTGCCACAGGCTGCGAACGGCTGGGGCGGCATAGGCGCCCCCCGGCAACAGAGGGTCCTGCGGCCCCTTTCGCAACCTCGCTGACGCTCGGCAGCGGCTACTGCGCGATCGACTCCACTGGCTTTGACTGCCATGGGGCGAATATCAGCAGGCTGAGCAATGCCAGCCCCCAGACACACAAGCCGCCGTACAGCATGACCCAACCAAAGCCATGGGCCAGGGCCACCTGCGGCGTACCGTCCGCCAGCCACGGCAAAGCCTCCAAAGAACCGTGGCCAGAGGCGATCTGCTGCGCCCAACCCCGCAGTTGCCCGGCATCCAGCGCCCCACTCAGGTGACGCCGCAGGTAGGCGCCCACCCCCGCCACCAGGATCAAGCCCATCAAGGCAATGTTCAGCGCCAGGGAAATCATCCGCGCACTCATGTCGACCCCCGAGGCCATGCCGGCCTGATCGGCGGGCACCGACCCGGTGGTGGTATTGGTCACCGGCGTATTGCAGATGCCCAGACCAATCCCCGCCAGCAGCGCGCCGGGCAGGATGAGCATGCCGCTGCTGAGGGCCCACTGGCTGGCACCAAACATCGCCACAAAGCCCAGGCCGATGCAGGACAACCCCAGAGGAATCACCCAGTCGGCCTCGAAACGCAGGGCCAGGCGTTCGCCCACGGGCGGCAGGACCAGGGTCGGCAAGGTATAGGCCAGCAGCGCCAGCCCGCTGTGCAGGCTGTTGTAGCCCAGGGCGCCGTGGAAGTAGATCGGCAGGTAGATCATGAACGGCCAGAAGCTGAAATTCATACCCATGGAACCCAGCAACGCCCCGGAAAACCGGCGGTTCCTGAACAGCCCCAGCTCGAACATCGGTTGCCGGCTGCGCTGCTCGACACGGATAAAGGCAGCGAAGCAGGCCAGGGTCGCCAGAACCACGGCCAGGGCGCTGAAACGGCTCAGGGTCGGGCCCTGGGTCAGCACAAAGGTCAGACCGAACACCGCCAGCGACAGCAGTACGATGCCGACGCTATCGAGCTTGCCGGCCCGTGCCTGACGGACCTCCTCGACCCCGGCCACCGCCAGCCCCAGGGTCAGCAGCGCCAGCGGCCCGTGTACCAGGAAAATCCACGGCCAGCTGGACAGCGACAGGATCGCTCCGCCAATGATCGGCCCGAACCCCAGGCCGATGCCGAACACCACGCCCCACGCGGCGAAGGCCCGGCTGCGCTCGCGGCCCTGACGAAACTGCTGGGACAGGATCGCCACCTGGGTGATCAGCATCGCGCCCCCGGCCAGGCCTTGAAGGGCCCGGCTGGCGATCAGCGCCGTCATGTCCTGGGCCAGGCCACAGAGCAGCGAGGCCAGGCCGAAGGCGACGATGCTGAAGACAAACACCCGCTTGCGGCCAAAGCGATCGGCCAGGGCGCCGGTGGCCATCAGCACCACGGTGCAGGCGATGGTGTAGGCATTCATGATCCATTGCAGGTCGCTGAAGTCGCCCTGCAGGCGGCTTTCCAGGAGCGGCAGAATCACCGGTACGCTGGAGATCTCCAGGCCGAACATCAATGCGGCCAGGCAGACCGCCGCCAGGGCAAGGGGGTTGAGAGCAGAAAATCGTGACATCGGATGGCTTCCACAGGTGCGATTGGCAGGCTTCAGCCGGCAGCGGCTGAGGGCGCAAGTCTGGGTAACGCCACTCGATGACGGAAATGATTAAATTTTGTAGGATTCAGCAATTTCCATCATGAATCTGCCCTTACCTTGAATATTGATCCCACCCTGCTGCGGGCCCTGGTCGCGGTCCATGAGTGCGCCGGTTTCACCCGCGCCGGCCAGCGCCTGAACCTCACCCAGTCGGCGGTCAGCCATCAGATCCGCCGGCTGGAGGAACAACTGGGGCGGCCCCTGCTGCTGCGCACCACCCGGCGCCTGAGCCTGACCGAGGACGGCCAGGAGGTGTTGCAACACGCGCAACAGATCCTCGCCTCCCTGGATGCCCTGGCCCGGCGCTTCCAGCCGTCGCGGCTCAAGGGCGTGGTGCGCTTCGGGGTGCCCGAGACCTTTATGGGCGAGCGCCTGCCGCCGCTGCTGTGCCAGTTTTCCAGGGCCTTTCCCGAGGTGCGCCTGGACGTCAGCGTCGGCACCTACCTGGACCTGCGCAAAATGCTCAAGGCCGGGGAGCTGGACCTGGCGGTGGTGCTCTCGGAACCGGGGCGGCGCGACAGCGGCGAGGTGCTGCGCAGCGCCCGCTTCGTCTGGGTCGCCGCCGAACACTTCAACCTCACGCCCGGGGCCTCCCTGCCCCTGGCCCTGGCACCGGCGCCTTGCGTCAATCGGCAGATCGGCCTGGACGCTCTGGGCGAAAGCGCGGTCAATTGGCATCTGGCGTTCAGCTCACCCAGCCAGGAAGGCATTCGCACTGCGGTGCTCGCCGGCCTTGGCGTGACGGTGCAGATGGCCAGCGACCTGCGCCCGGGCCTGCGCATCGTCGATGGTGAATACGGCCTGCCGGAGTTGCCCGGCGCGCGTTTTCTGCTGGCCTGGAGCAGCGCTGAGAAAACCACGGCGGCCCAGGCGTTCGGTCAGTTGCTGCTGCACAACGCCGAGCCTGCAAGCAGCGGTAAAAAGACCGCGCCAACCCGGCAGCACCCAGTGGCAGGCTGCCATGACCTTGGCTAGATTCAGCCGGTAAGGCCCCAAGCCCCAACCACTCACTGACCGACACAGGTCCTTCGACATGCCTGCACCCTGGCGCGCGCTTTGGCTGATTCCGGCCCTGATCCCGCTGCACCTGCATGCCGCGCCACCGCTGCTGGCGCTGGTGGCCCTGCCCAGCACGGCCAAGCCCGCCCCGGGCAGCGAGCACGTCATCGGCAACCTGCCGCCGGCGACCTCGCAACAGGGCCTGGGCCTGTGCTTCAGCCACAGCGCCGCGGCAGTATTCAACTACTACCAGTGCCAGGCGGCGAAGGAAGATTGCACACGGATCGACAAGCACCAGCTGGCGGCGCCCCTGGACATGGCGCGCTATGGCCGCAAGCCCATGGGCGAGGTGGACAGCGTCGGCTCCTACGAGGACATCAGCGAGGGCGGCGACCCGCTCTACACCCTGGAAACCGCCGCGTTGATGGTGGGGCATGTGGTGTCCCAGGCGTGCTTTTCCGAGGAGATGCTGTTCAAGGACAGGTTCGTGCCCAGCGGCGCCATCAGCGCCGAGGACGTCAAGGCCCAGCGCGCGGTGTTGAAGGCACTGGGGGGCTTCTATCAACAGAACCGGCTCAAGGCGCCTTGCACCGACTGCCTGGCCAGCGACGCCCAGGTCGCGCAGCTCAAGGCGATCTACGCCACCAGCCGGGATGCCCGGGGCATCGGCCAGGCCTTGGGCCAGGCGAATTTCGGCGGTTTCTTTGCGGCAATCATCATCCCCCCCGAATGCCGGCGCGCCAGCCGCCGGGCGTTCTTCGAACTCAAGGACCAGCTGCAGATCCGCGCCCTGCCGGAAACCGCCAAGCAGAAGCACTTCGCCGGCCTGTACCCGGCCCTGACCCAGGCGATCGACGCTGGCAACCCGGTGATCATCGCCAACGTCTGCCTGTACCGCGACGCCGGGCAGAAAAAATGCCCCGAACAGTACCAGCACAGCCTGGTGGCCTATGGTCACGCCCGCCTGTGCACGCCCCAGGGCCCGTGCCAGGAAGGCCTCAAGGTGCTCAACAGCTGGGGCGAGCAATGGCAGAAGCACGAGGGCCAGCAATGGTTCGATGCCCGGCGCCTGCTGGACAGCACCGGCTACGGCAAGCAGAGCATTGGCTGGCTGGAAATGCGCCCGCCCGCGCCACAGCACTGAGGCGCGCCGGCAACGAAAAAACCGCTCTGCCGCGCCGTGCCCTGGGTCATAATCCGCCGTCGTCGATCATCAGGACCATCACTCGCGCGGCCGCGCAAGCCGGCCGGCGCGGTCAGCATTCAGGGAGCCGTACCGATGAAATCCGCCGTTCACCCTTGCCCGTTGCCCCATGACGCCAGCATCGCCGCCCTGGCCCCGGGGGCGAGCTTCATCGACTGTCGTCGCACCCTGGCCGAAGACCCCGAGCGCAGCGCCATGCGCCACCTGCTGTGCCTGATGAGCCAGACCCCGGCCTGGATCGACCGCATGATGGGCCTGCGCAACCGCGTGGTGCAGTTGTTCGGTCTCAAGGACCTGGGGCGCCTGACCCGCATCGACCTGTCACGCCCCGACGCGGACTACCGGCCCGGCGACCGGGTGGGCATCTTCACCCTGGTTTCCCAGCGCCCCGACGAAGTGCTGGTGGTGGACCGCGACAAGCACCTGGACGTGCACCTGTCGCTCAACCTCCAGCCCCTGACCGCCGAGGGCCTGCGCCCGGTGGTGCTGAGCACCGTGGTGCATCCGCACAACCGCCTGGGGCGCCTGTACATGCTGCCGGTGGCGCCGTTCCACCGGATCATCGCGCCCATGACCCTGGCCACGATCAACCGTCGCTGAGCCTTCACCCTTCAAGGATCTTGCCGTGCAGACACCCGAATTCGATGTTGTCGTCGTAGGCCTGGGCGCCATGGGCGCCGCCACGCTCTATCAACTGGCCAAGCGCGGGGTCAAGGTGGCGGGCATCGACCGCTTCGCCCCGCCTCATGATCAGGGCTCCAGCCACGGCGACACGCGCATCACCCGCCAGGCGGTGGGCGAAGGCGCGGCCTACGTGCCGCTGGCGATCCGTTCGCAGCAGATCTGGCGCGAGCTGGAAGCCGAACTGGACGTGCCGTTATTCGAACAGTGCGGGGTGCTGGTGATGACCGCCAGCACCGACCCGCAGCGCCCGGCGCAGGCCCGGGACTTCACCGACAACAGCATTGCGCTGGCCCGGCACTACGGCATCGAGCACCAGGTGCTGGACGCCGCCGAGATCCGCCAGCGCTTTCCACAGTTCGCCCCGCTGGCCGACAGTGCCCGGGGCTACTTCGAACCCGGCGGCGGTTTTGTCCGCCCGGAACGCTGCATCGACGCGCAACTGACCCGGGCCCGGCAACTGGGGGCGACCCTGATCACTGGCCAGACCGTGCAGGAGCTCAAGTCCGACGCCGAGGGCGTGGACGTCATCAGCGCCGGTTCGCGAATTCGCGCCCGGCAGGTCATCGTCAGCGCCGGCATGTGGTCGGCGCAGCTGCTCGGGGCGCCCTTCGATACCCTGCTGCAGGTCTGTCGCCAGCAGTTGTACTGGTTCCGCCTCGATGAGCCGCAACACTACCCGGCCCGCTCGCCGAGCTTCATCCTCCACAGCGCCGACGACGTCGACACCTGCTATGGCTTCCCGCCGATTCCCGGCGAAGGCAGCGTGAAAATCGCCACCGAGCAGTACAGCGCCAGCAGCCAGCCGGACCACCTCGACCGTCAGCCCAGCCTCGCCGACGCCCAGCGCCTGTTCCGCGAGCTGGTGGCCCCGCATATCGCCGGGCTGGCGCCGGAGCTGGTGAAGGCCAGCGTCTGCGCCTACACCGTGACCCCGGATTCGGGCTTCATCATCGACCGTCACCCGCGCCTGGCCAACGTCACCGTGGTCAGCGCCTGCTCCGGCCATGGCTTCAAGCACTCGGCGGCGATTGGCGAAGCCTTGGCCCAGTTGCAGGTGGACGGCCGCAGCGAAATCGACCTGGACAGTTTCTCCCTGCAACGCTTCCACTGACGGCCACGGCCCCGTTATCGGGGCCGTGATGAAAAAAAATTCCCGGGCTGACGTTTTTCGCCGTTTATCTGCCGTTTTCAGCCTTGCCGGTTGGTCGAGTCTCTACGATTCTTTAGAAACCCCTCAGGGCGGTACATCGCCGCCCCACGTAGAACCCTCGGAGCGCCCCATGAAGAGCGTCGCAGAACTGCTGAAACTCAAGGCCAAGCACAACCAGCAAGTGCACACCATTGCCCCGCACCAGATGGTCCTGGAAGCGCTGATGCTGATGGCCGAAAAAAACGTCGGCGCCCTGCCGGTGATGGAGAAGGGTGAAGTGGTCGGGGTCATCAGCGAACGTGACTATGCGCGCAAGCTGGTACTGCACGGGCGCTCCTCGGTGGGCACCCCGGTGAGCGCGATCATGAGCTCGCCGGTGATCACCGTGGACTCCCACCAGAACGTGGAAACCTGCATGAGCATCATGACCAACAACCACCTGCGCCACCTGCCGGTGGTGGAGAACGGCCAGTTGCTGGGGCTGCTGTCGATCGGCGACCTGGTCAAGGAAGCGATTGCCGAACAGGCCGACCTGATCCGCCAGCTGGAGCAATACATCCGCGGCGAATGACCCCGTACGCCTTGCACCGCCCCCAACCGGCGCCTTCGCTGGCAAGCCAGCGCCTACGGTTGGGTCGGCGTCTGCAAGGGAAAGTGCACGCGAACTTCGAAGCCGTCGTCGCGGCCGCTGGCCGGTGAGGCCAGGTGCAACTGGCCGCCGACGCCGTGGACGATGCTCTGGGCAATCGCCAGGCCCAGGCCCGAACCGCTGGTTTCACTGTTGCCACGCACGAAACGTTCGGTCAGGCGTTGCAGTACCTCCGCCGGCACCCGCGGCCCGCCATTGATCACCCGCAAGCAGCCGTCGGCGCCGAGGCTGACCTCTACCGGTTGCGCCGCATCACCGTATTTCAGGGCGTTCTCGATCAGGTTGCGCAGCAGGATGCCAAAGGCGTCCGGATCGATGGCCGTGCACACCCGGGCCACTTCCGGCAACTGCAGGTTGATCCGCGCCGCCGCGCCGCGATTCCACTCCTCCACGCCATGCGCCAGCAACGGAATCAGGTCCTCGGGGGTTTGCGAGAGCAGCCCGCCGCCTTCGGCCTTGGCCAGTTGCATGAGCTTTTCCGAGAGCCTGGCCAGTTCCCGCAGGGCGTTCTCGATCTTCGCCGCCCGGACCTGCAACGGTCCCTGCGGGGCTTCCTGGCGCAGGCGCTGGATCTGCGCCAGGGTCGCGGCCAGGGGCGTGCGCAGTTCATGGGCGCTGTTGGCGGTGAAGCTGCGCTCCGCTTCCAAGGCTTTGCGCAGGCGCTCCAGCAGATGATTGACCGCTTCGGCCAAGGGATCGATTTCCGCCGGCAGGCGCGCCACCTGGATCGGCGACAGGTCGCCCACGCCGCGCGATTCCACCGCGCGCCGGTAAGCCAGCACGCTGCGCAGGCTGATGCGCACGAACAGCCAGGTGCCCACCAGGCTGATGGGAATCAGCCCGAGCAAGGGCAGCAGCAGGGCCAGCAACGCCTCCCGCGAGGCCTCGCGCCGGTGGGCCAGGGGCTCGGCGATTTCGATGACGATCGAGTCGTTCTCGATGCTGGCGCTGTACAGGCGGTATTTGTCCGTGGTGCTGAAACCGGGGCTTGGGCGGTGGCTGAAGATCTTCAGCTTGGCGTCGTGGGAGCGCATGAGGATCCGTCCGTCGGCGTCGCGCACCAGGTAAGTCAGGTATTCGCTGTCCATCTTCAGGGTTGCCACGTGCCGCGCCCGGCGCGGCCCGCGACGGTTGCCGATCTCCAGCGCGGCCAGCGGCAGGATGCGCTGGGCGGTGGCTTCCAGGGCGCTGTCGAAGGTTTCGTCCAGCTCGTGCTGGACCACCAGCCAGGTGCCGGCGGTGGCCCCGAGCCAGAGCAGGGTCATGCCCAGGGTCAGGCCCAGGCTCAGGCGTTTCTGCAGGCTGATGGGACGCTTCATGCGGGCATCAGCCGGTAGCCCATGCCGCGCACGGTTTCAATCAGCTCGCGGCCGAGCTTCTTGCGCAGGCGGCTGACGTAGACCTCGATGGTGTTGCTCTCGATTTCCGCGCCGAAGGCATACAGCCGTTCCTCCAGCTGGGATTTGGAGAGCAAGGCGCTGGGGCGCTGGACAAAGGCCTCGAACACCGCCCATTCGCGGGCGGTCAGGTCGATGATGCTGCCGTCGCGCTGCACCGTACGGGCGTTCAGGTCCACGTGCAGCTCGCCGAGGCGGATCTGCGGGTTGGGGTTGCCGCTGTAGCGCCGGGCCACCGCAGCGACTCGCGCCGACAGCTCGAACAGGTCGAAGGGCTTGACCAGGTAGTCGTCGGCGCCGGCATTAAGCCCGGCGATGCGCTCGGAAATCTGGTCCTGGGCGGTGAGGATGATCACCGGGGTCACGTCGCCGGCGCCGCGGCGCTGGCGCAGGAACTCCAGGCCGCGCCCGTCAGGCAGCATCAGGTCCAGCAGGATCAGGTCGTAGGGCGTGCTGGCGACGCTGGCCCGGGCCTGCTCCAGGCGCTGCACCCAATCCACCGCGTGGCCATCGTCGGCAATCTGTTCGCGCACCGCGTCCCCCAGCCCTGCCGCATCCTCGACCAATAACACCCGCATCGACGCTCTCCTTTGACCTGTGTGGTGCTGCACCTTAACCGCTGAACCTGACGCGAATCTGAAGAAGCCGCCAGCCTGATCAGGGTAGCCAGTGTCGCGCCCGCGCGATGCGAGGCAGATCAGCAAAAGCCCGGGTCACCGTGAGCGCCCCGGCCTGAAGTTTTTTCCCGGCCTTCAGGTTGCTGTCAGCTAGGCGGCCCAGGCTGCGGCCACATTCAGCAAAAAAGGACAGCCTCATGAACAAGCTTGTGATCGCCGGTTGCCTCACCGCGGCCCTGGCCCTGCCGGCACTGGCCCAGGCCCGTGAAGTGACCCTGAGCACCCAGCTCAAGCCCTACAGCGGCAACGGTGCTTACCTGGCGATCTACCTCACCGACGCCAACGGCGCCTACCAGAAAACCCTGTGGGTAGCCGGCAAGAAGGCCAAGTACTACAAGCACCTGCCGGACTGGGCCCGTGGTGGCGGCGCGGCCGCCGGCCAGTACGACGGTGTCACCGGCGCCAGCGTCGGCAGCGGCGAGACCCTGACGGTCAGCACCGAACTGGCGGACAGCCTGATCGACGCCGGGTATCAGATCCGCATCGACAGCGCCGTGGAAGACCAGCGCGACGTGCGCGCCGACGTGGTCCTGCCCCTGACCCTCAAGGGCAGCGGGCAACCCGCCAGTGGCGGCACCTACGTGCAGTCCCTGCGCTACGACCTGTAAGCCCCGCGCCCCGAGGAGGCCCGACCATGTTGCGCTCGTTGCACTCAATCCCCGGACTGCTGGCCGCCCTGCTGGTGATGCTGCTGGCCATCAGCGGCGCGACCCTGGCGCTGAACCCGGCCCTGGAACGCCTGCACACGCCACCACCGGCGGCGGCTGAAGTCAGCGTCGCGCAGCTGGCCGGACGCGTGGCCGGCCAGTTGAACGGGGTCGAACAGATCCGCCGCACGCCTTCGGGCACGCTGATCGTCTACCACCACGAGCATGGCCAGACCCTGGCCAGCAGCGTCGATCCACGGACCGGCGCGGTGCTCGCGCCCTACACGCCCTCGGCCTTTGCCCGCTGGGTCAAGGAACTGCACCGCTCGCTGTTTCTCGACACCCCGGGGCATGTCGTGTCGGCGCTGGGCGCCCTGGCGATGCTGTTGCTGTCGGCGTCCGGCGCGGTGCTGCTGGCACGCCGCGCCGGTGGCTGGGGCAAGCTGCTGCGGCCGTTGCGCGGCAGTTTCAGCCAGCGCTGGCACGCCGAGGTGGGGCGCCTGACGATCCTTGGCCTGCTGCTGTCGGCCTTGAGCGGGCTGTACCTGTCGGCCAGCACCTTGGGCCTGATCGCCGACGACGGCCAGAGCCAGCCCGCCTTGCCGACCCCGATCAGCGCCGGCCCGGCCTTGCCGGTGGAGAGTCTCTCGGCGTTGCAGGCCGTGGACCTCAACGATCTGCGCGAGCTGGTCTACCCCGCCCCTGGCAACCCCCAGGATCCCTACAGCCTGCGCACCCGCAGCGGCGAAGGTTATGTCGACCCGGCCAGCGGCGCCCTGCTGGCCTTCCAGCCCGAGGGCGCAATGCAGCAGGTTGCCGGGTTCATCTATCAACTGCACACCGGCGAAGGCCTGTGGTGGCTGGGCCTGTTGCTGGGCGTCAGCGCCCTGGGGGTACCGCTGATGAGCCTCACCGGCCTGTGGCTGTGGTGGCGCCGGCGTCGCGACGCGGTGGCGATCGACGACAACTGCCCGGCCGACACCGCCGACTGCGTGATCCTGGTGGGCAGCGAAAGCAACGGTACCTGGGGCTTTGCCCGGACCCTGCAGCAGGCCCTGGTGGCGGCGGGACGCCGAGTCCACAGCGCGCCAATGAACCAACTGCGCAACGACTACCCCAAGGCCCGCCAGTTGCTGATCCTCACCGCCACCCACGGCGACGGCGATGCCCCGGCCTCGGCCCAAGGCTTCCTCGCGCGCCTGCAACAGCGGCCGCTGGCGCCCGACCTGGCGTACGCCGTGCTGGGCTTTGGCGACCGGCAGTTCCCGCGTTTCTGCGGCTTTGCCGAACAGGTGCAGAACGCCCTGGACGCCGGCGCGGCGCAGTGCCTGCTACCCCTGGAAACCATCGATCGCCAGTCGCCCCAGGCGTTCCAGCGCTGGGGCCGGGCCCTGGGCCAGGCCTTGGGCCAGGCCTTGGGCCTGCCCCTGGACCTGCAGCATCAGGCCCACGCCCTGCCCTGCCATGAGTGGCAACTGGTGGAATCGGTGGCCTACGGCGATCAGGTCCAGGCGCCGACGCGGATCCTGCGCTTCAAGGCCGCCGACGGCAGCGGGCAGCCGTTGCCCGAGTTCCAGGCCGGCGACCTGGTGGGCATCCTGCCCCCCGGCACGGCCCAGCCACGCTTCTATTCCCTGGCCAGCAGCCGCGCCGACGGGGTGCTGGAGATCTGCGTGCGCAAGCACCCGGGCGGCCTGTGCTCGGGCTTTCTCCATGAGCTGCAACTGGGCGCGCGGATCCAAGGCTTCATCCAGCCCAATCCGCAGTTTCGTCCGGCGCAGGGCGCGCAGCCGGTGATCCTGATCGGTGCCGGCACCGGCATCGGTCCCCTGGCGGGGTTCATCCGCGGCAATCGGGCCCGGCAGCCGATGCACCTGTATTGGGGCGGGCGGCACCCGGCTTCGGATTTCCTCTACGAACCGGAACTCAAGGGCTACCTCGCCGACCGGCGCCTGACCGCCCTGCGCGCGGCCTTCTCCCAGGTCCAGGAGCGCGGCTACGTGCAGGACCGGCTGCTGGCCGATGCCCTGGCGCTGCGCCGGCTGGTGGAAAAAGGCGCCCAGGTGCTGGTCTGCGGCAGCCGGGAGATGGCCAAGGGCGTGATGCAGGCCCTGGACGAAGTGCTGGCCCCGCTCAACCTGAGCGTACTGACCCTCAAGGCCCAAGGACGTTACCGTGAAGATGTCTACTGAAACCGCCGCACTGCAGCGCTACAGCCTCAACGGCCCGACCATGGGCAGCCGCTACAGCGCGCTGTTCTACGCCGCCCCGGGCTTCGCCACCCAGGACCTCGGCGAGCGCCTGGCCCAGGCCGTGGCGCGGGTCGAACAGCAGATGTCGGGCTGGAACCCCCAGTCCGATCTCAACCGCCTCAACGCCGCGCCCCGGCACCGCTGGGTCAGCGTGCCGCGGGAGCTGATGCAGGTCATCACCACGGCGCTGCGGGTCAGCGAGCAATCGCACGGCGCCTTCGAGATTGGCGTGGGGGACCTGGTCCGGAACTGGGGCTTTGGCCCCGCGCCGCGGACCCTGGAACCACCGGCCTTGCGTGAACTGGGCCAGCAACGCCGCCACTGTGCCGGCAGCGCCCTGGTGCTGGAACCCAGGCGCCACCGCCTGCGCAAGCGCGGCAAACTGCGCCTGGACCTCAACGGCATCGCCAAGGGGTTTGGCGTCGACGAACTGGCCCGGGCCCTGGAAGCCTCGGGCATCCGCGAGTACCTGGTGGGGATCGACGGCGAAATGCGCGCCCGGGGCCGCAAGCCCGGGGGCCAGCCCTGGAGCGTGGCCGTGGAGAAACCCCTGCGCGGGGAACGCCAGGTCATGGGGGTGATGGAGCTGGAAGATGCGGCCATCGCCACCTCCGGCGACTACCGCCACTGGGTGGATATCGCCGGACAGTCCTACGCTCATACCCTGGACCCGAGCACCGGCGCGCCCCTGCACAACCGCCTGGCCTCGGTCAGCGTGGTGGCCGGCAGCTGCATGCTGGCCGATGCCTGGGCCACCGCGCTGCTGGTGCTGGGTGAAGTCGAAGGGCCACGGCTGGCCCAGGCGCGTGGCATGGATGCCTTGTTTGTGATCCGCGACGCCGGGCAGTTGCGGGAAGTGTCTATTGTGGGTGGGCAGTTGCAGGCCGAAATCGAGGCCCGCTGAAGCCCAGGCCCACCCGACGAATTGTTCAATGCCATCCACCTGAGTCCATTGCCGATGAAATTCATGCACCGACACCGCGAACTGCACCGTAACGACCGTATTGGCTGGCTGCGCGCTGCCGTCCTGGGGGCCAACGACGGCATTGTCTCCACCGCCAGCCTGCTGATCGGCGTAGCCGCGGCCAGCGCCAGCCACGGCACGCTGCTGGTCACCGGCATGGCCGGGCTGGTGGCGGGGGCCATGTCGATGGCCGCCGGAGAATACGTTTCCGTGCATTCACAGGCCGACACCGAACAGGCCGACCTGGCCCGGGAACGCGCCGAGCTGGCCAGCGATCACCAGGCCGAACTCAACGAACTGGCCCACATCTACCAGAACCGCGGCGTCAACCCGGAACTGGCCCGCCAGGTGGCGGTGCAGCTGATGGCCCACGACGCCCTGGGGGCTCACGCCCGCGACGAACTGGGGATCAGCGAGGCCCTGGCGGCCAACCCGCTGCAGGCGGCCCTGGCCTCGGCGGCCAGCTTCGTGGTGGGCGCGGCGCTGCCCCTGGCGGTGACCTTCATTGCCCCGACGCACAGCGTGGTGCCGTGGATTGCCGGCATGTCCCTGGTGTTCCTCGGCGGCCTGGGAGCCGTGGCGGCCCGCGCCGGCGGCGCCAAGGTGGTGCCGGGCGCCTGGCGCGTGACCCTCTGGGGCGCCCTGGCCATGGGCCTCACCGCCGCCGTGGGCAGCGTCTTCGGCACCGTGGTCTGACCCCACGGGCCTCAGGGCTTGTTGTGGAGACAAGGCCTGTTGTGGCGAGGGAGCTTGCTCCCGTTCGGCCGCGTAGCGGTCGTAAAACCTGCCGGCGCGGTTTATCAGGCTCACCGCGTAGACGCGACCGGGGGCGCTGCGCGCCCCAGCGGGAGCAAGCGGGAGCAAGCGGGAACAAGCTCCCTCGCCACAGGGCAATCGGCTTTTTAACACCCTGAAATAGTAAATCCCGCCGCTGCCAACCTTTTTTCGCACTCGCAGCCAGACGCCTGAGTACGGGGCTTGAGCTCAGTCTGAAACGCCTCCAGAGCCATTCGCCGATCGCCGAGAAATCAATTCCCCCCACGAATAAGAAACGTCTTGCCTGCTGCTCTTGTTACCATTGCGCACATTTGCATGAAGATTTAATGACAGGCAGGTTATTTGTGAAGTTGATCCGTCGTTGCCTACAACACCCCCTCGCCCCCCTGTGTGCCTTGTTCAGCCTGCTGTTGCTGGTGCCCATGGGCGCGCGCCTGGCCCTGGGCTGGTCCCACCCGCTGGGCTATCTGTCGGACCTGGCCAGCGCCAGCCTGCTGACCCTGCTCCTGTATCGCCGCCGCTGGTGGCTGGCGCTGCCGGTGCTGTTGGTCTGGGCGCTCTTGACCCTGGTCAGCGCCGAGCTGGTGAGCGCCGTGGGGCGCATGCCCAACCTCGCCGACCTGCATTACCTGGTGGACCCGCAATTTGTCGGCAACTCCACCGGCGGCGGCCTGACCCACCCCGAGCTGGGGCTGACCCTGCTGCTGGGGCTGGTGTTGTGGCTGGTGGTTCAGCGCAGCAGCCGGGCAAGCCAGCTGCCGGCCCTGCCACGCGCGCTGTGGATCGTGCCGCTGGGGCTGCTCCTGGTCCATGGCACCACCCAGTACCTGAAGCCCAGCGAAGCCGACCAGTGGCAGCTGTTCAACCTGCCCCACCAGGCCCTGGCCACCGCCACCGGCCATGCACAGATGCAGGTCGAAGACTGGCTGCAAGGCGATGTCGCCGATGTAGCCCCCCCCATGACCGGGCTGACCCGCCTCGATCTTGAAGGCCAGCCGCTGCTGCCCAGCGCCGGTCGCGCGCGCAACGTGCTGCTGATCACCCTGGAAGGCATTCCCGGGGCCTATATCCGCACCAACCGCGAGGCCCTGAACAGCCACTACCAGGAAGACCTGATGCCCAAGCTCAGCGCCTGGGCCGAGCGCGGCATGAACACCCCGGACTACGTGCTGCACAGCCACCAGACCATCCGTGGCCTGTACGCCATGCTCTGCGGCGACTACGACAAGCTCGACAACGGCACCCCCAAGGGCGTCGAGATGCTCACCCAGAGCCAGCGCAACCAGGCCTGCCTGCCGGCGCAGATGCACAAGTTCGGTTTCAACACCCACTACCTGCAGGGCGCCGGCCTGCGCTTCATGGCCAAGGACAAGATCATGCCGCACATCGGCTTTGATTCGACCCATGGCCTGGAGTGGTTCAAGAACGACAACTACCTGGAATTCCCCTGGGGCAAGGACGACAAGGCCTTCTTCGAAGGCGCCCTGAGCTACGTCGAGCAGCTGAAGAAAAACAAGAAGCCGTGGATGCTCACCCTGCTGACCGTCGGCACCCACCAGCCCTACTCGGCCCCCGAGGACTACCTGGAGCGCTATGACACGCCGAAGCAGGCGGCGGTCGGCTACCTGGACGACGCCATCGACCAGTTCCTCACGGGGCTGGAGCGCAAGGGCGTGCTCAAGGACACCCTGGTGATCATCACCTCCGATGAGTCCCACGGCATCGACGGCGTGCGCCTGGCTTCGTCCTGGGGCTTCAACCTGATGCTCGCCCCGGACCAGGCGCTGCTGCCGCACCTCAAGTCCGGGACCTACGGCCACGTCGACCTCAGTGCCTCGGTGCTGGACTACTTCGCCCTGCCGGTGCCCGCCAGCCTCAGCGGCCGCTCGCTGTTTCGCGACTATGCCCAGGGCCGGGAGATCATGTCCTACACCAACGGCAAGCTGCGTTACCACGATGGCCAGGGCACCTTCACCGAGTGTGATTTCCAGCAACGCTGCCGCTACTACGCCAGCCCCGGCTTCATCGCCGACAGCGCCAGCCTGCAAGGCCAGTACGGCGGCCTGCGGGCACGGCAGATCAGCGCCCGGGCTGCGCACCTGGACCGCAGCCTGCTGCAGTCGCCGCTGAACCAGCACTACCAGTTCGGCAGCCCGGCGATCATCCCGCTGCAGGCGCAGATCAAGGACGACTGGGCCGACAACCTGATCGGTGCCCAGTACCTGGAAATGCCCAAGGGCTCGCAGACCCGGGTGCGCTTCACCGTGCGCTCCGCCGACCCGCAGCAGAACGCCTACATCCTGCTCAAGGGCAAGGAACTGGAACAGGACGTTCCCCTGGGCTTGCCGGAAGAGATGCTGGTCACTCCCGACCAACCGTTGCAGATGGACTTCAGCTTCGACAACCCGGAAACCCGCAAGGCCTTCTCCTTCCACTTGCTGGGCTATGGCCTGGGAGCGGTGGAAGTCAGCGACTTCAGCGTGATCACCGAGTTGCCGGGGCAAGAAGACAACGCCGGGGAAATGCCTCAGGACGCCGACAGCGAACACTCCAGCTGATGCCCCTTGCCCGGCCTGGAACGCTGTTTCAGGTCGGGCCCCATTGTCTCTTCGCTCAACGCTCTGGCGTCAGGCCCCCCCGCCCCATGGCATCGCGACGGCGCAGCCTGGCCAGCAACAGGCTGAACACACCCCCCAGAAGCAGCACGGCGATCAAAAACAGCCAGGCGTAGGCGAAGCCACCCTGGCGCTGCTGGACCAGACCGAACAGCAGCGGGCCCAGGGCAAAACCGAGAAAAAAACCCGCCGACAGCAGGCTTGAAGCCGTGGCCGGGCTGCCAAAGGCCGGATCGCGCAGCAGCATGCTCATGGCAATGGCCTGGGTGGCCACCGCCGTCAGGCCCATGCCCAGCGCGCCGAACCACAAGGGCCAGTGCGCCTGCGGCGTGGCCTGGGCGGTCACCGCCAGGGCCAGGCTGGCCAGGAGCAATAACGTCAGCAGCAGCCAGGACTCCTCCGCCAGACGTGCCGCCCATGGCGTCAGCACCGTCCGGGCCAGGATGCCCATGACCCCGAACCCGGCGACCATGGCCCCGCTCTCGCCGACCGCCACCCCTTGCCGGGCCGCGAACAGCCCAAGAAAGGTCACGAAGGACGCCAGCACCAGGCCGACACACAGCTGCCCCCCCAACAACAACCCCAGCCGTGAATTCGGCCAGGAAATCTTCAAGCTCACGGGCTTGCCCGTCACGCCCGCCGGCGCCACCCTTGGCCCCCACAGCGCCAGCAGCAAGGTCGGCAGCAGCAGGCAGGCCAAGGCTGCGCGCCAGCCCAGATGCCCGGCCAGGGCCGGCAGCACCAGCCCGGCAAACAGCGCCGACACCTGCACCCCGGACTGTTTCAGCCCCACCAGCGCCGCCTTGCTGCGGGCCTCGACACACTCGGCCACCAGCAGATGAGTGACCGGGTTGGCCAGGGCCTGGGCCACCCCGCAGATCGCCAGGGCCAGCAGCACCCCGGCAAATCCCGGCAGGCTGACCAGCAGGCCATACCCGGCCAGGGTCGCCCAGAACAGCAAGGCTAGGGCACGCCGGGTGCCGAGCCGGTTCACCAGCGGCCCGGCCCACAGCGACAGCAGTGCCGCCAGGCCGAAGGCGCTCATCAGCAGCCAACCCAGCCAGTGGGGCGCAATCCCAAGATCGGCGACCAGCAAGGGCCCGAGGGTGCCGATGGCGTAGAAGATCAGCATCGGCAACGCCATGGCACTCACCAGCACCGTACGCAGCCAGAGCCCTCGGGGACTGGCGTTTTTCAAGCTCTGAGGGTTCATCCCTTGCTCCGTGGCAGGTGGCGCGCCGCCAGGTGACGACGCTCACCCCTGCTTGGGAAACAGCTTACTTTTTAGCGAGAATGCTTATCATGCGTGTTCATATGGAAAACGGATCCATTCCCATGGCAAACGCAGGACATTCATTGCAGGAGCGCGAACATGGCCATTGCCCCCGGTTCTTCCCAGCCCTACCTCCTACCGTGCAACGCTGCGCGCGAGCACAGCCAGGCCCCGGACGGCTGGTCACGCCAGCAGCTGCCCCAGGCCCTGGGCGATTGCTATAGCGACAGCCTGCCCCTGGCCCAGGACCTGACCCTGGTGCGCTCGCGCTACCACCCCAATCGTCCCTTGATCGAAGAGGCCAGCAGTTGCCACGCTGGCCGCCTGCTGGTGATCACCTGTGCCCTGCAAGGCACTTCGGGCTACCTCGACGCCAAGGGTTCGAGCCTGGCGTTTCGCGCCGGGCACACCACCGTCAGCGCCTTCCAGGCCAGCCGCGGCGAACGCCGCTATGGCGCCAATGAAACGGTGGCGCAACTGCGCTTGCTGGTGGGCGAAACCCTGCTCCAGCAGTACCTGGGCCCCGCCCGGGCTCGCCAGCTGCTGGGGCGGGAAGCCTTGCAACTGCTGGCCTGCGGGCCCACTGGCCGGGCCAGTGCCGGCCACCTCAGCGCCCTGGCCCAGCCCTCAGGCTCGCAACAGCCACCCACGCTGGAGCTGCATATCCACGCCCTGAGCCTGCTGTCCTTGCAGTTGCAGGCCCTGGCCCCCGCCCCTGTTGCCCCGGGCCGGCGCCTGAAGGCCGCCGATCTTGAACGGCTGCAGCGGGTGCGCGACCTGATGTTCGAGCAGATGCACCAGCCCCTGACCGTGGCCTACCTGTGCGCCGCCGTGGGCCTCAACGCGTTCAAGCTCAAGCAGGGCCTGCGCGAGCACTACAACACCACGCCGCAGCGCATGCTCCTGGAAATCCGCATGGGCCATGCCCACCGCCTGCTGGAGGGCGGCTGCCAGGTGGCCCAGGCGGCCTATCAAGTGGGCTACCGCTTTCCCGGCAACTTCAGCGCGGCCTTTACCCGGTTCTATGGCAAGCCACCCAAGTCGGTGTTCGGCGCCGGGCGCTGAAGCCTGGACAAGGCACTGGCGCCGCCAGGGCTTTGCGGCTATTTCTGATAGGCGTCCCTGGCCACTGGAAACGAGTGCAGCCCATGATCGATCGCCCTACTGCCCCACCGCTCGAGCAACTCGCCGCCGCCATGCACGGCCAGCCGTTCATGGTCCTTACCGGCGCCGGCATCAGCACCCCGTCGGGCATCCCTGACTACCGCGACAGCGACGGCGTGCGTCGCGGCAAACAGCCGATGATGTACCAGGAGTTCCTCGGCCAGGCCGACGCCCGGCGCCGCTACTGGGCCCGGGCCATGCTCGGCTGGCCGCGCATTCGCCAGGCCCGACCGAATGCTGCGCATCAGGCCTTGGCGCAGTTGCAGGCGGCAGGCCGGATCGCCGGGGTGATCACCCAGAATGTCGACGCCCTGCATGATGAGGCCGGCAGCCTGGAGGTCATCGAACTCCACGGCAGCCTGCAGCGGGTGCTGTGCCTGGACTGCGGCCAGCGCAGCCAGCGCGAGGCCATCCAGCAGCAGTTGGAGGCGCACAATCCCTACCTGGCCGGGGTCGACGCGGTGCAGGCGCCGGATGGCGACACCCTGCTGGACCCGGCCTTCGAGGAACGCTTCCAGGTGCCCCGTTGCCCCTACTGCGACGGCGACCGCTTGAAGCCCGATGTGGTGTTCTTCGGCGAGAACGTGGCCCAGACTACCGCCGCCCGGGCCCTGAACGCGGTGCACGAGGCCGCCGGCCTGCTGGTGGTGGGTTCATCGCTGATGGCGTATTCGGCGTTTCGCCTGTGCCGCGCCGTGGCCGAACAGGGCAAGCCGCTGCTGGCCATCAACTTCGGCAAGACCCGCGCCGACGAATTGCTGGACCTCAAGCTCGGCGAGCCCTGCGACCGGCTGTTGCCGCTGCTGGCCGAGCGCCTGCTGCGCTAAGCCTCAAAGCATCGCCACGCGCTGGCCGAGGTTTTCCTCGCGCAGGATGTCGAACAGCGCCTGGGCCGCAGTGGACAGTTCGTCCCCGGGCTTGGTTAGTACGCCGATGGCCCGCTCCACCACCGGGTCGTCCAGGGTCAGGCAGTGCCCGCCCAGCTCGCGCATATGCTGGGCACACAGCGCCGGCACGGCACTGACGCCCAGGCCGCTGGCGACCATGCGCCCCACGGTCGCCAACTGATGGCTTTCAAACTCCACCGGCAACTGCACGCCCCGGGCCCGCAGGTGGTCTTCGAGCATCACCCGCACCGTGGACGGCCGCTGCAGGGTGATAAAGGGCTCCTGCAGCAGCGTCTGCCAGTCGATGCGGCTGCGCTGCGCCAGGGGCGAATCCTTGGCCACCACGGCCACGAAGCGGTCGATGTACAGCGGGGTGAACTGCAGGGAAGAGCTGTCCTGGGGTTCGAAGGCCACCCCCAGTTCCACCTCGCGGTCGCGAACCATTTCCAGCACCTGCTCGTTGACCACATCGTTGACCGTGACGTTGACCTGGGGGTAGCGGGCGCGAAAGTGCTTGAGGATCGGCGGCAACAGGTTGCCGGCAAAGGACGGCATGGCCGCCACCGTCACCCGCCCGCGCTGCAGGGTGAAACGCTGGCGCAGCTCATCCTCGGCGTTGTCCCAGTCGGCGATCAAGCGCCGCGCCAGGGGCAGCAGGGCCTCGCCTTCCGGGGTCAGGGCGACGTTGCGCGTATTACGGGTAAACAGGCGCCCGCCCAAGCCTTCTTCCAGGGCCTTGATGGTCAGGCTCAGGGCCGACTGCGACAGGTGCAGGCGCTCGCAGGCCAGGGCAAAGCTCAAACTGTGGGCCACCGCCAGAAAGGCCCGTATCTGTTTAACCGTCATCTCTCATCCTCAGAAGGGCAGCGGCAAGCTATAAGCTTCAAGCCGAGAGCTTGCAGCTTGCAGCTTGCAGCTTGCAGCTTGCAGCTTGCAGCTTGCAGCTTGCAGCTTGCAGCTTGCAGCTCATTATGCTGTTTTCCCAATTAATCAACCTTAAAAATCAACTTAACAAATCAATCCCGTAGCGCAACACTGACCCGCAAACGGCTGGCCAGCCGCCAACGAACAAGAAAGAGGATGGTGCAAATGGCAGGTTTCGATAAGCGCGTGGCGTCCTACGAGGAAGCCCTGGAAGGTCTGCAAGATGGCATGACCGTGATCGCCGGCGGCTTCGGTCTGTGCGGTATCCCCGAGAACCTGATCGCCGAGATCAAACGTCGTGGTACCCGTGACCTGACCGTGGTGTCGAACAACTGCGGGGTCGACGGTTTCGGCCTGGGCGTGCTGCTGGAAGACCGCCAGATCAGCAAGGTGGTCGCTTCCTACGTGGGTGAAAACGCCCTGTTCGAAAAGCAGCTGCTCAGCGGCGAGATCGAAGTGGTGCTGACCCCCCAAGGCACCCTGGCGGAAAAAATGCGCGCTGGCGGCGCCGGCATCCCGGCCTTCTTCACCGCCACCGGCGTCGGCACCCCAGTGGCCGAAGGCAAGGAAACCCGCGAATTCAAGGGCCGCACCTACCTGATGGAAGAGTCCATTACCGGTGACTTCGCCATCGTCAAGGGCTGGAAGGCCGACCATTTCGGCAACGTGATCTATCGCCACACCGCACAGAACTTCAACCCCCTGGCGGCCACCGCCGGCAAGATCACCGTGGTCGAAGTGGAAGAAATCGTCGAGCCGGGCGAGCTGGACCCGACGCAGATCCACACCCCCGGCATCTACGTCGACCGGGTCATCTGCGGCACCTTCGAGAAGCGCATCGAACAGCGCACCGTGCGCAAGTGATCGCCCTTCCCCAGCCCGACTAAAAGGACAACAAACATGGCTCTTACCCGCGAACAAATGGCTCAGCGCGTCGCCCGCGAACTGCAGGACGGCTTCTACGTCAACCTCGGCATCGGCATCCCGACCCTGGTGGCCAACTACATCCCCGACGGCATGGAAGTCATGCTGCAATCGGAAAACGGCCTGCTCGGCATGGGCGCCTTCCCCACCGAGGACCAGGTCGACGCCGACATGATCAACGCCGGCAAGCAGACGGTCACCGCGCGCATCGGCGCCTCGATCTTCTCTTCCGCCGAATCCTTCGCGATGATCCGCGGCGGCCATATCGACCTCACCGTGCTCGGCGCCTTCGAGGTGGACGTGCAGGGCAACATCGCCTCGTGGATGATCCCCGGCAAGCTGGTCAAGGGCATGGGCGGCGCCATGGACCTGGTGGCCGGTGCCGAAAACATCATCGTGACCATGACCCACGCCTCGAAAGACGGCGAATCCAAGCTGCTCAGCCGCTGCAGCCTGCCGCTGACCGGCGCCCAATGCATCAAGCGCGTGCTCACCGACCTGGCCTACCTGGAGATCGAGAACGGCGCCTTCATCCTCAAGGAGCGCGCCCCCGGGGTCAGCGTCGAGGAAATCGTCAGCAAGACCGCCGGCAAGCTGATCGTGCCGGACCACGTACCTGAAATGCAGTTCGCCTGAGGAGCCCCATCATGCAAGACGTTGTCATCGTTGCCGCCACCCGTACCGCCGTGGGCAGTTTCCAGGGCTCCCTGGCGGGCATTCCCGCCGTTGACCTGGGCGCCGCCGTGATCCGCCAGCTGCTGGCCCAGACCGGCATCGACCCGGCCCAGGTCGACGAAGTGATCATGGGCCAGGTGCTCACCGCCGGCGCCGGGCAGAACCCCGCGCGCCAGGCCGCGATCAAGGCCGGCCTGCCCCACGCCGTGCCCGCCCTGACCCTGAACAAGGTCTGCGGCTCGGGCCTCAAAGCCCTGCACCTGGGCGCCCAGGCCATCCGCTGTGGCGATGCCGAGGTGATCATCGCCGGCGGCCAGGAAAACATGAGCCTGTCCAACTACGTGCTGCCCGGCGCCCGCACCGGCCTGCGCATGGGCCACAGCCAGATGATCGACACCATGATCAGCGACGGCCTGTGGGACGCCTTCAACGACTACCACATGGGCATCACCGCCGAGAACCTGGTGGACAAATACGCCATCAGCCGTGAAGCCCAGGACGCCTTCGCCGCCGCGTCCCAGCAGAAAGCCGTGGCCGCGATCGAGGCCGGGCGCTTTGTCGACGAGATCACCCCGATCCTGATTCCCCAGCGCAAGGGCGAGCCGCTGAGCTTCGCCACCGACGAACAACCGCGTCCCGGCACCACCGCCGAGGCCCTGGCCAAGCTCAAGCCGGCGTTCAAGAAAGACGGCAGCGTGACCGCCGGCAACGCCTCGTCGCTGAACGATGGCGCCGCCGCGGTCATGCTGATGAGCGCCAGCAAGGCTCGCGCCCTGGGCTTGCCGGTACTGGCCAGGATCGCCGCCTACGCCAACGCCGGGGTCGACCCGGCGATCATGGGCATTGGCCCGGTGTCGGCCACCCGCCGCTGCCTGGACAAGGCCGGCTGGACCCTGGACGAGCTGGACCTGATCGAAGCCAACGAAGCCTTCGCCGCGCAATCGCTGTCGGTGGGCAAGGAGCTGGAATGGGATGCGAGCAAGGTCAACGTCAACGGCGGCGCGATTGCCATCGGCCACCCGATCGGCGCGTCGGGCTGCCGGGTGCTGGTGACCCTGCTGCATGAAATGCTCAAGCGCGATGCCAAGAAAGGCCTGGCGACCCTGTGCATCGGCGGTGGCCAGGGCGTGGCATTGGCCATCGAACGCTAACGTTTCCTCCGTGGCGAGGGAGCAAGCTCCCTCGCCACGTCAGAGGCGCTGTTGCAATTACAGCGCCTGCACTAGCCTGCTCAACTGCTCATCCAGGCGCCCCGCCTCGCCTCGCAACGACTCGCAGAAACCCTCGACAAAACTCGATGACGGCCGGTAATCCGGGCGGATCAGCATCACCCGGTACGGCACCGACCGCTGCAACGGACGGATCGCCAGGCCGCGCCCGACCTCCTCCATGGCGCTCAACGGGTTGATGATCGACACCCCGAGTTTCTGCCGCACCATGGCGCACACCGAGGCGGCGTTGGTGGTTTCCACCACCACGCGGCGATCGACCCCGGCCTGGCGGAAGTGCTCGTCCAGGGTTTGCCGGTAGATGTCCAGGCCCGAGAGGTTGATGAAGTCCTGGCCGCGAAAATCCTCCAGCGCCAGCCGTGGCTTGGCCAGCAGCGGGTGGTCGTCGGCGAGGATGCAGACCATGTCGGCGCAGAACAGCAATTCGCCCTGGGTGCCTCGGGGCAGGTGCTCGCTTTCGGTCAGGCCCAGGTCATGGCGCTGGGCGCTGAGGGCTTCTTCCAGCAGCGGCGACTCCTGGGCGGTGATGCTCAGGCCGATCCCCGGGTGCTGCGCCTGAAAGTGCTTGCACACCCGCGGCAGCAGGGTCTGGGAGAACAGCGGCAGGCAGCTCAGGCTCAACTGGCCGTGTTCGAAACGGCGGATCGACTGGGCCACGCTGTTGATCCGCTCCAGCCCCACATAAGCCCGCTCCACTTCTTCGAGCAACAGCAGGGCCTGGGCCGTGGGCAGCAGGCGGCCGCCCTCGCGGTCGAACAGGCGCAGGCCGGAAAGGCTCTCCAGCCGCGCCAGCTCGCGGCTCACCGTAGGCTGCGAGGTGAACAGCAGGCGCGCGGCGCCGGTGACGCTGCCGGCCTGCATGATGGCGCGGAACACTTCGATATGCCGCAGGGAGATGTTCATGCCGGGAAACTCATTCAGTCATTCAGCCACATATCAAATATGAATACCTTGGCAAAGAATAGATATTTTATTGAATAGCCAGCAAGCGGCATGCTGCCCCCATTCCCACTGACCACAGATTGCATTCGCCATGGCCATTCCTTTTTCCCCCGCTCAACTGGTTGCCGCTGCCCGTCAATACGGCACCCCGCTGTGGTGCTATGACGCCGCCACCATCCAGGCACGCATCGCCCAGCTGCAAGCTTTCGACGTGGTGCGCTACGCGCAGAAGGCCTCGTCCAACCTGCACCTGCTGCGGCTGATCCGCGAAGCCGGCGTCCGGGTCGACGCGGTGTCCCTGGGGGAAATCGAGCGCGCCCTGCTGGCCGGCTTCAGCCCGGTGGATGCCGGCATCGTGTTCACCTGCGACCTGTTCGACGAAGCCACCCTCAAGCGCGTGGTGGAGTTGCAAGTGGAAGTCAACGCCGGTTCCATCGACATGCTTCGCCAACTTGGGGCGCAGTCCCCGGGGCACCGGGTGTGGCTGCGGATCAACCCCGGGTTCGGCCACGGCCATAGCCGCAAGACCAACACCGGCGGCGAGAACAGCAAGCACGGCATCTGGCACGACCAGGTCGGCGAGGCCCTGGCGGTGATCCGCCAACACGGCCTGCACCTGGTGGGCCTGCACATGCACATCGGTTCCGGGGTCGACTACGACCACCTGGAGCAAGTGGGCGCGGCCATGGTGGCGGCGGTGAAATCCCTGGACCACGACATCGAGGCCTTCTCCATCGGCGGCGGCCTGTCGACCCCTTACCGCGACGGTGATACCGCGGTGGACGTGCAGCGCTACGCCAATGCCTGGAAGGTCGCGCGCCAGGAGATCGAGGCCTACCTGGGCCACGGCGTGCGCATGGAGATCGAGCCCGGGCGCTTCCTGGTGGCCGAGGCCGGCTGCCTGGTCAGCGAAGTGCGGGTGGTGAAGACCGCCGGCCAGCACCACTTCGTGCTGGTCGACACCGGCTTCAACGACCTGATGCGCCCGGCCATGTACGGCGCCTACCACGGCATGAGCCTGCTGGACGCCGCCGGCCAGCCGGTGGACCGCCCGCTGCAACCGACCGTGGTCGGCGGCCCGCTGTGCGAGTCCGGCGACATCTTCACCCAGGACGACGAATGCCTGACCCCGCGCCTGCTGCCCCAGGCCCGGGTCGGCGACCTGCTGGTGCTGCACGACACCGGCGCCTACGGCGCCAGCATGTCCTCCAACTACAACAGCCGGCCGCTGCTGCCGGAAGTGCTGTTCACCAACGGCCAGCCGAAACTGATCCGCCGCCGCCAGCCGCTGGCGGACCTGCTGGCGCTGGAACTGGGGCTGTAAGGCCCCGCTACCAGGGCAGCAATTGCAGCCGCTCGGGCTGGTCGTCCACCCGGTCATCCTGCTTGCGGGTCACCAGGGGCTCGCCGTCGGCGCCGTAGAACTGCACCACCAACTCGGCACTGGCGGGCTGCAAATCCAGGCGGGCGAAGTTGTCCGCCTGGGTAAAGGCCCAGGTGCGGTAGTCCACGGTGCCCGGGGTGTTTTTCAGCACGAAACTGTCCGGGGTCTGAGGGGATCGCGAGTCATGCACATAGCCCGCAGGGTCACCGTCGGCAAAGGAGAACGGCCAATAGAAGGCCGACGAGGTGACCGCGTAGGCGCTTATTGCCTGTACCCCGCCACTGAACTCCAGCCGGGAAATGTTCGAGCAGTGAATGTCACCGGACAGGAACACCACGTTCTGCACCTGGTAGCGGGCGATGGTTTCCAGCACGGTGCTGCGGGTGCTTGGGAACGCCGACCAGGCATCGCTTTCGTTCTTGCGCCGGTCGTAGCGCTGGCCCTCGCCCGCGGTATCGACGCCATTGGGCACGAAGACGCTGGAAGTCACCACGAACTTGGGGGTATTGCCCCGATCCTCCTGCATATGCCGCAACCAGGCGCACAAGCGGTCCAGCTGGCCGGGCTCGGCCGGGTGCAATGAGGGCCGGCCCAGCAAGTGGTTGTCCTGCAAGGCCCCGGGCACGTCATCGAGGAAGCGCTGGGTACGGGTATCCAGCACGAAGAACGGGTAGTTGGAGCAGGCAAAGTCGTAGAACAGCTGATTGACCGAGCGGTGCTTGAGGTACTGATCGTTGCCGGTCATCGCACGCTGCTGCACGTAGCTGTCCTCGAAGCGCGGGCCATGGCTCCACTGGTAGCTCATGTAGGCGCCCATCGCCCAGTTGAACAAGGTGCGCTTGCCACCGTTCTTGCCGATGCGGTCCTGAGTCCAGTTGTCCTCGATCTCATGGTCATCGAGGATCATGTAGGTGGGCTTGTGCGCCAGCAGGCGGCTGATGAAGGGCGAGCCGAAGGCCGTGTGGTAGCGCTCTTCGAACTCTTTGTAACTGTCCGCCCGGCCAATGGGCACCATGCGGTTGTACAGATCGGCATAGATCTGGTCCCCGACCATCAGCACGAACTGGGTATCGCTATGGGCACTGAGCATGGGGCCGAAGATCGCATCCGAATCCCGGCGCTGCCACGGCAGCCCCGGGTAGCGGCAGGACCCCAGGAGAAAGCTCAAGGGCTGCGAAGCCGCCGTGGCGTCGGCACGGGCGTGGGTGGTGAACTCGGCCTCCACATACACCCGGTCGGCGCCAAGGCGGTTCAGGTCGCCGGCCCAGGCCGACGCCGCCGGCAGGCGCTGGACCACCGACTCGCTGGACACCTCGTCATCGATGGAGCCTGCATCGTCGACATTCAGCGAGGCCATGCGCACCCGGTAGTGGGTGGCGGGTGTCAGCAGGAACGGCTTGAGCTGCTTGCGCTCGGTCTCGTTGCGCCACAGGTTGACGTCGACCCCGAGGTTGAAGGTGCCGGTGCGGTGATACTCGCGACGCAGGCGAAAGTAATAGATGTTCTCGGCGGCGACCCGGCCATTGCCGCCCACCACGCCAATGACCCCGATGGTACGGACGTCCTCGGCCACGCCCTTCTCGTCCAGGGCATCCGAGGCGGCAATCCACAAGCGGCAGGAAGTATCGGTGGTGTGCCCGACGATCGGGCCTAGGGACGGCGTGCGAAGTGTGCTCACGGTGACCAGCTCCTTGGTGGGGTGTGCCAGCCAAGCTTAGTCGGGACAAGCCGGCCGACCAGCCGCGCCGGCCTCCTCGGACGACCGGTCGCGCCCGGCGATGAGCAAGGCCAGCAGCATCAGCAGCGCCGCCACGCCAAAGGTCCAGTGCATGCCGCTGGCCACCGCTTCGGCGCCGTCCCGGCCAGCCACCTGCGGCCGCGAACCCCAGGCGAACAGCGCGCCCATGGCCGCCGCCCCGCTGATCAGCCCGAGGTTGCGCGACAGGCTCAGCAGGCCCGCCGTCAACCCGCGCTGCTGGGGCGCCACATCGAGCATCACCAGGCTGTTGTTGGCCGCCTGGAACAGCGCGTAACTGGCGGTCACCAGGGCCAGCGCCAGCAAGTAGCCGACCAGCCCCAGGCTCAGGGGCAGCAGCGCCAGCAGGCTCAAGCCGCCGCACAGGCCCAGCACGCCGAGCCGGGACAGCGGCCGGGCCCCATACCGGTCCACCAGGCGCCCGGCGGGAGCGCCACACAGGGTCGCCACCAGCGGCCCCAGGGACAGGCTCAGGCCCACCGCCAGGGTGTCCAGCCCCAGCCCCCGGGACAGGTAGAACGGCCCCACCACCAGGGTGGTCATGATCACCGTCGACACCAGCAGGCTCAGCCACAGGCTGCGGCGCAGTTGTGGCCGGCGCAGCAGGGCCGGCTGGAACAACGGCGCCGCCGCCCGGCGCTCGACACGCACCAACAGAACGCCCCCGGCCACGCCGACCGCCAGCAACCCCAGGTTCAGCGGCGCCAGCACCCGCTCCCCCAGCGTCAGGGCCAGGGCATAGGCGCCCAGGCTCAGGGCCAGGAGCACAGTGCCGGGCACATCAAAGGCGCTGGCCGATGCCACAGGCCGATCCGCCGGCAGGCAACGCCAGGCCAGCAGCAGGGCCAGCAGCCCCAGGGGCACATTGACCAGGAACATCCAGCGCCAGCCGAGGCCGGCCAGTATCAGGCCGCCGAGCGCCGGGCCCAGGGTGGTGCCCAGGGCCGACATGCTGCCCAGCCAGCCCATGGCGGCTCCAGTACGGGCCTTGGGCAATGCATCGCCCACCAGGGCCATGCTCAGGGCCAGCATCACCGCCGCCCCCAGGCCTTGCAGGGCGCGGGCCGCCAGCAGCCAGCCGAGGCCCGGGGCCAGGCCGCAGCACAGCGAGGCCAGGGTGAACAGGGCAATGCCTCCCAGCAGCACACGGCGCCGGCCCAACTGGTCGCCCAGGCGCCCGGCGCTGGCGATCAGGGTGGTGATGGCCAGCAGGTAGGCCAGGACAATCCACTGCACCTGCGCAAAGGACGCCTCCAGGGTCCGGGCCAGGCTCGGCAACGCGGCATTGGCGATGCTGGTGTCCAGGGACGGCATCAGCATCGCCAGCGACAGGCTGGCCAGGGCCCAGCGCGCGCGGGACGCGGGGATTTCCCGGAAAGCGGTATTCGACTCTGAAAGGGGCATCGCACAGGCTCCAGCAAGGTGATGCCCGCCAGCCTAGGGCCGCGCATGACCTGGCGGAAGACGCAGCCCTTGCAGTTAATAGCTGCATGCAACGCCATGTCACCTGCCAGCGTGCTACATTCCGCCGATGTCGACTCCCGATCTGAACCTACTGATTACCCTGGACGTGCTGCTGACCGAAGGCAGCGTGGCGCGGGCCGCCCAGCGCCTGCAGCTGAGCCCCTCGGCCATGAGCCGGGCCCTGGCCCGCCTGCGCCAGGCCACCGGCGACCCGCTGCTGGTACGCGCGGGGCGCGGCCTGGTGCCCACGCCCCGCGCCCTGGAACTGCGCCAGCGCATTGGCCCACTGGTGGCAGACGCCCAGGCAGCCCTGCGCCCGGCCGAGACGATCGACCTTGGTCGCCTGCAGCGCACCTTCACCCTGCGCAGCCGCGACGGTTTCGTCGAGAACTTCGGCCCGGCGCTGGTCAACCGCCTGCGGGCCGAAGCGCCCGGGGTGCAGGTGCATTTCGTGCCCAAGCTGGACCGCGACAGCCAGCCGTTGCGCGAGGCCAGCGTCGACCTGGAAACCGCGGTGATCGACGCCGACACCAGCCCCGAGTTGCGCACCCGGGCGCTGTTCCGCGATCGCTTCATCGGCGTGGTGCGCAGCGGCCATCCCTTGAGCCAGGGGCCGGTGAGCCTCGAGGCCTATGTCGCCGGCCAGCACATCCTCGCCGCCCCGCAGGGCCAGCACCACGGGCGCATGGACGAGGCCCTGGAGGCCCTGGGCCTGGAGCGGCAGATCGTCACCCTGGTCAGCGGTTTTTCCGCGGTCCTGGCCCTGGCCCGGGGCTCGGACCTGATCGCCATGGTCCCCGAGCGCCACACCAGCAACCTGCGGGCCGGCCTGCACGGTTTCAGCCTGCCGCTGCCCCTGCCGGAGATGACCATCTCCCTGCTCTGGCACCCGCGCATGGAGGCCGACCCGGCCCATCGCTGGCTGCGCCAGTGCGTCCACGAACTCTGCAGCGATGCCGCGGCCACCCTCCCCGATGGCCAGCAGCGCTGACCGACCTTGAACTGCGAGACCCTGCAATGCCCTCCCGCTCACTTGCTGCACCGGCTGTGCCCCTCAAGTACCTGTCCGCCATCGTCGCGCTCCTCTGGGGGCTGTCCCTGGCAATCGTCCGGGCCTGGCAACCGATGGATTATTTCTGGGAAAACTTCGCCGCCTACTGGCTGCCCCAGGGGCTGATCCTCGGCCTGCTGCTGTGCACCCGGCCCTCGTCGGCGCTGTTCACCGGCGTGACCCTGGCCCTGGCCGAGCACTTGCAGCTGTTCTGCCTGTGGATCACCTCGCCGATCGACAGCATGGGCTGGCTGTTCTACCTGTTCGACTTTCCGGGCGCGCTGATCGGCGCCGCCATTGCCCGCTTCCTGGCCACGCGCAGGGCCGCAGACAAACCGCTGGTGAGTGGGCTGCTGGGGTTTGGCGGGGTGGCCTTGGGGCTGCTGCTGAATTTCCAGCTGGTGCTGTTCAGCCAAGGCTGAATCGGGGCGACGACAGCGCCCCGCGGAGGGAGTTGAAACTCACCCGGACCACTGGCGGCCCGGGTGAGTGAGCCTTCAGCTGTGGCCTTGGCTGAGGTGCGACAAGCGCCCGGACAGGGCCTGCATTGCCTCGCTGACCTTGTCCAGGGCCTGGGCGTCACGGGCATTGTCTTCGCTGATGGAGTGGATGCGCACCGCCAGTTCGTTGATCTCCTGAGTCACATGGCTCTGCTGCTGCGCCGCCACGGCGATCTGCTGCGCACGCTGGGAAATGTCGTCGAAGCTGGTCACCGTGCTGGACAAGGCGTCCGAAGCGCCGGAGGCCTCGCCCACCGCCTGGCGGGTCCGCGACTCGCCGGACTGGATCGCTTGAACGGCCTGGCGCGAGGCGCTTTGCAAATCACTGATCATGCCGCTGATCTCGTTGGCCGAGGTCTGGGTGCGCCCGGCCAGGGTCCGCACTTCGTCCGCCACCACGGCAAAGCCGCGGCCCTGCTCGCCGGCCCGGGCCGCCTCGATGGCAGCGTTCAACGCCAACAGGTTGGTCTGCTCGGAGATGGCCTTGATCACGTCCAGCACCGCGCCGACCTGCTGGCTGTCCTGCTCCAGGCGCTGGATCACCGCCGTCGCCTCGGCCATTTCCGTGGACAGCAGCTGGATCGACTGGCTGTTGGCCGCGACCCGCTGCTGACCGTCCTGCACCACCACCAGCGACTGACGCGCGGTGTCGGCACAGTTGTTGGTGTTCTGCGCCACTTCCAGGGCGCTGGAGGACATCTGGGTAATGGCCGTGGCCAGCTGGGTATTTTCCTGGCGCTGCTGCTCGGCGCGCTGGGCCAGGGTGCCGCTCAACTCGCCCAGGCGCCCGGCCTCGTTCTGCAGTTGCCGGGCTTCGTTGGCGATCTTCTGCAGCATCTGCCGCAGCTGCCCGGCGTAACGGTTGACCGCGCCGCGCAAAGCACCGATCTCATCGGCCCGCGCCACGTGCAGCTCGACGTTGTCCGTGGCCTGGCCACGCCCCAGGGCGTCGATCTGCTGGGTGGTCTCCTCCAGCTGGGCAATCAGCTTGTGGCCGCCGAGCCAGGCAAAAAACAGCAGCAAGGCCAGCAACGGCAGGAGAAACACCAGTATCTCGGTGGTCATGGCCCGGGCCAGGCCGGTGACCTTCCGTTCCGGGGTCACCAGGCCAATGGTCCAGCCACTGCCGGGCATGGTGAACAGGCTGACCCGCGCCTCTTCCTGCAAGCGGCCATCCTGCGCCAGGTCGAGGCTGCGGACCTGCCCGGCGGGCGCGGCCTTGGCCAGCACCTCGGCCACCGGCCCCAGCCAGGGCTGCTGTTTGCTCAGGGCATCAAAGCTGAGCATCTGCGCCCCGCCGCTGGCCTGGGCATCGGGGAAATACAGCACGTTGCCGGCCTGGTCCAGGGCAAAGGCATAACCGCCGGTGACCGCGCCCTGCTCCTTGAGGAAACGCGCCAAGTCATCCAGGCGCAGGTCGACGGTGGCCACCCCGGCGAAGACGCCGTCCTGACGATAAGGCACGCTGCACGTGGTCATTGGCACCTGGGTCACCGGGTCCTGGTAGGCCTCGGACCACAGGCAACGCCCCGGTGCGCTGTTGCGCGCCCCGGTGTACCAGGCTTCATGGTGATAACCCGCGCTGCCCGCGGCGTTGTAGTCATCGGAGAATGCCAGGGCTCCGCCATCGCCGCGGGCCCAGAAGAAACTGCGGCGCTCGACCCCGGGGGTGAAGGCATTGGGTTCTGGCCAGATGCCGCCCCCGGCAATCGCCTTGTCGCCTTCATGGTCGATCACCTTGGGCAAGGTGGCCATGACCAGCGCCTGCTCCTTGGGCAGCCCTTCCACCAGGTGGGCCATGCTCGCGGTCACCCCTTCGATCCCCGCCAACTGCAACGCCAGCTGGCGAACAATGGCGCTGCCGGTCTGCTCGATCAACGCCGAGCTTGCCTCCACCACTTTGGGCTGCCCCCGTAACGTCATCACGACAAATACCGCCAGCGCCGTGAACAGCAACAGCAACACACTGCCGAGGGTCAAACGATGAGACAGACGAACCGGTAGCAAGGCCATGACGAACTCCTTATCAATAGGCATTCAGAGCTTATCGACCAAGGTCATCGATCACTTGAGAAAAGAGTGACGCAGGTCACACAATCCGCCGCTTACTCAGCGACGGCGTTCGACCTTTTCAGTCCTGCTGGCCGTTCATGTAGCGCGGGAAGTTCTCGATGTAATCAGTGAGGTTCTCTTCGAGCATCAGGCGGAACTCCTCCAGGAAATAGTCCACTGCCTGTTGCTTGGCCGCCGCCAGTTCCTCGGCATTGCGGCAACCGCAGGCGCTGACCCAGGCGCTGAAACGCGCGTTGGCGTACATCAGCGAAGCGCTGGCCTTGCCCCGGCTGCTGTCGGCGATGTGGGAGTTGGTCAACTCGATGACGGCGTCGGCGCGGTTGTAGAAATCCTGATCCGGTTCGTTGGCCACGGGGTGTTCCTCTTGCTGGCTAGGGAAAATAAAGCGCCGGAGTATAAAAGTTTTACGCTCGCATACCGATTACTTTCACCCTCGCCCTGCCCCCCGGCCCTGTAGGAGCCGGCTCCTACAAAGTGCGCGGCCGGGGCGCGCCATGGCTACGCCAGGGCCCGCAGGTGTGCGGCCAGCAAGGCTTCGCTGCGCCCCTGGGACCGCACCACACAGTTATCCGCCGCCTGCAGCGCTTGCTGCACATACGCCTCGCCCTGCCGACGATCACCTGCAAGGATGGCCGTCAATGCCTGGCAGCGCGGCCGCAGCCAGGGCGCATACCAGTCGACATCGGCACTCATCGGCAGGCCCTTCAGCAGGCCGGCGTCGCGCTGCAGGTAGGCACGGCTGAAAACCAGTTCACCGCGCAACAGCTCGATCAGGCCGCTCATGCCGGTCAACTCCCCGGCCCGAGCGGCCAGCAGCTCGTCCAGCTCCTGCTCTATCTGCAGTACCCCGGCCCAGTCGCCCTGGTCCTGCCTTGCATTGAGCCGGTAGCCGAAGGCAACCAGGGGGCCGGGCATGCTGCCCTGGGCCAGCAGGTCGAGGTCCCGGGCCGGCAGTTGGGCGCTGGGCACCCCGGCCACGGTCAGGGCCAGCAGGCGTGCCTGGGCCAGCTCAGGACGTTGATCGTCGCGGTGCAGATACCACCCCAGCGCCAACATGCCGTCGCTGGGTAATACCTGCCAGGCCGGCAGCAGATTACCCACCCCTAGCACCAGATTGATGATGGCAAAGGCCAGCGCCAGGGCGCCGCAAACCCCTTGCCAGTACAGCCCGAGCGCCAGGGCCATGCCTCCCACCAGCAGATTCAGCAACGGCCCGCCGAGGGCCATCAGCATCCATTGCCGACGCAACGGCCGTTGCAGGTTGCTCGCCGCCATCACATAGCCCCCCAGGCGACTGCGCTTGAGCTGCGGCGACCAGCGCAGGCGCCAGCCACGTCGCAGCACCTGCACCTCCACCGCGGCGATCCGCGCCTGCAACACCGGCATCCCGCAGCAGCGGGCTGCCAGGTAGTGCCCGCCTTCATGCACCACCACGCTGATGATCATCAGCAGCGAGGCCAGGAAGATCGCCAGAAGGGGCTGCAAGCTGGACTTGATGGTGAACCCCAGTAGCAGAGCGGCGAGAAAAAAGCCGCTGAGCAACACCAAGCGCTGCACCAACATCAACAGTTTGTTCAGAACCTTGAGCCAGCTGTTGCGATCCATTGCGTACTTCTCCGAGCGTGAAGCCGGGCATTATCCGGCAACGCCGCACCTCGTGGGAGACGGTTTGCCGGCGAAGCGGCCCTTGAGTCCTGCGGCGACGTCAGGGCCGCCTTCACTGGCAAGCCGGCTCTTGAGGGATGATGTGGCGCCGGGCAATGCCGGCCCCGGCAGCGATCGGGTGGCGGACTAATTGGCGTGGCGGGCCAGACACTCGACCCGCAGCACCTGCGCATTGCACGCTTGCGTCTGGAAGCGCACCGGCAGAAACGCTTCGATCACCCGGATATTGCTCTCCAGGTGTTCGGTCATGCGCGGCGTGGTGAAACTGCCGCCGCCGGCCAGGGCCATGGGCAGCAGCAGTTGATCGGCCAGGTGTTCGGCCACCGCCGCGCCGGAATCCAACCAGTCCCGGGCCTGGTCGATGGCAAGGTCAGCGACCTTTTCCGCCCGCAGGCTGTTCTGACCAAAGCCGCAAAACAGCTCGGTCAAGTGTTCAAAGGCAAACTCCAGCAACAGCACATTGCCCGGGCCGTATTGTTCATCCAACTGCACCGGGGTGAGGTGCTCCCGTGGCAGTTCCAGGCGATTGTGCACCCGACGCAACTCGCGCTCCGCCACATGCTCGGGCAGGCCCGCGCTCAGCGCCCAGGCCCGGCTCCCCAGCAGTGCGCCACGCGCCTCAAGGTGCAGGGGCTGCAACACCGAAGGCTGGACAAAGGCCTCCAGCTCACCGCCGCCGGCCGGTACGAAACCATGGCGCAGCAGTTGCAGTTCGACCCGCCCGCCCATGCGCCGCAGTTGCGGCAACCAGGCCTGCTGGAGGAAATCCACCGGCGGTGCCAGGGGGTTGTGGGTGCCGCCGCTGATGCTCACGCGGCTGGGCTGCGGCGCGTACAACAAGGCCGGTAGCAGGGTCTGCAGCACCAGGGTGCAGCTGCCGGCGGTGCCGATGGCGAAGCGGTAGTCGCCGCCACGGATCGGCCCCGGCTCGAAGGTCAGGGCCTGGGAGCCGAGCTCGACCCCGGAGGTCTTGGCGCCGCACACCTGGGCCGCCGCCTGCACCGCGGTCAGGTGCTGGCGCAGCAGCCCCGGGCGGCTGCGCCGGGCACGAATATTACGGATACGCAGGGTCTTGCCGCTGAGCATCGACAAGCTCAAGGCGCTGCGCAGTACCTGGCCGCCGCCGATGGCGCCGTCCAGTTCGATGACTTCCTGTTTCATCACATTCCTCAGGCGTAGTGCCGGACCGTTTCCCGCAGGTAAGCGTCCAGCAACGCGTTGTCTTCATGGGTACGCGCCAGCTTCGGCACCGGGCGTTCCAGCTCGGCGGCGATAAAGGCGTGCAGTGCCGGGCGTCGCGGCCCGTAGGCGGACTCCTCGGCGCTGCGTTTCAACACCAGCAGCTCGGCCACTTCGTCCAGCAGCGGCTGATGGTCAACCGTGGTCAGCAGGTCGGCGAAGGTCATCGGCGGTCGGCCGCGGCCCTGGTCGATCCAGCGCACCGCGAGCAAGGGCCGCAGCACGTAGAAGTACTTCTTGAAGCGCACGCTGTCGCCTTGCAGGTAACCGCGAAAGTTCTTCCTGGCCATCGACAGATAATGATTGCGCGCCGCCGGCGGGCTGTAGAACGCCTCTGCCAGCTCGCGCAGGCGCGCGGCGGCGGCCGGTTCGCGGCGATACACCAGGGGCGAATCCAGCCATTCCAGCAGGGTCGGGTTGGACTTGCGCAACAGCCCGAGGGTCTTGCGCAGCTCCCAGCCCCTGATGTCCAGCTCGTCGTCCAGGGGCCGCTCGATCACGTCGCGCCCGGCGTCCACCTGGATGAACCATTCGGGCTTTTCCACATAGACGAAACGCACGTCGTAGTCACTGTCGGTGGAGGCAAAACCCCAGGCCCGACTGCCGGATTCGCAGGCATACAGCACCTGCACGTTGCGCTCGCGCTCGATCCGCGCCAGCTCGTCCAATACCCGTTCGCGCATGGCGTTGCTCAGGGGATGGTGTTCCAGGTGTTCCATGATCCTTTTTCCTTGTTCAATCCGTGGCGCTGGCGGCCAGCACGCTCAGGGTCCGGCGCGCGGGGTTCCACACCGTCAGGCACCAGACGCCCCACCACTCCAGGCCTTCGTCGAAATAGTCACTCCAGGGCTGCAAGTGCGGCCCCATGTCCGGTGCCTGACAGTCCAGTTCCAGGTTGCCCACCCAGTTGATCACCTGGGGCCGCTGTTCGAGGTCCAGCCCCAGCAGGTCCAGCCATTGGCCGTACACCTGCCGGGCCTGCTCGGCCCCTCCCGGGAAACGCAGCCCGTACGGCGGCTGGCAAAACGCCCGGTACAAGGCCTGCTCCTGCTGATCCAGGTTTGCGCAGATCAACTGCCGGACCTGCTCCTGGCTGAGCACCTCAGGCACCGCTCGCTCCTGCTCCCAGCGCATCGACGTCAGGCCGACGTCGGCGTAGCGCGGGTCCTGGCGCAGCTGTTCCCAGCGCTCGCGACGTTCAGCCATCAAGTGCTGGTACAGGTGCTGCAAGCCCTGGCGATGCAGGGCTTGATCCACCTCAGCCTCGGGTTCGACCGCCAGCACCACAAAATCGAAGACGCAGTACACCTCCTTCAGTTGCTGGCGCAGCGCGCGGCAGTGTTCATCTTCTATTCGGGTCAACAGTGGCCGCGGTTGCATAAAGGCTCTCTCCATTCTTCAAAGCAGGCGCTGGGCCGAACCTGCGGGTAATTCACCGGCGGCTTCCATTGCCTGCAAACGCTGCACCATGGCTTCGCGCAGGGGCTTGGGGGTGACCGGGTCGAACATCCCGTAGCGGCCATTGCACCAGCGCGCCAGGGTCTCGCGCCAATAGGCGGCCTCGCTGCCACCCTGCCCCAGGCGCCACAGCAGGTACTCCAACTGGCGCCAGCCCGGCTTGAGGGCCAGCAGGGCCCAGCGCCGCGCCTGCGGCAGGTCGTGCCAGTGCTGGTCCAGGCGCTGTTCCAGGGCCTCGTCGAACACCGCCCAGGGCTGCTGACGCAGCAGGGCCAGGGCGCAATCGAAGACCTTGTCCGAAACGTCGTCCAGGGCCGCCAGTTGCTCGGCCATGCCGCGCTCGCCCAGGGTTTGCAGGGCCAGCAGGCGCACGCTCAGTGCCGGCGAAGCCAGTGCCTGGCGCACCATGGCGTCGGCTTGCAGCGCCTGCAGTTCCCGGACCAGCCCCAGCAGCCCCAGCCACTGGCGCTTGTTGCGTGGCGCCGGCTGCTGCAAGCGGGCCAACAACACTTCCCGCGGGTCCAGCCCATGGCGCGGCGCGGCCCAATGGGCCAGGCAACGCAAGGCCCCTGAAGGGTCCAGCAGCGCCTGAGCCAGATACTCGCGAGGGTCGGCCAGCAACGGCAGCAACAGGCGCAGAGCCTTGACCCGGACACTGGCGCCGCAACGCTGCATCACCTCTTCCAGCAAAGGCACGGCCTGCGCGGCGGGCAGTTCGGCGCAGGCATCCACCGCCATCTGCCGCACGCTGACCTCCGGGTGGCGCAGCGCCCGGGCCAGCAGCGCCGCCCGATCCGGCGCCCCTTCGAGCAGCAGCTCGAAGACAAAGCGCGCGGCCTTGCCCCGGCAACCGGCAAAGGCGCCTTCAACGTCTTCGCGTACCTGGGCCAACTGCAACACCGCACGCGCCCGCTGCAGGGTCGCGCCATGGTCGGCACGTTGCTTGCCGGCCAGGGCCAGCAGCGGCGTCAGGCTCTGCAACAGCAGCTCGGCGCGCTCTGGCGCCAGGTAACCCTCCAGCGCCGCGGCGGCCTCCTGGCGCACCTGGGGCACCCAGTCGTTGAGCCGCTCCAGAAGCGCCGCCAAGGACTCGGCCGAAGGCAGCGCGGCCAGGTGGCGCACCGCCGCCTGACGCACGAAACCGTTGCCGAAGCGGCTCAGTTCCAGCCAGGCGCCGTGCCGGTCCAATTCGTCCATTACCTCCCGCACGCGGCGGGCTTCGTAGTCGCTCAGCTGGTAATGCCAGCCGGGCGGGGCCGCTATCAAGCCATCCATGTCGTCCATTGTTCTACCCCTTTACGCACACCACCTGACGCAGGGTGTGCAGCACTTCCACCAGCTCGCGCTGGGCGTGCATGACTTGGTCGATGTCCTTGTAGGCCATCGGAATTTCATCGATCACCGCTTCGTCCTTACGGCACTCCACATGGGCGGTCGCGCGGATCTGGTCGGCCAGGGTGAAGGTGTTCTTGGCCTTGGTGCGGCTCATGGTACGCCCCGCCCCGTGGCTGCAGGAGCAGAACGCCTCCTCGTTACCCAGCCCGCGGACGATGAAGCTCTTGGCCCCCATCGACCCCGGGATGATCCCCAGCTCGCCCTTCTTCGCCGACACCGCGCCCTTGCGGGTCACCAGCACCTCTTCGCCGAAGTGGCGCTCCTTCTGCACGTAGTTGTGGTGGCAGTTGACTGCCTCCAGCGCCACTTCGAAGGGCTTGCTGATCACCTTGCGGGTGGCCTGGATCACCAGTTGCATCATCAGTTCGCGGTTCTGCCGGGCGAAATCCTGGGCCCAGGCCACGGCTTCCACGTAATCGTTGAAGTGCTGGCTGCCTTCCTCGAAGTAGGCCAGGTCACGGTCCGGCAGGTTGGCGATATGTTGGCGCATATCGGCCTGGGCCAGGTGAATGAACAGGTTGCCGATGGCGTTACCGACGCCGCGGGAACCGCTGTGGAGCATGAACCAGACCCGGTTGGCCTCATCCAGGCAGACCTCGATGAAGTGGTTACCCCCACCGAGGGTTCCCAGGTGCTGGCGGTTGTTGCTGTTGGCCAGGGCCGGGTACTTATCGGTGATCGCCTTGAAGCGCGGGTGCAGGGCCGCCCAGGCTTGATCGGTCTGCTGCGGCACGTCGCCCCAGGCGCCCTTATCGCGACCGCTACGCGGCGAAGTACGACCGTGAGGCACCGCCGCCTCGATGGCGCTGCGCAGCCCGGCCAGGTTATCCGGCAGGTCCGAGGCGGTCAGCGAGGTACGGGCGGCGATCATTCCGCAACCGATATCCACCCCGACCGCGGCCGGAATGATCGCGCCCACCGTGGGGATCACGCTTCCGATGGTCGACCCCTTACCCAGGTGCACGTCGGGCATCACTGCCAGGTGCTTGAAGATGAACGGCATCTTCGCGGTGTTCATCAATTGCTGGCGGGCTTCGTTTTCCACCGGCACGCCCTGGGTCCACATCTTGATCGGCTTGCCGTTGGCGACTTCCAGCAGTTGGTAGGTTTTCTGTTCCATGTCGTTGACTCTTTTTCCTGTGGCCGCTCTGGCGGCCTTGTTCAATAGGTTGTGTAGGAGCCGGGTCGCAGAAAACGATCTCAAGGGCCTCTTCGCTGGCAAGCCAGCGCCTACGGAATTGCGGTGTTCGGTGCAAACGGCGACAAGTGAAGGTGGAACATGCAGCGCGCTCTGCCTCTGAGCTAGTGAACGGGACTCGAACCCGCGACCACGCTGTCCTGTAGTTCCACCGGCATTCGCCGGGTCAATCGGTGCAGGCCGGGCCTGCGGGCAGCGACAAGGGAACAGGCACATTGGCTCTACCGACTGAGCTACAGCCTTGCGGCTGGCGGGGTTCGAACCCGCGACAAAATGTAGTACCCGTGGCATTCGCTGCCATCCCGCCGAGGCGGGGAAAAAGATGCGACGACAAGGGTCGATGAAACAGTACGTTCGTGTTCTGACCATTGAACCACGGCGCCGTTTTCCAGCACCGGCGGGAATCGAACCCGCATCCCGAACCTGGGATGTAGTTCCACCAGCATTCGTCGCAAAAACTGCAAAAAAGGTGGCACGACAAAAGTAGTGACTGATCGCCGGATTCGAACCGGCTTGACCAGGATGTACAGCCACTGGCATTCGTGCCGTCACCGGCCCTGACAAGAGTTGCTGAGACGCCTTTGGATGTAGTCACAGCGGCATTCAGGGCCAATGAGCAAAAAATCTTCGGTGTGCGCCGGCTGGCCGGCGCACGGTGTACCTCCATGTTCTATCGATCAGGGCGCCATTGCCTCGATCGCCTTGACCCAGTGCTGCGCACCGTAGTTGCCAGCGGTGAACTGCGCGATCACATCGAACACCGCGTCACTGAAGCCGCCGACGTTGAGGATGTCCTCGCGGTCCGGCGCCTGGGTCGTGGCCCCCGGTTGCATGTCGATGCACACCAGCTTCGCCTGCGGGTTGATGGCACGGATCCGCTCCCACTGGCGCAGGGTTTCCGTGGCCCCGTGGCGCCGCGCATCGATCCACGACTCGTTGTCCGAGACCAGGATCAGGGTGTCCACGCGGCACTGGGCGTTGGCCAGTTGCGCCAGGGGCGCCGAGCAGTTGGTCCCGCCACCGCCGATGTTCGCCAGCTTCTGGGCATTGCTCATCACGCTGTCCCGCGGGTTGAGGTGGATGTTCACCACCCCCCGCTCGAACGGCATGACCCGCGCCGCCGGCTGCTTGCGCAACACCGCCGCCGCCACCAGTGCCGCCACATCGATGCAGCGCACCGCGGTGGTGGCGCCCTGGCGATAGCCGGTGACCGGGCTGTGCATCGAGCCCGAGACATCCGGGCAGACCACCACGTGGCCCGCCAGCGCCGGCACGTTGGCCAGGGACAGCTCCAGGGCATCCTGCAGCGCCTCGCGGACCGCTTGCGGCACGTCCTCGCCGGCCATGCGGTAGGCCGCCAGCAACTGGTACGGGTAGACCCGCGCCTTGGCCACCTCCCCCGCATCCGCCAGCCGCGCCGCCACGTACTCGGTGCAACCGGGCACCTGGAACGCGCCGTGACGCGCCAGGGTGTTGAGGTTCATGCGCAGCCCCTGCCAGCCCATGTTGCGGGCCTGCGCTGCCCATTGTCCGGCGCTCAGGGTCTCGTTACCGAGCAACTGGAACGGCACCTGCGGCACTTCCTGTGTCGCCCCGCTGCGAAACGCCAGCAGGTCCCGGGTCAGCTCAGGCAGCGCCTGCACATCCACCGGCTTGCCGATCACCCAGGCAAAGAAGGCTTCGCGCCAGGCATCGCTTGGCTTGGGGTGAACCATCTTCAGCACGTCCGCCAGGGACGGCTTGGTGCCGATCGAAGCCTGCAACAGCTGACGCTCGCTGGCCGTGTTCAACCAGTTCTGCACCAGACGCTTGGGCTGCGAGCCCAGGGATTTGCGCCCGGTCACGCCGCTGCGCAGGATCTGCACGAAGTTGCGCAGCATCTTGCCGTTGTCCACCACCTGGGCGAACAGCTCCGGCACCAGGGCCGAGCGTTGCGCGGTCAGCGCCGCCAGCAGCAGCGCCGGCATGTCCTTCATATGGCCTTGCTGCCGAGCGTAACGGGCGGCCTGGGCCACGAAGCGGCTGTCCAGCTCGCTTACCAGTTGCAGCACCGCGTCCAGCTGGCCTTCAGGCGAGGTGTAGAAGGTCGAGTTCAGGCAACCGGTGACCGCCAGCTGGGCCAGGCGATGCTTGGCGTTGTAGGCATAGGCCGGTGCCTTGGAAGCGTTCAGGGTGGTGCTCGCTGGCGCTTTTGCCTGTTGGGTGTTGAACAGCTGGAAGTTGGCCATCTTGGCGTCTCGCTCTGTTGTCTCGTTCGTTGCCAGATACATTGCAGCCGCTGTGCCAGGTTTTATTCTTCCAGCAAATTATTTTTTAACTTATTGATTTATAACGATTTTATTTTTATTCACTTTTTCACTGGCCATTCGACAAGACAAACGCCTCGATAATTTTATATCTTTGCCTATCGCTTTTTATCTTCAGGTATAAACATGTCGAGCAAGCCCACGGTCGCCATCGGTTTTGTCGGCGCCACCCTCGATCGCGTCGGCAAGGGCGCCAACCGCTGGAGCCACTGGCGCCCGACGGTCGGCCTGTGCCAGCAACCGGACGTGCTGATCCACCGCCTGGAACTGCTCCACGGCCTGGACGCCCGAGATGTCAGCCTGGCCGAACGGGTGGCCAACGACGTGCGCCAAGTGTCGCCGGAAACCGAGGTGCGCCTGCACCCCATGGGCCTGAACAACCCCTGGGACTTCGAGGAGGTGTACGCCGCCCTGCACGACTTCACCAGCGCCTACCCGTTCGACACCGAGCGCGAGGACTACCTGGTGCACATCACCACCGGCACCCACGTGGCGCAGATCTGCTGGTTCCTGCTGACCGAAGCGCGCTACCTCCCTGCCCGGCTGATCCAGACCTCGCCCGCCCGGCGCCGCGACCCCAGCGAACACGCCACCGGCACCCACGCGCTGATCGACCTCGACCTGTCGCGCTACGACCGCATCGCCTCGCGCTTTGCCCACAAGCGCCTGGAAGGCCTGGCCTTCCTCAAGTCCGGGATCGCCACCCGCAACCCGGCGTTCAACCGCTCCATCGAGCAGATCGAGCGGGTCGCCGTGCGCTCCAAGGCACCGATGTTGCTGATCGGCCCCACCGGTGCCGGCAAGTCATTCCTGGCCCGGCGCATCTATGAGCTCAAGCGCGGTCGGCACCAGGTGCAGGGGCGCTTTGTCGAGGTCAACTGCGCCACCCTGCGTGGCGACGGCGCCATGTCGGCGCTGTTCGGGCATATCAAGGGCGCCTTCACCGGCGCCCAGAATGCCCGCGAAGGCCTGCTGCGGGCGGCCGATGGCGGCATGCTGTTTCTCGACGAGATCGGCGAACTGGGGCTGGATGAACAAGCGATGCTGCTCAAGGCCATCGAGGAAAAACGCTTCTTCCCCATGGGCGCGGACCAGGAGGTGCAGAGCGACTTCCTGATCATCGCCGGCACCCACCGCGACCTGCGCGGCCGGGTGGCCCAGGGCCTGTTCCGCGAAGACCTGTATGCGCGGATCAACCTCTGGACCTTCAACCTGCCGGGGCTGGCGGGGCGCCGCGAAGACATCGAGCCGAACATCGATTTCGAGCTGGAGCGCCATGCCCGGGAGCAAGGGCAACTGGTGCGCTTCAACCTGGAGGCGCGGCGCCGCTACCTGGCCTTCGCCAGCTCCAGCGAAGCGGCGTGGCTGGGCAACTTCCGCGAGCTCTCGGCCTCCATCACCCGCATGGCCACCCTGGCTGACAGCGGGCGCATCGACCAGGCCCAGGCCGAGGAAGAAATCCAGCGCCTGCGCCACGCCTGGGGCCTGGAGAATGCCGAGGATGAACTGCAGCAACTGTTGGGCGACGACGTACAGCTGGACCTGTTCGACCGCCTGCAACTCAAGGCGGTGATTGCCGAATGCCGCCGCGCCGACAGCCTGTCGGATGCCGGGCGCCGGCTGTTCGGCGTGTCGCGCCAGGGCAAGGCCAACCCCAACGACGCCGATCGCCTGCGCAAGTACCTGGCACGCTTCGGCCTGGACTGGAAGCAGCTGTAGCCGCTGCCGCAGGCTGCGAACGGCTCCGCAGGAGACGCGGGGATCTTGAGGCCGCCACGTGTTCGGCAGGAGATCGCCAAGCAAGGTCCTGCGGACCTTTGCGCAGCTTCGCAGGCTCAGCAGCGGCTACAGAGCGGCTGGCACGGCGAAGACGCCACTGGCCCGGGCCACGTCCCGCTCGCCAACCCGCAGCACCACGGTGGCAAAGGCCATCTGCCGGCCGCGCTTGGCGTGCTCCAGGCGCACCTCGATCCATTCCCCGACCTGCACCGCCCCCAGGTAGTCGAGGGTCATGCTGGCGGTGATCAGCGGCAACGGTGGTTCGCTGGAAAACGCCATGGCGTAGCCCATGCCGATGTCCGCCAGGGTGGCGATGATGCCGCCATGCACCGTGCCCCGGCCGTTGGCGTGGCGGGTGTCGGCGCGCAGGCCGAGGCACAGTTCACGGCCACTGCCGCGACCATAGACCGGGCCGATCAGCTCCAGCAGCGGGCTGCTGCGAGGCAAGGGACTGAAGCCCGGGGGGATGTCCGATTCGCTCATGAGGTTCTCCTTGAACCGCTGGGTAACGAGGGTTGCACAGGGCGACAGGTGTAGCCCTGATTGACCACGGTGCCCATGAGCATCAGCCGGGCAAATGGGTGAAAATAAGTCGCGCCACGATCGTGGTGATCCTGGGAACAGCGGTAAGATGCGCGCCTGCGCCCTAGCCGCAGTTTCAAGTACTCAAGGAGCCTCCATGCAGCATCAGGACGATCACCCCGCCATCCCCCGTCGACTGGCCTTTGCCCTCTTCGCTGCCCTGGCCCTCAGTGCCTGTTCCCCCAGTGATCACAACAACTCCGCGGTGGCCCTCGGCGGCGCCCAGGGCAAGGCCGGCGCCCAGCTGGCCTACGAACATGAACTGAGCTTGTCGCTGCCGGCGGCGCAGATCGGCCCGCGCCTGGCGCAAACCCGCGAAGCCTGTGAGAAAGCCCAGTTCGGCGCCTGCAACATCCTGCGCCTGGAACAGGGCAAGTACCGCGCCCAGGTGGTGTTGCGAATCGTCCCGGACGGGGTCGAGCCGATCGTCCAGCAAGCGTCTCAGGGCGCGGAGCTGGGCGAGCGCATCACCACGGCCGAAGACCTGGCTGATGCCGTGGCCGATGTGCAGCGCCAACAGCAGCGACTCAAGGCCCAGCAACAGCGCCTGGATGAACTGGCGGCGCGCAAGGACATCGGCGTCAGCGACCTGATCGCCCTGAGCAAGGAACAGGCCGGGATCGAGAACGACCTGCAGGCCCTGGCCCAGGCGGCTGCCGGACACCAGCGCCGCCTGGACACCAACCGCCTGACCCTGAACTTCGAGCCCAATGACGGCGTGCGCCGCGAATCCAGCCTCAAGCGTGCCTTCAGCAACCTGCTGGACAACCTGGCCGATGGCACCGCCGAAGCCCTGGAGAAAGGCAGCTATGTGCTGCCCTTCGTGATCCTGGCCTTCCCGCTGGCACTGCTGTGGGTCTGGCTGTGGCGCAAGTTCGTGCGTCGCCGCCCCTGAGTTTTGCGGCGCCCTTGCGGGCGCCTTCGCTGGCAAGCCAGCAGTCAGGCTTGCGCTTGCAGCGCCAGTTGCAGGCGCTCCAGGCCGATGCCGAAGCCGCCGCCCTGGCGGTAGGCACCGGCCCCCACCACTTGCTGCTGCGCGCCCAATCGCGGGCAGCGCACTTCGAAGCCTTCGCCGTTGAGGTAGTAGGTCAGGCCGCGCTTGACCCCGAGGTTGAGCTCGTAGTCCAGGCCCAGTGAATCGAGAAAACCCACGCACAGCGCTCGCGCCTGCTCCAGGGCCTGTTGCGGGTTGGGGCCGAGGATCTCCAGGCCCAGCTGGGTGAACTCGCGGTAGCGACCGGCTTGCGGACGCTCGTAGCGATAGCAGCGGGCAACATAGAACAACGCCGCCTGTTCACGCCCCGCCAGCAGTTCGCCGGCGGTTTCCTGGAACAGCGCGGTGGCTTCCGGGATCAGGCAGCAGGGCCGTCCGGCCTTGTCGTTGAAGGCCCACATCTGGCCGATGACTTCACTGCCGCCGGCCTTTTCGATAAAGGTGTCCTGGCCCCACAGCGCCGGGACTATGACTTCTTCAGCACCCGCTTCGATGAAGCCAGCTCCGGAAGCGTCCTTCCAGGGTGCGCAGGGCGGCGGCTTGTGCGCCGGTGATCATTCGAGTGCCACGTAGCATGGTCATGGGTCGTTCCTCTGGTTTTTTGACAGGCAATAAAAAAGGCGCCTTGCGGGGCGCCTTGGTTTTTTCATCGTTGGTCAGTGATCGCAGTGTCTGGATGACTGACCGCTCGACGCGCATACGCGACCACGGCCCCGAAGATGAGGTCGATGGTGATGCAGGCGGGAGTCGAGGCGGAAAAAATTCATGGCGCATCCTGCCACGCCGCCAGGGCGCCTGACAAGCCAGGCGCTCACCGTAAAAGCCGAGAGGCATGCCGGGCAGCCCTTCGCGGTTACAACGGCCGTTGCAGGCAGCGCTGGTAGCGCTCGTCCACCCGTTTGGCGAACCAGGCGGTGGTCAGCTGGCGGGTGATCTTCGGGCTCTTGAGCTCGATGCCCGGCAACTGCTGGCGTGGCACGGGCCGGCCGGCGGCTCGATCGGCCAGGGCAAACACCTGGCGGTACAGCTCGGTCTGGGCGAAGTCCTGGCGGTCGCCCTTTTCCAGCTGCTCACGGATCTGCGGGTTGCGCAGCCCCAGCTGTTTGCCCAGGGTGCGCACCGCCAGTTCGGTACTGCCGGGCAGGAGCGAGTCGTAGCGGATCAGGTCGCCGTCCAGGGCCAACTTGATCCCGCTGAGGCGGCTGACCGCGGCCTGGAAGGCGGCGTTGCGGCTGGCGTACCAGCCGGCGTTGAAATCGGCGAAGCGGTACAGCGGCTGCGGGTAATCCACCGGGTAGCCCAGCAGGTGGGCGATGCCGAAGTACAGGCCGCCACGGCGGCTGAAGACTTCATGGCGAATGGTGCCCTGCACCGGGTAGGGATAGCCCTGGGCATGCTGCTGGGCAAACTCGATGCTGACCTGCATCGGCCCGCCGGTGTGCACCGGGTTGAAACGGCCGAACAGGGTCTGGCCCAGGGGCACCTGACCGATGAAGTCATCGAAGATCGCGCTCAGCTCCTTCTCGGTTCGGGCCTTGGCCAGGCGCTGGCTGTAGGACTGGCCGTCCGCGCCGCGCACTTGCAGGGCGGCGCTGACCAGCAGCGCCGGCACATGCACCTTGGCCGCGCGGCGGTCGATTTCCTCCCGGGCGATGCGCCCCAGGCCCGGCACCGTCGGGTCGACCTGGAAGGTCGATTCCTGCTCGGCCACCGCCAGCACCGCGCACAGGTTGCTCTGGCTCGGTTCCAGCCCCTGGGCGCTGAAGGCCACCTGGATGTCCCGGGCCCAGCCCGGGCGGTCACTGACCTGGGACGGCAGCAGGCGCAGGATGCGCGCCTGGGTCTGCTCGGGGGTCAGTGTCGGCGCTTGGGGGCCGCGCTGGCTGGCGCAACCGGCCAGCAGCGACAAGCCCAGGCAGCAACTGAGAAGACGAGAGGAAATCATGGGACTCCGCAAGATGGCTGGACGAGGGCCGTGTCAGTAAAGCAGCGGCGTGGGGCGTTCGACCAAAGAATGCAAGCGCTGTTCCCGCCACGCCCTGTAGCCACTGCCGCAGGCTGCGAACGGTCTGGGCGGCATTCCGTCGTAGGGACGCAGGGTTCTCAGGATCGATAGCGGTTTGGCTGGGGATTGCCAGGCAAGGTCCTGCGGACCTTCACGCAGCTTCGCAGGCTCAGCAGCGGCTACAGGCTAAAATCCTTCTATTGGCGGTGTGGCTGGGTGTACTTTGATGACCCCGCCCTCAATGGAGTGATACCCGGATGCTGACCCTGGATTTCCTGATCACCAGCTTGATCGTCGTGCTGATTCCCGGCAGCGGCGTGATCCTGACCATTTCCACGGCTCTGGTGGCCGGCAAGCGCGCCAGCCTGTTCACCGCCGTCGGCTGCACCGCCGGGATCGTCCCGCACCTGCTGGCCTCGATCCTCGGCCTGTCGGCGCTCCTGCACAGCAGCGCCCTGGCGTTCCAGGGCCTGAAGCTCGCCGGGGTCGTCTACCTGCTGTACCTGGCCTACGCCACCTGGCGCGACCGCTCGGCCTTTGCCGTGGACAGCAACGCAGTCCGCCAGGGCGCCGGCGCGCTGATGCTCAAGGCCTGCCTGCTGAATATCCTCAACCCCAAGCTGACCCTCTTCTTCCTGGCCTTCCTGCCCCAGTTCATCACCCATGACGGCAGCGACCCGATCCCGCAGATGCTGCTCCTGAGCGGCGTGTTCATGGCCATGACGTTCTTCGTATTCGTGCTCTATGGCCTGCTGGCCAACCTGTTCCGCACCGCGGTGATCGAATCGCCCCGGGTGCAGAACTGGCTGCGCCGCAGCTTTGCCGCAAGCTTCGCCGGGCTTGGCCTGAACCTGGCCTTCGCCCAGCGCTGACTCCGCGGCGGGCGCCGCCTGCAGTCAGATGCATGACCTTGATCGCTTACCGAGGGCAACCCCATGAACTGCAGCGACGTACTGATCATCGGCGCCGGCCCCACCGGCCTGGTCCTGGCGCTCTGGTTGCGCCAGCAAGGGGTCAAAGTGCGGATCATCGACAAGACCCCGGGCCCGGGCACGACCTCCCGGGCCCTGGCGGTGCAGGCACGGACCCTTGAGCTGTACCGCCAGCTGGGCCTGACGCAGGCCATCGTCGAGCGCGGCCACCATGTGCCGGCGGTGAACCTCTGGGTCAAGGGCGAGCGCGCGGCCCAGCTGCCGTTCAACGCCATCGGCGAAGACCTGACGCCCTACCCCTTCCTGCAGATCTTCCCCCAGGACGAACACGAGCAACTGCTGATCGAGCGCCTGGCGCTGCAGGGGGTGGAGGTCGAACGCAACACCGAACTGCTGGCCTTCACCGACCACGGTCACCTGATCAACGCCCGCCTGCGCGGCCCCGACGGCCGCGAAGAACACTGCCAGGCCTTCTACCTGGCCGGCTGCGACGGCGCCCGCTCCACGGTGCGCAAGACCCTGGGCACCGGCTTTCCCGGCGGCACCTACCAGCAGGTGTTCTATGTCGCCGATGTCGAGGCCAGCGGCCCGAGCATGGACGGCCAGTTGCACGTGGACCTGGACGACGCCGACTTTCTCGCGGTGTTTCCCCTGGCCCACAGCGGCCGCGCGCGGCTGATCGGCACGGTACGCGACGAGCGTGCCGAGCACCCGGAGCATCTGCGCTTCGAAGACGTCAGCCAGCGCGCCATGCGCCAGCTAAAAGTCGAGGTGAGCCAGGTCAACTGGTTCTCCACCTACAAGGTGCATCACCGGGTGGCCGAGCAGTTTCACTGCGGCCGGGTGTTCCTGCTGGGCGACGCCGCCCATGTGCACAGCCCGGCCGGCGGCCAGGGCATGAACACCGGGATCGGCGACGCCATCAACCTGGCCTGGAAACTGGCGGCGGTGCTCAGCGGCAGCAGCGCCGAAAGCCTGCTGGACAGCTACGAGATCGAACGCATGGAGTTTGCCCGGCGCCTGGTGGCCACCACCGACCGGGTGTTCAGTTTCGCCACCGCCGATGGCCCGGTCGCCTACCTGGCGCGCACCCGGCTGGCACCGCTGCTGCTGCCGAAGATCGCGGCCTTTGAGAGCGCCCGGGAATTTCTCTTTCGCACCGTGTCGCAGATCACCCTCAACTACCGGGGCATGCCCCTGAGCGCCGGCAGCGTCGGACCGGTGCACGGCGGCGATCGCCTACCCTGGGTGCAGGACGGCGAGCACGACAACTTCGACAGCCTCGATCACCTGGGCTGGCAGGTGCATGTCTACGGGGTCACCAGCGATGCCCTGCGCGACTGGTGCACAGCGCACCGGGTGCCGTTGCGGCTCTTCGACTGGCGCCCGGCCCACGCCGCGGCCGGGCTGGCGCGCAACGCCTTCTACCTGCTGCGCCCGGACACCTACGTGGCCCTGGCCGAACGCTCGGCCGACCCGCGAGTACTGGAACGCTACTTCCGCGAACGCGAGATTGCCCCGCAGAACGCGTCCTTCAAGCCCCGGTGAAATCTGCGCACAGCGCTGGGCGAACGGCTTGACGGCGAGCCGCCGCGGACCTGAAGCGACCGCACAGAGAGCCCGCGCGGCCGCCGCCGGGCCTTAGAAGTCGGCCTTGACCGACAGGGTGAAGTTGCGCGGGTCGCCGTAGAAGTTGCCGAAGCCTTCGGTGCCGATGGTGGTGTAGTAGCGCTTGTCCAACAGGTTGTTGCCGTTCAGCGCCAGGGACCAGGTGTCGTCGATGCGATAGCCGATGCGCCCGTTCCAGATCGCATAGCCGGCCTGGCTGATGTGCTTGCCGCTGGTGGGCGAGACCCGATAGTTGTCGCTTTGCGCGTTGACCCCGGCGCCCACGGTGAAGCGTTCCAGGGCACCGCCCAGTTGGTAATCGCCCCACACCCGCAGCAGGTGCCGCGGCACGTAGGAATTGAACGACTGGCCGTCCTTGCTGCTGTCGGCGTCCTCCAGGGTCTTGGTCTGGGTGTAGGTGTAGCCGGCCAGCACTTGCAGGCGTTCGATCACCTCACCGCTGAGTTCGGCTTCAAAGCCCTGGGCACGGACCTTGCCCGAGTTCAGCGAACAGGTGCTGTCCGGGCAGGCCGGATCGTCCTGCTGCGCATCCTCCTGGACAGTACGGAACAGGCTGAAGGCGCTGTTCAGGCGACCGTCAAACCACTCGCCCTTGACCCCCACTTCGTAGCTCTTGCCCACCAGCGGCTTGAGGGAGGCGCCGTCCAGGGTGCGATAGCTGCCCTGGGGGGTGAAGATGCTGGAGTAGCTGGCATAGGCCGTGAGGTTGTCGTTGAGGTCGTACAGCACCCCGGCGAAAGGCGTGACCTCGCCGGTTTCCTTGGAACTGGCGCTGCTGGGCGTGCGGGTATCCAGCCAGTAGGACACGGCATCGTTCTGCGACTTGTACCAGCTGACCCGGCTGCCCATGACCAGGGTCAGCGGGTCGGCCAGTTTCAGGCGCAGGGTGGAATACAGCCCTTGCTGCTGAATTCGCAGATCAGAGGGGCCACCGCGGGTGGAGCGGCTCTCGTAGTAGCTGTCATCGGGCTTGGGGATGTGGTGGTTGGGGTCCAGCACATTCTGCCGCTGTGGCAGGCCAGCCACGGCGTAGAAATCGTCCTTGATCGAACGGCTGGCGTTGGCGCCGACGACCAGTTCGTGCTCCCGGCCAAAGGCCTGGAAGCGGCCGTCGACATAGGCGTCGAAGCCGTAGTCCACCTGGTCGTAGTCAAAGATGCTGCCCAGCATCAGGGTGCTGGAACGGTTGGCCCCCACCGGCACCGCGCCACTGGGGAAGGCGTACTCGATGTCCTGGGTGTTGCGGCTGTAGACCCCGGCCACCTTCAGCGCCCAGTCGTCGTTGAGTTGCTGCCTGAGGTCGGCGAAATAGGTCGCGCGCTTGCTGCGCGAGTTGTTCCAGGCAGTGTTCAGGCAGGTGGAACGACCGAGCTTGAGGTCGCTGCCGTCGCTGTAGCGCGGCAGGCCGCCCCAGCACGGGCGCGAGTCGACGTCTTCATAGGCCATGCCCAGGCCCAGGGTGGTGGCGTCACTGAGGTCGATATCCAGCGCGCCGTAGTAGACCTGATCCTTGCGCTCGCCCAGGTCGTAGAAATACTGCCGGGTCTGCTGGGTGACCACCGCCCGGCCACGGACGGTGCCGGCATCGTTCAACGGCCCGCCAGTGTCCACCTGGGCCCGGTAGTTGTCCCAGCTGCCGGCGGACATCGTCAGCTCGGTGTGGGGCGTGGCCTGGCCGCGCTTGCGCACGAAGTTCACCGAGCCGGCGGTACCGCCCGCGCCCTTGAGCATGCCGGCGGCGCCGCGCAGGATTTCCACCCGGTCGTAGAAAGCCATGTCGCTGCTGAAGCTGTCGGCCTGTACGTAGCTGCTGCCCATGTCCAGGGGCACGCCGTCGTACTGGTACTGGCCGGTCATGCGAAAGCCCCGGGAATAGAAATACTTGCCGCCCATGGGCGAGTCGTAAAGGGTGATGCCCGGGGTCTTCTCCATCACCTGGTCGATGGTGTTGAGGTTCTGGTCATCGAGCATCTTGCGGGTGATCACCGTCACCGACTGCGGGGTTTCCTTGAGCGAATGCTGGCCCTTGCCGATGGTCACTGCACCCGTGGTGTAGGAACCGGAATACTCGGTGGTGGCGCCCAGCTCCTGGGCCTGCACCTGGGTAGTACCCAGCTCCAGGGCGCCACTGCCCTGGGGTACCGGGCGCAGCACGTAGCTGCCGTTGCTCTGGGGTTCGGCCTGCCAGCCGCTGCCGGCGAGAATCCGCGCAAAGCCTTCCTGCACCCCGTATTCACCCTTGAGCCCGGCCGAACGCCGGCCGGCGGTCTGCCGCGCATCGAAGGAAATCGCCGCGCCGGCAGCGCTGGCGTAACGGCTCAGCACCTCGGTCAGATCCCCTGGGGCAATGTCGAAGCGGCGCACTGCGCTCTGCTCGCTGGCCGCCATCGCGGTCAACGGCAACAGCGTCGCCCCGTAAACCGCCAGTGCACCCCAGAGCCCGAGCTTGATCGCCCGGGCCAACGTCGACTTGTGAACATCAGACATGCTTTGCCTTCCCCGCTAACGAAAATGAATCCACTGGGGGATAAGCCGGACCAGGGTTGGCAAACCTGCAAGGATCACGAAAATTTTTTCCGATGCTTCAGCTCAGGCGGCTGTCGGAGATCCGCACCCAGTAACGGGTATAGCGCTTGATCTGCAGCGAGAAGCCGCTTTCCAGCGCCGCCAGGGCGCGGTCGGTGTCGTCGATGGGGAAAGCCCCGGAGATCTTCAGCCCGGCGATTCGCGGATCGCACTGCACAACCCCGCGGCGGTAGCGCGACAGGTCGGCGAGCAATTCCCCCAGGGGCCGGTCGATGGCGATGATGCTGCCCTGGCGCCAGGCGCCCACCGAAGCATCGTTGGGCCGCAGCGCGGCAAAGCCCCGGCCGCTGAACGCCAGTTGCTGGCCGGCCTCGACCCGGCGCGGCGCGCGGCCTTCACCCAGGCTGACCTGCACCGCGTGCTCCAGCACCGCCACCTGCTCTTCACGCTCGTCGCTGCGCAGCACGAAGCGCGTGCCCAGGGCCAGCACCTCGGCGTGCCGGGTGAGGACCCGAAACGGCCGCTGCAGCGGGTCGGCCGCGGTGCTGACCAGCATCTCGCCCCATAGCAGCTGGACCTTGCGCTGCTGGCCGTCGAACTGCACGTTGATCGAGGTGTTGGTATTGAGCAGCAGCGAACTGCCATCTGCCAGGCGCACTTGTCGGCGCTCGCCGACCTGGGTCCGATAATCCGCCAGCAACTGCTGCGCGCTGTCGCTGCGCCAGCCCAGCCAGCCCAGGGAACCGGCCGAGGCCAGCACCACCAGGTTGCGCATCAGCTCGCGACGCGAGCGCCCGGCCCCGCGCAAGGTCGAGCCGGCCAGGCCGCCGGGCAGCGCCGACATCTGCTCGCCCAACTGCTGCATGCGCTCCCAGGCCTGGCGGTGCAAGGGGTCGGCGGCCAGCCACTCGCGCCAGGCCGCCTGCTCCTGCTCGCTGGCACTGCCGGAACGCAATTGCGCGTACCAGCGCGCCGCGCCGCTGATGGCCTGGCGCTCGCCGACGCTCAGTTGCAGGCCGGCAAAGCTCATGACAGCTGCATCCGCATCTGCATCAGGCAGCAATGCTCCATGGCCTTGGCCATGTAGTTGCTCACGCTGCGCACGGAAATCTGCAAGTGCTCGGCGATCTGCTCGTAGGTCAGGCCGTCGCACTGGGACAGCAGGAAGGCCTGCTTGACCTTGGCCCCCAGGCCATCCAGCAGCCGATCGATTTCCATCAACGCCTGGAACAATACGCTCTGCTCCTCCGGCGACGGGTGCTCGCCCTCGGGCACCTGGGCCAGGGCTTCGAGGTAGGCCTGCTCCAAGGAACGGCGGCGAAACAGATCGATCAGCAGGCCCCGGGCAATGCGCGACAGGTAGGGCCGCGGCTCACGGATGTCCAGTGCGTTGCGGGCCTTGAGCACCCGCACGAAGGTGTCCTGGGCCAGGTCGGCGGCATCGAAGCCATTGCCCAGGCGCTGGCGCAGCCAGCCCTGCAACCAACCATGGTGATGGGTGTAGAGATCGGTGACGGCGCAGCGCAGGGATAAGTCGTCGGCGGGCATGACAGTAGGGATTCATATTTGATAATGAATCGCATTGTCATGTAGAGGCGGAAGTCTTGGCAATAGCCACGAACGCCGGGCGGCGTTCGTGGAGGGACGGTTTGGCCCGGTGCGGGATCAGATCCCGGCCAGGGCCAGGTCCATGGCGAAGTAGGTGAAGATCAAGTCGGCGCCGGCGCGCTTGATCGAACCCAGGCTTTCACGCACCACCCGCTGCTCGTCGATGGCCCCGGCCTGGGCGCCGAACTTGATCATCGCGTACTCACCGCTGACCTGGTACGCCGCCACCGGCAGGCGCGAGGCCTCGCGGATGTCGCGGATGATGTCCAGGTAGGCCCCGGCGGGCTTGACCATCAGCGAGTCGGCGCCTTCCTGCTCATCCAGCAAGGACTCGCGCACCGCTTCGCGGCGGTTCATCGGGTTCATCTGGTAGCTCTTGCGGTCGCCCTTGAGCGCACTGCCACCGGCCTCGCGGAACGGACCGTAGAGCGCCGAAGCGAACTTGGTGGAATAGGCCATGATCGGCGTCTGGGTGAAACCGGCGGCGTCCAGGGCGCGGCGGATGGCCTGGACCTGACCGTCCATGGCTGCCGACGGCGCAATCACGTCGGCGCCGGCACGGGCCGCGGCCACCGCCTGCTTGCCGAGGTTGATCAGGGTCTGGTCGTTGTCCACTTCATGGCCGTGCATCACGCCGCAGTGGCCGTGCTCGGTGTATTCGCAGAAGCAGGTGTCGGACATCACGATCATTTCCGGCACGGCGTCCTTGGCGATGCGCGACATGCGCGACACCAGGCCGTTTTCCTTCCAGGTATCGCTGCCATCGCAGTCCAGGTGGTGAGACACACCGAAGGTCATCACCGACTTGATCCCGGCGCGGGCGTAACGCTCGATCTCGCCGGCCAGCTTGGATTCGGGAATGCGCATCACCCCGGGCATGCTCTTGATCGGCACGAAATCGTCGATTTCCTCCTCGACGAAAATCGGCAGCACCAGGTCATTGAGGGTGAATTCGGTTTCCTGGAACAGGCTGCGCAGTTGTTCGGAACGACGCAGGCGACGCGGACGGGCTTCTGGGAACTGGCTGGACATGATTTTTCCTAAGGCTGAGCGCGAGACAACACGAGCGATGGCGAAAAAAGGCTGAAAGCTTATGCCCGGAGCCGCCGTGGTACAAACCCGCACGGCTCAAGAAAGTCTTGCCGAAGCCGTAACAATGCCCTCCAGGCCCCGCGATCCAGGGGGTGTCGGCCACTCGACGCGGCCAGCCTGCGACCATCTGACGCAACAGCGGCAGCAGCCATTGAACAGCCTGCGTGCGACAAATCCTGCGGTTGGCAGCTTGCAGCAGCTCCTGGCTCCCGCACGGTTGTACACACTACGGCGGCTCGCTGCCCTGCAAATTGAGGGTGTAGTCCTTCAGAGGCGTTTTGAAATAGGCAATGCCGGTTTCGTCAACCTTTCCCCTGAGCACGATTTTCTTGATCCTGTCGGCAATTTCATCGGCAGCATTTTCGGACTGAATCGTCGCTTCGATGCACTCGCCAGGCCGGTAACCCACCGTTCGAACGATCAGGTTGAGATCGACGTAATGGTCAGCCTCGCGGCCCACAACACGACGATTTTCCGGGCCCTGGGTCCAATATATCTCCACGACTTTGCCGGCTGACGGCTTGACCGGCAGGTTGCACGTGGCATTCACCGCCACGCCCTTGTCCCCTGGCGTGGCCGCCACGCTGGCGGATGCCGCGGATTCGCTGCGCGGTGCCTTACCAGGCAAGGTTGCTGGGCCAGGCTGTTGTTTGACAGCCGTGGTTTGTGCAATGCAAAGCAGTGGATCAAGCGCCAGCAAACCCACCAGGCCTGCCCGCAGCACCCACCCCTTCCAGGACACAACCTGGGCCCAAGCGCACAGGAGCCGTACCTGCTTGTACGTGCCGGCGCATGCAAAATCGCCAGGTGCCAGCGCGCTCATGGATGCCTCGGTTCAATGGGCGAAGGTGTATTCCCGCACGCTTGCTCACTGCCTTGGAGAAGCCGCAGGTGTCCCTCAATGCAGGTTCGCGCCGTGCCGCCGACCCAGATTTCATCGCCGATCTGTTCTACGTCAATCCGCCCTGCCCGGCCCATGCTCAGGCCCTGGCTGACGCGGTAGCGAGCCGGTGCCAGCCCGGCGCCCAGCAGCCACTGGGCGAGGCCGGCATTGAGGCTGCCGGTGGCCGGGTCTTCGGGCATGCCGTCGCCGGCGATAAAGGCCCGTACCTCGAACTGCGCGTCGCTGTCATCACGCTGCGGATCACAGGGCGCGATCACCCCGACCGCCAGACCGATCAGCGCCGGGTAGTCCGGTTGCAGATCCAGCACCTGCTGGCGTTCGCCGAGCATCACCGCCAGCCAGCCGGCGCCGTTGTCGACCCACTGCGCCTGCACGATGTCCCCGGGCGCCAGACGCAGACCACGGCGCACCTGCTCCAGCACCTCGGGCTCCACCGGGCCGGACTTGAGCAGCGGCGGCGCGAGAAAAGCCAGCTGATTGCCCTGGCGACGGATGCGCACCAGGCCCACTTCGCACTCCTGGATGATCTCCTCGCCCTGGGGCACGCCGCCGGCTTCGAGCCAGGCATGGCAACTGCCCAGGGTCGGGTGACCGGCGAAGGGCAGCTCCTGGAGGGTGGTGAAGATCCGCAGGCGGTAGTCGGCGCGGGGGTCGCGGGGTTTGAGCAGGAAGGTGGTTTCGCTGAGGTTGGTCCAGGTGGCGAACGCGGCCATGCGCTCGTCGCTCAGATCGTCGGCGTCGAACACTACGGCCAGGGGGTTGCCCTTGAGGGGGGTGGAGCTGAAGACGTCGATTTGTTTGAAGTTCAGGGTGGGCATTGGGTGGGGGCTCTGGGGGGGCTTGGGGGTGAAGTGTACATATCCGTTGCTGCGGGTGTGGCGGCTGGCGGTTTCGCCTTTGTGGCGAGTTTGACGGGGTACATATCCGTTGCTGCGGTCACGGCCGCTGGCGGTTTCGCCCTTACGGCGACTCACTTTGGAAAAGCCGGAATGCCGGCCCAGCCCAAAGTAAGCAAAAGGCTACTGCCCCTCCACTCGGTGCCTCGCCTAGGCGA
>NZ_JAJTTH010000012.1 GCF_021341665.1 Pseudomonas sp. Au-Pse12 | reverse complement strand
ACTGCTGTCAACACCTCTTTTTAACCGCTTTCGACCGAGAGGATCGAATCGTTAATAAGGCGAATACTCACTGCCTTACCAACTGCTCCTGGCTTCGATGAACTGAAGCGTAACCGCCGTCGAAAATCGTGTAACTCATTGAATCTCAAGGAGTTTTCCGTTTCGACTGCGCCGGAAGTGGGGCGAATTATAGAGAGATATAATTCGCCGTCAACACCTACTTTAGGTTTTATTCGGATTTGAGCGTAATACGCGCAAAAGCCTTCTTGCCGGCCTGGCACACATAGGTCGCACCGACTGCACATATAAAGGAACGATCGACAACCTCACCATCCACGCGCACACCACCCGAACCCAGAAGATCTCGCGCGACAGCGGCATTCTTCACCAACCCTGCCTTATTAAGGACAGCAGCAATCGGCATATCTTCAGTTGCCGCCAGCTCCACCTCAGGCAGATCTTCCGGCAGCTCGCCATCCTTCATACGGTTGCCCGCAGCACGATGAGCACTTGCAGCAGCCTCTTCACCATGGAAGCGAGCAACAATCTCTTCAGCGAGCTTGATCTTGATGTCACGCGGATTGGCGCCAGCCTCTACATCAGCCTTGAATGCATTGATCTCATCCATCGAGCGGAAGCTTAGAAGCTCGAAGTAACGCCACATCAGCGCATCAGGAATGGAAACCAGCTTGCCGTACATCACCCCTGGAGCTTCCTGAATACCTACGTAGTTACCCAGAGACTTGGACATCTTCTTGACGCCATCCAACCCTTCGAGCAGCGGCATGGTCAGAATGCACTGAGCTTCCTGCCCATAACCACGCTGCAGTTCACGCCCCATCAACAGATTGAACTTCTGGTCAGTACCGCCCAGCTCGACATCTGCACGCAAAGCCACAGAATCGTAGCCTTGCACCAACGGATACAGGAACTCGTGAATGGCAATCGGTTGATTGGTCGAGTAGCGCTTGTCGAAGTCATCCCGCTCAAGCATCCGCGCGACGGTGTATTGAGAAGTCAGGCGAATAAAGTCCGCCGGCCCCATCTTGTCCATCCAGGTGGAGTTGAATGCCACTTCAGTCTTGGCCGGATCAAGGATCTTGAAGACCTGGCTTTTATAGGTCTCGGCATTCTCCAGAACCTGCTCGCGAGTCAGCGGCGGACGAGTAGCACTCTTGCCGCTCGGGTCACCGATCATCCCAGTGAAGTCACCAATCAGGAAGATCACCTGGTGGCCCAGATCCTGGAACTGGCGCAGCTTATTAATAAGCACGGTATGCCCAAGGTGCAGATCCGGCGCCGTCGGATCAAAGCCTGCTTTAATGCGCAGCGGTTCGCCGCGCTTGAGCTTCTCGATCAACTCGGACTCGACCAACAACTCTTCCGCACCACGTTTGATCAGCGCTAGCTGCTCTTCAACCGACTTCATAACAGACCCGCAAGGCTCAGATTCAAAAGGGAACCAACCATACAAGATCACGGACTAATTACAAGTTTTGCCCGGCGTACGGGGGCATTCATAAAGCAGAGTGTCCGCGCCCTTGCGTCACAGATGATTTGGTTATATTTTATACAGTTATTTCATCTTCATCATGTCATTCATCTTTTCCATTTCATCTTTTTCAAAGTCAAATTACCTATGACCACCGAACCGTCTAAAGCGCCACCGCTTTATCCGAAGAGCCACCTGCTCGCCGCAAGTGGCATCGCAGCCCTTCTAAGCCTGGCTCTACTGGTATTTCCATCCAGTGATGTAGAAGCAAAAAAAACGACATTGAGTCTTGATCTGGAAAGCCCGATCGAGCAACTGACACAAGATCAAGACGCCGCATCTGCCGAACAAGCCACAAGTGAGGCCGTTGCCTCGCCTTTCGCACAAATCGAAAACACCGCTGAAGACACCACGCAAACCGCAGAAACCGCACCTGCACCCGCCGCGGCAGAAGAGCCAAAAGCCCCCGGGCACAGGGAAGTCGTTGTCGCCAAAGGCGATACTCTTTCCACACTATTTGAAAAGGTTGGCCTACCTGCCACGTCTGTTCATGAAGTCCTCGCCAGCGACAAGCAGGCCAAGCAGTTCTCCCAGCTCAAACATGGCCAGAAGCTTGAGTTCGAGCTGACGCCGGATGGCCAACTGAACAACCTGCACAGCAAGGTCAGCGACCTGGAAACCATCACCCTGACCAAGGGCCCCAAAGGCTTTACGTTCAACCGCGTGATTACCAAGCCTGTGGTTCGGTCCGCCTATGTGCACGGCGTCATCAATAGCTCGCTTTCACAATCCGCTGCCCGCGCCGGCTTATCCCATAGCCTGACCATGGATATGGCCAGCGTTTTCGGCTACGACATCGACTTCGCCCAGGATATTCGCCAGGGTGACGAGTTCGACGTGATCTACGAGCAGAAAGTCGCCAACGGCAAGGTTGTAGGTACCGGCAATATCCTTTCCGCGCGCTTCACTAACCGCGGCAAGACCTATACCGCCGTGCGCTACACCAACAAACAAGGCTCCAGCAGCTACTACACGGCTGACGGCAACAGCATGCGCAAGGCTTTCATCCGCACGCCCGTGGATTTCGCCCGTATCAGCTCGCGCTTCTCCATGGGCCGCAAGCACCCGATCCTGAACAAGATCCGCGCCCACAAAGGCGTGGATTATGCCGCTCCACGCGGTACGCCAATCAAGGCTGCCGGTGACGGCAAAGTGCTGCTGGCTGGCCGCCGCGGCGGTTACGGCAATACCGTGATCATTCAACACGGCAACACCTACCGCACCCTGTACGGCCATATGCAAGGCTTCGCCAAGGGCGTGAAGACTGGCGGCTCGGTAAAACAAGGCCAGGTCATTGGCTATATCGGCACTACCGGCCTGTCCACCGGACCGCACCTGCACTACGAGTTCCAGGTCAATGGCGTCCACGTGGACCCGCTGGGCCAGAAACTGCCCATGGCCGATCCGATTGCCAAGGCTGAACGTGCACGCTTCCTCCAACAAAGCCAGCCGCTGATGGCCCGGATGGAGCAGGAAAAGGCCACCATGCTGGCCTCGAGCAAGCGCTAAGCCATGGCGCTTTATATCGGTGTGATGTCCGGTACCAGCCTTGATGGCCTGGACATCGCCCTGATCGAACAGAATCCGGCGATCAGATTGATCGCCACCCACTACATTCCAATGCCTGACACCCTACGCGCCGAACTCCTGAGCTTGTGCGCCAGCGGCCCCGATGAGATCGCCCGCTCCGCCATCGCCCAGCAGCACTGGGTGGGACTGGCCGCCCAGGGCATCAACCAGCTTCTGCAACAACAAAAACTGCGCCCACAAGACATCCGCGCCATCGGCAGCCATGGGCAAACCGTGCGCCATGAACCGCAGCGCGGGTTCACCGTGCAGATCGGCAACCCGGCACTGCTTACTGAGCTGACCGGCATCACTGTCGTCAGCGACTTCCGCAGTCGTGACGTTGCGGCAGGTGGGCAAGGCGCCCCACTGGTCCCGGCCTTTCACGAAGCGTTGTTCGACCAGCAAACAGGAAACCGCGCCGTGCTGAACGTCGGCGGCTTCAGCAACCTGAGCCTGATCGAAGCGAGCAAGCCGGTAACCGGTTTTGACTGCGGCCCGGGCAACGTCCTGCTCGATGCCTGGATCCAGGCTCAACGCTCCGAGAACTTCGACCATAATGGCCAATGGGCTGCCAGCGGCCAAGTTGACCAGCCACTCCTGAACACCCTGCTCAGCGACCCGTTCTTCGCCACCCAAGGCCCGAAGAGCACAGGCCGTGAAGTGTTCAATCTTCAATGGCTGCAACAACACCTGGCAGCACATGAGGCAATTGCTGCCGAAAACGTGCAGGCCACATTGCTGGAACTGACAGCACTGACCATTGTCGAGTCGCTACAGAGCGCTCAACGTGACACCCAGGAACTGCTGGTGTGCGGTGGCGGTGCGCATAACGCAACGCTCATGAGCCGCCTGGCAGCCCTCCTCCCGCAAACCCGAGTCAGCAGTACTGCGCAGTACGGCGTAGACCCCGACTGGGTCGAGGCCATGGCTTTCGCCTGGCTGGCCCACTGCTGCCTGGAAGGCATCGCCGCCAACCGCCCCAGTGTCACGGGCGCTCGCGGCCTACGCGTACTGGGTGCCATCTATCCGGCTTGAACAACAGACAGCAAAACGCCGCAGAATCATAAGACCCTGCGGCGTTCGGCGAATAGCGGTGACTGGCTGATCAGATCGAGAATGACGAACCGCAACCACAGGTGGTGGTGGCATTGGGGTTCTTGATCACGAACCGCGAACCTTCCAGACCTTCCTGGTAGTCCACTTCAGCACCAGCCAGATACTGGAAACTCATGGGATCGACCACCAGGCTTACACCCTCGCGCTCGACAATGGTGTCGTCCTCGGCCACTTCCTCATCGAAAGTGAAACCGTACTGGAAACCCGAACAACCGCCGCCCGTAACGAATACGCGCAGCTTCAAGCGATCATTCCCCTCTTCATCGACCAGGGTCTTCACCTTGTGCGCTGCACCTTGAGTGAATTGCAAAGCCGTGGGGGTGAAGGATTCAACGCTCATGCTGACTATCTCCCGGCGTTAAGCCGCCATACTGCGTAATGACGCGCATTATCCGCTTCTCCTAGAAAAGCGGTCAACTATTGTTACGGTATATCAATAGTCGTACAGCCACCCGCATAACGCAGAAAGGCCCGTCAGACGGGCCTTTCCATTCGCGCGGAAAATGCCCTTACGGCAGCATGCCCGCATGGGACAGGCCCAGACGCTCATCCAGGCCGAACAGGATATTGAGGTTCTGCACCGCCTGGCCCGAAGCGCCCTTGACCAGGTTGTCGATGACCGACAGTACCACCACCAGGTCACCGTCCTGCGGACGGTGTACGGCAATCCGGCACACGTTGGCGCCACGCACACTGCGCGTCTCGGGATGACTGCCCGCCGGCATCACATCGACAAACGGCTCATTGGCATAGCGCTTCTCGAACAACGCCTGCAAATCAACCGAACGGTCCACCACTGTCGAGTAGAGGGTGGAGTGAATGCCGCGAATCATCGGCGTCAAATGCGGAACGAAGGTCAGGCCCACGTCCTTGCCCGCTGCCCGGCGCAAGCCCTGGCGGATCTCCGGCAAATGACGGTGCCCCTTGACCGCATAGGCCTTCATGCTCTCGGAGGTTTCCGAGTACAGCGAACCCACACTGGCACCACGGCCAGCGCCGCTGACACCCGACTTGCAGTCGGCAATCAGACGAGACGTATCGGCAAGACCGGCCTCCAGCAGCGGCAGGAAGCCCAGCTGGGTCGCGGTTGGATAGCAGCCAGGAACGGCAATCAAGCGAGCCTTCTTGATCTGCTCGCGGTTGACTTCCGGCAGGCCGTAGACCGCCTCGTCCAGCAACTCGGGCGCACCGTGAGGCTGGCCATACCACTTGGCCCACTCTTCGGCATCCTGCAAGCGGAAGTCCGCCGACAGGTCGATGACCTTGGTCCCGGCCGCCAGCAGTTCACCGGCCAGCGCATGGGCCACACCATGGGGCGTGGCGAAGAACACCACATCACAGGCGCCCAGGGTCTTGATGTCCGGCACACTGAATGCCAGGCCGTCGTAATGGCCGCGCAGGTTCGGGTACATATCGGCTACGGCCAGGCCCGCCTCGGATCGCGAAGTGATGACTTCCACTCGCGCCTGCGGATGCTGTGCCAACAGACGCAGCAGTTCGACACCGGTGTAACCCGTGCCGCCGACGATACCGACCTTGACCATAAACCTGCCCTCAACGAACCCACTGGAAAGCTGCCGATAATAGGGGCGGCGCGCCCCTGCGACAACCGTCAAGGTGACGTGCGGACGCTCTACCCTCTACTATCTTCGCCACCGTGAACCTGGGAATAACCAAAAATGCTCTATCTATGGCTCAAAGCCTTTCATATCGTCAGCGTCGTCTGCTGGTTTGCCGGCCTGTTCTACCTGCCACGCCTGTTCGTCTATCACGCGCAAAGCGAAGACAGCATCAGCCGCGAACGCTTCTGCCTGATGGAGCGCAAGCTGTACCGCTTCATCATGGGCCCGGCGATGATCGCGGCGCTGATCTTCGGCATCTGGCTGATCAGCCTCAACCCCAGCGCCTACTTCGGCCAGGGGGGCTGGATGCACGCCAAACTGACCCTGGTGGTGATCCTGATCGGCTATCACCACATGTGCGGCGCGCAAGTGAAGCGCTTTGCCCGTGGCGAAAACACCCGTAGCCATGTCTTTTATCGCTGGTTCAATGAAGTACCGGTTCTGATATTGCTGGCTATTGTAATTCTGGTCGTTGTACGACCGTTCTAACTCTAACCAGTCGTTTCCCTGGGGGTACTCCAATGTCACTGCCCGCTTTGCTTGAACAACGTCTGCGCTTGCCCCTGTTGGCGGCGCCGATGTTCCTGATCTCCAACCCTGAGCTGGTCCTGGCCTGCTGTCGCAACGGCGTGGTTGGCAGCTTTCCCGCCCTCAACCAGCGGGAAAGCAGTGGCTTCAAGGCCTGGCTCGAAGAGATCGAAGCGGGGCTGGCCAAGCTGGAGAACCCTGCCCCTTACGCCGTGAACCTGATCGTGCACAACAGCAATCCACGGCTGCAGGCGGATTTGCAGATCTGCATCGAACACAAGGTACCGATCGTCATCACCAGCCTCGGGGCGGTCAAGGAGGTGGTGGACGCCGTGCACAGCTATGGCGGCCTGGTATTTCATGACGTCACCACCCGCCGGCACGCACAGAAAGCCGCCGAAGCCGGTGTCGACGGGCTGATCGCCGTCGCAGCGGGGGCCGGGGGCCATGCCGGCACCTGGAGCCCCTTCGCGCTTATTGCCGAGATCCGCCAATTCTTCGACAAGACCCTGCTTCTGGCCGGCTGCCTGAACCGCGGCCACGAAATTCTCGCCGCGCAGTTGCTGGGCGCCGACCTGGCCTATCTGGGAACACGCTTTATCGGCACCAGCGAAAGCCATGCACCGGATGCCTATAAAGAGATGCTGCTCAGTTCTGGCGCAGCGGACATCGTGCACACCGCCGCGGTTTCCGGAGTACCTGCCAGCTTCATGCGCCAAAGCCTGGAGAACGCCGGTTTCGACCTGGCCGCCCTGCAGGGCAAGGGGGAGATCAACTTCGGCTCCAAGCTCAAACCCATCAGCGATGAAGCAAAGGCCTGGAAAACCGTCTGGTCCGCGGGCCAGGGCGTCTGCGACATCGACGACCTGCCCAGCGTCGATCAACTGATCGCCCGACTGGACAGCGAATATCAGGCGGCCCAGCAGCGCTCAAGCCAATTGAGCAAACGCTGGCCACGCTAACCAGTTCTCATTAGTTTCTTGGCCAGCAGGGGGGCGCTGGCCTTAAACTGTCGGCCTTTATGTAAGCCTTCATTTCAAGTGACAGGGATGCCCCCATGAGCGAAACCCGCTACAAGATCGTTTTCGACGGCACTTTGCTGCCCGGCGTGGAAAAGTCCACCGCCCAACTCAACCTCGCCGAGCTGTTCAAAAGCGACATCGCCGCCGTTGAGCGCCTGTTCAGTGGCCAACAGGTGGAGCTCAAGCGCGACCTGACCCAGGCCGATGCCCAACGCTACCTGGAGGCGCTGAAGAACGCCGGGATCGATGCACGCATCGAGCCTGAGCACGCCCTGCAACTCAATCTCGACGCCGTAACCCCGACGCCCAAAGCCGCCACCATCAGCGCGTCGCCCTATGCGCCACCGCAAGCTGCGGTGGGTGATGCAATTCCCCAGTACGCCGTACTCAACGTCTTCAGCTTCGAAGGCCGCATCGGGCGCCTGCGCTACCTGGCCTGGACCCTGGTCCTGACAGTAGCCATGCTGGCCGTGGTCGGGGTGGGCGCCTTCTTCGGCATCATGTCCGCAGCGGTGTTCAATTCCACGCTGCTCACCGGCCTGGGAATCGTCGGCGGTATCGTGGTGTTCATCGGTTTCCTGGTTGTCAGCATTCAGATCAGCGTGCAGCGCCAGCACGATCTCGGCTGGTCGGGCTGGCTGTGGCTGCTGAACTTCGTCCCCATCGTCGGCAGTATCTTCCCGCTGGTGCTGATGGTCAGCCCGGGCACTAACGTGGCCAACCGCTACGGCGCCCCGCCGCCGCCCAACACCACCGCAGTCAAGGTGCTGTCCTGGATGTGGGTAGTCCTGATCGTCGTTCTGATCGTTGCCATGGTGGCCGGAGGCCTGAGCTCTCTGGAAGACCGCTACAGCGAAACCAGCTACAGCGAAAGCATCGACTCCAGCAGCGCCGATGAAGATGCCGAACCCGCCGATATCGCCGCCCCTGTAGAATCCGAGTCCGAGCAAGAATAAACGCGCCCGAGCCTGCGACCCTCCCTGTCGCAGGCCGCCGGCCGTTGCGATGGAGAAATGCATGACCCGTTACGCTCTGATCACCGGTGCTTCCAGCGGCATAGGCCTGGCCCTGGCCGAAGCGCTGGCCCGGCGCGGCCGCAACTTGATTCTCGTGGCCCGCCAGCGTGATCAGCTGGAAAGTATCGCCCTGGAGCTGACCCAGCGCTTCGGCGTCGAAGTGCTGTTCCGCGCCTGTGACCTGGGCGAACCGCTGCGCCTGTCCGGCTTCCTGCTGGAACTGGAGGAAGGCGACCGGCAGATCGACCTGCTGGTCAACTGCGCCGGCATCGGCACCAGCGGCCCCTTCCTGGCCCAGGACTGGATGACCGAGCAGGACCTGATCGAGGTCAACATCCTTGCCCTCACCCGCCTGTGCCACGCCCTGGGCAACAGCATGGCGTTGCTGGGCGGCGGGCAGATCCTCAATGTCGCCTCCGTGGCAGCCTTTTACCCCGGGCCGTGGATGAGCAGCTACTACGCCAGCAAGGCCTACGTCCTGCATTTCTCCGAAGGGCTGCGCGAAGAATTGAAGAAGTGTGCGGTCAAGGTCTCGGTGCTCTGCCCCGGGCCGACCCGCACCGCCTTTTTCCATACCGCACAGATGGACAGCGCAAAACTCAACGACAGCAAACTGCTCATGAGCCCCGAGGAGGTCGCGCTGTATGCGGTCCGTGCCCTGGAAAAGAATCGCGCCATCATCATCCCCGGCCGCCTGAACCGCTGGATGGCCTTCAGCCCCCGCCTGAGCTCGCGCTGGCTGACCCGCAAGATCGTCGGCTACGTCAATCGAGCCTATTGCCCACGTTAACGGTCGGGGCTGGGCGCACCCTGTGCACCTGAGTACACTCGCCCCGGACCAACCCAATGGAGAAACAGCTGTGGATACTCTGTTCACCAAGATCATCAACAGAGAAATACCCGCGAAGATCATCTACGAGGATGACCAGGTTCTGGCCTTCCACGATATTGCCCCGCAAGCGCCGGTGCATTTCCTGGTGATCCCGAAGAAACCCATCCGCACCCTCAACGACCTCACCGAGGACGACAAGGCCCTGGCCGGGCACATTCTGTTCACTGCCCAACGCCTGGCCAAGGAGCAGGGCTGTGAAGACGGCTTCCGCGTGGTGATGAACTGCAACGAACTGGGTGGACAAACCGTCTACCACATTCACATGCACGTACTGGGTCAGCGCCAGATGAACTGGCCGCCGGGCTGATTGCCCCGACGCCGCCCTTGCGCAGCGCCCTCTCGGACCGTCCTGGACGAGGGTGCGCTGATCCAGCGCAGTTTTCGCTCCATTGATTGGAGTAAACTGGCCGCCGAGATTCCTCCCGGAGATAAGCATGACTACCCAACGTCACTACTCGCCGATCGACCGCCTGCTGCTGCAAGCCGATATGGCCATGCGCACGCTACTGCCTTTCAGCGGCCAACCTTATCGCCCGTCGCCGGCCATCGTGCAGCCGGAAGCGCAGATGAGTGACGAGGACACCCGCCACGTGGCCGGCCTGATGCGCATCAACCACACCGGGGAAGTCTGTGCCCAGGCGCTGTACCAGGGCCAGGCCCTGACCGCCAAGCTGCCTCGGGTCCGCCAGGCCATGGAGCATGCCGCGGAAGAGGAAATCGACCACCTGGCCTGGTGCGAACAACGCATCCGTCAGTTGGGCAGCCACCCGAGCGTGCTCAACCCGCTGTTCTATGGTTTGTCCTTCGGTATCGGCGCCGCCGCCGGCCTGATCAGCGACAAGGTCAGCCTGGGGTTTGTGGCCGCCACCGAGGACCAGGTGTGCAAGCACCTGAACGAGCATCTGGAACAACTGCCGGCCGAGGACGAAAAATCCCGGGCGATTCTCGAACAGATGCGCATCGACGAAGAACACCACGCAGAAACCGCCCTCGAAGCCGGCGGCTTCCGCTTCCCGGCACCGGTGAAGTTCGGCATGAGCCTGTTGGCCAAGGTCATGACCAAAAGCACCTACCGGATCTGACCACAGAAACTCCGGGCACAAAAAAGGGCGCTATCGAAGCGCCCTTTTCTTTTGCCGCAAAAACCCGCGCGGGTTCAGCCCAGCTCGACGATTTCGTAATCGTGAGTGATGGCCACGCCAGCAGCGCCAAGCATGATCGACGCCGAGCAGTATTTCTCCGCAGACAGCTCGATGGCCCGCTTGACCTGCGCTTCTTTCAAGCCCCGGCCCTTGACCACGAAATGCATGTGGATCTTGGTGAAAACCTTGGGATCTTCGGTGGCGCGCTCGGCATCGAGGAACGCCTCGCAGCTTTCAACCGCCTGACGCGATTTCTTCAGAATGCTGACCACATCGAAGTTGCTGCAACCGCCCACACCGAGCAGGAGCATTTCCATCGGGCGAACACCCAGGTTGCGGCCACCGGCTTCCGGCGGACCATCCATCACCACCACATGGCCACTGCCCGACTCGCCGAGGAACATGGCTTCGCCAGCCCATTGGATGCGTGCCTTCATCGCCAAGACTCCACTGTTAAAAAAGGGTCGCCAGCTTAGCACAGGGGTTTCCACCCACAGCGCATTGACCGTTTGTCCCCCATTACCGGCCCTGAGTAAGAAAAATCTTAATTAGGCCAAGGATGTGTCTGTTAAGCTGACGCCAAATGACTGGCGCATCGCCAGCGTTCAATACCTTCGTTTCACGTCCCATAAAAAAAACACCTCATACCGTGCAGTCTTTTCGGGATACAACCATGGTTGCTATTGCCCCCACCCCCAGGATCAAAAATCTCGACAAGTTGCTCATGCACTGTCAACGCCGTCGGTATCAGGCCAAGAGCAACATCATCTGCGCCGGTGATGTATCCGACAGCCTGTACTTCATCATCAAGGGATCGGTGACCATCCTGATCGAAGACGATGACGGCCGGGAAATGATCATCGCCTACCTCAACGCCGGAGACTTCTTCGGCGAACTGGGGCTCTTCGAAGAAGCCGGGCACGAGCAACAGCGCAGCGCCTGGGTACGCGCCAAGGTGGAATGCGAAGTGGCGGAAATCAGCTACGCCAAGTTCCGCGAACTGTCGCAGAACGATCCGGACATTCTCTATGTGCTCAGCGGGCAGATCGCCCAGCGCCTGCGCAACACCACGCGCAAGGTCGGCGACCTGGCATTCTTCGACGTGACCGGGCGAGTGGCCCGCTGCCTGCTGGAGTTGTGCAAGCAACCGGACGCCATGACTCACCCGGATGGCATGCAGATCAAGATCACCCGCCAGGAAATCGGCCGGATCGTCGGTTGTTCACGGGAAATGGTCGGCCGCGTCCTCAAGGACCTGGAAGAACGCAACCTGGTTCACGTCAAGGGCAAGACCATGGTGGTGTTCGGCACCCGTTAACCCGGCAGGAAGCCCTTGAGCATCTGCCGGTACAGGCTGTCCAGCCGCGCCAGCGCATCAGGCGCTGCAAAGGCTTCATGCAGGGCAATATGGCTTTCGGCCCGGCAACGCTGCTCCAGGCCACAGGCCTGATTAAAGGCATTGACCGCGCCCACCATCGAATCGCGCTCGTTGTCCAACAGCAACGCGCCATGCACCAGGCCGACGGGCCGCTGCCCGCCCTTGCTCTGGCGCCAGCGCTGGGCGGTGCCGACCATCTTGCGCCCGTCCAGGTTGACATTGAACCGACCGTCGCAGAACGCGCCTTCCACTTCACCCAACGACGGATGCCCCCCCAGTTCGCTGAGCAAGTCAAAAATCGGCTGGCATAGACGCAGGTAGGCGGTTTCAATCCGCCCCTGATCCCCCTCGCTGCGCGGCGGAGCGTAGACCAGGGCAATGTTCACCGTGGCCGCCGACTGCGGCACCGGCTCGCCACCGGTTTCCCGCAGCAATACTGGCCAGCCATTGGCGGCCGACGCCTCGCAGGCACGTTCGAACCCCGGTAACCGGCTCAAGCGCCGGGGCATCACCAACGCCCGGTCACTGGGTTGCCAGAACAGCAGGCCGAACGCCTGCTCGCCAGCGCACACCTGGGCCAGCAGATCCTGTTCGGCCTGCAGGCCGGCTTCGACAGTCAGGGCAAGGGGTTGGGTCATGGCAGTCAAATCCTTTGTCTAAGGCATGAAAAAGCCGGCATCGCCGGCTTGTTCATCGTCACGGGTTCAGTCCAGGGTCGAGCCGCTGACCGGCACACCGCGTTCCGGGAAGAATAGGCGCTGCAATTCGCTGCCCGGGCTTTCGGCGCGCATGAACGCCTCGCCCACCAGGAACGAATAAACATCGCTGATTTCCATCAACTCGACATCAGCCCGGTTGAGAATGCCGCTCTCGGTGATCACCAGGCGGTCGCGGGGAATCCGCGGCAGCAGGTCGAGAGTGGTTTCCAGATCCACGTCAAAGGTGTGCAGGTTACGGTTGTTGACCCCGACCAGCGGTGTGTCGAGGGTCTTCAGCGCCCGCTCCAGCTCATCGCCATCGTGCACCTCCACCAGGACATCCAGGCCAACGCCCTTGGCCACGGCAGCCAGCTCCGCCATCCGCGCATCATCCAGCGCAGCGACAATCAGCAGCACGCAATCGGCGCCCAGGGCGCGCGCCTCGACGATCTGGTACGGATCGATCATGAAGTCCTTGCGGATCACCGGCAGCTTGCAGGCCGCACGGGCCTGCTGCAGGTAGGCATCGGCCCCCTGGAAAAAATCGACATCGGTCAATACCGACAGGCAGGTAGCGCCGCCTTTCTCATAGCTCTTGGCGATGTCGGCTGGAACGAAGTGCTCGCGGATCACGCCTTTGCTGGGCGAAGCCTTCTTGATCTCGGCGATCACCGCCGGCTGCTTGAGCTTGACCTGTTCCTGCAAGGCACGGGCGAAACCGCGTGGCGCATCGGCCGCACGCGCCAGGGTTTCCAGCTCGGCCAGACTGACGCGCGCGCTGCGCTCGGCAACTTCCTCAACCTTGCGGGCGAGGATCTTTTCCAGAACTGTCGGCACACTCATCCTTCATTCTCCTGCTTGAACACCGCGGTAAAGGCGCCCAGCTCTTCGAGCTTTTCCCGGGCCAGGCCGGTGTGCAAAGCATCGTGAGCCAGGGCCACGCCCTCTTTCAGGCTGCTGGCATGGTCCGCGGCATACAGCGCCGCACCGGCATTGAGCACAATCATTTCGGCGGCCTTCTGGCCATGCTCGGTCTTGCGGCGCCCCAAGGCATCGCGGATCAGCTCCAACGAGGCCGCCGGGCTTTCCACCACCAGGCCAAACAGGCTCTGGCTCTTCATGCCCAGGTCCTCGGGCTGTACCCAGTATTCGCTGATCTGGTCATTCTTCAGTTCGGCCACATAGGTCGGCGCAGCCAGGCTGAACTCGTCCAGGCCGTCCTGGGAATGCACCACCAAGACGTGCTTGCTGCCCAGGCGCTGCAAGACTTCGGCCAACGGCCGGCACAAGGCCTGGGTGAACACGCCAACCACCTGATGCTTCACACCGGCCGGATTCGTAAGCGGGCCGAGCATGTTGAACAGGGTACGCAGGCCAAGGTCGCGACGCGGGCCGGCGGCGTATTTCATCGCCCCGTGGTGGGACTGGGCAAACATGAAGCCGATACCGACGTTGTCGATGCAACGCGCCACCTGAACCGGGGTCAGGTTCAGGTAGATACCGGCGGCCTCCAGCAGGTCGGCGCTGCCGCTCTTGCCGGATACCGCACGATTGCCGTGCTTGGCCACGGTGCAACCGGCCGCGGCGACCACAAAGGAGGAAGCCGTGGAAACGTTGAAGATGTTCGCGCCGTCACCGCCGGTGCCGACGACATCCACCACGCCGTCGAGGGTTTTCAGCTCGACCTTGTCCGCCAGTTCGCGCATGACCGAGACCGCGCCGACGATTTCATCGATGCTTTCGCTTTTCATGCGCATGGCCATCATGAAGGCGCCAATCTGCGCATCGGTGCATTGGCCGGTCATGATCTCGCGCATCACCGAACGCATTTCATCGGTGCTCAGGTCCAGGTGGCCGACGATACGGCTCAGGGCAGTCTTGATATCCATGAAAAGTCCTTAGCGCGTGCCGCCGCTCTGTTTGAGGAAGTTGGCGAACAGCTCGTGGCCCTGCTCGGTGAGAATAGACTCGGGGTGAAATTGCACACCCTCGATATTCAGCGTCTTGTGGCGCAGCCCCATGATCTCGTCGACGGCGCCGTCTTCCAGTTGAGTCCAGGCCGTGACCTCCAGGCACTCGGGCAGACTTTCACGCTTGACCACCAGCGAGTGATAGCGGGTCACGGTCAGTGGCATGTTCAGGCCGGTGAATACGCCCTGGTCACGATGGAACACCGGGCTGGTCTTGCCATGCATCACTTGCCGAGCCCGTACCACCTGGCCGCCAAAGGCCTGGCCGATGGACTGGTGCCCCAGGCACACGCCCAGAATCGGCAGCTTGCCGGCGAAATGTTTGATCGCCTCGATGGAGATACCGGCTTCGGTCGGTGTGCAAGGGCCGGGCGAGACCACAATGCGCTCGGGCTTGAGCGCCTCGATCTGGGCCACGGTCAGTTCGTCATTGCGCACCACTTTCACCTCGGCTCCCAACTCGCCCAGGTACTGGACGACGTTGTAGGTGAAGGAGTCGTAGTTATCGATCATCAGCAACATTTATGGAAACTCCTCAAGCCTTGGATGCGGGGGTTTGTTCAGCCAGTGCCACGGCACGGAACATCGCGCGACGCTTGTTCAGCGTCTCTTCCCACTCCAGGGTCGGCACCGAGTCGGCAACAATCCCGCCGCCGGCCTGTACATGCAGCTCGCCGTTCTTGATCACCGCCGTGCGAATGGCAATCGCGGTGTCCATGTTGCCGTTCCAGGCGAAGTAGCCGACGGCGCCGCCGTAGACTCCACGCTTGACCGGTTCCAGCTCGTCGATGATTTCCATCGCGCGGATCTTCGGCGCCCCGGACAACGTCCCCGCTGGCAGGATCGCCCGCAGCGCATCCATCGCCGTCAGGCCGGACTTCAGTTGGCCGGTGACGTTGGAGACGATGTGCATCACGTTGGAATAGCGCTCGATGACCATCTTCTCGGTGAGCTTCACGCTGCCGATTTCGGATACGCGACCGGTGTCGTTGCGCCCCAGGTCGATCAGCATCAGGTGCTCGGCAATTTCCTTGTCGTCCGACAGCAGGTCCTGTTCCAGGGCCAGGTCGGCTTCCTCGGTAGCCCCCCGCGGGCGGGTACCGGCAATCGGCCGTACGGTAATCAGGTTGTCCTCGACCCGCACCAGCACTTCCGGCGAACTGCCCACTACGTGGAAGTCACCGAAGTTGAAGAAGTACATGTAAGGCGTCGGGTTGAAGCAGCGCAGCGCCCGGTACAGGTCGATGGGCGCGGCCGAAAAGTCGATGGACATGCGCTGCGACGGCACCACCTGCATGCAGTCACCGGCCAGGATGTATTCCTTGATGGTGTCCACGGCCCGCTCGTAATCCGCCTGAGTGAAACTGGAGCGGAAGACCGGATCGGCGGCCTGCTGTTGGCTGAAGTCCAGCCCCGGGCGCGGGGTGATTGGCTGGCGCAGCTGGGCCAGCAACTCCTGCAAGCGCGCCTGGCCGGCTTCGAAGGCGTTGTCCTGGCTCGGGTCGGCCAGCACGATGGCGTGCATCTTGCCCGCCAGGTTGTCGAACACCACCACCGCATCGGAGACCATCAGCAAGATATCCGGCACGCCGATCGGGTCCGGGTTCGGGCACTGGCCCAGGCGCGGCTCGACATAACGCACGCAGTCATAACCGAAATAGCCCACCAGGCCGCCGTTGAAACGCGGCAGGCCGGCGATGGTCGGCACGTTGTAGCGGGCTTTGAATTCCTCGACGAAGGTCAGCGGGTCGGCCACTTCATGGCGTTCGATCTCCACGCCATCGTGGGTCACGCTGACCTGGAAGCCGTGCACCCGCAGCACGGTACGGCACGGCAGGCCGATGATCGAATAACGCCCCCACTTCTCACCGCCCTGCACCGACTCCAGCAAGTAGGAGTTGGGCTGATCGGCCAGTTTCAGGTAGATCGACAGCGGGGTGTCGAAGTCGGCAAGGGTCTCGCAGGCCAGCGGGATACGGTTGTAACCGGCTGCAGCCAAACGCAGGAATTCTTCGCGAATCATGGGGTGCCTCGTGGCTTGAGGGTCTAACAGTCAGGTATGCAAACATGCCGGCAGGGCCGGCCAGACAAAAATCAGGCGCGCCAACGCCAACGGGCCAGGGCCTTGATGACTTTCATCCAGAGTTTGCGAGTGACCACCACGATGGAGTTTCCAGAAGGGGATGGAACAGCGTCGGGCAACGTTATCTCAGCGGCAGGTTCTAAGCAACCGGGGATCAGCGCCCGCAAGTCGTCGATCACCAGCGCCGGCAGCTCTTCGGCAATCGGCCGGCCATGGTTGTAGCCATAGCTCAGCGCTACGCACTTGACTCCCGCCGCCTTGGCCGCCAGCACGTCACTGCGCGAGTCGCCGACGAACAGTGATTGCGAAGCCGGCACGCTGGCCATCTTCATCACGAAGAACAGCGCCGCCGGGTCGGGTTTCTTTTGCGGCAGGGTGTCGCCACCGATGATCCAGCGGAAATACCGGCCGATCTTCATCTGATCCAGCAAGGGGGCCACGAAACGCTCGGGCTTGTTGGTGATCAGGGCCATTTCCACGCCCTGCTTGTGCAGCCACTTGAGGGTTTCGCGGGCACCGGGATAGACCACGGTCAGCTCATGGCTGTCCTCGTAGGCGCTGTTGAACAACTCAAGGGCGTGCTCGGCCTCGACATCGTCGACGCCCTGGGCATCCAGGCTGTTGGCCAGGGCCCGGCGCACCAACATCGGCGCACCGTTGCCGACCCACTCGCGCACCGCTTCGATTCCCGCAGGCTTGCGCCCCAGCTTGAGCAGCATTTGATCCACGGCGGCAGCGAGGTCCGGCACCGAATCGACCAAGGTGCCATCCAGGTCGAACATCACCAGCCGCGGCAGACGCCCCGGGAACAGCTGCTCGAACGCACTCATGGCCGGGCCAGCGCCAGTTCAGCGCGCATCTTCTCGATGACTTCCTGGTAGTTCGGTGCATTGAAGATCGCCGAGCCGGCCACAAAGGTATCGGCGCCCGCAGCGGCGATTTCGCGGATGTTGCTGACATTCACCCCACCGTCGATTTCCAGGCGGATATCCCGGCCGGATGCGTCGATCAGGGCCCGCGCCTCACGCAGCTTGTCGAGGGTGCCGGGAATGAATTTCTGCCCGCCAAAGCCCGGGTTGACGCTCATCAACAGCACCATGTCGACCTTGTCCATCACGTACTTGAGCACGTCCAGCGGGGTCGCCGGGTTGAACACCAGGCCAGCCTTGCAGCCACCTTCGCGGATCATCTGCAGGGAGCGATCCACGTGCAGCGTGGCTTCCGGGTGGAAAGTGATGTAGGTCGCGCCCGCGTCGATGAAGTCACCGATGATGCGGTCCACCGGGGTCACCATCAGGTGCGCATCGATCGGCGCGGTGATCCCGTATTTGCGCAGCGCGGAACAGACCATCGGGCCGATGGTCAGGTTCGGCACATAGTGGTTGTCCATGACATCGAAGTGCACGATGTCGGCGCCAGCGGCCAGGACATTGTCCACTTCCTCGCCCAGACGGGCGAAGTCGGCGGAGAGAATCGACGGAGCAATAGCGAAGGGCTGCATGACGCACCTTTTTTGAGCAGAATCACGATGGCGCGCATTGTATACCTCATGCTTTGGGGCGCACACCGTAACCGCGATGTTCAGTAGGCCGCACGATAGATCTTCTCGATATCGGCGGGGCTCAGCTTGCGGGGGTTGTTGCGCATCAGCCGCTCGATGCCCGCCGCCTCGACGGCCATGGCCGGGAGCGCGTCCTCGGGCACACCGAAACTGCGCAGGCCGCTGGGAATCTCTACCGCAGCGCAGAGCGCCGTCATCGCCTCCACCGCCCGATCAGCCGCCTCGCGGGCACTCAAGTGCGCGGTCCGCACCCCCATCGCTTCGGCGATATCCTGCATACGCTCGATGCAGGCCATCTTGTTCCAGGTCATGACATAGGGCAGCAGCAAGGCATTGCTGACCCCGTGGGACATATGGAAACGCCCCCCCAGGGGATAGGCCATCGCATGCACCGCCCCGACCCCGGCATTGCCGAACGCCATGCCGGCCATCAGGCTGGCGGTGGCCATGTCTTCCCGGGCCTGCAGGTGGGCAGGATTGGCAAAGGCCTTGGGCAGCGCCTGGGTGATCAGTTTGATGGCGCCGATGGCCAGGGAGTCGGTGATCGCGGAGGCATTGAGGGACAGGTAGGCCTCGATGGCATGCGCCAGGGCATCGACGCCACTGGCGGCGGTCACGCTGGGCGGGCAGGTCAGGGTCATCTGCGGGCTCACCAGGGCCACGTCCGGCAACAGATAGTCACTGATGATGCCTTTCTTCAGCTGCGCCACCCTGTCCGAGAGGATCGCCACATTGGTCACCTCGGAGCCGGTGCCGGCAGTGGTCGGGATGGCAATCAGCGGCGGCCCCTTGCGCGGCACCAGGTCGATGCCGAACAGGTCCTCCAGGGCACCGTGATAACCGGCGTAGGCCCCGACGCTCTTGGCAATGTCGATGGCGCTGCCGCCACCCAGGCCGATCAGGCCGTCATGCCCGCCTTCGCGATACACCTGCATGCAGTCTTCGACGATGGCGATTTCCGGGTCCGGCTGCACCCGATCGAAGATTTCGTAGCTGCGCTCCCCCAGATGGGCCAGCGCCAGCTCCACCGTGCCGGACTTGAGCAGGGCGGTATCGGTGACGATCAGCGGGTTATCCACATCCAGGCGAGTCAGTTCGGCAGCCAGTTGCTCGATGGCAGAGCGGCCGGTCAGCAATTTATGGGCGATCTTGAAAGAGGAAATACTCATGTGCGCAGCCTCTTATATAAAGGTGGGAGCCGGCACAAGCGTAGCTGGGGATTGAAAACCGGACTGCCGCGATGCCGGATCGGCATCACGACAGTGTTCGGTTTCAGCACAATGGCTCAGGCCACCTCGCTGTCCTTCGCCCGGGCAGGCTGGGCCTGAGGCCCTGACTGGGCACCCGGGACAGGAACAGGGGCAGCGTCCGCGCAGCCCAGGTCCTTGCTGAAGGTCCGGTCATTCTCGCCCTTGAAGAAGTTCTTGCCGTAGATCAGCAGGCACAGCACCACGCCGATGGCAAAGCCCCAACTGGCGCCCTTGATCGCCAATACCGCGCCGATCACCCCGGCGATACCCAGGTCGCGCTGGCTGCGAGCCTCAAGAATGCCCAGGCGCACACTGACGTACCCCTGGATCAGCAAGGTCAGCGCCAGCGCCACCCCGAGGATCGGCTGCACCAGGGTCACCACCGGCAACAGCAGCAGGCCGGTGTTGGTGCCCCAGCGGAACGAGCCCATGCCGCCGTAGATCGACTTCATGGCCTTGGGCCCGCCCTTGAAGCGCTCGATCACCACCACCAGCATGGCCGCCCACTTCGGCCCGCACATGGCGATGTCCGGGCCGAAGATGCTCATGAAGGCGTTGCGCCCGCCAAAGATCAGGTGCGAGCGATCCGGGTCGTAGTCGACCTTCTCGTCGGTGCGGATCTGCTCGGCCTCATCCAGCAGCACCTTGGCGCTGAGCACGTCGCCAAAGACGATGATGTACACCGCAAGCATGGTCGGCAGCGCGCTGATGAACATCGACAGCGGCGGCATGCCCAGGCCGAACACCGTGTAGTTGTTCCACAGGCCGATGAAGTCCGGCTTGCTCAGGCCCCACTGGATGGTCGGCCAGGGTGCCTCGCCGAACAGCGGTGCCAGCACCACCGCCAGCAGGATGATCGGCAGGATGCCCAGCTTGGCGAAGTTCCACCAGAAACGGTTGCGCAGCTTGAGCTGGGCAAAGTGCTGGGAAAAGATCAGGTAGAAGGCAATGCCGATGGCGATGGAAATGGTCCAGGGAAAGCTGTCGAACTTGCCGCCCACCTGGAACACCGCGGTCACCGCGCTGAGGCCGGCACCGACGATAATCCCCGCCTTGATCGCCGAGGGCACGAAACCCACCACCTTGCGCGCCATGCCAGTGGCGCCCAGGGCGATGGAGAACACCCCAAGCATCAGCTGGAAGGCAATCAAGGCGTGGACACGCTCCGGGCCCACCGGAAACTGCGCGCAATAGGCCATCAGCAGCGGCACCGCCGGGGTGATCCAGCCGGGCACCACCGGGTCGCCCAAGAGGTGGTGGGCCAGGTACAGCAGACCGTTGAGCATGACCACGGCCAGGGCCATTTCGAACGGCATGCCGAGAAACTCGGTCATCAGGGGAATGGCCGCCAGGTCGACGGCGCACATCAGCAGGCCTTGCAGGTAGTCCGGCAGCTCGAATTTGTAGTGGATGAAGGGCAAACGCACCTTGAACGGGCCAAGGGCAATGTACGGCGTTTCGTGCCGAGTATCGGAAGGCGTTGGCATCAACTGCACCTGTCTTATTGGTATTGGTGGCGGTGTAAAGCGGCCCGCGCCATCTGGCGCGGGCGGGGGTCGATCAATAGGCAGCCCGGTAGATCTGCTCGATATCACCAGCACTCAGCTGACGCGGGTTGTTGCGCATCAGGCGCTGGATACCTGCGGCTTCCACGGCCATGGCCGGGATCGCGTCTTCGGGCACACCGAAGCTGCGCATGCCGGTGGGAATGTCCACAGCGGCGCACAATGCGGCCATGGCCTGGACCGCCTGCTCCGCCGCCTGGTCATCACTGAGCCCGGCGATCGGCAGGCCCATGGCCTGGGCGATATCGCGAAAGCGCTCGACACAGGCCATCTTGTTCCAGGCCATGACATAGGGCAGCAGCAGCGCGTTGCTGACGCCGTGGGCGATGTTGAAACGCCCACCCAGGGGATAGGCCAGGGCATGCACCGCACCGACTCCAGCATTACCGAAAGCCATGCCGGCCATCAGGCTGGCGGTGGCCATGTCTTCCCGGGCCTGCAGGTTGGCCGGGTTGGCGTAGGCCTTGGGCAGCGCCCTGACGATCAGGCGGATCGCCCCCAGGGCCAGGGAGTCGGTGATCGGTGAACCATTGAGCGACAGATAGGACTCCACCGCATGCACCAGGGCATCGACGCCGCTGGCGGCAGTCACGCCACGGGGGCAGGTCAGCGTCATCACCGGGCTCACCAGCGCCACGTCCGGCAGCAGGTAATCGCTGACGATGCCTTTTTTCAGCTGGGCCACCTTGTCCGAGAGGATCGCCACATTGGTGACCTCCGAACCGGTGCCGGCGGTGGTGGGAATGGCAATCAGCGGCGGGCCCTTGCGCTGCACCTGGTCCACCCCGAACAGCTCTTCCAGCGCGCCTGCATGGCCGGCGAACGCCGCCACCGCCTTGGCGATATCGATGGCACTGCCGCCGCCCAGGCCGATCAGGCCATCGTGGCCGCCGTCGCGGTACGCCTGGCTGCAGGCCTGGACAATGGCGATCTCCGGTTCCGGCTGGACCTCGTCGAAGATCCGGTAGGCACGCCCGCCCAAGTGGGCCAGGGCCAGATCGACCGTGCCGGACTTGACCAGGATCGCATCGGTGACGATCAGCGGGTTGCTGACCTGCAGGCGCGCCAGCTCGGCGTCCAGCTGTTCGATGGCGCCCTGGCCGGTAATCAGTTTGTTGGCAATCTTGAACGCAGAAATACTCATCAGCTCGGCCTTGTTTAATTGTTGTGGCAAGAGCGCCGTCAGGCGGCCACTCTCGAAAGGGCTCGAACGCTGTAGAGCGAAAGCTGTGCCAAGATGCCCAAAGCCTTGATCTACAAGGCTCTGGCGGAAATTCCAGGGGCATGAGCGGGCCGCCGCGATTGAATTACTGATCGCCGCAGGCAGCCCTGATCAGAATCCTAATCAGAGTGTTCCCAGCGCTTCATCTTCTGCACCACCGTGGCCTGGCTCACCCCCAGCGCCTTGGCGGCCAGGCGGGTGGTCTTGTGCAGTTGCAGGGCCGCGCGAATCGCCTGGCGCTCGGCGTTCTCCAGCACCTTGCGCAGCGGCAGGCGGCTGTCGTCGGTGTTGCGCGCCTGCTGCTCGATCAGGTCTTCGGGCAGGTCCAGGGCCTCGATGACCGGCCCGGTGCAAGTCACCACCAGGCGCTCCACCACGTTGATCAGCTCGCGGATGTTCCCCGGCCAGGCGTACTCCCCCAGCAATTCCAGGGCTTCCAGGCTCCATTGCACCTGACGCTGATAGCGCTGGTTGAACTGTTCCAGGTAATACTCCAGCAAGGGGCCGATTTCCTCGCTGCGCTCGCGCAGGGCCGGGATCGCGATGGGCACCACATTCAGGCGGTAATACAGGTCGGCGCGGAACTTGCCCTCGGCCACCCGCTGCTTGAGGTCGTGATGGGTGGCGCTGATGATCCGCACATCCACTTCCTTGAGTTCCAGGCCACCCACCGGGATGAAGCGGTTCTCTTCGATGACCTTGAGCAGCTTGACCTGCACCGCCAACGGCAGGTCGCCGATCTCGTCGAGAAACAGCGTGCCGTTGTGGGCCAGCTCCAGCAGCCCGCGCTTGCCCTTGCTGCCAGCCCCGGTGAAGGCCCCCGGGGCATAGCCGAACAGTTCGGCCTCGATCAGGTTCTCCGGCAACGCCCCGCAGTTGAGGGCCAGGAACGGTTCACGGGCGCGAGCACTGGCGTTGTGGATAAATTGCGCCACCAGGGTCTTGCCGACCCCGGTCTCGCCCTGCAGCAACACCTTCACATCGCAGTCGGCCACTTGCCGGGCCTGGGCGAACACCCGCCCGGAGACTTCCTGGTCGGCCATCAAGGGGGATTGCAGCAGGTCGTTGCGCTGGCCGGCATGCAGCCGTGCGGTGCTGGTGCGCAGTTGCTTGAGCTGTTGCAGCTCGTCGCGCTCACGCTTGATGCGCAGCAACTCGGTCATGTCGCGCACGGTGCTGACCACATAGCGAATGCTCTGGTCGGCCGCGAGGATCGGCGTGGCGCTGACCAGCAGCTTCTTGCCGTGGCTGAGGCTCTGCATCACCGAGACCGGCCGGCCATCCTGCAAGACCCGCAGCGAAGCGGACTGGGAAATCACCCCGCTCTTCACCAGTTCCTGCATCGGCCGCCCCAGCAGCTCGGCGCCTTTCAGGCCGGTGAGGCGCTCATAGGCCTGGTTGACCTTGAGGGTCAGGCCCTGGCCATCGGTGATGTAGACGCCGTCATGCAGCGCATTGAGCAACTCTTCGAAACTGGCATCGTTGAGGTTCACCTGCGGCTCCGCAGTAAGCATGGGAAGCACGCAGTTTACGGGCGAACGGCAACCGAAGGGGATAGGGCGGCCCTGACCTTAGTACAAGGCCGCCCGAAGGGATCAGACCTGGGCGGTGCGCAATTTCTCGCTGCGCCCGCGCAGCCATTCCAGGGTCAGCAGCAGAACCACCGAGAAGGCGATCAGCAAGGTAGCTGCGGCAGCGATGGTCGGGCTGAGGTTCTCTCGGATGCCGCTGAACATCTGCCGAGGCAGGGTCGCTTGCTCAGGGCCGGCGAGGAACAGGGTCACCACCACTTCATCGAACGAGGTGGCAAAGGCAAACAGCGCGCCACTGATGACCCCCGGAGCGATCAGCGGCAAGGTCACCCGGCGGAACGTGGTCAGCGGTGAAGCGCCGAGGCTGGCCGCGGCCCGCACCAGGTTGTGGTTGAAGCCCTGCAGGGTCGCCGACACCGTGATGATGACGAAGGGCACCCCGAGCACCGCATGCACGATGATCAGCGAGAAGAAGCTGTTGCCCATGCCCAGCGGGGCGAAGAACAGGTAGCTGGCGACACCGATGATCACCACCGGCACCACCATCGGCGAAATCACCAGGGCCATCACCAGCGCCTTGCCGGGAAAATCGCCGCGGGTCAGGCCAATGGCGGCCAGCGTGCCGAAGACCATGGCCAGCAAGGTCGCGGCCGGCGCCACGATGATGCTGTTCTTCAGCGCGCGCATCCATTCGGCGGAGGCAAAGAAGTCCTGGTACCAGTGCAGCGAGAAACCCTGCAACGGGTACACCAGGAAGCTGCCCGAGTTGAACGACAGCGGGATGATCACCAGCACCGGCAACACCAGGAACAACAGGATCAGGCCGCAGAGAATCCGCAAGCTGTAGAACCAGACCCGTTCGACGGGCGACATGTAGGGGCTCAGCATTTCGATTCTCTCCTTAGCTCAGGCGCAGGCGGCTTGCGCCCACCAGCCAGCTGTAAATCAGATAGAGCACGATGGTCGCCAGCAACAGCAGGCCGCCCAGGGCCGTGGCCATGCCCCAGTTGATACTGGTGTTGGTGTAGAAGGCGACGAAGTAGCTGACCATCTGGTCGTTCGGGCTGCCCAGCAGGGCCGGGGTGATGTAGTAACCAATCGCCAGAATGAACACCAGCAGGCAACCGGCGCCGACCCCGGCATAGGTCTGCGGGAAGTACACGCGCCAGAAACTGGCGAACGGATGGCAACCCAGGGAAATCGCCGCACGCATGTAGGTGGGCGAGATGCCTTTCATCACGCTGTAGATCGGCAGGATCATGAACGGCAGCAGGATGTGCACCATGGAGATGTAGACCCCGGTGCGGTTGAACACCAGCTCCAGCGGCTTGTCGATCACCCCCATGGCCAGCAGCGCGCTGTTGATCAGGCCACCCGATTGCAGCAGTACGATCCACGCCGCCACCCGCACCAGGATCGAGGTCCAGAACGGCAGCAGCACCAGGATCATCAAGAGGTTGCTCTTGCGTGCCGGCAGGTTGGCCAACAGGTACGCCAGGGGATAGGCCAGCGCCAGGCAGATCGCGGTGATCACCAGGCCCATCCAGAAGGTCCGGGCGAAGATGTCCAGGTAGATGGCCTGGTCCGGGGTGGCCGGGGCCAGCTCGCCCAGGTCATCAATGCGATGGTCCACCGCCGCCAGCAGGTAGTACGGGGTCAGGCTGCTGGTGTTGCGGCGGATCGCCTGCCAGTAGGCCGGGTCGCCCCAGCGCTCATCCAGGCTTTCCATGGCTTCTTTGTAGGATTCGGGCTCGGCCTTGAACGGCAAGGCACGGGCAGTCTTGGTCAGCAGGCTACGGTAGCCGGCCAATTCCATGTTCAGGCGCTTGGACAAGTCGCCCAGGGTCTGATTCTTGCGGGCGTCCGCCAGGTCCTCGCTCAAGGCCTTGTAGGCCCCTTCGGCAGGCAGGCCACGACCGTCCCAGGCACTCACGGCCGCCACCGTGCGCGGCATGCCGCCGACCACTTCCGGGTTGCCGACGCTCTTGTACAGCAGCGCCACGATCGGTACCAGGAACACCAGCAGCAGAAACAGCACCAGGGGCGCTATCAGCGCCTGGGCCTTCCAGCGGTTGACCCGCTCGGCACGGGCCAGCCGCTGCTTCAGGGTTGGGCCGGTGACCGCGTTCAGGGGAACGGTGATGGTCATGACAAACTCCGCGAATCGATCTTTCGAATACAAACCACCAGGCGGCAGGAGCGGGCTTGGCCGCAAATCGAAGGGCGTGCATCAACATCAAGGTCGATGCTGATGACGCCTTCGCGAGCAAGCTCGCTCCTACAACGGCAAGGGGTGGTTACTTGGCCGCCCAGGCGTTGAAGCGCTGTTCCAGTTGCTCGCCGTTGTCAGCCCAGAAGCTGACGTCGATCTGTACCTGGTTGGCGATGTTTTCCGGAGTGGTCGGCATGTCCTTGAGGATGTCCTTGGCCAGCAGCGGTACGGTTTGAGTGTTGGCCGGGCCGTAGGCGATGTTTTCCGAATAGGTTTTCTGCTGCTGCGGTTGTACCGAGTAGGCGATGAATTTCTTCGCCGCTTCGGCGCGAGCCTTGTCCAGGCCTTTGGGAATGGCCCAGGCGTCGAAGTCGTAGATGCCGCCGTTCCACACCACTTTCAGGTTGCTTTCCTTCTGCACCGCGGCGATCCGACCGTTGTAGGCCGAACTCATGACCACGTCGCCGGAAGCCAGGTACTGCGGCGGCTGGGCGCCGGCTTCCCACCACTGAATGTTGGGCTTGAGCTCATCGAGTTTCTTGAAGGCACGATCCTGGCCGTCCTTGCCAGCCAGCACCTTGTACACGTCCTTGGGCGCGACGCCATCGGCCATCAGGGCGAATTCCAGGGTGTACTTGGCGCCCTTGCGCAGGCCGCGTTTGCCCGGGAATTTCTTGGTGTCCCAGAAATCGGCCCAGCTGGTGGGGGCTGCCTTCAGCTTGTCGGCGTTGTAGGCCAGCACCGTGGACCAGACGAAGAAGCCCACGCCGCACGGCTGGATAGCACCCTTGACGTAATCTTCGCTCTTGCCGAACAGCGCCGGGTCGAGTTGTTCGAACATGTCCTCGTCGCAACCACGGGACAGTTCAGGGGATTCCACTTCCACCAGGTCCCAGGACACGCTCTTGGTATCGACCATGGCCTTGATCTTGGCCATCTCGCCGTTGTATTCACCGGCGACGATCTTGCCGTTGCCCGCTGCTTCCCACGGTGCGTAGAAGGCTTTGACCTGGGCCGCCTTGTTCGCCCCGCCAAAGGACACCACGGTCAGGTCCGGGCCCGCCGCCATGGCGTGCGCCGCACCCATCATGCCCAATGCCAGGGCGGTGAATTTCAGGGATCTCAACATTTATTGTGTTCTCCACGTGCAGGTTGGTGTTGCAGGGGGGCGATCAATTCGCCTCTAGAAGCGGGTCAAGCGCGCGAACGTGCTCGACTTGCCAGCCAAGCGGCACCACGTCACCCACCGCCAGCGCTGGATCGAGCTCGGCAATCGGCTGTTTCACGAAGAAGTCGCTCTTGCCGCAGACTTCCAGGCGCACCCGGACGTGGTCGCCCAGATAGATGAATTCCGCCACCCGGCCGGAGAAGCGGTTGGCACAGCATTCGCTGGAACCATTGAGGCTCACCCGCTCCGGGCGGATGGACAGGGTCACCGGGCCGCCGACCTGGCCGACATTCACCGCCAGCGCCTCGACCTTCTCGCCACGCCCCAGCTCCACCACGCAACGCTCGCCGTTGTGGCTGTGGAGGCGACCGTTGAGGCGGTTGTTCTCGCCAATGAAGTTGGCGACGAACGTGTTCTTCGGCTCTTCGTAGAGGGTACGCGGTGGCGCGATCTGCTGGATCTCACCCTGGTGGAACACCGCCACCCGGTCGGACATGGTCAGGGCTTCGCCCTGATCGTGGGTCACGTAGACCACGGTCACGCCCAGGCGCTGGTGCAGGTGCTTGATCTCCATCTGCATGTGTTCGCGCAGTTGCTTGTCGAGGGCGCCGAGGGGCTCGTCCATCAGCACCAGCTGGGGCTCGAACACCAGGGCCCGGGCCAGCGCCACCCGCTGCTGCTGGCCGCCGGACAACTGCGCCGGGTAGCGCTGGGCGAACGCATCGAGCTGGACCATGCTCAGCACGCGCTTGACCCGCTCACTGATGTCGGTCTTGCTGAGGCCGCGCACCGACAGCGGAAAGCCGAGGTTCTCGGCCACAGTCATGTGCGGGAACAGCGCGTAGTTCTGGAACACCATGCCGATGTCGCGCTTGTGCGGCGGCACATTGTTGATGGCGCGCCCGGCCAGCTGGATCTCGCCGGCGGTCGGGGTCTCGAAACCGGCCAGCATCATCAGGCTGGTGGTCTTGCCAGAGCCGGATGGCCCCAGCAGGGTGAGGAACTCGCCTTTGCGAATTTCCAGGTTGAGGTCTTTGACGATCAGGTTCTCGCCGTCGTAGCTCTTCTGCACACCACGAAAACTGACCAGAACATCGTTGGCCCCAGCGCTTGAATCGACCTCGCTCATACCCACACCTTTTGTTTTAGACGGCTGTGGAGCAAGCCTAGTGGAGCTCGCACAGCGCGCAAATCGGGGGCCATGAGAGATTCGCCTCAGCCGCCTGGAAGGTTGCCTGTAGGGATTGCCCTACAACGATGGCGGGATTGGGTAAGGGCAGTGGCAAGCGGCAAGCTACAAGCGGCAAGAAACGGCAAAAGCCTGAGGGCGGGGATGTCGCAAATGGATAAGTGCCCTCCCCGGGAGGTGAAGAGAGCACTGGAGCAGGCGTCAGAGCAGCTTGTGCTCCATGGCGTACTTCACCAGCTCGGCCAGGGAGGTGATGTTGAGTTTCTGCATCAGCCGCGCCTTGTGGGTGCTGATGGTCTTGCTGCTCAGGGCCAGTTGCTGGGCAATGTCGTTGACGTTGGCGCCCTGGGCCAGGCGTTCGAACACCGAGAACTCACGTTCGGAAAGCAGCGAATGCAAGGGCCGGGCATCGGTCAGGCCGACTTCGAAGACCATGCGGTCCGCCAGGTCCGGGTCAATGTAGCGCCCGCCGGAGGCGACCTTGCGAATCGCCGTCAGCAGCAGCGACGGATCACTGTCCTTGGTGGCATACCCTGCGGCGCCGATCTTCAGGGCCCGGGCGGCCATCTGCGCTTCGTCGTGCATCGACAGCACCAGGATCGCAGGCGGATTGTGTAGCGCGCGAATCCGCGGAATGGCCTCCAGGCCGTTGACCCCGGGCATGGAGATATCCAGCAGCACCACCTCGCAAGGCACCTGGCGCAAGGTCTCCAGCAGTTGCTCGCCATTGCTCGCCTCGCCCACCACCGTCAGGTCCTTGGCCAGGCCGATCAGTTGCTTGATGCCTTCGCGAACGATGGTGTGGTCTTCGGCTACCAGTACACGGATCACGCGCTTCTCCTCGTTATTGTTCTCGGTCCAGGGGCACCCGGACGCTCAGGGTGGTGCCTTCGCCGCGCTCGCTGTGCAATGACAGGCTGCCGCCCATGATCAGCACCCGCTCGCGCATGCCCACCAGGCCAAAGGAGGTCGGGCGCGCCGAGGCGGTATCGAAGCCCAGGCCGTCATCGCTGATGCTCATGCACAGTTCGCTGCCTTCCAGGGTCAGGCTCAGTTCCACAGTATGCGCCTGAGCATGGCGCATGACATTGGTCAGGGCCTCCTGGAGGATGCGGAACAGGCCGATGGCCTTGGCGTCGCTCAAGCGCGGTAGGTTGTCCGGCACCTGGACCAGGCAGGGAATCTGCGTGCGCGCCTCGAAACGCCGGGCCTGCCATTCGATGGCCGAGGCGATGCCCGCATCGAGAATCGGCGGCCGCAGCGCGGTGGCCACGTCACGCACCAACTGGAACAACTGGGCGATCAGGCGCTTCATGCTGTTGAGGCGCTCGTGCAGGCCCGGGTCGAGCTGGGCATAAGCCAACTCGCACATGGAAGTTTCCAGCTTGAGCACGGTCAGCATCTGCCCCAGCTCGTCATGGACTTCCCGGGCGATACGGGCCTTCTCTTCCTCACGCACGCTTTCCAGGTGCGCCGACAGTTCCCGCAACTGTTCACGGGAGCTGGCCAGTTCCAGCTCGATGCGCTTGCTTTCGCTGATGTCCCAGACAATGCCGTCCCAGACGAAGGCGCCATCGTCCAGGCGCCGGGTAATGGCCTTGATCTCGGCCCAGCGCTGCTGGCCCTGGCGAGTCAGGATGCGGCCCTGCCAGGACCAGTCGCTGTCGGTGTCCAGGGCCTGGTCCTGGGTCTGGTGGTAGCTGGCCTTGTCATCCGGGTGCACCAGGCTGCGCAAGCCTTTGTCCCGGTGGGCCAGGACCGCTGGCGAGTAACCCACCAGGGTCTCGCTGCCTTCGCTGATGTAGGCAAAATCGATCTGCCCGGTGACCGGCGCCCGCTCCAGGCGGAACACCAGCCCCGGCACGTTGGCCGCGATCCCTTGCAGCCGCGCCTCGCTTTCGCGCAGGGCCGCCAGCGCGCGGCGGCGCTCGGTAACGTCGTTGAGATAGACCACCAGGTATTCGCTGTCGCGAAAGCGCAGGAAACTCAGGGAAACATCCGCCGGCAGGATGCTGCCATCAGCGCGCACGCACTGGGTCTCGAAGCTTTGCGCGCCCTCTTCGCTGGCCCGGGCCCGTTTCCACAGGTTGAGCCAGCGATCCATGTGCAGGTTGGGTTCGAAGTCGATCAACGGCCGGTCGATCACCCCGCCCGCCGCATAGCCGAGCATCTCTTCAGCCGCGCGGTTGGCGTAGCGCACGTGGCTGTCCCAGTTGACCCAGAGAATGCCCACGGTGCTCTGGTCGATGGAGAACTGGGTCAGGCGCAACGCCTCTTCGCTGGCAGCACGCAGGGCGATGTCCTCGCGCGCCGCCAGCAGGCGCTGTTCCAGACTGCGTTGCTGGCGGCGCTGCCAGAAGACGATCGCCAGGCTCGCCAGCAGCAGAATCAGCAACAGCAGGCTGAGGTTCTGCCAGACCCCGGGGGATTCGCCAAGGCGCGGGTACTTGGGCTGCAGCCAGCGGCCATGCAGTTGCTCCAGCTCCTTGGCCGGAATGGCGTGCAGGGCGACCTCGATGATGCTTGCCAGCTCCGGCCAATCACGCCGAGTCGCCACCCGAAGCAATTGCGGCAGGCCGATATCGCCCACCACGGCCAGGCCGGCGAACTCCGCCTCGCCCGACAGGCGACTGAGTTGAGCCTCATCCACTACCGCATAGCGGGCCTGCTGGCTGAGCAACAACTGCAAGGCCTGGCGTTCCAGGGGAACCCCCTGCAGGTTGAGATTGGGATAGGTCAGGCGCAGGTAGTCGGCCACGGTGCTGGGCATGCGCACGGCGACCCGGGCCTGGCTGTCGAGTTTTTCCAGCTCGACCGCCCCCGCGCTCTTGCGCTCCCCGACGACCAACTGCGGCACCCGCATGTAAGGGTCGCTGAACAGCCACAGGCGCAAGCCGGCCGGGGTCTGGCTCAAGCCCGGAGCCATGTCCACTTCGCCGTCGCGCAAGGCCCGCTCCAGTTGCGCCTGATCGGGAAAGTTGCGCCAGCTGAGCTCGATGTTCAGGGCCTTGGCCAGGGCCTGCATCAGCTCGACATTGGCCCCGGACAGGCGCTGCAGACGCCGGTCGTATTGGGCGAACGGCGCCTGCAAGACCAGCCCCACGCGCAATTCAGGGTGCTGTTCAAGCCACTGGCGCTGTTCCAGGCTCAAGGGTGCACTCGGCGCCTGGGGCACCGGGGCCGCCTGGCCTATCAAGGGAAGGCACAGACAGCCGATAAGCAAAAGGCAGCGAAAACGCGTCATCTGAAGTCTCACACCCTGACAAATACTGACCAACCCATTAGGCTGCCGGAATTACTTCTGGCCTGGAATATCCGATGCCCCTTGTCCACCGCTCGGCACTGCCCGCATTGTGCCTGTCGCTGATCCTGCCTTGGACCTTTTCTGCGCAAGCCGCCGACCCGGCTGCAGCAACCAAGCCCCCTGAGGAACAACCGGCGCAACGCCAGCCCTTGCCTGAGCGTAGCCAGGAAGACGCCGCCGCTCTGGAGCGCCAGTTGCCCGCCCTGGAACAACAGCAACTGCAAGCTGGCGGCGATACCTTCCTCGCCCTGTGGAAACCGGCCAACACCAGCGATCCCAAGGGCGTGGTGATTATCCTCCCGGGCGCGGGCGAAACCGCTGACTGGCCGCAAGCCGTTGCGCCTTTGCGCAACAAGTTGCCGGACACCGAGTGGGGCAGCCTGAGCCTGACCCTGCCCGACATGCTCAGCGATGCCGCGCAAGCACGGGTGGTCGAAGCTGCACCGGCCCCCACGGACAAGGCCAATACCGCCAAGGACGCCAGCACCGAGGCCAAGCCTATCGAACAGGTGGCCGGCGGCGAAGCCGACGTGGCTGACCGTGTGGTAGCAGAAAGCACGGAAGAACAGATCAAGGCAGACGCCGAACGCATCTTCACCCGGATCGATGCCGCGCTGGCCTTTGCCGAACAGCAGAATGCCCGCAGCATCGTGTTGCTGGGCCACGGCACTGGCGCTTACTGGGCGGCGCGCTACCTCAGCGAGAAACAACCGGCCCAGGTGCAGAAGCTGGTCATGGTGGCGGCCCAGTCACCGGCCAATGGCAAACCGCAGCTGGTGGAAATCACCCCGACCTTGAAACTGGCCACTGCGGACTTTTTCTACCTCGATAAACCCCTGGCGCAAAAGGCCGCCCTGGAGCGCCTGCAAGCGAGCAAGCGGCTGAAGCATTCGAACTTCAGCCAGATTCCCCTCAAGGCCCTGCCCGGCAACAATGCCGCCCAGCAAGAGCAACTGTTTCGCCGCGTGCGCGGCTGGCTGAACCCTCAGAACAGCGGCAGCTAAATGCCCGGCCGTGATTGCCACACCGGCAATCACGGCCCGGGGCCATCGTTCTCAGCGAAAATCCCGCCGCTGGCGGATCAGGGTATAGGCACTGTGCAGCTCACGGGTCTTTTCCGTGGCTTCACGAACCTGGGCCGCGCTGGCCCCGCTGCCGGCGATCTTGTCCGGGTGATGCCTGCTGAGCAAACGCCGATAGGCCCGCTTGATCTGCGCCGGCTCAGTGGTCGCCGCCACCCCGAGCAAACGCAGCGCCTCCTGATAGGTCAGGGTGCCTTCGACCAGCGGCTTTCTCGCCGGGCCATAGTCTTGCGCCAGCGCCTGCACCTGCTCGCTGGTCCAGCCCAGCCACTTGCCCCAGAGCTGGATCAAATCGCGCTCCGCCGGCCCGACCCGGCCATCGGCCCAGACCATGCGCCAGCAGGCGCGCAGCACGCCCTCGGCGGCATGGGGCTGAGCCGCCAGGCGACGCAGATAGCCCCGCAGGCGATCATGGCCCGACTTGCCGCGACTGAAAGCAGCAATGGCCCGGCGCTGCGCCGCATCGTTCATCTCCAGCGAACGCATTTCCTGACGCGCCTGCTGGATGTGCCCGTCCACCACCCGGCCATCACTTTTTGCCAGCCGCCCCAACAGCACGAACAGCAATTCATCGTTGCGCAACGCCGGGCGACCGCCCAGACGCTCACGTACCTGTGCCCAGCTGTGCAGTTGCAAGCGCCGGTCCAGCGCCTGCCCCAGCAAAGCACCAAGCATGGCCCCCGGAATGCTGGCGATTGCAAATCCAGCTCCGGCTCCAATCAGAGTCCCTGGCCACCACATATCAGCGACTCGCTTGCTGCAAGCGCTCAGCCTGCGCCAGGCGCTCGACCGTGCCGACATCGATCCACTGCCCCTGCATATGCTCGCCACTGACCTGGCCCCGAGCCATGGCTTCGCGCAGCAAAGGCGCCAGCTTGAATGGCCCGGCGGTGCAGCCCTTGAACAGGTCCGGGTGCAGCACCGAGATGCCGCTGAAGGTCAGGGCCGGGGCACCGGGCTGGCGGTCGTGCAGTAAGCCGTTTTCCAGGCAGAAATCGCCACCGCTGGGATGGTGCGGCGGGTTGTCCACCATCACCAGATGGGCCAGCCCGGCAAGAGGCCGACGCAAGGCGGCAAAGTCGCAGTCGGTCCAGATATCGCCATTGACCACCAGGAACGGCTCATCCCCCAACACAGGCAGGGCCTGGAAAATCCCGCCGCCGGTCTCCAGCGGCTGGCTTTCTGCCGAGTACCGAATGTTCAGGCCCCAGCGCTGGCCATCGCCGAGGGCCTCCTCGATCTGCTGGCCGAGCCAGGCATGATTGATGACGACATCGTGAAAACCTGCCGCCGCCAAGGCTCGCAGGTGGTACTCGATCAAGGGCATGCCCGCTACAGGCAGCAATGGCTTGGGAGTGGTCAGGGTCAACGGGCGCATGCGCTCGCCCTTGCCGGCAGCCAGGATCATTGCCTTCATGCAGGCTCCCCCACAGGCGGACGCAGGCTGAGCAGCAACTGCGACAGTTCCGCCAGTTCGGGACGGCGAGCCAGAACCGCTTCTATATAGGCAAAGAAACGTGGCACGTCGGCCAGATAGCGAGGTTTGCCATCGCGATGGCAGATCCGCGAGAAGATGCCGATCACCTTGAGGTGGCGCTGTACGCCCATCAGGTCGCTGGCCCGGAGAAACTCGTCGAAGTCGGCCTGCACAGGAATGCCCCGCGCCCGCGCCTGCTGCCAGTAGTGGTTCAGCCAACCTTGTACCCGAGACTCCGGCCAGCTGAGGAACGCATCCTTGAACAGGCAGGTGACGTCATAGGTCACGGGACCGTAGACCGCGTCCTGAAAGTCCAGCACACCCGGGTTCGGCTCGCTGAGCATCAGGTTGCGTGGCATATAGTCGCGGTGCACCAGCACCTTGGGTTGCGCCAGGGCGCTATCGATCAGCAGGTCGCTGACCCGCTGCCATTGCTCACGCTGCTGCGAACTCAGGGTGACGCCCAGCTCGCGCCCGATGTACCACTCTGGGAACAGCTCCAGCTCACGGCGCAGCAGAGCCACGTCATAACAGGGCAAAGGCGCTTCCATCGGTAACTGCTGGAGGGCCAGCAACGCCTGCAGCGCATCCTCGAAAAGCGCATCGGCATTGTGCTCGTCGATTACGTCGAGATAGGTCTGATTACCCAGGTCATTGAGCAACAAGAAGCCACGAGGCAAATCTTCTGCATAAATTTTCGGCACGTTGATGCCGCAAGTCGCCAGTAAACGAGCGATATCGACAAAGGGTTTGCAGTTTTCCTGGGGGGGCGGAGCATCCATCACCACGAAGCTGCGACCCGCGCCCTGCCAACGGAAATAACGGCGGAAACTCGCGTCGCTGCTGGCCGCGGTCAATGTTGCCGGGGGCACTTCACCCCAGCCCTGTGCTGCATAAACATTCGCCAACTGCTCATCGAGCCAAACTTTCAGGTGTTGCAAGCGTACATCTTGGTCAGGCATTACAAGGGTCTCCGACGGCGCTAGCCGTCAAGCGGGTCATGCTTTATTATCCAGCATCTTTTTCAGACCATCGAGAGGCGTGCGGCCCACACCGCGGGCAGATGGCACGCAGGAAGCCCGGACTAATAAGATGGCATTGAAATCCCCCGCGTTTCGTAAAAAATTCCCGTTGCTGGTTACCGGCGGTTTGCTGGCCCTGCAACCTCTAGCCACTTCCTTCGTGGTCGCCGCGGAACAGTATGACTGCTCAGTCTCTGCTTCGGGTGGCTGGGCCTGTGCGCCGAAAACCAGCGCAGCCCAACTGCCTCCACGCCCGGTCCACGACGCCAACTCGGTCAGCTCCAGCGTTGCTACAGCAGCTGACGCCGACGCTGCGGGCGAAACAGCCAGCGGCGACAAGTCGAAGCTGGTGACCGAGGCCAAGGGCCGTGGCCTGAAGTCCCGCAGCGCGGACTACAGCCACCTCGACTGGGTGCCGCGTGAGAAGCTCACCGCCGCTCAATTGGCCGAGACCGGTCCTTACTGCTCTGGTTCCTATATCGAACCGATTCGTCCTGGCATGAATGACAAGACGAATAAAAGTGATGCCCCGACCTTTATCGGTGCCAAGGCCTCGCGTTATCAGCAGGAAGAACAAGTGGCGACCCTGGCCGGTGACGTGGTCATGCGTCAAGGCAGCATGCAGGTCGAGGCCGACGAGGCCAGCCTGTACCAGGCCGAGAACCGCGGCGAGCTGAGTGGCAACGTGCGCGTACGCGACAATGGCGCGCTGTTGGTGGGCGACCATGCCGATATCCAGCTGGACACGGGTGAAGCCAAGGTCGACAACGCCGAGTACGTTCTGCACAAGTCCCGCATCCGCGGTAATGCGCTGTACGCCAAGCGTGCGGAAAACGCCATCATCCGCCTCAAGGATGGTACGTACACCACCTGCGAACCGAACAGCAACGCCTGGCAGCTCAAGGGCAACAACATCACCCTGAACCCGGCCACCGGCTTCGGTACCGCGACCAACGTGACTCTGCGGGTCAAAGATATTCCGGTGCTCTACACCCCGTATATCTACTTCCCGATCGACGATCGCCGCCAATCCGGCTTCCTGCCACCGAGTTTCAGCACCGGCAGCGACACCGGCTTCATGCTGGTCACACCGTACTACTTCAACCTGGCGCCGAATTACGACGCCACGTTGTATCCACGCTACATGGCCAAGCGCGGCCTGTTGATGGAAGGCGAGTTCCGCTACCTGACCAAGAGCAGCGAAGGTCAGTTCGGCGCCGCGTACCTCAACGACGACGACACCGACCGCAGCAAGCAGACCGACTACGAAAAAACCCGCTACATGCTCAACTGGCAGCACAAGGGCGGGCTGGATTCTCGTCTGTCGACCGAAGTCGACTACACCAAGATCAGCGACCCGTACTACTTCCAGGACCTGCAGACCGATCAGATTGGCGTGAAGTCCACCGACTACGTCAACCAGCAAGGCGCCGTGACCTATCGTGGCGACTACTATACCGCACGCCTCAATATGCAGGCGTATGAGCTGGCCACCGTATCCAACATCACGCCGTACAACAAACTGCCGCAGATCACCTTCAACGGCTCGCTGCCGTACCACCCGCAAGGCCTGGATTTCACCTATGAAACCGAACTGGTGCGCTTTGATCGGGATCTGCTGACCGGCAACTACACGGACAAGGACGGCGGGCCGATCGATCCAGTTACCGGCTTAGCTGGCACTCCACGCCTGGATACCAACGTCGCAGGGCTAGCCCGTGCGAATGGCGACCGCTTGAACCTCAAGCCGGGTGTCAGCCTGCCGCTGAACTGGAGCTATGGCTACCTGACGCCATCCCTGAAGTACATGTACACCCAATACGACCTTGATCTGGATGGGAAAGGCAAAGAAGGCATCGTCAATGCGCGTAACGCTGCTGCCCTCAATGGCACCCGGTATATTGGCGGCGACTACAGCCGAAACCAAAACCGCGGCGTGCCGATCGCCAGCGTCGACGGCGGCCTGTACTTCGACCGCAACACCCAATGGTTTGGCAAGAACTACCGCCAGACCCTGGAGCCGCGGGCGTTCTACCTCTATGTCCCCGAGACAGATCAGGAAGACATCCCGGTATTCGATACCGGCGAGCCAACCTTCAACTATGCCTCGCTGTTCCGTGACAACCGCTTCTCCGGCTCCGATCGCATCGGCGACGAGAACAAGCTGTCCCTGGGTGTCACCAGCCGCTGGATTGAAGACAACGGCTTCCAGCGCCAGCGCATCAGTGTCGGCCAGGCCCTCTACTTCAGGGATCGTACCGTGCAGTTGCCGGGCATCGACTACCGCACCCGTGACGACGCCAAGTCCAACGTCTCGCCTTACGCACTGGAATACGAATATCGCTTCAACCGCGACTGGCGCACCACCGCCGACTACAACTGGGACCCGGACAGCCGCAGCCCTCGTTCCGGCAGTGCGATGTTCCACTACCAGCCCGAAGATAACCCGAACAAGGTGGTCAACGCCGGTTATCGTTATCGCAACGACCAGATCCGTTACGACCAAAACAGCGGTACCTGGAAAGTAGGCAACTCTAGCTATGGCACTGCGGGCCAGCCTGGCTACGTGAAGGACTACTACAAGATCCAGCAGCATGACTTCTCGGTGATCTGGCCGATCGTGCCGCAATGGAACGCCATCAGCCGCTGGCAGTACGACTACAACCGTAACCGCACGCTCGAGGCCTTCGGTGGCTTCGAATACGACAACTGCTGCTGGAAACTGCGCCTGATCAGCCGTTACTGGGTCAAGTATGACGAGTTCAGTCAGAACGCTCCGGAGAACGAGAAAGGCGACCGCGGCATCTTCCTCCAAATTGTTCTGAAGGGTCTCGGTGGCGTCATGGGCACCAAAGTAGAGAGCTTCCTCGACAAAGGCATCCAAGGTTATCGTGAACGTGAAGACCAAGCTTTCTGATTGTCTGCGCCCGCTGATGCTGGGCGCGCTGTTCCTGAGTACCGCGGCCGGCGCCGCGGTGCAGTCCATCGACAAGGTCGTGGCCATCGTCGATAACGACGTGGTCATGCAGAGCCAGTTGGACCAGCGGGTTCACGAAGTCCAGCAAACCATCGCCAAGCGTGGCGGTGGCGTGCCGCCTACCAGCGTCCTGGAACAGCAGGTTCTGGAGCGCCTGATCGTTGAAAACCTGCAACTGCAGATTGGCGAACGTTCCGGCATCCGCATCACCGATGAAGAGCTGAACCAGGCCATCGGCACCATTGCCCAGCGCAACAGCATGAGCATCGAGCAGTTCCGTGCCGCCCTGGCCCACGATGGCCTGTCTTATGAAGACGCTCGTGACCAGGTACGCCGCGAGATGATCATCAGCCGCGTGCGCCAGCGCCGTGTGGCCGAACGCATCCAGGTCTCGGAACAGGAAGTGAAGAACTTTCTGGCCTCGGACTTGGGCAAGATGCAGCTCTCCGAAGAACTGCACCTGGCCAATATCCTGATCCCGACCCCGGAAAGCGCCAACTCCGAAGCGATTCAGAGTGCTGCCCGCCAAGCCATGGCGGTGTATCAGCAGCTCAAGCAAGGTGCCGACTTCGCCCAGCTGGCGATTGCCCGTTCCGGTAGCGACAACGCCCTGGAAGGCGGCGACATGGGCTGGCGTAAAGCCGCTCAGCTGCCTCCACCTTTCGATCGTGAACTGAGTGCAATGGCCGTAGGTGACATCACCCAACCGGCTCGTACCCCTGGCGGCTTCATCATCCTCAAGCTGCTGGACAAGCGCGGCGGCGGCAATCAGGTGCGTGACGAAGTGCATGTACGTCACATCCTGATCAAGCCAAGCGAGATTCGCAGCGAAGAAGAAACCAAGCGCCTGGCGCAGAAGCTCTACGATCGCATCGAAGCCGGCGAAGACTTCGCCGACCTGGCAAAAAGCTACTCGGAAGACCCTGGCTCGGCGCTCAATGGCGGCGACCTCAACTGGATCGACCCGAACGCCCTGGTGCCGGAGTTCCGCGAAGTGATGGCCAAGACCCCACAAGGTCAGCTGTCCAAGCCATTCAAGAGCCCTTATGGCTGGCACGTACTGGAAGTCCTTGGCCGTCGCGCCACCGACAGCACCAGTCAGGCCCGTGAGCAACAAGCCATGACCGTCCTGCGCAACCGCAAGTACGACGAAGAGCTGCAGACCTGGTTGCGGCAGATCCGTGACGAGGCCTACGTCGAGATCAAACTGCCTGGCGCTGAACAGGCGGCACAGTGAAACCCAGACGTTTCGCTCTGACACCCGGCGAACCGGCGGGTATAGGTCCTGACCTGTGCCTGCTGCTCGCCTCGCAACCCCAGCCCTATCCCCTGATTGCCATCACCAGCCGCGACCTGCTCCTTGAGCGGGCCGCGCAACTGGGCGTGGCAGTCAATCTGCTGCCGGTGCCCCTGGAGCACCTGCCGACTGAACCGGCACCAGCGGGCAGCCTCTATGTCTGGGACACGCCCCTGGGCAAACCGGTGGTCAGCGGCCAACTGGACCAGGCCAACGCCGCCTTCGTCCTGGAAACCCTGACTCGCGCCGGCCAAGGCTGCCTGGATGGGCACTTCGCCGGCATGATCACCGCCCCCGTGCACAAGGGCGTGATCAACGATTCCGGGATCGCCTTTTCCGGGCATACCGAGTTTCTTGCGGACCTGACCCACACCGAGCAGGTGGTCATGATGCTGGCCACCCACGGCCTGCGCGTGGCGCTGGTGACCACCCACCTGCCCTTGCGGGAGATTGCCGACGCCATCACCGTCGAGCGCCTGGAGCGGGTCACACGGATTCTGCATGCCGACCTGCAGCACAAGTTCGGCATCACCCAGCCGCGTATCCTGGTGTGCGGGCTCAACCCCCATGCCGGTGAAGGTGGACACCTGGGCCGCGAAGAAATCGACATCATCGAACCCACCCTAGAGCGCCTGCGCAATGAAGGCATGGACCTGCGCGGTCCATTGCCAGCCGACACTCTGTTTACCCCCAAATATCTGGAGCACTGCGACGCAGTGCTGGCGATGTACCACGACCAAGGCTTGCCCGTGCTGAAATACAAAGGCTTCGGCGCGGCCGTCAATGTGACGCTCGGCCTGCCGATCATCCGCACCTCCGTCGACCATGGCACCGCCCTGGATCTGGCCGGCAGCGGCAAGATCGACACCGGCAGCCTGCAGGTCGCCCTGGAAACCGCCTACCAGATGGCCGAGAACCGTTTATGACCGAGCAATACCAACACCGGGCGCGCAAGCGCTTCGGCCAGAACTTCCTGCATGACGCCGGCGTCATCGACCGCATCCTGCGGGCCATCCACGCCAAACCCGAGGACCGCATGCTGGAAATCGGCCCGGGCCAGGGTGCCCTGACCGAAGGCCTGCTGGACAGCGGCGCGCAGCTGGACGTGGTGGAGCTGGACAAGGACCTGATCCCGATCCTCAATCAGCAGTTTGCCGGCAAGAGCAACTTCAACCTGCACCAGGGCGACGCCCTGAAGTTCGACTTCAACACCCTGGGGGCGGCGCCAAGCAGCCTGCGGGTGGTCGGCAACCTGCCCTACAACATCTCGACCCCGCTGATCTTCCACCTGCTGCAGAACGCCGGCCTGATCCGCGACATGCACTTCATGCTGCAAAAGGAAGTGGTCGAACGCCTCGCGGCCGGCCCGGGCGGCGGCGATTGGGGCCGCCTGTCGATCATGGTCCAGTATCACTGCCGCGTGGAACACCTGTTCAACGTTGGTCCCGGCGCCTTCAACCCGCCACCGAAAGTCGACTCGGCCATCGTGCGCCTGGTGCCTCACGCGGTACTGCCACACCCGGCCAAGGATCACCGGTTGCTGGAACGCATCGTGCGCGAAGCCTTCAACCAGCGCCGCAAGACCCTGCGCAACACCCTCAAGGCCCTCCTCAGCAGCGCCGAGATCGAGGCCGCCGGTGTCGATGGCAGCCTGCGTCCCGAGCAATTGGACCTGGCCGCATTCGTGCGCCTGGCTGACCAGTTGGCCGACCAGCCCAAGCCTGTCGCCGACTGAGCGTTACCCCTGCCCGAGATCGGGTAGGACGCCAGACAGGATGTCTGGTTTACTACCCGGTACTTGACCTAGACTGACCTCCATCAGCTTTGTCCCGCGCCCCGCTTTGCTTTAAAGGCCTCTTGCATGTCCGATCCTCGTTATCAGGTCGATGTCAGCGTCGTCACCCGCTTTCTGGCCGACCAATCGCAACCCGAGCACAATCGCTTCGCTTTCGCCTATACCATCACCGTGCAGAACAATGGATCGCTTCCAGCCAAGCTGCTGTCACGGCACTGGGTGATCACCGACGGTGACGGGCATGTCGAGGAGGTCCGCGGCGCCGGTGTCGTTGGCCAGCAACCGCTGATCGCCGCGGGCAAAAGCCACACCTACAGCAGCGGCACAGTAATGACCACCCGAGTCGGCAACATGCAAGGCAGCTACCAGATGCTGGCGGAGGACGGCAAACAGTTCGACGCCATCATTGCGCCTTTCCGCCTGGCGGTCCCCGGAGCCCTGCACTGATGGCGACCTACGCCGTCGGCGACCTGCAAGGCTGCCTGGAACCCCTGCAATGCCTGCTCGAACAAGTCGCCTTCGACCCTGCACGGGATCGCCTGTGGCTGGTGGGCGACCTGGTCAACCGAGGCCCACAGTCGCTGGAAACCCTGCGCTACCTGTATTCGATCCGCGACTCGCTGACCTGCGTGCTGGGCAATCATGACCTGCACCTGCTGGCGGCCTGGCGCAATATCGAGCGCCTGAAGAAGTCCGACACCTTGCGCGAGATCCTCGAGGCCCCGGACTGCGAGGAGCTGTTGCAGTGGCTGCGCCAGCAGAAACTGATGCACTACGACGAAACCCGCAACATCGCCATGGTCCATGCTGGCATTGCCCCACAGTGGTCGCTGAAAAAAGCCCTGAAGTGCGCTGCCGAGGTCGAAGAGGCATTGCGCGACGACAACCTCCTGGAGCCCTTCCTCGACGGTATGTACGGTAACGACCCGGCGAAATGGGACAGCGACCTCAAAGGCGTGACCCGCCTGCGGGTCATCACCAACTACTTCACTCGCATGCGCTTCTGCACCAGCGAAGGCAAGCTGGACCTCAAGAGCAAGGAAGGCCTGGATACCGCGCCACCGGGCTACGCCCCCTGGTTCAGTCACAAGGAACGCAAGACTCGGGACCTGAAGATCATCTTCGGCCACTGGGCAGCCCTGGAAGGCCATTGCAACGAACCCGGCATCTTCGCCCTGGACAGCGGCTGCGTCTGGGGCGGGAGCATGACCCTGCTGAATGTCGACAGCGGCGCACGCCTGACCTGCAACTGCGATGCCCACGGCCATGCCACGCCCCTTTCCCCCGAACCCTTGCCGACACTGGCAAAGCGCTAGTCGGCGCTGACGATAAAGCTCCAGGAGCCCGCCATGAGCGAATTCAAACGCATCCCTCCAGAACAGGCCCAGGCCCTGCGCGAACAAGGTGCCGTGGTCGTGGATATCCGCGACCCGCAAACCTACGCCCTGAACCACATCAGCGGCTCGCAGCACCTGGACAACCACTCCATTTCAGACTTCATCCGCGGCGCCGACCTGGACGCTCCGCTGGTGGTGGTCTGCTATCACGGCAACTCGAGCCAGAGCGCGGCAGCCTACCTGGTCAGTCAGGGCTTTTCGGACGTCTATAGCCTGGACGGCGGCTTCGAACTGTGGCGCAACACTTACCCGGCGGAAACCGCCCAGGGCAAGCCTGAATAATTTTTTTCTGAAGCCCTAGCCCGCGTACTACGTGGGCTGACGCTGCACCAGACGAACGGTAGTGGGCAACTAATTCCCCATCTCGCCTTGACCTCCCCGATTCCGAACTATCCTTAGCCTCAGGCCATCCAAATCAGGGGAGAGCCGGTACACCGGCGAGCGGGTCATCGGTACTAGCTTTCAAGGTCGATAGCTTTGGAAGTGTTCTGGGGGGTAAACAGCAGCTGGAAACTCAGTTGCATGCCAGCACTTGACTGACTGATCCGACGCCGGCTCCACGTATCGAGCGAGGTGACGTCATGAGTATTTTTAGCCACTTCCAACAACGCTTCGAATCCACACGCCAGGAAGAGTTTTCACTGCAGGAATACCTGGAGCTGTGCAAAAAGGATCGCAGCGCCTATGCCTCGGCTGCCGAGCGCCTGCTCCTGGCCATCGGCGAACCCGAGTTGCTGGACACCTCGACCAACTCGAGGCTGTCGCGGATCTTCTCCAACAAGGTGATCCGCCGCTATCCGGCCTTTGAAGACTTCCATGGCATGGAAGAGTGCATCGATCAGATCGTCTCCTATTTCCGTCATGCCGCTCAGGGCCTGGAAGAGAAGAAACAGATCCTCTATCTGCTGGGGCCGGTGGGCGGTGGTAAATCCTCCCTTGCCGAAAAGCTCAAGCAGCTGATCGAAAAAGTGCCCTTCTATGCCATCAAGGGCTCGCCCGTGTTCGAGTCGCCACTGGGCCTGTTCAACGCCACGGAAGATGGCGCGATTCTCGAAGAGGACTTCGGCATTCCGCGGCGCTACCTGAACACCATCATGTCGCCGTGGGCCACCAAGCGCCTGTCGGAGTTCGGTGGTGATATCAGCCAGTTCCGCGTGGTCAAGCTCTACCCATCGGTACTCAATCAGATCGCCGTGGCCAAGACCGAGCCTGGCGACGAGAACAACCAGGATATTTCGGCCCTGGTGGGCAAGGTGGATATCCGCAAGCTGGAGGAGTTCCCGCAGAACGACGCCGACGCCTACAGCTACTCCGGGGCGCTGTGCCGGGCCAACCAGGGCCTGATGGAATTCGTCGAGATGTTCAAGGCACCGATCAAGGTGCTGCACCCACTGCTGACCGCCACCCAGGAAGGCAACTACAACAGCACCGAGGGCCTGGGCGCGATTCCGTTCACCGGCATCCTGCTGGCCCACTCCAACGAATCGGAGTGGCACACCTTCCGCAACAACAAGAACAACGAGGCCTTCATCGACCGGATCTATATCGTCAAGGTGCCGTACTGCCTGCGGGTCACCGATGAGGTGAAGATCTACGACAAGCTGCTGTTCAACAGCTCCCTGGCCAAGGCCCACTGCGCGCCCGACACCCTGAAGATGCTGGCCCAATTCACCGTGCTTTCGCGCCTCAAGGAGCCGGAAAACTCCAACATCTACTCGAAGATGCGGGTCTATGACGGTGAAAACCTCAAGGACACCGACCCCAAGGCCAAGTCGATCCAGGAATACCGCGACAGTGCCGGCGTCGATGAGGGGATGAATGGCCTGTCGACCCGCTTTGCCTTCAAGATCCTCTCGAAAGTCTTCAACTTCGACCCTCATGAAGTCGCGGCCAACCCGGTGCACCTGCTGTATGTGCTGGAACAGCAGATCGAGCAGGAACAGTTCCAGGCGGAAACCCGCGAGCGTTACCTGCGCTTCCTCAAGGAATACCTGGCACCGCGCTACATCGAGTTCATCGGCAAGGAGATCCAGACCGCGTACCTGGAGTCCTACAGCGAGTACGGCCAGAACATCTTCGACCGCTACGTGCTCTATGCAGACTTCTGGATCCAGGATCAGGAATACCGCGATCCGGAGACCGGAGAAATTCTCAACCGCGTGGCCCTCAACGAGGAGCTGGAGAAGATCGAAAAACCGGCCGGCATCAGCAACCCGAAAGATTTCCGCAACGAGATCGTCAACTTCGTCCTGCGCGCCCGGGCCAACAACAACGGCAAGAACCCCACCTGGCTCAGCTACGAGAAACTGCGGGTGGTCATCGAGAAGAAAATGTTCTCCAACACCGAGGACCTGCTGCCAGTCATCAGCTTCAACGCCAAGGCGAGCAAGGAGGATCAACAGAAGCACAACGACTTCGTTACACGAATGGTCGAGCGCGGTTACACCGACAAACAGGTACGGCTGCTATCCGAATGGTATCTGCGGGTCAGAAAGTCGCAGTGAAGCAGTTGCAAGCTTCTAGCTAAAAGCTGCAAGAGAACAGTGGCGGACCCCGGTTGAGGGACCTGACGGCACGTTCACTTGCAGCTTGAAGCTTACGACTTGAAGCTCCCCGGAGGGGCCTATGAGCTATGTGATCGACCGACGTCTCAATGGCAAGAACAAGAGCACGGTGAACCGCCAGCGGTTTCTGCGGCGTTACCGTGACCATATTAAAAAGGCCGTCGAAGAGGCCGTCAGCCGCCGCTCCATCACCGACATGGAGCATGGCGAACAAATCAGCATTCCCGGGCGGGATATCGACGAGCCGGTGCTGCACCACGGCCGTGGCGGCAAGCAGACCGTGGTTCACCCTGGCAACAAGGAGTTCACTGCCGGCGAGCATATCGCCAGGCCGCAAGGCGGCGGTGGGGGCGGCGGCGGGCGCGGCAAGGCTGGCAATTCCGGCGAGGGCATGGACGAGTTCGTCTTCCAGATCACCCAGGAAGAATTCCTCGAATTCATGTTCGAAGACCTGGAGCTGCCCAACCTGGTGAAACGCAACCTGACCGGCACCGACACCTTCAAGACCGTGCGCGCCGGGATCAGCAACGAAGGCAATCCGGCGCGGATCAACATCATCCGAACCCTGCGGTCGGCCCACGCCCGGCGCATTGCTCTGTCCGGCAGCAGCCGCGCCAAACTGCGGGAAGCGAAGGAAGAACTGGCGCGCCTGAAACGGGAGGAACCGGACAATTTCGGCGATATCCAGGAAATCGAGGCGGAAATCGAGCGCCTCAGCGCACGGATTCACCGCGTGCCCTTCCTCGACACCTTCGATCTCAAGTACAACCTGCTGGTGAAGCAACCCAACCCCAGCTCCAAGGCGGTGATGTTCTGCCTGATGGACGTTTCCGGCTCCATGACCCAGGCCACCAAGGACATCGCCAAGCGCTTTTTCATCCTTCTGTACCTGTTCCTCAAGCGCAACTACGACAAGATCGACGTGGTGTTCATCCGCCACCACACCAGTGCCCGGGAAGTGGACGAGGAAGAGTTCTTCTATTCCAGAGAAACCGGCGGCACCATCGTCTCCAGCGCATTGAAATTGATGCAGGAGATCATGGCCGAGCGCTATCCGAGCAACGAGTGGAACATCTACGCCGCCCAGGCTTCCGACGGTGACAACTGGAACGATGACTCGCCGATCTGCCGCGATATCCTGATCAACCAGATCATGCCCTTCGTGCAGTACTACACCTACGTGGAAATCACCCCACGGGAGCATCAGGCACTGTGGTTCGAATACGAACGCATCGCCGAGGCCTTTTCCGACACATTCGCCCAGCAGCAACTGGTTTCGGCCGGAGATATCTATCCGGTCTTCCGTGAACTCTTCCAGCGCAGGTTAGTGACATGACCGCCAGAGAGCAGAAGCGCCAACCCATCTCAACCGGCTCGGAATGGACCTTCGAGCTGATCCAGGCCTATGACCGCGAAATAAGTCGCATCGCGGCCCGCTACGCCCTGGACACCTATCCCAACCAGATCGAAGTCATCACTGCCGAGCAGATGATGGACGCCTATGCCTCGGTAGGCATGCCCCTGGGCTATCACCATTGGTCCTACGGCAAACATTTCCTCAGCACCGAAAAGTCCTACAGCCGGGGCCAGATGGGGCTGGCCTACGAAATCGTCATCAACTCCGACCCTTGCATCGCCTATCTGATGGAAGAAAACACCATCTGCATGCAAGCCCTGGTGGTGGCCCATGCCTGCTACGGGCACAACAGCTTCTTCAAGGGCAACTACCTGTTCCGCACCTGGACCGACGCCAGTTCGATCATCGATTACCTGGTGTTCGCCAAGCAGTACATCACGCAATGCGAGGAACGCCACGGCATCGACGCCGTAGAGGACCTGCTCGACTCCTGTCATGCGTTGATGAACTACGGCGTCGATCGCTACAAACGGCCCTACCCGATTTCCGCCGAGGAAGAACGGCGTCGGCAGAAAGACCGGGAAGAGCACCTGCAGAAACAGATCAACGACCTGTGGCGCACCATTCCCAAGGGCGCGGACAAGTACAGCGACAAGGACAATGCGCGCTTCCCCGCCGAGCCTCAGGAAAACATCCTCTATTTCATCGAAAAGCACGCACCTCTGCTGGAGCCTTGGCAGCGGGAGATCGTGCGCATCGTGCGCAAGATCGCCCAGTACTTCTACCCGCAACGCCAGACCCAGGTGATGAACGAGGGCTGGGCAACCTTCTGGCACTACACCCTGATAAACGACCTGTATGACGAAGGCCTGGTCACCGATGGCTTCATGATGGAGTTCCTCACCTCCCATACCAGCGTGGTGTATCAGCCGGGCTTCGACAGCCCGTATTACAGTGGGATCAACCCCTATGCCCTGGGCTTTGCGATGTATCGCGACATCCGGCGTATTTGCGAGGAACCCACCGAAGAAGACCGGCGCTGGTTCCCGGAACTGGCCGGCACCGACTGGCTGTCGAGCATCAAGTTCGCCATGAGCAGCTTCAAGGACGAGAGTTTCATCCTGCAGTACCTGTCACCCAAGGTCATTCGCGACCTCAAGCTGTTCAGCATCATGGACGACGACCAGAAGGACGATCTGCTGGTGCCGGCAATTCATGACGAAAGCGGCTATCGGATCATCCGAGAAACCCTGGCCGCGCAATACAACCTGGGCAACCGTGAACCCAACGTGCAGATCTGGAGCATCGACCGTCGGGGCGACCGCTCGCTGACCCTGCGTCACCAGCAACACGATCGCAAACCCCTGGGGGACTCCACCGACGAGGTGCTCAAGCACCTGCACCGTCTCTGGGGGTTCGACATCCACCTGGAAACCCTGCAGGGCGATCAGGTGATGAAAACCCATCACGTCCCGCCAAGGAGCGACCACGGCGAAAACGACTACGGCCGCCTGGACCTGGCGGTAATCCACCTCTAAGGCCGATCACAAGCCTCCGAAGGCGCGAGACAAGGGTTATCCTGTCGCGCTAACGGAGGTTTTTTTATGCGGATTTACAAAGTCGGCGGCGCCGTACGCGATCGCCTGCTGGGCAGGCCGGTCACTGATATCGACTGGGTCGTGGTAGGTGCCAGCGCGCAAGACATGCTCGCCAAGGGCTTTCGCCCCGTGGGCGCCGACTTCCCGGTGTTCCTGCACCCCAAAACCGGCGAGGAATATGCCCTGGCCCGTACCGAGCGCAAGAGCGGGCGGGGTTATGGCGGCTTCACGTTCCACGCCAGCCCGGAAGTCACCCTGGAAGAGGACCTGATTCGCCGTGACCTGACGATCAACGCCATGGCCGAGGATGACCAAGGCTTGCTCACCGATCCCTACAGCGGCCAGAAGGACCTTGAAGATCGCCTATTGCGCCATGTTTCACCGGCATTCGCCGAAGACCCGCTGCGGGTACTGCGGGTAGCCCGCTTCGCCGCCCGTTACGCCGAACTGGGCTTTCGCGTAGCACCAGAAACGCTTGAGCTGATGCGTCAACTCAGTGAGTCGGGCGAGCTTCAAGCCCTGACCGCCGAGCGCAGCTGGAAAGAGATTTCCCGCGCACTGATGGAGGACCAGCCACAAGTCTTTATCCAGGTATTGCGCGACTGCGGCGCCTTGGCGGTATTGATGCCAGAAGTCGATGCTCTGTTCGGAGTGCCTCAGCCCCCCGCCCACCACCCGGAAATAGACACCGGCGTGCACACCCTCAGTGTGTTGCAACAAGCTGCGCAGCATCAGCAACCACTCAGCGTGCGCTGGGCCTGCCTGCTGCACGACCTGGGCAAAGGCGTGACACCCGAGGAAGAATGGCCACGGCACATCGGCCACGAACACAAGGGGCTGGAACTGATCAAGGCCGTCAACGAGCGCTTCAAGGCACCGCGGGAATGCCAGGAACTGGCGCTGCTGGTGGGCCAGTACCACACTCACGCCCACAAGGCACAGGAGCTGAAAGCATCGACACTGCTTGAACTGCTGCAAAGCTTCGACGTGTTCCGACGCCCGCAGCGCTTTGAGGAGTTCATTGCAGCTTGCGAAATGGATGCACGCGGCCGCCTGGGACTGGAGTCGCGACCTTATCCCCAGGCCGACTACTTGCGCGGCGCAGCCAGCGTGGCCCGCGCGGTTGCCGTGCAACCCTTGTTGGAGCAGGGCTTCAAAGGCCCGGAACTGGGCGAAGCGCTGAGGCTGGAGAGGCTGAAGGCCATCAAGGCCTACAAGGAACAGCAGTCGTCTTGAGAAACTCGCGGACAAGGCTCGGGCCTTGTCCGCACCCGAGCCCAGCGCAAGGCTACAGGGCCGGAGGCGTCAGTTGCCGGCCTTGCCACTCAAAGGCCACAGGCGCCAGCACCTGATCGATCTGCGCCTCATGCCAGAGTGTCCCCAGGCTTTTGCCGGCCAACGGATGCACCCGCTCTGGCGCCATCAGCGACAACGGCCACAGCACAAAGGCGTTCTTCAGAATCTCCGCACGGGGCAGGATCAGCCCATCGAAATTGCCGGTCAGCTCGCCGTACAACAAGACATCGATGTCCAGCGGCAAGCCTTTGCGATCCGGAGCATAACGGCCGTTATCCGCTTCGATGAACTTCAAGCGCCGATCCAGCTCGGTCAACGGCAGATCGGTATAACCCGACACCACCAGATTGAAGAACGGACCACTCTTGATCCCCACCGGCTGGCTTTCGAACACCGCCGAGCAACGCATATCCACCAGGAAACCGGCCAGGGCGTCGAGCCCGGCCCGCAGATGAACTTCACGCTCGATATTGCTACCGAGCCCCAGAAACACCTGAGTCAGCGACATCCGCGCTCGATCTCCACGCCCACACCCTTGGCAGCCGGGACGGCGCCGGGCTTGGTCAGCTTCAAGCGCAGCCAAGGGATGTGAAATTCACTCATCAGAACCTCGGCGAGACGCTCGGCGAAGGTTTCCACCAGTTGGTACTGGGCCTGCTCGGCAAATGCCTGGATCCGGGCGGAGACGCTCGCGTAGTCCAGCGCCAGTGTCAGATCGTCTCCCGCCGCAGCTGGCCGGTTGTCCCAGGCAAAGCTCAGATCAAGACGCAGGCACTGTCGGATGCCACGCTCCCAGTCGTAGGCACCAATCACGGTGTCCACTTCCAGCCCTTCGATAAACACTCTGTCCAAGCACTCTTCTCCGCAGCACGACAAGGGCGCAATGCGCCGTTAGAATCAGGGCTTCCTCGCCCGGAATAGTTAGCATGTTTTGGTTACTGGCGATTTTCGCCTACCTGCTCGGCTCTCTGTCCTTCGCCATTTTGCTCAGCCGCCTTACGGGTAATCCCGACCCGCGAATGAGTGGCTCGGGTAATGCCGGCGCCACCAACATGCTGCGCCTGGCCGGCAAGAAACTCGCGATCCTGACCCTGCTGGGAGATCTGTGCAAAGGCCTGGTGCCTGTGCTGATCGCTCACCTTGCCGGGCTTTCCCTGCAACAACAGGCCTGGGTCGGGCTCTACGCCGTCCTCGGCCACCTGTTCCCGCTGTACTTCCGCTTTCGTGGCGGCAAAGGCGTCGCCACCGCCGCCGGCATGCTCCTGGGGCTTTATCCCCCGGCCGCACTGCTGGCCGTCGCCGCCTGGGCGCTAACCTTCTATCTCACCCGCACCAGCTCGCTGGCTGCGCTGATCGCCACGCCCCTGACCTTGCCACTGCTGGCATGGCAGGAACCCGAGGCGCTGCTGCCGATGAGCGTGCTCACGCTACTGATCGTCTGGCGCCACCGCGGCAATTTACGCGACCTGTTTGCCGGGCGCGAACGGCATTTTTGAATCCGCCCGATGAAAAAGCTTCAGCTTTAGCCTCTACCCTGCAGCTTCACAGGGCTGACAACTGCTCCATCGGCCAACGCGCCTGCACACTGATTGCCAGGCTTTCCTGCTGCCCGGCCTGCAAACGCTGGCAGCCGGCGAAGGCGATCATCGCGCCATTGTCGGTGCAGAATTCGGGGCGAGCGTAGAACACATTGCCCTTCATTTCAGCGAGCATCTTTTCCAGCGAAGCACGCAACGCCTTGTTGGCACTCACGCCCCCCGCAATGACCAGCCGTTTGAGGCCCGTCTGCTTCAAGGCACGCTTGCATTTGATGGTCAAAGTTTCCACCACCGCCTGCTGGAACGCGAGGGAGATGTCGCAACGGGTTTGTTCACCGTCGTCTCCAGCGCTGACGCACTGCTGCCAGGTATTCAAGGCAAAGGTTTTCAAGCCACTGAAGCTGAAATCCAGCCCCGGACGATCGGTCATCGGCCGCGGAAATACAAAACGCCCCGCTACGCCCTGGGTGGCCAGGCGCGCGATCTCGGGACCACCGGGATAATTCAGGCCAATCATCTTTGCAGTCTTGTCGAATGCCTCGCCCGCGGCATCATCCAGGGTCTCGCCCAACAGCTCGTATTGGCCAATGCCATCAACCCGAACCAGCTGGGTATGACCACCAGATACCAACAAAGCGACGAACGGAAATTCCGGCGGCTGCTCTTCCAGCATGGGCGCCAGCAGGTGACCTTCCATATGGTGCACGCCCAAGGCTGGAATACCCCAGGCAAAGGCCAGCGCCTGGGCGCAGGAAGCCCCCACCAACAAGGCGCCCACCAGGCCGGGACCTGCCGTGTAGGCAATGGCGTCGATCTCGGTCGGCACGCAGTCGGCCTCGGCCAGCACCTGGCGGATCAAGGGCAGCATGCGCTTGACGTGATCCCGGGAAGCCAGTTCCGGCACCACGCCACCGTAGGCACGATGCAGGTCGATCTGGCTGAACAGCGCATCGGCCAAAAGGCCGCGTTCACTGTCGTAAAGCGCGACGCCGGTTTCGTCGCAGGACGTTTCTAATCCCAGTACTAGCATGGGTTTGCGCCTTGTAGAGGCTGAATTCGAAGGCGCGCATAATAGTCGCCACTCCGGCGCCCGACCAGCGGTTTTCGATCAGAGGCTTTGCATTCCGAGCGTTGAGGGGTTAACATCCGCAACCCTTAAAAACCGACGACCTCAGCCGCGATTTTTGCGACGAGAACGTTGACCCCGGTAATGAATGAAGGTAGCTCTGGATGCCAGCCGTCAAAGTTAAAGAGAACGAACCCTTCGACGTAGCTCTGCGTCGTTTCAAGCGCTCCTGCGAAAAAGCCGGTGTTCTGGCTGAAGTTCGTAGCCGCGAATTTTACGAGAAGCCGACTTCCGAGCGTAAGCGCAAAGCAGCAGCTGCTGTTAAGCGTCACGCCAAGAAAGTTCAGCGCGAACAGCGCCGCGCCGTACGTCTGTACTAATACACAGACGTTCGCTGCAAGCTTCTGCCAAGCCCGGCCCTCAGCCGGGCTAATGGCATTTGCGGAATACGCTTGATGCTTCACCGTCGAAGCCGCCCATGCGACCCAGACGAATCTGCTTCACCACGTCAGACCTGGCTTCTTGCCAGCGGTGCACGTCTTTTCTGACGAGCCTTCCAAGGCTACTGACGAGCACACCCTTACTGATTCCTACAGACGATCAGCCCAAGGCGCCCTTCTCCAGCGCCCGCTTAATGAGCTATCCGAGGCCATCCAAAGGCCACTGTCGGACTCAGCGCAACACCTTCAAATAGTCGAATACTGATTGAAACTAACGTCAGTGGACGTTCGGCAGATACACTTCCCGACTGCGATCACGCCGAAAACCAGAGTCGAGCCGCGCCACCCGACGCCTCGCCACACCTGATCTTTCGACAGCGTCGCCAGGGCTATTTTTCCGCGCAGTGATGACGAGAACGCCATGGCCGGGCTTATTCCCCAGAGCTTTATTGACGACCTTCTGAACCGCACCGATATCGTCGATGTCGTCAGCTCGCGCCTGCAAATCAAGAAAGCCGGCAAGAACTACACCGCCTGCTGCCCTTTTCACAAAGAAAAGACCCCTTCCTTCAGCGTCAGCCCCGACAAGCAGTTCTACTACTGCTTCGGCTGCGGCGCGGGCGGCAACGCCCTCGGCTTCATCATGGACCACGACAACCTGGACTTTCCCCAGGCCGTCGAGGAGCTGGCGAAGGCCGCAGGCATGGAAATCCCCCGCGAAGAAAGCACTCGCGGCCAGCGAAAACCCCGGCAACCCACCGACTCGCCGCTGTATCCGCTACTCACGGCTGCCGCCGATTACTATCGCCAGGCCCTGAAAAGCCACCCGGCGCGCAAGGCTGCGGTCGACTACCTGAAGGGTCGCGGCCTCACCGGCGAGATCGCCCGGGACTTCGGCCTCGGCTTCGCCCCGCCCGGCTGGGACAACCTGTTCAAGCACTTGAGCAGCGATACCCTGCAGCAGAAGGCCATGATCGATGCCGGCCTCCTGATCGAGAACGCCGAGACCGGCAAGCGCTATGACCGCTTTCGCGACCGGGTGATGTTCCCAATCCGTGATACCCGCGGCCGGATCATCGCCTTTGGTGGCCGGGTTCTGGGGGACGACAAGCCCAAATACCTGAACTCCCCGGAGACTCCGGTCTTCCACAAGGGCCAGGAGCTCTACGGCCTGTTCGAAGCCCGCAAGAACAACCGCAACCTCGATGAAATCATCGTCGTCGAGGGCTACATGGACGTCATTGCCCTGGCCCAGCAAGGCCTGCGCAACGCGGTGGCAACCCTGGGCACCGCCACCAGCGAAGAACACCTGAAACGCCTGTTCCGCATCGTGCCCAACGTACTGTTCTGCTTCGACGGCGACCAGGCCGGACGCAAGGCCGCCTGGCGCGCCCTGGAGGCTACCCTGGGCTGCCTGCAGGACGGACGCCGCGCACGCTTCCTGTTCCTTCCGGAAGGGGAGGATCCGGACACCCTGGTCCGCTCCGAAGGCACCGACGCCTTCCGGGCCCGAATCAACCAGCACGCACAACCGCTGGCGGACTACTTTTTCCAGCAATTGATCGATGAAGCCGACCCGCGCTCACTGGAAGGCAAGGCGCACCTGGCCACCCTGGCTGCACCATTGATCGAAAAAATTCCCGGGGCCAACCTGCGAACCCTGATGCGCCAGCGCCTCAGTGAAATCACTGGCCTGACCAATGAAACGGTCAATCAACTGGCCCACAGCGCACCACCGGAAGTGCCACCAGCCTACGACGCCGGCATCGATTACGACGCCATGCCGGACTACGCCGACTACCATGAGCCACACCAGGAGGCATACGCCCCGCAACAGGAGTGGACACCGAAGAAAAATGGCGGCGGCAAGAAGTGGGAGAACAAGCCCTGGGACAAGAATGGCAAGGGCAAGCGCCAGGGTGATCGCGACCAACCTCGCGGCCCGCGCATTCCTGCCGCGGTGGAACCACCGACCCTTTCAGCCTTGCGCACCTTGTTGCATCACCCGCAATTGGCAGAAAAAGTTGAAGATGCCGGACACTTTGCCGATGACGACAACACCAACACCCAGTTGCTGGTGGCCTTGATCGAAGCCGTGCAGAAAAATCCTAAGCTACGCTCTATCCATCAGTTGATGGCGCGCTGGCACGGCACTCAGCAAGGGCACCTGCTCACTGCATTGGCGGAAAAAGAATGGCTGATCGACGGAGATAACCTTGAACAACAGTTTTTCGACACCATTAATAGTTTGTCCGCTCGCCAACGTGAGCGTGTTTTAGAGCAACTTCTCAGGAAATCGCGTCAAAGCGAGCTCAGTAGCGAAGAGAAAAAACAGCTGGTTGAGCTTCTAAAACGCAATGTTCCCGCATCAAACCCGACCTCAACTGGCGCGTGAGGTCATAGCTCGGGTATAATCCTCGGCTTGTTTTTTGCCCGCCAAGACCTTCAGTGGATAGGGTGTTATGTCCGGAAAAGCGCAACAGCAGTCTCGCCTCAAAGAGTTGATCAGCCGTGGACGTGAGCAGGGTTACCTGACTTACGCGGAGGTCAACGACCACCTGCCGGAGGATATTTCAGATCCGGAACAGGTGGAAGACATCATCCGCATGATCAACGACATGGGGATCAACGTATTCGAGAGTGCTCCGGATGCGGATGCCCTTTTGTTGGCCGAAGCCGACACCGACGAAGCAGCAGCTGAAGAAGCCGCCGCAGCGTTGGCGGCTGTGGAAACCGACATTGGTCGCACTACCGACCCAGTGCGCATGTACATGCGCGAAATGGGCACGGTAGAGCTGCTCACACGTGAAGGCGAAATCGAAATCGCCAAGCGTATCGAAGAGGGCATCCGTGAAGTGATGGGCGCAATCGCGCACTTCCCTGGCACGGTTGATCACATCCTCTCCGAATACACTCGCGTCACCACCGAAGGTGGACGCCTGTCCGACGTTCTCAGCGGCTACATCGACCCGGACGACGGCATTACGCCGCCTGCCGCCGAAGTACCCCCGCCTGTCGACACCAAGACCGCGAAAGCGGATGACGACAGCGATGACGAAGAAGCAGAAGCGACCGAAGACGAAGAAGAAGCCGAAAGCGGTCCAGATCCGGTTATCGCCGCACAGCGCTTTGGCGCCGTCGCCGACCAGATGGAAGTCACTCGCAAGGCGCTGAAGAAACACGGCCGCGAGAACAAGCAAGCCATCGCCGAAATGCTGGCCCTGGCTGAACTGTTCATGCCGATCAAACTGGTTCCGAAGCAATTCGAAGGCCTGGTTGAACGCGTACGCAGTGCCCTGGATCGCCTGCGTCAGCAAGAACGCGCCATCATGCAGCTCTGCGTGCGTGATGCCCGCATGCCGCGTGCCGACTTCCTGCGCCAGTTCCCGGGCAACGAAGTGGATGAAAGCTGGACCGAGGCGCTGGCCAAAGGCAAGAGCAAGTACGCCGAAGCCATTGCCCGCCTGCAGCCGGACATCATCCGTTGCCAGCAGAAGCTGACCGCTCTTGAAGTCGAAACCGGCTTGAAGATCGCCGAGATCAAGGACATCAACCGTCGCATGTCGATCGGTGAGGCCAAGGCCCGCCGCGCGAAGAAAGAGATGGTTGAAGCCAACCTGCGTCTGGTGATCTCCATCGCCAAGAAGTACACCAACCGTGGCCTGCAATTCCTCGATCTGATCCAGGAAGGCAACATCGGCTTGATGAAAGCGGTGGACAAGTTCGAATACCGTCGCGGCTACAAGTTCTCGACTTATGCCACCTGGTGGATCCGTCAGGCGATCACTCGCTCGATCGCCGACCAGGCCCGCACCATCCGTATTCCGGTGCACATGATCGAGACGATCAACAAGCTCAACCGTATTTCCCGGCAGATGCTGCAGGAAATGGGTCGCGAACCGACGCCGGAAGAGCTGGGCGAACGCATGGAAATGCCTGAGGACAAGATCCGCAAGGTATTGAAGATCGCTAAAGAGCCGATCTCCATGGAAACCCCGATCGGTGATGACGAAGACTCCCATCTGGGCGACTTCATCGAAGACTCGACCATGCAGTCGCCAATCGATGTAGCCACCGTTGAGAGCCTGAAAGAAGCGACTCGCGAAGTACTCTCCGGCCTCACTGCCCGTGAAGCCAAGGTCCTGCGCATGCGCTTCGGCATCGACATGAATACCGACCACACCCTCGAAGAGGTTGGTAAACAGTTCGACGTGACCCGTGAACGGATTCGCCAGATCGAAGCCAAGGCGCTGCGCAAGCTGCGCCACCCGACGCGAAGCGAGCATCTGCGCTCCTTCCTCGACGAGTAAGCCCAAGACCCCCAGCCCAGCTGGGGGTTTTGCTTTCTGCAACCCGTCCTTCTTTCCTTCCCCGGCGCATAGCCCGTCTACACTCGAAACATTCCCCGTGCCATAACGAGACGGTTATGCCCAGACTGTCGGCCATACTTCTGCTGGCGCTGCTTACCTGGACCGCAACGGCTGGCGCGCTGACTCTCACCGACGAAGAACGTAGCTGGCTCAAGACTCACCCGGAACTGCGCCTGGGTGTGGACGCTTCCTGGCCGCCCTTCGAATACCGGGATGAGGACGGCCGCTATCAGGGCCTCGCGGCAGACTACATTCACCTGATCCAGGAACGCCTGTCAGTGACCCTCAAGCCTGTCGAGCCCGCGAGCTGGACCGCGGTGCTTGAGGACGCCAAGCAAGGCAAACTGGATTTGCTGCCCGGTATCATGTCGACCCCGGAGCGCCAGAGCTACATGGCCTTCACCCGGCCCTATCTTGATTTTCCCATCGTCATCCTTGCCCACTCCGGTGGCGCACAACCACGCAACCTCCAGGACCTCTACGGCCTCAAGGTCGCCGTGGTGGAGAACTACGCCCCCCACGAACTGCTGCGCACCCATCATCCGGACCTGAATCTGGTCGCCCTGCCCAATATCAGCTCCGCCCTGCAGGCCTTGGCCACCGACCAAGTGGATGCGGTGGTCGGAGACCTGGCGTCCAGCGTCTGGAGCCTGCGTCAACTCAAGCTCGAAGGCCTCTACGTCAGTGGCGAAACCCCTTATCGCTACCAGCTGGCGATGGGCGTGCCGCGGGACAGCAAAATCCTGGTGGGCATTCTCGACAAGGTCCTGGCTGACCTGAGCCCCGAGGAGATCAGTGCAATCCAGCAACACTGGGTGGGCAGCGTGCTCGACCACCGGACCTTCTGGTCGGATGTACTGCTGTACGGGCTGCCCGGTCTCCTGCTGCTGATCACGGTGCTGGCGGTAGTGATCCGCATCAACCGCCGCCTGAGCTCGGAAATCTCCCGCAGAGTCGCCCTGGAACAGGAACTGCGCAGCAGCGAATACCACTACCGCAGCCTGGTGGAGAGCTTGTCCGCGATTGCCTGGGAAGCGCGCATCAGCGATTTCACCTACAGCTACGTATCGCCCCACGCCGAGGCCCTGCTGGGCTACCCCCTTGCCCATTGGCTGATCCCAGGGTTCTGGCGCAACATCATCCACCCCGCGGACCTGACCCGCGCCCAAGCCTTCTGTGACCACGAGGTACAGGCCGGGCGCGATCACAGCCTCGACTACCGCGTGATCACCGCCGACGGTCGCTGCCTCTGGGTACGCGACATCGTCAGCCTGATCGAGCACGGCCACGAACCGGTGATGCGCGGGCTGATGATCGATATCAGCGAGACCAAGCACACCGAAGAGGCCCTGCGCCTGTCCGAGCAGAAATTCGCCTCGGTGTTCCAACAATGCCCGGACATCCTGGTCATCGCCCGGCTGTCGGACGGCTGCCTGCTGGAGGTCAACAAAGCCTTCGAGGAACAGATCGGCCTGAGCGCCGAGAGCGTGATTGGCCAGACCGCCACCGAGCTCAACATCTGGGGCATCCCCGGGGTTGGGCCTGGCCTGCTGCAACGGCTGCAGGCCGGCAGTATCCGCAACCTGGAGATGCCCTTTCGCCGGCACAACGGCCAGCTGTTCACCGGCCTGATCTCCGCCGAGCCCTTCGACCTCGACACCACCCCCGCCCTGGTGGTGGTGGTGCGCGACATCAGCCAGCTCAAGGAAACCCAGCAGCAACTGCAGACCTCCGAGGAAAAATTCGCCAAGGCCTTCCACGCCTCCCCCGACGGCTTGCTGCTAAGCCGCCAGCGTGATGGGCTGCTGATCGAGGTCAACGAAGGCTTCAGCCGCATCACCGGCTTCAACAGCGCCATGTCCCTGGATCGCTCGACCCTGGACCTGGGTATCTGGGTCAACCTCAACGAGCGCAAACAGATGCTCGACCTGCTGCACCGCGATGGCTTTGTCCGCGACTTCAGCTGCCACATCCGCCGCAGCGATGGGCAGATCCGCCTGTGCGAGCTGTCGAGCCGGCCACTGCCTATCGGTGACGACGACTGCATGCTGACCATTGCCCGAGACATTACCGACCGCCACCTGATGCAGGAGAAGCTGCAACAGGCGGCCACGGTGTTTGAAAGCACAGCCGAAGGCGTGATGATCACCGACACCCAGCAGCGCATCAGTGCGGTCAATCGGGCCTTCAGTGAAATCACCGGCTACAGCGAAAGCGAAGCACTGGGCCACACGCCTCGCCTGTTGGCATCGGGCCTGCACGACAGCGCCTTCTACGCCGCGATGTGGCATCAGCTGACCCTGGAAGGCCACTGGCAGGGTGAAATTTCCAACCGGCGCAAGAGCGGCGAGCTCTACCCCAATTGGCTGACCATCAACGCGGTACGCAACCGCGAGCGCCAGATCACTCATTTCGTCGCAGTGTTTGCCGATATTTCCAGCCTCAAGCATGCTCAGGCACGGCTCGATTACCAGGCGCACCACGACCCGCTGACCGGCCTGCCGAACCGCACCCTGTTCGAAAGCCGGCTGCAGAGCGCCCTCAACAACCAGCAAGACAATGCCAGCCAGGGCGCGGTGCTGTTCCTCGACCTGGACCGGTTCAAGCACATCAACGACAGCCTCGGCCATCCGGTGGGCGACCTGCTGCTCAAGGGCATCGCCGTGCGCCTCAAGGAGCAGCTGCGGGACATCGACACCGTGGCCCGCCTGGGCGGGGACGAGTTCATCATTCTGCTGCCGGGCCTGCACCAGGCCAGCGACGCCGATCACATCGCCAGCAAGCTGCTGAACTGCTTTAGCGCGCCCTTCCAGGCCGGTGAACACGAGTTCTTCATCAGCGCCAGCATCGGCACCAGCCTGTACCCCAAGGACGGCAGCGATGTCGCCACCCTGATCAAGAACGCTGACGCCGCCATGTACCGCTCCAAAGCCAAGGGCCGCAACCGGGTTGAACGCTACACCCGCGACCTGACCGCCCAGGCCAGCGAGCGGGTGGCTCTGGAGCACGAACTGCGGCGGGCCATCGAACGCAATGAACTGTCCCTGTACTTCCAGCCCAAGATCAGCCTCAGCAACCATGAACTGGTGGGCGCCGAGGCCCTGATCCGCTGGCACCACCCGACCTTCGGCGAGGTGCCTCCCGAGCACTTCATCCCACTGGCCGAAGAGAACGGCATGATCCTGCTGATCGGCGACTGGGTGCTGGAACAGGCCTGCCTGCAACTCAACCACTGGAACCAGCACTATGAGGGCTTCGGCCCGCTGTCGGTGAACCTCGCCGGCGCTCAACTGCGCCAGCCCAACCTGCTGGGGCGCATCGAACAGCTGCTGCGCGACTATGACCTGCAGCCCGGCATGCTACAGCTGGAGATCACTGAGAACTTCATCATGAGCCAGGCCGAAGAAGCCCTGGAAGTGCTGCATCAGCTCAAGCGCCTGGGCGTGCAACTGGCCATCGACGACTTCGGCACCGGCTACTCATCCCTCAGCTACCTCAAGCGCCTACCCCTGGATTTCCTCAAGATCGACCAGTCCTTCGTTCGCGGGCTGCCAGACGACCCCCACGACGTAGCGATTGTTCGCGCGATCATCGCCCTAGGACGCAGCATGCAGTTCACGGTGATTGCCGAGGGCGTGGAAAACCAGGAACAGCAGACCTTCCTCGCCCTGGAAGGCTGCGAGCAGATCCAGGGCTACATCGTCAGCCTGCCCCTTGAAGCAGATGAGTTCTGTGCGGCCTTCCTGCGGATCCGGGTTTCCGATTTTTCGGATAGCACAGCCGAGAAACCATCGTTATAATCCGCCGCCTACTGAGGGCCTATAGCTCAGTTGGTTAGAGCAGAGGACTCATAATCCTTTGGTCCACGGTTCAAGTCCGTGTGGGCCCACCACCTTCAAAGCCGCGCACTGCGCGGCTTTTTTGTGCCTGTCGCTTCGATGAATTCGAACCGCCACGCTCGCCAACGTCCCCCCGTCCAAGCCGGATCCAGAACACCAAGACCATCCCCCGCCATGTCTTGCGCCCATGAAAAAGCCGCGCATTGCGCGGCTTTTTCACGGTGCTGCGGCACTGCCCTTACTTGGGTAGCGCGTAAGCAATCACATAGTCGCCACGATCCGTCGACTGCCGTGCACCGCCTGCCGTGAGCAGGATGTACTGGCGCCCGGTCTTGGGCGATACGTAGGTCATCGGGCCCGACTGACTGCCCACGGGCAGGCGCGCTTTCCAGATCTCGTTGCCGTTGCCGGTATCGAAGGCCCGCAGGTAGAAATCCTGGGTGCCGGCGAAGAACAACAGGCCGGACTGGGTGGCCAGAGACGCGCCCAGGGTCGGCATGCCAATCGGAATCGGCAGGTGCATGCGAATCCCCAGCGGGCCGGTGTCCTGCACCGTGCCCACCGGCACTTGCCACATCAGCTTGCGGGTCTTCAGGTCGATGGCCGACAGGGTGCCGAATGGCGGTTTCTGGCAAGGAATGCCCGCCGCCGAAAGGAAGCGCTGGCGCATGGCGCCAAAGGGCGTGCCTTCCTGGGGCACCACGCCCATTTCGATGCCGCTGGCCCCGGCGGCAATCTGCTCGCGAGGGATCATGTAGTTGGCCAGGCCCAGGCGCATGTCGTTGACGAACATGTAGTGGCTGGTCGGATCCACCGACACGCTGCCCCAGTTCATGCCGCCCAGGGAACCCGGGAACTGCAACGCATGATCCAGGCCCGGCGGGGTGTACACGCCTTCGTGACGCATGCCCTTGAACTGGATGCGGCACATCAGTTGGTCGAACGGGGTCGCCCCCCACATGTCGGACTCGGTCAGCGTCTGATTGCCAATCGACGGCATGTCCACCGAGAACGGCTGGGTGGGCGAATAACGCTCGCCCGGGACATTGCCCTGGGGCACCGGACGCTCTTCGACACGAGCAATCGGCTGGCCGGTCTCGCGGTTGAGCAGGAAGATCTCGCCCTGTTTGGTGACCTGTGCCAACGCCGGTTGCACACCGCCCTTGTCGTCCGGAATGTCATACAGCAACGGCTGCGCCGGCAGGTCGAAGTCCCAGAGGTCGTGGTGAGTGGTCTGGAAGTGCCAGCGAACCTGGCCGGTCTTCACGTCGATGGCGACGACGGAGGAGTTCCACTTGTCGTCGAACGCGGTGCGCTGGCCGCCGAAGAAATCCGGAGTGGCGTTGCCGGTGGGCAGGTACACCAGGCCCAGCTTGGCGTCATAGGACATCGCCGACCAGACGTTCGGGGTGCCACGGGTATAGGTTTCACCCGCTGGCGGACGCTTGGTGGTGGCCGGGTTTCCCGGATCCCAGGCCCACATCAGCTCGCCGCTGCGCACATCGAAAGCCCGCACCACGCCTGGCGGCTCACCCGTGGAGAAGTTGTCCGCAACCCGGCCGCCGACGATCACCACAGTGCCCGCCACCAGCGGGGTCGAGGTTTGCTGGTAGTAACCCGGCTTGATCTCGCCCATGTCGGTTTTCAGGTCGACGGTGCCCCGGTTGCCGAAGTCTTCACAGGGCTTGCCGGTTTCAGCATTGATCGCAATCAGGCGCGCATCGCCGGTCGGCAGGAACAGACGCTTGGTGCAGGCCGCCGGAGCAGCGGCAGGCGCCGACACTTCGGTGACCGGGGCCGCCGAGGCGTCGAAATAGCCCAGGCCACGGCAACGCTGCCAGTTTGGCGCATAGCCTTGCGGGTCGAACTTCCAGCGCTCGGCGCCAGTGTCGGCATCCAGGGCGAACACCTTGCCGTAGGCGGTACAGGTGTAGACGGTATCGCCGATCTGCAGCGGGGTGTTCTGGTCTTCGGCGCCAGCGCCGTTGCTTTCAGGCACGTCACCGGTGCGGAAGGTCCAAGCCACTTGCAACTGACCGACATTGCCCTGGTTGATCTGGTCCAGGGCAGCAAAGCGGTTGCCCGCGGTGGTATTGCCCCAGTGGGCCCAGTCTTTCTGCTCAGTGCCCGGTGCCACTGGCTGGATCGCCGGCACCTTGTCCGCCTTGACCACGTGGGTCGGCACAAACATGTAAGCCAGGGTTGCGACCACGCCGATCCCCAGCAGCCCTGCCAGGCCATAGGCACCTCGCCCGGCATGGGCCCCGGAGGCTCGTACCAGGGTCGGGTAGATCAGCGCCACCACCAGACCGATTACTGCAAAGGTCAGCACCCGCGAAACCAGCGGCCAGTATTCCCAGCCCGCATCCCATACCGCCCAAATGCCGGTCAGCACCAGGGCCACGCCGTACAGCCAGGCGCCACGTGGATTGCGACGAGCAATCAACAGCCCGGAAACCAGCATCGCCAAGCCCATCAACAGAAAATAGGCGCTGCCGCCCAGGCTGAGGAGATACCCCCCGCCTCCGGCCAGGCCCAGCCCGATCAGGGCAATCAGGATGCCCAGCCCCGCGAGCACATATTGGCCGCCGGCGGCAGCCCTCGTGTTGTTCATCGTAAAACCTCTCCCATCTTTAAACCTAGTGGCGAGAATGTACTAACTGGTTACTTATGACAATCTGTCGCAGGCCATTTGTTTCAAAAAACTTCCCGACCTGCAGAGCCTGGTTACCGATTCCGCCACGTCCTCCGGGAGCTGCAGCGAGGGTGCACGGGAGCCTGTAACATGTGCCCTCCCTCGATACCCGTGCAGGAGCCCACCTTGTCCGATAGCCGCCCTCCCGTTCTTGACGAAGTCGACCGTCAATTGATCGCAGCCTTGCAGATCAACGCCCGCGAAAGTGTGGCGATGCTGGCCCGGCAGTTGGGTATCGCCCGCACCACCGTGACCTCGCGCCTGGCGCGCCTGGAGAAGAGCCGGGTCATCACCGGGTATGGCGTGCGGCTGGGCCAAAGGGTGGTCGATGGCGGCTTGCAGGCCTATGTCGGGATCAAGGTCCAACCGCGCTCCGGCAAGGAAGTCTTGCGCCGCCTGAGTGGCATGGCCCAAGTCCAGCAACTCTGTGCGGTCAGTGGCGAATTCGACTATGTGGCCTGGCTGCGCACTGACTCGCCGGAACAGCTGGACCAGTTGCTGGATCAGATCGGCAGTGTCGACGGAGTGGAAAAGACCACCACCTCGATCATCCTCAGCAGCAAGATCGATCGTGGGCACGCGCTGTAAGGCGCGCCCCGTCTTTTCGTCACTTTTAATCAATAATTCGTCATATCGATAAATAACAAGGCATAACGACGACAGTTTGCGTCTTATTTACGTGTTTCACCCTCTCTAGAATGGCTGCCATCTTTTCCTATACTCAGCACTCTGCTGAGCCGCCCGCCAAGGTCAGCCATGAACAAGAACAATCGCCATCCTGCAGACGGTAAGAAGCCGATCACCATTTTCGGCCCGGATTTCCCATTCGCCTTTGACGACTGGATCGAGCATCCCGCCGGCCTGGGCAGCATTCCCCAAGCCCAGCACGGCACCGAAGTGGCGATTGTCGGCGCCGGTATCGCCGGGCTGGTGGCGGCCTACGAACTGATGAAGCTGGGCCTCAAGCCGGTGGTCTATGAAGCCTCGAAAATGGGTGGCCGCCTGCGCTCCCAGGCCTTCGAAGGCGCCGAAGGGATCATCGCCGAGCTGGGTGGCATGCGCTTTCCGGTGTCGTCCACGGCCTTCTATCACTACGTCGACAAGCTCGGCCTGAAGACCAAGCCTTTTCCCAACCCCTTGACGCCGGCCTCGGGCAGTACCGTCATTGACCTGGAAGGCCAGACTCACTACGCGCAGAAACTTGCCGACCTGCCGGCGCTGTTCCAGGAAGTCGCCGACGCCTGGGCTGATGCGCTGGAGGACGGTTCGCGCTTCAGCGAGATCCAGCAAGCCATTCGCGACCGCGACGTGCCACGCCTCAAGGAGCTGTGGAACACCCTGGTGCCGCTGTGGGACGACCGCACCTTTTACGACTTCGTCGCCACCTCGAAAGCCTTCGCCAAGCTGTCCTTCCACCACCGGGAAGTGTTCGGCCAGGTGGGCTTCGGCACCGGCGGCTGGGACTCGGATTTCCCCAACTCGATGCTGGAAATCTTCCGCGTGGTCATGACCAACTGCGACGACCACCAGCACCTGGTGGTGGGCGGCGTCGAGCAAGTGCCCCTGGGCATCTGGCGCCACGTGCCGGAGCGTTGCGCCCACTGGCCGGCCGGCACCAGCCTCAGCTCGCTGCACAACGGCGCGCCACGCACCGGGGTCAAGCGCATTGCCCGTGCCGCCGACGGCCGCTTCAGCGTCACCGACAACTGGGGCGACACCCGGGAATACGCCGCGGTGCTGACCACCTGCCAGAGCTGGCTGCTGACCACCCAGATCGAATGCGAGGAATCGCTGTTCTCGCAGAAGATGTGGATGGCCCTGGACCGCACCCGCTACATGCAGTCGTCGAAGACCTTCGTCATGGTCGACCGACCGTTCTGGAAGGACAAGGACCCGGAAACCGGTCGCGACCTGATGAGCATGACCCTCACCGACCGCCTGACCCGTGGCACCTACCTGTTCGACAACGGCGACGACAAGCCGGGGGTGATCTGCCTGTCCTACTCGTGGATGAGCGACGCCTTGAAGATGCTCCCGCAGCCAGTGGAAAAACGCGTGAAGCTGGCCCTGGATGCGCTGAAGAAAATCTACCCGAACGTGGACATCGCCAGCCGCATCATCGGCGACCCGATCACCGTGTCCTGGGAAGCCGACCCGCATTTCCTCGGCGCCTTCAAGGGCGCACTGCCGGGCCATTACCGCTACAACCAGCGCATGTACGCGCACTTCATGCAGGACGATATGCCGGCCGAACAGCGTGGCATCTTCATTGCCGGCGACGATGTGTCCTGGACTCCGGCCTGGGTCGAGGGCGCGGTGCAGACCTCGCTCAACGCCGTGTGGGGGATCATGAAGCACTTCGGTGGTGCAACCCACGCCGAAAACCCGGGCCCGGGGGATGTGTTCCACGAGATCGGGCCTATCGCCCTGGCCGACTGAAACCGGCAACCGGCTCGCCACTACCCTCCGCAGGCAGCCGCTGTGGAGGTGTCGTGCAAACCCGCGACAGCGGCTACAGTGGCCGGTCTGCCAGTGATAGGAGTGAAGACCATGCGCGTCGCCCTGTATCAGTGCCCGCCGCAACCGCTGGATGTGGCCGGCAATCTGCAACGCCTGCATCAGGTGGCCATGGAAGCCACCGATGCCGATCTGCTGGTGCTGCCGGAGATGTTCCTCAGCGGCTACAACATTGGTGTGGAGGCGGTCGGGGCCCTGGCGCAAGCCCAGGATGGCCCCTCGGCCCAGCGCATCGCCGCCATTGCCCAGGCCGCCGGTACGGCCATTCTCTACGGCTACCCGGAGCGCAGCGCCGACGGCCAGATCTACAACGCCGTGCAACTGATCGATGCCCACGGGCAGCGCCTGTGCAACTACCGCAAGACCCACCTGTTCGGCGACCTCGATCACTCGATGTTCAGCGCTGGCGAAGATGACTTCCCACTGGTGGAGCTCAACGGCTGGAAGCTCGGTTTTCTGATCTGCTACGACATCGAGTTCCCGGAGAACGCCCGGCGCCTGGCCCTGGCCGGTGCCGAGCTGATTCTGGTACCAACCGCCAACATGATTCCCTACGACTTCGTCGCCGACGTGACGATCCGCGCCCGGGCCTTCGAGAACCAGTGCTACGTGGCGTATGCCAATTACTGTGGCCAGGAAGAGCAGATCCGCTACTGCGGCCAGAGCAGCATCGCCGCCCCCGACGGCAGCCGGATCGCCCTGGCCGGGCTCGACGAAGCGCTGATCATCGGCACCCTGGATCGTCAGCTGATGGACGAATCCCGGGCGCTCAATCGCTACCTTGCCGATCGCCGCCCCGAGCTTTACGACGACCTGAGCAAGCGCTGATCCGGAGATATCCGCTAGCATGAGCGCTTCTCTGTTCTGGAAGTGCTCATGCCCGCGCCGAACCACCCTCTGCCCCACCTGGAAACCCTGGCCAACGGCCTGCGGATTTCCCTGCGTCATGCTCCCCACTTGAAACGCTGCGCCGCAACACTGCGGGTTGCCGCCGGCAGCCACGATGTGCCGCTGGCCTGGCCGGGCCTGGCACACTTTCTGGAGCACCTGCTGTTTCTGGGCACCGAGCGGTTTCCTGCCGAACAGGGGTTGATGGCCTATGTCCGTGCCCAGGGTGGGCAACTGAACGCGCGAACTGGCGAACGCGCCACCGAGTTCTTTTTCGAACTGCCCACCAGCGCCTTTGCCGGCGGCCTGGAGCGCCTGTGCGAGATGCTTGCCCACCCCCGCATGAGCCTGGAAGACCAGCATCGGGAGCGCGAAGTCCTGCACGCGGAATTCATTGCCTGGTCCCGGGATGCAACGGCGCAGCGTCAATTCGCACTGTTTGCCGGCCTGTCCGCCAGGCACCCGCTAAGGGCCTTTCACGCTGGCAACCGCTACAGCCTGAACCTGCCCAACAAGGCCTTTCAACAGGCCCTGCAGCAGTTCTATCGCGACTATTACCAAGCCGGGCAAATGCTCCTGAGCCTCGCCGGCCCGCAGCCGCTGGAAGAACTCCGGGCCCTGGCCGAACGCTACGCTAGCGGCCTGCCGAGCGGCCAGCGCCTGGAACAGACACCGCCTCCTGCGCTGCTGGCTACGGCTGGCCAGCCTTATCAGAAGCATGAGGCAACGCGTCTGGACCTGCTGTTCGCCATTGAACACCTGCCCGAAGGCGCCGCCAGCGCCCTGGACTTTCTCTGTACCTGGCTGCAATCGGCCAAGCCCGGCGGCCTGCTGGCCGAGCTGCAGCAACGCCAACTGGCGCAAAGCCTGAAAGCCGTGCCGGTGTATGAGTTCGCCGGGCAAGCCCTGCTGCACCTGGAATTCAACCTGAACAGCGACGCCGTGACGGCCCCGGCCCAGGTCCGCGAACGGCTGATGGAGTGGCTGGGATTCTTCAGCGCTCAGGCCGACTGGGCACCGCTGCGAGAAGAATATGCCTTGCTGCAACAACGGCAGCTCCAGGTCGCCAGCGCGCTGGAACTGACTCGGCGGGACAGCCGGCAGACGGCCGCCGCCCTGGACGAATCGGGGCTCGCCACCCTCAAGTCGCTGCTCAAGCAGTTGCAGCCCCAGCCTGTGGCCAACTTCAGCCACGCGTGGCGCCTGCCTCCTGCCAACCCCTTCCTGCGCAGCACGCTCGAGGCTCCGCGGGCCGGGCTGATTCGTGGGCAGACCAGCGCTCATCGCGGGCTGCGCACCTTTGCCCAGGATCGTTCCCGGGGCCGCAAGGAACACTCGGCCCTGAGCTTCAGCCAGGCACTGCCAGCAGACCCTGCTGGCGGGGCCCTGATCCTGCGCTGGCAGCTGGCCTCGCCAGCCCCGATGGGCTTGCACGCGCGGTTGCGGCGCAGCCTGGAAGCACTGCGTGAGGATGCCCGACAAGCCGGCGTGGAACTGAACTTCAGCGCCTGCGGCAAGGACTGGCTGCTGAAGTTGCAGGGCTTGCCATCGCCCATGCCCGCCGTGCTGCAACAAGCTTTGAAAGCCCTGAGCCAACCCGCCGAGTCGTTCTGGCTGGAACAGGCAAGCCTCAGCGCTGAAGCGCCACTGCAGCCGATCCGTCAGTTGCTCAAGGCATTTAGCGAACAGCCACAATGCGACAACCCAGCCCAGCCTGATCCACAAGCTCTGCAAACACTGTGGGCCAATGCGCGCTGGGATGGGCTGGCCCTGGCGCTACCCAGCACTACCCAGGAAGCCCTGAGCCGCACCCTGCCACAAATACCGGGCACCGCGAACGCCTCTCTGTGCCACCCCGCCTCGCCAGGCACTGGCCTCCAGTGGCAGAGCCTGCCCGGGGGCTCGAGTGAACATGCCCTGCTGCTGTTTTACCCGGCACCCGGCACCCACCTGGCCGACGAAGCAGCCTGGCGGTTACTGGGGCAACTCTGCCAAACCCCCTTCTATCAACGCCTGCGTGTCGAACTGCAATTGGGCTATGGCGTCTTCAGCGCCGTTCGCCAGCGCCATGGGCAGACCGGCCTGCTGTTCGGCGTGCAATCCCCTGGCGCAACCATCACGGAGATCCTTCAACACATCGCGGAGTTCCTCCAGCACCTGCCCGAGCAGCTCCAGGTGCTCGATGCAGCCGCCTGGGATGCTCAGCGACAGGCCCTGGCCCAGCAGTTGCACGCCACGACCCTGCCGCTGGATCAGGCGGCAGAGCTGTTGTGGCAGGCGAAGCTGGCCGGCCATTCGTCGGATTACCTGCAGCAGTTACACGCGAGTATCCAGGCGCTTGAACCCGCCGCCGTGATCCACGCCGCCCGGCAATTGAAGGCTGCCGTCGCCGGCGTCAGCGCGCTGGCCAACAGGCCCTGCCCGGGGGCCCCCTGGCAAGTGGCAGAATGATCATTACCGGCGCTGCAATGAGCTTTCTTCAGAATTGCGGGCAACCTTCTGCGGGAATTTAGTAAGATAGCCTCCTAAGCATCTGAACATCTCCCGCCGGAGGTGGACTATATGTATAGGCAATACCCGTCCCACCCACCTCAAAGGAGCACTTTTATGACTTGGTCCAAACCTGCTTACACCGACCTGCGTATCGGCTTCGAAGTCACCATGTACTTCGCCAGCCGCTAATCTCTGCCTCTGGCCAGAAACGCAGCGCAACGCCTCGGCCCGTCCGGGGCGTTTTTATTTTCAGTTCTCCACCTTTTTTCCAGCCTTCAGCCCAGGGAGCGTCCATGTTTGTCCAGATTCTAGGTTCCGCCGCCGGCGGTGGTTTTCCGCAGTGGAACTGCAACTGCGTGAACTGCGCAGGGTTTCGCGACGGTAGCCTACGGGCCCAGGCGCGCACTCAATCGTCCATCGCCATTTCCGATGACGGGGTGAACTGGGTGCTGTGCAACGCCTCCCCGGACATCCGCGCCCAACTGCAAAGCTTCGCCCCCATGCAACCGGGCCGAGCGCTGCGTGACAGCGGCATCAGCGCGATCATCCTCATGGACAGCCAGATCGACCACACCACCGGCCTGCTCAGCCTGCGCGAAGGCTGCCCGCATCAGGTCTGGTGCACCGACATGGTCCACGAAGACCTGAGCACCGGCTTCCCGCTGTTCAAGATGCTCAGCCACTGGAACGGCGGCTTGAACTGGAACCGCATCGAACTGGACCAGAGCTTCAGCGTCCCCGCCTGCCCCAACCTGCGCTTCACGCCACTGCCCCTGCGCAGCGCGGCGCCACCCTATTCACCGCACCGTTTCGACCCGCACCCGGGGGACAACATCGGCCTGATCGTCGAAGACCTGCGCAGCGGCGGCAAACTGTTCTACGCGCCAGGCCTGGGCAAAGTGGATGCGCCACTGCTGGAAATCATGGCCGCCAGTGATGTGCTGCTGGTGGACGGCACCCTGTGGGAAGACGATGAAATGCAGCGTCGTGGCGTCGGCACGCGCACCGGTCGGGAAATGGGCCACCTGGCGCAGAACGGCCCCGGCGGCATGCTCGAAGTGCTGGAGCAGTTGCCCCGCCAGCGCAAGGTGCTGATCCACATCAACAACACCAACCCGATCCTTGACGAAGACTCCGCCGAACGTGCCGAACTGGTACGCCGAAAGGTGGAAGTGGCTTACGACGGAATGAGTATTGAGCTGTAGGGCGAATCGCCCACAAGCTCGACCCAAGCGCCTTGGCCCCTTTGCTTAGGAGCGGGCTTGCCCGCGAAAGGGCAACCCTCCGGAGAACACACATGACCGACACCCCGCTGTCCGCCGCCGAATTCGAGCAGGCTCTGCGCGCCAAAGGCGCCTACTACCACATCCATCACCCCTATCATGTGGCGATGTATGAAGGCCGGGCGACCCGCGAGCAGATCCAGGGCTGGGTCGCCAACCGCTTCTACTATCAGGTGAACATCCCCATGAAGGACGCGGCGATCCTCGCCAACTGTCCGGACCGCGAAGTTCGCCGCGAGTGGATCCAGCGCCTGCTGGACCACGACGGCGCCCCTGGCGAAGACGGCGGCATCGAGGCCTGGCTGCGCCTGGGCCAGGCCGTGGGCCTGGACCCGGACCAACTGCGCTCCCAGGAACTGGTGCTGCCCGGCGTACGCTTTGCCGTGGACGCCTACGTCAACTTCGCCCGCCGGGCCAGTTGGCAGGAAGCCGCCAGCAGTTCGCTGACCGAGCTGTTCGCCCCACAGATCCACCAGTCGCGCCTGGACAGCTGGCCCCAGCATTACCCGTGGATCGACCCGGCCGGCTACGAGTACTTCCGCACCCGCCTGGGCCAGGCCCGCCGCGATGTCGAGCACGGCCTGGCGATCACCCTGCAGCACTACACCACCCGTGCCGGCCAGGAACGCATGCTGGAAATTCTCCAGTTCAAACTGGACATCCTTTGGAGCATGCTCGACGCCATGAGCATGGCCTATGAATTGAATCGCCCGCCTTATCACAGCGTTACCGATCAGCGGGTCTGGCATAAAGGGATCCCCCTATGAGTTTCGACCGCAGCAAAACCCCACGCTGGCGCCCCGGCTACCGCTTCCAGTACGAACCGGCACAAAAGGGCCACGTCCTGCTGTACCCGGAGGGCATGATCAAGCTCAACGACAGTGCCGCGCTGATCGGCGGGCTGATTGATGGCGAGCGCAACGTGACGGCGATCATCAGCGAACTGGAGGTCCAGTTCCCAGGGGTGGCCGAGCTCGGTGACGATATCGAGCAGTTCATGGAGGTCGCCCGTGCCCAGCACTGGATCGAACTCGGCTGAAGCCGGCGTACCCGAAAAACCGCCAGTCGGCCTGCCGCTGTGGTTGCTGGCCGAGCTGACTTACCGCTGCCCGCTGCAATGCCCCTACTGCTCCAATCCGCTGGATTTCGCCGAGCAGGGCAAGGAGCTGAGCACCGAGCAGTGGATCAAGGTATTTCGCGAAGCCCGAGAGATGGGCGCCGCGCAGCTGGGCTTCTCCGGCGGCGAGCCGCTGGTGCGCCAGGACCTCGCCGAACTGATCGGCGAGGCGCGCAAGCTGGGCTTCTACACTAACCTGATCACCTCCGGCATCGGCCTCACCGAGCAGAAGATCAGCGACTTCAAGAAAGCCGGCCTGGACCACATCCAGATCAGCTTCCAGGCCAGCGACGAGCAGGTGAACAACCTGCTGGCCGGTTCGAAGAAAGCCTTCGCGCAGAAGCTGGAGATGGCCCGAGCGGTCAAGGCCCACGGTTACCCGATGGTGCTGAACTTCGTCACCCACCGGCACAACATCGACAAGATCGACCGCATCATCGAACTGTGCATCGCCCTGGAGGCCGATTTCGTCGAGCTCGCCACCTGCCAGTTCTACGGTTGGGCCCAGCTCAACCGCGTCGGCCTGCTGCCGACCCAGGAGCAACTGGTGCGCGCGGAACGCATCACCAACGAGTACCGAGCCAAGCTGGAAGCCCAGGGCCACCCCTGCAAACTGATCTTCGTCACCCCGGACTACTACGAAGAGCGTCCCAAGGCCTGCATGAACGGTTGGGGCAGCATCTTCCTCACCGTGACCCCGGACGGCACCGCCCTGCCCTGCCACGGCGCGCGGCAGATGCCGGTGCAATTCCCCAATGTGCGCGACCACAGCATGCAGCACATTTGGTACGACTCCTTCGGCTTCAACCGCTATCGTGGGTACGACTGGATGCCCGAGCCGTGCCGCTCCTGCGACGAGAAGGAAAAGGACTTCGGCGGCTGCCGCTGCCAGGCCTTCATGCTCACCGGGGATGCCAGCAACGCCGATCCGGTGTGCAGCAAATCGGAACACCACGGGATGATTCTCAAGGCCCGCGAAGAATCCGAAACCGCCACCCAAACCATTGAGCAACTGGCCTTTCGCAATGAACGAAACTCACGCCTCATCGCCAAGGGTTGAGCCCTTCAGCGCCAACCAGGCCACCGCCGCCGGAACCGATTTTGCCGAACTGCAGCTGACGCCCCACGGCCTGTTCTGGAATGAATATCGTCCCGCAGACGCCAGTTGCCGGATCTGGCATTGGCAGCAAGACCAGGCCCGTTGCCTGACCCCAGCGGGTTTCAGCGCCCGCAGCCGGGTCTACGAATATGGTGGCGGCGCCTTCTGCATCAGCGGCGAACACTTGGTGTTCGTCAATGACGCGGACCAGCAGCTGTATCGCCAGCCCCTGGCGGGCGGCGCGCCAGAAGCCCTGACCCGGGGCGATTGCCGCTACGGTGATCTGCAGGCTCACGCCGATCAGATACTGGCGGTGGAAGAGTGCGCCAACGACCACCGGCTGGTGGCCATCGACCTCCAGGACGGGCGTCGCCAGTTGCTCGCCGCCGGGGCCGACTTCTATGCCGCTCCGACCTTGAGCGCCAACGGCCAACGCCTGGCCTGGATCGAGTGGGATCGCCCTCATCAGCCCTGGACCTGCACGCGCCTGATGCTCGCCGAACGCCGCAACAACGGCACCTGGGGTGAGCCGCGCTGCGTGGCCGGGGACGGCGAGCAGGAATCCCTGCAGCAGCCACGCTTCGACCAGGACCAGCAACTCTACTGCCTGACCGATCGCCAGGGTTTCTGGCAACCCTGGGCCGAATCCGGCAGCGGTTTGCGCCCGCTGCCCTGTGCCGCGGCCGATCACGCTCCAGCCCCCTGGCAGCTGGGCTGCAGCACCTGGATGCCCCTGGGCGGTGACGCCTGGTTCGGCAGCTGGACCGAGAAAGGCTTCGGCCGTCTCGGCGTGCACCACGCCGACGGTGCGCAACAGGACTTCAGCGGTGACTACAGCCGCTTTCGCGGCCTGGCGCAGGATCAGCGCTACCTGTATTGCATCGCCGCCTCGCCCGTCAGCCCTTCGGCCGTGATCACCATCGAGCGTGAAACCCGGCAGGTACAGGTACTGGCCGGTGGTGTGGCGCCGCTGCCGGCGGAACGCATCAGCCGCCCGCAAACCCTGTGCTACCCCAGCGGCGACGGCCAGGCCCACGGTTTCTTCTACCCGGCCATGAACGGGGTCAACCGACCGCCTCTGGTGGTGTTCATCCACGGAGGCCCCACCTCCGCCTGCTATCCGATACTCGATCCGCGCATCCAGTTCTGGACCCAGCGCGGCTTCGCCGTGGCCGATCTGAACTACCGGGGCAGCAGCGGCTATGGCCGGGCTTACCGCCAGGCCCTGCACCTGCGCTGGGGCGAAGTGGATGTGGAGGATGCCTGCGCGGTGGTGTCCTACCTGGACCAGCAAGGGCTGATCGATCCACGGCAAGCGTTCATCCGTGGCGGCAGCGCGGGAGGCTACACCACCCTCTGCGCCCTGGCTTTCGCCAAGGTGTTCTGTGCCGGCGCCAGCTTGTATGGAGTCAGCGACCCCATTGCCCTCACCCGCTCCACTCACAAGTTCGAGGGTGACTATCTGGACTGGCTGATCGGCGACCCGCAGCAGGACCGGCAGCGTTACCTGGCCCGCACACCGCTGCTGCATGCTCGCGATATCAGTGTCCCGGTGGTGTTTTTCCAGGGCGAGCTGGACGCCGTGGTGGTGCCGCAACAAACCCGCGACATGCTCCAGGCACTCGAGGACCAGGGCATTGCCGCCGAGGCGCATTACTACCCGGATGAGCGCCACGGCTTTCGCAAGGCGGACAATCAGGCTCACGCCCTGGAACAGGAGTGGCGGTTCTATCAGAAAGTGCTGCAGGCACAGCCTTGAACAAGGCTCGCCCGTTCCAGCGGAGCGGGCGGGCCGGGCCATCAGCGTTTGGCGATGATGTACACCGCGTGGACGATACCGGGGATGTATCCACACAGGGTCAGCAGGATGTTCAGCCAGAAAGCGCCGCCAAAGCCCACTTGCAGAAATACCCCCAGGGGCGGCAAGAGAATGGCGAAGATGATGCGGATCAAGTCCATAGGGCAGCTCCCGTTGGAAATCGGCTCGGTTGAGCCTTGCCTGCAATCGACCCTGGCCGCGGGCCAGGGTTCAGAACAATCACTGGCCGCCCCCTGGCCTGACCGGAGCTCAGGCGAAAAGCAGGGATTTGAAAAAGCAGCAGGCAAAAAAACGCCCCGTGCGAAAAATCGGACACGGGGCGATGCGTTATACCGCAAGACGGTTCAGGAATTCAGTCAACGTAAGGTCGGATGGGGCCCGGAAAGGTAATCCAGCACTCGAAACAGTGTCGGCGCCAGGCCGCTGCAATGAGGGATCCCGGCGAGGATCGCCTGTTGGTCCTCGACGCTGTCCGGTTCAGCACTGTGTTCAGTATTCAGCCAGCCCTGGGGGCGGCTCTGCAAAAGCGCCTCGATGCTATGCAGGTCGCTCTGCAGCAGGCATTGCAAGCCAATGGCCCGCTCCTGCCAGATAAAGCCCTGGTGAGCACAGGCCGCCGAGCGATAGAGCGGCAACGCCCCCTTGGGCAGATCGAAGCTTTCGCCATGCCAATGAAAGGCCATCAGGCGCTCCGGCAAAGCCAGCCCGAGCGGCGAGTCCTGAGCATTGGGGTACTTTTCCACAGGCCACCAGCCGATCTCCCGCGCCGCACTGGGCCGCACTTGCGCGCCCAGTGCCTGAGCCAGGAGCTGGCCGCCAAGGCCTATGCCCAGCACTCGCTTGCCGGCGGACAACGCCTTGCGCAACAGGCGTTTTTCCGCAGCCAGCCAAGGCGTCTGTAGCTCGTCGTGCACGCTCATGGGGCCACCCAGGACAATCAGCAGGTCGAAACTGTCGAGCCGTGGCAAACGTGCCTGAGCGTACAGATGGCAGATGTGCACCGCACTTGCCCGCTCCAGCAGCCACTGGTTGATCCGCCCCGGACCGGCAGCCGGAGAATGCTGCAAGATCAGTACGCGCATCACACGGCCACTCCCTTGCGGCACTGCAATTGCGCTGTGCGCACCCGAGAAAAGGCCCGGGACAGGCGTAGGAGCATCTCGTCGATGTTGCCCTTGCTGACACTCAGCGCTGGAGTAAAACGCAGGCAGTCCGGTTGCGGAGCACTGAGCAGCAGGCCTTCATGCAGTGCCGCCTTGACCAGAGCCTCGGCCGACTCATCCGCCAAGGTCATGCCCCAGAACAATCCGTGCCCGCGCACCTGCCCCTGGGCATAGCGGCTCGCCAAACGCGTCAGTTCCTGCCCCAGGTACTGGCCGTTGCGGCGAACCTGTTGGAGAAACCCATGTTCGTGCAGGCTGTCCAGAACGGCCAGGCCGGCCGAAGTCATCAGCGCGTTGCCATGGTGGGTGCCGTCGAGTTCGCCCGCCTCGAAGCAGCAGGCCTTGCCCCGCGCCAGCAGCGCGGCCAGCGGTACACCGCCGCCGAGCCCCTTGCCCAGGGCGATGATGTCGGCGCGCACGCCATACAGCTGTTCGGCCAGCAGCGTGCCGCACCGACCGATACCGGTCTGGACCTCATCGAGAATCAGCAGAATGCCCAACTCGCGGCACAGGCGCTCGACGCCCTTGAGGTAATGCTCGGTTGCCGGAATGACACCGGCCTCACTCTGGATAGGCTCCAGCATGATCGCCACGGTTTGCGCGTCCACTGCCGCGTGCAGGGCCGGCAAATCATTGAACGGCACTTGGCTGAAGCCCGGTAAGCCTGGGCCGAAACGATTACCCGGGGCACCCTTGCCAGCCGCCGACAACGCCGCAAATCCGCGCCCGTGGCAGCCCTGGCGGGCCGTGATGATGCCTGCCGCGCCGCCACGGTGCAGCTGGCCCCATTTGCGCGCCAGCTTGATCGCGGCCTCGCAGGCTTCGCTGCCGCTGCTCAGCAGGTAGGCCTGGTCACTGCCCGTACTGCGACACAGACGATCGGCAAGCTTGAGCATGCCGCGGTTGTAGAACCCCGAACCAGGGTTGATCAGCGACTGCGCCTGCTCGGCAAGCGCCTTGACCAGCACGGATGGGCTATGACCAAGGCTGTTGGCAGCCCCGGCCTGCGTGAAATCCAGGTAGGTACGGTCTTCGCTGTCCCACAGCCAGGAGCCCTGGCCACGTACGAACACCGGTTGGGGGCGCTGCACGCTGGGCATCAGGCACTCACTGGAAAGCGCGTGGTCCGCAGCCGCCGCATGAGACTCGAGGGCCAGGTCTTCCAGGCTCGGCGGAGTGCGGCGCAGGTTGAACAGATTCATGCCCGCAGCCCCTCCAGCGGCAAGCCCAGCAAACGCGCGGACCAGTCTTCGACCCGGCCGGTGCGCAAGCGCTTGATAGCGATATCACGCCAGCGCGAAGAGAGTGCCGGGCAATCGATAAGGGTTTTCAAGCCTGCACGCTCTAGAGGTTCCTGGAAAAAACAGCGCAAGGCCCAGGCCACCGTCAGGCCGGGGTAACTGCGCTGGATCAGCTCGAAGGGTTCATCCACCTGGACAAAACCTGGCTTGAGCACCCGGTAAAACCAGCCACAGCGGCCGTTGTCCTGAGCCTGCTGGGGCAGATTTGCCAAGCCCCAGCGCTGGCTCAGGCGGTAACAGGGCGAACGCGGCTGGCTGATCTGCAGTAATGCGCCTCCCCAGCGAAACAGATCACCCAGGCAGACCTGTTCTTCAGTCAGGCCATGGGTAGAGAGGTTTTCACCGAACGCCGGTGCGCTCCAGCCGAACTGTGGATAACGTTTACGCCAGTGCTCGTAGTGCTCGGCGGGGTAGTGATGCAGTGCTCGCTCAGGGCCGGAGTGAAAGCGCGGATCACCCTGTTCATCGCTGCCCAGGCCTTGCGCCCATAACCAGAGACGGTTTGCAACTGGGTGCTTGTCGACATCACTGACCAGACCTCGGCCTAGATTTTTTGCCTTGCCTATGTAAACACCATCAACACAAACGGTATTCATCGCGCTTCGTGGCCCTGTAAGCCTAGTGAATAGGCGCTAGACTAGGCCCCTCGGGGGCTTCAGGCCATTTCGATTTTTAAGCTTTTTCGATAAGAAATACTTATGGATTTTAAGCAACTGCGTTATTTCGTCGCGGTGTATGAAGAAGGTCATGTAGGACGTGCTGCCGAGCGGCTGTCGATCTCGCAACCGGCGCTCTCACAGCAGATCCGGCAACTGGAACAGAACCTCGACGTCAGCCTGTTTGAGCGCAGCAGTAAACGCCTGCTGCCGACCCTCGCGGCTCATACGCTGTACAACCACGCCCTGCCCCTGCTCGACGGCTTGCAGCAGGCCCGTGAAGCGTTGCGCAACTTCAAGGGGCAAGCCTTGCGCACGCTGGCGATTGGCGTCTTGCAAACCGTGCACAGCAGCCTGGTGCCGCAGATGCTCGAACGGGTCCGCAAGGCCCAGCCGCATCTTGTAGTGCAGATCTACGAACTGACCGGCCTGGAAATCGAACGGCGCTTGCTCAATGGCTCGCTGGATATCGGCATCAGCTACTTGCCGCCGCGCCAGCCGGGCTTACATGGCGTACCGCTGTACGAAGATGAACTGACACTGGTCATCCCGGAGCAACATCCGTTGCGCGAATTCAAGAAGGTGTCCATGAGCCAGGCGGCAGAGTTGCCGATGCTGCTGTTGGGAGAAGAGTTTCAGATCCGCCAGATCTGGCAGGCGCAATTGGCGAACCTCGGGCGCCGTCCACAGGTGCAGGCCGAGCTGAACAACATGGCCGGCATTCTCGACAGCCTTCCCCATACGCGGCTAGCCACCGTACTTCCTGGGCGTTCCCAACAGCAGCACAGCAACAAGGAACTGCTGTGGAAACCACTGAGCGAACCCAGGGTGCCGCTGAAGGTCGGATTGGTCTGTCGGGATCTGCAACGCCAGCAAGGGACGCTGGAGCTGCTGCGAACCTTGTTGGAAGACTCGATGAATGTTCAGGAACCGCGCTTGGGGGGAACTTCCACAGCGGAAGCCTTGGGATAGGTCCGTCACAATAAAAAATCCGGACAAAAGAAAACCCCGCCGAAGCGGGGCTTTGCAGACTGTTTCCCTGACATCCTTTTCACTCCACCATCCTGGCGGAATCCTACGTGTCCGTGTTGTTGCTTTGCGCTTCCTGCGCGACGTCCATGTGAAGTAGATTAGCTTCAGCCTTCATCTACCGATATGGACGATCAGCAGCACGTTATGTAAGAGATTACTTACAAAGACCCTTACCGGTTAAAACTGCTCAGCCGACAACAGGAACAGCGATTCGCTACCCGCTTTCACCGAGGCGCTCAGGGAGTGAATACGCGGCAGCAGACGTGCAAAGTAGAACCGCGCGGTCCCCAGTTTGCTGGCATAGAACTGGTCATCCTGCTCTTTGCCCAGAGCCGCCTTGGCCATCAATGCCCACATGTAGGCGTAAGCCGTGTAGCCAAACGCCTGCAGGTATTCCACCGAAGCCGCACCGATTTCATTCGGGTTGCTGATCGCTCGATCCAGCAGCCACGCGGTCAGCTCATCCAGGTTGTCCAGGGCCGCACTCAACGGCTGGGTGAACTCTGCCAGTTGCCCATCGGCCGTCGCGGTGAAATGACGGATCTCATCGGCGAACAGACGGTAGAAAGCCCCACCGCTGCCCACGATCTTGCGCCCCACCAGGTCCAGGGCCTGGATGCCGTTGGTGCCTTCGTAGATCTGGGTGATGCGCACGTCGCGCACCAGTTGTTCCTGGCCCCATTCACGAATGTAGCCGTGCCCGCCAAAGATCTGCTGGCCATGCACCGTGGTTTCCAGGCCCAGGTCGGTCAGGAATGCCTTGGCCACGGGGGTCAGCAAGGCCACCAGGCTTTCCGCGCGCTGGCGGGTCTCGGCGTCCTCGCTGAACTTGGCGGTATCGAGTTGCATCGCCACATAGGTGGAAAATGCCCGACCGCCTTCGTTGGCGGCCTTCATGGTCAGCAGCATGCGCCGCACGTCCGGATGCACGATGATCGGGTCGGCAACCTTGTCCTTGGCTTGCGGGCCGGTAGGCGCACGGCTCTGCAGACGGTCACGAGCATACTCAACGGCGTTCTGGTAGGAGCGCTCGCCGGTCGCCAGCCCCTGGATACCCACGCCCAGGCGCTCATAGTTCATCATGGTGAACATGGCCGCCAGGCCCTTGTTTGGCTCGCCCACCAGGTAGCCGATGGCCTGGTCGAAGTTCATTACGCAAGTGGCCGAAGCCTGGATCCCCATCTTGTGTTCGATCGAACCGCAGCTCACCGGGTTGCGCTCGCCCAGGCTGCCATCGGCGTTGACCATGAACTTGGGCACCAGGAACAGGGAGATTCCCTTGGGCCCGGCCGGCGCATCCGGGAGCTTGGCCAGCACCAGGTGAATGATGTTTTCCGTCAGGTCGTGCTCACCGCCGGTGATGAAGATCTTGGTCCCGCTGATGGCGTAGGAACCGTCCGCTTGAGGCTCGGCCTTGGTGCGGATGATGCCCAGATCGGTCCCGGCATGAGGCTCGGTCAGGCACATCGAGCCCGCCCAGACACCGGCATACATATTCGGCAGGTAAGTGGTTTTCAGCTCTTCGCTGGCGTGGGCATTGATCGACAGGCAAGCCCCGGCGGTCAGCATCGGATACAGACCGAAGGCCAGGCTCGCGGAGTTGACCATTTCCTCGACCTGGGCCGATACCGCCTTGGGCATGCCCATGCCGCCGAACTCGGGATCACCGCCCACGCCGACCCAGCCACCTTCGGCGTAGGTCTGGTAAGCCTGTGGAAAACCTTCCGGGGTGGTTACCACGGTGTTGTTCCAGTGGCAGCCTTCCTCGTCGGCCCCGCGGCTCAATGGCGCAATGCTTCTGGCAGTCACTTTGCCCGCTTCTTCCAGAATCGCCTCGACAGTCTCGGCATCCACAGTCTCAGCCAGAGCCGGCAACTGGGCCCAGAGCTTGGCGACCTCGAAAACTTCATTGAGGACGAAGCGCATATCGCGCAGGGGCGCTTTGTAGTCAGCCATGGCAAACCTCGCAAAAACCAATAAAGCGGGCCGAAACGGGCCCATTTAGAAAACCCGAGTGTAACCGAACAACTTTTGCGACACATAGGGTCAACTAGTGACCTTTTTGTTATTTTTAGTCACACAGACACTCAAGCATGACAAAGCCCGCAGCAAGCGGGCTTCGTCCGTTCGATATCCGACTGATTACAGGGCGAACAACGCTGCCGGAAGGCTCATCAGGCAATCACTGCCAGCCTCGACTGCCGCCAAATGGGCAGCGGTACGCGGTAGCAGGCGCTTGAAGTAAAACTCGCAGGTGGCCAGCTTGGCCCTGGCGAACGCCTTGTCACCCTGCCCGGCATCCAGTTGCTGTTGCGCAACCACAGCCATGCGCAGCCACAGATAGGCCAGGACGATGTAACCGCTGTACATCAGGTAGTCCAGGGCCGCAGCGCCCACTTCGTCCGGGTTTTTCATGGCCGCCATGCCGACCTTGGTGGTCAGCTCGCCCCACTGGCGGTTCAAGCCATCGAGTTGCGCGACATAGGCCTTGAGCTGCGGATGCGCGACATGTGCTCCACAGAACCTGTGCACGATCTTGGTAAACCCCAGCAACAGCTTGCCCTGGCTGCCCAGCACCTTGCGGCCCAGCAAGTCCAGGGCCTGGATACCATTGGTGCCTTCATAGATCGGCGCAATGCGGCAATCACGCACCAGCTGCTCCATCCCCCACTCGCGAACATAGCCATGGCCGCCAAACACCTGCATACCGTGGTTGGTCACTTCCAGCCCGGTCTCGGTCATGAAGGCCTTGCAGATCGGCGTGAGGAACGCCAAGAGGTTCTCCGCCTCCTGGCGTTGTGCTTCATCGCGGCTCAGGTGCGCCACATCCAGCCATTGGGCAGTGAAATAGGCCAGGGCCCGATTGCCCTCGTTGAACGCCTTCATGGTCAGCAACATGCGCCGTACATCGGGGTGGACGATGATCGGATCGGCTACTTTGTCCGGAGCCTTGGGCCCCGTCAGGGAGCGCATCTGCAAACGATCATTGGCGTATGTGATCGCGCCCTGGAAGCTGGTCTCGCCCAGGCACAAGCCCTGCATCCCTGTGCCCAGGCGCGCGTGGTTCATCATGGTGAACATGCAATTCAGGCCTTTGTTGGCCTCGCCGATCAGGAAGCCCCTGGCACTGTCGAAGTTCAGCACACAGGTGGCGGAAGCCTTGATCCCCATCTTGTGCTCGATGGAGCCGCAGCTCACGCCATTGCGTTCGCCGGCCTGCCCTGCCGCGTCCGGCAGGAACTTGGGCACGATGAACAGCGAAATGCCCTTGGTTCCGGCAGGCGCGTCCGGCAGCTTGGCCAGCACCAGATGAATGATGTTCTCACTCATGTCGTGCTCGCCGGCGGAGATGAAGATCTTGCTCCCCGACACCGCGTAGCTGCCATCAGCCTGGGGGACCGCGCGGGTCTTGATGATGCCCAGGTCGGTGCCGCAATGGGCTTCGGTCAGGCACATGGTGCCGGTCCATTGCCCGGAGGTGAGCTTGCTCAGGTACAACCGCTTCTGTTCGGCGCTGCCATGGGCATGGATCGCCGACATGGCGCCATGGGTCAGGCCCGGGTACATGCCCCAGGAGGTGTTGCTGGAGCCCACCATCTCGCTGATCACCAACCCCAGCGAATGGGGCAGCCCCTGGCCACCGTAGGCCGGATCGGCCGCCAGCCCATGCCAGCCGCCCTCCACGTACTGGGCGAAGGCCTGCTTGAAGCCCTTGGGGGTGGTGACCACGCCGTTGTCGAAATGGCACCCTTCCTCGTCACCGGAACGGTTGAGCGGCGCCAGGACGTTTTCGCAGAATTTCGCGCCTTCCTCGAGGATCGCGCTGACCATGTCCGGGCTGGCATCAGTAGCCCCCAGCGCCGCGTAGCCGGCATGGAAGTCAAAGACGTGATCGATCAGAAAGCGCATGTCACGCAGGGGAGCTTGATACTCGGGCATGGTGGTTTCTCCGGCAGCAGATCGGTCCAACCTACTGCCGTCACCCTCAGCCTGCCAACGACTGTGCAGACGCTGAATGCGCCATCATCACTCAACCGGCAGCGGCGTCCATGCGCACCGCACCGCGACGGTTCTGCCCGAATGCCATGACACAGTTGCGACCCGCGCCCTTGGCACTGTAAAGCGCCTGGTCGGCGGCCTTGAGCACTTCCTCGGGGGTCCGGTGCTCCGCCAGGCGTTCAGCGACACCGATACTGATGGTCACTGAAACGCTGGACGCGGCGGCAACACCGCGCCGCTGGCGACCTTGCTGGTCGTCCTGAGGCCGGTTGTCCTGGTTGCGCAACTGAATGTTGTAGGTGGCGATGATCTCGCGAATCATCTCCAGGTGCGGCATGCATTCGTCCAGGGTCTTGCCGGCAAACACCACCGCGAACTCTTCACCGCCGTAACGGTAGGCGCGCCCGCCGCCGGTCACTTTCGAGAGTTTGCTGGCCACCAGGCGCAGCACCTGATCGCCCACATCGTGCCCGTGGGTGTCGTTGAATTTCTTGAAGTGGTCGACGTCGGTCATCGCCAGCACATAATTGCGCCCCAGACGCTGCATGCGCTCGTTCAGTGCGCGGCGTCCCGGCAGGCCCGTCAGCTCGTCGCGGAACGCCATCTGGTAAGCCTCATGGGCCACCGCGGCGGCGATCATCAGCATCACCTGGCTGCACATGATGTTCAGGGTGAACGGCAGGATGAAGGTCTTGGGCAGCATCCAGAACAGCCCCAGCAGCCCCACCAACTGCGCCGCATGAAGCGGGCGTGGGCTGCGCCAGTACTGGATCGCCAACAGCAGGAAGGCAGCGAAGAACACCGGATACGACAACTGGATCAGGCTCATCCAACTGCCGTGCAGGGCCGGCCAGCGAATCTCCGCCAACCAGTTCAGCAGCGCCTGCGGGTAACTCTGCTCAAGCCCCAGAGCCACGCTGCCGAATGCCAGCAGCACGGCAAAACGCGCCACCATGTCCTGAAATAAGTGCGTGCGTTCCTGCCAGGCGGCGAACAGGCCGAACAGCAGAGGCAACAGCAGGCAACAGAGATGAAATACCACCGCCGCATCCTCCCGGACCCGACCGTTATCCCGGTAGTAGTCGGTCTGGGTGTCCAGCAGGAAGTAGGCGATGTACACGGTCACCATCAAGAACAGTTCACGCTGGCGTCGATACACCGCGCAGTACGCACCACCGAGCAGCAGCACCAAGGTGGGCAACACATTGAACAGTGACGTGAAGAAGACGTTGAGGTCCTTGACGTAGGCGGCCGCCAGCCCCGCAAGCAGAAGCAGTAAAGACGGTAAAAAATGACTGAAATGTACAGCGGAAGAACGCGGCAAGGGTAAAACTCCGACCCGGCTGATCAATAGATGGCATTGTGCCTTCATTTATTGAAATTAAGCACACGCGACATGACAGACATCACATTGCCATCTCTTTAACGGCAGGAAATCGCTTCTGCTTAGTGATTTAGTCGGGAATTTTCATGAAGATTCTGCGGGCATAAAAAAGCCGCTCAACCCAAGGGGCGAGCGGCTTTTTCGAAGCCTTCAGTCAGGCTTAGTAAGCCAGGCCGAAGTCCTCTTCCTTCATGTCCATCAGGTTATTGGCACCCGAGAGCATGGTCGCAACGTGAGTGCGGGTACGCGGCAGGATGCGCTGGAAGTAGAAGCGCGCAGTCTGCAGCTTGGCGGTGTAGAACGCCTCTTCGGTGGTGCCGGCTGCCAGCTTTTCAGCCGCCAGGCGCGCCATGTCGGCCCAGAAGTAGGCCAGGCAGGCGTAACCGGAGTACATCAGGTAGTCCACCGAGGCGGCACCCACTTCCTCACGGTCCTTCATCGCGGCCATGCCCACTTTCATGGTCAGCTCGCCCCACTCTTTGTTCAGTGCTGCCAGCGGTGCAACGAATTCCTTCACCGCTTCGTTGCCTTCGTTGTTCTGGCAGAACTTGTGGACGATCTTGGTGAAACCCTTGAGGGCCTCGCCTTGAGTCATCAGTACTTTACGGCCCAGCAGGTCCAGAGCCTGGATGCCGGTGGTGCCTTCGTACAGCATCGAGATGCGGCTGTCGCGAACGTTCTGCTCCATGCCCCACTCGGCGATGAAGCCGTGGCCACCGTAGATCTGCACACCGTGGTTGGCGGATTCAAAACCCACTTCGGTCATGAACGCCTTGGCGATCGGCGTCATGAAAGCCAGCAGTGCGTCAGCTTTCTTCTTCTCTTCTTCGTCCACGCCGTACTTGACGATGTCGACCTGCTTGGCGGTGAAGTAGACCATTGCCCGGTTGCCTTCGGCGAAGGCCTTCATGGTCAGCAGCATGCGACGCACGTCAGGGTGCACGATGATCGGGTCAGCGGCCTTGTCCGGCGCTTTCGGGCCAGTCAGGGAGCGCATTTGCAAACGGTCGCGAGCGTACTTCAGGCCACCCTGGAAGCCGATCTCGGCGTGCGCCAAGCCTTGCAGAGCAGTACCCAGACGCGCGGTGTTCATGAAGGTGAACATGCAGTTCAGGCCTTTGTTCGCCGGGCCGATCAGGAAACCGGTGGCCGCGTCGAAGTTCATCACGCAGGTGGCGTTACCGTGGATACCCATCTTGTGTTCCAGGGAACCACAGCTCACGGCGTTGCGCTGGCCGACGCTGCCATCAGCGTTAGGCAGGAACTTGGGCACGATGAACAGCGAAATGCCCTTGGTGCCAGCAGGCGCATCCGGCAGACGGGCCAGAACGATATGGACAATGTTGTCGGCCATATCGTGTTCACCGGCGGAGATGAAGATCTTGGTGCCGGTGACTTTGTAGGAACCATCAGCCTGAGGTTCGGCCTTGGTGCGCAGCATGCCCAGGTCGGTGCCGCAGTGTGGCTCGGTCAGGCACATGGTGCCGGTCCATTCACCGGACACCAGCTTGGTCAGGTAGGCCTCTTGCTGCTCGGGAGTACCGTGCTCGGAAATGGTGTTCATCGCGCCATGGGACAGGCCTGGGTACATGCCCCACGACCAGTTGGCCTCGCCAACCATTTCGCTGACCGCCAGGCCCAGGGATTCAGGCAGGCCCTGACCGCCATGCTCAACGTCGTGAGCCAGGCTCGGCCAGCCGCCTTCGACGAATTGCTTGTAGGCCTCTTTGAAGCCTGTCGGTGTCTTAACGCCGGATTCACTCCAGGTGCAACCTTCCAGGTCACCCACACGGTTCAGCGGAGCCAGCACCTGCTCACAAAACTTGGCACCTTCCTCGAGAATGGCGTCAACCATGTCCGGAGTGGCGTCCTGGCAAGCCGGGAGGCTCTGATAGTGCGCCTCATAGCCGAGCAGTTCGTCACGAACGAAGCGAATATCACGCAAGGGGGCCTTGTAGTCAGGCATAGCGATAAACCTCTGCTGATGTAACCGGGAATGAACAACCGCGTTGAATTTTTATAGCGGTCAAACAGTTGTTTGAAACATACGTTTACGCCCAAATCTTGTCAAGCGCCGCGCCAATGCCTTTCGTCATAGAAACAAAAAGGCACGCGCAGGCGAACACCCACAGCACTGCCGTGAAGTGTAGGAACCGACTCGCCGGCAACCCGCTACGCAAAGGAATGAAGAAGAGGAATGGCAGAAAGGAAAAGCATGAGAAAAAGCCCGCTTCCCTTGAGGGAAGCGGGCTTTAACGGAAAACCATCAAGCGTAGGTGTCGATCAGTGTGCCGAGCATTTCATCAGAAGCCTTGGCAACCTTGACCCCCAGTTCCACCTGAACCTTGCCCATGGACATATCGACCATGCTGCTGGCCAAGTCGGGACTCTGGCTGCGATCCACGCCGCTCAGACGATTGACTTGATTCACCGATGCCTGCGTGTCGGCAGAGCGCTCAACGGCGCTGCTGGCGATCTGGCTGGAACCTTGATCGACACGATTCTGCCCGGCCTGAATGGCGTTCAGCCCGGCATAGAAAGCGCTGTTCCCGGAAATTTCCATGGGAGAACTCGACCTTGAAAATGAGTGACAGGTGTCATTGAAGCAGAGGCGTCAAGAAAACACCCGTCAAAAACACTAATGGCAATGTGCCTTGTCATAGGTAAAACCTAGTCCAGCAGGTCCAGCTGCAGGTGCTCGGCCACGGCCTCGGCGCTGGCCGGCTTGAGTTTCGGCACCCTGCCCAGGCACGGCGCCGGCAAGCGTTCGGCCAGGGTTGCGAGGTTTTCTTCCAGACGAGAGGTCTTCGGATCGATGATGTTGGCCACCCAGCCTGCCAGCTGCAGGCCGTCCTGGGCGATGGCCTCGGCAGTGAGCAACGCATGATTGATACAGCCCAGACGCACACCCACCACCAGGATCACCGGCAACCCCAACGCCATGGCCAGATCCGACAGGTTGTCCTGATCCGCCAAGGGCACGCGCCAACCACCCGCACCTTCGATCAGGGTGAAATCCGCGCCCTTGGCCAGAATGTGGCGCATCGGCGTCAACAGCGACTGCACGGTCAACGCCACTCCGGCCTCTCGCGCCGCCAGATGAGGGGCAATGGCCGGTTCGAAGGCAAACGGATTGACCTCTTCATAAGCCAATGGCAACGACGACTGCGCCTGCAACGCCAAGGCGTCGGCATTGCGCAGCCCCTTGGCGGTCAGCTCGCAACCGGAAGCCACCGGCTTGCCCGCCGCAGTGCTCAAGCCGGCCAGCCGCGCTGCGTGCAACAAGCCCGCGGCAATAGTGGTTTTCCCCACATCGGTATCGGTGCCGGTAATGAAGTAGGCAGGGCTCATAGCGGTTTCTCCAGCACGGCATAGACCACTTGATAAGTCGCCGGCAGGCCCTTGGCCTGGCGGAAACCTTCGTAGGCGTCGATCAGCCCGGCGATCCGCGCCCGGCCGGTCAAGCCGCCCGGGCGCCCGGGGTTGAGGTTATGCGCGCCCAGCGCCTTCAATTCGTGGGTCAGGCTACGCACATCCGGGTAATACAGGACATGGGGGATCTTTTCCAGGCTGCGCACTTGCAAGCCACTGCCAGCACACAGCTGTCGATAACGTTCAAACTCGCGGAAGCGATTGACGTGAACCTGGCCATCGACCTGACCCCAACTATCGCGCAGCTCCTGCAAAGTACCGACACACAGGCTGGCAAAAGCCAGCACGCCGCCCGGCTTGAGCACCCGCCGGGCCTCACTGAGCACGGCCGCGAAATCGGCGCACCACTGCACCGCCAGGCTGGAGAAGATCAGCTCGCAACTGTCCGCTCGCAAGGGCAGGCGCTCTGCATCCCCGGCAATGAAATGTTCGGCGCCGCCCAAAGGCCGGGCGTGATTGAGCATGCCCTCGGCGATATCCAGGGCCAGCCCTTGGGCAGTGCTGAAGCGCTGCCCCAACACCCGGCTGAAATGCCCGGTGCCGCAGCCCAGGTCCAGCCAGCGCTGCGGCTCCCAGCCCTGAGGCAACCGACTGAGCAAATGTTGCCCCACCGCACGTTGCAGCTCCGCGACACTGTCGTAGCTGGCCGCCGCACGAGAGAACGAAGCCGCAACCTGGCGCTTGTCAGGCAGGCTGCCAGGAAAGGTGGGTATGGAAAGGTCAGTCATCGCCAGACTCATGCAAAAAAGCCTGGATCGCACCGGCCACTCCATGGGGGTCCTCCAGAAGAAACCCGTGGCTGGCGTGTTCAATCAGGCCAACTTCTATATCCGGCAGCAAGGCCAGCAACTCACCGGCAGCCTCGGCAGGGACCAGCCCGTCGAGCCCGGCAAACAGGTGCAACTGCGGCCCGCGAAAATCCTCCAGGGCCGCGCGTGTATCCAATTGCGCGAGCAACTCCAGACCGGCCATCAACACGGCCGGCGACGTTGCCGGCGCGCCGCTGAGCAGCATGCGCGACAAGCCCCGCGGGTCGGCGGCGCCCTGGGCACAGAGCAAGGAAAAACGCTTGAGGGTGGCCCGCGGATCGGCCACGCAGCCGGCCAGGAAAGCGTCGAAGGTTTCCCCGGCCATGGCACTGGACCACTGCTCATGAGCAACAAAACTGGGATTGCTGGCCAGGGTCAGCAGGCCGCAACAGCGCTCGCCGCGCCGTGCCGCCAGTGCAGAGGCGAGCATGCCGCCGAGGGACCAGCCGCCCAGCCAGACGTTGTCCGGCAGCGCATCATCGAGTTCGTCCAACCAGTCCTGCGGGTCGCTGGAGGTCAACTCCGGCAAGGGCTCGATCTCCACCCGCAGGTGTGCATCCAGGCCCTGCAACGCCGCCGCCAATGGCTCCAGCGGGGACACACCCAAACCCCAGCCCGGCAACAGAATCAGTCGATCACGCATGGCTCGGCTCCGCTTGCAGTTCACTGAAACAGTCTGCCAACGCGCTTAACAATAGCTGCACCTGAGCCTCGCTGTGGGCCGCGGACAAGGTCACCCGCAGCCGTGCGCTGCCAGCCGGCACGGTCGGCGGACGAATGGCGCTGACCATGACTCCCCGCTCACGCAACTTCTGCGACAGCCGCACCGCCCGGGCACTGTCACCCACCATGATCGGCTGGATCGGGGTGAAACTGTCCATCAGCTCCAGGCCGATCTGCTCGGCCCCCTGGCGGAACTGACGGATCAAGGACGCCAGGTGCTCGCGCCGCCAATACTCGCTGCGCAGCAGTTCCAGGCTTTTCAAGGTGGCGCAGGCCAGGGCCGGTGGCTGGCTGGTGGTGTAGATGTATGGCCGGGCGAACTGGATCAGGCTTTCGATCAAGTCTTCGCTGCCAGCGACAAAGGCCCCGGCGGTGCCAAAGGCCTTGCCCAGAGTCCCCACCAACACCGGCACGTCCTCCAGCCCCAAGCCAAAATGCTCCACCAGGCCGCCGCCATTGGCCCCCAGCGGGCCGAAGCCATGGGCGTCATCCACCATCAGCCAGGCACCGCGGGCCTTGGTTTCACGGGCCAGGGCCGGCAGGTCGGCAACATCGCCATCCATGCTGAACACCCCGTCAGTCACCACCAGGGTATTGCCCGTGGCCTTTTCCAGGCGCTTGGCCAGGCTGGCCGCGTCGTTATGCAGATAGCGGTTGAAGCGCGCGCCCGAAAGCAGCCCGGCATCCAGCAGGGAGGCATGGTTGAGACGGTCTTCCAGCACCGTGTCGCCCTGCCCGACCAGGGCCGTGACCGCCCCCAGGTTGGCCATGTAGCCAGTCGTAAACAGCAATGCCCGAGGGCGGCCCGTGAGTTCGGCCAGCGCCTCTTCCAGGGCGTGATGAGGCGTACTGTGGCCGATCACCAGATGGGAAGCGCCACCGCCCACGCCCCAGCGGCTGGCGCCGGCGCGCCAGGCTTCGATCACTTGCGGGTGATTGGCCAGGCCCAGGTAGTCGTTGTTGCAGAAGGCCAGCAATGGCTGACCATCGACCACCACCTGTGGTCCCTGAGGGCTTTCCAGCAACGGGCGCTGGCGATAGAGGTGTTCGGCACGGCGGGCAGCAAGGCGCGCGGCGAGATCGAAAGACATGCTGGCCTCGATGTTGGCTTACAGACAATTCGCCGGTAGGGGCTGGCCCGTGAAATCCAGGACATTCGCGGGCCGGGCCGGGTTCGCCGGCAAGCCGGCTCCTACCGCACAAGGTCAGACGGCGGCGTTGTAGAACTGCTCGCTGCTTTTCTGCTCGACCAGGGCCTGCTCGATGGCCGCCTGGTGCACTTCGTCGGCGTGCTCTTCGCGGGCTTCGGGCTGGATGCCCAGGCGCGCGAACAGCTGCATGTCCTTGTCGGCCTGCGGGTTGGCAGTGGTCAGCAGCTTGTCACCGTAGAAGATCGAGTTGGCGCCGGCGAAAAACGCCAGGGCCTGCATCTGCTCGTTCATCGCTTCACGGCCGGCCGACAGCCGGACATGGGATTGCGGCATGAGGATCCGCGCCACCGCGAGCATGCGAATGAAGTCGAACGGGTCCACGTCCTCGGCATTTTCCAACGGCGTGCCGGCGACTTTCACCAGCATGTTGATCGGCACCGACTCGGGATGCTCCGCCAGGTTGGCCAGCTGGATCAGCAGCCCGGCGCGGTCATCCAGGGATTCGCCCATGCCGAGGATGCCACCGGAGCAGATCTTCATCCCTGCGTCGCGCACATAGGCCAGGGTCTGCAGGCGCTCGCTGTAGGTACGGGTGGTGATGATGCTGCCGTAGAACTCCGGCGAGGTATCGAGGTTGTGGTTGTAGTAGTCCAGGCCGGCCTTGGCCAGGGCCTCGGTCTGGTCCTGATCGAGGCGCCCCAGGGTCATGCAGGTTTCCAGGCCCATGGCCTTCACGCCTTTGACCATCTCCAGCACGTAAGGCATGTCCTTGGCCGACGGGTGCTTCCAGGCTGCGCCCATGCAGAAGCGCGTGGAACCGATGGCCTTGGCCCGGGCGGCCTCTTCCAGGACCTTCTGCACCTCAAGGAGCTTTTCCTTTTCCAGGCCGGTGTTGTAGTGACCGGACTGCGGACAATATTTGCAATCTTCCGGGCAGGCGCCCGTCTTGATCGACAGCAGCGTGGAAACCTGTACCCGGTTGGCGTCGAAATGCGCGCGGTGCACCGTCTGCGCCTGGAACAGCAAGTCATTGAACGGCTGGACGAACAAGGCTTTGACTTCAGCCAAAGTCCAATCATGACGCAGTGTGGCGGTGGTGCTGGCGCTCATGGGCGATTCCTTGATTATGCTTGGCAAGCGGTGCGGGACAGGAAAGCCCACAGCCGCGACACGGATGTTCGGCATATTTAAGGAAGAGCCATGCACTGTCAACCCAGATACAAAAAGCCGGTTTACATCTGGTTAAAAAACAAACAAATCTGTTTATTGTGCGACGAGCCCAGTGATTCAGCCTTGGCACTGTGCGCCCCGTGCCTGGATGAGCTGCCCTGGCTCGGCGCCCAGTGTTCAGTCTGCGCCCTGCCCTTGCCTGCTTCCGGCCTCACGTGTGGCCAATGTTTACGGCGTCCACCGGCGTTTCATCGCGTCATCGCCCCCTGGCGCTACGACTTTCCGGTGGACAGCTTGATCAGTCGCTTCAAACACCATGAAAAGTGGCCATTTGGCCGGCTGATGGCCGAACTTCTCGGCCAGTTCCTGCGCTATCGCTTCGATGAGGGGCTGCCGCAGCCCGACAGCCTGCTCGCCGTGCCACTGTCTCGCCAGCGGTTACGCCAACGGGGTTTCAATCAGGCCGGCATGCTGGCCCAGTGGCTGGGGAGGCAGTTGCAAATGAACGTGCAAACCGATCTGCTTCTGCGCCCCCAGGACACCCCCGCACAGCAAGGCCTGGATGCCCGAGCCCGGCAGCGCAACCTGCGCCAGGCCTTCACCCTTGCAGAAGGTGCCTCGCTCACGGGCCGCCACCTGGCCCTGGTGGACGATGTGCTGACCACCGGCGCCACCGCCCAGGCCCTGGCCCGTTTGCTGATCAAGGCCGGCGCGCGCCGGGTGGACGTCTATTGCCTGGCCAGAACCGCCAGCCCGGGTAGCGGCGACTGACTTGACTCTCGTCGCTCAAGCCGCAAACTCCCCGTCCACCTCCCGTGTTCAAAGCGCCCTGCCATGTCCCTGCCCACTCTGTTGACCCAGCACATCGTCCGTCGTCCGCAGCGCATCGCCCTGTTGCAACACATTGCCGAACAGGGCTCCATCACCCGCGCGGCCAAAAGCGCCGGCCTGAGCTACAAGGCGGCCTGGGATGCCATCGATGAGCTGAACAACCTGGCCCAGAGCCCACTGGTGGAGCGCAGCGTCGGCGGCAAGGGCGGAGGGGGCGCCAAGCTGTCTGCCGAGGGTCAGCGGGTGCTGCGTCTCTACCAGCGTTTGCAGGCGTTGCAGGCCCAGGTACTGGAGGCCGCTGAAGACGCCAGCGACCTCGACCTACTGAGCCGCCTGATGCTGCGCACCAGCGCGCGCAATCAGTTGCACGGCAAGGTCCTGGCCGTCGAACCCCAGGGCTGCAACGACCTGATCGTCCTGGCGCTGCCCGAAGGCCTGCAACTTCAGGCGCAGATCACCCACGACAGTACCCTGCGCCTGGAACTGCTACCGGGAACCGAGGTGGTGGCGCTGATCAAGGCCGGCTGGCTGGACGTTCAGGCTGTCGGCACCCAAGTAACAACTGGACACAATTGCCTGAGCGGCACCATCGAGCAGATTCTCGATGCCGAAGACGGCCCCTGCGAAGTGCGCATCGCCCTGCCCAACGGCCAGACCTTGTGCGCCCTGGCTGAGCCTCTGCGGCTCAAGGCCCTTGAATTGAGGGAAACATCGGCGGTCCAAGTGCAGTTCTCAGCCTCCCACGTTTTGCTCGGAACCCCGCTCTGAGCAAGATTCCAGGGCCATTTCACTGCAACATATTCGTCATGGGGGCTCATTAAGGTGGCTGCAAAAACCTGCAGGGAGCCTGATATGAGCCTGTTATTAGAAGAAGACCAACCCACCGATCTGGAACAGATGGTCGGCCTCAGCCGCCGCGGTTTCATCGGTGCCGGCGCCCTGTGCGGTGCGGCGCTGTTTCTCGGTGGCAACCTGCTGAGCCGCAGCGCCCTGGCTGCCAGTGTCAGCGCTGGCAGCAGCCAGTTGCTGGGCTTTGCCGGCATCCCTGCGGCCACCAGCGACAGCATCACCCTGCCGCCAGGCTACAGATCCTCGGTACTGATCAGCTGGGGCCAGCCCCTGGCCAAGAACGGCCCGGCCTTCGACCCCAGCGGCAACGGCACCGCCCAGGCCCAGGAAGTGCAGTTCGGCGACAACAACGACGGCATGAGCCTGTTCGCCTTCCCCGACGACCGCCACCGCGCGCTCATGGCGATCAACAACGAATACACCAACTACCGCTACCTCTACCCTCACGGCGGCTTGCCGCAATCCGCCGAAGACGTGCGCAAGGCCCAGGCCAGTGAGGGCGTCTCGGTGATCGAAGTCCAGCGCAAGAACGGCCAATGGCAGTTCGTCCAGGGCTCGCGCTACAACCGGCGGATTCACGGCAACACGCCGATTCGCCTGAGCGGCCCGGCCGCCGGGCACGAACTGCTGAAGACCAGCGCCGACCCCAAGGGCAGGAAAGTCCTCGGCACCTTCCAGAACTGCGCCAACGGCAAGACGCCCTGGGGCACCTACCTGACCTGCGAAGAGAACTTCACCGACTGTTTCGGCAGCAGCAATGCCGATCAGAAGTTCGATGCCGCGCAAAAACGCTACGGCGCCGTGGTGGCCAGCAAAGAGATCAACTGGCACCTGCATGACCCGCGCTTCGACCTGGCGAAGAACCCCAACGAACTCAACCGTCATGGCTGGGTGGTGGAGATCGACCCGTTCGACCCGCAATCGACCCCGGTCAAGCGCACGGCCCTGGGCCGCTTCAAACATGAAAACGCCGCCCTGGCGCAAACCCGCGACGGTCGTGCCGTGGTCTACATGGGCGACGACGAGCGTGGCGAGTTCATCTACAAGTTCATCAGCCGCGACAAGATCAACCACCGCAACCCCAAGGCCAACCGCGACCTGCTGGATCACGGCACCCTCTACGTGGCGCGCTTCGATGCCGGTGACAACAACCCGGACCACCCAAAAGGCCAGGGCCAGTGGATCGAACTGAGCCACGGCAAGAACGGCATCGACGCCAGCAGCGGTTTCGCCGACCAGGCCCAGGTGCTGATCCAGGCACGGCTGGCAGCCAGCGTGGTCCAGGCCACGCGCATGGACCGCCCGGAATGGATTGTGGTCAGCCCCAAGGATGGCCAGGTCTATTGCACCCTGACCAACAACTCCAAGCGCGGCGAAGACGGTCAGCCGGTCGGCGGGCCCAACCCGCGGGAGAAGAACGTCTACGGGCAGATCCTGCGCTGGCGCACCGGCGGCGATGATCATGGCGCCATGAACTTTTCCTGGGACCTGTTCGTGGTCGCCGGCAACCCGAGCCTGCACGCCGGCCAGCCCAAGGGCGGCTCATCCAACATCACCCCGCAGAACATGTTCAACAGCCCCGACGGCCTGGGTTTCGACACGGCCGGGCGTTTGTGGATCCTCACCGACGGCGACTACAGCAACAGCGGCGATTTCGCCGGCATGGGCAACAACCAGATGCTCTGCGCCGACCCAGACAGCGGTGAAATCCGCCGCTTCATGGTCGGGCCGGTGGGTTGTGAAGTCACCGGCATCGCTTTCGCCCCGGACCAGAAGACCCTGTTCGTGGGCATCCAGCACCCGGGGGAAAACGGTGGTTCAACCTTCCCCGAGCACCTGCCCAACGGCAAGCCGCGCTCCTCGGTAATGGCCATCACCCGGGAAGACGGCGGCGTCATCGGCGCCTGACCCTCGCGCCCTGGCCACCGGCTCCTACACCCGCAGGAGCCGGTTCGCCGGCGAATCCGGCCCCCGGCGAAGCGCCCGCAAACCCTCCCCCGCTGGCCCGTCGTCTGCGTTACCATGCTTGGCCGGACGCGGCAGCCTGCTGCGCGCAGGAGTAAGCATGTCGCACCCGTTTGAAACACTGACCCCCGATCTGGTCCTGGACGCCGTTGAAAGCATCGGCTTTCTCAGCGACGCTCGCGTGCTGGCGCTCAACAGCTACGAAAATCGCGTCTATCAAGTCGGCATCGACGAAGGCGAGCCACTGATCGCCAAGTTCTACCGGCCGCAACGCTGGACCAACGAAGCGATCCTGGAAGAACACCGCTTCACCTTCGAACTCGCCGAATGCGACGTACCGGTGGTGGCGCCGATCATTCATGAAGGCGCCAGCCTGTTCGAGCATGCGGGCTTTCGTTTCGCCCTGTTCCCGCGCCGCGGCGGCCGCGCTCCCGAGCCGGGCAACCTGGACCAGCTCTATCGCCTCGGCCAGCTGCTCGGGCGCCTGCACGCGGTGGGGGCCACCCGCCCGTTCGAACACCGCGAAGCCCTGGGGGTGAAGAACTTCGGCCACGATTCCCTGACGACCCTGCTGCAGGGCAACTTCATTCCCAAGAGCCTGCTGCCGGCCTACGAGTCGGTGGCCCGCGACCTGCTCAAGCGGGTGGAAGAGGTCTACCAGGCCACGCCGCACCAGAACATCCGCATGCACGGCGACTGCCACCCCGGCAACATGATGTGCCGCGACGAGATGTTCCACATCGTCGACCTGGATGACTGCCGCATGGGGCCGGCGGTGCAGGACCTGTGGATGATGCTTGCCGGCGACCGCCAGGAATGCCTCAGCCAACTGTCCGAGCTGATGGATGGCTACAGCGAATTCCACGATTTCGACCCGCGGGAGCTGGCCCTGATCGAGCCGCTGCGCGCCCTGCGCTTGATGCACTACAGCGCCTGGCTGGCCCGACGCTGGGACGACCCGGCGTTCCCCCACAGCTTCCCCTGGTTCGGCAGCGAGCGTTATTGGGGCGATCAGGTCCTGGCCCTGCGCGAGCAACTGGCGGCCCTCAACGAAGAACCTCTCAAACTGTTCTGAATCCGTCCGCGGGCGACGAAAAAGCCCGCGAGATCGCCTTCGCCGGCAAGCCGTCACCCACAGAAACTGGCGGCGCAAAAGTCAGGACAGGTCTAGACAATTGTCCTTACAATTGCCGCTTTGTTAGCTGCCTAAGCAAGGACTCTGCATGCAAGCCGCCAACCCGCGCCGCGGGTACATCCTGGGCCTGACCGCCTACATCATCTGGGGTCTGTTTCCGCTGTATTTCAAAGCCATCGCCAGTGTTCCCGCCATCGAGATCATCATCCACCGGGTGCTCTGGTCGGCGCTGTTCGGCGCCCTGTTGCTGATGGTGTGGAAACACCCCGGCTGGTGGCGCGAACTGCGGGACAACCCCAGGCGCCTGGCGATCCTGGCGCTGAGCGGCACGCTGATAGCGGCCAACTGGCTGACCTACGTCTGGTCGGTGAACAACGGGCGCATGCTTGAAGCCAGCCTCGGCTACTACATCAATCCGCTGGTCAATGTGCTGCTGGGCATGCTGATTCTGGGCGAACGCCTGCGGCGCCTGCAGTGGCTGGCGGTGATCCTGGCGGCAGTCGGCGTGGCCCAGCAAGTGTGGCAGGTGGGCAGCCTGCCCTGGGTCTCGCTGATACTGGCGCTGAGCTTCGGTTTCTACGGGCTGATCCGCAAACAGGCGCCGGTCAAGGCCCTGCCCGGCCTGGTGGTGGAAACCTGGATGCTGGTGCCGATCGCCCTGGGCTGGCTCCTGCTGCACCCCGATGCCAGCAGCGCCCACGCCGCATTCTGGAGCAGTTCCCAAGCCTGGTGGCTGGTGGCCGCCGGCCCGGTGACGCTGGTGCCGCTGGTGTGCTTCAACGCCGCCGCGCGGGACCTGCCCTACACCACCCTGGGCTTCCTCCAGTACCTGGCCCCGACCCTGGTACTGCTGCAGGCCGTGCTGCTGTTCGGCGAGCACCTGTCTTCCAGCACCCTGCTGGCCTTCATGTTCATCTGGGCCGGCCTGGCGGTGTACAGCGTGGATGCCTGGCTCAGCCTGCGCGGGCGTCGCTGATCAATAAACGTCCAAAACCCTACAGGCCTTGTCCGCCAAGGCCTGCAGCGCTTCTTCCCAAGGTTATCCACAACCTGATCCCCGCCCTTTGTGCACAAGCCCTTGAAACTGCTGCTTTTTTGATCAGCAAGCGCAACGCCGCGCAGGCTCTGGGCTCGCGCCTGGTCTCTACAGGTTATCCACAGGCGCATGCACGGATTACTGGGATAACCCGGCAGCCGGATCAAGGCTCGCTGCGCAGCACCAGCTCCACCATCAAATCGTCCGCCAGGGTTTCCAGGCGCGCCTGCAGCACTTCCAGGGACAAGGTCAGGGGCACCGCGAGGATCGCTTCGGCGTGGAACAACGGCTCGCTGCTCATGGGCGCCGGCCGCACCTCAGTGACCAGGCGTTCCAGGTTGACGCCCTGCTCTGCCAGCAAGCGGGTGATATCACGAACGATGCCCGGGCGATCGTTGCCCACCAGCTCCATGGCAATGGGCTTCCAGGTGCAGGACTGTTCGATGCTGCTTTCGGCAATCAGCACGCGAATGCCCTGAGCCGCCAAGCCTTGCAGGGCATCCACCAGTTCATCGTAGGCTTCAGCGGGCACCGCGACCCGCAGGATCCCGGCGAACTGCCCGGCCATGCGTGACAAGCGGCTCTCCAGCCAGTTACCGCCATGCTCGGCAATGCACTGGGCGATACGCTCGACCTGGCCGGCCTTGTCCGGGGCAAATACCGTGAGAACGAGATGGTCCATGGCGCAGCCCTCTTGGGGGAATGAAAGAGCAATTATAGGCAGCCTCGCTGCCCGCGCTTTGCCCCGCGTTCAAGGCTGGCCAGCGAAGGCCGCCACGAGGGACGCAGGGCAAAACACAAATCGTGTACAACTTTTTGTATTTATATGGAACAATCCACCACCTTTTTTGAGAACATCACGTTCCCCAGCGTGACCGCACTGCATTCTAAAGTCGCGGAACGACGTATTTAGTCTAATTTTCACAACCGCAGTTCATCATGTAGTATGCCGCAGCGCGCACTACATAACGTTGGAACGATGTCCGCCAAGGCCTGATCGCAACCCCCGCAACAGCCCGTCAGCAAGGCTCTGCCGTTGATTGGAAGGACCCAGCCGCCAGCAATGGCATGTACTGGAGAGCAGGGTTGTGTTTTAAATGGCCACCGGCTTCATTGTTAATTTGAAGAGCTGAAAAGCGAAATAGCTGAGCAGAGTGAGGCAAGCAATGACTGAACACGTTCAAGTCGGTGGCCTGCAGGTCGCCAGAGTCCTGTTCGACTTCGTGAACAACGAAGCCATTCCCGGTACCGGCCTCACCGCCGACGCGTTCTGGGCCGGTGCCGACAAGGTCATTCACGACCTGGCACCGAAGAACCAGGCCCTACTCGCCAAACGCGACGATTTCCAGGCGCGCATCGATGCCTGGCACCAGTCGCGCGCCGGCCAGGCACATGATGCCGTGGCTTATAATGCCTTCCTGCAAGACATTGGTTACCTGCTGCCAGAAGCGGCGGATTTCCAGGCCACGACGCAAAACGTCGATGAAGAAATCGCCCACATGGCCGGCCCGCAGCTGGTGGTGCCGGTGATGAATGCGCGCTTCGCCCTCAACGCCTCCAACGCCCGCTGGGGCTCGCTGTACGACGCGCTGTACGGCACCGACGCCATCAGCGAAGCCGATGGAGCAGAAAAGGGCAAAGGCTACAACAAGGTCCGCGGCGACAAGGTCATCGCCTTCGCCCGTGCCTTCCTCGATGAATCAGCCCCGCTGACCGCCGGTTCGCATGTCGACTCCGTGAGCTACAAGATCGCCGGCGGCAAGCTGGTGGTGGGCCTCAAGGGTGGCAGCAACAGCGGCCTGCGCGACGACACGCAACTGATCGGCTACCAGGGCGATGCCGCGGCCCCTACCGCGATCCTGCTCAAGCACAACGGCCTGCACTTCGAGATTCAGATCGACGCCGCAAGCCCGGTCGGCCAGACCGACGCCGCCGGGGTCAAGGACCTGCTGATGGAAGCGGCCCTGACCACCATCATGGACTGCGAAGACTCGGTGGCCGCCGTCGATGCCGATGACAAAGTGGTGATCTACCGCAACTGGCTCGGCCTGATGAAGGGCGACCTGGCGGAAGAAGTCGCCAAGGGCGGCAAGTCCTTCACCCGCACCATGAACGCCGACCGCGAGTACACCGGCGTCAACGGCGAGCCGGTGAAACTGCATGGTCGCTCGCTGCTGTTCGTGCGCAACGTCGGCCACCTGATGACCATCGACGCGATCCTCGACAAGCACGGCAACGAAGTGCCGGAAGGCATCCTCGACGGCCTGGTCACCAGCCTTGCGGCGATCCACAACCTCAACGGCAACACCTCGCGCAAGAACAGCCGCACCGGCTCGGTGTACATCGTCAAGCCGAAGATGCATGGCCCTGAAGAAGCCGCGTTCACCAACGAACTGTTCGGCCGCATCGAAGAGGTGCTGAACCTGCCGCGCAACACCCTGAAAGTCGGGATCATGGACGAGGAGCGCCGCACCACGGTCAACCTCAAGGCCTGCATCAAGGCGGCCAGCGAGCGCGTGGTGTTCATCAACACCGGTTTCCTCGACCGTACCGGCGACGAGATCCACACCTCCATGGAAGCCGGCGCCATGGTGCGCAAGGCCGACATGAAGGCCGAGAAATGGATCGGCGCCTACGAGAACTGGAACGTCGACATCGGCCTGTCCACCGGCCTGCAAGGCCGCGCGCAGATCGGCAAGGGCATGTGGGCCATGCCGGACCTGATGGCCGCCATGCTCGAACAGAAGATCGCCCACCCGCTGGCCGGTGCCAACACCGCCTGGGTACCGTCGCCGACCGCGGCTGCGCTGCACGTGCTGCACTACCACAAGGTCGACGTGTTCGCCCGTCAGGCCGAACTGGCCAAGCGCCCTCGCGCCTCGGTGGACGACATCCTGGCCATCCCTCTGGCCAGCAACCCCAACTGGTCGGCCGAGCAGATCAAGAACGAACTGGACAACAACGCCCAGGGCATTCTCGGTTACGTGGTGCGCTGGATCGACCAGGGCGTGGGTTGTTCGAAAGTGCCGGACATCAACGACGTCGGCCTGATGGAAGACCGCGCCACCCTGCGTATCTCCAGCCAGCACATCGCCAACTGGCTGCGCCACGGCGTGGTGACCCAGGAGCAGGTGCTGGAAAGCCTCAAGCGCATGGCCCCGGTGGTTGACCGGCAGAACGCCAGTGACCCGCTGTACCGCCCGCTGGCACCGGACTTCGACAGCAACATCGCCTTCCAGGCCGCCCTGGAACTGGTGATCGAAGGCACCCAGCAGCCCAACGGCTACACCGAGCCGGTCCTGCACCGTCGGCGTCGCGAGTTCAAGGCCAAGAACGGTCTGTAAGCGCGCGTAGCCTGGCGCAATGAAAAAAGCCCCGGTCACCAGGCCGGGGCTTTTTTTTGCCTGTGACGCAAGAAAACGCCTAGAGCACCACGCCCAGTTCGTGCTTGACCAGGGCCAGCAGCTTGCTGGTGTCGATCGGCTTGAGCAGGAAGTCCACCACGCTCAGGTGCATGGCGGCGATCGCGTCGCGCACATCGGCGTCGCCGGAAATGATGATGATCGGCAGCGCCGCCCGCTCCGACTCGCGCACCTGGCGAATCAGTTCCAGACCACTGCAGGGGGCCATGCGCAGATCGGTGATCAGCAAGCCAATGGATTTGTTCGATTCAAGCAGTTCAAGCGCGGCCTTGCCGCTGGCCGCCGTGATGCAACGGATACCATCCAGGCCAAGAATTTCCGCCAGCAGTTCCCGGGCATCCTTGTCGTCATCGGCAATCAGCACCCGCTGGAGCGGCAGATCCGGCTCCAGCATGAGCGCACTCAGGGCCTCGCGCTCGGCGTCACTCAAAATATCGTGGTCGGGCATACATTTCTCTACATGAACAGATCAATCCCCTAGCACAGTGGTCAGACATCGCTAAGCAGGTCTCCAATGTGCACTTCGTCGGAAAAATTTCCAAGAGTCTTGATCAGAGCTTTTTTGCATTGATTGCAAGCGCTTCAAAGCCAAATGTCCGGCCCCCGGCCGCTACCTAGACTTACGTCCAATGGGCACCCCAGGCGTTGCAGCCGACCATGCCGTAATCCGACCACAAGAAATCCAAAAAGACTGCGGTAATCGTTATGAGTAAAGCGGACGCCTTCACCCAGGCCGGGAAGACCGCGGTGATGCAGAACATCCAGGGCACCGTGCAGTTCCTGCAGCGGTTCCCTCCGTTCAACCAGATGGAGCAGCTCCATCTGGCGTACCTGGTGGAACAATGCCACCTGCGCTTCTACGGCCCCGGCGACAGCATCATCAAGCCGGCCGACGGCCCGGTTGAGCACTTCTATATCGTCAAGCAGGGCCGCGTGGTGGGCGAGCGAACCCACGCCGCCAAAGGCAGCACCGAGACCACCTTCGAAATCACTTCCGGCGAATGCTTCCCGCTGGCCGCCCTGCTCGGCGAGCGCGCGACCCGCACCGAGCACCGCGCTGCCGAAGACACCTTCTGCCTGCAACTGAACAAGGGCGCCTTCATCAAGCTGTTCGCCCTGTCCGCAGAGTTTCGCGATTTCGCCCTGCGCGGGGTCAGCAGCCTGCTGGACCAGGTCAACCAGCAGGTCAAGCAGAAGGCCGTGGAAACCCTCGGCACCCAGTACTCACTCAATACCCGCCTGGGCGAACTGGCCATGCGTCATCCAGTGGCCTGCGCGCCGCAGACCCCGCTGCGCGAAGCGGTGGCGCTGATGCACGAGCAACAAGTGGGCAGCATCGTGGTCGTGGACGAACAGCGGACGCCCCTGGGGATCTTCACCCTGCGCGACCTGCGCCAGGTGGTGGCCGACGGCACCCAGGACCTCAACCAGCCCATCGAACGGCACATGACCCAGGCGCCGTTCTTCCTCAGCCCGGACCACAGCGCCTTCGACGCCGCCATCGCCATGACCGAACGGCACATCGCCCACGTCTGCCTGGTGAAAGAGCAGCGCCTGTGCGGCGTGGTGTCCGAACGCGACCTGTTTTCCCTGCAACGGGTCGACCTGGTGCACCTGGCGCGGACCATTCGCAACGCACCCCGGGTCGAACACCTGGTGGCACTGCGGGGCGAGATCGGCCAGTTGGTGGAGCGCATGCTGGCTCACGGCGCTTCCTCGACCCAGATCACCCACATCATCACCCTGCTCAACGATCACACCGTGTGCCGGGTCATCGAACTGACCCTGGCCGACAAGGGCGACCCCGGCGTGCCTTTCAGCTGGTTGTGCTTCGGCAGTGAAGGCCGGCGCGAACAGACCCTGCACACCGATCAGGACAACGGCATCCTGTTCGAAGCCCGTGACGCCGCCCAGGCCGCAGAAATTCGCGGCAAGCTGCTGCCCATCGCCCAGCAGATCAACCAGAGCCTGGCCCAGTGCGGCTTCACCCTGTGCAAGGGCAACATCATGGCCGGCAACCCCGAGCTGTGCCTGTCCCGCGCCGAATGGGCCCGGCGCTTCGCGGCCTTCATCCGCGAGGCAACCCCGGAAAACCTCCTGGGTTCAAGCATCTATTTCGACCTGCGGGTGGTCTGGGGTGATGAACAGGGCGCCGAACAGCTGCGCCGCGCCATCCTCGACCAGGTCGCGGACAACCGCCTGTTCCAACGCATGATGGCGGAAAACGCCCTGCGCCAACGCCCGCCCGTGGGGCGTTTTCGCGAGTTCGTGCTGGCCAGGAAGAACGGCGAGAAGGCCACCCTCGACCTCAAGGTCCAGGGCCTCACGCCCTTCGTCGACGGCGCCCGGCTGCTGGCCCTGGCCAATGGCATCGGCGCGATCAATACCCTGGAGCGCCTGCGCCAGCTGGTGTCCAGGCAAGTCATCGAGCCCCTGGACGGCGCCGCCTATGAAGAGGCCTATCACTTCATCCAGCAGACCCGCATGCAGCAGCACCAGCGCCAGACCCGGGAGAACCAGCCCTATTCCAACCGGGTCGACCCGGACAGCCTGAACCACCTGGACCGGCGCATCCTGCGTGAATCCCTGCGCCAGGCCCAGCGCCTGCAAAGCAGTCTGGCCCTGCGGTATCAGTTATGAGCTATCAGTTATGAGCCATCAGCTATGAGTCTGTTTGCCTGGTTCCGTCCCGCCGTCAGCGTACTGACCGCCGAGCAACAACAACGCCGCGACCGCCTGCCAGCCTTCACCGGGCTGGGTGAAGGCAGCCTGCGGGAACAGCGCTGGGTGGTGGTGGACCTGGAAACCACCGGCCTCAATCTCAACCGCGACCAGGTACTGTCGATCGGCGCGGTGGTGATCGAAGACGGCGCCATCGACTTCAGCCAGCAATTCGAACGCACCCTGCAACGCGAAGGCCACAAGCTCAGCCCCAGCGTGCTGATCCATGGCCTGGGCCCCAGCGCCATCGCCGCCGGCTGCGACCCGGTGGAGGCCCTGCTGGACTTCATGGAGTTCGTCGGCGACAGCCCGCTGCTGGCCTTTCATGCCCCGTTCGACCAGCACATGCTCGGCCGGGCGCTGAAGGACAGCCTGGGCTATCGCCTGCAACACAGCTTCCTCGATGTGGCGGACATGGCGCCGCTGCTCTGCCCCCAGGCCCAGCTTCGCGAAGCCGGGCTGGACGACTGGGTCCGCTGGTTCAACCTGCAAGTGGTGGAACGGCACAATGCGGCGGCCGATGCCCTGGCCACCGCGGAGCTGGCGCTGATCCTGTTCAACCGTGCCCGCCAGCAGCAGATCCACAGCCCGTTGAACCTGCAACAGCGCCTCGGCCAGTGGAAGCGTCGCCAGCAGGCCCCTTCGTTCTGATCCACCGCAGCGGCGCAGATACCTGTGGCGAGGGAGCTTGCTCCCGCTCGGCCGCGCAGCGGCCGTAGAACCTGAGTCCCGGTTCCACCTGACACAGAGCCTTGGGCGTGCTGCGCACGCCAGCGGGAGCAAGCTCCCTCGCCACAACAAGCTTCTTGCCCACGCAGAAATCTCCGGCAGCGGTCATCTTCAGCCATAAGACAGCCGACCAGCGTCAATTGCGCCACTGTTTCGCCTCTGCGACAATCGCGAATAATTCTCGTTATTTTAAACTTCTCGATTGGTGAGTCCCGTTGCCGTCAGTCCCAAGCCCCCACAATGAGCTAGTTGGTGCGTTGTATCGCGACCATCGCAGCTGGCTCTTGGCCTGGCTGCGGCGCAACGTGGCCTGCAGCCAGCGGGCCGAGGACCTGAGCCAGGACACCTTCGTCCGTCTGCTGGGGCGGGCTGAACTCAAGGCGCCCCGGGAGCCCCGGGCCTTTCTGCTGGCCATCGCCAAGGGCCTGCTGTTCGACTATTTCCGCCGCGCCGCGTTGGAACAGGCCTACCTCAACGAACTGATGCTGATCCCCGAAAGCGAGCAACCCTCGCCGGAAGAACAGCAGATGATCCTCGAAGACCTCAAGGCCATCGACCGCCTGCTGGGCAAGCTTTCGAGCAAGGCGCGCATGGCCTTCCTCTATAACCGCCTCGACGGCCTGAGCCACGCCGAGATCGCCGAACGCCTCGGGGTCTCGGTGCCGCGGGTGCGCCAGTACCTGGCCCAGGGCATTCGCCAGTGCTACATCGCCCTGTACGGGGAGCCGCTATGACCCCCATGAGTTCCAAGCCGGTGTCGGCCCGGGTGCTGGACGCGGCCATTGCCTGGCAACTGTCGCTGGATGGCGACGCCAGCGCGGTGGAGCGCGAAGAGTTCGCCAAATGGCATGCCGCCCACGAAGAACACGCCCGCGCCTGGCGCCAGCTGGGCATGCTCGACCAGCGCTTCAGCGTAGCCAGCGGCCCAGCCCGCACGGCCTTGCTGCAATCGCGCGAAGGCCTGCGCCGACGGGTGCGCAAGCTGGGGCGTGGGGTCGCCAGCGTGGTGCTGGTGGCCGGGCTGGCGCTGTTTGCCGGGGAGCGTTACCTGCCAGTGGATTACTGGCTGGCCGACCAGCGTACCGCCACCGGCGAGCAGCGCACCCTGCACCTGAGCGACGGCACGCGGATCAACCTCAACACCCACAGTGCGCTGGACGTGCGCTTCGATGAACAGCAGCGGCGGATCGTGCTGCAGGAAGGCGAGGTCCTCATCGAGACCGGGCACAACGACAGCCGCCCCTTCATCGTCGAGACCCGCGACGGCCGGATGCGTGCCCTGGGCACGCGGTTCCTGGTCAAGCGTGAAGACCAGGGCACCCGCCTCGGGGTGCTGCAATCGGCGGTGGCGGCGCGACCGCAAGCCGCTCAGGACGAGCAGGTGCTCAAGCAAGGCCAGCAAGTGCTGATGCGCCGCGCTGGCCTCGAACCGCTGCCGCCCCTGAACCCGGGGGCCGACGCTTGGACCCGGGGCATGCTGGTGGTGGACAACGCGCGCCTGGGCGACCTGATCAAGGAGCTGGGACGTTACCGTCGCGGCTACCTGGGCGTCGCCCCGGAAGTGGCCGACCTGCGCATTACCGGCAGCTTTCCGCTGCAGGACACTGACCTGGCGCTCAATGCCCTGCTGCCCACCTTGCCGGTAACGATCGAGCGGCACACCGACTGGTGGGTGACCGTGGCGGCCAAGGCCGACGCCAAGCGTTGAGGTCGGTGCCGCAACAAACGGGCTCCTGCACCAGCCCGACAGGGGCTGGCTGGCCGGCGAGCCCCCACTGACCTGAATCTAAATTATTTTCAGTTCGCCCTATCACTTTTCCCGTCTCGTCCGGCTCATAGGCAATTGCGAAACATTTCCATTCAGGAGCCGCCGTATGTCCCGCCCGCTAGACACCCTGTTGCGCCCCCGTCTGTTGGCCGTTGCCATCGCCCTCAGCGCCCCTTTGGCCAGCCCGGTACTGATGGCGGCCGAACAGTCTTCCAGCGTGCGCGCCTACGACCTGCCGGCCGCGCCGCTGGCCAGCACCCTGAACCAGATCGCCAGCCAGGCCGGCCTGGCCCTGAGCCTGAATCCGTCCCTGGCGGCGGGCAAGACCTCGGCCCCGGTCAAGGGCCAGTTCGACGCCCCCGGCGCCCTGCGTGAGGCCCTGCGAGGCACCGGTTTGCAGCTGGAGCACAGCAGCGCCGGCAGCTACAGCCTGGTGGCAAGCACCGACGGCGTGGTCGCCTTGCCGGAAACCAACATCACCGGCCAGCAGGCTGGCGAAAGTGCCTGGGGCCCGGTCGACGGCTACCTCGCCACACGTACCGCCGCCGGCACCAAGACCGACACCGCGCTGGTTGAAGCGCCGCGCTCGATTTCCGTCGCGACCCGCCAGCAGATGGAAGACCGCAACGTACAGAACCTCGACGATGCCGTGCGTTACATGCCCGGTATCGTGTCTGCCAGCTACGGCAGCGACACCCGCTATGACTGGATGCGGGTCCGTGGCTTCGAGCCCACCCAGTTCCTCGACGGCCTGCCCCTGCCCCGCGGCGTGTATGCCAACCCGAAAGCGGAAACCTGGAACCTCGACCGCCTGGCCCTGCTGCGCGGCCCGGCGTCCTCGGTGTATGGCCAGACCCCGCCGGGCGGCCTGCTGGACATGGTCAGCCGGCGCCCCAGCGCGCAAACCAGCCATGCCGTGCAGATCCAGTACGGCAGCGACAACTACCGTCAGATCAACTTCGCCAGCACCGGCAAGATCGACGACGAGGGCCAGTTTCTCTACGGGCTCAGCGGCGTGGTGCGCGATGCCGGCACCCAGGTCGATCACATCGACAACAAGCGCTACAACATCGCCCCCAGCCTGACCTGGAACATCGACACCGACACCCGCCTGACCCTGCTCTCGCAGTTCACCCGCGACGATACCGGCGCCACCAGCCAGTTCATGCCGATCCAGGGCACCAAGATCAAGTCGCCACTGGGCGAGGTTTCCCATCACAAGAACCTGGGCGACCCGGACTACGAGTTCTACGACCGCACCTACTACGCCCTGGGCTACGCCTTCGAGCACCGTTTCAACGATGTCTGGCAGTTCCGCCAGAACCTGCGCTACACCAAATCGGAGCTGTCCTTCCAGCAGTTGACCGTGGGTTCCTACGCCTACGCCCCGGCTGACGCGGCGGGCAACATCAGCCGTACCTCGACCAACGTCAACGAAGACATCGGCCAGTTCGCGGTCGACAACAACTTCCAGGCCAACTTCGCCACCGGCGACATCGACCACACCGTGCTCATCGGCCTGGACCACCAGCGCACCAGCACTTCGTACCTGTCGATTTATGGCGACGGGGGCAAAACCAATATCTTCAATCCGGTCCATGGCCAGCCGATCGTGCGCCCGGCGCGCGTCGACGCCTATTACGACTACGACCAGAAAACCATCCAGACCGGCCTCTACGTCCAGGACCAGATGGCCCTGAACCAATGGCGCCTGACCCTGGGCGGCCGTGAGGACTGGGTGCACCAGGGCACCACCTACCTCAACAAGAAGGACGTGACCAACACCGATCGCAGCCAGAACTTCAGTGGCAATGCGGCGCTGAGCTATGTGTTCGACTCGGGGGTTGTGCCGTACCTGTCCTACGCCGAATCGTTCCAGCCGGCCAGCAACGCCAGCGCGTCGCCGACCGAGTCGTACAAACCGACGCAAGGCCAGCAATGGGAGCTGGGCATCAAGTATCAGCCGCCGGGTTCGAACACTCTGCTGAGTGCGGCGGTCTACGACCTGACCCAGAAAAACGTCCTGGTAACCAGCATCGGCGCCGGTGGCGAATCGATCACCAACCAGACCGGCGAAGTGAAGGTCAAGGGCCTGGAACTGGAAGCCGTGTCTGACGTGACCGACAACCTCAAGGTCATCGCGGCCTACACCCTGGCCAAGTCCGAGGTACAAAAAGGCATCCACAAAGGCAACCGCCTGCAGCTGATGCCCAACCAGCAAGCCTCCCTGTGGACGGACTACACCTGGCACTCCGGCGTACTCGACGGTTTCGGCATCGGTGCCGGTGCCCGCTACACCGGCAATACCTATGGCGACCAGGCCAACACCTGGCTGGGCAAGGCCGACGCCTACACGGTGTTCGACGCTGCCGTGCACTACGACCTCGGTCGCCTGGACAACAGCCTCAAAGGGGCGTCGCTGAAACTCAACGCCACCAACCTGTTCGACAAGGACTACCTGTCCACCTGCGATGGTTCCTACTGCTATTTCGGCGACCAACGTAGCGTGGTCGCCAGCGCCACCTATCAATGGTAATCGGCTGCGTCTGAAGGCTAAGCAATGAAAAGCACGACCATCCGCCGCTGGTCCTTGATCCACACCTGGGCCAGCCTGATCTGCACGGTGTTTCTGCTGCTGCTCGCGCTCACCGGGCTGCCGCTGATCTTCCACCACGAGATCGACCACCTGCTGGGGGACGCGCCACAACTGCGGGAGCTGCCCGCCGACACCCCGCGCCTGGACCTGCAACAGCTGGTCAAGGCCGCCGAGGCTCACCGCCCCGGCGAGGTCATGCAGTACTTCGGCTGGGACGAGGACGAACCCAACGGCGTGCTGGCGATCATGGCCCAGAGCGCCGGCACCGAGCCCAATTCGTCCCACACCTTCATGCTCGATGCCCGCACCGGCGAGGCACTGGCCATGCCCTCGGCCAACGGCGGGTTGATGATGGTCATGCTGCGCCTGCATGTGGACATGTTTGCCGGGCTGCCGGGCAAACTGCTGCTGGCCTTCATGGGCCTGCTGTTTGTGCTGGCGATCGTCTCCGGCACGGTGCTCTACCTGCCGTTCATGCGCCGCCTGAAGTTCGCCACGGTGCGCCAGGACAAATCCAGCCGCCTGCGCTGGCTCGACCTGCACAACCTGATCGGCGTGGTGACCCTGACCTGGGCCCTGGTGGTGGGCGTGACCGGGGTGATCAGCGCCTGCGCCGACCTGATCATCGCCGCCTGGCGCAACGACAGCCTCAGCGCCATGGTCGCGCCCTACCGCGACGCCCCGCCGCTGACCTCGCTGGCACCGGCCAGCCGCCTGCTGGAGATCGCCAGGGAAGCCGCCCCGGGCATGCAGCCAGACTTCATCGCCTTTCCTGGCACACGCTTTTCCAGCGAGCATCACTACGCGGTGTTCCTCAAGGGCGACAGCCACCTGACCTCGCACCTGCTGACCCCGGTGCTGATCGACGCCAGCAGCCTGCAGGTCACAGCCGTCGGCGAGCGGCCCTGGTACATGGACGCCATGGGCATGTCCCAGCCGCTGCATTTCGGCGACTACGGCGGCCTGCCGATGAAGCTGCTGTGGGCAGCGATGGACGTCCTGACCCTCATCGTCCTGGGCAGCGGCCTGTACCTGTGGACCGTCCGCCGGCGGGCCGGCAAGCCGCGCCAGGAGGGACGCCGATGAAGCCGCGGCAAGCGAGTTTCTGGAAGGTCTTCGGCGCGCCCCTGGCGCTTGGCCTGCTGAGCGCCGCCGGGTTGTTCGCCGCGCTGCTGGGTGATGGCGTCTGGGACAGCCTGAGCTGGCTGGGCCTGGGCCTACCGACCCTGATCGCCCTGCACGGCCTGTTGCGACGCAAGCCGGCGGCCTGAACCCGGCGCCGGGAAACCGCGCCACAGGTACATCGAAAGCCCGAGGCCGATCAGCATCACCGGGATGAACACCCGGTTTTCCTGGAACGCCTCGATGGCCACCAGCACGCTGAACAAGGCCAGCCCCAGCAACGGCACATAGCTGGCCGCCAGGCTCCAGCGCCACCGCTGGGTCACCGGGTCGGGACCGCGCAGGCGTAACAGGGCGCAAGCCAGGCCCGGCAGGGCCAGCGCCGGCAGGGCCCAGTACCAGGCGATGTAGGCGAACGCCATGATCAGTTCCGGCTCGCCCTCGCCCTTGCGACGAAACTCGTATTGCAACGCCAGGTACACCGCCAGCGCGCCCAACAGGGTCAGGGCCAGGCTGTACAACCCGTGTAGAAAATAGGACCTGCGCACTCATCACTCCTTGTCTGTACCGCCGCTCGCCCCTGTGGCCAATGCCCCAGGCTGCGCTAAGATCCCCGGGCTGCGAGACTTCCACCCGCGAGGAATAATCATGTCCACCCCAAGCATGACGCTGTTCCACAACCCGGCATCACCTTACGTACGCAAAGTCATGGTGCTGCTGCATGAAACCGGGCAGTTGAACCGGGTCGCCCTGCAAGCCAGCCAACTGAGCCCGGTCAGCCCGGACGCCACCCTGAACCAGGACAACCCCCTGGGCAAGATTCCCGCCCTGCGCCTGGACAACGGCCAGGTGCTGTACGACAGCCGGGTGATCCTCGACTACCTGGACCAGCAGCACGTCGGCAACCCGCTGATCCCCCGGGACGGCTCGGCCCGCTGGCGCCGCCTGACGCTCGCGGCCCTGGCCGACGGGATCATGGACGCTGCCGTGCTGGTGCGCTACGAGCTGGCCCTGCGCGCCCCGGAAAAACACTGGGAACAGTGGCTCGACGGCCAGCGCGACAAGATCCGCCGCGCCCTGGCGGTGCTGGAGGCCGAGGCGATTGCCGAGCTGGCCTGCCACTTCGATATTGCCGCCATCAGCGTCGCCTGCGCCCTGGGTTACCTGGACTTCCGCCACCCCGACCTGGAATGGCGCCAGGACCAGCCTCAACTGGCCGCCTGGTACTTCGAGGTCAGCCAGCGGCCGTCGATGCTGGCGACCCGACCGCCGGCCTAATCGGTCAGGCGCTCGGCCCTGTTCGCCGGCAAGCCGGCTCCTGCAGCACGGGGAGCGGCTTGCTGGCGCACCAGCCACCAGGCATCCCGCGGAAACAACTGGCCAATCCGCTGCGTCAGGCGTTCGCGCTGACGCTGGTCCTCACGCAAGCCCAGTGACTTACTCATGGATGGCCTCCAGATCGAACTGCAGGGGCGCCGGGGTCTTGCTCTGGCCCAGGCCATACCAGTCCAGCTTGCGGGTCAGCACCATGAACACGCCCAACAGGCCGAACAGCAACAGCGACCCCATCAGCAAGGCGTAGTCCTCGGCGCTGAGCAGGCCATAGAGCAAGCCGTACAAGGCCGCCAGTGAAAGCGCGAACACCGCGCCATTACGCCAGCTGTGCAGCACATAGCTGACATAGAAGCCGATCAAGCCCACGCAAGCCGTAGCCGACACGCCATACGCCAGCTCGAAACCCAGGTGCTCCGACAGCGACAGCAGCAACAGGTAGAAGAACGCCAGCGCCACGCCCACCAGGCCGTACTGGATCGGGTGCACCGACAGGCTCTTGAGCACTTCAAACAGGAAGAAGCCGGCAAAGGTCAGGCCGATGAACAGCAGGGCGTATTTGATCGCCCGATCGCTTTTCAGGTACTGGTCCACCGGGTCGATGAAACTCACGCCAAAGCTGCGGCTGTTGAAGTCCTGGCATTGGCTGCTGTAAGCGCAGCGCTCCATGGCCTGCTCCAGGTTGGTGGAGAAGAACGAGGTCTGCCAGATCGCCGAAAAGCCCTGCTCGGTGACTTCACGCTGCACCGGCAGGTAGTTGCCGACAAAGCTCGGGTGCGGCCAGTTGGCCGTCAGCAGCACCTTGCTGGTCTTGCCCACAGGCAGCACCTGCAACTGGCCGGTGCCCTGCAAGCGCAGGTCGAAGGCGAAGTCCAGGCGGGTGCTCTTCTTCAGGTCCAGGGGCGGCAGCAGCACGTGCACGCCTTCGTCCAGCCAGCTGACAAAGGTGCCGGGGGCAAAGTCCAGGGTCTGGCCGTTGAGCTGCAGTTGCAGGGCGTTTTCGATGCCGCGGATATCGCTGATGCCCACCGCCAGGAACGGCTGGTCGAACTGGTAGTCCGCAAAATCCTCCTTGATGCCGTACTGCTCGGGCACGGCGAAATGGCCGCTGATGTGGTTGTCGGCGTGGAACAGCCGCGCCTCGTAGATCCCTCGGGAACGCAGCTCGGTCTGGGCCTTGCCGTCGAGTTCGAAATGCTCTGGCAGGAAGAACAACCGTCCCTGTTTCTGGCTGGTTTCCTGGTAGCGCTTCTTGGTCTTTTCGTCGGTTTTCCAGGTGCGCACGGTCTTGCGGTAATCCACCACCATCACCGGGCCGCTGATCTGCTGCTGAGTGCTGGAGCTGCGGGCGATATCCTCGAGCACGCCGTCGCGCAGGCTCTGGCGCTCGCCGATCAGGCCGCTGATCATCAACAGCGGTATCAGCAACAGCATGATCAACAGGCCGATGGCCCCGAGTTTGAAGGTCAGGTTACGGTTCATGAGGCTCTCCCAGTTCGAATGGGCGAGAGTCTGGAACGCGGGCATGGGGGTTTTATGGGGGCAATGTGGAGACTCTGTGGAGAATCCCCGCTCAGGGCAGGCGCAACGTCACCTGCACCCCACCCGCAACGTTCTCAATGCGCATCTGGCCGCCATGCAGCTGCACCACTTCCTCGACGAAGTTCAGCCCCAGGCCGGTGCTCTTGCGCCCGCTGTCCGGGCGCGGCAGGGAATAGAAGCGCTCGCACAGGCGCGGCAGGGCATAGTCCGGAATCGGCTCGCCCTGGTTGAACAGCACCAGTTCCACGCCTTCCTCCACCCGCTGCGCCGAGCAGCGCAACAGGCCGCCCACGGGGCTGAAGTCCAGGGCATTGGTCAACAGGTTGCCCAGGGCCTGGCGCAGCAGGAACGGCTCGCCGGACCAGGCCAGGTCCGCCGGCACCCGCAGTTCCACCTGCAGTTGCTTGCCTTCGATACGCCCGTGCTGGCTGTTCAACAGCTCCTTGCACAACGGCGCCAGGGGCACGCTGACCCGCTCTTCCAGGCCCTGGCGCTGCTCCACTTGCGCCAGGTTCAACAGGCGCTCGATCAACTGCTGCATGCGCGCGCTTTCGCTGTCGATATTGCCGACGAAGCGCTGGCGCTGTTCCAGGGGCATCTCGCTTTGCAGCAGCTCCGCCGCCCCACGAATGGCCGCCAGGGGGCTCTTCAGTTCGTGGGTCAGGGTGTGCACGTAACGCTCGACATAGGCCTTGCCTTCGAGCTGGGTGCGCATGTGTTCCACCGCCGTTGCCAACTGCTCCATTTCGCCACCGCGATAGTGCGGCAGCTCGGCCCGGCGCCCTTCACTGACCGCCAGCGCATAGGCCGTCATGCGCCGCAACGCCGCGCTCAGCCACCAGGACAGCAAGGCACCAAACAGCAGGCCCATGGCGATCAACCCGGCGCCGTACCACAGCAGGCGGCGTTCAGTACGGTCGACGTAGGGCTGCAAGGAACTGTTGGGCTTGGCCACGGTGACCACGCCGATGATCTGGCCGTTGTCGCGGATCGGCGCGCCCACGTGCATCACCGAAGAATTGGGATCGTCGGCCAGCGAGCGCGACGAACGCGCGCCATATTGGCCGCGCAGGGTCAGGTAGACATCGTTCCAGCGCGAATAGTCCTGGCCCACCGCCAGGCCGCTGGAGTCCAGGACCACGATGCCCTTGGCGTCGGTGACGTAGATGCGGTGGTTGACCTGATTCTTCGGCAGGCCCCAGATGGTCGCCGCCGGTTGCCGCTCACCGTAGGCCCGCAGCAGTTGCGGCCAGCGGTTCTCGCTGAGGGTGCCGGCCTTGAAATCGTCCCGCAGGATCTCCGCCAGCAGGTTGGCGGTGTCCACCAGGGTTTCCTCGGTGGACTGGCGCACGCCGGGGCGGATCTCCTTCATCACCGTGCTCAGCACGAAATAGCCGGTCAGGCTGATGAACAGCAAATAGACCAGGAAGATGCGGATGCCCAAGGTCATCAGGCGTGGCTCGGGCTGTAGCTGTAGCCCAGGCCGCGATGGGTCTGGATCGGCTCGGCCTCGGCCGCCACCAGCCGCAGCTTGGCCCGCAGGCTCTTGATGTGGCTGTCGATATTGCGCTCGTAGCCCACATCCGCCATCACCCCCAGGGCATCCAGCAACTGCTCGCGGCTGAACACCCGCTCGGGCTGCTCCAGCAGGCATTGCAGCAGGCGGAATTCATGCCGGGTCAGGCTCAGGGGCTGGGCCCGGTAGCTGATCTGCACCCGCTCGGCGTCGATGACGAACAGCGCCGTGGCCACCTCGGGAGCCGCTCGCGGGGTCATGCGCTTGAGGATCGCCTTGACTCGCGCCGCCACTTCCCGCGGGCTGAAGGGCTTGACCACATAATCGTCGGCGCCGATCTCCAGGCCCACCACCCGATCGATCTCGCCGTCCCGGGCGCTGAGAAACATCACCGGCACTTCGCTGAAGCGGCGCAGCTGCTTGCAGGTTTCAAAGCCGCTGATATCCGGCAGGCCGATATCGAGGATGATCAGGTCCGCGGGGCTCGCCTGCTGATACTCCAGGGCCGCGCGGCCCAGGCTCAACCAGGTGGTGGTGAAACCTTCGCCTTGCAGGGCGAAGATCAGGGTGTCGGCAATGGCCGCTTCGTCTTCGACAATCAGGATATGAGGCATGGCATCCAAGCACGCAAATTCAGTGGGCGAACGGTGCCGGATGCCTTGTAGACAGTCAATCAGCAGTCGGGCTTGTCAGCGGTATAGCGCCGCGCCGGGTTCACCGCCGCGCCGAATTCCCGCAGCGCCTTGGCGCCGATCAGCAGCGGATAGTTGAAGCTGCTGCGGTCGGTGAGGTTGACCTCCACCGTGCGCTTGACGTTGCCCAGGCACATCTCCAGCTCCACCACCGGGCGCTTGGCCGACTGCGGCTCTTCAGCCTCATCTCCCTCGTCGGAGCGGCTCTTGATCTTGCTGATCCGCGCCACCTTGTGCTCAAAGACCTTGCCGCCGCCATTCTTGGTGGCCAGGCGGAAACGTACCCAATCCTCACCGTCGCGGGTGAAGGTCTGGATATCCTTGGCCGACAGCGACGCGGTCAGGGCCCCGGTGTCCATCTTGGCCTGCAGGGTTTCACCGATTTCCGGCAGGCGAATGTATTCATAACGGCCATACAGGGTCGGCTCGGCGGCCATCACCGGCAGCGCCAACAGCGAAACAAGAGCAAGGACAGATTTCACGGCAGTGGATTCCTTGAAGAGAGGGGCAGCGGGATTTTAGACCGCTGCCAACGAATTGGTTCGTATAGAAGCAGCTTCAAGCCTCAAGCCTCAAGCCTCAAGCCTCAAGCCTCAAGCCTCAAGCTTGGAGCTTGCCGCTTGCCGCTTGCCGCTGCCACTTAGAATTTGGCCTGCCCGGCGAAGCTGCTTATCATGGCGCGCCCAAAAGATTGCAAAGAGTGCCTTATGCGCCGCCTGCTCACCGGCTGTTTCGTCACCCTGCTCCTGCTGCTCAACACCCTGGTGCTGTTCGGCCCGCTGATGGTGTTCGCCCTGCTCAAGCTGGTTCTGCCCGGGCGCCTGCGCGATTACGCCTCGGCCGCGGTGATGTGGATCGCCGAGACCTGGGCCGAGATCGACAAGCTGATCTTCGCCCTGTGCATCCCCACCCACTGGGACATTCGCGGCGGCGAAGGCCTGCGGGTCGACACCTCCTACCTGGTGGTGAGCAACCACCAGTCCTGGGTCGACATCCCGGCACTGATCCAGACCCTCAACCGGCGCACGCCGTTCTTCAAGTTCTTCCTCAAGAAGGAACTGATCTGGGTGCCATTCCTGGGCCTGGCCTGGTGGGCCCTGGACTACCCCTTCATGAAGCGCTACAGCAAGGCGTTCCTGGCCAAGCACCCGGAACTGCAAGGCAAGGACCTGGAGATCACCAAGGCCGCCTGCGAGCTGTTCAAGCGCCAGCCGGTGACCGTGGTCAATTACCTGGAAGGCACCCGCTTCACCCCGGCCAAGCGCCAGCAGCAAGACTCGCCCTTCCAGCACCTGCTCAAACCCAAGGCCGGCGGCGTGGCCTTCGTCCTCGCGGCCATGGGCGAGCAACTGGACGCCATGCTGGACGTCACCGTGGTCTATCCCCAGGAACGCATTCCCGGTTTCTGGGACCTGATCAGTGGCAGCGTGCCCAAGGTGATCATCGACATCCGCACCCGCGAGCTGGACCCGGCGCTGTGGCACGGCGATTACGAAAACGACCCGGCGTTCCGCCAACAGGTGCAGGACTGGGTCAACCGGCTGTGGACCGACAAGGACCAGCGCATCAGCGAACTGCTGAACGAACGCCGCTGATCAATCGCTGATCACGTGGGGCAGGAAGCGGCTGCTGTCCTTGGTGATCGGCGAGTTGTCTTCACGAATGCCGATCCCCGCTGGCTGGTCGCCAATCACCCAACTGCCAATCACCGTGTGGTTGCCGGCAAACACCGGCAGCGGGTGAAACCGCTGGCGGATACAGGGCCCGCCATAGGGCCCGGCCTCGATCAGGCGCTCACCGCCTTCGGTGCAGATTTCCACATTGGCGCCCTCTCGGGAAAAGAACGGCTTGCGCACCCAACCCGGGCCCAGGCTGGCGGAGGGGTCGTCGTCAATAAACGCCGGCAGCAGGTTCGGGTGCCCCGCGTGCCGCTCCCAGAGCAGGGCCAGCGCGCCCTTGTTGGAAAGAATCGCCTTCCACGGCGGCTCGACAAACTGCGTGCCGCTGCCGGCAATCGCCGGGCCGTAGGCTTCGTGGAACAGCTGTTCCCAGGGATAGAGCTTGAACAGGCTGTCGATGGGCATCTCCAGCAGGTCGACGAAACGCCCACCGGCATTGAGGCCGATGTCCTCGATATTGATCAGGCGCGTGCCCAGGCCAGCCTGACGGGCAATGTCGCGCAGGTATTCGACGGTGCCGCGATCCTCCAGTGAATCCCTGACCGAGGCGAAGTGCATCGGCGACTTGAAGCCGCCCTGGACGAAGGCCTGCAGCAGCTTGTCCTCGATGCTGTTGAACTGATCGCAGCCAGCCGGCAACCGCCCGCGCTGCAACTGCTGCTCAAGCCAGACGTACTGGAAGAAGCTCGCCTCATACAGCGAGGTCGGCGTGTCGTAATTGGTCTCCAGCAACTTGGCCGGGCCGCTGCCGTCGTAGCACAGGTCCATGCGCCCGTAGAGATGGGGGTCGCCCTGCTTCCACGACTGGCGGATCAACTCGTGAAAGGCCCGGGGAATGGCCAGGCGCTCCAGCAACGCTTCGCTGTCCACCACTTCGGCCACCAGGGCCATGCACAGCTCGTGCAGTTCCTGGGTCGGGTCCTCCAGGTCGTCCTCGATCTGCCGCAGGCTGAAGCGGTAGTAGGCCGACTCGTCCCAGTACGGCTCGCCGTCGAAGGTGTGGAAGGCAAAGCCCAACTGCTGCGCCGTGGCCTGCCAATCCGCACGCGGGGTGCTGGGGATGCGCTTCAAGAACCGAAACCCCAGCTGTGCCCGGAACCGAAACCGCCTCGACTGACCACCTCATGGGCGCCGGCCATGGAGTCGCCGGCGCGGGTGAAGCGCTCCGGACTGGAAATACCGAAACGGCCACCGTTGTTGGCATGGCTGAAGGTCTTGCCGGCCTCGACCTGCTGGCTGAGGGTGCTCAATTGCACACCGCCGCGACCGTCGCGCTCCTGGTACAGGGCCTCGCTGAAATACCGTGGCTCCGGGCTCGAATCCAGGCCGATCCAGCGCCAGAAACTGGAACCGGAACTGGAAGAGCCACCCCCGTACGAGCCTCCATTGCCGGCGCTCACCGCGCTGCTACCACTGCTACTGGTGCCGCTGGAATTGGAGCTGGTTTGCTGCGGCTCGTCCTCGGGCTTGACCGGCACCATGCGTTGGCTGGTCAGGGCAAAGCCCTGGAAAGTCGGTATGTAGGTCCGATTGTAGATGGAGACCTTGCAACTGCCGGGGTAGAAGTCCTCCTCGCAGTCTTGCAGGTCCGGGTAACGCGGGGCCACCACGTCACTACGCTCCCAGGCGTCGTCGCGGGCCGACTGGCAGATGTCCAGTGGGATCTGCGCCTGCTCACACTCCTGCGGGCTGGTGAAATGCTGGACTTGGCGAACTTCCCGAGTCGCCTGAGGCTCGCCGTCACAGGCGGCCAGGGCGAACGGCACGCTGCCCAGCAGCACCAGGCGCACGCTTTTACTGCGTTTCATGCCGGCGCCCTCAGACCGATGGGGTCATGCAGGCCGCATTCAGCAGGCCGACACCGACAGACACCGCCGCCACCAGGATCGCCGCGGCGTTTTCCTGGTTGGCAATGCGCTGGGACAGGCCCTTGAGGGTCAGGCTGACGACAAAGAACGCCAGCAGCTGCACCACCGAGGCGATGCCGGCCCAGAGCAGGAAATCGATGATCGAGATGGAATGGGAAATCGCGCTGGCCACCGGAATGGCAAAGCCCAGCAAGGCGCCGGACAAGGCGATGGCCGCCGCACTGTTGCCCTGGCGGATCAAGGCGAACTCGTTATAGGGGGTCAGGCGCGTATAGATGAACGCGTAGAGGGCAAAGACCAGGGCAGCGCCCAGCATGTAGAGCATGAAACCGAGCACCGCGTCGGCGGGCAAAGACATCTTCAGTGCATCCATGAACATCGCGTTCAAGCTTCCTTGGAAAACGGGGCGCGAGATATAGCACAGGCCCGATTCGGCGAAAACTCCGGGAAAGGTAAAGACCGCTGTTTCAGGAATCAGGGGAAGCCCCGGCGCGCCAGGCGCCGGAGCCGGAGCGCGTTACTTGGCCACGCCCCAGATGCCGCCCAGGCTTTGCAGCAGGGAACCGCCAACGCCCTGCTGGCCCAGGTACTGCAGGATCAGCGGCGCAAACTGGCCGATCATGCCGCTGTCCATGCCCAGGGCGCCAAAGGCGTTGTTCAGGTCATTGGTGTCCTTGACGTTGCCCAGGGCGCTGTCCAGGCCGGCGCCCTTGCCGGAAGACTGGCCGAGCAGGCCGCTCAAGGCGCCCAGGCTGCCCAGGGCGTTGCTGCCCGAGAGCTGGTCCAGGCCCGGTACGCTTTGGCTCAGTTGCGAATAGTCGGAACCGCTGAGCTGATTCTTCGCCAGGCCGAGCATGGCGCCGGTGCCGCCAATGGCTTGCTGGGGGGTGACATTGAGTTGCGCCAGGGTGCCCAGCAGGTCGGCGGTCTGGGAAGTCGGCGCGGCGGCAGCGGCCTTGTCACCGCCCTGCATGCCGGCAATGGCGTTGGCCGCATCGCTCAAGCTGAAACCGCCGGCCAACGCCGAACCGGCTGCCAGGCTCATCAGGGTGGCCAGGGCAAAACCGCGTGGAATATTCATCGAAACAACCTCAAAGGGCAGGAAACCATCCCTGGTCGGGTGGCTGGAAAACAGCCTTTTGACTGATCTGCACGGCGAATGTTCCGAAACGCGTGGAGCCGCGCTCGCGCCTCCTGGATTTTAGTCGACAATCCGCGCATCCATGGCCTCCCGCTCTGCGTATATCCCGCATCGACGATCGGCGGAGCCAAGACCGGCGCCCGCCGTAGCATGAGGCCGCACCCCGTGAATGGAACAACTGCCCACCCTGGACTACCCTCTGGCTGCATTGACCGTCGCCAGCAGTGGTCCATCCACTTGCCGCTTGCCTGGAGAACCGCCATTTCCGCTCTCGACCCTGATCAGCTCCGGCATCTGCTGGCCCAGTGTTCACTGGGTGATCGCCGCGCCTTCGAAACCCTGTACCGCAACGTTGCACCGCGGCTGATGGGCGTCGCCCTGCGCTTCATGGGCCGCCGCGATCTGGCCGAGGAAGTGCTGCAGGAGAGCTTCGTGCGTATCTGGAACAACGCCGTGCGCTACCAGCCGCACCTGTCCGCGCCCCTGACCTGGATGATCAACATCACCCGCAACCAGGCCATCGACCAGTTGCGCAAACACCGCGAACGGCCGCTGGGCGAACGCGAAGAACAACAGCTGGAGGATGAAAGCCCGTCGGCCCATGAACTGCTGGACAGCGCCCGCGCCGCCCAGGCCCTGAACCGCTGCCTGGAAAGCCTCGACGGCATGCAGCGCCAGTCGATTACCGTGGCCTACTTCCAGGGCCTGTCCTGCTCGGAACTGGCCGAGCACCTGGCGGCGCCCCTGGGCTCGGTCAAATCCTGGATCCGCCGCGGCATGGAACGCCTGCGCAGGTGCCTTGAATCATGAATTATCAAACCCCTGAACGCCGCCGCGCGCTGGCCGCCGACTACGCCATCGGCCTGATGCAGGGCGCCGCGCGCCGGCGTTTTGAAATGCTCCTGCTGGACGACGCGGCCCTGCGCGAAGAACTGGCGCAGTGGCAAGAAAGCCTCGCCAGCCTGACCGAAGCCATCCCCGAGCAGGCAGTACCGGAACAGGTCTGGCAAGGCATTCAGGCGCGTATCCTGCCCCAGGTCCTGCACCTGCCGAAGAAGAACCCGCGGTGGATGCGCCTGCGTCTGGCGCTTGCCGCCTGCGCCGTGCTGGCGACCCTGTACATCGGCTTTATCCAGCAGCGCGATCAGGTGCGCTACAGCGCCACCCTGCTCAGCGCCGAACAACAACCGGCGCTGCGGATCAAGGCCCACGCCCAGTACCTGCAAGTCGAACCCCTGACCCTGGCCGCCATCGGCCTGGACCGCAGCCTGGAACTCTGGGCGATCCCCGCCGACGGCCCGCCGATTTCCCTGGGCGTGGTGCCGGTGGGGGGCAAGGGCAAGATCAACCTGAGCCAGGCCCAGCGCGCCCTGCTCGATACGCCGATCGCCCTGGCGGTGAGCCTTGAGCCCCATGGCGGCTCGCCCACCGGGCAACCGACCGGGCCGGTGCTGTACCAGGGGCAACTGAGCGCGCTGTAACAGGCAACGGCTGCCGCAGGAGCGGGCTTGGCCGCCAACGCCCTCAAGGTAAACTCCGCGTCCAGGCCCCCACCCGCGTCCTTGCAGGCAGCCCCCTGCCTGCCATGGAAACCCCGCGTCGCCTGGCGCCACCCACCGAACGGACTCTTATGAAAGCTGCGCTCTACAGCGGCCTGCTGCTGGCCCTGGCAATCGCCATCCTCCTCTGGCGAATCGGTACCCCGGTCGATAGCCGCGCATGCACCGACGCGGCCCCCGGCCCGCTGACCGGCTTCATCCGCCAGCACTTCAGTGATAGCCAGGGAGCCGACTGGCGCGACGACGGCAGCGCCTTGGGCATTCTTGAAGATCCCGAGGCCCAGGCGTTCGCCCGCCAACCCGAGCGCTACTACTGCGAAGCCCTGAACCTGCTGCAGGACCCACAGCGCACCCAGACCGAAAAGGTGCACACCACGGCCCTGATGCTGTCCCTGCCCCTCGACTACTACCTGGACTTCATGGACCGCAGCCACCAGCTGTACCAGCGCGGGGCCATAGAGCGCCCCGTCCTGAGCCTGGTGCTGCTGCCAAGAGGCACGGCGCTCAATTACTGGTGGCTGCCCCAGTGGCGCTCGCGTTTCCTGCGGGATGCACCAGGGATTCTTGACGACGCCCACATGAACGAGATCCTGAGTGGAGAACACTGGTTCGACTACCCGGGCAGGGGCTATTGATCGAGTCGGGTTCGCAGGCAACGAAAAGCCCGCCAATGGGCGGAATGCTGTTCACTTGAGCGGCCGAACGAACAGGAACTTGTTGTAGTGGCAAGGCCTGTTGTGGCGAGGGAGCTTGCTCCCGCTGGGGTGCGCAGCGCCCCCCAGTAGCATCTACGCGGTGAGCCTGACAAGCCGCGCCAGCAGGTTTACGACCGCTACGCGCCGGGGCGCCGGCCGGGCGGGAGCAAGCTCCCTCGCCACAGAAAAAACGCCGCCTTCCCGGCAAGAGAAGGCGGCGTTTTCAGTTGGCTGACAGGCATCAACCCAAAGGCTGACGGTCCTCAGGCAGCGCTGAACAGCTTGTGCGGGTCGATGACGAATTTCTTCGGTACGCCGGCATCGAATTCGCCATAGCCGCGCGGGGCGTCGTCGAGGCTGATGACCTGCACGCCCACCACTTCGGCGATGTTGATGCGGTCCCACATGATGGCCTGCATCAGCTGGCGGTTGTATTTCATCACCGGGGTCTGGCCGGTGTGGAAGCTGTGGGATTTGGCCCAGCCCAGGCCGAAGCGGATGCTCAGGCTGCCGATCTTCGCCGCGGCGTCCACGGCGCCCGGGTCTTCGGTGACGTACAGGCCGGGAATACCAATCTTGCCCGCCACCCGCACCACGCCCATCAACGAGTTGAGCACGGTGGCCGGGGCTTCGTGCTGGGCACCGGCATGGCCGTGGCCACGGGCTTCGAAGCCCACGGCGTCCACCGCGCAGTCGACTTCCGGCTCGCCCAGCAGGGCGGCGATCTGTTCGTGCAGCGGGGTGTCTTTGGACAGGTCGGCAATTTCAAAACCCTGGGCCTTGGCGTGGGCCAGGCGCACCGGGTTGACGTCGCCGACGATCACCACCGCCGCCCCCAGCAGGCGAGCCGAGGCGGCCGCCGCCAGGCCCACGGGGCCGGCACCGGCAATGTAGACGCTGCTGCCCGGGCCGACACCGGCGGTCACCGCACCGTGATAACCGGTGGGCAGGATGTCGGAGAGGCAGGTCAGGTCGCGGATCTTCTCCATGGCCTTGTCGCGGTCCGGCAGTTTCAGCAGGTTGAAGTCGGCGTAAGGCACCAGCACGTATTCGGCCTGGCCACCGGTCCAGTCGCCCATGTCGACGTAGCCGTAGGCACCGCCGGCGCGGGCCGGGTTGACGGTCAGGCAGACCCCGGTGTGTTGTTCCTTGCAGGAACGGCAGCGTCCGCACGCCACGTTGAACGGCACCGACACCAGGTCACCGATCTTCAGGTTCTCGACGTCACTGCCCTTCTCGATGACTTCGCCGGTGATTTCGTGGCCCAGGACCAGGCCGACCTGGGCGGTGGTACGGCCGCGAACCATGTGTTGGTCCGAACCGCAGATATTGGTGGAGACCACGCGCAGGATGACGCCGTGCTCGATCTTCCTGCCGCGCGGGTCCTGCATTTTTGGATAGTCGATTTTCTGTACCTCGACCTTGCCGCTGCCCAGATACACGACACCACGATTACCAGACATGTCAGTCACCTCTTTATTTGTTGTTGTGACGAGAGTGAAACAAGCTTCAAGCGGCAAGCTACAAGCCGCAAGAAGTGTGCACGCCGCTTTTTCTAGCGGCTTGGAGCTTGCAGCTTGTCGCTAAAGAACGACCGTTCGGTTGCCGTTAAGGAAGACTCTGCGTTCGATGTGGTAGCCCACCGCCCGGGCCAGGGTCAGGCCTTCAATGTCTCGCCCCTTGGCAATCAGGTCCTCGGGGTAGTAGCTGTGGTCCACCACCTCCACGCCCTGGGCGATGATCGGGCCTTCGTCCAGGTCGTTGTTGATGTAGTGCGCGGTGGCGCCCACCAGTTTCACGCCCTTGTTGTAGGCCTGGTGATAAGGCTTGGCACCCTTGAAGCCCGGCAGCAGCGAGTGGTGGATATTGATCGCCTTGCCGTCGAGCTTGCGGCACAGCTCCGGCGACAGCACTTGCATGTAGCGGGCAAGGATCACCAGTTCGGCGCCGGACTCCTCGATCACCTGCCACACCTGACGCTCCTGGGACGGCTTGTCGTTGGGGTCGAGGGGGAAGTGGTGGTAGGGAATCTGGTGCCAGTCGGCCAGGGGCTTGAGGTCCGGGTGGTTGGACACCACCGCCACCACGTCCATGGGCAACTGGCCGATGCGCTGGCGATAGAGCAGATCGTTGAGGCAGTGATCGGCCTTGGAGACCATGATCACCACCTTCGGCCGGTAGTGCGGCGCGGTCAGTTCGAAGTTCATCGCGAAGGCTTTGGCGCGCTCGGCCAGCCCCTGGCGGAACCCCTGTTCGTCGAGGCCGTCGGGCTGGCGAAATTCCACGCGGATGAAGAAGCGGCCCGAGAGCCGGTCATCGAAGGAGTGGTGCTCGGTGACGTAGCAACCCTGCTCGAACAGAAAGCGGGTCACCGCGTCCACCGTGCCGAGCACGCTGGGGCAGTCGGCGGTGAGAATCCATGTATCGGGGGCGCGGCTCATGCGGGGTAACTCCTGTTCATAAGGGCAACCGCAGCGCGGTTGATCACCTGTAAAACCAAGGCCCGGCGATCAGGCCTGCACGCTCAGGCCGTATTCGGCGGCGGCATCTTGCAGCCACATCCACCAGTAATCGGAGAAGCTGCGGCGCACCAGCAATTCCCAGGTGTCTTCGCCGGTGCGGCGGATCACCAGTTGCGACTTGGCGAACACCGTCCCCACCGCCTTGCCCACCGGGAAGTTGTTGGGGTGCACGTCGTAGCTGGTGGACTTCATCAGCACCTGGCGCACGTTGGGCCCGGACAGTTCGAGGATCTGCTGGCCGCCGCTGACGTTGACGATCTGGATATGCAGGTCGCCCAGGGCCGCGCGCAGGTTCTGCTCGGCGGCGAACTCTTCGCCGCTAGGCACAATCAGCAGCCACTCATCCGGGCCCAGCCATTGCAGGCTGGTCTCGCCCTTGACCACCACGCTCAGGGCACCCGGCAATTCGATGCCCAGGGCCTTGTGCACTCCGGCGGCGAAGGCCGGGTCGTGGCCGTCGCCACGGATCGTCAGGTGGCCAAGCAGTTTCTTCTCGCGCAGGGTGACCCCGGCGTTCTTGCGGCCCTTGCCCACCAGGCTCGGCAGGTCGGCGTGGTGCAGGGACGACTCGGCCTTGGCCCCGGTGGTGGGGCGCTGTTGGTAAACGTTGACTGCGGTCATGGAGCACCTGTCCTTTATTCTGTGGTCCGGTTCCGGTTGCCGCCGCCAGAGGCTGCGATCGAGTGGGAACCGGGCGCAAGGTTTTGCCTCCCGGGAAGGTCCTGCGGACCTTGTCGCAGCCTGCGGCAGCGGCTACAGGGGGCCTACCCGGGTTCATGTCATATGTTCTGGCGATCGCCCTTGGGGTCGAAGAACACCGAGGAAACGATTTCCGCCTCGATCACCCGGCCATCGGCCAGGGGCGCGAAGACTCGCTCGCCCAGGCGCTTGAGACCGCCCTTGACCACGCCCAGGGCAAAGGAATACCCCAGGGAGTTGTGGGCGTAGCTGGAGGTCACGTGACCGACCATGCTCATCGGAATCGCCTGCTTGGGGTTGAACACCAGTTGCGCGCCTTCCGGCAGCCACTGGGTCGGGTCGATCGGCTTGAGGCCCACCAGTTGCTTGCGCTGCTCGCGCACGCAGTCTTCACGGTTCATCCCGCGCCAGCCGATCCACGAGAACGGCTTGGTCCGGCCCACGCACCAGCCCATGTTCAGGTCGTCCGGGGTCATCGAGCCGTCGGTGTCCTGGCCGACGATGATGAAGCCCTTCTCGGCCCGCAGCACGTGCATGGTTTCGGTGCCGTAGGGGGTCAGGTTGTATTTCTTGCCGGCCTCGACGATCTGCTCCAGCACGCCCATGGCGTAGTCGGCCTGGACGTTGACCTCGTAGGACAGCTCGCCGGTGAACGAAATACGGAACACCCGCGCCGGCACGCCGCCCACCAGGCCTTCCTTCCAGGTCATGAACGGGAAGCCGTCCTTGTCCAGGTCGATGTCGGTGACTTCGCTCAGCAGCTTGCGGCTGTTGGGGCCCGAGAGGGTCATGGTGGCCCAGTGGTCGGTGACCGAGGTGAAGTACACCTTGAGGTCCGGCCATTCGGTTTGCTGGTAGATCTCCAGCCACTGCAGCACGCGCGCCGCGCCGCCGGTGGTGGTGGTCATCAGGAAGTGGTTGTCGGCCAGACAGGCGGTCACGCCGTCGTCGAAGACCATGCCGTCTTCCTTGCACATCAGGCCGTAGCGGGCCTTGCCCACGTCGAGCTTGGTCCAGGCGTTGGTGTAGATGCGGTTGAGGAACTCCCGGGCGTCCGGGCCCTGGATGTCGATCTTGCCCAGGGTCGAGGCGTCCAGCAGGCCGACGCTGTCGCGCACCGCCTGGCATTCACGCTTGACCGCGGCATGCAGGTCTTCGCCGTTTTTCGGGAAGTACCAAGGGCGCTTCCACTGACCGACGTCTTCGAACTCGGCGCCATTCTTCACATGCCAGGCATGCAGCGCGGTGAAACGCACCGGCTCGAAGATGTGCCCACAGTGCCGGCCGGCCACGGCGCCGAAGGTGATCGGCGTGTAGTTCGGGCGGAACATGGTGGTGCCCATCTGCGGGATGCTGACGTTCAGCGAGCGGGCGGCAATGGCCAGGCCGTTGACGTTGCCCAGCTTGCCCTGGTCGGTGCCGAAGCCCAGGGCGGTGTAGCGCTTGACGTGCTCCACCGACTCGAAGCCCTCGCGGGTCGCCAGTTCGATGGCGGCAGCGGTGACGTCGTTCTGCAGGTCGACGAATTGCTTCGGCGCGCGGGCGGTGCCTTTTTCATGGGGCACCTGGAACAGCGCCAGGGTCGGTTCTTCAAGGCGGGTCAGGGCTTTGGGCAACACGCCCTCCACACTCTGGAACCCAGCTTCGCTGGCCGCGCGCACACCGCCCTCGAAACCGTCGGCCAGGGTATCGCCGAGGCTGTAGACGCCGTTGATGCCGCCGACGCACACGCGTTTCTGCGGTGCTTCACCGGGCACGAAACCGAGGATGTCTTCACGCCACACCGGCTTGCCGCCCAGGTGAGAGGCCAGGTGCACCACCGGGCTGTAGCCGCCGGAGCTGGCGATCAGGTCGCAGTCGAGCCACTCGCCGGGGCTGGTGACCTTGTGCGCCTTGACGTCGATGGCCGCCACCCGCGCGCCGGTCACGTGCTTGCTGCCACGGGCCTCGATCACCGCGCTGGAGGTGAGGATGCGGATGCCCTTGGCCCGGGCTTCTTCCACCAGGGCGCCGCGCGGGTTGTGCCGCGCATCGGCGATGGCCACCACTTGCAGGCTGGCGTCGAGCCAGTCCAGGGCCACGCGGTAGGCGTGGTCGTTGTTGGTGGACAGCACCAGTTTCTTGCCCGGGGCCACACCGTAACGGCGCACGTAGGTGGACACCGCGCCGGCCAGCATGTTGCCCGGCACGTCGTTGTTGCCGTAGACCAGCGGCCGCTCATGGGCGCCGGTGGCCAGCACCACGCGCTTGGCGCGGACCCGGTGGATACGCTGGCGCACCTGGCCGATCGGCGCACGGTCACCGAGGTGATCGGTGAGGCGCTCGTGAATGGTCAGGAAGTTGTGGTCGTGGTAGCCGTTGACCGTGGCCCGTGGCAGCAGCAACACGTCCGGCAGCGACTTGAGCTCGGCGACCACACTGGCCACCCACTCCACCGCCGGCTTGCCGTCGAGGCTTTCGCGGCTGTCCAGCAGGGTGCCGCCGAACTCTTCCTGCTCATCGGCGAGAATCACCCGGGCGCCGCTGCGGGCAGCCGCCAGGGCGGCGGCGAGGCCGGCCGGGCCGGCGCCGACGATCAGCACATCGCAGTGCTGGTTCATGTTGTCGTAGGTGTCCGGGTCGTTCTCGGTGGGCGAACGGCCGAGGCCCGCCGCCTTGCGGATGTACTTCTCGTAGGTCATCCAGAACGATTGCGGGTACATGAAAGTCTTGTAGTAGAAACCCGGCGGCATCAGCTTGCCGCCGACCTTGCCGAGAATCCCCATCATGTCGTTGTTGACGCTGGGCCAGCCGTTGGTGCTGGTGGCCACCAGGCCCTGGTACAGCGCCTGTTGGGTGGCGCGCACGTTGGGGATCTGGGTGGCTTCGGTGGCGCCGATCTGCAGCACCGCGTTGGGCTCTTCACAGCCGGCGGCGAAGATGCCCCGGGGCCGGGAGTACTTGAAGCTGCGACCGATGATGTCCACGCCGTTGGCCAGCAGGGCCGAGGCCAGGGTGTCGCCTTCAAAGCCTTTGTAGCTCTGGCCGTTGAAGGTGAAGGTGAGGACTTTGTTGCGGTCGATGCGCCCGCCGTTGGACAGGCGATTGGTCTGGCTCATACCTTCTCTCCAGCAGCCTTGGCGGTGAATTGCGGCTTGGTGCCTATCTTGTAGGTTTCAAGAATTTCGTAAGTGACGGTGTCGCGGGTGGCGTTGAAGTACTGGCGGCAACCGGCGGCGTGGATCCACAACTCGTGGTGCAGGCCGCGGGGGTTGTCGCGGAAGAACATATAGTCGCCCCACTCCTCGTCGGTGCAGGCGTTCGGGTCCAGGGGCCGGGGAATGTGGGCCTGGCCGGACGAATGGAATTCCTCTTCGGAGCGCAGTTCGCCGCAGTGAGGACAGAAGATATGCAACATAGGTGTTTGTCCTTTTAGTGGGCGACCGCAGCAGCGCCGTGTTCATCAATCAACGCACCGTTGTGGAAACGGTCGATGGAGAAAGGGGCGGCCAAGGGATGCATCTCGCCCTTGGCGAGGCTCGCGGCAAACACGTTGCCCGAGCCCGGGGTGGCCTTGAAGCCGCCGGTGCCCCAACCGCAGTTGAAGAACATGTTCGGCACCGGGGTCTTGGAAATGATCGGGCAGGCGTCCGGGCTGGTGTCAACGATGCCGCCCCACTGGCGGTTCATGCGCACTCGGGAAAGGATCGGGAACATCTCGACGATGGCCTGGATGGTGTGCTCGATCACCGGGTAGGAGCCGCGCTGGCCGTAGCCGACCCAGCCGTCGATACCGGCGCCGATCACCAGGTCGCCCTTGTCCGACTGGCTGATGTAGCCGTGCACGGCATTGGACATGATTACGCTGTCGATGATCGGTTTGATCGGCTCCGACACCAGCGCTTGCAGCGGGTGGGATTCGATCGGCAGGCGAAAGCCCGCGAGCTTGGCCATGTGCCCGGAGTTGCCGGCGGTGACCACCCCGACGCGCTTGGCGCCGATAAAGCCCTTGTTGGTCTCGACGCCGATGCACACGCCGTTTTCCTTGCGGAAGCCGATGACTTCAGTCTGCTGGATCAAGTCCACGCCCAGGGCGTCGGCGGCGCGGGCAAAGCCCCAGGCCACGGCGTCGTGACGGGCCACGCCGCCACGGCGCTGGACGGTGGCGCCCAGCACTGGATAGCGAGTGTTCTTCGAGCAATCAAGGTAGGGGATTTCGTCCGCCACCTGCTGGGTGTTGAGCAGTTCGCCATCGATGCCGTTGAGGCGGTTGGCACTGACCCGACGCTCGGAATCACGGATGTCCTGCAAGGTGTGGCACAGGTTGTAGACCCCGCGCTGGGAGAACATCACGTTGTAGTTGAGGTCCTGGGACAGACCTTCCCAAAGCTTCATCGCGTGTTCGTAGAGCTGCGCCGACTCGTCCCACAGGTAGTTGGAACGCACGATGGTGGTGTTGCGCGCGGTGTTGCCACCGCCCAGCCAGCCTTTTTCCACCACCGCGACATTGGTGATGCCGTGTTCCTTGGCCAGGTAGTAGGCGGTGGCCAGGCCATGCCCGCCACCGCCGACGATGACCACGTCATAGACCTTCTTCGGGGTCGGCGTGCGCCACATACGCTGCCAGTTTTCATGGTGGCTGAGAGAGTGCTTGAAGAGGCCGAAGCCCGAATAGCGTTGCATAGTCATTGCTCCAGTTGCGGCTCTCAGCGGTAAACCGGGAAATCAGCGCACAGGGTCGCCACCTGGCGAGCGACATTGGCCTCGACGTCGGCATCGCCGAGGTGGTCGAGAATGTCGCAGATCCAGCCGGCCAGCTCCGTGCACTGAGCGACCTTGAATCCGCGGGTGGTGACCGCCGGGGTGCCGATGCGCAGGCCGGAGGTGACAAACGGCGACTGCGGGTCATTGGGCACGGCGTTCTTGTTCACGGTGATGTGGGCACGGCCCAGGGCGGCGTCGGCATCCTTGCCGGTCAGGCCCTGGCGAATCAGGCTGACCAGGAACAGATGGTTGTCGGTGCCGCCGGACACTACATCGTAGCCGCGTTTGATAAATACGCCGGCCATGGCCTGGGCGTTGTCGATCACCTGTTGCTGATAGGCCTTGAAGCCGGGCTCCAGCGCTTCCTTGAAGCACACGGCCTTGGCGGCGATCACGTGCATCAACGGGCCGCCTTGGGCGCCGGGGAATACTGCGGCGTTGAGTTTCTTCTCGATCTCTTCGTTGGCCTTGGCCAGGATCAGGCCGCCACGGGGGCCGCGCAGGGTCTTGTGGGTGGTGGTGGTGACCACGTCGGCATAGGGCAGCGGGTTGGGGTACAGACCGGCGGCCACCAGCCCGGCCACGTGGGCCATGTCGACGAACAGCAGCGCCCCGACCTTGTCGGCGATCTGCCGGAAGCGCGGGAAATCCAGGGTCTTGGAGTAGGCCGAGAAGCCGGCGACGATCATCTTCGGCTTGTGTTCCACGGCCAGACGCTCGACTTCGTCGTAGTCGATCAGCCCGGTGCGGGTATCGATGCCGTACTGCACGGCGTTGTACAGCTTGCCCGAGGACGACACCTTGGCGCCGTGGGTCAGGTGGCCGCCATGGGCCAGGCTCATGCCGAGGATGGTGTCGCCGGCCTGCAGCAGGGCCAGGTACACCGCGCTGTTGGCGGAAGAACCGGAGTGTGGCTGGACGTTGGCGTAATCGGCGCCGAACAGCTGCTTGGCGCGCTCGATGGCCAGGGCCTCGACCTTGTCCACATGCTCGCAGCCACCGTAGTAGCGCTTGCCCGGATAGCCTTCGGCGTACTTGTTGGTCAGCCCGCTGCCTTGCGCCTGCATCACCCGCTTGCTGGTGTAGTTCTCCGACGCGATCAGCTCGATGTGATCTTCCTGGCGTTGTTCCTCGGCATTGATCGCCGCCAGCAGTGCATCGTCGTAACCCTGGATCTGGTCTTGCTTGCTGAACATCACGTCTCTCCCAGCGGCGGCGCTGCGCCTTTCGTCTCGGTGAGGCCAGCCTTAAAGCTGCGCCCTTTGGATGCGATGGTATGACCGGGAAGGGGAACTCAAATGCCTATGGACGCCACGCAAAGGTGCGTTTACGACATGCCTTGGCGCGCCGGGATAAATGCCCGGGGCCGCAACCGGCTGAAGGCTCTGGATCGGCGCCTTGCGGCGTGGCGCAGGTCCGGGCCGCAGGCGAAAGGCGCCCGCGCCTGTAGCCGCTGCTGAGCCCGCGAAGCTGCGCAAAGGTCCGCAGGACCTTGCCTGGCGATTTCCCGCCGAGCTGCGGCGCCCTCAAGATCGCTGCGTCTGCTACGTCGCAATGCCGCCCAAGCCGATCGCAGCCTGCGGCAGCGGCTACAGGAGTTGGCGCAGGGCCAGTAGCAGGAGAAAGTGCGCCGGGTACAGCAGGTAGGCCCAACGCCGCATCGCCGGCACCGTACAACCGCGCAACACTCGCAGCAGCATCACCCCCAGCCACGGCGCCAGCAGACAAGCGGCAATACCGCAGGTCGCCACCGGATTGCCCAGGCGCGCCGCCGGGAACAAGGTTTCCCATTGGTTGGCCGCCAGGCACAGCGCCCCGGGCAGCAGGCTGAAGTACCAGGGCCGGCGCAGCACCAGCAGCAGGGCCAGCGGCAGCAACACGCCGAAGGCGCCGAACATCAGCCGCTCACTGAAAACCACGGCCAGCAGCAAGGCCAGCAGGCCAAGCCCCAGGTCCAGGCCGCTGCGCCGTTGCCAGGTGCGCGCCACCAGCAGGCCCAGGGCCAGGGTGGGCAGCACATTCAAGGTATCGGGGTCGGGGATGAACAGGCGGTAGGGAATCTCGCTCAACAGGCTGAACAGCAGCAGCCAGCCCAGGTAGCGCCATGCTCCGGGCCGGCGCTCGGTTTCAACCCTGGCCCGCGCCAGGTTCACCGCCATCGCCAGGCAGAACCAGGGAAATGCCAGGCGCCCGGGCACATACAGCCAGTCCAGGCTCCAGCCCACATACCGCAGGTGATCGGCAACCATGCTCAGCAGCGCCAGCCACTTCAACGCATCCAGCGCCCCATCGCGCTGGGCGTTGTCGGTTTTCAGCATCGCATCACGCATAAATCCTTATGGGCCCTGCATTATTCCCGCATAAACAGAGCGTGTGCTGAGCCATTATTCTTGGGTAAAGTGCGCACCATCATCGACCACGGAGCCGGCCATGACCGACAAGAGCCAACAATTCGCCAGCGACAACTACTCCGGCATCTGCCCCGAAGCCTGGGCCGCCATGGAGCAGGCCAACCACGGCCACGAGCGCGCTTACGGCGACGACCAGTGGACCGCTCGCGCCTCGGATCATTTCCGCACACTGTTCGAAACCGACTGCGAAGTGTTCTTCGCCTTCAACGGCACCGCCGCCAACTCCCTGGCCCTGTCGTCGCTGTGCCAGAGTTACCACAGCGTGATCTGCTCGGAAACCGCCCACGTCGAAACCGACGAATGCGGCGCTCCGGAGTTCTTCTCCAACGGTTCCAAGCTGCTGATCGCCGGCACCCATAACGGCAAGCTGACCCCGGAATCGATCCGCGAGATCGCCCTCAAGCGCCAGGACATCCACTACCCCAAGCCCCGGGTGGTCACCCTGACCCAAGCCACCGAAGTGGGCAGCGTCTACACCCCGGAAGAAGTCCGCGCCATCAGCGCCACCTGCAAGGAACTGGGGCTGAACCTGCACATGGACGGCGCGCGCTTCTCCAACGCCTGTGCCTTCCTGGGCTGCACCCCGGCGGAACTGACCTGGAAGGCCGGCGTCGACGTGCTGTGCTTTGGCGGCACGAAAAACGGCATGGCCGTGGGGGAAGCGATCCTGTTCTTCAACCACAAGCTGGCGGAAGACTTCGACTACCGCTGCAAGCAGGCCGGCCAGCTGGCCTCGAAAATGCGCTTTCTCTCGGCGCCCTGGGTCGGCCTGCTGGAAAACGACGCCTGGCTCAAGCACGCCCGCCACGCCAACCACTGCGCGCAGCTGCTGGCCCAACTGGTGGCCGACATCCCGGGCGTGGAACTGATGTTCCCGGTGCAGGCCAACGGCGTGTTCCTGCAACTCTCTGAACCGGCGATTGCTGCCCTGACCGCCAGGGGCTGGCGCTTCTACACCTTCATCGGCAAGGGCGGCGCGCGCTTCATGTGCTCCTGGGACACCGAAGAAGAGCGCGTGCGCGAACTGGCGGCGGACATCCGCACCGTGATGAGCGCCTGACCCAGCCTCCCGACCAGAAAGCTTGCCGTGGCGAGGGAGCTTGCTCCCTCGCCACAACGGCAACCGAGCATCAGTTCACAAATTCCTGAACTGATTATTTGCCCCTGCTGATTCAACATCCGCCGCCTTTATCCGAGACTCCGGGGTCGACCTATAAAAACAAGGCTGCAGCCCATGACGACCTCTTCTTGCGTCACCGAGAAAGCCCATCCCCCGGGTCTTGCGATCGAAACCCGCTCCATCGATTACGTGCCGCGCAACGAGCGCCACGGCAAGGTCTGGCACCAGGGGCCCTTCTGGTTCACCGGCAATTTCGTGCTCACCACCATGGTCACCGGCTTCACCGGCGCGGCCCTGGGCCTGAGCCTGCAATACGCGATCCTGGCGATCGTCATCGGCGTGTGCCTGGGCACTTTCTGCATGGCTTTCCACGCCAACCAGGGCCCGCGCATGGGCCTGCCGCAGATGATCCAGTCCCGCGCCCAGTTCGGCCTGCGCGGGGCCATCGTGCCGTTCACCGCGGTGGTGTTCGTCTACATCGGCTTCAACGTGTTCAACGTGATCCTCGCCACCGACGCCATCAACACGGTGATCCCCGGGGCCCGGGCGCCCTGGTACACCCTGATGATCGCCGTGGCGGTGCTGATCGCGGTGGTTGGCCATGACCTGCTGCACACCGTGCAGCGCTGGCTGACCTACGTGATGATCAGCGTGTTCGCGGTGCTCACCCTCAGCGCCCTGCTGACCTTGCAGGCCGACGCCGCCGTGGCCGACGCGCATTTTTCCTGGTCGGCGTTCCTGATCCAGCTGTCGGCCGCGGCCGGTTACCAGATCAGCTATTCGGTGTACGTCTCCGACTATTCGCGCTACCTGCCGCACCAGACGCCGTCGCGCAAGGTGATCTTCTGGACCTACCTGGGCGCCGCCGGTTCGGCCCTGTGGCTGATGTCCCTGGGGGCCTTCCTGGCGTCCGCCCTGCCCTCGCCGGATGCCATCGCCAGCGTGCGCGAAGTGGGCAACCGCCTGATTCCCGGCTTCGGCACCTTCACCGTGCTGATCGCGGTGCCGGCGCTGGTCGGCATCATGGCGGTCAACTGCTACGGCGCGATGCTCACCGGCATCAGTGCGATCGACGGCTTCAAGTCGATCAAGCCCAACCTCAAGAGCCGGGTCTGCGGCATCCTGCTGGTGGCGGTGGTGATCTTCCTGATCGCCATGAACATTCCCGAAAGCTACCTGGGCAGCTTCAACACCTTCGTCCTACTGATGCTGTATTTCCTGGTGCCCTGGACCGCGGTCAACCTCGCGGACTTCTACCTGGTGCGCAAAGGCCGCTATGCCATCAGCGACATCTTCAACCCTGCCGGGATCTACGGCCGCTGGTCCAGCGCCGGGCTGCTGGCGTACTTCCTTGGCCTGCTGGCGATGGTGCCGTTCATGTCCCTGAGCTTCTACCAGGGCCCGCTGTCCCAGGCCCTGGGCGGCGCCGACATTGCCTTCGTGATTGGCCTGGCGGTGGCCGGGCTGGTCTACTGGGCGCTGACCCGCAACCTCGACCTGGAAGCGGAACGCCTGGCCATTCAGGCCAGCGAACAGCAGCTGGAAGGAGGCGCGCAATGATTCCTCAGGGTTCTGTCAAAGTGGCCTGCCAGCAACTGGCCCCGCACATCGGCGACCTGGAGTACAACCGCGCCCTCGGCGCCGAGGCGATTCGCCAGGCCGCCGCACGCGGCGCCCAGGTGGTGGTGCTGCCGGAACTGGTGCAGAGCGGCTATGTGTTCACCGACCGGCACGAGGCCCTGGCGCTCTCGGAAAGCCTCGACGGGCCGACCCTGAGCCTGTGGAAAACCCTGGCCGAGGAGCTGCAAGTGGTGATCGTCGGCGGCTTCTGCGAGCGCCTGGACAATGAGCGGGTGGCCAACAGCGCGGCCCTGGTGGAGCCCGAAGGCACCCTGACGGTGTACCGCAAGGCGCACCTGTGGGATCAGGAAAACCTGATCTTCACCCCGGGCGACGAGCCGCCGCCGGTGGTGGCCACGCGCTTCGGGCCGATTGCCGTGATGATCTGCTACGACCTGGAGTTCCCGGAATGGGTGCGCCTGCCGGCCCTCGCCGGCGCGGCGCTGTTGTGCGCGCCGGTGAACTGGCCGGACGGCCCGCGGCCGCTCGGCGAACGGCCGGCGGAGATGGTCCGGGTGCAGGCCAATGCGGCGGTCAATCGGATGTTCATTGCCGCCTGCGATCGCTGTGGCGAGGAACGCGGGGTGAACTGGGTGGGGGGCTCGACCCTTGTCGATGCCGACGGTTATCCGCTGGCGGGCAAGGATCGGCACAGTGCCGAGCAGTTGCTGCTGGCGGAACTCGACCTGGCCCAGGCCTGGCACAAGTCCATCAGTGAACACAACCATGTGCACCTGGATCGGCGCCCGGCGTTGTATTGAGCGCCAGGCCTACTTGTGGGAGTGAGCGGCCGGCTCACTCACCACAAGAGTGGGGTCAGAACTCCACCCGCACGTCGCCCTTGGGCACGCTGCAGCAGGACAGGATGTAGCCTTCGGCTTCGTCTTCCTCGGTGATCCCGCCGTTGTGCTCCATTTCCACTTCACCGCCCAGCTTGAGCACCTTGCAGGTGCCGCAGATGCCCATGCCGCAGGCCTTGGGAATCATCAGGCCGAGCTTGGCCGCGGCGGCATGCACGGTTTCCCCCGGCGCCACGCGGATGCTCTTGCCAGAGGCGGTGAATTCCACCTGATGCAGATCGGCCAGGTCCGGCTCCGGCGCCTCGGCCGCCTGTTCGGCGTGTTCCACGGCGTCGGCGCGGGCTTCGGCCGGGGTCGCGCCGAAGGATTCCTCGTGGTAGCGCGCCATGTCGAAACCGGCGGCTTCCAGCAGGCGCTTGACCGCATTCATGTAGGGCGTCGGCCCGCAGCAGAACACTTCCCGTTCGAGGAAGTCCGGGGCCATCAGCTCCAGCATCTTGTGGTTCAGGTAGCCGCGATAGCCGGCCCAGGGCTCGCCCAGGCCGTGTTTCTCGCAGATCAGGTGCAGGCTGAAGTTGTCGATCCGCGAGGCCATGTGTTCCAGCTCGCGGTGGTAAATGATGTCCTTGGGTGAACGGGCGCTGTGGATGAACACCATGTCGACGTTGGCGTTGGTGTCGTAGAACCAGCGCGCCATGGACATCACCGGGGTGATGCCGACGCCGCCGCTGAGGTAGAGGATCTTCGGGCTGGGGAAGTCGATGGCGTTGAACAGCCCCACCGGCCCGTGCACCGCCAGTTCCTGGCCTTCATGCAGGGTGTCGTGCAGCCAGTTGGAGACCTTGCCGCCCGGCACGCGCTTGATGGTCACCGAAAAACTGTAGGGCACCGACGGCGAGCTGGAAATGGTGTAGGAGCGCATCACCGGCTGGCCTTCGATCTCCAGCTCCAGGGTGACGAACTGCCCGGGCTTGAAGAAGAACATGATCGGCTGGTCGGCCATGAAGCAGAAGGTCCGCACATCCCAGGTTTCCTGGATGACTTTGACGCAACGGACGATGTGACGGCCATTGGCCCAGGTCTGGGTGGTTACCGGGTTGAGGAAGGTGTTGGACATGCTGTTCTCCACGGCCGACTGTCGGCGTCTTGTCAGCGATTCTGCGTAAGGCTTCTCGCGCCCATTTACCTATCTGCGACATTCACATGCTTATCGCGACCAGCCCCCATCTGCCGGGGTTGGCGCGTCGGGAACAGATTGGGCCATGTCGCCCATGGATAAGGTTCCTGGCGCCTGCGGACCCACACTCGCCTCAACGACAACAGCCGTTTTTTTCGTGACTTGCGTAGCACCCACCGTAGCCACTATTTAATTCGCCGGCCGCACAGAACGGCCATGAGGACTTGAACGATGGACGTCACCGCAACCCTGAGCTTGGGCGATCCACTGGAACCTGCACGCAAGGCCACTGCACAGATGCTGCAGGAGCGCGAGCGGACCTTCTCCCTGCCGCAGCCCTTCTACTGCGATGAAAGGCTGTTCGATATCGACATGCAGGAGATCTTCCAGAAGGAATGGCTGATCGCCGGCATGACCTGCGAGATCCCCACCAAGGGCAACTACATCACCCTGCAGATCGGCAAGAACCCGATCATCGTCATCCGCGGTACCGACGGCGTGGTCCACGCCTTCCACAACGTCTGCCGCCACCGCGGTTCGCGGCTGTGCACCAGCGACAAGGGCAAGGTCGCCAAGCTGGTCTGCCACTACCACCAGTGGACCTACGAACTGGACGGCCGCCTGCTGTTCGCCGGCACCGAGATGGGCGCCGACTTCGACATGAAGCAGTACGGCCTGAAACCGGTGAACGTGAAGACCGCCGGCGGCTACATCTTCATTTCCCTGGCCGAGAACCCGCCGGCCATCGACGACTTCCTGGCGACCCTGGCCCATTACATGGAGCCCTACGACATGGAGAACACCAAGGTGGCGGTGCAGACCACCTTGCATGAAAAGGCCAACTGGAAGCTGGTGCTGGAGAACAACCGCGAGTGCTACCACTGCGGCGGCTCGCACCCCGAATTGCTGAAAACCCTGCTGGAATGGGACGACGTCACCGACCCGCGGGCCGACCAGGCGTTCAAGGACCACGTGGCCGCTTCCGCCGCCGCCTGGGAAGCCGAGAAGATCCCTTACGCCCACGCCAGCTTCGGCCTGCGCAACCGCATCGTGCGCATGCCGCTGCTCAAGGGCACCGTGTCCATGACCATGGACGGCAAGCAGGGTTGCGCCAAGCTGATGGGGCGGATCAAGAACCCGGACCTGGGCTCGATGCGCATCCTGCATCTGCCGCATTCGTGGAACCACTGCATGGGCGACCACATCATCGTGTTCACCGTGTGGCCGATCAGCGCCCAGGAAACCATCGTCACCACCAAGTGGCTGGTGCACAAGGATGCCGTGGAAGGTGTCGATTACGACGTCGAGCGCATGCGCCAGGTGTGGGACGCCACCAACGACCAGGACCGGCGCCTGGCGGAAGAAAACCAGCGCGGCATCAACTCCACCGCCTACCAACCGGGCCCGTACTCCAAGACCTACGAGTTCGGCGTGGTCAACTTCGTCGACTGGTACAGCGAGCGCATGCTGAGCAACCTCGGCGCGGAACCGGCGCCTTATCTCAAGGGCGTGCCGGTACACGGATAACATCAGCCGCGAGCGATAAGCGATAAGCAGCAAGACAAGAGCCCGGGGGCGGGGTACGTCGGCCCCCGGGCATTGCCGTCGCTGCAGATCGCATCAAGCAAGTGGCCAGCTGATGACGCCATTCTCGCCAACAAACGCCTCAGTGATCGTGTCCCCCTGCAACCTCACCCTCACGTAGCCATTGCGTACCCGCAGCGGGTAGTTCGGATCGCCGGCCAGTTGGGTTTCCGACCACAGCACGCCCGGCGCGCCGTCCAGTTCGCTGGCATCGCCATAGGGAATCGCGCCGTGGCCGATGCAACGGCCGTTCATGCCGTTCATGTCGGCCTTGGGTGCATAGCAGATGCCATTGTGCAGGTGCCCCCAGTACCAGTAATCCGGCGCCCGATTCCCCAGGGCCGCGTACACCTGCTGATACAACGGGGTCGGATTCTGCCCGGTGATGTCCAGCCCCTGGTGATGGCTGAGCAGCATGATCTTCTTGCCCTGCCCCTGGGTACTGACCAGCGTCTTGAGCCACTGCTGCTGTTCCGGCCCCAGGTTGCCGTCCATGTACAGGCCCATCGGGTCCGAGTAGTAGGCGCTGTCCAGGCCGACGATCAGCCAGTGACTGTTGACCAGGGCGAAATAGCTGGTGCCTCTCTGGCCTGGAAACAGCGAACCGACCTCACTGAAATAGGCATGGGCACCGCTGTACATCTCATGGTTGGAGTTGAGGCTGAACGTGCCTTGCTGGCCCAGGGGCCAGTCCGTCAGATCGTTGCCTTCCTCGGTGCTGTTCCCGGAGTAGTACACGTCCCCCAGGTGCACCGTGAAATCGGGCTTTTCCTGGCGGATCAGGTCTGCGACCCGCTGCGCCGCCGAGTTGGCCTGGAAATACCCGGTCCCCCAATCGCCCGCCAGGTCCAGCAGCACCTCATCATCGATAGTGACCAGCGCCGGGGTGGCGCCGAAGGTCGCATGCTTATGCAGATTCTCGATCCAGCTGATCAGGGCTTCGCTCCACAGCGGGTCGAGCAGCTCCCACTTGCGACAGCCCAGCAGGCTGCCGTCCTTGAGGACCCGGGTCGGTAGCTCGTCCACCGTCTGCGGCAAGGGTTTGGCGGCCCCCAGGTGCAGGAACGACAAGCCATGGGCCAGTTCCCAGGGCACCGGGACCTGGCCCGGCGGCAAGTCGCCGTGGGCAATGGTGTACTGCGCCTGGTCATGGGCACGTTGCAGCAAGCCGACGATGGCCTGCAGCTTTTCGGGCTCAAGCTGTTGAGTCAGCGTGTCCCAGGACAACTTGAGCCTGTCCACCAGGCCGTCGACCCGGTGTTGCACCAGGCCGAGTTCATGTTCCAGATCGGTGACAAAAGCCATGCCGGTATCCCTCTTGGTGGTTGCTCCGCGCGAGCCCGTTGCGCTCGCGTCACAGGGTTTTCATGTACTCGATCAACTGCCACGTCTGCTGCTCGGAGAGCTGCGTGCCGTACAGGTGGCCACTGTTGCTGTTGCCCTCCAGATGCGTGTCGTACTTGAAGTAGCCCGGGCCCTGCAGCGTCGGGCCGCTGGTGATGAAGCCGACCTTCTGCGGGTCATACACATCCGAGCCGGTGTAGAACACCTGGGGCCGCAGTTCCGGCGCCTGCAACAGGTCCCAGAGGCTGGGCACCGAGCCGTTGTGCAGGTACGGCGCGCGCAGCCAGATGCCGTCGGTGGGGGTGTTGCTGTAGCTCTGGGTCTTGCGATAGGCGCCAAAGTCGAACGGCGGTTTCTTGAAGCCGTGGAAGGCCTGGACCAGCCCGGTGGTGAAGGAATCCAGGCGATGTGGGTCGGTGCCCAGTACCTGGATCTGGGTGGTGACCTGGCCGGTGTCGGCCTTGCCGAAATCATGGCAACCGGCGCAGTTGGCTTCCCACAGCGGCTTGCCCTGGGCCGCCTTGGCCTGATCGAGGGCGAACGGCCAGGCCGGCGGCTTGTGCCCCAGCAACCAGTGGGTGACCCGGTTGAAGCTCTGCGGCAGCACCGATTGCGGGGTCGCGCCCACGGCCATCGCCGCCGCGTAGTTGCGCTCGCGGATCTGGTTGTTGTTGCCGTCCCAGTGCAGGTACATCGACTCCCGGGACTTCTGGTTCCAGATCTGCGGCAGGTCCACGGTGCCGATGGTGGAGTCGTCGGGGAAGCCGAACACCACCATCTTGGTCGGATTGAAGGTGTCGGTGCGCCCCGGGCCCTGCGGCGGCCGCAGCTTCTGCCAGGCGTAGGCCTGCTTCTGCTTGAGCAGCGCGCTCCTGGCCATGGGCATGATCAGGTAGCGGTTGTACAGGCGCTCGATGAAGCCCAGCTGGAACTTGGCGTTGACCGCGTTCATCACCGCGTCCACGGTGAATGTCGGGTCGCTGGCGCAATCGTAGGCGAACCACTGGAACGCCTGGAGCTGCATCAGGTTGGCCGGCGCCGTGGGCACCACCTGGGACACATCGCCGGCACTGGCGCGGTAGGCGCCGGTGTGGCACAGGGCGCAGTTGGGCTCCACCGTCGGGTAGCCGAGCTGCCGCTTGGCCATGCCCACCGGCAGGTCCCGGCCGTTCTCGTAGAGGAAGCCGAAGACCTCGTAGCCGCCGGGCCGGGGCAGTTTTTCCGGGCACATCTGTGGCAGCACGGCGAACAGGTAGTAAGGAATCCGCGCCTCGATGCCCAGGCCGATGGCGGCGTATTTGAAGTGGTCCTCGTCGGAGGCTTCCACCGGCTGCGGCACCTCGCGCAGCATGTTGACCCAGGTCTGGTAGCCGACGAATCCCAGGACCAGCAGCGACACCAGGACCCCGACGCGAAAGCGGTGGCGCGCCCAGCAGGCGGCCCAGTGTTCACGCAGGGCCCGCAGCCCGGCACAGAGCAAGGCCCAGGGCCGGTTGGCCGGGAGGTTGCCCAGGTACAGCAGGATACCGAGCACCAGGAACATGCCGAGGTCGCCCATGAGCATGGGCACGAACACCTGGGACGGGTTGCTGGTGTCGATCAGGTAGATCCAGAACGCCACGGCAATCAGCCGCGACAGCACACAGAGCCAGGAATGCACCACGTAGCGCGGCGCATTGAAGCCCGAAGGCATGTAGAACAGGCTGATGCCCACCAGCAGCATGCCGGTGTTCTCCAGCCAGGGATCGGACAATACCGGCGGCAGGCCGACCACCGCGGTCAGCAGCGCCGGGGCAAACAGCGCCGGCAGGGCGAACACCATGTTCATGGCGATGCCCAGCCAGATGAAGCGTTGGAACCAGCGGATATATGCGTTCATCTCAACCTTCCCTGCCTCCCTGTGGAGCGGCCGCCACAGCCTGCACTCAGCCTCGAAGCGTGCTTCCCGCGCTGCCTGTTTCCTGTCCTGGCCCGGGCCCGCGGCTACCTCGCCGCGGGCCGGCCAGGGTCAGCCCTGGGCGGTCTTGTCCAGGTGCGCAAGGATCAGCGGGTACACATCCACCACCGCGTTCTTGCCGAAGATGCAGTCGATATGCCCGTAACCCGGCACCACATGGCGGCTGAACAGCTCGGGGCCATGCAACTGGCACAGGCGCTCGTAGGTCTTCTGCGTGCTTTGCGGCAGGTAGCACTGGTTGTCGGCGCCGCTGATGAAGCAGATCGGCAGCTTCAGCCGGTCGAAATGCGGCATGTAGACGTCGCGCCCCTTGAAGTCCACCAGGTGGCCCTTGCGGCAGATCAGCGCCAGGTGCTCGAAGGTTTCGATGTTGGACGCGCCGAACAGCTCGTGCAGGTTGTCGTGCAGGGTCTGGTTGAGGGTGTCGTGGCGGTACAGCGAGGCGTACATGAAGGTGATGCGGTGGCACACCGGGTTGGTGCAGTAACCCTGGGCTTCAAGCCGGGCATAGCCGTTGAGGGCCGTGTCGTAGAGCTTGTTGAACCAGCTTTCCTTGCTGTCGGCATAGGCCGTCAGCGACTTGATGCCGATGGCGTCGAGCATGCCCGGCAGGTGCAACCCGGCCTTGATCCCGGTGGCGGCGGCCACCACGGTGTCGGCGGCGATCTGCGAGCAGACCACCGAACGCACGCCCTGCAGGCCCGCCAACAGCGACATGAAAAAGGTCGTGGCGCCATAGCAATGCACCACGCATTGCACGTCCCGGGCCCCGGTCGCCTGCTTGATCTGGCCGATGGCGGCCTTGAAGTCGTAGGCGGCGATCTGGTCGCCATTGCATTCCTGCTTGCTCGCCGGCAGCAGGATGCTGACCCGGAAATCCAGGAGCCAGACGTCATAGTCGTGCTTGCACAGGTATTCCAGCAGGTTGGTCTGGATGGTGTCGGTGGAGAAGATGTTGGAGCCCACGCCCAGCCCGTGCACCAGCATCACCGGGCCCTTGCTACCTGCCTGATAACGCGTCAGGCGCAGGTGCACATGGTCCTCGGTCTGGAAGAAATGCACGGTCGGCACCGGCGCATCCAGGGGGCGTTTCAGCCGGGGTGGCGCGTCGGGGTTGAAGTAGATATCCCCGGCGAAGACCCCGCCGTAACTCTCCCAGAGAATCCCGGCGAAAAACTTGCCGAAGCGCGCCAGGGCCTCGATGCGCTCGCGCTCGTTGCGCGCGTTGAGCACCTTCATGGTGGTCATCTGCCGAGCGAAGTCCGCCGGCAGGATGTGCATCACCCCGCTGCCCAGCACCGCGCCGTTCTGGTCCTGGCCACGGTACAGGGTCACGTAGAGGGTGCTGGTGTCGGCCCAGATGTTCAGCACGCCGTGGTCTTCGGGCACGGTCTTGAACGCGCTGAAGAAGTACTCGCTGCCGTCCTCGGCGGTCAGGCGCATGTCGTAGTTCATGTGGCGCACGCCGACCTGCTCCTGGTACTCCTCGAACAGGTTGAACACGCCGTGGCTGGCCACCAGGGGCTGGGGCGACAGCACCGGGGCATTCAGCGTGCCGACCAGGGTCGCGGCGTGCGCGGGCTCCTTGATCATCCGGTCGAGGTCGGCGGCGGTGATGGTCAGGGTGAATTCGATCGGCGAGTTTTCCGCTTCACCACGCTTGGCGGCCGCTTCATACACCTTGAGGTCGGTGCCCTGGGGCTGAGTGAAGGCGCTGGAAAAATACCCCTTCATGGTCTCGGTGAACTGCACCCCCAGGGTCGGTGCCGGCACCGCCTTGCTCGGCGCCGACGGCAGGCGGTAGTCGATCTGCCAGCCACGATCCTGCGCCAGCAGGCGCATATTGCGTTCGCTCACGGCCGAAATGGTCAGCAGCGGATTGACCGCCAGCGACGTCGGAATCACCGCGCCATCCGTCACATACAGCCCGGGGTAAACGTCCGTGCCAGTGGGGCCGCTGAACACCTGGCCCTTGTGGTTGACCACGCCCTGCCCGGCGTCTTCACCCATCACACAGCCGCCCAGCGGGTGCACCGAGACAATGCTGTGCTTGAGCAGCGGGGTCCAGATCGGGTTTTCCACCCAGATCCCGCCCAGCGCCCGGGTGGCCTGGTGCAGGCGTTCGTTACCCAGCACCACGTTGGGCTGTTCGCCCACCCCTGGCCAGTCGATGCGCAGCTGGTCCTGGGCGTCCAGCAGCATGCGCCCACGGCCGTTGTCGTGGCTCATGATCAGGTAGGTCTGCATGTTGTGCAGGGCACCGTGGTAAGGCCCACGCAGAAAGCTCTCGGCCTCGCGCTCCTTGTAACCCAGCTTGCCGCTGAGGCTATCGTCGGTGGGCTGGCCCAGGGTGCTGGCGAACAGCGCCATGCTCGGCACCATGGCCCGGCCCAGGGCGCCGGGAATCGAGCCCTCTTCGATCACCATGCGGCTGCGCCAGTCGCCTTCGCTGCGCATGTCGATGATCGAGGTGATGCAGGGGCCCACCGGTTGCAGCTCGTTGGCCGGGTGGGTGCCAAAGCCGATGCCGTTGATCGGCTGCTCGCAGTTGTGGCCGAAACCGAGGATGTCGCCATTGCCGCTCATGTGTTCGCCGAGCTGGGCCGAGGTGGACAGGCCCTTGGCCCGGGAACGCAGGAGAATTTCCGTGGAGCCCAAGGTCCCGGCGGACAGCACGACGATGTCGGCCTTGACGAACAGGGTCGGCGCCGAGAACTTCTCGCGGCCGCTGTCCAGGTACTGGAAGTGCACGATCCAGCCGTCACCGTCACGCTCCAGGTAGCGCACCTGGGCCTGGCAGAAGATCTCGGCCCCATGGTTGCAGGCGTCCGGCAGGTAGTTCATCAGGGTGGTGTTCTTGGCCTTGTTGTTACAGCCCGAGACGCAGTCGCCGCAGTGGTTGCACGGCAGCTGCTCGACCCCGACGTGGTTGAGGTTGTTGGGCAGTTTGTTGAAGGTCACGTTGATCGGTGGCTTGTAGAAGTGCGTGCCCTGCTTGAGGAAATCCGCGGACTTGCGGTGGGCCTTGAGCTTGGCCAGGGGCGGCGCCGAATCCGGATAGGGGTTGGGCTTGAGCATTTCCCGGGCCCGGGCAAACCCCTCCTTGAGCAGGGTGTCTCGGTGCTCGCGCACGGCCTGGGGCCAGCGCGGGTCGTCGAAGACTCCGGGTTCGGGTTCCAGGGCGACGTTGGCGTTGATCAGCGAAGTGCCCCCCAGGCCACAGCCCACCACCACGTTCTGCTGGGCGTTGACGTGCAAGTCGAACAGCCCGGTGCGCGAGCCAATGTGGCCTTCAGGGTCATGCACCTGGAGTTCTTCGGTGGCGCTGGCCAGGGTGTTGGGGTACTCGCCGGGCTGGATTTCCCGGCCCCGCTCCAGCAGGCAGACCCGGCGGCCGGCCCGGGACAATCGGGAGGCGGCGATGCCGCCCCCGTAGCCGGAGCCGATGACGATAACGTCGTAGTGTTCCTGGATCTCGCTGATGGGGGTCGCGATCCGAGTCATGACGGGATACCTCTCAGGCAAATGGGGCAACTCTGCGGTTGCCTCTGATGGGTAAAGCCAGGCGCGCACCACAGGGCCACGGCGCCAGAAACACCCACAGTGAAATCAGTGCTGAGGGCGCAGGCCCAGGTGCGCGGCTACAGGCGTGCGCGCTGATTGGCGGCGCGGCGGCGGGTACGTCGAGGGAGGGAGGCGCGGGTTGCAAAAGCCGCTGATAGACGACAATCCATTGCCTGAGCTCCCGGCAGCCGGATGTGGATAAGTAACTGCCAAGTCCTTGTGGCATCAGTCAAGACAGGCCCCTTGGCACTGTCAAGGCAGCCCTTAGAACTGTATGAAATTTGATCTATTGCCGTGCACGCTATGAACGACAAGGGGTGCAGCCTTCAGCAAACACCTTATCCACACCTTGGCCCACAGCAACTGTGGGCAAGTGCATGGCGGTTGGGGATATTTCGCCGGGCAATGGCAATAAAAACCGTGACTTATGCAAAAGCAGGGGTTTTGAACGCCATTGATCGATTTTTGAACAAACACCTGAAAGCCACGTCATCAGCGGCCTATAGCGGAAGGCGAACACCTTATCCACAGAAAGGCCAACAGACTTTGGGGGCAACTGGGGTGAATACCTCGGAGCACTGTGGAAAACCCCTGAAAGCCGCGAATAATCGGGCTCCCGGCGGGGTAAGTGGCCGAAAAAGCCGCATTTGGCTAGTTTTTGATCAAAACCCTGCAAGGCACGATCTGTAAGGCCTGTAGCGCTAAGCGAACATCTTATCCACAGAAGCGCCAACAGACTTTGGGGGCAAGTGCTGTGCAAAACTCTCTTCGGCTGTTTCCCCGCCCTGGAAAAAAAGCCTTGAAAAACGCCTGCTTAGCCTGATCAAATTTCGTACAGGCGGCTACAGGGCTTGTTGCACATGGGCTGGAGCAAGGCGCGAACACCTTATCCACAGGTCCGCGCACAGGGATTGTGAGTAACCAGCCCACCAGCCCCTTGCAGGAGCTGGCGGTGCGGCACGAAGGGGGAGGCATAACCTCGAACTCAGCGAACCACGCCTTCTTCGATGAGCAGTTTGAGAATGGCCTCGGCGCCCGCCTCGGGGCTCACGCCCTTGAGCACCTGGCCGGTGCCGCCGCTGGCCTTGGCGGTGGCGGCCTTCATGCGGTCGGCGCCGCTCTTGGCCTTGATCACTTTCAGGCGCTTGGGCCGGGGTTTGGCCGGTTGCAGGCTGGAGGCTGTGAACAACTCGTCCTCCACCACCACGACCTGATCGGCCTGCAGCACGCCGCGACGCGCCGGGCCGTAGGCGCTCTGGCGCGGTTTCGGCGCGGCGTTATCCACAGTGGCGAGGAACGGCAGGCGCACCTTGAGCCGACGCCGCTGGCCACGGGGCAAGGCTTGCAGCACATGGGCCACGCCATCGGCCAGGGACTCGACTTGCGCCAACCCCACCACCAGGGGCCAGCCCAGGTTTTCCGCCAGCAGGAATGGCAGCATGCCGGAGCCTTCGCCGGTTTCCGCCTGGCTACCGGTCAGCACCACCTGGGCGCCAGCGTCACGCAGGTACTGGCTCAGGATCGGCAGGGCATCGGCGCCCGCCGGCTGTTCCAGCACATGCAGCTGTTCCAGGCCCATGCCCAGGTAAGCGCGTAGCGCCGGTTCGGCGACGTCGCCGGCATGCAGCACCTGCAGTTTGTCCCCCGCCAGTTGCAGGCCCAGCTCCACCGCGCGGGCGTCCTGTTCGGCACGCCGTGGGCGGCCGGAAGTCGGGTGCGCGCCTATCGATACCAGGCTGATCACATTGCTGTTCATAACGTCCCCTTAAGCCGCATCGCGCTTGGCGTCGTTGCGGTAGGCCGCTACCGCCGCGATCAAGGCCTTGAGAATTTCCGCGCTGTCGCCAATCACCGACAAGTCGGCGCGCTTGATCATGTCGCAACCCGGGTCGAGGTTGATCGCCACCACCTTGTCGCAGGCGCCAATGCCTTGCAGGTGCTGGATCGCCCCGGAAATCCCCACCGCCACATAGACCCGCGCGGTGACCCAGATGCCGCTGGCCCCCACTTGCCGGTCACGGGCCATGAAACCGTCGTCCACCGCCACCCGCGAGGCGCCTTCGGTGGCGCCCAGGGCCGCGGCGGTCTGGTGAAACAGTGGCCAGTCCTTGACCCCGTTGCCCCCGGAAAAGATGAATTCGGCCTCGGCCATGGGAATCGCCGCCGGGTCCACCGCTACCGCGCCCAGATCCTCGATGCGCGCCAGGCTGCGGGCCACGCTTGTGGATAACTCCACCGGCAAGGCTTCGTGGCGGGTTTCGCTGACCGGCTCGGCGCATTCGGCCGCCGCCAGGATCAAGCGTGGCGCCGGTCGCGCCAGGTCCTGCAAGCCGGCACCGGCACGGCCGATGCACTGCCCGTCCTTGACCTGCCAGACCCGGGTCGCCGGGCGTTCGCCCAGGGCCGCGGCCAGGCGCCGGCCCAGTTCGCCGCCACCGGTGCGGCTGTCGGGCAGCAGCCAATGACGCGGACTGAACTGGTTATCCACAGCCCGCAGGCCCTGCACCCGTTGTTCTGGTGCATAACCGTCGAACTCGCTGCCAGGCAGCACCAGCAGGCGGTCGACGCCCGCCATGGCAAAGGCCGACTCCTTGTGCTCGCCAAACACCACCGCCAGCACCGCGCCGTCCTGGCCCGCCAGTTGCCGGGCCAGGCCCAGCAGGTCGCGGTCGTGGCTGCTCAGGCGGCCGCCGACCATGTCCGGTACCACGCTGATGTAGAACGCCGGTTGCGCCACCTGATGCAGCGGCAACTGCACCTCGGCCGCCGCCGTGCGCTTGGCACTGCCGCCCTGCTGGGCGCCACTGCGGTCGATGCGCTTGAGGCCGTTGGGGCCGATGAAACCGATGCCGTGGGGGTTCTTGCGGATCAGGCCATTGGGGCCCATCCAGCTGTGCTGCGCCGGCTGCATGGCCGCGTGCAGCGGGTGCAGGCGGTTGCGGGCGATCCACTCGGCGCGGGGATCGCGGCGGATAATCTCGCTCATCAGTGCACCTCCGCAGGTTCGGGTTTCACCGCCGCCGGGGCTTTACCCGGGGCGAGCTCTTCGAGCAAGGCATCGGCCACCAGCTCGGCGATGTCCTTGATCATCGGCCGTGGCTCCACCACCCCTTCGAGCATCGCCGTGCACTGTGGACAACCCACGGCCACCAGCTCGGCGCCGGTCTCGCGGATGTCCTGCATGCGCATGTCGGGAATCCGCTGCTTGCCCGGAATGTCGGTGATCGGCGCGCCGCCGCCACCGCCGCAGCAACGGGAACGGAAGCCCGAGCGCTGCATTTCCTTGATCTCGATGCCCAGGGCCCGCAGCACTTCGCGCGGCGCTTCGTACTCGCCGTTGTAGCGCCCCAGGTAGCAAGGGTCGTGATAGGTCACGCTGCTGCCCTTGTGCTGGCCCAGGTTCAGCGCACCAGCGTCGATCAGTTCGGCCAGATAGGTGCTGTGGTGCTGCACCAGATAGTGGCCGTTGAAGGCGCCGTATTCATTTTTCAGCACATGGAAACTGTGGGGATCGCAGGTGACGATGCGCTTGAAGCGGTACTTGGCCAGGGTCTGGATATTGCGCTTGGCCAGCAGCTGGAAGGTCGCTTCGTCGCCCAGGCGCCGGGCCACGTCGCCGCTGTCACGCTCTTCCAGGCCGAGCACGGCGAAGTCCACCTTGGCCGCCTTGAGCACCTTGACGAAGGCCCGCAGGGTGCGCTGGTTGCGCATGTCGAAGGCGCCGTCGCCGACCCAGAACAGCACGTCGGTGCTTTGCTTTTCGCTGAGCAGGGACAGGTTCAGGTCCGCCGCCCAGTTCATCCGCCCGCCTGGGTTGAAGCCGCCGGGGTTGTCGGTGGCGATGAGGTTTTCCAGGACCTCGGCGCCCTTGTTCGGGGTCGCGCCCTTCTCCAGGGTCAGGTGACGACGCATGTCGACGATGGCATCGACGTGCTCGATCATCATCGGGCATTCCTCGACGCAGGCCCGGCAGGTGGTGCAAGACCACAGGGTCTCTGCATCCACCAGGCCGTTGACGATGGGCTGGTGCGGATGGCCGCCATGTTCGCCAATGGCTTTGCCAGGGTACGGGCTGCCGGCGAACTGCGCGTCAGTGCCGCCGGCCAGGCCGACCACCATGTCCTGGATCAGTTTCTTCGGGTTCAGCGGCTGGCCGGCGGCGAAGGCCGGGCACGCCGCCTCGCACTTGCCGCACTGCACGCAAGCGTCGAAGCCCAGCAGCTGGTTCCAGGTGAAGTCCTTGGGTTTTTCCACGCCCAGGGGCACGCTTGGGTCTTCCAGGTCCAGCGGCTTGAGGCCGGTGGAGCGGCCGCCGCCAAAGCGTTCGGCGCGGCGGTGCCAGGCCAGGTGCAGGGCCCCGGCGAAGGCGTGCTTCATCGGCCCGCCCCAGGTCATGCCGAAGAACAACTCGGTCACGCCCCAGAGCACGCCGACCGCCAAGATCGCCGCCAGCACCCAGCCGCCGAAGTGTTCCGGCAGGATCCCGGCCACGGGCAGGGTCACCACAAAGAAACTCACGGAAAACGCCAGTAGGCTTTTCGGCAGGCGCATCCATGGCCCCTTGGACAGCCGCGCCGGCGGGTTGCGCCGGCGCTTGGCGACAAACAGCGCGCCGACGAACATCAGCGTGGTCGCCAGCAGCAAGGCATAGCCGAGGATGCGGCTGTGCAGGCCGAAACCATGCACCAGGATCGCCAGCACCGCCGCCAGGACGAAGCCGCCCGCCGTGGCCACGTGGGTGTTGGCCATGTATTTGTCCCGGGCCACCACATGGTGCAGGTCCACCATGTAGCGCTTGGGCATGGCCAGCAGGCCGCCGATCAGGTCGACCTTGGAGGCCCGCCCCTGGCGCCACAGGGCCACGCGCCGCAGCGCGCCGAGGACCGCAAGGCCAACGGCGGCGAACAACAGAATGGGAAGAAGGGTGTTCAACATCACAGTCACCTTACAGTCAGCTGCAAGCGGCAAGCTTCAAGCGGCAAGAAAGAGCAATGTGAGCAGTGCTTTCGCTTGCAGCTTGCAGCCGGAAACTTGCAGTTGCCGCTAAAAATCCTCACAGAGCCGAGTGCGTCCTATCGACCGCGCGCTTCCAGCAGCAAGAAAGAGCAATCGCGAACGCCTGCTTCAACTTGCCGCTTGCAGCTTGAAACTTGCAGCTGCCGCTAAAAGTCCTTGCACAGGCGCAGTGCGTCGTAGATCGCGGCGTGGGTATTGCGCTGGGACACGCAGTCGCCGATGCGGAACAACAGGTAGCCCTCCCCCGTTTCGCTCAGGCACGGCTGCGGCTTGATCGCGAACAGCGCCTCGACGTCCATCTGGCCCTTGTTGCGCGAACCTTCCTTGAGCCCGTAGTAGAGCTCCTCGTCGGGACGCACGCCGTTTTCCACCACCACCTGGTCCACCACCCGCTCTTCGCGGGCGCCGGTGTATTCGTTCTCCAGCACCGCCACCAGCTTGTCGCCCTCGCGGTAGACCTTCTCCAGGGTCAGGTCCCCGGTCATGATCACTTCCTTGGGGTACAGGCTGCGGTAGTAGGTGGGGAACGAGGTGCCGCCCACGGCGATGCCCGGCTTGATGTCGTCGGTGACGATCTCCACTTGCGAGCCCTTGTCGGCGATGAAGTCGGTGACCGACATGCCGGTGAACTCGCAGATGGTGTCGTAGACCAGCACGTTCTTGCCCGGCGCCACCTTGCCGTCGAGGATGTCCCAGCTGCTGACCACCAGCCCTTCGGCGGCGCCCCAGTGTTCGTTCTGCTCGATGAACGGATGGCCGCCCACGGCCAGCACCACCACGTCGGGGCGCAGGTCGAGGATGGTCGCGGTGTCTGCCGCGGTGCCCAGGCGCAGGTCGACCTTCAGGCGCGCCAGTTCCAGCTGATACCAGCGGGTGATGCCGGCGATCTGATCGCGTTGCGGAGCCTTGGAGGCGGTGGTGATCTGCCCGCCAATGGCCTCTTTCTTCTCGAACAGGGTCACGTCGTGGCCGCGCTCGGCGGCGACACGGGCGGCTTCCATACCCGCCGGGCCGGCCCCGACCACCACCACCTTGCGCTTGATGCCGGTGGTTTTCTCGATGATGTGCGGCACGCCCATGTATTCACGGGACGTGGCGGCGTTCTGAATGCACAGCACGTCCAGGCCCTGGTACTGGCGGTCGATGCAGTAGTTGGCGCCGACGCACTGCTTGATCTGGTCGATCTGGCCCATCTTGATCTTGGCGATCAGGTGCGGGTCGGCCATGTGCGCGCGGGTCATGCCGACCATGTCGACGTAACCGCCTTCGAGAATTCGCGTGGCCTGGTTCGGGTCCTTGATGTTCTGTGCGTGCAGCACCGGAACCTTGACCACTTCCTTGATGCCCGCCGCCAGGTGCAGGAACGGCTCCGGCGGGAAGCTCATGTTGGGGATGACGTTGGCCAGGGTATTGTGGGTGTCGCAGCCCGAGCCGACCACGCCGAGGAAATCCAGCATGCCGGTGTCGTCGTAGTACTTGGCGATCTGTTTCATGTCCTCGTGGGACAGGCCGTCCGGGTGGAACTCGTCACCGCAGATGCGCATGCCGACGCAGAAATCGTCGCCGACTTCAGCGCGCACCGCCTTGAGCACTTCCAGGCCGAAACGCATGCGCTTCTCGAAGGTGCCGCCCCATTCATCGGTGCGCTTGTTGACCCGCGGGCTCCAGAACTGGTCGATCATGTGCTGGTGCACCGCCGACAGTTCGACGCCGTCCAGGCCACCGGCCTTGGCCCGGCGCGCGGCCTGGGCGTAGTTGCCGATCACCCGCCAGATCTCTTCCGGCTCGATGGTCTTGCAGGTGGCGCGGTGCACCGGTTCGCGCACACCGGACGGCGACATCAGGGTCGGCCAGTTGAAGCCGTCCCAGCGCGAGCGACGGCCCATGTGGGTAATCTGGATCATGATCTTGGCGCCATGCTTGTGCATGGCGTCGGCCAGGTTCTGGAAGTGCGGGATGATGCGGTCGGTGGACAGGTTCACCGAGCTCCACCATTCCTGCGGGCTGTCGATGGCCACCACCGAGGAACCGCCGCAGATCGCCAGGCCGATGCCGCCCTTGGCCTTTTCTTCGTAGTACTTCACATACCGTTCAGTCGTCATGCCGCCGTCAGTCGCGTAGACCTCGGCGTGGGCGGTACTGAGCACACGGTTGCGGATGGTCAGTTTGCCGATCTGGATCGGCTGGAACATCGCTTCGAAAGCCATTTTTCTTAACTCCGCTTACAACGGTTTGACGACGAACAGGCCATCGTCGTGGCCTTCTTCGGAACCACCGTAAACCTGCTCTGCCACGGTGCGGATCTTGCTGCCACGGGCGGCCAGGATCTGGTCCATGGCGCCGGCGAACCAGCCGGTGAACATGTAGTCGACCTTGCGCCCGACCTTGCCGTAGACGTAGACGAACGCCGAGTGTTCGAGCTTGACGCTGGCGGTGCCTTTATCCAGGTCGATGTCCTGGATCTTGAACAGCCCCCAGCCGCGCTGGGACAGGCGCTTCATGTAGTGCTCGAACACCGCGACGCCTTCCAGGCCGTGGCATTCGGCTTCTTTTTCGCACCAGTGCCAGGCGGACTTGTAGCCGGCCTTGTAGAGGATCTTGGCATAGGCCTCGGCGCCCAGGACCTCTTCGATGCCCATGTGGTTGTTGACGAAGAAATGCCGCGGCACGTAGAGCATCGGCAGGGCGTCGGAGGTCCAGACACCGGTTTCGCTGTCGACTTCGATAGGCAATTGCGGGGCGATCTTGGCCATGTTTCAAAACTCCGGAATTCTGTGGATAAGTACGTCTGTAGCCGCTGCCGCAGGCTGCGAAAAGGCTCGAAGAGCCTTCCGAGGGCCGCAAGAGCGCGTCTCCTTCGGAGCCGATCGCAGCCTGCGGCAGCGGCTACAGGAATGTGCTGTGGGGGGTGGTCTTATTCGCCCCAGACATCCTTGAGGACATTGACCCAGTTCTCGCCCATGATCTTGCGCACCACGCGCTCGCTGTGGCCGCGCTTGAGCAGGGTTTCGGTGAGGTTGGGGAACTCGCCCACGGTGCGGATGCCCAGCGGGTTGATGATCTTGCCGAAGTTGGTCAGGCGCCGGGCGTAGCCCTTGTCGTGGGTCAGGTATTCGAAGAAGTCCTGGCCATGGCCCTGGGTGAAGTCGGTGCCGATGCCGATGGAGTCTTCACCGACGATGTTCATGGTGTATTCGATGGCTTCGGCGTAGTCGTCGATGGTCGAGTCGATGCCCTTGGCCAGGAACGGCGCGAACATGGTCACGCCGACGAAACCGCCGTGGTCGGCGATGAACTTCAGCTCGGCATCGGACTTGTTGCGCGGGTGTTCCTTGAGCCCCGACGGCAGGCAGTGGGAGTAGCAGACCGGTTTCTTGGATTCGAGGATCACTTCCTCGCTGGTCTTGGAACCGACGTGGGACAGGTCGCACATGACCCCGACGCGGTTCATCTCGGCGACGATCTCGCGGCCGAAGCCCGACAGGCCGCCGTCGCGCTCGTAGCAGCCGGTGCCCACCAGGTTCTGGGTATTGTAGCACATCTGCACAATGCCCACGCCCAGCTGCTTGAACACCTCGACATAGCCGATCTGGTCTTCGAAAGCGTGGGCGTTCTGGAAGCCGAAGAGGATGCCGGTCTTGCCCACTTCCTTGGCCTTGCGAATGTCCGCGGTGGTGCGCACCGGCATCACCAGGTCGCTGTTTTCACGGATCAGTTTCTGGCTCGACGCGATGTTGTTGACAGTGGCCTGGAAGCCTTCCCAGACCGACACCGTGCAGTTGGCGGCGGTCAGGCCACCCTTGCGCATGTCCTCGAACAGCTCGCGGTTCCACTTGGCAATGATCAGCCCGTCGATAACGATGCTGTCGGCGTGTAATTCGGCTGGGCTCATCAGGCTGTCCCCTTATTGGCGATTCATGCGCCGAATCGTCTGCCGGCGCTTTGGGGTCAGCATATGCTTGAGGGCCGGGGCGCCTGGGTGCAAAAACGACAGGGGAATTGCCGAAAGCGTCAAGCACTGACAAAGGGCCGGACGGAGGGCAGGGATGGCCTCTGTTCTTTGCCCGGGGCATGCGCCAGAATTCGCCGCTTCAACGAACGCTTCACTGGATGAGGGCAGCGCTGCAATGAAACCGATCTTCCTGGCCTTGTTACTGATAGCGACCGGCGTACAGGCGGCCGAAGAGGCCGACAACACGCCCTGCGACGGCGTGGAAAACGACGTGCAGACCCTGGAGTGCGCGACCTACAACCGGACCACCGCCGAGCAGTTGCTGGGCGACAACGTGCAAAGCCTGCTGGAACGCCTGGGCACCTTGTACGGCAACGACAAGGCGCAACTGGCCGACATCAGCGCCAAGGTCAAGAACGCCCAGCAGCTGTGGCAGAAGCAGCGCGAGGCCGACTGTGCGATGGAATCCTTCCCGGCCAAGCCCGGGACCAAGGCCTACACCATCGCCACCAATGATTGCTTGGCACGGATGAGCGACGAGCGTTCAGAATTCATCGAATCCATCGCCCAGGAATGACCCGATCGCGCTGGTAGGAGCGGGCTTGCCCGTAAAAATCGCCCTGCCGAACCCGGTGCGGCGGTTGCGAGGGTTTCGCGAGCAAGCTCGCTCCTACAAGGTCAACGCCAGGTCAACGCCGGGTCAGGCGCCGCCGCGAAAGCACGAGACGCCCCAGGCGGTGAGCTTGAACGGCAGGTGGTAGTGCTGGCGCGGGTCATCCAGGCCGAAGCGGTACACCAGCACATCGAGGAAGGGCACCGGCGGCAGCGCCTGGCCTTGCTCGCGATAGAACGCCGCCACCTCCAGCTCCACTTCGTAGACGCCCGGCCCGAAGCTGGCCGCGCACTCTGGCAAGCCATTCAGCAGGCCATTGCCGCCGATCCGCCCCTGGCATAGCCAATCGCCGCCCAGGCGGCGCACCCGCACCACCATGCCTTCGGCCACCTTGCCGCTGGCGACGTCCACCACGTGGATGGAAATGCCGCCGTTCATTTCCAGAACCCCTGATGCGCAAGGGCCGCTTCATTCTCCAGCATCGGCCCGAACACCGGGATCTGCCGCTGCCCGCGGGCAAAGACTTCACGGCACGGCAGGGAAAAGGTCGGGTTTTCCGGGTGGTCGCCGGTCAGTTCCAGCAAGGCATGTTCGGACAGGGCGTAAACCACCCGGCCAATGCCGGTCCAGTAGATGGCACCGGCGCACATGCAGCAGGGCTCGGCGCTGGTGTACAGGGTGCACTCGGCCAGGGCCTGGGGGCTGAGGAGCCTGGCCGCCTTGGCAGCGGCAGCCAGTTCGGCATGCTGGGTCGGGTCGCCTTCGGGGGGCATCGAGTTGTTGCCGGCGCTGGCGATGACCTTGCCGTCACGGTCCGCCACCAGGGCGGCAAATGGGTGACGGCCACGGGCCTTGGCCTCTTCGGCGAGCTGGATGCTCTGACGCAGCAATTGCAGGTCCAGCTCGCTGACGCCGGCTGGGATGGAAGAGAGAATCCGGGTCATCTTGACCTCCTGTTCACGGGCAGAGGCCGCCACACAAAATGGCGGCGCGAAAAACTTCAGTCGCCAAGTTCGGCATGAGCAGCCAGCACCGGGGCGGCCGGCTCACGCGGATTGAGCAGCAGATTGAGGACGATGGCGGTCATGGCGCCGAGAAATATCCCGCTTTCCAGCACCAGCTTGAGCGGGCCATGCAGGTGGGCGAACAGCGCCGGGAAGGACATCGGCAGCACCCCGACGCTGACCGAAACCGCCACCACGATGGCGTTGCGCGTGCCTTCGAATGGCACCCGCGACAGCTCCTGGATACCGGCCACGGTGGTCATGCCGAACATCACGATGGCACAACCGCCAAGCACCGGAGTCGGTACTGCGGCCACCAGGGCGCCGAGCTTGGGAAACAGCCCCATGAGCACCATGATTGCCCCCGCGGCGGCCACCACGAAGCGGCTCTTGACCTTGGAAAGGGCGATCAGCCCGGTGTTCTGGGTAAAGGCGTTGTAGGGAAAGCTGTTGAACAGGCCGCCGACCATGGTTGACAGACCGTCGGCGCGAAAGGCGTCGCCCAGGGTGCGTTGGGTGGTTGGCTTGCCGGTGAGCTTGCCGATGGCCAGGCAGTTGCCGGTGGTCTCGGCCATGATCACCAGCATCGCCAGGGTCATGATCAGGATCGGCACCAGGGAAAACTGCGGGGCACCGAAGGCCATGGGCGGGCTCAGCTCGAACCAGGCCGCCTGGCCGACCTGGGCGAAGTCGGTCATGCCGAACGCCGCGGCGATCAGGCTGCCGACCAGCAAGCCGATCAGCACGCTGAGGTTGCCGATGAAGCCGGAAAACCTGCCATAGATCACCAGGGTCACCGCCACCGTGGCCAGGCCCAGCAGCAGATTGGCCGGCGCACCGAAATCATCCGCCGCCGGGTTGCCGCCACCGAGCCAGATGGCCGCCGCCGGCATCAGGGAGATGCCGATGATGGTGATCAGGCTGCCGATCACCACGGGCGGGAAGAATCGCAGCAGGCGGCTGAACAGCGGTGCCAGGGCAATGGTGACAAGACCCGCCGCGATCACCGCACCAAACACCTCGGTCAGGCCGAACTGCTTGCCGATCATGATCATTGGCGCCAGGGCGATGAACGAGCAGCCCTGGATCAATGGCAGCCGCGCCCCGAAGCGCCAGAACCCCAGGGTCTGAATCAGGGTGGCAAGACCCGAGGTCAGCAGGTTGGCGTTGATCAACAGCACCACCTGGGCCGGGGTCAGGCCCAGCGCATTGCCTAGAATCAAGGGTACCGCCACGGCACCGGCATACATCACCAGTACATGTTGCAGGCCGAAGGTGAACAGCTGGCGAACGGGCAGGACCTCGTCCACGGGATGCACACGGGAAATAGTCATGTCGCAGGTCTCCTGAAGGTGCGGCTTTTGTTGTTGTTCTGGCAGGCATCCGGGAGCAGCGCTCCGGCAGGAAGTACGGACGTCGCGGGGCATCATCTGTGCTTGAATACGATGAAACAAATGAGCAGCCATCGTTTTTAACGATGGATCAGACAGCCCTGTTCCAGGGCCGGGAGCCGCGATGCGCTTTTCACTGGATCAACTGCAGATGTTCGTACAGGCCGCGCAAAACGGTTCGTTCTCGGCGGCGGCGCGCAAGCTGGGCAAGACCCAGTCCACGGTCAGCGTGGCCATCGGCAACCTGGAGGCGGACCTGGGGGTGGAGTTGTTCGACCGCAGCGCCCGCAACCCGGTACTGACCGCCACGGGGCAAAAGATACTGCTGCAGGCCGAGGCCGTGCTGGAGCGCTGCCTGACCCTGCAGGCCCATGCCGACTGCCTGTCAGAGGCGGTCGAGCCGCACCTGTCGATCGTCATCGAAACGCCCTACGGCCCGCTGATGCCGGCCTTGCAGGAGTTCGAGCAGGCTTTTCCCTATGTCGACCTGCTGATCCGCCATCCGCTGTCCGGCGATGCCAGCGAACTGGTGGCCCGGGGCGAGGCAGTGCTGGGCATCGCCTTTTCACAACCCGGCTACCCCCAGGAACTGGAGTTCCAGCAGTTGGGCAAGCTGATCATGTTGCACGTCTGCCACCCGGACCACCCGCTGGCGCGACTCGATAGCGTGACCTTCGACGACCTGCACGTGCACCGGCGCCTGGCCTTCAGCGCCCACGCCAACAAGCTGCCCAGCAGCGAATACCTGCGCTCCACCCAACTGTGGCAGGCGGAAAACTACCTGGCGCTGCTGGAAATGGTCCGTGCCGGCCTGGGCTGGGCCACCCTGCCCCGGCAACTGATCCAGCGTGAACTGGCCAAGGGCGAGCTGGTGGAACTGCAACTGGGCGCCTACCCACATACCGACTGGCTGATCGGCGTCGACCTGCTCTGGGCCCGGCAGCGAGTGATGGGCAAGGCCGAACGCTGGCTCAAGGAACGCCTGCTGCGCCAGAAGGTGTACGAAGTGGACCGGCGCGGGCAGTCCACGACCTGGTAGCGGCCGCGCCGGGCAACAACGGGACAAGGTTCTGCGTTTGGCCGGACAGAAAATATAAGCAAGGATTCGTATTACTTATAAAAGGCTTATATAGTCCGCCATGAACGAGATCCTCTGGAGTAGAAAAGCGGTCAAGCAGTTGATGCGACTGCACCACGAGCATCAGGTCCAGGTTCGCGATGCGATTTCCCTGCTGGCCGACATGCCCGCCAGTGGCAGCGTCAAGCCCTGTCCGGCCACACCTATGCCTATCGCCTGCGGGTCGGGCAGTACCGGGTCCTGTTCGACTGGGACGGAGCCATTCACATCGTCAGTGTTCAAGAGGTCAAGAAACGTGATGAACGCACCTACTGACATCCAGATCATCCACGGCCCGGACGGCAGCCCGGCATTCGTGGTGATTCCCTACGCGCAGTACATGGCCCAGCACAAGGAAGCCGATCTGATTCCCCATGACGTGGTCAGCCGCATGGTCGACGGCGCCACGCCGATCCGCGCCTGGCGCGAGCACCTGCACCTGACCCAGGACGAAGTCGCCAGGCGCCTGGGGATCTCCCAGCCGGCCTTTGCCCAGCAGGAAAGCGTCGCCCGGCCACGCCGGGCCACCCGGGAAAAGATCGCCGCCGCCTTCGGCATACGCGCCGACCAGCTGGAGCTGTAAGCTGCACCCCACTCACCGATTGAAAGGGTTCCCCATGAGCATTTGCGGTATCGAGATCAAAGGCAGCGAAGCCATCTTCGCCCTCGCCTCCCTGCAAGACGGCGCGCCGCAACACCAGCCGCTGGCCACCAAGAAAATCGCCCTGGAAGACGATGACGAGGCCGCCAACGTCAAGGCCTTCGCCAGTCAGGTCGGGGCCTTTGTCCGCGAACACGGGATCACCCGCATCGCCATCAAGAAACGCAGCAAGAAAGGCGAGTTCGCCGGCGGCCCCACCACCTTCAAGATCGAAGGCGTGTTTCAGTTGCTGGAGCAGTGCGAAGTGAGCCTGCTGTCGCCGCAGACTCTCAACGCTCAGTACAAGAAACACGCTTTCGAATTGCCGGCGACGCTGAACAAGTACCAGCACGAAGCCTACAAAGCGGCCTGTGCGGCCCTGATGAAAAAATGATCCAGGGCGTTGCCTGACGCAACCTCCAGCGCACCTGAGAGCCCCGCGTCCCTGCGGGCCGTTCGTCGCTGGCGGCAGCGGCTACGCCTTGCGGTGGTAGTGCTGCAGCCAGTCGGCAAAGGAATTGTCCTCCAGGGCGTAGGCACCACGGCTGGACTTCCACACCAGCTCCTTCTCCCGCAAGGCATCGATGCACGCCTGCACCGTCTGGGTTCCCGGTTGGGTATCGCTGCCCATGGCCTGGAGCGCCTTGGCGACCGCCGCTAGGGTGTCGTCGGTAAAGGGCGCAAACGACAGGTTGTTGCGCGAGCGCTCGACCATCACTTCCAGCACTGCCCGCTGGGCCAGGGTCAGGCCATTCCAGGCGCTTTCAAATTCGCTCCAGACCCCGGCCCGGAGCATCTCGGCACTGCTGCGCAACAGCTCGTTGAGCTGGCTTGCCTCCCCCAACTCTAGGGCCACCTGGCCAATGATGCTGCGGAGCATTTCCGGGCGCCGACCGACCCATTCGAAGGCCAGATCCAGGTCCTCGGCATTGAACTGGTTGGTGGGCGCCAAGTGGGCGTTCAGGTGCGCGGTGTAGGCCTTGGTGAAGTCACGCCCCAGCAAGGGAAAGGGGGTGATGCTCGAACCAAAGAACGGCTGGTTGCGGTTCAGCACCAGATGGGCCAGCTTGTCCCGGTTGGACCCGGTGAACACCAGGCGCAGGCCGCTGGTGTCCATCTCGCGCCCCTGATTGAGCTGGTCACGGGCGGCCTTGAGGGCAAACATGGCATTCAACCCGGCCTCGGAACTCAGCGCATGCTGGGCCTCATCGATGACCAGCACCACGGTCTTGCCCGCCGCGCTGTGCAGCAGTTCCAGAGCCTGGGTCAGGGTGGCCCCTTCCGGCAGTTGGGACGCGCTGAAGTCCCAGGACAAGGTCCGCAGAAAACTGAGCTTCTCCACCCCCAACGACTTGGCCAGCTTGCGCATGCCCTTTTCGAACGGCACCAGCGCGCCGGCAATCGCCCCGGCGATCAGCTCGGCGGGGTCTTTTTCGCGGTTGGCCCAAAGATCGACATAGACCGCCAGCCAGCCTCGACGCTGGCACTCGGGCAGCAGGTCTTCGCGCAGGAAGGTACTTTTACCGGTACGCCGCGGCGCCGCCAGGAACAGCCCCGAGCTGTAGTCCTGGATCCCGGAGCCCACCAGGCCATCGGCAATATTGAGCGCCAGGGCAGGACGACGAAACACGAAGCCAGTGTTTTTCGACATGGTTTTATACTCAATTATTGCCAGGACTATAATTTATAGTCGCGAGTATAATTAACTATAAAACCCTGTCAAACCAGCTCCCGGCCGCCGCCCGACTGGCGCCGGTCTTCCCGCGGGCAGTGCACGAAACGCGCACGGTAGCTGCGGGTGAAGTAGGACGGCGATTCAAAACCGCAGGCAATGCTCACCTCCAGCACGCTCATGTCGGTCTGGCGCAGCAGTTTGCGGGCCTTCTCCAGGCGCAGCCCCAGGTAGAAGTTGCTCGGGGTGTCGTTCAGGTGCAGGCGGAACAGGCGCTCCAGCTGGCGCCGGGTGACCTTGATCGACTCGGCCAGGGCCAGGGTGCTCAGGGGCGGCTCGCTGTGCTGTTCCATCTCGCCGATCACCTGCACCAGCTTCTTGTTGCTGATGCCGTAGCGGCTGGCGACTTCCATGCGCTGGTGATCCTTGCGCGGGCGGATGCGCCCGAGCACGAACTGCTCGCTGACCTGGATCGCCAGTTGCGGGCCGTGGGCCTGGGCGATCAGGTCGAGCATCATGTCGATCGACGCGGTGCCGCCGGCGCAGGTGATGCGCCGCCGATCGATCTCGAACAGCTCCTGGGTCACGCTCAACTGCGGATAGGACTCCTTGAAGGCCTCGATGGCTTCCCAATGCAGGGTCACCCGGTGCCCTTCCAACAAACCACTCTCGGCAAGGATCACGCTGCCGGTGTCGATCCCGCCCAGAATCACGCCTTCCCCCTCCAGCCGCCGCAGCCAGTGCTCCAACGCCGGGGTCAGGAACTTCAACGGTTCGAAACCCGCCACCACCCACAGGGTCGCGCCCTTCTTCAGCGGCTCCAGGGCCGCGTCGACATTCACCGACATGCCATTGCTGGCCAGCACCGCGCCGCCGTCAGCGCTCAACACGTGCCAGCGGTACAGCTCGCCACGAAAGCGATTGGCCACCCGTAGCGGCTCGATGGCCGAGATAAAGCCGATGGCGGAGAACCCCGGCATCAGCAGGAAATAGAAATCCTGGGACATGCAACGCACTCCAGTGACGGCCAGCGTGGGCCTTGTGATACGCCAAAGCCATCCCAGCCACAAGGGGGCAGGTCGCTGCAGTGCAAGAGTCGGTCGCCGCTGTGCGTTTGCCGCAGGCGAGGCCTGCGTACCTTGGCATCACCTGCGCACAAAGACGCCGGGACCGACAATAACGACCTGCCGAGGAAAGCATCATGAAACGACTGATCAGCAGCTGTGTGCTTGCGCTTAGTGGTAGCGTTTTTCTGAGCAGCGGGGCCTTGGCCGCCGACGCCGCCAGTTGCCAGAACGTGCGGCTGGGGGTGGTCAACTGGACCGATGTGATCGCCACCAGCGCCATGACCCAGGTCCTGCTCGACGGCCTCGGCTACAAGACCAAGCAGACCAGCGCCTCGCAGCAGATCATCTTCGCCGGCATCCGCGACCAGCGCCTGGACCTGTTCCTGGGCTACTGGAACCCGCTGATGACCCAGACCATCACCCCGTTCGTCGAGGCCAAGCAGGTCAAGGTCCTGGCCGAGCCGAGCCTCAAGGACGCCCGCGCCACCCTGGCCGTACCCGCCTACCTGGCGGACAAGGGGCTGAAGACCTTCGCCGACATCGCCCGCTTCCAGAAGGAACTGGGGGGCAAGATCTACGGCATCGAACCCGGCTCTGGGGCCAACACCCAGATCAAGGAAATGATCGCCAAGAACCAGTTCGGCCTGGGCCAGTTCCAGCTGGTGGAGTCCAGTGAAGCCGGCATGTTGTCGGCGGTGGCCCGGGCGGTGAAGCGCAACGAGGCCATCGTGTTCTTCGGCTGGGCGCCGCACCCGATGAACGTCAACTTCAAGATGACCTACCTCAGCGGCAGCCAGGATGCCCTGGGGCCGAACGAAGGCCAGGCCACGGTGTGGACCGTCACCGCGCCGAGCTACGCCGAGCAGTGCCCGAACGTGCACCGGCTGCTGACCAACCTGACCTTCAGCGCCGAAGACGAGAGCCGCATGATGCAGCCGCTGCTGGATCACAAGGACGCCCTGGAATCGGCCCGGCAGTGGCTCAAGGACCACCCACAGGACCAGCAGCGCTGGCTGGAAGGGGTGACCACCTTCGATGGCAAGCCGGCCGCCGAACACCTGCAACTGACCAGTAAATAAACCACCCACACTCGCGCCCCGCAGCCCACCCAGGGCTGCGCACGGCCACCCCACGCCCCCAGCAAACACGCCTGTAAGGAACCGCACCATGAACCACGACGTCATCATCACCTGCGCACTCACCGGTGCTGGCGACACGACCGCCAAGAGCCCCCACGTGCCGGTCACCCCGAAACAGATTGCCGCCGCCGCCGTGGAGGCCGCCAAGGCCGGCGCCACCGTGGTCCACTGCCATGTGCGTGACCCGGCGACCGGCAAATTCAGCCGGGACGTGGCGCTGTACCGCGAAGTGATGGAGCGGATTCGCGAGGCCGACATCGACATCATCGTCAACCTCACCGCCGGCATGGGCGGCGACCTGGAGATCGGCGCCGGCGAGCACCCCATGGAGTTCGGCCCCAACACCGACCTGGTCGGCCCCCTGACCCGCCTGGCCCATGTCGAGGAACTGCTGCCGGAGATCTGTACCCTGGACTGCGGCACCCTGAACTTCGGCGACGGCGACACCATCTACGTGTCCACCCCGGCCCAGCTGCGGGCCGGCGCCAAGCGCATCCAGGAACTGGGGGTGAAGGCCGAGCTGGAAATCTTCGACACCGGGCACCTGTGGTTCGCCAAGCAGATGATCAAGGAAGGGCTGCTGGACAACCCGCTGTTCCAGCTGTGCCTGGGCATTCCCTGGGGCGCCCCGGCGGACACCACCACCATGAAGGCCATGGTCGACAACCTGCCGGCGGACGCGGTCTGGGCCGGCTTCGGCATTGGCCGCATGCAGATGCCCATGGCCGCGCAGGCGGTACTGCTGGGAGGCAACGTGCGGGTCGGCCTGGAAGACAACCTGTGGCTGGACCGTGGCGTGCTCGCCACCAACGGCCAACTGGTGGAACGGGCCACGGAGATCCTCAGCCGCCTCGGCGCCCGAGTCCTGACCCCGGCCGAGGGCCGACAGAAAATGGGCCTGAAACAACGCGGCTAACCCGAACCACCCACCCCTTGTAGGAGCGCGCTCGCTCGCGAAGAGGCCCGCAAGGCCGCCAACAGGGCCGCTGGCAAGCCAGCGCCTACAGACTCTTTTTTCAGGAAGACGCAATGACCTTTATCACCGAGATCAAGACCTTCGCCGCCCTGGGCAGCGGCGTGATCGGCAGCGGCTGGGTGGCCCGCGCCCTGGCCCACGGCCTGGACGTGGTGGCCTGGGACCCGGCCCCCGGGGCCGAAGCCGCCCTGCGCAAGCGGGTCGCCAATGCCTGGGGCGCCCTGGAAAAACAGGGGCTGGCACCCGGCGCCTCGCCACAGCGCCTGCGCTTTGTCAGCACCATCGAAGCCTGCGTAAAAGACGCCGACTTCATCCAGGAAAGTGCTCCGGAACGCCTGGAACTCAAGCTGGAGCTGCACAGCAAGATCAGCGCCGCGGCCAAGCCCGATGCCCTGATCGGCTCCAGCACCTCGGGCCTGCTGCCCAGTGAATTCTACGAGGGCTCGACCCACCCGGAACGCTGCGTGGTGGGCCACCCGTTCAACCCGGTGTACCTGCTGCCACTGGTGGAAGTGGTGGGCGGCCAGCGCACCGCACCCGCCGCGATCCAGGCGGCGATCAAGGTCTATGAATCCTTAGGCATGCGCCCCTTGCACGTGCGCAAGGAAGTGCCGGGGTTCATCGCCGACCGCCTGCTCGAAGCGCTGTGGCGCGAAGCCCTGCACCTGGTCAACGACGGCGTGGCGACCACCGGGGAAATCGACGACGCGATCCGCTTTGGCGCCGGCCTGCGCTGGTCGTTCATGGGCACCTTCCTCACCTACACCCTGGCCGGGGGCGACGCTGGCATGCGCCACTTCATGGCCCAGTTCGGCCCGGCGCTGCAACTGCCCTGGACCTACCTGCCAGCCCCGGAACTGACCGACAAGCTGATCGACGACGTGGTCGAAGGCACGGCCGAGCAACTGGGCACGCACAGCATTTCGGCCCTGGAGCGCTATCGTGATGACTGCCTGCTGGCGGTGCTGGAGGCGGTGAAAACCACCAAGGCCAAGCACGGCATGCATTTTCACGACTAACCCACCCCCTGCATCCAACCGGTGATCCCATGCCTGCCCTGACCACCTACAGCACCCGCATCATCAGCGATTGGGTCGACTACAACGGCCACCTGCGCGATGCCTTCTACCTGCTGATCTTCAGCTACGCCACCGATGCCCTGATGGATCGCCTGGGGCTCGACAGCGGCCACCGCGAAGCCAGTGGCCACTCGCTGTTCACCCTGGAACTGCACCTGAACTACCTGCACGAAGTGAAGCAGGGCACCGAGGTCCAGGTGCGCACCCAGATCATTGGCCACGACCGCAAGCGCCTGCACCTGTATCACAGCCTGCACAGGGCCGGTGATCCCCAGGAGCTGGCCGGCAACGAGCAGATGCTGCTCCACGTCGACCTGGCCGGACCGCGTTCGGCGCCGTTCAGCGAGCCGGTCCTGCAGCGCCTGCAAGCCCTGACCGCCGAACAGGCCGATCTGCCGCGCCCCGCCTACATCGGCCGGGTCATCGGTCTGCCCGCGGAAAAATAATCAGCCGTAGAAAAGGAGATCACCGTGAACACCGCCGCCCTTGCCGACTACCGCCGTTACCCGCTGATCAGCCCGTTAAGCGCCGTCCAGGTATTGCCGGACCGGGTTCAGGTGCGCTGGGCCGATGATCGCCTCAGCCCTTTTCACCATCAGTGGCTGCGGGACAACTGCCCCTGCGCGCACTGCGTCTACAGCGTGACCCGCGAACAGGTACTGGAAATCATCGACGTCCCCGAAGACCTTGGCTGCCTCGGGGCGCGCATCGATAGCCAGGGTTGCCTGTGCCTCGACTGGTCGGACGGCCACCAGAGTCGCTTCGACCCCGGCTGGCTGCGGGCCCACGCCTATGACCGGCAATCCCGCGAGGAGCGCCGCGCGAACAAGGCGCAGAGCCAGCTGTGGGACAGCCACCTGCAACTGCCGGTATTCGACTATCAGGCCCTGATGGACGACCCCAAGGCGCTGCTGCAATGGCTGCTGGCCCTGCGCGACATCGGTCTGACCCAGGTCCGTGGCGCGCCCAGCGAACCCGGCTCCCTGGCCCTGATCGCCCGGCGCATCGCGTTTATCCGCGAGAGCAACTTCGGCGTGCTGTTCAACGTGCAGTCCAAGGCCGACGCCGACAGTAATGCCTACACCGCCTTCAACCTGCCCTTGCACAGCGACCTGCCGACCCGCGAACTGCAACCGGGGCTGCAATTTCTGCATTGCCTGGTGAATGACGCGACGGGCGGCGAAAGCATCTTCGTCGACGGTTTCGCCATAGCCGATGCCCTGCGCCGCGAAGACCCCGACGCGTTCCGCGCGCTGTGTGAAATACCCGTGGAGTTTCGCAACAAGGACCGCCACAGCGACTACCGCTGCCTGGCACCGATCATTGCCCTGGATACCCTGGGCGAGGTCGCGGAAATCCGCATGGCCAACTTCCTGCGCGGCCCCTTCGACACCACCGAACAACAGATGCCCCGGCTGTACCGCGCCTACCGACGTTTTATCGCCTTGACCCGCGACGCCCGGTTCCGGGTGATCCGCCGCCTTGATCCGGGCCAGCTCTGGTGCTTCGACAACCGCCGCACCCTGCACGCGCGCAACGCCTTCGACCCGGCCAGCGGCGCCCGACACTTCCAGGGTTGCTACATCGACCGCGACGAGCTGTTATCCAGAATCCTGGTGCTACAGCGCTGATCGCCCCACCTGCTGCCCGGCTCCCGCACAGGAGCCGGGCAGCGGTGCAACGTTCCCCAGGCAAAAAAAAGCCCCGATCAAGCCGTGACAGGATCGAGGCAGGGACTACTGCTGAGGAGCTGCGGTGAGAAGGTGACCAAACCATCACGACGCCAGCTGGGTTCAGTCTGCCGATTCGGCCCTGACAGCGGTTAGCCGAAAGCGACGTGTTCATAGGTAAAAGGGCCATGACGAAAAGCCGCCATTGTCATGCTGGCTATTGTCGCCCCTCGGCAACCCATCCAATAACTTCCGCAGCACAGAGATAAAAACTACAACCTTGTTTTATCAAACATCTTCCATGAAACGAACAACCGTAATGTAAAAATAGCCAATCTTCTCCCAATCTTCTCTTTTATTGTAGATGGTTTCTTCGGAACTCATTCTAATGTGATACATGATACCGGAATTCTTGTCTTCGTAAGAGGTCATCCCTCTAACTTCCCAGACACAACAAACAAACTTCAGATACTCACTCACACCAAATCTATCATGCAGATACTGCTCTACTGCTTGTGCATCCTTTCCTTTAATCCGATATAGAGCGGTCAAAGGAGCACTTTGCCTCTCCGGCTCCGAATCGCACTTAACATATTCGATAGTATCTGAAGTCCCCACCATCGCCTTCAAAAAGTCCCCACACTCATCCGCTGCCGCGGCAACGTGAGAGGACAGACACAACAATATAGACACACAAACACTGAAAAACGCCTTCATCAACTACCGCTCCACTATTAGATAACCAACAAATCTTCCCTGAGATCCAGGCATGCGCTTATTGATCAGATACTCATACAAAGCATTCCATCTTATTAACTCATAGAGTGTTACACACCCTTCCGACATATGCCCAATATGTATATATCGAGTGCTGTTGACTTCCGTACCTTCCAAGGCAATGGGAAACCAGACATCGGTGCAAATCACCCTCCCGGGATAAGCAGCTCTATATCCCGAAGTATCAACTTCTGCGTGAGAGAAATCAGGGGCCATGATTCGGTGCCTACCTGGGGCTATGGGCGTAAACTCCCTGCCCCAGACGCTGTTAAGCGTAACCCTTGCGCTGACTCCTGAAAACTCAGCTACAGCCCACTGCTGAGTGAATGCAAAGTTCTTGATTTCTGACCTGACCCCTTTCTCTAAATTCGCGTATTTCACACGGATCGTTGCTGCATTTTTTTCTGGCCCAATGTCAGACAGATACAAAGGGACATTGCGGTGACTCAAAGCCACTTCTTTACCAACAAAACCACTATTGCCATCCTTCACTTGGAAGTGAGCATATTTTTCTGACGTTTTCACCATGACCAACTTAGTGTATTCACACAAATAGATAAAACTCGCCCCATGGGAAAACATAGGTCTAAAGCCCAGCCAGCCCTTGTCATCCGCCCGTCTCACATACTTGGTCGTTACCCCGACACGTTGCCGAGCGTTCACATCCCGGGTAGTGGCATGCACATTATTCACAAGCACAATCTGACTCATGAGCAACGCCTCAAACAACGTCATCCGGTTCTATTTGGAGCAGCCCGCTGACGTCAGTAAAAACCCGTTGCGTCAATCCATCTTGATCTGTAATGCCCCTATACACCTTGCCATCCGGCGTCACGACCTTGTACTTGAAACCAGGCACCGGTTCGCCATCGGCATCCAGTAGCTCAAACTGTGCGTTGTGGCGGTGCTGAATGGCCAATGGCGTGATGGGGGTGAATTCGGCCAGAGTGACGGTATTGCCGATGATGACCGTTCCCGACCCACCAATGACGACGTTGCCGTGGCTACCCAGCGAATCGGTAGTGGCGACGGGTCTGCCATTGATCAACACATTACTGATCAAGTTACCCGTCAGAGCAGATCCACACGCCGTCTGGTCCCCCTCACGGGCAACGGCTAACCCATCGAAAATGACATCGGGCGATCCACTGACAATAGGGTTCACGCCATGCCCGGGAATCGGGCAGGCAGTGGGGTCGGTGACACGAGCGGCGGGCTTCCCTGACATGATGATTGCTCCTTGAGAACGGCGTTCAGCGATAACGCCTGAATCATTGCGCTACCTCTTATGCCGCCAGGAGACAGGTCAAACAAGGCGGAAAAATCTGAAATGCAAGTCAGATCCATAGCTGCGCGACGACCGGTTCCAGGCCACCGACTTAGCCGAAAACGACCTGTTCATAGGTAAACGGGCCATCACGACAATCTGCCCTTGCTGCCACCCGGACGCCCTACCAGAATCGACTGACGACCACGCTCCCTGAACAAGGATAAAAGTCATGATGCATGCGGATCTGATTGACCAGGACGACCTGCTGGGACAACTCCGGGCCCTGGGTTTCGAAATGCCCGCAGGCGCCAGCGCCGAGCAGGCCTGCGAATGTGCGGTAAGGGGTTTGAGCGACGCGCGGGCCAAGGCGCTCAAGGGCATGGTGGAGCAGATGCTCACCGGCAATGCGACCATTCTTCCGGCGGTGCGCCAGGCCATCGACCGTCAGTTGCTGCCGGCGCTGGCCGAGTACCTGCAACACAAGCGCGCGTGAATGTCCCCAACGCCTGAGTCGGTTGCTAGAGTCCGCTCTCCCCAGACCGACACAGGCAACCCCTCATGATCCGCATTCAACCCGGCGCCCTCAGCGAACAATCCGGCTGGCTGCAATTACGCCGGGCCCTATGGCCCGACTGCCCGCCGCAAGAACACCAAGCTGAAATCCGCCAGATGCTGGCAGAGCCCCAGCGCTATGGCTGCTGGTTGGCCCATGGGGCAAACGGGGTGGCGGTGGGACTGGCCGAGGCGGCGTTGCGCCACGACTACGTCAACGGCACCGACAGCTCGCCAGTGGTCTTTCTCGAGGGGATCTATGTAGCGCCCGAGTATCGCCGCCTGGGCATCGCCCAGCGGCTGATCGAGCAGGTGGCGGCATGGGGACGGCAACAAGGCTGCGTGGAACTGGCCTCGGATACCAGCCTGGACAATCTGCCCAGCCAGACCCTGCACCGCGCGCTGGGTTTCGAGGAAACCGAGCGCGTGGTGTATTTCAAGAAACGCCTGTGACTACAGGCGCACGCTGGCGAAGGTCGATTCGTTGCGCGCCTGGCTCAGGGCCGACAGCGGCCCGGACAGCGGCGCCAGGACCATTGCTTGCGGCAACGGCATCATCGCCACCTGCTGGGTGGTGTTGGAGCCGATGCGCTCGTCACGCGGTGGAATACCGAAGTACTCGCGGTAGCACTTGGAGAAGTGCGGCGTGGAAACAAAGCCACAGACCGAAGCCACTTCGATGATCGACATCGGCGTCTGCTTGAGCAGTTGCCGGGCACGGATCAGCCGCAGCTTGAGGTAGTAGCGCGACGGCGAACAGTGCAGGTACTTCTGGAACAGCCGCTCCAGCTGACGCCGGGACACGGCGACGTAGACCGCCAGTTCATCGAGGTCGATCGGCTCTTCGAGGTTGGCCTCCATCAGCGCGACGATTTCCTGGAGCTTGGGCTGGTTGGTGCCGAGCATGTGCTTGAGGGGCACGCGCTGATGATCCTGTTCGTTGCGGATACGCTCGTAGACGAACATTTCCGAGATCGCCGCCGACAGCTCGCGGCCGTGATCGCGGCTGATCAGGTGCAGCATCATGTCCAACGGCGCGGTGCCGCCGGAGCTGGTGAAGCGGTTGCGGTCGAGGGTGAACAGGCGGGTGCTCATGGCGACCCGGGGAAAGGCTTCCTGCATCGACGCCAGGCATTCCCAGTGCACGCTGCAATCGAAACCATCCAGCAGGCCGGCGCAGGCCAGGGCCCAGCTGCCGGTGCATACCGCGCCCAGGCGGCGGGACTGGCGCGCCTGGCTTTGCAGCCAGGACACATGTTCACGGGTCACGGTGCGCTGGATACCGATACCGCCGCAGACAATCACGGTATCGAGGCTGGGGGCTTTGTGCATGGAGGCATCGGGGGTGATCTGCAGGCCGTCACTGGCCCAGACCTGGCCACCGTCGACGCTGAGGGTGGTCCAGCGATACAGCTCGCGACCGGACAGTTGGTTGGCCATGCGCAGCGGTTCGACTGCGGAAGCCAGGGAAATCAGCGTGAAATTGTCCAGCAGCAGAAAGCCGATGGATTGAGGCGCACGGTTCTGGGGTTGGGCCCCGGAGTTGAACGACGTCATCGCGATATCTCCTCACACAAAGCGGGTGATGGCCTCAGGCGGAGGCTCTTTTTATGTGCCCTGCGACTCAAGAGAGGCGGGCTTGGTATTCACAGAGCAATTGCCATGCCTAAAGTTGAATGGGCATTCAAGAACTCCTGAAAACGACGTCGCAACGCGTCTACATAGCCCTTGTCAATGTGCGGATAAGAAGCACGCAAAGCGCCGCGCCAGACACTGGCACAGGAAACCGTGAGCAGTTCGGTAGCACTTGCGCGACAGACACTTCGCCGCCGGGTGGGCGAGTGTCACTCAAAGCACAACCAGGCATCGGCCGTGGGGGCGGCCCGACTCGCCGGGCGACTTGTCTATTCACGACGCGCCAAAAGGTGGCGCGCCGCTGGGTTAGTGAGCAATTAGCGCGCGCCGCTTGCCCAGCCCGCACTCAACACTCCACCGCACTCACCGCCAGGCCGCCACGGGAGGTTTCCTTGTATTTGTCGTGCATGTCAGCGCCGGTATCGCGCATGGTGCGAATCACCCGGTCCAGGGAGATGAAGTGCTGGCCATCGCCGCGCAAGGCCATCTGCGCGGCATTGATCGCCTTGACCGCGGCAATCGCATTGCGCTCGATGCACGGCACCTGGACCAACCCGCCCACTGGGTCGCAGGTCAGGCCCAGGTTGTGTTCCAGGCCGATTTCCGCGGCATTGCACAACTGCTCCGGGGTCGCCCCGAGAATCTCCGCCAGCCCCGCCGCCGCCATGGCACAGGCCGAGCCCACTTCACCCTGGCAGCCGACTTCGGCACCGGAGATCGAGGCGTTCTTCTTGCACAGGATGCCGATGGCCGCCGCGCCGAGGAAGAAATCCACCACGTTGGCGTCGGTCACGTCTTCGCTGAATTTCATGAAGTAGTGCAGCACCGCCGGAATGATGCCCGCCGCGCCGTTGGTGGGCGCCGTCACCATGCGCCCGCCAGCGGCGTTCTCTTCGTTCACCGCCAGGGCGAACAGGTTGACCCACTCCATGGCGCTCAAGGTGGAGCCGATCACATTGGGCTTGTTCAATTCCTGCAGGCTGCGGTGCAACTTGGCCGCGCGGCGGCGCACATTGAGCCCGCCGGGCAGGATGCCCTCGTGCTTGAGGCCCTGCTCCACGCAATCCTGCATGGCGCGCCAGAGCGCCATCAGGCCGCTGCGGATCTCCTCTTCCGAACGCCAGACCTTCTCGTTGGCCAGCATCAGTTCGGCAACCCGCAGGTTGTGCTTCTGGCACAGGCCCAGCAGTTCCACCGCACTGGAAAAATCGTAAGGCAGCTCGCTGCGGTCCAGGTCCGCGACGCCGCTGTTGGCCTGGGCCTGGTCGACGACAAAACCACCGCCCACCGAATAGTAGGTATCACGGTGCAACTCCCCGCCCTCGCCTTCGGCCACCAGGGTCATGGCGTTGGGGTGGAACGGCAGGTTGCGGTCCAGCAGCTGCATGTCCCGGGACCAGATGAAAGGCACCGGCAGGCGCCCGTCCAGCAACAGGGTGTCGGTTTCCCGCAGCTGTTCGATGCGAGCGCCGATCAGCGACGGATCGATCGCATCCGGCCACTCCCCCATCAACCCCATGATCACGGCATTGTCGCTGCCGTGGCCGATGCCGGTGGCCGACAGCGAGCCAAACAGCTGCACCTCGACCCGCCGCACCTGCTCCAGCAGTTGCCTTTCCTTCAATACCTGGACGAACAGCGCTGCTGCGCGCATGGGCCCGACGGTGTGGGAACTGGAGGGGCCGATGCCGATCTTGAACAAGTCGAAAACACTGATAGCCATTACTGCGGAACTCCTCGTTGAGCACAGTCCGGACGCCGGAAACGCCCTCTGACGGAGCTGCTACGCTCAAGCTGCAATCCGCCGAGAAGGGCGCATCATCAGGCTTTTTCGGGGTCCCTCGACGTCTGACACCGACCCACTCATGCCCACTAACGCCGCCAGGCGTCACGCTGGGTTTTTGGGCGTTTTTTGCGGCTCAGATGGAGGAAAAAACAGCGAAAAACACTGTAAGCGACCTCACCGACACTGGATGCGACCCTCCCTGTACTGGATACGACGCACCCTGTAGGCGACAGATTTTCACTGGTACATGATCAGTCTCGACTCGATTGCAAGGCACGGTGGTAGAGCTGTTCCCGACACACCAACCGCCACACTTATAAGCGCGGTCCAAACGCCGCCAAAAAAACATCCAGGAGTCCCCCCTATGAAAGGTTCCCCGTCGTTGTTGTTGGCCGCCATGCTGAGTCTGCCGCTTCTGGCACAAGCCGCAGAACCGGCGCAATGCAGCACCGTAAACTTCTCCGATGTCGGCTGGACCGATATCACCGTGACCACCGCCACCACCAGCGTTGTGCTCAACGCCCTGGGCTACAAGACCAAGACCACGATGATTTCCGTGCCGGTGACCTACAAGTCCCTGGCCGACGGCAAGAACATGGACGTGTTCCTCGGCAACTGGATGCCGACCATGGAAAACGACATCAAGCCGTACCGCGACGCCGGCACCGTGGCCACCGTGCGGGCCAACCTGGAAAACGCCAAGTACACCCTGGCGGTTCCCGAGTCGCTGTATGACAAGGGCCTGAAGGACTTCGCCGACATCGTCAAATTCAAGAAGGAACTGGACGGCAAGATCTACGGCATCGAGCCGGGCAACGACGGCAACCGCACCATCCAGACCATGATCGACAAGAACGCCTTCGGCCTGAAGGACGCCGGTTTCAAGGTCGTGGAGTCCAGCGAGGCGGGCATGCTGTCCCAGGTCGAACGCGCGCAGCGCCGTGACACCGCGGTGGTGTTCCTGGGCTGGGAACCGCACCCGATGAACACCCGGTTCAAGATGAAGTACCTGACCGGGGGCGACGAATTCTTTGGCCCCAACTTCGGCCAGGCCACCATCTACACCAACACCCGCAAGGGCTATGCCGAAGAATGCAGCAACGTCGGCCAGCTGCTGAAGAACCTGTCGTTCACCCTGAACATGGAAAGCACCCTGATGGGCAACGTGCTGGACGACAAGATGAAGCCTGACGCGGCCGCCAAGGCGTGGCTGAAACAGAACCCTCAAGTGCTCGACACCTGGCTCGCCGGGGTGACCACCATTGACGGTAAACCCGGCCTGGAAGCCGTGAAAGCCAAGCTTGCGCAGTAATCGTTTACGCCGGGCGGGCTCGCCCGCCCGGGCTGTTTTTTCCTTGCATGCGGACGTTCAATACCATGCTCACTGATCAGAAAATCCCCCTGGGCCAGTACATCGCGGCTTTCGTAGAGTGGTTGACGAAGCACGGCGCCAGCATCTTCGACGCGATCGCTACCACCCTGGAAACCATGATCCACGGCGTGACGTTCGCGCTGACCTGGTTCAACCCCCTGGCCCTGATCGGCCTGATCGCCCTGCTGGCGCACATGATCCAGCGCAAATGGGGCCTGACTGTATTTGTCGTGCTGTCGTTCCTGCTGATCCTCAACCTGGGGTACTGGCAGGAAACCATGGAAACCCTGGCCCAGGTGCTGTTCGCCACCCTGGTTTGCGTGGTCATCGGCGTGCCGCTGGGAATCGTTGCCGCGCACAAGCCGCTGTTCTACACCATGATGCGTCCGGTGCTCGACCTGATGCAGACCGTTCCCACCTTCGTCTACCTGATTCCGACCCTGACCCTGTTCGGCCTGGGCGTGGTGCCCGGACTGATCTCCACCGTGGTGTTCGCCATCGCCGCGCCGATCCGCCTGACCTACCTGGGCATTCGCGATGTTCCACAAGAGTTGATGGACGCAGGCAAGGCCTTTGGCTGCTCGCGCCGTCAGTTGTTGTCGCGCATTGAACTGCCCCACGCCATGCCGAGCATCGCCGCCGGTATTACCCAGTGCATCATGCTGTCGCTGTCGATGGTGGTGATCGCCGCCCTGGTAGGCGCCGACGGCCTGGGCAAACCGGTGGTCAACGCACTCAATACCGCGGACATCGCCCTGGGCTTCGAAGCCGGCCTGGCGATCGTGCTGCTGGCGATCATGCTCGACCGCATCTGCAAACAACCTGAAGCCAAAGTAGGGGGTGACGCATGAGCATAATCCGCTTCGATAACGTCGACGTTATCTTCTCCAAGGACCCTCGCGAAGCACTCAAGCTGCTGGACCAGGGCATGACCCGCAACGAGATCCTGAAAAAGACCGGACAGATCGTCGGCGTGGAGAAAGCCAGCCTGGACATCCAGAAAGGCGAGATCTGCGTGCTGATGGGGCTGTCCGGCTCCGGCAAGTCCAGCCTGCTGCGCTGCATCAACGGCCTCAACACCGTGAGCCGCGGCAAGCTGTTCGTCGAACACGAAGGCAAGCAGATCGACATTGCCTCCTGTACCCCCGCCGAACTGAAGATGATGCGCACCAAGCGCATCGCCATGGTGTTCCAGAAGTTCGCCCTGATGCCCTGGCTGACGGTGCGCGAGAACATCAGCTTCGGCCTGGAGATGCAGGGCCGCCCCGAGAAGGAACGGCGCAAGCTGGTGGACGAGAAACTCGAACTGGTGGGCCTGACCCAGTGGCGCAACAAGAAGCCCGACGAGCTGTCCGGCGGCATGCAGCAACGGGTCGGCCTGGCCCGCGCACTGGCCATGGACGCCGACATCCTGCTGATGGACGAACCCTTCTCGGCCCTCGACCCGCTGATCCGCCAGGGCCTGCAGGACGAACTGCTGGAGCTGCAACGCAAGCTGAGCAAGACCATCGTATTCGTCAGCCACGACCTGGACGAAGCGCTGAAACTGGGCAGCCGCATCGCCATCATGAAGGACGGGCGGATCATCCAGTACAGCAACCCGGAAGAGATCGTGCTCAATCCCGCGGACGACTACGTGCGCACCTTCGTCGCCCACACCAATCCGCTGAACGTGCTCTGCGGGCGCAGCCTGATGCGCAGCCTGGACAACTGCAAGCGGGTCAACGGTTCGGTGTGCCTGGACCCGGGTGGCGATTCCTGGCTCGACCTGGCAGACGGCAACACCATCAAGGGCGCCCGGCGCAACGGCTCGCAGCTGGACCTGCAGAACTGGGTTCCGGGACAGGCGGTGGAAGAACTGGGCCGGCGCCCGACCCTGGTCGACTCCAACATCGGCATGCGTGACGCCCTGCAAATCCGCTACCAGACCGGCAACAAACTGGTGCTCCACGACAACCAGAAAGTCGTGGGCATCCTTGGCGACAGCGAGCTTTACCACGCGCTGCTCGGCAAGAACCTGGGTTAAGCAGCAGACACAAAAACGCCGCGAGCAATCGCGGCGTTTTGCTTGGTACAGCACGAAATGCGTGAGGCGAGGGAGCTTGCTCCCGCTCGGGGGCGACGCAACCGTAAAGCCTGGCTCGGCGAGTTGACTGCCGGAGCCCGATTGCAGTCACTGGGGTGGCGGTGCCACCCAGCGGGAGCAAGCGCCCTCGCCACAGCGTCGCACCGCCCTTTTCAACACTCAGCTATAGACACGGCCGAGGAGCTGCCGATGGCTTTCGAACTGATCGAGCACATCACGGGTGATCTGTTCCTGGGTGAAGCCCATCAAGTCGTACTCCTGGCTGCCGTTGTGCAGGTACACCTCGGCGCGGTAGAAACGGCTGCGCACTTCGCTGTCCGCCCCTTCCGGCTGGGCCGATTCGCTCGGCGCCGCCAGGTAGCCGTCCAGGCTCACTTCATAGACGAAGGGATTGCCCTCCTCCATTTCCACCCGCAGGCCCAGCAGGCTCTTGGACTTGCCCAGGTTGGCCTGCACTTCATGGCCCAGGTTGCGCAATTGCGCGGCGGCTTCCTGCAGGGCCGGGCTGATGTGCTTGTCCATGTAGCGCTGGACCACCGACTGGGTCGGTTGCAGGTCCAGCTGGCTCAGGCGCTCGCTGAAACCGCGACGGCCGCGCTCGGCCAGTTGCGCTTGTTCCTGCTCGATCTGCACGTCCTGGCGCATGGCCTTGTGCAAGCCGAACATGAAGCAGATCAGCACCACCGAGAACGGCAGGCCGGCCAGCACCACCATGGTCTGCATGGCTTCGAAGTTGCCGGCGAACAGCAGCCCGATGGTCACCAGGGTGATCACCACCGACCAGAAGATCCGCAGCCAGTGCGGGGCGTCTTCGTCGACGTTGCCGCCCTTGCACGAAAGGTTGGCCATCATCACCGCGCCGGAGTCGGCCGGGGTCAGGAACAGCACGAAGCCGACGAAGATCGACACACCGATGACAATCTTCGACGCCGGGTAGTGCTCAAGCAGCTGGTAGATCGCCATGGAGGGCTGTTCCAACGCCGTCTTGCCCAGCTCCACCGCTCCCTGGTTGACCACCAGGTCCAGCGCCGAGTTGCCGAAGATCGACAGCCAGGCCAGGGTGAAGCCCAGGGGAATCAGCAGCACGCCGGCCACCAGTTCACGCACCGTACGCCCACGGGAAATACGCGCGATGAACATGCCCACGAATGGGGCCCAGGAAATCCACCAGGCCCAGTAGAACAGGGTCCACAGGCCCAGCCAGCGGTCGGACTTGGCGCTGTCGCCTTCGTACACGTAGAGGTCGAAGGTCTTCAGCACCACACCGTTCAGGTAGTCGCCGATGTTCTGCACGAAGCCGTTGAGCAGGTGCAAGGTCGGGCCGAACAGCAGGACGAAGATCAACAAGCCGCTGAACAGCACGATGTTCAGGTTGGACAGGCGGCGAATGCCGTTTTCCACGCCGGACACCGCGGCGATGGTGGCCACCGTGCTCATGACGATGATCACGATCAGCAGGTTGGTGTTGCTGTGCTCCATGCCGAACAGGTTTTCCAGGCCCGAAGACACCTGCATCGAGCCGATCCCCAGGTTGGTCACCAGGCCCAGCAGGGTCACGAACATGCCGAAACCGTCCACCGCGTGGCCGGCCGCGCCCTTGACCCAACGCTCGCCCACCAGCGGGTACAACGCCGAACGCAACGCCAGCGGCTGGTTATGCCGATAGGCGAAATACGCCACCGCCAACCCCACCAGCGCATAGATCGCCCAACCGTGCAGGCCCCAGTGCAGGAAGGTCAGCTGCAACGCCTGGCGTGCCGCCAGGTTGCTGCCGGGTACGCCTTCGGGCGGGTTGAAGTAGTGATCCAGCGGCTCGGAAGCGCCGAAGTACAGCAGCGAAATGCCGATACCCGAAGAGAACAGCATCCCGGCCCAGGCGCCGTAGCTGAAGTCCGGGGTGTCTTGCTTGGTCCCCAGCTTGAGCTTGCCGTAGGAGGAGAACGCCAGGCCCACCACGAACACCAGGTAAGCGGCGATCACCACCATGTAGTACCAGCCGAAGCTGCGGGACAACCAGGCCTGGGCAATGCCCAGCAATCTGCCGGCCTCTTGCGGGGCGATGATCAGAATGGCGGTCAACAACAGAATCAGCGCGGTGGAGGTGTAGAACACCCAACCGTTGACCCGCACCTTCTCCGGTGGGGTCTTTATAAGAGAGGCAGAACTCATTGCACAGATGCTCCAGGCAGTGCGAGAGAAGGACACAAGGCAACACCGCACCCGACCAATCGGTTAGTTGGCAGCCGATCATCGGGTGATATAAAGACACCCCGAAAAAGCCCGAAACCGCAAAAGCCGCGTTGCGCACCCGCATCCAAGGTCAGTGACGAACCTGCAGCTCGTCGTCTGTTCCCCGGAGCGTCCTGCCCCTTCAACACGTCCTTACTCTTGCCGGTCCACGCCATGCCACGTGTAAGTTTTGGGCTATTTCGGAGGTCGTTTTCCCGCCGTCCGCGAGTAGGAAAACCTCCCCAGGCAGCGACGATTTGTCGCAGATCTTATTCTTTGTTGATTGAACGTTCAATCAAAACAAAATAGACTGGCCCACAAGTCGACCGGCGTCATACGCCCGCCGACAGGCCTAAGGAGAGGTATCAGATGCCCAAGGTCGGTATGCAACCCATACGCCGCCAGCAATTGATCGAAGCCACGCTGCAAGCGGTCGATCAGGTCGGAATGGGGGACGCCAGCATTGCGCTGATCGCCCGTTTGGCCGGTGTTTCAAACGGCATCATCAGTCACTACTTTCGGGACAAGAACGGCCTGATCGCAGCGACGATGGGTTACATCATGAGCATGCTCAATGAAGGCGTCAGAGCACGCCGCCTGGCCCTGACGGACGACAGCCCGCGCGCTCACCTGAAAGTGATCATCGAGGGCAACTTCGATGCCAGCCAGGTGAACGGCCCGGCAATGAAAACCTGGTTGGCCTTCTGGGCTTCCAGCATGCACCAGCCCGATTTGCACAGGTTGCAGCGGATCAACGACCACCGCTTGTATTCCAACCTGTGTTGCCAGTTCCGCCGTGCCCTGCCGCTCTACCATGCGCGCAAGGCAGCTCGCGGCCTGGCGGCTTTGATCGACGGTTTGTGGTTGCGTGGTGCCTTGTCGGGTGATGCATTCGACACCGACCAGGCGATACGGATCGCTTACGAATACATGGATCTACAACTGGCTAAGCAGGAGCGCTAGAGCACAAAAGAGACGCTCGGCCCCTGACCCGCCACTGATCAACGTGCCCTGAACTTCGGGACACGCCCGGTGGTCAAGCCCACTACTTAATGCACTTGCGAGGACACTATGGCCCGTTTCGAACTGCAAAAACTCTACATCGACGGCGGCTACACCGATGCCGGCAGCGACGCCACTTTCGATGCCATCAACCCGGCCAACGGTGAAGTTCTCGCACAAGTGCAGCGTGCGACCAAGGAAGACGTGGAACGCGCCGTGGTCAGCGCCGAAAAAGGCCAGAAGATCTGGGCCGCCATGACCGCCATGGAGCGTTCGCGCATCCTGCGTCGCGCCGTGGAAATCCTCCGCGAGCGCAACGACGAACTGGCTGCTCTGGAAACCCTGGACACCGGTAAAGCCTTCTCCGAAACCAAGTACGTGGACATCGTCACCGGCGCCGACGTGCTGGAATACTACGCAGGCCTGGTACCGGCCATCGAAGGCGAGCAGATCCCGCTGCGCACCACGTCCTTCGTCTACACCCGTCGCGAACCCCTGGGCGTGGTCGCCGGCATCGGCGCCTGGAACTACCCGATCCAGATCGCCCTGTGGAAATCCGCGCCAGCCCTGGCAGCCGGTAACGCGATGATCTTCAAGCCAAGTGAAGTGACCTCGCTGACCACCCTGAAACTGGCCGAGATCTACACCGAAGCCGGCGTACCGGCTGGCGTGTTCAACGTCCTGACCGGCAGCGGCCGCGAAGTCGGCACCTGGCTGACCGAACACCCGCGCATCGAGAAAGTCTCCTTCACCGGCGGCACCGACACCGGCAAGAAAGTCATGGCCAGCGCTTCCAGCTCCTCGCTGAAAGACGTGACCATGGAACTGGGCGGTAAATCGCCGCTGATCATCTTCGACGACGCCGACCTGGATCGCGCCGCCGACACTGCGATGATGGCCAACTTCTACAGCTCCGGTCAGGTCTGCACCAACGGCACGCGCGTGTTCGTACCGAGCCACCTGAAAGCCGCTTTCGAAGCCAAGATCGCCGAGCGCGTTGCGCGCATCCGCATCGGCAACCCGGAAGACGAAAACACCAACTTCGGTCCGCTGGTCAGCTTCCCGCACATGGAAAGCGTGCTGTGCTACATCGCCAAGGGCAAGGAAGAAGGTGCCCGCGTACTGTGCGGCGGCGAGCGCCTGACCGACGGCGAATTCGCCAAGGGTGCCTTCGTTGCCCCGACCGTGTTCACCGACTGCACCGACGACATGACCATCGTCCGTGAAGAAATCTTCGGCCCGGTCATGGCGATCCTGACTTACGAAACCGAAGAAGAAGTGATCCGCCGCGCCAACGACACCGACTTCGGCCTGGCCGCCGGTATCGTCACCAAGGACCTGAACCGCGCCCACCGCGTGATTCATCAGCTCGAAGCCGGTATCTGCTGGATCAACGCCTGGGGCGAATCCGACGCCAAGATGCCGGTCGGCGGCTACAAGCAGTCGGGTGTTGGCCGTGAGAACGGCATCAGCTCGCTGAACAACTTCACCCGCATCAAGTCGGTGCAGGTCGAGCTGGGCGACTACGCCTCGGTGTTCTAAGCAGCGGCAAGCAGCTAGCTACAAGCGGCAAGTACAGGCCACAGCCTTGCTTGCCGCCCGCTCCCCATTTCCTGCCAAGCCTGCTTCGCCGCTGTTTCTTGCCGCTTGAAGCTTGAGGCTTGCAGCTCCCCACGGAGGCTCCAATGGCCCAAGAATACGATTACATCATCATCGGTGCCGGCTCGGCCGGTAACACCCTGGCGACCCGTCTGACTGAAGACGAAGGCGTCACCGTCCTGCTGCTGGAAGCCGGCGGCCCGGACTACCGTTTCGACTTCCGTACCCAGATGCCGGCGGCACTGGCCTTCCCACTGCAAGGCCGACGCTACAACTGGGCCTACGAGACCGACCCAGAGCCACACATGGACGGCCGGCGCATGGAATGCGGTCGCGGCAAGGGCCTGGGCGGCTCGTCGCTGATCAACGGCATGTGCTACATCCGCGGCAACGCCATGGACTACGACGGCTGGGCCAAACTGCCGGGCCTGGAAGACTGGACCTACCTGGACTGCCTGCCGTATTTCCGCAAGGCGGAAACCCGTGACATCGGCGCCAACGACTACCATGGCGGCGAAGGCCCGGTCAGCGTGACCACGCCCAAAGCCGGCAACAACCCGCTGTTCCACGCCATGGTCGAAGCCGGCGTGCAAGCCGGTTACCCACGTACCGAAGACCTGAACGGCTACCAGCAGGAAGGCTTCGGTCCGATGGACCGTACCGTGACCCCCAAAGGCCGTCGTTCCAGCACCGCCCGCGGCTACCTGGACACCGCCAAGAAGCGTTCGACCCTGACCATCGTCACCCACGCCCTGACCGACAAGATTCTCTTCGACGGCAAGCGCGCCGTGGGCGTGAGCTACCTGCAAGGCAGCACCGAAGAGCGCGTGGAAGCCCGCGCCCGCAAGGAAGTCATCGTCAGCTCCGGCGCCATTGCTTCGCCACAGTTGCTGCAACGCTCCGGCGTAGGCCCGCGGGCCCTGCTGGAAAGCCTGGACATCCCGGTGGTCCACGACCTGCCGGGCGTCGGCGAGAACCTGCAGGACCACCTGGAACTGTACCTGCAGTACGCCTGCACCCAGCCGGTATCGCTGTACCCATCGCTGCTGTGGTGGAACCAGCCGGCCATCGGTGCCGAGTGGCTGTTCAACGGCACCGGCATAGGCGCCAGCAACCAGTTCGAAGCCGGCGGTTTCATCCGTACGCGCGAAGAGTTCGAGTGGCCGAACATCCAGTACCACTTCCTGCCGGTGGCGATTAACTACAACGGCAGCAACGGCGTGCAGGAGCACGGTTTCCAGGCGCACATGGGCTCCATGCGCTCGCCGAGCCGTGGTCGCGTGCAGCTCAAGTCCAAGGACCCGCGCCAGCACCCGAGCATCCTCTTCAACTACATGGCCACCGAGCAGGACTGGCAGGAATTCCGCGACGGCATCCGCCTGACCCGGGAAATCATGCAGCAGCCAGCCCTGGATGCCTTCCGCGGTCGCGAACTCAGCCCGGGCATCGAGGTGCAGACCGATGAGCAACTGGACAAGTTCATCCGCGAACACGCCGAGACCGCGTTCCACCCATCCTGCTCGTGCAAGATGGGCACCGACGACATGGCCGTAGTCGATAACCAAGGCCGCGTGCACGGCATGCAGGGCCTGCGCGTAGTGGACGCCTCGATCATGCCGATCATCACCACCGGCAACCTCAACGCACCGACGATCATGATGGCCGAGAAAATCGCCGACAAGATCCGTGGTCGTCAGCCGCTGCCTCGCAGCAAGGCCGCCTACTACGTGGCCGGCGGCGCCCCGGTACGTGGCAAGCCAATGCGCGACATTACCCCGACCGCGCAGTAAGCCGTACGGGCGCCGACTGCAACGGTCGGCGCCCTTTTTACCTCCCCACGCATTTCCTCCCCGCCCAGGCCAGGACAGCGTCCTTGATCGCAGCCTTCGGCAGCGGCTACAGTTCTGCAACCTGTACATTCCCTGCGCGCCCAAGCCCGTCGACACCTATACCTGTATCCGTTCGCTGGCCAAACGCGCCGGCCGGCTATCGCGCCTCACAAGGAGGTCCCCATGTTCGACTTTCACCCCCAGCTCAAGCAGCGCTTCGCTGCCTTGCGCACGGGCGCCGAATTCTTTTCCCTGCGGTATGTACGCGAGTCGGACCAGTACCTGTCGGTGCGCAAGAATATTGCCGAGCCGCCGAGCCTGGGCCGTGACGAAGGGGCGATGCTGACCGTGCGGGTGCGCGGCGTGGAAGCGTATGCCGCCACCAACGACCTGTCGCAACGTGGCCTGCAGGCGGCCCTCGAGCGTGCCGAGCAACAGGCTCGGGTGATTGCCGCCCACGCCCTGCTGGACCTGCGCGAGCAGCCGGTGTCCAGCGACCGCGCGGACTACCTTTCGCCGAACCTGGAGCACGCTTTCCCGTCCCTCAGCGACTGCTACCAGTTGCTGGGCGATGAATCGGCCTCGGTGCCCAAGGATGAACGCCTGGTGAACTGGCAGGTGGGCATCGGCGTGACCCAGGTCGAGCAGATCTACCTCAACAGCGCCGGCGCCGAGCTGCGCCAGGCCCAGCGTTTCGTCTACCCGGGCCTGGACGTGACCGCCTACGACGGCAGCGACAGCCAGACCCGCAGCCTGGGCCGGGAGAACTTCGGCCAGCAGGGCGCCGGCGATGTGATCAGCCGTTGCGGCCTGCTGGGCGCCGCGCCACGGGTGGCCGACCAGGCGCTGCAGTTGCTGCTGGCGCCGAACACCCCACAGGGCCCGCGGGACCTGCTGCTGATGCCGGACCAGATGATGCTGCAGATCCACGAGTCCATCGGCCACCCCCTGGAGCTGGACCGCATCCTCGGCGACGAACGCAACTACGCCGGCACCAGCTTCGTCAAACAGGAAGACTTCGGCCGCCTGCTATACGGCTCCTCGCTGCTCAACGTGACCTTCGACCCACAGATCCCCGAGGAACTGGCCAGCTACGGCCATGACGACGATGGCAGCGCCGCCAGCAAACAGTTCCTGATCCGCGAAGGCCTGCTGGTACGACCACTGGGCAGCGCCCTGTCGCAATACCGCAGCGGCCTCGACGGCGTCGCCAACAGCCGCGCCAGCAGCTGGAACCGCGCACCGATCGACCGCATGGCCAACCTCAATATCGAACCCGGCGACCAGCCCCTGGAACGCCTGATCGGGCAGATCGAGCACGGCATCCTGATGTCCACCAACCGTTCCTGGTCCATTGACGATGCGCGCAACAAGTTCCAGTTCGGCTGCGAATGGGGCCAGTTGATCGAAAACGGCGAACTCAAGGGCGTGGTCAAGAACCCCAACTACCGGGGCATTTCCGCGCAGTTCTGGCGCAACCTCAGCGCGGTGGGCGATCGCAGCACCTTCCAGGTCCTGGGCACGCCCAACTGCGGCAAGGGCGAACCCAACCAGGTGATCCGCGTGGGCCACGCTTCGCCGGCCTGCGTATTCAGCAAGATTGACGTATTCGGAGGAGACGCCTGATGACCAGGACGACGAATCAGGCCGAGCCGTTCAAGGCATTGGTGCAGTGGCTCAAGGACGCGCTGCGTGAGACCGAGCAATTCACCCTGAGCTACGCCGCCGAAGCCTCGGAGTTCATCCGTTTCAACCACGCCAAGGTCCGCCAGGCCGGGCAGGTGCAGCAGGCCAGCGTGCATTTCAAGCTGATCGATAACGGCCGCCACGCCGACCTCAGCATGACCCTGAGCAACGACCCCGAGGTGGATCGCCAGCGCCTGGCCGAGGCCTTGCAGCAACTGCGCGAGACCCTGCCGCTGCTGCCGGTAGACCCGTACCTGATGCTCAACCACACCCATTGGCACAGCCAGCACGTCCAGGAGCATCCGCTGCCCGGCAGCGAGCAGGTGGTCGAGGAAATCGGCCGCGCCGGCGCCGGCCTGGACCTGGTGGGCATCTATGCTGCGGGGCCCATCAGCCGCGGCTTCGCCAGCTCCAGCGGGGCATTCGGCTGGCATCAGGCCAACAGCTTCAACTTCGACTTCAGCCTGTTCCACGACAACGGCGAGGCGGTGAAAGCCAGCTACGCCGGGCACGCGTGGGACAGCCAGGCCTTTGCCCTGCGCTTCCAGCAGGCCCGGGAGCAGTTGCAGTTCCTCGGCCGGCCCTTGCGGACCCTGCCGCCAGGACAATACCGCGCCTACCTGGCACCCGCGGCGCTCGAGGAAATCATGGGCATGCTGGCCTGGGGCGGTTTCTCGGCCCAGTCGATTGCCAGCAAGCACAGCCCGTTGCAGAAACTCTACGCCGGCGACGCCGCCCTGAACCCCCTGGTGTCACTCGACGAACAGGTCAGCGGCTCCCTGAGCCCGGCGTTTTCCGACGAAGGCTACCCACGCAGCGACCTGTCGCTGATTGCAGCGGGTAGCGCCAATGCGCAGCTGATCAACTCCCGCAGCGCCGCCGAGTACGGCCTGACCGCCAACGGCGCCGGCAGCGGCGAATACCCCAGCGCGCTGAACATGGCGGCGGGCCAGCTGTCCCAGCAGGAGATCCTCAAGCAACTGGGCACCGGGCTGTACATCAGCAACCTGTGGTACCTGAACTACTCGGACCTGCCGGCGGCGCGCCTGACCGGCATGACCCGCTTCGCCACCTTCTGGGTGGAAAACGGCGAGATCCAGGCCCCGGTCAGCACCATGCGCTTCGATGACAGCGTCTACAGCCTGCTGGGCTCGCAGCTGGAAGCCCTGACCGAACAGCGGGAGCTGCTGCTGTCGGCCAGCACCTACGGCCAGCGCCAGACCGCCTCGATGCACCTGCCCGGAGCGCTGATCAGCCGCCTGACCCTGACCCTGTGAAATCAGCCTCAAGCTGCAAGCCACAAGCTTGCAGCTTGAAGCTGACAACTTGTCGCTGCCCTTGCTGAGGTCCCATGCCAGAACGCCCGCCTCTCGACGCTACCACCGCCCGCTGGGTGCCCTGGGTAGTGGCCATCGCCTTCTTCATGCAATCGCTGGACGGCACCATCCTCAACACGGCGCTGCCGGCCATGGCCAAGGACCTGGCGGAAGACCCGCTGCGCATGCAGGGGGTGATCATCGCCTACATGCTCACCGTGGCCCTGCTGATTCCGGCGTCCGGCTGGATCGCCGACCGCTTCGGCACCAAGAAGATCTTCTTCGGCGCCATCTTGCTGTTCAGCATCGGTTCCCTGCTGTGCGCGATGTCCAACACCCTGTCCCAGCTGATCGGCGCCCGGGTGATCCAGGGCCTGGGCGGCGCGCTGATGCTGCCGGTGGGGCGGCTGGTGGTGTTGCGGGCCTACCCGCGTTCGGAGCTGGTCCGGATCATGGGCTTCATCACCATCCCCGGGCTGCTGGGGCCGCTGATCGGCCCGACCATGGGCGGCTGGATGGTGCAGTACCTGACCTGGCACTGGATCTTCCTGATCAACCTGCCGGTGGGGGCCGTCGGCTGCTACGCGGTGTGGCGTTTCATCCCCGACCTGCGCGGCAGTGAACGCACGCGCTTCGACAGCCTGGGTTTCCTGCTGTTCGGCGCGGCGATGGTGCTGATCACCATCGCCATGGAAGGCCTGGGGGAACTGCACCTGCCGCACTTGCGGGTGATGCTGCTGCTGTTTGGCGGGCTGGCCTGCCTGGCCGCCTACTGGTTGCGTGCGGTGCACACCGACAACCCGCTGTTCGCGCCGTCGCTGTTCAAGGTGCGGACCTTTGCCGTGGGCATCCTCGGCAACCTGTTCGCCCGCCTGGGCAGTGGCGCCCTGCCGTTCCTGGTGCCGCTGCTGCTGCAAGTGGCGCTGGGTTATTCACCGTCCCAGGCGGGGATGAGCATGTTGCCCCTGGCGGCCGCGGCCATGCTGGCCAAGTCCATCGCCCGGCCACTGATCGAACGCCTGGGCTACCGCATCGTGCTGACCGGCAACACCCTGGCCCTGGGCATGATGCTGGCGAGCATGGGGCTGGTCAGCGAACAGACGCCCTATCCGCTGCTGCTGGGCATGCTGGCGGTACTGGGGGCGATCAACTCGCTGCAGTTCACCGCGATGAACACCGTGACCCTGATCGACCTCGACGACGCGGCCGCCAGCAGCGGCAACAGCCTGCTGTCGGTGGTGGCGCAACTGTCCCTGAGCCTTGGGGTGGCCTGTGCCGGGGCACTGCTGGGCGGCTTCACCGCACAAGTGGGCAATGACGGCGTGGACACCGTGCTCGGCGCCTTCCAGCTGACGTTCCTCACCGTGGGCATCATGGCGATGCTGGCGGCGGCGATCTTCCTCCAGCTGTCGCCCACCGATGGCCGCCGCGCGCGCAAGGTCGAGGAACAGCACATCGAGCATTGAGCAGCGGCAAGCGGCCAGTGTGGTTGCTCGTCCAGAATTTGCAGGTTGGGGGAGCGGGACTGATACACTGCGCGACATTTTGTTTTGCAGGCCAGTCCCGTGACCACCATTGCCACCGCTTTTAATACTTTGCCCCTGTCTCCCGCCATGCTGGCTAACCTCGACTCCCTCGGTTATGCCCAGATGACGCCGATCCAGGCGCAAAGCTTGCCGGTGATTCTCAAGGGCATGGACCTGATCGCCCAGGCCAAGACCGGCAGCGGCAAGACCGCGGCCTTCGGCATCGGCCTGCTGAACCCGATCAACCCGCGCTACTTCGGCTGCCAGGCGCTGGTGATCTGCCCGACCCGCGAGCTGGCCGACCAGGTGGCCAAGGAAATCCGTCGCCTGGCCCGCGCCGAAGACAACATCAAGGTCCTGACCCTGTGCGGCGGCGTGTCCTTCGGCCCGCAGATCGCCTCTCTGGAGCACGGTGCGCACATCATCGTCGGCACCCCGGGGCGTATCCAGCAACACCTGCGCAAGGGTTCGCTGGTGCTTGATGGCCTGAACACGCTGATCCTCGACGAAGCCGACCGCATGCTCGACATGGGTTTCTACGACGCCATCGAAGACATCATCGAGCAGACCCCGTCGCGCCGGCAGACCCTGCTGTTCTCCGCCACGTACCCGGTGGGCATCAAGCAACTGGCGTCGAAATTCATGCGTGATCCGCAGACGGTGAAAGCCGAAGCGTTCCACGACGACACGCAGATCGAACAGCGTTTCTACGAGATTTCCCCGGAAGAACGCATGAGCGCAGTGACCAAAGTCCTGCACCACTTCCGCCCGGCCTCCTGCGTCGCTTTCTGCTTCACCAAGCAGCAGGTGCAGGAAACCGTCGATCACCTGACCTCCAAAGGCATTTCCGCCGTCGGCCTGCACGGCGATCTGGAACAGCGTGACCGCGATCAGGTGCTGGCGATGTTCGCCAACCGCAGTACGTCGGTACTGGTCGCCACCGACGTGGCCGCCCGTGGCCTGGACATCGATGCGCTGGACATGGTGATCAACGTCGAGCTGGCCCGCGATTCGGAAATCCACATTCACCGCGTTGGCCGTACCGGTCGCGCTGGCGAAAAAGGCATCGCGGTCAGCCTCGTCGCACCGTCCGAAGCCCATCGCGCGCAAGCCATCGAGCAGTTGCAGAAAACCCCGCTGAACTGGGATCAGGTCGACAACCTCAAGTCACAGGGCGGCGCCCCGCTGCAGCCACCGATGAGCACCCTGTGCATCGCTGGCGGGCGCAAGGACAAAGTGCGTCCGGGCGATATTCTCGGTGCACTGACTGGCGACGCCGGTATCCCGGGCGCCCAGGTCGGCAAGATTGCGATCTTCGACTTCCAATCGTATGTGGCGGTTGAACGCACCGTGGTCATGCAGGCGCTGCAGCGTTTGAACAACGGCAAGATCAAGGGCCGTTCGCTGCGCGTGCGCGTCCTCTAACCCCACCGTCCCTGTAGGAGCGAGCTTGCTCGCGATAGCGTCCGAACAGCCGACATCGAGGTTGAACCCGGCACCGTTATCGCGAGCAAGCTCGCTCCTACACAAATTTGTGCGAGGACACCGTTTTGCGTTCTACCGAAGTCGTGATCATCGGCGCTGGCGCCGCCGGGCTGATGTGCGCCCTGACCGCTGCCGGCCGGGGCCGCCAGGTGCTGCTGCTGGACCACGCCAACAAGGCCGGCAAGAAGATCCTGATGTCCGGTGGCGGCCGCTGCAATTTCACCAACATGTACACCGAGCCGGCCAACTTCCTTTCGCAGAACCCGCACTTCTGCAAATCGGCCCTGGCCCGCTACACCCAGTGGGACTTCATCGGCCTGGTGGCCAAGCACGGCGTGCCCTACCACGAGAAGAAACTCGGCCAGCTGTTCTGCGATAACAAGTCCAGCGACATCCTCGGCATGCTCCTCGACGAGTGCGAGCAGGTCGGGGTCGAGCTGCGCCTGGACACCTCGATCCAGCAGATCGAGAAGCTTGAGTCCGGCTACCTGCTGCAGACCACCCTGGGCGCGGTGCAGTGCCAGTCCCTGGTGATCGCCACCGGCGGCCTGTCGATCCCGACCCTGGGCGCCACCGGCTTCGGTTATCAAGTGGCCAGGCAATTCGGCCACGAGCTGCTGCCAACCCGCGCCGGCCTGGTGCCGTTCACCATCACCGACCAGCTCAAGGCGTTGTGCGGCGAGCTGTCGGGCACCTCGGTGGACTGCCTGGTGAGCTGCAACGAGCAGAGTTTCCGCGAGAACATCCTCTTCACTCACCGTGGCCTCAGTGGTCCGGCGATCCTGCAGATTTCGTCCTATTGGCAGCCCGGCGATACCGTCGAGATCAACCTGCTGCCGGACCACGACGCCCTGGGCTGGCTGCAACAGCAGCAGGCCGAGCGCCCCAACAGCGAACTGAAAACCCTGCTGGGGGAGATCTTCACCAAGAAGATGGCCGGCCTGCTGGCCGAGCACTGGTTCGTCTCCAAGCCGATGAAGCAATACACCCCGGCGGAGCTGGCGGACGTGGCGCAGAAGCTCGGCAGCTGGCAGCTGGTGCCGGCGGGCACCGAAGGCTACCGCACCGCCGAAGTGACCCTGGGCGGGGTCGACACTCGCGAAGTGTCGTCCAAGACCATGGAATCGCTGAAGAGCCCGGGGCTGTATTTCATCGGTGAAGTGCTGGACGTCACCGGCCACCTGGGCGGCTTCAACTTCCAGTGGGCCTGGGCCTCGGGCTACGCGGCGGCGCAATACGTCTGAGCCGGGTGGCAAGGGGCCGATGAGGAACGGATTTTGCTCAAGGATGTGACGGCGGCATTGCGCCGTCGTCAATACTGGCTCAATTTAGCTGCATCGCCCCGGAAGGCCTGTCCCACTCCATGTCATCGACTTCTTTTCGTCAGTCTCTGCGCCGCCTCTGGGCGCTGGATAAATTCAGCTACAGCGTGCGGGTGTTCATCGCCCTGACCGGCAGCATGGCACTGTGCTGGTATCAGGATGAAATGGGCCTGCTGATCCCGCTGTTTCTCGGCATCATCGCCAGCGCCCTGGCGGAAACCGACGACAGCTGGCAGGGCCGGCTCAATGCCCTGGCCGTGACCCTGGTGTGCTTCAGCATCGCCGCGCTGTCGGTGGAGCTGCTGTTCCCCTACCCCTGGATCTTCGCCATCGCCCTGGCCCTGGCCAGCTTCGGCCTGACCATGCTCGGGGCGCTGGGCGAACGTTATGGCGCCATTGCCTCGGCGACCCTGATTCTCTCGGTCTACACCATGATCGGCGTGGACCAGCGCGGCGGCGCGGTGATCGACTTCTGGCACGAGCCGGTGCTGCTGGTGGCCGGCGCCGCCTGGTACGGCCTGCTCTCGGTGCTGTGGCAGGCGCTGTTTTCCAACCAGCCGGTGCAGCAGAGCCTGGCCCGGCTGTTTCGCGAGCTGGGTTTCTACCTCAAGCTCAAGGCGTCGCTGTTCGAGCCGATCCGCCAGCTGGATGTAGAAGCCCGGCGCCTGGAGCTGGCCCAACAAAACGGTAAGGTGGTGGCGGCCCTCAACGCGGCCAAGGAGATCATCCTGCACCGGGTCGGCAATGGTCGGCCGGGGTCGAAGGTCAGTCGCTACCTGAAGCTGTATTTCCTTGCCCAGGACATCCACGAGCGCGCCAGTTCGTCCCACTACCCGTACAACGCCCTGGCCGATGCCTTCTTCCACAGCGACGTGCTGTTCCGCTGCCAGCGCCTGCTGCGCCAGCAGGGCAAGGCTTGCCGCGCGCTGGCGGAATCCATCCAGTTGCGCCAGCCATTCGTCTATGACGCCAGCTTCGCCGAAGCCCTGAGCGACCTGCATGCCTCCCTGGAACACTTGCGCATCCAGAGCAACCCGGCCTGGCGCGGGCTGTTGCGTTCGCTGCGGGCCCTGGCGGCGAACCTCGGCACCCTCGACCGCCTGCTCAGCGACGCCAGCAACCCCGACGCCCTGGCCGACGCCACCGACAGCAGCCTGCTGGACCGCTCGCCACGCAACCTCAAGGATGTCTGGACCCGCCTGCGCACCCAGCTGACGCCCACTTCGCTGCTGTTCCGCCATGCCCTGCGCCTGCCCCTGGCGCTGAGCATCGGCTATGGCATGGTGCACCTGATCCACCCGTCCCAGGGCTACTGGATCATCCTCACCACGCTGTTCGTCTGCCAGCCCAACTACGGCGCCACCCGGCGCAAGCTGGGCCAAAGGATCGTCGGCACGGCCATCGGCCTGACGCTGGCCTGGGCGCTGTTCGACCTGTTCCCGAGCCCCCTGGTGCAGTCGTTGTTCGCCATCGCTGCCGGGGTGGTGTTCTTTACCAACCGCACCACCCGCTACACCCTGGCCACGGCCGCCATCACCCTGATGGTGCTGTTCTGCTTCAACCAGGTGGGCGACGGTTATGGGCTGTTCCTGCCGCGGCTGTTCGATACCCTGCTGGGCAGCCTGATCGCCGGGCTGGCGGTGTTCCTGTTCCTGCCGGATTGGCAGGGCCGGCGCCTGAACCAGGTGCTGGCCAACACCCTGACCTGCAACAGCATCTATCTGCGCCAGATCATGCAGCAGTACGCCGCCGGCAAGAGCGACGACCTGGCCTACCGCCTGGCCCGGCGCAACGCCCACAACGCCGATGCGGCGCTGTCCACCACCCTGGCCAACATGCTCATGGAGCCGGGGCATTTCCGTAAGGAGGCCGACGTGGGTTTCCGCTTCCTGGTGCTGTCCCACACCCTGCTCAGCTACTTGTCGGGCCTGGGCGCGCACCGGGAAACCCGGCTGCCGGACGATGTTCGCGAGCACTTGATCGAAGGCGCCGGGGTCAGCCTGGCGGCCAGCATCGACGAGATTGCCCAGGGCCTGGCCAACAAGACCCCGATCGATATCCAGAGCGATGCCGAAGAAGCGCTGGCCAATGAGCTGGAGCAGATGCCGGATGAGATCGACGAAGGCCAGCGTCTGGTGCAGACCCAGCTGGCGCTGATCTGTCGCCAACTGGGCCCGCTGCGAACCCTGGCGGCGCACCTGATCAAGGCAGCTTAAGAGCAGCGGCAAGCTTCAAGCCACAAGCGGCAAGAGCTGCGCGAACGGCTCTAGCTTGGCGCTGCCCCTCTTACATGCCGTGCTGACGCAACAGGCGGTCGTAGCTGCCGTCGGCTTTCATGGCGGCAATTTCCTGGTCGAACCGGGCCACGATCTGCGCGTGCTCGGGGTTCTTCAGGCTGACCAGGATATGCAGGCTGTTCTCGCTCAGAGGCTTGGGCAGGAATTCCACGGCGTTGCGTACCCGCGGTGATTCACGGGCCAGGTAGTAGCGCGCCACGTACTCGTCTTCCAGGGTCAGCTTGACCCGATCCGCCGCCAGCATGCGCACGGCCATGGCGAAGTTGTGCACCGGGACTTTCTGCAGGTCCGGGTCGTTGTCGAACTCCGGTGAATAGGCGTAGCCGCGCACCACCGCCACCGGGTACTCATGCAGTTGCTTGAGGTTGGTGTATTCCAGCGGGGCGTCCTTGCGCTTGATGAAGCGCACACGGTTGATCATGTATTCCGCGGAAAACTGCCCCAACTGGGTGCGTTCTTCGTTGTACCAGGCGTTGACCAGCACGTCGTAGCGCCCCTCGCCGATACCCAGCAGGGCCCGGGCCCAGGGCACCTGTTCGAATTCGCTGGAATAGCCCGCGCGTGCCAGAGCGGTACTGACAATATCGGTGGCCACGCCACCATTGACCAATGTCGCGTCGGTGAAGGGGGGCCAGGCATCGGCGACCAGCCGCAGCTTCTGTGCAAAAGCGCTCTGGTCCAGCAACAGCAATCCGATCAAGGCCAAAGCTCGATGCAGTCGCAGCATGCTAATAGATCCTTAGCGGGCCCAGGGCCCGGCGCGTTCCAGCCCACACTCAAGGGTTACGGCCTGCTCGGTGCAGGTCGGCCCAGATCCTAACATTAGCTCATCCGAACTCATGCACAGGCCTGGAAAACAGATTACACAAAGAAGGCAAATACCAGTGAGCTGAGTAATGGCATTTTGACCTAACTCACAGAAACAATTTCTCCGTGACTGCCGACAAGACATCCCGAAGCGATGTGCTTACTATTTCGCGCAGCCTTCAATACAGGATAAAAAAATGACCATCGAATGGGTCTGCAAGCATCACACCGACTTGGGCAAGGAGCAGTTGTACGCGATTCTGCAATTGCGCACCGAAGTCTTTGTCGTGGAACAGAAATGCCCCTATCAAGAGGTCGACGGCCGTGACCTGGAAGGCGATACCTGCCACCTGATGGCCTGGGACGGTGACCGGCTAGTGGCTTACCTGCGCCTGCTGGACCCCATCTCCCAGGGCGGTGACGTGGTCATTGGCCGCGTGGTCATCGCTGAACAGGCACGTGGCCAGGGGCTGGGCCACACCCTGATGGAACAGGCACTGAAGCAGGCCGAACGGCATTGGCCCGAAACCCCGATCTACCTCTCGGCCCAGGCTCACTTGCAGGCCTACTACAGCCGCTACGGTTTCGTGGTGGCGGGCGAGGAATACCTGGAAGACGATATTCCGCACATCGGCATGCGCCGGCCCTGAGCCTCAGGGATAGCCCAGCACGGCCTTGATCTGCCGCAGGTTGGGCTCGATCCAGCCCTTGTCGATGGCGCCCCAGTTGTGAATCCGATAGCGCCCGGCATGGTTGCGCGCGCCGTCCTGCTGCTCGAACTCGCAGAGGATATCCAGGTCCGCCAGGGCGGCGATGGTGTCCTGGGCGGTGCGCCGCGGCATGCCGGTGACTTCGGTGAGCGCCGGCACGCTGCTGGCCAGGCCGCTGTCGATCAGGTACGCCACATACAGGCGGCGGTAGAAACTGCTCTTGGTCTTGCTCACATCCATCGCCCACTCCTTGTGTTCAGGGGTTAATCCGCCGATCCCGGCCTGGCTTGCAGGTCGCGCCAGGTCAGGTAGACCCGCAGGTCGAATTCCAGCTGGTGATAGCCCGGCAGCATATGCTCGCAGAGCTTGTAGAACGCCTTGTTGTGATCGGATTCCTTGAAGTGCGCCAGTTCGTGCACCACGATCATCCGCAAGAACTCCGGCGCCGCCTCCTTGAACAGCGAGGCGATGCGGATCTCTTTCTTGGCCTTGAGCTTGCCGCCCTGCACCCGGGACACCGTGGTGTGCAGGCCCAGGGCACGGTGGGTCAGGTCCAGGCGGTTGTCGAACAGCACCTTGTCGATGGCTGGCGCATTGCGCAGGTATTCCTGCTTCAACTCCAGAGCGTAGCTGTACAACGCCTTGTCGCTCTGCACCGCGTGCCTGCCCGGGTAACGCTGGCTCAGGTAATCGCCCAGGCGCTGTTCAGCGATCAACTGACGCACTTGCTGCTGCAAGGCGACGGGATAGGCCTGGAGGTATTTGAGTGCGGTCATGAAGGGGCAACGCAAGGCGTAAAGGGCGCCAGTGTAGCGAATTCAGGCCTGTAGCGCGCTCCAGTCAAACGGCTGGGCAAACTGGCTGGCGGTGTTGGCGGTCAGCGGGCGAGCCACCAGGAAACCCTGCACATACTCGCAGCCGTTGGCCTTGAGCCATTCGTATTGCTCGAGGGTTTCCACGCCCTCGGCGATGACCAGCAGGTTGAACTGATTGCACAGGTCGATCACGCAGCGAGCGATGGCGGCGTCCCGTGGCGAGGTCAGCAGCCGGGCGATCAGGTGCCGGTCGAGCTTGAGGGTATCCAGTTGCAGGTCGCGCAAGTAGGCCAGGCAGCAGCTGCCCGAGCCGAAGTCATCCAGGGCCACCCGCACCCCCAGTTGATGCAGTTGCTGCAGTTGCTTGCGGGTCTCGTCCAGGTTATGGGTCAAGGCGGCCTCGGTGACCTCCACTTCCAGCTGGCGCGGTTGCAGGCCATAGCGCAACAACACCTGGCGCAACTCGGCCACCAGGTTGGGCATGCCGAACTGGGTGGCGCTGAGGCTGACGCCGAGCACCAGCTCCGGGTTGAACACTTGTTCCCAGTCCTTGCGCTGGGCCGCGCCCTGTTGATAGATCCAACTGCCCAGGCGACTGATCAGCCGCGCCTCTTCAAGCAAGGGCAGGAACAAGCCCGGCGGCACATCGCCAACGCTGGGATGACGCCAGCGCAGCAAGGCTTCAAAGCCGCGCAAACGCCCATCGGCGATCGCCACCTGAGGCTGATAGACCAGGGTGAACTCCTTGCGCTCGACCGCGCTGCGCACGCTTTCCTCGAGCATCAGCCGGGAACGCGCGCGGCCATTCATCTCATGGTCGTAGTAGCGGTACTGCTGGCGGCCGGCGCGCTTGGCTTCATACATGGCGACATCCGCGGCGCGCAACAGGCCGTCCAGATTCGAGCCGCAGTCGGGATAGATGGCAATGCCGATACTGGCCCCGAGCACCACTTCCAGGCCATCGATCTGCTGGGTGATGGACAGCCGCTCGATCAGCCGCTCGGCGACTTTCGCCGCCTGCTCGGGAAAGCTCAGCTCCAGCAATGCAGTGAATTCATCGCCGCCCATGCGCCCGAGAATGTCGAAAGAATGCAGGCACTCCTTCAGTTGTTCGGACACCCAACGCAGCACCCGGTCGCCGATGTCATGCCCCAGGGAATCATTGACCCGCTTGAAGCCGTCGAGATCCAGATAGAGCAGGACCAGGGTCTTTCCCGAACGGTCGCTGCGCAGCAGGATGCTCTCGACGGTCTGGTAGAAGCCACGGCGGTTGAGCAGGCCGGTCAGCGGGTCGGTCACGGCCTGGTATTCCAGCTGCTGATGCAGGTGGCGCACTTCGGACATGTCCAGCAGGGTGACCACCATCGCCTTCTGCTCACTGGGCAACGGCGCGCAGGACAGCGCCACACTGATCTGCTGGCCCGGCACGGTGCGCAACAGGGCGTCGTGCAGGCGGAAGGTTTCCCCTCGGCGATAGCAGGCGTAGAGCTCGGAGTCACTCCAGCTGGGAACGTGGGGCTTTTGCAGGTAGTCGAGAAAGGCCGAGCCTTCCAGCTCCTTGACCTGGGCGTTGAGCAGACGCGAGACCGCCGGGTTGGCGAAACGCACACGGCCGTCCTCGTCCACCACCAGGATGCCTTCGGCGGCGTTGTCCAGCACCGAAGCATTGAACGCTCGCGCCACTTCCAGATCGTGGCTCAGGTGCTGCAGGGCCCGGCGATTGCGCTGATGCTCCAGCAGGGCCTGGACCTTGGGCTTGAGGATCTGCGGGTCGAAAGGCTTGAACAGATAGTCCACCGCACCGCTGGCATAGCCCTTGATCACAGCGTCCTGGGACTGTTCGTTCGCGGTCAGGAAGATGATCGGGGTCAGCCGGGTACGCTGGCTGCCGCGCATCAACCGAGCCACTTCGAAACCATCCATGCCAGGCATCTGCACGTCCAGCAGGACCAGGTCCACTTCATGCTCAAGCAACAGGCCGAGGGCTTCGATCCCCGAGGCGGCGGTCATCACCTGCCAATCCTGGCGCTGCAACAATGCGCGCATGCTCAGCAGGTTTTCAGGATAGTCATCGACGATCAGAAGAGTAGAGTGGCCTTCGGCTGCCTCTGGTTGCACGCATTCCATGCTGCTTCTCTTGTCTGTAATAAGACTGAACTGGTGTGAAAACCTGACAAAGATTATGGAATCACTCTAGACCCGGATCCTCAAAAGCAGTAGCTGTCATCACGCCATCACTTCGTCAATGGACTCGACTCCCGACTAACGGTCACAGATTTGCCGCATAAAAGCCGCGATAGATGGCATTTCGACATTTTGCTGACGTCATATATCCGCCATACGGAGCCCTCCAGCGGCCGCTTCTGAGCTATAAAGACGCCCTAAGAAGCGCAGGCTAAAGCCTTCGGCAACCTGCACCAGCCACGCCCTTGCGGAATCAGCGACCATGATCGACCTGGCAACCTGGAACCTCAGCATTCCTGTCGGCAGCCCCCCGACAACCATTGACACCCCAACCCTGGTCAAGGGTTTCAAGGACCGGTATTTCCACTCCGACACCGGCACTCTGTTCTTCTGGTCCCCGGTCACCGGCTCGAAAACCGAGAACGCCATCTACCCGCGCACCGAGCTGCGCGAAACCTATGCCAACGGCACCTTGCGCAACTGGACCTACCCCGAAGCCGACAACCTGCTGTACGCGACCCTGGCGGTGAATCAGGTGCCCTCGTCGGGCAAGGTCGTCATCGGCCAGATCCACGCCTACAACAGCACCAAGCCCCTGGTGAAGGTCGAGTACCAGTACAAGACCAGCAAGGGCAGCGGCAACATCGTGGCCAAGGTGCGCCTGCACCCGGATGACAAGGAAGGCCGCGTCATCAGCATCGCCGAGAACGTCCCCATGAACCGGGAGTTTTCCTACCTGATCCACCTCAGCCCGGGCGGCGCCCTGGGCATCAGCGCCGCCGGCTACCAGTGGGACAGCCAACTGAGCGCGAGCTGGCGCAACAAACCGCTGTACTTCAAGGCCGGGGTCTACGTACAGGACAACACCGGCTACACCAGCGAAGGCGGCAAGGTGACCTTTTCCAAGCTGGACATCGACCACAACAAAATCTGAACACCCTCCTCTTGCCGGCGAAGGCAGGAATGGCGGGCACAAAAAAGCCCGCATCGCTGCGGGCTTTTTCGAAGGGGCGCTAAGGCTTAGTTGACCTTGGCGTTCAGCTCGCCCTTGAGGTAGCGCTGGAACATCGCTTCCAGGGAGATCGGCTTGATCTTCGAAGCGTTGCCGGCAGTACCGAAGGCTTCGTAACGGGCAATGCACACATCGCGCATGGCGGTGACGGTCGCACCGAAGAATTTACGCGGGTCGAATTCGCTCGGGTTGGTGGCCATCAGGCGGCGCATGGCACCGGTGGACGCCAGGCGCAGGTCGGTGTCGATGTTGACCTTGCGCACGCCGTACTTGATGCCTTCGACGATTTCTTCAACCGGCACGCCGTAGGTTTCTTTGATGTCGCCGCCGTACTGGTTGATGATCGCCAGCCACTCTTGCGGAACCGAAGACGAACCGTGCATCACCAGGTGGGTGTTGGGGATGCGCTTGTGGATTTCCTTGATGCGGTCGATGGCCAGCACGTCGCCGGTAGGCGGCTTGGTGAACTTGTAGGCGCCGTGGCTGGTGCCGATGGCGATGGCCAGGGCGTCGACCTGGGTCTTCTTGACGAAGTCCGCGGCTTCTTCCGGGTCGGTCAGCATCTGGCTGTGATCCAGCACGCCTTCGGCGCCGATGCCGTCTTCTTCACCGGCCATGCCGGTTTCCAGGGAACCCAGGCAGCCCAGCTCGCCTTCCACCGACACGCCGCAGGCGTGGGCCATGGCCACGGTCTGCTGGGTGACGCGCACGTTGTATTCGTAGTCGGTCGGGGTCTTGCCGTCTTCGCCCAGCGAGCCGTCCATCATGACCGAGGAAAAGCCCAGCTGAATGGAACGCTGGCACACATCGGGGCTGGTGCCGTGGTCCTGGTGCATGCACACCGGGATATGCGGGAACTCTTCGATGGCAGCCAGGATCAGGTGGCGCAGGAACGGTGCACCGGCGTATTTGCGGGCGCCGGCCGAAGCCTGGACGATCACCGGGGAGTCAGTCTTGTCAGCGGCTTCCATGATGGCGCGCATCTGCTCAAGGTTGTTGACGTTGAAGGCTGGAACGCCGTAGCCGAATTCGGCTGCGTGGTCCAGCATCTGGCGCATGCTGATGAGTGCCATTGTGTGTGTCTCTCCCGGTCGAGGGTCGTTAATCGTGCAAGCCTGCCGTAGCGGCGACTGCTATTCAAGTGATTGCAGATCGGGGGTCAGCCCGCTCTGTTCTGTCCGTTACAACTAAATCCGTGGCGCCTCGCAGGAGCCGGCGTGCCGGCGAAAGGGCCTCACAGATCAAGGCCACCTTCGCTGGCAAGCCAGCGCCTACATGGCCTTGCAGCCGCGGCCGATCAGGTCGTTGGTGGCAACCCAGTAGACCAGGCCCTCCTCGCCCTTGACGTGGAACGCCAGCATGTCGTCGCTGTACAGCGAACCCGAGCCACTGGGTTCAAGCTTCAGGCGGCGCACCTGGTCGTCACCGCCCAGGCGTACGTCGACCGCCTTGCGGCTGTCGTCGGTGTAGCGCCACAGCACCTGGGCCTGGCTGTCGCAGGTCCAGGTCGTCCAGTTGTCGGTGGTCGGCGACTTGAGCAGGTTCAAGTTGGCGCAACCGGCCAACAAGCCCAGCATCGCCACGGCGATCAAACCTTTCATCGATGTTCCTCGGCTGGCGGCCCACAGGCCCCGGCGCGTTGCGTTAACCCATCTGACCCGTCAAGGGCAACCCTGTTCCCTGGCCTTTGACGGTGTCTCGTACTTCTCCAGGCCCTCAGGGCCCAGGCGCTTGTTGATCACGGGCGCCGTCTCGGCTTGCCAGTCGGCCTGGTAACAGCCTTTCTGCGCCTCGCCGGCATCCTCCGCGGGCGTTGCCTTGGGGGCACTGGAGCACCCCGCCAGCAAGCCCACGGCGATCAACCATGACAACGTCTTGACCATCAGAACACTCCTTTGCCTGGCCAATCGAGGCTTCAGGCCTTGGCCCGGGCTTCCAGGACTTCAACCGCCGGCAGCACCTTGCCCTCGACGAACTCGAGGAACGCGCCACCACCGGTAGAAATGTAGGAGATCTGCTGGGCCACGCCATACTTGTCGATGGCCGCCAGGGTGTCGCCACCGCCCGCGATGGAGAACGCGGCGCTGTCGGCGATGGCCTGGGCCAGCACTTGGGTGCCGTTGCCGAACTGGTCGAATTCGAACACGCCCACCGGACCGTTCCAGAGAATGGTCTTGGAGGACTTCAGCAGCTCGGCGAACTGCGCGGCGGTCTGTGGGCCGATGTCGAGGATCATGTCGTCAGCGGCCACTTCGGCGATCAGCTTGACGGTAGCCGCGGCGCTCTCGGCGAACTCCTTGGCCACCACCACGTCCACTGGCAGCGGCACGCTGACCTTGGCGGCGATGGCGCGGGCGGTGTCCAGCAGGTCCGGCTCGTACAGCGATTTGCCCACCGGATGCCCGGCAGCAGCGAGGAAGGTGTTGGCGATGCCGCCACCCACGATCAGTTGGTCGCAGATCTGGCTCAGGCTGTTGAGCACGTCCAGCTTGGTGGACACCTTAGAACCGGCAACGATGGCGGCCATCGGCTTGGCCGGGTTGCCCAGGGCCTTGCCCAGCGCATCCAGCTCAGCGGCCAGCAGCGGACCTGCGGCGGCCACTTTGGCGAACTTGGCCACGCCGTGGGTCGAGCCCTCGGCGCGGTGCGCGGTGCCGAAAGCGTCCATCACGAACACGTCGCACAGGGCGGCGTATTGCTGGGCCAGTTCGTCGGCGTTCTTTTTTTCGCCCTTGTTGAAGCGCACGTTCTCGAACAGCACGATGTCACCGGCCTTGACCTCGACACCACCCAGGTAGTCGGCCACCAGCGGCACTTCACGCCCCAGGGCACGGCTCAGGTAATCGGCCACCGGCTTGAGGCTGTTCTCGGCGGAGAACTCGCCTTCGGTCGGGCGGCCCAGGTGCGAGCAGACCATCACAGCCGCGCCTTTTTCCAAGGCCAGCTTGATGGTCGGCAGCGAAGCCAGGATCCGCGCATCGCTGGTGACAACACCGTCCTTGACTGGGACGTTGAGGTCTTCGCGGATCAGCACACGCTTACCTTGCAGATCGAGGTCGGTCATCTTCAACACGGTCATGGGTCGCAATTCCTGGGTTACTGTTGTTCAGAAACAGAGAGTTTAGTGGCAGAGCGTGGAGTGGCTGTTTGAAGGTAGTGCCCAGCAACATCCAGCATCCGGTTGGCAAAGCCCCATTCGTTGTCGAACCAGGCCAGGATGTTCACCAGCCGGGGGCCGGAAACACGGGTCTGACTGGCATCGACGATCGCCGAATGGGGGTCATGATTGAAATCACAGCTGGCGTGAGGCAGCTCGGTATAGGCCAGCAGGCCCTTGAGCGGACCGCTGGTGGCGGCCTCGCGCAGGATCCGGTTGACCTCGCCGGCGTCGGTATCGCTCACGGTCTGCATCGTGATATCGAGGCAGGACACGTTGACCGTCGGCACCCGCACTGCTTTGGCCTGGATTCGCCCGGCAAGTTCCGGCAACAGACGTTCGATACCCCGCGCCAGACCGGTGGACACCGGAATCACCGACTGGAAGGCCGAACGGGTGCGGCGCAGGTCTTCGTGGTGATAGGCGTCGATCACCGGCTGATCGTTCATCGCCGAGTGAATGGTGGTGATCGACACGTACTCCAGGCCAACGGCCTGATCCAGCAGGCGCAACAGCGGCACGCCGCAGTTGGTGGTGCAGGAGGCGTTGGACACCAGCAGCTCGGCGCCGGTCAGGCAATCCTGATTGACCCCGTAGACGATGGTGGCGTCGACATCCGCCTCGCTGGCCATCGGCTGGGAGAACAGCACTCGCGGCGCGCCGGCGTCGAGGAAACGCTGGCCGTCTTCGCGGGTGTGGTAGGCACCGGAGCATTCCAGCACCAGATCGACGTCCAGGGACGCCCAATCGATGCCTTCAGGGGTAGCACTGCGCAGTACTTTCACGCAGTTGCCATTGATATGCAGACAATCGCCGTCGACCTTCACCTCACCGGGAAACCGCCCGTGGGTGGAGTCGAAGCGTGTCAGGTATTCGACACTGGCCATGTCGGCCAGATCGTTGATGGCCACGATCTCGAACCCGGCCGCAGCCCCTCGCTCGAACAGAGCACGCAAGACGCAACGACCAATCCGGCCGTAGCCGTTGAGTGCAACTTTATAGGGACGCGGTTGAGGCATGGGGTTCTCGATGACCGGTGATGAAACCGTCAGCTTCGTGCTGCCTGCGCCATCGTCATCGCGAGCAAGCTCGCTCCCACAAGGACGGTAAACATCCCTGCAGGAGCGAGCTTGCTCGCGATTGCGTCAGTGCAGACAACCCTGCTTCCGGGTTTAGTCTTCCAGCAGTTCTTCGGCCTGGCCCAGGATGTTGTCCAGGGTGAAACCGAACTCTTCGAACAGGGCCGGCGCAGGCGCCGACTCGCCGTAGGTGGTCATGCCGATCACGCGGCCTTCCAGACCGACGTACTTGTACCAGAAGTCGGCGTGGGCAGCTTCGATGGCGATCCGCGCGCTGACCTGCAGCGGCAGCACCGACTGCTTGTAGCCTGCATCCTGGGCGTCGAACACGCTGGTGCACGGCATGGAAACCACACGCACCTTGCGGCCCTGCTCGGTCAGCTTGTCGAAAGCCTGAACCGCCAGGCCCACTTCCGAACCGGTGGCGATCAGGATCAGCTCCGGCTCGCCCGCGCAGTCCTTCAGCACATAGCCACCGCGGCTGATGTCGGCGATCTGGCCGGCATCGCGGGTTTGATGCTGCAGGTTCTGGCGGGAGAAGATCAGCGCCGATGGGCCGTCCTTGCGCTCCAGGGCGTATTTCCAGGACACCGCCGATTCCACGGCATCGGCCGGGCGCCAGGTGTCGAGGTTCGGGGTGGTGCGCAGGCTGGTCAGTTGCTCGATCGGCTGGTGGGTCGGGCCGTCTTCGCCCAGACCGATGGAGTCGTGGGTGTAGACGTGGATCACCCGCTGCTTCATCAGCGCCGACATGCGCACCGCGTTGCGAGCGTATTCCATGAACATCAGGAAGGTCGCGCCGTAAGGCACCAGGCCGCCGTGCAGGGCCACGCCGTTCATGATGGCGGTCATGCCGAACTCGCGCACGCCGTAGTACATGTAGTTGCCGCTGGCGTCTTCAGCGCTGACGCCCTTGCAGCCTTTCCACAGGGTCAGGTTGGAACCGGCCAGGTCAGCCGAACCGCCGAGGAACTCGGGCAGCAGAGGACCGAAGGCGTTCAGGGTGTTCTGGCTGGCTTTACGGCTGGCGATGGTTTCGCCCTTGGCCGCCACTTCAGCGATATAGGCGTTGGCCTTCTCGGCGAAGTCCGCTGGCAGATCACCGGCGAGGCGACGCACCAGTTCGTTGGCTTCGGTCGGGAATGCGGCGGAGTAGGCAGCGAAGCGCTGATCCCACTCGGCTTCCACGGCGCGGCCGGCTTCCTTGGCGTCCCACTCGGCGTAGATGTCGGCCGGGATTTCGAACGGGCCATGGTTCCATTTCAACGCGGCGCGGGTCAGGGCGATTTCCTCGGCACCCAGTGGCGCGCCGTGGCAGTCTTCCTTGCCCTGCTTGTTCGGCGAACCGAAACCGATGGTGGTCTTGCAGCAGATCAGGGTCGGCAGCGGGCTCTTGCGCGCGGTGTCGATGGCCGTCTTGATCTCTTCCGGATCGTGGCCGTCGACATTGCGGATCACCTGCCAGTTGTAGGCTTCGAAACGCTTCGGCGTGTCGTCGGTGAACCAGCCTTCGACTTCGCCGTCGATGGAGATGCCGTTGTCATCGTAGAAGGCAATCAGCTTGCCCAGGCCCAGGGTACCGGCCAGGGAAGCGACTTCGTGGGAAATGCCTTCCATCATGCAGCCATCACCCAGGAACACATAGGTGTGGTGATCGACGATGTTGTGGCCTGGACGGTTGAACTGCGCCGCCAGGACTTTTTCCGCCAGGGCGAAACCCACGGCGTTGGCCAGGCCCTGACCCAGTGGGCCAGTGGTGGTTTCCACGCCCGGGGTGTAGCCGAATTCAGGGTGGCCCGGGGTGCGGCTGTGCAGTTGGCGGAAACTTTTCAGGTCATCGATCGACAGGTCGTAGCCGGTCAGGTGCAGCAGCGAGTAGATCAACATCGAGCCATGACCATTGGACAGCACGAAGCGGTCACGGTCGGCGAAAGATGGATTGCTCGGGTTGTGCTTCAGGTAGTCACGCCAAAGTACTTCGGCGATATCCGCCATACCCATAGGGGCACCTGGATGGCCGCTGTTGGCTTTTTGCACGGCATCCATGCTGAGGGCACGAATGGCGTTGGCACGCTCACGACGGCTGGGCATCGCTGATCTCCTGGGGATTGAATAAAACGAAACGGAAAAAAGGCCTGCATTTTCCCTCAGGCGTCTGACGGGGGCAATGACAGATAGTCACTCAGGCATGTTTTTCCCTCGCTCAGGGGCACAATCCACTGATTTAACGCCGCTCGCCATTCGTTGACAGTAGAAGCAGAGGCTCTGGCAAAGCGCCTCCAAACAGCAATATCAAAACTTTTTGATATTGGTCTTGCAGGCCTTTGCGGGCATCTCTAGACTGCTGCCCCATGAACCTGCCCGCGCCTGCCATCAGCCATGACGATTGCGACGAACTGGCGGCCCTGTGCAAGGCCGGCGGTGACTCCCTGCGACTGAATGTATTGCGTGCGCTGAGCAACGATTCGTTTGGCGTGCTGGAACTGGCGCAGATCTTCGCCATTGGCCAGTCGGGCATGAGTCATCACTTGAAGGTGCTGGCCCAGGCCAACCTGGTGGCGACCCGTCGCGAAGGCAATGCGATTTTCTATCGCCGCGCCCTGCCCCATACCGAACTCCTGGGTGGCAAGCTGCACGCAGCGCTGCTGGAAGAGGTCGACCAACTCAACCTGCCCGTTGAAGTGCAGGCCAGGATCGGCCTGGTGCACCGGCAGCGGGCCGCGGCCAGCCAGGACTTTTTTTCCCGGGTGGCGGAGAAGTTCCGCGCCCAGCAGGACCTGATCGCAGGACTGCCCCAGTACCGCGACAGTGTGCTCGCGCTGCTGGACAAACTGAGTTTCAACCCAATGGCCACGGCCATTGAAGTCGGCCCCGGCGACGGTGGATTTCTCCCCGAACTGGCCCGACGCTTTGCCCGGGTAACCGCACTGGACAACAGCCCGGCCATGCTTGAACTGGCACGCCAGCTGTGTGAACGCGAAATGCTGGCTAACGTCAGCCTGCAATTGGCCGATGCACTGGATGGCGTGGAACTGACGGCCGACTGCGTGGTGCTGAACATGGTGCTGCACCACTTCGCCGCACCGGCCGAAGCCCTCAAGCAGATGGCCGAGTTGCTGCAACCAGGCGGCAGCCTGTTAGTGACAGATTTGTGCAGCCACAACCAGAGTTGGGCCAAAGAGGCTTGCGGTGATCTCTGGCTGGGCTTCGAACAAGATGATTTGGCCCGTTGGGCCAGCGCTGCGGGACTGACTCCCGGGGAAAGCCTGTATGTAGGCTTACGTAATGGTTTCCAGATTCAGGTCCGCCATTTTCAGCGACCGGCTGGCGACACTCACCATCGGTAAATTTTAGGAAACCGTCGAGATGAGCGAATACTCCCTTTTCACCTCCGAGTCCGTGTCTGAAGGGCATCCGGATAAAATCGCTGACCAGATTTCCGATGCAGTGCTGGACGCCATCATTGCCCAGGACAAGCACGCCCGCGTTGCGGTCGAGACCCTGGTCAAGACCGGCGTGGCCATCGTTGCCGGCGAAGTCACCACCAGCGCCTGGGTCGACCTGGAACAGATCGTTCGCGATGTGATCTGCGATATCGGCTATACCAGCTCCGACGTCGGCTTCGACGGCGCCACCTGCGGCGTGATGAACATCATTGGCAAGCAGTCCCCCGACATCAACCAGGGTGTGGACCGTGCCAAACCTGAAGATCAGGGCGCCGGCGACCAGGGCCTGATGTTCGGCTATGCCAGCAACGAAACCGCAGCGCTGATGCCCGCGCCCATCGCCTTCTCTCACCAGTTGGTGCACCGCCAGGCCGAAGCACGCAAGTCGGGCCTGCTGCCTTGGCTGCGCCCGGATGCCAAGTCCCAGGTCACCTGCCGCTACGAGAACGGCATCGTGGTCGGCATCGACGCGGTAGTGCTGTCGACCCAGCACAACCCGGAAGTGTCCTACAACGACCTGCGTGAAGGCGTGATGGAGCTAATCGTCAAGCACGTGCTGCCAGCCGAACTGCTGCACAAGGACACCCAGTTCCACATCAACCCGACCGGCCAGTTCATCATCGGCGGCCCAGTGGGCGACTGCGGCCTGACCGGGCGCAAGATCATCGTCGACAGCTACGGCGGCATGGCCCGTCACGGCGGCGGCGCGTTCTCCGGCAAGGACCCATCGAAGGTTGACCGTTCCGCCGCTTATGCCGGTCGTTACGTGGCCAAGAACATCGTTGCCGCCGGCCTGGCCGAGCGCTGCGAGATCCAGGTGTCTTACGCCATCGGCGTGGCCCAACCGACTTCGATCTCGCTGAACACCTTCGGCACCGGCAAGATCAGTGACGACAAGATCGTCAAGCTGGTCCGCGAGCACTTCGACCTGCGCCCATACGCGATCACCACCATGCTCGACCTGCTGCACCCGATGTACCAGGAAACCGCAGCCTACGGTCACTTCGGCCGTGCTCCGCAAACCAAGACCGTGGGTGACGACACCTTCACCACCTTCACTTGGGAAAAGACCGACCGCGCCGACGCCCTGCGCGCTGCTGCCGGCCTCTAAGCTTCACCTGGCAACATCCCAAGCCCCGCCCGGCTCGTCCGGCGGGGCTTTTTTGTGGCTGAAGATTTCCTTCCAGACCCTGCCGACTGCCGTCAGCGCAGGGCCCGGGGCAATTGACGATGCGCTTTTACCCCCCGGCGCAACACCTCGCAAACACCTTCATCCAAGCCTGCTGCCAATCCCCTCTAGCCTTTAGCGCATGCCCATCAGAGCAAGGATGCTCCCCATGCTGCCAAGACTCTTCCTGTTACTGAGCCTGACCCCATTCCTAGCCCTGGCCCGTTGCCCTGATTGGACTGCGCAGCAGGCTGCCGAAGAAATCGCCGTCCTGCAGCAGCAAGTGCAGCGCTGGGACCGCAGCTACCACCGCGACGGCCAGTCGCCCATAGCGGACGAACTCTACGACCAGTCCCGCCAGCGCCTCGGCAACTTGCGCCAGTGCTTTGCACAACTTCCCCAGGCAACGGACCAGCCACTGCTCGGCGCCGAGGGCAGCATTCCCCACACCATTGCCCACACGGGAGTGGAAAAACTCGCCGACGCCAAGGCCGTGGGACGCTGGCTCACAGGCCGCGACAACATCTGGGTGCAGCCCAAGATCGACGGCGTAGCGGTGACCCTGATCTACCGCCGAGGGCATTTCCAGCAGGCACTCAGCCGCGGCGATGGCGTGCACGGCCACGACTGGACCAGCGCCGCTCGACAGATCGAGGCCATCCCCAAGCGGTTGCCCCGGCCTGTCGACCTGTTGCTTCAAGGGGAGCTTTATCTACGCCTGGAGCAACATGTCCAGTCTCGCGCCGGCAGCCTCAAGGCGCGTAACCGAGTGGCGGGCTGGATGGCGCGCAAACAGCTGGCAGCGGCAGAGGCCGCGCAGATCGGGCTGTTCGTCTGGGATTGGCCCCAGGGCCCCGCCACCATGAGCGAACGCCTGGAACAACTGGCGAGCCTGGGCTTTCCCGAGGGACGTTCATACAGCCAGCCCATCGAGGGCCTGGCCGATGCCCAACAGTGGCGAGCCCGCTGGTACCGCTCGCCCCTGCCCTTTGCCAGCGACGGCATCATTCTGCGGCAAAGCCGGCGCCCCACCGCTGAACGCTGGCAAGCCAAGGTGGCGCACTGGATTGCCGCCTGGAAATACCCCTACGCCCAGGCCCTAGCGAATGTCCGTCAGGTGCGTTTTCACGTTGGCCGCACGGGACGCATCACACCGCTGCTGGAAATCGAACCGGTGACCCTGGATGACCGGCAGATCCGCCGTGTCAGCGTCGGCTCACTACCCCGTTGGCGAGCCCTGGACATTGTTCCTGGCGATCAGGTAGCCATCAGCCTGGCCGGGCTGACCATCCCGCGCCTGGATGAAGTGGTGCTCAGAAGCACCCAGCGCCAGAGCCTCCAGCCGCCGCAGGAAACAGACTTTCATGTTCTCAGTTGCTGGCAGCCGTCACCCGGCTGTGAGAGCCAATTCCTGGCCCGACTGACCTGGCTCAGCGGCAAACAGGGCCTGAATCTGCAGAATGTCGGCAGCCAGACCTGGGCCAGGCTGATTGAAACAGGCCGTATCAAAGGCCTGCTGGATTGGCTGACCCTGGATCAGGCAGAGCTTGCTAACATTGCCGGCTTCGGCGAACACAGCAGTCAGCGTCTGCTCAAGAGCCTGCACGGCGCCAGGCAGCAGCCGTTTCCTCGCTGGCTGAAGGCCATTGGCTTGCCTCCCAGTGGCTCGGCCGACCTGAGCGGCCCATGGCAGACACTGGCCCAGAGAAGCAGCCTGGACTGGCAGAATGAAGCCGGGATCGGAGCGGGACGGGCCGCGCAGCTGGTGGCGTTTTTCCAAGACCCGCATGTACGGGCCCTGCAGGGCGCCCTGAATGCCGCCGGAATCGAAGGTTTTTAGCTTGATGTGCACGTTGAACCACTTAGGCTGGAATGCGCTCCAACTGCCCATTCCCGGCACAACAGTCAGTGTTCTTTCATTGGTTATTTTTTGATCTTTTTCACCTGGAGCCTTCAATGAAATTTTTCCCATCGCTCGCCGCCCTGACCCTTTGCAGCCTGATCAGCGCGCCGTTGCTGGCCAACGAGCCGGCCCCACAGCTGACCGGCTGCGCCGCCAAGCGCCAGGCCATCATGGAGCAGATCGAACAAGCCAAGGCCCATGGCAACAGCGACCAGCAAGCCGGCCTGGAACGCGCCCTGAGCAATGTCACCACCTACTGCACCGACGCCTCGCTGAAAAAGGAACGGGAAAACAAGGTGCTAGAAGCCAAGCATGAAGTCAGCCGGCGCCAGGCCGACCTGGACAAGGCCATGAAGAAAGGCGACTCGGAGAAGATCAACAAGCGCAAGGACAAGCTTGCCGAGTCCCGCAAGGAACTGCAGCAAGCCCTAGACGAACTGGACAAGTAAGCGTCCCGATGGCCAAGGCCCTGCTCAGCAGGGCCGTCAGTCAATGATTACGGAACTCTTTGTGGCAGGCACTGCAAGCGTCCTCGACCTTCTGCACCGCCGGCCCCAGGTTGCTGGCCTTGTAAGGCTGGACCTGGCTGACCGTCACCAGCTCACCGGTGGCCGCCTCAAGGGTTCGGGCCAGTTCCTGGAAGCGCGCCTGCTTACGCCAGACGTCATCGGTGGCACTACTGTGGTCCTCTTCCTTGACCTCGGGGAAGTGCTTCCAGGGCTCGTGGGACAGGCTGTCGAGCTTCACCGCGCCTTCGGCAAAGCGTGCGCCGTCGAAAGGAATCCGCCCACGCAACATGCCCCCCAGGTCCTCGCCGGTCTTGAGCATCTGCTTGAAGATCACCTTGCGCTGCCCCAGGGGAGAGTTGGGGTCGACACCGCCACAGGCGGAAAGCGTCAGGCAGGCCAGCAATACAACAGAAAGTCTTTTTAGCGTCATGGTGGCTTCAGGTCTGGTCACGGAAACGGCGGCCAGTATCCTCGCCTCCCCGGCAAACACCAATAGCCCTATTAATAATATGGGTTGCCCCCGAGCACTCATGCGGCGGACAACTCCTCAAGGAAATACGCCATGAACCCGAGCCTGCTCCGCTGGCCTCGTCATTTGCTCTGGGCCCTGCCGGCCCTGGCGCTGCTCGCTGGCTGCAACGGCGGCGACAATACCAAGCCTGCAGCCACTCATGCCCTGGCCACCTATAACAGCGCCAGTTGGGAAACCTTGCCCAGCGTCGCCGACAACGACCTGCTGGCCGGTTTTGGCTCCTGGCGCAGTGCCTGTACCCGCCTCAAGGCCGACCCGGTATGGGGTAGCACCTGCGCTGCAGCGGCAAACGTGCCGCAAACCCCCGAGGCAATCCGCGGCTTTCTCCAGGAACACCTGCAGGTCTACGGCTTGCGCTCGGGCAGCGGCAGCAGCACCGGCCTGATCACTGGCTACTACGAGCCGGTGTATCCCGGCAGCCTGACTCAGACCCAGGTGGCCAACGTGCCGGTATACGGAGTGCCGGACGACATGATCATCGTCGCCCTGGACAGCCTCTACCCGGAGCTCAAGGGTAAGCGCCTGCGAGGCCGGCTCGAAGGCCGGGTGCTCAAGCCCTATGACGATGCCGCCACCATCGAGAACAAAGGGGCCAAGGCGCCGGTGATTGCCTGGCTGACCGACCCGATGGACCTGCAGTTCCTGCAGATACAGGGCTCCGGGCGAATCCAGCTGGATGACGGGCGGCAATTGCGGATTGGCTATGCCGACCAGAATGGCCATCCGTACCGGCCCATCGGCCGCTGGCTGGTGGATCAGGGCGAACTGAAGAAAGAGGACGTGACCATGGGCACCATCGCCGCCTGGGCCAAAGCCCATCCGGCGCGGATTCCCGAACTGCTGGGCAGCAACCCCAGCTACGTATTCTTCAACCGCAACCCGGACAGCAACGAAGGCCCGCGTGGCTCATTGAACGTGCCACTGACTTCCGGCTATAGCGTCGCGGTCGACCGCAAGGTGATTCCCCTGGGCAGCCTGCTGTGGCTGTCCACCACCCGCCCGGATGGCAGCAGCCTGGTACGGCCGGTAGCCGCCCAGGACACGGGCGGTGCAATTACCGGCGAAGTACGCGCCGACCTGTTCTGGGGTACAGGTGACGCCGCCGGACAACTGGCCGGCGACATGAAGCAGCAGGGGCAGATCTGGATGCTCTGGCCCAAGGGCGCAGCGCTGCCCAAAGTGCCGGAAGTTGCCAATACCCCGTGACCCCTTGCCGGCGAAGACGACCTTGAGGACGCTTTCGCCGGCAAGCCGGCTCCCACGGCGGCGGGAATCAGACGGACACGAAGAAGAAGCTGGCGATCAGGCCCATGCCCACGAACCACACCAGGGAGCGCAGGATCGCCCAGTCCGCCAGGTAGCAGATCATGTACAGCAGGCGGCTGGTGATAAACAGCACCGCCAGCACGTTGATCGTCACCAGTTCGGCGTTACCCGCCACATGGGCGATGATCACCGCCGCCGCGAAGGCCGGGGTCACCTCGAAACCGTTGAGCTGCGCGTTGTGGGCCCGCTTGGGCAGCCCCTCCAGGGTACTCAGGAACGCCCGTGGGTCATGGTTGTAGCGGAGCCCGTATTTGCCGGCGCCCTTGGCGATGGCGGTACACAGGTAGGGCAGGACAATTGCGATCAACACACACCAGAAAGCGACAGTCATGGAGCAAATCCTTTTTTAGAGTTTTAGGGAGTGTTCAGAACTTCATCACCAACATGCCAATCAGCACCAATCCACAGGCTAAGAGCCGTGGCCGGCCGAAAGGTTCTTTCAGGTAGCGCATGCCGAACAGCACCACCAGAATCACACTGATCTCACGCAACGCCGCCGCTTCGGCGATCGACCCCAGTTGCATGGCCCAAAGCACCAGAGCGTAGCTGAACAGCACGCAGAACCCGACACTCAGCCCCAGGCGCCATTGCTCGCGCCAGAACTGCACAAACGCCGGGCGCTTCCATACCACCGCCAGCAGCGGGAAGGGCCAGGCACTGAGCAACGTGACCCACGTCAGGTAGTCCAGCGGGTGCGACCAGCGGCGCAGCGCCTGGCCGTCGATATAGGTGTAGCAACCGATGCACAGCCCGATCAACGCCACCACCGGCAGCATCGACCAGGGCAGCCGTGCCCCACCGCCCCCTTGCCAGAGCAGGCAGAGCATGCCGAAGGGAATCAGCAGAATGCCGAGGACCTGCTGGGTACTCAGCACTTCGCCAGCGAAGATCAGGGTCAGCGCCAGCACCACCAGCGGCGAAAGACCGCGCATCAGCGGGTACACCAGCCCGAGATCTCCCACTCGGTAGGCCTGGATCAGCAGATAGCGATACAGCAGCTCGAAGGCCGCCGAGGCCATGATCCAGGGCCAGATGTCCAGCGGCGGCCATTCCAGGAAAAACACCATGACGGCCACAAACAGCAAGGCCACGGTGTCCATGCAGGCCACCACCAACAGGCGCTCGCCACTGAACTTGATCAAGGTATTCCAGGCCGCGTGCAACAGCGCCGCCACCAGAACCAGACTTGTCGCCAGCACCTTGCGCTCCCTGCTTGCCTGAAGAAATGTGGACAGTCCCTGCGCGGACACAGGCCTGGAATCCTCGCACGCCGGCGGGCGCGCTTGCACGGCCTGTCAGCGCATTTGGCGGTGCCGACGGCAAATTCGGCAACATGGGCCTGCTCGATGCACTTTTCCGCAATGGCCTGCAACGTCGCCGCCACGCCGTGGTCAATGGCTGCGGCCAGGCGCCGCTGGCGAAAACTGTGCCCCTCGTCGAGGCCGATACATCAAACCCCTAGCCTGAAAGCGTTCAGGCCGCTTTTTCCGTAATCATCCAAAGGAGTCCGGATGCTTGAACTTGTCGCTGCCTTTATCTGCCTGACGACCCTACTCACCTACGTCAACTTCCGTTTTATCGGCCTGCCGCCGACCATCGGCGTGATGGTCACCGCCCTGCTTTTCTCACTGCTGCTGCAAGGCCTGAGCTATCTGGGCTACCCCGGCCTGGAGGAACATGTGGAGGAATTGATCGGCAAGATCGACTTCGGCGATCTGCTGATGAACTGGATGCTGTCGTTTCTGCTGTTCGCCGGCGCCTTGCACGTCAATCTCAACGACCTGCGCAGCTATCGCTGGCCCATTGGCCTGCTGGCCACCGTCGGCGTGCTGATCGCCACGTTCGTCATTGGCAGCCTGGCCTACTGGATCTTCGGCCTGTTCGGCTGGCAGGTGAGCTTCCTTTACTGCCTGCTGTTCGGGGCACTGATTTCTCCCACCGACCCGATCGCGGTACTGGGCGTGTTGCGTACCGCCAACGCCTCCAAGCCACTGAAGACCACCATCGTCGGTGAGTCGCTGTTCAATGACGGCACCGCGGTGGTGGTGTTCACCGTGCTGTTGGGTATCGCTCAACTGGGAGAAACCCCGACCGTGGCCGCCACGGCGTGGCTGTTCGTGCACGAAGCCATCGGTGGCGTGCTGTTCGGCGGGCTGATCGGTTACCTGGTGTACCTGATGATCAAGAGCATCGAGCAGCACCAGATCGAGGTGATGCTGACCCTGGCGCTGGTGATCGGCGGTTCGGCGATGGCCAGCGAGCTGCACGTCTCGGCACCGATCGCCATGGTGGTGGCCGGCCTGATCATCGGCAACCTGGGGCGCAACCTGGCGATGAACGACATGACCCGGCGCTACCTGGACGGTTTCTGGGAGTTGCTCGACGACATGCTCAACGCGCTGCTGTTCGCCCTGATCGGCCTGGAACTGTTGCTGCTGCCCTTCAACTGGCTGCACCTGGCGGCCGCCAGCCTGCTGGCGGTGGCCATCGTGCTGTCGCGGGTGCTCACCGTGGCCCCGGCGATCCTGCTGTTGCGGCGCTGGCGCAGCGTACCCCGCGGCACCATCCGCGTGCTGACCTGGGGCGGTTTGCGGGGCGGCGTCTCGGTCGCCCTGGCGCTGGCCCTGCCTCTGGGGCCAGAACGCGACCTGGTGCTGAGCATTACCTACATCGTGGTGCTGTCGTCGATCCTGCTGCAGGGGCTGACCATCGGCAAACTGGTGCGCCATGTCACCGAGGATGCCCCGGCGGCCAAGGCCGAGGCCCATTGATCATTTTTTGATCTGCCGCGGATCGGGCGCTGGTGCCCGGTCCGCGTTGTTGTTTGGTTTGTCGCTTTCACTGCGCGCCTGGGCATGGCTGATCAGGGCAACGATGAAACTGCCGCCAATGATGTTCGCGGCCCGGCTCGGCTTGCCCATCCGTGAGGCTCCTGAGCCAGGCGGGTCATTCAGCTACGACACGCGGGGCTCAGGGCTGTTCCTTTCCTGCGCCCGGCATCAGGCGTCGGAAGCGTCGTCCTTGAACTGGTCCTTGACGTATTTGATTTCGGTGCGGCCATGGGGCGCCGGCAAGCCGTCTTCGCCGAGGTTGACGAAGACCATCTTCTCGACCGTGAGAATGGATTTGCGGGTGATCTTGTTGCGCACTTCACACGTCAGGGTGATCGAGGTGCGACCGAATTCGGTGGCGGTGATACCCAGCTCGATGATGTCGCCCTGGCGCGAAGCACTGACAAAGTTGATTTCCGAGATGTACTTGGTCACCACACGTTGGTTGCCCAGTTGGACAATGGCGTAGATCGCCGCTTCCTCATCGATCCAGCGCAGCAAACTGCCGCCGAACAGCGTGCCGTTGGGGTTGAGGTCTTCGGGTTTTACCCACTTGCGGGTGTGGAAATTCATGGGGGCTCCAAGGTGTTTGAGCGATATGTAGTGGACGCCCCCAGCTTCAAGTTTCAAGCCACAAGCTGCAAGTAAAAATCGGCCTGCTTTTACTTACCGCTTGAAGCTTGCGCCTTGCCGCTCAAAGAAAGCTATAATCGCCACCGTTTCAAAACGGTCATCTGCACTTGATACCGTTTTCCCGCCACCTGTCCGAGGGGCGCTGCAGCAGGCATGACCTGTCAGGCTCGGATGGGGCGTTGTTGGTACAGGGTTCCCTGTACGGACACTAAACGCACAACGGCGCCCATTCGCACACTACGAATGGAGGCTCTTGATGAGCGCTGTAAACACGCCTGCAGGTTTTACCGACTACAAAGTCGCCGACATCTCCCTGGCTGCCTGGGGTCGTCGCGAAACCATCATCGCCGAATCGGAAATGCCAGCCCTGATGGGTCTGCGCCGCAAGTACCTGGCCGAACAGCCGCTCAAGGGCGCGAAAATCCTCGGCTGCATCCACATGACCATCCAGACCGCCGTGCTGATCGAAACCCTGGTTGCCCTGGGTGCCGAAGTACGCTGGTCGTCCTGCAACATCTTCTCGACTCAAGACCAGGCCGCTGCGTCCATCGCCGCCGCCGGCATTCCTGTATTCGCCTGGAAAGGTGAAACCGAGGAAGAGTACGAGTGGTGCCTGGAGCAGACCATCCTCAAGGATGGCCAGCCTTGGGACGCCAACATGATCCTCGACGACGGCGGCGACCTGACCCAGCTGCTGCACGATAAATACCCGCAAGTGCTGGATCGCGTTCACGGCGTGACCGAAGAAACCACCACTGGCGTGCACCGTCTGCTGGACATGCTGGCCAAGGGCGAGCTGAAGGTTCCTGCGATCAACGTCAACGACTCGGTGACCAAGAGCAAGAACGACAACAAGTACGGCTGCCGTCACAGCCTGAACGACGCCATCAAGCGCGGCACCGACCACCTGCTGTCCGGCAAGCAAGCGCTGGTCATCGGCTACGGTGACGTGGGCAAGGGCTCGGCTCAGTCGCTGCGTCAGGAAGGCATGATCGTCAAGGTTTCGGAAGTTGACCCGATCTGCGCCATGCAAGCCTGCATGGACGGTTTCGAACTGGTTTCGCCGTTCATCGACGGTATCAACCACGGCACCGAAGCCAGCATCGACAAGGCCCTGCTGGGCAAGATCGACCTGATCGTGACCACCACCGGTAACGTCAATGTTTGCGACGCAAACATGCTCAAGGCCCTGAAGAAGCGCGCCGTGGTCTGCAACATCGGCCACTTCGACAACGAAATCGACACCGCTTTCATGCGCAAGAACTGGGCATGGGAAGAAGTTAAGCCACAGGTACACAAGATCCACCGTACCGGCCATGGCGATTTCGACCCACAGAACGACGACTACCTGATCCTGCTGGCCGAAGGCCGCCTGGTGAACCTGGGCAACGCCACCGGTCACCCAAGCCGCATCATGGACGGTTCGTTCGCCAACCAGGTCCTGGCGCAGATCTTCCTGTTCGGCCAGAAGTACGCCGACCTGTCGCCGGCCCAGAAAGCCGAGCGCCTGACCGTTGAAGTACTGCCGAAGAAACTCGACGAAGAAGTGGCCCTGGAAATGGTTCGCGGCTTCGGCGGCGTGGTCACTCAACTGACCAAGCAACAGGCTGAGTACATCGGCGTGACCGTCGAAGGTCCATTCAAGCCAGACGCTTACCGCTACTAAGAGCAGCTGCAAGCTTTGAGCTTCAAGCGGCAAGCCAGGGCCACAAGCCCGGCTTGCCGCACAAAGCCTTCAGCTTCGCCCCTATTTGCTTAAACAGTGTCAGGCAACAGGCTCCAGAAACAGGAGATGAGCGCACCCACGCTTCTCCTGGCGCTGCGGCTTGCGGCTTGTAGCTGGAGGTTCCCTCCATGTCCCAAGACCGTCGTTACAGCTTCGAGTTCTTCCCCACCAAGACCGATGCTGGGCATGAAAAACTGCTCGCCACTGCCCGTCAGCTGGCCAGCTACAACCCCGATTTCTTCTCCTGCACCTATGGTGCCGGCGGCTCGACCCGTGACCGCACGGTCAATACCGTGCTGCAACTGGAGAGCGAAGTTAAAGTCCCTGCGGCCCCGCACCTGTCGTGCGTCGGCGACAGCAAGGCCGACCTGCGCGGCCTGCTCCAGCAGTATCAGGCTGCTGGCATCAAGCGCATTGTCGCCCTGCGCGGCGACCTGCCTTCGGGCATGGGCATGGCCAGCGGTGAGCTGCGCTACGCCAATGACCTAGTGAGTTTCATCCGCGAAGAAACCGGCAGCCACTTCCACATCGAAGTCGCCGCTTACCCGGAAATGCACCCGCAGGCACGCAATTTCGAGGAAGACCTGGTCAACTTCGTGCGCAAGGCCAATGCCGGCGCCGACAGCGCGATCACCCAGTACTTCTTCAACGCCGACAGCTACTTCTACTTCGTCGAGCGTGTGCAGAAGATGGGCGTGAACATCCCGATCGTGCCGGGCATCATGCCAATCACCAACTACAGCAAGCTGGCGCGTTTCTCCGACGCCTGCGGCGCCGAGCTGCCGCGCTGGATCCGCAAGCAGCTGGAAGCCTATGGCGATGACAGCGCCAGCATCCAGGCCTTCGGCGAGCAGGTAATCAGCGAGATGTGTGAACGCCTGCTCCAGGGCGGCGCCCCCGGGCTGCACTTCTACACCTTGAACCAGGCCGACCCCAGCCTGGCAATCTGGAACAACCTGAAGCTGCCGCGCTGATAGCGCAGCAACACAAGGACTGGGCCCTGGTGAAAACCAGGGCCTTTTTATTTGCGACAGGCTTGAGCTAGAGCGCCTGGAACTGCCCCTAGCAATTGCATGATCTCTCGTCGTAATCTCCAGCAATGTCCGTCATAGCCCGGTTGCTGACCGCCCTTCTCTGCACTTGCCTGAGCCTTGCAGCCCATGGCGAGAGGCTGCGTATTGTCACCGAACCCTGGGCGCCCTACGTCTATGAGGAAAATGGCCGGGCCAAGGGACTGGACTACGAGACCACGGCCATCGTCTTCCAGCGCCTGGGCATCGACGTGGAATGGCAGTTCCTGCCCTGGAAACGCTGCCTGGCCATGCTTGAAACCGGCCAGGCCGATGGCGCCCTGGACATCTTTCACAGCGATCAGCGCGACGGCACCCTGCTCTACCCCAGCGAACCACTCTCGGACGTGGAATTCGTGATGTTCTACGCCAACCAGCGCCCGCACCCGTTCAAACACCTGGATGAACTCAAGGGCCTGACCATCGGCACCTCCCCCGGCTATCTGTACAGCGACGATTTCAGCAACTCGACCCTGTTCAACCACGAGCCCGCGCCCACCCACGAGGCCAACTTCGGCAAGTTACTGCTGGGGCGGATCGACCTGTTGATTACCGACAAACGCGTTGGCCAGCACCTGCTGGACAGCCTGGGGCTGCGCGACCAGATCAGCCAGAACCCCACCGTCATCAGCCGTCAGAGCCAATACCTGGCGGTGCGCCGCAATGCCGGCATGGACCTGTTGGTCCAGCGTTTCGGCGCCGAGCTCAAGCGTTTCAAGCGCGAACCGGCCTATGCGCAGTTGAGCGCCAAGTACGGAGCGGAACCCACTCTGCCACCCGTCAGGGCTTCATCAACCCGAGAATCAGAAAAAACCGTTGAGCAGCAGGAAAGCAGCGCACACTGAATGCTCTGTTATACTCCGGCCTCCCGCCAGGCTCACGCCCGGACGCTGGACCCTGTTCAAGGCCTCTCCACCCCGCTACGGCGCAGCCATCCGGCCCGCGCGAGCCACCGGTGAATGAGCCTTCAGGCCAGCAGGACCGGACGGGATTGCGTCCTCTTAAACGCCATTCACGCCCGGCAAGATTATCCCTTTGGGCCAAGCCCTCACTAAAACAGGATTACTCATGTCCTTTGCTTCCCTCGGTCTCTCCGAGGCTTTAGTCGGCGCCATCGAAGCCGCCGGCTACACCCAGCCTACTCCGGTGCAACAGCGGGCCATTCCCGCCGTGTTGCAAGGTCGCGATCTGATGGTCGCGGCACAGACAGGTACTGGTAAAACCGGCGGTTTCGCCCTTCCGATCCTGGAGCGGTTGTTTCCCAACGGTCACCCGGACAAATCCCAGCGTCACGGCCCGCGCCAACCCCGCGTACTGGTCCTGACCCCGACCCGCGAACTGGCCGCCCAGGTGCATGACAGCTTCAAGCTGTACGCCCGCGACCTGAAGTTCGTCAGCGCCTGCATCTTCGGCGGCGTCGGCATGAACCCCCAGGTCCAGGCCATGTCCCGTGGCGTCGATGTACTGGTGGCGTGCCCCGGCCGTCTGCTGGACCTGGCCGGCCAAGGTAGCGTCGACCTGTCCCACGTGGAAATCCTGGTACTCGACGAAGCCGACCGCATGCTCGACATGGGCTTCGTCCATGACGTGAAGAAGGTCCTCGCGCGCCTGCCAGCCAAGCGCCAGAACCTGCTGTTCTCCGCGACCTTCTCCAAGGACATCACGGACCTGGCCGGCAAGCTGCTGCACAACCCCGAGCGCATCGAAGTCACTCCACCGAACACCACGGTGGAACGTATCGAGCAGCGGGTGTTCCGCCTGCCCGCCAGCCACAAGCGCTCGCTGCTGGCCCACCTGATCACCGCCGGTGCCTGGGAACAGGTGCTGGTGTTCACCCGCACCAAGCACGGCGCCAACCGCCTGGCCGAGTACCTGGACAAACACGGCCTGAGCGCCGTGGCGATCCACGGCAACAAGAGCCAGAACGCCCGCACCAAAGCCCTGGCCGACTTCAAGGCCGGCGACGTGCGGATCCTGGTCGCCACCGATATCGCCGCCCGTGGCCTGGATATCGACCAACTGCCACACGTGGTCAACTTCGAGCTGCCTAACGTCGATGAAGACTACGTGCACCGTATCGGTCGTACCGGCCGTGCCGGGCGCTCGGGCGAGGCCATCTCCCTGGTGGCCCCGGACGAAGAAAAACTGCTGAAAAGCATCGAGCGCATGACCAAGCAGAAGATCGCCGACGGCGACCTGATGGGCTTCGATGCCAGCACCGTGGAAGCCGAGAAGCCGGAAGTGCGCGAGCGTCCGGACGTGCGCAACCCGCGCAATCCCCGTGGCCCACGCGGCGACGGCCCGAACGGCGGTGGCGGTGGTGGCGGCCGCAAGGACAAAGGCAAGGACAAGGGCGGCAAAGACAAGCCGGCCCGTGGCGAACGCCCGGCCCGCGAGCAGAAGCCTCGTGAAGGCACCCCAGCCCGCGAACAGCGTCAGCCGACGCCCCGTGCCGACCGGGCACCGGACGAGTTCCTCGACGACGACGTGGACAACTTTGGTAACCGCGCGGACTACGTCAGCCCGTACCAGAACAAGAACAACCAGAGCCGCGGCCGCCGCCCAGGCGCTCCAGCCCAGGGTGCCGGTGCCGGCAATCCGCCACGCGGCGGTGCAGGTGGTGGCCAGGGCCGCTCCGGCAACCCGCGCAACAGCAACGGCAGCACCACCGGCACCGCGCCAGCCAAGCGTAACAATGGCCCGCGCAGCGGTGCCCCGCGTGACAGCCAAGGCCGTCGCGACGAGTCGCGCAACCGCCGGCCGAACCGTGACGACCAGGCCCGCCAGGAACCCGCCGTGCAGAATCCTCGGAGCAACCAGCCGAAGATCATGCACAAGGAGTCCAAGGCCGACCGCTTCCCGACGCCTGAGCAACTGGATCAGTTGCCAAGCCGCCCACGGGGCGAGAAACCGGCACTGCTGACCCGCAATCGCTGAGTCACTGCGCTGAAATGAAGAACGCCCCTGGTCGCAAGACCCGGGGCGTTTTTTGTGGCGGCTGGTCGAGGGCGCGTTC
>NZ_JAJTTH010000011.1 GCF_021341665.1 Pseudomonas sp. Au-Pse12 | reverse complement strand
TGCGAATTTTACAGCATTAGAATGCCTGGTCAACCCCTCCCTGAAAAATCTTTTCCCTTACTTTAAAGGTCTGTACAGCGCATCAGAGCAGTAGAGACCCCAGACTACAAAATGCCCCCCCCTGAATGCCTCAAATCGCAAGCGACTCCCTTTCCTGTTCAGTCGTACAGATCTTCCAGTTATCCGCGTTCCTCTGCGATGCCGCGTGCTCATACAAGCATCTCTCGGGCACATCCTTGATGGAGGTCAAAGGGCCGACTTTTGAGGGCCATACACTTGTAAGTGAACATTTGAACAAGACGCACAGGCCCTCCTTATATGAGTGAAGAATCCACCCTCCGCCCCCAACCCAAAGCCTTGCCGGAGGCCACTACCGCCAGCCCCGCCAAGAGCACTGCACGCAAACCCGCAACGCCACGCCCGCGTCGCCCACGCACCACCAAGGCCGTGCCGGTGAAGGCCGCCGAAGCCGAAATCAGCGCCATCAGCCAGAAACCCATGGCCCTGCAGGTGGCCACAGCACCGCGAGGCTCGAACGAGGACAGTGTGTCCGCTTCGTTGCCGGGCAATTATCCCTACCGCAACCGCATGCGCCGGGCCGAGTACGAAAAGGCCAAGAACGAGTTGCAGATCGAACTGCTCAAGGTGCAAAGCTGGGTCAAGGAGACCGGGCAGCGCATCGTGGTGCTGTTCGAAGGCCGTGACGCAGCCGGCAAAGGCGGCACCATCAAACGCTTCATGGAGCACCTCAACCCTCGTGGTGCACGAATCGTGGCGCTGGAAAAGCCCTCGGAACAGGAAAAGGGCCAGTGGTACTTCCAGCGTTATATCCAGCACCTGCCCACCGCCGGGGAAATGGTCTTCTTCGACCGCTCCTGGTACAACCGCGCCGGGGTGGAACGGGTGATGGAGTTCTGCTCGCCTCTGCAATACCTGGAGTTCATGCGCCAGACCCCGGAACTGGAGCGCATGCTGTGCAACAGCGGCATCCTGATGTTCAAGTTCTGGTTCTCGGTGAACCGCGAGGAACAGCTGCGACGCTTCATCTCGCGTCGGGATGACCCGCTCAAGCACTGGAAGCTCTCGCCCATCGACATCAAATCCCTGGACAAGTGGGACGAATACACCGCGGCCAAACAGGCGATGTTCTTCCACACCGACACCGCCGATGCACCGTGGACGGTGATCAAGTCCGACGACAAGAAGCGCGCACGGATCAACTGCATCCGCCACTTCCTGCACGAGCTGGATTACCCGGGCAAGGACCTGAAAGTTGCCCATGCCCCGGACCCGCTGCTGGTGGGCCGCGCTTCGCGTGGGATGGAAGAGGATGAACGCACCCAGGCCCAGGCTACCGCGGACGCCAACGCTACGCGCCTGGCTCTGTCAGCCTGAATCCCGGGCAAAAAAAACTGCGCGCAGACAGGCGGGTCTGGGCGCAGTAAAAGTCGAGCGGAACTATGAAGCAGAGCGCTGGATCAGGTCGCGACCTCAGGCGGCCTCGGTCACCGGTGCAACCTTCTCCGGCGGTTTGATCGAACCGATGTACACGGCAAAGATGGTCAGCAGTGCACCCGCGATCTGCAGTGCCGAGCTGGCCTTGCCAAGAAACGCCACGTCGACGAAGTAAGTGATCACCGGCTCCAGCAGCAGAATCAGCCCCGCCAACCCCAGGCTGATGGCCCCGATGGAACGGTTGACCAGCAACCAGCCGACGAACTGCACCATCACTCCGTAGATGATCAACATCACCAGCGTCTGCCCATCGACGATGGCCAGGCTTTCGCCCATGGCCAGGGCGTACACCAGCAACACCAGCGCGGCCCACAGGCTCAGGTTGAGCATCTGTGCGATCTTGTCGCCACCGCCGTCAGGCAACTGTGTGTTGACCTTGAGGAAATACACGCAGATGGCGTAAGCCAACCCCGAGAGCACGCCATACACCACGCCCTTGATGCCTACGGCGCTGGTCATTTCCGGCAACAGCAACAGGTACAGGCCGATAAACGCCAAGGTGATGGAGATCAGGAAATAGATCGACGGCTTTTCCTTGAGCAGGTACAGGCCCAGCAGAGTCATGAAGAACACCTGGCAGTTGGTCAGGATCGAGCCGATGCCCGGGCCGACGATGTAGATGCTCTGGTGCCAGAGCACCAGGTCGATGGCCAGGAACACACCAGCCAGGGCCGTGTACAACTGCGCCTTGGCGCTCTTGAGCAACACCGGAATGCGCCGCACCTTGAGCAGCAGGAAGAACAGGATCGAAGCGAAGAGCATGCGATAGAAGCCTGCTCCGCCAGCGCCGATGTGAGCAAAGGCCACCGCCAGTGCCGACAGACTGAGCATCAAGCCACCAATGGTCAGCTCGATGATGGCGCGGTTGGTATTAGTCGACATGCGCGACTCCATTAATGAAGACCAAAGGATCGACGTCCTGGTCCGGGTCACTTAGCTTGCCCTGCTCCAGTACCTGTTGCATGGCGTCGAAAATGCTCGCCAGACCGGCCTGCAGCGTTTCGCTGCTGATGGTCAGCGCCGGCATCAGCTTGAGCACTTGGTCCACCGGACCGCAACGCTCGATGATCAGCCGACGAGCGAAGCAGGCACGCATCACCGCCGCGGCCATGGCCGGATCATGGAACTCGATGCCGTAGAACAGCCCACGCCCACGCACCGCCTTGATATGCCCGGCGAAACGCTCGGTAACCTCGGCCAGCCATTCCTTGAGCTGCGCTTCGTTGGCCTGGATGTGCTTGACCAGGCGGTCATCGCTCCAGAACTCCTGCACGGTCTTGGTGGCGGCGACAAAGGCCAGGGTGTTGCCGCGGAACGTGCCGTTGTCCTCGCCGGGCGACCATTGATCCAGCTCCGGACGATGCAGCAGCAGAGCGAATGGCAGACCGTAACCGCTGAGGGACTTGGACAGGCAGACCATGTCCGGGGTAATGCCCGAGGGTTCGAAGCTGAAGAAAGTACCGGTACGGCCACAGCCGGCCTGGATGTCATCGACAATCAGCAGGATGCCGTGCTCGGCGGTCAGTTGGCGCAGGCGCTGCAGGAACTGCGACGAGGCCACATTGATCCCGCCTTCGCCCTGGATGGTTTCCAGGATCACCGCCGCCGGAATGTCCATGCCCGAGCTGTTGTCCTGGATCAGGCGCTCGAAATAGGCGATGGAGTCCAGCCCGCTCAAATAGCCGTCAAAGGGCATGCGGAACACATAGGGATCGACCCCCGGCTGGCGATTGTCACGGTTGCCGGTCAGGCCCAGGGACGTGTTGGACATGCCGTGGAAACCGTTGGTGAAGGCCACGATATGCCGGCGCCCGGTAACCTTGCGCGCCAGTTTGATCGCCGACTCCACCACACTGGTGCCGGTGGGCGAAGTGAACTGCATTTTATAGGGCAAGGCCCGGGGCGCGAGAATGATCTTGCGGAAGTTGTAGATGAACTCCTGCTTGGCCCGGCTGTGCATGTCCAGGGCGGCCTGGATGCCGTCCCGCTGCAGGTAGTCGATCACCGCGGCCTTCACCGCCTTGGGGTTGTGCCCGTAGTTCACCGACCCGGCACAGCTCAGGAAGTCGATATAGGCCTGGCCTTTCAGGTCATACAGATGACTGCCCTGGGCCTGGTCGAAGACCACCGGAAAGCTGCGGCAATAGCTGCGCGCCGAAGACTCCACATCCGCAAATACACCCAACTCATCCATTTCTGAAATATCCATTGCTGCCTGCTCACATAAAAAGGTCGAGGTTCAGAATTCGATGCAGCGACTCAGGCGATCTTTTCCGCAGCCTGGGCCAGACCCAACTGCTGGTTCAGCGAGTTGAAAATGTCCCGCGAGCGCAGCGACAGCAGGCTGAAGGAGCCCGCATCGCCATAACCATGGGAGGATTCGCACAGCCCATTGAGGTACAGCGCCGGCAGATGGCTGCCCTTGGCCGCGGCCAGGCTGTAGTCGCGGCCAATGCGGATCACGCCCTGAGCGTCGCAGTCCAGGTGCTCGGCCAGGTCTTTGAGAATCGCCGGGTAGCGTTCTTCCTGCGGGCCGGTGCCGAGGTTGCGAAAGCCCGTGGCCAAGACAATCGCATCCAGCCCGCCCAGTTCTTCGCTGACCTGGGTGGTGCTGTTGCGCAGCGACAGGCGGTAGCCTTCGCCATCCGGCGTGCAATCCTGGATTTCGCTGAGGCCCTTGATGATCACCCGCTCGCGCCCCTGCAACTTGTCCTCATACATGCCCACGTAGAGTTCCTTGATCACGTCGGCATCGGCTGCGGAATAGTTGGTGTAGTGCAGGTGGCGGTTGATGTTCTTCTTCGCCTCGGCGGAGCTGTTGTAGTACTGGTCGACAAAGGACGGGAAGTACACATGCTCGCTGAACTGGCTGGTGTCCTTGAGCCGGAAGCCATAGCCACGCTGCACGCTGACGATTTCCAGGCTCGGGTAGGTGTGGCGCAGGTGCAGGATGATTTCGATCGCGCTCTGGCTACCGCCGACCACGGCCACGCGCTTGAGCTCGCCCTTCTGCGCCAGGTTGGCCAAGCGGCCCAGGTAGTGGGTCAGGTGGAATACCCGGTCCGCCGCCGCCTTGGCGAACACCTGCGGGATCACCGGGGTGCGGCCCGGCGCCAGGACCACGGAACGCGCGTGATACTGCACCCCGGCCTGAGTGGTAATGGTGTAGAGGTTGCTGGCCGGGTCGACCTGGATCTGGCTCACGCTCTGGTTGTAGGCCACGTCGCGGGCAAAGAACCCGGCAACCCAGCGCACGTATTCGGCAAACTCGCTGCGCAGCGGGAACTCCAGGCCCAGGTTCAGGTGTTCGAACAGGCGGTCGTTCTCGAACAGGAAGTTGGTGAAGGTGTACCGGCTGCGCGGGTTGCGCGGGGTGACCAGGTCGCGGCTCGGGTGGTTCTGGATATCACTGCCGGAGAGCATCATCTCCGGTTGCCATTGAGTGCTCGAGTGACGTTCGAGAAACAGCCGAGTGCCGGCAAATTCCATCTCCTCCATGGCGATGGCCAAGGCAATGTTCGCCGGGCCAAAACCGATGCCGATCACGTCGTAAACTTGCCCATCACGGCCAACATCCTTGGCAGTCACTTTATGAACACTCATAAATTCCCCTTCTTTTTTACAAAAGTCAGACTCGAAAAAGCAGAAAAAACACCAGGGTCTTTTCTGCCTTCAGTCAAATAATCATTAATTTTTAGTTAGCGTTCTTCGTTATAACTATTTGGACTTTTTTCAAACTTCTTCTGCTGCCAACTTCAGCCACTTCTGCACCGGTGGATACGCCAGAACTTGTTCGACATAAGCCTGAAGTTGCGCCGGCACCGCGATGCCATAACGACGGAAGCGGAATACCACGGGTACGAACATCGCATCGACGATGCCGAAGTCGCCGCACAGGAACTGCTTGGAGCCGCTGGCGTCACGCAAGTTGGTCCAGATGGCGAAGATCCGCTGGATCTCTTCCTGGGTGTCGGCCGTCAGGGGCTCGGGGGTGTCCCCGGTGTTCAGGCCGAAGGACATCTGGGTGCGCAGATTGACGAAGCCGGAGTGCATTTCTGCAGCGGCTGCGCGTGCCTGAGCCTTGATCAGTGGGTCCTGGGGCCAAAGATTGGCCGCCGGATAGGCACCGGCAACGTACTCGCAGATGGCCAGGCTGTCGTTGATCACCACCTTGTCCAGCAGCAGCGCCGGCACCTTGCCCGAAGGTGAATAACGCAGGATCTGCTGACGGGTGTCATCCTGCTCCAGCTTGACCTGAAGGGTCTCGAAGGAAACGTCTGCCGTTACAAGAACCAGCCATGCACGAAATGACCATGAAGACTTTTTGTAATCCCCAATAACTAGTTTTGTAGGCATCACTTCCCCTAGCTCGCGTTGTGAAATGGGTGCTAAATTTAGCGGCCCCTTTTTCCAACGTATTGCACAAAACTGGACAAACTCATGGATGAGCACAAACCCCGAAAAGTCCTAAGGCCGGACAAGGATTTCGTGCAGTTCTGGCGTATACCCGAAGGCGATTGTGAGTTGTTAGCGGCGCGGTACAGCACTCAGTCTTTTGGCCGGCATTCACATGACCGGTATGCAGTTGGAGTTATAAGCAGCGGGGTTGAAAAACTCTTTTATCGGGGCAGCTATTACCTGGGCAGCGCCGGTAGCGTGGTCACCATCACCCCGGGGGAGATTCACGACGGCTTGCCCGGGCATGACCAGGGCTGGATGTACCGCATGCTTTACCTCGACCCGGGCTGGATCAACCGGGTGATCTTTCAAGGACGTTTCGGCGGCGAACACATCCACCTGTTCCAGAGTGCATTGAACCTCGACCCCACCTTTGCCCTGACCTTCCTCCAGCAACACCAGATCATCGAAAACTCCCCGCCCAGCCTGGAGCGCGAATCCATCCTCCTGGACCTGGTGAGCCAACTCTTCGAACGCAGCGGCGCACCGATTGCCGCCATCGCCAGCGCCGAGCGCAGCGCCGTCAAGTTCATCAAGAAAAAGCTCGAAGACGAATACGCCCGGCATATCCCCCTGGAAGAGCTCGCGCAACTGGTGGACATGGACCCGCTGTACCTGATCCGTGTGTTCAAGAAGACCGTGGGCGTCTCGCCCCACAGCTACCAGATCCAGAAACGCGTGGCCCAGGTGCAGAACCTCCTGCGCACCGGTGCCAGCCTGGCGGAAGCCTCCTTCAGCTGCGGCTTCTTCGACCAGAGCCACATGACCCGCGCCTTCAAGAAGGTGGTGGGCATCACCCCCGGCAGTTTCCGCAACAGCCGCGCCTGAAACGCGCGGCCTTCTTTCCCTGTCATTCCCGTTTGTTCAAGGACCCGCTGCATGCCCACTATCCAGACCCCGGAATTCACTCAACTGCCGGCCGGCGCCGTCGCCTACCCCGATGCCCGCGAGCTGTTCGTCGCCGACCAGCAGGAGCTGGCCGAGCACCTGCTGCCGCTGCTGTCCATTGACGCCAGCCTGATCAACCCCGAATGGTCCGGGCGCCTGCACCTGCTGAGCCCTATCGAGCCCGACGAGGGGCTGGTGGGCGAATTGACCGACGGTTACGAATTCGGCAGTGAGCTGCTGAAAACCAACTGGATCGGCTTCAAGATCGAGAACGGTCGCTATCGCTTGTGCGGCAGTCCACGCTATTTCTTCCTCCACGGCGACAACGCCGAGTTGCCCGAATCCCGGCGTAACCAGCGCGCCAACCTGCAACACCACTACCGCAAGCAGCACGCCGCCTACCTGACCGCGCGCCAGCGCCATCAGGAACTGGGCTACCTGACCTGGCCCAAGGACGACAAGCAGCGCCTGACCTATATCGAGGAAATGGGCGGTGTGGCCGAGGGCTACGGCAACTGGGTGGAAACCGTGGAGTTCCCCATGGACGTCGAAGAGTCGGACGACAGCTGCGATATCTGGCCCCTGAGCCCGGCGGGCCGGCGCTTTCAGCATGTGCTCAGCGTACCGGCCTACCACTACGGCATCAGCGGCGCCGACCGGGTGGTGATGCTCTACGAACCAGTAGAAGGCCTGGTACTGTTCTGCTTCGACTGGTCCTGACCCGCTACCACCTCGAGCCCTGGCAGTGATCAGCCAGGGCTCGGGGGCATTGGCGATTAAAGGGGCAATTCCACCCGCGCTTCCAACCCACCGCCGTCGCGATTGAACAGGCGCAACTCGCCACCGTGCTCGCGCACAATGGCCCGCGCCGCCGACAATCCGAGGCCCACGCCCCCGGTGCTCTTGTTGCGCGAACTCTCCAGCCGGAAGAACGGCGCAAACACCTGCTCCAGGGCCTGAGGTGGAATACCCGGGCCACGGTCCAACACCCGCACCCGCACCTGATCCGCGCTCTGCTCCAGCACGATGCTTGGCTGCGCTCCATATTTGAAGGCGTTATCCAGCAGGTTGGTCATCACCCGCTTGAGCCCCAGGGGCCGGCCGCAATACACCAGGCGCGGCGGGCCGGTGAACAGGATTTCCATGGACTGGTCGCGATAGTCGTCCACCAGGGTCTGCAACAGCTCGGCCAGGTCGAAGTGGGTTGCCTGCTCCAGCCTGGCATCGTCGCGAAAGAACTCCAGGGCGGAATTGATCATCGCCTGCATTTCATCCACATCGCGAAACAGGCGCTGCTGCTGATCGGCATCTTCGATGAACTCACCGCGCAGGCGCATGCGAGTCAGCGGTGTACGCAGGTCATGGGAAATGGCCGCGAGCATCTGCGTCCGGTCCTTGATGAAGTGCTGCAACTGCGCCTGCATGGCGTTGAAGGCGAGGATTGCCTGACGGATCTCATGCGGCCCCACCGGGTCGATGGGCGGTGCGCGAAAGTCCACGGCAAAGCGCCGCGCGCCCTGGGCGAACTGCTGCAGCGGCTTGGCCAGCCGGCGCGTGGCGATCAAGGCCACCAGACCGGTGGAGATCAGCACCAGCGCGATCACGATCAGGTTGCGCGTGCCCTCCTCCAGCCCCCAACTGCGCGACGCCGAGGAAAACATCAGCCAGGACTGGTCGGTCAACTGCACCAGCAGCGCGTAGCGCCCGTTGCCGTTCCTCCAGTCGCTGGGCTGGTAGGCCTCTATATGCCACTGCGGCGGCCCCAGCAAAGCGCGAAACGCCTCAGAGCCGTCGCGGTATTCAGAGTCTTCCAGCAGGGGCAGATCCAATCCCTGCCGCGTCGCCTGCCAGATAATGCTCAGATGCTCGTTGCTGACCGACGCTGCCAACCGCGAGCGCTGGTCCGGCTCCGAAGCTTCGATCATGCGCACGATGGCCGCGGATTTTTCCAGCAAGCCGGTTTCCGCCAGGGGTGGATAGGCCCAGACCCCGGCCAATTGCACGAACAGTGCATTGAAGGCCAGGGCCGTCAGCATCGCCATGATGATGGTCAGGGCGATCCAGCGCGCTACGGTATCGCGCAGGCGATAGCGCCACAGGGGTTTGACCAGCTTCACTGGCGGGTCACGCTGGGGGTGAACAAGTAACCGCCATTGCGCACGGTACGAATCATCGCCGGGCGCTTGGTGTCGAACTCCAGCTTGCGCCGCAGGCGGCTGACCTGCACATCGATGCTGCGATCGAAAGCGTCATGGGCCTGACCCCGGGCCAGGTCCAGCAGCTGCTCGCGGGTGAGGATGCGCTGCGGGTGCTCGACAAACACCAGCAGCAGGTCGAACTCCCCCGCCGACAACGGAATCATCACCTGGTCCGGCGAGCGCAGTTCGCGGCGGGTCAGGTCCAGTTGCCAGTCGGCGAACTTGATCAGGGGCCGCGGCACATCCCCGGTCACCGGCCGGTTCTCCCCGGCCCGGCGCAACACCGCACGCACCCTGGCCAGCAGCTCACGGGCATCGAAGGGCTTGCTCAGGTAATCGTCGGCGCCCATCTCCAGGCCCACCACCCGATCGCTCAACTCGCCCATGGCGGTGAGCATGATCACCGGCGTGGCATGCAACTGGCGCAGGCGCTGGCACAGGGTCAGACCGTTATCGCCGGGGAGCATCAGGTCGAGAATGATCAGGTCCGGCACCTCACGCTCCAGCGCCGCCCACAACGAAGCACCATCGGTGGCCACGGCCACCTGATAGCCCTGTTGGACAAAAAATTTCTTCAGCAGCGCGAGGACTTCAATGTCATCGTCCACGATCAACAGACGGCTCACCAGCGGGCATCACTTCAAGTCGGAAAGAGCCTTTATCTAAAACCATTCGCCGTCCTGCGTCATATATTTCAACGCAGTAACAAACCTTCACCCGCGCAATAAAGCAGACATCTTTGCGCAAGGTTCGCCTGCCAGCATCGGCTTCCCCTTGCTGGAGAACCCTGACCATGCACCTGATCAAGCCCGCCTCGGCCCCAGCCCCTCTCGTCGCGCAGGAGCTGCCCATGTCCACCTCCGAACAACACGCCCTGATGCTCCTGCAACGCGTGACCAAACTCGACGACGCCAGCCTGCATTGCCGCGAGGTCAGCCTGCGCATGTCTGAAGACCAGAATCATTTGATTCTTACCCGCTACAGCGAGCACTACAGCCCCGAAGGCATGGAGTGGGTGGAGCGCAAGCACCGGGTGTCGGTGACGGAGCTGCTGCGCTGGGTGATCGAACAAGGCCAGCCGCAGAGCATTGAACGCGGTGAAGAACACAAGGCCTCCGCCTGAGGCCTGTAGGAGCGAGCAAGCTCGCTCCTACAAAATCTCAGGTGGGGAGCGACTCACCTCCGGACTCCCCTGCGCCTGCACAGCCCTTTAAAGCCGCGAACCATAGCGCTGGCAGACACGGACTGTTCAGCCATGTCCAGCGGTGTACTCATGGGCGTGATCCTTCGTTTTGAAAGTCAGATGAACGGCACCTTCCACGCTCATTGCTGCAACCAAGATTCAGGAGACATGTCACCAGCCTTCAATACAGGCCTCTGAGAGTGTTTGCGATGCGGGCCAGCGCTAATAAATAATTGGATACAAAAGCCGTGCTCCAGCCTCCACAACCGACGTTTCTTCGACATCGGCTGCGCTAGTATTCCGCCCCCGTTGAAACCGACAGAGCCCCCGTTGCACATGCCCTCCACCACGCCCGCCACTGCCCTGCCCCCTGTTCTCGCCGGCCCGCTGCTGCGCCGCCTGGAGCCAACGCGGCTGGTGCTCTGGCTGGTGGGCTCTCGGGCGTTGCCGCTGACATTGCGCCTGCAACCGGCTGGCAGCACGTCCCTGGAGTTGACCCTCGACCCGCAGCAATGCCAGGTCATTCCCGTCGGGCGCCATGCCTTTATCCATCTGATCGATGTGCCCCTGGACACCGCCCTGCCCCAGGAAGTGACGATTGCCTATGACCTGCTGATCAACGACGCCGAGGACGATGCCAGGGCCATTGCCGACTGGGCGCCACACCTGCTGTATGGCGACGCCAGGACTCCGGAGTTCGTGCTCCACAGCCGCATCGACAACCTGCTCCACGGTTCCTGCCGCAAGCCCCATCATCCGTCCGATGACGGCTTGCTGTGTGTCGACCGCCTGCTGGCGCAACAGCCCGAGCCCGCACAGCGCCCGGCCTTGCTGATGATGAGCGGCGATCAGGTGTACGCCGACGATGTGGCCGGGCCCATGTTGCGGGCCATCCACGCCCTGATCGAGCGCCTCGGGCTGTTCGATGAACAACTGGACGGCGCCGTGGTGACCGACAGTCAGGCGCTGTACCGCCATGGCGCCAGCTACTACCGACGGGCCGAATTGCTCCCGGCGCTGAAAAACAATGAAACCCTGCGCGAGCGGTTTTTCGGCGGGGTGAAAAAGCCGATTTTCACCAGCAGCAACGCCGACAACCACCTCGTGACCTTCGCCGAGGTGCTGGCCATGTACCTGCTGGTGTGGTCGCCGCTGCCCTGGACCCTGATCGCGCCGCAGCCACCGCAATTGACGCCGGAACAGCAAACGCGCTACACCCGGGAACAGCTGCGCATTGATGATTTTGTCCAGGGACTGGAGGGTGCCGCGCGGGTCTTCGCCCACCTGTCGTGCCTGATGATCTTCGACGACCACGACATCACCGATGACTGGAACCTCAGCGCCCTGTGGGAAGAAACCGCCTACGGTCATCCCTTTTCCAAGCGCATCATCGGCAACGCGTTGCTGGCTTACCTGCTGTGCCAGGGCTGGGGCAACAACCCGGATGCCTTTGTGCCACTGCTGGAACAGACCCGCGCCTGGAGCGCCACGCCACAAGCGCCAGCACTCATGCTGGAGTGCCAGGCCCAGGACGATCTGATCGACCAGCTACTGCGCTTTGCGCAGTGGCAATACGTATTGCCCAGCACCCCGGCCCTGGTGGTACTGGACACCCGACGCTGGCGCAGCGAGTCCAACCTGGGGCAACCCTCGGGCCTGCTGGACTGGGAAGCCCTGAGTGAGTTGCAACACGAACTGCTGGATCACCCCTCGGCGATCATCGTCTCGCCGGCACCGGTGTTCGGCGTCAAGCTGATCGAGACGGTGCAGAAAATCTTCAGCTGGTGCGGCTACCCGTTGCTGGTGGACGCGGAAAACTGGATGGCCCATCGCGGTTCGGCGCAAGTGATCCTGAACATCTTCCGCCACTCGCGCACCCCGGGCAGCTACGTGATTCTCTCGGGTGATGTGCATTATTCCTTCGTCTACGAAGTGCTGATCCGCCACCGCCAGGGCGGCCCGCGGATCTGGCAGGTCACCAGCAGCGGCATCAAGAACGAATTCCCCGCCGCCCTGCTGGAATGGTTCGACCGCCTCAACCGCTGGCTCTACTCGCCGCGCTCACCATTGAACTGGTTCACCAAGCGCCGGCGGATGAAGGTGATACCCCATGTGCCCGAGCACGCCGAAGCCGGGGAGCGGCTGTGGAACTCGTCGGGGATCGGCCAGGTGTTTTTCAATGAGCAAGGGCAGCCCGTGGCGATCTATCAGCACAATGCCAATGGCACGGCGCCAACCCGGATGATTGCGCCGAGATAGGGTCCGATATTGCAACAGACTCATCCTCTATAGCCCAAGGAAGGAGCACCGCGTGTCATCAGGCATCACCCCGGAACAGCGGGACGATATTCGCTACGTGTTATCGGACGCCTTTGTCGATAACGAGGTGGACTACGCCTACATCGCCCGTGAGACCCAGGCTTATGACCGGGTCGAGGTGGAGCGCATTCTCTACGAAGAGGTGGCGCCGGTGTGCTACGTCAACCTGATGGCGGTGATCCCGGAAATCTGGATGGGCTTCGCTCGCGAGCCCTTGCTGGAGGAGATCGAGGAAAGCCTGGCGCTACGGCGCAGCAGCCGCTGGCAGGCGTTTCGCGGGCGCTTGTTCATCCGTTGGATCCGCTTTCGCGGCGCCTATATCTGGGAAGAGATCTGCAAGCACTACGCCCCATAGGCGCACGCCCTATTGCGCGTCGGCGCGGCAAAAACCGGTAGGGCGCAGAACCACCAGGTCTGGCAACGCCTCGCCACGCTCATCGATCTTGCGCAGCCTAGCGGTGCACGTCTGGTCCTGGAGAAATTCCATCTGATAGGTCGCGCCGGCCTCGGGAACAAAGGTGACGCTTTGTTCGCAGACGGCGCGGTAGTCCTTATCCATCCCCGGTTCAGTGTTGTAGAACATGAAGGCGAACGGGCGATTGGCCGGGATCTTCAGCTCGTTGGCGCCAAAGCCCTCCTGGCGCCGCATGCGGTCGGTGGCGGCGGTCATGGGAATGCCCAGGTTGCGGAAGTTGGGGTGGGCAATGCCGCGATGGGGCCGAACCATCAGCCCCGACGCGGGCTTGCTCCAGTCGATGCAATCGCTGTAGGGCACGCCACGCACCAGCCCTTGGGCTACGATGCGGATCAGTGCGGTTTCACCGGCATCGGCCGGCACCCGGTAGCTGACAGTGGTCGCTTTGAGCGCGGAAACAAAGGCACAACCACCGAGCCCCAGGGACAGGGTCAGCAACAGGATCGAGCGAAGCCGCATGATTCATCCTTGACGGAGCGACAGCGAAGGCTGGCGGGAAAGGATGGCAATCTTACATCAGCAAAACCGGGCTACTGGAGAAATTTCTTCGGCCCTTTCGTACACACCACAGGGAAGAATGATGAACACCGACTGGCAACAGATTCGCGACATGATGAACACCGTGATCGACAGCTGCGAGCAGATCGAAGCGGCCGGTTACCGCGAGGAACATCGCTCGGCCAAGGTGCAGATCGACGGGCGGGATTATTCGGTGCATGAGTTTCTGATCAGTGCCTGGACCCTGCCGGAAAACCTGCGTTATCGGATCATTCAGGAGCGTCACGCCCAGGGTACGTCGCTGCCCTACGTACCCGAATCCGCTCGGGCGCTGGTGGCCATGGCCCAGGCCTGCGCCGAGTTGATCGGCGCCAGGGACACGGCACCGGCCAAGCAAGCCATCAGCGGCATGCAGCACTGGTACACCCAGTACGCGGTGCCGCATATCAGGACCGCGCTCGAACAGGCCGGGCAAGACGAGGCCTGATCCCTGGATCGGCAGCCACAGGTTGCGACGGGCCTCGAAGAGGGGGGGCTCTTGAGGGCCCCGGAAGGCCCTGCGGGCCTTGTCGCAACCTGCGCCAGCGGCGACAGGGTTCAGTAGCGGGCGTCGGCCGGACGGCCGCCGTTCGGCCAGTCCTTGACCTTGTCCGGGAAATCCGGACGCGGTTGGTGGGAGAAGTACTCGGCCACGTCCAGCGCTTCCTGGTCCGACAAGCCGCCCTGGCCCAGAGGGAATTTCTCGTGGAAGCCAATCGGCATGTTGCGTTTGACGAAGGCCGCGGCGGTGTAGGTGCGGGCCATGCCGGCGCCGATGTTGAAGGATTGATCGCCCCACAGCGGCGGGAAGATCAGGCTGCCGTCGGCACGTTTCAGGCCTTCGCCATCCGCCCCGTGGCACACCGCACATTGCTTGGCGTACACCTGCTTGCCGTTGTCGGCGTTGGGCTTGAGGGCCGGGTCGATCTTGCCCACGCCGCGCCCGGCCACCTTGTCTTCAGGACGGGTGTTCATTTTCATCCACTCGAAGTAGGCCACCATGGCTTGCATGTCGGCGCCGTTCACCGGCAGCGGCTTGCCGTGCATGGAACGCCGGAAGCAGCCGTTGATGCGCTCCTCCAGGGTGATGGTCTTGCCCGCCCGCGGCGCGTAGCCGGGGAAGAACGCCGAGACGCCGACAAAGGGTGAACCGTCGGCCACGGTGCCGGCGTTGAGGTGGCAACTGGTGCAGTTCAGCGAGTTGCCGACGTTGTCCGGCAGCAGGGCCTTGGTTTCCAGGTGCAGGCGCATGCCGCGCACCACTTGCTCGGCATTCGGCGCCGCCAGCAGGTTGGCCAGGCGCGGGGTTTCGAACAGGGTGCTTTCCACCTGCGGGCTCAGTTGCGCACGCATCTTTTTCACTTGGTCGGCGCTGATGGCCGAGCCGTTGTTGCCCCAGCTGCTGCGGACAAAACTGAGGATCTCGGCAATCTCGCCGTCCGCCAGCTGGGCGAACCCGGGCATGGTGTAGACCCGTGGGTGAGCCGCGGTCTGCGCGGTCTGCCAACCGGTCAGGGTGATGTGCAGCAAGGAGGTCGGATTGGCCGAGGCGACGCTGGGGTTGCCCGCCAGGGACGGGAACATCTGCGGCACGCCGGCACCATCCTGGCGGTGGCAGTCGGAACAGAACTGCGCGTAGCCCAGGCCGCCACGGGAGGTGAACAGGTTGCTCGGCGGTGCCGCCGGAGTCAGGGCCACCGAAGGCATGGGCAGGTCATCTTTACCGGCCGGCAGGGACTTGAGGTAGGCGGCGATGGCCGTCAGGTCGGCGTCGGTGAAGTGCTGGGTGCTGTGGTGGATCACGTCGGCCATGTTGCCGGAGACCGTGGCGAAGCGGTTTTGCCCGGTTTTCAGCAGTTGCACCGTGTCTTCCACGGTCCACAGGTTGCGCAGGCTCAGGGCCCGCCACTCTTCCACCGTTTCGCCGGCCAGGTAGTGCTGGCCGCCGGACTCGGTGTCGCTCATGGCCTTCTCTTGGAAGGCAATGCCCCGTGGCGTATGGCAGGAACCGCAGTGGCCCAGGCCCTGGACCAGGTAGGCGCCGCGATTGAGTTGCTCGTCCTTGGCCGGATCGGGCTTGAACGGCTGCTTGTCGACGAAGGCCAGGTTCCAGAACCACAGGCCCCAGCGCTGGTTGAAGGGGAAGCCCATGTCGGCTTCCAGGTTGCCCTGGGCCACCGGCTCCACGCCGTGCATCAGGTAGGCGTAAAGGGCACGCATGTCCTCTTCGGTCATCTTGGCGTAGGACGGGTACGGCATGGCCGGGTACAAATGGCTGCCGTCAGGGGTTACGCCTTCGCGCATCGCGCGGTCGAATGCTTCGAAGCTGTAGCGGCCGATACCGGTGTTTTTATCCGGGGTGATGTTGCTGGAGTAGATGGTGCCCATGGGCGTCTTCAGCTCCAGGCCACCGGCCATGGTGGCCCCGCCCTTGGCGGTGTGGCAGGCGATGCAGTCGCCGAGCTGGGCCACATATTGGCCACGCTGGATCAGTTCGGAATCAGGGCTGGAGGGGGCCGCTGCCGGAGTCGGCTCGCTGCCTTGGACAGAGTGTACGCAGAGCAACGCAGCGCCTAGCAGGCACAGGCGTGACAGAGAAAAAGCCATCAGGTTATTCCTTTAAAATCCGCCTGGGGTGGTCCCCTCGGCCGATATCCACAAAGGTTTTTATTGGTGATCCCGGCCTTCACGGTGCAGGCCTGGGGGCTCGATACCTTGTGGGTTCGAGCCTGATTCCCTTTTAACGGATTTTTCTGAGAACCCTGTTGATATGGATCACGGCGCTGTAGGCAATGTCCTGTATGACCGATTCTGCGACGCTTTTACCGGGTGGTTTCCACCCCCAGCCCAGCGGCCTGCCAGTCGATGAAACCGTCGTCCAGACGCCGTACCCTGAAACCCTTGGCCCGCAACAGAGCCGCTGCGTTCTGTGACAGCACGCAGTATGGACCGCGGCAGTAGGCCACCACTTCCTGGCCAGCAGGCAACTCGGCCAGACGCTGTTCCAGGTCTTCCGCCGGAATGTTGATCGCCCCCGGCAAATGCCCTTGGTCGAACTCCAGCGACGGGCGCACGTCCAGCAGGGTCATGCCGCCTTCTTCCAGGCGCTGGCGCAGTTCCTCCCGGGAAATGCCTTCCAAGCGCGCCGGCTGCTGCTGGCTGTCGGCGAGCAATTCACGGATCTGCCCGTGGTTGTAGTCGACGTACTCGCGCAACGCCCCTAGCAAGCTGAGCAACGGCCCTTGGCTCAGGCTGTAGAGCACACGCTTGCCATCGCGCCGGGTCTGCACGAACCCACCACGGCGCAGTTGCTGCAAATGTTGCGAGGTGTTGGCCACCGAGAGCCCGGAGGCCTCCACCAGGCGTTCCACCGGCTGCTCGCCGCGAGCAATGTGCTCCAGCAGGATCAGACGATGATGGTGGCCCAGAACTCGCGCCAGCTCAGCCATATCGGCCAGAGGCTGCTGAAGGGTAATCGAATCAGTCATTGACAGTTCCTGCTGCTTTATTGATCATTCAATCACTTAATTGAATGAAATATTATCACACCCATGGGACAGGCTGAAGCACTGCCCACCCTCTCAAGGAGTCTCTATGCATGAATTCATGGCGTTGATCTTACAGGCGCTGTTGATCGGTGTCGGCGCGACCTTGATCCTCGATCTGTGGGCACTGTTTCTAGCGCGGGCATTGAACATTTCCGGCGCCAACTGGGCCATGGTCGGACGCTGGATCGGGCATTTCCCTCATGGGAAGTTTGTGCACCAGAGCATTGCCCAGGCCGATGCAGTGCCTGGGGAGCGGGCACTGGGCTGGCTGGCCCATTACCTGATCGGCGTAGTCTTTGCCGCCTTGCTGTTGCTGATCTGCGGCCCCGAATGGGCACGCCAGCCAACCCTGGCACCGGCCTTAATCATCGGTGTACTGACGGTGGCTGCGCCGTTCTTGCTGATGCAACCGGGCATGGGCGCCGGGTTCGCGGCGAGCAGGATGCCAAAGCCGAATGTGGCCCGGCTACGTAGCCTGATCACGCATTCGGTGTTCGGGCTGGGCTTGTATGGGGCGGGGATGTTCTGGGCGTGGCTGCTAGGGTAGACGGTGTGATCGGCAATTCGACCTGGGCCCGCTAGACCCAATCCTCAACTCGCAAGCCGGGAACCCGTTCAAACTCCCGCAAATTGTTGGTGATCAATGTCAGCCCCAGAGCGCGAGCATGCCCCGCTATCAGTTGATCGTATGGGCCTATCTGCTGGCCCTTTCGCGCCAGCTCGGCATGCAATTGACCGCTATGGACGGCGGCGGCATCGTCATAATCAAGCACCTGCAACCGCGCCACAAAACTCTCGACGCGGTTGAGGTTCTTCTCCGGAATGGCAGATTTTTCCGCACCATAAATCAGCTCCATCAAGGTGATGGAGCTGATGCACAAACGCCCCTGATGACGACTGAATGCCTCACGAACCTGCTCAGGTTTGTTCTTTATGGTGAAGATGCAGATATTGGTATCCAACATGTACTTGAGCATCAGAACTCCTCACGTACCTGCTCGGCGGGCTGGTCCCGCTCATTCATGAAGTCAGCGCTTACACGGTCGTCCTCATCGAACCAACTGTCCCAGGACTCCCCTGCCGGGGTAATGATTCGGGTGCGGCCAATCGCGACGATGTCTACCCGTGTGACATCATCCGGCAGCGCCACAGCCTTAGGCATGCGAATGGCCTGGCTGCGATTACTTTTGAACACAGAACCGGTTTCCATGGAGTCACCTCTTGAATAGGCCAAAGGTGCAACCAGTCTAGCGAGAGCAAGGGATATGTCAAAGGTATATCCCCTTCAGGGCTGGCGCGCTCAGCCATGCAAGAAAAATGGCACTCAAGCCAAGATGACCACTCGAAGTCATGGCGGACTTCATCGACAGAACAGGGATCACCATGCTCGAACACCTCGACCTCAACGCCCTGATCGCCGCCTACGGCTACTGGGTGATCTTCATCGGTTGCCTGCTGGAAGGCGAAACCGTGTTGATCCTCGGCGGCATGGCCGCGCACCAGGGCAGCCTGCAATGGCCGCAAGTGATCGGCTGGGCCACCCTCGGCGGAATCCTCGGCGATCAGTTGCTGTTCTGGACCGGCCGTTACTCCGGGGCGCGCCTGCTGCCCAGGCTCAGGCATCATCAGGCGGCCATCGAACGGGTCCAGGGGCTGATCCAGCGCTACCCCTCGACTGCGGTGTTCGCCGTGCGCTTTCTCTATGGCATGCGCCTGGTCGGCCCGATGGTGATCGGTGCCAGCGGCCTGGCACCCTGGCGCTTCGCCCTGCTCAACGTGCTGGGCGCGGCGGTCTGGGCCATCTTGTTCGTCAGCGCCGGCTACTGGGCCGGCGAAGCCCTGGAGCACTTCCTCGGTGACCTGAAGCCCTATCGCCTGCCGATCCTCCTCGGGGTCCTGGCGCTGATGGCCTTGGCGGCGCTGGTGCGGCACCTGCGCAACCGCCGCAAGGCGCAGCAGAAATGAGCTAAAGGCCGCAACACATCGGGAATTTTCATACTGACCCGGCGACTTTATTTCGTTTGTCCCAAGCCCCCGGCCCCGGCTTAGATAACGGCTCGTTTCCGGCATCCAGAGCCCGCATCCATGAGCCACGAGAACATCAGCCGTTCGATTTCCACCGTCCACCCGATCTGCCTCAGCCACGGGCGCAACGCCGAAGTCTGGGACACCGAGGGCAAACGCTACATCGACTTCGTCGGCGGTATCGGCGTGCTCAACCTTGGGCACTGCCATCCCCGTATCGTCGCGGCCATCCAACAGCAGGCCACCCAACTCACCCACTACGCCTTCAACGCCGCGCAGCACGAACCCTACATCGAGTTCATGCAGCGCCTGGCGGACTTTATCCCGGTGCGTTACCCGGTCAGCGGCATGCTCACCAACAGCGGCGCCGAGGCTGCGGAAAATGCCCTGAAGATCGTGCGCGGGGCCACTGGACGCAGCGCGGTCATCGCCTTCGACGGCGGCTTTCACGGGCGCACCCTGGCCACTCTCAACCTCAATGGCAAGGTGGCGCCCTACAAGCAGAAAGTCGGGGTGCTGCCGGGGCCTGTGTATCACCTGCCCTACCCCAGCGCCGACAACGGTGTCACCGGCGACGAAGCCCTGAAGGCCATGCAGCGTCTGTTCAGTGTGGAAATCGATGTCAGCGAAGTGGCCTGCTTCATCCTTGAACCGGTGCAGGGCGAAGGCGGCTTCCTGGCCCTGGACGCCAGCTTCGCCCGGGCGTTGCGCAGCTTCTGTGACGAACATGGCATTTTGCTGATCGCCGATGAAATCCAGTCCGGCTTCGGCCGCACCGGGCAGCGCTTTGCCTTCTCTGCCCTGGGCATCGAGCCGGACCTGATTCTGCTGGGCAAGAGCATTGGCGGCGGGGTTCCGCTGGGGGCCGTGGTGGGGCGCAAGGAGTTGCTCGACGTATTGCCCAAGGGCGGCCTGGGCGGCACCTATTCGGGCAACCCGATTGCCTGTGCGGCGGCGCTCGCGACCCTGGAGGAAATGACCGACGAACATCTGCAAACCTGGGGCGAGCGCCAGGAGCAGGCGATTGTGCAACGTTATGCAGACTGGCGAGCCCAAGGCTTGAGCCCGTATCTGGGACGCTTGACCGGTGTCGGCGCGATGCGTGGTATCGAGCTGGTCAACACCCATGGCGAACCGGCGCCGGAGCACCTGAGCACCCTGCTCGGCAGCGCCCGGGAGGCCGGCTTGCTGCTGATGCCCAGCGGCAAATCGCGGCACATCATTCGCCTGCTGGCGCCCTTGACCACCGAGCCTGAAATCTTCGAGGAGGGCCTGGATATTCTCCAGGAGTGCCTGGCGCGCCTGTGACTCCCGGCGCGCCTCAGGGCGAGGCTAGAACAGGTAGCCCATGTAGGTGGCAATGCCGCCACCGGCCTGTGGTCCGACGTTCATGCCCGCCATGACCACGGCGCCCTTGGCCGAACGCAGCAGCTGCTCGTTGACCTTGATCGAAGCCATCATGGTCGCCGGGTTGCTTCCCAAAACGACGGCCAGGGCCAGTAGCTTGGGGTCCAGGCCGAACAGCAGGGCCGTGGCCGAACCGCCCACCACCAGTCCGCCACCGACTTCGGTATAGAAGCAAGGCCCGGTGATGTCGTCCTCGGTCAAGTCCCGGCTGCGAAGGGCATCGCTGACAAAGACCTTGCCGGTGCTGGGAAAAGCCTCCGCCGCACCGGCACCACTGACGCTCTTGCCCTTGACCTGGATATTGACCTTGCCAAAACGCGGCAGGCGCCCACCAAAGCCGGCGCCCACCCCCAGACCGCCGTAGCGATAGCTGACGTCCTTGCCCTGGGGCGAACGCAGGGTGATCGATCCACCACCACCGGCCACGAGGGCGATGGTCAGGCCGCCGCCGCTGGCGGTCTGGTACAGCCATTTACTTTCGTTGACCGGAATCGGAATGCTGAGGTTCATGGGGTCAAAGTCCTTTTGCTCTTTGTGTGGCTCGTCCGCGCTGGCTGATGACACCCACCAGGCCGGCCAGGGTAAATACCAAACCGATCAGGCCCAGCACACCGGGAGTGCCCCAGAGTGCCGCGGGGTCATCGATGACCGCGCTATTGGCCGGCCGCTCGGGTTGGTAGTACACCCGCACCGGCTGATCCTTCTGGTAACCGAAGATAAAGCCGCCTTGGGGGTAGGAAATTTTCTCACCGCTGCCGGTGGTAAAAGCAATCTCGGGGTGCGAACCACCGGCATTCAAATCGCTGACGACACCGTCGGCGGTCTGGGCACTGGCGATGAATTCGCGACGTTCAAGGGTGAGGTTACCGGCGATGACCAACAGGCCGATGCCGATCAGAACAAACAGCAGCCCCTGCAGGATCTTGCCGAGGCGTGACGGGGTGGAGTTAGCCATGGGCTGTCTCGATATTCGTCCGTGAAAGAGGGAGGCCACGATAGCAAGAAACCTCCGACCAAAAAAACCGCTACCGCGCGGCAAGCGCAATCTGGCAGCGGCGTTCAGGCGCCCGGGCCAGGCGGGTGAGCGCCTATTGCCGACGCTTACAAACCGAATACCCGACGGGCATTGCCCTGGAGGAATTTGTCCGCAATGGCTGACGGAAGTTCCAGGGCATGTACCTGTTCCAGGCATTTTTTCAGTGATAGCTGGGGGAAGTTGCTGCCGAACAGCACCTTGTCCTGGCCGTAAGTGCGCATGAAATGCAGCAACTGCGGGGGGTAATAGGCCGGCAGGTAGGCGGAGGTATCGATGTGGATGTTGTCGTGCTTCCAGGCCAGGCCAATCATCTCGTCGGTCCAGGGATGCCCGATGTGCCCGCCAACGATCACCAGTTCGGGAAAATCCAGGGCCACCTCGTCCAGGTAAGGCACGGGCCGCCCGGTTTCCGACGGCATCAGCGGCCCGGTATGACCAACCTGGGTACAAAAGGGAATACCCAACTCGATGCACTTCACATACAGCGGGTAATAAAGGCGGTGATTGGGTGGCAGCTTCCACAACCAGGGCACGATGCGCAGAGCCTTGCAGCCCAGTTCCTTGACGGCCCGCTCCAACTCGGCCACCGCCGCCATGGGCCGGCTCAGGTCCACCGTGGCCACGCCGACGAAACGTTCGGGAAAGGCCCGGGTATAAGCCGCAATCTCATCGTTGCTGAACACCCAGCCCTCGGGCCGGCACCAGGCCGACAGCATGAGTTTCTCCACACCTGCCTGGTCCATCAGTTCCACGGTGTGTTCAATGCTCAGGGCCTGGTCCAGCCAATGCGCGGACCCGGACTTCTCGAACAACCGCGCGACTTCCGGTAACAGCGCCCGGGCACGGCCGTTGGCCGGTTGTGCCCAGGCATCGATGGCTCCCGATTTCAAGGTCATTGGGTGGTCCTCCCTTATGTCTTCAAGATCGAAAGCACAGGCTAGATCCGGACCTTGCCGCCAACAATGTCCGCAGCGCTCATCAGGCTTGACCCATGTGTTCAAGCCATGGATAAAGCTTTCCCCTTCCCGCCCCCTCGCAAGGACGCTCCATGACCGATCAAACCATCCCCGAACAATGGCCCCCCGTCGGCTGCCCGCCCCTGGCCTGGCCGGAGCTGCCCGATCAGGCCGCGCGGCTGAGCTGGTACCTGGTGGTCATCGGCGCCTACGGCGCGCTCTGGGAAGGCCACGTCAACGAGCCGCAACTGACGCCGGTTGGCGAGGACACCTTGCTGGCCCTGGAACAGCGCCTGGGCTGCCGCCTGCCCCCTTCACTGCGTGACTATCACCAGCAACTGGGGGTGCTGTCCCTGGCGGAAATCCTCTGCAGCGTAGAGCCCGGAAACATCTGCATTCAGCCACTGCTGGAGGCCTACCCCGGCATCATCGATATCCCCGAGAGCGATCTGGACCTGGCGCTGGCACACCAGTTGATCGCTTTCGGCGACTACCTGGGCAACGGCAACCTGTTCTGCTTCCACCGGGAAAGCGGCGCGGTCTACTACTTCGACCACGACACAGGCACAGCGCTGACGCGCTTCTTCGACTCGCCCGAGGAGTACCTGGATGCGCTGATGCTGCTGTGCCTGGCGGAAGTGCATGACGACGATGACGGCGCCGAAGCACTGATCAGCCAGCGCTACGGCGAGGACCTGGTGCGCAAGTGGCGCTATTGACCCCGGTGCTTCATTTGCCTGCCCCGGCGCGTTGGCGCGCGCAGTAGCCGTCGCCATCCGGTTGCGACTGAAAATCGGTGCAGCCGCCCCCCATGAACGCCGCCAGCGCGGCAAAGGGCAGCAGGAGCATCACCTGCGCGATGCCCCGGGCCTGGGCATGCGGGTCCTCGACCTTGCGCAGAAAGTCGTGCTCATGGGCCGCCGTTTCGGTTTGCAGGGTGGCCCAGAGGGTGTAGCGAAAGGCTTGTGCTCCAGGCCCCTGGCCACCGACACGCCGACAGGCGTCCAGCGCCTGGATGGCATAGACCTCCCCCACCTGACGCAACGCTCCCGCCGGGCGGGCCTGACGGGCATTGAAGTCATCGATCAGAGTGGTGAGCTGCATCTGGTCCGCCTGCTGGGCCGCCTGGCAATCGCCCTCGGCAGGGAACTCTCGGCTGGTGCGGGCCAGCGTATCCAGCCAGTTCCGGTAGTCGGTGTAGAAACCGAACTGGCTGCCGTCCGGCAATTCCTGCTGATACAGCTTGATGGCCCCGACAAAGTGCTTGCCGGTGTCGGTCAGCCGCTGCACCTGTTCGCGGCTCAAGGGCTGATTGAGGGTGTAGCCATACACCTGCGGGCCCTCGACCGCCGGCCTGACCGGCGCCGTAGTACAAGCTCCCAACGATGAGAGGATGATCGTCAGGCTTAAAACACTGCACAGCATCCGTTGCATGACAGGCCCCAGGGCAGGTGGACGGCTCGTTGGCCAGGCGCGAGATTACGCCATTTCCCAGCCGCTGTTTCGGCCTGGCTTGCCGAAGCCTTAACCCAATCAGCAACAGGCATGCTGCCGCGACGCTGACGAGTGCCTGGTGCAGTCTCGACGGCCCCTCTGCCCGACTTGACGCGCCCGAAGCAGCGCTCCATTGTCCCCGGCCCTGCCCCTCGAACAAGGATGCTCCATGCTTCAGCGCGCCATGCTCTGCACCCTTCTGAGCGTTTTCGCCCTGCCCGCGTTCGCGGCGCCGGCCAAGGTCGAACGCCGTTGCGGCTGGTTCGAGAACCCGACACCGGCCAACGCCACCCTGACCGACCGCGACGGCGTCTGGGTAATTGCCAGCCAGGGCGGTTATCAGGCCGAAGGCGACTGGCCCACCTTCAACGACCAGCAATGGGTGCGCACCAACAACCACTACGGCTACGGCTGTGCCTGCGTCAGCGCCAGTGCTGATCCACAGACCCATCGCCTCGACCAGTTGCACAAGGCCAAGGCCCGCCCGCTGTCCGCCTGTCGCAGCGATCCCAGCCTGTATGAACCCTTGCGGGAGGAAGGCGAGATTCCGGTATTGCCCAAGGATTCGCCACGCTTCAAGGGCCAGGGATTCAGCCTGCAGTACCCCAAAGGCTGGAAGCTCAGCCAGGCGCAGAACTGCCTCACCCTGGACCACCCGAAAAAACGCCCCCAGGAGGAATACACCCTGCACCTGTGCCTGCGGCAGGGCAGCCTGGAACAGGCCGCCGAAGAGCTGTTTTTCTATCAGGAAAAGGGTGCCTGGATGCGCAGTGCCGGAAGGGATGCACCCAGCCCGGTGCAGGACATTTCAGGCCCCGGCTGGAAAGGATTACGGGCCTATCAGACCTGCGGCATCAGCGATGAGGAAACCGGCTTTCACGCCTATGGTGGCACCTGCCTGATGGCGTTGCTCGACAGTGGTCGGCGTCAGGTGGTGGCTGACAGCGTGGGGTTCTTCCAGGACTTCGCGACCCTGGACGCGATCCTGCACTCGGTCCGCTTCGACCCGGTGCCAACAGCGCAATAGAACCCGCGCTAAGGCACCGCCCGATACAGGGTTTGCAGGTGGGACAGGCGCAAGCCGCAATGCTCCAGGTTGCGCCGGCTTTGCGAGTTCACCAGGGCGGTGGCCGCCACGCTCCGGGCGCCGAGGGCGGCGGCCTGCTGTAAGCGATGGGCAATCAGGGCCCGGTGATAGCCCTGGCCCCGGGCGGCCCGGGTGGTAAAGGCGGTGCCCAGGTAGGCCACGCCGTTGTCGGCGATGAACAGTGCCGCCCCGGCCACTGCAACGCCCTGCTCGCGCAACAGGTACAAATGCCCACGCCCCTCATTGAGCAGGCCGCCGAAGGCCGCCTGATTGACCGGTCGGGCCGCCGCAGGTGTTTTGAAACTTTCACCGTGCAGCGCGCAGAACCCTTCCAGGGTCGAGGCCGTCACCGGCTCGATGTCCAGCGTCGAAGGCGGCGGCGCCAACTCGCCCACCGCAGCGAACAGCTGCCCGTGGGTCCAGCCCTTGAGGCGCTGCAACGGCTGCCCCTCAAGTTCCAGGGTGCTCGCCACCTTGGCCGATTCAGCGATCAAGGCGATCGCCGGGGCGTAGGTCGCGCAGGTCTGCAGCAGCTCGACAAGGCAGCGGGCCTGCTGCGCCCAGTCACCATGTACCCGGTTCATCATCGGGCTGGGATTGCCACCGACGACGAAGGCGCCACACCCCGGCTCGCCCTGCAGGCTGGCCCGATAGGGATTGCCCGGCAAGCTCGCCAGGCCCTGAACCCGGGCACGCAGGTATTGGGTTTCCGCATATTCAAGCGCCAGCGCACGGCTGCGATCCATGTCAGCGGCCCCCCACCGGGGTTTCACTGACCCAGGGCACCCGCACCTGCTCGGCGATGCTCGCCGCCTGCTGCTGCAATACCGGCAGTTTCGTCCGCCGTCCGAACACCCCGGTGAAATGCAGCAGCAGGCGCCCGGCAAACCCAAGGGTATCGCCACGCTTGCGCGGGATCAGGTGCAGGTGGGCATGGGGAATGTGCTGGTTGCTGGCGCGGCCGTCGTTGACCAACAGGTGGCTGCCTTCAACGCCGTAGCCGGCACGCCGTTGCGCGGCCAGCAGGCCATCGAAGACCAGATACAAGTGATGGCGGACAAACCCGGGCAATTGTTCGAGCTTCTCTACGTGCTGCTGCGGAATCAGCAGCACATGGCCTTCACCCAGCGGGTGCACGTCCATGAAGGCCATGCAGTGTTCATCGCGGTACACCAAGGCGGCGGGCAAGGTGCCCGCGGCAATCTGGCAGAAAATGCAATTCATCCCTGAATCCTCAAGTGGCAAGGTGCGCCCTTGCGGGCGCCGCCAATGTAACCCACCTGGATCCTCAAAAGCGCGTCCTGGCGCAGGCTCAGGCTCGGTCCAGCGCCAGATAGGCGCCGGCATCGACCTCGATCATCAGTGGCTGGCGGGTGTCCTTCAGGGTCTGCAACAGGTCTTGCAACTGCGCCGGGGAGTCGGCGCGGTAGTGCGGCACATGGAAGCTCTGGGCCATGGCCTGGAAGTCCGGGGTGAGGATGTCCACTCCCAGCGGCTCAATGTCCCGGGCCTGCATGTAGTCGCGGATCTCGCCATAGCACTGGTTGTTCCACACCAGCAGGATCACGCCGATCTGCGCTTCCTTGGCCGCGATCAACTCGCCGCTGGTGAACTGCAAGCCACCGTCGCCCACCAGCGCCACCACCGGACGCTCCGGCCGCGCCAGCTTGGCGCCCATGGCCGCCGGCAAACCGTAACCCAGGGTGCCGTAGCCACTGCCGGCGTTGAACCAGCTGGCCGGCGCCGGGGCCTGATAGCCACTGGCGCCCTGATACACCGGCTGGGTCGAGTCGCCCACCAGAATCGGCGCATCAAGGTTGTCCCGCAGCAAGTCGAGCAAGCCTTGCAGGCCTTGTTGCTTGGGCGACCAGCCGGCGCGTTCGGCCTGGTTCACCCGTTGCACGCTGTCCAGTGCCCAGCGCCCGCGGGAGTTGCCTGGGGTGACCTTGCCCAGCAAGGCCTGCAAACCTTCCAAAGCATCGCCAACCAGACCGACATGGGCCCGTTGCACGCCCATGACCTGCATCGGGTCGATGTCCAGGCGAATCAGCGAACCCTTGAAACGCAGGGGCCCGAGGCCAAAGAAGTCGTAGTCGGTTTCCCCCAGCTCGGTGCCCACGGCGAGCACCACATCCGCCTCGTCGATCAGGGCCCGGCCATGGGTCGACGATTGCACGCCGTCGAGCAGCAACGGGTGACCACAAGGCAGCAAGCCACGGGCATTGGTGGTCAGGGCCACCGGCGCTTGCAGACGCTCGGCCAGTTGACGCAGCACCTCGGCGCACCCCCGGGCTCCACCGCCGGCAAGAATCAGCGGGCGGTGAGCGCTATTGAGCAAGGCCACCGCCGCTTCGATCGAAGCCCCGGCAGGCGCCGGCGCACCGGGCAGGCTGCGAGGCATGAGGTTGAGATCGGTGGCGGGCATGTCCAGCACATCCAGGGGAATCTCGATATGCACCGGTCGCGGCCGCGCGCACTTGAACACGGCAAAGGCCCGGGCCAGCAGCTCCGGCAGTTCCGCTGGCGATTGCAGGGTGTGGCTGAAGGCACAGACTCCGGCGACCATCGCGCGCTGATCCGGCAACTCATGCAGGTGGCCATGACCCAGGCGCAGGTGCTCGCGACGGTTGACCGTGGAAATCACCAGCATCGGCACCGAATCGGCGTAGGCCTGGCCCATGGCAGTGAGGATGTTGGTCATCCCCGGGCCGGTGATGATGAAGCACACCCCGGGCTTGCCGCTGGCCCGGGCATAACCGTCGGCCATGAACCCGGCGCCCTGTTCGTGCCGCGGGCTGACGTGGCGCAAGCGGCTGCCGTGCAGGCCGCGATAGAGCTCGACGGTGTGCACGCCGGGAATCCCGAACACCGTGTCCACGCCATAACCTTCCAGCAAACGAACCAGGGACTGCGCACAGGTGGTCATCGACTACTTCCTCTTGTTCTTATGTGCGGGCGACACCCTGCGCCCGGCTGATGTCGAGGGACATTAGTCGCTGTACCCAAGGGCCAACAATCGAAAAAAATCGCCGCGATTGCTCAATAAAATTCACGCTTTGCCATTGCGCCGGGGCTCCGGATGCAAGCGGGTGATGCCCTGCAACTGCGACTTGACCCACTCACTGAAGGCCAGCACCACCGGGCGCTCGGCCTTGAGCAGATCGGCCACCAGGTAGTAGCCGCGGTTGGACTCGATCTCGGTGCCGAAGGGCTGCACCAGTTGCCCCCTGGCCAGCGCCTCGCCGCTGATCAGGTTGTCGCCCATGGCAATACCCTGGCCGGCGATGCAGGCCGACTGCACGAAGTGCGCGTCGGCGAACACGATGCCCCGGCGCACATCGACATTCGGCGCGCCGGCCGCCGCCAACCAGACCCGCCAGTCGGAGTAGTCGATCATGTGCAGCAGCAGGGCGTGGTCCAGGCCATCCAGGGTCTTCAGGCCCCCCATGGCATTCACCAGGCTCGGGCTGCACACCGGGAAATAGCGCAGGGAGACGATCTTCTGCACATGCTGGTTGGGCCAGTCGCCCATGCCGTAGGCGACGAACAGGTCAACGCTGCTGTCGCTGGTATCGCCCGGGGTACGCGGTGATACCAGCTGCAATTCGACCTGGGGATACAGCGCCTGGAACTCGGCGATATGGGTGCACAGCCAATAGGTGGCGAACCCCGGCGGGCTGCTGATGCACAGCCGTCCGCTGACCTGCTGGCCGTCTGAGCGCTGGCCGGCCTCGAGGATATTGGCCAGCAGCAGGTGGATGTCACGGGCATAACGCTCGCCCTGGTAGGTGATGCGGATGCTGCGCCCCTGGCGTTCGGTCAGGGCAAAACCCAGGGTCTGTTCCAGGCTCTTGATCTGGTGACTGATGGCGCTGGGGGTCAGGTTCAGCTCATTGGCGGCTTCGGCGACGCTGCCCAGGCGGGCCACCGCGTCCAGCGCGCGCAGGGCGGTCATGGAGGGATAACGCATACCGATCAGGCCTCGACTGCAAGAAAACGAGTGCCAGCACCATAGCTGCAATCGCGGTCCGGCAATAGCCTTGTTCGTCGCTGAAAAAATCCCCGACTGCTGAAAAAAATTACCGCATCCGGCTAAAAATGCTCGATTGACCCCAGGCCATCGATGGCTAATTCTCCAGCCCTACCCTGTGCCGGGCACTGCCCGGCCATCGCACAATAACAAGAGGGTCGACCCTTGCAATCGCAGCCCAACTCCGTCAATCCCGTGGTGGCGATCGATGACCTGCACAAGAGCTACGCCGATCACCACGTGCTCAAGGGCATTGCCCTGCGCGCCAATGAAGGTGAAGTGGTGTCGCTGATCGGCTCCAGCGGCTCGGGCAAAAGCACCCTGCTGCGCTGCATCAACCTGCTGGAGATTCCCTGCAGCGGCAGCCTGCGCATCAACGGCGAAGAAGTGCGTATCAGGACCGACCGCGCCGGCAACCCGCAGGTCGCCGACCCGGCTCAGGTGGCACGCTTGCGCACGCAATTGAGCATGGTGTTCCAGAGCTTCAACCTGTGGCCCCATCGCAGCGTGCTGGAAAACGTCATCGAGGCACCGGTGTATGTCCTCGGTGAAGACCGCAAGGACGCCATCGCCCACGCCGAACACCTGCTGGAAAAGGTCGGCCTGGCCAACAAGCGCGACGCCTTCCCGTCCTTTCTCTCCGGCGGCCAGCAACAACGCGTGGCCATCGCCCGGGCCCTGGCCATGCGCCCCCAGGTACTGCTGATGGACGAACCGACCTCGGCCCTGGACCCGGAACTGGTGGGCGAAGTGCTCAAGGTCATCCAGGGCATCGCCGAGGAAGGCCGCACCATGATCCTGGTGACCCATGAAATGGCCTTCGCCCGGGATGTGTCGAGCAAGGTGATGTTCCTTCACCAGGGGCTGGTGGAAGAGGAAGGCCCGCCGCAGCAAGTGTTCCTCAACCCGGTCAGCGAACGCTGCCGGCAATTCGTCATGGCTCAGGAAAACCGCGTCTGACGTCCCGCTTCAATCCTTGAAAACAACAACTTCGATAAAGGGTAAAGCCATGAAAAACCTGCTCAAGGTGCTCGCCACCGGTTGCCTGTTCAGCGCAATGGCCAGCCACGCCGTGGCCGCCGACAAGATCGTCTTCGGCATCGCCCTGGAACCTTACCCGCCGTTCTCGATGAAAAGCGGCAACGGCGACTGGAGCGGCTTCGAACCGGAGCTGATCAAGGCCCTGTGCGAACGCATGCAGGCCCAGTGCCCGCTCAAGGAAGTGGCCTGGGACGGCTTGATTCCGGCCCTGCAATCGAGCCAGATCGACGCCATCCTCAACTCCCTGAGCATCACCGATGAACGCGAGAAGGTCATCGACTTCTCCGCGCCCTACTACCAGACCCCGGCCATGTGGGTCGCCGACCAGAGCCTGGAGCTGGTCACCACGCCCGAGGGCCTCAAGGGCAAGCTGATCGGTGTGCAGGGGTCGACCTCCAACGCCACCTTCGCCAAGACCTACTACGGCAAGACCTCGACCCTGCGCTACTACACCACCCAGGACGACATGATCGCCGACCTGCAGAGCGGGCGGATCGACGTGATGCTGGCCGACGCGCTGACCATCGAGCCGATCCTCAAGACCGCCGCCGGGGCCGGCCTGGCGGACAAGGGCCTGGCGCCGAAAGACCCGCTGTTCGGTTCCGGCATCGGCGTCGGCCTGCGCAAGGGTGACAGCGCCCTGCAACAGCGGATCAACGTCGCCCTGGCCTCGCTCAAGGCCGACGGCACCTACGACAAGATCCGCAGCCGCTACTTCAGCGTCGACATCTCTGCCAACTAAGCCGTCCGGCGCGCCCGTTCGCGCGGGCCGCCGGCGTTGACTGGATACGTCATGATTTCTCTGTCCGACCTTTCCCAACTGTTCGTCGCCGACGGCTGGCTCGGTGCCCTGGCCCAGGGCGCGCTGGTGTCCCTGCAGATTTCCGCCGGGGCCTTCGTCCTCGGCCTGGGCATCGGCCTGCTGGTGGCGATGATCAAGCTCAAGGGCCCGCGCTGGCTGGTAAAGCTGGCCAACGTCTACACCACCCTGTACCGGGCCATGCCCGAGCTGCTGCTGATCCTGCTGCTGTACTACGCCGGCACCGACCTGTTGAACATGGCCATGGCCGCCATGGACCGGCCGAGTGTCACGGTCAACGGCTTCATCGCCGCGGTACTGGTGCTGGGGATTGTCCAGGGCGCCTATTCGGCGGAGATCATCCGCGGCGCGATCCAGGCCATTCCCCACGGCCAGATCGAAGCGGCGCGGGCCTACGGCATCGAGCGCTGGCTGCTGGTGCGGCGCATCCTGCTGCCGAGCATGCTGCCCTACGCCATGGCCGGGCTGTCGAACCTGTGGCTGGTGCTGGTCAAGGACAGCGCGCTGATCAGCATCGTCGGCTACAGCGAACTGCTTTCAGTCGGCAAGCAGGCGGCCGGTTCCACCAAGCATTACCTGGTGTTCTACCTCGCGGTCGCGGCCTTCTACTTCGTCATCACCCTGGTGTCCGGCAGCCTGTTCCGCGTGCTCGAACGTCGCACCAACCGCTGGCTGCCCCAGCACTAGGAGGCTTGCATGGACTTTTCCTGGATCAACAGTTTTTCCGCCGAACTGCTGCGCGGCCTGGGCATTACCCTCAAGCTCCTGCTGCTGAGCGGGGTCTGCGGCTTTGCCCTGGCAGTGGTGGTGGGCCTGGGCCGGGTGTCGCGCAATCCGTTGCTGCGTGCGCCCATGCAGTTCTACATCAGCGTGTTCCGCGGTACGCCGCTGCTGGTGCAGATCTACATCCTCTATTACGGGGTCGGCAGCCTGTTCGCCGCCTACCCGCCGATCCGCGGCAGCTTTCTCTGGCCCTACCTGCGCGAAGGCTTCTGGTACGTGGCCCTGGCCCTGACCCTGAGTGTCGGCGCCTATGTCGGCGAAGTGCTGCGCGGTGGCCTGCGGGCCGTGCCCCGGGGCGAACTGGAAGCCGCCCGCGCCTATGGCATGGGCTACTGGCTGACCCTGCGCCGGGTCTGGCTGCCCCGGGCCCTGGAACTGGTGCGCCCGACCCTGGTGGGGGAATGCGTGCTGCTGCTCAAGGCCACCGCATTGGCCTCCACCGTGGCGGTCACTGATCTGCTCGGCGCGGCCAACCTGGTACGCGCCCAGACCCTGAAGGTCTACGAACCGCTGCTGGCGGTGGCGCTGATCTACATCGTCCTGGCCTTTGTCATCGAACACCTGTGCGCACGCCTGGGCACCGCCTCTTACAGTCAGCGGCCACAGCGTCAGGCCTGAACCCATTCATTGCGCGGGCAGCGAGGCCCGCGAGGAGCACAACATGCGTTATTCACCTTTCGTTCAGCGCATCAGCGGCGAATCCGTCAGCGCCTGGGACATCCACTACGCGGCCATCGAGGCCCGCGGGCGCGGCGAGGATGTCATCGTCCTCAGCGTCGGTGATCCGGACTTCGCCACCGATGCACGTATCAGCGCCGCCGCCAGCGCCGCCCTGGAACAAGGCGACACCCATTACACCCACGTCCTGGGTCGCCCGGCCCTGCGCGAGGCAATCGCCGCCAAGCAGCGGCGCCTGCTGGGGATCGAGGTCAGCGCCGACAACGTGGCCCTGGTGGCCGGGGCGCAGAACGGCCTGTTTGCCACCTCGCTGTGCCTGTTCAGCAGTGGCGACGAAGTGCTGGTGCCGGAACCCATGTACCTGACCTACGAGGCCTGCATCCACGCCTCGGGGGCCAAGATCGCCTGTGTCCAGCAGCCGGCGGCCAACGGTTTCCGCCTGACCGCCGCGGCCCTGGAAGCGGCGCTGACCGACAAGACCCGGGGCATCGCCCTGGCCACCCCGTGCAACCCCACCGGCAACGTCTACAGCCGCGAAGAACTGGAAGCCGTGGCCGAAGTGGCGCGCAAGCACGACCTGTGGGTGATCTCCGACGAGGTCTACGGGCAACTGACCTACGACCGCGACCACCTGAGCATCGCCTCGATGCCGGGCATGGCCGAGCGCACGGTGATCCTCAACAGCCTGTCGAAAACCCACGCCATGACCGGCTGGCGCGTGGGCTGGGTGATCGCCCCGCCCGCCCTGGTCGGGCACCTGGACAACCTGCTGCTGTGCATGCTCTACGGCCTGCCCGGGTTTATCCAGGAAGCGGCGCTCAAGGCCCTGGAGCTGGATGAAGAAGTGATCGGCAGTGCCCGCGAGGTCTATCGCCGGCGCCGCGACCTGGTGGTGGCCGGCCTCAAGCCGGTGCACCTGCTCGATTGCCGCGAGCCCGAGGCCGGCATGTTCATGCTGGTGGATGTGCGCCGCACCTGCTTGTCGAGCATGGATTTCGCCTGGCAGCTGTTCCGCGCCACCGGGGTTTCGGTGCTCGACGCCCAGGCCTTCGGGGCCAGCGCCGAGGGGTTCGTGCGGATCTCCTTCACCGTCGCCGACGAGGTGCTCAAGGACGCCTGCCAGCGCATCGCCGGCTTTGTCGAAACCCTGGGCGCACACCGCTGAACAACAGTCCGATAGTGGTGAGGGAGCTGGCTCCCGTTCGGCTGCGAAGCAGTCGTAAAGGCCTGGCCATCGCGGTCGCGGCCATTGGGGTGGCTACGCCACCCAGCGGGAGCAAGCTTCCTCGCCACAGTAGCCCGCACAACAAGAATGCATTTGAGCTTGTCGCCCATTTTTCCGCCCACCTTTGAAGGGCCCCCTGCTTGAGAGGTTGACCCCGTGACCGCTTCCGACCAATTCAACTCCACCCATAGCGCCATCGATCAATACGCCGAACTGGTGCTGCACAACGGCCGGATGTACACCCTCGACCCGGCCCAGCCCTGGGCCGATGCCGTGGCCATCCGCCAGGGCAAGCTGATCGCGGTGGGCTGCCTCGCCTCCCTGGCTTCGCTGATCGGGCCCAACACCCGTCAACACGACCTGGACGGGGCCTTCTGCATGCCCGGCCTGCACGACATGCACACCCACCCAGACCTGGCCCTGGCACCGCGCTACGCCGACGACCTGGACGTGGGCATCGAAGATCCGACCCCGGAGCAACTGGCGGCGGCGATCCACGCCTACGCCGACAGCCACCCCGGCGACGGCTGGATCTACGGCCAATACTGGGTGCGCTACACCTTCCGCGAAGCCGGTCTGACCCCGGGCCGCGAATGGCTCGACAGCGTCATGCCGGACCGCCCGGTGGCCTTGCTGGACCGCATGTGGGGCACCATGATGGTCAACTCCAAGGCCCTGGAACTGGCCGGCATCGACCGCCACACCAGCGACCCGCGCAACGGCTACCTGGAGCGTGACGAGCTGACCGGCGAACCCAACGGCCTGCTGATCGACGGCGCCTACGCCCTGATCCATGCGGCCATGCCGCCGACTCCTGTCTCGGTACTGCGCCGCGCCTACCGCGATGGCGTGCACTTCCAGACCTCTCGCGGGGTCACTGCCACCAAGTACGTGCACGTCTGCGAAAACCGCCTGCAAGCCCTCAAGGAACTGGACGACGCCGGCGAACTGACCCTGCGGGTGGAAGCCGCCATCAGTTGGCAGGACGATATCTTCCCGGTGCGCCGGCGCTGGGAGCTGCTCAGCGGCGAGCGGCATTTCTATCGCAGCGCGCGCCTGAGCGCCAACGCGGTGAAGTTCCACTTCGACGGCACCGTGGAGCCCAAGTCGTCCTACCTGCTGACCCCCTGGCCGGAAGAGTCGAGCTGGCGTGGCAAGCTCAACCTGACCCCGGAACACATCACCGACATGGTGGTGGACATGGACAAGCGCGGCCTGCGGGTGATCGCCCACTGCACCGGCGACGGCGCCTCCGACGTGTTCCTCGACGCCGTGGCCGAAGCTCGCCGGCGCAACGGCAACAGCGGCATCCGCCACCAATGCGCCCACAGCACCCTGCTGCACCCGGGCAACCTCAAGCGCTTCCAGAGCCTGGACGTGATTGCCGAGTTCTCCCCGGCGGCCTGGTACCCGACGCCCTTCGCCAGCGGTGCCCGCTCCGGTTACGGCCAGGAGCGCCTGAAGCGCATCTATGACTTCAAGGGCGTGCTGGCGGCCGGTGGCATCGCGGTGTTCGGCACCGACTGGCCGGTGGCGTCCATCGACCCGTGGCTGGCCCTGGAAACCATGGTCACCCGGCAGAACCCGTGGAACCAGGAACCCGACACCTTCGGCGACCCCATCAGCCTGGAACAGGCGCTGCAAGTAGCGACCCTCAACGGCGCCCACGCCATGGGCCTGGAACACCTGACCGGCAGCCTGGAGGCCGGCAAGTCGGCGGACCTGATCGTCCTCGACCGCAACCTGTTCGCCCAGGGCGCGCGCAACTACATCCACCACACCCAGGTGCAACTGACCTTCGTCGAGGGGCAACTGGTCTACGACCGCCAGGGCACCTTCAGCGATACCCCACTGCAGGCGGTGTGGGAAGGCCTGCCGCCGGTGATCGAGGGCAAGGAACAATGAACAGCACCCCGAGCATTCCGGTGACCGTGGTTGCAGGCTTTCTCGGCGCCGGCAAGACCACCCTGCTCAACCGCATGGTGCAGCGCGCCGACAGCGGCCGATTGGCGGTGATCGTCAACGACTTCGGTGAACTGAACATCGATGCGGCGATCATTGCCGAGGTCACCGACGCGGTGTACAGCCTGCAGAACGGCTGCATCTGCTGCACCGTGCAGGAGGATCTGCTGGCGCAACTGGTGAGCCTGTCCAAGCTGCGCCCGGCCCTGGAGCGGATCGTCATCGAGTGCAGCGGCGTCTCCGACCCGCAACGCATCGTGCAGACCATCGGCTACCCGCAACTGCGCAACCGCCTGCACCTGGACGCGGTGATCACCCTGGTGGACGCCAGCGGCTACCAGAGCCTGAAAGGGGAAATGGCCCGGCTGTCCCGGGCCCAGGTGGCCTGCGCCGACTGGGTGCTGCTGAACAAGGCCGACCTGGTGAGCCCCGAACAGGTGCAGAGCATCCGCGCCAGCCTCGGCGGCCGCGCCCCGGTATTCGAAACCGTGCAAGCCGAACTGCCGGCGGAACTGCTGCTGGAGCCTCCGGTGCGCTCCACCGAGGTGCTGTTCAAGGCCCTGCCCCAGCGCCATGACGAGCTGTTCGAAAGCTGGGTGTGGAAAAGCTCGCGGCCGCTGCAACCCAAGGCCCTGCGTGAGTGGCTGGCACAATTGCCCGCCGATCTGCTACGCCTCAAGGGCCTGGTGCGCCTGGAAGGCAATGAACAACCCTATTGGTTGCAGCATGTGGGCAACCGCAGCCAGTTCACCCTGGCCGCCGACCAGCCCACCGAGCATGCCGCGCAACTGGTGTTCATCGCCCGCCGGGGCAGCGATCTGCGCCAGGAACTGGAGGCAGGGGTCAGCGATACCCAAGTGCTCTAGCTTCACGCGGCAAGTTTTCAGCCACTCGCGGTAGCGGTGAGCCTGCGGCTTCACGTCGGCGGGTAGAAAGCGCACTATGAAACGCGCTTTTTCTGACCAGCAAGGATGCTACCGATGCTCGATATCCTCCAAGGCACGCCCCCGTGGGTGTACGCGGTCTTCGCCCTGATCTGCTACTACGGTCTGCGCGCCCTCGCCACCACTCGCGAAAGCCGTCGCTCGCTGCTGCTGACGCCAGTGATCCTGCTGGTCTGGTCACTGTGGTCGGTGAATCTCGGCGAGCATCCGTTGCTGGCGCTGGGCGCCTGGGCCGGTGGTGCCGCATTGGGCAGCCTGCTGGCCATGCTGCTATTTTCCAGCGTCGGGGTCTTGCTGGAGGCGGACGGCGAGGCCCTGCTGATTCCCGGCACCCTGAAGATCCTTGGCATCTCGCTGCTGTTTTTCGCCGTGAAATACTGGATCGGCTACCAAGGCGCCGTGCATCCCGAGCACGCCGCCAGCGTGCAGATGCTGGGCATCAGTGGCGCCGCTGCGGGCTTTACCGTTGGTCTGTTCTGCGGCCGGGCGCTCAAGCTGTATCGCCACTTGCTGCACCTTCAGCTCAACGCCTGAAAGCCCCATGGCCGCGCCCTTTGGGCAGCGGGGAATCTTCCTCGGGAATACCGCTCGGCGGCGGCGGCCCTCCCGTGCAGTCGCTTGGTCCGTGACAATAGCGTCCGGGTCCAATAGATTAGGCGCCCCCGAAAATCCCCCTGGGCCTTTCGCGCCTCAAACCTGTTAAACCAAGTAGTGGATGTTCAATGCCTGATTCCAACACCGAAGAATCCGTAATCGCCCTGTCCAACAAGGCCGAGTACGAAAACGCCATTCATCTTTCACAACACGTGTCCCAGGCCAAGACCATCAGCGAGATGGTGCTCGACGCCTTCCACACCTCGAAAGAAAGTGACCAGATTCGCGAACTGCGTGCTGCGATTCGCCAGGCCCACGACCGCTTTGACGACGACACCGCCTATGAACTCATGGGCCAGCTCAAGCAACTCAAAGACGCCGAGGCCGCCGACCTGGCTGCCCTGGAAGACCTGAGCAAGAAATTCCCCATCAGCCGGATTCTCTCCAGCTACAAGGACGACCCGGACTTCCAGGAGCTGGTCTACGGCCTGGCCCTGAAAGTGCTGAACCAGACGCACCAGGCCATCAGCAATCCCAGCGGCGGCAAGAGCAAGGCGCGGCCGAAGAAGGAAATGGAAGTGTTCGCCATCAGCAAGGACGGCATCAGCGTCACCCTGCCGATGCGCCCGCGCTCCAAGGCCAACGTCGACCGCGAAGCCTTCGAGTTCCTCGGCTTCAGCTTTATAGGCGAAGGCGATGAAGCCGAACTGGAAAGCGAGATGTTCCTCGACAAGGACGGCAACGAGCAGCAAGCGACCCGCAAGAACATCGTCACCGCGATCCAGCAACAGACCGCATTCGAAGGCTACAGCGCACAACAACAGCTGTAACCCGGCCCTGTAGGAGCGAGCTTGCTCGCGAAGGCACCAGCCCAACCTGAGCGCCAAAGAAAAAGCCCCGGACTTGCGCGTGAAGCCGGGGCTTTCTCTTTTTAGCGATCCCCATACTCACGGATCGGGTACATCGCGCACAACGCTTCGGTCTGTTGCCGGAACTGCTCCTGCAATGCGGGCTCCAGGGTGTATTTCTGCTCGCCATGGGGCTGCACCTGATCGAGTATCCGGCACACCAGATCGACAATCTGGCGACACCCTTGGGCGTCCACGTGGCGCTGGGCGATGGAGCCTGTGCCAATACACAAGCCATTGGCGGCAAATGACGATCGCGTTTCCCCCGGACCGCGCTTTTTGCTGACGATGATTCCACACTTCTCCAGCGCCGATTCGGCGATGGAGCCGCTGATGCCGCCACGCAGACGCAGCAGGATCGTGTGATTCTCCGTTGCGCCCCCCACAACCTCGTAGTCGCGCTCCATGAACGCGCCGGCCAGTTCATCTGCCGTGGCGCGAATCCTCCCCATGTAGGCATCGAACGGCGGGGACATGGCATAGCCCAGCGCGGCCGCCTTCGCAGCAATCATGTTGACGGCAGGCGCGCCTTGCATCCCGGGGGATACCGCTTGGTCGAGAACCCGACGGAAGCTCGACCTCAGACCGGGCACCTTGGTATCGGCGTCGCGCCCGGAAAGAATCAGGCCCCCACGCGGCCCGGCGAGCTGTTTGTGGGTGCAGGTGGTCGTGACATGCGCCACATCGATCGGGCTCGGATGGCGCCCCGTGGCCACCAGCCCGGCGATATGTGAAATATCGGCGAGGAGAATCGCCCCGGCTTCATCGGCTATGGCGCGAAAGCGTTGGAAGTCCACGACCCGCGAATAGGCCGTAGCGCCACACATGATGATGCGCGGACGGTGAGCCAGCGCCAGTTGGCGGACTTCCTGGTAATCGATAACCCCCTGGGAGGTGGTGCCGTAGCGAACCGCCTTGTAGTTGGCCTCGGTGAAGGCCAGTGCGCCGCCGTGAGTAAGCTGCCCACCATGATCAAGGGCCATGCCCAGGATCGTATCCCCCGGTTCGGCCAGGGCTGCCAGCACCTGATAATTGGCGTTCGAAGCCGAGTGCGATTGCACGCAGGCATATTGCGCAGCGAACAGCTCCCGGGCCCGGCGGATGGCCAGCGACTCGACCCGATCGACGTTCTCGCACCCGCTGTAGTGACGCCGGCCAGGCATGCCCTCGACCGTGACGTTGACCAGCGCCGAGGCCGACGCCGCCAAACTCCGCGGGCCAGCCGCGCAGGACGCTGCCACCAAGGACAATGTGCGGTGTTGACGCGTGACTTCCGCGTCCAGGATGCTTGCCAGCTCGGCGTCTTCGCTTCGCAGATCGGCCAACCCCCGCCGCAGCAGGTCGGCCTGGGTCCTGAGTGGTTCAGTGTCAGCTGCCATGCTTCCGTGCCCCTTCCTTGTGTATTGCGTGCCACGAACGACAGCACGCTTCCTGGTTTTTACGTTCGCTTGTGCAAATCGGGCCAAACCAACCCTGGCGCCGACTGTACGAGGTGCAACAAAATTAATCAAAAAATTAAACATCAACCAAATTAAATGATTCTTTTTTATCAAGGAAGGGAGAAGTCAGCCTAGCATCGCTGTGCAGGTTTGCCGGCAAGGGCCATGACGCCGAGCCTCCGGGGCTGTATTGTCACGGCCGGAGCATGCACCACGTTTGATCCTCAGGGCCTTTGAATCGGATCCCCCCAAGGGCTCGATTGCCCAAGATAGCAACCACGAAATATCCCGGGATGGATGCAGTCAGGCTAAAGGAGCACCAGCACGTGGGTACGGGTCACAAGAATGCCGACACACGCTTGCCGCTTGAGCCGGCCGAGCTCGCCTCGACGTCGGGCAACTGAATGCCGGGCATGGCGCGATCGTTATAAAAGACGCAATGGATTACGAGCAAAAGGAAGTGGTGAGCATCTGATGCACAAAAGAGAAAGAACAGAGCATTTAAAGAGCAACATCAAGTACCTGATAAAAAGTCGCGGTGAGACACAGCTGTCCTTATGCAACGCCAGTGGCCTGACCAGAACGACGATATACAACATCCTGGAAGGCAAGGTCAGCAACGTACAACAGTCCACCATTCGAAAAATCTCTGACTTCTTCGGTGTCTCCTACGAAGAAATAGAGACTGTCGACTTTGAAGAAAAGGAGATCATCGAGAGCAGCATCTCCCCTCAAGGAAACATGAACCCAGCAGCCGTTCCGATCATCAAGGAAAGCCTGCTGCTAGCCAACTTGGACAAACGAATTGGCGAGTTGGCCACGCTGTATCCATTGACTTACTACTTCGGCACCTCCCACAACTTGATAGCCGTGCTGTTGGAGAATGAAATCGATGGCATGAATGAGCCCGGTGATCTGTTGATCGTGCAAAAAGGTTCATCGACTGACGACAGGGAAAAACTGGCTTACGACAAACTGTCAGGAAAGCTGCTTATCTTGAACGATGTCTGTTGCGACTCAAATCACATGATTGTAGTGGGCGACATCATTGAGGAGCGGTTCAATGTCGACCCATGAAGCTGAAATCGAAAACAGCAAATACAAGCTACTGGGCTTCGACAACAACAAGAAACTTGCCGTCATCATGATCATCGCCACAGGCAAGGTGATCAGAGTCAAGTTAAGGGAGGTCCTGAACAGTGAAATAATGGACAACCTGAACAAAACAGAAATCAAGAACCTGTATCGAAAGCTCTACTCTCAGGGAGATACCACTACCGCATACGACCTGAATGACCGCCATGAAAACTCATGGATGATTTATATAATCCTGAACCTGCTACTCGTTACATTTTATATTTTCACCAGTATTGCCGCGACAAAGCCCATCTACCTGGAATCCTTGGGCATCGTTATCACTCCAGGGACCTTTCTTTACTCACTGACCTTTCTGATCGTTGACTTGCTAAACGAAAACTTCGGACTCCGGCTGGCACGAAAGGCCATTTTCTTCGCGTTCGCAAGCACCTCCACAGTGTTCATCCTACTTTATGGCTCGACCTTCCTCCCCGGAATGCCCGGCTGGAAACTCGACACGCCTTACAATGAAGTGGTGACTCAGGTTTCGTCTGTGCTGGTAGCCTCATCTATCTCATTCCTTGTTTCTGAAAACATAAACTCTTACTTGCTGTGCAAGATCAAGGAACTGACGAACTCCAGATTTCTGTTCCTGCGAATATTCCTGAGCACTTTCTTCGCGGTGATTATCGACAGTTTTCTGTTTTGCTACATCGCCTTTTATGGATTGATGAAAAACAGCGACATCCTGAACATGGTGCTCTTTCAGATCGCGATCAAAGTATTTTTTGCGCTCTTCAACATCCTGCCGGCCTATGGCGCCAGGTCATTATTCAAGAGATACATGAGCAGTCATCCGGAAAAATAATACGCCACAGGGGATCGCTCCCGCGGCCCTCTGAGGAGTGTTCAATAAAAAACCCCGCTCTTCTCTAGAAGGCGGGGTTTTCTTTAGCGGACGAGAAACTCAAGCCGAGGTCGTGCGACCCGCCATGCGCCGCAGAACATGCCCCTGACCTTTGACACAGTGCAGGATCAACGCCGCCACATGGCCGGCAATCAGCACCAGCAGGGTCCAGCCCAGAAGACTGTGGAAGCTGTTGCCCAACTCGGTCATCCACTGGACCTTCGGCCCCTCGAAGCCGCTCATCAGCGGCAGGCCAAAGGCGGAAAACGCCCGCCCCGAGCCGTACTGGCGCAACAGCCCGAGAAACGGAATGGCGAACATGGCGGCATACAACATCCCATGCCCCAGCGTTGCCGCAAGGTTCAGGCTGGGTGGCCGACGATGACGATTCAACAGGCTCCAGAGCACCCGCACCAGCAGCAGGACCATCAACAGCACCCCCACTTGCTTGTGGGTCGGCCAGAGGAACTTGTCCAGGGCCGAGTCGGCCAGCAGGTAGTGCGCACCGGTGCTGCTGTAGATCCAGGCAAAGGCCAGCGCCATGGCCCAGTGCAATAGACGACTGATGGCGCCGTAGCGCGCCTTCGAGTCAAGTAGTTCAATACGGCTTTCCATTACATCCACTCAAGTTCATCCACGAACGGCGCATTTTACCCGGCCAGGTGGAGCCTTCGGACCGAAAAGCTTTAAATGATGTGACCGTAACCGCAGCCGCATGAAAAAAGCCCCGCGCTTCTCTCGAAGGCGGGGCTTTTCTGTGGCCTGGACAGCTTAGTGTGCGTAGGTCAGCAACAGCTCGGTCGGGGCCTTGAAATCCACCGACATCATCACGCTCAGCGCGGTGATGGTGAAGATCGAGAACACGAACAGCTTGCGCGCCCACACGGTGTCATCCACTGCCTTGTAGCCGGTCCAGGCCATGTACAACCAGTACATGCCCATCGCCGCCGCTACCGCCAGGTAGCTCATGCCGGCGTAACCGCTGAAGGTCAGCATCAGCGTCGCCACCAGGAATGCCAGGATGTAGAGCAGGATGTGCTTCTTGGCCACGCGAATGCCACGCTTGACTGGCAGCACCGGAATCGATGCGGCCAGGTAATCGTTGAAGCGGAAGATCGCGATGGCGTAGGAATGCGGCATCTGCCACAGGCTGAACATCACCAGCAGGGTCAGCGCGGCCATGTCGAAGCTGTTGCTCACAGCCACATAGCCGATCACCGGTGGCATGGCCCCGGACAGACTGCCCACCAGCGTGCCGTGAACCGACTTGCGCTTGAGGTACAGGCTGTAGAGGCCGACGTAGATGACAAAGCCGATTACCGCGAACAACGCGGCCAACGGGTTGGCCACGTAGTACAGCAGGGCGACGCCGGCGACGCCGAGGATGGAAGCGTAGACCAGTGCCGCTTCCAGGGAGATCAGGCCCTGGACCAGCACGCGGTTCTTGGTGCGTTCCATCTTCAGGTCGATGTCACGGTCGATGCAGTTGTTGAACACGCAACCGGACGCTACCACCAGCGAGGTGCCGATCATGGCGGCCAGGAAAATGGCCAGATCGACATGCCCTTTCGAGGCCAGGAAGAACCCGCCTGCCACAGAAAGCACGTTACCGAAAATGATCCCCGGTTTGGTGATTTGGATAAAGTGCTTGAGCGACATCGGGTTTACCTCACTTCGCCATCATGACGGTGTGGATGCTGAACATGATCCACAACGACAGACCAACCAGCAGAACAATGACCAACGCGGCGAAGATGAACGCGACGACGTTGTTACGCTGCGCTTCGGAGCGGTCCAGATGGAGGAAGTACACCAGGTGAACGATCACCTGGATGACCGCGAACGCCAGGACGATCCACAGGGTCACGTCTTTGGGCAGCGATGGGTACATCACCAGGCCGAACGGGATCAGTGTCAGGATGACCGACAGGATGAAGCCGATGGCGTAGGACTTGACGCTGCCGTGACCGGCTTCGTCGTGGGAGTGTGTGTTGGCCATTTACATAGTCCCCATCAGGTAAACAACGGTGAATACGCAGATCCACACCACGTCCAGGAAGTGCCAGAACAGGCTCAGGCAGCTCAGACGGGTCTTGTTGGTCGCCGTCAGGCCGTTTTTCTGCACCTGGTACATCATGATCGCCATCCAGATCAGACCGCTGGTCACGTGCAGACCGTGGGTGCCGACCAGGGTGAAGAACCCGGACAGGAAGCCGGAACGGCTAGGGCCGTAGCCTTCGGAGATCAGCAGGTGGAACTCGTTGATCTCCATGCCGATGAAGCCCAGGCCGAACAGGAAGGTCATGGCCAGCCAGCCCAGTACCTGCTTCTTGTTGCCCCGGAAGAACGCCAGCATGGCGAAGCCGTAGGTGATCGAACTGAACAGCAGCAGAGCGGTTTCGCCCAGTACGTATGGCAGTTCGAAGATGTCGTGGCCCGACGGGCCACCCGCTACGTTGTTAACCAGTACCGCGTACACCGCGAAGATCGACGCAAACAGAATGCAGTCGGTCATCAGGTAGAGCCAGAAACCGAATACGGTCATCTCGCCCGAGTCGTGGTGATGGTCATCGTGCCCATGGTCATCGACATGGGCGTGTCCAGCATTGGTCACTAAGTTCGACATGGATTAAGCCTGTTCCAACGAGGTTTCAACACGGGTAGCCGGGATCTTGTTCTCCGATACCAGACGCTTGTGCTGTTCGGCTTCGATGCGCTCGATCGTCTCGACCGGCACCATGTAGCCTTGATCATCACGGGCAGCGTGGATCGCGAAATAGATCACGGTGCCGGCCAGGCTTGCGATGGCCAGCCACCAGATGTGCCAGATCATGGCGAAACCGAACACGGTCAGCAGGGCCCCCATGACCACACCGGTAGCGGTGTTGTTAGGCATGTGGATCGGCTGGTAGCGGCCAGGCTGCGCGTAGGCAGTGCCGTTTTCCTTGGCTTCGGTGAACGGGTCGATACCTTCGGCTTTCGGCAGCACCGCGAAGTTGTAGAACGGAGGTGGCGACGAGGTCGACCATTCCAGGGTGTGGGCGTTCCAAGGGTCGCCAGACACGCACATGTTCTGCTTGCGGTCACGCACGCTGACGTACAGCTGGATCAGCTGGCAGGCGATACCCACAGCGATCATCACCGCACCCACCATGGCGACGTACAGGTACGGCACCCACTCAGGGTTGGTGGTGGCGTTCAGACGACGGGTCATGCCCATGAAGCCCAGTGCATAGAGCGGCATGAACGCGACGAAGAAGCCGGAGATCCAGAACCAGAATGCAGCCTTGCCCCAACCTTCGTGCAGCTTGAAGCCGAACGCTTTCGGGAAGTAGAAGCTGAAGCCGGCGATGTAGCCGAATACCGCGCCACCGATGATCACGTTGTGGAAGTGCGCGATCACGAACAGGCTGTTGTGCAGGACGAAGTCAGCACCCGGGATGGCCAGCAGTACGCCGGTCATGCCGCCGATGGCGAAGGTCACCATGAAGCCCAGGGTCCACAGCACCTGGCTGGTGATGCGCAGACGGCCGTGGTAGATGGTGAACAGCCAGTTGAACAGCTTCACCCCGGTCGGAATCGAGATCAGCATCGTCGCCAGGCCGAAGAAGGCGTTGACGCTGGCCCCCGAACCCATGGTGAAGAAGTGGTGCAGCCAAACCATGAAGCCCAGTACCGAGATCGCGCCGGAAGCGTAGATCATCGAGTGGTGGCCGAACAGGCGCTTGCCGGAGAAGGTCGAGATCACTTCGGAGAAGATACCGAACGCCGGCAGGATCAGGATGTACACCTCGGGGTGACCCCAGGCCCAGAACAGGTTCACGTACATCATTGGATTGCCACCAAGTTCATTGGTGAAAATGTGGAAATCCATGTAACGGTCAAGCGTCAGCAGTGCCAGGGTAGCGGTGAGGATCGGGAACGAAGCCACGATCAGCACGTTGGCCCAGGTGCAGGTCCAGGTGAAGATCGGCATGTCCATCATCTTCATGCCCGGGGTACGCATTTTCAGCACGGTGGCCAGGAAGTTGACCCCCGTCAGCGTCGTCCCCAGCCCGGATAACTGTAGCGCCCAGATGTAGTAGTCCACACCCACGCCCGGACTGTATTGCAGGCCCGACAGCGGCGGATAGGCAACCCAGCCGGTCTTGGCGAATTCGCCAACGCCCAGGGACAGGTTGATCAGCACCACGCCCGATACCAGCAGCCAGAAGCTCAGGGAGTTGAGGAATGGATAGGCCACGTCACGCGCGCCGATCTGCAGCGGCACGACAAGGTTCATCAGGCCGGTGAAGAATGGCATCGCCATGAAGATGATCATGATCACACCGTGGGCGGTGAAGATCTGGTCATAGTGTTCAGGTGGCAGGTAGCCAGGCGAACCCTCGGTGGCCATGGCCAGCTGGGTACGCATCATGATGGCGTCGGCGAAGCCACGCAGCAGCATGACCATGGCGACGATGATGTACATCACACCGATTTTCTTGTGGTCGACGGACGTCAGCCACTCGGTCCACAGGTAGGTCCACTTCTTGAAGTAGGTGATTGCCGCGAACAGCGCCACACCACCGAGCAGAATCATGGCAACGGTCACCATGACGATCGGCTCGTGGAACGGTATCGCTTCCAGACTTAATTTACCAAACATCGTTTACTCCTCTGCCCCGGCAGCTGAATGCGAACTCACGTCCATCCCTTCCGTTGCGGCCACTTCCTTTTCTTTCTTCTCGTGCTTGAGCGGCTTGCCCGGTTTCATGCCTTCATACTTGTCGATGACGGTCTGGAACAGGTTGGGCGCGTAGGCGGAGTAGAGCTCGACAGGATTGTTCTGGCTCGGCTTGGAAAGGGCTTCGTATTCAGCGGTGTCCAGCTGTTTAGGTGCCTTTTTGACTTCGTTTACCCAGGCGTCGAAATCTTCCTGACTGGTAGCGATCGCTTTGAACTTCATGCCGGTGAAACCCGCGCCGCTGTAGTTGGCGGAGATACCTTCAAGTTCGGTGTTCTGGTTGGCGATCAGGTGCAGCTTGGTGGTCATGCCCGCCATTGCGTAGATCTGGCCGCCCAGGCCCGGGATGAAGAACGAGTTCATCACGGTGTCGGAGGTGACGCGGAAGTTCACCGGGGTATGCGCCGGGAACACGATCTTGTTGACGGTGGCGATCCCTTGGTCGGGATAGATGAACAGCCACTTCCAGTCCATGGCGACCACTTCGATGGTCACCGGCTTGACGTCGGATTCCAGCGGACGGTACGGGTCCAGGGCGTGGGTCGACTTGTAGGTGACATAACCCAGGGCAATGATGATCAGCACCGGAACCAGCCACACGGCGATTTCGATCTTGGTGGAGTGGGACCACTTCGGTGCGTAGGTCGCTTCCTTGTTGGAGGCGCGGTATTTCCAGGCGAAGGCGAAGGTCATGATGATGACCGGCACAACCACCAGCAGCATCAGGATGGTGGCCGTGATGATCAGGTTTCGTTCATCCAGACCAACCTGACCCTTGGGATCAAGCAAGGTCCATTTGCAGCCTCCCAGCATTAACATGCCGAGCAGCGGCAATAAGCCTAGTAATCTGGGGTACCTGTTTTTACTCATCTCACGACCTCTAAAGCAGCTTGCGCAATGCAGTTGGGTTTTGATCGCCAACACTTCACCCTGCCAAGGGTTGGCATTTTTCTTCAATTGAATAAGGGCCTGCCCGTTGCGTTAAACGCTCAACGACACATCCCGGGCTAGCAGTGGTTCTTATTCGATCTCGTGGTCAAAGGCCTTGTTACAGACCAATTCCATTTGGTGCGGAAGTTTGGAAGGCGCCGACACCCGCAGTCGCATGGAGCGCTCTATCCGCCCCTCGACCGTCCTCGTGTGCTCAGGGTTGAGCAGCGTCGGAAATTCAGTGCGGGCGATTGTAGATATGTCGCGTTTTATAAACCATGTCTTATCCCGAAATAATTTTTATCCCACGGCGCAACAATCTCTCACGATTGTTGCGAAGGATCGCAATCATATCGATTTTCATTTGCAACAAAAAGCCCCAAAAAAGACCTGGAATCCCCCCTTTCAGGAGCGCTTGATGGCCCCTGAAAGCCGCCTTTCACCCCGCCTCATCCCTTGTAAAACGGGGTCTGTGAAGATTTGTATAGATAGCAGGCTATGGTTTCCTACCCGCGAGCCTGCTTACACAAACTGACAGACTTGCAGTGAACCAGTACGCCCGAATGCAGTCTGTTACAGCCGCTCCACCGCCCTTCTGCGACGGCGACAGTGTGACAACATGTCGCACTTTTACCGCACCTGCGCTTGCTGCAAATCACGGACTTTTCAGACGCTGAATGAACGGCATGAAAAAGCCCCGGCCGCTGTTGGGCGGCCGGGGCTTTTCCGGGTAAATCAGTACGCTTTCTTGCGATTGCGCAGCACGCCCAAAGGCACCAGGATCACCGTCAGCACGAACGCCACCAGTGCCCACTGGGCCAGGGACAACCCGAGGATCGGCGGGTACGGCGTGGAGCAGAAGCCGTCGACCTGAAAGCCCAGGGGAAAGATTTTCGCCAACGGCAAGCTGTCGACAATCGGCTGCAGCACATCGATGCCGCAGCTCACCGACGGGTAGAACTGGGTGTACACATGATGCCCGGCGACCCCTGCACCGGCGATGGCGCAAATGACCACCAGGGTTTCCATGACGGTGATCCCGCGCCGCGAACTCATGGCCGCGCCGATGAAGGCAAACAGCGCAATCAGCAGCAAGGCATATCGCTGCAGAATGCACAGCGGGCAAGGCGCCTCGCCCAGCACCACCTGCATGTAGAGGGCTCCGCCAATCAGCGCCAGGCAGATAATCCCCAGCAGCACCAGGAAGCGCCGTTCACGTCCCAAACGCAGTCTGTCGTCACTCATCCCTATTCCTTTTTTCTGTTGTCTGTACAACCGCACAGCCGGCGCGGGTCATGCCTGAGCGCGGTTGCATCGCGAAGTTGATCTGATTGCCATCGGGTGCCCGGAAGTCTACACGCTGATCATGACCTTTGAATGCACTGCATCGCAGGCAATACCCAAGGTTCACGGGCCCGGGGACGCCGCTTGAAAGGACCGCGATGGCAGCGCCATCTCGGCATCGTGGGGAATTAACGCCAGACAGGTTAAGCAGGGATTAACAGCCCGGCCCCGTTGCGGGGCGGGCGGATGCAGGAGCTGGCTCGCCAGCGAAGGCATCGGTGCGGTATGGCACCTGGATTGCGGGTTGCTTCGCCGCCAAGCCGGCCCCTGCCGGCGGGAGCCGGGCGGGTTATTCCAAGGCGGCCGCCGGGCCGAAGAACTCATAGCGGCTCTGCTGCTCGGGAATGCCCAGGGCATGCAGGTGACGCTTGATGGCGGCCATGAACCCCTTGGGCCCGAGGAAGTAGGCGTCCAGGTCGCGCTGTTCCGGCAACCACTCGGCCAACTGCTCCCGGGTCAGCATGCCCAGCTTGTCCGCTGCCGGGCTGACGCCGTCATCCTCGGCGTAGCAGTAGAAGCGCTTGAGCTGTGGATAACGCTGGGCCAGCTCGTCGACCCAGTTGCGGAACGCATGCACCTGGCCGTTGCGCGCGCAGTGGATAAAGTGCACCGGGCGCTCGGTGGCCAGCGCGGCTTCCAGCATCGGCAGGGTCGGTGTGATGCCTACCCCGCCGCTGATCAGCACCAACGGCTTGTCGCTGGCGGCCAGGGTGAACTCGCCAGCGGGTGGAAACAGCATGACGCTGGCGCCTACCGGGCATTGGTCATGCAGGTAGTTGGACGCCACGCCGCCGGTTTCGCGCTTGACGCTGATGCGGTACTGGCCCTGGTTGGAAAGCGCCGAAAGCGAGTAGTTACGGCGGATTTCCTCACCGTTGATAAAGAGCTGCAAACCGATGTACTGCCCCGGCTCGGCGGCAAGGATCGGCCCCTGGTCCAGCGGCTCGAAATACAGGGAGGTGATTTCCGCGCTCTCTTCCACCTTCTGTACCAGGCGGAACTCTCGGGCACCCCGCCAACCACCGGGCGCCTGGGCCTTCTCGTCATAGATCGCCGCCTCGGCGCCAATCAGGATATCCGCCAGCTGGTTGTAGGCCGCGGCCCAGGCGTCGATCACTTCCTGGGTGGCAATCTCGCTGCCCAGTACTTCGGAAATGGCGCGCAGCAGGCAGCTACCAACGATCGGGTAATGCTCTGGAAGAATCTGCAACGCAACGTGCTTGTTGATGATCTTGGCCACCAGATCGCCCAACTGATCCAGTTGGTCGATGTGCCGGGCATACATGAGCACGCCATTGGCCAGGGCCCGGGGCTGATCGCCGCTGGCCTGGTGCGCCTGGTTGAACAGCGGACGCACTTCGGGGTACTCGGACAGCATCATCCGGTAGAAGTGGGTAATCAGGGCTTCGCCGCCGCTTTCCAGCAGGGGCACAGTGGCTTTGATAATTGCACGGTCTTGAACGCTTAGCATAAGGACAACTCCTGGACTTTATGACTGCTTGCAGGTTTCCTATGCCTAATCAGTTTTCATGCCAAAAATAAAAACCTTTAAAATCATATAGTTAAAATAAACATAGTCATAAAGACACCCTGTCTTTTATAGTCATTTAGACATCACGGAGTCATTATGACTGCAAAATCCCTGCTCACGACCCTGCTGCCACTGGTCACCGACCTGTCCCGCGAACTGCCCGAAAGCGAGCGCTATCGTCGCCTGCTGGAAGCCTTGCGCGCCCTGTTGCCCTGCGACGCCGCGGCGCTGTTGCGCCTGGAGGGCGAGTGGCTGGTGCCGCTGGCGGTCAATGGCCTGAGCACCGACACCCTGGGCCGGCGCTTCAAGGTCAGCGAGCATCCACGCTTTGCCGCCCTGCTCAGTGGCCCGGGCCCGACCCGCTTTGCCAGTGACAGCGACCTGCCCGATCCCTATGACGGGCTGGTGGAAGGCCTCGACGACCACCTTGAAGTGCATGACTGCATGGGCTGCCCGTTGTTCATCGACGAACGCCCCTGGGGCCTGCTGACCCTCGACGCCCTGGACCCGCAGCGCTTCGAACCCATTGAACTGGACGCCCTGCAAGCCTTCGCCAGCCTCGCCGCCGCCACCGTCAGCGCCGCCCAGCGCATCGAGCGCCTGGCCCAACGCGCCGAAAACGAGCATCAACGCGCCGAAGTCTACCGCCAGGCCAGCGGCCAGCACCGCGAGATGATCGGCCAGAGCAAGGCCCACAAACGCCTGCTGGAAGAGATCCACCTGGTGGGCGGCAGCGACCTGACGGTGCTGATCACCGGTGAAACCGGGGTCGGCAAGGAACTGGTGGCCCAGGCCATTCACGCCGCCTCGCCCCGGGCCGAGCAGCCGATCATCAGCCTCAATTGCGCGGCCCTACCCGAGACCCTAGTGGAGAGCGAGCTGTTCGGCCACGTACGTGGCGCCTTCACCGGGGCGACCCAGGATCGCCGCGGCAAATTCGAACTGGCCAACGGCGGCACGCTGTTTCTCGACGAAGTCGGCGAGCTGTCGCTGACCGTGCAGGCCAAGCTGTTGCGGGTATTGCAAAGCGGCCAGTTGCAACGCCTGGGTTCGGACCAGGAGCATCAGGTCGACGTGCGCCTGATCGCCGCCACCAACCGCGACCTGGCGGAAGAAGTGCGCAATGGCCGTTATCGTGCCGACTTCTACCACCGCCTCAGCGTCTACCCGCTGCGGGTGCCGGCCCTGCGTGAACGCGGCCGCGACGTGCTGCTGCTCAGCGGCTATTTCCTCGAGCAGAACCGCTCGCGCATGGGCCTGGGCAGCCTGCGCCTGAGCGCCGAGGCGCAACAGGCGCTGCTGGCCTACAACTGGCCAGGCAATGTGCGCGAACTGGAGCACTTGATTGGCCGCAGCGCCCTCAAGGCCCTGGGCAACTGTCACGAGCGTCCGAAGATCCTCAGCCTGGACGCGCACGACCTGGACCTGCCCCGGGTTACCGAAAGCGCCAGCGCTGCCGCCGAGCCCGCGGCGCCCGCCGAAACCATGCCCCCCCTGGAAGGCGACCTGCGCCAGGCCACCGAGCTCTACCAGCGCCAATTGATCAGCGCCTGCCTGGAACGCCACCAGCACAACTGGGCCGGTGCCGCCCGTGAACTAGGCTTGGACAGGGCCAACCTGAGTCGCCTGGCAAAACGCCTGGGCCTGCGCTAGGAACCGGCGACCGGTGCACGACGGGTAACCGCTTCAGCGGCTTCGCAAAGTCTGCCGCTGCGGGCTGCGGCCAACCCCGGCGCGCCGGCCCGGGCAGCGCCCCTGACGGAAAGCAGAGGCGCCGCTAAAGCCTGCCCTGAACACGTCGATAACCCGTTATCAATGGTTGTCCGTGGCCCGAGCCACGAGCCAATTTTTTCCAGAGAAGGTTTTTATGTCCTCCAACAAAGCCCGCGCAGATTCGCTTTCGCTTCTGCTGTTTACCTTGCGCAGCGGCAAGCTGATGGCAATCAACCTGCTTAAAGTCAGTGAAATCATTCCTTGCCCGCCGCTGACCAAGCTGCCGGAATCCCACCCTCATGTGAAAGGCATCGCCACCCTGCGCGGCAACTCGCTGTCGGTGATCGACCTCAGCCGGGCCATCGGCGAACGGCCGCTGGCGGACCCGGACAGCGGCTGCCTGATCGTCACCGATGTCAGCCGCTCCAAGCAGGGCCTGCATGTGCAGGCCGTGAGCAAGATCGTGCATTGCCTGACCACCGACATCCGCCCGCCGCCCTTTGGTTCCGGTGGCATCAAGTCCTACATCACCGGCGTGACCCAGGTCGATGGCACCCTGGTGCAGGTCCTGGATATCGAGAAGGTGATTCACGGTATCGCCCCGGCCCAGATCGAAATGGCCCCCACCGAGCTGAGCATGGAAGACGCCGAGGCCCTGGGCAACGCGCGGATCCTGGTGGTGGACGACAGCCAGGTGGCGCTGCAGCAATCGGTGCACACCTTGCGCAACCTCGGCCTGCAATGCCACACCGCCCGCAGCGCCAAGGAAGCCATCGACTGCCTGCTGGAACTGCAAGGTACGGCCCACGAGATCAACCTGATTGTCTCGGACATCGAGATGTCGGAAATGGACGGCTACGCCCTGACCCGTACCCTGCGCGAAACCCCGGACTTCGCCCACCTCTATGTGCTGCTGCACACCTCGCTGGACAGCGCCATGAACAGTGAAAAGGCCAGGCAAGCCGGAGCCAACGCGGTGCTCACCAAATTCTCCTCACCGGAACTGACCCGCTGCCTGATCGACGCGGCCAAGACCATTGCCAGCCAGGAGGCCGCAAGGTGAGCGAACTGCACTGCCTGCTGCTGCGTCGCGACCTCACTGCCGGGCTGAGCGCTCCACTGTGGCCGGCCGGTATCACATTGCAACACTACCAGCCGGAACTGGCCGAAGCCGTGCATCAGCTGATGCACCTGGGTTACCAGGATGGCGGCGGCCGCGTGCCGGCCCTCGACACCTGGCGCCAGGCATTTGAAACCGATGCCGAGTACGACCCCGAGCTGTGCCTGGTGGCGCTGGATGCCGAGGGCGTGGTGGGCGTCGCGCAATGCTGGACCAGCGCCTATATCAAGGACCTGGTCGTGCACCCTCGCGCCCGGGGCCAGGGCTTGGGCCGGGCCCTGTTGCAACAGGCGTTCCTGATGTTCGCCGAACGCCATGAAGCGTGCGTCGACCTGCGGGTACTGGAAGGCAATCTGCGCGCCAGAGGCCTGTACGAAAGTGCCGGCATGCAGTTGGTGCGCCGCGAGCTGGTGCCTTAGCCCACGACCGGCGCACACCAGGCGAGCTTCGGCCAATGGCGTGCAACTTGCTTGCAGGCCTGGTCTGACCGCGTCGATAAGCGTTTTTCCGACGCTACCCCTGTCGACCCAGAACGGTTCCTCGCGCCATGAACACTCATTTTTCCTGCGTAGGCTGCGGCAAGTGCTGCAATGACCACCATGTGCCCCTGACCCTCCCGGAGGCCCGGGCCTGGGCCGCTGACGGCGGCCAGGTGATAGTCCTGGTGGAGGCCTTCCTCGGCAACGGTCTGGGGCTGCCACAATTACAGCGCGAGCACGCCCTGCGCCGTTCCTGCCGGGTGTTGAGCGGCAGCGCCGAAGCCTATGTGGCAATCACCTTCGCCGCCTATAACGCCGGCCCCTGCCGGAATCTTGACGAAGACCTGCGGTGCCGCATCTACGAACGGCGGCCGCTGGTGTGCCGCATCTATCCCATGGAAATCAATCCGCATATCCCGCTCAATCCGCTGGCCAAGGACTGCCCGCCGGAATCCTGGGAACAGGGGCCGCAGTTGATTGCCGCGAACGAGCTGGTGGATGGCGAGCTGGCGGCGCTGATCCAGCGCTCGCGCCAGGCTGACCGCGACGATATTCAAGCCAAGGAAGCCATTTGCGGCCTGCTGGGGATTCGCACCGCGGCGCTCAAGGGTGACGGTTTCACCGCCTATCTACCGGACATGAGCGCCCTGGCGAAGGCCATCGATCAGGTGCAGAGCGCCGTATCGGCAGCCCCGCAGCAAGCCTGGCGCTTCCATCTGTCCGCCGAGGAGATTGCCGGGCAGGTCCTGGCCGCCGGGGCCCAGGTGGTCAGCGACACGCCCCTGGACTACGCCTTTATCCCCCTGCGCGCGGCCTGACCGGCTGGCTCTGCGACCCTAGCCGCGCTTGTGCCAGAACTCCTGGGCCAGTTGACGCAAGTCCCCCGCCAGCCCGGCCACGTCCCCTGAGTTGACATGGCTGAGCTGGCCGGCGCTGACCGTCACCTCGCAGGCATTGCGAATACCGATGATGTTGCGGTTGATGTCCTCACTGACCACGCTCTGCTCTTCCACCGCCGCGGCTATCTGCAGGCTCATCTCGGTGATCTGGTTGACCCGCTGGCTGATGCCGTCCAAGGCCACTGCCGCGCGCTGGGCCTGGTCGACGCTGCTCTCCACATGCTGGCTGCTGTGCTGCATGGCCTCCACGGCATTGCGCGCGGCATTTTGCAGGGTGCTGATCATGCGCTGGATCTCGTTGGTGGAATCCTGGGTGCGCTGGGCCAGCCCGCGCACTTCATCGGCCACCACGGCAAAGCCGCGCCCCTGCTCACCGGCCCGCGCCGCCTCGATGGCCGCATTCAGGGCCAGCAGGTTGGTCTGCTCGGCAATGCTGCGGATCACTTCCAGCACCCCGGAAATATCCGTGCTGTGGCTTTCCAGCTGATGAATCACTTCGGTGGCCCGCTCCAGCTCGCTGGCCAGGCGCAACACCGCGCTACGGCTCTCGCCCACCAGTTGATGCCCCTCGCGGGTTTCGCTTTCCGCCTGATCGGCCGCCACCGAGGCCTGCTGAGCATGGGTGGCGACCTCGGCCACGCTGGCGGCCATCTGATGAATGGCCGCCGCCACCTGATCGGTTTCCGCCTGCTGTTCCAGGGTGCTGTTATGGCTGCTGTGCAGGTGCTCCACCAACTCCGCGGCGTGCCCGGCCAGACGCTGGGAGGCATCGCCAATGCGCCCCACCACCGCACCGACCTGGGCTTCAAGCATCTGCAAGGCGAACTCGATACGCCCGAACTCGTCCGCACGCCCGGTGTAGATGCCCTGGCTCAAGGGGTTGTCGCCGATCTGCCGGGCGCGCTCGGCCAGGCGGTCCAACGGCCGCATTTGCGTACCGACCGCCACCAGGCTCAGGCACCAGCCCATGGCCATCACCGTGCCCTGAACCATCCAGGACTCGGGCAGCAGCCACACGGAAACGCCGTAGCTGCCAATGAAACCGGCGCTGATGGAGGCCCAGAGACGCAGCCGCAGGCTCATCACCGGCAACAGGCTCCACCAGGACGGGCCGGGGCCATTGAGTTGCGCGTAAGCCCGTTCCGCGGCCTCGATCTGCCGGGCGCTGGGCTTGGTGCGCACCGATTGGTATTCCACCGCCTGACCGTCCCGCGTCACCGGGGTGACGTAGGCACTGACCCAATAGTGATCGCCGTTCTTGCAACGGTTTTTCACCATGCCCATCCACGAGCGGCCGCGCTTGAGGGTGCGCCACATATGGCCGAAAGCCGCGGAAGGCATGTCCGGGTGACGCAGCAGGTTATGCGGCGAACCCAGCAACTCCTCACGGGTGTAGCCGCTGATCTTGATGAAATCAGGGTTGGCGTAGGTGATCGCGCTGGTCAGATCGGTGGTCGAAAGGATGTTCGCATCAGGGGCAAAGTCCACGTTTCGCCCAGTAACCGGAAGGTTGATCTTCATGGGAAGCGCGCTCGTATTTGTTAGGAGGAGTCGGCAGGGCTGCTGACTCTAAGCGCACTGATGCCACAAATACTGATCCAGCTCAGGTTTAAAGCAATTAGCCATCATTGCGATTAAAAAGCGCAAATCAAGGCAATGTCTGCGATTGTCGGCGATCTCAGCGTTTACCCATGGAGCGACGGGTGCCGGGAGGCGCTGCGCCGGGGGTCTTGGTGTGGCCGTTGCTGGCGCCGTTCTTGTACCAGGGCTGCTGGGCATTCTTGGCCGGGGCAAACTCGGAAGGCTTGAAGGGAAACTTGAACGCAGGGATCGCCGCCTTGGCCTCGGTTTCAAGGGGGGTCGGATCGACCGCCGGATCGGCGTTCAGGGCGTCATCCGCAGCAGGTTGTGCAGGGGAAGTCATGGAAGCTCCAGGGGAGAAAGATAATCCGCGCCAGGGGACCGGCCGCAGTGGCCGGCAGTATACCTGTGCGCCAGCCATCTTTGACCTGGGACGCACGGGCCTGGCAGGACTTTTCTGACAGCGCTGACAGCTGGCGGTCACGCTGCTGACCGGGTTGCCGGACTATAACTGTCAACAGATCATGGCCATCTTTCCGACACTATTGCCCCCGGCGCTCTCCACCTATGCCCATTGCCAAGAAAACCGTCGTGACCGCAGCACTGCTGGTGGGCCTCATCGCTGGCGCGGCCTGGTTCCTGAACAGACCGGCGACCACCAGACTGGCCGCGCCCACGGCGATTCCGGTGCGGGTGGCGCAGGTTGTGCAGCAGGACGTGGCGCGCTACGCCAGCGGCATCGGCTCGGTGCTGTCGCTGCACAGCGTGGTCATTCGCCCGCAGGTGGACGGCATCCTGACCCGGCTGCTGGTCAAGGAAGGGCAACAGGTCAAGGCGGGCGACCTGCTGGCGACCCTCGACGATCGCTCGATCCGTGCCAACCTCGACCAGGCCCGGGCCCAACTGGCGCAGAATCAGGCCCAGTTGCAGGTGGCGCAGATCAACCTCAAGCGCTACAAGCTGCTGACGGTGGATGACGGCATCTCGAAACAGACCTACGACCAGCAAGTGGCCCTGGTCAATCAGCTCAACGCCACCGCCCAGGGCAACCAGGCCGCCATCGATGCGGCCCAGGTGCAACTTTCCTATACCCAGATCCGCTCGCCCGTCACCGGCCGGGTGGGGATTCGTACCGTCGATGAAGGCAACTTCCTGCGCACGAGCGATACCCAGGGCCTGTTCTCGGTGACCCAGATCGACCCGATTGCCGTGGAGTTCTCCCTGCCCCAGCAAATGCTGCCGACCTTGCAGCAATTGATTCGCGCCCAGGATCCGGCAGCGGTCATGGCCTTCCTCGGTGCTGACAGCAACAGCACCGCCGCCCTGCTGGGCAACGGCCACCTGACCCTGATCGACAATCAGATCAACGCCAGCACCGGCACTATCCGCGCCAAGGCGGAGTTCACCAACGCCCAGCAGAAGCTCTGGCCCGGGCAACTGGTGACGGTGAAGATCCAGACCGCATTGGACCGGGGCGCGCTCACCGTACCGCCCACCGTGGTCCAGCGCGGCCTCGACCAGCACTTCGTCTACCGGGTCAAAGCTGGGCAGGTCGAAGCCGTGCCGGTGCAGGTGGTGTATCAGGACAGCGAGCTGAACATCATTTCCGGGGTTCAGGCCGGTGATGTGCTGGTCAGCGATGGGCAGTCGCGGCTCAAGCCCGGCTCCCTGGTCCAGGTGCTCAGCGATCCGCCGCAGGTGGTGCAGGCGACGGAGCCGCAACCATGAAGGGCCGCGGTTCGATTTCCGCCTGGTGCATCGACCACCCGGTCGCCACGGTCCTGCTGACCTTCGCCCTGGTGCTGCTGGGCGCCATCGCCTTCCCGCGCCTGCCGGTGGCGCCCCTGCCGGAAGCCGAGTTCCCGACCATTCAGGTTTCCGCTGCCCTGCCCGGGGCCAGCCCGGACACCATGGCTTCTTCGGTGGCCACGCCCCTTGAGGTGCAGTTCAGCGCCATCCCCGGCATGACCCAGATGACCTCCAGCAGCGCCCTGGGTTCATCCTTGCTGACCCTGCAATTCACCCTGAACAAGAGCATCGATACCGCCGCCCAGGAGGTCCAGGCGGCGATCAACACCGCGGCCGGCAAGCTGCCCAAGGACATGCCCACGCTGCCCACCTGGAAGAAGGTCAACCCGGCAGACAGCCCGGTGCTGATCCTCAGCATCAGCTCGACCCAGATGCCCGGCACCGAACTCAGCGATTACGCGGAAACCCTGCTGGCCCGGCAGATCAGCCAGATCGACGGCGTCGGCCAGATCAACATCACCGGTCAGCAGCGCCCGGCGATCCGGGTCCAGGCGTCGGCGGACAAACTGGCGGCGATCGGCCTGACCCTGGCGGACATTCGCCAGGCGATCCAGCAGACCAGCCTCAACCTGGCCAAGGGGGCACTGTATGGCCCGTCGAGCATCTCCACCCTGTCCACCAACGACCAGCTGTTCCACCCCGAGGAATACGGCCAGTTGATCGTTTCCTACAAGGACGGCGCCCCCGTGCACCTGCAGGATGTGGCGCGGGTGGTCAACGGTTCGGAAGATGCCTACGTCCAGGCCTGGTCGGGCGACCAGCCGGGGGTCAACCTGGTGATTTCGCGTCAGCCCGGGGCCAACATCGTCGACACAGTGGACCGCATCCAGGCTGCCCTGCCGGGCCTTGAGGCCATGCTGCCGGCGTCGGTGCAGGTCAAGGTGCTGGTGGATCGGACCCAGACCATCCGCGCCTCGCTGCATGAAGTGGAGGTCACCCTGCTGATTGCCGTGCTGCTGGTGGTGGCGGTGATGGCGCTGTTCCTGCGCCAGTGGTCGGCGACCCTGATTGTTTCCGCGGTGCTCGGCGTATCGCTGACCGCCAGCTTCGCGCTGATGTACCTGATGGGCTTCAGCCTGAACAACCTGACCCTGGTGGCTATCGTGATTGCCGTGGGGTTTGTGGTCGACGACGCCATCGTCGTGGTGGAGAACATCCACCGCCATCTGGAAGCCGGCGATGGCATGCGCGAGGCCGCGATCAAGGGCGCCGGAGAAATCGGCTTCACCGTGGTCTCCATCAGCTTCTCCCTGGTGGCGGCGTTCATTCCCCTGCTGTTCATGGGCGGTGTGGTGGGCCGGCTGTTCAAGGAATTCGCCCTGACCGCCACGTCCACCATCATGATTTCGGTGCTGGTGTCGCTGACCCTGGCGCCTACCCTGGCCGCACTCTTCATGCGCGCCCCGGTGCACCCGGCCCACGCCAAACCGGGCTTCGGCGAGCGCCTGCTGGCGATCTACGAACGCGGCCTGCGCCGGGCCCTGGCCCACCAGAAACTGATGCTGGGGGTTTTCGGCCTGACCCTGAGCCTGGCCATTGCCGGCTACATCCTGATTCCGAAGGGCTTCTTCCCGGTGCAGGACACCGGCTTCGTGCTCGGTACTACCGAGGCTGCGGCGGACATTTCCTACCCGGACATGGTGAAGAAGCATCAGGCCCTGGCCGAGATCGTCGCCGCCGACCCGGCGGTGCAGGCCTTCTCCCATTCGGTGGGGGTTTCCGGCAGCAACCAGACCATTGCCAACGGCCGGTTCTGGATTTCCCTCAAAGGCCGTGGCGAACGGGATGTCTCCGCCAGCGCCTTTATCGACCGCATCCGCCCGCAACTGATGCAGGTACCCGGCATCGTCCTCTATCTGCGGGCGGGCCAGGACATCAACCTCAGCTCCGGCCCCAGCCGCGCCCAGTATCAATACGTGCTGAAAAGCAACGACGGCCCGACCCTGAGTACCTGGACCCAGCGCCTGACCGAAAAACTGCGCAGCAACCCGGCATTCCGTGACATCTCCAACGACCTGCAACTGGGCGGCAGCATCACCCACATCAATATCGACAGGACCGCCGCCGCACGCTTTGGCCTCACCGCCAGTGATGTCGACGAGGCGCTGTACGATGCCTTCGGCCAGCGCCAGATCAACGAGTTCCAGACCGAGATCAACCAGTACAACGTGATCCTCGAACTCGATACCCAGCAACGAGGCAAGGCCGAAAGCCTCAACTACTTCTACCTGCGCTCGCCGCTGACCGGGGAGATGGTCCCGCTCTCGGCCCTGGCACGTTTCGATGCCCCCACCATCGGCCCGCTGTCGATTGCCCACGACGGCATGTTCCCGGCGGCCAACCTGTCGTTCAACCTGGCCCCCGGCGTGGCCCTGGGCGATGCGGTGATACGGCTCAACCAGGCCAAGAGCGAGATCGGCATGCCGGCGGCCATCAGCGGCAACTTCCAGGGCGCGGCGCAGGCCTTCCAGAGCTCCCTGGCCAGCCAGCCGTACCTGATCCTCGCCGCGCTGGTGGCCGTGTACATCATTCTCGGGGTGCTGTACGAAAGTTTCGTGCACCCACTGACGATCATTTCCACCCTGCCCTCTGCGGGCCTGGGCGCCTTGCTGATGCTCTGGCTGTGTGGCCAGGACTTTTCCATCATGGCGCTGATCGGCCTGGTGCTGCTGATCGGCATCGTCAAGAAGAACGGCATCCTGATGATCGACTTCGCCCTGGAAGCCCAGCGCAACGGCGGCCTGCCTCCCGAGGAGGCGATCTACCAGGCCTGTATCACCCGGTTCCGCCCGATCATCATGACCACCCTCGCCGCCCTGCTCGGTGCATTGCCGCTGATGCTCGGCTACGGCGCCGGCGCCGAACTGCGCCAGCCCCTGGGCATCGCCGTGGTCGGCGGTTTGCTGGTCAGCCAGGCACTGACGCTGTTCACCACGCCGGTCATATACTTGTGGCTTGAGCGGCTGTTCCACCGGCCCCGGCCGGCGCTGTTGCCGGCCACCCATACCTGAGGCGGGTCATGCGCGTTCTGATTATCGAAGACGAAGAAAAAACAGCCGACTACCTGCACCGCGGGTTGACCGAACAAGGCTACAACGTGGACCTGGCCCGAGACGGCGTCGAAGGCCTGCACCTGGCCCTGGAAGGCGATTACGCGGTGATCGTGCTGGATGTGATGCTGCCCGGCCTGGATGGTTTTGGCGTATTGCGCGCCCTGCGCGCGCGCAAGCAGACCCCGGTGATCATGCTCACCGCCCGTGAACGCGTGGAAGACCGCATCAAGGGCCTGCGCGATGGCGCCGACGACTACCTGGGCAAACCCTTTTCCTTTCTCGAACTGGTGGCCCGCCTGCAGGCCCTGACCCGTCGTAGCGGCGGGCATGAGCCGGTGCAGATCAGCATCGCCGACCTGTGGATCGACCTGATCAGCCGCAAGGCCAGCCGTGCCGGCAGCCGCCTGGACCTGACCGCCAAGGAGTTTTCCCTGCTCAGCGTGCTGGCCCGGCGCCAGGGCGAAATCCTCTCCAAGACCGCCATCGCGGAAATGGTCTGGGACATCAATTTCGACAGCGACGCGAATGTCGTCGAAGTGGCGATCAAGCGCCTGCGGGCCAAGCTCGACGGGCCCTTCGAACAGAAACTGCTGCACACCATCCGTGGCATGGGTTATGTGCTGGAGAACCGCGGTGCCGAGTAACTCCATCGCCCTGCGCCTGAGCGGGCTGTTCACCCTGGTGGCGTTGCTGATTTTCCTGCTGATTGGCGGGGCGCTCTACCAACAGGTCGACAAAGGCCTGGGGCTGCTGCCGGAAGCCGAACTGGACGCGCGCTACAGCGTCCTCGAATCAGCCCTGACCCGGTACGGCAACCCCGAGCACTGGGCCAAGATCAACGCCAAGCTCAAGCTGCTCAGCGAAGAGGACAAGCGCATCCGCTTCTGGGCGATCAGCGCCGATCCGCACTATGAATACGGTGCGCCCAACGCGCAGATCCGCGAGTTCGCCCAGGGCCCACTGGGCATGCGCGACCTGAACCTGAGCGACCACCCTTATCCGCTGAAAGTCCTGGTCAGCCAGTTGCCGGCCAAGGAACAACGCCCGGCCCTGCGCTTTCTGATCGCCATCGACACCGATACCTTCCACCAGACCCAGCATCAGTTGCTGATGGCCCTGATCGGCCTGGCCATCGTCGGTGTGCTGCTGGCCTCGGCCCTGGGGTACTGGGTGGCGCGGATCGGCCTCAAGCCGCTGATCAAACTCTCGCAGGAAGCCCAGCGCCTGGCACCGCCACGGCTGTCCGGGCGCCTGCAACTGTCGCCGCTGCCGCCTGAACTGAAGCAGTTCGTCAACGCCTTCAACTCCACCCTGGAGCGCGTCGAGCACGCCTATTCGCGCCTGGAGTCGTTCAATGCCGACGTCGCCCACGAACTGCGCTCGCCGCTGACCAACCTGATCGGCCAGACCCAGGTGGCCCTGACCCGGGGCCGCTCGGCGGAGCACTACTTCGAGGTGCTGCAATCGAACCTTGAAGAGCTGGAGCGGCTGCGCTCGATCATCAACGACATGCTGTTCCTGGCCAGCGCCGACCAGGGCAGCAAGGCCACCCAACTCACCACCAGCTCCCTGGCCGCAGAAGTGGCGACCACCCTGGACTACCTGGATTTCATCCTTGAAGACGCCCAGGTCAGGGTCGAGGTCCAGGGCGATGCCCAAGTACGGATCGAAGTGGCCCACCTGCGCCGGGCCCTGATCAACCTGCTGAGCAATGCCGTGCAGTACACCACGGCGGGAGGAGTGATCCAGGTGCGCATTGAAGTGCAAGAGCAGCAGGTGGCGATCGCCGTCAGCAACCCCGGACAAGACATCGCCAGCGAGCACCTGCCGCGCCTGTTCGAGCGCTTCTACCGGGTTGACGCCTCGCGCAGCAACAGTGGCGCCAATCACGGCCTGGGGCTGGCCATCGTCAAGGCCATTGCACTGATGCACGGCGGCGACGTGTTCGTGCGCAGCGACCATGGCATCAACACCTTTGGCCTCTACCTGCCCCTCTGATTCCGCAAGAGCCGGCAAGTCAGCTCCAACTGTTGTTTTTTTTGCAATAGTCCTTATCCTGTTCGGCTCTTTTTCCAACCGCCCCGTGGTTATATTTTTGTCGCACCGAATTGAACTTGCTCTGCAAGAAGGTCTTCAGAAATGTCCAACAGTATGGGTATCGCCAGCGCGTTTGTTTTGTCTTCCCTGTTTGTGGCGCCAATCGCCATGGCCGAAGAATCCCAGGGATTCGTGGCACGAAATGCCGCACGCGCCGCCGCATTCGAACAGGCACAAATCGCTCAGGCCGCCCAGCAGCAAAACGCTCAGCACGCCCAGAAGATCAGCGCCGAGCAGAGCAAGCCCGACGCACAGAAAGACAGTTGATCCGCAATACCGACTCGTTTCCCTCGACAACTTCTCTGCTTTCAACCCCGGAGTAAGTTGTCTTAAAGCCGCTGAATTCAGCGGCTTTTTTTTGCCGTGCAAACACCCTCGGCACATTCGTCAGATCCAGAACAAGAAACACCCGAATTCACAATAAGAACCCATTGTCGTTCACCAAAGGAGCTAAACGTTGTTCAAGACATCACTGAAGATCAGTCCGCTGTTCATTGCAATCGCTGCAACTATCCCGTCTCTCGGGCAAGCCGCAGAAGCAACCAAGGCCGAGGGCTTCGTCGAAGGCTCGAGCCTCAAGCTCAACGCCCGCAACTACTACATGAACCGCAACCGCCAGCAGCAGGCCAATGACAACATCGAATGGGGCCAGGGCTTTCTCGGTATCTTCGAGTCCGGCTACACCCAAGGCACCGTAGGCTTTGGCGTCGACGCCAACGCGATGCTCGGCCTCAAGCTCGACGGCGGCGGCGGTACCGGCAACTCGAGCATTCTGCCCGTCAGCGACGGTGGCGAGCACAAGGCACCCGGGGCGTTTTCCACTGCCGGCGCGACCCTGAAGATGCGGGCCTTCGACACCGAGCTCAAGGCCGGCGACCTGTTCCTCAACAACCCGGTGATTGCCGGTGGCATGAGCCGCATGCTGCCGCAGACCTTCCGCGGCGTCAGTCTGACCAACCGCAGCTTCGACGGTTGGCTGATCGAGGGTGGCCAGGCCAGCTTCACCAAACCCTACAACCAGAGCGGACACAAACGCATCGGCAGCTCCTATGGCAGCTTGCGCGACGGTGACGAGAGCCGGCACCTGAACTGGGCGGGCGTGGCCTGGAGTGGCATGCCGGGGCTGACCAGCAGCCTTTACGCCTCGGAACTCAAGGACATCTGGAACCAGTACTACTACGACCTGGACTACACCTACGCGGTCAACGACCTGGTCAGCCTCAACCCCGGCCTGCACTTCTATCACACCCAGGACACCGGCCAGGCCCTGCTGGGTAACATCGACAACAACACCTACAGCCTGCACTTCACCGTCGGCGTGGGCAGCCACAGCGTCACCGCCGCCTACCAGCGGGTCAACGGCAACACACCGTTCGACTACATCGCCCAGGGTGACAGCATCTTCCTGGACAACTCCCAGCAGTATTCGGACTTCAACGGCCCCAACGAGCGTTCGTGGAAGCTCAAGTATGCGTACGACTTTGCCGGCCTCGGCCTGCCAGGCCTGACTTCGTCGCTGTCCTACTCGCGCGGCGAACTGGACCTGACCAAAGTCGATCCGGACAGCCGTGGCTACGCCTCCTGGTACAGCGCCGACGGCAAGAACGCCAAGCACTGGGAACGCGATCTGGACCTCAAGTACGTGGTTCAGGGCGGCACTGCCAAGGACCTCGCGGTACGTCTGCAATGGGCGACCAACCGCGGCGGCAATGGCTACGGTGCACTGGACAACGACACCGATGAATACCGCGTGATCGTCGACTACCCGATCAACGTCTTCTAAGCCACTCGAACAAAAGGCCAGCATGTTTTGCTGGTCTTTTTTTTATCGGAGATTTATACAGGCGCGCAGGCGTGACCGATTTCTGTAGCCCACGTCCACACTAGACTCAAAACTGTCGACGTAGCAGAAATCAAAATCATGAACGTGAGTAGTGCGACACCCCGCACAGGGAAGATCGCGTCAAATACCGAGCGCCTGCTGGTCCTCTCCAGCTCGCTGATCGTTGTGGCCATTCTCAGCATCGTCACCTACCTGTTGATCCGCGAACACGCCGCTGCCGAACAGGCTGCCACGCGTGCCGCGAACAACATCGTGCAACTGATCGATGCCGATGTATTGCGCAACGTCGAACTCTACGACCTGTCTCTCAAGGGCCTGATCGGGGCCGCGCAACGCAACGACCTGAAGGATATTTCGGCGTCCATCCGTCATCTGGCGCTGTTTGACCGGGCCACCGCCGCCCCCTACAAGGGCGACATCCTGCTGCTGGACAGGCACGGCAACGTACTGGCCGACTCGGCCTCGGTCGTGCCGCGCACAGGCAACTACGCTGATCGCGAGTATTTTCGATCGCACATCGACAATCCGGACCCGGGGATGATGATCAGTCCGCCGTTCCGCGCGCGCACCGCCGATCACGACTGGCGGATCAGCTTCAGCCGGCGGCTCAGCGACGAGCATGGCCAGTTCATCGGGGTGGCCGAAGCGGCCATGCGCCTGAGCTACTTCAATGAGCTGTTCAAGAATCTGGATATCGGTCGCAACGGTACGATCAATCTGGTGAGCCGCGACGGAGTCCTGCTGGCCCAGCAACCACCGCTGGCAGACGACCTGATTGGCAAGAACTTCGCTAATCGCCCCAACTTCGTACGCATCCTGCGCGAAGGCAACGGCAGCTTCAGCAGTGTCTCCAGCGTTGATCAGAAGCATCGGCTGTACACCTTTTCCCAGGTCGGTGATCTGCCGCTGATCGTGATTGTCGCGCTGTCCATCGACGAGGTCTTCGGGGCCTGGCAACGCACCGCGCTGCTGATCAGCGGCGCCACCGGCGCGCTGTGCATTACGCTGTTCTGGCTGACCTGGCAGCTGTGCCGCGAACTACGGCGCCGGCAGAGTGCCGAGCAGGAACTGGCGCGCCTGGCAGCCGTCGACGCGCTCACCGGCCTGGCCAATCGCCGTACCCTGGACCAGGTGCTGAGCAACGAATGGTCCCGGGCCCGGCGCGCCAACCTGCCGCTGTCGCTATTGATGATCGACGTCGACCACTTCAAATCCTTCAACGACCGCTTCGGCCATCCGCTGGGGGACCAGGCCTTGCGGGCGGTGGCACAGAGCATTGGGGCGTGCGCCGGGCGCCCGTCGGACCTGGCGGCGCGCTACGGCGGCGAGGAGTTTGCGGTGATCCTGCCAGGAACCGACAGTGCCGGCGCCGCCGTACTCGCCGAGAAGATCCGCGCCAGCATCGCCGCCTTGCCAGCCATCAGCGAACAGGCCACGCCGCTGACCGTGAGCATTGGCATCAACACCTGGTCGGGTAACCCCGATATCGGTCTTGAGCAATGGGTGAGCGACGCCGACAAGGCCCTGTATCAGGCCAAGTACAGCGGTCGCAACCGGGTGGTGTCCAACATGTCCCAGGGCGGCTACCCGCGCAGCGCCTGAAACTTGCGGCATAAAAAAAGGCCATCCGGGGGGATGGCCTTCAAAAACAAAAGGAAAGAGAGAGTAACTTACACGGCCGCGACCGGACGCATGTAAGAGATCGGTGCAGTGCTGGCATCTTCGAAGGTCACGACTTCCCAGGCATCTTTCTGCTCAATCAACTTGCGCAGTAGCTGGTTGTTCAGTGCGTGGCCCGACTTGAAGCCTTTGAACTCACCTATCAGGCTGTTGCCCAGCAGGTAGAGGTCGCCAATTGCATCCAGGATCTTGTGCTTGACGAATTCGTCTTCATAACGAAGACCGTCTTCATTCAGTACGCCATCCGAATCGACCACAATAGCGTTTTCCACGCTGCCGCCGAGTGCGAGGTTGTGCTTGCGCAGGTACTCGATGTCACTCATGAAACCAAAGGTACGGGCGCGGCTGACTTCTTTTACAAACGAAGTACTGGAGAAGTCCACGCTTGCACTCTGGGTGCGGTCACGGAAAACCGGGTGATCGAAATCGATCTCGAAGCTCACTTTAAAACCATCGAAAGGCACGAAAGTGGCGCGCTTGTCGCCGTCTTCCACGGTCACTTCACGAAGGATGCGGATGAACTTTTTAGCTGCGTCCTGTTCTTCGAGGCCAGCAGATTGAATCAGGAATACGAAGGGTCCGGCACTGCCATCCATGATCGGGACTTCGGACGCGGAGAGCTCGACGTAGGCGTTATCGATGCCCAGGCCAGCCATGGCCGAGAGCAAGTGCTCCACCGTGTCCACTTTGACGTCACCGTTGACCAGAGTGGTCGACATCGTGGTTTCGCCAACATTTTCCGCGCGAGCAGGAATCTGCACCACAGGGTCCAGGTCGGCACGACAAAACACAATGCCGGTGTCGACAGGCGCAGGCTTGAGGGTCAGGTATACCTTCTCCCCGGAATGCAGGCCTACACCTGTGGCACGGATAATATTCTTCAGGGTGCGTTGTTTAATCATGGCTTGGGCCGCTTCAGCGCAAATTGCGAACTGGTATCAACAAAGGCTGGCGATAATAGCAGACCATGCCTTTGCTGAACACCAATCACCCTAATACCCCTGATACATTCCATCAATCGGCCTGACGACGCAGGAATGCCGGGATGTCCAGGTAATCCAGATCATCTTGCGGATTCAGCTTCGCCGCGGTCGCCGCGTTCGACTGCGCCTGATTGCGCATGACGGTCGGACGATCCAGGTCACGGTAGTTCACCGACGGCAGTTCCTGACGAGCAGGAGCCGGCGCTTGCGACTGCGCGGACATGGAAGTCTGAACGGTGTTGTCGATGACCTTCACAGGCTTCTCGATTTTCGCGCCCAGGCCGGTGGCCACTACGGTTACATGCAGCTCGTCACGCATGTCCGGATCGATAACGGTACCGACCTTGACCATGGCGTGTTCGGAAGCGAAGGCTTCGATGATGCTACCCACGTCGGAGTACTCACCCAGGGACAGGTCGGGACCGGCGGTGATGTTCACCAGGATGCCGCGTGCACCTTCCAGGTTCACGTCTTCCAGCAGCGGGTTGCGGATCGCCGCTTCAGTGGCTTCACGTGCACGGTTCGGACCGCTGGCGCAGCCAGTGCCCATCATCGCCATGCCCATTTCGCTCATCACGGTGCGTACGTCGGCGAAGTCGACGTTGATCATGCCCGGACGCTTGATGATGTCGGAGATACCGCGAACGGCACCGGCCAGCACGTCGTCAGCCTTGGCGAAAGCCGACAGCAGGCTGGCGTCCTTGCCGAGGATGGTCAGCAACTTCTCGTTGGGAATGGTGATCAACGAGTCAACGCTTTCGCTCAGCGCGCGGATGCCCTCATCGGCGATCTGCATGCGCTTGCGGCCTTCGAACGGGAACGGACGGGTCACCACCGCAACGGTGAGGATGCCCATTTCCTTGGCCACTTCAGCGATGATCGGCGCAGCACCGGTACCGGTACCGCCGCCCATGCCGGTGGTGATGAACACCATGTTGGTGCCCGCCAGTACTTCGGCGATGCGCTCACGGTCTTCCAGCGCGGCTTGACGGCCGACTTCCGGATTGGCACCCGCGCCCAGGCCCTTGGTCACACCGGTACCCAGTTGCAGGATGGTCCGCGCGCCGATGTTTTTCAGCGCTTGAGCATCCGTGTTGGCGCAGATGAACTCGACGCCTTCGATGTTGCTCTTGACCATGTGATTGACCGCGTTGCCGCCGCCACCGCCAACACCGATAACCTTGATTACCGGACTCTGCGGGATGTTGTCTACGAGTTCGAACATTTTCCCTCTCCTTTCATTTCTCTAGTTTTTCGCCTACTGCCTACTGCATTTACTGCTTGTCGCTTGAAACTGCTTCTCAGAAGTTGCCCTGCACCCAGCTCTTGATGCGATCGAGCAAGGCAGCCTTGGGTTCGTCACTGCTGTAGCTGTCACGGCTGCCGATGCCGGAGAACGAGATGCCGTCGGACTGTTTCTGCAGCCCGTACAGCAGCAAGCCGACACCGGTGGAATAGATCGGGTTGCGCACCACGTCGGACAGGCCCTTGACACTGTGGGGCACGCCCAGGCGAACCGGCATGTGGAAAATTTCCTCGGCCAGTTCCACCGCGCCTTCCATCTTCGAGGTGCCACCGGTGAGCACGATGCCCGCCGGGATCAGGTCTTCGTAGCCGCTGCGACGCAGCTCAGCCTGGATCAGGGTGAACAACTCGTCGTAACGCGGCTCGACCACCTCGGCCAGGGCTTGGCGCGACAGCTCCCGCGGTGGGCGGTCGCCGACGCTCGGCACCTTGATGGTCTCGCCGGCACCCGCCAGCTTGGCCAGGGCGCAGGCGTAACGGATCTTGATCTCTTCGGCGTACTGGGTCGGCGTGCGCAGGGCCATGGCGATGTCGTTGGTCACCTGGTCGCCGGCAATCGGGATCACCGCGGTGTGACGGATCGCGCCTTCGGTGAAGATCGCCATGTCGGTAGTGCCGCCGCCGATGTCCACCAGGCACACGCCCAGTTCCTTCTCGTCGTCGGTGAGTACCGAATAGGCCGAGGCCAGTTGCTCGAGGATGATGTCGTCGATTTCCAGGCCGCAGCGACGCACGCACTTCTCGATGTTCTGCGCCGCGTTCACCGCGCAGGTCACCACGTGCACCTTGGCTTCCAGGCGCACGCCGGACATGCCCAGGGGCTCACGCACGCCTTCCTGGTTATCGATCACGTAGTCCTGCGGCAGGGTGTGCAGGACCCGCTGGTCGGCCGGAATCGCCACGGCCTGGGCAGCATCCAGTACCCGCTCCAGGTCCGCCGAACTGACTTCACGGTCGCGGATCGCCACGATGCCGTGGGAGTTCAGGCTGCGGATGTGATTGCCCGCCACGCCGACGAACGCCGAGTGGATACGGCAGCCCGCCATCAGTTGCGCCTCTTCCACCGCACGCTGGATCGACTGCACGGTGGATTCGATATTCACCACCACGCCCTTCTTCAGGCCGCGGGAAGGATGGGTGCCGATGCCGACGATTTCCAGCGAGCCATCGGCCGCGACTTCGCCCACCAGCGCCACCACCTTGGAGGTACCGATATCCAGGCCGACGATCATTTTGCCGCTTTGCACATTTGCCATGGTCCTGCCTCTTCTTAATTCTTCGCGACGGCGGGTTGCGCCGTCGTGGGTGCCGCCGGATCGCGCCAGCCGACGGCCAGGCCGTTGGCGTAGCGCAGATCGATGCGCGCGATGTTCGTGATCTGTTCTTTCAGCGTTTTTTCATAAATGGCAATGAAGCGGCGCATCTTCTCCACCAGATGATCGCGACCCAGGAGCAACTCGATACCCGGGCCGGCACTGCCGGCGCCGGTGGTCAGGAACCAGCTGCCGCGCTCGCGCAGCTCCAGACGGGCGATCGAAAAGCCCAGCGGCCGCAGCATCTGGCTCAACACCTGATACTGCTGCATCACTTGCTGCTGGGCCCGCTGCGGCCCGAACAACTGCGGCAAGTGTTCGTAGTTCGCCAGTTCACGCGGGGTGAAGGCCTGGCCCTGGTTGTTCAACAGCGCCTCGTCGCCCCAACGGGCCACCGGCAGTTGTTCTTCCAGGCGAATCACAACCTGGTCCGGCCACACCCGACGTACTTCGGCGTGGGCGATCCAGGGCATCTGTTCCAGCTCGGTGCGCATGCTCGCCAGGTCGATGGTGAAGAAGCTCGCCGCGACATAAGGCGCGATCCGCTGCTGCACCGCCTGCTGGCTGATGTAGCTCAAGTCCCCCTGCACCGCGATCTTGGTGATCGGCCGGTCGGCGTATGGCAGCAGGCGCTGGGCACCTTCATAGGTGCCAAAGCCCAGCGCCACCAGCAGCACCGGCCAGAACAGGCTTTTCAGAAAGCCGAAGTTGGCTTTCGGCAGGCGCACCGACATCGGCTCTTTGGCCACCATTCGGCTGGCACCCCGCGGTACCGGCTTGCGGCCGGGTGCGGGTTGCTGCTGATGACGAAGCGACGCGCCTTGCATGGACTTAACCTCTCGCCTCAAGACTGGCTGCCAGGATGGCCAATACCAACTGCTGGAAATCCAGACCGGCCGCACGGGCGGCCATTGGCACCAGACTGTGATCGGTCATGCCCGGAGCGGTATTCACTTCCAGGAACCAGAACTGCCCCTGGGCGTCCTGCATCACATCGGCACGCGCCCAACCGGCGATACCGAGCGCCTCACAGGCTTTCGCCGTGAGTTCCATCAGTTCCTGTTCCTTGGCGCTGTCGAGCCCGCACGGGATCCGGTACTGAGTATCGGAAGCCAGGTACTTGGCGTCGTAGTCGTAAAACGTGTGGGGAGTGCCCAGGGCGATCGGTGGCAACACCTGGTCACGCAGGGTCGCGATGGTGAACTCCGGACCCTGGATCCATTGCTCGACCAACACTTGCGAATCGTAGGTACTGGCCGCCTTCCATGCGTCGATCAATTCGGGCGCGGAAGTCACCTTGGCCATACCGATACTGGAGCCTTCATGAGCCGGTTTGACGATCAAAGGCAAGCCCAGTTCCGCCACCGCGGAAATACAGTCGGCCTCGGAGCTCAATACCGCGTGGCGCGGAGTCGGAATGCCCAGGCTGTGCCACACCTGCTTGGTGCGCAGCTTGTCCATGGCCAGGGCCGACGCCAGGATACCGCTGCCGGTATAAGGAATGCCCAGGCACTCCAGCAGGCCTTGCATGCTGCCGTCTTCACCGCCGCGTCCGTGGAGAATGATGAAGGCGCGGTCGATCTTCTCGCTCAACAGACGCTGCAGCAGATCGTCGCCGACGTCGATACCGAAAGCGTTCACGCCGCCGCTCTGCAGGGCTTCGAGTACGGCCTCGCCGGACTTCAGCGACACTTCGCGCTCGGCGCTCTTGCCACCATAGAGCACCGCTACCCGACCGAAGTCGCCCGGTGCCACGGTGGAGAACAGCTTGGCGTAGGCAGCAGTCATTTCGACACTCCCTTGCCAGCGGCCACAGCACCGGCGAACAGCGGGCTGTTGAGCAGTTTCGGCGCCAGGCCACCGATATCACCGGCCCCCTGACACAGCAGGATGTCGCCAGCGCGCAGCAACGGTTTGACCAATGGCGCCAGGTCGACACCACGCTCGATGTAGATCGGATCCAGTTGCCCACGCTGACGAATGCTGTGGCACAGCTGACGGCTGTCGGCCCCCGGGATCGGCTCTTCACCGGCCGGGTAGACCTCCATCAACAGCAGCACGTTGGCATCGGCCAGCACCTGTACGAAATCGTCGTACAGATCGCGGGTACGGCTGAAACGATGCGGCTGGTAGACCATCACCAGACGGCGCTCCGGCCAACCGCCACGCACGGCCTTGATCACCGCGGCGACTTCGGTCGGGTGATGCCCATAGTCGTCCACCAGCATGACGTGACCGCCTTCCACCGGCAGTTCGCCGTAGACCTGGAAGCGCCGGCCCACGCCCTGGAAGCCCGACAGGCCCTGGACAATGGCTTCGTCGCTGATGCCTTCGTCGGTGGCGATGCAGATGGTCGCCAGGGAATTGAGCACGTTGTGGTTGCCCGGCATGTTCACCGACACGTCCAGCGGCTCGCGGTCGCGACGCAGCACGGTGAAGAAGGTCTGCATGCCTTGCTGACGTACATTGATGGCGCGCACGTCGGCTTCTTCGCTGAAGCCGTAGGTCACGGTCGGACGCTTGACCTGCGGCAGGATCTCACGCACCACCGGATCGTCCAGGCACATCACCGCCAGCCCGTAGAACGGCAGGTTGTGCAGGAAATCAACGAAGGTTTTCTTCAGCTTGTTGAAGTCGCCGTCGTAGGTCGCCATATGGTCAGCGTCGATGTTGGTAACCACGGCCACCAGCGGTTGCAGGTGCAGGAAGCTGGCATCGCTTTCGTCGGCTTCGGCAATCAGGTAACGGCTGGTGCCCAACTGTGCATTGGTGCCCGCTGCATTCAGTCGGCCACCGATGACGAACGTCGGGTCCAGGCCGCCGGCGGCAAAGACCGAAGCCAACAGACTGGTGGTAGTGGTCTTGCCGTGAGTACCGGCCACGGCGACGCCGTGACGGTAGCGCATCAGCTCGGCGAGCATTTCCGCCCGCGGTACCACCGGAATACGCCGTTCCAGAGCGGAAGCGACTTCCGGGTTGGAGGTGTTCACGGCGCTGGAAACCACCAGCACATCGGCGATCGCAGCGTTCTCGGCACGGTGGCCAATGAAAATCTGCGCACCAAAGGATTCCAGGCGCTCGGTGACCGGCGACGCCTTGAGGTCGGAGCCGGATACCTGGTAGCCCAGGTTCAGCAATACCTCGGCAATCCCGCACATGCCCACGCCGCCGATACCGACGAAGTGGATACGACGGATGCGGCGCATCTCCGGCTGCGGCATGGCTTTCTGATTCTCAACCATGGGCCACCTCCAGGCAGATATTCACTACGTCGTGGGTGGCGCCGGGCTTGGCCAGGCGGCGAGCGGCCTGGGCCATGTTGTCGAGTCGTTCTGGTTGCATCAAAACCTCTGTCAGGCGAGCGGCAAGGTCCGCAGCACCAGTCGTTCTTTGCGGCATCAGGAAGGCAGCGCCTTCACGAGCCAAATATTCGGCATTGCGGGTCTGGTGATCGTCGATCGCATGGGGCAAGGGCACCAGCATCGAGGGCAGACCGGCGGCAGCCAGTTCGCTGACGGTCAGCGCGCCTGCGCGACAGACCACCAGGTCGGCCCAGCCATAGGCTTGGGCCATGTCTTTGATAAAGGGCTGCACCTGCGCATCGACGCCAGCGGCGCGATAGCGCTCTGCAGTCACTTCATCGTGGTTTTTACCAGCCTGATGAAACACTTCCGGGCGCAGTTCGGGGGCGACCTGGGCCAGGGCTTCCGGCAGTAACTTGTTCAACGGCTCTGCCCCCAGGCTTCCGCCCAGGATCAGCAAACGCGCCTTGCGTCCGGCCAGGGCCTCGCGCGGTGTTTCGAGGAACAGTTCGGGGCGTACCGGGTTGCCCGTGGTGCGGCGGCTGTCCGAGGCTCCGAAGGTGTCCGGGAAAGCTTCGCAGACTCGGGCCGCCAACGGCACCAGCAGCCGATTGGCGGTACCGGCCACAGCGTTCTGTTCATGAACGATGACTGGAACTCCAGACAACTTGGCGGCAACACCGCCAGGGCCGGTCACATAACCACCAAAACCCAGGACACAGACCGGTTTCAACTGGCGAATGACCCGCCGCGCCTGGAGCACCGCCTTGATCAGTACAAACGGCGCCTTGAGCAGCGACAGCTTGCCCTTGCCCCGCAGCCCGCTGACGTTGATCAGGTGCAATGGCAACCCGGCGCCTGGAACCAGATCGTTTTCGATGCCGCGAGGGGTACCCAGCCAATGCACGCTGTAGCCTCGGGCCTGGAACTCGCGGGCACAGGCCAGCGCCGGGAACACGTGGCCACCGGTGCCGCCCGCCATGATCAGCACGTTAGCGCCCATGGAGAGGCTCCTCGGCAAAGTCACTTTCACTGAACTCCATCTCCTCACTGCCCAAGTGGGTTCTGCTCTCCCACTCGATGCGCAGCAACAAGCCGAGACAGGCGCAGCAGATCACCAACGAACTGCCGCCGTAACTGAGAAATGGCAGGGTCAGACCTTTGGTCGGCAGCAGGCCGACGTTCACGCCGATATTGATCAGGAACTGGCCGATCCACAGGAACGACAGACCGTACGCCACGTAGGCGGCAAAGAACTGCTTGGCCTTCTCGGCCCACAGGCCGATGTACATGCCGCGAATACAGACGAACACGAACAGCGCCACCGTGCACAGCGACCCTACCGCGCCCAGTTCCTCGGCCAGTACCGAGAACACGAAGTCGGTGTGCGCTTCCGGCAGGTAGAACTGCTTCTGCACGCTGTTGCCCAGGCCCACGCCCAGCCACTCGCCGCGACCGAAAGCGATCAATGCCTGGGACAACTGGTAGCCGGCGCCGAACTGGTCGGCCCAAGGGTCGGCAAAGTTGGTCAGACGCGCCATGCGATAGGGCTGCATCTGGATCAACAGGACCACGGCAGCAACCGCCAGGACCACCATCAGGGAGAAACGGAACAGCCCGACCCCGCCGAGGAACAGCATGGCCGCAGCGGCCCCCATCATCACCACGGTGGCGCCGAAGTCCGGCTCCATCAGCAACAGCCCGGCCATCGGCAGCAGAACGATGAACGGTTTGAAAAAGCCCATCCAGCTCTCGCGCACTTCTTTCTGGCGGCGTACCAGATAGCCGGCGAGGTAAATCACCACGAACACCTTGGCGATTTCGGAAGGCTGGACGTTGAAGAAGCTGAAGCCGATCCAGCGCATCGAGCCGTTCACTTCACGACCGATCCCCGGAATGATCACCATCACCAGCAAGCCAAAGGCACCAATCAGCATCAGCCAGCCCAGGCGTTGCCAGGTGGCGATCGGGATCATCATGGTGACGATGCAGGCACCCAGGCCGAGCAGGATGTAGATAAGGTGGCGAATCATGTAGTACAGGGCGCTGCCCGACTGCGCCGCAGCCACTTCGGTGGACGCCGAGGCAATCATCACCAGGCCAAGGCCGAGCAGGGTCAGGCAACCGGCGAGCATCGGGAAGTCGAGGTCGATACCGCGCCCCGTGATGATCGGCGATGGATAAGGCTTGATGATGTTTCTCAGGTTCATGCCAGCTCCTCCACAACGCGGACGAACTGGTGACCACGGTCTTCGTAATTCTTGAACATGTCGAAACTGGCGCAGGCCGGCGACAACAGCACCACGTCGCCGGGCTGTGCGGCGGCGCGGCATTGCGCGACCGCTTCGACCAGCGAACTGGCACGAATCAGCGGCACGGCATCGCCGATAGCGGCACCAATCTTGTCGGAGTCGCGCCCCATCAGGATCACCGCGCGGCAGTTGGCTGCCACCGGGTCATGCAGGTCCTTGAACTCGGCGCCCTTGCCGTCGCCACCGGCGATCAGCACGATCTTGCCTTCGATGTCGGCGCCAAGGCCTTCGATGGCCGCCAGCGCGGCACCGACGTTGGTGGCTTTGGAATCGTTGTAGTAGCCCACGCCGTCAAGCTCGCGAACCCACTGGCAACGGTGCTCGAGACCGGTAAAGGAGCGCAGGGCCGCGAGCATGGCATCGAACGGCAACCCCACGGCATGGCCCAGGGCCAATGCCGCCAGGGCGTTGGACTGGTTATGGGCACCGCGGATCTTCAACTCGCGCACCGGCATCAGGTCCTGGAATTCGAAGGCCAGGTATTTCTCGCCGTTCTCTTCCCGCAGGCCGAACGCCTTGAAATCAGGCTGGCTCAAGCCGAAGGTCCAGCACGGCAGGCCTTCACTCATCAGCGGACGACTCAAGGCGTCCTGACGGTTGACCACCACCTGGCGGGCACCACGGAAAATCCGGTGCTTGGCCAGGTGGTACGCCGGCAGGCCGCTGTAGCGATCCATGTGGTCTTCGCTGATGTTCAGCACGGTGGCCACTTCAGCGCCCAGTTGATCAGTGGTCTCCAGCTGGAAGCTGGACAGTTCCATCACGTACAGCTCGACGTCGTCGCTGAGCAGATCCAGGGCCGGGGTGCCGAGGTTGCCTCCCACCGCCACACGCTTGCCCGCCGCGGCGGCCATTTCCCCCACCAGGGTGGTCACCGTGCTCTTGGCATTGGAGCCGCTGATTGCAACGATCGGCGCCTTCGCGTTACGCGCGAACAGCTCGATATCACCGGACAGTTTCACCCCACGGGCAGCAGCGGCCTGCAGGGCCGGGGTCGCCAGGGCCAGGCCAGGGCTCACGTAGAGCTCATCGGCACGGCACAGAAATTCGACATCCAGCTCGCCACAACGCACTTCCACCTGCGGATAGTCACGCCGCAGCGTGGCCAGTTCAGGTGGATTTTCCCGCGTATCGGCCACCGCAAAGGCAACGCCCCGGTTCGCCAGGAAGCGAACCAGGGACATGCCGCTCTTGCCGAGGCCGACAACGATGCGGAAGTGGTCAGAAGCGATCAGAGACACTCGTTCTACCTCAGCTTCAGGGTGGCAAGGCCGATCAGCACCAGAATCACGGTGATGATCCAGAAACGGACGATCACACGCGGCTCGGGCCAGCCCTTGAGTTCAAAGTGGTGGTGAATCGGCGCCATGCGAAACACCCGGCGACCGGTCAATTTGAAGGAAGCCACCTGGATCACCACCGACAGGGTTTCCATCACGAACACGCCGCCCATGATGAACAGGACGATTTCCTGACGGACGATCACCGCGATAGTGCCCAGGGCCGCGCCCAGCGCCAGCGCGCCGACGTCGCCCATGAAGACTTGCGCCGGGTAGGTGTTGAACCACAAGAAGCCCAGGCCGGCGCCAATCAGCGCGCCGCAGAAGACAATCAGCTCACCGGCTCCCGGTACATAAGGAATCAGCAGGTATTCGGCGAACTTCACGTTACCCGACAGGTAGCAGAAGATCCCCAGCGCGCCGCCGACCATCACCGTCGGCATGATCGCCAGGCCATCGAGGCCGTCGGTCAGGTTGACCGCGTTGCTCGAACCGACGATGACGAAATAGGTCAGGACCACAAAACCGACACCCAGCGGAATGCTCACGTCTTTGAGCATCGGGATCAGCAGCGTGGTTTCCACCGGGCTCTGGGCAGTCATATAAAGGAAGATCGCGGCGCCGAGGCCAAACACCGATTGCCAGAAATACTTCCAGCGGCTGGGCAGGCCACGGGAGTTCTTCTCGATCACCTTGCGATAGTCGTCAACCCAGCCGATGGCACCGAAGGCCAGGGTGACCACCAGCACGACCCACACATAGTGGTTGCGCAGGTCCGCCCACAGCAGGGTGCTGATACCAATGGCCGAAAGAATCAGTGCGCCGCCCATGGTTGGCGTGCCCGATTTGGAGAGATGGGATTGCGGACCGTCATTACGCACAGCCTGGCCGATCTGGCGGTTCTGCAGAGTACGGATCATCCACGGACCCAGGCACAGCGCCAAAGACAGCGCAGTCAGTACCCCGAGAATCCCGCGCAGGGTCAGGTACTGAAAGACCGCGAAGCCTTTGTAGAACTGTTGCAGGTACTCCGCTAGCAGCAGCAGCATTAATGTTTCTCTCCGTCTTTTTCTTGAAGATGGGAGCCGCACAAAGCCGCGACGATGTTTTCCATCACCGCGCTGCGCGATCCTTTGATCAAAAGGGTGGTATTTGGGTCTTGCTCGACGCCCAAGGCGGCAATCAGGTCAGCCTGGCTGGCGAAGTGGCGCGCATGCTCGCCGAAAGCGGCAACGGCGTGAGCCATCATCGGGCCAACGGCATACAGGGCCGAAACCTTGCCAGCGGCATATGCACCTACTTCGCGGTGCCCCTGCTCCGCCCACTCGCCCAACTCGCCGATGTCTCCGAGCACCAGGACGGTGCGGCCGGAAAAGCCGGCGAGTATATCAACGGCGGCGCACATTGAGGTGGGGTTTGCATTGTAAGTGTCATCGATGACCCGCATGCCGTTCCTGGCCAATTGGGCGACGGTACGCCCCTTGACCGGCTGCACCGCATTCAGGCCAGTGACGGTACCGAACAGCGAAACGCCCATGGCGTAGGCAGCGGCCGCCGCGGCCAGGGCATTGGCCACGTTGTGGGTGCCCAGCAAGTTCAGTTGTACCGCTTCCACCCCCTTGGGGCTGTGCAGTTTGAAGGACGGGCAACCACGGGCATCACGACCGATATCGGAGGCGTAGAAATCGGCCGCCTTGTTGTCCAGGGCGAAGCTCAGCACCTGACGACCTGCAGCGCGGGCCTTCCAGATCGGGAAGGCTTTGTCATCCAGGTTGAGCACCGCAATACCAGTGCCATCAAGGCCTTCAAGGATTTCACCCTTGGCCTCGACGATCTTCTCCGGCCCGCCAAACTCACCAACGTGAGCGGTACCGGCGTTGTTGATGATCGCCACATGCGGGCGAGTCATGGCCACGGTGTAGGCAATCTCGCCAATGCGCGATGCGCCCAGCTCGATGACCGCAGCCGTGTGCTCCGGGGCCAGCTCCAGCAAAGTCAGCGGCGCACCCAGATCATTGTTCAGGTTGCCCCGGGTGGCGAGCACCGGACCACGGGTACGCAGGATGCTGGCAAGCATTTCCTTGACCGTGGTCTTGCCGCTGGAGCCAGTAACTGCAGCGACCGGACGGCTGAAGGCGGCGCGATTCAAAGCGCCCAACTGCCCGAGCGCCAGCCGTGTGTCCTTGACCAGCAATTGCGGCAGCGTACTGTCGGGCACTTCACGCTCAACCAAAGCCGCCACGGCGCCCTTGGCCGCCACTTCATTCAGGTAGTCATGGCCGTCAAAACGCGGGCCCGTCAAGGCAACAAACAGCTGGCCGGCCTGGATCGCCCGGCTATCGATACTGACTCCGCTAAAACGAGCGTCGCCCGCGATCAGGCGGGCGTCCAATGGAGCGCAAACTTCACTGAGTTGCATGGCTTTAAGCATGGGCCGCCTCCCACGCGATCAAGGCCTTGTCCGCCTCGGCGAGATCGGAGAAGTCATGTCGCTGGCCATTGATTTCCTGGTAATCCTCATGCCCCTTGCCCGCCAGCACCACGACGTCATCGGCCGACGCAGAGGCGATCAAGCGCGCAATCGCCGGCCCGCGACCGGCGATGAACTCAACCTTTTGCGCAGCACTGAAGCCAGCACGAATATCATCAAAAATCTGCGCGGGCTCTTCAGTACGCGGGTTGTCGTCGGTCACCAGCACACCATCGGCCAGGCGCTCGACCACTTCAGCCATCAAGGGACGCTTGCCGCGATCGCGATCACCGCCACAGCCGAACAGGCACAGCAGGCGCCCCTTGGCGTGTGGGCGCAGGGCCAGCAAGACTTTTTCCAGCGCGTCCGGCGTGTGGGCGTAGTCCACCACCACCAGCGGCTGAGTACCGCCACCCAGGCGCTGCATGCGTCCGGCGGGGCCTTCCAGCTTGGGCAGGACCGCGAGGATTTCATCCAGCGCATATTCAAGGCCCAGCAACGCCCCCACTGCAGCCAGCACGTTGCTCAAGTTGAAGCGCCCGAGCAGGCAGCTACGCAGATGGTGCTCACCTTGCGGGGTCACCAGGGTCGCGCGCACGCCATCGTCATCAAAGCGCGCTTCGCGGCAGTACAGATAAGCCGCGGAGTCTTCGAGGCTGTAAGTGATCAGTCGCGACTCGTGCTTGTCGGCAGCCAATTGCCGGCCGAAATCATCGTCGAGGTTGATCACCCGGCAACGCAGGTCGGTCCAGCCAAAGAGTTTGGCCTTGGCCGCACCATAGGCTTCCATGGTCCCGTGATAATCCAGGTGATCACGGGACAGGTTGGTCAGCACTGCGACATCGAAGGCCAGTGCTGCCACGCGCCCTTGATCCAGGCCATGGGACGAAACTTCCATAGCCACGGCCTTGGCCCCGGCATTTTTCAGGTCAGCCAAGGTGGCCTGCACGGCAATCGGATTCGGTGTGGTGTGCAGACCGCTTTGCAGCGCGCCATGGAAACCGGTACCCAGCGTGCCCACCAGGCCACAACGCTGCCCCAGCAGATCCAGGGCCTGGGCCACCAATTGAGTCACACTGGTCTTGCCGTTGGTGCCGGTCACGCCCACCAGGTTCAGCTGACGGCTCGGATCGCCATAGAAGCGCCCTGCAATGTCCGAAAGCTGCGCAGCCAGGCCCTTGACCGGAATCAACGGCGCGTCGGTCAGCGGCAGCACAGTTGCCCCTTCCACTTCATAGGCCACGGCCGCCGCCCCGCGCTGCAGTGCATCGGCAATGTGTGCACGACCATCGAACTTGGCGCCGGGCACCGCCAGAAACAGGTCCCCGGCACGCACATTGCGACTGTCCAGGGTCAGCTCGCGAATCAGCAGGTCGCGACCGGCATGGGCGAAAATCTTGTTCAGGCTAAGAGACATCAGCCGCGCCCTCCATTGGCTCGTACTGGGGTACCGGATGCGGCATTGGCCTGCTGCGTGGTCGGCAGGTTGTCCGGAGTAATGTTCATCAGGCGCAGGGTGCCGGACATCACTTTGCTGAACACCGGCGCCGATACCAGGCCACCGAAGTAACCGGCTTTGCTCGGTTCATCGATCACCACCACGATGGCGTAGCGTGGATCGCTCATCGGACCGAAGCCGGCGAACAGCGAGCGGTAAGAGTTCTCGGCATAGCCCTTGGTGCCCACCGAAGTCTTGCGCGCGGTACCACTCTTGCCTGCCACGTGATAGGCCGGGACTTGAGCCCGGAATACGCCACGAGGGGCTTCGATCACCTGCTGCAACATGCCCTGCATGGTCTTGGCGACATTTTCCGGAATCACCTGAGTGGTTTGCGGAGTCTTGTCGGACTTGATCAGCGTCAGCGGAGCGATACGGCCGTTGTTAGCCAGCGCGGAGAACGCATGCACCAGCTGGATCGCCGTTACCGACAGGCCATAGCCATAAGACAGGGTTGCGGTTTCCGCCTTGCGCCATTCACGGTAGTTCGGCAGGTTGCCGACCCGCTCGCCAGGGAAACCGAGCCCCGTGTCCTGGCCCAGACCGATTTTCTGTGCCAGACGGAAAATTGTTTCGCCGCCGATATCGAAGGCGACCTTACTCATGCCGACGTTACTGGAGTTGATCAGAATGCCGGTCAGGTCGAGTACCGGACCTTCCGTCTTGGAAACGTCGCGAATGGTGTATTTGCCCAACTGCAAGGTGCCCGGGTAGACCTCAACGGTATCGCTGGGCTTCCAGCGCCCGGTTTCCAGCGCAGCACTCATGGAGATCGCCTTCATGGTCGAGCCGGGCTCGAACACGTCGATCATCGCGCGGTTGCGCATCATCGCCGGCTGCAGGTTGCGGCGGTTGTTCGGGTTGTAGGTCGGCTGGTTGACCATGGCCAGGATCTCGCCGGTCTTCACATCCATGATCACCAGACTGCCGGCCTTGGCACCGTTCTCGACGATGGCATTGCGCAGCTCGCGATTGGCCAGGTATTGCAGGCGCAGGTCAATCGACAACGCCAAGGGCTTGCCAGCCTTGGCGTTCTTGGTGACCTGAACGTCCTTGATCAGCCTGCCGCGCCGGTCCTTGATGACCTGGCGCTTGCCCGGAACCCCAGCGAGCCATTCGTCATAGGCCAGCTCCACGCCTTCGCGACCGCGGTCGTCGATATCAGTGAAACCCACCATGTGCGCAGTGACTTCGCCAGCGGGGTAGAAACGCCGGAACTCCTCGATGCCATAGACACCGGGAACCTTCAGATCGAGTACCGACTGGCCCTGCTCCGGAGTCAGCCCGCGAACCAGATAGATGAACTCTTTATTGGCCTGGGCCTCAAGACGCTCGGCCAGGGCCTTGGGGTCTTGGCCGAGAGCCATGGCCAGTGCCGGCCAGCGATCCTTGGCCAGCTGCATTTCCTTGGCATTGGCCCACAGGGTGGTGACCGGCGTACTGACGGCCAGAGGCTCGCCATTGCGGTCCGTGATCAAGCCACGGTGCGCGGGAATGGGAATATGCCGAACACTTCGCGCATCACCCTGCCCCTTGAGGAAGTCACGGTCGACCACCTGCAGGTCAATGATGCGCCAGGCAATCGCCGACACCATGACCGCCAGCAATCCCAGCACAACACGAAAACGCCAAGGATAGAGCGCGCCTTCAAGCTTCATGGCGCCACCATGCGGACTTCGGCCGCGCCGGGAATGTGCATCTTCAGTTGCTCAGTGGCCAGCACCTCGATGCGGCTGTGGGCAGTCCAGGTACTTTGCTCGAGGATCAGCCGACCCCATTCGGCCTGAGCCTTGTCACGCACGCTCAGCTCGCCATACAGCGTGTTGAGCAATTGACGATTCCAGTGAGCGCTGTAGGACACCGCAATCGCGGAGACCAGCACGCCGACAAATAGCAGGAACATGAAAAAGCTTCCGCCTGGAAGTGGCTTGGCGAAAAGCTTGCTCACCGAAGCTTCTCCGCAACACGCATGACGGCACTACGGGCACGAGGGTTGGCCTTGAGTTCTGCCTCGGAGGCGAACTGCGCTTTGCCGTGGACCTTGATTTTCGGCACGAAGGCTTCGAAACGTACCGGCAGATTGCGCGGCAGGTTATCGGACTCGCCCTTCACCAGGCGGCGCATGAACAGTTTGACGATGCGATCTTCCAGCGAGTGGAAACTGATCACCACCAGACGACCGCCCACTTCCAGGGACTCCAGTGCCGCTTCAAGGCCGGCTTCGAGGTCGCCCAGTTCGTTATTGACGTGAATTCGCAGGCCCTGGAAAGCACGGGTGGCAGGGTTCTTGCCCTTTTCCCACGCGGGGTTGGCGACTTTCAGCACTTCAGCCAGGTCGGCGGTGCGTTCGAATGGCTGGATCTCGCGGCGTTCGACCACGGCTCGCGCCATGCGGCCGGAGAAACGCTCTTCGCCGTACTCCTTGAATACCCGGGCAATCTCCTCTACCGGAGCCGTGGCGATGAACTGCGCAGCACTGATGCCACGGGTTGGGTCCATGCGCATGTCCAGCGGGCCATCATTGAGAAAACTGAAGCCGCGCTCCGGGTCGTCCAACTGCGGTGAAGACACACCCAGGTCCAGCAGGACACCACTGACCTTGCCCGCCAGGCCGCGCTCCGCGACTTCCGAACCGAGCTCGGCAAAACTGCGCTGTACAACGACAAAGCGGCCGTCTTCGGCCGCTAGCGCTTGCCCGGTGGCAATCGCCTGGGGATCCTTGTCGAATCCGAGGAGCCGGCCCTCGGGTCCGAGCTTGCTGAGAATCAGCCGGCTATGCCCCCCGCGCCCAAAGGTGCCATCCAGATAGCAGCCATCAGGGCGCACGGCGAGAGCCTCGACGGCTTCGTCAAGCAGCACGGTGATGTGGTTAAAGCCGCTATCAATAGTCACAGGATCAGATCACGCAGTTCATCAGGCATGGCGCCCGGTTGTTGAATAGCCGCCAGGTCAGCTGCGGAAACAGCATTCCAGGCATCCTCGTCCCACAATTGGAACTTGTTCAGTTGGCCCACCAGCATTGCGCGCTTATCCAACTTGGCATATTCACGCAGGCGCGGCGGCACCAGAAAACGACCACTGCCATCGAGTTCAAGGTCGACGGCATTACCAATCAGCAAACGCTGCAAACGACGGTTCTCTTCACGAAGAGAAGGCAGTGCGCGCAGTTTGGTTTCAATCAGCTCCCACTCATCGAGGGGGTAAACACACAAACATGGATCAACAGCATCGATCGTGACGATTAACTGCCCGGAACTTCGCGAAACGAGCTCGTCACGATACCGGCTCGGCATGGCGAGACGGCCTTTTGCATCGAGACTGATAGCGTTAGCTCCGCGAAACACGTCAGCGTTTCTCCAAATTTTAGCGTTTTGCGCTCAAAAAACCCACTTCATGCCACTTTCCGCCACTTGCGCACACTATAGGAATGCGCCCACACCACCGTCAAGGCGCGCAGCGACGGAAAAGCCTTATAGAACGGAGATTTAGGAGACTTTAAGGAGAGGTCACGAGAATTCGGATGGTGTTCCAGAGCATCAACTTCTGACAGCTCAATAAGCTGCAGCGCGAAGTTAAAGTAATTTATTAAGAGTAAGATTTTTTCGGTATTACAAAAACGCTTCTGCTATTGATTCAAGCAGGGAGGGAAAAGGTGGAGAGTCGATCTGTAAGCCGGGTTCTGTCGAGGACAGTCATTCCTCTACGATGGCCATCACTGGACATCTTTAGCAACCTACCCGGTTCCAGCGCGGGCCACGCCTTGGAACCCTATTTGGTCTTGCTCCGAGTGGGGTTTACCTAGCCACGAACTGTTACCAGACGTGCGGTGCGCTCTTACCGCACCTTTTCACCCTTACCGGCACCGAAGTGCTTAGGCGGTTATTTTCTGTGGCACTTTCCGTAGGCTCACGCCCCCCAGGCATTACCTGGCACTCCGCCCTATGGAGCCCGGACTTTCCTCCCCCCTCTAATTTTCATAGAGGGCAGCGACTGTCCAATCGACTCTCCGCCGCGCAGGTTAACGGCAGAGCGAACGAAGAACAAGCGCTAAAAGCCTTTGGCCACCCTGCTACGCAATTTATTGTTCTTTCTGTTTATTCAAGGCCACCTGATACAGCACATTCTTGCGCTCACCCGTGATTTCAGCCGCCAAAGCAGCAGCCCGTTTCAGCGGCATTTCCTTGAGCAACAGGTCAAGGATACGCATCGACTCACTACTGATCGCCTCATCACTTTCCGGCGCGGTCCACCCCGCGACCAGCACCACACACTCGCCACGCTGCTGATTGCTGTCGGACTCGACGAACTGACGCAACTCGGAAAGCGGCAACCCCTTGAGGGTTTCAAAGGTCTTGGTCAGCTCCCGAGCCAACAATGCCGGCCGCTCACCACCGAATACCGACTCCATGTCCTGCAGACATTCAAGAATACGATGCGGCGCCTCATAGAAAATCAGCGTACGCGGCTCTTCCTTGACCGCTTCCAGCCGAGCCCGACGCCCAACCGCCTTGGCAGGCAGAAAGCCCTCGAAGATAAATCGATCCGAAGGCAATCCCGCTGCCGACAAGGCGGCGATCAGTGCACAGGCTCCAGGCACGGGAACTACATTGATACCTGCCGCCCGAGCCTGGCGCACCAGGTGATAACCCGGATCGGAAATCAATGGAGTACCCGCATCGGAGATCAAGGCAACGTTATCCCCTGCCAACAGGCGAGTAATGAAGCGACTGCCCTCATCACGCTCATTGTGCTCATGACAGGCCGCCAAAGGCGTGGAAATACCAAAGTGCTGCATCAGTCGCTGGGAGTGCCGAGTGTCTTCGGCAGCGATCAATGACACCTCACGCAACAACTTCAAGGCCCGGGCGCTGATATCGTCCAGGTTGCCGATGGGCGTCGCCACCACATAAAGCGAGCCAGCAGCGGAATTCAAAGGACCTGGAGCAGTCAAAGCGCACACCTCTTGATCGACAAAAGCGCCATTGTAGCGCGTTGAAGCATTCTCAATACGCCTGGCGACCAGCTACTACCGCACTCCTTTGCGACCTTTTAGACCCCAAAGCAACATTTGCTTGAGCTAAATCGACGGTTTATCGCCAGTAACATCGCACCCCAGCCAGCGCTTGGGTACAATTCCACGCTCATTTGATCGAGTATCAGGAACACTTACATGATCGCTTGCCTGCGGCTGTTTCTTGCCCTCTGCCTGGCTACCCTTTTGGTGGCTTGCGCCAGCTCGCCCTCTTCCAGCCTTGGCGAACTTCCACGGACACCGGATGCCAGTATCGAGCAACTGCTCGAACAGGCCGCCACCAGCAAAACCCCGGAAAAAGCAGCGTTGCTGCGCCTGAGCGCTGCCGACATGGCGTATCGCCAAGGCAATGCCGGACGCGCCGGACAGATCCTGCAGCAAGTGCAGCTGGATCAACTCAAACCTGCCCAGCAGATCTTTGCCAGCACCCTCTCTGCCGAGCTGGCCATGGTCCGCAACCAGCCGAAAGCTGCGCTCAGCGCATTGAGCCACCCAAGCCTGCAGCACCTGGGCGAACTACCGGCAGCACAACAGATTCGCACCGGCAGCGTTCATGCTCGCGCGCTGGAAGCCGACGGCCAGACCCTGGCTGCCGCTAAAGAGCGAATCACCCTTGCCCCACTATTGAAAGATGATGCAGCCGCCAAAAACCACGAAGCTATCTGGGCTCTAATTGCCGCCCTGCCTACCGACCAACTGCAGCCCGCCGGCAACGACGATCTCGCGGGCTGGATGAACCTGGCCCTGGCAGTCAAGACTGCTGGCACCCTGGAACAGCAGCAAGCAGCCATCGATAACTGGCGCGCACAGAATCCAAAACACCCTGCCGCCATCCAACTGCCGCAGCCCCTGGTCAAGCTCAAGGAACTGGCCAGCCAGCCAGTCTCGAAGATCGCTTTGCTGCTGCCACAGGACGGCCCTCTGGCCTCGGTTTCCAAAGCCCTGCGCGAAGGCTTCATGGCTGCTCACTATCAGGCCCAGCAAGCCGGGCAGAAGCCGCCCAGCATCGAGTTCTATGACAGCTCGCGCCTAAGCTCCCTGGATGACTTCTATCGCAAAGCCCAGGCTGCCGGTGTGCAACTGGTGGTTGGCCCACTGGAAAAGCCCCTGGTCAAGCAACTTGCCGCACGCCCGCAACTGCCGATCACCACCCTGGCGCTGAACTACAGCGAAGGCGAACAAGGCCCTGCGCAACTGTTCCAATTTGGCCTGGCAGCCGAGGACGAAGCTCGCGAGGTTTCTCGTCGCGCCCGCGCCGATGGCCTGCACCGCGCCGCCGCCCTGGTTCCAAAAGGCGAGTGGGGTGATCGCGTACTCAAGGCCTTCCGCCAGGACTGGGAAGCCAACGGTGGCAGCGTGATTGGTATCGAGCGCGTTGATCAGCCAGTTGCCCTGGCCCAGCAGATTGCCGACCTGTTCAAGCTGCGCCAGAGCGAAGGTCGCGCCAAGAGCCTGCAGAGCACGGTAGGCACCCAGGTTGCCGCACAGCCATCGCGCCGCCAGGACATCGAATTCATTTTCCTCGCCTCCACCCCGCAACAGGCACAGCAGATCAAGCCGACACTGAACTTCCAGTACGCTGGCGACGTTCCGGTCTATGCCACTTCCAACGTGTTCAGCGCCAGTGGCGACCAGAATCAGTACAACGACATGAACGGCGTGATGTTCTGCGAAACCCCTTGGCTGCTGGATGCCAACAGCCCACTGCGCCGCCAGGTCACCGCACAATGGCCGCAAGCCGGCGGCAGCCTCGGGCGCCTGTACGCAATGGGCGTTGACGCCTACCGCCTGGCGCCACGCCTGGGCCAACTCAAGGCTCTGCCAGACAGCCGAATCGAAGGCGAATCCGGCAGCCTGGGCATGGCTCCAGGGCAGCGCATCGAGCGCCAACTACCATGGGCCAAGTTCGTCGGCGGTCAGGTGACCCGACTGCCAGATACGCCACGCTAATGCCACAAGGATCAAGCCAGCACAGTGGACGAGATGCCGAAAGCCAAGCGCTCCGGCATCTCCAGCAGCAAGGACTGCGCCTTCTGGCGCAGAACTGGCTGTGCAAACGCGGCGAGCTTGATCTGGTCATGCTTGACGGCGATACAGTAGTATTCGTCGAAGTCCGCTACAGAAAACACACGCAATGGGGTGGCGCACTGGACAGTATTGATGGGCGCAAGCGTCAAAAACTGATCCTTGCCGCACAGTTTTTCCTGCAAAGCGAATCACGCTGGTCCAATCACCCCTGCCGTTTCGACGTGGTCGCCATTGACGGCGCCTCGGGTGCAGAAGCCCGCTTGAACTGGCTACGCAATGCCTTTGATAGCTGAAAGAAGCCCTCAGGCCGCACCCTTTTTCACTCAACTTTTTTGCTCTTTGCTTTGCGGGCTGCACATTTACGTGCCACCAAGCCGCGCCACTTAAGGTCACACAGATGGACATGCAATCCCGAATTCGCCAGCTTTTTCAGGCCAGTATCGACACCAAGCAACAGGCGATGGACGTACTTGCACCGCACATCGAGCAAGCCAGCCAGGTCATGGTCAACGCCCTGCTCAATGAGGGCAAAATGCTCTCCTGCGGCAATGGCGGCTCTGCCGGCGACGCCCAGCATTTTTCCTCCGAACTGCTGAACCGTTTCGAACGCGAGCGCCCGAGCCTGCCGGCCATTGCCCTGACCACCGACAGCTCAACCATCACCTCGATCGCCAATGACTACAGCTACAACGAAGTCTTCTCCAAACAGATCCGCGCCCTGGGCCAGCCCGGCGATGTGTTGCTGGCCATTTCCACCAGCGGCAACTCTGCAAACATTATTCAAGCGATCCAGGCCGCACATGATCGCGAAATGATTGTCGTAGCATTGACCGGCCGTGACGGTGGGGGCATGGCCTCCTTGCTACTACCTGAAGATGTCGAGATTCGCGTACCGGCCACCGTCACTGCACGCATTCAAGAAGTCCACCTGCTGGCGATCCATTGCCTCTGCGATCTGATCGACAGCCAATTGTTCGGGAGTGAAGAATGACCCCTAATCGCCTTGGCCTCCTGGCCTTGACCTTGTGCCTGAGCATCACTGGTTGCAGCTCAGTGATTACCGCCACCCGCGACAAGCCCATTGATGATGACCGCGGCACCCGCACCTTTGGCAGCAAGATCGACGACTCACTGATCGAGACCAAAGTCGCCGTCAACGTAGCCAAAGCCAGCCCGGACCTGGAAAACAACTCGCACATCGTCGTCACCAGCTTCAACGGCATCGTCCTGCTGGCTGGCCAGACACCCCGCCCGGACCTCAAGGCCATGGCCGAACAGGCCGCCAGTGAAGTGCAGCGCGTCAAGAAGGTGCACAACGAACTGCAGGTACTGCCACCGTCCGGCTTCCTGGCTCGCCAGAACGATGGCTGGCTGACCACCAAGATCAAGACCCAGATGCTCGCCGACGCCAACGTGCCTGCTTCGCGGATCAAGGTAGTGACTGAAAATGGCATCGTTTACTTGCTGGGCCTGCTGACCCAACAGGAAGCCGCCCAAGCCACCAACGTGGTACAGAGCGTTTCCGGGGTACAGAAAATCGTCAAATTGTTCGAGTACATCGACTGACGATCAGCTGCCAGAGACAAAAAAGGCGATCCGTTGGATCGCCTTTTTTATTACTTGACCACTTTCAAGCTGGGCCGGCCACTGGGGCGCGGCGGCTCACTATCCGGTGGCGGCAGGTCGTCATCCGGCTCGATGTCGTCCTCTTCATCCAGAGGCGACTCCAGATCGAAAACCATGCCCTGGCCATTCTCACGCGCATAGATCCCCAGGATCGCCGCAACCGGCACATGCAGGCTATGAGGCACACCACCGAAGCGCCCTTCAAAGGTCACCACGTCGTTATCCATATGCAAATGACGCACAGCACTGGGAGAAATATTCAGGACGATCTGCCCATCACTGGCAAACCCCTGGGGCACCTGCACCGCTGGGTAGTCGGAATTGACCAGCATGTGCGGGGTGCAATCGTTGTCCACAATCCACTCGTAGAGCGCGCGGACCAGATAAGGTCGACTGGAGTTCATAGCGGCTCCTTAAGCCTCAGCGCATATCGCGTTCGACGCCAGACAAACTCGCCTGGAAAGCCTCACGCGCAAATTGGCGTTCCATATAATCAAGCAGCGGCTTGGCCTGCCGCGGCAGTTCGATACCCAGGATCGGCAATCTCCAGAGTATGGGCAGTAGGCAGCAGTCCACCAGACTTTGTTCCTCACTGAGGAAGAATGGCTTGTCGGCAAACAACGGAGAAACCCCCGTCAAGCTTTCGCGCAGTTCCTTACGCGCCTGCACTCGTGCAGCTTCCTTGGTCCGCGAATCAAGAATCAGATCCACTTGCCCACACCAGTCACGCTGGATTCGATGCATCAGCAAACGACTGTTGGCTCGCGCGACAGGATAGACCGGCAGCAATGGCGGATGTGGATAACGCTCATCCAGGTACTCCATCACCACTGTCGACTCCCACAACGCCAAGTCGCGATCGACCAGCGTAGGCAAGCTCCCATAAGGATTCACTTCGATCAGCTTCGGCGGCTGACGCCCCGCCTCCACACTGATGATCTCGGCGCTGACACCCTTTTCCGCAAGCACAATGCGCACCCGGTGGGAATAGTGGTCGGCGGGGTCGGAGTAACAGGCCAACCGATTGGTCACGCCCATGGCGATCCTCCTCGCTTGTTGAAATTATCGGAAGCAGAAAAAACAAGCGCGCCCTCAGGGCGCCTCTGGTAACCCCCGAATGATACAGGGTTGTTACAGTTTCAGAGACGCCCTTGGGCGCGCACGCTCAACAACTGACGCTTAAAAAGCTATCAGTGCACATCCTTCCAGTATTCGCGCTTGAGCAGATAGGCGAACACGAAGAAGAAGGCCAGGTACAGCAGTACGTAAGTACCGATGCGCTGGTGCTGCAGTTTCACCGGGTTGGCCGAGTAAGCCAGGAAGGTCACCAGATTCTTGACCTTCTCGTCGAACTGCGCCTCGTTGAGGCTACCGGTGTTTTCCTTGACGGTCAGTTGATCGCATGCCTCATGAGTCAGCGGCGTACCGGTCAACGGATCATATTGCTTCTTGCCGTCTTCGACGATCTGCACCTGCTTACAGCCGACCACCTGGCGCCCCTGCAGGCCGACCAGAACGTTAGGCATGCCCACATTCGGGAACACCTTGTTGTTCACACCCCAAGGGCGCGCCGGATCCTCGTAGAAGGACTTGAGGTAGCCATAGAGCCAGTCAGTACCACGAACACGAGCCACCAGAGTCAGGTCAGGTGGCGCTGCACCGAACCAGGTCTTGGCATCCGCAGGCTGCATACCGATGCTCATGTGGTCACCGATCTTGGCACCGGTGAATACCAGCTTGCTCAACATCAGGTCGTGAGGAATGCCCAAGTCATCGGCAACCCGCTCATAACGCTGGAACTTGGCGCTGTGGCAGCCCATGCAGTAGTTGGCAAAAGTACGCGCGCCGTCTTGCAGGGCAGCCTTGTCGGACAGGTCGATATCAACCTTCTCCAATTCAGGACCAGCGGTATTCGCGAAAGACAACACAGGCATAGCAGCAAGAATCAGTACAGCAAATAGCTTTTTCATCAGCCAGTCACCCTTTCCGGAACCGGTTTGGTCTTCTCGAGCCTGGTATAGAACGGCATCAGAATGAAGTAGGCGAAGTACAGGAAGGTACATACCTGCGACAACAGCGTACGGCCTGGAGTTGGCGCCAACACACCCAGCACACCCAGGATCACGAACGAGATGCAGAACACTAGCAACCAGATCTTGCTCAGCAAGCCTTTGTAGCGCATGGACTTGACCGGACTACGGTCGAGCCAAGGCAGTACGAACAGGACCGCAATTGCAGCGCCCATGGCGATAACACCCAAGAGCTTGTCTGGCACCGCACGCAGGATCGCGTAGAACGGTGTGAAGTACCAAACTGGAGCAATGTGCTCGGGGGTCTTGAACGGGTTGGCTTGCTCGAAGTTCGGCTTCTCAAGGAAGTAACCGCCCATTTCCGGGAAGAAGAACACGATCGAGCAGAAGATGAACAGGAACACCACTACGCCGACGATATCCTTCACGGTGTAGTAAGGGTGGAAAGGAATACCATCCAGCGGGATGCCGTTCTCGTCCTTGTTCTTCTTGATATCGACGCCATCCGGGTTGTTCGAACCCACTTCGTGCAACGCCAGGATGTGCAGCACCACCAGACCGAGAATCACGATCGGCAGGGCTACCACGTGCAGGGCGAAGAAGCGGTTCAGGGTAATCCCGGAAATCAGGTAGTCGCCACGGATCCACTGAGTCAGGTCGTCACCAATAACGGGGATCGCACCGAACAGCGAAATGATCACCTGGGCACCCCAGTAGGACATCTGGCCCCAAGGCAGCAGGTAGCCCATGAAGGCCTCAGCCATCAGCGCCAAGTAGATCAGCATGCCGAACAGCCACACCAGCTCACGCGGCTTCTGATACGAACCGTAGAGCAAACCACGGAACATGTGCAGATAGACCACGATGAAGAACGCCGAAGCGCCGGTGGAGTGCAGCAGACGCAAGATCGCGCCGTACTCGACGTCGCGCATGATGTATTCAACGGAAGCAAAGGCCTCTTCCGCCGAAGGGGTGTAGCTCATGGTCAGCCAGACACCGGTAACGATCTGGTTAACCAGAACCAGCAGTGCCAGGGAGCCAAAGAAATAGAAGAAGTTGAAGTTCTTCGGAGCGTAATACTTGCTGAGATGGTCTTCCCACATCTTGGTCGCGGGGAAGCGCGCATCAACCCAATCCATGAACTTGCTCATCACGCTTTCTCCGTGTCGACGCCAATGACGATGATGTCATCCGACTCATAGGAATGCGGGGGTACTGGCAGGTTCAGGGGCGCAGGCTGCGCCTTGTAGACGCGACCAGCCAGATCGTAGTGGGAGCCGTGGCAAGGGCAGAAATAGCCACCTACCCAGTCCTTGCCCAGATCCGCAGGCGCCACCTCAGGACGGAAGGTCGGAGAACAGCCCAGGTGGGTGCAGATACCGATCAGCAGCAGGATCTCTGGCTTGATCGAACGCACTTCCGGGTCGACGTAGGTTGGTTGTACTGAGTTCTTGGAGTCAGGGTCAGACAGCTGGCCCTCGATCTTTTTAAGATTCCCCAGGATTTCCTCGGTACGGCGGACGATGAATACCGGTTGACCACGCCACTCAGCAATCATCTGCTGACCTGGATCGATCTTGCTGATATTCACCTTCACCGGTGCACCTGCGGCTTTCGCCTTGGCACTGGGAAACCATGACCCCACGAACGGGACCGCAGCCCCCACCGCTCCAGCAGCACCCACCACGGATGTGGCTGCTACTAGGAAGCGACGCCGGCCTGCATTCACGCCGTCATTGCTCATTCAGTCCTCTCCCATCAGCTTTGTGGCCTGTTAAATCAGGCATCTACTAAGTAAAAATCTGAACTTATAAAAATTTTGCCGAATGGTAATGAAAAGCCCCTATTCTGACAAGGTAATTACCAAGCCGACCTGGCCCGAAGCCTTGTAGTATAGGGCCTCCGTGGATGTGGCAAGTTGTCACAGAGCAAATTTTAGACAATAAAAAACGCCCAGCTCCAAAAGGAGGCTGGGCGTTTTTTTGAACGCAGTAGCGAATTAACGCTTGGAGTATTGCGGACGCTTACGCGCTTTACGCAGACCCACTTTCTTACGTTCAACTTCACGTGCGTCACGGGTTACGAAACCAGCTTTACGCAGAGCGCTGCGCAGAGTTTCGTCGTAATCCATCAGAGCGCGAGTGATACCGTGGCGGATTGCGCCAGCTTGACCACTTACACCGCCGCCGATAACGGTGACGTAGATATCGAACTTCTCAACGGTCTCGGTCAGCTCCAGCGGCTGACGAACTACCATGCGGGCAGTTTCGCGGCCGAAGAAGTTATCCAGGGAGCGGTTGTTGATCGAGATGTTGCCAGTGCCCGGACGCAGGAAAACGCGTGCGGTTGCAGTCTTGCGACGGCCAGTGCCGTAATTTTGAGTCGCCGACATAATGAACTATTCCGTTAAATCTTCAGTTCTTGGGGCTGCTGAGCAGTATGAGGGTGTGCAGCGCCCGCATAGACTTTCAGCTTACGGTACATGTCGCGACCCAGCGGGTTCTTAGGCAGCATGCCTTTTACCGCGGTCTCGATCACGCGCTCAGGGGCTTTTGCGATCAGCTTTTCGAAGTTGATCGACTTGATGCCGCCCGGGAAACCGGAGTGGGAGTAGTACATTTTGTCAGTGGTTTTAGCGCCAGTAACACGTACCTGCTCGGCATTGATCACGACGATGTAGTCGCCGGTGTCAACGTGAGGAGTGTACTCAGGCTTGTGCTTGCCACGCAGACGGCTCGCGATTTCGGTGGCCAGACGACCCAGGGTCTGACCAGCAGCGTCGACGACGAACCAGTCGCGCTTTACTGTTTCCGGTTTAGCAGTAAAAGTTTTCATTCTTTATAGCCTCAGGGGCCGCCCAGCAAAATAGACGGCGGATCTTACTGAATAGTGCTTACTTTGACAAGGTCAAAGGCAGCCGGACACAGACGCTATCGGGGGCTCGGGTCAGCGCGTCTGATATACGGCAAGATTCTTCGGCAGGCGGCGCATCACTTCCACTGCAGAAAGAGCTGCCGAATTATGCAGATTGCGAAAAAAAATTCAACCTGCTTTTATGATTGTTTTGCCAAGGGAGTACCCGATGGACTACCGCCAGCTAGGCCGAACCGATCTGAATGTGAGTGCGATTTGCCTGGGTACCATGACTTGGGGCGAGCAGAATACCGAGGCAGAGGCCTTCGCTCAGATCGAGCGAGCCAAGAGCGCCGGAATCAACTTCATCGACACCGCCGAAATGTACCCGGTGCCGCCCAAGGCCGAAACCTACGCCACCACCGAGCGCTATATAGGCAACTGGTTCAAGCAACGCGGCGACCGCGCCGACTGGATCCTGGCCAGCAAGATCGCCGGCCCAGGCAACACCATCGACTACATCCGCGACAAACACCTCAAGCACAACCGCAAACACATAGTCGAAGCCGTGGATGCCAGCCTCAAGCGCCTGCAGACCGACTGGATCGACCTTTATCAGTTGCACTGGCCCGAGCGCAGCACCAACTTCTTCGGTCAACTGGGCTACAAGCACCAGGCCGACGAAGACTTCACCCCTCTGGAAGAAACCCTCGAAGCCCTGGACGAGCAAGTCAAGGCCGGCAAGATCCGCCATATCGGCCTGTCCAATGAAACGCCATGGGGCACCATGAAGTTCCTCGCACTGGCGCAAAGCCGTGGCTGGCCTCGCGCGGTGTCGATCCAGAACCCCTACAACCTGCTCAACCGCAGTTTTGAAGTGGGCCTGGCGGAAATTGCCATTCGCGAACAATGTGGCCTGCTGGCCTACTCCCCACTGGCCTTTGGCTACCTGTCTGGCAAATACGAAGGTGGCGCCCGGCCAGCCAAGGCTCGACTAAGCCTCTATAGCCGCTTCAGCCGCTACTTCAACCCCCAATCGGAAGCGGCCTGCAGCCGTTACGTAGCCCTGGCACGCGAACATGGCCTGGACCCGGCGCAGATGGCCCTGGCCTTCGTCAACCAGCAACCGTTCGTGACCAGCAACATCATCGGTGCAACCACCCTGGAACAGCTGGATAGCAACATCGCCAGCGCCGAATTGAAATTGTCGGAAGAGCTCCTGGCCGGGATCGAGGCGATTCATAAGGACCACCCCAACCCCGCCCCTTGAACACGTCAGGAGCGGGCTCGCCGGCGAATGCGCGCTGTTCATTCGCCGGCAGCCGACTTCTAGAGTGAACGAGCGATGATTTCCTTCATGATCTCGTTGGTCCCGGCGTAGATGCGCTGCACTCGGGCATCCGCCCAGGCACGGGCTATCGGATACTCCCACATGAAGCCGTAGCCACCGTGCAACTGCACACACTCATCGAGAACCTTGCACTGCAGATCGGTCCCCCAGTACTTGGCCATTGCCGCCGTTGGCACATCGAGCTTGCCTTGCAGGTGCAGCTCCAGGCAGCGATCGACAAACACCCGGCCAATCTGGATTTGCGTGGCCATCTCCGCCAGCTTGAAACGGGTGTTCTGGAAATCGGCAATCGCCTTGCCGAAAGCCTTGCGCTCACGCGTGTACTCCAGGGTCCATTGCAACGCTGCCTCAGCACTGGCCAAGCCGCCGATGGCGACGGTGAGGCGCTCCTGGGGCAACTCCTGCATCAAATAGGCGAAGCCCATGCCAGCCTGCCCCAGCAGGTTTTCCTTGGGCACCCGCACATCCTGGAAGAACAGCTCCGAAGTGTCCTGGGCCTTCATCCCGACTTTCTCCAGGCGCTTGCCCTTGGAGAACCCAGGCGTGTCGGCCTCCACGAGGAACAAGCTGGTGCCCTTGGCGCCGGCCTTGGGATCGGTCTTGGCCACCACAATCACCAGGTCCGCCAGATAGCCGTTGGTAATAAAGGTCTTGGAGCCGTTGATCACATATTCGTCGCCATCGAGCACCGCCGTGGTCTTCACCCCTTGCAGGTCGGAGCCGGCACCCGGCTCGGTCATGGCGATGGCTGTCACCCTCTCCCCCGACACCAGACGGGGTAGGTATTTGTGCTTCAGCGCCTCACTGCCGTAATGCAGGATGTAGGGCGCAACAATGTCCGAATGCAGAGAAAAACCTATGCCCGTCAGCCCCAGCCGGCCGATCTCCTCGATCACCACCGCACTGTAGAGAAAATCCGCACCCAGGCCGCCGTACTCCTCGGGAATGTGTGAACACAGCATCCCCGCCTCCCCGGCCTTGTTCCACAACTGGCGGTCGATATAGCCCTGTTTTTCCCACTCACCATGGAAAGGCACAGCCTCTTTTTCAAGGAACGTACGCACGCTGTCACGGAAGAGTTCGTGCTCGGAACTGAACAAGGTTCTAGGGATCATGCAGGCACCTGTGATGTTTATTGATCATGGGTTGGCTGCCAGAGCCTAAGGCCAGCCACCTGCACAGGACACTGGACACATCCGACAAAAAATAAGACGATCCAGCCGTCTGGTGACCACTTTCCCCTATAAGAACAATTGAATTATGTCTAACCAAACCTCCACGCCCTTGCGGCGCGTCAGCATCCTGGCTATCGACCGGGTTTTCGCCTCCACCCTCATGCAAGCCAAGGATTTCTTCCATCTGGCCAGCCTGCGCTATGGCAAACAACTGGGCCAAGGCCTGACCCCGGCCTTCGAAACCCGCCTGGTCAGTCCCGATGGCCAGCCGGTTTGCAGCTTCAGCAACGTGATCATGCCGGTGGACGGCCCGCTGGAAGACACAGACGTGATCATCCTCCCGGCGTTCTGGGACGACTTCGACACCCTGTGCCAGCGTTATCCACAGATACTGCCCTGGCTGCGTGCCCAGCACGCCCGCGGTGCCGTGCTCTGCGGCGAGGCCACCGGCGTGTTCTGGCTGGCCGAAGCCGGGCTGCTCAACGGCAAGGAAGCCACCACCTACTGGCGCTTCTTCAGCGCCTTCAGCGAACGCTTCCCCCAGGTCCAGCTCAATCAGGACAAACACCTGACCGACGCCGACAACCTCTATTGCGCCGGCGGCACTACCTCGGCCTGCGACCTGTACATTTACCTGATCGAACGCTTCTGTGGGGCCAACGTGGCCCAGGCCGTGGCCCGGGACATCCTCTATGAAGTGCAGCGCAGCTACGCTCCCGGACGCATCGGCTTCGGCGGCCAGAAACTGCACCAGGACGTCATCATCCTGCAGATCCAGCATTGGCTTGAAGAGCACTTCGCCGACAAGTTCCGCTTCGAAGACGTGGCCCGCGAGCATGGCATGAGCATTCGCAACTTCATGCGCCGGTTCCAGACCGCCACCGGCGACAAGCCCTTGCATTACCTGCAACGCCTGCGCATCGAAACCGCCAAGGGCCTGCTCTCGGGAACACGCAAGAGCATCAAGACCATCAGCTACGAAGTCGGCTACGACGACGCCAGCTTCTTCGCCCGACTTTTCCGCCAGCACACCGAGCTTTCTCCCAACCAGTACCGCCAACAGTTCCAGCAACAGGCGGCATAAAAAAAGGGCCTGCAATGCAGGCCCTTTTTTATTGGGTGACGATTACGGCTTGTGCGCCCGCGCCAGGAACTCGTGGGACTGCATCTCCAGCAGACGGCTGAGGGTACGCTGGAACTCGAACGTCAGACGACCACCGGTATAGAGGTCCTTGAGCTCAACCTCGGCGGAAATGATCAGTTTGACGTTACGGTCGTAGAACTCGTCGACCATGTTGATGAAGCGCCGGGCGATGTCGTCGGTGGCGACGCTCATCTGCTCCACGCCACTGAGCAACACGGCATGAAAGATCTTGCCCAGTTCGATGTAGTCGTTCTGGCTGCGAGGACCGTCGCACAGCTCACGGAAATCGAACCAGGCCACATCATCACACGTACGCAGCGCGCGGATCTCACGGTTTTCGATGATCAACACATCGTTTTCCACCGACTGAGTGCACTCTGGCGTCAGCGCGCGGAAGCTCTTGCGCAAACTTTCATGAGCCGCCTCGTCCAGCGGATAGTGAAACAGTTCGGCCTGTTCCAGATGCCGCAGACGATAGTCGACACCGCTGTCGACGTTGACGATCTCGGTGTTCTGCTTGATCAGGGCAATCGCCGGCAGGAACCGCGCACGCTGCAAGCCGTCCTTGTACAAGCCGTCCGGAACGATGTTCGAGGTGGCGACCAGGGTCACGCCATTCTTGAACAGTTCCTCCATCAGAGTGCCGAGAATCATCGCGTCGGTAATGTCAGACACGAAGAATTCATCGAAGCAGATCACCCGCGCCTCTTGCGAGAAGCGCTTGGCGATGATGGTCAGCGGATTCTTCTCGCCGCCCAGGGTTTTCATTTCTTCGTGTACGCGCTTCATGAAACGGTGAAAGTGCGTGCGTACCTTTTCCTTGAATGGCAAGGCTTCGAAGAAGGTATCCACCAGATAAGTCTTGCCGCGCCCCACTCCGCCCCAGAAGTACAGGCCCTTGACCGGCACCTGATCCTTCTTGCCAAAGAGCTTGCCGAGCAGGCCCGGCTTGTTTTGCTCGGCCGCGATCAGATCGTCATACAGGCGCTGCAAATGACGCACAGCCGTTTCCTGTGCCGCGTCATGAAAGAAATCCGGGCGTTTCAGATCTGCTTGGTATCGTTCTAGGGGCGTCATAATTCGTTAGCAAGGCAACAAAAACGGGCCGTCACTTTAGCGACGGCCCTGGGGAATGGCAATCAGCCCTTGGTCGGGAAGATTCCGATTAGTCCTGCGCTGGGGTCAGGGCAATCCGCAATGCATCGACAGCAGCGTCACGCGCAGCAGCATCGGCAAAGTCCGGACTATCGGCCACACAAGCACCGTCCAGCCAGACGCTGAAGGCATTGGCCTCAGTACGCAGGTCCAGCGCCTGGCCCGACTGCAACTGCTTGGTTACAGCACCCGCGGCCTTGCCGTCAGCGAAGTTGCGCGACAGCAGCAATTGCTCCCCATCGGCGGACAGCAAACGGAAGCGGAAGCTGCCATCGTCCTCGCGGAAGCTGATGAAGCGGGCAGCCTTGGCGGCTTTCTTCTTGGTCGCGGCCGCCACCTGTACCTGAGCGGCAAACGAACGCAGGCCCACCGCCTCACGCAGTTCGCCGAGGAACGGCGTGGCCACGGCCCGGGCCTTGACGGCGCCGGCACGCAGAATGTCTTCCAGGTCCGACGGGCGCGCGATCAGTTGGTGATAACGCTCGCGCGCTTCGCCCAACTCGGCATCCAGCAATTGGAACAGGCGGTTCTTGGCCTCGCCCCAACCCAGGCCCTGGAGCAGTTCGCCGCGGAACTCGGCAGCTTGCGCCGGAGTCGAGAACGCCTGGAACAAGGTGAACAAATGAGAGTTGTCCGGATCCTTGGCCTCGCCTGGCGCCTTGGAGTCGGTGACGATCCGCGAGATCGCGTCCTTCATATCCTTGGCACTGGTGAACAGCGGGATGGTGTTGTCGTAGCTCTTGGACATCTTGCGACCGTCCAGGCCAGGCAGAGTGGCGACACTTTCCTCGATCAGCGCCTCGGGCATGGTGAAGAACTCCTTGCCCTGGCCGAACAGGTGGTTGAAGCGCTGACCGATGTCCCGGGCCATTTCCACGTGCTGGATCTGATCTCGCCCCACCGGCACCTTGTGCGCGTTGAACATCAGAATGTCTGCCGCCATCAGCACCGGGTAGCTATACAGGCCCATGGTAATGCCGGCATCCGGGTCTTCACCGGCTTCGACGTTCTTGTCGACCGAGGCTTTATAGGCATGGGCACGGTTGAGCAGGCCCTTGGCCGCCACGCAGGTCAGCAACCAGGTCAGCTCGGGGATTTCCGGAATGTCCGACTGGCGATAGAAGGTCACGCGCTCCACATCCAGGCCACCGGCCAGCCAGGTGGCGGCGATTTCCTGGCGCGAACGCTGGATACGCAGCGGGTCATCGCACTTGATCAGCGCGTGGTAGTCGGCCAGAAAGTAGAAGGAATCGGCATTGCTGTCGCGGCTGGCGACGATCGCCGGACGAATCGCACCGGCATAGTTGCCCAGGTGCGGGGTGCCGGTGGTGGTGATGCCGGTGAGGATACGCGTACGAGTAGTCATGGGTAATCGCTTATCAGACTGCTATCAATTCGAGAGTCGCGGCAGTACCAGATCTTTCAGATCGGTGAGCTTGCCATGAAAAAAGTGCCCGCATTCTGCCACTTTCAGCAGCTCATGGGGGCGAACAAGCGCAGCGGACCAGTCGTAGACCGCCTGGGGGTCAATGACCTCATCGGTTTCCGGCTGGATCAGGGTCAGCGGGCAGCTCTGCGGCAGCAGGTCGCTTTCACGCAGGCGAGTGACCGCCGCAGCCACCATGAACAGGTGCTTGAGCGATACGCCCTGGGCTTCCAGGCGTCCGCCCAGGCTGGCCGCGACAAAGCCGCCGAAGGAGAACCCCAGCAGGGTCAGAGGCAGGTCCGGGTGCTGGGCCTGCAACCACTGCGCAGCCGCCTGGGCATCATCGACTTCGCCGCTGCCCATGTCGTGGCTGCCTTCACTGGCCCCCACGCCGCGATAGTTGAAGCGCAGGGTGATCAGCCCGGCATCCCGCGCAGTACGCTGCAGGGTGGATACCACTTTATTGAGCATGGTGCCGCCCTGCACCGGATTGGGGTGACAGATCAACGCCACGCCACGCGCATCTGGCACCGGCAGATACAGGGCTTCCAGTTGGCCCACCGGGCCGGCAATCACTACAGGGGTTTCACGCATAAGCAAGGAAGGAACTCCGTGACCTCGAAGGGGGTCGACTCGTCTAGCAAATGGTCTGTGCCAATCTATTGCGAGTGAATCGCGGTATACAGCGCAGGTTCGAGCCGTTAACGTAAAGCAAAGCCGTTTATAGAGGAAGGACTCGTGGAACACTCGCTCTTAGTTTGGTTGTTGCCGACTCTTGCCCTGGTCGCGGGTGTCGCCATTGGATTCCTGGTTGCTCGCCTGCTGCCCAATGCCGCGCCTAACCGCACGCAGCGTCAGTTGGATGATATTCAGGAACGTTTCGACAATTATCAGAATGAAGTGGTGACGCACTTCAACAGCACCGCAACCCTGGTCAAGAAGCTTACCCAGAGCTATCAGGAAGTGCAGGATCATCTCGCCGAGGGTGCCAACCGCCTGGCCCTGGACGAACTGACCCGCCAGCGCCTGCTGGCCGCCCTGCACTCGGAGTCGGTACAGGCTCCACGCGAACGCCTGACACCGCCACGGGATCAGGAACCGCCGCGGGACTACGCGCCGAAGACACCGAACGCCCCCGGCATGCTCGACGAACACTATGGCCTGAAGAAGTAATTCGCCTCAGCCATTAAAAAGCCCGCCCGATCTGCATCGGGCGGGCTTTTTTTGTGCCTGGGGTTGAGCCAGGCCGATCAGGGGTACTGTCAGTACTGCTGACCTTGCTGCTGGTAGGGCTGCTGATACTGCTGGTTCGGTTGCTGATACTGCTGGCCCGGAATCGCCTTGAGGTTGACCTCCACCCGACGGTTCTGCGCACGGCCATTGACGTCGGCGTTGCTGGCGATCGGATTATCCGGACCGGCACCACGAGCGGACAGGTTGGCGCCGCTGACACCCTGGGAGGTCAGGTAGGTCGCCACGCTCTGGGCACGACGCTGGGACAGATCCATGTTGTGCTGGCGACTGCCGGTACTGTCGGTGTAGCCGACGATCTCGATCTGGTTCTGGTTGAACTCACGCAGCGAGTTGGCCAGGTTGTTCAGTGGTTGGTAGAAGCTTGGCGCGATATTCGCCGAGTCGGTGGCGAAGGTGATGTTACCCGGCATGATCAGTTTGATCTGATCACCCTGGCGCTGCACCTCAACCCCGGTGTTGGCCATGCTGGCGCGCAGCTTCTTCTCCTGCTGGTCAGCGTAGTAGCCATAACCTGCGGCGGAAGCACCGACCACGGCGGCCCCGATCAAGGCGCCTTTGCCACGGTTGTTATGGTCGATGGCAGCACCGGCCAGCGCACCGGCCAGGGCTCCCAGGCCACCGTATTTAGCGGTTTTACTCATGCCCGACGAGCCGCCGTCGGCCTGCCCCTGATTGTCATAGGGATTAGGCGAAGCGCAGCCGGACAACAAGGCCACAGCAGTAGCGACAACAATCAAACGACGCGAGGTGAACATGGAAAGCTCCTACATTTTGCATTCTGTGGTGCAGCGGACGTTGGCAACAGACCTTTGCTGGCGTTGGAACACGCAGAACGGCAAAAATTCCGTGAGCCGCCGAGCAAATAGTCAGGCTCTCACAAACGGGTTCTGACGCATCTCATCACCCAACCGGGTGTCTGGACCGTGCCCGGCAACCACTGTGGCGTCTTCGTCCAGGGTATAAAGACGCTGCTTGATCGAGCGCACCAGAGTGGCCTGGTCGCCACCCCACAAATCCGTGCGCCCCACTCCGCGCTTGAACAGCGTGTCGCCGGCAATCAGAAGCTTAGCTTCAGAAAACCAAAAGCTCATGGAACCTGGAGTATGCCCAGGCGTGTGCAAGGCCACGCCGCAACCGCAGGCCAGTTCCTCATCGTCCCCCAGCCAGCGATCCGGTGACGGTACCGGGGTGTAGGGCACGCCGAACATGCTGCACTGCATCTCCAGGTTGTCCCATAGAAACTGGTCGTCCTTGTGCAGGTGCAGGGTGGCGCCGGTTTTCTCCTTCATCTGCCCGGAGGCCAGGAAATGATCCAGGTGTGCATGAGTGTGAATGATGCTGACCACCTTCAGCCCCAGGGCATCGAGCCGAGCCATGATCAGGTCGGGATTGCCCCCCGGATCGACGACTATGGCCTTTTTGGTCAGCGGGTCGCCGATGATCGTGCAGTTGCACTGCAAGGGGCCGACGGGGAAGGTTTCGCGGATGATTGCGGGTTTTGCGCTATTCATGAAGGGTCCTGAAAGGCTGATGCCAGGTCGATGGCGTCAAGGGTGACCGCAATCGCCTGCGACTTTCAACACCCCACGCAACAGGCGCCCCTAGGCCAGGGTTCCCCAGACCTGCACCAGGCCCAGCAGGTGCACCAGCCCATACGCCAGGCAGATCGCCGAGCTGACCACGATGAAGCGCCTGCTACGCCCGGTGCCCGCCAGCGCCAGCGGCCCCAGCAGGCCACGCAGCAGATAGACCAGGGTGATCGCGCACAGCGCCGGGCGCAGCAGAGGCAAGGGTTCTATCACCCCGGCCGCGGACAGCGCATAGGCCGCCCATGCCGTGAGTACCAGGGCGATGCCTGCCGTGACCAGTGCCGGAAACCAGCGGCCGGCCTGGGCCGCCCGCACGAATCGGTCGCCCGCGCCGAACAGTCGATACCAGGAAGGCCCGACCATGATCACCCCGACGTGCATCAGCGCCGCCAGCAGGCTGAGCCCGGCCCCAACCAGCAGTGCCATGTTGTATTGATCTGTCATTTCTTCGCTCCTTGAAGACCGCCTCGGGTCAGTCCAGTGCTCCCAGCGCAGGAGCATAGCCCCCATGGCGCCCCAACGGCGAGCGCCATGGGGACTGCGTCAGCGGGTAGCCGCTTCGGCGCGGGTGCCGATGTCCATGACCTGATAACGCACATGACGCCCACTGACCGCCGCGGCCGCTTCCACCCCGCCAGTCATGGCGCCGAAGATGCCGTGCCCGGTACGGGTGGACGCTCCGCACAGATACAGGTTGCGGATTTCCGTCTTGGCCCCCGGCCGCTTGTTCAAGAAATACTCCGGGGTGAAGGCCAGGCCATAGGACGTCCCGCCTTCGGAGCCGATAAACCGCGTCACCGAAAACGGCGTCGAGACTTCCTGGTAGACAATGTGCTCCGAAATTCCCGGAATCACCCGCTCCGCCAGGGCTATCAACTGGCGGGCATACCACTCTTTTTTCTCCAGGTAGACAGGGTTGTTCCTGTAGCTGCCATCGTCCAGCTCGGCCTGGGTCACCCCCCAGCTCTGCGGCGTCGAGGGCACCGCCGACATCAGTTGCAGGTTATAGATGCCCGGCGGGGCGATGGCCGGGTTGTCCGGATCCTTCATGGTGGCGTTGCCGATGAACAGATGGGGCTCCTCGGGAAATACTCCGGCGAACACATCACGATAGGCCTTCTCGTAGTCACACCCCGGGTAGATGCGATAGTTGGTGTTTTTCAGGCCCATGGCCTTGAGGTCCATGTCGATGCCCAGATACACCACGCCCATGGCCGGGGACATCTCGAACTGTTCGGCGCGGCGCACGGTCTTGGGCTTGAGGTGCTGGCGACCGATCAAACCGAGCAGGGCCTGCTTGATATCGGCGTTGCAGATCACCGCGTCGGCCTTGACCACGCGCTTGCCCAAGTGCTTGTTGCTGAACTCGACCCCCACCGCGCGACCGTTCTCGATCAGGATGCGTTCGACCTTGGAGCGCAGGAGTATCTTGCCGCCCTTGCGCTCGACCACCGCGCCCAGCTTGTCGGAAAACAGCTGGCCACCGCCCGACGGGTAATAGGAACCCTGCAGGAAGTGATTGACCACCGCCGCATGGCCGGCCATGGTCGCGCGGCTCGGCGGCTGGTGATAGACCCCCAACTGCCCTGTCAGGATGGCCCGCAGGCGCTGGTTCTGCGTGCAGGTGTCAAGGAATTGCGCCACGGTCGAGTTGGCATGGCGCATCAGCATCCACGAGCGCGGCAGCACCCACAACGCCGTCAGCGGACGCGAATGGATGCCCATGAAATCCCAGACCTGCTGCAGCATCTTGAAGTAGCGATTGATGCCCGCCCGCTCTTCGGGAAAGGCCTCCAGCAGCTTCTCGCGAAAGCGCTCGTAGCCACGCGGCACCGCGAACTGGAAATCGGGAAAGCACAGGGTCTCGAAACCTTCCGGGTCCTGCTCGATGAACTTGATTTCACCGTCGTCGATGCCCGCGCCCCGCAGAATCCGCGGAATCAGGCCGTGCTTGCCGCAATCGCCGATGTAGTGCAGGCCGACGTCGAACTCATAGTCCTTGCCCTTGCGGTGAAACACCGTGGCGCAGCCGCCCATTTCATAGTGCATGTCCAGCACCAGCACCTGCTTGCCACGGTTGGCCAGGGTCGCGGCGGCTGTCAGGCCACCAATGCCGGCGCCCACCACTATCACGTCGAAGGTGTCGCTCTCGAGGGTCTTGAATCGGTCGAAGCTTTGCATGGGGTACTGTTCCAGTCGCGTATCAGGCATGAGCCAGGTGGTGGTCACGTGTCGGGTCGACCGCGTCGGCTTCGCGAACAAGGTGCGGCAGCTTGTTCGGCTTGCCGCTCCATTGCTCATGGTGCTCCAGGGGCGGAATCCGCTGCAGGATCACCGGCCAGTGCTGGACCAGCTCGGCATTGAGCTGGATGAAATGACGGTTACTGTCATCGAGCTGGTTCTCCGGCTGAATCGCCGCCTCCGGACACTCCGGCAGGCACAGGCCGCAGTCGACACACTCCTGGGGGTTGATCGCGATGAAGTTGGGGCCCAGGTGGAAGGCATCCGCGGGGCAGATATCGACGCAGCTGGTATGGCGACACTGAATGCAGTTGTCAGTCACTACGTAGGTCATGGTGAGTCTCGTGAAGGTCTGGTTTGACTGGGAAGCCGCCGCTCAGAAATAGCGGTCGACCAGCAAGCGCGCCGACAACATCGTTCCGATGAAGCCTGCGCCGGGGAATGTCCAGGCCCCTACCTGGTACAGCCCCTTGAGCGGGTATTTCTGCGGAAAGCGATTGAACAGGCCGGACTGCCGCGTGCTCTGCTCGAAGCCGTAGATCGCGCCTTGCGGGTTATGGGTGAACTTGGCCATGGTGCGTGGCGAACCCGCCTCGCACACCTCGATATGCCGGCGCAGGCCGGGAATCACCTGCTCGGCGTTGCCGATCAGCAGCTCGGTCAGTTCATGCTTCTTGCGCCGGTAGTCGAGCTTGTCCAGGGAATGCCACTCGTTGGGCCCCGTCAGGGTGAACAGGCCCAGGCTGGATTTGCCGGGCGGGACCATCGAGGCATCGACGTTGGAGAAGTAGTTGATCGACCAACTGGTGTTGTCAGCGTGCAGCTCGCCGGCCTGGATGTGCTCGAACTGTTCGCACTGGGTCTTGCGCGGGGCGAAGAAGTGGATGTACTCCTCGGGGCCCACGCCCAGTTCGCTCAGCGGGCAATCTAGCCCCAGGTAGACCTGGAAACCCGACACCGACAGCTTGAGCCGGCGCAATCGCGCGCGGTACTTGTCGCTGAAGTGCTCTTTGCCCGCCAGGGCCATGACCGCATGGGGCGAGATATTGGCCACGACATTGCGCGCCCGGACCTGGCCCGACTTGCGCGTCACCACCCCGCCGACCCGGCCGCGCTCGACCAGGATCTGGTTGACCGACGACTCCAGCTCGACCCGGCCGCCATGCTGCTCGATGACCTCGACCAGCGCGTTGGACAAGGCCTGCGATCCACCCTTGATCGAGTAGCCGCCGTTCTCCAGGTAGTCGATGAACGGGTAGGAGAAATAGCCGAACGCCAAGTCCTTGGCCGGCAGGCCGTAGTAACTCCATTGCGCTGACAGCACTTCCTTGAGGCGCTCGTTGGCAGTGAAGCGCGAGAAGTAGTGGTCCACTGTTTCGTGGCCATACTTGAGCACCCGCGGATACGCCATCGGCGTGGCCATCAGCCGCATCCAGAAAGGCTTGCGCGAATACAGGAAGCCGCACAGATCCTTGTAGTTGCGCTGCGACTCGGCGAACAGCCGGTTGATGTTGTCGACTTCCCCGGGAAAGAAGCGGAACAACTCGCGCTTGTAGCCTTCCAGGTCGCGGTGCCCGACCGTGAGGTCGATGTCCTCCGAGCGATAGCGGTACAGGGTCGGGTGATGCAGGAACTCGACCTTGTCGGCCACGCCGCAGGCCTCGATCACCTTGAACGACTCGGCGCCGCGGACCACCCCGTCGAACGAATGCAGCGACACATCGAAATTGAAATCCTTGCGGCGGAAGTTGCTGGCATAACCACCGGGGACATTGTGCTTTTCCACCACCAGGACCTTCTGGCCCCGTTGCGCCATGAGACTGGCGCTCGCAAGCGCGCCAAGGCCCGCACCGATGAAAACGGTATCGTATTCTTGCTTCATGACTTCTCCTGGCTCTGCGGCCAGATCGGGACAATCCATCAGGCCGTCAGGCCGCCATCGATGACGAAGGTCTGGCCAGTGATGTAGTCGGCCTGGGGCGACAGCAGGAAGCTGGCCAGGGCCGCCACTTCCCGCACGTCACCGAAGCGCTTGAGGGGAATGGTGTCGGTGATCGACTTGCGCACCGGCTCGGCGATCTGCTCGACCATCTCGGTGGCAATGAAGCCCGGGGCGATGGCATTGACGGTGATCTTGAAGCGCGCCAGCTCGAGCGCCATGGTCTTGGTGATGCCGATCATCGCCGCCTTGGTCGCCGAATAACCCAACTGGCCCTTGTTGCCCTTGAGCCCGCTGACCGAGGACATGTGCAAAATCTTGCCGCGCCGCTCACCCGCCATCGCCGGGGCCAGGCACTTGCTGAAGTACACCGCCGAGTCGAGGTTGGTCGCGACCACGTCGCGGTAACGCTCGATGTCGAAGTTGAACAGCAGTTGGTCGCCGGTCACGCCCATGTTGTTGATCAAACCGTAGGGCTCGCCCAGGGTCTCCACCAACTGCCCGCACACGGCCTCGACCGAAGCCGGGGCCCGCCCATCGCAGACATGCCCGAAGGCCTGGCCACCGCGGGCGGCCACCTCACGCTCCAGCTGCTGGGCCGCCTCGGCCGAGGACTGATAGGTGAACGCGACCTGATAGCCCTCCTGAGCCAGGGCCAGCACCAGCGCGCGCCCGATGCCACGACTGCCGCCACTGACCAGTACCCATTTCCCGTTTGAAGACTGCTGAACATCCATGATCTACATCCTTTAGCCTGATGATCCCTGCCGCCGTTAGGCCGGCACGGCGTTTTTCCGGGCTTCCGCTCGGGCGAAGAATTCAAAGATTTCCTCGAAATAGCGGTCCCGGTGTTTCTTGTGGTTTTCCAGGTGGCGGCAATCATCGAAACCGACCACATGCAACGCTTCGCAATCCAGGCTGAGCCCCGCCACGCTGGCATCCGGAATGAAGCGGTCGTTGCGCCCGTAGAAATAGGCGATCGGCAAATGACGCACGTCGCGCAGCGAGTGATCGATGGCGCAGGTACCCGTGGGGACCGCCAGCCGGCTGCCACTGATCCAGCGCATCGCCAGCCGCAGCGGCCCGCGCGTGAAGTAGCTGCGTACGGAAATCGGCACGCTGTCCAGTACCGCCGAGGTAAAGGGCGTGGCATCCCGCGCCAGGGCGTGGGACAGGTGATAGCCACCGAACGAACAGCCCACCAGGTGGATGGGCAGGCCGGGGTTGTCCCGCGTGACACGCCGGGCAATCGCCAGCACATCGTCGGCAAACGCGTGGCCGCCGATGGTGCTGCGGCCGAAACCTTTGAAGTTGAAGGCCACCACGTGATAGCCCTGGTCGAGAAAAGCCTGGTCCAGGTTGTTCTCGAAAAAGTAGTGCATGCCGTACTTGAGGAACGGATGACACAACAGCACCACGCCGCGAGGGCGCATGGCCGTGGTGCGCAGCGAAGCGCCCTCCAGCCGGCTGCCATCGCGCGCCGTCTCGACAAAGCCCGCCGCGTGGCTGGGCACCGCGCGCGTCCAGCCCTGCACCTGGCGGAACATCACCCGGATGAACAGCTTGGAAATGGCGATCCCCAGCCAGCCGGTCGCTTGCTCGTGCTTGCTCATGCCCGCCTCCATTGCCTGGCTTTCATCTCCGCATAGCCGAATGCGGCTTCATAACTGGGGCCCGCCACCCAGGCGCTGAGAAACTGCACGCCCTGTACCGGGAACCCGTGATGGAACACATGCCCCTTGAGGTCAGTCCCCACCATCGCGCCATACCCCGAGCCATCGGTGTTGTTGGTAAAGCGCACATAGGTGTGGGGCGTGGCGACCTCGGTGTGCAGCACATGCCCGCGCAACTGCGGCACCTGGCTCAGCAGGCGCTCCACCAGGACCTCGCCGGCCCGCTGCTTCTTGGCCCGGTACTGCGCGGTGCGGCGCTGGGGCCAATGGGCGATCGAGTCGAGCACGTTGATGCACACCACCAGCCCCGCCTTCGGGTCCAGGGCGTGATAGTTGGTGACTTCGATCGGCGACATTTCCCAGAAGGCCCGTTCACTGAGGGCGGCGTCATAACCACTGGCTTGCGCCGCCATGCGCAGTTCGGCGCCGGCCGCCGGGTCGCTGGCGAACAGCATCGACTCGCTGTGTTCCAGGCCCAGTTGCTCCGGCGGCAGGTCAGTCACCAGGTACACCGTGGTGGTCGAGCGGGCCGGCTTCAGCGCGCTGAGCTTCTCCCGGGTGGCATCCAGCTCCACGTCCGCCGCGAACAGGTGCTGCACCGCGTAGTGCGGCGAAGCGTTGATGTACACCTGCGACGAATGAAACACCCCACGGTTGGTGCTCACGCCCGTGGCATTACCCTGGCCGTCGGTGAGCACGCCATCGACCCGGGTGCTCAGCAGCACCTGCCCACCGGCCTGTTCGATACGCTGCGCCAGCAGGTTCGACAGCAGCTGTGAGGACCCCGCGACATAGGCGTTGCCGCGGTTCAGCGTGGCGTACACCACATGCAGGTAGTACAGGTAGCCCAGGTCCTCCGAGTAGCCCCCGACATAGATGCCCGGCGCCGCCAGGATCTCGATCAGGTAGGGATCGTCGAACAGCTCGTGCAGCGCCTGGCGCACGGTCTTGTGCTTCAGGTTGCGATGGGCGAAGCGCAATTGGGCCATGTCCGGCTCAAAGGTGCCGTCCAGCATCTGGAACTGGTAGTAACCGTTGCGCCCGTAGGTGCGCACATGCTCGAAAAAAGTCGCGATGGCCTCGACCTGATGGGGAAAGCGCTCGGCCAGCTGGCGCTGCGCCTCGTCCGCATCGTTGGCCAGTGGCAGCACGCTGCCGTCCCGGTAGGCGCAGAAGTAGTCTTGGGGATAGACCAGGTCCAATGCCTGCGTCAGCTCCAGGTCGCGCAGGATGCGGATCAGGTTGCCCCCCTCGGCCATGCCGCTGAGCTTGTGCAGGCTGCAGTCGAACACGGCGTCCTGCTTCGGCCGGCTGAAGGTGGAAGCGTAACCGCCGACGACAATATGCTTGTCGATCACCAGCAGGCGCACCCCGGGGTTGCGCTTCACCAGCATCGCCGCGCAGGCCAGGCTGGTGATCCCGGCACCGACGAAAATGGCGTCCCAGGACGGCTGGCTCATTGGCGCAGCCCCAGCTTGTCGACCCAGGCGTAGATCTCGACAAAGCGCTGGTCATTGAGCCGGGCATTGTGTTCCGAGCGCCAGACTTCCTCGATCTTCGCCTTGTCGTCCATCGCGATCGGAAACTCGAACGAGGTGTGCCGGGCGATTTCCGGGTTGTAGGTGAACATGTCGATCAACGCCGGAATGATCCGGCGGCTCATGGCCTTCACCTGGGCGATGGACTCCGGGCTGGCCGTTTCAAAGAACGACTCGCTGATCCAGCGGCCGAAGGCGATGTGCCGGGCCTCGTCATGGTGATGCTCGCGGAACATGGTCCGGGTCATGGGTTCGATGCCGGGGCCCTGGGACGTGTGCATTGCGCCCATCTCCGCGACCCACTCGATCAGCAGGGTGAACAGCACGCCCACCGCCGGCTCCATCTTCGGCAGCGTCTGGGTGAGCAACTCGTAGAGCCCCACCGGCGGGTTCCACAGTTGCAGGCCGGCCTTGGCCATGAAGCGCTTGAACGTCAGGGTATGCACGATCTCCTCCTTGGAGAAGATCATCAGGTACTCCTGCAGGTCCTGGGAGATGCGGTCATGGAACTGGGTGACGTAACCCATGTACAGCGGCGGAATGGTTTGCTCCAGCCAGATGAACATGGAGATGTCACGGCCGGTCTCAAGCCAGGCCAGCTCCAGCTTCTGCGCCTCGCTCAGGCCTTCGCAGAAACGCGTGCCGTTGATCCACAGATGGTCGGGGTCCTTCGGGTACAGGCTGCGATCGACATCCTGGTCCCAGGGCAGCACGGTCGCGTGGTCCATGGTCTTGTGATGCGAGACTTCGCTCAGCTTGCGGACCTTGGATTCTCTTGCTTCTGAAATGGCGAGCACACTATTGGTCAGCGTGGACATTCCCTTGCTCCTATGCGTAACAGTGGGCCTGCCCGGTCAGGCAGGTACGGCGGCCGATTCCTTGAGCTCGACCACGAACTCGCACAGCTGGCGCAGCGTGGCGATCTTGCGGCGGGCGAACGAATCGGGGTCCAGCGCCACGCCGATCTTCTTCTGCACCACGACCTGCATCTCGACGAAGTCCAGGCTGTCGAACTCCATCGACTCGATGTGGGTATCGAGGGTCACGGCATCTTCGTCGACATCCTTGAGCTCCAGGATGAGGTCGCGAACAACGGCGAATACATGCTCTACAGTGGTCATTGCATAACTCCTTGGGAGGTTGGGAGGGCCTTTATCATCAGCCCCAGGGTGATGGTCATTACGTGGCGATCGCTGACGAACACCCCGAGATCGAGGGTGCCCACGGCCTTGCCCGGGCTTTCGATCAGGTGAATGTTGTCGATCTCGCAGCGGATATCGGCCTGCAGTTCGCCCAGGGAACGCAGCGACGTGCAGAAGGTGATCTGGTGGCTGGTCTGCACGACCAGTAGATGCTCGGACAGGTCTTCGAGCCGATCCGGCCCTGGGCCGAATTGCGGCGACAGGCAATCGAAGATCACCCCCAGCCGATGGCGAAGGAAATGGGAAAAGATCAGGGCATCGAGCGCGACCCAGTCATCGAAGCCCCGGCCCAGGTCGCCCCGGAACCGGGCGAGCCAGGCCGTCACCTCCTCGCGCGCCAGCAGGAAGCCCGGGGTCGTGGAAGACCAGACCGGGGCCTCGACGGCGCGGACATGACCAATGACGTGCTCACTGCCGCCGTCGCTGGAATGCAGCTTGAACCCGGTACTGTCGCTGCGCTCGCGGGTCGACAGGGCGACGGTGCTGTCGCGCAGCACTGGCGCCTTGAGCAGCGCCTTGAACTGCATCCAGTCCTGGGGCAGCCCCTGCACCACCTGGCCCATGCGGTGCTTGACCGGCAGCAGCGCCAGCATGCCGTGCACCACCACATCGGCGGCGTCCATGCGGCGAGCGGCCTCAAGATCGAAATGAATCGGGTTGCGATCGCCGGAGAGACCGGCCCAAGTCTCGATCTGCTCGGCTCCGAATTGCAGCTGCATGATCAGACCACCTTGCGCAGCATGATGCCGGCGTTGGCACCGCCGAAGCCGAAGCTCAGGTTCAGTACGTTCGTCAGGGACTGCCCATGCAGATGCTGGTTGGGCACGTAGTTGAGGTCGCATTCAGGGTCGGCCTCATCCATGTGGAGGGTCGCCGGGACCGTGCCGCGATCCATGGCCTTGAGGCAGAAGATCGCCTCCATGGACCCGGCGGCGCCGATGAGGTGACCGGTGTAGGACTTGGTGCTGGACATCGGGATGCCATAGGCGGCGTCCCCCAGAGCCAGCTTGATCGAGCGGGTTTCGTTGACATCGTTGAGCGGAGTCGAAGTGCCGTGCAGGTTGACGTAGTCGATCTGCGCCGCTTCCACGCAGGCCTGGCGGCAGACATCGTTGATCACCCGTACCCGGGCCTGCATGTCTTCGGCGGGGGCCGTCATGTCGTAGGCGTCCGAATAGTTGGCGTAGCCGGTGATCTCGCCAAGAATCTTCGCGCCCCGCGCCCGGGCCAGCTCATAGTCTTCCAGGCACAGCACCGCCGCGCCCTCGGAGAGTACAAAGCCGCTGCGGCCCTTGCTGAACGGGCAGCACGCCAGGCGCGGGTTTTCCTGTTCCTTGGTCAGGGCCTGGATGACATCCACCGACCAGACGTTGAACTGCTCCTTCAGCGATTCACTGCCTCCGGCGATCATCACCCTGGCGCGGCCGCTGCGGATGGCTTCATAAGCCTCGCCAATGGCGATGGTGCCAGTGGCGCAAGCCGCCACCGGGCTGTTCTGGATACCGCGCATGTTCCAGTTCATGGTGATGCCGGCAGTGGCGGCATTGCACATCGACATGACGGTGGCGAACGACGTGGAAATGCCCTGCTCGCGGTATTCGTTGTTGTTGCAGTTGGCGGTGTCGAGCCCACCCCAGCCGGTACCCAGGATCACCCCGCGCTCGAAGGGCGAGACGATGTCGTCCAGGGGCGTGTCGCCGAACGCCATGTGAATCGCCTCGTGGGTGGCCACCAGGCTGTACTTGGCGAACAACGGCAACATCTTGGAGATCTTTTTCGAAAACGGCCGCATCGCTTCACGACCGAAGTCGTCAATGAAGCCGAAGTAACGTGCATGGATGCTCGGATCATCGAAGCGGTGCTGACGGTAGCCGACCTGATAATCCATCATTGCGTCCCAGATGGCATTGACATTCTGGCCGAGCGAGCAAATGGCGCCATAACCGGTTACAACCACCCGGCGCGATTCTGAAGAAGCGGGCTTTTCCATGATCTTCCCTGTTTCGATGTCTTGGCTGGAGATGCCACGCAGCCTGAAGAAGCCTGTTCCAGAGGCCCGCACTGTCAGTGGCATGTTCGGCGATAGCGCAAGTGGAGGTACTCGCAAGTACTGGCCATGACGTCTATTTGAAACTCATTCAACATTGAAGAGTGCATCGCGACGACGTCGGATAGGCCTTAACCACCGGCGGGGATAAGTTGTCGTAATTGCCCGGGGCCGACAACTGTATCTAGGTACAGATCAACGCAGACTTAAAAAACTCAAACAATCACAATGGCAACTACACCTAAGTACAGGTCGCCGCAGAGCACAGATTGATAAACTAACAAAAGTCATTCGATTGACTTTTTTCGCGCGCGGATTCTCATCCAGCGCAGCCCACTACTTAGTACTTAAGTACCACTTCTCACGGAAGAGTCTTAGCCATATGAAATCTATCGAATTTCACGCACTGGCCTATAGTGCGACACCCCATGCCTGGGTTTCGGACTTGTATGGCTTGCGCAAAGAAGTATTCGCCGATCGTTTAAATTGGAAAGTTAATATAAACAACGGCATTGAATTCGATGAATATGACAACGAACGGACCACCTACCTGATCGGCACCTGGGACAATATCCCGCTGGCCGGCCTGCGCCTGATCAATACCCTGGACCCCTATATGGTCGAAGGCCCCTTCCGGGACTTCTTCCGCTGCCAACCGCCCAAGCAGGCGCTGATGGCCGAATCCAGCCGCTTCTTCGTCGACAAGACCCGCTCGCGCCAACTTGGCCTGGCCTGCGCGCCGCTGACCGAAATGCTGCTGTTGTGCATGCACAACCATGCCGCCAGCAGCGGCCTGGAATCGATCATCACGGTGGTCAGCGCCGCCATGGGGCGGATCGTGCGCAATGCCGGCTGGCACTACGAGGTGCTGGATAGCGGCGAAGCCTCGCCCGGGGAACGGGTGCTCTTGCTGAACATGCCGGTAAACGAGCTCAACCGTCAGCAACTGCTGGCCGGCATCGCTCGCAAACACCCGCTCTCACCCCGCCAGGCCAGCCAGTGGCCGCACCGCCTGCAGCCACTCGACGAACCCCGGCGGGTCAGCGCCTGATCAGAGAATGCCCTGGCGCTGCGCCTCGTAGACCGCCTGCTTGGCATTGCAGACCTGCAGCTTCTCGGAAATGTTGGACATGTGAAATTTCACGGTACGCTCGGAAATCGCGCACATCAGCGCGATTTCCCGGTAGACCTTGCCCATCATCACCAGCTTGAGCACCCCCAGCTCCCTGGCCGAAAGCGGGCCGTTCTGCGACTCGGGAAACAGCTCATCCACCGTCCGCAGGCTCAACAGCCGCCCATGAAAGCTGATCAACGCCATCTGGATCTGCCCCTGCTGGTCAGCCATGCGACGCTCGAAATCGGCTTGCTGGCCACCATCGCAAAGGCTCAGGGCACTGAACATGCCCCCGGCGTCATGCAGGGTAAAGGTTGCGCCGAAACAGATCCGGTACTGGCTGGAACGGCGAAACAGCTCCTGTGCCTTGTTGTTGCCACACGCCTGGAGCGCATCGTTCCAGGAAAAGGGCGCACAACTTTTAAGGCCGTGATGAATGATCGGATCGATCAAATGATAGTTGGCATTCTTATAGGCCTTGAGCCAGCGCGAGGGATAGTTCGAAATAATAAGCGGGGTTACTTCCCTGTTTTTAGGTGCGGCAAAGTAGGCATAACTTAATCCCTGCACGTCACCAAGCAGCTTTTCAATTTCCAATTGTAAACAGACGTTTGATTGACTTTCGTCGGAGGCGACAAAGCCTGAGTATTTGAGTCGACTATCCATGTCATAGGCTCGTTGTCTTTTAGAATTACTTTGCCATCACAACGACGGCGAAGATAATGCAAGATTTTTATTATATCCAATCAGGTAATAATGGCGCGCACGCCCCCATTAGTTAACGAGATATTCCGGCAAAATATCTTCAAGCATGATCGAAAGGAAATCAAGTGAACGCTTCGTGCGGCTTTAGTTGTACTTGCGAAGAAGTATACAGAGCTGTTTGTGATGTTTTTTTGACGACTGAAATAAAGCCGCTCGTTATTTATTCGCGGCAACGTCGCACAAATATCCAGGCAACCGCTCTGCCACAGTCGTTACAGGCAATGAACCTGGCCTTGGCCGGAACCTTGCCGGTCACGTTTTGCGAAGCCGCTCCTGGCGGCAGGAGGCCTGCACCCGGCTAGAACGCCAACTGGAACGTCTGCTCGCCTTCGAGCGCCAGCAGGTACTGCTTGGCCTGCAACCCACCGGCAAAGCCGGTAAGGCTGCCAGAAGCACCGATCACCCGATGACAGGGAGCAATGATCGAGATCGGATTGCGGCCGTTGGCCGCCCCGACCGCGCGCACGGCCTTGGGGCTGCCGACCTGCACGGCAATCTCGCTGTAGCTGCGGGTTTCGCCGAAGGGAATGGTCAACAGCGCCTGCCAGACCTTGCACTGGAACTCGGTGCCGACAAAATCCAGCTCGATCTCGAAACGCTCGCGCGTACCGGCAAAGTACTCGCGTAGCTGCCGCTCGGTCTCCAGCAGCACGGGATGATCCGCCGCTTCCTGCAGCGGGCCGAGACGTACCCGGTTCTGCCGTTCGTGCTCCCAGAGAATTGCCGCCAGCTTGGCTCCCCGGGCAACCAGGGTCAGTTGGCCCACCGGGGATGGCATTGTCTTGAATACGCAGGACATCTCAGCTCTCCTTGATTGCATCAAAGGCATCCGGCTGAAACCCCGGGAGGGCGCCGCCTTCATCTCAGTACGCCCGTACTGTAGAACGAAATTCCAGCGCTAAAACCTCGTTTCTTGCGCTGGAACTCCACGGCGGATCATTCTGCGGGCTACCTGATCGCCAGGCTAGTCATCCTCATCCACCAGGTAGCAATTGTCACTGCTGCTACGCCGGCCATGGGGATCGACGATAAAGGCCCCACGTCCTTGCCCGCACTCCAGCAGGAGCACGGGCGACAGCTCACGCTGCCGGTCGATCTGCGCATTGAAACGTACGATGTAGGCACCCAGGGAGATCGATACACACAGAATCAGCATCAGACACAGCACCAACTGATCGGTGTAGTTGGCATTGCTATCGTCAGGCTGTACTCGCGACATGGTCGGCCTCCACCCGTTCCAGGTTGTGTCCCATCAGGAACCAGCTCAAGGGGCCGCCATCGCCGAAACGCGCCATGGGAGCCCTGGACGGCAGGACGCAGGCCATCAGGCCAAGGAGAATCACCAACAGCAGGATGCCTTTGACCACTGAAGACAGGTTCATGGCTGTGCCGCGCTCTGCAGTTAAGAAGAGCACAAGCTTAGACAGAACTGGGTTAACAGCAGGTAAACATCGACGGAACAGCAGCGGCTTCCGCTATCCTTCGGCCCATCAAGTGCCAAGGGTCCAAGGGGACGTTTCCGTGCATATTCACCTGCTGCTGGTCGAGGACAACCTTGATCTGGCCAACACCGTCATTGAGTACCTGGAAATCGGCGGCATCGTCTGCGACCACGCCAGCAATGGCCAGACCGGCCTCAACCTGGCTCTGAACCAGCACTACGACGTGATACTCCTGGACATCATGCTGCCGCGGCTGGACGGCCAGCAGTTGTGCGAACAGTTGCGCCAGCACGGCAGCCAGACGCCGATTCTCATGCTCACCTCTCTGGACGCCCTGTCGGACAAACTCGCCAGCTTTGCCGCCGGTGCCGACGACTACCTGGTCAAACCCTTCGAACTGGCCGAACTGGTCGCCCGGATCCGCGCCCTGAGCATGCGCCGCAGCGGCCAGACCAGCCGCCTGCAGGTGGCCGACCTGGTGATGGAGCTGTCCACCCACAAGGTCAGCCGCGCCGGCCAGGAGCTGCACCTGTCGCCCATTTGCTGGACCTTGCTGGAATGCCTGATGCGCGCCAGCCCCGAGCCAGTCCCCCGGGAGCGGCTAGAGGCGTCGATCTGGGGCGATGAACCACCGGACAGCGACACCCTCAAAGTGCATATGCACCGGCTGCGCAAGACCGTGGACAAATCCTTCGGCCAGCCGCTGATCCACACCCTTCCTGGTATCGGCATACAGCTGAGGTCACATGCGTAATGTCCTGAGCCTGAAATGGGTGATCAGCGGCAGCTTCCTGCTGCTGATCGGCGTGGTGCTGCTGATCTACAGCCTGCTGCTGCCGGAATACAGCGTCCGCGGCCTGCTCTATACGGCCAGCGCGATGATGGAGGAAGAGGCTCAGTACTTCGCCAGGCACTACAACAAGGACCCCACGACCCCGCCTCCGCACAACTACTTCTATACCAGCGTGATTGGCAAGGAAGCGTTGCCCGACAAGGTCCGCCAATTGCTGGACACGCCACCGAGCCTGTCCTTCGGCGCGGTCCAGGTCTTCGGCGACCTGGATTCCGATGACGACGATGAAGGCCGGGCGATCCTTGCCCAGCCGTTGGCGGACGGCAAGACCCTGTACATGTACGACGTCGACCATGACCAGGAGGAAGGTGGTGAAGTCGAGACACCACTGTCTGACGCCTACCTCGACCGAGAGCTGCACGGGGTCATGTTCATCAGCCTGGCGGTATTCATACCGGCGCTGATCATCATTGCCCTGCTGGTCTGGTGGCTGGTCCGCCCCCTGGGGCGCCTGGCCCAATGGTCCAGCACCCTCAAGGACCCGGACGCAGTGTCCGGCGAACGGCCCAATTTCAGTTTCAAGGAGTTCAACATGCTGGCCGACGCCCTGGCCCGGAGCATGCAACAGGTGCAGGCTGCCAGCCTGCGCGAAGGTCGGCTGCTGCGCTACACCAGTCATGAACTGCGCACCCCGCTGGCGGTGCTCAAGGCCAATATCGAACTGCTGACCCTGCAATCCGGCGGTGCCCTGCCGCCGCCCCTGCAGCGTATCGAGCGCTCGGTATTGAACATGCAGTGCATTGCCGAAACCCTGCTCTGGATGAGCCGGGAACTGCCCGAAGCCTTGCCTGAAGAAGCCATCGACATGAGCGGGCTGGTCAACGAACTGATCCAGGAACACCGCTACCTGATCGGCAAGCGCGATATCGAACTGATACTGGATATCAGCAATACCCCCTGCCGCCTGCCCCTGACCGCCTGCCGGATCGTGGTCGGCAACTTCCTGCGCAATGCCCTGCAATATGCTGAAGAAGGCAGCGTCGAGATCCACTTCGAGCACCCGCGCCTGCGCATCCTCAACCGCATTCGCAACACCGAGCAGGTCGAGCCCTCCAGCGACTTCGGCTATGGCCTGGGCCTGGAACTGATGCGTCAGTTGTGCGCCCGGCTGGGCTGGCGTATCGACGTCCTGATGGAAGAACAACGCTACAGCGTAACCCTGGACTTTGAAGCCGCCCCCGATAGCCCGGCCTCGGCGGACGCCGAAGCGCACACCTGAGCCCCGCAAACACGCAACGCCAAGCGAGGAAATATGTACTCGCAAGCGATGAAAAAGCTGCCTAGGCCTCGTCCTCCAACACCACAGTTGTGCGTATTGTGGCGGGACAAAAAAACGCGCCAGGGGAGCCTTGCCGGTGCGTAACTTGCTTGCATCAAGCCCACGGCATACGCCGTGATGCGAGCAAGCCCCGGGTCGCCATGACCCGGCCTTCCCCTGTGCCCGGGCAAAGAACGAGGTTAGTTGTGGCCGCCTACAATCTGCGTCAACTCAAGTACTTCATCACCACCGTCGAGTGCGGCAGCGTCGCCGAGGCGTCGCGCAAGCTGTACATCGCCCAGCCATCGATCTCCACCGCCATCAAAGGCCTGGAAGACAGCTTCGGGGTGCAGTTGCTGATCCGCCATCACGCCCTCGGTGTATCGCTGACCCCCAGCGGTGCACGCTTTTACCGCAAGGCCCAGGAGCTGTTGCGCATGGCCAAGGAGTTCGAGCAGAACGCACTGGCGGACAACGACGTGGTGTCCGGGCAGATCGATATCGGCTGCTTTGAAACCGTGGCTCCGTTGTACCTGCCGCAGCTGATCGCCGGTTTCAGCGCGCTCTATCCCGGCGTGGAAATCCGCATCCGCGACGGTGAGCAACAGGAACTGGTGCAGGGCCTGACCGGGGGCGCGTTCGACCTGGCAATCCTCTATGAGCACGACCTGGACGGCACCATCGAAACCGAGCCTCTGATGCCGCCGCAACGGCCCTACGCACTGCTGCCGGCCGGTCATCGCTATGCCAAGCAGCCCCAGGTATCGCTGCGCGACCTGTGCCTGGAACCGATGATCTTGCTGGACGTGCAACCCAGCCGGACCTACTTCGTCAGCCTGTTCGAAGAACTGGGGCTGACGCCGCAGATAGCCTTCAGCTCGCCGTCCATCGAAATGGTCCGCGGGATGGTGGGACAGGGCTTCGGCTTCTCGATCCTAGTGACCCGCCCCCACTCGCCGTTCTCCTACGACGGCAAGCCGGTGGTCTGTGTGGACATTGTCGAGGACGTCACCGGCTCGGGCCTGGTGGCGGCCTGGCTCAAGCGCGGCCAGTTGACCAAGCCGGCGCGGCTGTTCGCCGATTACTGCAAGGAGCATCTGGCCCGGCAGCCATTGCCGCCGGCAGCACTACCCCAATAGCCCCAACTCCTGGGCCCGGGCCACGGCCTGGGTACGACGCTCGACCCCCAGCTTGCTATTGATGTGGCTGGCATGGGTTTTCACCGTATGCAGCGAAATGAACAGGCGCTCGCTGATTTCCTGGTTGGAGCAGCCCTGGGCAATCAACTGCAGCACCGAAAGCTCGCGGGAGCTCAAGGATTCACTATGCGCGGCCGCCTCCTGAGGTTCACGGGGCGCCGCCGGTAGCCGCTCCAGCAATGCCTGGGTCAGGGCTGTCGATACGCCGTATTGCAACTGCTCGCGCATCCAGCCGGGGTGCTGCTGGAGCAGTGCCATGAACGGCTGCACAGCGCCTCCGACCCCGGCTTCCAGGGCCTGGGCCAGGTCCTGGCGGGCCTCGGGACCGCGGCCAAGCGCCAGCAACAGAGCGGCTTTCTGGGTCAGGGCCATCACGCTCAACAGTTGTCGACCACTGTGCTGGCCATGCTCGACCAAACGGTTCAAGCGCTGCTCCGCCCGGCTCGGATCGCCCTTGATGGTTTCCAGCTGGGCCTGCTGCAATTCGATGTGCAACGGCAGTTGCGGATGGAACTCCGGTGGCGCGGCCGCCTGCTCGCCGGTATAGGTCTGGCCCAGACGGGCCAGCCAGGCTTCGGCCAGATCGGTACGCCCCTGGGCCAGCCAGAGCTCGCATTTCACCAGGGTGATCATTGCCAGGTAATAGATCGGCGGCACGTCCCAGATGTGCATCAGGCGCTCGGCCTCAGCCAGCTCGGCAAAGGCCCGGGAGAATTCGCCGCACAAGCCTTCCTGCTTGGCGATCACGCAATGGCCGATCAGCACGCTGATATCACGGCAGGCCCGGGCCTCCACCAGCCCAGCCTGCAAGCGCAGCAGGCCGGCCTCGGGCTGGGCGCGCAAGGTCAGCAGATAACCGTCATACAGGGTCAGCCGGGCTCGCACCGCATACAGCCGCAGGGACGACAGCCCCTGCAACCGCCACAGCCCCTGGTGCACTTCCTCCAGCGCCCGCAGTATTTCGCCACGGGCCTGCAGGACCCGCGCCCGATCGTAGTGGGCCAAGGCCTCGAACAACGGATTGCCGACCCGTTGCGCCAGCTCCAGGGACTCGCGATTGAGGCTGCGGGCGCGCCACAGGTCGGCATCGGTAATCGCCAGGTTGGACAAGGTCGACAGGCACATCAGGCGCTGCCCATAACGTTTCGGGGGCAGGCTTTGCAGGGCCTCGCTGCAATAGGCCAGGGTGTTTTCCCGTTGGCCGCGACCACGGGCGATGATCCCGCTCAGGGCCAGCCATTGCGCCAGCATCGACTTTTGCGCAGTGGCCGAGGGCGCCGGCAGGAAACGGCTCAGATGGCTGGCCAGTTCCTCCGCCGCGTCCAGCTGGCAGGCCAGGCCCAGAGCCCAGCTGTAGAGCACGATCAGCCGCGGAGTGCTGATCAGCAGGCTGTCCGGCAGGTCCATCTTCCAGCGCAGCAGCATGCCAACGTTCTGCTCCGCCAGCAGTTGCTCTTCGGACAGGTTCTGCACCAGGTTGGCCGCCACATCCAGATGCCCGGCACGCAGGGCCTGCTCCACCGCTTCGTCGAGCAGCCCCTGGGCGTTGAACCAGCGGCAGGCGCGTAAATGCAGGCTGGCGGCCGGCACCAGGGCATTGACCGCAGGCCGGCTGCGCAGCAGGTCGGAAAACAGATGGTGATACCGGTACCAGTGGCCGTGTTCGTCCAGGGGCACCAGGAACACCTGGTGGGCCTGGAGGAAACCCAGGATCTCGGCGCTGTCATGGGCTTCGCGCAGGGCATCGCACAGCTCGGCGCAAAACCGCTCCTGGGGCGCCGTGTCATACAGGAATGACTGGACTTCGGCGGGCAGGCAATCGATGACCTCTTCCAGCAGGTAGTCGCGGATCAGCCCTTCTCCACCGTGCAGCCCCTGGGGCAGCGCGCCCACCGCTCCGGCTTCGGACGCCGCCAACAACCAGAAGCGCAGCCCGGCCACCCAGCCCTCGCTGCGCTGGATGAGGTTTTCCAGGGCCTCGCCGCGCAACGAACTGCTGTGCCGGTCCAGCAGGCTCAGCGACTCGTCGTAAGTCAGGCGCAGGTCCTGTTCATTGAGCTCCAGCAACTGCCGGGACAGCCGCAGCCGGGCCAGGTGCCAGTCCGGACGCTGGCGGCTGGTGACCAGCACCAACAGGCCATCGGGCAGGTGATTGAGAAAAAACTGCAGGCAACGATCGAGTACCGGGCCCTGGGCCAGGTGATAGTCGTCCAGCACCAGCAACAGAGGGTTGGCACCGGACAATTGCACCGCCAGCTCGTCCAGCAGCCCGTCCAGCCACTCTTCAAAGGCGAAGGGCTGGTGACGCTGACGCATTTTCAACAGGCCCAGGGACTGTCGGCCCAATTGCGGAAAATACTGCTGCAAGCCGGCCAACAGGCGCTCAAGAAAGCGCCCGGGATCGCTGTCCCGGCGGCTCAACCCCAGCCACAGGCTCTGCCAATTCCCCGGCAAACCCTGACAGAACTCCACCGCCAACGAGCTCTTGCCGAACCCGGCCGGCGCACTGACCAGCAACAGCCGGCCCTGCAACCCGGCGCTCAAGCGTTCGCAAAGACGCGGCCGCTGCACGTATCCGTCGGGCAGGGGGGGTCGATAGAAACGCCCTTCCAACGCGGGAATCACCGCGCTGGCAGACCGTTGAAGGGGGGACAGCTCAGTCATGGCCAACTCTTATAGATGTAGGGGTGTCGGCGTAGCAGATGCCCGCAGACTAGCGGTAAAAAGCGACCAGTTGAAGATTTTTGCGACCATTCGGGTGAAAAAGACTATGACCAAATGGATCAGATACATCTGATTAATAAACCGACATTTCACTCATTTATCCGACAACTTACTAATTCGCTTGGAGAAAACCGGCCGGGCCAGCCTAGATTGTTGTGCATTTCCGCAAATGCACAATTTTCCAGGCAAAAAAAAGCCCCGAACCAGTCGGGGCAATTTCCGAGGATGCGGCCTCTATTTGCAGCGGATCAGCGAACCCCGTCCTGACGCAGCGCGGCTGGGGTGAAATCGCTGGTGGTCGCGGTGAAGCCGAAGTCGTACGCCTGTTTCTCTTCGTTCTTCATGCCCAGCGCCAGGTAGCGGCCGGACTGCAGGTCGTAGAGGGTTTCCAGGGCGTACCACGGCACTTGCTTGTCGTAGTAGTTCTCGGCATGGGCCTCGGCCACGCGCCACAGTTGGCCACGACCGTCGTAATGGTCGATCACCGCCGCCTGCCAGGTGTCTTCGTCGATATAGAAGTCACGCTTGGCGTAGATGTGGCGCTGGCCTTCCTTCAGGGTCGCGACCACATGCCAGACCCGGCGCAGCTCGTAGCGAGCCAGGTCCTGGTTGATGTGCCCGGCCTTGATGATGTCGGCGTACTTCAGGCTCGGCGAGTCGAGCTTGTAGCTGTCGGAGGCGATGTACATCTCCTTCTTGCCTTCCAGCTTCCAGTCGTAGCGATCCGGAGCACCGTTGTACATGTCCAGGTTGTCCGAGGTACGCAGGCCGTCGGCGGCAGTACCCGGGCCGTCATAGGAGACTTGCGGAGCACGGCGCACACGACGCTGGCCAGCGTTGTAGACCCAGGCCGAACGCGGTTCCTTCACCTGGTCGAGGGTTTCGTGGACCAGCAGCACACCACCGGCCAGACGCGCCGGAGCGGTCACTTTCTGCTTGAAGTAGAACAGGATGTTGCCCGGGTTTTTCGGGTCGTAATCCTTCATCTTGTCGCGGAACACGAACTGGTCCTGGAAGTACACCAGGCTGTAGGAGCCGTTGGCCTGTGGCGTGGCCTGGGTCACCAGGCGGGTCACGCTGCCACCGCGATAGCGGGTGATGTGGTTCCAGATCACTTCCACGCCGCTTTTCGGGATCGGGAACGGAACCGCGGTTTCGAAGTTCTCCAGACCGTTGCCGCCGGACACCAGGTTGGTGCTGGTGGCGTTGCGCTTGATCGCGGCAAACACGTCGGCCGGCACGGTTGCCCCACGATGGGACGGATAGACCGGCATCTTGAAGGTTTCCGGGTAGCGCTTGAACATCGCGTACTGCCCCGGTGCCAGCTTGTCCTTGTACTGCTCGACATTCTGCGCGGTGATGGTGAACAGCGGTTGCTCGCTGCCATACGGGTTGGACAGGAAGCCTTTGCTGTCCACGGTGCCGGCATTGGTCGCCAGCGGCTTCCAGGCCGGAATGGTGCCGGCGGCGTTGCCGGCCATCTCTGCGCCCATCGGCGTCAGGCTGGTGCCCAGCTTGGCGGCTTCATCGGCCGAGACCGCGGCCATGACCCCGGTGGCCAGCAGTGACAGTCCCAGCACACCGACGTGCAACAGACTCTTGGTGATGTTCATAGTGTCGTTCTTCCTGAAAATGCAGTGTGCTTAGAAGTTCACGCCAACGCTCAAGGCGAGGAAGTCCCGATCATCCACGGTGCTGTAGTCGCCACCAAAGAAGTTGGTGTAGGCCAGGCTCGCGGTGTAGGTGTTCTGGTACTCGGCATCCAGCCCCAGGCTGATGGCCTTGCGGCCTTCCTCGAAGTTGCCGCCAGGGCCTGGCGAGTAACCCTTGACGTCATGCGACCAGGCCACGTTGGGCTTGAGGTTCACGCCGGCGAACACATCCGGGTATTCCCAGATGGCACGGCCGCGGTAGCCCCAGGAGGTGGCGGTGGTGAAGCCGTCGTTGTTGCAGTTGGTGTTCAGGCCACTGGAGTTGGCCAGACCTGCGCCTGTAGCGATGGAAGAGGCAAGAGCTGAGCAGGCCCCTCCAGGCAACTCTCCCGACCCCTTAACCGGATCACGGCCGTAACGGACGTCAGACTTGCTTTCTAAACCGCCCACGTAGGTAACACCGAACTCACCCACAAGGGTCAAGCGGCTGGCTCCCATGACCTGATCGAAAAAGTGAGTGAAGGTAGTCTGGAACTGAGTGATCTCTTTACGGCGGTAGCCGTGCAGGTCCTGCCCAGGAACACCATTCAACAATGAAGCATTGCCCAGCACCGGACCGCCCAAGGGACGTACACCGGCAAACAGGATATCGGTGGAGTTCAGTTGCACTGGAGCATTAGGCCGGTAGCTCAATTCGCCACTCCAAGCAGTCCCCGTAGGTAAGGTCGTGGAGAAGCTCAAGCCGTAAAGACGAATATCCTCTGGATACTCGACGAAGTAGTTGGAATTACCTGCCACGATCAAAGGAGCCAACGCACCGAACAAACGCGCCCGGTCGTAAACACTTTGTGACGCCCCGGTTGCACTGAAAATTGGCGCCCGGCTGTGATAGTTCATGAAGTAAGCGCCAAACTCGGTATCCAGCGGCTCGTAGTTGTAGTGGAAGGCCACGCCGAACTGGCCACTGTCGCGGGCATCACGATCCGCACCACGGCGGACCAGAACACCTTCGTTGTTGATATCCACGCCTTGTGCCTGCAGGGCCGGCAAAAAAGCACCAGGAACGGTCGAGCGTTTGCTCAACACCCGCAGGTTGTTGTCGCAACCATCGGAAATGATGTCCGGCTGCGAGAAGAAGGTGCCGCAGTTATCGGTAACGGTCTGGTCCCATTCCAGCTGGTAGAAAGCCTCGGCCGACAGGTTTTCGGTCAGGGTCTGGGAGACATAGAACATGTTGACCGGAATCAGGCCTTCCTTGATCTCCGCACCAGGGCGGCGAAACGCTGAAACGTCGATCGGGTTGATCGAGTTGATGCCGCCGCCAATGAAGGTACTTTCGCCCCAGCTCACTACCTGCTTGCCGAAACGCACCGAACCCGGCTCATCGCCAATGGAGTAGTTGTGATAGACGAAGGCGTCGAGAATCTGCCCGCCGGAAGACTTGGCGCCTTCCTTGCGGTTGTTGTCGCTGACATTCTTGAAGTCCAGGTCTTCGTCCTTGAGCTTGAAGTCGTACCAGTACTTGCCCCGGACAAACACGCCGGTATCGCCGTACTTCAACTCCAGGTCATGGATGCCCTTGAAGATCTTCGAGAAGGTCTGGCCCTTGTTGAAGTTCAAGTGACCGTCATCGGAGGTCTGGGACAGGCCCTTACCACCGTTGTTGGCCCCGATCAGATCTCGGTTGCGCTCCGCTGTGGACCAACTGGCCCCCAGGGACAGGGAAGAATCGAAGCTGCCTTCGATTTCACCGATGTTGAAGCTGACGCCGAATGCCGGCCCGGCGAGCGTGGAGGCGAGACCGACGGCCAGGGGCAGTTTTGCCCGGCGCCAGAACTGGTTTGCTGATGTCATCGACGCTACTCCATGTGCATTATTGTTATGGCAGTACGCTCTTCTGAATACGCTTCGGATACCGGACCGATCACTACGGCCCCGGGCCCGAAGTTGCGTGGCGCGAGCCCCCCGCAATGCTCCGTCGTTCAGAAAAATCCGTGAACGGACTATATCCAGCAGGGATTACTGCTTGATCCCTCTAAAGTGTGATTTGCAGCCACCCACCGCGCTGGAACAGCCCTTTGCCACAACCATTGAAAAACGGCGCAGCAAGAATGGCTGAAAATTTCATAAGCACAAGGCAAAGGCTTGCCGGGTGGGCGTACCGTGCCCGGGCGGGCACGGCCGTGGAGGCTCAGAGCGTGGAAAGGAAGGTGCTGTTACTGGCTTGCCATTCGCTGATGTCGATGCGAATGCGCTTCTTGTCGAGCTTGCCCACGCTGGTCTTGGGAATTTCAGTAACAAGGGCGATCTGGCTGGGGATCGCCCACTTGCTCAAGTGGCCCAACTCCACGAATGGCTTGAGATGCTCCTTGAGCTCACGAGCATCAATTGCGTGGCCTTCGCGGATCACCAGCAAGGCGAACGGGCGCTCGCCCCACTGCGGATCAGCAATGCCCACCACTGCTACTTCGCGTACCGCCACGTGGCGGCTGATGAGGTCTTCCAGGTCCAGGGAGGAGATCCACTCACCACCGGTCTTGATCACGTCCTTGATCCGGTCGCGGATATCGATCACCCCCATGCTGTCCAGGGTTGCCACGTCGCCGGTGTGCAACCAGCCGCCCTCCCAGAGCTCGGCGCCCTTCTGCGGTTCGTTGAAATAGCCCTCGGTCAGCCAGGGCGCCCGCAGCACCAGTTCGCCCTGGGCCTCGCCGTCCGCCGGCAGGAAGTTGCCTTCGGCATCGATGATCGCCGCTTCCACCAACGGCCCCGGCACCCCGGCCTTGATCCGGTAGGTGGTGCGCTCATCTTCGCTGCCCGCCATCAGCTCGTCATTGAGGTGGGCACAGGACACCAGCGGGCCGGTTTCCGACATGCCATAGGCCGCCGTCAGCTGGATGCCCTTGGCCTTGGCCGCCTCGTACAGCGCACGGTTCAGCGCGCTGCCGCCGATGACGATCTTCCAGCCACCGAAATCGCTGCCCTGGGCCGCCTTGGCGTTGAGCAGCATTTGCAGGATGGTCGGCACGCAGTGAGAGAACGTGACCTTCTCCCGGCGCCACAGCTCCACCAGGTATTCCGGATCGTAGCGCCCGGGATAGACCTGCTTGAGGCCAAGCATGGTGGCCACATAGGGCAGGCCCCAGGCATGCACGTGGAACATCGGGGTAATGGGCATGTACACGTCGTTGGTGCCCAGCAGGCGCACGCTGTCGATGGCGCCCATGATGGTGGACACGCCCAGGGTGTGCAGCACCAACTGCCGGTGGGTGAAATACACGCCCTTGGGGTTGCCGGTGGTGCCGGTGGTGTAGAAGGTGGTGGCCACCGAGTTCTCGTCGAAATCCTCGAACTGATACTGCGGGCTGGCGGCGGCCAGCAGGCTCTCATACTCGCCCACCAGGTTCGGCAGCTCGGCGGTTTTCTCCGGCGCATCGGTGAGCAGCAGGGTTTTCTCCACCGTCGTCAGGTGCCCGGCGATGGCCTGGTACAGGCCGACGAACTCGCTGTTGACCAGCACGAAGCGGTCTTCGGCGTGGTTCATGGTGTAGAGGATCTGCTCCGGCGACAGACGCACGTTGATGGTGTGGATCACCGCGCCAATCATCGGGATGGCGAACATGCACTCCAGGTAGCGATGGCTGTCCCAGTCCATCACCGCCACGGTGTCTCCGGCCTTGACTCCGGCCGCGGTCAACACGTTGGCCAGGCGCGCAACACGCTCGATCAGGGTTGGGTAGGTGTAGCGCAGCTGGTCGCGATAGATGATTTCGCGGGTTTTCTCGTAGCGGGCGCCGGACATCAGCAGCCGCTTGATCAGAAGTGGGTATTGATAAGCGCCTTCGGCGGGAGGAATAACGCGAGTCTGCAACATAAGAATCCCTTTTCTGACGGCTCGGTCGTGACTGGAGGATAACCACTCTAGAGCTCTCGCGCGTTGGCTAAATCAGCCAAAGGGATGATTTGCAGGGCCGCACAAATACTAGCTTCAGGCCAGTATCCGCGCGGCTCTGCGTGACCTTATGCGCGTTGTCCCACTGCGGCTTCGGCCGGGGTACGAGGAAAGGCCAGCGCTGCGGCAAAGGTCAGCCCCGCGAACCCGGCCAGGATCAGATACAGCCCGCTCAACCCCTGGCGCGGCTCCACCAGGGCAATCAACGGAATCGCCGTGGCACTGGCACCGAACGACAAGCAGTAACGCAAGGCGAAAACGCGCGACTGCCACTGCGGTGCAACAAAGTTGGCGACCATCGCATCGTTCACCGTGACCTGACCGAACACCACGAACATGAACGATGCGCCCAGGACAATCACGCCCCAGCCCTCGCAGTGGGCCATGGCCAGCAGCAACGGGCCCTGGAACAGGGTCAAGACGATGAACGGCCATTTCAGGCTGAAACGGTGCAACACCCGGCCGATCAACAACTGCGCCACCGCACCGAAGGCATAAGCCAGGCTAACCACCACGCCCAGGGTCTGCGGCGAGGTGAACAGCTCATGCAGGCGCTCCTGGAACAGTTTCGGATAAGTCATGGTGGTGGCGTTGAACACCACGCCGCCCGTGGCCGTGGCCAGGGCCAGCACGCCGAACACCAGGAACATGGAAATCTGCTGCCCCCCCTTGCCCTTGAGCTGCACATGGGGGCGCGCAGGGACGGGTTCGTCACGCACCTGCAGGGCAAAACCAATGCCCAGCAGGATCGCCACGCCCCCCGGCAGGATGAATGCCGAGCGCCAGCCGAACTGCGCCACCAACAGGCCGGTGACCAGCGCCGAAAAAGCCACGCCGAGGTTGCCCCACATGCCGTTGATGCCAATCTCGCGCCCACGGTTCTGCGCATAGGCCACCAGCATCGCCGTGCCCACCGGGTGATAGATCGCGGCAAATACGCCCATCAGGGTCAGACCGATCACCAGCATGCTCGGGCTGTTGCTGAGCCCGGTGAGGACCGAGGAGGCGCCGATACCGAAGAAGAACAACAGCATCATCTGCCGTCGGCTCCAGTGGTCCCCCAGCCAGCCGGCGGGTAGCGAACAGGCGCCAAAAGCGATGAAGCCCCCCAGGGACAAGCCGATCAATGCGGCATAGTCGAGGGCAAAAGCCTGAGTCATGCCCAGTACAGCAGCGGGAAAGATCAGCATGAACATGTGATCGATGACATGGGCAGCATTGACGTAGCGGATAACATTTCGAGCTTGATTCATGGCGGCACGCTGGGTTGGTTGTTGTGCCGTTCATGCTAAGTTGGCATCCAACAGTATTCCTGACAACAAAGTCATTGAAGCAGACATGTTAATCAGCCACTTCCACCACGGCCCGGTCAGCGCCTACCCCCGGGACTATCCGGATGCCGCTCATCAAGCGTCCCACCGCCATCGCGAGGCGCAGTTTCTCTATGCCGCCTGCGGCACCATGCGCGTGGTCACCGCCCAGGGCGCCTGGGTCATTCCGCCGACCCGGGCCGTATGGATTCCGCCACGGGTGGAGCATGAGATTTTCATGGTCGGCGAGGTGCGCATGCGCTCGCTGTTCATCGACCCGGACCTGTCTCCAGCAACCCTCCAGCAATGCTGTGTATTGGCGGTAACCCCCTTGCTTCGAGAACTGATCCTGCGCGCGGTGCAAGGCCCCGAGCAGGCGGAAAACCCCTTGATCCAGAAGCTGATGCTGGAAGAAATCAGCGCCCTGGAGAATCTGCCCTTGCATGTTCCCATGCCCCAGGACCGACGCCTGCAAGCCATCTGCCGGACCTTGCTGCAAGCGCCGGATCACCCCCACACCCTGGAAGACTGGGCACAGCAGGTCGGCGCCAGTTCACGAACCCTGGCGCGGCTGTTTCAGCAGCAGGTGCAGATGAATTTCAATGCCTGGCGCCAGCAACTGCGCCTGATGGAAGCCCTGCCACGCCTGCTCGCCGGGGAAAGCGTACACAGCGTGGCCGACTCATTGGGATACGGCAGCACCCGGGCCTTCAGCGCAATGTTCTGCCGTTTGCTCGGGGACACGCCACGGCATTACGTGGCGACCCTGAACCAGCTCAGTGCAATCAATGCATCTCGGTGAATGCCAGCTTTACACCGATGGCAATCAATACCGCGCCCATGGTGCGATCAAACCAATGGCCCATGCGGGCAAAGCCGGCGCGAACCCGTTGCTGGCTGAAGAGCATGGCCACCAGGCAGAACCACACAGCCGTGGCCGCCGCCAGGTACACGCCGTAACCGGCCTGGATCGCCAGCGGCGTGTGCGGGTTGATCACCACGGTGAACAGCGAGAGGAAGAACAGCGTCGCCTTGGGGTTCAGGCCATTGGTCACGAAGCCTGAAGTAAAGGCCCCGCGAGCGGTACGAATGCCGGCCTCCTTGTGCAGATCATCCGCCGCCGGCTTGGCCGGCTGGGCGCGCAGGGCCTTGTAGCCGATATACAGCAGGTAGGCCGCGGCCAGCCATTTCAGGGCGTTGAACAGCACGATGGACTGGGAAACGATCAGGCCGATACCCAGCAGCGAGTAGCCCACATGCAGGAAGATCGCACAGCCCACCCCTAGAGCGGTCCAGGTGCCGGCGCGACGGCCGTGGGTCACGCTTTCGCGCACCACCACGGCGAAGTCCGGACCAGGGCTGGCCACCGCCAGAAGATGGATAAGGGCAACGGTCAAGAACTCGGTGAAGTACATGCAGGCTCCTGTGTATGTCTAATTATTTCATCTGTTAGGCTCGGCAGATTACGCCTTAGATCCCCCGTGCAAAAGGTACAGTTCATGACTAACAATCGCCGCGCCGTCTTCCTTGATCACAGCTCACTGGACCTGGGTGACCTGGATCTGGGGGCGCTGCATGACAGCTTCAGCGCCCTGCAGGTGCATCCCCACACGGCCCCGGAACACGTCGCCGAACGCCTGCAAGGCGCCCAGGTGGCCATCAGCAACAAAGTGCCACTGAGCGCTGAGACCCTGGCCGCCTGCCCCGACCTGCAACTGATCCTGGTGGCCGCCACCGGCACCAATAACGTCGATCTGGCTGCGGCCCGCCAGCAGGGCATCACTGTCAGCAACTGCCAGGGCTATGGCACTCCATCGGTGGCCCAGCACACCCTGATGCTGCTGCTCAACCTGGCCACCCGAGTTGCCGATTACCAGCAGGCCGTGGCCGCCGGGCGCTGGCAGCAGGCCAAGCAGTTCTGCCTTTTGGACTATCCGATCGTCGAACTGGCGGGCAAGAACCTGGGCCTGCTGGGCAACGGCGAACTGGGCAGCGCCGTCGCGCGCCTGGCCGAAGCCTTTGGCATGCGCGTGCTGCTGGGGCAGATTCCCGGACGCCCGGCCCGACCGGACCGCCTGCCGCTGGAGGAACTGCTGCCACAAGTGGATGCCCTGACCCTGCACTGCCCCCTCAACGAGCACACCCGAAACTTTATCGGTGCCCGGGAGCTGGCCCTGCTCAAACCCGGCGCCCTGGTGGTCAACACCGCCCGCGGCGGCCTGATCGATGAGCAAGCCCTGGCCGATGCACTGCGCAGTGGCCACCTGGGCGGAGCTGCCACCGACGTGCTGAGCGTCGAACCGCCGGTGGCCGGCAATCCACTGCTGGCCAGCGACATCCCGCGCCTGATCGTGACCCCGCACAACGCCTGGGGCAGCCGCGAGGCGCGCCAGCGAATCGTCGGCCAACTGACGGAAAACGCCCAGGCCTTCTTCAATGGCGCCCCGCTGCGAGTCGTGAGTTGATAAACTTCGCCACTTTTTTCGGGGCCGATCATGGACACACGCAGTGAAGTACTGTTACGCCAAGCTGAATTGTTTCAAGGCTCACTGCTGCTGGCCGGCCTGGCCGCCGATGACCTGCTCGGCCGCCTGCCCAACGCCCGGGGCTGGAGCTGGCACGCCGGCGATCAGGCAGCCCTGGAGGCGCGTTTTCCAGGCCGCAGCCACTTTGGCGTAGAAGCACCGGCCGAGCCCTTCGACAGCGCCGTGCTGTTCCTGCCCAAGTCCAAGGACCTCACCGATTACCTGCTCAACGCCCTGGCCACGCGCCTGGCCGGGCGCGAGTTGTACCTGGTGGGGGAGAAACGCAGCGGCGTGGAAAGTGCCGCCAAGCAGCTCAACCCTTTCGGCAAACCGCGCAAGCTCGACAGCGCACGACACTGCCAGCTGTGGCAGGTGACGGTGGCCAATGCCCCTGAACCGGTCGCCCTGCAGAGCCTGGCCGAAGAGTACGAATTGCCTTTGGCCGAAGGCCCTCTGAAAGTCATCAGCCTGCCCGGGGTGTTCAGCCACGGCCGGCTGGATCGTGGCACCGCGCTGCTGCTGGAACACCTGGACCACCTGCCGGCCGGCCATCTGCTGGACTTCGGCTGTGGCGCCGGGGTACTGGGGGCCACGGTGAAACGCCGCTACCCGGACAACCGCGTGACCCTGCTGGATGTGGATGCCTTCGCCGCCGCCAGCAGTCGCCTGACCCTGGCCGCCAACGGTCTTGAGGCCGAGGTTCTGACCGGCGACGGTATCGATGCCGCGCCCATGGAATTGAACGGCATCCTGACCAATCCCCCGTTCCACACCGGGGTTCACACCGACTACCAGGCGACAGAGAATCTGCTGCGAAAAGCAGCAAAACACCTGCAAAAAGGTGGAGAACTTCGGGTAGTCGCCAACAGTTTCCTGCGCTACCAGCCGCTGATCGAAGAGCACCTGGGGCCTTGCGCAATCAAGGCCGAAGGCCAGGGCTTCCGGATTTATCGGGCCAAGCGCGGCTGAGCGTTTTTTTCACAATCAAGGCTTGCCGAATGGATTTTGCCTAGGCAGAATCCGCTCCGTCCTAGGGGAGTAGTCTCCCACGAGCGCCACGCTCGTCCGGCATGCGTCAACATACTTGGTCCTCAGACCATGGCGCATGCGACCCAAGAGTCCGCACAGACGGACCGCAGGGTTTGACAAGACCTATGACACGCACACCTTACCCGGGGCGGGAAGGCTGTACGTGTCATAGCCGTGTCGACCCGCCCCTTAGGAAAACCCTGATGATGTTGGATTCCCTGCTCGTTCCCACCGCAATCGTTGCCTTGGCCGAAATCGGCGACAAGACGCAACTGCTTGCCCTGATTCTCGCCGCGCGCTTTCGCAAACCCTGGCCGATCATCGCCGGCATCATTGCCGCGACCCTGGCCAACCACGCGGCAGCCGGTGCGGTAGGCGCCTGGTTCGGCAGCTTCTTCTCGGATTCGACCCTGCACTGGATCCTTGCCGCCAGCTTCACCGCCACCGCATTGTGGACCCTGGTCCCGGACAAGATGGACGATGACGAAGCCAACACCGCACGCAAGTTCGGCCCCTTCCTGACAACCCTGATCGCCTTCTTCCTGGCGGAAATCGGTGACAAGACCCAAGTCGCCACGGTCATGCTGGCCGCGCAATACCCGGATCTGTGGCTGGTGATCATCGGCACCACCCTGGGCATGCTGATTGCCAACGTGCCGGTGGTCCTGGCGGGCAACTTCGCAGCGGACAAGCTGCCCCTGACCCTGATTCGCCGCCTGGCCGCGTCGGCCTTCTTCATCCTCGCCGTGGTGGCGGTGTACAAGGCCATGCAGATCAGTGGCTGGCTGTAAATGAAATCGCCGTCAAGCCGGCTCCTACACAACCTGTAGGAGCCGGCTTGACGGCGAAAGCGTCAGCGAAAATGAAGCGATGGATCAGGACTTCTTGGCCTGCTCATACAGCGGCATCACCTTCGGAATCGCCGCCTGCAAGGAAGCGATTCGGCTGGTGGACGCCGGGTGAGTGCTCATGAACTCGGGCGGTGCGGAACCACCGGCAGCCTGGCCCATCTTGTTCCACAGGCTGATGGCTGCGTTCGGGTTGTAGCCGGCACGCGCGGCCAGCTCCAGACCGATCAGGTCCGCCTCGTTTTCATTCTCACGGCTGTTGGGCAGGGTCATCAGTAGGCTCACCCCGTTGTCGCCCAGGGCGACGGTTTCCTGCGAGACACCGAACAGGGTTGCGATCTGCTTGCCAGCACCCACTGCGTACTGCTTGGACATCGCTTCACGACCGTGTTCGCGCAGGGCGTGGGCAATCTCATGGCCCATGACCGCAGCGATTTCATCGTCGGTCAGCTTCAGCTTTTCGATCAGGCCGGAGTAGAAAATGATCTTGCCGCCAGGACCGCAGTTGGCGTTGAGCTCATCGCTCTTGATCAGGTTGACCTCCCACTTCCACTGCGCGCAGTCGGGGCGGAAAGTTGGCGCCTGAGCGATCAGACGGTTGGCAATGACCTGCAGGCGCTTGGCATTGGCACTGGTCTTGTCCAGCACGCCTTGGCTGCTGGCCTCACCCAAGGTCTCTTGATAGGACTGGGCATAGGATTGGTTGACTTCAGCGCTGGAGACCATGCTGAACATCGACTGCTTGCGATCCACACCGACCACGCCACCGTTGGTGGTGTTGACCGTTTCACAACCGCTGAGCAGTACTGCGGCACTCAATGCACATACAACCAACGACTTCTTCATCATGAAACCTCCCTGAAAACATGGCGCGTATCCTAAGGGCGGAAATGTATCCGCGCTAGCTGTAAAACCGGCAACGGATCGGATTTCAGATACATGCCGCCCAACGGAAATAAAATCGCTGGCGCCGGCTAGCCGCCGCCAATGGGCAGGCGCACTTCGCCAATAGCGACATAAAACACCCTGAAACAGTCATTTTTCCATGTAAGGCTAATGGCCAGCGCTGCCGCGGCCGATACAGTTCGGCAGACCTAAATTCCTGCGCCCGGAGCCTCTATGAAGTTCAAGTCGATCCAGTTTTCCGTGGCCGCGCTGGCCGGTGCCATCGTCCTCAGTGTGGTTGCAGCCCTGGTGTTGTACGCCCTGTTCTCCGGGGCCAGGACCCAGCAAATGGTGCAAGAGCGAACCCAGGCTCAGTTCGAGCAAGTCATCGAGCAACGCCTGAGCGGCCTGGCGCAGACCCAGGTCAGCCAGATCCAGCGGGAGCTGGAGGCGCCCCTGCTGATTGCCGGCGGCCTGGTGCGGGTCAACGCGCTGATGGGCAGCCAAGACTCGCAAGGCCACGCCAGCCTGAGCTTGAGCCGCGAACAACTGATCGCGCTGATCAAGGAAAACGTCACCCAGAATCCAAAGATCCTCGGCGCCTACATCGGCTGGGAGCCTGGCGCGATCGATCACAACGACGCCGCCTACGTGGGCACTTCGGTGGTGGGTATCGACGCCGCCAACGGGCGCTTCCTGCCGTGGTGGTTCCGCAACGAAGACGGCAGCCTGGGCCTGGACAAACTGGCCGACGTCAACGACCGCACCCTGCTCTCCACCGGCGTGCGCACCAGCGAGTACTACCTCTGCTCCCAGGACAGCCTCAAGCCCTGCGCCATCGACCCCGCGCCCTACAAGGTCGGTGACAAGGTGGTGATGCTGGCCTCCTTTATTCAACCGATCCTGCTCAACGGCAAGTTTCAGGGCATCGTCGGTGCGGACCTGTCGGTGAACTTCATCCAGGACATGCTGCTGGGCGCCAATCAGAAGCTCTACGGCGGCGCCGGGGAAATGGCCCTGATTGGCGGCAATGGACGCCTGGTGGCCTACACCAAGGACTCGAGCAAGTTCGGCGAAAAAGTCAGCGATGTGCTCACCAGCGACGCGGTCGCCAAGCTGTCCAGCCTCAAGCGTGGCGAAGTGACGTATGACGTCGACCAGGCCAACGGCAACATCAAGCTGTACCTGCCGTTCGGCATCGGCCAGACCGACGCGCACTGGACCCTGATGCTGCAACTGCCGCTGAGCGCGGTGATGGCCGACCTCAATAAACTGCAAAGCGACCTGGCCGAACAGCGCCAGGCCGACACCTTCGGCATGGCCATGGTCGGCCTGCTGATTGCCGGCCTCGGCCTACTGGTGATCTGGCTGGTGGGCCATGGCATCGCCCGGCCGCTGCGGCAGATGGTGGCGATGCTTGACGATATCGCCCAGGGCGAAGGTGACCTGACCCGGCGCCTGACCAGCGACCGCGCCGATGAACTGGGCTCGATCGCCAAGGGTTTCAATACCTTCCTGGCCAAGTTGCAGGCGATGATCAGCCAGGTGGTGACCTCGGTGCAGAGCGTCAGCGACTCTTCGGAACACACCGCCGACATCGCTATCCGCACCAACCAGGGCGTGCACAAGCAAATGGTGGAAATCGATCAGGTAGCCACCGCAGTCCACGAAATGACCGCCACCGCCCAGGACGTCGCACGCAATGCGACCCAAGCCGCGCAAGCCGCGAGCCATGCCGACCAGGCCGCGAGCCAGGGCATGCAGATCGTGCGCGACACTTCCAGCGCCATTGGCGCCCTGGCCGAGGAAATCGGCCGCGCGGTGGGCGTGGTGCAAACCCTGGCCAAGGACAGCGAAAACATCAACGCCATCCTCATTGCCATTCGCGGGATTGCCGAGCAGACCAATCTGCTGGCCCTCAACGCAGCCATCGAGGCGGCCCGGGCCGGCGAGCAAGGCCGTGGTTTTGCAGTGGTTGCCGACGAGGTGCGCAACCTGGCGCAGAAAACCCAGCAGGCCACCGAAGAAATCCAGTCGATGATCCAGCAACTGCAGCAGGGTACTCGGGAAGTGGTACGGGTCATGGAAGACAGCCAGCACAAGACCGACCAGAGCGTGGAACATGCGGCCAAGGCTGCCGAGGCCCTGGAAACCATCACCCAGGCGGTGTCGGTGATCAACGACATGAACACCCAGATCGCCAGCGCCGCCGAGGAGCAGAGCGCGGTGGCCGAGGACATCAACCGCAACGTGATCAATATCGGCCAGGTGGCCAATGAAGTGGCGGGCGGTGCCGACGAGTCCAGCGCGGCCAGTGCCGGGCTGACCAAGCTGGCGGAACAGCAACGGCGCCTGATCAATCAGTTCAAGGTGTAACCCCGCCGGAGCCGGTGTGTCAGGCGGGGGTCAGGCACTCGGGACCATTGAGCTTGGGGTCGTTGACCAGGTTGGCCAGGACCCGCTCGCGCAAGGCCGCCGGCGGGCTCGCCAGCAAGGCTTGCAGGGCATGCAAGGGCGTCTCGGGATCCAGCCAGGCTTCCTGGCCGGCGGCATCGAGAATCAGCGGGCGACGCAGGTTGGAAGCGGCCTGGGTCACCACCGCGGTGCTCAGCCAGACTTGTTCCTGCACCGGATAGGCTTCCCAGATGGCGGCAAAGAAGATCGACGAACCTTCACCCGGCGTCAGCCAGTAGGGGCGCTTGCGAGTACCGCCGCGCCATTCGTAGAAACCATTGGCCGGCAGCAGGCAGCGCCGCTCGCGAAAGGCCTGGCGAAACATCGGCTGCTCGGCCAGGGTTTCCGCCCGGGCATGAGCGGGGGTGCGCGACAGGTCGGTGAGCCACGGCGGCGTCAGCCCCCAGCGGGCCCGGGCCAGGGTGCGCTGGCCATTTTCCACGCGCTGGATCAGCACCGAATCATTGGGCGAGATATTCCACTGCGCCTTCTGGTCGACGGGAAATCCCGGCAAGGCGGCAAACGCGGGGTTCCAGCGAAACAGGGCATAACGTCCACACATGGGGCAATACAACTCTCGGCAAATCGGCGCTCAGCCTAACAGACCAGCACCCCGGCAAAACTGTCCGGTTCTTCAAAGGGCAACGGCAGGGCGGCATTGTACGCAGCGATCAGCTCCCGCGCCTGTTGCGCCTGGTGGTTTTCCACCGACAGCCCCAGCAACCCGAACAGCGGCAGCTCCCCTGCCCCGCCCAACAGGTCGCGCCCCTGCAGATGGGCCTCGATTCCCTCGCTGGCCAGCATGCACTGGAGCAACTCGCCTTCCAGCAGGTTTTCCGGCTCGTAGATGCGCAGCATAAGGAACACTCCCCACTCAGTCGTTTTCACTGTGCACGTCGAGCATCCATTCCCGACCGTCGGTTTGCAGGGTGAAGACAATGGGCCGGCAGCACACCGGGCAGTCTTCTATATAGGTCTGATCGCCAGCGGACAGGTCCAGAACCGCTTCCGCCTGTTCGCCACAGTAAGGGCATTGATAATGGTCGGTTTCCAGCATCGCCGTCTCCAGAGTGACTTATGCGTATAATCGCCGGTCTATTTGCAGGGCTTTTTTTGTTTGAGCTGAATTTTCAGACCGTGCCCGGCTTTTTTTCGATCCGAACCTTTTCTTACCCTAGCCGTTTCTAACAAGAGAGCATGATGGGCGAATTCGATGCCATCCGACCTTACCACGACAGCGAAGTACCAGCGGTGCTGGCCCGGCTGCTCAGCGACAAGGCGTTTCTAGATATCCTCACCCACTTTCGCTTCCCGCGTTTTGCCCATACTTTCGGCTGGCTGCTCAAACCCCTGATCGCTCACCGCCTGCGTCGTGAGTTCGCTGGGGTCACTTCGGTGGCCACGCTGCAGGACAAGGTCGAGTTCTACGTCGACCACACTATCGAACGGGCTACCGACGGCGTGACCTACACCGGCGTCGAGCAGCTCAAGTCAGGCACTGCCTACGTATTCCTGGCCAACCATCGCGACATCGTCATGGACCCGGCGTTCGTCAACTACGCGGTGTACCACGCCGGGTTGCCGACACCGCGCATCGCCATTGGCGACAACCTGCTGCAGAAGCCGTTCGTCAGCGACCTGATGCGCCTGAACAAGAGCTTCATCGTGCACCGCTCCATCAGCGGCCGCCGGGAAAAGCTCGCGGCCTACCAACTGCTGTCGGCCTATATCAACCATTCGATCCGCAACGACGGCCAGTCGATCTGGATCGCCCAGGCCGAAGGCCGGGCCAAGGATGGCGACGATCGCACCGAGTCGGCGATCCTCAAGATGTTCCACATGAGCCGCAAGGACGAGCCGTTCGGCGAGGTCATCCGCTCGCTGAACCTGACTCCGGTGTCGATCAGCTACGAATACGACCCGTGCGATCAGGCCAAGGCCCGCGAGCTGTATATCCGCGCCACGACCGGTAGCTATACCAAGGCGCCGGGCGAGGACGACGTCAGCATCGCCAAGGGCATTACCGGCTATAAGGGCCGGGTCCACGTGAACTTCGCCGCGCCCATCAGCGAGTCGTTCGAGGACACCAAGCAACTGGCCATGGAAATGGACCGGCAGATCCTCGGCGGCTACCGCCTGTTCCCGGTGCACTACCTGGCCTATGCCCAGTGGAGCGATGCCGACCCGCAGTTGCAGGTTCCAACGGCCGCCGAGGTGTTCCCGGCCCAGGAACTGGCCAAGGCCGAGCAGGAATGGCAGCGCCGGCTGGAAGCCTGCCCGGCGGAACACCGGCCTTACCTGGTACTGCAATACGCCAACCCGGTGCGCAACCAGTATCGGGTCAAGGCTGGCCTGGCGCTGTAATCGCAGCGCCGCAAAGTACAACGGCGCCCGCGGGCGCCGTTGTCGTATCTGTCGCCTGAAGGCTGATCAGAACCGGGTACTGATCCAGGACACCAGCAACGCCAGCCCCAAGCAGGCAAAGCCGAAGCGGTAGAAAAACCGATTGATGCGCAAGGTCGCGGAGTCCAGCATCAGCAGGGGCTGATCCACGGCCCGGCCTTCACTCTGCACGGCCAGGTTGGCCAGGGCCCGCAACTCGCGGCGGCGGGTGGCGTGCAGCAACCAGCTGCCCGGGCAGGCGAACAGCAGGGCGAGCAGATTGATCAGTTTGGCGGGATGAGCGTTGAACATCGACCAGATCAGTTGCAGCGACATCATGAACCTCGAAGAAGAGCCGTATTCGGGCCGTCGAGAGCACCCGCGGCGCGAATTCTACTCAATCCCCGTCGAATCGCGGGGGCCTTTCCGACCAGTAACGAGGCCGGGGCCGATTAATTTAACGCGTCATCTTTTCGTCATCTAAACAAGCCAGTCTGTCGCCCCTCGAAACCCACGGAGCTTGTCATGCTGCACGCCGAAAACCAGGATCGCCTCTATCTGATTGCCCCCAGCGAAGAACAGCAGGCGCTGGTCGGTGCCCTGGCCTTCAACGTTCAGGACCGGCATTGGCTGGTGTACTGCGCCCTGGGCGGTCACCCCCACGCGGACCTGCCGGAAACCGACCTGCTGACCGGCGTCAGCATCCTGGATTTCTACATCGAAGCGGCCTGAACGGCGCCCAGCAAAAAGCCCGGCTGCCTGATGGGCAGCCGGGCTTTTTCGTTACGCGGCCAGGGCACGGGCCTGGCGCAATGGATTACTCTCCGAGGATCTGGCCCACGGTCGGATCCTTGAACAGGCGGGTCAAGGCATCGCTCAGTACATCACCCACCAGCTTGGTGTTGGTGTCCTGGTTCGGCGCCATGCCGAAACGCTGATCCAGGGAGGCGCCATAACGACCGCTGTAACGGCGGTTGGCGTTCTGCACGTCGGAGCGGAAAGTAGCGCCGATGGTGGCTTCGGTCACGTACAGGCCTTCTTTAGGCGACTGGTACTTGAGCTCGGCCAGGGTCACGGTCAGTTGCGGAACGTTAGCGCCACCGGCCGTCGGGGTGAAGCCCAGCAGACGGACCGCAGCTTCAGCCTGGGCCTGCAGCTTGGGCAGGATCTGCGCGCTCTGCACGGTGATGGCGCTGGTTTCCGGATACAGGCCACCGCGGGTGCCCAGGGTCGGCGAAGGACGTCCGTCTACCACTTTCACCACCACCGGCTGGCCGTGGCCGACAGGCGCCAGCTGAGTCGTGAGCTTGGGCTCCGGGCTGAGTTGTTGCGGGCTGTGGGCACAACCCACCAGCGACAGGCTGGTCACAGTGATCAAACCGAACAACAGGCGTTGCAACATGCTCATTTCTCCAGGAATCAGGCACAAACAGGCCCGCAGTATAGCGGTGCACAAGGACGCCAAACCAGCGCCAGGCATGACTTAGTCAAGACTCAGACAGGTCCCGTACAAGTGGGTTCCTGTAACCTGCCTTTAACTCGCAATACATCATGATGTAACGGTTCAAGGACATTCTTATCGTCAATGACACATTCAGGTGCCTGGTCATGAACTTCCTTCGCTCCCTGTTCGCACCCCGCCAACAATTTCGCAGCTTCGCCCTGCTCGACAGCCAGGGGCGTTGCCAGGCCTTCAAGCACTGCCTGCTGGCCCCGGTCGGCGATGGCTGGGTGGAAATCCAGGAGATTCGCCTCAACTGGTTGCACCAGGCGCTGCCCGCCAACGCCCGGCTCAGCCCACACTGCGCCCGCTCCACGGTGCAACCGATACTGGCCACCTGACCAAAAGCCTAATAAAAGTCGCGAAACAGGATCATTTCTGCGCATTTCTTCGTTACAATCTCCCCCCGATTATAAGGACGTCTCCTGATCGGGCCTCGCAGTACGCCAATGCCACTGCTTTGGCACCCCGCACCGCCCACAGAGAGCCGCCCACACAGTTCGAGTGAAGCTGGCGTGCTTGCTGTTCACCTTGCAAACCTCCACTTTTCGCGAAACTGCAGAGCTGCCGTTGCTCGGCCACTTAAAGCTGTTCGCCCGTTGTGCCTGCACCCTTGTGCCGGCATCACCGCTCGGGCCAGGTGCCAGGCTGAGGCAGCCCTTTTTTGAGGTTCACGTCTTCAAAAGAGCGTGAAAAAACGGGTTTTCACAACTTCACAAGAGTGTGGCGAGCAAATGAATAGTTTTGCGTCTGAACTGGCACCATTAGCCTCTACAACAGCCCGATTACACAGGACCGAGCACTCCTCAAGAACTGGTGCTTGAAGCCTGTCCGCTGACGGATTTGGTTGCACGAGCGGATGTATCGACCATAAGTCGAATTGCCCGAGGCTCCCCGAGATGCGTTCATACGCACCTTGAGGCCCGGTTGGCAGCGTCCGTGGTAGTTGCAAAAAATTGCGAAGATTCGGACATGGCGATCCTGGCCATGGGTAACCTGGGGCATTACGTGAACCGCCCCGTCACTCCTGGCAGCCATGCCGTCAATTTGGTGCTGCAGATTTTGGAGACGCGTTAATGGCGCATAACGAAGCAGTAGACGTCGTATTGGTCGGGGCCGGCATCATGAGTGCCACCCTTGCTGTACTGCTCAAAGAGCTCGACCCCGCAATCAAGCTGGAAGTCGTCGAGCTGATGGATTCAGGTGCCGCGGAAAGTTCCAACCCGTGGAACAACGCCGGTACCGGCCATGCCGGCCTCTGTGAGCTGAACTACACGCCACAGGCCGCCGATGGCAGCATCGACATCAAGAAAGCCGTACACATCAACACCCAGTTCGAGGTGTCGAAGCAGTTCTGGTCCTACCTGACCAAGAAAGGCACCTTCGGCTCGTCCAAGTCCTTCATCAGCCCGGTGCCGCACCTGAGCTTCGTGCAAGGCGACAAAGGCGTTTCCTTCCTCAAGAAACGCTTTGAAGTGCTGAGCCAGCACCATGCCTTCGCGGACATGGAATACACCGAAGACAAGGCCAAGATGGCCGAGTGGATGCCGCTGATGATGCCGGGCCGCCCGGCGGATGAAACCATCGCCGCCACCCGCGTGCTCAACGGCACCGACGTCAACTTCGGCGCCCTGACCAACCAGTTGCTCAAGCACCTGACCAGCGCCCCCGATGCCCAGGTCAAGTACTGCAAGCGCGTGACCGGTCTGAAACGCAACAAGGCCAATGGCTGGACCGTCAGCATCAAGGACGTCAACAGCGGCAACACCCGTGAAGTCGATGCCAAGTTCGTGTTCCTCGGCGCCGGTGGCGCGGCCCTGCCGCTGCTGCAAGCCTCGGGCATTGAGGAAAGCAAGGGCTTCGGCGGCTTCCCGGTCAGCGGCCAGTGGCTGCGTTGCGACAACCCGGAAGTGGTCAAGCAGCACCAGGCCAAGGTCTACAGCCAGGCTGCCGTAGGCTCGCCACCGATGTCCGTGCCACACCTGGACACCCGCGTGGTCGAGGGCAAGAAATCCCTGCTGTTCGGGCCTTATGCCGGTTTCACCACCAAGTTCCTCAAGCACGGCTCGTTCCTCGACCTGCCCATGTCGGTGCGTGCCGGCAATATCGGCCCGATGCTCGCCGTGGCCCGGGACAACATGGACCTGACCAAGTACCTGGTCAGCGAAGTCATGCAGTCCATGGAGCAGCGCCTGGAATCCCTGCGCCGCTTCTACCCCGAGGCCAAGGCCGAGGACTGGCGCCTGGAAGTGGCCGGCCAACGGGTGCAGATCATCAAGAAGGACCCGAAAAAAGGCGGCGTCCTGCAGTTCGGTACCGAACTGGTGGCGGCCAAGGACGGTTCTCTGGCCGCCCTGCTCGGCGCCTCGCCAGGTGCTTCGGTCACCGTTTCGATCATGCTGGAACTGATCGAGCGCTGCTTCCCGGCCCAGGCCAGCGGTGAATGGGCTGCCAAGCTCAAGGAAATCTTCCCGGCGCGGGAAAAGGTCCTGGAAACCGACGCGGCGCTGTACCACCAGATCAACAGCCAAAACAACCTGAGCCTGGAGCTGGTCGAGCCAAGCAAGGAAACCGAAAGCTGCGCCTGATCTGACGCCCATGAAAAACGCCCCGGCCTGCAAAGGACGGGGCGTTTTTTTATGCGTTTTACGCAGTTCAGCCGCGGGCGTTGTTCATCAGTTCGATGTAGTCGGCGGCATTGCGTTGATCCTTGATCAGGTCGACAAAGGTCTGGCCGTGCTCATCCTTGCCGTCCAGATCCAGGCCGGCCGCGACGAAAAAGCCCAGGAAACGCTCGAAATCATCGATGCGCAGGCCACGGTAGGCCTTGATCAGTTTATGCAGGGACGGCGAAGTCGCGTCGACCGGTTCGAAATCGAGGAACAACTTGATCTGCTCGTCGCTGATCTCGTCACCAATCACTTGTTTCTTATCTTTACGCATTGCCGACTCCAGCTCGCAGACATTTCACGGGGCAGGCAGTTTACCCTCAGCCCGCGCCCTGCCTCAACGCGGACGCACACTACCGGTGTGCAAGTCGGCCCAGATATGCCCATTGGCGTAACTGAGGAACTGGCAATACACCGCGTCGTTGCGCAGCAGGTCCATCACTGCACGGTACTGGGCCAGCGGGTAGTACAGGGTCAGGGTCCGGCTCTTGGCGTCGTACTGCGGCTTTTTCAGGCTTTTGCTTTCGCCATCGAAACTCACCAGCACCTGGCTGATGGTCGCGCCCTTGTTCAGCGGCTTGCCCTTGAGGCGCACCCACACCGGCGACGTCACCGGAATGGGCTGCTGGTTGGATTGGCGCTGACTGCCGATCACCACCGAATACTCGGTGACCTGCAACAGCTGCTGCTGTTCAGGAACGCTATCGCGCAGGCTCAGGTCGTCTGGCGGCAGGAACTGCCCGTGCAAGGGCGCCGGGGCGGCTGCCAGGGGCAGGCTCACGCTCAGGAGAAGGGCCGCGCTAGTGCGAATCAACAGGCTCATGACAGGCTCCAATCAGGGGCTGAGCACTCTAGCACGGGTTTTTGCCGCAAATCTTCCACCGCTAGCGCGACCGGCAGCAGTGCAAGGCGCAGGGGGTCTTTTCAGTCGAAGTGAGCGCGCATCCAGGCCTGGTACTCGGCCACGCCGGGTTCGCCTTCGCGCGGCGCCCAATAGGCCTGTTCGCCTTCGCTCACCGGGCGATAAGGCCCCGCCTTGCATTCGAACATCAGGCTGTCGGGCTCCAGCACGACCAAGCCGTGGAACACCCCGGCCGGCAAGTCCACGCCGACGCAGTCGCCACCGGCCTGCAACACTCGCTGGCTCTGGACCTGGCCCGCCTCATCGAAAATCAGCACGCCCAGCCGCCCCTTGAGCACCAGCAGGGTCTCGGCCTTGTCGGCGCTCAGGTGCCGATGCGGCGCAATATAGGTCGAAGGCTGCAAACCCACCGCCATACGGTGGCAAGGCTCTTCCATGGCATGGAAGTTGTGATGCTGACGACCACGGGGGTTGGCGGCGGCTTTCTCAGCCAGGTCGCTGAACAACGCTTGATCGAGAAAGCTCGGCCCGGTCATCGCTTACATGCCCTTCACGGCATAAATGCCGGCAGCGTTACGCCAGTAGCCCTTGTAGTCCATGCCGTAGCCGAAGACGTAGCGATCCACGCACGGCAGGCCCATGTAGTCGGCCTTGAGGTCCGGGCGGGCCTTGCGGTCGTGATCCTTGTCGATCAGTACGGCGGTATGCACGGCGCGGGCACCGGCGTGTTTGCAGAAGTCGATGATCGCGCCCAGGGTGTGACCTTCATCGAGGATGTCGTCGATGATCAGCACGTCGCGGTCAATAAAGGAGACTTCCGGCTTGGATTTCCAGAACAGTTCGCCACCGCTGGTTTCATTGCGGTAACGGGTGGCGTGCAGGTACGACGCTTCCAGGGGAAACCGCAGGTGGGTCAGCAGCTTGCCCGCGAAGATCAGGCCACCGTTCATGACGCAGAACACCACCGGATTGCGCTCAGCCAGTTCTTCAGTGATTTGTGCACCGACCCGGGCGATGGCCGCCTCGACTTCAGCTTCGGTGTACAGGCAGTCAGCCTCGCGCATGATTTGACGGATATGCTCGAGATCAGCGGACATGGCGCTCTCCAAGGGGGTGGCAGTTTCGGAAAAGCGGGCAAAGGTACGCATCCGGCCCGATCAGATCAAGCGTTTCTGGACTAACGTACTTTATGTCTATAGGACAACTACCCCGGATAGATTAATCTAGGCCGTTTTTTTTGCCCGCCGCCGGAGCCTTTCCCTATGCCCATCCGTGAGATCCGCCATCCGCTGATCCGACACAAACTTGGCCTTATGCGCCGCGCAGACATTAGCACGAAGAACTTTCGCGAGCTCGCTCAGGAAGTCGGTGCCCTGCTGACATACGAAGCCACCAAAGACCTGCCCCTGGAAAGCTACGAGATTCCAGGCTGGTGCGGCCCTGTCCAGGTCGAGAAGATCGCCGGCAAGAAAATTACCGTGGTGCCGATCCTGCGCGCCGGTATCGGCATGCTCGAAGGCGTGCTGAGCCTGATCCCGGGCGCCAAGGTCAGCGCCGTGGGCGTGGCCCGCAACGAGGAAACCCTGCAGGCCCACACCTACCTGGAAAAACTGGTCCCGGAAATCGACGAGCGCCTGGCGATGATCATCGACCCGATGCTGGCCACCGGCAGCTCCATGGTCGCTACCATCGACCTGCTGAAAAAAGCCGGCTGCCGGGATATCCGCGCCATGGTCCTGGTGGCCGCCCCGGAAGGCATCGCCGCCGTCGAGCAGGCGCATCCGGACGTGACCATCTACACCGCTTCCATCGATCAGAAGCTCAACGAACATGGCTACATCATTCCAGGCCTGGGTGATGCCGGTGACAAGATCTTCGGCACCAAGCAGAAGGACTCCTGATCATGCAGGACGAGTTCAACGATCCGCTCTGGCGCCAGGTGCTGTCTGGCGCGCAGATGCTCTTCGTGGCCTTCGGTGCCCTGGTGTTGATGCCGCTGATCACCGGTCTCGACCCGAACGTGGCGCTGTTCACGGCGGGTCTCGGGACTCTGTTGTTCCAGGTAGTGACCGGGCGCCAGGTGCCGGTATTCCTGGCCTCGAGCTTTGCCTTCATCACCCCGATCATTCTCGCCAAGGGCCAGTTCGGCCTTGCCGCGACCATGGGCGGGGTCATGGCGGCAGGCTTCGTCTACACCTTTCTCGGCCTGGCGGTGAAGATCAAGGGCACCGGTTTCATCGACCGTCTGCTGCCACCGGTGGTCATTGGCCCGGTGATCATCTCCATCGGCCTGGCCATGGCCCCCATCGCCGCCAACATGGCCATGGGCAAGGCCGGTGACGGCAGCGAGCTGATCCATTACCAGACGGCCATGATGATCTCGATGCCGGCGCTGCTCACCACGCTGATCGTGGCGGTGTTCGGCAAGGGCATCTTCCGCCTGGTGCCGATCATCTCCGGGGTGCTGGTGGGCTTTGCCCTGTCCTTCTACTTCGGCGTGGTGGACACCGCGAAGATCGCCGCCGCCCCCTGGCTGGCGCTGCCGCACTTCACCGCACCGGAGTTCAACTGGCAGGCGATCCTGTTCATTGTCCCGGTCGCCCTGGCGCCGGCCATCGAGCACATCGGCGGAGTGATCGCCGTCGGCAGCGTGACCGGTCGCGACTACCTGAAGAAGCCCGGCCTGCACCGCACCCTGTTCGGTGATGGCATCGCCACCACCGCAGCCGGCCTGTTCGGCGGCCCGCCCAACACCACCTACGCCGAAGTCACAGGCGCGGTGATGCTGACCAAGAACTACAACCCGAAAATCATGACCTGGGCGGCGGTCTTCGCCATCACCCTGGCCTTTATCGGCAAGTTCGGCGCGCTGCTGCAAAGCATTCCGGTCCCCGTGATGGGCGGGATTCTCTGCCTGCTGTTCGGTTCGATTGCCGCGGTGGGGATGAACACCCTGATCCGCCACAAGATCGACCTGGGCGAAGCCCGCAACCTGGTGATCGTCTCGGTGACCCTGGTGTTCGGGATTGGCGGCGTGCTGGTGGGAACCGGCACCGGCCCGGATGACTTCGGCCTCAAGGGCATCGCCCTGTGCGCCATCGTCGCCATCGTGCTGAACCTGGTGCTGCCGGGTAATGACGGCTGGAAGAACAAGAAGGCCGACGAGCCTTTGATCTGAAGACGCGTTCGCCGGCCAGCCGGCTCCTACCACAACGTAGGAGCCGGCTGGCCGGCGAAGCTGTTTACAACGCCAACGGCGCCCTGACGCACAAGGTGTTCAAAGCCTGGGCCCACTGCGGGTCGTCATTCAGGCATGGGATCAACACCAGATCCTCCCCTCCCGCCTCACGGAACTGCTCGCGCCCGCGATCACCGATCTCCTCTAGGGTCTCGATGCAATCGGCGACAAACGCCGGGCACATCACCATGACTTTCTTCACGCCCTGCCTGGCCAGTTCATCAAGCCGCGCCTCGGTGTAGGGCTCGATCCACTTGGCCCGCCCCAGACGCGACTGGAACGACACCGACCACGCGCCATCCGCCAGCCCCAGGTGCTCGGCCAAAGCCGATGCGGTGCGCATGCACTGGGCGCGGTAACAGGTGGCCAACACCGCAGGAGACGCGTTGCGGCAACAGTCGGCATCCTTGAAGCAATGCTGGCCGCTGGGGTCAAGCTTGGTCAGGTGCCGCTCCGGCAGACCGTGGAAGCTCAGCAGCAGGTGATCATGCTCCTGGGCCAGGTAGGGCTTGGCACTGGCCGCCAGGGCCTGGATGTACTCCGGCTGATCGTAGAACGGCTGCAGCACGCTGAATTGCACATCCAGCTTGCGCTCGCGCACCACGCGCCGGGCCTCTTCGATCACGGTGGTCACGGTGCTGTCGGCGAACTGTGGATAGAGTGGCGCCAGGGTAACTTTCTTCTGTCCCTGGGCCACCAGCTTGAGCAGCGCCGACTCGATTGAAGGCTCGCCGTAACGCATCGCCAGTTCTACCGGGCCCTGCTTCCACTGCTCGCTCATCACCTGCTGCAAGCGCCGGCTGAGCACCACCAGCGGCGAGCCTTCCTCCCACCAGATCGAGGCATAGGCGTGGGCCGACTGCTCCGGGCGCTTGATCAGGATCAGCGACACCAATAACCGCCGCACCGGCCAGGGCAGGTCGATCACGTAGGGGTCCATGAGAAATTGGTTGAGGTAGCTGCGCACGTCCGCCACCGAGGTGGAAGCCGGCGAACCGAGGTTGACCAGGAGCAACGCGTGATCGGTCATGCAACGTCCTATTTCAAAGGCGGCCGGACACAGTGGTCCAGGGCCGCAGACAAATCAGTGAACTGGAAAGTGAACCCTGCTTCGAGCAAACGCGCAGGAACGGCACGCTGGCCTCCCAGCAGCAGCAACGACAACTCACCCAAGGCCAGGCGCAGGAAAAACGCCGGCAGCGGAATCAGCGCCGGCCGGTGCAACACCCGCCCCAGGCTCTTGGCGAACTCGCGGTTGCGCACCGGTTTTGGCGCGCAGGCATTATAAGGACCCTGCGCCCCAGGCTGATGCACAAGAAAATCAATCAGGGCGATTTGGTCATCGATATGAATCCACGGCATCCACTGCCGACCATTGCCGATCGGCCCGCCCAACCCGAGCTTGAAGGGCAGCAGCAGGCGCGACAAAAAGCCGCCCTCGGGCGACAGCACCAAACCGGTGCGCACCAGCACCACCCGCACGCCCATGGCTTCGGCACGCTGGGCCGTTTCTTCCCAGGCAATGCACAGCTGGCTGGCAAAGTCCTCGTTGACCGGCGGCGAATCTTCGCTCAGTTCCCGCTCGCCGCCGTCGCCGTACCAGCCCACCGCCGACCCCGAGACCAGCACGCTGGGCTTGTGCTCGCGGCTTTCCAGCCAGGCCAGCAGGGTTTCGGTCAGGGCAATGCGGCTGCTCCACAGCAGTGCCTTGCGCTTGTGGCTCCAGGGCCGATCGGCAATCGGCGCTCCGGCCAGATTGATCACCGCATCCACCGGGGTCTGGTCCAGCTCTTGCAACGCTTTGACAGCCCGCACCTGAGGGCCGCACAAAGTGGCCACTTTATCGGGCTGACGAGTCCATACACTCAACTGATGACCTTGGGCCTGCCAGTAACGACACAGCGCACGCCCGATCAAACCAGTACCGCCGGTCAGCAATATATGCATGACATCTTCCTCGCGTGGCGTTTTACCCGAATCACTAGTCTATTTTTATAAGCAGGGATCTTTTCAATCGGACAGGCTGTGTTTTAACGATAGACAACCTGAACAACCGATGACGCCGAAAGCTATACCAAAAAACAATATTGTACAGGTTTTGGCAGCGGCGTAATCTGTACAGAAAGGTAAACGAGGCCCCTATGACAGTACCCATCGCAATCATTGGTGCCGGCATTGCCGGACTCTCCGCCGCCCAGGCGTTACGAGATGCCGGGCATATCGTCCACCTCTTCGACAAAAGCCGCGGCAGCGGCGGGCGCATGTCGAGCAAACGCAGCGATGCTGGCAGCCTGGACCTGGGGGCCCAGTATTTTACCGCCCGCGATCGTCGTTTCGTCACCGAAGTCCAGCGCTGGCAAGCCAAGGGCTGGGTCGCCGAATGGACCCCACAACTCTACAACTCCCACGGCGGGCAACTCAGCCCCTCGCCGGACGAGCAGACCCGCTGGGTCGGCACCCCACGCATGAGCGCCATCACCCGCGCCCTGATCGGCAACCTCGAAGCACACTTCGCCTGCCGTATCACCGAAGTCTTTCGTGGCGAGCAGCACTGGCATCTGCAAGATGCCGAAGGCTTTACCCACGGCCCCTTCAGCCATGTGGTGATTGCCACCCCGGCACCGCAAGCCACCGCTTTGCTGGCCGCCGCGCCGAAGCTCGCGGGAGTCGCCGCCGGGGTGAAAATGGACCCGACCTGGGCCGTCGCCCTGGCGTTCGACACCCCCCTGGAAACGCCGATGGAAGGCTGCTTCGTGCAGGACAGCCCGCTGGATTGGTTGGCCCGCAACCGCAGCAAGCCCGGACGCGACAGCCACCTCGACACCTGGATCCTGCATGCCACCAGCGCCTGGAGCCGACAGCATATCGACCTCTCGAAAGAAGCCGTGACCGAGCAACTGCACGGGGCCTTCGCCGAGCTGCTGCACAGCGTCATGCCCGCCCCAACCTTCAGCCTGGCGCATCGCTGGCTCTACGCCCGCCCGGCCACCAGCCATGAATGGGGCGCCCTGGCCGACGCCGACCTGGGCCTGTACGTATGTGGTGACTGGTGCCTGTCCGGCCGCGTTGAAGGCGCTTGGCTAAGTGGCCAGGAGGCCGCCCGCCGGCTCCACGAGAACCTGCAGTGAATCGCCTCAATCCGCGCAAACTGCTGCTGTCGAAGTGGACAGCAGCCCAACCGCAACAACGTGAGAAACACTTCCTGGTCACCGAGCTTTTCCGCGATGAGGAAGGCACGGTACTGGAAATCGAACTTCAGGCTGTACTCACTCGACGCAGCCAGCGCCTGGGCTGGCAAACCCTGCAAAACGACAGCGAGTGGCGCATGGGCTGGCAGTGACCCGCCCACCTGCGAGGCCATACCTGTACAAAAAAATTGACTTGTACAACTTTAATTCTATGATGAATGAAAGTTGTACAGTATTAGTTTTTTGTACAGGTAAGTCCCGGAGGTTGCCCCATGTCCGCCAAGCCGAAAATTGCCATCAGCGCCTGCCTGATGGGCGTAGAAGTCCGCTACAACGGCGGGCACAAAGAATCCCGCCTGTGCAGCCGAGTACTCACTGAACACTTCGATTTCGTGCCCCTGTGCCCGGAAGTCGCCATTGGCATGGGCACCCCCCGCGAGCCGATCCGGCTGGTGGGCGACCCCGAGCAACCTCGGGCCGTAGGCACGGTGGATGCCGCCCTGGATGTGACCCAGCCCCTGGTGGAATATGGCGAGCGCATGGCGGCCCAAGTGGGCGACCTCTGCGGCTACATCTTCATGCAGAACTCGCCATCCTGCGGGCTGGAGCGGGTCAAGGTGTACCAGGCCAACGGCATTCCCCACCGCAACGGCGGACGCGGCCTCTACGCCCAAGCGTTTTGCCAGAAACACCCCGACCTGCCGGTGGAAGAAGCCGGACGCCTGAACGACCCGGTGCTGCGGGAAAACTTCCTGACCCGGGTCTACGTCTATCGCGACTGGCAGGCACTGCTCAAGCAGGGCCTGACCCGCCGGGCCCTCACCGACTTCCACTCGCGCTGCAAATACCTGCTGATGGCCCACCACCCGGTGCAATACAAGACCCTGGGCAATCTGCTGGGCAGCATGGGCAAGGGCGATCCGAACCTGATCGGCCCACGCTACTTCAGCGAGTTGATGGCCGCACTCAGCCAATGCGCCACCCGCGGCACCCACAGCAACGTGCTGCAGCACCTGAGCGGCTACCTCAAGCAAGCCATCAGCCGCGAGGACAAACAGGAAGTGCTGCACGTGATCGGCCAGTATCGCCACGGCATCGTGCCGCTGGTGGTGCCCCTGACCCTGCTCAAGCACCACTTCCGCCAACACCCCGATCCCTACATCGCCCAACAGCTGTACCTGCAGCCGCACCCGGAAAACCTCAGCCTGCGCAACGCGATCTAGGCCATGAAACCACTCGCCCAAGAGGCCGAAGACAACAGCACCCACTACCGGCGCGCCCTGGACGAAGGCTGGCTGCCGATTCGTGAAGTGGCGCGCCAGACCGGGGTCAACGCCGTGACCCTGCGGGCCTGGGAACGCCGCTACGGTCTGATCGTGCCGCTGCGAACCCCCAAGGGCCATCGCCTGTACTCCCAGGAACAGGTGCAAGAGATCCTGACCATCCTCACCTGGCTCAATCGCGGGGTCGCGGTCAGCCAGGTCAAACACCTGCTGGACAGCACCCCGAGCGCCAGCCCACCAGCCGAGAATGACTGGCAGCGCCTGCGCCAGGCCCTGAGCCTGGCCATCAGCCAATTGGCCGAACGCAAGGTCGACGACACCTTCAACCAGGCCATGGCCCTGTACCCGCCCCGCACCTTGTGCGAGCACCTGCTGATGCCTTTGCTGGCGGAACTGGAGCAGCGCTGGCAAGGGCAGTTCGGCAGCCAGATGGAACAGGTGTTTTTCTACTCCTGGTTGCGCAGCAAGCTCGGTGCGCGGATCTATCACAACAACCGCCAACTGCAAGAAGCCCCGCTGCTGCTGGTCAACCAGTCGGACCTGCCGCTGGAACCCGCCCTGTGGCTGACCGCCTGGCTGGCCAGCAGCGCCGACTGCCCGGTGGAAGTCTTCGACTGGCCTCTGCCCGGCGCCGAACTGGCACTGGCGGTCGAACGGCTGCAGGCGCGGGGGCTGCTGCTGTATGCCAGCAAGGCCCTCAACCTTGCGCAGTTGCCCCGGTTGCTCAATGGCATCGCCTGCAAAAAATTCATCGCCGGACCCGCGGTGTGCATCCACCCCGCCGAGTGGTCCGTATGTCTCTCTGAAATCGCTGATCTGCACCTGGCCCAAGACCCGATCTCGGCCTGCCAGGCGCTGCTTGAGCGAGGACTCTTCTGAACCGGGAATCAGCATGCAATTGATCTGGCTGCGCAGCGACCTGCGCCTACATGACAACACCGCCCTCTGCGCCGCCGCCCAGCGTGGCCCGACCGTGGCGGTGTACCTGCTGAGCCCGGAACAGTGGCTGGCCCACGACGACGCGCCGTGCAAGGTCGACTTCTGGCTGCGCAACCTGCAGTCCCTGGGCAGCGCCCTGGGCCAGCTGAACATTCCGCTGCTGATCCGCAGCGCCGCCACCTGGGACCAGGCGCCCCAGGTCCTGCTGGAACTGTGCCGGCAACTGCAGGTACGCATGCTGCACTTCAACCAGGAGTACGGCATCCACGAAAGCCGCCGCGATGCCGCGGTGACCCACGTCCTGGAAGAGGCCGATATCAGCGTCCAGGGTTACCTCGACCAACTGCTGTTCCAGCCTGGCAGCGTACTGACCAAGAGCGGCGGCTACTTCCAGGTCTTCAGCCAGTTCCGCAAGGTCTGCTACAGCCGCCTGCACAGTGCACTCCCCGCCCTGGTCACCCCACCCAAGGCGCAACAGCCACTGTCGATCCAGGCCGATCCCGTGCCACGCCATATCGACGGGTTTGCGCGCCCCAGCCAGGCCATGCGCGACCTCTGGCCGGCCGGTGAAGACGAAGCCCTGGGCCGCCTGGAACAGTTCACCGACGAGCAGATCCACTACTACCAGAGCGAACGCGACTTCCCAGCCAAGCCCGGCACCAGCCAGCTTTCGCCCTACCTCGCCGCGGGAGTGATCTCGCCCCGCCAGTGCCTGCACGCGGCCTTGCGCTGCAACCAGGGAGAGTTCGAGAGCGGCAACCCCGGCGCCGTCACCTGGATCAACGAACTGCTGTGGCGCGAGTTCTACAAACACATCCTGGTGGGTTACCCGCGGGTTTCCCGGCACCGGGCCTTTCGCCCGGAAACCGAAGCCGTGGCCTGGCGCGACGCCCCCGAAGACCTGGCGGCCTGGCAAGAAGGCCGCACCGGCCTGCCAATCATCGACGCCGCCATGCACCAGCTGCTGGAGACCGGCTGGATGCACAACCGCCTGCGAATGGTGGTGGCGATGTTCCTGACCAAGAACCTGCTGATCGACTGGCGCGAAGGCGAGCGTTTCTTCATGCGCCACCTGATCGACGGCGACCTGGCGGCGAACAATGGCGGCTGGCAGTGGAGCTCCTCCACCGGCACCGACGCCGCGCCGTACTTCCGCATCTTCAACCCGGTCAGCCAGTCAGAACGCTTCGACGCCGAAGGGCGCTTCATCAAGCACTGGCTGCCGCAGCTGGCGGGCTTGAACAAAAAAGATATCCACAACCCTGGCGCCATGGGCGGCCTGTTCGCGATTGCCGACTACCCGGCACCCATGGTCAACCTGTCGATGTCCCGGGATCGAGCCCTGGCAGCCTTCAAGGCCCTGCCTTCGCGTCTGGATGCGGGAGGTACCCATGAGTGACTTCCTCGATCGCTTCGCCCGGGACTTCGCCCGCCTCGACAAACACAACCTGCAGCGCCTGGACCAGCTCTACAGCGAGGACATCCAGTTCAGCGACCCGCTGCACGATATCCACGGGCTGCCGCGCCTGCGGCACTACTTCGCCGAGCTGTACGCCCATGTCCGCGAGCTGCGCTTCGACTTCCACGGCATCGACACCTGCGGCGAAGGCCAGGGCTACCTGCGCTGGACCATGAGCTACCGCCACCCGCGCCTGCGCGGTGGCCAGTTGATCCGGGTCGCCGGCTGCTCGCACCTGCACTGGCGCGACGGCAAGGTCTATCGCCACCGCGATTACTTCGACGCGGGGGCGCTGCTCTATGAACACCTGCCGGTACTCGGCACGGTGATCGCCTGGTTGAAAAGGAGGCTCGGATGAACCCGGCAATGCCACGGCGGATCTGGCTCACCGGTGCCAGCAGCGGCATCGGCGCGGCACTCGCCGAAGAGCTGCTCAAGGTCGGCGCCCAAGTAGCCGTCAGTGCGCGTTCACGCGAGCCCCTGGAGGCCCTGGCCCAGCGTTATCCGGGCCGAGTGCTGGTGGTGCCCGGCGACCTTACCGACGCCCTGCAGGTGCGCGAGATCGGCAAGCGCATCGCCCAGGCCTGGGGCGCCCTGGACACGGTGATTGTCAATGCCGGGACCTGTGAATACATCGACGTGCAGGCGTTCGAGGCGGCGCTGATCCAGCGCGTGCTGAGCAGCAACCTGCTGTCCGCCAGCTACTGCATCGAAGCCGCGCTGCCCCTGTTGCGCGCCGGCCAGCGCCCCTATCTGGTGGGCGTGGCCAGCTCCGTGACCTACCTCCCGCTGCCCCGGGCCGGTGCCTACGGGGCCTCCAAGGCAGCCCTGCGCTACCTGCTGCAATCCTTGCGCATCGACCTGGCCGCCGAAGGTATCGACGTCACCGTGGTCAGCCCGGGGTTCGTCGATACCCCGCTGACCGCGCGCAACGACTTTGCCATGCCCATGAGCTGGTCCGCCGCCAAGGCCGCCCGGCATATCCACAAGCGTCTGTCACACCGGGATCTGGAGATCGCTTTCCCCGCCCCGTTCATCTTCGGCCTCAAGCTGCTGTCCTGGCTGCCCGGCCGCCTGCAACTGGCCATCGCCAAACGCCTGGCCCGCACGGGGAATGCATCGTGAAAATCGCCATCATCGGTAGCGGCATCGCCGGCCTGACCTGCGCCTACGTTCTCAACCGCCGTCATGACATCCGGGTCTTCGAGGCCGGCAGCTGGATTGGCGGGCACACCCACACCGTGGAGGTCAGCCACAACGGCGAGACCCAGGCGGTGGATACTGGTTTCATCGTCTTCAACGACTGGACCTACCCCAACTTCATCCGCCTGCTGGGCCAGCTCGGGGTCACGTTCAAACCCACCGAGATGAGCTTCTCGGTGTGCGATCCGGCCTCAGGCCTGGAGTACAACGGCAACACCCTCAACAGCCTGTTCGCCCAGCGGCGCAACCTGCTCTCACCCGGGTTCTGGGGCATGCTGCGGGACATTCTGCGCTTCAACAAAACCTCGCTGCTGGATCTGCAGCAACAGCGGATCGCCGCCGACACCACCCTGGGCGACTACCTGGAAAGCCAGGGCTACGGCGAGCGTTTCATCCAGCACTACATCGTGCCCATGGGCTCGGCGATCTGGTCGATGTCACGGGGGCAGATGCTCGGTTTCCCCTTGCAGTTCTTTGTCCGCTTCTTCAAGAACCACGGCTTGTTGTCGGTGAACAACCGCCCGCAGTGGTGCGTGATCGAGGGCGGCTCAAGCCGCTACATCGAGCCACTGACCGCCTCGTTCCGCGAGCACATCCGCCTCGACTGCCCAGTGCGGCGGGTCGAGCGCGACAACTCCGGCGTGCTGATCCACAGCGCCGCCGGCAGCGAGCGCTTCGACAAGGTGGTGTTCGCCTGTCACAGCGACCAGGCCCTGCAACTGCTGGCCAGCCCCAGCCGGGCCGAACGGGAGATTCTCCAGGCCCTGCCCTACGCCGATAACGACGTGGTGCTGCACACCGACACCCGGCTGCTGCCCCGTCGGCGCCTGGCCTGGGCCAGCTGGAACTACCGCCTGGACGCCAGCGGCGACAAAGCCGCCGCCGTGACCTACGACATGAACATCCTGCAAGGCCTGAAGAGCGACACCACCTTCTGCGTCAGCCTCAACCAGACCGCCGCCATCGACCCGACGCACATCCTTGCCCGCTTCACTTACGCCCATCCGCAATACAGCCTCGAAGCGGTGGCGGCCCAGGCCCGCTGGAGCGAACTGCAAGGCGCCCAGCACAGCTTCTACTGCGGCGCCTACTGGGCCAACGGCTTTCACGAGGACGGTGTGGTCAGTGCGTTGCGCGTGGCCCAGGCCTTTGGAGAGCAACTGTGAACAGCGCCCTGTACAGCGGCTGGATCAGCCATCGGCGCTTTGCCCCCAAGGCCCACGCGTTCCGCTACCGGATCGGCCTGCTGTACCTGGACCTGGACGAGCAGGACGCGGTGCTGGGCCTGTCGCCCCTGGCCGGGTCAAGCCGCTATGCGCCATTCGCCTTTCGTGAAAGCGATTACCTCTCGGCCTTCACCGGCCAGGGCATGCGCCTGATCGACGCGGTGCGCCAACAAGTGGCCCTGGCCACCGGCCATGCACCCAGCGGCGCAATACGCCTGCTGACCCAGGTGCGCAGTTGGGGGCTGGCGTTCAATCCGGTGAGCTTCTTCTACTGCTTCGAGGCCGACGGGCAACTGGCGGCGATTCTCTGCGAAGTCACCAATACCCCGTGGCGCGAGCGCTATCACTACGTGCTGCCGGCCCGCCCGGACACCGCCACAACTCCCGAACACCAGCACTTCGCCGTGGCCAAGGCCTTTCACGTATCGCCGTTTTTGCCCCGTGACCTTGAATACCGCATGAGCTTCAGCCCGCCGGCCGAGCGCCTGGGCGTGCACATGGCCGACTGGCAGGGCGAGCTCAAGGTGTTCGACGCCACCCTCAACCTGCAACGCCAGGCCCTCGATCGCCGCAGCCTGCACCAGTACCTGCGGCACTTTCCCTGGATGACCGCCAAGACCTGCCTGGCGATCTACTGGCAGGCCCTGCGCCTGGCCGCCAAGGGCATCCGCTTTTTCCCCCATCAGGCCGCCGCCGGCGCCTATCGCACAGCCGCTGCACAACCCAAGGATCGCCCACATGAAATCCTCTAGCGTCTCGGCCAAAACCCCAACCTTCAGCACCCACAGCCTCACCGCCAGCCTGCTGCGTCGGGGCGTGCTGCGGCAACTGGCGCAACTGCGGCACGGCCAACTGGTGGTCTACGACGACGGCGAGCGCCGGGTGTTCGGCGGCAGCGGCGCTAGCCTGCAGGGAGAAATACACATCCACGACAGCAGCGCCTGGGGCCTGGTGGCCAGCAGCGGCTCGATCGGCGCCGGCGAGGCCTTCATCCATGGCTACTGGAGCACCCCGGACCTGACGGCGGTGATTCGTGTGTTCGTCAGCAACCTGGAGGTGCTGGACGCCATGGAGGGTGGCTTGGCGCGCCTCGGCCGGCCTCTGGTGCGCGGCCTGCACTGGCTCAACCGCAATACGCGCAAGGGCTCGCAGAAAAACATCGCCGCCCACTACGACCTCGGCAATGAGCTGTTCGAGCAGTTTCTCGACCCCACCATGATGTATTCCGCCGCGCAGTTTCGCAGCGCCGAGGACAGCCTGGAGCAGGCCCAGCTGAACAAGCTGCAACGGATCTGCCAGAAGCTGGCGCTAAAACCCGAGGACCACCTGCTGGAGATCGGCACCGGCTGGGGCAGCATGGCCCTGTATGCCGCGCAGCACTATGGCTGTCGGGTCACCACCACGACCCTGTCCAAGGAGCAGTTCGCCTACACCCGGCAACGGATCGAGGCCGCCGGCCTGCAGGACCGAGTCACCCTGCTGCTGGAGGACTACCGCGATCTGCGCGGCCAGTTCGACAAACTGGTATCAATCGAGATGATCGAAGCTGTGGGCCACCGCTTCCTGCCCACCTACTTCAAGCAATGCGCGCGGTTGCTCAAGAGCAACGGCCTGATGCTGCTGCAGGCCATCACCATTCGCGACCAGCGTTATGAACAGGCGAAGAACGGCGTGGACTTCATCCAGCGCTACATCTTCCCGGGCGGCGCCCTGCCTTGTGTACAGAAAATGCTCGAAGTGGTCAGCCGCGACACCGACATGAACCTGCTGCACATGGAAGATTTCGGCCTGCACTACGCCCGCACCCTGCGCCTGTGGCACGAGAATTTTCGCCGGGCCCATGGTCGCCTCAGCGAACTGGGCTACGACGAGTATTTCCTTCGGCTCTGGGAGTTCTACCTGTGCTACTGCGAAGGCGGCTTCCTGGAGCGCAGCATCGGTACCGCGCAATTGCTCCTGGCCAAACCTGCCGCGGCGCCACAACCGCTGCTGGGCCGCCTCGATGCGTAGGCAACTGGCCAATGCCCTGCTGTTCCAGCTGGGCTGGTTCACCTGCGTGCTCGGCGGCGACAGCCTCTGGCTGCTGTTGGGCGGCGGCGTCCTGCTGGCGCATTTTCGCTGGATCGGCCGCTGGGCCGACGAAGGCCCGATGATCGTCGGCATTGCCCTGATCGGCGTCACCCTGGACAGTTTCCTGCATTGGCTCGGGGTGTTTCAGTTCCAGCAAGTCAGCCTGCTGATTCCCCTGTGGCTGATGCTGCTCTGGGCCCTGCTGGCGACAACCTTGCGCCATTGCCTGGCCTGGAGTGCCCGGCCCTGGTGGCTGGCGAGCATGCTGGGGGCGCTGGGCGGGCCGCTGTCCTACTACGCCGGGGGGCGCCTGGCGGGGGTGAGTTTCCCCTACGGCGAGGGGCCGACCCTGATCGGCCTGGGGCTGCTCTGGGCACTGCTGCTGCCACTGCTGCACGTGCTGGCGCGGCCAACGCGGGAAGATCCACCACTGGTCAGCGGGGACTGAGCATCGGTCAGGGCGTTCACACAGCCAGGACGCACTGCCTTACACTGCGCGCCTATGAACACCATCCCCGTTACCCCCGTTGCCGAACCCGCCATCAGTTGCTCGACCTGTGCCGCCTGCTGCTGCCAGCTGGAAGTGATGCTGATCACCGACACCGGGGTGCCCGAGCGTTTTATCGACACCGACGACTGGGGCGGAGAAGTCATGCGCCGCCTGGACGACGGCTGGTGCGCGGCCCTGGACCGCGACAGCATGCGCTGCAGTATCTATGAGTTGCGGCCGTTGATCTGTCGCGAATTCGAACTGGGCGAGGCGGATTGCTTGAGCGAACGCCGGGGAATCGCCACGGCGTATCGCTGAGACCGGCCTCAGAGCGGCATCGTGTAATGCAGCGCGTAGCTTTCGATACCGTCGTTGGGGGTTTGAATACCTGCGTTGGAGTAATGCGTGGCACGGATCCCGACTTCATGCCCACCGGCGAAACGCAGGCCGAAACCAATACGGTCTTCGAATTGGAAGGATGAGCCCAGCTTGTTGTCCTCGACCTCGGTGTGGGCAAAGGCTGCCACCCCGATCCCCGCCTCGATGTAGGGCTTGACGCTGGCCCCGGCGAATTCATAGACCAGCACCGGCGAGAACGACAGGCTGTGATTGCTCGACTTCTTGTCGCCATCCCAATAGGTGTAGGCGCCGCTCCAGTAGCCGGTCAGGCGACCGACATCGCTGCGCAGCCAGCTCTTGTCCCACTCCCATTGCATACCCAACCGGTAGGTCTGGGTCGAATCGCTGGTCTGTCCCACGGAGAACTCGACTCCGGCGGCCTGCGCGGAAAAACTGTGCCCCAACAACCCGGCCGCCAGCGCGGCCAAACACAACAGTCGCTTCATCAGGAACGTCCTTTTTCAACGGTTACGTATGGTCTTGTACAACCTTCTGGAAAAGTTATAGAAGCCCGCGCGCGCTCAGAAGTTCAGCAACGGCCGAGGGTTTTTCACGTTTTTTTCACAATTCGAAACGCTGAACGCTACCCGGGCCTTTCCACAGCAGCGGCAATACCTGGACAAAGTGCGGGACGTCGCCGCTGGTCCAGAAACGGGTCTCGCGGGCTGGGCCCCGGGCCCGTAGCTCGCCCTCATCCAGCAGGCGTTGCAACTGCCGGGCAACGGCGCCGCCAGTGTCGATCAGGCTGATGTGCGTCGGCAGCATCTGCACCAGCACCGGCTTGAGAAACGGATAGTGGGTGCACCCCAGGATGATGGTGTCGCAACCGGCCGCCAGCAGCGGTTCGACATAGCCCTGCAACAGTTGCCGCAGAGCGCTGCTGTCGAGGTCGCCGTTTTCGATCATTTCCACCAGACCGGGACAGGGCTGGGTGACCACTTTCACATCCGTGGCAAAGCGGTCGAGCAAGGCGGCGAACTTGGCGCTCTGCAAGGTGCCGGTGGTGGCCAGCACGCCGACCACGCCGCTGCGGGTCGCCGCCGCCGCGGGCTTGACCGCAGGTTCCATGCCGACGATGGGCCAATCCGGGTAATCGCGGCGCAGGTCGGCCACTCCGGCCACGGTGGCGGTGTTGCAGGCCAGGACCAGGGCCTTGGCGCCCTGCTCGCGGAAGTAGCGCGCCATCAGGGCACAACGCTGGCGAATGAACTCCGGGGTCTTTTCGCCATAGGGGATATACCCGCAATCGCCGAAGTACAGCAGCGATTCGTTGGGCAGCAGGTGCTGTATTTCCGCCAATACCGACAGCCCGCCGACACCGGAATCGAACACCGCAATGGGCGCCTCACTCATGCTGAACTCCGCAGACACGGCAACCGGGATCACGCTTCACGCGCAGCTCACGAAAGCGCGTCCCCAGTGCATCGATCAATAACAGTCGGCCCACCAGAGGCTCGCCAAACCCGGCCAGCAGCTTCAGCGCTTCCAGCGCCTGCAGGCTGCCCACGGTGCCCACCAGCGGCCCGAGCACCCCGGCTTCGCTGCAGGTCAGTTCGGCTTCGCTGCCGTGCCCATACAGGCAGTGGTAGCAAGGGCTTTCCGGGCGGCGCGGGTCGAACACCGACAACTGCCCTTCCAGGCGAATCGCCGCACCACTGACCAGGGGCTTGCCGGCCATCACGCAAGCGGCGTTCACCGCCTCGCGGGTGCTGAAGTTGTCCGAGCAATCAAGCACCAGGTCCACCGCGGCCACGGCGGCGGCCAGACTGTCGACATCCAGTGCCTGGCGATGGGGCACCAGGCGGATTTCCGGGTTGAGGGCGGACAGCCGGCTGATGGCCGAATCCACCTTGCTGACCCCGACACTGTGGCTGTCGTGGATGATCTGGCGTTGCAGGTTGGTCAGGTCCACGCTGTCGAAGTCGGCCAGGTGCAGCTCGCCAACCCCGGCGGCCGCCAAGTACAAGGCTGCCGGGGCACCAAGGCCGCCGAGGCCGACAATCAGTACGCGGCTCTGCTTGAGGCGCAATTGGCCGTCGATATCAACGTGCTGCAACAGAATCTGCCGGCTATAGCGCAACAGCTCCTGATCGGTCAGCACGGCAGGCACCCGAGGCTGATGCGCTGATGCCCGCCGAGGTCGACCCGGCTGTGGACTTCGATGAAGCCTTGCGCGGTCAGCAACTCGCGGACCGCCTCCGCCTGGTCGTAACCGTGTTCCAGCATCAGCCAGCCACCGGCCTCCAGGTGTTGCGGGGCCTGGGCGACGATCAGGCGCAGGTCGTCAAGGCCATCCTTGCCCGCCACCAGGGCACTTTCCGGCTCGAAGCGCACGTCGCCGGCCACCAGATGCGGATCGGCCTCGGCAATGTAGGGCGGGTTGCTGATGATCAAGTGAAAGCGCTGGGACTCGATGGAACTGAACCAGTGGCTGCTCAGCACAGTGACGTTGTCCAACTGCAGGCGCTGGCGGTTGCGCTCGGCCAGGGCCACGGCCTCCAGCACCCGGTCCACCGCGGTAACCTGCCAAGCCGGGCGCTCGCTGGCCAGGGCCAGGGCGATGGCGCCGCTGCCAGTGCCCAGGTCGAGGACCTTGGCCGGGGTCGCGGGCAGCAGTTCCAGCGCCGCATCCACCAGCAGTTCGGTGTCCGGACGCGGGATCAGGGTGTGCGGCGCCACTTCCAGGTCGAGTTTCCAGAAGCCTTGCTGGCCGAGGATGTAGGCCACCGGCTCGCCGGAGCGGCGTCGTTGCAGGTATTCAGCGAACACCAGGGCCGCCTCGCTGGGCACGATGCGCTCCGGCCAGGTGTGGAGAAAGCTGCGGGGTTTGCCCAGCGCCGCAGCCAGGAGCAGCTCGGCATCCAGGCGCGGAGTCGGCGAGTCAGGCAGTTGGGCGGCGCGCAGCAGGCTGGCGATGATGGTCATTTACTCACCCAATGCCGCAAGTTGATCGGCCTGATATTCAGCCAGCAGCGGTTCGATGACCGCCTCCACACCCCCGGCGAGGATTTCGTCCAGGGAATACAGGGTCAGGTTGATCCGGTGATCGGTGACCCGGCCCTGGGGGAAGTTGTAGGTGCGGATGCGCTCGGAACGGTCGCCCGAGCCCACCAGCAGCTTGCGTTCGCTGGCTATCGCGTTGGCCGCGGCGCTGGTCTGCTGGTCGTTGAGCTTGGCCGACAGCCAGGACATGGCCCGCGCCCGGTTCTTGTGCTGGGAACGCTCTTCCTGGCACTCCACCACGATCCCCGAAGGGATGTGGGTGATGCGGATCGCCGAGTCGGTCTTGTTCACGTGCTGGCCGCCGGCACCCGAGGAGCGATAGGTGTCGATGCGCAAGTCCGCCGGGTTGATCTCGATGGCTTCCTGTTCGTCCGGTTCGGGCAGCACCGCCACGGTGCAGGCCGAGGTGTGGATACGGCCCTGGGATTCAGTGGCCGGCACCCGCTGCACGCGGTGCGCGCCAGACTCGAATTTCAGCTTGCCGTAGACGTTCTCGCCTTCGACCCGGGCAATCACTTCCTTGTAGCCGCCGTGCTCGCCCTCATTTTCCGAGAGGATCTCCAGCCGCCAGCCGCGCCGTTCGGCGTAGCGCGAATACATGCGGAACAGGTCGCCGGAGAAAATGGCCGCCTCGTCGCCACCGGTACCGGCGCGGATTTCCAGGAACACGTTGCGCCCGTCGTTCGGGTCCTTGGGCAGCAGCATGCGTTGCAGAGCGCTTTCCAGCTCGACCAGTTGTTCCTTGGCCTCGCGCACTTCCTCGGCGGCCATTTCCCGCAGGTCCGGGTCATTGTCCTTGAGCAGCGCCTGGGCGCCTTCGAGGTCCGCCTGGACCTTGAGCACCTGTTTATAGGAAGCAACGATCGGCTCGACCTCCGCGTACTCCTTGGAATAGGCACGGAACTTGGCCTGATCGGAAATGACCTCAGCATCGCCGAGCAAGGCGGTCAGTTCTTCGAAACGATCCTGGAGAATGTCCAGCTTACTGAGCAGTGACGCTTTCATTACGGGGTTTTATCCGATGAGCCCTCACCGAGGGCAAAGAGTTCTTGGGCCATGGCCAGCGCATCGAGGCGGCCTTCGGCGGAGAGCTTTTTCAGCTGCACGCTCGGCGCGTGCAACAATTTGTTGGTCAGGCCGCGGGCCAATTGGGCCAGCACGTCCTCGGCGCCGCTGCCGTTGGCCAGCATGCGCAGGGCTTTCTGCAATTCTTCGTCACGCAGGCGCTCGCTCTGTTGACGATAGGCCTTGAGCACATCCACCGCCGCCAATTCGCGCAGGCGCACCATGAAATCCTCGGCGCCGATGTTCACCAGTTCCTCGGCAGCCTGGGCCGCGCCCTGGCGACTCTTGAGGTTTTCCGCGACCACTTCGTGCAGGTCGTCGACGGTGTAGAGGTAAACGTCGTCCAACTCGCCGACTTCTGACTCGATATCCCGTGGAACGGCGATATCGACCATGAAAATCGGCTTGTGCTTGCGCAGTTTCAAGGCGCTTTCCACCGCGCCTTTACCCAGGATCGGCAGCTGGCTGGCGGTGGAACTGATGACGATGTCGCTGTGCACCAGCTCCTGCGGGATATCCGAAAGCAGCACCGCGTGAGCGCCGAACTGTTCGGCCAGCAAACTGGCGCGTTCCAGGGTGCGGTTGGCCACGACGATGCGCTTGACCCCCAGGTCGTGCAGGTGCCGGGCTACCAGGGTGATGGTCTCGCCCGCACCGATCAGCAACGCCTGGCTGCGTTGCAGGTCGCTGAAAATCTGTTTCGCCAGGCTCACCGCGGCAAAAGCCACAGACACCGGGTTCTCACCAATCGCGGTGTCGGTGCGCACCTGCTTGGCGGCGCTGAAGGTGGCCTGGAACAGCCGGCCCAGCAGCGGCCCGACGGTGCCGGCCTCGCGGGCCACGGCGTAGGCGGACTTCATCTGCCCGAGAATCTGCGGCTCGCCCAGCACCAGCGAATCCAGGCCCGATGCCACCCGCATCATGTGACGAACTGCCGCATCGTCTTCATGCACATAGGCACTGGCGCGAAGCTCGTCTAGGCTCAGGTGGTGATAGTCCGCCAGCCAGCGCAGCACCACATCCGCAGAAAGATGATCCTGTTCTATATAGAGCTCACTGCGATTGCAGGTGGAGAGGATCGCAGCTTCGCGGCTGTCGGTGAGTCGGCAGAGCTGCTGCAAGGCCTCAACCAACTGCTCAGGGGTAAAGGCCACGCGCTCGCGGACGTCTACGGAAGCAGTCTTGTGGTTAATACCGAGTGCAAGGAAGGCCATTCAAGGTCGCTGATGATGTCGAGAAGCCGGCAATTGTCCTACTTCGACCGACGCAGAACAACTACCGCCGACTATTGTCCTAATAGACTGCCTCTGTTCTGGCATCCCGTTGAGTCTCGGTTATGTTTGACCGAAGGCTTGTGTCATGATGATCCGACCGCAGGTTAGTCGCCCTCTTCCTATATGAATAGATCCTCCGCGTTGCTCCTCGCCTTTGTCTTCCTCAGTGGTTGCCAATCCCTGGCACCCATTTCATCGGACGCTACGTCGCCGGTGGAAGACAGCACCTCTGCCCCTGAAAAGCCCAAGGTCTATTCCTCGTTCAGCGAAGACACCGTCTTCAGCCTGCTGAGCGCTGAACTGGCGGGCCAGCGCAATCGTTTCGACATTGCCCTGGACAACTACGTGACCCAGGCCATCAACACCCAGGACCCTGGCATCTCCGAGCGGGCCTTTCGCATCGCCGAGTACCTGGGCGCCGACCAGGCGGCCCTGGACACTGCGCTGATCTGGGCGAAAAACGCGCCTGACGACCTCGAAGCGCAGCGAGCCGCCGCCATCCAGCTGGCCCGGGCCGGACGCTATGACGACTCCATGGCCTATATGGAGAAGGTTCTGCAAGGCAAGGGCGATACCCACTTCGACTTTCTCGCCCTGTCCGCTGCCGACACCGATCAGGACACGCGCAACGGCCTGATGAAAAGCTTCGACCGCCTGCTGCAGAAACACCCACACAACAGCCAGCTGATTTTTGGCAAGGCCTTGCTGATGCAACAGGACGGCGACGCCAAGGAAGCCCTGGCCCTGCTGGAGCAGAACCCGCCAGAAGACGGTGAGGTGGCCCCGCTGCTGCTGCGCGCGCGCCTGCTGCAAAGCCTGAACCGGGGCAAAGAAGCCCTGCCACTGCTGGAAAAAAGCATTCGCAAGTACCCGGACGACAAGCGTCTGCGCCTGACCTACGCCCGCATGCTGGTAGAGCAGGACCGCATGGACGATGCCAAGACCCAGTTCTCGAGCCTGGTCCAGCAGTATCCGGAAGACGACGAACTGCGCTATTCCCTGGCCCTGGTGTGCCTGGAAGCCAAGGCCTGGGAAGAAGCCAAGGGCTATCTGGAAGACCTGATTGCCCGTGAAAGCCACGAAGACTCGGCGCACCTGAACCTGGGGCGGATCGCCGAAGAGCTCAATGACCCGCAAGGGGCGCTGATCGAATACGGCCAGGTCGGCCCGGGCAATGACTACCTGCCGGCACAATTGCGCCAGGCCGATATCCTGATGAACAACGGCCGTACCGATGAGGCACAAAAACGCCTGGTGGCGGCCCGCGACGCCCAGCCCGACTACGCCATCCAGCTGTACCTGATCGAAGTCGAGACCCTGTCGGCGAACAATCAGGGCGAACGTGCCTGGAAAGTCATCCAGCAAGCCCTGCAGCAATACCCCGACGACATGAACCTGCTGTACACCCGCGCGATGCAGGCGGAAAAACGCAACGACCTGGCGCAGATGGAAAAGGACCTGCGCCTGATCATCCAGCACGAACCGGACAACGCCATGGCATTGAACGCCCTGGGCTACACCTTGTCTGACCGCACCACACGCTACGCCGAAGCCAAGACACTGATCGAGCAGGCCCACCAGTTGACTCCGGAAGACCCGGCGGTACTCGACAGCCTGGGCTGGGTGAATTTCCGCCTGGGCAACCTGGACGAGGCCGAGCGCCTGCTGCGCCAGGCCCTGGAACGTTTCCCCGATCAGGAAGTGGCGGCGCACCTGGGTGAAGTGCTGTGGAACAACGGCAAGCAGCGCGAGGCCAAGCAGATCTGGCGCAAGTTCCTCAAGGAGCAGCCGGACAGCCCCGTGCTACGCAGTACCATCAAACGCCTGACCGGATCAGAGACTCTTTAAGACCATGCTTTTGCGCCACTTCATTGTTTTCAGCTTTATCGCCCTGCTGGCCGGTTGTGCCGGCTTCGGTGCCCGCGAGTCCGTCCAGGGCCAGGGCAATCCCGCGCAATGGCGCCTGCACAAAGACCAACTGACCCGCCTCGACGGCTGGCAGATCAACGGCAAGATCGGCATTCGCGCCCCGAAGGACTCGGGTAGCGGCACCCTGTTCTGGCTGCAGCGCCAGGACTACTACGACATTCGCCTGTCCGGCCCGCTGGGCCGTGGCGCCGCGCGCCTGACCGGTCGTCCCGGCCAGGTCAGCCTGGAAGTGGCCAACCAGGGCCGCTATGAAGCTGCAAGCCCGGAAACCCTCCTGGAAGAACAGCTGGGCTGGAAACTGCCGGTGTCTCATCTGGCCTGGTGGGTTCGCGGCCTGCCCGCCCCCGACAGCAAAAGCCGCCTGACCCTGGACGGCGACAGCCACCTGGCCAGCCTGGAACAGGATGGCTGGCAGGTGGAATACAGCAGCTACTCGCAGCAGAACGGTTATTGGCTGCCCGAGCGAATCAAACTGCACGGCAGCGACCTTGACGTCACCCTGGTGATCAAGGAATGGCAGCCACGCAAGCTGGGGCAATGAGATGCCCGTGAAAAAACTGACCCTGCCCTCGCCGGCCAAACTCAACCTGATGCTGCATATCCTCGGTCGTCGCGAAGACGGTTATCACGAGTTGCAGACCCTGTTCCAGTTTCTCGACTACGGCGATGAAATCACCTTCGCCCTGCGTGATGACGGCGTGATTCGCCTGCATACCGAGTTCGAGGGCGTGCCCCACGACAGCAACCTGATCGTCAAGGCGGCAAAGAAACTCCAGGAACAGTCCGGCAGTACGCTGGGCATCGACATCTGGATCGACAAGATTCTGCCCATGGGCGGCGGTATCGGCGGCGGCAGTTCGAATGCCGCCACCACCTTGCTGGGCCTCAACCACCTGTGGCAACTGGGCTGGGACGAAGACCGGCTGGCCGCACTCGGTCTGACCCTGGGCGCCGACGTCCCGGTTTTCGTGCGTGGGCATGCCGCTTTCGCCGAAGGCGTCGGGGAAAAACTCACCCCCGAATACCCCGAAGAACCCTGGTATCTGGTGCTGGTGCCGCAAGTGTCTGTTAGTACAGCAGAAATTTTTTCAGATCCGTTGTTGACACGCGACACCGCGCCCATTAAAGTGCGCCCCGTTCCCAAGGGAAACAGCAGAAACGACTGCCTTCCGGTAGTCGCAAGGCGTTATCCAGAAGTACGTAACGCATTGAATTTGCTAGGTAAATTTACCGAAGCAAAACTGACTGGAACTGGAAGTTGTGTGTTTGGGGGCTTCCCAAGCAAAGCTGAAGCTGATAAAGTCTCGGCCCTTCTTACAGAGACCCTTACAGGGTTTGTGGCAAAAGGAAGCAACGTTTCGATGTTGCATCGCAAGCTGCAAAGTCTGCTCTAAAGGAACCGAGTGCCAGGCATTCGAAGCAACAGATACAGGGGCGTCGCCAAGCGGTAAGGCAGCAGGTTTTGATCCTGCCATGCGTTGGTTCGAATCCAGCCGCCCCTGCCATTTTCCTTATACTCATCCAGGTATACCCTCAGCCTTCAGGTACTGCGCGTGTCCAAGATGATGGTCTTTACGGGGAACGCTAACCCCGATCTGGCTCGGCGTGTCGTACGTCAGCTGCATATCCCTCTCGGTGACATCTCTGTTGGAAAATTTTCCGACGGCGAAATTACTGCCGAGATCAATGAAAATGTCCGCGGTAAAGACGTCTTCATTATTCAGCCGACTTGCGCTCCGACCAACGATAACCTGATGGAACTCGTCGTGATGGCTGATGCCTTCCGTCGCTCCTCAGCTACTCGTATCACTGCTGTTATTCCTTATTTTGGTTATGCCCGTCAGGATCGCCGTCCGCGTTCCGCACGTGTGGCTATCAGCGCGAAAGTCGTCGCTGACATGCTTACCGTAGTCGGCATCGACCGTGTTCTCACGGTTGATCTGCATGCTGACCAGATTCAGGGTTTCTTCGATATTCCGGTAGATAACATCTACGGTTCCCCGGTTCTGGTGGATGACATCGAAGATCAGCGTTTCGAAAACCTGATGATCGTGTCCCCGGACATTGGTGGCGTCGTGCGTGCACGTGCCGTGGCCAAGTCGCTGGGCGTGGATCTCGGGATCATCGACAAGCGTCGTGAGAAAGCCAATCACTCCGAAGTGATGCATATCATCGGCGACGTCGAAGGACGCACCTGCATTCTGGTCGATGACATGGTCGATACCGCCGGCACACTGTGCCACGCGGCCAAGGCCCTGAAAGAGCATGGCGCAGCCAAGGTCTTTGCCTACTGCACACACCCTGTGCTGTCGGGCCGGGCCATCGAGAACATTGAAAATTCCGTGCTGGACGAGCTGGTGGTGACCAACACCATCCCGCTGTCCGCTGCAGCACAAGCCTGCGCGCGTATCCGTCAACTGGATATCGCACCGGTAGTTGCCGAAGCGGTTCGCCGTATCAGCAACGAAGAATCGATCAGCGCGATGTTCCGCTAGGGCTCGTCCCTGGCAAAACATCCCGATGACGAAAAGCGCCCCGTCCCAACCTGTGTTGGGACGGGGCTTTTTTGCCCATATCGCCTTTAGCGCTGGTCGCAAACGCTGGGGCGAGTGTGGTTATTTTGGAGATACAACATGAACGATTTTACTCTGAATGCTGAAGTGCGTTCCGACCTGGGGAAAGGTGCGAGCCGCCGCCTGCGTCGTCTCGCAAGCCTGGTTCCAGCTGTAGTTTACGGTGGCGACAAAGCCCCTGAATCCATCAGCATGCTGGCCAAAGAAGTCGCCAAGCTGCTGGAAAACGAAGCTGCCTACAGCCACATCATCGAACTGAACGTTGGTGGCACCAAGCAGAACGTTGTGATCAAAGCCCTGCAACGTCACCCGGCCAAAGGCCACGTGATGCACGCTGACTTCGTTCGCGTGGTTGCTGGTCAGAAACTGACCGCCATGGTTCCAGTGCACCTGATCAACGAAGCAGCACCGATCAAGAAAGGCGGCGAGATCTTCCGCGCAGCCACCGAGATCGAAGTTTCCTGCCTGCCGAAAGACCTGCCTGAGTTCATCGAAGTCGACATGGCTGAAACCGACGTCGGCACCGTGATCCACCTGTCCAACCTCAACGCTCCTAAAGGCGTTGAGTTTGTTGCTCTGGCACACGGCAACGACCTGGCAGTAGCCAACGTCTACGCACCACGTGTTGCTTCTGAGAAAGAAGAAGGCGCAGCAGAGTAATTCACTCTGACGCCGGAGTTGAACGGAACACATCGCGGACTGGAACGTAGCGAGAAAGCGGGCGAGAACGCGAAGTTTGCCGCAAGGCAACCGAGCTCTTGTCGTCCCCTTTCGCCGTAGCACCGGTTGCGGCGATGTTATCCACCACTCCAAAGAAGGGCCCCTATCGTGACTGCCATCAAACTGATCGTTGGCCTGGGTAATCCAGGCGCCGAATACGAACAGACCCGGCATAACGCAGGGGCCCTTTTTGTTGAGCGCGTCGCCGAAAAACAAGGTGTCAACCTTGTCGCCGATCGCAAATATTTCGGCCTGACCGGGCGCTTCAGTCACCAGGGTCAGGACATTCGTCTGTTGATTCCCACCACCTACATGAACCGCAGCGGCCAGGCCGTGGCGGCGCTTGCCGGCTTCTTTCGCATCAAGCCGGAAGAGATCCTGGTGGCCCACGACGAACTCGACTTGCCACCCGGCGTCGCCAAGCTCAAGACCGGCGGCGGGCATGGCGGGCACAACGGACTGCGGGACATCATCGCGCAGCTCGGTAATCAGAATACCTTTCACCGCCTGCGGCTCGGCATTGGCCACCCGGGTGTTGCCAGTATGGTTTCAAACTTTGTCCTGGGTCGTGCGCCACGCGCCGAACAGGAAAAACTCGATGCCAGCATCGATTTTGCCCTCGGCGTGCTGCCGGATATCTTCGCCGGTGAATGGAACCGCGCGATGAAAAACCTGCACAGCCAGAAGGCCTGACTCTACTCCTCGGGGAATACACCATGGGATTCAATTGCGGCATCGTCGGCCTGCCTAACGTCGGCAAGTCCACCCTGTTCAACGCCCTGACCAAATCCGGGATCGCGGCCGAGAACTTCCCCTTCTGCACCATCGAGCCCAACAGCGGTATCGTGCCGATGCCCGACCCGCGCCTGGATGCCCTGGCGGCGATCGTCGTGCCGGAGCGCGTGCTGCCGACCACCATGGAGTTCGTCGACATCGCCGGCCTGGTGGCCGGTGCCTCGAAAGGTGAAGGCCTGGGTAACAAGTTCCTGGCCAACATCCGCGAAACCGATGCCATTGCCCACGTGGTTCGCTGCTTCGAAGACGACAACGTGATCCACGTGTCCAACAGCGTCGACCCCAAGCGCGACATCGAGATCATCGACCTGGAACTGATCTTCGCCGACCTCGACAGCTGCGAGAAACAGCTGCAGAAAGTCGCTCGCAACGCCAAGGGCGGTGACAAGGATGCGGTGGCCCAGAAAGCCCTGCTGGAGCAGCTGATTGCCCACTTCACCGAAGGCAAGCCGGCCCGCAGCCTGATGAAGGACATGAGCAGCGACGAGAAGCTGATCATCCGTGGCTTCCACCTGCTGACCACCAAGCCGGTGATGTACATCGCCAACGTTGCCGAAGACGGCTTCGAGAACAACCCGCTGCTGGACGTGGTCAAGGCCATCGCCGAAGAAGAAGGCGCCATGGTGGTGCCGGTGTGCAACAAGATCGAAGCGGAAATCGCCGAGCTTGAAGACGGCGAAGAAAAGGACATGTTCCTCGAGGCCCTGGGCCTGGAAGAGCCTGGCCTGAACCGGGTGATTCGCGCTGGCTACGAAATGCTCAACCTGCAGACCTACTTCACCGCCGGGGTGAAGGAAGTCCGCGCCTGGACCGTGCGCGTCGGCGCCACCGCGCCACAAGCGGCCGCCGTGATCCACACCGACTTCGAGAAAGGCTTCATCCGCGCCGAGGTCATCGCCTACAACGACTTCATCCAGTTCAAGGGTGAAGCCGGTGCCAAGGAAGCCGGTAAATGGCGCCTGGAAGGCAAGGAATACATCGTCAAGGATGGCGACGTGATGCACTTCCGCTTCAACGTTTAATCCCCTTCAGCCCCATTGCCTGGCAATGGGGCTGATTCCCCCGCTTCATCCAGCGGCCTAGAAGTAAGTGGTCGCCCCCGCGAAGAACGCCCGTCCGGGCACGTAGAAGTTGGTCGATCCGTCTCGCAGGTCCTTGTCCATCAGGTTCTGTACCCCGCCGTTCAGCGTCAGCCACTGGGTCACCGCCAGATTCGCCGTCAGGTCGTAGGTGGTGTAGGACTGCACGAAGTCATTGCCCATGCCCCGCTGCTTACCGACGTGCTGCGCCGACAGTTCGGTGCTCAAACGGTCGTTGATCTGCCAGTCCAGCGCGCTGAATGCCGACAGCTTGGGCGAGCTGATCAGATCTTCGCCGGTGCTCAGGTTCCTGCTTTCCAGCATGTAGGTAGCGTTGGTGCGCCACGTCACGGAATCACCCAGCGGCACCCGGGCGGTGCCTTCCCAGCCACGGGTGCGGGCCTTGTCGACGTTTTCCAGCATGGTCCACCAGCGGCCCTGAAACTTACCCAGCGGGCCGTATTCGATCTTGTCGGTGAAATCGGTGTGGAAGTAGGTCAGGCCGGCTTCCCAGCCGTCATGATCGAACGACAGGCCGATTTCCTTGTTGGTGCTGGTTTCCGGCATCAGGTTCGGGTTGCCCGCCATCCAGCAACTGCCGCCGCCATAACCCAGCGGACGCAAGGAGCCGCAACCACGGCCACCGGACTCGGTCGCCGCTCCCGCACTGCCTTCCTTCAGGCTCGGCGCACGAAAACCCTTGGAAACACCGCCGCGCACGGTCCAGTCCGGATGCGGGTGATAGACCACGTAAGCCCGCGGACTGTTGTGGTTGCCGTACTTGTCGCTGTGGTCGAAACGGTTGCCCAGGGTCAGGGACAGGTTGTCCAGCAGGAACAGTTCATCCTCGATAAAGGCCGCCGAATAATCGCCCTTCAAGGTCGAGCCATTGACCGGCGTGCCCTGGTAATCCACGGGCACGGTGCCAAGGGTATTGGTGTTGGTCAGTTCCTCACGCTTCCATTGCCCGCCCAGCGTCAGGCGCTGGTCCACCAGCAGTTCGAAGGGCATGTTGAGGCTGCCCTCGACGATCTTCTCTTCGGAGTTGGCCTTACCCACATCCAGGTCATTGCGGTACTTGTTCAGGTAGGCATCGAGCTTGGAGGTGCCGAAACTCCAATCGCCGCTGTGGGACAGGATGTAGCTGTCGCGGGTCAGCCGGCTGGGGCCGAAGGCGCCACCAACGGTTTCGTCCCAATCACCAAAGGTCTTCTTCGACGACCAGGCATGCTCAACGCCATGCACCGCCTCGAAGGACAGGCTCTGCGCTTCGTTGATCTGCCAGTCCAGCAGGGCATTGACGCTCTGGTCCTTGGAGCCGCCGGCGCCGTCGTCGTACATGAAGTCGCCCTGGGCATCGCGCCGCGCCGCGACCTCATCCGCTGCCCGCCGCGTAACGTTGGCGCCCAGGCGCAGGCCCAGGGATTCGGTCAACGGGCCCGCCGCATTGACGCTGTACTGGGTGGTCTGGCCCCGGTCGGAGTCCTTGGGCACGGTGATGTTGGTGCTGGCCGAACCGGTCCAGGTCCGCGAGACCTTGCGCGTGATGATGTTGATCACCCCGCCCATGGCGTCCGAGCCATACAGCGATGACATCGGCCCCCGCACGATCTCGATGCGCTCGATCATGTTCGGCGAGATCCAGTTCAGGTCCTGGCGCGCCAGGTCGCGACGATAACTCAGGTCGGCGGAGCTGCCGACGCGCTTGCCGTCCACCAGAATCAGCGTGTACTTGTCGTCCAGGCCCCGCAGCTTGATCTTCGACTGCTCGCCCACCGGGCCGAAACCACCGGTCACTCCCGGCACCCGGCGCAGCAGGGTGTTGAGGTCGTAGACCGGCTGGCGCTCGATTTCCTCACGGGTAATGACGCTGACGCTGGCCGGGGCATCCTTGAGATCCGTAGCGCCACCGGAGGCGGTAACGAAGGCTGTGTCCAGTGCCAGCGGCGCCGACGTGGCCTCTTCAGCAGTCTCGCCAGCCTGCGCCAGCGGAGCCAACAGACCGACACCGGCGCTGAGCAGAAGCGAATTGAACAGGCAGGAGCTGACTTTCATGACAAACGATCCTTGTCGATTCAATGCACCTTGGTGGTGCATCAAGGGAGAGGGGATCGAAGTGTAATGCTAATAAATATCATTTAGAAATAGGAATGTTTCTCGACCGATACATTTCGGCCCGTGCCCATGTGCAAACACGGCCCCGCCACCACCCCCGTTCGCGAGCGGTTCCAAGGCCGATGCTGACAACGCCGAAGGCTCAGCAGACGTCTTCGTAAGGCAGGCCCACATAGTTCTCGGCAATGTTCACCAGGCCCGCGTGGGAATTGAGGAAATACTCACGATCGGCCTGCTGCATCTTGTGGTCCCAGGCGTCCTGGTGCTCGCCGAAATCGTGCAGCAGGTTGGTCATGAACCAGCTGAAACGCTCGCCCTTCCAGACCCGACGCAAGGCCAGCTCGGAGTACTTGTCCAGCAGTTCGGTACGCCCCTCGCGGTACACCTTGACCAGGATCCGGTACAGGTAGCACACGTCGGAAGCCGCCAGGTTCAGGCCCTTGGCGCCAGTGGGCGGGACGATGTGCGCAGCGTCGCCGACCAGGAACAGCTTGCCGTACTGCATCGGCTCCACCACGTAGCTGCGCAGCGGCGCGATGCTTTTCTCCAGTGCTGGCCCGGTCACCAGATCCGCCGCCACGTCCGCCGGCAGACGGGCCTTGAGCTCATTCCAGAAGCGCTCGTCGGACCAGTCTTCGACCTGGTCGCTCAGTGGCACTTGCAGGTAGTAGCGGCTGCGAGTCAGGGAGCGCTGGCTGCACAGCACAAAGCCGCGCTCATGCTGGCCATAGATCAGCTCATGGTTGACCGGCGGGGTATCGGACAACAGCCCCAGCCAGCCGAAGGGGTACTCGCGCTCGTAGTGAGTCAGCACCTGCTCCGGAATGCTCTTGCGTGCCACGCCATGAAAACCGTCGCAGCCGGCGATGTAGTCGCAGTCGATGCGGTGTTGCTGGCCGTCCTTTTCATAGGTGAGGTAGGGCTGTGCGCCCTTCATATCGTGGGGCTGCACCTTGTCCGCCGAGTAGATGATCGGCGCCCCGCTGGCCGCGCGGGCCTCCATCAGGTCACGGGTGACTTCGGTCTGGCCGTAGACCATCACCGTCTTGCCACCGGTCAGGGCCTTGAGGTCGATGCGCACGCGCTTGCCGCCCATCAACAGTTCCACCCCTTCGTGAACCAGGCCTTCGGCGTCCATGCGCTGGGCCACACCGGCCTCGCGCAGCATGTCCACGGTGCCCTGTTCGAGCACCCCGGCGCGGATGCGGCCGAGCACGTAATCCGGGGTCTGGCGCTCGACAATCACCGTGTCGATGCCGGCCTTGTGCAGCAGTTGGCCCAGCAGAAGGCCGGAAGGTCCGGCGCCGATAATCGCAACCTGAGTTTTCATTGTTGTCGTCTCATAAGGGCATTCCAGTCACCGTGCAGGCGAAATCCGGAATTTATGGTTATTGTTGTACCCCTGCATTTTTGCCGACAAAAACCGCAATAAATGGTGATTAACCGTCATAAAAATGCACTTTTGAAAACAGCGTTCGATTATCGAGCGCTCCAGCCAACCACTGCCCAAGGTCGCCTCCGATGAAAGCCAGCCGCTCCAGCATCCCGGTGTTCAAGCTCTATGGAGAGAACCAGGCCTGGCCGACCCCGGACCTGCTGCACTGCGAATCCATCCCCAAGCGCAGCAGCCTGCACCATTGGGAGATCAAGCCGCACCGTCACGCCGATCTCTACCAGTTGCTCTATGTGCAGCGCGGCCAGGCCCTGGTGGAAGTCGAAGGACGGCGCCAGGACGTGCGCGAAGCATCGATCCAGGTGGTGCCGCCGCTGATGGTCCACGGCTTTCAGTTCTCGGAAAACATCCAGGGGTACGTGCTGACCCTAGGCGCGCCTCTAGTGGCCCAGTTGGAAGCGCAACTGGGGGCGCCCCTGTCCGTGCTCGCGTCTTGCGCCTGCTACCCGGTGGGCCGTGACCGCCACAGCCTCAACACCCTGTTCAAGGCGCTGATGGATGAATACGAAGGCAGCGCCGCGGCCCGCGATCTGTTGCTGCATTCGCTGGTCAACGTGCTGGTGGTGTGGATCAGTCGGCGTGGCCAGCAGAACACCCCGCCGAGCAACCGCGGCGAGCGCAATCAGCACCTGCTGGGGCACTTCATCAAGCTGGTGGAGCGGCACTATCAGGAACACCCCACGGTGGAATCCCTGGCCCATCGCATCGGCCTGTCCAGCGTCCACCTCAATACCCTGTGCCGGCAACTGGCCGGGCAGAGCGCGCTGCAGATCCTCCACCAGCGCCTGATGCTGGAAGCCAAGCGCGGGCTGATCTACACCAACATCAGCATCAGCCAGCTGTCGGATAACCTGGGGTTCAGTGACCCGACCTACTTCTCACGCTTCTTCAAGCGCCTCAGCGGGCAGACGCCCAATGCCTTCCGCCAGAGTGCAGGGCAAGACCCCAGCGGTCGCTGAGCCGGCGCGAGTTTTGTGCAGCTCGCCGATTTCTCTTAACAAATCTCGCCACACGCCGCCGATGGCGGTCGCCAACCCTGTCGCAAAAACAACTTATCTTATTGATTTAAAACGATAAATTAAAAAACAACGGATTGGCACGCTAGTTGAGACGCTCTGTCGGCGCGTCAGGAGCCCTCCTCCTGCCAGCGCTCCCATAACAATAAGGCAGACCTTCTCATGCATCAGACCTCCTCGCGCCTGCGCGCCCTTGCACTCACCTCCAGCCTGCTGTTTGGCGCCCACACTTCATGGGTGCAAGCCAGCGAAGGCGGCGTGTCCTCCTGGCCCATGGGCATCGAACTCTACGGCATGGGCATCCTGCCGCCGCCCGGCACCTATGCCCAGGTCTTCGTCGGCAACTACCTGGCCGACAGCCTGCGGGACAACGCGGGCCACCGCGCGGCCAGCATCGACTTGCGCGTCACCAGCGTGGTGCCACGTTTTGTCTGGGTCACCGAGCAAGAGGTGCTGGGGGGCAATCTCGGTTTCCACGCCCTGCTGCCCCTCAACGACATGCGCCTGAACATCAAGAACGGCCCCCACGATCACAAGCGCGGGATAGGCGACGCCCACCTCGGCCCGGTGCTGGGCTTTCATCACAGCGACAAGTTCCACAGTGCCCTGGGGGTCGATTTCGTGCTGCCCAGCGGGGGCGAATACGACAAGGACGACCTGATCAATCTGGGCAACCACTACTACACCGTGCAAGCGGTGTATGCCATGACCTACACCGACCCGCAGGGCTTCAACGCCGATGTGCGCCTGATGCACGACTACAACTTCGAAAACCGCGCCACCCACTATCAGTCCGGACGCGAGCTGCACGCCGACTACAGCCTCGGCTGGGGGCTGGGCAATGGCTGGGTGATCGGCGTCGGCGGGCACGCCTATCAGCAGATCAGCGACGACAAGTGCAGCGTCGCCGATTGCGCCGCCGCGGCCCAGGTGCAAGCCAGTGATGGCAATCGCGGACGCTCGTTCTCCATCGGCCCGGCGGTGCAATTTCAGAGCAAGAGCGGCTGGTCGCTGAGCGCCAAATGGCAGGACGAATCGGCGGTACGCAACCGCGCCGAGGGCCAGACCTACTGGCTGAAATTCACCACCGCGCTCTGAGTCAACACCCTCTGAATCAGCGCACCCTGAACCGCCGAACGCCGCGCCCCCTGCTGCCGAAACGCAGCAGAGGGCCGGTTCAACGGCCCTTGAGGCGATAGCTGACCTGAGCCCGGCTCATGCCAAGCATCTGCGCCGCCGCGGTGATGTTGCCCCCGGAGCGCTCCAGGGCCAGATGCACCAGGCGCAATTCGATCTCTTCCAGCGACGTGCTCAAGGCCGGCGCCCGGCCGGAAAGAAACGCCTGCAGGCTGGCCAGCTCCGGCTCCTCGAGCGGCGCCTCAGCGGCCCTGGCCGCCGCTGAAGAGGGCGCAGGCTCACGCACCGTCGGTGGCGCCAGGCGCCCGTCGGCATTCAAGCCAATGGCAACGCCCGCCAGGGGCGTCCCCGCCTCGCTCAGGTGCACCACATCGATGATTTCACCGTCGCCGGCGGCAATCACGCCCCGCTCGATGAGGTTCTGCAACTCGCGGATATTGCCGGGGAAGCGGTAAGTCAGCAGCGCATTCACCAAGCGCGTGCTGCAGCCCGCCAGCTGACGCCCGTGGCGCTGGCTGAAGCGGTGCAGGAAGTAGCTCATCAGCAGGGGAATGTCTTCGCGGCGCTCGCGCAGAGGCGGCAGATGAATGGGAAACACGTTCAGGCGGTAGAACAGGTCCTCACGAAAGCGCCCGGCCTCCACTTCGCGCCGCAGGTCGAGGTTGGTCGCCGCGATCACTCGCACATCCACCCGCAGCGGTTCGGTGCCCCCCACCCGCTCGATCTCGCCTTCCTGCAAGGCCCGCAGGATCTTGCTCTGGGCCGAAAGGCTGAGGGTGGCGATCTCATCGAGAAACAAGGTGCCGCCATGAGCCCGCTCGAAGCGCCCCGGCCGCGAACGGTCGGCGCCGGTAAAGGCCCCCCGCTCCACGCCGAACAACTCGGCCTCCACCAGGTTTTCCGGCAGGGTCGCGCAGTTCAGCGCCACCAGGGGCTGCTGCCGACGGCTGCTGGCCTGATGCAGATTGCGCGCGAACAACTCCTTGCCCACCCCCGATTCCCCGGTCAGCAGCACCGTGGCCTGGGTCGGCGCCACCCGCTGCAACAGCTGGCTGGCGGCCACAAAGGCCGCCGAGATGCCGACCAATTGCTGTTCGCCGGGCGATACCGGTAGCTCGGCGACCTGCGTCTGCACCCCCGAGGCATAGGCGCTGCGGCTGAGAAAATCCCCCGGGTCGAGGTACATCAGGTCGACATCGATGTCTTCCCACAGCTGCGCCGGCTTGCCGACAATCCGACAGGCCGGCTGCCCCATCGAGCGGCATTCCAACTCGCGAAACACCACCAGCCGCCCCAGCAGCGACGAGGCGTAGCCGCTGGCATAGCCGATCTCCATCCAGCACGCCGGCTCGCCGCCCAGGCCATAGGCGGCGATGTGCTCGTCGTCTTCCAAGGAGTTGTGCCAGCGAAACTCCGAATAGAAATGGCCGATGCTGGAGTCGATCTCGAAGCGCACCACCTCAACATTGACCATGCCTTCGAGCATGTGCAGGCGCGGCCCGGCGCTGTAGAGGCTGGCGTGATCGCCGTCCGGCCACTGCTCGCTGACCTGGGCCGCGTCCCGGGCCCCGGCCTGCCAGCCGATGCGCGTGATCAGGCCACGGGCCTTGTCGAAGCCCAGGGCCTCGATCAATTCACGACGGATGGAGCCGAACGCCGAACCCTGCATCAGCATCATCCGCTGCCCGCACAGCCAGATGCTGCCGTCCTGGGGGGCAAAGGCCACGGTCTCGGCCAGTTGCTCGGCCGAAGGCAGGCCGCTGGCCTCGAAATGACTGGTGCGATCGACGATCAAGCGCTTTTGCCGCCCCAGCATCTGCTTGAGGAAGTCTTCATCCGCAGGACGGCCGGGCTGGCTGGAAGGAGAACGAGTCATGGGCAATCAACAGGCAGCTCAGGGGCCTTGCAGTATGCCCCGGCGCTTTGCCGGGTCAATCGCCGTCCCTCCTGGCCGCAGGCGATGCGCAGATTCTGGCCGGTAACCGCACAGTTTTCACAAACGCCCCGGGAGTGCCGAGCTTTCGACGCCCTTGCGACTTCTCTGCATAAATTTCCGCAATGCGCCCCGCACGACGAGGTTTATGGAAAACAGGAAGTTCAATTAACGCATTGATTTAAAAGATAATTTTTACAAAAAACGACCGTGGCACGATAGTTGTTATGCACAGGCAGACGCTCATCCATAACAAGACAACAGGTGACCTTGCCATGCTTTCTGCCTTCCTTGCGCCTCCCCCGCCCTGCCCCTCACGCCTGCGCCACGGCCCATTGCGCAACACAGCCCCTCTCGGCTGAAACGCCACCGTACCGGGCACCCATCCCTACCCTCACGCGCCATCGGCTTGATTGCTGACAGCCGAGCCATGGCCACGAACAAGAGAGCATCCCATGACTGCGACTCGACCTGCCTATCAACACCTGGAACTGCAGCCCATCGCCGGACAATGGCGCGCCGGCAGCAGCGGCCAACCGCTGGCCGTCCTCGACCCGTTCACCGAGCAATGCCTGCTGCAGATCAGCCTGGCCAACCGCCAGGACCTCGACCAGGCCTACGCCAAGGCCCGCCAGACCCAGGCCCCATGGGCCGCCAGCGCGCCAGCGCAACGCAGCCAAGTGCTGCTCAACGCCGCGCGGATCTTCGATGAGCGCCGCGAGGAAATCATCGGCTGGCTGGTCCGCGAGTCCGGCAGTACCCGGATCAAGGCGCAGATCGAATGGGGCGCGGCCCGCGCCATCATCGTCGAAGCGGCCAGCCTGCCCAGCCGGGTCCACGGGCGGATCGTCGCCTCCAACGTCCCGGGCAAGGAAAGCCGCGTCTACCGCAAGCCCCTGGGGGTGATCGGGGTGATCAGCCCCTGGAACTTCCCCCTGCACCTGAGCGCCCGCTCCCTGGCGCCGGCCCTGGCCCTGGGCAACGCGGTGGTGATCAAGCCCGCCAGCGACACCCCGGTGACCGGCGGCCTGCTGCTGGCGCGGATCTTCGAGGAAGCCGGCCTGCCCGCCGGGGTGCTCAGCGTGGTGGTCGGCACCGGGGCGGAAATCGGCGATGCCTTTGTCGAGCACCCGGTGCCGGCGTTCATTTCCTTCACCGGCTCGACTCAGGTCGGCCGCAACATCGGGCGCATCGCCAGCGGCGGCGAGCACCTCAAGCACGTGGCTCTGGAACTGGGGGGCAACAGCCCGTTCGTGGTCCTGGCCGATGCCGACCTGGAACAGGCGGTGAACGCCGCGGTGGTCGGCAAGTTCCTGCACCAGGGGCAGATCTGCATGGCGATCAACCGCATCATCGTCGAGCAGCCGGTGCTGCAAGCCTTTACCCAACGCTTTGTCGAACGGGTCAAGGCCCTGCCCTACGGCGACCCGAATCTGCCGGCCACGGTGGTCGGCCCGGTGATCAACCACAAACAGCTGGCCGGCCTGCAAGACAAGATCAGCCTGGCCCTGAGCGAGGGCGCGACCTTGCTGGTGGGCGCCCCGGCCACGGGCAACGTGCTGCCACCTCACGTGTTCGGCGACGTCCGCGCCGACATGGAGATTGCCCGCGAAGAAATCTTCGGCCCCTTGGTCGGTATCCAGAGCGCACGGGATGCCGAGCACGCCCTGGAACTGGCCAATGCCAGCGAGTACGGGCTGTCCAGCGCCGTGTTCAGCGCCAGCCCGGAGCGCGGCGTGCAGTTCGCCCAACGCCTGCACGCGGGCATGAGCCACGTCAACGACATGCCGGTCAACGACGAGCCCAACGCGCCCTTTGGCGGTGAAAAGAACTCGGGCCTGGGCCGCTTCAACGGCGACTGGGCAATCGATGAATTCACCACCGACCACTGGATCACCCTGCAACACACGCCGCGCCCCTATCCGTTCTGAGCAGGGCGCTTGTCCACCGAATCACCCCATAACAATACGGAGTACGCAATGTCCTCGCTCCTCGACAGCCCAGCTGTGAAACGAAGCCTTGCCCTGTGCCTGAGCCTGCCCCTGGCGGTGCTGGCCACAACGGCCGCCGCCGATGGCGACGGCGTCTGGAAAAGCGGTGAAAACGTCTACGCCAAGGTCTGCGGCCACTGCCACGAAAAGAACGTCGGCCCGCAGATCAAGGGGCGCCAACTGCCAACGCCCTACATCACCGCAGTGGTGCGCAACGGCTTTCGCGCGATGCCGGCATTCCCGGCGTCGTTCATCGACGACAACGCCTTGCAGCAGGTCGCCGACTACATCTCCAAAGCCCCGGCCACGGCCGCCCAACCCTGAGGAGACGCCCATGAACATTGAACGTCGCTCGTTGCTCAAGGGCATGGCCCTGGGCGGTCTGGCCAGCGTCGCGGTGACCGGCCCGGGCCTGAGCCTGGCCAACGGCGTGCTGGGCCCGTCCGCGGGCAAGCGGCTGCCCACCCTGGCCCTGGTCAGCGCCGCCGTCGCCGACTCGGCTTTCGTCCAGGGAATCAACGCCAGCTCGGTGGCGCGCCAGGTCAGCGTGCAACGCTGGGAGGCCAGCCTGGCGTCGATCCAGGCGCTGCAACAACGCCTGGGCAGTGGCCAGCCGCAACGCATCATCGGCCTGCTGGACGATGCCAGCGCCGCGCTGGTGCTCGACCAGGCCCGCAGCGCCGGAGCCCGAGTGCAATGGCTCGGCCAGCACCACAGCGATGCGCGGACCTCGCGCCACCAACTGCTGGGCACCACGGCCGCCCATGGCTGCGCCTTGCAACTGGGCCTGCAACTGAACGCCTGTGGCGCCGGTTTCAGCCTCAGCGAGCAGCGCCTGCTGGCACAGCCGGCGTTCCAGGCCGGCGCCCGCGCTCGCGACCCACGCAGCGCCGAACAATGGGCCGCCACCCTGGGCTACAGCCTGGCCGAACTGGCCAGCGGCCGTCTCGGCCAGGCGCCGTTGGCCAGCCCCCGGGCCGTGCCATTGAGCGGCCATTTCGTTTCGTTCTCGATTGAGGCTTGAAGGAGCTGATCCAATGACTGAGCAAACCCAGAAGCCACTGTTGCCCCGGGGCGTGAATGCAGCCCACTTCAACCAGGCCATCGCCCAGTTCCGTGCCCTGCTGGGGGACGAGAACGTGCTGGTCAAGGACGACCAGCTGGTGCCCTACACCAAGATCATGATGGCGGTGGACACCGCCGAGCACATGCCCTCGGCCGCCATCACCGCCACCAGCGTCGAGCAGGTGCAAGGGGTGGTGAAGATCTGCAACGAGCACAAGATTCCGGTCTGGACCATCTCCACCGGCCGCAACTTCGGCTACGGCTCGGCAGCGCCTGGCCAGCGCGGTCAGGTGATTCTCGACCTGAAGAAGATGAACAAGATCCTCCACGTCGACCCGGAGCTGTGCACCGCGCTGGTGGAGCCCGGGGTCACCTACCAGCAGCTCTACGACTACATCCAGGAACACAACCTGCCGCTGATGCTGTCCTTCTCGGCGCCCTCGGCCATCGCCGGCCCCCTGGGCAACACCATGGACCGTGGCGTCGGCTACACCCCTTACGGCGAACACTTCCTCATGCAGTGCGGCATGGAGGTGGTGCTGGCCAACGGCGACGTCTATCGCACCGGCATGGGCGGGGTCAAAGGCGACAACGCCTGGCAGGTGTTCAAGTGGGGCTACGGCCCGACCCTGGACGGCATGTTCACCCAGGCCAACTACGGCATCTGCACCAAGATGGGCTTCTGGCTGATGCCCAAGCCGCCGGTGTTCAAGCCGTTCGAGATCAAGTTCGAGAACGAGTCGGACATTGCCGAGATCGTCGAATTCATCCGCCCGCTGCGCATCGCCCAGGTGATTCCCAACTCGGTGGTGATCGCCGGCGTGCTGTGGGAGGCCGCCACCTGCAACACCCGCCGCGCCGACTACACCCAAGAGCCGGGCGCCACCTCCGAGGCGATCCTCAAGCAGATCCAGAAGGACAAGAACCTCGGCGCCTGGAACGTCTACGCCGCCCTGTACGGCACCCAGGAGCAGGTGGACGTCAACTGGAAGATCGTCAATCAGGCCCTCAAGGCCCTGGGCAAGGGACGCATCGTCACCCAGGAGGAAGCCGGCACGACCCAACCCTTCCTGTACCGCTCGCAACTGATGTCCGGGGTGCCCAACCTGCAGGAATTCGGCCTGTACAACTGGCGCGGCGGCGGTGGCTCGATGTGGTTCGCGCCGGTGAGCCAGGCGCGCGGCAGCGAGTGCAACAAGCAGCAGGCCCTGGCCAAGCGGATCCTCAACAAGCACGGCCTGGACTACGTGGGCGAATTCATCGTCGGCTGGCGCGACATGCACCACGTGATCGACGTGCTGTACGACCGCAGCAACCCGGAGGAAACCCGCCGCGCCAACGCCTGCTTCGCTGAACTGCTGGATGCGTTCGAACAGCAAGGCTATGCCGTGTACCGGGTCAACACCGCCTTCCAGGAGCGGGTGGCGCAGAGCTACGGCCCGGTCAAGCGCAAGGTCGAGCACGCCATCAAGCGCGCCCTGGACCCGAACAACATCCTTGCCCCGGGCAAGTCCGGGATCGACCTGGCCAACCCATTCTAAGCCGCGCACACGCCCCGTCGGCAGCACGCCACGGGGCCCCTTGAACCACAGGAACATCCATGAAGTACACCCCACTGCTCGCAGCCCAAGCGCTGCTGCTGGCCGCGCCGCTGGCCCTGGCCGACGGCGACGCGGTCCTCGGCAAGGCCCTGTTCAGTGCCCAATGCGGCTTTTGCCACAGTACCGAGAACGGCAAACACCTGATGGGCCCCAGCCTGCACCGCGTCTTCGGCCGGGCCAGCGGCCAGGCCCAGGGCTTCAGCTATTCCAGCGCCCTGCAAGGCGCCGGCCTGCAATGGAACGACGCCAGCCTGGAACGCTGGCTGAGCAACCCGGCGACCCTGGTGCCGGGCAACAACATGATGTTTCCCGGCCAGCCCGACCCACAGAGCCGGCAGCACCTGATTGCCTACCTGAAAAGCCTGCATTGAAGGCACAAGCCACGCCGGCGCAGCTGCGCCAACGCTGAAACGACAACGCCCGGAGCCTGGCCCCGGGCGTTTTTTTACCCGCCCAACAGCAGCGCGTCAGGCTTTGCGGGTGCGCGGCAGGAAGATCGCCAGCACCCCGAACAGCGGCAGGAACGAGCACAGGTAGTACACGTACTCGATGCCATGGATGTCCGCCAGGTGCCCCAGCAGCGCCGCGCCGATCCCGCCAAAACCGAACATCAGGCCGAAGAACACCCCGGCGATCATGCCGACGTTGCCCGGCACCAGTTCCTGGGCGTAGACCACGATGGCGGAGAACGCCGAGGCCAGGATGAAGCCGATCACCACGCTGAGGACGCTGGTCCAGAACAGGTCGACATGGGGCAGCAACAGGGTGAACGGCGCCACCCCGAGGATCGAGAACCAGATCACCGCCTTGCGCCCGATCTTGTCGCCGATCGGCCCGCCGAAGAAGGTCCCCGCCGCTACCGCGCCGAGGAACAGGAACAGGTGCAGTTGCGAGCTGGCCACCGACAGGTCGAATTTCTCGATCAGGTAGAAGGTGAAGTAACTGGTGAAGCTGGCCATGTAGAAATACTTGGAGAACACCAGCAGCCCGAGGACCACCAGCGCACTGATCACCCGATTCCTCGACAGGCCATGCGTCGCCGCCTGGCCCTGCTTGAGCGTGTGCAGGCGCAGGTGGTTGGCGTACCAGCGGCTGATGCCGTAGAGCACCACCAGGGCAAGCAGCGCGAACAGGCCGAACCAGGCCACGTTGCCCTGGCCGTAGGGAATGATGATGGCCGCGGCCAGCAAGGGGCCGAACGCGGTGCCGGCGTTGCCGCCGACCTGGAAGCTCGACTGCGCCAGGCCATAGCGCCCGCCGGACGCCAGCCGGGCGACCCGCGAGGCTTCCGGGTGGAAGGTCGAGGAGCCGATACCGATCAGGGCCGCGGCCAGCAGGATCAGGGCAAAGCTGCCGACCTGGGACATCATCAGGATGCCGATCAGGGTGCAGACCATGCCCGCCGGCAGCAGGAACGGCTGGGGCCGCCGATCGGTGTAGTAGCCCACCCAGGGCTGCAACAGCGAGGCGGTGAGCTGAAAGGTCAGGGTAATCAGGCCGACCTGGGTGAAGGTCAGGCCGTAGTTGCTCTTGAGCATCGGGTAGATCGCCGGCAGCACCGCCTGGATCAGGTCGTTGATCAGGTGGGCCAGGGCCACCGCACCAATGATGCGCAGGACCAGAGGGCTGCTTTGCGAAGCAGGAGAAGCCGTCGCGGCGACGCTCGGGGAGTTGCTGCTAGCCATAGGATTTTCCGGACAACGGGTGGGTGCACGGGGGCAGGTGCGTCAATGTGCCATTTTTCAGTGCACCCGCGCCATCCCATTAGCTTGCTAACGACCGGCGATCCGCGCTTCGGGGAAATCCGCTTCCAGCTCGGCCTTGAGCCACTGGATAAACCATTCCACGTCCGCCGACCACTGGCTGGCCGGGGTCAGCACCCGGTAGCTTTCCAGCTTCACCTGATCCTCCAGCACCCGCACCAGGGTCCCGGCCTTGAGTTCCTCGCGCACCAGCACTTCATTGGCCAGGGCAATCCCGCCGCCGCTTTCGGCCACCGACAGGGCGTGGTCGTTGTTCACGTAGATCAGGTCGGACGTGAGGTGGATATCCAGGCCATTGGCGGCGAACCACAGGTTCCACCACTCGCCGTCATCGAAGTGAATCAGCTCGTGGCGGGCCAGGTCCGCCGGCTCGCGAATCGCCTCGATACTCGCCAGGTAGGCCGGGGTGCAGATGGGAAATACCCGGGGGCAGATCAGGCTGACCCGCGACTCGGGGTATTGCCCGTCCAGGCCATAGGCGATGCCCAGGTCGCAGGTCTTGGCGTCCACTTCGGTAAAGGTCGAGTTCGGCTCGATGGCGAACTTCAGGCCCGGACGCACATGGCGCAGCGCTTCCAGGCGCGGGGTCAGCCAGCGCTTGGCAAACCCCGGCACCACCATGATCCGCAGCCAGCGTTCGGCCGCCCTGGGCTGGGCTTCGCGCCCGGCCTCGATGATCAGTTGCAGGGCGGCGGCGATCTTGCGGTGGTACTTCTCCCCCGCCGGGGTCAGGGTCACCCCACGGGAAGTGCGCTCGAACAGCTGCACCCCGAGCCAGTCCTCCAGCAGCTTCACATGACGGCCGATGGCCGGCTGGGTGACATGCAGCGACCTGGAGGCTTCGACATAGCTGCCCAAGCGGGCCGCGGCATCAAAAGCCCGCACCGCGTTCAACGGTGGCAAACGCTGTTCGGCCATGCTTTCACCCGCCCTTGCTATTAAATTATTTAACAGCTGGTATGTTAAAATTGATGTTTCGCCCCCGCAACCCCTCACTGATAATCAGCCCCAGCAGAACAATAAAAACCCGCGAAAAGCCGGTAAAAGCGGGCTTTCCACACACCTGAACACATCTCGATCCTGCCCTAAGAAAAACAAAATCCATGGCCTGCACGACAGCTCATGGGGGAATCGGAGGTAAGGCATGAATGCCCTGCATGCGCTGCAAACGCTGGCGGTGTCCATCCGCTCGGTGCGCAAGGTCTACGGCGATCCACACAGCGGCCCGGTGGCCCTGAAACACATCGACCTGGACATCCGCGACAACGAATTCTTCACCCTCCTGGGGCCCTCCGGCTGCGGCAAGACCACCTTGTTGCGGATGATCGCCGGCTTCGAATTCCCGACCCAGGGCGAGATCCTCCTCTACGGCGAGAACATCGCCGAGCGGCCGCCGTTCGAGCGCCCGGTGAACACCGTGTTCCAGCACTACGCGCTGTTCCCCCACATGACCCTGGCCGAAAACCTGGCCTTTGGCCTGGAATCGCGGCCCATGGGCCAGGTGCTGAGCAAGGCGCAGATCGCCGAGCGGGTGCGCGAGATGCTGGCCCTGGTGCAGATGGAACGCTTCGCCGGGCGCAAGCCCAACCAGCTGTCCGGCGGCCAGCAGCAACGCATCGCCCTGGCCCGGGCCCTGGCGCCCCATCCCAAGGTGCTGTTGCTGGACGAACCGCTGTCGGCCCTGGACCTCAAGCTGCGCCAGGCCATGCGCGAAGAACTCAAGGCCATTCAGGCCAAGACCGGCATCACCTTCATCTTCGTCACCCATGACCAGGAAGAAGCCCTGACCCTGTCCGACCGCATCGCCGTACTCTCCGAAGGCGAAGTGCAGCAAGTGGGCCGCCCGGAAGAAATCTACGAGCAGCCGCGCAACCGCTTCGTCGCCGACTTCATCGGTGAAACCAACTTCATCCAGGCCAGCGTCAGCCGCGTCGAAGCCGGCCTGGCCTGGTTCAGCGGGCCGGCCGGGCAGGCACTGCCGGCGCAACCGTGCAAGGCGGTCAAGGTCGGCCAGCAGGTCACCCTGTCGCTACGTCCGGAGCGCCTGCACCTACGCAGCGAAGCCGTGGAAGGCGCCCTGGCGTGCCGCATCGAGGCGCTGATCTACCTGGGCACCGACCTGCAGTACCAGGTCAGCCTCGGCGACGGCACGCGCCTCACCGTGCGCACGCCCAACAGCGTTGAGCACAACCAGCGCCTGGCCGTGGGCAGCAGTGCCGGGCTGGTGTTCGAACGCGGCAGCGCCAGCGTCCTGCTCGATTGACCACGAGGATTCGCCATGCACGCCTCATCGATTTCCCAGCACTTGGAACGGCGCAAGGCCCTGCGCAGCGTTCTCGGGGTCAGCCCGGCGCTGATTGCCATCGGCCTGTTCCTGATCGTGCCGATCCTCATTGTCATCGGCTATTCGCTGATGGAAGCCAACCCCTACGGCGGGGTGAACAAGGTCTTTAGTAGCGACGCCTACACCGCCCTGCTGTTCGAGCGGCAACTGGACGACAGCCTGGCCTTCACCGACTCCTACCTGCTGATTGCCCTGCGCTCGATCGGCATCGCCGGGCTGACCACCCTGATCACCCTGCTGATCGGCTTTCCGGTGGCGGTGTGGCTGGCCATGCAACCGGTGCAGCGTCGCGGCCTGCTGATCTTCCTGATCACCGTGCCGTTCTGGGCCAACCTGCTGATCCGCACCTACGCCTGGATCCTGCTGCTGCGCAACACCGGGGTGATCAACAACAGCCTGATGGAGCTGGGGCTGATCCACGAACCGCTGCAACTGCTGTACACCGACGGCGCGGTGCTGCTGGGGCTGGTCTACACCTACGCGCCCTTCGTCGTGCTGCCGATCTACGCCACCCTGGAGAAGATGGACATCCGCCTGCTGGAAGCCGCCCAGGACCTCTACGCCGGGCGCTGGCGCACCTTGCGCAAGGTGGTGCTGCCGATCGCCAAGCCGGGGATTTTCGCCGGGGCGATCCTGACCTTCGTGCCCTGCCTGGGGGCGATGATCGCCCCGGAACTGCTGGGCGGCGGCACCCGGATGATGCTCGGCAACCTGATCTTCCGGCAGTTCAGCGACGCCCGTAACTGGCCCTTCGGTGCCGCCTTGTCGCTGGTGCTGATGGCCGCGGTGATGCTGGTACTGACCGTCTACGCCCTGCGCGCCCAGCGCCAGCGCACGCTTCAGGAAGGTGCATGATGATCAGCCTGTTCAAACGCAACGGCCTCGGCGTCCAGGACTTTCCCGGCTTCGGCGGTTTCAGTTTCCTGTTCTACCTGTACCTCTACGCGCCGATCCTGGTGCTGGTGGTGTTCTCCTTCAACGCCAACCAGTCGGCCACGGTGTGGAGCGGCTTCAGCCTCGACTGGTACCGCGCCGCGTTCGCCAACCAGGCCCTGCGCCAGGCGGCGGGCAACAGCCTGCTGATCGCCGTGTGCGCCAGCATGGCGGCCACGGCGATCGCCACCCTGGCGGCCCTGGGCACTTCGCGAGGGGCGAAATTCAAGGGCCTGCAACTGTCCATGGGCGCCATCATGCTGCCCCTGGTGCTGCCGGAAATCGTCGTCGGCGTGGCCACCCTGGCGCTGTTCTCCACCCTGGGGCTGTCCCTGGGCTACGGCAACCTGATCATCGCCCACACGGTGTTCTGCATCCCCTTCGCCTATCTGCCGATCCGCGCCCGCCTCAACGACATGGACCTGTCCCTGGAGCATGCGGCGTCAGACCTGTATGCCGGCCCCTGGCGAACCTTTCGCAAGGTGACCCTGCCGCTGCTGATGCCGGGGATCGTCTCCGGGCTGATGCTGGCCTTCATCGTCTCCCTGGATAACTTCGTGATCTCGATGATGGTGTCCCAAGCCGGCACCACCACCCTGCCGATCTTCATCTTCGGCCTGTTGCGCATGGGCGTGACACCCGACGTCAACGCTGTGTCGACGCTGATCCTCGGCGTCTCGGTGCTGTTCGTCAGCCTCTCTTACCTGCTGAGCAAGAAACACGCTTGAACCGTCCACTGACCCTGGGGAAATGCCATGAGCAAGTTGATCGCAAGTCTGGGTACCTCGCTGCTGCTGAGCCTGCCACTGGCGGTGCAGGCGGCGGAAAAACTCAACGTCGTGAGCTGGAGCGGCTATTTTTCGTCGGAGATCCTCGCCAAGTTCCAGAAGCAGACCGGCATCGAGGTCACGGTGGATTCCTACGACTCCAACGAAACCCTGCTGGCCAAGCTGAAGCAGGGCGGCACCGGTTATGACGTGGCGATCCCGTCCCACCAGTTCATCCCGATCCTGATCCAGGAGCAGTTGCTGGAACGCTTCGATCCGGCCAAAGAGCCCTACTACGCCAGCGTGGTGGACAACCTGAAGCAGCCGACCTGGGACCCGCAAGGCGCCTACTCGGTGCCCTTCATCTGGGGCACCACCAGCGTGGTGCTCGACGGCGAACGCTACAAAGGTCCGAGCGACAGCTACAAGGTGCTCTACGAGCCGCCGGCAGAGCTGCAGGGGCGGATCAACATGTTCGACTCGGTGAGCGAAGTGATCGACATGGCCAGCCTGTACCTGAACATTCCGCTGTGCAGCGAAGACCCCAAGCAGATGCAGCAGATTCTTGGCCTGCTCAAGGCGCAGAAGCCCTACGTCAAGACCTACAGCTCCAAGGCCGGGGCGATTCGCGAGAACCTCGCGGCCGGGGAAATCGACATGTCGATGTTCTGGGGCGGTTCGTCGATGCGCGCCCGGGAGATGAAGCCCAGCCTGAAATACCTCTACCCGAAAGAAGGCGTGCTGGCCTGGGTGGACAACATGGTCATCCCCAAGGGCAGCAAGCACCCGGCGAACGCCAAGGCCTTCATCGCCTTCCTCAGCCAGCCTGAGAACGCCGCCATGACCCAGAACTTCCTCAAGCACCAGAGCCCGATCAAGGGCGTCGAACCCTTCCTCGATGCCGGGTTGAAGGATGCCCCCGAGTTGCACATCCCCGAAGGCACCAAGGTGGTCTTCAGCCAGACCTGCGGCGAAGGCGCGATCCGCCTCGCCGACCGTTTGTGGACCAACCTGATGCGCTGAGCTGCGTTGACTTCTGCCGCCCCGGCCTGGATGCCGGGGCGTTTCTAAAGCCGTTTGAAAGGCCCCTGCCATGATCGCCAATCCCCCCAGCGAACTGGTCCTGCTCCAGGCCCATGAACTCGCCGAGCGTATCCGCCTGCGTCAGGTTTCCTGCCGGGAAGTGATGCAGACCTACCTTGCCCACATCGAGCGCTACAACCCTCTGGTCAATGCCCTGGTCAGCCTGCAACCGGCCGACAGCCTGCTGGCCCAGGCCGACCAGCGCGACGCCGAACTGGCCCGTGGCGAGTACCGTGGCTGGATGCACGGCCTGCCCCACGCGATCAAGGACCTGTCGCTGACCCAGGGCATCCGCACCACCCTGGGCTCGCCGCTGTATCAAGATTTCATCCCGCAGCGCGACGGCATCATGGTGGAACGGATCAAGGCCGCCGGGGCCATCCTCATCGGCAAGAGCAACACCCCGGAATTCGGCCTCGGTTCGCAGACCTACAACCCGCTGTTCGGCGCCACCGGCTGCGCCTATGACCCAAGCAAGACCGCCGGTGGCAGCAGTGGCGGCGCCGCCGCGGCGCTGGCCCTGCACCTGGTGCCGGTGGCCGACGGCAGCGACATGATGGGCTCGCTGCGCAACCCGGCGGCCTTCAACAACATCTTCGGTTTCCGCCCGTCCCAGGGCCGGGTGCCCTTCGACGACAGCAGCGACCTGTTCATCGACCAGCTCGGCTACGAAGGCCCCATGGCCCGCAGCGTGCGCGACGCAGCGCTGCTGCTGTCGGTGCAGGCCGGCGGCGATGCGCGGGCACCGCTGTCCATCGCCGAATCCGGCCAGGGCTTCAGCGCGCCACTGGAGCGCGACTTCAAGGGCACGCGCCTGGGCTGGCTGGGGGACTTCAACGGCTACCTGCCGATGGAAAAAGGTGTGCTGGAACTCTGTGAGAACGCCTTCGGCGATTTCCGCAGCCTGGGCTGCAGCGTAGAACCGGCCAGCCCGGACTTCGCCCCCGAGCGCCTGTGGAGCAGCTGGCGCACCTTGCGCCACTGGATGGTCGCCGGCTCGCTGGGCAACGCCTATGCCGACCCGCACAAGCGCGCGCAACTCAAGACGGAAGCCATCTGGGAAGTGGAGAACGGCCTCAAGCTGTCCGCCAGCCAGGTCTTCGACGCCTCGGTGATCCGCAGCGACTGGTACCGCGCCCTGTCAAAACTGTTCGAACGCTTCGACTACCTGCTGCTGCCCAGCGCCCAGGTGTTCCCCTTCGACAAGAACACCCCCTGGCCGCGCAACATCGAAGGCGTGGCCATGGACACCTATCACCGCTGGATGGAGGTGGTGATTCCCGGCACCTTGTCCGGCTGCCCGGTGGCCAGCGTGCAGGCTGGCTTCAACGCCGACGGCCTGCCCATGGGCCTGCAGATCATCGGCCGGCACCAGGCCGACTTCGCCGTCCTGCAATTGGCGCACGCCTACGAACAGGCCAGCCGCTGGTTCCAGCGCTGCCCATCGCCACTGATTTCGGGGGGGAAGGGATAAACGGTTGATAGCGTAGATAATTTTTTTATAAAAACGCTTGACGCATCGTCGTTCCGAGCGAATAATGCGCGCCACTTGGCTACATAGCTCAGTTGGTTAGAGCATAGCATTCATAATGCTGGGGTCCGGGGTTCAAGTCCCTGTGTAGCCACCAAGTACTAAAAACGGCTTACCGCAAGGTAAGCCGTTTTTTTATGCCCGCGAAAAAGTACCGGGGATTACGCCGCATTGATCCACAAACGCGACACCCGCATTGAGCACCGCCACTGGCTGGGATAGAACACTCCGGCAGTGTGTGTGAGAGCTGCGCCATCCTCACTTCAAGGGCTCGATAATGACAATAAAAAACCACGCAACTTCAGTCGCCCCCTGGCTGTTCTCGCTTCTGGCAATCGCCTGTACTCCAGCCTTCGCCGAACAGGCACCTACCCCGCCCTCCAACCTGTTGACCGCCGCCGTGGCCTGGAAGCAGACCGCCGCCGAATTCGAGGCGCTGTACTACCAGGGCTTCAACATCGCCCGCCTGCAACTGGACCGTGCCCTGCAGGAGCACAAGGCCGGCGACCGGCCGCTGGCGATCATCAGCGACGTCGACGACACCGTGCTCAGCAGCAATAGCTACTGGGGCTACATGATCAATTCGGGAAAAGAGTTCTTCGATGACGAGGCCTGGGACAAATGGGTCGCGGACAATGGCCCGGTGGCCACTCCGGGCGCCGTGGAATTCCTCAAGTACGCCCAGTCCAAAGGCGTCGAGGTGTTCTACGTCACCAGCCGTGACCAGGGCGAAAAGACTTACCAATACGCCCTGGCCAACCTGCGCAAGAACCAGTTGCCCTACGCCGATGAACAGCACCTGACGGTGTACCGCGACAGCTCCAACAAGGAGCCGCGGCAGCAGGAAATCGCCAAGGACCACAACGTGGTACTGATGCTGGGCGACAACCTCAACGACTTCAAACGCAAGTACTACGTGGCCGACGTCAAGCAGCGCAGCAGCCTGATGACCGAGGACAAGGAACAGTTCGGGCGCAAGTTCATCCTCTTCCCCAACCCCACCGACGGCCATTGGCTGAAGGCGATCTTAGGTGATTCCGAACCGCCGGCCACCGCGGAAAATCGGGCCAAGTTCAAGGCGGCGGCCGGAGCTAACGCCTGGCAGGTGAAAGACTAACCACGCAACACCACAGTCCCCGCACAGGGGCGGTCATGGCTCCCTTCGAGCCATGACTCGCTACAGCGACCATCGCACCGTCACCATGGCATTGCGCGGTTCACCATAGATGTCATTGCCGTAGTAGGTATTGGTGCTGATGCTCTGGTAGTACTTCTTGTCGAAGACGTTGTTCAGGTTAAGCCGAAACTCAAGATGTTCGGACGCCCGATAGCGAGTCATCAGGTCCACCAAGGCATAGCCTTTCTGTTCGACGTACATCGGCGTGCCCGAGTCGTAGAAATTCACATCCTTGTTGTAGATCCGGTTCTGGCTATAGAGCCCCCCACCCACACTCCAGCGATGCAGATCTCCCGGGAGCTGGTAGGTGGTAAAGGCCTTGAACACGTGACGTGGAATATCGGTGTCGAACAGGCGGCCGACATTGTCCTCGTTGCTGTCCTTGCGATACTTGGCCTGGGCATAGGTGTAGCCCGCCCCCAACTCCCAGCCCGGCGCCAGCTTACCGTTGACCTCAAGCTCGATACCTTCGCTGCGCACCTCGCCGCTGGCTTCGTAGCACTGCAGGCTGGAGCACTGAGCGCTGACCACCTGCTTGGCGCGATTGACCTGGTCGATCCTGAACACCGCAGCGCTGGCGGTCAGGGCCCCCTCGAAGTATTCGCCCTTGATGCCCGTCTCGTAGTTCTTGCCGACTACGGGCTTGATCAAGCCACCGGAGCTGTCCACTTCCGCTTGTGGGCTAAAGACATCGGTGTAGCTGACATACACCGAGTGATGGGCGTCAAGGTCGTAGACCATGCCGGCATAGCGGGTGAGGTTGCGGGTGACCTTGTAGTCGGTGCTGGAGGCGGTGCGCACCCCGGCAAAGCGCGTATCCACATCGTAGTCGTACCAGTCCAGGCGCCCGCCCAGAATCAGGGTCAGGGGCTCGGCGAGGCTAAAACGTGAGGTGAGGTAGAAGCTTTTCAGCTCGGAGTTGCGCTCCTGGCGCCAGTAATCCAGGTCCATCTGCGGCTTGGGCACGCTATGGGGATCGGGACGGTAGATGTTGGTCCGCGTCTCGTTGTCCTGGAAATTGCCCTTGCCGCGAAAGGCCAACTCACGCTGACTGCCCCCCACCACCAGCTCATGCTCACGCCCGAACAGGGCAAACGGCCCGGAAGCGAAGAGGTCGTAGCTGTCTTGATGGTCCTTGTAGTGGTACTGACCGACGTACTGGCCGAACTCGTCGAAATCGGCGCCGAAACGCTCGGTCATCGAACCGAGCATCTGCAAGTCGGACCAGGACTTGCTGGCCGACAGCAACAATTTCCAGGCGTTGTCGAAGCGGTACTCCAGGCGACCAAAGGCCGTGACGTTGTTCTGGTCCCAGTACTCCCAGTCACTGCCCAGGTAGGCCGAGCGCGACAGGGGCAGGTGCCGGCCATCAATCGCCGCAGGCAGCCCGCCCCAGGTCGTGGTGTTGTGCGACGCCTGATTGGTAGCGCCCACGGTCAGCGTGGTGTTGTCATTCAAGTCGGCCTCGACAATGCCGTAGAACACCGAACGCTCGGCATCGGCCACGTCCTGGAAACTGTTCTTGCTCTGGTAGGCGGTCACCAGGCGCCCGCGCAACGTGCCACTGTCATTGAGGGCACTGGAGGCATCGATTTCGCTGCGGTAATTGTCCCAACTGCCGGCACTGGCAGTGATGCTCAGACGCGGAGCGGCAGTGGGCCGCTTGCGCACCATGTTGATCGCCGCCGAGGGGCTGCCCGTCCCCTGCATCAGGCCGGCGGCGCCACGCATGACTTCGACCCGATCAAAGATCGCAGTGTCGGCCGCAGTGCTCATGTCCCGGCTCAGGTAATGCGACATGTCGTTGGCCAGGCCATCGACCATGAGGTTCTGTACTTCAAAACCCCGCGAATAGAAAATCGGCCGCTGGGGTCCGTCCTTGGTGATGGAAATGCCCGGGGTGCTCTTGAGCACATCCTCCAGGCTTTGCATGTTCTGATCGTCCATGCGCTGGCGGGTGACCACGGTCACCGACTGTGGAGTCTCGCGAATCGACAGGGCCAGCTTGGTGGCCGTCTGCATGGCGCCGGTGGTGTAGGAGCCGGTGTCTTCGGTGGTGGTGCCCAAAGACGCGCCGGTGATCTGGGTCGGCCCCAGATGCAGCGCCGCCCCCGTCGGCAACTTGACCAGGGTATAGCGCGCCGGGCCTTCCTGGCGCAGCTGCAAGCCACTGCCGGCCAGCAACTGCGCCACGCCCTGACTGAAGGAATAATGGCCCTTGAGCCCCTGGGTAACGAGACCCTGGGTCTGGCTGGAGCCAAAGGACAGGGTAACCCCGCTGGCCGCGGCAAACTCGCTGAGCGCAGTACCCAGTGCCCCTGGCGCAATGTTGAATTCCTGCGCTTCGCCCACCGCCTCCCGGGCCAGGGCCAACGGCGCAACACCGGTGGCCGCCAGCAGCGTGCCAAGGGTGATGCTCAACGCCGTGCGATTGAAACTGCGCCGCAAGGCGGCCTGGGTGAAACGACTCCGGTGGCTCATGTACGCGTCCTATGCCATAGCAGTAAAGGCGGCTGATTGACCGCTCTACTGATGAGCCGAACGCCAGGCGGAATCGGCAAGGCGCATTGACGATTTTTCTTCATGCGAGCATTTGCCCGTCACGCTTGCACACGCACCCAGTATCTGGAAAACCGGCGCACCCTCACCGGCAACGACAATGGCAAGTTGGCCAGCACCCCATCGATATCATCCAGGCGAAAGGCGCCGCTGATCCGCAGTTGCGCAACTTCATCCGCACACCCCAGGTAGCCCGGGCGGTAACGGCCCAGCTCACGGATGAAATCCGCCAGTCGCCAGTCAAGCGCCACCATCTGGCCCCGGACCCAGGCACTCTCGGCATTGTCCGCCACCCGCAGGGCACCCATCTGCCCGGAGCCGAAGGTCAGCGCCTGGCCTTCGGCGACCCTCTGGGCATGTTGCGGATCATCGTTCAGGCGCACCTCCACCGCATGTTGCTGAACCGAGACTCGGCTGAAGGCCGGCTCCAGGCGCACATCGAAACGGGTGCCCAGGGCCCGGATGCGGCCATGGGCAGTTACCACCAGCAAAGGGCGCGCCGGGGCCCGGTCTACGGCCGTGGTGACCTGGATCTCTCCCTGACGCAGGAAGATCAGTCTTTCTTCATGGCTGTAAGCAATGTCGACCCGGGTATCGGTATTGAGGTACAGCCGCGTGCCGTCGGCCAGCCGTTCTTCCCGGCGCTGGCCGGTGCGCGTGGCGAAGTCGGCGCTGTAGGGAGACAGCCGATAGCCGCCCAGCAACGCCGAGCCGCCAGCCATCAGCAGCAGCACCTTGAGGCCCTGGCGGCGCTGGATGCCCATTTCCGACAAGACCGGCAAGGCAATATCCTGCGGGACCCCACGCAGCTGCTGTTGCAGCCTTTGCACCCGGGCCCAGGCTCGCGCATGTTGTGCATCGGCGCCAAGCCACTGCTGCCAGGCCTGTTGCTGCGCCGCGCTGACCTGTTGATCGTTGAGGACCAGGTACCAGTCCACCGCTGCCTGCAGGTGGGCCTTGTCCAAGGGAGGAGGCGACGGCACGTTCAATCGTCCATCAGTTGTATGCATTGCAGCAGTGCCTTGCTCAGATGATTCTTAACGGTGGTCACCGACACCCCCAACTGCCGCCCGACCTGCACATAGCTCAGGCCGTCCAGCTGCACCATGAGGAAAATCTGCCGGGTGCGCGTGCCCAGTCCATCGAGCAAGGCATCGATGGCCAGCAATGACTCGATGATCAGATGATGGGTTTCAGGAGAAATGTCCTGGGGCTCAGGACGTGCCGCCAAAGCCTCCAGATAGGCCTGTTCCAGAACTCTGCGGCGCGCCTTGTCGATCAGCAGGCCGCGGGCGATGGTCGCCAGGTAATGACGGGGCTCTCGCAGTGCCGGCAACTGGCGCAGCGACAGCATCCGCACGAAGGTGTCCTGGGCCAGGTCTGCGGCATCGGCACAGTTGCCGGTGCGGCTGCGCAACCAGCCCTTCAACCAGCCGTGGTGGGCGCCATACAGATCTTCGATCTCCAGCGATATTGAAGCCTTGACCCCTGCGTCCATGATTGACCGTCGCTAATGATAATATCTCTCATTATTATCCAGTCGTTTTTTCATGACAACAGAGCGCCCTTCCCGGCAGACCTGAATGCCGCATGCCTGGCCTTTCCGGAAAAACCGCAGCACGCTGCGGTTTTTCCACCCAGGTCAGTTGAAGGGTTGCGGACGCGGGGTCTGCGCCGAGGACGGCGGCAGGATCGGCAGCTTGAAGTCCGGTTGATCGCCGGTCAGGGTTTCAAGGAAGGCCACGATCTGGCCGACCTCCTCGGTGCCCAGCTTGCGCCCCAGTTGCAGCCGGGCCATCACGTCCACCGCCTCTTCCAGCTTCCAGTAGGCGCCGTCGTGGAAGTAGGGATAGGTCAGCGCCACGTTGCGCAGGGTCGGCACCTTGAACAGCATGCGGTCGGCGTCCTTGCCGGTCAGCCCGGCCACGCCCTGGGCCGGGTTCTGGGTGACGTAGGGCTCGATCATGCCCATTTTCTGGAACGAGCCACCGCCCACCGCTTCGCCGTTGTGGCACGCCACGCAGCCGATGGACTTGAACAGTTGGTAGCCCTTGAGCGCGGTCGGGCTGATGGCCGCCTTGTCGCCCTTGAGCCAGCGGTCGAACGGCGCATTGGGCGTCACCAGGGTGGCTTCGAAGGCGGCAATGGCGTTGGTGGCGTCGTCGAACTTGATCTCATCGTTGCCATACACGCGCTTGAACGATGCCCGGTACTGGGGAATGGAACGCAGCACCTCCACCGCCAGTTCATGGGTAAAGCCCATCTCCCCCGGGTTGGTGATCGGGCCGCTGGCCTGTTCCTGGAGCGTGGCCGCGCGGCCATCCCAGTACTGGGCAAAGCTCAGGCCGGAGTTGAGCACCGTGGGCGAGTTGATCGGCCCCTGGTGCCAGTTGTGGCCGATGGAGGTGGGCAGGTTGTCGCTGCCGCCCATGCTCAGGTTGTGGCAGGAGTTGCAGGAAATGAAACCGGATTTGGACAGGCGCGGGTCGAAGAACAACTGCTTGCCCAACTCCACCTTGGCCACATCGGTGATCTTCGCCGGCTGTACCGGCAGAATCGGCTCGCTCGGCGTCTCGCCCCGTACCTCGCCCCCCAACAGCAATCCGAACACAAGTAACCACTTACAACGGTGCATGGCGTCCTCTCATCAGGCTTATGGTTTGCTTCACCATGTGCCCTATGGGCGCCGGGTACCCTGACTCAGGTCAAGCGACAGCCGGCAGATTCGTGGGTTGCGACGTTGTCGCGCACCCATTCAACAATCCCCACGGCCCAACGGCCTGCCCCACTGCTGTACATTCCCCTCCACGGACGACACCTCATTTCCCAGTGAACGGAGCTCAACGCGTGTTCTCGATCTTCCCTCCCCGTCACCGCCACCTGGCCCGCCTCAGCCTGCTGGCCGCCGCCCTCAGCCTGAGTGCCTGCAACAACCCGTCCCCTTCCTCGACCCTGCCAGCCGCTCCGGAAATCGCTTCGGGCTACCGCACCGACATGCAGACCCGGCACGCCGACAAACACATGGCGGCCGCCGCCAACCCGCTGGCCGCCGAAGCCGGGCGCGAGACGCTACGCAAAGGCGGCTCGGCCATCGACGCGGCGATTGCCATGCAAGCGGTGCTGACCCTGGTGGAACCGCAGTCCTCGGGGATTGGCGGCGGTGCGATGATCGTGCTTTGGGACGGCAAGGCCGTGCGCACCTATGACGGCCGGGAAACCGCACCCGCCGGCGCCACCGAGCAGCTCTTCCTACAGGCGGACGGCAAGCCGATGCCCTTCCCCCAGGCGCAGATCGGCGGCCGTTCGGTGGGCACCCCAGGCGTGCTGCGCGCCCTGGAGATGGCCCACCAGAAACACGGGCGCCTGCCCTGGGCGCAGCTGTTCGAGCCGGCGATTCGCCTGGCCGAGCAAGGCTTCGCTATCTCGCCACGGCTGCACACCATGATCAGCGCCGACCCGTTCCTGGCACGCTCGCCGGACATGGCCGCGTACTTTCTGAATGCCGACGGCACGCCGAAAGCCGTGGGCACCTTGCTGAAAAATCCACAGCTGGCCGCGGTGCTCAAGCGCATTGCCCAGGAAGGCCCGGACGCCCTCTACAAAGGCCCGGTGGCCGCGGAAATCGTCGCCAAGGTCCAGGGCCACGCCAACCCCGGCAGCCTGTCGCTCAATGACCTGCAAGGCTACCGCGCCAAGGAGCGCGCGCCGCTGTGCAGCGACTACAAGCGCTGGCAGGTGTGTGGCATGCCGCCGCCCTCTTCCGGCGGCGTGGCGGTGGCGCAGATCCTCGGCACCCTGCAGGCCCTGGAACAGCGCGACCCGCGTTACACCCTGGCCAACCTCAAGCCGCAGCAAACCAACCTGCCGGCCGGCCTTGAGCCTGCGCCGCAAGCGGTGCACCTGATCGCCGAAGCCGAGCGCCTGGCTTACGCCGACCGCGGCCTGTACGTGGCCGACAGCGACTTTGTGCCCGTGCCGGTGGCCGGCCTGATCGCCCCGAACTACCTGGCCCAGCGCGCCGCGCTGATCGGCGAACACAGCATGGGCAAGGCCGAGCCGGGCCAGCCCCGGGGCATCCAGGTGGCCTACGCCCCGGACCGTTCGCCCATGCGCATTTCCACCTCGCAAGTGGTGGCGGTGGATGACTTAGGAGGCGCGGTGTCCATGACCACCACGGTGGAAGCGGCCTTTGGTTCACACCTGATGGTCCAGGGCTTCATGCTCAACAACCAGCTGACCGATTTCTCCTTCATCCCCGAGGAAAACGGCCAGAAGGTGGCCAACCGCGTCGAACCGGGCAAGCGCCCGCGCTCGTCCATGGCGCCGACCCTGGTCTTCGACCGCGCCAGCGGCGAACTGCTGGCCAGCGTCGGCTCCCCGGGCGGCTCGCAGATCATCGAGTACGTGGCCAAGTCCCTGGTGGGCATGCTCGACTGGAACCTCGACCCGCAAGCCGCCGTCGGCCTGCCCAACTTCGGCAGCCGCAACGGCCCCACCGAACTGGAAAAAGGCCAGTTCAGCCCGGCCCTGAAGCAGGCACTGCAGGCTCAGGGGCATGAGGTCAACGAGATCGACATGACCAGCGGCACCCAAGCCATCGTTCGCGTGCGTGATGCACAAGGCAAGGCCTCCTGGGCCGGCGGCGCCGATCCACGGCGCGAAGGGGAAGCGCTGGGGGATTGAAGGCCCTGCGCTGAACCCGAGGGCTGGCCGTGAGGCTGGCCCTTTTTTGTGGGCAGAGGCCCAGGGCACTGTATGCAAAATTTCGCGGCGGTCTGTGTCTGACCCGGCCCGGGGATCTGCCCTAGCATCGTCCCTGTCCAGCGAGGAACCGACGATGAACGAAATTGCCGCCAACCTTGATCTCCCGGGCCTGAGCCCACGACCCCTGATACCCCAGGACCTTGAACTGATCTGCCGCCATCGCCAGGCCATGTTTCTCGATGCCGGCAAGGACCTCAGCACCTTGCAGGTGATGACCGAGCACTTTCGCCCCTGGTTGCACGAACGCCTGGAGAATGGCCGCTACTACGGCTTCGCCCTGATGGACGCCGAGCAGAGCGTGGCCAGCATCGGCCTGATGAGCATCGACTGGCCGCCCCACCCTTCCCATCCAACCCAGGATCAGCGCGGCTACGTGCTCAACGTCTACGTCGAACCGGCCTACCGTCGCCGCGGCCTGGCGTCGGCGCTGATGAAACTGGCGGAGGCCGAGTTCAGCCAGCGCGGGCTGGGCTTTGCCGTGCTGCATGCGACCGAGGCCGGCAAACCGCTGTATCAGGGGCTGGGTTGGGCGGCGACCAGCGAGATGGCGAAAGTGTTGGAGGGTTGAGTGAGCGGCTCCGGATCATGGAGCCACCCTGAGCAGAGTTGCCCGGGTTTCAGGTCATGCAAAAAGTGACATCGGGGGCATGGATCACACACAAGAAAACGAATGAGCTGACTGGAAATCAGGACTCCGCTCATTGGCGTTGCAACTCCACGCTCTTAATCTTTCAGGAGTCATCTCCTAACACCCACCATTGCCGCCAGGTACGTCAAAGACGTAGAATCCTCCCGCATGCTGACGATCATAGAATCTCCGCTGTTTTCCAAACTCTGGCCCGATTACTGGTCCGAAGAAGAGCGTGGAGAATTCATGACTTTTCTTGCCAACGACCCAGAGTCCGGCGTTGTGATTCCGGGTTCTGGCGGTTGCAGGAAAATCAGGTGGAGCGTTGAAGGACGTGGAAAAAGTGGCTCGGTGCGGGTCATCTATACCACTCAGCTTGCATGCGGAGCCCTGGTTGCGTTGGTGATCTATGGCAAAGGCGCTACCGAAAACATTCCAGCACCTGTTCTGCGCAGAATTGCGAAGGAGATGAATCATGCCCCTTACTGAAAAAGAACTATTGGAGCGCGATGCCAAGCGCAATATCGGCCAGGAGCTTCTGGAAGCGATCATCGATGTCAAAGCCGGCCGTCATGGCCACACCCATAGCATTCCGATCACCAAGGCTGCCGAAGCGCGCGGTAAAACCGGGTTGTCGCAACCCAAATTTGCCCAACTGCTTGGCGTCTCGGTGAGAACCCTTCAGGAGTGGGAGCAAGGTCGGCGCTCGCCTTCCGGAGCAGCCCGTTCATTGCTGCATATCGCGATGCTCAGGCCCGATGTATTTCGTGAGGTGCTGGCACAACCTCTGTAGCCGCTGCCGCAGGCTGCGACAAGGCCCGAAGGGCCTTCGGCGCCCGGGAGATCGCTGCGACCGTTCCGGTCGTTCGCAGCCTGCGGCAGCGGCTACAGGGATGGTTCACAAAATGTCGCAGTAATGCCGTTGCGACTCCCCCTACTCCAACCTATGGTTCGACCGTCGCTGCAAAATCAGCGATCAGGCTTGGCGGCCTGATAGAATCGAGGCGCAACAGCGCCCCCACCCATCATGCAGGCGCTTTTTTTGCGCCCGCATACCTGCGTTATGGCGGGTTGCGTGGGAGAACCTTCGGGTTCGCCGGTTCCTTGATTCCCGGTCCGCCAATCCTGCGCAATCCGCCACCCTGATATGCTTGGCGGCAGACGGTGACGGTCCTTCGAATCAAGGAGTCGTGACCATGAACTGCTTCTGCAATCTGTTTCCCCCACACCTCCCGTCACACAAAACCGGAGGTGCCCGATGACTACTCAATCGCCACTGACCACCCTCGGTGAAGTCCGCTTTTCCCAGTGCGGCGAGCACCTGCATCCGCTGTTTCGCGTCAATGCCGATGTGCCGATCAGCGATGCCCTGGAGCACGCCTCGACCCTGTTGCATCTGGCAAAGCAATTCACCCTGGAGGCGGCCATGGAGCCGCGGTGCGACCGCTATGCTTGGGCGGCACACTACCTGGCAGAGATGGGCAAGGCACTGATGGACGACGTGCACGCCACGCTCTCTGCATGACCTGATCGTCCCTGAGCCGACGTCGCCTGCGCGGGCAGATCCAGCGATCTGCCCGTACGTCGCCTGACGCACTCAGTGACTTGTTTAAGTCCCAGCACGGGACTAGGATCGCGCCATGAGAATTATTGCAGTCAGTCAGTTGAAGGCCTTCTGGGAGAAGTACCCGGATGCAGAGCAGCCTTTACTGGCTTGGGTCGATGAAGCGAGGAATGCCGAGTGGTCCAACCCTGCGCAGATCAAGGACCAGTATCGCAACGCAAGCATTCTCAAAAGCCGCAGGGTGGTCTTCAACATCAAGGGCAACGAGTATCGACTGGTCGTTGCCGTGGCCTATCGTTTCGGCGCGCTGTACATCAAGTTCATAGGCACCCACCGGCAGTACGACGCCATTGATGCCGACAGCGCAGACATGGAGTAACCCAGATGAACATCCGCCCTATCCACACCGACCAGGACTACCGCGCCGCACTGCAAAGCGTCTCGCCCCTGTTCGACAACGAACCGCAGCCCGGGACGCCTGAAGGCGATTACTTCGACGTGATGATCACCCTGATCGAGGCGTACGAAGCCAGGCAGTTTCCCCTGGACCTGCCCAACCCGATCGAGGCGATCAAGTTCCGCATGGAGCAGTCCGGCTTGTCCGCCGCCGACCTGGCGCCGGCCATCGGCCGCACCAACCGCGTCTACGAGGTGCTCAACGGCAAGCGCGCGCTGACCCTGCCGATGATCTGGAAACTGCACCAACTGTTCGGCATCCCGGCCGAAAGCCTGATCAAGCCGAGCAAGTCGTCCTGAGCCACGCTGCCGGGCTTGAGCTTGCCCTTGGGTAAAGGCCCAACCTGCCTGGCAACCCAACACCACCAAGGACGCTCCATGCTCACCATCGGACAAATGGCCCGCTGCCACGGCCTCACCACCAAGACCCTGCGCCATTACGACAGCATCGGCCTGTTTACCCCGGCCCTCACTGGCCGCGACAACGGCTACCGCTACTACAGCCCGGACCAGATCGTGACCCTGGGCCGTATCGTCTGGCTGCGGCAGTTGGGCATGTCCCTGGAAGACATCCGCACGCTGGCGGACCAGGGCGGCCTGGACAGCGTGCTGCACATGCAGCAGTCGTTGCAGGAGCATGCCCGGCAGCTGGAAAGCGAGATTGCCCGCAGCCAGAAAGTGCTCGGCCACCTGCAACGCTACCTGGCCCAGCCACAGCGCCAGATCCCTGCCCCGCAGACACCGCAGAAGGTGTTCCTGGCCCGGCAACGGATCATCGGCATGTCCTGGCAGCAGGACGACCCGGGCTCCATCGCCGAGCTCTGGCAACGCTTCGAACCCCGGGAGCAGGAAATCCAGCGCCTGGCCGAGCCGGTGGGCACCTACGGCATCTGCCAGCCCCTGGAAGACGGCCAGTGGCGCTACGTGGCCGGCTTGCCGGTGGCCGCCGACGCGCCCCTGGTGCCGGGCATGGTCGAGCTGGACATCCCCGCCCGCCACTACGCCCGGGTCGAGCATCACGGCACCGTGGCCACCCTGCCGGAAACCTTTCGCGCCGCCTACAGCGAATGGCTGCCCGCCGCCGGGCTGATGCCGATCGAAGCGGTGGAATTCGAATACACCGGTGAGCGTTTCCTGGGGCCCATGCACCCGGACAGCGTGGTGGAGCTGTACATCCCGCTCAAGGCCTGAAACATCCGCAAGGCAGGCCGCCCCGCAGGCAACCGCTGGTCTGGCGCTGCCTTTGCAGCGCGGCCGGTCAGCAAAAGTGCCTCGGATACCGCTATGCTCTGCAGCCATTCCCAGGTTACCGAGCGAAGGCCCGATGAGTTTCCAGGCAGGTGTGTTGAACCAGATACCCGGCATCCGTCATGAGTTTTCGACCCTGGGCGCTGCCCTGCCGGCCAACCTGTTCTTCTGCTCGCAGGTCCACAGTGGCGAGGTGGTGCACGCCAGCACCACCCTGCCCAGCGGGATCATTCGCGGCGATGCGGTCCTCACCCATTCCAGCCGGCCCATCGCGGTGGTCACCGCCGACTGCCTGCCGTTGCTGATCAGCAGCGACGACGGTTCCTGGGTGGCGGCGGTGCATGGTGGCTGGAAAGGCCTGCACGGCGGGATCATCGCCAATGTGCTGCAACACTTCGCCAGCAAGGGCATCGCCCCACGGCAATTGCGAGTGGCCATCGGCCCGTCGATCAAACCCTGCTGTTATGAAGTCAGCGCCGATTTCATCGACACCCTGTCCGCCACTCAGGATCCGCTGTGGCCCGCTGCGCAAGCGCCCTGGAGTCGCCAGCAGCCGGCCCCGCGGCTGCCCCCGCAAATTCCCCCGCCACAGCCGACCCAGGCCGACTCCCTATGGTTCGACCTGAGCCGCTATGCCGTGTACCTGCTGCAGGCCGCCGGCATCGAGGATGAGCAGATCGAAATCAGCGAGCTGTGCACCTACTGCTCGACCCCGACCCTGGCCAGCTATCGCCGACGCGTGCATCGGGGTGAAGCCAAGGCCTTCCAGTACTCCTGGATCGGCCGGAAAGCCACCTCATGATCAACAGCGCCACCCGACTGCGGTAGGCTTGCCCCCTTCCCCTCAGACCCAACCCAAGGAGTGCCCGTGTCTGACAACCTCTACGCCCCGCCCCAGGCGGATCTGGTCGCCCCTTCGGCGCACACGGCGCCACAACCGTTCTATGTGGTGTCCAAGGCCAAGTTCCTGACCCTGTACGTCCTCACCTTCGGTATCTACCAGCTGTATTGGGCCTACAAGAACTGGCATCAATTCAAGTACGCCAGCGGCCAGGAGTTGTGGCCGGTGGCCCGGGCGTTCTTCGCGATTTTCTTTACCCATGCGCTGTACCGCGAAGCCGATGCACAGCTCAAGCGCGACGGCCGCAGCCATGACTGGCGCCCCGGTGAACTGGCGACCCTGTTTGTGGTGGGGCTGATCATCAACAACGTGGTGGATGCGCTGTCACGCAAGAACATCGGCTACCCGGTAACCGACATCGCCAGCCTGGCGCTGCTGCCGGTGCTGGCGTGGGTCACCTGGCTGGGCCAGCGCGGCCTGAATGCCGCCGCCGGGGACCCCGAAGGCCGCAGCAACGCCCGTTTCACCCCGCTGAACTATGTGTTCATCGTGCTCGGGGCGGTGCTGCTGGCCCTGGCGTGCATCGGGGTGATGCTGCCGCCGGAGTGAGTCAGGAACTCAGGCGCTGACGTAGACCCAGGCCTGGATCCCCGAGGCCAGGGTCACGCTGACCCGCTTGTAGTCGGCGACTTCATAGCGGTCGGCTGCCGCCAGTTCCTCGGGGGTAATCTGAAACACCGTGCCGGCAATCGGCGCGCTGTCCGCCGCCCCCGGGCGCAGGATCGGGTGATGGGTCTTGCCACTGGCGGCCAATACCTCGGGATCGGTGATTTCCACCCAGCTCTGCTCGTAGCCGAGCATCGCATCCTTGCTGCCACTCAACTCACGGCCAAAGTTAGCCAGCTGTACCGCCTTGTCTTGCAGGGTGCCGTAGGAAAACAGGTAGACCGAGGCTTCTGTTGCCGAACTCATTCGTCACGTCCTTAAACACGATGATCCGCTTCAGCGGTTGATTTTCAGGCCTTGCCGCTCGGCATGGCGCTCCAGCGCCAGCTCGATCAGGCGGCTCACCAGCTCGCTGTAGCGCATGCCGGCGGCCTGCCATAGCTTGGGGTACATGCTGATGCGGGTGAACCCGGGCAACGAGTTGATTTCATTGATCAGCACTTCACCGTCGTCGGTGAGAAACACATCGACCCGGGCCAACCCGGAGCAGCCCAGTACCTGGAACGCCTCGATGGCCAGGGCGCGGATGCGTTCGCTGTGCTCGACGCTGATGTCTGCCGGCACCAGCACCTGGGCCGCGTCTGCGTCGATGTACTTGCTGTCGTAGGAATAGAAACCGTTGCCGACCACGATCTCGCCGCAGCCACTGGCGACCGGCTGGTCATTGCCCAGCACCGCGCATTCGATTTCCCGCCCGCGCACCGCCGATTCCACCAGCACCTTGTGATCGAACCCCAGGGCCAGCGCCACCGCGGCATCGTAGTCGGCCTCGTTGTCGACCTTGCTCACGCCCACCGAGGAGCCCTGGTTCGCCGGTTTGACGAACAGCGGCAGGCCGAGCGCTTCCCGCGCCTGGGCAAAACCGTAGCGGCTGCGGGTGGCCCGGGTCAGGGTGATGAACGGGGTCACGGCCAGCCCGGCGTCGCGCAGCAGGCGCTTGCTGATGTCCTTGTCCATGCACACCGCCGAGCCCAGCACGTCGGAGCCGACAAAAGGCAGGTCGGCCATGCGCAGCAGGCCCTGCAGGCAACCGTCTTCACCCAGGGTGCCGTGGACGATCGGGAAGATCACATCCACGTGCCCCAGCAACTCCTGGCTGCTGGTTTCCACCAACTGCTGGCTGGCCTTGCCCGGCACCACCGCCAGCTCGCGGTTGGACTGGTTGAGGGCGATCAGCGCCGGGTTTTCCTGGTTGATCAAAAAGTTCGAGGTGTCGTTGAGGTGCCAGTGCCCCTGCTTGTCGATGCCGATCAGCACCGGCTCGAAGCGCGTGCGATCCAGGGCATCGACGATATTGCGCGCCGACTGCAGCGACACTTCGTGTTCGGCCGAACGGCCACCAAATATAATCCCGACCCGCAACTTGCTCATGACTGGTTCCTGTTGAACGTTCTCTGATGGCCCATGGTTTCAGCTCGGGCTGTAGCGCAGGTGGATCAGCGCCACCCGCTCCTGTTCCTTGTTCTTGCGCTCTTCGATGGCGAACGGCACAAACCCCAGCTTCGGATAGAACAGCAACCCCGCCACATTGCTGTTGAAGCAGGAGAGCGTCACCTCGCTGGCCTGGTGCTTGCTGCGGGCGATATAGATCATCTGCCCGATCAACTGTGCGCCCAGGCCGGCGCCGCGCACTTCGGGGTCGACGATCACGTTGCCGATGGTGCAGGTGCCGCCGTTGCCCCAGCGGTAGAAATTGGCAAAACCCACCACCTGGCCATCACGCTCGATCACCGTCGAGTCGCTGCGCTGGGCGATGGAGTCGCGCAACTGGTCGTGGGTCAGCGGCCAGGTGGCAGCAGGAAAGAAGAAAAACAGCTCCTGGGGATTGCCCACAAAACTGCAGATACGTGGAATGTCGGCATCAGCCACCGGGCGAAAAGTAACGGCCATGTTCAGTCTCCTGATGTGGGGACGGATCGTCCTTGTTGAGATTCAGAGCGTAGCAAGCGCACCAGGCCGGGCGCTCAACGCAGGTCCAGCGATAGCAGAGAAGCAGCGCAGCGCGCATGAATGCAAGTGGCCGTGAAGAGGGGCTGGGGGTGCTGACGCTACTCCACTCGTGCCTGCCCAGGCAACCGTCGAATAAGCCGGCAACTATGCTCAAGGAACCCACTGCCACGCTGCAGGAACGCAATCATGAAAGGCTATCTGGTGATCTTCTTTACCCAGCAGAACCGTCGCTACCACGGCAAGATGCTCGGCGACTGGGTGGTCGACCTGGCGCAGCAGATGGGCTTGCGCGGCGCCACGCTGTCGACCGCCATCGAGGGCTTCGGGCACTCCCGGCACCTGCATTCGGCGCACTTCTTCGAGCTGGCCGACCAGCCCCTGGAAATTCGCCTGGCCATCAGCGAAGCCGAAGCGCAACGGCTGTTCGAGCGCCTGCAGGCCGAGGACTTTTCGCTGTTCTACACCAAGACGCCCATCGAGTTCGGCCACCTTGGCAAACAGGCCCCCGCCCCTGATACGGCTTGAACCGAGGGGCAAGACAGCCCGCGCGCCCTTGGGTTAACGTAGCGCCCTCGGTTTTATCCATCAGGACTGTTCCATGGCCAGACCCACTGCTGTCACCGACTGGGTTCACCGCGCGCCACCCGCCCGGGGCCTGGAGCGCATCGAGGCGTATTTCGCCGGCCATGGCTATGACATGCACCGCCACGATACCTACGCCATCGGCCGGACCCTGCGCGGGGTGCAGAGCTTCCAGTACCGCGGCGGCTGGCGCCACAGCCTGCCCGGCGCAACCATGGTCCTGCACCCCGACGAAGCCCACGACGGCGAGGCCGGCACCCACGACGGCTTCCACTACCGCATGCTGTATGTCGAGCCGGCGCTGATCCAGCAGATCCTCGGCGGCCAGCCGCTGCCCTTCATTGCCGGCGGCCTGTCCAACGACCCGCGGCTGTTCGCCGCCACCGAGGTCTTGCTGCGCGGCGTCGACAGCCCGCTGGACCCACTGGAACAGGAAGACGCCCTGTTCGACCTGGCCCAGGCCCTGAACAGTGTGTCCGGCGTCGCCCGGTCGCGGCAGCGTTTCGACTACGTGGCGGCCGAGCGAGCCCGGGAATACATTCACGGCGCCCTGGACCGTACCCTGACCCTCGACGAACTGGAGGCCCACAGCGGGCGCGACCGCTGGAGCCTGTCCCGGGACTTTCGCCTGCTGTTCGGCACCAGCCCCTACCGCTACCTGAGCATGCGCCGCCTGGACCTGGTGCGTGCGCTGCTGGTACAGGGCCAGTCCCTGGCCAACGCCGCGCTGATTGCCGGCTTCACCGACCAGAGCCACATGACCCGGCAGTTCCGCCAGGCCTACGGCCTGCCTCCGGCACGCTGGCTGAAGATGCTCGGCCGCTGAGCCACTCACGATCGTTCAAGAAAACGATGCCGCCGGCTGTTTACCCTCAGTGCTCATTCATCACTGATGTGGACCGCAACATGCCAACCCCCACCGCGCAAAACGCCTACCAGAGCATCAATTTCAAGCACAAGCTCGGCCTGTTCAGCGAACACTGGACACCCAAGGTGATCGCCGAGATGAACGACTACCAGTTCAAGATCTCCAAGTTGCAGGGCGAGTTCGTCTGGCACTGCCACGCCGACACCGACGAAACCTTCATCGTCCTCGATGGCCAGCTGTACATCGACTTTCGTGACGGCCGGGTGTCCATCGGCAGCGGCGAGATGTTCGTGGTGCCCAAGGGCGTCGAGCACAAACCCTGGGCTGAACAGGAGGTCAAGCTGCTGCTGATCGAGCCCAAGGGCGTGCTCAACACCGGCGACCAGGGCGGCGAACGCACCGCCCAGAACGACGTCTGGATCTGACCGGCAAACCTGAACCTGCGAGACGGAAAAAGGAATTTCTGCCTCCCCTGCGGGGTCAGACACTGCAACACGTCATCGAACGACGAGCCTTGGCCGACCGGCGGTACCCGAAAAACGCTACGTCGGGGCAGCATGCACAGGTAGAGTAACGCGCTCATTTTTCTGTGCGATGGCTCTATTGCAGGGACTACAGCCTGGTCCCGGCGTTCGATGACGCCCATGGCGCGTCCATTACCTGTTGCGACCCTTGACCCCTGAATGCCCAAACCGCACCAAGACCCTGGCGCCCCCGCGCTGCTACAAGACCTGCGCGCCGGCACCGCGACCCTGCACGTGGCGCTGGAAAAACGCCTGCCGTTCTTCTCCGAACAGCTCGACGCTGCCTGGTACCGGCGCCTGATCCAGGCCTATTACGGCTTCTATCAGCCGCTGGAAGCGGCCCTGCAGGCCAGTGGCCTGATCCCTCCCGGCTACGACCCTGCGCAGCGCCGCAAGACTCCGGCCCTGGCCGGCGACCTGCAGGCCCTGGGCCTGGACCCGACGAGCATCGACGCCCTGCCCCGCTGCGAACAGCTGCCAGCGCTGAGCCACCCCGGCGCGTGCCTGGGAACCCTCTACGTGCTCGAAGGCGCCACGCTGGGCGGGCAGATCCTGCGCCGCGAAATGGCCCAGCGCCTGGACCTGAACGAAGACAACGGCGGGGCCTTTCTCGACGTCTACGGCGCCGCCACCGGCCGACGCTGGAAAGACTTTCTCGATTACCTGGGGCGCATGCCCGAGGACGCGAGCGCGCGACAACAAGTGGTCAGCGCCGCGCAATCCACATTTGCCTGTTTCGAGCGCTGGCTCGACAGCCGCGAGGTGCTGCTATGACCCCACAAGACGCCCAAGCCTTTGAACAGTTGCTGGCCAACTGCGCCGACGAGCCGATCCACTCCCCCGGGGCGATCCAGCCCCACGGCGTGCTGCTGACCCTGTCCGAACCGCAGCTGCGCATCCTGCAGGTCAGCGCCAACGTCGAAACCCTGCTGGGCCAGGACGCGACTCAGGTCCTCGGCCAGCCCCTGGAGCACCTGCTGGGCGACGCTCACAGCCAGCGCATCCGCGACGTGCTGCAACTGCCACGGCTGTCCGATGCGCCGCCGCTGTACCTGGACCTCAATGGCGCGCACTTCGAAGGTGTGCTGCACCGCCATCAAGGGGTGCTGATGCTGGAGCTGGAAATCCAGCTTGAACACCTGCAACCGCAGCACTTGAAGCAGCAGACCGAGAACCTCGGGCGCCTGCTGCGGCGCTTGCAGACGGCCAAGACCCTGAATGAGCTGTACGCCATCAGCGTCAGCGAGATCCAGGCCATGACCGGCTACGACCGGGTGCTGATCTACCGCTTCGAGGAGGAAGGCCACGGCCAGGTCATCGCCGAGGCCACCCGGCCCACCATGGAGGTGTTCAACGGCCTGTTCTTCCCGGCCTCGGACATTCCCCAGCAGGCCCGCGAGCTGTACCGCAGCAACTGGCTGCGGATCATCCCCAACGCCGACTATCAGCCCGTGCCGCTGCTGCCGACCCTGCGCCCGGACACCCAGCAGCCCCTGGACCTGAGCTTCGCCACCCTGCGCAGCGTGTCGCCGATCCATTGCCAGTACATGAAGAACATGGGCGTGCTGTCCTCCATGAGCATTTCCCTGCTCAAGGGCGACCAGCTCTGGGGCCTGATCAGCTGCGGCAACCGCCAGCCGCTGCTGGTGCCCCACGAGCTGCGCATTGCCTGCCAGACCATCGGCCAGGTGCTGTCGTTGCAGATCAGCGCCATGGAAGCCCTGGACCTGAGCCAGCAGCGAGAAGAGAAGGTCGCCGCCCTGGCCAGCCTCGACCAGGCCATGCGCGACGCCCCCGGCAGTGTCTTCGACGGCCTGGCCCAGGCGCCACAGCAGCTGCTGGAGCTGACCCAGGCCGGCGGCGTGGCGATCATCGAGGACAAGCAACTGCACTGCTTCGGTAACTGCCCGCCCCAGGACGACATCCGCGCCCTGCACCGCTGGCTGCAAGGCACCGGGCAGGCGGTGTTCGCCAGCCATCACCTGGCCAGCGTGTACCCGCCGGCGGCGAGTTATCAACAGGTGGCCAGCGGCGTCCTGGCCATGAGCCTGCCCAAGCCTGTGGATAACGGCGTGCTGTGGTTCCGCCCGGAGGTGAAGGAAAACATCCACTGGAGCGGCAACCCGGAAAAGCCCCTGGACCTGGAAAATTCCGACGCCGGCCTGCGCCTGCGGCCGCGCACTTCGTTCGAGATCTGGAAGGTGGAAATGGCCGGGATCTCCACCAAGTGGAGCCATGGTGACCGCTTCGCCGCCAACGACCTGCGCCGCTCGGCCCTGGAGCACGACCTGGCGCGCCAGGTGCTGCGCGAGCAACAGGCCGTGCGCGCCCGGGACGAACTGGTGGCGGTGGTATCCCACGACCTGCGCAACCCGATGACGGTGATCTCCATGCTCTGCGGCATGATGCAGAAGGCCTTCAGCTCCGACGGCCCGCACACTTCACGGCGCATTTCCTCGGCCATCGACACCATGCAACAGGCCGCCAGCCGCATGAACAACCTGCTGGAAGACCTGCTGGACACCTCGAAGATCGAAGCCGGGCGCTACAGCATCGCGCCACAGCCGCTGGAGGTCAGCCAGATCTTCGAAGAGGCCTATTCGCTGCTGGCGCCCCTGGCCCTGGACAAGGCCATCGACATCAGCTTCCACAGCGAACCGGACTTGAAGATCAACGCCGACCCCGAGCGGTTGTTCCAGGTGCTGTCGAACCTGGTGGGCAACGCCATCAAGTTCACCCCCAAGCAAGGCAAGGTCGGGGTGGTGGCGATGTCCGACGGCGAGCAGATCGTCTTCAGCGTGCGCGACTCCGGGGAAGGCATTCCCAGCGAGCAACTGCCGTTCATCTTCGACCGCTACTGGACCATGAAGGAAGGCAACCCCAACGGCACGGGGCTGGGGCTGTACATCACCCAGGGCATCATCCAGGCGCATGGCGGCCATATCGAAGCGCACAGCGAAGTGGGCAAGGGCAGCGAGTTCCGCTTCAGCGTGCCCCGCGCCAACCTCTGAACCGTGCCCCGGGGCTGCCCGCAGCCCCGGCCCCTCATTCGCTCGCCTGCGCCACCAGCCAGTCGCGAAACAATTGCCCGCTGACGGACAAGCGCTTGTGCCGTGGGTGCACCAGAAAATCCGCCTGCCCAGTGCGGAACGCCCACTCGCCGACGCGCAGCAACTCGCCCTGGGCCACCAATTGGCTGGCCATGAAATCCCAGCCCAGGCCCACCCCCATGCCCTGCTGCACCGCACTGAACATCAGGGTCAGTTGGTTGAAGCCCATGGCGCCCGGCGGCGCGCTGTAGTCCAGGCCGAAATGGCGGAACCAGTCGCGCCAGTCAATGCAGTTCCAGGCCGAGGCATCCAGCTGGATCAAGGGCAACTCGGCCAGTTGCGCCAGCTCGCCAACCCCAGGCAATTCCAGGCGCCGGCTGACGATGGGGTAGACGATTTCATCGAACAGCGAGACCGCCGCCAGCGACGACCAGTGCCCGGCGCCATAGAGAATGCCGAAGTCATGCTCGGCCACGCTGGATTCATCCATGTCGTTGTTGGCATGGATGCTCACGGTGATCTCCGGGTGCTGCTTGTTGAATGCCAGCAGGCGTGGGAACAGCCAGAACTGCGCCACCGCGTGGGTGCATTGCACGGTGATGGTGTTGGCATCGCGACCGGCTCGCAGGCGGCTGACGCTGCGCAGCAAGGCCTCCAGCTGCGTGCTGACCTCGGCGAACAGCGAGGCGCCGCTGCTGGTGAGCTTCACCCCCCGGGCCTGGCGCTCGAACAACTCGGTCTTCAGCGACAGCTCCAGGGCGCGGATCTGCTTGCTGACCGCGCTCTGGGTCAGGCACAGCTCGGTGGCGGCGCGGGTAAAGCTGGCGTTGCGACCCACCGCCTCGAAGGTCACCAGGGTTTCCAGCGGCGGCAGATGACGGGCGAAGCGGCTCATCAGGCATTCCCCAGGAGAATAGGTAGGTGCCTATATATCCTTTGTCCATCCGGTCAGCAATGGCTAGCCTGCGCAGCTTGATGAATCGCTGCGAGTGTGTGCATGAAACGCGGAGTTGCTTATGCCGCCCTGGCCGGTGCGGTCTGGGGCCTGGCCATTGTGGTGCCCAGCCTGTTGCCGGAGTTCAGCCCGCTGCTGCTCAGCTGTGCGCGCTTCACTCTGTACGGCGCATTCTCCCTGCTCCTGGCTGCGCCCCAGGCCCGGGAACTGCTGCAACGCCTGACCTGGGGCGATGCGGCGTTGCTGGTGAAACTGGCGCTGACCGGCAACCTGATCTATTTCATGCTGCTGGCCAGCGCTATTCAGTGGGCCGGGGTGGCCAGCACCGCGTTGATCGTCGGCCTGTTGCCGCTGACCATCACCCTGGCCGGGCGCGGCGATGCCGATGCCGTGCCCTTGCGCCGGCTGCGCTGGCCCTTGCTGCTGGTGTTCGCCGGCATCTGCTGCATCAACCTCGACACCCTGCTGACCGCGCAAAGCGGTTCGCTGGAACTGGGCCAGCGCGCCCTGGGCCTGCTCTGCGCCTTCGGCGCTCTGCTGTGCTGGACCTGGTTCGCCACCGACAACGCCCGCTACCTCAAGGGCAGCCGCTTCAACAGCAGCCAGTGGTCGACCCTGTGGGGCATCACCACCGGGCTGATGAGCGCCCTGGTCTGGCTGCTGGCGGACGGGTTTTCCCTGCCCGGCACCCAGGTCGAGGCCAGCGAGCAGCGCTGGCTGCTGTTCTGGGGCCTGAGCCTGTCCAGTGCGGTGCTCGGTTCCTGGTTCGGTAATCGCATGTGGAATGCCTCGACCCGGCGCCTGCCGCTGACCCTGAGCGGCCAGTTGATCGTGTTCGAGACCCTGTTCGCCCTGCTCTATGGCTTCATCTGCCTGCAACACCTGCCCAACCTGCTGCAAGGCAGCGCCGCCCTGTTGTTGCTGGCCGGCGTGCTCTGGGCGGTGCGCCGCCACCTGCCCCGGCCCCACTGAACGCGCCTCAGCCCTGGGCCACCGAACCGGCCGGCAAGGCCACCACCCGAGGCAAGCGCAGCGCCAGCAAGGCCCCGAGCAAGGCCAGCAAGGCACTGGCGGCGGTGGCTGCTTCAATGCCATGGGCCTGATTGCCGGTCGGGCTCAAGGTGTTGGCCAGCGACACCAGCAGCGCCAACCCCAGGGCCCCGCCAATCTGCTGGCTGGTGGAGGCCACGCCCGCCGCCACCCCTTGCTCGGCAGCGGCGATGCCCTGCCCGGCCGAGACCCACATTGAAGTCCAGGTCATGCCCTGGCCGACGCTCATCACCACGATGCCCGGCAGCAGGCCGACAAAACCGTGGCTGCCGGGCAAAGCCAGGTAGATCATGCCGATGCCCACGGCCCCCGCCAGCAGGCCAGTGACCAGGGTCGCCCGCAGGCCCATGCGCAGCAGCGCCCGTTCCGCGACCCAGATGCCCAGCGTGCACAGCAGGGTCGAGGGCAGGAACGCCAACCCGCTCTGCAGCACGCTGAACTGATAGACCTGCTGGAAATACAGGCTGAGAAAGTAGTACTGCACGCCGAAACTGCTCATGAACAGCGCGGTTATCAGCATGGCCATGCGCAGCTGTGGATAACCCAGCAGGCGAAGCGGCATCAGCGGGTCGCGGCTGCGTTGTTCCAGGCGCACGAACAGCCCGAGCAAGGCCAGGGACAACACCAGGCACCCCAGGGTCCCCGGCGCACTCCAGCCCCACTCCGGGCCCTGGACGATGGAAAACACCAGCAGGGTGCCGCCCAGGGTCACGGTCAGGGCGCCGCGCAGGTCGAACTGGCGGTTGCGCTGGCGTGGCGGGTCGGCGGGAATCCAGCGCCGGGCCAGCAACGCGCAGGCACCGGCCAGGGGCACGTTGACCAGGAACACCGCTTCCCAGCCCCAGTACTGGGTCAGCACCCCACCAAGCAAGGCACCGAGGGCCAACCCCGCCGCCGAGGCCGCGCTCCACACCGCGAAGGCCCGGTTACGCGCCGGCCCTTCGGCGTACCAGGTATTGATCAGGGCCAGGGTCGCGGGGAACAGCATCGCCCCGCCGACGCCCTGTACCGCCCGCGACAGCACCAGCAACAGCGCGCTGCCACCCAGGCCGCCGGCCAGGGATGCCAGGGCATACAGCGACTGCCCGACGATGTAGAAACGCCGCTTGCCCAGCAGGTCCGCCGCGCGCCCGCCCAGCAGCAGGAAACCACCAAACGCCACGCTGTAGGCACTGACCACCCATTGCAGTTGCTGGGCGGAGAACCCCAGGCGAAGGCCTATTTCCGGCAACGCCACGAAGACGATGGTGGCGTCCAGGGCAATGATCAACTGCGCGGTGGCCAGCAGTGACAGCATCCAACCCGACGGCTTGGCTAACGGGGTCGCGGACATCGCGAGAATCCTTGTGTGGAAATAGGCGGCGGCCAGTGTCATCGATGCGCTTTAAATGATAAATACGGCCTTCACTCTTTCAGTAATGACTTTAATCATGGATCTGAACGCCCTTCGGCTGTTGGTCCGGGTCGCCGAAACCCGCAGTTTTACCCGCGCCGCCGGTGACCTGGGGCTGACCCAGTCCGGCCTGTCCCGCGCCATTTCGCGCCTGGAGCAACAGCTCGGCGTGCGCCTGCTGCAACGCAACACCCGCAGTGTCAGCCTGACCCCGGATGGCTTGGTGCTGGTGGAACGCGCAGCACCGTTGCTGGCGGAACTGGCCCATACCGAACACCTGCTGCTGGACCGGCGCGACTCGCCCAGCGGGATGTTGAAGATCAGTACCCCGTCGCTGTTCGGGCGCAAGGTGGTGATGCCGGTGATTGGCAAGCTGACGGCCCAGCATCCCGAGCTGAGCATCGAGGCGGTCATGACCGACCGAGTGGTGGACATCATCGACGAAGGGTTCGACGCGGTGCTGCGCACCGGAGTGATCCACGACCAGCGCCTGATCGCCCGGCCCCTGGCGCCCCTGCGCTGGGTCACCGTGGCGGCACCGGCCTACCTGGAACGCCACGGCACGCCGCGGCAACTGGCGGACCTGCAGCAACACAACTGCCTGACAGTGCGCAACCTGCGCAGCGGCCGGCTGGTGGAGTGGCAGTTCATGGACCAGGGCAAGCCCCTGGACCTGGCGGTTCAGGGGCGGCTGATCTTCGACATCGGCGATGCCCTGGTGGATGCGGTGCTCGGCGGCTTCGGCATTGCCCAGTTGATGGAGTTCGCGGTGCGCGAGGCCCTGGATAGCGGCCTGCTGGTGCCGATCCTCGAACAACATGCCGGGCGCAGCCGGGAGCTGTCGCTGGTGTACCCACCGTCGCGCCAGTGTTCGCCGAAACTCACCGCCTTGGCCGACGCCCTGGTTCAGTTGAACGGGTAGAACGCCTCAAGCGGGCGGGGCGCTGGCGCTTTCCGGGGCCTGGGTCACGCTCGCCAGCAGCGGCTGGGCGATCCTCAGGTAGTCCTGGGTATCGAGCACCATGGAGGCATCCAGGCGCCCGGCATTGAAGGCGATCTCGGTGTAGCGGGAGGTCAGTTGCGGGTCGACGATCAGCGTGATGCGCGGATCGAAACTCAGCGGTGGAATGGCGCCGATCACGCAACCGGTCAGTTCCCTGGCCAGCTCCGGCGACACCAGCTGGGCCTTCTTGCCGCCCAGGAGCGCGCCGACTTTCTTCATGTCGAGTTTCTGATCGCCGCTGAGAATCACCAGCCCATAGGCTTCATGGGCGCCCTTGAGGCTGCACAGCATGGCCTTGGCCCCCTGCCCCGGCTCGGTGCCGCGGATTTCGGCGACCCGCGCCGACTGCCCTTCGGCCGGATGCAAGATCACTCGATAGCGGGCCTGGTGACTGTCCAGCAGGCTCACCAGACGCTGAAAGACTTGGTGCATGCTCATTCCTTGAAAACGTGGGTCGGAGGCCGGCTCAAGCCTCTCCGGCCAGGGGCAACTGACGACCGTCAACGGCGCCACCAATGCTCAGGAAATGCCCGCCCGCCACATGGTGCAGGGTGCGCAGCGGGTCCTGCCCGTCGAAATGCCAGCGGCCCTCGCTGAACACCCGCGTGTCGGCCTGGGCGGCCATCACTTCACCGAGGAACAGGTCATATTGCTGCTGGTTGTGGGGCTCGGGCAGCAGCCGGCATTCCAGCCAGGCCACGCAACCTTCCAGCAAGGGTGCCTGGCCTTGCTCACCGGTAAAGGTCGACAGGCCGTAGGCAGCGAACTTGTCGCTGCCGCCCTGGCTCAGCTCCAGTCCGGAGCTGTTGCCCAGGCTCTGCACGATATCCACCTGGGCCAGGCAAGGCACGTTGAGCACGAAGGTACCCGAGGCTTCCAGCAGTTGCCGGGTCCAGGTGGACTTGTCGAGCACCACGGCGACTTTCGGCGGCTGGAAATCCAGAGGCATGGCCCAGGCGGCCGCCATGATGTTGCGCTGCCCGCCGTGGGCGGCGCTGACCAGCACGGTAGGGCCGTGATTGAGCAGGCGGTAAGCCTTGTCCAGTGGCACCGGACGACGAAAATCGGACATGACTGGCTCCTGAAAAAAACAGCGATTGTAGCCCCATCCCGAGCCCTGGCCGGCACGCTGATTGGATGGATTTTCTGGATAATCCGTCCAGCCCTCGGTGGCTTATCAACGCAGGCGCAGGCACTAGACTCAGCCTTCACCTCAATCGTTGAAGGACCCGCGCCATGACCGATCACTCCCTGAACAACAAAGTCGTGCTGATCGCTGGCGGGGTGAAGAACCTCGGCGGTCTGATCGCCCGCGACCTGGCCCGCCACGGCGCCCGGGCCGTGGCCGTGCATTACAACAGCAACGCCAGCCAGGCCGACGCCGAGGCCACGGTGGCCGCACTCAAGGCCCTGGGCGTGGAGGCCCAGGCGTGGCAGGCCGACCTGACCCGGGCCGGCGCCGTGGAGCGCCTGTTCAGCGAGGCCAAGGCGCGCTTCGGCAAGATCGACATCGCCATCAACACCGTGGGCAAGGTGCTGAAGAAACCCATCATCGAGATCAGCGAAGACGAGTACGACCAGATGTTCGCGGTCAACGCCAAGAGCGCCTTCTTCTTCATCAAGGAGGCCGGCAAGCACCTCGAAGACAACGGCAAGCTGGTGACCCTGGTGACTTCGCTGCTGGGCGCCTTCACCCCGTTCTATGCCGCCTACGGCGGTTCCAAGGCACCGGTGGAACACTTCACCCGGGCCGCGGCCAAGGAGTTCGGCGCCCGCGGCATTTCGGTCACCGCCGTCGGCCCCGGGCCCATGGACACACCGTTCTTCTACCCGGCCGAGGGCGCCGACGCCGTGGCGTATCACAAGAGCGCGGCGGCCCTGTCGCCTTCGAGCAAGACCGGGCTCACCGATATCGAGGACGTGGTGCCCTTCATTCGCCACCTGGTGACCGAAGGCTGGTGGATCACTGGCCAGACCTTACTGATCAACGGCGGCTACACCACCAAGTAATCCTGGCGCCCAAGGGGTAAATTGGCCTGCCGAGCCGCTGCATCGACCGCCTCGGTCGATGTGGCGATGCGCAGCCGTCAGGCGTCCCCCGGACCAGGATCGTGCGAACGATGGATAAGCTTGAGCAATACCGCGTGTTCATTCAGGTGGCCGACATGGGCAGTTTCATCAAGGCCGCCCATGCCCTGGAGCTGCCACGGGCGACCGTCTCTTCCGCCGTGCAGCAACTGGAAACCGGCCTTGGCACCCGGCTGCTGCACCGCACCACACGGCAGGTGCAACTGACGGCCGATGGCGCCATTTTGCTGGAGCGGGCAAGGCGCCTGCTGGCCGATGCCGCGGAACTCAACCAGTTGTTCCACCACCGCCAGGTGGATGTCAGCGGGCGGTTGAACATTGACGTTCCCAGCCGCATCGCCCGACGCCTGATCGTCCCGGCCCTGCCCCAGTGGCTGGCGCAGTACCCCGGCCTGCAGCTGGCCCTGGGCGCCAGCGACCGCAGCATCGACCTGGTCCAGGAAGGCATCGACTGCGCGATCCGCGTCGGCAGCCTGGCCGACAGCAGCCTGGTCGCCCGGCCCCTGGGGCAACTGGCGCTGATCAACTGCGCGAGCCCGGCCTACCTCGCCGAACAGGGCGAACCCCACACCCCCCAGGATTTGCAGAACGGCCAGTGGATGATCGGTTACGCCTCCCCGGACACGGGTCGCGAACAGCCCTGGGAATACCTGCAAGAAGGTCGCGAGCACCTGCTCCGGCTGCCCAGCCGGGTGATCGTCAACAACGTCGAGAACTACATTGCCTGCTGCCGCCAGGGGCTGGGGCTGATCCAGGTGCCACGCTTCGACGTGCAGCACCTGCTGGACCGTGGCGAGCTGGTGCAGGTGCTCCACGAACTGCCGGTGGCGCCCATGGATATCTGCGCGCTGTACCCCGACCGGCGCCATCGCTCGCGCCGCCTCAACGTGTTTATCGAATGGTTCGCCGCGCTGATCAAACCGCACCTGGAGGCTTGCTGAACCGCGGCGGATCATGAGAAGAAAGCGCCTTCACGGATTGAGGCCCTGGCACCATGACCCACCTGCAAATCAGCGCTGTGCAACTTGACGACCTGGATGACCTGCTGGCCTTCGAAGAGCAGAACCGGGCTTTTTTCGAAGCCTCGATCAATGCCCGTCCCGGCACCTACTACTGCCGCGAAGGCGTCGCCGAAGCCATCGTCCAGGCCCGGCAGGACGCCGAAGCGGATCGCGGCTATCAGTTCCTGATCCGTGACAACCGGGAACTGGTGGGGCGGGTCAACCTGCATCGGGTGCAGCGCGCCTACTTCAACTGCGCCGAGCTGGGCTACCGGGTCGGTGCCCGCTTCAATGGGCGGGGCATTGCCCGGGCCGCGGTGGCGCAGGTCCTGCAGCGCGCCTTCGGCGAGCTGCAACTGAGCCGCATCGAAGCCAATGCTCGGCCGCAGAACACCGGTTCGGTGCGTGTGCTCGAGGCATCCGGGTTCTCCTGCTACGGCCACTCGCGCCGCAGCTTCCTGTTGCACGGCGAGTGGTTCGACCGCCTGCATTACGAATGCCACGGGCCGCTGCAGCGCTAGGCGCACGGACGCCGCGCCACCTGCCTCAGGAAGACAGTTGATTGGCGAACTGGCCGACCGCGCTGACCACTTTCTGCGCGCCGTCCTGGATCTCGACAATCACTGAGCCGGCTTCCGCTGCCAGCGTCAGGCCCTGTTCGGCCTGCTGCCGGCCTTCAGCCATCAGTTCCACCGCCGAGCGGGCCATGTCCTGGTTGTGCCGGACCACCCCGACGATCTCGTCGGTGGCGTTACTGGTGCGCGAGGCCAGTTGCCGGACTTCGTCGGCGACCACGGCGAAGCCACGCCCCTGCTCGCCGGCCCGCGCCGCCTCGATGGCCGCGTTGAGGGCCAGCAGGTTGGTCTGCTCGGCAATCCCGCTGATGGTCTTGACGATGCTGCCAATCACCAGCGACTGCTCGTTCAGGGCTTCGATTCCATCGCCGGCTTCCTGCATGCACTTGGCCAGGTCGCGCATCACATCCAGGGTCTCGGTGACCACCGCCGAACCGCGCTGGGCGCTGGTGTCGGTTTGCCGGGAAATGCTGTAGGCGATATCGGCGGCCTCGGCCACCGAGCGCTCCTGATTCACCTGATCGGTGATCAGGGTGGCGAACTTCACCACCTTGTAGAGCTGGCCATTGGCATCCAGCACCGGGTTGTAGGAGGCGTCGAGCCACACCACACGGCCCTGGCTGTCGATACGCTTGAAGCGGTCGGCGACATACTCGCCCGCGTTCAAGCGCGCCCAGAACTCTTGGTACGACGGCCCTTCATATTCCTGGGCTTCACAGAAAATCCGGTGGTTCTGGCCCTGCACTTCATCGAGGCGGTAGCCCATGCACGCCAGAAAGCGCGGGTTGGCGGTCAACACCCGGCCTTGCAGGTCGAACTCGATCACCGCGGTGGAACGGAGCAATGCCGCCATCAGGTTTTCATGCTCGCAGGCGCTTTCCACCGACGCCGTCTGGTCGGTGCAGATCAGGGAGAAGTGGTCGAGGTGACCGGTACTGTCGTGGATCGGCTGCACGCATGCATGCAACCAGGCATCGCGGCCATCGCCGCGCTGCAGGCGCAACTGGCCGATGTAGCCTTCGTTGCGCCCCAGGGCCGACTGGAAAGAACGATACAACTGCGCCGCCTGAGCATGGCGCGACACGATCTGCTCCAGGGGCTGGCCACAGAGCTGTGGGCCATCGAGGCCCAAGGTGCGTGTGAAGTTCTGGTTGACCCGACGGATCACCCCCGCGCCGTCCAGTTCGATGCTGAGCACCTGGGTTTCCAGACAGGCCTTGAACTGCTGCAGAGCGTTCAGCTCGTCGCTCATGGAGGCAAGCTGCTGTTTCAAACGTTTGTTGAACATGGATACACCGACAGACTGAGAGTGGATACAGCGATCCCCCAAGCCATCGGCGCCCCGTGACCTTTCTCCAAGCCGTCTCCGGCATTTCAGAATTTTCTTAGGGCCCCTTCGGAAATATCCTCAAAACCCTCGTGGCGGGCGAACGCCCACCGGGAACGTTGAGCGCTGCCCCGCCAGCGGGGCAGTCACCCTCAGCTCGACAGCTGGTTGGCGAACTGGCCGACCGCGCTGACCACCTTCTGCGCGCCATCCTGGATCTCGACGATCACCGTACCGGCTTCCGCCGCCAGGGCCAGGCCCTGTTCGGCCTGCAGCTTGCCTTCGGCCATCAGCTCCACGGCTTCACGGGCCATGTCCTGGTTCTGGCGCACCACCCCGACGATTTCCTCGGTGGCCTTGCTGGTGCGCGAAGCCAGTTGCCGCACTTCATCGGCCACCACGGCGAAGCCGCGCCCCTGCTCGCCGGCCCGCGCCGCCTCGATGGCTGCGTTGAGGGCCAGCAGGTTGGTCTGCTCGGCAATCCCGCTGATGGTCTTGACGATGCTGCCGATTACCAGCGACTGCTCGTTGAGAGCGCCGATGCCTTCGCCGGCCTCCTGCATGTGCTTGGCCAGATCGCGCATCACGTTCACCGCCTCGGTGACCACCGTGGTGCCGCGCTGGGCACTGTTGTCGGTCTGCAGCGAGGTGTTGTAGGCGATGTTGGCCGCTTCGGCCACGGCCAGCTCCTGGTTCACCTGGTCGGTGATCACGGTGGCGAACTTCACCACTTTGTAGAGCCTGTTATTGGCGTCCAGTACCGGGTTGTAGGACGCCTCGAGCCAGACCACCCGGCCATGGGCATCGATGCGCTTGAAGCGATCGGCAATGAATTCCCCGGCGTTCAGACGCTTCCAGAACGCCTGGTAGGCGGCGCTGTTGTACTCCTCCGGCTCGCAGAACATGCGGTGATGCTTGCCCTGAATCTGCGCCAGGCTGTAGCCCATGCTGGACAGGAAACGCTCATTGGCCGTCAGCACGTTGCCGCTGAGGTCGAACTCGATCAGCGCGGTGGAACGCACCAGCGCGCCGATCAGGTTCTCGTGCTCGCGCGAAGCCTCGATGGTGCGGGTCAGGTCGCTGGAGAAAATCGCGAAGTACTTGATCCGTCCCTCGGAATCGCGAACCGGCTGCGAGATGGAACGCAGCCAGGCTTCCTGGCCGTTGCCGCGTAACAGCCGCACCGCCCCGGCGAAGTGCTCGCCCCGGGTCAGGGTCGCCTTGAAGCGCTGGTGAAATTCGTCGTGCTTGACGTGCTCCGGAACGATGTCCTCCAGGGCCCGCCCCACCAGATCATCCGTCTTGTAGAGCATTTCCTGGGCGAAATTCCGGTTGACCGACTGAATCCGTCCATCGGCACCTAGGTTGATGACGAGCATCTCGCTTTCAAGACTCTCCTTCACTTGCTGAAGGCTCGAAAGTTCTTCGCGAAGAGTCGACAACTCCTGCTTCAAGCGTTTATTGAACATGGGGATGCACCGCGGAGGCTGAAAAAGTGGACTGCTCTGCGCCTAACATCGGCCCTGAAAGACTTTTCTTAATAGCCATTAGGACTTGTCTGACAAAAATAATTCAGCAGCCAGCAATGCCCCGGGATTCGGGGGCCCGGCCGGGTATTTCGCCCACCACGGGAGCGCGTATAGTCGGCAACGGGAAATTCCACGGCGATCGACGGAGTTGGACTATGGATGCATCACGCAAGGCGCTTTTCCGGCAGGCAGCAGCACGGGTTGGGCACAGCTTCGAGGGCGAAATGCGCATCGGCGGCAACTATGTGCCGGCGGTGCGCAATGGCGATGAGGTGTATGTCAGCGGGCAGATCCCGCGGATCGATAATACGGTGAGGGTGGTCGGCCGGGTCGGCGCCGAAACCTCGCTGGAGCAGGCCCGGCACGGGGCGCAGATCTGCACCCTGCGGGCCCTGGCGATCCTTGAGCAGATGCTTGGCGATCTGCAGCGGATCAAGCGCATTCTGCGGATCAATGTCTATGTCCAGAGCGCGGCGGACTTCACCCAGCAGAGCGAAGTGGCGGACGGCGCCTCCGAAGTCCTCTATTCGATCTTTGCCGATGCCGGCGTGCATACCCGGACCTCGGTGGGGGTCTATCAATTGCCCAAGAACGCGTCGGTGGAGGTCGACATGATCGTCGCCCTGCACCCTGGCGCGGGCAACGACTGAGCGGCACCGCGCCAGGGGATCGCCAGCCCACCCGTCAGCTGCCGTTGTTACGGCACTGGCCCATGACCTGATATTCGATGGTCTTGAGCTGGCCGGCAGAATCCTCGTAGGTCATGCGCGAAGGCACCACCTCGCAGGACTTGATCGGCGGGGTGACGTTGACCACCCGGGCGATATCCAGCTCCATGCCATAGCGGTACGCCTGCACCACCGGCGCCGGCTTGCCCTGGTTCGCCGCATACCGCTCCATGGCCTTCTGGTTCTCCACCATGGCCCGGGCGAATGTGCGGTCGCCACCGCCCTCGGCCAGCGCCAGGGAGGCAAAGCCCAGCAGCAATGCGGCAAGACTCGAATTGATCATGTTCATCAGAGTGTCCTCGTCCAGTTGTTACCAACGAGGATAAGCAGCCGACCCTGTCAGGATGATCGCCGGCAGATTACTTATCTGTAATGCGCACCTCAGCTCCCCTCTCATCCCTTGCCAAACGCCCGGCCCACTGGCCTTTCAGCGCAAACCCGAAACCGTTTTCTTGCACAATTGTAATGCTCGGGTCACCCCGCCGTTATCTGCCGTTTGCAACTATCGACAGCGACTTTCCAGGCGTTGCGACGCCTGCCGGTCGAACCCATAAGAACGCCTCTGGCGATATAAAAGTTGATAGCTGCCAACACTCAGGAGCGACCCCCAATGCGTATCAATCCCCCCTTGTCCCTGTCCGTGCTCGCTGCGGTACTGGGGCTCAGCCCAATGGCGGCGGTGGCCGCCGAGGAACGGCCCGAAGGCTTTGTCGAAGGCAGCCGCCTCGACCTGCTGCTGCGCAACTTCTACTTCAACCGCGACGATCGCAAGGGCCAGTCCAGCCCCACCGGCAACGGCTATTCCGAAGCCTGGGCCCAGGGCCTGATCGGCAAGTTCGAATCCGGTTTCACCCAGGGCACGGTCGGCTTCGGCATCGACGCCTTTGCCATGTACGGCCTCAAACTCGACTCCGGCACCGGGCGCAGCGGCGGCGGTGGCTCCTTCGGCGTGCTGCCGGTGAACCACGACAACCAGCCCGCCGACGGCTACGGCAAGGCCGGAGGCGCGGTGAAACTGCGGGCCCTGGATACCGTGCTGAAAGTCGGCGACGTGTTCCCCAAGACCCCGGTGGTGCACTACGGCGACTCGCGCCTGCTGCCGGAAAGCTTTCGCGGGGTGACCCTGGAGAACACCAGCATCGAGGGCCTGAACCTGCAAGGCGGGCGCTTGCACGCCATGAGCCAGCCCGACAGCAGCGGCATGCGCGATGGCTTCGCCACTTTCTACGCAGGCAAGGTGAATTCGCCCTGGGTCGGCTACTTCGGTGGCGACTACACGCTCAACCCCAACCTCAGCTTCAGCCTCTACAGCAGCCGCCTGAAGGACGCCTGGGATCAGTACTACTTCGGCACCGCGGTGAACTACCCGGTGTCCGACGACCTGACCCTGTTCAGCGGCTTCAACTATTACAAGGCGGTGGATGAAGGCAAGAAACTGCTCGGCGAACTCGACAACAACATCTGGAGCGCCAAGGTCGGCGCCACCTACGGCGCCCACACCCTGGCCCTGTCGCACCAGCGCAACAACGGCAACAACGACTTCGACTACCTGCGCCAGTCGGACTCGATCTTCCTCGATAACTCGATCCAGTACAGCGACTTCAACTCGCCCAAGGAACGTTCGTGGATGGTCCGCTACGACCTCGACATGCAGGCTTTCGGCATTCCCGGCCTGTCGTTCATGACCCGCTACGCGCGCGGCAGCGGCGCCGACTACAGCCACGCCAACTCGGTGTACATGCGCCGCGACGCGGCCGGTGACCCGCTGACCGATCAGCGCCGCTGGGAGCGGGATGTCGAAGCCAAGTACGTGTTCCAGGGGGGCAGCCTCAAGGACCTGTCCTTGCGCATCCGCCAGGCGACCATCCGTTCCAGCCAGTTCGAATCCGACCTGGAAGAGTTCCGCCTGATCGTCGAGTACCCGCTGGCCCTGCTCTAGCGGGCCATTCCGGGCAGGCGCCAGGCCTGCCCGGTGTTAAAACTTCTTCACAGACTCGCGCCTTTCAGAACTGTAATATCGGCCTCACCTTCTCGTTAGGTTGGCCTCCCTATACTCCCGGACACACTTGTAGCCACGGTGTTTTTTTCACGGTTACCCAGCGTGTCAGGAGAAGCTCATGCGCCCAACCCAACTGTTATTGATCGGCCTACTGGCCACTACCAGCTCCGCCACCTGGGCCGCTGATGGCAGCGAACGCCCGCAGCAGGTCCGCGAAGCCTTTCTGGCCAGCCAGGAGCAGATCCACGGCGACGCCAACCAGGAAACAGCCAGCACCGACGGCACCGGCAACGCCCCCCGTGATGCGTCACCGTCCAACGCGGCCGCGCAAGACATCTGAGCGCCGTTGCCCACAGAGCACATTCATCTCTTGAAGCGTTTTTTCTGATGCTCCTTTGGAAAGAGATGAATTTTTAGCGTCCCGCATGGGGCGCTTTTTTTTGCCCGAAAATTGCCGCGGGACTGGCACCTGTAGCCGATGCCGCAGGCTGCGAACGAGCGCGAAGCGGGCGCTGTTTCTGAGGATCGCTGAAGGTCCTGCGGACCTTTACGCAGCTTCGCCTTGGCTCAGCAGCGGCTACAGGGATGCAGGAGAGACATAAGTGTTAACGGGATACATCTGTTAACAGGCCGAGCCGGGACTAGCGTGAAGGGATCATTCCAGCACAGGGAGAGCCGGGTAATGCAATTTCGATCCAACGGTTACCGCCTGTTCAAGGGGCGGCGCTCGGAGATCGGCAGGATCTACAGCGTGACCGCCGTGACCGAACAACGGTGCCAGGTGTTCAGCAACTTTCGCCTGGGGCGGCTGGTGGTCGACCAACTGAGGGAACAGCACGAAACGGGCCTCACCCATTCACTGGCCTGGGTGGTCATGCCTGATCACATTCACTGGCTGTTCCAACTGCAGAAATGCTCGCTGGAAGAGGCCCTGTGCCGGCTCAAATCCCGTAGCGGACGCACCATCAACCAGCGCCTGAACCGACGCGGTCGGCTGTGGCAAAAAGGGATCCGTCGCGAAGCAGACCTCAAGGCGCTTGCCCGCTACATCATCTACAACCCGGTTCGCGCAGGGTTGGTCGAGCGCGTAGGCGACTACCCCCTGTGGGACGCCGCCTGGCTTTAACCGCCGTTCTTAACCACAACGATCCA
>NZ_JAJTTH010000010.1 GCF_021341665.1 Pseudomonas sp. Au-Pse12 | reverse complement strand
GCATCGGTACTACGATCCGGAGACGGCGCAGTATTTGAGTCCGGATCCGATAGGACTCGCGGGTGGGGTTCGGCCGCAGGGGTATGTGGATAATCCGTTGAGTTGGGTTGATCCACTTGGGTTGGCAAGTTATGACGGATTAGGGCCCGAACCTGGATATGAAAGAGGTAAAGTACACGGAATTAAATGGCAAGAATCAGATGCTATAAAACGAGCTCAGGAAACAGGGAACCCTCAAGGTAAATGGGGAAACAAAGATGACTTAAACTATGCTGGACAACGAGCAGCAGAGCTGCCGACTGGACCAAATGGTAAAAAAGGTCCATTTTTTGACATCCCAATAAATCCTGACCACAAGTCGGTAGTATATAATCCCGATGGTTCTAAAAGCATTCCCGACATGATTAGAATCAGGAACAATGGCAATGGCACGTTTCATGGATTCCCTATTGACTCTAAAACTGCTGGCCCGATCTTTTAATTTGGAATACGCCTGACATGTTTAAATTAGAAATAATCAGGAATACGCCGCTAGGAAAAAAAGATGATGAAGATTCATCTGTCTCAGAGGCTATATTCTCTACTTACCTGGAGTACAAGACAGATATATTACTACACTGGGATGATTTAACTTTGTGCCTTAGCAGGAGGGGCGACATCAGTGAGATTTATGATGATATTATTGATATGCTAAATCAGCTAGAGTATAAAACCAAGTCTTTTTTTATGGCATTCCTATCAAGTACATTTACAACTCACTGGGATTTTAAAGTCATTGATACTGACTTAATGATGGTGAGTGCCAAGTGGGTTGACGTTGTTTATTTTGACAAAAAAAAAACAAACATAAAGAATTCAAGCATGCTGATTTCCATATCTGACTTCACGGAGCAATGGAAGAAAATCTTGAGAACAATAAAAAAAGATCTTCTTTTCTTAGGATATGACAATACTCTTGATGGCTTTATTTTCTTAGATAACTTGCAATAAAAGTACATCCCACATACACCAATGTGCTTAGCACAAACAAATAGTAGCTAAGCCGCTTCACTTTTTCCGCTCTGCAAGCCCCACTAAACTCATGAAATATGTACAGCACTTGAAGTGGGATTAAGTCAGGGAATGTGTTTTTTACAAAATTGATATAGCACCCGACACACACCACCATGAAAACCAAAAAAATCATTCATATCGTTACGAGTGAAAGCTTGCATTCATAGAATTCCCTCCAAATTCATGAGATTGATAAACTTTAACAGTCCAAAAAAAGACCGTTCACAAGATAGACTGTAGGGGCTAATGCTTCTTAATTTTTTGACAAATCATTTAAAACCTTAAGTGAGCTAATAGTTTGCCCGCACAGGCCTTGCGGTATTTTTTATTCAAAAAATAATAAATATCAAGCAAACAATCTAGTAGTGCCCGATCAGTTTAACGAGATTTTTTTCAGTTTTTAGATCTTTATTATTCATGAAAAACCATATAACCCAACGCCTTAAACTAGATATTCTGGTGCAGCTAGACACGAAGGATTAAGACGTAACTTACGTATTCTTTAATAAATATCTATTTCCAATTAGTTAACATTACCATGTTAACTGACAACACGAAGTAGGCGACTTAACCCCGCACCGCTGGAACAGCGACAACCACCTCACCAACCTGTCCACCCCGGCAACGACCACTGACGCTACGAGTACGACGCCTTTGGTCGCCGCATGCGCAAGTTCAACTTCAGCCGCAGCAACAACCACGATACGAGCTACGGCCACAGTGAAAAACACATTGTCGGTGAAGAGTACCTCTGGAGCGGTGAACAACTGCTTGAGGCCGCGCCAATCTACGCCGACGGCACCGTTGCCTTTGAGCACACGACACACTGGAGTTACGCCACGGGCGGTATTACCCCCACTGGCGCAACAGCAAGGCGACACACCCTGGCACGTCGTCACCGACCACCTCGGCACACCTCGGTGGATAGTTGCTGAACGGACGAACATTCCACCGCAGCACATTGCCCAGACGAAGAAGATCAAGCCCCAGGTTCCGACCTTCACCATCAACGGGGTGGAGTTGCGTGGTGGCGAACGCTTCCTGGTCATTCTGCCGAGCGGTTCGTTACTGAACCTCATGAAACCAGGATCCGTGGTGATGATCTTGATCTAGAGACCCACCAGAAATCAGTGCCACCACGCGCAGCACCGATTTCGCTCTTGAGCCCCTGCCGGCCCACTCAGAACTTCCAGGTGTAAGTCGTGATCAAGCGGTTCTCCTGATAGTCCGGACCAGAAGCCCGGCCATTGCCATAGCGGGTTTTCACGTCGATTCGACGCCACTCGAACCCCACATCCTTGAGGGTGCCGCTCTGTACGACGTAGCCAAGGATGATGTTGCGTTCGCTTTCGACGTTTTGATCCAGTGCGTTGTTGCCGCGATCGATGCCGCTGCCGCGCAGGTAGCGCGTCGTCAATTTCAGGCCGGGCAAGCCCATGGCCGCGAAGTTGTAGTCATAGCGCAGTTGCCAGGAGCTTTCGTTGGGCTTGACGAAGGCGACGGTCGACCAGTTCACCAGGTAGGGTTGGGGCGCATAGCCGTTAAGGGTTGGAAAAGCCGACTCACCCAGCATGCGCTGATAGCCGACGGCAAAGGCATGCCCGCCCTTCTTCAAGGTGCTCATGACTCCGTAGGAGCGGTTATCGATATCACCGTACAAGGCCTTGCCGTCTTCGCGGTGATTGAAATACCGCACGTCGTTCTTCAAGGAGTAGCCACTGCCCAGGTCATGGTTGTAACTCAGCCCCAGGTAGTGTTGCCGGTAGATGTCTTCCAGTTGCCCATGGAAGTAGGTGAGCGCCAGGTTCGGGCTGAACGCATAGGTTGCCCCCGCAAAGTTCAGACCGTCACTGCGCCGTTGAATATCCGGCCCATTGAATAAGTAGAGCTTTTCGCGATTAGACGAGTTCCGGGAACTTATTTCAGTAAAACGTCCAGCGATTAAGGTCAGGTTTTCAACATCCTTGGATTCGATCTGCACGCCGTGATAAGTGGTAATCAATTGCCGAGTATCGTCAATGTAGGCCACCGGCAACGTTGGCCGCAGTTCGCCGAGCTTTAACTCGGTCTTGTTGTAACGCACCTTTGCCGTCAGCGCCGCCCGCCCGTAATCACGGGCCTGCCGCTGCTTGCTGTCGTCATACGGAATGATGCTGTCAGGCCCTCGTCCGCCACCGCCATCCAGGCGATAAGCATATTGAGCCGAGAGGTCCAGGCCGAATTGCAGGGTGCCTTCGGTATAGCCGGAAATGGCCCGAAAGTCGAAACCCTGGGTCCAACTGCCAATGCGCGACTTCGGCGCATCGGCCTGCTTGAAGTCCCGATCAATATAGAAGTTCCGTGCCCCCAGGCTGATCTGCCGATCATCCAGGAATTCGGCGTGAACCAGGCATGGCGCAAAGGCCCCGATAAACGCCGCGGTGGAGCAACCACGGTGCAGGCTGCGTTTAAACATTTAACTTTCCTTCTTTTTTTACATGCACAAAGGCAAGACGAGTGGGCGCAGATCGAGCTGGCAAAAGTTGAACTTCGCCTCAATCCACCGTGTTATTTTTATAACCACTTACTGCAAAAAAAGTCGTAACACCGCCGTCTACCGCAACTGCATAGCACGGCAAACTATTTATTCTTATTAATTAAGCGCTATTGGAAAGTACCGATCGACACTGACTGCCGTTGCAAGCCTCAGGAGCCAGCCTTCGCCACCTCCCCCACGGGGTGATAAGCCCGATTGAAGTACACCAGTCCCTGCTGGCTTTCGCCGTTGCGAATGCCCATCACCTCACAATAGAAAATCGTGTGCGAACCGACTTCATGGGCCTGGGCAATACGGCAGTCGAAACTCACCAGCGCCTCATCCAGCAAAGGCGCTCCGCTTTCCAGGGTACTCCAGCGCGCACTGGAGAAACGTTGTTCGGCATCCAGCTCACGATTGGCAAATGCCCCGGAAACCTCCCGCAGTTCAGGGGTCAGGACGTTGACGCTGAGCACCCCGTTGCTCTTGAAATGAACGTTGGAATACGACGCACGATTCATGCACACCAGCAGTGTCGGCGGCTGATCGGTGACGCTGCATACCGCCGAGGCGGTAAAGCCGAAGCGCCCGGCCGGGCCATCGGTGGTGATGATCGAAACCGCTCCGCCGAGCATCGCCATCGAGTTACGAAATCCAGTTGTATCGACCATGTTATTTGCCTCCGGTCTATCAGATATCCAGCACCAGTTTCTGGGACTTGGCCCGTGAACAACACACCAGGATCTGGTCGTTGGCCTGCTTTTCCTCATCGGTGAGATAGACGTCGCGATGGTCAGGCAGCCCTTCCAGCACGTCACACAGGCAGGTGCCGCAAACCCCCTGCTCGCAGGATATGTCGATCTTTATCCCTGCCGCGCTCAGGGCTTCGACGATGCTCTGCCCCTCGGCGACCTGCACCGTTTTGCCGCTGCGTGCGGCCTGCACTTCAAAGCTGCCACCCGAAGCATCCACCGCTAACCGGAAATACTCGCGGTGCACGTGATCGTCGGCATAGCCCTGGGCGATGGCCTGCCCGATCACCCAGTCCATGAACCCGGCCGGACCACACACATAGACATGCGTCCCAGGCTGTGGCTGACCCAGCACCCGGACCAGGTCAAGTTGCTGGGCCGGGGCCTCATCATCGAAATGGGTCTGCACCCGCCTGGCAAACGGCACCTGCGCCAGTTCATCGAGAAAGGCACTGCGGGCCCGTGAACGGCCGCAGTAGTGCAGCTCGAAATCACTGTCAGCGGCGGTCAGCGCATAGGCCATGGCCAGCATCGGGGTGATGCCGATACCACCGCCAATCAGGATCGAACGTCGGGCCTCTGGGGCCAGTGGAAAATGATTGCGCGGCCGACTGATGTGGATTTCGCATCCGGGCTGCAATTGCGCATGTACCGCCAGGGAACCGCCCCGCGAGGCGGGGTCCTTGAGCACCCCGAGTCGGTAACTGGCGCTGGACGCGGGATCACCACACAACGAGTACTGGCGCACCAGGCCCGGTTGCAGGTGAAGGTCCACATGAGCCCCCGCGGCGAAAGCCGGCAAGGGACGCCCTTGAGGGTCGGCCAGCTCCAGCACCACGACGCCTTCGCCCTGTTCATCGCGCTTGCGCACGACGACTGTCACTAATTGTTCGCTCATGGAAGTGATCCGCTATGGAGAGTGAGGGGGCGCGCAAGCGGCCCCCGTGTCGTACCGCTGAGCCCTCGGGGTCAGCGCATGAACAAGCCGCCGTTCACGTCCCAGGTGGCACCGGTGGCGAAATAGGCCTCTTCGGCGGCCAACTGCACCACCAGGCGCCCGATGAAATCGGCATTGCCCAGGCGCTTCACCGGAATGCCCTCGATCAGTCGATCAAGCTGTGCCGGCGGGACTGCCGCCCGTACCGCCGGCGACTCGATGGGCCCGGGAGCAATGGCATTGACCGTGACGCCCGAGGCCGCCAGTTCCTTGGCGAACACCTTGGTCAGGGTGACGATCGCCCCCTTGGACGCGGCGTAGTGCGCACCGGTGGCGGTGCCGCCGTTCTGCCCGGCCAGGGAGGCCATGTTGATGATGCGCCCATAGCCCTGGCTCGCCAGGTACCCGCCCACCACCTGGCAACCCAGGAAGGTGCCGCGCTGGTTGACGCTCACCACCCGGTCGAACTCTTCCGGGCTGATCTGCATCAGCGGCGTGGTCAGGGTCATGGCGGCGTTGTTCACCAACACCTGCAGAGCGCCCCAAGTGCCCAGCACCGACTCCAGCGCGGCCTGGAAGTCGGCCTTGCTCGAGACATCCAACTGCAGCGCCAGCACCCGCTGGCCGCTGCCATCCAACTCCCCGGCGGTGGCCTGGGCGGCGCTCAGCGAGCGATCGCTGATGACCACCCGATAGCCGGCCTGCAACAGTTGCCCGGCAATACTCTTGCCCAGCCCGCTGGCAGCACCGGTCACCAATGCGACGTGTGTCATGGCCCGCCCTCAGAGGATGTAGCCGATACCGGCGAGGGTATCGGTGGAGTTGATCAGTTGAATCAGCTTGCGCCGGATCTTGAAGCTGTCGCCGCAACGCAGCAGCTCGAAGGTCACGTCGGCGGTGTAATGCTTGAGCACGTCCTTGCGGAACTCCCGCAGGTTCTGCGCACAGCGCACGGTGACCACGCCACCCTCGTCCGCCAGCAGGCGAAACCGCGACTGACTGCGCACCGTGCGTGCCCGCGGGGTGGTCGAGATCGACTCGCCACTGGTCAGCCGGGTGACCCGCAGCTGGCGCATGTGGTGATTGTCATAGGCGTAGTTGAGGGTGTTCTCGAAGTCGGTTTCCAGCGGATCGATAGGAATGATGTAGGTCGCATCCTCGGTCCACAGATCCAGCCACTGGGCGAAGTCGCCATGGTCGAGCATGTCCGCTTCCTGCCAGATGAAGGCCGTGACCTGGTTGAGCAATTGCTGAGTGTTCATGGTGTTCTCCCTTGAGTCAGGCCGACATCATCTTTTTCCACTGCCGATAGGCAGCGCGCATTCCGGTTTCGGCGCTGACATCGCTCGCCACGCCGTCATCGGTCTGGCGCTCGCCGGGCAAGCCGCGATTGAGCATGATCCACAGGTCGCTGCCGGCACTGGCGCCACGCTGGACCCGTTCCCAGGCTTCCGAATCGTCCGGGGTGCCAAAGCCCATGGGGCCCTGGAAGTGCTCGTGCAGGCGTAACCGGTAACGGTTGGCCACTGCCGGGCCGCCGTCCATGGTGATGACCGCATGGTGGATTTCGGTTTCATCCACGGCGACCGGTTGCAGCACCCGGAAAAACGCCATGGAACAGGCCACGTTGGGAAACAGGTTGAGGTTGAACCCGGAACCGCCCACCGCGCGGACAATGCGGCGCACCGCTTGCTCGTCCTGGCCTTCGGCTCGCAGTGCCTCGGCCAGTTGGGCAAAGCGCTCGGGGATCGGTCGCTCGAGGTCGGCTTCCAGATCCACCAGGTCGGGAATCATCACCATCACGCTGTGGCCGTTGCCCAGGTCCTCGACATACCCCGGCCCCTTGACGAAATCGAACAGCGCCAGGGTCTGCTCGTCCACCGAGGACAGGAACGACTTGTGCACCAGCGGGAAGTGATAGGCATCGGTGGTGTTTTCCAGCTGGATCTTCCAGTTGCCGGGGAAGCGGAAGCGATGCTCGCCGCCGACCTTCACGGGGTAGCCGGCCCCTTGCTTCATGAACAGATCGATCCATTTCCTGGCCGCGCCAAGGAAGTCATGCAGCGGTTCGATATCGTCCTTGAAGGTGGCGAAGATCATGCCGTTGTACTGCTCGACCCGCAGGCTCACCAGGGGCAGTTCGGCCTTGTCCAGGCAATCGGCATAACTCTCGGGATGGGGCACGCCCCGCAGGCTGCCATCCAGGGCGTAGCTCCAGCCGTGATAGGGGCAGACGAAACTGTTGGTCTTGCCTTTCTTGTGTTCGCACACCGTTGCCCCGCGGTGCCGGCAACGGTTGAGCAGCACATGCAGGTCCTGCTTGCGATCACGCACCACGATCACCGGCTGCTTGCCGATGTAGGTGCTCTTGTAGCTCCCGGAATCGGGCACTTCACTGGCATGGGCGACCCAGACCCAGGTGCTGTAGAAGATCTTTTCCAGCTCTTCATCGAACAGTCGAGCGTCGGTGTAGAGCGAGGTGTGCACACGATCCGGCTGCACCAGATCGGCCACCGGGGTTTCCAGGGTCAGGGTATCTATCAGGTTGTTCACGGTCACTCCTCGTCGGCGTCGCGCGCCGACTCTTGGCATGTGTGGGCTACTGCGCGTCCTGGGTCGGCACGGGCAGATGCGCGTCGCTGTTCCAGTGATCCACCGGACGACTGAACAGATTCTCGGTCTGAAAATGGGCGATGCGCCATTCCCCTTCCTCAAGGGCGAAAGCCACCGTCAGTCGGGCGCTGTTGAGGTGCGAGGCGCCGCTGGCGAAGCTCGAGGCCTGCAGCATCACCCAGCTGGCGTCCGCCACATGGCCCCGCACCCGGATCAACTCCGAGGTCAGAAAATGCACATTGAGCGCAAAGTGCGCGGGCTCCACGGTGTAGCGGGCGAACATGGCGCGGATCGCCTCGCGCCCGCGGTAACCACCGAAGCTGTCGCGGTAGCGGGCGCCCCGGCCTTCCCAGAGCGCATCGACGGTGAACAGCGCGGCCAGTTCATCCAGCGGCGAGCCCACCCCCAACGCGTCACACAACGCCATGTAACGGTTCATGCAGGCGCGGATGGCGTGTTCGCTTTCCAGGCAGGCGAGCCGTTGCTGCAGCTCGTCGAAGCGTGTTTGTGCCGGCATCGGACACCCCTCCGCTCAGCGCTGGATGATCAGTTCGCGGCCGGTACGGGCCTCGACCTTGCAGTACTTCCAGAGCTTGTAGGGGCCATCCCCCACCGCCGTGGTACGAAACAGATTGCAGGCGGCGTGGACCGTCTCGATGTCCGGCACATCGGCCAGCAGGTAGGTGGTCCAGGGCCAGCCGGCGGACGGGCCGACCATGCTCTGGTCATCGTCCATGTTGCCCAGGATCTTCACCCCGGGCAGATCGGCGATGCCGTTCCACATCTCGCCAAAGGCGGCCCAGACTTCAAGCGCCTCTGGGCGCGGGGCATCGAAGAAGTTCTGGTTGATGCCGATGCAAAACAGCACACGCAGGGCTTTTTTATCAGTCATGTCATTTACCAGTCAGTGGTTGAAGGTCACAGGTAGCCCAGCAGGGGCTTGTTGCCAAACAGGATTGCGCCAGCGTTCTGATAGGTCATGTCGCCCATGAAGGCGTGCTGGGTAATGACCTGGGTGTCGTTGACAAAGCGCGACAGCGGACTGCTGCGGTAGACCCCGCTCATGCCCGACAGCATCTGCGCGCTGCGCGCCACTTCCGCCGCCACCCGGGTGGCGTGGGTAGAGGACAGGCGCAGCATGTTGGTCTGCTCCACGCTCACTGGATCGCCGGCCAGTACGCTCTGCCAGGCATCATCGATGGCTTGGTAAAACCAGGCGCGAGCCGCTCGCAGGGAGGCTTCCGCCTTGGCCATCTCGACCTGAGCCAAAGGCCGGTCGGACAGCGACGGCGCGCCGGTCACCGAAATCCGTCCGCTGGCCATGCCGCCGAGCTCGTCCAGCGCCGCGCGGGCCACGCCGAGGCCGACCACGGACAGCACTTGAGTGGCGAACGACAGCGACGGGTAACGGAAGAACGGCTCGTCGAGGCTCGATGGCCCACCCCGGACAAAGGTCCAGTCCTCTGGCACCACGACGTCGTCCACCACCACATCGTGGCTGCCGGTGCCCACCAGCCCCACCACGTCCCAGGTTTCCTCGATGCGCACCTGGTTGCTCGGCATCACCGCCAAGCGGGGCAAGCCCAGCATCTCACCGCTTTTCGGGGCGATACCGACACCGATCAGGCTGGCCCCCATGCAGCCGCTGGAGAATTTCCAGCGCCCCTTTACCTGCAGCCCGCCTTCGACAAAGGGCGCCGGCTGCGGCGGAAAGATGCCTCCGGCAAACACCACGTCCGGCGAGTCGGCATAGATCTGCGAGAGGGTGTGCAGCGGCAATGACGCCAGGTACACCGGGCTCATGCCAAAGCTGGCGACCCAACCGGCGGAACCGTCGGCCACCGAGATGTCTTCAACCATCTGGCAAAACTCGGCCGGCGAGCGCTCGTCGCCACCAAAGCGCCGAGGCACCAGCGCCCGGTACACCCCCAACTGGCGAAAGCGCTCGATCACATCCGTGGAGATGAACTTCTGTCGATCGAACTCTTCATTGCGAGCACGCTGGCGGATCTCCAGCAGCAATTGCTGGAATTCGCCAGAAGCGGTAATCGGCAAAGACCGCAAGGGGTCCGGCTGGCCAAGCGCAGTCATGGGATTCTCCAAAGTAGGCATGAGGATCAGTCCTCCAGGTGCCGGACCAAGTCACGGGCGACTGCGCACAGCAGTTCGTCCGCGCCGTGGGCGGCAATCAGTTGCAGGCCCACCGGCAGCCCCGAAGCACAGTGCAGGGGAATGCTCAGGGCCGGGTGACCGGAAAGATTGAATGGCCGAACCAGAGCGCTGATGCTCAGGGCGGCCTGGGTATCGGCGGCATCCACCACCGCTGGCGGGTAATCGGGCAGGGTCGGCAAGGCAAGAATCGGAAAGCGCGCCAGGGCTTCATTCACCTGAGCGACAAACAGGCTGCGCACCTTCTCGGCCTCATGCAGCGCCTGGGCGGTAGTCAGACTGGCGGCCTGCAAGCGCGCGGCCACGTCGGCCCCCAACCGACCGCTGGCCAGCAGGTGCGAGCACGCCGCCCAGGTTTCCGCATTGATCACCACCATGGCGGCGTCATAAGCACTCGCCATGCCTGGCAGCTGTACATCCCCCAGAGCGAATCCGCTCAGGTTCAAGCTCCGCTCGACTACCTGCAGAATCGACTGCTTGGCCTGCACGGCCACCACCCCGATACGTATTGGCCCCGGGGCCGGCAGTGAGGAAAAACTCGGGTCCATGGCCTGCATCGCCTCGATCAGGCGCTCCATGCTGGCCGCCAGCGGCCCCAGGCAATCCAGGGAACTGTGGCGCGGCATGACGCCTTGACGATCGATGCGACCGAAGCTTGGCTTGAGGCCGAAAATGCCGCAGCAGGCGGCCGGAATCCGCACTGATCCCCCGGTATCGGTGCCCACGGCGAAATCACACAGGCCGGCGGCAACCGCCGCCGCCGAACCACTTGAAGAGCCGCCGGGAATCAGCGCCGGGTAACGTGGATTGGGCGCGGTGCCGATCCGGCTATTGATGCCGGTGGTGCCGAAGGCCAGCTCATGCAGGCTGGTTTTTCCGCTGATCCGGCAACCGGCGTCCAACAGATGCTGGACCACCCGAGCATGCTCCAGGGCCGGGGGCGCATCGGCCAATGCCTCACTCGAAGCGCGGGTCGGGTAGCCGGCAATATCAATGGTGTCCTTGATCATTACCGAACTTCCGCTCCCTCCCAACGCCAACTCCTCGACCACTACTGTCATGCCATTCACCTGCTTGCCAGATCACTGGGCAACCGCACCAGAACAAGAACGTCCCACCACAATCGGTGGGCGAACGCTTAAATCTAAAATCATAACTATTACATGAATTGTCAATTGATTTTTACCCAATAAAAAAGTGAGTATTTTCGATGCATTTTTACTGATTAGCGCCACGCCCGTGCAGTTTTGTAACAGTCAAAAAAGACCAAAAAATCAGCATATTTAGCAAATAACCCTTAATAAATAACAACTTATTGCTATAAAACACGCTTTCAAGAAATGTGCTTGAATTGTTCAGGCGCCGAACGCGACCTTGAAAAATTACAGCCTTTTTCAATTATTTTTTACTCAAAAAAACCAATAAAAAATCATAAAAAAACACCCTGTTTCGCCATCCCAAAAACACCCAAAAACAATTCCATTGATCCAGGTCAAGACCATGCCCCATGGGCCGTGCAGCGTTTTTTTCACGCCCCGAACCAGCCCCTCGCGCCACCCCGCGATCACTCTCGACCACGACCCACAGCCGCCGTCATCGCCCCTCCCGACGCCCGCCGACACAGCACGCTCCTGGCATGCAACCTGCTTTTGCCCTCCCCGTGCCCGGTTAGCCATTGCGTCAACCAAGGTCCACCACGGAGCCTTGCTGGAGTACCGCAACACCGGCACAACCCCATAAAAACAAGCCGGCCCGCGCAGCCTGAAAGGTCGGTCAACAGCCTTATGCAGCGCCTTGCAACGCTTCGGAGAAAGCCATGCTTTTCAGAAAAGCCGTGACCCTGTTGTTGTTGAGTGCCGCTTGCGCGCATGCCGCGCAAGCTGAAGTGAAAGTCGGCGTGATCACCTCCTCCACCGGCCCCCTGGCCCTGATCGGCTTGCCGCAGAAGCACAGCGTGGCGCTGCTACCGACCCAGGCCGGCGACCAGACGGTGAAGTACATCAGCCTGGATGACGGCAGCGACCCCACCGCCACGGTCAAGGCCCTGAAGAAGCTGATCGATGAGGACAAGGTCGACGCGATCATTGGCCCCAGCGGCTCGCCCAACGCCATGGGGGTCATCCAGTTCGTCGCCGAAGCAGGCGTGCCGTTGCTGGCGCCAGTGGGAACCGCGGCCGTGGTGCTGCCCATGACCGAGCAGAAGAAGTGGGTGTTCAAGACCACCCAGAACGATGAGCTGATAGCTCAGGCACTGTTTGCCCATATGAGCCAGCAAGGGGTGAAGACCCTGGGCTTTATCGGCACCAGCGACCCCTACGGTGAAAACTGGGCCAAGGTCATGAGCGGTCTCGCCGCCGAGCACCACATCAAGCTGGTGGCCAACGAACGCTTTCAGCGCCAGGACACGTCGGTCACCGGACAAAGCCTCAAGGTGCTGGTGGCGCGACCCGACGCAGTGCTGGTGGCCGCACCCGGCAGCGCCGCGGTGATGCCCCAGGCGACGCTGTTCGATCAAGGCTATCGCGGCCAGATCTACCAGACCCACGGCGCGGCATTGCCGGACTTTCTCAAGCTCGGCGCAAAGAAGGTCGAGGGCACCATCCTCGCCGCCAGCCTGATGCTGGTACTGGATGAAATTCCCGACTCGCACCCCTCCAAACAAGTCGCCCGCGAGTACACCCAGGCCTTTGAGAAACTCACCGGCACCCCGCCGGCGACGTTTGGCGGCAACACCTTCGACGCCGGCCTGCTGCTGCAACGGGCAATTCCCCTGGCGGCAAGCAAAGCCGCCCCCGGCAGCCCCGAGTTTCGCGCAGCACTGCGTGACGCCCTGGAGCAAAGCCATGAGCTGGCGGGCACCCAGGGGGTCTACAACATGACCCCGCAGGACCACAGCGGCTTCGATGAGCGCGGTCGTGAACTGATCGTGATGAAAAACGGCCGCTGGACGCTACTGCCAGGCAACTGAGCGAACGCTTATCGAACCTTCGGACGCAGGCCCTCGCGTCCGACCTTCAATCCGCTAGAAAAAGAGCGCTCATTATGAATTTCCATATAGCCATGCTGCTGGGTCAGGACGGCATGACCAATGGCGCGATCTATGCGCTGCTGGCTCTGTCGATCCTCCTGGTGTTCAGCGTGACCCGAATCCTGCTGATCCCTCAGGGCGAATTTGTCACCTATGGCGCCTTGACCATGGCCAGCGTGCAGAGCGGCCAGCCCACCGCGCTGATCTGGCTGCTGCTGGGGCTGACCCTGATCGACTGCCTGCTGGACCTGCGGGCAGCCCTGGGCAGCAGCCAACGCCGGCGCTTGCCGCTGCGCGCCCTGATCAAGCTCGGCTACGCCTTGCTCCTGGCACTGCTGATCAAGACCCTGCCGCTGGCACAGTTGCCCATGGCCGTGCAGGCGTTGCTGACCCTGGCCCTGGTGGCGCCACTGGGCCCCCTGATCTATCGCCTGGCTTTCCAGAGCATCGCCTCGGCCAACTCGCTGGTGCTGCTGATCGTGTCGATCGCCGTCCACGTCAGCATGGTCGGCATCGGCCTGCTGCTGTTCGGCCCCGAAGGCGCGCGCACCCGGCCCTTCTCCGAACAGGGCCTGGACCTGGGGCCAGTAACCTTCAACAGCCAGACACTGTGGGTGCTGGCGGTGTCCCTGGGGTTGATCATCGGCCTCTATCTGTTCTTCGGACGCAGCCTGTACGGCAAGGCCCTGCGCGCCACTGCGGTGAATCGCATGGGCGCGCGCCTGATGGGGATCTCCCCGTCCCTGGCGGGCCAGTCGACGTTCTTCCTCGCAGCGCTGATCGGCACGCTCTCAGGCATTCTGATCGCGCCCATCACCACCTTGTATTTCGACTCCGGCTTCATCATCAGCCTCAAGGGGTTTGTCGGCGCGATCATCGGCGGGCTGGCCAGCTATCCGCTAGCCGCCATTGGCGCCCTGGGCGTCGGCCTGGTGGAAGCGTTCTCGATGTTCTGGGCCAGCACCTACAAGGAAATCATCGTCTTCACCTTGATCATTCCCTGCCTGCTATGGCGCTCCCTTACCCACCGTCACGTGGAGGAAGAAGAATGAACCCGCGCTACCTGCTGCCCCTCCTGACCCTGATGGTCGGCCTCGTGCCACTGCTCTTGCCGCCCTACTACGTGACCCTGCTCAACTACATCGGCCTTTACACCCTGGTGGTGCTCGGCCTGGTGCTACTGACCGGGATTGGCGGCATGACCAGTTTCGGCCAGGCGGCCTTTGTCGGCCTGGGCGCCTACACCTCGGCCTACCTCACCACCAGCGAACTACCAGACTGGCTGGCCTGGGCGGGCGCCTCGCCGTGGCTGGCACTGCTGCTCGGCGTCCTGTTGACCGTTGCGGTGGCGTTACTACTGGGCGCCCTGACCCTCAGGCTGTCCGGACACTACCTGCCCCTGGGCACCATTGCCTGGGGCCTGTCGCTGTATTACCTGTTCGGCACCCTGGAATCACTGGGTGGCCATACCGGCGTCAGCGGACTGCCGTCGATCTCGCTGTTCGGCGTGCTACTGGACAAGGGCGAAAAGATTTTCTATCTGATCTGGGCGGTGCTGCTACTGGCCATCGTCATCACCCAGAACCTGCTGAACTCTCGTGAAGGCCGGGCCATTCGCGCCCTCAAAGGCGGCCAGGTGATGGCCGAGTCGATGGGGGTCAATACCCTGCGCTCGAAAATGCTGATCTTCGTCCTCTCGGCAGTCTTCGCAGCTGTCTCCGGCTGGCTTTACGCCCACACTCAACGCTTCGTCAACCCAACACCCTTTGGCCTGGGCATGGGCATCGACTACCTGTTCATGGCCCTGATCGGCGGCGTGGCCAGTGTCTGGGGCGCCTTGCTCGGCAGCGGCATAGTGACGCTGCTCAAGCAAGCCCTGCAGGACGGATTACCAAGCCTCATGGGCAGCCAGGGCAACTACGAAACCATCGCTTTCGGCCTGTTGATCGTGCTGCTGATGCAACGCGCTCCAGGCGGCCTCTGGCCAATGCTGCTGCGTTTTGTACCAGCACGCTTCAAGGCCCGGCCACTGCTCTCTCTCGACACCAACATCACCCCCTTGCCCCGTCGCGCACTGCCCGAACATGGCCGGCAGATCCTTGAGGCCCGCGGGGTGACCCGCTGTTTTGGCGGCTTGGTGGCCAACAACGACATGAGCCTGCAGGTCCATAGCGGCGAAATTCTCGCCCTGATCGGCCCCAACGGCGCCGGCAAGAGCACCCTGTTCAACCAGCTGTCCGGGGTCGACACCCCGACCTCCGGCGAGGTGCTGTTCATGGGCCAGCGGATCAACGGCCTGAGTTCGCGCCATGTGGCCCGCATGGGCCTGAGCCGGACCTTCCAGCACGTCAAGCTGCTACCCGAGATGAGCGTGCTGGAAAACGTCGCCCTCGGCGCCCACCTACGCGGCAGACACGGCATGGTCGCCGCCGCCCTGCACCTGGAGCGCCGCGAGGAAGCCCGACTGCTCAACGAGGCACGACAGCAACTGGAGCGGGTCGGCCTGGGCGACTGCCTGTACGAACCGGCCGGCAGCCTGGCCCTGGGCCAGCAACGTATCCTGGAAATTGCCCGGGCGCTGTGCGCCGATCCCTGCCTGCTGCTGCTCGATGAACCCGCCGCCGGGCTGCGCCTAAAAGAGAAAGAAGCCCTGGGCCTGCTCCTCAGCCGCCTGCGCAGCGAAGGCATGGCGATCCTGCTGGTAGAACACGACATGGACTTCGTCATGGGGCTGGTGGATCGAGTGGTGGTCATGGAGTTCGGGCAGCGCATCGCCCAGGGCCTGCCCGAAGAAATGCAAAGCAATCCGGCTGTACTGGAAGCCTACCTGGGAGGGGTCGAATGATGAACACGTCCGCACAAGCACTACCGACACCGCACAACAGCCGCCGTGACGCCGTCCTGGAAATCAGCAACCTGAGCGTGTCCTACGGCAAGATCGAAGCACTGAGCAATGCCAACCTGCGAGTCGGCAAAGGGCAGATCGTCACCGTGATCGGCCCCAACGGCGCGGGGAAAACTACCCTGCTGTCAGCCATCATGGGCGTCCTAGACTCCCGAGGAGAGGTGCATTTCGACGGCGACCTGCAAGCCCCGCCCAACGTCGAAATGCTGGTATCCCGCGGCCTGGGCCTAGTGCCAGAAAAGCGCGAACTGTTTACCAGCATGAGCGTTGCCGACAATCTGCTGCTGGGGTCTTTCCAGCGCCATCGTCGCGGCGACCGCGACTCTGCACGGACCCTTCAAGAAGTCTATGAACTGTTCCCCCGCCTGTGGGAACGCCGTGAACAGCGAGCAGCCACCCTGTCCGGCGGCGAGCGCCAGATGCTTGCCGTGGGGCGCGCACTCATGGCCAAACCCAAGCTCTTGATGCTCGACGAACCGAGCCTGGGCCTGGCGCCGCTGATCACTCGAGAGATCTTGCGGATCATCAGCGCCCTGCGCGAACAGGGCGTGTCGATCCTGCTGGTGGAGCAGAATGCCCGCGCCGCCCTGCGCATTGCCGACTATGCCTACGTCCTGGAAACCGGACACATAGCCATGCAAGGTCCCGCCAGCCAGCTGGCCGATGACCCGCGCATCATCGAAACCTACCTGGGGCTGGCCAGCAGGCACCAGGCACTGCTCGCCACCTGAGCCTGCGCAATATCGTCAAGTGCGTGGCCGGCAGCACAGAGCGTGCTCCCGGCCAGGCGCGCTATCGCCGCAGGTCGACAGCCGGCGCGCAACCCTCTATAAAGCCAGCTCATCAAAAATGGCTGCGCGACTGTTTATGACCACCCCGAAAAAACGCATGAGCCGCTACGACCCGGCCAGCGAAAACTTCAAGAAAGAAGAATTCCCCTTTTACTGGCTGGCACGCCTGCACGGTCGTTACTCCATGGCCATGGAAAAGGTCCTGAAGAAGATCGATATGGATATCCCACGCTGGAGAATCCTGTTCATCCTCAAGGAAAACGGCGAGTCGAGCATTTCGGAGATCTCCGTCCACGCCATCGCCAAGCTGTCCACCATCACCAAGATCGTCTACCGCATGAAAGCCGACGGCCTGGTGGAGACCAACACCAGCGCCAGCGACGGCCGAGTGACCGAAGTTTCGCTGACCCAACAGGGACGCGACACCATCGAAGAAGTCCAGCGTTGCACCAGCGACATCTTCCGCAACAGCTTCAAGGGCCTGACCCAAGCGCAAATCAACAAACTCAACGCAACCCTGGAGATCATCTTCAATAACCTGCCGGAAGGCTGAGCAAGGCAACTGGGCGGGGTCAGCCCTGAGGCCTTTGAAAGCGCCTCTCTTTGAGACATGCGCTTCTATTTACCCGCCCAGCGATACCTGATTGACCGCCCCGGACCCGCACGCCGCGAGCCAGCACATCAGTGCCGCCTTGCCCCACCCATCACTCCAGCAACAGACCGACTCGCCAGCCCAAGCCCTCGAAAAGGACTGAGCTCTGGGCTTGAACACATTAGATGGCGCTGGATTTCAGCAGGAACCGCAGAAACGCAAAAAGGACCCGAAGGTCCTTTTTGCGATCGCTGCAGAATTCAGTGGAACTCTGCAGCGCTATGTTTGGAGCGGGAAACGAGACTCGAACTCGCGACCCCGACCTTGGCAAGGTCGTGCTCTACCAACTGAGCTATTCCCGCAACGTCTTGGTGTTGCGCATTCTATAGAAATCCGAATGCGCGTCAAGCCTTTGATTCAAAAAAACTTATTTTTTCTCGTTGTCAGTTTTCAGGTGCGGCCAGGCGGCCCGCAGGTACTGCAGCATGGACCACAAGGTCAGGCCGGCCGCCGCCAACAGCAAGGCGTAACCCACCAGCACCCAGAAGCTGAAGTCCGAGGGATTGGCCAGCAGAATCACCAGCGCCAGCATCTGCGCCGCGGTTTTCCATTTGCCCATGTTAGATACCGCCACCTGGGCGCGAGCGCCGAGCTCGGCCATCCACTCGCGCAGCGCCGAAATGACGATTTCACGGCCGATGATCACCGCGGCGGGCAAAGTCAGCCACAGGTTGTGATGCTCTTGCACCAGCAGCACCAGGGCCACCGCCACCATCAGCTTGTCGGCCACCGGATCGAGGAACGCGCCAAATGGCGTGCTCTGCTGCAGGCGTCGCGCCAGGTACCCGTCCAGCCAGTCGGTGGCGGCCGCAAAGGCGAATACTGAACTGGCTGCCATGTAGCTCCAGCTATAGGGCAAATAGAACAGCAAAATGAAGATCGGGATGAGCAGAACGCGTAGAACGGTGATCAGATTAGGGATATTCATCGGCACAACTGGCTACGAGGTGATTGGGCATTCTACTCGCTGTGCAGGTTTGCATAAATCAACTCTGCGAGCTTTTTACTGATTCCCGGTGCTTTGGCAATCTCGTCGATGCTTGCACGGGACAGTTCCTGCAATCCACCAAAATGTTTGAGAAGGTCCCGCCGACGCTTCGGCCCGACGCCCGCCACCCCTTCCAGGGTCGAGGTGCGCCGGGTCTTGCCACGCCGGGCGCGGTGACCGGTGATCGCGAAGCGGTGAGCCTCATCGCGAATTTGCTGGATCAGGTGCAGCGCCGGCGAGTCGCCCTTGAGGGTGAATTCGTGGGCCGCGTCGTTCAGGTACAGGGTTTCGAAACCGGCCTTGCGGGTCGCGCCCTTGGCTACGCCGAGCAGGATCAGGTCCGGCACCGCCAGTTCATTGAGCACATCGCGCGCCATGGACAGCTGGCCCTTGCCACCGTCCACCAGGAGGATATCCGGCAGCTTGCCTTCGCCGTCCTTGAGCTTGCTGAAGCGCCGGGTCAGGGCTTGGTGCATGGCCGCGTAGTCGTCGCCGGCGGTCACGCCTTCGATGTTGTAGCGCCGGTAGTCGGACTTCAGCGGCCCTTCCGGGCCGAACACCACGCAGGAGGCCACGGTGGCTTCGCCGCTGGAATGGCTGATGTCGTAGCACTCCAGGCGCTGTGGTGGCTCGTCCAGGTTCAGCACTTCAGCCAAGGCTTCGAAGCGGGCGGCCACATGCTGACGGTTGGCCAGGCGCGCGCTCAGGGCCTGTTCGGCGTTGGTCACCGCCAACTGCTGCCAGCGAGCCCGGGTACCGCGCACCCGGTGGCTGATGGTCAGCTCGCGCCCGCGCAGCTCATCGATGGCGGCGATCAGGGCTGGGAAGTCTTCATGCACCACGTTGACGATCAGCTCGGAGGGCAGGTCGCGCTCCGGGCTGCTGACAAAATACTGGCCGAGGAACGCCGACATGACTTGCGCCACGTCTTCCTCGATCCCCACCTGGGGGAAGAAGTTCTTGCTGCCCAATACCCGGCCGCCGCGCACGCTGATCAGGTGCACACAGGCGCCGCCCGGGTTGACGAAGGCCGCCACCACATCCACATCGCCGGTGCCGCCTTCCATGCTCTGCTGGTCCTGGACCCGGCGCAGCAGGGAAATCTGGTCTCGCAACTCGGCAGCCTTTTCGAAATCCAGGGTGCTGGCGGCGGCTTCCATGGCCGTGGAGAGCTCGTCGGTCAGGGCATTGCTGCGCCCTTCCAGGAACATCACCGAATGGCGCACATCTTCCGCATAGATTTCAGGCTCCACCAAGCCGACACAGGGCGCCTTGCAGCGCTTGATCTGGTACTGCAGGCAGGGCCGCGTGCGGTTCTTGTAGTAGCTGTCCTCGCACTGGCGGACCATGAAAGTCTTCTGCAACAGGCTGAGGCTTTCGCGGATGGCGCCGGCACTGGGGTAAGGCCCGAAGTACTTGCCCTTCTGCTTCTTCGCCCCGCGATGAATGCTGAAACGCGGAAAGGCGCCGTCGGAAAGGAATACGTAGGGGTAGGACTTATCGTCGCGCAGCAGGATGTTGTACGGCGGCCGCCATTCCTTGATCAGCGTCTGTTCCAGCAACAGCGCTTCGGTTTCATTGGCGGTGATGGTGGTTTCGATCTGCGCAATGCGCGCCACCAGGGCTGCGGTCTTCGGCGCCTGGCCAGTCTTGCGGAAGTAGCTGGACAGGCGGTTCTTCAGGTTCTTGGCTTTACCGACGTAGAGCAGGCGTGCATCGCTGTCGAACATGCGATACACACCGGGGCGGCCACTGCAGGTAGATAGAAAAGCACTGGGATCAAACAGGTCGGTCATTTCAGAGGCTGGCATCAACCATGCCGTGACGAACCGCCAATAGCGTCAATTCGACGTCACTGCTGATCGAGAGCTTCTCGAAAATGCGATAACGGTAGGTATTCACGGTTTTCGGCGACAGGCACAGTTTGTCGGAGATGATCTGCACTTTCTGGCAACCGACAATCATCAGCGCAATCTGGATTTCCCGCTCCGACAAGGCATCGAACGGTGAATCACTGGAAGGCTGGAATGACTTGAACACCAATTGCTGAGCGATCTGCGGGCTGATGTAGCGCTGGCCGGCAAATACCAGGCGAATGGCCTGGACCATTTCGTTCAGGCCGGCGCCTTTGGTCAGGTAGCCCGCCGCTCCTGCTTGCAACAAGCGAGTAGGAAACGGATCTTCCTCGCAGACGGTGACCGCCACGACCTTGATGTCCGGATGACTGCGCAGCAGTTTGCGCGTGGCTTCGAGGCCGCCGATGCCCGGCATCTTGACGTCCATCAGGACCACATCGGGCTTCAACTCCCGCGCCTTGAGCAGGGACTCCTCCCCTGACTCTGCCTGCCCGACTACTTGCAGGCCATCGATGTCAGCCAACATTCGTGTAATGCCCGTACGAACGAGATCATGGTCATCGACTACTAGCACCCTTATCAAGCAGACACCTCGCGATATGGTCTTTACAGGTTGCCCGACACCTTAGCAAAAAAGCGCCGCACAAACCTAATCACAAGCGCTATATAAAAAACATCCGAGCACAAAAGCGGTCTAAGCGCCGCCAGCATTAACGCAACCCTTGCCGATCACTCTCCCGGCCGGGCCTTTATCCTCTCGCCCCGGCTTCCCGAAAGCTCGGCCAGGGTGCTGGTCAGGCGGCAAATTGCCTCCTGGTCTTCCTTGAACAACGCCCGGTAGCAATCCAGGACCTTTTCCTCTGCCTGACTCAACCTGCTGCTGTGGATCGGGATCCGGCTGCCGGTCAGCACATACAGTACATCCACGCCTTTAGCCGCCACCCGGGACAGATAATCTGCCTTGGGCGCGCGGTCACCACTTTCATATCGACCTTGGGCGTTGGCCTCGACCCCACCGATTTCACCAAAAACTTTTTGCGACAGTCCCAGGCGTTCTCGCTCCTGCCTCAACCGCGAACCGATTCCACTCATTTGGATGTATGATCCCATCAGTTACACCCCAAGGGGGTGTCATACTCTTCAAGCATTGAACAAATTTGAACGGTTTTGAACTATGCCCGGTATCCGCACTGCCGCACAAGCCAAGGCCTGGCTGGAACATCAAGGTAAATCGGTTCAACAATTTGCTCGTGAACACGGGGTTGATCCCGCTACGACTTATCAGGTATTGGCGGGTCGCAAGAAAGGCAAACGCGGGGAAGCACACAAGGTCGCGGTGCTACTGGGAATGAAGGACGGCGTCATCCTCGATGACGCGCCCAGCATCGATCCGAACCTGTAGCAGAACCGGCGAGCGGCGGATTGCTCAGGCGTCGCCGAGATCTCCAGGGAGCGAAACAGACGAGCGCTGCATGCGCCAGAAGCAGTCGTCCTCCCCCACCACCTGCAACCCCATCCGCTCATACAGGCGCTGTGCCGGGTTGTCCTTGAACACCGTCAGGCGCAACAGCCCACGACGCTCCTGGCGAGCCATCTCAAGCACCTGCTGCAGCGTCCAGGCCCCGGCGCCCTGCCCCCGAAACGCTTCCAATACATGCAGTTCGCGGATGTACAGCGCTTGCGCATCCCGACTCAGGCTGACAAAGCCCAGCACCCCGGCGCCCTGGCAGATCAGCAGGTTCCGGCGGCCGGCCCAGGCCACATCGAAGGCTTCGTCCTGCCACAACAAGTCATGGCGAATGTAATAGCCGAGCATGGTGGAGCGGGTCAGGTCACGGGCGAAAGCCAGGTCCGAAGCAGTCGCCGGAGACAACGAAAAGCCGCCCATCAAGTGTTCACCGCCAGCACCTGCGCTTGCCATTGCCCGGCACTGCCTCGAACGATCAATAGCGCCTCGCCCACACCATCAACGGCCGCCAGCAACTGGCCCTGAGCCCCCCAGATGGCACTGCGCCCAGCACAGGCCCAACCGCCGCTGGGGCCGCCATGATTGGCCATCAGCACCAAGATCCCGTGCTCTCGGGCATACCCTTGGAGCCGTGCGCTATCGGCAGCGTAGCCGCCTTCACTGATCAACACCCCGGCGGCGTATACCCCGGCTCCGGCATCCACCGCCGCCTGCACGTGGCTGGCGTGGCAGAAATCCGCACAAATCGCCAACGCCACGCGTTCGCCGTCGAAGCTCAAGGGCGCGCCGCCGCTGCCTGCGACAAAAGCGCGCTCCTCTCCCGCATGCAAATGCTGCTTGCTGTAGATCGCCAGCGAACCGTCGGCCCCCAGCACCAGCGCGCCAATCAAGACCGGCCCGTCGACAGCCAGGCGGATCGGCATCCCCACTACCGCCGTCAACTCCAACTCCCGGGCCAGATCCCGCAGCACCTGCAGCTCAGGCGAATCCGGCACCAACGCCAGGGCGGCGGCCAACTGCGGCTCATACCCCGTCAGCGACAGTTCGGGAAACACCAGCAATTGCACGCCCCGCTCAGCCGCCAGCCGCATCAGATGTTGATGCCGGGCCAGGTTGGCCGGTAGATCGCCAGCAACGGACACCGATTGGGCGACAGCAAGGCTCAAAACGGACATGGACATTCCTTGGAAGGCAAACAGACGGGAGCGGCGAGTGTGGCATAAATCCCCCCTAGGCTTAATCCATGGCCAGTGCCGGCCACCGCGATAGAAATTACTGATTGAATCCCGGCCCCGGCCTCTAGTAAGCTCGGCCCACTTTACGGAGAAACCCATGTTGTCCCAGACCCCTTCCCTGCACCGCCACACCGCCAGCGCACTGCGTTCGGTTGCGGCTGCCTGGGTCAACGGCAGCGTGGCTCCGGTCAACTTTTATTTTGGGTATTGGTTTAGCCACTGGCGCGCCTGATACCCAACCGGCGCCCATTTTGACGGGTCGCCTACCAGAGAAATCTAAACCCCCGGTCGGCCTCCCGACCGGGGGTTTTGTTTTTTCTGGCACCACGTTTTCAACCACGACTTTCAGCAACACACCGAACTTACTGAGGATTGCCCCATGAACTACGCCACCTATTACCGCTACGACATGTTTTCCGCCTGGCGATTTAGCAGCCTCCGCTCGGGACAGCCTGCCGCCTCCGATCGGTCACCTACCGGTGGCAATTGCACATTGATGGCCAGTACGGCCAATTGTCGAACACCCCAGTAGGGCCGCGCGCGGGGCATATCCCGCCGCCCGCCCAGGAAGACCGCACATGAATTCGTCCGTATCCGCTCTGCCCCTGTCCGCCCACGTCAGCGCCAATGAACCCCTGACCCGGCGCCTGCCCAGCTCCCTGGAGCTCAAGCAGCAACTGCCGCTGTCCCTGGCCCTGAGCCAGCAAGTTGCCAACCACCGCCTGGCGGTGCGCGCCATTCTCGAAGGTCGCGACCCACGCCTGCTGGTCGTCGTCGGCCCCTGCTCCATCCACGATCCGCAATCGGCCCTGGAATACGCCGCCAACCTGGCCCGCTTGGCCGAAGAGGTCAGCGACCAAATGCTGCTGGTCATGCGCGCCTACGTGGAAAAGCCCCGCACCACCGTCGGCTGGAAAGGCCTGGCGTACGACCCGCGCCTGGATGGCAGCGACGACATGGCCGGCGGCCTGAGCCTGTCCCGGGAACTGATGCGCGAAATGCTGCGCCTGGGCCTGCCGATCGCCACCGAACTGCTGCAACCGATGGCCGCCGGCTACTTCGACGACCTGCTGAGCTGGGTGGCCATTGGCGCCCGCACCACCGAATCACAGATCCACCGCGAAATGGCCAGCGGCCTGGAGATGCCCGTGGGCTTCAAGAACGGCACCGACGGCGGCGTCGCTATCGCCTGTGACGCCATGCGTTCGGCCGCTCACCCGCACCGCCACTTCGGCGTCGACAGCCAGGGCCACCCGGCAGTCATCCAGACCCCGGGCAACCCCGACACCCACCTGGTGCTGCGTGGCGGCCACCGCGGGCCGAACTACGACCGCCAGAGCGTGGCCCAGGTCCAGCGCGACCTGCACAAGCTGAAGATCCCGGCGCGAATCATGGTCGACTGCAGCCACGCCAACAGCGGCAAGGACCCGTTGCGCCAACCAGCGGTGTTCAATGAGGTCCTGGAGCAACGCCTGCAGGGCGATCGCTCGCTGATGGGGGTGATGCTGGAAAGCCATCTGTTCGAAGGCTGCCAGCCCCTGAGCGGCCAGCTGCGCTACGGTGTCTCGGTGACCGACGGCTGCCTGGGCTGGAACGCCACCGAGCAATTGCTGCGCTGCGGCGCAGAACAACTGCAACACGCAGCCAAGGTCGCTGCCGTCCCCGCCTGACCAGCACCGTCCCAACCACACCCGCCGCCCGCGCAAGCGCCGGGCGGCAACGCTTTGCAGGAACTTTGAGAAGAAATAGCCTCCTGAATCCGGTAGGCTCTCAACTTTCTTGAAAGGAGCAACACCCATGGCCAAAGCCACTGCCCGTCACATCCTGGTTGCCAGCGAAGCCAAGTGCAACGAACTCAAAGCCGAAATCGAAGCCGGCGCCGACTTCGCCGAAGTCGCGAAAAAGAACTCCACCTGCCCGTCAAGCCGTGACGGCGGCAACCTGGGCTCCTTCGGCCCGGGCCAGATGGTCAAGGAATTCGACACCGTGGTGTTCAGCGCCCCGGTCAACGTCGTACAAGGCCCGGTGAAGACCCAGTTCGGCTACCACCTGCTGGAAGTCACCAGCCGCCAGGACTGATCCCCTCGCGTTTGCGTCCGCTCAACGGCCCGCCTCCTGGTGGGCCGTTGTGCTTGTGAAAGCGGCTGGCCAGTCACGCGCCGCTAGCGTACAAATCGTGGTCATCGATCACCCGGCTCGTAAGGCTGACAATGCGACTGCTTTTCCCCACCGTACTGTTTACCGCGCTGTTGCTGGGCGCCGCGGGCGCCCAGGCAGCACCGCAACACGCCCTGACCGTCTACGGCGAACCGGCCAAGTACCCCCAGGGCTTCAGCCACTTCGACTACGTCAACCCCCAGGCTCCCAAGGGCGGAACCCTGCGCCGCTCGGCCATCGAGATCGGCCGTTTCGACCACGTGCTGCCCTACATCGACAAGGGCATCGGCGTGTCCCAGCTCGACAGCCTGGTCTATTCGCCCCTGGCCCTGCGCTCCCTGGATGAGCCCTACACCGTCTACGGCCTGGTTGCAGAGAAGATGGAGCGCGCCGAAGACGGCCTATGGCTGCGCTTCTACCTCAACCCCAAGGCCCGCTTCGCCGATGACACGCCGATCACCGCCGAAGACGTGCGCTACAGCTACGACCTGCTGATGACCCAGGGCAGCATGCGCTACCGCACCCAGTTCGAGGACGTCAAAGGCGTCACCGTGGAATCGCCGCGGGTGGTGCGTTTCGACTTCAAGAACAACGAAAACCGCACCCTGCCCCTGGATATCGCGACCCTGCCGGTGTTCCCCGAGCACTGGTGGAAGAGTCGCGACTTCGCCAATGGCGGCGGCTACGAAGCGCCCCTGGGCAGCGGCCCCTATCGGGTGGCCAAGGTGGATTCAGGCAACAGCATCACCTTCGCCCGCAACCCCGACTGGTGGGGCAAGGACCTGCCGGTGAGCCGCGGCCTGTACAACTTCGATCATTTCAGCGTCGAGTACTTCGGCGATATCGACGTCGCCCGCCAAGTGCTGCGTGGCGGCGCCTACGACTACAACCGCGAATTCTCCGCCACCGGCTATTCCATCGGCTACGACAGCCCGGCCCTGAGCGACGGGCGCCTGCAAAAGGCCCACCTGGCCCAGTCGGCGCCGCAACCGGCCCAGGGCTACGTGTTCAACCTCGACCGGCCGGTGTTCCAGGACCGCCGGGTACGCCAGGCCCTGGCCATGCTCTGGGATTTCGAATGGAGCAACCGGCAGATGATGCGCAACCTGTATATCCGCCAGCAGAGCTTCTTCTCCAACACCGCGCTGGCAGCCCGCAGCCTGCCGGATGCCGAGGAGCTGAAAATCCTCGAACCGCTGCGCGGGCAGATCCCCGACGAAGTCTTCACCCAGGTCTTCGAAGCACCGAAAACCGACGGCAGCGGGGTCATCCGCGACAAGCAGCTGCAAGCCCTGGCCCTGCTGGAACAGGCCGGCTGGAAAGCCGAAGGCGACAAGCTGGTGAATGCCGAAGGCGAGCCCCTGAGCTTCACCTTCCTCATCACCCAGGGTTCCATCGAGCGCCTGCTGCTGCCCTACAAGCGCAACCTGGCGCAGATCGGCATCAGCCTGAACATCCGCCGCATCGACTCCTCGCAATACGTCAACCGCCTGATGGCCCGGGACTACGACATGATCGTCACCGGCTACCCGGTGACCACCTCGCCGGGCATGGAGCTGTATAACTACTTCGGCTCGGCGGCGGCCAACGACCCCGGCTCCAACAACTACATGGTGCTGAAGAACCCGGCGGTGGACAGCCTGGTCAACGGCCTGGTGAAAGCCACCAGCCAGCCGGAGATGCTGCGCTACGCCCACGCCCTGGACCGGGTGCTGCAATGGAACTACTACTGGATCGCCAACTACTACCCGCCCGGCACCTCCACGGTGTGGTGGAACCGCTTCGGCATCCCCAAGGTGCCGGCGAGCAACGACGAAGCCATCGAAAGCTGGTGGGAAGTCAGCAGCACCGCGCTGACCCATGAACAGATGGCCGCCGAGCTGATCCGCCGTGGCAAACCCGGAGGACGCCACTGATGCTGGCCTACATTCTGCGGCGCCTGCTGCTGATCATCCCGACCCTGCTGATCATTCTTTTGGTGAACTTCGTCATCGTCCAGGCGGCCCCCGGCGGCCCGGTGGAGCAAGCCATCGCCCGCCTGCAAGGCATTGGCGGCGGCGCTGCGGTCGGCGGTTCCGCCGATGCCATGAGCAGCAGCGGCTCCCGGGCCAGCCGCGGCCTGGACCCCAAGCTGATCCAGGACATCGAGAAACAGTACGGCTTCGACAAGCCGGCCCATGAACGCCTGTGGCTGATGCTGAAAAACTACGCCCAGCTGGACTTCGGCAAGAGCTTCTTCCGCGGCGCCACGGTCACCGACCTGATCCTGGAAAAAATGCCGGTGACCATCTCCCTGGGCCTCTGGGCAACGCTGATCACCTACCTGGTGTCGATCCCCCTGGGGATTCGCAAGGCGGTGCACCACGGCAGCCACTTCGACATCTGGAGCAGCACCGCGATCATCATCGGCTACGCCATGCCGGCCTTCCTGTTCGCCATGTTCCTGATCGTGCTGTTCGCCGGCGGCACCTCGCTGAACTGGTTCCCGGTGCGCGGCCTGGTCTCGGACAACTTCGAACAGCTGAGCACCCTGGGCAAGGTCGCCGACTACTTCTGGCACCTGGTGCTGCCGGTGACCTCGCTGGTGATCGGCGGCTTCGCCACCCTGACCATCCTCACCAAGAACTCCTTCCTCAACGAAATCACCCGCCAATATGTGGTCACCGCCCGGGCCAAGGGCCTGAGCGAGCGCCGGGTGCTGTATGGGCATGTGTTCCGTAACGCCATGCTGCTGGTGGTCTCGGGGATTCCCCAGGCCTTCATCAGCGTATTCTTCGCCGGCTCCTTGCTGATCGAGGTGATCTTCTCCCTCGACGGCCTGGGGCGCATGAGCTACGAAGCCGCGGTCTCCCGCGACTACCCGGTGGTGTTCGGCTCGCTGTTCATCTTCACCCTGTTCGGCCTCTTGATAAAACTCATCGGCGACCTGTGCTACACCCTGGTCGACCCGCGCATCGACTTCGCCGCGAGGAACGCCTGATGCTCAAGCTTTCTCCCGTGGCCCGCCGGCGCCTGGACCGGTTCAAGCAAAACCGCCGTGGCTGGTGGTCGTTGTGGCTGTTCATCGGCCTGTTCATCCTGACCCTGGGCGGCGAGTTGATCGCCAACGACAAGCCACTGGTGGTCAGCTACCAGGGCTCGCTGTACTTCCCGGCATTCAAGCGCTACACCGAGCAGGAGTTCGGCGGCCAACTGCCGTTCCAGGCCGACTACCGCAGCGACTACGTGCAGCAACTGATCCGCAAGGACGGTGGCTGGCTGCTGTTCCCGCCGATCCCCTTCAGCGAAGACACGCCCAACTACGACCTGACCCAGCCGGCCCCCAGTCCGCCGAGCCAGGTCAACTGGCTGGGCACCGACGACCAGGCCCGGGACGTGCTGGCGCGGGTGATCTACGGCGCCCGGGTGTCGATCCTGTTCGCCCTGGCCCTGACCGCCATCAGCGCCCTGATCGGCATCGCCGCCGGCGCCCTGCAGGGCTATTACGGCGGCTGGGTCGACCTCTTGGGCCAGCGCCTGCTGGAAGTCTGGTCCGGGTTGCCGGTGCTCTACCTGCTGATCATCCTCTCGGGGTTCGTCGAGCCGAACTTCTGGTGGCTGCTGGGAATCATGGCGCTGTTCTCCTGGCTGGCCCTGGTGGACGTGGTGCGCGCCGAGTTCCTGCGCGGGCGCAACCTGGAGTACGTCAAGGCCGCCCGGGCCCTGGGCCTGAGCGACCGCAAGGTGATCCTGCGGCACATCCTGCCCAACGCGATGAACGCCACCCTGAGCTACCTGCCGTTCATCCTCACCGGCGCCATCTCGACCCTCACCGCCCTGGACTTCCTCGGCTTCGGCATGCCCGCCGGCAGCGCCTCCCTGGGCGAGTTGATCGGCCAGGGCAAGCAGAACCTGCAAGCGCCGTGGCTGGGGCTGACGGCGTTTTTCACCCTGGCGCTGATCCTCTCGCTGCTGGTGTTTATCGGCGAGGCGCTGCGCGATGCCTTTGACCCACGCTCATGACGCGGACGCAAGCAATGACTGACAACCTGATCGAAATCCGCCAGCTCAAGGTCGCCTTCGGCGCGCAGACCGTGGTTCGTGACCTGAGCCTGGACATCCGCCCCGGTGAATGCCTGGCCCTGGTGGGCGAGTCCGGCTCGGGCAAGTCGGTGACGGCTCACTCGATCCTGCAACTGCTGCCGCAGACCGGCTGCAGCAGTTCCGGCAGCGTGCGCTACCGCGGCCAGGAACTGCTCGGCGCCGATTCGGCGACCCTGCAGAAGCTGCGCGGCAACCGCATCGCGATGATCTTCCAGGAGCCCATGACCTCCCTCAACCCGCTGCACAGCATCGAGAAGCAGATCGGCGAAACCCTGCTGCTGCATCGCGGCCTGGGCGGCAAACAGGCCCAGGCGCGGATTCTCGAACTGCTGGAGCTGGTGGGCATCCAGAAGCCCCGGGAACGGCTCAAGGCCTACCCGCACCAGCTCTCCGGCGGCCAGCGCCAGCGGGTGATGATCGCCATGGCCCTGGCCTGCGAGCCGGAGCTGCTGATTGCCGACGAACCCACCACGGCCCTGGACGTGACCGTGCAGCGCAAGATCCTGCTGCTGCTCAAATCCCTGCAGCAGCGCCTGGGCATGTCGCTGCTGCTGATCAGCCACGACCTCAACCTGGTGAGACGCATCGCCCAGCGGGTGTGCGTGATGAAGGCCGGGGAGATCGTCGAACAGGCCGACTGCGACACCCTGTTCAGCGCGCCGCAACATCCCTACAGCTGCGAACTGCTGCACGCCGAGCCCGAGGGCCAGCCGCTGTGCCGCGACAGCCGGGAAACCGTGCTGGAAGTGGACCAGCTCAGCGTCGAATTCCAGATCGGCGGCGGCCTGTTCCGGCGCAAGGAGTACCTGCGGGCCGTGGACGGCATCAGCCTCAGCGTGGAGCACGGCAAGACCCTGGGGATTGTCGGCGAATCCGGCTCGGGCAAATCCACCCTGGGCCAGGCGATCTTGCGTTTGCTCGATTCGCGCGGCGGCATCCGCTTCCAGGGCCAGGCCCTGGACGGCCTCAACCAGAAACAGCTGCGGCCCTGGCGCAAGCAGATGCAGGTGGTGTTCCAGGACCCCTTCGGCAGCCTCAGCCCGCGCATGTCGGTGGCGCAGATCATCAGCGAAGGCCTGGAAGTGCACAGCCAGTACGACGCCCGCCAGTGCGATGAACAGGTGATCCGCGCCCTGGAGGAAGTCGGCCTCGACCCTGACAGCCGCCACCGCTACCCCCACGAGTTTTCCGGCGGCCAGCGCCAACGCATCGCCATCGCCCGGGCCCTGGTGCTGAAACCGGCGCTGATCCTGCTGGACGAACCGACCTCGGCCCTGGACCGCACCGTGCAGAAACAAGTGGTGGCCCTGCTGCGCCAGCTGCAGGAAAAGTACGGCCTGACCTACCTGTTCATCAGCCATGACCTGGCGGTGGTGCGGGCCCTGGCCCACGACATGATCGTGATCAAGGACGGCCAGGTGGTGGAACGCGGCGCCAGCCACGAGGTGTTCGACAACCCGCAACACCCCTACACCCGGGAACTGCTGGCCGCCGCCCACCCTGGTTGACCCGCCGCCGACGTCCCTTTTTCGCAGTCTCGCCAAGGCTCGACAGCGGCAACAGACGCTGCATCCTGTAGCCGCTGCCGCAGGCTGCGAACGGCTGCGCAGCAGGCGCTGCCCTCAAGGCCGCCGAAGGTCCTGCGGCCCTTTGCGCAGCCTCGCTGGCGCTCGGCAGCGGCTACAGCGCAACAACCTGGGCAGACTGCGGCATAATCGCCGCGCCCATTGTCAGGATGCCGCCATGAACGACAGCGAAAGCCTCAAGGATTACCAGCGTGTACGCCAACTGGCGATCCGCTCGCTGTTCGAGATCATCGAGCAGTCCAGCGAAGGCACGGTGATTGTCGACCGCGACGCCAATATCGTCTGGATGAACGAGCGCTACGCCCGGCGCTTCGGCCTGGAATCGGCAGCCTTCGCCATCGGCAAGCCCTGCGAAAGCGTGATCCCCGGCAGCCTGCTGCGGGAGGTGGTGCGCACCGGACGCCCGATCCTGCTGGACATGCAGGACACCCCCAAGGAACCGCTGGTGGTGATGCGCCTGCCGATCCACGACGACGCCGGCACGGTGATCGGCGCCATCGGCTTTGCCCTGTTCGATGAGCTGCGCAGCCTGTCACCGATGCTCAAGCGCTACCTGAGCATGCAGGAAGAACTGGCCTCCACCCGCTCCCTGCTGCGGGCCCGGCAGACCAAGTACAACTTCGCCCACTTCATCGGCACCAGCGCCGCCAGCCTGGAGGTCAAGCGCCGCGCCCGACGCGGGGCCAGCGCCGAGTCGCCGATCCTGCTGCAAGGCGAAACCGGCACCGGCAAGGAGCTGCTGGCCCAGGCCATCCATGCGGCCTCGCCCCGGGCCCACAAGCCCTTTGTCAGCATCAACAGCGCGGCGATTCCCGAGGCCCTGCTGGAGGCGGAGTTCTTCGGCACCGCCCCCGGCGCCTTTACCGGCGCCGACCGCAAGGGCCGCCCGGGCAAGTTGCAGATCGCCCAGGGTGGCAGCCTGTTCCTCGACGAAATCGGCGACATGCCGCTGCCCCTGCAAAGCAAGCTGCTGCGGGTGCTGCAAGAGAAAGAATTCGAGCCGGTAGGCTCCAACGAAGTGATCCACAGCGATGTGCGGATTATCGCCGCCACCTCCACCGACCTTGAGGCGGCGATCAAGCGCGGCGAGTTTCGCGCCGACCTGTACTACCGGCTCAACGTGCTGCCGATCCAGGTGCCGGCCCTGCGCGAGCGCCTGGACGACCTGCCGGCCCTGAGCGAAGGGATTCTCGAAGAACTGCGCAGCCAGCATGAGCTGGATCGCGAAGCCCTGGCCCTGCTGGCGCAACATGCCTGGCCGGGGAATATCCGCGAGCTGCGCAACGTGCTGGAGCGGGCGGCGCTGCTCAGCGACGACCTGATACTCAATGCCGCGGACATTCGCGCGGCAATTGGCAGCTTCAGCCCGGTGCAGCGCGATGCGGCCCCGCTGCCGGCCGAGCCGCCGGGCCAGGAAACCTTCGCCGCGGCCCGGGAACGATTCGATCGGCAACTGATCAGCGCCACCCTGGCCCAGTGCGCCGGCAAGGTGGATGAAGCCGCGCGACGCCTGGGGCTGGGCCGTTCGACGCTGTACAAGAAGATGGCGGCGCTGGGGATCGCCGAGTCTCAATAAAGAGACATAAATCCTGTTTCAGAGACAACCGCTTGCGTGGCGAGGGAGCTTGCTCCCGCTGGGCCGCGTAGCGGCCCCAAACCCAGTGATTGCGGTCTTTCTGACACAACCCGGTGGCCGGCATGAGGAGTGCTGCGCACTCCAGCGGGAGCAAACTCCCTCGCCACACTGTCTCCAATCAGAGAATATCTGGACAGATCACCTTCGAAGTATCTAAAAAATACTTATATATCAACAAGTTAACTACCTGGCACAGTTCTCGCTATAACGCTCTCCACACGCAACACCCGACAACAATAACAATCCTGGAGAGACACACCATGAGTGTGATCATTGCCTTGGCAGCCCTGGCGCTGCTGATGCTCGCTGCCTACCGTGGCTACAGCGTCATCCTCTTTGCCCCCATTGCCGCCCTCGGCGCGGTGCTGCTCACCGATCCCTCCGCCGTGGCGCCCGCCTTTACCGGGGTGTTCATGGAGAAGATGGTCGGCTTCATCAAACTGTATTTCCCGGTGTTCCTGCTGGGCGCGGTGTTCGGCAAGCTGATCGAGCTGTCGGGCTTCTCACGCTCCATCGTCGCCGCGGCGATCCGCCTGCTCGGCACTCGCCAGGCGATGCTGGTGATCGTGCTGGTCTGCGCCCTGCTGACCTACGGCGGCGTCTCGCTGTTCGTGGTGGTGTTCGCGGTCTACCCCTTCGCCGCCGAGATGTTCCGCCAGAGCAACATCCCCAAACGGCTGATCCCGGCGACCATCGCCCTGGGCGCGTTCTCCTTCACCATGGACGCCCTGCCCGGCACCCCGCAGATCCAGAACATCATCCCCAGCACCTTCTTCAACACCACCGCCTGGGCCGCGCCCTGGCTGGGGCTGATCGGGACGATTTTCGTGTTCTGCGCCGGCATGCTGTTCCTGCAGCGCCAGCGCAACAAGGCGCAGAAGGCCGGTGAAGGCTACGGCACCGACCTGCGCAACGAACCGGAAACCGCCGAAGACCTGAAGCTGCCCAACCCCTGGCTGGCGCTGTCGCCGCTGCTGCTGGTGGGCATCATGAACCTGCTGTTCACCCACTGGATTCCGCAGTGGTACGGCAAGACCCACAGCCTCAGCCTGCCGGGCATGGCCGTGCCGGTGACCAGCGAAATCGCCAAGCTCACCGCCATCTGGGCGGTGCAGGCGGCCTTGCTGGTAGGCATCCTGATGGTGCTGGCATGCGGCTTCTCGGCGATTCGCAGCAAGCTCGCCGAGGGCAGCAAGAGCGCGGTCAGCGGCGCCTTGCTGGCGGCAATGAACACCGCTTCGGAATACGGCTTCGGCGCAGTGATCGCTTCCCTGCCGGGCTTTCTGGTGCTGGCCGACTGGCTGAAAAGCATCCCCAACCCGCTGGTCAACGAAGCCATCACCGTGACCCTGCTGGCGGGCATCACCGGCTCGGCCTCGGGCGGCATGAGCATCGCCCTGGCGGCCATGTCCGAAAGCTTCATCAGCGCCGCCCACGCCGCCAACATTCCCCTGGAAGTGCTGCACCGGGTGGCGTCCATGGCCAGCGGCGGCATGGACACCCTGCCGCACAACGGCGCGGTGATCACCCTGCTGGCGGTCACCGGCCTGACCCACCGCGAGGCCTACAAGGATATTTTCTGCATTACCCTGATCAAGACCCTGGCGGTGTTCGTCGTTATCGCCACTTTCTACGCCACCGGCATCGTGTGAGGTATTCATGAGCACTCTTTCTGGCAAGACCGCCTTGGTCACCGGCTCCACCAGCGGCATTGGCCTGGGCATCGCCCTGGTCCTGGCCAAGGCCGGGGCCAAGCTGATTCTCAACGGCTTTGGCGATGCCTCGAAGGCGATCGCCGAGGTCGGGCAATTCGGCGGCCAGGTTGGCCATCACCCGGCGGACGTCAGCGACCCGGCGCAGATCGCCGAGCTGTTCGCCTACGCCGAACGGGAGTTCGGCGGCGTCGACATCCTGGTCAACAACGCCGGCATCCAGCACGTGGCGGCGGTGGAAGAATTCCCCGTGGAACGCTGGGACTCGATCATCGCCATCAACCTGTCGTCGGTGTTTCACAGCACCCGCCTGGGGTTGCCGGGAATGCGCGCCAAGGGCTGGGGGCGGATCGTCAACATCGCCTCGGTGCACGGCCAGGTCGGTTCCGTGGGCAAGGCCGCCTATGTCGCGGCCAAGCACGGGGTGATCGGCCTGACCAAGGTGGTGGGCCTGGAAACCGCCACCAGCAACGTCACCTGCAACGCCATCTGCCCCGGCTGGGTGCTGACCCCGCTGGTGCAGAAGCAGATCGACGATCGTGTCGCGGCGGGCACCGACCCGCAACAGGCCCAGCATGATCTGCTGGCGGAAAAACAGCCGTCCCTGGCGTTCGTCACCCCGTCGCAACTGGGCGAGCTGGTGCTATTTTTGTGCAGTGAAGCCGGCGCCCAGGTGCGCGGCGCGGCGTGGAACATTGACGGCGGCTGGCTGGCGCAATAACCCCGCCCCTGCCCCCCACTCTTTCTGTGGCGAGGGAGCTTGCTCCCGCCGGGTCGCGTAGCGGCCCTAAAACCAGGCAACCGAGATTCAACGACAAAACGCGGTCGTCTGATGGACGACCGCTACGCGGCCGAACGGGAGCAAACTCCCTCGCCACAATGAACGACAGCGCACACCGAACATAAGAAGAAATAGAGGCCTTGCATGTCCGACCTTCTCTGGCAACCCAGCGCCGAACGCATCGGCAAGACGCGGATGGATGCCTTCCGCCGCTTCGTCAATCAGCGCCACGGGCTGAACCTTCACGACTACCCCAGCCTGCACCAGTGGAGCATCGACCAGCGCGAACGCTTCTGGCAGGCCATCGTCGACTTCTTCGACGTCCGCTTCCGGCAGAGCGCCGAATGCGTGCTCCGCGAAGGCCCGCAGATGCCCAGCGCGCAGTGGTTTCCCGGCGCCACCCTGAACTTCGCCGAGCACCTGCTCAAGCGCCGGGACGACGCGGTGGCGGTGGTGGCGATCAACGAAAACGGCCAGCGCGAACAGCTGACCTACGCCGAACTGGCGGCCCAGGTCGCCGGCCTGCAACGCAGCCTGCGGGCCGCCGGGGTCGGCCTCGGCGACCGGGTCGCCGCCTGCATGCCCAACACCTGGCACACCCTGGTGGCGATGCTCGCCAGCACCAGCCTTGGCGCGGTGTGGTCCAGCTGTTCGCCGGATTTCGGCACCCAGGGGGTGATCGACCGCTTCGGCCAGATCGAGCCCAAGGTGCTGATCACCTGCGCCGGCTATCGCTACGCCGGCAAGGACATCGAGCAGACGGCCAAGGTCAATGAAATCCTTGAGCGCCTGCCGTCCCTGGAGCAGTTGCTCATCGTGCCCCATGCCCGCCCGCAAGCCCGGGTCGAAGACTTCCGCACCCCGGCCAGCGTCAGCCTGTGGGACGACTTCTACCGCCCCGGCGGCGACCCCGAGTTCATCCCGGTGCCCTTCGCCCACCCGCTGTACATCCTCTATTCCAGCGGCACCACCGGGGTGCCCAAGTGCATCGTCCACGGCACCGGTGGGGTGCTGCTGCAACACCTCAAGGAACACGGCCTGCACGCCGACCTCGGCCCCGGCGAGCGGCTGTTCTACTACACCACCTGCGGCTGGATGATGTGGAACTGGCTGGTCTCGGCGCTGGCCACCGGCGCCAGCCTGGTGCTCTACGACGGCTCGCCCTTCCACCCGACCGACGAACACCTGATCGACCTGATCGACCGCGAAGCCATCAACGTCTTCGGCACCAGCCCCAAGTACCTGGCCGCCCTGGAAAAGGCCGGCAGCCGGCCGCGCCAGAGCCACTGCCTGGACAGCCTGAAGACCCTGCTGTGCACCGGCTCGCCGCTGTCACCACAGAGCTACGACTACGTGTACCGCGAGATCAAGAGCGACCTGTGCCTGGCCTCGATGTCCGGCGGCACCGACATCGTCGCCTGCTTCGTCGCCGGCAACCCGATCCAGCCGGTGCGCCGTGGCGAGATGCAAGGCAAGGGCCTGGGCATGGCCATCGAAGTGTGGAACGACCAGGGCCAGCCGGTGATCGGTGAAAAAGGCGAGCTGGTGTGCACCCGGCACTTTCCGAGCATTCCGGTGGGCCTGTGGCACGACCCGGACCAGAGCAAGCTGCGGGCTTCGTACTTCAGCCTGTTTCCCGGGGTCTGGGCCCAGGGCGACTACGCCGAACAGCTGGCCGACGGCGGCTGGTTGATTCACGGCCGCTCCGACGCGGTACTCAACCCCGGCGGCGTGCGCATCGGCACCGCGGAAATCTACCGCCAGGTGGAGAAGCTGGCCCCCGTGGTGGAAAGCCTGGCCATCGGCCAGAGCTGGGAGCACGACGTACGGGTGGCGCTGTTCGTGCGCCTGCAGGACGGCGTGGTGCTGGATGAACCCTTGCGGGAACAGATCCGCCAAGTGATCCGCGACAACACCACCGCGCGCCACGTCCCGGCAAAGATCCTCGCGGTCACCGACATCCCCCGCACCATCAGCGGCAAGATCGTCGAGCTGGCGGTGCGCAACGTGGTGCATGGCATTGCCGTGAAAAACACCGACGCCCTGGCCAACCCCGAGGCCCTGGAGCAGTTCCGCGACCGCGAGGAACTGCGCCACTGACGACGGCCAACCACCGCCGCCCCCCTTCGCGGCGCAGCACCTGTAGCCGCTGCCGAGCCCGCGAGGCTGCGCGAAGGGCCGCAGGACCTTCGACAATCTCAAGGGCAGCGCTTCATGCGACGCAGTGCCGCCCGGAGCGTTCGCAGCCTGCGGCAGCGGCTACAGGAACCGTTCAGCCCCTCTAGACTGGTCATCCGCCGCAAAAGCGGGTGAAAATGCGCGCGCCACACAGGCCTACACTCCATCCGTTTGAATATGCACGGCATGTCCATGCGACTTTTTCAGTACGCGACCCATGACGTTGTCGCATCACAGCGCGGCGCCCAGGACACACCCGACATGAATGCCCCTCACTCCGGCAGCGAAGCCGCCCACCTGATTGCCCGCCTGGACTGGTCGGCCACGGCCCTCGGCGAATCCGGCCACTGGCCCCAGAGCCTGCGCACCGCAGTGGACATCGTGATCCATTCGCCGATGCCGATGCTGTTGCTGTGGGGCGGTGAGCTGACGCAGATCTACAACGACGGCTTCGCGCTGCTGGCGGGCAACAAGCACCCCCATGCGTTCGGCCAGCCGGCGCACCTGATCTGGCCGGAGCTGATGGACTTCACCGACCCGATCTACCGCGCCGTGCTCAACGGCCAGGTCCGCACCTTCAGCGAGCAGCGCTTCAGCCTGCAACGCAGCAACGGCACTGAATACGACCTGTGGCTGGACCTGACCTACAGCCCGATCCGCAACGAACGCGGGGACGTCGCCGGAATCCTGGTCACCGCCATCGAAACCAACGAGCGGCGGCGCATCGCCCTGGAGCTGCAACAGCGCTCCGACGCCAGCCTGCGCGCCCAGCACGAAACCGAAGAACGCCTGCAACTGGCCCTGGCGGCCACCGACGCGGTGGGCACCTGGGACTGGAACATCGGCGAAGACCGCTTTATCGCCGACGCGCATTTCGCCCAGTTGCACAGCGTTGACCCGCAGCAATCCCGGCAACTGCCCATCAGTGAATACCTCAAGGGCGTGCACCCGGAAGACCGCGGCATGGTGGCCCGGAGCATCAAGCATTGCATCACCCATGGCAGCGAATACGCCGAGGAGTACCGCCTGCAACTGGCCGACGGCCAGGTACGCTGGGTGTTCGCCCGGGGCCGCTGCTACAAGGACCACCACGGCCGGCCGACGCGCTTTCTCGGCGCGGCCCTGGACCTCACCGAACGCAAGCAGATGGAGCAGGCGCTGCGCCAGAGCCAGACCGAGTTGCAGCTGATCATCAACGCCATGCCGGTGCTGATCGGCTACGTCGACCACGAGGAGCGCTTTCGCCTGAACAACAGCGCCTACCTGGACTGGTACGGCCTGACCCCGCAGGAGCTGTACGGCAAGAGCATCCGCGAAGTGGTGGGTGACGAGGTCTACGCCACCCGCGCGGAAAACATCAAGGCGGCCCTGGCCGGCAAGCCGTGCAGCTTCGAAGCCAACTCGCCGCACCGCGACGGCCGCCCGCGCCATGCACTGATGAAGTACCTGCCGCGTTACGGTGCCGACGGCGCAGTCAATGGTTTCTACATCTTCGTGATCGATGAAACCGAGCGCAAACAGACCGAAGAAGCCCTGCGCAACCTCAACGAAACCCTGGAAGAGCGGGTCAACCAGCGCACCGAGGCGCTGGCCACCGCCCACCAGCGCCTGCAGAACGAGATGTTCGAGCGCGAGCGCGCCGAAGACGCCCTGCGCCATGCGCAGAAAATGGAAGCCGTGGGCCAGCTCACCGGCGGCATCGCCCACGACTTCAACAACATGCTCACCGGGATCATCGGCAGCCTGGACCTGATGCAGCGCTACATCGACAACGGCCGCGGCGACGAAATCGGCCGCTTTACCGAGGCCGCCATGTCCTCGGCCAAGCGCGCCGCCTCCCTGACTCACCGCCTGCTGGCCTTCTCCCGCCGCCAGTCCCTGGACCGCCAGCCCCTGGACCCGAACCAGCTGGTGCGCTCGCTGCACGAGCTGTTCAACCACACCAAGGGCGAACACATCCAACTGCAGATGCAACTGGCAGACAGTGTGTGGCCGGTGAACACCGACGCCAGCCAGCTGGAAAACGCCCTGCTCAACCTGGTGATCAACGCCCGCGACGCCATGCCCCACGGCGGCTTGCTGCTGATCGAAACCGCCAACAGCTACCTCGACGGCAGCGACATCAGCACCCTGGAGCCGGTCAAGGCCGGCGACTACGTGATGCTCGGCGTCAGCGACAACGGCGCCGGCATGAGCCCGCGGATCCTGGCCAAGGCCTTCGACCCGTTCTTCACCACCAAGCCCATCGGCCAGGGCACGGGCCTGGGGCTGTCGATGATCTACGGCTTCGCCCAGCAGTCTGGCGGCCACGTGACCATCAGCAGCGAACCGGAACAGGGCACCTGCGTGCGCCTGTACCTGCCCCGGCTGCACGCCGCGCCGCTGGAAAACCCCGACCCCGTCGCCCCCAACCAGGCGCCCCAGGCTATCGCCGGGGAAACCGTGCTGGTGGTGGAGGACGACCCGGCGGTGCGCATGCTGGTGCTCAACGTCCTCGGCGAACTGGGTTACCGCGCCTTGGAGGCCGAGGATGCACGCAGCGCCCTGCCATTGTTGGAGTCGCCAATGCGCGTCGACCTGCTGGTGACCGATGTCGGCCTGCCGGGCATGAACGGCCGGCAACTGGCGGAAATCGCCCGCCAGCAGCGCCCCGGGCTCAAGGTGCTGTTCATGACCGGCTACGCGGAAAAGGCCGCCGAGCGCCAGGGCTTCCTGGAGCCGGGCATGGACCTGATGGCCAAGCCGTTTTCCATTGAAGAACTGGCGCAGACGATTCGTCAGATGATCGGTGGCGAGGCCTGAATTCAGGCATAATCCGCGGCCGCCGATTTCCCGCTACAAGGTCACCCGCCCATGAAAGCCCAAGCCCGCCACATCCTGGTGAAAACCGCCGAAGAGGCTGAACAGCTCAAGCAACGCATCGCCAAGGGCGAAGCCTTCGACGTGCTGGCCAAGAAGTACTCCACTTGCCCTTCGGGCAAGCGCGGCGGCGACCTGGGCGAAGTGCGTCCGGGGCAGATGGTCGGCGCCATCGATCAGGTGATTTTCAAGAAGCCCCTGCGCACCGTGCATGGCCCGATCAAGAGCAAGTTCGGCTATCACCTGGTGCAGGTGTTCTTCCGCGACTGACGGCCAGGCACGCCCTCGCGGGAGCTGGCGTGCCAGCGAAAGCGTCTGCAACAACAGTGCGCCCTTCAATGGCCTGTTCGCCGGCCAGCCAGCGCCTACAGGCCGATAGGGTCAATCTCGGGGAATCAATGCCCCGTGATGCTGAATCACCCGGCTCGCCAATCGATGCCCGGCCTCTGCGGCGTCCACCGGGCTGCCGCCCTGCAAGCGACTGGCCAGATACGCCGCGCTGAACGAATCACCCGCCGCCGTGGTATCCACCACCTGCTCCACCGGGTGCGCCGGTATTTCATAGCTCTGGCTGCCACAGCGCACCAGGCACGAATCCGCCCCGCGCTTGATCACCACTTCGGCAATGTTCGGGTAGGCCGCAAACACCCCATGGGCGTAGTCATGGCCAAACAGCGCCTGCTCGTCCTCCAGGGTCAGCAGCGCCAGGTCCACATGCTCCAGCACTTGCATATAGGCCGTTCGCGCCTGCTCCACCGAGGCCCAGAGCCTGGGTCGGTAATTGTTGTCGAACACGATCAACGCCTGGCGGATGCGCGCCTCCTCCAGCAGCTCCAGCAGTTTCCTGCGCCCCGCCTCCCCCAGCACCGCCAGGGTGATGCCGCTGAAATACAGCACATCGTAATCGCGCAGGTCCGCCAGGATCGGCCCCGCCGCCGTGGTGTTGAAACAGTCCCGTACCGCCGCCTCATTGCGCCAATACAAAAAGCGCCGCTCCCCCCGGGCGTCGGTCTGGATGCAATACAAGCCCGGCAAGCGCCCCGGCAGGCGCTGGACCTTTCCCAGGCCGATACCTTCCTCGGCCCAGCTCTGGCACATGGCATCGCTGAAACTGTCGTAACCCAGGGCGGTGACGTAATCCACCTCGGCCTGCGGCCCCAACTCACGGCACAGATACACCGCGGTGTTCAAGGTATCGCCGCCAAAGCCCTGCTGCAGGCTGCCGTCGTGGCGCTGCTGCAGTTCGATCATGCATTCGCCGATGGCCGCGATGCGTTTCTTGTTATTCATGTCCGTTCCCCCCCAAGGGCCCATTCCAACCGCGTAGAAGCCGGCCTGCCAGCGAGCCTGCGCCCCATTCAGGGGCGCTTCGCCGGCAGGCCGGCTCCCACGGGTCAGAAGCAGGTTTCCAGGTTCTCGATCACCCGCAGGCGCTCATCCACCAGCAGCCCGGTGCGCCACTTGTCAAAGGTCAGGCACGGGTGCGAGGTGCCGAAGGAAATGATGTCGCCAATCCGCAGCTCCACGCCCGGCGCCACGGTGAGAAACGCATGCTGGTCCATCACCGCGGTGACCTTGCACGCCGCCACATCATCCCCGGCACCCGCCTCGGCCCCGGCGCGATAACGCCGCAGCGGCACCGGCAAACCGGCGTCGTAGGCCACATCGCGCTTGCCCAGGGCCACCACGGCAAAGCCCGGCTCCGGCAGCGACTGCACATGGGCCCAGACCTCCATCGCCGGGCGCAGGCCCTCGTGCAGATCACTGCGTCGATCCAGCACGCAGCACTGGGCCTCCTTGTAGATGCCGTGGTCGTGGGCGATGTAACTGCCCGGACGCAGCACGCTGAGGAAACGGCCCTTGGCATTGTGGGTCTCGAACGACTCGGCGATCAGGTCATACCAGGCCGAACCCGAAGCGGTGATGATCGGCCGCTCGATGGCGAACAGCCCGTCGCTCTGCAGATCCACCGCCAGGCGTACCAGGGAATCGGCGAATTGACGAATGCCACTGATGGCCTGATCGCCATGGATCACCCCTTCGTAGCCTTCGATACCGCACAGGGCCAGGGCCGGCTGCGCCTGGATCGCCTTGGCCAGGGCCAGCACCTCCTGCTCGCTGCGGCAGCCGCAACGCCCGCCGACCACGCCGTACTCGATCATCACCTTGAGGGTGACCCCGCGCTGGGCGAAAAACGCCCCCAGGTCGGCGACGTTGTCCGGGTGGTCGACCATGCAATAGAAATCGAAATCCACGTCCGCCAGCAGCTCGGCGATCAGCGCCATGTTCGGCGCGCCCACCAGCTGGTTGGCCATCAACACCCGGCGCGCGCCATGGGCGTAGGCGGCACGGGTCTGCACCGCCGTGGCCAGGGTGATGCCCCAGGCGCCCGCGTCCAGCTGCCGCTGGAACAGCGCGGGCATCATGCTGGTCTTGCCGTGCGGCGCCAGCTCGGCACCGCTGTCACTGACGAACCTCTGCATCCAGCGGATGTTGTGTTCCAGCGCCTCGCGGTGCAGCACCAGGGCGGGCAGGCTGACGTCGCTCAGCAGGCTCGCACCGTTGGCCGCAGCGCCCTTTTCCACCTGGGGCAGATTCAAAGCAGAAGACATGTTGGCACTCCTTATCAAGGCGGCTGCGCACAGCCGCGACACAGTCATCAATCGTTGATACGCCGGGCCAGCCGGTTGGCGCTGTCGATCAGCACCCGGCGATATTCCTGGTAATTGCTCTGCGCATCGGCCCTCGGCGCGACGATGCACAGGGTGCAGATGCACACCCCGTGTTCATCGCGCACCGGCGCGGCAAAACAATGGGTGAAGGTGTCGGCGACACTGTCGAAGGAAAAGAACCCCTCCTCGGTGGCCTGGCGGATTTGCTCGAGGAAGGCTGCCAGCGACAAGCGCTGGCCATCGGGAAGGATAAAGTCGCGCTCGTCGATCAACTCGGCAATCTGCGCATTGCTCATGTGCCCCAACAGCAAACGCCCGGAAGCGGTCCAGGGAATCGGCGCGTTCTCGCCGATGTCCGACGAAATGCGAAAATGCCGCTCGCCTTCCTTCATCAGCGCCACGGTGTATTTGCGCCCGTTGAGCAGGCACATCTGCGCGGTTTCCCGGGTCTGGCTGACGATCTCCTGCAAGGCCTGATCGGCCTCGCGGCTCAGGTCGAAATGACGCAAGTGCGCCTGCCCGAGAAAGTACAACTGGCGGCCCAGGTACACATGCCCGTCCTTGCCCACCGGTTCCAGAACCCGCCGCTCCAGCAACGAAGCCACCAGCTCATAGACCGTGGACTTGGGGCTGCCGATGCCCTTGGCGATATCGTTGGGCCGCAGCGGCTGGCCGATCTCCTTGAGGAAATCGAGAATATCGAACGCCCGATCCAGGCCCTTGGCCCGGCGCTTGATGCTGTCTTCGCTCATCTTCGAACAACCATTCCAGAAAACACCCAGATACACGCTTCACCTTGCCGCTTGCCGCTTGCCGCTTGCCGCTTGCCGCTAGCCGCTTACCGCTTACCGCTGCTTATACGCCACACAATCGATCTCGACCTTGCAGTCCACCATCATGCTGGCCTGCACGCAGGCCCGGGCCGGCGCGTGTTCGGGCTTGAAGTACTCGCCGAACACCTTGTTGAAACTCCAGAAATCCCGCGGGTCTTCCAGCCACACCCCGACCCGCACCACATCCTCCAGGCCGTAACCGGCCTCTTCGAGAATGGCCAGCAGATTGCGCATCGTCTGATGCGTCTGCTCGACGATCCCACCGTGAATGATCTCGCCCTCCAGCGCCGGCACCTGGCCGGACACATGCAGCCAGCCATCGGCCTCCACGGCGCGAGCGAAAGGACGCGGCTGGCCACCGCCTGCGGTGCTGCCGGTGCCGTAACGGGTGATGCTCATGAGCGATTCTCCTGGTTGAAGGTTGGCCATCTGGCGGCGACGACCTGGAAACCCACAGATGCCGAAAAATTCCGCTACAACGGAACAAAGAATGAAATAGCGGAAAAGACGCCAGAGTGTGCCATGGAGAACAAAGGAGACAACAGAGGGGGATGGCAAAACTTTTCGGAACCAGGAACGGAAGGATATTAGAAACAGCCGCCAGCCTATGTCAGGCATTTCTGTATTTGCTGAAGGCACACTCAAGTGGCTGGTGACGGTGCTCGCCGCCTTCTACATTCCGTTGCGTCGCAGCAGTCCGCACCGCCCGGGACATGCTGGGCGGCCTTGCCGACATGACCAGCCGCAACGCCGATCACCTCGACCGGCAGCGTTTCTCCAGCGTGGCGACCCTGTTGTTGCAGGGCGGCTGCGATGAGTTGCATGCAGTTGAGCAACGGGCAATGGATCTGCCCGGGGAGTAATGGTCAGGCTTTGCAAAAAACAACACACAAGTGTTGTACAAAAATAAGAATGTTGTACCGTGCAGAAATCCAAGCCATGAGGCGAGGTGATGAAATTCAGCGAATTCAGACGATGGTTGAAAGCTCAAGGCGTGGTCTTCGAGGCCGGTAAAGGCAGCCACTTCAAAGTCACCGCCCCAAACGGCAACAAGACCACCTTCGCGGATCACGGCAGCAAGGAAATGCCCGAACCCACCCGCAAGGCAATCATCAGGCAATTGGGGCTCTAGGACGCTCATCCATCCTCTGCATGCTGAAACGTCGCCTCCTAGGAGTGACCATGTACGACTACGCCATTCGCTTCGAGCAAGACCGTGCACCGGGAGTGGCGGTCTTCTGCCGCGATCTGCCCGAACTCAATAGCTTTGGCGATGATCCTGAGCACGCCATCAACCAGGCCATCGACGCGCTCGAAACCACTCTGTCCCTTTACGTCGACCAGCGCCGCGCCATTCCCCCGGCCTCCGCGCCGCTACCAGGGGAACAGGTCATTCATTTGCCAATGGTGACCGTGGCCAAGATAGCGCTGTGGAACACGATGATGGAGCGGGACATGCGCAAGGCCGATCTATGCCGACTGCTCGGAATCCACCAGGCCCAGGGAGATCGCCTGGTGGACTTTCTACACAGCTCCAAAATGGAACAGCTGGAAAATGCCCTGGCAGCCCTAGGTAAACGTCTTGCAGTATCAGTGGAGGCGGCATAGCCCAAAATGGCCGAACGCAGGCATTGATCCGTGGCAACCCGGCAGGACGCCGGGTTAGCCGCACTGGGCCTCAATCAACATCAGCCACGCACAACACCCACCACAGATTCCGCGCTCCCTGGCAGGCGACATAGGCAGAAGAAATAGTCGAGTCCCTGGTCAACTCACACCAATCAGGACTATCAAACCGATACACCACCAGCTCGGAAAACGGCGCCGGAAACACAGCATCCAGCGCTTCGAACACCACCTTCCGAGCATTCTCCACGGACCCTCCGCGGGTGGACGAATGACACCCGCCCCGCAGCAGCGCCGCCAGCAACGAGCCCTCGAACTCGTATCGGTTCAGCATGGAAAAGGCCCCGAACTCAGGCTCGACCTGCCCGATGGCCGTCGACCCGGCGAGGCCGCTGAAACGCTCGAGAAACTCGGCCAGTCGCGGCCTCTCACCCAGCACCTTGATGGCGGGGTCAGGCTTGAAGAAGCAGGACACCACCTCGCCACACTGAGCGAGCACCGCCAGAAGCTCGGCAAGGGGCTGCTTGTCGACAACAAACTCGCTGGCAGCGGTCAATGGCGCTAGCGCATCGTGCTTCAGGTTTTCATCTTGATTCATGCTGTAAGCACCCGAGATTGATCACAAACAGGCAAACACCCTGGCGGCTACCGCACCCTGGGCTTTTGCGACCGCAGATAACTGCAACGGCACCGCCCGGAACGAACAGGCCGGGGGGGCGACAATGTATCGGCCGCACAGTTGCACGGCAAACCCGAAAACCATCACCGCCCCCACCCACCCTGCGCGCTTACGCCTTGAAGGTGAGAATCGGCGAAAACCGCGCCATCACCGACACCGTGCCCTCTTCCACCTGGGACTGGATCACCTGGCCGATCTCCTTGTAGGCCCCTGGCGCCTCTTCGATCATCCGCTCTTCCTTGGTGGTGATGCACTCCACGCCCTGCAAGCCGAGGAACGCCTTGTCCTTCTTGGCCTTGAACACAATTTCGCTGCGCGACATCGAGCGCCCGGCGCCGTGGCTGGCCGAACGCAGCCAACGCTCATTGCCCAGCCCGGTGAGCAGGTAGGAGTCATGCCCCATGCTCCCCGGAATCAGCAGCGGCTGCCCGGCATAGGCCGGTGTCGCGCCTTTGCGATGCACGTTGCCCTCTTCTTCGCGCAGCACGATGTTGTGCGGCACATCGACAATCAATGGCGCTTCGATGCCCGCGCCAAACACTTGCCGGGTGCGCTGGCGCACCATCTCGGCGATCAGCGCGCGGTTGGCGTCGGCGTAGTGGGCAGCGCTGTGCATGGCCAGCAGGTACTCGTCGGCCATCTCGCCAAACAGGGCGAATATCTTCGAATCAGGGTGCTTGATCCCCGCCGGCCACAGGGCCTTGGCCTTATCCATCCAGCGCCGCCCGACATAGAAGCCCACGTCGCGCGAACCGGTGTGGATCATCATCACCACCTGCCCCACCGACAGGCCCTGAGCAAAACAGGCCTGACGATCCACCAACTCGGTGACCACCTGGATCTCGACAAAGTGGTTGCCGCCGCCCAGGGAACCCAGGCCCGGGTCGCGGAGGATTTTGCGCGAGCGGTCCTGCAAGGCTTCCGGCGCGTAGTCGGCGCTACCACGGGCGAACGACGACTCATGCAAACCCGACAGCTCACGTTGCAGCTGGGCGAAGTCCGCCCCGGCAAACAACCCGATCGGGTCCTGCTGCACCTGGGCCCAGAAGTCCCCGAGCCCGGCCTGAAACAGCGCGGTCATGGCCATGGGGCTGGTGGGAATGTTGCGCGTGCCCTCCAGCAGGTCGCCGCGCACCAGGGCGGTCCACTTGGCTTTTTGCGCCATGAACTGCTCGTAGTTCAGCCCCAGCTTGTGCAGGCGCATGCCGCAATTGATGTCGGTGCCGATGGCTTGCGGCACCACCATGTCGTGGCTGGTGACAATCACGCTGCCCACCGGAATCGGGCTGCCGGTGTGGAAGTCCGGCGTGGCGCAGGCGCACTTCACTTCGCCGCCATGGGGGTGAGCCACCTTGGCGAAATCCATCAGCTGCAGGACGGCTTTTTCTTCGATGGCAAAGCTTTCGGGCAGCAGCAGATCCACCTTGAGCCCGGCGTCATTGATCGAAGAGATGGAGAGGGAATTGGAATTCAGGCGTTCGATGGCCACCCCGGAACGGGCGAGCTTGTGCTGAATTCTTTTCAGAGGAGTCTTGGTCATTTTCAACTGCTTTTCTTGGACGCAACAAAACAACCACCCTTTTGGTGGCTGGAATTGTCTGGTCAGCAGCGAAACTTAGACGGCGCGGATAATGGGGAATGACGCAGTGGATGTAAAGAGCCAGGAGGCAATTATTTGCGCAGGCGCCTGGGGAGGCGCCTGCCGAGCGGCGTGGCGTCAGTGCGGCGCCGGGCCGCCGCACCACGGCATGTATTCCACCAGCGCTTCACCGCGGCTCAGGCCATCGGGCTGGCCGACAAACCCCGGCATCTGCCGCAGATCCAGCTGCTCACACAGCTGCGTAACGCGATTGCGCAATTGATTGTCGGGCTTGAACGACTCGGGTCGGTAGCGCACTTCCCGCAGGTTCACCCAGCACTCCTGGACCTTGCCCTGGGGGTCGGCCTTGACCTCAAAACTGGCCACCCCAATGCTGTCCACCGGCAAACGGGCCAGCGTGTGCGTCCAGAAGAAATGGCCTTTGGCGTACTGAGTGGCATTGAAGTCAAACGCCTTCAATTGCTCGGGCTCCAGGGTCAACGGAGGGAACATCAACGTTCCTTTCACCTCCAGCACACCGTCGGGGTCAAAAGCGACCGCGGGCGCCAAAGGGAACACCGTGTTCCAGCAGAGATCCTTGAGCATCTCGCCGAGTTTCGGGTTGTAGGGATAGGCCCTAGCGGCAGGTACGGGGTTGCTCTGCGCCGGGGTCCCGTTCAGAAAGTTGGACATGCTCAGTTCCTTTGATGGGTTCACCACGAACCGCCCTGCGGTGTGTCCAGCGACGTCAAGGCGCCGGATATTAAGACAGCCCCGTGGTTAACAATTGCTCGCTGTAACCGTCGCCCCGCAGCCCCCCAGATTCGCACCCATGCTGTCAAAGCTTCTCCAGCCGTCCGCCGAAAATCGGGTTACCCTGGCGCCCCCCTTTACTCATTGACCCAAGGAAGGACACCCCACATGACCCGCGCCCTCACCCTCATCTGCGACCATTTCGCCGACTGGGAAACCGCCCTGATCAACGCCACCGGTCGTGGCTTCTACGGTTTCGACTGCCGTTACGCCTCCCCCAAGGGAGCCGTCGTGACCTCCATGGGCGGCCTGCGAGTGACCCCGGACCTGGCGCTGGAAGACATTCGCCTGGATGAAGTCGACCTGCTGATGATCTGCGGTGGAACCCTGTGGCAAAGCGACAAGGCACCGGATATCGGCGACCTGCTGCGCGCGGCCCAGGCACGCAACATCGTGATCGCCGGCATTTGCGACGGCACCCGCGAACTGGCCCGGGCCGGGTTGCTGGACCACCGGCGACACACCTCCAATTCAGCGGAGAATCTGCTGGCGGTGGGGTACGGCGGCGCAGCGCATTATCAGGATGTGCCGCATGCCGTGGCGGACCAGCGCGTGATCACCGCCCCGGGCAGCGCCCCGGTGAGTTTCATGGCACAGATTCTCGCCACCCTGGGCATCAGCGACGACAACCTTACCGCTTACCTGGGCATGCACGCCGCCGAACACCAGCAGAAAAGCTGAAGCCCCTTGCAGGGGCCCGCTTGCCAACGAAAGCTCGCGGCCGTTTCATCGGGCCGCGAGCATGCTGGCTGCAACAGGCGCAAACAAAAACCTGTGCTGCCTGGATGCAACTCAACGCCTGGAGCCATTGACCCCCAGCACCTCTTCCAGGTGCTTCGCCTCGCCCTCCGACAACAACGCAGCAGGCGGCGCCATCGCCTGCTGGCCGGAAACCTGCACCGCAGGTGCAGCAGGCTTGACCCTGGTAGGACGACTTCGATTCACGCTGCTTTGCGGATACAGCGCCTCATCCAGACACTTGTCCCGCATGCCTTGGCTGGACAGGCCATGGCAGCCGGTGCCGTTGGACAGCGCCCGGGCGCCGCAGGTGGCCTTGCTGTCGGGGTCTTGCAGGTCGACGCAGCTCAGGGAGCCAAAGCCGTGCCCGAGTACTTCAGCGGGATCGGCGGCATGAGCCGCTGCGCCGTACAGGAGCAGCGAGGCGATAAGCAGTGTTTTGTGCATGAGCGCGCATCCTTGGCGACAGCCTCTCCTCGGCTCGATTGCGCCGCCGAGGCTGGCTGTTGTGTTGTCGGAAAACGCTGTTCTATCAGCCGCAGATGACAGTTTTCCACCTCTGCCATGCCGCCCCTGCCCCGCCGGCTTGAAAAGCCCCGCTCCCTGTCTTTATGTGCCGCTGACCACCCGCGTCCACAAGCGGGTGCTCAGGCGCATGCCGGCCGGGGTCAGGGTCTTGATCGGGAACAGGCTATCGAGCACCGATTGCGGTGGGTAAGCCGCCGGGTTATTGCGCAGCTGCGGCTCGATGTAAGGCAGGGAGGCCGCGTTGCCGTTGGGGTACTGCACAAAGTTGCTGATGCTGGCAATGACCTTGGGGTCCAGCAGGTAATTCAGGTAGGCGTAGGCGTTTTCCAGGTGCGGGGCATTCTTGGGAATCACCACCATGTCCATGGCCACGGTGGAGCCTTCCCGGGGAATGCTGTAGCCGATGTTCACGCCGTTTTTCGCCTGTTGCGCGGTGGCCATGGCTTGCAGCACGTCGCCACTGAAGCCCACGGCCACGCAGATGTTGCCGTTGGCCAGGTCGCTGACGTACTTGGCCTGGTGGAAGTAGAGGATCGAGGGACGGATCGCCAGCAGCGCCGCTTCGGCCTTTTTCAGGTCCGCCGGCTGTTCGCTGTGCGGGTCCAGGCCCAGCGCGTTGAGGGTGATGGGCACCATCTGCGTCGGGTTGTCGAGGAAGGCCACGCCGCACTGCTTGAGCTTCTGGATGTTCTCCGGCTTGAACAGCATCTGCCAGGACTGGGTGACATCGGTATTGCCGAAGATCGCCTTGATCTTGTCGACGTTGTAGCCGATGCCCACCGTCACCCACATGTAGGGAATCCCGTACTGGTTGCCTGGGTCGCTGGTCTCCAGCAGCTTCATCAGCTTGGGATCGAGGTTGTTCCAGGCAGGCAGCTTGCTCTTGTCCAGGGGCTGGATCGCCCCGGACTGAATCAGCCGAGGCAGGAAGTGGTTGGACGGGCTGACCAGGTCGTAGCCACTGCCACCGGTCATCAACTTGGCTTCGGTGGTCTCGTTGCTGTCGATCACGTCATAGGTGGTCTGGATCCCGGTGCGCTGGGTGAACTGGGCCAGGGTGTCGGGAGCGATATAGCCGCTCCAGTTGGCGATGCTCACGGTTTCGGCCGCTTGTACGCCTGTGGCGCACAAGGCCAGGGATAACAGTGCCGTCGTGGTGCGATTGATCATGTTGCCGCCCTCTGTGGTCTTATTATTGCGGCGTTTTTCCGCCGCGACGGTTAACGTTCGTGTCGCGCGCGCTGCACTTCCCAGCCCATGCGCAAGCTTGCTCCAATGTCGAAAAACGGGCGCGGCGGCAGGTAGCCAGGGCGAGCCTGGGACAGCACATCGCGCAGCAGCGGCGAGTCGTCGCCGGCGGCCATTTCTGCCAGTAGCCGGCCCCACAGGGTGCCGCGGGCAACCCCGGAACCGTTGCAGCCGGCCACCGTGTGCAGGCCCTCGGCGACCCGGCTGAAATAGGGTTCGCCAGAGCGGGTGCCGCTCAGGTGTCCGGTCCAGGTGTATTCCAGATCGGCGTCGGTGATCCCGGGGAAACGCTTCTGCAGGCCGCGTAGATGCTCTTGCCGGCGCACGGCCAGGTCCGCCGGCCCCAGATCGCGCTGGCGGTATTCGACGGTGTTGCGCATCAGCAGCCGACGCCCTGGCAGCAGGCGCACGGTGGCCGCTCCCGGCAAGGTGGACAGCACGCCCCAGCCCTGCTCGTCCAACAGGCTCTGCCAGGGCTCCTCGCCCAATGGCCGGGTGATGCTGGCGCTCAGTTCCAAGGGGAAGGTGCCGCTGTGCTTGACGCCAACCCGAGGCAGGAACGCGCCGACACAGGCCAGCACCTGGGTCGCCTTGACCTCGCCCTCACGGGTCTGCGCCCGCCAGCCATCGCCGGGCACGGGGCGCAAGTCGTCCACCGGACTGTTTTCATAGACGTCCACGCGCTCGGGCAACGCTTGCAGCAGGCCCTTCACGTACTTGGCCGGCTGCAGCAAGGCGTTGCCACCAGCGCAGTGAATGGCCCGCTGATAGAAGGTGCTGCCCAGGCGCTGCTGCAGCGCCGGGCCTTCCAGATAGCAGGCCCGTGCCCCTACCGCATTCAAGGTGGCGACCCGCGCGGCACTGTCTTGCAGGTGCCGGGGCTGGTGCACGGCGAAGTGGTAGCCGGCATCATCGAACTCGCACTCGATGGCCAGTTCGGCAATACGCTGGCGGACCTCTTCGCCGGCGGCAAACCCCACCCGCGAGGCAACCTGATAGGCCGGATAACCAGGGCGGCCGATCAGTTCGTCGGCGCCGGGCAACTCATGGCTGACCACAAACCCCGAGTTGCGCGCCGAGGCGCCCTGCGCCGCGCGCTGGCGGTCCAGCAGGACAATGCGCTGCTGGGGAAACATCTGCGCCAAGGCGTGGGCCGCCGAGAGCCCGGTAATACCGCCACCGATGATCAGCCAATCGGCTGTTTGCTTGCCCTTGAGGGTTGGCCGCAGCGCGGCTTGCCCCGCCAGGGCGATCCAGCCACATACATTGTTCAAAGCCTGTCACTCCTGCACAATCCATGCGCCACGAGCATTCAACAGCACATGCTCAGCGGCGCCACATGCCTACAATCTATGGCTATGACGGCTTCATTTCGAACGTTATTAATTCATCCATCTATTCGGAAAACGCATGGATAACCCCCTTCGACTGCCCTCGTTGCAGGCCCTGCAAACCCTGGTCAACGTGGCCCAGACCTACAGCTTCACCGAGTCCGCCGCGCGCCTGCATTTGACCCAGAGCGCGGTCAGCCGGCAGATCCAGCAGCTGGAGGAACACTACGGGGCCAGCTTGTTCGAACGCAGCAGCCGCAAGGTCTCGCTGACCGATCAGGGGCGCGACGTTTGCGCGGTGGCCACGCAGATCCTCAGGTCCCTCGGCGCCTTGCAGGAACGCCTGGCCCCGGCGCCCCTGGACCGGCCGTTTCGCATTCGCATCTTTGTCTCCCTGGCGGTGCGCTGGCTGCTGCCGCGGCTCAGTGGTTTCTATAGCGCCAACCCCGGGCTGTGCCTGTCGATCGAGACCGTCAGCGGCGCCCTGGTGGATACCGGCGGTGACTGCGATGCCTACGTGCTGTACCTGCCGGAAGGCCTGGACGAGCGGCCGTTGACGCCGCTGTTCGACGAGTACCTGGTGCCGGTGTGTGCGCCGCAACTCAGTGACGGGCAGCTGCCGCCGCGCTCCCTGGAAGAACTGGCCGGGCATGCGCTGATCCACGGTTCCACCAGCCGCCAGGAATGGACCGCCTGGCTCCAGGCCCAGCAGGACCCAACGCCCCACAGCTACAAGCACATCCTGTTCAACCTCGACGACCTGGCCCTGGACGCCGCGGCGCGGGGGTTGGGAGTGGCCATGACCGACCTGATCCTGGCCCAGGATTCGATCGCCCGGGGCAGCCTGCTGATCCCCTTCGGCGCGGCGCTGAAGACCGGCGGCGTCTACGCCCTGTGGCTGCGTGACAGCGGCGCCGCGCACCCGGCCTGCGAAACCGTACTGAACTGGTTCCAGGCCCAAGCCGCCGAGCGGGATCTACCCGCCCCGGGCAGGGCCTGAAAGCAGCCTGCTCCCCCGCATCTGGTTCAGGAGGACCGGCATTGAAACAGAGGATCTATCTGATCGGCGCCTCGGGCGCCGGTGTCAGCACATTGGGCGCCGCCCTGGCTCGGCATCTGCGCCTGCCCCATGTCGACGTCGACGAACACTACTGGCTGCCCAGCGATCCGCCCTTCCTCCAGGCGCGCCCTCCCGAACAGCGACTGGAGCGGCTGCGCCAAGCCTTGGGCGAGGCACCCTGGGTGGTATCGGGTTCGATGGACGGCTGGGGTGACGCAATCATCGCCAGGGCGGACCGGGTGCTGTACCTCGACACCCCAACGGCGCTGCGCCTGCAGCGCATCGCCGTTCGGGAACGGCAACGCTTCGGCCCGCGCATCCTGCCCGGGGGTGACATGCACCACCAGCATCTGGCGTTTCTCGAATGGGCCGCGGCCTACGACAGTGGCGCCCGGGCCGGCCGCAGCCGCCCGCGGCACGACGCCTGGCTGGCGCAGTTGCAGCAGCCCTGGGAACGCCTGGACGGCCGCTGCTCGGAGGAAGAATTACTGGCCAGGGCCCTGCTGATCCTGGGCCAGGTGCAAACGGCAGCGAAGGCCCCATGAGCAGGGGCCGCAAAGGGAACAAGGTCAATTAAGCGAAGAGTTTCCGTCGGCTTTCCATCGCCGAACCGCCACACACCGAATACATCACCGCGCAGGTCGCCCACGGCCCTCACTTCACCGAAGAAGCGTGGGGCCCGGGACAACGCCAGCGGCCCTTTTCCCGATAACCGCACAGTTGAACGAAATCAGCGCCTGCGAACCTGGTTGGACAAGCGTGATGCTCACTGCTTTCATTCAGGCTCAGATCCGGCTGTCACATTCCCAGGGAGGGGATCCATGCCTTTCAAAGTCATGATGGTATTCGGTACACGCCCTGAGGCGATCAAGATGGCGCCCCTGGCCCGGGTTCTTCGCCGCTGGCCAGGTATCGAGCTGTACATCTGCTCCACCGGCCAGCACCGGGAAATGCTCGAGCAGGTACTCGACGCCTTCGAGCTCGAAGTCGACCAGGACCTGCAAGTGATGACCCGGGGCCAGACCCTCAACGGCCTGTCGCAGCAACTGCTGACCCACCTGGACAGCAGCTACGAGCGCCTGCAACCGGACATCGTCCTGGTCCACGGCGACACCACCACCAGCTTTATCGCCGCCCTCGCCGCCTTCAACCGGCACCTGCCCATCGGCCACGTCGAGGCCGGCCTGCGCACCGGCAACCTCAAGGCCCCCTGGCCCGAGGAAGCCAACCGGCGCCTGACCGGGGTCATCGCCGACCTGCACTTCACCCCGACGGCCCAATCTCAAGCCAACCTGCTGCGGGAAAACGTGCCCGTCGAGAACATCGAAGTCACCGGCAACACCGTGATCGATGCGCTGCTGTGGATGCGCACCCACCAGGCGGCAAGCCACTGGCGACCCGCCGCCGATTCCCCCCTGTCGGTGCTCGACGACAACCGGCGCATGGTGCTGATCACCAGCCACCGCCGGGAGAACTTCGGCGAGGGTTTCCACAACATCTGCCAAGCCCTGGCGACCCTGGCCAGGCGCTACCCGCACGTGCAGTTCGTCTACCCGGTGCACCTCAACCCTCAGGTGCAGAGCGCGGTGTACGGCCTGCTCTCGGACACGCCCAACATCTACCTGGTCGCGCCCCAGGACTACCCGCATTTTGTATGGCTGATGGGGCGCTCGCATTTCATTCTCAGCGACTCCGGCGGCATCCAGGAGGAAGCCCCGGCCATCGGCAAGCCACTGCTGGTGCTGCGCGACGTCACCGAACGGCCTTCGGTCCTGGAGGGCGGCACGGTGCTGCTGGTGGGCACCGACCGCGAGCGCATCGTGCGCCATGCCAGTGAGCTGCTGGACGATGCCCAAGTGCATGCCCGCATGAGCCGGGTGCACAGCCCCTGCGGCGACGGCCACGCCAGCGAACGCATCGCCCGCCGCCTGTGCACCTGGCTGGCGGCCCGAGCCCCGCGTACCCCGGCATTAGCCCGGGCCTCGCTGCCTTAGCCCGCCGCCTGCCGGGCCAGCAACACCTGGGTCACCCGGCGCTCTTCCACCGCCCTGACCTGAAGGCTCCAGCCATCCCACTCCACCCGGTCGCCCTTGACCGGCAAGCGGTCCAGCAGGCTCATCACCAACCCGGCCAAGGTCTGGTAGTCCTCGGTGGGCTCGGCGCCAAAGCCGGTCCGCTGGCGAACCTGAGGCAGGTTCAGCGCACCATTGACCAGGAACCCGCCCTCTTCTTCCAGCACATCCGGGCCTTCGATCTCGCTGGCATCCGGCAGCTCGCCGGCAATCGATTCAAGAATGTCGGTCATGGTCAGGATGCCCATGAAGTCACCGAATTCGTTGATCACGAAGGCAATATGGGTCGACGCCTTGCGCATCTGTTCCAGCGCGTTGAGGATCGAAAAACTCTCCAGCAGGTTGATGGTCTTGCGCGCCAGGTGCTCCAGGTTTGGCTCGTTGCCAGCCAGGTACTCCTTGAGCAGTTCCTTCTTGTGCACGAAGCCCAGAGGCTCATCCACCGCGCCGTCGCGAATCAGCGGCAGGCGCGAGTAGGACGAATGCATCAGCTTGGTACGAATGCTTTCCGGGCTGTCCGTCAGGTCGATGCAGTCGACCTCGGCGCGCACCGTCATCAGGCTGCGGATCGGCCGCTCCGCCAGCTGCAGGACGCCACTGATCATCACCCGCTCGCGGCGGTCGAACAGCTCGCTGCTGGGGGGCTCGTCGCTTTCCAGCAGGTCGGCGATTTCCTCGCCCACCTCTTCCGCCGCCAGCTTGCGCCCACCCAGCAGGCGCATCACTGCATAGGCCGTGCGTTCACGCATCGGGCGCAGGCCCTGCATGGATTTCTTGCGCCGGGCCCGGGCGACCTGGTTGAACACCTCGATCAGGATCGAGAAGCCAATGGCCGCATACAGGTAGCCCTTGGGAATATGGAAACCCAGGCCTTCGGCGGTCAGGCTGAAGCCGATCATCATCAAGAAGCCCAGACACAGCATGATCACCGTCGGGTGGGCGTTGACGAAGCGGGTCAGCGGCTTGCTGGCGACGATCATCACGCCGATGGACACCACCACCGCGATCATCATCACCGCCAGATGCTCGACCATGCCCACCGCGGTGATGACCGCGTCCAGGGAGAACACCGCATCGAGCACCACGATCTGCGCCACGATCGGCCAGAACAGGGCGTAAGTGGCACTGCCCGCGCGCTGGCTGACATGGCCTTCCAGGCGCTCATGCAACTCCATGGTGGCCTTGAACAGCAGGAACACACCACCGAACAGCATGATCAGGTCACGGCCCGAGAAGCTGTGCTCGAACACCTCGAACAGCGGCTGGGTCAGGGTCACCATCCACGAGATGCTGGCCAGCAGGCCCAGGCGCATCAGCAGCGCCAGGGACAGGCCGATCACCCGCGCGCGGTCACGCTGCTCCGGTGGCAGCTTGTCCGCGAGGATGGCGATGAACACCAGGTTGTCGATGCCCAGCACCAGCTCCAGGACGATCAGGGTCAAAAGGCCAAGCCAGGCCGTGGGGTCTGCGATCCATTCCATAACGACTCAGGTTCTCCGGAAAATTCAAACGGCCAGGCGCGACGCAGCGCCAAGGCGCAGAAACTGCGAAACCTCGGGTACGGGCGGACAAAGGTGGGAGGTGGCAAGTGCCAGGGAAGAGCAACCGGAAGAAGGGCTGCCTGAGCGTCTGGGTCTCAGAAGCGCCGGATGGCGCGAGAAATCATGGGGTAAAACGAAGAAAGAGCACCGACTGGGGGGCTCCGAGAGCGTGTTCATGCAAGTCCTGAAGGAAAAAACGGACTTGGAGATTACAGGCAGGACGGGCCGATTCCCCAGCGGGAAATCATTACAAGATTTAATCCGGCCCGCCCCTGCGGCATCAGTTCCTGCGCGTGGCGTCATCCAGCGCGAGGATGGTGTGGGCATTGGTCACGGTGGTCGCCAGGGTGTTGATCACCCCGGAACGCAGGGCTCCCAGGGTCGCCGCAGCCTTGGTGTTCTCGCTGGCGATAGCCACCACATCGGGAATCCGCACCAGCTCCTGCACCGTCAGGCCGATCACCCGCCCCTGCATGGCATTGACCGCCGGCCGGCCGTGAATGTCGATGAAGTCGTACCCCATCATGTCGCCCACGGTGCCGGACAGCCGCGCCTGGGCAATCTCCTGGGGCGAGAACCAGCCCATGCGCACCATGTTGCTGTTCTCGCTCATGTCGCCGATGCCGATCAGGGCAATGTCCGCGCGCCGCGCCCGGTCCAGGGTCGAGCGCACGGTGTCGTTGCTGATCAGTGCGCTGCGCAGCTCCGGGTTGGCCACCAGCGCCGGGGCGTACAGGGTTTCGCTCTCGGCACCGAAACGCAGGGCCAGGCGCCGACAGATATGGTCGGGGTTCATGTACTCGCCGGCCCGCAGGGAACCGCCAATGGCGCAGACAAACGTGCAGTTGCGGGTCACCGGCAGGAACACGTTGTCGGCCACCGCGCCGACATTGCGCCCCATGCCCACGGCGACGATCATGCCGTCGCTCAAGGTCTTGTTCAGGTAGTTGGCCACCAGGCTGGCCACCGCCGAGCGCTGGGTGTCCGGGTCGCTGTGATCCACCGCGATCAACGCCCGATCCAGCTGGAAACGCTCCACCAGGGCCTGCTCCAGCTCATTGTTCAGCGCCGGATGCTGCAGCACCCGCACCTCGACAATGCCTTCGTCCCGTGCACGCTTGAGCAGCCGGCTGACCTTGGCCCGGGACAGGTCGAAGCGCTTGGCGATGACTTCCTGCGTGACGTTCTCGAGGTAATAGAGCATCGCGACCTCGGTCATCAGGTCGATGTCGCTGGCCCCGCGCAGGGTGCTGTCACTCATGTGGACTGGCTTCCGTTTCGGCATCAAAGGCGCATTCTCTCTAGCGGATACGGGTGGCGTCTACCTCAGCCCTTGTGGCCGTCGCGCTCGATGGCACTGATGCGCTCGACCTTGACCCCCGAGCGCGCCGCCTCGAACTCCGACTGCAGGAAGGCACTGACAATGCTCTTGGCCAGCTCCACCCCCACCACCCGGGCCCCGATCGAGAGGATCTGTGCGTCGTTGCTCTTGCGCGCCCGCTCCGCCGAATAGGTGTCGTGGGCCTGGGCCGCGCGGATGCCCGGCACCTTGTTGGCACTGATGGCCATGCCGATGCCGGTGCCGCACACCAGCACCCCGAGCCGGTGGCGCCCGGCATTGATCGCCGTGGCCACCGCCAGAGCGATATCCGGATAGAGCACCGGCTCCAGGGAATGGCTGCCGAAATCCTCCAGCGGGTAACCGAGCGTCTCGATGTGGCGCTTGAGCAGCTCCTTGAGTTCGAACCCCGCTTCATCGCAGCCGATGGCCACCGAACAGGTTGTGTGCATGGCAGTGCGCTCCGCTTTCAAGTAAGAGCAAGCATGATCATATGATCACACAATGAACTTTTGTTCAGTTATTTCTCGAACAATCACCCTGCGATGTCAAGCACGAATTACCTGACGCCCAGGTCAAAGCCCTACATTCGAGGGTAAAAAGCCTGATTCGCCCCGCAATCAGTTTTAACGTGAAAGAGATTGACTGATCAGAATTTCATTTGATACACATATGATCACAGCGCAACCGTACTCTGCGACCTAATAAGAATTCACAGCACGAGGACACGCCGATGGCCCCGCCATTACTGCTCCAGGCTGAACATGTCGCCAAGGCCTATGCCGGGGTCCCTGCCCTGCGCGACGGCCGCCTGGCCCTGCGTGCTGGCAGCGTGCACGCCCTGTGCGGCGGCAACGGCGCCGGCAAGTCCACCTTCCTCAGCATTCTCATGGGTATCACCCGGCGTGACGCCGGGCACATCCTGCTCAATGGCCGGGCGGTGCAGTTCGACCGGCCCGGCGAGGCCCTGGCCGCCGGGGTGGCGATGATCACCCAGGAACTGGAACCGATCCCCGACATGAGCGTGGCCGAGAACATCTGGCTGGGCCGCGAACCCCGGCGCCTGGGCTGCATCGTCGACCGCCAGGCGCTGTACCGCCGCACCCGGGAGCTGCTGGAAAGCCTGGAGTTCGACGTCGACGCCCAAAGCCCGATGCGCCACCTCAGCGTGGCCCAGGTGCAACTGGTGGAAATCGCCAAGGCCTTCAGCCATGACTGCCAGGTGATGATCATGGACGAGCCGACCTCGGCCATCGGCGAGCACGAGACCCAGACCCTGTTCCGCGCCATCCGCCGCCTCACCGACCGTGGCGCCGGAATCATCTATGTGTCGCACCGCCTCAGCGAGCTGGCGCAGATCGCCGACGACTACAGCATCTTTCGCGATGGCGCCTTCGTCGAAAGCGGGCGCATGGCGGACATCGACCGCGCCCACCTGGTGCGCGGCATCGTCGGCCAGGAACTGCAACGCATCGACCACAAGCTCGGCCGCGAAAGCACCCGCCAGCCCTGCCTGGAGGTCTCGCACCTGAGCCGCCAGGGCGAATTCCAGGACATCAGCCTGCAACTGCACCAGGGCGAGATCCTCGGCATCTACGGCCTGATGGGTTCGGGGCGCAGCGAGTTCCTCAACTGCATCTACGGCCTCACCACCCCCGACACCGGCAGCGTGACCCTGCAAGGCCGGCCGCTGCCGGTGGGCGCTCCGGGGGCGACCCTTCGCGCCGGCCTGTCCCTGGTCACCGAGGACCGCAAGGACAGCGGCCTGGTGCTGGGCAGCAGCATCCTCAGCAACATCGCCCTCAGCGCCTACGGACAGCTGTCGCGCTGGTCGCTGATCAACGCCCGCAAGGAGCAGGCCCTGGCCCGGGACATGGTCCGGCGCCTGCAGATCAAGGTCAGCTCCCTGGAGCTGCCGGTGGAATCCATGAGCGGCGGCAACCAGCAGAAAGTGGTGCTCGCCAAGTGCCTGTCCACCGCACCGGTCTGCCTGCTCTGCGACGAGCCGACCCGGGGCATCGACGAAGGCGCCAAGCAGGAGATCTACCAACTGCTGGACCAGTTCGTGCGCGCCGGCGGCGCCGCCATCGTCGTGTCTTCGGAAGCCCCGGAACTGCTGCACCTGAGCGATCGCATCGCAATCTTCAAAGGCGGCCGGCTGGTCACCATCAGCAACGACACTGCCCTTTCCCAGGAAGCCCTGTTGAGTCTCGCCTCATGAACACCAAGACCCTTGCCCCCTCAGCCCCCACCCCTACCACCAGCCCGGCCGTACCCGGTCGCCTGCGCCAGATGCTGGATCGTTTCGGCCTGCCCCTGGTGTTCATCCTGCTGTGCCTGGCAATGGCTTTTGCCAGCGAATACTTCATGACCTGGCGCAACTGGATGGACATCCTGCGCCAGACCTCGATCAACGGCATTCTCGCGGTGGGCATGACCTACGTGATCCTGACCCGGGGCATCGACCTTTCGGTGGGCTCGATCCTGGCCTTTGCCGGGCTCTGCAGCGCCCTGGTGGCCACCCAGGGCTATGGCCTGCTGGCGGCGGTCAGCGCCGGGATGTTCGCCGGGGCGATGCTGGGCATGATCAACGGCTTCATGGTGGCCAACCTGTCGATCCCGCCCTTCGTCGCCACCCTGGGCATGCTCAGCGTGGCCCGGGGCATGACCTTCATCCTCAATGACGGCAGCCCGGTCACCGACCTGCCGGACAGCTACCTGGCACTGGGCATCGGCAAGATCGGCCCGCTCGGCGTGCCGGTGGTGATCTTCGCCGTGGTCGCCCTGATCTTCTGGATGGTCCTGCGCTACACCACCTACGGCCGCTACGTGTACGCCGTGGGGGGCAACGAGAAGAGCGCGCGCACCTCCGGGATCGGCGTGCGCAAGGTGATGTTCTCGGTGTACGTGGTTTCCGGGCTGCTGGCGGGGCTGGCTGGCGTGGTGCTTTCTGCCCGCACCACCTCGGCCCTACCCCAGGCCGGCATGTCCTACGAGCTGGATGCCATCGCGGCGGTAGTGATTGGCGGCACCAGCCTCTCCGGCGGCACCGGCAGCATTGTCGGCACCCTGTTCGGCGCCTTGTTGATCGGGGTGATCAACAACGGCCTGAACCTGCTCGGGGTGTCCTCCTATTACCAGCAAGTCGCCAAGGGGCTGATCATCGTCTTCGCGGTGCTCATCGATGTCTGGCGCAAGAAGAAACGCTGATGCCTTCTCTCCCGAACGCACGCCAACAACAATAACGGAGTTCCTCATGAAGCTTTCTCCTACCCTGCTCGGCTCGTCTCTGTTCACTCTGGCGGCAGCCTCGCTGCTCACCAGCAGCCTGGCCCTGGCCGAGGGCAAGACCTACAGGATCGGTGCCGCGGTATACGGCCTCAAGGGCCAGTTCATGCAGAACTGGGTGCGCGAGCTCAAGCAGCACCCGGCGGTCAAGGACGGCACGGTGCAGATCACCGTGTTCGACGGCAACTACGACGCCCTGACCCAGAACAACCAGATCGAGACCATGGTCACCCAGCGCTACGACGCGATCATCTTCGTGCCCATCGACACCAAGGCCGGGGTCGGCGCGGTAGCCCGGGCCCAGGAGAACGACATCCCGGTGATCGCCTCCAACACCAAGGTGGCCAGTGCCAGCGTGCCCTATGTCGGCAATGACGATGTCGAGGGCGGCCGCCTGCAGGCCCAGGCCATGGTCGACAAGCTCAAGGGCCAGGGCAATGTGGTGATCATCCAGGGGCCCATCGGCCAGTCGGCGCAGATCGACCGCGAAAAAGGCGAGATGGAAGTGCTCAAGCAGCACCCGCAGATCAAGGTCATTGAAATGAAGACCGCCAACTGGTCCCGGGCCGAAGCCCTGTCCCTGACCGAGGACTGGCTCAACGCCCACCCCAACGGCGGCATCTCCGGGATCATCGCGCAGAACGACGACATGGCCCTCGGCGCCCTGCAGGCAGTGAAGTCCCGCGGGCTGTCTCCCGTCCAGGTGCCGGTGACGTCCATCGACGGCATGCCCGACGCCATCCAGGCCGCCAAGAAAGGCGACATCACCACCTTCCTGCAGGATGCCCAGGCCCAGTCCCAGGGCGCGCTGGACGTGGCCCTGCGCACCCTGGCCGGCAAGGACTACACGCCGCAATCGGTGATCTGGCAGCGCTACGCCAAGGACCTGCAATGGGGCGATGGCAGCGCCAAGCTGTACATCCTGCCCTGGGTACCGGTGACCGCCGACAACGCCGACGCCCTGTACCAGCAGGTCGCCGGCAGCCAGTAACCCGAGCGTGGCGCGCCGTGCGGCGCGCCACATGAGCCCCTTTCTTTCCAAGGAGACATGACATGTCCGGATTCTGGGATCAGGCCTTCGACCTGAACGGCCGCTGCGCGGTGATCACCGGTGGCGCCGCCGGTATCGGCCTGGCGTGCGCCAGCCTGCTGGTGGAGCGCGGCGCCAGGGTCGCGCTGCTCGACCGCGACCCACAGGTGGTCGAGGTCGCCGCCGGCCTGGGCAGCGGCCATCTCGGGCTGGCCCTGGACCTGCGCCAGCTGGATCAGCTGCAGGATGCGGTGGACCTGGTGGCAACACACTTCGGGCGCCTGGATTTCCTGGTCAACAGCGCCGGGGTGGCCCTGCTGGACAAAGCCATGGAGGTCAGGGAAAGCACCTGGGACACCACCCTGGACATCAACCTGAAGGCCAGTTTCTTCGCCGCCCAGGCCTGCGCCCGGCACATGCTCGAACAGGGCCACGGGCGCATCGTCAACCTCGCCTCCCAGGCCGCGGTGATCGGCCTCGACCGGCACGTGGCCTATTGCGCGAGCAAGGCCGCGGTGGTGGGCATGACCAAGGTCCTCGCCATGGAATGGGCGCCCCATGGCATCAACGTCAACGCCGTGTCCCCCACCATCGTCGAAACCGCCCTGGGCAAGCAGGCCTGGGCCGGCGAACGGGGGGAGCAGGCCAAATTGCAGATCCCCGTGGGCCGCTTTGCCCAGCCCGAGGAAATTGCCGGGCTGGTGCTCTACCTGCTCAGCGACGCGGCGAAGATGATCACCGGTGAAAACGTGATGATCGACGGCGGCTACAGCATTCAGTAATCCACGGACACTCCATTGATCGCAGCGAGGTTCTCGTCCATGTCCAGCCTGCTCGAAAATGCCACTGCACACGCGTTGCCCCCCACGATCCCAGCCACCATGCAGGCCGTGGTCTGCTACGGCCCGGAGGACTATCGACTGGAGCACGTCCCGGTGCCGACACCCGGGCCCGAGGAAATTCTCACCCAGGTCGAGTTGTGCGGGATCTGCATGGGCGATATCAAGACCTACCGCGGCGCTCCCTCGTTCTGGGGCGACGCCGAGCAACCGCGCTACGTCAAGCCGCCGATGATTCCCGGGCACGAATTCGTCTGTCGGGTGGTGGCCCTGGGGCCGGGGGCGCAGAAGCGCGGCGTCAAGGTCGGCGACCGGGTGATCTCCGAACAGATCGTGCCCTGCTGGGGCTGCCGCTTCTGCAACCACGGCCAGTACTGGATGTGCCAGAAACACGATCTGTACGGCTTTCAGAACAACGTCCAGGGCGCCATGGCCCAGTACATGATCTTTACCCGCGAAGGCATCGTGCACAAAGTGCCGGACAGCATCCCGCCGGACGAAGCCATCCTCATCGAACCTCTGGCCTGCTCCCTGCACGCCGCCGAACGCGCCGACGTCGGCTTCGACGACACCGTGGTAGTGGCCGGCGCCGGCACCCTGGGCCTGGGCATCATCGGCGCGGTACGCCTGCGCAACCCCAAGCGCCTGATCGTCCTCGACATGAAGCCCGAGCGCGCCGAACTGGCCCTGCGCATGGGCGCCGACGAAGTCTGGAACCCCGCTGAAGAGGACGTACTGGCCAAGATCCGCGCCATCACCGAGGGTTACGGCTGCGACATCTACATCGAAGCTACCGGGCATCACAAGGCGGTCAACCAGGGCCTGGCGATGCTGCGCAAGCTCGGGCGCTTCGTCGAGTTCAGCGTGTTCAACGACGAGGCCACGGTGGACTGGTCGATCATCGGCGACCGCAAGGAGCTGGACGTGCTCGGCTCGCACCTGGGCCCCTACATGTACCCCCGGGCCATCGACTTCATCGGCCAGCGCAAGATCGACATGCGTGACGTGGTCACCCACACCTTCGCACTGGCGGACTTCAAGGAAGCTTTCGCGGTGATGGAAAGGGGCGATCGTTCGCTGAAGGTCGTCCTCAAACCTTGACCGGCCCCTGCACAGATGTGCCGCGACCTGGCATCGACCCAGAACACGAACACAGGAAACATGTCATGAATCGAGTGATCAACGACCCGGACCAGGTGGTCGAGGACATGCTGCAAGGCCTCCTTGCCGCTCACCCGCAACTGCTGCAATACGAAACCAATCCCAGGGTCATCGCCAAACGCACGCCCTCGGCGCAAGGCCGGGTGGGCATCGTCACCGGCGGCGGCTCCGGCCATGAACCGGCCTTCCTCGGCTATGTCGGCCCCGGGCTGGTGGACGCCGTGGCCGTGGGCGAGATCTTCTCCTCGCCCACGGCAAAGAGTTTCTTCGACGCCTTTCGCGCCGCCGACCGGGGCGCGGGGGTCGCCTGCCTCTATGGCAACTACGCCGGCGACAACATGAACGTCAAACTGGCGATGAAAATGGCTGCCAGCAAAGACCTCCAGGTACGCACCGTGGTGGCCAACGATGACGTCGCTTCCGCACCGCCGGCGGACATCCACAAGCGCCGGGGCGTGGCCGGGGAAATCTTCATGTGGAAAGTCGGTGGCGCGGCGGCGGCCACGGGCTACGACCTGGACGGGGTGGTCCGGGTGGCGCAGAAGGCCGTGGACCAGTGCCGCTCCATCGGCGTCGGCCTCACCCCCTGCACCATTCCGGCGGTGGGCAAGGCCAACTTCCAGATCGCCGAAGGGCAAATGGAGCTGGGCATCGGCCACCATGGCGAGCCGGGCATCGAGGTCGTCCCCATCGAGTCCGCCGCGGCCATGGCCGAGCGCATGCTGGCGCCCATCCTCGCCGACCGGGACTTCCATGGCGACGAGTCCGTGGTGGTGCTGGTCTCCGGCCTCGGCGCAACGCCGGTGATGGAGCTGTACATCTTCTACGCCGAGGTCGAGCGCCTGCTCAAGGCACGGGGCCTGGGCATCCACCGCTGCTACGTCGGCAACTACTTCACCTCGCTGGAGATGATGGGGGTGACCCTCACCCTGCTGGGCCTGGACGCCGAATTGCGCAACCTGATCGATCAGCCTTGCCGTTCCATCGGCATGACCCAGACGGAGTGAGCCATGAACCCGCACTTTTCCAGTGCCGATGGCAGCGCCATCGTCCGTGACCTGGTGACGGTGATCGTCGCCAACCGCGAATACCTCAGCGAAGTGGACGGCGCCATTGGCGATGGCGACCACGGTATCAACATGGCCAAGGGTTTCGCCCACTGCGGACGCGCCCTCGAAGGCCGCGAACTGAGCCTGGCCGAAGCCCTGGACGAGTTGACCTTGAGCCTGATGGAAGGCATCGGCGGCTCCATGGGGCCGCTGTACGGCAGCCTGTTCATCGGCATGGCCAACGAAGTGCGCGGCGCCGGGCAGATCGACGCCGCGGCCTTCGCCCGCCTGCTGCGGGGCGGCCTGACCTCCTTGCAGGACATCACCGAAGCCGGGGTCGGCGACAAATGCCTGATGGACACGCTGATCCCGGCGGTGGTGGCCTTCGAAACGGCGCAGGCGTCTGGCGCCTCGTTCCAGGAAGCCCTGGCACGCATGAAGAGCGCGGCCTCCCAAGGCCGGGACTCGACCCGCGACCTGGTGGCGCGCATCGGCCGAGCCAGCCGCCTGGGCGAACGTTCCCTGGGGGTGCTGGATGCGGGGGCGGTGTCCTGCTGCCTGATCCTGACCCGCCTCGCCGACTCCATCGGCCCGCGGCTCTGAAGCAGGCCCGGGCCGCTACAGCCGCTCGGAAATCTCGATCAGGTTCAGGTCCGGGTCCCGCAGGTACACCGAGCGGATCGGCCCCGTGGCACCGGTGCGCGGCACTGGCCCTTCGATGATCGGCCAGTTGACCTGTTGCAGGTGGGCAATCACCTGCTCCAGGGGCACGCTGGCGATAAAGCACAGGTCCAGCGCTCCGGGCACCGGCAGGTGGGCCTTGGGTTCGAACTCCTGGCCGCGCACATGCAGGTTGATCTTCTGGTTGCCGTACGTGAAGGCCTTGCGGCCGCCGGCAAAAGTGTCCAGCTGCATGCCCAGTACGCGGACGTAGAAGTCCTCGGCGGCAAGCGGGTCGATGGTGGTCAGTACCAGGTGGTCAAGGTGATCGATCATCGCGGACGCAGCTCCAGGAAGAAAAATGGCCCGGGGATTATGCGGGCCGGGCCAGCGCTTGAACATGCCGCGTCAGGCTTTCCTGCGGTACTCGCGCCGGACCTGTTCGATATAGCGCACCACCGCCGGGGCCTGCTCGAAGCGCCGGTGGATCAACGACAACCAGGACGTTGCCGAACTCCCGCCAATCGGCCGGTACACCACATGGGGCAGGCTGACGTGCCCCACTACCGACTCCGGCACCACCGCCACGCCCTGCCCCAGGGACACCAGGGCCAGCACCGCCACCAGGCCGCCAGGCTGAGGCCCCAGCTTAGGGGCATAGGCGCCCTGGGCCGCCACCTGCAAGGTGCCGCTGATCTGCTCCGGAAGGATGAAGGTTTCATTGAGCAGGTGTTCGGAGGCGATCTGCGGCAGGCGGCACAGCCAGGATTGTTCGGGCAGCGCCAGGACAAAGCCCTCGGCGTCCAGGCGAATGGCCTCGACCCCTTCCGGCAGGGTCATGGGTGAGCGGATATAACCCACGTCCAGGCGGCCGTCGGCAATCCGCGCCGGCAGCGTCGCCATCGGGCATTCACGCACATTGAGGCTGACATCCGGGCAGTCGCGGCCAAAGCCCTGCAGCTGTTTCTGCAACAAGCCGGAATACACCGCCGAGGCCACATAGCCCAGTTCGATGTGGCCGATCTCGCCACGCCCGGCGCGCTGGGCATTGCGCTGGGCGAATTCGAACTGGCGCACCGTGGCCTCGGCTTCCAGCAGCAAGGTGGCGCCGGCCTCGGTCAGGCTGACCTCGCGCTGCTGGCGCAGAAACAGCCGGGTGCCGAGGCTTTTCTCCATGTCCTGGATCTGCCGGCTGAGGGTCGGCGGCGCGATCCCCAATTGCTCGGCGGCACGGGTGAAATTGCGTTGCCGGGCCACCGCCAGGAAGTAGCGAAAGTGACGAATTTCCATAATCTGCATTAGCTCAAAGGTAATGAACTGCTCGCCAGCGGCTAACAAAGACCGCGAAAGGCCGCGATAAGCTGGACCGACCTTCACAGTAGAGAGCCTTTGCCATGCGCGTCAAACCCCTGTTTCTGGCAATGATCACCTGTTCCGTGCTACAGAGCGCGACAGCCGGGGAAACCCAACCCGCCATTGCCCAAAAGGCAATCCTTACCCTCGACAGCGCCCAACGTCTGCTCCGGGCCGCCCAGGAAACCGCCCATGCCAAGGGCTGGCCCTGCGCCGTGGTGATCGTCGATGACGGCGGCTGGCCGATTCTCGGCGCACGCATGGACGATGCCCCGGTGGTGGCCGGGATCGAACTGGCCCAGGGCAAGGCACGTACCTCGGCGCTGTTCAAGCGCCCGTCCGCCGACCTGGAAAACGCCATCAATGGCGCACGCCCGGCGGCCCTCAGCGCCGGCCTGGTGATGATGAAGGGCGCGCAGCCGATCATCGTCGACGGCCAGGTGATCGGCGCCATCGGGGTCAGCGCCGACACCCCGGCCCACGACGATGAAATTGCCCTGGCCGCCCTGGCCACGCTCAGCCGGCGGACCGCGCCATGAGCCGCTCGGTCAACCCGCGCCTGACCCTGCTGACCGCGTCCGGGGTCTGTTCGCTGATCGTCCTCGACACCAACATCGTCGCCGTGGCCCTGCCGAGCATCGCCCGCGACCTGGGGGCCAACTTCGCCGATATCGAGTGGGTGGTCAGCGCCTACATGCTGGCCTTCGCCGCCCTGCTGCTGCCCGCCGGCAGCCTGGCCGACCGCTTCGGCCGCAAGCGCACCCTGCTCTGTGGCCTGGGCCTGTTCATCCTCGCCTCCCTGGGCTGTGGCGCGGCGCCCAACGCCCTGCTGCTGGACATCGCCCGGGCGCTCAAAGGCGTGGGCGCGGCGCTGCTGCTGACCTCGGCCCTGGCCTCCATCGGCCATACCTTTCATGACGAAGTGGAGCGAGCCAAGGCCTGGGCCTTCTGGGGTGCGTGCATGGGCATGGCGATGACCGCCGCGCCCACGGTCGGTGGGCTGATCACCGAGTACTGCGGCTGGCGCTGGATCTTCTACTTCAACCTGCCGGTGGGGGCGCTGCTGTTGTGGTGCGTGCTGCGCAACGTGCCGGAATCCCGCGACACCCAGGCGGCGCGCCTCGACCCCTGGGGCAGCCTGGCCTTCAGCGCCAGCCTGCTGTGCCTGATCTGGGGCCTGATCGAAGCCAACCGCATCGGCTGGAGCCACCCGGCCACCACCACGCGGCTGCTCGCAGGCCTGGCCCTGCTGGGCCTGTTCGTGCTGATCGAGCGACTGCAACGCCGGCCCATGGTGGACCTGCAACTGTTCCGCCACCCGCGCTTCATCGGTGCCCTGCTGGGCATGTTCGCCTACGCCGGCTGCGCCCAGGTGATGATGACCCTGCTGCCTTTCTACCTGCAGAACGGCCTGGGCTTCTCGGCCATTGCCTCGGGCCTGGGCATGCTGCCCTTTGCCCTGACCATGCTCATCTGCCCACGGATCGGCGCGCGCCTGGCCGGGCGCTACGCCCCGGCCACGCTGATGGCCGCCGGCCTGACCCTGGTGGGCTGCGGCAACCTGCTCAGCGCCTGGGCGGTGCATGCCGGAGGCTACCTGGGCTTCGCCCTGGCGATCGCCGTGACCGGGGCCGGGGCCGGGCTGCTCAATGGCGACACGCAGAAAAACATCATGGCCTGCGTGCCCCGGGAACGCACCGGCATGGCCTCGGGCATGAGCACCACCATGCGTTTCAGCGCCATCATGCTGGCCATCGGGGTGTTCGGCGCGCTGCTGGCCAGCCATACCCAACTGCTGTTGCAGGGCAGCCTGCAACGCGTGGCGGGAAGCTGGGTGGAGCAAGCCCCGGAGATTGCCTCGCGGGTGGTGGCCGGAGACATGCAGGGGGCAATGGCCGGCTTGCCGCACAGCGCCAGGGCCCTGGTCGAGCCCCTGGCCCTGCAGGCCTTTGTCGGCGGTTTCGGGCTGGTGCTGACGGTGGCCGGGATGCTCGCCTTGCTCGGCGCCCTGGTGGTCGGCCGGCTGATGCGCAACCCGCTGCCCCAGGCCGCAGAGCTGGCGCTGAAGCTGCAATAGCCGCAATGGCCGCTGCCGTTTCTGCGGTGGCGGCCCACAGCGTTTGCAATTTCATAACACTCGCCAAATTGCTGGCCCCATCGCCCCCGGTTAAGGTCGCCCGGCAAGACGCCGCATGGACTGGATGACGAGGTGAGCGTGAAACCTTCAAGCGTGATTGTGCTGGGCGCCGGGATCGTCGGCGCCTCCATTGCCTACCATCTGGCCCGCCAGGGTGTGCAGGTGACCGTGCTGGAACAGGCCAGCCCCGGCGCCGGGGTCACCCGCCATTCCTTTGCCTGGATCAACCCCCACGGTGAGTTCCCGGCGGCCGCGCGCGCCTTGCGCGCCCAGGCACTGGCCGATTACCGCCGCCTGCAGCATGAACTGCCGGCCTTGCAGATCCACTGGTCCGGAGCATTGACCTACAGCGCAGCCGACCTGCAAGCGGCAAGTGCCGATGAGCCGACCGCCGAGGCCTCGACCCAGTGGCTCGACCGGGCCCGGGTCGCCCAGCTGGAACCGCACCTGCAAGTGCTGCCGGAGCGTGCCCGCTACGCACCCGGCGAAGGCAGCCTGGACCCGGTGGCGGCGACCCGGACCCTGCTCGACGCGGCCTGTGCCCATGGCGCCCAGGTGTTCGACCAGACCCCGGCACTGGGCCTGCGGGTCGAGGGCCAGCGCGTGCTTGGCGTGGTAACCGCCGCCGGGCTCTATCGCGCCGACCTGGTGCTGCTCGCCAGCGGCTGTGGCACCCCGGCCCTGCTCGCGCCCCTGGGTATCCCGCTGCCGGTGCAGGCTTCGCCGTCGATCCTGATTCGCGTCGATGCGCCGCCGGGCCTGGTCAAGACCCTGATCTCCAACAGCCAGCTGGAAATCCGCGAAGCGGCGGACGGCAGCCTGCTGCTGGCCGAGGACTACATCGCCGAGCACGGCGCGCAAGGCCCCCAGGCCATCGCGCAACAGGCCATGGCGCACATTCGCCAGCTGTTCCGCGGGGCCGAGTACATCACCTTGCGCAGCGTCGAAGTCGGCCAGCGCCCGATGCCCTGCGACCAGTTGCCGGTCATAGGCCCCTGCACCTCGCATCAGGGCCTGTACCTGGCGGTGATGCATGCCGGGGTGACCCTGGCGCCCACGGTCGGTCGCCTGATCAGCCAGGAGCTGCTGCAAGGGCAGCCCTGCGCCGAACTGGCGGCCTGCCGGCCGGCACGCTTCAACTGAATGCCAGCCCCCGCCATCATCGCGCGACAGCGGCTGGCACGGTTTCAGGGCGTCATCCACCCGCGCGTAGCGCTCCCTAGGCCAGCGGGTAACTGCCCGGCAACAGAATGCCGTGGTCCAGGTGCTGCACATCGGTGTGCCCGCACAGCGCCAGGGTCAGGTCCATTTCCCTGGCGATGATCTCCAGGGCCTTGGCCACCCCGGCCTCGCCCATTGCGCCCAGGCCATACAGATGCGCCCGCCCGAGCATGCACCCCCGGGCTCCCAACGCCAGGGACTTGATCACGTCCTGCCCGCTGCGGATGCCGCTGTCGAGCCAGACTTCGATCCGCTCGCCGACCGCCTCGACGATCGCCGGCAGCATGCTGATGCTGGAAGGCGCGCCGTCCAGCTGACGGCCGCCATGGTTGCTGACGATCAGCGCATCGGCGCCGCTGGCCAACGCCAGGCGCGCGTCCTCGACATCCAGGATGCCCTTGAGGATCAGCGTGCCGCCCCAGCGTTCCTTGATCCATTGAATGTCGTCCCAGCTCAGGCGCGGGTCGAACTGCTGGTAAGTCCACTCCGCCAGCTGCTGCATGTCATCAACGCCTTTGACGTGCCCCATGATGTTGCCGAAGTGGTGCCGGCGCGTGCCCAGCATCCCTTTGATCCAGCGTGGCTTGCCGAGGATGTTCAACAGGCTGGAGGGGGTCAGCCGCGGTGGAATGCTGAGGCCGTTTTTCAGGTCCTTGTGGCGCTGGCCGCTCAACTGCAGATCAAGGGTCAGAACCAGGGCATCACAACCGGCGGCCTTGGCCCGGTCGATCAGGCGGGCAACGAACTTTCGGTCGCGCATCACGTAGAGCTGGAACCAGAAAGGCGCGGCAATGGCTTGGGCGATGTCCTCCAGGGAGCAAATGCTCACCGTCGACAGGGTGTAGCGAATGCCGGCGGCGGTGGCGGCGCGGGCGGCAAGGATCTCGCCGTCGGCGTGGATCATTCCGGCCAGGCCGGTGGGCGCGATGGCCAGCGGCATGGCCATGTCGATGCCCAGTCGCCGGGTGCTGAGCGAGCGCCGCTCGATGTTGCGCGCGACCCGCTGGCGCAGCTTGATCGCGCTGAAGTCGGCCTGGTTGGCCTGGTAGGTGCTCTCGGTCCAGGAACCGCCATCGACATAGTCATAGAACATCCGCGGCACACGCCGCTGGGCCATTGCACGCAGGTCTTCGATACAGGTGATGATGGGCATTGGCCCGCTCCCGATTGAGGTTCAGCGGGAGATTAACGACCCGCCCGCGGTATGACCGGGAAAAGATTTCGCGCTTGTCGGGCGTAACTTTCCTACAGCGAATGCTGCAAGCGTGCCTGCGCCTCAAGCACGGTTTCATGACAGACCCGGGTCACCCAGCGGCTGAAGGCTTCTGCCGCCGGGGATGGCTGGCGAACCCGCAGCTGGTAGTGAAAGGAGGGCTCGCTGCGCACCTCGCCAATAGCCACCAACTGCCCATCGGCCAGCCACGCCTGTGCCAGCGAGGGGCGCGCCAGGACCACGCCCTGAGCCTTGGCCGCCGCCTCAAGCATCATGCCCAGGTCCAGCAGGGCCGGGCCCTGGCGCGGCTCGACAAGCTCCAGGCCGGCCTGCATGAACCAGGGCCGCCAGGGCTCCAGGGGAGAACGCAACAAGGGCAAGCGGGCGAAATCCCGCACGGGGTCCAGGCCCGGGAAACGCGCCAGCAAGGCCGGTGCGGCCATGGGCTGCAATTGTTCGTCGAGCAGCCGCTGACCCGGCGCGACCTCGGCGCTGTCGCCACTGATCAGCACGTCGCAAGCACTGCCATCGACACTGCCCATCGGCGCGCTCAGCTGGATCTGCATGTCGACGTCCGGGTAGGCCAGGCTGTGCTCCTGCAACCGCGGGATGAGCACCTGACGGGCGAAGGTCGGCGGGCAACTGACCGTCAGGTGCTGCTTGCGCTGCACGGGCCGCTGGTGCCCGGGGATCGCCCGCAACTGCGCGAGGATCGGGCTGATCTGCTCCAGGTAGACCTGCCCCTGCACCGTCAGCACCAGGGTGCCGCCCTGGCGCTCGAACAACGCCACGCCCAGCAGTTGCTCCAGGCCTGCAATGCGCTTGCGCAAGGCGCTGCCGGTGAGCGACAGGGCATCGGCCGCGCGCTCGAAACTCTGCAACTGCGCGCCCGCCTGGAAGGCCAGCAAGGCATCCAGGGAAGGCAGGCGATAGTCAGTGAAGTTGTTCATGGCTGGGCTCCTAGGCACACACCGACGAGGGTCCGGGCACAGCTCCCGGTTCCGGTAACGGGTTGCGCCAAGGTCTGGATCTTACCCAGCCTGCCGGCGCCGAGGCGATGCCTGTGCAACGCCGTGAGAAAAACCCTCCCGCCGGGCGCGCCTTTTATTCCTCATGGGCGCCAGCCGTGCTCGCTAGGATGGTGCTCGCGATCTTTAAAACAACAACAAGAAGGAAGACCAGCCATGCTGAAAACCACCCTCGGTGCCCTGATCCTGACCCCGCCCCTGACCCTGGCGCTGCTCTGCCACGCGGCCCAGGCCGAAACCCTGACCGTTGTCTCCGTCGGCGGGCTGAACAAGCAAGCCCAGCAGCAGGCGTTCTACCGCCCCTTCGAGCAGCAGCATTCGATGACGATCCGCGCCGGCGAGTACAACGGCGAGATCGGCATGATCAAGGCCATGGTCGAGACCGGGAGCGTCGGCTGGGACGTGGTCGAAGTCGACCATGCCGACATCCAGCGCGGTTGCGACGAGGGCTTGTTCGAGCGGCTGCCGGCCATGCCCGACGTGGCTCAGAACGACTTTATCGAGGGTGCCCTGAGCGAATGCGGGGTGGGCATCTTCATCTGGTCCACCGCCCTGGCCTACAACCCCAAGGCCGTGGCCAAGGCGCCGACCGGCTGGGCCGACCTGTGGGACCTGAAGACCTTTCCCGGCAAGCGGGCCCTGCACAAAGGCGCCAAGCTGACCCTGGAGATCGCCCTGATGGCCGATGGCGTCCCCCGCGATCAGGTGTACACCGTGCTGCGTGAGGCCGATGGCGTGGACCGTGCGTTTCGCAAGCTGGAGCAGATCAAGCAACAGATCCAGTGGTGGGAATCGGGGGCCCAGCCCTTGCAGTGGCTGGCAGCCGGGGACGTCGCCATGACCTCGGTCTACACCGCCCGCGCCGTCAGTGCCCAACAGGCCGGCTATGACTTCCCGCTGGTGTGGGACGGCAACCTCTACGACATGGACAGTTGGGGCATCGTCAAGGGCAGCCCGAATGTGCCGGCGGCGTTGCAGTTCATCGCTTTCGCCAGCCAGCCGGCGCAGCAGAAACAGTTCGCCGAAATCATGCACAACGGCCCGACCCACAAGCAGACGCTGGCGCTGATCGCGCCCGAGACCCAGCGCAACTTCCCCACCGCGCCACAGAACCTGGCCCTGGCGCTGAAAGTCGACAGCGACTTCTGGATCGAGCATGGGCAAGAACTGGAGGAACGCTTCAACGCCTGGGCTGCGCGCTAGGCCGGCGATCTAAAGAGTTCGTAAAGACTGCTCGCCCGTGCATCCGCCGGCCCGACAGATGCGCTTCAATAGCCTGCAAGCCAGCCTCGAAACTCCCGGAGAACCCCATGAGCAAAGTCGCGCGCTACCTGCAGGTCGAAGACATCCTCCTGGCCGTCAACGTCTCAAGCAAACAGCGCCTGTTCGAACAGGTCGGCCAGCATCTGCAAGAGACCCGGCAACTGCCGGCGGACGGAGTCACGGCCAGCCTGTGGCGCCGGGAACAGGCCGCCAGCACCGCGATCGGCGAGGGGGTGGCGGTGCCCCATGCACGACTCGCCGAACTCGATCGCATCCACGCGTTGTACCTGCGACCGCAGGCCGCCATGGCCTTCGCCGCGCCCGACCAGCAGCCGGTCAGCGATATCCTCGTGCTGCTGGTGCCCGCCCCCGCCGACCAGCAGCACCTCGACCTGCTCGCGGACACCGCCCGGTTGTTCGGCAACCCGCGCTTTCGCCAGGCCCTGCTGCGCTGCAACCAGGCGACCCAGGTCAAGCAACTGTTCGATCACTGGTAGGCCACCAGCGGGGCGAAGGCCCTGGCCTGGGGCTGTCGGCGGGACACATAGCCGCAGGACACCGATCGCCGGTGCGCACAAGATTTCCTCTATTGGCGGTTAACTAACTCATCAATTAACGTTCATCACACCTCGCGCCGCCCCAGGCGCGAGGGGCGCTTATCCCGCTGTTGCGCCGCTCTGCATTGTCCTGTTGCAACGAACCATCGATTGCTCGGCCAGAGAGAATATGAACAAGCAGCCGCCGTCGGCACCGCTCCCCAGCGCTGGCCGACGCCCCCGCAAGGATGATGGCAGTGGCCGCGAACGCCTGCTGGACGCGGCGATCCTGCTGTTCGCCGATCGCGGCATCGCCAACACCACCGTGGCGCAGATCGCCAAGGCTGGAACCGTCACCTCGGCCATGGTGCATTACTGGTTCGACACCCGTGAATCGCTCTACGACGCCGTGGTCGAGGAACGCTTGCTGCCGCTGTTGCAGGCCATCTGGGAGCCGGCCGACCTGGGCCGCGAAAACGCCCTGGAACTGATCCAGGGCCTGCTGACGCGGATGTTCGACGTCATCGACAAGGCGCCCTGGCTGCCGGCGCTGTGGCTGCGCGAGATCATCCAGGTCGGCGGCCTGCTGCGCGAACGGGTGTTCCGCCATATTCCCCCGCAGCGCACCCGGGCCTTCCGGCAGAAGGTCATCGATGCCCAGGCCCTGGGCGAAATCAACCCGCGCATCGATCCACACCTGCTGTTCATCTCGATGCTCGCCCAGGTGATGCTGCCCCAAGCCACCGCGCGTATCTGGCATGAGGTCAACCCCACGCTCAGCCTGACCCGCGATCAGGTACGCAAGCACACGCTGGCGTTGCTGATGAATGGCCTGACGGGGCCAAACCTGTACGCCACCGCCTACGCCAGGAAGCCTTCATGAGCCACACCTCGCGCTTGCCATCCGCCCTGCTGCCCTTGAGCCTGGCCTGCGCCAGCGTCCTGGCCGGCTGCGCCGTGGGGCCGGATTTCAGCCGCCCGGAACTGAGCCAGGACGCCGGCTACAGCGCCACGCCACTGCCGCCGAGCACCGCCGCGGCTGGGATCGCCGACGGCGGCGCGGCGCAGCGGCTGGTCAGCGGCATGGACATTCCCGGGCAGTGGTGGACGCTGTTCCGCTCGCCGCCACTCAATGCCCTGGTGCAGGAAGCGCTGCAGGCCAACCCGGACATCGGCGCCGCCCAAGCCGCGCTGCGCCAGGCCAATGAACTGCTGTACGCCGAACAGGCGTCGCTGTTTCCCTCGCTCAGCGCTTCGGCCTCGAAAACCCGCCAGAAGCTGTCCGCCGCCAGCGCCCTGGGCTCCGCCGGCGCGGCGGGCGGTTCCTCGGCGCAGATCTTCACGGTCAATTCGGCGTCGCTGAGCGTGTCCTACGCCCCCGACGTGTTCGGCGGCACTCGCCGGCAGATCGAGGCCAGCGGCGCCGCGGCCGACTATCAGCGCTACCAGCTGGAGGCAACCTACCTGACCCTGACCGCCAACCTGGTGAACACCGCCATCAGCCTGGCTTCGATCCGCGACCAGATCGCCGCCACCGAAACCGTGATCCGCCTGCAAGGCGACCAGCTCGACCTGTTGCAGGCGCAGCGCCAACTGGGCGCCATCGGCGACAGCGACGTGCTGACCCAGCAAGCCACCCTGGCCCAGACCCGCGCCACGCTGCCGCCCTTGCACAAGCAGCTGGCGCAGACCCGCAACCAGTTGCAGGCCTACCTGGGCCGTTTCCCCAGCCAGGACCGTGGCGAACACTTCCAGCTGGCCGCCCTGCACCTGCCCGAGGAACTGCCCCTGAGCCTGCCTTCGGCGATTGTCGAGCAACGGCCCGACGTGCGCGCAGCCGAAGCCCAGTTGCATCAGGCCAGCGCCGATATCGGCGTGGCCATCGCCAACCAGTTGCCGCAGTTCAGCATCACCGGGTCCCTGGGTTCCTCGGCGCTGGCGGGCAGCAAGCTGTTCTCTTCCGGCACCGGGGTCTGGAGCCTGGCCGGCTCCATCGCCCAGCCGCTGTTCGATGCCGGCGCCCTGGAACATCGCAAGCGCGCCGCCGTGGCCGCCTATGACCAGGCCGCGGCGCGCTATCGCGGCACGGTGATCGCCGCGTTCCAGGATGTGGCCAATGCCCTGCGCGCGCTGCAGGCCGATGCCGAGGCCCTGCAACAGCAAGTGGCCGCCGAAACCGCCGCGCGCCAGAGCCTGGAACTGGCCCAGGCCCAGTACCGCCTGGGCGCGGTGGGCTACCTGAACCTGCTGACCGCGCAGCAGAGCTACCAGAATGCAATCGTCAGCCGGGTGCGGGCCCAGGCCACGCGCTACAGCGACACCACGGCGCTGTTCCAGGCCCTCGGTGGCGGCTGGTGGCAGCGCCACGACGTCGCCCCCGCGAGCCTCGGCAGCCCTGATCGTTTCGGCTGGCCGTCGCTCCAGGAAATGTATCCGCCACCCGCGCCCCATCACCGTGAACACGCTCAAGCCGACCGGCCGCCGGTGCCCGCAACTGCCGCGCCAGCCACTCGACCTGCCCCCTTGCCTTAAGTGAGACCCACCATGGCCGACGTCAACTCCAGCCCCTCCCCTGCGCACCCTGGCGCCGCCCCCCAGGCGCCGCGCAAGCGCCGGCTGCTGCGGCCGATGCTGATCATGCTCGGCGTGGTGCTGCTGATCGTCGCGGTGATCGGCGGGGTCAAGTTCGCGCAGATCTCCAAGCTGATCGCCCAGGCCAAGGTGCCCCTGCCAGCCGCCGTGGTCACCGCGATCAAGGCGCAGTACGAGGAATGGCAGCCCAACGTTTCCGCCGTCGGTTCGATGAAAACCGTGCGCGGGGTGGATGTCACCACCGAGGTCGGCGGCATCGTGCGCAGCCTCGGCTTCAAGCCCGGCCAGGAGGTGGCGGCGGGCGATCTGCTGGTGCAGCTCAATGCCGATTCCGACATCGCCCAGCTGCACGCCCTGGAGGCCACCGCGGCCCTGGCCGGCACGGTGCTCAAGCGCGACCGCGCGCAACTGAAGGTCAACGCGGTGTCCCAGGCCCAGGTCGAAGCCGACGAGGCCGACCTCAAGGCCAAGCTGGCCGCCGCCGAACAGCAGCGCGCGCTGGTGGCGAAAAAGAGCATCCGCGCGCCCTTTGCCGGGCGCATCGGCCTCACCGCGGTCAACCCCGGGCAGTACCTCAACCCGGGGGACAAGATCGCCAACCTGCAGACCTTCGACCCGATCTACATCGACTTCAACGTGCCCCAGGCCCAGGTACAGCAGGTCGCCCTTGGCCAAAGCGTCACGGTCAGCGCCGACGGCCTGCCCAAGCAGACGTTCACGGGCCGGGTCAGCTCCATCGACACCCAGTTCGACCCCGCCACGCGCAACGTCACGGTGGAGGCCACCATCGACAACCCCAAGCGCAGCCTGGTGCCCGGCATGTTCGCCCGCGCCGTGGTGGCCTCCGGCGGCACCCAGCGCTACCTGACCCTGCCCCAGACCTCGGTCACCTATAACCCCTACGGCACCACGGTGTTCATCGCCGTCCAGAAAAACAACGACCAGGGCGAGGCCGTGCTCAGCGCGCAACAGACCTTCATCGAGACCGGCCCCAAGCGTGGCGACCAGGTGGCGGTGCTGTCCGGGGTCAAGGAAGGCGACCTGGTGATCACCAGTGGCCAGATGAAACTGAAGAACGGCTCGCCGGTAAAAATCGACGACAGCCACGCGCCGTTGAACGATCCTTCGCCGACGCCGCAAGAGCGCTAGGGCCCGCCATGAACTTCACCGATACCTTTATCAAGCGCCCGGTCTGGGCCGTGGTGGTCTCGCTGTTCATCCTGATCCTCGGCCTGCGCTCGATCTTCGAGCTGCCGGTGAACCAGTGGCCGCGCACCGAAAACACCGTGGTCACCATCAGCACCTATTACTACGGCGCCGATGCCGCCACCGTCGCCGGCTTCATCACCCAGCCGCTGGAGGCAGCCATCGCCCAGGCCCAGGGCATCGACTACCTGTCGTCCACCAGCATCACCGGGCTCTCCACCATCACCGCGACCCTGCGCCTGAACTACGACTCGAGCAAGGCGCTGACCGAGATCAACACCCAGGTCAACTCGGTGAAGAACCAGTTGCCGGCCCAGTCCCAGGAGCCGGTGCTGACGGTGGCGGTGGGCCAGACCACCGACGCCATGTACCTGGGTTTCTACAGCGACACCCTGGCCACCAACCACATCACCGACTACCTGGTGCGGGTGGTCAAGCCCAAGCTCGACTCCCTGGAAGGCGTGCAGACCGCGGAAATCCTCGGCGGCCGCCAATTCGCCCTGCGCGCCTGGCTCGACCCGGACAAACTGGCCGCGCACAACGTCACCGCCCAGGACGTGGCCACCGCGCTGACCAGCAACAACTACCTGTCCGCCGTGGGTTCGACCAAGGGCCAGATGATCACCGTGGACCTCACCGCCGGCACCGACCTGCACACGGTGGACGAATTCAAGCGTTTGGTGGTCAAGCACAACGGCGACGCCCTGGTGTACCTGGAAGACCTGGGCAACATCACCCTGGGGGCGGAGAACTACGACAGCAGCGTGGCCTTTTCCGGCAAGCGCTCGGTGTTCATCGGCATCAAGGCGGCGCCCAGCGCGAACATCCTCAACGTCGCCGACAACGTGCGCAAAGCCTTCCCCGAACTGGCATCGCAGCTGCCCGCCGGGGTCCGCGGCGAAATCGTCTACGACTCCACGGCCTTCATCAACACCTCGATCTTCGAGGTGGTGAAGACCCTGGTGGAAGCCATGATCATCGTCTCGGTGGTGATCTACCTGTTCCTCGGCTCGTTCCGCGCGGTGATCGTGCCCCTGGTGGCAATCCCGTTGTCGCTGGTGGGCACGTTTTTCGTCATGTACCTGCTGGGCTATTCGATCAACCTGCTGACCCTGCTGGCGTTGGTGCTGGCCATCGGCCTGGTGGTGGACGACGCGATCATCGTGGTGGAAAACGTCGACCGGCACATCAAGGAGGAAGGCCGTGGCGTGCTGGAGGCGGCGCTGCTGGGGGCCCGCGAACTGGGCGGCCCGATCATCGCCATGACCGTGGTGCTGATCGCCGCCTACGTGCCCATCGGCTTGCGCAGCGGCCTGACCGGGGCGCTGTTCAAGGAGTTCTGCTTTTCCCTGGCCGGCGCGGTGACGGTGTCGGCGGTGATCGCCCTGACGCTGTCGCCGATGATGACCTCGCGGCTGTTCAAGGACGGCCAGGAGGAAGGCCGCTTCGCCAAGCGCCTGGACCGCTATTTCGACTGGTTGCGGGGGCGCTACCACCGGGTACTGGCAGCCGGTCTGGACAGCTGGCCGGTGCTGGTGACCTTCGGCTTCCTGCTGTTCCTGCTGGTGGCCGCCAGCGGCATGACCGCCAAGAGCGAACTGTCGCCCACCGAGGATCAGGGCCTGGTGTTCATGCAGATCAAGGGCGCGCCCACCGCCTCGCCACAGCAGATGGAATGGATTGCCGACCAGGCGTTCCAGATCGCCAACAAGGAACCCGAGTACCTGCAGATGTTCCAGCTCACCGGGCTGCCCTCGCTGAACCAGGGGCTGGGCGGGGTGCTGCTCAAGTCCTGGGAAGACCGCAGCCGGACCCAGGCGCAGCTGATCCTCGACCTGCAACAGAAATGGAACCAGGTGCCCGGCGCGACCATCGCCGCGTTCCCCCTGCCCTCGCTGCCCGGCGCCCAGGGCCTGCCGGTGCAGTTCGTGATCAGCACCACCGAATCGGTGGAAAACCTCAACGAAGTGGCCCAGGCGGTGTTGGCTGAAGCCACCAAGCAGCAACTGTTCTGGTTTTCCGACCTCGACCTCAAGCTCGACAAGCCCCAGGCCAAACTGGTGGTGGACCGGGAAAAGATCGCCGCCCTGGGCATGACCCAGGCCGACGTCGGCGCCGCGCTGTCGGCCGCGCTGGGCGGTAACTACGTGAACTACTTCTCCACCGCCGGGCGCTCCTACCGGGTGATCCCCCAGGTGTTGCAGGTGAACCGGCTGAACCCCGAGCAGATCCTCGACTACTACATCCGCACCCCGTCGGGGGCGATGATTGCCGCGCGCACCGTGGCGCACATCGAGACCTCCACCGAACCGGAGTCGATCAACCACTTCCAGCAACTCAACTCAGCCACCCTGGCCGGGGTCAGCGGCGTGTCCCAGGGCGAACTGCTGGCCCGGCTCAAGGGCATCCTGCAACAGGTGGCGCCGTCCGGTTATTCCAGCGACTACGCCGGCGAGTCGCGGCAGTTCATCCAGGAATCCGGCGGCTTTGTCGGCCTGCTGCTGTTCTCGATCCTGATCGTCTACCTGGCCCTGGCGTTCCAGTTCGAAAGCTACCGCGACCCGGTGGTGATCCTGTTCTCGGTGCCGCCGGCGCTGTTCGGCGCCCTGGCCTTCATCACCATGGGTTTCGCCTCGATCAACGTCTACACCCAGGTCGGGCTGGTGACCCTGCTGGGGCTGATCACCAAGCACGGGATCCTCATCGTGCAGTTCGCCAACCAGTTGCAGCTGGCCGGGTACAGCAAGCGCGAGGCCATCGAAGAAGCCGCCGCGGTGCGCCTGCGACCGATCCTGATGACCACCGCGGCCATGGTCCTGGGGGTGGTGCCGCTGGTCTGGGCTTCCGGTGCCGGTGCTGCGGGGCGCCACGACATGGGCCTGGTGATCTTCGCCGGGCTGTCCATCGGCACCCTGCTGACCCTGTTCATGGTGCCGGCCATGTACCTGTTCATTGGCACCACCCACACCGCTGCGACCACCGCGGAGCCAGGCCCGGTGGCCGGCGAGGACGTCGCGCCCCCGGCCTGAGCCGGCTGCCGAAGTTGCTGCAGCCTTTTTCCGAGACTGCGGCCACATCGCAAAATGCCCAGCCTGATGAGTTCGACTCAAGATTAAGAGGCCTGTTGTACGCTCCAGGACCTGCGCCACTTTAATCAATGCGGCAAGCACTTGCGGGGCCGCCACGCCAGACGTGGCGCTACTCCTGTCGGACTTTGCCGAAGCGCAGATTGCGCGCCAGGCTGCTGGTCAGCACCGCCCCTTGCTCGGCAAAGCTGAGCACCCCCAGTTCCCCGGCGCTGAAGCGCTCCGCGGTCAGTGGCTGCATCGGGTAGGTGTGCGGGCCGATACGCACGTAGAGCTTACCTTGCCGGGCATAGACCTTGAGCTGCCCGGGGCTGGTTTTCAGGGCATAGAGGCCGACGTAGGGGCGGATGTCCGCGGGCTTCCAGGCCGGGGCCAGGGCATAGCTCGAAGCCGGGTTGTTGGCCACGATCCGCCCTGGCCCGGCCGCCACCAGGTAGATCGGCGTGCCGTCGTTGTCCGCCGCCAGCAGCTGGTCACGGTGCCGGCGCAGCGGCAGGACATCAGGGAAGCTCTCCAGGGCCCAGCCCTGGCCGCTGCGTTGCAGCTGGAACTGATGACCCGATGCATCCAGGTAGGTGCCGGCCACCAGGGTTTCCAGGGCAGCCTTGGGCACCGCCCTGATGCTGGGCGGCGGCGCGGGAATGTCGCCTGGCGCGGGAGCGCCGGGCTCGCCCAGCAAGGTGTCCAGCAACTGATGAGCACGCTCCGACGCCTGGCCGTCCTCCAGGTTGCACAAGACCGCCGTGGCGACATCCAGCGTGGGATACCAGGCCACGTCGGTGCTGAAACCGGCCCAGCTGCCGCTGTGGGACAGCTCCTGCAGGCCGCGGTAGCTGCGGTTGGCCAGGCCCATGCCGTAGTAGCCCGGGTCGCCGTCGTTGAAGGGCGCGGTCTGCCGCATCTGCTTCACCAATGCCTGGCCTGCGACCCGCCCGGTGGACAGGTTGCGCAGCCACCGCATGAGGTCCGCCACGTTGCTGTGCACCTGGCCGTCGCCGGTCTGTTCCCAGCGCGCATCCACCGCCACCAGGGCCTTGCCCTGCTCGTCCAGTTCATGCCCCTGCGCCAGGTTCGGCAACTGCACCGGGTACTGGTCGACGATGCTGGAGCGTTCCATGCCCAGGGGCAGGAAGATGTTCGCCCGCGCGTAGTGCTTCAGCGGCTGGCCGCTGACCCGCTCGACGATGCTCGACAGCAGCAGGTAACCGCTGTTGCTGTAGCTGAACTCGCTGCCGGGCGGGAACATCAGGCTGTCCTGGCGCGCCAGCAGGTCCAACGCCTGTTGCTGGGTGAAGCGCTGGGTCAGGGGGATCCCCGCCAGCTCGGCCAGCAGCATGTAGTCCTGCAACCCTGAAGTGTGGTGCAGCAGATGGCGGATCCTGATGCCCTGGGCATAGGCCGGCAGTTCGGGCAGAAAACGCCGGATCGGGTCATCCAGGCTGAGGCGCCCCTGGGCCTCCAGCTGGAGGATCGCGAAGGCGGTGAACTGCTTGGACACCGAGGCCAGGTTGAACAGCGTGTCGGCCTGGATCGCCGCGCCGGTCGCCAGGTTGCCGACGCCATAGCCCGCGCTCCAGATCAGCTTGCCGCCGCGCATCACCCCGGCGGCGCAACCGGGCTGGTCGGCCGCAATATCCTCGAACACCTTGTGGAACGCCGGGGGCGCGCCGGCATGGGCCAGGGGCAAGGCCCCCAGGGTCGAGATCAGCAAGCAGGTCAGCAGTGCGCGCATGTCGTTCATCCTTCAATCGCGTCGGTCCCGGGTGCTCCGGCAGAGCAGGCGCCAGTATCCCCAGCGCCTGCGTTGCAATCTGTGGCGCACCGGTGATTTTCTGTGAACAAACGTGCAGGGATGTAAAACGCGCCCGAATCGGTCGGATCTGCCGCAAAAACCCGGTTATCATCGGCCGGCCCAATGGGCTCCATCGACGCTTCTTGAGCCCCGCAGAACGCTCACTTCCAGGATCCGCCATGCACCTTCTCTACCCCAGCGACCCGTTCGATCCGAAACGCCCGGACGAGCAGTACCTCGACGAATATCAAGCCGTGCTGGCCGCCGGGCTGAGTGCCTCGCTGTTTTGCTTCGAAGACTTCGAAAGCGGCCGTTTCCGGCCACGGCCAGCCATTGCGCCGGCAACCCCGGTGCTCTATCGCGGCTGGATGCTGACGCCCGAAGGCTACGGCTCGCTGGTCGAACAGTTGCAGCAGCTGGGCGCCGTCGCCTTCACCAGCGTCGCCGCCTACCAGCACTGCCACCACCTGCCGCAGTGGTATCCGCAACTGGCCCGCTACACCTGCGAAACCCGGGTGCTGGACGCCGACGCCGACTTCACCCAGGCCCTGGCCGACCTCGACTGGCCGGGGTACTTCATCAAGGATTACGTCAAGTCGCTGAACACCGGCAGCGGCAGCCTGGTGGACTGCGCCGAGGACATTGCGCCGCTGATCGAGCGCATGCGCCAGTACCGCGGTCAGGTCGAGGGCGGTATCTGCGTCAGGCGCCGCGAGGAGTACCTGGAGGACACCGAGCGCCGCTATTTCGTCCTCAACGGCCAGGCCTACGGCGCCAGCGCTGAAGTGCCGGCCCTGGTGCACGAGTGCGCGGCACTGATCGACAGCCGGTTTTTCTCAGTGGATGTGGTGCTGCGGGCCGACGGTGTGTTGCGCCTGGTGGAAGTGGGCGACGGCCAGGTATCAGACCGCAAGGAATGGTCGGCGCAGCAGTTCGCCGCAATGCTCGGCGCGGCCCGGTAAAACGCCGTTCAGCGCAGCAAGCGTCGCAGCCCCGCCTCGAAGGCTCCATCCAGTTCCGCCCCGGCCTCCCCGGCCAGGGCCAGCGCCAGGGCGTGGCCGTGGCTGTAGTCCACCAGCAGGTCGAACAGCACCGGGTCGGTGTCGAAGGCGCGCACTTCCTCGCGCAGGCGCTGGCTGAAGGCCGCCAGGGAGCCGGCGAACAACCGCAGGTCACCGAGGATGCACAAGGTCAGCGCCGGGTGGCGCCGAACCCGGGCCATGTACTCGCCCAGCAGCGCCTGGATCCGTTGCCCCGGCGGCAACGACGGCGCCGGCTCGGGCAATGGCTCTGCGTGCACTCGCTCCACCAGCAGGCGCATCAGGTTGTGCTGGTCGCCAACGTGGTAGGCCACCGACATCGGGGTAATCCCCAGTTGCCGCGCCAGGGCCCGGCCACCGAAGCCCTGGGGCCCCAGTTCCTCCAGCAACGCCAGGCCGACGTCGAGGACCTGATCCAGGCTCAGCTCGCGACCCGCCACGGGGCGGCCGCTGCGCTTGGGACGCTCAGTCATGGGCGGCCTCGCGTTCGACCCGATAACGGGTGCTGACCAGCCCGTCGGGATAGCGCCGGGAGTCGATGCAGCTCAGGCGCAGATCCTGCGCCAGGGCGCCGAACAATGGCCGGCCACTGCCGATCAGCACCGGCACCCGGGTCAGGGTCATTTCATCGATCAGGCCGGCCCTGAGAAAGGCTTGGATCAGCGTGCCGCCGTCGATATAGGCGCTCTTCCAGCCCTCGGCCCGCAACTGCGCGACCAGCTCCACAGGCTGCATGGCACTGATGCGCACCCGGCCCTCCAGGCGCTGGGGCACGTCCTGCTGGCCAAGGGTGCGGCTGAGCACCACCACCGGCTTGGCGAACGGCCAGGGGGTGAAACCCAGCACGCTGTCGTAGGTGGCGCGGCCCATGACAATCCCGTCCACCGCGTCCATGAACGCGGTGTAGCCATAGTCCTCGCCGGACTCGCCGCTGGGCAGCCAGTCGATGGCGCCATCGTCGCGAGCGATGAAACCGTCCACCGAAGTGGCGATGAATACCTTGCCAAATGCCATGGGCGTTGCCTCCTGAAGGCCTAAACATACAGCGTATGATAAACCGTTCCCGGGGCCGCCTGACAACCTTTCTCAACCTCCCCCGCCGTCAACCGCCCTCGGCGTAGGCCGCCAGCCCCTGCGCCAGCGCGGCGAAGGTCACCGCGCAGCGCGGGCTGTCCCGCAGGTCTTCGTGCATGGCCACCCAGGTTTCCAGGCGCGGTGCGAACGCCTCGGCCAGGACCCGCACCAGCCGCGGGTCGGCGCTGGCCAGCCGGACCTGACAGGCGCCAATGCCGAACCCCGCGCGCAGCGCTGCCAGTTGCGCCAGATCGCTGTCGCTGCGCAGCGCAAAACGACCGCGGGAGAGCAGTGGGTACTGCTGTTGCATGCGTCGGATAAAGGCGCTTTCCCGATCGAAGCCGATCAGCGCATGGCCATCCAGCTGCTCCAGCGTCTGCGGCGTGCCCTCGCGCGCCAGATAATCGCGATGGGCATGCAGGCCCAGTTCGATATCCCCCACGCGGCGCACCAGCAGCGCTTCCTGGGTCGGGCGAAACATCCGCACCGCGATGTCCGCCTCGCGCTGCAGCAAGTCGTCGGCACGGTTGGACAGCACCAGCTCGACCACCAGCTGGGGATGTTGCTGGCGCAAGCGGGCGAGCATCGGCGGCAATACCTCGACACCGATGACTTCGCTGGCCGAGATCCGCACACAGCCCTGCACGCCGGCTCCATGGCTGCTGGCCACCCGGCGCAAGGCCGCCTCCCCCGCCGCCACCTGCAGCAGGTAAGGCTTGAGTTCCAGCGCCGCTTCGGTGGCGGCGTAACCGTCGAAGGAACGGATGAACAGCGTCAGGCCCAGGGCGGACTCAAGCTGCTCGATATGCCGGCCGACCGTGGGCTGGGTCAGGCCCATGGCGCGGCCAGCAGCGGAAAGCGAACCGGTTTCCAGCACCGCGAGAAAGCTGCGGTACCAATCCCAGTGAGGGGCATTGTCAGTCTGGGTATGCATTTTTTTATAGAGACCATCGAGGAACAGGCAATTTTCATTTAGCCGAGGATTTTGCACCCTGCAAGCACTCGTCAACCACAAGGAACCTCGCCATGCCAGACATCGCCCTGTTGGGTGCCGCCGGCGCCATCGGTCAAAGTATCGCCAGCAGCCTGCGCAGTCAGGGGCGGGCCTATCGGGTGGTGGGCCGCGATGCCGCCAGCCTGCAACAGGCCTTCGGCGCCGACCCGCTGGCCGAATGCGTGACCTGGAACCCCGAGCGGAGCGCCAGCATCGAAGCCGCAGCCGCCGGCATCGACACCCTGATCTATCTGGTGGGGGTCAACTACTGGCAGTTCGAACTGCACCCGCAACTGATGCGCAAGACCCTGGACGCGGCGATCGCCGCCGGGGTGCGCAAGATCCTGCTGATCGGCACCGTCTACCCCTACGGCCCGCCCCAGGGCAACCCAGTGGCCGAAGATCACCCGCGCCAGCCCAACAGCTTCAAGGGGCGCATGCGCAAGGCCCAGGAAGACCTGCTGTGGCAGGCCCATGCCGGGGGGAAAATCCAGGCCACGGTGCTGCGCCTGCCGGACTTCTACGGCCCGGGGGTCGATAAAAGCCTGTTGCACGGCGCGTTCCAGGCTGCCGTCCGGGGCGGTACGGCGAACCTGGTGGGGCCCCTCGATCGCCCTCACGAATTCGTCTTCGTTCCCGATGTCGGCCCGGTGGTCTGCCGCTTGATCGAGCAGCCCGGCGCCTTCGGCAAGACCTGGCACCTGGGCGGCGCCGGGGTCACCAGCCAGCGCCAACTGCTGGAGCTGATCCGCCAGCACGGCGCCGCGCCCTTCAAGCAGCGAGTGATCGGCAAGAACCTGCTGCGCCTGCTGGGGCTGTTCGACCCGTTGCTGCGCGAGATGGTGGAGATGCACTACCTGCTCAGCTCGCCGCTGATCCTCGACGACTCGGCCCTGCAACGCTTGCTCGGGCCGATTGCCAAGACCCGCTATGCCGAAGGCGTGCGCCAGACCCTGGCCGCGGCGATGAATGCACCTCAGAAGGACAAGCGATAACCCAGGTTGGCCGCCCACGGCCGGTCGATGTTCGTGCCTTCACTGGTCTCCAGCTCGGCATACAGCTGGTGGCGGCGGCTCAGCTCGGCGCTGATGCCGGCGCCAGCGTACCAGCCGCCACCGCTGCCATCGGGGCGGCTGGCGATGCCGTTGGTGCGGACCTTGTTCTGCGCCGACAGGTCCTCGACCCAGCCGGCCTTGAGGTAAGGCTGCAAACGCGTGCCATTGTCCAGTTGCAGGTGGCGCCCGGCCCGGGCACCGCTGCGGATCTGGGTCGACAGACCCTCGCCGGGCTGCACCTGCAGGCCGTTGTCCAGGCGGTAGTTGTCGGAGCGCGCATAGAGCATGGACACCTGCGCCTGGGGTTCGACGAACCAGCGATTGCCCAGGTCGATCTGCTTGCCGGCTTCCACCGACAGGCCCGCGCCCTTGCTGCGTGAATGCCCGGAAACCTTGGCGCCGTCGGTGCCCCACACATCCAGGCGGGTGGACCAGCGGTTCAGCGTCAGCAGGGTGTCGGTGTACCAGCCCGAATCATCCAGGTAGGTGGCATAGCCGCCCAGGTGGTAGCTGTCGAGCTTGCCGCTGCCTTCGCGCTTGAAGTCGCGGTCGGTCTGGCTGTAGCCGGCCAGCGCGCCCAGCACCAGGGTGCCGCCGGCGGTGTCGAGCCGGGTATCCAGGCCCAACTGGGTGCCTTGCACCTGCTGGGAAAAATCGCGGCCGACGCCGTTGTCCAGCGACTGCTGCTGGCCGAAACCACGGATCCACAGGCCTTGGCGATCCGCGCCTTCGCGCAGGTCGCCCAGGCGCTGTACCAGGGTCGCGCGCTCGGCGTCCCAGGTCGCCCGCAAGGTGGCGATGGCGCTGCTGTTGAGCGCCGCGCTGGCGCCGGTGGACAGGTTGTCCGGCCCCGGCGCCGGCTGGGTCCGGCCGACGTTGACCAGGTTCCAGTTGCCCTGGCTATCGGCATGCAAGCCGTAGCGATAGGTCCCAGCATCCACCACGCCGCCACGGTTGGCCAGGCTGAACGAACCCGGGCCGCCCGCGCTTTGCACCAGGGTCAGGCTCTGCCCTTCAGCCCCTGGCTCACCGCCGGAGTTGCGCACCAGGATGTCGTTGTGGCCGGTGACCTGGCCGCCGACCTGCAACTGGTCGCCCTGCTGGCGCCCCAGGTCGGTGTTCATGATGTAGCGGCCATCGCCACTCAGATCGCCACTGATCTGCAACTGCTTGAAGGCGCCCGCCAGTCCGGGGTCGGCAAACTCCACCACGCCGTTGTTGCTCAGGCGCGTGAGCTGCGAGTCGCCCCGCAGGGTCCAGGCGCTGCTGTCATCCAGGCTCAACTGAGTGTCCCGGCTGCCGCCCCTGATCGCCCCGTCCAGGCTGGAATGGTCGGCCAGGGACAGTTGCAGGCTGCCGCCGTCCACCTGCACGTCACCCACCAGCTGCGACCGGACAGCCTGCAGTTGCACGGCGCCGGCCAGCACCCCGTCGGCGCGGTCGGTGATCCACAAGGCGATGCCCGGCTCGCCGCCGCTGCGGGCGCTCAGGCTGCTGTCGGTGAAGCGCGTGGTCAAGCCGCCGCCGTTGACCTGGATGCCGGCGCCGTTCTGGGTCTGGATATGGCTGGAGGTGACCTCGACGTTGTTCACCACCCCGGCGCCCGTGGCGTAGCTGACGATGCCGTGGGCGTCGGTTCCGCCGGTCACCAGGGTCGAGCCCTGCAGCCGGGTGGTCGCGTTGTTGCTGATGGCCAGGCCGTGGGCCTGCGCGCCCGAGGTCTGCACGTCGCTGTCGAGCAGTTGCACGCTGGCGCCGCGGCCCGAGGCGAACAGGCCATAGCCCAGATCACCGTGGGTGACGATGCGGCTGTTGCTCAGGCTGATGTTCGCCCCCGACATCCGGGCCAGTGCCCCTACGGCGCCACGCCCGCTGGTTTCGATCAGCACGCGGCTGACGTTGAACACCGCGCCGGGGCTGTCAGGGGTGTCCGGCGAGGCGTACAGCGCATGGGAGCTGTTGCCCTGGGTGATGATGGAGCCGCCGTCCATGCTGAACACGCCGCCACGGTTGTCGATGGCCACAGCCTGGGTGCCGCTGGTTTGCAGAATGCTGTTCTTGACGTCTACCCGGGTGTTGCTGCCCGGCATCCAGATCGCCGAGCCATAGGCACCCAGGGTGGTGATGTGCACGTTGTCCAGGTCGGCGGCGGACTGGTCGGCGTTGACGTTGATGCCGTAGCCATTCTGCGAGGTGATCCGGCTGTTGCTGACCACCGCCGTGCCGCCCGGCTTCTGGTACAGGCCGCTCAAGGTGATGCCGTCGCCCTTGGCGTTGATGGTGCCGTTGCTGAAGGTCAGCGAAGCACTGTTGACGCCCACGCCGCGCCCGTTGCTGGCACTGATGTTGACGCCATTGGCGTTGATGGACGACCCCACGCCATCGGCGGACAGCGCTGAGGAAGAGCCCTGGTAGTTGATGTCAACCTGCTCCAGTTCGATGCTCGCGCCGTCCTGGACCTGCACGACCGAGGAAAATCCACTCGCGGTGCTGCTCAGGGTCAGGTTCGAGGCCTTGATCGCCGAGCCCTTGCCTGTGGCCGACAATGCCGAGGCCTGGTTGCCCGAGGTGCTGATGGAGCCCCCGGACAGCTCCGCCTGACCACCGGCAGAGGCCACCACACCGCGGCTCTGGTTACCCTGGGTGGTGATGTTCACGTTGTTCAGGATCAAGCGGCTGCCGGCGCCAGCAGACGTGGCGCCAGTGGCGAAATCGGAGCCGCCGGTGGTGATGGTCACATCGGACAGCTGGGCCTTGCCACCCGCCTCCACCTGCACGCCCACCACCGAATTGCTCGGGCCACCCGCGGTGGCGTGGATATCGTAGCCGCTGCCCTGCAACTGATTTTGCGAACCGCTGACGCGCACCGCCGGGCCGCTGCCGGCGTGGTCGACGCGCGCGTCATCCAGCACCCGCGATTCACCTTCGGCGGAAGAAACATCGATGTTTTCATAGTCGGCAGCGGTGGCGGATGGAGCAACAAATGTCATCAACGACAACGCGGAACTGACCGCGAGACTGATGGTTTTCTTAAGCACAACCATAACTTCCAAGCCTTTGTGTTAGAGCACAAGAGGCAGAAATGGTCGAGCCAATAGGCAAACTAACAAATGAGAATCTTCTTAAACCCCCTGGCATTAAGAATATTCTGAAGATGGGTATGGAAAGTTCTCCTTACCATGGAGCAATGCATACACCAGCCCATTTTCCAGCCCTTACCAGCCACTTTTCCGGGTCCTATATTCCGGTGGTCCTGCTGCGGCTGTTCATGTACAGCCTGCTGTTCTGCATCCTGATCATCGCCGGCTTCGTGATTCAATGGTCACTTAATGAAACACTTTCCAACTATCGCCGGCAGATGAACGCCGCGGCATTTAACGCCCAACAATTCTTCAATCAACGGGAAAGCCTGTTGAAGGCCATTTCTTCCTCGGCGGTGCGCACTAGCGATGATCGCCTTAGTTCTTCCACCCGCAACTTTCTGGCAACTAACGAGCAACTGCGGGTATTGCCATTCGGCCGTGCCGGATCGCCGCGCTGGGCCCTGGTGCTCACCGCCCGCGATCTGGTCGAGGTCGACAACACCCACAGCCAACTGCTCTACCTGGCCCCGGAACAGGGCCTGGTCAGCACCCTCTACGAGCCACCGGGCAGCAAACCCACCCCGCCATCCGACGACGCCAGCGCCGCCCCCTGGCTCAAGCAGCTTGACCAGCGCGCCGCGCAGAACCTGCTGACCCTGCACCCGGGGGCGCGCACCTTGTGGTACTGGGCCGGTGCCGACGGCAACAAGCAGGTGTACCTGCTGCGCCCGGTGGACGAGCATCACGCCAGCGAGGGCTGGCTCGGCCTGGAACTCACCGAGATCGACCTGGCGCTCGACCCGCTGGGCCTGCACCAGGGCAAATACCTGCTCTATGACGCCGAAGGCGCGCTGGTGCTGCACAGCGCCAACTGGCAAGTGCCCGGCAGCCTGGCGCGCCTGCAGGCCGACGAAGACTCCTTCGGCCTGCACCGCCTGGGCGGGCTGCCCGACTACATCGTGCTCAACAAATCCGTGGGCAACGCCGGCTGGCGCCTGGTGTACTACGCGCCGGTCAGCCAACTGCTGCAAGACAGTTCCGGCCCGCTGTACGGCACCCTGCTGGTGACCTTGCTGCTGTTCGCGGCGATCTTTCTCGGTGCGCGCTATATCCGCCTGCGCCTGGTGGAGCCGGCGATGCGCCACTACAGCGCCCTGGCGGACAGCGTTTCGCTCAACCGGCGCTTCATCGAGGTCGCGCCAGTGGGCCTGTGCCTGATGCGCCGCGACAACGGCCGGCTGATCCTCTGCAACGAGTCCGGGCGGCGCTGGCTGACCTCGGTCCCCGGCTTGCGCGAGCGGATTCTCGGCGAGCCGCATAGCCGCGTGCACGCCATCGACCATGCCCTGGAGGATGGCACGTTCATCCAGCTGACCTGCGCGCCCACCGGCTACAACGGCGTGGCGGCGGTATTGTGCTGCATCAGCGACGTCACCGACTTCAAGGTGGCCGAGCAGTCGCTGCTGCAGGCCAAGCTGCTGTCGGACCAGGCCAACCGCGAAAAAACCCTGTTCCTCAGTACCTTGAGCCACGAGATCCGCACCCCCATGTACGGCATCCTCGGTTCCCTGGAAATGCTCCGTACCACCGCCCTCAGCGCGCAGCAGGGCGACTACCTGGAAGCCACCCAACAAGCCTCCTCGGCGTTGATGCGGACCATCAACGACACCCTCGACCTATCGCTGATCGAGTCCGGCCGGCTGAGCCTGAACCGCGCGCCGTTCTCTGCGATCCGGCTGGTGGAGGAAGTGGCCTTCAGTTACTCGGCCCGGGCCCGCAGCAAAGGCCTGCGCCTGTACGTGACCCTGGACCCGAATGTCGCCGAGCAGGTGCTCGGCGACGGCGAGCGCATTCGCCAGATCCTCAACAACCTGGTGAGCAACGCCATCAAGTTCACCGAATCCGGCCACGTGGTGCTGCGCCTGCATGCCGAAGCACCGGCGGGCCAGGCTCCGCGCCTGCGTTTCCAGGTGGTGGACAGCGGCCCGGGAATCGCTCCGGAGTTCCAGGCCAACCTGTTCGAGCCCTATTACCGCGTCCCCAACTGGCTGGGCCAGAAGACCTCGGGCACCGGCCTCGGCCTGGCCATCTGCCAACGGCTGGCGTGCATGATGCAGGGTCAGTTGACCGCCATCAGCGAGCCGGGGCTGGGTTCCAGCTTCAGTTTTAGCCTGGCCCTGGAGCCCTGCAACGCGGCACCGGCGCCCGACCTGCCGCGCCTGGGGGTAACCCCGGTGTATGTGCGCGGCGATGTCCGGGAAGTGAACCTCAACCTCTGCCACTGGTTACGCCGCTGGGGCGCGCTGGCGATCCCCTATGTCGCCGAGCGCGACCCGCCGTCCCGCAAGGCGGTGCTGGTGGAGGCCTTTCTCGGCCCATCGCGGCCGGTGGCCTGGAGTGGCCCGCGAGTGATCATGCACGCGCCCGGCATGGGCCCGCCGCAGCGCCAGGCCAGCGACAGCTGGATCGCCCGCACCTTCAGCCTCGACAGCCTGCGCAATGCCGTGGCCCAGGCCCAGTCCGGCATCGTCGCCGAGCGCCGCTTCGCCTCCCCCGAGGCCCTGGTTCCGAGCCTGGACCTCAAGCTGCTGGCGGTGGACGACAGCCCGTTGTCGCTGCAGGTGATCTTTCAGCAGGGCCGCTACCTGGGCAACCACATGGTGGCCTGCGCCAGTGCCATCGACGCCTTGAAACGCGACGACCTGCTGTCCTTCGACGGCGTGCTGACCGACCTGCAGATGGAGCACATGGACGGCCTGGCGTTTGCCCGCGCCCTGCGCGAGCGCGGGTTCTGCGGCCCCATCATCGGCATCACCGGTGAACTGTCACCGGTGCTGCGCAGCCGCTGCGAAGCGGCCGGGATCCGCCAACTGCTCCTCAAGCCGGTCCCCCTGGACGCCTTGAGCGAGGTACTGCAATCCATCAAGAGGAAAGTCATGTGAGCTTGCCCAAAACCCTGCGCGTCCTGGTGCTGGACGACCACCCGATACACTGCATGCAGGCCCGGCAACTGCTGCAGCAGGCAGGGTTCGGCCCGGTGGACAGCGCCCTGGACGCGCGCCAGGCCCTGGCCATGCTGCACCGCCAGGTCTACGACCTGGTGCTGGTGGACCTGCACATGCCGGAAATGGATGGAGTGCAGTTCATCCACGCCCTGACCGGCGTCGAGCAAGTGCCGATCCTGGCGATCGTTTCCTCCTGCTCGCGACGGCTGATGAACAGCGTCAGCCTGATGGCCAAGGAGAAAGGCCTGGCGGTGCTCGGGACCTTCCCCAAGCCACTGGAAGCGACCCACGTCGAGCAGATCAGCGCCATCATCGGCAACCACCAGGGCCACGGGGTCGTGCCCCGGCCCGAGCATGCGGCGGTGTTCGACCGCCAGGTGCTGGAGCGGGCCATCGAGCGTCGCGAACTCAAGGCCAGGTTCCAGCCCCGGCGCTCGCTGAGCAGTGGCCGGATCGTCGGCGCCGAGGCCCTGGTGCGCTGGGACAGCCCGTCCTTCGGCCTGCTGATGCCGGACTCGTTCCTGGCCTCGATCAGCCGCTGCCAGCTGGACCATCAACTGTTGCTGCTGATGCTCGACGACGCGATCCAGGCGCAGCAGCACTGGCAGCGCCTGGGCTATCGCCTCAAGGTCTCGGTCAACCTGCCCACCGGGCTGCTGGACGACCCCGGCCTGCCGGACCAGTTGCAGCGCCTGACCGTTGCCGCCGGGCTGTCCACCAGCGACCTGTGCTTCGAGCTGCTGGAGACCGAACGGCCGCTGTCCCCAGGCCAGTACCACATGGGCGCCAGCCGCCTGCGCCTGAAAGGTTTCGGCCTGGCTCAGGATGACTTCGGCATGGGCTACAGTTCGATGTACGCGCTGATTTCCACGCCATTCACCGAGATGAAAATCGATCGCCACTTCGTCCATGGCGCCGCCGCCGATGACGCCCGTGCCGCGGCCCTGGTGGCGGCGGTGCAGCTGGGCCGGCAATTAGGCCTGGAAGTGGTGGCCGAAGGCGTAGAATCGGCCCGCGACCTGGAGTTCTTGCGCTTGATTGGCTGCGATAGCGCCCAGGGCTATCTTATTTCGGCGGCATTGGAGCTGGACGCTTTTACACAATTGCTGGGATGCAGTGTCACACCCCTTCTTTCTTCACCCACCCGGCCCGTCTCTCCACATCCATGCCAGACATCCCGCTACGACGCATTGCACAAAACTTCCGACGACTGAATCTGGTTCTGTTCGTCATCCTGCCCTTGCTGCTGATCATGGGGGGCGCCCTGTTCTGGGGTGGCCAACGGATCATTCGCCAGGAGCAGGAACGGATCGCCGTGGACTTCAAACTGCTGACCCGCTACATGGGCGAGCAGAAAGCCCTGCTCGAACGCCTGAAGAACGAGCCGTTCGGCGACGACGACCCGCAGAGCACGGCGCGCATCTTTCGCCTGATGGACCAGCAGCAGGCGCTCGGCGCGACCCTGTTCCAGGGCAGCCCGTCGCCTGTGGAAACCCCCTTCACCCTGGTCTGCGAGGACATGCTCCATTGCCCCCTGGACAGCGCCCGGGCCGCAAGCTTCGGCCGCTACCTGGCGGACCTCTACTCCAGCTTCTGGGTCCGCTCCAGCTACCCGGCCTCGGCCTTGCTGGTGGTGGATGCCGGTACCGGCAGCAGTTTTACCGTGCCGACCGTCGGCGCGCACCAGCCGTCTCTGTCCGCCGCCCAGGTCATGGCCAGCATCCAGGCCATCCGCAACAGCGCCCGCGGCGGCGGCAACGACGAGGTCCGCTGGATCCGCCTGCCGGGGTTTGCCGGCCACCTGCTGGCCTTCAAAGCACTGCGCAACCCGCGCTTCAGCGACAGCGCCACCGACACCTACGCCGCCACCCTGAGCTACCGCCAGCGCATCAATGTCTTTTCCCGGCCAAGGCAACCGACCTTCTATGACGCCTTCTGGCTGGAAAGCCAGCACGATGGCCTGCTGCTGGGGGAACGCCCGCAACCGGCGGACATGGACCGGGCGGTCAACCTGCGCAGCGACGGCCTGGTCTTTCGCGTCAGTGACGACAGTGCCACCTGGACCGGCTACTACCTGCTGAGCTACCGGACCCTGTTCCTCGGCCATTCCTGGCCCCTGGCGGGGATCCTCCTGCTGCTGGTGCTCAGCCCCGTGGCCGGCCGCGCCTACGCCCGCTGGTATCAGCGCCGGGTCATCGTGCCGGCGCAGCGGGCCCACAGCGAGCTGGTGGAAAGCGACCAGTTCAACCGGACCTTGCTGGAAACCACCCCGGTGGCGCTGTGCGTGTTCCGCCGCGAGCGCAGCCTGATTGTCTTCGCCAACACCCTGGCGCTGAAATGGTTCGACACCCAGGTCGGCCAGAGCCTGCAGGACAGCGGCCTGGAACCGGGGCTGCTGGAGCAGATCAGCCAGGCCAGGGAACCGGGGGAGATCGAGAACTATCAGAGCCACGACGGCCGCTCGTTCTACATCGCCTACGCACCGACCCGCTACCGCAACCAGGACGTGCTGGTCTGCGCCTTCGCCGACCTCAGCGTGCGGGCCCAGATGGAACAGCAACTGACCCAGGCAAAACAGGCGGCCGACAAGGCCAACAGCGCCAAGTCGGTGTTTCTGGCGACCATGAGCCATGAAATCCGCACGCCGCTGTACGGCGTGCTCGGTTCGCTGGAACTGATGGGCCTGACCGACCTGGACCGCGAGCAACGCCAGTTGCTCGAACGCATCCAGGTGTCCTCAGGCCTGTTGCTGCAGATCATCAGTGACATCCTCGACATCACCCGCATCGAATCCGGCCAACTGTCCCTCGGCGATCAGTCGTTCGACCCCAGGGCGCTGGTGCAGCGCTGTACCGCGGCGTTTGTCGACGCGGCCCGCAACAAGGGCCTGCTGCTGTTTGCCTCGGTCGACCCGGCGCTGCCGCCGTTGCTGGGCGACCCCGGGCGAATCAGCCAGATCCTCACCAACCTGATCAGCAATGCGGTCAAGTTCACCCATTCCGGGCATGTGATCGTACGGGCCCGCAGCGAGCCCGGCAGCCAGGGCCGGGTGCGCTTGTCACTGCAGGTGGTGGACACCGGGATCGGCATCGGCCAGGAGGAACAGCAGCAGCTGTTCATCCCCTTCTATCAGATCGACGCCCACTCCCACACGGTGCACGGCGCCGGGCTGGGCCTGTCGATCTGCGCCCGGCTGGCGGCACTGATGGGCAGCCAGATCCACCTCACCAGCGAGCTGGGCCTGGGCAGCAGCTTCACCATGAGCCTGGAACTGCCGGTGGCGGACGAGGTGCCCGACGCGCCTGTACCGGACCTCGGCGGCACGCAGATCCATGTCCACAGCCCGCACCACGAGCTGACCGACAACCTGTGCCTGTGGCTGCAAAAATGGGGCGCCCAGGCCAGCCCCCTGGACACCGCGGCTGCCATGCCCCACGGCGAGGGCATCCTCCTGCGCCTGCTGGACGACGGCCCGCAAGCGCCGTCGCCGGCCACCGGCCTGCTGCGGATCGACCTCGGCGGGCAGCACCAGGCCCCGGGCACGAGCCTGGCCGAGGCCTGTGATTTCATGGCCATCGGCCGTTTGATCGAACGCCGCCTGGGGCGCGCGCCGGAGCCCAGCGAGCCGTCGCCGAGTGACCTGAGCGGCCTGCCGGCCCTGGGCTTGAACGTACTGGTGGCCGAGGACAACCCAATCAACCAGGCGACCCTGAGCCATCAGCTGCAGCAACTGGGCTGTCGCAACACCCTGGCCGCCGACGGCGCCGAAGCCCTCGACCTGTGGCGGGTGGGCGACTACGACCTGCTGCTGACCGACGTCAACATGCCGCGCATGAACGGCTATGAGCTGACCTGCATCCTGCGGGCCTCGGGGGATGACCGGCCGATCATCGGCATCACCGCCAACGCCATGTGCGATGAAGAAGCCCGTTGCCAGGCCGCCGGCATGGACACCTGGCTGGTCAAGCCGGTGCCCCTGCAGACCCTGCGGGCCAGCCTGGCGCGGCTCACCCAGGTGGCCCCCGAGGACGATCAGGGCCTGTTGCCCGACGTACCGACGCCCCCGGATAGCGGCAGCCTGCCGCCCAACCTGCGGCAGATTTTCACCCACACCATGAAGCTCGACCTCGAACACCTGCGCCGGGCCCTTGATCAACACGACTACGAACGCATCTTCCACCTGCTGCACCGGATTCGCGGGTCGCTGGCGGTCGCCGGCTACGAAACCCTGATCCAACAGCTGGAAGCCTTGGGCCAGAGCCTGCGCGAAGCCGGTTTGACGGCCACCACGCGCACGAATAGCCTGACGCTGTTGCACGCCTTGCAGGACATCAGCCAGCCCGACTGACCTCTCGCAGCACCCGCATCCCTGCGCATCTCCTTTGACGAAAATGGATCGTGTCCACCATGAAAAAAATCCGAGTTGCCCTGGCTGACGATCATCCCCTGGTGCTCGCTGCCGTCAGCGACCTGTTGCACAAGACCGGTAAATATGAAGTGGTGGCCGCCGTCACCACCCCGAGCGCGCTGGTCCAGCAACTGGCGGACGACCCGCGGATCGATGTGGTGATCACCGATTACTTCATGGAGGGCGACGAGAAGTTCGGCGACGGCATTCGCCTGGTGACCTACCTGATCCGCCACTTTCCCAGGGTCCAGGTGCTGGTGCTGACCATGATGTCCAACCCGATGATCGTGGCCGCGCTGTATGACATCGGCGTGCGCTCGGTGCTGCTCAAGCGCCACGACATGAGCGAACTGCTCAGTGCCCTGGAAAACGTCCGGCTGGGGCGCATCCACCACCCGCCGAGCCTGGTGCCGAACGAATTCCACAGCAGCCCGGTGCGCTCCATGGCCGACGGCCTGAGCAGCCTCACGCCCAAGGAATACGAGGTGCTGCGGCACTTCGTGCGCGGTGAGTCGATGATGCAGATCGCCGCCAACCTCAAGCGCAGCGTGAAGACCGTCAGCGCGCAGAAGATCTCGGCGATCCGCAAGCTCAACCTCGACAGCGACCAGGCGCTGGTCGCCTTCTGCCTGGAGTCCGGCGAGTTCCAGTAGGCGCTAGGGCTTGGACAACCACCGCGCCGCGGCCAGGCGCCGCCGCTTGGGAAATCGCTGCCCTACCTGGGCAGCGGCTGGGCAATCGCCAGGCGGCTGGTGGCCTTGACCTCGCGCAGCGCCAGGCTCGACTGGATCGAGGCGATGCCCGGCTGGCGCCTGAGCACGTGCTCGACAAAGTCGCTGTAGCTGTCCAGGTCCCGGGCCAGTACCTGCAGCAGGTAGTCGGCATCGCCGGTGATCTTGTGGCAGGCCTGGACCTCGGGCAGGCGCATGATCACCTGTTCGAAATCGTCCGGGGTCTGGTCGGAGTGGGTGGCGAAACGCACATGGACAAACGCCAGGATGTCCAGCCCCAGCAGGCGCCGGTCGAGGTTGGCCTGGTAGTCCCTGATCACCCCTTCTTCCTCCAGGCGCTTGCGCCGCCGCCAGCAGGGGGTAAGGCTCAGTGACAGGCGCTCGCTGAGTTCGGCGTTGGAAATGCTCGCGTCCTGTTGCAACAGCGCAAGAATGGCCAGGTCGGTGTCGTCGAGACTGACGCGACGAGTGGTTTTTTTCACAATCAGCCACCAATAGGAAAAATATTACCCAAAAATCTACTTCCACCCGAACAAAAAGCAAAGAAATCGCCGCCATGCCGGAACAAACTATTTGCACCGGACAATAACAATGGATGCGTTCAGCATGCTTACCGTCTTCAGCGAATCCCACCGCCTGCACCACGGCACCGAATTGAAGGATGGCGTGCTCAAGCCCTCCTTCGAACAACCCAGCCGCGCCGATACGGTGCGTGACCGGGTCCGCCACGTGGGGCTTGGCGAGATCATCGGGCCACGGCGCTTCGACCGCGCCTGCTACGTCGCCGCTCACAGCGAACGTTACGTGGCCTTCCTGGAAAACGCCTGGCACGAGTGGAGCGCCACCGGCCGCCGCCACGACGCCCTGCCCCTGGTCTGGCCGGTGCGCGACCTGGCCAACCAGCAAGTGCCGCACTTCATCGACGGCAAGCTGGGCTTCTTCGCCATGGACGCCGGCTCGCCGATCACCGCCACCACCTGGGACGCGGCGCGCACCAGCGCCGATATCGCCCTCACCGCCCTGGCGCTGATCGACGAAGGCCAGGACAGTGCCTTCGCCCTGTGCCGCCCGCCGGGCCATCACGCCGCGCGTGAATACATGGGCGGCTACTGCTACCTGAACAACGCCGCCATCGCCGCGCAGCAGGCCATCACCCGGGGCGCCAAGCGGGTGGCGGTGCTGGACGTGGACTTCCACCACGGCAACGGCACCCAGAACATTTTCTACGACCGCGGCGACGTGCTGTTCGTCTCGCTGCACGGCGACCCGACGGTGTCCTACCCCTACTTCTCCGGCCATGCCGACGAGCGCGGCACGGGGCCCGGCGAAGGCTGCAACCTGAACCTGCCCCTGCCGAAAAACACCACCTGGCCGCGCTACCGCGAAGCCCTTGAGCTGGCTTGCCGGCAACTGCGCGCGTTCGCTCCGGAGCTGCTGGTGGTGTCCCTCGGGGTGGACACCTTCAAGGACGATCCCATCAGCCACTTCCTCCTGGAAAGCCAGGACTTCCTCGGCATGGGCCAGCTCATCGCCACGGTGGGCGTGCCCACGCTGTTCGTGATGGAAGGCGGCTACATGGTGGATGAGATCGGCATCAACGCGGTCAATGTGCTGCACGGCCATGCCAACCGCTAACGCGCGCCCGACGCGTTCCCCAGCAGTGTTCAACGTTCCGACCGAGAGGGAAATCAACATGACCTTGTATATCGATGTGGATCAGGCAGCCGCCCTGTACTCGCGCCTGGGGGTCGCCCGGGCGATCCGTGAAATGGCCGGCTACATCCAGGCCGACTACCAGCGCTGGCAGGCGTTCGAAAAGTCCCCGCGCACGGCCAACCATTCGCCCACCGGGGTGATCGAGCTGATGCCCACAGACGACGGCCGGCAATACGCCTTCAAGTACGTCAACGGCCACCCCGGCAACCCCGCCAGGCAGTTGCTGACGGTGATGGCCTTCGGCGTGCTGGCGGACGTCGACAGCGGCTACCCGGTGCTGCTCAGCGAGCTGACCCTGACCACTGCGGTGCGCACCGCCGCCACCTCGGCCCTGGTGGCCCAGGCCCTGGCGCGCCCGGACAGCCGAGTCATGGCGCTGATCGGCAACGGTGCCCAGAGCGAATTCCAGGCCATCGCCTTCCACGACATGCTCGGCATCGACGAACTGCGGATCTTCGACATCGACCCGGCCGCCTCGCGCAAGCTGCAGCACAACCTGCACGCCTGGCCGGGGCTCAAGGTGCAGATCGCCGGCTCAGTGGCCGAGGCGGTCCGGGGCGCCGATATCGTCACCACGGTGACCGCGGACAAGGCCTACGCCACCATCCTCACCCCGGAGCTGATCGAACCCGGCATGCACCTCAATGCCGTGGGCGGCGACTGCCCGGGCAAGACCGAGCTGCACGCGCAGATCCTGCGCAACGCCCGGGTGGTGGTCGAATTCGAGGCGCAGACGCGCATCGAGGGCGACATCCAGCAGTTGCCGGCAGACTTTGCGGTCACCGAATACTTTCGCATTGCCCAGGGCCTGGAACCTGGGCGCGAGCACGCCGCCCAGGTCACGGTGTTCGACTCGGTGGGCTTCGCCCTGGAGGACTTTTCGTCGCTGCGCTACCTGCACGACCTGGCGCGTGAACACGGCATAGGCGAGCAGATCCACCTGGTGCCGACCCCGGCCAACCTCAAGGACCTGTTCCAACTGATCGGCCCGGGCGCCGAAGCCGCCACCAACGCCCCGCGCCGGCTGGCCAGCGGCTGAGGCCCGGCCCGATGAGCGCTGAACAGGGCAAGCGCGCGTGCCCCTGTTCAGCGCCCTGCCCCGACTGCGCCGCCCCGACCTACAACCACAAGGCGCAGCCCCAGCAACCTTTCACTGCCAAAACTCGACAACTATAAAATCAAGAGGTTTTGTGATGACTCCAGACACCCTCGGCGCCGCTGCGCGCCCTGCACTGCAACGCACCCTGCATAACCGTCACATCCAGCTCATGGCCATGGGCGGCGCCATCGGCACCGGGCTGTTCATGGGCTCGGGCAAGATCATCGCCATGTCCGGCACTTCGATCATCCTGATCTACATGATCATCGGCCTGTTCGTGTACCTGGTGATGCGCGCCATGGGCGAGCTGCTGCTGTCGAACCTGCAATTCAAGAGCTTCGCCGACTTTGCCGGCGCCTACCTGGGGCCGCGCGCGGCGTTCTTTCTCGGCTGGTCCTACTGGCTGAGCTGGAGCGTGGCGGTGGTCGGCGACGCGGTGGTGGTCGGCGGTTTCTTCCAGTACTGGTTCCCCGGCGTGCCGGCCTGGATGCCCGCGATCAGCATGATGCTGACCCTGTTCGCCCTCAACGTGCTCACCGTGCGGCTGTTCGGCGAAGTGGAATTCTGGTTCGCCATCATCAAGATCATTGCCGTGGTCACCTTGATCAGCGTGAGCCTGGTGCTGATCGCCAGCGCGTTTGTCTCGCCCTCCGGCGTGACCGCTTCGCTGGGCCACCTGCTGGACCGGCAAGCGGCCTTTCCCCACGGCCTGCTGGGTTTCTTCGCCGGTTTCCAGATGGCGATCTTCTCCTTCGCAGGCACCGAACTGATCGGCACCGCCGCCGCGGAAACCCGCGACCCACACAGCACCCTGCCCAAGGCGATCAACGCCATTCCGCTGCGGATCATCCTGTTCTACGTGCTGGCCCTGGCCTGCATCATTGCGGTGACCTCCTGGCAGCAGGTGTCGCCGAGCAAGAGCCCGTTCGTCGAGCTGTTCCTGATTGCCGGCTTCCCGGCGGCGGCGGGCCTCGTCAACTTCGTGGTGCTGACGTCCGCCGCCTCCTCGGCCAACAGCGGGGTCTTCTCCGCCAGCCGCATGCTCTTCGGCCTGGCCGACCAGGGCAATGCCCCCCGGCTGTTCAAGCGCCTGTCGAACCACAGCGTGCCGGTCATCAGCCTGAGTTTCACCACCCTGCTGATGCTGCTGGGGGTCCTGCTGCTGTACGTAGTGCCCGAGGTGATGACCGCCTTCACCCTGGTGTCCACGGTGTCGGCGATCCTGGTGATCTTCACCTGGTCGACCATCCTCGCCTCCTACATCGCCTACCGCCGCAAGCACCCCGAACTGCACGCCCGCTCGCACTACAAGATGCCCGGTGGCGTGCCCATGGCCTGGTTCGCCCTGGCCTTCCTGCTGTTCGTCCTCGGCCTGCTGGCCCTGCGTCCGGACACCCGCCTGGCGCTGTGCGTGATGCCGGCGTGGTTTGTCTGGCTGGGCATTGCCTACCGCCTGACCGCCGGGCGCAAGGATCAAGGCCCCGTGCCGGCGGCGCAATACCGCTGAGAAGGACAGCAGCAGACGGCGCCTGGGATGAATGAATGTTTCGCTCAATCCGGCTCAGGGCGCCGGGTTGACCAGCAACGGCGATGCCAGGCTGTGATGGTTTTGCAAGCCGGGAGCACAGGCAACAAAGTCTTCCTTGCGCAGCACCACCAGGGCAATCAGCGACGCCACGCCAGTGGCCACGTAGAAGTACCAGGGCGCGGTGATGTCGCCGGTGAGCTTGATCAGCCAGGTGGAAATCAGTGGCGCGCTGCCGCCGAACACCGCCACCGGAATGTTGTAGGCCACGGCGATGCCGGTGGAGCGGATGCGGGTGGGCAGCAGCTCGCTCATCAGCGCGTAGGTCGACGACGCGTAGAGCCCGAACAGGATCGCCACCGCCATCAACGGCCAGAACAGCGTGGCCGGGGTGGCGTTGGGCGCGGTCTTGAAGAACCAGTACATCGCCAGGGTGGCCAGGGTGCCGATCACCATCAGGAACGGCTTGCGTCCGTAGCGGTCGGTGAAGGCCCCGCCCAGGGGCATGACCAGCGCCGCCGAGAGGCTGGCGACGAACACATAGAGCAAGGTGGTGCCACTGTCGAACTTGAGGGTGTTGGACATGTAGGTCGAGGCGAAGGTCAGCACCAGGTAAAAGATCGAGCTGTGCAGGGTGATGATGAAAAACACCAGGGCAATCGAGCGTTTCCACTGCCAGACTTCGCGCAGCGGCGCCTTGGAGGTCTGCCCGGCCTGCGCCAGGGCGAGGAATTCCGGGCTGTCTTCAAGCTTCAGGCGGATGTACAGGGAAATGAAGCCCAAAGGACCGGCGAGCAGGAACGGAATGCGCCAGCCCCAGTTCTGCATCAGTTCCGCGCCCAGGACCCAGGTCATGCCATTGGCCACCGCGCCGCCCAGCAACAGGCCGAGCACCGCGGTGACCATCAGCCAGCAGGTGGCGAAGCCGCGGCGCCCGGGGCCAGCGTATTCGGCAATGAAGCTGGTGATGGTGCCGATCTCGCCACCGGCGGAGAACCCCTGCACACAGCGGATCAGCACCAGGATGACCGGCGCGGCGATGCCGATGCTGGCGTAGGTCGGCAACAGGCCCAAGAGGAAGGTCGAGCCGGCCATCAGCACCAGCACCGTGATCAGGGTCCGGCGCCGGCCGATGCGGTCCGCCAACGGGCCGAAGAACAGGCCGCCCAGGGGGCGGATGAAAAAGCTCAGGGCAAAGGCCGCGAAGCTCGCCAGCAGGCTGCTGGTGGGGTCATCGGAGACGAAGAACGCCTTGCCGATGTACAGCGCCAGAAAGCCGTAGACGCCGTAGTCGTACCACTCGATCAAGTGGCCGGAGGTGGCGCCGATAAAGGCCCGGCGCCGCTGGCGCTGGGGGTTGCAAGAGGACACGTCCATGTTGGGAGACTCCTGTCGTACTGCGGTCCATGGGAAAGCGCGTTCAGTGGTCGCCGAGGGCCCCGGAGGGGTCCAGCAGCCACTGACGCAAGCGGGTCTTGAGAATCTTGCCGTAGCTGTTCTTCGGCAGCTCGGCGCAAAACAGGTATTTGCGCGGTTTCTTGAACGACGCCATGCGCGTCACGAACCACTGGTTGAGCACTTGCGGGTCGAGGCTGTCGGGGCTGCGCGCAACCACGAAGGCCACCACCGACTCGCCCCACTCGGCATCCGCCTCGCCCACCACGCACACCTCGAACACCTGGGGATGCTGCATCAGCACCTCCTCCACTTCCCGCGGGTAGATGTTGCTGCCGCCGGAAATGATCACATCCTTGGAACGGTCGGTCAGGGTCAGGAAGCCGCGGCTGTCGAGGAAACCGATATCGCCGGTGAGCAACCAGCCCTCCACCAGGGTCGCCCGGGTGGCGGCCGGGTTGTCCCAGTAGCCGTGCATCACCGGGGCGCCGCGCACGGCGATTTCCCCGGGCGCGCCGGCCGGCAGGGGCTGCCCCCCGGCATCGAGGATGCGCACTTCGACACAGGCCTGCGGGCGCCCCACCGACGCCGCCAGCGCCGGCCAGTCCGGGTGCTGGCGGTCGGCAATCAGCTCCCGGGACAGCGCGCTGATGCTCATCGGGCACTCGCCCTGGCCGTAGATCTGCACCAGCCTCGGGCCGAAGGTGTCCAGGGCCTGGGCCAGGTCCGCCTGGTACATCGGTGCCCCGCCGTAGACGATGGTCTTGATGCCCGTGCCGTCATAGCCTTGCTGCCGGGCCTGCTCGACCATGCGCTTGACCATGGTCGGCGCGGCAAACAGGCTGACCTGCCCCAATTGCTGCGCCAGCCCGAACAGCTCTGGCGCATCGAACCCCCGGGATTGCGGCACCACGTGCCGGGCACCACAGCGCACGTGAATGAAGTTGTACAGCCCGGCGCCGTGAGACATCGGCGCGGCATAGACCAGCGCATCGCCGGCCTGCACCGGGTCGACATCCAGCGGGTAGCACAGCGACATGGCGATCAGGTTGCCGTGGGACAGCATCACCCCCTTGGAACGGCCGGTGGTGCCCGAGGTGTAGAACAGCCAGGCCAGCTCGTCGTCGGCGCACGGCCAGGGCTCGCGCAGCTCGGCGTCCACCGCGCCCGCCGGCACCGGCATGACGTCGGCCGGCACCTCGCGGCAATCGGCGGGCAAGTCCTGCAGCTCGAAGGTCCGGCCGCCGTCGGTGAAGATCAACCTGGCCCCGGCATTGCCGACGATCCAGGCCGCCTCCCGCGGATGCAGCTTGCTGTTGACCGGCACCGCCACGGCCCCGCTCCACCAGATGGCGTAGAGCAGTTCCAGGTAGTCGCAGCTGTTCTTCAGCAGCAAGGCCACCCGGTCCCCGGCGGCGATGCTGTGGTCATGCCGCAGGTGCAGGGCGCGGGCCCGGACCCGCGCGGCGAAGCCCTGGTAGTCGGCCACCTGGCGGCAGCCCTCGAACAGCGCGGGGCGCTGCGGCCAGCGTTGGGCCGCGTCCAGCAGCCAATGGGCGATGTTCATGCTCAGGCCCTGAGCGCTTGCAGGACCGTGGCGTAGTTGGCCACGGCCATCCCGCCCATGTTGAACAGCAGGCCGAACTCGGCCCGGGGCACGCCCAGGCCAATCGGCTCGTCGATCAGCTGGCGAAAGCCCAGGGCATGCATCGACACGCCAGTGGCGCCCACCGGGTGGCCCTTGGCCTTGAGCCCGCCGGACAGGTTGACCGGCAAACGGCCGCCGTGGCGCACGATGCCCTCGTCCAGGGCCCGATGGCCTTCGCCCTTGGGCGCCAGGCCCATGGCTTCATAGATCAGCAGCTCGGCGATGGTGAAACAGTCGTGGACCTCGGCAAAACTCATGTCTCCCAGGCTGACCCCGGCCTCGCGCAAGGCGCCATGAATGGCCCGCTGCGGACCGTCAAAGGCCAGGATGTCGCGACTGGCCATTGGCAGCAGGTCATTGACCTGGCTCAGGGCGCGGATCGCCACTTCACGCCGGAACGAGCGCGCGCGCTGCGGCGAAGCCAGGACAATCGCCGCCGCGCCGTCACTGATCAGCGAGCAGTCGGTGAGGCGCAAGGACGGCGCGATCAGCGGATTGCTCTGGGACACCTGGTTGCAATGCTCGAAGTCCATCGGCCGGTGCATCTGCGCCAGCGGGTTGGCCATGGCATTGGCGTGGTTCTTCACCGCAATCGCCGCCATCGAGGCCAGCGGGCTGTGGTAGCGCTCGGTGTACTGCTGCGCGACCCGGGCAAACAGCTGCGCAAAGCTCAGGCCGGCTTCCTGCGGATCGTTCTGGTAGCCGGCACCGGCCAGGGCTTGGGTGACCTCGGCGGTGGAGTTGCTGGTCATCTTTTCCGCGCCCACCACCAGCACCAGCTCAGCGGCGCCACTGCGGATCGCATTGACCCCCGCGAGGATCGCCGCCGAGCCCGAGGCGCAAGCGTTTTCGCAACGGGTGGCCGGTTTGAAGCGCAACTGCGGGTCGGCCTGGAGCATCAGCGAGGCGGGAAACCCGTCCGGCACCAGGCCTGCGTTGAAATGCCCGAGAAACAGCGCGTCGATCTCGGCGGCATCGATCGCGGCGTCGGCCAGGGCCTCGCGGGTGACCTGGACAATCAGGTCCTCCAGGGTCAGCCCCTGGAGACGACCGAATGATGTGTGGGCGGCAGCGACAATGGAAACGGAAGCATGATTCATGGTGATTTTCTTCTGTGCTTGAAGCGGGCATTCCCTACAATGGCGAGCGCCGGAATCCGACGCTAGTTGGGGCAACTACGTACAACAGTAAGTAGTGCCCCGCTCGCTAGAGCGGCGCAACGACTTCCACGAGGCAGGATGCCCCATGACCGTATATGCCCAGCAGCTCCAGGACCTAGAGCGCCTGGCCTTCCAGGTTTCACCCGCACCGCAGTTGATCACTGGGCATCGGCGCATGCTCGATTGCAACCAGGCCTTCCTGCGCCTGTTCGGCTATGAGCGCGAGCAGTTGCTGGACCGCCTGACCCTGCTGCTGTATCCGTCCCAGGCCGATTACCAGAGCATTGGCGAGCGCAGCGAACACTGGCTGCGCAACGGCCACGGCGCTTCCTACACGGACGAACGCTTTATGCAGCACCGCAATGGCGAAGTGTTCTGGGCCCGGGCCCACGGCTTTTCCCTGACCCCCGAAGACCCGTTCGGGCTGATGATCTGGCACTTCGAACGCCTGGACCGGCAACTGGCGCCAACGGTGCGCCTGACCCCACGCGAGCGCGAGATCTCGCTGCACATCGTCAACGGCCTGACCTGCAAGGAAGTGGCGCGCAAACTGGCGATTTCCCACCGCACCGTGGAAGTCCATCGCGCCCGGCTGATGAAGAAGCTGCAAGCCAAGAACAGCGCGGAGCTGGTGTCGAAGATCATCTACATCCGCTGATGCGCCACCGCCGAGCGCCAGGCGCCTGCCGCTACGCCAGTACCTCGCTGGCGCTCAGGCGCAGCAGATGCAAAGCCCCCAGCGTGGTGCCCTGCAGGGACTCGCCCGCATTCAGGACCTTGTTGGCAGCGTCCATTTCCGCGCTTCGGTCGGCAACGACCTTGTAGGTTGCACGCGGCAGAACCTCGCTCCAGCCATTTTCAAAGGTGTTGTAGGCCAGGGTCAGCGCGGCGGTGAAGTAGTGCTGGCTGGACACCGGAATCCGTACTTCCTCACCGGCCTCGTCGAGGGCGATGAAGTGGTTGGGCAGGTGCTCCACCCCCAGGCGCTTGAGCACGATCCAGGCCAGGGCCGAGGGCACGAAGGCGTTGAGTTTTTCCGCGGCAATGGCCGAGTAGCCACGCTCCTGCAACTGCTGGACGATCTCATCCTCGCTGGCCTCGGGATGGCCGGCCATCAATTCCAGGGTGTCGAGCACGCCTTGATGGGCGCGGGTGTGATCCAGGCAACAGCTACAGTCTGGCGAATGTGAATCGTCATGCATGATCGGTCGATGATCCCTATCGGTCTGGTGAGGGGGCGCAGGATAAACCCTGCGCCCAGCGCAAAACCAGCAGTGTCGGCTACTTGATCACAATGGGATTGACCGGCGCCCCGCTGCCGCCAACGATCTTCAACGGCGCGGCGGTATAGAGAAAGCTCCACTGGCCGTCGGCGGCGCAATCCTCGGCCAGGTCCTCCAGCAGCACGATCTCGGTGAAGGCGATCCCCAGGTTGCGCATCAGCGCGCAGTGCAGCGGGATCTGCACGCCCGATACCGGGTCGGTGATCACTTCGTTGGCGATGGTGTCGGTCACCAGGTTGGGGATTTCCATCTGGTTGAACCAGTCCACCAATTCGCGGCTGTAGGTCAGCCCCGGCTCCACCAGGTCCTTGAAGAACTCGGTCTTGCCGTACTCGTAGAAGGCGCCCATGGAGCCGGTGCGGATGATCAGGATGTCGCGCTTCTCGATGGCCACGCCCTGGGCCTTGGCGGCGGCCAGCAGGTCGAGGTGGTTGAAGGTTTCGCCGCGGCCCAGGTACTTCTTGCCGCGATGCCGGGCCATGTCGATCAGCACCGCGCGGCCCACCACGCCGCGCTCGGCAATCGGCAGCACGCTGGCCTTGGCCATGCCGCCGACGGTGCTGCTGGCGTCGTAGCCGTTCCACAGCTGGTTGTCGTACCAGGCATGGCCCAGGGCGTCGTACTGGGTCGAGCCCTGCAGCTGCATGAAGATCACGTCGTCGCAGTACTCGGCGCCGCCGGTCATGGACGGTTGCTTGCCGGCCTGGTAGTGGCTGCGGTCCAGGGTGTTGAAGCGCATCGAAGGGTTGCGCGCCGGCCACATCGGGTCACCGCCGGGGTGGCCGATCTGCACTTGCAGGGTGAAGGTCTTGCCCTGGCGCACCGCGGCGACACCGCGCAGCACCTCGGCCTGCTGCAGGTAGTTGAGGGCGCCAACCTCGTCGTCCGGCCCCCATTTGCCCCAGTTCTTCGGCAGGCCTTCAAGAAGCTGCTTGGTATTGGGGTGGTTCTGGTCGTTATCGATCCCACACATGTCGACTGCACTCCGTAGCTGGTTCAGGTCTGGCCAACAGGGTTTCTACAGATCATCAGACGCAACGTCCACCATCCACTTCCAGGCAGGTGCCGGTGATGAACGCGGCTTCGTCGGAGGCGAGATACAAGCAGGCGTTGGCCACGTCCTGGGGGGTGGAGAAGCGCCCCAGGGGAATGGTGGCCATGAATTTCTGGCGGTTTTCCGGGGTGTCCGGCACGCCCATGAACTCACTGAGCAGCGCCGTGGCGCCCACCACCGGGTTGACGCAGTTGACGCGGATGTTGTCCGGCCCGAGCTCGGCGGCCATGGTCTTGCTCATCACCACCACCGCGCCCTTGCTGCCGTTGTACCAGACCAGGCCGGGACGCGGGCGGATCGCCGCCGTGGAGGCGATGTTGATGAACACCCCGCCGCCCTGGCCACGGAAATGCGGCACGAAGTGCTTGGCGCTGAGGAAGATGCTTTTCACGTTGACCGCGAACACCCGGTCGAACTCGGCCTCGTCGACTTCCAGCATCGGCCGGTTGCGGTGGGTGGTGCCGGCGTTGTTGACCACGATGTCGAGGCCGCCGTATTGCTCCAGGGTGTTGCGCAGCAAGGCGCCAACGCTGGCGTCCTGGGCCACGTTGACCTCGATGAAGTGGGCCTGGCCGCCAGCGGCGCGGATCTCGTCGACCACCCGCTGGCCGCCGGTGGCGTTCATGTCGGCGACGATGACGTTGGCGCCCTGCTGGGCGAAGGTCTTGGCGATGCCTTCACCAAAGCCGGAACCGGCGCCGGTGACGATGGCAGTCTTGTTGGCTAGACGCATGGAAGTGACTCCTGTTTTTGTTGTTATTGACCGCCCCACGGGCGGCCTTCAGTCGTGGCGAATGGCGATGGTCTTCAAGGTGGTGAAACCCAACAGCGCTTCGAAACCTTTCTCGCGCCCGTAGCCGCTGGCCTTGACTCCGCCGAAGGGCAGTTCGACTCCACCGCCGGCGCCGTAGTTGTTGATGAACACCTGGCCGCAGCGCAGCTTGTGGGCCATGCGCAACTGCCGCGCGCCGTCGCGGGTCCAGACCCCGGCCACCAGGCCGAAGGCACTGTCGTTGGCCAGGCGAATGGCTTCGGCCTCGTCCTCGAAGGGCATCACCGCCAGCACCGGGCCGAACACTTCCTCCCGGGCCAGGCGGCTGTCTGGCGGCACATCGCGAAACAGCACCGCTTCCTGGAAGTAGCCGCCGCTGCCGGCCTCGGCCACCACCTGCCCACGCGCCGCCACTCGGATGCCGGCGGCCTCGGCCTCGCGGACGAACGCCTGGACCTGACCCAGCTGCTTCTGATTGATCAGCGGGCCCATGTCCAGGTCCAGCTCCGAGGGCCCGGCGCGCAGTTGGCCAAAGCACTGGGCCAGGCGCTCCAGCAGCGGTTCATAGAGGCTGCGCTGCACCAGCAGGCGACTGCCGGCGGAACAGGTCTGCCCGCAGTTCTGCACGATGGCGTTGATCAGCACCGGCAGCGCGCGCTCCACATCGGCGTCGGCGAAGACGATCTGCGGCGACTTGCCCCCCAGTTCCAGGGTCACCGGGCAATGACGCTGCGCGGCGGCCTTGGCCACCAGGGCGCCGGTGCCGGTGGAGCCGGTGAAGGAGATGTGTGCCACCCCGGGATGAGCGCACAGCGCCGCGCCGGCTTCGTGGCCGTAGCCGCTGACCACGTTGATCGTGCCCGCGGGGAAGCCGACCTGGGCGGCCAGTTCCGCCAGGCGCAGCAGCGACAGGCTGGCGTCTTCGGCAGGCTTGACCACGCAGGCGTTGCCCGCTGCCAGGGCGGCGCCGACGCTGCGGCCGAAGATCTGCATCGGGTAGTTCCAGGGAATGATGTGCCCGGTGACGCCATGCGGCTCGCGCACCGTGAGCACGGTGTAGCCGGCCTGGTAGGGCAAGGTCTCGCCGTGCAGCTTGTCGGCGGCTCCGGCGTAGTACTCGAAGTAGCGCGCCAGGGCGGTGGCGTCGGCGCGGGCCACCTTCAGCGCCTTGCCGGTGTCCCGGGCCTCGATCTGCGCCAGTTCTTCGTGGTGCTCCAGCACCGCCAGGCCCAGGCGCGCCAGCAAGCGCCCGCGCTCCAGGGCCGAAAGGCCGCCCCAAGGCCCGTCGAAGTTGTCGCCCAGGGCCCGCTGCGCGGCCTGCACCGCCAGGTCGACGTCCTCGGCGGTGCCACGGGCGATCCGCGCGTAGCTGATCCCGGTGCTGGGGTCGAGTACCGGAATGTCCTCGGCCCAGGACGAGGCTTGCCATTGGTTGTCGATGTAGTGTTCCAGACTCATCTGTTCAGCTCCTGTTGCCAGCCAGACATTCGGCAATCGCCCTGCCCACTTCCGTGGTACTGGCATTGCCGCCCATTTCCCGGGTACGCGGGCCTTCGGCGAGCACCGTCTCGATACTCTGGACAATCGCCGCCGCGGCCTGCTGGTAAAGCGCGTCGCCCTGCCCCAGGTGCTCGATCATCAAGGCCGCCGACCAGATCTGGCCGATCGGGTTGGCCACGCCAAGGCCGGCGATGTCCGGCGCCGAGCCATGCACCGGCTCGAACAGCGAGGGGTACTGGCGCTCCGGGTTGAGGTTGGCCGAGGGCGCGATGCCGATGGTGCCGGTGCAGGCCGGGCCGAGGTCGGAAAGGATGTCGCCGAACAGGTTGGACGCCACCACCACATCGAACCAGTCCGGGTGCTGGACGAAGTGCGCGCAGAGAATGTCGATGTGGAACTTGCGCGTGTCGACCTGGGGGTAGGCCTTGGCCAGTGCCTCCACTCGCTCGTCCCAGAACGGCATGGTGATGGCGATGCCATTGGACTTGGTGGCCGCCACCAGGTTGCGCCGGGGCCGGCGGCTGGCCAGCTCGAAGGCGTACTTCACCACCCGGTCCACGCCGTGGCGGGAGAACACCGACTCCTGCAGGGCGATCTCTCGCGGGGTGCCTTCCCACATGCGGCCGCCGACGCTGGAATACTCGCCCTCGGTGTTTTCCCGGACCACGATGAAATCGATGTCGCCGGGCACCCGCCCGGCCAGCGGGCACGGCACCCCGGGCATCAGCCGCACCGGGCGGATGTTCACGTACTGGTCGAACTGGCGGCGGATCTTCAGCAGCGAATCCCACACCGCAATATGGTCGGGCACGATGTCCGGCGCGCCCACGGCGCCGAAGAAGATCGCCTCGTGGTCGCCGATCTGCTCGGCCCAGTCGGCGGGCATCATGCTGCCGTGGGCCTGGTAGTGCTCGCTGCACCAGTTGAAATGATCGAACTGCAAGGCGATGCCGAAGCGCCGGCTGACGGCTTCCAGCACGCGCAAGCCTTCGGGAACCACCTCGCGGCCGATGCCGTCACCGGCGATCACCGCGATGCGATGGGGAGGTTTTACAGCGGGATTGATCCTGGACAAGCCGTCTCTCCTGGTCTGACGTGTTGTTGTTATGGAGGCAGGTCAAGCGCACGGGCGAGCCCATTCTGGGCACAGGGGAGCACCAGTGGGAATTGCTCATTATGGAAACCGCCTTCGCAAAATTCGAAGGCGCGTCAGGGAGGTCCGGCCTTGCCCCGCGACTAGCCAGCCTGCGTCACGGCCTGCCCGCAGCCGGCCAGGTAGTCGAACAGCTCGCGGCTGGCCAGGGACGGCTGTTCCTGGCGTCGGCAGAGGTACATCTGCCGATCGGCCCAGGCATCGTCGATTTCGATAAAACGCAAGGCCATCTCCTTGCGAAAGATCTGCACCGCGCCCTGGGGGAGCACCCCCACGCCCTGCCCGGCGGCGATCAGCCGGCACACCGCCTCGAAGCTGCGCACCTGCACCCGCAGGCGCAACGGCATGCTCACCGCCGCGGCCGCCTCGCTGATCAGCGAGGTGATCGCGGCGTTGTCTTCCAGGCCGACGAAGTCGTAGCCCAACAGGTCCTGGAAGCGCGCATGGCTCATCCTGAACGGGTGCTCCCGGGGCACGATCAGGCACAGCCGGTCGCGGCAATAAGGGATGTAGTGCAGGTCCTGGCCCCGCGGGCGCGTGGTGACAATGCCCACATCGGCGACACCGTCACGCACGGCCAGGATGATCTCGCGGCTGCGCTCCTCACGGATGTCCACGCGAATGCCCGGATGCAGGTCGCTCCACTCGGTCAGTTGCCGGGGCAGCTCCTGGCTCATGGCCGAACTGTTGGCATACAGGCTGACCCGGCCAGTGGCGCCCTTGGCGAAGTCGGCCAGGTCGGCGTGCATCACATCCACCGCCCGCAGCAACGACCGGGCATGTTCGGCCAGGGCCTGCCCGGCTGCCGTCGGCAGCACCCCGGTGGAGGTGCGCAGCAGCAGCGCCACCTTGAAATGCTGCTCCAGCAGCGACAGGCGCCGGCTGGCGGCCGACAGCGACAGGTGCGACTGCTCGGCAGCCCGGGACAGGTTGCCCAGGGTCAAGGCCTTGAGAAACAGCTCGATGGAAGTCAGGTCCGGGGCCATGGCAGGTTCCTTGTGCGCGGTCCGTGGAAACTACCCAGTCGGGCGCCCCCTGTCCAACCTTGTGGCGCTGCTGGCGAGCCTGTGCAAAGACGCCCCGCGGCGCCTGCCGGCCACCCGGCACGGGGCGCGGTATTTCGTCCGACAATCATCGCCAAAGCCCCGTCCACACAGGGCCGTAGCGCCAATGATGGCAAACTGGAATTCCGCCAGAACTCGACAATACTAGGCCACGGCAGGACGCCGTGTCCGCCTTCAACCGAAAGGGAATTCCAGCATGCACGCTCAAGAACTCGAACTCGATGTGGCGGTTGTCGGCGGGGGGGCTTCAGGCACCTACAGCGCCTGGCGCCTGCAACATGAACAAGGTGAACAACTGAGGATCGGCCTGTTCGAATACAGCGACCGTATCGGCGGCCGGCTGTTCAGCATCAACCTGCCGGGCCTGCCCAACGTGGTCGCGGAAGTCGGCGGCATGCGCTACATCCCCGGCCCCACGGGCCATGTGCTGGTGGACAACCTGGTCAAGCAGTTGCGCCTGCCGAGCAAGGCCTTCCCCATGGGCGCGCCACCACCGGTGGGCTCGCTGAACAACCTGTTCTACCTGCGCGGCAAACGCTTTCGCTATCGCGACTTCAAGGAAGCGCCGCACAAGATCCCCTATGACCTGGCCTGGTCCGAGCGCGGCTTCGGCCCCGAGGACCTGCAGGTCAAGGTGATGAACTACGTGTACCCGGGCTTCGACCAGCTCAGCCTGTGCCAGCAGATGCAGGTCAAGGTGTTCGGCAAGGAAATCTGGAAATACGGCTTCTGGGACTTGCTGTACCGGGTCATGAGCAACGAGGGCTACCAGTTCATGAAGGACGCCGGCGGCTACGACGCCAACGTGGCCAACGCCAGCGCCGTGACTCAGTTGCCCGCCACCGAATACAGCGACGACACCACCTTTCTGACCCTGACCAAGGGTTTCCAGAGCCTGCCCCTGGCCCTGGAAGCCAAGTTCCGCAAGCTGCCGGGGCTGCTGCCCGCCAAGCAGCGGGTGCAGAAGAACCAGCGCCTGGTGAACATCACCTACGCCAAGGACCGCGACTTCCCCTATCGCCTGCACTTTCAGAGCACCGTCACCGAGGAAGGCAGCACCCGCGACGCCGGGGGCAGCCAGGTGGTGAAGGCCAAGAAGATCATTCTGGCCATGCCGCGCCGGGCCCTGGAGTTGATCGACGCGCCGCTGTTCGACGATCCCTGGCTCAAGGAAAACCTCGGTTCGGTGCTGATGCAATCCGCGTTCAAGCTGTTCCTGGCCTACGAACAGCCTTGGTGGCGCAGCCTCGGGCTGGTGGCCGGGCGCTCGGTCACCGACCTGCCGGTGCGCCAGGTCTACTACATGGGCACCGAATGCGAGCAACCGGGCGGCGAGCCGACCCTCAACTCGTTGCTCATGGCCTCCTACAACGACATCGGCACCGTGCCGTTCTGGAAGGGCCTGGAAGACGGCGCGCCCTTTGTCGGCCATGTACCGTCCAGCCTCGCCGGGAAGCTGCAAGCCGCCGAGGTGGTGCCGCGCTGCGAGTTCCAGGTCAGCGATGAAATGGTCCGGGTGGCGCAGATGCAAGTCACCCAGGTCCATGATCAGGTGGAGTTGCCGCGGCCCTATTCGGCGGTCTATCACGCCTGGGACGCCGACCCTTACGGCGGTGGCTGGCATGAATGGAAGGCCAACTACCGGATCGACCAGATCCTCTGCCGCATGCGCCACCCGGTGCCGGACCAGCAGATCCATATCGTCGGCGAGGCCTATTCCATGGGCCAGGGCTGGGTCGAGGGCGCGCTGACCGTGGCCGAGTCGACCCTGCAGGACTTCTTTGGCCTGAAACGCCCCAACTGGCTGCCCAAGGGCTACGACCTGCTGCCGGTGCCGACCCCGGATGGCTGCGCGCTGCCCGGCACCGAGCCGCTGCCCTGCCAGGACTGCGGCAAGACCTTGAACGCGGTCACCACCTTTGCCTACGAGGGGATCGACCATGGCCAGCAATGACACCTTCAGCGTCGCCGACTACCTGCTGACCCGCCTGCAGCAACTGGGCCTGCGCAATGTGTTCCAGGTGCCGGGGGACTACGTCTCGCATTTCATGTCGGCCCTGGAAGACTTCGACGGCATCGACGCGGTGGGCGAAATCAATGAAATGGCTGCGGCCTACGCGGCCGACGGGTATGCCCGCTACGCCGGGATCGGCGCGGTATCGCTGCAATACAGCGTCGGCACCTTCAGTGGCCTGAACGCCATCGCCGGCGCCTACGTCGAACGCAACCCGGTGGTGCTGATCAGCGCCAGCCCCACGGCGCAGAACCGCGAACTGATCTGGTCCCAGGATGTGCTGTTCCACCATTCCACCGGTGACCTGGAGGTGGGCCGCAAGGTCTTCGAACCGGTGACCGTGGCCAGCCTGATCCTCGACGACAGCCGCCGCGCCCCGGAGTTGATCGACGAGGCGCTGGTCAAGGCCATCAGCGAGCGCCGGCCGATTTACCTGGAGGCCTGGCAGAACGTCTGGGGCGAGCCCTGCCCACGACCGCAGGGCGAACTGCGCGCCCTGCCGGCACGTTGCGACACCGTGTCGATGAACGCCGCCATCGAGGCCAGCCTGCTGCGCCTGGACGGCGCCCGTTCGCCACTGATCATGCTCGGTATCGAAATCGCCCGTTATGGCCTGCAGGAGCAGGCGATGCGCCTGATCGAAGCCAGCGGCCTGCCCTTCACCACCAGCCTGGAAGCCAAGACCGTGGTCGACGAAAGTCACCCGCAGTTCATCGGCACCTACGCCGGCCCGGCCTCGCGGCCATGGACCCAGGCGTTCATGCAGGACGTGGACTGCATCCTGGCCCTGGGGGTGATCTTCACCGACGACTACCTGCAACTGCTGAACAAGGATTTCAGCCGGATCATCCTGGTCAACAGCCAGTTGGCCCGCACCGGCCTGCAGTACTACCCCCACGTGCCGCTGCCGCAGTACCTGCAAAGGCTGCTGGGGGCCATGGGCCTGGACAGCGACTACCCACTGCGCAACCACGCGCCTGAACCTGTGCGCCCGCCGCTGTTGCAACAGGGCCTGGCCGACGATGCCCTGGGCTATGAGCTGTTCCTGGAGATCCTCGACGGCTTTGCCCGGCAACAGGACCTGTGGGCCGACAGCAGCCTGATCCTCGGCGAAAGCTCGGCGCTGTATGCCGCCAGCAACATCAACGGCCTGCCCCGGGACAGCTTTGTCGCCGATGCCATCTGGGGCTCGCTGGGCCACGAGACCGGTTGTGCCCTGGGGGTCTACCTGGGCAGCGGCCGACGCCCCATCGTGGTGGCCGGCGACGGCGGTTTCATGATGATCTGCCAGTCGCTGTCGACCCTGGCGCGCAACCGGGTCAACGCCCTGGTGTTCGTCATGAGCAACGAGGTGTATGCCATCGAGCAGGCCTTCGTCGACATCAGCGCCTTCGAGCCGGGCGGCCAGTTCGCCCCGTTCGACATCCTGCCCGGCTGGGATTACCTGGCCCTGGCCAAGGGCTTTGGCGCCGAGGGCTTCAAGGTCTCGACCCGCTCCGGGCTGGAACAGTTGCTGCCGCAGTTGCTCAAGCTCAAGGATCGCCCGGCCCTGATCCAGGTGGTGATTCCCCAGCAGGACCTGGCGCCACAGATCAGGCGCCTGGCCAAGCCGGATGGCGAGCTGTTCGTCGCCCGCCACAGCCACGACAACGACTGAACCCCGGCGGTTGTCATTGCCCCTCCCACTGCAGGAGCCGACTGCCGGCGAACAGGTCACCCAGATCGCCTTCGCCGGCAAGCCGGCTCCTACCGAGCCTGTTCTCTCAGGAGCAACACAGCATGGACGTCCCCTTCCTGCGTTCGACCCTGGCCGCCGGCCTGCTGCTGGCCAGCACCGCTGCCCTGGCCCACACCATGAACCACGGCGCCGATGAGCACAGCGGCGGTTTCACCCCGGTGCCACCGGACACGCCCTACCTGCAAGTGCTGCACCAGTGCGTCAGCCCCCAGGACACCGAAGCCGACCAGTTGCTCTCGGGCCTGGGGGGCACCCGCTACGGGCTGGTCAGCCTGAAGCAGGCGGAGCAAGTCCAGGCCTTCTACAGCCAGGGCATGGCCCTGCAATACGGTTTCAACTTCTCCGCGGCGATCCGCGCGTTCTACCAGGCCAGCCGTTTCGACGAGGGCTCGGCGATGCCGTATTGGGGCATCGCGCTGTCGGCCAACTCGAACATCAACAGCGTCGCCACCCCCGGTTGCAACCAGCTGGCCTACCGCTCCGCGCAGATCGCCCTGGAGCACGCCAGCGCACGGCTCAAGGACAGCGCCGCACAAGCCGCCTTCAGCCAGCGCCAGCTGCAGCGCGAGGTGGACTACGCCAAGGCGCTGCTGAGCCTCTACAGCGAAAAGGACGGCCAGGTCAGCCTCGGCGATGAAGGCAACAAGCGCTACGCCGAGGCCATGAAGGCCCTGTCGGAGAACTACTTCGACGACCTCGATGCCGCGACCCTGTACGCCGACGCCCTGCTCAGCCGCGACCCGTGGAAATGGTGGGACGGCACCGAGGCCGTATCCAATCAGGTCAAGCCGACCGACGCCGCCTATGAGGCCCTGCAAGTGCTCAACCGGGTGCTGGTGCAGGACCAGCAGCACACCGGGGCCAATCACTTCTACATCCATGCCATCGAGGAATCGCCGTTCCCCGACAGCGGCCTGCCCATGGCCGATCGCTTTCGCGAGCAGAACCCGGCCATCGGCCATCTGGTGCACATGGCGTCGCACATCTACCAGCGCACCGGCAACAACAACCTGGCCAGCGTGGCCAACTACACCGCCGTCTCGGTGGACCGCGCCTACGCCCACCAGGTGCAGCCGCAAAGCCCCTATGCCCTGCACTACCTGGGGCACAACCTGCACTTCCTGACCTGGACCCTGTCCATCGAAGGGCGGCAGAACGAATCCCTGAACATGGCCGAGGAACTGGTGGAAAACACCACCCAGTACTCGGCCGTGCCCTTCCTCTGCCAGCAATACCGCGACGAGCTGAAGACCAAGACCGACTATTTCTACGCCGTGCCCTACTACTTCGCCGTGCGCTTCGAAGCCTGGGACGCCCTGGCGCGGATCGAGCCGAAGATCGACGCCGGCCTGGCGAAGGTCAACCAGACGTGCAAGGCGGCAAACCCGGATTGGCAAGAGCTGAGCAAGCCCTACAGCCAGCTGATGAAGGCCTATGCCCTGGCCTACCGCCAGCTGGGGGCCCAGGACCTGAACCAGGACGCGGCCCGCGATGCCCTCAAGGGGTTCTGGCAGGCCGTCGCCACCTCGCCCCAGCCCCTGACCGGCCAGGGCGCCCTGCAATACGGCAACAACCCGGCGCTGCAACTGCTGCGCATCGCCAACCTGACCCTGTTCAACCGCGCCCAGGCCGGCGCCGCCGGCCCACTGGACCTGGCCGCCCTCAAGAGCCTGAGCAACCAGGTGTTCAACAACGATCAGGGAGGCCTCAACGCCGACCTGCAGGCCCTGACTGGGGATGCCGGGCAGCAGCAGATCGCCGCCTGGCGCAAGGCGGTGCAAGTGCAGGACGCCCTGGCCTACAACGAGCCACCGGACTGGTACTACACCCTGCGCGAGTCCCTGGGTTATGCCTTGCTGGCACAGAAACGCTATGCCGAGGCGGAACAGGTGTTCCGTGAAGACCTGGCGGGCAATCGCCTCAGTGGCCGCTCCCTCAACGGCCTCAAGCTGAGCCTGGAAAACCAGCCCGACAAGCAGGTGCCGGCGTTGCTCGACGAGCAACTGCAAACCGCCTGGCGCAATGCCACGGTGAGCCCGGTGCCGAAGCTCTAGGCGCGGGCCCGCGAATGACTGCCAGGCCAAGGCCCAGGGAGCCTTGGCCTTGCAGGGCAGGCTGGGGCAAGCGCCGCTTTGCCCCAGGCTCGCCCCGCTGCCTCAGGTGCGCCAACGCAACGCCAACGGCCAGTACCAACGGGCCGGCCGTGAAGGCAGCAGCCGTTCATAGAGCATCCACAGCATGCCCAACAGCATCAGCAACACATGCCCCTGCTGCGCCAGCATCGGCAACAGCATCAACGGCCAGCAGGCCCCCACGCACCAACCTCCCACCACCAGGCCAAACCCCAGGCAGTCACGGCCAAAGCGCCAGCCGAACGGGGCAATGCGCGGTTGCCGGTGACACTGGTTCAGGCAGTGCTGCTTGAACGGCGACGCCTGCCACACCAGGCACAAGGCCAGCGCCGCGCCGACGCTCTGCAGCGCCGACAAGCCCAACCAGAGCCGCGCCACGACCACCAGGCTCAGCAACAACACCCCCATCAGGCTCCAGGCCGCGACAAAGCCCAGCACGAACAGGCTCGCGGCCTGCCAGCGCTTGCGCCGCAAGCTGCGGTGCCAGACGTAACGCAGTGGCTGCACCAGCAACAACGGGGTCATGGCCAGCAGCATCAGCAGCCAGGCCAGTACCAGGGGCCCCGGCGGGTTGAACAGCAGCGCCTGCTCGATCCCCTGCCAGCCCAGGGCATAGCCGGCCAATGGCAAGCTGCCGCAGAACGCCGGGATCGACAGCAGCGCCGTCGACCCCAACAGCCATCCCCAGCCACACAGGCTGGCCAGCAGCAGCCAGGGCACCGCGCTGCGCTCCAGGCGCTGCAGGTAAGCCCCGAAGCTCATCAGCCACCCAGCCGCGTGAGGCTGACCCGGGCGACCGTCACCTGGTCCTCCGGACGGATCGGGGTCTTGGAGATGAAACGCACGTCCAGCTGATCCGCCGAGGTGATGCCGTTCAAATGCAGCGCGTCGATGATGTCGGTGATTTCAAACACCTCGGTGATGCCCTGACCGCCGTGATCACCGTCCACCTGGCAGGCCTGGCACAAGCCGAACAGCGACAGCACCCCGGCGCGCAATTCCGGATGCTGGTCCGGATCGGCACCCGGCGGCAGGTTGATATAGACCTGCAACACGATCGAGTCGCGCTTGCCGCGGATGTTCTCCAGGTTGAGGAATACCCGGTCCGGCGGGGTCAGGCTGGCGGCCAGCAGGTTCGACTTGAGGCTGCCGAACACCTTCTGGGTGGTGGCCTTGTCCAGCAGCACGCGGGTCTGCGTCGAACGGCCGACCAGGCCCAGCGGCGCCTGGTTGGCACCGATCAATTCACTGTTCTGCTGGTTGCTCATCAGTAGCCCCTGGGTAGAGAACTGCTGCACTTGCTCGGCCGCCAGCCCCAGGCGCGCCAGGCGCTGGTGCAAGGGGTGGACGCCAGGCTTGGCCGCGGCGCTGGTGTCATAGCGATAGTCGAGCCCGGGCGCCTGGGTGTCGAGCATCTGCGCCACCTTGAACTTCCACGGCTGACCGCTGACGGTGGGCACGACAAAGGGCCGGTTCAGGCCGGTCGGGCCGTTGTACCAGTCGGCCACATCAGGGTTCTGGTGGTCCTCGTTGCGGTCCAGCCAGACCTGCCACAGGCGGTCGATATTGGCGTGGTGCAACCAGAAGATCGGGTCCAGGGCCGCAGTCTGGGGGTAGCTCATCAAGCCCTGCGTCGGGTCTTGGCCCGCAGGCACCGGCGTGACCTGATCCTCGCCGCCCACTTCGGTATGCACAATGTTGTGCGGGCGCGCCTCCAGGCCGCCACGGATGCCGCTCTTGTGCCCGCCCTGGCTGCTGGGGGTGCCCCCGAACCCCGGTGGGTTGCCCATGTAGCCGCCTTCGAATACCGGGTCATCCAGGCAGCCCAGGCCGATCAAGTCGGCTATCAGCACCACCTCGCCATTGCCATCGGGGCCGTAGCGACGCTCGACGTACAACGGGTTCCTGCCACCGCCCTCGGGCAGGGTCCGGGCGGCGAAGCACGGCGGCAGTTGCAGGGTTTTCTGCGCCCCGTTGTAGTTCCAGTACGGCAGGGCCCAATCCTTGGGGCCACCGAGCGAGACGACGGCATCGCGGACAATCTGCTCGAAGGAGGCCACGTAGCCGCGATGCCAGGGCAGGAACATCCAATTGGAGTGCTGGCACTGTTTCCAGTACAGCCCACGGTCGTCATCGCCCGGCAGCTTCTCACCCTCTTGCAGATAACCGGCGTCGATCCACATGTCCTCGTCAAAACCGTGGATCGCCGCGAGAAACCGCCAACTGGTGCGGTCGGTGATCGGTCGCTGTTGCAGGACGCCAACCGCCTTGGCGTACCAGAGCAAGGTGGCATCCCAATCGCTGGTCATTTTCCACACGTCACGCCGTACATGAACCATGGCCTATCTCCCTGATAAAACCGCGTTGAGGAGGAAGCATTTCCTCCGCTGGCAACGCTAGATCAGGTGATATCAATCTGCCTGTTCCGGCCCCGTAAAAGCGGACCGGTGGCAGGCCGTCCGGCGGCTCGTTCAACGCCCGGAAAAGCGCAGCCGCGACAACTGGCGCAAATCGCCTTCCAGGTAGTAGTCGTTGCTCCAGCTGTCGTCCACCGCCAGCGGCTGCACCTGCTTGAGGGCCAGCTGCTTGGCGAAGTAGCGGAACCGGTAGTGCTCGTAGAAGCGCAGCAGTTCCAGGCCGTAGCGGTCCGCCAGGTCGGTGTCGCCACGGATGATCAGGAAGTTCTCGTCGTTGCTCTGGCTGGCGCCGACGCTGAGGTTGTGGCTGCCGCTGATGATCACCGGCGCCTCGCTGGTGAAGTCGGTGACGATGGCCTTGGTGTGCACCAGCAGGTTGCCCTTCTGGCCCTTGAGCCCCTCCTTGAGCCAGCCCTCCAGGCCGTTGTTGAGCAGCGCGGTGGCGGCGAACTCGGCGGTGCGGTCGGCGTGGAAACCGGTGATGCGGCTGGCGGTGTTCTGCAGGCCGTAGCGCAGCACATCGTCATGGGGCTGGCCGAGCAAGGCATCGAGAATGCTGTCGGGCAAGGCGAAGGCGGTGACGAACAGCAGGTCGCGGCGGGCGCCGTTGATGATCTCGACGAATTCGCTCAGGTCGCCCTGGCCGCTGCGCGGGGAAAACCCGGCGAACAGCGGCGCATCGGCTTGCATGGGGTTGTGCTGGGTCAGCCATTGACGGGTGGCGCCGACGTCCGCCGGGGTCGCCCAGACCTGTTCGAACACCTCCAGGTAGCGCGCGGCAAGGTCGGCGCGGTCGAGGCTGTGCAGCACGTTGGCCTGGCGGTAGACGCCGTTGGCGGTGAAGTTGGTGCTGCCGCAGAGCACCGACTGCGGCTGGCGCTGGCCGGTGGCGTCGAGGCGGCTGAGGACGATGAACTTGTCGTGGAAGATGGCGTGGGTCACCCGCCCGCGCTGACAGTCCTGCGGCAGGTGCTGCAGGCTGGCCTGGTTCATCGTGGTGTCGGTATCGCCGGGGGCGGCGTGGTACAGCACCCGCACCTGCACGCCACGGTCGAAGGCCGCGTTCACCGCATCGATGATCGCCTGCAACTGGTACTCGTAGATGGCGATGTCCAGGCTCCAGCTGGCGTCCGTGGCGCGCTGAATAAAGCCCAGCAGCTCCTCCAGCAGGCCGTTTTCCAGCCATTGCCTGGGCGCATCCGGCCACGCCTCGATAGCCAGGTTCTTGTTGGCGCTGAGCAGCGCATCGAGCTCGGGAAACTTGCGCGAGAAGGCCTGACTGGCGGCCACCGCGCGATTGAAGATCACCCGCTGTCCCGGTGGCTGGCCGTTGTCGGCGCTGATGCTCAGTTCCAGGGCTTCACCCAGTTGCGGCGCCTCGGGGCTGCCATACACCAGGTGCACCCGGTAGTTGAGGGTGGCACCGGGGTTGACCGCGTAGTCGGCCCAGCGAAACTTCTGCAGCGGCGCCTGATCGCTGGGGGTGGCGTTGTATTGCGGGAAGCTGTGGGCCTTGCCGGGAAAGGTCAGGCTGTTGAACAGGAACAGCCAGGGCTTGCTGCCGGTTTGCTTCTCGATGGCAAACCCCAGCAGGCCCTGGCGCCGTGAAGCGTCCAGGTCCACGGCCAGCAGCACCCCGTTGGTTCCGGCATAAGCCTTGACCCGGAAATCGTCCTTGTCGTTACGCACCACTACCCGCATGAAATCACTCCTGTGTTGGCGCAGGCAGTGTAGCCGCTGCCAAGCCTCGGCGAGGCTGCGTAAAGGTCCGCAGGACCTTGCCTGGCGATCGACTGACAAACCTCTAGCGCTCTCAGGGTTTTTGCGACCCTGCGGGCCGTTCGCAGCCTGCGGCAGCGGCTACAACCTCGCATTGGTGTAGCCGCTGCCAAGCCTCGGCGAGGCTGCGTAAAGGTCCGCAGGACCTTGCCTGGCGATCGACCGACAAACCTCTAGCGCTCTCAGGTTTTTGCGGCCCTGCGGGCCGTTCGCAGCCTGCGGCAGCGGCTACAACCTCGGATTTGTGTAGCCGCTGCCAAGCCTCGGCGAGGCTGCGTAAAGGTCCGCAGGACCTTGCCTGGCGATCGACCGACGAACCTCTAGCGCTCTCAGGGTTTTTGCGACCCTGCGGGCCGTTCGCAGCCTGCGGCAGCGGCTACAACCTCGGATTGGTGTAGCCGCTGCCAAGCCTCGGCGAGGCTGCGTAAAGGTCCGCAGGACCTTGCCTGGCGATCGACCGACGAACCTCTAGCGCTCTCAGGGTTTTTGCGGCCCTGCGGGCCGTTCGCAGCCTGCGGCAGCGGCTACAGGTCGATATGTTGGTAGGCGGCGTCGAGGCCGGCGGCCAGTTCGCGGGCCCGGCCCAGGCGGATCGGGCCGCGTTCGATGTCGAGCAGCAAGGTCGGGCAGTTCAGGGGCTGCAGCGGCGGCAGGCTTTTCAGCCGGCCATCGGTGATCAGCAGCACACGCTGCTGCTCCGCCGGCAGGCGGCGCTGGCGCTGTTCCAGCCACCGGGCCGCTTCGCTCAGGGCCTGTGGCAAGGGCGTGCCGCCGCCGGCGCCGAGGCCGTCGAGCCAGTACCGCAAGTCCTTGGAGGCCTTCAGGCCCTGCACCTGCCAGTTCGGCGCGCGGCCGCTGGCGGTGAGCAAGGCCAGGCGCGCGCGCTGGCGGTAGGCGTCGTCGAACAGTTGCGCCAGCAGGCCCTTGGCGTCGCTCAGGGCACGGTGGCGACGGGTCGAGGCCGAGGCGTCGACGATCACCAGCCACAGTTCGTGGGGCGCGCGGCGGCGCAGGCGAAACAGCAGGTCTTCGCGCAACCGTGGCCGGCCCTTGAGCAAGGTGCCGGGCCAGTTGATCGCGCCGCTGCCGGCCGCGCGACTGGCGCCGTGCCGACCTTGATCCAGGTGCCCCGCCCGGGGCTTGGCATCCGCCCCCTGGTCAGTACGGGGGCGGATGCCTAGGGCTTTTTTGGCCAGCTGGGCACTTCTCGACGGGCGCCGGTGGGCAAGGCCTGGGCCGGCATTTCGCCCCATTGGCCCTGGCCTTCGCTGGGGTTGGCGTTGGCGGATGCCGGCGTCTGGGGGCTTGGCCCCGATGGCGGCGCGCTGGGCGCAGTCTCCCGGCGCCGATGGCGCAAGGCGAACTCGGCCACGGCGTCGACATCTTCCTCGGCAATCGCCGGAGCACCGCGCCAGGCGGCGTGGGCCCGGGCCGCGCGCAGCCAGACCAGGTCGGCGCGCAGGCCGTCCACCGCAGCGGCAAAGCAGCGCTCGGTGATCAGCGCCAGGGCCTGGTCGTCCAGCGGGATGCTGGCCAGGGCCGCCCGCGCCTGCTGGCAACGCTCGCGCAAAACCGCCTGGGCCGGGGCCCACTGGGCACAGAACCCCTCAGGATCGCTGTCGAAATCCAGCCGGCGGCGGATGATCTGCCCGCGTTCTTCGGGTGCCGGCTGGCCGCTCAAGGCGACGTTGAGGCCGAAGCGGTCCAGCAGTTGCGGGCGCAGTTCGCCCTCTTCCGGGTTCATGGTGCCAATCAGCACGAACTTCGCCGAATGGCGGTGAGAAATGCCGTCGCGCTCGATCAGGTTGGTGCCGCTGGCGGCCACGTCCAGCAGCAGGTCCACCAGGTGATCGGGCAGCAGGTTGACTTCATCGACGTAGAGCACCCCGCCGTCGGCCTTGGCCAGCACGCCGGGGGAAAACTGCGCCCGGCCTTCACCCAGGGCGGCGTCCAGGTCCAGGGTGCCCACCAGGCGCTCTTCGCTGGCGCCCAGGGGCAAGGTGACGAACTGCCCGCTGGCCAGAAGATCCGCCAGGCCCCGGGCCAGGGTCGACTTGGCCATGCCACGCGGGCCCTCGATCAGCACGCCGCCGATCTTCGGGTCAATGGCGGTCAGGCACAGGGCCAGTTTCAGCGCTTCGGCGCCGACCACGGCGGACAGCGGGAAATGGGGGGTGTCGCTCATGTCGGGGGCTCGCTTGGGTCGGGTCGGTGGTGTCTGGGGGAACGCTTGCTCGCGATCTGCGCCGGGTCAGGAGTCTTCTTCTATATCCAGCAACAGGTGCTCCAGGGCCTCGCGGTACTCGCCGGGCTCTTGCCACAGGCCGCGCTGCTGGGCTTCCAGCAGGCGCTCGGTCATGTCGCGCAGGGCGTGGGGATTATGCTGGCGGACGAACTCGCGGGTCGAGTCGTCCAGCAGGTAGGCATCGGCCAGCAAGGCGTACTGGTGATCGTCGATCAGCTCGGTGGTGGCGTCGAAGGCGAACAGGTTGTCCAGGGTCGCGGCCATTTCGAAGGCGCCCTTGTAGCCGTGCCGCTTGACCCCTTCGATCCACTTCGGATTGGCCGCCCGGGAACGGATCACCCGGTTCAGTTCCTCCTTGAGCGTGCGGATCTTCGGCAGGTCCGGCTGGCTGTGGTCGCCGTGATAGCTGGCGGCCTTGGCCCCGCCGAGGCTTTCCACCGCCGCCAGCATGCCGCCCTGGAACTGGTAGTAGTCGTTGGAATCCAGCAGGTCGTGCTCGCGGTTGTCCTGGTTCTGCACAACCGCCTGCACCCGGCTCAGGCGGGAGGCGAACTGCTCGCGGGCGGCGGTGCCTTCATCCTGGCCGCCATAGGCGTAGCCGCCCCAGTTCAGGTAGACCTCGGCCAGGTCTTCGCGGCTCTGCCACAGGCGACCGTCGATAGCGCCCTGGACCCCGGCGCCATAGGCCCCGGGCTTGGCGCCGAAGATCCGCCAGCCGGCCTGACGCGCCGCGGTGTCCTGGTCCAGGCCGGAGGCGATCAAGGCTGCGCGCTCGGCGCGAACCCTGGCCGCCAGCGGGTTCAGGTCATCGGGTTCGTCGAGGGCCGCCACCGCCTGCACCGCCGCGTCGAACAGGCGGATCAGGTTGGCGAAGGCGTCGCGGAAGAACCCGGACACCCGCAGGGTCACGTCGACCCGCGGCCGGTCCAGCAGGCTCAGGGGCAGGATCTCGAAATCGTCGACCCGCTGGCTGCCGGTGGCCCACACCGGGCGCACGCCCATCAGGGCCATGGCCTGGGCGATGTCGTCGCCGCCGGTGCGCATGGTCGCGGTGCCCCACACCGACAGGCCCAGGTGCAGCAGGTGATCACCGTGGTCTTGCAGGTGGCGTTCGAGGATCAGGCTGGCCGACTGGAAACCGATGCGCCAGGCAGTGGTGGTGGGCAGGTTGCGCACGTCCACCGAGTAGAAATTGCGCCCGGTGGGCAGCACATCGAGGCGCCCACGGCTGGGCGCGCCGCTGGGGCCGGCCGGAACGAAACGCCCGTTCAGGGCCTCCAGCAGGCCGCGCATTTCCGCCGGGCCGCAGGCGTCCAGGCGCGGCGCGACCACTTCACGCAGGCCCTCGATAATGCTCTGCACCGGCTCCCAGCCGGGTTCATCCAGCTGCGCCAGCGGGCCCTGGAGCGCCGCCTCGATCAACTCGGCGGCATACAGTTCCAGGCGCTCGCGCGTATCGCCGGCGGTGCGCCAGAGCCCATCGCTGATCTGCCGCAACGGCTGCGGCCGGCGCCCGGTCCAGGGTTCGGCCAGGGCACAGTCCAGCGGATCGAAGCCCAGGCCGAAGGCCTTGGCCAGGGCCCGCAACAGGCTGGCGTGGGCGCCCTTGCCATCGCCCCGGGGAATGCGCAGCAAGGCCAGCAAGGTGTCGATGCGCAGGCGGCCGTCGGGGGACTCGCCGAACACGTGCAGGCCGTCGCGGATCTGCGATTCCTTGAGGTCGCACAGGTAGGTGTCCAGCCGTGGCAGCCAGAGGGCGGCGTCGGTGTCGCTGTCGAGCGCGCCCTCCAGTTGCAGCTCGCGGTCGATATGGGTTTCGCGCACCAGTTGCAGGATGTCCCGCTGCAGCTCCCGCGCACGCCGTGGGTCCAGCAGTTGGGCTTCGTAGTATTCGTCCGCCAGCAGTTCCAGGTTGCGCAGCGGGCCGTAGGTTTCGGCGCGGGTCAGCGGCGGCATCAGGTGGTCGATGATCACCGCCTGGGTGCGGCGCTTGGCCTGGGCGCCCTCCCCCGGGTCGTTGACGATGAACGGGTAGATGTTTGGCAGCGGCCCCAGCAACGCGTCCGGCCAGCAGTTCTCCGACAGGCCGACGCCCTTGCCCGGCAGCCACTCCAGGTTGCCGTGCTTGCCGACGTGGATCAGCGCGTGGGCGCCGTAGGCCTGGCGCAGCCAGAAGTAGAACGCCAGGTAGCCGTGGGGCGGCACCAGGTCCGGGTCGTGGTACACCGCGCTGGGGTCCACCTGGTAGCCCCGGGCCGGCTGGATGCCGACGAAGGTCAGGCCAAAGCGCAGGCCGGCGATCATCATCCGCCCGTTGCGGAACATCGGGTCCTGCTGCGGGCTGCCCCAGCGCGCCAGGACGGCCTGACGGTTGGCGGGCGGCAGGGCCTGGAACATCGCCGCGTAGTCGTCCAGGGCCAGGCTTTGCTGGCACGGACGCTGGTCGAGGCTGTCCAGGTCGTTGCTGACCCCGCCCAGCAACTGCTGGATCAACTCGGTGCCGCTGGCGGGCAGCTCGGCCGGTAGCGGATAGCCTTCGGCGTGCAGGGCCATGAGGATGTTCAGCGCCGCCGCCGGAGTGTCCAGGCCGACGCCGTTGCCGATGCGCCCATCCCGGGTCGGGTAGTTGGCCAGCACCAGGGCAATGCGCTTGTGGCCGTTGTCCAGGCGCCCCAGCTCGACCCAGCGCCGCGCCAGCTCGGCGACAAAATCCATGCGTTCGGGCTGGCCGCGGTAGCACACCACGTCCGACTGGCTGCGTTCGCTGCGCCAGGCCAGGTCCTTGAAGCTGATGGGTCGGCTGATGATGCGCCCGTCCAGTTCCGGCAAGGCGATGTGCATGGCCAGGTCCCGCGGGCCCAGGCCCTGCTCGCTGTCGCGCCAGCCCGGCTCGTTGTCCTGGGCGCAAATGGCCTGGATCACCGGGATATTGCGCCGGAACGGCCGCAGGTGCGGGGCTTCCGGGCTGGACTGGGCAAAGCCGGTGGTGTTGAGGATCACCCCGGCCGCGGTTTCATCCAGCCAGTCCTCCACCTGGCTCAGGCAACCGGGCTCCTTGAGGCTGGCCACCGCTATTGGCAAGGGGTTGAGGCCCGCCGCCAGCAAACGCTGGCAGAACAGGTCGATAAAGCCGGTGTTGGCCGCCTGCAAGTGGGAGCGATAGAACAGCAGCGCCGCCACTGCTTGACCAGGCTGCCAATCGACTTGCCAGTCGCTGAGGACGGCCTGGCTCTTGTGCGGGTGGTAGATCGCCGTGCGTGGCAGGGTCTGCGGTTCGCTCCAGGGGTAGTCGCGCCCCAGCAGGCCGCTGGCCAGGCAACGGTAGAAATTCAGCGCGTTGTCCCGCCCGCCCTGGCGCAGGAACTGCCACAGGCGGTCGCGTTCGACGGCAGGCAGCGTGCTCAGGTCGCTGAGCTCCGGGTCCGGGCGGTCGTCCCCCGGCACCAGAATCAGCTGCACCCCACGTTGGGACAGCGCCACCAACTGTTCAACGCCGTAGCGCCAGTAGGCAATGCCGCCGTGCAGGGAAATCAGGATCACCTTGGCGTGGCGCAGCACCTGGTCGACATACAGGTCGACCGAGGCGTGGTTCTGCACCTGCATCGGGTTGGCCAGGCGAAAACTGGGGTAATCCTCGGGCAACTGCTCGGCGGCGTCCGCCAGCAGCGCCAGGCTGGAATCACCGCTGCACAGGATCACCAGCTCGGCGGGGGTTTGTCCAAGGTCGGCAATGTTGTCATCCGAGACGAAACCGCCGGGCTGGGTCCTGAGCAGGTGCATGGCTTACACGCTGAGCGCGGCGCGCAGTTGCGCTTCGAGCTGGGCGGCATCCAGTTCCTGGCCGATCAGCACCAGGCGCGTGGTGCGGGCTTCATCGGCGCCCCACTTGCGGTCGAAGTGCTTGTCGAAGCGGGTGCCCACACCCTGGATCAGCAGGCGCATCGGCTTGTTGGGGATCGCGGCAAAGCCCTTGACCCGCAGGATGCCGTGCTTGACCACCAGCTGGGTCAGGGCGTCCAGCAGCAGGCTTTCGTCGGCCTGGGGCAGTTCGATGGAGATGGAATCGAAGGCGTCGTGATCGTGGTCGTCGTGATCGTCATCACCGTCGTGGTGATGGTCGTGGTGGCTGTGGCGAGCGTCGATGTGTTCCTCGGAACCGGCGCCCAGGCCCAGCAGCACGTCCAGCGGCAGGCGACCGCTGCTGGCTTCGATGACTTTCACCGCCGGCGGCAGTTCCTCGGCCACTTCCAGGCGCACCTTGGCCAGGTCGGCGGGGTTGATCAGGTCGGTCTTGTTGAGGATCACCAGGTCGGCGCTGGACAGCTGGTCGGCGAACAGCTCGTGCAGCGGCGATTCGTGGTCCAGGTTGGGGTCGAGCTTGCGCTGGGCGTCCACTTGCTCGGGGAAGGCGGCGAAAGTGCCGGCGGCCACGGCCGGGCTGTCGACCACGGTGATCACCGCATCGACGGTGCAGGCGCTGCGGATTTCCGGCCACTGGAAGGCCTGGACCAGGGGCTTGGGCAGGGCCAGGCCGGAGGTTTCGATAAGGATGTGGTCCAGGTCGCCACGGCGCGCCACCAGTTCACGCATCACCGGGAAGAACTCTTCCTGCACGGTGCAGCACAGGCAGCCGTTGGCCAGTTCGTAGACCCGGCCACTGGCCTCTTCCTCGGTGCAGCCGATGGCGCATTGCTTGAGGATTTCGCCGTCGATGCCCAGCTCGCCGAACTCGTTGACGATCACCGCGATGCGCCGGCCCTGGGCGTTGTCCAGCATGTGCCGCAGCAAGGTGGTCTTACCCGAACCAAGGAAGCCGGTGACGATGGTGACGGGAAGTTTGGCCAGTGTTTTCATCGGATGCCCCTTGGCAAAGGTGGCGGGCATACGGGACGAGAGCCGCGGCGCAAGGGCGCGCGGAGATTTCGCCACCGGATCACCCCGCCCGGTTGTAGTGAGAATCTGGGATCGAGGCAGGTCTCCTGGCTGAGGGCTTGCCAGTCGTCGGACCGGCGGTTGCTGCGCCTTCCCGCCGGCGTTCTGGACGCGCAGGCAGTGGCCTTGCAGAAACGAAACCCTTCACAGTTGCGGGGGCAGCCGCGGCATCGACCGCGTTCCCTTCTTAGCTTCGACCGCCGGCCGAAGAACCTCGAACGCGCAAGGCTACGCAGAGCGCGGAGGACGGTCAATCGGCAATGCGCCGGCGGCGCCCGGCGAGCGCCCCGTTCACGACAATTGACGCCCCTGCCCCGCCCATGATTTCCTACGCGCCTTGTTACGGGTGCCCTTCACAGGGTGAAACGGGAAACCGGTGAATCACGTGCTTAACTAAAAAGCCGTGGCCAGTCCGGTGCTGCCCCCGCAACGGTAAGCGAGCGAAGTGTCAGATCCACTGTGCCCATGGCATGGGAAGGCGACACTTGCCGGCACGGTACGACATGACTCGGCCCCTGCCCCTCGCGAGCCCGGAGACCGGCCCGCAACACCTACATAACAAACCCGCGGTGGGCGGGCGCTGTTGCAAACCCTGCGTGCCGGTCACGCGGGGTTTTCCTGCGCCGCTACCCGCCGATACTCAAAAAAGGGAAGCGCCATGTCGATCATCAGCAGCACCAGCCACTCCGCCAGCAGCACCTCCACCCTGAGCCAGCGCCTGGTGGCCGCCATCGGCGCCTCGATCCTCGGCGCCTGCCTGGTGTACTTCGCCGGTTTCTCGCACATCGAAGCGGTGCACAACGCGGCCCACGATACCCGCCACAGCGCCGCCTTCCCTTGCCACTGAGACCTGCCGACATGATCAAGCGTATCGCGCAAACCGCGGGGTTCACCGGGTTGCTGGCCGCCCTGCTGCTGACCCTGCTGCAAAGCTTCTGGGTCGCCCCGCTGATTCTGCAGGCGGAAACCTATGAAAAAGCCCCGGCGACCGAAGTCCACGAGCACGCCGACGGCGCCATGGCCGGCCACAGCCACGACGCCGAGGCCTGGGAACCGGAAGACGGCTGGCAGCGCGTGCTGTCGACCACCGGCGGCAACCTGGTGGTGGCCGTGGGCTTTGCCCTGATGCTGGCCGGGCTCTATACCCTGCGCGCGCCCAACCGCACGTCCCAGGGCCTGCTCTGGGGCCTGGCCGGCTATGCGACCTTCTGCCTGGCGCCAACCCTGGGCCTGCCGCCGGAGTTGCCGGGCACCGCTGCGGCCGACCTGGCGCAACGGCAGATCTGGTGGGTCGGCACCGCCGCGTCCACCGCCGTGGGTATTGCCCTGATCGTGTTCGCCCAGCACTGGCTGTTGAAGATCCTCGGCGCGGCCATCCTCGTCGTGCCCCATGTGATCGGCGCGCCACAGCCGGACGTGCATTCGATGCTGGCCCCGGAAGAACTGGAAGCGCAGTTCAAGATCGCCTCGCAGCTGACCAACGCGGCGTTCTGGCTGGCCCTCGGGCTGATCAGCGCCTGGCTGTTCCGACGCAAGGGCGCGGGCCAGTACCCGGCATGATCGAGGTGAGCGCAGCGCCGACCCTGGTGGTCGGCCTGGGCTGCCAGAAAGGCTGCCCGGTGACCACACTGCGCGCCCTGCTCGACCAGGTCCTGGCCGCGCACCGCCTGCAAACGCGGCAGATCCAGGCCCTGGCCAGCATCGACCTCAAGCGCAACGAGCCCGGCCTGCTGCAACTGGCCGAACAGCTGCAACTGCCGCTGACCTGCTTCAGCAGCAGTCAGCTCGCCCCCTATGCCCCGCGCCTGAGCCATCGTTCGCCCATCGCCTTCGAGCACAGCGGCTGCTATGGCGTCGCCGAAAGTGCCGCCCTGGCCCTGGCCGAAAGGCTGTCCGGTGGCTCGGCCGAACTGCGGGTTCCCAGGCAAAAATGCGCCCAGGCCACCCTGGCATTGGCCGTTGCCCGGTAGAATCGCCGACAATTCCCCTCTTCGAACATGAGCGCTCTTCATCTACCGCTCAGCTCCCGCCCTTTTTTGCACAGGACACAGCCATGACTGTCTATTTCATCGGTGCCGGCCCCGGCGACCCGGAACTGATCACCGTCAAGGGCCAGCGCCTGATTCATCGTTGCCCGGTGATCATCTATGCCGGCTCGCTGGTGCCCCAGGCGGTGCTTGATGGGCATCGCGCGGAACGGGTGATCAACAGCGCCGAACTGCACTTGGAACAGATCATCGAGGCCATCAAGCACGCGCACGACCAGGGCCAGGATGTGGCCCGGGTGCATTCCGGCGACCCGAGCCTGTACGGCGCCATTGGCGAACAGATTCGCTGCCTGCGGGAACTGGGCATTCCCTTCGAGATCGTCCCCGGAGTCACCGCCACCGCCGCCTGCGCCGCACTGCTGGGGGCCGAATTGACCCTGCCGGATGTGTCCCAGAGCGTGATCCTGACCCGCTATGCGGACAAGACCTCGATGCCGGCCGGTGAAGACTTCGCCAGCCTGGCGGCCCACGGCGCCACCATGGCGATTCACCTGGGGGTCAATCACCTGGAGAAGATCGTCGCCGAACTGCTGCCTCATTACGGCGCCGACTGCCCGATTGCCGTGGTGCACCGGGCTACCTGGCCGGACCAGGACTGGGCGCTGGGCACCCTGGCGGACATTGCCGAGAAGGTTGCGGCCAAGGGTTTCCGGCGTACGGCGCTGATTCTGGTTGGCCGGGTGCTGGCCACGGATGCGTTCAGCGAGTCATCGCTGTACCGCGCTGGGCACGCGCACCTCTACCGCCCCTGAAACATCGCCCCACCCTGTCGCCAGCGAACAGGCGCTCTCACCGGCAACACCGGGTTCAAGGGCCTGTTCGCCGGCATTGGATGTTCTTTTTTTTTTGGGGGGGGAGCGGGCATAAAAAAACGGCGCTCACGGGGCGCCGTTTTTTTGTTCGCAGCGAACGCCTTAGTAGTAGGCGTTTTCTTTCTGCGTGTGGTCGGTGACATCACGTACGCCCTTGAGCTCCGGGATGCGCTCGAGCAGGGTGCGCTCGATGCCTTCCTTCAAGGTCACGTCGGCCTGGCCGCAGCCCTGGCAACCACCGCCGAACTGCAGCACGGCGATGCCGTCCTCGACCACGTCGATCAGGCTGACCTGGCCGCCGTGGCTGGCCAGCCCCGGGTTGATTTCGGTTTGCAGGTAGTAGTTGATGCGCTCGTTGATCGGGCTGTCGGCGTTGACCATCGGCACCTTGGCGTTGGGTGCCTTGATGGTCAGCTGGCCGCCCATGCGGTCGGTGGCGTAATCGACCACCGCGTCATCGAGGAAACCTTCGCTGAAGGCGTCGATGTAGGCGGTGAAGCTTTTCAGGCCCAGGGCCTTGTCTTCGGGTTTCTCTTCGCCTGGCTTGCAATAGGCGATGCAGGTCTCGGCGTACTGAGTCCCTGGCTGGGTGATGAAGATGCGGATGCCAATCCCCGGGGTGTTCTGCTTGGACAGCAGATCAGCCAGATAATCGTGGGCGGCGTCGGTAATGGTTATGGCGCTCATGGTGGTTCCTCGCAGACGTGGGCGCAGTTTACGCCAATCGAAGCCGCTGACAAAGTCCTAGTATTTTTGTCGGGATAGACTTTGGTATAGCGCGCCTCCGGGCCGCGCCAATGCGCAGTCCGGGGGGCGCTGAACGCTCTATGTCAGAGGTTTTCGTAACGGTTCATGTCCAGAACCCCAGCCTCCACCGGGTCGGTTTCCTGCAGGTAGCGGGTCTGGTCGTGGAAGTACTGCCAGAACTGCGGGTGGCTGCGACGAATGCCCCAGCGCTCGACGACCTTCTCGAAGCTGGCGGCATCCCGGGCCTCTTGCATGGCCTGGACAAACGCCGGCACCTGCTCGGCCGGGACGTTGAACATGAAGTTCGGGTAGCTGCTGAGAATGCCCGGGAAAATGGTCAGGGTGTCCAGCCCCGGCTGGTAGCGCAGTGACTCGCCCAGCATGAACGCCACGTTACTGTGGGCGCGGTTGCGCAGCATGCTGTAGAACTCGCGCTTGCCGCTCGGTGCCTGGATGCGCAGCAACGTCGCTTCCGGCAACTGCTCGATGACCTTGAGCCCCGCCGCCGGGCGCGACGCCAGGCGGCTCAGGGCCTGCTCGGCATCCTGCAGCGCCGGGTCGATGTTCGGCCGCGAACAGTAGGCGCTGTCACAACGGTTGATCGGGTCGGGCTTGGCGTTGAGGTCGCCGTAGCGGGCCTGCAACTGGTTGGCGAAGTCCTTCTTCGGGTCCTTGAGGTCAAGCTTCAGCGCGCTGCGCTTGCCATCGTCGATGGACTCGTAATCCAGCCACATCTTGAACTTGCCACTGTTCTGGTACCAATCGTCGAGGAAGTCCTCACGGGTGCCAGCGGGCATCAGGCGCAGGAAATTCTGCTCGGCGCCGTTGCGGATCAGGTCGAAGTACAGCCGGGTCTGCGCCTGGTGGGAAACGTTGCCAAACACGTCGAAATTCACCGCCAACTGATAATAGGTGCGCTCAAGCAATGGGTAGTCGAACAGCCACATCGTCTGCGGCACCTCGCCGATCAAGCCCTTGGTCACCGAGGCGCTGTCGAAGTGGCGGAAGATGCTCAGCAAGGCATTGTCGTTGCCCGCCCACAGGCTCGACCAGCTGGGCGCCGGGGCCTCGGCATAAGAATCGCGGCGCAGGGCTTCGTACTCGTTGCGCTTGTCGCGGTAGGCCAGCCACAGGCTGAGCACGCTGCCCACGTCGTCGTTCTGCCCGGGCATGGCCAGCAGCGGCGTGGCCTGGCCGCGATAGGCCGGATCGGTGATGTACAGGTCGTGTTCCGGGGCCTGGAACAGCGCCCAGAAGTTATCGCGAATCACGTCCGTGGCGATCTGCCCGCGACACACCGGGCCGCGGATAAAGGTACGCACGAAGTATTCGGCGTTATCCAGCATGAACTGGTAGCGGGCCTTGGCCGGAATCGCCTCGAAGGTCTCGAACGGGTTGGCCCGGCGCGCCGGCCCGTAGCCCGGCAAGGCGTTGACCTGCCAGTCGCCGCTGTAGAACAGGGTCTTGACCCGGGCCATCTTCGCCGCGCTCAGCGGGTAGGTGATGTGGGTCTTGTGCACGATCACCCCCTGCACCGGCCACAGGCGGTAATACACCTGGGTGCCCGGATCGTCGTTGGGGCGTCGGGTGTTGATCAGGTCGATCGGCTGGCCGCTGGGGGTACGCGAGCGCACCCACTGGAAGAAGTGCCCCGGCTCGCCGCCTTCGAAATAGATATGGGCCAGGAACCAGTGCTCGTAGAGCCAGCGCGCCACCAGGCTTTCCCGCGCGCCGGGGGCGTTGAGCAGGTTCTCCCACTGGGCCACTTGCAGGCTTTCCCGGGCACTGGGGGCCAGGCCCTGTTCGTCGATCGGCGCGCCGGAGGCCAGCCAGCGTTGCAGGGTCTGGTACTGCTGGTCGGTGAGGCCGGTGACGGCCAGGGGCATGCCTTCCTTGGGATGAGCACCGGCATAGGCGTCGAACTCCACCGGCTGCGGGCACATGTTCTCGCGGCTCAGGCCCAGCACGATCTCGCTGGGCAGCTTGGCATTGGGTTGCAAGGGGGTGCGGTGGCCGAGTTCGAGCATGCGCGCCATCAGCGCCGCCTGGCTGCCCTGGGCATCGAGCACCGAATAGAAGCCCTGGCGCTGCCAGGCCGCCTTGCCGCTGGCGTCATAGAACAGCCGCGTGGGCGCCTGGGCCTTGCTGCGCTCGCCGTCGTACACCGGGATCTTCGACGCGCCGCGGCCCGCGCCTTCGCCACTGCCGAGGTTGAGCTGACAGGCGGAGTCGTAGCAGGCATGACAGGCCACGCACTTCTCGGTGAAGATCGGCTGAATGTCGCGGGTATAGGAAATCGCCGGCGCCGGACCTTGGGCCATGCACACTGAACTGAGAAGCAGCAGCGCGCTGCTGACGATAAAACGAAACGGCATGTCCCTGGTCCCGAAATAAAAAACGCCGCAATTCTATCGGTCTCGCCCCACGACCAACATGAGCGATATTCATGCAAAACCCGCACATGCCGCAAAACCATGCAGGTTTGCTATGATCGCCGCCCTTCGTTATGGCCCTACCAGGTAGTTCTCATGTCTGATCGCAGTGCTCGCCTCCACGCTCTCCAGCAAGCCCTCAAAGAGCGCATTCTGATTCTCGATGGCGGCATGGGCACCATGATCCAGAGCTACAAGCTCGAAGAGCAGGACTACCGTGGCAAGCGCTTCGCCGACTGGCCCAGCGACGTCAAGGGCAACAACGACCTGCTGGTGATCACCCGTCCGGACGTGATCGGTGGCATTGAAAAAGCCTACCTGGATTCCGGCGCCGACATCCTGGAAACCAACACCTTCAACGCCACGCGCATTTCCATGGCCGACTACGGCATGGAAGAACTCGCCTACGAATTAAACGTAGAAGGCGCCCGACTGGCCCGCAAGGTGGCCGACGCCAAGACCCTGGAGAACCCGGACAAGCCACGTTTCGTCGCAGGCGTGCTGGGCCCGACCAGCCGCACCTGCTCGCTGTCGCCGGACGTCAACAACCCTGGCTACCGCAACGTCACCTTCGATGAACTGGTGGAGAACTACACCGAGTCCACCAAGGGCCTGATCGAAGGCGGCGCCGACCTGATCCTGATCGAGACCATCTTCGACACCCTCAACGCCAAGGCAGCGATCTTCGCCGTGCAGGGCGTGTTCGAGGAACTGGGCCTCGAACTGCCGATCATGATCTCCGGGACCATCACCGATGCGTCCGGCCGCACCCTGTCGGGCCAGACCACCGAAGCCTTCTGGAACTCCGTGGCCCACGCCAAGCCGATTTCGGTGGGCCTGAACTGCGCCCTGGGCGCCAGCGAATTGCGCCCGTACCTGGAAGAGCTGTCGAACAAGGCCAGCACCCACGTCTCGGCGCACCCCAACGCCGGCCTGCCCAACGAATTCGGCGAATACGACGAACTGCCGGAACAAACCGCCAAGGTCATCGAAGAGTTCGCCCAGAGCGGTTTCCTCAATATCGTCGGTGGCTGCTGCGGCACCACCCCGGGGCACATTGCCGCCATCGCCAAGGCCGTGGCCGGCTATGCCCCGCGGCAGATCCCGGACATCCCCAAGGCCTGCCGCCTGTCGGGCCTGGAGCCCTTCACCATCGATCGCAACTCGCTGTTCGTGAACGTCGGTGAACGCACCAACATCACCGGCTCGGCCAAGTTCGCCCGGCTGATCCGCGAGGACAACTACACCGAAGCCCTGGAAGTCGCCCTGCAGCAGGTGGAAGCCGGCGCCCAGGTGATCGACATCAACATGGACGAAGGGATGCTGGATTCGAAGAAGGCCATGATCACCTTCCTCAATCTGATCGCCGGCGAGCCGGACATCTCCCGCGTACCGATCATGATCGACTCCTCGAAGTGGGAAGTGATCGAAGCCGGCCTCAAGTGCATCCAGGGCAAGGGCATCGTCAACTCCATCAGCATGAAGGAAGGGGTCGAGCAGTTCATTCACCACGCCAAGCTGTGCAAACGCTACGGCGCCGCCGTGGTGGTGATGGCCTTCGACGAGGTCGGCCAGGCCGACACCGAGGCGCGCAAGAAGGAAATCTGCAAGCGCTCCTACGACATCCTGGTCAATGAAGTGGGCTTCCCGCCGGAAGACATCATCTTCGACCCGAACATCTTCGCCGTGGCCACCGGCATCGAGGAACACAACAACTACGCGGTGGATTTCATCAACGCCTGCGCCTACATCCGCGACGAGCTGCCCTACGCCTTGAGCTCCGGCGGCGTGTCCAACGTGTCGTTCTCGTTCCGTGGCAACAACCCGGTGCGCGAGGCGATCCACTCGGTGTTCCTGCTGTATGCGATCCGCAACGGCCTGACCATGGGCATCGTCAACGCCGGCCAGCTGGAGATCTACGACCAGATCCCGCAGCAACTGCGTGACGCCGTGGAAGACGTGGTGCTCAACCGCACCGCCAATGGCACCGACGCCCTGCTGGCGATCGCCGACCAGTTCAAGGGCGACGGCAGCGTCAAGGAAGCGGAAACCGAGGAATGGCGCAGCTGGGACGTCAACAAGCGTCTGGAACACGCCCTGGTCAAGGGCATCACCACCCACATCGTCGAAGACACCGAAGAGTCGCGCCTGAGCTTCAGCCGCCCGATCGAAGTCATCGAAGGCCCGCTGATGTCCGGCATGAACGTGGTCGGCGACCTGTTCGGCGCCGGCAAGATGTTCCTGCCCCAGGTGGTGAAATCCGCCCGGGTGATGAAACAGGCGGTGGCCCACCTGATTCCGTTCATCGAGCTGGAAAAGGGCGACAAGCCGGAAGCCAAGGGCAAGATCCTCATGGCCACGGTCAAGGGCGACGTGCACGACATCGGCAAGAACATCGTCGGCGTGGTCCTGGGCTGTAACGGCTACGACATCGTCGACCTCGGGGTGATGGTGCCGGCGGAGAAGATCCTCCAGGTGGCCAAGGAACAGAAGTGCGACATCATCGGCCTGTCCGGGCTGATCACCCCGTCCCTGGACGAGATGGTCCACGTCGCCCGCGAGATGCAGCGCCAGGATTTCCACCTGCCGCTGATGATCGGTGGCGCCACCACCTCCAAGGCCCACACCGCGGTGAAGATCGAGCCCAAGTACAGCAACGACGCGGTGATCTACGTCACCGACGCCTCGCGCGCCGTGGGCGTGGCCACCCAGTTGCTGTCCAAGGAACTCAAGGCCGGCTTCGTCCAGAAGACCCGCGAGGAATACGTGGAAGTGCGTGAGCGCACCGCCAACCGCAGCGCCCGCACCGAGCGCCTGAGCTACGCCGCGGCCATCGCCAAGAAGCCGCAGTTCGACTGGGCCGGCTACCAGCCGGTCAAGCCGACCTTCACCGGCGCCCGGGTGCTGGACAACATCGACCTCAAGGTACTGGCCGAATACATCGACTGGACGCCGTTCTTCATCTCCTGGGACCTGGCCGGCAAGTTCCCGCGCATCCTTGAAGACGAGGTGGTCGGCGAGGCCGCCACCGCGCTGTACAAGGACGCCCGGGAGATGCTCGACAAGCTGATCAACGAGAAGCTGATCAGTGCTCGCGCGGTGTTCGGCTTCTGGCCAGCCAACCAGGTGCAGGACGACGACCTGGAAGTCTACGGCGATGACGGCCAGCCACTGGCCCGCCTGCACCACCTGCGCCAGCAGATCATCAAGACCGACGGCAAGCCGAACTTCTCCCTGGCCGACTTCGTCGCGCCCAAGGACAGTGGCATCACCGACTACGTGGGCGGCTTCATCACCACCGCAGGGATCGGCGCCGAGGAAGTGGCCAAGGCCTACCAGGACGCCGGCGACGACTACAACTCGATCATGGTCAAGGCCCTGGCCGACCGCCTGGCCGAGGCCTGCGCCGAGTGGCTGCACCAGCAGGTGCGCAAGGACTACTGGGGCTATGCCCAGGATGAGCAGCTGGACAACGAGGCGCTGATCAAGGAGCAGTACAGCGGTATCCGCCCTGCCCCGGGCTACCCGGCCTGCCCGGACCACACCGAGAAAAGCACCCTGTTCGCCCTGCTCGACCCCGAGGCCAGCGAAGGCCGCGCCGGCCGCAGCGGCGTGTTCCTCACCGAGCACTTCGCCATGTTCCCCGCGGCAGCGGTCAGCGGCTGGTACTTCGCCCACCCGCAGGCGCAGTACTTCGCCGTGGGCAAGGTCGACAAGGATCAGGTGCAGAGCTACACCGAGCGCAAAGGCCAGGACCTGGCCGTGAGCGAACGCTGGCTGGCACCGAACCTGGGCTACGACAACTGATCAGGCGCGGTAGGGGCCGGCTTGCCGGCGAAGGCGCTCCCCCGGGGCTTCTTCGCTGGCAAGCCAGCGCCTACACCCATCCGCCATCGCCGCCCGCATTGTCTATGCTCTGTTGACACCCCACCGTGTCGAGGGATTTATGGACGATCCAAGCAAGGACAATCAGCCTCCGACCTTCCTGCAGATGCTGCAAAGCGTGCTGGCCGCGGCCTTTGGCGTACAAAGCGGGAAGAACCGCGCCCGCGACTTCAGCCACGGCAAGCCCAGCCACTTCATCGTGCTGGGCATTCTCTTCACCACCCTGTTCGTACTGGTGCTGCTGGGCATCGCCAAGCTGGCGATGCACCTGGCTGGCGTCTGAAGCGGCGTCAGTGCAGCAACAGTTGCAAACCGAAGGGATAGCGGTAGCTGTCTGGCTTGCCCTGGGCGGACAGCCCGCGAAAATCGACACGGGCCCCGACCTGATCGCCAAAGCGCAAGAGCTGCTGGGCCTGGGCGCGGGTCAATGACTGGAACAGCGACAATTGCCAGTCAGGCCCTCCCAGGCGCCGGGCATCCAGCCCCAGCGCATCGTCATGCAGGGCCACCAGGGCCCAGCCGCCGATAGTGAAGTGCCCAGCCATCAGCACCGACAACTTGCCGTCAATCAAGGCCTGCAAGGCCTCGGGCGAGCTGTTGACCGCGCTGAACAGCAGATCCGCTCCCGGCTTGCGGCCCTGTTCCCGGGCGGCGCGCATGGCCCCCAGGGCCATTTCGTCGTTGGCCGACCAGATCAGTTGCGTCTGCGGATAACGCTGCAGCAGTTGACCCGCCTGTTCGTACGCCCGCTGCCGGTTCCATTCGCCGTACACCATTTGCCGCAGACGCACCTGAGGGTGCTCCGCCAGGGCTCGACGCAGTCCTTGCTCGCGCAACTGCGCCGCCGGCGTGACTTTCACCCCGGAGAACGCCAGCAAGTCGATGGTCTGCCCTTCAGGCAATGGGCCGTGCTTGCGCAGCAGCTCGTTGAGCATCCGATAGCCGGCCTCTTCGTCGTTGCCCATCATGCTGCCGATCCAATCGGAGTAGCTGCTGCGACTTTGGCTGATCAAGGCCTGCTGATCTTCAGTCAGCGGGCTGTTGACGATAAACAGCTTGACCCCGGCGCCCTGAGACATGCGCAGGATCTGCGGCGCGACATACTGCTCGTTAACCAATATCAGGTAATCGGGCTTTTGCGCCCGCTGAAACAGCTCCCGGGCCTGATCGAGAGAGTTCTGGGGGTTGCGCTCGCCATAGAGAATCTGCAGGTCCATGCCCAGGTCCCGTGCGGCGGCCTGCATGAACTGCGAATAACTGACCCAGAAGGTTTCCGTCGAGTTACCAGGGTTGAGAAACACCACCGACGTTGCATGAGCGACGGCCCAGAACGGCAGACTCAGGCATAGCGCCCATTTGCACAGAACCTTGAACATTACGAAAAGAGCCCCAGAAATTTCCCAGGCAGTATAACTGGCAAAGCACTGGCCAACGGCGGCAAATTGTCATGATTGTCCGACAATTAGGGCTCCTGGATTGGGCTCGACTACTTGTGACTGACCCAAAATACGGCCGTACCCACGACCAGTATGATCAGAAAGAGAATGGCCCAAGCATCAACGCTACTGTCGCTTTTCCTTGTTTTGGTTGGATGGCTCATAGCATCGCCTCTAGTAGGTTTTGTCGGTGACTGCTCAAAGACACGACCACAGTTAAGACCAGGATTGCCCCTACCACAAACAGGGTTACTCTCTCGCCCCTACCGTTAGTCGTTTTGGTTCTGTGCATATACTCAAACATCACTTTTGCGCATAACCGCAAACTGGTATCGTTCGGCGGCTCCGTTGGGAGTGCGCGGCCGTGCGCGCAGATTTGCTTACATGGGTGGCGTTGAGCGTGAACGCAGGCAAGACCGGTGAAACCGCTGAAAACCCGGCGGACAGCCGTCCAAGCAGCGCACCGAAACCGTTAACCGCTGTATTTGCCAAGTGCGCTTGAGCGCCGCCTGTAGCCTGAGAACTGGACCTATATGTACGTATACGACGAGTACGATCAGCGGATCATCGAGGACCGCGTCAAGCAGTTCCGTGATCAGACCCGACGCTATCTGGCAGGCGAGCTGAGCGAAGAAGAATTCCGCCCCCTGCGCCTGCAGAATGGCCTTTATATCCAACGTTTTGCCCCGATGCTGCGGGTTGCCGTGCCTTACGGCCAACTGACCTCGCGCCAAGCGCGGATGATGGCCAAGATCGCCCGCGACTACGACAAGGGCTACGCGCACATCAGCACCCGGCAGAACGTGCAGTTCAACTGGCCGGCCCTGGAAGACGTGCCGGACATCCTCGCCGAGCTGGCCACCGTGCAGATGCACGCCATCCAGACCAGCGGCAACTGCCTGCGCAACGTCACCACCGACCAGTTCGCCGGTGTCGCTGCCGACGAGCTGATCGACCCGCGTCCCTGGTGCGAGATCGTCCGTCAATGGACCACCTTCCACCCTGAATTCGCCTACCTGCCGCGCAAGTTCAAGATCGCCATCAACGGCTCGACTTCCGACCGCGCGGCCATCGAAGTCCACGACATTGGCCTGGAGCCTGTGTACAACGCCGCTGGCGAGCTGGGCTTCCGAGTCCTGGTGGGTGGTGGCCTGGGCCGCACCCCGGTGGTCGGCGCCTTCATCAACGAGTTCCTGCCATGGCAGGACCTGCTGAGCTACCTCGATGCCATCCTGCGGGTCTACAACCGCTATGGCCGGCGTGACAACAAGTACAAGGCGCGGATCAAGATCCTGGTCAAGGCCCTGACCCCTGAAGTGTTCGCCGAGAAAGTCGAGGCCGAGATGGTCCACCTGCGGGGCGGCCAGACCACCCTGACCGATGCCGAAGTGCATCGCGTGGCCAAGCACTTCGTCGACCCGGACTACCAGGCCCTGAGCAACCAGGACGCCGAACTGGCGGCCCTGGACAAGGAGCACCCGGGCTTTGCCCGCTGGCGCGCGCGCAACACCCTGGCGCACAAAAAGCCGGGCTACGTTGCCGTGACCCTGTCGCTCAAACCTACCGGCGTAGCACCGGGGGATGTCACCGACAAGCAGTTCGACGCCATCGCCGATCTGGCTGACCGCTACAGCTTCGGCCAGTTGCGCACCTCCCATGAACAGAACGTGATTCTCGCCGACGTCGAGCAGAGCCAACTGTTCACCCTGTGGGGCGAGCTGCGTGAAAACGGTTTCGCCACGCCGAACATCGGCCTGCTGACCGACATCATCTGCTGCCCGGGCGGCGACTTCTGCTCCCTGGCCAATGCCAAGTCGATCCCGATTGCCGAATCCATCCAGCGCCGTTTCGACGACCTGGACTACCTGTTCGACATCGGCGAGCTGGACCTGAACATCTCCGGCTGCATGAACGCCTGCGGTCACCACCACGTCGGCCACATCGGCATCCTCGGGGTGGACAAGAAAGGCGAGGAGTTCTACCAGGTGTCCCTGGGTGGCAGCGCCAGCCGCGACGCCAGCCTGGGCAAGATCCTCGGCCCGTCCTTCGCCCAGGACGACATGCCCGACGTGATCTCGAAGCTGATCGACGTGTACGTGGAACAACGTACCGAAGACGAACGCTTCATCGACACCTATCAACGTATTGGCATCGACCTCTTCAAGGAGCGCGTCTATGCAGCGAATCATTAAGAACAACGAGGTCATCGACGAAACCTGGCACTTGCTGCCCAAGGACGCGACCCTCGACGGCATCTCCAACTGCGACGACCTGATCGTGCCGCTGGCCTTGTGGCGCGATCATGCTCACGCCCTCAAGGCCCGCGATGGCGGCCTGGGCGTGTGGCTGGATGCCGACGAAGAAGCCGAGGAAATCGGTGACGACGTTGGCCATTTCCAGGTGATCGCCCTGAACTTCCCGGCCTTCACCGATGGCCGCAACTACTCCAACGCCCGCCTGCTGCGTGACCGTTATGGCTACAAAGGCGAATTGCGAGCGATTGGCGACGTACTGCGCGACCAGCTGTTCTACCTGCACCGCTGCGGCTTCGACGCCTACGCGTTGCGGGCCGACAAGGACCCCTACGAAGCCCTGGAAAGCCTCAAGGACTTCTCGGTGACCTACCAGGCCGCCACCGACGAACCGCTGCCGCTGTTCCGTCGCCGCTAAGCCCTGGCGTCAACAAAAAGCCCTGAACCGGTTTCCCGCTTCAGGGCTTTTTTGTATCCGCCTCTCCCATCGACCGCTGGAGCCGGCGCCTGGGACACCGGATCCTGAAGCCTGTGGCCTACCAGAACCGCTGCTGGGTCAGGCGGCTCCACCAGGTCAGCAGCACGCGGTCGATGGAGCCGCTGGCTGCCAGGCCAACGCGCTCCTGCAGGCTCTTGCGCTCGGCATAGTGCAGGTGGAACACCTCGGCATTCTTGGCTTTTTCCGCCAGGTACTCATCACTGGTCTGCAACTCGTCCACCAGCCGTTTTTCCTGCGCGGCCACGCCCAGCCAGACTTCACCGGTGGCCACTTCATCTATGGCCAGTTGCGGGCGATAGCGGGAGACGAAGTTCTTGAACAGTTGATGGGTCACGTCCAGGTCTTCCTGGAACTTCTCCCGGCCCTTCTCGGTGTTCTCGCCAAACACCGTCAGGGTGCGCTTGTACTCACCAGCGGTGAGCACCTCAAAATCGATGTCGTGCTTCTTCAGCAGGCGGTTGACGTTGGGCAGCTGGGCCACCACGCCGATGGAGCCGAGGATGGCGAACGGCGCGCTGATAATCTTCTCGCCGATGCACGCCATCATGTAGCCGCCACTGGCCGCCACTTTGTCGATGCACACCGTCAGCGGCACTCCGGCCTGACGGATACGCGCCAGCTGCGAGGACGCCAGCCCGTAGCTGTGGACCATGCCACCACCGCTTTCCAGGCGCAGCACCACTTCATCCTTGGGTGTGGCCAGGCTCAGCAAGGCGGTGATCTCGTGGCGCAGGCCTTCGGTAGCCGAAGCCTTGATATCGCCATCGAAATCCAGTACGAAGACCCGCTGCTTGGCGTCGGCCGGCTGTTTTTTCTGCTTCTTCTGGCTCTTTTCAGTCTTGCTCTTGGCCTTGCGCAGGGCCTTGAGCTGATCCTTGTCCAGCAGGCTCTGCTCCAGGCGCTCGCGCAGGTCCTTGTAGAAATCATTCAGCTTGCTGACCTGCAACTGCCCCACACCCTTGCGCCGGCCCTTGCTGCGCAGTGCAGCGGCGCTGATCAGCACCACCAGAATGGCAACCACCAAGGTCACGGTCTTGGCCAGGAAACTGGCGTATTCAGCGAAAAACTCCACAGGGACTCCTCAAACATGAACCGCTGCCAACCAGCAGCGCAATGGGCTAAAGCATACCGGCGTGACCGGTCGGCCACCAGTCGCGAAACCTCGTGTAACCAAGCTCCAACAATCATTTCAAACAAGCGTATGTTTTTTCATTGACAGCTCATCGGCATCCTCATAACCTCGCAAAACTTTCAACGTACCGGGATGACGCGGACGTGGGCAGCATCTACTTGATTCGACATGGCCAAGCCTCTTTCGGTGCAGACGACTACGACGTGCTGTCGGCTACCGGCGTTCGCCAGGCTGCCGTGCTCGGCGAGCATCTGGCTGCGCTGGGCATCGGCTTCGATCGCTGCCTGTCCGGCGACCTGCGGCGCCAACAGCACACCGCGCAGGCCACGTTGGAACAGATGAGCGCGGCAGGCTTTGCCAGCCCGTCACTGGAAATCGATTCCGCCTTCAACGAATTCGACGCCGATGCCATTATCCGCGCCCTGCTGCCCGATCTGCTGCCCCAGGAACCCGAAGCGCTGAACATCCTGCGCAACGCCGCGCAGAACCGCGCCGAGTTCCAACGTATTTTCGCCTTGATCATCCAACGCTGGCTGGCCGGCACCTACGACCCGCCGGGCCTGGAAAGCTGGCTGGGCTTTGTCGAACGGGTCCAGAGCGGCCTGCAGCGGATTCTCGAAGCGGCCAACAATCAACAGAAGATCGCCGTGTTCACCTCCGGCGGCACCATCACCGCCCTGCTCCACCTGATCACCCGGATGCCCGCGCAGCAGGCATTCGAACTGAATTGGCAAATCGTCAACACCTCGCTCAACCAGCTGAAGTTTCGCGGTCGCGAGGTGTCCCTGGCTTCCTTCAACGGTCATGCCCATCTGCAACTGTTGAAGGCCCCGGAGCTCATCACCTTCCGTTGAGCCCGGCTTACTGTGACCCTTGCTGTAACCACCCCATAAAAGGATCGAACCATGACCTCCGTAGCTGACGCCGTACAAGCCATGAAAGCCAAGTTCAACCCAGCTGCCGCTGCCGGCCTGGACCTGGTTTTCGGTTTCCGCATCGATGACTCCAAGCACTTCTCGCTGGTGGTCAAGGACAGCACCTGCGAACTCAAAGAAGGCGAGAACCCAGACGCCCAGGTCACCCTGGTGATGGACGGCGAAACCCTGAACGGCATCGTCAGCGGCGAAACCGACGGCATGCAAGCCTTCATGGGCGGCAAACTGCGCGCCGAAGGCGACATGATGCTGGCCATGAAGCTGAGCGAGCTGTTCCCAGCCTAAGACCTCGCCAGGTCTGGCTGCACCGAATCCCGCCCCTGTGGCGGGATTCGTCGTTTCTGGGCCACGCAACGCTCTAGCCCGCCTGTTCGCCCTGGGTCAATACCACTGGGCGGCTCAACCCGCAGGCCACACGCTTGATTGATCTCGGTCAGCTCTCCCCCGGCAGCCCCCCTCTACTCTTGCGCCTCCATCGCGGCCAGGGACGGCACAGCCGGAGCCCTTTGCCACACCGCTATCACTCAAGGAAGAGTCTGCTTATGCGATCACTGAAGATCATCCTGCTGTCCACCGCCTTCAACGGTCTGACCCAACGCGCCTGGCTCGACCTGCGCCAGGCCGGGCACCGCCCCAGCGTGGTGCTGTTCACCGGCGAAAAAGAAGTCTGCCGGCAGATCGAAGAGGCCCAGGCCGACCTGGTGATCTGCCCCTTCCTCAAGGACCGGGTGCCGCAGCAGCTGTGGAGCCACCCCAAGCGTCCAGTGGTGATCATCCACCCGGGCATCGTCGGCGACCGTGGCGCCAGCGCCTTGGACTGGGCCATCAGCCAGGAACTCAAGCGCTGGGGCGTCACCGCGTTGCAGGCGGTGGAAGAAATGGACGCCGGGCCAATCTGGTCGACCCACGAATTCAACCTGCCCACCGGCCTGCGCAAGTCCGAGCTGTACAACGGCCTGGTCAGCGACGCGGCCATCCGCTGTATCCGCGACGTGGTGGAAAAATTCCGCAACGGCTTTGCCCCCGTCCCTCTGGACTACGAAAACCCCGCGGTGCTCGGCCGCCTGCAGCCGAACATGAAGCAATGCGACCGTACCTTCAGCTGGCACGACAGCGCGCAGTTCATCAAGCGCAGCATCGACGCCGCCGACGGCCAGCCCGGCGTCCTGGCCAGCCTCGCCGGCGGCCAGTACTACGTGTACGACGCTCACCTGGATTCACGCACCGGCATGCCCGGGCAACTGCTGGCGGTGCATGACGATGCGGTACTGGTGGCCTGCGGCGACCACAGCCTGTGGATCGGCGCCCTGCGCCTCAAGCCCCAACCTGGCGAGGAAACCTTCAAGCGCCCGGCCCGCCACGTGCTCGGCGAGCGCCTGGCCGAGGTTCCGGTGCTGGACTGGTCGGTATCCAGCAGCCCGTTCAGCACCGAGTCCTACCAGCCGATCCGCTACCGCGAGTCCGGCCGAGTCGGTGAGCTGACCTTCGAGTTCTACAACGGCGCCATGAGCACCGAACAGTGCCAGCGCCTGGTCAGCGCCCTGCGTTGGGCCAAGGCTCGGGATACTCATGTGCTGCTGGTACGCGGCGGCCGCGGCGCCTTCAGCAACGGCGTGCACCTGAACGTGATCCAGGCCGCCCCGGAGCCCGGCCTTGAAGCCTGGGCCAACATCCAGGCCATCGACGACGTCTGCCTGGAACTGCTCAGCGCCCGCCAACTGGTGGTCAGCGGCCTGACCGGCAATGCCGGCGCCGGTGGCCTGATGCTGGCGCTGGCTGCGGACGTGGTCCTGGCCCGCGCCGACACCGTGTACAACCCGCACTACAAGAGCATGGGCCTGTACGGCTCCGAGTACTGGACCTACAGCCTGCCCCGCGCCGTCGGCCAGGCCATGGCCAAGCAGCTGACCGAAGCCTGTCTGCCCATCAGCGCCCTCCAGGCCCTGCAGATGGGCATGGTGCAAGAGATCGGCCCGCGCTGCCCGGACGAGTTCGGCCTGTGGCTGCTGCAACGGGCCAATGGCGTACTCACCGACCCGCGCTACCAGCACCTGCGCCAGCGCAAGCTGGACGCCGACCCGCAACTGATGCAGCACTGCCGCAACGCCGAGCTGGAAGAAATGCACATGGACATGGTGCAGAACCGCAAGGGCTTCGCCGAGAAGTGCAGCAACTTCGTCTACAAGCGCAAGACCTGCTGCACACCAGAGAGGCTGATCGAAGCCTGGGCCAAGCCCCAGGACATCGCCCTGGTGGGTTGATCCAGAGCCTTCCCTTCCGCAACCGTCGCCCGGCTCGCCGGGCGACGCCTTCAGCCTCGTGGCTGCAACAGCAACGCCACCAGCGCCGTCCACCCCGTCTGATGGGACGCCCCCAACCCACGCCCGGTTTCACCATGGAAGTACTCATGGAACAGCACCAACGCGCGGTCCTCGGCCTCCACCTGCAACTGCGGATAGCTGCTCATGGACGGCCTGCGCCCCTCCTCGTCCAGCAGGAACAGTCGCGTCAGGCGCTGGCTCAAGCCGTCGGCCACTTCCTCCAGAGACGCCAGATACCCTGAACCCCGCGGGTACTCCACCGAAAAGTTGACGTCGTAGTAGCGATGAAACTCGCGCAGGGATTCGATCAGCAGGTAGTTGATCGGCATCCACAGCGGCCCGCGCCAGTTGGAGTTGCCGCCGTACAGCCGTGAATCGGACTCTGCCGGCTCATAGCGGGCGCACAGCTGCTTGCCGTCCACCTGCATGGCGAACGGCTGCTCGAAGGCCTTGGACAGGGAGCGGATGCCGAAGTCCGAGAGGAACTCGCTTTCATCGAGCATGCGCTTGAGCAGGTCCTTGGTGCGCTCGCCCCGCAACAGCGCCAGGAGCATGCGGTTGCCCTTGCCCGGCTCGTACCAGCGCGACACCAGGCTCGCCAGGTCCGGACGGTGATGCAAGAAGCCCAGCAGGCGCTGGGCCAGCCCCGGCAGGTTCTCGTGCTCGTGCTGCTCCAGCACCTGCACCGCGAACAGCGGCATCAAGCCAACGATGGAGCGCAAGCGCAGGGGTTCGTTCTGCCCATCGGGGCGGTGCAGCACGTCGTAGAAAAACTGGTCCTGTTCGTCCCACAGCCCCTCGGCGCTTTCATCCACGCGGTTGATGGCCCCGGCGATATAAAGGAAGTGCTCGAAGAACTTCACCGCAATGTCCACGTACACGCCATTGCGCTTGGCCAGCTCCAGGGCGATGCGCATCAGGTCCAGGGCGTAGGCCGCGACCCAGGCCGTACCGTCGGCCTGATCCAGGGTGAAACCATCAGGCAACGGCGCGGAACGATCGAACAGGGCGATATTGTCCAGGCCGAGAAAACCGCCCTGGAACAGGTTGCGGCCCTCGGCGTCCTTGCGGTTGACCCACCAGGAAAAATTCAGCAGCAGCTTGTGGAAGATGCGTTCGAGAAAGTCCAGGTCGCCCACGCCGGTCAGGGCCTTTTCCTGCTGATAGACCCGCCAGCAAGCCCAGGCGTGCACCGGCGGGTTGGCGTCATCGAAGCGCCACTCGTAGGCCGGCAGCTGGCCGTTGGGGTGCATGAACCGATCCTTGACCAGCAACAGCAGTTGCTGCTTGGCAAAGCCGGGGTCGATCAGGGCGAAGGCCACCGCCTGGAAGCCCAGGTCCCAGGAGGCGTACCAGGGGTACTCCCAGGTATCGGGCATGGAAACGATGTCGCAGTTGGACAGATGGCGCCAATGGGTGTTGCGCAGGTGCTCGCGCTCGCCGGGGGGCACCGGCTGCCCGGGATCGCCGTCCAGCCACCGGTTGACGTCGAAGTCATACAGCTGCTTGGACCACAGCAACCCGGCCAGGGCCTGACGCTGCACATTACGCGCGTCCGCGCTTTCGATGCCCTGCTGCAGCGCCGCGTAGAACTCATCGGCCTCGCGCCGACGCTGCTCGAACAGGTTGCGGGCGCTGACCGGCTCGCTGCCGGCCGGGGCAAAGCGCAGGAACAGCCGCTTGCTCTCGCCGCCCGCCAACTCCAGGACGAAATGCGCCGCCACCCGGGTGCCGCCATCGAAGGCCACCGCACTGGCTTGCCCGTCCACCAGGTAGTCGTTGATGCCGTCCTTGAACGGCCCCGGCGTCGCCAGCCCGTCCAGCTTGGGGAAGTTGCTGTCGTTGTTGCAGAACAGCCACTGGCAAGGCTCAGCGCCCCAGGCGGTGATCTGCCGCTCGGGCAGGTGCCCATGCCGCGCCAGCACCCTGTCGCCCTCCAGACGCAGGCTGGGTCGCGGCTCGTCGCCACCCCAGCTCCAGGTGTTGCGCGCCCAGACCTGAGGCAGCACCCGCAGCCGCGCCGGCTGGTGGAAACGGTTGTGCACGGTGACGTGCATGAACATGTCATCGGCCGTGTGCTTGGCGTACTCCACCGTCACATCAAAGTAACGGTTGTCCTCGAAAACCCCGGTATCGAGGATCTCGTACTCGGCATCATTCAGGCCGCGCCGGGCGTTTTCCGCCACCAGGTCGGCATAGGGAAAGGCCGCCTGGGGGTACTTGTAGAGCATGCGCATGTAGGCGTGGCTGGGCACGCCGTCGAGGTAAAAATACAGCTCCTTGACGTCCTCGCCGTGGTTGCCTTCGGCATTGTCCAGGCCGAACAGACGCTCCTTGAGAATGCTGTCGTGCTCGTTCCACAACGCCAGCCCCAGGCACCAGTGCTGGGCCTTGTCGGAGAACCCCGCCAGCCCGTCCTCGCCCCAGCGGTAGGCGCGGCTGCGGGCATGCTCGTGGGGGAAGTAGCTCCAGGCGTCGCCATCGGCGCTGTAGTCCTCGCGCACCGTGCCCCACTGCCGCTCACTCAGGTACGGGCCCCACTGGCGCCAGTGCTCGGCCTCGCTGCCTTGCAGGCGCTGGCCTTCAAGGGTGTCGAGAAGGCGGGTTGCAGACTTTGCCGGCATGGGAGGTGTCCTTGGCCACGAAGGTGAGTTGCAGTGTAGGAGCGCCCGGTCTCCCTGCCCCGTGACAAATGTTTCACGGTGCGAACGCCCAAGGCCGCGAAAACCGCGTGAAAAGCCCGTTCCAGAGCTTGTGCGGTTAAATTTTTCGCCCCTGGCTCGTTATAATCGGCAACCCTTTTATGGGCATGCGGATTCGATGATGTTCAGTTGCAAAGCGTTTTTCCCCTGCCTGTTACTGATGGCAACCTGTTCGGCCCAGGCCGCAGGCCTTGACCTGAGCTACCCGCAGCCTCCGTTGCCGGCCACCGCTCAGGCGCCGGCACCGGAGAGCGACACGCCGAAGCTCAAATTGCAGTTCAAGCCGGCCATCAGCTACGAGCACCGTTGCAGCGGCCAATGCACCTACGAAACCAATATCGACCAGTTGCACGACCGCGAAACCCGCCATAGCGCAAGCGTCGGCTTCGACTGAGCCCTGCCATTGAACCTGTGGCACGCTTGATCCACACTCGCGCTCCTGAGTCCTACAGCAAACTCAGAAAGTCCTGCCCTGCCAGTGCCTTGTTCCGTTTTGGGGGACATGCCTATAGTCCCGGGTCGTCCTGATGACGATCGGGTTTGGCGACCCGATGACCGTGTGCGAGAGCCCTGTGCTTGTTTGCAGGGCTTTTCGCATCCGTAACGCTGCCTATATGGCGGCTGTACGCGGGAGACCTTCGGGTCTGCCGGCTCCCCGGTCCCGGTTCGCCAACCTGCGTACAGCTGCCACCTTTCGTTTGGCGACGATCCAGTGGCGCTCTCAACCGACCGAGGCGTTACTTATGAACAGATACATGCCGATCACCGGCCACGACTGCACCATTCCTTCCCTGCTGATCGATACCCAGGCCCCTGCCGATGTGCTGTACGAAGCGGCCGCCTATCGCATCCGCGCCGTCACTCAACTGCTGGAAAACTTCGCCGCCCGCCCCGACATCCCCGGCGATGCCGTGGTGCTGCAAGAGCTGGCGCTGATCTGCGCCATCCCGCTGCGCGATGGCTGCGATGTGCTGGATGTGCTGGGTCGCCAGCTGCTAGCGCAGCCGCGCTGAACCTGTAGGAGCCGGCCTGCCGGCGTAGGGGAGCGTTAGCCACGTGTAGACCTTTCGGCCCCCTTCGCGGGCAAGCCAGCTCCTACGAAAAGCCTTGCGTGCACTGGAACTGTCGAGGCTCCGTTTGCAGGCGAAGACCTGAGTCGGATGACAGGTTTGCAAAACACTAGCCGGTATCAGGGCATACCTTATCTGGCCTTACAGTTATCCAACTCATCTTGAGTGGTTAATGCTGTCGTTAAACCCAACCGATATTTACAGTAGGCAATGACTTTTCGCTTCTCCAAGTCGCTTAACTCAGAGAGCGTCTTATCGTCTGATTCATAGGCAAAGATGTTTTCAAACGCCATCTGAAAAGAGGGATACCTCTTGATGAAAAACACCTTTTCCGGATAGGCATCCTCCATCTTTTCGTAGAAACCGATGTATAGATAAGCGACTAGCAGAATAGACAATACAAAAAATAGATTTTTCATTTGGACGGCGGCGGCAATAGTTGGGTTTTGACTCGAAGTTTTCGCATTAACTCAATTCCAATGTTACCAGGGCAAATTTTTCCTTCACTGCAAGCACAGCCCCACTGAACCGGTAGGAGCCGGCTTGCCGGCGAAGAGGCCCGCGAGCCTTGTGCAAACCCTGAGGCCGCCTTCGCGGGCAAGCCCGCTCCGACACAAGGTTCCGGCATTACGTGGGATGCGCGGGGCCGCAATGAATGATGCAGGGGGAGACACCGCTGCAGTGCTCACAAAAACGCAACACCAGGCTGCGTTCTTTGTGATGGTTGGGCCGGGTGGGAGGCGCTACAGTCGGGTCATCAGCAACCCGACTGACGCCCGACACAAGGATGCGTTCGATGACTGATTTGCACGATCTATCCACCACTCAGCTGCTGGCGCAGTTCGCCAGCCGCCAGCTCTCGCCCCTGGACTACTACGAACATCTGCTGGCCCACATCGGGCGCTGGGAGCCGCATATCCGTGCGCTCTACGCCTTCGATCCGGAGCAGGTACGCCTGCTGGCCCGGGCTTCCACCGAGCGCTGGAACAAGGGCACGCCCAACGGCCCGCTGGACGGGATTCCGGTGACGGTCAAGGAACTGATCGCCACCCAGGGCACGCCGATTCCCCTGGGCAGCGCGGCCACCACCCTGAAGCCGGCCCTGCAGGATGCGCCACCGGCCGCGCGGATGCGTGAGGCCGGGGCGATCATCCTGGCCAAGACCACGGTGCCGGATTTCGGCATGTTGTCCTCGGGGCTGTCGAGCTTCCACGGCATTACCCGCAATCCCTGGAACACTGCCTGCAATACCGGTGGCTCCAGTTCCGGGGCAGCGGCCGCAGCGGCCGCCGGGTATGGACCGCTGCACATCGGCACCGACATCGGCGGCTCGGTGCGCCTGCCGGCCGCCTGGTGCGGGTTGGTGGGGTTCAAGCCGACCCTGGGGCGAATTCCCATCGACCCGTACTACACCGGGCGTTGCGCCGGGCCCATGACCCGCAGTGTCGAGGATACGGTGCTGCTGATGCGCTACCTGGCCAAGCCCGACGCCCGCGACGCCACCAGCCTGCCGCCCTTGACCGGCGACTGGAGCGATGAACCGGTGTCGGTCAACGGCTTGAAGATCGGCCTGATGCTGGAGCCCGGCGCCGGGCTGCAACCGGAAGGTTTTGTCTGTGAGGCGGTGGAGCGCGCCGCGAAATGGTTCGAAAGCCACGGCGCCCAGGTGCGCCCCCTGGCGCCGATCATGGACCGCGCGCAACTGGACGGCCTGGACCGCTTCTGGCGCGCCCGGCAATGGGCGGAACTCTCGGCCCTGGGCGCCGAGCAGTTTGCCAAGGTGCTGCCGTATATCCGCGACTGGGCGGCGCCGGGCGCCGAGCTGTCCGGGGTCGAGGCGGTGCAGGGCTTCAACCAGACCTTCGAGATGCGCCGGCGCGCCGCCCAGGTGTTCAGCGAGTTCGACCTGGTGCTGTCGCCGACCAACCAGATCAACAGCTTTCCCGCGCAGTGGCCGTCGCCGAGCAACGACCCGCAACAGCCGTTCGAGCACATCGTCTTCACCCTGCCCTGGAACATGGGCGAACAACCGGCGCTGTCGATCAACTGCGGTTTTGCCGCCGATGGCATGCCCATCGGCCTGCAGATGATCGCCCCACGCTTTGCCGATCAATGGCTGCTGCAAGTGGCCAAGACCTATGAGAGCTGGCGCGGAGCAATCCACAGCTGGCCGAATCCGCCGTCTCACTGACACACCGAAACTGCCACCTTCACCCCAGCCCCGGGCCTCGCCGCCCGGGGCCTGGGCAACCTATGAATAAAAATTCGAGGGGCCAGTATGCACAGCCAAGCGTCCAATCCATCCACCACACCCGAGCCTGAAACGCCCAACGCGGCGGGGGGCAAGCGCAGCGTGTTCGCGGTGATCCTCGGCAATGCCGTGGAGTTCTTCGATTTCGGGGTCTACGCCACCTTCGCGGTGATGATCGGCCACACTTTCTTTCCCTCCGACAGCGCCTTCGTCAGCCTGATGCTGTCGGTCACCGCCTTCGGCGTCGGCTTTATCGTGCGGCCCCTGGGGGCGGTGCTGATCGGTGCCTACGCCGACCGCGTCGGGCGCAAGCCGGCGATGCTCCTGACCCTGGTGATGATGGCCGTGGGCACCGGCAGCATCGCCATCCTGCCCAGCTACGAGAGCATTGGCATCGCCGCGCCGATCCTGCTGGTGCTCACCCGGCTGATCCAGGGCCTGGCCTGGGGCGGCGAGGCCGGCCCCGCCACCACCTACATCCTCGAAGCCGCGCCAGCGCACAAGCGCGGCACCTACGCCTGCTGGCAGGTGGTGGCCCAGGGCGTGGCCGCCATGGCCGCCGGCACCGTGGGCTACACCCTGACCCAGGTGCTGTCGCCCGAGGATCTCAATACCTGGGGCTGGCGCGTGCCGTTCGTGTTCGGCCTCCTGGTGCTGCCCATCGGTATCTACATCCGCCGCAACCTGGCGGAAACCTTCCACGGCCAGGGTGAGCAGGCCAGCACCGGCAGCCTGGTGCGCCAGGTGTTCGGCGAACATCGCCGGGCCCTGGTGCTGGGGTTGCTGATTCTCTCCGGCAGCACCATCACCCAGTACTTCATCAACTACATGACCACCTTCGCCCTCACCGAGCTCAAGCTGCCCACCAGCATCTCCATGCTCTCGACCCTGGTGGCCGGCGCGGCGATGGCGGTGTGTGCGATTGCCGGCGGCATGCTCTGCGACCGTTTCGGCCGCCGCACCATCCTCATGGCGCCGCGGGTGGTGCTGTTGCTGGTGCTGTTCCCGGCCTTGCAACTGATGACCGAACACCCCAGCCCGGCGACCTTCCTGCTGACCCTGGCGGTGCTCTCCGGCCTGCATGGCATGAGCGGCGCAGCGCTGATCGTGCTGCTGGTGGAGAGCTTTCCCAAGGCCGTGCGCTCCACCGGTTTCTCCATCGTCTACGCCTTTGGCGTGGCGGCTTTTGGCGGTACCGCGCAGATCATCATCACCTGGCTGATCGGCACCACCGGCAACCCGATGTCGCCGGTGGGCTACCTGCTGGTGGCCAACCTGGTGTGCCTGACCGCGGCCTGGTTCGCCAAGGAAACCCGCCCGCAATCACCCGGGTGCAGCCACCCCGGCCAACGGCTCGCAGAAGCCCGCGCCCGCTGAGCATTCGCCTCACGGCCCGACACCCTTTTACGGCACCGCGTTTTTCTCTACCCTGCCGGCCGCGCATGACCGCGGTCGGGCGGTGGACCGACGCCTTTGATTTGTGGGGAAGCACCATGCAACAGCCTGTACTGTTCACCCTGGCACTGGCGGCCAGTAGCGCCGTCATCGCCCAGGACAACCCGCGCCCGAGCCAGCAGGAGCAGGCGCCGGGGTTCATCGAGGGCAGCCACCTGGACCTCAACCTGCGTCACTACTATTCCAACCAGCACACCCAGCGCGACACCTACCTGAGCATCAAGAAGCCCGACGGCATCGAACGTACCCGGGTCAGGGAAACCTGGGTGCAGGCCGGCATGCTCAAGTACAGCTCGGGCTACACCCAGGGGCTGATCGGCCTGGGCGTGGATGCCGCGCTGTTCAGCGCGGTGAACCTGGAGCGCGGTCATGGCCGGGTGGCCAACGGCGGCGACCGGGTGCTGGTGGACAGCGACGGCGACGCCCTGCCCACCTGGAGCCGCCTGGGCATCGGCGATGTGCGCTTGCGCCTGTCCAACACCGAGCTCAAGGCCGGGCGCCTGATGACCGACAACCCGGTGCTGCGCTTCAAGGACAACCGCGCCCTGCCCTCAAGCTTTCAAGGCGTGGGCCTGTACAGCAACGAGACCGACTGGCTGGCGCTGCAGGCCGGCAGCTTCGACCGGGCCATCCCGCGCACCGGCACCGGCAGCGAGCGCCTGACCACCACCTTCGGCAACCGCGCCTACAGCGGTGAACGCATCAGCTACCTGGGGGCCACCGTGAAACCCGGCCTGGGCCTGGAAGGCAGCCTCTACGCCTCGCGCTTCGAGAACATGTGGGACCAGTACTACCTGGGCCTGACCCACCGCGCCGGGGACAAAAGCCAGCTGGCGCTGAAGACCGCATTCAACTACTACCACACCCAAGACCAGGGCCAGCAACGCCTGGGCTACATCGACAACGACGCCCTGAGCCTGGCCGTCACCGGCAGCCATCAGGCCCACAGCCTGACCCTGGCCTGGCAACAGGTGTTCGGCAACGAGTACTTCGACTATGTCTGGGAGTCCACCGGCAACTACATGGCCAACTCCCTGTACTCGGACTACAACGGCCCCAACGAAAAGTCCTGGCAGCTGCGCTACGACCTGGATTTTGCCACCTACGGCGTGCCCGGGCTGAGCGCCAGCCTGTGGCACGCCAAGGGCTGGGACATCGATGGCACGCACTACGACGGTGATCGCAACGGCCGCAACCGCGGCTACAACGTGCGTGGCCTGGACGGCGCCAAGCACAACGAAAACGGCCTGATGCTGGCGTATGTGGTGCAATCCGGGCGGCTCAAGGATGCAGTGCTGCGCACCATCGTCTACAACCACCGCGCCAGCGGCGGGCAGATCGACGGCAGCTATGACGAGTTCCGCCTGGTGGGCAACTTTCCGTTCAACCTGTTCTGAAACACGGTGCAACGCGAGCCCCTGTAGCCGCTGCCGCAGGCTGCGTACGGCTGCGCAGCAGACGCGGCGCTCTCAAGGCCGTGGGCAGCCGGCGGGCGGTCCCCAGGCAACACGGCCCCTCCTCCAGGCCGTCAATCAACCAGGGCGTAGTGCTGCATCGCCCGGGCGAGCATGTCCTGGCATTTCAGGGTGGCCACCGACAGGGGCCGGTTGCGCACCACGCACAGGTCGACGCGGATCCGCTCCAGGTGTTCGTCGTCGATCGGCACCGCCACCAGGCCATCCCCCAGGTCCCGGGCCTCGGCATCCACCTGGGGCAGGATCAGCACCGCCGCGCGCTGGCGGGCCAGGCTTTTCTGCACCTCCAGGGAGCTGGTGGTGAACACCGGCAGGATAGTTACCCCACGCTTCTTCGCAGCCCCTTCCAGGGCCTGGCGCACGCCGTAGGCCGAATCGGGAATGGCCAGGGGCTGGCCCTGCAGGTCCTCCAGGCGAATGCTCGGGCACTGGGCAAACGGGTGCTCGGCACTCACCAGTACCCGGTGCCACAACTGGCAATGGGCGGTCACTTCCACCTCGGCGCGCTCTTGCAGGTAGAAGGCCAGCCCCAGGTCGGCCTCGCCACTGCACAGGGCATCCAGGGTGGCGCCGGCACTGGCGATGACGATATTGAAGGTGACCTTCGGATGGGCCCGGTTGAACGCTGCAAGCACCGGCGCCAGCACGCTGGAAACGATACTTTCCGACACATGGATGCTGACGTTACCCGCTACCTGGCTCTGCCGGCTGGCGATCACATCCCGCACCTGGTCGAAGCCGCGCAAGGTCGAGGTGACCTGCTCGGCCAGGCACTCGCCTTCGACCGTCAGGCGAATGCCCCGTGGGCCGCGCTCGATCAGCGCGGTGCCGAAGAAGTGCTCCAACTGCTCGATCTGCCGGCTGACCGCGGTGGGGGTCACGTACAGGCGCTCGGCCGCCTGACGCAGGGAGGCGCACCGGGCCACCTCGTGGAAGTAACGCAACGCTCGTAATTGCATGGCCACAGGCCCCCTCGCTGAACGGATCCAGCAGGCACGCAATTACTGCGCCAGCCCTTGGCCAATCGGTCCTGGCCGCGCGGATGTCACACAAAAGATTGATCTGCACGGTGCCCCTGCCTAACCTGCTAGAGCGCCGACGCTCTCATTCGGCAAGCACCATTCCCCGCGCCCTGGCCGGCCCGTTTGCAAGGAATTTCCATGAACATTCTGCCCCGCACCGCACCCCTAGCCACACTTCTCGCCGCTCTGGCGCTGCTCAGCGCCTGTTCCAGCGTGACCCGGGACATCAAGCAGGAACCCACCATCACCTCCGCCGGGATCCTGGCCTTTCGTGATATCTGCCTGAAGTCCGCGCCGACCTTCGCCGGCGCCGAAACCGCCGCACGCAACCACGGCATCAGCGAACTGAGCGATGCCGGCTTTGCCAAGATGGGCATGAACCAGGACCAGACCCTGGGGGTCCAGGTGCAGGCCAACAAGGAGTGCGCGATCACCACCCCGAGCCAGAACGACAGCTCGCTGACCCAGCAGTTTCTGAGCATGGCCGGCAAGTTCTCCAGCACCCCGCTGGCACAGAGCGTGCCGACCAAGATCACCCTCGACGGGCAGACCTTCATCCTCATGCACGATCGCCGTGGCGGCGAAGCCTATGTGCTGCTGAAGGCGCCATAACAGCCTGCCGGGCGCACGCCCGAACAGGTATCCGGCCTGGCTTGAGCACCAGGTCGGACGGCGCAAACTTCCCACTTGAACCCAGCCCTCAAGGACAGCGCGAAACCTGTAGCAAGAAGCTTCTTGGAAGTTTGCAAGGCGCTTCTTGCACGAATCAATTGGCCCTTTTTCTGAACTACCATGCTGACGCCGCTTGCAAAGCCCTGGCTTTGCAGGGGTTACCCGCCGTCTTCGCGGCCTGGAAACCCATCCTCAACCCCACGCAGCGAGTCATAAGGCCATGACCTCCCTAACAAAGACAGTGACCGTCGAGTGACCCATTTTCCACAACGCCCGCAAACCACTTTCCCTTGCGTACCTTCCGAGGGATCAATGAAAAACAAACGCGTCCTGATCGTCGACGACCACCCGATTATCTGCGCCGCCGTCAGCGAGTTGCTCGAAGAGCATGGCTACGAGCCCGTGGGTGAGTCTGCCGATGGTTTCGACGCCTTGGAAAAGATCCACAAGCTACGCCCCAACTACATGCTGCTGGACATCACCCTGGACAACCTGGACGGGCTCTCGGTCCTGCAGCGAATCGCCATGGACCACCTTGAGGTCAAGACCCTGGTGTTCACCGCCAATCGCGCCAGCACCTACGGCGTGCGCTGCATGCAGGCCGGGGCCATGGGCTTCATCAACAAGAGCGCCGGCCTGCAGGAGCTGGTCAAGGGCCTGAACGCCCTGGCCGACGGCTATCTGTATTTCCCCAAGGAAGTCCTGGAGATGTACCGGGGAACCGGCCATGCCTCCAACGAGGTGCTGAGCAGCCTGACCAACAAGGAGCTGGTGATCCTGCAGCTGCTGGCCAACGGCTACAGCAACCTTGAGATCGCCAACAAGCTCAACCTGAGCAACAAGACCATCAGCGGGCACAAGATCAATGTGCTGAAGAAGCTTGGGGTGCGCACCACCATCGAGCTGGCCACCATCGCCAGGCAGATGGACCTGCTGTGACGGTCGCCGACCCGCCGCGCCACTAGCCCTGGCCAAGCAACCCCAGGGCACAGGGGTGGGCAGCCAGTACCTGGAGCAGCGCCGCGGCATTCATGGGCTTGTGGAACAGATAGCCCTGGGCCGCATCGACCCCCAGGCGCTGCAAGTGCGCACGCTGCTTCTCGGTCTCGATGCCTTCGGCCACCAGCTCCAGATTGAGCGAGCGCGCCAAGCCGACCACGGCCTCGATGATCCGGGTTTCCTTGGCCCCCAGGGCGTTGGCGACAAAGCCCGAGTCGAGCTTGATCTGGCCAAAGGGGATGTCCGCCAGGCGCATGATCGACGAATGCCCGGTGCCGAAATCATCCAGCGACAGGCGTACCCCGCTTTTCACCAGGACGCTGATGCTTTCGATGCTCTGCATGTTCAGGATCAGCGCCTGGCGCTCGGTGATCTCCAGGGTCACCTGCTGCTTGGATACCCCGGCCTCGTCGATCTGCTGCAGCACCCGGGCGGCGAACTCCGGGTCGGTCAGCTGGCCGGCTTCGATGTTGTAGGAAAACACCAGGGCCGCGCCGCCGGTGCGGGTGCGCAACTGCCGCTGCAGCGCCAGGCCCTGCAGCAACAGGCATTCGAAGAGCTGGCGATGGCGCTGCGGGCTGTCGAACAGATCGAGGAAGAACTGCGGCCCCAACACCCCTTGCTGGGGATGCCGCCAGCGAGCCAGGACCTCGACGCCGGTAATGCGCCGGGTCTTGATGCAGACCTGGGGCTGGAAGTACGGGACGATCTGTTGCTGCTCCAGGGCCATGGAAACATCCAGCTGCGCGATCCAGTCATTGCTGGCAGGGCGCTGCCGGCCTGCCGCCTGGGCATGGCCGCGAGAATGGTTGCGCACCGTGCGCTTGACGGTCAGCGCCTTGAGCAGCAAGGCGCTGATCTGCACCGTGTCCAGCTCGCTGTAGCTGCCCACGCTGTACTTGCCGGAACGCACGCGAAAGTTCGCCAGGCCCCAGCGGATGGGCGTGTCCAGGGCCTCGCATTCGATCATCGAGAAAAAGCCGTAGTGCTCGCAGAGCCGGCGCAGGTAATAAATGGCCGTCAGGGAGTGCACAGAGTCGCAGATCACCAGGTCCAGTTCGCCCAGCTCGGGCGGAAACTGGGTCCACTCGGCATCCTGGCTGATCACCTGGACCCGGGCAAAACCCGAGGCGGCCATTATTCTTGAAAGGCGTCGAACCCGAAAAGCGTTCGAACACAACAACAGTACGCTCAGCGTCGACATGACCTGCGGGCTCCGGAGAAAAAATCATGCTAGCCAAATCAGGCTCAGCTGAATTCAGGATGCTTCCTCAATCGAGGCGGGAAGTTTCTGAGGCTCATCACCTCGTTGCCAAACCCCTTCGCCCCTACTTGTAAGTGAGGGTAAACGCCGCCCGGGCATTGGCCTTGCCCGGCTCGGGGCCGGCTGCCGTATCGGAGGTCTGGATGTAGCGGGCCTTGAGCTCGATGTTCATGCTGCTACCACTCAAACGCGCCATCGACACCTCCCGGCCCAGGGTAAAGGGCGTGACACCATCCTTGCGCAGCACCTGCACCGCAACCCCCTTGGCCGTGGAGTCCGTCGTCAGGCCGAGGATGCCCCGCTCGGCATCGACAATGGCCGAGCCCCGCGCACCGTCCAGGCGCAGGTGGGCATTGGCGTTCTGGTAGAAGTTCCAGCCCTGGTCCGTCGGGTAGGTGCCCGCCGTGCAGTTGGTCAGGGGAATGACCACCTCCTTGCTGTCCATATGGCTGTCCTTGCCGTTGAACTGGCGGCGCATGACCTCACCCATGGGCACTTCGATGTAGGTGTTGGCGCCACCGGCCAGGGAGCACTCGGAGCGGACCACGGTGCCGGTCAGGAACACACTGTGGAACCGGCGGCTGCCGGACCAGAAACCCACCGCCGCCGTGCTGTTCTTGATCGCGGAACTGCCCATGGGAATCTCGTCGCTGATCTTGATCAGGGTGAACTGGGTTTCCACCGGCTTGACGATACGCAAGGACGAGATGTTGGTCAGTTTGAACGGTACATAGGGTTGCACCCCAGAATAGGTGGTCCACTGGCTTGAGTTACGGCCAGGGGCAACCATAACCACCCCCACGCCAGGCACGTTGGTCTTGGCGATGCTGGCATTGCCCATCTCCAGCCCCGCAATCGGCGGCAGGCTGATACCGCTCACCTTGGGCCAACTGCTGGCCCGGGCTTCCCAGGTGTCATTCAGCAGGCAGGTGATGTCGCTGGAGTGTTGATAGCTATAGCTGACACTGGCCGTGCCAATCACCGAACCGATGGGGGCATCTCGCGGAACATAATGGGTGCCCATGTCGAAATCCGGATAAACACTAGAGTCCCCCCCCGTGCAATCGGCCAAGGCTCGAGAGCTTATTAAGATAAACAAAAAGAGTATTTTTCCGTGCACTAACCGCCCCCACCAACTCTTTAAAAGCTTTAACGGAGACCAGCCTAGCAAAATCGCAAGTATTATAAATCAAGAACATTCCCGTATAAATCAAGAACCCTCTCGAAATTCATTCAGCAGGTAGGCAAGACCAAGGCGTATATTTCAAGAACATACTTTATGCACATCAAGTACTGACTTAACCTGCCCTCAAGGAATTGAAAGTACCAGATACGAACCGCCACGAAAGACTCCGGCAGTAACAGCGCCATCTGTGTGCAGCACCGGCTCAACACGCACTGCTGTAGAAAATGTATTGGCCGTCATCGAGACTTTCTGCCCACCCCCCGTACCATTTATGCTCAGCTCCGAGCGCAACCCGCTAACCCCCGTCAACTCGACAATTCCCTGAGTATGAGGCGCGGCAGCAACTGAAACCTTCGCCTCGCGATTACATGAAACATACGCTGTAGTGCTTGAGCGATCTCCTTCCACTGAGTCCATGGAAAGATCTCCATGCTGCAACTCAATGGAGCTTGAAATACTACAAGTCAATGCCGGTACAACAGGCGGCGGCAAGGTAATGCCAGCACTGCCAGATCTTGCGCCCTTACAGGGCCAGGTTGCTTTATTTCTTCTATAGTCACAGACCATGAACGATACGGTATCAACGCGATTACCTTCCAGAAATTTCAGCGTATAACCACCACCAAACAGCTCGAAACTTTCATTCAGTATCGCTGGCAACTTTCCGTCCGGGACCTCAGTCTGAGCCAGACTTTTGCGTAAAAAAACCGGATCGAACGAGGGAAAGAAGTTTCCGCCAATCTCCATATAGGTAACGATCATATAAACGCCGTCACGAGTCGGCCAAATAATATTTCGCGAGTATGGAATAGTCGTTTTGCTTTCCCAGGTGACCGTATACACCCCCTCATCAATATTGCCCTTTACAGCGTAAGCCTTATCTCGCTCTTCATACTCAATAAACAGGGCAGCATTGGCCACCGTCGTCCAAAACGCGGAGAAAGCGCAAACCAGGCCCACCCCATGCAACAATGCAGCCCTTAACGCTTTCATATCAACCACTCCCACGTTCAATGGTACACAGCAGAAATAGTCGCAACTGCAGAAAACCCACCCAACTTCAATTCAACGCCAGGCTGCGCGACCAATTCCGCTTCAATTGAATTATTGGCAGAAGTAGAAGATTCAACACTGCTATTGGGCAGCCATACCAGGTTAGAGCGAACCCGAACTATCTTGATCCCAAGACCGTCGACGCTGGTCTTAATAACATCCGATGAAAACCCGTTGACGGCGGTTAGCGTCAACAAAATTGATACTTCCCCACTGCCACACTTTATATCCATGTTGATGGCCTGTTTGTATTCTCCCTGGGAGATTTTTGATACATCCACACGTTCGAAATTAATATTATTTCCAGTGGAGTTTATCTTGCAGGCCGGCTTCATGATGGTTCCAGAGATCGTCACTGCCGACCTGCCCACCTCAACGGCCCCTGCATGAGCGCCCGGCAACAGGCACAAGGCCATGCCCAGAACACCGCCCCAAAAATGGCTACGCCGCCTGTTCTCGGTACTCATGGGTAGGTCAACTCGAAACTTACAAAAGAAGAGAATTGACCGACTGTGATCGTTTGCCCTTGAAGCGGTAACAGATAAGCATTAAAGGATAATCGCTCACTCGCGCCGCCAACCACAACGTACTCGATAGTGTCGGAGTTGATCTTTATCTGCTCACCCGCAGTACTTTCTATTGCGATGGCAATCCCCGAGGCGTCTCCTCCAACAGCCAGGGCACCGGGTAACTGCGACGCTTCCAGCCCCTTGAAAACCAGACTCACCTTACTGGCAGTCGGGCAGGTCTGAATATCAATATGAAAAGGCTTTCCAGCGGTTCTTTCCATTCCCAGCAGTTCCCTCTTGTTGTACTCCCCAAGGACCACGGTCTGTTCTGCATTCTCAATGATCAACTCGCAGGTGGGTGCCACCAGTACACCAGAAAAATCAATGATCAAATCCTCGGCACAAGACAGGAGACTAAAAGCGCACAAGCCAATACCAAATAACGCCTGCCCAGCTGTAAGTTTCATTACATCAACCTTGATAAAGCAGGACAGGGTCTGCCCGGGATAATGAGATTACTGTTTGCCCGTCAGCATCTGGCATGTTGATGCAGCGCATGCGTACTTCTGTTCCTGATAGCCACCATAGTCGCTGACATAAGTCAGTACCGGATGGGTAATTGCCGCACCTGGCGCCTTTAACTCTTGAGAGGTGAAAGGTGCCAGCATGACAGCGGAAAACTCAGTGGTCCCTGGCCGGGTTGCAGCATCTCGCAGATCAACAATAGTTACGTAATAAGGCGTCGGGTTCTCCAGACGAAGATGCCCCGCAGACTTGATAAGGTTCAATTTTTCTTGCCACACTTCGCCCTCACGGGGAGTTATCGCTGCGGGCCGGTAGAACAGCTTGATTTTTGTCTGCAATGCAATCTGCATGGTATTGGCTTGTTCACTGCGCGGCGGCACTTCTCGCAAGTTAAAGTAAAACAGCGACTCGCGGTCCTTGGGCAGGCTTTCGATCTCCGGGGACTTTACCAGCTTTACCTGACCACCCGAGTTCGGCTCCAGACGCTGTAGCGGAGGCAGGACGATAATCGGTCCCGAGACTTTTTTCTCATGCTCATTTTCTACCCAAGCCTGGGCCAGATACGGCATTTCCTTATTATCATTTCGAATATTCAAGCTGACTGACTTATTACCCCCATCAAAAATCACCCGGGTTCGATCAAGTGACACCGCCGCCTGCGCCGGAGAAAAAGGCAGCATCGACAGGGCGATCAGGAGTACATAACTAAAACCAAACATATACATGACAAGTGCTCTATTTACTGGAAGGGAGTGCATGACAATTCATAGCGCTGCTCGGCTGTCAGTTGTTTCGGGGCCATCACCTGGCATTGTTTCTTTGCCCCCCATCTGACTTCAAACACCGAATCAGCAGTGATCCCCGTCAGGTAGGCAAAACCGTTGTCGGCGACGATCGCCACTTCGCGCCCCTGTGCGTCATAAACACTTGCACCGAAGGGCGGATAGCTGCCGTCGGGCATTTTCATAGTGACTACTGCTTTGGCGCCCTGGATCACCGAGAGTTTTCGATAGCCGATGGCTCCCTCGGTCAAGGTGGCTTCGGTCACCGACTTGCGGGCCTCCATGTCGTCTGCCAGCTTGTTCATATCGATGCGCACGTCGGTGCGGTAGTAATCGTTGACCACCGGTAGCACCGCGATGCCCATGGCGTTGGTGTAGGTCGAACCGTTCTGCAATGGCACATCGGCAATGCCATCGGTATCGAGCATGATCCGCGAGGCGCCATTGAAGGCTGACCGATGCAAGGCTGCGCCCTGCGCCGTGACAGTGGCGCCCCCCTGCAGGGAAAGCCCCAGGCTTTGCCCGCCCTGCTCCTGGTAGCTACCGTTCATGCTGACATCCGCCATTGATCCGCGCTGGTTGAAATACCCCTGGACACCGTCGCCGCCACCTCCTGTATTGGCACTCACCAGGTAGTTCCGCTCCCGCTCATACTTTGAATAACTGGCGCCGTGCCGAATGCTGTCCCGACTGGCAAACGTGTCGTAGCCGATGCGTTGGCCGTTGCCGAAGGGCACGGATACCGATAAAGACAGGCTGCTGTCTTTTTCCAGAGATGACCGGGAATGACTGAGCGCCAGTGTCGCGGAGACCCCCTTCATCCTGCCTATGTCGAAGTAGCGACTTAGAAAAGTGCTGAAACGCTCGGTGGATTTCTGCTCCCAGTAATCCTCGCGGGTGTAGGAAAGGTGACCGCTGAACCCGAGGTCGATAAAGGATTTGTTGGCCAATACCGTATAGACAGCCTTGCTGTTGCGGATCGTCATGTGTTCGTCGCGAGACCGGATGAACTCATCCATGCTCATGAAGTTTCGTTGCGAAAAACGGTAACCGGCAAAGGTAATCTCGCTGTTGTATTCGTCGAACCTCTTCGCATAGTTGAGCCTCAGAGAACTGCCGTTGTAGCGCCCCGCCTTGGGCACTTCAGCGGTTGCGTGGGTGATATCCAGCGAAACAACTCCGAATTGATGCAGGTTTCGCCCCAGGCCAGTGGCCAGAGCCGTGTAACCGCTGGTTATCAGCGCGCCACCAAATACCGACCAGTCGCTGTTGAGTCCCCACGACAGGTCACCGTTGAGAAACAGCGGATCGGTCATTTCCCGGTCATGGTTCGAGGGCCGACCCATCGTCAGGTTGTAACGAAAGTGGCCAGGACGGCTCAGGTACGGAAGGTTGGCGGTTTCCATCTGGTAGCGCTGAACCCGACCGTCGTCTTGAGTGATTTCCACATCCAGCTTGCCGCTCACCGCACTGTTGAGGTCGCGGATACGAAACGGGCCTGGCGGCACGATCGTTTCATATAGCACTCGCTCGCCCTGCTTCACGGTGACGCGCGCACTGGTGTCCACCACCCCGGAAACTTCCGGTGCGTAACCACGCAAGTTGGGCGGCAACATTTGATCGTCAGTGACCAGATTGACCCCCATGTAGCGAAACGAGTCGAACAGATTCGAATTCAGCTGGTTCTCACCGACCTGCAACTTCGCCCCAAGACTGGGAATGGGACGAAAGGCATAGAGATTGGTCCAGGTAAAATCACTTGAGCTATAGCCATTGCTGCGTTGGTGGCTGCCCTGAAAATCCCCTCGCAACCGCCAGGCTTCGATATTGACGCCCGCCGTCCCGTTACCACTTGTTTGTTGGGAGCCTCCAGAACCCTGGTGCTTGCTGATGGATGTATTGACGCTGTAATCAAGCAAGGCACCGGCAATGCCGTTGTCCCACTCATCCATCGAACTCCAGTTCGGGTCGAAGTACTCTATCCAGGCCTGAGGGATAGTGATCAGCAACGTTGAATTGCGCATATCCGGCCTTAGCGTCACTCCAGACAGGCTCTCCAAGTCGACGCACTCTTGCTGATGCCAGTGCCCTAGCGCTTCCAGAGCATCCTGTTTCAGACCCAACTTGCTTACGAGCTCGGCTGGAACACAGGCGCGCGTTGCTCTCTCATCCTCTGTTGCGGGATAAAAGTTCAAACTCCGCTCCGCGAGCTTCCGATCATTCACTCGTATGCTCATGATGTACTTGCCAGGAGGAATATAATTCGCCGCACTGAAGTGCGATAAGTCTATTTTCCCCCGATCGTCCACATCCATTACTTCAAGGTTGAAATCGACTGCCAACGAAACATCGCAATAAGAAAAACAGATTGTCACCGCAGTCGCCAACAATGCTGTCTTGCTAGCGTTCATAGGTTGCCAATACCAAAGGTCAGTCGATGAAAACCCTGTATCGACCGCCCAGGACCAGACTCAGGTTGATATTTCTGCCAGCCCAAAGCACCGCCCTCCCCAAATACACTGCGTCTATTCGACAAAAACAATTAAGGAGGGCAGCGTTAAAATCAGAAACCCACCTGGGCTGAGTTTTCAGTCGTATCAATATTCAGAGCCGATACAGCCGACACTAAAAGACAGCCCCTAGGTGACGTTTCCGGGTATTTACTCATAGGCCAACTGAAAGTTGGTCGTCGCCGTGAACTTGCCGGTTGTAACCGACTCATCTTTGGCAGCAGTACCTTTCAGGCGCACACCAAAGGTGAGGGTGTTATCCCCCGCCATCAATGTTTGCGCAGACAGTGGTTCGTAAAGCTTGACCACCTGATTACCCTTGGTCAGTTCAATGCCCGCGCCACTGACCTTGCCCAAAACTGCCAGCAAGGTAGGATCGGTGGTATCGATATCACCGCCAAACGTCACCCTGACCTTCTTTAACGTGGCGATATCGCACTGCAGCAGTTCAATATTGAAGGTTTCAGTTTCCGAGACGCCATTATTAGCCAGCGCCTTATTAGAGACCTGACCCAGGCGAATAGTCTGGTCCACGCTTTTTGCACTCAGGGAGCAAGGAGCATCAATGACCGAACCTTCAAAGTTAACTTTCCCGCCTCCTGCTGCTTGCACAGCCACACTGCCAATAGAAAGTGCAAATGCGCCAGCAACAGCCAATGACAACTTTTTGAAGTTCATTTCTTTTCCTTGTTTTGGTAATCGAAAACAACAAAAATCCAATGCACGCAAAATTCTTGAAACACTCTGCTTGACGGCATCGGCATTCATTGTCCAGAGGAAACTCTCCCATTCATCTAAGGCGCGTCCCGAAGACGATCAAGAAACTTCTTGATACCCACCAAGACCGATTAAGACACAAAAAGTGCAAGGTTATTGGCCAACCAAAGAGAAACCACAAGGTATGCAAGGAAATAGAAATAAAACTTCACGCCTGTCACATGAATCTTTCCAAGCACTGATGCTGCCAGTGTACTGAACTCAGAACAGCAATCATTGGCGGGGCAACAACGCAGCCAGGTCATTAGCGATCGGCCAGAATATTAAGAACGTTCCAACCCGCAATAAAAACCAAACTAACAACCAGTGAACATGTCCTGTAAAACACACTTTCTTATTCTATTCAGGCAAATCGAAACACCACTAGAAACGCAAAACCCTGAACATCCTCCCTGCGAAAGATCTCCACACAAAACCAAGAACATTCTTAAAAATTGCTTGAGCCCCAAGCCAAATCACCGGTCAGAAGCCCTCCGAGGGTATAATCTGCGCTCTGAACTAGTCACTTATCGCGTAAAGTTATAAGCGCGCAAAATTAATGATCAGAATGAGGAAGCCATGAGCAAAACTGTACTCATCGTGGACGATCACCCCATCATTTGTGGTGCGATTAGAGCCACGCTAGAGCAAAACGGCTATCAGGTAGTCGGCGAATCAATCGACGGTTTGGACGCACTAGCTAAAATACGCAGTCTTGCCCCGGCGTACCTCCTGCTGGACATCGGTCTCGGCAGCCTAGATGGACTATCGGTGCTACAACGCATCAACTCGGAGAGTCTCAAGGTCAAGACCCTGGTTTTCACTTCGCAGTTGGCCAGCACCTATGCGGCACGCTGCATGCAAGCCGGAGCCTCTGGTTTCATCAATAAAAGCGCAAACATGGATGAACTGATAAAGGGCTTGAATACGATTAATGATGGTTACCTGTATTTCCCCAAGGAAGTACTAGCCCACTATATGGAGTACGGCCACGGCAATGAATCCCACGCGCAAAGGCTGACCAACAAAGAGGTGATAGTCCTGCAACTACTGGTTCAGGGGCTCAATAACGTAGCCATCGGCGAGCGCTTGCACTTGAGCAACAAGACCGTCAGTGGGCATAAGATCAACCTCCTGCGCAAGCTGGGAGTACGTACCACATTCGAACTAGCCGAGATCGCCAAAGAAATGAATCTGGTCTAACTCCAGCCATATGAAATCCATCCTGCTGACTGTTTTCATACTGCTCTGTGTCGCACTCGCTTCCTCCAGCGGTTTTGCTCAAGACACTGATACTTTACGTTTATCCTCTCGCGGCCAAGAACTGCAATTTACCGCCAAGGTCAGCCCCGAAGATCAAGCATGGCTGGCTAGAAAAAAGGCCATAAGACTTGGCATTACCAGCCCCGACTACCCGCCGCTGACCATATTCATGGAGAAGAACGAGCTGCAGGGCATCTTGGCGGAAAACCTGCTGGCGCTGGAAAAAGCGTTGAACATCAAGTTCGAGATTATTCGCTACCCGGACCGCAAGCGCGCATTCGAGGCACTCAAGGACGGACAAATCGACCTGGTTGACGCAACGACCCAACCAGAGGCGCAAGGGTATGGAGTGGGGGTAACCGCGGCCTACGCTTACACCCAAGTTGCGCTGTACTCCACAACCGGCAGCCTGCTGGAAATCGACTTGCGTGACCCGGCGTCTGAGATTTCATCCACCGATGACGGCTTCATTGACAAGAACACCTTCAAGATATTTCGCAGCGCGACCATCAAAAACTACCAGTCCCCATATGACGCTATTGCCGCGGTACTGAAAGGACAGGCGCAGGCCTATCTGGGGGATACCGTCAGCACCAACTATCTGCTGAACCAGAGTTTCAACAATCAGTTGGTCACCAACATCAGTGTCAACGGCATAGAAGCGCACATAGGCTTTGCCTTCACGCCAAAGAACTCTCACCTCGCCTCCATTCTCAATCAGCAACTGCAATCACGCAGTCGTTGCCAGATCATCAGGATGGTCAATTGGTGGGTGGTGACCCTCAAGTGCAGTGATGACGAGTTCATCAGCGTGCTCAATAGCGAAGAAAAAGAACTGTTGAGCAGCAAGCAGGTGTTCAAAATCGCCGTCAGCGAAGACCTGGCACCCTATGCGCTATTCGACAACAGTGGCCAATTCGGCGGCACCATGTCAGACATTCTGGAACTGGTGCGCCTCAACTCCGGGCTGCGCCTGGAGATCATTCGCACTCGCTCGGTGCACAAGGCCATAGAGTTACTCGACAAGGGCGAAGTCGACTTGGGCATCATGTCGGAGACCGACTCGCGAGATCGCAAGTACCTGTTTACCCGACCGATCATCACCACCCCTTACTTACTGATCACCAAGAACGAAGGCACCGAGGACTTTACCCTCAGTGACGATGCATCCCAAAGCATCGCCCTACCCCGATCCGATGCTCTACTCGAACATATTCGCGAGCACTATCCCCACCTGAAAATCCATGTCACTGACAACCTTGCCGACTCATTGAACATGGTTCGCGACGGTGACAGCGACTTCACCCTGACTTCGACCAATCAAGCTAGATACTACTTGTCGTACAAGTACGAAGACGCCCTGAAAGCCTCGGGCCTGCTCAAGGGCATCAACGCCCGGATCGGCATCGCCGGCCAGCCACAGAACCAGGTGCTGATCTCCATCATCGAAAAGGCCCTGCTGCGCATTTCCCCGAGCGAGACCGCGGCCATTTCCGGGCGCTGGCGGGCCAACGCCGCCACCGACAACGTGTACTGGGAACAGGTGACCCTGCGGGTCTACCAGGTGCTCAGCGTCTCGTTCATCCTGCTCCTGGCCACCTGCATCTGGATCCTCTACCTGCGCAAGCTGATCTTCAAGAAATCCATCGTGCGCAAGCAATTGCAGGAACGCCTGAGCCTGATCCAGAACATCGTCGACAGCATTCCCCACCCGATCTATGTGCGTGACCGTGAAGGCGCGCTCTTGCTGTTCAACACCCCCTACGCACAGACCTTCGCCCCGGGCGCCACGTCCAGCACCAACAGCCAGGTCCTCGACGCGCTGCTCGGCCGCAGCGTGGTCAATCAATGGCAGCAGGACTATGAGCAGGTGGTGCAGACCGGCAGCGCCATTGCCCGCGACCAGGCCCTGCCCCTGGGCGGCCAGACCCTGGAGATCTACCACTGGGTTCAGCCGCTGCGCGACGACCAGCAGCAGGTGTTCGGCGTGGTCTGTGGCTGGCTGGATATCGGCGACCGCCTGCGCATCCTCGAAGAGCTGCGCCAGGCCAAGGAAGCCGCGGACCGGGCCAACAGCGCCAAGTCGACTTTCCTGGCCACCATGAGCCACGAGATCAGGACCCCGATGAACGCCATCATCGGCATGCTGGAGCTGGTGCTGACCCGCAAGGCGCCCCAGGACAAGAACCTCGAATCGCTGCAATTCGCCCATGAGGCCGCCGTCAGCCTGCTGGAACTGCTGGGGGGCATCCTGGACATTTCCAGCATCGAATCCGGGCAGACCCGCGTGCACCTGGAAACCTGCACCCTGCGGCAGATCGTGACCGCGATCCTGGCGATCTTCGACAGCCTGGCGAGCCGCAAGGGGCTGTCGATCAGCACCCACTTCGATGCCTGTGCCGACCTGCCGCTGCGCCTGGACCGGCTGAAGATCAAGCAGATCCTGTCCAACCTGATGAGCAACGCGATCAAGTTCACCGACAGTGGCGGTATCACCCTGCGGGTCCAGGGCGTGGCGCTGGGCGAACAGCGTTTCGCCTTCTCCATCAGCGTGCAGGACACCGGCCCGGGCATCGATCCGGCCGACATGGCCAGCCTGTTCACGCCGTTCTCGCGGGTCACCGCCAACCGCAACAGTGGCGCTGGCATCGGCCTGTGTATCTGCCAGTCACTGAGCCGGATCATCGACGGCGACCTGCTGGTGGACAGCACCCCGGGCCAAGGCACCACCATGACCCTGACCGCCTGCGCCAAGGAGGCGACGGCCGGCGAAACCCCGCAGCCCTTGCCGGCGAGCGAACCGGCGGCGCCCAGCCAGCGGCGCCTGAACATCCTCATTGTCGAGGACCACCTGCCCAGCCTGACCCTGCTCAAGGAGCAGATCGAACTGCTCGGGCATCAGCCGATCCTGGCCCACGATGGGCTTGAGGCGCTGTTCATCTGGGAGGACAGCGAGGTCGATCTGATCATCACCGACTGCAACATGCCGGAGCTGGACGGCATCGGCCTGACCGAAGAGATCCGCCGCCTGGAGCAGCACATGCGCATGCGCCCGTGCACCATCATCGGCACCACCGCCAGCGCCCGCAGCGAAGACATGCAGGCGGCGCTCGGCGCCGGGATGAATGTGTGCCTGCTCAAGCCCCTGAGCGTCTCGAAGCTGGCCCGCTACGTGCCGGTGTTCACCGAGAGCCCGGTGCGCGAGGCGATGGAGGACGGGGGCGCGGCGCTGGAGCGCTTCAACCTGCCGGAAGCCAAGCGCCGCAGCTTGCTGGGCAACCTGATCCTGTGCAATCAGCAGGATGTGCAGGCCCTGGAGGACGCCATGGCCCGCCTCGACCTGAAGCACCTGGCCAACCTGGCCCACAAGCTGAAAAGCTCGGCGCAGATGATGCAGTCCGAGGCCCTGCTGCGGCTGTGCGAAACCCTGGAACAAGCCCTGGCCGACAACGCCAGCGCCGGCACCCTCAGCCATCTGTGCAATCAGCTGCGCGAGCTGATGGATAAACTCAACACCACCCTGGCGGCCTCCGCCCACCCGCACTGAGCCTTGGCGCCAGCACGAAAAAGCCCGCAAGCGTACGCTGGCGGGCTGTTTCGATCCACGGCACGGGCAACTAGCGGGCCGGCACCGTACAGCGCACATCCGCCACCTTGAACCCTTCCTGCTCCCGGGCCTGTTCAAGGTCCAGGGTGAAGCGGCACTGCTGATCCGGCCCGTTGCCCCAGACCAGGCGGAAGTCACGCCCCTCGCCCACCGACAGCAACACCTGGCCCGCCGGCCCGACGGCGTTGACCTTCTGCCCGGCCTCCAACACCGCCGCGCCGAAAGGCACCACCGCGCCACCGGGCAGGGTCACGCTGGCCAGCACCTTCTCGGTGTGCCGGGCCTTGAAGCGCGCCAGCACCACCGCGCCGCGCCGCGGGGTCACGGTGCTCACGCCGCTGTCGATGTCGGTGTTGGCGTCCAGCTTGCTGGTGTCCAGGCTGATGCGGTTGCGCCGGTACGGCTGCACATAGGGCACCAGGCTGTAGCCCTGGGCATTGGTAAAGGTGCCCGGGGCGTTGTTGACCCCCACATTGGGAGTGTCCTTGACCTCCACCAGGGCCATGGTTTCGCCCAGGCTCTGGCCTAGTTGCACACCGCCGGCATGGGCCAGCACCGAGCCGGAAATGCCGACGTTGGCGCTCTTGTAGGCGCTACTGCTGCTCAGGCCGGCATTGATGTTGGCCCAGGGCGCGCGATAGCCGACGGAGGCCGAGCCGGTGTTGGCCGAGCGCTCGCTGCGCAGCATGTCCAGGTTGTAGTTGAGGTTGTTGTAGTCCCCCGCCAGGCCGCTCAGGCCCAGGCGCTGATCCTGGCTGCCGTCGGCGTTGCGTTCCAGGCTGACGCTGGCGTTCTGCCGGCCCAGCGGGAAGCTCAGGCTCAGGCCCAGCTGCACGCCTTCGTTATCGCTGGCGCTCAGGCTCTTGCTGGCGTACAGCGACAGGTTGACCCGCTGCACCTGGCCACTGATGCCGAACTGCAACTGGCGCTGCTGGTGCGAGGAGTTCCAGTAATCCTGCTGCGACAGGTTCAGGTACAGCGATGTGCTGTCGGCAAAAGCCTGGGAAAGGTTGGCCTCCAGCCGACTGCGCCGGCTGACCCGGCGATAGGCGCTGTATTCACCGATATCACTGCTCCAGGTGCTCTGGCTCACGGCCTCGCTGAAATCCCGATAACCCGGGGTCGAATAGCGATAGCCGGCAAAGCGCAGGTTGGTGCCGGTGGCGAATGCCTTGCCATAGCGCAGGCCGTAGCTCTGCCCGCTGACGGACTCCCGGCGGGTATCGGTGGCCGCCTGGGTCACGTCCAGGGACAAAGCGCCGAAGCTGCCCAGGCCCTTGCCCACGCCGACTTGATAGGCCCGATAGCCCTCCCCCAGCAGCCCGCCCAGGGACAGCGTGTAGTCCCGGGGCAAGCCATAGGCCAGGGACGCCTGGGTGAAAGTCGGCTGGTCGATCTGCACGTTAGGCTCATGGTACTGGCCGGCGCTGACGCTGTAGCGCCAGGTGCCGTCGCGTAGCAGGTTGCCCAGGGTTGCGTAAGGCTGAATGAAGCGCCGCTCGGTGCCATCGGCCTCGGTAATGATCACCTCCAGGTCGCCACTGCCGGACGCGGCGTTGAGGTCGCGGATCTCGAAAGGCCCTGGGGAGACGAAAGTGCTGTACAGCGAATAGCCGTGCTGGCGGACCTCGACCCGCGCCTGGGTCTGGGCCACGCCACGAATCACCGGCGCATAGCCCTGCAGCGAGTCGGGCAGCATCTGCGTATCGCTGGCCAGTTGCACGCCGCGAAACGGCACGCTCTGGAAGGTGTCACCCGGGGTCACGCTTTCCCCCAGGGTCAGGCTGCCAAGGGTGCCCGGCAAATCACGCTGCACATAGGTCGCGGCGCGCTCCCAGGTGCCGTCCTTGCGATACGACGAACTGGAGCGCAGGCGCCACTCCCCCAGGTTGAGTCCGCCATTGAGGTAGAGGTTGTAGTTGGCCGCACTGCGCTGCGGGTTCTTGCTCTGGGAGCCGGAGAATTGGTAGTTGAGAAAGCCGGCATTGACCCCGCTGTCCCACTCCTCGGCCGCCACGTAGCCGCGGGCATCACGGTCCATGGAGATCTGCGGCACGCTGATGTCCAGCTTCAGTTGCCGGCTGTCGAACCGCACCGTGGCGCCCTCCACCAGTGCCGGCAGGTCCAGGCATTGCTCATCGATGCCCGGGGTTTGCAAAGGAGGCAGCTTGACCCCCATTTCGCTGAGCAGCGCTTGCGGCAGGCAGGCCTTGAGCGCGGCGTCCCCGGCGACGAAGCTGACTTCGCGCTGGCCGAAATAGTCGCGATTGAGGTTGATCCCCACCAGGTAACGGCCCGGGCCGACGTCCTGCTCATGAAGCATGGCTTCAAGGTCGCTTTTGAGCGCGGCGTCGCCGGCAAAATCCGCGACGAACCCAGTGTCGAACTGAGCGGCGGCGGCCTCGGCGCTCTTCAGGGTCACCAGCAACAGTGACCCGGCAAAACCATTGGCTATCGTTCTAAAACCTACACACATCCTGACCTCGACACTCTCCGTGGCTGCGCGCCTTGCATTCCCTGGATACGCCATCGACTCAGAACGTGGCACTGGACTTCAACGGGTCGCTGTAACCGCCGTAGTCATTGATGATCGAAAATTCGACCGTCGCCGTGCCGGACTTGAACCTGTGGTTCAGCGGGTAGTCCTGGGAGGACTTGGGGGCCACCATGTCGACGTCCTGCAATTCGATGGCGCTGCCGCCCTCCATCACCCGGATCCCAATGAAGGTGACGTGGTAGGCACTCGGGTTGGTGACCCGCAAGACCGTTCCCGAAGGCTGTTTCAGCAGTTTCCAGGACAGCTGGCCGGGGGCTTGCTGGGCAGTTCCCGGCAAGTTGCCGGGCCGGTAGAACAGCTTCACCCGAGTGCGCACCGCCACCTTCAGGGCGTTCTCCTGCTGTTGCTGCAGCACCGGGATTTCCTGGGCGTTGAAATAGAACACCGACTCCCGGTCCTCCGGCAGTTGCCCGGGGGTCTTGATGATGCGCACCACCTGTTCCTCCCCCGCGCGCACCTTGAACAGCGCGGGCATGGCGATAAAGGGGCTGAGCCGCTCCTTGCTGTCCGCGGCGTCATTGACCCAGGTCTGCACCGCGTAATCGCTGCTGGTGAGGTTGGAAACGACGGTCGAGGTACTGCGTTCATCCGCATTGAGAATGATCCGCGTACCGTTGAGCATGATCCCGGCGGATGCCTGGGGCAGCGGCCAGAGCAGGGTCAAAGACGCGCAGAGCAAAGCACCGCGCAAGCGAAGGGGAATATTCATATCGGCTTAGAACCTGGGAGGAGACGGGGCATGCCGGGGCCGGCCGCAGCCTGTGCGGCCGGGCCCCGGTGGGTACGCGCTTACTTGTAGTCGACGCTGAAGGACGCCTTGGCGTTGGCGGTACCCGGGGTGGCTTCGCCGGTGGCGATGTAGTTCGCGGTGAAGCGCATCGGCTGGGTCAGGTCCGCGTATTCACTGGAAGCCCGGCCCAGTTGCACATCCATGCCCTTGGCGTCACGGATCTGTACCGCGACGTTCTTGGCCACGCCCGCGCCGCCTGCGCCTTCCAGGGCCAGCCATTCGCCGTTCGGGCCGGCCGCGCCGTGCATGCTAAGGAAGCGCACGGTGGCGGTCTTGCCGGTCAGCACGCAGTGGTCGGTTCCACCTTCGGCCACCGCGGGCGCGCTCAGGGTCAGGGCAAAGGAGCCGGCACCGGCGGTGTCACCGGCCTTTTTCAGCGACAGGGACGGCGCGTTGCCCAGGGAAACATTGGTGCCGGCACCACCGTTGAGGTCGCCGACATTCACCGAACAGGTATTGGCAGTGATCGAACCGGTGAAGTTGATTTCGCCGTCTGCCGCCATGGCCTGGACAGCGACACAACACACGGCGACAGCCAATGCAGACTTGATGAATTTCATTAGTTTTATACCTATCTCGTGTTTGACATTTGCCTTATTCCTCAAGGCTCAGAAAGCCTACAAACGCTAACGCATGAATGAGATAGGACAGCTCTCAGCCTCGACCAAGAGGGTTCTTGATTACCAGCCGGACAGCCACCAAGACCACCCGCCTCGATCGGCCCGAAAGCCTTGGCCCACGGGGCCTGCAACAACTCAGAAGCCCGCACCGGTGGCTTTTTTCATGGGGGCAGAGCCTTTGCGCTTCATACCCGCATCGCAGCGGTGGTCGACAGGTCACGAGGGGATGGCGGGAAGCGGACTAACGGATGCGGTACAGACGTTCCCGCTGAAGTTTTTCGTTGGCCCTCTGGGCATAGCCCGGATCGCTTTGCAGGATCGCGGCAAAGCGCTCGATCAAGCCCTGCGCAGTGGCGTCCAGGCGTTCTGGCCACAGGCTCTGCGTGTCCTCCAGTTCGCAGCCTTCCATGATCAGGCTGCACAGCTCGGGCGACAGCCCCTTGAGCTGCAGCGTGTGCGCGGTCGCCGGCCGGAACAGGATCCACTCGGCCTCATCCAGGGTGATGGACTCGCGGCGAAACGCCGTCAACAAGCCAATCGCCAGCGTACAGACCAGCCGGGTGGCCTGTTCCTGCCCCAGCGCTTCCACGATCAACGACAGGTTCTTCATCGGTTATCACTCCATTGAAAAAAGACATTCCATTGACCCACCTTGGCACTGGCACGCCGGAACCGACCTTGCCCGGCCAGGCTCATGAACGTGGCTCCTGGAGGCGCTGCGGCAGAAACAGCCGCGCCGTCGACCAGCAGGTGACGAGCGCGGCCAGGAACACCAGGAACAACCCCAGCCAGTAGTCGTCATAGCGGGCCCTTTCGCTGTGCGTGACCACCTCACGGATAAACAGCGATACCCAGCCGGTGGCGAGCACAGCGCCGAGCAGCGCCAGGGCATTGCAGCTGCGCGCCGAGCGCCTGACCTTGAGCAGGGACACTCCCAACGCCAGCCCGAGCAACGGCAGGAAAAACACCAGGACCGCCACCAGCGGCGTCAGCAACGGCATCAGCAGGATCTCGGCGCCATGCACCTCGCCGATCAGCCGCGGATGAGTCGCTATGTGCGCCACCATCAGCACGCTATTGATCAGCCCGGCGACAAAACCCGGCACCAGGGGACACAGGATAAAAATCATCAACACCTTGAAGCGCGGGTAACGAACCTCAGTCATGGCGCAGGCCCTTGCAAGCGTAAAAAGGCGCGATTGTGCACGGCTATCGGTCTTCTTGCCTCATGAGTTTTTGCCCATAGCCCCCTGCCCATTGGCTGGATAAAGGGACGACGGCTACGCTGCAGCCGACAAAAACAACAACAGGAACAGCGTCGTGCGAGACACCATCGAACACTTTCGCGAGCACTACCGAGCCGCGGTCAATCCGCGTTACAACCCCTGGCTGCACGGCGGTTTTGTCCTGGCCTATGGCTTGCTGTGCATCGCCCTGCTGTGCAGCACCCTGCGCCAGGTGCAGCCTCTGGAATGGCTGGCGGTGCCGCTGGCGCTGCTGTTCTTCAACCTGTGCATCTACGTGGTGCACCGCTGGCTGGGGCATCACAAGCGCCGCTTCGCGCGGCTGTTCTATGCCCGCCATACCGGCGACCACCACAGTTTCTTCGCCCCCGGGCTGATGGCCTACGAAGGCTACCGGGACTGGCGGGTGATCCTGTTTCCGGCCTGGCTGATCGTGGTTCACAGCCTGCTCTTCGCCCTGCCGCTGTGGGCGTTGCTGCGCCTGTGGAACGGCAACGTGGCGGCGCTGTTCGCCAGTTGCACCCTGATCGGCTACCTGGCCTATGAAGCCTTCCATGCCTGCGAGCACTTGCCCGCCGACCACCCCCTGGCGCGCTTGCCCTGGGTGCGGCAGATGCGCCGCCTGCACGAGCTGCATCACCGCCGCGAGCTGATGCAGGAGCGCAATTTCAACATTGTCCTGCCGCTGATGGACTGGCTGTTCGGCACCTTGTACTGGCAACCCGAAGAATCATCGCTCGCGGCGGCCGCCTTCGACCCGACCAGGTCCATGACCCGCATGCAGCATCAGGTCGATATCCCTCGCAGCGCCGCGGCCACCCTGGCCTATGCCGCCAGTCCACGCTGCTGGCCGCAATGGCATCCGTCCTCGTTGCAGGTGCTGGGCGACGATGGGCCGCTGTTCGCCGGGCAGGGTTTCGAGGAAGACATCCATGCCGGCGGGCGCAGCGGTCACCTGCGCTGGCGGGTCGAGGAGTACCTGCCGGGGCATCGCTGGCGCGCCAGCGCCCGGGGCGAGCATGGCCTGCACTTGCAGCTGAGCTATGAGTGCCAGCCGCTCGGGGCCGCGCGCACGCGCTTTGTGCGGACCCTGGAATATCGCTTTGACAACCGCCTGATGCGCCTGGGCAATCAGCTGCTATTCAAGCGACGGATAGAACGGGAATCTGCCGCGTCCTTGCTGGCATTGTGCAAAATGGCCCAGCAAGCCATCCCGCTGCACGCCGCCGATGCGGCCCCCCGTTCGTCCTGAAGCCGACCCTGACAGGAGTCATTGCATGAATCAGATTGCCCCTCGACGTTTCAGCGCCACGCGGATTGTCCTGCTGGTGCTGCTGGCCATCCTGGCCTTCCTGCTGCTGATGCCGACCCGGGTCCAGCCGGTGGCCTGGCACCCGGCGCCGGCACCGTCCCTGAGCCAGGGCGCGTTCGCCGAGAACCAGAAACTCAAGGCGCTGCAACCGGTGGGTGCCCGGGATATCGACGGCCCCGAAGCCCTGATCCTGGAACAGGACCAACTGATCAGCGGCCTGCATGACGGCCGGGTGATCCAGACCCGCCTCGACGGCAGCAGCCTCAAGGTGCTGGTCAATACCGGCGGCCGGCCCCTGGGGCTGGCCCGGCACCCGGACGGGCGCCTGATCATCGCCGACGCCATCAAGGGCCTGCTGGCCCTGGACAGCCAGGGCCAGTTGCAGACCCTGAGCACCGCGGCCAATGGCCTGGCATTCGGTTTTACCGACGATGTGGCGGTGGACGCCGCCGGCCACTACGCCTACTTCAGCGACGCCAGCAGCCGCTGGGGCTACGGCCATGACGGCGAAGCGGTGATCGAGCACGGCGCCGATGGCCGCCTGCTGCGCTACGACTTCCAGAGCGGCAAGACCGAGGTCCTGCTGGAGCGCCTGGAGTTCGCCAACGGCATTGCCCTGGGGCCGGACGAGGCCTATGTGCTGGTCAATGAAACCGGCGCCTACCGCATCAGCCGCTACTGGCTCAAGGGCGACAAGGCCGGCAGCCATGACCTGTTCATCGACAATCTGCCGGGGCTGCCGGACAACTTGAGCTTCAATGGCGCCGAGCGTTTCTGGGTGGCCCTGTATGCGCCGCGCAACCCGTTGCTCGACGGCACGGCGCCCTACCCCTTGGTCCGCAAGATGCTGGTGCGGGCGATGACGGTATTGCCCAAGCCGGTGGAGAAGCGCGGTTTTGTGCTGGGCCTGGATACCCAGGGCCGGGTGATCGCCAACCTGCAGGACGCCAGCAGCGGCAACTACTCGCCGATTACCACGGTGCGCGAATATGGCGATGCCTTGTACCTGGGGTCGCTGACGGCCAGGCACATGGCGCGGCTGTCGCTGAAGGAGGCGCTGGCGCCTTGAGGATGGGGTTACTGGCGGGGGTTAGGGCGGCTGCGCCGCCCAGCGGGAGCAAGCTCCCTCGCCACAGCAAGCTCAGTCGCCACAACCCGCTTCCTTGGCACAGCGAACTGTCCTGGCTACGGCGAGGGGCCGTTGTCACAGGGGAGGTCAGGAGCGGGCGGTGAGCTTCTCGGAGATTTCATCCTTGATCAGCAGGCGCTTTTCCTTGAGTTTCTTCAACTCGTCGTCTGCGGCGGCGGCAGCTTCGGCCTTGAGCACCTGGTCGTCGACGAGGCTGTATTTGTCGAACAGCGCATTCAGGTGCGGGTCACTGGCCCGGCGCTGTTGAATGTCTTCTTTACTGCAGCTCAGGTCCTGGTAAAGGTCGTGGGTCACCGGCATGGAACACCTCCGTGGTTGATGGCAGCAAGGACGCGGTTACGCCCCTGCCGATGCTCAGAATGGCCTTCGCCCCCCGGGTCTGTCGACCGCCAATCAGACCAGCGGTAACCGTTCGTCGCCCGCCCCTGCCCTGGATCAATTTCCGCTCAGGGCCTGGGCCAGAAACGCGGCGGTACGGCTGTTGCGCTGCCGGGCCACGTGCTCCGGCGTGCCACAGGCCACCAGGGTGCCGCCCTGGTCGCCCGCGCCCGGGCCGATGTCCATGACCCAGTCGGCCTGGGCCACCACGCGCATGTCATGCTCGACCACCACCACGCTGTGCCCCGCCGCCACCAGCCTGTCCAACTGTTCCAGCAAGCGTTCGACATCCCGTGGATGCAGGCCGGTGGTGGGCTCGTCCAGCACGTACAGGGTGGCGCCCCGGGCATTGCGTTGCAGCTCGGTGGCCAGCTTGATGCGCTGCGCTTCGCCGCCGGACAGCTCGGTGGCCGGCTGGCCCAGGCGCAGGTAATCCAGGCCGATGTCATGCAGCACTTGCAGGGCGCGGCGGATGCCCGCGTGCTCGGCGAACACCGGCAAGGCCTGCTCGACACTCAATTGCAGCACCTGGGCGATGTTCAGGCCCTGCCAGGTCACGGCCAGGGTCAGGGGGTTGTAGCGCGCGCCATGGCAGGTCGGGCACGGGGCGAACACGCTGGGCATGAACAGCAGCTCGACACTGACAAACCCCTCGCCCTCGCAGGCCGGGCAACGGCCCTTGGCCACGTTGAAGGAAAACTGCCCGGCATCGAAGCCAAGCTCCCGGGCCTGGGGGGTGGCGGCGAACAGCTTGCGCACCTGATCGAACAGCCCGGTGTAGGTCGCCAGGTTGGAACGCGGGGTGCGACCGATGGGTTTCTGGTCCACCTGCACCAGGCGCTTGATCTGCTCCATGCCGGCCACGACCCGACCGCCACTGCTCTGCGGCGCGTCGTCTTCCAGGTCCAACTCCACGGCTTCGTCACGGCCCGCCGCCTGGCCCAGGTGCGCGCCCACCAGCTCCAGCAGGGCCTGGCTCACCAGGCTCGACTTGCCAGAGCCGGAAACCCCGGTCACCGCAGTGAAGCAGCCCAGGGGAAACGCGGCGTCCAGGTCCTTGAGGTTGTTGCGGCGGATGCCGGCCAGGCGCAGCCAGCCCTGGGGCGAACGCGGGGTACGCCGGGCCGGGGGCTGGTCGGGGAACAGGTAGGCCCGGGTCTGCGACTGCGGCACCCCGGCCAACCCCGCTGGCGGCCCGCTGTACAGCACCTGGCCACCGCGCTCCCCGGCGGCCGGGCCGACGTCCACCAGCCAGTCGGCGCGGCGCATGGTCTGCACATCGTGCTCCACCACAAACAGTGAATTACCGGCGGCCTTGAGCCGCTGCAAGGCGTCGAACAGGGCCTCGGCATCCGCCGGGTGCAGGCCCGCCGAGGGTTCGTCCAGCACGTAGATCACCCCGAACAGCTGCGAGCCCAGCTGGGTCGCCAGGCGCAGGCGTTGCAACTCGCCGCTGGACAGGCTCGGCGTGCTGCGCTCCAGGGCCAGGTAGCCCAGCCCCAGATCGGTCAGGGTGCCGACCCGTTCCAGCAGGTCCTGGGCGATGCGCTGCGCGGCCAGGCGTTTTTCCAGGGACAGGTTCGGTGTGTGCCGCACATCCGGCGCGCCGCGATGCTCCGGGGCGCCCTGGGCATGCCGCTGCTGGCGTGCGGCGCGGGTCTGCGCATGGCTCAGCACCGGGGCATCGACGGCCGCCTGTTCCAGGTAAGCCGCGGCGGCCACCGGCCGCAGCACCTCGGCCAGTTGCAGCAACGGCAAGCGCGCCAGCTCGCCGATATCCAGCCCGGCAAAGGTCACCGCCAGGGCCTCGCGCTTGAGCCGCTTGCCCTCGCACAGTGGGCACAGGCTGCCACGCATGAACTGCGACACGCGCTTTTTCATCAGCGCGCTCTGGGTGTGGGTGAAGGTGTGCAGCACATAGCGCCGGGCGCCGCTGAAGGTGCCCATGTAGCTGGGCTCCTGCTTGCGCTTGAGGGCCTCGCGGGTCTGTTCCGGGGTCAGCCCGGCGTACACCGGCACCGTGGGGGTTTCCTCGGTGAAGAGAATCCAGTCGCGCTGTTTTTTCGGCAACTGGCGCCAGGGGATGTCGACGTCGTAGCCCAGGGTCACCAGGATGTCGCGCAGGTTCTGCCCCTGCCAGGCCAGGGGCCAGGCGGCCACGGCGCGTTGGCGGATGCTCAGCGAAGGGTCGGGCACCATGCTCGCTTCATCGACCTCATACACCCGGCCCAGGCCGTGGCACTGCGGGCAGGCGCCCTGGGGCGTGTTCGGTGAAAAGTCCTCGGCATACAGCATCGGCTGCCCCGGCGGGTAGCTGCCGGCCCGGGAATAGAGCATGCGCACCAGGCTCGACAAGGTGGTCACGCTGCCCACCGACGAACGTGTGCTGGGGGTGCCACGCTGCTGTTGCAGGGCCACTGCCGGTGGCAGGCCGTCGATGCGGTCGACATCCGGCACCCCGACCTGATCGATCAGGCGCCGGGCATAGGGCGCCACCGATTCGAAATAGCGCCGCTGGGCCTCGGCATACAGGGTGGAGAACGCCAGGGACGACTTGCCCGAGCCCGACACCCCGCTGAACACCACCAGCGCATCGCGCGGGATGTCCACGTCGACATTCTTCAGGTTGTGCTCGCGGGCGCCACGCACCCGGACAAAACCGCTGGTTGGAAAGGACGAAGGGCTCGCCGGGGAAGCATCGGATGGGCTACGCGAAGAAGTCATGAACCAGCCTTATGTCGAGAACCGCGAACTGTCGAAGCGCGATCATCACACAAGGTCCGAGGGCCAAGGCAAGCCCCATGCAGGACACTGGAACGGGCGAACGGAACATGTGGCGAGGGCGCTTGCTCCCGTTCGCTCGGCCGGCGCTCCGGTGCGCAGCAAGCGCAGAGCCTGCTGGCGCGCTATGTCTGAAAACAATCACGGGCCGTAGACGGGGGCGCTGCGCACCCCAGCGGGAGCAAGCTCCCTCGCCACAAGACAAGGCCATGCACTTGAGCGGGCACGGCAAGCCCGCTTGCAGGATCGACGCGCTTATCAGAGGGTTCTGCTCCTCACTGGCGGCCACCTGTTCGCCGGCCGCCGGTGGAGATCACGGCGGAGCATCCAGAAAGAGGTTGAGAGAAAAACCGCGCAAGACGACGTGGGTTGTTGTGGGATCAGGCGGTCGATGCCCCTGTCATTGGTCAGCAGGAAAATCGTAAATGTTCATTCAATTTCATGCAGCGTAGAAGTGTGACGCCCGTTTGACGTCAACCACGGGGGAGTTTCATGCGCGGCGTCACACGGGGGTTGCAGCTCGCTCAAGCCCCCAGCACCGAACGCACCATGGCGCTCAGGTCCGCGGGCCCGTAGGGCTTGCTCAGCAAGTGGGTGTCGGGGTTGAGCTGGTGGTTGCGCGAGATCATGTCGCGGGTATGCCCCGAGGTGAACAGCACCGCGATCGGCGGCGCCTGGGTCTTGGCCCAGGTGGCAAGGTCGGTGCTCTTGATCAGCCCGGGCATGACCACGTCGGTGAAGATCAGGTCGACCTTGAGCCCCTCCAGCAGCAGTTGCATGGCGGCATCACCACTGGCGGCGGTGCGCACCCGGTAACCCTCGTGTTCGAGCATTTCCACTGCGGCGCTGCGCACCTCGGCGTTGTCCTCCACCACCAGGATGCATGCCTCGCCAGTACCCGCGCGCGGGCCCTGGGCCGGGGCCGCTGCGGGCGGCTGCGGCGCAACGCTGCGGGCGAAGTACATCTGCACCCGGGTGCCCTGCCCCGGGCTGCTGAGAATCTCGATATGGCCGCCACTCTGCTTGACGAAACCGAACACCATGCTCAACCCCAGGCCGGTGCCATGGCCGTCGACCTTGGTGGTGAAAAACGGTTCGAAAGCCTGCTTGAGCACGTCGGCGGACATGCCCGGGCCGTTGTCGGCCACGCTCAGGCACAGGTATTGCCCGGCGCCGATGCCCTTGCCGGCGCAGAAGCGCGGGTCCAGCACCTGGTTCTCGGCACTGATGAGAATCCGCCCCTCGCCGCCCAGGGCATCCCGGGCATTGATCGCCAGGTTGAGCACGGCGTTTTCCAACTGGTTGCGATCCACATGGATGCACCAGGGGTCGGCGGGCAATTGCACCTCGAGGTGAATGGTTTCCCCCAGGGCCCGTTGCAGCAATTCGCCCAGCCCCTCGTGCAGGTGCCGTGGGTGGTAGTTGGCCGGTGACAGCGGCTGGCGCCGGGCAAAGGCCAGCAACTGGTTCGAGAGCTTGGCCCCGCGCTCGACGGCCGCCAGGGCCGCGGCGCTGCGCCGCTGCACATTGGCGTTGTCCGCTTCGTGGCGGGCCAGCAGGTGCAGGTTGCCGGCGATCACCTGCAACAGGTTGTTGAAGTCGTGGGCCACGCCCCCGGTCAGGCCGCCAATGGCCTCCAACTTCTGCACCTGGCGCAATTGCTCCTCGGCGCTGAGCCGCGCATTGACCTCCTCCAGCACCCGCTGCTCCAGGTTGCGGGTCAGCTGGCGCAGGGCCTCCTCGGCGATCTTGCGTTCCTGGATATCGATCAGCACCCCGGGAAAACGCAACGCCTGGCCGCTGTCATCGAATTCGCAGCGGCCGCTGGCCAGCACCCAGGTGTAGCTGCCGTCCTCCCGGCGCACCCGGTATTCAGCATTGTAGGGCCCGCCCTGGGTCACGCTGTAGTGAGTCAGCTCCTTGATCCGCGACACGTCGTCGGGGTGGATGCGACTCTCGGTGATGTCGATCGGCAGGTTGTCCAGGGGCTGGTCTGGCGGGTAGCAGAAGGTCCGGGCAAAACGCTCGTCGCTGGACAGCACGTTGGCCTGGACGTCCCAGACGAAAGAGCCCAGCAGCGCCCCGGCGTTCAGTGCCAGCTGGACCCGCTCGTTCTCCGCCCGGTAGGCGGCCTCGGCGGCTTGCCGGCGGCGCTCGGAAATCACATGGGCGGTGGTTTCCACGACAATCGCGATGACCCCGGCCGGGGCCTGGTCGTCCCCCGCCACCGGGCTGTAGTAGAGGTCCATCCAGACATCTTCCGGCACCCCGTTGCGCAGCAGCACCAGCTCCTTGCTGCGATAGGACAAGGTGCCGCCACTGAGGCAGGTGTTCATCACCCCGCGATTGAACTCGGCGACCTCCGGCCAGCCCAGCTCCACCGCGCACCCCAGCAGATAGGGATGGCGGCCCCCGGCGAACTCGGCATAGGCATCGTTGTAGATCATGTAGCCCAGGGGGCCCCAGAGCATCACCATCGGCATGGGCGAGCCGAGCATCAACTGCACCGTGCTGCGCAGGCTGTGGCTCCAGTGCTGCAACGGCCCGAGGCTGGTACCGCTCCAGTCGAAGGCACGGATGCGCTCGGCCATCTCGCCCTTCCACCCCTGGCACCCGTGATGATCTGATAAAAACGGCATGAACGGACTCTACGCAACACGTGGCACAGCATGGATTTTCAAGAGGCGGCGAAGCAGCCTCCAGAGCCTTTGAGCACCGCGCACGCGGATGGTTTCACCGGGCTTTGGAGCGCCGCTATCGTGGCGCGCGCGTTGGCCGGGCACGCCATCGGCGCGACTGAAAAGACAGAATAGGCGATGGCAGGACGTCCAGGCGGGCGCCGATGCGCGGCGCCTGGAAAAGAGCGGATTGCCCGCTCCCTGATCCTCTGTCGGGCCCTTAGTCGGTGCCGTATTTCGGCGAACGCGGACCGTACAGCAGGCCGGTGCGTTGCCCGGCCGACAGCAGGCGCTGGCTGGTGATGCCGGCGATCGGGTGCCCGGCGTCGGTGCTGGTGTTGATGATCTGCTTCACCGCGGCGGTGATCAGCATGCCCACCAGGCCACCGTTGTTGCCGTTGTTGCCCTCCTCGCTGGAAGCCCGGGCGCTGCCGGTCCAGAGGGTGGTGCCGGTCTTGAGGTCGACCAGGGTGGCGCTGGCGGTGACCACCGTCTCACTGCTGATCAGCATGTAGCTGGTGCCGTATTCCTTGACCGTGATGTACAGCCCGGCGTCGGCGCCGAAGATCTCGTTGAGCTTGGCCGGCGACAGGCCATGGATGTCCGCCGGGTTGGTCAGGCCGTTGTGGCGGAAGGTTTCATCCACCACGGCAATCGGCATCACGTAGTAACCGGCTTCGGCCAGCGGAAAGGTCACCTGGGACAGCATGCTGTAGGTGGCCTTGACGTCCGGCGACTCATTGAGCGGCGGCAGCACCAGGATCGACTTCGGCCGGGCCTGCTTGTAGGCCGAGTAGTCCACGGTCTTGGGCGCGGCGCAGCCCACCAGCAGGCTGACGGTCAACAGGCCCAGGAGGTTGCGCAAGGTGGTGAAGTTCATTTTGCGGCTCCCTGCTTGGCGTTCTTCAACAGAAAGTCCATGTACGAGGCGGACTCGGGGAACAGCGCCTTCTCGGTATTGAACTGCTGCACCATCTGGTCATCCTTGCCCAGGCCCGCGTAGAGCATACCCAGGTGCGCGTGGTAACCCGGCGGCACGGCCTTGCCGGTGGACTTGATCTTCTGCAGGTCGCGCTCCAGCGCCTCGACCTGGGCTTCGCGGGCTTCCTCGCCCTTGAAGTATTCGTAGGTCTGGGTCTGGTAGGTTTCCCACTGGTACAGCGTCTTCGGCCCGCTGCAACCGGCCAGCATTACGCAGCCCAGCAAGGCGCCGGCCAGCAGTGGCCGCGCGGTGAGGGTCTTGAACATGCTTACGTCTCCTTGTTAGCAGTGTTGATCAGCGGCCGGGTTTCCAGGCCCCGGTATCGATGGCTTCGACCATGCGGTTGACCGCCTCGCGCATGGCCAGGTCCAGCACCTTGCCGTTGAGGGTCGAGTCGTAGGAAGCGGTGCCGCCGAAGCCGATCACTTCACGGTTGGACAAGGCGTACTCGCCGGCGCCCTGGGTCGAATAGACCACTTCGGAGGTGCTGATATTGACGATGTTCAACGCCACCTTGGCGTAGGCCACCTGGGTCTTGCCGCGGCCGAGAATGCCGAACAGCTGATGGTCGCCGGTTTCCTTGCGGCCGAACTCGGTGACGTCGCCGGTGACCACGAAATCCGCGCCCTTGAGCTTCTGCGCCTGGCCCTTGATCGCCGCTTCCTGCTGGATTTCGCCCATGTTGTCGCGGTCCAGCACGTTGAACCGGTTGGTCTGCTGCAAGTGGGTTATGAGGATGGTCTTGGCCTGGCCGCCGAGGCGGTCGACGCCGTCGGAGAAAATCCCGCGCATGTAGCTGGAGCGGTTATCGAACTTGCCCACGGCCATGGGCACCCGGGCCCCGGTCCACACCTGGCTGGCGCTCTGGACCTTTTCCACCGGCAAGGCGCGCGAGCTTTCAGTGGCGCAACCGCTCATGCCCGTCAGCACGGCCAGTGCTGCGCCGGACAACATCAACTTCGAGATCACTCTCACTCTAGGTTCCTTTTTGAGTATCCATTTAGATGCACCGTCTAGATGCATTTTCGCCCTGCCATACGCCCCCGGCCCCGGTCGGTGCGGGCTCGGAAAGCGTCGGCGGGGTGTTCTGAAACTTGATGCAGGGGGCATCATCGGCGGCGATTATGCCAAAGCGCCATCAGACCGAAAAGGAATAAAAACCCTTGGCGCCAGTTCATTGACTGCCTGATTCCCCGGCCCACCCAAGCACTTCGGGCAAGTGCCTGATCCCTCAGCGAAAATCCCGGCTGCGCACGCTGATGCCAGCCAGCAACGGGCTCAGATCCGTCAGGCGCCCGGCAATCAGGTGGCGCACTTCGCCCTCGGTCTCCAGGGTGCCGTCGACCTTGAGCAACTGCGACCCCACCAGCACCCGGCGCTGGCGCTCGGCCAGATCGCGCCAGACCACCACGTTGACGTTGCCGAACTCGTCTTCCAGGGTGACGAAGGTCACCCCGCTGGCGGTGCCCGGGCGCTGGCGCCCGGTGACCAGCCCGGCCACGCTCACCGAACGCCCGTGCTCCACCGCCAGCAGGTCGCGCGAGCTGCGGCAGCGCCGGGCCTTGAGCTGCGCCCGCAGCAGCGCCAAAGGATGGGGCCCCAGGGTGGTGCCAAGGCTGTGGTAATCGGCCTGCAGGTCTTCGCCGACACTCGGCCGAGGCAGGTTCACCGGGGCTTCCTCCTGGCGTGGCAGATCGGCGAACAGCCCCAGTTGCTTTTCCACCCCGGCCACTTCCCAGCGCGCCCGGTAGCGATCCCCGGCCAGGCCGCGCAAGGCCCCGGCATCCGCCAGCAGCTCCTGGGCCCGGACATCCAGCCGCGCCCGCTCGGCCAGGTCGGCAATGTCGACAAAGGCCCGCTGCCGGCGTGCGCTTTCGATGCGCAGGCCGTCCTCCTGGCGAAAGCCCTTGATCATGCGCAGCCCCAGGCGCAGGGCCGGCTGGCCAGCCCCGGCGATGACTTCCAGGCTGCAATCCCAGTCACTGGCGCCCACGTCCACCGGGCGGATCTGCAAACCGTGGCGCCGGGCGTCCTGGAGGATCTGGTCCGGGCTGTAGAAGCCCATGGGCCAGCTGTTGATCAGGGCACAGGCGAAGGCCGCCGGCTCATGGCATTTGAGCCAGCAACTGGCGTAGGTCAGCAAGGCGAAGCTCGCGGCGTGGGATTCGGGAAAGCCATAGCTGCCAAAGCCCTTGATCTGCTCGAAGATCTGCGCGGCGAATTCGTCGCTGTAGCCGTTCTTGCGCATGCCCTGGCGCAGCCGTTCGCGGTGCGGCTCCAGGCCGCCGTGGCGCTTCCAGGCCGCCATGGAGCGGCGCAACTGGTCGGCCTCGCCCGGGGTGTAGTCGGCGGCGACAATCGCGATCTGCATCACTTGTTCCTGAAACAAGGGCACCCCCAGGGTGCGCTTGAGTACGCCCTTCAGCTCCGGAGACGGATAGGTTTCCGGTTCCTGGCGATTGCGCCGGCGCAGGTAGGGATGGACCATGCCGCCCTGGATCGGCCCAGGCCGCACGATCGCCACCTCGATCACCAGGTCGTAGAAATTCTGCGGCTTGAGCCGGGGCAGCATCGACATCTGCGCCCGCGACTCGATCTGGAACACGCCAATGGTGTCGGCGCGGCCGATCATCTGGTAAGTGGCCGGGTCTTCGGACGGAATGCTGGTGAGGCTGTAGCGCTGGCCGCGGTAACCATGGATCAGGTCGAAACAGCGGCGGATGGCGCTGAGCATGCCCAGGGCGAGGATGTCCACCTTGAGCAGGCCGACCATATCCAGGTCGTCCTTGTCCCACTGGATCACCGTGCGCTCGGCCATGCTCGCGTTCTCCACCGGCACCAGATGGTCCAGGGGCTGCTCGGAAATCACGAAGCCGCCGGGGTGCTGGGACAGGTGCCGGGGAAAGCCGATCAACTGCCCGGTCAGGCTCAGGACCCGGCGCAGCACCGGGCTCTCGGGGTCGAAGCCGGCCTCCTGCAGACGCTCGACGCTGGGCGGGGTGTCGCTCCAGTGGCCGCAGCAGTCGGCCAGGGCGTTGACCTGATCCGGCGGCAGGCCCAGGGCCTTGGCCACATCGCGCACCGCCCCGGCGCCGTGGTAGGTGCTGACCACCGCGGTCAGCGCCGCGCGGTGCCGGCCGTAACGCTGGAACACGTACTGCAGCACCTCTTCGCGGCGCTCGTGTTCGAAGTCGACGTCGATGTCCGGCGGCTCGTTGCGTTCCCGCGACAAAAAGCGCTCGAACAGCAGGGTCGAGCGGTCCGGGTCGATCTCGGTGATACCGAGGGCGAAACACACCACCGAGTTGGCCGCCGAACCCCGGCCCTGGCAGAGAATGTGCTGGCGCCGGGCGAAATCGACGATGTCGTGCACGGTGAGAAAGTAGCTCTCGTAACCCAGGTCGCTGATCAACGCCAGCTCATGCTCGATCTGCTGCAGCACCTCGGCCCGGGCCCCGCCGGGCCAGCGACGCAGAATGCCGCGCTGGGTCAGCACCCGCAGCCAGGAGCTAGCGTCATGGCCGTCGGGCACCAGCTCCCGGGGGTATTGGTAGCGCAGTTGGCCGAGGTCGAAAGCGCAGCGCCCGGCGATGGCCAGCGACTCGTCGAGCAGGGCTGGCGGGTACAGGCCTTGCAGCACCTCGATGGGGCGCAGGTGACGCTCGCCGTTGGCGAACAGGCGCTGCCCGGCCTCGGCCACCGGCAGGTGATGACGGATCGCGGTCATGGTGTCCTGCAAGGCCCGGCGCCCGCGCACGTGCATGTGCACATCGCCACAGGCCACGGCCGGCAGCCCCAGTTGCCGGGCCAGGGCCAGCCGCTGTTGCAGGTGCCGGGCATCGTCCTGGCCGCAATGCAGCTCCAGCGCCAGCCACAGGCGTTCGGGAAACACCTGCTGCAACCAGCGGCCCTCGGCCTGCGGCTCGCCGGTGCCCGTCAGCCACAGGGCCAGCAACCCCGGCAAGGGTTCGGCGAAGTCCTCGCGCAGCAGGCGATAACAGCCCTTCTCGGCCCGGCGCCGGGCCCGGGTGATCAACCGGCACAGGCCCTGGTAACCCGCCAGGTCCTCCACCAGCAGCACCAGCCGCGGGCCGTCCTCGACCTGCATTTCACTGCCGACGATCAGCTTCAGGCCGCTGTCGCGGGAGGCCTGCCAGGCGCGGACGATTCCCGCCAGGGTGCATTCGTCGGTGATCGCCAAGGCCTGGTAGCCCAGGGCCGTGGCGCGCTGGAACAATTCGGCGGCACTGGAGGCGCCGCGCTGAAAACTGAAGTTGGACAGGCAGTGCAGCTCGGCGTAACCGTTCATGCGAACCAGCCTTGCAGGAGCAAGGGCCCGGGCTCGCCCACCTGGCGATAGGCCCAGCCCTGCTGACCGGCCGCGGTTTCGATCAGGTAGTAGTCGCGGCGCACGTCGGCGCCGTCCCACCAGCCGGACTCGATGCGTTCCGGGCCCATGAGTATCCGCACCGCCCCTTCGTTCAGGGCCTGGGGTTCAGTGAACAGCCAGCCGGGGCGGCGCAGCCCGGGGTTGGCCGGGCACGGTCGCGCGTCCGCCCGGGCCTGCCAACTGTGCTCCGGCCGGTGATCGGCGCGATGCCCCAGGCCCTGCACCGCGTCATCTCCCAGGCGTGCCCGCAGGCGCTCGCGCAACTGTTCCCAGGGCAGGTTCTGCTGCGGACGCGGGTCGAACAGTTCAGTGTGCTGGGGCACGAACAGCGGCAGGTCCTCGGCCACCAGCCGCAGGTTGCGCACCGGCGCCGGCACCTGGATCTGCTCCAGGCGCCCACGGGCCAGCTCAAACAGCATCGCCGGGTCGCGCTCGGCGCTGAGCAGCCCCACCGGGATCAGGGTGTCGGCGCCTTCGGCATGTTCCAGGTGCAGGGCGAAACGCTGCACCCCGCTGTCACGGCCACAGAGAAAGGCCGCCAGGTCGGCGGTCAGCCGGCGCAGGGGAAACAGCAGCGCCTGATGGGACAGCACATCGAAATTCAGCTCGATGCGCAGGTCAAAACGGTCCGGCGGCTGGTAGAAGGCCAGCCCCAGCGGGCGCTCGCCGAGCAGGGTATCCAGGTGCTTGAGCAAGGCGCCGTCGAAACGCCGGGCCAGGCTTTGCCGAGGCAAATCGCGCAGCTGTTCGAAGCTGCGCACGCCCATGCGCGACAGGGCCGTGGCGTTCTCCGCCGCCAGCCCCAGGCGCTCGATGGGCATCGGCCCCAGGGCCTGCTGCAGGGCCTGGGGATCGACCACCGCCAAGCCGTCATAGGCATTGGCCAGGACCCGTGCCGCCGCCGGGTTCGGCGCGGCGACGATCCGGTGGCGAAAGCCCAGGGCCTGCAACTCCCGGCGCAGGCGCGCCTCCAACTGCGGCCAGGGGCCGAACAACCCCAGGCTGGATTCGATCTCCAGCACCAGGGTGCGCGGGTAGGCCACGCTGACCTGGGAGCTGAAGCCATAGGCCCAGGCGGCGAGGAACTGCTGCCAGTGCTCGATCTGCCGGGGGTCGTATTCGGCGCTGGCAAAGGCCTTGGTCAGGGCCTGGGCGGCGGTCAGCGATTGCCCCGGGCGCAGGCCCAGCTCGCGGGCGGCGCCATTCACCGCCTGGATCACCCGGCGCTGCGGGGTGCCACTGAGCAGCGCCAGGGGCGCCTCGGGTTCGGCGCGCTGACGCAGCACCGCGTCCAGCGCCAATTGCGGGAACAGGATACACACCCAACGCATGCCAACCTCAGTGCCCGGCGGGCCAGGCAATCGGGGCCGGATGGGCCAGCCCGCCCCGGCACTTGAGCACCCGCAACTGCACGGGGCGGCCCTGCACGCTGATCCTCAGGGCCGCCGGCGACGGGTTGTGCGCAGCGTCCAGGGGCCGGTAGGCGAAGGCCAGGGTCTGGCCACTTTCCGCCGCCACCTGCAAGCGCCGCAGGGCGCGGTCGTCAGCCTGCTGCGGCCAGCACAGCACCGCGCCGCAACTGCCGGAACGCAGGCACTGCTCGGCGGCCCACAAGGCATCGCGCTCCCCGGCCTGGATGATCGACAGCTGGCGCACATCCACCCCGGCGTTCTGCCAGGCCTGGGGATAGGGCACGAAGGGTGGCGCCACCAGCACCACCCGCTCCCCCGCCGCGGTCAGCCGCGCCAGGCTCGGCCACAGCAACTGCAGCTCGCCCAGGCCCTGGGCGGCGATGAGGATTTCCGTCAGCGCCGCCTCCGGCCAGCCGCCCGTGGGCAGCACCGCATCCAGGGCGGCGTGCCCCGTCGGCTGCAGGCTGGCCGGCGCGGCCGCCGGGCGGCCTTTCCATACCTGTCCGCCATTGAACAAGGTATCCAGTGCGACCACGGCGCCCATCAGCCGGGCCTCACCAGGCCGCAGAACACGCCTTCGATGAACAGCTCGTGGTCGGCGCTGACCTCGATCGGCTGGTAGGCCGGGTTGCGCGGCAGCAGGCGGATGCTCTGGCCCTTGCGCTCGAAACGCTTGATGGTCACCTCGCCGTCCAGGCGGGCGATCACGGTCTGGCCGTTGCGCACCTCGCTGCTGCGGCGCACCGCCACCAGGTCACCGTCGAGGATGCCGTCATCGATCATCGAATCGCCCTGGACCCGCAGCAGGTAATCCGGAGTGCGGGAGAACATCCCCGGGTCCAGCCACAACTGGCCGTGTATGTCGGCATCGACGCCAATCGGCGCACCGGCGGCCACCCGCCCCAGCACCGGGATTTCCAGCAGCTCCGGGCGCCGCGGCTGATTGAGCAGGCGAATGCCCCGGGCCTGATGCGGGTTGACCTCGATGAACCCGGCCTCGGTCAGCGCCAGCACATGCTTGCGCGCCACGCTGCGCGAGGCGAAACCGAAGGCCTGGCTGATTTCAGCGAGGCTCGGGGGCTGGCCGTGATCGGCGATGCGTTCGCGGATAAAGGTCAGGATGGCACTGCGGCGGGGAGATAAAGTCGTCATGGAGTACATTTGTACTCCTCTCGGATTTATCTGACAAGAACCGCCAATCAGTCCTGCCAGAAAACCATCGTCGATGTCGATGAACGCCCACAGCCACTTGTCGTCAAGCCCCCTTCGAGGCTGAATCCGGCTGCCAGTTGGCATAATATGCCAACGCCTTTCCTCACACGCCCAGCCCAGGAGCACGGCATGCCAACGCGAAACGTTGTCCTCACCGCCCATCAAGAGCAGCTCATCAACAACCTGGTCAAATCCGGTCGCTACCAGAACGCCAGCGAGGTCATGCGCGAAGGTTTGCGTCTGCTGGAACAACGGGTTGCCGAGGAAGCCGCGAAAATCGAGGCATTGCGCCAAGCCGCTGCGATCGGTATCGCGGACCTGCAACAAGGACGCTTCAGCCAGGTGCGGGAAGAAAACCTGCAGCACTACCTGGATGAGCTGGGACTGGAAGCCGTCGCCACGGATCAAGAGAAACACTGAGGTGGTCCAGTACCGGATTTCCAATGCAGCCCGAACCGACATCGTCGACGCACTGCGGTTTTCCCAAAAGCACTTTGGCGAAGCGGCCCGGGTCCGCTATCAGGCCCTGATCCTGCGAGCCCTGCACGATCTCGCCAGCAACCCTCGGCACGTTGGTAGCCACGAGCGTGACGACATCGCACCGGGCCTTCGCAGCTACCACCTGTTCTATTCCCGCCAACACTCCCGCCCCCCTCAAACCCAGGTCAAGAAGCCACGACATGTCCTGTTTTATCGAGTGATCGATGACCGCCTGATCGAAGTGGTCAGGTTGCTGCATGACGCCATGGACGTTCAGTTGCACCTGCCTGCCCAATGATCGGCGCCCCCGCAGGAGCCGGCTTGCCGGCAAAGCCGCCCGAAAGACCGCCGCCATTGGATCAGCCGCGCTGCAGAATCCGATCCATGACCCAATCGGTCTTCAGCGCCTCGCTGGCCTGGGCCGGGTGCACTGCGTCGCCGCGGATATGGGCGTTCATGCCCTGCACGTGATGCCACTGGATGTGCTCGGGGTGCTCGATGACCAGGCTCAGGGGCTCTTCGGCTTCGAGTTGCAGCGGATGCTCGTCGAACACGGAAAAGGTGATGCGCCCCCGGCTGCCGATGATCTCCACCCGGTCCACCCGGCGGTCGGCGACGAAATTCCAGGCGCCGCTGCCCAGTGCCCCGCAGGCGAAGCGCCAGCTGGCGCTGACCGCGTCCTCGGCGGCATACAGCCCGGCCTGGCGGGTGCTGATGCCGGCCACCTCGACGATGTCGCCCACAAGGTACTGGAACAGGTCCAGGCCATGGCTGGCCAGGTCGGCGAAGTAACCGCCACCGGCAATCCGTGGGTCGGTACGCCAGTTGGCCGCGCCGCTGCGATCTGCCTCGGAAGCGGCCTTGCTCAGGCTCCAGTGCAGGTGCCGGACCTCACCGATGCGGCCATCTGCCAGCCATTGCCGCACCTGCGCAAAGCGCGGCAGGGAACGCCGGTAATAGGCAACGAACAGGTGCAACCCGGCCTGCTGGAACGCCTGCTGCATGGCCCGGCTCTGCCCGGCATGCAGGGCCATGGGCTTTTCCACGCAGCAATGCTTGCCAGCGGCGGCCACTTGCAGGCTGTAGGCGTAATGGCTGTCGGGGGGCGTGGCGATGTACACCGCGTCCACCTCGGGGTCGTCGATCAGGGCCTGGGCATCGGTCTACCAGCGGGCAATGCCGTGGCGCCGGGCATAGTCGCGCACCGCCTCGGCGCGGCGGCCCATCACCGCCACCAGCGCCGAACCCGGGACCTTGTAGAAGGCCGGGCCGCTCTTGCGCATCGTGCGCTGCCGCACCCGATCATGCCCCAGCGCACGGTCGTCAGCGGCCCGGCCTCGCTGTTCATTTCGCGCTTTGCAGCGCGCGCAGGTCGAGCTGGCCGTTGTGCAGCGGCGGGCACCAGTAGTAGCCGCCGGTGATCGGCCGGCTCATGCGGTACAGGCCGTCGACGATGCCGTCCTCCAGGCCGCTCATGCGCCGCAGTTGGACTTCGAAGGCGTTCAGCGTGTGACCGAAGGCGAGGAACATCAGGCCGCCGTTCTCACCTTCGACCCAGGGCATCGAGCGGCGCACGATAAAGGCTTCCGGGGTGAAGCTTTCCTGGGCGGTGCGCTTGACGTGGGCCGACTCCGGCGCGTCATCCAGCTCTTCGTTGTCGCTCAGGCGCCGGCCGATGATGTGGTCGCGCTCTTGCTGGTGCATCGCGGCAAAGCCCTTGAAGTCGTGCTGCCACTGCTGGATCGCGGCAAAGCTGCCACCGCGCAGGCCGTCTTCGCCTTCGGCCAGGGCGGCGGCCGCGGCGGCTTCATCTTCAGGGTTTTCGGTGCCGTCTTCGTAACCGGTGAGGTCGTGGCCGGTCTTGTGGCGGAAGGTCTCGTTCATCGCCACCAGGCGCAAGGCCGGGGCCAGGGCGGCCGCCAATTCGTTGCTGCGGTGCAGCAGCTCGCCGCGATCATCACCGTGCAGCCAGACCCACAGGGCGTGCTGGGTCGACGGGTTGTCGACGCCAACGCCGGTCAGCGCCGGGAACGCCTTGAGCCCTTGCACCCGGGCGCCCAGGGCCTTGACCAGCGAGGCCCCCAGGCCCGCCACCGCCGTTGCGCCATCCACCCGCGCCAGCAACTGGTCGAGTGCCTGGGGCAACGCCTCGATGGATTCGAGGGCAAAGAACAGGTGACGGGCCTGGGACGGAACGGGTGCAGCAAGGATGCCGGGCTGGTAGTAACTCATGGGAACTCCTGAATAAAGGCAGGGAGTTTACCGCTGTGGGCTGCCGGCGTCAGCGTTGATACAGACAAGCCTTGTCGCCGCTGCCGCAGGCTGCGAACGGCTTGGGCCGACGCAGCAGACGCAGGGATCTTGAGGACGCCAGAGGCTCGGCAGCGGCGACAGGGAGGCACGGCCCTCAATGCGCCACCGACTCTTCGCGAAAGGCGCTGGGGCTGAGCCCGGTCCAGCGCTTGAAGGCCCGGCGAAAACTGCGCACATCACTGTAGCCGACCTCTTCGGTAATGCGCTCGATGGACAGCTCCGGGTTACCCAAAAGGTTCAGGGTCCGCGCCTGGCGCACCCGCTCCAGCAGGGCTTCGAAGGTCAGGCCGTGTTCGGTCAGGCGCCGGCGCAGGGTGCGCCCGCTCATGTTCAAATCCCCCGCCACCTGCTCGATATGGCTGCCGGCCCGCAGGTCCCGGGACAAGGCCCGCTCCACCGCCTGGATCAGGTCCATCTTCTGGTGCACCTGGGCGCTTTCCAGCTCCAGCAGCTTGAGCGCCTGACGCAGCGCCACCGGGTGATGGTTGGGCAAGGGCATCTGCAGCCAGCGGGCCTCGATCACCATGCGTGCGTGCAGGCAGCCAAAGCGCACCTGGGGGCCCAGCAACTGCTGATAGAGCTCGGTGTAGGCCGGCGCGGCGTGCATGAACTCCACGCGCAATGCCTGGAACACCGGGCTCACCAGGGCCCGGCCGTAGATCAGCAGGCTGGCGAAGAACTCTTCGGCGGCAAAGATCTGCACCTCGCCGTAAGGCAGGCGGCACTGCAGCTCGACAAAGAACTCCTCGCCCTGACGCCCGACATCGGCCGTGACGATGGTGCCCGAGGTGTGCTGGTGACGGATGCCCAGCTCGAAGGCGTCGCCCAGGGTCCGGCACAACGACAGCGCATGGCCCAGCAGGCCCAGGGTGCCCAGCACATTGCGGCTGCCGACCCACAGCCCCAGGCCCTGCTGCGGCAGCGCCGCCAGCGCGCGCTCGATCATCGCCACCGCCTGGCGGTAGGAGATGCGCAGCGTCGGGTCCTGCAGGTCGTCCAGGGTAAAGCCCAGGCCACGGCACAAGCGCTCGGCGCTGACGCCCTTGGCCTCGGCGACGTCCGCCAGGGTCTGCAACAGGAAGGGTGAAACCAGGGCCAGCTGGTCGTGGGGGTCGGCGGCTTTGATCTGCATGGGAGTGGGCTTCCGGGCCGCTTAGGCGGCTGTTTTTATGGTCTGCCTGCACCGGCGCCAAGGCTTCACCGGTGGCCCAAGCATATCCCGATGCCTGGGGTTTTACGGGGGAATGTAACAAAGCATTGCAAAGTGTCCGACAAAGTCCCCCTCCCTGTCCGCCAATACCCTGCCCCGTGCCCGGCCCAGGGCTTATTTCTATGGCGCGGGCGGTGCCCCTGCCGCCGCGCCCCCACTAACAATAAGAATGAGCCCAACCATGCACCCTACCCGCCTTACCCGCTCCCTGCCCCTGGGCGTGGCCCTGGCCACCTGCGCCAGCCTGAATGCCCTGGCCAGCGAATCCGGGGTCGACAATATCGGCCCCGGCACCGACGGCTTCTACGTGCTGCCCCTGAGCCCCGACCAGCTCCCGGAGCACATGTTCGCCTTCAACCTCTACTACAACCACTACCAGGCCAGGAAGCTCGATATCAGCTCCCTGGGCGGCAAGGTCCAGGAGGTCAGGATCACGTCCGACGCGATCATCCCGCGCCTGGATTACCTGAGCCCGCTGCGGGTCCTGGGCGGGCGCCTGGGGGGCTACGTGGCCCAGCCCTACCTGCGCCAGCAAGTGTCGCTGTACGGCCAGAGCGACCGCCGCGAAAGCATGGGCGACACCACCTTCGCGCCGATCATCCTCTGGGACATGGGCCCCAACCTGACCCTCGGCGCGGCCGTGGAAGTGACCCTGCCCACCGGCCAGTACGATGCCGACCGCCTGGCCAACACCAGCAACAACTTCACCACCTACAAGCCGCTGTTTTCCATGACCTGGCTGCCCAGCGAACGCACCGAGCTGTCGTTCAAGAGCACCTACAGCTTCAACCAGGAAAACCGCGATACCCACTACCGTTCCGGGCAGATCTTCCACTTCGACTATTCGGCCAGCTACCGCCTGACCGACGACCTGAGCCTGGGGCTCAACGGCTACTACCTGAAGCAGACCACCGACGACAAGCAATACGGCAAGACCGTGACCTTCATGGGCGAGGACGTGAGTGACGGGGTGCGCGGGCAGGTGTTCGCCATCGGCCCGGCGCTGCACCTGCGCTTCCTCAAATACGCCAGCGCCGAGATCCGCTGGGCCAAGGAGTTCGACGTGGAAAACCGCCCCGAGGGCGACATGCTCTGGGCCAAGCTGACCATTCCCTTTGCCCTGTGAGGCCTGCGGCCGTCTAGACGCCGCTGCGGGTTCGGCGGGAGACCGCCAGGGCTCGGCAGCGGCTACAGGTACACCGGCCAGCGTTCGACAATGCGCCCGCCTCGCAGCGCCAGCAGGTCGCCAAATTGCAGCAGCACCGCTTCGCTCTGCTGCGGGCGCAGGAACACCTGGTCGTCCACTTGCAAGCCCACGGCGCGGGAACCGTTGACCATCTCCTGGTTGGAACTGCGACCGAACAGGTCGTTGCTCTGCAAGCCCGCCGGCGCTTCGAGATCCGCCAGCCAGTGGCCGCCATAGATAAAGAAGGTCTGGCGCTGGTTGCGGTCCCACCAGGACAACAGCCGCGACTTGTCGTCCAGGGCCGGGATCCGCACCGGGCCAGTGCTCTTGAGCACCGGGGTGGCGATAAACGCCGCCGGCACGTGCTGCTCCAGGGACGCCAGGTCGTAGTGGCTGGGCTTGAGCAGCGCAGTACCCACCGACACCTCGCTGCTCAGGCGTTCCTGTTCGTGCCGGCGATAGCTGGGGCTGCCAGCGGTGTTCAGGGTCAGGTCGGCGTGCCACAGCGCCGGGTACTGCTGGCGGGTGAAATCGGCAAAGCCGTTGTAGCGCGCCATGACCTGCTCGAACAGGCTTTGCGGCGAGCCCAGAATCCCCGGCACGCCCATGTCGACAAACGGGTCGTAGCCCATGAACCCGGCAAACTCCAGGTGCTGCGGGTGGGCGCTGATCAGCGCCAGCATCTGCCCCAGCACGGCGTTGTCCGCCACGCCGCCACGGTGCAGGCCCACATCCAGTTCGATGTTGATGCGCAGGCGCGTGCCCAGGCCCTGAGCCAGCGCCAGGTACTGCTGCAAGCGCTCTGGGGTATCGAGCAGCCATTGCAGTTGCCGGCGCGGGTCGAACGGGCCCTTGAGCTGCTGGTAGAACAGCTCGGCGGCGCGGACCGGCAGGGGTTTGCCCAGGAGGATATCGGCGTCGGCAAACACCTCGGCGTCGTGGTTGAGAAACGGCTGGTGGAACGACATCAGGCGCCGGGTGCCGGCACGCTGGGCGATGTAGGCCAGCAACCCCGGCGACGGCAGGGATTTTTCCACCAGGCGCAGGTGCTTGCCGCCGCGTCGCACCGATTGCATCACCACATCGATGTTGTGATCCAGGCGATCGAGGTCGATCAGCATCACCGGCCGCATCGGCCCGTTGGCCTTGAGCTCGCGATTGAGCCCGGCGAAATACGCGTTGTAGGGCGCGCCCCGGTCGCCGGGCCGCAGCCAGGCGCCGACACCGGCCAGCAATACCCCGGCCCCCAGGGTGCCGGCCATGAAATGACGACGGTTCATGTGTCTGATCTCCTGTTCACGCCACGCCCAGCACCGAGGCCAGGTGGGCGTTGATGAATTTGCCTTGCGGGTCCAGCGCCTGGCGCACCCTGGCAAAAGCCTGCCATTGCGGGTACAGCCCCTGCAGGGTGCGGGCATTGAGGCTGTGGTGCTTGCCCCAGTGCGGACGCCCCTGGTACTTCCAGAAAATCGGTTCCACCGCGGCGAAGAAATTGTGGTGGTCCATGCTGTAGTGCTGGTGCACCGAGATCGAACAGCTGTCGCGCCCCTCGAACATGCTCAGGGGAATGTCGTCGGCCTTGACGTAGCGGTACTCGATGGGAAACCAGGTGCGCAGGTCCTTGTCGCGGATCAGCGCGAGGATCTCGCGCAGGCACTGCGGCCCCAGGTGCGCCGGCACCGAGTACTCCATTTCGTTGAAGCGCACGCTGCGCACATTGGCGTAGACCTGATAGGAATCGCCCACTCGCGGATCAAACCGGGCCAGCCAGCGCAGGCTGTTGAGCAGGTGGCTGCGGGTCTCGGGGAAGTCGCTGACGTACTTGTCGAGGTTCTCGATCAGGCTGACGAACTCGTTGCCGCCCTCCTCGGCCGGGTCGGTGGGCGGGGTCGGCAGCTCAGTCGTTTCGTTCAGCGCCACCGCCAGGGCGTAGTCGGAATGGGTGACCACGAGCATTTCCCAGTGCTGGTTGTCCTGGATGTGCTTGTCCATGTCTTCCAGCAGTTCATCGGTCCTGGCAATCCACTGCTGTTCCCGCAGGCGGTAGGCCTCGCGGTTCTGCAGGCGCACCCGGGTCGCCACCCCCAGCGCCCCGAGGGACACCCGGGCGGCGTGGAACACCTCGGCGTTGCGCTGGCGGTCGCAATCCAGCACTTCGCCGTTGGCGGTCACCAGCTGCAGCCCGCAGACCTGGGACGAATAGGAGCCGAAGCCGATCCCGGTGCCGTGGGTGGAAGTGGCAATCGCCCCGGCCAGGGTCTGGTAGTCGATGTCCGCCATGTTCCACAGCGCCTGCCCCACCGCCTTGAGGGCCGGGCCCATCAGCGCCATCGGCGTGCCGGCGGCGAACTCGGCCTGCAGGGTCTGGGGGTCGTGGGCCAGCAGGCCGTTGAAATAGGCCAGGGATAGCAAGGTGCCGTCGGTCGGCACCAGGGCACTGAAGGAGTGCCCGGAACCCACCGGGCGAACCTTGCCCGGGGCCTGGCGGATCACCTGGCGCAGCTCGTCCAGGTCCTTGGGCGCCAGCCGCGCCTCGGGCAGGCAGCTTTGCGCGCCGGACCAGTTGCGCCAGGGAATCAGCCGCGGGGCGCGGGCCAGCTCGGCCAGCAGCGAGTTGCTGCACAGCGCGCTGAACGCGCCGAGGGCGCCGGCGCCTTGCAGCAGCCGGCGTCGGGAAAGGTGCATGACCATGAAGGGAGACCCTGTGTTTTTTATGGGAATGAGTGGCCGGACATGAAGCTGATCAGGGCCAGGAACTGCTCTTCGCTGCACTGCATGCACTGGCCCATGGGCGGCATGCCCTGGTAGCCGTTGATGCTGTGGTCCAGCAGGGTGTCGGCGCCCTGGGCCAGGCGCGGCGCCCAGGCCTTGGCATCCCCGGCCTGGGGCGCACCGGAGGCCGGGTTGGCGTGGCACAGCTGGCAGCTGCTGGCATAGACCTGGGCCAGGGCCGGGTCGGCCGGGGCCTGGCGGGCGGCGTCGAGGCGCGCCGCGTTGAAGGCCCCGCTGGCCGGCGGCTCTGCCTCGCCGCAGGCACTGAGCAGCACGCCCAGGGCCAGGCCCAGGGCGCTGCGAACAATCAGGGAACAGGGGCGCCGCAACGGGCGCGAACAGGTGACAGTGGGCATCGGCGGTCCTCAGTGCAGCCAGGGCAAGGGGCCCGCCCCGACGACAGGGGCGGGCCACACCCGGCCACACTAAGACACCCCAGCCCCGGGGTTGAGGGCATTGGCGGCCAGCCAAGGGGACTTGTCCGGCCAGCCCCGGCCTTACTGGATCCGATAGTGAAAGGTGTTGCGCACCGCCGGCACCGTCACCGCCCGACCGTCGATCAGCCGTGGCTGGTAGCGGAAGGTCGCCACCGCCGCCAGGGACGGGCGCATGAACAGCGGGTGGCAACCGTCGATGACCTTGGGGTTCTCCACCCGGCCCTGGGGGTTGACGCTGTATTCCACGGTGCAGTCGCCCTCCAGGTTCTTGTCCAGGGCCCGCTGCGGGTAGTCCGGAGCCTCCTTGCTCAGGGGCTGGTACTGGCGGCTGTCGGCAGCAGCCTGGGCCGCCTGCTGGCGCGCGCGCTCGGCGGCCAGCCGCGACTGTTCGGCGCGCTGGGCCTGGGCTTGTTCCTGGGCCACGCGTTGCTCGGCATCGCGCTGGCGCTGTTCGGCGTCCAGGCGCTCGCGCTGCTGGCGTTGCTGCTCTTGCGCCTGCTCACGTTTCTTGTCGTCCACACGCTTACGCGCCAGGGCCGCCTGCTCCAGCTTCTGCGCCTGCACTTGGGGGTCCACCTGGGGCTTGGGCGTCTCCAGCGCAGCGGCTGGCACAGGTGGCGGCGGTGCCAGGTGTGCCAACGCCGGTTGAGGCTCCGGGGCCGCGGGAGGTGCCAGCATCACCAGTTGGGTGGTGAGAACCGCCGGCGCCTCGACCTTCGGTTTGTCCACCGACCAGCCCAGCACCAGCGCCGCCAGCACCCCGGCGTGCAGGGCCAACGCCAGGGTCGCCGCCAGGCTGTTGCGCCAGAAGCCGGACGCCTCGGGCCGCATGGGCATCACTGTGGGGCGGTGCAGGATCATCGCCGTCATTGCGGGGCCTCGGTCACCAGCCCCAGGTTGTGCACCCCGCCCTGCTGCAACGCGGCCATGGCCGCCACCACGCTGGCGTAGGCGGCGTCCTGGTCGGCGCGGATGTACACCTGGGTGTCGCCGCGCTGGGCAATCACCTGGGCCACCTTGGCGCGCATCTGCTCCAGGTCCACGGCGCTGTCGGTCTGGTGCCGGGTGTCGAGTTCGCTGCCCAGGTTCCAGTAGTAGCCGCCCTCGGCCTTCACCGACAGGGTGAGGATCTGCTGGCGGCTGTCGGTGGCCAGGGCCTCGCTGGCGACCTTGGGCAATTGGATCTTCACCCCCTGGGTGAGCATCGGCGCGGTGACCATGAAGATCACCAGCAGCACCAGCATCACGTCGATGTAGGGCACCACGTTCATTTCCGCCTTGGGTCCGTGCTTGCGTTGCGGCCTGACTAACATCGGCTTGCTCCTTCTCTCAGGCGGCCACGGCCAGGTGGCTCGGGGTGCCCTGCAAGGTGCGGTGCAGGCGCACCTGCAGTTCGTTGCCAAAGGCGTAGTAGCGGGTCAGCAGGGTCTGGCTGCGGGCCGAGAAGCGGTTGTAGGCGATCACCGCGGGAATCGCCGCGAACAGGCCGATGGCGGTGGCGATCAGCGCCTCGGCAATGCCCGGGGCCACGGTGGACAGGGTCGCCTGCTGCACCTGGGACAGGCCGAGGAAGGAATTCATGATCCCCCACACGGTGCCGAACAGGCCGATATAGGGGCTCACCGAGCCCACGGTGGCGAGAAACTGCAGGCCCTTTTCCAGGCGGGTTTCCTGCTCGCTGATGGCCACGTACAGGGCCCGCTCCACGCCCTCCAGCACGCCTTCAGCGGCGCCACCGGCCGCGCCGCGCAAGTGGCCGAATTCCTCATAGCCGGCGACAAAGATCGGCTCTACGCCGCCTTCGCCATCAGCCTTGCGGGCCACTTCGCGGTACAGCGGCAAGAGTTCGGGCGCGGCGCGAAAGCGCTGGATGAACGCGTTGCAACGGCGCTCACGGCCGCGCAGCACGGCGCCGCGCTGGATGATCAGGTACCAGCTGAGCAGGGATGCCAGGAGCAGGGTCAGCATCACCGCCTTGACCAACAGGCTGGCATCGCTGATCAGCCCCCAGATGCTCATGTGTTCGAGTGTGGCTTGCATGGTGAAACTCCTTCGTGGGTGCCCGCCGGGGCCTGAGCCGTGCCGGCGGGGCTATTCGATGAGATACCGATGACCGGGTGATGACAGCCCGGCTCAGGGCAGCTTCAGGGCCCGGGTGACGTCGGCCCAGGGCACGAACTTGAAGTTCTGGGTCTGCTCGGGCATGCGCTTGCGTCCGTCCTGGACCACCAGCAGGCCCTGGCTCCAGGGCCCGCCGAGGTTGGCCGAGGTGACTTCCAGGCCGTCGGTTTCCGAGGCGCCGTCGATCCCCGCCGCGGCGTTGAGGCTGACCCGGAAGGCGCCGTGGGAAGCGAACGGCGGCTCGGCGTCCAGCACCAGGTAGCTGTCGTTGCCCTGGCTGGAAATCACCAGGTAGTCGCGGGCGTTGCTCTGGTACAGCGCCAGGCCCTCGACATCGGCCTGCAACAGGCCGCCGACCTTGATCACGCTGTGCAGGGTCGCCGGCTGCTCGGGCCGGGCATCCACCGCCCACACGCCGACGTCCTCTTCACCCAGGAACAGGCGCTGGCGCTGGTCATCGGCGACGCAGCCCTCGGGCTGGCTGGCCACCTTGAACTGGCGCACCAACTCGCCCTGGGCGGTGCCGCCGGGGGCGCTCAGGCGGTACTGGACGAAGGTGCCGTCCTTGTCGTTGGCAATCGCGTAGATCTCGCCGCTGGCCGGCTGGAACAGGCAGATGCCGTAGATTTCCTTGAGCGGCGTCGGCACCTCCCCGGCCTCGCTCAGCTCGCCGCTGGCGCGGTCGATGGCGAACAGGCTGAGGCTGTTGCGGTCGCGGTTGCTGGCCACGGCCAGGTCCACGCGGCGCTCGCCGAGCTGGAAGTTGGGGCGCACGTCGACATTGTTCAGCCGGCCCACCGCCAGTTCCTGCAACAGCTGGCCCTGCAGGTCGTAGGCCAGCAGGCCCTGCTTCTTGTTGGTGCCCAGCACCCGGCTCAGGGACGGCTGCTGCGGGTGGACCCAGATCGCCGGGTCATCAGCGGCATCGCCCTGGCGCCCCACCGGCTCGCTCTGTGCCGCCGCCTGCACGTTGGGCAATACCGGCGGCAGGGCCACCGGGGTGGCCTGCCAGTTCAACTGGCCCTGGTACAGGCGCCCGTCTTCATCGTCGCGCAGCAGCACTTGCAGGCCTTTGTCGCTGGCGCGCAGGGCGATGTTTTCCGCCTCCTTGAGGCCGGCCAGGGGCAGCGTGGCCTGGGCCGACCAGCCCTGTTCCTGCTGCTGATAGAGGTGCAGTTGCGCGGCTTTCGGGTCCAGGCCCAGCACCCCGCCCGGCACCAGGGCCATGGCCCCGGCGCTTTTCCTGATCTCGCCAAAGGGCGCGCGCAGGGCCACCGGCTGGCGCGCGGTGTCGGCTTCGGCGTGGGCCGGGTAGGCCCACCAGCCGACATTCTGTTCATTGACCAGCAGTTGCTGGGCGGCGTCGTCCACCTGGCAGAACTTGGCCTCCGGCGGCAGCGGCAGGCCGCGCACCCGCTGCGGCTCGGCGCTCAGTTGCGCGCCGTGGCCCACCAGCCACTGCTCGCCCTTGCCCTCCTCGCCCACCAGGAACAGGAACAGGTTGCTGGCCTCGTCGCGGTACAGGCACAGGCCGTTGACCGGGAAGTCGCGGGGCGGCAGGTACAGCGGCTGGCCCCAATGCCGGGCCTTCGGGTCGAGGCTCAGCAGCAGCGCCTGCTGGCGTTCGTTGTCCAGGCTGGCCACCAGCACTTGCTGGCCGGCGGCGCGGCTGTCCAGGCCGTTGAACGACCCCTTGAAGCGGGCCAGCTGGCGGCCCTGTTCATCCAGCAGCAACAGGCCTTCGCGCTCGCTGGCCAGCAGCCGGTCGGCGCCTGTGCCGGCGGGCACGAAGCCCAGCCCGGTGACGCCCGGGGTCTGCTCGGCCCAGGGTTTGAGGGTCAGGCCCGGCACGCTGGGGGCGGCCTGGGCAGCACTGCTGGCCAGGCCAATGCACAGCGCCAGCAGGGTGGTTTTCGCGGTCGATACAGTGCTCATCACAATCCTTGGAGGTGCAGTCGGGCAGCGGCCCGGTACTTAGAAGTGGGTGAAGGTCAGGCCGAGCTTGTAGGTCGGGCCGTATTCCTCGTACTGGGCGTTGTAGGAGCGGTTGCCGGTGTAGACGAAGTACGGCTGGTCGGTGAGGTTCTGCGCCTCGAAGCTCAGCTGCAGGTTCTTGCTCAGGGAATACTTGGCGCTGAAATCGACGAAGGTCTGGGCGTCCACGTGCAGGTCGTGGGCCTTGTCGCTGATCGAGGCCAGCTCATAGAGGTAGGCCGACTTGTAGTTGGCCGACAGGCGCAGGCTGAGCGTGTCGTCTTCCCAGCCAAGCATCAGGTTGCCCACGGTGTCCGACTGGTTGGGCAGGTCGATGTCGCGCTTGCGGTTGACCCCGGCCTTCTGGTCGAAGCCTTCGATGCTCGCGCTGGAGCGGCTGAAGGTGCTGTTGGCGCCCAGCAGCAGGCCGTTCCACGGTGCCGGCAGCCAGTCGAATTTCTGCGAGTAGGCCAGCTCCAGGCCATACAGCTTGGCGCTGTCGCCGTTGGCGAAGGTGTGCGCCTCGGAGAACCCGCTCCAGGCGCCGGTGCCGGCCAGGTCGGTGTTGTAGACGAAATTCTGGATGTCCTTGTAGAACACGAAGGCCGAGACGCTGCCGGCGCGGCCCATGTAGTGCTCGATGCCCAGGTCCAGGTTGCTCGACTCCAGGGGCTTGAGGTCCGGGTTGCCGAAGGTCGCCTCGTCGCCGTCGATGACAAAGCCCGGGGCCAGTTGGCCGAAGGTCGGGCGCACCACGCTCTTGGTCCAGGCCGCGCGCAGCTGGGTGTTCTTGTCCAGCTGGTAGCGCGCATGCAGCCCCGGCAGCCAGTGCTGGTAGCGGCGCTTGGTGTCGGTGGCGGTGAAGGCGCCGTCGGTGACCCCGGTGCCCTTGGCCTCGAACTCGGTGCCCTCGTAGCGCAGGCCGGCGATGAAGCGCCAGTCGTCGATATCCAGGGTGTTCATGAAGTAGCCGGCGTTAATGTCTTCGCGGATCTTGAAGTCGTTGACCCGGGATTCTTCCTCGTCGTAGAAGGCCGCCGGATTCAGGCCGCCGATCAGCTGCTTGATGGCGCCGCCGCTGATGCCCGGGCCGAAGCGGCCCAGGGAGTAGTCCACGCGGCCCTTCTGGAACTGCCCGAGGTTGAGCTGCTGGTCGGTGAAGCCCAGGGTGTCGAAGTCCTTGTAGACCCAGGCTTCCAGGTCGTTGTCCTTGTTGCGCCGGCTGACTTTGCCGCCGAACTTGAACTGCGCGGCGTAGCCGCTCAGGTCATAGTCCCGGGCCAGGTCCAGGCGCAGGTTCTTCTCGGTGTCGGTGGTGTTCTGCTTTTCCCAGTCGACCTTGTCCAGGGTGAAGTTGGCCGCGTCAAAGAAGCCTGAGCCGATCACCGGGCGCGGCTTGCCGTTGTCATGGAAACCGCTGTCGGAAAAATCGCTGTTGCCCTTGAAGGTGGCCCCGGCGATATGCGCCGGGCTGTCTTCGCTGGAGCGGCTGTAGCCAGTCTGGCCGCTGAGGGTCCACAGGCCCAGCTGGCGCTCGCCGCCGAACACGTAGGACTGGATCTCCTGGGTTTCCTCACGCTGCTTGAGCTTGCGCTTGGCCTCGGCGTCGCCGCGCTCACCGGCCGCCAGCGGGTCGGCGAACTCGATGCTGGTGGAGTTGCGGGTCTCGCTGTCCTTGTAGCGGCTGTAGAGGGTGCGCAGGTAGTAGCTGCTGCTGTCGTCGGGCTTGTAGTCGAAGTTCAGGCCGCCGCCGGCACGCTCGCGGCTGATGGCGTAGTCGCGCTGCTCGAACTCCTGCAGCCTGGCGCCCCGCTCGAAGTCCCAGGCGCCGCCGGTCTCGACGTTGTCGGAGCCGAAATCACGCTTCTGCCAGCTCAGGGCCGCGGCCACGCCGAAGTTGTCGATGCCGTCGCCGAGGCTGAAGCGGTTGCTCGCCGCGCCGGAGAATTTCGGGCTGGTCTGGCGGGTGTTCTGGTCATAGCTGGCCTCGCTGCTACCGCTGTAGAACAGGCCCTTGTGGTCGAAGGCCGAGAGGCTTTTCACGTCCACGGTGCCGCCCAGGGAGTTGGCGTCCATGTCCGGGGTCAGGGTCTTGATCACCGACAGCGACTGCACCAGCTCCGAGGGCAGCACGTCCAGGGCCACGGCGCGGCGCGCGCTTTCCGGCGAAGGCACCAGGGTGCCGTTGATGGTCACGCTGTTGAGGTCCGGGCCCAGGCCACGGACGCTGACAAAGCGCCCTTCGCCCTGGTCGCGCTCGATGCTGATGCCCGGCAGGCGCTGCGCCGCTTCGGCGGCGTTCTGGTCCGGCAACTGGGCCACGCCGTCGGCGTGCACCACGCTCTGGATGCTGTCGGAACGCCGTTGCTCCTTGAGCGCCTGATCGATGCTGGCCGCCTGGCCGACCACTTGAACGTGCTCGGTGGCGGCCGTTTCGGCGGCGCTCAAACGTTCACTGGCGATGGCCATGGCCAGCGCGGTCAAGGTAAAGCTGACAAGCCCGGGACTGCTGCGCTTGTACATGAGGTTCCTCCCCAAGAGTCCGCCAACGCCGGGCAAGGGGCCCGGCAACTGGGAGGGCACGCTAGGGTCGGTGAATGACGGTTCCGTGACAGGCCGGGGCGGCGAACGGCGCAAACGCCCTTTTGCCCGGGGTTCGGCCGGCACAATGAGCTGAAATGACCTGTGGCGCAGGCGCTGGGAGAGGGTTCGGGCTCGCCGGGGCGGCGGCCGCGGGGGCGAAATTGCACGGCGGCATGGAATACGCGGGGGGCAGGTTCTGGGCGCGCTGCGCAGGCCAGCGGGAGCAAGCGCCCTCGCCCCGCCAAGCCGGTTCGGCGGGGGGAACAGGCAAAAAAAGACGTCGGCACCGTGAGCTGATTCGACCCCTTGGCGGTTTTTCCCGGTGTCACCCCGCTGTCATCTGCATCTGCTGTGCTGGCGCCCTCTCACACTTGGCAAAAGGATCGCGGCCATGTTCTCCGTGCTCAAACCCCACCGCTGGAAACTCGCCGCGCTGTTGCTGGCGGCCAATGCCGGGCTGCTCCTGCACCTGGCCTGCGGCACGCTGAAGCCGGTCAGTGAATGGCAATGGCTGGACATCATCGGCGAAGGCGGTTCGGCGCTGCTGGCCCTGGTCTGGCTCGCGCTGGTGCTCAAGAGCCGCCCCGCCGGGCGGGTCACCCACTACCTGGTCCTGGGCCTGAGCTGCATTTTCTTTTCCTGGTGGATCGACAGCCTCGACGAATTCATCCGCCTGCCCGACAGCATCACCTGGGACCACTGGCTGGAGTCCGGGCCGATGCCCATCGGCATGATCCTGCTGACCATCGGCATCTACCACTGGCACCGCGAACAGCTGGCCATCAGCGCGCAGATGGAAAAGAAGGAACGGCTGTTTCGCGAACACCGGCAGTTCGACAAGCTCACGCCGCTGGCCGGCGCCGACTACCTCAAACGCGAGCTGGCCAGCAGCCTGGAAGACAGCCGCCGCCAGCAGCAGCCGTTGTCGCTGCTGGCCCTGGACCTGGACCACTTCGCCGCGATCAACCAGGACTACGGCCATGCCGAAGGCGATGCGGTGCTGCAGGCCCTGAGCCATGTGCTGCTGCTCAACCTGCGGCGCCAGGACCTGCTGTGCCGGCTGGCCGGCGACCGCTTCGTGGTGCTCTTGCCCAACACCGGGGAAAGCCAGGCCCGGCTGCTGGCCCTGGAGCTGGAACAGGCGGTGCAGGGCCTGGCGCACAAGACCCGGCAGCACGGCGAGCGCCTGCACCTGGCGGCCAGCACCGCGGTGGTGATGGCCCTGGAGGAAACCCCGGAAGTCCTGCTCAAGCGTCTCAACCTGGCCCTGGCCCGGGCCAAGCAGCCCCTGGCGAAAACCGCCTGAGGCGCCGTCATGACCCTGAAGACCCACTGGTACGAAGCCGATACGCGGTTCATTCCCGGGCACTACCAACCGGCGGCGCTGATCGACCTGGCGCTGTCCCGGGACATCGACAGCCACCGCCTGCTGCGCGGCACCGGGCTGTTCCACGAGGACATCCTGGCCGGGCAGACCCGCCTCAGCCCGCAGCAGTTCCTGGCGCTGATCGGCAACGGCCGGCGCCTGCTGGATGCCGACGACAGCAGCTTCCTGTTCGGCCAGCGCCTGTTGCCCGGGCACTACGGCGCCGCCAGCCATGCCCTGCGCCATGCGCAGAACCTGCACCAGGCCCTGGACGCGCTGGTGCAGCAGCAAGCCCTGCTCAGCCCCCTGGCCAGCCCGCGCCTGGTGCTGGACGAGCACCACGCCTACTGCTACTGGCTGGACAGCTGCGGCGCCGGCGAGCACTGGCGTTTCCTGCTGGAAGCCAGCATGACGTCGCTGGTGGCCATGAGTCAGTGGCTCAGTGGCCAGCGCCTGCCCTGGGAGTGCAGCTTCAGCCACGGCGAGCCGCGCTATGTCGAACAGTACTGGGTGCACCTGGGGGAACAGACCCAGTTCCAGCGGCCCCTGGACCTGATGCGCATCCCCCGGGAATACCTGACCCGGCCCTGGCCCGGCGCCTCGGCCACCGCCGGCCAGGTGGCGCGCCTGGAAGCCGGCGAGCACCTGCGCCAGCTGGGCTTTTCCAGCAGTTTTCTGGATGCCCTGTACCGCTACCTGCAAGCCCACGTGCGCCGCACCCCGAGCCTGGAACAGGCGGCCCAGGCCTTCGCCATGAGCCCGGCGACCCTCAAGCGCAAGCTGAGCAAGCACCACAGCGGCTATCAGCAGCAGGTGGACCGGGTGCACACCCACGTGGCGTTGTACCTGTACCAGATCAGGGGCTGGAGCAACGAAGCCGTGGCCGAGTACCTGAACTTCAATGACCCGGCCAACTTCCGCCGCGCGTTCAAGCGCTGGACCGGCAGCACCCCGAGCCTGATCCGGCAGTTGCTGGGCAGCAGCTGAAACGTTTAATCTCGAACCATGACCGCTGGCGTGCCGACCGCACAAAGCGCTAAAGCCGCAGGCCATTCAGGCGTATAAACCTTGGAGCGATGGCGCCAGCGTCATCCGCGCCGCCGCCATTTCCAACACGGGGTAGAGTCATGACCACAGCCAACGTCCTCACCAACCTGTTTCCCGCTGCCGCCGACATCCCCGAAGCCTATCGCCTGCCCGACCCGGTGGAGCAGCGCGACTACCTGGTGGACGGTGAGCTGCGCACCTGGAACGGCCCCCTGGCCCAGGTCCGCAGCCCGATCTACCTGAGCGGCGCCGACGGCGACCAGCAAGTGATACTCGGCAGCACGCCGCTGCTGGACGCCGACACCGCGCTCACCGCCCTGGACGCCGCCGTGCGCGCCTACGACCGTGGCCAGGGCGCCTGGCCAACGATGCGCGTGGCCGAGCGCATCCAGCACGTGGAAGCCTTCCTGGCGCGCATGCGCGAACAGCGCACGGCGGTGGTCAAGCTGCTGATGTGGGAAATCGGCAAGAACCTCAAGGACTCGGAGAAAGAGTTCGACCGCACCTGCGACTACATCGTCGACACCATCGGCGCGCTCAAGGAACTGGACCGGCGCTCCAGCCGCTTCGAACTGGAGCAGGACACCCTCGGCCAGATCCGCCGGGTGCCCCTGGGCGTGGCCCTGTGCATGGGCCCCTACAACTACCCGCTGAACGAAACCTTCACCACCCTGATCCCGGCGCTGATCATGGGCAACACCGTGGTGTTCAAGCCGGCCAAGCTCGGCGTGCTGCTGATCCGCCCGCTGCTCGAAGCCTTCCGCGACAGCTTCCCGGCCGGGGTGATCAACGTCATCTACGGCAGCGGCCGCGAGACCGTCAGCGCGCTGATGGCCAGCGGCAAGATCGACATCTTTGCCTTCATCGGCACCAACAAGGCCGCCAGCGACCTGAAGAAACTCCACCCCAAGCCCCACCGCCTGCGCGCGGCCCTGGGCCTGGACGCGAAGAACCCGGGGATCGTGCTGCCCGACGCCGACCTGGACAACGCGGTCAGCGAGGCCCTCACCGGCGCGCTGTCGTTCAACGGCCAGCGCTGCACCGCGCTGAAGATCCTGTTCGTCCACGAAGCTGTGGTCGAGCGTTTCATCGAGCAGTTCAACGCCAAGCTGCAGGGCCTCAAGCCGGGCATGCCCTGGGAGCCGGGCGTGGCCCTGACGCCGCTGCCGGAAAACACCAAGGTCGACTACCTGCACGCCCTGGTGGCCGATGCCCAGGCCCACGGCGCCCAGGTGGTGAACCCTGACGGCGGCGCTTCCCGGGCGTCGTTCTTCTACCCGGCGGTGCTGTACCCGGTGAACCCGCAAATGCGCGTCTACCACGAAGAACAGTTCGGCCCGGTGGTGCCCATCGTGCCCTACCGCGACCTGGACACGGTGATCGACTACGTCCTGGAATCGGACTTCGGCCAGCAACTGAGCCTGTTCGGCAGCGACCCGGCGGTGATCGGCCGGCTGGTGGACACCTTCGCCAACCAGGTCGGGCGGATCAACATCAACGCCCAGTGCCAGCGCGGCCCAGACACCTTCCCCTTCAACGGCCGCAAGAACTCCGCCGAGGGCACGCTGTCGGTGCATGATGCGTTGCGCACCTTCTCGATCCGCACCCTGGTGGCGACCAAGTTTCAGGAGCGCAACAAGGAGCTGATCAGTGACATCATTCGCAACCGCGACTCCAGCTTCCTGACCACCGACTACATTTTCTGAACCACCGTGCCGGGGCTCGCCACGCGCCGAGCCCCGGCCACTGATTCAGCCACTCATGCCACTGGGAGAAACCAGCCTGGGCCCGTTCAATTTCCTGCCACGCATCACCCTGCCCCCCTTGCTGCGCCGCCTGCTGCGTCCCGTGCTGGACCCGTACCGGCGCTACCGTCACGCCCGGCTGATCCACGCGGTGCGGGTCGCCCTCGGCCTGATCGCCACCATCCTCTTGACCACCGGCCTCAACCTGCCCCACGGCGAATGGGCCTCGGTGACCATGCTGGTGGTGATCGGTGGCCTGCAGCACCACGGCAACATCGGCAAGAAAGCCGCCGAACGGGCCATCGGCACCCTGGTCGGCGCCGGGGTCGGCCTGGTGCTGGTGGTGCAGCAGGCGTACTTCGGCCAACCCTGGCTGACCTACCTGGGCATGTCGGCGGTCTGCGGCTACTTTTCCTACCACGCCATCGGCAAGGGCGGGTACACCGCGCTGCTGGCGGCGATCACCGTGTTCATCGTCGCCGGCCACGGCGACAACCAGGTCAGCGACGGCCTGTGGCGCGCGGTGGACATCCTCATCGGCATTGCCCTGGCCCTGGCGTTTTCCTTCGCCATTCCGCTGTACGCGGTGTACTCCTGGCGCTACAACCTGGCCAGCGCCCTGCGCGACTGCGCGCAGCTGTACGGGCGGATCATCCAGGGCCAGTCGGTGACCGACGACGAGCACCTCAAGCTCCTGGGCCGGGTCAACGCCGCCATGCTGCAACTGCGCTCGCTGATGCCGTCGGTGTCCAAGGAAGTGCGGATTTCCATGACCGAGCTGGACGCCATCCAGCGCAACCTGCGGATGTGCATCAGCACCCTGGAGATCCTCGGCAACACCCGCCCCGACGCCAACGACCGGCAGGCCATGGCGCAGATGCAACGGGCGCTCAAGGCCGAGCACCGGCAGATCCGCGTATTGCTGATCGGCATGGCCCGGGCCCTGCAATCGGGGGTCACCCAGCGCCTGGAAAAATCCGTGGAAGGCCGCCCCGAGAACGCCCTGGAAGCCCCGGTGTACTCGACCCTGGACGGCTACCGGCTGCTGACCCGACAACTGGCGGCAACCCTCGGCGAGATGCACCAGCGCCTGGCCAAGAGCGCACAGCGCTGGAAGATCTAGGCCCTAGAACAGCTCGCTGAAGGGAATGAAACGCGCCGAATCGCCCACCTGCAGGGTGCGGCCTTCAAGCACCTCCACCAGGCCATCGGCCCAGCTGGCCCCCAGCAGCACCCCGGAACTCTGGTTCGGATAGAGCACGGCGCGGCCGTTTTCCAGGCGCGCCCGCAGGTATTCGCGGCGGCTGCCGGCCTTGGGCCAGGCGAAGGCCACCGGCACTGCGACGCTCAGCGGCGCGACCTCCTGCACCCCTTGAATCCGCAGCAGGTAGGCCCGGGCCAGCAGGCCGAAGGTCACCAGCGCCGAGGCCGGGTTGCCCGGCAGGCCGATCACCGGCACCTGGCCGAAGTGGCCCACGGTCAGCGGCTTGCCGGGCTTGATCGCGAGCTTCCAGAACAGCGGCCGGCCATCGTTCCTCAGTACCTGGCCCAGGCAATCGGCATCCCCCGCCGAGACGCCACCGGTGGTCAGGATCAGGTCCGTGCCGTGCTGCAACTGCTCCAGCCGCAGCCGGGTCTGCTGCGGCTGGTCGGGCAGAATCCCGGCGTCGATGACCTCGCAGCCCAGGCCGTCCAGCCAGTGGCGGAGCAAGGTGCGGTTGCTGTTGTAGATGCAGCCGGGGCGCATCGGCGTGCCCGGTTCCAGCAACTCATCGCCGGTGGACAGCAGCGCCACTCGCGGGCGTCGCACGACCTGCAACTCGGTGCAGCCCTGGGCCGCGGCCACCGCCAGCTCGAAAGGCCCCAGGCGCGTGCCGGCTTGCAACAGCACCTGGCCGACACGGTTTTCCTGGCCTTGGGGGCGGATGTTCTGCCCCGGCTTGAGGGCCTGGGTGAAGCGTACCCGGCCGTCCTCCAGCCGCTCGACGTTCTCCTGCATCTCCACGCAATCGGCGCCGGCCGGCAGCGGCGCGCCGGTGAAGATCCGCGCACAGCTGCCCGGCTGCAAGGGGTCGCCGGGCTGCCCGGCAAAGATCGTCTGTGACACCGGCAGTGGCTGGCCGTCCCAGTGCTGCAGGTTCAGGGCGTAGCCGTCCATGGCGCTGTTGGGCCAGGGCGGCAGGTCCAGGGTCGCCACCAGGTCAGTGGCCAGCACCCGCTGCCGGGCTTCATCCACGGCCAGGGTTTCGCTCTGTGGCAGGCGCTGGGCATCGGCCATGGCCAGCAGGCTGGCCAGTGCGTCCTCCAGCGGCATCAAGGAACCCTGGCTCATCCGCGCGACTCGCAGGCCTGCACCGGCTTGAGGTGCGGCACGAAATTGCACGGCCGATGGCGAGCATCCAGTTGCTCGGCGAGGATCCCTTCCCAGGCCGTGCGGCAGGCTCCGGTGGAGCCCGGCAGGCAGCACACCAGGGTGCCGTTGGCCAGCCCGGCCAGGGCCCGGCTCTGCACCGTGGAGGTGCCGATATCGAGAATCGAGATGGCGCGGAACAGCTCGCCGAAACCGTCGATGTGCTTGTCCAGCAGGCAGCTCACGGCTTCCGGGGTGCTGTCGCGGCCGGTGAAGCCGGTGCCGCCGGTGATCAGCACCACCTGGATGCGTTCGTCGGCGATCCAGGCCGCCACCTGGGCGCGGATCTTGTACAGGTCGTCCTTGAGCAGGTTGCGCTCGCTCAGGGTGTGGCCGGCTTCCAGCAAGCGGCTGACCAGCAGTTGCCCGGAGGTGTCCGTGGCGTATTCCCGGGTATCGCTGACTGTCAGCACGGCTATGTTCAAGGGTACAAACAACGCATCCGACTTCACGCTCATGTCATTCTCCGACCGGCAAGATAAAAATCATGGGCTCAGGCTAAGGGCGCCAAAGCGCGGCTGTCTAATCGTTCTGGCTGACCGGATTATCGAGGCGCTCTATCGCCCTGCCGCGCCACCCGAGGCCTGCGATAAAGCCCATCAATCAGCCATTCGACACTTCCGATTGGACGCGCCCCAAGGACAATGAGATCGTTTGCGCCACCGACCTGACCTGCGCCCCACCATGACCTCGACCCAGCCTGCCCCCGCCGCCTCCCTGCCCTGCTCGATCCTGCTGCTGGCCGGCGGCCGCGGGGCGCGCATGGGCGGCCAGGACAAGGGCCTGGTGACCTGGTACGGCCAGCCGCTGATTGCCCATGTGCAGGCGGTGGTGCGGCCCTTTACCGATGACCTGATCATTTCCTGCAACCGCAACGCCGAGCGCTACCGGGCCTACGCCGACCGCTTGGTGGAGGATCCGCAGAAGGATTTCCCCGGGCCGCTGGCAGGCGTCCTGGCCGGCCTCGCGGCGGCCCGCCATCGCTGGCTGCTGGTGCTGGCCTGCGATGCACCGCAGATCGACGCCGCGCTGATCCAGGCCCTGCTGCAGGCCCGCGCGCCCCAGGAACAACCACTGATGGTGCAACAGGCCGGGCAATGGCAGCCCATGTTCAGCCTGATTCCACGGCGGCTGCTGGGCGAGCTGCGCCAGGCCTGGGACAACGGCGAGCGCAGCCTGCTGCGGGCCCTCGCCGCCCATGGCTTGCAGCCGTTGCCCTGCGCCGCCGACGACCCGCGGCTGAGCAACTTCAACACCCCTGAACTACTGTCTGAAGCAGGCCCCAAGCCCTTGGCCTGAGCACCGCAGCGCTGGCCAAGGAGGCGGCCCGGCAAGGCTGCACGCCTTTCCATGGGCGCAACACCTGCGTTATGAATGACCCCGACTTTTCCCACAACAGGTGCCATCGTGGACATCAAGCAACTCAAGTTTCTGATCGCCCTGGAGCAGACCCGGCACTTCGGCCAGGCCGCCGCGCGCTGCCACATCACCCAGCCGACCCTGTCCATGCGCCTGCGCAACCTGGAGGACGAACTGGACCTGATCCTGGTGACCCGGGGCCAGCGCTTCGAAGGCTTCACCGAGGCCGGCGAGCGGGTGCTGGCCTGGGCCAAGACCCTGCTGGCGGCCCATGACGGGCTGTTCGCCGAGGCCGCCGCCTGCCGCGGGCAACTGGTGGGCAACCTGCGCCTGGGCCTGGTGCCGCTGAGCGGCTTCAACCCGATCAGCTATGTGCAGAAGCTCTCGGCGAGCTTTCCCGAGCTCAAGTTCAGCCTGTCGTCCGCCAGCTCCGACCGGATCATCGAGGACATCGGCAACAACCAGCTGGACCTCGGGGTCTGCTACCTGGACCACGTCAACCCCCACTACCTGGACTTCTTCGAGATCGGCGAGACCCGGGTCGGCCTGCTCTACGACACCCGGCACTTTCATTTCGAAGGCAGCGAGATGAGCTGGGAAGACGCTGCCGAACTGCCCCTGGGCATGCTCAGCACCGGCATGCACTATCGCAAGTCCATCGACCTGAGCTTCCGCAGCCGTGGCCTGAACCCGACGCCGATCCTGGAGAGCGATTCCACCTACCAGCTGTTCCAGGCGATCCATGAGGGCTTCTGCTGCTCGATCATGCCCCTGGACAGCGGCCTGGATTCGCCCATCGACAACCTGGCCTTTATCCAGCTGCCGGACGCCAGCGTGCTGGCGCCCCTGGGCCTGGTGATGCGCAAGACCGAACCACGCTCGGCGATTGCCGAAAAGTGCTTCGCCGAAGCCAGGAAGCTGTTCGCGATCAAAGACTGAATGAATGCCCCGGGCCGCCCATGGCCCGGGTTGAATCGACTGTATCGAGGTGTGGTCATGGTTTGCCGGATCGAACAAACGCAGCAACAACCCGAAGCCAATGCGCCGGCGCCGGCGCCGCAGCGCGTGGCCTATCGCGAGTACAGCCCCGACGGGGTGATGGCCGAGGCGCCGCTGGCCGCCGAGATCGCCCTGGCGATCACCTACAACGGCCTGAGCCAGGCGGTGATGATGGTGTCGCCCGGCAACCTGGAAGACTTCATTCGCGGCTTCAGCATCACCAACGACATCGTCCATGACCTTGGCGAAATCTACGACATCCGCCTCAGCCACTTTCCCCAGGCCTGCCAGGCCGATGTGGAGATTTCCAGCCGGGCGTTCTGGGCCCTCAAGGACCATCGCCGGCAGATGGCCGGGACCAGCGGCTGCGGGTTATGCGGCGTGGAGGCCCTGGAACAGGCGCTGCCGCAACTGCAGATACTCGACCCTTCGCCCCTGCCCCCCGCCGAACACCTGCAGGGCCTGCGCGAGCGCATCGAACAAGCCCAGCACATGGCCCGCAGCAGCGGCGCCCTGCACGCCGCGCTGTACTTCGACGAACAGGGCGAGGTGCGCCTGTGCCAGGAAGACATCGGCCGCCACAACGCCCTGGACAAGCTGATCGGTGCCCTGCTGCAGGCCGGGATCGACGGCCGCCAGGGCTTCACCGTGGTCACCAGCCGCTGCAGCCTGGAACTGATCCACAAAGCCGTGCGTGCCCGCCTCGGCACCCTGGTCAGCCTGTCGGCGCCCACCGCCCTGACCGTGCAATGGGCCAACAAGCACCACCTGAACCTGATCCACGTGCCCCACCGCAACGCCCCACGGATCTACAGCCCGGTCTGAATCCCCCTGTGTGGCTCAAAACCTGAATCCGTGATCCAGCTGATAGACCGCGGATTCAGGCCTTGGGAAGGCTGCGCCTTCCAACGGGAGCGAGCTCCCTCACCACAAAAACGCCTTTTCGACATTGCACTCGGTGTAAGCCCCCCAGCGTGGCGAGGGAGCAAGCTCGCGCTCGGGCGCGCAGCGGCCGCAGAACCTGAATCCGTGATCCAGCTGATAGACCGCGGATTCAGGCCTTGGGAAGGCTGCGCCTTCCAACGGGAGCGAGCTCCCTCGCCACAAAAAAGCTTTTCGACATCGCCCTCGGTGTGAGCCCCCCAGCGTGGCGAGGGAGCTTGCTCCCGATCGGCCGCGCAGCGGCCGCAGAACCTGAGCCCGCGATCCACCTGAAAGACCGCGGACTCAGGCCTTGGGAAGGCTACGCCTTCCAACGGGAGCGAGCTCCCTCGCCACAAAAACGCCTTTTCGACATTGCACTCGGTGTGAGTCCCCCAGCGTGGCGAGGGAGCTTGCTCCCGCTCGGGCGCGCAGCGGCCGCAGAACCTGAATCCGCGATCCACCTGAAAGACCGCGGACTCAGGCCTTGGGAAGGCTGCGCCTTCCAGCGGGAGCGAGCTCCCTCGCCACAAGAAGCGATGCAAAGGATTACCAACGTTCGGCAGCCTGCCGATCGCTCTCGCGCCCTTCCACCCAGCGTTCGCCGTTGGGGGTGACTTCGCGCTTCCAGAACGGGGCGCGGGTCTTGAGGTAATCCATGATGAAGGCGCAGGCCTCGAACGCCGCTTGGCGGTGGGCGCTGGCCACGCCGACGAAGACGATGGGCTCGCCCACCGGCAACAGCCCCACCCGGTGCACCAGGCTCACCCGGTTCAGCGGCCAGCGCGCCTGGGCCTGCTGCACGATGCCCTGCAGCGAGCGTTCGGTCATGCCCGGGTAGTGCTCCAGGAACAGGCTCTGTACCGCCTCCCCCAGGTTGAGATCACGCACATAGCCAACGAAGGTCACCACGCCGCCGACACTGGAGTCGCCGGCCTGCAGGCCGGCATTCAATTGGTCGAGGCTGAAGGCCTGGGTCTGCACCTGAATGCCCATGCCTCAGCCCCCGGTCACTTGGGGGAAGAAGGCGACTTCATCGAAGTCCTCGATCACCGCGTCGAGCTTGCACAGGTCCTGGTTCAGCGCGCACATCAGGCTGTTCTCCCCCAGCACCGCGGCCCAGGTTTCGCCCCGCGCCATCAGCCGCCGGCGCAGGTCATCGACGGTGCGCAAGCCGGCGTCCAGCGCCAGCTTCTCGCCGCCGCTGCCCAGTTGTTCGCGGTAGCGGGCAAAGTAGTTGACCACAATCATTGTGCTGCTCCTGCGATGAAAACCCCTGACTTGCCGCCCTGCTTCTTCAGCAGGTGCAGGCCCTCGATGACCATGCCCCGGTCCACCGCCTTGCACATGTCGTAGATCGTCAGCGCCGCGACGCTGGCGGCGGTCATGGCTTCCAGTTCGACCCCGGTGGCGCCGTTGAGCCGGCAACAGGTGGTGATCTGCACCCGGTCCGGCGGCAGCGCCTGCAGCTCGACCTGGATACCACTGAGCAGCAACGGGTGGCACAGGGGGATCAGTTCGTGGGTCTTCTTCGCCGCCATGATTCCAGCGATGCGCGCCACGGCGAACACGTCGCCCTTGGGGTGCCCCTGGTCCTGGATCAGTTGCAGGGTGGCCGGGAGCATGCGCACCCAGGCCCGGGCCTGGGCCTCGCGTTCGGTGGCCGGTTTGGCGGTGACATCCACCATGCTGGCCCGGCCCTGGGCATCCAGGTGAGTGAGTGGGTTCATGTGCAACCTCGGAGATAAGGACAGTGGTTCAGCTCAGGACATAATCCACCGGCAACAGCACCGGCGGCAGTTCGGTGGCCCCCTGGGCCTCGAGGATCTCGCGCTCGATGTTGCGCACGATGGCGTTCAGCGGCAGGTCGTTCTCGTCGTGGCCAAAGGGGTCTTCCAGCTCGTCGCCAATGGCGTCCAGGCCGAAGAAGGTGTAGCTGACGATGGCGGTGAAAATCGGCGTCAGCCAGCCCAGGGGCTCGGCCATGGCAAAGGGCAGGAGGATGCAGAACATGTAGCTGGTGCGGTGCAGCAGCAAGGTGTAGGGAAACGGCAGCGGCGTGCTCTTGATCCGCTCGCAGGTGGTTTGCGCGCCGGTCAGCGCCGCCAGGTGGTTGGCCAGCAGCTGGTAGCGCCACTCGCTGATCCGGCCCGCCAGGGCCTGGTCCGAACACTGGCGCGCCACCTGGCGCAGGAGGCTGTCCGGCAGGTTGCTGGTGGTGGCCGGCGGCAGCTGGCTGAGCCAGGTTTCGGCGGCGCTCAGTTCATCTTCCTGGCGCAGCCGGGCCTTGAGGGCCTGGGCAAAGCCGCACAGGTCGCCGAGGATCGCGCGACGCGCCCCGGCCTCTTCCAGCACCTGGGTTTCGCGGATCAGCGAGCGCACCTCGGTCACCAGCGTGCCCAGGGCCTTGCGCGCCTCGTACCAGCGGTCGTAGCAGGCGTTGTTGCGAAAGCTCATGAAGATCGACAGCGACAGGCCGAGCAAGGTGAAGGGCGTGGCGTTGACCTTGGAAAAGTACGCCGGGTGCAGGGTCTCGATCAGCACGATGGCCGAGGCCAGCAGGGTCACCAGCAGGCTGCGCAGGGCGATGCGCTTGGCAATCGAGCCCTTGAGGGAGATCAGCACGCTGATCAGGTTGGGTTTGGATCGGACGATCATCGGGGCGAAACCTGTGCACGAAGGAAAGCGGCAAGGACCGGTGCTTCAACCGCCGGTCATGTTCATGAAGCGCACCACCTGCAGCTCGTCGTTGAGTTCGAAGTGGTGGCGGTAGGGTTTGAGTTTCATCGCCTCGACCATGGCCCGCTGCAAACGCTCGGCATCGCCGGGATGGGCCCGCAGCACGGCCTTGAGGTCCACCGAGTGCTCGTTGCCCAGGCACAACAGCAAGCGCCCTTCCACCGTCAGCCGTACGCGGTTGCAGGTGCCGCAGAAGTTGTGGCTGTGGGGCGAGATGAAGCCCAGGCGGATCTGTGGCGCCTCGGCCAGGCGCCAGTAGCGCGACGGGCCCTGGGTCGACTCGGCGGACTCCATCAGGGTGTAGCGCTCGGCGATCCGCTCGCGGACCTGGGCACTGGAAAAGAACGCGTCGCGACGGCTGTGCTCGCTGATGCTGCCCAGGGGCATCTCCTCGATAAACGAGATGTCCAGGCCACGGTCGATGGCAAAGGCCACCAGCTCGTTGATCTCGCGGTCGTTGCGGCCTTTCATCACCACGCAATTGAGCTTGGTGCGCGCAAAACCGGCGGCGATCGCCGCGTCGATGCCGGCGATCACCTGGCTCAGCTCGCCGGTGCGGGTCATCTGGCGAAACAGCCCCGGGTCGAGGCTGTCGAGGCTGATGTTGAGGCGCTTGACCCCGGCGTCGAACAGCGGCGCGGCGAGCTTGCCCAACTGCGAGCCGTTGGTGGTCAGGCACAGCTCCCGCAACCCGGGCAATTGCCCGATGCGTTGACACAGTTGCACCACCCCGGGACGGATCAGCGGCTCGCCACCGGTGAGGCGGATCTTGCGCGTACCCAGGGCGACGAAACCCGCGGCCAGCTGGTACAGCTCTTCCAGGGTCAGGATGCGTTGGCGCGGCAGGAACTGCATGTCCTCGGCCATGCAATACACGCAGCGAAAGTCGCAGCGGTCGGTCACCGACAGGCGCAAGTAGTCGATCCGTCGGGCAAAGCCATCCACCAATACTTGATCTGACATCACAGCCTCTGTCGACGGTTACGACCCTGGGGTCTTAGTTGCAGTTTTCGGCCATTAACGGCCATTGGACAAGTTGTTGGCGGCAAGACTAAGAGTGATTAAAAGTGGCGTCCAATCGCTATTAACAACCAATTGATCAATGCAATCTATCAGCTGAAAAAGCACCCTTTACCGGCACTAAATAAACAAGATAAATCGTTGATTTTTAATGAATTAAATACTTGATAGAGGCTTTCGATCAACCGGTCATTAATTGCGATTAGACAGCCGATACAGGCGCCGAATAGGCTTTATTCGCGGCCCATGAAACGGGCCCTATAAGTGATTCCGTTGCCCCAAGCAGTCCGAACTTAAACGGCTTCACCACAAAACCGCATTTAGCCTGTGCAGTTAAACAATCACTGACATCGATTATTTGTCGGGCGGTTGCCTGCGTGCGCTGTATTGGAGAAATATCATGAGCGAAGTTGATCGATATAAACCCTACAAGGGGGCGGCCGCCGGTTGGGGGGCACTGATCGCGGTGACCAGGAACTGGCTGGGCAGCGAAAACGCCTTCAAGAACATCCGCGCCATGCTCAAGACCAACCAGAACGGCGGCTTCGACTGCCCGGGCTGCGCCTGGGGCGAGTCGCCGGAAAACGGCATGGTCAAGTTCTGCGAGAACGGCGCCAAGGCGGTCAACTGGGAAGCCACCGGGCGCCTGGTGAACCCGGCCTTCTTCAACAAGTACACGGTCTCGGCCCTGGCCTCGCAGAGCGACTACTGGCTTGAGTACCAGGGCCGCCTGACCCACCCGATGCGCTACGACGCCACCCAGGACCGCTACGTGGAAACCACCTGGGACCAAGCCTTCGAGCTGATCGCCAGCCACCTCAAGGGCCTGGACTCGCCGAACCAGGCGGAGTTCTACACCTCGGGCCGGGCCAGCAACGAAGCGGCCTACCTGTACCAGCTGTTCGTGCGCGCCTATGGCACCAACAACTTTCCCGACTGCTCGAACATGTGCCACGAGGCCAGTGCCGTGGGCATGTTCGAAAGCGTCGGCGTGGGCAAGGGCACCGTGGTGTTCCATGACCTGGAACAGGCCGACGCGATCTTCGTCATCGGCCAGAACCCCGGCACCAACCACCCACGGATGCTCGAACCGCTGCGCGAAGCGGTGAAACGCGGGGCCCAGGTGATCTGCTTCAACCCGCTGAAAGAGCGCGGGCTGGAGCGCTTCCAGCACCCGCAGCACCCGCTGGAGATGCTCACCAACGGCTCCGAACCCACCTCCTCGGCCTACTTCCGTCCGGCCCTGGGCGGCGACATGGCGGCCTTTCGCGGCATCGCCAAGTTCCTCCTGCGCTGGGAACGCGAGGCCCTGGCCAACAATGGCGAGCCGGTATTCGACCGGGCCTTCATCGCCGAACACACCTCGGGGCTGGACAGTTACCTGGCCGAGGTCGATGCCACCTCCTGGAACCACATCGTCGAGCAGTCCGGCCTGACCCTGGCCGACATCGAACTGGCGGCGCGCATGTACCGCAAGGCCAAGCGCACCATCATGTGCTGGGCCATGGGCCTGACCCAGCACACCCACTCGGTGCCGACCATCCAGGAAGTGATCAACGTGCTGTTGCTGCGGGGCAACATCGGCCGCCCCGGCGCCGGCCTGTCGCCGGTGCGCGGCCACAGCAACGTGCAGGGCGACCGCACCATGGGCATCAACGAACTGGCGCCCAGCGAACTGCTCGATGCCCTGGAGGCGCGCTTCGGCTTCCAGCCGCCACGGGAGCACGGGCACAACACGGTGATGGCGATCTCGGCCATGGAACAGGGCCGGGCCAAGGTGTTCATCGGCCTGGGCGGCAACTTCGCCCAGGCCACCCCGGACACCCCGCGCACCCACGCCGCCCTGCGCAACTGCGAGCTCACCGTGCACATCGCCACCAAGCTCAACCGCAGCCACCTGGTGACCGGGCGCGAGGCGCTGATCCTGCCGTGCCTGGGCCGCACCGATATCGACATCCAGGCCAACGGCCCGCAAGGCATCACCGTGGAAGACACCTTCAGCATGGTGCACATCTCCCACGGCCAGCTGAAACCCAAGTCGCCGCACCTGCGCTCGGAACCGGCGATCATCGCCGGCATCGCCAACGCCACCCTGGGCCAGCACCCCATCGACTGGCTGTGGGTGATCGAAGACTACGGGCGCATCCGCGACCTGATCGCCGACACCATCCCCGGGTTCGAGGACTTCAATCTCAAGCTGCTGCACCCCGGCGGCTTCCACCTGGGCAACGACGCCAGCCAGCGGCGCTGGAACACCGCCACCGGCAAGGCGCGCTTCATTCCCAGCGTGCTGCCGGAACACCTGGTCAGCGCCGGGGTGCGCAAGCTCAAGGTCAAGCCCGACCTGATCCTGCAGACCATGCGTTCCCACGACCAGTACAACACCACCCTGTATGGCCTGGACGACCGCTATCGCGGGGTCTACGGCATGCGCGAGGTGCTGTTCGCCAACGAGCAGGACATTCGCCAGCTGGGCTTCGAACCGGGGCAGAAGGTTGACATCGTCTCGCTGTGGGATGACGGCCGCGAGCGTCGGGTCAGCGGTTTCACCCTGATCGCCTACGACATTCCCGCCGGCCAGTCCGCCGCCTACTACCCGGAAACCAACCCCCTGGTGCCCCTGGAAAGCTATGGCGACCGCACCTACACGCCGACGTCCAAGTTCATCGCCATCCGCCTGGAGCCGGCGGCGGCCAGCAACCTGATCCAGTCCGTCAGCGCTTGACCCGCCGGGGCGGCCAAGGCGCCGCTCCAGCCTGCCCCGCGCAGCCTTCTGCCGTACGCCGCGAACCCTGGTTCACGGCGGCGGCCGGCGCCTGCCCGGGCCCCCAGCCATCACGAGGGTTTCGTCATGTTTCATCTACAGGCGCTCGACCTGGCACGCATCCAGTTTGCGTTCACGGTCTCGTTCCACATCATCTTTCCCGCCATCACCATCGGCCTGGCCAGTTTCCTGGCGGTGCTCGAAGGGTTGTGGCTCAAGACCCACAACAACACCTACAAGGACCTGTACCACTTCTGGTCGAAGATCTTCGCCGTCAACTTCGGCATGGGCGTGGTCTCAGGCCTGGTCATGGCCTATGAGTTCGGCACCAACTGGAGCCGCTTCTCGGACTTTGCCGGGAGCATCACCGGCCCCTTGCTGACCTACGAGGTGCTGACCGCGTTCTTCCTGGAGGCGGGCTTTCTCGGGGTCATGCTGTTCGGCTGGAACCGGGTCGGCCGCGGGCTGCACTTCTTCGCTACGGTGATGGTGGCCATCGGCACCCTGATCTCGACCTTCTGGATCCTCGCCTCCAACAGCTGGATGCAGACGCCCCAGGGCTTTTCCATCGTCGACGGGCGGATCATGCCCATGGACTGGCTGGCGATCGTGTTCAACCCATCGTTCCCCTTCCGCCTGATGCACATGGCGATCGCCGCCTTTGTCGCCACGGCGTTCTTCGTCGGTTCCAGCGCCGCCTGGCACCTACTGCGGGGCAATAACACGCCGCCGGTGCGCAAGATGCTGTCGATGGCGCTGTGGATGGCGCTGATCGTGGCGCCGATCCAGGCGGTGGTGGGTGACGCCCATGGCCTGAACACCCTGGAACATCAACCGGCGAAGATCGCCGCCATCGAAGGCCACTGGGAAAACCACGGCAACGAGCCGTCGCCCCTGGTGCTGTTCGGCATTCCCAACATGGACACGGAGAAAACCGACTACGCCGTGGAAGTGCCCTACCTGGGCAGCCTGATCCTGACCCACAGCCTGGACAAGCAGATCCCCGCGCTCAAGAGCTTCCCCAGGGAGGACCGGCCCAACTCGGCCATCGTGTTCTTCAGCTTCCGCATCATGGCCGGCCTGGGCATGTTGATGATCCTCACCGGGGCGCTGGGCCTGCTGCTGCGGCGCAACGGCGCGCTGTACCGCAACCGCCTGTTCCTGCGCCTGGTGCTGTGGATGGGCCCCAGCGGCCTGATCGCCCTGCTGGCGGGTTGGATCACCACCGAAGTCGGGCGCCAGCCCTGGGTGGTGTACGGCCTGCTGCGCACCAGCGACGCCGCGTCCAACCACAGCGTGGCGCAACTGAGCATCTCCCTGGCGCTGTTCGTGGCGATCTACTTCTCGGTGTTCGCGGTGGGCATCGGCTACATGATGAAGCTGGTGCGCAAGGGCCCGCAGCCCCATCACGAGCATCCGCCGAGCGGCCCTGCTAGCCAGGAGCCGACCCCGCGCCGTCCGCTGTCCGCGATCGCCGAGACCTTTGCGTCCAGCGACCACCACCACTGAAACAAGGGATATCGACATGACGATTCAAGGCATAGACCTGTCGTTGATCTGGGGCGTGATCATTGCCTTCGGGGTGATGATGTACGTGATCATGGACGGCTTCGACCTGGGGCTGGGGATTCTCTTTCCGCTGATCCCCGACGCCCGGGAACGGGACGTGATGATGAACACCGTGGCCCCGGTCTGGGACGGCAACGAGACCTGGCTGATCCTCGGTGGCGCGGCGCTGTACGGGGCCTTCCCCCTGGCCTATTCGGTGATCCTCGAAGCCCTGTACCTGCCGCTGATCTTCATGCTGGCGGGGCTGATCTTCCGTGGCGTGGCCTTCGAGTTCCGCTTCAAGGCCAGCCCCGAACAGCGCCATATCTGGGACTGGGCGTTCATCGGCGGCTCGCTGCTGGCGACCCTGTGCCAGGGCATCGTGATCGGCACTTACATTTCCGGCATCCCGGTGCTCAACCGGCAGTTTGCCGGCGGCTCCCTGGACTGGCTGGCGCCCTTCCCGCTGTTCTGCGGCCTGGGGCTGATCGTGGCCTATGCGCTGCTGGGCAGCACCTGGCTGCTGGTCAAGACCGAGGGCATGCTCGAAGCGCGCATGCGCCACTACACCCGGCCCCTGGCGTTCGCGCTGACGGCGGTGGTGGCGGTGCTCTGCGTGTGGACCGCGCTGCTGCACCCGGAAATCGCCACCCGCTGGTTCCGCCATGCCCATATCGTGATCTTCGGCGCGCTGCTGGTGCTGGGCCTGCTGGCGTTGTGCGGGCTGCTGGGGACCTTGCGCCAGCACCATTCCCACTGGCCGTTCGTGTTCACCCTGGTGCTGGTGTTCCTCGGCTACATCGGCCTGGCGTTCAGCATCTGGCCGAACATCGTGCCGCCGTCCATCAGCCTGTGGGACGCGGCATCGCCCCTGACCAGCCAGCTGTTCATCCTGATCGGCACCTTGTTCATCCTGCCGATCATCCTGATGTACACCTGCTGGAGCTACTACGTGTTCCGCGGCAAAGTGAGGATTGGCGATGGCTACCATTGATCGGGCAAAGCCCCTGCCCTGGCACAGGACGGTGGCGCAACTGAGCCTGCTGTTCATCGGCGCCCTGCTGATGCTCGCCTGCAGCGGCGCACTGATGCTGGAGCTGGCCCATGGATAAGCTCACCACACCCCCCGCGCAACCGGCCCCCGGCTGGCAGCGCCTGCTGTGGATGCTCGGCATCTGGCTGGCCAGCGTCGTCGGCCTGGGGCTGGTGGCCGGCCTGTTGCGGCTGCTGATGCAGGCCGCTGGAATGCACAGTCACTGAGGAGGCGTGTGTAACGCCTGGAACCCCGGCCCGCAGCAGCGGGCCGGGGTTTTGCGGTTACTGGCCGGTCGGCGTGCGCTCGGCCAGCTGTTCCAGCAGATCGGCGGAGGGCACGAAGAACAGCCCGCCGGTGACCGCGGTGCTGAAGTCCAGCAAGCGGTCGTAGTTGCCCGCCGGGCGCCCGACGAACATGTTTTCCAGCATCTGCTCCACCGGGCGTGGCGAACGCGCGTAGCCGATGAAGTAGGTGCCGAATTCCCCAGCGCCCGGACGGCCGAAGGGCATGTTGTCGCGCAGGATCTTCACCTCCTCGCCGTTCTCTTCCAGGGTGGTCAGGGAACTGTGGGAGCAGCTGGGTTTCACCGACTCATCGAGTTCGATGTCCGACAGCTTGGTGCGGCCGATGATGCGCTCCTGGGCTTCTACCGTCAGTTCGTTCCAGGCCGTCATGTTGTGCAGGTACTTCTGCACCAGCACGTAGCTGCCGTTGCAGAACGACGGATCCTCGTCGCCGATCAGGGTGAAATCCACCGCCTCGCGGCCTTCCGGGTTCTCGGTGCCGTCGACGAAGCCGACCATGCTGCGCATGTCGAAATAGCGGAAGCCCTGGACCTCGTCCACCACCTTGACCGAGCCGCCCAGGGGCTTGAGCAGTTGCGTGGCCAGTTCGAAGCACAGGTCCATCTGCTCGGCGCGGATATGCAGCAGCAGGTCGCCGGGGGTCGACGGCGCGCGCCGGCCCTCCACGCCCACCTCAATGAACGGGTGCAGCGACGCCGGGCGCGGGCCGGCGAACAAGCGCTCCCAGGCGCTGGAACCGAAGCCGCAGACACAAGACAGGTTGCCCCCCGGCACGCGCTTGCCCACCGAGCGGGTCAGCGCGGCGACATCGGCGCACCACTCACGCAGGGTTTGCGCGGCGTCGGCGCCGGGGGCCAGGGTGGCGACGATGAAGATCGCGCTGCGGGTAATCGGATTGCAGATAGCTTGCGGCTCGGGCTTGCGCTCGGCCAGGGAGGAAGGCTGGGTCATCATGGTTTCCACAGGCTGCGGTCGAAAAATCACTGACAGGAAATTAGCAGATTGTGGCTGTGGTAAGGGGAGCAGCTGCAAGCGGTGAGCTGCCAGCCGCAAGCTGCGAGGCTGAACACGCCTTGTGACAAGAGCGCTTACTGTGGCGAGGGAGCTTGCTCCCGCTGGAAGGCGCAGCCTTCCCAATGCCTGAGTCCCCTTCCTATCAGGCAGACCGCAGATTCAGGTTTTACGGCCGCTGCGCGTCCGAGCGGGAGCGAGCTCCCTCGCCACAGAAAAGCAGCGGCAAGCGGTGAGCTGTCAGCCACAAGCTGTTTGCATCGGTTCTTGCGGCCTCTGATTGCCGCCAGTTGCGAGGCTGAACACGCCTTGTGGCAAGCTCCCTCACCCATTGCCGGGTCAGGAGGCGGCGCTGCCCAAGGTCGAGCGCAAGACCCGCACCGGCACCGATTTGTAGGACGGCGTGCCGCTGTCCACATCCAGGTAGTCCAGGGGCACCAGGCGGTTGGCTTCGGGGTAGTAGGCGCCCACGGTGCCGCTGGCGATCTTGTATTCGATGGCGGTGATCTTTTCGTAACGCAAGCGGCGCCCGCCAATCACGGTCTCGATGTCCACCAGGTCGCCATGGGCCAAGCCTCGGGCGGCCAGGTCCGCCGGGCTCATGAACAGCACGTCGCGGCGGCCGAACACGCCGCGATAACGGTCGTCCAGGCCATAGATGGTGGTGTTGTACTGGTCGTGGCTGCGCAGGGTGATCAGCCGCAGCACGTCGGCGCCGTCCACTTCCTTGTCCTCGTGCAGCCCGGGGAAGACGAAGAACTCGGCCTTGCCCGAGGGGGTCAGCCACTGCCGCTGGGCCGCCGCCAGGGGCATGCGGAACCCGCCCGGCACGCGGATGCGCGCGTTGTAGTCGTCGAAGCCGGGCACGGTCTGCTCGATCAGGTCGCGGATCTTGTCGTAGTCGGCCACCAGCTCGCGCCAGGGCACGCGGCTGTCGGGCAGCGTGGCCTGGGCCATGCCGGCAACGATCGCCGGTTCCGAGAGCAGCAACGGCGACGCCGGGGCCAGCTTGCCGGCCGAGGCGTGGACCATGGACATCGAGTCTTCCACGGTAACGGCTTGGCCCAGGCCTTCCTGCTCATCCCGTTCGGTGCGCCCCAGGCAGGGCAGGATGAAGGTCTCGCGGGCCACCAGCAGGTGGCTGCGGTTGAGTTTGGTGGCGACGTGCACGCTCAGGTCGAGCCGGCTCATGGCCGGGAAGCACTGACCCGGGTCCGGCAGGGCCACGGCGAAGTTGCCCCCCAGGCACAGCAGCGCCTTGGCCCTGCCGTCGATCATCGCCTGCATGGCCTGCACCGCATCGTGGCCATGGGCCGAAGGCGGCGTGAAGCCGAAGGCCTGCTGGAGCTTGTCGAGAAAGGCCTGCGTCGGCTTCTCGGTGATGCCCACGGTGCGGTTGCCCTGGACGTTGGAGTGGCCGCGCAACGGGCAGATCCCCGCCCCCGGCTTGCCCAGGTTGCCGCGCAGCATCAGCAGGTCGCAGATCAGCCGCACATTGGCCGTGCCTTCGTTGTGCTGGGTGATGCCCATGCCGTAGGTGACGATGGTGGCGTTGGACTTGGCGTACGCCGCGGCGACCATTTCCAGGTCCGCCTGGTGCAGCCCGCTGGCCTGCTCAATGTCCGCCCAGGCCGTGGCGTGCAGGTCCGCCGCCAGGGCCTCGAAACCCAGGGTGTGCTCGGCGATGAACTCATGGTCCAGCACCTGCCCCAGGCTGTCTTCCAGGGCCAGCAGGGCCTTCATGATGCCCTTGATCGCCGCCGCGTCGCCGCCGGCCTTGACCTGGAAGTACGACGAGGCGATGCGGGTCGAGCCGTAGGTGGCCATCTCCACCATGTTCTGCGGGTCGGCAAAACGCTCCAGGGCGCGCTCGCGCAGCGGATTGAAGACCATGATCGGCACCTTGCGCCGCGAGGCTTCATGCAGCGTGCCCATCATCCGCGGGTGGTTGGTGCCGGGGTTGTGGCCGATGGAGATGATCAGCTCGCAGAGGTCGAAGTCCTCCAGCGACACCGTGCCCTTGCCGATGCCGATCGAGCGCGGCAAACCGACGCTGGTCGGCTCATGGCACATGTTCGAGCAGTCGGGAAAGTTGTTGCTGCCGTATTCCCGGGCGAACAGCTGGTACAGGTAGGCCGCTTCGTTGGAGGCACGGCCGGAGGTGTAGAACTCCACCTGCTCGGGTTGCAGGCCGCGCAGGATCTCGCCGATGCGGGCAAAGGCGGCTTGCCACGCCAGCGGCTTGAAGGTGTCGCTGGCGCGGTCGTAGACCAGCGGTTCGGTCAGGCGCCCGAGGTCTTCCAGTTCGTAGTCCGAGCGCTGCAACAGCGAAGTCACCGGGTGCTCGGCGAAGAACGCCGGGGTCACGCGTTTATGGGTGGCCTCCCAGGTCACCGCCTTGGCACCGTTTTCACAGAACTGGAAGGTCGACTTGTGCTCCTTGTCCGGCCAGGCACAGCCCGGGCAGTCGAAGCCGTCGGGCTGGTTGGTGCGCATCAGGGTCAGCGGCGCCTTGAGCGCGTCCATCTGTTCGCGCACCGCCGTGGCGGTGGCCTTGAGCGCGCCCCAGCCACCGGCGGGCCCCTCGTAGCTGCGAATTCCGGGAACCTTGCGTCGAGTGCTCATGATCGCTCCTGGGCCGGCGCGCGGCGGCAACGACGCGAACCGGTGGTTGCGCACGATCGAGGCGCGCCTGGGCGGGATGCCGAGGGCCTGGACCGGGGGAGAAAGGGTGCTGAAAAAACCTCAGCGCTGGGTAAAATCTAGCCCCGGGCCCCGGCCTGTCAAGGCTCGGCGCCGACCGGTAGAGGCCCGCTGCCCGGGCGTTTGCGCGGGCAGTGGGAGCCGCTTGCCAGCCCCCGTCGAACGCCTGCGGCGCTCACTGCAAAACGCTGCGTCGGCGCTTCAGGCTCCAGCCCTGCTGCATGCCGGCGGCGGCCAGCAGGATGGCCCCAACACCCACCCATTGCAGCAGGCCCAGGCGGTGCCCGAAGGCCAGCCAGTCGACGAAGATCGCCGCGATCGGATAGATGAACGACAAGGCGCCGGTCAAGGCCGTCGGCAGCTTCTGGATCGCCCCGTACAGCAGCACGTACATCACCCCGGTATGAAGGATGCCCAGGGTCAGCAGGCTGGCCCAGGCGCTGGCCTGCTGGGGCGGCGTGCCGAGGTTGGCCCAGGGCGCCAGCAGCAAGACCCCGGTGCAGACCTGGACCAACGCGATCAGGTGCGGCGGCGTGCCACTCAGGCGCTTGATCAGCAACGCGGCGAAGGCGTACAGCAGCGCAGCGCCCAGGGCCAGGGCGATGCCCAGCAAGTAGTCGCTACCGCCCTCGCCCTCGGCGCCGTGGGCACTGACGATGGCCAGCATCCCGGCGAACGACAGGCACAGCCAGAAGAGTTTCTGCGGGGTGATCTTCTCCCCCAGGAACAGCGCGCCCAGGGCCACCAGAATGAACGGCTGGACGTTGTACACCGCGGTGCCGATGGCGATCGAGGCGCGGGAGTAGGAACCGAACAGCAGCACCCAGTTGCCGACAATCGCCACGCCGCTGAGCACCGCCAGAAGCAGGCTGCGCTTGATCAGAATGTTCTTACGCAAAAAACCGAAAGCGCCACAAATAAGCAATAAGGCCCCGGCACCGAACAGGCACCGCCAGAACACCACATCCAGCACCGGTTGCCCGGACACCAGGACGAACCAGCCAATGGTTCCGGAAATCAGCATGGCAGCGGTCATTTCCAACGATCCGCGACGGGTGTTTGCATCCATCATCAGGCTCCTGTGCAAGTGGGCAAATTATGCCCAGCCAGCAGTGGCCATCGCCAGATCAAAACCTGGGCTAGAATCGATTCAGGCCTTTTTTATCAAGGCAAAACCGTTCATTCACCTAATGAGATCGCCATGCTCGATGCCATCGACCAAACCCTGATCAGTGCCCTGATGCAGGACTCGCGACGCTCCCTCAAAGCCTTGGCGCAGATCAGCGGGCTGTCCGCCCCCAGTGTCTCGGAACGCCTGCGACGTCTGGAAGAACGCGGCGTGATCAGTGCCTATACCCTGGAGATCGACCCCAGGTTTTTCGGCTACCAATTACAGGCCATCGTCCGCATCCGCCCGTTGCCGGGTAAGTTGCAGGAAGTCGAACGGCAGATCCTGGCCATTGCCGAATTCACCGAATGCGACAAGGTCACCGGCGACGACTGCTTTATCGCCCGCCTGCAAGTGCGTTCCATGGAGCAACTGGACAGCCTGCTGGACCACCTCAACCACTACGCCGAAACCAACACCGCGATCGTCAAGAAATCTCCGATCAAGCGGCGTTTGCCGCCCCTGGAATGAGCAGCGGCAAGCGCACCGTCCGCGGGTTGAAAAAACGCGCCGGACGGCCCGACAAGCCGCGCTGAAACGCCCGTTCCAGAGGCATTCCTTGCATGCTCACGAGCAGTCGCCCTACAAGATTTAAGGAAATTTCTCGGAAAGCATAAGACGATTCTTAAAGTTCCATGGACGTCTTTTTGGCGCCAATTTCAGTGATACCCTGCGAATCTTCTGACGAACCCACAAGCAAAATGCCCGCTCCTCGATAGGAAGCCGGGCGTTTTTGTGGGCTCATGCCTGCCGAAAAGCCGAGTACACGAAACCGATGCCGATCCGCGTCCAGATAGCCGATGACCATCCCCTGACCCTGATTGGGATTCACACCCTGCTGGAAAACCGCGCCGACCTTGAAGTGGTGGCCCAGGCCCACAGCGTGGCAACCCTGCTGGAGAACCTGCAGCAGCGTCCCTGCGAACTGCTGTTGACCGACCTGATGATGCCCGGCGGCGATCAAGTGGACGGGATTCGCCTGATCCGCCGCCTGCGTTCGCGCTATCCGCAGCTGGCGATCGTGGTGATCACCATGCTCGACAACCCGGCGCTGATCAGCAGCGTGCTGAAGCTCGGCATCCAGGGCCTGGTGAGCAAGCGCGGCCTGCTCAATGACCTGCCCAAGGCGATCGACGCCAGCCCGCGCGCGCCCTTCGTCTCGGCGTCCATCCAGCACCTGCTGGACACCAGCACCGCGCTGCACGGCAAGCCGCTGCTGCAACCCGAACAGTTGTCGGCGCGGGAAATCGAGGTGCTGCGGCTGTACGGCACCGGCATGAGCATTGGCGCCATCGCCCAGCACCTGTGCCGCAGCAAGCAGACCATCAGCACGCAAAAAAGCAGCGCCATGCGCAAGCTTGGCCTGGACACTTCAGCCAGCCTGTTTCTCTACATCCAGGAACACGGCCTTTCCTGAGTCGCCGAGCGCGGCCGATCCCGGAGCATTCCCCCTTATGCACCTCATTTCGCTTTCCTTCGTGCGCCGGAGGATGCAGCGCTTTTGCCTGCTGCTCATCCCCCTGGCCTGCCTGACCCTGCTGGCACCGGCCTACGCCGACTCCGCGCCCGCAACGGCGGACAGCAACCTGCCCCTGAGCACGTTGCTGGCGATGCGCAACAGCCTGCCGCGCAAGACCCTCAAGGTGGCGCGCATCGTGCCCCCGGACCGCCCCCTGGAGAGCGCCGGCAACCAGGTCCTGAAGTCGATTTCCGACGAGTACCTGAAGCTGATCGGCGAACAGTTGGACCTGCACTTTCAAAGCGTCGAGCTGCCCTCGCCCCAGGCCGCCGTGGAAGCCTTGCTGGACCACCGGGTCGATCTGCTGGCCCGCGCCACCGAGTTCGAAGCGGCCAACCCGAACCTGCGCCTGAGCCAGCCCTACCTGCGCAACCTGCCGATCATCGTCGGCCGCACCAGCGACCAGAGCCTGCCCCTGGACCTGCGCGGCAAACAGGTGCTGGTACTGGAAAACTACCTGCCGAACCAGCAGATCCGCGATGCCTATCCGCTGGCCGAAGTCCGCACCGTGCGCACCACGGCGCTGGCCTTCGAACAGTTGGCCCTGGGCGAGGCGGACGCCTTCATCGGCGACCAGTTCCGCGCCAGCCTCTACCTTCAGGCGCGCCCGGACCTGGCCCTGCACAACAAGTTTTCCGCGCAGCTGCCCAACACCGGTTTCGCCTTCGCCGTGCGCCGCGACGAACCCACCCTGCTGGCCCTGCTCAACCATGTGCTGCACAGCGTTCCCGAGGCGCAGAAACTCAAGGTCCAGCAGCACGCCAGCCACGGTCCCTTCCCCTATTCCCCGACCGATGCCTTCATGCTCAGCCCCCAGGAACTGGCGTGGTTGAAGGAACATCAACAGATCAACCTGCTGGCCCAGGAAGCGCCGCCGTACCTGTATCGCACCAGTGACGGACAGTGGGCGGGATTGAGCATCGACCTGCTGCAGACCCTGACCGATGCCTTTCGCCTGACGCTCAACATCCAGCCGAGCCTGTCGCGGGCCAAGGACCTGGAACAACTGAACAAGGGCAGCGCCGACCTCTCCAGCCGGTCCCTGAACATTGCCGACGGGTCCCGGGGCGTGCGCTTCAGCCAGCCCTACGGCCCGCGCAACTGGACCTTCATCATCCGCACCGGCGACAGCTCCCCCAGCTCGCTGGAAGCCATGGAGGGCCGCACGCTTTCGCTGTCGCGCGACCACCCGCTGTACGACCACCTGCGCCTGCGCTACCCCAAGCTCCAGCTGATGCTCACCGAGAACTACCAGCAGTCCCTGGACCTGGTGCTGCAGCGCCGGGTCGACGCCACGCTGGACAGCCCCAGCGCCGGCCAGGCGCAACCCGGGAGCGGCCTGCAGTACGGCCTGTCGATCAAGGCCACGCCGAGCCCTCACCAATTTGCCGTGGCGCCAGGCTCCAGCGAGTTGCTGAGCATCCTGGACAAGCTGCTGGATTCACTCTCGCGCGCGCCGCAGAGCGATATCCAGGTGATCGCCGAGCGCCCCCAGGACAACTTCTGGGCATGGGCCGCCGACCAGGCCTGGCATGTCGGCGTGGTGGTGCTGCTGGTCTTCGTCCTGTCCCTGGTGTGGAACTGGCGGCTGAAGATCCAGGTCAAGGAGCGGATCTGCGCCCAGACCCGCCTGCAGGACAAGCTGGCGTTCCAGTTCTCGCTGCTCAACGGGCTGCCGACGCCGCTGTATGTGTGCGACCTGCACGGGCGCTTGAGCACCTGCAATCGGGCCTATGAAGAGTTTTTCTCCACCTCCGAGGATCAGGTCCAGGGCTGCCTGCCCACCGAGCAGAGCAACATGCCGGGTAATTTTGCCCAGGTGCTGCAGGACGAACACCACCAGTTACTGCACAACCACCGGCCGCGCTTTCTCGACACCAGCCTGGTCATCAAGGGCGAGCAGCATTACCTGTACCAATGGCTGGTGCCGTTCTACAACGCCCGCGGCCTGCTCCAGGGACTGCTGGGCGGCTGGCTGGACATTTCCGAACGCAAGCACCTGGAAATCAAACTGCGCGAAGCCAAGCAAGTCGCGCTCAAGGCCAGTGCCGCCAAAAGCGAATTCCTGGCGTCCATGAGCCACGAACTGCGCACCCCGCTCAATGCCCTGGTGGGGCTGCTGGAGCTGGAAACCAGCGGCCGCAACAGCCCCTCGCACAACCTGCGGGTGGCCCAGCAATCGGCGACTTCGATGATCGACCTGATCGGCAACATCCTCGACCTGGACAAGATCGAGAGCGGCCTGATGCAACTGGCCCCCCACCCCACCGCGCTGGAACCGCTGCTGACCAACAGCCTCGGGCTGTTCGCGGCCCAGGCCCGGGAGAAGAACCTGCACCTGCACTTCACCTACCAGGCCGACAGGCAGCGCCTGCACTGGGTCGATTCGCTGCGCCTGCAGCAGATCTTCCACAACCTGATCAGCAACGCCCTGAAGTTCACCGACCAGGGCAGCATCCAGGTGCGGGTGACCGAGGCCCCGCTGCGCGAAGGCGTGAGCCGGCTGACCCTGAGTGTCTGCGACACCGGCATCGGCATCCCGCATGCCTTGCAGCCGCTGATCTTCGAACCCTATCGCCAGGCCAGCGCGCGCACCGCCCACCTCTACGGCGGTTCGGGCCTGGGCCTGAGCATCTGCAGCCAGCTGACCCAGTTGATGGACGGCCATATCTGGCTGGAAAGCGAGCCCGGGCGCGGCTGCTGCGTGCAGGTCGAGCTGCCCCTGAACTGGCAACTGGCCCCGGGGGCTGCACCCGAGCCCCTGGCGCCGGAACAGCAGGCAGCCAAGGCGTTGCGGGTACTGGTGGTGGACGACGTGTCCACCAATGGCCTGGTCCTGACCCTGCAACTGGCCCGCCTGGGGCACCAGGCCGAACACGTGTGCAGCGGCGAACAGGCCCTGCTGGCCCTGAGCGAGTCGACCTACGACGTGTTGATCAGCGACTGCAACATGCCGGGCATGGACGGTTATGCCCTGACCCGCGCCGTGCGCGAAGACGAGCGCCGCCGCGGCTTGCCCCAGCGCCTGATCATTGGCTACACCGCCAGTGCCCTGAGCAACGAGGCCACCCAGTGTTCCAATGCCGGAATGAACGACCTGATGATCAAACCCGTGACCCTGGCGCGCCTGCAGGAAGTCCTCAGCAACCATGCGCCCCTCGACGAAGAACCGTCGTTCCAACGCTCGTTCAGCCTCGATCACCTGGACGAGGTGGGCAAGAACAGCTCGATCCTGCGCCGGCGCATCCTGCTGGAGCTGACCAAAAACCTGCAGCAGGAAATCGCCCAATTGCAGGTGCTCGATCTGGCCGGCACGCCCCAGACCATCGGCGACCTGAGCCATCGCCTGGCGGGCGTGGCCTGCCTGATCGATGCCAGTAAAATGGCCGCTGCCTGCCATGCGCTGAGGCAGGTCAATGTCCAGCAGGCGGACGCGGTGCGCCGCTGCCAGGCCGAGCTGCTGGCCAGCATGGAGCGCATCTTCGAGCAGGCCAAGGCCGACCTCGCCGCCCTGCGCCAGCCGCTCAAGCCCTGGTCCAGAGGCATTGCCCGCGCGCCCCTGGTGCACTCTCGTACTCGTCCGATATAACCCGCCGCCAACCCTTCCTACTCTGGCGCCTGCTTTCGGGGGGCGCCAGACAGGGATGCCAGACTCAACTTGAGCCGCCACATCCTTCCCCACGATCGCCTGTTGAATCCAATAATTTCCAACTAAGGATCAATCGATGATCACGTTGCACCGAGCCCGTTCATTCCTCAAATTGCCTTTGGCCCTGGCCATCGGCATGACCTCGTTCGCGGCTCAGCAAGCCAGCGCCCACGGCTACATCGAAAGCCCCAAGGGCCGCGCCTTCATGTGCAGTTCCGCTGGCGGCAATCAGAACGCCAACTGCGGCTCTGTCGCCTATGAACCGCAAAGCGTCGAATACTTCGGCAGCCCCGGTGGCGGCCGCGAGCACTTCCCGAGCAACGCCCAGGCCTGTACCGGCGACTTCCGCGTCTGCGGCCCGGCCGATGGCACCATTGCCGCCGGCGGCATGACCGGCTTTGCCAAGCTCAACGAACAATCGAGCAGCCGCTGGACCAAGAACACCATCAAACCGGGCCTGCAGACCTTCACCTGGAAGTACACCGCGGTTCACGCCACCCGCTACTGGCAGTTCTACATCACCAAGAAAGACTGGAACCCGAACCAGCCGCTGACCCGCGAGTCGTTCGAAATGACCCCGCTGCTGGATGAAAAATGGGACGGCAGCATGCCGGCCAAGGCCGGTGGCACCACCCAGCACCAGGTCAAGATCCCGGCCGATCGCAGTGGCTACCACGTGCTGCTGGCGACCTGGAAAGTCCACGACAACTCCAACACGTTCTACTCGGTGGTGGACCTGAACATCGATAACGCCAACGCGCCTGCCTCGCAGTGGAACGATATCGGCGCGGTGCAGCCCGAACCGCTGAAGGTCGGCGACAAGGTCATGACCCGGGTGTTCACCCACACCGAGCAACAGACCAAGCAAGTGCAGCTGAACATTGATTCGCCAGCGCTGGCCAACGAAAACGTCTGGCCGTTCGAGCTGGCGAAAAAGGTCAACGCGGCCAAGCTCGGCTACCAGATGGGCCTGCTCGACGACAAGGACCAGGTCGTGCCTAACCGCGGCAAGAACAGCATCTTCGTCAACAAGGGCAGCGACATCAGCAGCGTGATCATCGCCAAGGAGCTGGCCAGCCAGCCGAGCGAGCTCAAGGTCACCGGGGTGCAGCCTGAATACACCGCGAACAACGGCCAGGTCGACCTGCACTTCAACGCCATCGTCAAGGCCAGCGACCCGAAAGACGAATACACGACCTACGCCAAAGTGTTCGACAGCGCAGGCAAGACCCTGGCCTATGAGCACGCACCGGTCGGCAGCCTGACCCCGCACTTCTCGATCACGCTGAAAGACGCCAAGGCCGGCCAGTACGACCTGGTGGTGGTCTCCAGTTCGAAGAAAGGCGAGTTGCTGCAGCAAAGCGCCCGCTTCACCGTGAAGGTTGAAGAGAACGTCGGTGGCGGCGAAACACCGGGCAACGGCGGCGAGCCACCGGTTGAAGGTGGTAAGTACGACCACGTGTTCCCGCAAGGGTTGAGCACCTACAAAGCCGGCACCCTGGTGCTGCAGCCCAAGGACGGCAAGACCTACAAGTGCAAGCCATTCCCTTACAGCGGCTACTGCGTGCAGTGGAAAGCCGGCGCCACGCAATACGAACCCGGCACCGGCAGCCACTGGGGCATGGCCTGGGACCGCCAATAACAACAACGCAGGTTTGACCCTTGAGCGTGGCCGGTGAGTGCCACGCTTTTTTTTGCCCGCACAAACGCGACTCGGTCGGGCCACTCTCGTACTCGTCCCATGGGAGCGCTGTACCCCGCCACGTAGCCTATCGCTGTGCTCGGGGATACGCCGGCGCGACCGCTGCAGCAGGTCGTTTCCCTTGCATGCCCCGAGCCCTTTTGTATCCATTTCCAATCGTTTAAGGCTTTCTCAATGATCAACTCCAACCGAGCACGTTCGCTCCTCAAACTGCCTCTGGTCCTGGCCATGGGCGCAGCAGGTCTCGCCGCGCAACAGGCCTCCGCTCACGGTTATATCGAGAGTCCCAAGTCTCGCGCCTTCATGTGCCATTCCGATGGCGGCAGACTGAACGTCAACTGCGGTCCGGTGATGTACGAGCCACAAAGCACCGAGTACATCGGCGTGCCTGGCCGTAACGATCTCGAGCACTTTCCAAGCAACGCCCAGGCCTGCACCGGCGACTTCAAGGTCTGCGGCCCGGCCAACGGCACCATCGCCGCCGGCGGCCTAGTGCGCTTCTCCCCGATCAACGAGCAGAGTGCTACTCGCTGGGCCAAGACCACCATCAAGCCGGGCCCGCAGAACTTCACCTGGCACTACAAAGCAGGTCACGCCACCCGCTACTGGCAGTTCTACATCACCAAGAAAGACTGGAACCCGAACCAACCGCTGACCCGCGACTCGTTCGAAATGACCCCACTGCTGGATCAGCCATGGCCGGCTGGCACCGTCCCGGCTCCGGCCGGCGGCAAAACCCAGCACACCGTGAACATCCCGTCTGACCGCTCCGGTTACCACGTGCTGCTGGCCACCTGGAAAGTCAACGACACCGACGCCACCTTCTACAGCGTGGTCGACCTGAACATCGACAATGGCGCGGTCATCCCGTCGAACTGGGACACCGTTGGCGCGGTACAGCCCGAAGCCCTGAGCATCGGCGACAAGGTCAAGACTCGCGTCTTCAACGCACAGAGCGAGATCAACGCCAAGCAAGTGGTGCTGAACATCGATAGCGCCGAACTGGCCAAGGCCGACGTCTGGCCGCACGAGCTGGCGAAGAAGGTCAATACCGCCAAGCAGGGCTACCAGATGGGCCTGCTCAACGACAAGGACGAAGTGGTGCCGAACTTCGGCAGGAACGAAATCCTGGTCAAGAAAGGCAGCGACATCGTCAACGTGATGATCGACAAGGAACAGGCCGCCAAGCCGGGCGAACTGGCCATCACCGGCATGCAGTCCGAATACACCCTCAAGGACGGCAAGACCGAACTGCACTTCAACGCCATCGCCAAGGGCGGCGACTACACCGTGAAGGCCACCGTGTACAACGCCCAGCATGAAACCGTTGCGCACCAGCAGGCCCCGGCCGGCAACACCCCGCACTTCTCCATTCCGCTCGTTGGCCAGAGCGCAGGCGACTATGACCTGGTCGTCGTGGCCTCCTCGAAGAAAGGCGAACTGCTGCAAGAGACCGCCAGCTTCAAGCTCAAGCAGGAAGAGAGCGGTGGCGGCGAGACCCCGGGCAAGTATGACCACGTGTTCCCGCAGGGCCTGAGCACCTACAAGGCCGGCACCGTGGTCCTGCAACCCAAGGACGGCAAGACCTACAAGTGCAACCCGTTCCCGTACAGCGGCTACTGCATCCAGTGGAACAGCGGCTCCACCGCGTTCGAGCCGGGCGTAGGCAGCAGCTGGACCTCGGCCTGGACCCGTCAGTAAGTCACACCTTCGTCAACCCGAGCGTGGCGCTTCGGCGCCACGCTTCCTTTGCCAGTCATGCCTTTTCCTATGCCTAGTTGCACTTACTCAAAACCCCACGTACTGCTGCACTGGACCTTCGCCGCGATCATTATCTGGGCGACGGTGACCGGTTTCGGCAATGCACTGCTCGATCTACCCACGGCCCTCGCCGACGGCATCAGCTTCATCAACGTATCGTTGACCTTCATGCTGATTCCGCTGCTAGGCCTACGCATTCTCTGCGCGCTGGACCATCAGGAGCCGGCGCACCCCAACCGGGCGCTGCGCTTGCTGGCCAAGGTCGGCCACCTGGCGCTCTACGTCGTGACCGGCCTGGTCCTGGTCACTGGCGTGCTGATGATGGAGCGGCCGATCAACCTGTTTGGCCTGCTGTCGCTGTACCAGCCATTGCAGGAACCGCTGCTCACTGAGTTTTTCAACCGCGTGCACAAATACGCCTGCGTAGCCCTGGCCATGCTGGTGGTCGGGCATGTGGCCGCGGTGGCGGTGCATCACTGGCGGGGTGAAAAACTCCTGCAGCGCATGTCCCTGTGAACACCCTGCGCCTTTGCCCACGCGTCGCCCTGCGGGCCGGCGCGTTGCTGTTGCTGCTGAGCTGGCTGGGCTGGCTTGGCCGTGACAGCGGGTTGTGGCTGCAGGGCCTGGAGTCCAGCGGCAACCCCGCGCCCGCGGCAGCCCCGGCGCCGGCCCATCAGCCGCCCGACACCGACGCCATCGCCCGGTTGTTCGGGCTGCAACCCCAGGAGGCCAGCGCTCACCAGCCACGGGTGCCCCTGACCTTGTTGGCCAGCCTGGTGGAGCGCCACCCGGAACTGTCCAGGGCGCTGATCGAGTCCCCTGAAGGCAGCCGCTTCTATCGCATTGGCGAGCCCCTGCCCGGGGGCGGCAGCCTGCGTGAAATTGGCACCACCCAGGTGCGCCTGCAGCGTTATGGCGAGGACCAGGCGCTGACGCTGGCCAGCCCTGCGACCCCCTTGCTGATCCCTCTGCCCGCGCGCCGCGACTCGTCTTCGAGCACCGCTGCGCGGGGCGAGCACGACAGCCCCGTCCAACCTTCCTTGTGACCCCCCAAGACACCATGAAACGAGCATTTATCGCAGGTTCCCTGCTGACCCTCGGCACGCTGATCGGTCCCCTTCACGCCACTGAAAAACTGCCCCTCGGGCAGCAGTGGACCTTGAACATGAAAGACGCGGAATTGCGCGACCTGGTCAACGAAGTGGGCCAGATCACCGGCAAGACGATGATTCTCGACCCGCGCCTGAACGGCAAGGTGACGGTGCAGTCCACCACCGCCATGAACCAGGAAGGCATCTACTCGCTGTTTCTCACCGCCCTGCGCAGCCAGGGCTACGTGGCCATGGACCAGGGCGACCGGGTGCTGATCCTGCCGGTGGCCGAGGCCAAGACCAAGGCCCATGTACAGGCCAGCGGCGCCAGTGAAGAGTTCGTCACCCAGGTCATCGAACTGCACAACGCCAACGCCAGCGAAGTGGCCGCCGCGGTGCGCCCGCTGGTGGCCGTGGACGCCTACATGGCGCCGTCCACCACTTCCAACGCACTGATCGTCTCCGACAGCGCCAACAACGTGCAGCGCATCCGCCAGGTGGTCGGTGAACTGGATAACGCCGGCGGCCGCCAGTTCAACATCCTCCAGCTCAAGCACGCCTGGGCCGGTGACGTGGCCAAGACCCTGACCGACAGCCTGACCGACAGCAACGGCGCGCAAACCAGCGCCAAGGCGATTGGCGACTCGCGCAGCAACCGCCTGATCCTGGTGGGCCCGGCGCCGATCCGCCAACAGATGCAACGCCTGGCCCAGAGCCTGGATGTACCGACCAATGTCGGCGACACCGCGCGGGTCCGGCGGCTTAACCACAGCGACGCGAAAAAACTCGAAGAGCTGCTCAGCGGCATTGGCAAACGCATGGAAACCGGCAACCGCGGCGGCGACAGCCAGAAGCAGGAGAGCCCGGTGCTGGTCAGCGCCGACGCCAGCCAGAATGCCCTGGTGCTGATGGCTTCGCCGGCCCAGCTGGCAACCTTCGAAAGCATCATCGACGAACTCGACCAGCCCCGCGCCCAGGTGCTGGTGGAAGCGGCGATCGTCGAGGTCAGCGGCGACATCAACCAGGCCCTTGGCGTGCAATGGGCCGGCAGCCGCGGCAAGGTGTCGGCCGCCAGCAACTTCAACAGCGCCGGCCTGTCCATCGGCACCCTGCTCAACAACCTGCAGGACGAAAAGCGCCCGACCCTGCCCGACGGCGCGATCATCGGCATCGGCGGCAGCAACTTCGGCGCGCTGATCACCGCGCTGTCCAGCGACTCCAACAACAACCTGCTGTCCACCCCCAGCCTGCTGACCCTGGACAACGAGGCGGCGGAAATCCTCGTTGGCCAGAACGTGCCGTTCCAGACCGGCTCCTACACCACCGACACCGCCGGCGCCAGCAACCCCTTCACCACGGTGGAGCGCAAGGATGTGGGGATCACCCTCAAGGTCACCCCGCACATCAACGAGGGCAACTTCCTGCGCCTGAATGTCGAACAGGAAAGCTCCGAGCTGGCCGCCGCGCCGCCGGGCATCAACACCAGCGACGTGATCACCAACAAGCGCTCGGTGAAGAGCACCATCCTGGCCAACGACGGGCAGATCATCGTCCTTGGCGGGCTGATCAAGGACAACGTCAAGGTCCAGGTCAGCAAGGTGCCGCTGCTGGGGGACATTCCCTGGCTCGGCCGCCTGTTCAGCAGCAGCAAGGAAGTCAACGAGAAGACCAACCTGATGGTGTTCCTGCGCCCGACACTGCTGCGCAACACCGCCAGCACCGAGCAGATGAGCCGGCAGAAGTACAACAGCATGCGCTCCCTGCGCCCCCTGGAAGGCAACACCCGCGGGCAACTGCCTGAAGACGCGCACCGCCTGTTCGAGGCCAACCGCGATGGCGAGCAGGGCCTGATCGACATGCGCTCCCCCGGCGCCCGGCCGCAGCCATGATCGCCCACCCGCAAGACGCGCGCCTGGCCTTTGCCTACGCGCGCCGCCACGGCGTGGTGCTGGACAATCAGGCAGGCGGCGCGGTGCTCTACTGCCGCGCCACTACACCGCTGTCGGTGGTGGCCGAGGTTCGGCGCTTCAATGGCGCCTTGCTGCGCAGCGAGGTGCTCGACGACGAGGCCTTCGCCCAGCGCATGGCCGCCCACTACCGTGACGGCCAGAACGGCGCCAAGCAGGTGGCCGACGGCCTGGGCGAACAGTTCGATGAAGAGTTCGACCTCAACAGCCTGGCCGAGCAACTGCCCAAGACCACCGACCTGCTGGAACAGGAAGACGACGCGCCGATCATTCGCCTGATCAACGCGATCCTCAGCGAGGCGGTCAAGAGCAAGGCCTCCGACGTGCACCTGGAAGCCTTCGAGGAACACCTGTCGGTGCGCCTGCGGGTCGACGGCCTGCTGCGCGAAGTGCTGCGCCCACGCCGCGAACTGGCGACCCTGCTGGTGTCGCGGATCAAGGTCATGGCCAAGCTGGACATCGCCGAGAAGCGCATTCCCCAGGACGGCCGGATCGCCTTGCGCATCGCCGGCCACGAGGTCGACGTGCGCGTCTCGACCCTGCCCTCCAGTCACGGCGAGCGGGTGGTGATGCGCCTCCTGGACAAGCAGGCCGGGCGCCTCAACCTCAGCCACCTGGGGATGAACGACAGCGTGCGCCAGCGCCTGGAAATCGCCCTGCACAAACCCCACGGCATTCTCCTGGTCACCGGCCCCACCGGTTCCGGCAAGACCACCACGCTGTACGCCGGGCTGGCCAGCCTCAACAGCCTGGAGCGCAATATCCTGACCATCGAGGACCCGGTGGAGTACCACCTCACCGGGATCGGCCAGACCCAGGTCAACGCCAAGGTCGACATGACCTTTGCCCGAGGCTTGCGGGCCATCCTGCGCCAGGACCCGGACGTGGTGATGGTCGGCGAGATCCGCGACCGCGAAACCGCGGAAATTGCCGTGCAGGCCTCCCTCACCGGGCACCTGGTGCTCTCGACCCTGCACACCAACAGCGCCATCGGCGCCGTGACCCGGCTGGTGGACATGGGCATCGAACCCTTCCTGCTCTGCACCTCGCTGCTGGGGGTGTTGTCGCAGCGCCTGGTGCGCCTGCTGTGCCCGGAATGCAAGGAGCCGCACAGCGCCGACGCCGCCGCCTGCGAACGCCTGGGGCTGGCCGCGGACGCCGCGCCGCCGCTGCATCGCCCCCAAGGCTGCAGCGCCTGCCAGCAGTCGGGGTATCGCGGGCGTCGGGGCATCTATGAACTGGTGCTGTTCGACGACACCTTGCGCCAGCTGATCCACGCCGGCGCCGGCGAGCACCAGCTACAGGAACAGGCGCGCAAGCACAGCGCCAGCCTGTTCGACGACGGCCGGAACATGGTGCTGCAAGGGCAGACCAGCCTGGAAGAACTGCTGCGCGTAACCCAAAGGGACTGACCATGGCCGCTTACGAATACCTGGCCATGTGCGCCGCCGGCAGAAAATCCACCGGGGTGGTGGAAGCCGACAGCCCGCGCCATGCCCGGCAGTTGCTGCGCGAACGCCAGCTGGTGATCCTCAAGCTCAGCGCCACGCAGAACAAGCGCGTGCGCGGCAAGGGCCTGCTGCAGGGTGCCGGCGGCTTGAACAGCGCCGAACTGGCCTTGCTCACCCGCCAGCTGTCGACCCTGGTCCAGGCCTCGCTGCCCCTGGAGGAAGTGCTGGCCGCGGTCGCCGCGCAGTGCGAGAAACAACGGATCAAGAGCATGCTCCTGGCCATTCGCTCGCGGGTCCTGGAGGGCTACAGCCTGGCCGTGGCCCTGGCCGCCTACCCGCGGGCCTTTCCCGACCTGTACCGGGCCACGGTGGCCGCCGGCGAACGCTCCGGGCACCTGGGCCAGGTGCTGCTGAACCTGGCCGACTACACCGAAGCCCAGCAGGCGGCCCGTCAGCAGATCCAGCTGGCCATGCTCTACCCGAGCATCCTGATGCTGGCGGCGGTGAGCATCGTCGGCTTCCTCCTGGGCTTCGTGGTGCCCGACGTGGTCAAGGTGTTCATCGACAGTGGCCAGGAACTGCCGCTGCTGACCCAGGGCCTGATCGCCAGCAGCGCCTTCCTGCAGAGCCATGGCCTGCTCCTGCTGCTGGTGGTGGCGGCCCTGGTGCTCGGCGCGCGCGGCGCCATCCGCAACCCCGCGGCGCGCGAGCGCTGGCATGCCCTGGTGCTGCAACTGCCCCTGCTCGGACGCTTGATCCGGGCCAGCAACTGCACGCGCTTTGTCAGCACCCTGGCGATTCTCGGGCGCAGCGGCGTGCCGTTGCTGGACGCGCTGTCCATCGCCAGCGAGGTGGTGGCCAATCAGAAAATTCGTACGGGTCTGAAAGACATCGTCCGAGGGGTGCGCGAAGGTATCAGCCTGACCCGGGCCCTGGAACTCAACGGCAGTTTCCCGCCGATGATGCTCTACATGATTGCCAGCGGTGAACGCTCCGGCGAGCTGGACAGCATGCTCGAACGCGCCGCCAAGCAGCAGGAACAACAACTGGCCAACCGCATCGCCCTGCTGGTGGGCCTGTTCGAGCCGGCCATGCTGGTGTTCATGGGGGCCTCGGTGCTGATCATCGTGCTGGCGATCCTGATGCCGATCCTCAGCCTGAACCAACTGATTACCTGAATCCGGAACCCCCTACGTGCAGAACCAGAACAAACAACGCGGTTTTACCCTGATTGAAATCATGGTGGTGGTGGTCATTCTCGGGGTCCTCGCGGCCCTGGTGGTGCCACAGATCATGAGCCGTCCCGATCAGGCCAAGGCCGCCGCCGCGCAGAGCGACATCAAGGCCATCGCCATGGCCCTGGACATCTACAAACTCGACAACCATCAATACCCCAGCACCCAGCAAGGGCTCGAAGCCCTGGCCAGCAAGCCCAGCGGCAACCCGCCGGCACGCAACTGGAACCCCGACGGCTACCTCAAGCGTCTGCCCATCGACCCCTGGGGCAATGCCTATCAGTACCGCATGCCGGGCACCCGGGGCACCGGCTATGACCTGTTCTCCTTCGGCGCCGACGGCAAGCTCGGCGGTGAAGGCCTGAACGCCGAGATCGGCAACTGGGACCGCTGATCGGTGCAACGCTCCCACAGCAAGGGCTTCACCCTGGTCGAAGTGTTGGTCGTGGTGCTGATCATCGCCCTGTGCGCGGGGATGATCGGCCTGGTCAACCCCGACTCCGCCAGCCGTCAGGCGCGCCGTGAAGGCGATCGCCTGCTGGCGCTGCTGCAACTGCTGCGCCAGCAGGCGGTGTTGAGCAACCGCGACTACGGCCTGCGCATCGACCCCGAGGCCTACCGCGTCATGCGCCTGGACGAACAGGGGCAATGGCTGGCCGACCACGACTGGCGCGGCCAGACCCTGCCCGGCAACTTGCGCCTGCGCCTTGAAGCGACCGAAGCCGGCCCGAGCCTGGGCCAGGCCGAGCGTCGCAGCGCCATGCCCCAACTGCTGGTGTTGTCCAGCGATGAAACCAGTGCCTTCACCCTGTGGATTGAGCACCGCAACGCCCCGCTGCTGGTCCTGTCCAGCGACGGCATACAGGAGCCTCGGCTTGAAACCGCAAATTGAACGGGGCTTTACCCTGCTGGAAGTGATGGTGGCGCTGGCGATTTTCGCCACCGTGTCGATTGCGCTGTTCAGCGCGATCCAGCATGTGGCCATCAACAGCGGCAATCTGGCCGAGCGCACCCAGGCCAGCTGGATCGCCGACAACTACCTCAATGAACTGCGCAGCGGCATGCAGCCAGCCAGCAGCGGGCGCCAGCAGCGGCAGGTCGAGTTTGGCGGGCGCAGCTGGTGGCTGTTCAGCGAGATCGAAGCGGCCGCGGACCCGCGGCTACTCAAGGTCAACCTGCGGGTCTCGGCCGAGCAGGACCCGCAACGGGCCCGGCAATACAGCCGCGCGCAGCTGCTGGGCTACATCGAGGCCACCCCATGAACCAGCGCGGCTTCACCTTGCTGGAAGTGGTGGTGGCGATCGCCATCTTCAGCCTGCTGGGGTTGGCGACCTACCAGTTGCTCGACCGCGTCATGCGCAGTGACCAGCGGATCCAGACCCAGGAGCAACAATTGCGCCACCTGCAAAGGGCCCTGGGCCTGCTGGAACGGGACCTGATCCAGGCCCAGCGCCATGCACTCAAGGACGACCACAGCCAGAGCCAGGCGCTGGTCAGCCAACCCCAGGGGCTGCGCGTGCTGCGCGGTGGCTGGCGCAACCCGCTGGAGTTTCCGCGCAGCGATCTGCTGCAGGCCAACCATCGCTTGAGCGACGGCGAGTGGCTGCGCGAGACCCAGGGCCTGGAGCCGGGCAGCATCAGCCAGGCGCAGTCCCTGCTCAGCGGGGTCGAGCTGATCCACTTGCGTTTCATCGACGGCCAGGGCCAAGCCCATGACAGCTGGCCCGTCGGCAGCCAGGCCCTGAGCCTGCCGGCCGCCGTGGACATCGCCCTCAACGCGCCCGGCTACCCGAACATTCGCCGGGTCATCCTGTTGCCCGGTGGCACCGAAGTGGCCGAGGACGCGCCCGGTGAATGAGCCTCGTGCACAGCGCGGCGTCGCCCTGCTCAGCGTGCTGCTGATCACTGCCCTGGTGACCCTGGTGGTCAGCAACATGCTCGCCCGCCAGCGGCTCAGCCTCGCCAGCAGCAGCCAGCTGGTGCAGCACCAGCAGCTCTGGCAACTGGCCCTGAGTGGCGAAAGCTGGGCTCGCAGCCAGTTGCGGGAGGATGCCCGCAGCGAGGGCGGCCTGCTGGTGACCCATCTCGGCCAGCACTGGGCCCAGGCGGCCCCGGCGTTTGCCATCGACGGCGGCAAGATCCACATCCGGATCGACGATCTGGGGGCCCGGCTCAACCTCAACAGCGCGCTGGTGCGCGACGATGTCATCTCGCGTGCGCGCTACCAGCGGCTGCTGGCCCTGGCGCAGCTCAAGCCCCACGACCCGGCGGCATTGGTGCGCCCGCGCGATCGCCTGGGCCGGCCACTGCCCCTGAGCGATCTCAGTGAGCTGCGGCCATTGCCGGAAGTCGACCGCGAAACCCAGCAACGCCTGGCGCCGCTGGTGGCCGCCTACGAGCAGGGGCCGCTCAACCTCAACACCGCCAGCGCCCTGGTGCTGGCCAGTATCGAAGGTATCGACCTGCCGACCGCCCAGACCCTGGCCAGCTCGCGTCCGGGCAAGGGCTACCCGACGGTCGCCGCGTTTCTCGCCAATCCCATGCTCCAGGGCCGGGACATCAGCCCACGCGGGCTGAGCGTCAACAGCCGGCAGTTTCGCGCCACCATCGACGTTGAGCTGCACGGCCAGCGATTGCGCCTGGTCAGCGACCTGCGCGTCATCAGCGCCGAGCAGGTTCGCGTGCAGCAGCGCACCTTGCTGCCTGGAGCCCCCCATGCCTATCCGCTTACCGAGTAACCATTGATGAGCCATTGGCTTTACCTTTCGCCTCACGCCACTGGCGACACCCCTTGGCACTGCCAGTGGTGGTCAGCCGATGACACGCCCCGGCAAGGCAGCCTGGAACAGGCGGCCCAACAGCTGCGCGAGCATTCATTCGTCTTGCTGCTCCCCATGGAGATGGCCAGTTTTCATCAGGTCAGCGTGCCGGCTCGCAGCGGTCGCTGGTTGCGCCAGGCCCTGCACAGCGCGCTGGAAGAACAGCTGATCGACGATCTGGAGCATTTGCACCTGGCCCATGGCCCGTTGCGCGAGCGACGTCATTGTTCCGTGCTGGTCATCGGCCGCGAACACCTGCAGCGCTGCCTCACGCGCCTGGCCGAGCATGGGCTGCAACCGTCGCGCGTGCACATCGACGCCGACTGCCTGGGCCAGGACCGGCCTCGCGCCCTGGCCTGGGACGGCCGCTGGCTGCTGGGGGGCGGCGCGCCGCTGCGCCTGACCCTGAATGAACGGGAACTCGGCGACCTGGGCCGCCTGCTACCGCCCGACCTGCTCTGGCAAAGCGCCGAGCCCCCGGCCATCGACGGTCTTGAGCCACAGCCCTGGCAGGCCGAAGAGCAGCCTTGGCAAGTGCTCAGCCAGGGCAGCCAGCAGGCGATCGACCTGTGCCAGGGTGATTTCCAGCGCCGCACCCGACACACCGCGCCCTGGCGCCTGGCGCTGCTGGTGCTGGCGATAGCCGCCGGCGCGCCGCTGCTGCAGAACATCGGGCACCGGCTGTACCTGGAACAGCGCAGCGACCAGTTGCACGCGGCCAGCCAGAGCCTCTGGCAAGAACGCTTTGGCGATGAACCGGCCACCGCCGACCTGGCGCATCAAGTGCGGCTCAAGCAACGTCAACAGGTGCAGGAAACACCCGGCGTGGCCCTGCGCCTGTCGCAATTGGCGGAGCAGTGGAGCGCCAGCGGCGGCGCCCTGTCACTGATCCAGCGCCTGGATTACCAGGCCGAGGAAGGCTGGAGCCTGCAAGTCAGCGCCCCGGCCTTTGCCGACCTGCAACTGCTGCGCGAGGGCCTGATCAACCAGGGCCTGAGCGTCGCCACCGACTCATCCGTGCGCGATGCTCAAGGCGTTTCCGCACGCTTTCAGATCAAGGAGTAAACCGTGCATCTGCCCATCACCACGCTCCTGGCTCGAAACGCCCTGGCGCACCCACTCCGACAACGCTGGCAACGCCTGGCAAAACGCGAACAACGGGCGGTACAGGCCCTGGCGGTCTTCGCCGGCCTGACCAGCCTCTATCTGCTCTGGCAACCGCAACAACAGGCTCTGGCCCTGGCCGAGCAACGTTATACCGAGGAAAGGCAATTGCTTCACGATCTACAACGGCTGCCCGCCAGCACTTATCCACGTCGTGTCCCGAGCATTTCCGGCGACGCCCTGCCCGGCATGCTGGCGCGCTCCAGCAGCCAGGCCGGGCTCAATCTGGAACGCATGGACCAGGAGGACGAAGGGCGAGTCAACCTCAGCCTGGAAGGGCCGCTCAACGGCCTGATCACCTGGATCGACCAACTGGAACAGCAGCACGTCGCCGTCCTGTCGTTCTCCATCGAGGTCAACAAGGACGCCATAGCCACCGCCCGCTTGCAGTTGCACAGCCCTTGAAACCTCGCCACGGCTGAAAGCCAGGCAACAAAAAGCCCGCCGAAGCGGGCTTTTCTATTGGCTCAACAACCGGGATCAGTCATCGCGGCCCATGATGCCGAACAGTTGCAGCAGGCTGACGAACAGGTTGTAGATCGATACATACAGGCTGATGGTGGCCATGATGTAGTTGCGTTCGCCGCCGTGGATGATGGCACTGGTCTGGAACAGGATGCACACCGAGGAGAACAGCACGAAGCCGGCGCTGATCGCCAATTGCAGGCCGCTGATCTGGAAGAACAGGCTGGCCAGCACGGCGCCCATCAACACGAAGAAACCGGCGGTGATGAAACCACCGAGGAAGCTCATGTCCTTGCGGGTGATCAGCACGTAGGCCGACAGACCGCCAAACACCAGAGCCGTCATGGCAAAGGCCGAGCTGACCACTTCAGCGCCGCCCTGCATGCCCAGGTAGCGATTGAGGATCGGGCCCAGCAGGAAACCCATGAAACCGGTCAGGGCGAACGCCGACACCAGGCCCCAGGCCGAGTCACGGAGTTTGTTGGTGAGGAAGAACAGACCGTAGAAGCCGATCAGCACCACGAAAATGTTCGGGTAGCCGACGCGCATCTGCTGCGCGACATAGGCCATGACACCGCTGAACGCGAGGGTCAGGGCCAGCAGGCCGTAAGTGTTGCGCAGGACGCGGCTAACCTCTAGCTGCTCGGCCTGCACGCCGTTGTTAACTGCGTAATCCTGTTCGCGCATGGCGACACTCCTGTTGGGGGAAACATTTAGTGGCAAGGATGATAACAGACGCTCTGTAACTCGCGACGCAGAGAGTTTGACAGTGTGTTTCATTCGGGTATTATGGCGCCCGCAATGCGATCTGGAGGTGTGGCCGAGTGGTTTAAGGCAGCGGTCTTGAAAACCGCCGACTGTAACAGGTCCTAGAGTTCGAATCTCTACGCCTCCGCCAAATCTCAACGAGAAAGCCCTGATTTTTCAGGGCTTTTTTGTGTCTGGTGGATTTTCCAAGCGGCGCTTCTTGGTCCTCGTTACAAAACTTTCCCTTCCCCGGCGTCCTGCCGAACAAAAAACACACCACATTGCTACTCAACACGGCACCACCACGATTGCGCACATAGGGCTCCGCCGACCTCCTCAATGCCGCTGGACGAGTGGAAGCAGTCAGGAATGGACTCAATGAAAACACTGAGCGTGATCTTACTGGCATTAGCCAGCACTCCCTATCCAGCTTCAAAAGAATGGAAACGCGCCCAAACTCACTCCGACGCACACATTCTGACTTTTGATATGTTGCGTAGAGATGCACTCTGGGTGACGCTCCTTCAGCCAGAGATTGAGCACGGAAAGCAATTACATCGCTGAGGTAATGGAATGCAGTTTTTCAATCACATGAGCGGTAAACACCTCGAGATCGATGGCGCGGAAATTTATTACGAGGTACAGGGAAATGAGGGCGGAGAGCCAATCGTATTCTTGCACGGCGGTTTTGGCAGTATCGAGGACTTCAATCCTATCCTGGCCGACATGGGGCAAACCTATAAACTCATCGGTATTGATAGTCGGGGACAAGGCATGTCCTCACTTGGCACTGAGGAGCTCACATACAAGCGACTGGAAATGGATATTGCGGCAGTCCTCCGCTACCTCGACATTGGACCAGTGAATATTATTGGCCACAGCGACGGCGGCATAACCGCCCTGCGTCTTGCAGCGGCCGGGGACATAGATATTCGCAAAGTGGTAACCATTGGCGCGCATTGGGAGCTCAAGACTGAAGACCCCACACGAGCGCTGTACTCCGAGGTAACGCCAGAAGGCTGGCGCGAGGTATTTCCTGACAGCTATGAACGCTATCAATCACTGAATCCCCAACCCAATTTTGAACGACTCACTCGTCAGCTCGTAGGACTTTGGCTCGACTCCAGTGATAGCGGCTACCCTGGAGCAACAGTCAGAAATATTGATTGCGAGCTGCTGGTCGTTAGGGGCGACGACGATATGCTTGTCTCCAGGACAAACGCGGTAGATCTGGTGGAGCAGGTTCCTGGTGCAAAGTTAATGAACCTACCTTTCTGCGGACACTCTCCCCATGAGGAACAGCCTGATATCACTTTATGGGCAATCAATAAATTCTTAACAACTTAACCAAGCAGAGGAAAAACAACTCTCGAACGACAGCGGATCAACATAGAACCGCTCGCGATATTGCAGACAGTGCTCACCGTTCAGCGCCCAGCACAGCCAGACCTTCACCCGCTGCCAGTAAGTGACCATGAAAGGGCCTGGGAGGCGTACAGAGTCGCCTCTGCCACCGACTGGGACATGATCAGCCTGTCGTTGCGCACCAGGAGCACGTATTGGTTTGATGCTTCAGGAGATTAGTAAGGCTAAGAACGTCACAGCAAAAAGCCCGGCCCAGTGCCGGGCTTCTTGTTTCTGCCTTCTTTTTTCCCTGCTAAGGTAGCGTCCCTCTACCAGACAGCAGGGAAGCAGTTAGGAATGGCCCCATGGAAAGCTCTGGCTGTCTCGCTCTTGGTGTCAGTCAGCATTAAAGTCTCGGCGTATGAAATACATGACCCTGTGGAAAGGACTCTAGTAGTTACAACGCTCGCTCCTAGCGTCCTCGTCGTAGCAACCACGGGGCTCACCTCACTTGCTTCGCAGAGCTTCAAGCCCGCCAAGGCTGATGCACTTGCCTTTGTCGGTTCGGGCGGTGAGATCCGTGGAGCTCAATTTGAGCAAGCCGTTCAGTATTACCATCCGGCCCATGGTGAGCCGTACATGACTGATGAACAGCTGGCCCTGGCAATCGCGACTACTTTCTAAAAAGCTCTCGGCATCAATCTTTGGACTTGGCCAGCGCCCTTCCCCTCCCCCCTTCCCTGCCTTGATCCTCCTTGTTCCTGATCTACACTCCCCCGGACCGGCAGTAGGCTCGTATCGGTGTTTTCCCAAGCACCCGGGTTCACAGCAAATAGGAGTAGGGATGCTCGGAAAACCATTCAGGAAATGGATTCCGGAAACCATTCAATAGACGGGGCGAAATCCGAAAAGCCAGACGAGTAGGAATTTAAATATGGAGATTTAATTCATGACTGCTCAAGAACATCTTGTTGGTGGATGGACCGCTTACCACAAACTGACCCCAAAGGATCAGGAAGTCTTCAAAGAGGCCTTGGCCGGGTTCGTAGGTGTTAACTACACGCCCGAACTGGTTTCGACCCAGGTAGTCAATGGCACCAACTATCGCTATCAGACGAAAGCAACGCTACCGGGCTCGTCCAGCAGCTGGCAGGCGATAGTTGAAATCTACGCGCCAATTAACGGTAAGCCGCACATCACTCAGATTCACCGCATCTAAGTAGGCTACAAGCCCTTCGGGTCCGCAGCAGTTGCGAGACCCGAAGACTATCCGTAGCGCCCTCTTCCAAACCTTCTCTTCGCAGTGTTCGCCACTGCGCGAGTGCGCTTCTGCCCCCCATCCAGTCATCGACACTCCGTCAGGCCAAACGCACCACGGAACAGTTCGGCCCCTGTGGCACCGGCTGGGGTTACGAGATGATCGAAGAACGTTCGACATCGGCGGCCCGCTGCTGAACAAGGAAGGAGTGCTGCTGGCCCAACCGACGAAGTCCTGTAGCGAGCTGCGCCTGCTAGGCGGCGCAAAAGTACTTCAGCCAATAGGCTTCCCTGCACTCATTGTTGAAGCTGATGTGGCAAGGGCTGATGACTTTGTCGAGCGGCTGGCGAACGACTTCATAGCAAATCCAGCATTCGGCGCAGACGGCGTCGCTGGGAAAATTATCCTGCTCGATCAGTCGCTTGATCATTGCGCCGTCATCGAAGGCGTAGATTTTTTCCTCGGCGCTGACGGTGTATCCCTGATCGAGCCAGGTTTCCTGATGGGCGCTTTCAAGGTGCGCGCTACGAGGCGACGAACCTCCGAGGATGGCGCTGACGTAGTTAACAAGGTGATCCTGATGAGCCATTGGCGGTGTCCATAGGTGGATTAAGGCAGCTGACAAGCATCCTTTCCGGCGCGGCGACTTTACTAAGCCGTTCAGCAGGCCGACAAGTCAGCCAATCGTCACAGGCGGCATTCGGTGCGCCGACTCATCAGGAACCTTTTCCCGGAACAAGGATCAGTGCTGCACGCTTTCCTATCCACCCTTCAGCAGGCACCGGCATGATCTTGAGAAAAACGGTTCTATACACGGCCTTGGTAATGGCTGGCTTCCTCGCCGGGTACAGCGCGAAACCCAGCAATGGGCTCCAGGTCACCGCGGGGCAACTCATCAGCTGCGGCAAGAACACCATGCCGACCATCGAGATGTGATGGCGCTGTAACCGGGCGCGCTCGTGCATTGCGGCACATTCCAGAAGCTTTCATGCAGCGAAGCCCGAGCAATAAACAGGGCTGATGCAGAGATTGGCTCCTGCCAGATCACACCCCGATGCGGAAGAGAACACACGGCCTCAGCCACTTGGCGACTACATCAAGCACGCAGGAAGCGATAGCGTATCTGCCACCAGCGTAAAGGGTAGGTCGAGAATAATGAGCGGCCCCACCAAAGGCATCATATGTTCGAACTCTGCCTCGGTTCCGTTAAAGCAG